>NZ_CP106798.1 GCF_025642155.1 Streptomyces sp. HUAS 15-9 | reverse complement strand
GAACTCCCGTGCTGCGCACGGGAGTTGCGCTCCCGCTTCGCGGGAGCGCGTGTGGCTCGCGTTGCTCGCCACACAACTCGACTGCGCAGCAGTCGAGTTGATGCCCCCTCTGCTGCGCTACGGGGGCACGGCCCGCTATGCGGGCCTGATGCCGGGACTGCGTCCCGGCTGGCGGCTTCCGCTGCGCTCCAGCCTCCCCCGCGCTCCGCGCGGAACGGGCCTGCGGCCCTCGCGGCAGCAAGGGGCGGTGGGCCGGCCCCTTGCTTGGCGGGGGTCAGGACCGCGGTCTGGCCATTTCTGGAGGGGGCGTGGCTGTCTTTCATCGGTGCGCGCCAGCTCGCCCACACTCACCCGGAAGTGCAGCCCAGGCCTGACGGCTCTTCAACTTCACTACGTTCTTGCCCTTCCGTACGCAGGACACTGCGCTGCGGCCTGTCCCGGGAGCAGATGGAGCAGCTTGGGCGCATGAGTCCTGGCAACCTTGAGTACTGCTCGCATAGTTCTTGTCCACGCACTCAAGTCTCTTCCCATTGCGGCCGGTAGCAGCACTGTCGGCGCCCCGAAATGTGTGTGGCTTCTTCGGTCAGCACGCACCGGGAGTCTGTCGTGTGCGAGATTCCAGGAGCGTGGTGCGGGATGTTCCCGCACAGTGCGGGCCGAGCGAGGTTGGGGTGGCGTCCGGTGCGTGCTTCAAAATTTAGTCCAGATTCATTCTGGATCACGCCCTGTCCTCCGAGGGGCAGGGCGTGGGTGCCGTCGACCGGTGAAGCCGCGCAGTGTCCGACGAACCTGCGCGCTGCTGCGCAGGCGTCGGCATCCTGGGTGGGCTATCTCTCACTTCTCAGCTGAGCTGCGTCTTTTGCGGTGACAGTGCATGACGCGCACCGGTGACAGCGTGTGCCGTACACAGTGACAGGCAGATGCTCAGAAAGGGGCGTCGAAGTCTGCGCGGCCCGTAGTCGGGCGGCAGCCATCCTTTCTTCCGGGCAGCGATGGTCCGACGGGTGTGGGGAGGTGGTGGCGGGCAGCCTTCCATCAGGTCCTGGTCACTGGTGGGCCATGGGGTCGCGTAGTGGACAGTGCACAGGGGCCAGATCGTCTTCTGTGGCGGTTTCGGGCGTGGCTTCGCGCCCTGCCTTCGGCGGCGCTGCTTGGGGCGCGGTGGCTGGGGCGGACGGAGTTTGCAGCTCTCCGCGAAGGCTGTCAGGCCCGGCACGTCCGTATTCGCCAGAGGGTCGCTGAACAGCGGGCCGTCTGTGTCGGAGTGGATACGCCACAGGCAGGCCGCGGCCAGAAGGAGGGAGCGGGCCCAGAGCGGAACGTGGTGGGTCATGCAGCCCAGGCGGAGTCCCTCGTCGTGAAGGGTGATGGTGGAGGCGTCCAGGGCCAGGTCGCGGACGTGGGCGGTGTCGAGCTGCGTGGTGGATGCCGCAGTGAAAGCGGCGGTGGCGAGTTCGGCTGCCAGGTGCGGGTGAGCGGTGGCGTGGCGGAGACGGAAAGCAACCTCCGCCTCGGTGACCGGTGGCATCACAGGCGGGAAGAAGTCCATATCGGCCGCCGTGGGCGCGGTGCACTGGCAGGGGCGGGGACTTGCGTCGAGGGCACGAAGAGTGGTCAGGGCGGGCAGGCTGATCCACCGGTTCGCCAGCGGACGGTGCGGGATGGAGGCCTGGACTGCAGGGGATGGTTCGGCGGCCGGGAGGAGGGCTGCGGCCTCGGCCGGGTGGCAGTCGACGCCGACCAGGACGCGTTGAAGGGCCACGGGCAGGTAAGCGCGGTGACAGACCAGGGACAGGTGAAGGCCTGTGCGCTGGCGCAGGTGCAGCAGGGCGCGCAGGCGGTGAGGGGTGAGGTAGTGAGCGCGCAGCAGCATCAGGTGGGTGGTGCCGGTGGCGAGGATCCAGGCGGCTGCGATGGTCCAGGCGGAGGCCGTGTCGCGCTGGCGGTACCCGGTCAAGGGCACAGGCTTGCCGAGCGCGGCCAGGATGTCGTAGGCCAGTGCGAGGGTGGAATCGGTGCCCGGAGTGGGATGGACCGTGAGCCGGCCCGCCCAGGGGGCATGTGCGGCAAGAGCTGCGCGGGTGTGCACAAGGTCATCGTGCGGGTCCAGGACCACGATGAGGGTGGCGGACTGGTGCAGATCAGCATCGTGTCCCCGGCGAGGGAGCTTGCTGTAGGCCCAGCGCAGGAGGTCTTCGTCCACACGCGTCCGGCCTGTTGCTGCCAGGCCGCCCAGAAGCTGGTGGGTGATCTTGGCCCAGGCGCGGAAGTTCCCGTGGGCGGCTTCCTGGTCGCAGACGGCGATGAGCGCGGGGTCGGCGTCGGCCCACAAGGGATGGAACGCAGGGACGACCGTCTGGACCTCGGCCAGCGGCATCCGGGGAATCTCCTGCCAGGTGTAGACCCGTGATTCCAGCATCGGCTCGCTCTGCAGCGTCTCGAAGCAGCCGTTGCCTCCCGTGAAGATGATCGTCAGGCCGGTGTCGGAGTCATCCCAGAGGTAGCGCAGATACTCGAAGCAATGCTTGGACAGCCACTGCGCCTCGTCACACACCAGTACCTTCGGCTCGTCCAGAGCGGCGCGCAGCACCCGGTCGAATTCGATCGGCTGGGGCGGCGGTCGGCCCGGCAGTTCCAGAGCGTGAAAGAGCTCGTACCGCAGACCCCGGGTGGTGGGCCGGGCCTGGAACCGGATACGGCGCGTCAGTGCCGGAGCCAGCTCGCGCAGCGAGGCATTGACCGCCAGGGACTTGCCGTGGCCGGTAGCGCCGTAGATGCAGATCATCGCCTGGGCCTCGACGGCCACTCGGATGTTCTCCCGTACTTCCAGCAGGGTCTTGGTGGCAACAACGTGGGCGTCTTTCAGGCGCATGTAGTGGTCGTCGCGTTCTTGCGGGAGAAGGCCCCGGCGCTGTGCGGTCGTCATCGGTCAGCTCCCCTCGTCGGGCATGCTCGCCGGCGTGCTGGGGTCTGGTGCCAGTCGCTTGACGGGACGGGCCCAGGAGGCAGGGGGCTCGCTGGGCGGGATCAGATCCGGCAGCGCCCGCGCGGCCAGGTCCGCCCGGTGGCTGACGGCGAGTTCCTGCTCGGCCTGTACTGCCGTCAACGCGCCCAGCCTCTGCGGGCGCTGTGCACTGGTGACCGCCCCGAACCGGTCCCGCGTGTGACGCGAGGCAGCAGACAGCGCGCGGCCAGGCGGCGCTTCAGCTTCCCGGCTCTGGCGCACCGCACGCCGCTGGTCGGCGCTGGCCGCGTCTGCCAGGTGCGCTGTGCCCAAGTGCCTGCCCGAGGCCGCGTCGAAGACCTCGATCTCATGGTCATGATGCGGGATGTAGCGGATGCGTACCTTCGTGCCCGCATCCGCACGGCCGGTCATCCACTCCCCCACGTAGTACCGGCTTCGCCAGCGCACCCCGCACGCAGTCAGCGTGCGCACCCGTCCGTCGTCCTCCAGCGTGAACGCCCACAGCAGGTGAGCGTCCACGTCCTCGACCGGTGTGGGATCGTCCTGCCACGCCTGGAGCGGGGTACGCCCCTCAAGCGCCTGACTGGTGTGCTCCGTGTTCCACCATGTGATCCACTCCAGCAGCAGACCGACGAACACCGTGAACTCAAGCGGTTCTGCCCCCTGTGCCTGGCTCCCTCGGGTGCTCCGAGAGCCCGGGCGCAGCTGGGCAGACGGGGCGCGGGTGTAGCCGGGCAACGACGCGAAGAACATCCGCTCCACGCACCGGTTCAGGTTCTCCACCGTTCCCTTCAGCTCCGGGCGGTAGGCGGGGAGGTCCTCCACCGGCACCGCAAACGCACCCAGCGCCGCCGCCACCGTGGAAGAAAGGAAATCGCTGCCTCGGTCGATCCGCACCAGCGAAGGCAGACCCCGACCGGCCCGTACGGGCCAGACAGCTCTTCGTCCTCGACAAAGCAATCCTCAACGCGGCCAGAATCGCGTCCCTGGACGGCTGATGCGGTGTGACGGCTGCCCCGGCAATCGCGTTCGTCGCGCAATCGACGAACCACGTCACCCACGGACACACCAGCTCCCCATCCAGCACAACCTCGACGGGCACATGCGTGTGATCAGCCTCCCAGCACGCATTCCGCCACAACCTCGGCCGCCGCAAATGCACATCGTGCCGCCGCCGAGCCCGCTCCCCACCAGCAAGAGCCGCACGCTGCCCCGCACTCAGATCCCGGCGAATCGCCCGGTGCAACGTCGCCAACGACGGCACCGGCGAGGCGCAGCGGCCCTCAGCGACAGCCGCGGCATGCTCGACCACCAGCTCCCGGTGAACCGCAGCCGCGTTCCCACACCAGGCGAGAAGACGCGCATGCAACTCCGGCGTGACCCGGAACCGCTCCCGCCCCCGCGGCCCTGTACGCCCCTCCCGCCGAGCAGCCTCAAGCCACCGCCACACCGACCTGAGCGACACCCCCACCGAAGCCGCCACCAGACGGACATGCTCCGTGGTCAACTCCCCACGCCCGTCCAACACCAGCAGACGGGACACCGCCTGCTCCCGCCCCAACAACCCCGGCACACCAGCCACCGACCGCGCGACCGACCGGCCACCCTCGCTCCGCTGCGCACGACTCATACCGCACCGCCCGGCAAGAAAACCATCCCCCGCTACCGGCCACAGTCCCCCAACCAACAAACAGACAGCGCAGTTCACCGAAGAAGACGAGATGGGTCAACACCCGGCGTACACTCCCCCGACTCAGGAATCTGCACCACCACACCCCAGCCGAAATCAGCGGAGTGACACCAGCAGAACGCCACCCAACACCACATCACACCAGGTCAAAGACCTAGACACCGGTGACAACACACGCACACCACCACTGACACCAAACCGCAGATTCGCACCGTGACGCAGACTATATCGGCGATGAACGTCCCGTCCTGCTTCAGCGTGAGGGTGCCGCCGTCGGCATCGGTCCACGTGGTCGCAAGTTCGGCTGGTTTCAGCACGGCCGGTTCGCCAACGGGCGGCGGCCGGTCCATGAGCCTGCCGCAGGCCGTGAGAGCAAGGGCCATGGCGAGCAAGATCAGCGCAGTACGACTGTAACGCAACACACTCCACCCCTAGCGGGTTCCGCAGGCCGCGTGCGCGGCCGGTGGACTCAAGAACCCGCGCCGTACCCTGGCACGGAGTTTGAACATGTTCAAGTCTCAGTCGTCGGCGGCCACTCTTCACGAGGCGTGAGGCGGTACGGCAGCGAAGTACCGCAACCACAGCGGCCGATCGCGGTCGGGCCGCAAACAGTCCATGGAGCACCTTCTTCGCGAACCGCTTCCCGGCCGGCACACGCGACGGTCCATGCCATCACCACTTGACGCGACGGGCACCGCGACAGGTTGCTGACCATCCAGGGCAGAGAACAGCTGCCCGCCGCTACACCACACCAGGGGACATGACCGCCATCTGTGGCAGGTGGCGCCGCAGTGAGCCCGTCGGCCTCTTCGGTCGCGAATAGCCCGACAACCAACACACCGCTGTCCACTCCGTCGGTCAGCCCGCCGCCGAGCCTGATGGCAGCCTCGCAGCCGCAACTCGAACAGGTCCGCGTCATCCAAACCCCTGCCACCGGAGGTGACCCGAGCACGTCGTACTGCCTCGTGTACACCGGGTCAGACAGTGGGAACGTGAAGGATGCGATCCTCCTCGCAAATGCACCCGCGTACCAGTGCACAGATCTCCTTGCGTACGACCCTGAGGGCGCGGGCTCGTTCTCCACAGAAGTGCCGTCGTGCGAGCCGCCCGCTCGGGCGGCTGTGTTGAGCTTCACGGAAAGCTCAGAGTGGGCCGGTACGGTTTACTTCACGTGCTTGACCCGGCATACGGGCGCGTGAGCTGACACACATGGGCTCTGGTGTCGCCCGGCTGGAGCGTCCAGCAGCCGGGCGACGACAATGGCACCGCTTCAGGACCCCTCGTATGTGGTACCGAGCCGTCGCCCGGGCGGACGGGTGCGGATGCGCGCTGATCGGAACTCTGTGGGTGATCAACGACAGCGCTTCTGTGCAGTTCGCGCGCACCTTCTACACGGAACTGCGGACCGCACGCGGCACGTTGGATACGAGCCGATCCGCGCTCGCTCTCCACAACGCCATCCACGAACTTCGTGGCAAGTTCCTGAACACTCCATCACTCTGGGCCGCTTACCTACACGCAGGCGCCTGAACCATCTCATGATGGATGTAGCGTTGGCAGGCGTTTATCGGTAAGTCCGGCTATATGAACCTGCGGAATGGGGGGCATACATGGGCCTCCACGGCGATTCGGCTGCGGTTGCATCGTGGAGGCGGGGCGGCTCCTCAACCCGGATCGTCACCGCCACACCGACCGGACAACTGACCCGCAGATCCCTGACAACGACCGCGTTCTTCAAGGCGCTAGCGTTACTGGCTGCGGGCCAGCTGCGCTTATCAAAGGGTCAGCGAAGAAGTCCTGGTGTCGACGGAAGTGGTGGCGAGTTGTTCTTGCAGCCGGGCGTGCCGGAACTGGTACACAGCCCCGGCCTGTCGAAGGACACCCCGGCGGTGGGCATCGTCGAGGAAGGCCATGAGCCGCCAGGGCAACCGCTCGAGGCCACACAGCCACAGTCGGGTGGTGAGCAGCCATCCCCAGGCGCTCAGACTGGCCGCGAGGAGGCCAGCCAGGAGTGTGACGGCTATCAGGGAGCCCGTTTCGGAGTACAGGTGCACCAAGAACAGGAGTTGGAAGCCGACGGAGGCGGTGATGGGGGCGAGGGAGAGGCCGCGAATGACGGCAGTGGCCCGGTCCGCGCGAAGACTTGCGATGGGGCTCGACGTGCGCGCGGTGTCAGCCGGTGAAGTAAGCCAATACTGCAATCCAGCCACCATGCAGCTGATCAGACCGATCGCCAGGCCATATTGCAGACCGAAGGCGGCCACCTTACTAAAGAGCCGAGCTGGCGAGACTCTTTCCGACCAATCATCGAGGGGCTGGGACACCGTACCGATCAGCTCAGAGTCAGCGTAGGCGACCGTCCCGCTAGGCAACTCCACCATGGCAAAGTAATCGCCGCTTCGTTGGACGACTCTGATAGGGCCGTTGAAGGGGATGCATGTTGTCCCGTCGACACCACAGTCACCGAGGAGGTCGTCGCGTTCGTCGGCGGATGTCGACTTTCGATCAGTCGATGGAGTGTCCAACCACGTATCGCCATCAGAGTATTTGACGAGGACTCCATGGATCGGGTCAGGCGGTTGCACGTAGATGCCGCCGTCCGGAAGTGGACCGTAGCGCCAACCGTCGGCAGTTACGGCATAGCGCGTGCCGTCGGGCTGTTCGTGTACCGTGTCGCCGGCCACGAACTCGCCTTGCAGGTCAGCTCGGATCATGAGGGTGACTGCTGCGGCTAGGCCAAATGCGAGGCTCAGACAGAGGCTCGCCAGTAGGCTGGTCGCCAGCCCTCGGACCAAGGCCTTTCCCGGCTGGCGTCGGCGCTGCGGTCGTGCCCCTTGTCTGGGCCAGACCGCGCGTGCGACTGGAATCCCAGCCACCACTGCGATCGCACCTGCGATCCAGAGGGGAAGCCGCGTGGACGCCCCCTCAGCGACGAGAACAACAACCACCACCACGGCTAGCACGCTCATGACGCGGTAGAAAACGGATCCGCCTCGCCCACCTCTGCCCGCCGGCGCAGTGGACGGATGCGGCTCGCCTGTGACCCCCAGAGCGGCAAGCACGAGCACGATGGCCAGCCCAGCCCCCATCGCGACCACGAACGCACCCGCCGACCAGTCCTCAACCGCACTGCCCGGGGTGTAATCGCCCATCCGCCCCCCTTCAAGAACCAACCGGCTCATGGCGCCCACTGCAACGCCCAACGGAACCGCCGATGAGACCAGGACGGTTTGCCGGGGCAGCCGCACCGCCGGCCGTCGAAGCACCTGCAGGGTGGGACCGCGGGACAGGATCAGATACCCGATCCATATCCCGGCCACGTATCCGCACGGCACGGTCAGCAACAGCACTTGATCGCGTACAGCCGCTGTAACTGCTGCCGCTGCCACCACTGCGCATCCCAGGAGCAGGAGGGGTCCCAGCAGGCGAAGAGGCCTCGGTAGCATCAGGCGCAGTTGCCACCAGGCCAGGTCGCGGGTCTGGCGTTGCTGCAGATGGCGGGCGAGAAAGCCGAGCCAACGCCGGACATCCTCGCCGTTCACGGACGCGTCACGGAAGGCGGCGGGCACAAAGGCGTCCAGAAGGTGCTGTTCCACGACGGCCGGGTCGTGGAAGCGGGGATCGAGGAGTTCGGCAGGGTCGGCGCCGGTGTCGTCGTAGACGGTGCGGGCCATCGCCACCATCAGCGGGCTGGCAAGGACCTGGCGCAGCGCCCGGGCCGCCGGCTCGTGGGGGTGGGTGCGGACGTGGTCGAGGACCGGTGCCCAGCGGGTCGTGCGCTGCCCGTCGGGGCCCCGGGTGGGGCGGGCAGTGCGCCGCAGGTAAGCGCTGGCGTCGTCGAAGGCGGGGGGCTGCAGTTCGACCACCGCGGCCGCGGTGAACACGTCCCCGCTCTGGACGACGTCGGCATAGACCCGGGTGCGGCAGGTCAGCAGGACCGGGGCATCGGCGTCGAGTTCGGCGTTCAGCCGCCGTATCGCGTGCGCCTGCAAGGGTGCCGGGATCTCGTCAAGGCCGTCCAAGACCGGCAGGACGCGGCCGACGGCCAACAGGTCGCGGCCCCAGGTGGCCCCGGGGTAGGTGGCGGCCAGCGAGGCCGCCATCCATTCCTGCAGGCCTTGGCGGTCCGGCTGCCAGTTCGACACGGAGAACACCACAGGTACGGGGTCCTGAGGCCCGCGGCGCTCCAGCAGATCCAGAGTGAAGCGCAGCGCCAGCACACTCTTGCCGCTTCCCCGCTCGCCCAGCACCACCAGCCTGCGCGACGGCACCTGGGCGAAGACCTCGACGATCTGCTCCAGCCGCGCGCTCAGGTCCTCCGGGCCGCCGATGTTCTCCCGGTGATCGGACAGCCACGGGTCGGCTGGCGCCCAGCCAACTTGCAGCGGGGCGGGGTCCTGCAGCTGTCGCAGCCGCCATTCCGCCTGCCACTGTTCTTGGACCACTTCAGCCACTTGCCCGGTGAGCCGGTCGATCCTCTCCTGCCGCGACGACCCACTCTCTTGCGCGGCTCCTTCCCGCAGCAGACTTACGGCCAGACCCGTCACGGACAGCCCGAAACCGAGCACCGCCGTCAACGACCCGGTGTCGCCGAGGTCCCCATTCCTGCCTGCCACGACGAAGACCACGCCCATGGCGAGCGCCGCTGCCGCCCAGATGCCATGCCGCCAGTACCGGTTCACGCGGCCCCCCGGCCCCCGAATTCCCCTGCCTGGAGAATACGCTCCGCCACCACGCGAGCGCGATGCCGGGGTTGTTGTTCTTGTGGGACGGGCATGGCTTCATTACCGCCTGCCACCAGCACTGGAACAACGTCACCGCGGCGGCGACTACGTAACCCGACGGCCAAGATCAAGAATTACAGCTGCCACGGCTGCGGGCGAATCACTCCGGGTTCGAGCTCCTCTCCTGAATCCAGGCGGCGGTGCCGCGCCGGGAAAGCACGGCAGCGTAGTCAGCTCGGGTAGAGCCAGCCTCCTTGGTCCACTTGTCGGCCCGACTTAGCCTCGGGCTTTCATGAAGCCTGGCGTCCGACGGGTGGTCAGACAAACGAAAAGTGCCTCTGACCAGCAAGAATGAGGACTGTCGAGGTCCTTGTTCCTGCCACCGTCGGAGGCACTTCCCAGGTGAAGAAGCGTATCGGGTCCTACCCGCGTGTCCGTACTGAAGGTGGGGGTGGTCTCCCAGGCCGGCGGTGTGCTGCTGGTGGAGACGATTCGCAAGACCGGCCTGGATCGGGCGATATCGGCGGCGTTGGCGCCGTGGCGCAAGCCGCGGGCGGTGCATGATCCGGGAAAGATCCTTCTGGATGTGGCGCTCGCGGTCGCGCTGGGCGGGGACTGCCTGGCCGATGTGGGCATGCTGCGGGCCGAGCCGGCCTTGTTCGGGCCGGTGGCCTCTGATCCGACCGTGTCCCGGCTGATCGACACGCTGGCAGCGGGCGGGAGGCCTGCGCTGACCGCGCTGCGCAGGACCCGCGCTCAAGTCCGCGAATATGTATGGACGTTGGCCGGTGAGGAAGCTCCGGACGCCGGCGGGCAGGTGGTCGTGGACCTGGAGGGGGTGCTGGTCATCGCGCACTCCGAGAAGCAGGAAGCGGCCGCGACCTGGAAGAAGACCTTCGGGCACCATCCGCTGATGGGGTTCGTCGACCACGGCCAAGGCGGGTCCGGCGAACCCGTGGCCGGTCTGCTGCGGCCAGGGAACGCGGGCAGCAACACCGCCGCCGACCACATCACCACCGCCCAACTCGCCCTGGCCCAGCTGCCCAAGAAGTACCGGCGCGGACGACAGACACTGATCCGTACTGACTCCGGCGGCGGCACCCACGAGTTCGTCAACTGGCTGTCCGCGCTGGGGCCGGTGGCTGTCGTACTCGGTCGCCATGACCATCACCGACGCCATCCACCAGGCCGTCTTGAAGGTTCCCGCATCGGCCTGGACGGTGGCCGTCGAACCCGGTGGCGAGATCCGTGAGGGTGCCTGGGTGGCCGAACTCGACGGAGACTGCCTCAAAGGCTGGCCCAAAGGGATACGGCTGATCGTCCGCGAGGAACGCCCGCATCCGGGCGCCCAGCTGCGCTTCACCGACGCCGACGGCATGCGCTTGACCTAATGGGCAGTCAAGCGAGTCATCACCGACCGACTCCGGAGCCGAGAACTCTGACCGCGGTAGGCCGTGGGTCTCGCTGCCAGTTCGGCGGCGAGGGCGGGACAGGAAAGCCATGCGTCTGACCTGAGGTACGACCTCTGGAAGCAGAGCTGGACTCTTGCTCCGTTTCTCTCCGCCGAGCGTGACCACGGCTTCTCTCCAGCTGTGGCGCATGTCCTCCAACTCCTGCGGCACCCGGCCCGTACCGGAGAGGCTGTTGCGTGGTCCGAGCCACCTGCAGGGAGATCCCTCACCTCGCCGGGAACCTTCGAGTTCCTGCCAAGACCAGGGCCCCTGCAGGAGCGCTGGGGACACGAACGGCCAATCGGATGTCGAGCCTTGAGAGCTCTGCCATTAGGGAGCACGCGTGTCCTGCACCGGCTTGACCAGCCAGAACCAAAGGAGAGGCAGGAGAGAACATGAACATGTTCTGCGGTGTTGACTGGGCTGAAGACCGCATCCGCGCCGCCACCGACCTGCGCAACTTCCCGCTCCATGACATGGCGCAGAACAGGTCTGGCTGGAGATCGTCCAGATCGCCCTGGACCTGCTCGCCTGGATGCCGATGCTCGCCCTGACCGGCAAGCCCCGTCTGTGGGAACCCCGCCGGCTCCGCCTGCAGCTGTTCTCCACCGCTGCCCAGCTCGTCACCACCGGCCGCCGCCGCATCCTCCGTCTCGCCCACCACTGGCCATGGAGCGGTGTGATCACCGAGGCCCTGGCCCGGCTCGAAGCCCTGCCGAAACCCGGCTGACCAGCACGTTCCCTTCCCCGCGAGCAGCACCACCCCGCCGGAGCCGTGGAACCCGGCGCCCACCCGACGCGACAGCCGGGCCCTGACGCCCGGCTGCTGACCGCGGGTTTGCAGGGTGCGCGGCGTTGGCATGCGTCGTGGGCGGTGCCGAGTACGGCGGCGATCTGGAAAGCTAGGTCTCGGCTGGGTGTGGCGCCGCTGCGGCAGTTGTTCGTGCGGGTGTGCCGTCCGGCTGCCACACGGGACACTCAGGGTGCCTTCTACCGCGCCTGGCGGCTGACCGCGATCGACGGCACCACATTCGACTTGCCCGACACGAGCGCGAACGTGGGGGTGTTCGGTCGTCCTCCCCGCTCCGGGCGGGGCGAACAGGACGTCGGCTACCCGCAGTTGCGCATGGTCGGCCTGGTGGAGTGCGGCACCCACGTCATCTTCGACGCCGCACTCGCAGCTCTGCGCACCGGAGAGCAGACTCTGGCCCGGGCGGTCCTGGGAAACCTGCGGGAAGGGATGCTGCTGCTGGCCGACCGCGGTTTCCACGGCGTGGACCTGTGGCGCGAGGCCGCGGCGACCGGGGCGGGCCTGCTGTGGCGGGTCCGCAAAGACCTCGTGCTGCCCGTGGTCGAGTAACTGCCGGACGGCTCCTACCTCACCGAGATCTTCGACCGCAGTGACATCCACCACACCCGTCGCGGGGTGCCGGTACGCGCGGTGGAGTACACCATCGCCGGCCACGAGGGCGTCTACCGGCTCATCACCACGATCCTCGACCCGGACAAGGCCCCGGCCGCCGAACTGGCCGCCCTCTACGCCCAGCGATGGGAGTTCGAGTCCACCCTCGACGAAATCAAGACCCACCTCGGCGGGCCACACCTGGTACTGCGTTCGCAACACCCCGAGGGAGCCGAGCAGGAACTCTACGGCTTCCTGCTCGTCCACCACGCCATCCGGCACATCCGGCACCTGATGCACCAGGCCGCACGACAAGCCGACCAGGACCCCGACCGGATCTCCTTCACCCGCTCACTGCGCGTCGCGCGCCGCCAGGTCACCGACCAGGCGGCATTTCCCCCCGGCAGACTCACGCGCGCGATCAAAGCCACCCACACTGAACTCCTCCAACGCCCCCTGCCACCACGACGCCACCGGGCCAACCCCCGCGCCATCAAACGCAAAGTCGCCAGCTGGCCCCTCAAACGCGCCGCCCACCGGGCTGCAGACCGCCCACCCACCACGGCCATCAGCCTCGTTGGCGCCACCAAACCCAAACGAGTCAAACGCACACCAAAGCACTAAGTTACCGGTATTGAGGTTAGGGGCACTGATGGCGCCCGCACAATGAGCATTCCGGTGAGTGAATGAAGTGCGCCAATAGCCGTTGATCCGCACACCAGAAATCGCTACCATAACGTTCGCATTAGCGAATGCCTGTCCGGGCGGGGTAACGGGGGACGTGCATGACTGTGCTGATGGTGACCGCGGCCGTATACGGGGTGGTCCAACTGTTCGTCGTGTCCTGGCCCACGCGCTCGGTACGGCTCTCGACGGTGCTGTTGGCCGTGATGGTGGGCGCCTACGCCTGCGGAACCGCCGGAGCCCTGCTGGAACTCGCCTACACGCGCGCGTTCGCGGATACCGCCGGCCGGTCGCTGATCGAGGTCGTGAACACCACCTCATACACCACGGCTCCGTGGGTCGAGGAACTGGTGAAAGTGTCACCGCTCCTGCTGGCCGGGCTGTACGCCAAGGTCCGTCGCCAGTGGGGCCTGTCCGACTTCACCGTGCTGGGGGCGGCGCTCGGCGCCGGCTTCGGTCTGTTGGAGGCGTTGCTGCGCTACCCCCTGGACGTCGACCGGTCGCTCGTCCGCTACGGCGGCTGGCTGGTCCCGGACAGCCTGTCGCCGCCGTACATCCCGGGACCGGCCGGGGTGTTCACGTCCTGGCTCCCCGCTCCGGCCGCCACGCTGGACCTCGGCCCGACCGGTGACGTCACCGTCGCCACCTTCAGTCACCTGGCGTGGACGGCCGTGGCGGGACTGGCGGTCGGGTTCCTGTGCCGGGCGCGGGGCTGGTGGAAACCGCTGGCGGTGGTGCCGTTCGCGGCCGCGGTGGCGCACCACACGCTCACCAACTACGTGATCCGGCACCCGGGCGGACACCCCGAACGGTGGCTCAACTCCCTTGACTCCAAACTGTGGGCCGCGCCCCTGGTGGCGCTGCTCTTGGCGATGACAGCCGACTGGGCGTGCCTGCATCGCGCAAAGAGCTCCCTCCCGGGCATCTTGCTGAAGCAGGAACGCGCGGCCGGTGACAGCGCAGCAGCACTGGTTCGCTACGCGACCTGGTGCTTCCCGTGGACGATGCTGATCGCACTGCGGTTCGTCCGCCTGCGCCGTGCTCTCTGCTACGAGACAGGCGCGACACCACCCCACACCATCGAGCCGTTACGCCGGGAAGTCGCCGGCATCGCCGATTGCATCGATGCCACCGACCACGAACGGGCCTGGCGGAGGCCCGACATACGCTCGCGCGTCAGAGCAGTGCGGCGGATGGCCGCGCCCTGCCGCAGGCGACTACCGGCCATCCTCATACCCTGCGTTCTCGTCCTCCCGTCCGCCCTTTTTCTGGGCGTAGGCTCGTTCAAGCCGACGGCTGGACTTCAGAAATACTTCATCACCGGCGCCGGCCCGAAGATCCTGCTGGGTTTCGCAATGGCCGCCCTGGCGTGGATCGCCTGGCAGTTGACGACGCTGCTCCGCACCTGGCGCCGGACTGCCGCCCATCCCCTGGGCGAACAGTTGGCGATCCACCGCTTCCGTTTCGCCACAGCCCTGGCCTCCGCAACGACGACCACCCTCCTCCTGTGGCGCAGCACAGGCCCAACCGGTCCCACCGGCCGGGCCATTCCCCCGGCCCACCTCCTCAACGCTCTCGACCACTTCTTCACCTATCTGGGCTTCGCGCTGCTGCTTCTCTCCCTGCTGGCACTCTTTCCACCGGGGGCCGGCTTCGCGCTCGCCGGGGGCGAGGCCGTCGGAGGACTCGCCGCGGGGGAGCTTCTTGCCGCCATGCGTCTCGGCCTTGCGGGCATAGCACTCATGGCAGCCGGAGCCATGGACGGAGGGGGCGACAGCGGGAATGGTGGGTCGAAGGCGGCCGACAGCGGGGAGTCACGAGGTGGTTCGATCGATGAGTCCGAGAAGGCGTTCAGCCCCAAGGAGCGGAGAATAGCTGAGACCCTGCAGTCGGAAGGGAAGAATGTACAGGCGCTGAAAGAGTCCGAAGTGGACGGCCGGAAGACCCCTGACGCTGTCGTGGACGGAGTTCCGACCGAGTTCAAGACCCTGGACCCCGGAGCAGCCCCGAACTCCGTGAAGAACACCCTGAACACGGCCAAGAAGCAGGCACGTGATGCTGTGGTCGACGCACGGGGCAGCGGGCTCGACGAGAGTGGGGCGCGCGAGGGATTGGGGAAGTTCCTGCGCAACAATCCGCCTGGGCGGATGAATTCTGTCCGGGTCATTGGCGATGGTTACGATGTTCGTTGGCCTTAGGAGTCTCCGTGAGTGAATATCATTACATCTTCATTCGTCCCGGTTTTCCCCGGGATCGACTTATCCGCGATGGTGCGGCAGCCTGCGGCGCTGAAATGAGGCCTGTGGATTCCGAGTTCGTCGACTATGCGGCGAACCTGGGGTATGCGGCGGTCGAGGTCGAGTTCACCCATGAGTACGAGGAGGACCATGGCATGTCGTTCGAGCGCTATGACTCGCTCTTTGCCGTCCGGGACTTCGACTCGAACCTGGAACGCCAGGAGGCCACTGCGCGAAGAATCTTCGAGAACCTCGCCGCCCTCGACCGCTACGAACTGCTCCTCGTACGCGACCTGCAAGAGCTGCTTGCCTCGTCCGGGCCCACGCCTCAGTGAGGCAGGCCGGCTTTTCGTCGAGGGGATCAGCGCATCGGGGCGGTACGGGACCCCGATGAGCTCTGGCGCTGGGCGACGGGATGATCACCGGCCGATTGCCAGTGGGCGGTGGCATGGTGGGTCGGGGAGGGGGTGATCAGGGACTACTACATCGAGTGCCACAGCACGGACGAGGCCCGACCACGCAACCTGCCCACGCTGCACCACGCGGGCGGTGATCGCCGACTGCCCCGAGTCCTTGCCGAAGGTGTCCTCACGGAAATAGCCGACGAGTCGGGTCACCGGACGCGGCAGCTCACGGGCAAGTTCTGAGACGCCGGTTCATCACTGACCACGGGGATCACCATCGCCAGAGGACTTCCATCAGGACGTTCGCAGATCCAGACCGGCCACCTGCGGCGAGACGTTGACGAGTACGCGGGACGGCCGCATGACACGGAGCCTGGCCCGTCGCAGCGGTCGTAGCACGTTCAGCGGCACCGGCCCACCCCACGCGGGTTTCCTCAGGCCGCTTCCCGCCGGTGATCACCGACGCGGATTCCCGTGCCGCGTGTGAGGGTCCACTGCAGATCTCCCGAGTCCGGGCAGACCTTACCCTTGCCGAGTATCTCATCCGGGCTGGTGAGAGCTGGTGTACCGGGTGTCGTGGGCAGTCGTTCCCGATCCAATACCGTTAGTTTAAGGTGCGCTTGATGTCAGTGTGATGGTTCGTCAGACACGGGGAGAGTGTGATGCCGGGGGCTCACGATGTCGTGAGTGTGGGGTTGTTGGCGCGGGTGTATCCGGCGGAGGAGCTCGAGCGGGCGATCGCGGCATGCGGACGGTCCGAGCAGCGGTCCAGGCTGTTGCCGGCCCGGCTGGTGCTGTACTTCGTGCTTGGGTTGGCGCTGTTCTCCCCGGAGCCGTATTTGGAAGTCATGCGCAAGATGACCTTTGGCTTCGTCAGGTCGGCCTGATGGGGGCGTGGCGGGAGCCGGCCAAGTCGTCAATCTTCCTGGCGCGTCGGCGACTGGGCTGGGAGCCGTTTCGGGAGTTGTTCGCCCGCTCGGTGGTGCCTCTGGCCGAGCCATCGGACACGTGGGCGTTCTGGCGGGGGCTGCGCCTGATGGCGGTGGACGGCACCTGCGTCGACATCGCCGATACCCCCGCCAACGACGAGGCGTTCGGTCGGCACGGCGGACGGCCCAAGCCCGGGAAGCGGCCCTACAAGCGGGCCGCTTTCCCCCAGGCCCGGATCGTGGGGCTGGTGGAGTGCGGCACCCACGTAGTCGTGGACGCGGCGATCACCGAGTACAGCACGCACGAGACCACCGCGGCCAAGGACCTAGCCCGCGCGATGCGTCCGGAGATGCTGGTCCTAGCCGACCGGGGCTATCCGGGCGTCGACTTGTGGCGGGTCTGGTCGGCCTCGGGCGCCCAGTTGCTGATGCGGCTGGCGACCAAACGCTACAGCCTGACCCCCGACCAACTCCTGCCAAACGGGTCATGGCTGACCACCCTGTACGGGTACACCGACCGGCGGCACGAGCACGGCATCCAGGTGCGCGCCTTGCGCTACCAACTCGAGACGGACGGCGAGGAGTACACCCTGCTGACCACGCTGACCGACCACGAGCAGTACCCGGGCTGCGAGCTCGCAGCCCTCTACACGGAACGCTGGGAGATCGAATCCACGTTCAAGGAGCTCAAGGCCCAGCAGATCGGCGCCGGACAAGTCCTGGCCAGCAAGACACCCGACGGAATCCTCCAGCAGATCTGGGGCCACCTGCTCGTCCACTACGCGCTACGCGTCCACATGCTCCAGGCCGCCCGCGCCAACGCCGAGAAGCTCGACCCGGACCGCCTCTCGTTCATGACCTGCCTGCGCGCCGCCCGTCGCATCACGATGATGCCGCCGGCGGACTTTTCCCCCTCAGCCTGACCGCGCCCTCGCCTTCATCCTCGGCGAGCTCCTGGCCAACATCCACCCACCGAGACGACCGCGCTCCAACCCGAGAACCGTAAAGCGGGTCATCTCCCGCTACCTCATCAAGAAGCCCGGCCACCATGGAACGCCAGCCCTACCCCGCACCCCGACACTCACCCCGCCAGCCTCTTAAACTAGCGGTATTGGACCTCGAGCACACCTTCAGGTTCGGAAAACAGACGCTCGGCTGGACCACCCCGAAACTGCGCACTCCCGAGGCGGCGGACCGCTGGACCTGGCTCCTGGTCGTCGCGCACACCCAGCTCAGACTCGCCCGGCCGCTGGCCGCCGACCTCCGTCGGCCCTGGGAGAAGCCGACCACGCCCGAACGCCTCACCCCGGCCCGGGTCCGCCGGGGGTTCAGGAACATCCGAGCCCACCTGCTCTGCCCGGCCCGTGTTCCCCAACCCCGCGGCTCCGGTCCCGGACGCCCGCCCGGGACCAAGAACCGCCGTCCCGCCCCCCCGCTACGACGTGGTCAAGACCATCAAACGCCCCGAGACCCTCAAGGCCATCGGCAGACCCGGTAGATCCTGGTAGATAAAGAACAAGCTAAGCGGACCGTGCCATGCTTATGGATACGCCGGTCCTCGTTCCAGTCGCACGAGTGAGCCACATCGAGGAAGATGGTCGCCGTGATCGATTACCGCGCGCATACATCGGCCCCGGCACATGTTCGGGACGCCCTAGCCGCCTGGGCCGCCACCTGATGCCGGAATGGATCCCGCAGAATATCTGGGCGAAGTTCGATGTCGCATTGCAGCGGGAGATCCTCGGTGTTCGACCTGCGGAGGTCGCGGTGCTCATCGTCCTCGCCCCGAGCGCCGACCGCCCGTCAGGCTTCGCTGCCGCGCGCGGGGAGGCCGTTGACGCACTGCGTCGGGCATTCGGCCGCCGAGCCGAGTCGGTGGTGGACGCCATTGTTGCGGCGGGTGGGTATGAAATCCGCGAGTTCTGGCTCAATGACACGATTGCGGCTCGTCTGGCGGTACCCTCACTGCTTGCGGTGGCGCGCCGTCCGGAGGTCCGGCAGGTACTGCTGGATTCGCCGAGGCAGACCCAGGTCGCGTCTGAGCACTGAGAGGAGCCAGGATGTCCTCGCCGACTCCCGTAGGTGATGGCAGTTCAGCAGCCGACCGCAGCCGCGAACAATTCGACTGGTACGTGCAAAAGAGACGCCGAAAGCAGCTGGAAGAGCTGGCGGCGGAGAGCGCGGTCGCGGCGCGCAAGGTCGATCCGTGGGTTGTCAACGCCATTCTGGTCGAGCGAGAGGAACGCAAGCTCGCGGCCTGGACGGGCGCGCCCGGCCCGAACGAGGAGCCGGTGCACGAGGTATTGATCAATCTCGTGTCCGGCCAGGTTGCCGCGCGCCGCGGAAGGGTTCCGAAAGCCGAACGGGCAAGGGAGACAGAAGCGCGTCAAGCCGAGGCCGGGGTCTTCCTGCAGGGCATCCGGGCGGACCTCGAACGGCGGGGGGTCGAAGTCCAGGAGGAGTTCTGGCTGACCCACAGCGTGCGTGCCACGCTCACCTCGTCCGAAGTGCTCGCGATGGCCGCGCGTGACGATGTCAGCAGCGTCACGAGCAACAAGCTGCGCAGCATCCAGGCGCTCGACGTCAGCCGGCCGCACATCCATGCCGATGTCCTGCCCCCCGGCACCACCGGTGCGGGTATCTCCGTAGCGGTCGTGGATACCGGTGTCGACGACACCCATCCCGCGCTCGCGGGCGTCGTCGGCCCGCAACAGGACATGACCCGTACAGCGGTGAAGCGCGACGACGTAGGCCACGGAACTCATTGCGCGGGTATCATCGCGAGCCGGGATGCGACATTTCGCGGCATCGCCCCCGGCGCGACCATTGTCGATATCCGCATCATGAATGGCAGAGGTCATGCGACTCCGGCCTGGGCAACCGCGGGGTTTACCGCTGCGGCGACCTCGGGCGTCGATGTCGCGAGCAACAGCTGGGGCTTCTCGCACCGAGACGGCGCGTGGGTCTGCCCCTCCGGCAACTGCGTGCTGTGTACCGCCGCCGACAATCTGGTGAACCTCGGCGTGGTGGTCGCTGTCGCCGCCGGAAACGAAGGCGTCGACTTCTGGGGCGACTACGCGACCAAGATCCGCTGTCCCGGTAACGCACGCAACGTCATCACCGTCGGTGCCACCGACGACGACGACAAAATCGCGGACTTCTCCAGCCACGGCCAGACGCCGGACGGCAGGCCGAAGCCGGATGTCGCAGCACCGGGCGTGGACATCGCCTCCACGCGGGCGGCGGGCACGGGAACGCCGGAGGACGTCGTCGCGCCCGGCTTCATCAACCTATCCGGCACCAGCATGGCGACCCCCCACGTCGCAGGTGTCGCCGCGCTCATCCTGGACAAGAACAACACCCTGGCTCCCGGCACGGTCAAGAACTTCATTGTCACGACCACGCCGGGACCGATTCCCCTTGTCTGGTACGGCAGGGTCGACGCACTCGGGGCGGTCACCGCCACGCCGACGCCGCCGTGACGGCGTGCCACATCACCGGTCGGAAACGGTCAACGAGGAGAGAGGTTCCATGCCCGACGACGTCGCACCCCGGGCCACAAGCGTCACCGAGAACGACAAGGCACTCGCGAACCACGTGCGGCGCGGGGTCACGAACTTTCGGAACGAAAACCCGGCGGAGTTCCAGGAGATGGTGGGCGAGTTCGACGGCCGCAGGGCCAACCTGGCTGTGCTCGGCTTCGGCCGGATCAACGTCCGGGTCGGAGGCGGCGACGTCGTGATCGAGCCGGGGCTCGGACCGGACGAGATGATGCACGGCGCAATCTATCTGGAGGCTGCCCAGGCGATCGCCAGTGGCCGCCTCACGCCACTTCAGGCCTACTTCCGGGGAGACGTCATCGTCCGGGCCCCGGCGGGCGACCTGCACAACGGCTACGGCTTCTTCGTCCGATTCTCCGAACTCGCCTTCGCATCGGAGAGGCTGCGTGGGCAACTCGACGAGCTGCGCGATGAATTCCTCTGAGACCGTGCTGCATTCCTTCAAGAAAGGGTGGGCCGCGCGGCTCGAAGACGCGATGCACGAGGCGGTGACGGCACAGGACGCGAGCCCGGGCCGGATCGCCGGCGACTTGATTCGTCACGGCGGCAAGCGGATCCGCCCGCAGTTGCTGTTTCTCTGCGCGAGCCTCGGCGAGGCTGACGAAGAGCTGCTCGTACACGCCGCCGCCGCGATCGAACTCCTGCACGTCGGGTCGTTGCTGCACGATGACGTGATGGACGGCGCGGCGACGAGACGCGGAGCGCCGAGCGTAAATGCCCTGTGGGGCAACGCGTATGCCGCCACGACGGGAACGCACGTCCTCTCGTGCGCGATGGCCGAGCTGGCACACCTGCCGCCCGACACGGTGGCGGCGGTGGCAGAAGCGGCGTTCACGGTGTGCAGCGGCCAGCTCCGGGAAACCGAGCACGTGTACGACACGGAGCTGGCCGCCGACGAGCACCTCGAAATCATCCGCATGAAGACGGCCACGCTGTTCGGGCTGCCGTGCCGACTCGGTGCGGAGCTGGCCGGCTGCGACCCCGATCACGTCGATGCTCTGTTCCGCTTCGGACAGCAGCTGGGGATCGCGTTCCAGCTCACCGACGACCTGCTCGATCTCGTGGGCGACGCGGCCGACCTGGGCAAACCGACGGGTACCGATCTCCGCGCCGGCGTGTTCTCGTACGCGGTCCTCCTTGCGCTGCGACAGGACCCGAGCGGGCGGCTGGCGGCACTGTTGCGTCACGAGGTCCTCACTGCACGCGAGGCAGCCGAAGCGGCGCGCCTGGTGCGTCTCAGCGGCACCGTGGACGTGACGCGCGAACTCGCGCACGCGTATTCCGCTCGCGCCGCCGCCGCGCTCGCCGGGCTCCCGGAATTCCCGGGCCACGACGCGCTCACCGACATGCCCCGCCGCATCGTGAGCCGCATGCGATGACGGGGCGCGATCACTACGACGCGGTGGTCGTCGGCGCCGGGCCCGGGGGTTGCTCGGCCGCCTACCACCTCGCGGTCCGGGGCCGCCGGGTCCTGCTGCTCGAGGCGCAGCGCTTCCCGCGGGACAAGGCGTGTGGTGACGCGCTGACGCAGCGCGCGGTCCGCATCCTCACCGCGATGGGTGTCCTCGACTCGCTGCCCCGTGCGGAACGGCTGCGGGGCGCACGGGTCCACATGCGCGGCCGTGGCTGGCGCGATTTCATCTATGACGCCTATCCGGGCGCGGACAGCCACTGCCTCGTCGTACCGCGCGTCGTGCTTGACGCGGCGGTCTGTGCCCGTACGGTGGCGGTGGGCGCCGAAGTCTGGGAGGGCGCCACGGTCACGACCCCCATCGTTGAGGCAGGACGCGTCGTCGGAGTGCGGGTACGCCGTGACGGCCGACTGTCCGACGTCCGGTCGGCGGCGGTCATCGCCGCCGATGGCGCACGCTCGCCACTGGCCCGCGCGGTCGGTCTGCTGCCCGAGGGCGGTCTCGGCGTCGGCGTCCGCGGCTATCTGACCGATCTCGACGGGCTGCAGGATCTTCAAGAGGTCTTCCTGCCGCTGGACGATGTTGCCGAGCGGGATCTGCTGCCGTCGTTCGGCTGGATCAATCCGACGGGTGCGTCGGAAGCGAATATCGGCGTCGGTTTGTTCCGTCCCGGATACGAAGGCCGGGCGGGGCAGGTGCTGCAGGACTTCCTCGCGCGGTTGAGCACGCGCCGGGAGACGTTCGGCGGCCGGTTGCGCGGAGCGTGGGCCACAGCACCGTTTCGCCTCGACTTCTCACCAGATCGCTGCGTTGCCGACGGCATCCTGCTCGTCGGCGATGCGGCGGGGCTGGTGAACCCGTTCAGCGGGGAGGGCATCAGTTACGCGCTTGAGTCCGGAAGGACCGCGGCCGAGGTGGTCGACTGCGGGTTGACCCGCGATCCCGGGCGTCCGGATCTGCTGGACTATGCACTGCTGCTGGAGAATTCATACTCCGGGTGGCTGGCGGCCGGCCGCCGGTCGGCACACCGGTACCAGTTCGTCTGGCGGGTCCTCGAGAGCACGTTCACGAGTGAGCGCGCCCCCTTCGCGCTGTGTCGCCGGGCGGTTCTCCTGCCCGAGGGCATGGGCGAACTCCGGGCGAACGACACGATCGATGACGTGGCCGCACTGATGGCTCCCGGGCTCGACGTGCGTACCCATCTGCTCGGCGTCGGTGAACTCATGACGAGCGCCGTGCGTGACGAGTGGCCCTTCCTGGCCCGTCTGGCCACGTCTGGCTGGGGAGATCCCGGCGTCCCGTTCCGGCCGGCGCTGCTGCTTCTGCTGGCAAGCCATTTCGGGGACACTGGGATGCGCTGCCGCCTCAAGTTGGGTGCCGCGATCGAGCTGAGCGCGTTGGCGGCGCTAGCGCAACTCGGCGTCGAGAACACGCCGACACCGCACTCCAGCTGGGGAAACAGGTTCGCCATCCTGGTCAGCGACCTGCTGATGTCGAAATCGCTACACCTGGCCACCGACGGCGGCCCCCAGGCCCTCGATCTCATCGCCCGCGCGGTAGGGAAGGTGTGCACCGGCCGGATGTGCGAGCGCCAGCACGCATTCGACGGGCGGGTGCCCGAGCACGAGCATCTGACGCTGGTCGAATCGCAGACCGCATCGTCATTCGAGTTGCCGTGCCAGCTCGGCGCGGTCGTGGCTGGAGCCGATTCGGAACATGTCGGAGCACTCGCGCGCTACGGCCGTGCGCTCGGCGTCGCGTTCCGGCTGACCGAGGACGTTCGCATTCTCACCGGAGTCGCACGCCCGGTGGACGATGCCGCGGGCGCCGCACTGCGCGAGGGCACGCTGGCACACCCTGTGCTGGTCGCGCTGCAGCGCACGCAGGGCAGGCTGGCGAGCCTGGTTCGTCGTGGGTGCGCAACCGTCGACGATGTCAACGAAGCGCTCGCGATCGTCCGCGACAGCGGAGCACTCGACGTGACCCGTGCGCTGGCACGCGAGCAAGCCGGCCGCGCGGCGGACGCCCTCGAGGCACTGCCGGAAGGCCCCGCGCGCGCATCTCTGTTCGCGCTGATCGACTATGCGATCACGCGACAGGTACCGGAACGACGGGTTCCCGCACCACCGTTCGGATGATCCGGACGGTCACGACGGTCGAGAGGCACCAAGGGCGCTGTCACGTTGTTGGAGGTGGCTGGTGTGGAGGGTGTGTCGGGGCGTGTTTCTCTCGTTCGTCGGCCGCTGTCAGACGGTCGTGGGGCAGCCGGTGGCCTCGTTCCAGGTGCGGAACCGTTCGGTCATTTCGTGTCGGTATTCGCGGGCGGTGAGCAGGTGGCGGCGGGGCCGGAAGTGGGGTGAGATGCTGCTGAAGGCGGACAGGAATCTCTGGGCGTGTCCGTGAAGCGCCGCATGGTCCTCTCCCGTTGCCGGGTGGGCTGGTGCGAGTTCTCGGCGCGGTTGTTCAAATACTTCGAACTCCGGTGCTCCACCGAGGGATGGCCTGCCGGGCACGCCGACTGCCAGGGCTCCTCGAGGGGCACGGAGAGCCGGTACGCGGGACGGGGTGTCTTGCCGGACAGCGGGCCGACCCGGTCGTTCCATTGCAACCAGTCCGCCACTCCCTTGCTGGCCTCGGCCAACGTCGTGAAGAGGCCCAGAGCCACCGCGCTGACGCCGGCTGCGATGATCGCGGCGGAGATCGGTAACGTCCACCCCGGTCTGGGACAGCAGACGCAAGCTCCCGTCCCCGGACAGGTGGGCAATGACCCGGACCCCGTTCCAGAGCGTCTCGTACGCGTACTCCGCCTCACTCTGAGGCCCCGGGACCGGGCCGATCACCGCGAACATCGGCGCCAGCGCAAGAAGCACACTCCCAGCCTGCGCCACACGGGCCTGCTCCGGCCACTCACCCAGTCGTTTCCATCCAGGTCAGCAACAGCGGAGGATTCGAAGAACACGACAAGACCATGACCGGAGTACCGGCACAGACCATCGCCTCATGCCCGCCGCACCCCCATACCACCTACTGTCCCTCAGTATCGACAGTATCCGCGGTCGAGCACGGCTGAGTCGGGCATGCCTCGCCGTCATGGCCGGAAATCGTGTCCCGCGAAGTGTTCACTCGGCGAGACACCATCTGGCCGGACAACCGCAGCAGCCGCTTCGGGCTCGTTGCCTGCCGCGATGGGCGGCATCTGCGTTGGCTGGGATACCAGGACTCGAACCTGAACTAACGGAACCAGAAACCGTCGGGCTGCCAATTACCCCATATCCCATCCGCCTCGACGACCTTGGGCGCTATAGGCCGGCCGGGGCGGGCCCTGCCACACACTCATAGCGCGGTACGGCCACGAGCCCAATCTACGCATCCACAGTACGACGCTCAGTGATGCTGCCGGGTGTGTCGGTCAGCTGGGCTGCAGGGCCTGCCGCGCCTATCGGCAGCTCACCGGTCGCCGGGGCCGATCGGGGGACTCCTCTTCCGAGACGGCTCGCCCGATTGCGGTCACGGGGAGGGCGCCTTAGCGTCACCACGACGGAATAATCCGAAAAAGCCAACATAGTCTCTTATGTCGGCTTCCCCCCCTCGGCGTTGAAATGGAGCTTTCATGTCGGTGATGACCGGTACCCAGCCGCTGCAGCAGTTCGGCCAGCAGGCCGGCGGCCAGCAGTTCGGCGGTCCGCAGCAGCTCGCGCAGGTGGTCCAGCAGACGATCCAGCAGGCCTGCCAGCAGGCGAGCCAGCAGATCGCACAACGCATGCAGCAGACGCTGCAGCAGATCCAGCAGGTCCAGCAGCAGCTGCAGCAGCAGGGCCTGGCCCACCAGGCCCACCCCTACCTGGCTGTCGCGCTGCACACGACGCTGACCCAGGGCGTGCGCAGCGCGGTCGAGCAGTCCGTGCAGCAGGCGCTGCCGACCGCGATCCTGACCCTGGTACAGCAGAGCCAGCAAGGCCAGCAGGGCCAGCAGCAGTGGGGCGGCGGGTTCGGCCAGCAGTCGTTCGGCCAGCCATACCAGCAGCAGTACCAGCAGCCCGGCTTCGGCCAGATGGGTCAGCCCTTCGGTATCGGCTGATTGCCGGCGCCGCGTGATGCGGTGTGCCAGGAGCTGTTCCTGGGCACACCGCATCGCCATGGAGGCGGGAGCCGCCCGGCATCCGGATCACAAGCACAAAAACCGACGTAGACATGGTGAAGGTAGACGTGATGGTCAAGGACAGGCCCGGGAACAAGCCCCGGAACAACCGTCAGAACGAATCCGAGGGCACAGGGGCCGGCGGCGGGCCGGTCCCCGAGGACAAGGAAGCAGTGCCGCGCAAGAAGGGCGCACCGTCACCGGTCGCGGTGCAGCCGCGTCGGCAGCGGTACATGGTGACACCGCTGCCGCAGCAGTTGCTGCCACCGGGAGTGCCCGAACTGAGCATGGACGCGGTGTGCGACCAGCTAGAGAGCATGTCCGACGTCACAGTGATCCGCCGACTCCAGCCGTCCGAGAAGCTGCAGTCGGCCGGGGTCCTTCCCTCCTGCCCCGAGATCGCGGTCGTCGAAGCCGCCGAGATGCAGCTGCCGGCGATGCGGACACTGCACGTGCACATCGAACCCGATCTGCCACTGTCCAACGCCGGCACCGCCGCCACACCGCCCCCAGGGATGCTGCTGCCCGACCCGGGCCTTGTCATGCCGCTGGAAGAGCCAGTGGAGATCTCGCTGCGCGTCTGCGGCCCGGACGGCGAACCGCTGCCCGGCGCGGGCGTGTTCCTGATCGGGGCGACCTGGCCGAGCCAGAGCATCACCGCCGCCGACGGGACGGCCACCATCACCCTGACCACAGATACCGAACAGTCCATCCGGTCCCTGTACGTCCGCCCCAGGGGCGGCTACACCGACCGCTGGATCCACCGCCCCGACCTGTCTGCGGCCCGGGAGAACGTCGTCACCCTCACCCCGCTCGCCGCGGTGTACCCGGACCTGGACGAACGCCAGCAGTACGGCTGGGGCCAGCAGGCCATGCGGCTGGACCGGCTGCCCCCCACCTTCCGTGCCTTCGGCATCAAGATCGCGGTCATCGGTACGGGCGTCAGCACCGACCACCCCGACCTGAAGCAGCGGGTGCGCTCCGGAATCGATGTCGTACACCGCACCAAGGAGGGCTGGGCGCACGACCCGGTCGGCAGCGGCACCCACACGGCCGGGATCATCGCCGGCGCGGACACCGGCAAAGGCATCACCGGCATCGCCGTCGACGCCGAGCTCGATGTCTGCCAGGTGCTGCCCGACGGCCACTTCAGCGACCTGATCGCCGCCCTCGACCACTGCATCGAACACGAGGTCGACATCGCCCACATCGCGGTCGCCTCTCCTTACCCGTCGGCGCTCATCTCCCGCAAACTCGCCGACGCCACCGCGGCGGGCATCGCCTGCATCGCCCCCGCGGGCGACACCGGTGGGCCGATCGCATTCCCCGCCTCGCTGCCCACCGTCTTCGCCGTCGGTGCAGTAGGCGCCTTCGGCACCTACCCGCCCGACACCTCCCAAGCCACTCACTACGGCCCGCAGCTGACATCCGAAGGGCTCTTCGCAGCTCCGTTCAGCTGCTACGGTCCCGGCGTGGATGCGGCCGCCCCCGGTGTGGCGGTCTTGTCGTGCGCGCCGCAGGAGGGCTACGCGGCACTCGACGGCACCGGCACGGCCTCCGCCCACCTCGCGGGCCTGGCCGCCCTCGTGCTCGCCCACCACGAGAACTTCCACGGCCAGCTCCTGCCCCGCGGACCTGGCCGGGTGCAGCACCTGTTCGAGATCATCGCTGCCAGCTGCCACCCGCTAGCCGTCCCCGGCACGATGGACGCCGCCCGCACGGGGCGCGGCCTGCCCGACGCCCTCATCGCCCTCGGCCTGGCCCCCGGCATGCAGCTCGCCCCGGCCCTGTCGCCCTTCGTCCCCTCCATGACCGGCTAGCGGTGGTTTGTTGACGGCGGGTTCGTCCGGGAGTAGGCCGTGTGGTGAAGGCGTCAACGTCTGGGGAGCCCGAGATGACGAAGCGGCTGCCGTGTCCGCCAGTACCTGGTCCGTTGGAGGCGTACGTCGTTCGGTTCGATGACCTCTTCGTGCGCCACGAGGCGCTACTTGACCGTGCGGCGGTGAGAGTCCGCCGCCGTGGCCCTGTCGCAGCAAGGCCACGAAGCTGAGGACAGCCTGACCCGGGAGTCGCCGGGAGAGGCGGAAAGCAGTCCTGACAACGCCGGGACGCTCCGGAACTACCAGACGGGGCGGGTTCGGCAAGCGAGACGAGAAGGTGTACGAGAGGAACCAGCGCGTGAGACAGCCCCGCGACGCCAGCGCCACCCGCCTGCGCAACCGCGACTCCGTGGACGACCGCCCCCGCGGCCACCTTCGCGCCTTCGGCCTTTCCCGCATCCGCGTCCGCGAGATGGCCCACGCGGGCGAGCTCTCCGGCGTGACCAAGAGCAGTTGGTGACCCGCTAGACACGACAGCGGCGCGGCCCGCGTCTATACCTGGTTTCGAACGCGCCTTCCTGACGCTGAAACAACCGGCGGGCGGCGGCGCGGGCTTGTGGCGTTCTGCAACGACCAGGTAGATACGGTGTGTCCCGCACGCGGGACGGCTTCCGCGTGCGGGACCGGGTGCTCACCTCGTCGTGCTGGTCAGCTGGTCGTCAGGGCGGTGTCGTCCACGACGAAGCTGGTCTGCAGCGAGGAGTCCTCCACGCCGTTGAACTTCAGGGTGACCGTCTGGCCCGCCAGCGAGGACAGGTCGAAGGTCTTCTGCGCGTACCCGGAGGCAGCGTTGAGGTTCGAGTAGGCCCCCAGGGTGGTCGAACCGGCGGTGACCGTCAGCTTGTCGTACGCGGTGCTGCGGGTGGTCTCCGCGGTCTCGATGTGCAAGTAGAAGGTCAGCGTGGCCTTGCAGCCGGACGGGATCGTCACCGACTGGGACAGCGTGTCGGTGTGCGAGGAGCCATAGCCGTCCAGCCAGGCCTTGTACGAGCCGCCGTGCGCCGCCTCACCGGAGTCGTTGGTGATGACCCCGCTGGTCGCGCTCCAGCCGGTGCTGCCCGACTCGAAGCCGGGGTTGGCCAGCAGCTGGGACGAGGTGCAGCCGCCGCCCCCATTACCGTCTTCGTGGTCCCGCAATGGGGCTCCCGGCCTCCGGGTCCGGCATGACTGCTCCCCCCTGTTGACCATGATCTGGGGGGTGGTGTCACCGGTCTCGGAGGCACTGGTAGACCGCTGATGAGAGGCATGACCACTGGCCCGCCGAGGGCTTGGGAGGCTCTTCGTAATGTGGATGTCGGCAACTGGTGCCGCAGGTGAGGCCTGGACCGTGCGACCGAAGGATCCTTGTGATCGACACGAGTGACATCGGCGTCTTCCTCGGCTTGGACGTCGGCAAGGGCGAACACCACGCCACCGCCGTCACACCGGCGGGGAAGAAGGCGCTCGACAAACGGCTGCCCAACAGCGAGCCGATGTTGCGCGAGCTCTTCAAGAAGCTGCAGGCCAAGCACGGGATAGTGCTTGTGGTGGTCGACCAGCCCGCGTCGATCGGCGCGCTGCCTCTGGCGGTCGCCCGCAACGCAGGCTGCCAGGTCGCCTATCTGCCCGGACTGACCATGCGCCGGATCGCCGACCGCTATCCGGGCGAGGCCAAGACCGACGCGAGGGATGCGTTCATCATCGCGGACGCGGCCCGCGTCATGCCACCCCCTGCGGGCCGTCGAGCTGAGCGACCAGACGGTTGCCGAACTGGAGATGATCGTCGGCTTCGACGACGACCTCGCAGGTGAAACCGCCCGCATCGCCAACCGGCTGCGCGGTCTGCTCACCCAGATCCACCCCTCGCTGGAACGGGTACTGGGCCCGCGCATCCGGCACCCGGCCGTGCTGCTGATGCTCGAACGCTTCGGCTCTCCGGCCCAGTTGAGGAAGGCAGGACGCCGCCAACTGATCAGCCTGATACGGGCCAAGGCCCCGCGCATGGCCGAACGCCTGGTGGGCGATGTCTTCACTGCACTCGACGAACAGACGGTCGTCGTCCCAGGCACCGATGCCGCCACACTGATCGTCCCCAGCCTCGCCGGCCAGCTGAAATCCGTACTTGATCAGCGGAAACTCCTGGCCACCCGGATCGAGGAACTGCTGGAGTCGCACCCTCTTTCCGCGGTCCTGACGTCCATGCCGGGGATCGGCTCAGGACCGGAGCCAGAATCCTCATCGACGTCGGCGACGGCCGCAGCTTCCCCACCGCAGGCCACCTCGCCGCCTACGCCAGCCTTGCCCCCGCCACGAGAAGTTCGGGCTCCTCCATCCGCGGCGAGCAGCCCTCCCGACGGGGAAACAAGCATCTCAAACGCGCCTTCTTCCTGTCCGCATTCGCGGCCCTGGCCGACCCGGCCTCCCGGGCCTACTACGACAAGAAGATCAAGCAGGGAAAGCATCACACCCAAGCCCTCCTCTGCCTGGCCCGCAGGCGAGCCGACGTGCTCTTCGCGATGCTCCGCGACGGCACCCTCTACGACCCCCAACCCGCACCTACGGGTTGACGAACCCCATAGAGGCCCCCGGAGCCGACCGTCCAGGTGAAGGACGTCGAGCCGGAGGCGGCGGTGGAGTCCTTCGCGGTGACGGTGACCTGGTAGGTGCCCGCGGTGGAGGCGGTGCCGGAGATCAGGCCGGTGGAGCTGTTGATGGACAGGCCGGTCGGCAGGCCGGACGCGCTGTAGGTGAGGGCCGCGCCGCCGCTGTCGGTGGCGTGGATCTGCAGGCTGACCGAGCTGCCGGTGGTGGTGGACTGGCTGCCGGGGTTGGTGACGGTCACCGTGTTGCCGCTGCTGGAGCCGGCGGTGAAGGCGGCAGTGCCGTTCGGGGTGCCCCAGCCCGTCGGCCCGTCGTAGCCGGCGGTTGCGGTGCAGAAGTACGACGGGGCGCATGAGCCGTTGTTGCCGCTGGTGACGTCGTACAGGTTGCCGGTGTGCTGGTACGGGTACTTCGCCGGGTAGTCGCTGGAGCCCGGGGTGCCCGAGGGCGTACACGCCTGCGACGATCGGGGCGGAGGCGCTGGTGCCGCCGTAGACCGCCCAGCCGGAGCCGCCGTAGGTGTCGTAGACCGCCACACCGGTGGCCGGGTCGGCGACCGTCAAGCCCGCCCCAGTGCTCTCCAATGAAGCGGCCCACCCTATGGAGGGGCGAAGAAATCCCTGCGGCACTGCCGGTTCACGCCCTGCGGCACTATGTTCCTCCCGCACACTGTCATGTCACGGTCACTCGACTAATGTCATGCTCATGACTGCGATGCCGCCGCTACGCGCGTCACGGAACCGCAGGCTGACTCTGCAGTGTTCGAGGGCCTCTTCGGTGGTGGCTCATTGCGCTGACCAGCCTGAACGCCCCTCGGGACCATATGGCAACCGCAAGCACTCTGTTCACCGAGGCGTCAGCGATAGGGGCGCGGTCGTGCGTGTGTCTTTCACTCCTAGGGAGACGCTCTCTTGCGGGTGCGTCCCGAACACAGATGGACGGAGGCGGCGCGGGGGCCGGCTGACGTCATCCGGCTCGCCGGGGTACCGCAGGGAGTCTTTTCGCGGCACGCACTCGCGGCAGTGCGGAGAATGCGGCCCGGCGACAGGTTCATGGTCCAGGCATGGTGAGCAGAGTGCACGATCTTCTGGCGATGCTCGGGCTGAGCTCACGACTCAGCGTTCCCGTACTCTTCCTCAGAGGGCATTTGATCTAGGCGAATTGCCCTTTCTATTCTAGTAAGTCCCTCGCCAGGTTGGTGTCGTCTCGTCCGTTATGCGCTTGGCGAGGTTGTCGATCGAGGCGACGTGGATCATGGCCTCGGAGCTGGCGGGAAGGGTCTCGTAATCGCGAGAAAGGCGCCGGTGCAACATAAGCCAACCCAGGCTTCGCTCGACTACCCAGCGTCTTTTGACAACGTGAAAGCCGCGAACTCCGGGGTTTCTGTTGACGACTTCGACGTCGATTCCGAGACGTGCGCCGTGCTCGATGACGGCGTTCTTGAAGCCGGTGTCGACCCAGCTCTTGGCGATGGTTGGATACGTCTTCTTGGCTTGGTCGAGAAGACGTATTCCTACGGCGTTCTCGGAGAGGCTCGCGGCGGTGACAGTCACGGCGAGGATGAGTCCGATCGTATCGGTGAGTATGCCTCGCTTGCGGCCGACGATCTTCTTGGCGGCGTCCGTTCCCTGGCTGGTCAGGGGCACGTTGGTGGAGGTCTTCACGCTCTGGGTGTCGATGACGGACCCTGTGGGTTCGGGCTTGCGCCCTTCCTTCACGCGGGCGAGCCCGGTCAGGTCGTAGTTGAGCTGGGCGAGGATTCCCTCATCGCGCCAGGCGGCATAGTAGGCGTAGACGGTGCCGTAGTTCGGGAAGTCGTGTGGGAGGTATTTCCAGGGGATTCCCGTGCGGTTGATGTAGAGGAGTGCGTTGAATACGTCGCGCAGGTCGACCTTGGCCGGCTGCCCGGTGGGTCTGCGGTCGAGCCGGGCTTTTCTCCAGGCCGTCAACGTCGGCTCGATTAGGGCCCATCGGGCGTCGGAAAGGTCGCTGGGGTACGGCTTCCGCTGGCTCACGTTCCAGAGGGATCATGGGTGTGACGGAAGATCGGGTTCCGGTGATCATCGGGCGGTTTCGTGCCATCTCTACGTCAGACACGCTTCGAGGATCGAAGCCGAGCGAAACGGGCGGGCAGGTCCGGAAGTCTTGAAGTGATGAAGCGCATTGATCCGCCGAAAGACCTCAAACTGACACAGCGACAGAACTCGCATACCGGCATGAGGCATACCTGAACGCCCACTCAGAGGTCGTTTTCGCCTGTGATGTGTGCTTTGCTCTGGGCTTTTCGACCAGGGTTTGGCGTCTTGGCGGGTCTGGTGGAGTAGTTGTGGCACATGCGCCGGTTGGGGTGACGGCTGGGACGGGATGCACCTTGCGTCTGTCTCATCCCAAGACGCCCGTCGCGTGGTGGTGCTCCCGCCGATCTCGGTTCACGCCTGGGCGCACGCCCCCGGTCAGCGGTACGTCCAGGTCATGACCGAACGCCGTCCGTATCCGAGTGATCTGTCCGATGCCCGCTGGGAGCTGATCGAGCCGGTCCTGAGTGCCTGGCGGGCCGAGCGGCGCCGGCATGCGCTGAACATCGGACGCCCGCCCGAGCACGACCTGCGCGAGATCATGAACGCGATCCTGTACGTGGACCGCACCGGGGTGCAGTGGCGCTACCTGCCGCACGACTTCCCGCCCTGGGAGACCTGCTACGGCTACTTCGCCAAGTGGCAGAAGGCCGGCGTGTTCGCCCAGCTCACCGGCGTACTGCGCAGGCTGTTACGGCAGCAGGAGGGCAAGCGTGCGGAGCCGTCCGCGTGCGTCATCGATGCCCAGAGCGTGAAGACCTCCACCAGCGTCCCGGCCGCCGGCCAGGGCACCGACGCGGCGAAGCAGACATCCGATGCGGAAGAACTGTCAAGCGGCATCCGCTAGTTGAGTGTCTGATGGGGCGGCGAAGGCCACCGTTTCGCTGTAGTGGACGCGGTGGGTGAGGCAGTGGTGGAGGCAGCCGAGCATGCGGTTGAAAAGGTTGCGCTGAGCGGCGGTGTGGCGGTCTCCGGCCTTGCGGCGGCGGTCGTAGTGGGCTCTGGCGCCGTCTGAGTGGGCCATGGCGGCGAAGGCCCACACGTAGCCGACACCGGCCAGTCGCTGGTTCTTGACCCGGCGGGCAAGGACGGCCACGCTCTTGCCGGAGGCCCTGGTGATCGGGGCCGAACCGGCGTAAGCCTTGAGGCTTTTCGCGTCGGCGAAGCGGGATCGGTCGTCGCCGATCTCGGCGAACACCCGGGCGCCGCTGAGCGCGCTGAGCCCTGGGAAGCCGGTGATGATCTCGGCGTCCGGGTGCTGCTTAAAAGACTCCATCGCGGCCTCGGCGAGGTCGTCGGCGCTGGCGCAGGCGGCATCCAGCTGCCGCAGCAGGGCGAGGGTCTGGCGGCCCATGGCCTCTTCGACCAGCGGGAGCTGGCGCATCTGCGGGGCGCGCAGCGCGGTCTGGAGACGCTCTGCCTCTGCATCGATGGTGTTCTTGCGACCGGCCTTCTTCAGCAACGACCGCAACTGGGCGCGGGTCAGCTGGGCGGCCTGGCCGGGGGTGGGGGCGGCCGCAAGCAGGACGCGGGCGATGGGGTGGCAGACGCCCTCGCGGCGCACGCCGACGGAGGCGAGGAAGCCGGGGAAGTACGCGCGGAGGTGCGAGGTGAGCTTGTTGGCGGCCTGGGTGCGGTCCCACACGGCGTCCTGCTGAGCGCGGGCGAGGACCGCGATTGCCTGGGCGAGCTCGGAGTCGGCCGGCAGCTGGCGGTGGGCGGCGGCGTCGGTGCGCAGGATGTTCGCGAGTACCACGGCGTCGAGGTGGTCGGACTTCTTGCGGGAGACCGCATGCCGGTCGCGGTAGCGTGCTGCGGCCAGCGGGTTGATCGCGTAGATGGGGCGGCCGGTCGCGCGCAGGCAGGCGACCAGCAGCCCGCGGGAGGTCTCGATGGCCACCGGAATGGGAGCTTCGGCGCTGTCGCCGTGCTCGGTAAGCATCTGCAGGAGGTGGGCCAGGCCGTCGGCGTTGTCGTCGATACGGGCCTTGTCCAGTAAGGATCCGGCGTTGTCGACCAGGACGACGTCGTGGTGGTCGCTGGCCCAGTCGATGCCGCAGAACACGCTCAATACGGTTCACGTCCTCTCGGGTGAGTCGCGTATTTTGGCTGGTCACAGCCGTGCGGGGCACGCGTCTCCCTAATGGCAGGGCTCGATGGCCCGTCATCCGATTAGCCGTTCGTGACCCCAGCGACCTGCAGGGTCCTCAGTCTTGAGAAGAGCTCGATGGCTCCTGAACAGGTCAGAGGTGATCCCTGCGAGCGGCTCGGACCATGAACGTCAACGGTCTGATCATGTGATCGGTCACGTTGCCGACCACGAGCGCCAGCACCCGCCGGTCTTTTTCAGGGGCTCAAGCCCGGATCAACGGAGGGCATCGTGCTGACGCCGGTGTCCGGCAACGTGACCGGGACGGCGGGAGAAGCGGCGGCTCGACTCTGCATTCAAGGGGTCCTGGCCCCGGGAACCCACGACGAGTACAACCCGTCCCTCCCGCCATCGATCGGAGTCAGAACCATCGAGCCACTCTCGATTTCAGGGTTCATCCACCTGGGTCAGGACGAGGCTTCTCCGGCTCCAACTGCTGCCCATTAGATCGTGGGCCGCAAGCGGAGCATCGTCACCGACACCCTCGGACTACTGCTCGCGGTACTGGTCACGGCCGCGAGCGTGCAGGACTCCGCAGCAGGAACTCACCTGATCGACCAGGTCGCGGCCGCTCACCCCACCATTCGCAAGGTCTGGGTCGATGGCGGCTACCGCCAGCACCTCGTCGAGCACGCCGCTCAGCTCGGCATCGACATGGAAATCGTCCAACGCACCCCCGGGACCAGGGGGTTCACTCCGCTGCCTAAGCGCTGGACCGTGGAGCGCACGTACGGATGGCTGATGTTCCACCGCCGCCTGGCGCGCGACTACGAGACCCTGCCCGCCCGCTCCGAAGCCATGATCCACCTCGCCATGACCGACCTGATGGCCCGCCGCCTCACCGGCGAAGCCACCATCTCCTGGCGCGACCCGACACCTGGGGATCAAACACCAATTCCGGGATGAAACATCGGGAGAAAACGACCTCTCAGTGGGCGTTCAGGTATGCCTCATGCCGGTATGCGAGTTCTGTCGCTGTGTCAGTTTGAGGTCTTTCGGCGGATCAATGCGCTTCATCACTTCAAGACTTCCGGACCTGCCCGCCCGTTTCGCTCGGCTTCGATCCTCGAAGCGTGTCTGACGTAGAGATGGCACGGAACCGCCCGATGATCACCGGAACCCGATCTTCCGTCACACCCATGATCCCTCTGGAACGTGAGCCAGCGGAAGCCGTACCCCAGCGACCTTTCCGACGCCCGATGGGCCCTAATCGAGCCGACGTTGACGGCCTGGAGAAAAGCCCGGCTCGACCGCAGACCCACCGGGCAGCCGGCCAAGGTCGACCTGCGCGACGTATTCAACGCACTCCTCTACATCAACCGCACGGGAATCCCCTGGAAATACCTCCCACACGACTTCCCGAACTACGGCACCGTCTACGCCTACTATGCCGCCTGGCGCGATGAGGGAATCCTCGCCCAGCTCAACTACGACCTGACCGGGCTCGCCCGCGTGAAGGAAGGGCGCAAGCCCGAACCCACAGGGTCCGTCATCGACACCCAGAGCGTGAAGACCTCCACCAACGTGCCCCTGACCAGCCAGGGAACGGACGCCGCCAAGAAGATCGTCGGCCGCAAGCGAGGCATACTCACCGATACGATCGGACTCATCCTCGCCGTGACTGTCACCGCCGCGAGCCTCTCCGAGAACGCCGTAGGAATACGTCTTCTCGACCAAGCCAAGAAGACGTATCCAACCATCGCCAAGAGCTGGGTCGACACCGGCTTCAAGAACGCCGTCATCGAGCACGGCGCACGTCTCGGAATCGACGTCGAAGTCGTCAACAGAAACCCCGGAGTTCACGGCTTTCACGTTGTCAAAAGACGCTGGGTAGTCGAGCGAAGCCTGGGTTGGCTTATGTTGCACCGGCGCCTTTCTCGCGATTACGAGACCCTTCCCGCCAGCTCCGAGGCCATGATCCACGTCGCCTCGATCGACAACCTCGCCAAGCGCATAACGGACGAGACGACACCAACCTGGCGAGGGACTTACTAGAATAGAAAGGGCAATTCGCCTAGATCAAATGCCCTCTCAAGCACGCCAACCTCAACGTGCTGGGCCGCTATACCTTCCGTGCCTCCGGCCCGGCCCGCGGCGGGCTGCGGCCCCTGCGAGACCCAGCGGAGGCTGTGGATGAGGACGACGACGGGGAGCGGACTGAGCGTCAGCTGTGACGGCGTTGGCGCCCGCCGGCCATCGCGCTCGATGGCCTGATGTGACAGATCCTGGTCATTGCAGCCATGTCCGGCCGGGCGGAATGATCAGGGCATGCCCCAACCGCACCGCGTCGTGATCGTCGCCTTCCCCGGCATCGAGCTGCTGGACACCACCGGACCGGCCGAGGTGTTCTCTGTCGCCTCCCGGGTCGCCGGAGCCGACCGGCCCGGCTACCTCATGCGGATCGCGACGGCCGACGGCGGTCCGGTGACCACCTCCAGCGGCGTCCGGCTGATGGCCGACCTGGCCCTCGACGACGTGACCGGCCCGATCGACACCCTGCTGGTGTCGGGGGCGATCGAGCTTGTCGACGGCGGCGTGGAGCCGGTGATCGACCACGAGGTCACCGACTGGCTGCGCCGCGCTGCACCCCGGGCCCGGCGGATCGGATCGATCTGCGCGGGAGCGCACCTGCTGGCCGCCGCCGGGCTGCTCGACGGCCGCCCGGCCACCACGCACTGGCTCACCGCAGCCAGGCTGGCCGCCGAACACCCCAGCGTCCGGGTCGATCCCGATCCGATCTTCATCCGGGACGGGCAGGTGTGGACCTGCGCCGGCGTCACCTCGGGGATGGACATGGCGCTGGGAATGGTCGCCGAGGACCACGGCCAGGATCTCGCGCTCGCGACGGCCCGGATGATGGTGATGTACGTCAAACGTTCGGGCGGGCAGAGCCAGTTCAGCGTGCCGCTTTCCGTCCAGGGCTCCTCGGACGACCGGATCGACGAGCTGCGCAGGTGGATCGCCGAACACCTCACCGAGGACCTCTCCCTCGAAGCCCTCGCGGCCCGCACGCACCTGAGCGTGCGCCACTTCACCCGGCTGTTTCAGCAGCGCACCTCCACGACACCGGCCGCCTACGTGGAGGCGGCCAGGCTGGAGGCCGCCCGGCGACTGCTGGAGGACAGCGACCGGAGCCTGCCCGAGGTCTCCGCCGCCAGCGGCCTCGGCTCCGTGGAGACGCTGCACCGCGTCTTCCGGCGGCGGCTGGGCACCACCCCGGCCGAGTACCGCCGCCGCTTCTGAGCCACGCACCCGCACCACCTGCCGGCCGGCGCGCGCTGCCGCACCGGCCGAGCTTCGCCATGCCCGCACAGGGTGGCATCGACCAGCACACTTCGGAGGAAAGCCATGTCCCGCACGAAGGTCGTCCCGATTCCGGTCATGGGCCGGCACAACATCAACGCCTACCTGCTGCTCGGCCGACGGCCCGTCATCGTCGATGCCGGAACCCCGGGCAGCGGCCAGAAGATCCACGAGGAGATCGCCGCCCACGGCGTCGACCCCGCCGACGTCTCGCTGATCGTCATCACCCACGGCCACATCGACCACTTCGGCTCCGCCGCCGAACTGCACCGGCTCACCGGCGCGCCCGTAGCCGGCCACATCGCCGACCTCGGGCCATACCGCTCCGGCCGGGTCCGTGAACCGTACCTGCCCACCGGCCCGATGGGCCGCCTCATGGCCCGGAACAAAAACCTCCACGTCCAGGCCGAATCCTTCGAACCGGCCGTGCTGATTCGCGGCGAGACGAGCCTGGAGGACTTCGGGCTCGCGGCGCGCATCATGCCCACCCCGGGCCACACCGCCGGATCGGTCTCGGTCCTCACCGACGACGGCGACCTCGTCGCCGGCGACCTGGTCGCCGGCTCCTTCATGGGCCTGATCCCCGGCAGGCCCGCCAACCCGCCCTTCCACGACGACCCGCGGCAGAACCTCGCCAGCCTCCGCGAGATGCTCGCCCTCAACCCCACGGCCCTCCACGTCGGCCACGGCGCCGCGCTGGATCCCGACCGGGTACGGCAGTGAGCCGATCGGCAGCACGGCCGCCTCGCACGACTCGAAGCCGCCGGACGCCTCACCACACGCAGTGAGTGACGCACCATTGCCAGGTCCGGCACCGGGACGGCCCCCAGCACCGATCGGCAACGGCCTGCCGGCTTGGCGGCGGCAGTGTCCCGGGGCCGGCGCGCGCTACGACGCCGCCGGTGGACCCGGCCGAGCGGCCCGAGGCCGGGAGCCGCGTCAGCCGACCGGCGGCAGGTCCTGCAGAGCCAGGTGCAGCGGCATGCCGGACTGGACATCGGCCGCAGCCGCGAGGGTGCGTGTCTGGGCTCCGTCGCCCCGGTAGGACGGATAGTCCGTGTAGCCGGCCTCCCCGCCGCCGTAGAACGTGGTCGGGTCGGCCGCGGCCAGCGGCAGGTTCTCCCGGTAGCGGCTGACCAGGTCCGGGTTGGCCAGGAACGGCGGGCCGAAGGCGACCAGGTCGGTGTGCCCGCTGTTCACCACTGCCTGGACGCGGGCGAGGTCGTAGCCGTTGTTGGCGATGAACGCTCCGGTGAACCTGGTCCGCAGCGCACGGTAGTCGACGGAAGCGGTCTTCGTCGCCATGTCGCCTTCCAGGACGTGTGCGTACGCCAGGCCGCGCGCACTCAGCTGCCCCAGGAAGTACTCGAAGTGGCCCTGCGGGTCGGAGCCCGACATCGAGTTGAAACTGTTCTCGGGGTCAGGCGCACGCCCACCCGCTCGGCGGGCCACTGGGCGCACACGGCGTCGAGCACCTCGTTCAGCAAGCGCATACGGTTGGCCGCGCTGCCGCCGTACGCATTGGCCAACCTCGCCGTCGTCGCCCTCGACCACCTGGAAACGCTCGTCCGCAACCGGCTAAGAAGACATCTCATTTGGTGAGTCTGCGGTAGCAGATGAGGGTGCAGGCGATGCTGGTGAAGGCCAGGAAGTGCTCGCTCTTGCGCTCGTAACGGCGGTGCAGTCGACGGCATCCAGCGAGCCAGGACATCGTGCGTTCTATGGTCCAACGGTGCCGGCCCAAGCGGGTCGAGGACTCGATGCCCTTGCGGGCGATGCGGTGCCTGATGCCCCGCTTGCGTAACCATCGCCGCAGGTTGTCGTAGTCGTATCCCTTGTCGGCGTGGAGCTTTCCCGGTCTGCGTCGTCGACGTCCGCGCCGGGAGCGGATCGGCGGTATGCCCTTCACCAGCGGGATCAGCGCCTGGCTGTCGTGCAGGTTCGCTCCCGAGATCCCCGCAGACAGGGGCAGACCGGTCCGCTCGGTGATCAAGTGGATCTTCGAGCCGTACTTGCCCCGGTCGACAGGATTCGGGCCTGTCAGGTCCCCCTTTTCAGGGCACGCATGTTCACCGAGTCGATCGCGCAGCGCAACCAGTCCAGCTCACCACGGGCGCCGAGTTCGTCGAGGACCAGGCGGTGCAGCTTGGCCCAGACTCTGGCCTTCGTCCACTCGGCGAAGCGCCTGTGAGCCGTTGCTCCCGACGGCCCGAACGACGCGGACGGCAGCTGCTGCCATGTGCATCCCGATGTGGCCACAAACACGATCGCAGCCAGCACCTCCCGGTCGCCGTGTCGACGTCGGCCGCCACCCTGAGGCCGGGTAGGCGCTTCCGGCACCACCCGCTGGAACAACTCCCACAACTCGTCCGGCACCAACCGCTCCACGATTCCCACACCAGCAGGCTACCGAATACGCCAAATGAGATGACGTCTAAAACGCCTCCAGTACCGGCCCGAAACCCTCGACGGCTTCATAGCGGGCACCGGCCTGACCCTCGACGATCCAGCATCACCTTGACGAGCCAAGTCAGTAACCAGCCGAAATCAGTGATCGACCCGGCCCAGGATCACGCGATCCGGGCCGGGCCCGCGCATGCCGGGGTGAGGCTATGGCGCCCTTGAGCGCATGACTGACACCGGCGACCTGACTGGCCAGGCAATAGCCCGCATCAGAGCCTCAAGGTCAGGTCAGGATTCGCAGGTGATCAGACGGACGGCCGGAGCTGAGACCAACTGGGTATGGGGGCGCCAGGGAGTCGGACGTTGACGAAGCCGCCCTCGAGCGCGAAGTCGACGCCCTCGGCGCGGCCGACGGAACGGCCGTCGGCGTCGGTGATGGTGTAGCCGGACACGAGCTCGATCGAGCCCTTGCGCCACTCGCGGATCACGCGGACACCTCCGGGAAGTCGAGGTCCGGCTGGGCAAGGTGGTTGAAGTAGTTGGACAGCGTGTTGAGTGCGATGTGGGCGACGATCTCGGCCAGCTCGGCGTCGGTCACCCCGGCTCGGCGGGCCTCGGCCAGCGCCGTGTCCTCGACGCGGCCCCCAGTACGCATAACCTCGCGGGCGATCCGCAGCACCGCGTCAGCGTGCGGGTCGGTGTCGTCGGCAGCCTCGCGGGTGCGGACCAGTTCCTCGTCACTCAGGCCCAGCTTCCGGCCCCGCAGCGTGTGGGCGCTGACGCAGTACGTGCAGTGGTTCTCCTGTGCGGCCAGGAGCGCAAGCTGCTCGCGCAGCCGGGTGGGCAGAACGCCACGGCCGAGGTGATCGCGCAAGGCCAGGTACCCGGCGAGTGCCGCCGGGCCGTTGGCCAGCGCCGCGTACAGGTTGGGCAGTCGGCCGAGCTGGCGGCGGGTCTGGTCGAGAAGCCCCGAGGGGTCGTCGGTGAGCTGCGGCATACGTGGCACGAGTCCTCCAGATGGTACCGATCGGTTCCGTCTTCTTGTGGCAAGACGGTACTGATCGGTTCCGTAACCGTCAAGATCGGGATAGCCTGGTCACATGGCCACCCACGCACGCGAACGCCTCCTCGACGCCGCCGAGGATCTCTTCTACGCCGAGGGCATCCGCGCCGTCGGTGTCGAACGCATCCTGGCTGTGTCCGGAGTCGGCCGGGCCTCCTTCTACAGGCATTTCGCCAGCAAGGACGACCTGGTTGTGGCCGTCCTGCAACGACGCGACCAGGCCTGGCGCGCCTGGCTGGCCGAACGCGTGGACGCCTTCGGCGGAAAACCCCTGGACGTCTTCCGCGCACTGGCCGAGCGCTTCGCCGACGCGGACTTCCGCGGCTGCGCCTTCATCAACACCATGGCCGAGACCGCCGACACCGGCAGTGCGGCGTACCGGGTTGCTGCCGAGCACAAGGAGCGCGTCACCGCGTACGTTGCGGGCCTGCTTGCCAGAAGTGGGCACGAGGATGCCGAGGCACTCGCGCGACGGTTCGTTCTGCTGATGGACGGCGCGATCGTCACTGCGCTGCGGGAACGCACGTCGGCTCCCGCAGCGGAGGCATGCGCGGTCGCTACAGCCATGCTCCGCAACGCAACATGACCTTGCCCAGAAGGTGACACTCCCACGGTGCCGCGAGCCAGGCCCGTGGCGTGCAGACCAATGTCACCCTAATGGGACTCGTCGGGCCGTGGGAGAGACTACGGTCCGTAGCCGCCAGCGGGTGAGCACTACGTCACCCGGAAGCACTGACTTCCGTCGTCAGACCGTGCCCCTGCTGGTTGGCCGGGAGGGCTGACTGCTGATGGGATGGCGTGCCCGCCGGGCAGTTCGGGCGTGAGCACTGGATCCATTAGGGCGCGATCCCCTCTACGGCGAGCCCACCGCATGGTCACACCACGCAACCCTCGCCGCTACGGCTTGACATCTCAATGCCATGGGATGTCTGACGAGCCGAAGTCATCTATGAAGGGGCGGGGCCGGTCAAGTGTCTGCCTTGGCCGGGTTCTTCCTTCTGCTCGGCAGTAGGAGGCCGGCGTCCTCGGGCGCGGCGGCCAGCAGTTCGCGGTAGAACTCCATCCGGCGCTCGCCGGACAGCGCGGCCGCGATGCCCTCGGCGTTACGCAGCACCCGCTCCGGGCCGTGCGGGTGAATCGGCTGTGCGGTCATCGCGGCGCCCCTCTCCAGTCTGCTCCGAGTCTTCCCTGTTCCCCCGCCCGCCGTCACGCCCGGCGCCTGGGCGGAGCCGATGGAGGCCTGGGGGCGTCCCGAGGGCAAGACTCGCCACGTCCCGCGCGTACCCGGACTCGCCAGGCTCGGAGCACGAACAGCAGCAGGTTGCCGCGCTGCGGGAGAAGGCACGTGACCTCACTGCCGTGATCCTCACGCACGCCTTCTGGAGCGAGATCGCCGGACCCGAACCGCCCGATGCCCGCTCCCAGCTCAAGCACGCCCTCGAACGCGAGGACGGCGAGGGCCAAGAGGCGGCGTAGCCGTGGCGGACACGCCGCCCGAGCGCCGCCCATCACGGTGGTCCTTCCCCAACGGCCAGGAGTTCTCTGGGGCTGAAGGTGCCGGTCGTGGGTCCGGGCCTCGCTCGCAAGTTGTCGTGGGTTGCTGACCGGGCGCAGCCTGGCCGGTAGTGCCTACATTTCGGTGTTTTCTGAGCGTACGAGCGTCGGGTTGGATGCGCATGCCCGCAGCGTGGTGGCGTGCGCGATCGACACAGTGGCCGGGGAGTTGATCCGCTGTCGGCTCACACCGCAGCATGCTGACGTCCTCGGGTGGATCGGTCGCCTGCCCGGTCCAGCCGCGGTGGCGGGGATACGCTGCGAGGTACTCGCGCCCTCGAGACTGCAGCGTCCGGCCGGTGAGCGGGTGAAAACCGATACCCGCGACGCTTTGCACCTGGCGAAGCTGCTGCGCCTGGACGAGTTCACCGCAGTGCGGGTGCCCTCGCCGGCCGAAGAAGCCGCCCGGGATCTGGTGGGGGCGCGCGAGGATGTGCGCGGGGATCTGATGCGGGCGCGTCATCGGGTGAGCAAACTGCTGCTGCGCCAAGGGCTCGTGTGGAGCGGCGGGGTCACGTGGCGGCCGGCGCACCATGCGTGGCTCGGCGCGCAACGCTTCGACGACGTGGCGCTGCAGGCGGCCTACGACAGCGCGTATGAGGCGGTGGTCCTGGCCGAGGGACGCCGGGCCCGACTCGATAAAGCGATCACCGCGATGGCCACCGGCTCACCGTGTCTGCGGTGGTCGCCCGGATCGGGTGCCTGCGCGGAATCGACACGCTCACCGGCTTCGCCCTGGCCGTGGAGATCGGCGACTGGGAGCGGTTCACCGGCGCGAGCATCGGCGCCTACCTCGGGCTGGTACCGAGTGAGTCCTCCAGCGGCCAGTCCCGTTCGCAAGGACCGATCACCAAGACCGGCAACTCCCATGCCCGCAGGCTGTTGGTCGAAGCCGCCTGGCACCACCGCAAGCGCTACCGGGCCGGGGCCACGATCCAAGCCCGCTGGCAACGCGCACCGGCCGCGGCGCGTGCCCGCGGACACCTGGGCAACCAGCGGCTCAACCAGCGCTGGACGACCTTCATCGCCCACCACAAGCGGCCGGTCGTCGCGAACGTGGCCATCGCCCGCGAGCTGGCCGGCTGGTGCTGGTCGCTGGCCACCCTGCCCGACTGAGACCAGCCCAACAGACCGGCCGGCCGGCGACCTGGTGGCGGCAGCGTGAGGAGCGACCCGCGGCAGCACTATGAGCAGCGGTGACAGCCGCCACGCTCGATCTCTAGACCCGCGGAAACGCTCCCGCCGAACAGCCCGTCCTGCGGTAACCAACCCGCGCATAACAGCATGGACCACGCGTCGAGACCGACGCGCGCGCCACCAGGCACCGACCGGCCCCATGCACACAAGCCGCGCCCGCGTCCCGTATCCCGGACGCCGCTGAAGACTGCCTATTGACAGATCGGCCCCACATATCAGTGCCGCATCAGCCAACGTTCGCCCTGTAGTGCCTCAGATCGCGGATGCCAAAAGGCTCGGCGAACGTGATGTCGGAAATCCGCCAGCATGCTAGCGGTCGGTCGGGCGAGAATCCGCTCGTGATCACTGAAGCGCAGGGAATCCGCATCCGGCATCGCGGGCATGAACCGCAGGTCCATCCCACCGCCTATGTCGCCCCGACGGCCACGCTCGTCGGTGATGTCCGCGTGGGGCCGAGGGCGCGGGTGATGTACGGTGCGGTACTCGACGCCGAGGAGTCTCGGATCGAGGTCGGGGAGGCGGCAGTGATCTGCGAGAACGCGGTGTTGCGCGGGTCTGCGGTCGCCGGCGATCAGCCAGTGCTTGTCGACGACCACGTCTTCGTGGGGCCGCATGCCACCCTGCTGGGCTGCGAGGTCGGCAGGTGCGTCTATGTGGCGACCGCGGCGACGGTCCTGCAGTGCGCACGGTTGGGGGCCGGCTCAGTTGTCGCTGTCGGCGCGCTCGTCCATGCGCGCACCGTTCTGCCCGACGAGTACTTCGTGCCGCCGCACACCGTGGCGCTTGACGCGCCGGTGCGGCTGCTGACCCCAGGCGATCCGGGCCTGGCCGAGGCCGTCGGGCGGGTGGGCTTCGCACAGGTGGCGTTCGGCGTCGACGCGGAGTGGACCGACCGGATCAGCCGGCACGAGCACATCGCGGAGGTGCGCGTCGCCGAGTTCGGCACGCACGCGGACGATGAGGTTCTGAATCTCGGCTAGGGCACGCCTAGCGCCGCGGCAGGCGGTGCCGTGCCGCCACCGCCGTGACTCCGGCGACGGTGAGTGCGTCGCGAAGGGCCGCCGCACCCCGCCCGCCGCATCGGCGCCGCCCCGGGCGCACTGACGTCCATCAGCACGGACCTTGACACCGTTTCCTTGAACGGGACCTGGTCAGCCTTGTTCACTCTGGTCGAACTGCTGCGGCAGCTCATGGGGCGCCGGGCGCTGCACCATGTCGACCAGGGGGGACCTCACCGAGGAGGAAGAGCAGCTGGGCTCCACCCTCATGATCCTCCACGCCCCCACGTCCGATCTGTGCGCCAGCTACGGCCTGACCATAGAGGATCTCAATCCGGACCTCGGCCCGCTCCGCGCACCTCTCCCACCTGTTCGTCCCGACTGACGACCGCCACCCCGCTTTACTGCCCGACAATGGGGTACTCGGGACAAGTGCACGATTTCCCACGCGGCGAGGAGAGTGAATGACCAATGGCAGGAGAGCAAAAGGCCAAGGGCAAGATGGAAGAGGTCGCGGGAAAGGCAAAGGAGAGGGTCGGCCGTACCCTGGGCAACGAGCGGATGACGGCCGAAGGACAGGCCAAGAAATCGAAGGGCGCGGCCCGTCAGGCCAAGGAGAAGACGAAGGACGTTTTCAAGCATTGACAAGGCGGCCACTGAGCGGGATCTCCTTTCGGGGGCCCGCTCCTTCAAGCTATCAAGTCGCGTGTCTTCGGATTGACCCGGCGTAGCCTCGTGACGCCCCGGCCTCGGCGGCACGTGACATGCCGGTCAGCAAGCCATCCAGGATATCGATGCCTCGAGGAATGGGGACCGGCGTCGGATGTGCACTGCTTGGACGCTCGGTGGCCAGTCCATTTCCTGGCCCCGGGAGGTGAGGAGATCATGGTCGTGCGGCATCCTGCCGAGAGAGGAAAAGGGAGATTCGAGCGGTTCTCCGAATCCGCCTCGAACGTCACCAGCTCGCCCGTATTCTATGCGTTCTGTCTGCTGCTGGTCGCCTTCTTCGTAGCCACGCACGTTGCGGGTTTGGCGGTTTCGCAGCAGTTGCTGGCCGGTGATTTGATGACTTGCGTCACGTTGCTGCTGCTAGCGTTGTTGAAGAACTCGGAGCGACGGGCCGAGCGTGCTATCCAGCGGAAGCTTGATGCGATCGCAGCAGCGCTCCTGGAACAGAGCGAGGGCGAGGCGCGCGAGGCTCAGAAGGATCTTCGGAGGGCAATCAGGATGGAAGAAGATCTCTAGCGGTTCGATGGCCAGGAGGACGGCGGCACGGCGCGCGCCGACCGCCTGTTGCCGATGGGCTCGGGAGCGTCGACGGCGACGCTGGCCACGGCGTCGTACGCCCTGGACGCGGACGTGGCGGACGTACGGCTGACGACGTACGGCTGACGACGTCGGGGGCGGCGGGCCCGGACAAGTCGCCCGAGACCCCCGACCTGCGGCTCGCTCCCCCGCCCGACCGCCCCGGCTCCCCCTCCCTCGGCCCCCGCCGACTAGCTCTTCGCCTCGACCCGCAGGTCACCACGGGCACCGCCGACGCCGTTACCTGGGCCCGTCTCAGCACCGCGGGCCAGGCACTCGGCATCGGTCTGGCGCTGCTCGATTGAACGGTCGCATACGTCAGTCAGCGCACTCAGTTCGGCGTCGCCATAGGCTCCTTCCATGCGGTCAAACACCGCCTGGCCGACGCGAAGGTCGCCCCGGTTCACGCTGCTCCTGCGGCGGCCTTCGCTGCGCTGACGATGGCCCCCGCGGACGTCGCCGCCGCGAAGGCCGCCGCCTGCCAGGCGGCGTACGCCACCGCCCGCACGGCGCCCCAAGAGTGCCGGCCCCTCGCCTCGGTGCCGGTCGTCCCGCAGGTGACTTCAGGCAGGTCAGCCGATGCGTGCCACCCTTCCGCACATATGGGCGGAGCCGAGAATCGGGTGGTCGAGAAGCTGGACGATCCTGTCCCTGCGGGAGCGATCAGCGAAGGCGTCCAGATCGATGCGGGTCATTTTCCGAGCGTCACCGATCACCAGTACGGAGAACCGCCAGATCGCGTCCGTGAGGCTCACATTGGCCAGGTGGAAGAGTTCCTGCGTACCGACGGGATCGAGCGTCATCGACATGCGCGCCAGCTGGTGCAGACGCATGGCCGAAGCGTTGTCCTCGAGCCCGGGAAGTGCGTCCTCCAGCTGCGTGCTCACAGCAGCCATCATCGCGGCGTTGAGATTGGACGACCACTCGGAGAGGCGCCGCTGGTCGCCGTCCAGCGCCCGTGCGACGGCTTCCTGGTCGGGGAATCCAGGAACGGTATCCGCCAGTCGTGCAGCACGCCGTGGACCGCCTGCGGAGACACGTCCAGGAGTCGCCGCTCGATGCGCTCCAGCCGGTGGTCGGGCCGACACAGCAGCGGCAACTCCCTGCCCCGCGCGACGAGTTCCTAGACGAACTCCATCTCTCCGAGGCGTCTGTCGGCTATCCACTGACCGCCGTCCTCACCGAAGCCGGTCATCATCGCACACCGGGCGACGCAGAAGACAAAAAGGCTTTTGAGTGAGGTGGTGTCGAAGAACCGGTTGGCCAGTACGGCGCCTCGTGCGAAGACCTACCGGTAGAAATCCGGATCCGCGCGAGAAAAGGAACAGTGTGAAGGAGTACGACGCCGTCTACGGGCGCTGTGGGGGTGCAGAGGGGGATGTCGGTCTCCCGACCACGCACCAAAGGCGTGGTGACCTCCGGATACGCCGTCAGACGCCCGACAGGTGCGGACAGTTGTCGGCAGGGTTGTCGGAGGGGTCCCCGGCGTGGTCGGGGGCGGGGATATCCCATCGTGACGCTGGTCGGGCCTTCGTGGTCGGTGGTCTGGTCGGGCCGACTCCTGGCCTGGGTCGAACGCGCGGCGCCGGACAGAACGGCGCCGCACCGTACGGAAGGGGCGACGGTGGCGATGATGAACGTGGACCTGGGCGGAGGGGACCGGCTGGCGCTGGCGCAGTACCGGATGGCGACGACCGAGCAGATGCATCTGGTGATCGCGCCGGGGGTGCGGATCGAGCAGACGCGGCGACGGCTGACCAAGCTGCGCGAGGAGGGGCTCGTGGACCGCGTCACCCTGCCGTAGGCCGGCCGGACGCGGGTGTGGTTCGCCACCCAGTACGGCGTGGACGTCGCCGCGGAGTTGCCCGAACTGCGGGACCGGCGGCCGCCGAAGCTGATCGCCAACCCCACGGCCGCCAGGCTGCGGGTGGGCCACGCGCTGGTGGTGACAGAGACTGGGCTTGCCTTCCTGCAGGACGCCCGCCGCCGCGGCCACGTGTGCCGGCCCCTGGACTGGATCCCCGAGGTCTACCACTCTCTCGGCACGCCGAAGCCGTCATCCCCGACGCCCTCCTCTACCACCGCACCTCCAGCGACGGCGGCTCGATGGTGCGCGCCTTCGTGGAAGTCGACCGGGCGACCATGGGACCGGAGCGCCTGGCGGCAAGACTCACTGCCTACGCCCGCCTCCACGACTACGTACCCGCGCCCGCACCCGGACGTCCACGGACGGCCGCCGGGCAGCAGCTCCTGGAAGAGGACTGAAGGCGGCGCTATCCCTTGTTCCCACGGCTGCTGTTCGTCCTGGACGGCATCGGCCCCACCGGCGTTCAGACGCGCATTCCGCGCTCTCCGCGCAGCCGTCTCGGACCTGGCGCTGACCGGCTTCCGGCGCCACGTCCCCGTCCTGGCAGTACCCATGACCGACCTGCTCCAGGACGGACCTTCCGCACCCGTGTGGCACCCCATCCAAGAGCCCGACCGCCAAGTCCCCTGGAGCCAGGCCCGACACCCATAGACGGCGCACGGCACCCTCCCTTGGCCTTTACCGTCGCAGGCGAGTGGACTTTGGTGGTCGGTCCGCCTCGGGACCGGCCGAGCGCGTGATCGTCCGGTTCGTCCCGCTGGTGCTTCCCCCTTCTCGGCCGGTGTCGGCGGCGTGCTGATGGGCTCGGACGATGTCGACCTGGACCAGCCAGTCGATGTCACCGGCCGCATCCGCGCCGGGTCTGGATCTGCTGCAGAGCACGGGTGAAGCGTCCATCGACCGCGTAGCGGGGAAGCGCGTGTAGACCGTTTTCCAAGACTCGTAGCGTTCCGGCAGGTCACGCCAGGAGATACTGGTACGGATCTTGTACACCATGCCGTTGACGATTCGCCGGTCGTCCACGCGAGGACGACCGGTCACGGCCTGGGGTATCAGCGGGGCCAGTGACCCCCATTCCCGATCGGTAAGTTCATGTCGACACACCCAACCATGATCCGCCAACTATCGATCCTCGAAGATGGACCCTAGCCGCCGCAGGCATACAGGAGAAACGTGGCACCCTTCTGGGAAGCACTCATACCGACCGCCGTCGGCGCTGCCGCCACCGTGATGGGCGTCTACATGGGCGCCGTCGTCGGTCGCCGCAACCAAGACCGGCAGTGGATACGGGACAAGAAGACAGCGGCGTACGAGACCTTCCTGCAAGAGTTCACTGCGGTCGAAATCGAACTTCGGCAGGCGTACCTGGACGACCGGATACCGGAGGTCCGCTGGGAGCGATTCAACGCGGCCCTGGTCTCCGTCAGTCTCCTCGCAGACCGCGACATCGGCCCAGCCGCCGCCCGTATATCCGACCTCATCGAGCAGCTCACCCTCACGTTCGACGGGCGACCCAAGACTCTGGGGGAACTCAAGAGGATCCACAGCGGGCTCGTTCAGGCACAGAAGGACTTCGTCAACGCAGCCCGCCGCTCGCTCGACGCCTCTCACGGCGATTTCGACTGGCAGCTTGGCGGGCCGCCGCCCTGGTACGGGATCGAGCACTACCACGGCCCAGTGGACGAGGCCGACACGAGCACGTCATGACGCCTGGCGGCGATCAGCAAAGAACTGCACACGCCACGTGTCCGATCCTTCGCTGATCGAGCCCGCCGAGCGATCTTTGAAGACGGGGTCCTAGTAGGGCTTGGTCATCTTGCTATCGGTGCGGGTATGTCGCGGCGGCAGGTGGGGCAGGCGCCGGTCCAGAGGGCGAGGAGTGTCTGCAGTTCACGGACGATCTGGTAGAGACTCAGACCGCCGCTGTGTCTTTTGGGGCGCGAGCCATGCGCCTGAGGGTGCAGAAGGCATGGGCGGCGGAGACGAGGGTGACATGGTGGTGCCAGCCGCCCCAGGTGCGGCCTTCGAAGTGGGCAAGTCCCAGGGCCTGTTTCATCTCCCGGTAGTCGTGCTCGATGCGCCAGCGCAGCTTGGTCAGCCGCACCAGGGTGGCCAGTGGCATGCCGGAGGGCAGGCTGGACAGCCAGAACTGCACCGGCTCGCTCTCGGTGGCGGGCCATTCGGCCAGCAGCCAGCGTTCAGGCAGCTCGGGAGCGTCCGTGGTCTTGCGTAGGCCCCGTCCGGCGGGCCGGACCCTGAGGGCGACGAACCGCGAGTACATGCGCTTGAAGCCGTTTCGGCCCGTGCCCGGCCGGGAGCCTACCCGCCAGGAAACCGGCCGTGCAGCCGCCCGGCCTACCGCGATGACCAGGTCTTTCACCGTCTGCGCAGGGTCGGGGTACTGCGCTTTCGGTGGTAGAAGCCGGTGCCCGCGTAGGGGGCTGGACGGGCCGGGCGTCGGCCGGATGGGCGGTGTGGCGGCAGGAGATCCCGACCGCATAGGGCAGGCTGCGTTCCTCCAGCCCCAGACGGAAGGCGGCGGCATCGCCGTATCCGGCATCCGCCACGACCAAGGGGACATCGACGCCCCACGACCGGGTTTCGTCGATCATGTCCAGGGCCAGCTGCCACTTCTCCACATGCCCCACCTGGGCGGGGATGCCGCAACGGCCGCGGCGGGCGACCTTGGCCGCATCCGCCTGTCCAGAGGCCGGATCCCATGAAGCGGGCACGAACAGCCGCCAGTTCACTGCGGCCGAGGCCTGCTCACGGGCCAGGTGCAGCGACACTCCCACCTGGCAGTTGGTGACCTTGCCCGCGGTGCCGGTGTACTGCCGCGACACACACGCAGACGCGTCCCCGTCCTTGAGGAAGCCGGTGTCGTCAACGATCAGCGCCTCCGGACCGATCGCCTCGTGCATCCTCCAGGCCAGCCGGGCCCGCACATGCGCCGGATCCCACGGGCTGGAGGTGATGAAGTGCGCCAGCGCCTGCCGGTTGCCGTCCTCGCCGAGGCGGGCTGCCATCGGCTCCACCGACTTACGCCGCCCGTCCAGCAGCAGCCCTCGCACATACGCCTGTCCCCACCGCCGCTGGTCCGCACGGAAGAACCCGTCGAACAACTCCGCCGCGAACGCCTCCAGGTCCCCCCGGGCCTCGGTCATCTCCTCAGGTGTCACACCACGACAACGCCACCCACGAGGCAACAGACACGCCACTCAGGAGTGAAGATGACCAAGCCCTACTAGAAGGCCGCCCGTACCGCCGGCCAGAGGTCCAGTGCCCAGTCTGCAAAGGCTGGTCGCGTTGGTGAAGCCACGGGCGGGAAGCGCAAGCGGTGGATGCTCGTTACTGCTCACCAAGATGCCGGACCCGGGCCTCTCACCGGGCGACGTTGGTTCGAGCCCGGTGTCCCGTCTCACGCGACTTCGCCCCTGTCTCACCGGACGTTCTCGGATTCCCGCGTCAGGGGGCAAGGTCAAGTGAGAGAGTCCCGGCCGGCCCTCGCGGAGGATCGAACAATTTGACGGTGGAGCGTTGATCTTGATAGGGGGCCGGCTGATCGCTTGGCTGGTGCACGAGGTGTGCCCGGTCGAGCTCAGCTGACCGGCCCTGACCGCCGCTCTCCCCCTCGTCGCGGTCGTGCCTGCGCTGAGAGAGGACGGGATCGGTGTGAGACTGGGCACGGAAGGGGTGATACCTGTGTCGGACCCACCGCACGCGTCCGCCGGTCCCGACACCGCCGTCGACGAGGATCTGCTGGAAGAGCTGATCATCGAGGCGCAGACGGCCCTGCCCGTCGAACTGCCCGACCTGGCGAACCGGTGCGCCTCGGCCCTCGGCCTGGACACCGCGCTGATCTACCTCGCCGACCTGCAACAACGGCTGCTCATCCCCCTCGACGAGGCCTTGGAGCCGCTGCCGGTCGACCGCTCGTCGGCCGGCTGGGCGTACCGCACGGTCTCCCCGCGGGTGGACGCCGCCGACGACGGCCTGATCGTCTGGATGCCTCTGGTCGACGGTGCGGAGCGGCTGGGCGTGCTGGCGGTGCGGACCGCCTCGCTCGACGGGGTGCGGATGCGCCGCAGCCAGATGCTGGCCCACCTGTTCGCCATGCTGATCACCTCCAAGCGCACCTACAGCGACTGGCTCGCCGCCCGGACCCGCACCGCGACCATACGGTTGCCCGCCGAGATGCTGCGGGCCTTCCTGCCACCCCGCACCATCGGCAGCAACAGGTGCGTCTCGACCGCGGTCCTGGAACCGGCGTACGACATCGCCGGCGACGCCTTCGACCACTCAGTGGTCAAGAACGTGCTGCACACCATGATCCTCGACGCCATGGGTCACGATCTGACCGCCGGCCTGACCACGTCGGTCGCCATGGCAGCGGCGCGGAACACCCGCCGCGGCGGCGGCGACCTGGCCGACGTCGTCAGCTCCGTCGACCAGGCGCTCGCCCAGTGGCTGCCCGACCAGTTCTGCACCGGCGTGCTGTGCCGACTCGACGCGGACGCCGGGGTGCTGCGCTGGGTCAATTGCGGTCACCCCCCACCACTGCTGATCCGTGCCGAGCGGGTGCTCGACGGAGCGCTGGACAGCTCGCCGCAGCCGCCGATCGGCCTCGCCGGCCCACTCGCCCCGGCAGACCGGCAGGTCTACGAGACGACACTGGAGCCGGGTGATTGCGTCCTGCTCTACACCGACGGTGTCGTGGAGGCTCGCGACGCGGACGGTGCGGAGTTCGGCCTCGACCGGTTCACCGACTTCATCATCCGCTCCTCCGCCGCCGGCCAGCGCCCGGCCGAGGTGCTGCGGCTACTCATCCACGCCATCCTCGATTACCAGCGCAACCAACTGCGGGACGACGTGACCATCCTGCTCTTCGAATGGCGCCCGCAGTACCAGTGACGCGGTATTGCGCCGAGCCCCGCTGTGCCCGTGCGCCGTCTTCGCCGGGTCGGGTACCGGGCCGGCACCTCCTCCGCTGGTGTCCGGGAATCCGAGGTCCAGTCAATGCGTCGCTGTGCGGCGGCCTCCGACGTGGAAACACTGTTGGCTCACAACATCAAGAGAGATGGTGAGGCGCCAACGTCTCAACCGGCTTTGCCTTTGCACAGGTCAGGGCGCCGTGCGGGGCAAGACAGGCTGAGAGGGGACACGAGCCCGGCCCGGCGATGCGGGCGGAGCTCCTTCAGGAGCTCCTTCAGGAGGTGGAGACTTGGACCGCCGAGCCTTGTAACGGCTGCGGTCGGTACCGCGAACCGGTGGGCCTTCTACTCCCTCCATCCCGAGCTGCTGACGGCGTTCAAGATCGATCGCATGAACATTGAAGACCTGGCGCGGCTTCTGGGGGAGACGGTGTCACGGCATCGTGAGCGCGCTACGGCCTGTCCCATGGGGAGCCTTCGCGACGCGGACTATGAGTGGCTAAGACGTCATCTCATTTGGCGTATTCGGTAGCCTGCTGGTGTGGGAATCGTGGAGCGGTTGGTGCCGGACGAGTTGTGGGAGTTGTTCCAGCGGGTGGTGCCGGAAGCGCCTACCCGGCCTCAGGGTGGCAGCCGACGTCGACACGGCGACCGGGAGGTGCTGGCTGCGATCGTGTTTGTGGCCACATCGGGATGCACATGGCAGCAGCTGCCGTCCGCGTCGTTCGGGCCGTCGGGAGCAACGGCTCACAGGCGCTTCGCCGAGTGGACGAAGGCCAGAGTCTGGGCCAAGCTGCACCGCCTGGTCCTCGACGAACTCGGCGCCCGTGGTGAGCTGGACTGGTTGCGCTGCGCGATCGACTCGGTGAACATGCGTGCCCTGAAAAGGGGGACCTGACAGGCCCGAATCCTGTCGACCGGGGCAAGTACGGCTCGAAGATCCACTTGATCACCGAGCGGACCGGTCTGCCCCTGTCTGCGGGGATCTCGGGAGCGAACCTGCACGACAGCCAGGCGCTGATCCCGCTGGTGAAGGGCATACCGCCGATCCGCTCCCGGCGCGGACGTCGACGACGCAGACCGGGAAAGCTCCACGCCGACAAGGGATACGACTACGACAACCTGCGGCGATGGTTACGCAAGCGGGGCATCAGGCACCGCATCGCCCGCAAGGGCATCGAGTCCTCGACCCGCTTGGGCCGGCACCGTTGGACCATAGAACGCACGATGTCCTGGCTCGCTGGATGCCGTCGACTGCACCGCCGTTACGAGCGCAAGAGCGAGCACTTCCTGGCCTTCACCAGCATCGCCTGCACCCTCATCTGCTACCGCAGACTCACCAAATGAGATGTCTTCCAAATCGGGAGCGAACACCGAGACTCGGTCGGTGACGTCTTCAGACTCACGGCGCCTCTGCGGCTGAGGCTGGTCGGGGGTACCGATATACAACCAACCCAACAGACGCTCGTCGTGCCGTAGGCCGAGTAGTTGGCGAACCCGTGCGGATTCGATGAACCTGCCGGTACGCCAGATGCTTCCGAAGCCGCGAGCGTGGAGCAGGAGCATCAGGGAGCTGGTCATGGCGCTGGTGGCCGCCAGCTGTTCCCACTCGGGGACTCGGTGACCGGCGGCTGGTGCGAACACCAGTGTGGCGAGGAGCGGTGCTCGGTGCGTCTTGGCCTCGCCATGGTCCCGCCGGGAGTCAGGCGTGCCGTCGTCGGCGAAGCAGCGGCCCAGGGCTGCACGTCCTTCGCCACGTACCATGATCCATCGCCAGGGGCGGAGTTTGCCGTGGTCGGGCGCCGTGGCGGCTGCGCGCAGCAGGTACGCGAACTCATGGTCGCTCGGGGCGGGTTCGGCAAGTCTGTGTTCACTGCGGCGGGTCAGCACAGCAGTCATGACGTCCATTAGCACTCCTCGTCGTTTCCGGAGGCGGACAGGCGCGTCGGAGAAGCGGGGCGGTACTCGGTGTATGAGCGCAACGTGATCTGGTCCAGCCACGCGTCTCCAGCGACGGCGTAGGCGAGTACCGGATAGTGCCATGTCCGCAGGTCCGCCAGGGTCTCGTGGAGGGCCCAGCGCGTCCACTGCCCGACGGGGGTCTGTTGGTGGTCGGCTTCCTCGGCTTCATCGTGGCGGAGGAGTACGGCCACGAGTTCGCCAAGGGGCATGGTCTGTTGGCCGCCGACCAGCGGCTGGAAGATGTCGTCCACGTGGACTTCCGTCCGACAAGCGCCAAGGGACTCAAGCCAATTGGTGTCGAAAAACACCTGGCTGGAGCCGCTTGAGAGCCCCCGGTAGGCGTGCTCGCGGGCCAGGATCGTGCTCCGGGTCGCTGTCGTCCGTGGCAGAGCCATGCTGGCGACCCCTTCCAGGGCGAGGATCTTGGGTGCGATGACCTGGTCCTGGGCTGGCTGTATCTCATGGGTCAGGTCGGCGCGTACTCCGTCGGAGAGTCCGACCGTGTAGTAAGGGAGCGGGTGGTCAGCGTCGATGGGCTTGCTGCCTTGGAGCGCCGCCGCCTCGTTGTAGACGTTGATTGTCTCGACGTCGCCTTGAAGGAAGCGGGGTAGAAGTCGACCTCCATCGAGTGGGATCAGATCACGTGCGGCAGACAGGACGGGGGCATTGCTGCCTACGAGTTCCAGGCCTCGGCGCAGACATTGCCGGAAGTAGCCCAGCAGGCTCTCTTCTGCTGTGGGTTCCGGCATGAGGTGGCGGAGCCTACGCAGCGCCGGCTCGTGGTCCTGGGGGTGAGGCAGGGTACGCAGGACTGCTTCTTCGTGCTTGGTGATGATGGCGCGCAGCCCGGCCGCCGCGGTCCGCATAGGGATGGCGGTGATCGCCCGGTCGGGGCCTGCCAGGCTCCACATACCGTGCTCGCGTGAACTGTCGCGAATGAGCCGCTCGACGGTCGTGGCGCGGTGCCGGGCCAGGACAGCGAGCGGTACCTGGCGGTCCAACGCCAGGTAGTTCGCGCGCGAGAGATTCGCGAAGAGCAGTCCGTCGGGGCAGAAGGCAGCAAGTGGTCGACAGTTGGTCCAGCCCTTCTTGCTCAGTACCTCCTTGCGGATGGCGTGGAAGTCCTGCTGCCCCTCTTTCCCACGGGCGACTCCTCCGTTGTCGATGTCGTCGATGACATAGGTCCCGGCGCCGCGGAAGGCGAAGGCGACCGCCAACGAAATCGTCCACGGGCTCTGGTACAGGGCGAGCGGAGGAACCTCCGAAGGGGCCACCTCGGCCAGCTGCAAGCCAGCAAGCGGGCCTGCTTCACGGGCAGTTGTTGTCGTGCTCATGAGTTGCCCTCGTCGTTCGGTCGCGAGTAGAACTGGAACTCGATGCCCGCCCCGCTATCTCGCGCTGCTTGGTAGGCGGCCCAGGAGAGTGCGAGGTCCTGCCAGGGCAATCCGACCGGGGAGTAGACGGTCACCTGCTCGGCGTCGGTTCTCGCCGGGACAGTCCCTTCGATGATCTGGCCCAGAACAGCTGCGGCATCACCTGGCTGCAGGCCTGCGCTACCGAGCGCACCAGACGTCATGGCCAGATCGAGGTCGTCCACGATGACTCGCGCATGCCGCAGCAACTCGGCATCGAGCTCCTCCTTGCCCGGTTCGTCCGCTCCAAGCGAGGTGATATGACTGCCCGGCCGGAGGTCAGGGAAGTGCAGCAGCGGGCGGCGCGACCACGTTGCGGCGACAATGCTTCCGCAGTAGCGGGCGACTGCTCGGGCGCTGTCGACGACCTGGCACTCGAGACCGGCCTGCTGCCAGAACTTGGCCATCTGGTGAGCCCGTCCGCCGTCAACGTCGTGAATGACAACTCGCTTCACCGCGCGTAGCTGAGTCAGTCCGCGCAGAGTCATGTCCGACTGAGCTCCGGCGCCGATGATTCCCACGGTGTCTGTTCCGGCCGAGCTGAGCAGGTCGGTGGCCAAAGCTGCCGACAGTCCGGTCCGCCATGCGGTCACAAAGGCGGAGTCGAGCAGCGCGAGCAGTTCTCCTGTCCTCAGGTCGTGGAGACACACGATGCCGGAAATCGCCGGGTCTGCATCGGGGAACTTCGCGTTCACCTTCACCGTGTAGGCGGGGATGCCCGTCAGCAGCCCCGGAAGCAGTACAGCGACGCTCCCGGGGGACGACGGCAGACTCTGGCGGATGCGCTGCGGTGATGTCTGCGGGGCAAGGGCTGCGACGAAGCCCCGGCGCAACGCTCGGATGACCGCCTGCGGTATGAGCAGCCGCTGCAGTTCGGCAGCACCAAGCAGCAGGGTCATCGGGCGTCCTTTCCGGAGACCAAGCCTGTCCAGACGTAGCCGGCGACCGTGGCACCCAAAGCCACAGAGACAAGACCGGCGAGCAGGAGAGCCGTGTCGACGCCGAGGAACCTGTTGAGCACCACGGCCGAGATGGCGCTGCCGAGAAATGATCCGCCGTAGGCGATAGACCTGCATGTCCCGGCTACACGTCCCAGAAGTTCTCCGGGAACGACAGTCTGGCGCATGGCACGCCAGTACACGGTGTAGAGCACAGTGCCGGTGGCGAACGCGACCTGTGCGGCTACGACGGCCGCCAGAGAGGTGAGGACTCCCATACCAGCCACGGCCAGACCCTGCAGAGCCACGGACGATCCCATGACCACAAGGTAGCCACGGGAGGGCGCCTTCCAGGAGAGCAGGAGTGCGACGGCGACAGACGTCACCCCGGACACCGCGAACACAAGCCCCACCGTACCGGCCTCCAGATTGAGACCGTGCCGCATGCGGTAGACCACCATGGGTTCATACGCGCCGAATACGAAGTTGACCACGGTACTCGTGAGGACGCCGATGCGAACAGCCGTATTGCCCCTGGCCAGGTACCTCCACCCGGTGGTCAAATCGTGCCACTGGCTCGCGAGGCCCCCATGTGCGCGCTCCAGAGAGTGCGCCGGAGAGGTAATACGGTAGAGCAGCAGGTAGGCCACGGCGAAGGAGACGCTGTTGAACAGCACGGCCTGCTGGGGGGGCCAGGTGACTGATGGCGAACCCGGCCGCTGCAGGGCCCAGTACCACGCAAGCCGTTCGCGAGGCCTCGGTAGCGGCATTTGCGCGGGGCAGGCTGTTGTGCGGAACGAAGTGGGGCAGAGAGCTGTCGAAGCTCGCTGCGGCCACCGGCGCCATGATGCCCAGCAGGACTGCAGTTGCGGCCAGTCCCACGATGCTGACATGGGTGGCGGAGAACACTGCGTAGGCCAGCAGCAGTGACACGGCCGAGCAGAGGTAGCACAGCCGAAGCAACTTGATTCGGTCCTGACGGTCCGCCAGCACGCCGCCCCAGACACCCATGAAGACCTGCGGGAGCAGGGAACAGGCGTAGACGAGGCTCATGGCCGCGGCTGTCCCACCCACCTGGTAGACGATCAGAGGCACGGCGAGGGTGTAGAACTCGTCCCCAGCGACATTGACCGTGTACGCAGTCCAAAGGCGGGCGAAGCGGCCCGCTGGAGCGGCGGCTGGTGGGTGGGACTTCGGGATCTGCTGTGTTGTCACAGGCTGAAGTAGTCGACCTTCAGACGAGGGATGTAGTTGGACACGTCCGAGTAGTACAGGATGATTCCGTCGTTGTACTGGTCGAACGAGTGCTTGAGGTCGTGCAGGTTGTTGACTGCACGGTGCGCCTGCTCCGCGGGTATGTAATTGCGACCCTCCAGAGCTTCCTCAAGCAGGCCGGTGTGGTTCGCCTCGACGTCCGTCCTGACATGGGAGACCAGCGGTTCGAGGCAGTCCTTCGGGTAGCCGTAGGCCTCTGCCAACCGCTGTAGCGTCTCGGCGCCTTCGAGGGTCTCCGTGCCACGGGCCTCGAAGAGCTTCGTGCACGCCAGGTACCCGAGGGTGTCCTCGCGCGCGATCTCACAGAGGTTGTTGGTCCACGACCAGGTGCCGATGATCGGGTGGGCGTTCTCGATCTCTTCCTTGGACAGACCCATGCGGATGAGGCTGTCCCGGGCCATCCAGGCGTGATCGTATTCCTCGGCGAGGTACTCCGAGAGCAGCCTCTTCCACTGCGGGTCCGAGCAGTGGGAAATGGCCGTGGAGATGTGGCGACTCGCCGAATTTATGTAGTGGTACGTTTCCAGGATGAGCCCTAGGAACACCTCTTTGCGGTACTCCTGGTTCTCCAGTCCGGACCACAGTCGGTGGTAACCGATCTGCTCGGTCCACATGGCTGTGGATTTGTCGATCTGCTTCAGGAAAACGTCGACGGGGATGTTTTCGAGCTCGGGATTCTCCTCGCGGAGCAGGCCCTGCTCCGCGAATGCGTTGACTATCCCGAGAACATCTTCCGGAGTGACGTTTGTGATCTCCGAGATCTGCTTGACCGTGTGTCGGCCGTCCAGATAGCGCTTGAGGTTCAGGAAGTCCTTGAGTTGGGCACCATGCTGCTCCAACTGGAAGTGCTGGTCACCGACGATCATGAGCACGTCGCCCCCGCTGCTGGGGACGAAGAAGGTGCAGTGCCTGAGGCGCGGACGGAATTCGAGGTCGCCCTTGAGCATGGAGCAGTCCTTTCGTCGCGAAATGGAGGGGAGGCACGCGACGCGCCTCCCCTCCATTACTTATGGGCGTCAGCCACAGAGAACAGCGCCGGCAACCTTGCTCATCGCGGGCTTCTCGACCGGCTTGATGGTGATGGACATGAGGACCACCTCATTTTCTATACGAAAGCAGACCGGGGTTCCGGCCCGCAAAAAAATTACGTGTGGCTGCAAATTAAATCAATGCCAAGAAGTGGAATTAGAGATTCCTGTGGCTTGATCGCTCCACTGAAAGTGCCCCTTGTGACGCTTTTCTGGCGATTTAATCGACCCCTGGTGGAGGCCCCATCTTCTGGTCTTGGCGTAAAAATGGTGGTAGCTGTTTTCTCGGGGGGCGAGAAAGACCATGAGCACCTGGGCTCACCCACGGGCTGGCGCCCAGGTAGGCGCGGTCAGCGAGGATGGGAACGCCCTGGCGTTCGCAGATCCTGATGATCCGGTGAGTGCGGGCGGCCGCCAGATCGTGAGCGCGACCGGGCAGTGTCGGCGAGATCCACAACAGCCGCCCTGCCGGGTCGGTCACCACCTGCACGTTTACCCCGTGCCGGCGGTGTTTGTGGGAGTGGTCGGCCCGGCTGTCGCCGACCCGGTCGCAATCCGCGAGCGTGCCGTCGAGCAGGACGTGGCCGGAGTCAGCCTCGCGTAAGGAGCGCAGCAGGCCAGGGGCGCGGTCAGCAAGCAGGTCGACGACAGCCGCGGTGTAGGCGTGTGCGGTGCCGACGGAGATGCCGAAGCCAGCCGCGATCTGTGCGAGGGTGAGGTGCTGGTGTCCCCGTACTCGCCTGAGTGCACCACCAAGTACAGAGATCTGTGCACCACTGCTCAGGCCACGTCGGTGTCGCGCTCGATAGCTTGAAGACGGTTCTTCAGCCGGTAGCTGTTGCCGTTGATGGAGACGACCTCGCAGTGGTGCAGGAGACGGTCGAGGATCGCGGTGGCGAGAACCTCATCTCCGAACACCTGTCCCCATTCTCCGAAGGTCTTGTTCGAGGTCAGGATGATGGAACCCCTCTCGTAACGCTTGGAGATCACCTGGAAGACCAGGTTCGCCTCGGCGCGTTCGAGGGGCTGGTAGCCGACCTCATCAACCACGAGGACGCTGGGCCGCAGGTAGGTGCCCAGCTTGTTGACCAGCCGTCCGGCGGCCTCGGCGGTCTTGAGGTTGCGGACCATGTCGTCGAGGGTCGTGAAGTAGATCGAGTAACCGGCCCGGCAGGCCGCGACGGCGAGGGCGACGGCGATATGCGTCTTGCCGACCCCCGGCGGACCCAGCAGAGCGGCGTTGGCCTTGGCCTCGACGAACGAGAGGGTGGCGAGGTCTTTGACCTTGCGAGGGTCGAGGTCGGGCTGGAAGGAGAAATCGTACTCGTCGAGCGTCTTGTGGTGCGGCAGCTTCGACGTCCGCAGTCCGCTGCGAAAGCGGCGGTCCTCACGGACCGCGAGTTCCTCGGACAGGACCAGGTCGAGGAAGTCGAGGTAGCCCATTTTCGCCTCGTCGGCCCGGCGGGTGAACTCATTGATGGTTTCCGCGAGATGGGGCAGGCCGAGCTTGCCGGCCGTGGTGCGGATGCGGTTGCCGGTCAGCTGGCTCAAGAGGGTTCCTTTGTCGCTCGGTTGGTGGTGAACGGGCGGGTGCCGGTGAGTTCGTCGTAGACGGACAGCGGGCGACGGCCGACCTCGACGCTTGCGGCGGCGGCCCGGTTCAGCAGGGCTTGCAGCGGCCCGGCCTCGGGTCCCAGAGGCTGGTTACGGCGGGGCGGGGGCACGACATCGCCGGTGGTGACACGACGCCCGGCGCCGGTGGGCAGGCCGTCCCAGTGCCTCTCATCCACGATCCGGGCGCCGCGGCCGACTGCCCTTGGATGGGCGGCCAGCAGAGTTTCCCCGTCGGCGCCGGGGACGGTGGAGTGCAGGGTGACCTGCGACTTGGTCGCCCGGATCTCGATCAGCTGGCGTGGGCGGACCTTGCGGGCGGGGACCGAGTAGAGGTTCGCGTCGAAGGCGACCAGGCAGTCCTTCCCGACGTGCCGCAGATGCCGCTGGGCCACCACATAGGGAGTCGGCGGCAGCGGCCGCAGGGCCACGTGATCCCGCACTGCCCGGTGTCCGATGATCTCGCCGTGGGTGCCGTGCACCTTCGCCCTCCGCAGCGGCACCCAGGCCGAGAACGCGGCGTTCATTTCCTCGATCGAGGAGAAAGCCCGTCCGGCCAGCACATGGTCGCGGACGATCAAGACTTGCCGCTCGACCCGGCCCTTGCCTTGGGGTCGGTAGGCGGCCAGGACGTCGATGTCGAAGTCGTAGTGCCCGGCGAACGCGACGGCTTCCGGGTGCAGCGGGACCGCCTCGCCCGGCGCGACGTGCCGGCGCACGACGGTCTTGGTGCGGTCGTAGACGATCGTCATCGGCACCCCGCCGAAGTGCGCGAACGCCTGGCGGTGGCAGTCGAAGAAGCTCGCCAGGTCCTGGCTGGTGGTGAAGCAGCAGAACGGATCACGCGAGTACGACAGCGTCATGTGGAACGAGTAGACCTTCGGGATCCCGACATGGGCGAGGACCTGGCCCTCATCCCCCCAGTCCACTTGGGCCTGGGCGCCCGGGATCACCTCGAAACGCCGGTGCAGGCCGGCCAGTTCGCCCGGGCTGATACCGAGCTCCTCGGCGATCCGGGGCCGGGCCTCCTGAAGGTAGATCTTGACCCGCTGGTAGTTGATGGTGACCCCGTACTCCGACGCCAGGCGCTCGTGGATCACCGATGCCTTCAGCAGGACCTCCGACCTGAGCATCGCGTCGATGAGCGGGGCCACCTCGTCGACCGCCCGTCGCTGCTGCTTCCATCGGCCGTCCGTGTCGGTGGCGCGACGGGAGCCTCGCCCGACAAGTACTTCGTGACCGTGCGGCGGTTCAGCCCGGTCTCCTTCGCGATCTCCCGCAGGCTCATCGCACCGGACTCGTACAGACCGCGGAACCGCCTCAACTCCAGCCAGCGATGCGGGTCCAAGACCACCTCAGCCGCCCCTCTGCCGCCCCGAAACCGACGACAGAAGACTCCCGGCACCCATCCGTCACCGCATCAGCTTTGGTGCACTCTCATCCGTACGAGGTGGTGCACGATCGCTTGTACGCGGACACAGGGCGGTGACACTCACACTTGCCCAGGTGAGATGTCCCTGGGCGTGGATGTGGAGTGCCAGGTCTCGGACGGTGTCGAGGCGGATCTCGATGGTCTTGAGCTGGTTCGGTCGCAGCCCAAGGCGCTCGGCATTCTGGTGCTGGGCCACCAGCGCGTCCGCGAAGGCACGGACGGCGGGGCGCAGCGGGGCTGGGACGGCCTGGAGGCGGCGCTCGCGGCGAGCGGCGGCTTGCGTGTTCTCGGTGTCGTTGGGGGTGTCGAGGAGGCGGTAGGCGCGGAAGAAGTCGGCAAGCGGCCGGCTGAGCCAGGGACTCGTCCGGGCCGAGTGGGTGACCAGCGTGTGCGGATCGGTGGTGCCGGTGTCGATGACGAGACGGGCGGTATGGGTGAGGGCGTCTGCGGCGTAGAAGGTGTGGCGGTGCGTCTTCAGGTGCGCGGTGAAGGCATCCCACCACGAGGGCATCTGGGACATCCGGCGGCCCCAGCTGGCGGCGCGGGTCTCCACCGTGTGGGGCGAATGCTCATAGCAGCGCTTGCACATGCCCCGCGCCCACTGGAGCAGGACACCACACCCCGAACAGGCAGCGAGCGGCTTCGCTGTCGCTGGGTCGCTGCACGGACGGCATCGCTGGGTCGCGGCGGCGAGGGACCGCCGGCGTCCGCAGCGCTGGCACGGGCCGCGCCCGTGTCCGCCTGAGGCACGGCGTCGGCAGGCCGCGCACAGCTGATCCGACGAGCGCCTGCCTCCACCACAGCCCGGACACCTACGCAAGCACCAGGCACACAGGCCAGAACCGGGGCGCAGCCAGCGCAGCTTCATGCAGCCAGGGCAACGGCCCTGGACGGCGCCGGGAACGGAGGCTGTCATGCGACCTCAGATACGCCAGGTAGAAGGGGTGAACGGAGAGCGGTCCCGCATGTCACAAGGGAGGCAGTGACCGTGTCCCGGCGGCCCGCAGTAGGACGGGCGACGGCCGCTCGCCTGCCACCTCCGGCACCAGCACCGGGGCCAATGCTGCAGGACCCAACACGAGGAGATCTCCAGGAGCACAGTCGAGGGCCGTGCACAGGGCAGCCAGGGTAGACAGCTTGACCTGGGACGGCTGTTTCGTGAACAGAGCGGACACCGAGGCCGGTGACAGCTCCAGACCTGCTTTCTCGGCGAGCAGCCGGCGCAGCTGAGTCCCGCTCCATACGCCGCGCTCGGCGGCGGCCAGCCGCAGCCGCCACTCCACTGCTGGAGAAGCCGGTTCCACCAGCGCTGGTTCTGATGAGGTCATGCCCTCTCCTCTCTGATCAGCTGGCCAGCACCCGGACAGCAGAGTCAGTGGCACGCCGCCAGGCGTCCTCGACGAACTTCTGCGACGGCTTCACGTACGCCATCGTCGAGGCGATATGGCGGTGGCCGAGGAGCTGCTGGACCGCGATCAGGTCCATGCCCCGCTCGTACTGGTGTGTCGCACACGCCCGGCGCAGCGCATGCGGGGTGAACCGCTCATTCCAGCGCACACCTTCGGCATCGAGAAGGCGAGCCAGACGGTCCCGGACCGTCGCCGCCTTCAAGGCCTGGCCGTCATCGTCGCAGAACAGCGGTGCACTGGCGGGGAACAGCGGCCGGACATCGGCCAGGTACCAGGCCAGGATCCGGTCCAGGCCCTCCAGTATCGGCGCCCACCGCGGCCGCGGTCCCGAGGTGTTCGCTGCCTTCCCGAACCGCACGTGCAGCTTCCCCGACGGCCCGAGCCCCGGATGCACGTCGGCCTGGTCCAGGCGTACCAGCTCACTCACCCGGACCGCCGAGTGATACGGCGTGCGGAGCAGCGCGTAGTCCCGGGCCATGGCCCGGTAGTCGGACGCGACCGCTACCTGGGAACGGACGAACGAGAAGAACGCCTGCAGCCGCTCACGGCTGGGAGGCGGCCCCACCACAGCATCGTCACCGGCATGCCGCACATGGTTGAACCGGTCCAGCCCGCCGTCACCGACCGCAGCCCCGAACCCCGCGCGGACCTGAGCCCCGTAGCGCTCGGCGACAAAGCCATGGAAGGCACGCAGCATCTGCAGGTACTGCCGGCGCGTACACGGTGCCAGACCCGCGACAGCGAGAGCGTGGAGCATCTCATCCACGTCATCGGCTCCGACCGCCCACACCGGACAGTCGAAACGCCCCAGGACCCGCGCCAGGAGAGAGGTATACCCGCGGACCGTGGTTGGAGCGAACCCGCGCACCATCCACGTCCTCGCGAACGCCCGAACACACTCCCCCTGCAACACCCAGGGATCCACGGGACCGACCGACCCGTCAGACGAGGTGTGCCGTGCGCCTTCAACCAGCCACAACCCGCCCCGATCCCCCATTCCCACCACAACACCCCACTGGACGCCGGTTAAGGCAGCACCTGAACAGCAACGGCACCACCGACGAACCCAACGACCCACCGAAGAAAAAGCAACCCCCACCAGCGAAACAACCGGCTCATCCACACGCCTCCCCGTTCAGCCACTGGGCCTCGTCCACCAGGAACGTGCGGGGCCGCTCGGCCAGAGCGGTCTTCAGCAGACGGTCGAACTCGCTGGAATGGCGCGGCGGTTCACCCGCCGGGCCGAGCGCGGTGAACAGCTCGTAGCGCACCGCACGGGCCGTCGGCCGGGCACGGAAAGTGATCTTGCGGACGTCCTCGCCGGGTTCGAGCCCGCGCAGGCAGATGTTGACGGCGAGGGTCTTACCGAAGCCGGCTCCACCGTGGATGCACATCATCGCCCGCGCGGCGACCGTGTCGGTGATGTTCTCCCGGGCGGTGAGCAGGGCGCGGGTGGTGACCACGGACGCATCAGGCAGGTCGACGTACTGGTAGGCAGCCGCGGTCACGAAGCGCCTCCGTCTTCGTCGGTGGTGGGATCCCGCCCGTCCGGGCCGTCCGCAGCGGAAGCGCCATCCCTCCCGGACGGGAGCGGGGCGGGGCGGCCTGGCGTGGTGAGCGCGGCCAGGGACGCAGGGGTACGCCACCCCGCTGGCGGTGCGGAGGGCGGGATGAGGTCCGGCAGCGACAACTACGACAGGTCGGTGCCGGCGGCCTGGGCGAGTTCGGCGTCGGCCTGCACGGTGGTCAGCGCGCCGAGCCGCCTGGGTTCTTCGGGCTGGTTCACGGCGGCGTAGCGCTCGCGCTGGGCGGCCTCCAGGTCCTTCTTCAGGCGGCGGGTGCGGGCGGCCCTTACCCGCCGTACGGCGCTGACCTGTTCCTCGGTGGCCTGGTCGGCCAGGTCGGCGGGGCCGAGGTAGCGGCCGGTGGCCGCGTGGTAGACCTCGATGCGATGGTCGTGATGGGGCATGAAGCGGATGCGGACCTGGATGCCTGCCTGGCCGGTCATCCACGCTCCCACGTAGTCGCGTTTCCTGAAGCGGACTCCGCGGGTGGTCAGCGTGCGGGTACCGGCATCTTCCAGGGTGAACGTCCACAAATCTGTCGCGGGCACGTCCCGCAGCGGGGTGGGATCGTCCTGCCACGCCTCAAGCGGAGTCTTGCCCCGCAGCGGGGCGGGGCGGTGCTCGGTGTTCCACCACAGCATCCAGTCCCACAGCCGGGCGGTGAAGTCCTCGAAACAAGCAGCACTTCGTCCTTCGGGCGGGAAGAGCGTTTGCCAGGGCGCGGCTGGCGGGCATAGCCGGGCAGCGCGGCCAGGAACATACTCTCCACCGCACGGTTCAGGACCTCCACGGTGCCCTTGAGGTGGGGGGTGTAGGCGGGCAGGTCCTCCACCGTCACGTCCAGGAGATCGAACGCAGCGGACACCGTCCTGGACAGGAAGTCCTTTCCGCGGTCGACACGTACTTTCTCGGGCAGGCCGCCGAACGGGCCGTAGGGGTCCTCACGCAGGACCGCGGAACGCAGCGCGGCCAGCACCGACTCCCCCGACGGATCTCCCGGCGTGATGGCCACACCCGTGATCGCGTTCGCCGCGCAGCCGGTGAACCAGGTGATCCACGGCCGCCGCACGGTACCGTCGACATCGACCAGCACCGGGGCCTGGACATGGCCGGTCTCCCACACCCGGTTACACCACCCACGCGGCCGGGCCAGGAACACATCATGCTTCCGCGCCACCCGCTCACCTCCCACAAGCCCCCCCGGCGACAGATCACGGCGAATCGCCCGGTGCAGCGTCGGAATCGACGGAGGCGACTCCCCCTCACCCCTGGCCGCGCGAGCAATCAGCTCACGATGGACCGCAGCAACATTCCCCTTCCACAGCACGAGCAGAGCCCGGACCTCGTCCATGACCACGAACCGCCCACGGTAGGGAGCCCGCTCCCCCCAGCGCCGCAGCCGCCGCACCATCCCGCTCAGCAGCAGCCAGCCACCGCCACACCACATGCTCCCTTCACCCCCAACGACTGAGCCATCACCCTCACTTGCCCGGTAAAGGGCCTCCCCTACCGGCGCAACGCGAGCAACCGGCGCACCACCGGAACACGCAACGCCCGAACAGACGCAGCAGGCAACCCACCAACCGACACCCCGCCCGACCCCTCCGAAGCCCCGCCCAGCTCCTCCTCAACCACACACCGAGCACACCAACCATCCACCCGCCAGCGGATAGGAACCCACGAAACTGAGACAACGTCACCCCTCATGCGATAAACCCCCAGGACAGCGTCATCCACCCCGATCTCTCACCCACACGACAGTGAACCCACACCACAAAAACAGCCCCTGACCAGCAACAACCCCCCACAACCAACCGTCCCTCAAAACCACTGCCCCGAAACCGAGAGATCGCAGCATCACGCCCGAACAGTTCCAACGCCACTCCCCGACAGGAGCGTTCTCCATCGCCCGGCTCGCGGAGAGCCTGGGTACCACCACCGCACACGCCCGCTACCTGCTGGCCGAGCACCCCGTCGACTGGAGCCCTCCGCGCTACCGCCAGACCCAGGACACCGCCCAGCGCGTCCAGCGGTGGCGGAGTTGGTACGAGAACGACGGGCTGTCCCTGCAGACCATCGCCGACCGCGAACACGTCAGCCAGGCCGCCGTCCGCCTCGCCCTGCGCAAAGACGGAGTCCCCGTCCGAAAGGCTGGCGGCCGCCCCGCCTACACCGACCGCCTCCCAGACGTCATCCACCGCCGACATGTACTACAGCAGCCCATCCGGCAAATCGCAGCAGACATTGGTATCTCGGTCACCACAGTCAGGATTATGCTCGCCCGTCGTCACGATGCTCTTAGCATGTAGCAGCCCCACGCTACTTCAACTTCGTCACTTCGAACGTTATCTACCCTGTCAATGGCGTTGGGTCCGTACAGATCTTTGCAATTCTGGGTTACCGGAACGAACTCCACAGGCGGACTGCATCGCCACCCATACGCCAAGTAACCTTGCGGGTGGCCTACAAATATCAATTCCTTCCCTATGGACTTACAGGCAGCCTCAAAATCAGGCGGCCCTGCATAGTTCACAACATCCATGCATTGCCAGGCAGAGTACGTCGCACCCATGGTCATGAGTCGGCTGCGCGGAACTTCCATTTGAGGATAGGCCGACGCGCACACGAAGTCGACGTCGAATACAACCTTAGTGCCGTCCTCGTCAACACAGCGCAATGATTCTGCGTCGCTTCCGAGTGCGGTTACCCCCTGCTCATACCCCGCATCGAGGCAGTACTGATTGAACTGAGCCTGCGAAAGGGGATACAGGAATTTAGCCGGGGATTTGATCACCGATCCAACCCCTGCCTCCACCCCCGAGGCTGGAACTGAGGAGAAAACAAAGAAAAGGCCTAGCGAAGCCAGGAAGGCGAGCATGGCCAGCGGGGCCACCCCCTTCTTCCTTATTGGGTGGCATTGCGGCGACCTGACTATCATGCGTTCTCTCCAAAATTTGGGCAGGGGATTTGGACAATGTCACGGGCCTACTCGGTAGACCCAACTCCACATGTCAAGTAAGCACCCAAAATTAAGGACGGTCGCACAATTAACCCGGATCGGCTTCAGATGCCGCCGCTGCATTCCTTGGTCGGCGCCGGAGAACAAGCACCTCATCCAGAGACTATTCACCTCCATGGAGCTACTCGCAGGCTCCGATGTCAAACGGAAGCATGCTGGGCCGAGCCAGGTACTACAGCCGCAGATCTTCGGGTTTGTGACAGAACCTGATCGTTTCGTGCCCAGTGACAGCGTCAGTCACGCGCCGTGAGTTGCTGTTCCACACCAGACCTGCGAGGCGGTGCCCGATTCGGACCGGACGTGATCGGCCGCCCTCGACTGAGGGCGGCGGAGGGCGGTCCATGCGAGCGCCCTACTTTACGGCTTGAACAACCGACGGAAATGCGGGTCCTTGATGCTCATGAGAGGCTTGGATCAAGAGCCCGAATCGATCCTGTCGAGGAGGGGGCTACTGATGGACGGGTACGAGTTCGTATTCCTACGCAGGGACGGAGCTCCCCTTCCCCCCGGGAGAGCAGGTCACGTAGGTTGGGGGTTCTTACTCGCCGACGGCGACTTCTATGCTGGCTCTACCGAGAACTTCGGCGGAGCCCCCGTCATCCCACCTGGCGGGCAGAACGGCTGGTGGGCGAAGCGCTTCGCCAGTGCGGATGAGATGCTGTCCGAGTTCCGCTCCCGCCGTTACCATGCATTGAAACAGTGCAGGGTTAACGATGCCGATTGGGCGGCGGCGGAAGCCAAGGCCAAGGAAACCGGATCTAGCGGGTACAGCGCTTGGGCAAATAATTGCCTGGATCACACATATCGGATCCTGGAAGCATACGGCGACGATGGGTTGCCATGGCCTCTTACTCATCCCGCGCCGAACGATTGGTTCGCCGTGTTCAACGCCGCTTACGAGGATCTCTGACTGAGTACATAGCGCGCGGCCCGGCCCGCGAACGAGTGATGGCCCGGTAGTCCTCGTACTACAGCCTCACTTCCTGGGCGGCCGATCACGTCCGGTCCGAATCGGGCACCGTCTCGGAGGTCTGGTGTGGAACAGCAACTCACGGCGCGTGACTGACGCTGTCACTGGGCACGAAACGATCAGGTTCTGTCGCGAACCCGAAGATCTGCGACTGTAGTACAAGGCAGGCTGTCATGGTCGATATCCCGCGAGCCGCGGGGAGTTTCGACGAGAAGTCCGAGGGAGTTTCACAAATGTCCATTGATAGCATCAGTCCTGCCGAGTTGCGGGATATCGCCAGCCGCAACTCAAGGATATCGAGTGCGCAAGTCAAAGATGACAAAGTCTTCTGCACGTTTATAGACAAGGATGGCGATCCGGCCTACGTCTGGATCGATCCCATCAGTAGCAGTCGACTAACAATGAGGTGCGCTCCAGTGCGGGTCGCCGATCATCTCAGCATGATTGCCATGGTGGTTTCAAATGACTGGAACGGCCGACTCGATACTCACGGAACTCTCTCCTGGCTTGAACCAGATGAAGAAGGAGTCGTCTGGATGATGCTGAGCTCGGACCTCATGCTTGAAGGCGGCGTAAATAAGTCCAATGTTGCGTCGTGGATTGAGAGCTATGTCAAGCACTTGGACCCATACATAGAAGCATCACTGCGTGAACTCCGTGAACTCGACGCAGACTCTCAGTCAGCACCCGAAGATCATCAACGCATATCCGTTTCCAGTCGATTTCAGAAGCTCATGGAAAAGGTCGGCACGCATGCCGCCCATGAAGTGACCAAGTGGCTTGGGTCGGCGCTGCGCTGACGCGCTGGTACTACATTTCGTGCCCAGTGACAGCGTCAGTCACGCACCGTGAGTTGCTGTTCCACACCAGACCTCCGAGACGGTGCCCGATTCGGACCGGACGTGATCGGCCGCCCAGGAAGTGAGGCTGTAGTACAAGCCTGGCCCGGTCGAGGTACAGCAGCTTCAGGATGCCACCGGGAAGTCCGTGACCCCGCCAGTAGCTGATTTGACCGCGCAATTCCGCAAGCAGCTGTCGGAGACGAGCCTGTACCCGCCGCCCGGTGTCCCCGAACCACCTGCGGAAAGCGTCCTCGACCTGGTCGGGGACATCGACCCCGACCCGAAACGTCTCGGGGCAAGCATGATGCGGTTCCTGGCGCGCTTGAGGCCGAAAATCGCATACCGGGTCAGGGGAGAACTACAGGTCCGCAACCAGGAACCTCGGTACGGCATGACCGTGACCGTTACCTCGTACGCGCTCGGCGGCTGCCGTATGACAACGGTGTGGGGATCAAACTGGGAAGAGGCTGTCAGCAGCGCCGCGTACTGGGTTGTCGCGTCGCTCCTGCCCGTCACCCGCGCAGGAAAGCACCCTCCCTGGCGTGACTGGGTAGGGCGCGAGCTCCCCTCTGAATTGTTTGAGGCATTCCAAAGAGGGAGTCTGCTGCACAAAGATCACAAAAACGATGAGGCGATGGACTGGTACCACAAGGCGCTGCGACTCGATCCACTCAATCCTTATCTACGATTCAAATTGTCAAGGGTGCAGGAGGAATGCGGCCTGTACATTGACGCCCTCGACATGATTCAAGGATCGCTCATCTTCGACGGGCAACGAGAAGACGACTACACGTGGCGGCTCTGGCAGTCATTCAGACACCTTCGCCGCCCCAGTTACCTGTTGCATCTCCGGCGGCGGCCGCGTCGGTGAGCTCGGCGGTCAGGGACAGCGCGCGTACCCACGCGCGCTGCAGGCCGAGGCTCTCGTAGAGTCCGGTGGCCGTGCGGGTCAGGGCGAGGGTGTGCGCGGTGGCCTCGGGCATGGTGCGGGTGCGGCTGGTGGTGGTGCGGTCGGCGTAGCGCACGGTGAGCGTGAGTGTGCGGGCGACGACCTGGTCGTCGCGCAGGCGGGCGCCGAGCTGGTGGGTGAGGTTGAGCAGGGCGCGGTGGTGTTCGTCCGGGTCGAGTTCGTCCTGGTTGAAGCTGTGGCTGACGGTGGTGGTCTTGGACAGGGCGTGAGGGAGCACTGTCCGCGGGGCGTGGGCGTGGGCGCGCTCGTACAGCTGGCGGCCGGCGGCCGCGCCGAGGAGGCGCTGGAGGGTAGCGAGCGGGGTGCGGGCGGCGTCGCCGACGGTCTCGAGGCCGTGGTGGATGAGGGTGCGCGCGGTGGCCGGGCCGACGCCGGGCAGTGCGGCGACCGGACGTTGGGTGGAGGAAGGCGACGATCGCCTCGTCGGTGGGGATGACGGTGATGGCGCCGGGCTCGGTGACAGCGGCCGCCATGGCGGCCAGCATGACGCTGGAGCCGGCCCCGAGCGTGGTCTGCACGCCGGTCCGGGCAAGAGTGCGCAGCCGGATCAGCTGGGCCAGGCCTTCGGGCCCGCGGAAACTTCTCTGGGGGAGGTGATGTGGCGCAATGCAAGACATCGGAGATCTGTGCAGCTCAGCACCGGTACCACCCACCGTAGCTGGTGCAACAAGTGTGGCGCTATCGCCGATCGAGTGAAGTTGTCCTATGAGGAGCCAGGCTGGGTGGCTTAACTGTTCTGACCGAATACCAACCCGTACGCCGCTGCCTGCCTCTGTCGGAGCTCCTCGCGGAGCCGGGCTAGCGCCCGGTGCAGCGTGCTCTTGACCGTGCCAGCCGCCATGCCGAGGGCAGCGGCCGTCTCTTCCGTGGACATCTGCTCCCAGTGCCGTAGTACGACGACGCTGCGCTGCTGGGGCGTCAGCGTAGCAATGATGTCCATCAGCAGAGCGCGGTCGGCATGCGCTTCGGTGGAGTCCCCCGATGCTCACGTCCGGCAGGTGTTCTGTGGGAAGCTCTTCCAGCTTCCGGGCTCGCCACCACTCGGTTCGCGTGTTGATCATTACGCGGCGCAGGTAGGCGTCCGCGAGCTGCTTGTCGTCGATGCGCTCCCATGCGCGGTAAGCGCGTAACAACGCGGTCTGCAGCAGATCCTGAGCCTCGAGCGGGTCGGCAACCAGACGTCGTGCGGTGCGGAGCAGGGCGTCATGCCGCGCGCGTACGTACTCCTCAAATTCCGGCACTTCACGAACGTGCTTGCTCGGATTCACGTGGCACGCTCCCCTCGTATATGGGCGTGGGTGGTCGGGCCTGCCGGGTAGGCGTCGGCCTGCGGGAGACACCGGGTGGGCCAGTCGGCGGCGTTCGTTGCTCACTGCCTGCACGACGCCCAAACGGCGGACGCCGGGCCGCCCTGCTCCAGCAGCCGTTTATGGCCTGAAGCGCTGACGGTCCCCTCGCGCCGGCCAGTTCCCGGGCCAAGAGAACTCTGGTCAGCGGAAAGTGAATTTCTGGTCCCGGGCGCCGTTGCACCGCCACAAGATCAGAGGGGTGTTGTTGGCGGTCTTGCCGCCCTTCACGGCCAGGCACTTGTCGTGCTGGGCGCCTGCATACGGCTTGATCTGGCAGTGGCGCTGTCCTGAGCTGCAGTAGAACGAGAAACTCTGGTTGGTGCGACCGTTGCAGTTCCACAGGATGAGCTGTGTGCCCTTGCGGTAGTTGCCGGGGATGTCCACGCACAGGCCCATGTTCTCCGCAGGGTGGATCCGGTACGCGTTGTAGATGTCGAGCGCTTCGACGTACCACTTCTGGTTCTGCGCCCCGACGCAGCGATACTGGTCGACCTTCGCTCCCTTGCGTACGCCACCGTGGGCGGTGATGCACGGGCCGCTGAAGTGCTCCGGAAGCCACCGGTAGGTGCCGGGGAAACGCAGCGCGTTTTCAGCCGGCCTGGCTCCCTGCGCTGCTGCTGCCGCGGCGGGCGGGTCTGCCTGAGCTGGGACGGCCGCAGCCAGGGCGCCGGCCATGGTGATCGCTGTCGCGGCGATTGCGAGCCGCTTGTGTACCTGCATGATCTTGTCTTTCCTTCCTCTGATCCGGACTGATTGGCAGGACGTGCCGGGGCGGGGCAACGGGGCTGGTCGTCCCCGGAAGCGAGGTGTCGCTGTGCACGCAACGGTGAGAACGCGGGCCCACGAATACCTCGGGGTATCTGGCGTCCTCGATGCGGCGCGCGAAACCCGAAGCGCAACGGCGCCGATGAAGGCCCCGCGCAGGAATCAGGCTTGCCCCCCGCCGAGCCTCTGCCCGGCCCCGGCAGTCGCGGCGGCGCAGTTCATCGACAATTCGTGGCGCTGCCGGACGGTCCGGCGTCGGTCGGCCTGTCCGGAGCTCACCAGTCAGTACGAGCCGGTGCGGGCGAACATTTCGTGGGGATCGTTGCCGACGTAGGACCAGGCGGTGGCGAAGCCGGTGGTGTTCTTGTCGTTGAGCATCGGCGAGAGCATCTCGAGGGTGCCGGTCCGGTGCTTGCAGCCGTAGTGCTTCATGTCGCTGTTGCGCCAGATGTTGCACCCCTCGCCATTCCATTTGTCCGTCGGGACGTTGGCGTCGACCATGGCCCACACGGTGCGGCAGCCGCGGCTGTACCAGAGCGAAGCGGTGACCGACACGTGCAGGTGGTAGCGCGAGCTGTAGTACTTGTCGGTCTTCTTGTGGACGATGCGTCCGGTGTCCTCGCAACCGCTGTAGACAGGATCCTGGCCGTCCCACCTACGGCCGGCCGCGTCGGCGGGGCCGGTGAAGACCAGGGTCGTGCCCGCCGCCAACGCAAGAGCGGCCACCCCGATGGACTTGAGTGCGCGCACGTCGCCTCCTTTTCTCGATGCCGTGCGAGAGTCACCGGACGAGCCTCGGGTGAGGGCGAAGGCCAGTGCTCGTTGCTGTCACGTCATCGAGTTCAGCGGGCCGGGGATTGAATGGGCAGCCGGTTTTGCCACTCTGATCAATGGCTGCATTGCAGGTCACGGGCACGGCGCACGGCGCTGACCAAAGAAGACGCCTGTCGCTTGCTCTTCTTCCTGGGCGTGCGTAGCGTCCGGGTGATCGCGCCGCGTCCACGGGGGAGGCAGCGGGTAGAAGGGGTGAGCCATCGATGGCAGGACGTCCTGAGAGCCCACTCGATCCGAGTGCGGGGCCGGTCGCGTGGCTCGCTGCCGAGTTACGCAAACTGCGGGCGGAGGCCGGGAGTCCGACGTACCGAGTGATGGCGCAGCGCACAGGGCAGGGTGCGAGCACGCTGTCGCAGGCGGCCGGGGGTGAGCGGCTACCGACCCTGCCCGTAGTCCTCGCATATGTGCGCGCCTGCGGCGGCGATGAGGAGGAGTGGGAAGAGCGATGGTGTGAGGCGGCCGCGGAGGCGGCGGCCGAACCGCGCGCTGAGGACGAGGATGCTGAACCGCCGTACCGGGGCCTGGCCCGCTTCGAACCCGCCGACGCCGCTTTGTTCTTCGGCCGAGACGAACTCACCGACCGGCTGCTCGAGCTGACCCGCTCCCGCCGGTTTACCGCCGTTTTCGGCCCGTCGGGCAGTGGCAAGTCTTCCCTGCTTCGGGCCGGCCTCATCCCCCGCCTGCGCGACTCCGATACGACAGAGTCCGCACCGGCAGCCCTTCGTGTCCTCACCCCCGGCGAGCACCCGCTGAGCACTCACGCTCAGCGCCTGGTACCGGCGGAGGGAGAGGGGGACACGTGGTTGGTCGTGGACCAGTTCGAAGAGCTCTACACCCTCTGCGATGACGTCGGCGAACGTGACCAGTTCATCGACCGCCTCGTGGCCGCGGCCGATCCCGAGAACCGACTACGCGTGGTCATCTCGGTACGCGCGGACTTCTTCGGCCGCTGCGCCGAACACCCCGCCCTGACCGCTGCGCTGCAGGACGGGACCGTGCTAGTCGGCCCCATGTGCCGGGAGGACCTGCGCAATGCCATCGTCAGACCCGCTCAGGCTACCGGGTTGATCGTGGAGCGCGCGCTGACCGCTCGCATTCTCGACGAGGTCGAGGACGAACCCGGGGCGCTGCCTCTGATGTCCCACGCCCTGCTGGAAACCTGGCGCCGCCGCAAAGGCCGCGCCCTGACCGAGTCCGCCTATGAGTCGGCCGGCGGCCTGCGTGGCGCCATCACCCGCACCGCCGAGGACGTGCACGCGAGCCTCACCCCGACGCAGACAGATCTCGCCCGCCGCGTTCTGCTGCGGCTGATCACCCCCGGTGCCGGAACCCCAGACACCCGTCGGCCCGCCCAGCGCGAGGAATGCGACTTCGCCGACCCCGACGACACCGCGATCGTGCTGAACCGGCTGACCCGGGCGCGCCTGGTCATACTCGACGAGAACACCGTCGGCATCGCGCACGAAGCCCTCATCACCGGCTGGCCCCGGCTGCGGCAATGGATTCACGAAGCCCGCGAGCGGCTGAGCCTGCACCGCCAACTCACCGAAGCCGCACGGGCCTGGAGCAACCTCGGCCGCGACCCCGGCGCGCTCTACCGCGGCACACGACTGGCGGTGGCGGCGGAAGCCTTCACCGACCCGGGCGACCTGACCGCCTTGGAAAAGGACTTTCTGGCGGCGAGCCTGGACGCACGCCGCCAGGAACAGCGAGCGGCCACCCGTACCACCCGACGGCTGCGGGCCCTCAGCGCCGCCCTGGCCGTCCTGGTACTGCTGGCCTCCATGGCTGCCGTCACGGCCTTCGACCAACGCTCCACGGCCCGGAGTCAACGGGACATCGCCGTGTCCCGGCAACTCACCGCTGAGGCCGCTGAGTTACGCAGCGCGGACACGTCGTACAAGAACCAGAACGTGTCCGTCGCGGCACAGCTGGACATCACCGCCTACCGCATGCATCCGTCGCCGCAGGCCTACACGGACCTGGTGAACGCCACGGCGACTCCACTGTTCTCCGTCATCACCGACAAAACCCCGGACCAGCAGACGGCCGTGCTGGGCCCGGACGGCCATACCCTCGCCACCACGGCGGGCGACGGCAGGATCCGGCTGTGGGATGCCAACGTTCCTACAGAACCCAGGCAAATCGGCCGCCCCATTACCGGCAGCTTGATGGCATTCAGCCCGCACGGACACACACTCGCCACCATCGCCGTCAGCACGGGGACGCACACCAAGGGCATGCTCCGCATGTGGGACACCACGCACCCCGCCGACCTGATCCCGCTCGGAGCGCCCGTTCCCGTCGGCGACGTCGATGCCTTGACCTTCAGCTCCGACGGGCAGACGCTAGCCATCACCTCTGACACCGACGACGGCGCCAACACCCAGGTCCAGCTATGGGACACCAGCCAGCCAGCGCATCCCAGCCGCCGCGGCAGTCCCCTGCCAAACACGGGGGCGACGTTCAGCCCCACCGGGCACCTCCTGGCAACCGTGAGATACCAAGCGGAGGAGGACACAGTTCAACTGTGGGATGTCACGCGACCAGCCCACGCCACGCGGCTCGGCAAGCCTCTGCCCGGTGCGGACGTGCTATTCAGCCCTCGTGGGAACATGCTGGTCACCTCAACCGTCAGCAGCGAGGACTTCAGCGGCAGCATCCAGCTGTGGGACATCACCCGGTCAGACCACGCCAAGCGCCTCGGCAGACCTCTCCAGATCCCCCATGCCGACCTTTCGGCGATGGCTTTCAGCCCCGACGACCACGTCCTGGCCACCGCGCTGGACAACACGGTCCGCCTGTGGAACGTCACCAACGCGGACGGGCCCATCGCTGTGGGCCAGCCCCTCGGCCAGCCGGGAGTTAATTCCCTGGGCTTCGGTCCCGACGGCCACACCCTGGTCGCCGCCGGGAACACCATCCGTGTCTGGGCTCTTCCCCCTACCTTCCTGACGGGCCGGGGAGGCTCCATCAGCGCGGTGTCCTTCAGCCCCGACGGGGCCACTTTGGCCACGGTCACCGACTTCGACACATTCGACGCCAACACCCGTGGGGTCCTGCTGTGGGACGTCAGCGACCCCGCGTCCCCGCGAAGTCTCGGTGGACAATTACTCGGAACCACCGCGGCGTTCAGCCCTCGCGACCGGGTCCTTGCCACGGCCGGCAGCGGCAGAGTCTGGCTTTGGGATACCCATGATCCCGCACATCCCAAATGCCTCGGTCCTCCCCTTCGCGTGTCGGGAAACTGGATCACGTCGGTGGCCTTCAGCCCGGACGGGCACACCCTCGCGGCCGCTGTCGAGGAAAGTGAGATCTACCTGTGGGACACCAGGGATCCCGCGCACCCCAAACGAGTCGGCAAGCCTCTCACCAGTACCACTGGTGACCTCACCGACGTGGCGTTCAGCGCCGACGGACGCACCCTCGCCAGCACCAACGACGACGAAGGCTCGTTCTGGGACATCAGCGAACGGCATCCCAAGAAGCTTAGCGACCGCCGTACCGGTCTGGGACTGCTCCTCGGCAATGGTGCCAACTCCTTTGCCGCTGTCGCCTTCAGCCCCGACGGGCATGCTCTCGCCACTGCAGGAGACGATGAAGACGTCCGGCTGTGGCACCTTCCCGGCAGCGGTCTGCCGACGCTCCTCGGGAACCCGCTCAAGGAGCACTCCAAGCCTGTGTCCGCTGTCGCCTACAGCCCCGGCGGTCGTGCCATCGCAACGGGCAGCGAAGACGGTACAGCCCGCCTGTGGGATCTGGACGTCGACCGGGCTATCCGGCGCATCTGCGCTGCCACGCAGCACACCCTCACGGAGAAGGAGTGGCGGCAGTACGTCGGTGATATCGCCTACCAGCCACCGTGCTCGTGAAGGAGCGATGGAGGCGACGCGTTCGACGACGCCACCGACGACCTGTGCCAGTCGGCGTAGTGGTTCGCGGTCTGCCTGAAGCCACGTTTGACGGACCCCCTCACGTGGTCACAAACGAGCGGGGCGGTGGTTCAGCGACCTGGTCATCTCACGATTGGCCGCACGGGCCGCCTCAAGCTCTTCGATGCGTTCGTCGAGTTCGCCCTGCATAGTCGAAAGCTGCTGTTCCAGCATGGTGATCCGCCGCTGGAGCTGGTCAACATCGGCCGACGCTCCAAGCCCGGAATCCGCCCAAGTCTTCGCCCCGATCGACTGAGACAGCCGCTTTTCCAGTTGCCGCACACGGGCGGCCAGGCGCTTGTTGCGTTCCCGGGCGTTGGCCAGGTCGGTCTGCAGCGAGGCACGGCTGACCGCTGCCATCATCCCGTCCCCCACAGAGCCAAAGAGAAGCTCGAAGTACCGCTCGGCGCCAGTGATGTCGGCGATCGCGGCGTCGGGCGGGAGTGCCTGGACGCGGGCGCTGATGGTGGCGAGCAGGTCCAGGACCTGCGTATAGCGCGGGTCGGCCGGGGTGAGGCCGTGGTAGTGGACGTGCACGACGTGCCGTGTGGGGGGCCGGTTGCGGGTCATGGTTCTCACCCGGCGCTTCCGGGGCTGGTGTGGCCGAGTTTGGTGAGGTCGGCGGAGCGGGTGCCGGCGGGCTGCAGGTCGGCCCACGGGTGCAGGGCCGCGCCGGTCTCCATGGGCAGGGTGCGGTGCGGCCGCGGGCGGGCCGAGCTCGTGGCGGGAAGGAGGGCGTCGCCGAGGAGGCGGGTGACAGCTTCGGGGCCGTGGTCGCGGCGGGCGGCGGCGAGCTCGTCGAGGTCCCAGACTCGCTGCCCGGTGAGGGTGTTGCGCCGGCCGCGTCGCTGGACCTGGCCGCGGACCAGGAGCAGCCCGGAGTGGAAGATGGTGTGGGCACAGGCGTCGTGGCTGTCCTCGAAGAACGCGAGGTCGCTCATGCCGGTGCCGTCCTCCAGAGTGACGAAGATGATGCGCTTTCCGCTCGCGATGGGCGGGGTCTGGGTGGAGGCGCGGACCCCGGCGACGAGGACCTGCTGGCCGCCCGGGTACAGCTGGGAGAGTCGGGCGGCAGGGACGGCGCCGAGTTCCCGCAGCAGCTGATGGTGGTGGTGGTGGTCCATCAGGTGCCGGGTGACGTCGATCTGGAGGGGTTCCAGTTCGGCGCCGAGGGCCTGGCGGCTGGTCATCTCCGGCAGCCCGGAAGAGGCGGGCACGTGGTCCTGGCCGTGGTCGAGGGGCAGTTGACCGGACGTGGTGCGGGTGCGGGCGTGCCGGTGCAATTCGGTGACTTGGAGGAGCAGGTCGCGGCGCGTCTGAGTGCCGGCGAGGGGGTCGAGGGCGCCGATCTGTACGAGGCGTTCGGCGGTCGGCCGGGCGGGGCGGGCGCGGTGCCACAGGTCCTGCAGGGAGGTGTAGGGCTGGTGGTCGGCGATCCGGGCGACGTCCGTTTCGCTGATGTTCTTCACGGTGCTCAGGGCCAGGCGCACTCCCCATGTGCCGTCTTCGGTCTGCTCGATGCTGTGGTGGGGACGGCAGCGGTTGATGTCGACGCCGAGGACGGGTACACCGTGGCGGCGGGCGTCGGCGACGATGATCCGCTTGGGCCACATGCCTGGGTCGTGTTCCAGCAGGCCTGCGTAGAGGGCGGCCGGGAAGTGGGCCTTGAGCCACGCCGACTGGAGGGCAGGGACGGCGAAGGCGACGGCGTGGGCTCTGCAGAAGCCGCATGCACCGAAGGCCTCGATGGTCTCCCACACGTCGGCGAGCATGGCTGGGTCGTAGCCGCGGGCGGCCGCCTTGGCGTGGAACCAGGCCCGGAGCCCTGGCAGGCGTTCGGCGTCGCCGAGGGCGCGGCGGGCGAGTTCGGCGAGCGCCCGGTCGCAGCCGGTGAGCACGCTGATCATGTCGATGATCTGTTCGTGCCAGATGACCACTCCGTAGGTGTCCCGCAGGATCGGCTCCAGGTCCGGTGGGGGTAGACAGGCTCGGCGCCGTGCCGGGCGGCGGTGTACTGCTCGGGCATGCCGCCGGCCACCGGCCCGGAAGAGGCTGATGTCGGCGATGACGTCCTGGACGTCGCGCGGCTGCAGCCGGGAGAGCAGCTCTTGCTGTCCGGATGACTCGAGTTGGAACAGGCCGAGGTGCGGGAGTCCTGGATGAGCTTGAAGGCAAAGTAGTCGTCCAGCGGCACCTGCTTGGGGTCGCCCAGGTCGATGTGGCGTCCGGTGGCCTGCTCGATTTCGGTGACGGCGTGCGCCATGGCCGACTGCATGCGCACCCCGAGGACGTCGAGCTTGACCAGGCCGAACCCGCCGAGCTCCACATCGTCCTTGTCCGCGTGCACCATCGGGTACTCGCCGCCCGGCGTGGGCTGGACGGGCAGCCGGTCCAGCAGGCACGCGTTCGACAGGATGACGCCGCACGGGTGCATGGCCATGCCGCTCGGCAGCTTGTCCAGGCCTTCGGCGAGTTCGAACAGCATGCCGAACCGGTCGGCTTCGGCGGACAGTTGCTTGAGCTCGGGCAGCTCGGCGAGCGCGGCCCGGATGTCGCACGCGCGGATGTGGGGGAAGGACTTCGCCACCCGGTCCACGTCGTACGGCGCGATCCCCAGGGCGAGCCCGGTGTCCCGGAGGGCGTGCCGGGCGCGGTAGGTCTCCGGCATGCCGGTCACCGCGACCCGATCCGCACCGAACCGTTCGAAGATGCGGTCGTAGACCTCCAGGCGGCGTGCGGACTCCACATCGATGTCGATGTCCGGCAGCGAGCGGCGACTGACGCTCAGGAAACGCTCCATGAGGAGGTGACGGTCGAGCGGGTTGGCCGTGGCGATGTACAGCAGGTGGTTGACCATGCTGCCCGCGCCGGAGCCGCGGGCGGCGACCCGGATGCCCATCTCGCGCACATCGGTGGCGACGGTGGCGACGGTGAGGACATAGGTGGCGTACCCGAGCCGGGCGATGACCGCTACCGGTAGTTCGTTAATCCGGCAGTAGAGGTCAATGCCGTGTCCGTTGGTGACCGCGTCGATCAGGGCCTGGAGCTCGGAGGGTGGGTCCTTGTCCGTCCAGGCGTGCCACCATCGGTTGAGGGTGATGGCGGGGGTGAGCCAGGAACGGATGGCGCGTAAGGCCCTGGGCCAGCAAGGCGGTTGGGGCCGGTGGGGTTCGGCTGGGCCCCCTCTCTGGCCCCTCGTCGGGGCACGGGTCCGGCGCGGTGGCGTCCAAGGGTCCGGGTGGGGTGAACCACTGGTCCCAGCAGAAGGAGAAGGCGCAGTTGACCAGCATCTGGTGGCGGCGGATGGCGCGGTCGGAACGGACTTGGAAGTCGGCCCAGCCGAGTTCGTCCTTGATCTGCTTGTAGCTCTGCTCGATCCAGGGCCGCAGTCCGTAGAGGCGGACGATCTCGGCGAGGTCGGCCGGCGGGTGCGGGCCGGTGGCGGCGTGGGGCGCGTCGGGGTGGGGCAGGTTGGTGGCCAGGTACCAGGTGGCCTTCTCCGGCAGGCCGGCCGGGTCGGTGGTGGCCACGACCAGCCGGCAGGGTGAGTCAGGGCCGTAGCCGCCCAGGCGGGCATCAGCGGCCCACCAGGTCTCGGTGTGCCCGTCACGGAAGTGACGCACCACGGGCGTCCAGTCGCCTGGACGCTTGGCATCGCGCCAGGTCAGGGCGTGGGCTGCTTCGATGGGGGTGTGCGGCTGGTCGGCCGGAGCCCAGGTTCCGCGGTGCGGCTTGAGCGCGACCACGTAGGCCAGGCCGGCTGCGCGCAGTGCGAGGTACCAGTCGTCGCTGACGGAGTAGGCGCAGTCGGCGACCACCGCCCGGCAGCCGAAGCCGGCCTCCTTCCCGCGGGCCGCGAGGGCTGCGGCCAGCTGTGGTTTCGTACGGAAGGCCGGGTCGGACCGGCCGCGGGCGAAGTGATGGGCGGGGGTGTAGGGAGTCGCGTGCAGCGGGTAGTACACGCGGCCGTCGGTCCACACGGTGGTCACCGTGACGATGCCGTTGTCCGTCTTGCCCAGCCTACCCAGCCACTGCCTGCCCACGTGCGCGGTCGCCGTGCCGTCCTTGCGGTCACCGGAATCGTCGACCACGATGACCCCGCCCTCGCGCAGCAGCTCAAGCCGCCGGTCGTTGACCTGCTCGGCCTCCCAGGGCGACTCGGACAGGAAGAACTGCAGCCGCTGCACCCCGGCATCCCCGCACCCGCCACCGGCTCCGCCCCGGCCAGACAGGTGATCGTCTTGTTCCGCTCCCGCGGCGCCAGCAGCCCGACAGGTACTCGCGAAACCCTCGCCGCTGGGCCAGGCTGAAGAAGAGGTCGTCGAACCGGGCCGCGTACTCCTCCAACGGACCCGGCGCAGGCGGACACGGACGGCGAGCGGTCATCTTCAGCCCCCAGCAAGGCAGTTGACTCCTACCACCGGCCTACGACCAACCCGACCTGCCGTCAACCCACGCCACCGCCGGATTTAACGAACTACCGGTAGCCGCCAGCTGCTTCACCTCCTCTCGCCGTTGCACGCCCGTCTTGCCCCAGGGGCCTGTGACATGGCTGACGTCGGCCTCATGCTGAGCACGGTTGCGGAAGTCCTCCGCCCACAGGGCGAGCACCCGATGTCGGCGCTGATTGCGGTCCTTGCTGTCCAGCAGCCACACAGCGGTGGCGAAGTTTTCCAGCGCGCCGCGCAGCAGCGTCCACGGGCTGTAGGGATCGAGTTGGCCCGCTGATGGCGCTCCCTGAATTCGGCCACCCGCTGCTCGGGGGTGACCCCAGACCTGCTCTCTGGATCTCCCCACCCACAGGCCACTTGACCTGCGGCCGAGCACCACAAAGGCCCTGTACTCGTGAAGCTACGGCCGGGGGACATGTCCCCCGGCCGTAGCTTCACGAGTACAGGGCCCAGGTGGGCCGGGTCCGGTCCGCGGCTCCCGCCGGTGCCGGATCACTTCCACCTCGAAGGAGGCGGCCGATCCACTCCCTTCACTGACCAGAGCGGATCAGATGGCGATCCTGGGGGTATACCAGGCGTCGGAGCCGGACAGCGTCCTCTGGATCCCTATGGCCGAGTCCTGAAGCCCCTTGGGGCAGGTGATCACACTGGAGAGGTACCCGCCCCGCGGCTTGAGGCCCTTCTTCAAGTCGTAGACCTTCTGACCTGACGGCCCCGAGCAGTTCAGGAAGAACTCCGAGTGGATCGTCCCGTACGTCTTATTGGTGAAGTTCAGCTGCACCTTGTTCGCACTGACGCGCATGATGCACCGCATCACCTTCTTACCCTCACAGCGCCACACGCCATCGGCCGTGGCGCGGGATGCCTGAGCTTCAGCGACCGTCGCGGACGTCCCCATGAGCGCTGTCGCAGCAACGCCCGCGACCACCATTCGAGCTGCTATTCGCACGATTCACCCGTTCTCTCTGTCCGTGCGACTAACGAACGCCGGGCAGACCCTTGGGCCCGCCCAGCGGTGACTCGCTGCGCGCACGTGACTCCCCGTGGGAAGCTTCCAGCGTTCCCCGTGGAGACGATCTTAATATGCGCGCTGCACTGGACGTATGGCGTGGTGAAGTCCGGAGCCCAAGGGCAGAAGGGTTGGTCGGTCATAGGACGGCTCCCTGTCCACGTCCTGCCCGCCTGTCGGGCAGCCTCCCGCGCCAGCCGCCCTGCTCGGGCAGCCCCAACACCCCACGGGCGTCGGCCTCTAGGGTATGGATCATGACATTCATACGGGGAATCAAGGCCTGCGCGGCCGCAGCTGCCATCAGCGCGCTGGCAGCCGGGTGCGGCGGCACCACAGCAGCACAGGGGAAAGACAAGCCGTCCGTGAAGGGCACGCCCTTCGGTCGTCCCGTCTCGTCACCCGCAGCCGCCACAACCGCCGACCCGTACCATCACGCCATCCCCCTCCGACGGCGCCCCGCTCATCGATGCGCTGAAGTACGAGCTGCGCCAGCGGACGGTCAAAATGGCCGGGCGCCGGGACGGACCAGCGCCAGGTGCGACCGGGACTCGGTGGCCGCGACCAAGGGCTCCAAGATCACCTGCACCGTCACGTACGAGGGCATCAAGGTGACCTGGCCGGTGACGATCGAGGGCCCGGCGATGGGCGGACTGGAGGTCAAGTACCAGGCAACGCCGAGCACCGGAATCCTGACCGCGAAGGGGCCCAGGCCAACTTCTGGGCCAACCACCACGACTCCGGCTCACACCTGCGGTGCGACGACATGCCCGCACTCAAGGCCGTGCCATTGGGCAAGGAGACCGGCTACCGCTGCACCTACCTGACCAAATCCCCGACAGACGGAACACCGCTGTGGGTCCCCATGCACCTGGTCATGCGCGACACCGGGCCGTACTTCATCGCCAGCTACTGACCGCGGCCTCGCGAGCTCCCCTCTGACCATCGATCTCGTCTGGAACGGAAATACGTTGGGCACTTCAGACTGGATAGCCCTGGGCAGCGCGGTCATCGCCGCCGCCTCCCTCATGTACACCCGGACGCAAGCCCGCGCCGCCAACAAGGCGAACACCACCGCCGAGGCAGCGAACCAGCTCGCCCAGGACGCCAATGCCGTGTCCGCCGAGGCCAACGAGACCGCCCCGTACCGAGGCCGCCGAGGCCCTGCTGGCCGCCGCAGACCCCACCCGACGAGCCCATCCCCACACACTTGAACTGCCAACAAAATGAGGCGAAGAGCACCTCTGGCCGTCGATTCAAGAATCGCCATCACCGCCAGTCAGCGGGCGCTGGCACGCGCGTTGTGGAGGTCCTGCAGTCGGCTCAGCATGGTGTGGCAGTACTCGGCCAGTGGCCGGTGCTGGTCCTCGTCGATGACGAGAGCGAAGGTATGAACGCCGTGGTCCGCGGCGGTGGCGGCGCGGGGCTGGGCGATACGCAGGTTGGGCCAGTAGCGGCCGTGCGCGAAGCCGGAGGCCGCCCGCCAGGCGGCGCACACCTTCACTGCCGTCAGCCCGGCGGCGGGTGCGGCCTCGAGCAGGACCCGGTTCGTCTTCGGGGCGGTGAGCGGAGCGAGGCCCAGGCCGTCAGCCAGGGTGCGGATCTCTGCGCGGCGCTGGGCGCCGGTCAAGCCGCGGGGGGAGGGTATGTGGCCAGTGTCCTGTTCGTGCTGGTAGCGATTGCGCATGTCCTCGTCCCACAGGGACAGCGCGCGGGCGGCGTTCGGCGCGGTCCGGACCGCTGAGCAGCCACAGGCCGGTGGCGAAGTTCTCCAGAGTGCCGCGCAGCAGGGTCCAGGGGCCGATGGGATCGATCTCTCCAGCCAAGGTCAGGCGGCGCAGGGCATCTGCGTGGGCAAGGCCAGCGGTGCAGGACGCCTGGATCAGGTGCGCGGCCCGGTACGGGCCCAGCGGGGCATCGTCGGTGGCCAGGCTGCTGGCCGGCGCCGGGGTGGGCAGTTGCCGGTAGGCGCCCTCGCCACGGAGCTGCTCGACGGTATGGAACAAGGGCAGGAGGTAGGCGCCGTTGAAGGCCCGCGTGCTCATAACCGGTCACGGTAGAGCGCATGGACGCAGCCGCAGTAGCGGATTTGAGTACGCGGCTGCCGGTCTGTGGCACGTCCGGAGCGACGCGTTCGAGCAGACTGTGCTCATGTCCATCAAGGATCTGCCGCCAGCCGACCGCGAGGCGCTCATGGCTGCGCGTCAGGAGGAATACGAGAACTTCTGGCCAGGCCCGCACGGGCGTCGTGCCCGATACGCCATCGAGATGTTCCCCCTGCTCCACGCGGACAAGCCGCGGGGACGTGCGCTGATACCGGCCGCGAAGGACATGCGTCTCCGCAGGGTTGTAGAAACCTTCGGCAAGTACTTCAAGCTGGAACTCGGCTTCGATGTCCCTCCGTTCGCAGCAGAGCCCAGCTCCCTGTATGAGAGCGATCCCACGGTCGAAGTCGTCCTGTTCGACGCCAGGAAGGTTGAAGCGACCTTCCCGATCGCCGCCGGCGCCGCTGGTCTGAGTGTCGCGGAGGGACAACGCTGGCTGGACTGGATCTGGATCCACCCGTTTGAACGGGGACGGGGCCTCGGCGGTCAGGCGTGGAACGACCTGGAGGACGTGTACGGCCGTGACTTCAAGATCCAGTCTCCCCTCTCACCCGCCATGGAGAAGTTCCTCACTCGCCGGGGTGTGGATCGCAAGCGATGGGCCTTCTGAGTGGCGTTCCTGGGCAGGGCTCAAGCGCCGCAGTGCCTGCGGGCCGGGGACGTCTCCAGTCATGCGGTGTGCGCTGGCCGCTGACGATCGAGCCTGCCGGCCTGCCCCAGAAGGTGCAGCAAAGCGTTCTGGACGTGCGTGAGCTCATCGATGCGGCGGGTCAGCTCGGTGTACTCGGGCGTGGGCATGCGGGGCGGGACAGCGGCTGTCGGGTGTGGAGCTTCAGCAGCAGGTGGGAGGGGGTCGGCGACGAAGGATCCTCGGCCATGTGCCGTGTGGACGAGGCCTTCATCGCGCAGGATCCGCACGGCGGACCTCGCAGTCATGTTGGCGATGCCGTAGTGCTCTTGCAGAGCCCGTGAGGTGGGGAGCCGTTCACCGGGCTGGAGCTGTCCGGAGAGGATCTGCTGGCGCAGGTCGGCGGCCACCAACTGGTAGGGAGGCAGGAGGGACTGCTGCGGCAGGCGGTGTGCCGCAACGGTCCACAGGGGGCTGCTTCCCGCAGGCCTACCCCCCGTCATGACGGGTCCTCGCCGGAGACGCTCCGCCTGGGATCGCGGCGGATCTGGCTCTGCACCAGCCCGATCTCCTCGGGGGTGTAGGCGGTACGCACGCCCGAGATCGAGTAGCCGGAGGCCCGGCCGAGTTCGTCGAGGATGTAGCGGCGTGGCGGCTGGAACTCCTTGGCGTAGGCCAGGATTCGGCGAATACGGCGATCCGCCTCTTCCTTCTCTGCCCGGGCCTGTTCAAGCGCCAGGATGACGGGGTCGCCCTCCGTGCCGAAGGCGGCTGCCTCCAGGTTGTCGGCATAGTCCTTGCGCTCGCGTTCGACCTGGTCGCAGGCGTCGCTGAAGCAGTCGTCCGGGGTCACGCTCCCGGGCTCGGGCATCGGGTGCAGCAGGGCGGCAAGTTCACGAATCTGGTCCATATTGCGATGGTCGCAAATAATTGCGACCATCGCAATAGACAGGCTGGGCTGATCCTCCTATTTGTGGAGGGGGTGCCGGCGCCGTCAAGGCGGCGCCTCTCGTACGTGGATGTCCTCTTGCGGCGTGTTCGGGGATCAGCTCTCTGGCGGCACGACCTGCTGTGCCCACTCCGGGAAAGTCGTTGGCGCCGCGGGATCGATACCGATGCTGAGGATGTCCTCGCTGCTCTCCCCCACCGTCACCGGCACATCCCGGGCGTACGAGCGGATCTCCATGGCCATCATCAACCCCAACCACGCCGGGAGGTCCTCGCCGAGCAGCCCCTCGGTCAGTTCCGCGTACGGCAGATCGACCTCCGCCGGGACCGGGTCCCGCAGAATCACGATTTTTGCCCGCGCGTCGTACTGCTCCCGCACCACCGCCCCCCACACGTCGCTCACGGGGATCTCGCCGAGGACCATCGACGCGTGGCGGAACGGAGTCACCATGTTCCCCACGCGGTGCAGAGAGATGACAGGCGGAATGGACCTCCTCGGCGGCTTCGCCTTGGCCACAGATTCCTGCTCCGATGCACAGAATCGGAACAGGTCCCGCACGGCCAGGAGGCTGAGCACGGGCTCGGTTCGGCAAAGCCACGGCTACGGCGCCACGGGGGCGCGGATCTCATTGTGGATGGTCGCTGTCTTGGCCGCGAAGGCCTCAAGATCGAATTCGGCAGGAGGCTTGTTGAGGTCCACGGTCTGGGTCACCTCAACAACGGCCGATCCGTCCGCCCAGGAACAGTCCGGTGACCAGGTCGTTCCGTACTCATCGACGCTCCGAACGATCCGGCAAGAGACGGGCTCCGAAGAGCCCTGGGGGATGATCGTACGAGGGCCGATGATCACGGTGGAGCGCCTGTCCGGGATCCGGCGGTCGAGGATATTCAAAAACTCGTCGCGGGCCGTGACCGGGCTGAACACGGTTCCGTACACCCCGGTCACCGCTACCGGTAGTTCGTTAAATCCGGCGGTGGCGTGGGTTGACGGCAGGTCGGGTTGGTCGTAGGCCGGTGGTAGGAGTCAACTGCCTTGCTGGGGGCTGAAGATGACCGCTCGCCGTCCGTGTCCGCCTGCGCCGGGTCCGTTGGAGGAGTACGCGGCCCGGTTCGACGACCTCTTCTTCAGCCTGGCCCAGCGGCGAGGGTTTCGCGAGTACCTGTCGGGCTGCTGGCGCCGCGGGAGCGGAACAAGACGATCACCTGTCTGGCCGGGGCGGAGCCGGTGGCGGGTGCGGGGATGCCGGGGGTGCAGCGGCTGCAGTTCTTCCTGTCCGAGTCGCCCTGGGAGGCCGAGCAGGTCAACGACCGGCGGCTTGAGCTGCTGCGCGAGGGCGGGGTCATCGTGGTCGACGATTCCGGTGACCGCAAGGACGGCACGGCGACCGCGCACGTGGGCAGGCAGTGGCTGGGCCGGCTGGGCAAGACGGACAACGGCATCGTCACGGTGACCACCGTGTGGACCGACGGCCGCGTGTACTACCCGCTGCACGCGACTCCCTACACCCCCGCCCATCACTTCGCCCGCGGCCGGTCCGACCCGGCCTTCCGTACGAAACCACAGCTGGCCGCAGCCCTCGCGGCCCGCGGGAAGGAGGCCGGCTTCGGCTGCCGGGCGGTGGTCGCCGACTGCGCCTACTCCGTCAGCGACGACTGGTACCTCGCACTGCGCGCAGCCGGCCTGGCCTACGTGGTCGCGCTCAAGCCGCACCGCGGAACCTGGGCTCCGGCCGACCAGCCGCACACCCCCATCGAAGCAGCCCACGCCCTGACCTGGCGCGATGCCAAGCGTCCAGGCGACTGGACGCCCGTGGTGCGTCACTTCCGTGACGGGCACACCGAGACCTGGTGGGCCGCTGATGCCCGCCTGGGCGGCTACGGCCCTGACTCACCCTGCCGGCTGGTCGTGGCCACCACCGACCCGGCCGGCCTGCCGGAGAAGGCCACCTGGTACCTGGCCACCAACCTGCCCCACCCCGACGCGCCCCACGCCGCCACCGGCCCGCACCCGCCGGCCGACCTCGCCGAGATCGTCCGCCTCTACGGACTGCGGCCCTGGATCGAGCAGAGCTACAAGCAGATCAAGGACGAACTCGGCTGGGCCGACTTCCAAGTCCGTTCCGACCGCGCCATCCGCCGCCACCAGATGCTGGTCAACTGCGCCTTCTCCTTCTGCTGGGACCAGTGGTTCACCCCACCCGGACCCTTGGACGCCACCGCGCCGGACCCGTGCCCCGACGAGGGGCCAGAGAGGGGGCCCAGCCGAACCCCACCGGCCCCAACCGCCTTGCTGGCCCAGGGCCTTACGCGCCATCCGTTCCTGGCTCACCCCCGCCATCACCCTCAACCGATGGTGGCACGCCTGGACGGACAAGGACCCACCCTCCGAGCTCCAGGCCCTGATCGACGCGGTCACCAACGGACACGGCATTGACCTCTACCTCCGGATTTAACGAACTACCGGTAGTGCAGCAGGGCTCGACGATGACCCCCGAGGGAACGGTGATCATGCGTGCAGACCCCGACACCATCACCGCAGCCACTCTCGCCGTTCTGGGAGCCATCGAAAACGTCACACAGACCTTCGGCGCCTACTACGGCCATGAGGGGACCGAGGCAGCGGTGAAGAACGTGCAGCGACGCACCACCGCCGTGATCAGACTCAGCCGCAAATGGCGTGACCAGATGAAGCAGGACGCTCAGCAACGTCCGCACCGTGATTCAGACATTCAGGTGTAGCGGTATGTCGGAAGCGTCGCGCGGCGGCCGGGCCCGCCGCGCCGCTCCCGCCGTTGGCCGGTGGCCGGGCCGTGTCGGAAGTCGCCAGTGCCCCGGTGCTGTCCTTCCGGTTCCGAGCCCCGCCAAGGGGTGAGGCGGGAGAGGCTCGCCGGATGGAGGTACCACTGTGATCGTCCGACTCCTGGGTGGCCCGCTCGCCGGTCGCGTACTCACGACCACCGACGCCCCGTGGGCCGAGACTGGCTCACGGCCGGTGACGCCGACTGGGGCCTGTACGTCTCCGTGCACCGCGACCCGGCGACCGGCATCGTCCTGGCGGAGGCCCAGGAGATTGCGGCGGCCGAGGAGGCGCCGGAGGCGACCAACGTCGTCGACCTGATGAAGGTCCTTGAGGGCAGCCTGCAGGCCGCCCGCTCCGGCCGCGGCGGCAAGGAGCCGGCCGACGAGCGGAAGGTTAAGGCCGCGCCGCGTAAGGCGGCTGCTCGGGCGTCGGCGGCAGGGAAGGCGGCGAAGACGCCGACGCGGAAGGCGCCGCCGAAGAAGGCTGGGGCTGCACGGGCCCGCACCAGCGGTGCCGGCGGCAAAAAAGAGCTGCAGAAGCTGAGCAAGGCGGAGCTGTACCAGCGGGCGACCGAACGGGACCTTCTCGGCCGGTCGAAGATGAGCCGCGAGGAGCTCATCGATGCACTCGCTCGTAGTGGGCGTCGCCGCAAGAAGACGGCCGCCTGACAATTGCGGCCGCCCTCCCGCGACCGCACCGGTCCTCATGAAGTTTCAGTCGCACCGGGAATGCTCGCCGGGCTGGTGTGGTTGAACGTGGCGTGATGGTGAAGGGGACAGTGTCCCCGGGCCTCATCTATTGCCTGCAGGGACGATCGTTCGGCTGAAGCCCTGCAGAGCCTTTCGCCGCGTAGGCGACCGCCCTTCACGATCACGCCCCCATGCGGGTAGCTCTGGCCAGCACACTGGCCGGAGCTTTCTCGTCTCAGTCGAGGATGCCGAGGGCTGTATCGGGTCGGCAGTGCACGCATGACGGTACCTGCTGGCGGAGTGCATCGATCGCCTGCTGCCGGGTGGCGGGCCGGCATCGGCCGCTCTTGGCCGCCGTCCAGCAGTCACCGGTGTGCACCGCGTCCACATTCGAGCGGTTGAGGCCGTACTGGATCAGCCAGTCCGGCGGGGCCGGCCGCATCTCCTCACCTTTGCGCCGCTCCGCCTCGCGACGCTCCTCATCGGCGATCCACCGGTCGATGCAGTGGGCGCGGTTCACCGAGTACCTGCGCGACCGGGAAGTGACAGACGAGGTGGTCATCGACCAGGTGGAGATCCTGGACGACGAAGCCTACGCGGGCCTGGACGCCGCAGCCCTGCTCCGGCTCGTAGAGCGCGGCGAGGACAGCTGGCCTCAGCACACCGTGCTCCTGGTCGCCGACGAGGAGACGCTCAGCGGCGGCATGCAGGTGCTCGCGGTATGCAACCAGCCGCACGAGGACGATCCGCTGCCGGCATCGGAGTCCGAAGAACCGTTCCGCATCGTCCCCGAACTGCTCTCCGCGTTCGCCGCCCAGATGAACCTCGCCAACTCCGACTTCTTCGAGATCAGGCGCGAGGTAGGAGAAGACGGCGTCCTGCGCAAGCTGTAGGGGCAGCGCCAAGGCGTCTGTGGGCCCGCACGCGGCGGCGTGCGGGCCCACAGACGCGTGCCGGTGCGCGTAACCGGCCTAGAACGCGGGCAGGTAGAAGCGCTGCTGCTTGTTCCGGCTACCGCTGAGCGGCTGCTGGACGACCTTCACTCCCGACTTCTCGGTGGGGACGGTCAGGGCCATGCGCGAGTAGGCGTTGGCCATCTTCTGCTTGTGGTCCTCGGCCGTCCAGCGGAACAGCTGGTCGTTGTAGCGGGGGCAGGTGTCCTGGACGATCGCGGCTCCGGCCCTGCCCGACTTCACCGTCAGGCACTTGCCCGACTTGTCGTTCTTGATCTTGTAGCCGTACGAGCCGTGGTACTCGTACTTGAACGTCCACTTCTGGGTCTGCGATCCGTTGCAGCGCTGGGCTATGAGCTGGGCGCCGTTCTTGGTGCTGTTGTTCATCGACAGGCACAGCTGGCCGCTGCCGTACATCTTGGGGATCTGGACGTGGTCCAGTTTCGGCTTCTTCGCCTCGGTGGCGTGGGCTGAGATGCCCGAGAGTGCCACGATGGCTCCTGCGGCGCCGGCCGCCATGCGCATGATCGTGATCTTCTTCATGGGGTGGACTGTAGTGCGCCGTGTACCGCCCGGAGGGGCCGAACGGGGCGATCGGCCCGAAGAGGCAATGCCCCTTCGGGCCGATGGGCGGTCAGGTCATGTGCAAGGTGATGGTGATGGACTGAGCGTCCCCGGGTGAATCGGGGCGATCTGTCTGTTCCTGGGTCTTCGGCCGCGTTGTGGTGGCATGGGGGTACGCGGCCTCCTCGTCCCGTACTCCTCGGTGGCCGTATTCGAGGTACCAGCTGGGAGCTGTCAGCCCCGCCGCGAACAGGGTCAGGGCTGCGAAGAGCAGCGCTGGGGTTTCAAGGCGTGAGCGCCCGCAACAGGTACTGGCGTTTCTTCAGCTGTGAGCCTCCCAGCCCGTCAACCAACGCCACCACCTGCTTGGTCCGCTTCACGTACCAGGCCAGCGCTGGGGCCTCTACGACGATGCTCATGGCAAGCGTCCTGCAACAGGTAGTAGAGGTGCTCGGCAACCTTCCGCTCCCGCAAGACCTGCGTCTTTTTAAGCAAGCCCCGTTCGACCAGTACCGCGAGAGCGTCGTCGAGTTCCTCGAAGGCGCCGAAGCGGTGCCGCAGCATCGGGAACCGACGCAGGTCCGGCTCCTGAGAGGAGAGGATGTCCTCGGCCAGATCAAGCAGTGCCGGCTCATCCGGAGCCTTCTCATACTCCGTCATTAGCTCATAGGCCAGGTAGTCGGGATAGCGCACCCAGAAATCGAGCTTTTGCAGCCGCACCTGCGCGCGGACCACACCCACGCACTCGGTCGGCACCTCACCGTCCACACCGGGTCGCGGTTCATGAGCCGCCGCATTGATCAGCAAGAGCATGCGCACCGGGTCCTGCCATCGGCTCGCCCGCCGGATTCGCGATCCGCTCGTCATCCATCCCCCTCAAGGCCCGTTGCCCCCATAACCACCCAGCGGCCCGCACATGCGAAGCACGCACCCTCATGACCCATTGAAAAGGGGCTGGCAACGACCTTCCCTTGCTTCGTAACCTTCTGCACACGCAGCGTAAAGCCGACACGATCTTTTCGTCGACAGTGCGGACAGCGTGGATCATCTCAACGGAGGCAGCTCTCGCCATTGCGGCGAGACAGTACGAGGCCCCGGGCATCTGCGGCCCGGGGTCTCTCTGTGCTCTGGGATGTCCAACCGGTTCAACGACCCGCCGACGGGAGCGTCACGCCCACTCCACGCCCAGCTCCCGCAGCGCGGCCAGCTGCTCCTGGTCGAGCTTGTCGCGCCTGGACTTGGTGTTCGAGACCCACACGCCCAGCTTCACGACCACCGGTTCCGTCTCGCTGTCGATCGCGATCTCCTCGGTGTGGCCGCGCGGCACCGGGCGGTCGGCTCCCTCCCGCTCCACCCACTGCGCGAGGGCCGCAAGTCCCCGCTGGAACGCCTGCTGCGCCTTGCTCGGACCCTTCGCCGCATGACCGCCCGCGGGGGCGGGAGACGGCGCCTCAAGCGGCTTGACACCCAGCGTGGACAGCCGCTCCTGCTGCTCGGGCAGGAGCCGCGCCCAGGTGGCCGGCTGCTTCTGCTGCTGGAGCCACTTGCCGAGGTCATCGCCGTCCATGAGTACGCCAGGCTGGATCTCGAGAAGGCTGCCGTCGGCCTCGACCAGGTCCGCCAGGATGCGGTAGTGCCGCTGCCAGTCGAGTGGCCACTCGCAGTCCCAGTCCGGGTCGATCGCGGTGAGCTGCGCCGCACGCTGCTCCGCCCGCTTCGGGTCCTTGCTCAGGCCGTTCTTCGCGCCCTTGCGGCGGAGGTTGGCCATTGTGCTGCCCGACGGGCACCATCGCCTGGCCCTCGCCCCACACGGCGTCCTGACGGGGGGCGAGGTGCCCGGTGGCCCGCCGGTACGACCGCAGCACGGCGAGCTTGGCTTCCCACGCCTCCTCGCCCGGTTCCCAGACCATCCCGGCCTCGGGCGGGTCTAGCAGTTCCTTGCGGTGGGGATCGAGTTCGCCGGCGCGCAGTGTCTTGCGCTGCTGGTGGACCCACCGCCCGAGCGGGAAGTCCTTGGTGACGCCGACTTCGACCTGGGTGTCGTACGGGACGGCGTACAGGCCGGTGATCTCGTTCTCCCTGCGCCAGCGCAGCAGCGCCTCGTATCCCTCCAGCCAGGCCAGGGACTCCGGCCGGTATACCCGCGTACGCAAGAACGCCGCGATCGTGGCCGCGTCGCGCGGGCTGGAGAAGTGAAGCAGCGCGGACTCGGCAGCGGCGTCGGCGCCGTCCTGCTCCTGGTCCTCGCCGTCACCCTCGCCGCCGGCCCCGACGATGCGCCCCTCTTCGTCGCGCCGGATGTGGACCTTGCGCTTGCCGCTGGTGAGGGCGCGGGAGGCGAGCTGCTCGACTAGTAGGGCTTGGTCATCTTGCTATCGGTGCGGGTATGTCGCGGCGGCAGGTGGGGCAGGCGCCGGTCCAGAGGGCGAGGAGTGTCTGCAGTTCACGGACGATCTGGTAGAGACTCAGACCGCCGCTGTGTCTTTTGGGGCGCGAGCCATGCGCCTGAGGGTGCAGAAGGCATGGGCGGCGGAGACGAGGGTGACATGGTGGTGCCAGCCGCCCCAGGTGCGGCCTTCGAAGTGGGCAAGTCCCAGGGCCTGTTTCATCTCCCGGTAGTCGTGCTCGATGCGCCAGCGCAGCTTGGTCAGCCGCACCAGGGTGGCCAGTGGCATGCCGGAGGGCAGGCTGGACAGCCAGAACTGCACCGGCTCGCTCTCGGTGGCGGGCCATTCGGCCAGCAGCCAGCGTTCAGGCAGCTCGGGAGCGTCCGTGGTCTTGCGTAGGCCCCGTCCGGCGGGCCGGACCCTGAGGGCGACGAACCGCGAGTACATGCGCTTGAAGCCGTTTCGGCCCGTGCCCGGCCGGGAGCCTACCCGCCAGGAAACCGGCCGTGCAGCCGCCCGGCCGGCCGCGATGACCAGGTCTTTCACCGTCTGCGCAGGGTCGGGGTACTGCGCTTTCGGTGGCAGGCCGGTGCCCGCGTAGGGGGGCTGGACGGGCCGGGCGTCGGCCGGATGGGCGGTGTGGCGGCAGGAGATCCCGACCGCATAGGGCAGGCTGCGTTCCTCCAGCCCCAGACGGAAGGCGGCGGCATCGCCGTATCCGGCATCCGCCACGACCAAGGGGACATCGACGCCCCACGACCGGGTTTCGTCGATCATGTCCAGGGCCAGCTGCCACTTCTCCACATGCCCCACCTGGGCGGGGATGCCGCAACGGCCGCGGCGGGCGACCTTGGCCGCATCCGCCTGTCCAGAGGCCGGATCCCATGAAGCGGGCACGAACAGCCGCCAGTTCACTGCGGCCGAGGCCTGCTCACGGGCCAGGTGCAGCGACACTCCCACCTGGCAGTTGGTGACCTTGCCCGCGGTGCCGGTGTACTGCCGCGACACACACGCAGACGCGTCCCCGTCCTTGAGGAAGCCGGTGTCGTCAACGATCAGCGCCTCCGGACCGATCGCCTCGTGCATCCTCCAGGCCAGCCGGGCCCGCACATGGGCCGCATCCCACGGGCTGGAGGTGATGAAGTGCGCCAGCGCCTGCCGGTTGCCGTCCTCGCCGAGGCGGGCTGCCATCGGCTCCACCGACTTACGCCGCCCGTCCAGCAGCAGCCCTCGCACATACGCCTGTCCCCACCGCCGCTGGTCCGCACGGAAGAACCCGTCGAACAACTCCGCCGCGAACGCCTCCAGGTCCCCCCGGGCCTCGGTCATCTCCTCAGGTGTCACACCACGACAACGCCACCCACGAGGCAACAGACACGCCACTCAGGAGTGAAGATGACCAAGCCCTACTAGGCTCTCATCGTGCGAGCGCAGGCCCTTTATCGGGAGTGTAAACCTAACGGCGGATCCGACGATCACGGGAGAGACGTCAAGTGACTGACACCGCCGTGGAGTTGGAGACCGTGGAGCCTGTCGAGAGTGCCCAGTCTGGGCAGCCTGCGCCCGTGTCCGACGAGCAGTTGGTCGCGATGCTGGTGGAGCGGGCCCGGTCGGAGGGGCTGCAGCTGACTGGGCAGGGTGGGCTGCTGCAGCAGCTGACCAAGCGGGTCTTGGAATCTGCCCTGGAAGGTGAGGTCACCGATCACCTCGGCTATGAGAAGCATGATGTCGGCGGCCGGGGCAGCGGCAACTCCCGCAACGGAGGCTGGGCCAAGACCGTGCTGACCGACGTCGGGCCAGTCGAGGTCAAAGTCCCGCGTGACACCTCGGGCACGTTCGAGCCGCAGATCGTCAAGAAGCGGCAGCGGCGGCTGACCGGGGTCGACGAGATGGTGCTGTCGCTGTCCGCGAAGGGGCTCACGCACGGCGAGATTGCTGCTCACCTGGCCGAGGTCTACGGCGCCGAGGTATCCAAGCAGACCATCTCCACCATCACCGACAAGGTGATGGAGGGCATGGCCGAATGGCAGAACCGCCCCCTCGACCGCGGGCGGTTTCCAACAGTGGTTGCGAATCACCTGGTCAATGGGCCTGTGAGGCATTCTCGCATGACCTCGGCGGGGCTCTTGTCGCCGAGCACGATGCGTGGTCGGCGGTTGAGCTCCCGGGCGACGTCGCGGAGATCTTGGGCAGTGTGGACGGACAGGTCGGTGCCCTTGGGAAAATATTGCCGCAGCAGGCCGTTGGTGTTTTCGTTTGTGCCGCGCTGCCATGGAGAGTGCGGGTCGCAGAAGTAGATCCGGAAGCCGGTCAGCGCCTCGATCTCCTCATGCAGGGTCAGCTCGCGGCCCTGGTCCCAGGTGAGGGACTTCTTCATCTGGGCCGGGATGTGAGCGGTCTGGGTGATCAGCGCATTGCGGACCTGCGGGGCCTTCCAGCCGTGCGGCAGATGGATCAGATGGACGTAGCGGGTGGTGCGCTCCACCAGGGTGCCGATCGCCGAGCTCTGTCCGCGACCGATGATGAGATCGCCCTCCCAATGCCCGGGAGTTTGACGGTCGTTGACCTCCAGGGGACGCTGATGGATCAGCGTCATGTTCTTGATCTTGTTCAGGGTCGGGACCCCTCGGCGTTGCCGCTTGCGGCGGGTGCGGCCGGTGCGGAGCTTGGCGTCACGCCGGCCGAGGAGACCAGTGAACAGGGCCCGGTAGATCGTCTCCGGGCAAGCCCGCATCGCCGCGTCGTTCGCGTATTCGCGGGCCAGGTAGCGCGCGATCTGCTGCGGCGACCACTTCTCGGCGAGCCGCTCGCGCACCAGCGTCCGCAGCGGCTCGCTGCTGCGGATTTTCTCCTCCTTCGGACGGTGACGCCGCAACAGGGCCTGGTTATGAGCCCACCAGGGGTGGTAGCTGCCGTCCGGCTTGGCGTTGCGCTTGATCTCCCGGTAGACGGTCTGAAAGCTCTTGCCGATCGACGCGGCGATCTCTTTCACGGCCTGCCTGGCGTGCAGTCCGTCGGCGATGGCGATGCGGTCGTTCTGGGTGAGGAAGCGCGGGGATATCGAGCCGGGGTCAGGGACGATCATGCTCCCAGCTTCGATGAACCAGTTCGATCCGCAGCTGGCCGAGACTCCGACTACTCGGGCGGCGGCCGCACCCTTGTAACCCTCTCTCAGCAGCTCGAAATACCGCTTCTTCACCACGATCGGCATCTTGTTGGGGGCGTACCTCGGCATCCGAACGCTCTCCTTCCGGGGCGTTCGCAACCACCAATAGAACTCAAGGCGTCTACCCCGTCCTGTTCGTGGACGCCATCAACGTCAAGATCCGGGTTCTGTCGACGATCTTGTGATCCAGTGCGGAAGGTGTCACCGTGCGAGCAGGACGCGTTTGCGAAGGAGATCGAGGTCGGCGCGGCCGAACATCTGGCGTTTCAGCATCTTAAAAGTTACGTGGAATCTGCCGGGGTGACCATGTTTCCCCGGTGCAGCCACGGACTTGGGAGACGGCTTGAGCGGCACGACGGTGCTCATGGAGAAGTGGCCGGTGCTCGGCCGGCACGCGCAGGCGGCGACCTGGCTGACGGTCTGGACGGATCTCGGTCGTGCACCGCGCACGATCGACGCCTACGGCCGGGGACTGGCCGAGTACCTGCTGATGAGCGAGCGGGAGGGTGTCGATCCGGTCACCGCGAACCGTGCACATATCGCCGTCTATGTACGGGAGTTGACCTCGCGGCCGCACCGCCGGGGTGCGAACGTGATCTCGATCGACTCAGGGGCGGGGCTGGCGAACGCGACGATCCAGCAGCTGCTCGTGCCGGTCCGCTTGTTCTACGACTTCCTCATGGAAGAGGGGTTGCGGGATTCCAACCCTGTCGGCCGGGGGCGTTACACCCCGGCCGACGGAACGGCGGTCAGCAGCGCGGCCTGGTGCCCCGACTGACGAAGCTGCCGTGGATTCCCGGAGAACAGCAGTGGCTGAGCGTCCTGGAGGTCGCCAAGCGTGAACCGGTACGCAACCGCGTGATGCTCGCCCTGGCCTACGACGCGGCACTGCGCCGTGAGGAACTGTGCTCGCTGCGGACCGATGACGTCGATCCGGCCCACCGCACGCTGCGGATACGGGCGGAAACGACGAAGAACCGGCTGGAGCGGGTGGTGCCCTACTCGGCACCGACGGGGGTGCTGCTGTCGGACTACCTCGCCCACCGGGCCACGATCAGCCGGGCCCGCGGGCCGCTGTTCCTGTCGGAATCGCGCCGCAATCACGCCCAGCCGCTGAGCCTGTGGACCTGGTCGAAGGTGGTCCGACGGATCGCACTGGCCTCCGGTGTCGAGCGGTTCTCCACGCACACCACCCGCCACCTGTGTCTGACCGATCTGGCCCGCATGGGCTGGGAGTTGCACGCGATCGCGTCGTTTGCCGGACACCGTCACACCGACTCCACCCTTCAGTACATCCACCTCTCCGGCCGGGACCTGGCCGACAAGCTGGCCCGCGGCATGGACCACATCCACGCCTGGCGAATACAGATGCTCACCGCCCCGGCCGGCGCGACGGCGGAGGTGACGCGGTGACCGCACCATCGCTGGTCACCGTCACCGAGGACACCCGCGGTCGCTGGTCCTGGCCGATCGTCCCGGACCGCTACGACACGGCCGTCGCGGTCCGCCCTGCTGAGGCACGGGCCGTCCTCGAACTCGGTGTCCGTAATCTGCGCCGACTTCAGTACCACGACCCGGCCGCACCGGGTTGGCGCGTGATCGCCCGGCTGCTGGGTCCGTTGGAGGCGGTCAACGCCGCGCTCGACTCGCCGCCCACTCCGCACCGCCGACGGGCCATGCTCGACGTGACCGCCCTTCTGCTGACGCACAGCGCGCAGACCGGCCGGAGCTACTGGGGCTGGGACACGCAGGAGTGGATCCGTCTACTCGGCCGCACCCAGGCCGAGTTCCGGCAGCACGCACCCGCCTGGGCCGGGGACGAAGTCCGCCCCTACCTCGCGGCGCACGCCTACCTGCTCGGCTCCTTCAACGAGTTCCACCAACTCGGCAGCTTCCAACGCCTCACGCTGTCCTGGCGGATCTTCGGACGCGACCGCGTCACCAGCGAGATAGCCCGCATCCGCACGGTCCTTGGCACCTGGGGCTATCAGCTGGGCCAGGCGGACGACACGCTGCTGCCGTCGGTCGCCTGCCAGCTGTTTCTGCTCAACCACAGCCCACACCTGGAGGACATGGACACCGCGCTGTTCGACCGGGTCCGCCGCGAACGGCTGCTGGAGGGCGCCCGGCTGAACACCCTGCACGCTCTGCAGCGGGCGGTCGCCGAGCTCGGTCTCTGCGATCCGCCACTGCCGAGCACCGGCCGTCACTCGGCGCGGGCCACTGGCGGCGCCAAGATCTGGGAACAGTGGGCCGACCGCTGGCACGACACCTCCACCCTCACCCCGCGCATCCGCGGCAGCGTCCGCTCCACCCTCCTGCGGGTCGGCCGGTGGATCGCTGCCGAACAGCCCGACGCCGCCGACCCCACCGACTGGACCCGGCAGACCTGCGCGACCTGGATCGCCGCACTGGACCGGATGAAAGGCGGCGACTACGTCCAGCGCACGGTCGGCCTCAAGGACCGGCTCGGCAAGCCGCTGGAGGCGCCCACCAAGGCCGGACAGATCACCGCGCTGCGGACCTTCTTTCGGGACTGCCAGGAATGGGAGTGGCTGCCACGCCGCTTCGACCCACTACGCGCTCTGGCCATCCCCCGCAGCATCACCGCCCTCCTCGTCCCCGACCCGCGGGTGATCGCTGACGAGGTCTGGGCCAAGCTGTTGTGGGCCGGTCTCAACCTCGATCCCGCGGATCTTCCGCAGACCCGCTCCGGGCACTTCTACCCCTTCGAACTGGTCCGCGCGGTCACGCTCACCTGGCTGTTCTCCGGTCAACGCAGCAACGAGATCGCCCGGTTGAGACTCGGCTGCGTCCGCTGGCAGCACGACGGAGCACCCATGCCGGCGACTCACAGCAAGTACTGGCCCGCGACGCGGTCTGCCTGCTCGACGTCCCGACCCACAAGACCGGCACCGCCTTCACCAAGCCGGTTGACCCGATCCTCGGCCAGGCCATCGACGCCTGGCAGGCCGTCCGCCCGGACCAGCCGAAGTTCACCGACCGCCGCACCGGCGAGTTCGTCGAGCTGCTGTTCGCCGTCCGCGCCCGCCGCGTCTCCACCAGCTACATCAACAACACCATCATCCCGATGCTCTGCCGCAAGGCCGGAGTCCCGGACGCCGACGTCCGCGGTAACATCACCAGCCACCGGGCTCGATCCACCATCGCCAGCCAGCTCTACAACGCCAAGGAACCGATGACGCTGTTCGAGCTGCAAGCCTGGCTCGGACACCGATCGCCGCAATCCACCCAGTACTACGCGAAGATCACCCCGAACACTCTGTCCAAGGCGTATTCGGAGGTGGGCTACTTCGAGCGGAACGTCCGCACCATCGAGGTCCTGGTCGACCGGGACGCGGTCGCCTCCGGCGCCGCCGCGACCGGCGAACCCTGGCAGCACTACGACCTCGGACACGGCTACTGCACCTACACCTTCTTCGAGCAATGCCAGCACCGCATGGCCTGCGCACGCTGCGACTTCTACACCCCCAAGGACTCCACCCGAGCCCAACTCTTGGAAGCCAAGGGCAACTTGCAGAAGATGGCCGTCTCGATCCCACTCACCGAAGACGAGCACGCAGCCGTCACCGACGGCCAGAGCGCGCTCGACCGCCTCCTCGACCGACTCGCCGACACCCCCACCCCAGCCGGACCAACACCCCGGCAACTCGACGTCCCAACGAACGCCACACTTCTGCCGATCCTCGACGTCCGCCAGGGCAAACCGCAGCAAGCTTGACAATTCTGATTCCACAGAATCAGCCGGTTGATGTTGCCTTCAACGGCACCTGAACTATGTGGCAGGGACAGGCCGTTCTGGACGGCGTCGAAGTCGCGGCGGAGGTTGCGGGCGAAGCCCGCAAGTGGAGCCAGGGTGTCGTGCTCGACGCTGGCGATCCACTCCTCGAGTCGGTCGCCGTGGCGTGCGGTCATCATGACGGCGAACTTCCTGACGTGGCTGGTGAGCCGGTCCAGTTCGGGGTCGCGCTCACGCAAGCGGTGCAGCTTGTCGGCATCGCCGTCGCGGAGGTGTTCGGGATGGGTCATGATCCATGAGGTGACCTCGCGGACCGAGGGAGGCTTGGGGCCGACGGCGGGTGCGTGTCCGCGCCCGGTGCGGTAGCGCCGCAGGTGACGCTGGACGGCCAACTCGCCTCCGGGATAGCCGAGTTTCTGGATCTCCCGGTGGAGCTGTGCGGCATTTCTTATGCCTTCGTTCCAGCGTCGGTGCAGGTAACCGACGTACGGGTCGACGACATGCGCCCGCTGCAGACTCTTGGCGACGACATCATCAGCGGAGCGGGCGTTGACCAGCTTGCGGACGGTGGCCTGATGCAGCCCGAGCTTCCGGCCGATCGCCGCCTTCGACATCCCCTGCGCCCACAACTCGTGGGCGGCGGCATGCTGCTCCCGAAGCCGGGTCACGATCTTCAGCTCCTTCGACGGCTGCACCACCTCGGGCTCCGCTTCCGGGTGGCCGGGGCCGTCCTCCGCTGCGGCAAGCGGTTCTGCGAGGCGAGAGCGGTGGGCGTTGACCGTCTTCTCAACCGCCTGGCCGAGGTTGGCCCACAAGTGATATCGGTCCGCGACCTGCTGGGCCTGTGGCGCCCCGACCCGCGCGCCCTCCCCGTAACCACTGGAGCGGTCCCGGCAGATGACCTTCACCTCGGGATGGCCTTGGAGCCAGGCGGCCAGGTCCTCGCCCTCGCGGCCGTCGTAGAGATGCAGCGGCCTGTGGATGGCCATGTCGATCAGCACCGTGCCGTAGTGACGGCCCTTGCGGAAGGCAAAGTCGTCGACACCAAGCACCTCAACCTCGCCGATCTCCGGCTCGGGCAGGGACCGGACCATCCGCAGCAGGGTGTCCCTGCCCACGGTGATGCCGACCGCGGCCGTCAGGCGAGCCCCGGCCCGGCCGGCCAGCGCCAACCCGATCTGCATCAACAGCCCGCGCAGCAAAGGGGTATAGCGGCCGTGCGGAGTCGTCAGCCCCGCGATCTGCTCGGCGAACGTCACTGCCGTGCAGGCGGGATTCTCACAGCGGAAGCGACGTATGTGTAACTCGATCACGACACCGAGACCGCCCACAGCGGCATCACGCAGCTTGCGTACATACCCGCCGCGCACCCGCGACGAGCTATGACCGCAGTGGCAGGCCCCGTCGTCGACCGCACTCGTGCCCGCAGTACTACCTTGTCCGGCCGTCGCTCAACCTCCTCGATCAGCAGCGCGGACAGGTACGGAAAAAACTCCAGGAGCACATCACGAGAGCACCCGATGCATGATCGCGAACAGTCGGCACAGCCCGCTCAACCGTCCGGATCACAAGATCGTCGACAGAACCAAGATCCGGGACGGGGCGGTAGCCAACAGGCCCATCTACGTGGCCCTGGCGGTCACTGTCGAGGGCCGGCGGGACATCCTCGGGTTGTGGGCCGGCGACGGCGGCGAGGGTGCCAAGCACTGGATGCACATCCTCACCGAAATCCCTGTTCGGGCACAGAGATCGACTACGCCTGCCGCTGCGGCTTCCCCGGGAACGTAGGGGTCGTCGGGATGGCCGGCGAGCGCCGCCTCGAACGCGGCGGTCTCCATCAGCTCGGGGCGGCGCCGACGCTTGCGGTGCATGTCGATGATGCGGCGCTTGAGGATCGTCCAGGCATGGCCCTCCAGGTTCTCCATCTGCAGCATCCTCAGCCAGCGGTCCATGACCTGGTCGAACGTCAGATCGACAGCCTCTTCGGCGTCGGCGTCCGAGCCGAGATGCAGGTAGGCGTAGCGCATGTAGTCGGTGCACGGCTTCTGGCGGAAACCCCAGTACGCCAGCTGCGCGACCATGTCCCACTGGTCGATCGGCAGGTCCCGCTGATCAGCGGCGCTGACTGCGACGGCATCGAGGACTTGGTCACCCAGAACGTCGACTGGGCAGCACGCTGCTGTGGTTCATTGAGGACGGGTGGGGCCAGTAATGCGGTTCGTCGCCGAGCAACTCGGCATCGATGACGAGTACTTTCTGGGAAGTCGGCCGTGCGGGCGTAGACGGGCTGCCCCTTCTTTATCCGGGCGATTCTCCGCTGCGAGCGCCAGGACCAGAACGGGCTTGCCTACGAGCTTGCCTGACGAGTCGTGCATTCTGTTCCATCAGCATGAGGGGTGAGCTACCGGCGAGACCTGATACTGCCTGAAAGGGATGTGCGCAAAGAGACAATGGAGAGCACTGCTTCCGCTTCCGTAGGGTGATCATCTACCCCTTGTTCAGGGGGTGATCACGGGGAGGAAGCATGCAGAAGATACGCATGGTGGCTGTCGGCGCCGTGGCGGCCGGTCTGCTCGCCGGTGCCGCGCCGGCGAACGCGGTGCAGGATCAGGTCTCCCAGCAGACGCAGTCGGCCCAGGCCAAGGGCGACACGAAGATGAAGGTGCTCAAGGAGTTCGACTACTCCCGCAGCAAGAAGTACCAGCTGCCGCTGCGCCTGGGCGAGTACCACCGCAACAAGAAAGGCAAGATGGTCGGCTTTGGCTGGACCAAGATCAAGGTCAAGCACAACATCACCAAGTACGGCCTCGTCGGCTGGCTGGCCAAGTCGCCCAACATCGACCACCTCAGGGGCCCCCGCTACAATCTGACCGGTTTCGCTCACCGCGTCAAATGCTCCGGCGGCCGCTGTAAGGTCGTCGACCGGCGCAAGATGCTGCTGGCCACCGACGAGACGATGACCGCCACCGGCGGGCGCGGCCGGTTCGCCTTCTTCGGCGCGGTCACCGCCTTCTGCGTGGGCACCGAGAAGTGCCCGACCTGGGTGAACACCAAGTTCAAGCCGCGCATGACGGCCCTGAACACTGCCGCCCCCGGAGATCAGTATGTGTTCTCCTACAAGCCACTGAAGGTCAGCAAGGGCCGCCTCGTCCCGGCTGCCTGAGTACACGTCAGAAGATCGGTAGCATGGATGCCGCCCCGGAAGACCAGCCGGGGCGGTATCCGCACGAGACGCAAGGGGGAGCATCATGGCGGCCCGCGGAAAGAGGCGCCGGACGCGAACGGTGACGGTCGCCTCCTACGGACCGCCCTCCGCGAACAAACCGAGCGAACAGCATGCCGCTGACGACGCGACGGCGGCTTTCCTCCTCAGCGTCTCCGACCTCGTCTTCCGTGCCGGGACACAAGGCATCGAGCTGCGCCGCATGGACGTGGCCATGCGCACCTTCGAGTTCTGCGACACCCAGACCTCCCGTCGGCGAGACGCCACCAGTGACGGCCGCGCCATCCCGGCCGAGGGGACAGAGCGCGTCGGCCAGTACTGGATGCCGGACGCGGCATCCCCGGGCTGGGCCCACCTGGCATGGCTCATCCAGGACCTCGCCTCGCTGCCGACCCACCGCCACTACGGTCCGGAGGGCGGCCCCGAACTGGTCGGCCTCCAGGCCTTCGGACCGGACTGGGTCGATGTGCTCCTCGCGCACCGTGAGGGCCAGTGGCGGGTACGGATCCAGATGGAAGGACGCGACGAGCCCCTCCAGTTCCCGGCGATGGCCCTCGGCGAGCTGTTCGGCGAAGGCGGCCACCGGCACGATGCGGAGCCGGATGAACCCGATCTCGTCCGCGACATCCTCTAAATTCCGGTCAGCGACATGAACCCCTGGGCGATGCAAGGCCGCCCACCGCACACAGCACGATCACCAGCCACTCCGGCTGAGGCGGGCGGCAGGCCTCCTTCAGCACCGCCTCGTGCTCGCCATCGCTTTCAGGCGGCACATCTCCCGACGGCGCCGCTGCTACGTAGGTCCAGCGACACGAAGCCGACCTCCTGGCCGTCGCAGCGGATCCAGTACGTCAGAAGGTTAGGAGGCGGCGGGCAGGCCGAGCCCCATCTGCCCGGTCAGGGGACGAGGCTGGAGTGCTCGCCTGCCGCAGCCGTCACACGCGCCGCAGCACCGCGACGACCTTGCCCAGGATGGTCGCGTCGTCGCCGGGGATCGGCTCATAGGCCGAGTTGTGTGGGAGGAGCCAGACATGGCCGTCCTCGCGCTTGAAGCGCTTGACGGTGGCCTCGCCGTCCAGCATGGCGGCCACGATGTCGCCGTTCTCGGCGACCGGCTGGCGGCGCACGGTGACCCAGTCGCCGTCGCAGATCGCGGCCTCGATCATGGAGTCGCCGACGACCCGAAATCGACAGGTTCCTGGTTTCCTGGCGCACTCTGGCGACGAACCCGCGGGTCATTGTGGCGGAACCCCCGCACCGTACGTCGCGTTCGTTGTTCAGGGTCAGGCCGATCACGGCGGCCCTGAGGGCGACGGCTCCGGCGACACCGGCCAGAGCCCTGTCTCTCCAGGGAGCGGACCGCTCCTCGGCGTGGGGGCGGTGGTGGTGCGGCCAGTTGGGCGGTCTTTGTGACCTGGCCGCCCGCAGCGAGCTGAGCAGGCGGCAATGTTAGGCCGGCTGACCGGTGCCGAGGCCGAGCTGGCGGTCGAGTTGCTCAGTGAGTGCGGTGGCGGGCCGGGCAAGCGTCTTGTGCTTGGCGGTGATGCCCGTCGAGTACGTCAATGCGCAGCTCGGTGACGGAGCCGGCAGCCCCGAGGGTCAGGTCCAGTCGCCATGGCCGAGCCAGGTGCAGGCGGGGTTCTTCCACGGATCGTCTTTCCCGCGATGGCGATGTGACCACGCGGGCTACGTGGGCCCAGAGGGGCCAGATGCCCGAGGACCAGCGAAAGCCGATGGCTTGTGGGTCGGAGCCCAGGTAGCGGCGGCCCGCACGACGCGCCGTCGCGTGCGGGGGACATGGGCGAGGTTCCGAGCAGTTCGGCGTCATGGATGTTGCGTACGACCGGATTGTGTCCCGCCGAGTGGTGTAGGAATTCCGCCCGCCCGTCCAGAGGACCTGCCTGCGCCTGACGCGGTCGAGTGACTCGGACCTCTGCGCGAGCTGGTGAGGCGGTCGGGACTGCCCGGCGCCCCGAAACCGGCCCAGTGGTCACTGTGACCTGCGACGACACGAAGGCCGCCCTGCTACACCTCTCGGCGGGACGACCGGTGGCGCTGAAGCCGCCGAGCAGCGCAGTCCCCTGTGGGTGGCCGGGGCTCGACAATCGCCTGGGTCAGGCCGAGGGCAGCGATGGCAGGGGCCGACTGGCGATCTCCTGTGCTTCGGCGCGTGTCATGCCGAACATACGCAGCAGGCGAGTGGCCAGTTGATCGGAAACATGCTCGGCATCGAGGTCCGGGCGGGTCTCCAGCAGGTGGAGCACCCCGAGCAGGGCGCCGCCGACCATGGCCACGGCGGTGTGCGGGTCGTCGATGTCCAGCCGTCCGTCGTCGGCGGCGGCCTGCAGGTCCCGCATCGCCCGCGGGGCCAGGCCGCTGTCGGAGGTCAGGTAGGGCATGCCGGTGCGGACGAGGATCCTGGCGATCTGTGTGTGGGTGCGCTGCAGCCGGCCGGTCAGGCGGACACTGGCGGCGAAGATCTCCGCGGGATCCTCCAGGTCTCCCACGACTGATTCCAGGAGGACGCCGTGTTCCTCCAGGGTGAGGGCGACGGCGGCGTCGAACAGCTCGTCCTTGCTGGTGAAGTGGTTGTAGAAGGAGCCGAAGCCGACGTCCGCCGCCTCGGTGATCTCTTGGATGCTCACGTCGGTCCGCCCCTGCTCGGCGAGAAACCCCTGCGCGGCGGCGATCAGCGCGGCTCGGGTACGCGCCTTGCGCCGGTCCAGGCGGTTGGGCGCGGGGCTGGGCGTCCGGCTGTTGGCCTTGCCCTGTCGGTCGATGCTCATCGCTCTACCTTATCCAATGATCAGTTTTGATGATTTCATCAACACTGATGACTATTGACGATTCTGTCATCTGAACTGATTCTCTCATCACTGCTGACTGGAGTTGCTCGCGGGAGCGGCCCGGTCGACGTCTGTCCAGGACTCAGGAGAGCCGATGAGTATCCAGGTCGTCCGCACTACAGACGGCTGGTGGGTGGAGAGCGGCACAGGACGGCTGCACCGCGTCGACACCGACGCGGACACCACCGCTGGCCTGCTCGCCGACCGTTCCGCCGTGCGGCAGGCGGCTGCCCGCGCCGCTGCTGACCCCGACGCCGGGCTTTCCGGTGGAGAGGCGGAGCTGCTGTCGCCCGTCACCACTCCCTGCCGGGTGGTGGCGCAGATGGTCAACTACCGTTCCCACGCGGTGGATTCCGGGTTCGACCCGGACACCGTCCCGCCCGCCTTCTTCCGTAAGGCGTCGGGGTCCGTCAGCGGCCCGTACCAGGACATTGTGCGTCCCCAGCACGTGCGCTTCCTGGACTACGAGGTGGAGCTCGGGCTGGTGATGGGTGCGGGCCTGCCGGTCGGCACCGAGGTCACCGACGCCGACCTGCCGGCGTACGTCGCCGCGCTGGTCGTCGCCAACGACGTCAGCGCCCGCGACCTGCAGCTGCCCAAGACGCAGTTCTACGAGTCCAAGTCGTACCCGACCTTCACTCCGCTTGGGCCCCGGCTGCTGCTGGTCGATGCCGACGATCTGGCCCGCCTGCCGGACCTGCGGCTCACGCTGAAGGTCAACGGGACCACCCGGCAGGACCGCACCACGACGGACATGATCGTCCGACCCGCCCGTGCACTCAGCCTGCTGGCCCGCTTTCAGACGCTGCAGCCCGGTGACGTCCTGCTCACCGGAACGCCCGGCGGCACCGCCCTGAAATCCCCCGGCAGGCTCCTGACCAGGCTTGCCGCCCTGCTGCCCCCGCACAAGCGCTGGCAGAAGTTCTTCGCCCGCCAGCAGGCGAACCCCGACTACCTCAAGGACGGCGACGTCGTCACGGCTTGCATCGCGACCGATGACGGCGCACTTGATCTCGGCGAGCAGCGCACGGTGGTGCGCACCCGCTGACGACTCCCGGGCCCCCCGCCCGGGCCCGGCCGACCCGGCATCCCCGTACCGGGCCAGCCACTTGACCCCAATCCCTCACCTTGCAAAGGCGCACCGGTGACACTCACATCCACCGACCTGCTGTGGCCCGCCCCCGACAGCATCGCGGACCTGTCCGCGATCGAGGCTGTTCCGCTGCATGAGCGCGGCCTGCCCGCCACCACCTACGACGCCCTGATTCGCGCCGCCCGTCTGTGGCCCGACCGTCCTGCCCTGACGGTGCTGTCCGATGCCGCGCGTTTCCTGTGCCCTGCTACAGCCACCTTCGCGCAACTGCGTGACCAGGTGCATCGCACCGCCAATCTGCTGGGCTCCCTCGGCGTCACCCCCCGGGCCGCCGTGGGCCTGCTCGCGCCGAACACCGCGGAGCTGCCCGCCGCCCTGCTGGCCGCGCAGGCCGCGGGAATCGCCGTCCCGGTGAACCCGGGCCTGGCGTCCGAGCACGTCGAGCAGTTGCTGCGGCGCGGCGGTGCGCGGGTGCTCATCGCCGCCGGTCCGCAGCTGGATGCACAGGTGTGGGCCACGGCCCGGCAGGTCGCCGCGGCCTTGCGGCTGGACGCACTGCTGGCCCTGGCCCCCACCATGGCCGACGGCCATGGTCCCGCTCTGGACCCCATCGAGGGCGTACGCGTCGGCTACCTCACGGAGCTTGCCGCGTCCCATCCCTCCGGCCGGCTGGTGGACATCGAGCCCCCGGCCGCCGACGACCTGGCCGCCTACTTCCACACCGGCGGCACCACCGGCACTCCCAAGCTCGCCGCGCACACGCACGCCAACGAGGTCGTCGACGCCTGGATGGTGGCGGCGAGCATTCCTCTCGACGAGGACTCGGTGATGTTCGCGGCGCTGCCGTTGTTCCATGTCAACGCCCTGATCGTCACCCTGCTCGGCCCGCTGCTGCGCGGCCGGGGAGTGGTGTGGGCCGGGCCGTTGGGCTACCGGGATCCCGAGCTGTATCCGGTGTTCTGGAAGCTGGTGGAGCACTACCGCATCGCCACCATGTCCGGCGTGCCCACCGTGTACTCCGTCCTCGCCCGTGTCCCCGTGGACGCGGACATCTCCAGCATGCGGTTCGCCGCCGTCGGCGCCTCGCCTCTGCCGCCCGCCGTACGGGAGTCCTTCGAGGAGCACACCGGCATTCCTCTGTGCGAGGGTTACGGGCTGACCGAGGCGACCTGCGCCTCCGCTCTCGGCCTGCCCGGTCACACCCGCCCCGGTAGTGTCGGGCGGCGCCTGCCCTACCAGCAGGTCAAGACCGTGCGGATCGACCCGGACACCGGCGAGTGGCACGACCTGCCGCCGGGTGCCACCGGAGTGCTCGCCGTCAGCGGCCCGGTCCTCTTCGCCGGCTACGTCGCCGAGCACACCGCCCAGGGGCCGCGCCTGGAGACCGCCGGGAAGATCCGCGACGGCTGGCTGGACACGGGCGACCTGGCCCGAATCGACGCCGACGGCTTCATCCACCTCGCCGGCCGCGCCAAGGACCTGATCATCCGCGGCGGTCACAACATCGACCCGGCCGCGATCGAGGACGCCCTTCTCACCCATCCCGGCGTCACCGCCGCCGCGGCGGTCGGCCGTCCCGATCCGCATGCCGGCGAGGTGCCCGTCGCCTACGTCACCCTCGCCCCCGGCGCCGGCGTGGAACCCGAGGAACTGCTCACCTGGGCCACCGAACGGGTCCCCGAGCGCGCCGCCGCCCCGCGCGAGGTGTGCGTGATCGACGCCATCCCACTCACCGCCGTCGGCAAGCCGTACAAGCTCGGCCTTCGCCTGGACGCTACCCACCGCGCGGTCCACGCCGAACTGGTCGCCCAGGGCGCGGACTGCGACCCGCAGCGCATCCTGTGCCGACCGCACGACGGCGGTGTCCGCGTCACGGTACCCGCCCACGCCGACGAGGCGGTACGACGCAGGGTCACCGCAGCCCTCGACCGCTACGTCCTGCACTGGCAGTACGCCCCCAGCACGCCACCCGAGAGAGAAACCCCATGAGCACCACCGCCATCGTCCTCGCCGTCCTCCTCGCCGGGATCTTCCTCCTGCTCGGGTCGGCCAAGCTCGCGGCCGTCCCCGCGATGCGCCAGGCCGCGGCCCACGTCGGCATGACCACCACCCACTACCGCCTGCTGGGCGCTCTGGAGGTGGCCGCAGCGGCCGGTCTGCTGCTCGGCCTGCGGATCACCGCCCTCGGCGCCGCCGCATCGGTCGGCCTGATCCTGCTCATGGCCGGAGCCGTGGTCGTCCACCTGCGCAGCGGCGACCCGGCGGCCCGCTGCCTGCCGGCCGTCATCGTGGGTGCCCTGGCCGCAGCTCGTCTCGTGCTGCTGGCCGGCGGCTAGCCGACCACACACCCTGTTGCCGGCTGGCGTGTCGCCGTGACCGCTCAGCCGCCGCCCGGGACCCGAGGAGGATCACGATGAGCCGTATCGACATCGGCCAGCATCTGCCACCCCGCACCTCCATGTGGTGGCCGACGTAGCACAGCTTCCACTCTCAGCGCCGCCGCAGGCCGCCTTCCTCTCGTACGGCGCCCACTGCGTCTCCACCGCCTTGGCCGCCCAGGCCCGGAGCGTCCCCTCATTCGGCACTCGGGACCGGCACCCCGCCCCGATCAATCGACCGGGAAACGCTCTTGGCGCTGTTCCCCCGCCGCTCCCTGAGCCGTCCCCACCCCATGGCCCCGAGCCGTGACACCCCATGGAGTACCCAATGAACGACATCGACGTCCCCGTCCTCATCGTCGGCGGAGGCGGTGCGGGGCTCACCGCCTCCATGCTGCTCAGCCGCATGGGCATAGAGTCCCTGCTGGTCACCGCCTGGCCCAGCACCTCCGTCCTGCCCAAGGCCCACGTCCTCAACCAGCGCGCCATGGAGGTCATGCGCGACGCCGGCGTGGCCGACACGATCTACGCCGCCTCCACTCCGGCCGAGCAGATGTCCCACACCGCCTGGTACGTCGGGCTGGCCGGCGACCACGAGGACTACGGCCGCAGGGTCGCCAGGATGGAGGCCTGGGGAGCCGGTGGCCGCTCACCCGAGTGGCTCGCGGCCAGCCCCGAGCGGCAATCCAACCTGCCCCAGATCCGCCTCGAGCCGGTCCTGCGCGCCCGCGCCGAGGAACTCTCGCCCGGCCGGGTCCGTTTCCACCACGAGCTGACCGGACTCGGCCAGGACGACGAGGGCGTCACCGCTACCGTCGCCGACCGCGACACAGGCGAGACCTACCGGGTGCGGGCCCGCTACCTGCTGGGCTGCGACGGCGGCCGTACCGTCGGACCCGCACTGGGCATCGTCCAGGAGGGCGTGCGTGACCTCGCCCGTGTGGTCTCCTTCCACATCTCCGCAGACCTGTCCCGCTGGGCGCACGACCCGGAGGTGCTGATCCGCTGGCTGTGGCTGCCCGGCCTCGGCATCCCCGGCGTTCTCGTGCCCATGGGGCCCGACCACTGGGGGCCCGAGTCCGAGGAGTGGGTCTTCCACCTCAACTACGGGCCCGATGACGGCCGTGCGCTGGACGACGAGTCCGTCCTGGCCGACCTGCGCACGGGGCTGGGCTTGAGCGAGGAGGATCTGACGGTCCACATGATCTCCCGCTGGACTCTGGAGGGCGTGGTCGCCGACCGCTACCGCGTCGGCCGCGTTCTGATCGCCGGCGACGCCGCCCACCGCCACCCGCCCACGGGCGGCCTCGGACTGACCTCCGCCATGCACGACGTGCAGAACCTCACCTGGAAACTCGCCGCCGTCCTGAACGGCCATGCCGGCGACGCCCTGCTCGACACCTACGAGGCCGAACGGCGCCCGGCGGACGCCACCAACGTCCAGCGCTCGCTGGAGAACGCCATGAACCACATCGCCATCAACGCCCTCTTCGGCGGCGGGCCCCAGGCCAGCGAAGAGGAGAACTGGCGGCAGGCCTGCCGCCTGTGGAGCGAGGACCCCGCCGACGCCGACATCCGCCGCACCTTCCTCGCTGCCGTGGCCGCCCAGTCCATGGAGTTCAACGAACTGGGCGTCGAGTTCGGCTACACGTACGACTCCGCGGCCGTCGTCCTCGACGGCACTCCCGCACCCGAGAACCCCGACCCGGTCCGCGTCTACCAGCCCGCCGCCCGCCCCGGACACCCGCTGCCCCACGCCTTGTTGGAGGACCTCGGCGGCCGTCGCGTGGCCCTGGCCCGCCTGGTGCGCCCCGGCCGCCTGCTGCTGATCGCCGGAGAGGACGGTCAGGCCTGGTGCGAAGCCGCCGAGAAGATCGCCGCCGAGTGCGGGCTGCCGGTGGACGCGATCCGGGTCGGCCATGTCGACGGCGACTACCGCGACCTGCGCTCCACCTGGACCGCCGCCCGAGGTCATACACCGCAAGGCGCCGTCCTGGTGCGCCCGGACCGCTTCATCGGCTGGCGCGCCCACGGCGCGGCCACCGACCCGGTCGCCGAACTCACCACCGCACTGGACACCCTGCTCGCACGGTAGGAACCGCTCACCCGCCGTGCCACCCTGCCTGCCGATCACCGCCGCAGTCGGTGGGCCGGGCCTCCAATCCTCACCTCGCCTCGCCTCCGGCACACCGCGGCACCCGCCCCGCCATCGCGACAGGTCGTGGAGGCCACAGGAAGGAATCCCCCGTGAACGAACCGACATCCACCCCCGCCCCTACTGCCGACGCCCATCAGGGACTGCACAGCGAGCAGGGTGCCCTGCGCGGAGAGCACTCCGGCCGAGCCGCTCAGCCCGTCATCAAAGTGGTCGACCTGGCCTGGCTGGAGTTCACCAAGCCTGACCTGGACCGGGCCGAGACCTTCGCCCACGACTTCGGCTTCACCACCGCTGCGCGTACCGATGACACCCTCTATCTACGGGGTGCCATGGCCGGACCGCACTGCTTGGTGATCCGCCGCGGCCCCGCTTCCCGGTTCATCGGCCCCGCCTTCCAGGCCGCCGACGCCGCTGACCTTGACCGGCTGGCCCGGGCCACCGGCCACAAGGTCCGCACCCTGACCGAGTACGGCGGAGGCCGCACCGTGGACCTGCTCGACCCTTCCGGCATCCCGGTCCGTGTCGTGCACGGCGTCACCGAGCAGCCCGCGCGACCGCTGCGACAGCCCCTGATCCTCAACACGGGCACCACCACCGCGGCCGCCCGCATCAACGCCACCCAGCGCCCGCCCCGCAAACCCTCCCAGGTGCAGCGTTTGGGCCACGTCGTGCTCTCCACCCGGGTCTTCCGGCGCGCCCTGGACTGGTACCTGCAGCACCTCGGCCTGATCGTCAGCGACTTCCTCTATTTGGACGGGCAGCGCGACCGCGGCCCCACCATGGCCTTCATCCGCTGCGACCGTGGCGACGAACCCGCCGACCACCACACCCTGGCCATGCATCTCGGCCCCGACACGGGGTATGTCCACTCCGCCTATCAGGTCGCCGACTTCGACACGCTCGCCGCCGGCGGCGAGTACCTGCGAGAGCGCGGCTACCACCACTCCTGGGGCATCGGCCGACACATCCAGGGCAGCCAGATCTTCGACTACTGGCGTGACCCCGACCGCTTCATGCTGGAGCACTACGCCGACGGCGACGTCTTCGACAGCACGCTGGAACCCGGCTGGGCCGCGATGTCCGCCTCCGGCCTGGCCCAGTGGGGCCCGCCCGCCACCCGCGACTTCCTCGGCACCACCCCCTCTCCGGGGGCGCTCCTCCAGGCGATCTCCGCACTGCGCGAGGACAACGAAATCGACCGAGCCCGGCTGATGGGCCTGATGAAAGCCCTGAGCAAGTGACCGCCACCGCCCCCGAGCACGTACCCGTCGTGGTGATCGGTGCCGGACCCACCGGGCTGACCGCCGCGACCCTCCTCGCCCGTCACGGCGTGCCCGCCCTGGTCCTGGAACGCCATCGCGCCCCGTATCCGCTGCCGCGCGCCGTCCACCTGGACGACGAGGTGCACCGCATCCTCCAAGCCGTGGGCATCCACGAGGCGTTCAGCGAAATCACCCGTCCCGCCCGCGGCATGCGGCTGCTGGACGGCTCGCACCGGGTGCTGGCCGAGTTCCTGCGCGACAGTCCGTACGGATGGCACGGCTTTCCCCAGGCCAACATGTTCGACCAGCCCGAGCTGGAGCAACTGCTCCGGGACACCCTCACGAAGCACGCCTCGATCACGTTGCGCGGAGGCATCGAGGTCACCGCCGTGACCCCGCCCCCGCACGGTGGCGTCCCGGTGGAGGTCTCTTTCCGCGACGAGGGCACCCGCGTCTCCCACAGGCTCCTGGCCGACGCCGTCCTGGGCTGCGACGGCGCGGGCAGCCTGGTCCGCGCCTCCATCGGCTCCCGGATGCAGGACCTCGCATCCCAGCAGCAGTGGCTTGTCGTCGACATTCGCTGCCGTGTGCCGCTGCCCGCCTGGGAAGGCGTTCACCAGATCTGCGATCCCGGGCGGGCGGCCACCTACATGCGCGTCGGCGAGGACCGCTACCGCTGGGAGTTTCGCCTGCGCACCGGCGAACAGCCAGAGGAGCTCACCGACCGGGGGCGTCTGCTCGAGCTGATCGCTCCCTGGACACCGGGCATCGCCGAGGACGAGCTGCACGTCCTACGCACCGCCTTCTACACCTTCCGTGCCCAGGTCGCCGACCGCTGGCGCAAGGGCCGCGTCTTCCTGCTCGGTGACGCCGCCCACCTCACCCCGCCCTTCATCGGGCAGGGCATGGGCGCGGGGATGCGCGACGCCCACAACCTCGCCTGGAAGCTCGCCCGTGTCCTCACCGGCCGTGCGAGCGAGGCCCTGCTCGACACCTACCAAGCCGAACGGCGTCGCCACGCACGTCAGTTGATCCGTACCGCCGTGGGCGTGGGTGCGGTCATGACCGGCGGCGGCACGGGCACCGCACTGGCCCGCAACGCCGTCCTGCCCGCCCTCTCCCGCCTGCCGGGCGCGTCCGGTCTCGTCCTGTCCGCCGTCAGCCCGCCGCTGCGGTCCGGACCTCTGGTCGGCTTCCGCCGCCTGGGCCATCCACGCCCCGGCACGCTGTGCCCCCAGCCGCTGATCCCCGACGCCGACGGAACCCCACGTCCGCTGGACGATCTGCTCGGCGAGAACTTCGCACTTCTGGCCACTGCACCGCTCAGCCCGGCCCTGCACGCCCTCGTCCGAGCGTTGGACGCCCGCGTCCTAAATCTGCACAACCCCCGGCGGCAACAGCCCGGCACGGGCGGCAACGGGCACGGGGCCGATCCGGGCATCGGCGCCTTGGTCCGCTGGATGGGCCGTGCGGGCGCCGTCCTGCTCCGCCCCGACCGAGTCGTCCTCGCCACCGCGACCCGCCCCCGCCACGGCCGAGCATGCGGAGACGACCTTGCGGCCGCCGCAGCGGCCTGGGCGCCCATATTGTGCAGCGGCGCCGGTACGACCGGAAGCGCCGCTGCCGTGCCCACGCACCTGGGTGACGGCGGCTGAAGGCCCATCGCCGAGCCGCGACCTGCACTCCGTCGTGCCTGTTCACAGGGTCGTTTCGCGGGTGTGGGAACGTCAGCCGGGACAACCCCCCGTCCCCGCCCGCCGCACAGGGCTCGGCGGCGGGTGACGATGGAGCGCTTGGCCGCCGTCGCCCTGAGCGTTGTGTTCCTCGCCCGGCCGGGATCAAGGACCGGCTGCCGACGTCCGGGTAACGGCTCACGAGCACCGTCCGCGCTCGTCGGCGATCGTCCCGGGCGCTCAGCAGTTCCCGGACCTCGCCGAGGCAGCCGCCCGCGACCAGATGTCCTACCGGGGCTTCCTCGCCGAACTGCTGCTGGCCGAGTGCGACGACCGTGCCCGACGTCGGACCGAGCGCAGGATCAAGGCCGCGTCCTTTCCCCGGGACAAGAGTCTGCGGGCGTTCGACTTCGAGGCCAACCCGAACATCGACCCGGCCACCGTGAACACCCTCGCCACCTGCGACTGGGTCAAGAAGGGCAAGCCGCTCTGCCTGATCGGTGACTCGGGTACCGGCAAGTCCCACCTGCTGATCGCCCAGGGCACCGAGGCCGCGATGCACGGCTTCCGGGTCCGCTACGTGCTGGCCACCAAGCTCGTCAACGAGCTGGTCGAAGCCGCCGACGAGAAGCAGCTGTCGAAGACGATCGCTCGCTACGGGCGCGTCGATCTTTTGTGCATTGATGAACTCGGCTGTGCGCCACGAGGCGCTGATGGATCTCGCGGAAGGAGGAGTCCGCCGCCGGTCATCGCAGTGGCCGGTTGAAGCTGGAGGCAGGCTGATCCCCGGGTTGGGGGTGAGGCCGGAAGCAGCCTCGACAACGTAGGGACGGACCGGCACCACCAGACGGTTCGGGCCCGCAAGCGAAGACGGAATGGGTGCAAGGAAACTGAACCAGTGGTTGACGTCCCGTGAGTCGTCAGCGGCCTGCCAACTCTGGTGGACGGGCTGCTCTGTGGTGCTGGAGAGGGCCATAGCCGATGGACTCTCCTCTCTCGTCGTCTTGAGCCCATGGACGTCGGGAGGCCCGGACCAATACTGCGATCTGCGGTCCGTGGCGATGCCGCTGGGTATAGCTGGGCACCGAAGCCGTCACAGAGATCCTCAGTGAACGTGGGAAGCGATCTGGCATCGCCCTTCCCGTCCGGCAGCCGGCCGGGCGGCGGGCAAGCGCGACGCCCGTTGATGACGCCAGATCGTGGCGGAGTCGCCGTAGTACTCCGAGGGCGGGAAAGCCGTCCGCATGGGGAAGGGCGACAGCGTGATGGCAGCAGTGCTGTATTCGGGGAGGGCCGTTGTTGAATGACGACGCGCCGCCGAGAAGTTGGCCGGGCAGTATGACGGCCGAGCGGCGGGTACTCGATCACCAGCGCAAGCTGCACCGATGGACAAGAAACGAGCCGGATCGCCGGTTCGACGATGTATTCGTGCGCCACGAGGCGCTACTTGACCGTGCGGCGGTGAGAGTCTGCCGCCGTGGCCCTGTCGCAGCAAGGCCACGAAGCTGAGGACAGCCTGACCCGGGAGTCGCCGGGAGAGGCGGAAAGCAGTCCTGACAACGCCGGGACGCTCCGGAACTACCAGACGGGGCGGGTCCGGCAAGCGAGACGAGAAGGTGTACGAGAGGAACCAGCGCGTGAAGCTCCGTAAGCGTCGAGCCGGCTCCAACCTGGTGGATATGGGCCGGTCCGCAGCGCACACCTGCCGTGATCATGCGGCGGGTGACTCCGAAGCCGGGATGAATAGGCCGGCGGGGAGGCCACGAGGAAAGCCTGCGGCGTACTCGTGGCGATGCTGCCGGGGTATAGCTGGGCACCTCCCTCGTCGAACGGTTGGTGGTGAACGTGGGAACCACCTGTGGCTGCCCTCACGATGCTCCATCCAGGACATCGAAGGGCAGGCCCGTCGTCGGCTGTCGGCCGCAGTGTGGGGCGGAGGCCCCGTAGTAGTCCGAGCGCGCGAAAGGCGAGTACACGGCGAAGGGGGCCAGCGAGTCAGCAGGGCGGATGCTGGAATGCTCGGAGGACGCCGGTGAATACCGACGCACCAATGCTCACGTCATTCGGTGCTGAGCGCAGGGTACGAGAGATCCAGACCAAGCTGCACCGTTGGGCGACCGACGATTCCCACTGTGCGTGATCGCGTTGTTCAGGCTGCGCTGAAATTGGTGCTTGAGCCCATTTTCGAGGCGGACTTTGCGTCGTGCTCGTATGCCCGCTGCGGAGTCGTATGCGGTGGTCGCCTCAGCCGAGGTCGGACAGGAGCGCGGGCAGTAGGCGCTCTTCCATGACGGAGCGGCCCGAGACACCCATGGCGTGGGCGAGTTCGGGCTCCCACGGGCTGGGTGCGGGTGGGCCGGTGAGCGGGGTGGACTCCCCCTGGTCCAGGGCGCCCCGGTAGTCGGCGGCCGTCATCCGCCAAGGGCGGGCGCCGTGGCGCTCGACGGCGGTGGCGGTGATGCGCAGGCCCGTCCAGTCGAAGTCGGCGCGCCAGTTCAGGCGGGCCCCGGCGCGGGCGGCGTCGGCGAGGAGCTTGTGGCAGGCGGCGGAGGGGATGCCTTCGGTGCAGACCAGGGCCACGGCACGGTCCTCGAGTTCGGCGGCGGCCGCGCGCAGGACGGCGGGGTTCTCGCAGACGTGGATGTCGCGTGCGGCGGGCACGACGTCGTCGCGGCTCAGTTGGTGGAGGGTGAGTCGGAAGGGGATGCCTGAGCCAGCGGCGTCGCGCAGCCAGTCGCAGATCACGTTCTCGCCCCGGGCACCGATGTTCAGGACGAGGACCTGGCTGGCGCGGTCGTCGGCGACGGCTCCGGCGCTCTCCCACAGAGCGCGCCGGCCCGCCCGGTCACGGGGTACGGCATCGGTGTTCCGGGCACCGGCCGTCCGCTGGGCGAGGGCGCGCAGGACGAGTTGTTCGAGCGGGCTGCCAGGCATCAGGGACTTGGTGTCGCCGGTGGCCCGTTCGGCGAGTACGGGCAGCGGGAGAAGACCCCGTCCCCGCGCTCGCGAGTCGCCCCGCCGGCCCGACAGACCGGGGAGTTTGTCCAGGACGCGCACGGCGTCCTGGAGCAGGGGGGCGTCGCCGCGGCGCACCAGGCGGGTAAGGGCGCCGCCGGCGGCGATCCGCTCCAGCCACGCCGTGTACCAGTCAAGGTCGGCAAGAGGTGTGGCGCGGGCGGCCTCCAGGGTGCGGGTACGCAGGGCGGACTCGTCGGCCCGTTCGGCGGGCCGGTCGCGCAGGGGGCCGTGCAGGCGGACCAGGGTCTGGAGCAGGCCGGTGCCGTAGCGGTCGTACAGATAGGTCGAGGTCACGCAGGGGGACGGTGAGGCGTTTGACGGTCTCGGGGCGGTAGCGGCCGGTGACGCCGATGACTGTGCGGCGTTCGGCCTCGCCGGGGGCGCTGAGCCCGATCTCGCCGTCGAGGGCGCCGCCGGTGCCCTCCAGCCTGCGGCGGGCCGCGGCGAGCAGGCGTCGCCAGCCCTCGCCGGTGAGTTCCCCGTACGTCTCGGCCGGCATCTCAGTCGACAAGGCTCGCCTCCGTCGTCCGCGCCCGGTGGACGCCGCGCGTGCCCGGCGAGCCGAGGACGGCGGTCAGTTCTCCGGTCTCGTCGGGGTGCAGGCGTTCGCCGTCCCACAGCAGCAGCAGTGCGGAGACGGTGTGGTCGACGGCGGAGTGCGCGAGGTCGTAGTGGGCGGCGGCGCCGACCGCGGCGTGCACGGCCCACAGGTCGTATCCGGTCATGAACAGGTCGAGGTCGAACTGTGCGGCCAGCGACATGAGTTCACCGCGTCCGGTGTCGTCGACGCCCGCGAACGCCTCGTCGAGGGCGAGCAGGCGCGGGGCGTCGGGGTGGGCGGAGTTGAGCATCGCGTGCGCGGCGGCGAACAGCGGCAGGTGCAAGGAGACGGACTGCTCGCCGCCGGACAGGCGGCTGTGCCGGGCGCGGGTGAGGCGTTCCTCCTCGCCGCCGGGCCGGACCAGCTCGAAGGCGAACTGCCACCAGCGCCGGTAGTCGAGCACCTCGGCGAGCAGTTGCCGGTAGGGGGCCTCGCGGTAGCGGGCGCGGGCGTTCTTGATCTGTGCGGCGAAGTGGGTGCGCATCCGGGCCAGTTTCTCCGGGCCCAGGCGGGCGGCGTCGGCGTCCAGCAGGGCGCACACGGCGCGCTGCTCGTCGTCGAGGACGTCGGCGAGCAGCCAGCTCACCCCGACGGTGGTACCCGAGGACATCCGGCGCTCGCGCATGTCGGAGTTCATGCGGCGGACCAGGTCACGGGCGTCCACGGTGCGGTCGTGGATCTGCTGGGCAAGACGGGTGAGCAGGGCGTCCTCAAGGATCCGCTGTTCGGAGTCGGAGAGGAGTTCGGCCTGGTCGCGGCGGTGGTCGGCGATCTTCTCGGCGAACGAGGCGATGGGCAGCGACCCTTGTTCGTCGGCGACGGTGACCACGATGACGCCGCTGGAGCTGTCCCAGGCGGGCTGGTAGTCCTGTCCGGCGGCGGCGAGCTGGGCGTGCAGGTCCTCCAGGGCCTTGGTCAGGCGGGTCACGGACTGTTTGACGCTGCTCTCGGTGGGGGCCAGGTCGCGGGTGGCGGACAGGACCGCCTCGTGGACAGCCACGGCGGCGGGCGGCAGCCGGTCGCCGGCCCAGTCGGCCTCCTGGGCGGGCCAGGCCAGGCCCGGCGGGCAGCGCAGGAGGTCGAGGAGTTCGCGGGCGGCGTACGGCTGAAGGCTCCGGGCGGTGTCCTTCTCCTCCGCCGCGGCGACCCGGCGCGCCTCGGCGGCGGCGGTGCGGCGCGCCTCGGCCGCCGCGAGGTCGGCGATCACCCGGTGCTGCGCGGCGCCGGCTGCGGTGGCTTCACCCTCGGTCGCCTCCAGATCGTTCTCGGTCTGTTCGACCTGGTCCATGACCTGCTGTGCCTCGGTCCCGACGGCCTGGCGCAGTGCCTCAAGGCCTGCGGCCTCCTCGGTGTGGCGGCGGCGGGCGGCGCGTTCGGCCTCGGCCGCGGCCTCCTCGTCCTCGACGGCGGCCGTCAGCCGGTCGGCGGCGGCGGACGCGGTCTCGGCCTGTCGGGTGTGCTCGCGGCGCCGGGCGGCGAGGTCGCCCGCCGCCCGCTCGAAGGCGCGGGTGGCGCGTTCGGTGTCGTCCGCGCGGTCGGCGGTCACGGCGTGCTCGGCCTCGGCGCGGCGCAGGGCCCGTTCGGCGACCGAGCAGGCGGCCTGCGCCGCGTCGTACGCCGACTGGGCGGCGTCGGTCGCCTCGCGCTTGGCGCGCAGGGAGGCGGCGGCCCGGTCCAGGGCGCACAGGCACCGGGCGATGACGGTGGTGGCGGGAAGGGCGGCGCGGGCGGCGGCGTATTCCTCGATGATCTCTTCGGTACGGGCCCGCTCGCGCGCCAGATCCGTCAGCTCGGCGTCCAGCTCGGCCAGGAGGGTGTCGCAGGCGGCGATCCGGGCCGAGCGGCGGCACTCTCGGGCGGTGGCGCCGACGTACTCGGCGTGCTCCTTGGAGTGCGCGCCGATGAGCACGCCGGCGGCGTAGCGGCCGTCCGGCGCGATGTGCGCGCCGCCGGGGGCGGGCTCGCCGGCCACGGCGACGGAGCTCAGGACGGCGGTGATCCTTGCGGCCGGGAGGGCCGCGGTCTCCTCGGGGCGCAGCAGGTCGGCGAGGCTGGGCCCGTCGATGACGGCGCCGGCGCACAGGAAGCCGTCGCCGGCCCCGGCCGTGACCGGGTGGTCCACGGCTGTGACGAGCGCGTCGAGCAGGCCGGAGGCCTCCAAGGCGGCCTCCACCCCTGCCCGTTGCCCGTCGTCGAGACCGTCGGCGAAGTCGACCAGGCGCCACAGCGGTACGGCGGCCCCGCTGTCGGTGCGACCGTCACGGTCGGCGGTGCGGCCCCGGGCCGCGGGCGGCGCGTCGTCGTGCTCGGCGGCGATCAGCTCGCGCTCGGCCTGGGCCCCGGCCCGGCGGGCCTGAAGCCCGGTGCGCCGGACGCGCAGCCCGGCGAGGCGGTCGCGCAGCTCCTGCACCGCGGGAGCGGTGGCATCGGTGACGACGCCCGGCAGGGTGACGTCCTCGGTCGCGGCGCTGCCGCGTTCCCCATCGGCCGGGGTGTCGGCCGCTTCGGCGGCCAGGTCCAGGGCGGCCGCCAGCCGGCCCTCGGTCCCTTCGGGCAGCAGGGCGTGGTACCGCTGCGTCCACTGCTCCAGCTCCACCCGCGCCCGCTCGTGGGCGGCGGCGAGCGCGGCGTCCGCCTCGCGTTCGGCGGTCTCGGCCTCCTGGGCCGCCTCCTGGGCGCGGTCGAGTCCGGCGCGGGCCGCGCGGCGGGTCTGCTCGGTGTCGCGCAGCCGCTGGACGGCCGTGCGCACCGCGCGAACGCCCTCCTGGCGGGCCGCGGCGCGCGCCGAGGCGCAGTCGGCGAGGGCGTCGGGGGCGCGTCGGCGGCGCTCCAGGCAATGCCCGCGCGGTGGGCGTGGTCGGCGAGCGCGGCGGCCGCGGCGCTTACCGCGGTGTCGAGTTCAGCGGCAAGGTGGGCCGAGTGCTCGGCCTCGGCGCGGGCGCGGCCGGTGGCCGCGGTGCGCCTTTCGCGTTCGGCGGTGGCCTGCCGGGCGGTCTGTTCACAGGTGCGCACCAGGCGTTCCAGGTCGGCGAGTTGCTCGACGGCCTGGTAGGCGGCCGAGGTCCGCAGCTGCTCGAGGACGGCGCGCAGGGCGGCGAGCGCGGCCTCGGCCTGTTCGGCCCGGTTGTCCGCGTCCGCCCGCGTCGTACGAGCCGTCTCAAGTTCCACGGCCGTGGCGGCGTGGGCCCGCTCGCGTTCGGCGGTCTCGGCGCGGCGGGCGCTGAGCCGGTCGGCGGCGACGCGCACGTTCACCCGCAGATACGTCGAGTAGGCCGCCAGGAAGGACCGGGTGGCCTCGTCGGCGGCGACGAGGCCCTCCAGGGTGCGCTGGAAGGATTCCATGTCGTCGAAGGAACGGGCCGCTTCGGCGATCAGGTCCTCGTCCAGCGGGCGCAGGCCCTCGGTGAGGGTGTCGGAGAGCTTGGCCGGGTCGAGGTTCTTCGCCAGCTGCGGACGGCGCAGCGTCAGGATGAGGGTGAGCAGTTGCTCGTAGCGCTCCCGGCCCAGGCCGAACAGCCGCTGGTCGACGGCTGCCCGGTGGTCGGTGGCCGAGGTGATCGGCTCACCGCCCAGTTCGGCGAGCTCGGCGGCCAGCTGCTTCCTGGTCAGCGGCCGGTCGTCGGCGGTGAGCAGCGAGAAGTCCTCGCCGACCCGGCCCTCGACGACGAAGTGCCAGCGCGCCGGGGTGTCCCGGTGCCGCTGGGCGTGCAGACCGATACCGCAGGTCACCGCCTGGCCGGTGGCGCGGTGGGTGAACTCGATCCAGACATAGCCGAGCGCCGCCTCCTGCCCGCGGAAGAGCAGGTTGGACTTCATGGTGCGGTCCTCGGCGGCGAAGGGGTTGAGCCGCTTGCGGTCGATCCGTCCGTCCAGCACGAACGGGAAGAGCACTTCGAGGGCCTTGGTCTTGCCGGAGCCGTTGGGGCCGCGCAGCACCAGCCAGCCGCCGGCGAAGGAGAACTCCTCGTCCCGGTAGTCCCACAGGTTGATGATCCCGGCACGGGTGGGCAAGTACCGGGGCTGGGGGGCGGGGGTCGTGGCGCTCACTCGGCGGAGTCCTTCACGTCGTGGGCGGGGAATCGGCAGCGGGCAGGGACGGGGAATCGACGGCGGCCTCGGGCGGCGGCCCGTTCCTGGGCTGGGGCATCCGCGTCTTCACCTCGGCGGTGACGCCCCGGTAGCGGGCGAGTAGCGGCAGGGCCAGCACACCGCCGTACACCCGGGCGATCAGCGACATCGCGCTCAGCAGGTCCAGGGCCTTCTCGAGCAACCGGTCGGGGTCGCCGCGCAGGTCGGCGGCGAAGCCCGCGCCGTACTGGGCGGTGATGTCCCGCATTCGGCCGCGCAGCCAGGAGGTGGTGACGAGCGGGTAGCGGGTCTCCACGCCGTCCTGGCCGTCGACGCCAGGGGCGCTGCCGCCGCTCTCCCGAGTCGTCCTGTCGGTACGCACCGTACGGCTAGCCAATGACCCCGCCCACGCGGAGGCCGGCCTCGCCGTCGGCACCGGCGAGCTCAGCCAGCACCCCGTGCGCCGGAAGCGCCAGGTCGATGCGGTCGGCCCGCGCCGTCAGGCGTTCGGCCGCCGTCGGCGCGGGCAGCAGCTCGGGGGCGTGCCGCCCATGACGTGCCGCCGCCTCGCTGATCCGGGCGCCGAGCAGCAGCGCGGCCTGTGCGACCGTGCCGCCGCCGGGGAAACGCAGGTCGGACAGGCGGCCGGAGGTGTCCACCAGGGCGATGCCCTCCGAACGCCGCTCCACGGCGAGACCGGTCAGCCGCGACAAGTCCTCGGCGAGCGCGGGCGCCCGCAGCTGGCCGGTCAACTCCGGGCCTGCGTCCGCGTAGTAGGCGACCGGGTTCTCCAGGACCGCCCGGCGGGCCCGCCGGGCGGCCGAGCGACGCCGGGCCTGACGCCCCTCGGACAGGCTCAGCGCGCCCGCCGAGTCCAGCAGCGCCCGCACCGAGGTGACGTGCTGCAGCACCCGGGTGGGCTGGTGCACGGCGGTGAGGACCTCCCGGTCGATGTCGTACAGCGCCTCGGCCCCGCACGGGATCCAAGGCCCAGGAGGTGGCCGATCCGTCGGCCAGGTGACGGCGTCGACGAAGGCGTCCCGGTCGTGCTTGCGGGCGGTGTCCAGGCCAAGACCCTCGATGCGTACGGCGTCGGCGGCCACCGCGTCCGCCAGCTCGCCGAGCGCCACCTGAGCGCCGTGCCGGCCGAGCGCGGCCAGGGTGAGGGCGAGGTAGGCGTAGCGGCGGCGGTCGAAGGGGCGCCCGGCGCGGCTGAGGGCGGGCCGGGTGGCGTCCAGCTGGTCCTGGGCGCGCCGGAGGCGGGCGGTGTCCGCGGTGGTGATCAGCCGGTAACCGAGCACCTCCATGAGATCGGTGCGCAGCTGCTGCGCCCAGCGGCGTACGGTCGCCAGGGCGGTGCGATCCGGATACACCGGCGTGATCAGCGGGTGCCGCAGCACCAGCCGCACCGCCTTCTGGTAGTCGGCCAGTTCGAGGGCCGAGACGCCCTCGGCCACCCGCGTACTCATCCGCTGACCGCCAGACGCAGCCCGTCCAGGTGCAGATCGCCGCGCACGGTACGCACGGTGGTGAAGAACTCCCCCGGCTGCGTGGGAATGGGGGTTAGACGCACCCCGTGTGCGGAGCCAGAGGCGGCGGCGCCACTGCCCACGCCCCGGGTGACCGGCACCCGGGCGGCGAGCGCCACGTCGAGGAGGGAGAGCAGGGCACGTGTCTCGGCCTCGTCCAGGACGCGGCCGTACGCGCCGTCGAGGGCCAGCGAGACGGCAGCGCCCCGCCGTTCGGCCTGCTCCTGGACTTGCGCTGCCCGCAGCCGGGCCCGCTCGGCGTCGTTGCGGTCGATCCGGCCGGGCCCTCTGAGGGACGGGGTACGGCCCGACTGCACCAGGGTGCGGGCGAGTTCGACCGGTTCGGCCTCCCACCAGGACGTACGGCCCGCGATCAGCTCGGGGTCGGCGTACCGGACCGCGATGTGGCGGGGCGCGCCGAGCCCGAACACCGCCTGGAACAGCGCGTGCGCGTCGTCGTCCCCGGCGCACGAGGTGAACCACTGCGCCAGGTGTCGCAGCTGGCTCTCCCGGCTCACCCCGCCGCGTCGCGCCTCTGTCACCCGGCGCAGCAGCGCCAGCACGGATCGGATCGCGGTGACCGTCGCGTCCTGCAGCCGCTCGGCCTCACTGTGCTCGCGCTCGGCGAACCAGTGCACGATGCCAGCCCACCGCTGCCCCCAGTCGTCGAGACGCGCCGCTGGGGAGCGGAAGAGGCGCTCGTCGGCCTCGGCGGCGTACTCGACCATCCGCTCCACACCGCTCGCAGCGGCCTTCTGCACCGCCTGGGCGAGTAGCGGCGCGTAGCGGCCGAGCTCGGCGGTGAAACTCCCGCAAGTGTGCGAGCAGCGCGTCCTTGTGCGCGAGGAACACCTCGGGCCGGGCGTCGTTGGTCCGCGCCAGATCACCGAGCATCAGATAGAAGCGGGCGGCCCGCTGCGCCATCTCGTTCAGCACGGAGTCCAGGTGCCCCAGCTTGCGGTACACCTCCTCGGCGTCGCCCGCGGCGTTCGCCTCCGCCAGTGCGGCCAGGTCGGCAGGATGTCCGGGAAGACCAGACGGGACAGTTGCGCGTCCTCCAGCGCCGCACCCACAACGTCCTCCACCGCTCGGTACGCGCGGTATCCGGCCTGGGTGAACTGGTACACGTAGTGCCGGTTGCGGTACTCGGCCAGGTTCGCCGCACGCGTTCCGTCATAGCTGCGGTCCAGCACCCGCCACTCGGCGAGGGCGTCGAGCAGCGGCTGTACGTCGCCGACCGCCGCCGCGCCGGGATTCTCGGCGGCCAGCCTGCCGATGAGTGCGGCCGCGTCCGAAGCGTGCAGCAGCATTTGGTAGTTGGCCCGGCCCCGGTCGAACGCGCGCAGCAGCCACAGATACTCGTGCCGCTTCTCGGCGGCGGCGAAGTGGAACAGCCGCAGCCGGTCGTCGAGCGTGAACGCGTCGATACCGAAGGCGCCTCCGTCGTCGGTGCCCGGCACCGAAAGGTCCGAGGCCGGGGCATCGAGGGAGGGGGATCGTCACTCACGGGCGCTGCGGCTTCCTCATACGGCGGATCATTGTCGGAGACTGCCCACCCAGTCTGCCGTGAGGGCACCCAACCTGCGGAAATCCCTCTCTCCAACGGGGCGGCACGGGTAAACTCCGCGCACGCGCCAAAGCTGCCCGACGTGCACGGTCGTTCCGCCCAAGGTCTCTCGGACACATCCGGCCGGCGTCGGCACGGACGGGGTGCTCCGACTCAGAACCAGGCCGCCCGGCCACGGCTCGCCGAGCACCGGCGCCGGTCGTGACTCCCTCGGCGGCTTCGGTCGCCGCTCGCCCCTCCACCCCTCGACGTCCGCGGCTCCGAGAGCGCCATCGGACCGCACTTCACTGTCGCCCGGCAGTCCGAACCTGCGCCATGAGTCCACCTCTCGAACAACAGCCGCGCCGGATTCTCGCGCGTCTCGGCGCCCACGCTACCCACCCGGTTCGACGCTCCGCCGAGCAACGTGGGGACTCTTGGGCCCTGCGTTGGGGCATCTGGCCCCTGTCACACGCCCCCCGCAGCTGGTGGGATCTGACTCGTGGCCGCGAGACACCAGGACCGCGGGCGATTCGGCCACCGAGCTGCTGCCGACACCATCCGAAAGGCTGCCACACCGTGACACAGACCATGACGTACGCCATGACCCGCCGCATGCCGATGACCGCTGCGCTGGCCTCACCGGCGATGGAGGATGGAGCGGTGAAGCTGTCCGGCGAGCTCGATCTGGACAGCGTGCCACGCATCGAGCCCGAACTCACCCGTCTCGCCACTGCCAGCGCACCCGAGCTGGTGCTGGATCTGACCGACGTCACATTCTGCGACTCCTCTGGGGTCACCATGTTCCTGCGCCTGCACGGCCGTTGCACTGCGGCGAACACGCGTCTGCGGCTGCGGTCCGTGCCGCCGCGGCCGGGCCGTGTGTTCCGGCTACTGTCACTGGATCAGTTCATCCCCTGCGCCTTCCAGTGACCGGACGGCTCCGCACCGGCGGCATGACCACCTGGGGCGCCGCCCCAGCCGGGCGAACAGCCGTGTCATGCCGGCTGGTGACCAGCCAGCGGGCAGCCGGTGACCCGGTGCCGGTGCCGAGGAAGTTGCGCCACACGGCGTTGAGGTCGTTGCCGTGCCCTTCCCCACCCGTCGGGGCCTGCGCGTTACACCGAAATCAGGCCGCGGCCGCTCAGACAGAGGGCTGCGGCAGGGCGGTGAAGCGGCCGGCGGGGGTGCGGTGCAGCCAGCCCCGGTCAGCCCCCGGGGGGCGGCGTGTTGATCATCTGTCTTCTTTCCTTGCTCGCCCAGCTCACTGCGGATCGTCAGCTCGCGTGGCGCATACTCCCACTGTGCTCGGTCGGATTCGTCGACCACGGCCCACGGGCCCGGCCACACGTTCGGCAATTCCTTCGCGCTCTGTCTGTTGGATGAACGTGGTCGACCCTATCGACTGCGGTGATCAGCATGTTCCGCCGGACCTGGCCAGTGGACGCCGCCCGCTTTGCGGCGCCTGGCGGACATCGGCAGACCGTGGCGTGGCCGGATGGTGATCCTTGCCAGCGGGTCGATGGCGAACCCGGGGACGGGCTCGAACTCCCAGTGCCGCCCCAGGGTGGCCAGCGCCATGACGCCCTCCATCCGCGAGAAGGTATTGCCGATGCACTGCCGCGGGCCGCCGCCGAAGGGAAGATAGGCCAGGCGCGGGCGCCCGGGCCGTACCGCGTGACCGGTGAGTTCGTCCGCCGCGCCGGCGGACTGCGGGGTGTCGAGCCAGCGCTGCGGGGCGAAGAGTTCCGGCTGCGGCCACCAGTGGGGATCGCGGTGGACGACCCACGGGATGATCCCGACGAAGCTGTTCTTGGGGATGCGGTGGCCACAGACCTCGAAGTCGTCAAGGGGACGGCGGGCGAGGCCCATGATCGGCGGGTAGAGGCGTATCGCCTCGGAGAGGACCGCGTCGGTCCACACGAAGCGGGGCAGGTCCTCGACGGTGGGCAGCCGGTCGCCGAGCACCTCGTCGATCTCCTCGTGCATGCGCTCTCGCGCCTCGGGGTGGCTGCCGAGCAGGTGGTAGGCCCAGGTGAGTGCGCTGGCCGTGGTCTCGTGGCCGGCCATGAGGAGGGTGATCGCCTCGTCCCGTACCTGGCGCTCCTCGATCGGTTCCCCGGTGTCGGCGTCGCGCGCCGCGAGCAGCAGGGAGAGCAGGTCGGTGCCCTGGCCGTCGCCCTGCCTGCGCTGCGCCATGAGCCGGTAGACGAGGGCATCGAGGTTGTCCCGGCTCTCGTAGAAGCGCTTGTTGCCGGGCAGCGGCAGCTTCGCCAGATGGCGGGCGAAGGGTAGGGCATCCCAGCGCAGCGGGCCCTCGTGGCGCGGGATGGCGGCGATGGCGCGGGCCACATCGCTGTCGAGCGGGACGTCGAAGAGCGTGCGGGCCACGATGGCAAGGGTCAGCTCGGTCATCTCGGCCTGCAGATCGAGCCGGTCCCCGTCCTTCCAGCCGGACTGGATGTCGTTTGAGAGTTCGGCAAAGGCACGGCCGTAGCCGGCGATGCGTTCGTGATGGAACATCGGCTGGATGAGCCTGCGCTGCTTGCGGTGGAACGTGCCGTCGCTGGTGACCAGGCCGTTGCCGAGGATCACCTCGAGCGGGGCGGCCCACTTGCCGCGTCCGGCGCTCATGACGTCTTTGTGGAAGTTGCGGTGGGACGTGACCAGGACCTCGTGGACCGCCTCCGGGTCGCTGATCATGTACAGCTCGCTCGAGGCGAGCGGGATGCGCACGACGGGGCCGTACTGGTCGCGCAGGGCGGTGAGGTAGTTCAGCGGATTGCCGGACATCGCGAGCAGGGCGCGCAGCCGGCCGGTGGGACCGGGGGCTGCGGTGGCCGTGGGGGCGGTGGAGACCTGGGTCATCGGGGTGCCTTCCTGAGGTGCGGTCACGAGTGGTGCCGCGGGGTCGGCCGACGGTCCAACGCGAGGCAGGTGCCGTGGTGGTCGAGGGCCCGGTGCGCCGGCGCGAGCGGGCCGAAGACCAGGTCCTGGACCCACGTGGGGGCTTTGCGAGGGCGGACTCGCCGGACTCGCGGGCGGTGACCGCGGACCGGAGCACATGGGGGTGGTCCGTGCGGTCGCTGTGGCCGTCGCCGGCCGGGCCCCGGCGCGTGTGCAGGGGTTCGCCGGTGCGCGGGGCGGGCGTCAGGGTGCTGGACATGTCTGCCGCGGCGTCCTGGCGGCGGTCGACGATGCGGTGCCAGGCGCCCGGCGGTACGGCATGGGCCGTGCCCGGCCCGGCGAGGATCTGCTTGCCGCCGGTCTCGATGCACACCGGGCCTCGCAGGTGGCTTGCGGTGTGAGCTCCATGGACACGGGTGGGGTCACTTCCTGACGAAGCGTCGCAGGGCGAGCGAGACGTTCTGCCCGCCGAAGGCGAACGAATTGGACAGGGCTGCTTGGACCTCGTACGGGCGGGCGGTGTTCGGCACGTAGTCGAGGTCGCACTCGGGATCGGCCGCATCCTGGTTGATGGTGGGCGGGATGACCTTGCGATCGATGGACAGGGCGCAGAACGCCGTCTCGGTCGCGCCGGACGCGCCCAGCAGATGGCCGGTCATCGACTTGGTGGAGCTGACGGCCAGGTTCTGGCTGTGACTGCCGAAGGCGGACTTGATCGCCTTCGTCTCGGCGGCGTCGGAGAAGGGGGTCGAGGTGCCATGGGCGTTGACGTGGTCGATCTCGCCGGGCTTGAGGCCGGCCTCGCGCAGCGCGGCGAGCATGGCGCGGGCGGCTCCCTGCCCGGTGGGATCGGGGGCGGTGACGTGGTAGGCGTCGCTGGTCTGGCCGTAGCCGCAGATCTCGGCGTAGACGTACGCGCCCCGCGCCTGGGCCGACGCCTCGGTCTCCAGGAGCAGCATGGTGGCGCCCTCCCCCATGACGAAACCGTCCCGGTCCGCGGTGAACGGGCGGGAGGCCCGGCGGGGTTCGTCGTTGCGGCGCGACAGCGCGCGCAGGTTGGCGAAGCCCGCGATCAGCGGTGAGGCGATGCATGCCTCGGAGCCGCCCGCCAGTGCGGCCTGGGCATAGCCGTCGCGGACCATGCGGTAGGCCTGCCCGATCGCGTCGGCCGAGGAGGCGCAGGCGGTGACCGGTGCGGCGCCGGGGCCGCGGAAGCCGAAGCGCTGGGCGACCGTGCCCGCGCCCATGTTGATGATGGAGCTGGGCACGAAGAACGGGGAGACCATGCGGGGTGCCGTCGCGTCCTTGAGCACCCCTGCCCTCATGGTGTCGGCGCCGCCGATGGCGCTGCCGATCACGGTGGCGGCGCCGTCCGGGTCGATACCGTCGAGGCCCGCACGCTCCACGGCGAGTTCGGCCGCGGCGAGCGCGAAGTGGCAGAACCGGTCGAGGCGTCTGGCCTCCTTGCCGGTCAGCCAGTCGGTCGGGTCGAAGCCCCTCACCTCGGCGGCGATACGCACCGGCAGCCGGCCGGCGTCGAAGCCCTGGATCGGTCCCACGCCGGAGGTTCCGGCGAGCAGCCGCGTCCAGACCGTCTCGGTGCCGATGCCGAGCGGGTTGACCATGCCGATGCCCGTCACCACCACCCGGTGGCGACCGCAGGCGGTGCTCATCCGGGCTCACCCGGCTCGGCGAGCCCGAAGAAGGACTCCATCCGCATCGCCAGGTGCACATCACCCTGGATGTGCAGGCGGCCCCCGAGCAGCAGATCCATGCCCTGGGCCGCGGCCGAGGCCATCTGGACGAAGCTGACCGCGTCCAGGGCGAGGGTGACCGCGGGGGCGCCCGAGATCCCCGTCTCGCGCACGTCGCAGGTGTCCTCGGTCAGTACGAGGTCGTACGCGACGGTGTCGGCCGGCGGCCTTGCCACCTCCCAGCGGGCGGTCTGCGGACCGTCCATGGGACCGCCGGTGTAGCGCTCGGGCATCTGCTCGAAGACCGTGCGCAGCACGTCCTCGCCGTCGGGTGTGGCCAGCCAGGCCGCCAGCTCCTCGCGCGGCAGGCCGGCGAGGGCGGCGCGGACCTCGGAGAGTGTGCCGGAGCGCAGTTGCGCGAGCCGCTTCGGGGAGAAGGTGGGTCCGGCCGTCATGAGGGCCCTTCCGCTCGTGCGGGCACCGGCCCGCTGCTGACTGTTCGGGCGAGGGCCTGCCGGAGTTCCTGGCGTGGTGCGACGCCGGGCAGCCGGGCCAGGACATGGCCGTCGGGCCGTACGAGGACCGCTTCGGGCCCCTGCAGGGCGTAGGTGTCGGCGAAGGCTCCGCTGACATCGCGCAGTCGGGGCCCGTCCGCGGTGATCACGGCTGCGGTCAGGGGCAGGCCCAGGACGGTCGGGGTCTGCTGCGCCACTTGCTGCCAGACGGCTCCCCCGGCCCCGGTGAGCAGGGCGAAGCCGGTGCGGGCCAGGTCGGTCGTGGAGATCCGCTCGCCGGCCCGCTCGAGCCAGGCGTGCGGGGCCCGGTGGCCGGCCTGGGCGGTCGGCCGATAGGTCACGATGTCCTGGACCACCGGCTCGCCGGGGCCCGGTGCGTAGGTGAAGCCCAGCGTCTGCCCCTCGAAGTCGAAGTGCGGCCGATGCTGTTCAATGTTTCGGGCGAACTCGGCCGGGTCGGCGTCGGACTGGAGCAGCGCCCGCTTCTGCAGGGCGTTGCGCTCGCTGTAGCGGGCGTTGAACTCCGCGACCGGGCGCCGCTCACGCTCGTAGGAGTCGAGCAGCGTGTCGGGGGCACCGCCGCGCAGTACCGCGGCCAGCTTCCAGGCGAGGTTGTGGGCGTCCTGGATGCCGGTGTTCATGCCGAAGCCCCCGGTGGGCGGGAAGGTGTGGGCGGCATCCCCTGCGGCGAGGACCCGGCCGTCGGCGCTGCGCCAGGAGGCGAGCCCGGTGGAGCCCATCACCCAGTTCCGTACGGAGTGGATGCGCAGCCCCCCGAGCGCTTCGCCCGACGCGCCGATGGCGGCCTCGATCAGCTTGTGGTGATCGACTTCCTGCTCGAAGTAGGTGTGTTCCTCATCAGGGGTGAGGGCGGGGATCTCCAGGAGCCATTCGCCGCGCTTGGGGTCCACGGTGATCAACACGCCCCGCACGGTGTCGTTGAGCACCCAGTACAGGGCGCTCTCCCGGCCGGCCGTCCAGGGCGAGAGGTCGGCGCTGAAGTGGATGTCGAGGAGCCTGCCGAGCGGCGTGGCCGCGGTCCTTTGCAGGCCCGCCCTCTCGCGCAGCGGGCCGTGCAGCCCCTCGGCCAGGACGGCGTAGCGGGCTTCGACGACGGTGGGGCGCTCGCCCGGGGCCGTCACCCTGACACCGGTCGCAGTCCCGGTCAGCTCCTCGGCCCTGACGCCGCGGATGACCGTTGCGTTTTCGGGGAGCCGGTCGACGAGCAGCGCTTCCACCCGGTTCTGCGAGCAGATGACGGGAAGTGCCGGGCTGTTGGCCACTCGCTGCATCAGGGCGTGCGCCGAATCGATGATGTCGAGGGCGGCGAGTTCGGTGCCGGCCAGCTCCGTGCACCAGGTGATGCGCGCCGTGTTCTCCAGGGACACACCGGCACGGCGTACCTCGGCATCGACGCCCAGGTGCCGGAGCAGCTCCATGGTGCGCGAGTTGATCACCGTGGCACGTGGATGGCCGGACGGTGCGGGGCGCTGTTCCAGGACGAGTGTGCGCACACCGAATCGGGCGAGGAAGTGGGCCGCGGCCAGGCCGGTGGGCCCGGCACCGACCACCACGACGTCGGCCTTGACCCGCGCGGCCGCCTGCGGCGGATGCGGTACGGCTGCGGTCATCGGCGCACCTCCGAAAGATGGGCGAGGACCGGTGCCAGGCGCCGGGCCACCGCGGCGTCGAAGCCGGCCTTGAACAGGACGCGGGCGACGACGACCGCGGGCAGCCCGGCCAGGATGGCGCCTGACAGCCAGAGCACGAACACCGAGGTGAGCACGGTGCGTCGGGCCTGGCCACGTCGGCCGGCGGCACGGATGACCCGGCCCCAGACCCGGAAGACCTTCCCGGCCAGGAGGTCGGCCGCGGCCAGCGGATAGTGCACGGGGGCCGCGTCATGGGCGGCGAGAACGGCGCGGATGCGGTCGGCCAAGGCCTCCTCACAGGCGGTGCCGGACGCGGGTTCGGCCTGTTCCGTGGCGAGGTGGGACTGCGCCGGAGCGAGGCCGGCCGGTTCCGTGGCGAGGTGGGACTGCGCCGGGGCGAGGTGGGCGATGCGCTCGCCGAGGAGCATGAGCCGGTCCAGTTCGTCCCTGCCGACACCGGCACGCGGGAACCCCCAGGACGCCTCCCGCTTGCCGGCGAGCAGCCAGCGCAGCGTGGTGACGAAGGTGACCCCGGCGGAGGCGGTGTCCACCGCGGCGATCGTGCCCACATAGCGGCCGCCCGCTGCCTGAAGCAGCCGCTGCACCTCGACGGCGGCCGAGTACCACATGTTCCGGCAGGCCACCAGGCCGACGACGGCACGCCCGTCGAACGCCTTCGGCTCGGCACCGACAAGCGCCCGCATGGGCAGCGCCGGAGCCAAGTACCAGACAGGGAAGGCAAAGACGACCAGGTCCGCATCGTCGTCATCGGCCACCGGCGGCCGGGCGGTGATCCCGGGTGCCCCGTCGGGGTCGACGCAGGCGGGGAAGACACCGAAGAAGCGGCGCAGGGGCCAGGGGAACGGAAAAGGCTCCCGCGGCCTGATCTCGACCCTGCGTATGTCCCAACCCGCCTTCTCCAGCGGGTCGGTGACCGCCGAGACGGACTCCAGGAGCTGACCGGTCTGTGAGTACCAGTAGACCGTCACTCGGGGCTGTGCACCCACGGCCTCAGCCCTCCTGGGCGGAGACGGCCGTCAGATGCGCGAAGGACACCGCGAACCGGCCGGACTCGGGGACCATCACCAAAAGCTTGTCACCGGGCGACACCAGGCGCTCACTGAGCATCTCCTCCAGGATCACGTAGATGCTGGCGGAGCCCATGTTCCCGACCCGGGGCAGATTGCTGTACCACTTCTCCAGGGAGGGGCCCCTGACCTTCTTCTGCTCGATCTCCTTGACCACCATGGACTTCATGCGCTCACTGGAATAATGCACGGGGAACCAGGCCAGCTCGTCCGGGTCGAAACGGCCCTCACCGAGCAGCCGCTGGTACTCCTCGACCCCGAGCCGCACAAGATGCGGCAGCAGGCCCAGGTTCTGGCGCAGCGCCAGCGCGCCATCGGCACCGGCCTCGGCCGCGGAGGGGTAGTCCCACCAGGTCTGCTCCGCCGAGTTGTCGGCCGAGCCCATGTACATGCAGGTCTTCTCGGTGTTGGCGTAGGAGGTGAGCGAGATCCAGTCGATCCGCAGGCTCACCCCGTCGGCCGCCGGGCGGTCCTGCACCACCGCGGCACCGGCGCCGTCCGAGAGCATGTAGCGCAGGAACGCCATCTCCATGGCGATGGCACCGTCGTCCGAGACCGGCCGCACGCCGGCGAACCGGTCGCTCCTCATGAAACGCGAGACCAGTTCGGACGCGGAGGCGACCGCGTTCTTCTTCTCCCCGGCCGCCACCTGGAGGTAGGCGTTCTTGAGCGCCATCATCCCGCAGCTGCAGATACCGTGGGTGGTGACGATCTCACAGGGCGGGCTGCCCAGTTCACCGTGGATGCCGCTGGCGATGCCGGGCGCGATCAGATCCGGGACGGTGGTGGCCGCCGCGATGAGGTCGATGTCATCGAGGGTGATGTCCGAACGGTCCACCGCCTGGCGGATCGCCGCGACCGCCATGCCGGTGTTGGAGAACAGGGTCTTTTGCTGCTTGTCGATGGCGTAGTGCCGTGACTTGATCCCGCAGTTGGCGAGGGTCTGCTCACGCAACCCCGAACTCGCGCGGCCCACGCTGCCGATGTACTCCTCGATCTCCTCGTTGGGCACCGGTTCGCCGGGCAGGAAACGTCCCATGGCGGTGATATAGGCAGGCATTGCAGAGTCTCCCCGTGATCTAGGCGGCTGCTTCGGTTCCGATCTTGGAGACGGCGAACTCCACGACGTCACCGACGGTGCGGAGCGAACCGATGCGCTCGTCGTCCATCGAGATGCCGTACGCACCCTGAAGGGTCTGCGCCATGGCCATGAGGTCGAGAGAGTCGATGCCGATGTCGTCGTACAGATCGGATTCCACCGAGAGTTCATCCGGGTCCGCATCGCACTTGGCCAGGAGGAACCCCGTGATATCTGCGTAGAGATCGGTCCTCAGAGACATGTTCACCTCCCGTGCCCCACCCTCTGTGCGGCACGGGATGCACTCTGGCCCAAGCCGCTAGGCGCCCGCTCTCGACGCCCTTGAGCAGACCGATCACACAGGCACCGGCGAGATGGCGGAGCTGCCCGGCGTGACGGTCATGCTGCGCCGGGCGGAGCGCAAGGTTTCGGTGAAGGAGACCCGGTCGGGGTCCAGGCCACGGGTCGCGGCCGTTCTCAGCATGAGTTCGCGCAGGGCATGGTGGACCAACAGATGCGCCCACGGAGCCGGAGAAAACAACGCCGGCCCCAGCACGAACGACACAGCACCGCCTCAGAGACTCTCGCCGAAGCGGCGCTGCGCCGTGTCCGCCCGAGGGCGTGTGGTGCTGCAGGGTCCGGAGATGGTCAGGACTCGCAGGTGATCAGGCGTACCGCCGGAGCCGAAACCAGCTGGGTGTACGGGACTCCAAGAAGTCGGACGTTGACGAAGCCGCCCTCGATCGCGAACTCGATTCCCTCGGCGCGGCCGAGGCGATGGCCATCGGCGTCGGTGAGGGTGCAGCCGGACACGAGCTCGATCGCGCCCTTGCGCCACTCACGGTTCACGCGGTCACCTCCGGGAAGTCCAGGTCCGGCTGAGCAAGGTGGTTGAAGTAGTTGGACAGCGTGTTCAGGGCGACGTGGGCGACGATCTCGGCCAGCTCCGCGTCGGTCACACCGGCCTGGCGGGCATCAGCCAACGCCGTGTCCTCGACGCGGCCCCCGGTACGCATGACCTCGCGGGCGAGCCGGAGCACTGCGTCGGCGTGCGGGTCGGTGTCGTCGGCGGCCTCGCGGGTGCGGAGTAGTTCCTCCTCGGTCAGACCGAGCTTGCGGCCCCGCAGGGTATGGGCACTGACGCAGTACGTGCAGCCGTTGTCCTGCGCGGCCAGGAGCCCGAGCTGCTCGCGGATCCGGGCGGACAGGTCGCCGCGATCGAGGTGATCGCGCAGCGCCAGGTACCCGGCGAGGGCCGCCGGACCGTTGGCCAGCGCCGCATACAGGTTGGGCAGCCGTCCGAGCTGGCGGCGGGTCTGGTCGAGAAGCCCCAAGGGGTCTTCGGTGAGCTGGGGCATGCGTGGCACAAGTCCTCCAGATGGTACCGATCGGTTCCGTCTTCTTGATGCGAGACGGTACCGACCGGTTCCATAATTCGTCAAGATCGGGATACTCTGGAGCGCATGGCCACCCACGCACGCGAACGCCTCCTCGACGCCGCCGAGGAACTCTTCTACGCCGAGGGCATCCGCGCCGTCGGCGTCGAACGCATCCTGGCCGAGTCCGGAGTCGGCCGGGCCTCCTTCTACCGGCACTTCGCTGGCAAGGACGACTTGGTCGTGGCCGTCCTGCAGCGACGCGACCAGGCCTGGCGCGCCTGGCTTGCCGAGCGGGTGGACGCTCGGAGCGGAAAGCCCTTGGACGTGTTCGATGCACTGGCCGAGCGCTTCGCCCGCGCCGACTTCCGCGGCTGCGCCTTCATCAACACCATGGCTGAGACCGCCGACACCGACAGCTCCGCATACCGGGTGGCCGCCGCGCACAAGGAGCGCGTCACCGCCTACGTTGCGGACCTGCTCGCCAAGAGTGGTCACGAGGATGCCGAGGCACTCGCACGACGGCTCGTCCTGCTGATGGACGGTGCGATCGTCACCGCACTGCGGGAACGCACAACGGCTCCAGCCGTGGACGCACGCGCGGTCGCGGCAGCCATCCTGTGCGACCCCACATGATGAGGGGGCTACCCGAGGAAGCCGAATTCGGAAGTTCGACCCGGCTTCCGCCTGGCACCCCGCGCATGCTCCCCCGGAGCCCAGCCAAAGGCCACTCGTCGCGAATTGGTCCTGTCAGGCCGCTGTTTGGGACACCTACCGTCGGCCCATGCGCATCAGAATCGTCGACGCCTTCACCGATCGTCCCTTCGCCGGCAACCCCGCGGGCGTCCTGCTACTGGACACGGACACCTTCCCCGAAGACCGGTGGCTGCAGCAGCTCGCCGCCGAGGTGGGCCTTCCAGAGACAGCATTCGCGCACCGTCTTGCCGAACATCCCGATGCCGACTGGGCGTTGCGCTGGTTCACTCCCACCACCGAGGTGAACATGTGCGGCCATGCCACCCTGGCCACCGCACACGTACTCCACTCCACCGGCGCGGCCGCCGGCACAATCCGCTTCACTACGCGCAGCGGCACCCTCCGCGCGGTCGGCGCCGACGACGGCACCATCACGCTGGACTTCCCCACCGCCCCGCTCCGTGCCATCACACCACCCGCCGAGATCTCCGCCGCGATCGGCGCGGATGTGCTGTCCGTCCACGAGACCGGACCGGACGCCGGTGAGCCGCTGGTCGAGGTGGCCGACGAGCAGACGGTCCGTCGGCTTGCCCCCGACCTTGCCTCCGTGGCGGCACTGCCCTGGCGCGGTGGCCTGATCGTCACCGCCCGCGCCGAAAACCCTGCCGCCGAATACGACTTCGTCTCGCGCTGCTTCTTCCCCGGCATCGGCATCGACGAGGACCCCGTGACCGGCGGCGCCCACACCGCACTGGCTCCCTTCTGGTCCGCCCGGCTCGGCACCACCACCCTTACCGGCCTCCAGGCATCTGCCCGCAGCGGCCTGGTACGCACCGAACTGCGCGGCGAACGGACCCTGTTGCGCGGCAGTGCGGTCACCGTCATCGACGGCGAACTACTCACCACGCCATAGCCCGGCCCCCGTCCCGGAGTCATACCTGTCCACCGGTCCCCAGTAGCCTGCCGAGCGTGCTCCCGGTAGTTCAAGGACGCTGGTACCGGGTGCTGACACGCGGCCGGACGGGTGGAGCAAGACCGAGGCCAGGAGGTCCCACGTAGAGGCCCATGACTACCCCCCTGGAGCGCATGCACACCCCAGCCGCATCCTCGAACACGGCGGCTTCACCCCCGCCACTCCAGAGAACCTGCCGCCCACGCCGCCCTTCGCCCTTCCGCCCCGCGGCCCCGGTCCGTGGCTCCGGCGTCGAACGTGGCCGAGGTACGGGCCTGGGCCCGCGGGGCGGGGCATGGACGTACCACCGCGCGGCAGACTCCGCGCAGAGATCTGGGACGCCTGGCACGCCACCCACCCGGCAACGAGCGGGCATGACACCCGCCTCACCACATAGCCGGTCAACCGAGGTCGACAAACCGGCGATCATCAAAATGAGGAGGGTTACCTCAGGGGACGATCACGCGGACCCTACACGCATGTAGATTCCGCGATTCGGTGAACGCTGTCAGTGGATCATGAGCGCCGTCGGAGCAAAATCCAGGTGATCACGAGCATCGGCGACGCTCAGTAGCTGTCATGTCTGGGATTGTGTGCTTTGTACGGACCGTACAGGTGCTCCGTACCGTCGCCAGTGTGCGATCTTGCCCGGGGTGTCCCGGGACCCAAGTCGGAGCCATTGCCGGATCGCGGCGGCGAGGACTGCGAGCTGTGATCGATACGTCTCGCTGGGTTGCCGCCTTGGGCCGGTGGGCCGACCTGCGCACACTGGAACTGTGCACGAAATGATCGTCGGCGAGATGGCGGAGCGTGAGGATCTGCTCGCTGCTGCCGTCGTCGAAGCCGTCGAAAGAACCGGCGCGTATGCCGGGAGCGTCTTTCTCCGCTCCCACGACCGTCGGTCTCTCGTACTCGCCGCGACGTGCGGGGTGCCACCTTCTCTGCTCGGTGGCTGGCATCTCATTCCGGTGAGCAGTCCCATCCCGGTCGCCGCAGCCTACAGCTCCGGGCGCACGGTCCACCTGACCGACGCCGACGCGACGATGCGCCGGTTTCCTCAGCTCGCGGTAGCTCTGCCGTACGCCTTCGGCTCCTGCTCCGTGCCGGTAGGCGCAGGTGAGGAGACCTTCGGGGCGCTGGCGATCGTCTGGGCGGCGTCACCCGGCAGCGAAGGGCTGTCCAAGGCCCAGCGCCGCCTCGTGCGGACCATCGCCAAACGGCTCGGTGCCGCCCTCGCCGATCTCCGCGCCCGTACCGGCGATGCCGTCGAGTGCACCCCGCAGACGATTCCCGTCGAAACCCCAGCTCCCCCGGCACCGGCTGTGAGGGCCGGCCTGTTCGACTGGGACCTCGGCACCGGCACCCTCACCGTGGACGACGAGCTCTGCGCGATCTTCGGTCTCGCCCCCCGTGCTTTCGACGGACGAGCCGAAACGCTGGCTTCCTGCTTGCACCCCGGCGACCGCGCCGCCCTTCGAGCGGCCGCCCGCACGGCAGCCGCCGGGGGCCGGATCAAAGCGCGGCCCCTGCGCATACGGGATCGCAGGGTCGGCGGCGAGGGGTACCGCACGGTCGAGTTGTGGGGCCGCGCACCAAAGGCCGACGACGCACGGGCCCGCACCCACCTGGTCGGCACCGTCGTCGACGCGCAGGCCGGCAGCGCGGCCGTCGCCGCGGTCGAACGGCTGCGGGACGGGGTGTTCTCCCTCGCCCCCGACGGGCGGGTCACCTACGCCAACCACAGCGCCCTGCAGCTGCTGGGCGTGCGCGGCGGTGAGTTGTTGGGTCGGTTCCTCTCGGACGTGCTGCCGTGGCTGTCCGATCCCGACGTCGAGTACCGGCACCGGTCCGCGATGATCTCGCAGGCGCCGGTCTCCTTCCTGGCCTGCCGACCGCCCGACCGGTGGCTCGCCTTCTCCCTCCATCCGGAAGCGGACGGAGTAACCGGCCGGGTGGTGCCCTCCGGTCATCCGCCCTCGACCTCAACGCCAGCTTCCTCGGCCGAGACAGCAACCGCTGCCACACCGGCGCGCCTGGGCGTCATGTACCACGTCCTGCAGCTGGGCAGCGCGCTGACTGAGGCGGTCACCGCTCGCGAAGTCTGCGAAGTCATCTCCGACCAGCTCCTACCAGCCTTCGGAGGCCAGCAGCTGGCGATCTACGTGGTCCGCGACGGAACGATGCATCTGCTCTATCACACCGGCCACCACGAGGACTTCCTCGACTGGCTGGAGGGTGTACCGCTGCATGCATGCCTGCCTGGTACGGAGACTCTGACCTCCGGCGCTCCGCTCTTCATCGAGTCGCAGCAGGACCTCTCCCGGGGCTACCCGGGCATCCCCACGGGCGAAGTGAGCTCTTGGGCGTATCTGCCGCTGATAGCCTCCAGCCACCCTGTCGGCACCTGCGTCCTCGGCTTCGACGAGATCCACCGATTCACGCAGAAGGACCGTGGCGTCCTCACCGCACTGGCCGGACTGATCGCCCAGGCCCTGGACCGAGCACGGCTCTACGATTCGGAGTTCGCCCTTGCGCGCGGCCTGCAGCAGGCGCTCCTGCCGCACCGGCTGCCAGTAGTCCCGGGTATGCGCACCGTCGCGCGCTATCTGCCCGGCACCAGCGGAATGGACATCGGTGGCGACTGGTACGACGTAATCCCCACCGCTAGAGGGGTCTGTCTTGTCATCGGAGACGTGGAGGGGCACAGCATCGCCGCCGCGGCCACCATGGCCCAGATGCGCAGCGCCGTACGGGCCTTCGCCGCAGTAGGCCACACGCCTGGCGATGTGATGGCGGGCGCCAACCGGACCCTCATCGACCTCGACCCCGGCCTGCTGGCCAGCTGCTGCTACATCCACCTCGAACCGCACGGCCACCACGCCTACGCCGTCACCGCCGGCCACCCCCCACCCCTGCTTCGCCGACCCGACGCGACGACCAACGCCCTTGAACTGGACGTCGGCCCACTCCTCGGTGTGGATCAGGCAAGCGCGTATCCAGCAACCCGGATCGATCTCCCGCCAGGCTCCGTCCTCGCCCTCTACACCGACGGACTGGTCGAGGAACGCGGCACTGACATCAACGTGGGGATCGACGGCCTACGAGCATCTCTGGCCCACGCGCCTGCAGACTCACTGGACGAACTCGCCGACCGCCTTCTGCACAACGCCCGGGGCTCCCCGCACCGAGCCGACGACATCGCCCTACTGCTCGCCGAGTACGGTTGAGCAGCAGGACATCAAACTCGGCGCCTGGATCGGCAACCAACGCTGTCGTGGACGGAGTTCCGACCGAGTTCAAGACCCTGGACCCCAGTGCAGCCCCGAACTCAGTGAAGAACACCCTGAACACGGCCAAGAAGCAGGCACGTGATGCTGTGGTCGACGCACGGGCCAGCGGGCTCGACGAGAGTGGGGGCGCGAGGGATTGGAGAAGTTCCTGCGTAACAATCCTCCTGGGCGCATGAATTCTGTCCGGATCATTGGCAATGGTTACGATGTTCGATGGCCTTAGGAGTCTCCGTGAGTGAATATCGCTACATCTTCATTCGTCCCGGATTTCCCCGGGATCAACTCATCCGCGATGCTGCGGCAACCTGCGGCGCTGAAATAAGGCCTGTGGATTCCGAGTTCGTCGACTATACGGCGAACCTGGGGTATGCGGCGGTCGAGGTCGAGTTCACCCATGAGTACGAAGAGGACCATGACTCGCTGTTCGCCGTCCGGGACTTCAACTCGAACCTGGAACGTCAGGAGGCCACTGCGCGAAGAATCTTCAAGAACCTCGCCGCACTCGACCGCTACGAACTGCTTCTCGTACGCGGCCTGCAAGAGCGACTTGCGTCGTCCGGGCCCACGCCTCAGTGAGGCAGGCGGGTTATCCGTCGAGGGGACCACCGCATCCGGGCGGTACGGAACCCCGAAGAGCTCTGGCTCTGGGCGACCAGGTGATCACCGGCCGATTGTCAGAGGGCGGTGGCATCGTTGGTCGGGGAGGTGATGATCAGGAACTACTCCATCGAGTGCCACGGCAGGGACGAGGCCGACCACGCAACCTGCCGCGCTGCACCAGGCGGACGTTGATCGTCGACTGCCCCGAGTCCTCGCCGAGAGCTTCCTCGCGGAAACAGCCGACCAGTTGCGTCACCGGACGCAACAACTCACGGGCAAGTTCTGAGACGTCGGTTCATCACTGACCACGGGGATCACCATCGCCAGAGGACTTCCATCAGAACGGTCGCGGCCCTCGACGCCGATCACGCGGGGCACCCGCCCGGCGGGCAACGGGATGCGCAGCAGGGCACGCAGGGCCGTGTGACGAGACAGGCCCACCGCGAGTATCACCAGCAATCGCGCTCCCGCCCGGCCCGCTAACTCCTTGACCGCAGCCTTGACTTGCCTGGTCAGGCGGGCCGTGCGTCGCTCGTATCGCTACAGGACTCCGGGCACCTGCTCGCGGAAGGTGTGGCGGCAGCCGCGCGTGGGACACACCAGGCGCCGGACCCCACGCGGACCACCACCCGGCGCCCGTCGACCGGTACGTCGGCCACCGTCCGCCAGTGATAGCCGTGCACGCGATCCGACGATGCCCCGCACACCGGACGGACCGCGGCGTCCTCCGGAGTCCGTGCCCGCACCACGACTCGCCCACCCTCGTCACCCACATCCTCGGTGACCAGCGTAGACAGCCCTGAAAACACCGTCTGCACAAGCTCGTTGACATCATTCACATGGATGTCAACGACCCTCATCACCCTCCGTCACCACCGAATGCGAGACAGTGCCGTTGACCGTACAGACTCTCGCGGGCGTCCGGCGCCGCGACTTACGATGATCTGATGTTAACGTTCACCGATGTCATTCTCGACTGCCCCGCCCCCTGGAAGTTGGCCGAGTTCTATGCCGAGCTGCTGGGCTGGGAGATCAACACCGACATCAGCCAGAAGGACTGGGTCAACCTGCGCAACGACGGCGTCGAGCTGTCGTTTCAGCGGGTGGAGAACTACCAGTGAGGCTCAACCTCGGGAGTGGACACCAGCTTTCATGCGACGAGTGACAGCGTACGTGATGAGATCAGCTGTTGCTCGAACTCGACTGACGTGAGGTAGCCGAGGGCGGAGTGGCGGCGGCGCCGGTTGTAGTAAGCCAGCCAGCGGAACAGCTCCAGCCGTGTCTGCGCCTTCGAGGTGAGGCGTCGCCCGCGGAGCAACTCCCGTTTCAGGCCCTGGAAGAACGACTCGGCCAGGGCATTGTCGTAACTTGAGCCGACGCGGCCCATGCTGCGGCGGATGCCGTGCCGGACGCAGACCTCGGCGTAGGCCGCCGCCGTATATTGCGCGCCCCTGTCCGTGTGAAACACAACGCCGTCGACCTGGCCGCCGCGGGTGCAGACCGCCATTTCGATCGCGTCGGTGACGAGCTGGGTGCGCATGTGGTCGGCGATGGACCAGCCGATCACGCGGCGCGAGCAGATGTCGATGACCGTGGCCAGATACAGCCACGTCGAGCCGACGGCGATATAGGTGATGTCGCCGCACCACCGGGTGTTCAAGGTCTTCGCGGTGAAGTCGCGCATGAGCAGGTCCGGTGCGGGAGGGGCCGTCTTGTCCGCGATCGTGGTGCGCTTGGTGCGGCGCAGGTGACGGCCGACGATTTGGTGGATGCGCATCAGGCGCGTGACGCGCTTGCGATTGATCTTCCGACCCCGCGAGCGGAGTTCGGCATGGACCTCGCGGATCTCGGCGACCGCGGCGGCCTGCTCGGCCTGGCGCGCAGCGCGGGCCTGCGTGGTGGCCTGATGCCGGTAGTAGCCGGAGCGGGAGACGCCGAGGACCTGGCATATCCGCTTCACGCCGAAGCCGGCACGGTGGTCGGAGATGAAGTCCCAGCGGCGGGGGCTCACTTCACCTCCCGAGCGAAATAGGCGGCTGCCCGGCACAAGATCTCCCGCTCCAGCTGCCACTCTTTCTCCGCCTTCAGCAGCCGCTGGTTCTCGGCTCGCAGCCGGGCGAGCTCCTCGGCCGGACTCTGCACGCTGCTGTCTGACGGCTCGGGCGCGGACCGAACGATGTCTTTGCGGACCCACGTGCGCAGCGTCTCCCCGGTGATCCCGAGATCCGCGGCCACCGCCGCGTACGTGCGCTTGCCGCCGGACGCGCGGTACAGCGCGACGGCATCCTTCCGGAACTCCTCCCGGTACGGAGACTGGCGTCCCACCTGGACATCCCTCCCTGGACCATCAAGATCCATTGTCAGGGTGTCCACCCCAAAGGATCAGCCTCAACGGGTACGTCCGCCCGGGCAAGGTCAACATCCGGGTACAGATCGACGGCGGCACCGCAGGCGACCCCTCGGGCACACAGGCCATGCTCGCCGCGACGCTCAAGCCCCTTCAGCAACTGCAGGACGGCAAAGCCGCCACCACGACCGCCCCTGACGAACAGGCCGCGGCCCGGCAGTAGCGGAACAGAGATCTGCGTAGCCCCGGGCATGACGACAGACGAACGCCCAATCGCAGCAGTGCAGGAAACGGTCCGGGCGGTGAACGCGATCTACCAGGCGGCCGCCGGAATTCCCGACCAGAACTGCACGATCCTGTCCACGTCGACCGCCTGAACGTGGATCTCCACGCCTTGCCCTCTTGTAGACGAGACGAAGCCCCCGCCGGCCTCATGGGTCGAGCGGGGGCTCCTTTCACGCTGCGAGACGTTCCAGGACCCAGGTGACTGCCAGCGACGCCAGCTCCTGCGCCTGCTCCTCACCGAAGTTCTCCGGCAGCGGCTCCCGCTCGTCCGCGACGTCGCCGATCACGAATGCCGTCTCCCAGCGTCGGCCGACCGCCGAGAAAGCAACCTGGATCGGCCAGCAGGTTCCGTCGGCCTCGACGTCGGTGACGGTGACAACGCCCCACGTCGGATCGGTCACCATGCGACCTTCCAGGGCGACGGCAGTACGCCGGGCTGCGTCCGCGCTGGAGAACGTCACCGACACAGCGTACGGCTCAGCAGCGCTTGGCGACACCGGGATGAGACTCGTGATAGGCGGTGATGATGCCCTTGATCCCAGTCGAGCCGTAGTTCAGGTACGAGACGACGACGCGGTACTGGCCCGACTCGCACGGCGGCAGGTCCTTCAGGACGAAGACCTGAGTGTTGGCGTCCTGCTGCCAGGTGGAGGTGTAGTGGGCGAGGGTGTTGGTGATCTCCTCGTCCACGAAGGGCTCCCAGTGCTTGGCGCGGATTTTGTTGAAGCCGAATCCCTGGCCCCTGGCGTTGACCTGACCGCAGCGCAGCGGGACGCGGGCGAAGGGGACGTGGGCCGTGTACCACTTGACGATGTGCCCCTTGTCCTTGCCCTTGCAGGCGTTGGGGCTCAGGGCGGCGGGGCGCGCCAAGACGTCACGGCCGCCGTCGTTGGCCGACGCCGTGGCAGCCGGGGCTAACAGTGCCACCGTGGCGAGCAGCGGGAACAGAACACGTGCCTTCACTTTTCCTCCTGAGAAAAATCGAACGCATGTTTTACTGCCACCCATCCTCAGGAGGTCCACAGGCGTCACACAAGATCCGTGGCGCGAACTTTCCGTAGTTTGTCCGGTTCCTTGCCGTATAGCCATCGTGATCTTCTACGTCACAGTGCGTGCTCGATCGCGTTAAAAAAGTCGGCATCGGTTCGGTTTCCCGCTGTCACTCAGTAAGTTCCGCACAACGGGGAATCTTCGCTCCTGCGGCACGGCGGCCGTCAGGGTGGCCAGCTCTGCGCGGGCGGTCGCCGCCGACGGCGGCGCAGGGGCTCGGCAACGCCGCGACAAACTCACCGAACCTCAACGGGCCGCACCCACCGAACTCGGAGTTGAGTGGGCCTAGTAGGGCTTGGTCATCTTCACTCCTGAGTGGCGTGTCTGTTGCCTCGTGGGTGGCGTTGTCGTGGTGTGACACCTGAGGAGATGACCGAGGCCCGGGGGGGACCTGGAGGCGTTCGCGGCGGAGTTGTTCGACGGGTTCTTCCGTGCGGACCAGCGGCGGTGGGGACAGGCGTATGTGCGAGGGCTGCTGCTGGACGGGCGGCGTAAGTCGGTGGAGCCGATGGCAGCCCGCCTCGGCGAGGACGGCAACCGGCAGGCGCTGGCGCACTTCATCACCTCCAGCCCGTGGGATGCGGCCCATGTGCGGGCCCGGCTGGCCTGGAGGATGCACGAGGCGATCGGTCCGGAGGCGCTGATCGTTGACGACACCGGCTTCCTCAAGGACGGGGACGCGTCTGCGTGTGTGTCGCGGCAGTACACCGGCACCGCGGGCAAGGTCACCAACTGCCAGGTGGGAGTGTCGCTGCACCTGGCCCGTGAGCAGGCCTCGGCCGCAGTGAACTGGCGGCTGTTCGTGCCCGCTTCATGGGATCCGGCCTCTGGACAGGCGGATGCGGCCAAGGTCGCCCGCCGCGGCCGTTGCGGCATCCCCGCCCAGGTGGGGCATGTGGAGAAGTGGCAGCTGGCCCTGGACATGATCGACGAAACCCGGTCGTGGGGCGTCGATGTCCCCTTGGTCGTGGCGGATGCCGGATACGGCGATGCCGCCGCCTTCCGTCTGGGGCTGGAGGAACGCAGCCTGCCCTATGCGGTCGGGATCTCCTGCCGCCACACCGCCCATCCGGCCGACGCCCGGCCCGTCCAGCCCCCCTACGCGGGCACCGGCCGGCCACCGAAAGCGCAGTACCCCGACCCTGCGCAGACGGTGAAAGACCTGGTCATCGCGGCAGGCCGGGCGGCTGCACGGCCGGTTTCCTGGCGGGTAGGCTCCCGGCCGGGCACGGGCCGAAACGGCTTCAAGCGCATGTACTCGCGGTTCGTCGCCCTCAGGGTCCGGCCCGCCGGACGGGGCCTACGCAAGACCACGGACGCTCCCGAGCTGCCTGAACGCTGGCTGCTGGCCGAATGGCCCGCCACCGAGAGCGAGCCGGTGCAGTTCTGGCTGTCCAGCCTGCCCTCCGGCATGCCACTGGCCACCCTGGTGCGGCTGACCAAGCTGCGCTGGCGCATCGAGCACGACTACCGGGAGATGAAACAGGCCCTGGGACTTGCCCACTTCGAAGGCCGCACCTGGGGCGGCTGGCACCACCATGTCACCCTCGTCTCCGCCGCCCATGCCTTCTGCACCCTCAGGCGCATGGCTCGCGCCCCAAAAGACACAGCGGCGGTCTGAGTCTCTACCAGATCGTCCGTGAACTGCAGACACTCCTCGCCCTCTGGACCGGCGCCTGCCCCACCTGCCGCCGCGACATACCCGCACCGATAGCAAGATGACCAAGCCCTACTAGCGACACTGGCCGGCCTCGCGCGCCGCTGTCCGACGGTTCCGCTGGTGATCAGCCAGCTCGGCGGCGCGCACTGGCTGACCGCCATCGAGTTGGTCCGGGACACGCCGAACATGTTCCTGGAGCTGTCGACCGCCAACATCATCTTCGCCATCCGACTGGCGATCACCGAGGTGCCCGACCGCACGATGTTCGGCTCGGACGCCCCCTACGGCGACCCCGCCCTTTCCCGTATGACCGTCGAACGGCTGCCCCGCCCAGGGGCACTACGTGATCGCGTCCTCGGCGGCAGCCTCGCCGAGCTGCCCGAACTCTGACTGCACGCACCGCTGACTGACACTGTTACCCTCTGTGGCCCCACCACATCAAGTGGATCAGAGCCGAACTCAGCGGCCGCCAGCGGGGCAAACTCCTGGCCGCCTACGGGGAGTTCCACACGGCCGTTGACACCCTGGCGGTTCCTTCGCAAGCTCCGCTGCCCGACCACCCGCATCACGAGCCTCGTTCAGTCTGTCCTCACCCTGCATCTGGGCAGCTCAGAGTGAAGATGGAAAAGAATCAACGCCCACATCCGCAGGAGTGCGTCCGACACGCTTGGCAAGGCCCAGTAAGCCCCGCGTCGGAAAGCTGTAACTTCGCCGCCGCGCTTCGGGGCCGTCCGAACAGTGGTCGTGTCCCATGGAGGTGTCCAAAGTGGATCAAGATCTCAGTTCGGTCCGGACGGTCGTCATGTGATGCTGGCGCCATGACCGATCAACGCGAGGTTGTCGTCACCCGCTGGCCAGGTCGGGCTGCCTCCGCTGAGGGCGAGCTGGCCGGGTTGTTGGCGGCTTACCACCTGCGGACGCAGGCCGAGAAGGGTGAGACCGTTGCCGATGCGGACGGGTTGCCGGACCGCTACCGGGCGGAGGTCTTGGACCCACTGGCCGCGTTCGTCGACGGTGTCGTGCTCGTGGCCCTGAGCGGCGACACCGCCGTGGGCTGCCTCGTAGTCACCGCACCCGTCGGCAGGCGGTGCGAGGTCAAGAGGCTCTGGACGGACCCGGCCTTCCGGGGCCGGGGCATCGCGTCCGCTCTGGTCAGCGCCGGGCTTGCGCATGCGAGGGAAAGCGGCGTACGCACCGTGCAACTGTCGGTATGGAAATGGCGAACAGGCGCCATCGCCCTGTACGAGCGGCTCGGCTTCACTGTTGTCGAATCGTGGGACGAGCGGGATCAACTGGCATGCATGGAGCGCGCCGTGTGAGTGGTCATCGTCCCCTCGCTCGCGGGGGTAGCGCGACGGGAGTACTGACGCCCCACGACCCGGACCGGTCGTCCCCGCGCCCGCGGGGGTAGCAGTTCAGGAATCCGCCGATGGTGTTGACTTCGATCTCGGCTTGTGGGTCCTCCGGAAACGGGCCGGTTCCGGTCGTTCCCTGCACCTGCACCCGAGCCCCCGCTCCGTGGAGGTTCACGAGATGTAAGGGCTCCGTCATGGCGCTGCACGATCTTTCACGTTGAGCGGGTACAAGCGGTGCAACGTCAGGCGATTCCGGTGGTGCCGAGGCCGGCGTCGCGGGCCTCGGCGACGGCGGCGGCCCGGTCGCGGACCTGCAGCTTGCCCAGGATGGCTGAGACGTGGTTGCGGACCGTCTTTTCGGACAGGACGAGCCGCCGGGCTATCTCGTGATTGCCGCAGCCGGCTGCGACGAGATCCAGGATGTCCCGTTCCCGGTCGGTTAGTTGCGGGAAGACACGGGCGACGTAGTCGCGGTGGGCGCCGGTGAAGAACTCGACAATCCGGCAGGCGACGGGATCTCCGTAGATCGCGTCGCCGCTGGCCACGGCGAGGATGGCGCGGACGATCTCGGTGGTGTCGGCGCCCTTTGAGGAGGTAACCGCGGGCGCCGGCACGCAGGGCGCCGAACAGCGCCTTGTCGTCCTCGTGCATGGTGAGGACCAGCACGCCCGTTCCGGGATGCCTGACGAGGAGGGCGCGAGTGGCGGCGACTCCGTCGAGGCCCGGCATGGCCAGGTCGGTGAGGACCACGTCGGGTGTGGTGCGGTCGGCAACGGCCAGCAGCTCGTCGCCAGTTGTCGCTTCGCCGACGACCTCGACCTCTTCGTGCGCGGCGAGAGCTGCGCGCAGCCCGAACAGGAACATGGGGTGGTCGTCGGCGATGACCACCGGGCCGGGGCACGTTCGGTCATGGCTCCTCCAGTGGCAGGGTGATGGTGACGGTGGTGCCGTGTGGCCCCGTCTCGATGGCGAAGGTGCCGCCGAGCGCCTGGGCCCGGCGGCGCATGGAAGCCAGTCCCACCCCGGCTGGGGTCCCGTCGGCGATGCCCAGGCCGTCATCGCGGACAGCGATGCGCAGCGACCGGCCGCAGGGTGCCAGAGTGATCCCGCACCGGTGTGCGGAGGCATGGCGGACGATGTTCGTGAGGGCCTCGGTGACGACGCGGTAGGCCGTGGCCTCCATATCGGGTGACAGCGTCGCCGCGTGCCGGTGGATCGCCTCGCCCAGCTTCACGGTGTCCAGGATGGTGGGGCGCAGGCCGTCGATGATGCGTCGGATCTCGGCGACGGAGGTGGCGACCTCGTCGCGGATACGGTCCAGCAGCGGGGCACATCCGGCGGTGTCACCGGTGGCCAGGGCGTGTGAGGCGGCTTGCAGCCCCAGGGCCATGCCGGACAGTGACGGCCCCAGCCCATCGTGCAGGTCGTGGTGGAGCCGGTCGCGTTCGGCCCGGGTGGCCGCCACCACGCGGTCGCGTTGGGCCTCAAGCAACTCCGTGAGTTCGAGGGCGCGCACGAGCACGGCGACCTGGGCCGCCATCGCGGCCAGCAGGCGGACGTCGGCCTCGGCGTAGGTGTCGGCCAGGTCGCGGTGGGCCACCCGCAGGGTGCCGACGTCGCGCCTGCCGACCTGCAGCGCCACGGTGTGGCCGATGGACTGTGCCGTTCCCCAGGAGCCGAGCACCCTGCCGTCGGGCGCCGTGACCATGGCCCCAGGGGCGCGTACGGCGTCGGCGACGGCGTGCAGCGCGGTCGGCAGAAGGTCGGGCTCACCGGCCACGGCCACCTGGTCGCCGAGCCGGGCGAGTGCACCCAGCGGGTCCCGGCGGGCGCCGTACACCAGACGGTCCGCGGCCAGTTGCAGGCGGGCGCGGGCGGGGGTGAGCACCACGGCCACCAGGGCAGCCGCCAGCACGCCGGGCAGCGGGCTTTGGTCCAGAGCCGAACCGGCCAGCGCCGTCACCGCGAGGTACATCGTCATCACCACGCCGGTGAGGGAGCCGTAGACCACACTGCGGCGAAGCACCGTCTCGATGCCGAGCAGCCGGTGGCGCAGCACCCCGACCGCCACCACCACCGGTACCAGATACACGCACACCGCCAGGGTGGGTCAACGGCATCGACCTGGTGATGCTGGACGCGGACGTCGCTGGCTGCGTGACGACCTGGTGCAACAACGGCGGGTTTCTCGACGCGGAGCGCCTACGGATACTGCGCGACTGCATCACCGAACTCGACAAGGTCCTGCCCCTCCTCATGAACGCGGAGGAACTTCGCTACTACAAGCGCCTGCACCGACTGGCGACGATCACCTCACGGATCGACCCACGCCTCACCAAATGACACGATGTCTTTACTCCAACGCCACACGTGGCAACGTCGACGTGGTGCTGCGGGTGGACCGCGCCCCGATCTGACGGCCGGTCGACGCCGGCCGGCGTCGGGCCCAACAGGAAGAGGGCAGTCGCGCTCCGGCCGTAGTGCGCTGCGAGCGGCAGCTCGTGGCGGGCGGCGTCTTCGGGGATGGAGTTTGGCTCCCCCCAGAATGCCACGCCGCGCCGAGCTGCGGGTGGCTGCGGCGCCGAGGCCAGGTGGAGCAGGCGGGAGGCGCCGGTCCAGGCGAGGAAGGCCCCGGGGACTCGGGTGAGGCCAGCCCCGAGAAACACCAAACCAGAGCGCGAGAATCCGGTTCGGCATGCAGAATGGCAGTGTCGCCTTGAGCGGGCCTTGTGTAATGCAGGGATGCCGTGCCTTCGCCGTTGCCGCCCTTGTTCCTCCCGCGGCAGCGAAGTGCCCTTTGATCACACCGGCCGAGGACGGAAACCGGGCCGAAGACGGATACCGGGCCGAAGGGAATGCCATGACCGGACCATCAGAGATACCGGAGCCGACGGCACGCCGCACGAACTCCAGACCGAGTCGCCGTGATTTCCTCAACAAGTCTTTCGGCATCACCGCAGCACTCGCGGCCTTCTCCGTCGGGCTCCCGCCCGGTCGCGCCGTCGCCTCGACCGACGCCCCCGGAGGAGCCGTCGGGGCTCTCCATTCCCCCCTCATCCAGCCGTGGGTCGCCCGGCACAACCTGTCCGCGACCCAATATGAAGAGGAGGCCAAGCGGCTCAAGACGGAGGGTTACCGGCTCCTCGACCTCTGCGGCTACCAGGTCGGCAACGAGGCCCGGTACGCAGCGATCTGGGAGAAGCGAGCAGGGTTCGAGCAAGTGTCGAACCACGCGGTGAGCTACAGCCAGTACGGGAGACACTTCGACGCGTACCAGGGCTCCTTCCGGCTCGTCCGGCTCAATGGTTACAACATCGCCGGGGAGGTGTTCTTCGCCACGATCTGGGAAGCAACGCAGTCGGGACCCAGGTGGTGGTCCGAGGCGTCTTCCGCCCCCACCTGGTGGTCGAGGCACGAAGTCAAGCAGTCCGAACTGCAGGCCGTCTTCAACGCCCGCGACGGTGCGGGCGACCGGATGGTGGACATCAGCGCGTACCCCGGTCCGGGCTTCCTTGGCACGCAGTTCGCCATGATCTGGGAACCGGCCAGAGGGCAGCACTGGGGTTGGATTCCGCCGCGGGTGGCCGAGTACTACCAGCGGGACTTCGCAAAGGCCGTGGCGCAGGACTACCGGCCGGCCCGTGTCAGTGCGTTCCTCCCCAGTGGCTCGGGGCAGACCGCTTATTTCACTGCCGTCCTAGAGAAGTCCGTGAAGTGCCCCTTCTACGCCCGGCACGGCATCAGTTCCGCCATGTACCAGCACGAGGTCGATCACCAGGGGAGAACGTACCGGCCGGTCTTCGTCGGCGGATTCACGGCCGACTACGGGGGCGGCAGGAACGCCACACAGGGGTTCAGTCCGGTCTGGCGAAGGTGCGAGGCCGACAGCGTGGTGCCGCCCCTGACGCAGGCGTACATGGAGAAGTTCTCCGTCCCCGGGCTGTCGTTGGCGTTCGCCCAGCAGGGCAGGCTGCTCTACGCCGGAGGGTTCGGCCTCGCGGACAAGGAGACGGGTGAAAGGGTGACGACCTCCAGCCTCTTCCGGATCGCCAGCCTCAGCAAGCAGATCACCTCCGCGGCCATCCTGCGGCTGGTCGAACAGGGAAGAATCCGCATATCAGACACAGTCTTCGGACGCAGCGGAATCCTCGGAACGACATACGGCACTCCGTCCTACGGTGCTGGCGTCGAAAGCATCACGGTCCAGAACCTGCTCGAACACACAGCCGGCCCGGGCTGGAGCCACGACGATCCCGACCCGATGGCCCAGCAACCGGGGCTGGACCAGGAGCAGCTCATCTCCTGGGTGCTCGACAACCGCCCTCTGAACAATGCCGGAGGCGCCCCGGGAACCGAGTTCGCGTACTCCAACTTCGGCTACGTCGTCCTGGGGCGGATCATCGAGCGGGTCACCACCCAGTCCTACGAGGCGTACGTTAGGCAGGAGATCCTGGCCCCCTGCGGAATCAGCCGGATGTTCCTGGCCGGTAACACTCGCGCGGACAAGCGCGCTGGAGAGGTCACGTACTACGGCCAGGCCGGGGAGGACCCGTACGGCATGCAGTTGACCCGGAAGGATGCCGAGGGAGGCTGGTTGGCCACCCCGGTTGACCTGATGCGCTTCGTCACGCGGGTGGACGGATTCCCCGAGAGACCCGACATCCTAAACCAGGCATCCGTCACCACGATGACCACACCCTCCACGGCCAAGGGCGCCAACGGCTACGCGAAAGGCTGGGGCACGGACTCCGCCACCCAGACCTGGTGGCACCTCGGAGAACTTCCGGGAACCAGCTCCGTCGTGGCGCGCACCAGGCACGGCATCTGCTGGGCTGCCGTCGTCAACACCAGGAAGTCGGACAAGGACGAGTCAAACGCGGACAAGAACACCGCCGCCGGCCTCTACAAGATGATGTGGGACATACACAGCCAGGTGGACGCCTGGACCGGGGAAGGCATCCTCTGATGCACCGCCCTGCACTGTAGACGGGCGGGGGATGTGCGGATGCGGGGGCGGGCGGCCATCGCCCTCGGGTACGACGTGCAGCAGCTGCTTAGTTAATCCGGCTCCTCTGATGAGCGAGGGACCGTCAGTCGATCCCATGTGCGACCTGCACGCGTGCCAACTGTCCAGGCCACCTTGACCCGGCACGTCGCCGAGCCAGAGTCCCTACCGAGCCCGGAACGGTTGTACGTGTTGCGCTCCACAGTGGGCCTGGAACCGTGGGGCGAGGAGGAATGGTCACGGGTGGAGGCACTCGTACCGGAGGTGATCAGGAGTTCCGTGACGGGTCATGGCTGTCACAGATCCGGGCGAGCAGCGGCCCCGCCCGAAACGAGCCGGTCGTGGTCCGTGTCCTGGCCCACCAGCTCAAGAGCCAGGTCAGTAAGGACACAGCTGACGGCTACCGGCTTGTCACCACCCTGCTGGACGCCCGACGCGATCCGGCCCGGCACCTGGCCGCGATCTACCACGAACGCTGGGAGGTCGAGTCCGTCTTTGCCGAGATCAAGACTCATCAGCGCGGCGCCCGTGTCGTACTGAGCCGCAAGACCCCGATGGTGTCCGTCAGCAGATCTGGGCGCATCTGCTGGTCCAGCATGCCCTGCGCGAACTCATACTAGAACGGCCGCGACCCGTGGCCTGGACCCCCATCGGGTCTCCTTCACGGAAACCCTGCGCTGCGCCCGGCGCAGCGTGACCGTCACGCCGGGCAGCTTTCCGCCTGAGATCCTGGTCAGGGCCTTGGTGAAACGCAAGATGTCCGACTACCGGCTCAAACGGGCTGAACACTATGCCTGGTCAGAACCCACCCGCACCGGCACGCAAGCCATCCTCATCACAAGACCCCCAACCCGCAGGCCCGTAACGCAACGACATTGCCCCTAAACCCCTCTAAATCAAATGAAACGAACAACCGAGAAGCAACCCGCAGTCAGTGGCTCGCCGCCGTCGCCTGCCGTGCGGCCGGGGCCGCTTCGCGTCGGTTGTCGGTGCTGAGTGCGTGCAGGATCTCCTCCACGCTCTGTTTGGCGTCGCCGAAGAGCATGCTGCTGTTCTCGCGGAAGAAGAGGGGGTTCTGCACGCCTGCGTAGCCGGAGGCCATGGAGCGCTTGAAGACGATGACCTGCTCGGCTTCCCAAACTCGCAGCACCGGCATGCCGGCGATCGGGCTGCCCGGGTCCTCGGTAGCGGCGGGGTTCACGGTGTCGTTCGCGCCGATGACCAGCACGACCGAGGTATCGGTGAAGTCGCCGTTGACCTCGTCCATCTCCAGGACGATGTCGTAGGGCACCTTCGCCTCGGCCAGCAGCACGTTCATGTGCCCGGGCAGGCGCCCGGCGACGGGATGGACGCCGAAGCGGACCTCGACACCCCGCTCGCGCAGTTGCCGCGTCAGCTCCGCGACCGGGTGCTGGGCCTGGGCGACGGCCATGCCGTAACCGGGCGTAATGATCACCGAGCGGGCCTGAGCCAGCATCTCGGCCACCTCCACGACCCGCACCTCGCGGTGCTCGCCGTGGTCCTCCTCACGGCCGGACGGCGCCTCGATGCCGAAACCGCCCGCGATGACGGAGATGAAGGACCGGTTCATCGCCTTGCACATGATGTACGACAGGTAGGCGCCGGAGGAGCCCACCAGCGCGCCGGTGACGATGAGCAGGTTGTTGTCGAGCAGGAAGCCGGCCGCGGCCGCGGCCCAGCCCGAGTAGCTGTTCAGCATGGAGACGACGACCGGCATGTCGCCGCCGCCGATCGAGGCGACCAGGTGCCAGCCGAGCGCCAGCGCCAGCGCGGTCACCGCGATCATCAGGGGCTGGTTCGGGCTGATCGTGAACCAGATGGTCAACGCGACGAACCCCGCCAGCCCGCCGAGGTTCAGCGCGTTCTTGCCCGGCAGCATCAAGGGACGGGACTTGATGCGCGCCGAGAGCTTCAGGAACGCGACGATCGAGCCGGTGAACGTGACCGCGCCGATGAAGATCCCGATGAACACCTCGGCGTGGTGGATGCCCAGCAGGTCGGCGCCGATCCGGGTCTGCGCCGCGTGGTGGGACTCCACCTCCAGGTAGCTGTTCCAGCCCACCAGTACCGCAGCGAGGCCGACGAAGCTGTGCAGGACAGCGATCAGTTCGGGCATCTGCGTCATCTCGACGCGGCGGGCCCGCCACAGGCCCATCGCCGCGCCGAGCGCCATCGCCAGCACGATCAGCGCGACCGCTCCGGCGGTGATGCTCTGCGCCGCCATCACGATGGTGGCGACCAGGGCGAGGGCCATGCCGGCGATGCCGTAGACGACGCCGGCGCGGGAGGTGCGGTGCTGCGACAGGCCGGCCAGGCTGAGGATGAACAACAGGGCGGCGACCAGGTCGGCAGCGTGTGAAGCCGTCAGATAGGTCATCTCGGCTCAGCCTTTCGAGAACATGGACAGCATGCGGCGGGTGACGGCGAAACCTCCGAAGATGTTGACGCTCGTCAGCAGGATCGCCACGAAGGACAGCGTGGTGACGATCCAGCTCTCGTGCCCGATCTGCAGCAAGGCGCCGATCACGACGATCCCGGAGATTGCGTTGGTCACCGACATCAGCGGGGTGTGCAGCGCATGATGCACCTTACCGATGACGTAGTAGCCGATCACCACCGCCAGCGCGAACACGGTGAAGTTGCCCGCGAGTTGCGCGGGAGCGAAGGCCACCAGCAAGAACATCGCTAGCATCCCGAGCCCGATCAGGCCGAAGCGCCACGCAGGCGTCAGCTTCGACTGCTTCGGTTCGGGCGCTTCGGTGGCGGGAGCGGGCTGAACGGCGGGCGCGGCCGAGACCGCGACGGGCGGCGGCGGCCAGGTGACGTCGCCGTCGCGCACCACGGTCACCGCCCGCTGCACAACGTCGTCGAAGTCGACCGTCAGCTGCCCGTCCTTGCCGGGAGTGAGCAGCTTCAGCAGGTTCACCAGGTTGGTGCCGAACAGCTGCGAGGCCTGGGCCGGGAGCCGGGAGGACAGGTCGGTGTAGCCGATGACGGTGACGCCGTTGTCGGTCACCACCGTCCGCCCCGGCACGGTCCCCTCGACGTTGCCGCCCATCGCGGCGGCCATGTCGACGACGACGCTGCCCGGCTTCATGACGGCCACGTCCTCTGCCGTCAGCAGGCGCGGCGCCGGCCGGCCCGGGATCAGCGCGGTGGTGATCACGATGTCCACGTCCTCGGCCTGCGCGCGGTAGAGCTCGGCCGCGGCGCGGTCGTAGTCGGCGGAGGTCGCCTTGGCATAGCCGTCGGTACTCGCCTCCTGAGCGGCTTCCACCGGCAGGTACTCGCCGCCCAGCGACTTCACCTGGTCCGCGACCTCCGGCCGCGGGTCGGTGGCGCGCACGATCGCGCCGAGACTGGAAGCGGCGCCGATCGCCGCGAGACCGGCCACACCCGCGCCGGCCACCAGCACCTTCGCCGGAGGCACCTTGCCCGCCGCGGTGACCTGGCCGGTGAAGAACCGTCCGAAGGCGTGCGCGGCCTCGATGACCGCGCGGTAGCCGGCGATGTTCGCCATCGAGGACAGCACGTCCATCGACTGCGCCCGCGAGATACGCGGCACCGCGTCCAGAGCCAGGGCGTTCACCCCGGCGTCGGCGAGCGCCCGGAGCAGCTCGGGCTTTTGCGCCGGGGTCAGCAGGGCGACCACGGTCGCGCCCCTTCGCAACCGGCAGATTTCCGCGTTGGAGGGGGCGTTCACCTTCAGGACGACATCCGCGTCCCAGGCCTCGCCGATCCCCGCGCCGGCATCGGCGTACACCTGGTCACCGAAGCCGGAGGCCTCACCGGCCCCGGACTCTACGACGACCTCGTAGCCGAGGCCCAGCAGCAGCCGTACCGTCGCCGGGGTCGCCGCGACCCGCGTCTCCCCGGAGACGGACTCGGCCACCACGCCGATGCACCGGGGAGGATGGTGTGAGGGTTCTTGAGCAGACATGTCCTGTATCTCTCGTCAGAGGAAGGTGCGAAAGGGAAATCTGCGCTCAGGGAAGTTACGACGTCCTCCCCCGTGATCGCTGGAACCTAACCCGTCAGACGGGTGCGGGCCAACGCGAGCGGACGGTGACGTGCTTCACCTTGCGGTACCGGCCGAGAAGATTCGGACAGTGCGGGACCACACAAGGCGGCCCCGAGCAGTCTGGGCCACTCCGCCCCACCGCGGCCCCCGATCTGACTGCTGGTCCGTCGGCTCGGGAGTGTCAGGAACGTTCACAGAACACGTGAGGGGCGGGCAGTTCATCGGGCGCGGCCATGCGCTCGACGCCCGCGTGGACCGGTCCAGCCGACCCCACGGGCGCAGGGTTGGCACTCGATGACGCCACCGGCGTCGACCGGCGCGATCACCGGCAGCCTTGGGAGCGTCAGGTCGCAGTGCCCCGCCCCGGGCAAAGGTGTACGCCGCAATGAACTCGCCGATCAGGACGGCGATCGCCGCAGGTCCTCGCTTCGGAGCGTCCGGCAGGACCGAAGTGTCACCGACGCGGTGCTGGCGGTGGTCAGCCTTCTTTGGGTAGGACAACGCATTGACGTGGTCATCGACACTTCCCCATCGTACCTACTGGTCGGTATGCTGCGGTGAGCGGTAAACGACAGGAGTCGCGATGTCCGTGACCAACCGCCAGATCCGTATGGCAGCCCACCCGGTGGGCGTAGTGAAGCCCGAAGACTGGGAGCACTGCTCCGGACCCGTCGAGGAACCCGGCCCCAGCCGTTTCGCGGGCCGCACCCGCGTCATCTCCCTTGATCCGGTGATGCGCGGTTGGCTGGACGATTGCCCCTCCTACCTGCCGCCCGTGGCCATCGGCGAGGTGATGCGCGCCGGATCGGTCATCGAGGTCACCGATTCCAACCATCCCGTTTCCAGCCGGGCGATCACGTGGTCGGCACCTTCGGCGTCCAGGAGTACGTGGTCTCCGACGGGAGAGGCACCATGAAGATCGACACCTCACTCGCCCCGCCCTCGACATGCCTCGGCGCGCTGGGCATGCCTGGCATGACCGCCTACTTCGGCCTGCTCGACGTCGGGGCCCTGCAGGACGGCGAGACCGTGTACAACAACGCCACGCCGGTCAAGGGCCCCTCCAACTATCTCTCGCTGCTGGTGCGCCGCGCCCGCATGGAGGGAATTGTCGTATTCGACTACGCCAGGCGCTACCCGCAGACGGCGCAGGACATCCCGGCCCGGATCGGCGCCAGCCGCATCAAGGTCAAAGAGCACGTGGTCAGCGGAAGCACGGACGACTTCCCTGAGGCGTTGCAGATGCTCTTCCGTGGAGAGAACGTCGGCAACCTGGAGCTTGCATGACCGCGATGAGGATCGCCGACCGGGACGAGTTTCCGCCGCCCGCCGGGGACAGGGTCCGCAAGTTCGACCTGGCCGTACGGGTCGCCGACGGGAGTGGGAGGGCATGACCTTCGTCTCCCCCGTTCGAAAGCTCCTGGTCGCCAACCGCGGAGAGGTCGCCTGCCGTGTCTTCAGAGCAGGCCGGGCCCTGGGGATCGCGACAGTGGGCGTACGCTCCGCCGACGACGAGGCATCCCTGCACGTTCGGCGTTGTGACGAGCTCCAGGTGCTGGCGGGCACCGGTCCCGCCGCCTACCTGGACATTGACGCGGTGGTGGAGGCTGCCGTCGTTTCAGGGGCGGACGCGCTCCACCCGGGATACGGGTTCCTGTCCGAGAGCCCGGAGCTCGCCCGGGCTTGCCAGGACGCCGGTCTCCTGATGGTCGGCCCCGCTGCCGAGACCCTGGACCTCCTCGGGGACAAGGCCCGCGCGCGCGGTTTGGCCGCAGACACCGGCGTACCGGTGCTGCCGGGCACCCATCACCCGACCGAGATCTCCGAGATGCTGTCCTTCTGGGACCGCGAGGCGGACGAGCTGGGCTCCGACGCAGCCGTCGTCATCAAGGCCGTGTCCGGCGGCGGTGGCCGCGGTGTGCGCGTGGCGCGCAGCCGCGCCGAGGTTGAGCGGGCGTTCACGGAGTGCGCCGGCGAGGCCCGACGGGCTTTCAGAAACGGTGACTTGTACATCGAGCGTTTTCTCTGCCTCGCCCATCACGTCGAGGTGCAACTCGTCGGCGACCACCATGGGCGGGTCGCTCATCTGTGGGACCGGGACTGCAGCATCCAGCGGCGCCACCAGAAGCTGATCGAAACGGCCCCGAGCAGGGTCCTGGCCGGCGAGGCGCGCTCGCGGATGTTGGAGGCGGCCGTGCGCCTCGGTGCAGCGGCCGGCGTCGTCGGCGTGGCCACCGTCGAGTTCCTCGCGCAGCCGGACGGCAGCTTCTACTTCATCGAGACCAATCCCCGGCTGCAGGTCGAGCACACCGTCACCGAGGCGGTGCTCGGTGTCGACCTGGTCGTCCTCCAACTGCAGCTTGCCGGGGGTGCGTCCTTGTCGGACCTGCGGCTGGAGCAGCCCGACGTGCCGGCCCCGCGGGGCCACGCCGTCCAGGTCCGGATCAATGCGGAGGAGATGCGCCCCGGCGGCGAGGTCGTCCCCTCCACGGGCACACTCACCGAGTTTGAAACGGCGACGGGCGCCGGTGTGCGTGTCGAGGCGGCGGGCTACCGCGGTCTCACCCTCAACCCTCGCTACGACTCCCTGCTGGCAAAGGTGGTGACCCATGCCCCCGATGCCGGGGCAGCCGTGCGGCTCGCCTCCCATGCTCTTGCTGAGAGCCGCATCGAAGGTGTCCGGACCAACCTGGCGCTCCAGCGGGCCGTCCTCGCGCACCCGGACTTCGCCGACGGCATCTGCGACACCGCCTGGGTCGAGCGGAACGCCGTGGCGTTGCTGCAACAAGCCGCTGAGCTTGCACCGTTGTCCCCTCCACCAGCGGCCGATACCGCCTCGGGCGGGGACGAAAGCGACCTGCCCGGCGATCACGCCGTCCGCGCGCCCCTGGGCGGTGTGGTCATCGCGGTCGAGGTGACCGCGGGACAGGCGGTGGCGTGCGGCGACGCGCTGTTCACCGTCGAGGCCATGAAAATGCAGTATCCGGTCCAGGCGCCCGCAGCGGGCGTAGTCACCGCCGTCGCGGTCTCGCCCGGCGAAACGGTGACCGAGGGCGAAGTCCTTGTCAGCCTTGAACTGACCGTGGACGCAGCCGAGGAGGCGGACGACGACGGCACATCCGTCGATCTCAACCACCTCCGGCCCGATCTGGAAGCCCTGCTGGAGCTACGGCACGGCCGACTCGACCAGGCCCGACCGGACGCCGTCGCCAAACGGCGCCGGCGTGGGCAACGCACCGCCCGGGAGAACATCGCCGCCGTCACCGACGACGGCCTGGTCGTCGAGTACGGCGGTTTCGCGGTCGCCGCTCAGCGCAACCGACGTGAACTGGCCGACCTGGAGGCCAAGTCCCCGGCGGACGGCATCGTCACCGGCCTTGGACGCGTCAACGGCGATGTCTTCGCCGAGGACCGCTCGACCTGCGCCGTGCTGGCGTACGACTACACCGTGATGGCCGGCACTCAGGGCTACTACAACCACCGCAAGACCGATCGCCTGCTGGAGATCGCTCATCAGCAACGGCATCCGGTGATCTTCTTCACGGAGGGTGGAGGCGGAAGGCCCAATGACAGCGACGTGCCGGTCGTGGCGGGGCTTCACTTGACGACGTTCGTCGCCATGGGCCGGCTGAGCGGTACGGTGCCCACCGTCGGCATCGCGGCCGGGAGGTGTTTCGCCGGCAACGCCGCCCTGCTGGGCACCTGCGACGTCGTCATCGCCACGGAAGACTCCACCATCGGCGTGGGCGGCCCTGCGATGATCGAGGGCGGCGGCCTCGGCACCTTCACACCCGAAGAAGTCGGCCCGATCACGGTACAGAGCCGCAACGGCGTGGTGGACCTGGCCGTCACGGATGAAGCCGAGGCAGCGACGGTAGCCCGCCGGTACCTGAGTTACTTCCAGGGAGACCTGCCGACGTTCGAGATACCCGATCAACGAGCACTGCGCCACGTCGTTCCCAAGAACCGCAAGCACGTCTACGACGTGCGGAAGGTCCTCTCCGGATTGTTCGACAGCCGCTCGGTCCTGGAACTGCGCGCGGGATTCGGCACGGCAGCCGTCACCGCACTCGCTCGTCTCGACGGCAAGCCGGTCGGCGTCATCGCCAACCAGCCGTCGGCGGGCGGCGGCGCCATCGACACCCCGGCCGCGGACAAGATCGCCCGTTTCCTCCAGCTCTGCGACGCCTACTCACTGCCCGTCGTCTCCTTGTGCGACACCCCGGGATTCATGGTCGGACCCGAGTCCGAGAAACAGGCAGCCGTACGGCACTTCTCGCGTCTTTTCGTCCTCGGCGGCAACATGACGGTGCCCATCGTCACGGTCGTCCTCCGCAAGGCGTACGGGCTGGGCGCCATGGCCATGGCGGCCGGCAGCTTCCACAACACCGCCATAACCGTCAGCTGGCCGACCGGTGAGTTCGGCGGCATGGGCATCGAGGGCGCCGTACGGCTCGGCGCACGAGACTTCCTCGCGGCCATCAGCGACCCGACAGAACGGCAACGCCAGTTTGAAGGGCTCGTCGCCCTCGGCTACGAGCAGGGCAGCGCCGTCAACACCGCACGCCACCTGGAGATCGACGACGTGATCGACCCGGCCGAGACCCGAGCAGTCATCGCCGCCGCCCTTCTCGCCAGGCCCGCACCGCCACGCGACCCATGGGCCAACAGTAGGCGCCACCCCGGTATTGATACCTGGTGAAGGTCCCTCTCGCGGATCAGCGGGTACGGCGCTTGGCCATGACCTTGTGCTGCGCCGCTGATCGATCCGGCTCGACAGCAACAAGGAGACGGAGACCAGCGCCCACCGCTCACCTCGATGGTCCAGGAGCCGTACGCGTCGCCGTCCTCGACTACCCGCGGAGGGATCCGCACCAGCTCCAGCCAGTTGAGTCGGTCCGGGCGAGGACGGCATGGCAGCGGCGGACCGCGACTTGTTGGAGGGCGAGTTCAGCGACGGGTGCCGGAAGTTCGACCGGGGCGGCGGCGACGTGGATGCGGACGGCTCCGGCTGTCTGCTCGAGGTGGTCGAGGGTGAGCCGCGAGATCGCGGCGTGCCACTGGGCATGGAGGAGCAACAGCAGGCTGGCGCGGCGGTCGTCGAGCTTGAGGGTGTCGTCGTGCAGCAGACGACGGGCGGTGTCCCGACGGGCGTCGTCATCCATCGCCTGGGTGGGGCCGTTCCATCTCACGGCCGGGAAGCTGAGATCGCGGGTGATCTTCCGGGCCAGGGCCCAGCGCACGAAGTGGCCCGTCTCCCGGTGGTGGCGGACGTCGTCGCTGGTCATCCAGCATTCAAGTTCGGCCTGGCGGCAGGTGACAAGGGCGGTGCCCGAATCCGGCCGCCGAGACGGCCCTGGCCGCCGTGCCGGGCCAACTCACAGAGGAGCCAGGGTCCGGTCAGCCCGCCCCGCCGCACAGCGTGCACTCGCCGAGAACGCATTCGACTTGAGTGTGACACCAGCCCGGGACGGCGAAGAATGCTGGAGCGGCGACCTCCTCGCCGTCCCGGATTGAGCCTCGGCACCGCTGCCCCAGTGCCGAAGAATGCCGAGGGGAAAACTGTTGTCGGCCAGCAGAGTTGAGCCGAACATCAGCCATTGAGGCACGGGGGTGGTGATGCTTGGTCAGTGGGAGACAGTCGGCGAGGCCGACGGCATCGAGGCGTACGTGCACCGCCCGGCGGGTGAGGTGCGGGGCGCCGTGGTGGTTTGCTCCGAGCTGTCACCGAGGTGACCTGGCGGGAGGGCTCCCGCCAAGCGATGACCTCCCGCTTCCTCTCCGTCAAGGTCCGGCCGGCCGGGGTGCGCTCGCACCGGCTGGCCCAGGCAGCCGCAATGACCGAGAACGGCCGGCGGGACGGCGTCCTGCCCGAGGCGCGGCTGCTGGCTGAATGGCCCGACGGCCAGGACGAACCAACCCGCTTCTGGCTGTCCAACCTGCCCGACGACACCCCGATCCCGGAGCTGGTCCGGCTGGCAAAGATCCACCGGCGCATCGAGCACGACTACCGCGAACTCAAGCACGGACTGGGCCTGGACCACTAGCTTGACTCTGTCGGGGATCTTGGAGTTTCGCGGTGCGGCAGCATAGTCAAGGGGCATGCTCGGGTACTTCCGTTGACCGATGCAGCTGTCGAGGTGTCTGTTGTCCCTCCGCCCGCGTTCCGGTGAGCAAGTCCCGCCTCTGACTGCGCAGGTCGCGCGGGCGAGCAACCCGGGCGGCACGACGGCGAGATGGGTGCGCGACCGGCTGGATGGGACGAGGACTTCGTCGACTGGTACCCGCGGGACGGGCGTCCGGGTCTCTCGCCTGCTCAACTGGCCACCGTCTGTGTGCTGCAGTTCCTGCTCGGTCTGTCGGACCGGCAGGCCGCCGAGGCGGTCCGCTGCCGCATCGACTTCAAGTACGCGATGGCCATGGAGCTGGACGACCCTGGCTTCCACCACAGCGTGCTGGCCGAGTTCCGTGACCGTCTCGCCGAGGGGGATCGTGCTGACCGCCTTCTCGATCTCGCGCTGGCCCGCCTCAAGGAGGCCGGCCTGGTGCGCGAGCGCACCACGCAGCGCACCGACTCCACCCATGTCCTGGCCCGGTGCGGGATCTGACTCGCCTGGAGCTGATCACCGAGGCGGTCCGCGCCGCACTGGAAGAAGTCGCCGGCATCTCCCCTCACCTGCTGGACGAGCTGGTCGATGAGGACTGGGGGCTCCGCTACGGCCGCCCGGTCCGCCTGGGCAAGAACCCCACCAAGCCCAAGACCAGGATCCTCGCCACCGGAAACGACGCACCGTCCGGCTCCTGGAACACCTCTCCCAGCACGGAGCAGACCGCACGTCCGGCCCGCGTATCCAGGCCCTGCGCCAGATCATGGTGCAGAACTACCACCGTGATGCCGCAGGACACCTGCGCTGGCGCACCGCCGAGACGGAAGGCGGACCCGGGCTGCCGCCCTCGTCACGGGCGATCGTCTCTCCCTACGACACCTCGGCCCGCTACGCACGGCACGGACACATCATCAGCTGGAAGGGGTTCTCCGCTCACCTGACCGAGACCTGTGCTCCCGACGGCCCCAACGTGATCACGGACGTGGCTACCACCGCGGCCACCACCCACGACAGCCAGGTCCTGCCCGGCATCCATACCCGCCTGCGGCGTCGCGGGTTGCTGCCCGCCGAGCACCTGGTCGACGCCGGCTACACCTCCCTGCCCCACCTGGAACAAGCCGCACGTGAACACCAAGTCACCGTCTCCGGGCCACTCCGGGGTAACCCCACCCGGCAACACCGCCGAGGCGAGGGCTTCGCGCGGGACGACTTCCACATCGACTACGACCGCCAGCAGGTCACCTGCCCACAGGGCCAGGGCAGCCAGGGCTGGCACGGCCCCTACCCGACCTCCTCACCCACCGCGGCCCCGCTGATCGTGGCCAGGTTCACCAAGAGTCAGTGCCGGCCCTGCCCGGCCCGAGCCCAGTGCACCACCTCCCGTGAAAGCACCCGCACCGTGGGCTTTCCCCCACGAGAACTCCGCGACCTGCAACTCCGCGTCCGCACCGAGCAGCAGACGCCCGAGTGGAAGACCCGCTACGCGGTCCGCTCCGGAGTGGAGGGCACGGTCAACGAGTTCGCCCACGGACACGGCATGCGACGCTGCCGCTACCGAGGACAGGGAAAGGCCCACATCCAGCACGTCCTGACGGCCATCGCCGTCAACATCGAGCGCCTCAGCGGACTGCCGCCGACCGAGGAAGCCCCCATGCCCCGCCGGCCGACTGCCTTCCAGAACTACCTCGACCAGCGCGAGATATCCCGGCCGAAGTCCTGGCGAACCCTGGGCAGCTGACCTCGGCAACTCCAAGATCCCCGACAGAGTCAAGCTAGGCGGGAAGCCGCGATGGGAGATGGGCCGGAGCGCGTTGAGACTCGCTCGCCGCTCTGGCCTGCTACAAGCAGGGTGCGCGCTCACGGCTGATCTACCGGCCCAAGCGGCACGTCGATCACAGGCGTGTTGGCACACGCAGTTTCACCTGGGCCGATTTCCACGATCTGCTAATCGCCGCCCACCACCAGTTCGGCGCACCGATCTGTGCTGATGAGGTTCGTGGGACCTGGGGGCCGCACAGAAGCGCTGGCCCGAGTCTGTCGTTACAGCAGCGTGGTGAGGTGGCGCAGCTGGTGGACGAGGGCGGGCTGGGGAGGGGGACGCTGCCGATCTCGGGGTGGTGCTGGCGGGTGATGTGGGGGTGGACCTGGTCCATGTCGGGTGGGTTGAGCAGGCGATGTCCTTCACCCTGCCCCTCGCCCTGCCGCGCCGGGGTGGCGCCCTGGACGTCCGGGAGATCACCGAGGCGGAGATGCTCCGGATGGAGCGCCTCGGCTGGACGATCACGGGATCGACAGGACCAGGCCGGCCCGGCGGCACGAGTACCAGGTCGGCAGGATGGCCGTCCAGCTCACGCCCGTCCTGCACCGCATCGCAGCGGTTCCCGAACGGCACCCCGGCGACCGGCGCATCACCCTGCAGGGACATGGCATCCGCGATGCCGACGGCTGGGTCCTGTACTGGTGAAGGTGCTCCGCTGGTGAAGGTGCTCCGCTGGTGAAGGTGCTCTGCCGGTGAAGGTGCTCCGCTGGTGAAGCGCGAGGCCGCACCCGGCGGTCGGTCGCGGTCGGGTGGGATCACGGAACGGCGGGCCGACGGTGGATCGAGGAACGGTACGAACTGGGCGGCCGGGTGGTCGATGGGCAGGTCGGGGCGCCAGGCGGTGAGGATCTGCGCGCTGCACTCGAACTGGTCCGGCGGCAAAAGGGCTTCTCGAAACCGAGTGCGGGGCTGGGGGTTCCGTACGGGCGTGCTGTTCAGGTGATTGTGCCCGCATGCCGGTTCGGCCCGGCGATCACCCGATCTCGGGATGGACGTCGACTCGCACGTTCCACGGCCGAAAGACCAACAGCCAGTTACCCCTCACCAGGACCCGCGCCAGCTACGCTCAACGGTGATACCCCTGATGCTGGCCGAGGTTTCGTCTGCGCCAGTAGGCCACCGACGCGGCGACGACGAACACGGCGGGAACCACCACCCCCATCGCAACTCCGGGAGAGAAAACCATCTCCAGTACCCCGGGCAAGTCGGTGAACATGGCCACCACCATCAACAAGGCCAACGGGAAGGCGGCCCCCATGGCACACCCCAGACCCGCCAGCAGGGCAAACCGCCTGGCCTCACCCCGTTTGATCCGGGCCTCGAACCCGACGGCCGGCGCCCAGCCGGTCCCGCGCAGCTCCTGCCACGTACGGCGCAGAAACGCGATCTCGTCATCCAGGCTGACATGGGCGTCGTCCACATACATCAGCTGCACTCGTCTGCCGGTGAAGCCGTAGGCGTACGAGACACGTTCCGCCGCAGCGTCCTGGAACGCTGCTCCTGGATTGACCTCTACCCGGATATCCTGGACATCCGCCCAGGCCAGGCGCCGCACCCGCAGGAAGCCGCGCACGCGTATGCCGCCGCGGTCCACAACCGTCGCCGCGCGGGCGGCCGCCGCGATCAGCCAGGTGAAGAAGGCCAGCAGGAGCAGTGTGACGAGCGCCTTCGCCGTGGTCGGGATGCTGTCATCCGTCCACAGCGGATACAGTCCGCTCGGAAGCGCGATCACCGTCCCGATCACCACCCCGACCATCCGCCCGGACCCGGTCCGATACTCCCGTGGCAACGACGTCCCGATGCTCATGCGTCCCCCTCTTCCTGGCCCGAGGGCCAAACCCGGCCCAGGCTCTGCTGCGAAAGTGGATCTCGATTCTGGCAGCGCGATGGCACCTGGGCCAGGATCGTCACCCAGCTCCAGGCCCAGGCCGACACCAAGAGCCTGATCACATGGGCGCGTTGGCCGACGGCGTGTGACTGCTGGCCCTAGCTCGGCTTGCCCACGAAGCGGACCTCTGATCCCGCCTCGATGTCGAAGAGGTGTGCCAAGTAGCCCCTTCGACAAGCGCGGTCCTGCCCGGCTCATCGTGGCAGCGATGCCGGACCCACTACGCGGGAAGGCTGCTGAGCAGGTCCCCAAGTCGGCCCGGCCATGGGTGGCGACCGGTTCGCTACTGTCGGCGCTTCAGGTGGCGGCGCGGGGGTCAGAGCCCGCTCCATACGGAGGTCAACGAGGCCTCACCACGTAGGACACCGGCTTAAAGGTGTGGGTTATGTCGGGGCGCCAACGCGGTCCGCGCCAGATCGCGTAGCCAGACGTGTGCGGGGTCGGTGTCGTAGCGCTGATGCCATGACAGGTACACCACGGCCGGCGGCAGTTCGAACGGCAGCGGGAGCAGGGTCAGACCGAGAACCGTGGCCGCTGAACGCGTCGTCGATTCGGGGGCTGTGACGAGGAGGTCGGAGCCGCGCACGAACTCGAACGCGGCCCCTTCGGTGGGCGCGGTCGCCACTACCCGTCGGGTGAGGCCGAGCCGCGTGAGAGCGTCGTCGAGGGCGTTGCCGAGCCTTCCGCGCCGCGAGACGGTGATGTGCTCGGCCGCGGCGTACCGCGCGGCGGTGACAGCCTTGACTCGGGTGAGCGGGTGCCCCCGCCGCACGACGATGACGTGCTGGGTCTCAGCCACCCGATCGGCGCGAAAGTCGGGCGCGGTCGGGCGGTTCGCGTTCGCCTCCAGGTCGACCTCGCCGCGACGCAGCTCGGGGGTGTCGATGCTCGATTCCGCGATGAAGCGCAAACGCACGCCCGGCGCCTGCTTGCATACGGCCGCGAGAAGCGCGGGGCCACTGAGGGCGACGAGTGAATCGTGCCAGCGGAGTGTGAAGGTGCGCTCGAGCGTCGTGAGGTCGAGTTCGCGGCTCGGTGCCAGCACGCCCTGGACCTGCTGCAGCAGCTCGTGCACCTGTTCCCGGACGGCGATCGCGTACGGCGTCGGGGTCATCGTGCGCCCGGTACGCACCAGGATCTGATCCCCCGTCGTGCGCCGGATCCGGCCGAGGCTTCGACTCATCGCGGGGGCGGTGACGTGCAGGCGCTCAGCAGCTCCGGCCACGCTGCCTTCCTCCAGGAGCGCATCGAGCGCGGCAAGCAGGTTCAAATCCAATTGCATGCGAGTAATCCTAGGCGTGCCTGACATGCATTTGAAGTTAATTACGGGGCTGCATACCGTTGAGGCGAAAGCGCAAGAAGTAACGCGCAGTTCGACCCTCGACCGGCCTCATCACCCCTTCTCAGACGGGAGCACCACCATGTACGAAACGCTTCAGACCACTGACGTCGCCGCCTCCGACGCCGACCTGCTCAGCCAGACTGCGAACGCCGTGCGCGCAGCCGGTTCGGCGCTGCGCGAGCGCTTCGGCGAGGTGGTCCGCTACCAGACCCGCGAAGAGCTGATGCGCGCGCTCGCCGCCAACGACGACACGGCCCTCGACATCCTGCGCCCCCGCCTCACGCGCCTGCGCCCGGACGCCGGCTGGGTGGAGGACGAACTGGACGGCGGGGCGCTGCCGCCCGGCGAATGGTGGGTCGTGGATCCGGCCGAGGGCAACGTCAACCATCTGCACGCCCTGCCGGAGTGGGCGGTGACCGCCACCCTCGTGCGTGAGAACCAGCCGGTGCTCACCGTGGTCCACCTGCCGTTGACCGGCGAGACCTACACCGCGCTCACCGGCGCGGGCGCCCACCTCGACGGCCGGCCGCTGCACGTCTCCCAGACCGCGGACCTCGGCCTGAGCATCGTGGCCACCAGCCAGGCCCGGCCGGACGAGGACGAGAAGGTCGTGCGGCGCGTCGGCTCCTCGATCACCGCGATGCTTTTCGACGCGCTCGTCGTCCGCACCGCCGTGCCCGCGACCCTGCACCTGCTGAACGTGGCCGCCGGCCGGATCGACGCCTTCTGGCAGTTCGCCGGCGCCCGCGCGGATCTGCTGCCCGGGGCGCTGCTCGTCACCGAGGCCGGCGGACAGATCTCCGACGCCGAGGGCCGCCCCTGGACCCCGCAGGGCGAGAGCTTCCTGGCCGCCGCGCCCGGCGTCCACGCCGAGGCCGTCGCCACGCTCTCACGCTGACCGCGCACCACAACCTGCACGCACGGAAGGACCAGATCAACATTGAACACGATCGCAGTTCTCGGAAACGGCCGCGTCGGCGGCAACCTGGCCACTGCCCTCATCCGGGCAGGGCATGAGGTGACCGTGGCGGACCGCGCGCCAGGCGCCGCCGCCGACGCTGCCCGGACAGCCCAGATCGTCATCAACGCCACCCCGGGTGCCGGCTCGCTGGACCGGCTCGTCGCCCTGCGCGAAGAACTCCGGGACAAGATCCTCGTCGACGTCTCCAACGCCACCACCGACGGACCGGACGGACTGCCCGCCGACCTGATCTACCCCGGCTCAAGCCTCGCCGAGCAACTCCAGGAAGCGCTCCCCGAAACGCGCGTCGTCAAGACACTCAACACCATGCTCTTCCCGGTGATGACCGCGCCAGCCGCTCTCACCCGGACGCCGACCGCGTTCCTCTCCGGCGAGGACCCGCAGGCCAAGCAGACCGTCCGTGAACTGCTCACCGACCTCGGCTGGCAAAAGGAGTGGATCACTGATCTCGGCGGGATCCAGACCGCCCGCGCCACGGAGGCCGCGATCCTGTTCGTACCGCACGTGATTCGGTCCAGCGGATTCGCGCCGTTCGCGATCTCAATCGCCCGCTGATCCGTACACAGTGCACCGCCCCCGGCGGGCCCACATCCAGAACGGATACGACAGCGCAGCCAGGGCCGGCGATTCAGCGCCGGGCGGCGACCCGTGGCCACCCTTCCCGGGGCTCTGGGCCTCGCACCGAGGAATCGGCCCATCTCGCGGCGGACACGCTTGCGCAGCTGGTCGCGAATCTGCCCGCCGATACCCGCAGCGGCCGCCGACACCAGCCTCACACTCGCCGATCCAAATGCGCGTGCGTGTGCATGGCTCCGGCGCTGGCGCTGGCGCTGGCGCCGGACGGCATCACCCTGCCGCTGAAGTAATGACCTTCATCGATGGTCAGGCTGCCTGGCCGTATCCGTCCGCGCCGGGGCCGTCGCCGCGCAGCGGGCTGAAGTCGACGTCCAGGTGCGGGTCGTGTCCGCAGGCCAGACGCGTGAGGAGATCCACTGAGCAGGTGTGGGGTCACCCTCGAGAAGGAGGTGGCCGCTTTCAAGGCTCTGTCCGCGGTTCCGTGATCGACCAGCTGAGGAGTTCTTGATTAGTCGAAGGCCACGACCAGTCGAACAGCGTCATCACCGAAACGATCCGCCAGAGCTTCCATTACGGCAAACACGTGTGGCCAGTGGGACCTGGGCCCCAGGATGGAACCAGCCGTCAACGACTCGTACCGGCAAAGCAGGTCTCCGCGGTTCCACTCGACGTAGTGGTCGCCTTCTTCCAGTTCGTGTGGGCGTGGACCCACCGCGGTAACCAGCTCCGGGGACCATTCAGCCGGAACAAGTTGCTGATGCAGAGTCGAGGGCTTCGCCAGGGATGACCAAGTGAGCCGGCCAATGTAGTGCTCCGGAGCAGTTGCTGGATCCAGTCCGGCGATCTCAGCCCAGCTGACCCAGGTGGCCCCTGTCAGGTGGCCGTCTGCCACCCAAGGCTGCAGGCGCTCGCGTAGCCCGCTCGACAAGTCGTCGGGCAAACCACGCTCCGCGGCCAGGGGCGGGTAGCCCGCGTGGTTGCGCACGCCGAAGAGGCATCCGAAGGACGCGTAGTCGGTCTCGTCGTACAAGGGCCAGAGATCCATTGCGCCGACCCACGGCTCGCCCTCGTAGTAGTCCGTGCCGACGCCCGGATGGCGAAACTCGATACCGCCGTGGATGTCCGTACTCACGGCGCCTGACAGTACAAGTGCTCGGAGCCACGGTCTTCTGCATTTCAGTGCCCACAGCTCGTCCGTTGCGTTCCGCAGACAGGGGCTGCCTCACTGCCTCACCATGCACTCTCGTCAGCCACTCAGCGAGAACGGCGCGCCGCGCCTGGCTCAGCAGCGGCAGGACCCCGTCGAAGTCCGCATGATCCTTGGGCCGTGCCGCCTTCGCCTTGAACAACAACACCAGCTCCGGCACCAGATAGGGGATGCCGTCTGCAGTCCGCTCGATGATCGCGTCGTACGGCAGCCGCAGGCTCTCGTCCCGCCGACAGATCCATGTCCCGCCGCCGTGAGCAGCATCCTTACAGCCGTTACGCCGTCCGGCGCGCTTCGCCGTCCGTCCATAAACCACTCCAGCAGGAGCAGGACTCCGACAACGACGAGCAACAACGGGAGAAGGACAATCCACAAGGTCGACACGCGGGCCATTGCACCGCAAGGCTCCCGCGGCACGAAAGCCCCCACCCGCGCCCCACGGCATAGTGGCCGAAGCGGGGGGCTCTTGAAAGAGCAGCCCTAGTAGGGCTTGGTCATCTTGCTATCGGTGCGGGTATGTCGCGGCGGCAGGTGGGGCAGGCGCCGGTCCAGAGGGCGAGGAGTGTCTGCAGTTCACGGACGATCTGGTAGAGACTCAGACCGCCGCTGTGTCTTTTGGGGCGCGAGCCATGCGCCTGAGGGTGCAGAAGGCATGGGCGGCGGAGACGAGGGTGACATGGTGGTGCCAGCCGCCCCAGGTGCGGCCTTCGAAGTGGGCAAGTCCCAGGGCCTGTTTCATCTCCCGGTAGTCGTGCTCGATGCGCCAGCGCAGCTTGGTCAGCCGCACCAGGGTGGCCAGTGGCATGCCGGAGGGCAGGCTGGACAGCCAGAACTGCACCGGCTCGCTCTCGGTGGCGGGCCATTCGGCCAGCAGCCAGCGTTCAGGCAGCTCGGGAGCGTCCGTGGTCTTGCGTAGGCCCCGTCCGGCGGGCCGGACCCTGAGGGCGACGAACCGCGAGTACATGCGCTTGAAGCCGTTTCGGCCCGTGCCCGGCCGGGAGCCTACCCGCCAGGAAACCGGCCGTGCAGCCGCCCGGCCTACCGCGATGACCAGGTCTTTCACCGTCTGCGCAGGGTCGGGGTACTGCGCTTTCGGTGGTAAGGCCGGTGCCCGCGTAGGGGGCTGGACGGGCCGGGCGTCGGCCGGATGGGCGGTGTGGCGGCAGGAGATCCCGACCGCATAGGGCAGGCTGCGTTCCTCCAGCCCCAGACGGAAGGCGGCGGCATCGCCGTATCCGGCATCCGCCACGACCAAGGGGACATCGACGCCCCACGACCGGGTTTCGTCGATCATGTCCAGGGCCAGCTGCCGCTTCTCCACATGCCCCACCTGGGCGGGGATGCCGCAACGGCCGCGGCGGGCGACCTTGGCCGCATCCGCCTGTCCAGAGGCCGGATCCCATGAAGCGGGCACGAACAGCCGCCAGTTCACTGCGGCCGAGGCCTGCTCACGGGCCAGGTGCAGCGACACTCCCACCTGGCAGTTGGTGACCTTGCCCGCGGTGCCGGTGTACTGCCGCGACACACACGCAGACGCGTCCCCGTCCTTGAGGAAGCCGGTGTCGTCAACGATCAGCGCCTCCGGACCGATCGCCTCGTGCATCCTCCAGGCCAGCCGGGCCCGCACATGCGCCGGATCCCACGGGCTGGAGGTGATGAAGTGCGCCAGCGCCTGCCGGTTGCCGTCCTCGCCGAGGCGGGCTGCCATCGGCTCCACCGACTTACGCCGCCCGTCCAGCAGCAGCCCTCGCACATACGCCTGTCCCCACCGCCGCTGGTCCGCACGGAAGAACCCGTCGAACAACTCCGCCGCGAACGCCTCCAGGTCCCCCCGGGCCTCGGTCATCTCCTCAGGTGTCACACCACGACAACGCCACCCACGAGGCAACAGACACGCCACTCAGGAGTGAAGATGACCAAGCCCTACTAGAGCGCTGCCGAGCAACCGGTGCCCGAAGGTGCGATGTGCGCCAGCGCTGACGAGGCAAGCGTCAGTACGGAACGGATGCGATGCAGTTCGGGCCAGCCATGGCCTCCAGCGGCGTGTCACCCATGAGCATCAGGCCACCGGGCCGGGATGGGCCGCGGCGGGCGGCTGCGGTGAGGCTCCGGGGGCGATGACCGTTCCCTCCTGAAGATCATCGGGGCGCTGATCCAGGTACCCCTCGGGACACCGACACCCGTGCTGGACCGAAGAAAGAAAAGGGGAGAGTGGATAGAAATGCAACAATATATTAATGTTTGTCCGATATCGCCGATCTGGCGGCCGCCAGGCGAAAGGCGAGAGGGCTAGACGCCTGCGGAGGCTTCGTCCTCCCTGCAGGCCAGTGAGGGCTTCGCATGGTTGACCCCATGGACGAGCATCAATCAGATTCCGGTGGCAGTGCCGGTGTGCACAGTCAGCCACTGGTCGGACACCCGGGGGTGTTTCGGGACCTCCTCCCCATGGCGGTTTGGGCCAACGATCAGGATGGGCGTGTGTGGCAGTGGGCGCTGGCTGCAGAGAATCTGCTGGGCTGGCAGGCCAAGGACATGCTCGGCCAGGACGGGTTTCCCCTGCTGGTTCCGGAACCCAACCGAGAACTGGCGCGCGAGCTGGTTGCACGGACCCGCGCCGGAGAGACGGTGGTGGGGGCGTATCCGGTGCGGCATCAGGACGGGCATCTGGTCGAGATGGAGATGTGGATTTCTCCGATCCCCAATCCCCATGGGGGGCCTGGCACGTTGGTGATCGCCGCCGAGACCTCTGCCGTGAAGCGGATGCGGGACTCGCTGGCCGCCCTCGAAGGCCTGTTCAGCCAGTCCCCGATCGGCCTGGCACTTTTTGACTGCGAGCTGCGTTACGTGCGGGTCAACAATGCGCTCGCCGCCATGAACGGCGTGCCCGCGACCGCGCATGTGGGCAAGCAGATCAGCGAGATAGTGCCCGGCATCGATCACGCGGCAGCGGAAGCCTCCATGCGGCAGGTGCTCACGACCGGACGCGCCGTGGTCGACCTCCGCACCGGCCGCACCGCGGCCAGCCCCGACCAGGACCGGATCTGGTCGTGTTCCTATGCCCCGTTGACCGACAGTGACGGCGAGCCACTGGGTGTGATTGCTTCGGTCATCGACATCACCAAGGGGCAGGCCGACCATGTGCGGGCCGAGCGGGCCCGCCAGAGGTTCGCGTTGTTGGCTGAAGCCGGCGAGCGCATCGGCACCACCCTGGATCTTCGGCAGGCGGCTGAAGGGCTGGCGCAGATGCTCGTGCCCCAGCTCGCCGACACCGCTGAGGTACTCCTGCTGGAGGGCGTGCTGGCCCCCGACGACGTCGGTGTGTCCACACACGGACTGCTGCACTGCCTGGCCGTGGCAGGGCTCGGTTCTGCCGCCCCGGCGCAACAGTCCGCACCGGAAGTCACCTACCGCGTCCCTCCCGATTCGGTGTACACATCCTCTCTCGCCAAGCGGCGCCCCCGCACAGTCCCTCTGCCCCTGCCGACGCTCAGGGCCGTGCCGGCCGACCCGCACTGTGGCCTGTTCGCCGCCAGCACGCCGGGCTGGGCGCGCGTCGTCCCCCTGGATGCCCGGGGAAAGGTGCTGGGCCTGGTGATCGTCACCCGCACCCGCAGTGAACCGTTCGACGAACAGGACACCGTGCTCATCGACGAGCTGGTCGACCGGGCCGCTTTGAACATCGACAACGCCCGCCTGTATGCCAGCCGCCGCGAAGCGGCCCTCACCCTGCAACGCAGTCTCATCAAGCCGCTGCCCACCGTGCCGGGGCTCGAGCTGGCCAGCGGCTACCTGCCTGCCAGCAGCGACAACGAAGTGGGCGGCGACTGGCTCGACGTACTCACACTTCCCGACGGCCGGACCGGCCTGATCATCGGTGACGTCATGGGCCATGGCATCAGAGCCGCAGCGGTCATGGGCCAACTGCGCGTCATGGCCCGCACTCTGGCCTGTCAGAACGTGCCACCGGACCGCCTGCTGCAGCACCTGGACAGCACCGTCGCCGACCTCGGCGACTACGAACTGGCGACATGCGCCTACGCCGTCTACGACCCCGCCACATCCAGCTGCCTGATCACCCGGGCAGGCCACCCTCCACCCGCCCTGGCCGACCCCCACGGCACGGTCAGGTTCCTCGACACCCCCTGCGGCGCCCCACTCGGCGCCTGCCCGGACGATCCCTACGACACCGAGCAGGTCCCCCTGCCGCCGGGCACCCTGCTCGCCCTCTACACCGACGGACTGATCGAGAGCCACGACACCGACCTGGAGCAGGGCCTCAACCAGCTCGCCCACGCTCTGTGCACACCAGACCGCACGCTGGAGAAGACCCGCGACCATCTCCTCGCCCACCTGCTCCCTACACCCGCACAAGACGACGTCGCCGTCCTCCTCGCACGGCCCCGCTAGCACGCCGAGGCAACTGCACGGGCGGGCAGACGTCCGGGGCGGGTAAGCGCTCTTGTGTAAGTCCTCGAGTTGCACCAGGCGCTGATCCGGTCTTCGAAGACGCCGTGGCCAGTGCCGCCACCGTCACCGATGGCTGCCGGTAGCGAGGCATCGGCCGACGGCCGACGGCACAAGCTGCCACGTGGCCAGTTCGTCCAGGGCGTCCAGCGCCAGCGGCCACTTCTCCCGGTGCCCGACGCCCTTCGGCACGCCGGTCCGCCGGCACCGGACAGCGTCATCCACCCGCTCCAGGGGCGGGAACAGCCGCGTGAGCCTCACGTCCCAGCACGGTGAGGGCGTGGCCGTCCTGGGTTTGGTTCACCAGACGCGCAACGATCAGCTCGACGAGGCGTTGGCGCAGCACGGTGGGGACATGTTGCCGCAGCGTCCACGGAGGGCGCGGAAGCACAGGGTGCCTTCGTGGAGTTCCCATACCACTCACAGGCTCCCACGCCGTCGGCCGGGACAGCACCAAGCCCAGGTATTTGGGGGCACTGCCTCCGCCTCCTGCGCGCCCCCTTTGGTCAGGTGCGCGTCAGTCGTCGCGCACGCCCGCCGCAGGACTCATGGCGGGTGCAATCGCGCAGGCCGTGGCCGCACGCGGACAACCGGGGGCGATGCGGATTGCGATGTCTGCGCCGAGCTGCAAGGGCCCTCGTGTCCCACGACAATGCCCGGTGACCCCGGCCGACCCGTTGCGTCCGGGCTGGTGCGTCGTGGACGGACCCGTCACCGCCTGCCCGCCCTGGCTGCCACCCGACCGGGCCACGGGCGAGCCGGTCCGCCGCCCCTGCCTTCGGACCGGGCACGACGCGCCTGACTCGACCGGCACGGCCGTCGCGCACCATCAGCGAGCGGCGTCCTCGGATTGAGGCACAAGCACGATTTTTCCCGTCGCCGCCGAGCGCTCGAGGAGCTCGTGCGCTCGGCGGGCGTCCGACAGCGGCAGGCGCTCGGCCACGACCGGGTGGATCTCGCCACGACGAAGCAGTTGGAGCAGCGCGTGGAAGTCCTCCCGGAACCAGTCCGGGTAGCGGGGTCCGCCACCCACGGGGAGCGCTCGGCGACGACCCACGGGAAGCTCCTCGCCGACACCGACGAGCTCGTAGCCAGGCGTGAACGGCGGCTTCGGGACACCGAGATACGAGCCGGCGCGCAGCAGGGCGTCGGTGAACGAGACACCGGCGGCCAGGACCCTGACGCACACCTCGCCCCGCCCCGGTCGGGGATCGTCGTCCTCCACGACCCTGAGTACCTCGGGGCCGCCAAAATGGTCGACGACGACACGTCTCACCCCTTCAGGCTAGGCGCGCCGCCCCGGCCGCACATCCGGTCAATCCGGCGGTCTCTCCACCTGCCTGGTCGGGGCTTCCGACACCGCAAGGTGCACAGGCCCCATGTCCCGGATGCGGACGGGCCGGTGCTCACCGTGCGGCGGTCAAGCACAGCAAGCGGATACCGCCACGGAGCGAATAGCCCATGCGTTTTCGCTCGCTGGGCGGCTCATCTCGGCGCAGGGGCGCGTGGGACACTCGGCCTGCTCGCGGCCTGGCAGGCCGAGCGGGTTCACAGTGGTACCGCTTGAGGTACATCGCGATCTTCTCAGGCCCGAAGCGGTAGTTCTCCCGCAGATAGATGATCTTCCCGACCACCTTCAACTGGGTGGCTGCCGTACGCAGCGCGGACGAAGGCCGGGACCGCTTCTACATCGCCGCCAGAGCCAGCCTGACCGTGGGGCGGGCAGCGGAGCACGCTTCAAGCCGGATCGGCGCAGCGGCTCCCGGCTATTGCGTGACCGCGTGGGTTCGCCCGGCCGGTGGCCATAGCGCTTGGATGCGCGGCACCGGAGCAGATCAAGCAACTCTCCGCCATCGGCATGCGCTCGACGTAGACGGACGGGCGGCCATCCCGGAGAGCTGTGACACCGTCAACCGTTGAACCGTCACCCAACTGGCCTTACTGGAACAGGTCTGGTCACGCCAGGGTACATGGAGTTTCAGTCACCTTCTTCGAGAGTGAGCTGTCGGTGGTGAAAGTCGAAGTGCTGGGTCGGATAGCGGTAGATGTCCGCGAGCGTCATGAAGTCACGGAAGAACGGATCCCACCGGACGGGATAGTGCATGCCACGGGCCAGGTCAGCCTCGGATTCCGCTGCGAGTCGGCGACTGAGGGAACGGACGACCCGGTCGAACATGGCAGCCATCCAGCGAGGCCCGCAGACCTTCACCGCTCCGACCGGACCCAGGTAGTTGATGAAGTGGAACGGCACGGTGGCGGCATCCAGCAGGCGAGCGAACGCCCTGCCAACGCCGCCGGGAAGCCATCCGAAGACGCGCACCAGGACCAGCAGTACGCGGACCAGCATGTAGCCGAAGAGCATGTGCCAGAGCAGCTGCTCGTTGGTCCACCGGGTTCCGCGAGTTGGTTTGCCCAGGTCCGCTTCACCGGCCGTCTCCAGCAGACGATGGAAGGTCTGCCGGGCGCGCTCGTAGTCCTCGTACACGGCGTGCCGGTCCATCGAATGCGCGCTCGCCATGGCCTGTTGCTCCCGCTCGACACTGTGAGGCTGTGATGATGCCCCCGCCACAGGGCCGGGACAACAGCCGAAGCTGTCGTCGAAGGATGCCAGCCACTTGTCCAGAACCTTGGGGTGTCGCGTTCAGGGGCGGTGGAGACGAAGACCGCGCTGGTCTTGTCCCGGACTTGCCTGGGTTGCTCGTGCCGTGCTGGCTCTGTACCGTCGCGCCGGCGTGAAGTCCGGCAGGCTGTGCAAAACGGGCGCAGGTCACGATCGACTCCCCCGGTCAACGGCTGTCGGCTCACCGCTTGAGGATTACTGGCTGTCGGCTGGTTCTCGCATCTCGACGAAGCGGCCGTGCCAGGTGTGGTACCAGACGTCCCCGGTCCGGTCGTTGACCGAGAGCATGCCGACGGTCTTCCCGTTGCGCTGGGTGTGCAGGGTGTAGTAGCCGGGGAAGTCCTCGGGCTCGGCAGCGCGCAGGCCCGGCCGGTGTTCTTCGAGCCAGCGGTTGGCGATCCCCGAGGCCTGCTCCGGGCCGATCGTCGCCGCCCTGCTGTCGGCGCGGGCCGACATCATGCCGTAGGCGGTGTTCCACATCATGGCGGGACCGAACTCCAGGTGGACGGTTCCGCTGCGGGGATCGATGAGCACCTCGGTGGCGCCTTTGCCGGAGGCGTCGAGGAGTTCGGCGTAGTAGCCGTTGGTGAACCGCATCACCTCACCGACGTGCAGGCCCCATCGGTCCCCGAAGCGGTCTGCCGCGCGGCCGGCGTCCGTCAGGCTGCGCACCGGACCGTCACGGGACGCGATTCCCGTCATCGGCCCGTGGCGGGACGGCCCGCCGGAGGGGCCCGAGACCCACACGAGGGAGGCGATGAGGGCGGCGAGCGCGGCGACCAGCACCGTCAGTGGCACCCAGCGCCCCCGCAGCCAGGTCACTGCGGCCTCGCACGGTGAGCGGCCAACTGCTGCCGCGCCTCGGCATAGGTGTCCGCGTCAATCTCGCCGGAGGCGAAGCGGCGGTCGAGGATCTCCTCCGGGGTCTCCCGCTGCGGCCACCTGTGCTCGGGGCCGTCCCCATGGCCGGCCGGATGGTGGGTGAGGCGTATGACCGCCCACACGACGAGACCGATCAGGACGATCCATAGAAGCGGCATGAACATCATCCAGGCCCAGCCGCCGTCCCAGTACATCATTCTCCCCACCTCCGAAGGGCTCGAACTCTGGGGAGTCCCGTATGTATCCACACTGATCCGGACCCTTTTGCGGCACAAGGGCCGTTCGGTCCCGCCTGTGGGTCGCTCGGGCCCGTCGGTCATCGTGTGCTGCGGGACTCAGCGCATGGTCAGGACTGTGTTGCGTACCGCCACCAGAAAGCCAGAAAGGCCGGAGGCGGCGGTGAGTTCGGCGAGGGCCCAGACCGCGGCTGAGACCGTAGGCGTCGACGACGGCTCCGGCGAGCAGCGCGCCGACGTGAGGCCGCGGTCGCTTAGACGAGAGGGGAGCATGAGCTTCACCGGGCGCGCGTCGGCGATCACGTCCCTTGATCAGTACCGCCCGCCGCCATCGCGGCGCGAGCGGCACGCCCTCGCCTCCGAACGGCCCGGCGGTGCCTGGCACGGCGATGGTCACCGCCGTGGTCCGCAGTCGGGAGCCGATTGCGATCAGACCCTCGGGCGGGGATGCGCGGCACGGGCATGCGGGTCGGCGATCGCCTGCTTGTAGAGGCTGTGGGCCCATACCTGCAGGCCGAGCGATGCCTCGATGTACTCACGTGCGGCGGCCACACCTTCACCGGCATGTTCTTTGAGGGCCATGGCGTGTACGAGCCTTGCATCCACCTGCTCACGGACTATCCCGCACAGCAGTTCGGTCAGCTCGTCCGCGGAGCCGGCATCGAGAGCGCGTTCGACAGCCGGGATCACCGGCCCGACGTCCATCCCGGCCGGTTTCAGTCCTGTAAAGGGCGCACCTTCCCCGGCACGGTGCACGCGGACAACCGTCTCGAAGAACCAGCGGTCGGCCACTTCCCCGGCCGTCGGGCCGAGCGCCCGCGCCTCGTCGGCGAGGCCGAATGCCTCGCGCACTTCCTGCTCTCCTTCCTCGGAGACGTAGGGCAGGATGTAGGTGACATCTCCCTTCTGCAAGGCCGCACGTGCAGCCTTCACAACGGGACCGTCGAGGGAGTCACAATGCGGTGGCATGACCGGTCACCTCTTCCGAGTCTCACCTCCAGCATCGCACCCGAGCCGGAGCCGGGCAGCGTGATCATGATGTGCCTACCGGTTCGCGCTGAGCTGTGCCGAGTATGTGCGTGGCGGCGGGCGAGGGCAGTCGGCTGTCGGGGAAGGAGAATTTCTCCATCTCGATGAGACGGAACCCGGCTGCGGCGATCGCGGACTGGGTGTCGCGGCCGACGTGGCAGCCGCCCACCAGCAGGGGCCAGACGGTCGCGTCCAGGACCCGCTGTACGCGCCGCATCGCCGGCGATTCGGCACGTACGTGCTCGAAGAAGCGGAGCTTTCCGCCTGGCCGCAGCACCCGGTGGAGTTCGGCGAGCGCGGCGCGCGGGTCGGCGACCGAGCACAGCGTCAGACAGACGACGGCCGCGTCGAACGAGGCGTCCTCGGCAGGAAGTTGCTCGGCCCGGCCGCCCACCACGTGAACGGTGACGGCAGCGGAGCGGGCGCGGTGGACGGCCAACTCGCGCAGGTGGGGCTCGGGTTCCACCGCAAGAAGCCGGGTCACTGTGCCGGGGTAGTGGGGGAAATTCAGGCCGTTGCCCGCACCGATCTCGATGACCTCGCCGGACAGGCCGGTCAGCAGGCGCTTGCGGTGTTCCGTGACGCCCGCCTTCGCCAGGGCTGGACCGGCGACCTTGGCGTAAAAGCGGGCGAAGACCGGGCGCGACCGGATGGGTGGCCTCATCTGCTGGGACATGACTTGTCACCGACTCGTCTCTACGGGGCTCACAGCGTCGTGGGCAGGGCCTGGGCTCGGCGCGTGGGCTGGCCACTTGGTGTCAGCCCACGGTGAGGGTGCCCTTCATGGTCGGGTGGATGGTGCAGATGTAGGAGTAGCTTCCGGGGGCGGACGGCGCGGTGAAGGTGGCGGTCACGTCGCCTGCGATGCTGCCGGTGTCGAACGCCTTGTCCCCGGTGGCGGTCACGGTGTGCGAGGCGGAGTCGCGGTTGACGACGGTGACCTTCGTTCCGGGGCGTACGTGAAGGTTCGCCGGGCTGAAGGCGAAGTTCTCGATCACGATGCGCGCCGCGGCAGGAGCGGCACTGGTCGCGGCGGGCGGGGTGCTGGTGGTGGCCGGGCCCTTGCCGTTACCACCATTCGAGCAGCTGACCAGGGCGAGCAGCGTGCAGGCAGAGGCTGTCCCCAGGGCGACGGCGGTGCGGGCCCGGTGCGGTCGGGGGAAGGTCATCGGGGGTGGCCTTTCGGACGGGGACCGGACGGTCGGGCTCGGCCGGTGTCCGGCGGTTGCATTCAGGTTCGCCGTCTGTGGCGGTGCTTGGGTGGCTCGTACCGCTGTCTGCCTCGCCTGCTCACCCGCAGGGGTGTGAGGTCGTGTGTCCGGCGGTAGGGGTTACCCGGGGGTGGTGGCCGGGCGCCGGAAGAGGATGGCCGCGGCGAGGGTGAGCCCGGTCAGCCAGGCGAGGGCGATGAGCAGGGAGCCGGTTTCGTCGAAGCCGGGGGTGAGGGCGGCGTCGATCAGGATGCGTCCGGAGCCGTATCCGGGCAGCGCGTGTGCCCAGTCGGCCGGGGACGAGCGAAGCATCGGGCTCTGCTCGATGCCCAGGTCCAGGAAGGGGACGAGGAAGGCGATCAGGACGCCGCCGACGCGTCCGAACAGCGGGCCGAGCAGAACGCCGATGAGGCCGTAGGTGAGGGCGATGAGGACACAGGCGGCGATGTAGCGCGGCCAGTTACGGGCGTCGAAGACGGTGGCCGTGACCGCGAGTGAGGCGGCGGTGGCAACCAACGCCCCCAAAGCGACGACGGCCAGCCGGGAGGCGAGCAGGACTGCGGGACGGAAACCCGCCAGGGACAGGCGCCGGTCGCCCGAGCGGGCGTCCAGGATGGTGAACAGGCCGGCCAGGGCGGCGAGAGAGCCGATGGCGATGGGAGCCATGGTGCCGCCGTGGATGTCGGGCAGCCACGCCTGCTGGGCGAACGTACGCCCGTTCTCGCGCACCGTCAGGGCGGTGTTCTCGTCCGGAGTGGTGGCCACCGCGAGCAGGACGAAGACGACAGGGACGGCGATCAGGAGCACCCACAGCACCCGGTTGCGTCCCGCCTCGCGCAGTCCCATCCGCACCCCGGCGGCCAACTGGTTCCTCAGCGAGCCGGGGCGGGCGCGGCGGTGTGCGTGACGTGTGCGGGTGGTGGCGGTGATCACTGTCCACGCCGCGGCCAGAGCGGCGGTGGTCCAGGTGAGGGCCCAGCCGAGATCGCCGAGGTGTCCGCCGTGGCCGGACGGCAGGTCCACCATCCACAGGGTCACGAAGTGGGTGGGCAGCACGCGGGTCAGGGGCCGGTCGGCGGCACCGAGGACGGGACCGAAGAAGACGTCCAGGATCCACACGAACAGCACCAGCACAGTGCCGTTGACCGGGTTCGCGGCCAGTGCGCCGATCAGTGCGCCGATCGCCAGGTAGATCACCGCGTACATCACCGTCCCGGCCACCGCCCGGGCCGGTTGGTCCCCGAGCCCCGTGCGCGCGGCGAGCGCCACCAGGGCCGCAGTGGCGGCCAGCAGCGCAAGAGTCAGGCCCGTGGCCATGCGAGCGGCAACCAGCCGGGCCGCTGCCAGACCGGCCAGGACTAGGCGCCGGTCGGCGGCTCGGGCGCCGCGCAGCTGGAAATACATGGCGATGGCGGCGATGAACCCGGCCGCCCAACCTGCAGTGGCGGTCTGCACCGCAGGTCCGCCGGGGCCACCGAGCAGGTCGGCGGTGTCGGCCAGAGGGCGGGAGGCGACTACGACGAACACCACCGGCACCAGTACGAGCACCAGCAGATTCACCGGGGTGCGTGCCGCATCCGTGAGGAAGCGCCGGGCGAGCAAGCCGGTCATTGTGGCACCGCCCGTCCGTCCCGCAGCTGGATGATGCGGTCGAAGCGTTCCTCATCGGTGACGAAGTGGCTGATGATCAGCACCGACCGGCCCGCCCGGCGGCGCTGGGCCACCAGGTCCCAGAACTTCAGATACGTGTCGAAGTCGAAGCCCGCGTACGGTTCGTCCAGCAGCAGCACCTCGGGGTCGGCCAGCAGCGCCAGGCCAAGGTTCAGCTTCGACAGCGTGCCGCCGGACAGCCGGTCGGCGCGGGCGGTGGCGTAGCGTTCGAAGCCCAGCTGGGTGTAGATGCGGGCGCGGGAGTCACGCTCGGTCTGCTCGTCCAGGCCGTAGGCGCGGCCGAACAGCTCGAAGTGTTCGTCGCAGGTGAGGCGTTCGTAGACGACGGGCTCCTGTGGGCAGTAGCCGATCCGCCCGCTGCGGGAGACGGTGCCGCTGTCGGCGGCCAGGTCCCCGACCAGGATCTTCATCAGGGTGCTCTTGCCGGAGCCGTTCTCGCCGACCAGGCCGACGACCTCACCCCCGGCCAGTTCCAGATCCACGCCGCGCAGCACCGGGGTGCGACGCCGGGTCGGCCACACGCCGCGCCCGTATGCCTTGGCCACCCCGGCGGCCGCCAGTACGACGCCCGGGGAGACTTCGGGAGCGGCTGCGCCAACAGCTGCGGAGATGGTCTGCGCCCGCAACGGCTGAGCTGCGTCGGGAGTCATGACATCCTCCGGGCCTTGCCCGCTGCCCGGTTGGGGATGTCGCGCAGGGTGTCGGCGACGGCCCAGGTCAGGGTGGCGGCGATAGTGATGGTGCCCCACAAGCCCCAGGCCGCCGTCGGCACGTCCTCGACCAGGAGCGCGGGCAGGGCGAGCACACCGGCGATCGGCAGGGCCAGGGTGGCACGCGGGGAAGGGCCGCCCTGGCGGTGCACCCGGGCGGCGCAGACGGCGACGGTCACGAGGCCGACGGCGATCAGGATCCAGGTCAGCGCCGTCATCACGCTCGCCTCCGTGTGGCGGGCTGCTTTGGTACGCGGACGTTTCCGGGAGCCCGGCCGTGCGGGGGTGTGCGGTGGCGCAGCTTCGGCCAGAACGCGGGGGTGCGCTCCGCGTAGGCGGTCCACTGTTCGCCGAACCGGGCAGCGACTTCGCGTTCTTCGTTGCGGGCGAGGTGCAGGTACACGTAGACCAGGACCGGGAACATGATCAGAGTCGGGATGGTCGGCCACTGCAGCAGGAACCCGATCATGATGAGGAGGAAGCCGTCGTACTGCGGGTGCCGCACCCACGCGTAGGGGCCGGTGGTGGCCAGTTCGTCGTGCTGGGCGGCTTCATGCAGGTGTTTCCAGGCGGCGGCGATCAGCCAGAACCCGGTGCCGATGGCGACGTAACTGGCCAGGTGGAAAGGGCTCAGGTGCGGATCGCCGGACCAGCCGGTCAGGTCGTTCCACAGGTGGCCGCCGGCGTGGGTGTCCTTCAGCAGTGGGAACCGGGAGCCGAGCCAGCTGCCCAGCAGGTAGACGGTCAGAGGGATGCCGTACATCTCGGTGAACAGGGCGACCAGGAAGGCGCTGTAGGCGCCCATCGCGCGCCAGTCCCGCTTCGTTTTCGGGTGGAAGAAGCTGGCGGCGAACACCACGAAGAGCAGGGTGTTGAGGACCACGAGAGGCCACAGGTCGTATGCCGCGTCAGCCATGACGTCCTCCCGCGGCGTTGGCCGGTCCGGTGATGGTGCGCCGCTGTCCACGTGCGAGGCGGCTCATGCGTCGCTGGTAGGTGGCCGCGCCGACGCGGTGATGAAGGCGCAGGCCCACCAGCCGCCGTTCGGCTTCCTCCAGCGCGGTGCGCCGTCCACGCAGGCGGGCCGGCGGCGGGCGGCGGGGTTCGTCGGGGGTGATCAGGCGGGCGATGTCGTAGGCGATGCCCGCCAGGATCAGCGCCCCGGCCGGCGATGCGATCACGGCGGCCATGGCACTCACCCTCTGCCCGGGCCGGGCAGGTCAGGCCCGCCCGGGCCCGGTGTGGTGGTCGTGCTTGTGCAGCGGGCCCTCGTGCCGGTCGTCACGGTGCTGATCGTGTCCGCTGTCCGTGCCCTGGCCGTGCATGCTGCGCATCATGAAGAACATCATCAGCGGGCAGGCAGCGACGAGGGCGAGCCAGACCAGGCTTTCCACGGACGCGCCGACGATCAGTGCGCCGACGACGACGATCGCGGCGGCGAGGGCGTACATGCCGTAGTTGCGCTTGTCGTTCATCACGCGCCTCCTTCAGCGGAGGGGCTGTGGGCCGCGACCGGGGCGGCCCGGTTTCAGTCTTGGTGAGAGGACCGTGTGCAGCGTGGTCAGGCGGCGCCGGTACTTCCTCGTCGATCTCCCCCGGGCCAGCCGCTCACGAAGGATGTCCTCGGGGGGCGGGGGTGCGGCAGAGGTGTGGGTGTGTTCGTGTGGGCTGTTGAGGGCGCAGGCGCAGGTACTTTCCTGTCTTCACCTGCATCGTCCCTCTGCGTGACGTGGCGGTCTGGGGCCGGACGGTCCAGGGCCGGTGGGCCGTTCAGCCCCTGCCTGGCAGGGGTAGCCGAGGAGCGGTTCGCAGAACGACCGACACCTTGCGCCGCACCCTGCGCCTGTGAAGGCTGCCGGACCAGTCAGAAATACCCCTGGGGGTGTGACTGCGACAGGTCGATGCGTGGCCGCACGCAGGACGGAGCCATCGTCTCCGGCGTGTCCTCCTGGGCAGTGGAATAGTGGGAGGGAAGAAGGGACCTGCTGAGGGAGGTCTTCGGTGCTGGTGCAACGGCTCGACACCGAGGCCGTGACGGCGCTCGTGAAGGACGCCACAGCCGCTCCGTCCATGTACAACGCGCAGCCGTGGCGGTTCCGGTTCCTTCGTGACGGCGGCGCGTTCCATCTGTGTGCGGATCTCACCCGTACGATGCCGCGCTCCGATCCGGACAACCGCGCACTGTGTCTGGGCTGTGGCGCTGCCCTGTTCAACCTGCGGGTCGCCGCCGTACACGCAGGTTGGGAGCCGGCCGTCGAACTGCTGCCGGATCCCGAAGATCCGTACCTGCTGGCAACGGTGCAGCTGACGGACCCGGTCCGCTCCGACCGTGGTCTGGCCGAGCTGTATCCCGCCGTCCACCGCCGGCACACCAGCCGTGAGCCGTTCACCGAGACGGAGGTACCCCCCGAGGTGCAGGCCGCTCTCCGCCACGGCGCGGAGCTGGAAGGAGCGCACCTGGTCTTCCCCGGGCCCTGGCATGTGCAGACGCTGCTGGAGCTGGTCCACGACGCCGAGGGGCACGATGCCGTCGATGCCGGACGCGCCGAGGAACTGGCCCGCTGGACCCGCATCGGAGCCGAGGACGCCGGTGCGGCCACGGACGGGATCCCGGAGTACGCGTTCGGGCCCCGCAAACGGGACGGCGAGGCTCCGGTACGCGATCTCGCAGGCCGCCGCCCCGTCTCCGGGCGCAGGATGGCCACATTCGAACGGACCCCTCAGCTGGCCCTGCTGGGCACGGCGGGCGACGGGATGGAGGACTGGCTGCGCGCGGGGCAGGCGATGGAACGCGTCCTGCTCCTGGCCACCGTGCACGGGCTGTCCACCTCTCTCACCTCCCACGCCCTGGAGTGGACCGATCTGCGCTGGCTCGCGCGCGACCCCACCACGGCCATCGGACATGTGCAGATGGTGCTGCGCCTCGGATACGGCCCCCCAGTCCGTGCGACCCCTCGCCGACCGGTGGAAGAAGTGCTCGACATCGCGTGAACGAGGACAGGTGACCACCCCGCGGTCCCCACGCGAAAGCCGTCACCGTCTGCCCGTCCGGCGCAGGCTCAGGAGGTCGTCTTCCCATCCCGGTGGCCGAGGCTGCGGCCGCCCTCCATGGGGGTGAACAAGCTGAGGGCGCGGCGGGTCAGTGACCGGGAATCCTCACGGGCCGTCCCATACTCGGCACGTGCTGGTCAAAGCGGTGCCACGTCCTCAGGAGCCATGGAGGGCGATCGCCGTGCGCAGGTACTCACCCGGCCCGCGGGTGCTGGTACGCGTCGCTGCCCGGACTCCTGCGGCGCTTCCGGTCGCGGCCCTCGTCCCGCTGCTCCTTCCGGGCGTGGCCCAAGCGCATGGCGGGGAGAGCGACGAGTCGGCGGTGCTGGTCGAGCAGGCCATCGCGCTGATCGCCAACGACGCCCACAAGGAGCAGGTGTCCGAGCGCATCGAAGACGCCCTGGAGGCCCCGCACAAGGAGGGCGTCGACCTGAACATCGTCCGCCAGGCCCTCGACGTGGTCGAGCGGCCGGGCCCCGAAGAAGCCTCCCTCCGGGAGGCCCACGGGCTGCTGCTGCGTTCACTGGACGGCAAGCTGCCGTCCGCTCCGAAAGCCGGGCACCTGGTCACGGGTACCGAGACCGGGACGAGCGTGGTGCTGGATGAATTCCGGCCGGCCCGCGGCATCGCCGATTCGGGCGATGCCGCCCTGTTCGCGCTGTCCCTCCTCGCCATCGCGGTCGGGCTGTGGCTGTCCGTCCGGCTGCGCCCCCGCTACAGCATCCGGGAACTGAAGCGCCGCACCGCCGCGGAAAAAGACGGGGAGGACAGGAAACGATGACGTCGGCCTCACCGACCCCGGCGCCCCGGGCCAGGGCGGCACCGGGCCACCGCGGGTGGTTCCATCGCGCCGTCGACGCGATCGACGAACGCATGGGCATCAAGGCGCTGACCTATCCGGTGCCCGAGCACGCGAACAACCTGGCGTGGAGCCTGGGCGGCATCACAGCGGTGGCCTTCGTGATCCTGCTGGTCACCGGAATCTACATCACGCAGTTCTACGCACCGATCCCGGAGGACGCGAACCAGTCCGTACGCGACCTGGTGACCGATGTGTGGCTGGGCGGCTTCACCCGTGGCCTGCACTTCTGGGCGGCGCAGGCGATGTTCGTCCTGGCCCTGCTCCACCTGCTGCGCGTGTTCTTCCACGCCTCGTACAAGAAACCCCGCGAGGGCAACTGGGTCGTCGGTGCGGCGATGTTCCTGCTCACGTTCCTCGCGGTGTTCACCGGCACGGTCCTGAAATGGGACCAGGAGGGGTACGAGGCCATGGTCCACAACCTTGAGGTGGCCGAACTCCTCGGCGGGGCCGGCATCTGGTTCACCGATGAACTGACCAGTCGGGTGTCCATCCTGCTGCGCCTGTTCAACGCCCATGTGGTGATCGTCCCCGGCCTGATCCTGCTGCTCTTCGTATGGCACGCCCTGCTGATCAAGCGGCACAGAATCTCCTCGCATCCCGAGATCCCGGCTTCCGCCCTCGAGCCGTCCGAGCCGTTCACCACCCACCTCAGGCGTGTGGCCGCCTTCGGGCTCGTCCTGCTCGGGGTGCTGTCGCTGCTGGGCGTGCTGCTGCCGCCCGTGGTCGGGCCCACCCCTGTCGAGGGTATCGAGATCACCCGCCCGCTGTGGATGTTCTGGTGGTTCTTCCCTATGGAGGAATGGTTCGGAGTCGCCTCCATCGCATGGGTCATCGCGGGCGTCTTCGGGCTGATCTTCCTCGTGCCGTTCCTGGACCGCAGCCCGAGACGGAGATGGCGCGAGCGCAAACTCGCCCTCGGAGCGGCCACCGTCCTGCTGCTGGCGCTCGCCGCGATCACCGTCAAGGTCTGGATCGCCAACCCGAAGGGCCACTGATGAGCGCCGCCGCCCCGAGGCGCGCCCGACGCTGGTTCTGGGCCCTCACCGCCACGGCGGTATGCGCGTCGGGCGTCCTGTACGAGGGGCTGCGCGCATCCCCGGGACCGGGCGCGGCTCTGCGCGTCCTGATCAGCGGACTCGTGCTGGCCGCATCCGCCGTCCAGGCGGCACGGATCTTTGCCGCGCTTGTCGGCCGCCCCCGCCCTTCACGATGACCTCGCACCCCGGGCAGCCACAGGGGAAGCGGGGGAGGAAAGCTGTGCCGCATACCGCGGACAACCGCGGATCACCACGGCCATGACCCCACGTCCGGCGAGCAGTGGCAATGCTGCACGGCGGCGAACCAGAGCAGAGTCAGGACCTCGCCTGCAGGACACTGATCACGCGCAGTTGGCCTCCCACTGGCCGGCGTCGACAGGATGGGCCCGAGGCAGTCACTTCCGATTCCCTGCGTCCACATCAACGTCCCAACTACCGCCCTCGCTCCTCGATCAGGCCGTCCGCTCCCCCGTTATGTTCTTCGCGGTCCTGCAAGAGGGCCGCTGGCCTCCGGGCCCGGCATGACTGTTCCCCCCTGTCGAACGGATGACCTGGGGGGTGGTGTCACCGGGCCCGAGGGGTGCCGTTGGAGACGCTGATGAGAGGTCCGACTACCGCCTGGCCTGGCGCAATGCCCGGCCGCTTGCAGGCGGCAGGTCTGCATAACGTGGATGCGCGCGTACGGCGCCGACTCCCCGGCCAGCACCGCACCGAAGCAGTTGGGAGCACGATGTTCGACATCGGCGATGTGGGCGTCTTCCTCGGCCTGGACGTCGGCAAGACCGCTCACCACGGCCACGGGCTCACCCCGGCCGACAAGAAGGTCTTCGACAAGCAGCTGCCCAACAGCGAGCCGAAGCTGCGGGCCGTCTTCGACAAACTGGCCGCCAAGTTCGGCACCGTGCTCGTCATCGTCGACCAGCCCGCCTCCATCGGCGCCCTCCCGCTCACCGTCGCCCGCGACGCCGCTGCAAGGTCGCCTACCTGCCCGGACTCGCGATGCGGCGGATCGCCGATCTCTACCCGGGCGAAGCGAAGACCGACGCGAAGGACGCCGCGGTCATCGCGGACGCCGCCCGCACCATGCCACACACCCTGCGCTCGCTCGAGCTCACCGACGAGATCACCGCCGAACTGACCGTGCTGGTCGGCTTCGACCAGGACCTCGCGGCTGAGGCCACCCGCACCAGTAACCGGATACGCGGCCTGCTCACCCAGTTCCACCCCTCGCTGGAACGCGTCCTCGGCCCCCGGCTGGACCACCCCGCCGCCACCTGGCTGCTGGAACGCTACGGATCCCCGGCTGCCCTGCGGAAAGCCGCCGCCGCAGGCTCATCGAAGTGATCCGGCCCAAGGCCCCTCGCATGGCCGCTCGCCTGATCGACGACATCTTCGACGCGCTCGACGAACAGACCGTCGTCGTTCCGGGGACCGGCACCCTCGACGTCGTCATCCCCTCCCTGGCCCGGTCCCTGGCCGCCGTCCACGAACAACGTCGGGCTCTGGAAGCCCAGATCAAAGCCCTGCTGGAGGACCACCCTCTTTCCCAGGTCCTGACCTAATGGGCAGCAGTTGGAGCCGGAGAAGCCTCGTCCTGACCCAGGTGGATGAACCCTGAAATCGAGAGTGGCTCGATGGTTCTGACTCCGATCGATGGCGGGAGGGACGGGTTGTACTCGTCGTGGGTTCCCGGGGCCAGGACCCCTTGAATGCAGAGTCGAGCCGCCGCTTCTCCCGCCGTCCCGGTCACGTTGCCGGACACCGGCGTCAGCACGATGCCCTCCGTTGATCCGGGCTTGAGCCCCTGAAAAAGACCGGCGGGTGCTGGCGCTCGTGGTCGGCAACGTGACCGATCACATGATCAGACCGTTGACGTTCATGGTCCGAGCCGCTCGCAGGGATCACCTCTGACCTGTTCAGGAGCCATCGAGCTCTTCTCAAGACTGAGGACCCTGCAGGTCGCTGGGGTCACGAACGGCTAATCGGATGACGGGCCATCGAGCCCTGCCATTAGGGAGACGCGTGCCCCGCACGGCTGTGACCAGCCAAAATACGCGACTCACCCGAGAGGACGTGAACCGTATTGAGCGTGTTCTGCGGCATCGACTGGGCCAGCGACCACCACGACGTCGTCCTGGTCGACAACGCCGGATCCTTACTGGACAAGGCCCGTATCGACGACAACGCCGACGGCCTGGCCCACCTCCTGCAGATGCTTACCGAGCACGGCGACAGCGCCGAAGCTCCCATTCCGGTGGCCATCGAGACCTCCCGCGGGCTGCTGGTCGCCTGCCTGCGCGCGACCGGCCGCCCCATCTACGCGATCAACCCGCTGGCCGCAGCACGCTACCGCGACCGGCATGCGGTCTCCCGCAAGAAGTCCGACCACCTCGACGCCGTGGTACTCGCGAACATCCTGCGCACCGACGCCGCCGCCCACCGCCAGCTGCCGGCCGACTCCGAGCTCGCCCAGGCAATCGCGGTCCTCGCCCGCGCTCAGCAGGACGCCGTGTGGGACCGCACCCAGGCCGCCAACAAGCTCACCTCGCACCTCCGCGCGTACTTCCCCGGCTTCCTCGCCTCCGTCGGCGTGCGCCGCGAGGGCGTCTGCCACCCCATCGCCCGCGTCCTGCTTGCGGCCGCCCCCACCCCGGCCAGGCCGCCCAGCTGACCCGCGCCCAGTTGCGGTCGTTGCTGAAGAAGGCCGGTCGCAAGAACACCATCGATGCAGAGGCAGAGCGTCTCCAGACCGCGCTGCGCGCCCCGCAGATGCGCCAGCTCCCGCTGGTCGAAGAGGCCATGGGCCGCCAGACCCTCGCCCTGCTGCGGCAGCTGGATGCCGCCTGCGCCAGCGCCGACGACCTCGCCGAGGCCGCGATGGAGTCTTTTAAGCAGCACCCGGACGCCGAGATCATCACCGGCTTCCCAGGGCTCAGCGCGCTCAGCGGCGCCCGGGTGTTCGCCGAGATCGGCGACGACCGATCCCGCTTCGCCGACGCGAAAAGCCTCAAGGCTTACGCCGGTTCGGCCCCGATCACCAGGGCCTCCGGCAAGAGCGTGGCCGTCCTTGCCCGCCGGGTCAAGAACCAGCGACTGGCCGGTGTCGGCTACGTGTGGGCCTTCGCCGCCATGGCCCACTCAGACGGCGCCAGAGCCCACTACGACCGCCGCCGCAAGGCCGGAGACCGCCACACCGCCGCTCAGCGCAACCTTTTCAACCGCATGCTCGGCTGCCTCCACCACTGCCTCACCCACCGCGTCCACTACAGCGAAACGGTGGCCTTCGCCGCCCCATCAGACACTCAACTAGCGGATGCCGCTTGACAGTTCTTCCGCATCGGATGTCTCGATGCCGGGGGTCGCGGTCAGGACCGCCGCAGTCCTGCTGGTCACCGTCGGCGACGGCACCAGCTTCCCCAGCGCCGCCCACCTCGCCTCCTACGCCGGACTCGCCCCCGCCACCAAATCGTCGGGAACCTCGATCCACGGCGAACACGCACCCAGAAGCGGAAACCGGCAGCTCAAACGGGCCATGTTCCTCTCGGCGTTCGCCGCCCTGCATGATCCCGCCTCCCGCACCTACTACGACAAATGCCGTGATCGGGGCAAGACCCACACCCAGGCCCTCCTCCGCCTCGCCCGCCACCGCATCAGCGTGCTCTTCGCGATGCTCCGCGACGGCACCTTCTACGAACCACGCAGCTCCGAAGCAGCCACCACATGACCACTCAGCCTTGACGAAGGACATAGAGGCACCCCCCGCCCCCCGTCACGCCCGGCCCCCTGCCCGGCCCCTGGGCGTCAGCTACCCGGTCGTGCACTCGGGCTCCGGGAGCTCTGGCTGAACCCCGGGACCCACGCTGCGCGCGAACCGGTCGACCGGATACCGTTTCGAGGTCGGTTCGGATGTCACCGCGACCCAGGCCCCGTCGGCATGACATTCACCATCACGTCGAAACAGCATCCGTAGCATGACTGAGCGCTTCAATTGGCGGGTTCACCATGCGCCGAGCTCACCTGGGTTCGGGGGCTGTCCCAATACTCCAGCTGTAGATCGCGACCTTCATGCCTGGGCCGCTTGGCGCTGATGGTGGATGGCCTGGGATCGAGCCTGGTTGCGACGTCGCCAATGGGACCAATCGATCCGGTGGGCCGTGCCGTGGACGGCCCAGCCTTCTCACCGGGCGGGGCAGGGTCAGTCAGCGGTCGAGGTCGATCGTGAAGCGCCTCGTGCCCGTACCGATCGTGTCGGCGTGGACCCAGCCACGGGCCCGGTCGAATGCCCCCGTGCCGCCGGTGATCGCGTTGTCGAACGAAGGGGGAGGGCCAGGGTTGAGAATACCGAAGACCATCCCCTGCACGGTGAGTTGGCCGCCCGGAAGGTTGTAGTTCACAACGCACTCCTCCGCTCCGCCGTTGTCGACCCGGGTGGTGGTGCAGGTGCCGCCGGTGTCGCCGACCTGGTTGCCGTGCTCGTCGAAGAGGTCCGAGCGGAAGACGGTCCGATCGCCCTGGGCGGGGCTGCCGCCGGGGTTGACGGGGAAGCGCGTCTGCTGCGCGAGATGGCCGATGAGTGTGATGACTCGGTCTCCGCCCTTGCCGGGGGCGAAATCGGTGTCCGTCGCGGCGGCCGCGACAGGGGCGCAGGCGAGAAGGGTGACCAGCGCGGTGGCCGTGCCGAGACAGGCTGCCCTGATGGGGCGCATCGTGTGGCTCCTGGGTTGATGTTCATGGATGGTCAGGTGCCGCATTCATAACCTCGGCTCTGCTGCCGCCCGGAACGTCCCGGCGCGACCCACCGTCAGATCCGACCAATCGGACCAACCCAGGACGAGAGACATCCGGCCGGCCGCGCACTACGAAGATCGCGATCTAAGGCCGGCAGCGGGGACAGCACGCCCACCACGACCCCGATGACGTGGAAGAGCAGCAGGATGAGCCTCGCCCAACCGCCGGACCGGGACGTGCACGACCACCTCGTCGGCCGAGGCACCGGTGACGCAGTACCGAAGAATGTCGAAGTGAAAGCCGTTGTCGGCCAGTAGAGTTGGCTGAGCTTCAACGATCGAGACACGGGGGTAGTGATGCTTGGTCAGTGGGAGACACTCGGCGAGGCAGGCGGCATCGAGGCGTACGTGCACCGCCCGGCGGGTGAGGTGCGGGGCGCCGTGGTGGTTTGCTCCGAGCTGTATGGAGTCAACGCCTACGTCCGCGGGACCTGCGCGGAGTTGGCGGCGGCCGGGTACGCTGCGCTGGCGCCCGACTACTACTGGCGCAATGCCCGCCGCACCGGACTCGGTTACTCCGCCGAGGAGCGCGAGGACGGCCTGGTGCTGATGCGCGCGCTGGACCGGGACGAGCTGGTGGCTGATGGATCCGCGGCGCTGGCGGCGGCGCGCGCCGAAGCCGGAAAGCGGGGCGTGGCGTTCCTCGGCCTGAGCATGGGCGGCCACATCGCGATGCGGACGGCGACAGAGCTGAGCTTCGAGTTGGCCGCGGTCTTCTACCCCGGGTGGCTGCTGAACAGCGGCTTCCCGCTGGTCGGTCCCGTGCCACCGCTGGAGACCAGCGAGCGGATCGCCGCCGGCGGCGCCTTCGTGCTGGGCTTTCGCGGCGAGCTGGACCACATCATTCCGGCCGAGGAGTGGGAACAGGCCGAACAGCAACTCACCAAGGCCCAGGTGCGGCACGAACTGGTGACCTACCCGGGTGCCCGCCACGGCTTCGCCTGCGCCGACCGCCCGGCCGACTACGACCCGCAGGCCGGCGCCGACGCCTGGCAGAAGGTGTACGCCGCGCTGGAGTCACACCTGTAGTCCCGCGCCATCACCAGGGGAACACTCCGGCTGGTGGTCACTCAAGGGCACAGTGCCACTGACACGGCTTTGTCACGCGGTTTCTCTCCCCCGGAACTGCGGACGCGATCATCGCTGGGCTCTGCCGAACACGTCAGTGGGGCAGACCCGCACCACCCACCAGGCGCTTACAGCCGGCGAACGAGATGTGGGCCGCCAACGAGTCAGGGCCCTCGGAGTGGACCTTGGACACGCTGGTCGCCGCGGCCCGGGACCTGGGCATCGAGGTAGCACCCGCCCCCGAGTACCCGCAACCGCCCCGCTACCAGCAGTTATACCCACCAAAAGCGGAATCCAGCACTAGTAGGGCTTGGTCATCTTCACTCCTGAGTGGCGTGTCTGTTGCCTCGTGGGTGGCGTTGTCGTGGTGTGACACCTGAGGAGATGACCGAGGCCCGGGGGGACCTGGAGGCGTTCGCGGCGGAGTTGTTCGACGGGTTCTTCCGTGCGGACCAGCGGCGGTGGGGACAGGCGTATGTGCGAGGGCTGCTGCTGGACGGGCGGCGTAAGTCGGTGGAGCCGATGGCAGCCCGCCTCGGCGAGGACGGCAACCGGCAGGCGCTGGCGCACTTCATCACCTCCAGCCCGTGGGATGCGGCCCATGTGCGGGCCCGGCTGGCCTGGAGGATGCACGAGGCGATCGGTCCGGAGGCGCTGATCGTTGACGACACCGGCTTCCTCAAGGACGGGGACGCGTCCGCGTGTGTGTCGCGGCAGTACACCGGCACCGCGGGCAAGGTCACCAACTGCCAGGTGGGAGTGTCGCTGCACCTGGCCCGTGAGCAGGCCTCGGCCGCAGTGAACTGGCGGCTGTTCGTGCCCGCTTCATGGGATCCGGCCTCTGGACAGGCGGATGCGGCCAAGGTCGCCCGCCGCGGCCGTTGCGGCATCCCCGCCCAGGTGGGGCATGTGGAGAAGTGGCAGCTGGCCCTGGACATGATCGACGAAACCCGGTCGTGGGGTATCGATGTCCCCTTGGTCGTGGCGGATGCCGGATACGGCGATGCCGCCGCCTTCCGTCTGGGGCTGGAGGAACGCAGCCTGCCCTATGCGGTCGGGATCTCCTGCCGCCACACCGCCCATCCGGCCGACGCCCGGCCCGTCCAGCCCCCCTACGCGGGCACGGGACGGCCGCCGAAAATGCGATACCCGGACCCGCCGCAGACCATGAAAGACCTGGTCATCGCGGCCGGCCGGGCGGCTGCACGGCCGGTTTCCTGGCGGGAAGGCTCCCGGCCGGGCACGGGCCGAACCGGCTTCAAGCGCATGTACTCGCGGTTCGTGGCCCTGCGCGTGCGACCCGCCGGACGCGGCGTCCGCACCGCGACCGACACTCCGGAGCTGCCCGAACGCTGGCTGCTGGCCGAATGGCCCGCCACCGAGAGCGAGCCGGTGCAGTTCTGGCTGTCCAGCCTGCCCTCCGGAATGCCACTGGCCACCCTGGTGCGGCTGACGAAGCTGCGCTGGCGCATCGAGCACGACTACCGGGAGATGAAACAGGCCCTGGGACTGGCCCACTTCGAGGGCCGCACCTGGGGCGGCTGGCACCACCATGTCACCCTCGTATCCGCCGCCCATGCCTTCTGCACCCTCAGGCGCATGGCTCGCGCCCCAAAAGACACAGCGGCGGCCTGAGCCTCTACCAGGTCGTCCGAGAACTGCAGACACTCCTCGCCCTCTGGGCCGGCGCCTGCCCCACCTGCCGCCGCGACATACCCACGCCGATAGCAAGATGACCAAGCCCTACTAGTCGGAGCCGTCCGAACCATCAGGACCGCCCGAGCCGTCGGGAGGCAGCGGCTGCTCGGTCCAGATGACCTTGCCGTCGGGTGTGTAGCGAGTACCCCATCGTTCCGCGAGCTGGGCCACGAGGAAGAGGCCGCGTCCGCCCTCGTCCGTCGTGCGGGCCCGCCGCAAGCGCGGGGATGTGCTGCTGCCGTCCGTCACCTCGCAGATCAGCGTGTGATCGCGGATCAGCCGCAGCCGGATGGGGGCACCGCCGTACCGGATGGCGTTGGTGACCAGCTCGCTGACGATCAGCTCGGTGGTGGGTGCCTGCTCGATGAGGTCCCACTTCTCCAGTTGCCCGGTGACCGCCGCGCGGACCCGCGGGACCTCGGCCGGGTCGGCCGACACGTCCCAGTGCGCCGTCCGTCCGGCGTCGAGAGCGCGCGTACGGGCGACGAGCAGCGCGATGTCATCGCTGGGACGGGCGGGGAGCAGGGCGTCCAGGACGGCCCGGCAGGTCTCCTCCGGAGAATCGGTGAACGGCCGGGGGGCGGCGAGCGTCCGGCGCAGCCGCCTGAGCCCGGTGTCGAGGTCCTGGCCGCGTTGCTCGATGAGTCCATCGGTGTAGAGCACGATCCGGCTGTCCTCGGGCACCTCGATCTCGTAGGGCTCGAAGGGCAGTCCGCCGAGACCCAGCGGCGGGCCGGTGGGTACGTCGACGAAGTCGACGGTGCCGTCGGGCAGCACGAGTGCGGGCGGGGGGTGGCCGGCGCAGGCGAACGTGCAGCGCCGGGACACCGGGTCGTACACCGCGTACAGGCAGGTGGCGCCGATGATCCCGTCGTTCCCGCCGCTGTCGGCGTCCAGGCGGCCGACCAGGTCGTCGAGGTGGGTGAGGAGTTCCTCGGGGGGCAGGTCGAGGGCGGAGAAGTTGTGTACGGCGATGCGAAGCCGACCCATGGTGGTGGCGGCATGGACGCCATGGCCGACGACGTCACCGACAACGAGAGCCACCCGGCTGCCGGACAGCGGGATGATGTCGAACCAGTCGCCGCCCACCGCGGCCTGCGCGGGCAGGTAGCGGTACGCGACCTCGACGGCGTTCTGAACGGGCAGACCCCGCGGGAGGAGGCTGTGCTGCACCGCCAGTGCCATGGTGTGCTCGCGGGTGAAGCGGCGGGCGTTGTCGATGCAGACCGCGGCCCGCGAGACCAGTTCGTCGGCCAGCCACAGGTCGTCGTCCTCGAAGGCGGCGAAGTTCTCGGCACGGTAGAAGCTGACCACACCGAGGGTGACTCCGCGGTCCCGCATCGGCACGGTGATCAGGGAATGGACTCCGGACGCGAGGACCTTCCGGCTGCGCCCCGGGTCGTTGGCCATCCAGTCGACGGCCCGGCTCAGATCCGGCTCCAGCACCGGATGCCCGGTCTCCAGGCAGCGCGCCTGCGGTGAGGCCGGGAGCCAGCTGACCTTCTCGCCGACGGCGTAGAGGCGCGAGCCCTCGCGTACCGCCCCGAGCGCCACCCGCCGCAGGCCCTCGCCGAGATCGGCGTGCTCCTCGCCACGCAGGACCGATTCGGGCAGGTCGACGGCGACGAAGTCGGCGAACCGCGGCACCACCGTCTCCACGAGCTCCTCTGCCGTACGGGTCACGTCGAGGGTCCGGCCGATGCTCACGCTGGCGTCGTACAGCAGTTCCAGCCGCTTGCGGGCGAGGAGGGCGAGCCGTCCGACTCCCGGCTCGCCCAGGAGCAACAGCCCCGCGTGTGTGTGGGGAACCGGCTCGCTCGGTGCGGCCGGAGCCGTGGGTGCGGCCGGGACTGTGGGGGCGGCGGCCGCGGCTCGCGCTCCGGTGGGATGAGGGGAAGCCGCGACCGCCGCCGACGGCGTCGGTGCCTCGGCCACCAGCGAGCCCGCGCCGGAACCCTCGGGTCCTGCGGGCATGGGTATACGGCACTGAGGGCCAGAGAGTACGGCGACTTCCACGGCGATCCCAGCCTCGCCGGAGGGCGCACACACCTCGCGGCACAGCAACACGGCGGTCCGGCCGCCGGACAGATTCACCTCGGTGGCCGTCTTGTACGGGGAGGCGATCAGCTCCTGCGCCTTCTCCCGAAGGACGGCCTGATCGATGGGGTCGATCAAGCCCGCGGCCGCCGGTCCCTCCGTAGGCCCACCGAGCGGTCCGGCGGGCGCTCCGGCGGCCCGCCGGGTGCGCAGGAACTCGGCCAGCAGTTCACGCTCACGCTGTGAGGCCTGTTCGAGCAGCCGCTGCTCGATCTCGCCGGCGGCCTGTTTCACGAGGGGCAGCAGCACGGGATCGGAATGCTTTCGGAAGCACGTGAGATCCAATACCCCTTCGACGCAGCCGCTGAGCGGATCACGGATGGGTGCGCCGGCACAGGCGAGCAGCCGCATACAGTCCGCAAAGTGCTCGCGGCCCAGAACATAGACCGGACGACGTTCGGCCAGCGCGGTACCGACGGCATTGGTGCCCGCGATGGACTCGGGGAAGCCGATGCCCTGGAAGATGTGCGCGGCGTCGAGGTACCTGTTCAGCTCCGCATCGCCGGCCCGGCGCGACAGCACATGCGCCTGGGCGTCCGTGAGGATCACGCTCACCGGTGGTCCGTCCAGCGCGACCGCCAGCCGGTCGAGGACCGGTGCCGCGGCGCTCAACAGCCGCCCGTCCGGGTCCATGTCCTGACGACGGCTGAGGAAGAGCCGGTCGGGGACGAGCCCCAGCGACCTGCACCGCTGCCAGGAGGCCAGGATCGGGGTCCTGACGGCTTCTCCCACGTCCTCGACCCGCTCACCCGCCAGAAACCGCTCGTAGGCGTCAAGGAGGCCGCGGCTCTCATCCCAGCCGACCGTCAACCGGATCACTCCTACCCGCATGTGGCATACGACATGTGGTCCAGTATGCAGGATTTTTCGAAATCAATAGATATAAGTAAATAAATTGTTTCATTCAACCTATTTTCTGCGCAGCCGTCGGGCGGGGCCACAGTTCCAGGACGGCGGAGTGTTCACTGATCTGCAGTGACGGTGACCATGGCGCATGATGGCGCCATTAGCGCAGGGCGACTCGGCCGCCGGACTACGGGACAGACGAGTTCCCGCTCGCCGATACGCTGCTGTCCGAATAGGCCCTGGTGGCGTCTGAAGACATCATGTCAAGGCTGGGGCAGCGCCACGGAGGCCTGCAGTCGCGCACCCCGCTGGTGAGCGGATGCCGACCGGCGAGCTCGGCCGGTCGCGGACCTCGCCGGGGCTGGCCCGATAGGCGGCCAGCAGCGCGCGGGCGTTCAGCTCGGGCCGGTTCCACGCCCCCCGGGCCCGCGCCATGTCGGTGCCCATGCTTGCCTTCCGCGCTCGACCCCGCGACCACGGCCCGCCTCATGCGCTCTCTGCGCACCGAGACCACCGAAACCCCGACATCGCCCCCGAACTCGCCGGCCTGTCCCCCCGCGAACGCGAAATCCTCGCCCTCATCGGCGACGGACTCACCAACCGCGGGATCGGCGAACAGCTCTACCTCTCGGAGAAGCCGTCAAGAAGCACATCTCCCGACTACTGGCCAAAGTCGGCGTCCAACGCCGCGTACAAGCCGCCGTACTCGCCACACACCTCGAACAACCCGAGAAGGGCGACCGACCCGCACGTCGACACACACCGCGCCGTGGGACCTCTTGCTGTTCTACCGTCCGCTCGGCCCCACGGCCCGACCGCGTAGGGCCGCATGCACGGCGCGCACGGCCAGCTCGGCGAGCAGCACCGTGGACGCGGTGCCCGGGTTCACTGGCCACTGCGTCGCATCGAGCGGCACGGTCCCGAAAACGCTGCGTGCCCAGGGCAGGTGGACGGCGGCGACCCGCACGGCCAGTACCCCGGCCAGGCACAGCCACAGCGTCCGGTTGCGCAGCTGGTCGCGTCCCAGCGGCGGGCCGTCGTCCGCGCGGGCGCCCAGCGAGTCGAACAGCTGGTACAGGACGAACATGGTGAACGCCATGGTCAGGGCGGTGTCCGCGCCGACACGCGGCCGGGCCAGGGCCAGCAGGGTGACGGTTCCTACGGCCATGACCGCGCCGGCCCGGCCGATGGCGGACAGCCTCCGGGCGTCCGCAATGCGCTCGCCCGGGTCGCGCGGCGGGTGCCGCAGGACGTCGTCGCGGGCGGGGTCGACGGCCAGGGCCATCGCGGGCGGACCATCCATGATGATGTTGATCCACAGCAGCTGGGCCGCCGTCAGCGGGGCGGGGAGCCCGGCGAGTGAGGCTCCCAACAGGGTGGGGATAGCACCAATGTTGGTGGCCAGCTGGAAGCGGACGAACTTGACGATGTTCGCGTAGACGGCACGGACGATCGTGGAGAAGTCGCCGTCGGTGAGGACCATGTCGGCGGCTTCCTTGGCCACGTCCGTGCCGGTGCGGCCCATGGCCACCCCGATGTGGGCGGCTCGCAGCGCCGCCGCGTCGTTCACGCCGTCGCCGGTCATGGCGACGATGTGCCCGCGGCTGTACAGCGCCCGCACGATCGCGACCTTGTCAGGGGGCCGTTCACGATGGTGCGCAGGGCCGAGCCGTCCGGGTCCCAGGGCGGCACGCCGGGCGGAACGTGCGCAGACGGCCACGCGAGGGCGTGCGCCAGCCGCAGTCCCGTTCCGCGTCGCTCGGCCTCAAGTGCCGTGGTATCCACCGCGACCAGCCTCGCCGCCGAACCGTCGACTCCCACCACAACCGGACCGTTGAGGGCAACCCTCCCGTCTGCGGCCTTCCGGGGTCCGGCCTCTCGGGCGAGGGCGGGCTCCGCTGCCCCCTCCGGCCCCGCTCCAACGGCCGCGGGTCCACGGCGACATCGCGCGGCGGGGACCGTGCCCGGCGCATCGGCCGGGCGGCCCCACCTCACCTTCGAAAGCCGGCGTGCGTCGGACGGCATCAGGCCGCAGTGGGCCATGCGGGCCTCAACTGCGCACCGTCAGGCCCTCCCCCGTTGGTCGTGCGACGTCCAGCCTGGAGGTGGGAGGCACTTGCGCGGCATCCGTCGCGCCGAGACCGGAGGTGCGCCATGGCCGGACCTGTCGTCGTCGGATTCGACGGCTCCCCCGCGAGCGTGACAGCAGCGTGGTGGGCGGCTGGCGAAGCCGTGCATCGCCACCTGCCCGTCCTCCTTCTGCATTCGTGGACCACCCAGCCGCTCGACGTGCCCATCGCGCAGGAAGCCTTCGGTAAGCAGTGCTATGGAGGACGGGTGCTGCAGCGGATGGAGGCCGAGCTGCTGCACCGTTACGGCGGACTCTCCCTGGTCACGGCAGTGGTCTCGGACCCCGCGTCGAAGGCCCTCGTGGACGCGGGTGACAGCGCGACGATGCTGGTGGTCGGTTCCCGTGGCCACGGGACGATGGCTGGCTTCCTGCTCGGCTCGGTCAGCCTGCACGTCCTGGGTCTGGCCCGGTGCCCCGCCGTGACCGTGCGGGCGGACGATCCCGCCGTGGAGGACGGCTGGGGTCACCCGGCAGCGGCCGACCGGCAGGAGATCGTCGTCGGCGTCCAGGAATCCGGGCCGGCCGCCGACCCGCTGCTTGAGTTCGCCTTCACCGCGGCCGACCTGCGCGGAGCCCGGGTGCGCGCGGTCCGGGCGCTGCCGCTGTCGTCGCTGGTGACGCATCCGCACGCCGGCCGTCCCAACGAGGGCTACGAGGCGGACGAACGCGCGCGGCTCACCGCCGCAGTCGCACCGTGGCAAGCGAAGTTCCCCGACGTCGACGTCGTGGACCACGTCGCCCGGGGTTCCGCGGCACAGATTCTCCTTGCGGCCTCCGCGCACAGCATGCTCACCATCGTGGGCCGACGCCGTCATCCCCCGCCGCTCACCGGGAAGCTCGGCTCCGTCGCGCACGCGGCCCTGCACCACGTGCCGTGCCCCGTCGCCGTCGTACCGCACGACTGAGCCGCACCGGCCGCCCGAGCGAGGCTTGTCATGAAACGTGTCACTGTCACCGCAGGGAAACAGCTGTGCCGGCTCTCCACGGCGCTGTTCGTGGCGCCGAGGCTCGAACCCGTCCTGCTGACCGTGACAGCGGCCGCACTCGTCGCGGGCGGCTCCGGCCTGCTCGCCGGCGCTCCGGGGCTCGCCGACCTGTGCTGGGATCTCGACACGGTCGCCGCCGTGGGCCCGACGGTCGGCAGGGTGCCGGCCGGCCTCCGGCGCTGCCACGCCGGCGTCGGCCTGATCGCGGTACTCGCGCTCGGCGGCACGCTGCTCGTGGGCGAGTACCTGGCCGGAGCACTCATCGCGCCGATGCTCGCCACCGGCCGCACCCTCGAGGCGGCAGCGCAGCGGCGCGCCTCCCGCGATCTGCGGGCCCTGCTGGAGCGCGCGCGCCGCACCGCACGGCTGCTCACCGACGCCGGGGTGCACACGGTGCCGTCGGCCGAATTCGCCGTCGGAGACCTCCTCGTCGCATGTCGGAGGAGCCCGGCGAGGGGTGCGGCCGGCACGGTGGCCGGGCGGCGGAGGCCCTCATCCACCGCTTCGCCGCGGAACACGACGGCCTGTGGGACGTCCTCGACGCCGTGCGCTACGCCGCAGACCGCCTGTCGGACGGAGCGGGTCCTCGGTCCCCCGCCGCGGTGGGCGAGGTGCACCGGCTGCTCACCGAGCGCCTGCTGCCGCACGAGTACGCCGAGGAACACCAGTGGTATCCCGCGCTCGCCCCGAGTCTCGGGGCCCCGAGGCGACCGCCACCATGAGCCGCACGCCCGCGGAGATCGAACGACTCGCCCGGCGCATCGCCACCCAGGTGACATTGGCCGGCCGCGACGGATCCCTGTCGCCGGAGCAGCTCGACGACCTGCGGGCCTGCCTGTACGGCCTGCACACCGTGTTGCGCCTGCACTTCACGCAGGAGGAGGAGAGCCACTTCTCCCTCGCACCCTGAGGGCCCCTGCGGACCACGCTCATCGAGGAGACGACATGACCGATCCCCCGCGAAACCCGGACACCGCACGGCCGGTCCTCGACTGCGCCCACCTCGTCCGGCGGTTCGGCGACCGCATCGCCGTCGACGACGTGAGCCTGCGGATCGCGCCGGGCGAGACGTACGGGCTACTCGGCCCCAACGGCGCCGGCAAGACGACCACGATCCGGATGGTCTGCGGGCTGTTGCACCCCGACGCCGGTACCGTGTGCGTGGCGGACCGTCCCGTGGGCACAGCGGCCGGGCCCGCCAAGCAGCTGATCGGCTTCGTCCCGCAGGACGTGGCGCTCTACCCGGACCTGAGCGTCCGCGAGAACCTCCGCTTCTTCGGCCGGCTGTACCGGCTGCCGCGCCGTCGGCTCGAGCGCCGCGTCGACGAGGTGCTGGACCTCATCGACCTGGTGGCCCGCGCGGGCGACCGCGTCGACTCGCTGTCGGGCGGCATGCGCCGACGCCTCAACATCGGTGCCGGCCTGGTGCACTCACCGACCCTGCTGGTGTTGGACGAGCCCACAGTGGGCGTCGACCCGCAGAGCCGGCACGCGATCCTCGAGAGCATCACCCGGTTCGGCGAGGAGGGCATGGCCGTTCTCTACACCACGCACTACATGGAGGAGGCCGAGCGCCTGTGCGACCGGGTCGGCATCATCGACCGCGGCCGCCTGGTCGCCGAGGGCAGCCCGCGCGAATTGGTACGGCTGGTGGCCGAGCGCGACCGGGTCCGGCTCACCGCCGTCGGGGGCCTGTCGGCGTACGCGGAGACCTGCCGTCGCCTCCCCCGTGTCGAGGGTGTCGCCCGCGGCGGTGACCACGGCGACGTGGTCGAGCTGGTCGTCAAGGACGCTCGGAGCCTGCTGCCGGACCTGCTCGACCTCGCCCACCAGCAGGCCGTCGACATCCGCAGCGTGGAGATCGACGAGCCCGACCTGGAGGCGGTCTTCCTCCACCTGACCGGCACCGCCCTGAGGGAGTGAGCCGTCGTGCGTGTCGTCCTCGCCATCGCCGCCAAGGACTTGCGGCAGCGGCTGCGCGACCGGTCCGCCTGGGTGATCGTGTTCCTGGCGCCGGTGCTGATCTCCGCTCTGATGGCCCTGGCGTTCAACAACAACGACGAGTTCCGCGCGAGCCTCGGCATCGTGGACCTGGACCGGGGTCCGGCCGCCGCCGGGCTCACCCAGGTGCTGAAGAGCCGGGAGCTTCGAGGCACGGTCCAGGTGCGGTCGTACGACGCCGAGGCCGCTGCCCGGCGGGCGGTGGACGCGGGCGACGTGCATGCCGCGATCGTCCTGCCGAAGGGGTTCACCGAGTCGCTGCACGGCGGCAGCGCCGCGCCGGTGCGGGTCCTGGACAGCGTCGACTACGGCCTGCAGGCGCAGCTCGCCCGGGCCGTCAGCGAGTCGTACGTCGCCCAGGTCAACGCCGACCGGCTGTCGGTCGTCACGGCCGTGTCCGCGGGCGCCCCGCAGAGCGGCATCCCTCGACTGGCCGCCAAGGCGGCCCTGTTGCGGCTGCCGGAACAGGTGCGGGCACAAGGGCTGCCCGACGACCCGCTGAAGGTGATCAGCTACTTCGGGCCCAGCATGGGCATGTTCTTCGTGCTGTTCACGGTCGGTTTCGGAGCGCGCGGCTACTTCATCGAACAGCAACAGGGCACCCTCGACCGGATCGCCGCGGCACCCGTGGGGCGGGGTGCGCTACTGATCGGCAAGTCGGTCTCGACGTTCGTCTACAGCCTGGCCGGTCTCGCCACCGTGACGCTGGTGTCGTGGCTCGCCTTCGACGCCACCTGGGCCGACCCGCTCGGGGTCGCGGCGCTCAGTGTGGCCATGGCGGTGTGCGTGGTGAGCCTGACCGCGCTGGTCATCGCGCTCGTGCGAACCGAACAGCAGGCCCAGGGGCTCTCCTCGATCCTGGTCTTCGCGCTCGTCCTGCTCGGCGGCAACTTCGTCTTCGCCTCCGGTACGACGCCGCTGATCCGCCGCCTCGCCCTGTTCACGCCCAACGGCTGGGCCCTGCGCGGGTTCACCGACCTGGGCACCGGCGTACGCGGCTGGGACGCCGTCGGCCCGCCGCTGCTCGGCATCGCCGCGTTCTCGGCGGCCGTGATCGCGGTGACGGCTCTGCTCCTTCGGCTGAGGAGGACGCCATGACCGCGCTGGCCGTGACGCGGGCCACCCTCGCGCGTGTGCTGCGCGACCGCACCGCGCTGTTCTTCATGGTGCTGCTCCCGGTCGCCATCATCGTCGTCATCGGCGTCACCGTCAGCGGCTTCGACGAGTTCCGGATCGGGCTCGTCCCGGCCTCTCAAGCGGGCCCGATCGCACGGGAGTTGACTGCGGACATCCAGGACGCGCCAGGGCTACGGACCCGCATCTACGACGCTGCGACCGACGCGCGCACCGCGCTGCGCCGGGCCGAGCTGGACGCGGTCGTCCTCGTTCCTTCCGGGCTCGACGCGGACGTACGGGCCGGACACTCCGTCACCGTGCGGATCCTGGTGGAGCCGTCGGGCAGTGCCGGGCACTCGGCCGTGACCTCGGTGTCGGCCGTGGTGGCCGAGCACGCGGCACGCCTGCAGGCCGCCCACTTCGCCCGAGACGAAACCGGCGGCTCCTTCGACGGCGCCCTCGCGCTCGCCCACAACGCGGAGCAAGCCTCGTCCCCCGTCGCCGTACGCGCCGAGACCGTCAACGGCCGGAGCGACTACCTGCCGCTGGGCTACGGCTACAGCACGCCGACCATGCTGGTGCTGTTCGTGTTCATCAACGCCCTGGCGGGCGGTGCGGCAATCGTGCAGACCCGCCGGACCGGTGTGTACACGCGGGCGCTCGCGGCACCGGTCGCCGCCCGCACCCTGGTGTTCGGGGAGACGGTCGCCTATCTGGCGCTGGCCGTCCTGCAGTCCCTGCTGATCATCGGCATCGGGGCGTTGGCCTTCGACGTCTCCTGGGGCGATCCGCTCGCCGCCGGGGTCCTGGTCGCCGTGTGGGCGCTGGTCGGTACCGGCGCCGGGGTGCTGGCCGGGGCCGTGTTCCGCACGCCGGAGCAGGTGCACGCGATCGGCCCGGCCCTCGGCATCGGGATGGGCATGCTGGGCGGCTGCATGTGGCCACTGGCCCTCGTTCCCGGCTGGCTGCGTGCGGCAGGTCACGCAGTGCCGCACGCCTGGGCCGTCGACGCGTGGACGACACTGCTGTCCCGGGACGGGGACCTGCCCTCGATCATGCGGGACCTGGCCGTCCTCGCAGGCTTCGCCGTGGTGCTCCTCACCTGCGCGTCGCTGGCCCTGCGGCACCGCCTGACCACCAGTCCCGGAGAGTGACCGACCGGCCCCCGCCTCGGGCCGGTCGGCCCGTGATGACGGCAACTTGCCTGCGGTGTACTGGAGTTGAGGACAAGTCTGCGCTGCTGCAGGAGAGGAGAACGACCATGATGACACCTCGTGCCGTCCGCCGTGTCGCGCTGGGCGGCGTGGTGCTGGCGCTCGCGGCGTCGGCGCCTGCGGCCGCGACCGGCGGCCGTACGGACGCCGGGGCCAGCGTCGCCGCGACGACCGCACCGGCCCGCAAGGGCAGTCCGCGCTCCGCCGTCGACCGGGTCGCCGATTTCTACGGCGCCTACGTCGACGTCCTGTACGACTCCGGTCGCAACGGGCTGGCCAACGCTCTGCGCGCCCATTACCTGACCGTCGGCCTGCGCGCGAACCTGGCGCGGTGGGAGAGCGCCCACCACAAGGACGGCGTACTGCGCGCCAAGGGCGCGCCGATCGCCTGGGAGGTCGTCTACAACGACAGCGGGACGGGGCACTGCTGGACCAGGGTCACGCTCACCTGGCAGGACTCCGGTGACCGGGTCCGGCGCACCCACCTGATGATCCAGTCCGACCTCGAGTCGCAGCTGATCTCCGGTATCCGCGCCGACGGTTGACACCGCGTCGGACGGGCCCGCCGAATCCTGTCGGCCACCGGAAGCACCGGCCGGCCCATCCCGAGTCGGGTGTGGTCGGTCCATGAGCGCGGTTGCCCCTCTACCCGGCGTTCAACGTGGTGACTGGCCCCAGCTCTTCGGATGATGCTCCGCTTCTCACGGTCCGGCCCGCTCCGCGCCCGCCCGCACGGCGTGGGCCGATCGGACCCGGAACCGTGCGCGACCCGGCTCGTGGTCCGGGGTCGATGTCCTCATGACGGCGCGTTCTGCCTCGGGCCGGGATTCATGGGTATCCGGGGTGCCGGACATCACCGGCATTCCGCGGATCAACCGGCAGGAGGCGGCGATCACGAGGCGGATACGGGAAACCCGTCGCCCCAGGACTCCGCGGCAGCCGGATCCCCCCGGGATCTGCGCACGCCTTCGGGCCGGCCCCACCAGAGCGGGTGCGTCGGTGGTCTCCAGGACGGCGCCTATGGGGCTGACGGCGGCTGTGGCGGGTGCGTCGCGGTGGGTGTCGACTCCTAAGACGCCGTCGATGTGTTCTGCGAGCATGGTCACGCGGTTGTTCTCCTCCGGGCGGAGGGGCCGTGGTCGGCGTCGGCCTGGGCGGAGTCACCACGTGGCGGAACTGTGATGAGTCACGCCGGAAGACGGACAAGCTGAACGGACGAGCGCCCGTTCTCCGGAGTCCACCGTCCGGCCGTGCCAGGGTTCCCGTCCGGGTGCGGCGTCCCTGTCTCCCGGATCCGGAGGACGATGGGACGGGAGCTGGGCGGTCTCACCGCCGTATCGGGGCGGTGTCCGCATGAGGAAACTGCCCGTGCGTTTCGAGGACCGTACGGATGCCGCGCGCCGGCCGGCCCGGCGTCTGGAGTACCTGCGCCGCCAGGACGTCGTGGCGCTCGGACAGCCGCGGGACGGGGTGCCCGTGGCCTTCGAGGTGGCGCGGGAGCTCCACGCCCCGCTGCACGTCCTGGTGGTGCGCAAGCTGGGCGTGCCCTGGCAGCCCGAGCCGGCTTTCGATGCCGTCGGGGGGAACGGGGTGCGCCTGCTCAAAGACGACGTGATCGAGCTGACCCGGCTGGGCCCGGCCCGACAGCGGACGGTGGAGCGGACGCAGCGGGCCGCCTTGGAACGCCTGGTGGCCCGCTACTGGCGCAACCGTTCACCCGTCCCCGTGGCCAGGCGGACCGGTCGTGGTGGTGGACGACGGGCTGGCCACCGGCGCCACCGCCGAGGCCGCGTGCCGGGTCGTGCGTGGTCAGGGCGTGGTCCGGACCGGGCTTGCCGTGCCGGTCGGACCGGAGCGGACGCTGATCCGTCTGCACCGGGCGGCCGACCGGCTGGTTTGTCTGCAGCACCACGCTTCTTCGGCTCGGTCGGCTCCTGGTACCACGACTTCGCGCAGGTCGGCGCCGCAGAGGTCACCGACCTGCTGGCTCGGGCCGCTCGCCCCGCACGGCCCTCTGCGTCACCGTCCGCCGCCGATCCCCCGCCCGCGAACCGGGAGATCGAGGTGCCCCCCCGGGGCGCGTTCGGCTGGCCGCACGGTTCTACTGCCCGACGCGGCACCGCCCGTCGTGGCGTTCGCGCACGGCAGCGGCAGCAGCAGCCACAGGCCCGCAACCGGGAGAGCACTTTCGGGCCGCACCGTCGTCGTGCCGGTCCGGATCGCCGACCGCGATGATCGCGATACGGGTGGAGAGAGTCATGGCTCCTCTCCCTCCACTGCGTGCGTCTCCACCCTCGACGGAACCGAGCGTTCCGGTCGCTGGGCCGAAGGGACTCGGAAAGAGCCCCCCGGCCCAGCAACCGGCCGGCCCGGGCATACGTGTGCGCGGCCGGCGTACCGGCCGCGCACACGGGGTGCGGCTGAGCGCCCACCCGCACTCAGCCGTACCGCACCGGGATGGTCTTCGTGCCCGTCTTCGTCTCGGGCACCGGGATCGTGACGGTCAGGACACCGTCCCTGTACTCGGCAGTGGCCTCGTCGCCCTTGGCCCCGGCCGGCAGCCGGACGGAGCGGGCGAAGGTCCCGTAGTGGAACTCCGTGCGGTGCTTCTGCGTCGTCTCCCCACTGCGCTCCGCCCGTAGGGTCAGAACGCTTTCCGTGACGGTGATTTCGACATCCTTGGCGGGGTCGATGCCCGGGAGCTCCGCCCGCAGCACGTAGTTCTCGTCCGCCAGGTGCTCTTCGATGCGGATGCCGTGCAGTCCGGGGACCGTATGCGCCCCGGGGAAGCCGGACTCGACCCAGCCGAACAGGTCGGGCAGGGTCGGCCAGCCCGGCAGCCGCTCGATCATGCCAGTCATGTCTCCCTCCTCCTCTTCTTCTTGGCCACTTCCAGCGTCCCCCGCCGACGCGGGACGCGCGTGGGCCGACCGGACCCGTACCGGGCCCGGTCGGCCCCTGGCACCCCAACGCCCCGTCGGTGCCTGCTGGTTGGGGCTCCGTCTCATGCCGCGCCGCCGACTGCCGATGGCGGCGCAGTCGTCTCGCCCTCCGGCAGGTCCGGGTCGGGGTCCGGACGCCGACGCGACCCCATGAGCGCGCAGTCCACGTCCACGACGCCCTCGACGGCACGCACCAGCCGTGCGGCGACGGGCACGAGGGGGGGCGGTGACCCTTCCGGTGAGCTTCACGACGCCTTCGCGCACCTCGACCCCGATCGGTTCGGCCGGGCGGGGAACAGGTGGGGGCGACGACGGTGCGGGTCGTCACATCGCTCACGATGTGCGGAGTGCCGTGCATGGCGTCCTCCCATGTGCTCGTGTCGCACGGCGTGCTCGTCTGGCGCGACACCTTCAGCGTCGGGCACGCGCCCGCCGTCGGCATAGGCCGAGCAGCCCGGTACAGGGTTCCGGTGGACTCTCATTGAGCTGCTGGTCCGACCCGGCGCGAGCAGCGACAGGGGGCCGTCCGGCCCGTTTCCCAGGCCACGCAGCCCCTGCCCGGGCGGGTGTCTTCGCCGAGACGCTGGTGGTGCAGAGGTCCGCCGAGAGATGGGCGGACATCGATCCGGGGAGGTGGTGGCCGTGCTTCGCCCCGTTGTCGTAGGTCTGGACGGTTCACGTGAGAGCCTCGCTGCCGCCGAGTGGGCGGCCGGGGAGGCATTGCTGCGCGGACTGCCGCTGCGTCTTGTGCACGCGTGGGAGGGCCTGCCTTCCGACGCGTCCCAGCTGCCCGAACTCGAAGCGCCGCACTACTGGGCGCGGCGGATCCTGCGCGGGGCCATGGACCAGCTCAACGAGCGCCACCCGCAGGTCTATCTCAGTGCCGAGCAGATCGCCCGCCCCGCGGCGGACGCACTCGTCGAGGCGGGTGCGGAGGCCGAGCTTCTGGTCCTGGGCAGCCGGGCGTTCAGCGGGCTCGGCGGCTTCATGGCCGGCTCGGTGGCGCTCGCGACGGTGGCTCGGGTGACCCGGCCCGTCGTGCTCGTACGGGCCGGCCGGACCGCCGAGGACGACCATCTGCCGAACGACGAGGGGCGACCGTCGGTGCACACTCCGTACCGCGACGTGGTCGTCGGTGTGGACACCGCCCATCCGTGCGGGGAGCTCATCGCATTCGCCTTCGAGAGCGCGTCGATGCGCTCCGCGCCGCTGCTGGTCGTGCACGCATGGCACGTTCCCTACGCTCCGGCCGCGGAGGCCGCCGCGATGAGCCTCGCCGCGCAGCGGACCGCCGAACAGGAGTTGGCCCGCGCTCTCCAGCCATGGCGGCAGAAGTACCCGACGGTGGAGGTCCGGACGCTGGTGGAGCACGAGCGCCCGGCACAGCAGTTGTTGCATGCCGCGCAGGACGCCGGCCTGCTGGTCGTCGGCCGCAGGAGCCGTCCTGCCAGGCTCGGCGCGCGCACCGGGCCGGTCGCGCACGCGGTGATGCACCACGTCCGCTGCCCGGTCGTGATCGTCCCGCACGACTGACCCACCGGAGACACCCCAGGGGGAAGGGATGGTGCCGTGTTCCAGGTTCGCATCCACGGCCGTGGCGGCCAGGGCGCGGTCACGGCCACGGAATTGTTGTCGGTGGCGCGTTCATGGAGGACCGCCACACGCAGGCGTTCCCGAGCTTCGGATCGGAACGGACGGGGGCACCGGTCGTGTCATTCTGCCGGATCGACGACTGGCCGATCCAGGTGCGCGAGCCCGTCACCCGGCCCGATGCGCTGCTGGTCCAGCATCCCACGCTGCTACACCAGGTGAACTCTTCGAAGGGTTGCGGCCCGGCGGCGGATCAGTGCTGATCAACTCGCCGCGCCCCGTGGGCGACCTGGGCCTCGCGGATCTCGCGAGCCATGCTCTCACGGTCCCGGCCACCGCACTCGCCATACGCCACTTCGGCCGACCCGTGCCGAACGCCGTCCTGCTGGGCGGCCTGGCCGCGCGGCTGCTCGACGGGCACACCGTGGTCGCCGGGCTCGGCGGGCCGGCGATCTCGAAGGAGTCGCTGCACCGGCTGTTCGACGACGCGATCGCCGGGCGGCTCGGGGAGCTGACCTTCCACAGCCCGGGTTCCCGGCCGCGGCCTCGGCCGCACCTGATGAACCACCCGCGCACGGCCCGCCGCGGCAACACGCTCTCCGCCGGCGCCGTGGCCGGGATCGCCGCCACGGTGTGGCGTCCGGTCGGTGACGACGTACCCGCAGACGACGTTCATCGCGCCGAACGCCATGGCCGCGAAAGCGAGGATGTGGCCGAGCCAGGTGTGCAGCTCGGCCGCGATCAGCTTCGCGCCGATGACGACGATGCCGGGCACGGAGTTCGAGCCGGACATCAGGGGTGTGTGCAGGGTCGCGGGGACCTTGCTGATGACCTCGACGCTCAGCACGAGACGGTGATCGCGGTGAGAGATCGAGGTTGTTCATGAGGAGGCTGCTCCCGTGGCGCGGCCGTGATCTCGTCGCCCGGGTCGAGGACGAGTTCGCCGTCCCGCACGGGGTGACGCAGGAGCGCAACGAGGTTGCGGGCGTAGGCCGTCGACGACGCGGTCGCCATCGCGGACGGCAGGCGTCCGGCGCCGATGACGGTGACGCCCCTGTCCAGGACGGTCGTCTTGTCAGGATCGGATCCCTCGACGGTGCCGCCGAGTTCGCTCGCGGCGAGGTCGACGACCACCGAGCCGGGCTTCATCCCCTCGACGACGGCGGCGGTGTCCAGCAACGGCGGCTTGCGGCCCGGAACTTGGGCCGCGGTGATCACGACGTCGGTGTACGGGTCTTCTCGCCCGAGCCGGGGCCCGTGAGCCCTTCGGTCTCCTCCGGCAGGAGCCTGGCTCCATGGCCACGACGAGCACGTCGTACGCCAGCCGGCCGCCGACGGCGAAGTGCACGGTCCGTTCGTCCAGGTCCACCCGGTCCATCCCTGCCCTCCGGTATTCGATCCCGTCGTGGAGCTGACGTGGCCGGGACCGGACCAGTGCGTGCGGTTGAGCCGGCCCGAAGGGCACGAACAGCGGCCCGGGCTGATAGACGTGGTCGTCGTCCTGGTCGACGACCGTGATCCAGCAGTCGGCCTCGTCGTACGTCTGGCGCGACCTGTTCGCCGTCAGGGTGCCATCGGTGCCGCTTCCCAGAATCACGATGTGGTTGCCCATGACCCCACTCTCGTACGGGAGACGAGGAGGGGTCAGGGGTCAGGTATCCCCCATCCGGTAGCGGGGTATATCTGGTGGCGGCCCGTCCGCGGGCGCGGAAGGCCGCACAAAGCCGGGGCACCGCCGCGTCGTTGCGGCGGTGCCCCGGTCCGGGACGCTGAGGTCACAGAAGCCAGCGGTTGCGGCTGACGAACGGCAGCCGCGCCCAGGCCCTGCCCAGCCCCCAGGTGGCACCGGCGCCCACGGCCGCCAGGGCGATCAGGACGACGGCGTAGACGAGGTGGTAGTCGGCGAACGGATTGGTCGACATGCTCAACGAGCCATCGGACAAGTGCTTGGCGGGCGGCCACTCGGCGATCCACATCAACGCCATCATGGCGCTACCGGCCACCGCCGCGAGCCGCAGCGCGATCCCGCTCACCAGCGCCAGGCCGATGCCGAGCAGACCGAGCATGAACAGCCAGTCCGCCCAGCCGGCACCCGCCCAGTCGTGGAACGTCGACTCCATCGGCCCGGCGGCGACCGAACTGAGGAAACCCTTGGTCGGCGAACCGCCGTCGATCCAGCCCTTACCGGACGGGGTCGCGTAACCGAAGCCGAACGTCTTGTCCAGGAACGCCCACAGGAAGACGAACCCGGTCAGCACACGCAGCCCGGCGAGGACGTGTGCGCTGGTGGCCGTGAGTGCGACGGCGTTGGTCTCGTCGGCGGGCCGCTGAGTTGTCGTCGGCCTGCGCATCGACGGGAGGTGGAACCGCACATGCCGGTGCGGTTGATCGTGGACTGCCATGGTGCTCATCCCTTTCCAGGGGCGACACGGGGGTTGTTGACGACTCTCGTTGCCTCTTCAATGTCTCGCTTCGACAGCCGGCGTCGGAGGGGCTGCGCGGCCCACGGTCCAGGGCCGAACGTCCCTGCGGCGAAGGCCTGTTCAGCTGCCGTGGTGATCCGGGTCAGCCGGTCGGCACGACGACCACCGGGCAGTGCGAACGGTGCAGCAGGGTGTGTGCGACGGGACCCAGGCGCGAGCCGAGGCGGTCCGCGCGGCGGTGGGCACCGACGACGACTCCGGCTTCACGGGTGGCCTCCAGCAGCGCATGCGCCGGCCCCGTGCGGACCGTGCGCGTGTCGACGCCGACCGCCGGGTGCTTCTCCCGCAGCTCGGCCAGGGTGAAGCGGGGCTCGGCCGCCTCGGTGGCGTCGCATCGGGCAAGTTCCCGCGGTCGGATCCGGTCGGGGTGGGCATGCCAGGGGCCCACCACTCATGTTCTGGCGAGCAGTTGAAGGTGGAATGGGGTCATCGGTCACGCCCCTGCCTGAGAGCGACCCCGGCTCACCGTGTGCGATCACATGGGGCCGCCCGTCACCCGTCACCCGTCACCCGTCACCCGTCCGCACAGGGACCGACCGGCCCTTCCGTCACGCCCGACACCCCGCTCTGCTCTGTCTATGGCCGAAACCCACACCAGGCCCACGACCTGCCACACGGAACACGTCGTCGGCGGCACGACTTTGGTGGTCGAGGTGCACGGCGAGATCGACATCCTCACGGCGTCGCCGCTTCCGGCGCGCCTCGACACCCTGAGCGTCGGCCCGTGCCCCGACCTGGTGCTCGACCTGCGCCCCGTGACCTTCATCGACTGCAGCAAACTACGGCTGCCGTGCCGGGCGAGGAACCGGGTGCTGGCCCGGCAGGGCAGGCTGCGGCTGGTCGCCGACACCAGCCGCAGCCTGCACGTACTGCCGAGCACCTGCCTGGCCGGCGTCTTCGAGATCCACCCCGGCCTGCCCCGGCTCTCTCCATTGCTCCCCACGAGGACGCCGTCTGCACGGGGACGAACTGACCGGAGCCGCCCGCCCCCCCGACGGGAACGGGCTATCGGTTCGGCCTCTCCGCGTCCAGTACCGCCTGCGGGGCGCGCCGCGGGGTGGCGGGGCCCTCCCGGCCGTAGCCGAGGCGGATCAGCATCTGCGCGTGACCGGTGTGGTCGGGTTCCGGGCTCAGGAAGCGGCGCAGGTCGGGCCATTCCATCGGCTGGTGCAGCAGGGACGCACGCAGTCCGAGGGCCGTGGCCACCAGCAGGACGTGCTCGAGTGCCTCTCCTGCGCGCAGCCAGTCCGTGCGACGGTCGTGCTCGGTCCTGAGCAGGGCGACGGCCGGGGCGGTCTCGAAGTCCTGGGCCGACAGCCGCCCGGGGTGCCGTGCGGCGGTGAAGTCCCGCATGGGAATGCGTTCGCGCGCGTCCTGCGGGCCGAGCGCCGTCTGCGGGAGGCCGGCGTCGAACGGATCGTCCGACTCCCGGTGCACCCAGCGGCGGCTCTCCGTGCCGCGGTCGGCGTCGGCGCGATTGCGGTGCTCGGCCTCCTCGGTCACGCGCAGCAGACGTACCGTCTCGGCGACCTCGGGGAAGGTCAGTGAGGCGCCTTCCGTGTGGGCGGCGTCGGCGAGTTCGGCGCGTGCCTGCGCCGGCAGTGGTGTGCCGGAGAACGGGAAGCGACTGCTGTGCCTGCGCCAGATCGCCGAGTAGAGATCGCCACGGCATTCGGCGGTGTGCAGGCTCTTTGATCCCGCGGGCCGGACGGTGGCGAGCAGGCCGGGCTCTTCGGGGCGGGGCAGCAGCCGCACGACGGGCGACCAGCCGAAGTGGGACACCGCGACGCGGAGATTGAAGACGGACGCGCCCACCGACAGATGGAGCGCCCGTCCGACCGGATCCGCATGACGCAGGCTCCGCTGCGGTGCCGCGCGCACCTCGAAGGCGGGGATATCGGGGTCCAGCCTGAAGCGCCAGGGCTGGGTGTTGAAGAACGAGGGCGCAGCCACGGCGGCCGCGATGCAGGCTTCCAGGGTCTCGGCGTCGAGAGGCACGGATCGCATGGTGCCCTCCTCCCACACGGGTTTCGGAACAGGTACCGACGTCCTACGAGAATGGGCGCACGACAGCGTCCGGGTGAGGGGCCGATGGTCCCTGGCGGGTGGCCGGTCAGGGACCGTCGATGACGGAAGTGGTGAGAACGGAGAGCACGCCGGTCCGCGGGCGGACACCTGCGGTGCCCCACGGGCTGCGACGGCCGGGGCTGAACGGCCCATCCCACTTCCGCACTTGGTTCCGGTCGGCCCCCACGGCTCCCCCTGTCCGGCCCATGCCGCGACGCGCGGGCGGCTGTCACCTTGCTCGAAACGACCACGACGAGGAGGTGCGGCCCGATGGGTACAGGCAGGCGAACGAAGAGGTTGCTTTGGCGGTGGCGGGCCAACCGGCTGCGCAGGCGCGCCGACGTTCTCGAGGCGTGGCTCGTGCTGGCCGTCTGGACGCTCATCGCGGTGGGCGGAACCCTCGCCGGTGTGCTGACAGCCCGGGCCGCGGACGACGTCTTCGCGCAGCAACGCGCCGAGCGCACCCCCGTACGGGCCGTACTCCTCACGGACGCGCCGAGAGCCGACGTGGAGAGCTATCGGGCGCTGGTGCAGGTCCGCTGGACCAGCGCGGGCGGGTCCACCCACACCGGCAGGACCCTGGTGGACGGCGGGCGCAAGGCCGGATCCACGGTGGTGCTCTGGACGAACACGCAGGGGAACCTCACCACCCGACCGCCGAGCCGCACGGATGCGGCCATCGAGGCGGGATTCCTGGGAGCCGCGTCCGCGCTCGCTGTTACCGGTGTGGCGTTCGGTGCCGGGGGCGCCGCACGCTTGTGGCTGGACCGGCGGCGTATCGACGAGTGGGGCAAGGAGTGGGATCTGGTCGGTCCGCAGTGGGGTCACAAGACGGGCTGACGGCTCGGCGGAGCCCTGCTCACCGCCGCCGCACACGTTCCTCCTGCGGGACGCGGGTGTCTCCCGCCGCGCCGGTGGCATGGAATCACCGCCCAGGCGCGAGCGGCTTCGTCGCTCTTGAGCTGCGAGGACCGGGCCTGTTTGCCGCCGGCGTGGACGAAGCAGTCCAGAAAACCGGTGTGCCGCTCCGTCTCCACCGGCAGCGAGGCGATCGGCACGTTCGGCAGCATCCGCTCCAGCTCGGCGTGCAGCTCCTCGGCCCCGGACGGGATGTCCTCCGTTGTCAGCGGGGAGATGACCGGCTCCCCGTCATCGTTCAGCCGGACCGGCCAGCGGCAGCGCCTCCGAGGCGTCGGGGCTCTTGCCTACCAGACGGCAGAACTCCACGCGGTGCGGCTCCCACCGGGCGGGAGTGAACAGGCAGGCGGCCGGGTTGTCGTGGCGCCATGAGCCCGGCGCAAACACGTCCCCGCTGCGCAAACCGTCGCGCAGGGCGAGCAGGGTCCGCAGCTCCCAGTAGTGCCGGTACGCGGTCGCATCCCCACTCGCCGCGGCCTCATCGAGGTAGCCCTGCCACCGGGACGGCACGAACACGGTGGGAGCACCGTCGGGGACGTTGCGGGCACCGGTGGCGTCCAGCTCCCGCAGAATCCCCAACACCTCGGTCAGCGGCTTCGCGTCCGTGCCGCCCGCGAACCGCACCGCCTCCAGGACTTTCGGCGCGAACTGGACTAGAACGATGCCGTGGTTGCCCCCGCACGCCACCCGGTGGCGGCGGTGATTGGGGGTTCAGCACGGGGAAGGCGTGGTTGACGATTCCCTACGGTGATCTGCGTGGCGCACAGGGCGGTCAGAACGGCGTGGGCTGCAACCAGTCCCCCGTCCCGGTCACGGCCCCGCTGGAGTGGAGGTCGGTCATCGGCGTGTCACCAGCAGCCGGTTCCTTCGCGCCGGTGTCGGCCTCGGCGGGGCTGGCGCAGCAGGTGCTGCCATGCCGCTTGGTCGTGTGTCGGCGTGGGTCGTGACGACGTACGCCTCCCAGGGTTCATGTCGAACCGTGGACCCAGACCTTGTCCCGGAGGATGTAGCAGCAGTCGGTGCTTTTTGCACCAGAGTGCGTTTTGTCCCGGGAATCAAGATTGATGGTGATTCAGAGGACAATCATGCTTGGGCTGTTGGGGACAGGATGCCGGCCGAGGGACGAGTGACGGCAGGTGTCTTGCGCGAATCCGTGGGCCGTTCGGCCCCTGCAGATCGCACCGCCGTCCGTGCACTGTATGAGGTATGAGGACCCACGGACGAATCGTCGTCATCGGTGTCGGCAACGACTTCCGGCACGACGACGGCGTGGGCTGGGCCGTGCTGGCACAGCTGCGGGAGCGGGTCCGTGAACGGCCGCTGCCGCCCGGCACCGTGCTCGCGACCTGCGACGGTGACCCCGCGCGGTTGATCGGCCTGTGGGAGGGAGCCGCCCTCGCCGTGGTCGTGGATGCCGCCCACGCACATCCCGGCACCCCCGGGCGCGTGCACCGCCTCGCGCTCGACGCCGGGACCGTCACCCGTCCGTCAAGCACCAGTTCGCACGGGCTGGGGCTGGGCGAGGCCGTTGAACTCGCCCGTGTACTGGGCCTGTTGCCCGATCAGCTCGTCGTGTACGCCGTGGAAGGCGCCGAGACCTCGTTCGGTCGCGGTCTCTCCCCCGCAGTCGCCGCGGCCGTGGACACGCTCGCCGACACCGTCGAGACCGAGGTCGCACGGCACTGGGACACCATGGTCGGGAGGCCCGCATGACCACCCGGCACTTCCACGTCGACGGCGTCGTCCAAGGCGTAGGCTTCCGGCCGTTCGTGTACCGCACGGCGGCGGAGCTGGGTCTGGACGGCTGGGTGGCCAACGTCAACGGACATGTCGAGGGCGAGGTGTGTGGACCGCCCCGGGCGATCGAGGAGTTCGCGGCCCGGCTGCGCACCGACGCCCCGACGCTGGCCCGGGTGCGCCGGGTGCTGCTGGCCGAGAGCAACCGATCTGCGTACAGGCGCGGTTTCGAGGTCCGCCACAGCGCACCCGACGACGCGGGCACGGCGGTGCGCGAGGTGCCGCCGGACGCGGCGATCTGCGACGCCTGCCTGCACGAACTGAACGATCCACGCGACCGGCGGCACCGCTACCCGTTCATCAACTGCACGGACTGCGGCCCGCGCGCCACGATCATCGAGGACCTGCCGTACGACCGGGTCCGCACGACGATGCGCCGCTTCCCGTTGTGCACCGCCTGCGCCGCCGAGTACGCCGACCCCGGCAACCGGCGCTTTCACGCCGAGCCCGTCGCCTGTCCAGCCTGTGGGCCGCGGCTCGCCTGGGAGGACCTGCGCGGCGAGGAGGCACTGCAAGCGGCGGTCGAGGCAGTCGGCGCGGGCCGGATCGTCGCGGTCAAAGGGCTCGGCGGCTACCAACTGGTGTGCGATGCCACGGATGCGCGGGCGGTGGCCGAGCTGCGGCTCCGCAAGCACCGTCTGGCGAAACCGTTCGCCGTGATGGTCCGCGACGTCGCGGCGGCGATGCGGCTGGCCCGTGTCGGGGCCACGGAGCTGGACGCCCTGGCCTCCCCCGAGCGGCCCGTGGTGCTGCTGGCGCGCCGGCCATCGCGGGCTGCCCCACCACTCGCTCCCGAGGTGCACCCCGGGCTGCGGCGCGTCGGGCTGTTCCTGCCCACCACGGGCCTGCATCACCTCCTGCTCGACGCCTTGGCCCGGCCGCTGGTGGTTACCAGCGGCAACCTCAGCGACGAGCCGATCGCCGTGCACGACTCCGACGCCCGCGCGACTCTGGCCGGTGTCGCGGACGGCTTCCTCACCCACGACCGTCCGATCCGCTCCCGCTACGACGACTCGGTGGTGCAGTTCGCCGGCCGGATCCGCATCACTGTCCGCCGGGCCCGCGGGCTGGCCCCCGCCGCGCTGCCGCTCGCCGCCCACCGGCCGCTCGCCGGCGTCGGCGCCCACCTCAAGCACACCGTGACCCTGGCCGCCGACGGCCGCGCCCACCTCGGACCGCACACGGGCGACCTGGCCGACCTGGCGACTCACGATGCGTTCCTGGCGTCGTACGACCATCTCAGGCACCTGACCGGGATCGAACCGCAGGTCCTGGCCCACGATCTGCATCCCGGCTACCTGTCGACGCAGTGGGCCCGCGCGCAGCCGCTGCCCCGCATCCCGGTGCAGCACCACCACGCGCACGTGGCCGCCTGCGCGGCCGAGCACGGGGTGCGTGGCCCTTTCCTCGGCATCGCCTACGACGGGCTGGGGCTGGGTGACGACGGCACCCTGTGGGGCGGGGAACTCCTTGTCGCCACGCTGACCGGGTACCGCCGCGTGGGCAGGTTCGCGACCGCCCCCCTGCCCGGCGGCGACGCAGCAGTGCGCCATCCTTCCCGCACGGCACTCGGCCATCTGCTGGGCACCGAGGCGCTCGGCTCACCACGCCCGTCCCCGTCCCTCGCCCGGGCCTTCACGGAACGGCTCGATCCGGGCGAGACGGCCGCCGTGCGCGCGATGGTCGCCCGGAACGTCAACTGCCCGCGCGCCTCCAGCGCCGGACGGCTCTTCGACGCTGCCGCCTCGCTGCTCGGCCTGACGGACCGGGTGAGTTACGAGGGTGAGGCGGCCGTCCTGCTGGAGGCGGCGGCCGGTGACGAGCACGCGGTTCCACTCGCCCACCGCGTGGTGCGCGTGGACGGAGTATGGGTGTACGACTCCGCGCCGACCCTGACGGACCTGCTTCGCCGACGGCTCGACGGCGAGCCCGTTGCCCGGCTGGCCGCGGCCTTTCATCTGACGCTGGCGGTCGTCACCGCCGATCTCGCCGCCCGGGCCGTGACCGACGGCGCGCCGCGCACGGTGTGCCTGGGCGGCGGCTGCTTCGTCAACCGGCGGCTGCTGACGGAGGTGAAGCGGCGATTGCAGGCCCAGGGTCTCAGGGTGCTGGTCGGCGGTCAGGTACCCGTCGGGGACGGCGGGATCAGCTACGGGCAGGCGGCGGTCGCCGCCGCACGTCTGGCCGGGGAGGAGTGAGTGCACATGTGCCTGGGCATCCCGGGACGCATCCTGGAGATCCACGACGACGCCGGGCTGCGGATGGCCACTGCCGACTTCGGCGGCGTACGGCGCGAGGTCTGCCTGAGCTGCACGCCCGAGGCGGATGTCGGGTCGTACGTCATCGTGCACGTCGGCTTCGCGATCACGCAGATCGACGAGGAGGAGGCCGGGCGGACCCTGCAGGTGCTGCGGGCGATGGCGGACGCGGTCGAGGGCGAGCTGGGCGAACCGCTGCCCTGAAGGTGCCGCGGATCCCGCCGGCCTCGCGGCAGGGTCCTTCAGCCCCTGCCATGCACACCCCGCACCAACCGAACCTGGCGGTGGAGGAGTACGCAGCCGCCCCGAACGAGGAGGATGTCATGACCGCCACCGCAGCCCCGGCCGTGCTCGACCGGGACGGCCTGGACGCCCTGGTCTCGGCCCTGGCGGCGCAGGGACGGACCGTCGTCGCACCGACCGTACGCGACGGCGCGATCGTGCTGGCCGAGCTGGACTCGGCGGATCTGCTGCCCTTCGGCTGGGGTGCCGAGCTGGACGCCGGACGCTACCGGCTGGTGCGCCGACAGGACGGGGCCGCCTTCGCACACAGTGCGGGCCCACAGTCATGGAAGACCTGGCTGCACCCGCAGCGGGAACGGTTGTGGAGCGCCGATCGAACCTCGGAGGGCGGCCTCGAGTTCACCCCCGGCATCCGCGAGGCGCCGTCGTACGCTTTCCTCGGGGTGCGCCCCTGCGACTTGCGGGCCATCGCGATCCAGGACCGCGTCCTGACCGCGGGACGGTACACGGACGGCGGCTACGGTGCGCGCCGCGAGCGTGCGCTGCTGATCGCCGCGGAGTGCACCGAGCCGGGCGCGACCTGCTTCTGCGTGTCCACCGGGGGCGGGCCCGCCGCCGACCCGGGCTACGACCTGGCGCTGACCGAGGTGATCGACGCCGACGGCCACCGCTTCCTGGTGCGGGTCGGCAGCGAGGAGGGCGCCCGGCTGCTTCAGCAGGTGCCGCACCGCGTGGCCGACCCGGTGACACAGGATGCCGCGCGCTCCTCGGTGAACGCCGCCCGCGACCGCATGGGCCGTTCGCTGCCGCCGGTCGACGTGCGCACGCTGCTGGGCGCAAGCCCGGAGGCGGTCCGCTGGGACGATGTCGCCGAGCGATGTCTGACCTGCGGCAACTGCACCATGGTGTGTCCCACCTGCTTCTGCACCACCACGGAGGAGGTCACCGATCTCACCGGTGACCACACCGAGCGCTGGCAGCGCTGGGACTCCTGCTTCGACCTGGACTTCTCCTACCTGCACGGCGGCCCGGTCCGCACCTCGGGCCGCAGCCGCTACCGGCAGTGGCTCACCCACAAACTCTCCACCTGGCACGACCAGTTCGGCACGTCCGGGTGCGTCGGCTGCGGCCGCTGCATCGCCTGGTGCCCGGCCGGCATCGACATCACCGAGGAAGTGGCCGCGCTGAACGACGAACACCGCGCCCACCACGGAACGGATGAGGAGCGATGACCCCCTCGATCGCCCTGCGCGTCAACCACGCCCTGCCCGCCGAGCATCGCGACCGCCTGCTGCATGTCGGCCGAGAGGCCGCGCTCCCGCAAGACACCCGCCTCTTCGAGGAGGGCGGCCGGGCCGACCGCTTCTGGATCGTCCGGGACGGCACCGTCGCCCTCGACCTGCATGTCCCCGGGCGCCGCGCCCCGATCGTGGAGACGCTGGGCACCGGCGACCTCGTCGGATGGTCCTGGCTGTTCGAGCCGTACATCTGGCAGTTCGGCGCACGGGCCCTGACGCCGGTGCGCGCCTACGAGTTCGACGCCGTCGCCGTGCGGCTGATGTGGGAGGACGACGCCGAGCTCGGCCGCGCGCTCGGTCACTGGGTCGGCCGGGTCCTGGCCCATCGGCTGCACGCTTCGCGCACCCGGCTGCTCGACCTGTACGGGCCCCACGGCGGCGGGGGTGCGCGATGACAGACGTCCCGGTGCCGCACCGGGTCGTCGCCCGCCGGCGCGAGACCGCGGACACCGTCACGCTGCACATCGAGCCGGTCGGCGCGGCGCTGGGCGACTTCGCACCGGGGCAGTTCGCGATGGTGCACTGCTTCGGCCGCGGCGAGATCCCCGTGTCGGTCAGTTCCGTGCAGTCCACCGGAGGCGTCGCGCACACGATCCGGGCGGTGGGCGCCGTCTCCGCCGGCCTGTGCGAGGCGCGGGTCGGCGACGTGCTCGGGGTGCGCGGACCGTACGGCACCGGCTGGGAGCTGCCGCGGGCGGGCGGGAAGGACGTGGTGGTGATCGCGGGCGGCATCGGGCTCGCGCCCCTGCGGCCGCTGATCCTGCGCGCGCTGGCCGAACCGGCGGCGTACCGCAGGGTCAACGTGTTGGTCGGGGCACGCACCCCGGACGATCTGATCGCCCGCCAGGAGACGCAGGGCTGGGCAACGGCGTTCACCGGCGTCACCGTCGACCGTCCCGACGAGGAGTGGCAGGGGGACGTGGGTCTGGTCACCGAACTGCTGGACCGGGCGTCCTTCGACCCCCCGGACACCTGGGCGTTCGTCTGCGGGCCCGAGCCGATGATCCGGGCCACGGCCCGTGACCTCGCCTTCCGCGGGGTGTCCCGGGAGCGGATCCGGGTCTCGCTGGAACGGAACATGCGGTGCGCGACCGGGCGCTGCGGACACTGCCAGCTGGGTCCGGTACTGCTGTGCCGGTCCGGGCCGGTCATCGACTGGGCCGCAGCCGAACCCCTGCTCTCGGTAAGGGAGTTGTGATATGACACCGAAGCTCGCGGTGTTCAAGCTGGCCTCTTGCGACGGCTGCCAGCTGACCCTGCTGGACTGCGAGGACGAGCTGCTGGCGCTGGCGGGCCGGGTGGAGATCTCGCACTTCCTGGAGGCATCCAGCGACGTGGCGCCCGGCCCGTACGACCTGACGCTCGTCGAGGGCTCGGTCACCACGGCCGAGGACGCCGAACGCGTCCGCGCGATCCGCGCCGCCTCCCGCCACCTGGTGACGATCGGCGCCTGTGCGACCGCCGGCGGCATCCAGGCCCTGCGGAACTTCGCGGACATCGACGAGTACCGTCGCACGGTCTACGCCCATCCCGAATACATCTCGACGCTCGCCGCCTCCACACCCGTGTCGACGCATGTGGACGTCGACTTCGAGCTGCGCGGCTGCCCGATCGACCGGCGGCAGCTGCTGGAAGTGATCACGGCGTTCCTGGCGGGCCGCAAGCCGGACGTACCGAACCACAGCGTCTGCTTCGAGTGCAAGCGGCGCGGCACGGTGTGCGTGACCGTCACCCACGGCACGCCCTGTCTGGGTCCGGTCACGCATGCCGGGTGCGGGGCGCTGTGCCCGGCCTACAGCCGCGGCTGCTTCGGCTGCTTCGGCCCGTCCGGGTCGGCGAATCTGCCCGCGTTGATCCCCCTGCTGCGCCGCGACGGCCTCGACGAGGACGCCGTCGGCCGCTTCCTGCACACCTTCAACGCCGCCGCTTTCGAAGAGGAGTTGCACCCGTGACCCACCGTGGATCCCGTGTGCTGCACGTCGGCTCGCTCTCCCGGGTCGAGGGCGAGGGCGCGCTGCGCCTGCACGTGCACGACGGCACGGTCACCGAGGCCCGGCTGGAGATCTACGAGCCTCCGCGCTTCTTCGAGGCGTTCCTGCGCGGCCGCTCGTACACCGAGCCGCCGGACATCACGGCCCGGGTGTGCGGGATCTGCCCGGTGGCATACCAGATGAGCGCCTGCGCGGCGATCGAGGACGCCTGCGGGGTGACGGTCGATCCGGTGATCCGGGACCTGCGCAGGCTGCTGTACTGCGGCGAGTGGATCGAGAGCCAGACCCTGCACATCCACCTGCTGCACGCGCCGGACTTCCTGGGCCGGTCGAGCGCGATCGACCTCGCGCGCACGCACCGGAACGAGGTCGAGCGCGGCCTACGGCTGAAGAAGGCCGGCAATGCGCTGATGGAGCTGATCGGCGGACGGGCCGTGCACCCGGTCAACGTGCGCCTGGGCGGCTTCCACCGGGCGCCTACGCGCGAGGAACTACGGCCGCTGGCGGAGGAGCTGAAGCGGGCGCTGGACGATGCGTGGGCGACCGTACGGTGGGTGGCCGGCTTCGAGTTCCCCGACGCCCGCACCGACGCCGACCTGCTGGCGCTCGCCGCCCCGCACTCCTACGCGATCGAGAGCGGCACCCCGACTGTGCTGCGCGCCGACGGCAGCACGGACTCCTTCCCGGTGCGGGACTTCACCCACCACGTCACCGAGACCCAGGTGGCTCACTCGACCGCGCTGCACTCCCGGCTCGACGGGCGGCTGCACCTCACCGGCTCCCTCGCCCGGTTCGCGATCGGCGGGCGCCGGCTCACGCCGGTGGCCCGGCAGGCCGCCGTCGAGGCCGGGCTGGGCGATCCCCGCGACGGTGCCGTGTGCCGCAACCCGTACCGGTCCATCCTGGTGCGGGCGGTGGAGACGGTGTACGCCGTCGACGAGGCGCTGCGGATCATCGGCTCCTACGAGCCGCCCGCCCGCCCGTACTCCGAGGTGCCGCCCCTCGCGGGAGTGGGCCACGGTGCCACCGAGGCGCCGCGTGGGATGCTCTACCACCGCTACGCGCTCGACGCCGAGGGCCTGGTCACCGACGCGCTGCTGGTGCCGCCCACCGCTCAGAACCAGGGAGCGATCGAGGACGATCTGCGGCGCCTGGCCCAGCAGGCCATCCATGACCACGACCCGGACGACGGCGAGTTGACGGCGCTGTGCGAACGGGCGATCCGCAACCACGACCCGTGCATCTCCTGCTCCACCCACTTCCTCGACCTGACGGTCGTCCGTACCTCAGGGGGTTGCGATGCCTGAAACTCCCTACACGGTCAGCGACGTGATGACGCAGAACGTCGTCGCCGTCGACAGCGAAGCGCCGTTCAAGGAGATCGTCGAGCTGCTCGACCGGTGGAAGGTCAGCGCCCTGCCGGTGCTGGCCGACGAGGGACTGCTCGTCGGGCTGGTATCCGAGGCGGACCTGCTGCCCAAGGAAGAGTTCCGCGACACCGGCGGTCCCGGCGACCCTGGCGATCCGCGGGACCCGGCGGACCGGGCCAAGGCGGGCGCGGTCACCGTCGGCGGACCGATGAGCTCGCCGGCCGTGACCGTGCACGCCGACGCCTCGCTCGCCGAGACGGCCCGCATCATGGCCCGCCGCCACGTCAAGCGGCTTCCCGTGGTGGACGCGGTCGGCCTGCTGCAGGGGATGGTCAGCCGCAGCGATCTACTGAAGGGCTTCCTGCACACCGACGGGGAGATCACCGCGGACGTCCCTGACCCAGCTGCCCGTCACCGTGCCCCTCTCCGTGTCCGCGGCCGAGGGTGTGGTCACGCTGAGCAGCTCGCTGCCCGACCGCACCCTGGTGCCCGTGATCGCGCGGGCGGTGCGGGCGACAGAGGGTGTCGTGGACGTCCGGCTCGAGCTCACCCACCGATGAAGGACCCTGCCGATGAACCACTTGGACGGCCGATGAGATACCTGGAAGGCCGATGAGATACCTGGACGAGTACCGCGACCCCGTGCTCGCCCGTCGCCTGCTGGACGAGCTGGAGCAGACCGCCACGCGCCCCTGGCGGATCATGGAGGTGTGCGGCGGGCAGACCCACACGCTCGTCCGCCAGGGCATCGACGAGCTGCTGCCCGCCGGCATGCGGATGATCCACGGCCCGGGCTGCCCGGTCTGCGTGACCCCGTTGGAGACCCTGGACCGGGCCATGGCCATCGCCGCCCGACCCGGCGTGATCTTCACCAGCTTCGGCGACATGCTGCGGGTGCCCGGCACGGACACCGACCTGCTGTCGCTGCGTGCACGCGGCGCGGACGTGCGTGTCGTCTACGCCCCGATGGACGCCGTGCGCCTGGCCGCCGAGCACCCAGAACGCCAAGTGGTTTTCCTGGCCGTCGGATTCGAGACGACCGCGCCGGCGAACGCCATGGCCGTGATGCACGCGGAGCGGCTCGGGCTGGCCAACTTCTCGATGCTGGTGAGCCATGTCCTGGTGCCGCCGGCCATGACTGCGCTGCTCGACGACCCGGACTGCGAGGTGCAGGCGTTCCTGGCGGCCGGGCACGTGTGCGCGGTGATGGGGTGGCGGGAGTACGAGCCGATTGCCGCCCGCTACCAGGTGCCCATCGTGGTGACCGGGTTCGAGCCTCTGGACCTGCTGGAGGGCATCCTGATGGCCGTACGGCAGCTGGAGAGCGGCCGGCACGAGGTGGCGAACCAGTACGTGCGCGCCGTTCGCCGCGTCGGCAACACCGACGCCCAGGAGACGGTGCGCCGCGTCTTCCGGGTCACCGACCGCGCCTGGCGGGGCATCGGCGCGCTGCCGGGGAGCGGTCTGGAACTCGCCCCGCTCTACCGCCGGTTCGACGCGGCCCGCCGCTTCGACGTGAGCGGTCTGGCCCCCGCCGAGGATGCGGAGTGCGTCGCCGGGGTGATCCTCACCGGGGCGAGACTGCCCACCGACTGCGCCGCCTACGGCACCCGCTGTACGCCCCGCCACCCCCTCGGCGCCCCCATGGTGTCGTCCGAGGGGACCTGTGCCGCCTTCCACGCGGCCGGACGCACCCCGACGAGGAGCACGGCATGACCATCGACTGCCCGAGCCCGAACCACGAGGACGAGGTCGTGCTCCTCGGCCACGGCGCCGGCGGCCGCCTCACCGCGGAACTGCTGGATGGGCTGGTGCTGCCCGCCCTGGGTGGCACGCCGGGCCCGCTGGAGGACGCGGCAACGCTGCCGGGCCGTCCGGAGCTGGTGATGAGCACCGACGGCTTCGTCGTCAGTCCGCTGTTCTTCCCCGGCGGGGACATCGGGTCCCTCGCCGTGCACGGCACGGTCAACGATCTGGCGATGCGGGGTGCGTGGCCGCTGGCCCTGTCGGTGTCCCTGATCGTCGAGGAGGGGCTGCCGCTCGCCGAACTGCGGACCGTGATGGAGTCGTTGGGGAAGGCAGCCGAGGACGTGGGGGTGCCCGTGGTCACCGGGGACACCAAGGTCGTAGGGCGCGGTGCGGTCGACCGGCTGTTCATCACCACCACGGGGATCGGGCAGCGGCACGCGTCGCTGTCCCCCTCCGCCGCGTCGGCTCGCCCCGGGGACGCGGTGCTGCTGTCCGGTCCGATCGGGCTGCACGGCACTACCGTGCTCAGCACCCGGGAGGGCCTGGGCTTCGACATTGACATCGCCTCCGACTCGAAGCCACTGCATCGGCTGGTGCGGGCGCTGGTGCCGCTGGGCGGTGCCGTCCACGTGCTGCGCGACCCGACCCGGGGCGGGCTGGCCGCCTCTCTCAACGAGATCGCCCGCGACTCGTCGGTCGCCATCGAGATCGATGAGCGGGCGGTCCCGGTGCCTGGAGCGGTGTCCGCCGCGTGCGACCTGCTGGGACTGGATCCGCTGGCGGTCGCCAACGAGGGCTGCCTGGTCGCGTTCGTCGACGCCGCCGCGGCCGAGGAGACCCTCGCGGCGCTGCGCTCCCTGCCCGAGGGCGCGCAGGCGGCGCGGATCGGCGCGGTGCTCCCAGAGGGTCCGCAAGGACGGGTGACTCTGCGGACGCTGGTCGGGGCCCGGCGCATCGTGGACATGCCTCTGGGAGAGCAACTGCCACGCATCTGCTAGGGCTCGACGGACGTCACCTCCTCGCGGCACGGCACCACAACGGGAGCCGGGTTCACAGGCCCCATGTCTTCGTCATGGTCTCGACCGCCCCGGCGGCTCCTGTGTAGGAGTGGATACGGTCACCGAGCCGCTCGGCTGCCGCCTTGGACGGCTGCTGTTCCTTCTACTCCGGGCTCGCCTCGGCGAAGAGCCGGGCCGCACGGCAGGCCGCCGACGAGGCCCTGGCCCACGAGGTCACCGTCATCCACGTCGCTTCCCGCAAAACCTACGGCGTCCCGCGCGTCCACGCCGAACTGCGGCACCTGGGCCGGTGTGTGAACCGCAAGCGTCGCCCGCATCATGCGCGAGCGTGACATCCAGGGCGTCGCCGGGCCTCCCGAGATTCAAGTATGGCTTGTTCACGGCACGTTGACGCCTTCCTGAGGCGTAGCCCCCGGCGATCTCGCGCGCTTGGTCTTCGGCGGAGCCAGTGATCGGCAGCCTTGGCCTTGGATCGGCGGGAGGCAGCCTTGCGCGTCACCTGGCGTTGAGGACGTACTGGGCCCGCGTCCGTAAGGCGTCAACCGGCAGAAAGCAGTGCGGAGGCGTCCCCGAGCTCGTTCGCATGCCGTGGCGCACCACGCGGGAACGAGCGAAAGCAGGGCCTGGGCTCCCCGCGGGCGGTACCAGGTCTGCCGAGGAGGAGTCACTCGACGAACGTCGGCGCGACGACATGCGGTCGGCATGCCACAGCTCGGCGGGGTTCCTCGCGATGTTGTTCGCCATCGACGCGTGCGTCCGCAGCCTGAGCAGCGCGCGGGTCGTCCTGCGGTACGGGCCGGTTTCACTACTGCTCCTCATACTGGCGCCACCCGCGCGACAGCGGAGCACGCGGATGGCTGAAATCCCGCTGGCTGTGGCGAGATCGTCTTGTGTGGTCGGACCCCTTCGTTTCTGTGCACTGGTCCGAGGGCGCTGTGCTACGACTGGTTCTCCGTGACACGTCCCGCCCTGTGGCTCCTGGTGGATGAGGGCGCGCGAGTCCGTGTCGGCACACCGATCGCCAAGCACCTGCCGCATCCAGTGCGGTGGTGCCCATAACGATCGCATGCGAGAAACCGAGCATCGAGACGAATCCGGCAACCAGGAGCGAGAGCAGCCCGTGGTCAACGAAACGGCCATCGACGCCGTCCGGGCCGACGGCGTCATCGACGCCCAGAATCTCGACGAGGCCCGCAACCAGCTCCTGCTCGGCGCGGGCTCCGGGGCCGCTACGAAGTAGTCTCGTGCACCGTGTCGTCCCGGTCGAAGCCGAGCCGATTGACCACGTCCACCACTCCGTCGACACCTTCGCACAGCCGCACAGTGACCGGAACCAGGCTCCTGCGCTCCACGCTGCCGCTCAGCGTGACCCTGCCGTCGGTGACCTCGACCACCAGCGCGGAGGGAGTCAGCCCGAGTGTCCGTACGACGACGTCCTCGAGGATCTCCTCCTCGATCGCACGGTCCCTGCGGAGGAAGAGCTGCACCAGGTCACTTTGGCTGATCACCCCGATGAGCCGGCCGTCGTCGTCCACCACGGGCAGCCGTTTGACCTTGCGCCTGTCCATCGTTCGCGCGGCACGCACCGCGTTCCACCCCGGCTCCGCGACCACGGCGGGACTCGTCATCAGGTCCCGGGCTGTGCTCCCGACACCGGCGGACGTCTCCTTGCGGAGCAGGTCCGTCCCAGACACGACCCCGACCGGCCTGCCCTCGTCGTCGACCACCGGAACGGCCGTGATGCCGTACTCGTCAAGAAGGTGCGCAATCTCCTCGAAGGGCGTGCCCAGCTGCGCGCACACGACGGTGGGCGTCATCAGATCACCCACACTGCGGTGTCTCATCGCTCAGCCCTCCTCGACATCACTGTCCGGGCCGCAAGGCTTCGCCTGCGGGTACGAGCTCACGCACCATGCTTGATCTCGGTGTGCTTGGCCTCGGCTCTTTCCCGTCCGGATCCCACGCTGATGGTGAGCATGTCGATATAGTCGCATCGTCCTCATCAGCCTCCATGAACCGCAGTGCCCTGATTGTGCGCATCCCGAATCGCGCCGTGAATGACCTCACCCAGGAATCTCCCGGAACGGGTACCCGCGCCGGCGTGAGAGTGTCGCCATCGTCGTAACTTGCCGGTGGTGGCCGAGCAGCGCCTCATCGGCATGATCTCCTTCGACGACCCGTTCCGGCAGCTCACGCAAGAACTGGCGGACCTGGCGGCCCTGGTCGATGCCGCCCGGAAGGTCCCCCGAGACATTGCACGGATTGGAGCAGTCGCCGTTGCTCGACGGCTGACAACGTCCGCGGTGGAAGACGTACGCCGAACGACGGCCGCGCAGGCATCTCCGCTCTCATGGGGTGACGCTGGGACGGTCCTGCCAGGTCACGGGCGAGGAATCGGCGGCACTTGCCAAACTACGGACCGGCCTTTCTGGTCACGGCCTCGCACGCCGGGGCAGGGCCACCTCCACGCAGACGCCGTCAGGTCCGCGGGTGGCGACCCACGGCGTCGACCAGAATGTACGTGTGCCCCTCACGCCCCCATTCGCCGTACACGGGCCCGAGACCGGCGTCCATCGCCCGTAGGGACGGGCGGCCGATGTGCGCGTAGACCAGGCGTCCGATCCGGTGCTGGGCCGCCTCACGGGCGATCTCCCGCACCGGGGCGTGGCCGCCCACGCCGCCGCGGAAGCGGATGGGGCGGTTCCAGCCGGATGCCTCCGCGAACATCAGATCGGAATTCGCGGCCCACATCGGGAACGCCCAGAACTCCGGTGCCCACACCGCCACCACCCCTGCCTCGATCCTGTATCCGCAGGTCGGATGGGAGGTGTGCACAACCGGAAACGCGCGGATACGCAGGTCCCTGAGGTCCGCGTCCGCCATGCGCGGCACCAGCCCTCGCTCGGCTGCGAGCCGTCGCAGGGCCGAGCGCAGCTCGGCATGCTCGTCGGTCACCAGCCAGGCTTCCAGAGATACACCTGGCGGCGGCTCCGCCCCCGGTCCCCCGTCGAACACGACGCGTCGACCGCCGTACGCCAGCAGCAGACCGGCGGGTGCGAAACGCGGCGACGCCATGGCGCCGATGCCCAGCAGCGTGAGCCGGAGCCGAGGTGACATGACCGCCACCTCCCGACATGTGCGCGACGGCAGCCTCATGTGGAACGTGCAACCCTCATCATGGCAGTCCGGTCGTCACAGCCGAAACCGCCGGGTGACGGCCTGATCTGTACGACCCCGGTGCAGGGGGCGAGCCGGAACGGGACGGCCCGTGCCGACCCTCGGGAAAGAGGCTGGCATGCCCCGGTGCACCAATCGCGTGTCGCGAGGCCGGGCATCCGGCGTTGTACTGGAGACGGAAGCACCGCCGAACGAGGGGAATGGCCGTGCCGTCGTCCGACATCCCTCTCCCGGACAAGCCACCCAAGGTCTTCGACCGGGACGCCGAGTGGCAGGCACTCGTCACTTTTGCCTGTGACAGCCGGCCCGAAGCTCGCCTCGGGCTCGTCAGCGGGCGGCTTCGACAAGGCAAGACCTACCTGCTGAAGGCCCTTACCAGGTCCCTGGGAGGCTTCTACTTCGGGGCTCAGCAAGGCACGCAGAGCGAGTCACTGAGCCAGCTCGCCGGCGAGTTCGCCCGCTACACGAACGCATCTCCCCCACCTCACTGGCACGGCTGGGAGGACGCCATCGACGACCTCCTGGCACTCGGAGACCAGCGTCCGACGCCCATCGTCATCGACGAATTCCCCGACCTGGTGCGGCAGAGCCCCTCGCTTCCCTCCATCCTGCACAGCGCCTACCGGCGCCACGACGGCGGACGCCCCGGCCGGGCCCGTCTCCTGCTCAGCGGCAGCTCCCTGCCCCTCATGCACCGGCTCTTCAGCACAGCGTCCCCGCTGCACGAACTGAGCGATCTGCACCTCACCGTGGGCCCGCTCGACTACCGGCAAGCGGCACGGTTCTGGGGCTCCGACGACCCCGGCCTCGCCGTGCTCGTCCACGCCGTCGTCGGCGGCACCCCCGCCTACCGGCGCGACTACGTCCAGGACGACGCACCCGCCGGGCGGGAGGACTTCGACGCCTGGGTGTGCAGGAGCGTGCTCAACCCCGGAAAGCCCCTGTTCCGCGAGGCGTACCACCTGCTGCAGGAGGAGATCGACCACAAGGACCGCGCCCTGTGCCACTCCGCCCTCTCCGCCGTGGCCACCGGGTGCTCGACCCAGGGGCAGGTCGCGGACTGCCTCGGCGCGCCTCTGACCGACACCGCGCGTTGTCTCGGACTGCTGCGGGAGCACAGGCTGCTGCACGGCGCCGCCGACGCATTCCGGCCCAGCCTCGTCAGGCTCCGCGTCGCCGAGCCACTGCTGGCCTTCGAACACGCGGCCGTGCGACCCCATCGGTCTGCCCTGGCACAGCAGGACGCCGTCACGGTCTGGAAGCACGCCCGTCCGGGCTTCGATTCCATGGTGGCCCGGTCCCACTTCGCTCAGATCTGCCGTGACTGGGCCCTCCACTTCGCCGACCCGGACGCCTTCAGCGCGCGTCCCAGGTCGGTGGCCCACGGGTCCGTGGCCGACCCCGCGCACCCCGGCGGCACGGACCTGGCGGCGGAAGTGGTCGTTCGCGGCCACGGCGGCATGCGCAACGGCTCTCTGCTGTCGGTGGGCCTGGCCCGGTGGGACGAGGTCATGGACCTGGACCATGTGGAACGCCTCCGGAGGCTCCTCGACCTCCTCTCCGACCGCGGCGAGGACGTCTCCCGCACCCGGCCGGCTTGCTTCAGCGGCGCCGGCTTCAGCCCGGCCCTACGCGCCGCCGAAGCGCAGGGGCAGGTAGTACTCGTTGACCTCGACCGGCTGTATGGACGGGCCTGACCCCGCCCTGCACCTGCCCCACGGCGCTCGTTCTCGGGATTGGGAATCCCCGTCCGCTGCGGGGCCGAAGGCCTTTGTAGGCGGCTCGGGCGAGCATCCACCGAGCCCGGCTGAGATCTCCACTCCCTTCACCATCGACGAGGTCTCAGCGCCCTCACGCCCTCGGACTGGCTGACAACTGCCGGGCCGGGTGAACAAAGAGAACGCGGTCGCGGAGATCTTGGCATCTTGCCATCATGGGATGGCAGGGATAGCTCCTATATGAGTCGAATCTGATGGCGGGGGTGGCCCCGGATGTGCGGGTGTGTCGGCTTCTCCGCCCGTCTCCGTAGTCGGCCGGCCTCCACATCGCACCGACGTCGAGAAAGGATCCCCATGCTTGAGAGAGCCCGAGACGTGCCCTCGGGGGTCGACGTGGTCAAGGCGATCGGCACGGTGTCGAAGAACGATTACAAAGCGGTGATCGAGCCGCTCGTCGACGAAGCCCGCAGAGCAGGCCGCCGCATCCGGATCCTGTCGGAGATCGGCCCGGAATTCCGGTCGTTCACCCCGGCGGCCGGATGGGAGGACCTCAAGATCGGGATCGGCGCCATGCACCTGTTCGAGGGATGCGCGGTCGTCAGCGACATCAGCTGGATCCAAGAGTCGACCCGCCTCGCAAGCTTCCTGATGCCTTGTCCGGTACGCGTCTTCGGCCTTCAGGATCGCGAAGAGGCGCTGCGCTGGCTCGCCTCACTGCCCGAAGGGCCCGGCGTGTCCCACGAGCTCCTGCCCGAGTCCAACGTGCTCGTGGTCGAGGTCGAACAGCCCCTGCGCGCACAGGACTTCGACGCACTGGCACAGACCGCCGACAGCTGGCTCGAAACCCACGACGCACTGGCCGGTGTCGTGGTACACGCTCGCGCCTTCCCGGGATGGGAGAACATCGGAAGCCTGCTCCGGCATGTACGTTTCGTCCGCGACCACCATCGCAAGGTCAGGAGGATCGCCCTGGCCGCCGACAGCAAGCTCGCCGAACTCGTCCCTCATTTCGCGAACCACTTCGTCCAGGCCGAAGTACGGCAGTTCACATACGCCCAACTCGACGACGCAGTCGCCTGGGCCGCGAATCCGCCCGACCGTAACCCTCCGGACGCGGGTTGACGTGGCAGCCACCCTGGGCCGCACGGCCCGCCGGATGCCCCGTCCGCATCGGTGAGGCGATGCCGGTCTGAGACACACCGAGACGCCCGGGCCGGCATCGGCGGGCCGCGCCCGGCGCCCAGGGGCATTGTGTCCTGGGCGCCGGTGCCGGGCGTCCGGCCACGCCCCCGTCAGGCGACGGTGACACTCTCGTCGAGGTAGACGTCCTGGACGGCGTGCAGGAGCTCGATGCCCTCGGCGGTGGGGCGCTGGAAGGCTTTGCGGCCGGTGATGAGGCCGGTGCCGCCGGCCCGCTTGTTGATCACCGCGGTCCGTACCGCCTGGGCCAGGTCTCCCTGGCCGGCCGAGGCGCCGCCGCTGTTGATCAGGCCGACGCGGCCCATGTAGCAGTTGGCGACCTGCCAGCGCGTGAGGTCGATCGGGTGGTCGGTGGTGAGCCTGTCGTACAGCAGCGGGTGGGTCTTGCCGAAGCCCAGCGCGCGGTAGCCACCGTTGTTCTCCGCCTGTTTCTGTTTGACGATGTCGGCCTCGATCGTCACGCCGAGATGATTGGCCTGGCCGGTGAGGTCGGCGGACACCGCGTAGTCCACGCCGTCCTTCTTGAACGCCGAGTTGCGCAGATAGCACCACAGCACCGTGAACATGCCCAGTTCATGGGCCCGGGCGAAGACCTCGCTGGCCTCCCGCAGTTGGCGGTCCGACTGTTCCGAGCCGAAGTAGACCGTGGCGCCGACGCCTGCCGCGCCGAGGTCGAAGCACTGCTGGACATCGCCGAACAGGATCTGGTCGTAGTGGTTCGGGTAGGTGAGCAGCTCGTTGTGGTTGAGCTTGACGATGAAGGGGATTCGGTGCGCGTAGCGCCGCGACACGGCGCCGAGCACACCGAGTGTGCTGGCCACCGCGTTGCAGCCGCCATCGACGGCGAGTTCGACGATGTTCGCGGGGTCGAGGTAGCGGGGGTTCGGGGCGAACGCCGACGCCGCGGAGTGCTCGATTCCCTGGTCGACCGGCAGGATCGACAGGTATCCGGTGCCGGCCAGTCGGCCGTGGTCGAAGAGTGACTGCAGGTTGCGCAGCACCCGGGGCGAGCGGTCGGTGCCGGCCACGACCCGGTCGACGAAGTCGGGGCCGGGTAGCACCAGATCCTCCCCCGGGATCCCCTGGGCGGAGTGCGTCAGCAGGTCCTTGGCCTCGTCGCCCAGCAACTCTTGGATGTCGGTCATGGTCTCCGCCTCTCCTGTCCTGTGGAATGCCGATGGAGGCGGCCGCACACATGCGGGGCGGCAGGACGTGCCACAGTCCGTGCGGCCGCGTCGCGGGTTCCCTGTCCATCATCCGTGTGGAGCTGCCACCCTGCAGAGCCGGTCGGGTCCTTCGTCGAGGCCGAACGGCCCACGAGCGGGCGAACGTCTCGTCTGCCGTTTCGCGAGCCCGCGCTGGAACAGCGGGAGGGGGCCCGGCGGGCGAGGAGGAAACGATGATTCACCCCGTGCTGGCGGGCGTCGACGGATCCGAGCACAGCCTCGCCGCGGCCGAGTGGGCGGCACGGGAGGCGATGCTGCGACGTGTTCCTCTGCGTGTCGTGCACGCCGCTCCACCGCTTCCGGGCGATGCGGTTCTTCACCAGGCCGGGAAACGCTGCGCCGCGTGGAGCGCATCGTCCAGGGGGTGATCGTCTCGGTGCCACGCTACCCGAATCTGCGGGTGCGCGGCGAGCTGAGCGCCCAAGCCCCGGCCGAGACCCTCCTGTCCGCGGCGCGCGATGCCGGGCTGCTCTTGGTCGGGGTCGGGGCACGGTGCACGGGGCTCGGGCGGGCGGCTTCGACGGCCTCGCGGTCGGCTCGGTGACCTTCGGGCGGCGGCTGCGGCCGACTGCCCTGTCGTAGTGGTGCCCCGACGGTGACCCGGGGGTTTCGGCAACGGCACGCGCCCGGCGGGCACCGTCCCTCGGGTCGTGGTCGGTTTCGACGCCCATCGCTCGGTCGACGAGATGGCGGACTTCGCGTTCGGGGCGGCCCGTACGCGCGAAGCGGTGCTCCGAGTGGTGCAGGCATGGCTTTCCCGCCGAGGCCGTGTCGCCCTCGACTCTGTTCGTGACCGAGGAGGACCGCGCCACCTGGGGGACCAGGAGGTCCTGCGGTTGTCCGACGCCCTGCGCACCCGGCAGGAGAGTACCGGAGGTCACGGTCCGCGCGGATGTCGTCCTGCTCCAGCCGGCGGAGGCGCTCCTGCACACGTCCCGGGGAGCCGACCTGCTGGTCGTGGGCCGCCGCGCCGACCGGGGCGGCATCGAGGGCCGGCTGGGACCGGTCACGCACGCCGTCCTGCAACACGCCGACTGCTCGGTGACGGTCGTACCGCACGCTGGCTGACACCACGCAGGGACCGGTCGAGGAACACCTCGAACTCGTCGTAACGACGGATCGACCGCCTTGGTCCTCGCCTCGGCGTCGGGGATCGGGACCCGTACGATCCGGGTGCCGCTCAGGGCGACCACGGCCCCGAAGGCGCCGTCCTTGACCGCGTCGACGGCGTGCGGTCCGCGCGTGGCCAGCCACCGGTCGAAGGGGCTCGGTGTGCACCGCACTGGACGTGACCGAGCACCGTCGTGCGGGCGTCCGGGGCGGTGCGCTGCGAAATCTCCCGGGCCGGCCACTCGCCGATCCCGGACAGCCGCACATGGCCGTACTCGTCCAGGGACTGGTCATTGAGGACCATCTGCCCCTCCTTGTGCACGGCTCCCTCGGCGGTGACGACGAGCGGCGCGTAGTTGAACTCGAAGCGGTTCTTCACCCACGCACAGACCTGATCGATGTCCAACGGCCGTTCCGAGATGAGGTTCAGGTTGGCACCGCCCGCGACCCCAGCTGCAGGGCGATCCATCCAAAGTGCCGCCCCATCACCTCCACCACCAGGGTGCGCATGTGCGACTCGGCGATGATGTGCAGGCGGTCGATGGCCTCGGTCGCGATGCCCACAGCCGTGTCGAAGCCGAAGTTGTGGTCGGTGCCGGGTACGTCGTTTCCGATCGTCTTCGGCACACCGACGATCGAGTTCACCTGGCGGAACAGCTCGGCTGGCAAGCCCAACGTGTCCGCCGATTCACGACGAGGGCGTCGATGCCGTGCGCGGGGAGGGTGTCCTGGATGCGGCGCATGCCGTCCCCGTGCTTGAACCGTTGGACGCCCTTCGTTGCGGCGCGCCTGCACGACGTCCCTGGACCGGCCTGCAGTCCCCCGGGCAGTTGGGTCAGCTCGTAGTCAGTAGGCGTTGGATCAGGAGCGGGCCGGACATTTCTCGGGCACGGCGACAACGCCCAGGAACCCTGGCGGCCACGGCAACGGCGCGGGCCCCGCATGTCACGCGGCGTCACGCTCGTGGAACGCACCCCGCAGTGGCATGCGGCCCGAGGGGCCTCGCGCGCCGCATCGCCCACTCACGACAGGCCCGCAGGACACTACATCCCCTTTCGACTCAAGGCCCCCTATGCCGATGGACCGTTCGACCTCACAGGAGGAGCCGAACCCCATGGACCGCGCTGCACGTCCTGATCCTCCCGGGCATCACCGCGTTTCGCTGCGGTCTCCGGGTGCGTCGACACGGCGATCCGGGCATTCCGACGCCGGCGCTGGTCGGCGGAGTCAGGACCTGCGCCATGGACGTCCTGAACGCTGTCGCACTGGCCTTCGGCTGCTGAGGCGCGCTCCCGTACTTGGGTGCCGTGCCGGTGCGAGGTCGCCGACCGGGCAGACGTCGCTCATGATGGAGAGGGAGGGAGTCACATGGCTCTTCGAGTTCACATCCGCGGAGGTGAGCCGCATGACTCTGCCCGTACGACACAGGCACGGCCGCCTGCTGGAGCGGGCCTACCCCTGGCCTGAGCCGATAGCCGCCGAGTTCGACGAACTCTTCGAGCGGATGAACCGGTTCCTGGAGTCCGCCGCACCGTCCTGGACCGAGCCCCTGACATGGGCGCCGCTGGCCGATCTGAGCGAGACCGACGAGGTATACAAGGTCGAGTGCGAAGTGCCCGGCATCAAGCGCGAGGACATCGACGTCGAGGTCAGCGGACGGGAACTGCACATCACCGGGGAGTTGAAGGAACGCGAACGCGAAGGAGTTTTGCGCCGCACCACCCGCCGTACCGGCCACTTCGAGTACCGGGCGCTGCTGCCCACCGACGTGAAGGCCGAGGATGTCCACGCCGCCCTCGCCGACGGCATCCTCACCGTCACCGTCCCCAAGGCTCACGCAGCCAAGCCCCACCACGTCGAGATCGAGGGCTGAACCACCGCTCCTACAGCGGCACGATCAACGGGTGCGGACGGCTGACGCCGATCCGCACCCGGGCGAGCACGTGAGGTCATCAGCGGAAGGTGGCACGAGGACGTGATACGACACCTGCCGCACACTCCTGCCCAATGCGACAAGGACGCTCTACCGTGATCGGCCATGGCAAGGCGCGTGTTCGTGGCCGGCTCTCGGGACAAGGTCTCGCACCATGACCGATCAATGGCCCGAGCAGTCGCCGCGCGGTCATCGGAGTCTTCCGCACACCGGTGATCTGCGTGTCGAGGCGTGGGCACCGACGCGCGAGGAATGCATCGTGGAGGCGGTGCGGGGCATGGTCGGCAGTTTTGCCGAACTGCCTGAGTGTGCTTTCGGCGCTACCCGGGAGTGCGTGGTGTCAGCCGAGGACGATGACCGGCTCCTGGCCACTGTGCTCGAGGAAGTCATCTACCGCATGGACGCCGGGGACGAGCTCCCTGTGGACGTCGTGGTGATGCAGGAGCCGGGCGGGGTGCGCGTGCGATTCACGATGGCCGACAGCTCGACCGCCACGCAGACCGGGGCCGTGCCGAAGGCCGTCGCATTGCATGGACTGCGGCTGGCCCGGGATTCGCAGGGGTGGGCCTGCCGGGTGACTCTGGATGTGTGATGCCTGTCCCGACGTTCCGCGCCGGGACGGCTCGCCGAGGAGGCCGAATCGACATGGACATCCGGCTGCTGGCGGAGGGACCCTGGCGGTTCCGCATCGAACGGACCGGCGCCATGCGCGTACCCGGAGTCGTCCTCGCGCCACGGGAGCTACTGCCCGACGAGCCCGGAGACCAGGCCCTTCAACAGGTGGCCAACGTGGCAACGCTCCCGGGCATCGTGCGCGCCTCGTATGCCATGCCCGACATCCACTGGGGCTATGGCTTCCCGATCGGCGGCGTGGCCGCGACCGATGTCGACCAAAGCGGGGTCATCTCGCCCGGAGGGGTGGGCTTCGACATCTCGTGCGGGGTACGCCTGCTCACCGCGCATGTGGACCGCGCTGCCCTGCTGCAGAAGCTGCCCGTGCTGATGGACCGGCTGGACGGGCTGATCCCGCGCGGGCTGGGGCGCGGGGGCCTGTGGCACCTCGGGGGCCGGGCACAGTTGCACGAGATCCTGCGCGGCGGCGCCCGGTACGCGGTCGAACAGGGCCACGGGATGCCGCGTGACCTGGAGCGGTGCGAGGACGGCGGAGCTGTCGGCGACGCCGATGTCACCCAGGTCGGCGACCGCGCACTGGACCGCGGCGCCGGGCAGGTCGGCAGCCTGGGGTCGGCCAATCACTTCCTGGAGGTCCAGGCGGTCGACGCGGTCTACGACGAGACGTGCGCACGGGCGTTCGGCCTGCGCCCCGGCCTGGTGTGCGTCATGATCCACTGCGGCTCGCGCGGCCTGGGCCACCAGATCTGCGCCGACCACGTGCGGGCCATGGACGCCGTGATGCGCCGGTACGGCATCGACGTACCCGACCCGCAATTGGCATGCGCGCCCGTCGACTCGCCCGCCGGCCGCGCCTACCTGGGGGCGATGGCCGCGGCCGCGAACTACGCCCGCGCGAACCGCCAGTTGCTGGCCGACGCCGCCCGTGGCGTCTTCCTCGAGGCCACCGGCGCGGGGCTGGACCTGCTCTATGACGTCTCGCACAACCTCGCCAAACTGGAACGCCACACCGGCGACGGCACGGCCCGGCCGCTGCTGTGCGTCCACCGCAAAGGCGCCACCCGGGCCCTGCCGCCGGGCCACCCCGACCTGCCGGACGCCCTGCGCCCGTTCGGCCAGCCGGTGTTCGTGCCCGGCACGATGGGAACCGCCTCGTACGTCATGACCGGCAGTACCGGGAACCGCGCCTTCGACTCCTGCTGCCACGGCGCGGGCCGCGTCTGGAGCCGGCACCGCGCCCACCGCGAAATGTCCATCCCGCAGTTGCGCCAAGAACTGGTCGGCGCCGGGGTCGCGGTGCGCCCCGCCTCCTGGCACAGCGTCACCGAGGAGGCGCCCGAGGCGTACAAGGACGTCGACGCCGTCGTCCGGGCAAGCGAACACAACAACCTGGGCCGCCTGGTCGCCCGCCTGGTACCGCTGGGCGTCCTCAAGGGCTAGAAGCGGTCCCTTCATATGAAGCCGCAGTCGGTGCGGCCGTTGGACCATGAGGGTGTCCATGATGAGCAGGCGCCGGACGGGACGGCGGCCGAGTCTGTCTTGCACGGGTCCCACCAGGAGGCCGTGGGTTGCGGCCACGGTGTGTCGGGAGCAGCCCCGCGGTCGAGCAGGACCGGTACAGCCGCTTCCGCAGTCCTGCCTGTGCTGATCATGTCGTCCACGATGGCCGCAGGCCGTCCGACGACGTCCTCGGCCGAGTTCGTCGGTTTGCTCGCTCGTACCCGACAAGCGGGTCCTGCCCACCACGGCAACGGGCCACCGTAGGCGTCTGGCGCGCAGGGCTCGGCCAGTTGGGCCGTCCCCGCGGCGGATCTCCCGGCTGTCGTGCTCCAAGGTCTCCAGGCGTGATGGCGACCCCACCCGGCTTCACAGCCTTCGGCACGCCTGCCGGATACGTCCATATATTTGACATTAAGGTTCAAATAACCGCAAGCGGGAAACGGATGTTCCCGCGCCGAGCTACCGCAGGCGCGAACCAGCAGAGGGAAGATCATGCCCATTGACGGAGAGTGGTACAACGAGTTCGGTTCACAGGTGCGCCTCGAGTTGGATCAGGAAGGGACCGTCAGCGGAGAGTACGTCACCGCCGTAGGACACGCGCCGGGGACGTATCTCCTCATCGGAAGGCACGACGGGCCGACGAGCCCGGGGAGCGGCATCGCCCTGGGCTGGACGATCGCCTGGCGCAACGAGCACGGCAACCTGGGCTCCGTCACGAGTTGGAGCGGCCAATTCATGACAGACCCGGAACGCATCCTCACCACCTGGCTGCTCACCCGCTCCTCAGCCATGGCGGAGTCGTGGGAGTCCACTGTGGTCGGGCAGGATGTGTTCACCCGACAAAAGCCCACCAGCGAGGACGTCGATCGCGCTCTTCGCAGCGGCCGACCGGTTTCGCATCCGATGCCGTCCTGAAGGTCGGTGCGTCGGTGCCCGCGAGTACGCCCGGCAACCACGTCCCGCGCTGCCCGTCGGCGAGGGGCCACTGCCCGGGGCGACACTCATCAGCAAGGTCACCGTGCGGCTGACGTCCGACAGCGACAGGATCCCGAGGAGTTTGTTCTCGTCCATCACCAAACACAGTGCCCGGCACCGGGCTCCATGCGGGGCAGCAGACACGGGTGGGCCGGAGCCTGCGAGGCAGTCCGGCTCGTAGACGAGGAAGGGGCGTCTGGGGAGTGCTCGTCGACGCCGAATCCGGCGACCGTCAGCGGCATCCTGGACTGCTGCCTCGCAAGCACGGCCCGTCGACGCAGCAGCCGGCGTAGCGTGCGTGGGTGAGGGCGGCGGTGCCCAGCAGGGCCTGCAGGGCGGGGTGTAGACGAAGACGGCGGCGAGGGCGAATTCAAAGCCGATGCCCCACAGCAGCAGAGGGTTGCTGACCACACCGATGGAGCGCAGCGAGGCGTGCTCTGTGGGCGCGGCGAACGCAGTACCGATCTGACAGCGCCATGAGAGCCCAATCAGGCGAGCAGCACGAACACTTCCCCCGATGAGCGGTCGTCGGGCCCGATGGGCCGACATGCCGCGCATGGCGTAATGATCCGCCCGGGCGTGCTTCCCAGGTCACGTTGTGCACAGGCGGCGACCGGAGTCGTAGAAGAAAGAGGTGGCGAACCGGGCCATGGGCGAGGAGAGCGTGAACCGGTCGGAGGGCTTCGGCGAGAGGCTGCTCGGCGCGCTGCTGGATCAGGCGCGGCTGATGCCGCCGCAGCTGATCGCCCCGCTGATCGCACAGGAGGTGGCCAGGATCGGCGGTCGTGACGTCTCCATCCTGCTCCAGGACTACGCGCAGGAGCTACTGGTGCCGCTGCCGGGCAGGAAGCTGTACGTCGGCCAGCCCGAGCCGATGGCCAACTCCCCCGCCGGCCGGGCCTTCCTGCGCGTGGAGATCGTCGAGGTGCCCAAGGCCCACGGCGTGCGGATGTACTTGCCTCTGCTGGACGGGAGCGACCAGGTGGGGGTGATGGCCCTGACGCTGGACGTTGTGAGCGACGACGAACGGCGCCTGCTGGGCAGGCTCGCCAGCCTTGTCGCCGACGTTCTGGTCACCAAGAACGCCTACACGGACCAGTTCTTTCTGGCCCGGCGCCGGGAGCCGATGAGCGTGTCCGCGGAGATCCAGTGGAGCCTGCTGCCGCCGCTGACGATGTCCGTTCCGCAGGTCGAGGTGGCCGGCGTCCTGGAGCCCGCCTACCGCGTCGCCGGCGACAGCTTCGACTACGCCCTCAACGACAACATCCTGCATGTGGCCGTGATCGACGCGATGGGCCACGGCCTGGACGCCGCCGCGATGGCGACCATCGCCATCGGCGCCTACCGCCACGCCCGGCGCGTGTTCATCAGCCTGGCCGAGAAGTACGCGTTCATGGACAACGCCATCTCCCGGCAGTTCGGGCCCGACCACTTCGTCACAGCGCAGCTGATGCACCTGAACATCGCCGACGGTGAGATGGAGCTGGTCAACGCGGGTCACCCCGCGCCGCTGCTGATCCGCGAGGGCAGGGTAGTGAAGCAGCTGGAGAGCGCGACGACGCTGCCCGTCGGCTTCGGCGGTGAGGCGCCCCGAATCAGACAGCACATGCTCCAGCGGGGCGACCGGGTGCTGTGCTACACCGACGGCATCATCGAGGAGCATGTCGCCGGCGGGGAGCCGTTCGGTGAGGAACGCCTCATCCGCTGCGTCAACCGCCTGGGTGAGGAGCCGTCAGAGGGAGTGCGAGCGGACCTGCGCCGACTATCTCACGCACTGAAGAGGCAACGAGGGGGGCGCACCAGCGACGACGCCACCCTCTTCATGATCGAGTGGCACGGAGGCCCTGCCGACCACCTCGCCGCTCTTGACTGAGCGCCTCGACCTCAGCCGAGTCCGAATGAACAGCCCGCCCACGTGGACAACTGCCCTCTCCGCTTGGCCAGCTGGTCTCCCGAGGGGAAGGTTCTCAGGTGTCGCGCCACTCTCCGAACCGCAGAGTTCGGAGTTCGGACCGCTTCCGACCGACGTCATCTCCGCAGACGACGCCGGAGGCACCCACGGCAGGACGTTCCAGCTCTGATCATGACCAAACGGGCGTACCCGCAGCACTCGAGCGACATCAAACGGGCCGGCTCGGCGTCGATGAACCAACCGGCGGACCTCGCTGTGCACGGATGGCAGCCTGATGGTCGTCGACGCCGTCGGATCAGGTGTAGGGCAGTCGGAGGGTTGACAGGTCACCCGTGCCCAGCGCGCCGGGGGCGTTGCCCAGGGCGTTCCAGACCTTGATCTGTACGGTTCCGTTCTTCAGGTCGCAGGGCGTGCCGGTTGCGGAGGCCAGTCCGGCCTCGTCGGCGTAGTGCTCCCAGCCGGGCAGCGGGTCGGTGGCGAAGTACCGGTAGGTTTCGACGTGGTCCCATGTGCCGTCGCCGAGGCAGTCGTACGACACCTGCATCTGGACTGCGTTGCCGATGGACTGCTCGGCGTCGACGGCCAGATCGAACTGGGTGCTCCCTCCGGCGAACTTCAGGTCGAGCCCGGAGGCGGTGAAGATCAGCGGCTTGTACGGGCTGCCGTCGTGGTTGACGCCGTCGGCCGACGTCACCGTCACACTGTCCGCGGTTCCGGCGTTCGCCGACAGCGTTCCGTCACCGCTCAGGTACAGCGTGGGCGACGAACCCGTGCCGCCGGGCGGCGTGGGCGTCGGAGTCGGGGTCGGGGTGGGTCCTGTGCTGCCGGGCCCACTGCCGCCGCTCCAGGTGTGAGCGCCGGCGGTGACCGTCTTCCCGGCAGGTCCCTGCATGGTGGTTCCGTCGGAGAAGTGCACGGTGGTATCGGTGGCGGTGGTGTTGGAGGCGACGTAGGTGCGTTCGCCGTTCTTGGTGAAGACCGCGGCCAGCGGGCTGTCGGCGGTGACGGTGGTGTCCACGGTGCCGAGGGCGGCGAGGTTGCGGATCCAGTGGAAGGTGTGGGCCTTGCTTTCGCCTTCCTCGGAGGCGAAGGAGTTGTTGGCGCGGAAGTCGGCCAGGGCTGCTTCGCCGTCGCCGAGGGCCAGGTATTCGTACCAAATATCGGGCCAGATGCCGGGCTGGGTCTTGGCGGCCTGGTCGAGCATCTCCTGGTAATTGGCCTTGACGTGGGCCGGGTCGTCGCCGAGGTAGAGGTGCCCACCGGTCACCGGCAGCAGGTTGATGCCCTGGATCTGTTCGGGGGCGCTGGAGAACCAGGTGGAGTAGGCGCCTCCGTTGCTCCAGACCATGCCCACCTCCTTGTGCGGGAAGTCGCTCGGGTAGATCTGGTGGTGGGTGTCGAACCAGTAGTCCTCGATGGCGGCGGCCTGGGTGGTGTACATGTAGATACCGGCGTCCCGGACGGCCTTGTTCCCGGTGGCGATGCCCCACTGAATGAGCGCGTTGTCGAAGTTCATCCCCTCGGAGGAAGACTCCTGGTTGTTGCCCGCGGCGAACGAGCCGTGGCCGGAGGCCCAGTCGTGGCCGGCGTAGACGTCGAAGTCCCGCAGGTAGGGGAAGCGCTTGTCGGCGCGGTCGTAGTTGTCGGCGTCCCGGATGAGCAGGTCGACCATGCCCCCGTAGTGGTCGGCGTCGGCCCAGGTGGGGTCGAACCTGGCCAGTGTCGCGGCCGCGGCGATGTAGTAGCCGTAGTGGAAGTGATGGTCGTTCAGCTCCTGATCGGAACCGTAGGAGGCCGGATATCCGATCAGGGTGCCCCAGTTGCTGTCGTAGTAGAACAAGTGGCCCGTCTTGCCCGGCGACGCGGTGAACCAGTCCGTGAGCTTGGACTTGATCGCGGACAGGGCGGCATCGCGGACGCCGGTGTTGCCGGTCTGGTCGGCGATTTCCACCAGGCGTGCGGCACGCCCGAGGCCCTTGCCGGTCCAGTAGGTGTCGTCGCTCCGCTGGCGGGTCGGGTCGGCCTTCTCCGCGTTGAGGTAGTCCTGCAGTGTCGTGGCGTCCGCGCCGGAACTGTCGGCGACGGCCGGCAACTCGGGCAGCACCCCGTGGAAGACCATCGACGTCGTGAAGGACGTGATGCCGGTGAGCACCTTCAGCGGGCCGCGCGAGGAGATGTACGTCTGCGGCAGCGGGCTGCCGTCGGCCAGGTGGCGCCACTGGTGCGGCAGCAGAGCCGAGACCGTCCCAGTTGCCGACCCCTCGAGCGCCGTGGTGGTGAAGCGGTACGTGGTCGTGATGGTGCTGTCCGCCTCGTCGTACCGGTAGGACACGGCCGTGCCGGTGACGTGGTTATAGGCGTACTTGGCGTACTCGCTCGCGAGTGCGGCCCGGTCGTTGGTCGAGGTGGACGGTGTGGTGGGCAGCACGGCGACGGAGAAGTAGTCCTTGCCCGCGAGCGAGGAGCTGAAGGTGGACCCGCTGACCGACCAGGTGGCGCCGGTGGGGGCGAAGGCGACGTAGTCGTGCCCGTTGACCGTGTAGCCGATCGTCGAACCGGAGTTGGACCATACGTCCACGGTTGCGTCGGAGGCGGCCTTGATCTGTGCGTCGCCGCCCGTTGCGCGGAAGTAGACGAACGGCAGGCCGGAGCCGATGGTCGCCCGCAGGGTGTGCGTGCCGTCGCTGAGGCAGGGGCTGACGGTCCAGTCGCTCCAGTCGTCGACCTTCACCTCAGGAGCGGCCAGACCGGAGACGGCCGCGACGAAGTCCTCCCGGTAGTCGAAGTGGTACTCGCCCACGCCCTTGCCGCTGCCGGAGATCGTCGGCCTGGTGCTGTAGGAGACCCCCAGTCCACCCGACTGGGCCCGGAAACCGAGCGGTTGAGCGAACAGCGGCTCACCGTATGCACAGTTGGTGCGCTTCCACAGGATCGACGACCACCAGTCATTGGTGGGGACGGCACCCGACGGAGCGTTGGCCGTCACCCAGTGACGCGGGTTGGTGGCCAGGTCCGCGCACCCGGAGGGCAGCGCACCGGGTGCCGTGGTGGTGTAACTGCCCGCACCCACCGTGGCGGCACCGGCCGACGCGGAGTTGAGCACCGTGAGGACTGCGCCGAGCAGGGCAGCGACGGCCGCGAACACCGCCACCCGCCGCCAGAACGCGGACCACAGCGCCGCTCTTAATGGCTGAACACCGTCTCTTGGCATGGGGACACCTTTCAGCGGGAGGCGAAGCGTACGAACGACCGCACCAACGGGTTCGCTGGATCGCGTGAGCGAATGACGCATGTCGACTTGCACATCCCAGGCCACGGCGAATTACACCCGTGAATCCTTTGATTGAGAGCGCTCTCAACCTGGGGAGGTTAGAACTGCCCTACCGAGCCGTCAATACAAAATGGGCTGATCGTTCAATTGACCGTCACTGAGCGATTTCATGGACGCCGTCACAATCTGGCCGACGACGCGCCCACTCAGCCTGCACAGCCGGGAGTGGGAACGGGCCACGGCCGACTCTGAGCCACTTTCCGCGTCCCGGTACCGAAACCCCGGTCTCCGACGGCAGGTTCCGGCACGGAGACATATCGAGAGGCAGCACGGCGGCAGCCGCGTCCCGGTCGCCGCGGAGTGTGTGCGGGAGTCGCGTGCTGCGACCTTCACACGCCGCCGCAACGCGGCTGGACGCATGCCGCGGGGACGGGGCCGGGCACGGCAGGAGGTCGCGCGCTTCCATCGCCGCGGGCGTCCTCACCTTTCACTGTGACGCCGTCTGCCACCTGCCGAACGAGCGCGCACCCAGCAGCACCAGCGCCCACCGCTCGTCCGCTCCATGACGACGAAGACCTCCTGAAGAGGTCCCCATCCGCGGGCGGTCGCGGCTCGCCCAGGGGCCTCACGTGAGTCGTCGGTCGTCCCGGTCAGGCTGACGGCGAAGCCGTCATCCTGCCGGCTCCCGTGCGGTGCTCGACCGGCCCCGGGACGCTACGCGTACGGGTTCCTCACCATCGGCCGGGCGTCGTGCCCGCCGGACGAGCTGCTCATGGCCGTCGTCACACTGGTTGACCGAGGCAGAGGTGGCGAGCCGGGAAGCAGGTCCCGGGGACAGGGCCCGAATGGCCCCTTGGGGCGTGAGCGGACAAGGGCAGAAAGTGGAACTGTGACGTCAGCTCATGCGCGGCCGTGCCCGTGCCCCCGCCCGGTGGTCAGGGTCAGGTGCTTCTCCGGCTCTGCGCCGACGCGATCCGCCGTGTGGGTGGGCAGGCGCCCGGAAGGGGATCGGCGATGGTGACGGCCATTGTGCCGGCAAGGCCGGTGGCCGCGGGCCGCGCCGCCTCTGCGGCCGCCCGAACCACCGCAGAGGTGCTGGGCGATCTCGAGGTGAACGGCGGCGGCCTGTCGTCGGAGGAAGCGGAACGACGGCTGAAGCGCTGGGGCCCCAACGCGGTCCACTCGCATCGCGCCCGGGCGTGGCTCGTCCTGTGGCATCAGCTGCGGTCCCCGCTGCTGGGTCTGCTGGTGGCCGCAGCCGTGGTCTCGTACTTCGTCGGTCAGCACAGCGACGCGGTGATCATCGGGGTGATCGTGGCGCTCTCCGTCGGTCTGGGCTTCGCCAATGAATACCGGGCGGAGAGGACCGCCCAGGCGTTGCACGCGAAGATCCGGCACCGTGCGGTCGTGCTGCGCGACGGGCGGCCGCAGGAAGTGGAGGTCACCGGCCTGGTGCCGGGCGATGTGGTGGAGCTGCGGCTGGGCGACATCGTGCCCGCGGACCTGCGGCTGCTGCAGGCCACCGGGCTGGAGTGCAGCGAGTCCGTGCTGACCGGTGAGTCGTTGCCGGTCGCGAAGGACACCGCCCCCGTGCCGGCCGGCACAGCGCTGGCGGACCTGGCCGCATGTGCCCTGATGGGCACCGTGGTGCACTCGGGAAGCGGCCGGGGCGTAGTGGTCGCCACCGGCGCGGAGGCCGAGTTCGGGAAGATCGCCGCCGGGCTGAACGGGCACCAGCTGGAGACCGAGTTCCAGGTGGGGCTGCGCCGGTTCTCGATGCTCCTGGTCTACGTCGCCGGGGCACTGACCGCATCGATCCTCATCATCAACGTGGCCCTGCACAAGCCGCTGATCGACGCGCTGCTGTTCTCACTGGCCATCGCGGTCGGCATCACTCCGCAGCTGCTGCCCGCCGTGGTCTCCACCAGCCTGGCCGCCGGCTCCCGGCGGATGAGCCGGCGCAAGGTACTGGTCAAGCGGCTGGTGTGCATCGAGGACCTCGGCGACGTCGATGTGCTGTTCACCGACAAGACCGGAACCCTGACCCAGGGCCGCATCGACTTCATGCGCGCCGTACCCGTCGGCGGTACGTCGGCGGAGGAGGTGCTGCGTCTCGGGCTGCTGTGCACCGAGACGGACGTGGACGACCAGGGCCGGCCCGTGGGCGGAAACCCGCTCGACGAGGCCCTGTGGGACTCCCCTGCCTCCGCTTCCCAGCGCCCGGCGCTCAGGGGCTGGAAACGGGTAGCAGTCCTGCCCTTCGACCATGAACGGCGGATGGTCTCCGTCACCGTCACCGATGCCGCCGGCGTCACCATGCTGATCACGAAAGGCGCTCCCGAGACGGTACTGGAACGCTGCGCAGAGGTGACTGAGCCCGTCCGCCGGGCGCTGGAGGCCGAGTTCGCCGCCGGAAACCGCGTCGTTGCCGTGGCGAACCGTCCCGCCCGTGCGGACACCACCCTCGCAGCCGCCGACGAACGTGACCTGCGCCTGGCGGGTCTGCTGGTCTTCCTCGATCCGCCGAAACCCCAAGTGGCCGAGGCACTGGGGCGACTGGACGCGCTGGGCATCACGGTGAAGATCGTCACCGGGGACAACCCGGCGGTGGCCGCCAAGATCTGCCACGATCTCGGGCTGGCCGATGTCGGCGTGCTGACCGGGACCGACCTGGACGCCCTGGACGACGAACGGCTCACCGCCGCGATCCGGCACACCACGGTCTTCGCCCGGGTCAGCCCCGAGCACAAGGCCCGTATCGTCCGCACTCAGCGACGCACCGGCGGCGATGTCGCCTTCCTCGGCGACGGCGTCAACGACGCCCTCGCACTGCACGCCGCCGACGTGGGCATCTCGGTCGATTCGGCCACCGACGTGGCCAAGGACGCAGCCGACGTGATCCTGCTGGAGAAGGACCTCGGTGTCCTGGCCGACGGGGTCACCGAAGGACGGCGGATCTTCGCCAACACCATCAAGTACGTACTGATGGGTACCTCGAGCAACTTCGGCAATATGTTCAGCGCGGCCGGCGCCTCACTGTTCCTGCCCTTCCTGCCGATGCTGCCTTCCCAGATCCTGCTCAACAACCTTCTGTACGACAGCAGCCAGCTCGCCATCCCCACCGACGAGGTCGACGAGGAGCAGGTGCGCCGCCCCGCGCACTGGGACATCGCGTTCATCCGGCGCTTCATGGTCTGCTTCGGACCGATCAGCTCGCTGTTCGACTTCGTCACCTTCGCGGTCATGCTGTGGGTCTTCCACGCCGACGCGGCCCAGTTCCACACCGGCTGGTTCGTGGAGTCCCTCGCCACACAGACGCTGGTGATCTTCGCCATCCGCACCCGCCGCACCCCGTTCTGGCGCAGCCGCCCCAGCCTCCCCCTGACACTGACAGCACTGGGCGTCGTCGCCCTCGGCGCCGCCCTGCCGGCCACCCCACTGGCCCACGTCCTCGGCTTCCAACTCCTGCCGCCCGGCTTCTTTGCCGCAGTAGCCGCCATGGTCGTTGTCTACCTTCTCCTCGTCGAGACCGGGAAACGGATCTTCTACCGAACCGCGTATGCACCGGCTCGCCCCCAACCGGCCTTCGGCCACCGGCATTTGCGACGCCGCGCGGCACGGTTCAGCACCGTCACCCGACTACCGCGACCGAGAGCCACCCGCCGTCCGTTGGCGAACAGACCGCACCCGGGGGACGCCACCGAGTCCCGCACGTCATCAGTCCCTCGGACCCCAACTCGGTGATCCGCCGAACACCCCTGTGTCCGAGCCGCCACGGGCGTCTGCCTGGCCTTCAAAAGCCGCCTCGACCGGCTCCTTCTCCCTCACCGAGCGCACCCCCGCCGCCTGATGGCCAAGGACCCCATGTGCGGGACGGTCAGGGCCGGCTCTGCCGGTGCGGTCAGCTCCGGCATCTGCGGTGTCGGCGTACACCTGACGTCCCCACCCACGTACGGGCGAATGCGGCCAGTTCCTGATGCGTCGAGGAGGGCCGGTCGGCACTCTGCTGCGTAGTCGGTGTGCTGCGGCAGGGGGTGGTCGGCGGTGGTCCTGGATCCGCGCCGGTGGTCTGAACTGCGACGCTTTCGGGTGTTGCTGGAGTCCGGAGCGATGAGCCTGTCGGAGATCGCCCGGGAGACGGGACTGGATCGCAAGACGGTCCGGAAGTACCTCGCGGGACCGGCTCCTCAACGCGGTGGCGGCGCGCGCCGGGCACATCGCCGCACTGCTGGACGGCGACATGCCCACCGAGCTGGTCAAGGACGCGCTGAAGGCCGGTGTACGGCCGCTCCCGTCTGCCAACGACCTGGAGCCGTCCTGCTCCTGCCCCGGCTGGGGCTACCCGTGCAAGCACGCCGCCGCGCTGTGCTAGCAGGCCGCACGCCTGCAGGACGAAGACCCCTTCGTCCTGCTGCTGATGCGCGGCCGCGGCGAACAGCAGCTGCTGGACGAGCTCGCCCGCCGCAACACAGCCCGCGCGGCATCGCAGGCGGCAGCCTCGGCATCAGCGTCGGTTCCGTCCCCGCGCACTCTGAGATGTGGGGCTGCTTTGGGCGTTGGTGAAGCAGCCGGTTCACCCCGCCCGTATCCCCAGGTTGAGCAGGTGCGGGGGACAGCTTCCCGCGCACTGGCGCATCGCCGACGTGATCCGGCACGCCGAGCAGTGCGCTGCGCCCCACCCCGGCGCCGTCTGCCCGGACGACGGGCCGACGTTCACCGTCAAGAGCAGGTGCGAGCGGCGCTGGAGAAGGGGCCCCGCAACGAACCCGAACTGGCCCGCAATCGCTCCCATGCCTCAACTGGGTCGATCCGCATCTCCATGCTGGGACGCTACTCGAAAGACGCAGCGCAGCGTGCGGAAACATGGGAGCAGCATCACTTGGTGGGGGACTCATGTATGCGGCAGGGCGCGGTAGAGAGCCTGCGCCTGAGGCGGGCAACGGACAGAAGCGAAACCCCCATGTCGCGGTGGTCCTGCCGTAGGCATCGTGACCATCAGGTGGCGGTGACAACCAGTGCGGCCCGGTCGTCCAGGATGGCATCGCCTGCGAAGGCGGTGACTGCGGCGGTGATGGACTCGATGAGGGCGGCGGCGGTGGGCGGCGCGGTCCGGACAGCGGCGAGTGCGTCCGCCAAGCGGTCCTCGCCGAAGAATTCGCCGTTGGCGGAACGAGCCTCGGTGATGCCGTCGGTGACCAGGACCAGGCTGTCGCCGGGGAACAGGTCGATGCCGCACGGGCGGAAGCCGGGGTCGGGACCGATGCCCAACAGCAGGCCGGGTTGCGTGAGTTCTTCGACCGTGCCGTCGGCGCGACGCACCAGAGGCGGTACATGCCCTGCGCGAATCAGGTTGAGCGTCAGGTGGGACGCGGTGTGCCGCAGCTCGCCGTAAATGAGTGAAACGAACTGGTCTTCACCGACGGTGCTCTCCGCCAACGCGTCGTTGATGGCGGCGACCACCGCCGCTGGGTTGTTCAGGAGGCGGGCGGCGGCGCGTGCGGTGTGCCGGACCATTCCGGTGGTGGTGGCCGCCAGCGCGCCGCGTCCGGACACATCACCGATCATGAGCGCCCAGTGATCGGCGGGCAGCGGGAAGACGTCGTAGAAGTCGCCGCCGACGTCGAGTCCTTCACCGGCCGGCTGGTACCACGCCGCCAGAGCAGCACCGGGAATCCTGGGCAACTCGGGAGGCAGCAGCCCTGCTTGTAGGTCGCGCGCCAGCCGGACGCGGTCGGTGAACTGGTGGGCGTTGTCGGCACTCGAAGCGGCCCGGCGGGCGAGCTCCTGGGCCAAGGCGATCGTGTGGCCGTCCAGGGGCATGTCGGTGGCCAGGAGAGTCAGCACGCCGAAGGTGCAGCTCCGGGTGGTCAGCGGCACGCACACGTAACCCGTGACGCCGAGCTGCGCGCAGAGGCCGCCCGCGTGGGCGGTTTCGGTGGTGCCGGAAGTCAGCACGCGAGCGACGGCGGCGTCCACCGCGTCACACAGTGCGGGAGAAGTGAGGAGCATTTCTCCCGCACGGGTCTCTGCGGCGACGGCGATGCGCTGGGTCTGACCGTGCTCGAGCACATGGACGGCACACAGCGGCGCCAGGGCCGGAACAGTCAGTCGGGCCATGCGCTGAAGGCTGTCGGAATAGTGTGTCTCGCCCGTGATGGCGGTGCTGGCTTCCAGCAGGAAGGCCAGATCCTCACGCGCTGCCTTTTCGCGCTCCTGGGCGGCACGTCTCGCCTCCACCGCGGAGTGGCGCTCGATGGCCAACGCGGCTGTGCGGGCGAACGCGGCGCTGAGCGCCACGTCCTTGTCCTCCGGAGCCCTGGGGGTCCGGTGGTACATCGCGAAGGTGCCCAGCAGCAGACCTTCCGCGTCCTGGATCGGCGTGGACCAGCACGCCGCGAGCCCGGCCCGCAGCGCCACGTCTCGGTAGTCCTTCCACAGGGGGTCGGTGGCGATGTCCGTGACGATCACCGGCTCGCGCCGGAAGGCGGCCGTACCGCACGAGCCGATGCCCTCGCCAATGGGGATCCTGTCGATCGCCTCGTTGTAGAAGTCGGGCAGGCGTGGGCCGGTGCCGTGCCGCAGGCACTCTCCTTCGCCATCGACGAGCAGTACCGAGACGATCATGTCCGGGGAGAGATCCTGGATCGCCGTGGCCATGCCGCAGAGGATCTCGTCCAGCGGGGCGTCGCGTGCGATCTGCTCCAGCAGTGTGCGCTGCTCGGCGGCCAGGAGATGCGCGTGGTGGTACGCGGTGGTCTCGACGGCGATCACCACGACCCCATCGATCCGGCCGACCGCGTCCCAGCGGGGCTCGTAGGTGAAGTCGAAGAACCTCTCCCGCTGCCTGTCCGGCCCGCCCAACAGAAGTCGCCCGTCTCGGGCCCGGTACGCCACGCCGGTGCGGTAGACCGCGTCGAGCCGGTCGAGGACGCCCTGCGGAGCCAGTTCCGCAATCACTTCGCCGACCGGCTCGCCGATGTGCCCGCTGTCGCACCCGAGGGTCTCGAAGAATACTGAATTCGCCGCTTCCAGCAGGTGCCTCGGGCCACTGAGCGCTGCGAAGATCACCGGGGCCTGCCCGAACAGGTCCGCGTACTCCTCGCCCCGCCTGTCGACGGGGACGTGCGCCGTGGCCGAACGCTGGGGATCGAAATATATGGACATGACAGGCCACCTTCTCCTGTCTCCCCCGCCGAACGCGCCGACGTGTTGCCGCCCCTCCACTTTGACACACGTCTCCGCTGTTCCAGGCGGCTGCCGGGTCGAGCACGGCGGTGCACCACCGGAGTCGACGGGGTCACCCAACCCGGTCTCATAGTGTGCCTGACCTGCAATTTCCCTCCCGCGCGCACCTGACCACGGAGGTCTGCTCCGTCCTCATCGTCTCCAGCTCCCTCACCTCGCGCAACCACCGCGGTGGCACGGCACCCAGCGCGGTCGCCGTCGAGCTCGCGGAGGCCAAGGCGGAATGGCGGCGCACCACGCATGGGCCCCGCTCAAGCAGTCCTGACGGCCGCTCCGCAACAGTCAGAAGGGCCCAGACATCGCGTACGGGCCCTTGGTGCTGCCCGGACGACTTGATAACGGACGGGATTCGGCCACCGGCCGAAACCTTGACTCGCACCTACCCGGAGGTAAATATTCCTTTTACCTGGGTAGGCCAGGACTTGTCCGGGCGATCATGTGCGCAGCCGGAGGACCAGGGCCGCCGCGGTGGCAGTGCCGAGGAAGACATAGCCGAGCTTGTCATAACGGGTGGCCACCGCCGCCCGGACCTACTGCAGCTTGTTGATCACCCGCTCGACGGTTTGCGTTTTCTCGTACCGCTCCTCGTCGAAGCCAGGTGGCCGTCCGCCGCGTGAGCCCTTGCGCAGGCGGGCGGCTTGGCCGGCTGTCTTCTCCGGAATCGTGTTCCGGATACCCCTGAGCCGCAGGACTTGCGGCACGGGCCGTGGCCGTAGGCCTTGTCGGCGGCAAGACTGCCGGGCTTCTTGCGGGGTCTGCCCGGACCGGGTCTGGGCACGCGGATCTTCTCCAGCACCGCCGTGAACTGGGTGCCGTCCGCCCGCTGGCCCGGCGTGACGACCGGGGACAGCGGACGGCAGCGGCCGACCGCGCTCAGGTGGAGCTTGCTGGTGAACCCGCCTCACGAGCGACCCCGGCTCTCACTCCTGGGAGTTGTCGTCAAGTGTCACGCCCACATCAGGAGCGATGCGAGGGTGACGGCTGTCTGGTAGGACTCGGCGGGTGGCGATGCCGCGCTGCTCAAGGCGGTTGAAGCAGCGTTCCACGGCGTTGCGTCACTTGTAGAGGTGCTTGTCGAAGGCCGTCGGACGCCCGCCACGACTGCCGCACTTCAGCCTGTTGCGGACCTGATCGGCCCGCTCGGGGATCGTGTGGGCGATGCCGCGCTGCCAGCTGGTGTGCAGCGTGACCCAGGGCCCGTACCGATCGGGCACATCCCACCAGGCCGTCCCGGTGCGGACCTTCCACACGATCCCGTTGAGGATCCTTCGGTCGTCCAACCGCTTCCGCCCCCGCAAGGACGACGGCAGCAGCGGCCGGACGAACTCCCATTCCGCATCGGACCGTTCATGGCGACGCATCACCCAACCGTGATCCACTACTCGAGATCAGAAGACACGGCAGTCGGCAGTAGGACTCCGCTGGGTCTATCTCGATCTTGGTGTCGTGACCGCGTGGGGCGCCGCAGTGCCGCTCGTCCTGCTCCTGCTGCCGTTCTCGGCGCTGAACACCCCCGTGCTGCTGGACGGACCCGTCAACTCCCCAGGATCCCTTCAGCTGTTCGCGCTCTGCCTGCTCTTCGCGGGGCTCGCGCTCAGCTACGACCTGATGTTCGGCCGTACCGGACTGCTCTCCTTCGGGCATGGCCTCTACGTGGCAGGCGGCGCGTACGGCACCCAGCTGGCCGACCCACTTCGGTCTGGCGCTGCTGCCCGCCGCGCCGCCGCTCTGGCCGCTGGGACCGCGCTCGCCGTCCTCATCGGCGCCGTCTCGCGCGCTCCGTCGCCCTCGGACCGATCGGGTTCGCCTGGTCACGTCGGCCTTCGCGCAGGCTGGAGCGATCTGGGTGGAGCGCACCCCGGACGGCCTGACCGGCGGCGAGGAGGGCCTGACGCCGAGCACCGAGGGCGTGCCCGCGGCGCTGGTCGGCGTGCAGAACAGGGTCAACATCTACTGGCTCGCCCTCAGCTGCCTCGCCCTGGTCGCCGCCGTCGCGTGGACGGCCACGGCGCGGCCGATCGGCCGGACCTGGCAGGGCATCAGGGACAACGAGCAGCGGGTCGCGGTCCTCGGCCGCAGCCTCTTCGCGTACAAGCTCGCCGCCTTCACCCTGGCCAGGGCACCGGCCGTGCCCGGCGGTGCCTGCACCTGCTCGTCACCGAGGGCGCCACACCCCGCGCCAGAACACCCGACTTCACCGTCACGCTCCTGGTGATGGTGGTGCTCGGCGGCAGCGGCACACGCTGGGGGCCGGTCGTCGGCGGTGTGCTCTTCACCTATCTCGACCAACGGCTGCCGGGCTGGAACCTGGGCCTACAACCCATGCTCGTTCTCGGCACACTGTTCGTGGTGGCCGTCTACGTGGCCCCGGGCGGCCTGGCCGCGCCGGACAGAAGGAGGAAGTCCGCATGACCTCGCGTACTGTGCAGGAACTCGCCGTCCCGGTGCAAGGAGGCGACCTCGCCGTGACCCGGTGGCCCGGCGAGGGGCCCGCGGTCATCGCGCTGCACGGCATCACCGCCAACGGCCTGGCCTTCGTCGCCGCCGCCGAGCAGCTCGGCGACGTCGACCTGTACGCCCCGGACCTACGCGGCCGGGCCCACAGCGCCGGACTGCCGGGGCCGTACGGCATTCCCGCCCACGTCGAGGACATCCTCGCCCTGCTCGACCACCTGGGCCTGCGACAGGCGCTGCTCGTCGGCCACTCGCTCGGGGCCTTCATCGCCGCGGTGGCCGCCGCGCGGCACCCGGACCGCTTCCCCCGCGTGGTCCTCGTCGACGGCGGCCTCGGCTTCCCCATCCCGGGAGGCGCGGACATCGACGAGGTCATCGAGTCCGTCATCGGACCCGCGATGCGCCGGCTCAAGGAGACCTTCCCGAACCGCGAGGCATACCACACACACTTCCGCGAGCACCCGTCCCTCACCGCCCACTGGGGCCCGCACGTCCAGGCATACGTGGACCGCGACCTGACCGGCGAGCCCCCCGAGATGCGCAGCAGCTGCGTCCTGGACGCGATCCGGGCCGACGGCGCGGGCCCCCTGGGCGACACTGAGACGCTGGCCGCCATCCACCAGCCCCAGGTGCGCGGCACCCTGCTGTGGGCACGGCGCGGAGTGATGAACGAACCCCAGGGCCTGTACGACGAGGGACGTCTCGCCGCTGGCGACCTCGACCCGGACCGGATCACCACCCGCCGGATCGACGACACCAACCACTACACGATCCTGTTTGCGGAGAACGCGACGGCAGCCATCGCGGAGGCGGTGCACGCGGAGCTGAAGCAGATGTAGCACGACCTCCGCCCCGGGTTACCGAGTGGGCCTTCCGCGCCGAGCCGTAGGCGCGACAGCGCCCCCCCCCACTCCCCCGAGGCGGCAGCAGGATGCGCTCAGGGACGGACCCTGACCGGCGGCCAGTGTCCGGCTGCGAGCCGACCGCACACATCTCGCCCTGTCAGGCGGGGACACTCCAGCAGGGCGTCACCATGCCCGTCTCGGCGACGGCTCGACACGGGCTCACTGACGGCGTATCAATCGCACGGTTGTGGCGGTGGTGTTGGCGGCGGCGGTGGTGCGTTTGCCATACTGTCACCCGGATGGCCACCGCGGGGAATGCGCAGTGCCAGCCCGAATCCGATCAGGGCCAGCGCGCCCATGCCGGTGGCCGCGACGGTCAGCGCCTCGCCCCTGGCCCGGGCGTTGATCCGCACGAGCTCGTCGGCCACCGCGCCCGTGATGCCCCGCGATGCCAGCTTTGTGCGGACGGCGCCGTCGGTCGCGGCGGTGATCTGGATCTGGTGGTCGAGTGTCTGCTTGACGAGTTGCTTCTGGTCGGAGGACAAGACGTCGCTGGCATCCGCCGCTGCCTCGAACGCGAAGAGCAGGGCCGTGGTCATGAATGCGCCGGCGAGCGCGACTCCGAACGAACTTCCGAGATAACCGGCGGTGCGGGACAATCCCGTCACGTCGCTCACTTCCTCCGGCGGAGGCGCTGACTGGATGAGGTCGGTGACCGTCGTGGCCAGGCCCCGGCCGAGCCCGATGAGGAGGAGACCCGGTGCGAGTGCCAGGCCTATGGCCGACACTTCCCGCTGACGCGGGTCGAACATCACGGCGATCGCGACGCAGCCGGCGGCCATGCAGAGGAACGCCCCCATCTGCGCTGTGCGGTGGGTCATCCGCCCGCTTGCGATGAGCCTGGCGGCCGTCGAGGCCGCCACCGTCAGCCCCAACGGCACCGCGATCAGTGTGACTCCGCTCCGCAGCGCGTCGAAGCCCACAGTCGTCTGCAGGAAGACCGGCACCAGGAAGAGCATGCCGGTGGGGACCAGGATCTGCATCACCAGGGTCAGGGTCCCGACCCGGATCGTGCGGTTGCGCAGCACCGACAAACGCACCAACGGGTCCCTGCCGCGCCTGATCAGGTGACGCTCCCATCCGGCGAACACGCCCAGGACCGCCAGTCCGATGCCAGCGAGCAGTGGCACGGGTGACACCTGGCCGCGGTGGAGCAGGGTATTGCCGAAGACCTCGAAGTCCTTCCGGTCCCTGAGCAGGCCGTACCGCCCCGCCAGCAGGGTCGCGACGACGAGCAGCCCGAATCCCGCGGCCGACAGCAGCGCACCGAGGACATCGAAGCGCTGTCCGGGGCGCACACGGGGTCGCCCGGGATCGGCCGTCCGCCACATGAGCAGCACCACGGCCGACGTGACGACGGTTTCCAGGAGGAACGACACTCGCCAACTGAGGTAGTGGGTGATCAGGCCACCCACCACGGGGCCGGCCGCCGCCCCGATTCCCGCGGTCACTCCGAGCGCGGACAAGACCTTTGTCCGGGTGGCCCCGGTGAAGGCCGCGGTGAGCATGGCCACCACCGCCGGAAGCATCAGCGCCACGCCGACCCCCTGCAGCACGGACCAGCCGACCAGCATGAACGGCAGACTCGGGCCGAGGGCGGTGATCAGTGCGCCCACGCCGAAGACCTCGCCGCCGAGGACGAAGGTCCGCGGGTACCCGCGGCGTGCGCCGAGTTTGCTTCCGGTGATCAGACATGCGGCAACCACCAGCGCGTACAGCGAGATCGCCGACTGCACGCCGGTCAGCGAGGTGTGCAGGTCCCTGACGATCGCCGACAGCGCCACGTTCATGGCGGTGGAGGTGTAGTTGATCAGGACGTTCTCGATGGAGAGAAGGACGAACAAGGTTCTGAGGGCCTGGGGCGCGTCCCTGACCGGACCTCTGATCCGCCATGTTCTGTGTTGCCGTTCCACGGTCCCGTCCTGCCGCCCGATCGCTCTTCCGTCGGCCCCGTCCCGGTCCACGGTCCAGAGTGCCCGTCCGGCACACCACAGCCCCGCGGGACGCGCGCCCGCCGTCCGCTCCCACTCCACCTCGCGGACAACTCCCCCGTACGGCCCAACTGCACCGGGCGCGGTCAACGACCGGGGACATCATCGGAAGGAACGCCGAGGCGCGAGCCGGGACTGACCGGCGATCGAGCGCCAGAGAGGGGCCCATGCCGGCGTCATCGGCCTGGGATGCATGGGCCTGAGCGCGGGCATGAGCTTCGGTTACGACAGGAGGAGCCCACGGGACGAGGCAACGTCGATCATGGTGTTCCGCCAGGCACTCGACCTGGGCGCGGCGCTGATCGACACCGCGGATGTGTACGGCCCGTACACCGACGAGGGGACGGTGGGCAGGGGGCTGGCGGGCGTCCGGCGCGGGCATGCGGTGCTGGCCACCAAGGTCGGTCGGCCTGGCCCTCACCGGCCCCGAGCGCGGTTCCGGCAACTGCCCCGGTGGCGTCGGTGCAGTCCGAGCTGTCGTTTTGGACGCAGGACCAGCTCGTCGAGATGGTGCCGTACTGCGAGCAGCAAAGCATCGCCTTCCTGCCGTTCGCGCCCCTCGGGCGAGGTTTCCTCGCCGGGAGGTTCTCGTCCTTCGACGACCTGCCCGAGGACGACCTGCGGCGTCGGCTGCCGCGCTTCCAGCGCGACGCGCTGCGTGCCGACCTGGCCATCGTCGGCCGGATACGGGAGGTCGCCGAACGGGTGGGGACCACGCCGGCACAGGTGGCACTGGCCCGGCTGCCGACCCAGGGCCAGTACGTGGTGCCCGACCCGGGGACCAGGACCCCGGCGCACCTGCGGGGCAACGCCGACGCGGCTGGCGTCAGGCTCGGCGCGGCGGACCTCGCCGACCTCGACGCCTTGCCGGCCCCGCACGGCGGGCGTTACTGATCCGAGTGCGCGTCAGGCCGGTCCGGAGCCGATCGTCGGCCGTGTCACCGAAGTGCGCCCGTCGACGAGATGTGCTGGGCTGGAGAGAGCGCCGTTCTCCGTGAAGGCGACACCTTTCCTGAAGCGACACCACGCATGAGCGAGAGTTTTCGGTCGAGCCCGTCGCGGGCACCCATCAGCCCCTTGCCGGGAGAGCACCGCCCCACGCTGACAGTGGGGACCTTCCTGCCGCCCGCCGCCTGCGAATCGACTCCGCCTGCGCCGCCTGTGCGCGCGCAGGCGGAGGTCGGCAAGATTCCGCCCGAGGACCACGCGCTGCTGATGAGACTGCTGGCGGATCTCACCGACGTCGAGTTCCTGCACGACCTGGACATCCGTCGCACCTGGGTCCGCGACGGCAAGGTGCACTGCGGTGAGGTCTGCCTCAACGACCTCGACCTCTTCGTCTGGCATGCCAACTTGCCCCGGGACCCGGGCAGCTACGCCCTGGAAGCCCTGCGCACGCTCAGCCTGGACATACCCGTTGTCCCGGACCCCGCACGCTTCTCGACCGGCCTCGACAAGTACCGGGCTCACCTGCGGCTGTCCCGGGCCGGCCTCCCGGTGCCCGACACGGTCCTGCTCGATCGCCGCGACACGGCCGCCGCCGCATCCGTACTCGCGGAATGGGGCCGCGCCCTGCTGAAACCCAGGCTCGGCTCCTTCGGACAGGGGGTCCTGCTGATCGAGGACTTCGCGATCCTGCGGGACCTGGCGGACTACCTGGACAGCACGCTCGCCCGGACGACGGAGCACACCTTCCTCCTTGAGCGCTTCTATCCCAACAGCCCTGCCGACTGGATCGGTACGACCCTCATCAACGGCACCCTGATGTACGGCTATCGCAAGCGCGGCCACCGCTTCACCCGTTTGTCCGCCGATGCATGGAAGGTGTACGACCCTGAGGGGATCGGCGGCGATGTCGACGGCTGCCACGTCCCCCCGGCGCACGCCGGGCTCGTCCAGCGGGCCCAGCTGGCCCTGGGCCTGCCGCTGGTCGGCTTCGACCTGATTCTGTACGAGGGCCGACCCATCATCGTGGACGAGAACACCTACCCTGGGCTCTACCCCGATCTCTTCGCTGCCGCGGGGCGCTCGCTCGGCCGCGAACTCTTCGCATTCGTCCGCGACTTGACCAGGCACCGTTCCGGTGTCCTCACACCTGCCCGCCGGGGCCGGACCGCTGTCCGTGACGCGGACGGATTCACCGGCGGCGTCTGGGGTCCCGAAGCGAGGCGCCGCAGCGAGCGGTTCACGGGCCCCTTCCGCGGGGCGGTCAACAGCAGTGGCGGTATTTGGGGTGGTGTAAACGCTTCGCGTCCGGATGGGTCTTGAGGTCATTGTCGCAGACGCCGTCAACACGGCTCCTGGCGACCACAAGCACGTCGGCCGACAGCTCGAGGGATCTCTGCACCGCGGCGTAATCGGTCGCAGGGGCTGCTGCGTGCCCCCGGTCAGCACGACGATCCGGCGTCGCCGAAGGTGCCGGTCCGCACGCAGGCGAGTCAACAGCTCAACGATGATCTCCAGCGCGATGGCTCTCATGACCCGCACGTCCCGCTCACTGCGTGCGGTGAGCGCACCGCACGGCATCAGGCACTCATCACCGTCCCGAGCATGCCGATGTCATCTGCCTCGGGCCGCCCGATGCCCCCGTTCCCCGCCTCCGTCCTCGGAGAAAATTGCCGCCCCGACGACCACTGCGAACTGGACGCCGAGATCGTGAACTGAGGCGGCCTCGTCCGCCCATTGGGCCGGACGGTTTCGTCCTTGGCTCGGCGGCCTCGGCGAGCACCTCGCCCTTGATCTTGACGACGGCACGCAGCCGTGAGGCCGAGCGCGGTTGCCGGGCCCCGGCTGCGGTGATCTACTCGAGTTGGTAGGTCCTGCCGCATGAAGCAACTTGCCCGATACTCGACGTGGCACGGCGAACGATGCAGCCTGTCGGCCCACAACGAGGAGCCGGGATCGTCTGCGACGGTGGTCGGTTGCCCAGCCTTTGTTGTGGCAGGCCGTGCTGGAGAGGAGCGCAGTGATGGCCTCTGCATCCACGAGCGCCCGTCCCGTGCAGCGACTGAGCCACCAACTCACGGAAGTGGCGTCGGGCATCGGCCAGGCGGCGATGGCGACAGGCAGGGCCACGGCGGACGCCGTGCGCCACCCACGAGCAACGGTCGGACGCGCACGCGAGGCATCGCAGGCGCTGCCTCTGATGTGGGAGTCGGTGAAGCCGGTGCTGACCGGCCACGTCAGCGACTGGCGCCGAGAATACGCCTACACGCTCGGGGAACAGGCCTTTGTCTATGGCTTCCCGTACATCTACAACGCCGGGCTCCGCCACCGGTGGGTGACCCAGAAACCCGACACCGATGCGACACCGTATGCCGCCGTCAACCACTTCTGGCACGCCGGCAGGCTCTTCGACGCCTCCGACCGGGAGGGCCTGAGCCCCAACAACGACACGTTGTACTCGTTCGCCTGGGTCGACCTGAGCGAGGAACCCATCATCCTCTCGCACCCGGACATGGGCGACCGCTACTTCACCTTCGAACTGGTCGGCGTCACCTCCGACAACTACGGCTACGTGGGACAGCGTGCCACCGGACCGCATGCCGGAGACTTCGCCCTCGTCGGGCCAGGATGGACGGGAGACCTCCCCAAAGGGGTCCACCGCACGGAGACCGCACCCAGTCCCTGGATCGTCATCGTGGGCCGGACCCTCGTCGCAGGCGAGCGCGACCTCTCGCACGTGCATGCGCTTCAGCGCCGGTACCGGCTGACCCCGCTCCACCTTTTCGGCAAGGAGGGAGCGCACCTTCCGCAACGCCGCGACGTGCTGGAACCGATCGACGTCGCACAGGATCGGCTCGGGCCGTGGAAGACCCTGAACGCGATGCTGGCCGAGAATCCGCCACCCCGGCACCACGACGTCCTGCTCAAGCAGTTCGCCGAGATCGGCATCGGGCCCGGTCTCGATGTCGAAGCCCAGCCCGAATCCGTCAAGCAGAGCCTGATCCGGGCCGCGGCCACCGCCGCACCGATGCTCGAACAGCAACTGCTCAGTGGCGAATGGGCCCATGTCATCAACGGCTGGCTCTACCCGCCACCCCAGTTGGGAAGGTTCGGGGACGATTTCCTGAGGCGAGCCGCGGAACAGTCCCTGGTCGGTGTCGCCGCCAACGATCCCCAGGAAGCGGTGTACCTTGCCGCCTTCCACGACTCCGACGGCGGCAAGCTGTCCACGGGCCGCTACGAACTGCGCTTCGAACCGGGGGATCTGCCTCCTGTCGACGCGTTCTGGTCCCTGACCGTCTACGGGGAGGACAGGAACCTGGTCCCCAACCCGATCGGCCGCTACTCGATCGGCGACCGTACCCCGGGACTGGTCACGGACGCGGATGGAAGCCTGACCCTCCATCTACAGCCCGAGTCCCCGGGTCCCGCCCGGGAGCCCAACTGGCTGCCCACACCGGAACAGGGCATCTGGTTCATCGCCTTGCGTATGTACCTGCCACGCCCCGAAGTCATCGACGCACGATGGGAGTGCCCGCCGATCCGCCACCTCGTCTGACGACACCGCGGAATCCCATGGCGCCGTCCTGAGTGCTGCCCAGTGCCCGAGTCGGCGTACTCGATGAGCAAGGGTGCGGTCTACTGTGCTCCGCCCCCGAAGTCCCCACGTTTCCAAGCGGCTTGCCTGTCTGCGGAGCCGGCCCCGCCCGCGCGAATCCGGCATTGAGCGGCTCTGCGCCAAGACCGACATCAGCTCACCGCGGCCCGGGCTGAGCCCTACGCCCGGGACTCCTTGCGGCGAGGCATCAGCAAGAAGGCCACCGTCGCCACCATGAGGGGCAGGATGCTGACCGCCAGCATGGTGAGCCGCAGTCCGTCGGCGAAGTCCAGTCCGAGTTTCAGTCCTGAAGCCTGTCGGAGCAAGTTCGGGTCGTATCCGACGCCACCCGGGCTCTGCGCCATCCCGCTGCGCACGGCATCCACGGCCTGTTCGGCCTTTCTCACCGACAGGTCGCGTGACTTTGCGTCCGCCAGCCACTCCCGCTGGAAGAAGAAGTTGAAGAGCAGAAGGTAGACGGTGGGTCCGAGCGCGGAGCCGGTCATCGCGAAAGCCATCTGAACGGAGGCCACCGTGCCGGAATGCCCGGGCGGTGCTTGGGAGAGCACCGTCTCGGACACTGATGTGGAGGTGACCAGAGACCCGAGGTTGCACAGCCATGTGGTCGGCACGAGCAGCCACACAGCCATCGTGGGGCCCGCCGTGCCCGCCATCACCAGCCCGCTTGCCGCCATCACCAGCAGGCCGGTGACCATCACCGGCCGCGGGGTGTACTTGCCCACCAGGCTCCCGGCCAGGATCAGGGCACCGGCGATCAGTAGTGTGCCGGGAAGGTACAGCAAGCCGATGGCCTCGGGGGACAGCGACAGCACGACGCTTCCGAACTGCCCCAGGACGATGCTGAGTCCGGCGGCGAGGAAGTTCAGCGTGAGGGTCGCCGCCAGGGCCACGTTGAACGGTGCGCTGCGGAACAGCGCCAGGTCGAGGGCAGGTTCAGGAGTCTGACGTTCGTGGAGCACGAAGAACACGGCGACGACTGTGCTGACCGCGAACGGCACCAAGGCCTCGGGCCGGGAGATGCCGTTCTGCGCCGCCGCGAGGCCGACGACGAGGACCAGCAGGGCGGTGCCGATCAGGGTCACACCCACCACGTCGAGGCGACGGCCCTGCTGGACGGGTGACTCGGGGACGTACCGGGCCGTCAACCAGAGCGAGACCAGGCACAGCAGGGGGGCGATCAGGAACAGGAACCGCCAGCCGACGGCCACCACCGCCCAGCCCGTGAACGTGGGGATCACTCCGCACAAGATCGTTGTGACGGCCATCAGGACGCCGATGCCCAGTGGCCGCTTCTCTGGCGGTACCGACACTTTCAGCAGGGCCAGCGGCACTGCCAGCAGCGCGGTCATCCCCAGCCCGTCCAGAAAACGCATCGCCAGCAGGAAGCCGTAGCCGGGGGAAAACATGGAGAGCAGGTCGACGACCGTGACGACGACCAGTCCCAGCATCAGCAGCCGCTTGAGCCCGAAGATGTCCCCGAGACCGCCCGCGGCGAGGACGGCGGAGGCCATCACCAGCGTCGCCGCTCCGCCCAGCAGTCCGAGTGCCTGCGCCGGGACATGAAGGGCCCGGCTCACCTGCGGCAGATTCAGGCTGAGCACCAACGGGTCGACGACCGTGACCGTGAAAGCGAGGGAAAGGCCGAGGATGATGGGCAGGGTTGTCGCGTTGGTGCGTGACGGAACCGTCGGCACCGCAATACCTCCCGTACTCCCACGTCGCATGTCGGTCGACGCTAACCCGTGCCACCGCGCACCCGCCGGGCTCTGACGGGCCGACACGCGCGGGAGCCCAGCGTTCGGGTCAGCCGAGGCCCGGCGCACGCCGTCCAGGCTCGTCACCAGCCTGGTCACGAACACGGCCGGGGCTGCCAGCCGGCGGACGGACTGCGCCGCACCTACGTCGCGGTGAGTGGATCCCCTCGGTGGTACGCCCGCACCGATCGCGCGTCTGTGGTGTGCCCCGTCTCCCGGTGCCGGAAGACGTAGCTCCGCTCCTGGACTTGGCGCCATGCGCCGAAGCCGTCCTCATACCCGAGTCGGTCGTCCTGACCACCGGCAGATCGATCGTGTCTTCCAGCGCTCTGACGGATTGGTCGCTGACGAGCGTGACATCATCCGAGGCATGAGCGACCTTGCACAAGCAGTGATATTCGACTTGGACGGCACTCTGGTGGACAGCGAACCGCTGTACTACGAGTCGGCGCGCCGTCTCTTCATCGATCATGGCGTCAGGGACTACACCTGGTCGGACCACGAGGAGTTCGTCGGCGTCGGCACCAAGGAGACGCTCGAGGTGCTGCGGGAGCGGTACGGCATCGTGACCGCCGTCGAGGAGTTGCTGAGGCAGCAGAACCGGTGCTACCTGGAGCTGGCCGGCCGGTCGATGCACGTCTTTCCGCAGATGCGCAGGTTGGTCGGTCTGCTGCGAGGAGCCGGGCTGCCGATGGCGATTGCATCGGGATCTTCCCGGGCCGCCATCATGTCCGTGCTCCGCTCAGCCGGCCTGGACGACATGATCTCCGTGGTGGTGTCGGCCGAGGAGGTCGGCCGCGGTAAACCCGCCCCAGACGTGTTCCTGGAGGCCGCGCAGCGGCTGGGGGCTGCGCCGGGCCGCTGTGTCGTCATCGAGGACGCCGTACCAGGGGTGGAGGCGGCGTACCGGGCAGGGATGAGCTGCATCGCCGTCCCGGCCGGCGGGACGGATGTCGCGTCGTTCGCCACCGCCGGCCTGGTCTTCGCGGAGGGCCGGAGCGCCTTTGTGGCCGAGACGGCCTACGTGTGGATCTGCGGTGGGTCCGCCCGCCGCCGGGACACGCGGCGCTAGCTATTGGATCGATCTAACACCGGTGGCTCGGATCGCCGCCAGTGGCAGGCGCCGGACCCTCGGCGCCGCACGCGGCAGGATCCCCCGCGCTGCCTGCCGGCCGACTGCCGGTCACGTTGGCGTCCTCGCATCGGCTGCCCGGCCGGATCAACGTGTTCTCGCAGGTCAAAACCCACTCATCGGTACGGGCCGGCGCCCGGGCGCGGGCCGGACGCCCTATGCTGTACGGCTTGCCCGGCTCTTCCGGCTCGACCGTCGGAAGGGGCTCGGCGCCGTGCGCGTAGAGTTTTTCGTGCAGCCCCCCTTGACGGGTCGGGAGCTCGGCATTTAGATCGCTCCAACGCAGATTTAGATCGGTCTAAAGAGCCGGTCGTGAAGGAGTGAACGTCATGGTCGACCGCTTCACCTACGTGGTCGTGGGCGCCGGGGCCGCCGGGTGCGTGGTGGCGAACCGGCTCAGCGCGAACCCGGATCACCAGGTACTTCTCCTGGAGGCCGGACCGGCGGACCGGTCTCCGTTGATCCACATGCCGGTCGGCTTCACCAAGCTCACCAGCCCGAAGGTCAACTGGCGCTTCGAGACGGTCCCCCAGCGCCATCTCGACGGCCGCCCGATGTACTACCCGCAGGGGAGAACGCTGGGCGGCAGCACCTCGATCAACGCCATGATCTACATCCGGGGCCACCGGCTGGACTACGACGAGTGGCGGGACCTGGGCAACAAGGGCTGGGGGTACCAGGACGTCCTGCCGTACTTCAGGAAGTCGGAGTCCAACGAGCGGCTCGCGGACGAGTTCCACGGCACCTCGGGGCCGATGAGCGTCGTCGAGCAGCTCATGCACAATCCCCTGACCAAGGCGTTCGTGCGAGCGGGCCAGGAGATCGGCCTCTCTTACAGCCACGATTTCAACGGCGCCGAACAGGACGGTGTCGGCTACTACGACGTCACCCAGCGCAACGCCCGGCGGGAGAGCACCGCCACCGCCTTCCTGCGACCGGCGCGGCGGCGCCCCAACCTCACCGTCGTCACGGAGGCGACGGCCACCCGGGTGCTGGTGGAGCGCGGCCGGGCGGTGGGCGTGACGTACCTGCGGGGCGGGAAGGAATACGCCGCCTACGCCGACGGCGAGGTGATCCTCAGCGGTGGTGCCGTCAACTCGCCTCGGCTGCTCCTGCTGTCCGGTATCGGGCCGGGCGAGGAACTGAGCCGACTCGGCATCCCCGTGGTCCACGACCTCAAGGGCGTGGGGAAGAACCTGCAGGACCACATGGATGTCTACATCACGGCTGAGACGGCCCCGGTCAGCTACAACCAGGAGGACCGCTGGGACCGCGCCCTGCGGCACGGGCTGCAGTACCTGCTGTTCCGCACCGGCCCGGTCACGGCGTGCGTGGCGGAGGCGGGCGCGTTCCTTCGCAGCAGCGAGGAGGTCCGCTCGCCCGACATCCAGATCCACTGTCTGCCGGCGTACGTCGTCGACCACGGCCGGCAGCGCATCAAGGGCCACGGGGTCACGATCAACACCTGTAATCTCCGCCCGCGCAGCATCGGAGAGGTGACGCTGCGCTCGGCCGACCCCCTCGTCCCGCCCGCCATCGACCCCAACTTCCTCGCAGACCCGTACGACTGGGACGTCTCGATGACGGCTTTCGAGAAGGGCCGCGAACTGCTGGCCACGTCCGCCTTCGCGCCGCTGATCAAGCGCGAGCACATGCCCGGAGCCCAGGTGCGCACCAAGCAGGAGATTCGCGCCTACATCAAGCAGTGGTCCAAGACCGACTACCACCCCGTGGGCACCTGCAAGATGGGCGGCGACGACATGGCCGTGGTCGACACGGACCTGCGCGTGCACGGGCTCGAGGGGCTGCGTGTGACAGACGCCTCCATCATGCCGACACTGATCAGCGGCAACACCCAGGCGCCGTCCATCATGATCGGCGAGAAGGGTGCCGCGCACATCCTGGGTGAGGCATGAAGGTGAGGGCCGGCGAAGTGGACGAAAGGCGGCGGGGGAATGGGCAAGGCTAGGGTCACGCTGGCGGACGTGGCGGCGGACGCGAAGGTCTCACGTGCGACCGTGTCGCTCGTGCTGAGGGAGAGCCCGCTGGTCGCGGACTCGACCCGGGCGCGCGTGCGTGCGTCGATGGACCGGCTCGGGTACGTCTACCACCGCGGTGCCGCAAGCCTGCGCAGCCGCCGCTCGCACACCGTGGGACTGCTCGTCACCGATGTCTCCAACCCCTTCTTCGCCGAACTGACGGTCGGTGTGGAGGCGGCCCTCGCGGACGCGGGCATCGTCGTCCTGCTCGGCCACAACTACGAGTCCACGGCCAAGCAGGCCGACCTGACCCGGGTGATGCAGGAGTACGGAGCGGACGGCCTGCTGATCACCCCGGCGCACGACACCACCGCCGCGGATCTGCGTCCCCTGGTGACGGCCCGGGTTCCGCATCTGCTGGTCGTCCGCTACGTCGACGGCCACCCCGCCCCGTACGTGGGGGCCGACAATGTGGTGGGCGCCCGTGCCGCCACCGAGCACCTGCTGGAACACGGGGCGCGCAAGGTCGCCTTCCTCGGCGGGCCCGAGCGCTCCTCGGCACGGTACGACCGCCAGCGCGGCGTGGAGGAGGCGCTGGCCGCCAGACGGCGCACGCTCCCGGCGAGCAGGTCGGTGCCCAGCCCCGCGACCCGGCAGGGTGGATACGAGGCGGCACTCGACATGCTGCGCCGCAAGGACCGCCCCGACGCCATCGTGTGCTACAGCGACGTCGTCGCCTTCGGTGTCCTCCTCGCCTGCGAGGAACTCGGGATCCGCGTCGGCGAGGACGTGCGGGTCACGGGCTTCGACGACATCGCGGAGTCGGCCATGCAGCACCCGGCGCTGACCACCGTGGCCATCAGGCCTCGTGAACTGGGTGAACGTGCCGCCCAGTTGCTCATCAGGCGCATAGAGCGTCCGGACGGCCCTCCGGAGAGCGACGTCAGTGTGCCCCAGCTGGTGGTGCGCGCCTCCTGTGGCTGCCGCCCCGAAGAACACAGTGAGAAGGAGACGGTATGAACAGGCCCTTGCGGTGGGTCCTGGTCGGAGCGAGCGACATCGCCGCCACGCGGATGATTCCCGCGATGCGGGCGCTCGGCCAGGAGCCGGTGGCCGTCCTCAGCGGCAGTCCCGAGCGCGGCCGGCGATTCGCCGAGCGTCATCAGGTGCCGGTAGCTGCGGGCACGCTCGAGGAGGCCCTGTCGGTGCCGGCGGACGCGGTGTACATCAGCACCACCAACGAACTGCACCGAGACCAGGCCGTTGACGCCGCGGCGGCGGGTCGGCACGTGCTGTGCGAGAAGCCGCTGGCGATGACCCTGGACGACGCCGCCGACATCGTCCGCGCCGCACGCGCCGCTGGGGTGGTGCTCGGCACCAACCACCACCTGCGCGCCTCGCCCGTTATTAGATCGATCCAAAAGCTGGTGGCGGACGGTGGCATCGGCCGGCCCCTGGCGGTCCGGGTCCACCACGCCGTCGAGCTCCCCGAGCGGTTGCGCGGCTGGCGGCTGAAGAACCCCACCGCCGGCGGTGGAGTCGTCTTCGACATCACCGTCCACGATGCCGACGCCCTGCGCTTCGTGCTCGGCCGGGAGGTGCTCGACGTGACCGCGACCGCCGTCAACCAGGGGCTGGCCGCACCCGGTGTCGAGGACGCCGCCATGGCGGTACTGCGTCTTGAGGACGACGTCCTCGCCTGCGCCCACGACGCGTTCACCGTCCCGCACGCCGGGACGGCCCTGGAGGTGCACGGCACCGACGGCTCGGTGTTCGCCACCGACGCGATGACCCAGGACCCCGACGGCGAGGTGGTGCTCCGCCGGGGCGGCACCAGCACGCCCGTCGACGTCGGCCCCCGCGACGACCTCTACATCACCGGCCTGCGGGCCTTCGCCGACGCCGTCCACGGCGACGGCACGCCTCTGGCCACGGGCACCGACGGATTCGCGTCCCTCGCCGTCGCCCTCGCCGTCCGTGACGCGCTGCGCACCGGCACCCGCACCCCCGTGACACCCATCAGCACCCTGGAGGACGAGGCGTTGTGACACGCAAACCAGTGATCAGCCCAGCGGAGGCGGCCGCTCTCGTGCCGGACGGCGCGGTGGTGTCGGTCAGTTCCTCCAGCGGGCTCGGCTGTCCCGACGCCGTCCTGCGTGCCCTCGGCGAGCGGTTCGGCGCGACCGGCGCGCCACGGGGGCTGACCACCTTGCACCCCATCGCCGCCGGCGACATGTACGGCATCAAGGGCATCGACCACCTCGCCCAACCCGGCCTGCTGGACCGGGTGTTCGCCGGCTCCTATCCGAGCGGGCCGTCGTCCGCGGAGCCACCGCTGATCCGCAAACTGATCGAGGCCGGAGAGGTGCAGGCGTACAACCTGCCGTCCGGCGTGCTGTTCCAGATGCACCGCAGCGCCGCGACCGGCCAGCCGGGCGTCCTGACGACCGTCGGCCTGGACACCTTCGTCGACCCGCGCCGAGAGGGCGGGCGCATGAACGCGGCCACCCCGCAGTTCGTGCGGGTGGAGCAGTTCGACGGACGCGAGTGGCTGTTCTATCCGGCCATCGGTGTGGACGTGGCCATCATCCGGGCGACCACCGCGGACGAGCACGGCAACCTCACCATGGAGGACGAGGGTTCACCCCTCGGTGCTCTCGACCAGGCGCTGGCCGCGCGGGCGCATGGCGGCCTGGTCATCGCCCAGGTCAAGCGCATAGCCGAGGCCGGCACACTACCGGCGCAGCAGGTGCGCGTCCCCGGCGTCCTCGTCGACCGCATCGTCGTCGACACCGAGCAGATGCAGACCACCCAGACCCCGTTCGACCCGGCCCTGGCCGGTGCGCTGCGCCGCCCGCTGACGGAGGTGGGGCCCGCCGCGTTCGGGCTGGAGAAGGTGATCGCGCGGCGCGCCGCCATGGAACTCGTCCGAGACGCCGTCGTGAACCTCGGCTTCGGCATATCGGCCCTCGTGCCGCGAGTACTGCTGGAGGAGGGCTGCCACACCGATGTCACCTGGGTCATCGAGCAGGGCGCGGTCGGCGGTTTCCCGCTCACCGGATTCGCCTTCGGGTGCGCGCTGAACCCCGAGGCGATCCTCGCGTCCGCGGACCAGTTCACGTATCTGCAGAGCGGGGCGTTCGACACCTCGATGCTGTCGTTCCTGGAGATCGACGCCGAAGGCAACGTCAACGTCTCGGCGCTGCCCGGCCGTTCCCACATCACCGCCGGTGTGGGCGGCTTCGCCGACATCACCGCCAACGCCCGCCACCTGGTCTTCAGCGGATACTTCACCGCGGGCCGCAGCGACCTCGCGATCGAGGACGGCGCACTGCGCATCCGCCGGGACGGTGCGGCGGCGAAGTTCGTCGACGCCGTCCAGCAGGTCACCTTCAGCGGCAGACGGGCACTGGCCGAGGGCCGGCGCATCACCGTCGTGACCGAGCGGTGTGTGATGAGGCTCCTGCCCGAAGGGCTGACGGTCACCGAGATCGCCCCCGGGGCCGACGTCCAACGGGACGTGGTGGAACGCGCGGGCTTCCCGCTGCGGGTCAGCGACCGGCTCACCGTCATGGACGCCCGGCTGTTCCGCCCCGAGCCGATCGCGCTCGACCTGGCCGCGGGAGGCCACCATGAGTGACACCCGTTCGACCCCGCCCGCAGGCGCCGTCCGGCTGGAGCGTCACGGCGACACGGCCGTGATCCGTCTGGCACGGCCCGAGAAACTCAACGCGCTGACCCCGGCGATGCTGGAGCAGTTGGCCGGGCACACCGAAGCCGTCCACGCCGACGAAACGATTCGCGTCGTCCTGGTCGCCGCAGAGGGAGACCGCGCCTTCTGTGCCGGAGCCGACCTCGGGGCCTTCGCGGACCACGACGCGCTGGCCGTGTGGCGGCACTGGGTCCACACCGGTCACGAGGCATTCCGCCAGCTGGCGTGCCTGCGGCAGCCGACCATCGCGGTGCTCCAGGCGGGTGCCTTCGGCGGCGGCCTGGAACTGGCCCTGGCTTGCGACCTGCGTGTCGCCGCGGACACCGCAACGCTGGGCCTGCCGGAGGTGGGCATCGGCACCCTGCCCGGTTGGGGAGGCACCGCCCGCCTCATGGCCCTTGTCGGTCCGGCCCGGGCCAAGCGGCTGATCCTCACCGGTGACCTCGTCGACGCGCCCACGGCCCTGCAGTGGGGCCTGGTCGACGAGGTCGCGCCCGCCGACGAGGTGCAGGAGACCGCCGAGCGCCTCGCCGCCGCCGTCGCCCGCCGCGGCCCCGTGGCGGTGCAACTGGCCAAGCAGGTGCTCAACCATGCGACACCGTCCAGCGCCGAGGCGTTCGAAGCCCTCGCCGGGGCGCTGTCCGCCGCCACCGACGACCGCGCCGAGGGGCTGGCCGCCTTCCGCGAACGGCGCACGCCCCACTTCCGCGGCCGATGAACCACTGGAGATCCCTGCCATGACCACCACCGAAACCACCGAGCCGCGCCGCTATCCCCTGCTCATCGGCGGCGAGCACATCCACGCGCCCGAGCAGCGGCGGTTCGCCCGTACCAGCCCCGCCCACGACCGCGTCGTCGGCGAATACGCCGAGGCGACCCCGCAGGAGGTCGACCTGGCCGTGGATACCGCCCGCAAGGCGTTCGACGACGGCCGCTGGCGTGACCTGCCCGGTATGGAGCGCGCCCGCCTCCTGAGGCGCGTCGCCGCACTCGTGGAGGAACACGCCGAGGAACTGGCCCGCGTGGAGGCATTGGAGAGCGGCAAGCCCATCGCACAGGCACGCGGCGAGGTCGCCACCACCGCCGAGCTGTGGTACTACGCGGCCACCCTGGCCCAGCACGCCTACGGCGACTCCCACAACGCCCTCGGCGGCGACTACCTGGGCCTGGCCCTGCGCGAACCGGTCGGCGTCGTCGGCATCATCACCCCCTGGAACTTCCCCCTGCTCATCGTCAGCCAGAAGCTGCCCTTCGCGCTCGCCGTCGGCTGCACAGCGGTGGTCAAGCCGAGCCAGCTGACCCCGGGGACCACCGTCATCCTCGGTGACCTGGTGACCGAGGCCGGTATCCCGGCCGGCGTGGTCAACATCGTCACCGGCAAGGGGGGCGTCGGTTCCCGGCTGAGCGAGCATCCGCTGGTGGACATGGTCTCCTTCACCGGCTCCACCGAGGTCGGCAAGAAGGTCATGACCGCCGCCGCCCAGACCCTCAAGAGGGTCGAGCTGGAACTCGGCGGCAAGAACCCACAGGTCGTCTTCCCCGACGCCGATCTCGACGCCGCCGTCGACGCCGTGGTCTTCGGAGTGCTGTTCAACCAGGGAGAGTGCTGCAACTCCGGAAGCAGGCTGCTGGTGCACCACGACATCGCCGACGAATTCGTCGAGCGCGTGGTGCAGCACGCCCGGCGGGTGGTGGTCGGAGACCCCCTCGACGAGACCACGAAGGTCGGCGCCATTGCCAGCGACGAACAGTTGGAGGTCATCGAACAGCTCGTCGGCGAAGGCACCGAGGCCGGCGCCCAACTGCTGCTCGGCGGGCACCGCCTCGACACCCCCACGGGCCGGTTCTACGCCCCGACCGTCTTCGACCACGTCACCGCGGACATGCCGATCGCGACGACGGAGATCTTCGGACCGGTGTTGTCGGTGCTGCGCTTCGGTTCCCTCGACGAAGCCGTCTCGATCACCAACTCCACCCCCTACGGCCTGTCGTCGGCGGTGTGGACCCGGGACGTCGACACCGCCCTCGCCTACGCACGTCGCAGCCGGGCCGGAACGGTCTGGGTCAACTGCTTCATGGACGGCTTCCCCGAGATCAGCTTCGGGGGCTACGGCGAGAGCGGGATCGGTCGCGAACTCGGACGGCACGCCGTCGACGCCTTCACCGAGCTGAAGAGCGTGGTGGTGCACACCGGCCCACGACGCACGCCGTGGGTCCCCGCGGAAGGAACGCACTGACCATGACACAGACCGTCGCAGCCGCCGCACAGGGCCTCAATCCGCCCGCCTCGCTGCGCGCCGCCGCCGAACGCGCGCTCGGTGTCGCCCAGGAGAAGGTGGACCGGCTGGTCACCTCGCACGGCGACTACTTCCCCCTCTACACCGAGGGCGGCCGCTGGCAGCACGGCAAGGAGGCCTGGACCAACTGGTGCGAGGGCTTCCTCGGCGGCCAGATGTGGATCTTCGCCGAGGTCACCGGTGATCCCCTGTGGCGGCGCCGGGCCGAGCACTACTCCCTGCTGGTGGAGGACCGCAAGCACGACCGGAACGTGCACGACCTCGGGTTCGTCTTCTGGCCCACCTGGAAGCGGTGGTACGACCTGACCGGCGACGCAGCCAAGAACGATGTCGTGGTGACCGCCGGACGCACCATGGGCCTGCGCTACAACGCTGCGGGCCGGTACCTGCGGTCCTTCCTCGCCCCCGACAGCCTGTTCATCGACATCATGATGAACGTCGGCATCGTCTTCCACGCCGCACAGCACAGCGGAGACGACGCCCTGCTGGACATCGCCCACCAGCACTGCCGCACCACCCGGCGTCATCTGGTCCGTGGCGACGGAAGCACCGCACACGAGGGCATATTCGACCTGTCGACCGGTGAGTTCCTGCGCCAGAGCACCCAGCAGGGCTGGCGCCCCGACTCCAGTTGGGCCCGCGGCCAGACCTGGGCCCTGTACGGATTCGGCACCTGCTACGCCCTCACCGGCGAGCGCGACTACCTGGACACCGCGATCGCCTGTGCCGACCACTACCTCGCGCGCACCGGCGACCGGCTGGTCCCGCCCAACGACTGGGACGAGCCCGACCCCCGTCTGCCGTACGAGAGTTCCGCCGCCGCGATCGCGGTCAGCGGTCTGCTCCAGCTCGCGGACCTGGTGGACGGCGAGCGGGCGGCACGCTACCGCGGCCATGCGTTCGCCGCACTGGACCGGTTGTGCCAGGAGGACTTCCTGGCATCGCACGATCCGTCCTGGGAGGGCGTACTGAAGCGCGCCTCTTACCACGAGTCCAAGGGGCTCGGTGTCGATGAAAGCGTCATGTGGGGCGACTACTTCTTCACCGAAGCGCTCCACAAGATCCTCGGTGGCCCCTTGACCGCCGCGGCCGTCGCCCGGCCGACCGCCTGATCGTTTCCTCGCAGGGCCGCGGGCGCCGGCCGCCCACCGCCGCATTTCGCGGTGGCCCGTCCGCTCCTCTTCCCCTCTTTTCCCTTACCCGGGTCCTCCCCCCACGCGCCCAGACGCCCGCTGCCGCGGCGTGCCCCCGCGCGCCCCAGCCGGTGAAACCCCCGTACCTGCCCGCACGCGCAAGGAGCTCGATGACATGAGAAGAACACCCCTCTGGCTCGCGGCACTGACCGCCGTGACCGCCCTGACCGCCACCGCCTGCGGCGGTGGATCAGCCGCCGGCGGCCAGAAGACCGACAAGGTGGAGGTCTTCTCCTGGTGGACCTCCGGATCGGAGGCCGCCGCCCTCAACGCCCTGATCGACAACTTCAAGAAGGCCAACCCCGGTGTGACGGTGCGCAACGCGGCGGTCTCCGGCGGCGGCGGATCCAACGCCCAGCAGGTCCTTCAGACCCGGCTGGTCGGCGGCAACCCGCCCGACACCTGGCAGACCCACCCGGGCAAGGCGATGGGCGAGGTCGTCGACAACGGCCTGGCCCTCGACCTCACCGACGTCTACACCGTGAACAAGTGGAACTCCGCCATGCCGAAGCCGCTCATCGACGCGATGAGCCGGAACGGCAAGGTCTACGGTGTCCTCACCGGCGTCCACCGCGGCAACGTCCTGTGGTTCAACAAGAAGGTCCTCGCCGGGGCCGGGATCAGAGTCGGCGACCACCTCAGCCGACAGGAGTTCGACCGCGCACTCGACAAGCTCCGCGCCAAGGGCAAGACCCCGCTGTGCCTGGGCGACAAGGACATCTTCGCCTCCGCCGAGGTCCTGGAGAACGTCCTCGTCGGCCGCCTGGGCGCCGCGGGATGGGAACGGCTGGTCGAAGGCAGGACGCACTGGTCCGACCCGGACGTCCGTGCCGCGGTGAAGGAGTACACGGGGCTGCTCGACCGGGTCAACAGCGACCACTCCGCCCTGACCTGGGACCAGGCCGTGAAGCGGATGGCCGACGGCGGCTGCGGCTTCAACACCATGGGCGACTGGGCGTACGGCGAGCTGCTCAAGGACGGCAAGCGCGACGGCAAGGACTTCGGGTACGTGCCTTTCCCGGGCTCGGAGAACGTCTTCGTCACCGTCGGCGACGTCTTCGTGGCCTCGGCGAGCAGCGACAACCCCGATCTGGTGAAGAAGTGGATCGCCTCGGTCGGCAGCAAGGAGAGCCAGCTGGCCTTCAACAAGGCGAAGGGCTCCACCCCCGTACGCACCGATGTCGACGTGTCGTCACTGGGGTCCTACCAGCAGGCGGCCGCCCAGGACTTCCGGCACAAGACGCTGGTCAGCACGCTGGTCCACGGTGAAGCCACGTCGCCGGGCTTCCAGCAGGCCTTCTTCGACGCCGTCAACCAGCTCAACTCGAACAAGGACATCGACGCCTTCGTCAAGGCTCTCGACGGCGCCGCGCGGAAGTGACGCAGCGTTGGAGCAGCGGGGTGTCCTCGGCCCACCCGGCCGGGGACGCCCGACCACCGAACCACCAGCGACAGAAGAGTCCACCATGACCCACACGAGCACGGTCCCGGCACGACAGCCTGCCCGCACCAGCCGCCTCAGGAGCCACGGGCGCTGGGCCCGGCTGCGCCGCACCTGGCTCGGCCCCGCGCTCGTCGCGCCGAGCTTCATCCTGCTGGCCGTCTTCGTCTACGGCTTCATCGGCTTCACCGTTTTCATCTCCCTGACCCAGCGGTGGAACCCCTTCAACCGCGACACCACCCTGCGCGGTGACGCCCTGGGCAACTACGCGGACCTGTTCTCCACCCCACGCTTCCAGGCGGACCTGCGCAACACCATCGTCTTCACGCTGCTGTTCCTCGTCGCCTCGGTCGCCATCGGGCTCGTCCTGGCCATCCTGGTGCACCACGTCGTCATCGGCCGGGCCTTCTTCCGCAGCGTCTTCCTCTTCCCCTACGCCCTGTCGTTCATCGTCACCGGCGTGGTCTGGCGGTGGATCTTCACCCCGCAGACCGGGGCCAACCTGCTGCTCAAGGCCACCGGCGTCTCCGGCGCCTACGCCTCCATGACCGGCAAGCCACTGCAGCCCGACTGGATCACCGACCACCGCGTCGCCGGGGAGCTCAACGGCGTACTGGAGCCGATCATCCCGGGCGGCACCTTTCTGCACACCCAGGTGGGCATCCCCCTGGCCCTCATCCCCGTCGTGATCGCCGCCGCATGGCAACTCGGCGGGTTCGCGATGGCCATGTACCTCGCGGGCCTGGCCGCCATCCCCGACGAGGTCAGGGAGGCAGCCCTGATGGACGGTGCCGGACCCCTCCAGACCTACCGCAAGGTGATCCTTCCGATGCTGCGGCCGGTCACGCTGACCACCGTGGTCATCCTCGGGCACGTCAGCCTGAAGATCTTCGACCTGGTGTACGCGATGGCGGGCAGTGGAGTCGGATTCAGCACCGACGTCCCCGGCATCTTCGTCTACGAGCAGATGTTCCGTGCGCTGCACTACAACGCCGGCGCCGCGGCGAGCGTCGTGATGCTGCTGCTGGTCTGCGCGGTCGTCGTGCCCTACCTCGCCCGCACCTATGCCCGAGAGGACTCCTGACATGGGCGCCGTCACCCAACTCCCGGCCCCCGTCGCAGCCGGACCGTCCGGCACCTCGACCTCTGCGGCGCCCGGCGCCCCGACACGGTCCCGGCGCCTGCCCCGTACCCGCGGCCAGTGGGCCGCGGTCGCGGCCCTGACCGTGTGCACTCTGATGTTCCTGCTGCCCGTCTACGTGATGGTCTCCGCCGGCCTGAAATCCCCCGCGCAGGCCGACGTCTCCACCATGTGGCACCTGCCGTCCCCGCTCAGCCTCGACGGCTACCGCGAGGCCTGGTCGCGGCTGTCCGGCAACTTCGCCAACAGCCTGCTGATGGTGGTGCCCGCGACCGTCATCTCCTCGTTGGTCGGCGCCCTCAACGGGTTCGTCCTGTCCAAGGTGCGCTTCCCGAAGGCCAACCTGGTCTTCACCATCATGCTCCTGGGCATGTTCATCCCGTACCAGGCCGTGCTCATCCCGCTGGTGACGTTCCTGCAGAAGACCGGTCTCTACGGCACCATCCCCGGGCTCGTGCTCGTCCACGTCGTCTACGGCATCCCCATCGCCACCCTCATCTTCCGCAACTACTACGCCGCGGTGCCACAGGCCATCGTCGAGGCGGCAGCCATCGACGGGGCCGGCGTGCTGCAGACGTTCTGGCGGGTGATGCTGCCGCTGTCGCTGCCCGGGTTCGTCGTCGCCGGAATCTTCCAGTTCACCAACATCTGGAACGACTTCGTCTTCGGCATCGTCGTCGTTCCCGACCCGGGAAGCCAGCCGGTCACCGTCGCGCTGAACAACCTCTCCGGCACCCAGTCCGTGAACTGGAACGTCGTCATGGCCGGCGCGGTCATCGCAGCCGTCCCGACCGCGCTGATCTACCTGCTGCTCGGCAAGTACTTCATCCGCGGCCTGACGGCCGGATCGGTCAAATGAGCACCGGCGGCCTGTGGTCCCCTTCCTCCCCCTCGGTGGTCACCGCCGATGTGGGACCGGTGGTGGACTGCGACGTACTGATCATCGGCACCGGTATGGGCGGTGCCACCCTCGCCCGCGCCCTGGCGGGAACCGGGTCCCGCATCCTCCTCGTCGAACAGGGCGACTTCCTGCCCCGGGAACCGGAGAACTGGTCCCCCTCTCACGTCTTCGAGCAGCGGCGCTACAAGAACGCCCCGCTGTGGGAGGAGGGAACGGGGCGCACCTTCACCCCCGGTGTCCACCAGTACGTGGGCGGCAGCACCAAGGTGTACGGAGCCAGCCTGCCCCGCTTCCGCGAGGAGGACTTCACCGCCGTCGAACACTGGGAGGGCACGTCACCGGCCTGGCCGTTCTCGTACAAGGAACTCGAACCCCACTACGCGGTCGCCGAACAGTGGTACCGGGTGCACGGCTCACCCGGACAGGACCCCACCGAGCCTCACCGCTCGAGCCCCTATCCCTTCCCGGCCCTCTGTCACGAGCCCTACGTCGCCGATCTCGCCGACCGGCTCACACGCCAGGGCCTGCACCCCTACGCGCTGGCAATGGGCGTCGACCGGCGCGAGGGCGGCGCCTGTGTGCGCTGCCGCACCTGCGACGGCTTCCCCTGCCTGGTCGGCGCCAAGAGCGACGCGGAGACCTGCGGCGTGCGCCCGGCCCTCGCCGGAGGCCGAGTACGGCTGCTGACCGGGACACGCGTGATACGTCTGGACACCGATCCGGCCGGGCGCACCGTGGTGGCGGCACAGGCCCAACGTGGCGGCGCCACCCTCGAACTGCGCGCAGGTACCTTCGTGCTCGGCGCGGGCGCCGTGGAGTCCGCCGCACTGCTGCTGCGCTCGCAGTCCGCGCTTCACCCCCACGGCCTTGGCAACTCCTCCGGTCTGGTCGGCCGCGGCTACATGCAGCACAACAACACCGCCCTGCTGGCCGTGGACATGTGCCGTCCCAATCCCGCCTGGTTCCAGAAGACACTCGCGGTCAACGACTACTACCGCCCCGGAAAGGGCGGCCCTTACCCGCTGGGCAACATCCAGCTGCTGGGCAAACTGCAGGCGGCCATGCTCAAGGCCGCCCGGCCGCGGCTGCCCCGCCCGCTCCTGCACACCATGACCGCACACAGCGTGGAGTGGTGGGTGATGTCCGAGGACCTGCCCGACGACGACAACCGGGTGGTACTCGGCTCCTCGGGGCGCATCCGGGTCCACTGGAGTCCGACCAACACCCGTGCGCACCGCGAACTGGTTGCCCGCGCACGGCACATGATGCGGCAGGCCGGATACCAGTTCGTCGCCGCGCAGACCTTCGGCGTGGAGACCAACTCCCACCAGTGCGGAACGCTCCGCGCCGGCGAAAACCCCGCCCGCTCGGTCCTGGATCCGTACTGCCGCAGCCATGACGTGCGCAACCTGTTCGTGGTCGACGCCTCGTTCTTCCCGTCCTCCGCAGCCATGAACCCCGCCCTGACCATCGCCGCGCAGGCGATCCGCGTGGCCCGTGAAGGAGAGGTACTGCCGTGAGCGAGATCCTGGACGAGGTGGCCCGCCGCCGCATCGTGGCCGTGCTGCGCGCCGCCGACGCGAGCCGCTTCCCGGCCACCGCGCGCGCCCTGGCGGCCGGCGGCATCACCTGCGTCGAGGTGACGATGACCTCCCGGGGCGCCCTGGAGAGCGTGGCCGCCCTGCGTGAACAGGGACTCATCGTGGGCGTCGGCAGCATCACCTCACCCGCCCAGGCGGCAGAGGCCTGCGCGGCGGGCGCCGCGTTCGTCGTCACCCCCGCACGGATAGAGGGTGTCGTCGGCCGCTGCGCCCGGCGCGACGTCCCCGTGGTGATGGGCAGCCTGACCCCCTCGGAGATACTCGCGGCCGTGCGCGAGGGCGCGGCGGCCGTCAAGGTGTTCCCGGCCGCTGCCTTCGGTCCGGGCTATCTGCGGCACATACGGGCACCGCTGCCGCACCTGCGGCTGATGCCGACCGGCGGCATAACCGTCGCCACGGCCGCCGATTATCTGCAGGCGGGTGCCTTCGCCATCGGGCTCGGCACCCCGCTCGTCGGCGCCGCCGACACCCCTCTCGACGAGATCACCCGGCGGGCCGAAGCGCTCGTCGGCTCGTGCACCCGGCCGTCGCACCCTACGTTCGCGGGCCGGCCCGGCCATCCGGAAGAAGGAAGAAGACACCCATGAGCAACCGTCCCCTGGTCACCCTGGGCGAGACGATGGGGCTGCTCACCACGACCGGTGAGGGCCCCCTGCGCCACCAGAGAACCCTGGAACTGGGAACCGGCGGAGCCGAGTCGAACGTCGCCATAGGGGCGGCACGGCTGGGCGTCCCGGCCGTGTGGATCGGCCGCGTGGGCGACGACGAGATCGGCAGGCTCGTCCTGGCGAGCCTGCGGGCGGAAGGCGTCGACACCAGCGCCGTCCGCATGGACGCCGGGGCCCCCACCGGCCTGATGCTGAAGACCCGCAGGACCCTCGTCGACCGGCGCGTCACCTACTACCGACGCGGCAGCGCCGGATCGCGCCTCGCACCCGAGGACGTGCCCGAGTCCCTCGTCCTCGGTGCCGCCCTGCTGCACGTCACCGGCATCACCCCGGCCCTCTCGGCCTCGGCACGAAAGGCCGTCGAGCACGCGGTCCGGCTCGCCCGCGAGAACGGCGTACCCGTCTCACTCGACGTCAACTACCGCGCCACCCTGTGGCCCCGGCACGAGGCCCGGTCCTGCCTTGCCGAACTCGTCCGGCAGGCCGACGTACTCTTCGCCGGAGAGGACGAGGCAGCCCTGCTGGTCGCATCCGGCGACCACGTCGCCCTGGCCGCTCAGCTGTCCGCCCTGGGGCCCGCGGAAGTGGTCATCAAACGCGGCCCGTACGGCGCCTACTCCCTCGCGCACGGCACCGCACACGAGACGGCCGCGATACCGACCACCGTCGTCGATCCAGTCGGCGCCGGCGACGCCTTCGTGGCCGGGTACCTGGCCGAGCGCATCACAGGCACCGCAGTACCGCAAAGCCTGCGCACCGCGGCAATCTGCGGAGCCGCCGCCTGCGCGGTCCGCGGAGACTGGGAGGGAGCACCCGAACGAGCCGAACTCGAGCGCCTCGCCTGCACCGACACGGAGGTCCAGCGATGAGCACAACGGCAGCGAGCTACACCCTCCTCGTGCGATTCCGCGTCAGAACCGGAGCGCAGGCAGCTTTCGACGCCCTGACAGCCCGCACTGTCGACCTCATCCGGAAGCACGAGCCGGGAACACTCCTCTACGCCATTCACACCACTGGGGTACCGACCGAGAGGATTTTCTACGAACTGTACGAGGACCAGGAGGCGTTCGCATTCCACGAGCGCCAGCCGCATATCCAAGAATTCCTCGCCGCACGGGGCGCGCTCCTCCAAGCACTTCCGGAGGTGACTGTGCTGACCCCGACAGCGATATCTCGTCGCACAGCCCAAACCAGCAAGGGAGACCGTTGCTGATTGCCGCTCCCACGTTCGTCCTCATGGAGGCACACTCAAGAACGGACGGGTCCAATCTGCCCGAGTGCCGTCAAGCCGGTTGGCCCGGGAGCAGGTAGCTGTCGGCGACACCCACCTTGGCGGTATTCGCGCATGGCCTGTCCAGCGAGCTGGTGGAGGAACTGGCCGCGCCGGCGGCCGAGAAGACCGCCGAGGGCGGACTGAGGCTGATGGGCGAGGGAGGAATCCTGCCCGAGCTGGCCCAGCACTTGATGCAGGCCACCCTGGAGGCGGAGATGGACCTGCACCTGGCCGCGGAGACTGGCCGGGTCGGCGGGCGCGAGTCGCGCTCAGGTGGCAACACACGCAACGCCGACCGGAGGAAGAAGGCGATCACGGAGGTTGGACCGGTGACCGTGCAGATCCCTCGCGGTGAGCTGGGCGCCTTCTCTCCACGACTGCTGCCGAAGTACGCGCGCCGGACCGGGGCGCTGGACGAGATGGTGCTCTCGCTGACCGCGAAGGGCCTCACGTCCGGCGATATCGTCGCCCACCTCGCCGAGGTCTATGGGATGTCGAGTGGCAATGAGGCCGCGAGTTCCCGTCTGGTCCTGCCGGGGGCCTATACGCAGTCGCCGCCCTGCCACATGGCGTCCTGCAGGGCATTGCGCTGATCTGCGGCGACGGGCCTGCTGGCGCGCTGCACCGGCGCGTCGGCATACGGCAGAGCCCCTGAGCGGCGCGGGCGTTCCTCACCCGTCCCGCGGCGCCGCCGCGCCCGGCAGCCGCAGTGTGAACACGGCACCTTTCACCGGCTCGCCCGCCGCCTCGGCCGTACCGCCGTGGGCGGCGACCAGGTGGCGGACGATGGGCAGGCCCAGACCGCTTCCGCCGGTGCGGCGGGAGCGGGACTTCTCGGCGCGCCAGAACCGGTCGAAGAGATGCGGCAGATCCTCCGGCGCGATGCCGGTGCCGGTGTCGGTAACGGTGAAGACGACCTGGCCGCTGTCCCGGTGGGCGGCGAGGGTGACCGTGCCGTCGGCGGGCGTGTGGCGCAGGGCGTTGGAGACCAGGTTGCCGAGCGCCTGCCGCATCCGCACCGGGTCGGCGTCCAGCCAGGGATCGCCGTCCGTGTCGGTGTGCAGGGTGACCCCGGCGGCGTCGGCCGCGACGCGGTGTGCGGCGGCCACCTGGTCGAGCAGTTCTTCGGCGCTGACGGGCTCGCGGTGCAGGCGCAGGGTGCCCGCGTCGGCGGCCGCCAGGTCTTGGAGGTCGTCGATGATGCGCTGGAGGACGAGGGCCTCCTCGTGCAGGGAGCCGAGGAGCGCGGGATCGGGGTCCACGAGTCCGTCCCGGGTGACCTCCAGCCAGCCGCGGATGTTGGTGAGCGGGCTGCGCAGTTCATGGGCGATGTCGCTGACCATCGCCTTGCGCTGGGCCTCGAGACGTTCCCGGCGCTCGGTGAGGTCGTTGAACGCGGCGGCCAGCAGACCAGTCTCGTCCCGTGTGCGCACCCGCGCCCGCACGTGCAGTTCCGGTGGCTGTTGCGCAGCCACTGTCAGCGCGCGCAGCGGTCGTACGAGACGGGTGGCGACCACCGCGGTGACGGCGACCGTGACGGCGAGGACCAGGCCGGCCGCGCCGACGATCTTGGCCTTGTTGGCCGGGGACATGTCGAAGCGGGGCACGGTCTGGTCCCCGATGCCGAGGAACAACTCGGCCACGGGAGCGACGTAGGGGTCGAGTTGGGCGCGGCGGGCGCTGTCGACGCAGCTCTGAACGCTCTGGGTCGTCCTCGCGTCGTCCATCCCGCCGAACTTGGTCGGGAAGAGCCGCGTCGCGGAGGTGGTGCCCTCGGGGTCGAAGGCGACGAACAGCGGGGAGCCGAGGTCGACGCCCTTGTCCGCCAAGCAGGTGCGGGCGCCCTGTTCCAGGGCCGCGCGGGCCTTGTCCTCGGTGCGGGTCGGCTTGTTCAGCCCGTAGCCGCACGTAATGGTCCCGCCGTAGTCGCCCGCGGCAGCGCCGTCCTCTTCGGTCAGGAAGGGCCGGCCGCTGGGGGTGTGCGCGACGTTGACGCGGATGCCGTAGCGGTCGTAGCAGATCCGCTGTTTGCCGGCCACCGCGTCCAGTTGCGAGCGTTCCCGGGCCGGCAGCCGGTAAGGGCCGACCGCGCGCGGGTCGATGCCGCTGAGCTGGGCGCCGGACTCGCTGTAGGTGTCGGTGTGCAGGGGGTCGACTGAGGCGGCGGGCCGGGGCGGCAGCGGGGTTCCATGGGGCGCGGAGTCGGCGATGAGGGTACGGTCGGCGGTGGTGAGCGCGATGCGGCGGCCGGTCTTCGCGGCCAGTGCCCTGACTGTGTGCCGTACGCCCGTCCAGTCGTGGTGGGTCGCGGCGTATCCGCTGAGCTGGGCAAGGATGTTGTTGTCGGCGGCGAGGTCCTGGCCCTGCTCCTCCTCCAGGGCGCTGGTGGTGGTCGTGACCGCGAGCCAGGCAGTGGCGGCCACGGAACAGACGGCGATCAGCGCCGAGGCGAACAGCAGCCGGACAAGCAGCCGTTTGCGCCACGGTATCCGGGGCTTCACGGGCGGCCGCCGCTCAGCTTGTAGCCGACCCCGAACACGGTCACCAGCCGTACCGGCCGGCGCGGATCCGCCTCGATCTTCCGGCGCAGGTTCATGATGTGAACGTCGACGGCCCGTTCGGTGGAGGACCGGTCGAAGCCGCGGGTGCACTGGAGCAGTTGCCGTCGCGAGAACACCCGTTCCGGCTCCCCCGCCATGGCCAGCAGGATCTGGAACTCGGCCGGGGTGCACTCCACCGGCTCGCCGTCGCAGCGCACTTCGTGCCGTACCGGGTCGATGCGGATGCCGCCCGCGCGGGCGACGGGATCCTCCCGCACCCCGACGCCGCGCCCGCTGCGCCGCAGGACCGTGCGGATGCGGGCCATCAGTTCGCGCGGGCTGTACGGCTTGGTGAGGTAGTCGTCGGCGCCAAGCTCCAGGCCGAGCAGGACGTCCTCCTCCGCCGAGCGGGCGGTGAGCATCACTACGGGGATCTCGGCGTTCTCCTGCGCGCCGCGCAGCACCCGGCACACGCCGAAGCCGTCGATTGCCGGGAGCATCAGGTCGAGGACCACGAGGTCGGGTCTCAGTCGGCGGGCCGCGTCCAGCGCGGCCGCGCCGTCGTGGACCACGGTGGCGGTGTGGCCCTCCGCCAGCAGCGAGCGGCGTATGAGTTCGGCCTGCATCTCGTCGTCCTCGGCGACCAGCACATGTGCGCACACGGGGCGGATCCTAGGCGGTTCAAGGGCGAGTCAGTCGGCGTGTCCCAGCACGACGACGGGATACCGGCCCGGGTCGAGGGCGCAGAGCAGTTCCTTCATGTGCGCCTGAGCGATGCGGATGCAGCCATGGGTGGCTCCGCCGTGGTCGACGTGGAACCAGATGCCTCCGCCCCGGCCCGCGCCGAGGGGGTGGGTCCGGTCGAGGGGTGAGGTGCCGGGCCTGCGGTTGCAGTCGATGGCGATCACATAGTCGAACGAGCCGGCCAGTGGCTCGCCCGCGAAACCGGTGCCGGGTGAGACCAATCCGGTCGAGCGGTGGTACGGCAGCCGGGTGCCGGAGGCGCGGAGCAGGCCCCCGGCGTCGGTGAGGGTGTAGACGCCGAGTGGCGAGCGCAGGTCCCCGGCCGTGTGATGGTCGCTCCAGTCGTGCGGCGCGTCGTGTGCGGACCAGCCGGCTCCCGCCTGCCGGCCCGTTTCGGTGCGCTCGTGCAGGACCACGGTCGATTCGGGCGAGTTTGTGCCGTGGCCGGTCGCCACGACCACCTGCCGCGAACGGGCGGGTATCGCGTTCCGGGTCTCGGGGCCGAGACCGGGGGATCCGCCGCAGGGCCGCCTCGGCGGACCGCTCCGGTGCCGGTATGCGCCTCGCCGCCGGCCTCAAACTCGGGGTCGTCTCCAGGCTTGGGGTCGCCTCGGTGCCGCCGCCACATCCGGTGAGGAGGAAGGGGGATGCGAGGAACGCGAAGGCGGTTCTGCGATCGATCATGTTCCGACCCTGGCCGAGACATGTGAGGAACTCGTCAGGTTCCCCAGTTCTCGCTGCGGCAGGCGGCGAGGCCGGGTGAGGACCCGGTGCCCGGTGGCACGGCAGGAGTGCCCCCGAACAACCCAGTCGTGGCCAACCGGGTCAGCGAAGAACATGGGCGGTCCCGCTCTGCCCGAGTACCAGGAGATCTCGAAGGACCGCGTTGCCGCCACTGACGGAGTCGTGCTGGTCGCCTCGGGCGTCGGGTGAGGCCGACGGCCCCATATGGATCCGGTGTCGGTCGGCTCCGCCACCGTCGAGGCACGGACAGCGGTTCCGTGAGCGCAAGGCTTGGACAGCATCTAAGCAACCGCTTAGTATCAAGCCTGGGGCGGGGACAGCCTGCCCGTGCCGCCCCTCCCACTCAGGAGTCCACTGTGATTTCGCTGTTCTCCCTCTCCGGCAAAACCGCCCTCGTGACCGGCGGTTCCCGCGGCGTCGGCCTGATGATCGCCCGGGGCCTGGTCGAAGCGGGAGCCAAGGTCTATGTCAGCTCCCGCAAGGCGGAAGCCTGCGAGGAGGCCGTGCGTGGGCTTTCCGGTCCCGGCCAGGCGGTGGCACTGCCCGCCGACCTGTCGCGCGAGGAGGAGTGCCACCGACTCGCCGCAGACATATGCGAGCGGGAGGAGCAACTGCACATCCTGGTGAACAACGCCGGCGCCACCTGGGGCGCGCCCTTGGACGAGTTCCCGGTCAGTGGCTGGGACAAGGTGATGGACCTCAACCTGCGCAGCCCCTTCCTGCTCACCCAAGCCCTCCTGCCGAAGCTGCGCGCCGGCGGGTCGACGGAGGACCCTGCGCGGATCATCAACGTCGGTTCCATCGACGGCCTGCACGTCAGCCCGGTCTCGGCCTACTCCTACGCAGCCAGCAAGGCGGGCCTGCATCATCTGACCCGCGTGCTGGCCAAGGAGCTCGGGCCACAGGGCATCACGGTGAACGCCATCGCGCCCGGCCCCTTCGAGTCGAAGATGATGGCCGCGACCCTGGACGTCATGGGCGAGGCGATCGCGGAGGCGGCTCCGCTGCGCCGGATCGGGCGGCCGGACGACATGGCGGGCGTCGCCGTCTATCTGGCCAGCCGTGCGGGCGCCTACGTCACCGGCGCCGTCATCCCCGTCGACGGCGGCCTCGGCACCACGGTCTGACCGGCCGGCGACAGCTTCGCAGCGTGCAGCAATGGTCATGCGAACAGGTCCTCGGCATCGAAGTTGCCAGCGAGCATGAGAAGCCGCCTGCGCGGCGTACCGGGCCGACGAATGGGCCCTCAACCTCACAACCGCCCGCCAGTACCAGAGCGGGAAGGGCACCTGCGAGTGCCCAGGAAACACGTGGAACGGCTCGCCGTCGGCGTCGGCGGCGAGGACCAGGAGCAGCGGGACATCAACCTCGGCGCTCGCGGGAATACGGCCGCCGCCAGGGGAAGGCGTCGGCGGCGGCCGGAGACGGATGACCAAGGCCGTCTGCATGGACACCTCTCACACACCATCGCCACGACGCACAAGCCCTGTCCCCATGCCACGGCATGCTCGGCATCCCGCGCGGAACCGCTGGCCACGACCCGGCACACCGCCTCACAGCCCGCAAGGCAATCCCGGACCCAGCTGCGGCCGAGCAGGCGACCCCAGTCCCGGGCAATGTCAGAGCCGCGACCCGGCACCTCCCCCGCCGGGGGCGGAACACGTCCCAAACGCCGCCGGTACGGCACCCGCAGCTTCGTCAGCATGGCCGCCGCCGTGCCGCCGTCGCCATCGTGATGGTTGCCGCCGTCACGATGGTCGGCTTCGTTGATCTGTAGGAACAGCGTTTGACAGCCGGGTCCGGAGGAAGCTGGTGATCATCTGGTTCACGGATCTCGATGAGAAACGACGGCACTCTCGTGTCCACGAACGCGGGACGGCCAGCCTCTCGTCAGAGCGGCCGACCGTCGAAGGAGTCGCCAGAGCCGGGCTTGAACGTCGTGCCGAGGTCAACTGCGCGATCCCGAAGGGTTGGAAGTCGGCATCGGCAAGGATGCGGTAGAGGAACTCCGAGGTGGACATGTCGTACCGGTGCCATCCGCCGACGTCATTGGACCGCGCAAGGACGGGGTACTGCCCGGTCGCTCGGCATCGATCAGCCAGCAGTACTCGTCGGCCCCTTCGGTGGAGTCCCACTCAACCAGCCCCTTGCCGCCCGGCGCGTAGACCGCATAGGGATCGACGGCGGAGACGCTTCCGAGCCTGCTGCACTCGAAAGCACCACTGGCACCGCAGACAGGTCCCCTCCCGCTCCTCATGCAGAGCAGCCGCTTCGACATCGCGTGCCGTCGTTCTTCCGCTGATCAGCAGTCAGCTCTCCGGTGTCTCGTCCTCCTCAGCCGCGTCTCCGATGGCAACGCGCAGGTCATGCACGCCCTGCATGACGTCAATGAGGGCTTCCTCCGCCCCACACAGAGCCCGCCGGGTCCCCTCCACATCACCGCGGTCGGCGTGCAGCTGGGCACTGAGGGTATACATCGCCGTCATCGCGGCAGCGAAGGATGCCTCCCGCCCCGGAGGTGCTTCCTCCGCCTCGGATTCCGAGACCTGCAGCGCGGTGCGCTGCAGCCTGTTCGTCAAGACGTTCACCGCAGCGGCGGGGTCAGGGCCAAGCTGATCCGCCCAACCGAGCATTGTCTCCAGGATATCCTCGAGTTCCTCCTCTCCAGTCAAACGAGTCGCGACGGTGATCTCCAGCTCCGTCTTGGCCAGCAGACCGCCCAGCAGCCGCAGACGGTCCGCTTCCTGTGCTCCCTCGGGCCGCGCCTGCGGATCCGCCACCGGTTCAGCCGCCAGAGCAACCAATGCCGCATAAATCTGTTCAGCACTCGCCGAACGCTCGCTTCTCATACTCACACCCCTAAGCTTCGGCCCCACGAAGACGCGACCGCCCGTCCACACGCCGTCGGAAGCCGACTGGTGCAAACAGACACGGCACAGAGGTGCATTGCCACGTCAGGGACGGAAGAGCGAGAGCCGGCCGCCTGTCCTGGGGCGCCGACACCCTGGGGGTGGAGGCGGTCTCCACCGGTCATCCGGGCGGCTGCCCGGCCGGCAGGCCGGCGACACGCATACACAGCGCGTACCAACGCGCCCTGGACGAGCGGCCGTCAGGCCCTTGCTGGGGCATCGTCCGGCTCCGGGTTCGGCGGTACTTCCGCGACCGCAGCAGCGGTCCACACCGGGCATTCGTCGAAGGGTCGGCTGGTCCGCCCGAGCGCCACCGCCGCTCCAGCATCTGACTGACGGGCTGGCTACGGCCGATCGCGGCGGAGTCGGGCGGTCGTCCGGCCGCGCCGCCTCAGGCAGTGGGGCGGCCTGGCCGTACGAACCGACAAACTGGCCGCTGCCTACCAGGCCGCATCACATCTCGCCACCGTCCTCATCTGGATCTTTTGGCCTCGTCGGCGTGCTCGGCGTCATGCTGAACGAGGAGGGAAAGCAGATCTGCCACGGTCAGGGCCGCCTCGGCCGGGTGGCGCAGGGGGATTCCCGGCTGGATGCGGTAGGCGTTGGACCGTCCTTCACGCCGGTGGGTGAGGTAACCGGCCGCCTCCAGGTCAGAAATGATCTTCTGGACAGCGCGTTCCGTGAGCCGGCAGTGCGCGGCGATGTCACGGACGCGCCTGCGCTGGTTGCTCGCGATCGCGGCGAGCACCCGGGCGTGGTTGGTGAGGAACGTCCACCCCGTGTGCGGCTCGGGTACTTCTCCCATACAGCCAGGGTAGTGCCGAACCGTTCACGTATCCAAAAGCCTGAAATAGATTTCCCGTATTTCTTGACAGGCTACGGTGGGCGGGCAGAGCCTGGATGCGGAAGGACGCGGACGCCGACGGAAGAGGCGGCCATGCGGGAGCTGAACCTTCCCCGGCAGCAGGCCAGGGAGGACGAGATCATGAGCAGATCACCGGTCAGCCACCCTGCGGCGCAAGCAGCACAGCGGGCTCTCCTGATCGGGGTCTGCGCCCGCGGCGGGCGCCTGCTCGTGACCATCCGCGGCGATCTTGACATCAGCACGGAAAAGGCAGTGCAGACCGTGCTGCGCAAGGCCGTAGGGCGGAGCAGGCACGGGATCGATCTCGATCTCAGCGGCACAGGGTTCTGTGACTGCTGCGGCCTGAACTGTTTCCTCACCGCCCGGCGCCACGCCATGGCAGCCGGCAAGACCGTGACCATCCAGGCCGCCAGCCCCCTGGTGCAGCGTCTGCTGAGCGTGACGGGCACGTGGCCCCTGTTCACGCTTCAGCACTGTCCGGCAGGCCTGTCCAGCTGCGGCCCCGAAGCGACGGCAGAACATCAGGAGGATGCCCTGGACGAGGACGAGAACCTGCGCACTGAGGTCGTCCAACTGCGCAGGGCGATGCAGACGCGCCCGCCTATCGACCAGGCCACAGGGATCCTGATGGCCACATTCAGCCTCACCGCCGAGGATGCCTGGGACGTGCTGGTCGCCCTCTCCCAGAACACAAACACCAAACTCGCCGAAGTCGCCGAGAAGCTCCTCACCACCATTCAGGGCCGGCCCCTCGCCGAAGCCGACCAGCAGCAGGTAGCCGCAGCCGTCGCCGCCCTCCACGCCACAAGAAAGGCACCCGCACCCCCGCAACCACAACAGCCCCTCCCCGACGAAGAGGCCGGCGGCTGCGGGCTGCCGCCGTGACACCCGCAGCCCGCCCACAGCGGCGGGACGGCGCGAGGCCGGCATGACGACTGCCGCTCGGCGGAAGCCTTTGTGTCGGGTGACACGGGTGCACCGGTGCCCTGCCGTACTCGGTTGCCTCCCGGCGTTGGGCTCAGCCGGTGCCGTCTGACCCCCTGGGGAACTTCCGCCGGGCGTGCGGGTAGCCGCAGCTTGACCCGCGCACTGCGGCTCAGCAGGCGGGCGTACAGAATTCAGGCGGGAACGAGGGAATCGTCGTACGGGCGGGCGCCGGGCAGCTGGTGCCGGGCGACGATCAGGGCAGCGTCGATGTCGCGGGTGCCGGTGGACACGCAGAGCGTGAAGGCGATGTCATCCATGCGCCGGCGGCCCCCCGGGCTTCCGTGATCGGCGTGCAGGATGCGCAGCGCGTCGTACTGCTCCACCATGTTCCGCAGGACCGCGGGGTGTGCCATGAGCATCTGCAGCTCCCCCTGATGGGCAGTGATGCGGGGCACCGCTAGGCCCACCCTGGCCCGTCGAGGCCCTGAAAGAGACTGCGGGCCCCGCATCATTCCCGCTGCGGTGGGTGACGCCGGTCGGCGCCGGCAGCCCGCTGCCGATGGGGCGGATGCCGTGCGCCTACCAGGTGGTGGTTCTGCGTTGGAGAGCCCTGCCAGTCTCAGCCACGGACTTCCCCTTTACTGCTCGGCGAGCCACTACTGGTAGGAGAGGCGCTGATGCTGCCGGAAGGACTGGCGGAGGGCCTCGCGGAAGCGGTTGCCGTTTGCGGGGGCGAGCTGGGGCGGCGGCTACTGGAGCTTCGGGGCGTCGGCTTGGTCTTCACTGATGGCGGCGTACTGGTGGTGGGAGGCCGAGAGACCGGTGACTTGCTGCGAGTTGCCGTCGGCAGGGGCCTCCGGATCCCGTCACCGTTTCGGTCCCGGACGCCCTTTCTTGCTGGGTGAGTGGTCACACGTTCCGGTGAAGCAGACGAATCGGTGACGCGGACCCCAGGCTCTTCGGGGGAGGGCCGTTCCGGGATCGAGGCTGCTCGTGGGGCTGTCGGCTCGGGGAGCACCGATGCAACGGCCAGGCCTCCGAGGATGGTGAATGCGGCTGCACCAAGAGACCGAACGGCATATTTCCTCAGCCGCGACGGGCGGTCGTCCCGGTCTGCCGGCAAGTCCTGCTGGGGAGTTGGTGCCTCAGGAAGGGGGGACGCGGAGGAGTCCGGTCGCCCGCTGAAGCGGACCTTCGGCACCGCGGCGTCCACGGTCGGAGCACCGTCTGTCCGATCGCTCAGCTGTGCCATACCGGGGTCGTATGCCCCGCACTCCGGGCAGGTTACGGCGCCGTTGAGCGTGCGGCTGCACGGGATGCAGTAGTCCATGACGCGACCGTTCTCAGTGCTTGAATTTACGAGAGGGAAAGTGCACCCGAGCCGGGCAACCGTCAGCGGTGGGGAAACGCCGCTTGGTCTGTTTCGGGCCGATCTTTAACATGTGCGAACCTCACTCACCGGCCTGCAGGCGGGTCACCGGTTACTGGGGTCAACGGGGGCAATCGAATGAGTGCTCAGTCGCTGACTGAATAGTGAGGTATGTAACTCTGCTGGAAAGGTCGTCCAGCAGGCTGGGGAAGAAGCTGCCGCCGCGCAGTTTCAAGACGGCCAGGTCCAGCTCCGCCGGCCTGGGTGGCCAGGGTCTTCTCCCGGTGGCCATTGCGGTGGGCGGTGCGGGCGTCGGTGTGCTGGCTCCACCGTGCGCTGATCCGGCCGCTGAAGTCGGCCTCGATCAGCTCTTGCAACATGCGCTCGGTGACGTTGCGGACGAGCTGATCCCGTCCGCCGTGCGTAGTGACTCCAGCAGGCGTTGCAGGTCGGACTGGGACACGGCCATCGGGCACCTCCAGGATTGAACTGGCCGTTCACCAGGGAGATTTGGACGATGGCCTGCCTTATGCGCAGGCAGCGGAGACCGTCACCGGTTGCACGCCCCGGGCACCTGCCCACGCACACCCGCACGGTGATCGCCTACAGCATCACGCGGACATCACGCGGGACGCCATCGAACAAAGTGGGCAGGACGGCGAAGCACCCGGGCGGGAGGAGCGCCGACGCATCCGGCGTCGGCGAAAACTCCGGCTGAAGAGCGCCCTCCCGGGATGTTCCAGGGGCGGACAGAGCAGCAAGGTCCCCCGGCGCCGTCGGCCGTCCCCGCACCCGGCCGGACGCGGCCGCCGGGGACTCGGCCCCCAGTAACCGGGCCCACTTGCCCAGACGCGACATCCAGGCAGTCATCCCGGAGAAGGAGGACCAGGCCGATCGGCTAAGCCGATTCACACCACGGACAGCAGGAACCGTGCCGAACCCGGCCTCACCCTCACCGTCACCCAGATGCACAGCGGGTGTTCAGGGCCTACTGCCTGCGTCGTGTCGTGCCACACCGTGACGGCAACGGCCGGGAGATCCCAGGCCCGCTCGGTGACCACCGCGCCGATCGCCGCCACAGGTGCCATTGGCTCGCGCCCGGTCCGGCGCACCCTGCGGACGACGTACGGCTGCTGCCGCGTGGCCTTCTGGATGCCGCCCTCCCCGTGCCACCTCCTTCGCCACCCGCACGCCAGCTTCATCAGCCACCGTGGTATCAGCGATCTGCGGCTCGGAGTACCTGGTCAGCCGTGCCCCGGGCGCGGGTCGGGCGGGCGGGTGCCGGCCGGGGCGAGGATGCCGTACAGCGCCAGGTCCACCAACATTCCCACGCGGCCTTCCGGGTCGTCGGTACGGCCGTCCGCCCAGGCGCGCATCCCCGTCTCCAGCGCGTTGTGCACGTGCGCGCACACCAGGTCGATCGGTACGTCGTCGCGGAGTTCGCCGCGTGCAGCGGCAGCCTCGAGCAGACGGTGGATCGTCACGAACACGGCCGGGGTCGAAGACACGTCCGGTCTGAGCAGTGACTCGTGGCGCACGGGGAGGGTGTAGACGAACCTGGCCAGTTCCGGCTGCTGCAACATCCTGCGGACAGCGCCGTTGAGAACCGCCCCGACACGCTGGAGCGGCGGGGTGTCCTGCGCCGTCTCGGACCCGGCCTCCTCGCTGACCAGCAGGCGCTCGAAGAGCACTCCGAGGACCTCGTCCCGTTCGGAGAAGTGGTTGTAGAAGGTGGCGCGTGAGACCCCGGCGGCGCGGGCGAGGTCCTGGACGCGCACCGCGTCGTATCCCCGCTCGGCGAAGAGTCGCAGCGCGTTGTCCACGATCACGTCGCGGGTCCCGTTCCTCTTGTCCGGTCTCATAAGGCTCAGCTTACTTGACACGTGTCCAGGCGAACATACTCTTGACACGTGTCTAATTGGACACGTGTCAAGCAACAGGGAGTTCCATCATGAGGTACCCCAAGGTGTACGCGGCCCTCGCCGTGGCTGCCGCTGCCACCGTCGGCGCGAGCGCCTGGACGTGGGCCGGCCCCGCGGACAAGTCCGAGCCGCAGAAGAACGAAGCGGGCGGGACCCGGGTGACCGAGCCCCTGCGGGCCGAGCACCGCGAGCTGTTCCCGCACATCGAGGCCCTCGCCGACGCGGGCGACGCGATCGGCACCACGCCGTTGCAGGAACAGCGCGACAAGGTGCACGCGTCGTACACGTTCCTCTCCCAGCAGCTCATCCCCCACGCCGTCGCCGAGGACAAGGTGCTCTACGCGAAGGTGGACAGCCTGATCGGCAGGAACGGAAACACCCGCGCGACCGACACGATGCGCCGTGACCACACCGAGGTCGCCACCCTGACCGACAAGCTCGGCGAGCTCGGCGGCACACTGCACGAAGGCGCACCCTCGCCCGCCCAGGAGCGGGAACTGCGCCGGATCCTCTACTCACTCAACGGCATCGTGGGCCTGCACTTCGCCAAGGAGGAGGAGGTCTTCCTCCCGCTGCTCGACCGCAAACTCAGTGCCGCCCAGGCCCGGCAGATGTTCGAGCAGATGGAGAAGGTCGCGGAGGAGACCGGCGGCGAGGGCGGACACCAGCACTGACCGCCGTCACCGCCCGCGCACGCGCGAGCACACTCGGTGCACCCGACGGCAGACCACCGCCCTGGCCGACTGTACTGGCGGTGGTGGGCGGGGCGGGATCAGACGGCGCCCGGGGCCGGGCGGGGAACGCCCGGTGCGTACCCCCCGGCTCCGGGCACGGTGGGTCCGTGGATGATCCGCAGCAGGCCGGTCCCCCACCAGGCGAGCGCGGTCAGTTCCAGCAGCCCGCTGATCCCGACGACGGAGAAGAAGAACGGGTGCCAGTCGGTGAGGGTCTGCAGGATGACCCGCAGCGCGCAGCCGGTGTTGAGAAGGACGAAGGGGCCCGTGAGCGATCCGAGAGTGCGGGGGTGGATGCCGCGCAGGGTGGGCGCCACCCGCGCGGCGATCCCCGTGATCATCATGGAGGCGAAGCCGACGGTGATCGCGTGCCGGATAGCCCCGTAGTAGGCATGGCTGAATGCGAGGCCGGTGACGGACTGGTAGACGGGCATCAGCAGCAGCATCACCAAGGAGAGCGCCAGCCACCCGTAGGCGGCGCGGACGAACTTGCCTGACCGGTGGTCGTTGCGGGGCAGCCGCCGCCACAGGCGCCAGGGCAGTGCCATGACCGCCACCCCACCGGCGATCATCAGCCACGGCAGCATCAGGAGGGCTGCGGCCCAGTGGGCGCCGGTCCACCGGTATGCGACGAAGACGACGACCTCCGTGACCACGCCCGCGTTGATCAGCAGCAGGGCCGTCCAGGCCCGGCGCTCGGGTGTCCGCGCCACCCCGAACATCTGCGGCAGCAGATGGCTTGACAGACCGAGGATCATCAGCAGCGCCATGCCGTGGATCTGCATGTCGCGCAGCGGAGCCTGGTAGGTCGCGATGTACCACAGCAGGTCGGAGCGCGCGGCGGCCGTCATGGTCATCGCCGTGTGCCAGAGCCCGAAGGCCGCCTGGCCGACGATCCAGAACACTCCCGAGCCGATGAAGCCCGTGACGGGACGCAGCGGGCCCCCGCTGCGCCGGTACGTCACCAGGAGTTGCCCGGCGAACAGCAGGGACGCGACCAGCACGAGAGCGTTGCCGACCAGGGCCACGGGTACCGTCCAACCGCCCCCGGCCCGGTAGCCGGCCGCTCCCATGCCGATGACAGCCGTCACCAGCCCCGTAACGGCCGCCGCCAGGACGACCGGCACCAGGCGTGGGGCGGCCAGGGAGGTGCGCCACAGCCGCGGGAACGCCTGGTAGCCGAAGCCCATGACGAACAGCCCGACCCATCCGGTGATCTGTGCATAACCGTGCGCGTTGATCTCATGGACGGACACCCCGGTGAAGCGCTCGTCGAAGCCGATCCGCCACAGGATGAGGACGCCCCACGAGGCGCCGACGGTGAGGACGGACAGCACTGCCGCGGTGAAGAACGGGGCGTGGACGGTGTTGCGGTACTTCGGGGGACATGGCGGGCCGGTGGTGGACAGCTCGACCGGCACAGCGGCTGGGGAAGGACCGGCCGCCCGGCCGGATGCTGCTTCAGGACGGTTACGGTGCACAGTGTTCCTCTGGGCAGGTGCGCCCCGGGGCAGGTGCGCCTCGGGGCGGGGTGCGTCTTCGGGCGCGGGAGTTCCTCCGGGCGGGGCGAGCTCGCGCACAGCCGGGCCGAACACCGGCCCGGGGCGGCACGTCGGCGCACCACCCGCGCGACCGTAGCCCGCGCGACAGCCCCGCCGTATGGGCCACCCAGGGCACTCCCCAGGGGCCCTTTCGACCCTAGCCGCTCGGACTTCGGCCCCGATGGCGTTAACGGTCTGAATCGAGGTCTGGCTCAAATTCCGTGCGCCGACCGTGCGTTGTGGTGGTCGATCTTGTGTGCGGCTACTCGGGAGTCGCCTTGGTTTCGCTCGGCGCCCGCGCACCACGCAGTGGCTGGGAACGCGGCGGATGGCCGGCCAGGGCAGAGGCAGCCCGGCGGAAGGGTGAAGGGGAAGAATCAGCTGAGCACGACTGGGCCATCGTCTCCACCTGAGGAGTCCGGCACGGTGCCCGTCGGCGGATGGAAGGGATAGGCGATGTCCATGACGTGCTCGGTGTCGTCACCTGCAGTGAAGTTCGGGTGGTAGACCTCGCGTGCGGGTCCGGCCAGGCGAAGCCCACGCTGGTCGATCCAGGCCGCGACGGTGTCGTGCAGCGCCTCCATTACCGCGTAGGAGCGCTGCTGCCCGGTCACCTTCAGGTATGCCTCTCGGTGGGCCGGTTCGATCCGTACCCTGATGCGGTCCGTCTGCTCTACAGGGTCGTCGGTGGGAACGCACACTTCGACCGGTCCGTCGCCGTCCTGGCTTATGACGCCGTGATACAGGGCGAATACGTGACCCGCAATGCGCGCCCTGGCAGCCGTCAGGTGCGCGAACAGCTCCTGAGTGGCCCCGTCGAGGAACGCAGACAGACCGTCGGCATCCACGTGAGTCCGCACCGAGACCACCCACTGCGCAGCGACGTCGCGCTGAGCGGGTGTGCCGAGGGAATCCGTCGCTTCGTCGAGCACCTGCTGCAGATGGGTGGCCAGCGTCCGGCGGGCGGTGTGCTGGTCCTCCATCTGCGCCCAGTACGCGGCCACCGACTGCGATGCCGCGTGACCGTCCAGCTCCAGCACCTCGGCGATTCGCGCCAGCGGCATTCCCATCGACCGCATCAGCCCGATCAAGCGGGCTCGCTGGATCTGCTCCACTCCGTACCGGCGGACCTGGCCCGCTCCCTCGAGCCTGGCAGGGACCAACAGGCCCCGGTCTCCGTACAACCGCAGTGCTTTGCGGCTCAGCCGCGTGCGGGCAGCCAACTCCCCTATCGTGATCAACTCGTCCACGCACTCAGCATGAGCCCTGCCCCAGGGGCACGGGCCACCGCAGCGCTGACGATCACGGAATCCGGCAGCTCAGCAACGCAGGTTCAGATCGCCGTCGACGGTGTTGAGCTGCCCGTCCACAGCCTCGATGGTTTCGTGTCCCTGCTTGGCACGGCCGAGAGGATCAGCCAGCTCGAGGACCGGCGCCGAGGTGGGCCCGACCCTCGCAGGGCCCGCTCAGCAGCTCGGCCTTGAAGGAAGTCGCGAGCACCCCCGAGCACCCGACCACGACGCCGCACGTCGTGCCGAGATCGCACCGGCCCAGTGTCCCTTCGCCGTGCTGTTTGGATGTTCCGATTCCCGGCTGGCAGCGGAGATCATCTTCGATCGCGGCCTGCGCGACTTGTTCGTGGTTCGCACCGCCGGGCACGTCGTGGGCGCACGAGGTGCTGGGAAGCATCGCGTACGGGGTGGACGTGCTGGACTGCCCGCCGGTGGTGGTCCTCGGCCACGATTCGTGCGGCGCGGTCGGCGCAGCGTGCGCCGCGCTGGAGGATGGCATCACACCGGCCGGCTACATCCGGGACGTCGTCGAGCCCCTGACTCCCAGCGTGCTGGCAGCGCATGCCGCTGGCCGCCTGCAGGCGGATGAGGTCCTGGCGGAGCACGTACGGCACACCGTCGACCTGCGCTGGGCGTGGAAGGCGCGCGTCACATCCCCCAGTGATTACGACATAACAGGTCTGTGGGAAGTACGAGGCCCGGGCGGCCCGGGCCTTCTCCATGCCTCGCAACTTTCTCTGCCGCCTTTGCTGTCCGCGCCCCGGCCGCTGGCCCCAAGGGGTGAAGGAAGCCGATCCCAGGAGGACGAGACGCAAGCACCTGAGACCTGTCACTGTCCTGCTCACCCAGCCCAACTCGCCCAGGAGGTGGCGGTGGCGGAAACGGCACAGGCACGGCAGTGTTGGGTTGCCGAGTCAAGGACCCATTCGAGAGCGGGCGAAACGGCGGCGAAGGAGAATGTCGCCGCCGGCGCATACGCCCGCCGCCCCTGACCCGGTGCTTGCTCGATCTGCACATCAAGGGCGTGGTGATGGAATGGTGGTCCGACCGCGTCGGTGCCACCGCCGACGGTCGGGCTTGCTGAATCGGCAAACGAACTCGTCTTCCCGGCAGGACCTTCCGCATGATCGGCGTTGAGCCGACGGAACGGCGGGAGGGACGCCCTCCTGGCGCACAGCAGACCAACGGTCCCGGAGGAGACGAATGCCGCAGCACATCGCGGAGATCACACACCGGTCGGTCCCCTCGCCAGGAGGCCGGATTCACCTCGCGGAACAGGGAACCGGGCCGCTGGTGCTGCTCGTCCACGGCTTCCCGGAGTCCTGGTACTCCTGGCGCCACCAGCTGCCGGTACTCGCGGCGGCGGGATACCGCGCGGTCGCCATCGATGTGCGCGGCTACGGCCGCTCCTCCAAGCCGACCGCAACGGATGCGTACCGGATGCTCGGCCTGGTGGAGGACAACGTCGCGGTGGTGCACGTCCTGGACGAGGAGTCGGCGGTGGTCATCGGCCACGACTGGGGCGCGACCATAGCCGCGAACTCCGCTCTGCTCAGGCCGGATGTGTTTCGGGCGGTGGGGCTGCTGAGCGTTCCCTATGCCCCGCGTGGTGGGCCCCGCCCCAGCGACGTCTTCGCTCACATGGGCGGGGATGAGGAGTTCTACGTCTCGTACTTCCAGGAGCCGGGCCGCGCCGAGGCCGAGATCGAACCCGATGTGCGCGGCTGGCTCGCGGGCTTCTATGCGGCCCTGTCCGCCGACACCATGCCCGCACCCGGCGCTCCCGATCCGCACTTCGTCAGCAGGAACGCGACGCTGCGTGAGCGGCTTCCCGTCGGCCGACTGCCTGCCTGGCTGAGCGAGAGCGATCTCGACGTCTACGCCGGGGAGTTCGAACGCACCGGCCTTTCCGGAGCACTCAACCGCTACCGGAACATGGACCGCGACTGGGAAGACCTCGCCGCCTTCGACGGCGCCCCCATCACCCAGCCGTCCCTGTTCATCGGTGGCACCCTCGACGCTTCCACGACCTGGCTGTCCGACGCGATCAAGGCGTACCCGGTCACGCTACCGGGCCTGGTCTCCTCACACCTCCTCGACGGCTGCGGCCACTGGATCCAGCAAGAACGCCCAGCCGAGGTCAACCGACTCCTGACCGACTGGCTCGCCACTCTGCCCACCTGACGCACTCGCCGCGCCGCCCGGCGCTGCAGAACACGTGAACTCCGCGACACTCGACTCGACTCCCCTGACGCGGTCGCGGCTTTGTTCATTCTCCTGAACAGCGCCAGCGCCGACTGCCATGAGGGCGTACCCGGCGTGGCCGCACCGCCACTCGTGATGGCGGCAAGCGGGGTAAGGACTGGGCGGCCGAACAGCCCCCATCTCAGGCTCGGCACAACGCGTTGTGTCGAGGTCGCGTTCGAGGTGCTGGGCGAAGCTCCGGAGGCTGGACAGTTCGGTGATGGAGGTGGCCGCTTCGATCCAGGTCGGCAACTGGTCACCCTGGAGGTGAGCGACCGTGTGCCCGAAATAACGCACATGCTCGGCAAGTGCCGTCGAGCGCGAGGCAATTGGCGAGGACGCCTTTGAGCTGGAGTCGGTCGCCTTCGGGTAGGGCGTCGGGGTGGTTGGGTCCAGCGTGTAGCGGCCCGGGCTGACGGCGGGCGGGGGCCGACCGGTGGCCCCCGCGGGATCGATCATCTAGGGAACCGGGAGACGTTCTACCGGCGGACCGCCGAGATCAGTCCGCCGGGCCGTTCCTCGTGCTGGGGCGGGGTGCTGATCGGGCGTCCGTAGGCGGCAGCGCGCTCGCGCAGGGTGTGGCTGTCGGCCTCCCAGCCGTGCCCGGCCAGCCAGCCCACCGGGTCGTCGGGCATCTCCGAGACCCACATGGACGCTGCCGATCCCGGCGCGGCGTCCGCGCCGAAGCGCTCGATCACGCCGCGCGAGCCCAACGTCAGCCCCATCCGACTGCCTGTCGCCGACTGCGCGCTGATCCGGGCCAGCAGCAGCTCCACCGCGTCCTCGGGCAGATAGATCAGCAGTCCTTCGGCGATCCACACGGTCGGCACGGCCGGGTCGTGCCCTGCCGCGGCCAGCGCGCCTGGCCAGTCCTCACGCAGATCCACGGCGACGGTGATCCGCTCGCAGCGTGCGACGGCCCGCTCCTGGCGCAGTACCGAAGCCTTGAAGTCCAGTGGCGCGGCGGTGTCGACCTCGAACAGCCGGGTGCCCTCGGGCCAGTCCGTCCGGAAGGCCCGGCTGTCCATGCCGGCGCCGAGCAGCACGACCTGCCGGACCCCGGACGCGGAGGCCTGCTGCAACAGGTCGTCGAGGAACTTCGTCCTGATGACGATGGAAAACACCACGGCCAGCCGGCGGCGTCGCGCGGCCTCGTCATCGGGCAGCGGCGGCGAGGAGGGCCACAGGCCGCCGGCGGTGGCGAAGGCCTGTGCCAGCGGGTCGCGGAACAGCGCGTTCTCCCGCTCGGTCTCCAGCGCCCGCACCCTGGCCACCCCCACCGCCGTGGCCCACACTCCCGACGGCTGCACCCGCTCCTGCTCATCAGTCACCGCGTCAGCCTAAATGATCGTTTTAAAGGGGCCTGATGAGTGGAGCCAGGGTCATGCGCGGCCAGCCAGTCATGCGCGCACTGACCGCCTACGACCAGGCGACCTGGGCCGAGGTAAAAGAGCCCGGGCGGCCCGCGGAGGCTACATCTGCTTCCAGGACGAGGCAGGCTTCACCCGCCGGCCGCCCAAAGGACGCACCTGGGGCCGACACGGAGTGACTCCGCAGGTGACGGTGAGCGGAAGACGTTCGGGACGACTCTCCGTGGCCGGGCTGATCGCCATGCGGCCCGGCTCCCGGACCCGGCTGTGCCACCGACTGCGCACCCACGCCTCGGGCAAGGGCAACCGCCGCAGCATGGGAGAACGCGACTTCATCGCGCTGATCGACGGCACTCACCAGCTCGTCAAAGCGCCGATCGTGCTGGTCTGGGACCGCTTGAACACCCATGTCTCCCACGCCATGCGTGAGCTGATCGCCGAGCGTGCATGGCTGACGGTGTTCCTGCTGCCCGCCTACTCGCCCGACCTCAACCCCGTCGAGTGGGTATGGGCGCACGTCAAGCGCAGCTTGGCCAACCTCGCCGCGGTCGCCCTCGACCGGCTCGAGGCCCTCGTCCGCAACCGGCTCAAACGACTTCAGTACCGGCCCCACACCCTCGACGGCTTCATAGCGGGGACCGGCCTGACCCTCGACGATCCAACGTCACCCTGACCAGCTGAAGTCAGTAACGCCTCGCGGGAGCGGGGTGCACGGTTCACGCACAGTAAGTCCGCTCATGGCTCGACTCCAGGGCTACCGAGGCCTGTGCCATCGTGCCGCTCCAACCTGCCGGCCCGGGGCGACCGGGGAAACCGTGGCCTTCAGTCTTCTGGACGCCGGATCGTTGATCGGATCAGTTCCGCGTCCGGGTGACCAAGTTCCTCGAGGATCTGCAGGGCTTGCAGCCGATGGCTTTCTGCCTCCTGACGGCGGCCCGCGGCGGCAAAGGCGCGGGCGAGGATTTGCAGAGTAGACGCCTCACCGAGCCTGTTGCCCACTGCTGCATGGAAGGCGGATGCCTGCAGACCGGCCGTGATCGCCTCGTCGAAGCACCCTACGGACAGATGAGTGCCGGCCAGTTTGTCCAGAACGAGCCCCTGACCAAAGGGATAGGAGAGATCTTCGAAAATTGCCAAGGACTCGCTGAGTGACTCCACGGCGTCTTCCGGCCGGTTCAGGCCCAGATAGGCCGAACCGAGGTTTTCCAGCGCATGGGCGATGAGCCATGCGTCGCCTGATCGGCGCGCCATCCGCAGCGCGGAGAGCAGGTAGTCGACAGCCGCTTCGAAGCGACGCAGGGAGATTAGCGCATCGCCCACGTTGTTCAGGTTCCAGCCCTCGTCCTCGCCCAGGCGCTGACTGACCGCCAGGGCGCGCATGCAGCACGCATAGGCTTCTTCATGTCTGCCGCAGTACACGTTCGCGGCGCCCAGATCACGCAACGCCACCAACTGCGCGTGTTCATCGCGCAAAGCCTCTGCTGCGGCCAGGGCGATCTCATTGACCGCAATCCAGTCCAACGTGGGCCTTCTGAGCTGGAAGAAGGGCCTAAGCGCGGCGGGCAGCTTCCAGGCGGAAGCAAAGTCGCCGACGTCCGCTGCCTGCCGACACGCCGCCACGACGTTCGCGAACTCGGTCTCGCACCAACCAAGTGCACTTGCGGGCGAGTCCAGAGCGACAGACAGATGTGCGGGGGGTCGTTCTTCGTCGGAGATCGTGAAAGGAGCCGCACCACGACGGGTTCCAAGAACGGCACCGGCTTTCTCCCCGGTGGCGACAAGCCATGAAAACAGGCGGTGCAGCGCCTGTGACCGGTCGTGCTCGTCGTCCTCCTCGACACTGCATTCACCGGCGTAGTCGCGGATCAAATCGTGGAAGCGATAGCGATTGTTGCCGGCGATCTCAAGGAGATTGGCGCTGACCAGGTTCGACAGTATGCGCAGCGTCTGGGCCGGCGCCAAGTCAGCCAGGGCCGCGGCCGCTTTGAGGCTGATGTCCTGACCCGTCGGCAGGCTCAGCAGGCGAAACACGCGAGCAGTAGCGGGCGAGAGATTGCGATATGACCAGGAGAACACCTTCCGGACTGCGGACGTCTCGTCATCGTCGTACGTGGCCAGGGCTTCGATCCGGGCAGCGCCGGTCAATTCGTCGGCCAGTTCCTCCAGCGAGGCATGGGGTCGCGCCGCGGCCATCTCGGCTGCGATGCGCAGGGCCAACGGCAGACGGGCGCATCTGACCGTGAGTAGTACGGCTGCCGAGGGTTCCGCATCGAGGCGGCCCCCTCCGATGATCGAGCCCAGCAACTCCAGTGATTCTTCCGGGGACAGCATGTCGAGGACGAGGCGCTGCGCGCCGTCGCGCACCACCAGACTGGAGAGTTGGCTTCTGCTGGTGATCAGGACGAAGCAGGTTGCAGAAGCGGGCAGCAACGGACGGACCTGCTCCGCGTCGCGAGCGTTGTCCAGAAGAACGAGCATGCACCGCTGATGAAGGAGGCTTCTGAACAGTCCACTGCGGCCCTCAAGGTCCTCGGGAAGCCCTTCGGCCGATGTGCCGAGCGCGAGCAGAAATCCGTGGAGTGCCTGGTTCGGTGTGATCAGCGGGCCGGGACCGTACCCCTGGAGGTTGACGTAGAGCAACCCGTCAGGAAAGCGATCGGCGACACCCCGGGCCCAGTGGATGGCCAGAGCTGTCTTGCCGATACCGGCAGTGCCCGCCACCGCCGACACGATGACGGTCGGCCGGACCTCGTGGGTCCACCCTTCAAATATGGCGTCGAGCTTGGCGAGGTCCTCGCTTCTGCCAGTGAAGTGGGACGACTCCGGCGGAAGCTGGTAGGGACGGGGAACGCCAGCGTGTTGCCCATGGAAGTGCACGCCGCCCGAGACGTTCCGCGCCTGGACGGAATTGGTCACCGAACCGGAAAGATCATTGTTCACCCGGTCCGCCCGATCGGCCTCCCCGTCGCTCACAATGTCCGCCCTCCGAGCACACGTTGACCCTGAAATTCGAGGCTACAGAGACGGGCGGTCGGCGTCTAGGGAACCCAGACCGGAATGACCGATTCCCTATACCATTGACGGTCCACTGCAGTTGACAAGGCCTCAAAGGTCTGAAATTATAAACTGCCTTGATCCCAGGTCGGCCCATTGCGCTACGCCGCTACCTGCTGGTAGAGCATCAAGTCAAATAGCAAGAATCATCTGGATCTCCTTCCTTCGATCTTGTTATGCAGTCTGGAACCCTCTAATGGGCCCCAGCTCGCAATTAGCCCAGATCCCGGACCCGCAGGCAACTGCGCTACAGTACACCCGCACTGACAGGATCGGAGCCCGCTCGCTGCGGTGATCCCGGCAGGAGTTCAGGCCAATCACGCCACCGTTGCGCTCGTTTCATCCATGAGTCGAGAGTCTTCGCAGTTTCAGAGCAAGTGTCCGGACCGCCCCAAGGGCGTTATGTCACTCCTACGGCGTGGAAAGCGCCCAGCGAGGACCAGGGCACGGGACTGCGCCTGAATTCCCCTCGTCGAGCCGTCGTGCAGCGCGATACCCGCCGGAAAGACGACCGCGTCGCCGGGTTTCAGCCGCACGGTGATGCACACCGTTCGTCGAACTTCCTGGGGATGAGCCCGTAGGAACCGCCGCAACTGCGGGGTGTCGGGCACATGGTCCCCATCGCCCGGCCGGACGGTGTCCGAGAGATAAAGCGCTGTCATGTTCAGGCTGAGGATGAGGATTCGGTCCCCCGGCCCCAGGTTGCACAGGCACCGACGTTCTGCTGCCTCCAGCCTGACACTACGCGGGAATCGCTCACCTTCGCGGGAATCCGTCAGTGCATTGTCGTAGTGCATGCCCACCCACTGGGCTGACGCATGATCGGAGTACTGGCGTATTTTCGGATCGAACCTTGTTGTCGTCAGGCTTCCGGCACGAGCTTCCAGGACGTCGACCAGCCGCCCTTCAAGGCGTCCCAACCGATAATGGGCTCCATGATTTGGCTGGAAATCCTGACGGCTCGCCTCCTCCACCATAGCTTTCGCTGTAGCGTCCGACAGGGGAATACGGTCGAAGCCCAAGCAGAGGCCGGCGGGCGTGTCATCAGTTGCGATATGTCGTTCGAGTAAAGCCGCGTCCTCAGCCAAGAGCGATTTTGGAACATCGGGGACGATGGCATCGCAGACGTACCGAAGCACATTGGTCTCATAGCCCCTCGCCAAATGAACACCGCAGAAGGAAAGGTGCTCGAGGTGAGATGAGAGCCACTGAGGCGTGCAATCCAGTCTGATCGTCCTGTCGTCGAGCACCAAGGAACCGACGCGATTTCGGACATCCCCCATTGAACCCCCGCAGCCGATAGATTCTCAGGAATGCTATCCGAGATCAGTTTTCCGCACAACGCCCTTGCCGTTCCGGCGAGATGACTAGTAGCCGAGAGAGAGGGTCCCAATATGAGGTACTGGCAAGTCGGCCCTACGGCTCACACGCACATGACTCTTGGGTATGGCTCGAATGAGTCGAGACTCGAGTTTGTACAGGGCACAGCCCGGGACGGGTCTCCCTGGGCGGACGATGTCCGCCTCATCGGGGACGGAGCGAGTGATCTGCTCCACCTCCTCCTCGGCAGGCTGCCCGGGTGGACCGTCTCCCTGCGGGATGATGGGGCCGTAGCACCTGACATTCCTGGAGCCGTGCCGTTGCGCCATGCCCATCACTATCTATGGCATCTGTCGTCGTGTCCGCCCGACCCAGACTGGGCACGCCCCAAACTTCCTCCTCGCGTCCACTTCGTACCTGCTTTGGAGGTGGACATCGACCAATTGCAGACTGTCCGTGAGCGCGCCTACCTACCGGGGCACCCGGATCGCAGCGTGGATCGATCCAGGCATCTGGTGCCGCTCTTGACCGGTGCGCTCTATGGGCGAAACCTTGCCTGCAGCACCGTGGCCCTTCTCGGACCGCAGCCCATAGGCGCCATTCTGGCCAATGCCGAAGTTGGACCGCCCGCCCTACCAGGGCCGGGGTTCACCGACCTGTTCCGGGACCCGGAGTGCTCCCTGCGAGGAATCGGCTCGCTTCTCATGAAGTACGCACTGGCCACAGCGTATCTGGACGGTCTGGCAGAAGACTTGCGCCTGGCAGTGACCGAAGGCAATCCGGCTCGCAGACTCTACGAGCGACTCGGGTTCCGGCATGTGTACAGCACTCGTACTCTGAGGCTGCCAGGTGACAGCCAGAGCCAGTAGTTCGTCGCGCATTCTCGGCCGAGTGATCGATCTGCTGCCCGCCAAAGAGCAGACGGCCGCCAAGCGCGGTTCTCGGAGGTGGTCGTCCGGCATCGATCGACTGTGTTCATCCGGCCGGTGAGCACCGACGAGAGCCGGAAGCTGACGAGGGCTCGCCGTCGAACCTCCGGTCCTGAGGGCACCGTACGTTCGTGGCCGCGTCGCGCCCGCCAGTCCGCGCATCAACTGTGGATGCTCGGCGGCCGGGCCGTCGTAGCGCTCGACTCCGTCGCGCTGCCTACCCGCGAACGCACCGGCATGCTCGACCACGCTGTCACAGACGCCATACTGACGCACGGCAGGCTCCTGGTTCTCCCCCCAACCGATAGTCCCGCCACGCCCCCCAAACGCCGCTGTCTGCCGGGCCCGCGGATTCGAGCGTCCCTCAGAACGACCGGCCGGACACTGGCCTGGGCATCCGTCCGGCACCTCGCCGATGAACGCGCCCAGGATGGCCCGGACTTCGTCGGCATCGTGAACGCCAGTCAAGAAGGGTGGTGCAGGTGCTCCGGTCCAGGGTACCGAGGGCGTAGAAGTGGGCCAGGGCGTAGAGGTAGCGGCATAGCCGCTGGCGGTCACGCAGGCGGTCGGGAATCTACTCGCCAGGAATCGCCCATGTGCGGAGCAGGGCTTCCAGAGCCCGCTCCAGGAAGAGTCATCGGCCGGAGCCGTAGTCGACGGGGGCGATGAACCCTGCTGGAAACCGGGTCGTCCGGGTGGTTGAGGGACTGGGTGCGGTCTGGATGGCGAGGTCGGTCTTGTCGATACTGGCCTTCATCTCCCGGCCCTGGATGACCCCGCGGCAGAAGTTGCCGCCAGCGACCCTTCGCCATTCGATCTTCCCTCACGGGCATCGTCAGTCATGCCGGTCACGGCGCCGAGTCGGCTGCGTTGTCACCAGCAGCATCGACGGAGGTCGGCCGAGGAGGCGGGGACGTACCGGTGAAGGTCAGGTTGGAGAAATCCCGGCCCTGTACTACCGGCCCGTACTGGGTGCCGCCGCTGACGGTGTTCGTCACCGCCCCGTCCCCCGTGCGCACCAGTTTGGCCTGCTCCGCCCAGGCCGCGAGCCCGGTACGGAAGTCCTCATCCAGCGCGGCCCGGACCGCCAACGCCGTGCTCAGAGCCTGCGCCCGACCCTGGTCGCCCGGATCTCCGGCAAGGCGCACCAGCTCCGGCTCCCCAGAACTGACCACCGGACCTTGTCCGGGGCCATCCCGGCGGAACGGTCGCCGCACCAGCGCGGTCAACCCCGCCCACGCCTGCCGCCCGACCTCCCCGCCGGCTCCACCAGCCAGCGCTGCCAACAACCCTACCGACACCGGATCCATCCCCCACCCCTCGCCTGGCGCAATCACCCGCTTGCAATCAGTGACGAATCGTACGGGTGCACGGTTCCCGCCCCACACCACTCAACCCGCCGCTTTCTGTTCCGCGACCGACACACACCGCAGCCGGCACACCTCGCCCGCAGAGGCCGCAACTGCGCCCCGCGGCAGTTTTGTGGTCCGGGAAGTGCGCCTGTCCAGAGTCGGCGGCCGGTCGGTAGCGTTGGCGAGCATCCGGCGCACGGTCCTCTCAGCGGGGCCGGACGGTCGAGTGTCACCGGGCGCGGATCCCCAAGGTGTACGGGACGCGGCCGCCGACCAAGGGGGCAGGCGATCCCACCAAGGCTCAGCAAAGTGGTTGCGCTCCTGTTCTGCACCGACCCGGGTCAACGAGTGATCAGCCACCATCCCCAGCTCTGGCGAGATGACGTTGCAGGTCGATGTGCCGAAACTGGTAAACCGCTCCAACTTGCCGCAGCACACCCCGGTGCTGGTGAGCGTCGGCGAGGAATGCCATGAGGTTGCGAGGAATGCGGTGGTGGGAGGCCAAGTGAAACTTGGCTGCTGAGAATGGGCCCCAGGCCGTCCTTGTGAAGGCGATGGTCAGGCCGAGCCATAGGGCGCCCGCCAGCGCGGCTGCTTGGCCCGCTGCGTCTGCACCGCTCAAGACGAGCAGTATCCAGGGACCGAGACCCGCAGAAACTGCGACTCCGAGAGTGAGAGCCCAAAAGACGCGTCTGTCCCGTGACCAGAGTGCCACGGGGCCGACCGCCACGGCGGTGTCGGCTGAAGTGACTCCCAGCCCGAAGGCAATACACAGGCCCAGTCCGACTGTCGCGGCCGAGGCAAGGGGCAGCCCGGCGGGTGCGACCAGCAGGGCAGTGGTGGCTACCGCGATGGCCGCCCCCGGCCAGTTCGGCGCCCACCGCAGTCCCGATGCAGGACGACGTGGTGCTTCGTCGAAGGCCAACCAGCCTGGCACCGCGAGGAGGATGCCGGCGAAGACACCGAGGATGGGTCCGACGATCAGGGCCAAAATCCTGTTGCCGGCATCGGGAGCGATGATGAAGCCGATGGCCGTAAACACGACGCTGAGAAACAGGCACATCGCCTTGGTGACCATCACGGGGATGCTGCGTTGAACGGCTCGTCGTAGCTTCCACCAGGCCAGATCAGGGGTGGCGTTATGGACGCGGTGAAGGTAGCGCGCGAGGAAGACGAAACTTCTCTGAGCCTGTTGGGGCGTCCACCGGCATGGATAGCGGGGATGGGAGCGGTAGGCAGATGTGATGAACGCGGAGAAGAGGTGGCGCTCGACGGCGACACGGGTGGGAAAGCGTGACGTATCGCAGAGTTCTCCAGGGTTGGGCAAGTCGTGGGAGCTCTCGCCAGGGCGGGGGTTGTAGATGGCGCGGGCCAGGAAGAGCATGAGCGGTGTGTGCAATGCCTCGCCGACGGGAGTTGTGGTGCCCAGCTGAGCAGCCACAGGGCTCCAGCGGTCAGCGGCGTATCCGCTGGCTCCGGCATCGCGCCGCAAGTAGGCTGCGACATCTTCGGCGTCCAGAGGACGTAGCTCAATGCCTGCTGCTCCAGCCAACCTGGCCGGCAAGCCGGCGTGGGGGTACAGCACGTCCCGGTATTCGCCGACTCGGCTGGACAGGACGACGGGATGCCCCATGGGAAGTGCTTCGTTGATCGCACTGAGAGCTGCCGCGCGAAGGGGCGTAGGAATCTCGTCGAAGCCGTCCAAGACGGGGAGGATCAGCCGCCGGCCGAGTAGAGCGCGGGCGCGATCAATATGCCCGTACCGCGTAGGTGCAGGTTCAGTCAGGGTGGGATAGTCCGAGGCGAGCCGCTCGGCCATCCAAGCGTAGAGATCCTGTCGTGTGGGATTCCACGTCGCCAGCGGAAACAGCACTGGAACGGCATTGGTGTGCGGGCTGGCAGCATTCGTCATCCGTCGGTGAAGCAGCCCCAACACCAGCCGTGAGAGGAGGACTGTCTTTCCCGCGCCAGGCCCTCCCAGCACCAGAAGTCGCCGAGTAGGGACCCTTTCTGCGAATACTCGCGTAATTTCCGCCCCAGAACCTTCCAACTCTGCTGGGGAATTTGCCCACCCCTCGGGGATACGGCCCAGTTCTCCAGGCCAGTCGCCGGCAGTCGCCTGGAGCAGCGACCAGGATTCGACCAGATCGTCCGGGGCGGTCCTCCACCTCACCGTCATGGGATACGGATCGTTCACGCGCCGCACCTGGACCTCGGTCTCCCACTGATTCTGGACGACTTGCGCCAGATGCTCTGCGATCTCCTCCAGTGGCTGCTCGGCAGCACGTTCCGCACCCGAGCGGAAGGTCACCCAGGACAAGAACAACGGAGCCAGAGTAGGCAGCAGTGACGCTGCAGTCGCGGCCGCCCCAAGGTGAAATCGGTGTGCGACCCACAACGCGCCGATGATCCCGCCTAATGCCAACGCAAAGTAGACCGCACTAACTCGCCGCGTCGCGTTTCTCCATCCCCACATGCCCGCCATCATCCCGCGCAGGTCCGTGCCTAGGAAGGCAGATGGTGAACCGGAGGGATCGACTACTTCTCCACCATGCGAAGTGGCCGGTTCAGCGGCCCAGCGCTGACCATGCGGCCACACCATGAGCCATGGCCAGCGCATGGTCCCGCATCTCGCCGAGTGTTCAGCCGACCCGGCCCTGTCACCGATACGAGACGCGTGCATGCGCACGGCCGAGCAACTAGAGCAAGCCTGCAAGGAAGCGGGCCGCGAACACCTCACCAGTGGCCGGCACCGGCGCATGGCCGCGCTGCAGGCCATCCACGCCCCGCAGGCGTGGATGGCCCCCGTCGTCACACACATCTGGGCCAGGACCAGCACTGCCGCGAGGAAGCCGATGACCGGACCGAGCCGGGCGGCCTCGGCCTCCGCGTGGTCCAGGGAGATCGCCCGGTGGCCGGGACGGTGACGACGGCCTCCGGCCAGCCCCACGGCCGGATCACCGCACACGTCAGGACCACGACGAGCAGGGCGGCGGAGAGTGTTTCTGCTAGCGGGGCGTTGAGCGTCCAAGCCTTTCCGGGAGGGACGGCAGCCGACGACGAGGCTGCGACAGTTGAATGGGCGAGCCCACCGGTACAGGTCGGGTTCGGGGCCGTACTACCAACGCAGAGGCGCCCACCGGGAGGTGGCACGTACCACGGCGGACACCGGCACGGTGCTGACAGTGGGCAATGCGGCACCCACATCAGCGGCCGTCCCGCACGATGCGAGCCGCTCCATCGCCCGTTCGCAAGGGGTGGCGTCATCCTGATCGGCGCACCGAATCTGAACAGGTCGCACAGGACACCGCGGTATCACCGTGAGTACCCACACACTGCCCAATGACTGACCGAGGTCTCAGATGACCGGTATGCCGACTCCTTCGTCGAGCCGGTCGACAAGGATCATCGCCACGTCGTCCGCCAAGTGGCCTTCGGTGTGGCGGATCAATGCGTGGTGCAGTTGCTCAAGGAACTCTTCGGGGGTGGTGCTGAAGCTGATCGACTCCATGGTCTCCGACAGAGGGAAGAAGTCGTTGTCAAGGTTGCGGGCTTCGATCACGCCATCGGTGTAGAGGAGTAGACGGTCCCCGGGTACGAGTGGATAGCTCTCTGGCTTCTCGGGAGGGCCGGTGATCAGATCCTCCAGGCCCAGGGGCGGACGCGGCGAGGTGGGCATCAAAGGCTGGGTTCGGCCCTCGTGGAGTACTAGCGCGGGCGGATGGCCGCGGTTGACCAGTTGCACTACGGGTTCGTCGTCCGGCACCTGGGCGATGAGTGCGGTGGTGAATCCCTCCATCAGGGCTTCCTCGGGATAGGCGCCCGGCACAGCGGCCTCCCGGCGCAGCGCGGCCGCGCAGTGGTTCATGACCCCCACCAGATCGTCCTCGTAGTGCACGACCACCCGGAACGCGCCCAGCACCACCGCGACCGCGCGCATGGCAGTCAGCCCCTTGCCGCGGACGTCCCCCACGATCATCCGGACGCCGTACCGCGTCTGCACGGCCTCGTACAGATCACCGCCTACCTGCGCCCCGGTCCCGGCCGCGAGACACAGACTGGCCGCCCGCACCGGGCCCAGGCGCTCGGGGACTGGCCGCAGAATGACCTCCTGTGCTGCCACGGCGATCCGGCGGACCTGCTCGAGCTCGCTCCTCCTGTACGCACGCACGGCGCTACTTGTGATGAAACCGGCGAGGGATACCAGGACCAGAGCCAGGAAGTTGGTATAGACCTGCAGGGTCCCCCATGCCTGATTGTAGGTGGCCGTGGTCACGCTGACCGCCAGCGCGAGAGCCACCGCCAGGGCCGTGCGCTTGGGGCCCATCGTTACCGCCGCCAGCGCCGGCACCGCGGTGAGAAACGGGCCGGTATAGATGAAGTGAGCTGGGGTGAGCTCGATGATCAGTACCGCCAGCGCGATCACAAACGGCACACACTGCGCCAGTGCGAGCAGGACGCTGCTTTGACCGCCCACTCCTGGTCCAGAGGGTGGACGAAAGAACGACACCATACATTCAGCCTGCCTCGCAGACGCTCTGGTGGCCTCCTAGGGCGGCCCGGCACCGAACGATGCGATGTCCTGGCCGAGGACGCGCGCCGCGACTGCCACTGACAGCACCTCGCCCCATCCCCGATCCAACACGGCTCCCCCATCGGGTCGACGCCGGCCTCGAGACCCAGCTGTGGTCACTGTATGAATTCACGCCATCGCACAGAGCCCTCGAACATTCAGCACGCCCGGTGAGAATTTCGGCAATCAGACGCACGCCTGTTCCCGCACGCCCCCGGCTACCCATGAGCGCCGCCTGGTGCCCGCTGTTCCCCTCGCGCTCCTCGGCGCTCACCTGGGCGTTGAGTACGCCTGGACGAGGCGGTGCGGTTGGATCCTGCTGGTCCGGTGGTCAATGCGCCCGAGGGCGTACCGGTTGACCTCGCGCAGTGCCTGGTCGAGGCGAATCGGTCGCTCGATACCCCGCCGAGCAGGCTGGACAACGCGGCGTTGCGGCCAGCCATGAAAGGGCTGCGCGAGACCGGCTACGGCCGAAGTAGGCACGGACTTGCAGCAGTTGGAGTGCGCCGGGCTTGGTGCCTTCAGATGGTCCGGCGACGCATTCCAGGCCGCGGCGACGGGCAATTGGTAGTCCATCGGCGGCGCGAGCTCCAGCCGCTGCGTGCGGCGGCTGACGAACCCCTCTTTCTTCGGGAAGACGGCGGCGAGGCTCAGTGACTAGGGTTGCCGGGCGGTCTCGGAGCGGGTGCGCTCGTACTCCGCGGGGTCCAGGATCTCCCAGACCGCCTGGCCGACGGCAAGGACACCGCGGGCCGGCAGGGTCGCTGCACCGATACGCACGCAGTCCGGGAGATGAGTGGGGCGGCCGAGGTCGACACCGTCGAACATGGCTCGCGAGGTTTCGACAAAGTAGATTCGCTGCGGCATGAGCATTCCGGTATGGCCGCTTGGCATGACGCCGGAGAAGCGCATGTCGCCCATTCCCAGCGCGCGGGCCAGGTGCTGCCGTGCCCGAAGCCAGACAGGAGTGCGCCAGGTGGAGAGCGGCAGCGCCGCGCTGACGCTGTTCAGAAGGTCCAGGAGCCGGGTCGAGGTGGCGGTCAGGGTCCAGTCCAGGGAGGGGGAATCCATCGTCACCCGCAGGGAGGCCGCTCCCGTCCAGGTGACCTGTATGTGGGCGTGTCCCGTGCGGTCGCATGCAGCGCCGTAGTACCTGGGGCACGCGGTGTCCAGCCGTGTCCCGTCAACATCGATCGACCAGTTGCCGGCTGGATCGCGATGCCACAGCGTGCGGTACGGGCCGAAGTCGTTCTCCGGGAAGACGCGCAGTGCGAGCACATGACCGGAGTCGAAAGGCAGCCCGAACACGCCCCAGCCCTTGACGTATTCATGTCCCGGCCAGGGGGCTCGGCCCCGTACCGCCGGGAGGTCCGACAACCTGGCGGACAAATCGAGCATCTCCATCACCCCGGAGTGTCGTCCGTATGCCTCGATGCCCCTGACACCAGCGTAGGGGTTGCCCAAAGTACGGGCATTGTGCGGCGGTAATGGCGTGTGCCGCGCTCGGCTTCACTGGGCGGGCAGTGCACCTGCGCCGGCTCGCCGACGCTCACGAGAAACGGATCGACGCGATCTCCGCGCTCGTCACGCGGCAACGGCACACCGATCAGCGTCACGCGGGCAATGCAGTCACTGGGACGCCTCATCCCCCTGTCAGGCCACAGCGCACCCGACCGGCACCGCAAGGCAGTGTCTCCCAGCTGGCCGACGCGTCGCCGCCAAAGCACGGAGCCGATCCGTCTTTGGGTCCGACCAGCCGGAGTACACCGCGAGGGTGTTGTGGCCCGATGAGTAAAAGTACTCATGACGCCCATCGAGCTGCGGGGAAGGATCGGGGGATGACGACGCCAAGGAAGACGAGAGCCCGGCTCGGGATGCTGCCGTTGGTGGTGATGGTCCTGCTGGCGGCGGGGTGCGGAACGCAGCGGGCAGGGGATACCGCCGACGCGTACCGGCGTTCGCATCCAACGCCGACCGGCATATCGACGCCGAGTACACCAGCGGACTTCCCCTGCCCCGGCGAGAGCCCCGAGCCGACGGCGCCAAGGGACGCCACTACCCCCAGCTCAACCGTGCCGCCGACCGACCACTACGCCGAAAACCACGGCTTCAGAGTTCCTATCCCGCTCCACGGCCAGAGTCGCTGCGACGGATTCACCGCCGTCGAACACATCAAGCATGCACTCGAACCGCTGCGCCAGAACGCCGACTTCGCCCCGGACAGCGTCCGCAACGCGCTCACCAGCCTCGGCTACTCCCCCGACAAGGTGCAGGCGTACCAGGACGGGTCCGCCGGGGTCGGCTTCCTCATCGACATCGGCGTCTCTCCCTGGTGTGTGGAGGGAACAATGAGCAGTGACTCCACCAAGGCGGATGCCTTCGGCGGCTACCCCGACGGCACCGGCTGCGAGCCTCCGAGCGGCGGCCACTGACCACAGTTTCCGCCAGTGACAAACCATCAACGTTCGCTGTCCCAGGTCACTGAGGCCCTGAGCACACCGGGAGACAGTGCCCCTATCGGGCATTCGGGCGGCAGCTGTCGCGTGGGCCGGGCGTCGACATGCTTGCCGCCGTACGCCGGCTACTGGTGCACCTACGGCACCAACTGGAAGGAAGACGGCACACACCGAAACGAGCGGCGGTGCACCCCACCCTGGCACCAGGTGCAGCGCACCGCCTGTACGGGTACCGAACCTGGGCCAGGATCCTCACGCAGCTTCAGGGCCTCGACGGGCCAGGGTGGGCCTAGCGGTGCCCCGCATCACTGCCCATTAGGGGGACCTCCAGAAGGAGACCCCCGGCGGAATCTTCGTCGAGCCGACCGACCACGGCCTCGGACGTTCTCACGGCGGCCTGACCAGCAAGATCCATCTGGCCGTCGAGCAAGGACAGAAGCCCTTCTCGGTGGCAATCACGGCCGGGCAGCGAGGCGACTCACCGCAGTTCGATCCAGTCCTGGAAGCGATCCGGGTCCCCGGCTGGGGCTCGGCAGCCCGCGCAAGCGCCCCGACCGGGTGCGGGCCGACAAGGCATACGACTCCCGTAACAACCGTACCTATCTGCGCAGACGTGGGACCAAGGCCATGATTCCGGTGCCTGCAGACCGGATCCGCAACCGGCTCAAGCGCCACCGTGGCATCGGCACCCGATACGACAACCTGCTGTCCGATACGAAGCGACCGCGCTGGTCGCAGCCATCAACGAGTGGCCGTAACGGGCACGTGACCACGCATCAAGCCCACACCGCTTTGACCACAGCATGGCCTGCCGAAGCTGCCCGCTCGTAGAACCCCAGGAGGTCCCGGTGATAGTTGAGGAATTCTTGCCTGGCCTGCGCCTCGTCCCGGCCGGGGCCCATGATCTTGCCCCCGGCAACGTTCCACAGTTGGTCGAAGGAAACAGTTGCGAGGAAAGCTGCGGCCTGTGAGACCCCAGGTGGCTCCAGAAGCATCAGGGGTGGGTTGGAGGGGTCGGCGTCCGCGCTGTGTGGCACGGGACGGCCACCGTAAATTGGGAGTGTCCAGGGCTCGTCGGCATCTGTGTCGAGTACATCGGCTGCGGCGTAGAGGTCATTGACGGTGCCCCAGACCTTGTTGATCGAGTCGGCGATACCCGCTGCGTACTCGTCGGGGTGGTTGTCCCAAGCCTCGGACATGAACGCCGCAAGCCAGGTGTGGTCGTCCCGGATCTCGGACTCCGCGACGGCGCGAAGGTGTAGGTGGATGCTCATCGCCACGAGTCCTCCGGTTCGGCAGCCCGCCTGTCGGGCCGAACAGACAGAACTTACTCGACGGCACTGACGGCCGTTTGTCGTCGAGATCGACCGCTACGGACAGGCCATCCGACGGAACTTTCGCTTCAGGTCAATACGCCTAGTAGGGCTTGGTCATCTTGCTATCGGTGCGGGTATGTCGCGGCGGCAGGTGGGGCAGGCGCCGGTCCAGAGGGCGAGGAGTGTCTGCAGTTCACGGACGATCTGGTAGAGACTCAGACCGCCGCTGTGTCTTTTGGGGCGCGAGCCATGCGCCTGAGGGTGCAGAAGGCATGGGCGGCGGAGACGAGGGTGACATGGTGGTGCCAGCCGCCCCAGGTGCGGCCTTCGAAGTGGGCAAGTCCCAGGGCCTGTTTCATCTCCCGGTAGTCGTGCTCGATGCGCCAGCGCAGCTTGGTCAGCCGCACCAGGGTGGCCAGTGGCATGCCGGAGGGCAGGCTGGACAGCCAGAACTGCACCGGCTCGCTCTCGGTGGCGGGCCATTCGGCCAGCAGCCAGCGTTCAGGCAGCTCGGGAGCGTCCGTGGTCTTGCGTAGGCCCCGTCCGGCGGGCCGGACCCTGAGGGCGACGAACCGCGAGTACATGCGCTTGAAGCCGTTTCGGCCCGTGCCCGGCCGGGAGCCTACCCGCCAGGAAACCGGCCGTGCAGCCGCCCGGTAGGCCGCGATGACCAGGTCTTTCACCGTCTGCGCAGGGTCGGGGTACTGCGCTTTCGGTGGTACCGGTGCCCGCGTAGGGGGGCTGGACGGGCCGGGCGTCGGCCGGATGGGCGGTGTGGCGGCAGGAGATCCCGACCGCATAGGGCAGGCTGCGTTCCTCCAGCCCCAGACGGAAGGCGGCGGCATCGCCGTATCCGGCATCCGCCACGACCAAGGGGACATCGACGCCCCACGACCGGGTTTCGTCGATCATGTCCAGGGCCAGCTGCCGCTTCTCCACATGCCCCACCTGGGCGGGGATGCCGCAACGGCCGCGGCGGGCGACCTTGGCCGCATCCGCCTGTCCAGAGGCCGGATCCCATGAAGCGGGCACGAACAGCCGCCAGTTCACTGCGGCCGAGGCCTGCTCACGGGCCAGGTGCAGCGACACTCCCACCTGGCAGTTGGTGACCTTGCCCGCGGTGCCGGTGTACTGCCGCGACACACACGCGGACGCGTCCCCGTCCTTGAGGAAGCCGGTGTCGTCAACGATCAGCGCCTCCGGACCGATCGCCTCGTGCATCCTCCAGGCCAGCCGGGCCCGCACATGCGCCGGATCCCACGGGCTGGAGGTGATGAAGTGCGCCAGCGCCTGCCGGTTGCCGTCCTCGCCGAGGCGGGCTGCCATCGGCTCCACCGACTTACGCCGCCCGTCCAGCAGCAGCCCTCGCACATACGCCTGTCCCCACCGCCGCTGGTCCGCACGGAAGAACCCGTCGAACAACTCCGCCGCGAACGCCTCCAGGTCCCCCCGGGCCTCGGTCATCTCCTCAGGTGTCACACCACGACAACGCCACCCACGAGGCAACAGACACGCCACTCAGGAGTGAAGATGACCAAGCCCTACTAGGTCCGCTGCTCGCACTCCAGCCGCGCCGGCGGTTCCGCCAGGACGCCGTCCTGATCGTGGACGGTACGCTCGTGCCGACCCGTGATCACCGGGTCGCGGAGCAGTCGAAGAACTATCGGTACTCCACCAACCACCAGGTCGTCATCGACGCGGACACCCGGCTGGTCGTGGTGGTCGGCCAGCCCCTGCCAGGCAACCGCAACGACTGCAAGGCGTGGGAACTGTCCGGGGCCAAGGCGGCCGTCGGTAGGACCACGGTGATTGCCGACGGCGGCTATCGGGGCACTGGCCTGGTCATCCCGCACCGGCGCGGGAAGGGGCAGACGGAACTGCCGGCTTGGAAAGAGGAGCACAACACCTCACACCGCCGGGTCCGTGCCCGTGTCGAGCACGTCTTTGCCCGCATGAAGGGCTGGAAGATCCTGCGCGACTGCCGGCTGAAGGGCGACGGTGTTCACCACGCCATGCTTGGCATCGCCCGCCTGCTGAACCTTCCCCTTGATCGTGGACACCTGGAGACTGGGACCTGAGGTTCCAGAGGAAGTAGCACCAGGTGGGAAGCAAGTACACGAAGCGGTACACCGAAGAGTTCAAGCGGGACGCGATCGCGCTCGTCGATTCCTCGGGCAAGACGGTCACGGCGGTCACCCGGGAACTCGGCATCAGCTCCGAGTCCCTGCGCGGCTGGTACCGCAAGGCGAAGGCGGACCGGGGCGAGGGCACTCCCGGCGAATTGAGCAGTGCCGAGCGCGAGGAGCTCCAGCGGCTGCGGCTCAGAGTGGGGACTGCTCGTTGGTCGCAGGTTCGAACCCTGCGGAGGCCCTACGTCGGCGAACGAGGCCGCGTGCCGTCAACCCTGTTCGGACGTCGCGGAGCCGTCCTGTCCGCGCCGCTGCTCGGCGATCCACGCCAGCACCTCGAGCATCACCTGGATCTGCCGGCGCAAGGGCCCTGCCCTCCTCGCCTTCCACGATCTCGATCTCCCAGGTCACGCTGAGCGGTTCGGGTCGGCCCCAACTCATATGCATATGCACGACGCTCCCCGCCTCCGGGTTGCCACGGCCGATCATGCGTTCCCCGCACGCACAAGACCTCGGGAACCGGCCCCCGTTCACCCCATCGAGGGACAACCTGGCCATCCACGGCCAACAACCGAATCAGCAATTGGCAACCCGGACCGTGTCCTCCGGCGAGGCTGCCAGAATGGTGCGGGTCAGCCATTCGGCGCACGTCGCCCGCTCGTCGAGGGCGCGGTGATGTGCATCCTGAGCAAGGGAAGATCCCGGCGCATGCCGAGCACTGCGGTTTCTGACAGGCCCACTGTCCACCAGCTGAAGATCGAACTTCGTGGGTTGCGTCCGCCGGTGTGGCGGCGGGTGCGGGTGCCCTCGCGGCTCTCCCTGGGCGGCCTGCACGAGGTGGTCCAGGTGCTGTTCGGATGGGACGGCATACATCTGCACGTCTTCGAGGACGGACGGCGCGCGGCGTGGGGTCCGCACCGCGACCCGCTCGGCGGCGCCTTTGACTCCGGGTGGGACGACGAGGACGACGTGTCGCTGGCGGACGTGCTGCCGCGAGCCGGGGGGCGGCTGTCGTACAGGTACGACCTCGGGGACGACTGGGAACACCGGATCACCGTCGACGAGGTCCGCCCGGCCGATCCGGACGAGGCCGGACACGTGGTGTGCACAGGCGGGCGGCGGACGCTGCCGGACTGCGACGATGTCGGCGGCGTCTGGGCGCTTCAGGAGTTGCTGGAGCGGTACGAGGCGGGCGAGCGGCCAGAACCGGTCACCGAGGAGGACGGGGAGCCGGAGTACGACAGTCACACCGACTATGTACTCGCCCACATGCTCGCCACCGGGTTCGACCCCGCGTGCCTGGACGTGGCGGAACTGAACCGGGCGTTGGAGGAGCTGCCGCTGCTCACGGTGGACGGCGTGAGCGCGGCCGAAGAACAGGGTGGCCGGTTCCTGTGCCCCTCCTGCGGCGAGTGGCACCCGCTGCCCGACGGGGACGGGGGCGACTTCGCGGACCTGGTCGGCGAGGTCCTGGACCCGGCGTCGCGGACGGCCCCGGCGATCCGGCTGCCCGACGACGCCGAGCTGGCCCGGCAGGTGCGCGGCGCCGAGCACTTCATGGCGGCGGTGCGGCTCGGGCACTGGTGCGGCGCGGGCCGGGAGCTCACCCCGAAGGGGGTGCTGCGGCCGAAGCTCGCCCGGCAGGCGGTGGAGGAGGCCGGGCTGTGGCGTGCCGCACCGGACGAGTGGGGGGACGCCGCGGAACGTCGGCAACGGCTGGCCGACATCCGCAGCGCCGCCGACATGGGGCCGGTACAGGAGCCGTGGGGGTGGGCGCTGCTCGCCGGATTCGTGGAGGTGAGCGGCGACGGCAAAAAGGCGTCCTCGGGCGCTGCCCTGCCGGACGAGCTGGACGACGCCGCTGTGCTGACGGCGTGGCAGGAGACGCTGGCCGGAGCGGTCGCCGACGTCTTCGCCGAACTACCGGAGCCGATCGGGATGCTCCGCCTGATGTCCGGGCTCGGCGAGCTGCTTGCCCAGGCCCCGCCGGTCGGGTTCGGCCTGCTGCTGCACTGCTACGGGCTGCCCGAGGGCGAGTGGGCGGATGTCGCCGCCTTCTTCGGCGAGTCCCTGGAGGATCTGCCCGACGACGCGGCCGGAGAACTGCTGAGCGCGCTGTACGTGGTTCAGTGGGAGGAGGCGGCAGAGCTGCTGGTGCGGTTCGGGGCCGCCGAGTACCGGCCCGAAGACCCCCCGCCCGGCGACGAACAGGACGACGACTGGCTGCTGATCGGCCTGTCCGCGCCCGTGCCGGGCCGCATCCGCCTCACCTCGCTGGGCCGCGCCGGGCTGCGCGGGCTGCTGGTCGAGGCCGGGGTGAGCGCCCCGGTGGTGGGGCGGATGGAGCGGGCGGAGGCGGCCGAGCTGCTGGCCGCGCTGGCCACGTACCGCTACCCGGAGGACGTGCGGGCGGAGGTGGTAGGCTGGCTGGCCCCCGCACACCCGCTGGCGCGGCGGTGCAGCTCGTCGACGCCTGCGGCGGCTCGGAGGGGGCCGACGCGCTGCGGCGGCTCATGGCCCCACTCGTCCTGGAGCACCTGCTGCCCGCCCAGCGCCCCGGGGAGCCCGAGAACCCCGAGGACACGGAGCCGGACCAGCGGCACCGGGTGCGCGCGGTGCTGCGCAAGGCCGCCGCCTCCGGGGTTCCGGGGTGCGCGCACACCGCCGCCTCCTGGCTGCGACGGATTGGCGAACCCGCCCAGGGGCAGGACGCCTTCGGCCGGGAGTGGATGTGTCTGGACGGCCTGTACGCGTACGCGGACGGCGGCCCCGAGGCGCTGCGCGCCCGTCTGGAGCAGGGGCCCGAGGGCGGGCCGCGGGTACGCGAGCAGGTGGCCGAACTGGCCGACGACCTGTGGCGGGCTGGGCACCCGCACGGCGAAGCCGTGCTGACCGCTGTCGCAGACAGCCTCGTAGACGAGGACAAGCAGCTGGTCAAGCGGTTGCGCAAGGCCGCGTTCAAGGCGAGGAGCGCCGCGTGAGGATCGCCGTGCCCGGCCAGCGGACGCGTACGCCGCTGCCGGCGCCGCCGATGGCCGACCGGGAGGCGGCCGCCTGGACCAGGGAGTTGGCGGCCGGCGGCTGGGCGGCGGTGTTCGTGCCCGCGCCAGCCGGACAGCCGCACCGGCTGGGCAGGCTCGCCCTGTACCCACTGCCGGAAAGTGCGCTGCGCGCGCTCGCCACCGCGCCGTCCGCCGTGGACGGGCTGCCGCTGAGTCTCGTACTGCCGCACGGCAAGGGCGTACGAGCCAGAAAGGTCGAGGCGTACGGGCTCGCCCCCGGCACCGCCCTGGCGCTCCTGCTGGACCCGCCCGAGCAGGGCGCGCATCCCTCGCTGCACGCCTGGGCCGCCGTCGCCCGCGCCACCCTGCGGCTGATCGGCGAGGGCCGCCTGCAGCCCGCGCTCACCGAGGACGGCCGTCCCGTGTGGCGGCTGGGACCGCTCGGCGCGCACGGAAAGCGGACGCTGGACGCCCTGGCCGCCGCTCTGCCGCCATACGCCCACAACCTGCCCGTCCCCGGCAGCCGCCCGGTTCGGATCGCCGAACCCGGCGCCCTCGTACGGGAGTTCGCGGACGCGCTCGCCGACGCCCTGCCGCGCACCCCGGCCGCACCCCTGGCCGCCCCCGACAACCCGTACGCCGACCGCGCCCCGAGCCCCCACCCCGAACTCGCCGAGTGGGCCGCCCAGGTGGATGCGGAGCGCTCCGCGCTGGTGAACGTCTCGCTGCGGGTGGAGCCTCCCACCGGGCGGCAGCGCGTCTTCCACACCGCTCTCCAGCTGCACAGCGCCGCCGACCCCTCCCTCGTCGTCGACGCCGCCGACCTGTGGGCCGCCCCGGAGCGCACTGCCCGCCTGCTCGGCCCGCGCGCCGAGGCCGAGACGCTGCTCGCGCTGCGCCGCGGCGCCAAAGCGTGGCCCCCGTTGGCCCGGCTGCTCGCCGAGTCCACGCCCGCCCGGCTGCGCCTGTCCGACCAGGAACTCACCCAGCTCCTCGACGAGGCCGCGGGCCTGCTGCACGACGTGGGGCTTCGCGTGCACTGGCCGAAGGACCTGGTCAAGGCCCTTGAGGCACGGGCCGAGATCGGGGCGACCACCGCTCCCGGCGCCACGGTGAACACCCTCCTCGGCAAGGACGCCCTGCTGGACTTCTCCTGGCAGGTGTCCCTGAACGGCGAGCGGCTCACCGAGGCCGAGATCGACCAACTCGCCGAAGCGCGCCGCCCCCTGGTGAAACTGCGCGACCAGTGGGTGGTCGCCGACCCAAGGCTGCTGGCCCGGCTGCGCCGCCAGGAGCGCGACCTCACGGCCCTAAACGCGCTGCAGGCCGTCCTCACCGGCGAGATCGAGCGGGACGGCGAGCGGATCGAGGTGAGTGCCGCGGGCGCGTTCGGCGAGCTCGTCGCCCGGCTGCGCGAACCCGAGAAACGCGAACCGGTCACCGTACCACAGGAGTTGACCGCCGCCCTGCGCGACTACCAGAAGCGGGGACTGGCCTGGCTCGCCGACATGACCCGCCTCACGCTCGGCGGTGTCCTCGCCGACGACATGGGCCTCGGCAAGACCGTCACACTGCTGGCCCTACACCTGCACCGGCAGCAGCACTCCGACACCGCGGGCCCCACCCTGGTGCTCTGCCCCGCCTCACTGCTCGGCAACTGGGAGCGCGAGGCCGCCCGCTTCGCCCCCGCCCTCGCCGTGCGCCGCTACCACGGCGGCGAGCGCACCCTGGACCACCTCACCGGCGGCGAACTCGTCCTGGTCACCTACGGAGTACTGCGCCGCGACACCGAGCGGCTCGCCGGGATCAAGTGGTCGCTGATCGCCGCCGACGAGGCCCAGCACGTCAAGAACCCGTACGCCACCACCGCCCGCCGACTCCGCGCCCTGCCCTCCCGGGCCCGGGTGGCGCTGACCGGCACCCCCGTGGAGAACAACCTCTCCGAGCTGTGGGCACTGCTCGACTGGACCACCCCGGGCCTGCTCGGCTCCCTCACCGCCTTCCGCGACGGCTACGCCAGGGCGATCGAACGCGGCGCCCTTGGCGCGGACGGCGACGAGGAGGCCTCCGAGGACGGGCGCCACGCCGCCGAACGGCTCACTCGCCTCACCCGCCCTTTCCTGCTGCGCCGCTGCAAGTCCGACCCGGGTATCGCCCCGGAGCTGCCGCCCAAGACCACCACCGACCACCCCGTCCCGCTCACCCGCGAGCAGGCCGCGCTGTACGAGGCGCAGGTCCGCGAGGCCATGGAGAGGATCGAGAAGGCGGACGGCATCGCCCGCCGTGGCCTCGTCCTCAAGCTCCTCACCGCCCTGAAGCAGATCTGCAACCACCCCGCCCAGTACCTGCGCCAGCCGGGCCCGCTGCCAAACCGCTCCGGCAAGCTCCAGCTCCTCGACGAGCTCCTCGACACCGTCGTCGCCGAAGGCGAGTCCGCCCTGCTGTTCACCCAGTACACGCAGATGGGCAGGCTGCTGGAGGCCCACCTCGCCGACCGAGGCGTGCGCACCCTTTATCTGCACGGCGGCACCGAGGTCAGGCGGCGTGAGGAGATGGTCGCCGCCTTCCAGCGCGGTGACGTACCCGTATTCCTGCTGTCGCTGAAGGCCGCGGGCACCGGCCTCAATCTCACCCGCGCCACCCACGTGATCCACTACGACCGCTGGTGGAACCCGGCAGTCGAGGACCAGGCCACCGACCGCGCCTACCGCATCGGTCAGGACCGCCCGATCCAGGTCCACCGGCTCACCGCCCAGGGCACCGTCGAGGAGAAGGTAGCCCGCCTGCTCGGCGCCAAACGGGCGCTGGCCGAGCAGGTCGTCGCCTCCGGCGAGGCCGCCCTGACCGAGCTGTCCGACGCCGACCTCGCCGAGCTCGTCGCCCTGTCCGCCACCGCCGAGGGAGAAGACCTGTGACCCCCGCGCACAAGGCCCCGCGCCGCGGCACCCGCGCCTTCGCCACCACCTGGTGGGGCCAGGCATGGATCGACGCCCTGGAGGCCTCCACCCTCGACGCGGGCCGCCTCGCCCGCGGCCGCACCTACGCCCGCAAGGGCATGGTCCACCCCGTCACCTGCCTGCCCGGCGCGCTCAAGGCCGCGGTCGAGGGCAGCACCCCCTGGCCATACGACGCCGCCGTCCACGTCCCCATCCTCACCGACGCCCAGTGGGACACCCTGCTCGACGCCGTCGCCGCCCGGGCCGGGCACACGGCCGCCCTGCTCGACGGCGAGGTGCCCGAGGACCTCGTCGCCGACGCGGCCTCCGCCGGCGTACCGCTCCTGCCCCAGCCGCACGAGCTCGACCCGGAGTGCTCCTGCCCCGACTGGGGCTACCCCTGCAAGCACGCGGCCGCCGTGTGCTACGCCACCGCCACCCACATCGACGAGGATCCGTTCCTGCTGTTCACCCTCCGCGGCCGCGACCGCGACAGCGTCCTCGCAGCGCTGCGCGCCCGCCGCCGGGCCGCCTCCACGGCCGACTCTGCCGCCGCCGAGGACCCGGGCGCTCCGGCTCCGTACGGCATCCTCGCCCGCGACGCCTTCACTGCCTGGGACGGCATCTTCACCCCGCCCTCACAAGAGGCGCCCGGGTCCCGCGACGCAGTCGCGCACCTGCACCCCGGCGGCCCTGAGCACTCCCCGGACCCGCGGCCCGCCCCCCTCACCGCCGAACCGCCCCGTACCGGCCCCGTCACCCTCCCGGACCTCACGGCCCTGATGCGCGACACAGCGCAGCGCGCCCGCGGCCTCGCCGACGGCCACATCCTCACCCTGCACCTCGACGCTGCCGACGACGCCGTACGCATCGCTGCGGGCGCGAGCGAGAAGTGGTTCCACCGCCTGGTCACCGGCACGGGAAACGACCCCACCGGCTTCGCCCGCCTGGTCCGCGCCGCCCGCCACGGCGGCGTCCCCGGCATCACCACCGCCCGTACACCGCTCACCCCCGACCCGGCCGCCCTCGCCGCCGCCCGCACCGCACTCGACGACTCCGACGAGCCGATGCCGGTCAGGACCTGGCGCAACCGCCTGACCCTGGACGCCCAGGGCATCCAGCTCCGCTACGGCCCCGACGGCCGCTGGCACCCCTACGCCCGTGAAACCCTCGCGGGCCGCACCGACTGGTGGCCCTGCGCCCCCGCCCATCCCGACCCGCTCGCCGCCCTGACCAGCGCCCGCACCGCCAATGGGCGCTGATACCGGGCGTGGACGGTGACGTGTGCTTCCCCGGCTTGGTCCGCGCTGACCAAGCGGGGGCACCCCCATCATGAGTGACCTCCCCCCGGGCGCTAGCAGACGGGCTACCCCAGGCGAGCGGCGGCGACGACTTGGACCGGAACGGGCCGCCACCGTCGTACGCCAACGGCTGTCCGGCGGGCTTGCCCGTCGGAGCCGGACCTGTAGCCATCACCACACGTCCGAGTCACTTCAGAGGTACAGAGTGGACTCCACGATGATCCGTGATCCCGGCGACCACCGCCCGCCCCCGTTCCCATTTGTCTGGTGCCCCGCCGGGGGCACAACGCATACGCCGCTGACCTGCGATTTCTCACCCAGGGAGGGGCTCTATTCGGCCTCGGACGTCTCGTCCGGGGCCGTTTGTGTGAGCGGTGCGTGAGCGGACGGGGAGTTGATCTCCCGAACGACACCGAACGGATCAGCACCATCCGGCAGGACTCCGGGCCGGGCTTCTCCGCGCCGTCGGCCTCGGGCACCGCCTTGGGAGCTGTGTTCTCAGTGGCGGTGCGGGCGCGCGGGACGAGCCGGCCTGCGGCTTCGGCGATCGCCAGATCCGCCTCGGGCAGCAGGCTCGTGTACGTGTCGGCCGTGATGGTGATCGAGGAATGGCCGAGCATCTCCTGGATGTCCTTCAGAGTGGCCCCCGCCGCGTGGGCCAGCGTCGCGGCACCGTGGCGGAGGTTGTGGAGCCGGACTTGGCGGAAGGCCGATCTGTCATGGCAGGCGGCCCCTGGGCCCCGCCCTTCGGGGCCCAGGGGCTGTCCAGGACGCCCGCGCCGAGGTCTTCGCCTTCATCGAGAGACCCTGTTGCTCAATTCGAGGGAGTTTGCGTCGATCACTCGGTCGGAGGCAGGCGGCGTGACGGACCCTGCTGGTCAGGGGCGCGTGAAGGGGTCGCCCTGCGACAGGGGGTGGCGGTTGTGTCGATGGGATCGGCTTCTGGCGGTGTTCCGGATGGGACGAGTGCGGTCGCACATGCCGCGTTCCCAAAGATGGTGTCCCTCGTCGTGGTGTACGGGATCAGCGGCCGGGAGTGCGCGGGCGTCTGCCCGGGGCGCACTTCCACGGGTGGTTACCGCTCCCTGAACAGGAGGCGGGCCACCGCGTAACTCTCCTTGGTGAACGCCCAGTTCAACCACGAGGAGTGCACGATGGCCCTGTCCCAGTCTGAACTGATACGGCTCCTTGAGTCACTACGCTCGACCGACGGAATCGAGCTCATCCGCGCCATCGCCGAGCGAATGGTGCAGGAGCTGATCGAGGCCGAAGCGAGTGCCCACATCGGCGCGGAGTGGAACGAGCACACGCCGACGCGGACCAACATCCGCAACGGGCACCGCGAGAAGGTGCTCACCACGCTGGCCGGCGACCTGGATCTGGAGATCCCCAAGGTCCGCACCGGCAGCTTCTTCCCCAGCCTGCTGGAGCGGCGGCGCCGCATCGACCAGGCCCTCTACGCGGTCATCATGGAGGCATACGTGCACGGCGTCTCCACCCGCAGTGTCGATGACCTGGTCAAAGCGCTCGGCGGGGACAGCGGCATCTCGAAGTCGGAGGTCTCGCGGATCTGCCAGGCGCTGGACGAGCCGCTGACCGCGTTCCGCACCCGACCGCTGGATCACGTCCGCTTCCCCTACGTCTACCTGGACGCGACCTACTGCAAGGCGCGCGTGAACCACCAGATCGTCTCGCGGGCCGTCGTGGTCGCCACCGGCATCACTGAGGACGGAGGCCGCGAGGTCCTGGGCCTGATGGTCGGAGACAGCGAGAGCGAGGCGTTCTGGAAGGAGTTCCTGCGCTCGCTGCGAGAGCGCGGCCTGTCCGGGGTCCGCCTGGTCGTCACCGACCAGCACGCCGGGCTGGTCGCCGCGGTCCGCAAGGTGATGCTCGGCGCCGCCTGGCAGCGGTGCAGGGTTCATTTCCTGCGCAACGTCTTCAGCGTGATCGACCGGGATTCCGGTGAAATGGTCGCCGCGACGATCCGCACGATCTTCACCCAGCCCACCGCCGGCCTCGTGCGCACTCAGCTGGACACCGTCGCCGACACGCTCGGCGCCCAGTTCCCCAAGGTCAAAGCGATGCTGTTGGAGGCGAAGGAGGATCTGACCGCGTTCGCCAACTTCCCGCCCCGGCACTGGAAGAAGATCCAGTCCACGGATGAAATCGTCAAGGCTGGCCGGGGATAGCCGGGAGTTTCGTGCCGTTGTGGGTCGGGGCGGGCTGCCAGTGGGAGATCAGCACTTGATAGGCGTGTTCGGCCTGCTCGGCGATCGCTCGTTCCTGGGCGCGGAGGTCCTTCTTGTTGTAGGCGTAGCCCGGGCCGCGGCGGTTGCCGTGGGCGGTGGGCCGTCCCGCGGTCAGCTCGAGTTTGCGCTGCTTGTAGGCCACCAGGCTGGGCCGGGCGAAGGCGTAGTCCTGGTCCTTGGTGACCAAGTGCCAGGACAGGACAGTCAGTTTCCGGGCGACGGCGACCAGGGCGATCTGGGTGCCGCGGCGGGCGGCGATGCGCTGGTAGAAAGCGCGCAGCGGTCCAGGGCTGCGGGCAGCGGCGAACGCCGCCTCCACCAGCACCGCGCGGGCCTGGGCCCGTCCGGCCTTGGTGATGCGGCCGTGCTGGGCGGGCAGCCCACCGGACTGGCGGACCTTCGGGTTGAGACCGAAGTACGAGACCAGCTGGTCAGCACTGGGGAAGCGAGTGAAGTCGCCGACCGCGGCCAGCAGCGTGATCCCGGTGATCGCGTCGACTCCCGGGATCGTCATCAGGTGCCGCACGATCGGGTCGCCGAGTGCATCGGCGGCCAGTTCCCGCTCGACAGCGGCGAGTTCGTCCTGCTAGAAGTCCAACTGTCGCAGCAGCGCCTGCACCGTGTGCTGTTCGTCGGCGGGCAGTGGCTGCGTGGCCAGCCAGGCCCGGCCGGCCCGCCCGAACAGGTCGGAGACCGGCGGGCGGGGCAGCAGGTTGCGGTGGAGCACAGCGTGGATCTGGTTCTTCGCGCGGGTGCACTGGCGCACGAGATGCGCGCGCCGCATGGTGACCCTGCGCAGCATCCGGGTGCGCTCATCCGGCAGCCAGGTGCCCGGCAGGAAGTCCGCGGCCAGCAGCTGCGCCAGGATCCGCGCGTCCACCTTGTCCGTCTTGACCTTCGCCTCGGCGATCGCCCGGGTCTTGACCGGATTGGAGATCACCACGCGGGCGACATGCTGCTCCAGCAATACCGCTATCGCCGCCGAGTTCGCGGTCGCCTCCAGGGCGATCTCGTCGTCAGGGCGCAGCGACTGCGCCCACTCCCGAAGCTGCCGCGGGCGGCAGTCCAGCCGGCCCTCGTCCCTCAGCAGCCCGTTCTCCACCACCGCGACCTGAGCGAAGTCGCGATGGATGTCCATCCCGATGCAGCGTCCCATCGCCCTTTCCTCTCGACCTCGTGCGGGGACCGCCGGGCAGAACGACACCTACGGATTCGCGCTCACGGCGCAGCCAGGAAAGTCGCAGGGGCGGCCAACTACTAACGCGGGCTCGCAGCCCATCGATTGAGACCGGCCTGCCCATACTGGTTCCCCCAGACGCCCCTGTCCCGGCGCTTGCACCGTACGGCCGTGAACCCGGCCCGGTCACCAGGCAAGCGGCGCCCAGTACTTTCATACCGGGTACCAACCCGCTGGAGCGAGTGAACCGGGAGATCAAGCGCAGGATCGACGTCGTTCAGGTCTTCCCCAACGACGACGCGCTCATCCGGCTGGTCACCGCCGTGCTCTTCGAGATGCACGACGAATGGATCGCCTTTCCCCGCCGCTACCTCCCCGAAGGCAGCATGGGCGAGATCTACCGCGAACTCCCCGAAAGCACCCCCGCACTACCCAACACCCCGAATACGCCCCCCAGTTGATCCCCAACACCACGACGAGGGACATGACCCTTCGACCCGGTCGACTACCGCGAGCGCCATGCGGTCGAGTGCGGGATCAACCGCCTCAAGAGGAACCGCGCTGTCGCCACGCGCTACGACAAGCTCGCGGTCCGCTACGAGGCGACCGTGCTGGTCGCAGCGATCAACGAATGGCTATGACCCTGTCTCACGCGTCATCACGTATGTGTTCCCGATGTCGGGATCGCCGTAGAAGAAGAACAGCTTCAACTCGTCGTGCTGATCGCGGTCCACATAGAAGGACCACGCGTATGTCGATGGGGGTTCAGGAGTCGAGGTGTCAATGGCCGTTGCGGGGGAACGGCTCTCCACTCGGGTCCGGGCTGTCAGCGCGAGTCGGACGACCTGTCCGCCGTCGCCGTCAGTCAGTTGCCACGTTCCCGTACCGGAGAGGCGCCAGCCGTCCTCGAAGTCGAAGTCCTGCCCGTCGAGCCTTTCGAAAAGAGCTGTTCCGTCTTTGCGGAGCGCCACGCGGGTCCCCTCGACGTTTTCCCAGCCCCCAGCGACTTCGGCCGCCGTGGTGTCGTGGATCCCTGTTCCCGCGTAGTACTGATAGGGGCCGGCGCACGCAGTCAGAGCAGTCAAAACCACCATCAAGCCACCGAGAGCGGCCCCCCACGCACGCAGCCTGCTTCCACCCGCCATCCTGGGCCTCCCACCCTCAGCCCACATCCGTCAACCGATAGGAGTGGGCCGTGGAGAGATACCTTGTCAGACTCGTTGAACGTGTTCAACTCTGCGACTGGAGAGGTGGCGCCTACGGCCCCCAGCTCGTGCATCCAGCACTGCCCGCAGCCACCGATGAGCACCGCGAACAGCGTTTTCGATACACGGCCTAGTAGGGCTTGGTCATCTTCACTCCTGAGTGGCGTGTCTGTTGCCTCGTGGGTGGCGTTGTCGTGGTGTGACACCTGAGGAGATGACCGAGGCCCGGGGGGACCTGGAGGCGTTCGCGGCGGAGTTGTTCGACGGGTTCTTCCGTGCGGACCAGCGGCGGTGGGGACAGGCGTATGTGCGAGGGCTGCTGCTGGACGGGCGGCGTAAGTCGGTGGAGCCGATGGCAGCCCGCCTCGGCGAGGACGGCAACCGGCAGGCGCTGGCGCACTTCATCACCTCCAGCCCGTGGGATGCGGCCCATGTGCGGGCCCGGCTGGCCTGGAGGATGCACGAGGCGATCGGTCCGGAGGCGCTGATCGTTGACGACACCGGCTTCCTCAAGGACGGGGACGCGTCCGCGTGTGTGTCGCGGCAGTACACCGGCACCGCGGGCAAGGTCACCAACTGCCAGGTGGGAGTGTCGCTGCACCTGGCCCGTGAGCAGGCCTCGGCCGCAGTGAACTGGCGGCTGTTCGTGCCCGCTTCATGGGATCCGGCCTCTGGACAGGCGGATGCGGCCAAGGTCGCCCGCCGCGGCCGTTGCGGCATCCCCGCCCAGGTGGGGCATGTGGAGAAGCGGCAGCTGGCCCTGGACATGATCGACGAAACCCGGTCGTGGGGCGTCGATGTCCCCTTGGTCGTGGCGGATGCCGGATACGGCGATGCCGCCGCCTTCCGTCTGGGGCTGGAGGAACGCAGCCTGCCCTATGCGGTCGGGATCTCCTGCCGCCACACCGCCCATCCGGCCGACGCCCGGCCCGTCCAGCCCCCCTACGCGGGCACCGGCCGGCCACCGAAAGCGCAGTACCCCGACCCTGCGCAGACGGTGAAAGACCTGGTCATCGCGGCCGGCCGGGCGGCTGCACGGCCGGTTTCCTGGCGGGTAGGCTCCCGGCCGGGCACGGGCCGAAACGGCTTCAAGCGCATGTACTCGCGGTTCGTCGCCCTCAGGGTCCGGCCCGCCGGACGGGGCCTACGCAAGACCACGGACGCTCCCGAGCTGCCTGAACGCTGGCTGCTGGCCGAATGGCCCGCCACCGAGAGCGAGCCGGTGCAGTTCTGGCTGTCCAGCCTGCCCTCCGGCATGCCACTGGCCACCCTGGTGCGGCTGACCAAGCTGCGCTGGCGCATCGAGCACGACTACCGGGAGATGAAACAGGCCCTGGGACTTGCCCACTTCGAAGGCCGCACCTGGGGCGGCTGGCACCACCATGTCACCCTCGTATCCGCCGCCCATGCCTTCTGCACCCTCAGGCGCATGGCTCGCACCCCAAAAGACACAGCGGCGGCCTGAGCCTCTACCAGATCGTCCGAGAACTGCAGACACTCCTCGCCCTCTGGACCGGCGCCTGCCCCACCTGCCGCCGCGACATACCCGCACCGATAGCAAGATGACCAAGCCCTACTAGGGTCCAGGTCGTCACATGAAAGAAGCACTCTCCAGGTGAAGAAGACTATCGGGTTGTACCCGCGTGTCCGTGTCGAGGGCGGTGGTCGCGGGGTGGTCTCCCAGGCCGGTGGTGTGCTGCTGGTGGAGACGATCCGCAAGACCGGCCTGGACAGGGCGATATCGGCGGCGTTGGCGCCGTGACGCAGGCCGCGGGCGGTGCATGATCCGGGCAAGGTTCTGCTGGATGTGGCGCTCGCGATCGCGCTGGGCGGGGACTGTCTGGCGGACGTGGGCATGCTGCGGGCCGAGCCGTCGGTGTTCGGGCCGGTGGCCTCCGATCCGGCGGTGTCCTGGCTGGTCGACACACTGGCAGCGGGCGGGAAGCGTGCGCTGGCCGCGCTGCGGCAGGGACCGCGCTCAAGTCCGCGAAGATGTATGGACGTTGGCCGGTGAGGCTGCGCCGGACGCCGCCGGGCAGGTGGTCGTGGACCTGGACGGAGTGCTCGTGATCGCGCATTCCGAGAAGCAGGATGCGGCCGCGACCTGGAAGAAGACCTTCGGCCACCATCCGCTGATGGGGTTCGTCGACCACGGCCGGGGCGGACCCGGGGAGCCGGTTGCCGCCCTGCTCCGGCCCGGGAACGCGGGCAGCGTGCGACACGAGGTCGCACAGTTTGAGTGATCACATCGATCGGAGGGTTGACCGATGTCGAGGGTGTAGATCCGGGCCAGTGTCCAAGGCCCGTCCCCGCTTCGACGTGCGTCACTGGCAACGGTGGGGTGCGGAGCTCGAAGAAGACGCCCAAGGGTCCCCGATCCGTCCGGGGGCCACAGGCAAGGGGAAGACCGGACGGGTGAACGCGAGTGAACCCCTGATGATGCCTCGTCACGTTTGGGCTCCGCCAGACGGAAGTCTCCAGCGGAGTGCAGGGACTGGCCGCTGAGAAGCGGCAGGTGCCGGTCGGACAGGTTGCCGCCGACCGGGAGGACACCGCCGTCCCCGGGGTATAGGGGGCGCCCACCCCGGTCGCGTCTCAACTGTGTGGAACGTGCAAACCCCGACGGGGTCCGCCCGGGCGACCGGGCGGTGAGCCGACCGCGAGCAAGGCCCAGTCCCCGGGCGGGAACAGGATGGCCCAAGAAGCAAACGCCGGCGGCCGAAAGGCAGCGGGAAGACGGGGCAACATGTTCGGCCCTCCGCCGATCGCCCCGCATAACCGGCCGGATACGGGCACATGCCCGAACCCGAAAGGGTACCGACGTGGGCCAGGTGAGTCTGTGGAGACCAGATGCTCGAAGCACCGGAACCAAGGGACAAGTTAGACGCCGTGGCCACGGCCGCGGTGAACGGACCCGAGGACGAGATCACCGACTGGCTGGCCGTCGACTGGCAGCAGGCTGAGGACGACGTACGGCGACTTCGGCAGCGCATCTTCACGGCATCGCAGGCAGGGGACCTGAAAAGGGTCCGCAATCTGCAGAAGCTGATGCTCCGCTCCCGTGCCAACACGCTGCTCAGCGTGCGCCGGGTCACGGAGATCAACGCTGGCCGCACGACCGCCGGGATCGACGGGAAGGTGGTGCTGCTGCCCCAGGGCAAGGCCGAACTGGCTGACTGGATGCAGCGATCCTCCGGTTCCTGGAAGTCCCGGCCGGTCAGGCGGGTGTATATCCCCAAGGCAGGAGGGAAGAAACAGCGCCCGCTCGGCATTCCGGTGATCGTTGATCGCGCTCTCCAGGCGCGGGCCCTCAACGCGCTGGAACCCGAGTGGGAGGCACGGTTCGAGCCGAAGTCGTACGGCTTTCGGCCCGGCCGTGGCTGCCACGACGCCATCGAGGCGATCTTCAATGCGGTCGGGGGCAAGAACCCGCACCGCCGGTGGATTCTCGACGCGGACCTGGCAGCGGCGTTCGACCGCATCGACCATGGGCACCTTCTCCGCCAGCTCGGCACGTTCCCCGCGCGGGAACAGATCAGGCAGTGGCTGAAGGCGGGCGTGGTCGAGCGGGAACAGCTCACCCCGACCGAGGAGGGGACTCCACAAGGCGGGGTGGTCACGCCCCCAACACAATGGATAACTCGGGCGCATGTCACCCTCGGTGTCGGCGGCGTCGTGGCTCTGGTCGCTCTGGGTGGTCTTCTTCCTGACCGGGATGCGGTGCCGGATGGTGATCTTTTCGGGGCCGATGAGGATGTCCTGGACCAGCAGGCGCAACACGCGCTGGCGCTGGGACACCCCGGCCACCGCGGCGTTGCTGCGGAGCTGGGCGAGGAAGCCTTCGAGGCTGGCGGCGAGTTGGAGGTAGGCGTCGCGGTCGGCGAGCTGGGAGTCGAGTGCGTCGAGCTGGCTGCGCAGGCCGGCCTCGCGGGCGCGCAGGTCGGGCATCCAGGCGCGGAGTTCGTCGATGGTGATCAGCTGTTCCTGGAAGGCTTCGATCATCCGGGTGATCGCCATGTTCGCTTTGGACAGGGCGAGTTCGGTCCGGGCGCGTTGGCGGGTGGCCGGGTCCGAGGTGCGGGCGCGTTCGAGGCGCTGGTCGATCTCGGTCCGGATCAGGTGCGGGTCGGCGAGCAGGGCGGTGATGTGGTCCCAGACGAGGGCGTCGAGGAGGTCGGCGCGGACCGGCTTGCTGGCGCAGATGCGGCCGCCTTCGTAGCGGTAATCGTCGGAGCCCAGGCACCGGTAGTAGTAGATCTTGTTGTTGGCACTCGTCGTGGTGTGGCTGCGGTAGTAGCCGTATCCGCAGGTCGCGCAGGCGATGATGCCCTGCAGCAGGGAAGGGACCTTGCTGTTGCGGGAGGCGAACTTCTTGTTGTCCGCGAGGCGTTGGGCGACGCGCTCGAAGGCGGGCTGGTCGATGATCGCGGGGACGGGGATGGTGATCCACTCCTCGTGGGGGCGGTCGACGGCCTTGACCGGGCGCGGGGTGGTGCGGCCCTGCAGGCGCGCGACGCGGTTGAGGGACGGGGGCTCATGGACGAGCCGGGTCTTGCCGAAGACGGCGCGGCCCGCGTAGGCGGGGTTGCGGAGCATGCCCCAGACGACGCTGCGGTCCCAGCGCGTCTTGCCGGTGCGGGTCAGGGTGCCGGACTCGCTCAGCCAGCGGGTCAGGTCGGCGAGGGAGGCGCCCTCGTCGGCGTAGCGGCGAAACAGCTCGGCCACCAGCGCGGCTTCGTGCTCGACGATCTCGTAAGAGGCCCCGCACTCGGGGGATTTGCGCAGGTAGCGGTAGCCGAACGGGGCGCCGGCCAGGACGTTGACGGACCCGGCTTTGGCCCGGTAGGTCTTGCCGCGCCGGTAGCGTTCCATGAGCTGGGCCTTCTCGTACTCGGCGAACATGCCCTGGAACTGGACGAGCAGCTGGTCCTCGGGGCTGTCACCACGCGGCCCGCGGACGAACTCCACACGGGTTCCCGCGCGGGCGAACTCCTCAATCAGCAGGGCCTGGTAGGCGAACTTGCGGGCCAGCCGGTCCGGCGCATAGCACAGCACCACATCCACGCCGACTTGCGCGACAAGGTCCCGCAGTCGCTCCGGACCAGGACGGATCAAGGTGGCACCGGAGTGTCCCTCGTCCTCGAAGACCCACTCCTCGGGCAGTTCAAGTTGCAGCGCGGCGGCGTGGGCACGCAGGGCCGCGGTCTGCGATCCGATCGTCTGGTCCTTCTTCTGCCGGGCCGAGGAGACCCTGGCATAGATCGCCGCACTGGTCATCGCGCGGCCCTCCTTCGCTTCGAGGCGCTCGCAAACGGGAACGGCGCGGGGGCACCAGGACGGCATAGGCCGCCGACAGGTCCGCGTCCGTGTGACGGGAGAAGACACACTCCAGCTCGAGTGCCCGCTCGCTCATGGCCCGGGACGTTTCCCCAGGTCCTCCCGCTGAAGGAACTCCGCCAGGGCCCGCGCCACCACAGACGACAAGGTGGCATCACCCGCGCGGGCATGGGCCCGCGCCCGCTCGGCCAGCGAGCCGGGCAGCTTGACGGTGAACACGACGTTCGCTTCGGGGACTTCGACGCGGCCTGCAGCCATGGCCTGCTCCACATACCGGCGTGCCTGGCGCACCGACACCTCGTACCGGCCGGCCAGCACACGCGCGGCGGCAAGGGCGGACAGCCCCGCCGCGACCAGGTCAGCGGCGGTATTGACCCGCCGGGCGTACTCGATGCCGTCGACACGCTCCCCGCGCACCATGTCATGAATGTACTACCCATCACGACAAGGCCTACTCTCCGTACACGGCAGCTTCTCCAACCGCCGGTAGCTGAGCGTCACTTCGAAGCAGAAGTTGCCCATTGTGTTGGGGGCGTGGCCAGCCCGACGCTGTTGAACGTCGCCTTGCACGGGCTGGAGGAAGCCGCCGGGGTCCGGTACTTCCCTGACGGGATGAGGCACGCGGGTAAGTCGGAGCCGGGCACCCCCGTGGTGATCCGCTACGCCGACGATCTGGTGGCCTTGTGCGTCAGCGAGGAGCAGGCCCGGCAGGTCAAGCAGCAGCTCGCGGTGTGGCTGGCGCCGAGGGGACTGACCTTCAACGAGGACAAGACGCGCGTCGTCCGCCTTGAAGAGGGCTTCGATTTCCTCGGGTTCAACGTCCGCCGCTATCGCAACGGCAAGCTGCTGACCAAGCCCAGCAAGGCAGCCGTGCGGCGCATTCGCAGCAGGCTCGCCGCTGAGGTCGAGGCCCTGCACGGGGCCAACGCTGAAGCGGTGATCAACAAGCTCAACCCCGTGATCCGGGGCTGGGCGGCCTACTACCGCACCGGGGTGTCCAAGGAGATCTTCTCCTCTCTGGATCACTACGTGTGGCGGCTCACCTACCGGTGGGGACTGCGGGCGCACCCGAACAAGTCGAAACGCTGGGTCGTGGCCCGGTACTTCGGCGCGTTCCACCCGACCAGGCGGGATCGCTGGGTGTTCGGCGACCGGGACACCGGCCGCTTCCTGGTGAAGTTCTCCTGGACGAAGATTGTCCGGCATCGGCTGGTGAAGGGCAGAGCGTCTCCGGACGATCCCGCTCTGACCGGCTCCTGGGCCGATCGTCGACGGCGGCGAAAGCCCCCGCTGGGGCGGTTCGTGCTGCGGCTGCTACACGCGCAGCACGGCCGCTGTCCCGGCTGCGGCACTCTGCTGCTGCACGCTGATCAAGAGCCGCAAAGTCCCACCGAGTGGGAGCAGTGGCTCACCGCCGTCCGCAAGGCGATCCGCCGCACGGCGCTCGCCACCGAGGACGGCAGCCCACCGGACGACACCGCACGCTGCCTCATGCACGCCCACTGCGCGCGACGACGTATTGCCGCCCGCGCACCGGGACCAGCAACTCTGCCTGCCCGCGAGCCCGCGGGACTTGCTTGAGCCGTGTGCCTGGAAAGCAGGCACGCACGGTTCTGAGGGGGCCCCGGCGCAGCAATGCGCTGGGGCTACCCGACAATGCCGCCGCGGACCATATCGAAGCCTCCCGGCTCGCCCTGAAGCAACTGCCGAAGAAGTACCGACGGGGACGGCAGACGCTCATCCGCACCGACTCGGGCGGAGGAACCTACGAGTTCCTCAACTGGCTGTCCGCCCGCGGCCGGTGGCTGACCTACTCGGTCGGCATGACCATCACAGATGCCATCCACCAGGCCGTTGAACGGAAAATCGATCTTCGGGAGGGCAGGCGGCAGCATCCGGGGCCGCTTGCGGACCGGATGTCGGATCGAGTGGGGTCGGTCAGGCTGTTACGGGTTCGAGAGTGACCTGGTGGCCGAGAGCCTGGAGCTGGCGGACGAGATCACGGGTCCTGCGGGCGGGGTTGAGGTGGCGTTGATGCCAGTCGGCGCCGAGTTCCTGGTAAGAGGCGTCCGGGTCGTTGATCAGGTGCCAGGCAATGACCAGTATCGAGCGGGTGGCCCCGCATCCGAGCCCATGGGCACTCCCGATACCGCTACTTGACATCTATAGGGGCATCAACGCCCTCGCCGAGTCGTTCTGGCAGGGCCTCAAGAGGGAGACGATGCACCACGCCGTTCACAACGATGCGTCAGGCACGGCTGGAGATCTTCCAGTGGCTCACCTACTACAACACAACAAGGCGCCACAGCGCCCTCAACTACCTGTCGCCTGCCGAGTTCGAACAGCGGCATCAAAGAGAACGTAGAATCACACTCGCAGCATGAACCCCCGTGTCCACACACCGGGGGACGCCTCAACTGGTATTGCCACCGCGATTGCGAACAGGACGCTCCGCACCAACAGAGCGGCGAGCCCTTGTACAGAACCAGCGCGCGCCTTGCCCCCGGTTGCGCATTCGTTGTGCAGATTCGCCGAAGATCCACCATCTTGAAGTCAGTGGTCACAGGGCTGGCGTGAGTCGTTGATCGTGTACTCGTGCTGCTCAGGTGCGGTTGTCAGAGCTCAAGATCGTCTGCCGTTTGCTCCCTGCCCAGCAGGCCTGCAACTCTCCTTGGTAAGCGGCCAGTTCAACCCGGGACCCGCGCCGCGCCCCTGCCCCGAATGCGACGCGTACGGCCTGGTCCGCACCGACGGCCGATGGTACATCCACTGCCGCGTCTGCGGGCACCAGATGCCCCCGCTGCCCATTGCGCAGCGCGGTGCGCGTGTCGGTGTGCTCGTTCCGCTCCGCGCCGATCCTTGCGCTCGCCCAGTGGCTTCGAACATACCCGGGGCGCGGGTGACGTCACGCTTGTGGCTCGGGTGGGTCGAGTGGCCCTACACCATGGAGAAGTAGCAGACTGGCCACCGCTGCCTTGGATGCGCTGCGCCTCGAGCACCCCGGCCTGTCCTGGCACACCCTGGGCGGCCTTTTCCAGGGCTCCCGGGCCTTCTGAGCGGCGGTGTTGCACGGGCGTGCCGGGCAGCTACCGACAGCGCGACACCTGCCCACACATACCCGAGGGTGAGAGCCGCGGCCTCGGCCCGCCCGCAGCGGCCGCTCCGGCCACCCTCCCCGGCCAGTGCCGCAGAGCACAGCCCGGTCATCTCGGGCCCTGAGCAGCGAGCTCGCCCATTTCTCGACAGCGGGCCGGGTACCGGCACAGCCGGCGTCCCGGCCGACCATGCTGCCCGTCCCGGAACCCCCTGCGACCGGCGGCCCGGCCGCAGCTTGAACCAGCCGCGCACCGAGTTCTCACAGTGAGGGGCCGTGCTGACGTGCCCCTCAGTGGCCCAGGATTGCCGGTGGCGTGGCTTCCGGGACGGGGGCGGGGACCGAGGGGTGCGCGGTCGTCGCCCGTTCTCTCGTGAGGGCGCCTGCGATTCTGTGGGCCAGGAGCGGATCGGCCGGAAGGACGTGTGCGGCAAACCAGCGGGCGGCCGACGGGTCGGGGGACAGTTCGACGAACTCGGCGCCCGCGTAGTCGTCGAGCGGGGGGTCGTAGACGTACCCGGAGACCACGCTGTGCCGCACCAGACGCTCCACCAGGGCATCGCGGTCGTCGACGAGGAGCGGGACCCGGAAGAGGGCTGGGAGTCCGTCGTGCTCCGCCCGCTCGTGCAGTGCCGGGGAGGCCCATGTGGTGCCCGACAGCAGTGAGACGCCGGCCCTGCGCCGGGTGAGGTCCCGGTCCAGGCCGGCCATCCGCAGCGCCAACTGCCCGCGGACCAGGCTTCCGTGGCGGGAACGGTAGCCGTGCAGGTCGACCCTGACCCACGGCTCGTACGCGGTCAGACTCGGCGCCCGGCCCGCGCAGGCGGCCAGTAGCGGCGCGTGCAGGTCCATGCGGAAGCCGTCGCGTTCCAGCAGCCCGAGGCGCTGCAGCGTCCGCCAGACGGGTCGCACCAGGTGCAGGGTGTGTGCGGCGGACCGGGCCAGCGGCCGCAGCGTGGTGGCCAGGTCGGTGGCGAGGCTGCGCGGCGTCAGCAGGTCGTCGCGCAGCAGCTCCAGCTCCCGTCGGGTGCGCGCGTCGTCGACGGCGAGGAAGCCACCAGCCATCCCCGCCACATGCTTGGACAGGCTGAACGCCGCCGCCTTCCCGAACGTCCCGATCGGCTGCCCGTCCACGTGCGTGCCGATGGCGTGCGCCGCGTCCTCGAACAAGGGAATTCCCAACGCCTCGCAGTGGCGGCGCAGTTCGACGACGTGGTCCGGCATGCCGTACAGGTTCGTGGTCAGGACGGCATCCACGTTCCGCCAGGTGGACTCCGGTACGGCGGCCGGGTCGATATTTCCGTCCCACACGGACACGGGGGCGAGTACCGGGCGCAGTGCGGCCGCGAGGACGACGAAGAGGATCACGTCGTCGTTCAGCGGGGACATCAGCACCCGTGCACCGGGCCGGCACCAGCGTCGCAGCGCCAGGTACAGGGCCAGCCGGGCCGAGGGCGTGTAGACGCATTCGCGTCCGAGTCGTCGTGTCATTGTCGCGGCGAGCCGCGATCCGTACGGCATCGTCACCTGCTTCCGGCGGAGGGTCGTGCGCGGGACGTGGTTCGCTCGGGCGCGCCTCGACGGGGCCCGGCGGTTCCCGGCAGGCCCGACGTACGGAGCGTGCCGATCGTCCTCAGCAGCCGGTCGGCGGGCTCCCGCAGCCCGGGATGGGCCAGAACCGTGTTCCGCAGGCCGCGCACCGGGCCGCGCCACATCCGGTGCGCGGCCGCCACCGGATGGACCCGGGTCGCGAACCCCTCGGCCACTTGTAGCTCTCGGGTCTTGAGCCAGTCCTTGTACTCCATGTCACCACGCCCGAGATCCATGCATTTCACCCCATTCGCGTCGGCGGCCTCCGCCAACCTCAGATGCATGATCAGCCCGGGCGAGTAGCGGCGGAACTCGGGATCGTAGGCGGGAAACCAGGCCGCCAGCACCGTGCGCGACCTCGGCCCAAAGTGCGCGGCCACCGCCCGGTCACCGGCGTACAGCACGGACAGCACACCGTTGAAGTGCTCGTCCCGGGTATGGAACAGGCCGTCCACCAGGTGCACGATCCACGGCCGGGCGAACCGGTCCATCCGTCCCGTCCTGCGGTACTGCGCGGACTTCCACCGCATGAGCTGGCGCAGCATCCGCGGGTCACGCTCGTCGAAGACGAACCGCACCTCGCCGATGTCGCGCCCCATGCGGCGCTCTTTGGCCAGCGTGGACTTGGTCAGCCGAGGAGACGTGCGGCGCAGCCACTCCACATAGCCGCTCCCGTGGTGCTCCAGGTCGATCACCGGCGAGGCGAACATTCCGGTGACGTGTCTCGCGAAGGGGCTCTGATCCTCGACGAGGTGATCGAACTCGAAGACGGACAGCCCGCAGGCCCGCAGCAGCTCCCGGGTGTCCCAGGTGACCCCCGGCCGGTGCACCAGTGCCTGGCAGTCCGACAGACCGAGGCCGATCGCCCGGCCGACGCCGAAGGACCCGCGCTGGTGCGGAAAGAAACCGACGGCTTCCCCGCCCTCCCGCAGGACCGCCACGCGCGCCCCGCGTCGGTGTCGAGCGATCGCCACGGCAAACTGCGGTGACAGGAAGGGGTTGGCGTATTCGGGCGAGTCGTCCATCGCCCCGCGCCACATGCGGTGAAGTGACGGACTCATCTCGTCGAGGCCGTGGATCGTGATGTCCATCTCAGACCTGCCGCTCGCCCTCGGTTCGTGGACGTCTCTCAGGTGCTTGCGCATACGGACGGAGCAACTTGTGCGGGCGGGCGGTGGGTTGGAGCACGGGCTTCTCGGCACCTGCGTACGGCAGGAGTTCGCGGTCGCAGAACGCCACGAGGTCGGTAGCGCTACTCTCGGCGTCGCTCGGGTCGCCGTCCGCGGCGGCGAGCAACACGGCCATGGGTTCGGCCGGTTCCGCAGCCGGGCGATCGTGGCGCGCCGCTGCGGGCTCGCCGGCCGCAGCGTCCTGGGATGGGGCCGTGAGGGCAGGACTGCTCATGGGGCTCCAGCGGTTCACAGCCGGTTCGACCGACCGGTGCGGGCAGGAATTGCTGGTCCGTCCTGGATCCGGCATGTCCGTATGCCGGAAGCCGACGCCGATGCGGATCGCAGTCCCCCGGTGGCGCCGGGCGGTCGGCTGGTGACCGACCCGTGGGCACGACGCGCCGATGCGGCCCCGGCACAGAGCCGTGGCCGGGCAGTCGGCGCGACGCTCTTTGGCAGCCCCGGACCGGTCACACGCCAGCATGGTGCTGCCGCGCACGCTCTCGCCTGGGCCGAACAGGCACGGCCGCAGGGCCCACTGGTCCCCTGTCAGCGCCCCCGCTTTGGGCCCAACAGCCGTCGGACAGGGGCCTTCGGCCCACAGCCGTCTGCCACGACTGTCTGACATCGGCTTCTGGAGAGCAGCCGTCGCCCCGGACCAAGCGCGAACGGCGTAGAGCGAGGCCCGACTTCCCAGGCCCGAGGATCCTGTCGGGCCGGGAACACACCCATGAAGCGTGACCGCAGCAATCGGTCCGGGTGCGGGCTGGGCGAAGGGGCGTGGTCAGGCAAAGGACGGTGGGGCAAAGGCATACGGCGCCGGTATTCCTGAAACCTTCGCGCAACCCCCGCGGCGCAACGGATCAAACATGATGAGGACGGTCGAAATTGGCCAGGGGTGCTGTTCGCCTCAGTTCGTCCGCTGGTCAACGAAGTGGGGATGCTGGGGAGCGACCAGCGACATGCCGAGGGCCCGACGGCCGTCAGGGACGCTGTTGGTTATCGTGCGAGACGCGTGTTCGTCGCCAGCGAAGACGGTCGTGGTCCACGGCGGCTGCTGCCAGGGTGAGCTCATGAATACGACACCGGATGGACGGCCTATCCCGCCCACGCATGCCGACGAGCGCGCCATGCTGGAAGCATGGCTGGACTTTCACCGTGCGACTCTCGCCCTGAAGTGTTCGGGGCTGAAAGATGATCAATTACGGCTTGCTGCGGCATCACCGTCGTCAGTGACGCTGCTCGGTCTCGTTCAGCACATGGCCGAGGTGGAGCGCAACTGGTTCCAGCGCGTGTTCGCAGGTCTCACCGTGTCGCCGGTCTTCGGGGAGTGCAACCTCGACGGCTTTGCCCTTCAGCCGGAACGAGGACTCGAGGAGGCGACGGCTGCCTGGCAAGCGGAAGTCGCCCGAGGCCGTGAGCTGATCGCGGACGCATCGCTGGATGACTCCGGCCGCCTGTCCGAGCAAGAAGCGGGTCATGTCGGCGATCAGGGAGTCTCCCTGCGCTGGATCATGGTGCATATGATCGAGGAATACGCACGTCACAACGGTCACGCTGATCTCATTCGTGAGCAGATCGATGGGGCTACTGGGGCATGAGACGTGCTTGCGCGGTCGAAAGGACCGCGCAAGCACCTGGCTCTGCTCAGCCGACGAAGGCCCAGGGCTTTGGTGTATCCAGGTCTGGGAGATCGGCGTGGACCAACAGGAACCTTCCGTGCTGCTCGATCAGCGCGGCAGCGGTGAGGCCGTCGCTGTGGCTGCGGGTGACCAACTCGTCGACCTGGTGGAGCATGGACAGGTCGGTTATGGGGTCCTCCGCAGCGGGACGACGTCGGTGCGGTGGTGAGGCATCGTCGGCCGGGCGGCCTCGGGGGTGGCCAGCAGGGCGACGATGGTGATCGGCTGCTGGCAGTGCGGGCAGTTGCGGGTCGCGGTCGGCTCCAGCGGGTCACGGACCCCGGCGGACTGGCGGGAGGCCGGGCGAGGCGCCGGTGGAGGGGGAAGCTCGATCCGGGCCCGCAACGCGGCTGGCGGTGCTTGGCCGAGGCGGCGGGCTCGTTCCTCGTCCAGGGCCCGGTCGCGGCGGTGCTCGGCTTCGCGACGGCAGACGGCCGAGCAGTAGATGGTGCGGACCGTGCGTTGGACCTGGAAGGGGTTCTCGCAGACGGGGCAGGTCCGGGTCTCCGTCTTGGCCTCGCGGGAGGCAGTGCGGCACTCGGGCGAGCAGAAGATGCGCCTCGGGCTGAGGGTGGTGGTGAACTCCTGGTCGCACTGGGGGCAGATCCGCTGGGTGGGCAGGTGCGAGCGGGCTTTCTCCCGGCAGGTGGGCGAGCAGTACTTGCGTCGGCTGGCCACGGAGTCGACCGTGAAGCCGGCCTGGCATTCGGGGCAGGTCCGCGCCGACTCCGCGCTGGTGGGGTCGAGTTCAGGAGACACGGGCGTTCACTCCCTGGCGAAGGCTGTCGGCGTGGTTCTGGTGGTGGCGGAGCCGGTAGGAGGGGCCGTCGATGCCAACCACCGCGGCCCGGTGCAGGAGCCGGTCCAGCATCACCGCGGCGACGGTGGCGTCGCCGAAGGCCGAGGCCCAGTCCGCGATGCCGACGTTGGTGCTCAAGATCGTGCTCGACTTCAGATACCCGGGCAGGGCCTGGGCGCACCGGGACTTGGCGGACTGCTCGAGTTCCTGCCGGGTCTGGGGGGCCAGCGCCGCGCAGGCATGCCTCGCGTCGGCCCGCCGGACGCTCTCCTCGAAGCGCAAGGCCGCCTTCGACGCGGCCGTCTCCCTCTCGCCGAGCGTGGTGCAGCCGGCAAGACCAAGGGCACACGCGAACGCCGCAACACCCGTCCACCTCCAGCGCCGCACGGCAACCTCCACCCGAACGTCAGGACTGTCACCCCATGCTGATACGGCAGCTCGGTCGGGGACGGCAGCCGCGCCGGGTACTGGGCAAGCGCAGAATCTTCGGGCCAGGTGCGGGCTCCCGACGAAACAGGGCCCGTTAGGTGACGGAGTGCCTCATCGGAGGGTCGGCCGCGTGGTCTGCCAGCGAGGCGGAGCCATCCTCCTAGATCCAGCCCCTCCCCGCAGTACTGCAGCATCCCCGCGTTGGGCGCGCCATACTCCGGCATCAGCCGGGTCGAAAAATTTCCGCGCACGCCTCTTGACCACCAATACCTACCGGTCAGTACGCTCACGCCACCCTCGATGACACCGGTGTCCTCTCCCTCCGTGCGGCCACGGCGAACCGGCCCCTCGGCATGCCGCCGCACGCCCGTAGGCACAGCTCCCGCGACCCGGGAAACGCCCCAGCGCTGTCCTTTGTCAGAACGCGCCGTCGAGCGCTGTCCCGAACCCCACCCGAGAGTCCCTCGTGAACAAAACCCTTGCCAGCGCAGCCGTCGCCGCGGCCGGCGCCCTTCTCGCCGTGCAGGCCGCCGCCCTTCCCGCCCAGGCATCGAGCAGCTCCACCTTCAACTCGACCAGCAACCCCGTCCTGTTCGTGCACGGCTACACCGGTGACGCCAGCAACTGGACCACCATGGCGGACCGCTTCAGAACCGACGGCTGGCCGTCCTCGTACCTCGACCAGTGGTCCTACGACTGGCACCAGTCCAATGCCACGACCGCCCAGCAACTGTCCACCGAGGTCGACCGTCTCCTCGCGGCCACCGGCGCCACCAAGGTCGACATCGTCAGCCACTCCATGGGAGGGCTCTCCTCGCGCTACTACCTGAAGAACCTAGGCGGCACCGCCAAGGTCGACGCCTGGGTGTCACTGGGAGGACCGAACCACGGCACCGACAGCGCCAACAGCTGCTTCGACACCTCCTGCACCGAGATGCGAATCGGCTCCAGCTTCCTCGCCGCCCTCAACTCCGGCGACGAGACACCGGGCTCACCCCGTTACGCCACCTGGTGGTCGCCCTGCGACACGGTGATCAACCCGGACACCTCCGTCTCTCTGACCGGCGCGGCCAACACCCAGACCGCGTGCCTCAGCCACACCGGCCTGCTCACCGACGCAACGGTCTACACCCAGACCCGGGACATGATCAACCACTGACCCTCCCCACCAGCCGGCAGGGTTCGCGGCCGCCGCTCACCGCGGCCCCTGCCGGCCCCCAGCCGCACAGCCCCGCCACCAGCCAGCTTCCCGTCCGCGACAAACACCTCAGCCCGCCCGGCCGACGGCACCTGAGACCAAAGACTCGCCGGGGACCAGCGAAGACGGGGACCGCTGCCCGCCCTGCGACTCACCCTTCGCGGCGCGTCCCTGGAGCACGAAGGCCGCGCCCCACCAGGCAGCTGTGCGCACCACGATCAGCACCCCGGCGGTTGCAGCCGGTGCCGCATCAGCCAGCACGAGGCATGCCGAGTGAGCCAGGCACTGATCAGCCCGATCGCGGCACCGGCGGCAACGTCGCTGGGATAGTGGGCACCGGATTGCACGCGCTCCACGGCCACCACGGCAGCCGGGACCGCGCACAGCGCGCCGGCCAGCGGCCACGACGGCGCCACCGCGGCCGTAAATCCCACCGCGGCGGCGGCGTGCCCGGACGGGAACGAAGAGGACCCCAGGCGGTCCTCAACCTCATCGTGCGGGATCCACTCCTTGGGCGGGCGACGACGGCCGGCCCACTGCTTGCACAGGCAGCTGAACACCACCGCGCCCAACCCCTCCGCCGCGGCCCTGCGGCCCCGCCCTCCGCCCAGCAACCCCATCACCGCGGCCGCGCCCACCCACAGCTTCGCGCCCTCCGCAACCTCCTCCACCGCCGACAGCACGATGGCAGTCCCAGGCGACATACGGGAAGCCGCCCGCCTGGTCACCGACCGGTCAGCGTCACCCAACCCCGCCAACAGCCTCATAACAGATAACTATCCCGAGGTCACCGGGCCATACCCGAGACCATCGGGTGGAGATCACCCTGCGCAGCAGACGGCAGCATTCCTGCTCCCCCTACCTCCGGATGCCGCGAGGAGGGTGTACGACGGGAGGCCGCCTAAACCTGCAGGAAAGAGGGGTGGTGGGCCCGAAGACCCGCCGGCCCCTGGACTGGATCCCCGAGGTCCACTACCCCCTCGGCAGCGGCGAGGCCGTCATCCCCGACACCCTCCTGTATTACCGCGACTCCAGCGACGGCGGGTCAATGCTGCGGTCTGCCTCGCGCACCCACGTGCGCAGCGTCTCGGGGTTGACATTCAGATCGGCGGCGACGTCCTTGAACGTCCACCGACCGGCCGAAGTCCGCCACAACGCCACCGCGTCGGACCGGAACTCCGCGTTGTACTTCGAGGGCCTTGCCATGTGGATCTACACCTTCCTGGACCATCAAGATCCATTCTCAGGTATGTCCACACCACAGGGGTCGCCTCACCCCGGACCCGCCACCGCCCGCCACCGTCGGTGCCCCAACTCGGCGTGGAACGGTGACCAGGTCTCGGGCGCGCGCTGAGGCGAGAAGGCCCATCCGGTCCGGGGGACGGTGACTACCCGTGCATGGCGGGCCCGCCGATGCTGCGACCGGTGACGGGATCAGGCCGGGCCGACCCCGATCCGGTCGAGGTCGGGGGTGTAGCCGTCGGGCCCGCTGTCGAACTTGAGGGCATTGTTCCCGGCCGTGAGCGTCACCGTGATGGTCTTGACTCCGGGAGTGTTCCATCCTCCTGTGCCGGAAAAGCGGATATTTGAGGGGGTGCCGCCGTTGACGCTGATCCTCGCCGACCGGGTGGAGTCACCTGCGGTGTAGGAGACGGTGATCTTGTAGGTGCCGGCTCTTTCCGCTCTGACACCTCGGAATTCGAGAGCGCCGCCAAGGTAGAGGCCGCCGACCTTCTGGCCACCCGAGCACGGCGCACAAGGGGCCACCCAGGCACGTCCGAAGAGCACGTTGGTGCCGGACTCGGCCTCGTAGACAGTGCCGCCCGGCCCCGTTGACGGGGTCCTTACCGTGACGGCCACTGAGGGCGGTGAGGTATTGCCCCTGGCGTCGCGCGCCACGACCGTGAAGGTGTAGGGGGTGTCGGCCGTCAGGCCGGTCACGGTGGCGGAGGATCCGGTGACCGACGCTGCCTTGATGGTCCCGCTGTAAACGTCGTAGCCAGTGACCCCCATGTTGTCGGTAGAAGGGCTCCACGCCAGCGAGACGCTGCTCGCAGAGGTACCGATGGCGTGCAGGCCGGCCGGGCGAGAAGGTGGTGTCCTGTCCTCTTCGAGGTTGCCGGGAGTGACCTTCAGTAGTTGCGAGGCATGCGCCGGAAGGGACACGGAGAAGCCGGCGGCCTGCGAACCGAGGTCGGTGCGGCTCCACATGTCCCGAACATTGGAAGCGTTGGGGAATCCGAGGTCGTTCCACTTCACGGACACCGTTTTGGTGGCACTGCCGAGATTGAACAGGGCGACCGTGTAGGTGCCGTCGGTGTTCTTGGCATACCAGACCTGCTGGCTGCCGCCCTGCCTGAGTGGTTTGGCCGGGATACCCTGCTGGTTCTGTGCGATGACTTCTTGGTTTGTCAGCAGGGACATGCCGTACGCGTCGAGCCTCGTGATGTCGTCTCCGAGGTAGAGCGGGGCCGACTCGATCGCCCACAGGGTCATGTAGGACTGGCGTTCCGCCTTGTTGATGCCGTCCATGGCCCCGACGCCCACGTTGAGGGAGTCCAGATCCATCCAACTGCCGCGGCTGACGTGCTCGATCCACGGCGGGATGTCCTTCCATCGAACCTTGACGGAGTTGTCCCAGGTGACGAGTGTGCTGCAGTAGCACTCGACGTCGGTGTCGGGCCGGAATGCGTTGGCGTACTTCTTCCAGGTCCCGACGCCGCTGATGTCCAGCGGCCAGGCCGAAGTCTCGAAGACGATCGGCCGCCCGGTGTTGATCAGCGCCTTCGACATGGCTGCCACGTCAGCCCTGTTGTCGTGGTTCTCGTCGGTCTTGCCGGAGCCGGGGCCGACGCCGTCGAGCTTGAGGAAGTCGACCTCCCAGTCGGCGAGCATCTGCGCCTGCGAGTCGATGTACTTCTGCGCGCACGGCTTGGAGAAGTCGATCTTGTAGGAACTGTCCCAGCCATTGGTGGTCCGCAGGTCGGGGTAGACAATGTCGTGGGTGCTGCAGTTTGTGGTGCCTGCGATGAGGAAGTCGCCCTTGTCATAGGCGCCCTTCTCCAGACCCACGGGCAGGTAGATGCCAAGTTTGAGGCCCCTGGCGTGGACGTGCTCGGCGACGTACTTGATGCCGTGCGGGAACTTCTCCTTGTCCGGGGTCTGCCGCCCGTGAATGTCGTACTGCGGGTTCCAGTTCCAGTCCATCCACCAGCCGGCATCCATGTTGATGTACTCGTAGCCGTACGGCTTGAGTTTCTCCGCCATCGCGTCGGCCTGCTTGAGGACATTGGCCTCGTTGAGGTAGCTGAACCGCCCCTTGGGATTGAGTCCGGGGTAACTGCTGGACTGCTGGCTCCAGCTGCTCCAGCCCATGTAAGGCCTGAGCGCCAGACCGTTGTCCGCCGCGTGCGCGGCGGCAGCGCCGATGACCGGTGTTTCCGCGGGAAGGGCCGCGGACAGCGGCACAGTCGCCACAGCGAGCAGGAGGGCCGACAAGGCCCGGATCGCGCTTGATCTGAGCATGGCTATTCCTTCACAGAAGGACACAGACGTACGTGCAACGCGTGCTCAAAGGGGCGATCGCCGACGCGCCCGATGTGCCGGTTGCCAGGCGGCTCCGGGTGACGGCGCGGGGGGACCGCGCGCCCGGCCGGTGCGCCAACCGCCCCCGTCCCTTGGGGCCGGTGGTTGTGCAAGCGTCAGGTGCTGAACCGTTCAGGCGCTCAGGTGTTCAAGTGCCCTGCGTGCTGTCGTGATCTGGTGCTCTCTGGGGCGAACATCGTCTGCACGGCGACGGCCGCCGCTCCTCGTGCCCACTCCTCGAACGGCAGCGCACGGATGGCGAGGCCACAGCGGGCCGCGCTGCCGAACGCCTGCCGGGCGAAGCTCTCCTGGATCTGTTGGTCAAACAGGTCGTAGACCGCCAGTCCCTCTCCGGACACCACAATCCGCTCCGGTCCGAAGAGATTGGCGACCGCCGCGAGGCCGAGGCCGATGGCGTGACCGGCCTGGGCGAAGACCCGTCGGACCGTCTCCTCGCCGGACCGGGCGCGGGCCACGGCCTGATCCATGCTCAGTTCGGGTTCTCCGACGGCCAACCGGGCTTGGGCCACGATCGCGTGTGTGGAGGCGATCGCCTCCACACAGCCGACGCCGCCGCAATGGCACGGCGGACCGCCGTCAGCGACGGGCACATGTCCGATTTCGCCGGCGACCCCGAAGGCCCCAGTGACGAGGGCGCCGTTGGCCACCAGGCCGCAGCCGATCCCAGCGCCTACCGTGACCAGCGCGAACGACGAGGCGCCGATGCCCTCGCCGAACCACTGCTCGGCGATCGTGAGCGCCTTGACGTCATTCTCAACCGTCGTCATCAAGCCGGTTGCCTCCTCGAGCAGTTCGGCCAGCGGTACATCGTGCCAGCCCAGAAACGGCGAGTACCGGACCTGACCCGATGCCCGGTCGACGTCGCCGGAGACAGCCACGCCAAGGCAGTGTGCGCGTTCCAGGAACTCCTGTGACTCGGCCAGCAGCGCCCGCACAAGATTGACGATGGCGGCCACGACGGAGTCGACCGCGCGGCTCTGGAGGGGGTGGCGTTGCGCATTGTGCACCTGGGCCCGCAGGTCGGTTACCACCCCGATGAGATCGTCACCGGTGATCTTGACACCGACGAAGAACTCCCGCTCGGCGCGGATGTCCAGCGGACTGGCAGGGCGACCGGCTCCAGGGACGGTCCGTTCTTCGGCCGCCACTTCAGCCATGTAACCGGCCTCGATGAATGGCCGCGCCGCCTTGGTGACCGCGGCCGATGACAACCCGGTCCGCCGCGCCACGTCGACGCGGGTGACGGGACCCCGCGTCAGCACTGTCGAGAACACGGTTGCCGCTGCGGGGCTTGTGATCGGGGCCCGCGGACGATTCCTGGCCATGCTCAGAACCATACGAGGATTAATTAACTTCGTCAATAATCTATTACCCCACCAGAACCCGGCGCTGCTGCACGAACTACGCCGTGGGCCCGGCCCGCCGCGCGGGCAACGACCGTATGGACGCCGAGTGGAGATCGGCAAGCTGCCGGGCGGGAAGGCGGCCGTGACCGCACGGGCCGAGGAGTTCGCTGCGGTGGCGGCCTTCACCATCAACTGGGACAACGAGCAGGCGATCTGCCCACGGGGGGCCATGAGTGTGTCCTGGACCGAGCTGAGGACAAAGCGAACACCTATCTGCAGGCCCGGTTCGCCGAGGCAGACTGCCGGTCCTGCCCGGACCGTGTACGCGGTGTCCAGGTCCCGAAGGGACTGCTTGCAGGACGACCGCCGACACGTCGGCGAGCCAGGCACGTTCCTCGGTGCGCTTGGCCTGGGTGATACGAAGCCGGGACAGCTCGGCCGACTCACGTACGGCAGTCCTGCCGCGTGTGCTTCCTTGCGGTCGCGCAGGCAGTCGTTCCACACCACGCGGGCGCACCAGAACGCACTCGCGAGCGCACAGGTCTGCGAGGACTTCGAAGCAGAGCTGAAGGAGTTCAAGGCGAACGCGATCACGTCCACCTCCTGGTGCACTGCCCAAGGTCGCCGTATCGAAGCTGGTCAACAGCCTCAAGGTGAACCTTCCCCTTGATCGTGGACACCTGGAGACTGGGACCTGAGGTTCCAGAGGAAGTAGCACCAGGTGGGAAGCAAGTACACGAAGCGGTACACCGAAGAGTTCAAGCGGGACGCGATCGCGCTCGTCGATTCCTCGGGCAAGACGGTCACGGCGGTCACCCGGGAACTCGGCATCAGCTCCGAGTCCCTGCGCGGCTGGTACCGCAAGGCGAAGGCGGACCGGGGCGAGGGCACTCCCGGCGAATTGAGCAGTGCCGAGCGCGAGGAGCTCCAGCGGCTGCGGCGGGAGAACCGAGAGCAGCAGCAGACGATCGAGATCCTGAAAAAAGCGACCGCCTTCTTCGTGAAGGAGAACGACCGGTGAGCGAGTTGTGCCGGTTCATCCACGCGGAGAAGGCGAACTACCCGATCGTTCTGCTGTGCCGGGTGCTGCACGTCGCCCGCTCCTCCTACTACGCGTGGCGCGAGGGCGAGGCCGGCCGCCATGCCCGGCAGGCCGCCGACGACGCGCTCGCGCGCGAGATCACGGTGCTGCACGTCGCCTCCCGCTGCACTTACGGTGTCCCGCGCATCCACGCCGAACTGCGGCGTCTGGGCCAGCGGGTGAACCGCAAGCGCATCGCCCGCGTGATGCGCGAGCGTGACATCCGAGGCGTCACCCGGCGCAAGCGCAGCTCGTTGACCCGGCCCGACAAGAAGGCGAAGCCGGCCCCTGACCTGATCGGCCGCGACTTCCACGCCGAGCGGCCCGGGATCAAGCTGGTCGGCGACATCACCTACCTGCCCACCGCCGAGGGCTGGCTCTACCTCGCCTGCCGGCTGGACCTGGCCACCCGCGAGGTCGTCGGCTATGCCATGGCCGATCACCACCGCGCAGAACTCGTCGTGGACGCCCTCGACATGGCCTACGGCCGAGGGAACCTCGAGCCCGGCTGCGTGATCCACAGTGACCGCGGCAGCGAATACACCTCGACCCAATTCAGCGACCGAATACGAGAGTTGGGGCTGCGGAACAGCTGCGAACGCGCCCGGATCATGCTTCGACAACGCGGCCGCGGAGAGTTTCTGGGCCCTGCTCAAGGAAGAGATCGGCACCCGCACCTGGCCCGACCGGGCCACAGCCCGCGCCGAGGTCTTCACCTTCATCGAGAGACCCTGTTGCTCAATTCGAGGGAGTTTGCGTCGATCACTCGGTCGGAGGCAGGCGGCGTGACGGACCCTGCCCTGGTCAGGGGCGCGTGAAGGGGTCGCCCTGCGACAGGGGGTGGCGGTTGTGTCGATGGGATCGGCTTCTGGCGGTGTTCCGGATGGGACGAGTGCGGTCGCACATGCCGGGTTCCCAAAGGGGTGTCTTGCGATGCGGATCCGTGACCAACTCGGGTCAGTGTTCTCGAACGAGGAGTTCCGCGAGGCGTTCGGGGACCGCGGCCGTCCTGGCATCTCGCCCGGGCAGCTCGCCCTGGTAAGCGTGCTGCAATTTGTTGAGAACCTGACGGACCGGCAGGCAGCGCACGCGGTGCGGGCCAGGATCGACGTGAAGTACCTGCTGGGACTGGAGCTCACCGATCCCGGTTTCGACTTCACGGTGCTCACCGGGTTCCGGCAACGACTGCTGGACCACGGCCTGGAGGAGCGGGTGCTGGACCTGCTGCTGGAGCGCCTGGCCGGCCAGGGCCTGGTCAGTGCCGGAGGGCGGCAGCGCACCGACTCCACTCACGTCTTGGCGGCCGTCCGGCGCCTGAACCGATTGGAGTTCATCGGCGAGACGCTCCGGGCCTGCCTGGAAGCACTGTCCGCAGCCAGCGCCCAGTGGCTCGTGAGCTGGATGGACCCGGCATGGCAGGAGCGCTACGGCGCCAGGACCGATGCCTACCGGCTGCCCTCCGAACGGTCCGAACGCGACCGGCTGGCCCAGCAGATTGCTGCCGACGGCTACCGTTTACTCGAAGCCGTACACACTTCCACGGCACCGACATGGCTGCGCGAGATCCCCGCGGTGACCGTGCTACGGATGGTCTGGATCCAGCAGTTCACACGCACCGTCACCGACGGAGTGCAGGAGGTGGGCTGGCGCGGCAAGGATGATCTCCCGCCGGGCAGAGCGCTGATCGCCTCGCCGTACGATCCCGAGGCCCGGTATTCACACAAGCGCGGCTCGGCCTGGACCGGCTACAAGGTCCACTTGAGCGAGAACTGCACCGGCTCCGGGCAGCCGCATCTGATCACCCACGTGGTGACCACCGATGCCACCGCGAACGACGCGACCGTCGTCGACGCGGTGCACGACGCGCTCACTACCAAGAGCCTCAAGCCTGCCGAACACCTCCTGGACTCGGGATACTCCTCCGCCGAACTCCTGCTGACCGCCCCTGTCGAACGCGAGATCTGTGTGGTCGCACCGGTCCGGCCGAACAGCACCCCGCAACAGGTCAAGTCCGACGGGTTCGGAAAGTCCGCCTTTACCATCAACTGGCAGGAAAGGACCGCCACTTGTCCATCTGGCCGGACGAGCCGCTACTGGACAGTCGGCCTCGACAACAACGGTCGCGACGTGATCAGAATCCGCTTCGCGACCACGACCTGCTCTCCCTGCCCCGTTCGTGACCAGTGCACCCGCTCCACCCAGTACGGCCGACAGCTCACCGTCCGGCCTCAAGGACAAGACGCCCTGCTCGAACGCGTCCGCGCCGAGCAGACCACCAAGGCGTGGAAGGAACGCTACGCCGCCAGGGCCGGTATCGAGGGCACCATCCACCAAGCCGTCGCCGTCGGCGGCATGCGCCGCACCCGCTATCGCGGCCTAGCCAAGACACACCTCGGTCATGTCCTGACAGCCGCTGCAGTCAACTTGATCCGGCTCGACGCCTGGTGGACCGGCATCCCGCTCGCCCAGACCAGAACTTCCCGGCTCGCGGCCCTCGAACTCGCTGCATGAACCAATTGGACAACAGGGTCATCGAGACCTTCTACAACCGTCGCCGCCTGCGCAAGCACAAGACCTTCGGCTACCTCACCCCGGCCGAGACCAGGCAGCGGCATCAACACGCCCTCGCAGCATAACCGACGAGTGTCCAAGATCACGGGGAAACTTCAAGGTGTCTCCACCCGTCGGATACGCCAGGAGTTCACCGGCCGGATCAACCCCGCCATCATGCACGGGCCGTGTCTGCGGCGGCAGCGGCGCCGGGCGCAGGAGTTCGGCGAGTCAGCCCGGGAGCGGCGCCACGGGGGCGTTGCGATGGGCTGGAGAAGTTGTGTTGACCGCGGGGTTGCGGGTTGCCTTCTTACCTTCCTCTAGGAATTCCTGGGGCGTTGGTCTTACCTCGTGTCGGCCAGTCTCCGGGTAGCCCCAAATGCACAGGGGTGAAAGTGGATGAACAGCCCTCAACACTCAAGGAATACACATGCGCAAGACGATGATTGCAGCCGTGGCGGGCGCGGCGGTTCTGACCGGCGGGTTCGCGGCCGCCGCCAACGCCAGCAACCCTCCGGCGCCCAAGGCGCCGGTCCAGCAGGCTGTCAACGACGAGTGCGGGAGGGTCGGCGAGACCGGCGTCCAAGGCTCGAGCGGCACCGCTGCGGGTGGTCACGGCAAGGCAGTTGACAAACTGAAGCGCACGGATGGGAAGAAGAGCGACACCTGCATCGGCGACGGTGGGGCCGGCGGATCCGGCAAGGCCACTGGTGGGGCCGGCGGATCCGGCAAGGCCACTGGTGGGGCCGGCGGATCCGGCAAGGCCACTGGTGGGGCCGGCGGATCCGGCAAGGCCACTGGTGGGGCTACGGATCCGGCAAGGCCACTGGTGGGGCCGGCGGATCCGGCAAGGCCACTGGTGGGGCCGGCGGATCCGGCAAGGCCACTGGTGGGGCCGGCGGATCCGGCAAGGCCACTGGTGGGGCCGGCGGATCCGGCAAGGCCACTGGTGGGGCCGGCGGATCCGGCAAGGCCACTGGTGGGGCCGGCGGTTCCGGCCACTGACTCAGTCGGCAGACCGGGAAGGGCGACATGACTGTGAGACCCTGCGTGCGGCTAGGTCGCACGCAGGTCGTGATCGTCACTGGTGTTGCGGCGCTGTCCGGGGCGGCCGTGCGGGTCGCCCCGGGAGCGTCAGCGCAGTCCCCCGGTGCCCTGCCCCGACCGCTTGACCGTTGGCGAAACCAGAAGCGGACCGGGGCCGGGTGTCAGGGTCCGGTCGGCGCCCGTAACTTCCTCCGCGGAAGAGTCACGGTGCCGCGCGGCCCGCACCGTTCGGGGCTCCGCGTATGCTGCAACTCCCTGTAGAGCGAGAGGTATCACCTGAACGGTATGTCGCAACGGATTCTGTATGCCGAGGACGACCGCGCTACGCGTGAGTCGGTCACGCGTGTCCTCGAACTGGAGGGCTACGAGGTCACGGCGGTCGCAGACGGCGAGACGGCGTTCGAGGCCATCGAAGCTCAGGCACCCGACGTAGTCGTGCTCGACGTCATGATGCCGCGTGTCGGCGGGCTCACCGTCTGTCGGCGGATGCGGGCGCGTGACGACCGGACACCTATCTTGATCCTGACCGCCCGTACGGATGTGCCGGATCGTGTCTCCGGTCTGGACGCCGGTGCGGACGACTACCTGCCCAAGCCGTTCGACCTGGAAGAACTGCTGGCGCGGGTCCGTGCGCTGCTGCGCCGAGCCCGCTACGACGAGCCGGAGCGCGAGTTGCGCGTGGCGGACCTGCGCGTGGATGAGGCGGCGAGGCGGGCCTGGCGGGGGGAGCGCGAACTGGAGCTGAGCAAGACCGAGTTCGACCTGCTTCAGTTGCTGGTCCACAAAGCCGGTGTGGTGCTCAGCCGTTCGACCATCTACAGCCGGATATGGGACTACGACTTCGGCCCCAATTCGAAGGCTCTCGCCGTCTACGTCGGGTACCTGCGGCGCAAGCTCGAAGCCGACGGCATGCCCCGCCTCATCCACACCGTTCGCGGCGTCGGCTACACCTTGCGGGAACCGTGAACCTGCGCGCGCGCCTCGCTCTCGCCCTCGCCGCGCTCACCGCACTGTCCGTTGTGGCGGCCGGCTGGGTCAACTACGAGGTCACCGAGCGGCGCCTCTACGAGGCGGTCGACACCGGCCTGAAGGGCTTCGCGGCAGCGGTCACGTCCGGCGCGACCGACAGCGCGATCTGCCCCGGCGGCCGGTCCGAGGATGCCGGCGGGGTCGGCATCGCCAGCCTGCCACCCGTCGTCGGTGTGCCCGACATTGTGGAGTGCGTCCATCCGGACGGACAGGTCACCTCGTTGTTCGGCAGCGAGGGCGTCCGGCTGAGGCAGCCTGCCGCGGGTGTGGACGCGAGCGGCGGATTGCGGGGTCCCTGGACCGAGACCGCGGGCGGGCATGACTACCGTGTCATGGTCATCGAACTCGCCGGGTCGGAACTGCGGATCGCCCGGAGCCTGGCCGAGACGCACAGTGTTCTCGCCTCGGTGCGGGCTCGCTCGGCGACGGCCGGTCTTGCGATCATCGTGCTGGCGGCCGGGGCGGGCGTGCTCATCGCCCGTTGGACCAGTAGACCGGTGACACGGCTCACCTCCACGGCCGAGGCGATCGCGACAACGGGTGACCTGGGCATCGACGTGCCGACCGGTCGGCGCGATGAGGTCGGCCGACTGGCGCGCGCCTTCGCGGAGATGCTCGGTGCCCTCACCCGCTCCCGTGAACAGCAGCAAGAACTCGTCCAGAATGCCGGCCATGAGCTGCGGACACCGCTGACCAGCGTTCGCTCCAACGTGGACACGCTGCGACACTACCCCGAGCTCAACGAAGGTCTGCGTGATCGCGTCCTGAGCGACCTCGACAGCGAACTGAGGGAGTTGTCCGCCCTCGTGGACGAGCTCGTCGCCCTCGCTGTCGACCAGTACGAGGATGAGGACGAGCAGCACGTCGACCTGGCTGACCTCGTCGAACGCGCGGCCGAGCGGGCCCGGCGTCGCAGCGACCGGCGCATCGTCGTCGATGCCACCCCAGCCAGGGTCGTGGCCAAGCCGGGGCAACTGCTGCGCGCCGTCGGCAACCTCCTTGACAACGCCGTCAAGTTCACCCCCCGCGGCACCCCGATCGAGGTCACCGTCCGTCCTGGCCGGATCGACGTACGCGATCACGGGCCGGGCATCGACCCGGCCGATCTTCCGCATGTCTTCGACCGCTTCTACCGCGCCGTCGACGCCCGGGCGGTGACCGGCTCCGGGCTCGGCCTCGCCATCGCGCAGCAGATCGTCCACCAGTGCGGCGGTACCATCCGGGCCGCGAACCACCCTGACGGCGGCGCGCTCTTCACCCTCCAATTGGCGGCTGCACCTCGCACCGCACCACCGGACTGACTACACCTCGCTGAGATCGGACATGGGCCGGCCCTCATCCGTTACCGGCGGTGCTACCAGGTCATACTGGCCCTTGCCTCGTAGCGTGGAGTCCGTGATTGCACGGGAAGTTGGAATTCATGGGATCCAAACAGCGAACGTACGACTCGGAGTTCCGTGAGGGTGCCGTACACATCGTGATCGGGACGGAGAAGCCGATTCCGGAGGTCGCCGAGGAACTCGGTGTCCATCCCGGCACGCTGCACAGCTGGGTCTCGCGGTGGCGCCGCAACGGCTCGGCCTCCTCCGACCGTCCCGCGACCCCGGCCGTCTCGGGTGGCTGGCTGCGGGATACCGGACTCGCTGAACTGGAGCGGCTGCGGCGGGAGATGGGGTCCGGGAGCTGGAGATGGAGCGCGATGTCTTCAAACGCTGCATGGGTGCGCCACGAAGTTCTGTGTGACCGAGTGGTGGTGCCAGACCGCCACCGCCCGGCCGTCGCAGCGGTTCGGTAGAAGCTGGGGGCAGCCTGATCCGGGGGGTGCCTCTATGTCCTTCGTCAAGGCTGAGTGGTCATGTGGTGGCTGCTTCGGAGCTGCGTGGTTCGTAGAAGGTGCCGTCGCGGAGCATCGCGAAGAGCACGCTGATGCGGTGGCGGGCGAGGCGGAGGAGGGCCTGGGTGTGGGTCTTGCCCCGATCACGGCATTTGTCGTAGTAGGTGCGGGAGGCGGGATCATGCAGGGCGGCGAACGCCGAGAGGAACATGGCCCGTTTGAGCTGCCGGTTTCCGCTTCTGGGTGCGTGTTCGCCGTGGATCGAGGTTCCCGACGATTTGGTGGCGGGGGCGAGTCCGGCGTAGGAGGCGAGGTGGGCGGCGCTGGGGAAGCTGGTGCCGTCGCCGACGGTGACCAGCAGGACTGCGGCGGTCCTGACCGCGACCCCCGGCATCGAGACATCCGATGCGGAAGAACTGTCAAGCGGCATCCGCTAGTTGAGTGTCTGATGGGGCGGCGAAGGCCACCGTTTCGCTGTAGTGGACGCGGTGGGTGAGGCAGTGGTGGAGGCAGCCGAGCATGCGGTTGAAAAGGTTGCGCTGAGCGGCGGTGTGGCGGTCTCCGGCCTTGCGGCGGCGGTCGTAGTGGGCTCTGGCGCCGTCTGAGTGGGCCATGGCGGCGAAGGCCCACACGTAGCCGACACCGGCCAGTTGTCCCCGTACTCGCCTGAGTGCACCACCAAGTACAGAGATCTGTGCACCACTGCTCAGGCCACGTCGGTGTCGCGCTCGATAGCTTGAAGACGGTTCTTCAGCCGGTAGCTGTTGCCGTTGATGGAGACGACCTCGCAGTGGTGCAGGAGACGGTCGAGGATCGCGGTGGCGAGAACCTCATCTCCGAACACCTGTCCCCATTCTCCGAAGGTCTTGTTCGAGGTCAGGATGATGGAACCCCTCTCGTAACGCTTGGAGATCACCTGGAAGACCAGGTTCGCCTCGGCGCGTTCGAGGGGCTGGTAGCCGACCTCATCAACCACGAGGACGCTGGGCCGCAGGTAGGTGCCCAGCTTGTTGACCAGCCGTCCGGCGGCCTCGGCGGTCTTGAGGTTGCGGACCATGTCGTCGAGGGTCGTGAAGTAGATCGAGTAACCGGCCCGGCAGGCCGCGACGGCGAGGGCGACGGCGATATGCGTCTTGCCGACCCCCGGCGGACCCAGCAGAGCGGCGTTGGCCTTGGCCTCGACGAACGAGAGGGTGGCGAGGTCTTTGACCTTGCGAGGGTCGAGGTCGGGCTGGAAGGAGAAATCGTACTCGTCGAGCGTCTTGTGGTGCGGCAGCTTCGACGTCCGCAGTCCGCTGCGAAAGCGGCGGTCCTCACGGACCGCGAGTTCCTCGGACAGGACCAGGTCGAGGAAGTCGAGGTAGCCCATTTTCGCCTCGTCGGCCCGGCGGGTGAACTCATTGATGGTTTCCGCGAGATGGGGCAGGCCGAGCTTGCCGTAGCCGTGGTGCGGATGCGGTTGCCGGTCAGCTGGCTCAAGAGGGTTCCTTTGTCGCTCGGTTGGTGGTGAACGGGCGGGTGCCGGTGAGTTCGTCGTAGACGGACAGCGGGCGACGGCCGACCTCGACGCTTGCGGCGGCGGCCCGGTTCAGCAGGGCTTGCAGCGGCCCGGCCTCGGGTCCCAGAGGCTGGTTACGGCGGGGCGGGGGCACGACATCGCCGGTGGTGACACGACGCCCGGCGCCGGTGGGCAGGCCGTCCCAGTGCCTCTCATCCACGATCCGGGCGCCGCGGCCGACTGCCCTTGGATGGGCGGCCAGCAGAGTTTCCCCGTCGGCGCCGGGGACGGTGGAGTGCAGGGTGACCTGCGACTTGGTCGCCCGGATCTCGATCAGCTGGCGTGGGCGGACCTTGCGGGCGGGGACCGAGTAGAGGTTCGCGTCGAAGGCGACCAGGCAGTCCTTCCCGACGTGCCGCAGATGCCGCTGGGCCCCACATAGGGAGTCGGCGGCAGCGGCCGCAGGGCCACGTGATCCCGCACTGCCCGGTGTCCGATGATCTCGCCGTGGGTGCCGTGCACCTTCGCCCTCCGCAGCGGCACCCAGGCCGAGAACGCGGCGTTCATTTCCTCGATCGAGGAGAAAGCCCGTCCGGCCAGCACATGGTCGCGGACGATCAAGACTTGCCGCTCGACCCGGCCCTTGCCTTGGGGTCGGTAGGCGGCCAGGACGTCGATGTCGAAGTCGTAGTGCCCGGCGAACGCGACGGCTTCCGGGTGCAGCGGGACCGCCTCGCCCGGCGCGACGTGCCGGCGCACGACGGTCTTGGTGCGGTCGTAGACGATCGTCATCGGCACCCCGCCGAAGTGCGCGAACGCCTGGCGGTGGCAGTCGAAGAAGCTCGCCAGGTCCTGGCTGGTGGTGAAGCAGCAGAACGGATCACGCGAGTACGACAGCGTCATGTGGAACGAGTAGACCTTCGGGATCCCGACATGGGCGAGGACCTGGCCCTCATCCCCCCAGTCCACTTGGGCCTGGGCGCCCGGGATCACCTCGAAACGCCGGTGCAGGCCGGCCAGTTCGCCCGGGCTGATACCGAGCTCCTCGGCGATCCGGGGCCGGGCCTCCTGAAGGTAGATCTTGACCCGCTGGTAGTTGATGGTGACCCCGTACTCCGACGCCAGGCGCTCGTGGATCACCGATGCCTTCAGCAGGACCTCCGACCTGAGCATCGCGTCGATGAGCGGGGCCACCTCGTCGACCGCCCGTCGCTGCTGCCGGCCATCGGCCGTCCGTGTCGGTGGCGCGACGGGAGCCTCGCCCGACAAGTACTTCGTGACCGTGCGGCGGTTCAGCCCGGTCTCCTTCGCGATCTCCCGCAGGCTCATCGCACCGGACTCGTACAGACCGCGGAACCGCCTCAACTCCAGCCAGCGATGCGGGTCCAAGACCACCTCAGCCGCCCCTCTGCCGCCCCGAAACCGACGACAGAAGACTCCCGGCACCCATCCGTCACCGCATCAGCTTTGGTGCACTCTCATCCGTACGAGGTGGTGCACGATCGCTTGTACGCGGACACCAGTCGCTGGTTCTTGACCCGGCGGGCAAGGACGGCCACGCTCTTGCCGGAGGCCCTGGTGATCGGGGCCGAACCGGCGTAAGCCTTGAGGCTTTTCGCGTCGGCGAAGCGGGATCGGTCGTCGCCGATCTCGGCGAACACCCGGGCGCCGCTGAGCGCGCTGAGCCCTGGGAAGCCGGTGATGATCTCGGCGTCCGGGTGCTGCTTAAAAGACTCCATCGCGGCCTCGGCGAGGTCGTCGGCGCTGGCGCAGGCGGCATCCAGCTGCCGCAGCAGGGCGAGGGTCTGGCGGCCCATGGCCTCTTCGACCAGCGGGAGCTGGCGCATCTGCGGGGCGCGCAGCGCGGTCTGGAGACGCTCTGCCTCTGCATCGATGGTGTTCTTGCGACCGGCCTTCTTCAGCAACGACCGCAACTGGGCGCGGGTCAGCTGGGCGGCCTGGCCGGGGGTGGGGGCGGCCGCAAGCAGGACGCGGGCGATGGGGTGGCAGACGCCCTCGCGGCGCACGCCGACGGAGGCGAGGAAGCCGGGGAAGTACGCGCGGAGGTGCGAGGTGAGCTTGTTGGCGGCCTGGGTGCGGTCCCACACGGCGTCCTGCTGAGCGCGGGCGAGGACCGCGATTGCCTGGGCGAGCTCGGAGTCGGTAGCAGCTGGCGGTGGGCGGCGGCGTCGGTGCGCAGGATGTTCGCGAGTACCACGGCGTCGAGGTGGTCGGACTTCTTGCGGGAGACCGCATGCCGGTCGCGGTAGCGTGCTGCGGCCAGCGGGTTGATCGCGTAGATGGGGCGGCCGGTCGCGCGCAGGCAGGCGACCAGCAGCCCGCGGGAGGTCTCGATGGCCACCGGAATGGGAGCTTCGGCGCTGTCGCCGTGCTCGGTAAGCATCTGCAGGAGGTGGGCCAGGCCGTCGGCGTTGTCGTCGATACGGGCCTTGTCCAGTAAGGATCCGGCGTTGTCGACCAGGACGACGTCGTGGTGGTCGCTGGCCCAGTCGATGCCGCAGAACACGCTCAATACGGTTCACGTCCTCTCGGGTGAGTCGCGTATTTTGGCTGGTCACAGCCGTGCGGGGCACGCGTCTCCCTAATGGCAGGGCTCGATGGCCCGTCATCCGATTAGCCGTTCGTGACCCCAGCGACCTGCAGGGTCCTCAGTCTTGAGAAGAGCTCGATGGCTCCTGAACAGGTCAGAGGTGATCCCTGCGAGCGGCTCGGACCATGAACGTCAACGGTCTGATCATGTGATCGGTCACGTTGCCGACCACGAGCGCCAGCACCCGCCGGTCTTTTTCAGGGGCTCAAGCCCGGATCAACGGAGGGCATCGTGCTGACGCCGGTGTCCGGCAACGTGACCGGGACGGCGGGAGAAGCGGCGGCTCGACTCTGCATTCAAGGGGTCCTGGCCCCGGGAACCCACGACGAGTACAACCCGTCCCTCCCGCCATCGATCGGAGTCAGAACCATCGAGCCACTCTCGATTTCAGGGTTCATCCACCTGGGTCAGGACGAGGCTTCTCCGGCTCCAACTGCTGCCCATTAGGTCAGGACCTGGGAAAGAGGGTGGTCCTCCAGCAGGGCTTTGATCTGGGCTTCCAGAGCCCGACGTTGTTCGTGGACGGCGGCCAGGGACCGGGCCAGGGAGGGGATGACGACGTCGAGGGTGCCGGTCCCCGGAACGACGACGGTCTGTTCGTCGAGCGCGTCGAAGATGTCGTCGATCAGGCGAGCGGCCATGCGAGGGGCCTTGGGCCGGATCACTTCGATGAGCCTGCGGCGGCCGGCTTTCCGCAGGGCAGCCGGGGATCCGTAGCGTTCCAGCAGCCAGGTGGCGGCGGGGTGGTCCAGCCGGGGGCCGAGGACGCGTTCCAGCGAGGGGTGGAACTGGGTGAGCAGGCCGCGTATCCGGTTACTGGTGCGGGTGGCCTCAGCCGCGAGGTCCTGGTCGAAGCCGACCAGCACGGTCAGTTCGGCGGTGATCTCGTCGGTGAGCTCGAGCGAGCGCAGGGTGTGTGGCATGGTGCGGGCGGCGTCCGCGATGACCGCGGCGTCCTTCGCGTCGGTCTTCGCTTCGCCCGGGTAGAGATCGGCGATCCGCCGCATCGCGAGTCCGGGCAGGTAGGCGACCTTGCAGCCGGCGTCGCGGGCGACGGTGAGCGGGAGGGCGCCGATGGAGGCGGGCTGGTCGACGATGACGAGCACGGTGCCGAACTTGGCGGCCAGTTTGTCGAAGACGGCCCGCAGCTTCGGCTCGCTGTTGGGCAGCTGCTTGTCGAAGACCTTCTTGTCGGCCGGGGTGAGCCCGTGGCCGTGGTGAGCGGTCTTGCCGACGTCCAGGCCGAGGAAGACGCCCACATCGCCGATGTCGAACATCGTGCTCCCAACTGCTTCGGTGCGGTGCTGGCCGGGGAGTCGGCGCCGTACGCGCGCATCCACGTTATGCAGACCTGCCGCCTGCAAGCGGCCGGGCATTGCGCCAGGCCAGGCGGTAGTCGGACCTCTCATCAGCGTCTCCAACGGCACCCCTCGGGCCCGGTGACACCACCCCCCAGGTCATCCGTTCGACAGGGGGGAACAGTCATGCCGGGCCCGGAGGCCAGCGGCCCTCTTGCAGGACCGCGAAGAACATAACGGGGGACGCGGGGGAGGGCGGAAGGCCGAAGCGCAGGCGTGGGACCGGGTCCACCCGAGGATGACCCCCCGCAAGCCTGGCTGGAGCACGACGGTATGAACTCCTCATCGTCGAGGGCACGGGCGCCGAACTCGAACCGGCGCGGGATCAGGTCTGGTTCGCGGCCCTCGGTGTCCTGCCAGATCAGGTGCTGGTCGTTGATGGTGCGGATCCCCGCGCCGAGGAACACCCGGTCTTCGGCGATGACGCACGAGGTGATGTGGGACAGGGGCGAGCACCGGACCCAGTTCCCGAAGGTGCAGGCGCGCTCGATGACCAGTCCGTGTCCGAGGTTGCAGTGCGCGCCATGGTGGTGTGGCTGCGGATGAGGGTCCGGTGGCCGATGGTGGTCTCGGCGCCGATGGAGACACCGGCGTAGAGGATGGCGCCGGAGCGCAGCGCGGTGCCTTCGGCGAGGGTGGTGGCGCCGGTGCCGGTGTAGGTGCGGCCGACGGCGTAGCCCTCTTCCGGCTGGCCGATGGTGACATTGTCCTCCACGCGGACGCCGGTGGCGATGCGGGTGCCGCCGTGGATGACGGCCCCGGCGCCGATGCGGACGTTGTCGGCGATGGTGATCGGGCGGATCTGGTCTGTCTCGTCCTGGGGCTCGAACCGGGCGAGCGGGCTGATCCGGCAGCCGGTGCCGATCTGGATGAGTCCGGCGGCTTCGAGCCGGGTCCAGTCGCTGGTGTCGAGGCGGGCGTTGGGGTTGTTCACTTGGGTCCCCTTCTGTGCTTCGTTTCGGGCCTTCGAATCGCTGGCCGACTGCCACCGCCGAACAACAAGACAACTAACTATCCCTATCTACCGTGAACAGTGGTTTCAGGACAGGGAATTGACGAGTCTCCCCAGCTCAGAGCGGGTTTTTCCCGTCGGGGACGGGGCATGGCGCCGTCCGTGCCGCCACACCTCTGGCGCAACGCGTCAGAGGCAAGGGATGCGGCAGCGCGAAGCAAGGGGCCCCCAAGCGCAGCGGAGCGGCCCCGGCTGCCGCATCCCGCAGCGCGCAAGAGCGCAAAGCGCTCGCCCCGGAAACGGCCGCGAAGCGGACGGGTCCGGGTGCGCGTGCGTGGCCCGAGGGGAGCGCAGCGGACCCGGGCCCTGTGGCGGGCACGGACGGCGCCACGCCCCGACCCCGACGGGAAAAATTGGGGTTGCTGCGCCCCCACTCGGGCGCGCCCTGGCCTGCGGCCTTTTGTGCCTTGCTGCGCCCGGCTCGGGCCCTTGAGGCGATGCACGAGCGGGACAGGTAGCGTGGCCCGAGGTGGGGGCGGCAAGGCACAAAAGGCCGCAGGCTGCGCTCCGGGGCAGGGAGCGGGTTCAGCCGCGCAGTGCGGCCAGGACTGCGGACGGGGCGGGGCGCGCCTGGTCGATGAGGTAGCGGATGCCGTGGCCCTGCGGGCGCGCCCCGGTGTCCTTGTCGAAGGGGTGGCGTCGGCTGCCGGACGTACGCCAGCCGAAGCGTTCGTCCCACACTGCTGCCGGCGCTTCCTGGCCCGGCGTCAGTCGGATCGCGGCCGCGAGGGCACCGGTGGGCAGTTCCACCACTTCCGGTTCGTCCGGCTCCGCCAGCCCGGCATGGGCCAAGGCCTGCGCCACGCTGCGGACGTAGGGGTGCGCCTCGCGGATCCGCTGCTCGGAGCGGGCCGCGGCCAGCGCGCGGCGGTGGGTGATGGGCGGGTAACCAAGGCGTTGGGCCGCCTGCACGGGGGACAGCTGGGGCTCTTCCTCGATCAGGTCGGCGATCCGCCGGCCCCGCACAGCCGCGAGGGCGGCCATCGCCGTCGTCATGGCGACGCCGGACTCCTCGACCACGGCGGCCGCGGTGACGGCCGGCTCCGCATCCAGCAGCTCGGCAACGTAACGCTGCAGCTGCTCCCTGGGCACGCGGTCCCCGCTGCCCCTGGGCCGGCCTCCCGCCCGCGCCGAGCCCCGCCCCGGACGCCCGTCCCGGTACGCGCACACGGCACTGCAGGGCCAGTGCTCCACTCCCCCCACCATCACGAGGTGCCCGGCCACCGCGGGATCGTTCTTGTAGGAGTTCACGTGCCCACCCCCACCCCGCACTCGGCCGCAGCCTCATGACGGTCCAGGAGATCGTCACCCGACTCGCCCCCGGACAGCGCCGGCACCGAGCGGCCCGCGAAATAGGCAGCCGTCTGCTCCCCGTCCCACAACAGCTTCTGCGCCCCGGAAGAACTCACCGGCGGGGGGAAACCGGGCACGGCGTACGGCTTCGTGTTCCGCAGCGTCTGGACCGACACCCCAAGCGCCACCGCCAGGTCAGCCACCGTCTGCACCAACCCCACACGCCCGGCCCGGATCATCCCCGCCCCCTTTTCCCACCTGCTTGGAGAAAACTCTAACCATGTCTCTATCGGTTCGGGGAGGCCGCGGGCTACCCTGGCCTCGTCCGGCCAAGCAGTCCCCGCCGGCCCGGGCCTTCGAAGGCCGGCGCCCATGCCACCCGCATCGCAGACCGGGCGCCGGCCCACAACCCCAACAGCCCCCACCAGGCCGAACCGGTTGCTAGCCTCCCCCCGTGGCCAGCCCGAACAGCAACTACGACCGGACCCTGCCCCGCAAACGCGTCGCCGCCGGCGTCCTCTTCTTCGACAACCAGGACCACGTCATGCTCGTCGACCCCATCTACAAAACCCCTGGGACATCCCCGGAGGAGCCGTCGAGACCGACGAATCCCCCCGCGCCGGCGCCCACCGCGAAATCAAAGAGGAACTCGGCCTCGACCTGCCGCCCGGCCGGTTCCTCGCCATCGACTGGACCCCGCCCCGGCCCGACCGCAGCGAAGGCATCGTCCTCATCTACGACGGCGGACACCTCACCGACGAGCAACTCGCCACCATCCAACTGCAGCCCGACGAACTCCGCGCCTACGCACTCGTACCCCCGCACGACATCGGCGACCGGGTCATCCCACTCCTCGCCCGCCGGATCCACCACAGCGTCCACGCCCGCACCCAACACACCACCCTCTACCTCGAAGACGGCACACCCAGCGCGTAACCACAGACAGTCGGGGCCCCTGGCCAACGAACCCGCGCCCACGTGCGACAGCGACCGCTGTGGGCCGAACGGGGGAGGACGGCCACCAGCGCCACAGCGTAGCGCTCAGTGCTCCCACACCTCCGGGCCGCCGCCGTGCCACTCGATCAGCGGCGAGCTCGCCGCGTCCACCTCGACCAACCCCTCCAGGCCGGCACACTCCAGGAACACCGCCAGATCGTGCAGCCTGTACGCGGTGCCGAGCGTCTCGCTGTCGACCTGGACACGCCGGCCACCACCCTCGCCGGGCGGGAGCACGATCACGCGACGCTCAGCCATAGCCTAAGTCTCACTCAGCGGCAGGTGAGGCGCATTCGGGAGACGGCTGTCAGTGGCGGCAGGTCGCCCCCCGAGCCGCGTCGCCTTCGCGGTTCTTTGTGGCCGAGCGCCACCAGCCGGTGTAACGTCATGATCAGCAGTCGTGGTTCCGAAGTCCCGTTCGCCCGTGATCGCAATCGCGGGCGTTTTTGCTGTTCAACGCCTCTCCGGACCAGGGCGATCACCTCCGGATCCCGCACGGTGCCGGACCCGACACGAGTCCCCTCGAAGGAGACAGACACATGGCCAAGGGCACTGTGAAGTGGTTCAACGCGGAAAAGGGCTTCGGCTTCATCGAGCAGGAAGGCGGCGGCCCCGACGTCTTCGCCCACTACTCGAACATCGCCACCCAGGGCTTCCGCGAGCTCCAGGAAGGCCAGAAGGTCGAGTTCGACATCACGCAGGGCCAGAAGGGCCCACAGGCGGAGAACATCCGCCCCCTGTAAGCGCCGGACACAAAGAGGCCCCAGCCGGGATGCACCCACCGTCTGGGGCCTCTTCGGTCTTACCCGCCCCCGACGGTGGGAAGTTTCCGACCCTCCGCTGTTGAGGGAGCCTCAGGAAGAACGGCGGGACGGCGTGTCCTCGTCGGTGCGGCAGCCGGCTCCCAGGGTCCGCCGCGGGGCCGGGGACACCGCCGGGTGATTGCCGAGAACACCCCGGGCCCTCAATTCGTCAAGGTCGGGGAGACGGGCTGACGGAAGAGAGGCGAGCAAGTCGGCCTGCGGGGCCCGGATGCCGTGCGCGGCCTCCGGGCCGACCCCAAGGATGCGGCGAGTGGTCACACCGGCCATCGTACGGGCACGAGGCTCTCCCCCTCGCCCCGGCCAGCGCGTCCTCAGGCCACGTCGGACCAGCGGTTCACCGCCTCGTTGCCGCGCCAGGGAACACGCTGAGTATGTGGGCGAGTTTCAGCAACGGTTGTCGTTCAGCGCGGGCAACACCCGGAGTTCGTGGGGAACGGTGTTGATGAGTTCCAGCAACACCTGGGGGCTTGCGGTGGGAGCATGAGGGTGCTCCATACCGCTGGGGGCCGCCGATGACGTCGAAGTCGGGGACCGAGCTGTACGCGGCTATCCGCCGTGACCATCGTGCCGGGCTGACGACCCTTCGTCTGTTCCCCTTCAGCCCCGCGGATATGCTCGCGCCATGCGACGACAGGGACGAATGGTCAAGGTGGCTCGCTGGCTGGTGGTTTGGGCTGTGTTCACCGTCTTCATGCGCTTCGTCACCGGCCTCGCGGACGTCTACAGGGGCTGGTTGACCACAGCGGTGACGTCCGCAGCGGTGGTGACCTCCTGGCACCTGGTCCCGTGGTTGCGGTCCCGCGGGGAGCGCAAAGCCACAGCACAGTAACCAGACGGCGAACTTGGAGCGCTGTCCCCCGGAGTTCCGCCCGCATGTGGGAGGCCATCGAGTAGCCGAGTACCCGGCGTGAGCAGATGTCCAGGACGCACGCGAGATACAGCCACGAGCCACCAACCTGCACATATGTGATGTCGCCGCACCACTTCTCGTTCAGATGCCCGGCGGTGAAGTCGCGTTGGACGAGGTCCGGGGCGGGCGGTGCGAGCCGGTCCGGGACAGTAGTGCGCTTGCGCCGACGCAGGTGGCGGCCCTCGATCCGGTGGAGGCGCATCAACCGCTCGACACGCTTGCGTTGACGGTGTGCCCAAAGCCCCGCAGCTCTGCATGGACGCGCCTCACTCCGTAGGTGCCCTTGTGCGTGGTGTGGACCTCGCGGATCTCTGCGACCAGGGTGTCGTCGGCGACCTGCCGCTCCATTCGGGCCTTCGCACCGGATCCACCGATAGTAACCGGAGCGCGAGACCTGAAGAACCCGGCATATCCGCTGACCACCGAAGGTCTCGGCGTAGGCGGAGACGAAGTCCCAGCGGCGGGTCTTCACTTCATCTCCTTCGCGAAATAGGCCGCCGCCCGCCGCAGGATCTCCCGCAAGGCCCCCGAGTCGGTAGACACTCCCGATACCATGGCGCAGTCGCAACAGGGGGAGCAATGCCGACCTGGGAATACGCCCATCTGTCCTACTGGTACAGCGTCACCGCCGATGAGCGAGGTGGTAGGCCGCGGCCCGTATCGAGCGGAAGCAAGCGCACTTTCACCTTCGCGGTCCTGGTCACTGCAGCAGGGTTCGAACTCTTCGACATGGCTGACGGCGACCTCGCTCTGTTCAATACACTCGGCGCCGAGGGGTGGCTTCTCGGCGAAGCCCCGAACAGCATTCCCCCGAGCATGGGCGAAGCTGTGGAGCGGCAGATGCTGGACCGCATGCGCTCCGCCGGAGTGGAAATCACCGAGCACACCTACGCAGTGACTGCCCACAGCGGCGGCTACCGCTTCCTGCGGCGCCAAACGTCCTGACAAGCCACAGCGCTTCAGAACTCGCCGACCGCAGCCTCCCTGTCGGCGGTCGTACATGACAAAGCACGCCGAGCCCGCCCACGGCGACATCGCGCAGCTGGCGTACGTACCGGCCGTGCACCCGTACCGAGCCTTGGCCACACCGGCAGGACGCGGTCGTCGCTCGCACCCGCGTTCTCAGTACCACCTTGTCCGGCCGCCGCTGAACCCCCTCGATCAGCAACGCGACAGGTACGGAAACAACTCCAAGAGCACATCACGAGAGCACGCCATACATGATCGCGAACAGCTGACACGACTCGCTCAAGCGTCCGGATCACAAGATCGTCGACAGAACCAACATCCCCGACGGCGGCGGCCACAAGGCCTTGGCCGGCAAGCCGGCCGAAGGAAGCGTTCCGGCGTCGGCTACGGCTACCTGCGCACCGCCTGAAACGCCTGGTCAACCGCGGCATCCTCACCGAATCCGAACCCGGCCTGTTCACCCTCGTCCCGCCGGCACCGGCCGCCCCCGAAACCAACTCAAACTGACTTCGGACGAAGGCTCACGGAACACCCCCACTCGGAACCGCGCGTCATCCTGCGTCGACGCACACCGCGGTGCCCACCGGATTTCACCCACGACGGCCGAGGGGGAGACCCGGTCATGACAGCGTCGCACCAGCCGGCCGGACAGACCCCGATCCCGCTGCGGCCGATGGCCCTGTCCGCACGCCCCGGCGCTGATCGAGATGTCCCGTACGGCCTCACCGACGGTGGACACTGACGGCATAGCCGCCGCCGACGTAGGGGTCGGCGTCCCAGGTGGCGTATCGGTCGACGAGGGTGAGGCCGGCCGCGGCGCAGTACTCGTCGTACTCGCGCAGCGTGATGCCGGGCGGCACGGGCAAATGGGCTTCGTCCAAGCCGAAGCCAGCGACCATCACACCGCCCGGGCGCAGGGCCACGGCCAGGCGCTCGACCACCGTGGCCTCGGTGCCGGGGGCGAGCAACGGGAACACGTTGCCCGCCGCGACCACGAGATCGAAGTCCCCCGCGATGCCGAGCCGGCCCGGCTCGAACCCGGCGAGATCGGCCTGGTACCAAGACAGTTCCGGTGCCTGCCGCTGCCCCACTGCCAGCATCGAGGCGTCAAGATCCACCCCGACGCAGTCGTACCCGAGCTCCGTCAGCCGGATCATGACCCGTCCGGTACCGCACCCGGCGTCCAGCACCCGCGCTCCTGCAGGCACGAGCGCCGCGCAGAACCGCGCCTCCCCGTGCAGGTCCTTCCCGGCACGGGCCAGGGCCGCGAACCGTGCGGCGTAGTCCTGCCCCGATCTTCCCCCAGTCATCTTCTCCCAACGGCTCATGCGGCCGACTATAGGGCCGGCCGTGGGCCGCTCGAAGTGGTGGCTCGGCCGACTCGGCTCGACTCCGACCCCGCCCGGACGCGGCAGGTCATGACCTTGTTGATGCCGTCCGTCCTCGCCGGGCTTCGATCCGGGGTTTCCGGGCCGCGTCAGGGGACCGTCGCCGCTACGGGCAGACGGCCCGCTCGGCTCAGCGCAACCGCGCGACACGGGGCGCGGGGCGTCGTCCCGTGCCGCCGTCACTCCGGTGGGACGGCCTGGCCCGCTGCCGCCAGCCAGCGTCGCCCGGCGTCCAGGTGCGCGGACGCCCGCGGAAGGTCACCGAGCGGACCGGACAGTATCCCCAGGGCCAAGCCAAGAGCGGAGGTGGGCATCCCGCGGGCGTGGAGGAACGCCACGCCGAAGGAAAGATAGTCGGTGAGGACCCGTGGATCATCGACGTAGTTCGCCGCGGCCAGGACGTCCGGGATACGGCCGAGATCCTCCAGTACTGCCTCGGCATGCTCCGCGCCGGGGTCGCACAGCCGCGGGTACCGCTCGCGCAGTCGGGCGAGTAGCCGTCGCAGCAGCTCGGTCCGCTGCCGGACGATCCGGGAGTACTCTTCGTCGGCCAAGTGCTCCAGGGGCGCCGTCTCGCGTGGGCGGTCCGGCCACCGCACGGCGAGCATGTCAGCGGCGGTGGCCGGATCGGGCGCGTACAGGTCGGCTCCGAGCGTGCGGGCCCAGACGCCTGCGGGGCCGAAACCCGCCCCGCCCGCGAGCACCGGCACCCCGGCACGCCGACAGCAGTCGATGAGGCGGTGTGCGGCAGGCAGACGCACGGGGATCATGCATGACAGAGCCACCAGGTCGGGCCCCTGCCGGTGCACGTGCGACACGAGGCGCGGGACGAGGACGTTGGCGCCCAGGAACGTCAGGTCGAAGCCGCGCAGCCGCAGCACCTCGGCGGTGATCCGTGCGGGCAGGGTGTGGCGCTCCCCCTCGACGCACGCGCACAGGACACGGCGGCCCGGCGCAGAGGTCCGAGGCCGCGACGCGGAGGCCGCGGCGGCCACGGCGCTCACCGCGCGCTCGCTCACATGGGTGGCGGCGTGCTCCCGGGCCACGCTCCACTCCGTGGACACCCACCGGGCGCCGACAGCGGCCTGTGCCGGGGCGATCAGACGTAGCAGAATCTCCTCCGCCGAGGCACCGGATCGCAGCAGGTCCAGGGCGAGCGCGGTGGCCCCGGTGTCGTCGGCGTGGGCGAGGTGGTCGTCGAAGGCGGCGCGGAGGCCCGGCGGCACGACGGACGCGCCGGTCACCGCAGGGCTCCGGCGGTGCCGGACGAACCGGGCGAGGCCTGCAGGGCCAGCACCGCGATGTCGTCGTGGGCCCGTCCGGCCAGCCAGTCGGCGACACGCAGTTCGACCCGCTCGGCGACCGCGCCGGCGGGCATCCCCGCGCAACCCTCCAGGTCGCGCGCGAGCCGCTCGGCTCCGTACTCCTCGGCACCCTCGGGGCCGCCCCGCGCCTCGGTGACCCCGTCGCTGTACAGCAGGATCAGTTCGTCGGGCGCCAGGTGCACTCCGGCTTGGCCGAATTCCGGGCCGGGCAGAGCCCCGACCAGCATCCCGCCCACGTCCACAGCCTCCACGACACCACCACGCCGCAGCACCAGCGGCGGCGGGTGCCCGCCGCCAGCGAGCACGACGTCCAGGGCGCCTCCGGCGCCCGGGCGGGCAGCGCCGATGACCAGGCTTGCAAACCGGCCCGAGTCCGCCTCGAGCAGCGTCTGGTTGAGCACGTCGAGCACACGGAGCGGCCGGGATTCGACAAGGGCCAGGGTGCGCAGGCTCTGGCGGACGTGGCCGGTGAGCACGGCCGCCTCGACGCCCTTGCCGCAGACGTCCCCCAGGACGAACTCCACGCCCCCGCCGCCGTCCCGCGCGGGTTCCACCTGGTAGAAGTCGCCGCCGAAGCCCAGTGCCTCCGGGGCGGGGCGGTAGGCGGCGCCCAACCGCACCCCCGGCACGTCGGGCAGGGGTGCCGGGTCGAGGCCCGACTGGAGCACGGCCGCAGTGTGGGCCTGCTGGGCGTAGAGGGCAGCCGTCGACAGCGCCATACCGGCCCGGAAGGCGAAATCGTCCACGAGGGCGGCGTCCCAGCCACCGGCTCCGGCCGAGCGGAAGAGAACCAGGGCCCCCGCCGGGGCCTCGCTTCCCGGCAGTGCCGTCACGAGTGACTCCCCTCCTCCCTTGCCCGGGTTCGGCGGCGCCCCACCGAGCGCGGCGAACTCGTCCGGGGGCAGGCGGCAGGCCGCGGCCACAGGCCCGACAGGGCCCGCCTCAGGTGCGGCACACGCTCGAGGAAGGACGCCGACGACGCCCCCGACTCCGCCGCCGTCCCCGGCGCCGAGCAGCGATACCAGTCCGCGTGGCCTGCACGCGGCGGCAGGACGAGCAGCGCCGCGTCGGCCAAGGCAGGCACGGCGAGTTCCACCACGCTTCGGGCCGTGCGGCCGTAGTGCAAGGACGCTCCCAGTCGTCGGCCCGCCTCGCTCAGGAACGCCGTCCGCGACCGTTCGGCGCGCAGCTCGGCCTCGCAGCGGCGGACCCCGGTCTCGTCGCTGACGAGCCACATCGAACAGTCCTCCACCGTGCTCCTGCGTCCGGTCAGCCGACGACCGAGGAACTCGCCGTCGAAGTACGCCACGGAGGCGGCGATCGCCTGCCCGAGGGGCCCGGCCGCCGCGGGGTCCGGCACCTTCCCCGGCCGCAGGCCCGGGAAATAGGCGCCGGTCAGGCGGTTGCACCAGCGCACCACGCCGGAGGCGTCGCAGACGACGACCGCCTGGTCGACGATGTCGAGCAGGGCCCCCGACAGCTTCGGCCCGGGACCGCCCTGTGCCTCCCCGTCACCGCCGTGCCCCGCCGGGCTGCGGGTTCGTGCACCCCTCACCGGCCCCGTGCCTCACGAGGACGGGTCCCGGTACAACGCGGAGCGCCGACGGCCTCGTCGGCCGGTGCACGAGCCGTACGCACCGCCTCTTCCCCTGACACCCTAGAAGTTCTTTACATCCGACTTACTCACCATACAACCCATCTCTCCTCAGGGCGCCGCCCACGGATCAGGGCCGGTGCCGCCGGGCATGCGGGGGCGGGACGAGTACGCCCAGCATCGCGACGGCCGGTCCCCGGCTGTGCGTGACTCACGTCACCGCGCTGCACCGGGTGACGTCCGGGCGGCGCACCGCTTGGTCGGCGCGGTGATCGACGCGCTGCCCGCCGACGCAGCCCCGGAGACGGTGTCCAGCCTGGCCAACGCGCTCCTCCCGACGAGCATGTTCGCCGCCGATCCGGCGCTGCGACGCGTAGGCCATCGACAGGTTTGCCGACCACCTGGACCCGTTGATCCTGGTGCACTGCGACTCCTGGGTAGACGTCGCGCGGCGCGGTGCCGGGGTGGCCCAGCGCATAGCGGGCGCCTTCGCTCGGCCTGCCGATCCCTGGAAGGTGATGCGGCTCGGCGTCTCCGCCTATTTCGTCGACACTCTCGGTGACGTCCGTTCGCACCTTCACCGCGTGGTCGACCGGAGAAGGACAGCGGGGCCGCCCAACGCCATGGCGCTGCTTCGACTGGTCATGTTGGACCAGATCTCCATCGCGTCCTGGCAGGCGGCGGAGGAGACCGGACTGCGTGGCCTGGAACTCACCCAGGCCCCGGGTACGAGCCGTTCGCCCACCGGGGGCAAGTAGCTGTGAGGATGCCCTGTCCTGATAACCGCGCGCGTGGCGATACAACTGCACTGTCACCCGTGACATTCGGCTGGCGCCAGCATGAAGGCGGCGGCGCGCCCCGGAGTAGGCTCCGGGGCCCTTTCCGCGGCGGCAGCTTCCCTACGCCGCGCGAAACCAGAGTCGCTTGGGAGGCGCGCCTGGCAGGTGTGTTTCCCGGGCCTGTCAGATTCTTGTAAGGACTTGGAGGCCGGGGGCGCCCCCACTCGTCGCGCTGCCGTCCCCTGGATCCATAGCGGGCTGCCTCCCGTCTGCGCTCCTGCCCCGAAGCCGTCCTCGGCTACGCCGCCAGCTGCCGCTGCAACAGCGCCCAGTGCAGTATTAGGCGCATTCAGGATGTGGCCACGGCAATGGGTGTACACGGCTTCGCCAGCACTCATTCTTCGATGACCCGGCCGCACGGTGCGCTGGTGCAGCAGGCCGGCTTTCGCTCCAAGAGCGCACCACTGCACGAGGAGGCCATCACGGCCTACTTCAGGAAGTCAGGCGCTCCAGTGCTGGATTCCTCAATGGATGTATGCATATCGGCGCTGAAATCGGCGGGTTGGCGGTGTGGGTCTGCCTCAGCGCCGGGGTTGGCACGGGAGTTGAGCGGGCGCGGCAGTCGCCGCGGCTGCTTGACCGTCACCGTGCGGCGTGTCGGCTGCTGACGGCTCGCGCGGCCCATGAACGGCTGATGCCGGTCCGGCACCCGGGCGAGTGCCGGGTCGAGGCGCTTTTGCATCGGGGAATCGCCGTCGTACTCCTCGGCGACCACCGCCCAGTCGTAGAAGCTGGAGACGGCAGCCAGGATCCGGTTCACGGTCGCCGGCGAGAGCAGGCTGCCCGGCGCCTCCGGACCGCCGACCACGACCGTCAGGCCGAGCCGCTGGGCGGGCCGGTGTGACGGCGCCCGCCTCAGGAACGCCAGCAGCCGGAGGGCATCCGGGCCCCGGAACTGGCGCCAGTCCATGCCCTCAGCAGCGAGGAAGGTGAATAGGCGCCGCAGGTCGTACGCGTACGCACAGATCGTGTGCGGCGAGAACCCCCGGTCGACCAGGTGATCCAGGAACCGGGAGGCCGCTGCGACCGGTTCACCGTCACCGTCGACCAACCGCACCCGGCGTACGACACCGCCGTCGCGTTCCTTGACCACCGCACACTGGCCTCCCCAAGCCTGCATTCGGATGGCCCAACGAGACCTGAACCTCCACCGCCACGGCACCGGTTCAAGCGTCACTCGAAGGTGTCCAGATAAGGAGATCTACGGCTGGTTCGAACTGGACATGAACAGCCGTCTCGACCTGGACCTGACCGCCCGGGTACCAGCAGTGCCCCGACCACGTATCCCCGAGGGTGAGCTGGCCACCGCATCCGGACTGGTGGCTCGATCCAATGAGCCGGGACAATGGATCTCATGAACGCATTACCCACACTGTCTGCCAGTGAGATCACCACTGATCGTCTCCGGCTGCGAAAAGCGCACGACGCCGACATCGACGGCCTCATCGAGCTCCAGACCGATCCACAGGTCCGTGCCCACCTCGGCGGCCCACGGCCCCGTAGCGTCGTCGAACAGTACTTCGACGCGAACGGCATCACCGCTATTGCAGGCAAGCCCGGTACCTACGTCATCGCCGACAAGAAAACCGACCGGTTCATCGGCACACTCGTACTCGACCGCCGCTCCGCCGACCTTCCCGGACACGTCACCAAGGAAGGCGGGGGGCTGGAGCTGACCTACCTGCTCCGGCGCGGTAGTTGGGGTGTGGGGCTGGCGTTCGAGGCCGCCACAGCTGTGTTGCAGGCCGCCGCCGCCGAGCTGCCCGACCAGCCGGTCCTGGTGGTGACCCAGACGGCCAACGAGCGTTCCCTCAAGCTCGCCACCCGTCTCGGCTTCCAGCACATGGGCACCTTCGAGGCGCATGACGCTGAGCAAACCCTCGCTGTAGCCGACCTGCACTCGTTCAAGGCCCGGTCTTCCACCTCTTGATCCATGCCGAAAGTAGGGCAGCCGTTACGCCCTACGACGTGCGGCAGGGTCACGTTCGGTGGGAGAGGTCGACGGCGGTGACGACGGTGCCGTCGTGATGCAGCTCCACCAGCACGCCGCGCTGGCGTGTGGCGCGGGCCGGAACGAGCATGTTGGTGTCCACCCAGCGCCGCAGGCCCTTGCGCGGATTGTTGCCGAGGAGATACGGGAAGAGCTGCGGGCCCAGCAGGCGTGGCATCGGAATGGCGCTGGCGAGTAGGGCATCCGCCCGTTTCGCACCGCTGGACACAACGTGCTGCGCCTCCGGCCGTGAGAGCGCGGGGACCATACGTGGGATGGGGCGCGTAGGTCGTGCGGCGATGACCAGCCACGCGGCCGGGGCTTCCGATTCGCCGAGGACGAGATCGGTGGTGTGCCGGAGGTGCTGTTCCAGGGCGGCTTCGGCGGCGGCCTGGCGGGCGAAGCGGTCGCGGTAGGCGAGCGCGATCTGGTGCTCGGGCATGTAGTCGGTGTCGTCGCGGTGCCGGAAGGGTGCGTTGAAGGTGGTCTTGTCCTTGTCCTTCTGCTGCCATCCGTAGAGGAAGTGCGGTGCCATCTCGCTGGCCGGGACATCGACGACGAGGACGTCCTTGCCGCTGCCGTCGGTTGCCGGGAGCGGGAGGTAGCTCACCCCGCTCACCGTGGGTTGCAGATGGACGCGCAGCCACTGGCCCAGCTGCTTGTCGTTGACCTTGGCCAGGTCGATGCCGGCCATTGTGATGTCATCGCTGACGCCGTAGACGAGCAGACCGCCACGGGTGTTGGCCATGGCGGCGACGTCCTTGGCGAACTCGTTCCACTGGCCCGGAACCGGTGAGGCGGCTGGCAGGGCCTCCTTCCAGTCCAGGTCGTCGCTCTCGCCGAGCTTGCGCTGTACGGCCTCGGCGACCATGTCGTACGTCACCGGTCCCGGCGGGTGGCCGAGGAAGTCGTGCAGCCGGGTCCACGTTCGTGCCATCCGGGCAGCCTAGTTCCGAACGCCGGGCAGCTCTGCGGGTTTTGGCAACGTACGTATCCCGTCGGTACCAGAGTCGCGACCAGGCGTTTCACCGCGTCCCGGTCGAGGTCGTCCTCGCGGCCGAACAGGCAAGGCCGAACGGATGCTTGACGGAGACCCCTTCCGGGTCCTGATCGGCAACTGACCACCTCAGGATGCGGGTGCTGCGGGTTCTCCGCAGCGCCTGCATCTCTTCTCATCCTCCCGGTAGCCTCGCCTATGTGACCACATCGTCTGTCATGTTCGTCAACGACGGAATGTTCGCCGTCTCGGACGATGCCGAGGAGCCAGTGGAAACAGCGCGCTGGTCGAACGGTCTCGCCGCTCCCATGGAGTATGGAGCATGGATCCTCACCGGCATCAACACCGGAAACGTCCGCGTGCGCGCCGAAGTCCTCGACGCCGCACCGTCTGTGGATACAGCCTCCTGGGACGAGATCGTCGAGATCAGCGTGCAGTCCGTCCTTGGAGATCTGCGCATTCACTCCGGCTACGAGATCACACCCGATAATCTCCCGGTGCTCAATCCCCGCGGGCCAGACTGGTACCGGATGCGTGTCCACGCTCGGGGCCGTTCAGTCAACCCGGACGGTGTCAGCCAAGAACCGGTCGAGGACTATCTCATCACCATCTGGCCCCGGGAACAGGCGGCGTCCGAGGTTCTCCGCACCAGTGAGAGGATCGAAGAGGCACTGCGCATCAGTGCCGGTGAGACGCCAGGGAAGCCTCAACCTCGCCCCGATCAGGAGCCAGCTCCCAAGCCGGCTGCCCCTGCCACAGCCGAACGGGCACGGCTTCTGCGTCACCTGAAACGTGACTAACCACCAAGCATCATCGATTTCTTGTAGCCAACCGAGACAGCAAAGCGGGGCACAACGGCTCGAGTCGTTGTCAAGAGGTGCGGATCTGTTGAAGTGGCACGGGCGGACGTTGTACTTGGTCGCTCGATGAGTTGACGGCGTTCGAAGCCGACTCCTACTGAACGACGGCAGCCAGGTGCGGGCGCGTTCATGCGACCCGTCAGCGGGCCTTGGTGGACTCAACGGCGTGGAGAGGACGTTATCGGGGGCCGAGCCCAGCGTGTCAGTCTTGAGGATCGTGGCGGAGTCGCTCGGCGATGTCCGGGGTCTGCACGGCGGCGAGTTGGTCCAGGTCGAGAGGATTGCCGTCGAACTCGTGCCGCGCTGCTTGGCGAAGACGCCACACAGCTTGCGCCATGCCGTCGGAGGCAGGCCGATAGTCAAGCCAGGTCAGCGGCAGCCCGCGGGCGACGGCGTCGCGGATCTCCACCGGCCGCCAGTTCGCAGTGCACACCTGGGCCTCGGTCATCTCCTCAGGTGTCACACCACGACAACGCCACCCACGAGGCAACAGACACGCCACTCAGGAGTGAAGATGACCAAGCCCTACTTGTAGGCCGCTGAATTACGCGGAACGCAGAGCCGAGGCGGCGATCTCCCATGCACCGAACCTGGGAAGGATGCACGTGGGAGCAACGGGCGCCGAGGGGACTCGGTGCGAGCGTGACGAAGGCCGGAAGCATGAGTAATGGCCGACGAATTGTCGGCTATCCGGTGAAGACCTGGGTCCCTATGACGGCGAGGAGCGCGAGGCGTTCGGCGTCCTGGCTGCCGGGCTCGGCTGTGTAGATCATGATGCGCAGGTCGTTGCCGGCGACGACGAGTACGTCGCAGTCCAGCGTGAGAGCGCCGACGTGGGGGTGGTCGATGGTCTTGCGGGCGGACTGGTGCTGGCCGACGGCACCGGATTCCCATAGGTCATCGAACTCGACGCTTTTGGCGCGCAGTTGGGATATGAGGTGTTGCAGTCGCTGATCGGCCGGGTAGCGGCCTGTTGTTCTGCGCAGGTCGGCGACCTGCGCGGCACGTAGCGCGCCCCGGGATTCGGGGGTGTGACGTACGCGGGTGCCGGTGCCGAGGAAGTTGCGCCACACGGCGTTGAGGTCGTTGCCGTGCCATTCCCCCATCAGCGCCGTGTACAGGGGGTTGGCGAGCAGCTGGGTCCATGTGGCGTCGAAGACCACGACGGGTGTGCCGGTGAGCCGGTCCAGCATCCGCTGGACGTTGGGCGTGATGTACGCCGGGATCGTCTCCGGGCCCGGGGGAACGAGACCGGCGAGCTGGAAGAGATGGGCGCGCCGGCCACTGGTGAGCCGCAGGGCCCGGGCGAGGGCTTCGACGACCTGCGCGGAGGGGTTGGTGGCCCGGCCCTGTTCGAGACGGGTGACGTAGTCGACGGATATGCCCGCCAGCTGGGCCAGCTCTTCGCGCCGCAGCCCCGCGGCGCGCCGGCGGCCGCCTGCGGGAAGGCCCGCAGTCTCGGGTGAGACCTGGTCACGCCACCGTCGCAGGGCTGCGCCGAGTTCTGTCGTTGCCATACCGGACAGTCTCGCTTGCGTGCCACAAGGCGTGCCTGGTACCGGCAGTCCTATGAAGACGGGTCTACTGCCTGTTCCTGTGTTCTGTGCCCACCGTGGAGGCATGACAGCGACAGGAACATCTGCCGCCCCCGCAGTGGGCTGGATCGGACTGGGCGACCAGGGCCTGCCCATGGCGAGGGCCGTCGCCGAAGCCGGGTTCCCCCTGCACGCCTGGGCCCGGCGGCCCGTTTCCCTGGACGGGCTGAGCGGTGTGCCGCACGTCCGCCACAACGGCATCAAGGACCTGGCCGCCGCGAGCGACATCGTCGCCCTGTGCGTCGGCACGGACGACGACGTTCTGCGGCTGACCGAGCATCTGCTGGAAGGGCTGCGGCCGGGGTCGGTCGTCGTCAATCACGGTACGGGCCTGCCCAGCGCCGCCGGGCGGCTCACCGAGGTGTGCGCCACGGCCGGCATCGAGGTCCTGGACGCCCCGGTCAGCGGCGGTCGGCTGGCCGCTGAAGAGCACCGGCTGACCACCATGGTCGGCGGACCGCAGCCGGTGGCCGAGCGGTGTGAGAAGGTCTTCACCTCCTTCTCCCGCCACGTCGTCCACCTGGGCGCCGCAGGGGCCGGACAGACGACGAAGCTGTTCAACAACGCGCTGCTGATGCTGAACCAGGCCGCCATCGTGGACATCGTCGACCTGGCCACCCAGCTGAAGCTGAACGTGCCCCAACTGGTCGAGGTGCTGAAACTGGGCAGCGCCTCCAGCGCCGCCCTGACCCTGCTGAACACCATGGTCACCCCCGACACCGTCGAGCACCTCTCCGCCGTCGAGGCGCTGGACATGGAGGTGTTCGGCCAGGCCATGGGCGAGGCGGGCATCGCCTGCGCCGCTGTCACCGCACGGGGACTCACCGGCGCCCGCGAGCTGCCCGACCTCTTGGGCCGGCTCAACCCGTGAAATGCCGTTCACCTCACCCGTCAGCAACGGACAAAAAGGCCCGTCATGAGCAAAGAAGACGTCGCGCAGCTGGTGCTGCGTGAGCGGCAGAGCCGGGATCGCGGCTGGTACGAGGAGATGGCGGCCTGCTTCGCCGAGGACTCGGTCGTAAAGATGAGCTGGTTCTCCGGCAGCGGCGCCGGCTTCGTCCGGGCGACCCGAGACATGGTCGGCCGCGGCGACCTTGCGGTCCACCGCCTGGGCCCGCCGACCGTGCGCATCGAGCAGGACCGCGCGCTGGTGGAGCTGCCGCTGGTCATCGAGCGGCGTATCGATGTCAACTGGATCGAGGCCGACGTTGCTTCCGCCTGCCGCTCGCAGTACCGGGCCCAGTACGGCACTGCCGAGGTGTGGCGCATCATGCGGATCGCGTCGATCTACGAGTAGGACTCCCTCACCCCGGCCCTGCCCAACACCCGCCTGGACATCGACCCGCAGGCCCTGGCCGCTTACCGGCCCTCCTACCGGTGCTTGGCCTGGGACCTGAACCGCAAGGGCTACCAGGTCGGCGACGACCACCTCGGCGACGACCGGCCCGAGGCCGTCCAGGCCCAGTACCGGGACGACATGACCTGGCTCCACGAGAGCCGCCCCCCGGTCACCACAGCCAGCGGTCGAAAGGACCGATCCGCATGAGCAGGGAACAGCGCGTCCGGGTCGACGCGATGCTGAGGCGGCCCCCGCCCGGGGGCCCGCAGTCGGTCGAGGCGTTCCGCGAGCGATTCAAGTCGACGATGGCCCAGATGATCGTGCCGGGCGGCATTCGCACCACGCAGACGATGCTCGGCGACCGGCCCGCACTGCATGTCGCGCCGGAGACCTACCCACGTCCCGGGACGATCCTGTACTTGCACGGCGGTGGCTGGGTCGCCGGCTCCCCTCAGACCTCGCTGTCGATGACGGGACACCTCGTGGCCAGGACCGGGTTCACGTCGTACTCGCTGGACTACCGGCTTGCCCCCGAGCATCCGTTCCCGGCCGCGATCGACGACGCGCTGCGCGCCTACCGCGCCCTCCTCGACAGCGGGCAGGACCCTTCGGCCATCGCGTTCGCCGGGGACTCCGCCGGCGGTGCCCTGACCGTCACCACCTGCCTCGCCGCTCGCGACGCGGGGCTCCCGCTGCCCGCCGCGATCGTGGCCTTCTCGCCCTCCCTGGACGCCACTGGGTCGGGCGAGAGCATGGACACCAAGGCGGGTATCGACCCCATCTTCACCCGCGAGTACCTCGAGGAAACCATCGCGCCCCTGTACCTCGCGGGCCAGGACCCACGCCAGGCGATGGTGAGCCCGGCCCTGTCCGCCGACCCGGCCAGCTTCCCGCCGATGCTCCTCCAGGCGGGCACGAACGAGGTCCTCCTGGACGACTCGACCCGCATGGCCGCCCGCGCCCGCGCTGCCGGCGTGAGCGTGATCCTCGACATCACCGCCGACGTGCCCCACGTGTTCCAGTCCTTCGCAGGCGTTCTCGACGAGGCCGACGAGGCACTGGAGCGCGCGGCTCTCTTTCTTACCCAGCACGTCCGCAGCACCGAACGGCCCGAACAGGCGCCAATGGCCCAGTGAACTGGGCGAGCAAGGAAGGAAGACAGATGATCACGACACCGCCCCCAGGGGTGCAGTCATGACCGCGCCGCAGCCGCATGTCCTCGTCACCGGCGCGTCCGGCTTCATCGCCGGACACTGCATTCTCCAACTGCTGGAGCAGGGATACCGGGTGCGCGCCACCGTGCGCACCCTCGGGCGCGAGTCCGAGGTCCGGACCCAGCTCAGCGACGCCGGAATGGTCAACGGCGACGCGTTGAGTTTCGTGGCGGCGGACCTCATGAGGGACGCGGGGTGGGCTGATGCCGTAGCCGGGTGCGACTTCGTCCTGCATGTGGCCTCCCCCGTGCACGTGGAGCATGTCGAGAACGAGGACGATGTCATCGTTCCGGCGCGTGAAGGCACTCTGCGCGTGCTGCGTGCGGCACGCGATGCCGGCGTCAAACGGGTTGTCCTCACCTCCGCGTTCCATGCGGTCGCCTACGGGTACCCGCGCACCGACCACCAGTTCACCGAGGAGGACTGGAGCGTCCTCGACGGGCCGGGTGCCACCGCGTACACCAAGAGCAAGACGCTCTCCGAGCGCGCCGCGTGGGATTTCATCGACGCCGAGGGCGGTTCGACGGAACTCGCCACGATCCTTCCCGTCGCAGTCATGGGTCCCGTGCTGGGCAGGGCGATCTCCGGATCGAATCACCTCGTTCAGCGAATCCTCGACGGGGCGATGCCCGGCTATCCCGACCTGTGGATCCCGATCGTCGACGTACGCGATGTGGCAAGCGCGCACCTGCTGGCCATGACTACCCCTGACGCTGCTGGTCAGCGCTTCCTCACCGCCGGCGGACCAGCGATCTCGATGAAACAGATCGGCGCCGTCCTCATAGCCAACCTCGGAGACGCAGCCAAGAACGTGCCGACCCGCTCCATCCCCAATGCCGTGGTACGCATGGTTTCTCTTTTCAACAAGGAGCTCCGTACGTTCGTGCCCGACCTCGGCTTCGCCCGGAAGACGACCAGCGCAAAGGCCCACCGCGTACTGGGATGGCAGCCCCGCAGCAGTCCCGAGGCGGCCATTGTCGCAACCGCCGAGAGCCTGATCAGGAAGGAACTCGTGCAAGTGTGACCTGGCGGGACTTCGGGCTGGTGAGCTCCCAGTGGATTTGACATGCACTCAGTTGCTGGACTCTTCAAATGCTGCCACGGGACACCGACCCGCGCCCGGAGCCCCAGTCCTACAAGTAATCTCTGCCCTGGGGTAGTTGGTGATACTGAGGTGCCCCGAGGCGGAAACGAAACAGGGGGTTGCAGTCGTCCAGTGAATCAGATCCTGTTTTCCGGGGCCATCGGCCTTTTCCTCACCCTGATCGGGACCCCGCTACTCATCAAGCTTCCCTCCCACATCCACCATCGGAACAAAGGTGATCAGACATGGTTCCTCGGATCGGCGACCACGTGATGGTCTCCTGTGTGCCAGCAGCGGCTCGGGTGGTTGGGGTAGGTCGCTACATCACGCTGGAATGGCCATGGAGAGCGATCCATAATTCCTCCAATTTCCGATGGAACGGGCAGGTCGCACTCCCGCACGGCGAGTCCCACGAGGAATGGAGCCCATTTCGTCTCGAGCCGGCACCTTCCACCCTCCGTGTTGGAGACGTTTGCGCCGTGTTCATCCCGCCGACCAGGCTCTACGTGGGGCACTACGAGGAGTACCACCCTCCACGCAACCTCGGCTGGGCTCCCGCGTCCACCGCAGGACTCTACGTCGTACCACCGGAGAGGATGGACGTGGACATGGAGTACGCGGGGTACATGCTCTACCTGGGCGGATCTGATCCATCCGCGTCGAACCACTCAACGACTGACCCGGCACGTCGGCCTCCAGCGTCACGCAGCCAAGGAATAATCCGAGCCGCACAACTCATCCACAAGTCTTGATTATTGCTCGATCAGAACCTCGCTCCGACTATCACGGAGAGAGGTGTCGGCGTCCGCGAAGGGCTTGCCACAGCACCCCACCTGCACAAACGGGCGTCCACGCGATGAGGGTGCTGCACCCCTCGGTGCACCCCTCGGTGCAACGGTCGGCCCAACCCTCCAGCCCCCTATGGGGCCTACCAAGGAAACAACCCGCCGAGCCACACAGGGCCCGCCGACGGACCGTGCCCGGCACCGAGTTGGGCAAGCCCGTCCGGCACTGGGCAAGCCCCTGATCGTCGGCTTGCCCAGCCGGTGTGGAACCCCGACCACGAGCCGTACCACGGGCCCGCCCAAGATCCGCAACCCCCGACCATGGCAGGTCAGCGCGGTACTGGCTGCAGACAGCAAGCGGCCCCAGTGCCGGGTGGTACCGGGCGGCACCGGGGCCACGACCGGCGCGCGTCTCGTCGTGAGGACTCGCACACGCGTCACGGGATAAACGCGCCCCTGAGCTGTGTCACATCCTCTTTTCGCAGATCACAGGGCATGAAGGGCGGTAGTGATCCCACTTGCCGTTCGGTTGGGCGTCGATGGTCGCTGTTCCGAACGGCAGCGCCAGCGCTCTGGTCTTCAGGCGGCTGCGAGGGTGACCGTCGACGCCTCTGCCTGGCGGCGGGGGCGGGCCAGGCGGCGGGACATGGGGGTGATGAACGCCCCCACTGTTCCCACTGGATGTGGGCTTCGGCGTGGGACATCAAGCCGGCCGCAGGCGAGCGGCTGCCACCACAGGCAAAACAGTCATAAAATCTGCACAATCGGGCACAATCGGGCATCAAACGGTTTAGAGTGGGCATCATGCAGCCACGGTGTGCACCACCGGGACGGTCCCGACGCCAGGAGCACCTCATGACCTACACAACGACGGCCGCCCCCGAGTCCAACCCCCGCGCCAACGTCGCTTTGGCTGTCGGCTGCGAGCTGTGCAACGGCTGGGGAAGCGTGATCACTTTTCAGGGGCGGCACGAACTGTGCCAGGCCTGCCAGTCCCCCACCGAACGCGAGTGCCACGACAGCAGCTGATGTGGGTGTAGCTCCGAGAGCCCCGAGCACCACATCGTGGGGTCCCCGCAAGGGCCAGCAAGTGGGCACTTCGAAGTTCCACCGTCGCTGAAGGTCGAGCCCGCCGAGCAGCACCGCAGCGCCCAGCGCGAACAAGCCGGCCCCGATCACTCCCAGCAGGACCCGGTTGACCGTCCTGATCATGTGCTGTCACCTCCTCTTCGGTCGCCGGACGTCGAGGGACAGGGCCGGCGGCCGGGCGAGCCCGAGTTGCGGTACGCCGTTCGCCAGCGTCGATTCCAGGTCTGCCCGGACCTCTTCTAGGTCGCGGAAGTGGGACCGGATCCTTGCTCTGATCTTGCGGCGGCCCACGTCGATCCGGGCCGACTGGACACCCGGCACCTCCATGGCCCGGTCGCGCAGCACGAGTGGGGCGGCGGAGCGGCTGAGCCCAGCTCGCATGTCGGCAGCCCGCGCATCAGCGGGCGGCCGCATCGGCAGCAGCCACCGTAGTCCCGGGGTCACCGCGAGGATCAGCAGCCACAGGCCGAGGGCCATCGCCAGCGCTGCGCCGCCGATCATCCAGCCGTCGTCGAGGGGGCGGGTCGCCAGTTCGTCGGTGAGAGTGCGCCGCCAGCTCATCGCCGACCGGCCGGCCCGCACAGCCGTCACGTCATACAGGAGGAGGCCGGTGACCGCGGCTGCGAGCAGGGACACGATCGCGGCGGGCACGCGCCTCGAGGACCAGAACCGGCGGACACGCTGTCCAGCAGGGGCCGTTGGGCCCGGTCCGGGTCCGTCGGCCAGGTTGGGGCGAGGCTGCTCGGTGTCGCTGGTCGCCACGCGATGGGTGGCAGCCTCCGTCTCCGGTTCGTTTTTCATCTGGTCCTCCCGGTCACCACACCCCGCGTATGTGCCGAATGCAGCTGCTCGACCGTCACCACGACTTCTTGAACCTTCACGCCCGCCAGTCGGCTCACGGGCTCGCTGACTACGCGACGTACCGCGCTGCATTGGGCACCGATGTCCGACGGATATCCCAGCTCCAGCGCGATGTGCACCCGCGCCTGGCCGAACGCGTGCTCCCGCTCAGGGGCAGGGCGCGCCGACACGGTCGCGTGTGGCTTCGAGCGGCCGGGAGGGACGGACGGGGCCGACTCAGCAGACCTGCTCAGTGCCTCACGCGCCGCCTGGGAGGCGATCTTCGCGACGACTCGATCGGCAACACGGGTCGCGCCGCGAGCTCCTCTGGGTACCACCGAGGGGGCAATCTCTGGGCGCGGCACGGCTCACCGCCGCCGGTCGACACGATCACGGCTCCGGACGAAGTGCCCGAGCTCAAAGTCACCGTCCGCAAGCCCTCCGGCGACGAACCCCACGGCGCCGAGCGCCGCCACCAGGAGAAAAGCCCCGAAGCCGCCGAAATAGCCAGCGAAGCCGAGCCCTATACCAGCAAGCAACCCCACCACGGCCATGCTCATCGTGCACTCCTTCGTAATTCACCGGGCCGGCTACCGCAGCCGCGGCTGCTCTTCCCCTTCGTCCTCTTCGTCGGGGAGCTTCACGTCGCTGACCGCGATGTTGACTTCCACGACTTCCAGGCCCGTCATCCACTCGACGGCGGAGATCACGCTCTCCCGCACGGCGCCCGCCACGTCCGCGACCGAGACGCCGTATTCGATGACGATTTCCAGATCGATCGCCGTCTGCGTCTCGCCGACTTCGACCTTGACGCCGCGGGAGACGGACTTGCTGGTGCCGGGCACCCGCTCCCGCGCTGCGCCGAAGGCTCTGGAGATTCCGCTGCCCATCGCGTGCACCCCGACCACATCACGGGCCGCGATCCCGGCGATCTTCTCGACGACGCCGTCGGCGATGGTGGTCCGGCCCCGCGCACCGGGCTCGCCCCGCCCCGCCGTGACATTTTGCTTAGCGGTTTCCTCCGCGACCTTCATGCCGGACGGCGCGCGCTGGTCCTGCCGCCCCATCTCGCTCAGGGAGTTCGTGACATTCCGGGCCTTGTGGACCCAGCATCGCTGGTGGCGGGCAGCCGGGAACACCTCGGCCAGGGCCTTCCACAGGCCCATCGCGCCGTCGCCGACGAACAGCTCGGGATCGCGCATGCCCGGCGGCAGCAGTCGCGCAGCAGGTCGGCCCACGACTCGGTCGACTCCCGCAGCCCCTCGGCCAGCGCGATCAGCTCCTTGGTGCCGTCCAAGCGCACGCCCATCAGCACCAGGACGCAGGAGTGCGCCTGCCCGAGCCGGACCTTGGGGTGCACCCCGTCCGCCCACACGTACACGTAGTCGGACTCGGCGAGGTCGCGCCGCTGGAAGGCGGCGTGGTCGTCTTGCCAATGCTTCGTCAGCCGGGTCACGGTGGCCGGCGACAGTCCGGCCCCGAGCCGAGGAACTGCTCCAGCGCGGGCACGAAGTCTCCCGAGGACAGGCCGTGCAGGTAGAGCAGCGGCAGCACCTCGCTGACCTTCGGCGACTTGCGGCACCACGGCGGCAGGATCTTCGAGGAGAACCGCATCCGCTCGCCGGTAGCCGCGTCCACCCGTTTGTCGTTCACGCGCGGGGCCGTGACCTCGACGGAACCTGCGGCTGTGGTCACGGTGCGGGGCCGGTGGTGACCGTTGCGGACCACCAGGCGGCGCCCGGCCTCATCCGTCTCGGCGGCCAACTCAGCTATGTACTGGTTGACTTCGGCTTCCAGTGCGGCGGCAAACATCCGGCGGGCGCCCTCACGGACGATCTCGTCGATCAGGGAGCCGGACTCGGTCGAACCATCGGCATTCACTACGCTGAGCACGGGCGTGCCTTCCCGATGCGCGCTGCGAACGCGGGCCTCTACTCGGTGACTTGTAGATCACGCGGGAAGGTACGCCCTTCGCGCACTCCCCGAGAGCCGATCCACAAGTCCTGAGCATTGCTCCTGGCCGAGGCGTCGTGGTAGTTGGTGTAGTGCCCGTCGGGGCAGCGCTGGAAGAGGGCGTCGGACACGGCCAGCAGGATGGTGCCATCACCGGACTCCGCCTGCTGGATTGCCTGCCAGAGCGCCGGCCACATGGCCTTGGAGTAGAGCCCTGTGAGGACCCCTGCTTCGCCGAGGCTCTGGGTGAGTTCGCGCCCGGTGTCGGTGGGGATGGGTTTGGTGTCCAGGCCGTGCTTGTCGGAGATGAAGTCCCAGCGGTGGGGGCTCACTACGGCACCTGGCTGGGCGCCGAATACGCCCACCTGTTCCCCAAGAAGGTCGGCCGCACGGTTCTTGACGGCGCCGTGAACACCGAGCTGAACCCCATACACCCTCGGCTCGGCGTCCGTCACCACGATGCCCCTGCCCTGTGAAGGTCCTACGAAATGGTGGGTATGAGGTGTGTCCAGGACCGAATGAGAGGCGGAGGTGGGTTGTGGACTGGGCTCGGTTCGCGCAGCAGATGGCGACGATGGCGCGGGATCTCCTGGCGCAGGAATCGCTCGCTGCCACCCTGGAACGGATTACCCGCTCGGCCACAGAGCTGGTGGACGGCTGCGACGCAGCCGGCGTCCTCGTGCTGCACGACCGGGCGGTGGAGACGCTCGCCCCCACTCACCAACTGGTCACCGAAAGCGACAAATTGCAGCAGCAGCTGGGCGAGGGGCCGTACTACGACGCCGTCCGCAGCTCGCAAGGAGAGCGGGTGTTCCGCATCGCCGACCTCACCGGCGAGCACCAGCGCTGGCCCGCCTACGCCCCCCAGGCCCGCGAACTGGGCGTCGGCAGCATGATGGGCTTCTTGCTGTTCACCGAGGACGAAGACTTCGGCGCACTGAACCTCTACTCTCGAAAGCCCGGAGCGTTCACCGAGGTCAGCGAGCTGGCCGGCTGGCTGCTGGCCTCCCACGCGCGGTCGCCCTCTCCAGCGCCCGCACCCACGCCCAGATGGAACAGGCCGTCGCCACCCGCCACACCATCGGCGAAGCCATGGGCATCCTCATGGGCAGCCGCCACCTCACCCAGGAAGAGGCGTTCGACGTCCTGCGCCGCTCCTCACAGGAAAACAACATCAAGCTCCGAGAGGTCGCCCGTCGGCTCTGCGAACGAGGCAGCCTCCCGTGACCTCGAGCGGACGGCTTCCCCGGCACGTCGTCTGAACCAGAGAAGCCTGGACGAGCCAGCCCCATGGGAACGCCTCTGAACCCGGCCTACACACCAAGTCCCCGGCCCCACCATCCCCACACCTCACCGAGGCCGAAAAGTCGATCAGCACGAGGATGCCTGCGGACGCACCCTCACGGCCGACTCGACCACGGCGCGGGCCGAGGTCCGGTCGTCGAGCTGATCATGGAGGGACGGTGACTGGCGATGACGACCGGGGATGCTGTCAGCCAAGCCCGCACCCGATCGGTGGGCGGGCGTGCACCACCGCGGCCGCGCCCTGGGGCCGGCCCGACGCCGACTCCGAGCGCTGCGTGGCTGCCCATACCGTGCCTGCGCAGGCACGACGGCCCGCCGAAGCATGCGCTCCTCAAGGTTTGGCCAACGCCTTTCCGGCCACACGGAGGGAAGACCTGGCGTTGAACCCAGTTCACAGAAACCCCTAGATTCTCAACAATCCCAAGGCCCACAGGTAGCCGCAGACGAACACCGACCCAGCACCATGGAGGTGCTGCGCCACGGGCGAGCCCAACTGCGCCGAGGACGGCTGGTTGTTCGAGGCGGACGTCCTCGAACTCACCCGGATCCCCGACACCATGAGCCTGATGGCGAGCTATCGAACTTGACCCGCGGGGACATTTCACTGGCTACCGGCGCTACGCACGCGGGCGCCGGCGCACACAGGCCCGGCGGTCGTTAGGCCGCCCTCACGGCCCCACAGAAGGTCACGGCCCTTACACGGATGAGGAGGCGTGGTCGGCATGACCGTAGTCCCGGTACAGCAGACCGGTGGAAGCGGCGGCAGCAGCCTCTACGACGTACTGGATCTCGTCCTCGACCGAGGACTCGTCATCGACGCGTTCGTACGGGTCTCCCTGGTCGGCATCGAGATCCTGAAGATCGACATACGGGTCGCCGTGGCCAGCGTCGACACCTACCTGCGCTTCGCCGAGGCGTGCAACCGGCTCGACCTCGAGGCCGGCCCGCACAAGAGCCCCGGCCTTCCCGACATGGTCGGCGAGATCACCGAATCCGGCGCGCGCGGCGAGTCCAAGGGCGCGCTGTCCGGCGCCGCCGAGAGCGTCTCGGATGCCTTCGAGCAGGCACGTGAGGAAGGCCATGAGGAGTCCAGGCCGCGGGCCCGCAAGCCCATGGCCGCCCGCAGGAAGGAGGAGCAGGAGTGAGCACGTACGCCTACGCCATCAGCGCGAGTTCGCACCCGGCGCTTCCCGACGGCATGGGCGGCGTCGGTGACCCGCCGCAGCCCGTACGGATCCTGAAGGAGGGTGACCTGGCCGCCGTGGTCAGCGACGCCCCCGAGGGGCTGCGCCCCAAGCGCAGGGACCTGATCGCCACCAGAATGTGCTCGCCGAGGCGGGCGCGGCCGGGTGCGTACTGCCCATACGGTTCGGCAGCGTCGCCCCAACGACGCCACGGTCACCGATGTGCTCGCCGAGCGGGCCGACCACTACAGGGAGCGTCTGCGGGCGCTGGACGGCAAGGTCGAGTACAACGTCAAGGCCAGCCACGTGGAGGAGGCCGTCCTGCACCGCGTGATGGCCGAGAGCCCGGAGCCGCGCGCGCTCGCCGACGCCAGCCGCATGGCGGGCGGCGGAAGTTTCAACGACAAGATCCGCCTCGGTGAGATGCTGGCGGCCGCGGTGCGGGCCCGCGAGGCCGAGGACGCCGCCGAGGTGCCGCGTCTGCCGGCGCCGGTAACCGACGCGGTCAGCGTGGGCCCCGAGTCCACAGGCTGGCTGGTCAACGTCTCGTTCCTGGTGGATGCCGGCTCGGCCGGGGAATTCCTGGCTGTCGAACGGGCCCGCGCGTCCCTTGCCCACCTGGAGCTGCGGGTCAACGGACCGCTGCCGCCGTTCAGCTTCAACGATCCCGGCCCCGCCGAGCCCGCGGGCACCACGGCCGGCGCAGACGCAGGAGCGGAGTAACTTCCCGCGAAGCGGAGGGAGTGGCAGATGGGAGCTGACCGGGGAGGTGCTTATGTTGCCGTTCGCGCCGGTGCGCGGCAGCGCGTGGGTGATCGGAAGGTGCTCCGCGAGGCGGAGCGGATCTACTACGACCCGGCACCGTACGGGCCGAACTGGCCCGCCTCGAGGAACAGCTGGAGGCGGACGAGATCGCCGAGGAGGAGTTCGACCGGCGCGAGGACGAATCCTGGACCGACTGGACCGGCATGGGCTCCGGCGAGACGACAGGCAAGGGGACGGGACGATGAACCGAAGGCACTGGACACGGTAGGCGCCGGATATCTTCGGACGTACCAGGAAACTGAAACTAGCGCAGATTGAAGGGTGCCTGCTGCAGCTCGGGCACTCCAGCGTGCAGTTCAGCGTCCGCCATACGTCCCCCACTGTATGGGCCTCGCCGCCGGCCGAGCCGCCTCCCGTTTCCCGTGGAGAGGAGTTGCAAGTCCAGTGGTTACAAAGTCGCGCAACGACCGAAGCGACCACGCAGAGGCGAATGTTGGCGCCTGCTGTGGGCACTCGTGGGTCACCAACTCATGAGGGGGTACCAGACCGCATGGAGATCTCAGGCATCATCAGCGCGATCGTCATCGGTATCGTGATCGGCGTCCTCGGCCGGCTTGTCGTCCCGGGCCGTCAGCGCATCGGCATCCTGTGGACGATCGTGATCGGCATCGTCGCGGCCTTCATCGGCACGGCCATCGCATCGAGTATCGGTGTCGCCGACACCAAGGGCATCGACTGGATCGAATGGCTCTTCCAGATTGCGCTGGCCGCTCTCGGTGTGGCCGCGCTCAGCAAGGTGAAGCTTCGCCACTGACGAGCCGCATCCCCCACGCGGAGCCGTGCCGGCGAGCCTGGTGATTACCGCTGGGCTGGGTGCTGGCTTCGCCGAGTGCGGGTGGTGCCCTGCTGAGGGAGCAGCTGAACCGCCTCGCCGCCGTTGCCTAAGGCGCCACTGCGCAGGACCTCACCAGGGCGAGCGCCCGCAGCACAGCCCAGCGCAGCGGCCACCGCAAGGCGGCAGGTGCGCCCCCGGCCCCATCCGTCGCCCCCCCCAAGGCTTCCCAGTCCCAAGGTGCGCCAGGTCCTGACGGCTGCGACCGTATGAGTGAGCAAGGATCGCCCGGACGGACGGCGACGGAGGCAGGCACCATGCTGACGGCGTATCCAGCGCTCCTGCGGGAGCTGGTCGAACGGTGCGAGACACTCGGGCGGCAGGCGGCATCCGGCGGCGGGCCGAAGATCGCTCGTCAGCTCGAGGACGCCAGCTACACCCTGTGCGTGCTCACCGGCACCCGCCAGCTGGACACAGCCCTGTATGTAGCCCGCCGACAACTGGCCGCCGCCATGGCACAGAACGGTTCCCTGCACCGCTGAACAGCGCCTGCCCTGTGCCTACAGGTGTCAGTCACGGCCGCGGGCCGCGGCGCAGAAACGCCGTCGTGAGTGATCCCGACCCTCATGCGGCCGGGATCACTGTCCGCCATGTCACCACACCCACGCGCCCGAGCGCTGCCGTACAGCTGCCGTCGGACACGGGGTTCGACGGGCCAGCCGGTCCTTCGGGCTTCGCGTGCGGCCCGGGCCGCGTCCGCGTGTGGTCACGGGCCTTGTGGGTGGCTTCCCGGGCCCGCCCTGGAACAGATCACTGGCTCGGCCACCGAGTTGGTGGACGGCTGCGAGGCGGCAGGCGAGTGGGTCTGAGGGCCAGCGCGGGCGGCCCCCGCCCGGACCGGCTTCGCCTGCTTCATACCTGCCACGCGGTTGATCTCCTGGCGTGGTCGAGGATTGGTCTCCAGGGCAGCTGACATGCTCCGCGCATGACACCCGGGACTAGGCACTGCCGAGAGTTCGGCAAGGGCGCCGCTGGTCTTGTGGACGCTTGCGGCCGGTCAGTTCCTGATGGCGCTCGTCAGCTCCGTCATGAACGTCTCGATGGCAAGGGTGGCCGACGACGTGGGCACGACGGTGACCGGGTTCGTTCGCCGTTCATCCGCCAGTCCGCCACGCCGGGCCCCACCACAGCGGCAGGATTTCGACCGGGCCGTCCGGCTCGCAGCCAGTGCGGCGCACCACGCGCACACGTCACCGCAATCGCGCGAGAATTGAAGAGCGCACCACACCGACTCCGACGAAAGGCGGAGGGGGATGGGCAAAACAGCGCAGTACCCGCAGCAGGAAGCTCATGCGGGACAGGAAGCGCATGCGGGCGACGGCACGGGCATGCACCTGCACATGCGCACTCTGCATCCTTCGGTGCCGATTCCCTATCTCACCAGGGAAGAGCTGACGAGCACGGCCCGAGCGGCCTCGGCACGAATGCCCGGTACGCCACCCGCCAAGGATCTCGTGTTTTACGGAGGACTCGGAGCACTGACCGTGGCTGGGGCTCTGGAATGGCCAGTCGCCCTGGCCGTCGGAGGAGCCACCTGGCTGCTGCGGAGCGGCCGGAAGGAGAAGCGTGACGCAGGCGCCCGGCCGTAGGCATCCCGGTGAACGCCAAGCGCGGCGCCCGGTGGCGTGAGCCGTGCCGGGCACCGGCTTGCTACGCAGCGGTCGTACGAAGCCCGTATGTATGAAGCGTGAGCAAGCGGAACACAGCTCCCACACGAGGCGCAGGGTGACGGCCTTGGCGAGGGCGACGGCGATCTTCACACGAGCGGTTCAGCCGGCCGGTCTGGCCGGCTGAACCACGCTTTACCAGAAGCGGTCATGCCGTCGCCCGCGTCAATCGATGGGGCCGAAGGCGCGCTGACACCCGCTCCTTCAGCCGTCCTTTCTTCGGGCTCACCTCTTCCCTGAGCACGTTACGTGTTGGGCCGGGCCGCGCTGATGTCGCCGAGCGCCGAGCCCCGATCACGCTCGACCGCCAGATCGCCGAGCGAGATGACACCGACCGGCTCATCACCCTCGACAACCGGGAGACGGCGAACCGAGTGCTCCCGCATCAACGCGACGGCCCGGTCGAGATCCTCGTCCGGCGTGATGGTGACCAGGTCCTCGCTGCACAGATCGGCCACGGTCATCTGCTGGGGATCCGTGCCCTCCGCGAGCCCGCGCACCACCAGGTCCCGGTCGCTCACCAGCCCGCGCAAGTGGTCCTCCTCCGTGACCAGGACGATGCCGATGTTCTGGTCACGCATCAGCCGCGCCACATCGGTGACCAAGGCCCCGGTCTCCACCGACGCCGGTGTGCCGGTCATGATGTCGCGGACATGCTGCGTCATGTCGTGCCCCCTTTCACAGGTGTCGCGATGCAGTCCACCGCTGTCGGTCCGCCGAGTACCCGGCCTGCCAAATTCCGTACATTTCGGAAGGGTGGCTGCAGACTGCATGCCAACCGGGCGCACCCCCGTCACCGCCCCTGACCAGTTCGAGCTGCGGCGGACTGCAGGCGTGGTTCGGCAACCGCCGTTCGCGAGCAGCGACGCTCCGAGCACCACCAGCTCCGTATTCGAGCCTTGTACCCCGGCAGCCTCGTCCGGGCCGGCAGCCGACGCCGAATCCCCGCCTCGGGAGGAGGATGGAAAGTGAATCCCTGCCATCGGAGGTCAGCGGCGGTCGGGGCAAGCGATATCCGCGAGTGGCGTGGTCATCACGTGGTCGACGCAAAAGGCAACAAGATCGGCACCCTGGAGTCGGTCTACGTCGACACGACAACCGACGAGCCCTCCTTCGCGACGGTCACCGTGGGCCTGCCCACCCGGCGCCGCCTGGTGTTCGTGCCGCTCAATGGGCGCGAAGGTCGGCCCGGACAACCTGAAGGTCACCCAGCCGAAGAAGACGGTCAACAGGCTCCCTCGATCGACCCCGACAGCGTGCTCCCCGCCGAGAAGGAGGAAGCCGTCTTCACCCACTACGGAATGCACCACGATCCCGGGCGCCGGAGGTACGCGGCGACTCGGCCGGCGCTGACACACGCAAGCCACCGGGAGGGGCGATGAGCCTCTTTCTGCTCCTGATCATCGTGGCGATCGTCCTGGGGATCATCGGGGTTGCCGCCCACGACCTCTTCTACCTCTTGATCATCAGCGTCATCGTTCTGCTCGCCGACCTCGCCTACGGGGCGATGCGCTTCCGCCGCGGCGGCAAGCGGCACCGTCTCCTCCGCTGACCCGGCGGCGGTGGCGTGTACGCGATCCTCCCAGCCCCGCGGGGCGTACTGCACGACGCTGATCACCACCGCGGAGCGGTGCGGAGAGCCGCCACCCCGCTGGGCGAAGTCGCTGAACCGCCGACATGTGCAGTAACCGAACTCTGCGACACCACCATCGGCTTCCCCGTCCTTCACGTATCCCGCTGACTGGCCGTGCTCGTGGTGGGCACCCGGGACAGTGCAGTCAGCCGGGAAGGACCTGCGTCGTGATCATCGTTGCTGCTTTGCTGCTCCCCCTGCTGGCGCTTTTGTTGTACGGCATGGATCTCATCGAGGACCGTCTCACCGCCAGGCCTCCAGAGAAGCGCCAAGCCAACGGCCGCCGCCTGCGGTTGATCCCGGGCGGCCAGCACAAGAACGCTCACCGTCCGGCACGCCGACAGCCCGAACAGCAGTCCCGGGCTGCCTGACCAACTCCTCACCCGCCCGGCGATCGCTCGGACCAGCCGGATCATTGCGGGAATGACCAGGCGGCACCACACTTGTCCGCAGGGTGGAAGAGGGTCGGGGGCCAGCCCCGCTGGCCCTGGGCCGCCCCGGAGGCCTGTGTGTGCTGCCCCAGCCACGTCCCACCACGCGCCACGAAACGCGTAGGAGGCCCTGCCAGGGGTTACCCGGCAGGTATGGCGAAGTTGCATCTACCGGGGCGCAATGCGCACCACCGCAGTGACGAGACGGAAGCGGCACCTGGGCCGGGGCCCGAGGTTGAGCGGCGGGCACCGGATGCGCCGACGAAGCTGCCGAAGCGGGCCTGGGGGGCAGTGTTCAGGGGGTCGCTGCGCGAGTTCAAGGACGATGAACTGACCGACCGCGCAGCGGCGCTGACGTACTACGGCGTGCTCTCGCTGTTCCCCGCGCTGCTGGTTCTGGTGTCACTGCTGGGTGTCACCGGCAAGTCAACCACCGACACGGTGCTGGCCAACCTCAAGCAACTTGCTCCCGGCTCAGCCCGGAACATCATCACCGGGGCGGTGAAGCAGCTCCAAGGCGGCGCCAGCATCGGGTCGGTCATGGCGATTGTCGGTGTCGCGCTGGCGGTGTGGTCGGCGTCCGGATATGTGGCAGCGTTCATCCGTGCGGCGAACGCCGTCTACGACGTGCCCGAGGGGCGCCCGGTGTGGAAGATCCTGCCCGTCCGTCTGGGGGTGACGGTCGTGCTGATGGTGCTGGCCGTCGCCAGTGCGGTGATCGTGGTCTTCACCGGCGGCCTGGCCCGGCAGGTCGGCACCGCCCTCGGGATCGGGGACACCGCGCTGACGGCGTGGTCGGTCGCCAAGTGGCCTGTCCTGGTCGTACTGGTCACCGTGATGATCGCGATCCTGTACTGGGCGACCCCGAACGCGCGGATGAAGGGGTTCCGCTGGATCACACCGGGCAGCTTTCTTGCCCTGCTGATCTGGATGATCGCCTCCGCCGGTTTCGCCTTCTACGTCGCGAAGTTCGCCTCGTACAACAGGACCTACGGCACCATGGCCGGTGTCATCGTCTTCCTGGTGTGGCTGTGGATCAGCAACCTGGCGATCCTGCTGGGCCTGGAATTCGACGCGGAGACCCTGCGCCAGCGGGCGGTCGCGGGCGGCTACCCGCCGGACGCGGAGCCGTACACCGAGCCCCGCGACACCAGAAAGTGGGACGAGGAAGACCGGCGCCGCCTGGAGGACGGCGCGTAGGCACACCGAGCACGGCGCCGGTCTCGGCGTCGAGCACGGGCCCGCCGGCCGCCCCGCCACCCAGCCGCAGCGCGTCCGGCCCGGCCCAGCGCACATCGGCGCGCTCACTCGAAGTGGTCCTCGACCAAGGACGAATACCGCAGCGGCCGCCCCCGGCGCGGAGCGGCAAGCGGCCAGCGGATCCGCTGTTCCGTTTCGCCCGTCAGGATTTGCCGCGGCCGGTGACGAAGTCGCGGGCCCGGTCCACCAGGCCGGCGCCCGGGGCGAGGAGCTTGTTCGCCGGCGGGGTGTCGGGAGCGGCGGGGTGCGGGCGGGTCGGGGCCATGGTCTTGGCCCTGCGGATCCTGTCCCCGAGATCGTCCAGCATCTCGGGGGTGCAGGTCTGGCGCAGTGCCGGGAAGAGGTTGTTCTCCTCGTCCTGGACGTGGGCGGTCACCTCTTCCATGAGCTGCTGCAGCAGCGGACTCATCTGGGGATCGTCGGTGTCCGTCCTTTCCAGCTGCTTGAGGATCTTCTCGACCCGGCCGTGATCGGCGAGTTCCTTGTCCGCGAGCCGGTCGCCGCCCTCGACGTACTCGCGCACCGCCGGATACAGGTACTGCTCCTCGGCGACCGAGTGACGCACCAGCTCGACGGTGACCTCGTCCACGAGATCACGTAGTTCCTGCCCGCCGCCGGTCATCGCTTCGATCCGGCCGAACATCTCCTCGACCTCGCGGTGGTCGGCCATCAGCTCCTGAAGCACATTTCCGCCATGTCCCATCGCATATCCCTCTCGTTGGTCGTTTTCCGTGCTCTCCAGCACACAGTGATTCCCCTCCCGGGTTGACGGTGCGCGGCCCTGCGCGTGGTCCACCTGGTCGGACGTCTACCTGATCGCCAGCGGCCTAAGCGGCGGGTTCGGGCTTCCTGGCACCCAGGCGCATCACCGATTCGAAGGCACCTGCGCCTGCAGCCGTTCCTCAGCCTGTTTGGTGGAAGAGTTCGGCCTCGCCCAACGACAACTGCGCGGCGCCCTCGCGCACGCAGCTTCCTCGACGCACTGCGGCTGGAAAGCCGGCGTATGCCTCGCCCGGCCACCAGGACGGTAGGGCGCCGTCCGGGGCCGGGAGGCATCTCGTATCAGCGGCCGAGCGCGTTCTGGAGCTGCCGCTTGGTCATCGAGGAACGGCCGTGGATGTCGCGCTTCTTGGCCTCCTCGTAGAGCTGGTCTCTGGTGGGTCCTTCCGCTCCGCTGTGCGAGCGCTGACCGCCGCGCTGCGACGCCGACTTCGAATCACGCGTGGAGGCCTTGCCGGCGGTCTTCGACTCGCCCGACCTGGCCCGCTCCTTGTTGACGGTCCGCGCAGCGATCTCCTTGGCCCGCTTGGTCGACTCGCCGCGGTCCTTCGGCGCTCTTCTTGATGTGCTCGTACTGCCGCTCCCGCTTGGAGCTGGATCCGGCCGGCATGGTCCCTGTTCCTTTCCTGAGTACGGAGATCCCCGTCTCGGTGCCGTGAAGGCGCTCGGTCCGGTTTCACGGATGTTCAGTGCTGATCCGGCGGTACCCCACCGCTCTCTCCCCTGCCCTTGTTGCCCTTGTCCCTGCCGTGAGCGTGCGCGCCCTTCACTTCGGTCTGTGTTCGCAGCACCGAGTTCCCCACGGGAAGCCACCCGACGCGCGCGGCAGGCACATGCGTTGCGGACGGCCTGATAGGTGTGCCCGCCGCGCTTTCGGGAACCGCTCACCCATGGGTCTGAACCACGATGAAGCGCCCGTCCTCGACGCACTCGCCCGGTATCACGACGCCGACGAGCTGGGATTTACGCCACCCGGTCACAAGCAGGCACGTGGCGCGGACCCCCGGGCACGGGCGGTGCTGGGGGATGCCGTCTTCTTCGGCGACGTCCTGGCCAACGGCGGGCTGGACGACCGGCTCACCCGGGGCCGCGTACTTGAGCGGGCCGAGGAACTGATGGCCGACGCGGTGCACGCCGACCACACGTTCTTCTCGACCTGCGGCAGTTCCCTGTCGGTCAAGGCCGCCATGCTGGCGGTGACCTGCCCCGGCCACCGGCTCGTCGTCGGACGCGACGCACACAAGTCGGTCGTCGCCGGGCTCATCCTCTCCGGCGTCGAGCCGGTGTGGGTGGAGCCGCAGTGGGACGCTGTGCGGCACATCGCCCATCCTCCGTCGGCGGCCGCCTACGACAAGGTGTACTCCGAGCACCCCGATGCCGACGGGGTCCTGGTCACCAGCCCCACCCCCTACGGATCGGCGGCCGACCTCGCGGGCATCGCGGATGTGTGTCACCGCCGCGGCAAGCCGCTCATCGTGGACGAGGCGTGGGGAGCGCATCTGCCCTTCCATGACGAGCTGCCGTCGTGGGCCATGGACGCGGGCGCCGACATCTGCGTGACCAGCATCCACAAGATGGGCAGCGGCCTGGAGCAGGGCTCGGTGTTCCACCTCCAGGGTGACCTCATCGATCCCGCCGAACTGGCCTCACGCGCCGACCTGCTCGGCACGACCAGCCCGAACGTCCTGCTCTACGCGGGCATCGACGCCTGGCGCCGGCAGATGGTCCAGCACGGCCGCGAGCTCATCGGGCGGGCTCTGGAACTGGCCGCACGCACCCGCACCGCCATCGAGGCCATCGACGGCTTCCACGTCAACGACGCGGCGGACTTCTGCGGTCCCGACCTCGCCGCCGGCTTCGATCCCCTCCCGGTCGTCATGGACATCCGCGAACTGGGCACCACCGGCTACCGGGCCGCCGACTGGCTGCGCGAGCACCATCACATCGATGCCCACCTCTTCGATCACCGGCGCATCAGCGCCCAGCTCACCCACGCCGACGACGAGCAGACCACGGCTCGTCTCCTCACCGCCCTGCACGAGCTGGCCGACCGTTCCACCGACCTGAGTCATGCCCCGCAGGTCGTTGTTCCCTCCCCCGCCGATCTGCGGATGAACCAGGTCCGGCTGCCCCGCGACGCCTACTTCGCGCCGCACGCCGAAGTTCCCGTCACCGAGGCCTGCGGCCGGATCGCCGCCGAGATGATCACCCCGTACCCGCCCGGGATCCCCGTCGTCCTGCCCGGCGAGCGCCTGACCGAGCCGGTGCTGGAATACCTGACCACGGGAGTCACGGCGGGCATGTTCCTGCCCGACGCCGCCGACCAGCAACTGAACACCGTACGGGTGGTCGCGGAGGGCTGATCGCGGCCGATCGAGGACAGTGGACGCGTACGGTCGTTGCCTGGTCCTGTCTCGCCACTCGTGGGCGCCGGGCGTGCAGGCGTCAGAGGGGCGAGCCGGGGTCCTCGGGCCGGATGCGGCCGCGCCAGGCACCGGTCTCGCCGCCGCGGTGTTCGATGTAGTCCTTGAAACGGCGCAGGTCTCCCTTGACCCGCCGGTCGATCACACCCAGCATGTCCGCGCCCTTCTCGGCGACGCCTGTGGGCTCGACGTCCATCATGAGCTCCACCCGGGTGTGCGTGTCGTCCAGGCGCTCGAAACGGACCGATCCCCGCTGCTGCGTGTCTCCGCCGATGGCCCGCCAGGTGATCCGGTCGTCCGGCAACTGGTCGACGATCTCCGTGTCGAACTCGCGCCGCACCCCGCCGATCTTGGTGGTCCAGTGGTTGTGCCGGTCGTCGAGCTGCCTGACCTCCTCGACGCCCTCCATGAAGTACGGAAACTCCTCGAACTGGGTCCACTGGTTGTAGGCCGTGTGAAGCGGAACCTCGACATCCACTGCTTCCCTGACCGTGCTCATCCTGTTCCTCCTTACTGGCGGTCGATACTGGCGGCCTGCCGGCCTTCCGCCTCTGCGCGGCGCCGGGTACCCGAGGCGACGCCTGTTCCTTCGAGGGACAGGGAGGTCCGTCCCCGCCTCATTCCCCAGGCGCGGACGGCCATCCCTGCGCGGTCTTCTCGTTGACCCGAGGGCTTGGGGTGATCGGGTCGCCGGAGCCCCGACTGGAGGGCGTACTCGTGTCGGTATCGTCCTTCCGGCCCTGCTCCTCAAACTCCTTCAACGCCTCGTCGGCTGTGAACGAAGCAGCCTCCTCAGACGGGTCACGCTCAGATGTCTTTGATGTCTTCGCACGGCGGGCGAGTACCCGGTGCTTCCGCCATCACCCCGGGGCAGTCGGCGTTTCTTCATCCGAGCCCTCGGCCAGACTCATCCCGGCCGAGATTCAGTGCCCGCGCGGTCAGGGGGTCCACACTTCTGGGCCGCCTTCATGCCACTCGATGAGATCCGACTCGAGGACGTCCAGTTCGTCCCAGCCGGTCAGGCCGGCGTTCTGCAGGAACACGGTCAGGTCATGGAGGCTGTAGGCCACGCCGAGGACGCGGTCGTCGATGCCCACCCTGCGGCCACCGGCTTCAGACGGCGGGTAGACAATCACGCGGTGCTCGGACATGGCACCAGCCTCACCGATGGGAAGCCGCCCCGCACCCGGGCCGGGCGCACAGAAACAGCCGGTAGGCGGAACGGCGGGGCCATGTGGTCTCGCCGCATGCCAGACTGCAACACCGCCCGCCAGTGGTCCTCCGACCTGCCGCGACCCGGGGCTCAGCCCGTCGGCTGCCCGGCCGTGCGGACACTCCCCTTCCCCTTCGCTCGTCGCCGTGTGCCGCCCCCGGTGACCGGGTACTCGGCCGTCCGGCCACAGCCGCCGCGAAGAGGAGGCGAAGGTGAGCAGCGAAGCAGGCAGCAGAGTCGTGGTCACGGGGGCGACCGGCAATGTAGGTACGAGCGTGGTACGCCTCCTTTCCGCGGACCCGGAAGTCGAGTGGGTGCGGGGCGTGGCCCGGCGCACACCCGATGGCTGGGCGCCCGCCAAGACCGAGTGGCACGCCGTCGACGTGGCGGCCGAACAAGCCGACCTGGGCGAGGTGTGCCAGGGCGCCACAGCAGTGATCCATCTGGCGTGGGCGTTCCAGCCGACACACGATCCGGCGAGGACCTGGCAGACCAACGTCCTCGGCAGCATCCGGGTCTTCGAGGCCGCGGCCCGCGCGCGGGTGCCGGTGCTGGTACATGCCTCGTCGGTCGGCGCATATTCACCCGGGCCCAAGGACAAGGACCAGGCCGTCGACGAGTCCTGGCCGACACACGGCTGGCCGGACGCCGCCTACTGCCGCGAGAAGGCCTACCTGGAACGGGTCCTGGACTCCTTCGAGCACGAGCACACCGAGACCCGTGTGGTGCGCATGCGCCCGGCCTTCCTCTTCAAACGGGAGTCGGCAAGCGAGCAGCGCCGCATCTTCGGCGGCCGTTTCCTGCCGGGCCCCCTGGCACGACCGGAACTGCTTCCCTTCCTGCCCGACATCCGCGGCCTGCGGGTCCAGGCCCTGCACACCGACGACGCCGCCAGGGCCTGCCTCCTCGCACTGCGCTCACCCCGAGCCCGGGGCGCCTTCAACCTCGCCGCCGACCCCCCGGTCGACGCCGACCTGCTCGGCGAGATGCTCGGCACCCGCCGCGTGCGGCTGCCACGCACCGGGGCCCGATCCGCGATCGCCGCCGCCTGGGGGCTGCACCTGCTGCCCGCATCCCCCCACCTCTTCGACGCGGTCCTGCGCCTCCCCCTGATGGACTGCACACGCGCGCATGCCCAACTGGGCTGGCGGGCAGAATGCACCGCGACCGAGGTACTGCAAGAGTTCCTGGACGGCCTGCAGCACGGGGCGGGTGCCGACACCGCACCGATGCAAGGACGCAAGGTCGGCTGAACGGGGGCGCGGACGTCCCGCCCACCGCGCCTCGGAGACGTTCGCAGCCGGGCTCCAGGACCATGCCGCTACCCGTCCACGGCCGCCGAGGGCGAGCCCCTCAGCCGCCCGGGCGACGTCGCTGACCGGCAGCGTGTGCTGCAGCGAACCATGCGGCCCTCCACCTCGGCTGCGCACGCGGAGACAGCGAACGCGGCGGCAAAGTCCTCAACCGCAGCCGCGGCGGGTACACCCCGAGCGTAGACATCGGCCGGCCTCACGCGCGTCGTCCTCTCCGGCCGAAGCGCCCGCCGCCTCCGGTCGCGCGGCGCAGCAGACGCAAGCCCGCCACCAGCGTGAGCGACCACACCGCCGCGAAGCACGACGTGATCGTGATAGAGGACGGGGACGCTTCGAAGAAGGTGCAGCTCTCGCCGTACGAGCGTGTCGCCCTGGCGCAGATCGAGGCGGAACTGCGTTACGACCGTCGTTTCACGCGTCACATGAGCGGGCGGCTGGCCCGGATCTGGCTGAGTCTGGCTGTCGGGTTGCTGACCGCGGCGTCGGTGTTCCTGGCGGTCATGGGGGTGCGTAGGTCGGATCCGGCCGTCCTGTCCCCGATCGCGGCCACTTCAGCGTCATCCCGAGGTCCCGGCGGCCGACGGCGCGGGAAGGGCTACACGTTGGGCTTGGCCGCGCTGATGTTCCCCAGAACCGAGCCCTCGCCCCGCTCGATCGCCAGGTCCCCCAGAGAGACGATGCCGACCGGTCTGTCACCCTCGACCACCGGCAGCCGCCGGACGGAGTGCTCGCGCATCAAAGCGACCGCCTGGTCCAGACTGTCGTCCGGGGCAATGGTGACCAGGTCTTCGCTGCACGCCTGGACCACCGTCGTCTGCTCGGGATCCACGCCTTCCGCAAGGGCACGCACCACCAGATCGCGGTCACTCACCAAGACACCGAAGATGTCCCTGCTCGGTCACCAGAACTCGACCACATTCTGGACCCGCTTGATCAACATCTGTTGCCCGAACTCGGCATCAACCGCTCTCGCGCTACACCGACGAAGCCAGCCAAGAGACCGGCATGACCCTCGCATATTCCTCCTGGCCGTTGGCCGCCCACGGGCGCTCAGATGCCGAACGACTGGTTACGCCGCACGCCGCACAGCGCCTTGGGCCCGATCGAGGCGGTCTTGTCCGTTCCGCTGGGATTCGCCGAGCGGTCCTTGACGTACGGGCCCCCGGGCGTCACGGGGCGGTCTCGGCTCTGCGCCGGGCCCGATCGAACTCGGTCAGGGGGTCTCCTCCGGCCTGCCAGGGCCACTGGGTGACCACGCCGCCCAGCGCCTCGAAGACCGGTGCGGCCTCCCGGCGCCGGTCGGCGGCCATCAGCGCGTAGGCCAGGGTGTTGAGGTCGGCCAGCAACCGGGCGTGGCGGAGGAAGCCGGGCTGGACCCAGGTGTGGGCCACACGGTCGAGGGCCTGCTTGGCCGTGACGTGCGACCAGTGATTACGCGCCAACAGCGCTTCGACTCCGCCCCGGCCGACGATGGCGAGGTACTGGCCGACATGGGCGGTGAGTTCCGTGGCCGCGCAGGGGACGTTCGCGGGCATCCGCAGCATCAGGGAGTCCAAGAACTCCAGGATCTGGAGGCGTGATCCGCCTTCCTCGGGGCTCAGGTACCCCAGCATGCTCAGGTAGGCCTCGCGGTTCCAGCGGTCGCGTGCGAGCACTTCGTTCCAGACTCCGAAGACCTGCGGTTGCGTCCAGTGTTCCAGACGGGCGAGCTTCAGGAGGACCACCCAGGGGGTGGGGTCCTGCGGGGCGATCTCCGCGGCTCGCAGGCAGTCGTCGGCGACCCCGGTCGCGTTCTCGAGGGCTCCCTCGTGGCGGGCCCGCGCCACTCGGGCCCAGGCGTGCAGCGCGAGTGCGTCGGCGTTGTCCGGCTCCCGGGCGGCCCAGCTGCGTGGCACATGCGTTTCGTTCAAGTGGTCCGCCAGTACGCCCAGGCGGTGGGTCCGCAGGTCCCAGTCGTCCCGGTCCTCCCCCAGCAGTCCGGAGATCTGTGCCGCGCACAGGTCCGTGTTCGCCAGCAGCGACTTCAGAAGTTGGCCCAGGTCCTGGTCGTCCAGTTCCGGAGCGAGGCGCGACCTTTTGCGGCCACTCGAAAGAAATCCCATGCCGGGATGCTAATCCGAAAATCGACGCGTCAGTGGGCAGGCGGCAGCGCCCGGCCGAGCGGTGGCGAGGTCGGGTGTCGGTCGTGTGGGCTCAGGCTGCGGCGGGTTCGAGGCTGACCTTGTAGCCGAGTGCTTCGAGCTGGTGGACGTGGCTGCGTTGGCGGCGTTCGGGATCGATGCGGCGGGTGTAGAAGTCGGAGCCGAGGTCCTCAAATCGGACTTCGGGGTCGTTGAGCAGGTGCCAGACGATCACCAGGATGGAGCGGCCGACTGCGACGATGACCTTCTTCTTGCCGCGGTGGCGGGCGATCCTGCGGTAGCGCTCGCCAAGGAAGGTGTCAGGGCGGGCGGCTCCGACAGCGGACTCGCCAAGCTCTCTGGCGAGGTAGCGGTTGCCGTGGCCGGTGGCGCCACGGCCCTTGTTCTTGCCAGCCGATTCCTTCACGCCCGGAGCGAATTTGGCCCAGGAGGCCAGGTGGCCGACGGTGGGGAACCGGCTCATGTCCAACCCGATCTCCGCGAGGATGACGGCGGCCGCGGTCGGGTCGATGCCGGGGACCTCATCCAGTCGTTGGAGGGCCTGGACGAAAGGGGCGATCATCTCCTCGATCTTCGTGTCGAGTTCGGCGATGTCGGCGTCGATGGCGTCGATCCGCTCCAGCATCTTGACCAGCAAGAACGCGTGATGGTCGGTGAAGTACCCGGTGAACGCCTCCTCCAGGGCCGCGGTCTTGCCGCGCATCCGGGTGCGGGCCAGCTGGGCCAGCGTCCTCGGGTCGCGTTCCCCGGCGAGCAGGGCGGCCATCATGGCCCGTCCGGAGACTCCGAAGATGTCGGAGTAGACCACGCTGAGCTTGATCTGGGCGTCCTCCAGCAGCTTCTCCGCCCTGTTCTTCTCCGCCCCGCGCACCCCGACCAGGTCAGTCCGGTAACGAGTGACATCGCGTAGTCGGCGGATCTCGGGTGGGGCACGAAGCTGGGCCGGATCATCTGGCGTTCGGCGACCTTGCACAGCCACACCGCGTCCAGCTTGTCGGTCTTGGGCCGCCCCAGCAGGTGTTTCACATCGCGGGCGTTGACCAGCCAGGTCTCGAACCCGGCCGCCTCCAGTACGTAGAAGGCGGGCTTCCAGTAGTCGCTGGTGGCCTCCATGACCACCCGGGTCACCCCCAGGCACCTGAGGTGATCGGCCATACTCAGCAGCGAACGCGTCATCGTCGGGTACGTCTGCACTTCCTGCATCCGCCGCCCTGGACGCCCCTCGTGGGGGATGCGGGCGCAGCACACCAGGTGGGCCTTGCCGATATCCAGTGCAGCGACCCGTTCGATGATCTCCTCGCGGTCCTCAGTCTCCTGCAGCACCCGGCGCCTCCCCTGCTCCTGGGGGTGAACGGCAGGCGGCTGCCCGCAGGAACCGCATGGGACATGCGGACTCTAATCCGCGTGCTCGAGGCAACACTGAAGCTCCCGGTGCGCGGTCCCCAGCGCCCGGCTAGACGACGGCCTCGACGACCATAGAGCTCCGGCGTCAGCGGGCAACCACCCCAATTTTCAGCCCGGAACGGGCGTCCCCGCAGGGATATCTGGGGCTAGACGAGTAAGTCCTATGTCCTGGGCTGACGGTCAGGCATGAACAGAGGGTGTTCAAGATCATGTTGTGACGCAAGACCTGAACACCCTCTACCGCACTGTACGTGAAGATCGACGACGAGCTGGGAGGACCGCGATGGATGGGCAGACCACCCGTGTTGACCGACTCCGAACTGGGGCATGGTGGCGCCCTCGCCCTCGCCGGCTCACGGCACGCCCTGGGCGCGGCCGTTCGAGGTGTGACGTCGCGTCACGGCCGGGGGGAACGGGGCCGTGACCTGTGCAGGCGGGGGGATGAGCCGGAGCCCGCGGGGCCGGCCGGTCAGTCGGCCAGACCGACGGGATCGGTCAGCGCGAGGGCGGTCCGGCACTGCACGGCGCGCGGGTGTGCCAGGTCCACAGCGTCGAGGACGTGGGTGAGGACGACGGAATCGTGGGGCGGCTCCAAGTGGCCGGTGGCATCCGGACCGCACGAGAACGGTGCCGGCCGGGCGGCCGTACGCCGCCGCGCGCATCCTCCTCTCGCCGCCGGTGGTCGCCGGTGGGGTGCATGGCCGGCAAGCGGCTCACATGCGTTGACGTCGCGTCCGGCGCGGTCAGGGACTCGCCGGCTGGAGGCATCGGGCACTCCTTGGCTGCCGTCCACGCCATTCACGCTGCCCGCTACGCCGCCCACCCCGCAGGACGATTCCGGCTCGCCTTGGTCCCGGGCTCACGCGGGCATCGGCGTGCAAGTCCTCCGCGGCAGGCGGCAGGCTGCGGCGCGGACCTGGTCGGGGTGGGCAGGCCAGGTACGGTGACCGGTCCGTCGGCGTCACGCCTGGTCGATCTCGTCGATGTGGTCCTCCACCCACAGCCGCAGCTGTGCCAGCGGCCGGGCCACGCTGCGGCCCAGGTCGGTGAGCGCGTACTCCACGTGCAGCGGGACCGCAGGGTAGATCGTGCGGTTCACGAATCCCTTCTTCTCCAGGCGGCGCAGCGTCGAGGTGAGCACCTTCGGGCTGACACCCTCCAGGCGCCGCAGCAGCGCCCCGAAGCGTTTTGGCCCTTCCTCCATTGCACCGATGGCGAGTGCCGACCACTTGTTGGCCAGCAGATCCAGCACCTCGCGACACGGGCACTGGGCCGCATAGATGTCATGGTGGTCGTGCCGTTCGGAGGTGCACGGAGTCACCATGGTCAGGCCCTCCCTCATTGTCGGCACCGAGAAGCTACTTCCCTTTGGGAAGTAGCTGCCCTTGAAGGTTACTACCTCCCTGGAGCTACGTTACGAGCGCAGTCACCACCAGCACCACCAGGAGCCAAGGATGAGCAGGATGCCCGCCACCATGCCCGCTGTCGCCTACCGCAAGAGCCTGCCCGTGGACGACGTCGGAAGCCTCGAAGACGTCCAGCTGCCGGTGCCGGAGCCCGGCCCCCGTGACCTGCTGGTGCGGGTCGAGGCCATCGCGGTCAACCCGGTGGACTACAAGGTGCGGCAGAACAACGACCCGGGCGGCGAGCCGAAAGTCCTCGGGTGGGACGCCGCGGGCACGGTCGTCGCGGTCGGCGACGAGGTGGAGGAGTTCGAGGTCGGCGACGATGTCTTCTACGCCGGGGCCATCGACCGGCCCGGCACCGACTCGCTCTTCCACACCGTGGACGAGCGAGTCGTCGGCCGCAAGCCCGCCACCCTCTCCTTCGCCGAGGCGGCGGCTCTGCCGCTGACGTCGCTCACCGCGTGGGAGGGCCTCTTCGAGCACCTCGGTCTGCACGACGGAGCCCTGGAGAAGACCGGCACCTTGCTGGTCACCGCGGCCGCGGGCGGCGTCGGCGCGATGGTGGCCCAGCTGGCAAGCGCGCTGACCGGCCTGACGGTGATCGGCACGGCCTCCCGCCCGGAGACCGGCGAGTTCGCCCGCCGCATGGGGGCCGCCCACATCGTCGACCGCCGCAAGCCCCTGGCCCCGCAGGTGGCCGAAGTGGCACCGGGCGGAGTCGACTACGTCTTCAGCACCGCAGGCACGGATCAGAACCTGGCCGCCTACGCGGACATCCTCAAGCCGTTCGGACGGCTCGTGGCCATCGACGACTTCGGCCCGGTCGAGATCGGCCTGCTGAAGTCCAAGAGCATCTCCTTCCAGTGGGAGTTCATGTTCACCCGCTCGCTCCACCGGACGCCCGACCAGGCGGTGCAGCGGCACATCCTGAACCAGATCGCCCGCCTGGCGGACGCCGGGATCGTCACCACCACCGCCACCACCGACCTCGGCACGATCAACGCGGAGCACCTGCGGGAGGCCCACCGCATGCTGGAGTCCGGCAGGACGATCGGGAAGATCACCTTGACGGGCTTCTGAGCCCGGCCCGCGCATCCGGGGACAGCGCACCACCCGTCCCGCCCGGCCGTGCCTGCGGGGCCACCGGACGCACCAACCCGTCTCCGCGGCCATCGCGAGGGCGCGCCGGACCCTGCCGGGGAGCCCACCGTGTTCGCACCGGGCCGGCCGTGCCGGCGGCCGCCCGGCAACGGTCGGCGCGGCCGCCGCCTGGTCAAGGTGCTCAGCCAGACCGTGATCCCGAAGGAGAAACTGCTCGGCTCCGGCGCCGACCTCTACTTCGACACCTTCGCTTCCATGGGAAGCGGCGGCGGCCTGGCCACACCGCCCGCGCTGCTGGGCTGAACACCGTGAGCGAGCGCAAGCCGTACAAGACCGACCTGTCCGACGGGCAGTGGGCGCTGATCGAGCCGGTGATCGCCGCGTGGAAGCCCGCACACCCCTCGGTCAGCGGCCACCAGGGCCGGTACGAGATGCGGGAGATCGTCAACGCGCTCCTCTACCAGGGCCGCACCGGCTGCCAGTGGGACCTGCCGCCGCGCGGCGCGGTGATGTACTACTTCACCAAGTGGCGCGACGACGGCACCGAGCAGATCATCCACGACCTGCTGCGCCGGCAGGTGCGGGAGAAGGCGCGGCGGAAGGCGGACCCGAGCCTGGTGGCGCTCGACACCCAGAGCGTGCACGCGGCGGCCGGGGTGCCCGCGGAGTCGACGGGGCGTGATGCGGCAAAAAAAGTACCGGGCCGCAAGCGCGGCCTGGCCGTTGACGTGTTGGGCCTGGTGATCGCGGTGGTGGTGCTTGCCGCGTCCGTGCACGACAACGCCGCCGGCATCGCGCTGCTGGACAAGGTCGCCGCCGACACCGACACCGTTCAGAAGGCCCTGGTCGACCGGGGCTTCAAGAACGCCGTCGTCGCGCACGGTCAGATGGTGGGCATCGAGGTGGAAATCGTCGAGCGTAACCCGGCCCAGTCCGGGTTCGTGCCGGTCCCCGAACGGTGGATCGTGAAGCGCGCCTACGGGATCTTGATGCTGCACCGCAGGCTGGTGCGCGACTACGAGCACCTGCGCCGCAGTTCGGAGTCGCGGGTGTACTGGGCGATGACCGCGGTGATACTGCGTCGGCTGACCGGGGCTACGGCTGCGGCCTGGCGCAGCGCATGACCGGCGGGGAGCTCACGCTCGGGGCGGTGCTGGCGCGGCTGGAGGAGCGGGAACGGGAGATCGCCGCGCGGGCCGAGGCGACGAGGGAGCAGATCGCGCAGCTGACCGCGCGGCTGGATGAGCTCGGCCGGGCGCCGAGGAGATCCGGATCACCCGCAAGACGCTGCTGGAACTGCCCGATCCGCAGCCGCCCTCGCCGCCGGCCCCGCAGATGCCGGACCATCCGGTCTACCAGCAGATCATGGCGGTGTTCGCCGCGGCCGACGCGCCGCTGCGGGCGCGGCAGGTGTGCGAGGCGCTGGACATGGAGATCGCGCCCAACAACATCAACAACACCCGCCTGAAGCTCAAGCGGCTGACCGAGCGCGGAATCCTGCTCGAGACCGAGCAGGGCTTGTTCATCCAGCCGCGGCCGTAGCCGCCCGGGGACGCCGCGGCCAGCCCGCTTGCCCCTCCCGAAAGGGAGAAACGGACATCAACTCGCGTACCGCCCTCTCATTCGACGGCTGGACCTCGAGCCGGCCGGGTGGCGTCTGCCTGACCAGGGCAATGATCCGGGAGCCTTCGGCCTCGGTGATCCTTCGCTTGCGGCCCTGACCACCCAGATCTTCCAGGCCCTCCAGCCCCAAGCGGTTGAACCGGTGCAGCCAGCGGCGCACGGTCTTCTGACTGCACCGCAGTTCGCCGACGATCTGCGGGACCAGCCAGTTATCCCAGCTCAGCTCCACCATCCGGCACCGCTCCACCAGAACCTTCGGCGCCTTTCTGGCCGCCGCCAGGCGGTGGACCACCACTCGCTCGCCCTCGTCACGGCCCGGCCGTGCCCTCCGCACCATTCCCAGCACCCGCCCCCGAGCACCCGCAAGGTGCTGCGGGGCGACGGGACGGGGAGCCTGACGGGAGCGGACGTCCGGTCCCTCACCCGCATCACCTGCGGTCTGCCCGCCCGATCAGACGAGCGCTACGCCTTCGCGACAGACGTCGTGCCGACGGATCTCGACTCCGACGGCCGCGCGGAACTCCTCGTCGGCTTTGTACAGGCCGCTGCTGAGGCGGTGCTCGCCGCGGCCGGCGTTCGCGTCCGTGACGCGCCCGGACGGCGAACGGGGCGTGGCTGTCAATGGCGTAGGCCGCCTCCACCGGTTTCTTGCCTTTCTGTCGGCTGAGTCAGCTGGGCCACGTCCTGCAACAGTGTAAGGAAGCGGTGCACGAGACCTTGCGGTTCGCTGCGCAGGTAACAGGTCAGTTCACGGAAACGCCTGGGCCGGCACGACAGAATGGCGGCATCCAGGCCCGCGGGCACCGCGTTGTCCGGAAGGAGGGCGGGCCCCACCCCGGCGGCGGCCAGCCGCGCCGCCGCGTCGACCTGCCAGGTACGTACCGCCGGCGTCGGCCGGAACCCCTCGCTCGAACAGTAGCCGCCGATCAGGTCGTTGAGGCCGTGCCCCTGGCCGAACAGAACCCAGCCCTGGTCCGCCAAGGTACGTAGTTCGATTGTGGCGGCCCGTGTCCCTGGGCTTTCCCTCAACAGGGGGTGGCTGTTGGGGAGGACCACCACGAACTCCTCGTATCCCAGGGAGAGGACCGGGCCGTCCCACGCGCGGGGCCGCGGGCCGACGGCCAGGTCGCCCAGGCCATTGCGCACCTGTTCCTCCATCAGTTCGCGATGGCTGAACTCCTCGAGCCGGACCGGGCACTGTGCGTGCTGGTCGTGCCAGGTCCGGATGACGTCCGGCAGCACACCGGCCGCAACCGAGGAGACGGTGGCGATGTGCAACTCCGCTGATTCGCCACTGACCGCCACCCGTGCGGAGCGGTAGGCGCGCTCCGCACCGCGCAACGTGGCGAGGGCTTCCGGCAGGAAGGCACGACCGGCCGGGGTGAGCTGCATACCCCGCGGCAGCCTTTCGAACAAGGCACCCCCTACCCGCCGTTCAAGTGCCTTGAGCTGCTGGGACAGGGACGGCTGAGCGACGGAGAGCCGCGCTGCCGCCCGGCTGAGAGAACCCTCCTCGGCCACCGCCACAAAGTACTCGAACTGCCTCAGGCTCATACACCGAGGTTACGTATAGGAAAGACCTATGTAAATCCTTAGGAAGGAAGTCTTAGACTTACGGTGCCCCGTCGGGCCATTCTCGAGACATGGGCAACCATCACAGCACCGAAACCACGGTCCACGGCCTCGCACACGACGGGCCCCCCGACGGCGAGGTCGCGCACGCGCATCTAAACCGGCAGGTCGGCACCCACCTCCTGTTCGAGAACAGCGCTGTCCGCGTCTGGGAGGTCCACCTCGAGCCCGGTGTCCGGGCGCCGCTGCACTGCCACGCCCTGAATTACTTCTGGACCTGCACCGAGCCGGGAACAGCCCTGCAGTGGCAGCTCACGGGGAGCGGATGGCGGCAGCAGCGCCGCTCCTACACCGTCGGTGACACGCAGTTCTTCGCCTACGGCGACGGGTCGCCGGTCATACACGACCTGTACAACGACGGTGACACCCCGCTCCGGTTCGTCACCGTCGAGCTGCTCGGCACCGCGGCCCAGTCCGCCCCAACCAGCACCACGCCAGGAGGTGCGTCATGACCATGCGCCTGTCCATGCACAACTGGATGCGCCCGGAGCCGCTGGAGGTCACCGTCCCCCGGCTCGCGCGCTGCGGCTACGACGCCATCGAGATCTCCGCCGACCCCCGCGGCACCGATCTCGCGGCGACCGCACGACTGCTCGAAGAGCACCGGATCTCCTGCGCCGGCGGGCTCGCCCTGTTCATGGGCGGCCGCGACCTGGTCCACGAAGACTCGTTCATCCGGCAGGCCGGTCTCACCTACCTGATCGAGACCATCGACTTCACCGCAGCACTCGGCGGCACCTTCGTCACCGTGCCCTGCACGGTCGGCAAGCTGGTTCCGATGGCCGACGCGCAGCTGGAGTGGGACTGGTACGTCGCTGCCCTGCGGGAGGCGCAGAAACATGCTGACGACCACGGCATCCGGCTCGCCATCGAGCCGCTGACCCGGTACGAGACCTATCTCATCAACCGGGCCGACCAGGCCTTGCGCCTGGCCGAGGAGGTGGGCGAGACGTGCGGCATCTGTCTGGACATCTTCCACATGAACATCGAGGAAGCCGACTGGAGAGCCGCCATCCGCAGTTGCGCGGGCCGGCTGGTGAACTTCCATGTCGCCGAGAACAACCGGCTGCCGCCCGGGTCCGGAGCGATCGACTGGTCGGCACTGCTGCGTGAACTGCTCGCGGCGGGCTACGACGGGCATCTGTCCGTTGAGTTCATGCCCGCCCTCGACCGCACGCCTCTCTCCCAGAGGCAGATCACCGACGCCGCCGACGGGTCCCTCAGCCAGGGCATGACCAAGTGGCTGCGCGACCACGCCTCCGGCGTGCTTCCCGAAGACCTCTACGAGGCCTACACCGCCCAGTCGGCCGACGTCCTGCGGCATCACCTCGCCCAGGTGGGCACAGGCGCCTGAACCGGCTCCCGCCACGTCCGCCGGGGCAGCCGGCCTCCCCTCCGCGCCCCGGCGGATCCCCCACATCCTCCCTTCAACCCTCCATCCCCGACACGGAGCCCGCCATGACCGCGCTCAGTCGCTCCCCCAGATCCGCGGCCGCCACGGCCGTTCCATACGATGTACGACGGCTGTTCGTAGGAAGTTGCATCGCCCTCGCCGCCACCGGCATGACGTTCTCCGTACGCGGCGACATCATGGGGGCGCTGGGGCAGCACTTCTCCCTCAACCACTACCAGCTCGGGCTCATCGCCGGTGCGGCGTTCTACGGCTACGTCGGCGCCATCCTGGGCGGCGGCCTCCTGGTGGACGCCCTGGGTGCCAGGAAAATCCTCACTCTCGCCTTCATCGCTCAGCTCGCCGGACTGGTCCTCACCATCACGGCCCCCGGCTTCGACATGCTGTTCACCGGAACACTCGTGGTGGGCCTGGGCAACGGACTGATCGAAGCCGCAGCCAACCCGCTCATCGCCTCCCTCTACCCACGGGAGAAGACACGGCGCCTCAACGCGTTCCACGCGTGGTTCGCGGGCGGTCTGATCGTGGGCGGATTCGTCGGCTACGGATTCACCCTTGCGGGCCTGGACTGGCGTACGAAGCTCGCCACGATCATCCTCTCGGTCCTCGTCTACGGCGTGGTCCTGCTCCCACTGCGCTTCCCCGCCACCGAACGAGTCGCTGCCGCGGTAAGCAGCCGGGAGATGTTCCGCACCGCGACGCGCCCCATCTTCCTGGTCCTGCTGGCCTGCATGCTTCTCACCGCGTCCACCGAACTGGGCCCAAACCAGTGGATGCCCGACACCCTCGGGCAACTCGCGGGCGCCTCCGGCATTCTCGTCCTCACGTTCGTCAACGGCATCATGTTCGCCGCTCGCATCCTCGGCAGCCGCTTGCTGGGCAATGCCGGCCCCATTGCCGTCCTGGCCGTATCCTCGGTACTCGCCGCCGCCGGACTCCAACTGCTCGCTCACGCCCACAGCGCTCTGGCCGCGTACGCGGCTGCAGCCATCTTCGCGCTCGGCATCAGCCGCTACTGGCCCACCATGCTCGGCGCCGTAGCCGAACGCTGTCCCAAAGGCGGCTCCTTCGTCCTGGCTCTCCTGGGATCCGCAGGCATGCTCGCCACCGCGATCACCCTCCCCTGGATGGGACACATGATCGACACACGCGGTGCCGCCTACGCCTTCGCCACCATCAGCATCCTCCCCGTTCTCTGCGTCGTGGCCTTCACCGCCATATGGCTGTACGACCGGAGAAAGGGCGTAGAGACCACCGAAACCCTCACGGTCCAGACCCATCCCGCCTGACCCGCGCCCGCTGACCAGTGTGCCCTGCCCGCGCCGTGAGCGGGCAGGGCACACCCGTCACCGGCACTCCTGCCCGCCCCCTCCCCCACGGTGACCCCATGACTCCGACACCGCCGCCCCGAAACCCCTGCCATCCGGGTGCGCATCCGCCGCTCTCACGACGCATCCACCTCGGGGACCACCCGGTCCCTGGCCGCCGGGCTCGCGCCGCTGTCCGCCAGATGACCCACTGTCTCGGCGTCTCCCCGTCCACCGGTTCCGACGACCACGACAACACGGACGCCGCAGCACTCGTCGCCACCGAACTCGTCACCAACGCCTGGAGGCACGCCGACGGTGCCATGGAAATGCGTCTCATCTGGGACGGCCGTACGCTCACTGTGGAAGTCGACGACACCAGCAGCACGTCGCCCGCTGTTCTCGCGCCCAACCGACGTGGCCCGCACGGCGGATATGGACTCGCTCTCGTCAACTCCCTCGTCGAGGCCTGGGGAACCTATCACCGTCCGACCGGCAAGACCGTCTGGGCCAGGTGCGTCCTCATCACGCGCGACTGAACCGCGCCGGCTCCGCCCCAGCTCCGTGATCCCAGAGATGACATGCCGGCATCCCGCAGACCAGAACATCAGGCGACTTCACCTGAGCCAGCTGGAGAGCCCCTGACGACCTCTGGGGTCCGGTCAGCGTCGTTCCTGCGGGGGGCGCCGGGCCGTGCGGTCGGTGATGCGCAGGCGCCTGCCGACATGTGCGGGCATCAGGGGCGCGTGGTCGCCGAGAATGTCCAGGAACGAGGCGGTCACCGGGTCCGGGCTGGTACGGGTGTACCCGGTCAGCCGTCGGCGCAGGGGCGGATCGGGGCGCAGGACGGCGCCGCCGAAGTGTGGCGGGATGGTGTTGGCGGGCACGAGGGCGGGGCCGAGTCCAGCGGCAGAATAAGCAATGGCCGACGGGGCCTGTTCGGTGCGTACCGCAACACGGGGTCGGAAGCCGGCCGCCGCGCACGCCTGTTCCAGGATGTCGCACAAGCCGCTGTCGGGAGTGAAGTGCACCCACTCCCGCTGCGCCAGGTCGGACAGGCGGACACGGGGCGCGTGGTCCGAGACCGCCACAGGGTCGTCCGCATGGGTGACGACGACAAACTCCTCCGTGCCGACGTGGCGGGCGGTGCCCTCCCAGTCGTCCGGTAGCGGCCCCACGGCGACGTCGGCCTGTCCGGCAGCCATGGCCTGCGCCATTTCACCGCCCCGCCGATGCTCGAAGAGCCGGATCCGCACGCCTGGATGCTTCTCCCGCCACAGACCCAGGACCGTGGGAAGAACGCCGCAGCTGACCGAATAGAGCGTCGCCAGGTGCAGTTCGCCGGTGGAGACGCCGGCCGCCCGGCGGGCAGAGACGGTGGCCCGGCCCGCCTCGGCCAGCGCGGCCCGGGCGTGCGGCAGCATCGAGCGTCCGGCCGGGGTGAGCCGCACCCCACGTGGCCGCCGCTCCAGCAGCGGCCCGCCGACCTCGCGTTCCAGTGCCTGGAACTGGTGCGACAGCCCGGGCTGGGTGACGTTGAGACGTTCGGCGGCCCGGGTGAACGAGCCCTCGTCCACGACGGCCACCAGGTATTCCAGCTGTCGGAGTGTTGCCATGCGCTCAGCATATGGAAATGGTGCAGAGGATTTCTTGGACTTATGACGATCGGAGGTGCAGCGTGTGAGGGGAAAGGAACCGGCGACCGAGGGGTCGGACGGTCCGGACGCCCGCGAAACGTGCCGAAAGCCACACACTCACCACCCAGCCAGGGAGCCGTCATGTCCCGCCCTTCCTTCGAGTCGACTGTCACCGTGGGCAACATCGCCCTGTCCTTCCACCGGGCCGTGGCAGCCGTCACACGCCGCGTCCTGGAAGCCCACGGTCACCGGGTGCGCAGCCTCGAGGCCCCCCACGAGCGGCTGTTCCGGCTCCAGGAAGAGGGCGCCATCGACGTCCTTGTCTCCGCGTGGCTGCCTTCGAGCCACCACGCATTCCTCTCCCCCTACCGGGACCGGGTGCGCGTGCTGACAGCTCAGTACCAGCCCTACTGCGTATGGGCGGTGCCCCCCTGGGTGCCCGCCGAGATGGTGCGGGAGGTCGCTGACCTGGCCCGTCCTGGGCTGGTGGAGAGGATGACGACGGCCATCGACGGCATCAACCCCGGCGCCGGCATCAGCCGCTTCTCGGCCCGGATGGTGGGCGAGTACGGCCTGGACCGGGTGGGCTACACCTTCAGACCGGGCACCGAGTCCGGCTTCCTCTCCCGTGTGGAGCACGGACTCTCCACAGGTGAGTGGTTCGTCATACCGCTGTGGCGCCCGCACTATCTGAATCGCCTGCACCACCTGCGCCCGTTGCAAGACCCCAAGGGCCTGCTGGGAACCGTGGACAGTGCCGGCACGGTGGTCAATCTGGCCGCGCTGGACCGCATCCACCCGCGCGCCGTTGCCGAACTGGACCGTCTGCGCCTGGGCAACGAGGGCGTCGAGGAGATCGACGCCCTGATCAACGTGGACGGCCTCACCCCGCTGCAGGCCGCCGATCGTTACCTCGCCGACTTCGACTTCGGACTGCCCGCCTGATCGGGCACTGCGGCGACACGTGTCTCCTCACTCCCGGGCACCGCACCTTCGGCGAGCGCACCGTCGCCCTGAAACCCGCCACGTCCGCCTTCACCCAGGCGGCCCCTCGCGACCGCCGAACCCCCGCGCGGCGGTCGGCCGCCGAACCTCCATCCGTTTGTCCGCCGCGAGCGCCACGCGGTCGCGTGCGGCGTCAACCGCCTCACCGGGCACCGCCCTGGCCACGAAGCAAGGCGGGCTCGCCTTGCACCACGAGGCCCGTGCGCCCCTCCGATCGCCTGTCGACGACTGGCCGTGACCAGCACATTGACGTACGACCCGGGTGACGCGGTGACAACTTTGAAGGGAGAACCTTGACCGGACCCCAGTACCCCGGCTGCCTGCCGCCGGAGTCAACGCCCTTGCATGCGGCGGTTGGTGGCTGCCGCCGTGCCACCACCGTCGACCGCGTACTGGCCGGGCACTGGCGGGCGGTGCTCGACTATGCAGAACTGTGCACGGTGACCAAGGAGTCCGCGATCCGCCTGACCGGGACGGCGTTCATGCGGCTGCTGACGGACAACACCACGCACCCCGCTGCCTTTCCGTGGCGGCCACGCCTGCTGTCCATGGTGTCCCAGATCAGCGGCGAGTGGGCCTGCGACGAACGCAAGTACGGCCTGCACCCGCGGCTACGCGCCTCACTGACCGAGGCAGTCCCTTCGGAGAACGCGTCAGGACCACCCGACAGGCAACTCCTCGCCGTCGCCTTCAGGCAACTGCCGGACCGGGCACAACGGCTGCTGTGGCATCACGAAGTCGAGCGAGAGCCACCGGACGTCCTGGCCAAGCGCGTGGAGCCGCTCTTCGGAGAGCACTTACAGGTCGAGCTGCAACGTCACAGAGCGGCCCTGCGAGCCGAGTGCCTTCAGGCCCACCACCGTCTGGCCGCCGACAAACAGTGCACTCGCTACACCCACCTCATCGACTCACTCGTACGGCATCCCAGTCTGCTTCCCCCGCCCGATCTGCAGTGCCACCTCGCCCGCTGCCACCACTGCCGGGCAGCCGCCGAGCAGTTCGACCATTCCGCCGACCGCCTCACCCTGATGCTGGCCCAGGCGGTTATCGGCTTCCGCGCCGGGGACTACAGCAGGTCCTGCCTCAGTCGGCTGCCACTTGCCGCGCCTCCGCCTTCACGCCCCGGCCCCTCCCCAGCACCGCTCCGGCGCAGGACGGCGGTGGTGCTCCTGACGCTCGCCGCCGTCGCCGCCCTCATCTGGCTGTTGGTCCGCACCGTGAGCACCTAGTAGGACTCCGTTACTGATCTCGGCTCGTTAGGGTGATGTGGGGGTGTCCAGGGGTAGGCCGGTCCCGGCTATGAACCCGTCGAAGGTCTCGGGCCGGTACTGCAGGCGTTTGAGCCGGTTGCGCACGAGCGTCTCCAGGCGGTCGAGGGCGACGACGGCAAGGTTGGCCAGGCTGCGTCTGACGTGTGCCCACACGCCCTCGACCGGGTTCAGGTCGGGCGAGTACGCGGGCAGCAGGAACACCGTCAGCCACTCACGTTCGGCGACCAGCTCCCGCATCGTCTTGGAGACGTGGGTGTCGAGTCGGTCCCACACCAGCACGATGGGTGCCTTGACCAGCTGGTGGACGCCGTCCAGGAGGGCGATGTAGTCGCGCTCGCTCATGCCGCGTCGCGTACCCTCGCCCGCGGGGTGGGTGAGCAGGCGGTGGCACAGCCGGGTGCGGGAGCCCGGCCACCGACAGGCGCCCCGAGCGCCATCCGCTGACGGCCACGACCGGGGTGTGGCCTCGCCGGCCCCACGTGCGTCCTTTGGGCGGCCTGCGGGTGAAGCCCGCCTCGTCCTCGAAGCAGACGTATCCCCCGCAGGCCGCCCGGGCCCTTTTGCCTGTACCCAGGTCGCCTCCTTCCAGCCCGTCATGGCCTGTTCGTTGCGCTCGGCCACCCTGCGCGCGGGCATCTGCGGGGTGAAACCGAGCCGGCGCATCAGCCTCGTTGTGCCCGAGACGCTGTAGGAGACGTAGAACTTCCTGCCGATCAGCGTGGCCACCCGTGCGGCCGTCCATACCTGGTCCTCCGTCCAGCCGCGCGCGGCCGGCCCCTGCTCGAGATACCCGGCGAGCTTCTCCAGACAGCGCGGCGACAGACGACACCGGCTCCCGCTGGGTCCTCGCGAAAGCAGCGCGTCGGCACCGCCTTGCTGCCACAACTGCTGCCACTGGTAAGCCGACTTCAGACTCACACGCAGCCGCCGGGCCACCTCGGGCGGTTTGACCTGCTCAGCGAATAGCTCCGCCGCCTGTATCCGCACCGCTTCCCGGCGCCGCCGTGCCGCAGGCGTCAGCCCGCCCCCATCCGCATATCTCACACACCACGGACTACCGACAACACGACACCCACATCGGCAAGTTCAGCAAACATCAACCTAACGAGCCGAGATCAGTATGCCCACTTCAGCAGCCATGCGGCGATGGCTTGGGCACACGCGTCGAGGATGGCTTCTCCCTTTTCTGGGGTTGCCGCGCGCGCATCACCCGCCACGCCCGAGGAGGTGACCTCCTTGAACGACCGCGACGCGTGGAACACGTGGCTCGCGTCGGATTGCAGGGCGATGTGCGGGCCGGTCGCCTCGGCGAGCCGGGTGCGGTCGACGAGGTCGGGGGCGATCGCCATGATCATGGAAGTTTCGCCTTCGCAGGCGTGCATCAGGGTGGGCTGGTCCTCCAGTAGCTCCGCCGTCCGTTCCAGCCCGGCCAGGAAGTAGCTGGTGACGGCGATGGGGTGGGACAACTCCCGGGTCAGTTCGTTGCTGATGGCGTTGAGGGCGGTGATGTTCCCTCCGTGCCCGTTGACGATGAGGATCTTGTTGAAGCCCGCGGTGATGATGGAGCGGCACAGGTCGCGCAGGAGCGCGTGGTAGGTCGGCAGGGTGAGTGAGAAGGTGCCGCCGAAGGCGAGGTGGTGATCGGAGAGCCCGCACCACAGGGAGGGTGCGACCACGACGGGCCGCTCGTGGTCGGCCATGATGGCGGCGGCCCGGCTGCACGCCTCTGCGCTGAGGAAGTCGTCCACGCCGGTGGGCAGGTGCGGTCCGTGCTGCTCGGTGGATCCGACGGGAAGCAGGACAGGGGCGTCTTGGGCGGCCCGTTTCCACAGCGCCGGCGCGGTCATGCGGTTCCAGAGCACTTCGGGCATGGTGCGGTGTGTCCTTTCTTGGCCGACGGGCGGGGCCGTGCGGCTGGTTGCGGGCTTCAAGGCGGGAGAGAACGACCGCGTCCTGGCGGGGATATGCGCGGCCGGGGGCGTCACGGTGTCTCGGAGAGCCGCCCGTGAGCGAGGTGCGCGGCCACGCCGGTGGACGGCGGCGGGCAGTCCGCGTCTTGCGGGGCAGCGGAGATGCTCTCCACTGACAGGCCTGTGGTCCGCACCCCGAAGGCGACGGCGAGCGCGGCCAGGAGCATCGCCGCGGCCACTGCGGCGAAGACGGCTCCGGCGCCGTAGGCGTCGAGGAGGGGGATCAGGTAGAAGGGGGCCGCGGCGGTCGACAGCCGGCTGAGCGAGTACAGCCAGCCGGTCGCGGTGGTCCGCACGCTCGTCGGGAACTGCTCCAGCTGGTAGACGTGGCCGGAGTTGGACATGACGTTGGCCACCATGGTGAAACAGAAACCCGCGAGGATGATCGCCACGGGCGAGGCGGCGTTGCCGTAGGCCAGCCCGGACAGCCCCATGCCGACCAGCGAGGCACACAGGATCCACTTCCGTTCGGCTCTCTCCATGACGAGCACCGAGAGGAAGGAACCGAGCGGGTATCCGATGAAGGCGAAGGTCAAGGAGGTCAGCGAACTGCTGACGGTGAGTCCCTTGGCGGCGAGCACGAGCGTGGCGAGGCTGCTGAAGCCGTAGTACCCGACGGGGGCCAGGACCCACAGAACGGCCATCAATGCCGTACGGCGGGCGAGAGGGGCCCGGAAGATGCTCCGGACGGGCAGCTGGACCGGGCGCTTCTTCTCCGGCGCGGCGTCGCCGGCTGCGGGGCGTGTCCACCCTTCCGCCTCGGCGGCCTCTTCGAATCGTGTGGCGATCGCGTCGGCTTCCGCCGATCTTCCGACCGACTCCAGCCAGCGCGGTGATTCGGGCAGCCCCCGGCGGACCAGGAAGGTGAGCAGGGCGCCGAAGGAGCCGATCGCGAACATCCACCGCCATCCCGCGATGCCGAGCGGACTCTCGCCGACCAGCTTCATGCCCAGGAACCCCACTGCGGGCACGGCGAGATAGGCGGCTGTGAACGCCCAGGCCGCGTAGCGTCCGCGCTGTTTCGGCGGCAGGATGTCGCCGAGGAAGGAGTCCGTCACCGGCAGTTCGCCGCCCAGGCCGATCCCGGCGACGAAGCGGAAGAGGACCAGGCTCCACAGGTTCGGGGCGAAGGCGCAGACGAGTGTGGCCGCCGAGTACGTGGTGAGCGTAAGCATGTAGGCGCCGCGGCGCCCGATGCGGTCTGCCAGCCGTCCGATCACCACGGCCCCGAGGAAGGCGCCGACGAACGTCGATGCGAGAACGAGGGACAGATCGAAGCCGGCCAGCGAGAAGGTCGTCTTCAGCGTGGTGGCGAGGACACCCGCCAGGAAGAGCTCGTAGATCTCGAAGAAGTTGCCGAGCGCCATGATGGCGACGAACCGCTTGTGGAGTGCTGTGGTCGGAAGTCGGTCGAGCCGGGCGGCGACGAGCAGGCTTCCGGCGTCCTCTGGACGTTGCATCGTTTCTCCCACCGGAGCCGATGGGGGGTCTCGTGACCCCCGGAGTTAGATTGGACAGTACAATCTAAATTCAGCCGCTGGCAATACTCCGGCCTGCCAATTTAGACTGTGCTGTACAGTCCATGAGGAGATGTCGACAGTGATTCCCGCCGCGTGTACACCGCACGTGTCCGGCAACAGCGCAGCGCGCGCCCGCAGCCGTTCGAAGATCCTCTCCGCGGCGAAGGCGCTCTTCCTGGAAGACGGGTACGACGGTGTCAACCTCGATCGGATCGCCACGCGGGCCGGGGTCGCCCGGCAGACGGTCTACAACCGGTTCGGCGGCAAGGAGGCCGTCTTCCGTGCCGTGGTGGAGCACCACTGGGCAAGCCTCGACCTCGACACCCTGCCCGCGCGCTTCGAAGAAGGGCTCGGGAGCGGCGGTGACCCGGCCGGGTTCCTGCGCCGGTTCTCCCGGGCTCTGCTCGCGTTCATCGACGAGACGGACCAGATCGCCTTCACCCGGCTCGTGATCGCCGAGTCCAGCCGCATCCCGTGGATCGCCGGCGAGTTCCACCGGCTCGGCAAGGCGCCGCTGCTACGGGGTATTAGCGTCGTGTCTGGAGCGTCTGAGCGAGGCAGGCGCGATCTCGTGCCCCTCCCCCCGTACGGCGGCGCGGCAGTTCCTCGGGCTCGTCCAGGAGTTCGCCGTCTGGCCCAAGGTGATGGCCGTCGACGCGGGTCGGACGGACATCCCGCCGACCGATGTGGTGATAGAGGAGGCGATCTCCACCTTCCTCAGCCGCTACGGAGCCGAAGCGTGTCAAGAAGCGCACAAGCCCTCACCGCCTCGGTGACCGCCGGCCGCGCCGCGCCATACGAACATCCCCCAAGTACACGGAGTTCCGCATGAGTTCCCTTCCGCGCACCCCCGCTTCACCCGACATCGCTCCCCGGTGGAACGTCGGTGACGCCGTCGTTCACCGTGTCGACGAGTTGATCCTCCCGCCGGAGACCGGCCCGTGGCTCATCCCCGCAGCCACACCCGACCTCGTCACGCAGATCCCCTGGCTCACTCCCGACTTCGCCGACCGCCAAGGCGCGCTCCACCTGGCCGTGCACAGCTTCGCGGTCGAGACGGGCGGTCTGCGTGTGCTGGTCGACACCGGTATCGGCAACGGCAAGAGCCGTTCCAACCCCGCCTGGGACAACCTCGACACCCCCTACCTCGACCGCCTGACCGCCGCCGGTTTTCCCCCGGAGTCCGTCGACGTCGTGATCCTGACCCATCTGCACACCGACCACGTCGGGTGGAACACCCGCCCCACCGGCCGGGGCGGCTGGGAGCCCACGTTCCCTCGCGCCCGCTATCTCGTCTCCCGCGCCGAAGCCGACTACTGGTCGAGCGCGGACATCGACGACAGCCGGCGCCAGATGCTCTCCGACTCCGTCGATCCCGTACGCGACAGCGGCCGGCTGGAGCTGATCGACGTGCCCGCGGACGGCGCCAACGTCGCTCCCGGCCTGCGGCTTCTGCCCACCCCCGGCCACACCCCCGGCCAGGTCGCCGTCCACCTGCGCAGCGCCGGGCACTCGGCCGTCATCACCGGTGACTGCATCCATCACCCCGTGCAGATGGCCCGCCCGGCCCTGTGCAGCAGCGTGGACGTCGACCCGGAACAAGCTGCCCGCACCCGCCGCGGTCTTCTCGCGCGCCTTGCCGACAGCGACACCCTGCTCCTGGGCAGCCACTTCGCGCCCCCCACCGCCGGCTTCGTCCGTTCCGAAGGCGACAGCGGCACCTACCGCCTGTCGCCCGTCCCCGGAGAACGACCGGGCACCGTATGAGCGCCGTATGAGCGGGAAGTCCGGGCCGGGCGGCCTGGGGTCAAGCGCCGTCCGCGGGGCGCCGGAAAGCGGCCGCGCCGCTGCGGACGGTGTGCGCCGATGGCACGGCGGGGGCAGGTGCTATGCCGGCGAATCCGCCGGCATGTAGCGGCTCAGGAACATGGCGATGGCCTCTTCCACGACGAGGTCGGTGGGCGGGAGCTTCATCACGTCCGGGCCGATCGCCATGACCCGCGGCCAGATGACGAACTCCTGGATCAGCCCGAGGAACTGGCGCGCCGCCAGTTCCGGGTGGGCGCAGTCGATGGCACCTGCCTCCGACATCTCCCGCAGGCAGGCGGTGAACGTCTCCGCCAACGGCGCCTTGCCAAGCCGGTAGAACTCCGTGGCGACCCAGGGGAGCCTGCGCGACTCCGCGATGACCAGCCGGGTGAAGGAGACCTGATCCGTCTCCGCGATGAAGGTGAGCACCATCTCGGCGAAACGGCGCAGAAAGTCGGCCGGATCAGCGCGCGAGATGTCACGATCCAGGCGCGCCGTCAGCTCTTCGAGTCCGAAGGCTGCCCAGTGGTGCTCCATCGTTGCCCGGAAGACCGCTTCCTTGCTTCCGAACAGGTTGTAGACGGTCTGCCGGGCCACGCCTGCGCGGGTGGCGATCCGGTCGAGGTTGACACCGTCGTACCCGTCTTCGAGGAAGAGGGCTTTGGAGGCATTCAAGATCTTGAGGGCTGTGGCGCTGGACCGCCTGCCCGCCCTGCGTCCGGGCGCGAGCGACGGACTGGTGGGGTCGGCCGGCATCGAGAGCCTCCTTTGGATTGCTCAGTCCAGTTTAGTCGTGGCCCTACAGGTCTCGACGAGGTGCGCCTGTCGACCTCCTGACGCAACTCCTGTGCCCGCCTCCTTCACGTTCTCCGGCACACCGCTGAGGCGGTAGTCGGCGCAGACCCGTGTTCCGGCGGCATCCCTGTGGCATTGGAGGGACTGCGCGAGGCAGCGGACGATGTCCAGGCCGCGGCCGCACTCGTCCCCGTCCGTCTCCCGCTCCCGAGACCTCGCGGGTCCGCCGCTGTCGACGACCTCGATGTGTGCGGCGGCCGGGGAGACGCTAACCATGATCGTCATGTCGTCCCGTCCGTGCCGTGCCTCATTGGCGGCGAGCTCGCCGACGATCAACCCGATGTCGTCCTGATCGCCGGGGCATACGCGCCAGGCATCCAGACAAGCGGCCACACGATGCCGGACGGCGGACACGTGGCGCTCGTCGGCGGGAGCGGCAATGACTGCCAGGCCGCGGCGCGTGGCGCGCGGGGACAGGAGCCCGCTCGCCGGCGGGGCCGACCGAGCCTCAAAAGAGCGTTTGACATACTTATTAGACTGGACAATACAATCTAATCAGACTCGGACGTGTCTGCACCTTCGTCAAACGGATGCATTCGATTCCCTCGCGCTGCCCCGTGACGGCATGTGCGGGGCGGGCGGCCTTCACGGAAGGTTGTCGTCTCGGAGTCCAGCGGACATGACATCCCGCACGGAGTGCCTGCGGGACCTCCGGACCTCATCTGGCGCTCCGGCGGGGCTGGCCATGGAGAGGTTGTAGACTGTACCGTACAATCTATGATGCACCTGGTCGCGTCCGCCTGTGACCGCGCGGACCGGTCGGACCAAGACCCCGCATGATCACCCGGCAACCGCTGACCAGGCAGCCGCACGCGCGGCCAGCAGGGCACGGCGGGGGAAGCGGTCGACACCGCACGTACATGCACACATGCCGACCGGTTCATGCCGGAACAGGTCGCACCGTCCCTCCGTGCCCCCGCAAACAGGAGAACGCCGTGCCAGCAGCACCTTCCGAGCGGGGCGGCTATGCCGCAACCCACCGCCGAAGCCTGGAGGATCCCGAGCAGTTCTGGCTTGAGGCGGCGCGAGCGATCGACTGGACCGTTCCCCTCTGCGGCGCTGGACGGCTCTCGCACGCCGCTGTACCGCTGGTTCCCCGACGGTGAGCTCAACACCTGCTACAACGCCCCGGACCGGGAGTCGATACCGGACACGGCGACCGTCTCGCCCTCGTCCACGACAGTCCCCTGCCCGGTGTGCGGACCGCTTTCACCTCTGTTCTTTGAACCGGGTGGCCGTCCCGGGCCGGGGCGGGATGGTTTCGGTGCGGCTGCCGGGCAGGCCGTGGTCGGTCGGAGGTTGCGAAACCCGCGGCGGGCGCGGGCGGGGGTGAGGCGGCGGGGTTCGGTGCGGCGTTCCCAGGGGCGGCGGAGATCTTCGGCGAGGGGCGGGCGAGGCGGAGTTGGGTGTGGGCGGCGATGACGAGCCAGGTCCGCAGGTCGGCCGTGTCAGCGTGGCGGACCTGCGGGGCGGTCCACCCGAGTGTCTGCTTCATCAGCCGGAAAGTGTGCTCAAGATCGAATCTGTGCAGGAAGGACTGCCACCAGAGGTCCGCCTGAGCGCTGGTGGCGGCGGTGGCAGAGCACCACAGCCATACCGGTTTCGGGTCACGGTCGCCCGGCAGTCGCTCGACCTTGTTCCATTTCGATGTACCGGGAGGAGGTGACACACGGTGATCTACAGGCCGGTCTCCAGGGCGAGGGCGGCGGGTTCGGCCTTCCAGGCGCGGGTGCGACAGCCGTTGGAGCCGCCGGCGTCGGCGGTGATCAGCAGCCGGGACGCGGCCGGGCAGTCCAGGCTGCCGCGGGCCTTCCACCAGCGGCGGACGGACTCGACCGCGAAGGCGGCGGTGTCATGGCCAATACCGACGCTGACCCAGCCGGTGTTCGCTGCCAGGTCGTAGACGCCGTACGGGATCGCCTTGCCCAGCTCCGCATCGGGGAAGTCGTGGGTCGAGACCAGAACCGGCTGCCCCGTCGGCAGCCACTGCTGTCCGGCGTTCTTGTAGGAGCCGACCAGCTCTTTCTTCTTGGTCTCCACGCTGACCACGGGCTCTCCGGCATCGATGTGAGCCCTGGCCTGCTCGTTGATGTAGCGGAACTGCCCGTCCCGGTCCGGGTGCCGGCTGTCCTCGATGGTCCTGGCGTTGCCCTGAAGTGAAGCCCTCCGCGCGCAGCAGGTCCCCGACCGTGTCGGCCCAGACCCGGTGGCCCTGCCGGGTCAGCTCCGCCGCCAGGTCCCGCGTTGGCTTCGTCGTCCAGCGCAGCGGCGACATCGGGTCCCCGCGCACGTCCGGCTCCACCAGCGCCAGCAACGCATCGCGCAGCCCGGGGTCCAGATCCACGACCCGTTTGCGGCCGCCGCCCCGGCCGCCGGGTGCGTCCCAGCGGCAACTCACCGGACTCCAGCTCACGCACCCCCAGCGAGACGGTCGCCTCCCGCACGCCGGCAGCCTGTGCGACCATCCGGACCCCGCCATGTCCGATCGATCGCGCCTCCGCTCCCAGCAGCAGACGACGCTCACGTTCATCGAGATGCGGCAGGATCGTCTCGAACTTCGCTGCCAGCATGGCCCGTTGCCCCGACCAAACGCCCGTAGCACACCAACGAACCACCGAGCAGGAAGCTACGGGTTAATGATCTGCAAGTCCTTAACTTCGTGGCATTGGTCCAGCATCTGGCGGTGGCAATAGGTCTCGGGTTGCCCGCCCCTGCCCGCAAGCCAGGCCGGAACCGGCAACAACGGCCGGATGGCCGCCCACTCCGCGTCCGTCACGTCCGACGGATACCGGCGCACCCGATGGGATGATCGGCCGCGTTGCCGTACACCTTGCGCGAGGCAATCGCACGACACGGCGGGCGAGTTGAAGTGAACGGGCTCGGGCGCGTACAACAACGACAACAGGCCCTCCGGGATCCGCTCGGAATGGAGTCGCACCCGAGCTACCAGGAGGCCCTGCCTTCATGCGCGTACCGCCAGGAGATCGTCCGACCAGGAACTTTGTTCGACTTGCATGATCCAAGATCGGTTGAGAGGCGACTCTACCTGGGGCAATGGGTCATGTCTGGGGGGCGGGCTGCTCGGTGGTGGCCCAGCCGGCCAGGAACGTCAGGGCCTGCGCCGAGCGGGAGTGCGGTTCGGCCGTGTAGGCGATCAGGGTCTGGTCCGCGGCGCCGCGCACATCCAGTACCTGGAAGTCGAGGCTGAGTTCTCCGGCGGTGGGATGGCTGAACTCCTTGCGGCCGTAGCGCTGGGCGCGGACGTGGTAGTCGGACCACCAGCGGCGGAAGTCGGCGTCCTTCATGGACAGTTCTCCGACGAGGCGGGCGAGTTCGGGATCGTCCGGATAGCGGCCGGCGTCCATCCTGAGGTAGGCGACGCACTCCTTTGCGACCTTTTCCCACTGCGCGTACATTCCGCGGACGTCGGGGTCGAGGAAGGCCAGCCGTATGTGGTTGCGCCGCTCGGGCGCCAGCTTGCCGAAGTCGGTGATCAAAGCGGCGCCCAGCCTGTTCCACGCGAGGATGTCCATCCGTCGGCCCAGCACGAGGGCGGGCACCCCCGTCATGCTGTCCAGCAGTAGCTGGGTGGCGGGGGCCACACGCTGTCTGCGGGGCACCGCCGAGCGCGCTCTCGATGCGGAAGAGCCCGTGTCCGCCGCGCACCGCAGCAAGTACTCCTCCTCGTCGGGGCGCAGGTTCAGGGCACTGGCGAGCGCGGTGAGGACCTCGGTGGAGGCGGACTTCACCCTGCCCTGTTCGAGGCGGACGATGTAGTCCACGCTGACACCCGCCAGTGCGGCGAGCTCTTCGCGTCGCAGCCCCGGTACCCGGCGGTGGCCGGAGCTCGGTATGCCGACCTGTTCGGCGGTGAGCCGGGCACGGCAGGCACGCAGGTACTCGCCCAGTTCCGTCATGATGAGGGCCTTTCTTCATCTTCGAGCTTACGGGCCCGGGCCCGGTCCGGCTGAGGCCTTCCCATCGGTCTTCGCGGAGGACCTGGCGGGTGACCAGTGCGGAAGCGCCGGGGCGGTCTGTGCTCCGGACCGGGCGGGCCGGAGGATCAGACCGTGGCCACCGCGTCGTCGTGGTCGGTGGACAGGGCCAGGTGCCTCCAGGCCGCGGCCTCCTCACGGAGCTGTGTGATCTTCCGGTCCAGCTCGGCCGCGCAGTCGCTGCCGAGCTGAGCCCGCAGGGGCGGGGTGCCCGCGTCGGCCAGCGCGAGGATGGCTGCGGCGCCCTTGACGGGGTCTCCGGGCTGGGCGTGGTTGAGGCCGGGGACCGCTCCGCGCACGGCGCCGGCGGTCTGCGCGTAGTCGGTGATGACCTCGCCCTCGGTATGCAGGCTGCTGGCGTCGAGGAAGTCGGTGCGGAAGTAGCCGGGCTCGACGATCGTGACATGGATGCCCAGCGGAGCCAGTTCCTGGCGCATCGCTTCGGAGATCCCCTCGACGGCGAACTTGGTGGAGCAGTAGATACCGAAGCCGGCGGAGCTGGTGAACCCTCCCAGTGAGCTGAGGTTGAGAACGCGGCCCGAGCCCTGGCGGCGCATCGCCGGCAGTACGGCACGGGTGACGTTGAGGAGGCCGAAGACGTTCGTGTCGTAGACCGCGCGGACCGCGGCGTCCGACGACTCCTCGATCGCGCCCAGCAGGCCGCGTCCGGCATTGTTGACCAGGACGTCGATCGTCCCGAACCGCTCCACCGCCGCAGCGGCAGCGGCGTGGGCCTGCGACTCGTCGGTGACGTCCAGGGCGAGGGCGAGCAACTGGTCCCCGTACTGCGGCAACGTCTTCTCGACCGTCTCGGGGTTGCGGGCGGTTGCCACTACGTTGTCTCCGCGTTCCAGTGCCTGGCGGGCGATCTCCAGGCCGAATCCGCGGGCTGCGCCGGTGATGAACCACGTGGTCATGCTGACTCCTGATGGGAAGTGGGACAGTCTGTCCCGAGAGACTCGTGTGCGGGGCTTTTTCATGCTCAGCCGGGCGCGGGCGGCCATCCAGGGAAAGTTCTCCATAGGAAGAGCCGTCGGCCCCTGCCTGGGCAGGCAGCGGTCCGTGGCGGTGGGGCCCAGGACCGCCGCACCGGTGATCCGGGGGCTCAGCCGCCGCGGACGACCTTGGTCTCCAGGTACTCCGTCATGCCCTCGGGCCCGAACTCGCGGCCGTTGCCGGACTCCTTGTAGCCGCCCCAGGGGGCCGACCAGTCGAACTCGGCGTCGTTGATGAGGATGTATCCCGCCCGAATCTGCGAAGCCACCGCGTTCGCCTCGTCCAGGTCACCGCCGGTGACGTAGCCGGCGAGGCCGAAGGGGGTGTCGTTGGCGATGGCGACGGCCTCTTCGACGGTGTCGTAGGCGATCACCGACATCACCGGACCGAAGATCTCCTCGCGCGCGATGGCCATATCGTTGCTGACGTCGGCGAAAACGGTCGGCTTGACGAAGTGCCCCGCCTGAAGGCCCTCCGGCTTGCCGAGCCCGCCGGTCACCAGCCGCGCCCCGGCGTCCAGCCCCTGCTGGATGTAGCCCTGGACGGTGTTCCACTGCCCGCGGGAGATCACCGGGCCCATCTGGGTGTCCAGCGACCGCGGGTCGCCCACCTTGAGCGCCTCCAGGGACGGCACCAGCACGGACAGGAACTCCTCAAGACGCGCCCGGGGCACCAGCGTGCGGGTGGGGGCGCTGCACAGCTGGCCGGTCATGGCCATCATCCAGTCGTGCACCGTCCGCACGGCCACGTCGAAGTCGGCGTCGGGCAGCAGGATGTGCGGTGACTTGCCGCCGAGTTCGGTGTTGACGCGCTTCATGGTCGGCGCCGCGGCGACCGTGACCTGCCGAGCCGCATCGAGGGAGCCGGTGAAGGAGATGACCCCGACGTCCGGGTGCGAGCTGAGCGTGTTGCCGATCACCGAGCCGCGGCCGTTAACGAGGTTGAACACCCCCGCCGGTACACCCGCCGCGTCCATGATCTCCGCCAGGATGACGGCGGAATACGGGGTGAGCTGGGCCGGCTTGAAGACCACCGTGCAGCCTGCGGCGAGCGCGGAGACGATCTTCCCGGTGGGCTGCAGCACGGGGAAGTTCCAGGGCGTGATCAGCCCGGCGACGCCCAGCGGCTCCTTGCGGATCTCGGTGCTGCCGCGCTGCTCGCTGAAGGTAAAGCTCTTCAGGACCTCGATGGCGGTGGTGATCTGGATCCGGCCCGTCGGCACGTGCGCACCGCGGGCCAGCGCCAGCGGCGCCCCCACTTCCGAGACCACCACCTGGGCCAAGTCCTCCGCCCGACGGTCGAACTCGACAAGGACGCGCTCCATGAGCTCGATGCGCTCCTCGGGGGAGGTCTGGGAGTACGAGTCGAAGGCGTACTTGGCCGCGGCGACCGCACGGTTGACGTCGGCCTCGCCGCCCAGGGCCACACGACCGGTGATCTCGCCGGTCGCGGGGTGGGTCAGCTCCAGGACGGAGCCCTGCTCGGGCTCGCGCCAGGCGCCGTCTATGTACAGCTTGGTGTGCTCACGCATGATGACCTTCTCTTAGTCGGGAGGCCGAAGACTGTTTCGGAAAGCCGTCTTTGGGCCTCGAAGCCTTGGCCATGTCTCATGCTCAAGGCGAGCCGAGAAGCCATCCAGAGAAGCCATTTCCTAGGGAGGCGGAGAGCAGGAAGGGGAGACGTTCACCAGCCTACGGACTGATCAGTTCGGCCGGCTGTTGAAGGCGGTTCGGGAGCGCAGCGGCGAGGGCTGTGGCGGGGTCGTCCGTGGCGGCTGCCGCCGCGCTGCTCGTCCTTTCGGGCGCGTGGGACGAGCCGGACCAGGCTGACCGGATCCTCCAGATCACAGCCGACGCTCCTTTTCCTCGAACGAGCCGTCCCTGCGGCGCGCTGCGGCTCACCGACGCCGAGTCCGAGCACCTCCACGTCCTCGCGGGCACCACACCGAACCGGATCCCTGCCGGGCCGGGACAGCGAAACAGTCAAACCCGTGATCCCAACTCGTCACAGTCCCGAGCTGCAGCTCTCGTCAGGCGAGGCGCTTCTGTGGTGGTTGGGAGCGTCCGAGGAATCGCGTGAGAGCGGGATCGGCCCGCCCCGTCATCAAGGTGGGGATCATCAGCGTCGCCGCCATGTACGGCCTCTACCTGCCTCAACAGCGGGAACGGGTATTCGAGGGGTTCGTCAGGGTCGGGGTCTTGCATGGGTGGGCTCCTTGCCTCAGGACGGCGCGGGTGGGGCCTCCGGCGAGTTGCCGGCGTGGCCAATGCCCCGTTCTGGTATAGGAGTTCGGCCGCTGCGCCGGGGGAAGGTCAGGGGCTGTCATACCCCCCAATGTGGACGCAGGGGCCGGCAACAGTATGTATCGGGTGCGTTGTGACAGGAGGGAGGCCTGGCCTTCGAGCGGCTGCAACAGCACCTGGGGCGGCGCGGGACACCCGCCGCTCAACTGGCCGGACATGCACTCCGGCGCGCCGCCGCGGCCCTGCGTCGCTGTAACGCGGGCGATGCTGCCTGGCGCGTGCGCGGCTCCGTCGCAACGGATCAGGCTGTCATCGGGTTCTCTTGGCCTGGTCGGCGTGCTCAGCGTCGTGCTGGACCAGGATGGAGAGCAGATCCGCCACAGTCAGGGCCGCCTCGGCCGGGTGGCGCAGAGGGTTTCCCGGCCGGATGCGGTAGGCGTTGGACCGTCCTTCACGCCGGTGGGTGAGGTAACCGTCCGCCTCCAGGTCAGAAATGATCTTCTGGACCGCGCGTTCGGTGAGCCGACAGTGTGCGGCGATGTCGCGGACGCGGCTTCGGCGATTACTCGCGATCGCGGCGAGCACCCGCGCGTGGTTGGTGAGGAACGTCCACCCCGGGTACGGCTCGGGTACTTCTCCCATACAGCCAGAGTAGGACCGAACCGTTCACGTATCCAAAAGACCGAAATAGATTTCCTGTATTTCTTGACAGGCCACGGCGGGCTGGCACAGCCTGGATGCGGAAGGAAGTGGACGCCGACGGAAAGAGGCGGCCATGCGGGAGCTGAGCCTTCCCCGGCAAGGGGCCAGGGAGGCAGAGATCGTGAGCAGACCACCGGTCGACCACCCCGCCGCTGCGCAAGCGGCACCGCGAAATCTTCTGATTGATGCCTCGCCCCGTGGCGGGCGCTTGCTCGTGACGATCCGCGGCGATCTCGACATCAGCGCGGAAAGAGCGGTCCGGGCCGCCCTGCGCGACGCCGTCGGGCAGAGCAGGCACGGTGTCGATCTCGACCTGAGCGGCACAGCGTTCTGTGACGCTTGCGGCCTGAACTGTTTCCTCACCGCCCGGCGCCGCGCCCTGGAAGCGGGCAAGACGGTGACCATCCGCGCCGCCAGCCCCCCGGTGCAGCGTCTGCTGAGCGTGACGGGCACGTGGCCCCTGTTCACGCTTAAGCGCTGTTCGGCAGGCTTGTCCAGCCGCAGCCCCGAAGCGAGCGCGGAACGTCAGAAGGATGTCCTGGACGATGACGAGAACCTGCGCACCGAGGTCGTCCAACTGCGCCGGGCGATGCAGACACGCCCCATCATCGATCAGGCCACAGGGATCCTGATGGCCACGTTCAACCTCACGGTCCAGGACGCCTGGCAGGTACTTGTCACCATCTCCCAGAACACCAACACCAAACTCGTCCACGTCGCCGAGAAACTGCTCACCACGGTTCAGGGCCAGCCGCTCCCCGAGGAAGACCAGCAGTACGTGGCCGCAGCCGTCGCCGCCCTCAGCACCGCAGATACGACCTCCGGTCCCCCGCAACCAGAACACCCAGCCCCCGAGGAAGAGGCCGGCGGCCGCGGGGCGCCGCCGTGAGGCGGCCCAGCCCCTTGCAGTGCATGCGGTACCGGGCTCCGCAGCAGTCCACGTGTCGCTCGACACCCGGGGGCACTGCGACGGGTAGCCGTAACTGCCCCGAACACCCTGCTGCCTGCCCAGCACCCTGCCGCGGTCAGTGGTTCGTCGCGAATGCCATGAGCCGGAGCATGGCGGACGACCACCTGATCGCTGGGGCCGTGCCGGGCCCGGGGTCCCGCCAGAGCCGCTCGGCCCTTGGCGGGCCGGAAGAGACCAGGTCAAGTGCCCAGCTGACCAGCGGTCAGAGTAACGTGAAGAGGTGGCAGACCCCCCGCAGCAGCCACACCTCCTCTCGGGTGCAGTACTGCGGGAGGCGCGAGCCGCAAGGAGCCAGGCATGATCCATTCAGCCGATATCCGCGAGTGGCGCAACCAGAACGTGATCGACCCCAAAGGACGCAAAATCGGAGCGCTGGAAGCGGTCTACGTGGACACCACCACCGACACGCCGGCCATGGCCACCGTCCGTACCGGACTTCCGACCCGGCACCGACTCGTCTTCGTCCCCGTCGACGAGGCAACCCTGGGCCCCGGATACGTGCAGGTGGCCCACTCGAAAGGGCTGGTCAAGAAGGCGCCGTCCATGGGCATGGACGACGTCCTGCCCGTCGAGCGGGAAGAAGAGGTCTTCAAACACTACGACCAGCCCTACAAGCCAGGCGCCGGGCACGGGCGTCGCCTCGCACGCCGCTGACCAGCCTCCATCGCCAGAGTGTCCAAGCCCGACCAATCGCTGTTCACCGCGCGGGCCCATCGCCCGCACCGCAGGCCCAAGGATGTGCTCACCATGGCACTTTTCCTGTTCCTGATCCTCGTGGCCATCGTCCTGGGACTCATCGGTGCGGTGGCGGAGGGACTGACCTACCTCCTGATCATCGGCATCGTGGTCTTCGTGGCGGACCTGGTCCTGTTCGGTAGGCGCTGGTCCCGGCGCTCTCATCGACACCTCCTGCGGTGATGCCACCGCACGGCATCCGGGCGGCACGTTCGCCGCTGCGCGGCGCGCGAAAAGAGCCGAAGGCGCGGTGACACGGCCCCTTCGGCCTTCCCTTCCTCGGGCCCACCTCTTGCTGAGCGCGCCACGTGTTCGGCCCAGCCGCACTGACGTCGCCGAGCGAGATGACACCGACCCGGTCATCCCCCTCAACGACCGGGAGACGGCGAATGGAGTACTCCCGCATCAATGCGACAGCGCGGTCGAGGTCCTCGTCCGGGGCGACCGTGACCAGTTCCTCACTGCACAGATTCGGCGCGGCCATCGGCGTCTTGCCGAACCACTACGACACCACCCGCCCGGCGTATCCGTGCCGACCTGCGCGCACGTCAGGTCCCCTGGCTGGCGCCGCCCAGGCAGGAGTCGACACCCACGGGTGCCAACTCCTGATCCACCGCCATCCGGTTCACGGACTCGATTCCCGCGCTGTCACACGGAACGACCGATGCGCTCGCGCGAGCGCGAGAGTGCCCGCCCCGCTATGACTGACCTCGCGTATGACTGACCTCGCGAGGAATGGGCCCGATCGGCAGTTGGGAGCCGCCCATGTTCTATTACGTGCTCAAGTACGTCCTTCTGGGACCGTTGCTTCGGCTGCTGTTCCGGCCGTGGGCCGAGGGGCTCGAGCATGTTCCGGCCAAGGGCGCAGCGATCGTTGCCAGCAATCACCTGTCCTTCGCGGACCCCCTCCTTATGCCCGCGGTCCTCAAACGGCGCATCACGTTCCTGGCCAAAGCGGAGTACTTCACCGCGCCGGGCGTCACGGGCCGACTGACCGCGCTCGTTCTCCGCGCTGCCGACCAGATTTCGATCGACAGATCAGGCAGGGCCGCAGGGCAGGCGGCCATCCGGGAGGGGCTGGGGGTACTGGCGCAGGGAGAGCTGCTCGCGATCTATCCAGAGGGCACCCGCTCCCCCGACGGCCGGCTGTACAAGGGCAAGGTCGGGGTGGCAGTGACGGCGCTGGCCGCGCAGGTTCCGGTGATTCCGTGCGCGATGGTGGGGACCTTCGAGATCCGGCCCCCGGGACGTGTCCTGCCCAGGATCCGGCCGACCGCGATCCGTTTCGGGGAACCGCTGGACTTCTCGCGCTTTACGGGCCTGGCGGACCACAAGACGGTGCTGCGGGCCGTCACCGACGAGATCACGTACGCGATCTTGCGGCTTTCGGGCCAGGAATACGTGGACCGGTACGCAGCCGACGTGAAGGCCGAACGAGCGAAGGGCCGGCGGGCTTGAGGTTACGCCGCCCGTTGGCTGCGATCCGGTGCTGGACGGCCGTCCGCTACAAAAGAGCACCACGGTCACACTGTCGGCCAGGCCCGGTCGGCCTGCTGGTGAGGTCAGGCGGCGGTCCACGCGTGGGCAGCGCCGCCGCGCCATTCGACCCACCGCGGGTCGTCCAGGACGGCATCCGGCTCCGTGATGCCCGCGGCTTCGAGGAACACCACCAGATCTGGTCACTGTAGGCGGTGCCGAGAATCTCATCGTGACCGTGAATGTGCACGGTGACTTTCCGGCCGCCCGTGTGGGAGGGCTGGTGTACGACGATCGGCGCGCTCATCACGCCTCCCAGCCTGCCCCCGGCGCCACCACGCCGCGAGCGGGGCCGTGGCGGTCCTCCTCTTCGGCATCCGTGAACCCCGGCCATGGCGTCCTGTCCGCGGAACGCCTGGGCCTTCGCCACGGACTCCCACTGGTTAGGGTGGGAAGTCAGGTGTCCAAGACGAGCGTGAGCAACGACACCAGCAGCACGTTTTGCCTGTGGGTCGAGCCGTGGGGAACCGATCACTGGATGTGCCCTGGTGAAGCGTTCACCGTGGTGACCGAGACCGAGCCGGAGCAGTCGGCGTTCAACGTGGTCGTACATGATCAAGGCGTCACGGTGCGGGTGAACTCGGGTGGTGACGCCGAGGTCTTCCACAAGAACCGCGAGCCGGTGCCGCGTGGGCACCAGCAGCCGGCCGAGGGTGGATGATCTGCGCTTGTCTTGTCGTCCGCTCCCGCGAGGCTGATCTGTTCCGCGGCGCCGAGGGACCGACGGCCAGGAGCCGTGCCGGCCTCAAGCGCGTTTTCCGTCCCGGCCGAGGCCCGGCTCCGTCGCGTGGCGCAGCGGACGCAAGCCCGCCACCAGCGTGAGCGACCACGCTGCAGCAAAGAACCACGGGACGGCCGGATCCGACGTACGCACCCCCATGACCGCCAGGAACACCGACGCCGCGGTCATCAACGCGACAGCCAGTCTCAGCCAGGTGCAGGGCGCCCGCCCGCTCGTACGGCACGTGAAGCGATGATCGTAGCGCAGTTCCGCCTTGATGTGCGCCGGGGCGAAACGCTCGTACGGCGAGAGCCGCACCTTCTTCGAAGCATCCCCGTCCTCCATCACGATCCCGACACCTCCTTCAGGCACCGGCAGCCGTCCCGGTCTCCAGTCCTCCATGTGGGCCTCGCCGAGCTGTCTCGCATCGCGGCCGCGTCAGCATCATCCCGAGGGCTCTTGGCGGCCGACAGTGTGGGAAGGGCTACACGTTGGGCTTGGCTGCGCTGATGTCCCCCAGCACGGAGCCTTCGCCCCGTTCGATCGCCAGGTCGCCCAGGGAGACGATGCCAACGGGCCTGTCACCTTCGACGACCGGCAGCCGCCGGACGGCGTGCTCGCGCATCAGCTCGACCGCCTGGTCCAGGCTGTCGTCCGGAGCGATGGTGACCAGGTCTTCGCTGCAGGCCTGCACCACGGTGGTCTGCTCGGGATTCACGCCTTCCGCGAGGGCTCGCACCACCAGGTGGCGGTCACTCACCAGGCACCGCAGATGTCCCTGCTCGGTCACCAGGACGGCGCCGATGTCCTGGTCACGCATCTGCCGCGCCACGGCGGCCACCGATGCCTGCGGTTCCACGGTCACAAGAACGCTGGTCATGATGTCACGCACACGCTGGACCACGACGAACGCTTGGGTGCTTCTGAGGTTTTCGCTTCGGGGTGACGGCGGCTTCGTCGGTGGGTGTATGCCGGTGGGATGAGGTATCCCGATGGGGGCGGTCTGACCGCGGTGGAGCGGGCCCGGCGGGAACGGGTGCGGTTCCAGGCCGCCGGGATGTTTGCTGCGGGGTTGAAGCCGCCCCAGGTCGCGCGGGCTGTGCGGGTGTCGCGGAAGTTCGCGTACGCCTGGCACGCGGCTTGGCGTGCGGGTGGGAACGACGCGTTACGGTCCAAGGGGCTCTCGGGGGTCGCCTCGCGGATGAAGCCGGCCTGGCGGTCCTGGCTGGCCCGCGCTCTGGAGCAGGGGCCGGCCGCACACGGCTGGACGGAGGACCAGCGCTGGACGCCGGCGAGGATTACATTGCTGGTCGCCCGGCGCTTTAACGTGCGCTTCAGCCGGCCGCAATTGTCGCGGATTCTGCGGCAGATGGGCCTTTCCGTCCGCGGCCCGGTGCACCGGGCCGCGGAGCGGGACGAGAAGCACGTGTGGGTGTGGCGGGGGAAGACGTGGGCGCGCGTGGAAGGAAGGTGAGGGAGCAGGATGCGCGGCTGCGGGCCGCGCCCGCACCCGGTGGATTCGCGATCTTCCGCACCGAGTATCGCCCCCCGCAGCTTGAGATTCCCCAGCCCAGCGCCGATGGACCCACACACGTTCGACTTGCACATCACCGAAGTGGACCTCAGCGTCCCCATTTCCTTCGCGACGCCAACCGAGGGAGTACCCGACTTCGCGTACAGAGTTTCGTCTCTTGATCCGGAGTACTTCATCATCCGGACCGAACTCAGCTCTCCTGGATATGTCACGTGGCACGTCCGGGTCATTGGACCTGCAGTGGGAAATCGGGGGTGGTGATCGCCGATGAAGAGGGTCAGCCGTTCCGTCTCGTGTCTCGCGGGTAGCGCACTCACGCGCAGTGAGCTTTGCGGATTTCGGCGCGGGCCGGGCGACAGTTGCACGCCCGGCCCGTACAAGGCCGTCCAGGCCCTTGCCTCAGCCGTGCGGTCGCCGCCTGCTGCGAGGCCTGGCCCCAGGAGAACCGGATCGGCCTGTCCCCGCGATGTGACCTGCCGCGGCCCCGACTACGCCGCCACAAGGGCCCGCGTCGAGCACCTCGTCGCAAAGTCATACCTTGGACGGTGAACCCGAAGTCGTCTTATGTCTGGCCGAGTTCGCCCCAATCAACCTCCAACTCCACCCGGGGCGGCAGTGGCCGACCTCAGTAGCCGTGCCCACGTCAAGAAATGCGAGGCGTGCGAGCGTCCCGCCTACAGCAGACGTGTACGCATGAAGTCCGGGAGTTCTCCGGACTCGAGCTGCAGCTCGAGGGTGCTGAGCTTGGCTGCGGTGGGCCCGGTGATGTTGAGATATCGGGGGTCTTCAGGCGTACCGCTGTTCGGGCAGCTGAGGAAGTACGAGCGCCGAAGTCGATGGCGAGTCGGACGCGAGGTGTTCGCCCATCGCCGCAGTCGGGCTGGTGGCAAGTTGCAGGGGCTTGTCCGTCAGGAAACTCCAGACGTCATGATGGACGGCTGGAAGGTTTGGCAGGCTGACGTGTTCCCCGTTGATGTACCGCGTCTCGCCGACCCGTGGGAGTAGAGCGGAGGCGAGCGACACCCGGCCGTCACCGTCTCGGTCCGGGTGGTGGGGGACGCGACTGGTGATGCGGTCCATGTGCTGCCACAGGAAGCCCGTGCGCTAGGTGTACTCGGTCATGAGGTTGGTGACAGTCGGCTGATCGGTGGCTGGCCGCCGAGCGCGGTGTGTCGGCGGCCAGTGTTGTAGAAGTCGAGCCAGGGCGCGAGTGCTCGCGCGCGTTGGGCATTGCTGGTGAAGACCTTCCGGTAAGCCCATTCGGTCTGCAGGGTGCGGTTGAACCGTTCGACCTTTCCGTTGGTCCACGGGCAGTGCGGGCGGGTGAACTTCTGGCGTGCTCCGAGTGCTTGGCATGCGGTCTGGAAGTCGTGCGAGAGCCGGTAGTTCTTGGCGTTGTCGGTCATGACCCGCTCGATGCGGGTGATGCCGTGAGCGTGGAAGAACGCGGCTGCGCGGGTGAGAAAGCCCGCGCAGGTGGTGCCCTTCTCGTCGGGGAGGATCTCGGCGTAGGCGAGGCGGGAGTGGTCGTCGACGGCAGCGTGGACGTAGTCGTAACCCAGTCCCCGCATCGATCCGGGTCGTTCACCGCGGCCGTGGGCGCGATGGCCGCCGCCGGCGGGGATCCTGCCGAGCTTCTTGACGTCGACATGGATCATGTCGCCGGGCCGGGAGTGTTCGTAGCGGCGGCTGCTGGCCCTGGTGGCGCGGATGACCTGGCCGGTCAGCGGGTCGCAGGCGGACAGCGCCGGCACCTGGTGGCGGCTGAGGATCCGGCTGATGGTGCGGGCGGGGACGCCGGTCTGCTCGGCCAGGGCGTCGGGACCCGTGCGCAGGGTGCGGCGGGCTTTGAGCACGCGCTGTTCGACGGCCGCGGGTGTGCGGGTGGGACGGCGGTGCGGACTGCTGCTGCGGTCCTGCAGCCCGCTCCAGCCCTCCGCGCGGTAGCGGTTCACCCAGCGATGGGCGCACTGGCGGGAGACGCCGAGTTCCTTTGCGACGTGAGCGACCGGACGCCGGTCCAGTACGACACGACGCACCAGCAGGCATCTGCCGTGAAAAGTCAGCCGGGCATTAGCGTGGGCCACCAGGACCTCCGAGGTGAGTGAAGACGGCTATCTCCACTACGCCCGGAGGTCCTTCCTTGATCAACTACCGACGGCTGCGTGTCACCAACGTGACGGCCGAGTACAGCTAGGCGAGGCGGAAGAGGGTCTTGAATCCGGTCCCGGCGATCACTGCCATACGGTCGTGCCGGCGCTGGTCGAGAGTGCTATGCCATGCATGGAGACGGAGTGGGCCGTGGCCGAACTGTGGGAATTGAAATATAGGGACATGACAGGCCGCCTTCTCCTGTCTCCCCGACCGGGCCGTCGTCCGTCCACTTTGACACACGTCCCCACCATTGCCAGGCCGAACACGGCGGCGCACCACCCGAGTCGACTGGCTCACTCTGCCGGTCTCATAGAGCGTCTGGCCTGCATTTTCTCTCCTGCGCCCACCTGACCCCCGAGGTCCACTCCGCCCTCAACGTCTCCGGCGCCCTCGGCTGCCGCAACGGCCGAGGCGGCACGGCACCCAGCGCGGTCGTCGTCGAGCCCGTGGAGGTCAAGGCGGACCTGGCGGCGCAGCTCGCGTGGGCCACGCTCGATCAGTCCTGGCGGCCGCTCTGCGACGGCCAGAAGGGTCCGAACATCGGTTTCAGGTCCTTGGTGCTGCCCGGACGGCTAGATAACGGATGAGATTCGGCCACTGGCCGAAACCTTGACTCACCTCTACTCGGAGGTAAGTATTCCGGTTACCCGTTCGCCATTGCCGAACGCGGGTCGGTCGCAGTCGAGCATGAAAGGGACGTCATGCACGCACGACGCACAAAACGAACAGCCCGCCTCCTCGCCCCCACCGCCGCAGCGGCGCTCTGCGTCCTCGGCCTCACAGCCCCCGCGGGCGCAGCCGACACCCCGCCGCCGGGCGCCAACAACTGGTCGTGCAAGCCGGACTCCGCGCACCCGCAGCCCGTGGTCCTGGTCAACGGCACCTTCAAGACCTCCTACGAGAACTGGCTGGCCCTGTCGCCCGCGCTCGTGGACGCCGGCTACTGCGTGTTCTCCTTCGAGTACGGCGGACTGGAAACCGCCCCGATCCCGGACTCGGCGGCCGAACTGCGTGACTTCGTGAACGCCGTGCTCGGCGCGACCGGCGCCAGGAAAGTCGACATCGTGGGCCACAGCCAGGGCGGCATGATGCCCCGCTACTACGTGAAATTTCTTGACGGGGCCACCAAGGTCGACGACCTCGTCGGCATCGTGCCCTCCAACCACGGCACCAGCAACCCGCTGGCCCTCGCAGCCGGTGCCACCGTCTGCCCCTCCTGCGTCGACCAGACCACCGGCTCGGACTTCCTGCAGAAGCTCAACTCCGACCCCGAGACCCCGGTCGGCCCCGACTACACGGCCATCGCCACCAAGTACGACGAGGTCGTGCTGCCGTACACCAGCGCCTTCCTCCAGGGCCCGGACTCGTACGTGACCAATGTGCTGCTCCAGGACCGCTGCCCGCTCGACACCACCGAGCACGACCAGGCACCCAAGTCCCCGCTGGTCGAGCAGTGGGTGCTCAACGCCCTCCAGCGGAACGGACCGGCAGATCCGGCCTTCGTGCCGCGCTGCATCAGCACCGGCTGAACCCACCGAGCCGGACAGACCTGTGCGGGATCCGCCCACAGCACATCGTGCAGGCAGCCCCCATGCCGTTCAGCCGCCTGGCGACATCGACCTCGGCGGGAGGACGGCCTCCCTGCCGAGCGGGCCGTCGACGCTCTCGGCGAGCGCCCACTGGGCGGATGGCTGGACGGACGCCAGCACACCGCTGGCCGCCTCGGGGGTGATCGGCAGGTCGGACAGGACCGTGAAACCGATCGCCGCACCGCCGCAGGTGGACCAGAACGCAACTGCGACGTGTCGGGGCAGCTTCTCCACAGGGCGACGACCGCGACGGTGGCGACGCCCACGTGGCGTACCGTCCGAGAACTACGGCGATGCGGCGAGGCCGCTGCGATGGGCGAAGACGACGAGTTGGGCTCTGTCGCGGGCGCCGACCTTGACCATGGCTCGATTCACATGCGTCTTGATGGTGGCGGGGCTGAGCACGAGCTGCGCGGCGATCTCGTCGTTGGACAACCCCGTTGCCACGAGCGTGGTGATCTGTCGTTCCCGGCCGGTGAGCGCCTCCAGGGCGCGCCGCGCCGGCTCGTCCATGGGCTGTGGCGCTACAGGGGTGGCGAGGAACCGGCTGATGAGGGTCCTGGTCGCGGCGGGGGACAGCAGCGCGTCGCCCCGGTTGACCGTGCGGACCGCATGCAGCAGCTCCTCCGCATCGGCGCTCTTGCCGAGGAAGCCGCTGGCACCGGCGTGCAGCGCCTCGAAGACGTACTCGTCGATCTCGAAGGTGGTGAGGATCAGCACCTTCACCCCGGCGAGGTCCTCGTCCCCGGTGATCAGGCGGGTCGCCGCGAGGCCGTCGAGGACCGGCATCCGGATGTCCATCAGGACCAGATCCGCCCGGGTGGCCTTGGCCAGACGGACCGCCTCGCGCCCGTCGCCCGCCTCACCGACCACCTCCAGGTCCGGTGCCGGTTCGATCAGGGCCTTGAATCCGGTGCGCACCAGGGGCTGGTCGTCGGCGATGACTACGCGGATGATCACGGGCGATTCTCCGGAGCGAGGTCGAGAGGCTGGTGGGGCAGAGTCGCGCTCACCTGGAACGCGCCGTTCGAGCGCGGGCCGGCGGTGAAGTGCCCGCCAAGGGCCAGGACCCGTTCGCGCATGCCGACGATCCCGTGCCGGCCGGCCGGGACGGGGGCCGAAGCTAGGTCATGGCTGTCGGTGGCACGTCCGCCACCCAGGTCGTCGACAGTGATGCGCAGCTCGTCGCGGTCGTAGGACAACGTCAGACGCGCTTGTCGCCCGTCCGAATGCTTGTAGACATTGGTCAGCGATTCCTGAATCACCCGGTACGCGGTGAGATCGGCCGCGGGGGCGAGCGGGCGTACAGTGCCTTCGACGCGTCGGTGGATGTCCAGTCCGGAGGCGCGCAACGAGGCGAGTAGTTCGTCGAGCCCGTCCAGGCCGGGAGCGGGCATCGCGGTGGGGGCGACGGCCTCCCCCGGTCGTCGCAGCAGAGTGACGGTGTCGCGCAGTTCTCCCAGGGCCCTGCGGCTGGCAGCCTTCACATGGGCGAGTGCCTCGCGTGCGCTCGCGGAGTCGCTGTCGAGCGCCTGCCCGGCGACACTGGACTGCACGCTGATGACCGCGAGTTGGTGTCCCACGGCGTCGTGCAGGTCGCGGGCGATTCGCAGCCGCTCCTCTGCGATCCGGCGTCGCGCGTCCTGCTCGCGCTCGCGCTCGGCGCGCTCGGCGCGCTGCTCGACCTCGGCGAGGTAGCCGCGGCGATTGCGGGCGGAATCGCCGGCCGCGATCGCCAGGCCTCCGAGCGCGATGAACGCCAGGTTCTGCGGGCCTAGCAGTGCCGGGTCGTGCACCGCGTGGACGAGGGCGAGCGCGGCCACCGCACCGCCGCCCAGGAACAGGCCGGGTCGGCGTTCGACGAGGTCGGCGACCGTGTAGAGGGCGATCAACGGGGCAAGCAGGATGAGCACCCCGCTCGTGCTGCCGCTCTCAGCGAGGAACACCTCCGCGGCCGACGCGCTGAGACCGAGGGCCACCAGCGGAAAACGGCGCCTCCCGGCCAGCGCACCGCAGCCGAGTGCCGCGGCGACGACGGCGGCGGTCTGGCTGCTCCCATCGGCGGGGCGGTCTCCGTATGCGGTCATCAGGGTGGCCGCGAACACGGCCGAGGCGATCGCCGCGTCCGCCAAATGCGCATGCCGGCGGACAGCGCGACGCAGGTGGCCGATGGCATTCATGCCTTCACGATAGGCGGGCCCGCCCGGGCCGCCGTCACCCCTGCGCGGCAGCCGGGACTACCGCGGCCGTGGTAGCCGGGCGCGAGAGGACCGCGTGCGCGGTAGCCGTCCTTACCGTTTCCGGCCGACGACACACGGCGGCCGGAAACGGAAGCGTGACGAGTGTCGATTACGGCACCCGGCCGGGCACCCCGGCCCATTCGAGCAACCCCACGGAAGGGGAGAACCCCGATGCATCCGACTTTCCCGCCACCTCCATGCCGGAGAACGGCCCCTCACCGCAGGACGGCTCAGCGCCGGAGGACACGATGAACGGCGGCATCACGGTAGACCGCCTGACCAAGCGCTACGGCGCGGTGACCGCGGTCGACCGACTGACCTTCGAGGTAGAACCCGGTGTGGTGACCGGGTTCCTCGGTCCCAACGGCGCCGGCAAGACCACCACGCTGCGCATGCTCCTGGGCCTGGTGACGCCGACCGCGGGCCATGTTCTGATCGACGGCCGCCGTTACGCCGAGCTGAGCGAGCCGAGGCGGGCCGTCGGCGCGGTGCTGGAGGCAACCGGGTTCCACCCCGGCCGGAGCGGCCGCGACCATCTGCGGATCCTCGCCAGGGCGGCGAGCATCCCGCGTCCACGCGTCGAGGAGGTACTGGAGCGGGTCGGTCTGACGGACGCCGCGGACCGGCGTGTGGGCGGCTACTCGCTCGGCATGCGCCAGCGTCTCGGCCTGGCCTCCGCCCTGCTCGGCAACCCGGGCGTACTCGTCCTCGACGAACCCGCCAACGGCCTGGACCCGGCCGGCATGGCCGAGCTGCGTGAGCTGCTGCGCGGCCTGGCCGGAGAGGGACGCACGGTCCTGATGTCCAGCCACGTGCTCAGCGAGGTCGCGCAGACCGTGGACCGCGTGGTGATCGTCGCCGCCGGCACTCTGCGCTACGCCGGGACGCTGACGGAACTCACCAGCGCGAAGACGGAGACGCTCGAAGCCGTGTTCCTCAGGCTCACCTCACACCCGGACACCGGCCCCGCGACCAGCGCCACCACGGCATCGGCCCGCGGCTGAGCGCACGAGGAGGAAACGAAATGAACACCCTGATCCGCACCGAGCTACTGAAACTGCGCACCATCCGCAGCCCATGGCTGCTGCTGACCGCGGCCCCCTTGCTGGTCGTGGCGGGCACCAGCGGTCTGGTCGTCTCCGGCGACCGGGCGCTCGACGCCACCGCGCAGAGCCAGGCCCTCGCGCACGTGGGCCTGGCCTCGCTGTTCACCCTGGTGTTCGGGATCCTCGCGGTCGCCGGGGAGTACCGGCACCAGACGATCACGGACACCTATCTGACCACGCCCGCGCGCGGGCCCGTCATCGGCGCGAAGCTCCTGGTCTACACAGTCTTCGGAGCACTGGCCGGAGTGGTCAGCGCTCTCGTCGGCCTCGGAGTCGCGGCCACCTGGTGGGCCGGCAAGGGCGCGTCCTTCGCATGGGGGGACTCCGCGATGTGGACCACGATCGGCGGCGGCATCACCTGGAACGCGGCGTTCGCCGCCATCGGCGTGGGCGTTGGCGCACTCATCCGCAGCCTGGTCGGCGCGATTGCCGTCGCGCTGGCGTGGGTCGCCCTGGTCGAGGGCATCGTCGGCCAGCTGATCGGCGATCTCGCCCGCTGGCTGCCGTTCAACGCCGGCCAGGCGCTCGGCGCAGCCGCCGAGCCCATGATGACGCGTGACCTGCTGCCGCGCTGGGGTGGCGGCACTGTCCTGGTGGTCTACACCCTGGTCTTCGCGATCCTGGCCGTAGGTACGAGCGTGCGACGCGACGTGTCGTAACCCAGCCGAGGTGCGCTGCGCCCTGGGATGATGGCGGGCATCGCCGGAGTCGGGATCTATCGTCCAGCGAATCAGCTGACCACCGCGCCGGCGTCTGCTGGCGTGTCGCGGGGCCTACGGCTGTTCCCCCTCCTGTTCACCCCGGCGATCCCCGTCTTGTTGTATCAGTGCGGCCAAGTGGCCCGCTGCGGCGCGAGGCGGTGCAGCAGCTGCACCGTACGCCAGCTCCCGAAGGGTCGGCCGACAGCGCGTGTCCGGCGAACCAGCGCGCGGCCTCGGAGGCGGGCGAGTGGCCCGAGGTCCAGGTCGGCGAAGGCATCCAGCGGCGGGGCGCACACGCATCCAGTGATCATTCCGTACGCTCAGTGCGAGCCACGGCATCACGGTCACGCGCCGTGAGCGGGACACGGAAAAGCGCGGGCGTGTGCTGCGGCCCGGTGCTGTACCCGACGGCCGTCCGTACTCCCGGTGCGGCCCAGGGCATGGCCGACAGCGGTCCCGCCGAGCCGCGCCAGTCCGGGTCCACTGCGACCGCGTTCATCGAATAGGACGCGCGACAACGACGCGCCGCGGGCGTCCCTCAGCCTCCCGACTTCCGGGCCTTCACCGAAGCGTTCTGATCGCGATAGTACGAACGCCAGATCAACCGGTGCACTCGCGTCCAGCGTGGGATGGACCGCACGCCAGGGATGAATGGGACCAGCACCAGACCCAGACTGAGAAGAGCCATCAGGCCCCAGATCAGGGCGTCGGCATTGCCGGACGACTTGAAGGGCTCGATCTGGTACCAGAACGTGTAGAGCCACAGCCACGCCTGGCCCGGGTAGTTTCCGGTCTCGTTCATCATTCCCCACTGGTCGCCACCCAGGTGCTCGGCGCGGGCCAGGGACTCCAGATAGGAACCGTCGGAGAGGAAGAGCAGAGGGCTGGTGTAGTCCGTCTGGTAGAACTTGCCCCCGGCCTGCAACTCCCCGTCCAGAGATCCCGACTTGGCCAGGTCGAGGAGGCGCGCGGTGAGGACGGGAACCGGACCGTAGTCGCCCTCGGCGACCTTGGCGGGGTCGCCGCCGGGAGACTTGGTCAGTGCGTCGGAATAGGCCTTGGTCCAGGCCTGCTGACGGGAGGCCGGAGCGGCGTTCCAGGCGGCGAGGGCCGCGCTGACGTCCGGCGGCTCGGGGGCGTCGGTCAGAGGACCGAGCACGAATTCCTCGGCGGTGTCCACCGGGGTGCGGACACCTGCGGCGCCTTGCAGCCCGACCGGGCCGAGTTTCTGGGCCGCATTCGGTGTGTGGTTGTACGGCGGCCCGTACTCGGCCGTCCCGCTCGTGCCGCCGAGTTCGGCCGCGGCGGTCACCGTGAAGTCCGCGCCGTCCGCCCGCGACCAGGAGGCCAGGGTCACCGGCTTGACGTCGGGCGAGGAGAAGACCGCGGCCAGAGCTGCGGTGAGGACCGCCACCGCCACCAGGGCGATCGTGAACTCCTTGACCAGGTCGTACGGTCGGGTGGGGAAGACGGCCGGGTCCGGTACCGCGGACTTCCCGTGGCGTCGGCTCATCGCGGCGTTCCCCCCGGCGCAGGCGAGGCCGTGCCACCGGCCGTGGGATCCGTCGCCCCGATGGGCGGCACGATTCCGCGCCGCCGGACGAGGAGGATGTGCCAGGCGGTCAGCAGGCCGAGGACGAACGGGAGCAGCACGACGTGCCACATCAGCATCTGCCCGAAGTCCAGCACGTTGAAGAAGGCGCCGATACCAACGGAGTTGAGCCCGTCCTTGGCCTGCCCGGCGATCCACTGCGAATCGAAGTTCTGCTGGACCAGGTAACCGGTGAAGGCGGTGCCGATCGATGCGAAGAAGCACACCGCGCCGGTGACCCATGTCAATGCCCGCCGGCCGCGCCAAGCGGCCATGAAGAACTTGCCCCACAGGTGGATGACCATGAAGAACATGAGCAATTCGACGCTCCACAGGTGCAGGCTGTTCACATACCTCCCGGACGCGGAGACGTGCCACCACGCGGGTCCCTTCAGCGCGAGCACCCCGCCGGTGACGAGCACCACGATGAGCGATGCCACCGTGAGCACGCCGAAGACGTAGATCCACGAGGTCATGTATGCCGGCTGGGTGTCCGGCAGCAACTTGTCCGGGGGCAGTGCCGCGACCGCCCTGCGCCGGACCGCTCCGGTCCAGCCTCCCCCGGCGGATACGTTCTTGTACGGCCCGGTGGCCGCGCCGCCCTCACCCGGACCGCTCATCTGCGTCCGCCCGGGAAGGGCAGCAGCAGCGCGGCCACGAAGACAATCAGCATCAAGCCGATGACCACGAGGTTCGCGACGGACACCTGGATGACACCCCAGTGCACATAGCGCCCGGTCCCATTCAGATCCACGGGCGCGGCGAGCGCACTTCCACCGGACACCTGGAGTCCTGTGATTCTCACGATCCATCCACCTACTCCCTCTGCGAGCCACCGACGTCCAGAGAAGCGCCTCGCAGGTCCCTGGGCATCCGGGCTCGCCCGGACAATGGGCTGATCGGCCCAGCGGGAGCATGCCTCGGCGCAGGCACTCTGCGGGCTTTCGCCGCGCACACGGTCTTCAGCGTGTCGGCGTCGATCCGCGAGCCGCTGAGATCGCCACGCTCACCTCAGCGGCTTCGCCGTACCGCCGACCGTCTTCACCACGGCTCCGCGCCTTGCGCAGCAGTTCCGCCGAAACGCATGGCGGCGTGGTGGTGAAGTTCGCCTCGGGCCACCCGGTGACCCTGCCCACCACCCTGGTCGGCTACCGGCTGGATGGTCTTCGGCGGCACCAGCGCCTCCTCCCCGCTGATCGCGGCGACCTACGCACTGGGCGGTGCCCCGTCCGCCGACTCCTACCCGGCGTCCTTCCCTTAGGTGCATATTTCGGCGCAATACGATGTCACCAGCGGCTCCAACGGCAGCTGCGGCGCTCGTACCTGTGGACCGGCACCAGCGGGTACTACTGTCCGTCCGGAATCGGCGTCCCGAACGGCACCGCCGTGTTCACCGGCTGAACCTCCCTATGAGGTGAGCAGGTCGATCGCACGCAGCGCTCGGAGGACCATCGACTTGTTGCAGGACTCCTGGTCCTCCGCCACCGGGCCGGGGTCGGCGACCACGCCGACTCCGGCCTTTCGGGCGACACCCGCTCGGCTGCCTTCATCCTGATGGTCGCGCTCCGGTTGGCTCGTGGGCTCGGATCACTGTCCTCTCAGTGCAGCTGCGTGGTCTCGTGCGGTGTCGGCTGCTGGAGGGCTACTGCGCTTGCCGGGGCCCACAGGCTTCCGTACCGCTCCATGCGCTGCCATCGCAGCCGCGAGCCGGACAGGGCGGTGAAGACGGACTGGATCACCACGAGGTACATCAACTGGCGGTAGACGAACTGCTGCAACGGCAGGCTCCACAGCGGCCCCGGGCGTTCTCCGTCCAGACGGAACGCGTACAGCCCCATCAGCAGTTGCAGCAGCAGGAAGGCGAGCCACAGCCCGATGATCCGGACCGGGTCGAGGAAGACCAGGCCGTACAGGGCGAAGACGTCCACGACGGGGGCGAGAAGCGGCACCAGGACCTGGAAGAGCAGTAGATAGACCAGGCCCCGGCGGCCCAGTTTGCCGGCGGCGCCGCGCTGCACGAGCGCTCCGCGGTGCTTCCACATCGCCTGCACAGGGCGTCCAGTGACGCGGGTGCCTCGGTCCAGGCCCTCGCGTGCTCCTCGTAACCACACGCCAGCCGGCGCGGCACAGCGCCATGGTGAGATCGTCGGGTGCTGGAGGGCGACATCACGGCCTGCTTCGACGAGATCTCCCACTCGGCCCTGATGGACCGGGTGCGGGCTCGGATCGGGGACAAGCGCGTGCTCGCGCTGGTGAAGGCGTTCTTGAAGGCGGCCATCCTCACCGGTTGGTACCTCCAAGGAGACCGTCCCCGGCACCCCGCAGGGCGGGATTCTTTCGCCCTTGCTGAGCAACGGGGCCCTCTCGGTTCTGGACGAGCACTTCGTCAAGGCACCCGGCTGGTAATCGCCCCCTACGCCCAGCTCCGGCTGGCCCGCCCGCCGGCCACCGACCTCCGCAGGCCATGGGAGAAGCCAACTGAGCCGAACAAACTGACACCCGCTCACGTTCGCAGCGGGTTCAGAAACCTACACGCGAAGGCCGGCTCTCCGGCCGGTGCACCGAAACCGTCCCGGCCCGGCCCTGGTTGAACATCGGGCTCGAAGAACCGTCGCCCAACCACCCGCCATGACGTGGGCAGAGTGCTTGCCAAAGGCGAGGCGTTCAGCCGTCCCACCCACCACAAGGTGGGCACGAAACCCGGCGAACTGGATAAATGACAAGCTTAGCCTCCGGTCAAGACTCCCATGTCAGCTCTCGCTCATCGATGACGACGCGTCCGTAGCAGTCCAGAGGGTGAGCCCGGCGGTGACGGCGTCGAGGTCCTGGCGGAGGAAGCCGGCGAAGCCCTTCATGGGCTTCGGTGCGTCCTGCTCGGCCTGACGGATCCACTCCATCAGCAGGTATCCGCGCTGGTGGCGGACCAGATCGGCGAACGTCCGGGCGAGGTCGCAGGCCCGGGTGATGTCCGGGCAGGCGAGCCGGACCTGAAGTAGCCGCTCCTCCTGGCTCTCGGTGAGTGTCTCGCGAGGCCGCATGATCCAGGAGGTGATCTTGCGCGGGCTGGGGATGTCGGCCCGGACCGGTTCGGCGGTGCCCGCGCGGAGGGCGGCGAGGTGTTTGCGGACAACCTGGCGGCTGCCCTGGTAGCCGCGGGCCTTCGACGTAGCCGTGGCCACAGGTGCACGGCACGATCAGGGTGAGGATGTCGCGGGTGCCGTCGGCTTCTCGTTGTAGATGCGGTGTGCGGCGGCGGTGACGGCGTCCTCACGCTGCTCGTCGCCGGTGGGCACATGGTGTGCCTCGGCGGCGAGGTCCGTCAGATGCGCGAGCGGGGAGTCATCCGCGTACGGACGAACCGGCAAAGTCAGGGTGTCGGTCACGACGTGCCCTCTCGTCACAGCGGGGGTGATGGGTGGGTGGGTCACAGGGCCGCGAGGCCGGCGGCGGCGAGCAGGGCCAGCGCGATCAGGGCCAGGTCGACCGCGCGCCGCAGGTGCGTGAACTTCCGCACGGCGAGGCTGACAGGATCCGGATGCGAGCGGCGCGGGTGTCGCTGTCCATGCAGGCGCGGATCTCGTCCTCGTCCAGGCGGGCCGAGAACGGGAAGGACGCCAGGTCGTCGCCGTGCAGGCGGGGCCGGACACGAGATGTGCACGAGCTGCGGCAGTACCGAGCCCGCTTCACGGGCCCGTGTCAGCGGTGGCAGGCAGACTGTGCTGCGTGACTTCGGTAACCGCACATGACTACGCCTGGATACGTTCGTCCTCGTGGTTCCGCTACGCGCTCCATACCGGCTACACCCTGACCCTGGTGCGGGGCGTCTCGCCGGGGGACGTGCAGCGGGTGATGGCGGCGACGCCGAAGGGCACGTGTACAGGGGTGGACGCGTTCATCGAGCGGCAGGACGAACTACTTGACGGGACGGACTACTGCGAAGAGTCCTTCATCTCGGGTGCGTTCACCGTGCCGGGCGCCGACGAAGACTGGACACTGGTCCTGCACTTCGACGGCGGCATAGGGATGCAGCCACGCTTTCTGGAGGCCCTGTCGGCAGGCGGGCGCGCAGTGACGCACTCCAGCAACGGAGGCAAACCCATCCACCTCTTCCATTGGTACGAGGACGGAGAACTCCGGACCACCTTCGAGTGGGCGACGGCAAAGGATGGCAGCACCCCCGACGCCCTGACCACCCTGATGCGTGAGGTTGGATGGACCTTGGATTCCCTGGCCGCAGCAGCGTGGGCTGAAGGGATCGAGGTGGGCCGTTCACAGGTCCGCCGCATCCAGCTGGCCGAAGGGGTGCGCTGGCGCCGCGCCCGGTCCTGGACACGGTCGAAGGACCCGGACTTCGTCCCAAGAGGACGAGGATCATCGGCCTCTACACCCACCCGCCCGTCGGTGCGACGGTGATCTGCGCCGATGAGCTGGGACCGGTGATCCCGCGGACGTTCCCGCCCGCGTCCGCCTGGTCACCGGACGGCCACCGGATCAAAGCGGAACTCGACTACAGCCGCGGACCGGAGAAGACCTGGGTCTACGGCGGTCTGCGACCCGCCGACGGCCAGGCAGTCACGATGACCACTTCCTCCCGCAACACCGCCTTTTACCAGCAGTTCCTGCAACAGATCGAGGATGCCAACCCGACCGGCGAGATCTGGATCGTCACTGACAACCTGTCCAGTCACAACAGCGTGTCCACGCGGGCCTGGCTCGAGGACCATCCTCGTATCCACCACGCCTTCATCCCCGTTGGCGCCTGCTGGCTCAACCTGCAGGAAGGCTGGTGGCGCGTCTTCCGCAAAGCCGCCCTCGCCGGCCGGTCATTCGCCAACCGCGACGGCATCGCCTACGCCACCACCCTGGCAACCACACACCTCAACTCCCGCGCGAACCCATGGATCTGAGGCAGACCTGCACCACCCACCAGACGCTCACGCCGCCGATATGTGTACATCATTTGAAGAACCCAGCACTAGTAGGGCTTGGTCATCTTCACTCCTGAGTGGCGTGTCTGTTGCCTCGTGGGTGGCGTTGTCGTGGTGTGACACCTGAGGAGATGACCGAGGCCCGGGGGGACCTGGAGGCGTTCGCGGCGGAGTTGTTCGACGGGTTCTTCCGTGCGGACCAGCGGCGGTGGGGACAGGCGTATGTGCGAGGGCTGCTGCTGGACGGGCGGCGTAAGTCGGTGGAGCCGATGGCAGCCCGCCTCGGCGAGGACGGCAACCGGCAGGCGCTGGCGCACTTCATCACCTCCAGCCCGTGGGATCCGGCGCATGTGCGGGCCCGGCTGGCCTGGAGGATGCACGAGGCGATCGGTCCGGAGGCGCTGATCGTTGACGACACCGGCTTCCTCAAGGACGGGGACGCGTCCGCGTGTGTGTCGCGGCAGTACACCGGCACCGCGGGCAAGGTCACCAACTGCCAGGTGGGAGTGTCGCTGCACCTGGCCCGTGAGCAGGCCTCGGCCGCAGTGAACTGGCGGCTGTTCGTGCCCGCTTCATGGGATCCGGCCTCTGGACAGGCGGATGCGGCCAAGGTCGCCCGCCGCGGCCGTTGCGGCATCCCCGCCCAGGTGGGGCATGTGGAGAAGTGGCAGCTGGCCCTGGACATGATCGACGAAACCCGGTCGTGGGGCGTCGATGTCCCCTTGGTCGTGGCGGATGCCGGATACGGCGATGCCGCCGCCTTCCGTCTGGGGCTGGAGGAACGCAGCCTGCCCTATGCGGTCGGGATCTCCTGCCGCCACACCGCCCATCCGGCCGACGCCCGGCCCGTCCAGCCCCCCTACGCGGGCACCGGCCGGCCACCGAAAGCGCAGTACCCCGACCCTGCGCAGACGGTGAAAGACCTGGTCATCGCGGTACCGGGCGGCTGCACGGCCGGTTTCCTGGCGGGTAGGCTCCCGGCCGGGCACGGGCCGAAACGGCTTCAAGCGCATGTACTCGCGGTTCGTCGCCCTCAGGGTCCGGCCCGCCGGACGGGGCCTACGCAAGACCACGGACGCTCCCGAGCTGCCTGAACGCTGGCTGCTGGCCGAATGGCCCGCCACCGAGAGCGAGCCGGTGCAGTTCTGGCTGTCCAGCCTGCCCTCCGGCATGCCACTGGCCACCCTGGTGCGGCTGACCAAGCTGCGCTGGCGCATCGAGCACGACTACCGGGAGATGAAACAGGCCCTGGGACTTGCCCACTTCGAAGGCCGCACCTGGGGCGGCTGGCACCACCATGTCACCCTCGTCTCCGCCGCCCATGCCTTCTGCACCCTCAGGCGCATGGCTCGCGCCCCAAAAGACACAGCGGCGGTCTGAGTCTCTACCAGATCGTCCGTGAACTGCAGACACTCCTCGCCCTCTGGACCGGCGCCTGCCCCACCTGCCGCCGCGACATACCCGCACCGATAGCAAGATGACCAAGCCCTACTAGATGATCAATTCCAAGGGGTGCCTGCGGAGGGTGTGGGATGGGCGGTCAGGCACCCGGAGGGGTCATAGCCCGCGTCATGCAACGCATCCTCGCGCTGACCACCGCGATCTGGCGCAACGACGCCACCGGACAAACCGTCCTACGCTCACTGATCGCCTACGCTCACTGACCCCCTGGAATAGATCATCCAGTACTGCAACGGTGCTTGGTGTGGTGGCTCCGGCCTGCTGGCCAACCGGCTCGGGGGTTTCCGGCTGTTCGGCTTCGTCCGCTTCCTGGTGCCGGACGGACGGTCGGGTACACCACCTTGCTGGTGTTCGGCGTCCTGCTGGCGATACCGGCCGCCCGACGTGACCGATCGGTGGACCTGATTTCCGGCGTGCTCGGCCGTTGGCAGGACTTTCATAGCGGAACGTGACCGCGCTGAGTGCGCCGTGTGACTGCCACAGTCCTCTCGATCACAGAATGTCACCTCCCTGTCGTGTGACCGACGTGATCGAAAGGACTGACCCGTGGCACCCGCACTCCGCCGCAGACCGATCCCCCTCAGACGCCCGCTCGGCGCGGCCCTCGCACTCTCGCTGGCCGCCGGACCGCTGCTGCTGTCCGCCCAGGCCTGGGCCGACGCGCCGTCGCCGGTGAGCCAGAGCGCCGGTCAGAGCAACGGCCGGATCAGCGGGAGCGACCAGCCGCCCGACCGTACGGTTCCCCCGGGGCCGGTGGAGCCCGGGCGGGTCCGGCCGTTGCAGCGGGTCGCGAGCGTGAACATCATCGACGCGGACGCCGCCGTCAACACGCTCGGCACCTACGGCGAGCCGTCGATCGCGGTCGACCCGGCCAACCCGCAGCACATCGCCATCACCCGCTTCGGCCACAACCCCAACGACGAGTGGAACAACAACGCCGACCTGCTCTACAGCATCGACGGCGGCACCACCTGGACCGACCGGAGGACCATCCCGGCACCCCCGGGGATCGCCAACACGGCGGGCGGCCCGTGCGACCAGACCATCGACTACGGCCGCAACGGCCGACTCTACGGGACCTTCCTGACCTGCGGGGCCAACGCCCAGGTGGTCACCGGGTCCACCACCGACCCCACCCAGGCGACGTCGTGGCTCTGGAACGTCGACCCGATGACCAACATCACCCAGCCCACCACGAACACCCACCCCAACACCGACCAGCCCTGGCTGATCGTCAACCGCGACACCACCAACACGACCCAGGACAACGCCTACGTCGGCTACCAGGACCTCGGTGCTCTCCCGCGCGACCACGTGACCGTCTCGCAGCACAGCGCCAGCCCGGTGGACTTCCCCGCCGCCAACGACCAACCGGTGGGCAACGGCGCCGTGACGGGCGGCATCAACGGTGGGCTCCGCCTGGCCGGCGACCCGCGCAACGGCACCGTGTACGCGCTGTACCAGGAGGGCGGCGTGAGCACCTCCCAGCCGCACGCCGTCAACATCCGGCTGAAGCGGTCGACCAACGGCGGAGGGAGCTGGGACCTGGGCAACGCCACCGACGGCCTGGTAGTCGCCTCGGTCAGCAGCTACCAGGGCGACGTCGGCTTCAAGTTCGCCACGTCCAACGCACTGATCGGCGGCGTCCAGCACGCGGCCGTCGACCCGACCAACGGCGACGTGTTCGTGGCCTACGGCGAGGCCGTCACCGGCGGCCACAACCAGATCAGGCTGCGCCGGCTCACCGACGACGGCGCGGGCGGCCTCTCCGTCGGCGCCTCGGTCAACGTCTCCACTTCGACCGAGGCGGCGCTGCCCTCCGTCGCGGTGCTCAGCGACGGCACCGTCGGCGTCCTCTACCTGACCTCCGACGGAACCAACGGCAGCGCCTTCCCGATCGTCACCGCACACCTGGCCCGGAGCACCGACCACGGGGCGACATTCAGCGACCTCCCGCTGCAGACTTTCACGATCGCGAAGGACAACGGCGACGCCCGGCAGCGGTTCATCGGCGACTACATCCAGATGAAGGCGGTCGGCACCACCTTCTACGGCACGTTCACCGGTAACCTCAACGGCACCAACCAGACCACCCAGCAGGCGCGGGACACGATCTTCTTCAGCGTCCCGAAGCAGACCACCCAGTCGACGCTGACCTCCTCCGCCGACCCGTCCGTCTACGGGCAGCCGGTGACCTTCACCGCGGAGGTCGTACCGACCCCGGACGGCGGCACCGTCACCTTCCGGGTCGACGGCACCCAGCTCGGCAGCCCGGTGCCGGTGGACACCACGACCGGGACGGCCACCTCGGACGCGATCTCCACGCTGAGCGTCGGCGACCACACCGTGGACGCCACCTACAGCGGAGACCTCGACCACCTGGGCAGCACCGCGATGAGCCTGACCCAGACCGTCAACCAGGCCCCAGTCAGCACGACGCTCGCCTCCTCGGCGAACGGCCCGGCGGCCTTCGGCGAGCCGATCACCTTCACCGACACTGTCTGCCCGGCCCCGCCGAGCACCAGCCCGGCGCTGCCGCCGTCCGGCACGGTGACCTTCAAGGACGGCAGCACGGTGCTCGGCACCGGCACCCTCGCACCCGGCGGTGGCGCCAACTGCGCCCAGACGCAGGTGGGTTCCGCCAACCTGCTGCCCGGCAGCCACACCATCACGGCCCAGTACAGCGGCGACACCAACTTCCTGGCGGGCAGCCTGGAGAGCATCACCCAGCAGGTGACCTGCGCCGAGGTCATCACCGGTGACGTCCACGGCAGCGTCCGGGCGACCGCGCCGAGCACCTGCATCGTCGACGCCACCGTGCACGGCACCGTCCACGGCGCGGCCGGCGGGGCGCTGTTCATCGGCCACTCCACCGTCTTCGGCAGCGTGCACTCCTCGGACGGCACGCTGTTCGGCATGTGCGACAGCCGCGCCACCGGGACACTGCAGGTCGACCGCGCGAGCGGGTTCGTGGTCGTCGGGGATCCGGGTGACGACGCCTGCGCCGGCAACCGGGTCGGCGGGTCCGTCCACCTGCTCGACAACCACTCCGGCGCGGAGCTGATCGCCAACCAGATCGTCGGCTCGGTCGACGTCAACGGGACGACCGGCAGCGGCCCGTTCCCGGACGACACCCGGGCCGAGATCGCGGGCAACACCATCCGCGGCTCGCTGCACTGCACCGGCAACGTGCCGCCCCCGACCAACGACGGCAACCCGAACACGGTGCACGGCACCCGTGCCGGACAGTGCGCCAACCTCTGACCGGTAGGGCATGAGGGGAGAGGTCCGACTGTTGTTCGGACACTGTTGGTGAATGGCCCGCCTGGTAGATGTGGCCCCGGCGCGTACGTGTGCGCCGGGGCCACCAGGCAGGTTGGTCAGTTGAGGGCCTGGGCCTCGGCGACGGTGACCGTGAACGGCGTCTGGCGGACCTCGGTGAGGCCGGCAGCGGAGCCTTGCCGCCTCGCAGAGGACCCTTCGTCCCAAAGGGCCGGGCCCATGAACGCAACGTCCGGCAGCCCGAGGACGACCGGATACAGTGCGCGAGACGGCAGCCTGGTCAGGGAGGGGAAGCGTGACCGACACCAGCAACACCCGGCCCGCCGAGGGTGAAGCGCAAGTGCCGCGGCAGAGCCGACCGCACCGCCTGATGCGCTACATCCCCCTGATCGCCCCCGTCCTGCTGTGGGCCGTACCGTGCTGGGTGCTCCTGCACACCGGCCAGCACTGGCCGGTGCCCGTCACGCTCGCCGGCACCACCCTGTCCGCCCTCGGCCTCGTCGGTATGCCGCTCGCGATGGTGCGCGGCCACGGCCGACGCCAGCAGGACCGGGCGGCGATCATCGGTGACACCCTGCTGGGCACCAGCTGGGTCCTGTTCACCTGGTCCGTTCTGCTCGGCGTCCTCTTGCGGCTCGCCCTGACCGCGGCCGGCGTCGGCGAGAGCCAGGACCGGGCCCGAATCGTCACTTGGGCCGTCCTCGGCGTAACCGCCGTACTGCTCGCCTGGGGGTACGCCGAAGCCCGCCGCGTACCATGCGTGCGCGGACTCTACGTGCAACTCCCGCGACTGGGTGCTGGGTTGGACGGCCTCCGCGTCGTCCTCATCACCGACACCCACTACGGCCCACTCGATCGCACTCGCTGGTCGGCACGGGTATGCGAAACGGTGAACACTCTGGAAGCCGACCTGGTCTGCCACACCGGCGACATCGCGGACGGCACGGCCGAACGCCGTCGCGCCCAGGCCGCCCCACTCGGTACCGTGCAGGCGACTCGGGCCCGTGTCTACGTCACCGGCAACCACGAGTACTACGGCGAGGCCCAGGGCTGGGTCGACCTGATGGACGAGCTGGGCTGGGAGCCGCTGCGCAACCGTCATCTGCTGCTGGAACGCGGAGGCGACGCCCTCGTGGTGGCCGGCGTGGATGACGTCACCGCCGAGTCCTCCGGCCTGGCCGGCCATCGCGCCCACCTCGCCGGAGCCTTGAACGGCGCCGACCCCGACCTACCCGTCCTGCTCTTGGCACACCAGCCCAAGTTCATCGACCGGGCGGCAGCCCACGGCATCGACCTACAACTCTCCGGCCACACCCACGGCGGCCAGATCTGGCCCTTCCACCACCTGGTCCGCATCGACCAGCCCGCCCTCGCCGGCCTCAGCCGCCACGGCGCTCGCACCCTCCTCTACACCAGTCGCGGCACCGGCTTCTGGGGCCCGCCGTTCCGCGTCTTCGCCCCCAGCGAGATCACCCTGCTCGTGCTCCGCTCCCCACACCTGCCCACCTCGATGTAGCGCTGCACGGGCCGACACATCCGCTTGGAACGGCCCACTGACCGAGGATGCGGCGTCGACAGACTGCCATGGTGCGCGCGCCGCTCCTCGCTGCCGAGGTCCGCGGGACCCGACCGTGACTCTCCGAGCACCGACTTGGAGGTGCGACGGATCGCAGCGTTGTCCAATGACACCCATGCTGGCGCAACAAGTGGTTGTGACGTACTGGTCCGACGACAACTCGAACACCCGTGCTCGCCGACCGCAGGAACACGAGGGTCGTGCCTGCAGGAAGGCTCGACCTGTATCGCTCTGCTGGCCATTGCGTACTGACGGCACGGTGAGGCCGACACCAGGTCGGTCTCGGCGATGGGTGCTCCCAGACGCCCAACGGAGCCGCCGAGCCGCTGGTGGGCCGCGCCTGGCAAGGCCACCCCGTCCTCGTCGGGTTCGGCCGCCCGGCGCCGCGGGGCCCGTCTGACGGAGGATGCGCCGGGCTGAACTGCGTTCAGGTTCCCCGGGCCCGCATGCTCTACTCCCAGACGTGGGTAGCTCGAACATGGACTACCGCGGATCCGGCTTCTGGGTCCGTGATTACCAGGCTGAAGTCTGGCCGTACCTCCTGGCGCAAGAGGCGAAGGCCATCGCTGCCTCCCCCGGGTGACTCGTGCGTGCACGGAAGGACTGGGAGACCCGGGCCACCGTCGGCTTCATGGGCTTCGTATCGTACTGTCTGGACGAGCACCTTGGGTCGGACCCCGAGAGGGGCGCGCTCACAGTGCACCGGTCGGAACGTGCCTCGCAACGACTGCTCACGTCGGCTTCGGCGATCCCGAAGGAGTTCGTGAACTCGTTTGCTGGCGTGCGGCCGCGCCTTCGCCAGCCTCCTCCGCGGCGAACTCCCGCCTGGCTACGATCGGTGGGCACTCCGGGCGTCCTGCCCTCGCAGCGCTTCTCAGTCATCGCTGCCCCCACCAGGAACCGGCACCGTAGCGTCTCGAACCGGTGTGTGGAGGACGGGTGTCGCTGATCCGGAGCGTTGGCGATGGTGAACAGGTGACCTGATCGCCGGGTCGGCAGTCGAAGAGCTCTCAGATCCGATGAGGACAGCAACCCGGCACCGTGTCGAGGACGTGCACCTGTGGAGTCCGGTGAAAGAGTCGAGCCCCACGTACCGCCACACGACCAGCCAAGCCCCGCGCCACGATCAGCACACCTCACATGGCCGGAGCCGGCCGTCTCCGATGCCATCACCGGAGGAGGAGCACGCCAATGCGCCTTTACGCTCAGACACCGGCACGTCGGAACCGTCAGGTGCTCGCTGACCTGATCGCCGTGGCCCTGACGGCGGCCGCGGTGAAGTTCGCCCTGACTGTCCACGACGCGATCATGATGCTGGCCGAGCCGGGACGAAAGGCTCAGAGCGCGGGTGACGACCTCGCCTCCGGCCTCGAAGACGCCGCTGACGCGGCCTCGAAAGTGCCGTTCATCGGGGACACCCTCAAAAAGCCGCTCCAGTCCGCTGCCGGCGCAGGCACCGGTCTCTCCGATGCCGGCCAGTCGCTGCAGCACATCGTGGGTCAGGTGGCCACCCTGACCGCACTAGCTCTGATCGTCCTGCCGGTTGCCTTCGTACTGGTGTTGTGGCTCCCGCTACGCCTGCGCTGGATCAAGCACAGCGCCACCACCCGACACCTCTTCGAAGACACTGGCGGCGCCGACCTGCTCGCGCTGCGCACCCTCACCGGGCCGCAGCGCGACCTCGTCGGGGTCCCCGTCCCACCGGGTGGGCTGGCCGACGCCTGGCGCCGCGGTGACCAGTAGGTCATCTCCGACTTGTCCATGATCGCACTCAAACGGGCGGGGTTGCGGCCCTGACGGGCGGCGAGGAACTGTCCCACCACGCTTGCGGCACGGTGTCCTCGTACGGGTACTCACCGTGCTGCCCCTTGGCCGCCCACTGCCCGCAGCACAACCATCGCCCGCAGTTCAGATCCGTGCCTCGATGCTCAACCACTGACCGCTGGCTGCACCTTCCGCTTCCCAGCAGATGCCGCACGGCTTGTCCTCGGCCGGCTCGGCGCGCGCCGCAGCTGGGTCGGGGGCTCGGCGGGCCCGAACTCACCGTAGCTGCAGCGCACCTACGAAGCAGAGGGTTGCGGTGGTCCCCAGGAACGCGGCCAGTACCACGCCGGTGATGTCCGGGACACCGCGCCCGGCTTCAGGCGAACGCCGTTGACGCGTGAGCAGGAACCCCACAGCCATCAGCGCGCTTCCGCTTCCCAAGAGCACAAGGAGAAGCGGCGGGTAGAGGAGGAGCACCCCGAACATCGTCAGGAGCAGCCCCACGCCAACGAATATAAACGGTTGTTCAGTTGCTGCTTCGACCTGGGAGCTGAGCAGTGCCTCCGGCGACCCACCGGGCTGGTAGGACACCTCAATCTCATTCCATCCGAGCTCTGGACCCTCGAAGTCCGGGTCCTGCGACGGCGGTGGACCGTAGCTGAGTCGCCGTGTCCATTCACTCACCAAAGGCGGGGGAACCGTAATGAGTGCCTCTGCTTGCTGCTCCTGGCCGGCTGGCCAAAAACGTACCGCAAGCTTGGACGACTCAACTGCCACGACAGTGACCAGGAGCTCTTGGCGCGCGTCGCGGAAGCGTCGCCGGCGGCGTAGCCACGGCCATCCGATGCCAGCTAGCGCCAGCCCGATGGCTGCCAGCCCGGCGCCAGCCGTCCAGGGCATAGGGTTCTCCTTCAGTCCTCGACGAGCGGCCCGCACGACGACCTGGGGCTCGCCGGGGTGGGTACCGTGCGGTGATCTTATGCCGCATCGGTCGCGGCTGTCTTCGGCCCGATCAGCGCGGGCCGCAGCCGGATCAGGGGTTCGAGGACCGCTCAGCGCAGGCCGTGCAGGGTGCGCAGGCCGACGGGGGTCATGGTGAAGCCGCGCCAGCCGCGTGAGGCGCGGTCGAGGACGGCCCAGACGAGTGAGGTGCAGGAGTGCTCGCCGGGGAGTCGGCCGATGACCTTGACGCGGCGGCGGCGCCAGGGCGTGCATCATGCTGGACACGGTCACGATCCGCGCACCGGGCGTCGCGAGCAGCGCGGGGGCCAGCAACCCGGTGAGGGCGAAGTCTCCGAGGTGATTGACCCCGAACTGCGTCTCGAACCCGGCCGCCGTCGTCCGGTACGCCCGCGCCATCACCCCGCCGTTGTTGACGAGCAGATCGAGGCGGTCGTACGAGAACTTCCGCGCGAAGTCCCGTACGGAGCCCAGGTCTCCCAGGTCCAGCCGCCCGAACTCAATTCGGGCCACCGGAACTTCGCCCCGATCCGGACGACCGCCTCGCTCCCGCGCGGTGACGTACCTGACGTACCCGAGACCGCTGTTTGCTCCGGTGACGACGGCGACACGGCCGGTCTGGTCAGGGATGTCGTGAGCGGTCTGGCCGGACCGATCAGGGCGCCGGACTCCGCCGTTCCGCACGCGCGGCGAACCACCGCAGAACCAGGGAGAAAACCCAGGCGGCCAGAAACAGTCCGGTGGCTATGCCGACGGTCCACCAGCGCAGGTCCCCGTCGACCGCGAGATTCTTGCCCACTGCCGGGTGCACGCTGTTCAGCAGGACGTGGAAGAAGAAGGTCAGGCCGGTCAGGTAGAGGGCGAACCAGGCGAACTTGTTCCAGTCCTTCAGGTGTTGCCCGTCCATGCCGGACAGCGGGAGCAGACCGAACACCACCACCTCGATGCCGCCGACCACCGTCAGCCCCAGGGTGTAGGCGATCACATAGCGGAGGCTGCCGGGCGAGTCGTGGTGCCTCTGGACGGCCTGGACCAGGGGCGCGCCCAGCGCCCAGACGAGCACCGAGGCGGCGAGCACGCAGATCCCTCCGATCAGGACCGCCTGGCCCCTCGGCATGCCGTCGTCGGGGTCGGAGCGGCAGGCGCCGGCCACCATGTAGACGGCGACGAGGCCGTAGACGTACGGGACCGGGAACTCCAGGAGCCGGGACACCAGCGCCATCAGGGCCGCCAGCAGCAGCCCGGCGGGGACCACCCGCAACTCCGTGCGGATCCCGCCCCGACGTGGGTGGCGCAGGGAGTCCTTGGTCTTCTCATAGGCCACCAGGACCATCAGCATGCCCGCGACGGCGCCCACGGTCCTGACCGCGGTCGACGTGCTCAAGCCGGTCCTGGCGTCGGACCAGACGGCCAGGGAGCCACCAAGGAGCGCGAAACCGCACATCCTGGCCCAGCCGGGCAGCCTCGGTGACCGTACCTGCTGCCGCGCCCGGACCCGAGACCACCAGCGGCCTATTGCGTTGTCGGCCAACTGACTGGGGAAGGCACGTTCCAGGAGGATGATCAACAGCAGGAACCAGGCAGCCATCGCCACCGACCCGGCCAGATCCTTCAGCGCCCACGAGACGTCGGCCGGGGTGCGCAGAGCCTCGACGAGGCCGCGTGCCGGACCCGTTTTCCGGGGCCCGTGCGGGCTGTGGCTCGGCGACGGGATCGGGCCGGCGCTGTGGTCCGGGTCGGCGCTCTCTGTCGGGTCCGGAGTGCCACTGCTCTCACCCGTGCTGCTGCTCGAGGGCGACGGGGTGATCCGGCCCGTCTGCCCCTCCGGGTGGCTGTGTAATCCCAGGGGCAGCTCGAAGAGCGTCAGCCCGTCCACGGTGGGCAGAGTGATCTCGCCGGCCTTCTCCCGGTCCCGGCCCGCGCAGTCCAGGTCCACTTCCAGACGTCCCGTCAGATCGCCCGGAACGTGGGCATGGAGGTCGATGAACCCCCAGAGCCCCGTCCCCGTGTCACCCTGGGTCGAGCCCTCGTCCAGCCAGGTGTCCAAGCGGCGGCCACCGATGACGATGGAGCCCCGGGTGCACACCGCCGGGTAGTCGGTCAGGTGGATGGTGACGTCGTGGGTGTCCTCCGGTGAAGGGGTGACGGACGGAGGGTTCACGGTAAAGGTCTTCGAGTCCTGGACGTCCTGCGGGCTCTGGCAGCTCGCGGTCACCTCGTACCCGCCTTCCGTGGCGGAGGACGGGACCGTCAGCGTGGCGGTGAGGCTCCCATCCGCGTCGGGTGTGGCGGTGGCGGCGGGTTTCCCGTCCCAGAGGACGTCCACTCCCGCGCCCTCGTCACACAGGAAGCCCTCACCGTGAACGACCGAATTCGTCCCCGGGTCCCCGGAGTTCGGTTCCAGGGAGACCCGTGGGTCGGGGGCCTCCGGCGGCAGCACCTCGAAGGTGGCCTCGGCGACGGGCGCATCATGCGCGGCCGAGCACTGAGCCTGTATGCGGTATGCCCCGGGCTCGGTGTCCGCCGGCACGGTGACGTCCTGCCTGAAGCTCCCGTCGTCGCCGACCGTCACGCTCACCGGTTCCTGCCCATCCACCTCGAAGGTCAGCAGGCCGGCGGACTCCGGCCCCGCTGAGCAGTCGAAGTCCGTGCCGGTCATGGTGAACGACGTCGGCGCGTACACCTGTTGGCTCTCCGGCGTCAACAAGGGGTCGGTCGGCGGGGGCGAAGGAGTGTCGTCGTCCGTCTCGGGGTCCGTCGGTTCCGGGTCGGGTTGCGGACCCGAGGGGACCACCGTGGCCGACGGCTCCGGCGTGTCCGCCCGGACGCCGGTCGCCGCCCGTGCGCCGCCCCCCGCCGCGGCCGCGGACGGCACCGCCATCGTCATCGTCATCAGCAGCAGCGCCGCCGTGACCGCGCCCCGCAGCCTCCTCCCACGTGCTGATCCGGCCCGCCTCATGACCGTGCCCCCTCACGTCCGCACGGCCTCCCCACGCCGCGCCCCCTCGGCTCCACCACGTCAGACGAACGGGCAGCGCTCGGCCGTTTCCGGCTATGGGGGCGCATCATGGTGCGCTCCCCCGCTCGAATGACCCGCGCGCCTTCGGTGGTGCGCCCCCCGATCCGGCCTTCGCCGGCCGAGCGCCCCGAGACGTATGCACCCGATAACATCGCTCTCCCCCTTTGTGACCTGACACCCGCTCAGTCTGATTTCGGGTGGCTTCGGGCGCCTCCGGGCGATCCAGGCACTGTCTTGCGGCGATCCCCAACGAGCAGGGCGGAAACCTTGGTTGCGGTTCCACCCGGGCCTTGGATGATCAACATGAGGGAGTGGGCGAAAGGCGGACCTCAGTGACGGCCGAGAATGCCGAGGCGGAACGGACGCGGGTGCACAACCGACGGTGGATACCGGCCGGGCTGGGCGCGGCAGCCGCTGCGGCCGTCGCGGTGTGGGCCATGGTGGTGTCGTGGTCCGTGACCGCTCCGTCGTGGTGGGAGGAGGCGCCACCGCGGCTGGTGGGCGGGGTGATCCTGGTCGCCGGGCTGCTCGTGTGGATCCGTCTGCCCTGGCCGCGGTGCGGGCAGTTGATCGTGCTGGGCAGCGCCCTGTACTACGTGCAGTTCTTCCGGGCGGCCGACGGCGCGCTGTTCGCCGTCGGATTCTGGCTGGCGTACTCGTGGGCAGCCGTCGGCGCGCACGTGCTGCTGGCCCGGCCGGCTCGGCAACTCGATCGGCCGGATCTTCGTGGCCTGTTCCTACGTGGTGGCCATCGGAACGCAGATAATCCGCTACTTCGTCGACCATCCACAACCACCGTGGGCCCTGCACCTGCAGCAGCCGAGCAGCCTGTGGGGCACCATCGGCAGCTTCTGCGGCGCGGTGATCGGGGTGGGGCGATCGCACTCGCGGTGCGCCGCTGGCACGCGGAGGCGGCACCGGCGTCCGCGCCGCCGACTTTCAACGCTTCACGGTGTGTTACCCCCGGCGCCCCGGAGAGACCCCGTACGAGGGGGCCACGCGCATGGCGGAACAATTGGGCGGCAAGACCACGGTGAAGCTGACGTACAGGGCCAGGATCACGGCGCGTACGACCATCCCAGCTGCGTTGCGCCCGCCGCGGACGACTACCTGCTGAACGGCAAGATCCCCGTGGACGGGGCGGGCTGCTCCTGAGTGATGACGGGGGGATACACTCCAGCGCCGGAGGGGGATCACGGGGTGAGTGAGATGGACGAGGCGCCCGCGGCGCCTGGTTGGCTACGCCGGGCGCTGCCGCACAGCAGGCGCGGCCGGTTGCTGCTGATATCCGCGCTGGTGCTCGTGCTTGCGGGCACCGGGCTCGGTACTTGGGCGGCGGACACGTGGCCATGGCCGAAGGACCGCTACTGCTGGGGCGCCTGGGAAGAGGACAGCGGTCCGGACTTCCTCGGCGACGAGGCCTTCGGCGATGATGACGACGGGTCACGCACCGGCAGGGAGACGGCGCCTACCCGCGAGCGTCCGACCGGCAGTTGCGAGGTCACCATCGCCAGCGACTACAAGAGCAGTTACGACGGCGACAAGGTCACCACCGACCAGCAGGTGTCCGTCGAGTACAGCCCGGTCCCCAAGGCTGCGGAGGCCCGCCTCGCATTGGTCCAGGACGGTTTCCTGGGCGGTGACATGGTTCCGCTCCCGGACGGCCTGCCGGGCACGGTGAACGGGCGCGGTGGCCTGCTGGTGCTCCCGAAGTCCTGCGACACGCAGGACGGCCGGCCGACCGTCGTCACCATGCAAGCGTCCGGCACGTACGCCAACGGCTCGTACACCCAGAGCGATCCGGCCGACCTGGGCGGCGCCCGGCAGGCGGCGGTGCTGCTCGTCGCGGCGGCCAACCGCGGGATGGCGGCGGCCGGTTGCGCGCCGCACGAGCCGCTGAGGGTCAGCTCGCCGCTCTACGACCTACCGGACACGAAGGAGCGCGTCTTCAGCACCTCTGACGACGTCTGCGGCATCCGCGGCCTGCGTCTCGACACGGAGGACATCGAGGACCAGATCGGCGCGGTCACCCGCGACCTGCAGACGTGCAGTGTCCGTGGCGATCGCGACGGCGTGCCATACCTGGACCTGGCGATGGTCGCGCAGCCCCGGCTGGCCGCGGTGTTCGACGGCATCGCGGGCAAGCGGCCCGCGGCCCGTGGCTGGCGCGGCACGGGCACCCTCGGCGAGAAGCATGCGATCGTACGGGCCGACTGCGCCGGCCGGCCCGTCATCTTCTTGATGGGCGTCTCCACCGACCCGGGCCACCTCGCCGTCTTCGCCAACGCGGCCGCGGCCCGCCTGGGCTGCGCCCCCATCGCCCCCGAGGGAGCCGGCCGGTGAGCAGCACTGCGGACGAACCGAACCGATACGAGCAGTCCCTGCCTGCCGAGCGGGAAATGCTCAGCGAACGGCGCCTGCGCCGGTGGCACTGGCGCCGGCTGCTGCGCGGCCGGGTCCGGCCGCTGCTGGCAGCGGGTCTCGCCGGGATGCTGCTCGGCGCCGGCGGCATGGCCTGGCAGACGCAGGCCGGGCCGTTCGCGCCGGACGAGGTGTGCTGGGGCGCCCTGTCCCGCGACGACCTCGCCGCAACGTTCCGCAAGCCGGAGGACGTCAAGGCGGTCGAGGCTCCCGTGCTGCACGGTGGGCGATCCATGGACGGCCCCACCGGCAGTTGCCAGTTGACGAACAGCGACGGCGACGCATGGGCGCTCACCGCCCGGGTGCACCGGCTGGACGACCGCAATGGCGACGACGGCAAGTGGGCCGATGAGTTCCTCTCCGCCCGCCTCACCCCGCTCGGCGGCGGCCTGCTGGGCATGGCCTCGGACAACCGCGCCTGGCTCGCCATCCCGGACGGCTGCCTGGGGCGCCCCGGCGACCTCGACGGGCCGACCGTCGTGGACATCGCCGAGGGCAGCTGGATCACCGACCTGGAGCCGCGTACCAAGGAGCGGGACGGGATGGCCCGCATGGTCGTGAAGCTCGTCAACAAGGTCAGCGCGGACCTGGGCTGCACCGGCACGATCGCCGATCCGGTCGAACGCCTGCCGAAGGCCGCCCGCTACACCCGCACAGAGAAGCCGGACGCGCTCTGCGGCATCAAGGGGCTGACCCTGGGCAAGAAGCGCCGGCCGGACCGGTACCCCATGATTACCGACGGGCGCGGCCCGGTGCGCACCTGCGATCGGGACATCACCGGCTCACAGCCGAAGCAGCGCCTGATGACCGTCGAGGACCCGAGGCTGGCCGGGATCTTCACAAGAATGGCGCTGCACGAGGGCGACCGGGTGCGCTCCGCCGCCGGCTACGGCGGCCTCGGCCCCAACCTCGGCGTCTTCCGGGCACGTTGCCAGACGGGCGAGACGGTATTCGTCGTACAGGCCAACGAGGGCGGGGCGAGCGCGGACCTGCGCACCCTCTTCCCCCGCTACGTCGAGGCCGAGGCCGCCCGCCTCGGCTGCGGCCCGCTGAAGCTGGAACTGCCACGGCCGGGCGAAGGCCGCTGACTCCCACCCGGCCGCCGTGTCGTAAGTCGCCGCAGCTCCTGTCGGCCAGGGCGAGGCGGGGGCGACGGCGCTTCACCGTGCAAGCCGTACCGCAGGCCGCGACAAACTCACCAAACCCCAACGGACCGTACTCGCCGAACTCGGCATCGAATGGGCATGACACCGTCGATCAGCAGCAGAGACTCTGGCCTTCCCGCCGGGATTTAGCCGGCGGTCGGACTCGGGTCCGTGACTGCCCTCCGATGACCTGACTAGCACGCCGGTGAACCACTCAGCACCCGCCAGTGACGCAGGAAGGACAGACACTCGACTAGAGGTTGTCCTGTATGGGGTGTGAGTTATCCAGTGAGGGCCAGGTTGTGGAGCCGGGCGATGCCGAGCATTGCCTGGTGAACGCCGTGGCCCTTGAGCCGGCAGTCCCGCAGGATCTTCCAGTTCTTCAACCGCGACAGGGCGTGTTCCACCCGGGCTCGCGCCCGGCGGTGGACGGCGTTCTCGGCTTCCTGCTGCGGGCTGAGGTGAGTCTGACCTCGACGTCTGCGGTGCGGGATGAGCAGACCGGTGCCCTGGTATCCACCGTCGGCGATGGTGGGTGCGCCGCGGCAGACCCGGTCGACGCCGGACTCCGTGAATGCCCGGCAGTCGTCGCGGCTGCCGGGCAGTGGCAGGCCGATCGCCACCACCAGGCGGCTGTTGGCGTCGATCACGACCTGCAGGTTCGTCGAGCACCGATAGTTCTTACTGGACGCGGCCACGCTGCGATCACGGGTGGGCACCAGGGTGCCGTCGACGATGTAGACGGTCTCTTTGCGTGGCCGTCGAGCCGGCGACATGGCCGGCAAGGGCGCCAGGTGATCGAGGATGCGGTCGGCCGCGGACTTCGAGACCCCGAACAACGGCGCCACCTGCCGCAACGTCAGGTTCGTGCGCCAGTACGTCGCCACCAGCAACACCCGGTCCTCCGTCGCGGCATCGAAGTCCTCTGGGGCGCTGCTGCCCCATCCCTCCCAGTCCAAATCCGCAAAGGTCATGGGAGGTTGGCCCAGTGCCGGTCAGCGTAGGGAGGTCGCTCCGGCCAGAACCCGCACGCGGTCAGCGAGCACGACGACCAGAACGTCCCGTACGCCGCGCGGATCGCGAGGGTCGGGCACCTCGGCCAGTCGCTCCAACAGGCCCGGGATCTCCCCGGGCACGGCCCCGGGATGCTCGCTGAGTTGGTCAAAGGCAGGCGGGATCGGCGAGGACGCGTCGGCAGGCACAGTCTTCCACTCGGACCACGGGACGCCGAGATCTCCATGATCTTGTAAGCCCGTGCCTGTCACGTTCCCAGAACCGGCGTCAAGCGACAACGGCGAAGCCCTGACTGCGACGGGGGTTTGCGGTGGGCAGGTCACCATCGCAGATCGCAATCGTCGACCAGGACGGTGCGAGTGCAGGTCAACCGGAATCTACCCAACGGGGTAGGGACGGTGCTGCGGGTGATCGGCGATCCACATCCATGCGGTCCACGTACCGTGTCACGGGCCGGTGGTGCCAGGGGTCTTCACGCCCGCCTGGGAGCACGTCATCCGCCCACGGCGACCTCGGCCTCCCAGCGCAGCAGGTCGCCCGGCTGGCACTCAAGCACCTCGCACAGCGCGGCGAGCGTAGCGAAGCGCACCGCCTTGGCGCGGCCGTTCTTGAGTACCGCCAGGTTGGCGGGCGTGATCCCTACGCGGTCCGCGAGTTCGCCCACGGACATCTTCCGCCGGGCCAGCATCACGTCGATGTCGACGGCGATCGGCATCAGATCACCTCGTCCAACTCGGCCTGCATCTGCGCCGCTTCGACGTCGCGCGCGACGGCCTGGGCGAGCAGCATCCGCAGCACCAGCACGATGAGCGCGACTCCCAGGATGGCCACGCCGATCCCGCCCATGATGAGGGTGACGCCCGGGTCGTCCCGCTGGCCGGGTGCGTTGAGGGCCGTGACCGCGAACCACACGACGGCAGCCGCCACGATTGCGCCGATCACGCCGTCCACGTAACGGAAGGCGGCGTGGGAGAACACGGTTCCGCGTCGCACCATCGTCACCAGCCGCCATACGCAGACCAGGGCGACCTGGGCCGACACCATGCCCAGGATCGTGATCACGCGTAGGGGGGTCAGCGGGAGCGACCCGTCCTCCGGGTCGGTGGCCAATGCCCACACCATCAATGCCTGCACGAACACAGTGCCGACGAGCACCACCGCGAGCACGGCGCGCAGCGCACGCACTGTCAGCTGTCCCATGACCCACCTCTCCATCGAGTTACGATGGGAATCTCTCGAGTATCGATAGATAGAGCAAGGTTTGAGATAGAGGGTGGGCGGCGGTTACGCATCGTGTCAGGACGCCGCCACCCCCTCCCATGGCATGACGTTCACGCGAACCGCCTGATCTTGTCGAAGTCGGCCGCGCTTGAGCACAAATCGGACGCCACCCGACTACGCCGATGCCTTGCCCCGGCGGCTTCTTGCAGAATGTTCCGTACCGCGCTCGTCACCGGGTCGAGCTGCACCTTCTCGCCCTGCGGACCAAATCCTGGACGGCGTTCTTGCCGAGACGGTCGGCATGCTCTCCCCGTCCGAGCGCGACGAGCTGCACCGCCTCCTGTTGTTGGCCGGATGACCCGGCCCAAGCGCCTTCTTGGATGGCTACGAGCGCATCACCCATGGTCAGCGAAGTCGGTCTGCGCATCGTTGAGCACGTTGGCGCGGTTCGGCCACCGTCAGCTGCCGCCCGACCCACGTCTAGCCAGACGGTGCCGCCCCTGCCTCACCGTGGCCCTCACCGGCCGCCCCGGCGTCAAGGCCGCGGTCTGGGACGACATCAAAGCCGTCGTGACGAGGCCCTCTCACTCCAAGTTGGCCAGAGCGGTGAGCCAGCGTCCCGGGCACCGATGAAGGTCCCTGGGACGTTGCGTTGCTTCCGTCCTCAACAGCGGATTTGAACGCAGTCACGGGGCGGGCACCAGGCTGCCCAGGATCTAGATCTAGCTTGGATGTCGGGCGGTCGGTGTCGACTGTCTCCCGCAAGATCGGCTCCAAAGGCGGCCGTGACCGCTGCCCGGCCGCGTTCGTAGACGCGGCCGCCTACGAACGCGGGCCCGTCCCAGGAGGCCCCCCCAGGCTCGCCCAGCGACCCGCTCTGCGTGGGCTGATGGAGTCCGTCGGCGGACCGTCATGCAAGATCGAGGCTAGGCCAGGAGCACGTCAAGGACTTCACCCTCTGCCGCAGGTGCAAGGCCTTCGATCAGCGCCTTGTCTGCCTGGCCCAAGCCCGCCTCGTAGGCGTCCATCGCCCGCACGGTGTTCATGATGCCTCTACCCTCCTGGCTGATGGTCAGGTACTCCGGTGCAGGTTCGATCACGGTCACCCGGGTGTTCGCGGAGCGCAGCTGCTCCATCTCGTCCGCCTGCCGATGCTCGGTGACGGATGGCGGATCCGCCGCTTCCCTTGTTGCGGTAAGCGGAAAGCACGACATCGCGACGACATGCTGGTGTCCCCAGGCCAGTGTCGTGTTCAGCGGGCTGCGCATCCCGCCGTCGATGTATCGGATGCCGCCCACGGTGACGGGCGGAAACAGGCCCGGGATCGAGCAGCTGGCAGCCAGCGCCTGTGGAAGTGGGACCCCGGCGGTGAAGTCCCACATCCTCAGTTGCCCACTGCGGGTATCGATCGCTGTGCAGTGAAGCGGTCTGGGCCAGGGCAGCCCGGTAAAGGACCTGAAGAGCGGCCGGGTGAGGCAATCCGCCTCCTCGACCGTGTCGGCGGTGGGGGCGTGTTCGATCACGCGGTTCATGACCGTGTCGGGGTCGGCGGGTCCGGATGCGAGAGCCATCAGTGGGCCGAGGTCGATATCGGTGCCCGGCCGGACCGGAAGCTGCCCGGTGGAAACCAGCCGTGGCAGCACGGCCAGGTCGCTTCCGCTGGTCAGCGCGGCGCCCACGACGGATCCGGCCGAGGTGCCCAGGACGACGGATAGGGGGTGGGAGGCAGCGGCTTGAGGGCCGCGTGCTCGCGGGCCGGCGCGGTGTCCGATGACCTCGTGGCTGGCACGGAAACGCCGGAGTTCCAACCAGCGTTGCGGGTCCAAGGCCATCGTGAGCTGCCCTCCGCCGCCCTCTACCAACCAGCAGCAGAGTGCCGAGCAACAGGACTCACCACATCAACATGCGGCCCTATTCACTCGTACGTGACTGGCCGCGTTCGCACGTACGGCGACACCCGCGGCCCCGCCCAGGCATCCCACACACGCCGATGCGCCTCTGTCGAGACGAGCAGGACCCCGTCCACGTCAAACAGGACCGCACCGAGCGTCATGATTCCTCCTCGTCGAACGCCTCAGCTGACGATCGTCCAAAGCCGGGCGACCCCCACTGTGACATCCGATCTCATCGACATCGATCATGATGACTGGCCCCGAGTGACTCCCCAACCCGCATCGAAACGACATCCACAGCCAGTGACACAGCCACTCACCGCGACGCTCAAGCGCCTTCCGCAACTGCTGATGGGGCTCTTTGAATTCGACCACCCGGTGATCGGCAGCGCCTCCCGGTTGCTCAGCTTGATTCCTCAGTCGACACCCGCTGACCTGCGGCCGGACGACATAGGGAGAGGCGCCGATAGCAAGCATGCACCAGAGCTGGGGCGGCCGGACCAGGGGCGCGCAACGCATCCAGTGTGGGTGGTTGAGGTGCAGGAAATAGATCGAGGTTGATCTGCGGAGACTTTGCGCGGCTCCGAGTTGGCGGGGAGCGACGCCTACGGCACTTCTCCTCGGCGGGGCGAATGGGGCACGAGTAGTGGACCGGGGACAGCCATCGTGCCCCGGGGAGCGAGATTACTGCCAGGGGGATGTAGGGGTGCCGTCTGGGTCCAGCCCGTAAGGCCACCGCTCTTCGGCCGGGAACCCCGTCCCGGGCCCCGTAGGGGTGAGGCCGACGTCGGCAGCCTCGCGGTAAAGGGCCTCGGCACCCTCCCCATCCCCCGCCATCTCCCGCATCTCGGCCAAGCTGATCAGAGCGTAGGCGTCGCCAGCGTCGGCGGCCTGGCGAGCCAGGGCCTCGGCCCCTTCGCGGTCTCCTGCCCTCTCGCGCACCCCGGCCAAGCGGTTCAGGGCCCAGGTGTCGCCTGCGTCGGCTGCCTGGTCGTAAAGGGCCTCGGCGCCCTGCGCGTCCCCCGCCATCTCCCGTATCTCGGCCAGGCTGATCAGAGCGTCGCCGTCGCCAGCGTCGGCGGCCGCGCGGTAGAGAGCCTCGGCACCCTGCCCGTCCCCCGCCTCCTTCCGCCCGGCGGCCAGGGTGATCAGAGCGTAGATGAGGCCGGCGTCGGCGGCCTGGCGAGCCAGGGCCTCGGCACCGTCCCCGTCCCCGGCGTTCTCACGCATGTAGGCCAAGAACGCCAGGGCGTCGGGGTTTCCGGCGTCGGCGGCCTGGTGAGCCATGGCCTCGGCGCCTTCTCGGTCGCCGGCCCGCTCCCGCATCTCGGCCAGGTAGATCAGAGCGCCGGTGAGGCCCGCGTCCGATGCTTGACGAGCCATGCCCTCGGCACCCTGTCGGTCGCCGGCCCGCTCGCGCATCTCGGCCAGGCGGTTCAGAGCCTCGGTGAGGCCGGTGTCTGCTGCTTGGCGGTATAGAGCCTCGGCTCCCTCCCCATCACCCGCCGCCTCCCGCATCTCGGCCAGGTACATCAGAGCGCCGGTGAGGCCGGCGTCTGCTGCTTGACGAGCCATGGCCTCGGCACCCTCCCCATCCCCCGCCATCTCCCGCATCTCAGCCAGGTAGAACAGGGCGTGGATGTCGCCGGCGTCGGCGGCCAGGCGAGCCAGGGCCTCGGCCCCTTCGCGGTCCCCCGCCATCTCCCGCATCCCGGCCAGGCGGTTCAGAGCGTCGCTGTCGCCAGCGTCGGCGGCCTCGCGGTAGAGAGCCTCGGCACCCTCCCCATCCCCCGCCATCTCCCGCATCTCGGCCAGGCGGTTCAGGGCGCCGGGGTTCCCGGCGTCGGCGGCACGGTGGCGGAGGTGGTGAGCCCACTGGAGGCGATGCCGGTCGTCGGCTGCTTGGGCGAGATTGTCCAGGTCATCGGGGCGGGTGAGGTGGGTGTGGGCGGCGTGCCAGAAGGAAGCGGGCGGGCACAGGCGTCTTCGGGTGTTGCGGCCGTGCTCTTCGAGATAGTCGGCCAGTCTGAACGCCGGGCCCGCTGCCGGGCCGGGCGCCGTGGCAGGTGGCGCTGCTCCTGGCGGGCGGCGTGTGGGGCGGTCGGTGGTGCGGCGCAGGGGTGCTTGCTTGCCGTGGACGGGTCGGGCAAGCTCGGCGAAAGCGGCTTCTGCCCAGTCGGCGATGAGGTCTTCGTGGTCGGTGTTGCTGAGGTAGTCGGTTGCGGCGTCGGTGAGAAATGTGTGGGGCAGGTGCAGGCCAACGCCCAGGCGGCGGGCGTCCATCGCCGCCTGCAGCAGCGCCCGGGACGCTGGCGTGCCGCATTCGTAGCGGTGCAGGAGTTCGGGGGCACCGGCCAAGTCCTGTGTCACCTGGCCATGGGCGCAGGCCCTGGTGAGGGCGTCGGCCAACAGACGGTCCCCGTCCTTCGCCAGGGCGGAGGCGGCACGCAGTGCCTCCGCGTCGAAGCCGGACGGGACGTTGAGAGTCCGTCCGGCCAGGAGCTCGCGTACCCGGCTGTGCGGATCCGGCTCAGTGGGCGAGGGCAGCGCGGTGTACTGGCGGTCGTACTCGGGCCACAGGGTGCCCAGTACCAGGACCGGCGCCCGCCCGGGATCGGTGAGCAGCGCGTGCACCGCGGCAGCGATCCGCTCGCCGACCTGAGCGTCGCCGAGGTAGTGCTGGGCCTCGTTCAGCCACACCACCGTCCGCGGCCGGACACGTTCCAGGTCGTCGAGAGCGGCCTCAGCCCGGGTCGGGTCGAAGGGGTGCCACAGTCGCCACTTCAGCTCGGCAAGCGGCTGGACAGCCTCCCAGCAGGCCCTCGTCTTCCCTGTCGAGGAGGTGCCGACCAGGACCACCATCTGGCTATGGCCTCCCTGGGCGTCCTGCACCGCCTGCGCAAGCATCCCGTCATGCGCCCGCCGCACATAGCCCGGCAGCACCCGCTGCCGCGACGCACCCAGGCCGTGCCTGGCCGGGGCCGGTCCGGCCGGATGGACCTCCAAGTCATGCGGCTCCCACTCGCCGATCGGCTTACCCGGCCCCAGACCGTCCTGCGCAACCGGGCCCGCCGCCGCGCGCCGCAACCCCAGCAACTCCTCCTGTGGCAGATGCAGCACGCGGGCCAGCGCCGCCACCGTCTCTACCGACGGGACAGGCCCATTGGGCCGGAACGCCTCCGACACGGTCGTCCGCCCCAGTCCGGTCTGAACGGCGAGCTGCGACTTGTTCAGCCTGGCGCGTGCCAGCGCGTCGCTCAGCCTGTTGCGCAGTTCGGTCATCGCCGTACTGCGGTCGCTCCGCTCGTCGTCGTGCACGTGCTCGGCCCCCGAGGTCATGATGTGTTCGCCTGTGTTCATCTTCCTCCTGGCACACCCCGCCGCACACAAATTCCGCGACCTTTGACCACGTCAGATCTCAAATACTCAAAGAGATTGCCGTGTCCGTCACCGCCGTTCTGCCCACCACCGCGCTGATCCTCGTGGTCGCGCTGCCGGCCGCCGCCGGCGCGGGCAAACTCGCCCGCCTGGACGGCGCCGGCAAACCCGCCGCCCTCAAGCAGGGGGCTGCCGCATCCGCCACAGTGATCACCTTCACGGCCGCAGTAACGGCCCGCCCTCGCCGCGGTGTGCTCCTGAACCCCATCTGCTGGCGGTGATCAATCTCGCCAGGGTTCCCTGCACCTCAACGGCCCGGACGCTGATCGAGCAGGCCGCGGCTCATCCCAACGAGCTGCTCGCTCAACTGCCTCACTCGCTTGAGGACTCAACCAAGTGAGGCAACCAGTAGCGCCGGTCGTTTTCGAGGCTCTGGCCGCAGTTCCGTGAAACTCGATGTCGATAGCCCGCCCGGCCTCTGTGCTCTGCGGATCGACGTGCATGATCAACCCATGGGCTCGATGCAACCGGATGTGCCTTGGCCGTTTGTCGACGGCGTCTTTCCTCAGGATCTGCTGGCCATCGTGCAGCGGACGGTAGCCGACGGCAGCCACCCGGCGCTGATGGTGATTCATGATGATGAGCAGGACTGGCTCCTTGCTGACGGGCTTCACGATCCGAACATCGATGGAGCGTCGATCGTCTGCCATCTGGATCATGTACTCAACCGCGACCCCTCCATCGCGGCCTTGGCCAGCCTTCCGCCTGGCCACATTGCTGAGCGGGTCTCCCAGGATGAGCCTTGGTCTATCCGTCCGTGGACCTACGAAGATGAGCCGTCATCCTGACCCCGGCGCCCCGTGGGTGAGGATGCGGGTCCGGAGGAGTTCGCGTCGGCCAAGGTGCGGGCGAGGTCGCAGGCCCGGGTGATGTCGGCGCAGGCGAGCCGGACTTGTAGCAGCCGCTCGTTCTGGCTGTCGGTGAGCGTCTCGCGGGGCCGTATGATCCACGAGGTGATCTTGCGAGGGCTGGGGATGTCGGCCCGGACCGGTTCGACGGTGCCGGCGCGGAGGGCGGCGAGGTTTTTGCGGACGGCCTGGCGGCTGCCACGATAGCCACGGGCCTGGATCCCCAGGAACAGGTGGGTGCCGCTAGGGACATGCCGTCCACGGTTTCGCTGGTCACCCCGGGCGTCATCGCACCCTTGTTGGCGTCGAGCGTTGCGCGGCGTTGTCCAGTCCGACCAGGCCCGGGCGGTGCGCGTGTACGCTCACCCTCGCCGTGCCAGCCGAGACTTGAAGTGCTGCCCCCACGCCGGCGCCAACTCCGACCCCGCTCGAGGAGCCATGCGTCGCACCACCCCCGTTGCCGTAGCCGTCACCCTTGCTGCCGCCCTCACCGCGGCCGGCTGCTCGTCGGACTCCGGCGGCAGCGAGCGCCGAAGCGTCGCTGCCGAGAAGCCCGTCGACGAATCTGCCGCTGCCAAGGAGTTCCGCACTGTCGTTGAGGCCGCCCGCAGTACGAGCGTGACGATCAGCCAATCGCTGGTCCTCCAGGACGACGGGAAGCGAACTCTCCTCAGCATTGACGGTCCCTTCGACCTCGCCCACGACCGGGGGAAGCTCTTCGTCCATGCAGGAGGCCCCATCGAACAACTCGACCAGATATTCGTCGGCGACAAGACCTACCTCAGCACCCGCAAGGACCAATGGCTCGTGACCGACCGCTCGAAAGCCGAGTCCCACCACCTCCTGCGCGCCCCGCTCAACGACCCCCAGTATCTGCTCGCCCAGATCGCAGCCACCACCAAGGTCACGAAATCCAGCAAGGACCTCGTCTTCGGCGGCGCTGCCACCCACTATCGTGGCGTGCTCGGACACCACGCTCTGACCTCGCGCACAGCGGAGGAGACCCGTGACGAGATCGCCGGCTACCTGCAGGACCGCAAGGGCGCCCTCGTATCCGTCGACGCCTACGTGAAGCAGGGGCGACTCGCTCTGGTCCGCCTTGACTTCCAGATGGACGACGATTTCGCCCACGTCAGCCTTCAACTGTCCGACTTCGGAAGACCGGTGGAAGTCACCGCACCCCCGTCCGCGACCCCGATCGCTCCTCCAGCCAAGGGAGCCCTGGCCTTCGTGACAGGCTGACGCGGGACATCGCAGCGGCGTCCCTCGCCCGTACGGGGTTCTTCGACGGCTCAGCTGATCAGAGCGGTGCCAGCCCCTGTGAGGCTGTCCCAGGCTGCTGGGCGTAGTCGGCCATCCACGGGTTGGCGGCCAGCAGTTCCACGCACAGGCGAGCGTCCTCCTCCGCTTCCACGGCCGCCTGCTCGGGGTCGGCGTCCCCCGACGACCGGAGCCACCTGCACTGCCCGGCAGGTGGCCCTGCGGCGCTGCGCCTCCTGCTCCAGCTCCTCCGCCGCGCGGCGCCCGGCGGCATCCTGCTCGAAGCGGGCGGCGAGGACGGCGACGGCCGCTGCGGGGGCCTCGCGGCACGGCTTGCAGAGGCTGTCCTCCGGGACCGCGCCCGGGAACGGGTGGCCGCAGTCCCGGCACTCAGCAGCGGCCGCCCCGTGCTTGCCCGTGGCCGCCGACGTCTTCCCGGTGAGGCGGTCGGCGCGGCGCTGGGCCTTTCGCTCCGTGCACGCCCGGCAGTCCTCGCCCGTGTCGATCAGTTCGCCGTCCTCGCATTCGAGGGTCGGGCAGCAGCGGGTGGGAACGATCAACTCCAAAGCCGCGCCGACCACCGACCGCAGCTCACCGCTGTCCAGGGCCGGTTCGTACCCGTAGGCCACCCGCCGACGGGCGATCCTCTCCCCCACTGGTCGACGGTGCGGACTCCAGAGCCTCCAGAACGGCCCCACGGTTCCGCTTGGGTCCACGAACCGGCCGCGCGGCCGCGATCACCAGCCGGGTGTCGGCGTCCACGATGACCTGCGCGTTCGCCGAGAACCGGTAGTTACGGCTGGAGGCCGCCACACTCCGGTCCCGCAGCGGGATCTGCCATCCGCGATCCACAACCGGTCTGCGGCCTCCGCCGACCGGACCAAGGGTACGAGCGCGAGCAAGGGACCCAGCCACTGGACGACCCGGCACACGGTGGAGGAGGAGACACCGAGCAGCGGGCCGAGCTACAGCATCGTGAGGTTCGTGCGGTAGTACACCGCGACCATCAGCACCCGCTCGGCCAGCAGTACGAGCAGCACCGACGGGAGGGAGATCAACTCGCCGGATACTTCGTACAGCAGGCGTACGAACACCCGGTCATGATCTCAACCGACGCCCCGTCAACCCGCCTGCCGCAGCAACGGATTTGTCGAGCGGCACAGCATCGGCCAGCGACGCACCCAGACCAAGAAGGGGGTGCTCTGGGTGGCTTGGCCCCACCATCGGGTCGGCAAGTTTTCGTGTGCCCTGCATGAGCCTCCCTCGCAAGGGACCAACGGCTCCTAGGCCGGAGTCCGAGAGCGGGCCTGCGTTAATCACTGGCAGGCGGCCCGGTGGCCCTTGTAGGTTGGCATCGCGACCGCGCCTCCGATGCGCTCGGCTGCGGCTACTTCCTTCTGACAACCAAGTGACGCCGCCGCCCCTTTGATCTCGGCAGGCGCGGGCGTGTTCGCCCCGTCGGCCCTTTTGCCGGGGCCATCCGATCCTTTGAATCCAGGGGGATTCACTGTCGCGTCACACACCACGCGTCTCCAAGATCTGGTCCGAGATGCTTGTGGCCCCGCACGTCTCGGCGGCCGCTCGCTCCCTGCCCCCACCACAGCTCCACCACGGGCCCGCCACGCCGGACTTCCGCACCTACGAGGGCGGCCCGGCCTTCTTCCGGGACCCCCGCGAGGAGCTCTTCCTCCTCGCGGTCGGCAACTTCGTCTCCCAGCGGACCTTTTACGAGAGCGGTGAGGAGCGGGACGACCGGTACGTCCGTCTCGTCGGTGAACTCGCGATCCAGGACCCCGTGTGGACGGCCGGCCTGCTGCGCTGGCTTCGCGGCGAGGGCAACATGCGCACGGCGTCCCTCGTGGGCGCCGCCGCGTACGTGCAGGCCCGGCTCGAGGCCGGGGCGTCCGAAGGCCCGTCCAACCGGTCCGTGATCGACTCTGTGCTCCAGCGCGCCGACGAGCCCGGTGAGTTGCTCGCCCACTGGATCTCGGTGTACGGGCGGAACGTGCCGCAGCCCGTGAAACGCGGCATCACCGACGGCGTACGCCGGTTGTACACGTCCCGGTCCCTGCTCAAGTACGACACCGCGTCCAAGGGCTTCCGCTTCGGTGACGTGCTCAACTTGGTGCACGCCTCCCCCGACCCGGACAAGCCCTGGCAGGGCGCGCTCTTCCGGTACGCCCTGGACCGCCGCCACCACCCGGAGCAGGCGGTTCCGCCGGCCTCCGACCACCTGCTGACCGCCCACAGGGCGCTGATGGAGTCGGCTGCGGACGAGCGGCGGGCGGTGGTGACCGGGCCGGGCGGCTCCGAGCTGCTGGCCGCGGCAGGCATGACGTGGGAGGCCCTGGCGGGCTGGCTCCACGGACCGATGGACGCCGCTGTCTGGGAAGCAGTGATCCCCACGATGGCGCCGATGGCGCTCCTGCGGAACCTGCGGAACTTCGACGAGACGGGGGTTTCGGACGAAGTCGCTGCCCGGGTCGGCGCACGGCTCTCGGACGCCTCCGAGGTCGCCCGGTCCCGGCAGTTCCCCTTCCGCTACCTGGCCGCCCACCAGCACGCGCCGTCGCAGCGCTGGGCGGCCGCGCTGGAACGGGCACTGAGCCACTCACTGGCCAACGTACCGCCCCTGCCCGGCCGGACACTGATCCTGGTGGACCGGTCCGACTCCATGTTCTGGGACACCGTCTCCGAGCGGTCCAAGTTGACACGGGCGGACGCAGGGGCCGTGTTCGGCACCGCGCTGGCCATGCGTGCCGAGCAGGCGGAACTGGTGGAGTTCGGCTGGAACAGCGCAGAGGTACCATTCGAGCCGGGCGAGCCGGTGCTCGAGGTACTGAAACGGTTCCACAGACTCGGAGGCACCCACACCACCAAAGCGGTGCGAACCCATTATCGGGAGCACGACCGGGTCCTGATCGTCACCGATGAGCAGGCCGCCCCCAGTGGCCCCGGCGGGCCGGCTGAACCGGTCCCGGCCGACGTCCCGGTCTACACATGGAACCTGGCGGGGTACCGGCCCGCCCACGGCCCCACGGGCCCCCACCGGCACACCTTCGGCGGCCTCACGGACGCCGCGTTCCGGATGGTCGGCCTCATCGAGGACAGCCGCGAGGCCACATGGCCGTGGGCCACGGATCCGGCCTGACCCGAAAGACACGGCCTGCTGGCGATGGTTCGGCCTGCTCACTGACAAACTCATCCGCCGCGGCGTCCACACCTCCGTGAAGGCGCTGGAGAATGACATCAGTGCCTGGATCGACTCGTGGAACGAGAACCGCAGGCCCTTCACATGGACCAAGACCGCCGACGAGATCCTTGAATCCCTCGCTGACTACCTAACCAAGGTCGCTCCTCCAGCCACCGAAAACCAGCAAGATACTTAAGCCCGCGATTTCCGGCGCATCACACTGGCAACGCGCACTCTGCATGGGTTGACGGGACATCCAGAACGGGTGGTCTGGATGTCCCGGCGGTTGGCGGGGGTCAGCCGATTCCGGTGACTTGCAGTGCCGTGGTCCAGTTGTTCTTGATGGCTGCGGGCGGAGGACAGGGTGATGGTGCCGGCGCACACGGCGTTCTTCAGCTTCGTCTCCACGCCGTCTTTGGAGTGTGCGGTCGGGGAGCCGTAGTAGGGCTCGGGCCACAGGTTGCGCTGGACGCGGGGCGCGCTGCCGAGTTCGAGGGGGGCGGACGGTGGCGGTCCAGCCGGATACGCAGATGGTGCTGTGGATGTTCGACTGGGTGACGTCCGGGTTGTAGGTGCCGGGCGTGCACGAGGAATCGGGCAGCGGCAGGTAAGTGTGGGAGCAGGTCGAAGCTTGGGCGGTGCCGGCCGAGGCGGCGACCGGGCCGGCGGCCGCAACGACCAGGGCGCACGTGTCACCGGCCCCGCCGGCAGCCTCGAGCAGACCACCCGGCCCAATGGAGACATCGCGTCGACGCTGTAGAGGCGGTAGCCGTCGTGCGGCGTCACCAACCCCTCGTAGCGAGGCGCTCCAGAGCGGAGCGGACCACGGCCGTCGACAGCTGGAGCTAGAGCACAATCGTGACCAGCGCGGGCAGATGGGTGCCCGGCTTGGTGCACCACAGCCCCACCCATCGGCGTACCGACTCCACGTCCTCGTCGCTTGCCACCGCGTCGTCTGCGACCGTCATGCCCGTGCTCCCTGTCCCCAGAGTTCCGATGCCGGAACCAGTTGGCGACGCTGCCGCCACTCGGTTGCATCGAATTGCGCGAACACGGCCTGCACAGTTCGGATATGGGTGGATACGCATTGCTGTTCGAGTGGCTGCCGGTGGATACGGCCCGGGCTAGTGATCAACGTGCCCGAAGCGGCCCGGAGGTCGGGCCGGTACGTAGGGGTCTTCGAGGTGGAGTGGCACGGCTGAGCACACGGGCCGTGCCACTCACCCGGTGGCCGCCCCGGACGCTGGGGCGGCCACCACCGCTCACCAGTACATGAGTGCGATCGAGCCGCTGCCCCAGCTGGAGTACAGGCGGGCCCGAGCCACATAACGGTGGTCCTTCAGGAGCTTGACATCGAGGCGTCCGTTGCGGTCCTGTCCGCTGTCGTCGTCGGCGGTGACGTACCGCAGACCGTCGGCGGTCTCCTCGAACAGGGCCAGGACGACGTCGCTGTTGCCGAACGTGCCGACCTGGTAGCTCCGGGTCTCCGGTGGAACGATCTCGAAGTCGGCCTGAGCCCCGGTGGCGAGCCGCACCGGCGCCGACTGGAACGGCTGGAGTCTGGCCGGCTGGGCGACCAGCGGCGGGTACCACTGGAGCACACGCTCCTTGTCCGTGGCGGACAGGCCCAGCGTCTCCGGGATGCCGCCGCGGTAGGCTTCCGGACGCACGATGAGCCCGGGCCCGAAGCTGTACTCCATGATGGAGTCGGGGTCCCAGGTGGAACCCGTCACCTCGTTCTGCGACAGCTTGCGCAGGATGTTGTTGAACGTGACCTCGTGGGGCCAGTTGTTGGGTGGTCCGGCGAGGTCCGCGTAGACCTTCTCCTCGTTCCAGACGATGCCGGCGAACGGGTTCTGGTGCTCGTGGGCGAAGCCGATCGCGTGCCCGGTCTCGTGCAGCGCGGTGGCCTTGCCGTACGGGGTGGTCAGGTCCCAGCCGAACGTCATGGTCGGCTCGGTGGTTCCGATGCCCAGATTGTCCCGGCCGACGTACGACGCCGACCCTTCACTCTCCCGGAAGAGGACGCGGATCTCGGAGTCGCCGGGATCGGCCACCTCCCTAAACTCCAGCCCGATCCCGAGGGCCTTCCATGCCTGGAAGGCGTGCCGGACCTCGTCGAGCTGCTCCGGGCCTCCGATGTCACCGCCTTGGTCGAGGAAGGCGTAGTGCAGGACCGTGCCGTTGATCCACTTGGCGCGGACCAGGAGTATGGCCCTCGATCGGTTCGGGTTGAGGTCGGGGCGCAACACGGGCTGGGTCTGCGGTGGTTGGGCGCAGTAGCGGGGCATGGCTGTCCCGCTCTCGGCCGGCGCGTTCATGGTGTCTCCTTCAGACGCGTGTCACCGCGAGGGAGAGCGCGTACCCAGCCGTCGGCCGGTGGTCGGGCGAAGAAGGAGGTCGGCGGCGTGATACTGATCGCCACCACGGTGTTACGGCTCTTGGTGAAATGCCCGATCTGACGATTCCAGCATCTTTCCGGGCAAGTCATCCCGCAAGTTGTGAACGGTTAAATACCACAGAAAACAGGGCGGTTGAACCATGAAGCACCCCCTTCTCATGCCCGCCGCGCCATCCCGTACTGTCCCGGCCCGACGGCCGCGGGACTGCGTGGGGATGCGGGCCGCCCACGTCAGTCCGGAAGGCCGCGGCAGGAGCAGAGCCGGAGCATGCGGAAGCTCGTCCTGCCACGGCCGGAACGGCTGCTCCGGCACGAACCCGACGTGCAGGACTAGGGCCTGTCCGGCGTATCTTGAGTCGAAAATCAGGCGGCAGCCGAAGGCCGAGCGCCCTAACGTGCAGGCATGGCACCTTCATTTGAGCGTCCCCCTTTGCAGGCCGACGAACGCACCGCGCTCATTGGCTGGCTGGATCTGCAACGGCAGATCCTGAGATGGAAATGCGAGGGCCTGAGCGAGGCGGACGCGCACCGCTCCGTCATCCCGACCTCGCCGGCGATGACGATGGCCGGGCTCATCAGCCATATGCGATGGGTCGAGCACATCTGGCTGGAGGTGCTGTTCCTGGGCGGCGACAAGACGCGGAACCCGTCCTTTGACGAGACGGACGAGGACGCCGACTGGCGTACCGACGGCATCTCGCTGAAGCAGCTGCTCGCGGAGTACGAGGCCCAGTGCGTCCGAAGCAACGAGATCGTGGCCGCGGCGTCCCTGGACGACGTCGGCCGCCACCCCGACTACCGCGCCGGCAACGCGAACCTCCGCTGGATGCTCATCCATCTCGTGGAAGAGACCGGACGGCACGCGGGGCACGCGGACATCGTGAGGGAGCTACTCGACGGGGAGAAGGGGTACTACTAGGGCCTCCGGCGGATCTTGTGACTGCCTCGGTCCTGGTGCGTTGGCATGCCCATGGGGCGACGTCGACCACGAGACGCAAGCCCACGGGCCGGCCGCCACCGGCGGCATCGTGAGCCACACCGGCGTCGCCGGGCTGACCCTCGGCGGCGGCATCGGCTTCCTCATGCGCCAACAGGGGCTCACTGTCGACAACCTGCTGTCCGCCGAGGTGCTCTCCGTCGACGGCGGCATCCTCCACGCGTCCGCCGACAACCACCCCGATCGATCTGTACCGGGCGCTACGAGGCGGCGGCAAACTTCAGAGTCGTCACCACCTTCCGGTTCGCCCTGTACCCCGTCGGCCCGACAGTCCTGGCCGGACCCATCTTCTGGGCGGCCGACGACACCACCGATGTGCTGCGCTTCTACCGGGACTTCGCCGCCGCAGCACCCGACGAGCTCTGCACCGTGGTCAGGCTCGGGACCGTCCCCCCGTTGCCTGTCTTCCCCGAGCAGCTGCACTGGCGGCCCGCCATCGCCGTCGTCTGCTGCTATTCCGGCCCGATCGCCGACGGCGAGCACGCGGTGGAGGCTCTTCGCCGGCTGGCGACGCCGCTGACGGATCTGCTCGTACCCAAGCCGTACGCCGCCCTCCAGTGCGCCACCGACGACACCATGCCCCACGACCGGCACTACTACTGGAAGGCCACGGACCTCGCCGGCCTGTCCGACGACGCCATCTCCGTCGTCGCCGATCACGCCTACCGCGCTCGGTCGCCCCGGTCGTGCGCGGTGATGTTCCACATGGGTGGCGCCGCCACCCGAGTTGCCGACACCGCCACCGCCTTCGCCGGCCGCGATGTGGCGCACAACATCGACATCGACGCTGTGTGGCTGCCCGGTGAGTCGGGCGAGCACGGCCGAGACCGTGGGCCCGGCGGTTCCTCCACGCCCTCCAACCGCACCGCGCCGACGGCGTCTACGTCAACTTCCTCGATTCCGACGACGGCACCGGCCGCGTTCGAGAAGCGTAGGGCCGGACGGCTGACGACTTCCTACGGCCCGGTTCCTCCAGCGCACACTTTTGTGATCTGCTGGAGAGGAACCGGGCCGGCTCAGCGTGCCCGGTAGACCGCCGTCGATGCCGCCCGGATCGGAGTGGTGAAGCCTCCGGCGGTCGCGCCGGGGACGGACCCCTGGGAGGAGCGCCATGCTGCACGTCCGCATCGTCGCCCCAGCGCCGGCACGCTCCGGCATCCTCCTGCCGCGGCGTGACTTGGCCGCTGCATGGATCCTCATGGTTCTGCTCGCCGGGCCGGCCTGGGTCCTCACCGTCGCCCAGTCCCGCGACATGGGCATGGAGCCGGGAACGATGGGTCTGGCGTTGCCGCTCTTCCTGCTGCTTTGGACGATCATGATGGTGGCGATGATGTTCCCGTCGGTGGCACCGGTGGCGATCACCTGGGCTCGGGCTATCGGCCGGCAGTCGGCGGGGGCGGTCCGCGCTGCGCGGATCGCCCAGTTCGTCGGGGGCTACCTGCTCGCCTGGGCGACCTTCGGTCTGCTCGCCTACGGAGCATTGGCAGCGACCGGGAAGCTGGTGGACGGTCATCCCGATGCAGGTCGCTGGCTGGGCACCGCTGCATTCCTGTTCGCCGGGCTGTATCAGTTCGGGCCGCTCAAGCGGGTGTGCCTGCTGCACTGCCGAAATCCGCTGGCGCACCTGGTGCGGTACGCGCGTTTCTGGCCGTGGGCCCGCGATCTTCGCGTGGGCGCGCACCACGGTCTCTACTGTGTGGGCTGCTGCTGGGGCCTGATGATCGTCCTCGTCCCGCTCGGTGTGATGAACGTGGCGGCGATGGCCGGGCTGGCGGCAGTCATCTTCCTGGAGAAGCTATGGCGGTGGGGCCCGTGGCTCACCTGGGCAGTCGGCATCGCCTTCTTGGTCTTGGCCGCACTCGCCCCCTTCCAGGACTGGCTGCTGCCCGGCCTCCGGATGTCCGAGCCGTCGATGTAGCCGTAGAAGGGCCGACCGTACTGAGCGACACGCTGGTGTTTCCCTTCTCAGGGGGTGAGGCGCAAGCTGGAACGGAGACCGTTCGCGATCCCGAGAGCGGGCTCGGGACACGCGGTCTCGCCACTCCGAGTGAGCTCCCTTGGGCTCGGCAGGAGGGAAGCGAGATGACGGAGCAGGTCACCACCACTACGCGTTGGCGCCTGGTCGGCGATTGGTTCGATGTGTGCAAGTGCGCCATACCGTGCCCCTGCACGTTCGCACAGCCCCCCACCTACGGCGACTGCGAAGGCGTGCTGGTCTGGCACATCCGGGAAGGCAACTTCGGCGACGTGCGGCTCGACGATCTCAACGTCCTGATGCTCGGCTCCTTCGTCGGCGACGTCTGGGCCGGCAGGCACACCGACGCGTACGCCGCGGTCTTCCTTGACGAGCGCGCGAATGAGCAGCAGCGCGGTGCGCTTGGGGCCATCTTCGGCGGTGAGGCGGGCGGATGGCCGGCGCAGTTCGGCGAGATTCTCGGCCCCGAGATGCGCGGCACGGACGTCGCCCCCATCCATGTGGAGATCGATGAGGACCTCGGCACCTGGCGTGCTGAAATTCCCGGGCGAGTCGTGGCAAGCGCCGAAGCTCTTACCGGGCCGACGACTCCGCAGGGCGCACGCGTCCAGGTGCACAACGCGCCGGGCGCCGAGGTCGGGCCAGGGCAGGTCGCTACTTGGGGACGGGCCACCATCGACCGCGCCGACGCATTCGGTTTTGCCTGGGAACGCTCGGGGAAGTCGAGCAAGTACTTCCCGTTCGACTGGAGCGGTCCTGACTAAAGAGCTGGGCGGCCCGGCGGGAGCGCTTCTCGGCCGGGTGCCCGAAGGGCACGTGTCGCGGCCGCCCCCCACTGGCGGCGAACGTCCACGCCGACGCGTTGTCAGCCAACCCTCTCGGCGTCCACCCTGATCATGGCATTCACGCCCTGCTCACCCAGCCATTTCAGGATGAGGAGTGTCACGTCCTCGATGCCACCATCCTGGTCGATCTTTGGCCAGCGGCCCTGGTTTCCTGTCACTGCCCAGCATCTGCCAAGAGGTCCGAAGCAGTCGGCGTCCAGCGGTCAGGCGGGAGGATCAACGCCTGGTTTCCATTCTGGCAAGGAGTTCAGCGCACTCGCTGGCGAAGGAACAGAGCTGGTCCACGACTTGCCGGTACTCCTGCGGATCCCGCACCGTGTTCGGCATGGCATCGGTCCACTGCTGCCACAGGCCACCGGCGGCAAGGTATCGGGATGCTCGCTCGGTCCCAAGGACGGCATCGAGGTGAAGCAGTGTGCTGAGAGCAAAAGTCTGGTCGTAGACGAGGTCCGGTTGAGGTGTCCAACGCGCGCCGGGTGTCAAAGACTTGCTCAGCCGCTGGTCTCAGATCGGTGACCCACGTCACACCCGACCCCTGTCAGCAATCGGAGCGCCGTCTCGTTCAAGGGGCACGCGAACGAGACAGGAGCAACACCATGACGCACCGTATCGTCGTACTCGGCGCCGGATACGCAGGTGCCTTCGCCGCCGGAAACCTGGCCCGCCGGCTCTCCCCCGCCGGCACCGTGATCACCGTCGTCAACGCCGTGCCCGACTTCGTTGAGCGGATGCGGCTCCACCAGCTCGCGATCGGCCAGGACCTCGCGTTCCGCAAGCTCGCCGACATATTCGCTGGCACCGGGGTGCGGCTGCGCCTGGCGCGCGTCACCGGCGTCGACCCCGAGGACAGAACCGTCGCCGTGACCGGCGAGGACGGCGACAGCGAGCTCGCGTACGACACGCTTCTCTACACGCTCGGCAGCTCCGTAGCCCGGCATGGCGTCCCCGGCGTGGCCGAGTACGCCTTCGACGTGACCGGCCGGTCCTCGGCCCTGCGTCTGCGCGAGCGCCTGGCCGGCCTGGGCGAGGGCGGCACCGTTCTGGTCGTCGGTGAGGGGCTGACAGGCATCGAGACCGCCACCGAGTTCGCCGAGTCCCGGCCCGACCTCTCGGTCGCGCTCGCCGCCCGTGGCGAACTGGGCGCCTGGCTCTCCCCGAAGGCCCGCCGTCACCTGCGCCAGGCCTTCGACCGGCTCGGCATCACCGTCCACGAGCACACCGGCATCGAAGCCGTCGAGCCGACACGGGCGATCGCCGCCGACGGTACGTCCATCCCGGCCGGCGTGACCGTGTGGTCGGCCGGGTTCGCCGTGTCCCCCATCGCAGCCGCCGGCGGCCTGACGGTCGCCGAGACCGGCCAGATCGTCGTCGACCGCACCATGCGCTCGGTCTCGCACCCCGACGTCTATGCCGCCGGCGACTGCGCCTACGCAATCGGCGAGAACGGCCGACCGCTGCCGATGTCCTGTGCCTCGGCCGGCTACACCAGCATGCAGGCGACCGCCGCGATCATCGCGCGCCTGACAGGCAGCGAGGTCCCGACCACCGGGTTGAAGTACTACGGCAACCACATCAGCCTCGGGCGGCGGGACGCGATCTTCCAGATGGTGGACGGGGATGTCCGGTCGAAGTCCTGGTACCTGGGCGGCCGGACCGCCGCGCGCCTCAAGTCGGGCGTGCTCAAGGGGGCCGGGTGGAGCATCGTCCACCCGACCTTCGGCATGCCGAAGCGCAAGCGCCGCGTGGCCACCGCGCCCGACCGGGGCGGTGTGAGTGCCGCCGCCTAGGCTGCACCGCATGGACAGTGCGGCCATCGATCGGTTCGAGGCCGGCCGGGGTCGGCTGGCCTCGCTCGCGTACCGTCTGCTCGGCTCGGCGGCCGACGCCGAGGACGCCGTGCAGGACGCATTCCTGCGCTGGCAGGCCGCAGACCGCGAACGGGTCGATGTGCCGGAGGCGTGGCTGACCAAGGTCGTCACCAATCTCTGCCTCGACCGGCTCCGCTCGGCGCAGGCGCGCCATGAGCGCGCTGTCGGAGACTGGCTGCCCGAGCCGCTCCTCGAGGGCGACCCGATGCTCGGCCCTGCCGATACCTTCGAGCAGCGCGAATCGGTGTCCTTGGCTGTACTGACCCTCATGGAGCGCCTCTCGCCGGTCGAGCGAGCCGCTTACGTCCTGCGCGAGGCCTTCTCGTACCCCCACGCCGAGATCGCCGGGATCCTCGACATCACCGAGTCCGCGAGCCAGCAGCACGTCCACCGGGCCCGACGCCGGGTCGCCGCCGAGCGTCGCGGCGGCGAGGAGGTGGACCCCGCGTCCGCGCGCCGGATCGTCGAGGAGTTCCTCGCCGCCGCCACGTCGGGGCGCACCGAGCGGCTGGTGGCGATGCTCACCGCCGACGCGACCGCGGTCTCGGACGGCGCCGGACTGGCCAGGCGGCTGCTGCGGTGCACGACGCGCGAGCGCGTCGCCTCCTATGTGCGGGCCGGCTTCAAGCCCACTCCGGCGAAGCGGCGGCTGGCCGGCGGCTCCCCCGCATTCCACATCGCGCTGGTCAACGGCTCCCCGGCCGTCCTCGCCGTGGTCGACGACCGGGTCGTGGGCGCCGTGGCGTTCGAAGTCAGCGACGGCAAGGTCGCGTCCCTGCGCGGCATCGCCGCCGCGGATCGGCTCGCGCGCATCAATGAGACCTGGCGACAGTACGAACCCGACACGCCGGTCATCAACGCATGGTGACCGGAGCCACCGGAATCCAGTGACCTGAGTCGGAGCGAGGACGGCGCCCCTTCGGCCCCCGCGCCGCACAGCAGCACGGGGGCCGAAGCACATCCGTCGGCGGACCTGGGCGAGGTCGATGAAGTCGCGGATGTGCTTATCGAGGAGCCCCCCCGCCTCATCACCTTCCGTGACTGCTGGCTGCTGTCAGTGAGACTGCCGCTTGCCGTGGTAGGCCTGTGCGAGCCGGGTGAGGGCGACCGCACCGAGCAGAAGGCCGAAGTCGCGCAGCGCGACGTCATAGTGACCGGGGATGGTCAGCAGGTTGACGATGATTCCGGCGAGCCATCCGGCCACCAGCCAGCCCCCGAAGCGCGGGGCGAGCGCGACGGCAAGGCCCGCGACGATCTCGATCACTCCCACTGCGTACATGAGCGCCTGTGCACTGCCCGGAACGACATCGTTGATCCACGGCGCGAGGTAGGTGGGCCAGTCCACGAGCAGGTTGGCGAACTTGTCCAGTCCGAACAGGATCGGCGCCACGGTGAAGCCGGTGCGCAGGATGACGAACGCCTGGTAGGCGGGGTCGGTGAGCACGGCCCGCCGGGAGGCGGCGGATGTGGTGGTTGCGGTTGCGGACGACATGATGCCCTTCCTTCTATCGACAACTCTCACTAACGATAGAAGCGCGCAAACCTTCTTTAGTCAATCGCGATTGGTTTTACACTGGTGTTCGTGGACCACTCGAAGGAAGCACCCCGCTCCGCCGTCTCCGCCGTCGCCGCGCTCGACGAGCCGACCCGCAGGAGGCTGTACGACCACGTCGTGCGCCAGCCGGGGCCGGTCAGCCGCGACGAAGCCGCCGAGGCCCTGGGCCTTGCACGGCAGACCGCGGCCTTCCACCTGGACCGACTGGCCGACGAATCACTGCTCGACGTCGTCTACGAACGGCGCAGCGGACGCACCGGCCCGGGGGCGGGCCGACCCGCCAAGCTCTACAAACGCTCCAGCGAGCAGGTCACCGTCAGCCTGCCCGAGCGGCACTACGAGCTGGCCGGACGGCTCCTCGCCCAGGCTCTGGAGGAATCCGAAGCCACCGGTGAACCGGTTCGTTCGGTCCTGCACCGAAAGGCCTATGAGCTGGGCACACAGCTCCCCGGACCGGGCCGGGCAGATGTGTTCACCGTGCTGGAGGAGAACGGCTTCGAACCCCGCCGTGACGGTGACGCCATCGTCCTGGGCAACTGCCCCTTCCACACGCTCGCCCGCGAACACACCCAGACGGTGTGCGGCATGAACCTCCATCTGCTTCGCGGCGTGTTGGAAGGGCTCGCCGAGAGCGGCCTCCAGGCGTGCCTGGCGCCCAGTCCCGGTCACTGCTGCGTCCGTCTGGAGCCGGCTTCCTCACCACCCACGGGCGTGCGCCCGTCCTGAGACATAACACCACCCGTCACCCGCCACCCGCAGTTCGACATCCCACGAGGAGTACGTCATGGACGCCACCGCACCGATCACGGCCTCGGCATCAGAAACGGCTGGTGTTCCTCCCCGCTTCGCGGGCATTCCCAGGCCCCAAACGACGATGCCGTCCGCCACCGCGCTGCGCGTCGTCCACGACACCGACGGCATGGACCTGCCCGCCGCAGAACGCGCCGCCGCACGGTTTCTTGAAGCGCTCGGCATCCAAACCGACACCGAGAGCCTGCACGGCACCCCCGGCCGCATGGCCCGCGCCTATGCGGAACTGTTCAGCCCGCGCCCCTTCGACCTGACGACCTTCCCCAACGACGAGGGCTACGACGAGCTGGTGCTGGCGCGTAACATCCCTGTCCGATCGGTGTGCGAGCACCATATGCTGCCCGTCGTCGGCACCGCTCACGTCGGCTACCTGCCCGGCCAACGCATCCTCGGCCTGTCCAAACTGGCCCGGGTCGTCGAACACTTCGCCTGCCGCCCCCAGGTCCAGGAACGCCTGACCAAGCAGGTCGCCGACTGGCTGCACACCCACCTCGAGCCCAAGGGCGTCGGGGTCGTGATCGAAGCCGAACACACCTGTATGACCCTGCGCGGAGTCCAGGCCACCGGCTCCAGTACCCTCACCTCCACTCTCCTCGGCACACTCCGCCACGACGCCCGCTCACGCGCCGAATTCCTCACGCTCACAGGCATGCCCACCTGACCCCCAGCCGTCAGTACCGGCCGTGCCTTCGGTCAGACCTACGCGCCGCCGTCGTCATCGTCGAGCCCGTCACGTACGGATCGCGCAGCGATCGCAGGCTCCCGCCGACCGGGGCGACGGCAACCGCGGGTGGCGGCAGTCCGACCTCGAACCGTGGGCGACTATGAACGCCGACCCCCAAGTCCGAGAACACCTGGGGGAACTGCTGACGCGTGAGCAGAGCGATGCCACGGTGGCACAGATGCAGGCCGAATTCGACGAGCGGGGCTTTGGGCGGTGGGCACTGGCAGCACGCGAGTCCGGGAAGTTCATCGGCCGCATCGGCCTGGACGATCTACGCCCCAGGTGCGGGCGGCACTCGCCGCGGCTCGGGGTGGGCTGCGCAGGACGGCGCCCTGCCTCGCCTTCACTCCCCCACGGGTCGCTCAGGGGTGTCGAGCCATCCCTGTTCTCCTTGGTGGCTGACCGTCAGGCCGACGCGGTCGATGCCAGGTCTTCCCTCAGCGTCCCACCAACGGTACGCGGCCCCAACCACGTCCCATAGCTCGCGGGTCGGCGCCGGATTACTCCTGTTCCGCCGCGGGCTGATCCACCAGGCGGTCCCAGTCCAGTGAGCTCGAACCTTCGCCCCGGCCGGTCGAGCGCCGGACGCCGTACCAGACCACGACGCGTCCGTTCGGCATGCGGGTCCGGTTGTAGGCGGCGGAGAGCCTGGTCCCCGCGCGTGGTACCTCCTCCTCGTGTACGAAGTACGGTTGATCGGCGCCCAGGCCCTGGCCCAGCATTGTGGTCCGTGGCCGCACCGGCACCGGCGGCGCCGTGGTGCCGTCGAGTACGCGGGGCATGGCACCGCGCTGCAGCTGGATCTCCCGATTGTCGCCCGGCACGTGCACCGGGATGAACGGAATCCAGTTCTCCGGCACCGTGTTCATCGCCTCGTACGCGATAGGCGCCGACGGGGCCGGTGGCGTGTGGGGAGGGGCGAGCAGTCGACGGTGTGCCAGGGTCTCGCGCGCCGCCTCCTCGCCCCTCAGTGAGTCGCCGGTGGCCAGCAGCACCGAGCGTTCGACGCCCCAGACCATGTTGGCGGCTTCGTCGCGGATCAGCACGACCTCCTCGAGTGTCGGTCCGTCGGCCACTCCGGGCACGCTCGGCGGCAGGAAGAACCCGGTGTCGGCGGCGACCGGCGTCTCACCCTGGATGTCCAGGTTGAACATCGACCATCGCTGCCAGTCGTCGTCAGGGCCGGCGCCTGCGGGCTCGACCCAGAACCGCCGGCCGAATACGTCGGTCACGACCATTCCGTCGACGCGGGCCAGTGTCCCCGTGTCGAGGTCGCACGGCAGCACGAACCAGTCGTTGCTGTAGGCCAGCGCGAACTCCATGAACAGCAACCGGATGAGGTCGGTGGTGTCAGCGGTGATGGCGCCGAAGTCAGTGCGCCCGTCCTCCATCGCCCACAGCCGGGGCAACGGCATGCCTGAGAACCGTACGGCGCCCGGCACCGCGGTACGAATCACCTCCCCCGGCGCACCGGTGGCGCCCAGCGTCAGCCCGGACGTGTCATAGGAGAAGGCGTGCCAGTCGAGGTGCCCGCCCGGATACTCCTCCGCGGCGAGCACGGTTTCGCCGGAGGCCTCGGGCGCGGCCAGGTCGAAGCGATGCTCGAGCCGGGACGGGTCGTACGCCTCGGCGGCGGGCGGCTGCGCGATCAGGTCGTCGAACCATCCGACGAACCTCGGGATCAGCGCGTCGAGCTGCCGCTTCTGGGGCTCGGAGACCGCTCCCTGAATGCCGTCCCAGGCGTGCCCGCCGTTCTTCAGGTGCGCATAGAGCTCGTAGCCGTCCATGGCCCGACCGGCGACTGCCTGCATCGTCGCCCACACCTCGGGGTGCGCCACCAGGAAGGTGTCCGCCTCGGCCGCCGGGTCGGGCAGCCGGATCGGCCAGCGCTTGACGTAGGAACCGCGATGGGGCAACGGCGCCAGCTTCAGCCACCTGCGCCCCATGGCCAGCCGCAGATCGAAGGAGACCGGGTCGGCGCCGATCCGGAAGGGCAGCGGGCGACGCTCCACCACGGTCTCCAACGGCAGCCCGCTCGGCAGGTCTCCGGGCTGGGTCTCCCGGGGGCGGTAGCGGCCCGGCTGGGTGGTGCGCATGTGGTACTTCGCGGTGACCGGAGTGCCGGCGTCCTCCCCCTGGAACTCGCCGAACTGCCACTGCCGGGTGAGCATCCACAACGGGTCGCGGACCTCGGCCCGCAGCGCGCGCCCGAACTCGGTGCTCCGCGGCCTGCCTTCCAGCCGGTTCCACACCGTCACCGTGGGGAATTCGCGTGCCGCGAGCGCGGCCCGCATGTCCTGGATGGGGGTACGAACCATGGTCAGCCCCTCGCGGGTCTCAATGGGCCGCTCGCCGGCGGCTGATCGTTGTTGATGGAGAGATCGGTGGAGATCGTGATCGGGGACGCGGTCGCCGTCATGACCGTGGCGGGCAACAACTGCGCGTACGCCGTTGCGTCGATCTGGGTGGGTTCGACGGCGCGCGACCGGGCCAGGTCGAGCGTCTCGTGCAGCGCGGCAACCAGGTCGTCCCAGTTCCAGGCGCCCGTGCGCTTGGGCGGCGCGACGAGCAGCATGGCCTGCGGCGGCTCCGAGCCGGGTCGGTCGTAGTGCAGGGCGATACCGGTGGTCTCCGCCTTCGCGGGGAGCGTCTCGGTCCATTCGTCGATCAGCAGCGCGCAGAAGGTGTCGTGAGGGTTCGGCTGGTCGCTGTAGTGCGCGGTGTAGAGCAGCCGGTCGCTCCTGAGCTGGTAGCTCGCGGGCAGTTCCATGGCCAGCCATGGGGCGCTCTCCTCGAACGGGAACTGTACGGGGAGCAGTTCGGGCTCGTCCCCGTCGAGCGCGTCGGTCAGCAGCGTGACCCGCTCCCACACGCTCAGCCGGGGCCGGACCCGGGCTACACCGTGCAGCCAGTCGTCCACCGGGAAGTCACGGTCCAGATGATCCGTGAGCTCACCCCGCCTGGATGCGAGGTACCCGTCGCGCCAGCTGTCACCGAGGTCGTCAGGCACGGTGAACTCGTGGACCGCGAGCGCGTCCGGGCCGATCAGCGCCCGGATTGCGGCCACCGCGGCCGTGGCCCGGTCCTTGCCGGCGGCCACCGCGTCGTAGCGGGCGAGCTCCGCATCGGCCGCGGTCAACCGTTCGCCGACGTCCGCCCGCAGGTCCGCGGCGCGCGCCGCGAGCCCGGTCAGGAACACGATCACCGCATCCTCGGTCGGTGTGAGATCCAGCCCCTGCGGATCGAACGCGGTGATCGGTTGCAGGGCGCTCACGTCGTGCAGCAGCCCGGACAGGGTCGAGCGGTTCGTCTTCGCGATCGCCTCCAGCCCGGAACGGCGGACGTCGAACGTGGCGCGCCGGCCGGCCACGATCCCCCGCAGTTGCTGTGGCGTGCGCGGCCGTGGGCTTGTCGGCGTGGTGGTCAGCAGCCGCTCGGCCTGCTGCAGCAGGCCGAACCTGACCTCGGCCGACGTGCCCGCGGGCAGCGCGTCGTCCGCCGCGATCTTGGCGTCCGCCGCGGCCAGCGTGACCGTCATACGGTCGGCCACCACGTCCACCGCGGCGAGCACCTCGCGGAACCGGTCGCCCCGCCACTGGGCCAGCTCGCCCCAGCCGCTGCGCACCATGCCGAAGCCCGCTGCGGAGATCGCAAGCTCGGCCATCCTGACCAGGTAGTCGTCGACGTCGGACAGTAGCTCGACGCGGCTCTCAACGGGATCGGCCAGCGGTGCGCCGAGATCCTCGATGAACTCGTCCAGATCTTCGGCGAAGTCGTGCATGGCCTCGCGCACGGCGGCGGGCCGGGCCCGGGGCAGGTCCACGTTCTCATCGAGCGCGGAGCCGGTCGTCTCGGTGCCCGACTGCGGCACGAGGTCGCTCGGCCGGAGCGGGCGGGCCGTGAGCAGTAGCTGCCGCAGTGCTGAGATGAGCGGGGACAGTTCGAAGAGCGTGATCTTGCCCTGGATGCGGTCGGTGTACCGGATGAGTGGCTCGGCATCGGGGCGGATGGTGCCCGTCTGCATCACCCGGCCGAGGATCCGGTCGTCCAGGTCGGTCATCGCCGCGGCGTCGTCCGGCCGCAGCGCCCACAGCAGATCGATCGGCTGCATCCCGAGCTCTGCCAGGCTGACCACCCGGTCGCGTTCGTCGCCGGTCCGCGGGTCCGTCCAGGTCACACGGCAGGCCAGCTGGCCATGCCCCGGCAGCAGCCGGGCCAGCCAGTCGTTGATGCCGGGCTCACCGCGGCCACGCGGGGTCATGTGCCCGCCGGCCACCGGTGAGATCTTGGGCGGGCGCCCGGCACGAACGTGCAGACCGACCCGGTGGTTCAGGCTGACGCCGCTGCGCGGTGTCGCGGTCACGACCGGTTCGGGCGGGAAGCCCGACTTGGTGTAGGCCTCGAAGACGGCGCCGGCGCGGTCCGGGTTGCCGAGTACGGCCTGGTGCACGCCTTCCGCGACAGCCAGGTCGGCCAGCGCGTCGTGGATCTCCACGAGCCGCTGGACCTCCTCTTCGATGGCCTGGGCCTGTACCGGCTCGGCCGGCGGCAGCTCCGGGTGCCCGAACGGGTACGTGGCCGGACCGGTGCGTGTGACGTGCCGTACGAGCTCAAGCCCGTCGATCACATTGCGCGCCTCCACCTGCTCGATCGCGGTGCCCGCGGGCGGCTCGGTGCCCGGCAGCTTCGTGGCAACCAGCGGGAACGCCATGCGCAACGCGGCGATGAAGAAGTCGACTTCGGCTACATCGTGCTTGTCGTGCAGCCCGCGCTCGAACCGGTAGCCGAGCAGGGCGCCGAGTGACTGCCCTGAACGGATGCCCTCGATGAACGACAATGCGATACGTACGCGCTCGGAGTTGAGGTTGACCGCCATGGTGCCCGGGTTGTCGGAGCCTCCGTTGGCCAGGTAGCCGGTGCGCAACAGCGCCGCGGTCGTGGCGTGGTTCAACGAGGGCGTATGGATGTGCCCGCCGCTCGCCGGGTCCCGCAACAGCGGGCCGCTCCCCGGCGGGGTGAAGATCTGAGCGAGCCGACCGGTGAGTTGTACCTGCTCGAACGCGCCGCGGGGGCGGATGTTCTCCAGCCAGCCGAAGGCTCCGAGGTGCAGCCCGGTCGTGGCAGGACCGCTGCCGGTCGCCCCGTATCGCATGGTGAACAGCCGCTCGGTGGCAAGTCCAAGCCGCCAGGCGTCCAGCCGGTAGGTGGAGCAGTCGATGTGTTCGGCGAGTGCGCGCTCCAGCCGCGCGGTCGGCACCTGCGCCAGCAGGTCGAGGGCGTCGAGCTGCTCGGCCAGGTCGACCGTGGCCGGGCGCTGCCCGATGACCTGAGGGATGAAGTCGGCGATCAGTGTGTTGGGCGCGCCCGTCACGTCGGGGTCGGGGGCGTACAGCCGTCCGTACCGGCTCTCGCTGACCTGGGTCCGGGTGCTGATGTGCACGAACGGCTGCTCGCGACGCGCAGCGAGCAGTTGGGCCTCGTCGGTGCCGTGCGCGGCTGCCGACAGCCGCAACGCCGCCTCGTCGTACGCCGTGAGTACGGCATGCCGCAGCAGCAGGTAGAGCAGCGCGGTGGGTCTTCCGCCACTGAACCCGTCTTCACGGCGTACGGCGTTGAAGTCGGCTCGCGCAAAGTGCGCAAGCCAGGCGAGGTAGTTGCGGCCGTCGTCGGAGGAGACGCGCACCGGTCGGCTCTCCGACATCGGAAGGTCGTCCACGATCGGGCCACGCAGCGCGTGCTGGCGGCCCGTGAACAGCCGCGTGGACGCGTCGGGATCGGGCCGCTGCGGGTCGTAGCCGAGGTGGGTGAGGAGTGTACGGATGCGCCCCCGGACGTTGAGCGTGTCCAGCGCGGTGAGGACGTCCGTGCCGGAGCCCTCCAGGTTCAGCCGGTTGAAGTAGTCCTCGGCGCTCTGCCCGTAGCGCTGGTGGAACTCCACCGAGGCCGGGTGCGCGGCGAGCAGGTCAAGCAGCAGCTGGTGGGGGTCTGTGTCCTGGCCCAAGTGCGGCACCCCGGCCGCGAGCTGCTGCCAGTCGCCTGCCATGGTCTGCAGCACGGTGTGCATGCGCCTGCGGTGCGCTGCGGCGGTGTCGTTGTCGGCCCAGGCCATTCGGGAGAAGGCGGTCGTGACCAGCAGCCCGTACGGCTGCCTGCCCACTTGCACGGAGGGCAGCGGACCGCGGCCGCTGACGTACCGGGTGAAGAAGGACCGGGTGGCGTCCACGGCAGCGGTCGCGAAGACCGGGTTGAGCATGGTGTGCAGATGGTAGCCCCAGGTGGCGGGCCACAGTGCGGTGTTCATCGCCCGCGCCTCACGCGTGTCGGTGCTGTCGGCGCCGATCAGCTGCCGGGTCACCTCGGGGTTGATGCCGAGCAGCTCGGCCAGCCACTGGCCGTCGGTCTTGCCCCGCCAGTCCCCCGGTGGCGCGGGAGATGCCGGGCCCTCGAACACGGCGGCGTAGCTCTCCTCGGCCTCGTCGCCGGTGCCGTGACCGGACTGCGCGTCACCCGTGTTGTTGGTGGGCGTTCCCTGGCGCAGCAGCCGGTAGCCTGCACGGCTCGTCGACTGCCGGGCGATCAGTCCCTCCAGCTCGGCCTTGGCCTGTGTGGGGCCGGACTTGACGCGTACACCGATCGCGATGAGCCGGTCCAGGCCTCCCCTGATCGCGTCGGTCAGCGGGATGCGGAATCCCATTCCGGCCTGGACCGCGCTGGTGAAGTCGGTCAGCCAGGCGAGCGCCGGGGGCACCTTCAGGTCGCCGTTCTGTGCTCGCAGCTGGTCCGCCGGCGGCGTCGAGGGGTCCGGGCTGACGGCGAGTTCGTCCGGCACGGTGCCGCCCGTGACGTTCACGACCAGTTGGCCGCCCACGTATCCGAGCAGGGTGAACCGGTCGGGCAGCAGCCTGGCCTTGGCTGCGACCGTCCACGACGAGCTCTTGGTCTCCCCGGTCTGTGCCTTCGGCATGTCCAGGAAGGCCACCGTGACGTGGGCAGTCGCCACACCGCCCGGAGGCACCTGGGTCATACCCGCCGGCCGGCGTGCGCGGATCCGGACGGCGCGGGTGGGGCCGACCGCCGACTGCAGGTCCGAGTCGGCGGCCTGCACTGCGGCTTTGGCGCCGGCTGCCCGGTAGATCGCCGTCCAGTAGGTGCGGGCAGACGGCCGGTCGGCCGCCGCCAGCGGATCGTCGTCCGCGATCACCAGGATGACGTGGTCGAGCCCGCTACGGTGCGGCTCGTCCTGTGGGTTGAGCGGTTTGCGGTTCTCAGCGATCCATTGGGCCCGCCCGGCGCCCGCGCTGTTCACCAGGTCGCGCCAGGCGGACAGGCGCAGCGCGCGGTCGCCCCCGGCCTGCCACACCTTGCGCCAGTAACCGAAGGCGAGCTCGTGTTCGTGGTTCGTGCGCTTGGGCTCGAACGCGTCGACGGCCCACTCGTCGGGGAACACCCGCACCAGCAGCTCGGTGGGGGTGAACACCGTCTCCAGGCGCACCGGTCCGAGCAGCATCGGGTAGGCGTCGCTGAGGTTGCCCGGGATGGGGGCCACGGCCGGCTCGATTGGCCGCGAGTCTGGTTCAGCCATCGCCGAGCATCTCCCTCGCGTGCACGGCGACCAACACGGGCGCCTGATAGAGGATGTAGGCCAGGTCGCCCGCGCCGATCTGGGCGCTCCAGACGATGTCCTTGTCCTCCGCGTACTGCTCCTGCTTCTCGGCGTCCGCCGGAGCGGTGGGCTCTTCCAGCGTGAGCACCGGGGTACTCGCGTCGAGTTTCAGGTAGCGCGGCGCGCCGCTGGGCGGCCCGGTGAGTACGTCGGGCCAGGCCAGGTCGTTCCATACCTGCAGCCTGCCCGCGCGGTTGATGTCCAGGCCGAACCTCGGGTCCCCGGGGCGTTCCTTGAGTACGAAGAACCAGCCGGGGTCGTCGTCCGGATGCTCGCCGGACTCGCCCCTGGCCTCGTCCTCGTTGAGGTCGAAGCCGAAGAAGTAGATGTCGGGCGCGGCCTTGGCCTCGTACAACGGCAGTTTGACGATGTCCTCCGACGGCTCGGTGGCAGTGGGGTCGAGGTCTTTGAGCTTGCGCTCCTGGGAGGGATCGGGGGTTCCGTCGGGGTGGGTGCGCCACTCGGCGCGGTGCGCGTAGACCACCGTGGTCGGATACTTCTTCAGCAGCTCGCCGCGGATCACCAGCACGAGTTCGTCGTCCTTCTCGCCGTTGATCTCGCGGTTGTCGTGGTCCCCCAGCTCCGACTCCGCGGTCCAGGTGTGGATCGGCGGGATGTCGAGCAGTCGCTCGCGCCTCTCCTGTGCCGACTCGCCCGGCTTGGAGCGGACCCCTCGTACGTCCCAGAACTGCGCGAAGGGCGTGCCGCGCTGGTCGGTCGGGTATTCGCGCCACAGCAGTTCGCGCGCCATCTCGTGGTTCAGGCCGACCATGTAGGACTCGATAAACCGCTGGTTGGTCTCCAGCAGCGTGATGCTGTCGCGCGGCACCAGGTTCAGGTTCGGCAGGAAGAACTCGCTGGACAGGTCCATCAAGGGTTGGAACATCGGCAGGTCGATCACCGGGTAGGCCATTGCCTCGACCATCGTGGCCGGGGTCGGCAGCAGTGCCCGCGGCGTGGGGGCAGGCGATGCCGGGTCCGACACCGGCGACAGGTCCCTCTCGTTGGAGTGCGGGTAGTGGATGCCGGCCAGGACCCGGCGCGGGATCGTGCGGTCGGGGTGCAGCGCGTCGAGTGTCCCGGTGCCGATCGCGGTCAGGTTCACGGCCTTGCGCTCCGGCGTCTGCCCGGCGATCGCGGAGCCGTTGAACACCCCGTACGCCGCGTTCAGCGCCTGCTTGAAGCGGGTTGCCTCTGGGCTGTCGGTGCCACCCGCGTGCGGGGTGACGCCCTCGCCGGGCAGCGAGATGACGAAGTCTGCGCTGTTCGGCAGTCCGGGCACCGGGTTGGGGACGAGGACGGTGCCGCCGGTGGCGTTCATGCCTGCGGGACCCCTCGCGCCTGGTGCGCCCTCGCCGGCGCTGGTGACGCCGATGACCGGGCCCTCGAGCCCCGACTCCAGGGTGTCGACGGTGGTCACGCCGGTCGGCGCCACCTTGCGCGGCGCGGCCCGTACCTGGTCCTGGTTCATCCGGTCGAGCAGGCTGGGCGGCGGGCCGCCGTCCTGGAGGAGGTTCCCTCCGCCTCCGCCACCGAGGGGAGGCAGGCGCCGCATGAGCCGCGAACCCGGCCGGGTCTGCCTGCGCATCGCCGGTGACACGGGAGCCCCGGCGATCCGGCTGCGGGCGAACTGCTCGGCCACGGTGACCGGTTCGGCGGTATCCATGGGCGCCACGTCGTCGCTGGCCACCCCGGAACCGGCGATGACGGCGTCGGTAACCACACGGGAGTGCACGGGCGCAGTCATCGCCAGGATCTGTGCGGGAGCGACCTGGTTCAGCGTCTTCAAGTGCCCGCTGTGCAGCGCGTGCGACACCTCTCGCGCCACTTGGGCGCCGCGGATCCGCTTGTTGGCCTCCAGCACGTCGCCGATCTGCGCCCACGCGGCCTGCATGTACGCCTCTTGGTGCTCGCGTACGACGCGTGCGCCGATGCCCGCCGCGGCCCGGAACCGGGGGTCGAGGTTGAGCTCGTGCACCCAGTTGCGCGGGTGCGGCAGCGGATTGCCGCTCTCATTGGTGAGCAGCCGTGAGGTGAGCGCGTGCCAGCGCCCGTACAGCGGCGGGGTCACCAACGGGTCGGGGCCGGCGTCGGCGACGCTCGCCAGGTCCACCGGGCCCCCGGCGATCTGCTGATGCGCGGTGAGGGGCTGTTCTTGGGTGTAGGTCTGGCTCAGGTTGATCAGTGTGGCGAGCGCGGTCTGGAACGGGTGTGGGTACGGCTCGTCCCAGTTCTCGTACTTGTTCTGCTCGTCGAGCTCCTCCGGGGACAGTGACGACTCGGGGACCTTGAGTGCACCGCCCAGCCGCAGCACACGGTCCAGCCCGGGGTCCGTGGGCGTGGCTGGCGGCAGCCCGGCGCCCGGCTCCTGGGTGTCCATGTCGCGGTTGCCCACGCGGGCGTCCGGGGACCGCGGTTTCAGCAGCCTGACCAGGTATTCGAAGTCGCCGGTCGGCGCCGTACGGAACGACCACCGGTGGTAGACGGGGAGGTTGCCCGGCTCCGGCCGCCCGGAGTACGAGGACCAGCTCGAGTGCAGCGCACCGGGCGCACCCGCCGGGTCGTGCCCGAGCCCAGCCAGCCGTCCGGTCTCGAACGCCGGGACCAGGAAGGCGTGGTAGGCGACCACCGGGTCCAGCCTGCGCGGGCACATCAGGCGTGAGCAGGCCAGGTCGGGGTTCTCTCCGAGGGTGGCGGCGAGCTGCGGCAGAACCGCGCCCATGTCGTTCGTGGCGGTGTGCCCGGACGTGATCTCGCGGTTGACGTGGACGTGGGCGAACGCGCCCACTTGGTCGGGGGGCGGCAGCGCAGCGAGGTCGTCGACCGTGATGAAGGGCAGCGGGCGGCCGGGCGGCATGCCCGCGTCCTCGAACTCCTCCTCGGTGAGCACGATCAGCGCCAGCCATGGCGCCAACCGTCCGGTCGTGGCATGGGGCACCGCCGGACTGTAGCGCCAGCAGTAGTCCTCCTCGTAGAACTCGATAAACGCGAGGTAGTTGGGGTCGAAGTTGGTCACCCAGTCACGCGGCTCGGTGCGGACGATGGCCCGCGGGTCGATCCCGATCACGTCGCCCGGCCCGTAGAGCTGGACGTTGTGCCCCACCTCCTGAGTGAGGGTGGCGCCTCCCGTCCGTGGGGTGCCGTCGATCCGAAGCTTGACCTCGATGCTGGCGCGGGAGGCCGAGCCCGGGTCCGCGCTGATCTGGGTGGCGATGCCACGGCGCAGCCAGGGCAGGAACGAATATGCGCTGCTCATCGGTTGCTCGCCTTCCTCTCTTCGGTCGTGGCGGAGGTGCGCGCACGCACACCGAGCAGGAAGTGCAGGAGGTGTTGCGCCAAGCGGTATCCCCCACTCGGCTCGCTGCGTTCGGGTCGCTCCTCGCTCATGACAGGGCCTCCGAGGCGGGGATGACGTGCAGGGTGCCGTCCAGTGCGGGGGCGTCGGCCACACGGTCGGCCAGATCCTGGGCGGCCAGGGCCTGGCTGGTGAAGGGGCCGCTGAGGCGGCGGTTGTTCAGCGTTTGGGCAACCACGTACGAGTCGCCGGTGACGGTGAGCCGCTGGCCCGCGGGTTCGCGCAGCGTCCGCTGGGCGGCGGCCAGGGGCGAGCGTGCAACGCTCGATCCGGCCATGAAGTGGTTGAACAGGGTGCCGTTGTAGTTCACGAAGGACTCGGACGGCTTGTCCGGCTGGGTGATGGTGTCGATGACGCTCTGCTCGTACCGGGCGCTGCGGCGCACCGCGCGCTGCGACGCCATCGCCACACCGTCCGGGCTCAACTCCAGTCCGGCGTGCTGCCGCTCGAATGCCCGGCGCGCCAGCTTGGCCGCGTCGTCCATGTTCTGGAACTGCGCGAGCGCGAACATCTCCTCCGCGTCGGACAGCTTGGTCAGCGCGGTGCCCGCCGGGTTCACCGCCAGCTTCGAGACGTCGGCCGCGTTCTCCGAGCCGACCTTGTCGACCTGGATGTCCAGCGGCACGGCGCGCTGGCGTACCAGCAGCGTGCCGAGCGGGTGAAGCACGAGCTCCGACTCGGCCTCGGCGAGCGCGCGCAGGGTGACCAGCGGCGCTCCGCCGGCGGGCGGCCTGGCTTGCCAGCCTTCCGGCTTGAGAAGCTCGCCTGCGAGCAGCGGCATGACGTTCACGGGCGGCAGCACGGTATCGCGCTCCTCGCCCCAGGTGATGTCGAAGTCGGCGGAGATCTCGAAGAAGAAGAACGAGATCGAGCCGGTGCCCCTGGCCCGCCATGGAGTGGGGCCGGACAGGGCGAACCGCAGCGAGATCGAGAACACCCCGACACCGAACGCCTTGAGTGACACCGAGGCGTGCACCTCGATGATGAACATGAACGGCGAGAACTGGAACAGGGCATCGAACCCGATGTGGCCCTCGATGCCGAACCCGCCGAACCCGAAGAACAGGTCGGCTTGCGCACCGAACTGCGCCGTGTTGCTCGTGACGGCGAAGTAGCCGGAGATCGTAATACGCCCGATGCCGCTGTTCAGTACGTCCACCGACACGCGGCGCGGGCTGGGGAAGGGCAGCGGCGGCGGCGCGAACGACGGGTGGAAACCGCCGACGCTGAGCACGAAGTTGGGATCCGCGCCGTATGCGACGAGCAGGCCCATCTCGCCGTTGATGGACATGGTCAGCACGCGGGAGCCGAACAGCGAGGCGAAAAAGAAGATCCGCTTCCTGTCGAATTCGATGGCGCCCGCGAAATTGACCTGCAGGATCAGCAGCGGCAGCTCCTCGGTGGGCAGCGCCACCTTGAGCACGCCGACGATCGCGATATTGCCGGGGATCTCGATGATCACCCCGAGGGAGACGCTGACCAGCGTCGGCGTTCCCCAGCCGAGCTTGGCCATCGGGCCGATCAGGAAGGTGCCCTCCTGCGGCGGGAAGAACGCCCTCAGATCGCTCAGGATGCGCGGAGCGTTCGCGACGATGTCGCGCGGGAACATGACCGACTCGATGGCACCGGTCCGTACGCCCTCCATCAGCGCGTCGAGTCGCATCGTGCGGTTGAGGCCGATGATGCCGCCGACCGCGATCAGCTTGAACCCGTAGCCGAGTTGCAGCCCGACACCACCGAACTCGGCGGTGAGCACGAGCAGTAGCGAGAAGCCCGACGAGCCGTCCGGCATGCGGGTGGTGATCAGGCCGATCGCCTTCACCGCGAGGAACTTCGCGAACTCCAGTTGCAGCACGCCCGCGTACTCGCCACGATCGGGATCGGCGAACAGGTACCCGCCGCCGGTGACGACACCGACGTCGAGCGAGAGGCCGACGCCGGTCGGGGGCTTGAAGCCGAAGGCCAGGTCGGCGGGGCCGAGGTTGCCACCGTTCCCCGGGAAACTCAGGTCGGCGCGGAGCCCGATCCGGTCCACCGCCGCCGAGACCGGGCCGAGCTTGGCGCTGAGGCCGGCGGACAGCTCGATCGGCAGCTTCCCTGCCTCGATCCTGGCGAGGAGATAGATCGCCTGGAGCTGCACCGGGCCGAGCTCGACGTGCACCGGAACCTGGATCTCGAGTCCGCCGCTGCCGTGGAAGCGCAGCCCCTGCTCCGGCGTGAAGGAGAACCCGACGTCGAACCGGCTCTCGAGGTGCAGTTGGCCGAGCAGCGTGGAGATGAAGCCGTCTCCTCCGGCGGTGTCGATGATCAGCTTGCCGCCGGTGACCTCACCCTCGGCGATGGGCCCGCCGCCGGCCTTGCCGGTACTGGGGTCGAACGTCAGCTTCACCCCGCCGGTGGCGCTCAGTCCGGCGAACTCCAGCCGACTGCCGCCCGCCGTACCGAGCAGAAGGAAGGGGGTGGGCGGCGTGGCCTTCAGCCCGGCGGTGATGGACGCCTCGAACGGGCCGGCGGGCGGGGTCAGTTTGAGGTCCAGCGGGGGGCGCAGCTCGCCGGACGCGTCGGCGGGCAGCGTGCCGGAGAGGCCGATCTCCGCGTTCCAGGTGGGCGGCGACACTGGGAAGGAGAAGGCGGTGGTCAGCGCGCCGGCCAGCATGACGGCGACCTTGAGCCCAGAGCCGTCGGCCGTGGGCTCCAGGTCGAAGGCGAAGATCTGCAGCCGGGGAGGCTCGGCGGCGGCACCGGGGGTGAACAGGACGGGCAGCCCCAGGCCCGCAACCATCGTTTCGATCACCAAGAGCAGCCGGCCCGCGTCGAAGTGGTCGGTGCCCCAGCCGTACAGGGTGCCGAGGTGTCCGACCGGGTTGGTGAGCGCGGGCAGAATCCGGTCCAGATGAACCGAGACCCGCTCGTGCGGGGGCTTCGACGGGTTCGTGTCGTCGCCGGGTACGAAGGTGCGCTCGATGATCCCGAAGACCAGTAACAGCGCCGACGCCGGAGCGGAGAGCTGGAGGATGTCGGCCAGCAGCAGGTCGACGATCTTGCGCGGCAGATTGTCGTTCAGCTCGGCGATCTGCGCCTCGGTGATGCCGGGCAGCGTGGGGCCCGCGGTGGCCAGCGCGTTCGCCAGCTCGGGCAGCGCCTCAACCACCCTCCCGAACTGGGTGATCAGAGCGAACGAGGCAGCGGCGATGGCAGCTTGGTCGCCGGCGGCGATCGCGGCGGTCAGCTGCTGGGTGAGCGGCCTGAGCTCCGCCCCACACCCGTACACGGTGAGCCGGGCCGCGCTGATCGTCGGCTCGGTCAGAAACGCGTCGGGGAAATGCACCCCGAGCTGCTCGAACGTATCGATCACGGAATCGTCGCCGAGTTTGTTCGTGATTCGGGTGAACACGCCGGCGAGTTCGGTGGCGACGCGCTCGATGCTTCCCGCGGCCTCAGCCATCGCCGCCGACCTCCTGTCGTACCGCGCCGAGCGCGAAGATGATCTCTTGCAGGGTGCGACCGCCGATGTCGGGAAGGACGCGGCGTACGCATTCCAGGTCGGTCCGGAGCGCGGGGGTCCCGCGAGCGGAGAGGACCGCGGCGAGTTCGTCGGCGCAATCGAGCAGGGGGCGGCCGTCGATGGTCTCGGGCAGCGCCAGCTCGGCACGGCTCACCATGTGCATGAGCAACTGGAGGAGCGCGGCGCCGCCGCGGTGGTGCCAGACGATGGTGACCCGGCGATCCCGGCGGATGAGCCGGACCACCTCCTCCCGGTGGTCTCGCCAGAAGGCGATCAGGACCCGCCCCGCATCGGATGCCTCCAGCCCGGCCCGAAGGGCCGCGAGGCCCTCCTCGGGCGGTCGGCCCTCGGCGAACCATGCGCCGGCGACGGGAGCCCGCAGGCCGCCCTCGCCGTCGCCGTCACCCGTGAACGCGGCGCGGGCGGCGGGTTCCGCGGCGATCCGCTGGGCGACCTCGGCCGGTACGGCGACGGTGCTGCCGCCGGGCACCGTGTGCACCTGGCCGGGCGCGGATGCTGTCGAGATCACCGTGTTGACGCTCTCGATGTCCTTCAGACGCTTCAGAGCCTTCGTCACAGGCATCGCGTACGCGGGAACCAGTTCAACCCCGGCCGGGGTCAGCGGCCGGGGTTGTTTCCCCTCGGCCAGCCGCTCGGCGTTCGTCTTGTCACGGCTGCGGATGATGCCCGTCACCTGGCAGGAACCCACGGCCGCGTCGTCCACCAGCGCCGATCCCGAGTCGCCCTCGGCGGCGAAGAACACGACGCTCCCCGACGTCGCCGCCGGGTTCGTGTTCGGGCGGATGACCAGCAGGTTCTCGACATCGGGACCGGTGGCCTGCAACCCGACGACGACCCCGCCGGTGAGTCCCGTGCGCCCGCCCCGCTTCCGTACGGCGAACGACTGTGTCTGGGCCTCGGCAGGTGTGATGTCGTGGATTCCGGTGACGAAGCCGATATCCGCGATTTCGCAGAGAAACTTCATGCCGGGCGAGAGCGCGATCAGGGCTTCGTCGCGGTCCGGCCTGTGCTCGCGCCCGGCCGCGTACTTCCCGATGGTGTCCTCGCAGCAACCGCTCGAACCGGCGGAACCCGACGGCTGACCCACCTTCGTGAAGCCCGTCGTGGGTGGCGAGATGTCCGTGCTGAAGATCACGTGACCGCAGGTGAGCCCGTATGCAATGTCGATGTTGACCGGGTCGGAGACGAAGCAGCCGAGCGTTCCGACCTCCTCGCTCCCCGGCATCGAGATCAGTAACCCGCCGGTCAACGGCCGGATGCGGGACTCGTCGAACTTCACCTCCTTGGGGAGCAGCGCGCCGTCCGCGATGACGGGGACCATGTCCCCGCCGACGACGACGTCGGTCTTGACGCCGTCGATCTCCTCGGGGATCCGCTGCTCCGGTGGGATCTCCGAAAGTGGGAGCTTGGCATCGACGTACACCTGGACGGCCAGTTCGCCGGTCGGCCTGCCTCCTGTCTCCTTGCCGCCGATGGCGACCAGATTCACGCCCGGCAGCGAGAGCAGCCACGCGGTGTACTCCTCCTTGACCCTGGCCACTTGGGCGATGGCCTCGCGATCGGATGCGTCACTCATGAGCAGGTACCCCCTTGTCCGCACCGCGCGCGAACGCCGGTGACGTGCGCCCGCCGAAGTCAGGCAGAGCCCGGCGCGCGCGTTCCAGATCGGTACGGAGCGAGGGATCCCCGCGCCCCGACAGCGCACTGATCAAATCGTCGGCGCATTTCGACTCCGGTTCGCTCGGTGCCATCGCCGACCTCCTACTCCAGGCGGAACGCGGTCAGTACCTGCGGATACGTCATTCCGCCCAGGTCAGGCAGTGCTGTCCGAGCCGCCGCCAGGTCGTGCCGCAGGCCGGGGCTCGCGTGCGGAGCGAACGCATCGGCGATCCGGCAGAAGGCCTCGGAAAGCGGCCTGCCGTTTATCGTCTGCGGCATCGCCAGCGTGTGATCTGAGGTCATCCGGAAGAACATCTGCATCAGCGCAGGCCCACCGCAGCGGTGCCAGACCAGGGCCACCCTGCGGTGGCTTTCCAGCAGAGCGATCAGCTCGCTGCCATGCCTCAGCCACAGGCTGATCAACAGGCGGCCTGCCCGCGTGGAGTCGAGCTGCTGCTCAAGCCCTGCGAGAAGATGCGGCGTTGGCAGTGGCACCCCGGGCAGCCATGAGGCCTCCAGCGGCACCCGTACTGACTCGCCCGCGGGTAACCCGGCCAGCGCCGGGACGAGTTCCTCGGGCAGGGCGACGGTGGTAGCGCCGGGGACCGTGAAGACCACCCCGGTTGTGGTGGCGGTGGCCATCGCGATCTGGAACCCCTCCGCCACGAACGTCGCGATGATCTGCTCGATGGGCAGCTCGAGGCCCTTGTTCACCTTCTGTGCGGCCACGAAGGCGCCCGCGAAGTGCAGCGTCACGGCCTGGCCCTGGTCGTTGACCAGGACGCTCCCGGAGTCGCCGGCGTCGGAGAAATACAGTGGCCGGCCCGCGGGCACGGCGACGTTGGGGTTGGGCTTGACGACGGTGATGTTGCTCCTGGTGAACCCGTCGGATGAGGTGTGCGTCGTGTTGATGGCCTCGACCACACCGCCAGTCAGCCGGGTCCGGGCGCCACGCTTGCGTACGGCGTACCGCTGGGTCTGCGCCTCCTGCTGGGTGATCGTGTGCGTACCGGTGACGACACCGATGCCCATGAGCTCCTTGCGGTACTCCATCCCCGCATCGAGCTGGATCAACGCCGCGTCCCTCACGGTGTCGCGGCCGCCGCCGACAAACGTGCCGATCATGTGGGAGCAGCACTTGGTGGGACTGGAGGAGGCCTCCGACTGCCCCACCCGGGTGCTCCCCGCAACGGCGGGCGGGCGGTTTTGCCCCCCGCCCACGACCACGTGGTAGTTGGTGATCGCGTACACCTTGTTCGGGTCGGTCGCGTGCAGCAGGAAGCAGCCCAGAGTGCCGAAGCCGACGCCTGACATGTCGCTCTGCACCCGGCTTCCGCCGATCAGCGGCCGGTAGCGCTCGTCGTCAGTGTCGTGGTCGGAGGTCAGCGGCGACCCGGGGACCGTGGCGGGCGTGGCCTCCTCGATCGGCGGTGCGGTCTCCAGCCGGCCGATGCCCAGTTCGCTGACGTCGATGCCGACGCCCTCGAACCAGGTGGGCAGGGCCTCGCCGGGGGTGAGTTCGGCCAGGGGTCGTTTGCGCTGGACGAAGACCTTGAGGACGAGTTCGCCGGTGGGGCTGCCGTCGCGTTCGCGCCCGCCGATGCCGACGCCGGTGACACCGGGGATCCGCATGAGCACGTCGGCGGCGCGTTCCTTCACGGCAAGTAGAGCCTCGTCTGGCATGGCGTGCCTCCTCGCTCCCGACGTGCGTACACGGGTGGCCCGCACCCGCGGGCCCGGTGATCGCGAAGCAGACCTCCGCCGACGGCATACGCCACTCACTGAAGGGCCTGATTAGCCTAATTGGGTACTTTAGGTTCCCGGCCTGACGCGTCGCCAGCATGTTCACTCGAGTAGGTTATTGGCCGGTCAGCTTTTCGGCGTATCCCAGTTCGCGTGCGGGTCGGACGACACGGAATTCGAGCACGGGCGATCGACTGCGCCGTGGGCGACGCCCGCGCGTGCAGGTCACGGCATTGCGGGATACACGCGCCCCGTGAGAGCCGGGTGGCACACGCATTCTCCGTGGGCTGTCAATTTTTCTGCTGTGATCGTTGATGCTGTGGGCATGTATATGCGGACCACCCAGCGCAAGAACAAGAACGGGATGACGGTCCGCTATGTCCAACTCGCGCATAACCGGCGGGTCGGCACCACGCAGGCCGAGGTGGTGCACAAATTCGGCCGCGAGGACCGCCTCGACACCGACGGCTTGCGCAGCCTGGTCGCCTCGATCAACCGCAGTCACGGCCGCCGTTGGTCAGTTGTGTCTGTACAGAAGCCAAGGACAGCAACTGGGGCTCCGAGATGCGCGAGGTTGCCGATGCCCTCCGGGAAGCCGGGCTACCGACTGATCGGGCGGAAGCCTCAGCCTTCGTCATGAATCTGTGGGGCGATTTCAAGGTTTCGTCTCCGGCCATCTCCAAAGCGCTGGCCCAGCTGCACGACGCTCCGGCGGATAAGCCCGACTAGAGGTTTCGGATGCCATCGGGGGACGAGTGAAACCTCGGTCGGGTGCTACTTTTGCCGTCCATATGGAGCAACACAGCAGGAGGAGAATTATGCTCCGGGCAGAGTGTCGGCATGGAAAACGCTGCGACGAGGCCACCCGAGTCTCGCAGGAGGCGACGCTCCGAGGCCGTGCACAAGTGGACCGCGACGGTTGCTGCTGTGAGCGCCCTGGCCATTTCGCTTTACAACTTCGCTGAGCTACAGCGCCAACCGAGCGTCGATATGACGCTTCCTCACCTCATTCGCCTTGAATGGAAGGACAACGAGGTTCACTTCTATGTGCAGCCGACAGTCGCGACCAGGTTCAAGACCGAGAGTGTCGAAGTAATCCGCGACGCGCGTTTGCACCTCGCACCTACTGGCTCCATCTCTTCTTCGAAGAGGCCCGCTTTCTATTGGGAGGAAAGTGACGTTTGGGCATACAATTTAACTTCGGGCTCAATCGATCCCACTTGGAGTAATGATCCCGCCCCTTTTATCGTCAGCCAGGACAAACCTCAACAGCCAGCATTTAAGTTCTCGGCCAGTAACTGGATATACCAGGCTGGCCGATACGAAGCATCCCTTGAACTGCTCCGTTCAGCGGATCACACACCCTTGATCAAGAGATTCTGCCTGATCATTTCCGATGCAGCAATCAACGAGTTGAAAAATCCCCAGCCACCGGATCAGACGATCCGCTTTTTCCGCAACGACTTGCCGAAGTTCACCTCATCGGGCAGCTCCCCAGGCTGCTATCGGCTGTGGGACACGGGCTAAGGGCAATGCCGTTTCAAGATCCTGCGCGACTGCCGCCAGCGGGGCGCTGGTCTCCATCACGCGGTTCAGGCCGTCGCCCACGTGCACAACCTCGCCCTTGCGTCATCAGCAGACGAGCCCACCACCCGCTCTGACCTGCCCGCACTCAGCCTTGTGCAACACCCGTCAGGAGGGGCGGGCGTGACTGGCGTGGGATCGGATGAGTTCCGGGTCGGAGGGCGGCTGAACGGCGGGCTTCTGTGCTTTGATCACACCCGGATCGATGTGGATGACGTGGACGTATCCGTCCGCGTCGAATTTCTGGTACGTGCGTCGGTAGTGCGCGTTGTTGTGGGCGTCGACGGTCGAATCCGCGTCGCCCTTCACCTCTTGCGCCACAAGACCCGTGTGCAGCTTGTCCAAGTAGTCCGAGTTGAAGATGACCACCATGTCGCCGGGCTGAGCCTTGGCGGGATCGTCGCCGACGTCCGCGCCGAGATGATAGTCCATGATGAAGTCGTAGAGGCTTCGGTAGCCGATGACGTCCGAGATCAGCAGGAGATCGTATTCCTTGCCGTTCGGTGCCTTGTAGTGGTAATAGGAGTCCTGAGGATCATTGGGCTTCAGTCCGGGGACGAGGCCGCCCGCGGCAAGGGCGCGAGCGACGAACTCGGCGCACTCGAAATAGGGTTGTGCCTGGCCGTCCTTCGCCCGGGGGGTGCTGTCGTCCCATGTGGTCCAGTTCCAGTGGGCGTCCGCGTACTGGACGGCCGTCTCGCGCCATTTTTCGGAAGCCCGGGCGGTTTTCTGTGTTTTCTGGTGCCCGACTGGAACCGCTTGCACGGGATCGGCGCTCATCCCCAGAAGTGCAACTCCCAGGGTGACGGCGGGAAAAGTACGAAGGGATTTCCCCAGGAAGGACATGGCGGTCACCTCTCGGCAGTTCCAGGTATCGCGCGCGGTCGTGCACTCGTGCGGCGACACACATGCCGCGCCTGACGACGATCTTGTCCGCGAAGCAACCTCTTACCAGGCATCCGGATCGAAAACTCACTCGGTAGGCCGAAGGAAATCCCCTCCGCGTACTCTCGATTCCGCAAGGCTGCTGCAAAGGGGATCTCGGCCGATGCGGCTCCGCTCAGTGATTCCTGACATGTAGCAGGTTCTTGTCAAGGGGCATGGGTATGCGGCCCCTCCCCGCTGAGAGGGGTGTGGGGCCGGGTGGGGGCGGGAGCGGGGTGTGCGTGTCGTGGCGTCGACGCGCGATCAGCCTCAGTGGTTGTCTGCCCCGGCAAGGAAGACAAGCGCGGTGAGGGCGGCGGCGAGAGTCATCGCCGCCGCGACCGGGACTGCGAGGACTCGCCGGTCCGCGGGCCGCTGCTGATGAGCGAGTACGAGCGCCGCCCAGGCCGACCGTGCGAGTACGCCGCCGATGAGGGCGAGCAGCAGTGGCATGAGGTCGTCCGGGATGGGCAAGGCGCTCGTCACGAAGGCTCCCGCGACCGGACTCAAGCAGGCCAGCGCGATCCATGGAGCCACGCGCCGCTTCGGGTGGACTCCCAGCAGGGCGGCCAGCGCCAGGCCCTCGCCAGCTGCATGCACCAGGAGCGCCGCCATCACGGCGACTGACGGGGTCAGTGCCAAGGTTGCCCCCTCCAGAAAGCGGTGCAGAGCGAGCCCCGATGCCGAGCTGATGCCGCCCGCGCGACCCGGCTCGCACGGGCAGCCGATACGGGCCAAAGCACCCGTCACCCCGTACGAGGCGAGCGCGGCGAGAGGCACTGCCCACTGCGGCACGCCGACCTGATGCGCTTCATCCCACGCGTCGGGGAGAAGATCGAGGACGGCGATGATCAGCAGAATCCCTGACGCCGCGGCAAGCAGAAGCTCCGACCGGCCGGATCCGCGCCGTGCCAGCCAGGCGCCGGCCGTGGTGGCCACACCCACCAGAACTACGGCCACCAGCGCTTCGGTGGAGGGCAGCTGCCACCTCGTCCCCTCGTCGGTACTCGTGCCTGCCACGCAGAGCAAGGAGAGCAGCATGTCACCGACGGTAGCAGTACGAATCCGAGGAGGCGTCGCCGCCTTGCAGGCGCGTCTGGTGCACACGCAACCCGGAGAACTCCGTGCCGTGCGGGAAGAAGCTGCTGTCGACCAAGAGCCCGCCGTGCGCGGTGTCGGCGTCGAGTTTGACCATCCACGGGTCGATGCCCTCGGGATAGAACTGTTCGTCCCAGGCGGCATACAAGGAGTTCGTCAGGTACACCCGCCGCCCGTCGCGGCTGAGCTCGACCATCTGTGCTCCGCCGGTCAGCGGAGTGTCGGGCTCGGCAGGGTGCGGCTGTCGGTCGATGATGCCGCCAAGACGCACGGACGCGGTCTGCCTGGGCCGGAACGGATCGCTCACGTCGTACTGGAGCAGGTCACCGGTTCCCCACGCGGATACGTACAGCCACTGGTCGTCCACCGACAGGTCGATGTCCGTGATCAATGGAGGCACGGCGCCGAACGGCTGCAGTGCCGGGGGCAGGTCTTCCGGCTGCGCCGGCTCTGCCGGGACGGTGATCACTTTGCGGATCACGAAGTCCTCGCCCTCCCGGTTCCACAACCAGACCGATGCCGACAGGTCCTCCACGTTGACCACGGTGTTCGTGAACCCCCACGTCGCCTCGGGATCGTGCGCGGGACGAAGCTCCAGCACCATCTGGTTCTCGTCCCCGAGGTCGAGGCTCTGCACATGCCGACCGGAATCCAGCTCCCAGAAGTGCAGTGAGTGGCCGTACCGGCGGCCCAGCAGCAGTTCGGGTACAAGGCCGTCCTCGATCATCGAGGGGGACCCCCACTCGCTGGTCACGGCAATGTTCTTGCGCAGATGCCACCAGACGTCGTAGGCAAGCCACTGCGGTCCGCGCTCGCTCTCCCAGGCACGCAGCACTTCAAAGCTTTCGTGGTCCAGCAGCGCGACGCCGCCAGGCCCGTCGGCACCGTCCGCGCCACCGAGGCAGGACAGGAACATCCCGTCGGGGCCGCAGTGGAGTGTGTGTGGGCGGGAGTACCCGGCCTTGGCGGCCAGCTCCTCGGGCTCGACCACCTTGACCAGGTGAGGGCGGTCAGGATCGGGGCTGGTGTCGAAGACATGCAGCCGCGATGAGCGCAGTCCCGGAACGATGAGGTAGCGCCGCGCGGCGTGATGGTGACCGGCATGGGCCAGCGCACTGGAGCAGGCGTTCCAGCCGAAGTGGTGCAATTCGTTGCCCGGGTCGGGCAGCTCGGCGTGGGAGATCACGCGACCGTAGTCGGGGGATCCAGGGTCGGTACCGACAGTGAACAAAGCGTCAGCACGTTGTGCGGTCGGGTCGAAACCGACGACGTAGGCGACCTTCTCCGGGGGCGCGGCGACAGCATCGGCCGGAGTGCGGTACAACGTGGGGTCACTGTGATCGTCACTGTGGTGAGCGTGCTCGGTCGTCGTCATGGCTGTCCTCACTCCCCGAACAGGAGCCTGGACCCGGCTGGACTCCCGACAGAGCAGCCGGGCTCACTCGTTCGAGTCGGCGTGCAGACGGGTCATATGTCCTGGATCAAGCGTTTCATACCCACGGAGCCCTGCCAAGGCGGCAGCGCGCGGCTCCAGCGCCTCTCCACGGGATGCCGAGGTAACTCAGCAATATCCGCCCATCTATCCGCCCATCACAGAGTGCAACACCAGCCCCTAGACGGCGGAGTACGACCTCGCGTTGTGGCTGACCAAGGCACGCGTCCTGCGCACGGTCTGGGGACGCCCCAAGAGTGCCGGGCCCTCGTCCTCGGTGCCGGTCGCCCCGCGGGTGACTTCAGGCAGGTCAGCCGATGCGTGCCACCCTTCCGCACATATGAGCGGAGCCGAGAATCGGGTGGTCGAGAAGCCGGACGATCCTGTCCATGCCGAAGCGATCGGCGAAGGCGTCCAGATCGATGCGGGTCATTTTACGATCGTCACCGATCACCAGTGCGGAGAACCGCCGGATCGCGTCCGTGAGGCTCACGTTGGACAGGTGGAAGAGTTCCTGCCGCTGCCCTTCGACCCGGTACAGGACGATCTCCAACCCGCGCTCGGGAGTGATCACACTGTTCTCGTAGGCGACCGAGGCAGAAGTCCATTCGACCCGGGCCCCGGACTCGATGATCTCCTCCAGGTGGCGCACCGGATTCGTCGCCAGGCGGATGAAACAGTCGTCGTTCAGCGCATTGTCGATGTGCCCCGGCACGGCGCGATTTCCGAGGCGCGGGATGTCGAGGCTTTCCACGATGGTCAGTGACGGATGGCGCCGTGGCCTGAGCCGGGACGCCTCGGACTCTTCCAGCCGGTAGCACTGGAGGTTCGGCATTCCGTTCCGCCGGGCCATGAACGTCAGATAACACACCGGTTCGGCCTTTTCGTCACGGCACTCCACGAAATAGCGCAAGGCCCCGGTCTGGGCGAGAGACTCCTCGACGAGACGGTCCAGTTCGCGTCGGTCCCCGCTGTACACATCGGTGCGCGGCAGCGGACCGGGGACGAAGGCGACCGTCTGGTCCGCGGATGCACGGATGTCGTCCAGGCCTTGGACGGTGGTACCGACGGGATCGAGCGTCATCGACATGCGCGCCAGCTGGTGCAGACGCATGGCCGAAGCGTTGTCCTCGAGCCCGGGAAGTGCGTCCTCCAGCTGCGTGCTCACAGCAGCCATCATCGCGGCGTTGAGATTGGACGACCATTCGGAGAGACGCCGCTGGTCACCGTCCAGCGCCCGTGCGACGGCTTCCTGGTCGGGGGAATCCAGGAACGGTATCCGCCAGTCGTGCAGTACGCCGTGGACCGCCTCCGGGGACACGTCCAGGAGTCGCTGCTCGATGCGCTCCAGCCGGAGGTCGGGCCGACACAGCAGCGGCAACTTGCTGCCCCGCGCGACGAGTTCCTCGACGAACTCCATCTCTCCGAGGCGCCTGTCCGCCATCCACTGACCGCCGTCCTCACCGAAGCCGGTCATCATCGCACACCGGGCGACGCAGAAGACGAACAGGCTTTTGAGTGAGGTGGTGTCGAAGAACCGGTCGGCCAGTACGGTGGCTCGTTCGAAGACCTGCCGGTAGAAATCCGGCATCCGCGCAAGGATGTCCGGCCCTTGCTCGTGCGCGATCAGACTGCAGTAAGTCGCCGCCATTTCCTGGACTTTCCTGCATTCGTCGACGAGCGTCGTCACCAGAAACTTCGCCTGCCGCGACGCTTCCGCCTTCTTCGCCGCTTCCTGCAGCAGGATTCCGTACGTGGAGTGCTCGGTGAGCTGCTGGTGCAACCGTTCGTGATGTGTAGTCAACAGAAAGGTGTCCCGGTCTCCGTGGCGAGCCAGCAGCACCGTGAAGGTGCGGAAGTCATACCACCCCAGGGTGGTATTCCACAGGAAACAGCCCTCTTCCCCCATTCACCACCCCTCCCCCGTCGGCAGCACCTACGATATGGCGCACACCGCCGGTCCACCATATCGGAGGGCATTGGCCCATGTCGCAGAATCGCCAGACATTCAAATGCCACTCCTGCGAGCGCTGGAGTCCCCTGAGAGATCCGGTGATCGATCCCAGCGGCGTCGGGGCGATATGGGGCGGGCACGACGACCGGGAGCCAAGGCTCTACAGGTGCCAACGGTGCGGAACCGAGAACGAGGTGACGTTGACGGCGTCCGACTGGCGGCTGATCGACCGGCGGATCCTGGCCGACCTCGATCCTTCCTCCCTCCACGGGCGTGCCCAGGTTCAACAGGGAGCGGAACGCACCCGCTTGGAAGCCGACCTGACGACGATCCGGACCTGGTCACTGAGCATGGGCGCCGCGGCGATCACGCTCGGCGGTCTGGGAGTGGTCGTCGATCCGCAGACCAGGTTCACCGCGACGGGACTGGTCATCGCGGGCGTGGTCGCCCTGATCGGGCTGGTCAACAGCATTCCGCTACGGCAGTCACCGCACCCGCCGCAGAAGGTTCCCCAGCTCCGCGGCCGCATGACGTGGCGGCACCGGCTGCTGCTCCTGGCCGCCGCGGGGTTCGCCGCAGAGATCGTCGTGACCGTGGTGGTCAGGTTGGTCTGAGAAGCCATGAGCGCCAGGCCCGCGTGCGCCCCTCCAGCGCCTTGTTGTACACGAGGCGGACGCAGCCGAACGTGCGCGACAGCTCAGCCGACTGCTCGCCCGTGGGGTAGAAGCGGTACTTGAAAGCCCGCTTGACCTGCTGCGTCAGATCTCACATTCTATCAACTCCCATGTGAGCGGCCGAAGTCGGCCAATGGAAGGGGAAGGCCGGTCCGCCCTGGCGGCGAACCGGCCTTCCCTGCCCTGCTCCGCAGGAGCTTCGTTTCCTTCCCGGCCTGAAGGCCGGGGTATCCACGATCCCATGCTCTTCATCGGCAGCGAAGGACAGACCGTCGATCTCACCGCTGCCCGGCTGTCCACCGGGCAAACGCCAAGCGCCCTGGCATGCGCCGTCCCACTCGCAGTGCACGTATCCTTCCGTCTTCGTCTGATGCCCGACGCGGCACCGGGAAGGTCCTGGACCGCGACGCCGACGTCGTCGAGCAGCGTGGTGCCCAGTCTCTCCAGCGCCGGGTACACCGTTCGTCTGGCCTGCATGAACATCTCGCCATCCGCCGGGTCGGCGGTGTGCAGCACCTCGGTGGCACCGGCGGCTTCAGCCGGCCTGGCGCAAGTGGCGGCTTCCTGACCGGCGGACGGCCCGTCGCACTGGATGAGCAGGAGCGCCCCGGCCGACTCGTCCAGTCCCATGCGGGTCTGGCGATTGACGGCGCGAATGCAGGTGCGGTCCATGAGCTCCACGGCCGCTGGGTCGGCGACCGCCGCGATCCGCAGCGCGGTGTCGACCGCCTGTTGGGGCGTCGGGAACGCGGCCACTGCGGTCGCGGTGGCCGTCGGGAACGGTGCAGACGCACGGTGGCGTCCACGATCACCGCGAGGGTGCCTTCGGAGCCGACGAGGAGCCGGGTGAGGTCGAGCCCGGTGACATTCTTACGGGTCGGCGGACCGGTACGGATCACGCGGCCATCGGCAAGTACGGCCGTCAGCGCGGCGACATGGTCGGCAGTGACCCCGTACTTGGCGCAGCACATGCCGCCCGCGTTGGTCGCCAGGTTGCCGCCGATGGTGGAGATCGCCTTGCTCCCTGGGTCCGGCGGATACCACAGGCTGTGCTCGCGGGCGCGGGCGTCGAGATCGCCGGTGATCACGCCCGGCTCGACGGTTGCCGTCCGGCCGGCCACGTCGAGGTCCAGGATCCGGTCCATCGCGGCGAGCGAGAGTACGACGCAGCCGTCGATCGCACTGGCCGCGCCGGCCAGCCCGGTGCCGGCCCCCCGGGTCACCACCGGGGCGCGATGGTCGCCGGCTGTGCACAGGGTAGCGATCACGTCATCGGTCGTGCGGGCACGTACCACTGCCGCCGGGCGCCCGGCGGGAGCCGGTAGGCACTGGTCACGGCGGTACGCCTCCATCGCGTCCCGGTCGGTGACCACCCGGCCGGGGAGCGCTGCGGCGAGGGCGGCGGCGACGTCCGCGACAACCTCGGTCATGGCGTCTCCGGCTCGTAGAAACCGCGGATGTGAGCCACGACCAGCTCGGCGGCACGGCCGGACTCGCCCGCGTCCAGCGCGTCGACGATCGCCTGGTGTTCGGCCAGCAGACGCGCGAGCACCGTGCCCCGATCGGCCACCGCGGCGAGCGCGTCGAGCAGGTAGCCGGCGATGCAGTCGCGCAGCACGCCGATGACGAAGCCCAGCGCCTGATTGCCGCCGGCGTAGGCGAGTTGCACGTGGAATTCCACGTCAGCTGCGTGGAAGGTCTGGATGTCGGTGTTCTCCACCGCTGCCGCCATGGTCACGAGGCAGGACCGAGCCTCATCGGGCACGGAGGTGGTCTGCCGTATCGCCTCCGTCTCCAGCAGCGTGCGCAGCGACACGAGGTCGCCCAGCGGGATCGCGCCGACTTGCAACGCGGTGCTCAGCGCCAGGCCCGCCGCGTCCGCCGTGCGCTCGTGGGTGACGCGCGGACGCGCGGTGGAGACGGTATCCGCGCCGCTGATCAGACCGTGCGCCTGCAACACCCTGAGCGCTTCGCGGATGGTGGACCGCCCTACGCCGAAGGACTGGGCGAGTTCGGTCTCCGTGGGCAGCTCGGTGCCGGCGGGGAATGTGCCGTCGAGGATGGCGGTCCGCAGGCGCTGAGCCACGTCCAGGCTCAGGGGCATGCGCGATACCGGCGAGATCGTCATGCGGCACACGGTAGCTTCTTGTCTGTTTGTCAGACAATAAGCTACCGTGCTTCTCGCTGTGCCTCAGGACGCAGATGCCCCTAACCCCAAAGACGCGGAAAACAGGTGGCGCCATGACCGACAAGCTCGAGCTCGACCCGGCCAAGACCGCAATCGTGCTCATCGAGTACCAGAACGAGTTCGCCAGCGACGGCGGCGTGCTGCACGGGGCGGTCGCCGACGTCATGCAGCGCACCGACATGCTTGCCAACACGGTCGCCGTGGTCGACGCCGCCCGGGGAGCCGGAGTGTCGATCTTGCACGCGCCGATCACGTTCGCGGAAGGCTACGGTGAGCTGACCCGACACCCCTACGGCATCCTCAAAGGCGTGGTGGACGGGAAGGCATTCGTGAAGGGCACGTGGGGCGCGGCCGTCGTCGACGAACTGACTCCGGTGAACGGGGACATCGTCATCGAGGGCAAGCGCGGGCTCGACACCTTCGCCAGCACGAACCTCGATTTCATCCTCCGCAGCAAGGGCATCGACACGATCATCCTCGGCGGCTTCCTCACCAACTGCTGCGTGGAGTCGACCATGCGCACGGGTTACGAGCACGGCTTCCGGGTGATCACCCTGACCGACTGCGTCGCCGCCACCTCGCAGGAGGCGCACGACAACGCCATCTCCTACGACTTCCCGATGTTTTCGCTGCCGATGACCTCTGCCGACGTCATCGCCGCCCTGTAGTCCCGCCGTCGGCGCCCCTGGTGCGCCGGCGGTTGACATCGCCTGGAGCCAACGGCGTGAGACCCACCGGCGGCCCCGCTCCAGGCGGTGTCCGACCATCTTTCGGGGCATGTGGGACGAGGGACGGCGCGGCATCCCGCGGCTGGATCTGCCGCCAATCGCCGGGAAGTTGAATGCCACGTGCCAGCGGCACTGCAGAGCATCACCAGCCGCTGTGAGGCGGCCAAGGCGGACCGACCGGCAGCCGATCACCACGGCCTCCCGCTGTTGCCAGACCCGGCCACCGCCGCTCCACGCGTTGCGGAGTGCTGACCATCGACGATTCCGGTGACCGCAAGGTGGGCATGGCGACCGCGCACGCGGTGGTGGCGGTTACGCCCGGCGCAGCGTCCGCAGTCGGACGCGGCCGTCTTTGCGTCAAGGGCCCGGGGAGGCCGCCCCCGTCGACCTGGTGCCGGTCCAGGAACTGCACCGCCGTTGCTCGCTCGGCAGCCGAGCCGTGCGACACCACGCGGGCAAGTCCGGGCTTTCACCTGCCGCATGGCGTCAGTTGTCCAGCCCTGAGCGCGGCACGACGCTGGTGACCACTCCAGCCGAGCGTATAGACCACATCATCGCCATGACCAACGTCATGCGCACCGATCAGCAAGGAGTGGCGGAACTGGCGATTCTCTGTTCCTCAAGCAGATCGGCGGGCTCACCTCGAAGGCCAGCGGCTGTGCGCTGGACGGCCGGACCTGGGTGACGATCCCAGGTCGCGTGATGACGGGGGCCGATCCCTGAGGTCTTCAGGGCCGGGTACAGCGGTCTGGGCGTTGCGGGCAGCGGCGCCGGGCAGGTGCGGCCTCGGGGCGGCCGTAGCCACGCGGCCGGTTTGCTTCGCAGCGGCTACACCGACGGGCGCTCCGCGAGGACCTCCTGCAGTTCCGCCAGCGACGCGCGGAAGAGGCGCGGCAGATCCTGCTCGCCGGTTCCGCCCGTCGTGCCGGGCCCGGCGGCGACCCAGCGGGCGTAGGCGACCTTGAAGGCGGCGATGCCCGCCTCGGCGGCCAGGCTGGCGGCCGGCTCCGGAGTGCCGCGTTCGCGCAGTGCGCGGGCCATCGCCGAGGTGAAGGCATCCAGTTTGACCAGCTCGCGTTCGCGTAGCTCGGTGCTGGCGGAGACGACCGCGTCCCGCCGCCGGACGCGCTCCGGGTCCTCTTGGAAGAAAGCCCCGAAGGCATCCAGCGCTGCACCCACCGCGTCTATCGGGGACGCCGAGGCCGGTGCCTGCTCGATGGCGTGGGTGAGCATGTCCAGCGCCATCTCGGTTCCGTAGAACAGCACTTCACGCTTGTCGGCGAAGTGCCGGAAGAAGGTCCGCTCGGTCAGTCCCGCCGCTTCGGCGATCTCGGTGACCGTGGTCCGCTCGAAACCCTGCTCCGCGTAGAGCTTCAGTGCAGTCTCCGCCAGTCGCCCTCGCGCGTTCGGCTCCCACCTACCCATGGCCTGATCCTACGCGATGACAGCGCCTGACATCTTCATGCTACGCTGATGACAGTTCCTGACATCAGGAGGTTTCCATGCGGATTTTTGTCACGGGCGCATCCGGCTGGGTCGGCTCGGCCGTCGTTCCCGAGCTGATCGGCGCAGGGCACCAGGTCCTCGGGCTCGCCAGGTCGGACTCCTCGGCCGAGGCCGTCGCCGCCAGGGGGGCGGAGGTGCTCCGCGGCGGCCTCGACGACCTGGACACCCTGCGCGCCGGCGCAGCCGAGTGCGACGGGGTCGTCCACCTCGCATTCGGCCACGACTTCTCCCGGTTCGACGCCTCGGTGCAGGCCGATGCCCGCGCCATCGATGCCTTCGGTACGGCTCTGGAGGGCTCCGGCAAGCCGCTGGTCATTGCCTCCGGCACGCCCGCGATCCCGGGCAAGGTGGCGACCGAGCGCGACCGTCCCGAGTTCCCGCCCGGCTCTCCCGTGGCGGGCCGGGCCGCGAACGCCCAGGCGACTCTCGACCTGGCATCACGCGGCGTGCGCTCATCCGTCGTGGGACTGCCCCGCACGGTGCACGGCGAAGGGGACCAGGGCTTCGTCTCCTGGCTGATCACCGACGCCCGGGAAGAGGGCGCGGCAGGCTACGTCGGCGACGGCTCCAACCGCTGGCCCGCAGTACATGTGGCGGACGCCGGCCGATTGTTCCGGCTCGCCGTGGAGCAGGCCCCGGCGGGATCGATGCTGCACGCGGTCGGCGACGAGGGGGTACCGATTCGCGACATCGCCGAGACCATCGGCCGCCACCTCGACCTGCCGACAGCCTCCCGCCCGGCCGAGAACTTCGGCTTCCTGGGCATGGTCCTCTCCATCGACCAGCCGGCCTCCGGTGCGCTGACCGGCGAACTCCTCGGCTGGCGCCCGCTCGGCCCCAGCCTCCTGGAGGACTTGGACAAGGGCCACTACTTCAACTCCGGTTCCCGCTCCACCTGACCCAAGCCGGCACCATGGCGGGCCCCGCTCCCCCGTCGTCAGTTGCGCAGTTCCAGTTGCTCGATGTCCGTGGACTCCACCAGTAGGCCCTGGGCTCGGCAGCCTGCGTCGCGGCCTTGCCCACGCGCGGACCCGGGGCTGCCCGCGGCGGTGTACCTCGCGGTAGAGGCGAGCGGCCAGGGCGGCCTTCGTGGTGTCTGTGCGGTCGGGGAACGCAAGGATCGTCAGTGAAGTCACAGTGCCGGCAAGGTACGACTTACCGCGTACGTCGTAGGGTTGCCGAGAGATGGTGCTGCAGTGGCTGTCCGACCACCGCGAGGTCACGGCGGTGTGCTGCTCACCGTCTCGGACGGCGAGGGCTCGGGCCGCAACCGCGCCATTGCGTGGGCCGCCCAGCTCTCGCGGAACGTGGGCAGCACCCTCTACCCCTGAGCTCAGGCCGAGCATCAGGCCCCATACCGTACGCCCGCTGCTCAAGAGTGCCGAGTCGCCGTATCGGCGTGTCCAACGGGATCCGGCGCCCTTGGTGACCTCAGGCAACCTTGGTTCATGCAGTTATGGCCTCGCCTGTCAGGGGGCTGGATGGGGCATCCCGTACACCTCGGCGTCGTCCCGCGCCATGGGTCCTCGGTACGGTCTACGGCAGCATCGAGACGGAGATCCTCCCCTCAGGGGTGCGACTTCTGCATGGCCGAGTGCTACCACCAGCAGCACCTCTCGGACACCAAGAACTCGAATGGGTACTGCGGGCTGGGTGACACACGTGTGTCCTGCCGCCGACCCGCCAAGTGCGATGGGATGTAAGGCCTCACTCGGAGCCGATTTCGAGTCGGCCTCTAATATAGGCCGTTAGTTGGGCGCGAGCATTTCGAACTGTCTGAGCTCAACTCTTGCCTGGCTTCTAAGGTCCTCGTGAAGCGGGGGTCCATTTTCTACGCAGGCGGAGACAGTGTCAGCTGCAATGGCTGCGGTCCTTCCCAGATCTGTGGCATCAATTCCGGTCCGACGAATGTGAACAGCATCCATCATCCGGCTTTCTGAGGATGGACCCAAGAGAAAAACGGCAGCTCCTGCATGGGCGAACCAGACTCGGTCGTGCATACCTTGTGTAGGGGTAGTCGGTCGAGTACATCATGCGCTCGGTGCCGACGGCCTCGGACGTCCACCTCATGTAGCGCTCGCTGAGCGTGCCGCTGCCGCACACCCAGAAGTCCCGCGTCCCGGCATGCACATGACGAGCAGTCGACCGGTACGACGATCAACACCACGAACGAGCGATCACGAACCGAGAGAAGGGACTTCACGCCTGCTGCTCGTGTCGGTTTCGACCGGCACGAGCAGCAGGGGCGGCGAGGTCGCATCACGCGACGGCGGTTCCCTCGAGCTCGACCAGTTGGCCGGGGATCGCCAGTCGCGTCACCTCGAGCATCGTGGAGGTCGGCGCCACCCCGGCGGCACCCAACCGCGCCGCCAGCACACCGTAGTGGGGGAAGAGCTGATCGATGTCGGTCGTGTAGACGTTGAGCCGGACGAGGTTCGCGAGAGACATGCCGGCCTCGCCGAGCACGGCCTCGAGGTTGTCGATGCTCAGCGCCAACTGCGCCGCCATGTCACCGTCGTGCTGGGGCTTGCCGTCGCCGTTCATCGCGGTCTGCCCCGAGATGTACAGGGTCCGTGTGTGCCCGGAGACGACCTCACCCTGGTTGAATCCCAGCTCCTGCGACCAGGTCACCGGGTTGACCGCCGTTCGTTCCACTGCCACGTCAGCTCCATTCGGTTCATGGGGAGTACGTACGTCCATCACTCGGTAGCCGTAGCCGCCGCCTTTGGCGTCGTATCAACAAGCCTGCCAACAAATCACGACACCCTCGGTCATGTATTCCGTTAACGTTCCCGCATGCGTGCCGATCGGCTGGTCTCACTGGTACTACTGCTGCGCCAGCGCGGTCGGATGACAGCGGACGCGCTGGCCCGCGAACTGGAGGTGTCCACCCGCACCGTGCTGCGCGACATCGAGGCGCTGTCCGTGGCCGGCGTCCCGGTCTACTCCGAACGCGGCAGGCACGGCGGTTTCGCGCTGTTGCCCGGCTTCCAGACCGAGCTTGCGGGACTGAACCACGACGAGGCCCTGGCCTTGCTGACCGCCGGATCGGGGCGTGGCGAGCAGGTATTCGGCCTCGGCTCGGCGCTCGCTTCGGCCATGCGGAAGGTGGTCGACGCACTGCCCGAAGGCCACCGGGCCACCGCGAGCGAGGCGGCCCAGCGTTTTCTCGTCGATCCGGAGGTCGACCTGCTCTCACGCCGGGTGGTCGCTGAGGAGGTGCCCGACACCACCATGATCGAGGTCAGGCGCGCGGTGCTCGCCGGACACAAACTGCGCATCCACTACGCGGCCACAGGCCGGACACCACAGTGGCGCACGGTGGACCCGATCGGCCTGGTCACCGTACGCGACCGGGGCTACTTGCTGGCCACAAGATCCGGCGCGGACCGCACCTACCGACTGTCCCGAATCCTGGCCGCCGAGCAACTCCCCGAAACGGCACAGCGACCAAACCGGGTCGACCTGGACCGGATCTGGCGGGAACGCTCCGCACAGTTCCTCTCCGACGGCGACCACATCACCGTGCTCGTACGGGTAAACCCTGCGCGGCGGGAGGACCTGCTGGACACCGCGCTGGCCGTCCGCGCAGAAGAACCCGACGCAGACGGCTGGCTATGGCTGGAGGTGACCTTCCAAGATTCCCGACACGCCGAATGGGCGCTGTGGCAGCTCAGCACGGACGCGGAAGCCCTGGCCCCGCAGTCGCTGCGCACTTCCCTACGCAACCGCGCCACCGCGATTGCCACCCGCTACGCAGACTCATCCTGAAAGGACTTAACGACCTCTCATCAGGGATTCCAACCCGGATCGGGCAGCGTATCGCCCGTGGAAAGGGCTGTGACAGGCAGAGTGACACGTGACCGTCAAACTGGGTCAACCGGTGTCCTTCGACGGTGAAGTCAGTCGTGTGCGGCGTGCTGATCAGTGATCCTGCAACACCCGCGCGTTTTCCTCCCGATCTCCCTGAGGCGGGACGTGCTGGTAGTTGGTGTCTCCCCGGTCGAGCGCCAGCTCGCTGGTGAAGTACACCAGGTCGGGAGCGGGAGCGACGGAGTCCCGGAGCCAGCGGGCCAGGACGGCGGCTTCGTCGGCCGTGGCCATGACCGCCGTGACGGATCCCATCCCCGGTACGGCATGTTGGGCTTCCGGCGTGGCCGAGGCGCCCGGGATTCCCGAGGTCTGCCACTGCCTCGGCAGCGGCGAGGCCGTCGTCCCGGACGCCCTCGGCGGCGACAGCGTCGACGAGATGATCTCAAGGAGAGGCCCAGGCCCCGGCCTACGAGGGTTCAGGAGTTCGCCTGGCGAGTCCTTCGTACTGAGGAACGAAGCCGGACAGGAGGGTCCAAGCAGCACGCTCGGGTTCCGGTCCAAGGAGTTCCCCACCATCACGCTCGAAAGTTCACTCCCGCCCGATTCAACCCGGGATACCCGTGGCGCAGGGGCTCCACCTCGGTTCCATGCTACCCGCCAACTGGACGGCACGAGAGTGGAAGACGCGGTCCCTGACACCTCTTCGGGCGTTTCGACATACTCCTGCCGCCCACCGGCACCAACACACACGGTCGAATTCAGCGGGCTCAGCGAGCATGTCCATCCGGTAGAGAAGGTTCTCAGGGAAGACAGCTCCAGAACCGTGCCGGCCATGGATGTGATTCACGAGGTGCACGTGTCGGAGCCGGGTCCGGGGCTTTTGACGCTCCGTCACACTCGCGGGCACCAACTCGCGGTGAAGCGCTCCGGGGCAGGCCCAAGCCTCCATCAGCCTCAGTGCGGTTCAGGTTCGCAGCTGTGCGTGACCGAGCGAGCCGGAGTGAAACCTCCTGTGAACGGCGATGAGCCACTGAGAGAATCCCGGGTATGCCCAGCCACACCGCGGAAGAGCTCCTTGCCAACATTCATGGACTGGCCCCTGAACTCGCACAACAGATCGGCGATCAGATCGATGAATGCAGAAGGCTGCTGGACACGAACGCCGGCATGGACGCCGTCCAGCAGCATCTGAAAGACGAAGGCGTCAGCATCATCCAAGCGATCCTGATCACCACCAGACTGCTGGAGGACCACCCCGACAGACTACGTTCAGCACGACAGATCGTGGAGTGCAGCCCAGCCCGAGCACACGGCACAGCTTGAGGACCCGTGCAGCCGGCGAACCAGGCCATCGTGCACTCCATGGTCCAGCGGTGGCGGCCCAATCACTGCGAGGTCTCGATCCCCCTACGGGCGATGCGGTGCACGATGCCGCGCCCGCGTAACCAGCACCGCAGGTGGGAGAAGTCGTAGCCCTAGTCGGATTCGGGCTACCGACGAATGCCGGCCGCGGGGTCAGGAGCTGTACGCGTACCTCCCGCCTCTGATTCCCTCATCGATGCCGGGACTGGTGTCGGAGGGGCTGGCACAGTGTCCGATACTGATCGATGGGCGGTGGAGACGATGGGTGACTACTTCGAGCGGATCGTCGATGTCGAGGTGACCGGCGAGGAGGCCAGGCCGCTTGCGGAGCGGATGGTCGACTGGATGGCCACCGAGGGCCTGATCACGCGTGAGCTGTCCAGCGACGGGGTGTACAGCCTGACCGTCCACGCAGCCCGCCCCTCATCGGTGATCCGCACCCGCGCCAGATGCGGATCCTTCCCCGCGTGGTCCCGGACAGCCTTCCGTATACCCGGTCGCACAGCGGCCGCGTCCGTACGCCGCTCCGCCGCGACGTGGCGGGCTGACGCGGCCGCGGCGCCGACGCGACGCCATGGAAGATCAATATCTATGCACCGCCCGCCCGCGGCCCGAGGAAGGGATGGTCCCTGCGAATCATGCCCGTTCGGGCTCCCGTGACCCGCGGGTGAGGAGGGCGCGGAGCATGGCGGTGAAGACGAGGGTCCAGGCGGTGAGGGCGACGTAGAGCCAGGTCTGGCCGATCCATTCCACGATGGGGAGGTCGTCGGCGTGGCCGAGGTAGATGCCGGCGACGGCGTACATGCCGAGGGGGAAGACGATGCTCCACCAGGTGGGCTCGTAGGTGAGGGGCACCCGGTGGATGTAGTGGCGCCAGACGCCGACCGCGATCAGGACCGGGATGAGCCAGGTCGCGAAGCACCAGAAGACGACCGACATACCGGCCACCAGGCCTCGCACCGCGTCGACCATGGGGGCGCTCTCCATTTCCACGATGCGCGCGCCCGCGACCACAGTGATGGCGAGCGCGCCCATGGAGACCCAGTACGGCGGGTCGAGTTCACGTGGTTCGAGGACGTAGAGCATCAGGCGCAGGGAGACGAAGATCGCGGAGGCGGCGTAGAGGACGCAGCCGACCGACCAGGAGAAGACCGCGACGACGGCCAGCCCCTGGTGTACGCCCGGGTAGTGGGGCTCCAGGGTCGCCGCGGCCACGGCAACCGACTGGCTGGCGACGACCCAGACGAACCAGGTTCCGTTGGCGGCCGCCACGACCGGACGTTCGCTGCGGCCCAGGACCGCCGCCCAGGGGATGGTGTAGCCGAGGACCACCCAGGTGAGCGCGGCAACAACGAGCAGGACGGTGCCGGGGAGGACATGGCCCTGGCCGGCCAGGCCGACTGCGAGGACGTTGGTGCCCGCCACGAAGGTGAAGAAGAGGAACGCCTTGCGGGTGTCGTGGACGTCCGCGGCGAGTTCGCGGCGGTGGGCGAAAAAGCGCCAGGCGGTGAGGACGACGAGCAGAGTGTACTCGGCGGCGGTGAGGACGAGGAGGGTCTGGGCCACCGGGGTCCAGCCGCGTAGTTGGCAGCCGATGGAGAGGATGCCCGTAGCCATGACGAGGGCGAAATACCCGGGGGACAGCTGTGCTGGTGACAGGCCGGCCCGCCGTGGGGACAGAGGTACGCTCGTGGAGATCACGCGGGAACCGTAAGGGAAAAGGGGCCCCATTACCCTGGGACGTTCGGCCCTCTTTGGTCACGAGGCTCAGGTCTCGCTGCGGCGGGCGGCGAGGTCGGTCAGGACCCGGTGCGCCGGCACCCTGTCCAGACGGCAGAACACGTACGCGAACGCGAGATCGGCAGGGCAAACGTTGCCTGCTACGGCACTGCAGCAGTTACTCACGTCGTCCCCGCGGGTGTAGCCGAGAGCGGGTGCTCGGCTGTACAGGCCGGCGCGGTCGGCTTCGACGAGCGCGCACGTCGCGGCACAGAGGTCCAGCCAGCCTCGGCACGGGCACGGTCGATCAGGCGGGAGGCAAGGATGTTGCCCCGGCCAGCCGCGGCCATCGCGGTGTCGTCCAGGCGACCCTCAAGACAGAGACTCTGCAGAGGAAGAAACGCTGGTCAGGGGCACGTGAGGCCCGTCTCGCAGTGTTCCGGCAGGTCGCCCACGCCTCGGGGGAAGCCCCGACAGCCCAGCCCCCCAATGCGAGGACGCTGTCGCCCGCGCCGCGAGGTCGGCTCACGTCACGCGGAGATCCGCCCATCGAGTGACCCCGCCTGGATGGATGCGGGCGCCGCACCGGAACGACAGAGCGGCAACAATCGCTATGCCGCGGCCGTGCTCTTCTGGCAGGGTGTCGCGGCCCCCTCGCCGGGACTGTGCCGCCGGGCCGGCGTCGGTGACTTCGATACGCAGAGTGCAGCAGCCATCTCCCTTGACGCGGGACAGCCGCAGGACGGCCGGCGAGAGAGCATGCGTGACCGCGTTCGTGATCATCTCCGAGACCACCAGTAGGGCGTCATCCACGACGTCCGGCGAAAGGTCCCAATCGATCAGGACGCCGCGGACACGGCGGCGTACCGCAGCAAGCGCCTCAAGGATGCGCGGCAACGGCAAGACCTCTTCGGCGACCTCAGGCGGCATCCATCCGGAGCGGGCAGTCACACCTTCGTTCGACCTGCTCATGATGCGTCCCTAGATCACCAGCGCGACCAGGACAGGTGCAGTGTGCGGTGCGCGCTTCCAACAGACCTGACGGCAAGGTGGTCGACATCGCACGGGGAGTCAGCCATGGCGAGTTCCTTTTATCCCTGCAGACGTTCTTCGCGGACCCCGTTTGACCTTCAGACAGCTACGACTGGATCGTCAGACAATGAGCTGTTGTCTGTCAATAGCTCTGACCTGACATATGGGACAATGGCCACGGAGGTTGTTCCATGACCCAGGACGCCACGCTCAGGCTGCCCACCGTCTCGGTCGTCGAGGCGCTCGCCGCATCACTGCACGACCGGGTGCTCGACGGGCAACTCCCCCCCGGCACGACCCTCGCCGAGACCGAGATCGCGAACGAGTACGGCGTATCCCGACCCACGGCCCGCAGCGCCATCACCGCCCTGGTATACGAGGGGCTCCTGCACCGCGAAGCCAACAAAGCCGCCTACGTTCCCCGCCTGACCTGCGCAGACGTCGAGGACCTCTTCCTGGTCCGCACCCCCTTGGAGACAGAGGTGGTACGGGTCCTGGTTGAGCGCGGCACCGTTCCGGTGGCCGCCGCCGAGCGTGCGATCACGGATCTGGACCGGCTGGGGGACGACGCGCCTCACAGCGCCTTTGTCGAACCGGACCTGCGTTTCCACCAGTCCTTGGTCGACACCGTCGCCAGCCCCCGGCTCAGCCGGCTGTATCGGGGCATCAAGGGCGAGGTACATCTATGCATGGTCCAGACCCGGCACACCCTGGGACGCGAACGCATCGTCGCCGAGCACGGCCAGATACTCGAGGCGCTACGGGCCGCAAACGCCGACCAAGCGGCCGACCGCATGCGGGCGCATCTCGACGGAGCCTGCCGCTCACTGCGGCGAGTCTTCAAGACAGCGGACGCCGACGGCAAGCGATAGGGGTTGTTGACCCGAGGGCCTTGGCCCCGAATCCTGGACACGGTTTACGCGGTAGTTGATGGTTTGGCGAGAGCCGTCTCGTAAGCGAATAGGGCTGCAGTGGCCAAGGCGGGTGTGGCGGCGGAGGGCCTCCAGGCAAGCCTCAGGCTCGCTGGGCCAGCCCTTTCAACCGTCCAGTCGGCAAGCGCGATGGGACGTTACGCCGACGCACTTCGTGTTTCACCGTCTCGGCGGTGAAGTCACGACAGATCAGGTCGCGAGCCTTCGCCGCGGCCGGGTCCGGGTTGGTGGTGTGGTGCCTCTTGCGCAGCCCCAGGCCTTCGCGCCCGATGGACCACATGAGCCGGATGCCTGCCGGGCCGCCCGGGCCTGGGCAGCCTTGCACCAGCAGCAGAAGCTGGAGCCGGCGATGCCCAGGACCTGGCACAGCCGCTTCGCGCCGACGGCGCAGGTGGCGGGCCACGAACTCGAAGCGATTCACCAGCGCGTCGAGGCGACATACCTCGCCGCCCGTCGCAGGATGTCCCGCCCCCCCTCCAGGTTTCGGATCCTCTTCCGCGCGGCGGCTAGGTAGCTCAGCGTCCACCGAGTCCGAAGCACCCGCCGCAGCCACAGGCGACGAGGACGCCGGCCTTCGACCGCTCGGCGGCGGTGCGCAAGGGCAGCATGTAGTGCGTGGACCCGGAGCGGGCCGCAGGCGCGGGGCTTTGTAGTGCATGCCGCTTCGATGTTGCAGGGTTCGGGTCACCGCCCCCCGCGGCCGGCGGTCAGTCGCCCTTCTCCTCGAAGAGCCGCTGGAGCGAGCGGCAGGCGCCGTCCAGGTGCTCGCGCATCCGGCGCTCCCCCTCCTGGGCATCCCCGGCTCGGAGTGCTTCCAGTACCCGGCTGTGCTCGGCGACGATGCGCTCCCGTCCCAGGGTGTGCCGGGTCTGCACCATGCACAGGTGCACCTCGCCCTGGATGCCGCGGTAGAGCCGGCTGAGCCGGGGGCTGCCGACAGCGTCCACGAGTGACTGGTGGAAGCGCAGGTCGGACTCCACGAACGCGCTGTGCGACGCTTCGGGGCCGAGCCGGTCCAGATCCGCTATGGCCCCCTCCGCCGCGGTCACCGGCACGGTGCCGCTCTCGACCAGCACCCTGACCACCTGCGTCTCCAGCGGAATCCGGACGAGGAACAGGTCGTCGACGTCGGCGCGCGTAAGCTGCGGCACATAGGCGGGTTTGTTCGCCTCCCGCTGGAGCAGCCCCTCGTGGACCAGCGCGGTCACTGCGCTGCGGGCCGTGGGCCGGGAGACGCCGTACTCGGCGGCGATCTCGGTCTCCGCGAACGTGGTGCCGGAGACGAGCCGTCCGTCGAGTACCCGGCTGCGCAGGGATGCGGCGAGCGCGTCGACGACGGAGACAGTGGACAGCCGGACAGCGGCGTCCTGAGCCATGAACACCTCCATAAGGAACGCCCGACATTCTCTCACGCTGTCTTACGCGATCCATTGACAGCCATGAGCGATTGTCTGACAATCGACCAACCCAGCTGCCAGGGGTGACGGGGGTCACAGAATGGCAACGGACGAGGCAAGGACGCTTTCATGGCCGGTTACCAACAGATCTTCAACCCCGTAGGGGGCTCTCTCGGGTGGAGCGCCCTGTGCGCGGCGCTTCCCCTGGTCACGCTCTTCGTGCTGCTCGGCGGGTTGCGCTGGAAGGCCTGGAAGGCCTCGCTCGTCTCGCTGGCCGCCGCCCTGGCGGTGGCCGTCCTGGCCTACTCGATGCCCATCGGTCAGGCCGCGCTCGCGGCGAGCGAGGGCGCGGTGTTCGGCCTCTTCCCGATCGTCTTCATCGTGCTGAACGCACTGTGGATCTACAAGATGACCGAGATCACCGGCTGGGACGCGGTCCTGCGCCGTGCCTTCGGATCGCTCTCCGGCGACCAGCGCGTACAGGCCGTGATCATCGCTTTCTGCTTCGGCGCTCTGCTCGAGGCACTGGCCGGTTTCGGCACGCCGGTCGCGGTCTCCTCGGTGATGCTGATGGCCGTGGGACTGCGCCCGATGAAGGCCGCCGCCGTCTCCCTGGTCGCCAACACCGCACCCGTGGCCTTCGGCGCCATCGCCATCCCGATCACCACCCTGGCCAAGATCACCGGCCTGGACGCGGCCGACCTCGGCGCGATGGTGGGCCGTCAGACCCCGCTGCTCGCGATGTTCGTGCCCTTGATCCTGGTGTTCATGGTGGATGGGCGACGGGGTGTGCGGCAGACCTGGCCGGTCGCCGTGGCAGGCGGTTTCGCATTCGCCGGCGCCCAGTTCGTCACCGCGAACTACCTGTCGTACGAGATCGCCGACATCGTGGCCGCCTTCGCGGGCGCCCTGGCGGTGGTGGCGACGCTGCGCGTGTGGCAGCCCTCGGAGGTGCTGGCCGCCGAGCGGACCATTCCGGTCATCGCCGGCGGGTCCATCGCGACCGACGCCTCGGACGCGGTGCTGAGACGCCGACAGACAGGTGAGGGCTCCGCGCTGAAGGCCTTCGCGCCCTACCTGATCGTGGTCGCCCTCTTCGCCCTGGCCACCTCGGGTCCCGTCAAGGCCTGGCTGGAGGAGCATTCGGGCTGGAAGTTCGCCTGGCCGGGCCTGGACGTGGTCAACGCCAAGGGCGAGCCGCTGTCCTCGCTGACCTTCAACTTCAACATCTTCAACGCGGGCGGAACGATCCTTCTCCTGGCCGGTGTGCTCACCGCCGTGCTCTACGGCATCGGGGTCCGCCGCGCGGCCGGTTCCTACGTAAACACCGTGCGGCAGTTCCGCTGGACCATCGTCACCGTCATGGCGGTGCTCGCCCTGGCCTACGTGATGAACCTGTCGGGCCAGACCGTCACCCTCGGCCTGTTCCTGGCACAGGCGGGCGGCGCCTTCGCCCTGCTCTCCCCCATCGCCGGCTGGCTCGGTGTCGCCGTGACCGGCTCCGACACCTCCTCCAACTCCCTGTTCGGCATGCTCCAGGTCACCGCCGCCCAACAGACCGGCATCTCCCCCTACCTGCTCAGCGCCGCCAACACCACCGGCGGTGTACTCGGCAAGATGATCTCCCCGCAGAACCTGGCCATCGCCGCCGCGGTCGTCGGCCTGGAGGGCCGCGAGGGCGAGCTGTTCCGCAAGGTGGTCGGCTGGGGCCTCGGCCTGCTCGCTGCGGTCTGCATCCTCATCTACCTGCAGTCCACCTCGGTCCTCGGCTGGATGGTGGTGGGCTGATGCCGACCGGAACCGATCTGGCCAGGGACCTCGCGGCCATCGTCGGGGACGGCCACGTCCGGGTCGACGACGGCGCACTCGCCGCCTACGCCCGCGACGCCACCCCGCTGTTCACCGCGCGCCCGCAGGCCGTGGTGCTGCCCGCCGGCACCGAGGAGGTGGCGGCCGTGCTGCGGTACGCCACCGCCCGCGGCATCCCCGTGGTGCCGCGGGGCGCCGGCTCCAACCTGTGCGCCGGCACCGTTCCGCTGGAAGGAGGCATCGTGCTGGTGCTGACCCGGCTGGACAAGCTGCTGGAGATCAGCTCCGAGGAGCTGCTGGCCCGCGCGCAGACCGGTGTCACCACCGCGGCACTCGCGGACGCCGCGGCCGCCAAGGGGCTCCTCTACGCCCCCGATCCGGGCAGCCGCACCGTCTCCACCATCGGCGGCAACGTGGCCACCTGCGCCGGCGGCCTGCGCGGCCTGAAGTACGGCGTCACCCGCAACTATGTGCTCGGCCTGGAGGCGGTACTGCCCACCGGTGAGATCATCCGCACCGGCGGCAGGCTGTGGAAGGACGTCGCCGGCTACGACCTGACCCGGCTGCTCACCGGCTCCGAGGGCACCCTCGCGGTGATCACCGAGGCCACCGTGGCCCTGCTCCCCGCACCCGCGGACACCGGCACGGGAGTGGCGTACTTCGACTCGCTCGCCGACGCCTCCCGTGCCGTGGCGGCCGTCATCGCGGCCGGGATCGTCCCCGCCACGCTGGAGTTCCTCGACCGCAAGTGCATCACCGCGGTCGAGGAGTACGCCGGGCTGGGCCTGCGCGGCGACGCGGGCGCGCTGCTGATCTTCGGCGACGACGGCTCACCGGCCACCGTGTCCGGCAACCTCGCCCGTATCCAGGAGGTGTGCGCGGAGACGGGCGCCCTGGAGGTCACCCTCGCGGAGAACGTGGCCCGCGCCGACGCGCTGCTCGCGGCGCGCCGCTGCTCGCTCCCTGCGCTGTCCCGCCTCGGCTCGCTGACGATCCTGGAGGACGCCACCGTGCCTCGGCACCGGATGGCCGAGATGGTGGACCGCATCGACGAGATCGCCGACCGCTACGACCTGCGGATCGCCACCTTCGGCCACGCCGGGGACGGCAACCTGCACCCGACCTGCGTGCTGGACCCGGACGACGCGGACGGCGCCGGGCGCGCCCACAAGGCGTTCGCGGAGATCTTCGCGGCCGCCATCGCGCTCGACGGCACCATCACCGGCGAGCACGGGGTCGGCGCCGCCAAACTGCCGTATCTCACCGATCGGCTGGGAGAGGACCAGATGGCCCTGCTGCGGCGCATCAAGCGGGCCTTCGACCCGGCGGGCATCCTCAACCCCGGAAAGCTCGGATCATGACCGACCATCCCATCGTGGACCCGACCGGCCACACCCCCGCACCCGCGCCCGGGCCGAGGCCGGGCCTGGGGATCTTCGACAAGGAGCTGCTGGACCGCTGCATCTCCTGCGGGTTCTGCCTGCCCGCCTGCCCCACGTACGCCCTGACCGGCGAGGAGACCTCCTCCCCACGCGGCCGTATCACCCTGATGCGGGCGCTTGAGGCCGGCGACCTCGGCCCCGACGACCCCACCCTGGCCGAGGAGTCGTCGTTCTGCCTGGGCTGCCGGGCCTGCGAAACGGTGTGCCCGGCAGGCGTGGAGTACGGGCAACTGCTGGAGCAGTGGCGTGACCACCAGTGGAGCGGTCCGAACCGGCCGTGGATCGCCCGCGCCCTGATGGCGCTGGTGTCCCGGCCGGGTCTGCTACGGCTCCAGGGGCTCGTACGCCGGCACGCGCGCGGTACGGCGAAGGCGCCGGTGCAGCCCGTGACGGCGACGACTGGCCCCGACCCCGCGGAGACGCCCGCGGACGACTTCGCTGGACAGCAGGAGGCCGGACCGCAGGTGTCGCTGATGCTCGGCTGCGTCGAGCGCGGCCTGTATCCCGGGGTGTCCCGGGCGGCGCAGCAGCTGTGCCCTGAGATCACCGTCCCCACCCGGCAGGGCTGCTGCGGTGCGCTCCACGCGCACAACGGCGACTCCGAGACCGGCGCCGAACTGGCCCGCACACTCGGCGAACAGCTGCCCGGCACCATCCTCACCACCGCGGGCGGCTGCGCGGCACACCTCGCACACCACCTGGGCCGGGACAGGGTGCGGGAACTGAGCGAGTACCTCGACACCAAGGGGCACCAGCCCGTCGGCCAGGTGACGGTGAACGGCCGCCGGGCGCGCGCGGCGCTCCAGGACTCCTGCCATCTGCGCAACGGCCTGGGCGTGACCCGCCCGCCCCGCGAGCTGATCGCCGCGGTCGCCGACTACGTGGAACTGCCAAGCGCCGGCAAATGCTGCGGCGCTGCGGGCACATACGCGATGCTCAGGCCTGAGGACAGCAAGAAGGTACTCGAACCGAAGCTGGACGAGGCCGAGGAGGCCGATGTCGACTACGTGGTGACCGTCAACCCCGGCTGTCTACGGCAGGTGCAGCAGGGCCTGCGCCGCCGCCGCTCCCGGGCGAAGGCCATCCACCTGGCCGAGTTCCTCGCCCTCGCGGCGCGGTCCGCACCGGACGTGCCGCCCTGCGGCGACCCGGCACAGCGGTGAGGCTGTGATGCCCACCGACCACGCCTGCCACTCCGCAGCCGAAGTGGCGGCCGAGACCCTGGACCCGCTGCGGACGGCTCTGCTCACCGGGACCTCCGGCGACGGCCGGGCCCACTCCGCGGACACTCCACCGGACGGCGCGGCCGGACTACTGGCCTTCCTCGACGGTCTGTTTGCCGAGCTGCACGGCGCCTTGACGCCATGGCACTCAACTGTGGGGGGCCGGATCCGCGACGCCGCAGGCGTCCCGGCGCCAGGAGGGTCGGCCACCGCGCCCGCCCGGCAGCCGTCCGGGTGGGAGGCCCTCGGCCTGGTCCGCACCCGGGCCGAGGCAGTACTCACCGCACTGGCGCACGCGCCCGGCGGCGGCGCAGCCGGCATGGCCATGCGGCTGAACCTGGTGGAGGACATCCTCGCCGGTGCACTGGGACGGGTCGACGTCCCCGCCGACCAGGCCGCGCACTGCGCAGCCGGGCTGGCGGAGGCCACAGGATCCCTCTTCGGCCTCCGCCCGGCCCACCGGCAGCGCCCGGCGCCGCAGCCGTCACCGGATCCGGTGCCGCCCGCCTTCCCACGGATGAGCGACTGGATGACGGGCGGGCTGCCATGACATGACCCGGCCCACAGCAACGGCACGCCCGCACCACGCCGACCCGATACGGACGCGTCCGCCAACCGGCCATCGCCTGCGGTGGCATGCTACGCACGAAGTGTGCCCCGCCGGCGCGGGCGGCCCGACCAGGCCGCTGCCAATGTCTTCGTTCGCCAGGCGGCCGACTTCTTGCATCGACGTCGGGTCCTGGTGAGGGCGTCAATAGGCTGTTCACGGGTGGTCGTCGATCGGCGGCGAAGTTCTGGTCGGCGGCCCACTGACACAGCTCCGCCTTGCTCAGCTACTGCAGTTTGCTCTTGCCTCCGCCCGTCCCCGGGAGGCCGATGCATGCGACGCCGTCACTCAACTCCTGCCGCTGCTCGACAAGATCCCCACCGTCGCCAGGGTGTCGGAAGGCCCAGACATCCACCGGCCGCGCTGCTGGCCGACCGTGGCTATGACCACGACAGATGTCGGCGTCTGTCCCGCTTGGGACACCGTTGGTGAATTCATCCGTGTCCATGCGTGGCTCAGGCGGCGGAAGCGGGAAGTGGCGTCACGGTCAGCCATGCCGTTCGGACGAGGTTGAGGGCGACAACGGTGGTCACACTTGATGACCAGTCAGCCCGGACAGTAGACGCCTGCACTGACACTCACTCCTGACGTCAGACACATGCCCACGCAACCTATGCCTACTACCGAACGCTCCAGGCACGTCAGTTGGCCAACCCGACACTCAGCGTCGACCCTGTTACTCGGGGAGACATACGAACCCGGCGCACGAGACGCGTCATTCGTCGGCCTCCGCCGCGGCAGGTGCTCCCCCCACAGCAATACGCTGCACAAGTTCGTCAAGCTGACCGGCGATGATCATCCTTCGGCGCTCCAGCAGATTCCTGTAGACGGTCAGAGGTACGGGTTCGCCACTGGATGCCGCCTCTGTCAGCGCGAAGCGGGCCTCCACCTCCAATGCCAGGTAGGCCCTGCGGCGTGCGTGAGCCGCTCGCTGATGCACCTCCGGCTTCAGAAAGGCGATAGCGGCGCTGAGTCCCGCCTGACGAGCGCCAGTACGGCAGCTGGGATACGGGCATCTGCTAAAGATGTTCGTCGGTCGCCAGGCCGTGGATCGCCGTCGCCGTCTCCTGCACCAACGCCGGGTTCTCCACATGCCGGCTGGCCTCCCGCATACCGTGTCCTGCGTCCACCGATGCGACCCGTAGTGCGGGTTGAACGTTGGATTGCGGATCAGCTCGAACCGGTCCGGACGCACCGTCAGGATGCGGTGCATGTCGCGGGACACGCCCGTGACTCGGTACTCGGGCGGCCAGTGGGTCTTGGTGTGCCGGAAGCTCATGATGCTGCTCGTCGATACTCCGACGTCGTCAGCGAACCGAGCCAGGGGCTGCTCTTCCTCCTGGGCATCTGCACCGGCCGCCAGCCCCCCGGCAGGCAGTGCGCGAGCGGCGGGCCGTGCTGCGTCACCGGGCCCAGCTGGTGCGGTTGCGCATGCTGCTGCGCAACCGGATCATCGACCGGGCAGACGCCGCCCTGGCCCGGATGTCCCGCATACCAGCATCAACAGCCCGGTGCGCACGGCTTTCGCCCACCGGGACAGGCAGGGACACACCTGGACAGCCCCAGCCCTCATCGGTGCTGCTTTCTGTAGCCTTCCAGACGAACTGGCCACCGCGTCGACATGCTTCCCGACCGGGGCTACTACCGCCGCAGCACCCCGCGGTCGCCCCGCAGAATGCGCTCTCGCTGCCGCTGGTCACTCGGCAGCGGTTGGGAGAGCGGGCTCACGAACGTCCAGGCCTGGTTGTCCATGCCATGGCAAGCCCATTCCTGTAGACGGGCCCGTGGCGGGGGTGCCGTCATCGCCGGGTTGTCTGCGTCGAGGCAGCGCCCCGCGCCGGTTCCCCGCCTGATTCTGAAGAAGCCATTCGGGTGAGGCTCGATCTCCCAGTACTGGCTGCCGATCTTTTCGCACGGATTCGTGGATACCCCAGCTCTGTTCCCGTAGCCGTCACTTCCCTCCAGACACATTGGCGTTCCGGGGTCGGGCGGCGGCACCTTGGGCATGACCTGGATCTGGTATATGGAGCCGTGCTCGTCGTTTGCGTCGCTGCTCTTCAAGAAGCGGAACAACTGGGACCCCCGGTCCCTGCGCGGCTGAACCCTGAAGCCCCCACCGTCCTCCTCCACGACCAGATCGTCAGCCCGCGCGCTCTTGATGTTCCACCATCGGTCACCGAACTCAGGCAGCTTCTGGGTGTCCGTGAATGGCGGACAGATTCCACCCGGGAATTGCCCACAGTCTGCAGCGAAGGTGCTGGAGTGCACCAGCATGCCCCCTGCCGTGAGGGTGCCGACGGCGGCGAGGGACGCCAGACGCCTGGGCCACGTGGTACGGGTCACGGTGATTCTCCTTATGTGTGGAACGGTGAAGGGCTCGAACGGCCCTGACTTCGGGCGCCCGGGTTCTCAGCCCGTGTCAGCTATTGCGCCCCGGCAGCCGAACGGCGTCATGTCACTCGAGTTCGGGGCTTGACACGCGGCGGCACTGACCGCCCTACGGACGGGGCCGGGGAGACGTACGCCAACCGCCTCCCCGACCAGCTCCGCTGGGCTCAGGACAAGGGCTCGCCGTCGTCGGTGTCGGTGACATCCGGGCCGCCCCGCCCTGCGGGCGCTCAGCCTGGCGGCCACGAGGACCTGCCGGTACGAGGATGAGTCACCCTTGGTGTCGCCTGTGGTCGTGCTGGTTCCGCCGACGGGTTCGGAGATCGGTGCGGGCTCTTCGACGGGGGCCGCGTCTGGCTCGTACCAGTGGTACAGGCCACCAAGGGGCGCTCGCACTTGCCCGGAAGCCCACGTTCGGATGCCAGTTCTTCCCGTGTCATGGACGGCTCCTGGCCCTGGCGGCGGGTTCGCCCACTAATGATGCGGCCCCTCGGGATCGAGGGTGCCGTCGGCGTTCCGGAAGGCGACGTGCGCTTGCGGGTGGCCTCGGGATCGTCGCCGAAGGTCATTTCCACGACGCTCAGGGCCCACCCCTTCGAGGCGGGGAATCAGGCCCGGCCCGCCGTCGTAGCAATAAGTGGCTTGCCGCTTATGGGGCAAGGTATGGCATGGCCGTTGTAAGTGGCAAGCCACTTGTGAGAGGTTTGTTTCATGAGCAGTCAGGCACGCGACCGGCATCGCGACCCGCCCCTTACCGTGCGGCCGCCCGCCGGCCTCAAAGAGGACGCCCTGAAGGCGCTGAAGGCCCGGGACCGCGAGACGAAGGCCTTCGTCGTAGCCTGCCTCAACGCCCTGGTCGCCGACCCCGACGGTTTCCTGGAGCGGCTCGACAAGCACTGGCCCGTGCAAACACCCCGAGGCCGCCCACGGAAGACCACCACGCCAGCGGCACCGCAACAGCGCCAGCAGATGCCACCTTCCGGGGGCCCCGAGCCCTGGTCAGAGATCGACGAAGCACCCCGCGCCATGGATCCCGGCACCGGGTCCTGGGCGGACGACGACATACCGTCGGCGCTGGACATCCTCGGTGCGGCAGACAGCTCACCGGAGGACTGACCCGGCCGCCCGCTCGTCCGGGCGACGGAGTTGCGGGGCTAACCCGGCCTTCCTCCAGGGTCGGTGCGGCTCGCCAACCGGCAAGCCGCACCGAGTTCTTGGAGGCCGTCCATGTCCCCTGCCCCTGAAAACCGCACTGCCCTCGCCGTTGCCTTCTTCGGCTCCGGCCTCGTGACCCTCGTCGCCGTCCAGGCGCCCACGCTCGTTCCCGCGCTCACTTTGGGCCTCGGCGCGTGGGCCGCGCTCTACCTGTTCCTGGGGCTTTGACGTGCTCCCCGGCCTGGAGGCCAGGGATTCCGGCCTGGGCCGTCTGCCCCTTCCGGGGCTTCCCGCTTCAACGCGCTGTGCGGGCACGCGTGCGCGTCCTACCGGCACTCGACAGGCGTTTGGCGTCTCCACCCGTCCGGTGGCAACGTCTCGGCGTCCATCGAAGAGGACGTTACATGCTGCGTCGTGGGCGCGGTCGTGCACGGCGTGGCACTCGCCGATGGCGCTGTTCGGCCAGGAGTACGCGGCGGGCGTCGTCGTGACCGGCCTTCCGGTACAACGGCCTGCATCAGCAGGGCGACCAGGGCCGGGCCGTCGCCGTCAGGCGGCCCGTTCAGGGCGGACCCTTCAGAGGGCATTTGATCTAGGCGAATTGCCCTTTCTATTCTAGTAAGTCCCTCGCCAGGTTGGTGTCGTCTCGTCCGTTATGCGCTTGGCGAGGTTGTCGATCGAGGCGACGTGGATCATGGCCTCGGAGCTGGCGGGAAGGGTCTCGTAATCGCGAGAAAGGCGCCGGTGCAACATAAGCCAACCCAGGCTTCGCTCGACTACCCAGCGTCTTTTGACAACGTGAAAGCCGCGAACTCCGGGGTTTCTGTTGACGACTTCGACGTCGATTCCGAGACGTGCGCCGTGCTCGATGACGGCGTTCTTGAAGCCGGTGTCGACCCAGCTCTTGGCGATGGTTGGATACGTCTTCTTGGCTTGGTCGAGAAGACGTATTCCTACGGCGTTCTCGGAGAGGCTCGCGGCGGTGACAGTCACGGCGAGGATGAGTCCGATCGTATCGGTGAGTATGCCTCGCTTGCGGCCGACGATCTTCTTGGCGGCGTCCGTTCCCTGGCTGGTCAGGGGCACGTTGGTGGAGGTCTTCACGCTCTGGGTGTCGATGACGGACCCTGTGGGTTCGGGCTTGCGCCCTTCCTTCACGCGGGCGAGCCCGGTCAGGTCGTAGTTGAGCTGGGCGAGGATTCCCTCATCGCGCCAGGCGGCATAGTAGGCGTAGACGGTGCCGTAGTTCGGGAAGTCGTGTGGGAGGTATTTCCAGGGGATTCCCGTGCGGTTGATGTAGAGGAGTGCGTTGAATACGTCGCGCAGGTCGACCTTGGTAGGCTGCCCGGTGGGTCTGCGGTCGAGCCGGGCTTTTCTCCAGGCCGTCAACGTCGGCTCGATTAGGGCCCATCGGGCGTCGGAAAGGTCGCTGGGGTACGGCTTCCGCTGGCTCACGTTCCAGAGGGATCATGGGTGTGACGGAAGATCGGGTTCCGGTGATCATCGGGCGGTTCCGTGCCATCTCTACGTCAGACACGCTTCGAGGATCGAAGCCGAGCGAAACGGGCGGGCAGGTCCGGAAGTCTTGAAGTGATGAAGCGCATTGATCCGCCGAAAGACCTCAAACTGACACAGCGACAGAACTCGCATACCGGCATGAGGCATACCTGAACGCCCACTCAAAGATCAGATTGTCCGAGATCCGGGCACCTTGCAGCCGTACGGTCCCGTTCGCCGTGAATCCTGCGGAGAAGTTGAGTGTCGACGCCACGACGTTGTCCAGGGCCAGGGCCACACCGCGCGGGCCGGCGTCCCAGGTGTGCGCCCTGCATGAACAGTCCTCCCCGCAGCTGCGCTCCCAGCAGGCGTATCCCGCCTCGGGCGGTGAACCCGTGCATGCCAAAGGCGCCGCCCCCATGTCGAGGCCGTCCGCGATCACGGCCCAGCCCTCGGACACGCACACCCGCGTGCCATTCAGCACCAACTCGCCTGCCACCGAGGCGTTCAGGAGATCCAAGCACCCCTCCACACGCGACCGCGACAGGTCGAGGTGCCCCTCGACACGGGCCAGACCGGCGTCGAGGCCGGGGCGGCCAGCTGTCCACGATGCGGGTCGTCCGGGTCGACGCCCCATGGAGCTTCGACGCTTTCTCGAACCAGCACTCCTCGATCCGGAGGGCCTGACCGAGCTCTGCGTCCGAGAGATCCAGACAGCCGCTGATCCGCGCACCGGCGAGACTGAGGCATGCGATATCGCCTGGTTGCGCGGTGCTCGCTCCCGAAAGCAGCGCCGCGATCACGGCAGCTCGAACCGTACGCTCGGGTCCCCATTGCTCACCTCCGGTGACACGGTCGTCGTCGGGCACACCCGTGCGCAGGTCCATGCGGCGTCCCTCGGGGAACGCGTCCCACAGCTCACACTCCGGTGAAGTCAACTCGTCATATGAGAGCACTTCTGTCAGGAGTTCTTGGCCACCCCGCCCGGCCGACGGCCCGGCCATCAGTTCTCCGAGGGACACGCATGGCGATCTCCTTCACGATCCGGTTCACCTTCGCGGACCGCACCCCGTCCTCGGCGGCCACCGCCGGCAGCAGCCGCAGAAGATCGTGCTTCACACTCCCCCATTCGGATGCAGTCGCGACCTGAGACCGGACGCCGTTGGCGCATCAGAAGCAGGGGCTCCGTACCAGCGTCCTCATGGCCGGCTCGGAGCCCCTACACATGCACCACTGTTGTTACGTCTGTCGAAGAACGTTTTCCGCCTGCGGTCCCTTCGGTCCCTGCGTCACCGTGTACTCGACCTTGTCGCCCTCGTACAGTTCCTTGAACCCGGTGGACTGGATGGCCGAGAAGTGGACGAAAACGTCCGGTCCGCCGTCGTCCTGCTGGATGAACCCGAATCCCTTATCGGCGTTGAACCACTTCACTACTCCTGTTGCCATCGGTATGTGTCTCTCCTTCAAGACCGCCGCACGAGCGACACTCAGGGCCGAGGCAGCCCGCTGCTGCCTGCCTTCATCCTTGAATACCCCTCATGGAGTGGATCTCCAAGCATCGGCAGACAGTAATTCGCCAACAGCATCTGTGCGGACCAGGGCGCGGGGCCGCTGAAACCCGTCTGTGGGCTTTCGGGGTCGCCGAAGACCTCTGCGTTCCGGTCGTCGTATTGCCCAAGGACTCGGTCGCTCTCGACCATCTTGCGCCCGGCGCCCGTCGATCGGGACTTTCCCCCTGGGGCCCTGCTGGAGACCCAGAGTGATCAGGAGCGGAAGACGACGTTCTGATGATCGACGATCAGCATGTGCGCCACGTCAGGCAAGGACATGGCCCACGCGTTCGGTCGCGGTCTTTCACGGCCGGGCACACGCCGCGTACGAGCCTTGCCGTGTCGGTGAGGCTCATACGCTCCTTCACTCCGTGCCGAGCAGAGCCCGCGCCTCGAACTCGCGGTACGCGGCGGTGTCGGTGGTCGTGGGGCTTGTGACCGTGCCGAGCCAGCCGAGGAGGAAGCCGGCCGGGATGGAGACGACGCCCGGGTTCTGCAGGGGGAACCAGGCGAAGTGGGCCGTCGGCAGCAGTGAGGTGGGGGTGGAGGAGATGAGGGGGCCGGAGGCGACGAGCAGGAGGGCGCAGCCGAGGCCGCCGTAGAGGGCGAACAGGGCGCCGCGGGCGGTGAAGCGGGGCCAGAACAGGGTGTAGACGAGGGTCGGCACGATGGAGGAGGCCGCGATGGCGAAGGCGAGGAAGGCGAGTGAGGATGCGTTCCAGTCGCGCGACAGCAGGGCGAGCAGGATACCCAGCGCACCGGCCACGGCTGCCGAGGTTCGTGCGGCGGCCAGTTCCTGACCGTTGTTCACCCGGCCCTTGCGGATCGCGTGGACGTACACGTCGTGGGCCAGTGAGGAGGCCGCTGCCAGGGTGACTCCCGCGGCCACGGAGAGGACCGTGGCGAAGACGAGGCAGGAGAAGGCCGCCGTCAGAAGGTTCCCGCCCACCGACTGCGCGAGCAGGAGCACTGCGGCGTTTCCGCTGGGATCGGTGGCCTTGACGGTGCCGGTGCCTACGATCGCGGCCGCTCCGAGTCCCAGCACCCCGACCGCCAGGCACACGGTGCCGACCAGAGCGATCGTCCACAGCACAGCACCGCGCAACCGCCGTGTGCTGTCGGGTGACAGCAGGCGCATGACGATGTGCGGGAGCCCCGCGACACCGAGGGCCATGGACAGCGCGAGACTGAAGAAGTCGATTCTGCTGGTGGTGCTCGCCCCGAAGCGCAGGCCGGGCCGCAGGAACGCCTCCCCGTGGCCGCTGTTCGCGGCCGCCGTGCCGAGCAGGCGGTCGCCGCTCCATCCGAAGTGCGACAGCACCAGGCCGGCGGCCACCGCCACCACGGCCACCAGCAGTACGGTCTTGGCGACCTGGATGAACGTCGTGCCGGGCATCCCGCCGACCGCGACGTAGAAGACCACGAAGGTGCCGACGGTGATGGTGCAGAAGGCACGTGCCGTGGGCGCCGGCACCCCGGTGAACTGGGCCAGCAGCGCTACGCTCGCTGTCAGTTGGGCCACCAGGTAGAAGAGCGACACGACGAGGGCGCAGAGCCCCACGGCGAGACGGACCCACCGTTGCCGGGCGGCCCCGATGCGCTGGGCGATGGTGTCGCCGAGCGTGAACCGGCCCGAGTTGCGCAGCGGTTCGGCGATCAGCAGCAGGATCACGATCCAGCCGACTGCGGTCCCCGTCAGGTACAGGAGGCCGTCGTAGCCGGTCAGACAGACGAGGCCGGTACTGCCCAGGAGAGTCGCGGCCGAGATGTAGTCACCGCACATCGCCATCCCGTACCGCATCGGAGACAGTCTGCGGTCGCCGATGTAGAACTCGCTGATCATGTCACTGTGCGGACCGGCGACGACACTGGTGAACATGGTGACAGCGAGGAAGACGAGGAACAGTACGAGCGGCAGGGCGAGGCCGCTGAGGCGGATGACACCCGCGGCGACGGTCACTGTGCGTCCCTTCCGTCACGACGCGGTTGGGCGTGGCGCGTGCGGATCTCGTCGGCCTGCGGGTCGACCCGGCTGCGCATGTGCCGCGCGTAGCGCCACGCGGTGAGGAAGAGGGCGGCGAACACCGCCAGGCCCAGCGCGAGGCCCAGGGTCAGATGTCCGGCCGGGGCCATGTCCACGGCACCCGGCGCGAAGCCGGAAAGCAGGATGTGCAACAGCTGTCCGCCTACGACGAGGACAGCTGCCGGCACCGCGAAGGCGAGGTGGGAGCGGCGCAGTTCCCTGAGGTCCGGCCCGCCGGTCGTCTGCTCCGGCGGCGGGCCGGCGTACGGTCTGTTCATCTCCTCACCGCCGCCAGGGCAGCGCTCATCCGCTCGGAGACCTCCGGGACAGTTCCCGATCCGTCCACGTGGCACAGGAGCTGCCGGTCGGCGTACCACCGCAGCAGCGGTACGGTCTGCGCGGAGTGGACGGCGAGGCGCCGCAGGACGGTCTCCTCGCCGTCGTCGGCGCGCCGGACGAGTCCCCCGCCGCAGCCGTCGCACCGGTTCGCGACGCGGGGCGGGGAGAACACCAGGTGCACGGTGGTTCCACACGCCGGGCACATGCGCCGGCCCGTCAGCCGGCGCACGATCTCGTCGTCGGGCAGGCCGAGGGCGATCACGGCGTCGAGCGCGGTCCCGTCCCCGGCCAGGGACTCCGCCAGGAGTTCGGCCTGCCGTACGGTCCTCGGGAAGCCGTCGAGCAGGAAGCCGTCGGCCGCGTCCGGCTGACCCAGGCGGCGGGTGACGACGGTCGTGGTCAGCTCGTCGGGCACCAGCTCCCCGGTATCGGTGTGCCGCCGCACCAGCCGGCCGAGTTCCGTACCCTGGCGGACCTCGACGCGGAACAGGTCCCCGCTGGAGACCGCCGGTACGGCCAACAGGCCGGCGAGGACACGGGCCTGTGTGCCCTTGCCCGCGCCCGGAGGGCCGATCAGAACGATACGCATGCTCAATTCCTGTCGCTCCTGGTCTCTGGTGTTCCTGTTCGGTGGTTAGTCCTCGGCCGGGGCGGCGGGGAGCTTCGCCTGGATCAGGTCCATGACGCCCGAGTCGGTGAGGGTGGTGACATCGCCCAGTTCGCGGTTCTCGGCCACGTCGCGCAGCAGACGGCGCATGATCTTGCCGGAGCGGGTCTTCGGCAGCTCGGCGACGGGCAGGACCCGCTTCGGCTTGGCGATCGGGCCGAGCGTGGCACCGACGTGGTCGCGCAGCTCGGCGGCCAGGTCCTCGCTCTCCGCCGCCGCAGCGCGCAGGATGACGAAGGCGACGATCGCCTGCCCGGTGGTCTCGTCGGCGGCACCCACCACGGCGGCCTCCGCCACCGACGGGTGCGACACGAGTGCCGACTCGACCTCAGTGGTGGAGATGTTGTGCCCGGACACGACCATGACGTCGTCGACCCGGCCGAGCAGCCAGATGTCGCCGTCCTCGTCTCTCTTCGCCCCGTCACCGGCGAAGTAGCGGCCCGGGAAGCGGGACCAATAGGTGTCGATGTACCGCTGGTCGTCGCCCCAGATCGTGCGGAGCATCGAGGGCCAGGGCTCGGTGACGACCAGGTAGCCTCCGGAGCCCTTCGGGACGTCGGCCGCCTCGTCGTCCACCACCGTCGCCGAGATGCCCGGCAGCGGGTGCTGCGCCGAGCCCGGCTTGGTCTTGGTCACGCCGGGCAGCGGCGAGATCATCATCGCGCCGGTCTCGGTCTGCCACCAGGTGTCCACGATCGGGCAGTCGCCCCCGCCGATGTGTTCGCGGTACCACATCCACGCCTCGGGGTTGATGGGCTCGCCGCAACTGCCCAGCACCCGCAGCGAGGACAGGTCGAACTTGGCGGGGATGTCCTCGCCCCACTTCATGAATGTGCGGATGGCCGTCGGCGCGGTGTAGAGGAGGGTCACGCCGTACTTCTCGACGATCTCCCAGAAGCGGCCCTTGTGCGGGGTGTCGGGCGTCCCCTCGTACATCACCTGCGTCGCACCGTTGGCCAGCGGGCCATAGACGGTGTACGAGTGGCCGGTGACCCAGCCGATGTCGGCGGTGCACCAGTAGACGTCCGACTCCGGCTTGAGGTCGAAGACGGCGTGGTGGGTGTACGCCACCTGCGTGAGGTAGCCGCCGGAGGTGTGCAGGATGCCCTTCGGCTTACCCGTGGTGCCCGAGGTGTAGAGGATGAAGAGCGGGTGCTCCGCTCCGAACGCCTGCGGGGCATGCTCGGCCGGCTGCCGGTCGACAAGCTCGTGCCACCACACGTCCCGGCCCTCGGTCCAGGCGACCTCCTGCCCGGTGCGGCGGACCACGAGCACCTTCTCGGGACCGGTGACCCGGCCGATCGCCTCGTCGACGGCCGGCTTGAGCGCGGTCGGCTTGCCCCGCCGGTAGCCGCCGTCGGCCGTGATCACGAGCTTGGCGGAGGCGTCCTCGATCCGGGTCGCGATGGCGTCGGCGGAGAAGCCGCCGAAGACGACGGAGTGCGGTGCGCCGATCCGGGCGCAGGCCAGCATCGCGACGACCGTCTCCGGGATCATCGGCATGTAGATCGCGACCCGGTCGCCTTTCTCGACGCCCAGCTCGAGCAGGGCGTTCGCGGCCCTGGACACCTCGTCCTTGAGCTCGGCGTAGGTGATCGCGCGGCTGTCACCGGGCTCGCCCTCGAAGTGAATCGCGACGCGGTCGCCGAGGCCCGCCTCGACGTGCCGGTCCACGCAGTTGTACGCGACGTTGAGCCGGCCGTCGGCGAACCACGTGGCGAACGGCGGGTTCGACCAGTCCAGTGTCTCGGTCGGCTCGACCGCCCAGGACAGGCGGCGGGACTGCTCGGCCCAGAAGCCGAGCCGGTCCTCGCCGGCCTGCTGGTACGCCTTCGCGGTGACGTTCGCGGCGGCGGCCAGCTCGGCCGGCGGGGCGAACCGCCGTTCCTCCCTCAGCAGGCTGGCCAGGCTCTCGTTGCTCATGATGACTCCCTCGTGCTCGTGCTTGTGGTCGGTCGGGCGGTCGGTGGTCGGTGGTCGGTACTGGCGGGGTCAGGCCGCGAACGGCCAGGTCGGCAGGGACCTGCCCTTCCAGGTGGCGTTGGCCACCCCGGCGAACGAGCCGTACCAGGCGAGCAGCGCGGTGAGCAGGCCTGCCCAGCCACCCATGTGCCCCAGTGCCGCCCGCTGTCCCAGCTCGCCGGCGGTGAGCAGCACGAAGGTCACCAGCAGCACCGAGAACGTGGCGAGCAGCACGCCGTTGATCCGGCAGGCGACGATGGTCATGTAGGCGGTGAACAGGGTCCAGGCGAGCAGGAACAGGCCGGTCGCCTGGTAGGCGTGGGCCGCCGGCAGCTTCGGCGCGACGAACTGGACGTAGGCCGCGAAGGAGATCCAGAAGGCGCCGTAGGAGGTGAACGCCACCGCGCCGAAGGTGTTGTTCTTGCGGAACTCCCACATTCCGGCGAGGAGTTGGGCGATGCCGCCGTACCACAGGGCGAGCGGCAGCACGACGGCCTCCAGCGACCCGTCCTTGATCAGACCGGCGTTGAAGACGGAGAGCACGAAGGTGGTGAGGGCGAACGCCGCCAGCCCCAGCGGGCCGGGGTCGGCGATCTGCGGGTGCGGAGTGGCGGCCGCGGCCGGGGTCTGCTCTTCCCGAGCGCCGGGGGTGTCGGCGGCGGGCGTGTTGGCGTGGGTCTGGGTCATGGCGGGTCCTTGTCTCGAGGGACGCCGGCTCAGGCGCGGGTCCTGGGACGTCGTGGTGCGGGGGTCACGGACGCGGGCGGCGGCAGGAGTTGCGGTGGGCTGCGGATCGGCCGGGGGTCGGGGCCGGACACCGCGGTTGCCCGCGTACGGGGGTGGTGCGCAAGGTCCGGCTGCCGCTCCCGGTCCGGGAGCGGCTGGGCGGCCGGGCGTTCCGTGGTGCTGCGCGGTGTTGCGCTCTGGCCGGTTACTGTGCGGCACCCGTGCCCCGGCCGGGAGCCCCCGTACGGAACCTGTCGATCAGTGGTGCCCGTGGCGCGACGGACGGCCGTGGTCCGGGGATGAACGGTCGCCCTCCACCGCCGAACGGTCGGTCGTCTCGGCCGCCAGCGCCTCCGGCAGATGCAGCCGGGCCAGCATGACGGAAGCACCCGCGGGCACCCGGCCGCGTGTGGCCAGGGAGACGCCCACCATGGTCAGGACCGCCGCCGGCACGCTCCAGGCGGCGGGCTGGGCGAGCAGCGTCCCGGCCCAGCCGAGGCCGCCCGCCCCCAGCAGCGTCCCCATGACTGCCGCTGCCGACAGCCCTCCGCCGACCAGCATCCCGGCGACGGCTCCGGGCGCGGTGAGTCCCCGCCACCAGATGCCCAGGACCAGCAGCGGGCAGAAGGTGGACGCGGCCACCGAGAAGATCAGGCCGACCTCGTGGGCCACGGACACCCCGCTCTGCGACAACAGCAGCGCGATGCCGCAGGGTGTGAGCACGGCGACCGCGGAGGCCCGGCGGAAACCCCGCACATCCCCGCCGAGGAGGTCCTGCGAGAGCACGGCGGCGACCGACAGGGCCAGCCCGGAACAGGTCGACAGGAAGGCAGCGAAGGCACCCGCGACCACCAGCGCCGTCAGCAGTTGCCCCGCGGCGCCGGGCACCAGTCGTCCGGGCAGCAGCAGCACCACGGTGTCCGCCCGGTTCGCCTGGGCCAGGCCGGGCGCGAAGAGCCGCCCGAGGCCGCCGTACACCTCGGGCAGCAGATAGAAGAGGCCGAGCAGGCCGAGGACGCCGACCGTCGTGCGGCGGGCCGCGCGGCCGTCCGGGTTGGTGTAGAAGCGGGCAATGACGTGCGGCATGCCCATCGCCCCGAGGAAGGTGGCCACCATCAGTGAGTAGAGGCTGTAGAGCCCGCGCCCGCCGCCCTGAGTGATCGCTGCCCAGGGCGACCCCGCGTGCGCAGTTGGCCCGGGTGCGGCGGGTGCGGAGGTGGCGGCCGGGCCGCCGGACGGGTGCCAGACTCCGCGCCAGACGAGCAGCAGGACGATCGCCGGAATGGCGAGCGCGGCGAGCTTCAGCCAGAACTGGACGGCCTGGACGAGGGTGACGCTGCGCATGCCCCCGGTGACCATGCCGACCAGCACCACCGCCGTCACCAGCAGGGCGCCCGACCAGGCGGGCGCGCCGAGCGTGGCGTGCAGGACCAGCCCCGCGCCCTGGAGTTGTGGCACCTGGTAGAACCACCCGATGAGCACTACGAAGGCGGTGGCCGTCCGCCGCACGGCCAGGGAGTCGAGGCGTGCCTCGGCGAAGTCGGAGACGGTGTAGGCCCCCGACCGGCGCAGCGGTGCGGCCACCAGGACGAGCAGGACCAGATAGCCCGCCGTGTACCCGATGCTGTACCAGAGCATCGTGCTTCCGTACGCCACCAGCAGCCCCGCGATACCCAAATAGGACGCGGCCGAGAGGTATTCGCCGCTGACGGCGGCGGCGTTGCGCAGCGGCGAGACCGTACGGGAGGCGACGTAGAAGTCCGGCGTGGAGCGGGACTTGAGGCCGTAGCCGCCGACGGCCACCGTCACGGCCACGACCAGCAGGACGGCGGCCAGGTTCTCCGGTGCGTTCATGACCGGTGGACGTGTTCGGCGAAGTCGCGTTCGTGGCGCTCGGTCCGGCGGACGTAGCAGGCTCCGGCCACCACCAGCAGCGCGTGCGCCGGCAGTCCCAGGAGCAGCCACGGCAGCCCGGCGCCCCATAGCCGCGCGTGGTGCAGCGCCGGTACGTACCAGAGGAGCGGCGGCAAGGCGGCGAGCGGCAGGATGATCGCGCCGCAGACCAGCAGCCCCAGCCTGAGTTGGGTGCGCATGAGCGCCTTCACGTAGACCTCGCCGAGCGCGGTCTGCTCGTGTACGTCCCGTACCACGGCGCCTCGCCGGCCGGGCCGGGCGGCCCGGGTGCGGGGATGGGTGACGGCCACGCGCCGCGCCGGTTCACCCATCGGCGGCCCTCTGGCCCCTCGGCGGGCCGGACGGGGGCAGCAGCATCTCGCGCAGCTTCCGGCTGCTGCGGCGGCTGACCGGCACGACGGCGCCGGCCACGCGCACCGACAGCCGCCCGCAGTCGGTCATCAGCTCCTCGATATGGCTGGTGGCGACGAGGTGGCGGCGGTGCACGCGCACGAAGCCGGCGTCCTGCCACTGGTCCTCCAGGCTGGACAGCGGCGCCCGCAGCAGATGGCTGCCGGACTCGAGGAACAGACGTACGTAGTCGCCGCACGCCTCCACGTGCCGCACCTCGGAGCGTGGGACGAACCTCGTCATACCGGACAGCTCGACAGCGATCAACTGGTCGTCGGTGGGCTGCTCCGCGGACGCCGGAGGCTCGGCAGGAGCGGGGTCGCGGTCCGTGGGAACCGGGTTCGCGCGCCGCTCGGCGATGCGCCGGACGGTTTCGGCGAGCCGCTGGGCGCGCGCGGGCTTGAGCAGGTAGTCCAGGGCCCCCACTTCGAAGGCGGGCACGGCGAAGTCGTCGTACGCGGTGACGAACACCACCGGCGGCGGCGCGGCGAACCGGGACAGGACCCGGGCCACCTCCAGTCCGTCCAGCCCCGGCATGCGGATGTCGAGGAACACCGCGTCCACGGGACGGTTCTCGGCCAGTGCGCGGTCCAGCGCCAGCAGCGCCGCGGCGCCGTCGGCGGCGGACTCCACGGAGCCGACGGCGGGTTCGAGCCCGAGCAGGTAGACGAGTTCCTCCAGGGCGTGGGGCTCGTCGTCGACCACCAGGATGCTCAGCATGCGCGAATAGGAGCATTCCCCGCACAGCGGGTCAATCCCCCGGAACATGTGGGGTTGGCCACATCCGTGAACGGAGTTGCGCTCAACTGAGCGTGTCCTGTCCTTCGGCCGGGCGGTCTCCGCCGGCCGCCGGAGCGACCACGCCCGCACGGTACTTGGGCACCCGGATCCGCACCTTGGTACCTGCCCCCAGAGCCGTCTCGACCACCAGCCCGTACGCGTCCCCGTACACCTGGCGGAGCCTGGCATCGACGTTCCCCAGACCCACCCCGCCCGAACCGGTGGCCGCCGCGGACCCGGACCCGCCCGGGCTCCCGGCCCCGCCCGCGGCCAGGACGCGCCGCAGATGCTCGGGATCCATTCCCACGCCGTCGTCCTCCACCGTGATGTGGGCCTCGGCGCCCGCGTCCCAGGCGAGCACGGTGATCTGCCCGGGTCCGGTCCTGCCCTCGAAACCGTGCCGCACCGCGTTCTCGATCAGCGGCTGCACGCACAGGAACGGCACCGCCACCGGGAGCACCTCCGGTGCCGCCCGCACGTCGACTTGCAGTCGTTCGCCGAAACGTGCCTGCTCCAGCAGCAGGTACTGGCCGATCGAGCGGAACTCCTCGGCCAGCGTGGTGAACTCGCCGTGGCGGCGGAAGGAGTAGCGCGTGAAGTCGGCGAAATCCAGTAGCAGTTCGCGGGCCCGCTCAGGATCGGTGCGGACGAAGGAGGCGATCGCGGTCAGCGCGTTGCACGAGAAGTGCGGCGAGATCTGCGCGCGCAGCGCCCGCAGCTCCGCCTCCACCAAGCGGGTCCGGGACCGGTGCAGTTCCGCGAGCTCGAGCTGGCCGGACATCCAGCGGGCCACCTCTCCGGTGGCCCGGACCAGCCCCGCCGACACTCCGGGGGCGTACGCCAGCAGCGCGCCCTCGATCCGGTCCTCCACCACGAGCGGCGCCACGACAGCCTCCCGGACCTCGCAGCGCGCGTCCCCGCACCACACCCCGTCGGCCTTCAGCACGGCGGTCCGGCCACCCGCGAGCGCCTCCGCTGCGAGACCGACGGCGGAGCCGGTGTGATGCTTGCCGGCCCCGTCCCAGGCCAGCACGCGTTCGGAGTCCGTGACGGCCAGCGCCGGGGTGCCCAGCAGCGCGCGCAGATGCCGCGTGGCCGCGCCGGCCGACGACATGGTCAGCCCGCCACGCAGCGCCGGCGCCGCGAGGGACGCACGGTGCAGCGCCTCGAACGTCGCCTGCCCCGCCCGCCCGTCGAATCCGGCGTGCCGGCGCAGCCATCTCCGCGACCGGAATATGCCCGCCATGCCGGACACGGTAGCCGCTCCGGCCCGCACGCGCGGCGGGCCGGTGGTCGGCCGTCCGGATGCCCCGTCCTTGGACCACAGGGGACGGGCCTTGGACCACAGGGGACGGATCACCTGCTGTCGCTGGTCTCGATGCCCCCACTGGCGCGGCCCCGCGTGCCGGGGAGGAAGGAGGCCTCGGGGATCCGGCCGACCGTGAGCGCGGCGTGAGGGAGCTCGATCATGACCCAGGCCGTGTCGCTCCCCTTGACCGCCCGCGGGCGCCACCGGCTCAAGATGATGGCCCACGGTCGCAAAACCCCGCATCAGGCCCGCAGCGCACGACTGTCGTGCTGCTGGCTGCACGTGGGTGCTCCAATGCCCGGATAGCCGCGCAGAGGCGTCCGGCCCCGAATCCGCTACGACCGCAGGCGGCATGGACTCCTTCGGCCTGGAGTCGGCCGACAGCCCCTTGCCGACGTACACACTGAGCTTCGGGTAGCCGTCGAAGGCGCACGGCTTGGATCCCTTGTGCGCGGCGCTGAGCGTCGCCGTCGGTGTGTTGTGCGGCTTGCCCGGGAGAAGGGTCATCTTCCAGCTCATCTGGGCCGTTCCACATGCGGCAATCCGGGTTCCCGAGACGCTGTCGCTCCGGCCGCAGGCGGCGACGCTCAGCAGCATCACCAGGCCGACTGTGCGGACCGTCGATGTCCGCCGTGACATGAGATCTCCCCTGGGTGACGCCGCTCCCGCATGGCCGAGTGCCGCCGCTCCTGCCCCACCGGACAACTGGATGCGGGCAGGCGCGCCAAGGTTCCACACCGACCGGCTGGATGATCAGCTCCCTCGCACGATCTCGTGCAGCCTCTCCAGACGCTCCCTCATCCCATCAGATGTGACGCTGCGCTGGCCGCAGACGTGAGGTCGCCCGAGGCGATCGGACCATCGGGGTGTCCGCCTCCCAGGCGGGCCTGGTCGACCACGCCCGTCCCCGAGATCTGGTTCCCCTGGGCTTCGGTGGTCGTGACATCTTTGTAGGTGAAGCGCTGGGATGCTGCCGGTCGGCCTTGCTGCTGCCGCTGTTGATGGCGCTGCGCTGGTTGCGTGCGGCGTGGATGGCCTTGTCCTCGTACTTCACGATGTCCGGGTCGGCTGCGGCAAGGGCGCGGAGCAGTTCGGCGCGCTTGGCGCCTGTGGGCTTGGGCGTGACGGTGCGCGGAGGCGGCCAGCACCACGACGCCGTGATTCGCCCCATCACATCCACGACCAGGCCCCGCCGGCGCCCAGACATCTTCTTGTCGACATCCAGTCCTGTCGTGGTCCTGGGGACACCGGCGGCCACGCGGACGAACTGGGTGTCGATGACCACAAGGGGCGGGTCCCCATCGCCGCTGTCGGCAACGGTCATCAGGGCCGATCCACCTCATTATTAGCCGTTGTCATACACCTTGCCGCAGACTCGGACCGAGACCATTTGACACAGGAGGAATGTTTCATGAATGACCGGCCCTTGACGCTGATGGCGGTGCACGCCCACCCCGACGACGAGGCCACCGGAACGGGAGGCGTCCTCGCGCGGTACGCGGCGGAGGGCATCCGCACGGTCCTCGTGACGTGCACCGACGGCAGTTGCGGAGACGGACCGGGCGGTGTCAAACCGGGCGATCCTGGGCACGAGCCGGCAACTGTCGCCTTGATGCGGCGCCAAGAACTCGAGGCAAGCTGCGACATCCTGAAGGTCAGTCATCTGGAGATGCTGGACTACGCCGACTCCGGGATGATGGGCTGGCCGACCAACAACGCCCCCGGATCCTTCTGGCAGACACCCGTGGAGGAGGGCGCTGCCCGACTCGCGGAACTCCTGCGCCGCTACCAACCCGATGTGGTCGTCACCTACGACGAGAACGGTTTCTACGGCCACCCCGACCACATCCAGGCGAATCGCATCACGATGGCGGCGCTGGCACTGACCGAGGCGACGCCGAAGGTGTACTGGACGACGGCGCCCCGCTCAATGATGCAGCGGTTCGGCGAGACCATGCGCGAGTTCGGCGCGGACTGGCAGGAGCCGGATCCCGCCGAGGCCGCCGCGATGGCCGAGATCGGACTCCCCGACGAGGAGATCACCACCTGGGTGGACACCAGCGCGTACGGCCCCCAGAAGTTCGATGCCCTGGCCGCGCACGCAAGCCAGGGCGAGAACATCTTCTTCCTCAAGATGGGCCAGAAAAGGTTCACCGAATTGATGGGCGTCGAGACCTTCGTACGCGTCCAGGACACCACCAGCACCGCCGTGCCTGAGAACGACCTCTTCGCCGGGCTTCGCTAGGTTCGCCGCATCTCCCGAAGTCCGGGTGCCGGCACGGGCGTTGAAGCGGCCACCGGGTGGTCATCGACGGGATCCTGTTCCGGATCCGCACCGGCGTCCGTGCCGGGACCTGCCTGAGCGCCTTGGGAACCTCGTGCCGGGCCCACCAGCATGCGGCCGGTGCACGGCGCACGCCCGTTCGCCTTGAGGGAGTCGCGCGTGTGGGCGGCAGGGGAATGAAGGATGTAAGCAGGAACAAGCAGGGCGTGGACAATCGCAACGGCTACATCAGCATCAGTACCGAACCAAAGCAGAATGAAGCCAAGGCCGGTGACACCGTCTTCTTTCAACTGGCAAAGCCACGGCGGCTGGGACCACGCAGGCGTCGTCACTAGAATTTCCCATGGAAAGGCTTACGTGAGCGCACACGGCAGCGCCCGTATGAACAAACGCCCCGATTCCGTCTCGAGCACGGGGACGTGAGCGGGCATCTACCACGTCGCTCCGGGATGGTACTGGTGACCGGGTCGTACAGGAAACGCCTGTGGGTGACGACTGCGGCTCTTGCCGTTCCGGGAACGGCTGCCACCGTCTGGTGGCAGTTGCGGACCCCGTCCCGTACTCGCTGCACAAGACGCCGGCGGTGAAGGTCAGCGTCCGCGCCGTGGAATCGGACTACCCCGACGTCAAAGAGACCGCCGACGACGTCGAGCTGCTCGTCAAGGTGTACGTCCAACGCCCTCAGGCAAACAGGTGCTGGAACTCACCCGCGATCACGATGACGTGTGGTGGGTGCAACTGGGCGAGGGTGACCCCGTGGCGCCGTAGGCACCGGGACCTCACACAAAAGATGCCAGCAGCCGCTCGCGACCTCCTTGCGGGCGGCTGCTCATCGTAGGCCCCCGAGGCCGACAACAGCCTCGGGGCCTATGCGCGTGCCGACGGTGCGCTCCCTCGATGACGGGCAACGACCCATCGTGTTCGGGCCAGGCTGCCCGCCGGGTCAGCCCAGGGTGCAAGCGGTCCCACGCCTGTGCGGTCGCCTCCCGTAGGGGAGGGGGTCGGTCACGGGCACCGTTGGCCCGCAGGCGGGCAACCACGTCCTCGATGTTCGTCGACGGCAAACATGTTGCGACGAAGGCGGTGCGTGTTCGACGGCGCGTCTTTCGGCTCGGGGGTGATGGCCTCCGGCCCATAAAACTTCGCCAGCTCTACTCGCCCGTGAATACGGGGTCGGTTCGAGACCGTCAGGTGCCGATCCCCTGTGGATAGCTGAAGAACTCGGTCGGATCGTACTTCCGCTTCACCCTGACCAGCCGATCGTAGTTCGCACCGTAGTAAGCCCGCCGCCAGTCCTTCAGTGTCGGATCCGGGAAATTCTGATACGCCTGCTCGGGAGGCGTGTTGCCGAAAATGTCGTAGTAGAACTCACGGAGCCAGCGCAGATTCGCGGTCTCGACGTGAGGCGGATCGTAGTCCGCCCAGGAGGTCTCGGCAGCGAAGATGAACACGGCGTTTCGGTGCACGAACGCGGTCGCGTCCGGCGGCACCTGGTTGATCTCGCCGCCGAGAGCGAACATCGCGAACCCGGCCCCGTCCTCGTTGCCGCTGCCCGGCCAGTCCAGCAGTTGCTCGGCGGCGGCACCGACCTGCTTGTCAGTAAGGAGCGTCCGGGACGTGAGAACCGCCGACTTGGTGGCGAACTGGTCCACCGGCGTCGTGGCGCTCAGCAGCACACTCGCCTGACCGGGAGTGACCTCGCGGACGGACGCGCTGTTGCGGGCGCGCTCCTCGGCCGTGCCGATGGCGAGCAGCGGGGCCAGGATGTCGCGCAACTCCTCAAGGGGGCCGTAGTACTGGCCGATGGCGTTGACGTTGGCGTTGGCGTTGGCGCGGATCTCGTCCCTGGCAAGCCCGTGGGTCCCGATGCCGACGCGAAGGTGGAACCGCTTGTTGTCCAGGCCGTCCAAGGCGATCCGCTGCGCGGTGGCGATCACCGGCACCACGGAGTCCAGGCTCCAGCGCAACTGGAAGAAGCCCACGTTGCCCTGGAACTGCTCGTACTGGAACGTGAAGGAGGTGTTGACACCGAAGTTGTTCCCGGCCCCGCCGCGGCAGGCCCAGAACAGGTCGGAACAGGAGTCCTGACTGGCCTCCACCACGCGGCCGTCGGCGAGTACCACGGTCGTCGAGACCAGCCGATCACAGGTCATCCCGAACATCTTGTCACTGAAGCCGATACCGCCTCCGAGCACCAGTCCGGCCACCCCGACCGTGGGGCAGCGGCCGGTCGGCACGAACATCCCCCGGTCCTCCAGCAGCGGGTGCAGGTCGCCATTGGTGACCCCGGCTCCCACGGTGACCGTACCCGCGTCATGGGTGACCTTGATCGGCCCGTAGGTCCGGGTCCGGGAGCGGGCGCCCGGCAGCGGGGTGACAGCGATGCTCTTCATCCGGGCCATGTTGAGCAGCAGGCCGGTGGTGCTGGAGTACCCGGCGTAGTTGTGGCCCAGCCCGGTGCGGGGGACGGCGGGCAGCCCCACCGCGCGGGCCCAGCGGACCGCCGCGCGGACGTCCGCGGTGGTAGCGCACGCGACAATTCCAGCGGGGTGGATCCCGGCGTAGCGGTGGTTGAACGGGAGCGCCAGCGGCGAGTAGTTGGAATCCGTTGGCCGGTAGAGAGTAGAACGCGATGACAACGCGTCGGCCAGCCGCTTCCAGTCCCGGGGGCCGACCCGCTCCGCCACCTCGGTGGGTGACGCAGCGACGGGTGGTGCCTGCAGACCCACCATCCCCGTCCCCAAAGCACCCAGTGTGCCTACCCGTACTACGTCCCGCCTGTTGATCACAGTGGCTGCCCCTCACGAGAAACGCCCCAAAGGCCCGATCGCCTTCCTGTGAAGTCAATCGATCGCCAGCCCGCACGGCTCCACAACAGGCTCCGCCCACAGGCCCGCAACCCCAAAGAGCGCCCGGCGTACCGCCGAACGGCCCCGTCGGCACGAAGGACAGCAGCACGATCAGCGGGCCCAACACAGGGATCACCTTCGACGGACGACTCTCCGCCGCCCGACGCTGAACCTCTGACAACTCCAGAACCACCGTTGACTTTACGGATCCATGTGCTGTGCACCACCGAGCCATCCACCCGCACTCCCAGGGGGATACGGGTCCGGTCGTGCCGGCCGCCGCAGTTGCTACGGAGGCCCGAGCAACTGCGGTCGTCGGCGTCGGCGTCGGCGTCGGCGCAAGTCTTCACCAGCTGCGCACTGGATGGTGCGTCTGTCAGCTCTCGTCGCACCCCTTGATGTCGTCCTTGCATCCGTCCACGTCGTGCGGGACTACGGTGTTGAGTCGCCAGAGCACGAGACCCTCGGTGTCCGGCCCTACGGGGGTGATCCTGGCGGTGAAGCGGCTGCCGGCGGGGATGTTGAACTGATCCGCCTCGCGGTCGCCGCACGCCACCTCCCACTCGCTGTTCGTGCCATCCCGTGCGAGGGTCAGCGTCACCGAGCGACGGGTGGGTGCCTGGCAGGCGACATCGAAGGTGTAGGGGCGGTCTCCCTGTGCCGTGAAGGCCTTGTTCAGACCCCGCGCCAGGCTTTCCATTCCCTCATCGACGCGTGAGGCACCATCGGGCTCCACGGCATTCAGGGCGCGCGTGGCGCGCTGCATCGCATCTTCTTGGTCCTCCTTGCCGTCCCAGGAGGAGGCCGTGCCGCCGGGTTCGGACTTCCTTTCTTCATTCCTCTGCTCCGCGCAGGCGCCCGTCAGAACCGCTGCGGAGACGATGAGGGCGAGGCCCTGGCGTGCACTCATTGAGGGCTCCAGTCGCCGGGGGTGTGAGAACGGCGCTGCCTTCAAGGGCTACCCGGCGCTCGAATGGCGGATGTTGGACAATGATGGGTTCTTCGTGACGCTGCCCGGATTCGAACAGTGCAAGCGCGGTGTCGTCACCTGCACCTGGCAGAAGGTCGGGTGACACCACCGGGACATAATGGAGCGAGCGGGGAGGCGGCGACGGTCTCTCACGCTCCCTCCCCCGCATCGTTCTCCCTCACATGCCGACGGCATTCCAGTCCTCGTCGGCATACGCCTTCGTCTTCCACGCCAGGGCACCGTTCACCAGGCCGGCCTTGTCATCTGCTAGATCTGGATATCAGAAGGACTCACCGATCGAGTGAAGCTGTCCGATGAGGAGCAGCGCTGCGCTCCAGCTCCTGACGGAGTCGGCCGAGTGCCCGATGCAGCGTGCTCTTGACCGTGCCGGCCGCTATGCCGAGGGCAGCGGCCGTCTCCTCGGTGGACATCTGCTCCCAGTGCCGCAGCACCACGACACGGCGTTGGTTGGGCGCCAGAGTCTTCATGATGTCCATCAGCAGGGCGCGGTTGGCGTGCTGCTCGGTGCAGTCGTCGACGGATGCGTCCGGTAGTTGCTCGGTGGGGAGCTCCTGCAGTTTCCTGGCTCGCCACCACTCCGTGCGGGTGTTGATCATGACGCGGCGCAGATAGGCGTCCGCGAGCTGCTTGTCCGCTATGCGGTCCCACTGGCGGTACGTTCGCAAGAGCGCAATCTGCAGCAGATCCTGAGCGTCGAGCGGGTCGTGGACCAGGCTTCGGGCCGTGCGCAGCAAAGCGTCATGACGCGCACTCACGTATTCCTCGAATTCCGGCACCCCGCCAAGGCGCCTGGGAGCGTTCATGTTTGAAAGTCCTTTCATGCAGGCGAGCGGCCGGACGTACGGCGTGGGTCGGTGGGGGCGCCGGACGGTGTTGGACCCGTAGAACTTGGCCGCCGACGGGGCCTCCCGCGCGGGTCGCGGCTGTACCCGGCGCACAGCGGCCGCATCGCTGTCGCTGTGCACCGGAATCACCGGGGACCGTGGGACGGCCGAGTGGCGCTGGATCGGCCCGTGATCTCAAGTCGTGCCTCGTGCGCGCCCGTTAGCGCAGGTCCACCCAGGCGTACTCGTAGCCGTCTTCGAAGTTGCAGCTCATCGAGGACTTCTGGCCCGGCTTGCGCCACGGGCCCCACCGCGTGTACTTGATCAGGGGGTTGCTGTGGTCGACGCAGGTGGCACGGGCGCGGTGCCTGCGCCAAGAGGGCTGGTTGGAGCAGTAGGTGTGCACGCCCAGACGGACAACGCCGTGGTGGTAGATCTTGCAAGGGGGGCCGGCAGCGGCCCGGGCCGTCTCGGCAGCTGCCGGAGAGGCTCGATGGGCCGTGGTGCCGGCATGGGCGGGCGCGGCGACGGTCATCCCGCCGAGGATCGCGATGCCCATGGCGGCGGCTGCCGCGCCACGCCGCATGGTCATCCTGCGTGTCTTCACGCGGGTCCTCCTTCGTACTTCGTAGGGGTCTGGACACCGAGCACGGAGCATGGCCGACGGAGCATGACCACCTGGCTCGGTGTTCCTTCCGTTGCGGGGCGCCGTCGCCCACCCCCGTGAGGGCGACGGCCGTTACCCCGCACCGGCGCCGCAGCGGGGCGGCGCATCACCTAGTTCAGCGGTTCCGGAATTGAATGGGCAGCCGGTTCTGCCACCCTGATCAATGGCTGTTTTCGCAGGTCACCGGCATGGCATGGCGACGCTGACCAAAGACGGCGCGTCTGGTTTGCCCTGCCGTCACGAGCGTGCGCAGCGTGGCGGGCCATCGCGCCGCGTCCACGGGGGAGGCAGGCGGGTGGTGGGGGTGCTGTCGATGGCGGGGCGTCCGGAGAGCCCACTCGATCCGAGTCGGAGGCCGGTGCAGCGTTTCGCCGCCGAGTTACGGAAGCTGCGTGCGGAGGGCGGCAGTCCGCCGTACCGGGTGATGGCGCAGCGCACCGGTCAGGGGGCGAGCACGCTCTCGCAGGCGGCCGGGGGCGAGCGGCTGCCGACTCTGCCCGTGGTCCTGGCTTAAGTGCACGCCTGCGGCGGCGATGCGGGCGAGTGGGAGGAGCGCCGGCAACGGGCGTACGAAGAGGCTGCGGCCGAGCCTCGTAGCAGCACCCGTGGGGTCTCGCTGTGGGACGTCGGTGACCTCGCACGCCCGCGGCTCCTCGGCGGCCGACTGCTCGGAGTCACCGCGGCGTTCGCGCCTCGCGGCCGAGTCCTCGCCACGGCAGGGGGTGGCAGGATCTGGCTGTGGGACACCAGCGACCGCGCCCACCCCGAGCCCCTCGGTCCTCCCCTCCGCGTGGCGGGGAACTGGATCCCGTCGGTGGCCTTCAGCCCTGACGGGCACACGCTCGCGGCCGCCGTCGAGCAGAGCGAGATCCATCTGTGGGACACCAGAAATCCCGCGCACCCCAAGCGCATCGGCAAGCCGCTCACCAGCACCACCGGCGACTTCACCGACGTGGCGTTCAGCTCGGACGGGCGCATCCTCGCCAGTACGAACCACGACGAGGGCTCGTTCTGGGACACCAGCGACCCCGCTCATCCCGAAAATCTCGCCAACCGCCGTACCGGGCCTCGGCCTGCTCGTCGACGACCGTGCGAACTCGTTCGCCGCTGTGGCGTTCGGCCCCGACGGGCGCACTTTCGCCACCGCCGGCGATGACGAGGACGTCCGGCTCTGGGACATCCCGAAGAGCGGTCGGCCCACGCTCTTCGGGAGCCCGCTCAAGGAGCATTCCAAACCCGTGTCCGCCGTCGCCTTCAGCCCCGACGGGCGTCTTCTCGCCACGGGCAGCGAGGACGGTACGGCCCGGCTGTGGGAGCTGAACGCCGACCGGGCCGTCCGACACATCTGCGCTGCTACGAAGCACACCCTCACGGCAGAGGAGTGGCGGCAGTACGTCGGAGGTATCGCCTACCACCCCCCGTGCCCGTGAAGGAGCGATGGAGGTCGGGTCGGATGAGAAAGCCAACCCAGTGCTCTTGCGCGCCTGGAGCGCCCCGCGCCGAGCTTCCTGTCGCACGCGTCCGGCATGCCACGTGATCCGGAAGAACCGTCCCGGCCGGGGTCCCGGTCACCCGGGCGGTCGTCTCAGTCGAGGTACACGTACTGGTCGATGTCCAGCGACGCCCCGGCCTCGGCCAGCCACGCCAGCAGAGCAGCGCTCAGGAAGATGCCCTTCTGCTGCGGGTCCTCGGGATCGGTGAGTTCCTGAACGACCACCAAAGAGACGTCGGCGTCCCCGGACCCGGCCAGCCGTCCCAGGGCCGAGGCGAACTCCGGTTCCCAGCCGAGGACCACCGGCTCGAGATCCTCCGGCCGCGCGGGCCCGCCCGTGGCCGAGGCGTGCCGGATCCAGGTCGCGTGCGCGCGGGGCGGTGACTGGGGGCGCCTGCGGCTGCCGATCGCCGTGGATTCGTCGGGTCCGGTCCCCAGCCGCGCGGAGATCTCCTCCGGCTGCAGGGACTCGCTGACCACCCGCAGATACATCCGGAACGCGCTCACGGCCGGTACCTGTAATTCGTCGGAACCAAGATCTTCCCGTCCTTGCTCACGAGGACGATCCTGCCCTCGCCGTCACGCATCGCGTCGAACCGCGACACGTTGTTCTTCCCCACCCAGTCGGCCTTGAAGGCGTGCGGGTCCTCGCCGACGCTCTTCAGCGCCTTTTCGAGCTGCTTCTCCTTGATCTTGACCAGGGAGCCGCGGTCGATGGCCGCGGCGTCGGGGAGCTCTCCACGGATGAAATCACACGACGCGTTGTGGACGAGTACGGGAGTCGTACCCGCCAGCACGTAGTAGGTGTGAAGTTCGTTGACGGTCAGGTTGTAGGCGCCCTGCGGCTCCTTCCAGTGCGTGACCTTGTCGATCCGGACTTCGGTTCCGTCGGGGGCGCGGAGGGAGTCACCGGAGTTGAGGTCGCGGGCATCGGTCCACCGCCGCCGGTTCTCGACCCAGAAGGGGTGGTGGTCGGTGGCGGTGAGCGCCGGGTGCTCGTCGCCCGCGTCGCCGGCCAGGGTGACGCCGGTGAAGTCCTCGTCGTCGGGTGTGTAGATCGTGTCATCCACCGGGCGCGAGCCCGTGGTACCTGTCTCCGGATCGGAGGCCAGGACACTGTCACCGGCGGCGATCTGCTCGATGGGCAGGGAGGTGGTGCCGTCACCCATGAGGACCCGTGTGCCGGCCGGGAAGCTGTTGCACTCGGGCATCTTGTCGCCCTTGCGGGCGACGAGCAGGCCGGCCATGGTGCCAGGAACCCGAGCCGCTGCGGGGGGCAGTGGGCCCACACCGAAGCCTTCACCTGCACCGCCACCGACGCCCCGGCCCGCTGCACCACCGGTACCGACCCCGACGACATGTTCCAAGAACCCATGCCGTCCGAGCGCCTGTTCAACCGGCCCGGCCTCGAACCGCCCTACCACTGGAAGGGCCGCCGCCACATCGCTACGTACGAGGCGGAGGAGCACGCCCTCCAGTTCTGGCCCGCATAAGTAGCGCTGCCAACTCGAACTCGGACAGATCCTGCGCTGTCGCCGCCACACCGTTCAGCGAGCAGCTGCTGCCGTGCGTCGCCCCGCCATCGCCATTGGCCGGGCGAAGGCGAATTGCCTCTGGCCAAGCGGAACATGATGGGTATTGAGACATTCTTCCGGTTGCGCGAAGCGGTATTTCATGACCTCTTCCAGAGGCCGATACGGTCGGATTCATGGGATGGAATTTTTCGACGGCCGAACAGCTCGCGGCTGCGTTACGCGCCGGTGAAGTGACCTCGGCGGAACTGACCGACGAGGCCATCGCCCGTATCGAGCGGGACGACAAGGCGATCAACGCGATCTGTGTGCCGGACTTCGACCGTGCACGGTCCGCCGCGCGCGGTGCCGACCTGGCGCGCGCCCGCGGTGAGGACCGGCCGCTGCTCGGCATTCCGGTGACGGTCAAAGAGTCCTACAACATCGCCGGGCTGCCCACCACCTGGGGCATACCGCTGCACCGGAACTACATCCCGGCCGAGGACGCGGTGCAGGTGTCGCGGCTCAAGGCCGCGGGCGCGGTGGTGCTCGGTAAGACCAACGTGCCCCTGGGGCTGCAAGATGTGCAGAGCTTCAACGAGATCTACGGCACCACCAACAACCCGTGGGATCACGGTCGTACCTCAGGTGGATCCTCCGGCGGATCAGCGGCGGCCCTGGCGTCCGGATTCGGCGCGCTGTCCATCGGCTCCGACATGGCCGGTTCGTTGCGTACCCCCGCACACTTCTGCGGTGTCTACGCACACAAACCGACCCTGGGGGTGGCAGCGAGCCGCGGCATGGTGCTGCCGAGCGCGCCGGCCTTGCCGACCGACCATGACCTCGCCGTCGTCGGTCCGATGGCGCGCAGTGCCCGCGACCTCACGCTCCTGTTCGACGTCATGGCCGGACCGGACCCGCTGACGCTCGGTGTGGCGCACGAGTTGAGGCTGCCGGCCGCGCGCCACGAGCGGCTCTGCGACTTCCGGGTCCTGGTCCTCGATGACCATCCGCTCATTCCGACCGGGTCCGCTGTGCGGGCGGGCGTGAACCGGGTGGCCGACGCGCTGGTGGACGGCGGCGCCCGCGTCGAACGGCACAGTCCGCTGCTGCCCGATCTGACCGAAGCCGCCCTGATCTACAGGCAGTTGCTGTTCTCGGGATCCGCTGCGCATTTTCCCGTCGAAGCGTACGAGCAACTGCGGAGCCGCGCCGCCGGACTGAGCCCGGACGACCAGAGTCTCGATGCGGGGCTGCTGCGCGGCATGGTTCTCAGCCACCGCGACTGGATCCAGGCGAACAGCCGTCGCGAGCTCCACCGCCACGGCTGGCGGCAGCTCTTCGCCGAGTTCGACGCCGTGGTGTGTCCGATCACGCCCACTCCCGCGTTCCCACACGACCACAACCCCGATCCGAGGGAACGCCGGATCGACATCGACGGCATCGAGTACCCGTACTTCGACCAGTTGGTCTGGGCCGGTCTGGCCACCATGCCCGGCCTGCCCGCCACCGCCGTACCGGCGAGCCGGTCCCCGGAGGGTCTGCCGGTGGGAGTGCAGGTCATCGGTCCGATGTTCGAGGACCGCACCCCGCTGCGGCTGGCCGAACTGCTCGAGCAGAAGATCGGCGGTTTCCAGGAACCGAAGTAGGCGTACTACGTGGACATCCGCGGCCACCAGCGCCTGTGTGGGGTCGTGATCACATGGCGCGGGAAATGGGTTGCGGGGACGATGATCAGGCTGTTGGCTTGCGGTTGACCGTGGCACCGGGCGAGGAGGTGAGACCCATGAACGTTGTATCGATATGGGTGCTCCCCCTTCCCGTCACGGTCGGCGACTGACGTAGATGTCTTCGGGAGCGCCTCAATGACAAGGCACTCCCGAAGGGCAACTCCCATGCGTTCTCTGCAGTTCACCGCCGAGTCGTCGTCGAACGGCATGATCGAGCGCGACTTCACTGTGGGTGAAGTCCCCGGCGTCCTCTGGTCGCCGGCGCCCGGCGCCGATCGCGCGCCCCTGATCCTGATGGGCCACGGCGGCGGCAATCACAAGAAGCATCCGGCGATGTCGGGCCGGGCCCGGCGCCTGGTGACCGACTGCGGCTTCCACGTCGCCGTCATCGACGCGCCCGGTCACGGCGACCGGCAGCGCAGCGCGCACGACGAGGCGGAAATCGCCGAGTTGTTCCGTGCGAGGGCTGCGGGCGAGCCGGAAGGCCCGATCGTCGTCCGCTACAACGCCCACCTGGCGGAGCTCGCCGTACCCGAGTGGCAGGTGACCCTGGACGCACTCCAGGAGCTTGCGGAGATCGGCGCCGACGGGCCGGTCGGCTACTGGGGCATCAACATGGGCACCGCGATCGGCGTGCCGTTCGTGGCGGCGGAGCCCAGGATCACGGCCGCGGTCTTCGGTCAGCACTGGCCCCATGTCCTGGCGGAGAAGGCGACGCAGATCACCGTCCCGATCGAGTTCGACCTGCAGTGGGACGACGAGCACATCTCGCGCGAGGAGGGCCTCGCGCTGTTCGACGCCTTCGCCTCGAAGGAAAAGTCCCTGCACGTCAACTCGGGCAAGCACAAGGAACTGCCCCGCTTCGAGGTCGACAGCGCGGTCCGGTTCTTCGCCCGACACCTCGGCGGGGTGGTCACCAGGTCGGCTGCCTGACGTGCGCGTCGGTTGCGGCGTCCGGCTGGCCGACCGGGTGCCGCAACCGCGTCCCGCGCCCGACAACTCGGCGGGGCGGTCACCGCGCCGCTCCCAAGCCGGCCGTGTCGGTGCAGATCAGTACGTCATGACAGCGGACCTGCCTGGACCTCCCCGTAGCCGACGGCGCCGGCGCCCAGTGTTCCTGCGGCTGTCGTCGCCTCCCGGCGGGCGACGGCCCCGGCGAGGTGAGCACCGCCCCACCGGCCACGGCATTCCTCACTCTCCGCGTTCACCGCGTGATCCGCTGATGTGGGCGAAGCGACTCCCGGTGTTATTCAATGAGGTATGCCGTCTGGGATCTCGGGCCCCGTCGCAGGGGTCCGAATACGGCCCCGGCGCTGCGCCGGGGATTGCTGAGAGAGCCGTATGGACTCCACACCCTCCCCTTCGTCCTCTTCCCCGTTCGAGCTGGTCAGCAGCGCTCTGGGGCGCTACATCCCGGGCGGCGGAGCGGCAGCGGCCGCCGGTCCTGCCGACGTGCAGGGCGACCGCACCACCAGCCGACGCGTGCCCGACGATGCGGCGGCCAGCCGGCAGGAGCAGATCCTCGGCGCGGTCAACCTGGACGGGGAGCTGAGAATCTGCCGCTGCAATCTGGACGCCCCTGTATTCGCGGGCCTGGACGCCGTGGTCGGGAGCCCTTTCGTCGATCTTCTGCCTCCCGGGGACGTACCGACGGTCACACGGCGGTTGCGGCAGGTCCTGGAAACCGGTGAGGCGCACGTCGCCCGGATCCAGCGCCTGCGGCGCGGCGACGGGTCCGAGCTGGTGGTCTCGCTGAGCATCCTGCCCGCCGCGGTGCCTCAGGAAGGCCTGACCGTCTCCGTGATCGCCATGGCCAGAAGGCTGCACCTGTACGCCGCCGAGACCGCGATCGGCACCTCGCTGGACATCGGCGAGACCGCGCAGTCGCTGGCGGAGTCCCTGCTGGCCTGGGGAGACGTGGCCGCCGTCGACCTCGACTTCGCCGTGTGGACGGGCGAGGGAGTCACCGAGCGGGCGCAGGGGCGCATCCGGCTACGGCGGGCCGCCCTGGTGCCGGACCGCGCGTGGCCCGAGGGCTATGTGACTCCGGGCGACGATCTTCCCAGCGACGCGAGTCGCCTGCTCGCGCAGGCGGTGCAGCGCGACGATGCACCGCAGGCCATCGTCATACCCGACCGGGAGGCGGTCGAGCGGGTCCTCGGCAGTCCGCGAGTGATGCGTGCCCTGGTGCCCGGTGACCGGTCGGCGGGTGTGGCATGCATACCGCTGGTCCTGGACGGCCCGCCGCCTGTCGTACTGGGCGTGGCGGAGGTCTGGCGGCGGGCGGACTCCCCCTTCCGCGACAGCGAGCTGTTCGACCTGCAGGAACTGGTGGCCAGGACCGTCCATCACGTCGACCTGGCCCGTCAGCACCAGCGCGAGCACACGCAGGTGCTGGCGTTGCAGCGCCGGCTGCTGCCCCGGACCGGCGGCGACACCATCGAGATCGCCAGCGTCTACCAGCCCGCCACCCCCGACAGCGCGGGCGTCGGCGGCGACTGGGTGAACAGTTTTCCGCTGCCGGACGGCCGTACCGCGCTGGTGGTCGGTGACGTCGTCGGGCACGGCCTGGGAGCCGCGGCAACCATGGGTCAGCTGAGCATGGAGGCCCGCGCGCTGCTGTCCGCGGGGCTGGCGCCCGACGAGGTGCTGCAGCACCTGGACGAGACCGTGACGCTGCTGGACGACTCGGAGTCCGGGCTGGCGGCCGGGTACAGCGCCCTCGGGTCGACCTGCTGCATCGCCCTGTACGACCCGGTCAGCCACGACGTGGCGCTGTCCAGCGCCGGCCATCTTCCCCCGATCCTGGTGTCCCCGGACGGGCACGCGGGCCCGCTCGCGGTCCGCCCTCATCCCGGGCTGGGCGCCGAGTTCGCGCTGCGGGAGCCGTTCGACGTGCACACGTTCGGCGCACCCCCGGGCTCCCTGCTCGCCCTGTACACCGACGGCCTGGTGGAGGATCCGGCCCTGTCGATCGACGAGGGCATCGGCAGGCTGGCGGACGTCGTGTCCACGGTGCACCCCTGGGACACCCTGCAGCAGGCCGCGCGGCGTGTCGTCTCCACGCTGGCGCCCGTGCACCAGCGCGACGACGTCACCCTGCTGCTCGCGCGCATGATCGGCTACCGCAAGGGGGACACCGCGACCTGGCGGCTGGCCGCCCGCTACGACGCACCCGCCCGCGCCCGCGCGCAGGTCTCCGCTCTGCTGCGGCAATGGCGCACCAAGGACGACACCCTGGACAGCGTGCCGCTGCTGATCAGCGAGCTGGTCACGAACGCGGTGCGCTTCGCCACCGGTCCTGTCACGGTACGGCTGATCAGGACCGGTCACGGCCTGCTGTGCGAGGTGGGCGACACCGGCAACGGCAGCCCACGTCTGGGCCGGGGCGGCCTCCTCGACGACGGCGGTCGTGGCCTGTACATCGTGCACAGGCTCACCACCCGGTGGGGGGTGCGGTGGACGGACACCGGCAAGGTGGTCTGGGCGGAAGTCGCGAGGTGACCGGTGATGCGGGTTGCCCCTTTGCCGGTGGCCCGGGCTCGTACTAGAGCCACTCCCCCTCCAGAGCGGTGGCCGTCAGGCCCGGTGCGGCCGCGTACAGGACGGCGCGGCTGCCTGACTTCTGCCCGGCGTCGTGCGCCCGCCGCATGATGTCGAACACGGCGGCGCCTCCGCGGTTGCCGCTGGTGTAGCTGTCCCGGCTGTAGTCCAGCAGCCCCGACGGCCACGTGTCGGGCATCGTCTGCTCCATGTACTCCAGCACCCGGGTCCCGCCGGGGTGCGCGAGCAGCACGTCGGGGTGCCAGGAGTCGGGGTCGTCCTGGTATCGGACGCGCAGCCACTCCCACATCGCGGTGACCGTCTCCTGTACGGCGCGCGGGCCGCGCCGGTCCATCACGAAGTGGGTGCCGTCCGACCGCGTTTCCAGGCGGTGCAGGTCGTGGGTGCCGGGCAGGGTGTGGTGCCAGGAGGCGTCCAGCCGCAGCATCGACTCGCGCCTCGGGCGGCCCGTGACCACCGCGGCGACCGCGGTGTCCGCGAACAGCAGCCTGACGATCAGGGACTCGAGGGTGTCGTCCGCGGGCTGGTAGGTCGTGCTCAGCGCCTCCGCGATCACGACCAGGACCACCCGGTCGGGGTCCGCGGCCACGAGGTCCGCCGCCAGCGCCAGGGAACGGGTCCCCGCGATGCAGGCCCACTGCGCGGCCGGCAGCAGCATCACGTCGTTGCGCAGCTGAAGCTTGTTGGCCAGGGAGATGTCCAGACCCGGCAGCGCCGGGGTGGTGGAGTGACTGGTGATCAGGCAGTCGATGTCCGAGGCGTCCAGCCCGGCGATCTGCAGGGCCCCGCGCGCCGCACGCTCTCCGTAGGACTGCACGGCCTCCCAGGCCGGCGCGGTGCGCTCCTGGACGGTCTGCGGCGCGGGTATCGCCTCGAGGGCGGCGATCGCCCGGTCCACGTCCTGCTGGGTGAACCCGTCGCGTGCCAGCGCCTCTTGGGCCGGCCCGACGCCGACAGCCTGCAGGGCGCTGCCCCTGCCCGGCGCGACGGCGGTCTCCAGCGGCAGCATCCACCCGCGGGTCTCGATGCCCGTACTCGCCGCGATGCCGTCGATCCGCGGCCCCCACGCCGCATGCGGGTGCCGGTCGCGCACCTCCGCCACGATCTGGCTGGTCTCCACGGCGTGCTCGCCGTGTATTACGGCAGGAGGACAGAGGTAAGCGGCCATAGCGGGGCACCTTTCCGGGGGAACAAGCAGGAATGTCACGAGTGCTGTGTCATGAGTCACTTTGGAACTTCGCGCCCAAGTGGTTGCCGATGGGCTCCACTTCGGGAGTCGGTGTCCGTTTTCGAGCATGGACGCTAAATGGACATTTCCGCTGTGATGCAGACAACTTAGGAAGCCCTCGAAATGCGTGACACGGCACACACCGCCGAAACAGGGGCGTCCTCAGAGCAGTTCCGCAGGCCCTATATGACACCTCGCCAGCCCGGGAAAGTGCCTGGTCATTGCCACCGCAGCCGGGGAGACGCCCATGACGGCCCGGGCAGCTCGCCCACACGGACTCCCTTCGACCGGGAAGAGGTGCACCGCGATCCGCAAGCCCTTCATCCTTGAACCAGTGGGAGTTCAGCCACCCGCAGACAGCACTCGGGCCAACAGGAGCCGATCAGGCGGCCGGAGCCGTCCGCACCACCTGCCGGCCAGCGCCGACCGGATCTACCGCAGCGACACCACCCCGGGCACCAAGACCACCACCGACACGATCAACGCCGCGATCTCCGCCGCACCCCCAAGCTCAAGGGCTGACGTCATCGCTCGATGACGTACCCCTGAGCACGCCATCCGCGAAGCTTGATGCGCGAAACCAAGCTGGATACCGTCATTCCTGCCCGATTTCGGGCAGAATCATGGACGTTCTGTGGTCTCCGGCCTAGGGTGACCAGTCATGATCACCTTGGCTGCGACAGAGACGTTCGCCCTGATCGTGGGGCTTCTCACGCTCACTCCCGGACTGGATACCGCCCTCATCCTGCGCACGGCGGCACTCGGGCACCGGCGTCGCGCCTGGGGCGTGGTCCTCGGCATCCAGAGCGGCACGCTGGTGTGGGGCACGCTCACTTCGCTCGGTGTCACCGCACTTCTGACGGCTTCCCACCTCGCATACGAAGCTGTTCGTTGGTGCGGAGCCGCGTATCTGGTGGGGATGGGCGGCAGGCTGCTGTGGGCCACCTGGCACCACTCGGCCAACGAGAGCCCGCGGACGGCGGGGGCCGCGGACACGACAGGGACCCGGACCGGGCGCGAAACCGAGGCCGTAAAAGGCATCAGCGACACCCTGCTCGGCGGCTGGCGCCAAGGGATCATGACCAATCTCCTCAACCCGAAGATGGGCGCCTTCTACGTCGCCGTGCTCCCGCAGTTCATTCCCACCGGCGCCCCGCACCTTGCTCTGGGCGTGCTCCTGGCCGGTGTGCACATCCTCCTGGCCGTCGTCTGGTCCTGCGCACTGATCGCATGCGCGCACGTGCTCCGAGACCGTCTGCAACGGCCTTCGGCCCGCCGCTGCCTCGACCGCATCACCGGCACGGTCATCGCCGCCTTCGGCGTCCGGCTCGCGCTCGGGCAGTGAGGCGGCCGGCGACGCACCGCAAGACCACCCGAGGGTTGCCACACGGCAATCCCGCATCACCCGAAGAAGAGGGACATCCGCATGTACGCGCTCCCCGCCGACACCGAGGCAGTGGTCTTCGACTGCGACGGCTTGCTGGTCGACACCGAAGCATGCTGGACCGTTGCGGAAACGGCCATCTTCGCCGCGCACGGTCATCCCTTCGGCCCCGAACAGAAAGCCCTCGTCATCGGCCGAACCGTGGAAGCCGCCGGAGAGGCCATGGCCCAGTACCTCGGACACCCCGGCGCCGGGGCCGAACTCGCCGCCGAACTCCTCAAAGGAGTCCGCAAGGAGCTTTCCCAAGGCGCCACAGCCCTCCCCGGGGCAGCCGAACTGGTGCGCGCCTGCCGTGCGGCCGTGCCCATCGCCGTAGCCAGCAACAGTCCCCGCGAACTGCTGGACGCGGCACTTCGGTCAGCCGGTCTCGACGACTGCTTCACCCAGTCGTTCGCCGCTGACGAGGTACGTTCCCCCAAACCCGCACCAGAGCTCTACCTCACGGCATGCGACACACTCGGTGTGGCCCCGAAGTGTTCCGTCGCCTTCGAGGACTCGGCCACGGGCATCGCCTCGGCGCGTGCTGCCGGGCTCCACGTCGCGGTCGTACCGTCCCTTCCAGGAGTCGACCTCGACCACGACTGGCTGGGCACGAGCCTGGCCGAACCCGAACTGCGGGAGTGGGCCGGGGAACTGGGGCATGGCACCACGCGGGCGGGGATGTACCGATCGGGCTGATGCATCGTCAGAACCCGGCGTAGGCCGAGCCGGTGCGGTTCTGCGGCTCGTCGTCGCCGGGCGCAGGGCGAGGAAGCGACACGCGGGCCAGTCGGCCAGGTCGTGGGGCTTGACGTTCCGGGTCACATGCACGGATCCATCCTGCGGTCGGCGACGAGACGGCGACATGGGTAAGACCACTCATCGGAACCTCGCCACCTACTCATGCCCAGATCATTGCGCACGTCGCTGCGAACTGGCATCCGAAGGCAGCACCAGCCGAGGCGACGGGAATGCTAGTCCTCGGGCAGCAGGTGGAAGTCCTCGAATCGAAAGCCCGGCGAGACCACACAGCTCACCAGCACCTCTTCGTCGCCCACTGGGCTCGCGGCCTGCCAGCACCCCGCCGGGACCAGGGCCTGGGGGTGCTGTCCGTTCGCGATGTCGGGGCCCAGGATCACTGTCGAAGGATGCTCGTTCGGCTTCTCCCCTGTGCCTCCCAGCCGGAGATGCAGCGGACCTCCACGGTGCCACAGCCACAACTCCGGCGAACGCACCTTGTGCCAGCGGGACTCCTCGTCGGGAGGCAACAGGAAGTAGATGGCCGTACAGATGGGCCGGCTGCCGGGGTAGTTCTCCGGGTGAACGATGGTCTCGCTGCGCCAGGTCTCCTTGTACCAGCCGCCCTCCGGGTGTGCGGTCATATCGAGCAGTCGAGCCGTCTCGGGCTGGGGCCGGCTGGTCACTGGGGGCTTCCCCTCTCGTGGACTGTCTTCCTGTTCGTCGGTTCGAGAACTGACGCGACTGCACCGAGTATGCCCGCAACAGGAATCAGCGGCTGATGTCCTTGTGGCCGGGGCAATCCGGCTGCACGGCGTCCCGACCGCCGGCCGAGGCGGCACGTGCCGCACCGCCCTGCTCTGCGACAGCCGCTTCCCCGTCGCCGCCCGCGTGGGAGGAGATGACTACGAGACCGACCGCTCCGGGGTCGGCGATGTCCGTGGCGGCCCGGCAGCCTTCGTCCCCGTCTGTTTTCGCCGGGATGGCGATGGCGGTATCGCCACCGTACTGTCGGCGGTACGGTGACAGTTTCTCGATGGCTGCGTCGATCGTCAGTCGGTCCGGCACGGGCGTCGCCTCTCCTGCGGTTGGCTGTTGCCTCTCACCTTCACCGGTGGCTGCCGGCGTTGCGAGGTAGGACCGGCTGTTGGAGGGAGCACGGCCGGGCAGCGTGGCCAGGGGGTGTCGTCAGTGGCCTCGCCGTCGTCCGAGGAGCTGATCAGCGCCCACGGCGGCACGGTCACCGCGCCCCCGGACCGGGCGGGCGGATGCCGATGATGCGGATGGTCTGCGGCTGCCCAGAGCTGCCCCACAGGGATCACGACCGGTTCCCGGCCCTGGCGCCCAGCCGAGCGTCACCTCCCGACCAGATACCCCCTGGGGTATTTGACGCTCCTCACCGATAGCCGTACTCTCGGCGGAGAGATACCCCCGGGGGTAATTGAGGAGGCAACTAAGTGGCTCGTGATGTGACGCCGGAGGCGTTCGCGGCGGCCTGGGCCGACGGTGCGCTCGTCGTCGACGTACGGGAGGCGGACGAGTACGCGGCCGGGCACGTCCCCGGCGCGCGGCTGATGCCGCTCCACACCGTGCCAGCCCGGTACGACGAGCTGCCCGCCGACCGGCCGGTGTACGTGATCTGCGCCCATGGCAACCGCAGCAGGACCGCCGCCGACTGGATGACCTCCCGCGGCATAGACGCCTACTCCGTGACGGGCGGCACCGGCGCCTGGGCCGGCGGCGGACGTCCCCTCGCGGCCGGTTCGCACGAGCACGCCGCCTGACCCCCGTCCGGCACCCGCCACCCGCGCACCCGCGCACCCGTCAGCTGGAAAGGAGCGCCGCCTTGGCCGCCACCCTCCCCCGCCGACGCACCGATCTCCGGCCGCCACCGCGTCGCCGTCATCGGCGGCGGCAGCGCCGGCGTCAGTGTCGCCGCCCGCCTGCGCCGCGCCGGCGTCAACGACATCACCCTGATCGAACCGTCCGACACCCACTGGTACCAGCCGCTGTGGACCCTGGTCGGCGGCGGCCAGGCGACCCTGAGCACCTCCCGGCGCCCCGAGGGGTCGGTGATACCGGACGGCGTGCGCTGGCTCCGCCGCCGCGCCCTGGCCGTCGACCCGGAGGCCCGCACGGTGACCCTGTCCGGCGGCGCCGAACTCGCCTACGAATACCTGGTGATGGCACCGGGACTCCAGCTCGACTGGGGGGGCGTCCCCGGCCTCGGCGAGGCCGTGGGCCACGACCGGGTGAGCAGCAACTACGCAGCCGAGTACGCCCCGCGCACCTGGGAGCTGATCAAGCAGATGCGCTCGGGCACGGCCGTCTTCACCCATCCGGCGACCCCACTGAAGTGCGGCGGCGCCCCACAGAAGATCGCCTACCTGGCCGCCGACCACTGGCGCAGGCAGAAGGTCCTCGACGACATCCGGATCGTCCTCGTCATCCCCGATCCGGCCATGTTCAAGGTGCCCGCGTGGTCACAGGTACTGGAGAAGGTGGCCGCCCGGTACGGCATCGAGGTGCGGCTGCGCTCCGAGATGACGGCCGTCGACGGTGATGCCCGCCAGCTCACGGTCACCGACCACGTCGGCGGCACGAAGGAAACCCTCGGCTACGACTTCCTGCACGCCGTGCCGCCGCAGAGCGCGCCCGACTGGGTCAAGGCGAGTCCGCTCACCGATCCCGCCAGCCCCCAGGGCTTCGTCGCCGCCGACAAGCACACGCTCCAACACCCGTCGTACGACAATGTCTTCGCGCTCGGCGACGTGGCAAATCTGCCCACCTCCAAGACCGGCGCGGCCGTACGCAAGCAGGCCCCGGTGGTCACCGCGAATCTGCTGGACGTGATGAACGGACGCTCGCCGTCACGCCGGTACGACGGCTACACCTCCTGCCCGCTGGTGACGGCCCGCGACCGGATGCTGCTCGCCGAGTTCGACTACGACCTGAACCCCACACCCACGTTCCCGCTGATCAACACGTTCAAGGAGCGGCGCGACATGTGGGTGTTCAAGCGGTACGTGCTGCCGCCGGTGTACTGGCACGGCATGCTCACCGGCCGCCTCTGACCAGCAGCCTGCGACCCGCCGGCCCGGGACATCCCCCGACCCGGGCCCGCCACCGTCCCCGCCCTCCGACAAGGGCGGACCAGACCCTTTTATATACCCCCCGGGGTAATCGAACCCATCCGCTGTGGAGGTCACCCGACCATGTTCTTCGCCCAGTACTACCTCGACTGCCTCTCCCAGGCGTCGTACATGATCGCCGACGAGACCACGGGCAAGGCCGTCGTCGTCGACCCGCGCCGCGACGTCTCCGAGTACCTAGCCGACGCCGCCGCCCACGGATTCACCATCGAGGCGGTCGTCAACACCCACTTCCACGCCGACTTCCTCGCCGGCCATCTGGAGCTCGCCGACCGCACCGGTGCCTGGATCGGCTACGGGCAGCGCGCCGAGGCCGAGTACCCCATCCGCAAGCTGACCGACGGCGAACGCATCAGCCTCGGCGACGTCCAGCTCCAGATCCTCGAAACCCCCGGTCACACGCCGGAGTCGATCAGCGTCCTGGTGTACGAGCACGCGGACGACACGGTCCCCTACGGCGTGCTGACGGGTGACGCGCTCTTCATCGGCGACGTCGGCCGCCCCGACCTGCTGGCCTCGATCGGCGTGACCGCCGACGAACTCGGCAGGATGCTCTACGACACCGTCCAGCACAAGCTGATGGCCCTCCCGGATGCCGTGCGGGTCTTCCCCGCCCACGGCGCCGGCTCCGCCTGCGGCAAGAACCTCTCCACCCAGCGTCAGTCCACCATCGGCCAACAGCGTGCCACCAACTACGCCTGCCGGCCGATGAGCGAGGAGCGGTTCGTGGAGCTGGTGACGGCGGGGCAGCCGTCCGCGCCCGCCTACTTCGTCTACGACGCCATCCTCAACCGCAAGGAGCACGGCCTGTTCGACGCGGCCACCGCACCCCGGCCGCTGTCGGTGGAGGAGTTCATGGAGCGGCGCGCGACGGGAGCGGTCGTGATCGACGCCCGTTCGCCGCAGGACTTCGCGCCCGGGTATCTGCGGGGCTCCGTCAACGTGCCCGCGGACGGCCGCTTCGCCGAGCAGGCGGGCATGGTCGTCGCCCCCGAGCAGGAGGTGGTCGTGGTCGCGCCACAGGATCGCGAGGAGGAGGTCGTCACCCGACTCGCCCGCATAGGCTTCGACAAGGTCGGCGGGTATCTGCGCGAGCCCGAGGGCGCCTTCCCCGCTCTGGCCGACGAGATGGAGCAGGCCAGCCGCGTGACCGGTGACGAGCTGCGCCAACTGCTGGACGGCGATGAACCACCGCTGGTTCTGGACGTGCGCAACACCTCCGAGCGCGAAGAGGGCTTCATCGAGGGCTCGTTGCACATCCCGCTGGCCGAACTGGGCCGCCGCATCGACGAGGTCCCGACCGACCGAACCCTGGTCGTGCACTGCGCCGGCGGCCACCGCTCCTCCATCGCCACCAGCCTGCTGCGCCACGAGGGCCGTACCGACGTCTCCGACCTGCTCGGCGGCTACGGCGCGTGGCTCGCCCTGCCCGCGTCGGCCGACGTCTGATCCACCCACGAACCGGGCGGCGGCCGTGGCAGCGGCCGCCGCCCGCCCCATCGAAAAGAACCCTTCACAGAAATCGCTTCACGGAAAGCGCTTCACAGAAGACAAAGAACGCTTCACGGACGACAGGGAACCCCCGATGACCCTCCATGCCGACACAGCACGCCTCGATCCCGCCACCCTGCGCCATCTGACCCAGTCCGGCCATGGCCCGCGTCTGCTGGACGTGCGCACGCCCGGCGAGTTCCACACCGCCCACATCCCCGGCTCCTACAACGTCCCCCTCGACACCCTGCGCGAGCACCGCGCCGAACTGCTCCACCACCTCGACGAGGACGTGGTCCTCATCTGCCGCTCCGGCGCCCGTGCCGCCCAGGCCGAACAGGCCCTCGCCGAGGCCGGACTGCCCAACCTGCGTGTCCTTGACGGCGGCGTCATGGCATGGGAGTCCGCCGGCGGCGCGCTCACCCGAGGGCCTGAGCGCTGGGACCTGGAGCGCCAGGTCCGGCTCGTCGCCGGAAGCCTGGTGCTGGTGACGGGCGTCGCGGGCCTGTTCGTGCCCGGACTGCACCTGATCGGCACGGCCGTCGGTGCCGGGCTGGCCGTCGCCGCGCTCACCAACACCTGTGCGATGGGCATGCTGTTGTCGAAGCTGCCCTACAACCGCGGCCCACGCACCGACCTCGACACGGTCGTCGGCGCCCTGCGGGGTGCGTCATGATCGCCGTCATCATCGCCGCCTCCCTGCTCATCGGCGTCAGCCTCGGCGTCCTGGGCGGCGGCGGATCCATCCTGACCGTGCCCATTCTGGTCTACCTGGCCGGTATGGAAACCAAGGAGGCCATCGCCACCTCCCTGTTCGTCGTCGGCGTCACCAGTGCCGCCGGGGTCGTCTCGCACGCCCGTGCCGGACGCGTCCGCTGGCGTACGGGGCTGCTGTTCGGTCTGGCGGGCATGACCGGCGCCTACGCGGGCGGACGTCTGGCCGAGTTCGTCCCCGGCACGGTCCTGCTCATCGCGTTCGCCCTCATGATGATCGCCACCGCGGTCGCCATGATCCGGGGGCGGAGGCGGGCGCCGAAGAAGGTCCATCACGAACTCCCCGTCCTCCACGTCCTGTTGGACGGCATCGTCGTCGGCCTGGTCACCGGGCTGGTCGGCGCCGGTGGAGGCTTCCTCGTCGTGCCCGCGCTCGCGCTGCTCGGCGGCCTGCCGATGACGGTCGCGGTCGGCACCTCATTGCTGGTCATCGCCATGAAGTCCTTCGCGGGCCTGGCCGGCTACCTCGCCAGCGTGCACATCGACTGGGGCTTCGCCGCGCTTGTCACGGCGACGGCCGTGGTCGGCAGCGTGCTCGGCGGTCTGCTCGCCGGACGCATCCCGCAGGACGCGCTGCGCAAGTCCTTCGGCTGGTTCGTCGCCGTCATGGGAGTGTTCGTCCTCAGCCAGCAGATCGGCACCGACCTGCGCCACACCCTGCTGACCAGCCCCTGGACATGGGCCTCCGTGGCCGCGGCTGCCGGCATCGCCCTCAGCTGGTACATGCTGAGGCGCTCGGGACGATCGCCGCAGCGGACGAGCGACGCCCCGGCGATGCCGGACAACGGAAGCCAGGACCGCCTCGCCACCCGTCCGTGAACGGACGCCCGCAGCCCCGCGCCGGGGAACAATGCGGCCTCGCCTGACGCTGTCACTTATACCCCTCTGGGTATTCAGATCGCAGACAACAGCCGAGGGGGGACCGTCACCGACCCGGCGGAGGAGCGTGAGGACCATGACGACGGCAGGACGTGAGAGGCCCCTGACGAGCGAGGACAGCTGCGTCGTGACCACCTGTGGGCGCAGGATCGCCGTGCGGTATCTGCGGCTCGCGTCCACGGACCGGCCCATCGGCCGGGTCACCCTGGACGTGGGCCGCGACCAGGGCGGCGAACCGGGCGTGTGGGCGGCGCTCACCTCCGACGAGGCGCGTGACCTGGCCCGCCTGCTCCTTCTGCAGGCCGGCCTGGCCGAGCACGACGCCGCCTCCCACGAGGCAGGGGCCTGCCGGTCGGCTCAGGTGTAGATGATCTGGCCGCCGGCCGCACGCTCGTAGAACTCCCCGACCGTGATGATCCCCTGGACCTGCTCGATCAGGTCGTCCTTGTCGAGTTCGAAGAGGTCCGCGGATGCCTTGCAGGCATAGATGCCCGCGCCGGTGTCGGCGATCATCTCGATGAACTCGGGGATCGGCGGGATGTCGAGCTTCTCCATCTTGCGTTCCATGTACCGGGTGACCAGGTCCGGCACGCCCGGCATGCCACCCAGCAGGGTCGGCAGGTGCAGGCCCGGATTGCCCACGGTGGCCAGCTTGATGTGCTCCCACCGCTTCTTCGTGATCGCGTCCAGGCCGAAGAAGGTGAAGAACAAGTCGGCCTCGATGCCCTCGGCACGGGCGCCGTTGGCCATGATCAGGGCCGGGTAGATCCCTTCCAGGGACCCCTTGGAGACGATGATCGAGACCTTCTCGATCGTTGCGGTGTCGGCCATGACGGGCACCCTCCTCAGATGCAGCCGCGGGGCTTGGGAATCCCGGCGATCTTCGCGGCGGTCTTCGCCGGGCCCTTCGGGAAGAGCTGGTAGAGCTCCTTGACGCTCACGCCGGAGGTCTTGCCGAGCACCCGCACGGTAGGGCCGGTGCCCTTGGCCGCGTACTGCTCGCGCATGAAGCGGATGACCGTCCAGTGCCGGTCGGTCAGTTCACCGATCCCCTGCTCGCGGGCGATCTGCTCGGCCATCGGCTCGGTCCACCGCGCGGGGTCGGTGAAGAAGCCTTCGTCGTCGACGGGGACGGCGGTGTCGGCGTAGGTGGCGGTGGGCATGACGGTGTGCTCCTCTCGGTCAGGCGGACACATGGTGCTTGCCGCGCTCGGGCATGGCCGAGCCGATGCCGGGCACTTCCCGGCCGGGCAGCAGGCTGTGCCAGTACAGCCACTCGAAGGCGAGCTTGCCGAGGTGGCTCGCGTGCGACTCCTTCAGCAGTGGCAGGCCGACCGGGCCCGGGAAGTGGCCGGGCAGCGGCTCGGTGTCGTAGTTGAAGTCGATGAGCAGGGCCTTGTGGAAGCCGGTCTCCACGAAGCAGTTCGTGTGTCCGTCGAACGAGGCGTCCAGCGGCTGTCCGGCGAGGAAGCGCCCGATGTTGCGCACCAGCACCTCGCCCTCGAAGTGGGCCACCGAGCCCGCCTTCGACGCCGACAGACCGGCCGCGTCGCCGATGGCGAACACCTCGGGGCGGTCCGGGTGTTGGAGGCTGTGCGGGTCGACGGGGATGAAGCCCAGCTCGTCGCCCAGCCCTTCGGAGCGGCCCACGTACGCCGCGCCGGCGTGCAGCGGCACGACCACCGCCAGATCGAAGGGCACCTCGCGCTCGTCGTACGACACCAGTCGGCCCCCGGCACCGTCGACCTCGCCGAGCGTGAACTCGGTGACCAGCTCAACCCCCTTCTCCTTGAGCAGACCGCCCAGCGCCTTGGCCGCGACCGGCTTCGTGAAGGCCGCGTCCAGCGGGGTGACGTATGCCAGCTCGACCCGGTCCCGGATGCCTCGCCGCTGGAAGTACCAGTCGGCCAGGAACGCGAACTCCAGTGGTGCGACGGGGCACTTGACCGGCAGATCCGCCACGTCGATCACCACGCGTCCGCCGTCGAAGCGCTCCAGCGCGTCGTGCAGACCGGTCGCGCCGGGCAGGTCGTAGAAGGTGAAGACCTTCTCGCCCCAGCCGGGGCCGGTCAGGCCTTCGGTCTCCTCCGGCACCAGCGTCGCTCCGGTGGCGACCACGAGGATGTCGTACGACACCCGGATGCCCTCGGCGAGGTGCACCGTGCGCGCATCCAGGTCGACCCGCTCGATCCGCGCCTGCTTGTAGTCGACGGCCGCGTCCAGTTGCCGGGGACGGGACCGCACGAGGTGGCGCGGCTGGGCGAGCCCGAACGGCACGAACAGCAGGCCGGGCTGGTAGAGGTGGTCGTCGTCCTGGTCGACGACCGTGATCCGGTACTCGCACCGGTCATACAAGCGACACAGGCGGTTCGCCGTCATGGTGCCGGCGGTTCCGCCGCCGAGAATCACGATGTGTTTGCCCATGTCCCCACTGTCGTACGGAAGACGACAGCCGGGCATGGGCCTCTCGTCCCTACTCGGTACCCACCCGGGTATGTCTTCGGCCGGGACCACCGGCCCCGGGAGTCCGCTCATCCGCCGCGAACACCCTGGAAAAATACCCCGTAGGGTATATCAGTGAGACAATGAACGCGAGGGCCGAAACGGTCCTCGGCACACCCTGTCGGCCCCTCGCCCCACCCCCGTGCTCAGTGGTCGACTGGATTCCGGAGCAGCCGACACCAGCGAGAAGGACACTCGGCCATGACCGGCACCACACCGCACACCCTCAGCACGAACCGCCCGCAGTCCGCGGCCGTGCACCGTCTCGAGGTCACCCACGTCGAGCAGGACGCCTACACGGTGGACGTCCGAGGACACCGCCTCCAGGTCGACCAGCCGCCGGAGGCCGGCGGCATGGACACCGCACCCACACCGACCGAGCTGTTCGCGGCATCGCTGGCCACCTGCGTCGCGTTCTACGCGGGCCGCTACCTGCACCGGCACGGGCTCCCCCGCGCCGGCCTGCGCGTCCGCACGGAGTTCACCCTGGCCACCGACCGCCCGGCCCGGGTCGCCTCCCTGCACGTCGTGGTCGTCCCGCCGCCGGAGCTGCCCGAAGAGCGCCGTGCGGCCCTGCTGGCCGTGGCCTCGCACTGCACGATCCACAACACCCTCCACCAGCCGCCGGAGATCGACATCGCGCTGGAGCCCTGAGCCGATCCCTTCAGCCACCACTGGTCTTGGTCACTGGTCTTGGTCCGCGCGGAACAAACCCGACCCGGCAGCGGTTGACCTCAAGAGATACCCCACCGGGTATACACCAGATACCCGACCGGGTATATGCGCAGGAGGAGAGGGAAACCCATGCCGACCGTCGAACTGACCAAGGACAACTTCGAGGAGACCGTCACCGGCTCCGACATCGTGCTGATCGACTTCTGGGCGGCCTGGTGCGGACCGTGCAAGATGTTCGGCCCGGTCTACGAGAAGGCGGCCGAACGTCACCCGGACATCGTGTTCGGCAAGGTCGACACCGAGGCTCAGCCCGAACTCGCCGCGACCTTCCAGATCTCGTCCATCCCCACGCTCATGGCGGTCCGGGACCGGACCGTGCTGTACGCCCGGCCGGGCGCCCTGCCGCCGCAGGCGCTGGAGGAGCTCATCGGCAAGGTCCGGGCCGTCGACATGGAGGACGTGCGCCGGCAGGCCGCCGCGGGTGCGGCGGGCGGGAACTGAGGGCTCAGGGCACCCACGGCGTGCTGCGCGGGTGCCCTGGAGCGCGAGGGTTCAGCGGCTGCGGAGAGCGGCGAGCGTGGCCTCCAGGTCGGCCTCGCGCGGGCGGTTGTGCGGCAGCTTGCCGAGCATGACGGCCATGCCGCAGGTGTTCGTCAATGCGGAGAAGACCAGGCCGCCCGCGATACCGGCCGAGATCAGCAGGAGGGCAGGGTGCACGAGCACGCCCAGGACGAGGCCCAGGAGAACGGCTGTGCCGGCGGTGAAGCGCACCTGGCGTTCCATGCTCCAGCCGGCACGGGTGTCGCAGGCAGCCGGTGTGTGCAGGTCGTGCCCCTCGGCGGCCCAGGCACCGGTGCCGCCGGCCAGGGTCGCCGTGGCGATGCCCTGTGCGGCCAGGAGCGCGCAGGCGTTCTCAGAACGAGCTCCGGAGGCGCACACGACGAGGACGTCACCGCGCTCGGCCGCGTCCCGGATGTCCGGCAGGGCCCGCCGGATGTGGTCCAGGGGGATGTTCAGCGCCCCGGGCAGGTGACCCGAGGCGTACTCGGCGGGCGTGCGCACATCGATGACCGTGAACTCGTGCAACCGGGTGCGGGCCTGGTCGGTGGCGAGTGTGACGGGAGCGGGGGAGTTGGTCATGGCAGCTGTGATCCTTAATGGTCGACGTCGTCCCGAACCGGGACGTACAGTACCCCTAGGGGTATCTTTCGAGGAGTGATCGTGGAACTGGAGCTTGAGGGTGCGGGACTTAAGGCCGTGCTGAACCGGCTGCGCCGGGCACAGGGGCAGATCTCCGGGGTGATCCGGATGATCGAGGAGGGGCGCGACTGCGAGGACGTCGTCACGCAGCTCGCCGCCGCCTCGCGCGCGCTGGACCGCGCCGGTTTCGCGATCATCGCGACGGGCCTGCAGCAGTGCGTGACGGACATGGAGTCCGGCCGCAAGAACGGTGAGGACCCTGAGGCGATGCGGGCCCGGCTGGAGAAGCTCTTCCTGTCGTTGGCGTGACCATGTCTTGAGGTTGGCCTCACGCGACCGCGTCGATCAGCATGAAGCCGGCCACGGCCAGCAGCGCCAGGGCGAAGATCCGCTGAAGCGTTGGCCCGGAGACCTTCGCGGACAGCCGCTTGCCGTCCCAGGCGCCGAGGATCGCGGCTCCGATGAAGGGGCCCACCACCGCCCAGTCCAGCCCCTCGACCGTACCGGCCCGGGTCGCCAGCGCGGCCAGTGAGTTGACGGAGATGACCAACAGGCTGGTGGCCACCGCGTTGCGCATCCGCATGCCGAGCACGCCCACCAGCGCCGGTACGGCGAGGAAGCCACCGCCGACACCGAGGACGCCGGTGACCGCGCCGAGCCCGGCACCGGCCGCCGCGGCCCGCCCCGGCCGCACCGTCACGGTGCCCTCCGCAGCGGGCCCGGAACGTAGCATGCGGACGGCGGCCGCTGCCGCGACCACGGCGAACGCCGCCGTCAGTGCGGCCTCCGGGACGCGGGCGGCGAGCGCGCCGCCCAGCATCGCCGGGCCGATCCCGGCAGCCGCGAACAGCAGCCCCGTACGCCACCGCACATGCCCGTCGCGGGCATGCGCGACCAGCGCGGTGACCGAGGTGAGCGTGACGATGACCAGACTCGCGGTCGTCGCCCCGACCGGGCTGAAGCCGAGCAGGTAGATCAGCGCGGGGACGGCAAGGACGCTGCCGCCGCCCCCGAGCGCGCCGAGCGCCAGGCCGATGACCGCTCCGGCGGCCAGGGCGAGTATGACCGCGCTCACGCGACGGTGCCGTTACGGCCGCGTTCGTCCAGCACCGGCAGACCCGCGTCGGCCCAGTCCCGCATCCCGCCGATCACGTCCACGGCCTGGGAGCCGCGGGCGACGAGCAGTTCGGCTGCCTGTCGGGAGCGGTTGCCGGAGCGGCAGATCACGACCAGGGGCCGCGCCTGCGCATGGGCGGGCAGCCCCGCCCCGGCGGCCAGCGCGGACAGTGGCAGGTGCACGGCTCGCGGCGCGTGCCCCGCCTGCCACTCGTACGGTTCGCGCACGTCCAGCAGCACGGCGTCACCGCTGTCATCGGCGCCGTGCCCGGTGCGCGCGGCCGCCTCCTGCACGCTGACGCGCCCAGGGCCTCGTCGGCTTCGTAGGCCTCGTCGGAAGATGCTCATCTGGGTTTCTGGCTCCTGTGTCCCATGTCGGTACGGAAGTTCGGCCGCTGCGCCCGGCGCTGTCAGGCGGTCCGGACGGTGAGTCCCGCCTTCTCCGCCGCGTCGAACGAGTCGTCCACGGCGACGACGTCCCGGCCCGTGGCGTCCAGCAGGGAGGCGGCGATCGCGGCGCGCATCCCGCCCGCGCAGTGGACCCACACCTCACCCTCGGGAACCTCGTCGAGGCGGCGGTGGAGGGTATGGATCGGGATGTGGACCGAGCCCTCGACGTACGCGCCGGCCCGCTCCGACGTCCGGCGCACGTCCAGGAGGACGACGTCCTCGGATCGCCCGGCGAGGTCGGCGAAGGTTCCCCTCGGGAAGGAGGCCGGCACCTCGCCCTCGCGCGTCCAGTCGGCAGGCCCGCCCGTGGCCGCGGCGGCCGGGCGGTCGATACCCACCCGCACCAGCTCACGCTGGGCTGCGGCGAGCTGCTCGGGCGACTCGGCGAGCAGGGTGACCGGCTTGCCCCAGGGGATCAGCCAGGCCAGATACGTGGCCAGTTGCCCCTCCGCCTCGAAGTTGAACGAGCCTGCGAGGTGCCCCTCGGCGAAGGCGACCCGATTGCGCAGGTCCACCACCCACTCCCCCGCACCCAGCCGGGCGGCTATCTCCTCGGCGTCGGCCAGGGCGGGCGGTGTCAGATCGACGGGCGCAGGTCCGGCGGCGTTGGCCGGGCCCATGTGCGCGTAGTAGGCGGGGACGTCGTCCAGGCCGGCCAGCAGATCGGCGACGAAGGTGTCGACGTCCCGGGTGAGGGCCTCGTTGGACACCTTCTCCTTGCCGATGGTCGTGGCACTGCCCTCGGCCTGGGAGGACGAGCAGAAGCTGCCGAACCCGTGGGTGGGCAGCACGGCGGTCTCCTCGGGCAGCTCGGCGGCCAGCCGATGCGCGGAGGCGTGCTGGGCGCGGGCCAGCCCCTCGGTCAGCCGGGGCTCGACCAGATCGGGGCGGCCGACGGTGCCGATCAGCAGCGAGCCACCGGTGAACACCGCGGCCGCCGTGCCGTTCTCCTCCAGCACGTAGGAGGTGTGGTGGGGGGTGTGCCCGGGCGTGGACAGCGCGCGCAGGGTCAGGCCGGCCTCGGGGTCCACATCCGTACGGTCGCCGTCGTGCACCGGTACGCGGTCGAAGGCGACGCGGGCTCCGGCGGGAACGAGGTAGGCGGCGCCCGTGACCCGGGCGAGCTCCAGTCCGCCGGTCACGTAGTCGTTGTGCAGGTGCGTCTCGACGACGTGCGAGATCCGCACCCCGCGCCGAGCGGCCGCCGCGATCACCTGGTCGAAGTCGCGCGGCGGGTCGACGGCCACGGCCGCGCGCTCACCGCCCGCGAGATAGCTGCGGTTGCCGAGCCCCGACACCTCGATCGTGTCGATGAAGAACACGAGGTACTCCCTTCCGGTGATTGATTACCCCAGGGGGTATACATAGGAAGGTAACATGAGTACCCCAGGGGGTATTTCCAAGGGCCGGGAAGGCCCGGAAATACCTCATGAGCACGTCACACCCGGCCGGACACCCGCCCCGCGCCACGCGAGCCGATCAGAAGGGCAGACCACCGCCATGCGCTACGACCGCACCGTCCACCTCGACGCCGACTTCGCCACCACCGTCGCCCGCACCCGCGACGCCCTCGCCGCCCAGGGCTTCGGCATCCTCACCGAGATCGACATCACCGCCACGCTGAAGGCCAAGCTCGACCACGACATGGAGGACTACGTCATCCTCGGCGCCTGCAACCCGCCCCTCGCCCACCGCGCGCTGGAGACCGACCGCTCCATCGGTCTGCTGCTGCCCTGCAACGTGGTGGTCCGCCGCGACGGCGACCGCACCGCCGTACAGGTCCTCGACCCGAACACGATGGTCGCCCTCACCGAACTCGACGCCCTCCGCCCGGTCGCCGAGGAGGCCACCCGCCGCCTCGACGCCGCCCTCACGGCCCTGGCGTCGACGGACACGACCGACTGACGGCGCTCCCAGTGGGCGCAGGCGTGAACAGGGAGCGCGTATTGGGTCATCGCGCTATCCGGTCGAGCAGCCCAGCACGCGTCCGTCGCCGGTGCCGATGAGCAGCCGCGTCGGCCCGGCGACGGTCACTGCGGTCGGCACGACGAGAACTCCGGCGACAGTGAGATGCCGGCGCCACCGCACGGTGCCGTCGCGGAGATCGAGCGCGACGATCTCGCCGTCGTCGTACGTGACATATGCGGTTTCCCTGTCGCAGTCGAGGTCCGTGGCCTTTGTGTCGGTTCTGAAGACCCAACTCGGCTTCCCGGCAGTTGTCTCGCGCCGTACGACGAACGACCCACCGGGCTGCAGACCATGGCCGTTGTACACAGTGCCCGCGTAGACCAGAGACCCATCCGCGACCTCAGCACCCGGGCCCGCGAAGTGTGTCTCGTCCGAGGTCCACGAGTACGGGAACAGCCGGCCGACCTCCGCTTCCGTCGGCTCGCGTGGGCGTTCGGCAGCGGGTATGACGTCCGGGTCGACTGCGGCGAGCCATACTTCACCCGGATCAGGCTCGCGGACCCCTTCTCCAGGGGCTGTCGCCCGGAAATAGATCCGACTGCCACGACGGATGTGCAGCCTGCTCCGCTCTCCGTTGCGCCCGGCAGGTGCGAAGGCAGGCAGGCCATCAGCACAGCGGACAACGGATACCGGGGCACCCGGCCGGAGATGATCGAGCCGTCTTCCGTCCTGGAGCGACAGCTGGACGACGGACTGAGGAAACTCATCCCGAAGGGGGCGTACCAGACCGACCCAAGCCGACTGCTCGTCTGCGGCGACGACGACGTCACGGCCGCCCTCTTCATCCGGAACCGCCCACTGCCGCTCCCCGGACGGAAGCCAGCACTCCAACTGGACCGCGTCGAGCGTCGCGAGGATCCTTCCGTCCGACAGTTCCCGCACCGCTCGAATGTGACGCCGCGGATCCCAGGCTGCGCTTACGGCGGAGACTGTCCGTCGCGCTTCCTCTCGCCGGTCGGACCGCGGTGCCGCCACCCGTGGACCGGCCAGTTCGTCAGGAGTGATCGACCTGGGCGGTACGGCTCTCCAGTCAGGACGCAGCACGTTCGCAACGTGCCCCTCAGCATGTGCGTCCTCGTCGTCCCAGTCGTCAGGCGGCGCCATGAGTACGCGCAGCTCCTGATCGTTGAGCCATTCCACACCCAGGATCTGACGGCCGAGCTCGTGCTCGACAAGCGATGTGGCCTTGCCCGTCTCCAAGTCCAGCAGGAGCAGTTCCCCTTCGAAGAAGTAGCCGCCGTCGTATCGTCCCGTGCCGACCAGGAGGAGGGGAAGCGTGGGGTGGAAGGCCATGGCATGCACGGGGTAACGCGAACGGAGAAGGGCACAGCAGGCCAGATCGTCGGTGCGATAGACACCGACCGGCGCGGTGCTGCCGACCTCGCGCGCGCCTGCTACCGCCAACAGGCCGCGGCTCTCGTCGGCGAGAGCGAGCGCGGGATCACCGACTTCGGCGAAGGGCCTGTCACCGAGGATCCGGTCGATACGGAAGGTCATGCTGGTGATCTTCCCAGTGTCCGGAGCGCTGGATCCCGCATGGCCTTCGTGTGGTCGATGACGATGCCGTAACTTTGCGACCGTGGCCTCGGACGCCCACGGCATACCAGTTCAGTTCGAGGCCGGTCAGCGGCCCCGCCCCCGCTGTCAACGTGACAGTGCACCAGGCCATTTCCTCACCGAGGGACAGAGCACGCTCGGTGCACGGCCGCTCCGCGTCCGAACGCTGTATCCAGCCCCGCGCGTCAATCCTGGTCATCGGACGAGCTTCGCAGACCGCCTTTCGATCATTGTGTGTCACCTGTGGAGAGGCGTCCCTGGCACTGGATCCGCCCGCCTACGGTGCGGCCACGAGGGCGGGTCCCAAGCCGGCGGCCCGCCGCAGCCGACAACCCAAAGGGGAGGCTTCGATGACGAGTGTGGAAGTGTCACTGAAGGAGATGATGGCGGGGGTCGACGGGGCGCTGGGGGCGGCGGTCGTCGACTACACCAGCGGTATGGCCCTGGGCACGCTGGGCGGGGGCAAGGGCCTGGATCTGACGGTCGCCGCGGCCGGGAACACTGATGTCATCCGCGCCGAGGTGCGCACCATGGAGCATCTGGGTCTCAAGGGCCTGGTCGAGGACATCCTGATCACCCTGGAGAAGCAGTACCACCTCATCCGGCTGGTCGCCGGCCGTAACGGCAACGGGCTGTTCCTGTACCTCGTGCTCGACAAGACCCGTTCGAATCTGGCGATGGCTCGCCATCAACTCAAGAAGGTGGAGGAGCAGCTCGAGGTATAAGCCGTCCCGGGGCCGGGCCGACGCGTGCGCATGACTTGAAGACTTCTTCAAGTCATCACATGCACATGATCCCAATTCGTGTAAGCGAGCAGCGAGGCTCCATCCGATCTCCGGCTACGGGAAGGCCAGTTCGGCCCAGATGGTCTTCCCGGATGCCGTGTACCGCGTACCCCAGCGCTGGGACAACTGGGCGACGAGGAACAGGCCCCGGCCTCCCTCGTCGTCCCGACGCGCTCGCCGCAGGTGTGGTGCGGTGTGCGCGTTGTCGGACACCTCGCACAGCAGGCAGCGATCCTTGATCAGCCTCAGCATGACGGGGCCGGTGGCGTACCGCATGCCGTTGGTGACCAGCTCGCTCACCACGAGTTCGGCGTTGAACGACAGGTCGGACAGGCCCCAGGTTTCCAATTGGCGCTCGGTGAGTGCGCGGGCGTGGGCCACCATGGCCGGGTCGGGCGGCAGCTCCAGGTCCGCCACGTGGTCGGCTTCGAGCCGCCGGGTGCGGATGAGCAGCAGTGTGGCATCGTCCACCTGTGGTCCGGGCGGCAAGGCCGACAGCGCCCGGTCACACAGCTCCTCCAGCGGGCATCGTCGCCAGGTGAGCACCTGCGCCAGGCGGTCGATCCCGCTGTCGATGTCGGTGCGCCGGTCCTCCACGACGCCGTCGGTGAAGAACGCCACCAGGCTGCCGCTGGACAAGTTCAGGTCGACGTTCTCGTAGGGCAGGCCGCCCAGCCCCAGGGGCGGTCCCGGCATCAGCGAGGACAGGGCCACCGAGCCGCTCGCATCGGCCACGATCGGCGGGGGATGGCCCGCGCTCGCCCAGGTGCACCGGCCGTTGACCGGGTTGTAGATCGCGTACAGACAGGTCACGCCGAGCGCCTCGTCGCTCAGCCCGTCATTCCCGTGGGGTTCCTCGTCCTGCGCGACCAGGCCGTCCAGCCGGGTGAGCAACTCGGCCGGGTCCAGGTCCAGCAGGGCCAGGGTCCGTACGGTGGCGCGCAGCCGCCCCATGGTCGCGGCCGCGTGCACACCGTGGCCCACCACGTCGCCGACGGTCAGGCCCACTCTGGCACCCGACAACGGGATCAGGTCGAACCAATCGCCGCCCACGCCCACGCGGCTGTCGGCAGGCAGATAGCGGTACGCCACGTCGACCGCGCTCTGCTCGGGCAGGTGCTGGGGCAGCAGGCTTCGCTGCAGCACCAGGGCTGCCGCATGCTGACTGGTGTAACGGCGGGCGTTGTCGATGCCGACGGCGGCTCGCTCGGCCAGTTCCACGGCGAGCGTCTGCTCCTCGGGCCCGAAGGGGTCGGGGTTGCTGCTGCGCCGGAAGGTGGCAAGCCCCAGGACGGCATCGCGGGTGAGGAGCGGGACGAAGAGGCAGGAGGGCGAGGCGGCCGATCCCCTCTCGCCCAGTGCCTCGGGTGGTGAGTCGGGTGGTGAGTCGTCGATGACGGGGCGGCTGGTGGCCAGACTCAGAGCCTGCGGTGACGACGGTGGGTAGGAGATGGGACTGGTCCGGAACTCCTCCGGGGTCCTGCCGTGCATCCGCAGCAGACTGTGCCCCGGCGCGGAGCCCGTCGGCGGCTGCCGTCCCTCGATGACCGCCGGCGGCAGATCCACCAGCACCTCGTCGGCAAGCTGCGGTACCGCCACGTCGGCGAGCTCCGCGGCCGTACGACGCACGTCCAGCGAGGCACCGATGCGCTTTCCCGCCCGTACGAGCAGCGACAGCCGTTCCTGGGCACGGTAGCGGTCGGTGATGTCCAGGGACTCCTCGAACAGCCCCAGCAGCTCGCCCCTGGCGTCCACCAGCCGGTGGTACGAGCAGGACCAGACGTGTTCGCGCACCGGGTCGGCGGGGGCGCGGCCGCGATAGTGCATGCCCATGATCGGTTCGCCCGTCGACATGACGTGCTCCATGATCTGGTCCTCGTCCGGGGGGTGGTGCCGGGAGATGAATTCGCCTTCGGGAAAGAGGGCCGCGGCCGGCCGGCCGATGTACTGGGCGATCCCCGCGAGCTCCAGATCGGTGGAGACGTTCCCCCAGACGACGCGCATGTCGGTGTCGAAGATCGTCAGGCCCACGGTCGACTCGGTCGTCATTCCCTGGAGCATCGCCAGCTGCGCCTCCCAGCCGCGCAGCACCTCCAACTCGGCCGCGACCACGACGGTCGCGGCGACACCCAGGTGTTCGAGGGGGCTGAACGTCACGGCCGCACGCAGGGTGCGTCCGTCCCGGCAGCACAGGTCCAGGACGGTACTGCGGGGCTTGTGCGTCCTGCAGAGGGCCGACAGCCGCTGTCCGGGGGCCGCTGTCAGCAGCCGGCCGGCGGGCTTTCCGAGCACGTCCTCCGGTGAATGTCCGAGGAGGCGCTGGGCCGAGGCTCCCCACCCGGAAATGCGGCCTTCGGCGTCCAGTACTGCGACGGCGGCCTTGGAGAGGTCCAAAGGACTGTGGAAATCGACGTTGGCCGTATTCGGAAAACGATCCATGGCACCGCTTCCCTCCGTGCTCCCTCAGCATCCCGTGCCGCACGAGGGACGACAACCGCACGCACGATCAGCGACTGCTCACGCAGGGCGACCATCGATGGTCTGCACGCGGTACGGGGCTGCTCGACAGGAAATCGCGTGCCGGTCGGCGGAGCACGGTGGCAGACAACCGGAGTGGGAAAGGCTCTGGAGCGCCCTGACCTGCTGCGCCTGATCGACGAACGGTCGACCGCCTTCCGCGCCGCGGTCGCCGCCGCGCCCAGTCTCGACGTGCGGGTGCCGACCTGCCCCGAGTGGACGCTGTTCGATCTGGTGCGGCACCTGGGCGAGGGGCGCCGCCGCTGGGCCGCCATCGTCGCCGCAGGGCCTGCCGCCGCTCCCCCGGCCAAGTCCGCGGCAAAGGGCGCCCAGGCTGCGCCTCGGGAGCGCGAAGCTCTGCCGGCCTGGTTGCCGGATCGACGCAGCACCTTCTGGACGCACTGCGGGCGGCCGGCCCGGATCGCGGTTGCTGGACGTGGTGGGGTACATCGCAGTCGCCGCAGACCTGCGGTGCCGTCGCCCGGCACCAGCTCCAGGAGATCGCGCTTCACACCTACGACGCCCAGATCACCGTGGGTGCCGCGCAGCCGCTGCCGGACGAGGTGGCACTCGACGGTGTCGACGAGTTCCTGCCCACCTGCTGCGCGACGACGAGCGCCTGGCCGCACGAGCCCGCTGTCGTCGATTACCACGCTGCCGAGGGCCGCTCCTGGCGCCTGTCGCTCTCCGCCGACGGTGCGCGGACCACCCGTCTCCCCGCGCCCGGCGCAACGCCCGCCACCGCTGCCGGTGAGGACCCGGACGCGGCCGACGCCGCCCGGGGCACGGCCGGTGAGCTGGTCCTCGCCCTGTACGGCCACATTCCGGTGGACTCCCTGAAGCTCGACGGCGACCGACGAATCTTCGGCCTGCTCCAGGCCTGGGAGCCGGAGGAGCAGGCGGTTCAGGAGCGTTTCTCGAATCGGCTCGGCACGGGGAAGTAGGCGTCGAGGAAAGACCTCAGCAGCCGGTTGCACCGGTCGAAGTCTGTCTCCGTCGAGCAGGTGTCGTTGAGGCAGAACACCTTCTTGTCGCGCTTCAGCAGCAACTGGTCGAGTCGATTCGCCGAGTTGGGCAACGACACATCCACGTAGACATAGGAGAGTTCCGAGGGCAGAGCCCGCTGTGTGTGGAACGCGTAGTAGTGGTACAGCGACGACGGCACAGCCAGGTCGTCCGGCCCCCGGAAGCGCGTACTGGCCGTCAGCTGATGCTGTTCGGGGAAGTCCTTTTCGATCTCATCGAGAATGGTGCGCCGCAGGGGGTGCGGGACGTGACGCATCTTCTGTACCAGCAGCCTGCCGAAACGGTCCTGGACGATGGCCCTGTTGTTCTTGCCCGCGAGGGAAACCGGTGGGTCCTCGGCGAGGCGAGGCCCGAGGGGCACCAGAGCGGGTGAAGGGAAGAACTTGCTGAGGCCGTTGGCGAGGAAGAAGTCCTCGGGAAGGACCTCGTTCCCCAGGAAGACGTCGTCGTTGAAGTAGAGGAACTGCTCGGACAGGCCATCGATGTGGTGGAGCTGGCTTTCGATGGCATGCGAGTTGAACGTGGGAAGGTACTCCTGCCGACTGAATATGTCGCGGTGGCTGACCACTGTGATACCGGGCTGGGCAGTGTCCAGCCACCCTGGCGTCTGGTCATCGGTCACGATGTAGATGTTGCGGATCCACGGGGCATTCATGGACAGCGAACGAAGCGAGTACCGCAGTTCGTCGTGGTCGGCGTACCGGCCCGCGTTGGCCGCCTCCTCATGAAGGCCCGCGCTCGACACCGCCGCCCGACGGCGCAGCCACGCCGGATCGTTGCCGTCGACCCAGGTGTAGACCGCGTCCACGGGAAAGGCGACGTCTCCGGGGAGCAGTGCTGTGAAGGCCTTGCGGGTGCGCACCGTTGCGGTGGAAGTGGCGTGGAGCCCGGCCGGTGCCGTGAAGTCCGAAAGGGGAGACCGCACTTCGGGCTCGTCAAGAGGTAGGGACTCGGTGACCGCGTTGCGGCGCGGCGCGCGGAGCATGCCGTCTTCCGGCGCCCAGAACTCGATCTCGCAGGCATGTTCGGGCCCCAGTACCAGTTGTTCACCGGGCTCGGTGTAGAACCAGAACAGGCTCAGCGTCGACGCAGCCGAACCCACCCGCCACGCGCGCGCCCGGTGGGCGGGAACGATACGAGGGCCGCGGGCTCCTCGGCGCACCAGATACCCCGGAACCTCATGGCACAGCTTGCGCAGTGAGTTCACGGCCTGCTGCCGGTCGCCTTCAGGCACCGCGACGATGACGGAGTGCCGCTCCTGACCGCGTATGCAGAAGTAGTCGACGCCGGACTGCTCCAGGGCGGCTGTCACTCTGGACAGGTTGCCGGTCCGGGCCACATGCGGCGCGAGGTTCACCTCTCTGAATGCGATGCGCGCACGGCCATGGGCCCACGTGACGACGGCGCCGGTGGCCGCGATCCGTGAACGACACAGCAGGGCCAGCAGCGATCGCATCGTGCGGCTCACCACGGCCGTCACGAACGCACCACTCACCAATGCCTTGAGTTTTCTTCGCGACTCGGGAGAGTAGCGGCGGGCGATGGTCCGGCGCAGCCGGTGTGGCATTAACGCGCGGTAGGCCCTGACAAGAGCGGCTCCTTCCGCATTGACTGAGCGGCTGTTGACGGATCGGGGTTCGGCAGGGGAAGTCGGTGACCGCGTCGACTGCGGCAGTTCTTGTTCGGTGGCGGTTGGGTCCATGGTGAGCCTTACCTTTCCCGTCCTCTCCAGGGCTGCCGGGCATAGCGCCGGCAGTGCGAGAGACCTTCGCCCCGGTGAGGATGCCGCCGAAAACTGGCAGGTTCACTGTCGCGGCAGTAACACGGATCACAGACTCGAATGGGAACGAACGGTGTCGGGGAGCGGTCCTGTTGGCCAACAAGTGTGTGCCCACTCTTGTGTTCCACCGTCAAGCGCAAGCAGAGGTAACCGGGTGTCATGAACCAAGCTCTGTTGTCCCATGCCGTGACCCTTGCGGCGCGGGCCCGCCGTACGGTGAGACGGGCCCGTGGCAGCATGGAACAGATCAGGACTGTTCCCGCCTTCGGTGGTCCGGGGCGTGGTCGGTCGGCGCTGCGCCCGGTTCACCTCTCGGTGCTCGGCGGTGGGACGCTCAACGTGGCTGTGCCGTCTCCCGTCGGTCATGACGAACTCGCGTCCGCGTTCCTGCACCTGGAGCGGCGTGCGGAGTCACGCCGTATTGCCTTGGATCCGGAGGGCCTGCAGGACGGATCCACTCTGCTGACGGCCACCACCGCGTTGTGCCATCCACGCCATGACGATCCGCGGCAGCCGGGTCTCAGACTCGGGGACGGCCTGTGGCGGCTGACTGTCGTTGTCGCATACCGCTCGGGTTCCACGGCTCGGTTCGCCGTGACGGCGCCACCCACGCCCGCCGGGGACGGCCCCACCCGCCCGTCCTGCCCAAGTGCTGGGTCGGGCACGGTATTTCGGCTGGTGCGCTCCCTCGAGGGTCACGTGATGCTCAAGGTCGTCGCCCCACGCCGGCAGGCCGAACTCACCGGCTTCTCCGTGCGATGGGATCGCGTCACCGTCCACGGCCGGCTGATCGCGCCAGGTCTCCCGCCCTCGCACTTCACGGCTGAAGCGGTGCCGCGTACCGTGGGCAGCATCGTCCCGGTCCGCCCCGAGTGGCAGGGCGATCGGTTCACGTTCGACGTACCGCTCGCCGCCATGTCCGCGGGAGCGAAGACAGCGCGTCTGTGGGACCTGCGTCTGCGGTACGGCCGTACGAAGATCAAGATCGGTCGACGGCTGACCGACATCAGACATCCCGGCAAGGTCTTCCGTACTCCGTTCCGCACCGTCGCGCTGCCCGACGGCACGCTGTTGCGGGTGCACGCCCATGTCTCCGGAGCCGGAAAGGCCGCGGTGAGCTGCACCATCATTCCCACACCCGAGGACCGCACCCGATGAAGATCACTTTTCTGCTCACCTGGGCCGACGGCATGGGCGGCACAGAGATGGCTGTCTACACCCAAGCCGCGCACCTCGCACGACACCATGAAGTGGAAGTGCTCAGCGTCTTCAAGACCCTCGAGGAACCCTTCTTCGAGGCCGGCCGCGGGGTGTCACGACGCTACCTCGTCGACCGCACCGGCAGCGTCGGCCGGCCGGTGCGCGCCGGCACGCTCGACGAGGGGACGTGCCGTTTCCTCACCTCGCTCCCCAGCGAGATCATCAAGCCCGACTGGGAACCCACCTTCGACCGGCTCTCGGACATCGAGATGACGGCGGCGCTCTCCACCCTGGACACCGACGTACTGATCACCACGACCCCGGCTCTTCTCGCCGCCGCGGCGGAGCTGGTGCCCTGGGACGTCATCACCGTCCACCAGGAGCATCGCGCCTCCCAGCTGCGCGGGGTCACCGGCGAACCACTGCTGATGTACGCACCCGCGGTCGACGCGCTCGTCTCACTCACCGAGCGCACCAGCGAGTGGTTCGCCGACTCCCTCGGCGCCGCCGCACCGGTCCTGGCCGCCATACCCAATGCCGTTCCGGACGGCTTTCGGCCCCGTTCGGACCTCACGAACAAGACGATCGTCCTGGCCGCCCGGATGACGCCCGAGAAACAGCTCGACCATGCCATCGAAGCGTTCGGGTCCCTCTGCGACGAGCACCCCGGATGGACCATGCGTATCTTCGGGGACGGGCCGCAGCAAGTTCGTCTCCGCCGGATGATCGAGGGGTTGAACCTCCACGACCGCGTCCAACTCCTCGGCCAGTCCCCCCAGATGGAGAGCGAGTGGGCCAAGGCGGGCCTGGCTGTGCTGCCTTCCCGCAACGAGGCGTTCCCCCTGGTCCTGCTGGAGATGATGGCTGCCGGCCTGCCCGTCATCGCCTACGACGTCGTCACCGGCCCGGCGGAGATCGTCCGCCATGGAATCGACGGCCTGCTCGTGCCCGCGGCGGACAAGGAAGCCCTGGCCGAAGCGATGTCCACGCTGATGGCCGATGACGCGCTGCGCCGGTCGTACGGTGCGGCGGGCCGTGCCGGTGTGCAGGAGCGGTTCTCGGCGCAGCGCATCACTTCTCAGTGGGAAGAACTCTTCACCCGCCTGACAGCCCGTCGGACCACGGCTTCCCGTACCGCGGACCGCGCGGACCGCATGGCCCGCCGGGTCGCCGCCGGCGGCAGCCGCCACTTCAACATCGCCGCCCCCGTCAGCGTGCTGGCGGCTTCCACGGACGAACAAAAGGCCAGGGAGGTCATGCTCCAGGCCAAGGACCGTACGGGGACTCTCGTCAGAAGCGCCGGCCGTCTCGCCGAGGTACGCGACGACATCTCCGCGGCACGCATGGCCGAGTGGAATCTCGAGCTCGTGGCCGAGGCGCTCACCGCGCACGATGTCCCCTACCTCATGGTGCGCGACGGCACTCCTACCCATCGCCTCGCCGTCGAGATCGAACACCGCGAGCAGGTTCTGCACGCGCTCGCCACCGCGCTCCACGCCCAACCGGTCTACGCGGAGCTGATCACTCCCAAGGGAGTGGCGCCCGGTGCGGTGCTGGCCGAGCGGCTGCGTGCGGTCGGGGACGTCATGGGCCTGCGCGTCTTCAAACCGGTGACCACCGAGAGCCGCACCCTGCGCTATGGCCCGGCGTACGGCTGCCAGGTCGAATTCTGGGCCGAGAACGACGAGAGCGAGGAACTGCCCGGCTGGCGCCGGGCTCCCCGGGGATCCACCCTGGTCGGGCCCTGTCTGCCCGATCTGAAACCCACCGCACAGCTGCGCGTCGGCGAGCGCGACTATCCCACCGCGACGGCATTCACCGACCGCCTCGTCGGGGACATCGACTTCCCCATCGACGCGGTCTACACCTGGGTCGACGACACGGACCCCGAGTGGCGCGAACGGCGCGACATGGCGAGGAAGGCCGCTGGTATCGCCGACGAAGAAGGCGAAGAAGCGGACAGCGGGGATGTGCGGTTCCGCAACCGCGACGAACTACGCTACTCCCTGCGGTCGTTGGCCATGTACGCCCCCTGGATCCGCAATATCTACATCGTCACCGACGACCAGGTCCCGCACTGGCTGGACACGTCCCAGCCCGGCGTCACCGTCGTCAGCCACCGGGAGATCTTCACCAAGGCGGAATGGCTGCCCACCTTCAACTCGCACGCCATCGAGAGCCAACTCCACCACATCGACGGCTTGTCGGAGCACTTCCTCTACTTCAACGACGACGTCTTCCTTGGCCGCCCCCTCACCCCGCAGTCATTCTTCACCAGCAACGGCCACACCCGCCTCTTCTGGTCACCCACCGCGGTTCCTCCTGTGCCGCTGTCGCCTGAGGACGAGGGCTACTTCGCCGCCGCCAAGAACAACCGGGCCCTGCTCCAGCGGGACTTCCAACGGACCACGACACAGGGCTTTCTGCACACCCCCCACCCGCTGCGACGCAGCGTACTCACCGAGATCGAGGAGACATACCCGAGCGAGCTCGCCACCACCGCCTCCAGCGCCTTCCGGGCGAGGACGGACCTGTCCCTCCCCTCCTCACTGCACCACCACTACAGCTATCTCACCGGCCGGTCACACCCCTCCACCCTCTCCAGCTCATTCATCAACGCCGGCCGCTACGATCACCACACCCGTCTGAGCCGGCTGCTCGCCACACGCAGCCACAGCGTGTTCTGCATCGGCGAATCTCCGAACGCGGAAGTCCCGGTCGACGAACAGGACCGCGTCCTGCGTGCCTTCCTCACCGCCTACTTTCCCGTGCCGTCGCGGTTCGAAAGGCGCTGACCGCACACGCGCCCCGGCGACGTACTTCAGATTCCTCACAGGAGAGACAAGGCCGTGTTCGATCAAGTCAGCCGCGCGCGCAGTGCACCGCCGCAGGAGAGCAGGGACGCCACGCAAGCCGGTGACCGCCCCCATCGACTCCATGTGTTGGACGCGCTGCGACTCATCGCCGCGCTCGCCGTGATGGCCTATCACTACCTGGCCCGGGGCGGCGGCTGGCACACAGACGTGAAGGCGATCTTCCCATCGGCCTTCCCTGTTGCCGCATACGGCTGGCTTGGTGTCCAACTCTTCTTCCTGATCAGTGGCTTTGTCATCTGCATGAGCTGCTGGGGCAAGTCGCTGCGGGAGTTCTTCGTCTCGCGTGTGGTGAGGCTCTATCCGGCGTACTGGTTCGCGGTCGTCGCCACCACGGTCACCGTCGCCGCAATCCCCGGTGGCGCGCAGCCACTTGCGTGGAGCGATGTCCTGACCAATCTGACGATGCTTCAAGAGGCCCTCGGTGTCCCCCATGTGGACGGCGCGTACTGGACGCTGTTCGTGGAGCTGAGGTTCTATCTGCTGTTCGCCGTCGTCGCCTGGTGGGGACTGACGTACCGCCGTGTCCTGCTCTTCTGCTGCGTCTGGGCAGCGGCGAGCGCACTCTACGCGCGGGCACCGGTGAACGACCCGGTACGGCTCCTGCTCATGCCTGACAGCAGTTGGTACTTCATCGCCGGCATGGCGCTCTATCTCATGCACCGGTACCGCCCGAATCTGATGCTGTCCGGCATCGTCCTGCTGTGCTTCTGCGCGTCGCTCCCCTTCGCGCTGAGCACATGGAAGAACACGGGCACGTACATGGGTCATACGGTGCCGTCCTGGCCGGTGATCCTCATCATTGCGGCGAGCTTCGGGGTCATGACGCTCGTCGCCACGACGAAACTCTCCTGGATGTCGTGGCGCTGGCTCACCGGCGCGGGCGCCCTCACCTATCCGGTGTACCTGCTGCATCAGGACATCGGCCGGGAACTGTTCAGCCTGTTGTCTCCCCACACGCCGTCCGGCGCGCTGCTGTGTCTGGTGGTCGCGGCCATGCTGATTCTTGCCTGGCTGGTGCACCGATACGTCGAGCGTCCTCTCGGACGCCGCCTGAAGCGAGGCCTTGCCCAACTCTGATCGGCGCCATGCAGGCCGCCCCCGGATCCCTGTACACGCGTCCTTGCATGGTCCTCATCAGCATCATCACCAGGAAGGTCTCCACACCATGCGTCTGCTGAATCCCTTTTCCGCTGTCGCGTCGTCAGGCAAGCACACCTCCACGGTCCCGGCGCCCCACGTACAGATCTGTGCCCACACGGACGACGACCTGTACTTCATGACGCCAGATCTGTGGCAGTCCGTGCGCTCCGGAGTACCCCAGGTCAACGTCTACCTGACGACGGGAGAAGCCGACGGCATCAATCTCGCCATGGACGACGCCGCCCGCAAGACCGCCACGCCTGATTTCCCCGCCTACACGGCCGCCCGCCAGCATGGAATCCGGGCCGCCTACGCGTTCATGGTCACCGGCAGCCGCCGGGCCGCCTGGCAGCGCTCCGCCATGAAGATCCGGGGAGTCACAGCGGAGATCAACCACCTTGACGAGGGCCGCATCACGCTCGTCTTCCTCAACCTGCGCACCGGCCGGGGCGCGCAGAACGGGAACCTTCTCGATCTGTGGCAGCAGACCAGTAAGAAGCTGGCGACACTGCGCCCGACATCCAGCCCCATCCCTTCCCGATGCGACGGGCAGTCGCTGACCCGCGATGCCCTCATCGGCACACTCACCGAGATTCTGCAGGGTTATTCCCCCGCTGTCGTTCGCATCATGAACCCTGACCCTCAGTGGACCGTGATCGACAAGAAGACGGGTGGCATCGCCTATTGCGACAACTCCGACCACACGGCTGCGGCCCTCTTCGCCATGGCGGCGCTCGAGAAGTACGAGCGAACCGGCCGACAACGGCCAGCCGTGGTCGAAAGCTACGTGGGGTACTGCAACAAGCTGCGCCCCCGCAATCTCAGCCCCCAGCAGGCCGCCCGTAAGTTCTCCTACCTGGCGGTCTACGGCGGCGAGGACGGCCATGACTGCGAGCAGCCCCCGGGCCTGTGCGGGGACAGGCCGCTCGGCAACCGTGCGTACAACCGCTTCTACGGGCAGAGCACGAACCATCGCTGGCGTTCCGGCACCAACTGGCTCCAGCTGCGGTCCGACGGACGCCTCGCCTCCTTCGCCGTGCTCGGCGGCCGACCGGTCATGTGGACCCAGGACCAGCCTGGCGGTGACACGTGGTCGGGACCGGCACCACTGGGCCAAGTGCCGGCCGGCGGCGGTCGCGTCGTCGCGGGTCTCGACGCGACACGCGACGCCGGCGGCCGCGTCCACGTCATCGCGGTCAGGGCTGCGGTGGGTCCCTCCCCCGAACAGCATCAGCGCAACTTCCTGCACATCGCCGAGGACCCTGTGACCGGCGAGTTCGGTACCTGGAGCGACCTCGGCAGCCCGTACGGCACATCGGCCCAACATGAACCACACCGTCGGGCCTTGGGCATGCCAGTAATCGTTGCCTCTGGTGACGGCGTTCAGATCGCAGTGCGTAATTTCGGTAGCGGGCTCAGTTCTCGTCTTCTGACCGAGAAGGGATGGGAGCCCTGGAGTGACCTGAAAGGCAGTGTTCTGGAAGGCATCGCCGCCATCGCCAGGAGCGAGGGCACCGTCGAGTTCTATGCCACCAGCAGCACGAGCGGCATGGGCCTCCTGCGTTGGTACCAAACCACCCCCGGCGGGGCCTTCGCACGCGACTACGGCACCCAACTCGCCCAGCCCGCCGCTCCCGTGACCCTCATCGAGCAGCCGGACGGCAGCCTCCTGATGTACTCCAGGCAGCCCGGGACCGGGTGGCTCGTCGCCAACCGTCAAGACCGTCCGAACGGCACATGGAACACGCAACCGGACATCGCCACCACCACTCCTGGCTTCGGTCCCCTCGCCCACGCCGTACTGGCCGCGGGGAAAGCAGCGGCCCTGGTTCAACGCACCGACGAACACGGGCTCAGCCTCTGCGTTCAGTCCCTCGACGGCAGCCCGATACGGCAGGAGTGGACGCCGCTCGGCGGTGGCCCGTTCGTCCACGCTCCCGCCGTCTCCCTCGACAGCCGGGACCGACTGGTCATCGCCTACATCGACGCCCAGGCCTGCCTCAACACACTCACGCTCGATCTGTCCAACGACCGAGAGCTCAGCACCCTCCCGTCATGGAGCACCCATCACCTACCGGGTTGTCAGCCGACGGGTCGCCGACGGCGGTGAAGGATCTCCCTGACGAGCCGAAGCAGTAGGGCTAGATCTGTGGGACGTCCTTGACGAACACGATCGCATCGCTGTCCGCCAGGTGTGCCGGGTCGAGCGGGGCGTAGCCGAACCAAGGGGATACGCGGGGTGCGGGGCGCGTGTCGCCGAGGACGGTGGCCAGCCGCGGGGCGTCGATGACGTAGCGGTCCTCCGGGAGCGCGTACAGGAGTCCCTCGACGGTGTCCGGCGGTGGCGTGTCCACGCCCTGGTGCCGGATGGTGCCGAGGGCCGTCGCCACGAAGGCGTACTCCTCGCCGAGCCGGGCGCTCACCATCGCACCGGCGCTCCACCACTCCACCGGCCCCTCCCACATCTGCATCGAGCTCTTCACGCGCTGGAGGTGGGAGTTGTGGGCGTGGATGAGTGCCGGGCCCCGTTCGGCGAGGGCGAGGAGATTGTGGGCCATCATCTGGTCCCGCACGCCCACCAGCCGGGTCATGCGCGCCGGTGAGGTGTCGGCCATCCAGTAGTGGTAGCGCAGCAGGCCGGTGGCGGTGCGCCCGTACAGGCGTGCCCGGTCCCAGTCGTCCCGCGAGGTTGCCGCGATGAGGTGTGGCGTCTGTTCGTCGAGCAGCGCCACCAGGTCGTCGGCGAGCAGCCGCAGCTGACCGGCCTCGGCCGACCGCCCCACGGACTGGGCCGGGTCCATCATCGCGGCGGGATCGGTCCACCGGTCGTCGGTGCCGAGCAGGAGGTGGAGTGTTTCCGCCGTGCCGGGGAGCAGGTCCGCCTTCACCTGGCCCGAGAGGTAGCGGTGGAGTGCGGTGAGGGCCTGCCGGGGGCTCGCGGCGCCGGTGATTTCCAGCGGGCCGTCGAAACCGGCGAAGCGGAGCCGTTCGGACGCGGGCCGGCCGTCGTTGTGGGCGCGCATCCAGCGCACGAGTTCGCGGTTGGCCGCAAAGGTGCCCCAGCCATGACCGAATCCGTGCTCCATGACCTCGTCGAGGGTGCCCGTGCCCGAGGTGACGTAGTCGTCCACGACCAGGCCCTTCATGCAGTCGCTCTCGATCGCGATCGTCCGGTAGCCCTCCTGCTCGACGAGCTGCCGGACGAGGTCGTTGCGCAGCTCGAGCAGCGTGTCCTCGCCGTGGGTGGGCTCGCCCAGGGCGAGCAGCCGGGGCCGGGCCGGGAGCAGCCTCATGATGGCGGCAGCCTCCACGGCCTGGACGGTGTCCTTGATGTCGGTAGCCATGCCTTCAACGGTATCGTTGAACCTTCGGTTGAAACTTTGCCGCGATATCGTCGGTCCATGGGGCGAAACCTGGGGCCAAACCTTCAAAGCGGCGAGCGGCTGAGGCCGGTTGATCTGGCGCGCGGGCACGGTCTGTCCACGCAGGCGGTCAGGAACTACGAGGAGGCCGGCATCCTTCCTGCCGCCGGTCGCACACCCCACGGCTACCGCACCTATACGCCGCTGCACGCGCGAGCCCTGCGCGCCTTTCTCGCCCTGGTGCCCGGCCATGGTCACCCGACGGCGACGTCGATCATGCGGGCGGTGAACGAGGGTGCGGTCGACGAGGCGTTCCGTCTCATCGACGAGAGCCACGCCCAGCTTCTTGACGACCGCCGGACCCTCCAGGCCGTGGAACGCGCTCTACGCGATCTGGAGCCCACCACGGCGTCCCACCCCGACACCCCGTCCGGGCCCGACGGCACGTTCATCGGGCCGCTGGCGGAGAAGCTCGGAATCCGACCCGCGACGCTGCGCAAATGGGAGCGTGCCGGACTGGTGCGCCCGCGCCGCGACCCGCTGACCGGGTACCGCGTCTACGACGAGTCCGACGTGCGGGACGCCCGGCTGGCCCACCAACTCAGGCGCGGCGGCTACCTGCTGGAGCAGATCGCCCCGCTGATCGCCCAGGTGCACGCGGCCGGCGGGCTGGAACCGCTGGAGGCCGCACTGGGCGACTGGCGCGGCCGGCTGTCCGCCCGGGGGCGTGCGCTGCTGGCCGGGGCCGCCGAGCTGGAGGCGTACCTCCGCGAGCGCGGATGAGACGTCGGCGGTCAACGGATCGGCCCAACACAGCCGGCTCACGACGCGCGCCGCCCATCGCTCAGCCCTGGCCGTCAGACCGCCTGGCCACCCGACACGTCCTCACGGGAGATGGCCAGGTAACCCACGAAGCACACGATCGCCACCGTCCAGGCGAGGGTCACCGGACCCAGCCCCAGTCCGAGCCCGCCCCGGGCGTGGCCGAGGGCCATCCAGTCGGCAAGGGAGGCGCCGAGGGGACGGGTGATCACGTAGGCGGTCCAGAAAGCGGTCACGGCGTTCAGGCCGGCGAAGCGATGGGCAACCGCGGGCACGCAGATCGCGGCGGCGAAGAGGGCGACAGAGCCGAGGTATCCGAAGCCGACGGTGGCCGTCAGGTCGCCGGCCGCCGTACCGAGGGCGAACGTGGCGAGAACGGCCGCCCAGTAGAAGGCCTCGCGGCGACGGGTGCGGATGCTGAGGATCGACAGGGTGCGCTCACTGGCGTACCAAAGGGCGAATACGGCGACCAGCGCGGTGAGGAAGAGCGGTGTGGACACCGTGTAGGAGATGCCGAGGCCGATGTGCAGGACGTCGGCCGCCATCGTGCCGAACACGCTGACCATGACGACGGCGGTCCAGTAGACCCATGCGACGTACCGGCGGACGGTGAGCTGAACGGCCAGGGAGACCACGAGGGCCAGACCACCGAGCGCGACCGCTGGTACCGGGCCGAGCAGACGGGCCAGCAAGTCCGACGCCGTCTCGCCCATGCCCGTGGTCAGCACTTTGGTGATCCAGAAGTAGACGGTCACTTCCGGCACCTTGTTGGCCATGGCACGGAGGGAGGCGAGGGGGCGGTCATCGAGAAGGTGCTCTGTGGTCATGACGCGCACGATGACACGGTGAAGTCCCGGTGCCACAGGTGCCTTTGCCATTGTTTTGAGGCCTCTAATACATGAGTTTCAAAACCCTGCCCGCAGTCTGACCGCAACCTGAACGCCTTGACGAAATCCCTGGTCAGGCTGGTTGAGCCAGTGATAGGCGTGGGCTTTGGCATGTCTCACCCCGCCCCCGATGCCGGCTCGGCGTGGCGTAGTACCGCGGTACCACCAAAGCGCCCGGGTTCAGCCTCCGGTACCACCGATCCGGGCGATGCCGAGCTTAGGTTGTGGGTGTGGCGTCGGACCCGACGGACGCCGAGCCCGAGAGAAAGAGCGCCAATGATCGACGCACGGCAGCTGACCAAGAGGTACGGGGAGAAGACAGCCGTCGACGGCCTGGAATTTGTCGTGAAACCGGGCACGGTGACCGGCTTTCTGGGCCCCAACGGAGCGGGCAAGTCCACCACGATGCGCATGATCGTCGGGCTGGACGCTCCCACGAGCGGCTCCGTCACGGTGAACGGCCAACGCTACGCCCGGCACCGTGCGCCGCTGCAGGAGGTCGGCGCGCTGCTGGAGGCCAAGTCGATTCACCCCGGCCGTTCGGCCTACAACCACCTCAGGGCACTGGCGCTGACCCATGGCATCCCACGCCGCCGAGTGGACGAAGTCATCGACCTTGCCGGGCTCGGCAGCATGGCCAAGAAGCGCGCCGGCGCCTTCTCCCTGGGAATGGGCCAGCGGCTCGGCATAGCCGCGGCACTCCTGGGCGACCCGCAGACGGTGATGCTGGACGAACCCGTCAACGGGCTGGATCCCGAAGGAGTGCTCTGGATCCGCAACCTGCTGACGTCGCTCGCCGAGGACGGACGCACGGTGTTCGTGTCGTCGCATCTGATGAGCGAGGTCGCGCTGGTGGCGGACCACCTGATCATCGTCGGGCGCGGCCGGCTGCTGGCCGATACGACCGTACGGGACCTGGTCCGCGAGGCGGGCGGCGACACCGTGCGGGTGGCCACGCAGGACCCGGCGCGGTTGAGGGACATCCTGGCGGGGCCGGGCGTCGACATCACGGGGCACATCGGTTCAGAGGAGTTGCAGGTCACCGGGCTGACCGCGCGCGAGATCGGCCTGAAGGCCGCCGAGCACGGGATCGCGCTGTTCGAACTGAGCACGCGCCAGGTGCCGCTCGAGGAGGCGTTCATGAATCTGACCAGGGATGCCGTGGAGTACCACGGCTCCACGACCGGCGCCGAGACCGTCGAGGCCCTCGGGAGGCCGGCATGAGCACCCTCACCACGGCCCCGGAAGCGCCTCCGACCGCGACCGCTCGCCCCGCCTACCGGGTGACCGGACGGCGTGTGCTCGCCTCGGAGTGGGCCAAACTCTGGACCCTGCGGTCGACCTGGATCACGCTGGGACTCGGGCTGCTGTTCCTCGTCGCGTTCGGGCTGATCGCCGCGAGCCGCTACAAGTCCGGGATCGGCTCCAGCCACATGGACCGGGACTTCGCTCGTTCGACCGCCGTGAGCCTGTCGCTCTTCGGTACGAACTTCACCCAGCTGGCCCTGGGTGTCCTCGGCGTGCTGATCACAGCGGGTGAGTATTCGACCGGCATGATCCGATCCACCCTGGCGGCGGTGCCACGCCGGCTCCCGGTGCTGTGGTCGAAGGCGGCCGTGTTCGGCCTGGTGGCGCTGGTCACCGGCACGCTCGGCGTGTTCGCCGCCTTCCTGTTCGGCAGCCGGATCGTCTCCGGCACGCCCGCGGCCATGGACTTCTCACATGCCGGAGTCGTACGGAGCCTGCTGGGAGCCGGGCTCTACCTCGGTCTGGTCGGCGTGATCGGCACGGCCTTGGGCGCTCTGCTGCGCTCGGTGGCCGGCGGCATCTCGGTACTGGTCGCCACGCTGATGCTGATCCCCGGACTGGTCTCCCTGTTGCCCAGCTCATGGCAGGACGACATCAGCCCCTATCTGCCGAGCAACGCGGGCGAATCGATGTTCGCGCTGACTCACGACGCCACCAGCCTGTCCCCTGGGTCCGGTCTGTTGGTCTTCCTCGGCTGGACCGCGCTGGCACTGTCCGGGGCGGCATACAGGCTGCTGCGCAGCGACGCCTGACGCCCTGCATGATGATCAGATGACCACCACGACCACCGCGGCTTCGGAGGCCACCACGGCCTCCGAAGCCACCGCGCCCGTCGAAGACCTCGACGGGATGGGACCGCTGGTCGCCCGCCTGTCCCGGGCCGGCCAGCGGCTGCGGCAGGCGGACCTGGCACATCCGTGGGTGCTGGACACCGCGGTGGTGGCACTGGTCTTCCTGATGTTCTGCTTGCCGGACCTGCTGCACACCGTCAGCGGTGACGGCGACGGCCCGCGGCGCTTCCGCCTCGCGTTCACCCGGCTTCCCGTCGTGGGGATGCTGGTGCTGCAGACCGGGCTCGTAGTGCCCTTGTTGTGGCGCCGCCGCGCACCGGCGGTCGCCTTCGGCGCCGTAACGACCGTGTTCGTCCTCCAGTGGTCGCTGGGTGCCGCGCTGCGCGCGGACATCTCCCTGTTCATCGCCTTGTACAGTCTCGCCCTGCATGGACGGATGCGGCAGCTGCCCTGGGCCTGCGGGGTCATGGCAGGGGCGATGGTGCTGGTCGCGGTGCGGGTGTCGGTGGCTGTCCCGGTCTGGGACGCACTGTTCTTCCTCCTGAGCACGGCAACCGCGGCCCTCGCGCTCGGCCTGATGGTACGCATTCGCCGAGCCCAGCTCGCGGGGCTTCGGGACCGGGCGGCCCGTCTGGAGATCGAACGCGACCAGCGCAGCCGACTCGCCGCCGCGGCCGAACGAGCCCGGGTGGCCCGCGAAATGCACGACATCGTGGGCCACAACCTGTCCGTCATCATCACCCTCGCCGACGCGGGGGCCTACGCCACCGCCGTCGCTCCGGAGCGGGGCAGGGAAGCCCTTCTCCTCGTCGGCGACACGGGTCGGCAGGCCCTCGGCGAACTGAGACGCGTACTCAGCGTCCTGCGGGAGGCGTCGGACGGCCCGCAGGACGGACCCGAGCTCAGCCCGCAACCCGGCCTCACGGACATCGACGCGCTCTGCGAAGGGGTGCGCGCCGCGGGCCTGTCGGTCGTCTACCGGACCGCCGGGGACGTGGACGCTCTCGACAGCGGGGTACAGCTGACGGTCTACCGCATCGTTCAGGAAGCCCTGACGAACACGCTCAAGCACTCCGGAGCCGGCACCCGGGTGAACCTGTCGATCGTCGTCGAGGACACTGACCTGACCGTCAGGGTTCAGGACACCGGTCCGGCCGATGCGAGGGCCATGCGTCCTGGTCCGGCGAACGAGGAAGGACACGGTCTGGTGGGCATGCGAGAACGTACGGCTCTCTACCGCGGGACCCTGAGCGCGGGTCCCGCCGGCCGCGGATGGGCAGTACGGGCCACCCTCAACCTCGTGTCCCCGGGCGGTGCTCAGTGACCACCGTACTCATCGTGGACGACCAGCCGCTGCAGCGTTACGGCTTCCGCATGCTGCTCAACTCGGTCCCCGAGACAGAGGTCGTCGGTGAGGCCGCCCATGGCGCGGAGGCGGTCCGTATGGCGGCCGAACTCCGCCCCGACGTCGTCCTCATGGACGTCCGCATGCCCGGCATGGACGGTATCGAGGCCACCCGCCGCATCACCGCCGCGGGCGACCGGTCCCGCGTCCTCGTGCTCACCACGTTCGACCTCGACGAATACGTCCACGCCGCCCTGCGCGCCGGAGCGAGCGGCTTCCTCCTCAAGGACGCCCGCCCGGAAGAGCTTCTCTCCGGCATCCGTGCCGTTTCCGTCGGCGATGCCGTGATCGCTCCCGCGCTCACCCGCCGCCTGCTGCACGAGTTCGCCCAACTGGTGCCCCGTTCGGGTGGCCTCACCGAGGATCCGAGACTGGGCAGCCTCACCGACCGGGAACGCGAGATCCTCGTCGCCATCGGCAAGGGCTGGACCAACAACGAGATCGCCTCGCACTTCGTCCTGTCCGAGTCCACCGTGAAGACTCACGTCGGACGGGTGCTGGCCAAGATCGGCGCACGCGACCGCATCCAGGCCGTGATCTTCGCCTACGACCATGGCCTGGCCCTGCCCCATGCCGGGAGTGCCGACTGAGACTTCGCGATGCGATGCCGGATGCGGCGGTGTCAGCGCCGCCCCTGTCACGGGCTTCAGCGGATGCCGGAGTCGAAGGGGATGACGATCGCGGGGCGGATGGTGTAGGTGCCCGGCGGCAGCCGGGCGGCGGGGTGGCGGTGGTGAAGGCGACGTCGTCGTAGAGCGTGTAGGTGGCGTCGCCGGTGTAGTTGTCGTCGTGGCTGACGAGTTTGAGGGTGTAGCTGTGTCCGGCGGTCACGGGCGACGTGGCCTGCTTCCAGCCCAGGCCGCTGGTGCACGTCTTGGCCAGCACGGTGGTCGTCGTGCCGGCGGTGGTGTGGGGGAGGGTGGCCGTGGCCCAGTCGTAGGTGACCGTGTCCGGGCAGGTGACGCTGTACCAGAACGACAGCGGGCCGGCGCCGGTCGGCGCGGTGAAGGTCTGGGCGATCGACGAGTCGCCGTTGGTCGACGTCCCGCCGACGTGGGCGGCGTAAGTTCCGCTGTGTGCACCGGAGTTGACCACGGAGGTGGAGCCTGTGCTCGTCCAGCCGGTCAGGCTGCCGGACTCGAAGCCACCCTTGCCGACGTCGGCGAGCGCCTGATGCGAGGTGAGCAGAAGGCCGCCCAAGGAGACGAGGACGGTGGTGGCGGTTGCGACGGATCTACGTAATACGGTGCGCGACATGAGAAGACCCCTTGTCGTCGAGGGGGGTGCGCCCCGGGCGGGGCGTCTGAGAGGGGGTGGACCGCCGAAGGAGGCTCGGCGATCCACCCCGAGGACGACGCTTGGGAACCGACCTCTGTCCTGACGCGGGTCAGGACACGGTCACGTCGTCGTAGTGGGTGCACGTGGCGTCACCCGTGTAGTTGTCGTCGTGGCTGATGAGCGTGAGCGTGTAGCTGTGCCCGGCGGTGACCGACGCGGTCTTCTTGACCCAGCCGGAGGACGACACACAGGTCTTGGTGAGCACCGTGGTGGTCGTGCCCGTGGTGTTGTCCTTTAGCGTGGCCGTGGCCCAGTCGTAGGTGACCGTGTCCGGGCAGGTCACGTGTAGTAGAGGCCGAGCGTGCTGATCCCGGACGGCGCCGTGAAGGTCTGGGCGATCGACGAGTCGCCGTTGGTCGGTGAGGTGCCGCCGACCCGGGCCGCGTAGGTGCCGCTGTGCGCCCCGGAGTTCACCACCGTCGTGGTGCCCGCCGAGGTCCAGCCGGTCAGACTGCCCGCCTCGAAGCCGCCGTTGGTGATCCCGCCGCCGCTGCCGGAGCTGACCGTCAGGGTGTAGGTGGCGGTGTGCGTGGCCGAGGAGCCCGTGCCGGTGACGGTGATGTTGCACGTCCCCGCAGGCGTCGAGGATGACGTGGCCACGGTCAGCGTGGATGAGTTGCCCGCGGTGACCGAGGTCGGGTTGCAGGTGGCGGTCGCCCCGCTGGGCAGGCCGGACGCCGACAGGCTCACCGACTGAGCCGTACCGGACGTCACCGCCGTCGACACCGTGGTGGTCGCCGACGCCCCGGCGGTCACGCCGGCGGAAGCCGGGCTGACGGAGACCGAGAAGTCGTTCGTCGCCGTGGAGCCGCAGTTGTGGGTGATCGCGATCTCGTCGGGGTTGGCCGGGTTGATCGCGATGGACGGTTCGCCGCGGCCACCGCCCGTGCCCGTGGTGGCGGAAGCGTCCACGTCGATGACGAACGCCCCCACGGCCCCGGGGAGTTGCCGCGGGCGCACCGACCGCGGGCGTGCGGTTCCGTGAGGGACGGTGAGATCCGGCGGGATGCTGCTGAGGTATTGCTGTTCGGATGCCGAAGGCACCGGCGGCTGAGTGGCGGCCCGGGCCCGGACGGGCAGGTTCACCGAAGCGACGCTCAGCCGTGCAGGCAGCGATGAGTGCATTTCTGAGCACGGAAGGTGACCGCCCGGGCGTGGGCGAAGGTGGAACGGCGTCCACGTGCGAATCCCCTCGTCGAGAGATGCGAGCGATCAGCAGCGTGGCCGCGAGTCCACGGGTCCACAGGTCCACGGCAGGAGCGGCACGGGCACGGCGGGAGCCACTCATATGCCGAAGGAACTCCATCCCCTCGGCCGAAGGGCGTGCCGTCCGGGCGTCGGATTCAGTGCGCGCTGGGAATGATCGGTGTCGCCGAGGCCGTCGAGCCGGCGTGCGCCTCTGCCTGCCGGCCGATGCCGAGGATGTCCTCGGTGATGCGGTACGACCCGGGCGACAGGGTGAAGGAGAACGACCCGTCCGGCGGCGCGGTGACCGTGCTCGCCACTACGTGCCCGCGTTGGTCATGCGCCGGCCGACGCCGGCCCGCACAGCGCCACCGCCGGGGCCCTGTTCGTCCATCCGGCCATCGGTCGAACACCTCCGCCCCAGCACGGTCCCTGGACCTCGGAAAGCGGGAGCCGCGGCCTACCCGGCCTGCCCGTCGGCGTCAGCAAGCCGGGGGCGTATCTGTCACCGTGTCGAGCCGTCCAGGGGGGGTGCGCAGGGCAAGCACGGCCACATCGTCGTCGAACACCTTTGGGCTTCGGCTGATCAGAGCGTCGCACAGGTCCTCCAGCGGGGCCCTGGCCAGGCGGGCGGCCTGTTCGGCCAGGTCGCTCAGTCCGGTGTCGATGTCCTGGTCGCGGCGCTCGACCAGCCCGTCGGTGAACAGCAGCAGGGTGTTGCCCGGCGGGAAGGGGTGTTCGTGGCTGAACCGGGGGACGGACGCATCGATACCCACCGGGATCCCGTGCCGGGCGGGCGCCAGGTAGCGCGTGCTCCCGTCCGCACCGACCAGCAGCGGCGGCGGATGCCCGGCGTTGCTCCAGCCGAAGGTGTACCCCTCGCCCTCTCCACGGCCACGCTCGATGCGCCCGAACACCAGGGTGGCCGTGGGCGGGTCCTCGAACATCATCAGGGCGTGGTCGAGTCGGGACACGACCAGGCCGGGCGGCCCGCAGCGGTCGAGGGCGACCGCCCGCAGCATGCTGCGGATCTGCCCCATCAGCGGGGCGGCCTCCACGTCGTGGCCGGTCACGTCGCCCACCACCACACAGGTGGCACCGTCGGGCAGGACCATGGCGTCGTACCAGTCCCCGCCCAGTCTGAGCAGTTCGGAGGCGGGTTCATAACGGGCGGCGGCCTCAAGTGGCGCCAGGTCGGGAATGACGGGCAGCATACGGCGCTGGAAGTGCTCGGCGGCGCGTTTGAGGCGCTCGTACAGGCGGGCGTTCTCGAGGCTGACACCGGCGGCGCTCGCCAACGCCGTCAGCAGGCCCTCGTCGTCGTCATCGAAGGGCGTACCGTCCATCTTGTCGGCGACGTAGAGGTCACCGTAGAGCGTGCCGCGCACCATGAGCGGAACGCCCATCAGGGTCCGCATGACCGGATGTCCGGACGGAAAGCCGGCCGAACGAGGGTCCTCGTCCACCTCCGCCACCCGCAACGGCTCCCGGTCGTCCAGCATGGTGTGCAGCAGGCCATGGCCCTGCGGCAGGCCCAAGGCGGCGCACAGCTGCGGGTCGTCGATGCCCACGGTGATCAGGTCGGTGACCTGGCCGCTTTCGGAGAGCACACCCAGTGCCCCGTAGCGCGCGCCGAGAAGGTCGGTGGCCGCTTCCACGATGCGCTGCAGCACGGTGCGGGTGTCCAGATTGACGCTGACGGCCACGACACCGTCCAGCAGGTGCCGCAGCTGGTACCGATCCAGAGCACGCTGCGGCGGCCGCGCGGCCACGCCGTCCCGGGCCTGGCCCCGTCCCTGCTGGAGCCACGGGTTGTGCGCCATGGTGCTTCCTCCTGGCGCCGTCGGGCACCGTCATCATGTCGCCCTGCCTTGTCACACTACGCGCTCGCCTGGTCGGAAGCAGGCCACAGCGGCGCGCCGCCCCGGGAGAGGGCCCCGGCACGGGAGGGCCGACCATGCGGGCGGGCTACTGCGCCAGCAGGCTGATCCCCAGCACCGTCAGGGTGATGACCTTGGCGATCTCGAAGGCCACGTAGTACACGTGCCCGCGCGAGCGGGGCAGGTCCTCCCCGGCAAGAACCTTGTCCGACCTGCGGTTCAACCGCGGGCGGACCACCCCCAACTGCACGGCGAGCAGCACCGCCACGACGGCGGTGAGCACCACGACGGCTGTGGGCGGGCCGCCGACGGCCACGGCCGCGACGACGACGGCGGCCAGGACGGCCTCGACGAGGTTCAGCGCACGGAAGACCAGGCGGCCGATACCCAGCCCGATGGGGATGGTCACCCCGGGGGCGCGGAACTTCAGCGGCGCCTCCAGGAAGGAGATCGCCAGCACCATTCCGAGCCAGAGGAAGGTGACCGCCCCCGCGGTCGCGGCCGCCATGGTGTTCATCGATGCGTGGCCTCTCTGTCGTACCGAAGGACGGCTGTCGGGGTGTGGTGGATCAGGCCTGCGGCCAAGATGCCAGCCGGTCCGCGAACTCCGGTGGCGAGACTACGACCATGAGCGAGGCGGGCTCCGCACCGGGGTTGGCCAGGCTGACGCGCTCGCCGACTCCGATGTGGGCGGCGGCTGTACCGGCCGTCAGGGTCCAGACCCGGCCTTCGTGGTGCACCTCGACGGCCCCGGCCACGGGGATCAGCACGACCTGTGAGGCGCCGTGCTCGTGTTCGGCCATGGTGGTGCCCGCGGCCAGTTCCACGTGGAGGACGGCGACCTGGTCGGAGATCTCCTCAGTGGTGAGCAGGGCCGCGGTCGGTCCACCGGGCACGGGCGCGCGGCGGCGCGGGGAGGTAGCGATCTCGGCGACGTGCATGAGATTCCTTCTTCGGTAAGGGTGATGCGGCCTTCGGCATGCGGGTCATACGGCGTGCGGAGCGGGCGGGACTGCGCGGCCACTGCGCGGCGACTGTGCGCCCCAGCGGGCCGGGCGGGTGCCGGGTCGGCGAACCGTCCCGGCCCGCTGGGCGGATTTCGGCGCTCTCACTCTCCCTGCGGCGGCAGAGCGGCGATGAGCGGATGGTCGCGCTCGATCAACCCCAGCTTGGCCGCACCGCCGGGAGACCCGAGAGAGTCGAAGAACTCGACGTTCGCCCGGGTGTACTCACTCCACTCGGCCGGTACGTCCTCCTCGTAGAAGATCGCCTCGACCGGGCAGACCGGCTCGCACGCCCCGCAGTCCACACATTCGTCCGGGTGGATGTACAGCGACCGCTCTCCCTCGTAGATGCAGTCCACGGGGCACTCTTCGACGCACGCCTTGTCCTTCACATCCACACAAGGCTGCGCGATCACATAGGTCATCGGCGCACCTCCTCTCTTCCTCGCTTCGGCAGAGGTTTCCAGCACGAGGTTTCTACGAATAATACATGTAATAATTGACCGCGTCCGTTCGGGGCGAGGCAGGAGAAGGGGCAGAGCCATGACGCTGACGTCCGAGGTCTTCATCCAGGCAACCGAGACCGACCCGGCCATCCAGGCCCGGGCCGTGATCCGCGGCGGCCAGCAACGGCTGCTCGCCGCGCTGCGGCCCAAGGTCGCGCTGCTGACCGAACTGGACCTGGGCACCGACGCCCGGGAGGCGGCCCTGGCGACCCTGACCGACTTCTGCACCGGCCCGGTACGCCGCTACCTGAACGCCACCGACCGGGCCCTGTACACCCCCGCGGCGGGTTCCCCGGAAACCCGCCTGCTCATCCGAGCCCTGCGCACCGCCGCGACCGCACTGGACCAGGACATCGACACCCTCGCGAGCATGGACAACGCACACCGCGCGAAGGCCATCGCCCAGAGCATCGAGGCGCACCTGACCACCCACCTCGCGGTTGAGCAGACCGTGCTCCTACCCGCCCTGGCCGAACTGTCAGGCGGCAAACTCGCCGTCCTGGCCGCGAACTTCACGACTCTCATCGACGTCGAACGCCTCGACCAGCACCGCAGCGGACGGGTCACTCCTGATGACTGACGCACCCACCACCACGACCGGCATCAACAGTCCTCCTTCCGACCGTACTTGGGCCACGCCCGCACCGAGTCTGCTGTGCGACACGCGGGCCCTCACCGTCCTCGCCGCGGCACCGGCCGGAGAACTGTGGAGACTGGCCGCACCCGGCCGCGAACTCGACGCCGGCATCACCCACCTGCTGCCTGGGCAACACGTGAACACCCACACCGAAGAGGACCCGGACGTTCTCCTGCTGATCCTGGCCGGAGACGCCACCGTCCCCACCGCGGACGGGCCGCAACATCTGGCCGAGGGAACGCTGCTGTGGCTGCCACACGGCTCCGCCGCAGGCCTCACAGCAGGTGGGAACGGCCTGTCCTGCCTGAGGATCCACCGAAGCCCTGCCGGCACACCGACTCGCACACCGACTCGCACACAGCAGAGCACTCCGCGACCGCTTCCCGGCACATCCCCCGCTTCACCGGACGACACGACACAGGCCGACTGGCTCAAGTGGCTCTGCTAGCAGAGCGCTTGACCGCTCCCCCGAGGGTGGCAACCGCTCCCCCGAGGGCGGGAGGGGACAGCACACGACTCTCCGTCGACGACGCCGACCACACGCCGTTTTGACGAAGAATCGCGTAATAATTGCCGAGGATCCGGAAGCAACAGCCCCGGCGAGAAGAAGGAGGATGATCACGCGTGCCACCCGCCGCAGAGGTGTACATCCGTGCAACCGACAGCGACCCGGACGTCCGGGCACAGGCCGTCGTCGAGGAAACCCACCGGCACCTGCCGGAACGGCCGGCCGACGATGCCTGAGACGCCGACCACCGGACAGCCGGACGAGGCGGCCGTGGCACGCCTGCTGTGCGACGTACGAGCCCTCACCGGCCAACTCCCCGAATCCGCAGGCGTCCTGTGGAAGCTTGCCGAGTCCGGCCGCCAGCTCGACGCCAACCTGGTCAGGCTGTCCGCCGGCGAGCGCATCGGCACCCACGCCGAGCCCGACCTGGACGTCCTGGTCCTCATCGTCACCGGCGACGGCGTGATGGACACTCCCGAAGGAGCGCAGCCGCTGACCGAGGGAGGGCTCCTGTGGCTGCCGCACGGTTCGACACGCAGCATCACCGCGGGACCCGGCGGCCTGGCCTACGTGACCGTGCACCGCCGCCGCCCCGGCATGCAGATCCGCCGCCGCTCCGATGTCACCCCATGACGGCACACCCGCAAGGAACCCGTGGGCCCGGCCCGGCCGGGCCGGGCCCAACGAGCAGTGACCGAGCCGACGGCGGGATACAGGTGACGAATTTCTCTCGTTTCTACGACACACATTGGGTAAAATTGGCGAAATGAGCGAGCAGACGTTGCATGATCCGACCGATCCTCCCACCGTGGGCGAGAGCCGGGCCCATGTACTCGACGTCCTGCGCGCCACGCCTGAGGCGGTGGGCGTACGGGAGATCGCCGAGCAGACGGGCCTGCACTCCAACACGGCCCGGTTCCACCTCGACACGCTGGTCAAGGACGGGCTCGCCGAGCGCAGTACCGAAGGGCGCGGCCGGCCGGGCAGGCCCCGCACCGTCTACCGCGCCGCCGCCTCCTCCTCCCAGGTACCGGCAGGCCGCCGCAGCTACCAGCTACTGGCCCAGATGCTCACCGGCCTCGTCACCGAGGCACTGCCGCAACCGGGACAGGCCGCGGTCAACGCCGGGGAGGCATGGGGCCGCTACCTCGCCGACACCCCCTCCCCCACCCAGCGCATCGACACCGAGGAGGCCATCCGGCGACTGACCCAAGTGCTCGCGGACGTCGGCTTCGCCCCCGGCGCCGTCCAGGACCAGCCCGACCCGGTCATCCCGCTGCGCCACTGCCCGTTCCGGGAAATCGCGGAGGAACACCGCGATGTGGTGTGCTCCCTGCACCTGGGCCTCATGCGCGGCGCCCTGAAGGAAGTACGCGCCCCGCTGGGCGTCGACCGGCTGGAGCCGTTCGTCGAGCCCTCACTGTGCCTGGCTCACCTCACACCCGCGGAACAGCACCGAGCGGACCGCACCGCCTGAGGCCGCGCCGTGCCACCCGGCGCCGCCTCCGAGAGCCGCGTTCGAGGAGCCCGGGCGGTTCACCACGGGGGTGGACGAGCCGCACCGGCGAACGGCGATAAAATGGGCCGAATTGGTGGCCTGACTTTTGGACCTGGGCTGCCGCTCGACCTGTGTGACCTTGGGGCGCGGCATGGAGGCGAGGTCTCCTGAGGTGCGCGAAGTCCCGCACAGCGCTGGTGCGCGGGGCAGGTTGTTGCCCGCCCTGCCTGCTCTTCTGCTGGTCATCGGCCTGTTCGTCGGCCTCTTGACACCCCGCGCCATCAGGCCGGATGCCTTCCTCGCCACGGCCATGGTCACTGCCGCCGCGCTGCTGCGCCTGTGGGAGACCGTGCTCACCGTCGTGGGCGCGTGCGTCATCTTTGTCGGCCTGATGGTGGACTTCGACGCGCTGCAGGATGCGACCGCCTACTCCGAGCTGGCCACCCTCGTGGCGATCGGGGCATTTTCCGTCATCTTCAACCGTCTGCTGAGCCGACGCACCCATCAGCTGGTTCAGGTCCGCTCGGTGGCCGAGACCGCTCAGCTGGCGGTGCTGCATCCGATACCGCGACACCTCGGACACGTCACGCTCGAGAGCCTGTACGTCGCCGCCGCGGCGGAAGCCCGGATCGGCGGCGACCTGTACGAGGCCATACACACCCCGTACGGCGTACGACTGCTCATCGGTGACGTACGCGGCAAGGGCCTGGTCGCGATGCAGACGGCCGCGATGCTGCTCAGCGCCTTCCGCGAGGCCGCCCATGACGCGCCCGACCTGCCCCACCTCGCGCGCCGCCTGGAGAGGAGCGTGAGCCGCAACGCCTCCCAGTACCCGGAGCTCCCGGGCTCGGACATCGCCGAACGTTTTATCACCGCGCTCCTCGCCGAGGTCCCGGACGATGTACCGGTCGTCCGGACCGTCACCTGCGGCCACCCCTCGCCGCTCCTGCTGCACGACGGCGAGGTTCGGGAGCTGCAGCCCGCCGCGCCCTCGCCGCCGCTCAACCTGGGCGACATGGTGAGCGACGGGTACCACGTCGACCTCGCGCCCTTCCACCCCGGAGACCAGCTCCTGCTGTACACCGACGGGGTCACGGAGACCCGCGACGGCTCCGGCGTGTTCTACCCCCTCGCCGAACGCATCCGCTCATGGAGCGACGAGGCGCCCCACCAACTCCTCGACCGTCTCCACCGCGACCTGATCGCCTACAGCGGCGGTGAACTCGACGACGACGTCGCTGTCCTCGTCGCCCGGCGGCGCCCGAGCCTCGGGGCCTGAGGAACTCTCTCCCGGCCTTGACGTGACGCCGCTGCGGCTCAGCCCCGGACGGTGACTCCGAAGCGGGTGCGCAGGCGCCGCATCTCCCACGCCGAGATCGCGGTCACCGACAGCGGCCCGCCGAGCAGTGAGCAGAACTGGGCCACCCGCGGGCCGTCCGGCATGCCATTGCCGATCAGGTTGAACATGGCAAGCACGCAGACCAGGACGCCGGTGACCACGGGCGGCAGCATCGGGTGGACATGGGCGGTGTTGAAGGCGCTGCGTGCGGAGTACAGGGACGCCAGGAAGAGGAAGGGCAGCCCCAGAAGATGGCGACCATCACCATCAGGGCGAACGGCAGCGCCTGCCGGCCGTGCAAGTGGTCCTTGAGACTGGTGCCGCCCGCGAGGTAGATGGTCGTGGCGAGGACGACCAGGGTCAGCACGTACCAGCCGACCGCCTTGAGCGGGGCGCCCAGCCGGGAACGCAGGTGCGGTCGCAGATGCGGGGGCGCGTAGAGGATGAATCCCAGGATGACCAGCGGCCCGGCGCAGATCAGCACGAGCGGCGTGACGATCGCGTTGGCCAGGCCCTCCTCCGCCGCGTTCCCCCAGCGGTCCTTCTCCACGCCGTAGACCAGGATCAGCGCGAGGGTGGCCAGCACACCGAGCACCGTGCGTGCCACCTGGACACGGTCCACGGTGCGGTCCACGAACCGGTCCCCGCTCTCGTGCACGAAGAGCTTGGTGGCCACGCGGTGCGCGGAGCGCAGGATGGCGACCGCGAGGAAGACGGGCGAGACGTACCACAGGCAACTGCGGCGGCGGGCGACCGGAACGGGCGCGCCGGGCTGCGGGCCGTAGGGGTACGGGTTCGCGTTCGGATACGGGTTCGGGGCGGACGGACCGTACGGGTTGCCGCCGTTGGCGGGCCGTAGGGGCTGTTGGGGCCATTGGGCGTCGGCCCGTGCGGAGCGCCCCAGCCCTGACCGCCCGGTCCGTTGCCGCCCGGTTGCCCCGCGCCGGGTCCGGGGCCCCATCCCCCCGTTGCCATGGCCTCTCCCACCGTTCTTTTCCGGCCAGTTACTGCGCCGCCTGACGACTTCGCGGCAGTGTAGCCGCTCCTGGGGATTCGGCCACGGCCCCTTGGGAGTTGCTCGCGCCCGAGGCGCGGGGAGTGCGGACGATCGCGATCCGGTGAAGGAACCAGAGGAAGAACGCCGGGCGTCTCCTGAGTGATCAAGCTGGAGGAGATTGCACATGCGGATCTACATCAGTGTGGACATGGAAGGCGTCACCGGGCTTGTGGATGCCGATGATGTCCAGCCGGGCGGCCGGGACTACGAGCGTGGACGGCTGATGATGGCGGAGGACGTCAACGCTGCCGTCAGGGGCGCCGTCGCCGCCGGTGCCACGGACATCACCGTCAATGACGCGCACGGCCCGATGCGCAACCTCCTGCCCGAGTCGCTGCACCCGGCGGCACGCCTCATCCGCGGCAGGCCCAAACAGATGGGCATGCTCGAGGGCCTCGCCCCCGAGCACGACGCCATGATCTGCGTCGGCTACCACTCACGGGCCGGCGCGCTCGGCGTACTGAGTCATAGCTTCATGGGGCACGAGATCGAAGACATGTGGCTGGACGGACGGCCTGTGGGTGAGATCGGTCTGGCTCACGCCACCGCGGCCGCCATCGGTGTGCCGGTGACGGTCCTCACCGGTGACGACTGTGCCTGCACAGAGATGACGGAATGGGACGCCTCGGTGACGACCGTGGCCGTGAAGTGTGCGCGGGACCGGTTCACGGCAGAGCTGCGCCCGGCGGAAGAAGCACGTGCGGCGATCGAAGAGGCGGTCGCCGCCGGTCTCTCCACGCCGTTGAAGGCTCCGGTCGTCGCCACGGCCCCGTCCACCCTCACGGTCCGCTGGCAGTCGGCTTCAGTGGCCTCGACGCTCCTGGGGATTCCGGGCGTCACCTCGGCAGACACCCGGACCGTCCAGGCGCAGGGCACGCTGCCCAGCCTGTATCGGCTGTTCGGTGTGTGGATGCGAGTGGCAGCGTCCCTGACCAACCAGCCGCCGTACTGCTGACCGGCGAACAACAGCTGGGCGCCTGGGAGTCGAGATCGATTGTCAGTGGTGCGTGAGACGGTAGGAGCATCGAATCGGAAAGAGGGGGAGCTGTCATGTCCGGAAGCCAGAACTACATCAATCACGTCGCTCTCGTGCTGGACGCCAGTTCGTCCATGTCGCATCTGAGCCGCAAGGTCGTCGAGGTCGCCGACCAGCAGATCGCATATCTTGCCCGCCGGTCACGGGAACTGGACCAGGAAACCCGTGTCACGGTGTACGTCTTCGCCGACAAGGTGGAGTGCGTCATTTACGACAAGGACGTGCTGCGCATGCCGTCGCTGAAGCAGCTGTACCGGGTCGGTGGCATGACGGCTCTGCTGGCGGCCGCGCTGAAGTCACAGCGGGAGCTCGCGCAGACAGCACAACTCTACGGCGACCACAGCTTCCTGACGTTCATTCTCACCGACGGGCAGGAGAACGCAAGTCATCGCTGCCCGGACGCCCCTACCAGGGATCCGCGTGAACTGGTCAAGGCCGTGGCCGACATGATCGAGACGCGGGAGGACAACTGGACGCTGGCCGTCCTCGTGCCGGACCAGATGGGCAAGCGCGAGGCCATGCAGTGCGGTTTCCCGAAGGACAACATCGCCGTCTGGGACGCCACGAGCACACAGGGGCTGGAGGAGGCCGGGCAGGTCATCCGTCAGGCCACCGAAAAATTCATGGTGGGCCGCACCAAGGGCATCCGGGGATCGCGGGCGGTGTTCTCCATGGGGGCGGAGGCGGTCAACAAGGACACCATCAAGGCGGCCGGCCTCACCCCGGTGGAGCCGTCGCAGTACGAGCTGATCCCGGTCTCTCGTGACGCGGCGATCCGGGACTGGGTCGTCGAGTCCGGCCACACCTACCGTACCGGTGGCGCGTTCTACCAGTTGAGCAAGTCGGAGAAGATCCAGGCACGGAAGCAGATCGCGGTGCTGGAGAAGAAGACCGACAAGGTGTACACCGGGCCCGAGGCCCGAGCCCTGCTCGGCCTGCCGGACGTGGAGGTTCGCGTGAAGCCGGATCACAACGACGACTTCACGATCTTCGTGCAGAGCACCAGTGTGAACCGGAAGCTCGTCGCGAACACGCGGCTCCTGCTCATACTCTGACGCCTCGCGAACCCGTCGGGTGCCGGACGCCTCGTCGTCCCGGTACCCCATCGGCAACAGTGGGGAAGGGGCTTCCACTCCGGGCCCAGGAGCACCCAGTTGTCGGTAGCATCCCGGCGGAACGCGTCGAGCGGAGGAGGAACTCGTGGTTCTGAAAAGACTGGCCGCCGTGGGGGCGGTCGTCGGGCTCGCGGTGGGCCTGAGCAGTACACCGGCGAGCGCGGCACCGGTGACCACCGCGTTCCAGAATTCAGCAGGAAGCAAGGCCTGCTTGGACTTCCGAGCCGACTACGGCCCGTACGTCTTCTCATGCAATCTGGGCGCCTACCAGAAGTGGCACTGGGACAACGACTACGAGTACACCGCGCTCCGCCAGGTGGCAACGAAACTGTGCCTCACGCTGCGCAACGATCAACTGACCATGAAACCCTGTGCCGCTGCCGACAAGGCAGCACTGTGGCAGATCAGCAGCTCGACAACGGCCGGCAGGACGATTCAGAACAGCGTCAGCCACAAGTGCCTCGCTCGGACGGCGAACGACCGGGTCTCCACCGCGGTGTGCACCGGGGGCACCTCGCAACGCTGGATCGTCCGCTTCGTCTGAGGGCGCCGCAGCCGGTCCGCGATGTGGAGGCGTTTCTCCTTGCGCGGGTATCTCGACGCGCGGGAAAGCCGGTTCCCCCTCGACCACTCCATCGGGCTGCTGCCCGAGGAGCGGATGGAGCGGGGGAACCGGCTTCAGTCACTGCAGCCGACCGTCAGCAAGTACCGCGCCCCCAGCCGCGCCAGCGTGAGCCGTCGAACGGGTTGGCCCACACGGTGCTACCCGCCCAGACCGCGACGCAGCGGACGTTGCGGTACCGGGACCAGCCCCAGAAGGTGTCACCGCGACCGTCGCCGGGCAGCTCTTTCCAGCCGCCGGACCGGGCCCAGATGTGCCAGATCTCCCGGTTGGGCGCGATGACGAATGATTCGTCGAGTGAACCGTTCTGGTCCCAGTCGACGTCCATGACTCGACCACTGCCGCAGGCTCGGTATCCGGTGAGATTGAACCGGGTGATGGCCTTGCGGCAGGACGCGGCAGCGTCACTGCCGGCTGCGGACGCTGAGGCGTTGAGGACGAACTTCTGAACGTCCGCGCGGTCGGCTGCGGGAGCTTGGGCCGCGCCCGCCGGTGCGATGCTCGCAGCGAGGCCGGCCAACGCCGCCGCGGCGACGAGCCCCGCCTTTTGTATGCCTGGCATCTTCTTCCCCCTGGTGAGAGTTGTGTGGTGCGGTCAGCACAAGAAGCTAGGCGCGGCCTTGTCGATGCACATCCCGCAGAGGGTTGACACCACGGCAAACCCCAGGGGTAGGCGTCAACCACGGGGGTACACACACAGCGACTGTCGGGGCCCCTGCAGGAGGGGCCCCGACGTCCTGCCGAGTCGTACGCGGTAGCCGCCCGCTTCCTACAACTTCCGTGGTACCGCGGAAGGTTGACGCCCACCCGCCGGGCCGGCGTTACGCTGCCACCGTGCGGATCCGCCCCCTCGCCGTCGACACACTGATCGCGGCGGCGCTGACCAGCGTGGCCCTCCTGCTGGGGCCGGAGGCCACGCGCCAGGGGCAGAACCCGCTCGATGCGACCGCCTATGCGCTGGTGGTCCTGGTCCATCTGCCGCTCGTGCTCCGCAGCCTGGCCCCTGTCGTGGTCTGCTGCCTGGTGCACGCGGCCTGGCTGGTGTACATCACTGCCGGCTACTGGCCTGTGGTGTGCAGCTTCGGCCCCATGCTCGCCGTGTACACGGTCGCCTCCCTGCGTCCCGTGCGCGTCTCCGTGCCGTGCGCGGGCCTGATGGGCGGGGTGTGGATCTACGCGGGCGCCCTGAGTCACACCGTCGGCTGGCCGTCCGTCGTCGGTCAGGCCGTGGTCTATCCGGCGGTGCTGTGGCGGTTCGGTGTCGTCGCGCGCCGCTCGGCGAAACTGACCCGGCAGCTCCGCCGGGAGCAGGCCGAGCGGGCCCGGCGCGAGGTTGCGGAGGAACGCGGCCGGATCGCACGCGAACTCCACGACGTGGTCGCTCACCATATGTCTGTGATCTCGGTGCAGACCGGTCTGGCCCGGTTCGTCTTCGACACCGACCGCCCGACCGCGCGTGCCGCGCTCGACACCATAGACGCCACCGGCAAGGAGGCTCTCGAAGAGCTGCGCCGCATGCTCACGGTGCTGCGCGCCGCCGACGACGACGTGCCGGCCGGTCCCATGCCCGGCCTCGCGCGCCTCGACGAGATGGCCGAACGCGTCCGCGCCGGCGGCGTCCCGGTCGCCCTGACCATCGAGGGCACGCCGCGCCCGCTCGCCCCGGGCGTCGAACTGTGCGCCTACCGGGTGGTGCAGGAGGCGCTCACCAACGTTCTGAAACACGCACCGGGAGCCAGTGCGCAGGTGCGGCTGAGGTATGAACCGCATCAGGTGATCGTTTCGGTCATTGACGACGGAGAGGGGGTGATTCCGGACAGAGTACGAACCGACGGCGGGCACGGCTTGATTGGCATGCGTGAACGGGCCAAGCTCTACGGCGGGCGGATCAGCACCGGCCCACGTGATCAAGGCGGCTTCGCCGTGCGGCTGACCCTGCCGACCTCCGCGCGAGCCGCAGCGCAGGGGGACGACACCATCACATGACCACCGTGCTCGTCGTCGACGACCAGTTCCTCATCCGAGCCGGACTGGTGGGGCTGCTGCGTGCCGCACCCGGCATCGAGGTGGTCGGCGAGGCGAGCGACGGTGCGGAGGCCGTGGCGCTCGCCGCCGCGACCGTCCCCGATGTGATTCTGATGGACATCCGGATGCCCGGCATGAACGGCATCGACGCCACCGAACGCATCCTCGCCACGGCCGCCGGCCCCGCGCCCAGGATCCTCGTGCTGACCACCTTCGACCTCGACGAGTACGTGTTCGGGGCGCTGCGCGCCGGAGCCTCCGGGTTTCTGCTCAAGGACTCCGGGCCGGAACGGCTGCTCGCCGCCGTGGCCGCGGTCAGCGGTGGCGATGCGCTCTTCGCGCCCAGCATCACCCGACGCCTCGTCGAGGCGTACGCCCGGCAGTCCGCCTGCGAACAGCCCGCCGATCTCGATGCGTTGACCTCCCGCGAGCTCGAGGTCCTGAAACTGATCGCACGCGGCCTGTCCAACCTGGAGATCGCCGAACGCCTCTTCATCAGCGAGGCGACCGTCAAGACCCACCTCAACCGCACGATGACGAAACTGGACCTGGACAGCAGGGCACAGGCGGTCGTGGTGGCGTACGAATCGGGGCTCGTGACTCCGGGCGGATAGCGGCCCGCCTGGCCTGTACTTCACCCCGCACTCCTGGCGCCCTGGGGCCGCCCAACCACCAACGTCCTGTGAACTGTCTCACCCAGTGCTGCCTGCTCGGTGCACGAACTGCCTTGCCAGCGCCGTTTCTGACCGTTCCGCACCGCTTGTTGGCCGGATACGTCAGTAATCTGTCATTGCAGCCAGTGCGTCATTCGATACAGGGTGTGACTGTGTTGGAGCGACGTGTTGTTGTGGTGGTGTACGCAGGTGCCATGGCCCTGGACATCACCGGACCGATTGAAGTTTTCGATACGGCGAACCGGCTCCTGGGGCCCTCGGGGACCCCTTACCGGACCGACTTCGTCTCCGCCGACGCACCACGGGTGCGCATGAGTTCGGGGGTGGTGATCGAGGCCTCGCCGCTGGAGGCGGGGCAGGGCCCGATCGACACACTCCTCGTGCCGGGCGGATGGAGTCTCGACAGCGCACTCCGGGACCGGGCGCTCGTGTCCTGGATCGGCCGGGCAGCGGCCCGGTCGCGCAGAGTCGCCTCCGTATGCGGGGGATCCTTCCTGCTGGCCGAGGCGGGTCTCCTCGACGGCAGACGCGCCACCACCCACTGGGCGTACAGCGAGACGATGGCGCGCCGCTATCCGGATGTGACGGTGGACGCCGAGCCGATCTTCGTCTGGGACGGGCCCTTCGTGACCTCCGCGGGCGTGTCGACGGGAATCGACATGGCACTGGCCCTCGTGGAGGCGGATCACGGATCGGCACTCGCGTTGGAGACGGCACGGTTTCTGGTGCTGTTCCTCAAGCGGCACGGAGGACAGTCCCAGTACAGCGCGGTCCTCGACGCCCAGTTGGCCGACCATCCACCGATCCGGGCGGCACAGGAGTGGATTCTCGGCAACCTGGACAACCCACTGCCCGTGGCCGAGATCGCGCGGCAGGCCAACATGAGTCACCGCAACTTCGCCCGGGTCTTCCGGCGTGAAGTGGGCACGACACCCGGCCAGTACGTCGAGCGGACGCGTATCGCCCGCGCACGCGAACTGCTGGAGACCACCGACCTGACGATCAGCCAGATAGCCGGCCGCTGCGGATTCGCCGCCACCGAGACGTTCTTCCGCTCCTTCGGACGAACCCTGGGACTCACCCCCAAGGAATACCGGCACCGCTTTCAGGTCATCTCGCCATCCGGGCTCATCGACCGGCACCACGAGAGGGAGGGCAGCCCCGCATGACCACCGCGACCTCGGAATTACGCGAGGCGGAAACAGTACGCCTGGTCGACCATCTGGCCGGGGAACTCGCCAGGGTCGGCGTCACCCACATGTTCGGCGTCGGCGGCGCGAACATCGAGGACCTGTACGACGCCGTGCACCGCGGCGGCGCCGTGCGCAGCGTCGTCGCCAAGCACGAGTTCTCCGCCGTCACCATGGCCGACGGATACGCCCGCACCACCGGGCGCCTCGGCGTCGTTGCCGCCACCTCGGGCGGCGGGGCGATGAATCTCGTACCGGGCCTGGCGGAGGCGTACGCCTCCCGGGTGCCCGTGCTGGCCCTGGTGGGTCAGCCGCCGACCGGCCAGGAAGGCCACGGCGCGTTCCAGGACTCCAGCGGCAAGGCGGGTTCCTTCGACGCACGGGAGGTCTTCGCACCCGTCTCCCGGTTCTGCGCCCGGGTCGATGACGCGGACTCGCTCACGGAGTTGCTGCCCCTGGCGGTTGCGGCGGCACAGGACGATCCACGCGGGCCGGCCGTGCTGTTGCTGCCCAAGGACGTGCAGCAGGCGCGGATCCAGGTGCCCGCCCGCGACATGGCACCGATGCCGGGCGGCTGCGCGACGGCATCCGCGACCCGGCTCGACGCAGCTGCCGTCAGCGCCGTGTCGGACGCCCTTCGCGGGGCTGGTCGTATCCTCGTCATCGCTGGTGAGGGTGTTGCCGCCGACGACGCGCGCGGGGATCTGGCCGAACTGGCCCAGCGCCTGGGGGCATGGGTGGCGGTCACCCCGGACGCCAAGGACGTCTTCGACAATCATGATCCCCGATTCGCCGGCGTGGCCGGGGTGATGGGCCATGCCAACGTCGAGGACTGTCTGCGGCGGGCCGACCTGTGCCTGCTGGCCGGTACCCGGCTGCCGCTGCTGGCACGCGGTGGCCTCGACGGGGCCCTGGCCACCACCGACGTCGTCTGCCTGGGCCCCGAACCACCGTTCGTGCCAGGCATCGCGCTGGGTGGGAATCTGCGCGACGCGCTGCGCGCGGTGACCGCCCGCCTGCCGCCCCGCGCACGTCCCTGTCCGCCGCACGCCGGCCCCCGTCCCGCTCCCATGCCGGGCCCGCCTGCCGAGACCCGTGGCCGAGCCGTCCCCTACGGCCAGGCGGTCGCCGCGGTGCAGGCGGCACTCCCCCAGGACGCACACGTCTTCGTGGACGCCGGCAACGCGGGGGCCAGCGCGGTCCATCTGCTCCCGGCGCCGCGCCACGGCCGCTTCGTGGTGGCGGTCGGCATGGGGGGCATGGGCTACACCTTCGGCGCGGGCATCGGCGCCGCGCTCGCCACCGGCCGACGCACCTACGTCCTCGCCGGCGACGGGGCCTTCTTCATGCACGGGATGGAAGTGCACACCGCCGTGGAGTACGACGCACCCGTGACGTTCGTGATCTTCAACAACAACGCCCACGCCATGTGCGCACTGCGCGAGGAGTTCCTCCAGGGCGGCGTCCGCGACGACGACCTGTTCGCCCCGACCGACCTGGCCGCCGGAGTGGCCGCCGCCTTCCCGTCGCTGAAGGCCACGGGAGCCGTCGACGCGGCGCACCTGCGCACGGCACTGCTGCGCGGCAACGCACGCGGCGGCCCCGCGTTCGTCGCGGTGGACTGCGACCCGCGGGAGATCCCGCCGTTCCTTCCGTTCCAGTCCTTCACCGAAATCACCGAGAGCACCAACGGCACCGAGAGCAAGGAGAGTTCAGATGAGCGAGGAGTCGTCCACGTTGGCTGACATCCCCGGCCTGATGCGGATCGAGAACGCCGGCAAGGAGGAACTGACCGCCCACTGCATGGAACTCACCCACGCCGTCTACCCCCACCATCAGGTCTACGGGCCGTACTGCACCATCCACGAGTACGTCGACTGCCCCCCGGAGCAGACCTACGACTACCTGCGCCAGGGACACCATCTGGAGGAGTGGACCTGCAGCCTGCGGGACTTCGCACCCTCCGGCACACCTGGGCTGTGGGTCGGCCACGACCGGCTGGAGGACGACACCAGGATCTACTGCAAGGTCGTCGCCAACCCCGAGGCCATGACCGTGGACTACCACTGCTCGTGGGACCAGGGCGAGCACCTGTGGATGATCTACCTGATGCGTGTCGTCCCGGCCCGACTGGTCCTCGACAAGCCGGGTTCGGTGATCACCTGGACCAACTGCCGGCACCCGTACTACGACACCAACCCCCATCCCGAGAAGGCGCCGCGTCCGGACCGGCCCTGGGTGGGCGACTACTGGGACCTCTTCTACGCGGGGCACACCGTGGAGATGAACAACCTCAAGGCCATCCTGGAACACCGCCACCGCAACGGCCTGCCGGTCAACGTGGCTCCGGTGAAGGCGGTGGCGCAGTGACGACGGTCAGCCTCACCGACGTGGCGAGCTACCTTCCCGGCGAGCCGGTCCCCGCGGAGTTCTACACCGAGTACCCCGGTGCCGAGGACAAGCTCCGCAACCACCCCATGTTCAAGGTCCCGCCGTCACGGCACCACGTGGCCGCGGACGAGACGAACGCGGACATGATCGAACGCGCCGTACAGCCCCTGATCGAACGGCACGGCAGGGAAGAGATCCGAGGCGTCGACGTGCTGCTGGTGCACAGCCAGCTGCCGGACCTGCCGTTCGTGGGCGCCGGCACCGAGGTGGCGCGCCGGCTGGGCCTGAACCCGGAGTGGCTCGTCGACGTGGCCAACGCGGGCTGCGCCTCCTTCGTGTACATGCTGAAGATGGCCCGGCAGATCCTCACGTCCACCGACGCGAAGACCGCGCTGATATGCAACGCGCAAAGCGCCGCGGGGCAATGCTTCACCCAGTCCGAGGTGCGCAAACTCGCCCAGGCGGCGATCCCGGGCGACGGGTGCGGTGTGGCGTTCGTGACGACGTCGGCACAGTCGCCGGTCCTCGACGTGGAGACCCGGCACATCGGCGAGTACGCCGGAGACATGACCGTCGCGGTCGAGGACGGCCGCAAGTACTGGGAGCCGGGCGAGTCCCAGCTGCGGATCGGGTTCACCGACGCGAGCGTCGCCAAGGTCCTGGCCCGTGGGAACCGCCTCGTCCCCGAGGTGGTCATGGACCTGTGCCGACGGCTCGGCGTGGCGAGCACCGACATCGACGTCCTCATCACCAACCAGCCCAACCGCACCTTTCTGCGGAACTGGCGGGAGGCGCTGCAACTGCCCGCCGAACGGCACCTGAACACCTTCGACGAGTACGGGAATCTGTTCGGCGCGGCGATCCCGATCACCCTGGACCGCGCGGTCCGCTCCCGGCAGGTCGAGGACGGCGACCTGGTGGTGCTCGGAGGATTCGCCCACGCGGGCGACTTCGCCGGTGCCGTCGCCGTTCGCTGGCACGGGGGACGGGACTGAGCGATGGACATCCCCGTGCTGCACCGACTTGCCCTGAACGAGAGCCCGTATCCCCCACTGCCCTCGGTACGCGAGGCGATGCAACGGGCCGTCGCACAGGCCCACCGCTACCCGCAGTTCCACCCCGAGGACCTCACCGAGCAGATCGCCGCATGGTGCCAGGTGGCCCCCGACCGTGTCGCGGTCGGCAGCGGGTCGGTCGGCGTGGCACTGCAGTTGCTCCAGGCGGTGGTCCGGCACGGCGACACCATGGTCTACGGCTGGCGCACGTTCGACGCCTACCCGATGCTGGCCACGATGGCCGGCGCGCACCCCGTCGCCGTACCCCTGTCGCCGGACGGGCACCAGGACCTGGACGCCATGCTCACGGCGCTCGACCACCGCACCCGCGTCGTGGTGCTGTGCAATCCGCACAACCCCACCGGAAGCCTCGTCACCGCCGACGCGCTGTCGGCCTTCCTGCGTCAGGTCCCCCCACATGTCACCGTGCTGCTCGACGAGGCGTACGTGGAGTTCGCCCGCCACACCGCCCTGCCGGGCACGACCGCGCTGTTGGCCACGCACCCCAACCTGCTGGTCCTGCGCACCTTCTCCAAGGCCTACGGCCTGGCCGCCCTGCGGGTCGGCTACGGACTCGGCTCCCCCGACCTGGTGGAGCGGATCCGCGGACAACAACTGCCCTTCGGAATCAACGCGGTGGCAACGGCGGCGGTCGAGGCCTCACTACGGGCCGAGAGCGAGCTGCGCCTGCGCGTGGACACCGTCGTCGCCGAACGCGAACGGCTCCGGCACGAACTCCTCGGCCTCGGCTGGCGTATACACCCGAGCCATGGCAACTCCCTCTGGCTGGCCGCGCCCGATCCGATCGATGAGGGTGCCGCGGCACTCACCGAGGCCGGTGTCCAGGCGCGCCACTACCCCGGCGAAGGACTCCGGCTCACCATCGGCAACCGGAATGCCAACGACACTGTGCTGACGGCGCTGGCGGGACTGCGTGCACTCCAGAGTGCGTCGCGGACGTGAGCTTGTGCATGACGGCGGCCAAGGCCCGCTTGCCGGCACGGCGGGCAGTGATACGGCGGCAGAACGCGCCGAAAGTTCGCTTGCCGGTCATCTCCAGGCCGCCATTGATGCCATGTCGCGCTTCCTGACGGTCCAGTTCACTGGAGCGCCCCCCCTCAACCGGACCTGAAAGAGGGACGCATGTCGAGACGCATGCCAAAGCGCGGGCTTGTCACGCTCGTCGCTGTCGGCCTTGCCTCTTCCGTAATGTCGACCGCCACGGCGTCGACGGCCGGCAGCCCCGGCAGCCCCGGCAGCCCACTGACGCTCGCCGTGTACGGCGACTCGCCGTACGGCATGTCGGCGTACGCGCCCGCGGGCCAGAGTGCCGACACGTCGCAGTTCCAGAAGACCCCGGCGTTCATCGGCACCGTCAACAGTGACCCGACGGTCAGCGACGTCATCCACGTGGGCGACATCCACTCGGGCAAGGAGTTCTGCACCGAGGGCTACGATGCCTCGATCGCGTCCGCGTGGCGCTCCTTCACCAAGCCGCTCGTCTACACGCCGGGCGACAACGAGTGGGCCGACTGCCACAAGGCGTCGAGCCTCACCTCACCCGGTCAAGGCGGGGGCTTCTACGACTCGGCCTCCGGCGCGATCAACTACATCGGCACGAGCGGCCTGTCGACCGACACGGCGGACTGCGCCGACTACCACTGTGGCAACCCGGTCGACAACCTCGCCGCGATCCGGCGGGACTTCTTCGCCCAGCCCGGCCGCACCCTCGGCAGCGGGACACTGAACGTGGTGTCCCAGGCCACCGCCTACGACCCGAGCCACCCGGGCGACGCGCAGTACGTCGAGAACGTGAGGTGGGCGCAGAACGACGTCGTCTTCGTGACCATCAACGTGCCGGGGGGCTCGAACAACGACGCCGACCCCTGGTACAAGATGCCGACCGCGACTCAGGCACAGACCGACGAGCGGACCAGCCGGACCGCGGCCGACGTCCGCTGGCTCGATGCCGCCTTCGCCGACGCGCGAGCCAAGCACGCCAAGGGTGTGGTGATCACGGCACAGGCCGACATGTGGGACCTCGACGGCAAGACCACCAAGCACCTGACGAACTACGAGCCGATCATCAGCGAGGTCGCGGCGAAGACGACCGAGTTCGGCCGCCCGGTGCTGATGCTCAACGGCGACTCGCACCTGTACCGCTCGGACAACCCGCTGTCGCCGACGGCGACGTGCACGGGCGAGACGGACCCGGCCACAGGCGCGAGCGTCTGCGCCCATGACCCGGGTAGCAACGCGTGGAACGAGCACCCGTACTACAACGTCTCGAACTTCCACCGGATCATCGTGCACGGCAGCACCACCCCGCTGGAGTGGCTGAAACTGACCGCGGACCCCAACGCCCACTACGCCGTCACCGACACCACCTACGGCCCGTTCAGCTGGCAGCGGATGCCGCAGCCACAGCTGTGACCCGCTGAGCGCACACCGGCCACGGTGTCTCGAGAGGGGATGGGGTTCCGGATCACTCCCGGTGATCCGGAACCCCTGGGTGAAGGCAGAGCCTTGGGTTCGGCTAGCCCACGTCGACCGCGCTCCAGGCGGCGGCCACGGCCTTCGCCTCGGCACCGTCCGCGCCGTACAGGTCGCCGACCGCCTTCAGGGTCGCGTCACGGGCGGCCTTGTAGTCGGTCGTCGAGGTCATGTACGCGGTGAGTGCCTTGTACCAGATCTTGTACGCCTTGTCCCGGCCGATCCCGGTGACCGTCGAACCGTTCGACGTCGGGGAGTCGTACTCGACACCGTTGATCGTCTTCTTGCCGCTGCCCTCGGACAGCAGGTAGAAGAAGTGGTTCGCGATGCCGGAGGAGTAGTGGACGTCGAGGTCACCGGCGCCCTGCTTCCAGGCGTCCAGCGAGTTGCCGTCCTTGCTGGGCTTGTCCATGTAGCGCAGCGGCGTGCCGTTGCCGTTGATGTCGAGCTTCTCGCCGATGAGGTAGTCGCCGACGTCTTCCTTGTTGTTGGCGAAGAACTCGACCGAGGTACCGAGGATGTCGCTGGTCGCCTCGTTGAGCCCGCCCGACTCACCGCTGTACTCCAGCTTGGCGGTGCGTGAGGTCAGACCGTGGCTCATCTCGTGGCCGGCCACATCGAGCGAGGTCAGGGGCTTCTTGTTCCCTTCACCGTCGCCGTACGTCATGCAGAAGCAGCCGTCGTCCCAGAACGCGTTGACGTACGCGTTGCCGTAGTGGACGCGGGAGTACGCGGCCTTGCCGTCGCCGCCGATGCCGTCGCGGCCGAGTTCCTTCTTGTAGAAGTCCCAGGTCATCGCGGCGCCGTAGGCGGCGTCCACGGCAGCGGTCTGCGGGTCGTCGCTCTTGCCGTTGCCCCACTTGTCGTCGTCGTCCTTGACGATGTCGCCGGTACCGCTCTCGCCCTGGTGCAGGTCGTAGGTCTTGTGGCCGCCGCGGTCGGCGTCGGTGAGCTCGAATCCCGAGCCCGTCTTGGTGCTGGTGATCGGGACCTCGCCGCTGTACTGGCTGGTGCCGGTGCCGGTCTCGACGGCCTGATACTGGTACAGCTTCTTGCCTGTGGTGGCGTCGGTGATGACGTGCAGCCGGCTGGGGGTGCCGTCCTTCTGGACACCCGTCTTGACGGTCTCGAAGGCGAGCACGGGAGTGCCCTTGCCTCCGGCCCAGATCACCTTTCGGGCGCCGGCCGCCGCCTTGAGGGCGGCGGTGGTGGTCGCCACTGATATTCGGGCGTTACTGGCCTTGGTGACGCCCTCGAGCTTGCCGTCCTTGGCGGTGTGGGTGACGAGGTCGCCGCCGAGTACGGGCAGTGCGGCGTAGGTGCGGTCGTACCGGGTGTGCACCGTGCCGTCGGCGTCCTTGATGACGTCACGCACGATCAGCCTTTCCTTGGCACCCAGTCCGAGGGTCCGGGCGGCCGACGCCGCCTCGGTCTGCGCGGCCTTGACGGCCGCGACGCGGTCGAACGTCCCGTGGCCCTGGGTGGTGACCTCGGCTCGTTCGGGGGTGGCCTGCGCCGCACCGGTCTGTGCCGCGATCACTGCCGCGGCGGCCAGGGCCACGAGGGCGGCGGTGGGCCGGGTGTGTGCATGGAGGGTCATGCGGTCTCCATCGATCGTTCCTGTGGGGGGATGCGAAGAGCGTGACACCCGGTCGGAGAAGTTGACAGGACACGGACACACACCTCACAACTCCTCGACGTTTTCTGTCCGCTTATGGTGATGGAGTGTTCGATAGTCGGCCGAGTTTGACTCAGCATCAGCCGAGCCCAGGGCCGTGTTCTTTTGACTCGTTCTCAGAGGGCATTTGATCTAGGCGAATTGCCCTTTCTATTCTAGTAAGTCCCTCGCCAGGTTGGTGTCGTCTCGTCCGTTATGCGCTTGGCGAGGTTGTCGATCGAGGCGACGTGGATCATGGCCTCGGAGCTGGCGGGAAGGGTCTCGTAATCGCGAGAAAGGCGCCGGTGCAACATAAGCCAACCCAGGCTTCGCTCGACTACCCAGCGTCTTTTGACAACGTGAAAGCCGCGAACTCCGGGGTTTCTGTTGACGACTTCGACGTCGATTCCGAGACGTGCGCCGTGCTCGATGACGGCGTTCTTGAAGCCGGTGTCGACCCAGCTCTTGGCGATGGTTGGATACGTCTTCTTGGCTTGGTCGAGAAGACGTATTCCTACGGCGTTCTCGGAGAGGCTCGCGGCGGTGACAGTCACGGCGAGGATGAGTCCGATCGTATCGGTGAGTATGCCTCGCTTGCGGCCGACGATCTTCTTGGCGGCGTCCGTTCCCTGGCTGGTCAGGGGCACGTTGGTGGAGGTCTTCACGCTCTGGGTGTCGATGACGGACCCTGTGGGTTCGGGCTTGCGCCCTTCCTTCACGCGGGCGAGCCCGGTCAGGTCGTAGTTGAGCTGGGCGAGGATTCCCTCATCGCGCCAGGCGGCATAGTAGGCGTAGACGGTGCCGTAGTTCGGGAAGTCGTGTGGGAGGTATTTCCAGGGGATTCCCGTGCGGTTGATGTAGAGGAGTGCGTTGAATACGTCGCGCAGGTCGACCTTGGTAAGGCTGCCCGGTGGGTCTGCGGTCGAGCCGGGCTTTTCTCCAGGCCGTCAACGTCGGCTCGATTAGGGCCCATCGGGCGTCGGAAAGGTCGCTGGGGTACGGCTTCCGCTGGCTCACGTTCCAGAGGGATCATGGGTGTGACGGAAGATCGGGTTCCGGTGATCATCGGGCGGTTCCGTGCCATCTCTACGTCAGACACGCTTCGAGGATCGAAGCCGAGCGAAACGGGCGGGCAGGTCCGGAAGTCTTGAAGTGATGAAGCGCATTGATCCGCCGAAAGACCTCAAACTGACACAGCGACAGAACTCGCATACCGGCATGAGGCATACCTGAACGCCCACTCAGATGCGACTTGCGAACCAGGTGCCACTATGTGATCAAATGAACCGATGCGTACCCCCCACATAAAGACGCATCATCCTGACCGGTCGGACGGGCCTGTTCCCGAGATGGTTCCGCGCGGCCGCAATCCGTACGACGAACTTGCTTCGTTGGCGGACCGTCCATGGGACGACTCGCTCACCAAGGGCAGCACAGCGACCCAACAGGAAGAGGACGCCGACGAACCCTGGGCACCGCCCAACCACAGGCGCGGCAGCCGACGCCGTAACCGCGCCACCGGCCTGCCCACCGTGGCGCGAGTCCTGGCCTGGGTGCTCACCCTCGCCTGCCTCGTCACGCTGGCCGACCGCTGGGCGGTGCTCTACGCCGAGCACAAGGCCTCCGAACGACTCGAGGACGAACTGGGTCTCGCCGCCGCCCCCGAGGTACGGATCGGCGGCTTTCCCTTCCTCACACAACTGGCCGCACGGCACCTGGACTCGGTCCAGGTCACCCTGCCCGACATCCCGGCCGACCGGGTCACCCTCACCCGGGTCACCGCAGCGGCGGACGACATACGCATCGACGGCGACGGTCCCACCACGATCCGCGGCGCACTCATTCGGCAGATGCACGGCCAGGTACTGCTGTCCTTCGCTGACATGAACCGTGAACTCGGCGCCTCGCAGGTGGGTTTCACGGCCCACGGCCCGGGCCGCGTCCGAGCCGACGGCGCCCTGCGCATCGCGGGGCGCAAGCTGCACGTTCGGGCCGAGGCACACGTCCGGCGTGACGGGGACCGGGGCATCGCCACTTCCGTGGACGGCATACGGCTGGACATCGACGGCCTTGCCACGTACCGGCCCGGAACCGGGCCCGCCGACGGCCTCCATCTGACCGGCCCCTCAGCTCGCCGTCTCACCCGGGAGGCAGAGAAGATCCGAGCCCTGTTGGCGGTTCCGGAGATCGTGCACCGCCTGGGCGTTCCCGACAGTGCGGTACGTGCCGCGCTCCACGACGAGGACGAGCTCCATCAACTCACCGGCGCGCCACGCTTCCTGCGCAAACTGACCGGCGTCAACCTCGTGGACGCCGCACTCGCCCACCCGAAGCTGCTCGAACATCTCGGACTCGACCTGTCCGTGTTCACCGCACTGACCAAGCTCACCCGCCCTCAGATCGCCGACCGTTTCTCCTTCGCCTTCCAGCTGCCGAAGCCGCCTGCGGGCTCCCTGCACCTGCAGCGTGTGACAGTGGCGAAGGACGGCATCCGCGCCGATGTGTCGGGAACGGGACTGCTCCTGAGCCGAGGCGGCTAACGGATGTCGGGCAGGTCGCGCAGTTGCCTGCGTGAGATGAGGCCGAGCTTGCGGAAGATTCAGCCGGTCCGATTCCTTCGACGTGCGGCTGCGGGCCTGCTCGCCCGTGGCGCGCAACTCGGCGGCGGCGCGCTCGGCGAACGCCTCCACGCCGAGGTCGGACAGCGGCTCATGCGCCAGGCGCAGCGCGGACCGGCGCGTCACGCCGTCGGCCCTGGCGGCACAGCCGCTCTCCGTACAACAGTTGTGCCCGGGCGCGGTCGCCCCGCACCGCATCCTGTGGGGCGGTCCCGCGCACGGCATCACCGGCGTGCACGAGTGGACCTTCACGGAGGACGGCGACGGCGTCATGGTCCGCACCCGGGAATCCTGGGCGGGCGCGCCGCTCGACGCCGACCGGGACAATCTCGCCGCGGCGCTGGACGAGTCTCTCGGCACCTGGCTCGATGCCTTGAAGAAGGCGGCAAAGCAGCGGCCGAGCGGCGCTTACTCGTCCATCCGACACTGGCCGCCCCTTCGCTCCTCGGCTTCGATCAACCGGGACAATCTCCCAGCATGAACTCTCAGTCCCCGTCGGGCCACTTGGGCGGCCTGCTCCGTACCGCGCGGACGTACCCGCGCCGTGCACCGCTGACAGTCACCTACGTCTGCCTGCTACTCGTCAGTCACGCCTGGGTCGGCTACGGGCTGTCCGCCGAGCGGGCGACCACCCTGCTGGGCCGCCTCAGCACCAACCTGGACAATCTGCACGATCACCCGGTGACCGCCCTGCTCGGCAGCGTGCTGTTCTTCGACGGTTCGCTCACGGATGTCACCTCGATCGAATTCGTGGGGACCTTCATCACCCTGGGCCTCGGTGTCTGCTGCTTCCTGGCCTGGGTGGAGCGCCGGTGGGGGAAGCCGCGCGCCGTGGCCGTGTTCCTCGGCGGGCACATCGCAGCCACCCTGCTCACCGTCGGCGTCGTCACCGTCGCACTTCGGCACGGCTGGTATCCGGCGGCCGTCCGGCAGGCTTCGGACTACGGGGTCAGTTACGGTGCCCAGACCGTGATGGCGATCGGCACACTCGCCCTGCCCCGGCGTGGCCGCCTCCCCTGGGCGGTCTTCGTGCTCGCCTGGCCGCTCGGCGGTGCCGAGTGGCCCGGGCCGCTGCCGGACTTCACCACCGTCGGCCACCTGCTCGCTGCCGTCCTCGGTTTCGGGCTGGTGGCCGTCCCGGCATTCAGACGTCGACGGGGCCAGGCTGCCGGGGTGCCCTCCACTGCGCGTGGCTGCGGGCCGGTTCCGGACCCCGCCTCGACATCGACTTCACCGGCAGTCGAAGCGGAGACGCCCTCAGCGGACTGAGCCCCGGTGACCGGGAATTCCAACTCCTCCTTGGATTCTCGCTCTTGACGATCACTCATACGGCCTGAAGCATGAGCGACCGTCATGACAACGTTCTCCAATGAGGAGCTGACGTCCATGAGATGTCCCGGCTCCGCCTGGAGCCGGCCTCTCACCCGCCGAGGTCGCGCGGCAGCTGTGGCGGCAGCTGACGGACCCTCGGCTGGCCGGTCAGGAGCGGCTGTTCTTCGAAATCTGCGGGCAGGCGCTGCGGGGCCGCCCGGAGGCCGTCCCGGTCCTGGAAGGGCTCGTGACGGACTGGCTGGAACCGCTCGTGGCCGCCGAGGTCGACGCAGGCGCGGAACCTGCCGCGGCCCGCAACCGCGCCCGGCTGGGACTCGCCACCGTCCGCGGTCTGCTGCTGGACCTGCTCGCCACCGGTGATCGCGCCGGCGTCGACGCGGCGATGGAGGAGTTCCTCCAGCTGTACTACGGCTCGGAGTAGGGCATCGGCTCGGCCATGCTCAACTGGGCAGAAGGCCGTATCCACCAGCTCGTGCAGCAGCACGGAAGCCGGCCCGGGCGACGGCTGTGGGGGCGTCGTCCGGGCCCGCTCCGATGGATCAGGCGGTACGTCGGTGGGTCAGGAAACCTTGACCGCGCTCCAGGCCGCGGCCACGGTGGCGTACTCGGGGCTGGTGGCGCCGTAGAGGTCCTTCGCCGCGTTCAGAGTCGCGGTGCGGGCGCCCTTGTAGTCCGTGGTGGAGGTCATGTAGACGGTCAGCGCCCGGTACCAGATGGCGGAGGCCTTCTGGTTGCCGATGCCGGTGACGGTGGAGCTGTTGCAGGTGGGGCTGTTGTAGGAGACGCCGTTGATGGTCTTGGCGCCACTGCCCTCGCTCGCGAGGTAGAACCAGTGGTTGCCGACGCCCGAGGAGTAGTGCACGTCGAGGCGGCCGACCGACTTCGACCAGCAGTCGGCGGAGTGGCCGTCCAGGGACGGCTTGTCGAAGCGGCGCAGCCACGGCGGGGTGGACTGGTCGCTGAAAAGGTAGTCGGGGGTGTCGACCGGGTTGTTGGCGTACCACTCGACCATGGTGCCGAGGACGTCGCTGGTGGCCTCGTTCAGGCCGCCGGACTCACCGCTGTAGCGCAGGTTGGCAGTGGCCGAGGTGACACCGTGCGTCATCTCGTGGCCCATGGTGTCGAGGTCGACCTGCTCGGGGTCCGTGCCGCCGTTGCCGTCGCCGGTCATCATGCAGAAGCAGGAGTCCGACCACTGGGCGTTGTCCCAGTTGGTGCCGACGTGGACGAAGACGGTGGCGCCGCGGCCGTCGTTCTTGATGCCGTTGCGACCGAAGGTCGTCTTGTAGTAGTCGAACGTCTCCGCGGTGTTGGCGTGCGCGTCGACGGCGGCGGTGGCGCGGTCGGTGGAGAACTTCCTGCCGTCGCCCCAGATGTTGTCGGCATCGGTGAACAGGGTGCCGGAGGTGCTTTTCAGGGACGAGGACGACACATTGTGCGCGTCCTTGGTGATGTGGCCGCGCACCGGGTCGACCAGGGCGAACGTGCCGTCGGCCTGCTGGGTGGTGTCGATGCTGACGTCACCGGTGTACTCGGAGTGGCCGGTGCCGGTCGCCTCGTGCTCGACGTCGTAGTTCTCGATCGCCGCGCCGGTGGTGGCGTCGGTGACGAAGACCTCGCCGTGCGGCTGGCCCTTGTCGCCCACGCCCTGCACGGTGGTGCGCCAGGCCAGGCGCGGGGCACCGTCAGCAGCCCATACGATCAACTCGGGGGTGGACTTGGCGTTGCGCACCAACCCTTGCGAGCGCTTCAGGGCGCCGGCCGCGGTGCCCTTGGCGTCGACGGCGGGCGCGACGGACTTGAGCGCCACTTTGTGGGCCTTGGCGCGGGCAGATCCCTTGAACGAGCCGTCGGCGTTCTGGTGGACGACGAAGTCGCCGCCGACGACGGGAAGACCGCGGTAGGTCCGCTCGAAGCGGACGTGCTGGGTGCCGTCGGCGTCGATCACGACGTCCTTGACCTGGAGCGACTGGCCCGCGCCGAACCCGAAGGTGTCGGCGTGCCGGGTCACGTTCGCCTTGGCCTGGGATATCGCCGTATCGCGGACGGAGTTTCCGCGCTGTACCGCGTTGCTCTGCGAGTGCGCGGGTATGGCCATCGCACCCGTGGTGATGACGCCGATGGCGACCATCGCGGAAAGGGCAAGAAAAGGACGGGACATGACGGGGTGATTCCTTCGCTCGGGCGTGGGGTGACGACGTCCTCGGACGTTGACGCGAAGTGTTCAACAGGTGACATGTCCCTGACGTGACTTCATCTGGGATATAGCTTCGGAGCTATAGGGTGTCGGGACCGTGACCCAGCCGGTCACCTGCCCTCGCCGAGGGCGAAGTCCCCGCCGCCGTCCTCCCACCAGGCCAGATACTGTGGCCGCTGCTGCACCAGCGACAGATAGGCGGTCAGCAGACGCTCGCAGGCCGCGTCGGCGAGCTCGGGCGGAACCGATTCCGTATTCCAGGCCAGCAGCAGCCGTCGGTGGAACGGGACGTCCACGAGCGGCCGCTGCACGGTGCCTCGCGCGGACACATCGGCGGTGGGCCACACCCCGCAGACGGCTCGCCGGCCGGCGACCAGGATCTGCGCCACGGACAGGTCCGACGTCACATGGGCGATGCGCGGAGTGAATCCCGCCGACTGGCAGGTGAGATGAAGGTACGCGTGCACACCGCTCTCGTCGGCCTCCGGCATGACCCAGTCCTCACCCGCCAGCTCATGGAGACCGACCATCTGCCGGCGCGCCAGTGGGTGGTCCTCGGCGAGCAGGACGAAGACCGGCTCACGGAGCAGTGTGCGCGTAGCCACCGACTCGCCGACCGAAAGAGGGAAGCCCGGGAACTCGCCGAACACCGCGATGTCGCATTTCGACAGGCTCAGCGATTTCACCAGGGTATGCACGGAGCGGCGGGCATCTATGGTGAGCCTTCGTTCCGGGACGAGTTCGAAGAGGGCGGAGACCAGCAGGGACACCAGAGCGCCGGCGGTTCCGCCCGCCCTCAGCGGGGCGGTGGCCTGTCTGTCCGCCTCGGCCGCCGAGCGCGCGTGCTCGCGAAGCCGGTCGAAGCCGACGACGAGGTCACGGGCGCAGCGCAGGACGTACTGTCCGTTCTCGTTCGGCTTCACCCCATCGGCACTGCGGATGAAGAGCGGGCCGCCCAACTCGTGTTCGATCCGCTTCAGCTGAGCACTCATGGCCGGCTGAGAAAGCTGCAGCCGTGCGGCGGCTTTGCGGATGCTGCCGGCCTCGGCGACAGTCAGCAGGACACGGAGGTGCCGGAACTCGAGGTGCATGAACATTCCCCGCTCAACGCGGAGGGACCTGTCCACCCCCCGTGACCAGCAGAACCAGTTGCCCGACGGCATGGTGACCAAGAATCCGACGGACCCGTGGGGGCGGCAACCACGGGACGGTAAAACCTACATGCGAAATCAGGGGCAGCGGCGTGGACGCAGTCGCCCTCGTCCGGGGCGGCCGGCGCAGGTCAGAGGCCGCCGGTGTTGAGCAGCCGGTTGGGCGTGTCGGAGCGGACGCCGCGCACGACACCACGGGTGGCCGTGTGGTCGAGCCAGACGTGGACCTGGTTGGCCGTGGCGTGGGGGTGTGCCGACAGGTAGAGCGCGATCACGCCGGTCGCATGCGGCGCGGCCCAGGACGTCGCGCCGTCGTTCTCCGTGGTAGTACCACCGCCGGCGAGGGCGGCGGTCACCTTCTGGCCGGGGGCGTACAGGTCCACGCACCGTCCGTAGTCCGATCCGTAGGAGCCGCCGTCGCTCCACACGCGGTCGTTCGAGGTGGAGGCCGCCACGACGATAGTGCCGGGGACGCCGGCCGGGGAGTGCTTGCAGGCGTCGTCATGGAAGTTGCCGGCCGACACCACTGTCGGGATCCCCGCATCGACCATCTTCTTCACGGCGGACTCCAGGGCCGCCGACCGGTGGTCGAGGTTGAGCGACATGTTCACCACCGCGGGTTTCTGCGCGTGCGCGGTGACCCATTTGACCGACTTCACCAAGGCCGCCTCGGCCGCCGCCGGGGAGCCACCGCCGTCGCTCTCGCACACGATGCCCTGGACCCGTACGAGTTCCGCCTTGGGCGCCACCCCGTACCTCGCCCCGCCGATGATGCCCGCGACGAACGTGCCGTGGCCGGTCCCCGCCTCGCTGAAGCAGTCACCGGAGTCCTTCGGGCCCACGAAGTCGGCGCCGAGGTGGGCGCGTCCGCCGAACTCCTTGTGGGCGATGTCCATCCCGGTGTCGATCACGTAGACATGAACGCCCTTGCCCGTGGCGGTGGTGGTGAACTTCCCGTTCAGCGGCCGCGACCGCTGGTCCAGAATGTCCAGGTTCCACGGCACGTGCCGGGTGATGGGCGACGCCCCGGTCCGCGCGATCCCGGACAGCTTCCCCACGGCGTCGGGAGACGTCGGCCCCGAGCCGGACGACGTCCCGTCCGCGGAGGGCGCCACGGACGCCCCCTTCCCGTGCGCGGGGAGCTTCGCGCCGCTCGCCCCGGCCGCCGCACCGGCTTCCCCGCCGCAGGCCGAAGCCCCGATCATCGTCGCCACGGCCACCACCATGAGACCGGCCTTCGTCACGTTCCGTGTCACAACGTCCCCCGCGTTCCTGTTTTGTACACAGTCAGCGCACAAGACGACCACAGGGGGCGGGCGGTTCCAGCCAGGCGTGCGAGTGGGTCGGTCGGTTCGTCGGTTCACGCCCTCGGCGGACTGCGGCCCGCATCTATTCCGCGGCCGTGTGTTCCAGGATCGCGGAGACGTTCGTCGTCCAGTCGGCTCGCTCGACCCCGTGACCGGCGTTTTCGAGAGTCAACAGCCTTGCCTCGGGGACCTGTTCCGCGAGTGCCTCACCGTGCCGGAGCGGGAACATCGGATCGGCGGTCCCATGGATCACCAGCGTGGGCACAGCGATCGAGGACAGGGGCGCTCGTGAGAACTCGCCGTCCGGAAGGGAGTCGTGGTTTCGGGCCGCGGTGAAATCGTGCGCGCGCTCGACGTCACGACGGACAAGGCCGCGAGCGGCGGTCTCGTCGAACGGGCGCCGGCCCCCCGCGAGCACGCGCGCGTAGGCCACCTGGTGATCGATCACCGAGTCGGCATCCGACCGATCGACGTGAACGGCCGAGACGAACCGCATGAACTCCTGGGTCGGCGGCGGAAGCTCGCAGTCGCCGGGCACAGCGGACGATGTACTGATCAGGACGAGTGAGAGGACGTGATCGGCGTGGTCGAGCGCGAGCCGCTGCGCGAGTGCCCCTCCGGCCGAGACACCCACGACGTGCGCCGCCGGGATCTCATGGGCGTCCAGCACGCCGGCGGCGTCACCGACCAGGTCCGCGCCGGTGTATCCGGGACGACCCGGCTCGTACGTGACCGATCGGCCGGTGTCGCGGTGGTCGTAGCGGATCACGAAGCGCCCGCCCTCGGCGAGCATCCGGCAAAAGCCCTCCTCCCACCAGAGCATCGAAGCCCCGATGCCCATGATCAGCAGAATGGGCGGATCCGACGGGTCACCGAAGGACTCGGTGCACAGTTCGACGCCATCCGCCTCAATGACGCGCTCGGCCATCGCTACTTCTCCTCTCCTCTTCCCCTCCCCTCTCCAGTCCCATAGTGCCCATGTGTCGAGACCTCGGCGCATGGGGCGGCGGTTCCATGCCGATGCCGAGGTCCGGGCGAGGTGTGTCAGAAGCGGGGTGCTTCCGGTGTGTGCTGGGGCGTCGGGACGATGCGCTGGTTCACGCCGGGGCTCTGGCGGCCGGACGCTGTGCAGGTGACGTCCTGCGCCGGAAGCTTTCCGTTGCTCAGGTAGGCGTTGATGGTGCGGTTGGCGCAGGAGCGCGGGTCTTCGGAGTAGACGCCGTGGCCCTCGCCGCCCTTGACGTACACCATGCGCGAGCCCTTCAGAGCGTGGTGCATGCCGAGGCCGCTGGTCAGGGGCGTCTGGGGGTCCCACTGGTTCTGGACGGTGAGCAGGCCGACGTTGCTGTCCACCGCGGTGACCGGTTCGGCCGGCTTGCCCCAGAACGCACAGGGCGTGATGTTGGAGCCGAAGTCGCCGTAGAGCGGGTACTTGGCCTTGTCCCGGATCGCGTCACGCCGGTACTGCTCGGGGTCGCGCGGCCAGGCCGCGGTGTCACCGCAGACGACGGTCCAGAAGACGGCGGAGCCGTTGTCGGCCGGCGGCCGGGCGGCACGAGCAGCGGACCGGCGCGGTCCCTGCTGGTCGTCCGGCACGGAGGAAGGGTGGGAGGGGGTATGGCCGTCGGCGGCCCTCTTGAGGTCGACGACCGCCTCGGCGGCAGACTTGGGGCTGAAGAACTCGGCGCGCAGGGCGGCGCGGATGTCGTCCCCGGTGCGCTTTTCGCCACCGACGTCGATGGGAGTGCGGTCGGCCCGGGCGATCAGGTCCCAGAACGTCTTCTTCACCGCGGCCGGGGTGTTGCCGAGTTTGTAGGTGCGATGGCGCTGTGCGGTCCACTTCGTCCAGCGCGTGAAGGCCGGCTCGGCGCCCTCCGCCCAGACCTGGATCATGCCGCGCCAGACCCGTGCGGGGTCGACCGCGCTGTCCAGCACGAAGCGATCGGTCCGCTCGGGGAACATCTGCGCGTAGACGGCGCCCAGGTACGTGCCGTAGGAGTAGCCCAGGTAGGAGATCTTCTTCTCGCCCAGAACGGCGCGAATGACGTCCATGTCGCGGACGGTGTTACGGGTGGTGAAGTACGGCAGCTTGTCGCCGTTCTTGGCACGGCACTTGTCGGCCACGGTCCGGGCCCACTTGACGTCGCGGCTGAACGTCGCCGACCTGTAGGGGTGTTCGATGTTCTGCTGCGGGACTGTGAGACCGCAGGTGAGCGGGCTGCTGCGGCCCACGCCACGCGGGTCGAACCCGATGAGGTCGTACCGCTCGCGGACCTTCTGGGGCATCGTGTCCTTCATCATGGCCGGCATGTCCAGGCCTTCGCCGCCCGGACCGCCGGGGTTGAAGAGGATCGCGCCGTGCCGCTTGCCGGGGACACTGGTCTTCATGCGGGAGATGGCCAGTTCGATCGTCTTGGAGTCGGGGCGGCTGTAGTCGAGCGGCACCCTGATCGTCGCGCACTGGAACGCGGCAGGCAGTGATGCGTCGCATCGGTGCCACGCGGGCTTCTGGTTCTCGAATCTCCGCAGCGGTTCCGCCGCGGATGCCTGGGCCGGGGCGAGGGCGGGGATCAGAGTCGCCGTGACCCCCACAGCGAGCAGGGGCGCCATACGTCCTATCCGCACGATTGCCGTACCTTTCTGTCAACTTCGGTGACGGCACGACGATTTCGTGTTCGCGGTGGCGGGCGAATCCATCTGCGGGGCGGTCTTGTTCCAACTCCCGGCGTACTCAGAATCAGACGTGCGGATGAGAACCCGGACGGGCTGATTGCCATCCGCACCGTCCGGTCTCGTGGGGGCCGGACCCCAATCGTCGTGGCCGCAGCATCCGCAAAACTCGATTGGCCGACGTGGTTCGATCGGCCACGCTGGGACCATGACTCGCAGAATCATGTTCGTACAGCTCAAAACGGGCTACGACACCGACCGTGGGCCCTCGTGGATCGGGTGGGTGGACTTCTCCAAGACCTGGAAAACGGCGTACTTCCAAGGGCGGACGCTGCGGCGCGCCACGGGTCTCGGCCTGTTCGACGCCAACTTCTACGACGTCGAGACCGGTGAGGATTTCTGGATCTCCGGCCCCAAGCGCGACCGGAGCGACACACGGTACGGACCGGAAGGGCCGACCATCGAGGTTGATGCCGCAGACACTTATCGAAAGTTCCTCCAGGGGACGCCACTTCCCGGCCGGGAGAACGGCTGAGCCTGGCCCGGGTTCGCCGTGATGAAGTGGCTCGACGCCGTCCTCTGTCAACCAGAAGCAGCGTGATCCAGGATTTCCGTCACGTCGCGTGCCGGGCATCGCTGCGGCAGCCTCATCCTCATGGCGCTGGCGATGGGCGTGTGTGTTCCTGGGCGACAGACCATGAGAGCCACGGTCCTCGCGGCCTCACCGAGGAGACGGGCTTCCTGCCCAGCGGGTGAGCATGCCGACGGCCTCCGCACGGTCGGCGGGGGACAGCTCGGCGATCGCGGTGCTGTGGTTGGCGTCGGGGGCCCACAGGATGCGGGAGTCACGGGTGCCGGCCCGGAAGGGCTCGGCGACGGAGGGGTCCTGGGCGCCGTTGACGAAGAGGAGACGGCTGCCGTGACGGCGGACCCAGCGGTCGATGTCCGGCATGGCGTCGCGATCGAAGCGCATCGGTATGTCGCGCGGGACGAACGTACGGGGTTCGACGGCGTTCGGATACCGCAGGAGGTCGGACAGGTGGCGGGTGGGGAAGGCGAGGTACCCGAGCTGGGTGCCGAGTTGGTAGAAGTACGGGACGTAGTGCTGCAGGGCCGCGTCGGCGAAGAGGGGCAGGCCCGTGATGTCGTCCAGCCACGCGTACAGCTCGTCGGTGTCGGCGTCCTGGCCGGGGATGGAAGCAAGATCCGCGGCGGTGTTGCGCTGCCAGAACATGAACGGGGCCCGCAGCACGGCGATTTCGAGGGCCTTGTCGGCGCTGCCGACGATGCGGAACGCGGTGTTGCCGGCGGCGGCCCAGGCCTCGTAGCGGGCGACCAGCTCGGTGCGGCGCAGCAGCGCCAGCCGCTGCACGGTCCGCAGGGCCTCACGGCATCCGGCGGTGCCCACGTTCTCCAGGAAACGCAGGTACGCGGTGTTGTCACGGTCGTCGACGTTGTTCGGGGCGGAGTAGGCCACCGTGCCGTCCACGTCGTGGGGGTGGAAGCGGCGGTGGTAGACGCTGGTCATGCCGCCCTTGCTGCTGCCGGTGGAGATCCACGCGCCGCGGTAGAGCCGGCGGAAGAGGCGGACGACGCGGTGGTGGTCGTCGGCGGCCTGGCGAATGGTCAGCAGGCGGTAGTCGGCGTTCGCCGGACGCGAGGTGCCGAAGTAGCGGTGCTCGACCTGGAGTTGGTTGCCGCCCAGCAACGCGGTCGGTTCGGCCCGCCGGGGCGTGAGTACCGCCTCGTAGCCCGTGCTGAACAGGACGGTGGGGCGGTCGACGGAGGTGTGCAGCAGGGTCAGACGCTGCTCGAAGGTCCCGGCCGCGGGGTTCTTGTGGTCGGCCGGCTGGCGCAGGCCGAGGACGAAGAAACGGTACCCGGGTTCGGTGCCTTGGCGTTCCTCGATCACCCGCAGCCCGGGCAGGGCCCGCAGAGCCGTCAGGATGTCGTTGTCACCGAGACGGGTCCGGTGCGCCACCGTGGCCGTTGCGGGTGCGGCCGCCGTGACGGCGAGGCCCGCCGTCATCGCCGCCGAGGTCAGCAGGCGCCGTCTCGTCCACGTGTGCATCGTGATTCCTCCTGAGTCACGACCACCGCGACGGGGACCGGACCCGGAGCCGCGCGGTGGTGTCTTCCCTGACTGACTGACCGTTCCAGTACAGCCGTTGGGCGCCGCGTCAAGATCCCACGCCCGGGGGGACCGTCTCCCCCGGAGGGGGGAGAGCCCCTCGATCACCTCCCCCTGAACCACAGCCACCGTGCGGGCGAACCGCGTCGCACGTGACAGCGATGTACGGAACATGTCACAGGGCTCATACCGCCAGGTGTCTTCGCTTCCCCCAGAACCTCACTGAATGGGATCTTTACCGGCCGAAGCGGCCCTCGGACGGGCCGCAAGGAGGAAACGGGGTGGACATCTTGACGCACCAACAGCACAGCACCGGTAGCGGCAGAGCCGTAAACAGCGCTCGCAGAATCGGCAGGACGAGCGCGGCCCGCACAACGCGCCGCCGGGTCGCGGTGACCGCCATGGCTCTCACCATGGCCGTGCCACTGACCCTCGGGGCCGCAGGAGACGCGGGGGCGGCCGGGGACCACCCGATCGTCTTCGCCCGCTACACCGCAACGGCGCCCGTCGAAGACCTCTACGCGATCTCCCCCGGTGGCGGCACGCCCGTCCAGCTCACGCACACCCCCACCGTCAGCGATGTGATGCCCACTTGGTCCCCGGACGGCAAGCGGGTGGCCTTCGTCCGCTACGGATCCGGTGGCACCATCGACGGCATCTGGACGATGAAGAGCGCCGGCGGCGACCTGAAGGCCGTCCCCGGCACCAAGGGCGCCTCAGACCCGGCATGGTCTCCGGACGGCAAGCGGATCGCCTACGCCAAGCCCGTCGGCACCCAGCGCGAGATCTATGTGGCCGACATCGACGGCACCCCCGCCACCCGGCTCACCCACACCGCCGCGGACGACCTCCATCCGACCTGGTCCCCGGACGGCAAGTACCTGGCGTTCAACCGCGCGGACACGGCCGGGCACAGCAGGGTGATGCGCATCCGGCTGTCCACCCTGGCCCAGACGGCCGTCACCGGGGCCGGCTCCCACGACTGGACGCCCGACTGGTCGCACAAAAACCGGATCGCCTTCAGCCGCGTGGACTCTTCTGGCTTCGCCCACCTCTACGTCGTCCGCCCCGACGGCACCGGGCTGCACCGCATCACCGCCGCCCGCCTCAACGACAAGAACCCCTCCTGGTCCCCCGACGGCAGTCGCCTGGTCTTCACCAGAGGCGGTGCCGATGACGCGGACCCCGAACACCTCTACCTGGTACGGGCCGACGGCACGGGACTGACCCAGCTCACCAAGACCGACTCCCATGACCTGGAGGCGGACTGGCGCCCGTAGGCCCCCCGTCGGCGACCGGCGGCCCGCCCTGGTCCGGCGAACGCCCAACTGTGGCCAGGGCGCAACTCACGATCTCCGCGCGAGCGAGCGGATACGCGCCTCAGCCGCCGCCGCTGCCGCGTACCGCCGCGAGGCACTGGTCGTAGAGTTCCGCGAGGTCGAGGCGCCCGTCGTGCTCGGCCCAGAGCTCGGTGGCCGTGTCGACGCAGGCGAAGACCGTGGCGACGATCGCCTTGGCGCGTGGGTCGGCTGCCGGTCCACGCGCCCCGTCGGCAGCCTGGTCGGTGCCGGGGCCGGGGCCCAGGCGGGCCTGGACGTCCGGGACGAGGTCGGCCTGCCAGCGCAGCCGCTTCTCGACGTAGCGGGCGCGCAGCGAGGGCGTCGCGAAGATCAGACGGGACAGCTCCAGCACCCGCTCCGGGGTGTGGTTGGCGGTGAGGACGACCTCGAATCCGGCCCGCAGGGCATCCCAGGCGGACACCTCCGCCGGCTGCCGCTCCACCGTCTGCCTCAGCAGCTCACCCAGCGCCTCCTGGTCCCCACAGACCAGGTCCTCCTTGGTCCCGAAGTAGCGGAACAGGGAGCGCTGCGAGATCCCCGCCTCCCGCGCGATCTGCGCGATCGTCGTCTGCTCGTAGCCCTGCTCGGCGAACAGCCGCAGGGCCGTGTCCAGGATCGCCTGGACGGCGGCCTGCCGCATTCGGTCCCACAAGGTCGTCATGAGGCCCAAGGCTACCGTCCCTCTGGACAGCAGCCGCCTACTTGGCATTGACCGCCAGATAGGCAGTGACTGCAAGAGCGAGCGGATCATGACAGCGGTCGACTACGACGGCCAGACCACCCTGATCACCGGTGCCAGCGCAGGCCTCGGCGCCGAGTTCGCCCGCCAACTCGCCGCCCGTGGCTCCGACCTGGTGCTGGTCGCCCGCCGCAGGGAGCGGCTGGAGGAGCTGGCCGCCGAGTTGCGCGCTCGTCACGGGATCCAGGTGCACGTACTGGCGATGGACCTGGCCACCGGCAACCCCGGTCAGGCGCCGGCCGAGCAGCTGGGGCAGCTCGGCCTGTCCGTCACCAGCGTGATCGACAACGCCGGGTTCGCCGGCTTCGGCCCCTTCCACCAGGCGGATCCGGAACGGCTGCGGCGCGAGATCGCCGTCGATGTGACCGCAGTGGCGGACATCAGCCGCGCCTTCATCGGGCAGCTGCGAACGGCGGGCCGCGGGGTGCTGGTCAACGTGGCGAGCATGGCCGCCTACCAGCCCAACCCCCGCATGGCGCTCTACGGGGCGACCAAGGCGTTCGTGCTGAGCCGCACCGAGGCGCTGTGGGAGGAGTCCCGCGGCACCGGTCTGCGGGTGCCGGCCCTGTCCCCCGGCGCCACCCGGACCGAGTTCTTCGACGTCGTGGGCACCTCACGGGCCGCCGGCGGGACCAAGCTCGCCTCACCCGTCGACGTCGTCCGCACCGCGCCGGCCGCCCTCGACCGCAGGAACCCGCCACCGAGCGTCATCGCGGGACGCATGAACCGGGTGATGGCCTTCCTCGCCCGCCGTCTGGCCACCCGGCGGCAGGTCGTCCGGGCCGTCGGCCGCCTCACCGCCGAGGGGGCGTGACGCTGGGCGGGACGCTGTCGTTCCAGCCCTCTCCCGAGGTCTTCGCGCTGGGCGCGGCGGCCCGCGCGTACGCGGACATCCGGTACGACCGCATCGCCGCTCTGTTCGGGCGATGGCACATGTGAGCGCGGTGGACGCCGGGTCCGCCGCGTTCCCAGTGCTGCCGATGGGTCGTCGCGGGCGCCGCCGAGCAGGCAGCCAGGCGCATGACGCTCCTGAGTGACACGATCGGTGCTATGGGCACCGAGACGGACTGGGCGTACCGGGTGTTCGAGCCGCACGGCTCGGAGGGATGGCGCCCCTACAGCAGCGACCCCGAACGGTGGCAGGGCACGATCACCGCCGACGATTCGAGCGAGGGCCCTCAGTACGCCCTCTCGCTCGTCGTCGCCGACCTGATGAGCGAGTGGAAGGCGCGCGGCCTTCACCGCGCGAAGCACGTGCGGGTCTGCCTCTGGCGCGACGAGGAGGGCGAGGTGGAGGACGCCGACGCCATCGTGGAGGTCAGGCCGAACATCGACGGCGACTGACCGGCTCGGCGGGCACCTGATACGCCTTGTCCATAGCGATCCTCCGCATCGATCCGCGCGCATGCCACCGACAGGTGGCCACGTGGGCCCGGGTAACCGCCTCCGGCCCACCTCACCTCATCCCGCTGAGCCCGTTCCGCGTTCCACGTTGCCGACCCGGTCGGGCAGTGATTCGCGACGCTCCAGCCACGTCCGGGGGATCCCGGCCAGGCCGGTCCGTGCCGCGACCGTGCCGCCGGTGATGGCGCAGGTGGTGTCGACATCGCCGAACCCCTCCGCGGTGGTCCACAACGCGTCGACGAGACTGTCGAGGTGCCGGGCGGCGGACCACAGCGCGAACGGTACGGTGTCGCTCGCCCGGATCCGCTGACCGTTGCCCAGGATGTCGGCGGCCCGCCACGGGGGCGTGGCCGCGGGCAGGTCGACCGCCTCCCGCAGGCCGTCGCGGACCGGCCCCGCCGGCGTGCGCTCAGCCACCTGCCGCAGCAGCTCGGGCCCCTGCGGCGCGGGCTGGTTCCGGCTGCGTGCAGCCAGGGCGGACGCGACGGCCACGGCCACTGCGCCCGCGACGCCCTCCGGATGGGCGTGGGTGACCTCGGCGGAGAACGCGGCCTGCTCGGCTACTTCCTCCAGGTCGTCGCAGAACCACGCGCCCAACGGCGCCACCCGCATCGCCGCTCCGTTGCCGAGACTGCCCTGGCCGCCGAAGAGGCTTCGCGTGTGGACACGCCAACTCGACGGCTGTTCAGCGAGCTTGGGCAGCGGCTCGTGCATGCCGTACCCGTAGCCGCGGGCGGCGTCAGCGAGGTAGGTCGCGGCGAACGTCGCTGCGAGGTCGTCCTGGTGAACCGCGCCGTGCGTCTCCAGGACTCGGCAGAGCGAGAGCGCCATCGCCGTGTCGTCGGTCCAGTGCCACGCCGGCTCCTCGGGCGTCCGCCGTGCCTGGATCGCCTCGAAAGCCTCCTGAGCGGGACGGAAGCGCGGAAACCAGCGCTCCCCGAAAGCATCCCCGAGGGCCAGGCCCTCCAGCGAATCACGGGCGGCATCGGAAAGGATCATGGGCTGCATGCTGCCGGCGCACCCCACCCCCGTGCATCCGGATTCCCGCTCGATCCACCGACAACTCAGCTTTCCTTGACAAATTTTTTTGTCGGTCTGATCCTGGGAGCGTGCTGGAACACCGGACACGAGACATCGAGGAAACCAGGATGCGTACTCTGATCAGCACTGCCTTCATCTCGCTCGACGGCGTCGTGGAGGCCCCGGGTGGCGAACCCGGTTACCGGAACGCCGGATGGACCTTCAAGGACGTCGAGTTCCTCCCCGAGGCGTTCGAAATCAAGGGGCGGGAGCAGAAGGAAGCCACCGCGATCCTGCTGGGCCGGGTCAGCTACCAGGCGTTCAGCCCCGTGTGGCCGGACATGGAGGAATTCGCCGACTACAAGACGATGCCGAAGTACGTCGTCTCCACCACGCTGACCGACGACGACCTGGTCTCCGACTGGGGCGAGACCACGATCCTGCGCTCACTCGACCAGGTCGCCGCCCTGAAGGAGACCGACGGAGGTCCGATCATCGTCCACGGCAGCGCCTCCCTGAACCACAGCCTCTCGGACGCGGGCCTGATCGACCGCTACCACCTGCTGGTCTTCCCGCTGTTGCTGGGCGCGGGCAAGCGTCTGTTCAGCACCACGGACAAGGACACCCAGAAGCTGCAGCTGGTCGAGCACGACGTCTACGCCAACGGCCTGCAGAAGCAGGTCTTCGACGTCGTCCACTGACACGTTCTGATCCCCGGGGGCGGCGCTCGCCATTCGTCGCGGCGACGGCGATGTCAACCGCTGCCGCCGGTGCCGCCCTTACCGCCCATGCCACCGGTCTCGCAGCCGAGGCCGAGGCAGATCCCTCCGGTGCCGCCCTTACCGCCCTTGCCGCCGTCACCGGTGCCCACCGCTACCCCACCCGTCCCACCGATGCCGCCGTTCGCGCTGCCGCCGCACAGCCCGGCACAGATCCCGCCGTTGCCACCGATACCACCCTCGCGGCCCGGCGCGCCGGTCGTACCGGTGCCGCCGTTGGCGCTGCCGTCGCACAGCCCGGCGCAGATACCGCCCTTGCCGCCGTTGCTCCCGTTGACGGTCCCGTTGCAGTTGCCCGCACACACCTGGTCGCCTATCCGGAGGCTGCCGTTGCCCACGGCGAGGGACCCGAACGACCCGCTGCCCAACTGCCCGCCACCCGGCCCGGTACCGTCGGCGGAAAGCTGCTGGGCGCCGGCCGTCGTGGCCGTACGGCTCTGCGGCATCGGCGCCGCCATCGCGGTCGGCGCCATTGCTCCGGCCGCCAGGCCGGCGGCCAGGGCCGTGGAGACGGTGAGCCCAAGACGGGCCTTCCAAGAATGCACACGCATGATGTTTCCCTTTTCGAAGAACTGTTTTCCGTACCGAATGTTCCGCCGCATTGAACAGAACCGGCCCAAGACCCGTCGCACGACGAGTGCGGGAATTCGGGACTTGACAGGGACGCCCCGACCCGCATCGAGTCGGGGCGTCCGGGATGCCTCTCAGGAGCCGAAGAGCGAATTCAGGTTCAGCAGCGCGGCCCAGTCACCGTCGCGGACCTGCTTGACCCAGGTGTCGATCTCCTTCTCAGAGATCTTGTACTTCTTGGCGACGTCGGACTTCTTCGCGTGCCCGGACTCCACGATCAGCACGATCCGTAGCTTGTCCACGGCCGTGAGGTCGGACTTGGGTTTGTCAGGCAGGTCACCGAGCGTGAGGCAACCGCGCCCGCCGGGCTTGCCCGGCTCCCCCGGCTCACCGGGGGCACCGCCCTTGCCGCCCTCCCCGCCCTCCCCGCAGTGGGCATGGTCGGCCGAGGCCATCTGACTGACGCCCGGGGTGACACCCGGCGACGCCTGGGCGGCACACGCGGTACCGGTGGCGAGGGCCACCGAGGCCACTGCCAGCACGAGCGGCCGCCGCCAGCGAATTCTGGACATGGGGTTCTCCGATTTCCTTGAGCTTTCCTGGAGCGAGGACGTGGTTCTGCGGGCGCTGCGCCGGCTTGCTCGACTCCGCTCGCGTTGATCCATGGGGGCGGAGGCCGTACGGGCCCCCGCCCCACCGGGTGGAGCGGTCAGAAGAGGCTGGCGCCCCCGGCGCCACCGCCGCCGCCCTGGCCGCCGAACAGAACGCCGAACCCACCGGCGCCGCCCTTGCCGCCGTTGCCGCCCTGGAAGATGCCGAATCCTCCATTGCCGCCCTGGCCGCCGTTGCCGCCGATGACACCGTCGCCACCGCCACCACCGCCGCCGGCGTTACCGCCGAACAGGCCGGAGCCACCATTGCCGCCCTTACCGCCGTTGCCGCCGATGACACCGTCGCCACCACCGCCACCGCCGCCGCCACCACCGCCGGCCAGGATGCCGTTGCCGCCATTGCCACCCTTGCCGCCATTGCCGCCGACACCCAGGACGCTGCCGCCACCGGAGCCACCGGAGCCGCCACCGCCGCCGATCAGGCCGCCGCCTCCGTCTCCGCCGTCACCACCGGCACCCCCGCCGTGGACGAAGCTCACGACGCCCGTGGCGGGCATCGGGGCGGCCGTCGCGGCGGATGCCGGAAGGACGATGCCTCCGGTGATCACAGCGGCCGAGGCGACGAGTCCTGCGAGGCGGAAGCCCCGACGCTTGGGACGGCCGTCGTTCTGGGCACGAAAAATACGGGACATAATTTCTCTCCTACCGATACAGGGGCTCTTGCCATTCCTTTGCGGATTTCCTGTGCGGATCTCCCGTCCGGATTTCCTCTCCGGCGAGGACCGCACCTCAAGTACGCCCCATCGGCGTCACGCGGTCACGTTCCGATGAGTCGTGACTTGACCGCACGGGAGTAATCGGGTAGGGATCCGCGGCAAGGCCGTCGGCCACCGCTGGCTGGTCCTGAGTGTCACGAGGCCGCGGAGGAGGTACTCGGCGGAGACCACCGGTATTCCCGCACTCTCCCTGATGGTGTTGCCGCACCTGACCGCCGACACGGACGGGCTCCTCGACGAGCTCCGCGCATCGGTGGGACCTCTCCGTGCGGACGTTCGGCGCTCTGTGGCCCGAACTCGTCACCGAGGGAACGGAGTTGCTCAGCGGCAACCACCGCTGTCAGCCGCAGTACAGCAAACCCGCCTTCTGCTTGGCGGCCAGGACGCGATGGACGCTCTGGTCAACCTGCGCACGGAAGGTCGCGTCCTTCGCCATCCGGATCTGTACGGCCTTGGCCATGACCGGGACCAGGTTGGGTTCTACGGTCAGGACCATGTCTCCGCCGGCCGACAGGAAGTTCAGGGCACGGTTGGCCGGGGGCACCGCCTTCACCGCCACCGCGTTCCCGAGGTCGTCCGAGATCACCACGCCCTTGAAGCCGAGTGTCTTGCGGAGCAGTCCCTGGATCACCGTCGAGGAGAACACGGCCTGATGCCCCGGGTCGATCTTGCTGTACGTGGCCAGAGAGACCATGACGAAGGGTGCGCCCGCCTTGATGCCCGAGCTGAACGGGATGATGCTCGAGCTCTTGCTCGTCGTCACCGAGTCCACCACGTTCGCCGTGGTGTCGGTGTTGCCGCGGACGTAGCCGAGTCCCGGGAAGTGCTTGAGCGTGGCCAGTACGTTGGCCTGGGCGAAGCCGGCGGCGAACGCGTTGCTGTGGGGGGCCACCGTCGCGGCCGTATGGCCGAACTCGCGGTCGTACCGGCCGATCGGTGCGTTGTTCCAGCCCAGGCCGGCCGGGACGACATCGGCGACGGGCGCGAGGTTCAGATTCACACCGGCCGACTTGAGCTGCTTCGCCCATGTGGTGGCTTCAGTACGGAGCTTCGAGGTCGACCAGGTTCCCTGCACCAGTGCGCTCGGCATGGTCGAGAACCCGGGCCCGGACAGCACTTGCACATGGCCGCCCTCCTGGTCGGTGGACACCAGCAGGCCTACGCGGTGCCCCGACACGGTGTCGGCCTTCGCCTGAAGACTGTCGGCCAGGGTCTTGGTCGCCTTCGTACCCGCCGTACTGCGTCCGGCCAGGAAGACCGACCCGACGTGGTATTGGCGCAGAACCTGGATCCGGTTCTGGTCGGGGTTCGAGGCGGCGACGCCGCCCATGAAGAGCTGTCCGACTCTTTGCGGCCCGGTCATGGCCCCGAAGACCTTGTCGACGCACGTCGAGGTCGCGGTCGTACCACTCGTCGCCGAAGCGGGTGCTTGCGAGACGACGACAGCGTGCGAGGTATGAGCGCCGCCCAGGCTTGCGGCCGCCAGGGCGAGCGACAGCAGCGGGACAGGCCAGACCGCCCTCTTCCTTCTCTGACCATGGGATGGCGCCTGCCGCGATCTCATGCGGAGCCCCTTCCGGTACACCGATCACGAACCGGGCGCCCCTTGCCCGGCCGTCGACGGCGGTCACGCAGCCACTACGACCAAACGTACATCCATCCGACCGCGTTCGCCTCTGAGGTCGCGGACCTGGCACGTGCGGCACAGGGATGTCGTGCGGGGCACGTCGATGCAGCGGCTCCGGCAGTACGACTCTGGCCAACTCGGCGTCCAGGGTGTGGAGATCGGGCCGCGCGGAGATCATTGGCTCGGCGGTCTCCCGGAACTCATCGGCGCCACCGCGGACCCGGCCGCCCGCTGGAGTTGCGTGCGACGCGTTCGCGCTCGCGCTTCTGACTAGGCTGCGGGCATGCCGGAACTTCTCGATTTCAGCGCGGGTCTGGCGCGGTTGCTCGACCACAGAGAACTCGGTGTGCGGGAGCTGGCCGACCACGCCGGGTTGAGCGCGGACCAGGTCCGGGCGGTCCTCGATGGGGCACCTGCCGAGGACGGGCTGCTCCGACGGCTCTCGGCCGCGCTGGGTTTCCACGCCGTCGACCTGTTCATCCTCGCGGGGCTGGCCGTCCCGGACGACTTGGCGCCGTTGGACGCCGCGGCCGAGCGGTGGGTGCCGGGCGTCGTGACGGACGCGGTGCGCCTTTCAGCGGCAGGACGGCGGGAGCTTCTGCGGGTCGTCCGGTCACTGCCGCAAGAGGAACGGCGTTCCGTCTTCGCCCCGGAACGGCTCGCACCCCTCGTCGGCGGACCGGGTGATCGGGTCATCCGCATGCTCCGGTACCGGAACCTGAACTGGATGGGCATGGCGAAGACCCTGGCGCTCGTGACACCCACCTACCTGTCGGCCGCCACGTACGGTGTGATCGGGGCGGGCCGCAAGGAAGTGACGCCCCGTCTGGTGACCGATTTCGCCGTGCTGTTGGGGATCAACGCCCTCGAACTGGCCGCCCTGACAGGCGTCTTCCTGCCTGAAGTGCCGACGCCTCCGACCCCGCAGGCCGTAGACGCCGCGGCGCTCCTGTGGGAGGCGCGGCGTCTGTCCGCCGCCCAGGCGCGGCACGTCGGCGAGCTGGCGCGCTCGATGCGCGGTGACTCTCACCACGGCCTCATCAACCGGCCGGGGTCTTGATCGGTGCCATCGCGCAGTGCGCGGCTCGGCTGTGGCCAGGCGCTTGGCCCCCGCGTGGCCCGCCATCCCGGGACCGGCGGGCCGGCACCTCGCAAGGTGCCGACGCGGGGTAAGCGGAACCTACGCCTTCGCCGACAGAAACGGAAGCCCCTCTTCCCCTTGACCCTCGACCTGCACGGACGCACCCTGAACCCCACGCGCAGCAAGGGAGCCCCCCACATGAGCCGAGCCACCGCCACACACCGCGTCGTCGAGTACTGGACGGACAAGGACACCCACGTGATCTTTCCCGTCGCACGAAACGAAGAAGTCGACCGGATGAGTGACGAGCAACTGATCTCGAAGTACGGGGACCCCGCGGACGGAGCGGTTGCGCGCATCGTGCGCTAGGTGACCCCTCCTCCACCTGTCACGGAATGCCACCGGCCAGGCGCCCACGGTCAAGGCATCGTGAATGATTGAACTGGACGCCGTCGGATCGACCCCGCTCGGGCCGGTTGTCCGGAACAGACCGTACGTACACGGAATCCCTTCGTCCACGAGTCCCCCGTAAGTAGGGTGATCTCGTGAAGGCACTCCTGTTGTCAGGTGGCTCAGGTACCCGTTTGCGCCCCATAACTCATACATCGGCGAAACACCTCGTACCCGTCGCGAACAAAAAGGACACCGGGAACGTCACCGACATGCTCGAGGTCAACCGCTCGTTGCTGGAAACCCTCGAGCGCCGGATCGACGGCACGGTCGACGACCGCAGCGAGATCATCGGCCGGGTGCGCATCGCGCCCGGGGCCAAGGTGACCGGGAGCCGGATCGTGGGCCCGGTGGTCGTCGGCGCGAACAGCGTGATCACCGAATCGTATGTGGGCCCCTTCACCTCGATCGCCGACGACTGTCGGATCGAGGACAGCGAGATCGAGTACTCGATCGTGCTGCGCGACTCCTCGGTGAGCGGCGTCCGGCGGGCGGAAGCCTCCCTCATCGGCCGCAATGTCGAGGTCACGCCCGCGCCCCGCAAGCCTGCCGCCCACCGTTTCGTCCTCGGCGACCACAGCAAGGTGCGGGTCTCCCCTTGACCCTCTTCGCCTGGCGCAAGGCGCTCGACGCGGCGTTTTCGGCCCCGCTCGGAGAGAAGAAAGGTTCAGCCCGATGAGCTTCAGGATCCAGCCGACCGCGCAGGTCGACGAGAGCGCCGCGATCGGTGACGGGACGACGGTCTGGGATCTGGCCCAGATACGGGAGGACGCCCGCCTGGGCAGCGGATGCATCGTGGGCCGGGGAGCGTATGTCGGCCCGGGGGTGCGGATCGGCGACCACGTGAAGCTCCAGAACTACGCCCTGGTCTACGAACCCGCGGTGCTCGGTGACGGGGTGTTCGTCGGGCCGGCGGCGGTGCTCACCAACGACTACTTCCCCCGCTCGGTGGACCCGCAGGGCCGGCTGAAGCGCGGCGGCGACTGGGATGCCGTGGCGGTGGAGGTGGCCGAGGGGGCATCGCTGGGAGCCCGTTCGGTGTGTGTGGCGCCGGTACGCGTCGGCCGTTGGGCGCTGGTCGCGGCGGGTGCGGTGGTGACCCGGGACGTGCCGGACTTCGCGCTCGTGGCGGGTGTTCCGGCGCGCCGGATCGGCTGGGTCGGCCGGGCCGGCACCCGACTGGTCGAGCGGGAAGGGGAGTTGGGCGCATGGGAGTGCCCCGAGACGGGCGCGCTGTACGACGAGAAGGACGGCGAGCTCGTCGAGCGCGCATGACTCCTTGATTTCTCCCAAAACGCCGTTCCTCGAACATCCGCATGCATAACATGTGTGCGAACTGTGCAGACCTAGCACAGTGAGCACGCAGACCGGTCGTGCCCAGGGGGGGTTACCGGGTGGGGACACCTGTGCCTGAAGCCAGGAGTGACAACCGCTCCGACGCCTGACATCGACCTTTCGCCGCGCCGCCGTCCACGACGCGGCGATCACAAGTCTGTCCGCACAAAGGACCCACAGGGGGGTTGGTGTGCCCAAACGATGACCACCACACGTCTGGCGGCGCTCGGTCATGAGGAGCCACCGCTGCTCACGCTCGCCCAACGACTGCTCACAGTCGCCGAGTCGGGGCTTCCGTCCATGCTGCTCCCCGGCGGAGAGGCCTTCGCCTTCACCATGGCCGGACGGAAGTCACCCGACGGATCCTGGACCTCGGAGCGGCGCGGGACCAGCACCCGGTACGCGGCCATCACCGCGCTCGGCGCCCAGTTCCTCCCCGAGGACCGACAGCGCGCGGTGCTCGGCGGGCGTACGGCCCAGGAGTTCACGGGTCTGCTGATCGAGTCCTTGCCCGCGGTGACCAATCTCGGTGACGCGGCGCTCATCGCCTGGGCCGCCGCCGAGACCGGACACCCCAAACTGTCCGACGCCCTGGAGCGGGTGAATGCCCTGGACGAGGAGGGGCGCCCGCAGTACACCGTCGAGGCGGCGTGGGTGCTGTCCGCCCTCGCGGCGGCGCGGGACACGGTCGACGTGGAGAGACGTTTCACCGTAGCCCGCGACCGACTGCTGCGGGCCCGGATCGGGGACAGCCCGCTGTTCCCGCACGCCACCGGACCCGGCCTGGTGCCCTGGTACCGGGCGCACGTGAGCTGCTTCGCCGACCAGACGTACCCGATCCAGGCCCTGGCCCGCGCCCACGCGAGCGGCGACGGAGACGGCGATCCGGAGGCGCTGGCCGCGTCCGAGGCGTGCGCGGCGCGCATCTGCGAACTGCAGGGCGACGGCGGGCAGTGGTGGTGGCACTACGACGCCCGTACCGGCGGCGTCGTGGAGGGCTACCCGGTCTACAGCGTCCACCAGCACGCGATGGCACCGACCGCCCTGTTCGATCTCGCCGACGCCGGCGGCAGCGACTTCGGCCGGTCGATCCGCCGGGGCCTGCGCTGGATGACGGACGTGCCCGAACTGGCCGCCCGCCCGGAGAAGCGGGAGCCGTTGATCCTCGACAGGCTCGGCGCCACCTGGCGCAAGGTCTACCGCGGCGATCCGAAGAAGGCCGTACGGGCCGTACGGGGGCTCGGCACCCGGATCGCGCCGAACCTCCGGCTGAAGTCCCTGGACCGGGTGTACCGCCCTGTCTTCGTGGACCGCGAATGCCGGCCGTACGAATTCGGCTGGATGCTCTACGCCTGGCAGGGGGGCCGCATATGAGCGGGCGTCAGTCTCTCTTCGGGGTCGAACTGGACCCGCTGACCATGGACGAGACCGTGCAGCGCTGCCTCGAAGCGGTCAGGGACGGCAGGCAGTTGGAGATCGGGGTGGTCAACGCGGCGAAGCTGGTGAACATGCGGCGCGACCCCCGGCTCGCCAAGGCCGTGGCCGGCTGTGATCTCGTCGTCGCCGACGGCCAGGCCGTGGTCTGGGCCGGCCGGTTACTGCGCGCCCCGCTCCCGGAGCGGGTGGCCGGTATCGATCTGTTCCTGCGGCTGCTGGCCGAGGCCGAGTCGGCGGGCCTGTCCGTGTACTTCCTCGGCGCCGAACAGGACGTACTGGAGCGCATGTTGCGCCGGGTGGCCGAGCGCTTCCCGGGCCTGAAGATCGCAGGCAGCCGCAACGGCTACTTCGACGACTCCCAGCAGGAGGCGATCGCCGACGCGATCGCGGCCAGCGGTGCCCAGATGCTCTTCCTTGGCATGACCTCGCCGAAGAAGGAGATCTTCACCGCCGCCTACGGCGCACGGACCGGAGCCCACGTCGTGCACGGGGTCGGCGGCTCGTTCGACATCCTGGCGGGGGTCACCAAGCGGGCTCCCGAGTCCTGGCAGCGCTATGGCATGGAATGGCTCTACCGCACGCTGCAGGAGCCGCGACGCCTGGGCCGGCGCTATGTCACCACCAATGCTGCCTTCCTCCTCATGACGGCGCGCGAGTTCATCCGGCTCACCCCGTCGTCCGCTTCCGCGAACAGGAGTCACTGATGCGCGTCGTCGTGGTCGGACAGGGATACGTCGGCCTGCCACTGGCCATCCGCGCCGCGGAGGTCGGACACGAGGTGATCGGCTACGACGTCGACTCCCGGCGGGTCAAGAGCCTCGCCGCCGGTGAGTCCTTCGTCGAGGACGTCTCCTCCGAGCGGATCCGCGCGGCACTGGACCGCGGCACCTACCGCCCGAGCGAAGCGGCCCGCGACTGCGGCGGATTCGACGTCGCCGTCGTGACCGTCCCGACGCCGCTGCACGAGGGCACTCCCGACCTCCGGTACATCCAGGAATCGGCGGTCACCCTGGCCCGCTATCTGCGCCCGGGAGCCACGGTCGTCCTGGAGTCGACCACCTATCCCGGCACCACCCAGGAGCTGTTCGCCCCGATCCTGGAGGACGGCTCGGGCCTCGCCGCGGGCACCGACTTCCACCTGGGCTACAGCCCGGAGCGGATCGACCCCGGAAACACCGTCTGGGGCTTCCAGCAGACCCCGAAGGTCGTGTCCGGCGTCAACGAAGCGTCCCTGAAGGCCGTTCAGGACTTCTACGCGCAACTCGTCGACACCACCGTTCCGGTGCGCTCGCCGAAGGAAGCCGAACTCGCCAAGCTCCTTGAGAACACCTTCCGTCATGTGAACATCGCGCTGGTCAACGAGATCGCCATGTTCGCCCACCACCTGGACATCGACGTCTGGCAGGCCATCGACGCCGCCTCCACCAAGCCCTTCGGCTTCATGAAGTTCACGCCCGGGCCGGGCGTCGGCGGTCACTGCCTGCCGATCGACCCCTCGTACCTGTCCTGGCGGGTGCAGCGCGAACTCGGCCAGAGCTTCCGCTTCGTGGAGCTGGCCAACGACATCAACAGCCATATGCCCGAGTACGTGACGCGCCGCATCAGCGACCTGTTCAACGAAAGACGTCGTTCGGTGAACGGCTCACGCATCCTGCTGCTCGGCCTGGCCTACAAGAAGAACACCGGCGACGCCCGTGAGTCGCCCGCCCTGCGCATCTCCCAACTGCTGCTCGACATGGGGGCCCAGGTCAGGGCGGCCGATCCGCACGTGGTCGAGACCCTGCCGGTGGACACCCGGCTGGTCCGGGTCGAACCGGCACCGGACGAGCTGGCGGCCGCCGATGTGGTGGTCCTGCTCACCGACCACGACAGCTTCGACTACGAACTCATCGCCGAACACGCCCCGTTCGTGCTCGACTGCCGTCGGCGGCTGCCGTCCGGACCCACGATCGAGGTGCTCTGAACCATGCCGCGGATCATCTGCGTCGCCGGGGCGCGACCCAACTACATGAAGATCAAACCTGTCATGGACGCCCTGGAGCGCCGGGGCGCCGAGGTGGTCCTCGTCCACACCGGTCAGCACTACGACCCGGCCATGAACGACGTGTTCTTCGCCGACCTCGGCATCCGTCCGCCCGACCGCTTCCTCGGGGTCGGCTCCGGCACCCACGCCGAGCAGACCGGACGCGTGATGACCGCGTTCGAGCCACTCCTCGACGAGGTGTCACCGGACATCGTCGTCGTGGTCGGGGACATCAACTCCACCCTGGCCTGCGCCCTGGTCACCGCCAAGGCCGGCCCGCTGCTGGCCCATGTCGAGGCCGGTCTGCGCAGCCGCGACTGGAGCATGCCGGAGGAGGTGAACCGAGTCGCCACCGACCGCGTCAGCGACTACCTGCTGGCCCCCTCCCCCGACGCAACCGAGAACCTGCGCGCCGAAGGGTACCGGGACGATCAGATCCACCTCGTCGGCAACGTCATGATCGACACGCTGCTGGCGAATCTGGAACGGGCCAGGGCCTCGGACGTCCTCAGCCGGTACGGCCTGAACAGAGGCGGGTACGGCCTGGTCACCCTGCATCGCCCGGCCAACGTGGACGATCCCGAGGTCCTCGCCTCGCTCCTGAAGGCTCTCGGTGAGATCGCCGGCCGCTGCCCGCTCCTGCTGCCCGTGCACCCGCGCGCGGCCGGACGGCTGGCCGACATCGGCGTCCCCGGAGGCATCCGGCTCGTACCGCCCGCCGGATACCTGGACTTCATCGCCCTGCAGGACTCCGCCCGCGTCGTACTGACCGACTCCGGCGGCATACAGGAGGAGACCACCGCGCTGGGCGTGCCGTGTGTGACCCTGCGGGACAACACCGAGCGGCCCATCACCGTCGAGCAGGGCACCAATGTGCTGGCCGGCCGGGATCCGGCGCGGATCGTGAACACCGTCAACCGGGTCCTGGACGAGCCTCCCGCCCCGCGCCGCCCCGAACTGTGGGACGGACGCGCGAGCGAACGCATCGCCGACGTACTGCTGGAGGGAGGCACCGCGAGCTCCCGACCCCGACCCACCGACCGAACCTTCCCCGTATGATCCGCTTGCAACATATGCTCGTCGAACGTCTGGTCGCGAGGGGGGCCACCATGGATCTCGCTGAGATCTTCCGGGTCATGCGCAGGCGCTGGTACGTCCTGCTGCCCGGACTGCTGCTGACGGCCGGCCTGACGGTCGCCGTGGCCCTGGTGGTTCCGGTCACCTACCAGTCGCAGAGCACGGTGGTTCTCCTCAACTCCCGGAAGGCCACCGTCGCTTACGACGGCAACCCGTTCCTCAGCACCCAGACCTCGCTCACCGGCATGGCCGACGGCCTGGCACGCAACCTCAACTCCGATGTCTCCGTCCGGGAGCTCAAGTCCCGTGGCGCCACTGGTACGTTCGAGGCCAAGCTCGCCGACAACGCCCAGGGCCCGCTCATGTGGCTCACCGTCACCGGCACCGACAAGGCCGCCGTCCTCGCCTCGGACCGCATTCTGACGACCTATGCCGAGGACCGGCTGGAGCAGTTCCAGCACCAGCAGTCGGTCGCCCCGAAGGCCATGATCCGCATGGCGACCATCGTGCCCCCGCAGAACCCGGTCGCGCAGACCAAGACCCGGCTCGAGTACATGGTCATGGCCGGGGTCCTGGGCCTGGTGCTCAGCCTGGTAGCCGTCTTCTACGTGGAGGCGCGCCGCCGCTCACGCGCATTCGGGCGACCGGAAGAACCCGCACAGCCGGACACCGGCCCCGAGTCCGCGGCCGGGGAACCCGTCGCGGAACAGACGATGTCCCTCCGGTCACCGCCCAGTTGGTCGCGGTCCGCCGAGAACGGGACCGCCGCAGAGGCGAGGGCGGGGCGGCCCGCCGTGGCCGTGACGCCTGCCGCCGAGCCGCTCGACGAGGAGTCGACTCATGGACAGCGTTCGCACACCGGACAGCGAGACCTCTGAGGCGAACGACGCCCCCGCTCCCGACTCCCTTGGCAGGCAGGTCCGTTCGGCGGCCCGCTGGAGCCTGATCAACACCGTTGTCATGCGCCTCGGCAACTTCGCCACGGGCATCCTGCTGGCACGCTTCGCCCTCGGACCGGCCGAGTGGGGCGTCTACGGCATCGCCCAGACCGTACTCCTGGTGCTGCTCTCGGCCAATGAACTGGGCGTGGGCCTGGCCATCATCCGCTGGGACGGCGACCCCCGCCGCTTCGCACCGACCGTACTGACCCTGGGCACCGCGTCCAGCGGACTGTTGTACGCCGCCATCTTCTTCTCCGCACCGACGGTGGCCGGGCTGCTCGGCTCACCCGACGCCTCCGGCGTACTGCGCGTGATGTGCCTGTGCCTGGTGCTGGACGGGGTGGCACAAGTCCCCGCCGGCTTCCTGACGCGGGAGTTCGCCCAGGGCAAGCGCATGATCATCGACGCGCTCAACTTCGTGCTCAGCACGGCCGTGACCCTGGTGCTGGCCTTCGCCGGCTGGGGCGCGATGAGCTTCGCCTGCGGCGCGGTCGCGGGCAACATCGCGGCCCTCATAGGCTGCGCGCTGGCCGCCCCCGGGACCCTGCGGTTCGGCTGGGACCCCGAACAGGCCCGCGCGCTGTTGAAGTTCGGGCTCCCCCTGGCCGGCGCGAGCCTCCTCGCGCTCGCCGTCGTCAACGTGGACACCATGGTCGTCGGTTCCTCGCTCGGCCAGGTCGCCCTCGGTTTCTACGTCCTGGCGTTCAACATGTCCGGCTGGCCGGTACGCATCATCTCCGAGGCGGCCCGACGCGTCTCCTTCGCCGGCTTCTCCCGCCTCGCCGGCTCCCCACAGGCCCTCGCCCAGGGCTTCAGCCGCGCCCTGGGGGTGCTGGTCACCGGCACCGTCCCCCTGTGCGTGCTGCTCGCCGGCCTCGCCGGCCCGGTCGTCCACCTCGTCTACGGCAGCCGGTGGCTGCCCGCCGCCGACGCGCTGCCGTGGCTGATGGCCCTCGGCCTGATCCGGATCGGCTGCGAACTCGCCTACGACTGCCTGGTCGCCACCGGACAGCGCCGCGCACTCATCCTCGTCCAGGCACTCTGGGTCGTCTCCCTCATCCCCGTCCTCGTCATCGGCGCCCGCCTCGGCGGCATCGTCGGCGTCTCCCAGGGCCACGTCCTGGTCGCCGCCGGACTCGTCGTCCCCGCCTTCCTCTACGCCCTGGGCCAGGCCGGGATCAGCCTCCGCCACATCGCCAAGGCGTGCGCCTGGCCCCTGTTCGGGGGAACGGCGATGGCCCTGGTCATCCTCACCGCGAAACAACTCCTCGGCGCCGGTACCCTCGCCCTGCTCGTCACCGGTACGGCCGCCCTGGCCTGCTACGTGGCATGCGTACTGCCCAGCCGCCGTTTCCTGCTCGGCTCCCGGACACCGGAGACCGTATGACCAGGCTCCACCGCCTGCTCGCCGTCCTGGCGCTGGCCCTGGCCACCGCCTGCTCCGGGGGTGCCGACCCCTCCCCTCCCGCCCGGGGTCACGGAGCCCCCACCGGCACCCATGGCACCGCTCACGCCACGACCGCGGCGCCCCGGGAAGCCGGTTTCCCCGATGCCCGCAGCACCGGCCCCCGTGTCTCCCTCACGCCGCACTCCACGGGGAACATGAGCGTCAAGGCCGACGGGACCGTCATCAAAGGGTGGGACATCACCGGCTCGCTCGACATCTACGCGAACGACGTGACCATCATCGACACCAGGATCACCTCCACCAACTGGTGGGGCATCAACCTGCGCCCCGGCTACAGCGGACTGCGGGTCCTCCACACCACCATCACCGCCGTCCCCGGCAACGGGCCCGACAACGGCGGCGTGGACTACGCCGTGTCCAACATGGGCACCAGCTCCGTCGAGGTCGGCTGGAGCGACATCTCCGTCTTCGGCAACGCCCTCTCCATGGGCCAGGGCTACCTCCACGACAACTACGTCCATGACCTCGTGCCCTTCCGGAACACCGGCGGCGAGTGGCAGCACACCGACGCGGTGATCAGCGGCGGCGGCAACAAGGGCAAGCTGATCATCCGTCACAACACCCTGCTCAACCCCGTCACCGTCGACCGAGGAGCCTCGGCCAGCATCGGCCTGTTCTCCGACACCGGACACGTCTCCAACACCGTCGTCGACGGCAACCTGCTGGCCGGCGGCGCCTACGCCCTCTACGGGGGAGGCGACGGCGCCACCGGGATCACGGTCACGAACAACGTCTTCTCCACCCGGTACCACCGCAACGCCGGCCACTACGGAGCCGTCACCGCCTGGAACGCCGCCGGTTCCGGCAACGTCTGGCGCGGCAACCGGTTCTCCGACGGCACCCCGATCACGCCCAAGCCGACCGGCTGAGGAAGAGGATCATGCGACGCATCGCCCGCGCCCTCTGGGAGCTCCTCAAGCGCACCTTCGGCTGGCTCGTCCTCTTCGAACTCCGCAACAAGGTCCTCCTCGCCCCCTCCGCGCTGCGGCTCCGCCGCCTCGAAACCGCCGAGACCCGACGCCTTGCGGCTGCCGGCGCCGCCATGCCCGCCGCGCTCGTCGCCACGGTCATCGCCACTCACCGCCGCCCCGACGAACTGCGGGCCGCCGTCCGGTCGGCCCTGGCCCAGACCGTCCGCGATCAGGTGGTCGTCGTCGTCGACGACGGCGCCGGCCTCCCCGAACTCCCGGACGATCCACGGCTGTTCGCCGTCTCGCTGACGCGCAACACGGGCGTGGCCGGCGTCGTGCGCAACGTGGGCATCCGCCTCACCCGCTCGCGGTACGTGGCGTTCCTGGACGACGACAACCTGTGGGAACCCGACCATCTGGAACGGGCGCTGGCGGTCCTGGAGTCTCCCCAAGGTCCCGACGGCGTGTACACGGCGCTGCGCCGCGTCCTGCCGGACGGGACCGAGCGGGACATCCTGTCCGTGCCGTTCGACCGCCACCGGGCAGCCCGGGAGTCCTTCCTGGACACCAACGCGTTCGTCGCACGGCGCAACGGGGCTCTGCGCTTCAGTCGTCTGCGGCGTACCCCGGACGTGCTTCCCCGTGAGGACTGGGAGCTCGTCCACCGGTACAGCCGTCACCACAGCGTGCGTCACGTGCCGTACGCCACCGTGCGGTACCTGGTGAACCCCGAGAGCTTCTACACGACGTGGGACGGCGCCGCCTGAGAGCCGGGGCCGCCCCCGCCAGACATCACGGCCCCGGCGTGGCCCGCAGCGCGCCCGGCCTGAGCAGTGCGGCGGCGGCCTCGCGGCTGGCCTTGCGGCCGAGGAGGGCCCGCGATGTCTCGCGCAACAGCACGGCACCACGGAAGCAGGCGGTGGCGACGGCCCCGTGGCGCCGCCCGTAGAGCCGTACGCGGTTGAGCGTGAGCAGGGTCCACAGCCGGGGCGAAACCCTGGAGTCACCTCCCAGGTGAACGGCCTCGGCGGCCGGCTCCAGTTGCGTGACGTACCCCCGGTCCCGCGCACGCAGGCAGTACTCGGTCTCCTCCGAGTAGAGAAAGAAGGACTCGTCCCACGGACCGCAGGCGGCCAGGCAGTTCGCCGAGATGACCATGAGCGCGCCGGTCGCCCAGTCGGCTCGCGTGGGCCGGTGATATGCGGCGGGGTCGGTGACGAGTTCGCTCAGGCGTGGGAAGCGCCCGGCCCGGCGGTTGCCGATGACGGCCTCGCCGAGGGCGCGGGACACGCTCGACTCGCGGCGCAGCGAGAACAGGGGTGCGTCCCGACCGTCTTCGTACAGGAGCGGGACGGCGATCCCCACTTCGCCGTCGAGCGTGTCGACGAGGCGTTTGGCGCAGCCCTGCCGCATGCGGATGTCGGGGTTGCAGATCACCACGGCCTCGTATCCGCCGTCCCACTGGTCGGCCGCCGCCAGCGCTGCGTTGATGCCGGCGGCGTACCCCGCGTTACGGCCGGTCTGGACGACGGTGGCATCGGGGGCCAGCGTCCGGAGCACCTCGACGGTGTCGTCGGCGGAGTCGTTGTCGGCGACGACCAGCCGCCAGTCGAGGCCGGCCATGCCGTCCGGAAGCGCGGCGAGGAATCCGGGGATCACCGGAGCGCTGTTCCAGGTGACGATGACGACGGCGACGGGGCTCATCGGGCCTCCACGAGTTGGGGAACCGCGGCTTCTGATGCCTTGGGCGGGGCCGGTACCGCGGCGGCTGCCTCACGCCGGACGAAGCCCAGACAGCTGCTGCCCGCCCCCAGCATCAGGAAGAACATGCCGGCGAACATCGGGAAGCTGAGCGAGTCGAAGGTGGCGCTGCTGACGAGGGCGACCAGCGACGAGGCGAAGAAAGCCTGCCCCAGTTCGCGGTCGGACTCGGTGCGGGCCAGCCGCCGGACGGCGCCGCCGTGGTGGATTCCGGTGATGAACAGGGCGAGCAGGGCGACGAGCCCGAGCAGGCCCGTCTCGGCCAGGGCCAGCATGTACTGGTTGTCCGTGAAGAAGTACAGATCCGGTGTGAAGGTGCCGAAGCCGCGTCCGAACAGCGGATGTTCCTTCAGATAGGGCACGATCGCGCCGTACTTGACCGTACGAGCCTGTGTGCTGCTGTCGGAGTTGGACAGGAACGACGCGAACAGGCCCGTGATCGTGCCGATCAGTCCGGGAACGATCACCTTGAAGGCGGCGACGGAGGCCGTCATCACGCCGATGGCGGCCCAGCGTCGCGCCGGCTTCCAGCGTGGCACCATCACCAGGGCCACCAGCAGCAAGCCGATGATGGACGTCCTCGACACCGACAGCGGCAGCGCGCCGGCCATCAGCACCACCGGCCCCCAGCGGCGCGCCGCGTGGAGGTGGCGGCGTACGGGATCGAAGGCCTGCTGGATCGCGAAGGGCAGGAGGATCGCGAGCATGCCGGCGAACTCCAGCGGCTGGGCCGTGGTGGCCCGGGGCCGGGTGAAGGCGCCGCGGTCCATGACGCTCACCTGGGCCACGCTGGTCTGGAGTCCGGGGATGTGGATGGAGTCGGCGATGTTGGTGGCCGCGAAGAAGTCGTAGAAGCCGATCGCGGCGACGACGGAGGCCATGATCACCACTCGGCGCATCAGCACGTCCAGCCGGCCGCGTTCCTGTACGCCCGCCGAGGTCAGGACGACCAGCGACACCCACACCAGGAATCCGATGAGCCCGCGGTCGGCCCCGAGGACCTCCTGGTGCGAGCTCTCGCGCATCGCGTCGGACATGTAGGCCGCCAGGACGGCCACCCCGAGCAGGCACATCACGACCCGTACGAGTCTGGTGCCCGGCGCGGGCAGGATGCGGCCGCCGAGCCAGGTCGCGAGGTACCACAACAGCCCCAGCAGGGCGAAGACGTTGGCCGGGGTACCGACACCGCCGAGCGCGGGCAGGGCCAGGTTCGACGGGATGAAGAAGGCCAGCACCAGATAGACGGTGAGGATCGCGGTGGCATCGACCCGTCGGCTCAGCCAGCCCGGTCGTGCCCGGTCCGGCGCGCGGGCCCGCTTCGGCTTCGAGGCGACGCTCTTCGCGACGCGTCGCCGGCGGCGGACCACCGCGACGCCCTCCATCAGGATCGACAGTAAGAACGCGCTGACGACGCCCAGGATGACGACGGCGGCGATGTCCTGGTAGCGGCTCTTCGACTTGGCCACCGGGGTCTGCGGCAGTACGACGGGCGCGGTCTGCACGAAGTACGCGGGCGGGACCTTGGAGGCGGCCTGCAGGGCGCTGAGTTGTTCGCCGGCGAAGGTGGTCAGGATGTTGGTCTCCCTGAGCACCTTCGCGCGGTCGGTTCCGGTGACGCTTAGGACGAGCAGCGGGCTCTCGCTGGCCGGCGCGAAGCCGGCGGTGTACGGGTCCGTGACACCCCGGCCGCTCAACTCCTTGGCGGCGTCGTTCGATTCGAGGGTTCTGATCAGCACGTCGGCAGTGACGATGAGCGAACCGCCCGCGTTCGAGATGGGGTTGCCGAATGTGGGGGCCAGTCGGGCGACGGCCGAGGAGTCCAGCAGCGCGACCGAGCTCTGCGACTGGTAGGAGACGGGGACGGTCACATACAGATAGCCGCCGCCGAGCAGGCTGAGCAGGGTGAAGGGCACCATGAAATACCAACGTCTGCGCAGGATGGCCCATATCTCACCAAGACTCATGAACCATCCCTCCATTCGGTGGCGTCCCACCGCGCATCCTGCCAGTATCGGGGGCGACGGAAGGAACTCGTATGTCGCCCGGGAACGTCGCCGACGCGCTGCTCCGCCGCTGGTACGTCGTGGTGGTCGCGCTGCTGCTGACGGCCGTCGGGGCGTACCAGGTGGTGCGTCCGACCCCCCAGTACGTCGGTTCCGCGGTGGTCGTGCTCAAGCCGCCGGTGACGCAGAACCAGCCCAACCAGCTCACCAATCTGCAGCCGCCGCTCGCCGTGGTGTCCTACGCGGTCGTCCGGCAGCTGGAATCCCAGGCCGGGGCCCGGGAGTTGCGCGCGGCAGGCGTCGACGGCACCTATCACCTCGTCCCCCGCAACAGCGGCACCAGCGCGACGCCTCGCTACCTGATCCCGTCCCTGCAGGTGCAGTCGCAGGCGTCCGGCCCCGACGCCGCCGTCACGGCGGTACGCCGCATCATCGACGTCTACACCCGGCATGTCGACCAGATGCAGACAGCTCAGCACGTGCCGACCGGAGCGCGGATCACCGCCTCGGTCCTGACCTCGCCGAGCGCCGCCGAGGTGCAGGGCGACAAGGCCCGGGGGCTGGCGGGCGCGGCCCTGCTGGGCGGCTCCGCCGGCGTTCTCGGGGCGTTGTGGCTCGACCAGTACGCCATGAAGCGCCGTGGGATGTCCCCGGACCGCCGGCGGCAGTCCGGTCCGGTTCCCGCGGCCAACTGAGCTGACCCGACGAGTCATCAGATGCCGCGGCGCTTCCACGACTCCCACCAGAGCCACTCGCGCCCGCGCTCGGCCACGGCCGACCACACCAGCGGCTGCAGATACGGCATGGCCTTCGGCCCTATGCGTCTGCGCAGCCGCAGCGCGCGGTACTCGGGCAGTGCCGCGTATCCCGGCAGGCACTGCTCGGCGAACGCCACGCATGCGTCGACCGGTACGACACCGGTGCGCCCTCGGTCGTAGGCCCGGTAGGCGCGGCGCAGCGCGAAGCGCGCGAGCCGGGTGTGGACCTCGTCGGCCAGGCGGTCGGCGTGGGGCAGGCGGTCGGCGCATTTGGCGAGTACGGAGTCGAAGGCCACCAGGCGCTGGCGCAGGTCGTCGAGCTGACCGCCGAAGTCGGTCGTGGACATGTTCTTGCCGTGCACGCGGTAGAAGGCCTGGTCGGCTCCGCGTATGTAGCCGACGTCGGCGTGTGCGGCGAGCCGCATCCACATCTCGATGTCGCCGGCGTGGGGCAGGGCCGGGTCGTAGCCGCCGACCGTGCGCTGGAGGCTGGTGCGGACGACGACTTCCGGCGAGGTGATGCAGCCGGTGCCCTCACGGAAGCGCCGCTCCAGCCACCACTGCCCGGGATAGACGACCGAACCGGTGCTCCGTGTACGGGCCGACGGGAGCGGGCCGCCGTGCTGGAAGCGCAGGGGACGCCCGTAGGCGAACCCCGCCTCGGGATGGGCGTCCAGCAGCGCGGCGGCCCGCACCAGCGCGCCCGGGACCAGCCGGTCGTCGGCGGACAGGAGGGCGACGTAGTCGCCGTCGGCCCATTCCAGGAGACCTTCGTTGTAGGTGGCGATGTGGCCCTTGTTGGTTGCGTGGACCCGCACTTCGATGCGCGGGTCGGAGGCGGCCAGTTTGTGCGCGGCCTCCGCCGAGTCGTCGGGCGAGGCGTCGTCGATGATGAGTACCCGGACGTCAACGCCGTCCTGCTCGTCCAGGACGCTGCTCACGCAGTCGGCGAGGAAATGGCCGTACTTGTAGCAGGGGATCACAACACTGACGGTGCTCATCGATGAGGAAGCCAATCCCCGGTGGTGGTCTCCGCCCAGGTTCGCGGGAGACCACCACCGGTGGGTTCTGGTCGGTCAGTTCTTCTTCTTGCGGACGGTCTTGCTGGTCAGGGTCCAGCTCTGGGACTTCACCGTGTGCCGGTTCTTGCCCGTTGCCGTGACCGTGACCTTGAACCGGGTGCCGTCGGGCAACGGGAAGGACAGATGCACGGACACCTTGTGGGTGGCCCGGTCGTAGGAGGTGACGGTCGTGACGTGGAGTTTCCTGGCAGCGGCCGCCTTGGCGCCCGGCAGGATGGTCACGATCGCCTTGACGGACGACAGCTTGACCGAAGCCGGCAGGGTCGTGACGAGGGGGCTGCTCGCGTCGGCGGTGTGCGTCACCGTGGACGCGGTGTCCTCGTCCGGGTCGGCGGCCGTCGCCGGCGACCCGCTGGGGTTGTCGGCGGTGAAGACGGGACCCACCCAGTAGTTCGCGGATCCGTAGGAACCGTTGGGGAAGGCCGGGTCGGCGCCGTACCGGTAGAGCCCGTTGTGGTGTGCGGTGGTGTCGGCAGTGGCGGTCAGCGGATAGGACTGGTGGGCTGCCGTGAAGTAGCCGCCGTCGACCGCGTAGTTGCCGTTCGGCGCGTGGTAGGAGACGACGTACGGGGTGTCGGCGGTGATGGCCACCGGAGTGGCGAAGGTCAGCTGCTGCCAGCCGGAGGCCGTCTCGCCGGTGAAGGTGCCGGTGGCGAGCAGCGTGCCGGTGTCGGACCACAGGCTGCCGGTGTGGGTGCCGGTGTTGCCGGTGCCCTTGTAGAAGGTGACGCCGGTGACCCAGCCGCTCGTCGAGGAGGTGAACCGGGTACCCAGCTCTACGGAGTTGGTGTCACCGGTCATGTCGGGGGTGGCCGGCACGGTGGAGGAGTTCCACAGCGTGCAGGGACAGGTGACCGCGGGCGGGGTTGAACTGGTGGTGAAGGTCCATGTCACCGGGTCCGCCATGGCGTTGCCCCACACGTCGGAGGCCTGGACGGACGCGGTGTACGTGGTGTGCAGTTCCAGCTCGGTTGACGGTGTGAAGGTCGCCTTGTTCGAGGCGGGCAGTGTTCTGGTTCCCGGCACGGTGGTGCCGTTCGCGTCCTTCAGGGTGAAGGTCAGGGTGTCGGCGTCGATGGCGGAGCTGAAGACGGCCGACTCCGGTGCCGTGATCGACACGCCGGTCGCCCCGGAGGTCGGGGAGGTCGAGGTGACGGTGGGCGGGGTCGTGCTGGCGGCAGAGGTGTCCAGCACGGCGTCGACCCAGTAGTTGCTGCCGGAGGACTGCGAGGACGGGAAGGCGCTCGTCGAGGTGTAGCGGTAGACGCCGTTGCCGCCGTCGGTGCCGGACTTCAGGGCCGTGAGCGGGGCCAGGCCCGCGTCGCCACTGGAGAAGTAGCCGCCGTCGTAGGAGTATCCGCCGTTGGGGGCGAAGTACGAGGCGACGTAGGTGGTATTGGCCTTGACGCTCACCGGGGTGGCGAAGTTCAGCTGCTGCCAGCCGGAGGCCGTCTCGTTGGTGAAGGTGCCGGTGGCCAGGCGGGTGCCGGAGGCGCTCCACAGGCTGCCGGTGTGGGTTCCGGTGTTGGCGGGCGACTTGTAGAAGCGTACGGCGGTGATGGAACCGGCCACCGTGGTACGGAACTTGACGCCGAGCTCCACTGAGCTGCCGTCGCCCGCGTTGACGGTGCCGGGCACGGCGGAGGCCGGCCAGACGGTGCAGGGGCAGGCCTGGGGGCCGACGGTCACCGGGACGGTGGTGACGGCGCCGATGTTGACGCTGTCGTCGACCGCGCGGACCTTGATGGACGCCGAGCCCGGCGTCGTCGGGGTCCAGCTGAAGCTCCAGGAGGTCAGGCCGCCTGCGGGCTTCCAGGTCGTTCCGCCGTCCGTGGACACCTCCACGCGGGCCACCACGCCCCCGCCGGAGTCGCCGGCGGTGCCGGTGATGGTGACCGGCTTCAGCGCCGGGACGGTGACCCCGGAGGCCGGGCTCGTCACGGTGACGGCCGGGCCGGTGGTGTCGGTGGAAGCCGTGGCGGCGTGGAGGGTGCTCTGCAGGGTCAGCGGCTGGAGGCCCATGTCGGCGAGGATGTTCACCGTCGCCTGCTGCATGCGGGCGTCCTCGGTGACCACCGTGTCGGCGGGGTTGTACGTCGGGATGTTGGTCAGGCCCCACGACCACTGCACGGTTCCCGCGCCGAACACCAGGGCCCCGGAGTCCTGGTCGCGGAACTCGACGAGATTGTGCGTCGCCGTGCCGTTGCCGTAGGTGTTGCCCCAGTCCAGACGGTACTTGCCGTCGTTGACGTCCACGGTCGTGGACGACAGGTCGATCGCCCCGGCGGGTCTGGTGCTGTTGGCGAGGTCGCTGTCCCATTCGTAGCCGAGTGTGCCGGCCGGGAAGGTGGCGGTCTGGCTCGATGTGAGGTTCGCGATGGAGGTGTTGCGCCACAGCCGGTTCTTGCCGTAGGAGCCGGGGACCGTGATCGCGTCGCTGCGGTAGCCGTTCACCTGGAACATGGAGCCGGTGAGGATGTTCGGTGGCTGGTAGTCCTGCCCGTAGTCGGTGCTGGCCGGGTCCATCCAGGTGCCGGTCCAGATGCCGCTGGGGTCGGCGATGCCGTTGTTCTGGGCCATCTTGGTCATCTTGTAGCAGACCAGGGTCCGGTTCGCGGTGTTCGTGCCGTCGATGCTCGGGGCGAGGCGGGTCTTCCAGAAGACCTCGTTGCCGCTGAAGAAGGCCTCTCTCACACCGGCCTTCCTGGCCGCCAGGACGTTGGAGTACTGGCTCTGCGTCCAGTACTCGTCGTGGCCGGAGGACAGATACACCTTGTGGTTCTTCAGCAGGGTGCCGCCGTTGGCCGACACGTCCACGCCGGACAGATAGCTGACGTCGTAGCCGTTGCGCTCCAGCCAGGACAGCATCATGTACTCGGAGCCGTAGATGCCGTTGTCGCCGCCGATGTCCAGCGGCCGGTTGTAGCTGACCTCGTAGGCGCGGCCGTCCGGCGCGGGTCCCCCGCCTCCGTACAGGTCCTGGCCGCCGTAGTCGTTGTAGGCCTGCCAGGTCTGGTCACTGGTCTGTACGACGACGTCGGAGGTGCTGGAGTCCTTGCGGACGACGAACGGGTACGGCATCAGGCCGTCGCCGTCCGTCTGGGTGATGTTCGCGATGTACAGGCCGGACACGGCGTCGCTGGGCACCGTCCAGCTCGCGGTCACGGGCCAGTTGCCGCAGTCGACCAGGCCGGTGCCGCTCTTCTTGGTGCAACTGGCCGGATTGGTGGAGTAGTTGGCCGGATAGGTGACCGCCGCCTGGGCCGCGGTCGACATCTCGCGCGCGCCGTCGCCGCCGTACCAGCCCAGGCGGTAGATCTCGATGTGGTACGAGACCTTCGACTGGACCTTGAACTGGACGGTGTCGCCGGCCTGCACGCTCTCCTTGGTGGTGAAACCCTGGATGTCGCCGTAGGCGTTGGGTGAGAACCAGTCGGACTTCGGGCTGCCCGGCTTGGAGTTCTCGCAGACGATCGTGTTCGAGCCCGCTCCGCACGGGTCGGATGCCGCGAGCGCGGGCCCGGCCTGCGGGAGCACCGCCCATATCAATGCCGCTACGACGGCGAGGCGGCCGCCCCGGATCCGTCTGCTCCATCTGTTCATGTGTACCTCTCAGCGGTGCTGTGCAGGACCGACCCGTGACGGTCGGGGTGGAGCGTGAAACCGGTGGCCGATCAGCTGCCGAGCGCGTCGGTGAGGGTGTCCACGACGCGCTGCTGCTGGTCGGGGGTGATCTGCGGGTAGAGCGGCAGTGACAGGATGCGGTCGGCCGCCTGCTCGGCGTTCGGGAAGTCGCCCCGGGCATGGCCGAGATGGCGGTAGGCCGGTGTGAGGTGGACCGGGGCGGGATAGTGCACGCCCGCGCCGATGCCCTCGGCGTTGAGCTTGCCCACGATGTCGTCGCGGTCCGCCCCGGCGACCTGGACGACGTACAGGTGCCATACGTGGACGTTGCCCGGCGCGGTGGTCGGGAGTACGACCCGGCCGGCGGCCGCCAGGTCCGCGAGCAGCGCGTCGTAGCGGGCCGCGGCCGCCCCCGGGCCGCGTTGCCGTCCGCCAGCCGCGCCAGCTTCGCGCGCAGGACGACGGCCTGCAGTCCGTCCAGGCGGCTGTTGAACCCTGGTACGTCGTGGCGGTACTTGGCGACTCCGCCGTGGTTGGCGATCGCGCGGACCAGGCCGGACAGTTCCTCGTCGTCGGTCAGCACCGCGCCCGCGTCGCCGTAGGCGCCGAGGTTCTTGCCCGGGTAGAAGCTGGTGGCCGCGATGCCGCCGCTGCCCGGCGAGCGGCCGTCGCGGGTGGCGCCCTGGCACTGCGCGGCGTCCTCGACGACCCGTACGCGGTCGGGAAGCCGACCGGTCAGCTCCGTCACGTCGGCCAACTGCCCGTAGAGGTGGACGGGTACGACCGCGCGGGTGTCCGGGCCGACGGCGTCCAGTGCGGCCTGGGGGTCGAGCAGATAGCTGTCGGGCAGGCAGTCCGCGAGGACCGGACGCGCGCCGGTTCTGGCCACCGCACCCGCGGTGGCGATGAAGGTGTTGGCGGGCACGACGACCTCGTCACCGGGCCCGACTCCGACGGCGCGCAAGGCGAGTTCGACGGCATCGGTGCCGTTGGCCACGCCCACGCAGTGCGCGACGTCGCCGAAGTCCGCGTACTCGCGCTCGAATCGGCGAACCTCGTCGCCTCCGATGAACGCGGTGTGGGCCAGGACCCGTTCGAATCCGGCCCGTACGTCGTCGGCGACTTCTTCATGGGCCGCCTTGAGGTCCACCAGCGGAATCCGGTTCATAGGACGGGTCCCCCCATTGTTCGCGTGGCGAGTTCGTCGAGCGCCGGGGCGGCCGCCTCGCGCAGCCGCCGGGCCGGGCTCCCCGCCCAGACCTCGCCCGGCGGCACATCGCCGAGCACGGTGCTCCCCATGCCGATCAGCGACCAGGCGCCGACCGTCGTGCCTTCCCTGACCAGGGCCCCGGAGCCCACGTACGCGCCCCGCTCCAGCCGTGCGCCCCCGCCCAGGCGGACGCCGGAGGCGAGCGTGACGAAGTCCTCGACCACGTCGTCATGGGTGAGGACGACATGCGGCATCACCGCGACATGCGCGCCCACCCGCACGGCGGCGGTGAGCACACAGTGCGCGAGCAGGACCGAGCCGGGCCCGACGTGCGAGGTCTCCGACACCGCCGCCGTCGGGTGGATCACGGTGGCGTAGCGTTCCGCGGGCAGGTCGAGCCTGCGGACCAGATGGGCGCGGGCGGCGTAGTCCCTGGGGTTGCCCACGCAGATCACCGCCCGGGCGTCGGGCAGCTCGTGGACCAGGTCACAGCCGCCGAGCACGGGCACGCCGTCCACCTCGGTGCCGTGCAGGGCGGCGTTGTCGTCCAGGTGCCCGAGCAACTCGGTGTCGCCCGCGTCCCGTACGGCCTGTGCGGTCTCCCGGGCGAACCCGCCCGCGCCGATGATCAGGAGCCCGCTCATCTTCGGGCCTGTTCGCGCAGCGCGGCCACGACCCGGTCCTGTTGGGCCTCGGTCATCGTGTGGAACAGCGGCAGGATCAGCGAGTCGCGGCTGATCCGCTCGGTGAACGGCAGCGGGGCGCCGGGGTGTCCCTCGTAGGCGGGTTCGAGGTGCGAGGCCATGATCCCGCGCCGGGCGGAGACGCCGGCCTGGGCGAGCGCGGCGAGCAGCTCGTCACGGCCGACGGGGAAGTCCTCGGCCAGGAGCACCCAGTAGGACTGGAAGTTGCTCTGCCCGTGCGCGGGGTCGCGTACGGGGGTGAGGCCGGGGACGCCTTGCAGCAGTGCGTCGTACCGGGCCGCCAGCTCGCGGCGGCGGACGGTCATCACGTCGAGTTTCTGGAGCTGGACCAGGCCGATCGCGGCCTGGACGTCCGTCATCCGGTAGTTGTAGCCGACCTCGAGGTAGCTCTCCAGGACCGGCTTGCCGCTCGCATGGCGCTCCGCCGCCGAGACGTTCATCCCGTGCTCGCGCAGCCTGCGCAGGCGTGCCGCCCACTGGGCGTCGTCGGTGGTGACCATGCCGCCCTCGCCGGTGGTGACGACCTTGCGGGGGTGGAAGGACCAGGCGGCGATCAGCGCGCCGTGGCCCACGGACTTGCCGCCGACGGTCGAGCCGATGGCGCAGGCCGCGTCCTCGACCAGGGGAAGGTCCCAGTCGGCGCAGGCGGCCCGCAGGCTGTGCACATCGGCCGGTACGCCGCCCTGGTGGACGACGAGGACGGCCTTGGTACGGGGAGTGCGGACCGCGTCCACGGTGGCCGCGGTCAGATTGCCGGTGGCGAGGTCGACGTCCGCGAACACGGGCTCGGCCCCGATGTAGCGCACGGCGTTGGCGGTGGCGATGAACGACAGCGAGGGCACCACGACCTCGTCGCCGGGCCTCAGGCCGAGTGCGACGAGCGACAGGTGCAGGGCGGTGGTGCACGAGCTGACGGCGACGGCGTGCTCGGCGCCCACCCGCTCCGCGAAGGCCCGCTCGAAGGCGGTGACCCGGGGTCCCTGGGCGACCCACCCAGACAGCACCGCGTCGGAGGCGGCCTTGGCCTCCTCCTCGCCGAGCCAGGGGATCATCACGGGGATGCGGTCGGCGCTCATCGCGAGGCCTCCCCGGCGGCGGCGCCGGCGGCGCGCTCCGCACGCCACCACTCCACCAGGTCCCGCAGTCCCGTGCGCAGGTCGATCCGCGCGGTGAAGCCGAGCCGTTCGGCGGACTGTGTGGTGTCCGCGAGCCGCCGGGTGACGCCGTTCACGGTGCGGGCGGGCCCGTGCACCGGTGCCAGGTCCGATGCGCCCATCGCGTCCAGCAGGCCCTGGGCGAGCTCGAGCAGCGAAGTCTCCGTGCCGTTGGCGATGTTGAACACCTCGTCGGTGAGATCCGACTCGGCGGCCAGCACATTGGCTCGGGCGATGTCACGCACGTCGACGAAGTCCATGGTCTGCGTGCCGTCGCCGAGGATCAGCGGCGGCTCGCCCGCCTCGATGCGCTCCATCCAGCGGATCAGCACCTCGGTGTAGAGGCCGTGGATGTCCATCCGGGGGCCGTAGACGTTGAAGTAGCGCAGGGCCACATAGTCCAGTCCGTACATGGCGTGGAAGCTGCGCAGCATGCCCTCGTTGAAGGCCTTCGCCGCGCCGTAGAACGTGTCGTTGTTGTACGGGTGATGGCGTTCGGTCGTCGGGAAGGTCTCGGCCATGCCGTAGACGGACGCGGAGGACGAGGCGATCACCTTGCCCACCCCGGCCTCGGCCGCCGCCTCCAGGACGTTGAAGGTGCCGTCGACCAGGACCTCGTTGGCGAGCCGGGGTTCCTCCGCGCACTGGGTGATGCGTATCGCGGCGAGGTGGAACACCAGGTCGGCGCCCTCGGTGACCTTCCGCACGGTGGCGGAGTCCCGGACGTCGCCCTCCACGACCTCCACGACGCCGCTGGGCAGGGCCCGGGCGAGGTTGGCCCGCCGCCCACGCACGAAGTTGTCCAGCACCACGACCTCGCGGGCACCGCCCTCGGCCAGGAGGTCGACAAGGTTGGAGCCGATGGTGCCGGCTCCCCCGGTGACCAGGATCTTCTTGCCTCGTACGCTGCTCAACTGCCCTGCCCTCTCAGTGGATTGAGACCCTCAGTGCCCGGCGCGCAGGCCGACGACCGCGCCCCGGAATTCCAGACTCCGGGACGCCGCCTCAAGAATGTCCAGCACCCGCAGGCCCGCCCGGCCGTCGGTCAGTGGCGCCCGCCGGTCCCTGATCGCGTCGGCGAACTCCTCGACCATGCTGCGCAGCGCTTCCTTCTCACCGATCGCCGGCGCGACCATGTCACCGGAGCGGTAGGAGACGAGCATCTCCCTGCGCTCGTCCGCACCGATCTCCTGCGGCGCGGCCAGGTCCACGCCCCGGTCGTAGATCGCCACACGCTGGACGGGATTGAGGTCGTCCCAGATGAGGGTGCGTTTGGCACCGCCCACCATGGTGGTGCGAACCTTGGTCGGGGAGAGCCAGTTGACGTGCACGTGGGCGATGGCGCCCGTGTTGAGCTGGAGCGTCAGATAGGCCACGCAGGCCTGTCCCGCGCCGATCGGGTCGGCCCCGTGGGCGGCGACGGCGACCGGCTCGACGTTGTCGGGGAGGATGAAGTCCAGGATGGACAGATCGTGCGGGGCCAGGTCCCACATGACGTCGATGTCCTTCTGGACGAGCCCGAGGTTGATACGGACCGAGTCGACGAAGTGGACCTCGCCGAGTTCCCCGGAGCGGACCAGTTCCCTGATACGGCCCACGGCGGGCGTGTAGCAGTAGGTGTGGTCGCACATCAGGGTGAGCCCGCGCTCCTCCGCCTCGGACACCAGGCGCATTCCGTCGGCGTAGGTCGCCGCGAGCGGCTTCTCCACGAGGACGTGCTTTCCGGCGCGCAGGGCTGCCAGGGCGATGTCGAGGTGGGTTCCGGCGGGCGTGGCCACGGCGACGGCGGCCACGGAGGGGTCGGCGAGCACGGCCGCGTAGTCCGAGGTCGCCTGGACGGTCGAGTAGCCGCCGAGAACCCGCTGGGCCCGCTCCACGTCGAGGTCGCACAGCCAGCGCAGCCGGAACCGCTCGCTGCCCTGGAAGTTGCGTACGAGGTTGGGCCCCCAGTAGCCGGCCCCGACGACCGCGACCCCCAACGGCTCCGCACTCTGCGTCACTTGACTCCTCTTCCGTCGGTCCATCAGTACGCCCCCGTTCCGCGCACCACCGCGGATCCGGTGCGCAGCAGGATCGACAGGTCAAGGCCCATCGACCAGTTGTCCACGTATCCGAGATCGAGCCGGACCGCCTCGTCCCAGGGCAGGTCGGAGCGGCCGCTGACCTGCCACAGTCCGGTGAGGCCGGGCTTCACGAGCAACCGGCGCTTGATGTCCGGCGTGTACTCCTCGACCTCTTCGGGCAGCGGCGGGCGGGGGCCGACGAGCGACATATGGCCCTTGACCACGTTGATGAGCTGGGGCAGTTCGTCCAGCGAGCTGCGCCGCAGGAACGAGCCGACCCGGGTGATCCGTGGGTCTTCCTTCACCTTGAACAGCAGGCCGTCGCTGTTCTGGTTGAGGTGCTCCAGTTCCGCCCTCAGGGCCTCCGAGTCCTGCCGCATCGTGCGGAACTTGAGCATGGTGAAGTGGTCGCCGTACCGGCCCACCCGCGGCTGTCTGAACAGCGCGGGGCCGGTGCTGTCCAGCCGGACGATCAGGGCGATCAGCAGCATGGGCAGCGCGAGGAGGAGCAGGAGCGCCGCCGCGAAGGAACGATCCAGCAGTTCCTTGGGCAGCCGGGAGACCCGGGAGAGGTTCGGCGCCTGTATCCGTACCAGCGGCACCCCGTTGGTGGGCCGTACCGCCAGCCGGGAGGCGGAGACGTCGGCCAGCACGGGGGCCAGCAGGAAGTCGACGCCCTGCACGGCCGCCGTCCAGGACATCCGGCGCAGGACGGAGGCGTCGTACTCGGGTGCCGGCAGCACCACCACGGTGCCGATGCCCAGGGCCCGGATCACGTCGTTCATGTCGCCGACGCCGCCGAGGACGGGGAGCCCCAACTTGCGGATGTCCCTGGCGTTTTCCGGATCGCTCAGGCACACTCCGGACGCCTGGAGCTCCTGTACGCCGCCGCGCCGTAACACGGCGACCAGCTCCATGATGCCGCGCGACGGCCCGACCAGGAGCGTCGCGCTCCGGTCCCGGCCCCGCGCCCAGCGTCTGTGCAGCCGGCGGCGCAGCGTGTACCGGACCGTCAGGGCGATCGCGGTGGCCGGCACCGCAGCCATGGTCATGTCATGGAAGAGGCCGGAGTCGTGCCTGAACAGGTAGTACGCACACGCGGCCAGCGCCGGCAGTGCGACACCGCCCCGAAGCACCCGACGGTACTCCTCGGTCCCCATGCCCAGCGTGCCGCGGTCGTAGGAGCGATGCGCGAACATGGCCGCGATCCACACCGGGGGCAGCACCAGGGCCACCGCCCAGCGGCCATAGGCCGCGTGGATCAAGAAAGCCGCGGCAGCCGCCGCTAATCCGTCCGCGACCAGGAGGACGATCCGGTACTTCTGTTCCCACCGTCTTCGGCGCGCTTCCGGACTCCTGCGCTCCACAACCAGTTGCTCATGCGTGACCTCAATGGTCATGCTCCCCCCACCACATGCGCGGCTACCCCTGACCGAAGTGCCCTTCACTCAGCGGCACCGGAAAGCGAGGGAGCATCAGCGGTCCCCAACCGCCTCATGCCCCCAGCATGCTGGTTACTGACTGTCAAAAATGCTCAACAAGCCGAACCGTGACAAACAGTCAAGACCAGTTCCCCACCCAAACCGGTCCGGCGAACCTCAATCTAGACCACGGGACGCAGCCGCGGGAACAGTTGGACGAAACACACATCGCAATAGCGACACCGGCGGCATACTGCCCAGGTGACGAGCATCGTGATACCGGCCCACAACGAGGCGCGAGTCATCGGACGGCTCCTCGATTCGCTGCTGGCCGATACCTCCGAGGGCGAATCCTTCCAGGACGATACGGACATCGTGGTCGTATGCAACGGCTGTACGGATGACACCGCACGGATCGCGGCCGCTCGCGGCCCACGCGTGCGGGTGGTCGAGATCCCCGTCCCCTCCAAGCACACCGCCCTGCGGACGGGAGACGATCACGCGCGTGGCTTCCCCCGCGTGTATATGGACGCCGACATCGTGATCGCGGGCGCCGACGTACGGGCGCTGACCGCACCCCTGAACGACGACACCTCGGGCATCCTCGCCACCGCCCCGGAACGGCGGATCCCGCTGGACGCCTGCGCCTGGCGGGTCCGGGCCTACTACCGGGTGTGGCAGCAACTACCCACCGTACGCGAGGGTTTGTTCGGCCGAGGGGTCATCGCCGTCTCCAAGGCCGGGCACGCCCGGATCGCCGCGCTGCCGCCACTCATGGCGGACGACCTGGCCGCGTCCCTGGCCTTCGCTCCCGAGGAGCGGCTAGTGATCGACGCGGCCCGAGTCGTGGTCCACCCGCCGCGCACATGGCGGGATTTGATCAGGCGTCGGATCCGAGCCGCCGTGTCCACCGCCCAGGTCGAACAGCATCAGAGCCCGGAAGAGGCCTCGGCACGCACGAGTACGACAGATCTCAAAGCGCTGCTGCGCAGGGAGCCGAGGCTCTTCGCGGCTGTCGTAGTCTTCGTCGCGGCGGCGGTCGTCGCCCGGCGGGGGGCCGGAAAGGCCATCCGGGCACAGGACTTCGGCACCTGGCTGCGGGACGAGAGCAGCCGGCAGAACTGATCGCACCGCACCTGGAGCCTTGATCATGTATCTCACCGACCGCTCCGCGCCGCCGGCGGCCGACTCCGGGCCGGGCCGAAGACGCGGCCTTCGGCCCAAAGTCGCCCCCGTCGTGCTCATGCTGGGCACGGTCAGCCTGATCACCGACATCTCCTCGGAGATGGTCACCGCCGTCCTGCCGCTCTACCTCGTCACCACCCTCGGCTTCAGCCCGCTGGGATTCGGCACCCTCGACGGCGTTTACAACGGCGTCAGCGCTCTGGTCCAGCTGACCGGCGGACACCTCGCCGACCGAGTACGCAACCACAAGCTCATGGCCGGACTCGGCTACGGCCTGTCGGCGCTGTGCAAGCCGCTGCTCCTGCTCGCGGGCAGCCTCGGCACGCTCGGCACGGTCCTCGCCCTGGACCGGACCGGCAAGGGCCTGCGCACCGCCCCACGCGACGCGATGATCTCGCTGTCCACGGCGGCCGAGAACCAGGGCCGGTCCTTCGGCGTACACCGCGCGATGGACACCACCGGCGCGATGCTCGGCCCGCTGGCGGCCTTCCTCATCCTGCGCGCGGCCGCCGACGGCTACGACGCCGTGTTCGGCGTGAGCGCGTGCGTCGCCGTGCTCGGTGTGCTCGTACTGGTGCTGTTCGTACCCGGCAGACGGCAAAGAGCGCAGACGGACGAAGCAGGCGCACCGGACGGCAGAGCGCCTGTCCGCCTACGCGAGGCGCTGGCGCTGCTGCGCCTGCCGCGACTACGCGCGCTCGCGGGCTGTGCCGCGTTGCTCGGCCTGACCACGGTCAGCGACGCCTTCGTCTATCTGCTCCTGCAACGGCGCGTGGGCATCGGCGAGGAGTGGTTCCCGCTGCTGCCGCTGGGCACCGCCTCGGTGTTCCTGCTGCTGGCCGTGCCCGTCGGCGCAGTGGCCGACCGGGTCGGACGGCACACGGTGTTCCTCGCCGGGCATGCGGGTCTGCTCACGGGCTACGCCCTCCTGCTGTGGGCCCCGGCCACGCCGGCTCTCCCCTGTCTCGTACTCGCCCTGCACGGCATCTTCTACGCGGCCACCGACGGCGTGCTCCCCGCCGCCCTCGCCGGGCTCGTGCCCGAGCAGCTGCGCGCCAGCGGCCTCGCCATCGTCGGCACCAGCCAGGCGCTGGCCCGGTTCTGTTGCTCGCTGGCCTTCGGCGCCGCCTGGACGACGTGGGGCGACGGCCCGGCGCTGGCCGGTGCGGCGATCGGCCTCCTGTGCTGCGCGGCCGTCGCCGGCATGGTGCTGCGGCCGACGAAAGAAGCCCGATGACCACCACCGCCACGAGGATCCGGATGACACCGCAGCGCCGCCGCCTTCTCATATTCGTCGCGGCGGTGCTGCTCCTCGCGGGGCTGGGGACCGGTGTGGTCCTGCACGCCGCCGCCCGCGCGGATCGGGCGAACCAGCCGCAACCGGGCGGCCCCACGGTCACCGCAGGCAGGTTGACACTCAGCCAGAAAGGCCGCCTGGCCTTCCTCAACGCGGCTGCCGGCCCGCACCGCACCGCGGTCGTCTCGGTCCCGTCCGCCGACCCCAGGGGCGGACGGATCGCCACGAACCTGAAGTGCGCGCGTTTCTACGCGGCGGCCGATACGGGTGTCTGCCTCCAGTCCGTCACCGGTGTCCTGAAACAGAGCAACCGTGCCCTGCTCCTGGACGCCGGCCTCCGCACCCTGCGCACCTTTCCCCTCGCGGGCACGCCCAGCCGCGCCCGGGTCTCGCCCAGCGGCCGCTTCGTCGCCTGGACCGTCTTCGTCTCCGGCGAGTCCTACTCGTCCGCCTTCTTCTCCACCCGGACCTCGGTCCTGGACACCCGCACGATGGAGCTGATTCCCAGCCTCGAGACGTTCTCCGTCGTCAAGGATGGCAAGCCCTACCACGCCTCGGACATCAACTTCTGGGGTGTCACCTTCGCCTCCGACGACGACACGTTCTACGCCACCCTCAACACCGCCAACCACACCTACCTGGTCCGCGGTTCACTGTCCCGGCAGCAGGTCACCACCCTGATCCAGAACGTGGAGTGTCCGTCGCTCTCCCCCGACGAGACCCGTGTCGCCTTCAAGAAGCGGGTCCTGTCCGGTACCGCTCTGTGGCACGAGTACGTCCTCGACCTGAGCACCCTCAAAGAGACGGCGCTCGCCGAACGCCACAGCGTCGACGACCAGGCCACCTGGCTCGACGACCACACCATCGCCTATGCCCTACCCACCGATGGCAAGGTCGGCAGCAGCGACCTGTGGACCGTGCCCGCGAACGGCACGGGGACTCCTCGCCTGCTGATCGCGGGGGCTTCTTCTCCGGCGCCGTTGTAGCCCCCCGGACCGGCCCACCGGCGGCCGAGCAGCCCCCGGCTGCCCCGCGGAGATACGAACCGCGAGACAGCCGGGCACGCAATCGGTGGATCAGCCTTGTCAGCCTTGGACGATGAACGTCTTGGCCTTACCGGACCGGCTGGAGCAGGACTGCTTCTCCTTGGCGGTCATCTTCCGGGACTTGACGACCACGGCGTTGCTCTGGCCGTCCGTTCCGTTCGGGGCGGGCCCCGTGATGACGTCGGGGACGAACCAGAAGTAGTGGCCCCACTTCCGGTCGTCGTAGTGGGTCTGCCAGGTGCCGGAGACGGTCTGCATCACCTGCGCACGGGAGATCCAGCCGACTTCGCCGGGCTTCACCGTCATGTTGATGGAGCTGGTCTCCGAGTGCGAGCTCGACCAGGTGTGGCTGTAAGTCGCCGTCACGCTGACATCGATGATGTCGGCGATCTTGCCGCCGACGGTCACGGACACACCCGCCGAGTCCGTGGAACCGACCGTGTCGGACCAGGTCATCGACTGGGTGGCCGCCGAGGTGCTGCAGTTGTAGAGCGAGTCGGAGACCCGGTGGAAGTCACCGAGGTACGCCTCGCCCAACTGGGGTTCGTTGAAGCTGCACTTGCCCACACCCGAGTCGCAGTCGGCTATGAGCTGCGCCCGGGTGGGCTGGTCATCGGCCGAGGCGGGGCCGGCCATCGCCGCGACCATGCCCAGGGCAGCCGCCGAGAGCGCCAGCATCCGTCCGCCGTTGCGCATCATGCGGTTGTTCGCCATACATGTTGCCTTTCGCTGTGCATGAGGGGGGTCGGCGATCACCGGCAAAGCGACTGAGCACCTACCGCGATCACCGCCGGTTGCGATCTAGAGAGACGCAACAACTGACTTATCTACACCACCAGTTGATGAAATCCCAGCCATGGGCGACCTTCTGCCCGTAAATGATCGGCAGATCCGCATCGGCTCCTGCGATGACGAGCCGCTCTGCCTGGCCGACGAAGGTGGCCGACCGCCACTGGGTCCGGTCACGAATGAGGCTCGCGCCCACGGTGATCACGTTCTGTGAAGGCCGATTTCGCCAACCGGTGTTCACCGGCTGTCCAGCGACGTCCCGCATGCACACGGGTCCTGGCACCAGGCCGGATCTGCCGGTCGACGGCCCCGGCACCGACCGGCGTCGGCCAGGGCCGATCAGCGTCCCCGACCCTGGGGGAACTGCCCGAGGTGAACCGCACCGCCCGCCGCCGGGCGATTCACCCTCATCTCAGGCGTAGTTGGGACCGCGGGAGGATACCGGACGGCGCCATCCCCGGGACCGGTTGAGGGCCGGGGCCGCGTTGTCGACGGCGATATGCACCGCGACCTGCGGTGCGGCCATTGATCAGGGTGACGGAACCGGCTGCCCATTCAATTCCCGGCCCGCTGAACTCAGTGGTGCAAGGCGGTCGCCCCGCCTTCCGATGCCGGCCTCGCCACGAACACGTGGTGGTGCCGGGCCGGTCGGCGGCGGGGCGGCGCATCACTCGAGACAGCGACAAGGAGTCAGTGTTCATGAGCGAGAACGAGCAGGCCCCGCCGTACCCGGAGGGCGGCGCGGGCGTCTTCGACGTCGACCCCGACCAGACCGGCATCAGCCAGGACCCCGACCACGAGGTCACCGACGACCTCGACGCCCTCCCCGACGACATGGAGCTCTGACACCGCCATGGGAACAGCAAAGGGAATGATCGCGGCCGCCCGCAAGCTGCTGGGCACCACCGAGCACCCGCCCGGCTCGAACCACAACCTCATCACCTCCTGGTACGGCTTCTCGGGAGCGTGGTGCGACATGTCCATCAGCTACGAGGCCGCCCACTCCGACAACCTCAAGGCCGTGATGGGCAAGTTCGCCCTGACCACCGCCCACGCCCGCGCCTTCCAGTCCCACGGCCGCTGGCACTACGGCATGGGTGGCATGCGCCCCGGTGACGTCGTGTTCTTCGACTTCTCCGGCGGCCGCTCCATCAGCTCCATCAAGCACGTCGGCCTGGTCGAGGCCGTCCACTCCAACGGCACCATCACCACCCTGGAGGGCAACACCTCCGACGCGTTCCGCCGCCGGGTCCGGGGCCGCGCCTGCGTGGTCGGCTACGGCCGCCCCGCCTACGACAACGCCGCCCCGATGCCCAGCCACGACGGCATCCTGCGCCTGGGCTCGACCGGTAACGCCGTCAAGACCCTCCAGAAGAACCTCAACAGCGTCCAGAAGGCCGGCCTCACCGTCGACGGCCGGTTCGGGCCCGCCACCGACAAGGCCGTCCGCACCTTCCAGGCCAAGCACAAGCTGACCGTGGACGGGGAGTACGGGCCGCACACCGCCGCCGTCATGAAGGCGGCCCTCGCCGGGCACACCGGCGTGATCAAGCCGAAGGCGCTGGTCACCGCACCCGCACTCCTCGATGTGGACGGTCAGTTCGGGCCGGCCACCTGTGCGGCGCTGCAGCGGGTGCTGAACACCAAGGCGTCCGCCGGGCTGGAGGTCGACGGCGCCTTCGGACCGCTGACCGTCAAGGCCCTGCAGACCTATCTGCACGTGACCGCCGACGGCATCACCGGCCCCGCCACCACCACCGCCCTCAACAAGCACCTCGGCCTGACGCCCCAGGACACCTGGGACGACAACACCACCAGCCAGCTCCAGAAGGCCCTCAACGCGGGCGCCTTCTGACAGCTGACCGATGGCAGCGGTATCGGCGTCCGGCCTGCCTGTCGGGCGCCAATACCCTGCCCCAAGCTGCGCGGCTCAGCTCGGCGGACCGGCCAGCGTGATCATCCGGTGCATGCCGGCCACGGGGATCGCAGGATTCTGGGACGCGTCCTTGGCACTGCGCTCGTCGAGGAGCAGCGGGACGAGCGCCGAAGGAGGCAGGGCTGCGTTTCGCCAGGCCGGCCGGTGGACCCTGTACTCCGCGTCTCCGGCCAGCCGGACGGCGGATGCGGTGGACAGACGCGGATCAGCGGCAGCGCGGGCGCGTACGTCGGGGTCGGGGTCGTGGCTGAAACACTCGACCAGTTCGTCGGGCGAGTCAGGATCGTCGAGCGCGAGCAGACGTATGCGCGGGCTCGGGTCGTCCGCGAAGCGGAGCAGATCGTGCCGGGGGAAGTTGGGGTGGTTGCGGGGGCGGCCGGGGAACGAAAAGCTGCCCGACCACCACGTCCACACATCGAGGAGCATCTCCGCCGGGGCGTCGTCGCAGGACTCGGCGAGAAAGAGGTGCACGACGCGGTCCTCGTCGCGAGCGAGGAGGCTCACCACGTCCTCAGGCAGCCGCGGCGCGCGGGCCACGCTGCGGCGGATCCATCGTTTGGGAGACGCCGCCAACTGCCGCATGGCATCCGGGTTTTCGTAGAGGGCGGCTACCCACCACAGCGCGTAGGTCCTGTGGTACTCATCGACATGGGGAACCGCGTCGGCCAGGACGGCGATCTCGGTCGGCGTCGTGGGCGGTTGAGCATCGGGATGCGGCGGGCGCTCGATGCCCCTTCCCGCGGTCGTCCATGGGCGGCGTACGGCCTGTTCCGCTGCCATCTCTTCGAGCACCTCGCGCAGTGCCTGGCCGGGTGTGACCGCCAGAAGCCGGTCCCACTGTGCGGGTGAGAGCCGGCCCGACTCGGCGGCCGCCAACCGGATCCTCCTGGCAGGGTGCTCAACAGCCGCGTCCAGGACGCCGGGAGGAAGGTGCTCGCGGTACAGGAACCACACCTCCCCCGCGTCAAGGAGACGGACGAGCACCTCCACGGGCGCCTCCCGATTCAGCCCGAGACCGCTCAGCCATTCCTGCGCCACGTACTCCGAGGGCCGCGCCCCCTCGGACAACGCGTCCCACCCGTCCCGTTCATCGACGTTCTCGGAAAGATTCATGACGGCGATTCTGAAAGAGCCCAGTGGCACGGGCAATGCGCGCGAGCTGTGCCTTTGCTCCTACGAAAAGGGGCGCTGACCTGTCATGATGGTGACGATTCACCCCGACGACGGGGTGCCACGATGCCGGCACCACTCCGGCGCCGGAATCGACATCACCGTCGCGTCCACCCGCTCGCCCTCCCAGAGCAGAGCGTCACGCAGTACGCCCTCGGCGACGAACCCCACCTTCTCGTACACGCGGCGGGCTCGCGGATTGAACACGTAGACCTCCAGCGAGATGCGATGGAGTCCGAGCTTCTCGAAGCCCCCCACGATCAGACGGGTGGCCTCCGTCCCCAGTCCGCGGCCGTAGGTGCCGGGCACCAGACAAATACGGAAGCCGCAACTCTCATCGACCGGGTCCCACATGACGTTCCCCGTTGTCTGGTCGACGACGGCAAGGTCCAGCCGGTCGTCCTCTTCCTGACGGGTGTCGTAGCGACGGCTTGTTGAGGAAGTCGGGGCGCACGGCACTTCGAACATGATCATCCACGGCCGCATTGTGTCCGGCCGACCCGCTCGACGTCCTCCCGATATTCGCCGGGTGACCAGGTCACTGTGACCCGCGCCGCCCGCGCCGATCTCATGTGAGGGGGACGGTGGCCCAGATCGATCGGGTGCCGTCGCGTTCTATGCGAGTGCCAAGTGCTCGGGCCGAGCTGGCGACGATGCCGAGGCCGCGGCCGAAGCCGGGGGCGTTGTGCCAGTGCTTGGCGGACATCGCTGTCCCTTGGTCGCGTACCTGGATCCGAAGGTGATTCTTGTTTCTTTGCAGGTTGGCGCTGATGACGGAGCTGCCCGTGTGCACGATGGCATTCGTGGCGAGTTCCGTGGTGATCAGCAGTGCCGTATGGCGAATGTCCTCGTCCGTCAAGAGTTGCTGGTCGAGCCATGAGCGAGTCAGGCTACGGCAGACCGGGACGGCGCGGTCCACGGCCGGGAGTCGGAAGGTGATGGTACGCGATCGGGACCCGACGTCGGTGAATGCGCGAGCCGAAGGCGTATCGGGCCACCGCTCGATTTCTTGGCGGGAAATGGTGATGGGCACGCACGTACGTGCAGTCGTTAACATGACTCTCCTGGAACTCGCGAGTGCACAAAAGCAGTTAGGGGCTGGTGGCTCGCGGCGACATGCGGCGATTTCCATGACGCGGCTCGGCTTACGGCGTGACACGAAGGCGCTCGCACGGCAAAGGGGCGCAGTCGCGCAATGGACACTCCGGTGTGCCGGCGAATCGCGTCGGCTTCGCCCTCCCCTGGGCCGGAGACGGCGAAACCACCGCACCGTGGTGGAGCGGCGGCTTGTCAGACTGATTGTGGGCTGTGAGTACGAGCGCTCACGGAGCTCCTCGTTCTGCAACCTGCTCCTATCCGCCGGACGCCGGGGTTCGTGTGCAGCGCGTCAGCCGACGCCGGCGCCGGCGTCGGCTGACGGATCCAACCCCTCTCATGGGGTGCCCATCGTGGCAACCCGTCCTTCTGCGGCCGACACGAGGCCGACGCGTTCCATGGGTTGGGCAACCACTCCCCCGGAGAGGACAGGCGGCCCACCGTTGGATGTAACAGTTATCCGTCCAGGCGGCGTATGGCAGCAACAGGCGACGGTGTTCCAACACTCGAATGGCGTACTTCGTATGATGGAATATTCGTTCATATGTGCCCTGGACAGATGACAGCCTTATATCCTACGGGAGTTGGGCGCCAAGGCCGTACAAGAAGCTGCCCCCCGGAAACGCCAAGAGGCCGTGAGTGAATCTTCGCTCAGCCGTGACGTTTCAGCAAGTCACAGTAAAGCAGAAGTTCGGCCGGTGGCGGGCCCGTCGTGCCTTCCCGCAAGACACCGGCGTTCCGGTGGGTCGACTCCAACCTGGCGGTTCAGCAGCCGACTTCAGTCATTCTCTGCACGCCAGGACAAGGGCAACCACCAGGCTCAGCACACACTCCTGTTGGAGCCGTGGATGTGGTTTCACGTGGATCGCACATCGCGCCGTACTCCGATCGAGTGATGCGGGACCGCCCCTCTTGAGGTATCACTCGCCCGTGCTGCATTACTGGATTACGAACCGGCGGGTTGCCCATCCCTTTCCGGGGACGTGACTGCTACCCGCTCCGGTCGTCACTCCCAGCGCGCGAAGTGCGCGGCGATCAGGTCGAGTTCTCGTTCCCGATGCAGGACGTCCCCCGAAACACATGGGGTTCCACTCCCGACGGCGTCGATGCCAATGAGCGCGTATGTCATCTTTCCAAGGGAGTGCCATCATGTTTCGTTCTCGTCTTGCCGCCGCCACCGTCAGCGCTGTCCTGGCGGCGGGCGCCGTAGTGGGCATTGCCCCGCTGGCCCTGGCGGCCCCGGCCACGGCTGCCTCACCGTGTGTCAACGATCTGTTGGCGGCGCAAGCGTCCAACAACGATGCCATCACTGCCGACCAGGTCGGCGACACCATGACCGCCCGCACCCACAACCTGTCCACCACCACCTCCCTCGGCGCGGCGATGAACGACTGCTTCGGCCAGCCGCAGATCGTGGGGGCCAACATCCTCACGGCTTCCGGGCACAACGCGGGCGCCCTCCTCTCCAACCTGGTCGGCGCCTCGAGCGCGGCCCTGAGCTCCGAGCTGGCGGCCGCTTCCGCGATCGACCAGGCGCTGGCCAACGCGAGCTGACCGGTACATACAGGGCGGGTACCTGATAGAGCCCCTTGCCTCCCGCCCCGGCATACGCCGGACCTGACACCCCCCGGACCGACGCGCCCCTGGTCCGGGGGGCCGTAAAAGCCGGGCATTCACGGTCGCAGCGGCGGCGACGGTGAATGCCCGGCCCAACCGGTGACTAGGGGTCGTTGCGCTCGGCGCGAGAGGCGATGGCTCCATTCTTCACATGGCGAGGTCATCATGCTGCTTGTCGCCTTTCTCAATTCGCTGAGCCGAGCCTGTCTCCTGGCGTCCAGGTTGCTGCTTCCCGCGCGTGCCTGCTCTCCGCCCACGGTTCAGAGCGCAGAGTCGCCGCATGCGGACGGAGTTGACCCAACACCGCGTGACGCAGGGCGCATTCAAGGGAGAGGGAATCGCAAGGAAAAGGGAATCGCAGGGGATGACAGGTGAGCATCCGTCCCCTGCGCGTCACACCGACACCGGAGCCGGACATGCCGAACTCTATTCGGGTCATTCTTTCCGGGGGGCCGGAGTGGGTTCCCCTTCCCGCCGTATGGGAAGTCGAATCCCTCGAAGCCGAACCCAAAGTCAAGATCCTGTGCGGGAATGCCTATGAACACTTCGAGTTCTCGGGCTCGTACTCGGCACGGGACGACGAGCACATGCCCGTCTACCGCTGGTGCCAGCGCACTTATGTGGCCGAATAACCCATCGCGTTCCTGAAGGAGAAACGCCATGAACAATCCACTGTCCTCTGCGAGTCACTCGTGAGCCGGCGGACCGGGGCACGCGCCCGGGACGCCGTGGTCACCGGAATCGGGCTGTGTCTTCCGGGGACGGAGTCGGCGGTGTTCACCGCGGACGACCTCTGGCACATCGCCTCTGCCGGAACGTCCTGCCTCGTCAAGAAGGGCGTCTACTACGGCAGCGTGGACCTGCCGAAGGACACGTTCGAAGAGCGGGTACCCGGCGTTCCCGAGTTCTTCTCACGCCACTACACGGACGCCCACCGTTTCGGACTGGTGTCCCTGTCCGAGGCGTGCGCGGATGCCGGCCTCGATGTCCAGCGCGATCTGGAAGAGGCCGCCGTCCTGGTGGGCCGCGGCGGGGTGGACGCCAACATCGACAGCTATCTCGCCGTACTGAGAGCCGATCCCGCGACCTATCCCGTCGCCGAGGCGCTGGAGATGTTCGTCGCCGCGGAGCAGGCCGTCACCCCCTCGGACGTCGCTCTGGTCCAGGGCGCGCTGACCCGGTCGAAGGGTGCCAACTTCACCGTGTCGTGCGGCTGCGCGTCCTCGGCCCTGCAGATCGGCCTCGCCCAGCGTCTGATCGCCACCGGAGAGATCGACATCGCCGTGGTGACCGGCGTCGACGTCTTCAGCGTCACCCTCATCCGCAACATCCAGCGCCTGCTGAGCGGAGCCCAGCAGACCTACGACGCCATGCGATCCCAGGACATGCCCAGCCTCCTGCCGTCGTTCGGCGCTCTGATGCGTCCCTACGACCGGCGGGCCGACTGCATCAACCACGGGGAAGGTTCGGCGACCGTCATCCTCGAGAGCCGGGAACATGCCTTCGGACGGGATGCGCGCGTCTACGGTCAGGTCCTGTCGCAGGCCACCACCCGCGACGGGCTTGCCAATCCGCTGGCCTGCGACGAGACGGGGAAGGCACTGGTGTCCGCCGTGCGCCGATGCCTCGGTGACACCTGGGAGATCACCCAAGTGCCCTATGTCCACGGGGGCAGCGACGGCAACGTGGTGGTCACGACGTTCGAGGCGAACGCGGTCCGTGAGCTGTACGGCCCTGCCTCCCGCGACCTGCTCATGTCCTCGCAGGAGGGCTGCTTCGGCCACAACGGCGCCCCGGCGGGCTGTCTCGGGGTGGCGCTGACCCTGCTGATGATGAACCACGGCCAGGTCTGTCCGACGGCCAACTGCGAGGAGCCGGCGGACTGTCTGACCTTCGATCCGGTTCCGGGGACCGCGCCCCGCCCCCTCGACTTCGACTACGCATTCAGCTTCAACTACCAGGTCGGGGGCGTCAAAAGCGCGATCCTGCTGGGAAGCCCCGACGTCTGAGCCGACTCCGGGGCTCGGCCGTCTCCCCGCTCCGGGGCGCCCCCTCGCCTCCCTCCCCCTGCCCGCCCCGCCTACCGCGCGGCCTGCCACGCGGCACACCTCCTTCTCCCCGAGCAGCACTCATTCCCACCTCTCCCCTGGACGACAAGGAGACTCCCGTGGCCAACGACAACCACCGCCCGCGCCTCCCGCACACCCCCATCGCCGTCATCGGCATGGGCTGCCGACTCCCCGGAGACGCCGACTCCCCTGCCGCCTTATGGCGCCTGTTGGTCGAGGGCCGGGAAGCGGTGGGCGCTCCGCCTCCCGGCCGCGAGATGACCGACCCCGCACAGGGAGCGCCGACCGACGCACCACCCGTCCTCCACAGAGGCGGGTACCTGAAGGACGTCTCCCGGTTCGACGCCGACTTCTTCGGAGTCGCCGGTCGCGAGGCCGACGTCCTCGACCCCCAGCACCGGCTCCTGCTGGAGGTCGTCTGGGAGGCCCTCGAACACGCCGGGCTGCCTCCCGACCGGCTCGCCGGTTCCCCGACGGGCATTTTCACGGGCCTGAGCTACAACGACTACATGGACCAGCTGGCCGGCCGACCCCAGGAACTCGAAGGTTCCATCCTGACGAACGGTCACTGTGTCGCCGCCGGCCGCGTCTCCTATCTCCTCGGTCTGCACGGCCCCAGCATCGCCCTCGACACCGCGTGCTCGTCCTCCCTGGTCGCCTTCCACCTGGCCTGCTCCGCGCTGCGCCGCGAGGAGTGCGACCTCGCGCTGGCCGCCGGCGTCACGCTCATGCTCGCCCCGCGCATCACCCGGTCCTTCGCCAGGATGGGCATGCTGTCCCCGACCGGGCGCTGCCACACCTTCGATGCCGCCGCGGACGGTTTCGTCCGCGGCGAGGGGTGCGGCGTCGTCGTACTCAAGCGGCTGGCCGAGGCCCGCAGGGACGGCGACCGCATCCTCGCCGTCGTACGTGGGTCGGCCGTGAACCAGGACGGCCGCTCCGACGGCCTCGCCGCCCCGTCCCCCGCCGCCCAGCAGGCTCTCTACCGCACGGCACTCGCCCGGGCCGGGGTCGACCCGGCCCATCTCTCGCTGATCGAGGCCCACGGCACCGGTACCCCCGTGGGTGACCCGGTGGAGTTCGCCAGTCTTGCGGCCGTGTACGGCAACGGCCTGTCTCCCTGCGCTCTGGGCTCGGTCAAGACCAACCTCGGCCACCTGGAGCCCGCCGCGGGCATCACCGGACTGATCAAGACCGTGATGTGTCTTCAGCGCGGGATCATCCCGCCCAACCTCCACTTCACCCACTGGAACCCGGCCATCCACGCGGACTCGACCCGGTTCTTCGTCCCCCTGGAATCCACGCCGTGGCCGAAGAAGCAGCCGGTCAGGCTGGCCGCCGTCTCCTCGTTCGGGTTCTCCGGCACCAACGCCCACGTCATCCTGCAGGAGCCGCCGCAGTCCCGCCGCGCCGGCCTGCCGACCCCCCGCCGGCTCCGGACGGCTCCACCCGAGGTGGTGCTGGTGGCGGCGGGATCCCAGCGGGCCCTGCCGACTGCCGCCGGCCGTCTGGCCGACTGGCTGGCCACCGACGGCGGCGACGTCCCGCTGCGGGACGTCGCGCACACGCTGGCCCTGCGCCGCAGCCCCGGCCGAGGGCGCCTCGCGGTCATCGCCTCTTCCCGCAGCGAGACCATCGACGCGCTACGGCTGTTCGTGAACGGAACACCGGATCCGGCCCTCATCGCCGGCGCGGCCGATGTCACCGCACCCCGCAGGCCGGTGTTCGTGTTCTCCGGCCAAGGCTCCCAATGGCCCGGCATGGGACGCGAACTCCTCGCCCGGAACGAGGACTTCGCCAAAGCTCTGTCCGCCGTCGACACCCTCGTCCGCGGCGAAGCGGGCTTCTCCGTCCTGGAACTGATCCGGGCCGGCGAACCCGTCTCCGGATGCGAGCGGATCCAGCCGGTGATCTTCTCCCTGCAGATCGCCCTGGCCGCGGCCTGGAAGGCCCACGGCGTCCAGCCCGCCGCCGTCATCGGTCACTCCATGGGAGAAGCCGCGGCCGCGGTCGTGGCCGGAGCGCTCACCCTCGCCGACGGTGTCCGCGTCATCTGCCGTCGCTCGGCACTGCTCAAGCGGATCGCCGGTACGGGTGCGATGGCCAGCGTCAGCCTGGACCGGGTCTCGGTGGAGGCCGCCCTGACCGATGCCGGGACCGACGCCGTGTCCGTCGCCGTCCTGGCCGGACCCGACACCACCATCGTCTCCGGCGACACCGACCAGATCACCCAGCTGATCAGCAGATGGGACCGGCAGGGCATCCGCGCCGTTCCCATCGCGGTCGACGTCGCCTCTCACAGCTCTCACGTCGACCCGCTCCTGAACGATCTGCGTCAGGCCCTGTCGGGTCTGGCCCCGCGGCCGCCGCGGATTCCCTTCTACTCCACCGTGGCCGAGGACCCGCGCCACACACCCCTCCTCGACGCCGCCTACTGGTGCGACAACCTGCGCCACCCGGTGCGCTTCCACCCCACCGTGGCCGCGGCCGCCCAAGACCGGCACCAGATCTACATCGAAGTCTCACCCCACCCCGTGGTCACCCAGTCGCTCGTCGAAAGCCTGGCCCGACTGGCCCCCGATGCCGTGGTCCTGCCCACCTTGCGTCGCGCACAGGACGAAGCCACCACCTTCCGAACCCAGCTCGCCACCCTCCACTGCAACGGCGGCACCGTCGACTGGAGCCCCTTGTACGGCGACGGGGACCTGACCGACGCTCCCACCATCACCTTCGACCGTGCGCGCCACTGGGCCGCGGGCCCGGCGCCGGCCACCGGCACGGGCGCCCTGCCCGGCCTGCACACCGAAGTTCCCGGTGACCAGACCCGCCACACCTGGCGCGCCACCGCTCCGGCCCGCCACCTGCCCTGGCTCAAGGACCACCGGGTCCACGACACCTGCGTCCTGCCCGGCGCCGGCTTCTGCGCCCTGCTCCACACCACAGCCCGCACCGCTCTCGGTGGTGGCCCCGCCACACACACCCACCTGAGCGGCATCACCTTCCATGACCTGCTACGGCTGAACGACGACACCGACCTGAGCACCACCGTCACCCTCGCCACCGGCGAGCAGGCCACCTGCGAGATCCACTCCCGCAACCCGGACGGCTCCTGGCAGTTGCACGCCTCGGCCGTCGCCCGCCACGACCTCTCGACCCGCATCACCCGCGCCGCATCCGTCCCCGACCTCGACCGCAAGCACCCCGTCCCCCTCACCCCCGCCGGGCTCTACGCCAGGCTGCGCGCCTGTGGACTCGAACACGGCCCGGCCTTCACCGGCATCACCACTTTGCACACCACGAAGCGGCAGGACAGCTTCTGGGCCCGCATCCAGGTGCCGCCCACCGCCCGCACCCCCGAGCCCGGCCTGAGCATCCATCCCGTCCTCCTCGACCTGTGTCTGCAACTGCTGGTCGCGGGAGCCGGCCACGAGACCCCACCCACGCCGATCCTGCCGGTCCAGGTCCGCGGCCTGCGGATTCTCGGCGACCCCGCGCAGGCGGCCCACGCCCACGCGCGGATCACCGAGAACGGCCACACGACGCTCGCCGGAGACGTCCGTGTCCTGGACGCGCACGGGCGGCCGGTCATCGCCCTCGACGGTGTGCGTTTCGTCCGCCGCGCGCCTGCCGAAGGTACGCCCGTCGATCAGTGGTTCATGGAACACCGTTGGCACCGCGTCCCGCGTCCCCGCAGCGGCCTGGCCAATCCGCCCGGAAACTGGCTCGTCGTGGGTGAGGGCGACGGCGAGGCCGACCGTCTGGCCGCACTCCTGAGCGCCGCCGGCGCCCGGGTCGAGGTGCGGGAACTCCCCCTGAGCGCCGACGGGCTCGCCTCACTGGCCGACACCTACCGCCAGTACCTGGCCGCCGGAGCAGACTCCTGGCGCGGCGTGGTCCTGCTGTGCGGCACGCCCCCGGCCCACGACGCCGACCCCACCCACGGCGCCCAGCAACGGGCCCGGCGGCTGCTCGCCTTCGCCCAGGCCGCCGACGAACACTGCGGAACCTGGCGTCTGTACGCCGTCACGCGGCGCGCGTACGCCGTCACCACGGACGAGCCGGGACACCCCGCCCACGGGACCGTGCGCGGCGTAGCACGCGTCATGGCCGTCGAGCAGCCTCGTATGCGCCCCACTCTCGTCGACACCGACCCCAACGAAAGGGGGCTGCGCGCCCTGGCCGCGGAACTCCTCGCCGACGCGCCCGAGGACGAGGTCGCACTGCGTGGTGGCACTCGCTACGTCGCCCGCGTCGACCGAGCTCCCGTCACGCCCGCCGAACGCACCGCCCGCACCACCCGAACAGTCCGGTTCGGGCAGGACGGATTCCGGCTGCGCGTCGGAAAACTCGGCGATCTCGACAGCCTCGAACTGGCCGCGACCGAGCGTCGCCAGGCCCGCAGGGGCGAGGTCCAGGTTCGCGTCCAGGCCGCGGGCCTCAATTTCCGTGACGTCCTGACCTCGCTCGGCATGCTCGGCTCGGAGCCGCTCACCCCCTACCGCATCGGCTTCGAGTGCGCGGGCGTGGTGAGCGACGTGGGACCCGGCGTGGACCATGTCCGTCTCGGGGACACCGTGCTCGCCGTTCAGCTCGAGGGCGGCTCCTTCGCCTCCTTCATCACTGTCCCCGCCACCGCTGTCGCCCGCGTGCCGCGAGCCTTCGCGCCCGCCACCGCGGCGGGACTGCCCACGGCGTATCTCACCGCGTGGTACGCCCTGCGGCGCGTCGCACGGCTCGCTCCCGGTGAACGGGTACTCATCCACTCCGCCACCGGCGCCACCGGTCGCGCCGCGATCGCGGTCGCCCGCCTCCTGGGCGCGGACGTCCTGGCGACGGCCGGTACCCGGGAGAAGCGGCGCCACCTGCGTGGTATGGGCATCCGCTGCGTCATGGACTCCCGCACACTGGACTTCACCGAACAGACCCGCCAGGCCACCGACGGTCAGGGAGTCGACATCGTCCTCAACTCCCTGTCCGGGCCCGCCGTCCGGGCCGGGCTCGAGAGCCTGCGCCCGTTCGGCCGCTTCGTCGAACTCGGGGTGCGCGACATCATGGCCGACGCCGCCCTCAGGCTCGCCCCGCTGCGCCACAACATCACTTTCAGCACCGTCGACCTCATCGAACTGCAGCAGCGGCGCCCGGAGTTGTTCGCCGCGGTGCTGCGAGAGGTCATGACCCACCTTGCCGCCGGGCGGCTCAAACCGCTTCTGTGCACCGAGTATCCGCTGGAGCGCGCGGCCGACGCCTTTCATCTGATGGCCCGTGCCGGTCACAACGGCAAGATCGTGCTGACCGTCCCCGACCGGGGAGAGACCACGGCTGTCCTGCCCGACGGCCCGTCCGTCGTACGCCCCGACGGCGCCTACATCATCACCGGAGGCCTGGGAGGGCTGGGACTGGCCACCGCTCGCTGGCTGGCTCAGCAGGGAGCCGGCCGCATCGTGCTCAACGGCCGCCGAGCCCCCTCCGTCGATACCGCGCGCGCCGTCAACGACCTGAACACCGACGCCAAGGTCGTTCTCGGTGACATCTCCCGGGACGGCACCGCCGAACAACTCGTCGAGGCCGCCACGGCGGGCGGTGTCCCGTTGCGCGGGATCCTGCACTGCGCCATGGTCCTCGACGACGCCGCACTCGCCACCACCCGGGACGACCAGCTCGAGCGTGTGTGGGCCCCCAAGGTCACCGGTGCCTGGAACCTTCATCGGGCCACGGCGCATCAATCACTGGACTGGTTCGTTCTGTACTCCTCGATGAGTTCGTTGCTGGGCAACGCCGGACAGGGAACGTACGCGGCAGCCAACGCGTGGCTCGACGCCTTCGCCGCCTGGCGCACCCGCAAGGGCCTGCCCACGCTGGCCGTCGACTGGGGTCCCTGGGGTGAGACGGGGCAGGCCGTCGACTTCGCCGATCGCGGTTACGAGACCATTCCCACCCGCAAGGGCCTGGCGGCGCTGCACTCCCTCCTCACCCACCGACGGGTCCAGACCGGTGTGATTCCGGGCCCGCCGAACACCTGGATCCCCCGCGCGGCCGCGGCTTCCAGCCTGTTCGCCCGCCTCGCGCCGGACGGCGCCGAAGTCCCGGAGGAGTCCAAGACCAGCGGCTCGGACATCCATGCCCGCCTCGAAGCCCTGCCGTTGGGCATGGCCCGCCAGACCGCTCTGGAGAGCTACCTCGCCGACCACATCCGCGCGATCCTGCGCACCGGCAGCACCACCCTGGACCCGCACACCCCGCTCAAATCCCTCGGCTTCGACTCACTGCTGGCCACCGAACTGCGCATCCGCCTCGACACCGACCTCGCGGTCCGCCTGGCAAGCAACTTCATCTGGCAACACCCCACCGTGGCCTCCCTCGCCACGGCCCTGATGGTTCACATGGGCCTGGCGCCGCAGGAGGATCCGTCACCCTCCGACGGCTAGTTGTGTGTGCTCAGGCATGAGCGTCAAGCGCTGGACCGACATCGCGCGGCAGTACGGCCTCGCCCAGGTGTGGGCGGGGCTGTCTGCTCAGCCGCTTCACATGGCCCTCTCGAGTCCGTCGAGGATCAGGTCGAGGCCGAATTCGAACTCGTCGGTGTAGTCGTAGCCGGGGCGCAGCACATGCTCGGCCGTCAGCTCGGCCAGGTGCGGGTACTGGTCGGCCGCCGCCCGCGACAGGATGGACTGCGCCAGCTGCGCGGTCTCGTCGGGGGTGTCGAAGGGCAGGCCGCGTTCCTGAAGGGCGAATCCGTAGATGTAGCTGTCGAGGGCCGAGTAGGCGTGCGCGGTCAGCACGACGGAGAACCCTGCCTTGCGGAGGCATCCGAGGACGGCGTCGTGGTGTCGCAGGGATGCCGGACCGGGTGAGGTCCGTGACTCCATCAGACCGATCGCCCAGCGATGGCGGGACAGGACCTGGCGGACCGAGATCGCCCGCTGACGCATCGCCGTCTTCCAGTCGTCCTCGTCGGACGGGAGATCGATCTCGCTGAACACCAGGTCGATCATGCCGTCGAGGAGATCCTCCTTGTTGGCCACGTGGGTGTAGAGCGACATCGCCTCGACCCCGACGGCCTCGCCGAGCTTGCGCATGGTGAGCGCCTCGAGTCCGTTCTCATCGGCCAGGGCGACGGCTGCGTGCAGCACCTTGTGGCGGCTGAGCGGCGTACGGGGCGTTCGGTCGCGCGCGGTCCGCTGGGGCATGGGGCTCCTTTCGGCGACGGTGTTGACAACCTTACGGGGTAAGGGCGAACCTTACGACGTAAGGACACCTTACGCCGTAAGGAACAGCGTAGGGATCTGCACCGACCTGGAGCATCGCGATGCACCGCAGCCAGCACGACGCGCCGACACAGCCTGCCGTCATGGCACCCGAGGGGAAGACCATGAAGTCGATCGTCCAGGACCGGTACGGTTCCGCTCCCGAGGACGTTCTCCGGCTCGCACAGACCGACAGGCCCACGATCCAGCGGGACGAGGTCCTGGTGAAGGTGTACGCGGCCAGCGTGGACCGGGGCACCTGGCATGTGATGGCCGGCCTGCCCTACCCCGTCCGAGCGGCGGGGTTCGGTCTGCGCCGGCCGAAGTACGCCAACCCGGGCCGCGCCCTGGCCGGCACGGTCGAAGCGGTCGGCGCCGACGTGACCGGTGTCAAGCCGGGAGACGAGGTGTTCGGCATCGGCAGCAGCTCGTTCGCCGAGTACGCATCCGCCCGCGCCGACAAGCTCGCCCCCAAGCCGGCAAACCTCTCCTTCGGCCAGGCGGCCGCGGTACCCGTCTCCGGACTCACCGCCCTGCAGGCCGTTCGCGACCGGGGACGGGTGGGGCCGGGCCAGAAGGTGCTGACCGTGGGAGCGTCGGGGGGAGTGGGCAGCTTCGCCGTGCCCATCGCCAAGGCGTACGGAGCCGAGGTGACGGCCGTGTGCAGCACCGCGAAGACCACCCTGGTCAGCGCTCTCGGCGCAGACCATGTCATCGACTACACCCGAGCGGACGTCGCTGACGGCACCCTCCGTTACGACGTGATCCTGGACATCGCAGGCAACCGCCGGCTGTCACATCTGCGCCGCGCCCTCACCCCGAGGGGCCGACTCGTGATCGTCGGCGGCGAGACCGACGGACGGTGGCTCGGAGGGACGGACCGCCAGCTCCGGGCTCAGCTGCTGTCCCCGTTCGTCGGCCAGACGCTCGGCACCTTCATCACGTCGGAGAACGGCCAGGACCTGCTGGCCATACGCGAGCTCATCGAGTCCGGCAAGGTCACACCCGCCGTCGATCGGACCTATCCGATCGACGAGGTCGCCGCGGCCGTCCGCCACCTGCTGGACGGGCAGGCCCGCGGCAAGCTCGTCATCGGCGTCCAGGCACCGACGGGAGGAGTCTGACGTACGGCTCGGCCTGGTGGCGTGCGCCCTCGGTCAGCTCTCGGACCCGCCGATGTCGACCATCCAGGGGACCCCGAAGCGGTCCTTGCACATGCCGAACACATCGCCCCACATCTGCTTCTCCAGCGGAACGGACACGGAGCCGCCCGCGGACAGCTTCTCCCAGTAGCCGCGCAGCTCGGCGTCGTCGTCGCCGCTCAGGCTCACCGCGAAGTTGTCGCCGATGGTGCGCTCCATACCCGGCGGGGTGTCGGCACCCATCAGGGTGAAGCCGCTCGGGGTCTCCAGCATGCCGTGCATGATCTTGTCGGCGAAGGGGGCGTCCTGCTGGCCGAAGTCACCGAAGACGTTCAGGTCCAGGGTGCCGCCGAAGACCTCCTTGTAGAACTCCATCGCCTGCCGGGCATCGCCGTCGAAGCTGAGGTAGGGGTTGAGCCGCGAGGTCATGAGAACCTCCTCGAACGGGACAAACGGCCTGACACGGCCAGGCTAGTGCGGGCACGGGTCTGTGGCCCGCCGCCGGCAACGAAGTTTCTGCGATCCCTCGGGAACCCGCATCATCCACCTCCCACCCGTGTGAAGTCCGTTTTGCTCGCTCGCGCGGCCACCCGGTAACGCCGAGTTCACCGAGCTCCCCTTCCTCGACGTTCTACGCGCGTGCTGTCATGCACGCGCTCGCCATTCCCCGAGGTGAGCACGAACTCGCCCAGGAGTCACGCATGTTGTGGAAGGCCCTCGGCCGCGCAGCTGTCGCCCTCACCGCCGGTGCGGCCGCACTCGCCACCGCCGTCCCCGCGGACGCCGCCGTCTGCTCCGCCTTCGTCTTTTCACGGAGCGGCGGGCAGCCCACCATCTACGACTTCGCCAACTCGGCCACGACCTCCCTCGACATGACCATGCACGAGCTGGAGGACACCACGGCCGTCAAAGACCTCATAGCCCTGAAGAACAAGGGCGTCACCGTGCGGGTGATCCTGGACCGTCAGCACCAGTCCGCCAACGGCGCGGCGTACACGGCCCTGACGAACGCGGGTGTGGGCGTGAAGTGGTCGCCCTCCAGGTTCGTCTGCACCCATCAGAAGACCATCACCGTGGACGGCGTCAAGTCGCTGATCCTCACCGGCAACCTCACCTCGCAGTATTACGCGACCAGCCGTGACTACGGCCTGTTCGACAACGACACCCGAGACGTCGCCTCGATCGAGAAGGTCTTCAACGCGGACTATGCCGACTCCGCGATCACCCCGACCGACGGCGACCATCTGCTCTGGTCCCCCACGGACGCCCGCAACCGGCTGCTCTCCCTCATCAACGCCGCCACCGCCTCACTCGACGTCGAGGAGCTGGAGCTGAGCGACAGCGCCGTGGTCAACGCGATCGTGGCGAGGGCGAGGGCGGGCGTCGCCGTGCGGGTCGTCCTGGAGAACCCCGCCGACTACACCAGTGAGGTGTCCGCGATCAAGGCGACCGGCGGCCATGTCGTCGGATACTCCGACCCCAACGGCTTCTACCTCCACGCCAAGGCGATGGTCTCCGACTACGGCCGGGCCGGCCAGCAGGTGGAGGCCGGTTCCATGAACATCAGCAGCAACTCGCTGGACAACAACCGTGAACTGGGCCTCATCCTGACCGGCACCGGCGTCGCCAACTCCGTGGCCACCACCATCGTCAACAGCGACTACGCGGGCGGCACCCCCGCCTGGGACAGTACGACGACCGAGTCCCCGGGCACCTTCTTCCAGGTGCCCGGGGACCACCCCGCTAGAGCGTGCGTTCCAGTCGCTCAGCCACCAGCTTCACGAAACGGGCGGGCTCCGTCGGCTGGCCGCCCTCCGCGAGCAGCGCCAGACCGTGCAACAGCACGGCGGTCTCAACGAGTTCGGCGTGATCCTCACGGTCCTTGTACGCCTGGTTCAGGCCCTGCACAAGCAGGTGTCCGGGGTTCAGCTCGAGGATCCGCTTCGCCGTCGGCACGTCCTGGCCCATCGCCCGGTACATGTTCTCCAGCGCCGGAGTGAGGTCGTGGGAGTCGGAGACGACACAGGCCGGGGAGACGGTGAGCCGCGTCGAGAGACGTACGTCCTTCACGTCCTCCCCCAGTTGCTCCTTCATCCAGCCGAGCAGACCGGCGTACGCCTCGGCCTGCTTCTCCCGCTCGCCGTCGGCCTCTTCGCCGTCCCGGACGTCGAGATCGATCTCGCCCTTGGCGACGGACCGCAGCCGCTTGCCCTCGACCTCCCCCACCGCGTCGACCCACACCTCGTCGACGGGGTCGGTGAGCAGCAGGACCTCGACGCCCCGGGCCCGGAACGCCTCCATGTGCGGGGAGTTCTCGATGCTCTGCCGGGACTCGCCGGTCATGTAGTAGATGTCGTCCTGGCCGTCCTTCATCCGCTCCACGTACTGCTGGAGCGTGGTCGCCTCGTCCGGTGCGTGCGTACTCGCGAAGGACGCCACGGCGAGCAGGGCGTCACGGTTGTCCGGGTCGCCGAGCAGCCCCTCCTTCAGGACTGGGCCGAACTCCCGCCAGAATGTCCCGTACTTGTCGGCGTCGTTGGCCTTCATCTCCTTGACGGAGGACAGCACCTTCTTGGTCAGCCGACGCTGGATCAACCGGATGTGCCGGTCCTGCTGGAGGATCTCTCGGGAGACGTTCAGCGAGAGGTCGTGCGCGTCGACGACACCCTTGACGAAGCGGAGGTACGGCGGCAGCAGCGCCTCGCAGTCGTCCATGATCAGTACGCGCTTGACGTACAGCTGGAGGCCGCGCCGGAAGTCCCGGGTGAACAGGTCGTGCGGTGCGTGCGCCGGGAGGAACAGGAGAGCCTGGTATTCGAAGGTGCCCTCCGCCTGGAGGCGGATCGTCTCCAGCGGGTCGCGCCAGTCGTGGCTGACGTGCTTGTACAGCTCGTGGTACTCGTCGTCGGACACCTCGTCGCGCGCGCGTGCCCACAGCGCCTTCATCGAGTTCAGCGTCTCGGGGTCGGACGTGCCCTCGCCGTCGCCGGCCCCCGGGACGAGCCGGATCGGCCAGGTGATGAAGTCGGAGTACCGCTTGACGATCTCCTTGACCGTCCAGACGGAGGTGTAGTCGTGCAGCTGGTTCTCGGGGTCGGCGGGCTTGAGGTGGAGTGTGACGGCGGTGCCCTGCGGCGCGTCGTCGGCGGACTCCAGGGTGTAGGTGCCCTCGCCGCGCGACGTCCAGCGGGTGCCGCTGCTCTCCCCGGCCCGCCGGGTCACCAGGGTCATCTCGTCGGCCACCATGAAGCCGGAGTAGAAGCCGACGCCGAACTGCCCGATGAGTTTCTCGGCCCCAGCCGCGTCCTGGGCCTCCTTCAGCTCCTCCAGGAAGGCGGCCGTGCCCGAGTTGGCGATGGTGCCGATGAGCCGGCCGACCTCGTCGTACGACATCCCGATGCCGTTGTCCCGCACGGTGAGCGTACGGGCATCCTGATCGATCTCGATCTCGACATGCAGGTCGGACGTGTCGGCGTCGAGGGTGTCGTCCCGCAGCGCGGCCAGGCGCAGCTTGTCGAGCGCGTCGGAGGCGTTGGAGACGAGCTCCCGTAGAAAGACATCCTTGTTCGAGTAGACCGAGTGGATCATCAGCTGGAGCAGCTGACGGGCCTCAACCTGGAACTCAAACGTTTCGGTCGGCATGCTCGCGTGTCCCTCACAGGTACCTAGGTCACTGGAAACAGGTGAGAGTCACTTTAAATCACCAAGTCAGCACAGCATCACCGTTGTTCGGCGAACGACCGCACCGCACCCTGGATGTGCCCGCTTTCCGGACACATCCAGGAACCCCGGCGGGGCCGCTGCGGACACGCTACGGCGCGGCCGTCTTGTTGAAGCCCTTGTCGAGGTAGGGGTACTGGTCCACGACGAAGCCGTTGTGGACCAGGCGGCCGATGCCGCCCTCGTCACGCCAGACCTGCTCGGAGGAGCCGAAGGAGAGTCCGCCGAACTCCTGGCGGACCTCGTCGGTGTAGACCCTGTAGCGCTGGCCGGGCTGGATGACCGTCCCCGGGGGGAAGGCGTAGACATGCCCGGTGGGCTTGGACTCCACGACCCAGCCGGTCAGGTCCTGGGGCGCGCCGCCCTTGTTGAGGATCTCGATGTACTCGTCGGGCTGGCCCGTGCCGTTGCCCAGGTAGCGCAGGTCGGAGATGATCACGTCCGGCTCGTCGAAGGTGAACATGCAGACGACCTCGGCGAAGTTGACTCCGCCCTCGGGGCTGCGGAACTGCCGGACGATCTGGCCGTAACCTGCGTGTCGCGGTCAGCGGCGTCCTGGACCGCGACCGGGTGGTGATGGTGCCACCGCTCGCGGGCACGCTGGGCACCCCGCCGATGGCGGCGGTCCCCGGCCGGCTGCTGATCACCGCCCGACTGGGCGAGGACCGGCTGGTCCTGGACTTCCGCTCCCACACGGCGGGCCGGATCGCCAACCCGTCCGAGACGAGCCTGCACCCGTTCAGCGTGCACGAGACGCTCGGCCCGTGCACGGTGGAGGGCCGGGTCGGCGGACACACCATCGGTTTTCACACCGAGGGCATCGTGGAGTTCGCCGGTGGTGCCCATGACTGAGACCGTGCCGGCATTCACGGGTGCCCGGCTGCTGGACGAGACCGTCGCCGCCCTGTCCGACCGGGCGCCGGCCATCCTCGCCGCCGCGGCCGACCAACTGCGCGGCATCCGGCTCGGCCTGCGGTTCAACGACGACAGCCACGCCACGCTCACGGCACGGCACAGCCGTATCGTCGTACGTCAGGACCGCTGCCCGGATCCGGACGTCGAGGTCGTCTTCGACAACCGGGCCATGAACCTGCTGTTCGACCTCCAGCGCCCGCCTGTCGACCAGGTCCTGCCCGACAGCCTCGACGTGCGCGGTTCCCGGGAGGACACCCTCGCGGTGTGGCGCGCCTTCACGCTGCTGTCCCAGCGTGCGGCGGGGCTGCGCAGCATGCAGGAACTCTGGGGCGCCTACCGCGAACAGGCCCCCCGACTGTGGGGCAGTGCGGCACCTGCCGCCGTGGAGCCGGATGCCGCGCCGGTCGACTGGACGGCGCTGGACTTCCTCGCCCGGCGCTCGCCCGAGGACGCGCCCGCGCCACTCGCGCTGATCGGCGACACCACCGTCAGGCCCCCGCGCCTGCTGTGGGACGGCCGTACCAGTACGAGCTGGTCGCTGGAGGAGGCCGTCCGCGACGCGGACCTCATGGAGACCATGCGACGGTGCCGGGCCCGCACCAACGAGGAGATCGAACGGCTGCTGCCGGACCGGGAACCGCGCGCCGAGCTGTACGACCTGATGCGCTCCTACCCCGCCCGGCAGGGCAAGGGTCTGCGGCCCACCCTGACCATCGCGGCCTGCGCCGCCTTCGGCGGACGGCCCGACGACGCCGTACGCGCGGCCGCCGCGCTGGAGCTGTTCCACAACGGCTTCCTGGTCCACGACGACATCGCCGACGAGTCCACCCATCGGCGCGGCCTGCCCACCATGCACGAGGAACACGGCCTGGGCCTGGCCGTCAACGTCGGCGACGGGCTGAACCTCCTCGCCGTCGACGCCGTCCTGTCCAACCTCGAGACACTGGGCCTGGTGCGCACGCTCGGCCTCATCCACGAGGCGCTGCACATGTGCCGGGAGTCCATCGAGGGCCAGGCCATGGAGCTGGGCTGGATCCGCCACGACGTCGTCCCCGAGGCCGACGACGCCTACTTCACGATGAGCACCAAGAAGACCGGCTGGTACACCTGCATCAGCCCGTGCCGCATCGGCGCCGTCTGCGCCGGCGTCACCGACCCCGCCGTGCTCGGCCGGTTCGACGAGGCGTTCCGTCTCATCGGCATCGCCTTCCAGATCCAGGACGACATTCTGAACCTGGTCGGCGAGGAAGCCCTCTACGGCAAGGAGCCCCTGGGCGACCTGCTCGAAGGCAAGCGCACCGTGATGCTGATCCACCTCTTCCGCACCGCCCACGCATACGAGCGGCCCCGCCTCTTCGACGTCCTGCGGCAACGCCGCGCCGACAAGACCCAGCAGCACGCCGAGGAACTCCTCGCCGCCATGCGGCGTCACGGCTCCATCGAATACGCCACCGACCTCGCCGACCGGCTCGCCGCCGAAGGCATCGCCCGCTTCGAGGAAGACCTGCGGATCATCCCCGAGAACGAAGGCAAAGCCGTCCTGCGGCAGATCGCCCACTACGTCACCTCAAGGCCACTGTGACCACCACGACCGCACCCCCGCCGGCCGACGACACCACCGGCCCGCCGGCCCCGACCGACTACCGGGCGTTCGCCTTCCTGGGCCAGGTCAACAGCTGTCTGCGCCAGTGCCTGTGCACTCTGGCCCGGCACGGCGTGGCCCTGCGCCGACGCGAGCCCGAACGGTCCCGCGTCCTGCTCGACACGGTCCGGCCCTGGCCCCTCTACAAGGGCGGCCAGTTCCTGTTCGACCTCATGGAGTGGGAGGACCTCATGGTCGACGGCGAGCCCCCGCCCCTGATGTCCGCCGAACGGATCGTCTCCGCCTGCACGCTGCCCGTGCAGTGGCTCGCCGCCGCCACCGCGGAGGCGCCCACCGCGGCGAAGATGATCCCCGGTCAGCGCACCGCGGCCGCCCTGGATCTTCCCCTTCGCCTGCTGGCCACCACCGCCCGCGCGGCCCTCCAGGGCGCCGCGAACGACCTCACCGACCTCCTCGGCACACCCGCGGCGCAGGGCGAGGCCGACGACGACACGCAATACGACACCGCCGCGGAAGCCGACGCCGACGCCGACGCCGAGGGCACGGAAGCCGAACCGCCGCCCTTGGAAGCGGGGTTCTACCTCTACGAGGACATCATCCTCGGCGCCCTTGTCGTCCTCGGCCCGCTGCTGGCCGAACACGCACCCCCCGGCGGCCACTGAACGCACGCCTGCTCCCGGCACGCCGGCCGAGCTCACACCGCCCGTCGTCACCCCAGCAAAGCTCAAGCCGCCCGTCATCGCCCCGACGGGCAGCCGAGCCCGCCACAAGCCCGCCACCGGCGGATCCGCTCACGCGGACAGCACCCACCCACAGAAGGGAAACCATGGCCACGCAGACTCAGGCGCCCGTCAAGCCGGGCTCCGAGAATCAGCTGTACATCCTCCAGCAAGGCATCGTCGAAGACGCACCGGGCGGCGTACCGGCCCACCTCAGCTTCGGCGCGCTCAGCACCGTGCCCGACCCGGTGAACCCCGGCGACATCACCTTCGCCCTCAAGGCGCCCACCGGCTTCGCCTTCACGGGCTGGCTCTCCTGGGCCTACCACGATGTCAACACCCTGCAGGCGAAGGGCAACCTCCAGACCACCCAGGGCAACCTGGGCGACGGAGGCCGCACGCTGACCTTCACCCACAACCCGTACCTGGCCTCCAACCAGGAGTGCCTCGGCTACGCGGCCCAGGTCACCGCCGTCGACGGCGCGACGCCGGGCCGCTACACCGACGGAGAGCTGCGCGTGGGCATGGCCACCCCCGTCAAGCTCAAGGGCCGCGTCCTCGACCCTGACGAGGACTGATCCCACCGACCCACCCCCCTCGGTGGCTCCGGCGCTGAACCCGGAGCCACCCCCGCTCTCGGGCGCCATGGGCCGCCCAACGGCGGTGCGCCACCCGATCGGCGCCGGGAAAGTGCCGGGTTCCCGGTCGTACGTGATCCTTTAGGGGTGTGGGGTGTGCCAGTCGGTCGGATCCGGGCGGCCTACGCGTCCTCGGGTCGCCGGGCGCTCCGCGTGACCTTGGTCGCCTCGGCCGCCTTCTACCTCTTCCGCTACGGCCTCGATCGCCCCGTTGCCGCCACTTACGCCCTGTTCGCCACCGTGGCGCTGGGCGGACTCTCCAAGATCCCCGGCACCGGCCGTCAGCGCGCCGCGCTGACGCTGCGCTTGGTGCCGGTGTGCTGGCTGCTGGTGGTCGTCGGCACCTATCTGTCGGTACGGACCTGGAGCGCCGTCGTCGGCATGCTCGTGGTCGGCTTCGCGCTCGCCTTCTGCGCCGCGGGGGGTCCACGTCCGGCGGGGGCGGCACCGGGCCTGCAGCTCCTCTACATCCTGCCGTCCTTCCCGCCGTACGATCCCGGCTCGCTCGGCGACCGGCTGATCGGGACGACCACAGGGCTGGCCCTCTTCATCGCCGCCGAGGCGCTGATCCTCCCTGAGCCCGCCCCGCCGTCGTACCGGGAGCGAGCCGCCCGGGCCGCGCAGACCGCCGCCCACTGCGCGACACTCCTCGCCGCGCCGCCCTACGCCCTGGACGACGCGGACATCCGGGCGTTGAGTGACGGCGCTCAGGCGCTGCGGTCCCTGAACGTGCCGGAAGCGGAACGTCCCGCCGGACCGGGAGTGCACGACCGTGCCCTCGCCCACACCGGGCTGGCCACCCGCACCCTGCTCAGCCGACTGGAGCAGCTGCCCGCCGCACCGGCCGACGGTCCGGGACCCGACGTGACCGGCGTACTGCGGGCGGTGGCACGGCTGGCCACCGCCACCGCGGCCTGTCTGAGGTCGGGACCGTCGCCCGTGGCCGCGTACGAGGAGCTGGTCGCGGCGCGCGCCCACCTGTCGGCAGTGTCCGGTGGCGCCGCCCCCACGGTGGCCTCGGCTGCCGTGGTCACCGGTGGGACCGATCCCGGGCCGGAGTTCCCGCCCGCCGTTCTGCGCCGGCACGCCGCCGTGCTGGAGATCGCCGACGCCGCGCTCACGATGGCCACGGCGGCGGATCTGGCGGTACGAGGCCGACGGACCGCGGTGCAGGTCTCGCCGAGTCGCTTCTGGTACGCCACTGCCTGGGCCCCGTGCCTGTGGTGGCACCGGCTGCGCGGTCACGCCGGTCGCCGCTCGGTGTTCTTCCAGAACGCGGTCCGTATCTCGCTGGCCCTGACGGCGGCCAGGCTCGTGGCCGGGGTGGACACGCTGCCCCACGGATTCTGGGCCATGCTGGCGACCCTCACCCTCACCCGGACCACCATGGACGAAACCTGGAGCACCATCCGGGTGGCGCTCGCGGGCACCCTGGCCGGGGCTCTGGTGACCGCGGGACTGCTGGACCTGGTGGGGCCCCACACCGTGGTGTATGCCGCCGTACTGCCGATCGGGATGCTGTTCGCCTTCACGGTGGGGCCGGTCAGAGGAGTCGGCTGGGCACAGGGCCTGTTCACCGTGGTCGTGGCCCTGGTCTTCGCCCAGCTGGCGCCGCCGACCTGGCGGCTGGCCGAGGTCCGGCTGCTGGACGTGCTGGTCGGCAGTGCGATCGGTGCGGTCTTCGGTCTGCTGGCCTGGCCGCGCGGGGCCCACAACGAGCTGTGCAATGCCTCGGCGGAACTCCTGCGCAGGGCGGCCGAGATCGTGGTGGCGACCAGTGCCTCGGTGGCGGGAGGCGGGGCGGTGGCGGCGCCGTCCGGGGTGCCCGGCCACCGGTCGCTCCAGCACGCGGTCATCCTCGCGGAGTCCGCGTACGCGCAGTACCAGAGCGAGCCGACACCCTTCGGCGGACCAGGGAGGAGCGTGGCACTGCCCGGAATGGACTGGCAGGCGACGCTGATGGCCGGCCATCACACCCTGTGGGGGTCGGAGCGGCTGTTGGAGCCGCCGCTCACCGCGATGGGCCCAGCGCCTGCCGACTCGGTCAGCGGCCTGGGGGACCGGGTGTGCGGGCGTATGTTGCTGGTCTCGGCAGTGCTGGATCCCGGGGACGACACCCCCACCGCGCCGGTGCCGCTGAACGACCCGGTCTTCAAGGGGTTCGCCACGGAGCCGCCGGGCGCGCCCCGCCTGTACTACGCGACCGTGTCATGGCTGGCCGCGCTGATGAACGATCTGACACGGGTCGCACACAGCGGTCCGGAAGCGGCGCAAGGCGGACCGACCCCCGCGCGGCCGGGCTGACTCATCCCTGCTTTGCTCCGCAGAACGGGCAGTCGGCGCTGTTCGCCTTCATCAGGAGTGTGGGAAGAGCCCCGTTGAGGATCTGTTCGCGGGGCAGCGTGAGGTCGAAGCGCTCCTCGATGGCGCCGAGGCACGCCCGATGGGTCCTGCGCCGGTCGTCCCAGCGGTCTTCGGGGTCGTCGACGGAAAGTCCGGCTGCCCTCAGCCTGGCTTCCAGAGCGCGGGCCACCTCCGGGTCCCCGTCGACTCCGCTCGATCCCCATGAGCCGTCGAGGTGCAGGTTGAAGTGGCACAGCGTGCGGCCGTCGTGCTCGTAGGCGAAGAAGGGCGGCACGGGTTTGCCGTTCTCCTCCTCGTACCACAGGCGGAACACATGGGCGCCGCCGCGGGAGACGGGTGGTTGGCGCCCGAACTCCGCGTACCAGAAGCCGTGCTGGACCACATAGGCCCACTCGCCCGTCTCGCCGTAGCGCAGAGCGATCGCGTCATGGGTGTCACCGAACAGCCCGGTCATGACATCGTCGGCCTGGCCGGCGGTGAGGTTGCCCAGGAAACGTGGTTCCTGGATGTTCCGGCCGAACCGGGTGGCCGCTACGCGCTGGGCGAGCGTGTCACCGGCGAGGTCCTGCGCGATGACGACGCTGTAGCCGCCCCAGTCGATGGACTTCGGTTCCGCGAGCCAGGTGATTCCCTCGGTCATGACGATCACCTCAGCAGGCCCGGAGCACACAGGCTATGGCGGAGGCCACAATTCCGAGGCGCCTTCCGTCTACGAGGCCTCACTTGAGGCCGCTGAGCATGACGCCGCGGATGTAGTACTTCTGCAGCAGCAGGAAGAGGATCAGGACCGGCAGGATGCTCAGCACGAGTCCGGCCATGACGATGGGCATCGTGCGGGTCGGGTCGACGTAGTCCTGGAGGAGTTGGATGCCGACGGGCAGGGTCATCACGTCCGGGTTGGCGGTCGAGACGAGCAGCGCCCAGATGTACTCGTTCCAGGCGTCGACGAAGGTCAGCAGCCCGAGCGTCACCACGACCGGCTTGGTCTGTGGAACCACGATCCGCCACCACACGGCGAACTCGCCCGCCCCGTCGATGCGCGCGGCCTCGAGGACCTCGTCCGGGATCGAGAGCACGAACTGGCGTGTCAGGAAGATCCCGAAGCCGTTGACGAGGAACGGCATGGCGAGCGCCGCCATGCTGACGGTCAGGCCCGCGCCGCCGCGCCCGAACAGGTCGTTGCCGCCCGCCAGCGGCCAGTGCACAAGGATCAGGAAGTGCGGGATGAAGAAGAGGAACGGCGGGAACATCATCGTGGACAGGACGAGACGGAAGATGAAGTTCCGGCCGGGAAAGCGGAGTTTGGCGAGCGCGTAGCCCGCGAGTGACGACGTGAGCAGCACCGATCCGGTGATCACGGCGGTGGCGACGACGCTGTTGCGGAAGAGCACCGGCAGATCAAGCTGGTCGATCGCCGCCCGGTAGTTGGACAGGTCGAACGCCTGGGGCAGGAACCGGTACGGCAGTGTGCCGGACTCACCGGGCCCCTTGAAGGACGTCATCACCATGTCGAGGAACGGCACCACCGTGAGCACGGCGCCGGTCACGACCAGCAGGTACGAGAGGAGCGGGAAACGGCGGCGGTTCATGCGTCCTCCCCCTTGCGCCGGAAGATCCACAACTGCATCAGCGTGACCGCGAGGACCACGACGAACAGCACGAATGCGGCGGCGCTCGCGATGCCCCAGTTGCCGTACGAGAAGGCCTGTCGGTACATCTCCAGCGCTGCCACATTGGTCGCGTCCCCCGGCCCGCCCTTGGTCATCACGATGATCAGCGCGAACGACTGCAGACCGGTGAGGAACTGCGTGATGCACACGAACAGCAGCGACGGCCTCAGCAGCGGCAGTGTGATCTTCCAGAGGACGGCGACGGGTCCGGCGCCGTCGAGCGCCGCGGCCTCGTAGTACGACTCGGGAATGGACTTCAGCCCGGCGGTCAGGATGAGGATCGCCGAGCCGACCGACGCCCAGGCCTGTACGACCACGACCGAGGGCAGCGCGGTGTCCGGGTCCTGCAGGAACGCCACCGAGCCGAGACCGAGGGCGTTGAGGACGCCGTTGACGAGTCCGCCGGGCTCGTACATGTACTTCCACACGTTGCCGACGGCGACGACGGTCGTGACGATCGGCAGGAAGTACAGGGTGCGCCACAGGCCCTGGAACCGCAGGTTGTCGATGCAGGTGGCGACGAGCACGGAGCCCGCGAGCGCGAGGGCCACGGTGCCCAGGGCGAACAGCAGCGTGTTGGTGAGGATCGGCGCCAGGAATGTCGATCCGTCCGCGAAGAGATCGGTGAAGTTGTCCAGGCCGACCGGATCGATGTCACCGAGGTCGAATCCGGCCCAGCGGGACATCGACAGCAGCAGGGCGAAGCCGAGCGGCAGGATCAGGAAGACCGCGAAGAACAGCAACGTCGGCGCCAGGAAGAGATAGGCGACGACCACTTGGCGGCGCCGGGTACGGCTGCGGCCGTCGACGGCGAGCCCGGCGGAGCCGGGGCTGTGCGCCCGCTCGGTCGTCGTGGGCGTCAGGGTGTTCACCATGCGCGCGACACCTCCTGATCGACCTGACGGCGGGTGGTCCACAGTGCCTCGTCGACCGACTGCTGACCCGTCCACAACGCCTCGATGTTCTTGCGCAACAGCGACTTGGCCTGCTGAGCGCCCGGCACATTCGGCTCGGGCACCGCGTACGCCAGTGCGTCCAGGAACGGGCGCAGGTTCGGATCGCCGCCCTCGCTCAGGAGCGTCCGCATGTCGTCGGCGCGGCCGGTCAGAGAGCCGACCGACACCTGCAGGGAGCTCATCCGGGTTGCCTTTGCACCCTTCTTGGCGCTCTTCACGCCCACCTTCTCCGTGTTGAGCCAGCGCAGGAACTCCCAGGCCTCGCGCGGGTGTTCACTGGCCGCGTTGACCCCCAGCATGAAGCCGGTGGAGAGGGTGGCGCGCTGGTCGCCGGCCTCGGGGACCGGCAGCGGCGCGACACCGACGTCGCGGTAGTCCTTGCCCATCAGGGGCTTCAGACTCCCGGTCCACCACCCGGCGCTGACCACCATGGCCACCTGCCCGGACGGAAACGCCTTGTAGACGTTGACGCCGGGCGCGCTCGCGCCTTTGGCGACGAGACGGTGCTCCAGATCGAATACGGCACGGCCGGCCGGCGAGTCGATGGCGGTGGTCCTGCCGTCCGCGGAGACGAACGTTCCGCCGGCGGAGTTGAGGAGGGCGAGCGTCTGGCCGACGGTGGTGGAGTCGTCGTACGTCGACAGCCCGAAGCCCTGGACCAGCGTGTTGCCGTACCGGTCCCTCCTGCTGGTGCGGTAGGCCGCCTCCTCCAACTCCCGCCAGGTGCGCGGAGGACCGTCGATGCCTGCCTCGCGCAGCAGCCGTTTGTTGTAGTAGAGGGCGTACGTCTGCATCTCGGTGGGGTAGCCGTAGAGTCTGCCCCCCACCGATGAGGAGCCGACCGCGGCCTCGCCGTAGCCGCGTCTGATCTCCTCGGCGTGCTCGGGCGGGGCGGGCCGCAGGACACCGGCCTGGACCAGCTGGCCGGTCCACAGGCAGTACGGGTGGAGGATGTCGGCACCCTGGCCCGCGGCCTGCCTGACCATGAACGTGGTCAGCAGGTCCGTGAACTCGACGGCCCTGGTCCGCACCTTGACCCGGTCGTGCGTGGCGTTCCACTCGTCGACCGGGCCCTGCAGGGCCGCTTTGAGCTCCCCGCTCGCGTAGTGGGAGAGCAGGGTGAGGACGATCGGATCCCCGGGCCGCCCGGTGCCCTGGTGCGGCACGGCGCATCCGGAGGCGAGCAGCGCCGAGGGGAGCGCGAGCGCGAAGTGACGGCGGCTCAGGCCGTGGGTGCGCCGTGCCCGCGTCATGGGGTGGCCTCCCACCGCATCACGCGGAACAGCCGGGTCGTGGTGAAACCGGCCTTGCGGTACAGATGGCCCGCCGGGGACCGCTCGCCGGTCCACAGGAACCACGCGGAGTGCGCGCCGCGCGCCCGCATCCGCTCCAGGACCAGATGGAGCAGGACCTTGCCGAGCCCGGTGCCGCGCGTCTCCTCCAGCACACCGAACGGACCGAACCGCTCGACCATCGACTCGTACGCACCGTGCATCGCCCAGCCGACCAGGCGGCCCGAGGGCTCCCGGACGACGACGATCCGGTCGAGCGGCGTGCCCGCGGCCAGACACTCCCGGATGGCACGCGCCCAGTCCGGGTTGAAGTGGTTCCCGGCGAGGGCGACGAGTTCCACCAGGTCGTCGTCGGACGGGGTGGCGAACCGGTAACCCTGCGCCGTCAGTGCGTCCAGGCGGCCCACGACATCGTCCGGGAGGCGATGACCGACCAGGCCGCGGTCCATCGCCGCCGCCTCGTACAGGGTGCGAAAGCCCAGGGCCTCAAGGAGCTTGGCCGCTTCGGGGTACGCCTCGGCGTCCAGGCCGGGGAGGATGTAGTTCGGGGTGTACGAGGAGAAGTCCACCCTGGTACGGCCGTGACCGTGCAGCCAGTCGAGAGCCTCGGTCAGCAGCCGGCGACCGAGTCCGCGCCCGCGGGCAGCCGGGTCGACGAAGAAGAACGGGATCCAGCCCTGCTCCGGCTCGAGGTCGGTGCCGGTCATCGGCGTCAGACGGCGTACCGCGTAGGCGGCACCGACGACCCGGCCGGCGTCGACGGCCACCCGCAGCCCCTCCGGATCGAAGTTGGCGTCGAGCAGCACCAGGGAGCGGAAGAGGTCCGGGGTGATGGGGTCGGTCGGCGCGCTGCGACACCATGCCTCCACCAACTGCGGGCCGTCCCCCGCGCGAAAGCCGCGGATGGCGGCAGGGGACGTCGTCGTGGGGTCGGTCATCGGCGGGGTTGTCCTTCCATAGGTCCCCGGTGGCGAGTTGGGGGCTCAGGGATAGAGCAGCGCATCGTCGCCGGCCCACCGACCGGGCGGCGCCGGCGGATCGCACAGCGGAAGCGGGTCGTCGCCCGCGTCGACGGCACGCCGCAACCGGTCCGAGCCCCACAGCAGGTCGATGAAGTGACGATGGCCAGTCGCCTCCGCACCCTCGTCCGTGGTGCGCCAGGCGAAGTCGTCCGGGTACAGCCGCCGCAGCGTGGCGAGCATCGCGACGGCGGTGCGTACGGGGGCGAACACCTCGCGGTCGGTGATGTGCAGTTGGACCCCGCGCAGCGCCCGTCCGGCGTGTTTGTGGAAGGTCGGTACATACCGCAGATCACGGAAGTGCACTCCGGGCAGGGCGAGTTCAGCGAGGGAGGGGGCGAACCGGGCGTCGATGTACGGGGCTCCCACGATCTCGAAGGGCTGGGTGGTGCCACGGCCCTCCGAGACATTCGTCCCCTCGAACAGGCAGGTGCCGGGGTAGACGGTGGCGGTGGCGGGAGTCGGGATGTTCGGCGAGGGCGCAACCCATGGCAGGCCGGTGGCCTCCGCACCCGTGGCACGCCGCCATCCGGCGACCTCGATCACCGTCAAGTCGGCGGCGTTGCCCGCTATTTGGGGCACAGCCGAGGCGTTGAGATGCCGGGCGAGTTCGCCACAGGTGAGGCCGTGCCGGACGGGTATTGGAACGCGCCCGACGAAGCTGGCCCACGCCGGGTCGAGCAGCGGGCCCTCGCTGACGAGTCCGCCCAGGGGGTTCGGCCGGTCGGCCACCACGAACCGTACGCCTGTACGGGCCGCAGAGACCATCAGGTCGAACATGGTCCACACGTAGGTGTAGAACCTGGCCCCGATGTCCTGCAGGTCGTACACCAGGGCGTCGACGCCGCCGTCGACCAGCAGTTCATCGAGGCGTTCGCCGCTGCACCGGTAGGTGTCGTGGACCGGGAGGGCGGTCGCGGGATCCACCTGGGCGGCCTCGCTCTCGCCGGCCTGTTCGGTCCCGTACAGCCCGTGCTCGGGACCGAACAGGGCGACCAGCCGCGCGCCGGCCTCGAGCAGCGCGGGCGCGGCCGGGCGCAGGTCGGGGAGGACGCCGCTGTGGTTGGTCACCAGCCCGAGTCGGCCGGGCCCGGCAAGGCCGGGGCACGCGGCCAGTCGTGCGATCCCGGTCGTCACCGCGACGCGGTCGTCCGTGCTCATGCTTTGGCCCCGTCTGCCGGTAACATCTCGAAGCAGTTGTCCGAAATTTACTGGCATGTCCTGCAATTTGGCAATGATCTACCAGTAACCCACACGGAGGGCCGAATACGACGAGTCGGACACTTTCTTTGCGCGTGCCGGACGCGGCCTGGTCACAGGCGCCGCAGGACGCCCACCACCTTGCCCAGGATCTGCGCCTGTTCACCGGGGATCGGCTCGTACGCGGGGTTGCGGGGCATGAGCCACACGCGCCCCTCCTGCCGACGCAGCACCTTGACCGTGGCCTCGTCCTCCAGGAGCGCGGCGACGATGTCACCGTGGTCTGCGCTGTCCTGCCGCCGGACGGTCACGATGTCCCCGTCGCAGATCGCCGCGTCGATCATGCTGTCGCCGGAGACCGTCAGGGCGAACAAGTCGCCCTCCCCCACGATCTGGCGGGGCAGCGAGTAGACGTCCTCGATCATCTCCTCGGCGAGCAGGGGCGCGCCGGCGGCGATCCGGCCCACGAGCGGCACGTCGACCGGTGCGGGGCTCCGGGCGCCCAGGTCGGGCGCCCACGAGGGTCGTACCTGGTAGGCGCGGGGACGGTGCGGGTCGCGGTAGAGGACGCCTTTGCGTTCGAGGACGGTCAGCTGGTAGGCCACCGAGGAGGTACTGGCGAGATTCACGGCCTGGCCGATCTCCCGCATCGAGGGAGGGTAGCCCTGCCGGTCGACCGTCTCCGTGATGTAGCGGACGATGGCCGACTGGCGGCTCGTCAGCTCCCCCTCAGCGGTCCTGGTCCCCGGGGGACGGCCTCGGCGAGCGGGCGCGGTGTTCTCCATCCGGGCACCTCCGTACAAGATCGTTCGGGTTGACCATAACCCGACATCCACCAAAAATGGAACACCTTGTCGAATACCTGGAGCCTCACACCGTCGCGGAGTCGCTCACGGTGCCGGGGTCGCCGGGCACGTGGCGTTGTCGGGCGGGAGCTGCCCGGTGAGCAGATAGCGGCTGCCGTGGCGGTCCATGCAGGTGTTTCCGTCGAACAGGTACTGCCCGTGGTTGCCGCCGCCCGCGACGACGAGGCGGGAACCGCTCAGTACCTGGTGCATGCGCCGCGCTCCCTCGACCGGGGTCGCCGGATCGTCCTTCGCCTGGAGCAGCAGGACCGGCGGCACCTGGGCCGAGCCGATCTTCACGGGCCGGGCGGTCGGGGCCTTCCAGAAGGCGCAGGGCGCGCTGTACCAGGTGTTCGGCCAGGCGAACAGTGGAGCCATACGGGCGGAGGCAGCCGTGTCCCGGTGCCAGGTCGCCCAGTCGCGGGGCCAGGCGTCGTCCACGCAGTTGTAGGCGAGCTGGGCCGGATCCACACCGCCGAGGGCGAGTTGGTCGGTGGCGCTGAGCAGACCGCTCGCATTCCCGCCCCGGTAGTCGGAGACGGCCTGCGCCACATCGCCCCAGGTCAGATCCGTGTACATGGCGGACGCCAGCAGATCGTCGAGCTCGGCGCCGCCCGCCCGGCGCCCGGCCGGCTTGGTGTCCAGCTTCTTCCGGGTGGCCTCCCACGCGGCCGCCACCTTGGCCTGCGTGGCACCCAGGTGGTAGGTCCTGTCCTTCTTCGCCACCCAGGCGAAGAACTGGCCGGCCCGGTGCTGGAGCGCCGGATTCTGCTCGTACTGCGAGGCATAGGTGGTGACGGTCGGGTCGACGACGCTGTCCAGAATCATGCGGCCGGTGTGCGAGGGGAACAGTGTCGCGTACGTGGCGCCGAGCTTCGTCCCGTACGAATAGCCGAGGTAGTCCATCTTGTCGCGGTGCAGCGCGGCACGGATCCGGTCCATGTCGCGGGCGGCGTTCTCGGTGGTGATGTACGGCAGCAGGGCCTTGGACTTCGCGTCGCACTGCTCGGCGATCTTGCGGGCCACGGTGCGCCGCGCCTGCTCCTGCCCGTCGTTCGCGGGCGTGTACGGCACCGCCGGGTGCTTGATCAGCTTGGTCGTGTCCCCGCACGAGACCGGGGTGCTGGCACCGACGCCGCGCGGGTCGAAGCTGACGACGTTGTACTTCGCGCCGACGTCCCGGGGCAGCGAGCTCCACACCAGCTTGGCCGTACCGATGCCCGACTCACCCGGCCCGCCCGGGTTGACCACGAGCGTGCGCGGGGCGCTCGCATCACCCACCATCGACAGCGTGAGCTTGATCTGCCGTCCGCCCGGACTGGCGTAGTCGAGAGGGACCTTGAGGGTGGTGCAGTACGTGCCGCGGGGCGCATCCGAGCCCGCGGGACAGGTGGACCAGTGGAGGGCGGCGGGTCCCGTCGCCCTGGTGGCCGGCGTCGCGTCGGCCGCCTGCGGCCCGGCGAGGGCGATGAGCCCCAAGGCGGTGCCGACCGCCGCACCACGTCGTGTCAGAGGAGAGCGCGCACTGGACAAGTGCTCCTGCTTTCAGGTCAGTTCTGCTGCTGCCGGCAAGCAAGATGAGGCGCAGGGCCAAAGGGTTGTGCGGCGGCGAGGGTTGTTCCTGACTCCGATCGGCGCGACCGGGGCTGCTGGGGAATCAGTCGTTCCGTCTGCGGCCTGTCGGGCGACCTCGGCGTACTCGCTCGCCGGGATGTCCCGGGCGCCCGAGTCGAGCGCCCGTTCTCCCGGCCCGGACGCCCTGGGCGTCACCGCCTCGTCCCGGCGCCGTGTCGACCGGGAACCCGGCGCCGGCTACGGGGATTCACGAGGGGCGTCCGTGTGCGGTTCGGCCGCCGAGACCTACTGGTCGTCGCTGATCGGGAAGGCCACCACCTCGTCCACCGGTCCCCGCAGGTCCACCGTGAAACCCGCGTGCTCGAGCGCCTGGGCGCCCTGCCTGGTCGCCATCGCGAGCACGAGCCGCTCGGAGACGAACTGCACGACAACGGCCTCGGTCTCGTCCACGGCCGTGGTCAACTCGGGCGGGCCCAGGCCGTCGGGCAACTCGATCCTCGTCCGGAGCACCGGTCTGTCTTCCGTCGCGGCGATGGCGAACACCGGGTGAGCCGCCGTACGCATCCCGGCCTCGCGCGCGAGAGCGCGCTCCTCCGCGTCCTCGCCCACGAAGACACAGTCGTCGCCTGCCGCTCCCCCGGCGCTCGTGACCGCCTGGTCGAAGATCCCGCGGCTGTCCTTCGCACCCCAGTGCACAAGTGCGTCGTCGGTGAACCGGTCGGGGAACGCCCCCCGCAGCGCGGCCGCTGCACGTGCGGCAGCGCCATCGCCCGGACCGGGGTCGGAGATGATGCCCTTGCGGACCTCCCGGAGGGCGTCGAGCACAGCCAAGACACGCGGTCGGGGCTCAAGTGTCAGGGAGCCGTCGGGATCCACATGGGCATCCGCCAAGGTCGCCCCGATGTCGAAGAAAATCACTGGCATGTGCAGTGCCTCCCCGTGGTGAACGCCTTCGAGTCGCATCCACCCGGGTGATAGTCACGGGGGCGCTCCGCTCAACGTCCAGTTCGCGCGCCCGGTGGTCGGGAGCCGACCAGCAGGGAGGCGCCGGTCGGAGTCAGCGTGTGGAGGACGTGCGCGGCGTGGCGGCTGCTGGCGAGCAGGCCCGCCTCACGCAGGACTCCGGCGTGCTTGCTCGCGGAGGGCGCGGAGATCCCGACCGCACGGGCGATCTCCCCGGTGGTGGCGCCCGCACCCGACGCGACGACACAGAGCACGGTCGCCCGGGTACGGCCCAGCAGCGCGGCCAGTGGAGTGGCGGGCCGGAGGCTGATGGCGGTCGGTTCGTGCAGCAGGGGGTAGACCAGCACGGGCGGCAGCTGGGGATCGGCGAGGCTGATCGGGCTGCTCCAGCAGAAGTAGGACGGCACGAGGCGCAGCCCCCGGCCGTCCAGGTACAGATCCCGGTCGTCGACGGGATAGCGGACCTCCAGGATCGGGGGCCGCCAGATCAGCCCGGGTCCGAGCCCGGCCAGCATGCGGTCCACACCGCCGTCGAGCAGATCGCGGCAGCACTGCGACCGCGCGGCTTCGATACGTGAGTGCATCGCCTCGGTGAACGGGGCGACGGCCGCCTCGTAGTAGGCGCGGATCGCCGCAACGACCTCCGCGCGCTCCTGTCGGTCCGTCAGTCGTCGTACCCAGGCCGGAGCGCCCACACGGCGGTCGAGCACCGCCAGCTCGTCACGCACGCGGCGGGGCGGGGTGGACATGATCGCGTCGAGACCGGCGTCAAGACCGGCGTTGAGCCCATCGTCCAGGGCTGGGGACGGCGTCAGGAAGTCCGGAAAGTAGACGGCTCGTGGGTACAGCGGCAAGAGCAGGTCACGCAGAGTGCGGTCGAGGTGGCTCTCCCGGATGCGGGCGCCGGCCGTGCGGTACCACTCGGCGTAGGCCCAGCGGCCGGCGCGGGTCTGGAAGCGGTGCAGACTCGCGGCCACCTCCCACAGAGGATCGGGCACCCGGGCCACTCTGGTTCTCGCCAGGTCGAGCTCTGAGAAATGAATGCGGAGCATCCCGGTCCCCTGTCCGGCCTCGGCATTTTCCCCCTGGCGACACACCATGGACCACTGAGGCGGAATTGGCAACAGTGGACGCGACCAACCGCACGCCTCAAGGGGGAATAGTGAGACGAATATTAGCCATGATCGCGGGAGTTGTGATTCTGCTCGGTGCCATGGCCGGAACATCGGCGGCCAGTTCGGCAAATGATTCCGCAAACCGAGGCAAGGCATCCGCGGTGGCATCCTTCACCTCGGTAAAGGCGGCCGCGGCACCTGCCGGCTGTACCTCCGGCAATTTCTGCTTCTGGGTGAACGCGGGATACTCCGACGGGCCGGGAAAGCTCTCCGGAAAGAACTCCGACTGGTCCGTCTTCGGTCACTCCAGCTGTCCGAGCCGCACCTGGAACGACTGCGCCTCGTCGGACTTCAACAACGGAGTCAGCTGTGACGCCGTCGTGTGGACCGGCAAGTCCTACGGCGGAACCGGCGGCTGGATCCCGAAGGGCACCGGCGGGAACTTCAACTCGACGTTCAACGACGCTGTCTCGTCGAACAGCTGGGGCGTCTACGCGACCGGCGGCACCAACTCGACCTGCACCGGCCCCGTGCCGTAGAAGGTGGGACATCTCGATTCCCTGGCTTCCAGGTGCCCGCGGGCAGCAGTCCGCGGGCACCGCACGTCCCACCACCGCCGACCGAGAGGCCCAGGACACCATGCGACGCGCATCGCTCGCCTGTGCGGTGGCGGGAGTCCTCGCGCTCACCGCCGCGTGCGGAACGACCGACGAGGCGCACGAGAAACGCGGGAGAACCCTCACCGCCGCCGAACTCGACCTGCTCACCCGATCCGGGACCTTCGTCAGGACCAGTACCGGGCTGGCGAACAAGGAATCCGAACTCATCGCGGCCTGCATGGTAAAGAAGGGATTCCGCTACCGCGCCGACAAGACAGCCCGGCCGACCGGATCCGACGAGCAGCAGACGCTGAACATGCGAGACCGCCGCAGCCGGGGATACGGCCTGGGAGATCAGTACGCGTCCGGCTCGGACGGTCGCGGTTCATCACCGAACGACGCCTATGTGGCCTCGCTCTCGGAGAAAGAGTCGGCCGCCTATATGAAAGCCATGCGCGGGGGCGGTTCAGATTTCCGCGAGATGCGCTTCGGGCGCGACCAGAAGGTCACGTTCTCGGCACGGGGCTGCGAGGCCGAGAGCCGCAGACACCTCTACGGAAGTCTCGACGACTGGGTTTCCGTCGCTTACTACCCGCAGAACCTCAACGGCAGCCTCACCACTTCGGTGGAGGAATCCCCGAAGTACCGCAAGGCCATGACCGACTGGAAGACCTGCATGCGGGCCGAGGGATACCGGTACGGCTCGCCTGACGACGCCTACGAACGGCTCAGGGCCGCCTACCACAAGCAGGGAGCCACCCAAGCCCTGCGCAGGCGTGAGGTCTCCGTCGCCGTGGCGGACGGCAAGTGCGCCGCGAAACTCCACATCCCGAGCCTCGTACTCACTCTGCGCCGGAGCTACGCCCAGTCGCTGCCCGACGACGACAAGGTCCGGCTGCAGTACCTCACCTCCGTCTGGCAGGCGGCAGCCGACCGGGCACGTTGAGGTCCGGGCGGGGCACCTTCAGCCGGGTCACCACAACACCGGCGGCCCCTGCTCGATGCGGCGCAGCACCGGTGTGAGCCGGTCGAGCGCTTCGCCGGTCTGGATCTGCCGCTCGTCCCACCAGGTGGCTCCCGCCTCGGCCAGCGGACCGATCAGATCACGGGTCTTGGCGGCGTCGCCGCCCGGTGTGGCACCGCCGAGGACGATCTCGAAGGGAGCGCCGGACCGGTCCTCGCGCTCCTTGCGCACGAATGCGACCAGGTCGCGCACCTGACCGACAGGCGGCACATGGCCGTGCCTGGCGTCGGTGAACAGCGGGACCGCCCCGTCCCAGCGGGCGGCCCGGCGCATCGGCGGACGGTTGGGCCAGAAGCCGGCCACCCAGACCGGCGGCCGAGGGCGTTGCACCGTGGCGGGCAGCAGGGTCACGTCCCGTACCTGGTAGTGCCGTCCGTCGTGGTTCACCGGTTCGCCCGACCAGAACCGCCGCAGCAGGTCCAGGCCCTCGTCCAGCCGCTCGGCCAGCGCCTTGGGGTCCGTGGTGTCGCCGAAACTCGCGTACTCGTCCTCAATGGGTCCGCCCAGCCCCGCGGCGAAGACGACCCGACCGCCGCTCATGGCATCCAGGGTCGCCACCTGGCGGGCGAGCTGCTGCGGGCGCCGCCGGGCGACCGGGGTGACCAACGTGCCCAGCCTGATCCGGGAGGTCGCCAACGCAGCGGCAGTCAGCAGCATCCACGGGTCGCCGAAGGGCCTGCCCTCGTGCTTGCGGTGCAGCACATGATCCCAGACGAACAGCCCGTTCCACCCTGCCTGTTCGGCCGCCACGGCCACCTTCGCGACGGTCCTGGGATCGGCGAAGTCACCGAAGTTCGGAATGTTGACCGAGAAGCGCATCCCCGCATCCTGCTGCACGGTACAGGGACCGGCAACCAAATAGCGGACGCGCCTGCGCACTCCACTTCCGAATTGGCCCACCCTTCGCGCGACGGACCCGCCGCCCTGCCCCGTAGAGCAGAGGACAGAGGACCGCACGGAGGGGATCACGACTTGGCAGGGCACAGAATCAGAGGCGCCAGAAGTGTGGCAATCACGGCAGCAGCCATGGCAGCACTGACCGCGTCACAGCCCCCGGGGGCGGTTCCGGCACGGGCCTCCGCACCCGCACGGCCGGCAGCGGACGAGCACGGGCCGAGCGTGACGGGCGACACCCCGTACCGCACCGATCTCCCGCCGCTACGGACCGGGAAGCACCAGCACGGGGCATCGGCGGCGAGGGCAACGCTGCCCGTGAGCGTGTTCGCCGCCTACCGTCACGCCGAGGCGGAGCTCGCGCGCACGGCGCCCGGCTGCCGGCTGCGGTGGCAGCTGCTGGCCGCGATCGGGCAGGTGGAGTCCGGGCAGGCACGGGGCGGTCAGGTGACGGCGGACGGTACGACCGTGACGCCGATCCTCGGGCCGCGGCTGGACGGCGGCCACTTCGCCCTGGTGCGGGACACCGACGGCGGCGCCTACGACGGGGACCCGGCCTACGACCGTGCGGTCGGACCGATGCAGTTCATCCCCTCGACCTGGGCCCGCTGGGGCACGGACGGCAACGGCGACGGCCGGGCCGACCCGGGCAACATCTTCGACGCGGCGCTCGCCGCCGGGCGCTATCTGTGCGCGGGCGGGCGGGACCTCTCCGACCCGGCCGGACTGGACCGGGCGGTCCTCGGCTACAACCACTCGCAGGCCTATCTGAGCACCGTCAGGGCCTGGTACGCGTACTTCCTGGAAGGACACCGGGTGGTGCCGGACAGCTCGGCAGGGTCATCGGCGCACCCCGAGCGGTCGCACCGGGAGCCCACGCCGAAGCCGACGCCGTCCGCCCGTCAGAGACCCGCCCCCACCCGAACCCCGTCCGCGCCCGCATCACCTACTCCCGCCGACTCACGCCCGGCACCTCGGGCCGGTGAATCGGACGAGCCCCAACTCCCCTTGCCCCGCACGGACATCGAACCGCCCGGCGACGGCCTGTTGCCCAGCGACGGCCCGCTGACCAGCAACGGAGTGGTCTCGTTGACCGCCACCCCCTCCCCAACCGCGGATACCGGACGGTAATGTCGCCACCCGCCGGACGGCACGAGACCGGCGAGTGAGCGCAAAGGGGCCCTCATGGCGACGGACATGTCGGACATGCCGGCGGAGATACAGGCGGCCCACGACCGTTGGCAGCGCATGTGGAGCCACCGCGAGCAGCTGCTCAAGGTGGCCCGGCGCAGATCGATGAGCCTGGAGGACGCCGAGGACGCGGTGCACGAGGCGATGCTGCGCGCCGCGGAGCGGCCCGACCTGGACGACGAGCGTCTCGGCGCCTGGCTGACGACCGTGACCATGCGTCTGTGTGTCGACCGGTATCGCCAGGTCAATCGCGAGGACCAGGTGCGCAGCAGTCCCACGCTCGTCGCGCCGTGCCCGGTGCCCATCGAAGAGGCGGTGTGCGATCGGGCCGAGGCCAGGTGGCTGGCCGTGCGCAGCGGGGAGCTGCCCGCGCGCCAGGCCGAGGCGCTCCGGCTGAAGTCGGAGGACCTCGACGTCGGCCAGGTCGCCGTGCGGATGGGGCTGAGCTACCGGACCGTCGAGTCGCTGCTCGCCCGGGCCCGGCGCACGCTGCGCAACTCGCTGGCCGCGACGCTCGGGTTCGCGCTGTTCCTGTTCGGGCGGGGACGGCTGCGGGCGGGCGGCAAGGCACAGGCCGTGGCGGCCGCGTCGACGGCGGCGACCCTGGCGGTCGCGGGGTTCGTGCTGCCGCACGTGCTCGGAGGGGGCGGGCCGGACACGGCGCCCCTGCCCACGGCATCCTCCGTCTCCGGGATCCCTGCCGAGCCCGTCCGGCCCGACGGCACCGCCCGGACACCCGCCTCGAACGCCCGCGAGCTGTCGGCCCCCGCGACGGCTTCCGGAGCGACGGAGTCCCCCGCTGATCACCGCAGTGCACTGCTGCCACTGACGGTGCCGCCCTTGCCGAAGGCCTCCCTGTCACCCTTGCCGGCCGTCCCGCGCGTGTCGGACCTCCCGAGTGTTCCCGCCCTTCCCGATCTGCCGGGGACGTCCACGATCCCGACGGCTCTTCCGTCCGTGATCCCAACGACTCCCACCGGAATATCGGCGTCGACCACACTGCCGTAGTCCCGCCGCGAACACTCCCGAAAAAAATCCCCCTCCCCCGCGACGGACGCCCCGCCTCTCCCCGTAGAGCAGATGTCGGAGCGGCTCCACGGCGGAAGGGTGGAACGGATGGGTGTCGAGATCTGCGTGGAAGGGCTGACCAAGTCCTTCGGTCACCAGGTCATCTGGCAGGACGTCTCGCTGACGCTGCCCGCCGGGGAGGTCTCGGTCATGCTCGGCCCCTCGGGCACGGGCAAGTCGGTGTTCCTCAAGACGCTCGTCGGGCTGCTGAAGCCGGACCGTGGTTGCGTGAAGGTCGCCGGTCGTGACATCACCAGGCTGCGCGAACACGATCTCTACGAGGTGCGGAAGCTGTTCGGCGTGCTGTTCCAGGACGGCGCGCTGTTCGGCTCGATGAGCCTGTACGACAACATCGCCTTCCCGCTGCGCGAGCACACCCGTAAGTCCGAGAGCGAGATCCGGCGCATCGTGCTGGAGAAGATGGACATGGTCGGGCTGATCGGCTCGGAGGGGAAGCTGCCCGGTGAGATCTCCGGCGGGATGCGCAAGCGCGCGGGCCTGGCGCGGGCGCTCGTGCTGGACCCCGAGATCATCCTCTTCGACGAACCCGACTCCGGCCTCGACCCGGTGCGCGTCGCCTATCTCAACCAGCTGATCGTCGACCTCAACGCACAGATCGACGCGACCTTCCTGATCGTCACCCATGACATCGCCTCGGCCCGCCAGGTCCCGGACAACATCGGGCTGCTGTTCCGCCGCGAGCTGGTCGTGTTCGGCCCGCGCGAGCAGTTGCTGACCAGCGACGAACCCGTCGTACGGCAGTTCCTGAACGGCCGGATGCAGGGTCCGATCGGCATGGCGGAGGAGAAGGACGCCGCGCAGGTGCAGCAGGAGCTGGCCCAACTCGTCGACCAGGCACCCGTCCGCGAACCGACACCCCGGCTGCTGCCGGGCCCCGGCATCATCCGTCCGCCCCGCTGGGAGGCGATCGCGCGACGGGAGGCCGAACTGCGCCGGAAGGAGGTGGCGGACCGATGAGAGTGTCACCGACCGGGGCGCTCAGACAGTCCGGGAACCTCTTCGCGATGGCCCTGGACGTCGTCCGGACCCTGCCCCGACGGCCGTTCCAGGCAAGGGAGTTCATCCAGCAGGCCTGGTTCGTCGCGAGCGTCACCATTCTGCCGACGGCCCTCGTGTCCATCCCGTTCGGAGCGGTCATCGCGCTGCAGATCGGCAGCCTGACCCGGCAGCTGGGCGCCCAGTCCTTCTCCGGGGCCGCCTCGGTGCTGGCGGTGCTGCGGGAAGCCTCGCCGATCGTGACCGCGCTGCTGATCGCGGGGGCGGGCGGTACGGCGATCTGCGCGGATCTCGGGGCGCGGAAGATCCGCGAGGAGATCGACGCGATGCAGGTGCTCGGCATCGATCCCATCCACCGGCTGGTCGTTCCGCGCGTGCTGGCTTCGATGGTGGTGGCGGTGCTGCTCAACGGACTGGTGTCGGTGGTCGGTGTCGCGGGCGGCTATTTCTTCAACGTCGTTCTGCAGAACGGCACTCCGGGCGCCTATCTCGCCTCCTTCACCACGCTCGCCCAGCTCTCCGACCTGTGGGCGGCCGAGATCAAGGCGCTGGTGTTCGGTGCGATCGCCGCGATCGTCGCCTCGTACAAGGGACTGACCGCGAAGGGCGGCCCGAAGGGTGTGGGCGACGCGGTGAACCAGTCGGTGGTGATCACCTTCATGTTGCTGTTCGTGACGAACTTCGTGATCACCGCGGTGTACTTCCAAGTCGTCCCGCAGAGGGGTTAGCCGATGCGACTTCTCGAACGACCACTGCGCTCTCTGGAAGAGCTCGGCACCCAACTCTCCTTCTACGGCCGCTCGCTGGCCTGGACCGGCCGCACGCTGCGCCGCTACAAGAAGGAGATCCTGCGGCTGCTCGCCGAGGTGAGCTTCGGCCGTGGTGCCCTCGCCGTCGTGGGCGGCACGGTCGGCGTCATCGCCTTCCTGTCGTTCTTCACCGGCACGGAGGTGGGCCTGCAGGGGTATGCCGCGCTCAATCAGCTCGGCACCTCCAACTTCGTGGCGTTCCTCTCGGCGTACTTCAACACCCGTGAGATCGCCCCGCTGGTGGCCGGGCTCGCGCTCTCCGCGACCGTCGGCGCCGGGTTCACCGCTCAGCTCGGCGCGATGCGGATCAGCGAGGAGACCGACGCGCTCGAAGTCATGGGCGTCCCCTCGCTGCCGTTCCTGGTGACCACCCGGATGATCGCCGGCTTCGTCGCCGTCGTCCCGCTGTACGTCATCGGCCTGCTGTCCTCGTATCTCGCCGCCCGCACCATCACCACCGGCTACTACGGGCAGTCGGCGGGCACCTACGACCACTACTTCCAGCAGTATCTGCCGCCGGTCGACGTGCTGTGGTCCTTCGGGAAGGTGCTCGTCTTCGCCGTGCTGATCATCCTGGTGCACTGCTTCTACGGCTACCACGCGAGCGGCGGCCCGGCGGGCGTGGGTGTCGCCGTGGGCCGCGCCGTGCGGACGTCGATCGTCGCGATCAACGTTCTCGACTTCTTCCTCTCGTTGGCGATCTGGGGCGCCAACACGACCGTTCGGATTGCGGGGTGAGCCGGATGAGGGTGCTGAGACTACGGCTGTACGGCGTCGTGTTCATCGCCGTGCTCGCCCTGCTGCTGTCCCTGTCCGTCGCCGTCTACCAGCAGGCGTTCACCCCGGCCGTACGGATCAGGCTGGAGGCCGACAGCCTCGGCAACCAGCTCGATCCGCGCGCCGACGTCAAGCTGCGCGGGCTGCTGGTCGGCGAGGTCCGCGCGGTGCACGCCGACGGGACGAAGGCGACGCTCGACATCGCGCTCAAGCCGGAGTACGTCGCGCACATCCCGTCCGACGTGCACGCACGCCTGCTGCCCAAGACGCTGTTCGGCGAGAAGTACGTCGACCTGGTCGCGCCCGTGCACACCTCGGCCCGCCCCATCCACGCCGGGGACGTCATCACCCAGGACCGCACCCGCGTCGGCATCGAGCTCCAGCAGCTGATGAACGACCTGCTGCCGCTGCTGCGGACCGTGCAGCCCGGCAAGCTCAACGCCACGCTTTCGGCATTCGCCACCGCCCTGGAGGGACGCGGCGACCGGATCGGCGACAACCTCACGCGCGTCGAGGACTATCTGCACCGGCTCAATCCCCATCTGCCCTCCCTCACCGAGGACTTCGCGCGCCTGGCCGATGTCGCCGAGGTGTACGGCGACGCGGCTCCCGACCTGATGGAGATCCTGCGCAACACCGTCACGACCAGCCGCACCCTGGTCGAGCAGCACGGCCGGCTGGCCTCCGCGCTCACCACGACGGCGACCGCCGCCGGCACCACGGAGGACTTCCTGGACGCGAACGGCGACCGGCTGATCACCCTCGGCCGGGTCTCCCGCCCCACGCTCGGACTCTTCGCCCGCTACTCGCCCGAGTATCCCTGCCTCCTGGCCGGCCTGGTCCGCGAGGAGCAGGCCTCCGAGCAGGCGTTCCGGGGCGGCAAGATGCACATCACCCTCGAAGTCGTACGACAGCAGGGGGCGTACGAGCCCGGTGAGGAGCCGCGCTACGACGACCGCTCGGGACCGAACTGCCGTGACCTGCCCCATCCCCCGGTGCCCGCACCCGGGGTGCACCTCAACGATGGTTCGAGCAAGGGGAGTTCGACCGGTCCGCTCGGTGTGTCCGCCACGCGGGCCGAGCAGCGTGCCGTCGGCTCGCTCGTGGCGCCCGTCATGGGCGTGCCCGCCGACGAGGTGCCGCCGGTCACGACGCTGCTGTTCGGGCCGATGGCCCGCGGGACGGCGGTGAGCGTCGCATGAGGACATCGAGTGCCCGGCAGACCGCCGCCCCGCTCATCAAGTTCAGCCTCTTCGCGCTGGTGACGATCCTGGCGACGGCACTGCTCGCCGCCACCATCGTCAACATCTCCCTCACGCCCCAGCACACCTATCGCGCGGTGTTCGCCGACGTGACCGGCCTGGAGAAGGGTGACGACATCCGGGTGGCCGGGGTGCGGGTCGGCGAGGTCGAGGGGATCCGGATCAAGGACCGGACACTGGCCGAGGTCACCTTCACCGTCACCGCGGACCGTCCGCTGCTGAACAGCACCGGCGCGGTCATCCGCTACCGGAACCTGGTCGGACAGCGTTACGTCGCCCTGACCGAGGGGGTGGGAGACGGCACCCGACTGAAGTCCGGAGCCACCATCCCTCTCTCGCGCACGCAGCCCGCGCTGGACCTCAACGCGTTGCTGAACGGCTTCAAGCCCCTGTTCGCGGCGCTCAGCCCGCAGGACGTCAACCAACTCGCCACCGAGATCATCCGAACGCTGCAGGGCGAGGGCGGCACCGTCAACAGCCTGCTGGTGCACACCGCCTCGCTCACCACGACGCTGGCCGGCCGCGACAAGCTGATCGGCTCGGTGATCGACAACCTCAACACCGTGCTGGGGACGCTGGACAAGCGGGGCGCCCGCTTCTCCGGGCTGCTCAAGCAGCTGCGCCGACTGATCTCGGGGCTGTCCGCCGACCGCAAGCCCATCGGTCGGTCGCTGGTGAGCATCGGCGACCTGACGGACGCCACCTCGGGACTGCTCAAGGACGCACGTCCGCCGCTGAAGGACGACATCGCCGAGCTGACCGATCTCACCGGAACGCTGAACAGGAACGACAAGACCGTGGAGGGCGTGCTGAAGCGGCTGCCGAACAAGCTGGGCGAGCTGACGGGGACGGCGTCCTACGGCTCGTGGTTCAACTTCTACCTGTGCGACTTCGACGGCCGGATCGTGCTGCCGAAGACGAAGCAGATGCTCACTCCCGAGCTGCATGTGGCGAGGGCGAGGTGCGGCGCATGATGAAGCACTTGCGCAAGCGCCGCCCGGAGCCGCTGGTCAAGGTCCGTATCGACCCGCCCAGGCTCCCGAAAGTGCGCCTGCTGCCGCGCCGCGCGCCTCGCCCCCGCCGCCCGGAACCACTGATCAAGGTCCGCATCGAGCCGCCGCGGCTTCCCCGTGTACGGATACGCCGCCCGCGCCTGGTCCCGTTCCGTGAGCGCAATCCCGTGGTGATCGGGGCCGTCGGCCTCACCACACTCGCGCTGTTGACCGCGGCCGCGTTCAACGTCGACAGCCTGCCGCTGATCGGCGACGGCGACACATACAGCGCCGCCTTCTCGGAGGCGGGTGGCCTCAAGCCCGGCGACGAGGTGCGCATCGCCGGCGTCAAGGTCGGCAAGGTCGAGGACGTCGATCTGGAGGGAGACCACGTCAAGATCACCTTCAAGATCAAGGGCGATCCCGGGTTCGGCACCGAGACCGGCGCCTCCATCCGGGTCAAGACGATCCTCGGCGCCAAATACCTCGCGCTGCAACCCAAGGGACCCGGTCAGCTCAAGCCCGGCAGCGAGATACCTCTGAAGAGGACGGTCCCGGCGTACGACGTCGTACAGGCGTTCAGCGATCTCACCACCACCACGGAACAGGTCGACACCGACCGGCTGGCGAAAGCCCTCGACACCATCTCCACCACCTTCCAGGACTCCCCCACCGAGGTACGGGCGTCCATCAAGGGCCTGTCCAAGATCTCCCGGACGGTGGCCTCACGGGACAAGGCACTCGGCGAACTCCTCGACCACGCGAACGGTGTCACGGGCGTACTGGCCGAACACACCGAGGACTTCACCGCACTCGTCAAGGACGGCGACCAGCTGTTCAAGGAGATCAGCAAGCGGCGCAAGGCGATCCACAAACTGCTGAAGAGCTCCGCCGCGCTCGGCATCGAACTGTCCGGCCTGGTCGAGGACAACGACAACGAGATCGGGCCGGCGCTCAAGGGCCTCAACCGCGTGGTCGAGATGCTCGAACGCAATCAGTCGAGCCTCGACCGGAGCGTCGAGCTGCTTGCCCCGTACGTCCGGCTCTTCACCAACACCTTGGGCAACGGCCGCTGGTTCGACTCCTACGTCCAGAACCTGGTCGCCGCTCCGGTGGTGCCGCGCACGGGAGGCTCGCAGTGAACAACCTGAAGCGGCGCGTGGCCCTGGTCACCGCACTCGCCCTCGTCGTCACGCTCACCTACGTGCTGTGGCCACGCTCAAAGCCCGTGCACGTCACCGCGTACTTCCCGCGCACCGTCGGCATCTATCCGGGCTCGGACGTCCGCGTCCTCGGCGTCCGGATCGGCGAGGTCGAGAAGATCACGCCGGAGGGCGGCCGGGTGCGGGTGGAGCTGGAGTACGACGCAGGCCGCAAGGTCCCGGCCGGCGCCAAGGCCGCGATCATCAACTCCTCGGTGGTCAGCGACCGTTACGTGCAGCTGCTGCCGGTCTACCGCCATGGCCCGACGATGCGGAACGGCGACGTCATCCCCCAGACGCGGACGGCCGTACCGGTCGAGCTGGACCGGATCTTCGACAGTCTGCACACGACGGCCGAAGCGCTCGGCCCCAAGGGCGCCAACAAGGACGGCTCACTGTCACGCCTTCTCGGGGTGAGCGCGGACAACCTCGACGGCCAGGGCGACAACCTCCATCAGACGGTCGAGGACCTCTCGCAGGCCGTCACCACCCTGTCCGACGGCCGCACGGACCTCTTCGGCACGGTGCGGAACCTTCAGGTCTTCACGGCGGCCCTGGCCGCGGACGACCAGAGCGTGCGATCGTTCAACACCAGCCTCGCCAAGGTCGCCGGGCAACTCGCGGGCGAACGCAAGGATCTCGCCGCCGCGCTGCTGAATCTGGGGACTGCGCTCGGTGACGTGTCGGACTTCGTGAAGAAGAACAAGAAGTCACTGACCTCGAACGTGGCGGGCCTGAGCAAGGTGACCAAGGTGCTCGTCACCCAACGGGCCGCACTGGACGAGCTGTTGAAGGTCGCCCCGACGGGTCTGTCGAACCTGAACAACGCCTACAACCCGTCCGCGGGCACCCTCGACACCCGCAACAACCCCGACCGACCTCAGGATCCGGCCTCACTGCTGTGCTCCGTGCTGAGGACGACCGGCGACGAAGGCGGCAAGAACCCCGACTGCAAGGAGCTGAAGGAACTCTTCGACTCCCTGCCGAAGGTGCCTCGGGGATCCGCGGGGACGGGCACGGTCGACCGGACGCTCGGCGGAATCCTGGGGGTGAGCGCATGAACGCACTGCGCAAGGGCGGGGCGCTCGCCTGGGCGGCCGTCGGCTCGCTGCTGCTGTCCGGCTGCGAGTTCAACGGCTGGTACGACGTCCAGCTGCCCGGCGGAGCCGCCGCAGACGGCCACGCCTACCACGTCACCGTCGAGTTCCGTGACGTCCTCGACCTGGTGCCGCAGTCGGCGGTGAAGGTCGACAACGTCACCGTGGGCGCCGTGGAGAAGGTCGAGCTGGACGGCTGGCACGCGCGCGTACGACTGAGGGTCGCCGACTCGGTGAGGCTGCCCGCCAACGCGGTCGCCGAACTACGGCAGACCAGCATGCTCGGCGAGAAGTACGTCGCACTCTCCGCCCCGTCCGGCACGGCCCCCGTGGGCCGGCTCGGCGACGGCGACCGCATCCCGCTCTCCCGCAGCGGCCGCAACCCGGAGATCGAGGAGGTGCTGTCCGCACTGTCCGCGCTTCTCAACGGCGGCGGAGTGGCCCAGCTCAAGACCATCACCGTGGAGCTGAACAAGGCCCTGGACGGCCGCGAGAACCGGGTGAGGTCGCTGCTCAAGGAGCTGAACACGTTCATCGGCGGTCTGGACGACCAGCGCAAGGACGTCGTCCGCGCCCTCAAGGCCGTCGACCGCCTCGCCCAACGGCTCGGGAAGGAGAAGAAGTCGATCGCCCAGGCAGTGGACACGATGCCGCCCGCCCTGAAGGTCCTCGCCGACCAGCGGCGTGATCTGACGAGGATGCTCACGGCTCTGTCGAAGCTGGGCACGACGGGCACCAAGGTGGTCGAGGCGTCGCACGACGACACGGTCGCGAACCTCGAAAAGCTGCGTCCGATCCTGCAGCAGCTGAACAAGGCGGGCGACGACCTCCCCAACTCCCTGGAGCTGCTGACGACTTACCCCTTCCCGCGCAACGCGGTGGACGCCATCAAGGGCGACTACGTCAACCTGGACATCACCGCCGATCTCGATCTGTCCGACCTCTACGGGAACCTGACGGGCGGGCCCGGCAAGACCGGCGGGGGAAGCGGTGGTTCCCAGAAGCCCGGGACTCCCGACCTGCCGACGCTCCCAGGCGTGCCGGGCGTCCCGACGCCCACCGCACTGCCGAGCACGCCCGGCCTGCCGTCCGCTTCGGTGCCGTCGGCCCCACCGGCCCCGTCTGGCGGGGGCGGGCCGCTGTGCCCACCGGTGTGCACCAGCGCCTACGCCACCCGCGGAACGCTGCCCGACGGGTCCGAGGGTCCCGAGAGTCCCGAGGGGATCGATCTCGCGCTCGTGGAGCTGATGCTGAAGGGAGTTCAGCCGTGATCACACGGATGGTCAAGGCCCAACTGCTCGCCTTCGCCACCGTCACCGCCGTCGGGGTGTCCTACGTCGGCGCCGAGTACACCGGCCTGCTCGACGACCTCCTGGACCGCGGCTACACGGTGCAGGCGGACTTCGCCGACTCCGGGGGAGTCTTCCCGGGCGCCGAGGTCACCTACCGGGGGGTACCGGTGGGCCGGGTCGGCACGCTGCGGCTGACGGGCTCCGGCGGTGTCTCGGTCTCCCTCGACATCGAGGACGGCGCACCGCGCATCCCGGCGGACACCCTCGCCGTGGTGGCGAACCGTTCGGCGGTGGGCGAGCAGTACGTCGATCTACAGCCCCGCACGTCCAACGGCCCGTACCTGCTCGACGGAAGCGCCATCCCGCGCGGCAGCACCCGCGTACCGCTGCCCACCACGGACCTGGTCCTCAGTCTGGACCGGCTCGTGAACTCGGTCGGCAAGGACGATCTGCAAGTCACCGTCGACGAGTTGGGCCGCGCCTTCGCCGGCACCGGACCGAACCTGAGCCGGCTGGTGGACTCGGGCAACGCGCTCGTCACGTCGGCGTCCGACTCGCTGTCCCAGACGATCGCGCTCATCGAGGACTCGCGGAAGGTCCTCAAGACACAGGCCGACCAGGGCTCCTCCATCAAGTCGTTCGCGCGCGACCTGGCGGCGCTCACCGCACAGTTGAAGTCGAGCGACGGGGACCTTCGCAAGCTGATCGGCAACGCGACGCCGGCCGCGCAACAGGTGAACTCGCTGTTGAAGTCAACCGGGCCACGGCTGTCGGTCCTGCTGGCCAACCTGATCAGCGGCGGCCAGGTCACGGTGGCGCACCTGCCGGGTGTGGAGCAGGCGCTCGTCACCTTCCCGGCGCTGGTCTCGGGCAGTTACACCGTCGTTCCGGGCGACGGCACCACCCACTTCGGCCTGGTGGTCAACGCCGACGACCCGCCGCCGTGCACCCAGGGCTACGGGACGACGCGCCGTGACCCGGCGGACACCCGCACGCGCGAGGCGAACGCCGACGCGCACTGCACCGCCCCGCGCGGGAGCAAGTCGTCGGTCCGGGGCGCCCAGAACGCCCCCGGCCCCACGGCAGCTCCCGGCGGCGCGAACCGGACGGCGTACGTCACGCCGTACGACCCGGAGACCGGCACCGCCACCGGCCCGGACGGAAGGCCCGTCGAGATCGGCTCTTCGGGCGGCCAACAGGCGGTCTTCGGAAAGGAGTCGTGGCAATGGTTGCTCGTCGGACCGATGGCATGAGCAGGGCCCTGTCGGGCAGGGCCGGGACGGTGGGGCTCGTCGTGGCGACCGTCCTCACGACCGCGCTGACGATCTGGCTGAGCCTCGCGCTCTACGACCAGCACGAGACGGAGCAGCGCCGTCAGGACATCCTGGCCGCGGCTCGCCAGTCGGCGCTGAACTTCACCTCGCTCGACTACCGGCACTACGACCGGGACAGCGCGAACGTCCTCGAAGGCGCCACCGGCGACTTCAAGAAGCAGTTCGCCGCGCAGACCGAGGAGCTGACCAAGCTCGTCGCCGAGAATGAATCCGTGTCCGAGGGCCAGGTCCTGGAAGCGGGCATGGTCCGGTCCGACGAGCACTCGGCGCGTGTCCTGGTGGTCGCCGACAGCAAGGTGACCAACACGGCCGCGCCCAAGGGCGAGGCGCGCACGTACCGGCTGCAGCTCGACCTGGTGTACCGGAATGGCCGCTGGCTGACGTCCGACGTCGAGTTCGTCGGCTGACCCCACCCACCGTCCTCCACCCACCACCCTCCCTGCCCTCTCCGCCCTGCAAGACATGAGGAGTAAGACCGTGGCGAAGACGACCACCCGAGGCCGCGGCTCCGGTTCCGGCACCCGGCGCACCATCACCGCTGCCGCCCGCGCGGCGGCCAAGCGCGCGGAGCGCGGAAACAGCGAACCGGGGCTGACAGCCACCGATGAGGCCGTCCCGAGGCGGCTCGAAACGCGCGACGCCGGACGCACCGTGCTCGTCGAGCCCCCGAAGCACGGCTGGGACGACCCGCCTGAGCCCTCGCCGGAGTCCTTCGAGGAGGAGGACGCCCAGCAGGAGGAAGGCGAGCCCGGCCCCATAACGCCGCCGCGAGCCACTCGGCGGCGGCTGCTCACCGCGGTCCTGTGCGTCCTGCTCGTGGCGGGCCTGGTCGCGGCGGCCGTACTCGGCCGGCGGTACCGGCAGGGGGAGGCTGCCGAGCAGGCACGAGGGCAGGCACTCGCGGCCGCGCAACAGGCGGCACCCGTCGTGCTGTCGTACGACTACCGGCATCTGTCCCGCGACTTCACCGCGGCAGGCACCCGGCTCACCGGGCACTTCCGCGACGAGTACCGCAAGACCACGACGACGGTGGTCGGCCCGACGGCCAGGAAGTACCACGGGATCGTGAAGGCAACGGTGGCGACACCGACCTCCGGCCCTCCCGCAGCCTCAGTGATCTCGGCATCGGCGGACCGAGCGGTGGTCCTCCTCTTCGTCAATCAACTGACCACCAGCACCCAGGTCTCGGGCCCCCGCCTGGACCTGAACCGGGTCCGGATGACGCTGACCCACACGTCCGACGGCTGGAAGGTGAGCGCGGTCGACGCACTCTGACGTGCGCGTCACCGGCCCAGTGCAACCTCGCCCGCATGGGCGGCACGCAGGGCGCGCTCGACGGTCTCCCGGTGCTCACCCACCGGAGCCACACAGTCGAGGACGTCGCGGGCTTCGACAAGGGGCCGGCTCTTCTTGTCCGCGCATGCGGGCATGCCGTCCAGCAACCCGAGCCGGGCGAGCACCAGCGCGCCGGAGCACTGCGCGCCGATCAGCTGTCGGGCAGGGGCGAGCGGCAGCCTGGAGATCAGCCGGTCGTCGGCGACCACGGCATCTCTTCCCGGTACGGCACGGAAGGTGCAGTCTCTCAGCTGCGCTGTGCGCAGGTCCCGGGCCGCTTCCTCCTCATTGCTCCGGTGGCGCGCCCCCGGGTTCCTCCCCGCCGGGCAGCCCGACCGGACGCCGGCCCCGGGGCTGCTGCGGCTCGGGGCGGGCGGGTACGGGAGGCACCGGGCGGTCCCGTGGTGTACCGGCGGTCAGGGTCATCGGCTCGCCGTGGTGCAGTACCTCCAGCGGGTCGCCTTCCTCCAGGGCGTAGCGTGCGTTGGCCGGGCCGATGTCCACCTTCAGCCGGCTCCCGCGTACCGTCACCGTGAACGCCACCCGGGACAGCGCTTCGGGCAGACGCGGCGCGAAACCCAGCCGGTCCGGATGTCCTTCCTCGCCGATGTGCCGGCGCATGCCCCCGAAGCCGATGACGAGCGCGATCCATGTGCCGGCGAGCGAGGCGATGTGCAGCCCGTCGCGGGTGTTGTGCTCCAGGTCCTCCAGGTCCATCAGCGCCGCCTCGCTGAGGTAGGCGTAGGCCAGCCGCAGATGCCCGGTCTCGGCGGCCAGCGCCGCCTGGCAGCACGCCGACAGGGAGGAGTCGCGGACGGTGAGGGCCTCATAGTAGGCGAAGTTGCGTGCCTTCTCCTGGTCGGTGAAGGCGTTCGGGCACTCCATCATCGCCAATACCACGTCGGCCTGCTTGACCACCTGCTTGCGGTACAGGTCGAAGTAGGGATAGTGGAGCAGCAGCGGGTAGTTCTCGGGCGGGGTCTCGTCGAAGTCCCAGTGCTGGAAGCGGGTGAAGCCGGCCGACTGCTCGTGCACGCCGAGGCCTTCGTCGTACGGCATCGCCATGCGGCTCGCGGCGTCCCGCCAGGCCGCCGTCTCCTCGTCGTCGACGTCGAGTTCCTCGGCCCGGTCCGGGTGGCGCGTGGCCGTTTCCGCCGCGGCCAGCAGGTTCTGGCGTGCCATCAGGTTGGTGTAGAGGTTGTCCCGGGCGATGGCACTGTATTCGTCGGGTCCGGTGACCCCGTCGATGTGGAAGACGCCCTCCGCGTCGTGGTGGCCGAGGGAGCGCCACAACCGGGCGGTCTCCACCAGGAGTTCCAGTCCCTCACCGCGCTCGAACTCCTCGTCGCCGCTCACCATGACGTACCGGACCGCGGCCATGGCGATGTCGGCGTTCACGTGGAAGGCGGCCGTCCCGGCCGGCCAGTAGGCGGAACACTCGGCGCCGTTGATGGTCCGCCAGGGGAAGGTCGCCCCCGCCAGCCCCAGTTGACGCGCCCGTTCCTGGGCAGCCGGCAGGGTTCCGTGCCGCCATCTCAGTACCGGGGCGACGGTCTGTGGCGCGGTGTACGTGAGCACGGGCAGCACGTAGGACTCGGTGTCCCAGAAGGAGTGGCCGTCGTACCCGGTTCCGGTCAGTCCCTTCGCGGGGATCGCCCGTTCCTCCCCGCGGGCGGCCGCCTGGAGTACGTGGAACAGGGCGAACCGTACGGCCTGCTGGATCTGCGCATCGCCCTCCACCTCGACGTCCGCGCCGGCCCAGAACTCGTCGAGGTAGGCCCGCTGTTGGGCGACCAGCCCCTCCCAGCCGGCACTGACGGCGGCCGCCACCGCCCCGTCGACCTGGTCGTGCACCGCGGGCAGCGAGCGCTGCCCGGACCATCCGTAGGCGACGAACTTGACCAGCCGCAGCCGCTGTCCGGGCGCCAGGTCCGCGGTCACCGTCAGGCGGCTGACGTCCGGCTCACACTGAGCTGTCCAGCGGGTGCCGTCCGGACCCTCGATGAGATGGTCGGCCGCCGCCCCCACGCGCAGTGCGCTGCGCTCGGTGCGGTGCACGAGCCGCAGCCGGGTGTCCTGGGCAAAGTTTTCCTCCGCCGTCAGCGGGGACTCGGTCGCCGCGGCGACCCGCGGGTCACCCTCGGTGTGCGGCAGCGGTTCGTTGGCCACGAGTTCTGACTGCACGGCCACCGTGGCCGGTCCGTCGACCGGCTCGACCTCGTACATCACCGCGGCCACCGCCCGTTGGGTGAAGGACACCAGGCGCCGCGAGGTGATGCGGACGGTCCGCCCGCCGGGCGTGGCCCACCGCGCGGTCCGGCTGAGCACACCGGAGCGGAAGTCCAGGACCCGTTCGTGCGCCAGGAGTTGCCCGTAGCGCAGGTCGCACGGATGATCGTCGACCAGCAGCCGGACGACCTTGCCGTCGGTGACGTTGATCGCCGTCTCGCCGGACTCGGGATAGCCGTAGCCCGCTTCCGCGTACGGCAGCGGATGCCGCTCGTACACACCGTTGAGGTAGGCGCCGGGCAGCCCGTGAGGTTCCCCCTCGTCGAGGTTCCCGCGCCACCCGACGTGCCCGTTGGACAGGGCGAAGACCGATTCGCTCTGGGCGAGTACATCCAGGTTCAGCTCGGTCTCGCGCAGGCACCACGGCTCGACCGTGTAACTGGGATGGGTGATCACCGCGACTCCAGGAGTTCGGCCAGGTCACTTACCACGACGTCCGCGCCGTGCGCCCTCAGCTGCTCCGCCTGGCCCATCCGGTCGACCCCCACGACCATGCCGAACCGTCCGGCTCGCCCCGCCTCCACACCGGCCAGGGCGTCCTCGAACACGGCGGCCGCGGCCGGCTCCACCCCCAGGACACGGGCCGCCTCCAGATAGGTGTCCGGAGCCGGTTTCCCGTGCAGTGCGCGCTCGCGCGCCACGATCCCGTCGATCCGCTCGTCGAACAGCTCCTCGATGCCGGCCGCCACCAGGATGTCCCGGCAGTTGGCGCTGGACGACACCACCGCGCTGCGCAGGCCGGCTTTCCGCACCTCGTGCACGAACCTGACCGAGCCTTCGTACGGCTCCACTCCGTCCTCGCGAATCCGGCGCAGCACCAGGTTGTTCTTGCGGGTGCCCAGCCCGTTCACGGTCTCCGCCTCCGGCGGGTCGTCCGGCGATCCTTCGGGCAGGTGCACTCCGCGTGCGGCGAGGAAGGTGCGCACGCCGTCCTCGCGGGGGCGCCCGTCCACGTACTCGTCGTAGTCGCCGACGGCGTCGAACGGTACGAACGCGGTCCCCTCACGTGCCGCCCGCTCGCGGAGATAGCCGTCGAACATCTCCTTCCAGGCGGCCGCATGCACCTTCGCGGTCTGGGTGAGCACCCCGTCGAGGTCGAACAGACAGGCACGTACGTGATCAGGAAGACCCAGCATGGCGTCGAGGCTAGAAGTGCCCGGCGGGTTGCGTCGGGCAGTCGTCACCCGGCGCGCCGGAAGGAACCCGCTCGGTCGAGGCGCGGGCGGCATCCGGAGCAACGCGCCCGGACGACCCGTCGGTCAGTGGTGGTCCGTCGGTCAGTAGTGGTCCGGGAGACTCCACCGGTAGGGAGCGATGAGCTGCTGGATCCAGTCGGGCCCCCAGGAGCCGGGCGCGTAGGGCTCCACGGGCGGCGGGTCCTTCAGCAGGGGGGTGGCCGCGTCCCACAGGCGTTCGATGCCGTCCGAACGGGTGAACAGGGACTGGTCCCCCAGCATGGCGTCCAGGATCAGTCGTTCGTAGCCCTCCAGCGCGTGCTCCTCGTTGTACGAGCCCGCGTACCGGAAGACCATCTCGGCGTTCTCCAACCGCATCGCGGGTCCGGGTTCCTTGGTGAGGAACCGGGCCGTGATGCTTCCGGGATCGTCGAAGTCGATCACCAGTGCGTTGCTGCGCGGGCCGGCGCACTGGTCGACGTCCACCGGGAACATGCGCAGCACCGGCTCGCGGAAGCCCAGGGTGACCACGTGTCTGCCCTGGGCGAGGGATTTGCCGGACCGCAGGAAGAAGGGCACGCCGGCCCAGCGCCAGTTGTCCAGTTCGACGCGCAAGGCCACGAAGGTCTCGGTGTCCGAGTGCGGGTCCACTCCCGGTTCGTCGCGGTAGCCCGTGTACTGGCCGCGGACGACATGGGCGGGGTCCAGCGGCCGCAGGGACTGGAACACCTTCTCCTTCTCGTCCCGCAGCGGCTGCGCCTCCAGTGTGGTCGGGGGTTCCATCGCCAGGAAGCCCATGAGCTGGAAGAGATGAGTGACGATCATGTCCCGGAAGGTGCCGGTCCCTTCGAAGAAGCGGGCCCGGCCCTCGATGCTGATCTGCTCCGGTACGTCGATCTGCACATGGCTGATGTGGTCCCGGTTCCAGATGGGTTCGAACAGGCCGTTGGCGAACCTCAGGGCCAGGATGTTGTCCACCGACTCCTTGCCCAGGAAGTGGTCGATGCGGAAGATCCTCGACTCGTCGAAGACGGCGTGGATGGTGGCGTTCAGGGCGCGGGCCGACGGCAGGTCGGTGCCGAAGGGCTTCTCCACGATCACCCGCGCGTTCTGCGCGAGTCCCGTGTCGCCGAGCATTTGGACGACGGAGGAGAAGGCGACCGGCGGCACGGCCAGATGGAAGAGGCGGCGCGGCCGGCCTCCGAGTGCCTGCTCGGCCTTCTGGACGGCGGCCAGCAGCGGCTGCGGATCCTCCGGGTCCGCGGCACCGAAGCTGAGCGACGCTTCGAACGTCTCCCACGCCTCGCCCTGCGGTTTCGACCGGCCGAACTCGGCGACCGCCTCGCGGGCACGGGTGCGGAACTCCTCGTCGCTGAGGGCGTCGGCGCCGGGCGCGGAGCCCACCACCCGGTAGTGTTCGGGCATGAGTCCGGCGTGGGCCAGATGGAACAGTCCGGGCAGCAGCTTGCGGCGGGCCAGGTCGCCGGTCGCGCCGAAGAGCACGATCACATGGTCGTCCGGGCGCGGATCCGAGGACGCGGACCGGGTCGAAGTCGGGGTCGGCTGCGCCACGGTTCAGCCCGCCTTCTCGACGTGCCCGCCGAACTCACCGCGCATCGCGGACAGCAGTTTGTCGGTGAACTCGCCCAGTCCGCGCGAGGCGTACCGCTGGTAGAGGGCCGTGGTGATCACCGGTGCGGGCACGCTCTCGTCGACCGCCGCCAGCACGGTCCAGCGGCCCTCCCCGGAATCGGAGACCCGGCCGGCGAAGCCGTCGAGCTCCGGCGACCTGGCCAGCGCGTCGGCGACCAGGTCGACCAGCCAGGAACCGACCACCGAACCGCGCCGCCACACCTCGGCGACCTCGGCGACGTCGATCTCGTAGGAGTAGGCGTCAGGATCGCGCAGCGGGGCGGTCTCCGCGTCGACCGTCCGCTTGCGCAGTCCCGCGTCGGCGTGCTTGATGACGCTCAGGCCTTCGGCGATGGCGGCCATCATCCCGTACTCCACGCCGTTGTGGACCATCTTCACGAAGTGGCCGGCGCCGCTGGGCCCGCAGTGCAGATAGCCGTCGGGCGCGGTGCCGGTGTTCGTGGTGCGGCCGGGAGTGGGTTCCGCGCAGCCGGCGCCCGGGGCGATCGTACGCAGGAGGGGGTCCAGGCGCTGGACGGCCTCCCGGTCTCCGCCGACCATCAGGCAGTAGCCGCGCTCCAGACCCCAGACGCCGCCGGAGGTGCCGCAGTCCACGTAGTGGATACCGTGTGGCGCGAGCTGCTGGGAGCGGGTGATGTCGTCGCGGTAGTAGGAGTTGCCGCCGTCGATCACGATGTCCTCGGGCGCAAGCAGGCCGGCCAGTTCGTCGGCCGTGCCCTGCACCACGCCGGCGGGGAGCATCAGCCAGATGTTCCGCGGCCGGTCGAGCTTGCCGACGAGGTCCTTCAGGGAGGACGCGGCGGTGGCGCCCTCCTGCTCCAACTCGCTGACGGCATCGGCGTTGAGGTCGTACACCACACAGGTGTGTCCGTCGCGCATGAGCCGGCGCACCAGGTTGGCCCCCATGCGTCCGAGCCCGACCATGCCGAGTTGCATGGGGGTGTCACTGGTCATGGTCTGCCTCCCGCGCATCGGGGCGTCCTGGCTCGGCCTGCTGGACGGTGTCCACGCCTTCGCTGCTCCTGCGCTTCCAGTACACGCCAGATCACCGGTGCCCGCATGCCCATGGCAGTCGGCTTCGTCGCCGGAACCCGGCCGGTCGCGGCCGGTCAGGCGTGCGGGACGACGGCGACGGGGCAGTCCGCGTGGTGGAGCACCGCATGGGCGACGGCCCCCAGATGGCCCAGCCGTTGCCGGCCCCTGCGCCGTCCCACCACCGTGATCCCGGCGTCGGCCGCGGCCTCGACGAGTCGGCCGGCCGCCCGTCCGGCGGTGGCCTCCTCCTGTACCTCCACTTGGGGGAAGCGCTCGCGGCAGGGCCGCACCGCCTCGCCCAGCGCCGCCTTGCCCGCCTCCGCCTCCTTGCTGCCCTCGCCGTGCGGGTGCATGGGGCGATGCAGCGCGGTCAGGCCCCAGGTGTGCAGGACATGGACGGGTACGGAGCGCCGTGCGGCGAAGTCGAAGGCGAAGGCGAGCAGTTCCTCGCCGGGGGCCGGATGTCCAGGCCCACGACGACACGGCCGCCCTCGTCCGGCTTGCTCCCGCGTACCAGCACGACCGGGCCGTGTGCCTCCGCCGCGACCTCCTGGCCCACGGAGCCGACCGTGTAGCCCGCGCCGGAGCCGTACGACCCGAGCACCACGAGGTCGGCGTCGGAAGAAGCGGACACCAGAACCGCGTTGGGCGCGTCCTCCACCTCCTCCTGGCTGGTGGTGATCCCGCTGTGATGGGACCGAGCCCGATCCGTCATCGTGTCGAGCAGGTCCTGCGCGCGTGCGGCCAGCACGTCCCGGGACGGCCGGACCGCTACAAGGGCGTGCTCCTGCCAGAGCGAGGCGTTCACCAGGCGCAGCTCGGCATTCCGTAGCGCGGCTTCGTCCACGGCCCAGTCCACCGCCCTCGCGCTCTGCATATCGGGTGAGGTATCTCAGGCCGACGCCATCCAGGCTCAACCGCCGTGGCGGGCCGCGCGGGCCAGGAAGTGGTGCGGGGCATCCTCGTAGTACGTCAGGTCCCAGCCGGCGGCCCGGCCGATTCACACGCGGTACCCATGGCGTACGGCCCCTCATGCCGGGCAAGCTCCACGATCTGGATCACGGGCCACCACCTCCTGGAGGACCGTACCCGATCAGCACTCACAGCCAAACGCAAATACAAGAACAGAGGCGGGCCGTGTATTGAATCTGCGGCTCTAAACCCCGCTTTCGCCACGCATGTGCATACCGTTCGGCGTGAGCACGGGACATCGACGCGTTCGAGATCCACCGCATCAGAGGGTGCCCTTTCGCCCGAGCAGGCGGGCCTGCTGCCTCTTCCAGGACCGGTGGCATCTCCGCCTCGTCCAACCTGAGTCGGCGGTTCACACGTGCGGCGGTGCCGGTTGGACAACTCGGCATCGGTACCGCGCAGTTCACCCGTGGGGAGCTGTTCCTTGGAGACGTACGGTCATCTCCACCGTCACATCGTCCCCTGCCACAAGACCGTGCGGCTTGCGCACAGCCACCTTGAGCGGCAGCAGGTAGCCGCCGTCCTTGGGGAAGAGCGAGGTCTGGAAAGCGACTTCGCCGATCCGGGCCTGGACCGGGATCACCCCCCAGCCGTACGTGGCCATCGCGGCCACCTCGCGGATGTCGGCGGACTCCTCGTCCGGCACGGCAACGAAGTAGTACGGCGACGGCCCACGCCATTCGATCACGGGGCCCGAAAAGACGAAGTCCATGGGGTCAGTCTCCCCTGCGCGGGGCTCACCTGAGCACGATCGAGTGCGCCCCGGACGCCACCAACTCCCCCACCACCGCTGCCCCGGGCACCTCTCCGGCGATCAGCAGGCCGCCGGAGGTCTGCGCGTCGGCCAGCAGTAGCCGGGTGTCGGTGTCCGTGTCACCGAAGTCGGTGTGGGGTGCCACCCACTCCAGGTTGCGCCGGGTGCCGCCGCTGACGTACCCGTCCCTGACCGCCTCCCTGGCGCCGTCGACGTAGGGCACGGCGGCGGTGTCGACCACGGCCGTGACGCCGGACGCGCGGGCCAACTTGTGGAGATGGCCGAGGAGACCGAAGCCGGTGATGTCGGTGGCGCAGGTGACGCCCGCCGCGAGGGCGGCCGCTGACGCGTCCCGGTTCAGGGCCGTCATCGTGGTGATCGCCTGCTCGAACCGCTCGCCCGTGGCCTTGTGCCGGTTGTTCAGGACACCCAGTCCGAGAGGTTTGGTCAGCGACAGGGGCAGGCCCGGCCGGCCTGCGTCGTTGCGCAGCAGCCTCGCCGGGTCGGCCAGTCCCGTGACGGCCATGCCGTACTTGGGTTCGGGGTCGTCGACGCTGTGCCCGCCGCCTACGTGACAGCCCGCCTCCGTGGCCACGTCCAGTCCGCCGCGCAGCACCTCGCGGGCCAGCTCGAACGGCAGCCGGTCGCGGGGCCAGGCCAGGAGGTTGACGGCGAGGACGGGGCGGCCGCCCATCGCGTACACGTCGGACAGGGCGTTGGCGGCGGCGATGCGTCCCCAGTCGTACGGGTCGTCGACAACGGGCGTGAAGAAGTCGGCCGTGCATACGATCGCCGTACCCGCGTGCGCGGGAAGGGCGGCGACGGCCGCGTCGTCGCCGGTGGCGAGGCCGACCAGCAGCGGGGTGTCGCCCCCGGCGAGCGGTGTGCCCAGGCCGCTGACGACCTCCTCCAGTTCTCCGGGCGAGATCTTGCAGGCGCAGCCGCCGCCGTGGGCGAACTGCGTGAGCCGTACGGAGCCTTGGCGGGTCGGTGTCATATCGCTCTCCCGGGGAACTAGCCTGGCGGTCGATGGAGGCGTGTGGGTGCCTGGTGGCCCTCCCGGTCTTCAAAACCGAGGTGCCCGAGAATCTCGGGCAGGCGGGTTCGATTCCCGTCCGCCTCCGCTCCCGGCACCGTCCCGGCAGCGCCGACGCCGGTCGTCCACGCGCTCCGTGTAGCCCTGGGCGTCCAGGTGCTCCAGCAGCGGCACGGCCACCCGGCGTGTGGTGTCCAGCGCCTGCCGGGCCTCGCTCGCGGTGAACGGCTGCGGCAGTCGCGCGAGGACGGCCGCGGCCCGCGCGTCCGCGCCCGGCAGCAGCACGATCCCGTCGGCCACCCGGAGCAGCGCGCCCGCCGCCACGGCCGCGGCCACCGCCTTACGGGTGAGGCCGAGTTCGGCGAGGCGGCCGGCCTCCGGCGCGTGGAACGGTGCCTTCGCCAGATCCCGGCGTACGGCGTCGACACCCGCCTGTACTTCCTGCGGAAGGGGCTGCCGGAGGTCTTCGGGGCCGTACAGCCGCCCTTGCCGGCACGTGAGCACGCAGGCCCCCGCCGCGAGGGCGTCCACCAGCGACCGGTCGGGCAGGCCGAGCAGATGACGGGCGGCCTCCAGGGAGAGCCCGGGGTCCAGGGCGTGTTCCTTCGCGTGCCGTTCCACCTCGGTGACCAGGCGCTCGCCCAGCTCGGCCCAGTGGGCGGGGTCGGCGAGCCAGTCCCCTGCCATGGGCGCGGCCGCGGACGGTACGCCCATCGCGAGCAGTGCCGAGCGCGTGACCAGCCTGCGGCGCCGCAGCTCGGCCGTGGCGTCCGGCTGGCCCGTCATGGTGGCCAGCTCGGCCGCTCTGGCCCGTGCCGCGCCCCGTCGGCGCAGCCGCGGCGGGCGGACATCCAGCACGGTCACGCCGCAGGGCGCGCGCCGGCCTCCCGGTTCGCGCAGCACCGCACGGTCGCCGACGCGCAGCGGCAGCTCCCGGCTCGCGGTCAGCCGGGCGGTGTCCTCGCCCAGGGGGCGGACGGTCACCGGGACGGCGGCGGTGCCGATGTGCAGGGTGACGGTCCGGGGCAGGTCGGCAACGGGCTGCCCGACGACCCGGACGTCGACGAGATCGGTGAGCAGCCAGCGTTCCGGCGCCAACAGCACGTCCCCGCGCCGCAGATCACCGGCGGCGGGCCCGTGGACGTTGACCGCCACGCGCGCCACCCCGCTGACCTCGGAGCGATCCTCGTGCAGGGACTGCAGCCCGCGCACCCGCAGCGCGGCCGTCCCGTCGCCCGTCACCAGCCGGTCCCCGACGCGCAGGGTGCCGGATCCGAGCGTGCCGGTCACCACCGTGCCGTGGCCGCGCACCGTGAAGGCCCGGTCCAGCCACAGCCGTACGTCCGCGTCGGCGGGCGGGTCCGGCAGCACGGCCGCCAGCCGGGACAGCTCGGTGCGCAGGCCGTCGAGCCCCGCTCCGGTCACCGAACTGACCGCGACGGCCGGTACGGCGCCGAGCGAGGTGCCGACCGTGCGCGCGACCGCGTCGGCCAGGACGGGGTCCGGATCGGCCAGGTCGCTGCGGGTCACGGCGAGGACGGCGTGCCGCACGCCGAGCGCGTCCAGGATCGCCAGGTGTTCCTCGGACTGCGGCTGCCAGCCCTGGTCGGCGGCGACGACGAAGAGCACCGCCGGGACGGGACCGACCCCAGCGAGCATGGTCGGCACGAACCTCTCGTGTCCTGGCACATCGACGAAGGCGAGGTACTCGTCGGCGGGGCCGAGCCGCGTCCATACGAAGCCGAGGTCGAGCGTCAGTCCGCGGCGCCGCTCCTCCTCGAAGCGGTCGGGTTCCATGCCGGTCAGCGCCCTGACGAGGGCGGACTTCCCGTGGTCGACGTGTCCGGCGGTGGCCAGCACCCGCATGACGTCTGCCTCCTAGCTTCCCGCCGCCGCCCTTACGGCCTCGGCCAGCCGTTCGTCCTCCTCCGCGGGCACCGCCCGCAGATCCAGCAGACATCGGCCCGACTCCAGACGGCCGACGACCGGGACGCGTCCGGTGCGCAGCGCGGCCGCGAACCGCTCCGGCAGGGACAGTGCGGCGCTGGGCAGTGTCACTCCGGGCGCGCCGCCCCCGCCGACCGTCGCGTCGCTCTCGACGGCCCGTACGTCGATGCCGTACGGGCGCAGGGCCGAGGCGAGCCGTTCGGCGCGGGCCCGGAGAGCGGCGGGGGCGGCGGTGAGCGCGTCGTCGGTCGGGGTCGGCGGCCCGGTGAGCGTGGCCTCCAGGGCGGCCAGGGTCAGCTTGTCGACGCGTACGGCGCGGGCCAGCGGGTGCCGGGACAGGGTGCGCACGATGTCTTCCTGGCCCAGCAGGAGTCCGCACTGCGGTCCGCCGAGCAGTTTGTCGCCGCTCGCGGTGACGAGGGAGGCACCGGCCCGCAGCTGCGTCTCGGCGTCCGGCTCCTCGGGCAGCAGGGGATGCGGGGCGAGCAGCCCGGAGCCGATGTCGACGACCACCGGGACGCCGAGTCCGGCCAGTTCGGGTACGTCGGCGGCGCGGGTGAAGCCGGTGATGCGGAAGTTGGAGGGGTGGACCTTCAGCACGAAGCCGGTGTCCGGACCGATCGCGGCGGCGTAGTCGTCGGCCCTCGTGCGGTTGGTGGTGCCGACCTCGCGCAGTCGGGCCCCGGTGGAAACCAGCAGGTCCGGGAGCCGGAAGCCGTCCCCGATCTCCACCATCTCGCCGCGGCTCACGACGATCTCCCGGCCCGCGGCGAGCGCCGTGGCGGCCAGCACCAGCGCGGCGGCGCCGTTGTTGACGACGTGCACGGCTCCCGCGGACGGCACCCGCTCGTGCAGCGCACCCAGTGCCGTACGCCCACGGCGGGCCCGTACGCCGGTACGCAGGTCCAGCTCCACGTCGGTGGGCCCGGCGGCCTCGGCCACCGCACGCCGGGCCGCGGCCGACAGTGGCGCTCGGCCGAGGTTGGTGTGCAGCAGCACCCCGGTCGCGTTGATCACCGCACGCAGTCCACCGGCCGTGTCCGGGAGCAGGGCGTCCGCCTCGTCGGCCACGTTTTCCGGCGCGACACGGCCGGTCCGTGCGCGTTCCTGCGCCTCCCGGACCGCCGCCTTGACGACCGACGCCCCGAGCAGACGGGCCGCCTCCACCAGCCGTGGATCGCGCAGGAGGGCGTCCGTCCGCGGAATCAGCCGCCGTACGTCGTCATCCGGCCCCGCAAACGCCTCAGGCATACGACCCCTGCCTCTCCCGCCTGCCTCCCGCACTCCATGTCCGTGGACGCCCATCGTCTCCGACTGCCCCGGGCCGGTCGTCCAACACGCCCGAGCGATGCGTGTGACTCCGGAAGATGTGCCTGTTCATCTCCTTCGTCTCCGGCGGGGTGATTTTTGCCGCCGGTGGGGGAACCCGAGGATGTGAGGTCGGCGAGCCATCATAAGGAGCCCTACATGGATCACGGGGCCAGCCAGGCATTCGATCCCGCCCCACGTGCTGATCCGATGCTGTCGAGGGACTGCAAGGAGTGCTGGGGCTGGGGAACGGTAGTAACTCTGGACGGCCGTCACGAGCTCTGCCCGGTGTGCCAGACAACCGGGCAGCACGCCACTGCGGTCGTCACCGCGGTACACGCCCACAAAGCATGACCACACCACCCCGTCTGTTCAGTCAGGTGACGCCCTACGTACACCTGCGAGGCACCCACGGCGGAGGAAAAGGCTGCATTGTCTGTTTTCGGACATCCGTATCCGAGGACAGAAAGTCAGCCGACATGGGCGAATTCCTTGTAGCCATGGCAGCGAAGGTCGCCATGGCGCTCGCCGAGGCGATCATCATGCGTCTCGTGTGGGAGCTGTGGGCCGCTTGCTCACGCTCACTGCGCATGAACGTCGTAGCGGCTGCCGCGTAGGCGCCGGGCGCCCGGCAGCGTCGCTCACGCCACCGCGCGCCATCGGGTTATGGGCTAGCGCTTGGCGCCTGAGCTCTGCTTTTCCTTCCGCCCGCTGCGCAGCAGCCAGGTGGCTCCGCCGACAGCCAGGGCGACCGGCCATTCCAGAGCCCCTGCCACGGTCAGTGCTCCGAGGCCTCCGTAGTACAGGAGATCCCTGGTGGGTGGCGCGCTGGGCAGTCGTGCCGTGGCCGCGTGGGCCGTGCTCGTCATCTCCTCTTTGGTGATGTACGGAACAGGCACGGGGGGATGCAGTGTGCGCATGTGCAGGTGCAGACCGGCACCGTCGTGCGCCTGGGGTTGCTGCTGTCGCGTGGTCTCCGTTGCCGTCTTGGCCATCCCCCTCCTCCTTTCTCGGAGTCGGTGTGGTTGTGCCTCTTCAATTGTCGCGCGCCTCCGGTGGCGGGTGCGCGGTCAAGGCGTTGCGATGGAGAACGGGGGTTTGCCGAGCCACCCGCGCACGCGGGGAGGGTGCCGGGCCGCAGGGAGCTGGTGATGCGCCGTGGCACTTCCGGGATGCGGACTGCTGAGGACTGTGGTGTCGTCCGCTGCCGGTGTGCTGCGGACCGAGGCCCGGGTACGCGTACGGTTCTTCGGCAACCGCGCGCACGTGGCCGTACGGGGTCTGCGCCCCGGCGATCTGCCCGAGGGGGCGGCGACGAAGCTGGCCAAGGAGGTCGAGCGGCGCCTGGCCGCCGTGCCCTCGGTGGACTGGGCCGTGGTGAACACCGTGCTCGGTCACGCCGTGGTCGGCACCGACGGCTCGTCCGAGATCGAGGTGATCACGGACGCCCTGATCGAGGCGGTCGAGGCGGTGGAGGAGGCGCACGGCGTCGCGCACCCGCTGCCCGAGCACCCGATGTCGGGTGGGGCGGTCCGCAGGTCAACCTCGGCGACGGCCCTGCATGTGGCCGCCGCGCCCTTGGCAGTGATGGCCGGTCTGACGCGGCGGACCCCCATCCCCTCGGGCATCGCCGCGCTCGCTCCGATCGTCGACGCCCACCCGCGCCTGAGGCATGTCGTGGAGGACGCGGTCGGCACCGAGAACGCCGGCATGCTTCTGGCCTCGCTCACCGCATTGGGGCAGGCCGGCTCGGGCGGTCTCGCCGGGGTGGTCGTGGACACCGTCCGGCACGTCCTGCACACGATCGAGGCCGACGCGGAGGCGAACGCCTGGGCCGCGGCCGAGCCGCGTCTCGCGGGCAGCGCCGCCGCGGGAGCCCATGGCGCGCCGCCCGTGCCGCTTGCCCGGGAGACGCCGCTGAAGCCCGGTCCGATCGAGCACTACGCCGACCAGGCACCCGTCGTGGGCGTGGCGTCCTTCGCCGGATCGCTGCTGTTCACCCGAAATCCCGGGCGGGCCGCCGGCGCGGCGCTGGCGGCGGTCCCGAAGGCACCGGTCCTCGCCCGCGAAGGTTTCGCCTGCGTTCTCGGCCGGGGTCTGGCCCGCCGGGGAATGGTCGTGGCCGATCCGGAGGCGCTGCGCAGGCTGGATCGGATCGGGGTCCTGTTGCTCGACACGGACGCGCTGGCCACCGGGTTCCATCGGCTTGCCGATCTGGTGGCCCTCGACGAGGACGCGTCCGCGGGTGAACTCGCTGCCACGGCGCACCGGCTCTTCGACGGTTCCGCCCCGCAGCACGTGCGGCGGGACGGGGAGTGGAGCCTGGGGCCGGTCGAGCATCTGACGTTGCAGGGGCGGTCGGGCAAGCGGGCCCGGGAGGGTCTGCGGCGGGACGGTGCGCGGTTCGTGCTGGGCCTGGCGCGCGGGCAGAGCCTGCTCGCCGTGATCAGCGTGCTGCCCGAGATGCACCAAGCCGCGAGCGCCATCGTCCCGGCCGCACATGCGGCCGGGCTCAGGGTCGTGACCGCCGGTGCGTACACCGCGCAGGCGTCCGTGCGGGAGGCCGACGCCGTCAGTGAGGCGGGCGTTCGGCTGCCCGATGCCGTACGGGCCCTGCAGCGCGACGGCGAGGGCGTGCTGCTGCTGTCGCACCACCGGCGCGCGCTCCAGGCCGCCGATGTCGGCATGGGCGTGGCCGACCCGCAGGACAGGCCGCCCTGGGGCGCGGACCTGTACCTGGACGGCGATCCCGGGGCGGCCGTGGTGATCGTGGAGGCCTGCCGCACCGCGCGCGAGACGGCACGCCGGGGCGTGCGGCTCGCCGAAGCCGCAGCCGTGGTCGGCGAGACGGCGGTGCTGGCGGGGCGGGCACGGCGGCCGGCCGCTCGGGGCGTCACGGTGTTCAACGCGGCGGCCGGACTCGGCACCGCCGCCGGTGTCTGGGCCGCCGTACGGCTGCTGCGGCGCCCCACACCACAGCCCTCGTCGCGGCAGCCGTGGCACACCATGGATCCGTCCACCGTGCTCGCCAGGACCGGCGGCGGCGAAGGCGGCCCCGCGGACGAGAAGGCACGGGCGCACGCCACGACCACGGGTGAGCCGGCGCCCGCGACGTCGCTCGGCCGGGCCTGTATCTCCGAGATGGCGAACCCCCTCACACCCGTCCTCGGTGCCGGGGCGGCCATGTCGGCGTCGGTGGGCGCCGTCCTCGACGCCGTGGTCATCGTGGCGGTGACCGCCGTGTCCGGGTTCCTCGGCGGGTTCCAGCGGTACCGGACGGACCGTGCGGTCGCCCAACTGCGGCGCGAGTCGGCCGTCATGGCCAACGTGGTGCGGGACGGGGAGGAAACCGTCGCCGCCGCCGAGGAGTTGGCCGTGGGCGACGTGGTGAGTCTGAACCCCGGTGACGTGGTGCCCGCGGACGGCCGGCTGCTGGAGGCGCACCATCTGGAGGTCGACGAATCCGCGCTGACCGGCGAGTCGCTGCCGGTGGCCAAGGGTGTGGAGCCCGTGCTGGCCTCGCACCTGGGGGACCGTACGTCCATGGTCTACGAGGGCACCACCGTGGCGGCCGGCCGCGGCCGTGCCGTCGTCGTCGCCACCGGCACGGCCACCGAGGCGGGCCGCGCCGCAGCCGGCGGGCGAGGGGCGCCGCCCTCCGCCGGCGTCGAGCGCAGGCTGGCCCAGATCACCCACACCACACTGCCGGTGGCCCTCGGTTCCGCGGCCGCCGTGGTGGCGGCGGGCATGCTGCGCGGGCGCCCCATCCGGGACACGGTCGGGGCGGGCGTTGGACTGGCCGTGGCCAGCGTCCCCGAAGGACTGCCGTTTTTGGTCTCGGCCGCCCAACTCGCCTCCGCCAGAAGGCTTTCCGCGCGCGGTGCCCTGCTCAGGCACCCGCGCACCATCGAGGCGGCGGGCCGCACCGACGTGCTGTGCTTCGACAAGACGGGGACCCTCACCCAGGGGCGGATCTCCCTCGTCGCCGTCGCCGCCGACGGCCACAGCCGTCCTCTCGAGAAGCTGGAGGACGAACAGCGTGCCGTCCTCGCCGCGGCGCTGCGGGCAACGCCACGCCCGCACAACGGTGGAGAACTGGAGCACGCCACCGACGGCGCGGTCACCGAAGGTGCTCAGGAGGCGGCAGTGAGCCGGACCACGGCCGCGGCGGGCTGGCGGCGCACCTCCAGCCTGCCGTTCGAACCCAGTCGTGGTTTCCACGCCACGCGAGGCCGCTGCGGCGAGCGCCGGATCCTGTCGGTGAAGGGGGCTCCGGAGGAGGTCGTGGAGCGCTGCGCCACCCGCGACGGCCGACGACTGGACCGCAAGGGCAGGAAGGCCATCCTCACGGCGGGCGAGCGGCTCGCGGCCAAGGGCCACCGGATCCTCGCGGTCGCCGAACTGCGGGACGCGCCGGGCGGCAAGCTCACCGACGAGGCGGTGGACGGCCTCGACTTCCTCGGCTTCCTCGCGTTCGCCGACCGGGTGCGCGGCGCCGCAGGCGACGCGGTGCGCCGACTGGCACAGGCGGGGGTGCACATCGTGATGATCACCGGGGACCATCCGAGCACCGCCGAGTCGATGGCGCGCGAGCTGGGCGTCGTGGACGGCAGACGGGTGGTGACAGGAGCCGAACTCGACGACATGGACGACCGCGCCCTCGACAGGCTGCTGCCCGACGTCGGCGTCGTCGCCCGCGGCACCCCCGTGCACAAGGTGCGTGTGGTTCAGGCGTTCCAACGCCTGGGCCGCACCGTCGCGATGACCGGCGACGGCGCCAACGACGCGCCCGCCATCCGGCTCGCCGACATCGGGATCGCGTTCGGTACGCGGGCCACGCCGGCCGCGCGCGCGGCGGCGGACCTCGTCGTCACGGACGACCGGCTGGAGTCGGTGCTCGACGCGCTCGTGGAGGGCCGCGCGATGTGGGCCTCCGTACGCAAGGCGCTGGCGATCCTGGTCGGCGGCAATCTCGGCGAGATCGCCTTCACCCTGCTCGGTGCTGCCGCCACCGGCACCTCCCCCTTGACGGCCCGTCAGCTCCTGCTCGTCAACCTGTTCACCGACCTCGCCCCGGCCATGGCCGTCGCCCTGCGCCCACCGCGGCCCGAGGCCACGGAACGCATGCTTCACGAGGGACCCGAGGTCTCGCTCGGCACCGCGTTGACCGACGAGACGGTGAACCGCGCCGTGGCCACCGCCCTGGGCGCCACGGCCGGCTGGCTCGCCGCCCGCTTCACCGGCCGCCCCGCCCGTGCCCGCACCGTCGCTCTGGTCGCGCTCGTCGGTGCGCAGCTCGGTCAGACCCTCCTGGTCGGGGGCCGCAGCCCGGCGATCGTCATCGCCTCCGTCGGCTCCCTGGCCGCGTTGGCGGCCGTCGTCCAGACCCCGGTCCTCAGCCAGTTCTTCGGCTGCACACCGCTCGGCCCCATCGCCTGGACCATCGCCCTGTCCGCCGCGACCGGGGCAACGGTGAGTTCACTGTTCCTCCCACCGCTCATCGCGCGCGTCCACGCGGCAATTCCCGCACCGCGACCGGCGGGCAGCGCGACGACGTGAACGTCTGCGAAGTGCCGCTCGGCCGCCTGCCGTGCCCGCTCAGCCCATACCCGCTCGACGGTCGGGGCCGGAAGCTGAAGACCAAGTCGGTCACACGGCATTCCGGAAGTGATCACCATGTCCACCGTTCACCCCGCCCGGCTGACAGCGCGGCTCGACACCCCCTTGTCGCGCTGGCTGTGGCTGGTCAAGTGGCTGCTGGCCCTCCCCCACTACATCATCCTCGTCCTCCTGTGGATCGCATTCATCTGCGTGAGCGCGGTGGCGTTCTTCGCGATCCTGTTCACCGGCCGCTACCCACGCCCGCTGTTCGAGTTCAACACCGGCGTGCTGCGCTGGAACTGGCGGGTGACCTACTACGCGTACGGCGCACTGGGCACCGACCGCTACCCGCCCTTCACGCTCGCCGATGTCCCCGACTACCCGGCGCGCTGGGACCTGCCGTACCCCGAACACCTCTCACGCGGTCTCGTCCTGGTGAAGTGGTGGCTGCTGGCCCTTCCGCACTATCTGATCCTCGCGTTCCTCCTCGGCGGCGTCCGCATTCCCTGGGCGGCGGGCGGACTCATCGGGCTGCTCGCCCTGTTCGCCGGGGTCGCACTCGCGGTGACGGGCCGCTACCCTGCAGGCATCTTCGATCTCCTGACCGGGCTCAACCGCTGGGTGCTGCGCGTGGCCGCCTACGCGGCGTTGCTCACCGACGTGTATCCGCCGTTCCGGCTCGACATGGGCGGCGACGAACCCGACGGCACGAAGGAACAAGAACCCGCGCCATGACCACCGCGCAGGGGCGGCGGATCGCCAGGGCCTGGCGATCCGCCGCCCCTGCGTCTCAGACGCTCCCCCTGAACACGTCGTACCCGGGAACGGTCGCGCCACCGCCGGCCCGAACGGCTTCCACCGCCGCCTGGTGCAGCTGCCGACTGTCCTGCGAGGACGAGCAGGGCACCGGACTTCCGGCAAGGGTGAACCACGTGGAGGTGCCGCTGTACTGGATCGTCACATGGGCCTGCCTGCCGTCCCAGGCGGTGTGGAGGGTCAGGTCACCGGACACGATTCCGGCCTCATCGGTACGAGCACCTCCCCGCCCGGCGAACACCCCTGTCGTCGTCCATGAAGCTCGGGCCATGACCATCAGCCTTCTTTCCCGACCATCAGCCTTCTTCCCTGATTACAGGTCCCTCCCATGGTCGCTCGCGCGGCTCGTCCCTGCCCGGGCCGACAGTCCCGTCGCCAGGGACCGACCGGCCCTGGTCCGGCTCGGCCGCCCAGGCGGCCGAGGGCCCCGAGTACGTCGAGGAGCGGGCACCTTCTCCCATCGGCACACAGGGCCGGACGGGGCAATGAGTGCGTGCCCTCCGGCCCTCGCCGTGCAGGCCGCCCCGGGCGACGCTGGATATGACGGGAGGGCGATGCCATGTCGCTGAAAATCGAACCGGTTCTCCTGATCGTCACGAGCGCGGCGCTCGCGGCCGGCGGCGTTCTGTGGCTGGCCGGCGCCGGCGACCTGGCCGATCTGTGCTGGGCGTTGGGCACACTCGCGGCGATCGGACCCGCCGTCGGCTGGGTGCTGACCGCGTTGCGCCACGGGCACGCCGGGGTGGACCTGATCGCGGTCCTGGCGCTGGGCGGCACTTTGGCCGTGCGCGAGTACCTCGCCGGAGCGCTGATCGCGCTGATGCTCGCCACCGGGCGCACCCTCGAAGCGGCGGCCCAGCGCCGGGCCTCCCATGATCTGCGGGCGCTCCTGGAGCACGCGCCCCGCACCGCCCGGCGGCGCACCGGCACCGAGGTGCGTACGGTGCCGCTCGCCGAGATCGCCGTCGGGGACCAGCTCGTCGTCGGCCCCGGCGAGGTGGTCCCTGTCGACGGACACGTGGTCGAGGGCCCGGCCGTACTCGACGAGTCGGTCCTCACCGGTGAGTCGGCGCCTGTCGAGTACGGGCACGGCCAGAGCGTCCGCAGTGGTGTCGTCAACGCCGGAGGCGCGTTCGAGCTGCGGGCCACGGCCACCGAGCAGGACAGCACGTACGCCGAGATCGTACGACTGGCCCGGCAGGCGGGCGCCGAGTCCGCGCCGGTCGTCCGGCTGGCCGACCGATACGCGGCCTGGTTCCTGCCGCTCACCCTTGCGGTGGCCGGGCTCACCTGGCTGATCAGCGGCTCTGCCGTGCGGGCGGTGGCGGTGCTGGTCGTCGCCACGCCCTGTCCCCTGCTGCTCGCGGCGCCGGTGGCGGTCGTCTCCGGGCTGTCCCGGGCCTCCCGGCTCGGTGTGGTGGTCCGCGACGGTGGCGCGCTGGAGAACCTAGGCCGGGCGCGCACGCTCCTCCTGGACAAGACCGGCACGCTCACCCGGGGCCGCCCGCACGTGCTCGACGTGACCGGCGCACCCGGCTGGAAGCCGGCGGAGGTACTGCGTCTGGCCGCATCGGTCGACCAGTACTCGCCTCATGTGCTCGCTCACGCGATCGTCGACGCGGCGCGTGAGCGCGGGCTGGAACCGTCCGTGGCCACCGATGTGTCCGAGGAGCCGGGCCGCGGCGCCCGGGCGACGGTGGAGGGGCAGCGGATGGCGGTCGGCCGGCTCGATCCCGGTGCGGATCGGGACGCGTGGGTCCGTGCGACCCGCAACCGGGCCCTGCTGGACGGGGCTGCCGCCGCGTGGCTCACCGTCGACGACCGGCCCGTCGGCGCGGTCCTGCTGCGCGATCCGCTCCGCCACGACGCTCCACGCACGCTGCGCCGGCTGCGCGCGGCGGGCATCGAGCGGCTCGTGATGCTCACCGGTGACCGGCCCGAACCCGCACGGGAGGTCGCCGCCGTGCTCGGTCTCGACGACGTGTGCGCCGACCTCGCCCCCGCGGACAAGGTGGCGGCCGTACGGGCGGAGGGTGAGCGGGCAGTCACCGTGATGGTCGGCGACGGGGTCAACGACGCTCCGGCGCTGGCGGCGGCGCACGTCGGCGTGGCGATGGGGGCGCGCGGTTCCACCGCGTCCTCCGAGGCCGCCGACGTCGTCCTGACCACGGACCGGGTGGACCGCCTGGCCGACGCCGTGGCGATCGCCGTACGGGCCCGGCGGATCGCGGTGCAGAGCGCGCTCGGCGGGATGCTCATGTCGCTGGCGGCCATGGGCGCCGCCGCTGCCGGGCTGCTGCCGCCGGCCGCCGGAGCGCTGCTCCAGGAGGCCATCGACGTCGCGGTCATCCTCAACGCGCTGCGCGCCCTGAAGATCGGCCAGGCGGCGGGGCCGGCCCTCGAACCTGCCACGGAGGCACTCATCCACCGCTTCGCCGCCGAGCACGACGATCTGCAGGAGGTCCTGGAAGCGGTGCGCGCCGCCGCCGACCGGCTCGCCGACGACAGCGGCCCGAAGTCCCTGGCGGCCGTGACCGAGGCCCACCGGTTGCTCACCGAGCGGCTGCTGCCGCACGAGTACGCCGAGGAGCACCAGCTCTACCCGGCGCTGGCCTCCGCGCTCGGCGGGCCCGAGACGACCGCCACCATGAGCCGTGCCCACGTCGAGATCGAGCGGCTCGCCCGGCGCATCGCCACCCACCTCGCGCTCGCCGACGCCGACACGGGCGTGGCCCCCGAGCAACTCGACGACCTGCGCGCCTGCCTCTACGGGCTGCACACCGTGCTGCGGCTGCACTTCACGCAGGAGGAGGAGAACTACTTCTCGCTCGCACCGTGAAGCGCGGCGAGCGGGCCCGCGGCGCCCCCGACTGGAGGCTCCGGGCCATCGGGACTTTCATGAAAGCACCGGAAGAACCCCACGCTGGAGACGACGATGTCCCGACCGAGTGATCGCCGACCGATCGTGGTGGGTGTGGACCCCGAGCCCGCCAAGCGGATGGTGCTGGCCTGGGCGGCCGACGAGGCCGCACGGCGCCACGTGCCCCTGCGTCTGGTGCACGCCGAGGGCGTGCCGACCAGGGGCTACCGGAGGCGGGAGCCCCCGCCGTCCTGGGAGGAATGGAACGAGTCGCTGCACGAGGCGGGCGAACGGGCGCTCAAGGCCGCGGTGACCTTCGTGGAGGCCCGGCAGCCACGGCTCGAGGTGGACTGGCTGCTGGCCGAGGGGGACCCGGCCTGGATCCTGCAGGAGCAGAGCCGCGAAGCCACGGCCGTCGTGCTCGGGTCGCGGCATCTGACCCGCGCGAAGGAGGTGTTCGGCGGGGCCTCGGTGGCCCTGCCGGTCGTGGCCCACGCCCACTGTCCCGTGGTCGTCGTGCCGGAGCCGGAGCACATCACCCAGCAGCCCGCGTACTTCGTGGTGGGCGTCGACGGCAGCGCGCGTTCCACCGCCGCGGTCGACTTCGCCTTCGAGGAGGCGGCCCTGCACGGCGCCGCGCTGCGGGCCCTGTACGTGTGGCAGCCGGGTCCGCTCCGCGTCTTCGACGAGCAGGCGGAGCAGCAGGAGCACCGGAGGGTGCTTTCCGAGATCGTGGCAGGGCGTAAGGAGCGGTATCCGGAGGTGGAGCTGCACCACGAGCTGGTCGTCGGTCATCCCGTGCAGGTGCTGACCGAGCAGTCCACCCATGCGCTGGGACTTGTGGTGGGGAGCCGTGGTCACGGAGGCTTCGCCGGCATGGTGCTGGGCTCGGTGAGTCAGGGCGTACTGCACTATGCGCACTGCCCTGTCGTCGTCGTCCCGGACACGCCGCGCGAAGCATGACACCCCGCGGGGTTTCCACCACAGGGACCCGGACATGCGCCGGCGCGGCAGGCTCCCGGGGGAGCCCGCCGCGCCACCGGTGTTCAGCCGCTCAGCGCAGCCAGCCGTGGTCGCGGACGATGGGCAGCCTGGCCCAGAGCCGGCCCGCGCCGAGGGTGTTGCCCGCGGCGACGGCGGCCAGGGCGATCAGGACGATGGCGTAGATGAGGTGGTAGTCGACGAACGGGTTGGGGGACATGCTCGGTGAGCCGTCCGACAGGTGCTTGGCGGGTGGCCACTCGGCGATCCACATCAGCGCCATCATCGCGGTGCCCGCGACGGCGGCGATGCGCAGCGCGACGCCCGCGATCAGCGCCAGGCCGATGCCTAGCAGGCCGAGCATGAACAGCCAGTCCGCCCAGGTGTCGCCGGCCCAGGAGTGGAAGGTGGACTCCATCGGCCCGGCGGCGACGGAACCGAGGAAGCCCTTCGTCGGCGAGCCGCCGTCGATCCAGCCCTTGCCGGACTGGGTGGCGTAGCCGAGGCCGAAGGTCTTGTCGAGGAACGCCCACAGGAAGACGAACCCGGTGAGCAGACGCAGGGAGGCGAGGGCGTAGGCCCGCGCGGTGTGGGTGTCGGTGTCCACCGACACGGTGGGCTCGGAGGCGGTGCGGTTCCTGCGGAAGGACGGCAGGTGGAAGCCGGGGCTCCGGTGAGGGTGTTCGTGCACGGCCATGATGGCGATCCCTTCGGGGAGAGGCGGGGGCGTTGCCTGACGCCCATCACTCTCTTCTCGTGAGCCAGGCGGCGCCGGATGCCGAAGGTCTGTGGCAGCAGGGCTGAACGTCCCGGTCTGCAAGGCCCGTTGAGCCGCCGTTCGGACGTCCTGCACAACGGAGTCGGAGCCTGTCTCCTCCCGGGCGTGTCCGGCTGCTCCACTGATCTTCCAGGAGGCATCGGTCACGGCTCCGGCGGCCGACTAGGATCTTGGCTGCAGAACGGCGCCATTAACACATGCATTCGCATGCGAACAGGGCCGTTCGGGCATGATGCGGGGGTGCGACTGGCACCTTCCGGAAGGAGCGGGAATGGCTGAGAGTCCGGCCGACGAGCGCAGGAGCCGTCCGGCGGCGCCTCAATTGCGGCTGGATGAGCTGCTGGAGGGGCTGCAGGCGCAGGTCGAGCAGGTGCGTGCGACCCGTGACCGTGTGCACACGCTGCTGGACGCGGTGCTCGCCATCGGCTCCGATCTGGATCTCGACGTCGTGCTGCGGCGCATCACCGAGTCCGCGGTGAGCGTGGTGGACGCGCGGTACGGGGCACTCGGGGTGCTGGGTGAGGAAGACCGGATCAAGCAGTTCATCACGGTCGGCATGGACGAGGACACCATCGGTGCGATCGGCAGCTACCCCCATGGCCAGGGCATCCTGGGGCTGCTGATCCGGGAGCCGGAGCCGTTGCGGCTGGCCGAGCTGGGCCGGCATCCCGACTCGGTGGGCTTCCCGGCGGGCCACCCGCCGATGACCACGTTCCTCGGGGCACCGGTGCGGGTCCGCGACCAGGTGTTCGGAAACCTGTATCTGACCGACAAGCGCGGTGGCGCGGAGTTCGACGACGATGACGAGGCGGTGCTGCGCACGCTCGCGGCCGCGGCGGGTGTGGCGATCGACAACGCACGGCTGTACGAGGACAGCCGCCGCAGGGAGCAGTGGCTGACCGCGAGCAGCGAACTGACCCGCAGTCTCCTGTCCGGCACCGATCCGGTCCAGGTGCTGCACCAGGTCGCGTCGACCGTCCGAGCTCTCGCGGAGGCGGATCTGGTCACGCTGGCGGTGCCGCTCGACGGCGGCGAGCTGGTGATCGAGGCTGCCGACGGAGAGTGTGCCGAGCGGGTGCGCGGGCTGGTACTGCCCACCACCACGCTGGCCGCGAAGGTCTATCAGTCCAATGAACGGATCACCAGCGACGCACTGTCCCAGGAGGCGCAGGCGGGGGGCGGATCAGCGGCACAGATCGACCTCGGGCCGGGCTTCCTGCTCCCGCTCGGCGGGGGCGAGCATGTGCGCGGGGTGCTGCAGGTCGCCAATCTGCCGGGCGGCGGCGAGTTCTCCGACGCCACCATGACCATGATCAGTGGCTTTGCCGATCAGGCCGCGCTGGCTCTGGAGGTCGCCGACCACCGGCGCGAGGCCGAGCACCTGCTGGTCCTGTCCGATCGTGACCGCATCGCCCGCGACCTGCACGACCTGGCCATCCAGCGGCTCTTCGCCTCCGGGCTGACCCTGAACTCGGTGCTCGGACTGCTCTCCGACCGGCCCAAGGTGGCCGAACGCGTGCAACGGGTGGTCGACGACCTCGACGACACCATCAAGACGGTACGGGGCACCATCTACGCGCTGCGCGAGCGGGACCGGACCGGCGGGCGGGGCGGGCTGCGCGCACAGCTGCTGGCCGAGACCGACCAGGCCGCCGCCGTTCTCGGCTTCACCCCGGCCCTGCGCATGACCGGGCTGCTCGACACCGACGTGCCCGCCGGCCATGCCGAGCAGCTTCTGGCTGTACTGCGGGAGACCCTGTCGAACGCCGCCCGGCACGCGCACGCCACCGCGGTCGAGGTCACCGCCGAGACGGACGGGCGGCGACTGTGCCTGCGCGTCGCCGACAACGGCCGGGGACTCGACCCCACCGTCACCCGCCGTAGCGGCCTGGACAACCTCAGCCAGCGCGCCGACGCCCTCGGCGGCGGCTTCACCCTCACACCGAACGAACCCGCCGGCACCGTCGCGGAATGGACGGTGCCGCTGCCCGCGCAGTAGGAGGCCCGGCCCCCGCCCTGAGGGGTGTCGTTCGGATCATCCCGGCGTCTCGCGGGCAAACGACACCCTCTAGCGGCCCGAGGCGGAGGGAAACAGGGCCGATCGGCCCTATTCCCGGAAGGCGACCACCAGGACGATGGGCGGATGTTCCAAGACGACGCCTTTCGCGCACTCGACCGGCCGGAATGCCTGCGCCTGCTCGGCAAGGTGCCGATCGGCCGTGTGGTGTACACCCGCAAGGCGCTGCCCGCGGTCCTGCCGGTGAACTTCTCCGTGGACGCGGACTCGGCCGTGGTGCTGTTCACGTCGTCGGGCTCCGACCTCGTCCGGGCGATCGACGGTGTCGTGGTCGCGTTCGAGGTGGACGACTTCCGGGCGGAGACCCAGTCGGGCTGGAGCGTGGTGGTCACCGGCCGGGCCGGCATCGTGACCGACCCGGCCGAGCACGAGCGCCTGTCACGCACCGGTCCCCGCTCCTGGATGCCGGTACGCGATGGCGTCTTCGTACGGATCGAGTCCGAGATCGTCACCGGACGCGAGCTCCATGGGGCGGTCGAGGCGCGCTGAACTTCCCCTCGCCACGATCCGGCTGAGCTTCCCCTCCCCCGATCCGGACAACGCGTCCTGACGGCTGGGCGCCGCCTTCCGAGAGGCCCTCGGCCGAGGCGCTCAGTTCCCGGCTTGCTTGAGCCGGTCCTGGGCCTGGGTGGCGATGACCGCGGCCTGGATGCGCCGCTCCACACCGAGCTTGGCCAGCAGGCGCGAGATGTGGTTCTTCACCGTCTTCTCGGCGAGGTACAGCCGCTGGCCTATCTGGCGGTTGGTCAGCCCCTCCCCGATCAGGGCGAGGATCTCGCGCTCGCGGTCGGTCAGGCCCGGGAAGGCGTCCGGCTCCTCCTCCCGCTCCTTGGCGCCGCGCAGCCGGGCCATCAGCCGGGAGGTGGCACTCGCGTCCAGCAGGGACTGGCCGGCGGCGACCGTTCGCACGGCGGACACCAGGTCCGAGCCCTGGATCTGCTTGAGGACGTATCCGGACGCGCCCGCCATGATCGAGTCGAGCAGGGCCTCCTCGTCGTCGAACGAGGTCAGCATCAGGCAGGCCAGATCCGGCATCTGTGAACGCAGTTCGCGGCACACGGTCACACCGTCGCCGTCCGGCAGGCGCACATCGAGCACCGCCACGTCCGGACGCAACGCGGGGACGCGCGTCAGTGCCTGCTCCACCGTCCCGGCCTCACCGACCACGGTGATGTCCGGATGGTCGTTCAGCAGGTCGTGCACCCCGCGCCGTACCACCTCGTGGTCGTCCAGCAGGAAGACCCGGATGGGGTTGTCGGGACCGGGTCGCTCACTGTCCGCCATTGATTGCTCCTCGTGCCGCTTCGTCTGTTCTCGGGTGCCGGAACGAGCCCGGCGGACCTCAATTGTTCCCGGCCTGTCAAATCTTGCGGGACGGGGGGCCGTACGACCAGGGCCGAGCGGCCTCGCGCCCGGGACGTCCAGTACTTCCCGACGAGCCGCGGCCCGTTCGACGCTGGGAGCGCATCGCACCGAACCGCGCTCAAGGAGCAGGCAATGAAGGCAGCAGTCGTCAAGTCCTTCGGCGAGCCGCTGGTGATCGAGGAGCGCCCCGACCCGCGGCCCGGTCCGGGCCAGGTCCGCATCCGTCTCGAGGCATCGGGACTGTGCCACACCGACATCCACGCCGCCCACGGCGACTGGCCCGTCAAGCCCACCCTGCCGTTCGTCCCCGGACACGAGGGCGTCGGCATCGTCGAGGCGCTCGGGAAGGGAGTGACCCACCTGGACATCGGCCGGCGGGTGGCCGTGCCCTGGCTGGGCTGGGCGTGCGGTCGGTGCGAGCACTGTCTGTCCGGCTGGGAGACGCTGTGCGAGCGACAGCAGAACACCGGCTACAGCGTCGACGGCGGCTACGCCGAGAAGATGCTCGCGCCGGCCGACTTCGCCGCCCCGGTCCCCGACGGCGTCGACCCGCGCGACGCCGCCCCGCTGACCTGCGCCGGCGTCACCACGTACAAGGCACTGAAGGTCGCCGGGGTCCGCCCGGCGCAGCTGGTGGCGATCTCCGGCGTCGGCGGGCTCGGTCACCTAGCCGTGCAGTACGCGAAGATCGCCGGAGCCACCGTCGCCGCGATCGACGTCACCGACGACAAGCTGGCCCTCGCCCGCGAGCTCGGCGCGGACATCCTCATCGACGCCCGCACGGAGGACCCGGCCGAGGTGCTCAAGCGGCACGGCGGCGCCCACGCGGCCATTGCGCTGGCGGTCGCCGAGCAGGCCTTCACGGCCGTCTACGGCGGTCTGCGGCGCGGCGGCAAGCTGGTCATGGTCGCCCTGCCCGCCGGTGGCACCGTCCGGGTGCCGATCTTCGACACCGTTCTGAACGGCACCTCCGTCATCGGCTCCATCGTCGGCACCCGCCAGGACCTGGACGAGGTGTTCCGGCTGCACGCGGCCGGACGCACCAAGGTCATCTACGAGACCCGGCGCCTGGAGACCGTCAACGAGTCGATCGCCGAGGTCCTCGACGGGCGGGTCACGGCACGCATCGTCTTCGAGATGTGACCCGCCCTCGCCGCGCGTCGAGCGTCCGCGGCCCCGTACCGCCCGGCACACGGCCGAGCCCGTACCTCCCGGGCAGCAGTAGCCCCGCACCTCCCAGGCACCAGTAGTCGGAAGGAAGCACACACCGTCATGGACCGCTACGTGTACGCGTTCACCGAGGGCGGCCGCGACATGGCCGACCTGCTCGGCGGCAAGGGAGCCAACCTGGCCGAGATGACCCGGATGGGCCTGCCCGTACCGCCCGGGTTCACCGTCTCCACGGAAGCCTGTCGCGCCTTCCTCGCCACCGGCGCCGAACCCGACGGAATGTCCCGCGCGATCTCCGGGCACCTGTCGCTCCTGGAGGCCGGTGCGGGGCGGGTGCTGGGGCAGCCCGACGACCCGCTGCTGCTGTCCGTGCGCTCCGGCGCACGGTTCTCCATGCCCGGCATGATGGAGACGATCCTGGACATCGGCCTCAACGACGAATCTGTGCACGGCCTGGCCAAGTCCTCCGGGAACAAGCGTTTCGCCTGGGACTCCTACCGCCGCCTCGTGCAGATGTTCGGCAGCACCGTCATGGGGGTCGACGCCGCGCTGTTCGAGAAGGTCATGGCCGACTTCAAGCTGGACCGCGGCGCCGCGGACGACCTGGGCCTGGACGCGGCCGATCTGGCCGAGCTCGTCGAGGCGTACAAGGAGCTGATCCGGCGCGAGACCGGTGAGTCCTTCCCGCAGTCCCCCGCCGAACAACTGCGGCGCGCGGTCCTCGCCGTCTTCGAGTCGTGGAACGGCGAGCGCGCCCGTCTCTACCGCCGCCGCGAGCACATCCCCGACGATCTGGGCACCGCCGTCAACGTACAGACCATGGTCTTCGGCAACCTCGGCCCCGACTCCGGCAGCGGCGTCGCCTTCACCCGCGACCCGGCGACGGGACGGCCCGGACTGTACGGCGACTATCTGCCGAACGCGCAGGGCGAGGACGTCGTCGCCGGGATCCGCAACACCGTGTCCCTGACCGAACTGGAGCGGCTGGATCCACGGTCGTACGGGCAGCTGTGCGACCACATGCGGACCCTGGAGCAGCACTACCGGGATCTGTGCGACATCGAGTTCACCATCGAGCGCGGCCGGCTGTGGATGCTGCAGACCCGGGTCGGCAAGCGCACCGCGGAGGCCGCGTTCGCCATCGCCGCCGAGCTCGTCGACGAGGGCCTGATCACCCCCGACGAGGCCCTGGCCCGCGTCGGCGGCGACGGCCTCGCGCGTCTCATGTTCCCCCGGTTCGACACCTCGGCCGTCGGCGAGGCGCTCGCGCACGGCCTGCCGGCCTCGCCGGGCGCGGCCGTCGGCGCCGCGGTCTTCGACTCCGCCGAAGCCGTCCGGCGGGCCGCCGCGGGCGAGAAGGTCGTGCTCGTACGCCAGGAGACCACACCCGACGATCTGCCGGGCATGATCGCCGCACAGGCCGTACTGACCAGCCACGGCGGCAAGACCAGCCACGCCGCGGTCGTCGCGCGTGGCATGGGCAAGGTCTGCGTCTGCGGTGCCGAAGGGGTCGGCGTGGACACCCGGGCCCGCCGGTTCACGGTGGGCGACACCGTCGTCGAGGAGGGCACGGTGATCTCCGTCGACGGCTCCGAGGGCACCGTCCATCTGGGCGCCGCTCCGCTGGTCGACTCCGCGGTGATGCGGTACTTCGAGACGGGCGAGCGGTCGGACGGGGTGGTCGGGGCCGTGGCCCGCGCCATGGACCGGGCCGACGGCGTACGGCGGCTGGAAGTACGGGCCAACGCCGACACCCCGGAAGACGCCGCCCGGGCCCGCCGGTTCGGTGCGCAGGGCATCGGACTGTGCCGCACCGAGCACATGTTCCTCGGCGAGCGGCGCAAGCTGGTCGAGGAGATGATCCTGGCCCGGACGGACGCCGAGCGCGAACGGGCGCTGGAGGCCCTGTTGCCGCTCCAGCGGCAGGACTTCACCGGCATCCTGGAGGCGATGGACGGCCTGCCGGTCACCATCAGGCTCATCGACCCGCCGCTGCACGAGTTCCTGCCCGACCGCACGGACCTCGCCGTGCACGTCGCCGCCGCCGAGGCCCGTGGCGACGTTCCCGTGCCGCGCGACGTCGAGCTGCTGGACGCCGTTAACCGTATGCACGAGGAGAACCCGATGCTGGGCCTGCGCGGGGTGCGTCTGGGCCTGGTCGTCCCCGGGCTGGTCGCCATGCAGGTGCGGGCCATCGCCGAAGCGGTCGTGGATCGGGTGCGGGCCGGTGGCTCTCCCGAGGCGGAGATCATGGTGCCGCTCGTCGGCGCCGTGGAGGAGCTGCGCATCGAGCGGGAAGAGGTGGAACGGGTACTCGCCGAGGTCTCCGAAGAGGCCGGCGTCCCCGTGCACTGCCCCGTCGGCACCATGATCGAACTGCCGCGGGCCGCGCTGACCGCGGGCCGGATCGCCGAGGAGGCGGAGTTCTTCTCCTTCGGCACCAACGATCTCACCCAGACCACCTGGGGCTTCTCCCGCGACGACGTCGAGGCGGCGTTCTTCTCGGCCTATCTCGACAAGGGCATCTTCTCCGCCTCACCGTTCGAGACGCTGGACCGCACGGGCGTGGGCCGGCTGATCCGGATCGCCGTGACCGAAGGCCGTGCGGCACGGCCCGGCCTGAAGATCGGCGTCTGCGGTGAGCACGGCGGGGATCCGGACTCCGTCCACTTGTTCCACGACGCGGACCTCGACTACGTCTCCTGCTCGCCCTTCCGGGTCCCGGTCGCACGTCTGGAGGCCGGGCGGGCCGCGCTCACCGGGACGGAGACGAGCGACAGCAGGTGACGGACCAGGCTCCTGAGACCCATCGACGGGTGGGCGGGTCAGTCCCCCTTCTCGGGACACTCGGCCCCAGCGCCGGGCGGCGTGCCGGAGGGAGCCTGGAGGAGTATCCGCACGGCTCCGAGGACGGGCCCGACGAAAGACGGCAGACGAGGAAGGAAGTGGGCGGCATGGCCCGCACAGTCGGCGAGGTGATGACCCGGGACGTCGTCCAAGCGCACCGGGCGACACCGTTCAAGGTCGTGGCACGGCTGCTCGACCAGCACCGGATCAGTGGGCTGCCCGTGGTGGATCACGACGACAAGGTCATCGGGGTGATCTCCGAGAGCGACCTGATCCGCCGCCAGGCGATCCGGCCCGCGGACGGCCCGGCACAGCAGAGGCACCCGCACGCGCGGGACCGCTCCGCCCGTCGCACCGTCGCCGCCACGGCGGGAGAACTGATGTCGACGCCCGCGATCACCGTGCATCCGGAACAGAAGGTCGCGGACGCCGCGCGTGTGATGGAACGCCACGGTGTCGAGCGGCTCCCCGTCGTGGACGAGGAGGACCGGCTCATCGGCATCGCTACCCGCCGCGACCTGCTCCGTGTCTTCCTGCGCACCGACGAGGAGATCCGCCAGGAGGTCCTCGACGACATCCTGACCGCGTTGTCCCTTCCGTCCCACGGCGTGATCGTCTCGGTCCGGGACGGCATGGTCACCCTGGAGGGCCGGCTCGAGCACCGCAGCGACATACCCCTGACGGTCCGGTCGACGTACCGGGTGGACGGGGTGATCGGCGTCGTCAACAGCCTGACCTTCCGCCTCGACGACACCCGCCCGGCCGCCCACCAGGGCAGTCACTGATCGGACCCGGTGCCGAGCGGCCCGGTCACAGGGTCCTGCGGCCCATGGGCCGGACCGGCGCCGTGGACGACGCTGGAAGAAGAGGCCGGTACGCCTTACTGGAGGCACGTGATGAACGCTCCCCCTACACCCGGCATGATGCGCGCACTCCCCGTCGAGTACCGGGAACGGCTGATGCGCGTGGCCCGGCAGGTCTCGTTCCCGCAGGGTACCCGTCTCTTCGAGGAAGGGAGCCGAGCCGACCGGTTCTGGATCATCCGCACCGGCACCGTCGACCTCGACATGAGGGTGCCCGGCCGCCGTGCGGCCGTCATCGAGACCCTCGGCCACGACGAACTCGTCGGCTGGTCCTGGCTCTTCGGTCCGCACAGCCGGCACCTGGGTGCCGAGGCGACCAGCCCGGTGCGCGCCTACGAGTTCGACGCCGTCGCGGTCCGGTCGATGTGCCAGGACGACCCCGCGTTCGGCTTCGCCGTCGCCCAGTGGGTGGGTGACATCGTCGCCCACCGGCTGCGCTCGGCCCGCACCCGGCTGCTGGACCTGTACGCCCCTTACGGCAGCGGGAACGTTCGCTGACCGGTCCCACGCGTCACAGCGGCCCAGACCAAGGAGGCACCATGACAGGCAGCCCGCACATCGTCAGCGACGTGATGACCCACACCGTCGCCGCCGTCGGCCGCGGGGCAGGCTTCAAGGAGATCGTGCGGATGATGCAGGACTGGAAGGTCAGTGCCCTCCCCGTCCTGGAAGGTGAGGGCCGCGTCGTCGGTGTCGTCTCCGAGGCCGACCTGCTGCCCAAGGAGGAGTTCCGCGACAGCGACACGGACCTGCTCACCCAGTTGCACCGCCTGGACGATCTCGCGAAGGCGGGGGCCGTGACCGCGGGAGAGCTGATGACCGCTCCGGCCCTGACCGTGCGCGCGAACGAGACGCTCGCCCAGGCCGCGCGGACGATGGCCCGCGCCAAGGTCAAGCGGCTCCCCGTGGTCGACGAACTGGGCATGCTGCAGGGCGTCGTCAGCCGTGCCGACCTGCTGAAGGTGTTCCTGCGGGACGACGAGGACATCGCCGAGGAGGTGCGCCGGGAAGTGGTGTCCTATCTCTTCCCGGTGCCGGCGTCAGCCGTACGCGTCGCGGTGCGCGAGGGAGTCGTCCAGCTCGGTGGCAGTGTGCGGGACACATCGCTGGTCCCTGTGGCCGCGCGTCTGATCCGGGCCGTCGAGGGCGTGGTGGACGTGAAGTTCGACCTCACCCCACCGGTGGGCCTTCCGGAACGAAGAGGTGCCCAACGGCCCACTGACGGCACCCCGAGCCACACGAAACCCTGAACTGCGCGGTTCCCGAAAACCCTAGTGAGAACCAGGAGTTGTGTGATGGCGAAGGCGTATCTGGTGGGCAGCGGTATCGCGGCGCTTGCCGCGGCCACGTTCCTGATCCGCGACGGCGGTTTCAAGGGATCCGACATCCACCTCTTCGAAGGGCAACGGACCATCGGCGGCAGCCTGGACGCGGGCGGCACCCCCGACGCCGGCTACACCATGCGCGGCGGCCGGATGTTCGAGGCCGAATTCCGCTGCACCTACGATCTGCTGTCCGGCATCCCCACCCTCGACGATCCCGCCGTCTTTGTGACCGACGAAATCCTGGCCGGACACGAGGACTTCGCCTGGGACGACATCGCACGCCTCGTCGACGGTGACGGCAAGATAGTCGACACCACTTCGATGGGCTTCTCCGAACGGGACCGGCTGGAGCTGATCCGGTGCCTGGCGACCCCCGAGGAGCACCTGGACGACCAGCGGATCACGGACTGCTTCGGCAAGCACTTCTTCACCACCAACTTCTGGTTCATGTGGTGCACCACGTTCGCCTTCCAGCCCTGGCACAGCGCGATCGAGTTCCGGCGCTACCTCAAGCGCTTCATCCACCTCTTCCCCGAGTTCGCCGCCATGTCGGGCATCCACCGGACCCGCTACAACCAGTACGACTCCATCGTGCGCCCGCTGACCGCCTGGCTGCGCGAACGCGGTGTGACCGTGCACACCGGCTGCCATGTCACCGACCTCGGATTCGCGCCGGGAATCCACAGCGGTACGGTCGACACCCTGTTCCTGAGCCGGCACGGCGAGGACGAGACGATTTCCGTGGCTCCCGAGGATCTGGTCCTGGTCACCAACGGCTCCATGACCGACGCCTCCAGCCTCGGCTCGCACACCTCTGCCCCGCCCCCGGCTCCCCATCGCTCGGAAGCCTGGCTCCTGTGGCATCGACTGGCCCGGGGACGCGAGAACTTCGGCAACCCGTCCGCCTTCGACAAGCACGTGAAGGAGTCCCGCTGGGAGTCCTTCACGGTCACCTCCAAGGACCCCGCCTTCCTCGCTGCGCTGGAGGAGTTCAGCGGGCGCCCGGCCGGCAAGGGCGGGCTGATGACCTTCACCGAGTCCAACTGGCTGCTCACCATCGTCGCCAACCGCCAGCCCGTCTACCGCGACCAGCCCGAGGACGTCGGGGTCTGGTGGGGCTACGGCCTGTTCCCCGACCGGGCCGGCAACACCACGCCCAAGCCGATGACCATGTGCTCCGGACGGGAGATCCTCGAAGAGGTGCTGCACCACCTGAAGTTCGACGAGCGGACGGCGGCGCGCGTCCTGGAGACATCAACCGTGGTGCCCTGCGTGATGCCGTACATCACCAGCCAGTTCCTGGTACGCCGCCGCGAGGACCGGCCCGAGGTCGTGCCCGACGGATCGGTCAACCTCGCCTTCATCGGCCAGTTCGCCGAAGTACCCGACGACGTCGTCTTCACCGTCGAGTACTCCGTGCGCACGGCCTGGACCGCGGTGGCCCGACTCCTCAAGCTCGACAAGCAGCCTCCGGCGGTCTACAAGGGCCATCACGACCCTCACGTACTGGCCAAGGCTCTGGAGACGATGCATCGCAGGTAGGACTCAGCGGACGGATTTCCCGCCGGACGGGGTGACGGCATACCACATCCCGTCCGCGGCCTGCCCGTTCGCCTGGCCGGCCGCCGTGTCTCCCATGTACCGGTACAGCGGCCAGCCTCCGAGGGTGAGCTGCGTCCTGCCGTCCCGGTGAACCGTGCCGAGGAGGCTCTTCTCAACTCCCATCGTCTTTACGGAGTCCTGCACCATGACGGGCATCCAGGTCTTCGTACACGTACCGGAACATGTCCACTTGGACGGATGCGCCTCGTCCTTGTCGTAGCGGTAGAGAGTCATCCCCCTGTCGTCGGTCACCACGCTGCCCAAGCCCTCGACAGCCCTGGCCATCAGCGTGGTGGTGACGGCCAGGTGCCCGCTGCCGGTCGCGGGTTCCGAGGCGGCGGACGTGGCGACCGGAGCGACACTCGTGGGGCTGGTACCGGAGGAGGAGGCGTTGTCCATCGAACTGCCGCACGCCCCCAGGAGAAGCGCCGAGGCGAGCCCTGCGGCCGAGAGGAGGACGATGCGCTGCTGGTTCACGGAGCTTCCCTTCGCCGGGCGTTCTGCCTACTCCAGCAGTACGTGGGGCAACTCCCGCCCGCTCAGCGGCCGGTGCCACATGGCGAAGCCTTGACCGAGACCGACGGAGCACCGGGCACCGGTGCGTCACCGGGTATCCTCACGGCCCCCTTCCCGGCAACACCGACCGCATCAGTGCGGCAGCGCGGTGAGCACGCCCGACTCCCTGTCGAGCAGGTACTGCAGGGGCTCGGCGGCCCACGGGCCGCGGTCGGCGATCAGTTCGCCGGCGTGCCGGCCGAGGTCCGCGCCGCTCAGCCAGGCCTCGCTGTCGGCGCCCGCCGCCGCATGGGGGCGGGTGCGGATGGGGCCGATGACGAGTTCGTAGATCCGCCGGCCCTTGCCGTCGAGTTCGGCGGTCAGGCTGCACAGCAAGGACTTCTTGGCCGCGTTGGTCGCACCGACGAGGGCGGCGCCCGGGTAGGGGATCTCCGCGCTGAAGCCGGTGAGATGGACGAGCGCACCGTCCTGGACGAGCAATGGGGTGACGGCTCGCAGTGCCCGGAAGTGGCTGGTGAGATTGTCCGCGATCATCGCGTCCCAGACGGCGTCGGAGACCTCCAGCAGCCCCGTACGGCCCGGCGGGCCCCAGTTGCCGATCGTGAGGACGGCACCGTCGAACCTCCCGTGATCCCTGGCGAGCCGGTTGCGTACGGCGGTGCTGTCCGGATCGGAGACGTCGACCACATACGGGTGAAGGACGCCCGGTCCCGCATCCGCCACATACGTGGCGAGGGCGCTCAGCCGGGCCTCGCTGCGGCCAGCCGCGACCACGGTGGCGCCCAGTTCCAGCAGGGCTCGGGTGATCCCCTCGCCGATGCCTCCACTCGCCCCGACGACGAGTACGGAGCGGCCCTCGAGGAAGGCTCCCACGGGTTCCGTGGGTCCTACGAGGTCTCTGACCGGCTCCAAGTGCGACTGCCGGAGCCGTATTGAACGGTTGGTCATTTGGATCAGCGTAGCCACCGCCGATGCTAATGACCAGATGTACATTACGAGTTGTGAGCGACGAACCCACCAATGCCCCGGCCTCCGCCAGGAAGCGCGTCCGCGCTCCCGAGGCGCACCGCGAGGCGATCCTGGAGGCGGCGCGGGCCGCGTTCGCCGAGCGGGGCTATGCCCGTGCCACCATCCGGGAGATCGCCGGGCGGGCCGGTGTCACCCACGGTCTGGTCATGCGGCACTTCGGCTCCAAGGAGCAGTTGTTCCTCGCGGCCGTGCCCGGCCCCCGGGACCTGCCCGAACTGGTCCCCGGCCCGCAGGAGACGCTGCCCGACCGGATAGCGCAGGCCTTTGTCGCACGGATGGAGCACTCCGACGGCAACGACCCGTTCCTGGCGCTGATCCGCAGCGCGGCCTCCGACGAGCAGGCCGCCACCGGGCTGTACGCGGCGATGCGGCGCAGCAGCGCGGCGGCCTACAGCACGGTGCTGAGCGGGCCCGACGCGGACGAGCGCATCGATCTGCTCGCCTCCCATCTGATCGGCGTCACCTTCAGCCGGTACGTGCTGCGCAGCGGGCCCGTGGCCGAGATGGCGCCGGAACGACTCGTGGCGTATCTGACGCGGACCCTGCGGTGCGTCCTGGAGCCCGCCGCGCTTCCCGAGACCTCCGCTTGCTTCGAAGGGACCTCCTCGTCATGACGGAACAGGGCGTCGCCCACGTCGAGTTACCGCCCTCCCTCGTCGGCCGTACGGTGCTGCCGTACGACGCGCGGTACGAGCGGGTGCGCCATGGATACGTGCACCGGGGAGCCCCAGCGGTGGTGATCTTCCCGGAGAGCCCGGAGGAGGTGGCCGTCGCGCTGACGTACGCGCGGGCCCGGGGCACGGTGCTGTCCGTGCGCAGCGGGGGGCATGGCATCAGCGGGCGGTCGACGAACGACGGCGGTGTGGTCGTCGACGTGTCGCGTCTCGACGGCGTCGAGGTGCTGGACCGGGCGCGGCGTCGGGTGCGGGTCGGCGCGGGCGCCCGCTGGGGGCGGGTGGCCCGGGCCCTCGCCCCGTACGGGCTCGCCGTCAGCTCCGGCGACACCGGTGACGTGGGCGTGGGCGGGCTGGTCACGGCGGGCGGCATGGGCTGGTTCGCGCGGCGGGACGGGCTGACGATCGACCATGTGACGGCCGTCGAACTCGTGCTGGCCGACGGGACGTTCGTCCGGGCCGACGCGGACCACGAACCCGACCTGTTCTGGGCCGTCCGGGGCGCGGGCGGCAACTTCGGCATCGTCACGGCCGTGGAGCTGGAGGCGTCTCAGACCGGTGATGTCGTCTTCGCCAACCTGGTCCTCGACGCGCGTGACGCCGCTCCCCTGGTGGAACAGTGGGGCGCCGTCCTCGAAGCCGCGCCGCGCGAGCTGACCAGTTTCCTCACGCTCATGCCCGCCGGACCCGGCCGCCCGGCCATCGCGCATGTCGCGGCGGTGTACGCCGGTGACCAGCCGGATGCCGCCCAACGGGCGTTGACGCCTCTGCTGGGCCTGGGCCCGCCGCTGCAACAGGAGGCGGTCCTCGCCCCGTATCCGGCGCTGGTGCCGGTCGGGGGCGCGGCCCACCACGGTCAGGGGCTGGGCGCCACCCGCTCCGGGCTGCTCGACCGCGTCTCCACGCACACCGCACGGTCGGTCGCGGGGGCGCTGGCATCGGGAGAGGTGCTGATGGAGCAGTTCCGTTCGGTGGGCGGCGCGGTCAACGACGTCGATCCGGCCGCCACCGCCTACGCCCACCGCAGCCAGAACTTCCAGTTGCTGTCGGCGACCGTGCCCGAGCTGGAACGCGCCCTGGACATCCACTGGGCACAGCTCGCCCCGGAGGTGAACGGCATGTACCTCAGCTTCGACAGCCGCCGCTCCCCCGAGGTCCTCGCCGAGGCGTTCCCCGGGCCGACCCTGGCCCGGCTGCGCACGCTCAAGGCACGGTACGACCCGGAGAACGTCTTCGACCGCAACTTCCCGCTGCGCTGAGTGCGTTGTGAGTGTCACACCTCGCCGTGCGCGCGTGCCCCGTCGAGCGCCGTCCGGTACGAGGTGGCCGCCACGTCCTTCAGGTGGGCGAGCCGGGGCACGTGCGCCGACTTGGTCAGCTCCGCGTGCAGGAAGGTCAGGTCGGAGGCGAGGCCCACCATGCCGAGGGCCGCCTTCAGGTACGGCTCCTGGTGGTCGCAGTCGTGGCGCGGGGTGCCCGGACCGTAGGCACCGCCGCGTGCGGAGGCCACCACGACCTTCTTGCCCCGCAGCGGCCCCTCACCGGAGGCCGGGTCGAGGATCAGCGGCGCGATCAGGACGCGGTCGAACCACGCCTTGAACGTCGACGGCACCGAGAAGTTGTACATCGGCACGCCGAGAAGGATCGTGTCGGCCGCGAGAAGCTCCTCGACCAGGGGCCATGTCACGGCCCAACTGGACTTCTCCTCCGAGGTCTTCGCCGCCGCACGGGCCGCCGCGAGGTCGCGGACGCCCTCCGTCTCCAGGCGGTGCATCACCTCGATCTGCGCGCCGTCGACGTGCGGGACGGGGTCGGCGGCCAGGTCGCGGTAGACGTACTCGCCCTCGGGGTTGGTCTTGCGCCAGGTCTCCGCGAACTCGCCCGAGATCCGGCGGGAGACCGAGCCCTGGCGAGGACTGGAATCGAGATGGAGCAGTGTGGGCATGGCGGAAATCCCTTGTCTGATCGACATGTTGAACAGGAGTCGATCTCCATTGAAATCACCGGGCGGGTTCCTGTCCCGTAATCTGACGTGATACTTCGTAACCGGAAGCGTTAGCGAGGATGACGGTGCTGGACGTAAGGAAACTTGTGCTGCTGCGTGAGGTCGGTGCCCGGGGATCGATCGCCGCGGCGGCGCAGGCGCTGAACTACACGCGTTCGGCGGTCTCCCAGCAGCTGTCCGCCCTGGAGGCGGAGACCGGCGCCGCACTCCTGGACCGCGGCAGCAAGCGGGCCGAACTCACCACTGCCGGGCGACTGTTGGTGACGCACACCGAGCGGGTGCTCGCCGCACTCGAAACGGCGGAGGCACAATTGCTCGCCCGCGAGGACGGCAAGGTCACCGGCGAACTGCGGGTGGGTGTCCCGCTGCACGAGGGTCCGGCGCTACTGGTACCGGCGCTGAACCGGCTGCGCGATCGCCATCCGGGGCTGCGCATCACCCTGCACGGCGTGGATCCCGACGAGGGCCGGCAGACGGTCCGGCTGGGGCGGCTCGACGCCGTCCTGGCCGCCGGCTATCCGCAGGTGCCCGAGCCCAGGGTGCCGGGGCTGTACGAGGAGGAGGTCATCAGCGACCGCATTCGCCTCGCCGTCGCCCCCGATCACCCGCTGACCCGTGCGGAGGGGACGTGCGCCCTCGCCGAGTTCGCGGAGCAGCCGTGGCTGCTGGACCGCGCGTCCAGGCTCGGGCGCCTGGCCCTGCATCTGTGTGCCGGTGCCGGTTTCGTCCCCGACGTCGTCTCCGACATCGGGGACATGCAGGCCGTCCTGGGGCTGGTCTCCCTGGGCTGGGGCGTCGCGCTGGTCCCCGACCTGGTTCCGGACCGCCCGGGGCACCCGGTCACCCGTCTCGCCCTGGAGGGAATCCGGCCCACCCGCCGGGTCACTCTCGTGGTACGCGAGGGCGCCCTGGACAGCCCCCCGGTGGCCGCCCTGCTCCCGGCCGTCCGGGAGGCGGCCGACAACCTGCGCCTACCGACACGCCGGGAACCCGGCAGCCAGTCCCCCGAGAACAGGTGGTAGCTGCCGACGGCTCGGCCCGTGAGTCATGTACAGGTCAGCTCTCGATCACTCGGTGGAAGGCAACAGTGTCGAAGATGTCCTCCATGCGTACCGCCCTGCCGTTGCGCAGCACCCAGGAGTGTACGAACCGCTGTGTCTCCGTATGACCGCTCCGGGAGACAATGTCACGGTGGCCGAGGACGACCACGCGGTCGCCCTCGCGGATGAACTCCGTCGGGTGCAGTCGCATTCCACCGAGGACGGTGGGGACATGGGCGAGGAACTCCTTGACGCCAGCGTGCCCGTGCTTGGTGCCGCCCAGGCCGTAGACGGCCATGCCCTCGGGGTGCACCCACTCGATGTCCGGGTCCAGGGCGTCCAGGAGTGCGCCCACGTCACGGGCCGCGAAAGCCGCGTAGGCGGCATGGATCGGTGCCAGCGGATCGGTGCTCTCGGTCATGCCCTGTCCGCTCCTTCAGGCTTGAGGTACTCGGGGTACATGGCCGCGAGGGTGCGCCGGATGCCCTCGCGCCAGGGGACCTTGCACGGTCCGGTGAGCGACCGGCGCAGGGTCGGGTCGAACTGGTACGTCTCCCGGGTGACTTCACTCGGTACGAGGTTCGCCGTCACGCCGGTCAGTTCCTCCAGGTAGCGGACGCAGTCGGTCATGCCGACGGACTCGTCGCCGCCCCAGTTGGTCAGGGTCACCGGGACGCTCGCCGCATGCCACAGGTGCGGGACCTGCTCGATGAGGTCTTCGGTGTACAACAGCGAGGTCCAGTTCTGGCCCTCCAGGGGCACCGCGATCGGCTCGCCCGCGAGCATGCGCTTGAAGTAGAGCATCGGCACGCCGCCGTAACCGCCGGGCCCGTAGGCGATGTTGAGGCGGGCGATGACGGTCGGCAGGTCGAGGGTCCGAGCGAAGGCCCGGACCGTGCCCTCCGCCGCGATCTTGACCACCGGGTAGGCGGGCAGCCAGTCGGCCTTGCCGTCCAGCGGATCCGTCTCGGTGTACTTGTGGTCGAGGGTCTGGCGGGCGTACAGCGCGCCGGTGGAGACGTACAGGAACGCCTCCGCCGTACGGCAGTGCGTCATCAGGCGTCCCGCGGCGACGGAGTTGGCCTCGACGGCCGCGTTGAAGTCGCCGTCCTCGCCGCGCCGTACGGCGGAGTGGAAGACATGGGTGAAGTCCTCCGGCAGGCCCTTGAGGGAGCCGGAGCTCGTGTCGTCCATGTCCCAGCGGAAGGTGTGGATGCCGTGGCGGTTCAGCTCCTCCTCCGCTCCGGGGGCGCCGAAGCGGCCCAGCGCCCACACCTCGTTGCCGTCGGCCAGCGCCTTGGCCACGGGTCCGGCGACCTGGCCGGTGGCACCGGTCACCAGGATCTTCTTGCCGTTCAAGGGGTCTTCCTCCCTGGGATGGTGGCGGTCAGGCGTCGCCGAGAGCGCGGTCCAGTTCCTTGCGCAGGATCGACTGGAAGATCGCCACATGCGCCGGGCCCATCAGCGTGTAGTGCTCGCCGGGTACGTCGATGTAGCGGTTCTCGCCGGTGACGTGCTCGTCCCAGCGGCACAGCTCGTTGTTGAGCCAGTCCTCCTTGGTGCCGCGCAGCGGGGTGGCGTAGAAGACGCTCATCGAGCGGACCTTGCCGGCGGGTGAGTAGCCGCGTCCTAGGTCGGTGAGACCGTCGGCGAGTTCCGCCCATGCCTTGAACTTCTCGAAGGTCAGGTCGAGTTCGGCGAGCCGCCCGTGGGGCGCGTGGTCGATGAAGTGGGCGAGCTGCTCGTCCTTGGGCAACGACCGTAGCTGGGCGGGCAGTTCGAGAGCCTGCTTCTTGTCGATGAGTTCCAGGAAGAACGCAAGGTTGGCCGCGGTCTCGATGAAGTCCAGTTCGTTCATGCGGTACTTGATGTGCGGCGGCAGGTTGAAACTGCCGACGAAGTCGACGCGCTCACCCTGCTCTTCGAGCACCTTGGCTATCTCGAAGGCGACCGCACCGCCGTACGAGTACCCCGCGACGGCGTACGGGCCGTGCGGCCGGCGGGAGCGAATGGCCGCGACGTAGGTGTCGACCATCTCGCCGAAGCTCTCGAAGGGCTTCTCGCCGGGGTTGAAGCCGCGGGCGCGCAGGGCGTAGAAGGGCCGTTCGCCGACGAAGTACTTGGCGAGGTTGACGAAGACGAGTACCTCTCCGACGCCGGGGTGCACACAGAACAGCGGGGTCCTGTCGCCGGTGGTCTGCATCGGGACGATCGGGTCGTACTCCTTCCCGCCGTCCTCGGCACGGTCGAGGTGGGCGGCCAGCGCCCGCACGCTGGGGGCTCGCAGCACGGTGATGATCTGCAGGTCGTGTGCGCCGAGCCGCTGGGCGACCAGGGAGCGCAGACGCAGGATGTCGAGCGAGGTGCCGCCCAGGTCGAAGAAGTTGGCGGTGGCACTCAGCCGGTCCGGGTCGGTGTCGAACATCTCGGCGTAGATCCTGGCGAGCACCAGCTCCGTTTCGCCCTCGGGGGCGGAGTAGCCGCCGAGCCTGCGCAGCACGAGGTCGTCGACCCGCGCCCGCACGTCGTCGTACGCTCCCGCCTCCAGCCGCTTGCGCATCAGCGCGCGCTGGATCTTGCCCAGACTGGTCTTGGGGAAGGCGTCCTTCGGCAGCGGGAGGACGAGCGCGGGCCGGAATCCCCAGTGCATGACGACGGTGCTGCGTATCGCGCTGAGCACCCGGTACAGCGCGAGTTCGTCGCCGTCGGCGCACTCCGGCCGGAAGGCGATGACGAGCTGCTCGGTGTCGCTGCCGGGGGCGCGGGTCGGGAAAGCGGCGACATAGGAGCGGGCGACGTCGTCGAGGCCTTCGAGAAGGGTCTCGATGTCATGGCTGAAGTAGTTGACGCCATTGACGATGACGCTGTCCTTGCTGCGGCCGACCAGGGCGAGCCTGCCGTCGTCGATCCGCCCGAGGTCACCGCTGCGGAACCAGCCGTCGGGGGTGAAGGCATCCTGGGTGGCCTGCTCGTTGTTGTAGTAACCGGCCGTGATCATCGGCCCGTTGAGCTGCAGCTCGCCCACCTGGCCCGCGGGCAGCTCACGGTGCTCCTCATCGGCGACCCGGATACTCAGCCCCTCGACGGGCCGGCCCAGGTTGGCGAACTCCTGCCCCTGGTCGGCGGCGGGGAAGTCGGTGGAGTAGATGCTGCCCGCGCAGGTCTCGGACATGCCGAAAGCGGGCCACAGGGCGTCGGCGCGCAGCCCGTAGGGGGCGAAGCGGCTGAGGAAGGTCTCGCCGGTGGTGCGTACGACGGCCTCGCCGCCGCTGATGATGTGCCGCAGCCGGGACAGGTTGATCCCGTCCCCCTCCTCCTCGTCGAGCCGGTCCGCCTGTGGATTGATCAGCCCGAGCAGGAAGTTGGGGGTGAAGGTCATGGTGACGCCGAAGCGGGAGATGATCCGTAGGAAGTTCAGCGGCTCCTGAAGCACCACGGGCGCCTCGACGTGCACCTGGGTGCTGCCCGTGGACAGCGGCAGCAGATGGCATTCGAGGAGCGCGGCGACGTGGTCGAAGGAGACCCAGTTGAGGCTGGTGTCTTCGGCCGTCAGCCGGTGGTAGCCGTTCTTGGCGGCCATGGACGCGAGCAGATTGGCATGGCTGAGCATCACCGCCTTGGAGTTGCCGGTCGAGCCCGAGGTCAGCACGAGGACGGCGGTGTCCTTGGGATCGGCCTCGTGGAAGGAGTCGGCGAGCCTCTCGACGCGCAGCTCCTCCAGGGGAACGACGGACAGACCCTGGGCCGCCGGGAGTCCGGCGGCGAGCGTGGCGCTGGTGACGACCAGCGGATGGTCGAGAAGGGTGTCGACATGGGTGAGCTGGGCGGCCCAGCGCTCCGGGTCGCCGCCGAGTGCGGCCATCGGGCAGGGTATGAACCCGCCGAGCTGGCAGGCCCAGAACGCGGTGAGGAACTCCCGTGGTTTCTCCAGCAGCAGGACGACCTTGTCCCCGGGCGCGAGACCGTGTTCCCGCAGGCCGACGAGGACCGAGCGGGCCGCGTCGAGAAGTTCGGGATGGCTCTGCAGGGGTGCGTCGCGGTCGTCCGCGCTCCGGGGGTAGCGAAGCCCGGACTCCGCGTTGTCCCGGGCGGCGTCGCGCAGCAGGTCCACGATGGTCCGCGTCGTCACGGCTGTAGTCATGTGGGTGCTTTCCTCCTCTGCGTCGGCCTTCGCACCCGGGATCACCGGGACGGCAGGCCGAACCATGTACGGGATTTCGTTCAGACGAAGGTGACGCACAAGCGAAAGGGGGAGATGGATGCCGGGGAAATCAATCCCTGGGGAATCAATCTCTGGAGCCACGACACTGGAGCCCCGAATACCCGCCGACAATAAGAACGGGTGGACCGGGTTGTCAAAGCCTCAAGGGAACGACGGGAGCATCGGGAAAGAGGTAGATGCCCCTGTCAAACATGACACGGCGTGAGAGGGAACACACAGGTCAGGTAGGTGTGACCGCAATCTTCCGGGGTGTCACCTTTCTGACCTGCGCCACTCCGACTTCGGCAACTCCGCCGAAACAACACGTCGCCCAACAGGCTCCTAAAATCGCACGGTGGCAATTTTTTATGACGGTGGGCGTAAGCGATTGAGACAGATACGGAAAAGGCTGAATGCCACGACGGGCCGGGGCAGGGCAGGGCGGGGCGGACTGTCACCAAGCGTTCCTCCTCACGTACAGTCGGTGATGTGGAGACCGAAGCAAGTCCCGGCCCTCTTCCGCACGTTCCCCGTACGGGGCGGCCGGTTCCCGAAGCCGAGCCCGGGCTCGTGGAGCGTTGGCGTTCGGGCGGAGGCGAACTGGTCGGGCTGCTGTCCCAGGTCCGCGAACGGTTCGGCGGTATCGCCGCGTTCCGGCTCGGGCCGGCTCCCACGGTACTTGTCACCGACCCGCAGGCGGTCCAGCACGTACTAGCCCGGCACCCGGAGCGGTACGTCAAGCGCTCCCACCGCGCCCGTGTGCTGATCGGCGACGGTGTTCTCGCGGCCACCGGTGCGGCGTGGAAGCGGCAACGCCGTTTGCTGCAGTCCCAGTTCACCGGTACCGGGATGCGCCGTTACGAACGGCGCATCACCGAGGCCGCCCGGACCACCGCCGGCCGCTGGAGCGAGTACGCGCGCAGCGGGCAGACCTTCGATGTCGGGCAGGAGATGCGCCGCTTCGCCCTGGACGCCATCTGGCGCTCTCTCACCGGGCACCCCCTCGACGAGGGCACCGAGCGCGAACTGACCGCCGTAGCGGTGGTGGCGGCGGCCCTCCCGACTCTTCCCGCCGACGTCACCGACGCCCAGGACGCCGTCGCCGCCGATCTCGCCCGGATCGACGCGGTCGCCCGGCACGCCATCGAGGCCGCCCGGGGCGGGGCGGCGGGCCCCGACGGACCGGGCCTGCTGCGCGTCCTGACCGACGCCGCCACCGAGCGCCCCGAGTACACCGACCGGCTGATCCGCGACGAGTTGGTCACGTTGCTCGTGGCCGGACACGAGACCACCGCCACCACCCTGACCTGGCTCTACCTGCTCCTCGATCAGCATCCCGCCGCCCGCGAACAAGCTCTCGCCGCCGGCTGCGACGGCTCGCCCCAACGCCGCCAGGCCATCCAGGCTCTGGTCCACGAGACACTCCGCCTCTACCCGTCCGCCTGGATCCTGCCCCGCCATGCCACCGAGGACGACACCCTCGCCGGCCATGCCGTCGAAGCGGGCACCGACATCCTGGTCTGCCCCTACCTCACGCACCGCGATCCCGAACTGTGGCCGGACCCGGAGCACTTCACCCCCCGGCGCTTCATCACCCCGGACGACCGCCCCACCCACCCGGGCGCCTACTACCCGTTCGGCATCGGTCCGCGCGCCTGCCTCGGACTGCAATTCGCGCTCCGCGAATCGACCGTGCTCCTCGAACACCTGCTGCCGGTCCACATCCCGGTCTTCTCCTCCACCCCCACGAAGGCGGTGTACGGCATCACCGTCCGCCCCGACGGCCCCACCCCCGCGACCTTGACTGCTGCTCGTCGGGATCCGACGGTCATCAACCAACCCCGGTGATCAGCGACGCCAAGGACAGGAGCAACGCACCGAGCGCCCCCACAGCACCGTAGAGTCGCGTCTCCCCCCGGGCATCCAGTCGGCGGACGTACCGCGTGGTGGCGACGGCGAAAGCCAGACCGCCGACGATGAACCACGGTCCCCACAGGCAGAGATACCAGCGGGTCAGCCCGACCAGGCCGGGCGCGACAGAGCGGGTCCCGAGTTCGACCAGCACTCCATGGGCAACGAAGAGACAACCGTGCCAGGCGAGCAGCACCGCCGCACCGCCACCACAGAACACCATGAGACGGCCGGTCCAGGTGCCCCGCCGATGTGTCAGGCCGATACCGATCAGGGCCCCGAAGACCTTCAGGAGACCGGTCACCCACAGGACGGCCATGAACCACGCCACCCGGTCATCGGCGAGCTTCACCAGGGACGGCGACACCGTCGTCCGCGCGCCGAAGGTACTCCCCATCGCCCAGGCGAAACTGGGCACCGCGAACAGGAGCCCCCACACCGCAGCAGCGAGCCCCGGCCAGGCGCCCGGCCGAAGGCGGGTTACATCGTCCACAGACAGCTTGGTCGCCATGACTCCATCGTGACCGGACCACGACGTGGAGAAGTCATCCATACGGATGATCCACCTCCGCCACGGGAGCTACCTCACTCATCCAGTGGTGCCGGGCGAGATAGTGCTATCAAGCCACCGGAACGGCGACCTTTCGAGGCTGAAATGAGCTCATGCTTTTCCGGTGAGAGCTAGTAATGTCCCGAACGGCAGCAGCATCCAGCGTCAGCAGATCACGCTTTCCGGAGGAGAGTCTTCCATGCGATTCAGATTCCGTTCTCTGGCACATGCAGGCACACGCGCATTCGCGGTGCTGGCACTGCTGCTGGGTTTATCCGGCGGCCTTACGGCAACCGCAACCGCCGCGCAGACCGGGCAGACCGGACTGGACAACACCTGGGCCTGTTCCGTGCCGGCGGGATACACCTACGACCGCGTGACGAGTCAGCTGAATACTTGTGGATCCGGCTTCCATTCTTACTATCATTTGCGCGCACCCCAAGACAACATCTGGGTGTGCTACGTCCTGCCCGGCTACACCTACGACCAGGCCAGTAACCAGCTGAACGTCTGCAACTCGTCCGGGTTCGCCAACAGCTACCGCATGCGAGTCGGGCAGAACAACATCTGGGCTTGTTCCCTCCCCAACGGCAGCCTCACCTACGATCGAGTCGCAAACCAATTGAACGTCTGCAACCCCTCCGGCTTCGCAAACAGCTACCACCTTCGCACACCCGTGAATGGCCTTTGGGCGTGCAACGTTCCCGCAGGGTGGACCTACGACCAGGTGTCCAACCAATTGAACGTCTGCAATCCCTCCGGCTTCGCAAACAGTTACCGCCTGCGAGGCTGACACTCTCCGAGTCCCCCCAATACGGTCCCCAAGGCTCATTGCAGCCTTGGGGACCGCGCGTTTACTCCGCTGCCATGGAAATCACCATCCCGTGGCAGCAAGCCGTCGCCGGGGTGATTCTGAAAGGGGAGGCAGAGCGTTCGGACGCAGGAGGCACCGTGGGTGGTCTGGTGGTCGTGGGCGTGGACGGGTCGGCGTCGAGTCTTGCCGCGGTGGAGGCGGCGGCGCGGGAGGCACGGCTGAGGAGAGCGGCGCTCAAGGTGGTGCACGCCTTTCTCTGGCCCGCGATGCATGTACCCCTGGGTCCGTCACCCCTGGGTCCGCCGGAAGGCGGGATCCGGAACATGGTCGACCGCCTGGTGACCGAGGCGGTGGAGCACGCCAGAACAGCGGCACCGGGCGTGGAGGTGTCGCACACGGTGGTGATGGGTGAGCCGTTGACGGTACTGGAGGCGCAGTCGCGTGCCGCCGACCTCGTGGTCGTCGGGTCCCGAGGCATGGGCGGGTTCGTCGGGCTCCTGGTGGGCTCGACAGCGGTGCATCTGGCGGCACACGGTCGCTGCCCGGTACTGGTGGTACGGCAGGAAGCCCACACCGACGGTCCGATCCTGCTGGGTGTCGACGGCTCCGCCGCGGGTGCGGAAGCGGTGGACTTCGCCTTCGCCGAGGCCGCCTTGCGCACGGCGCCCTTGGTGGCACTGCACGCCTGGACCACGTGGAATGCGCCGCTGCCCACCCCGCAGGTCGCGTCGATGCCGTACGCGAACCCGCCGGGAGCACTCGGCCAGGAGGAGGAGACCCTCCTCTCAGCGGCGCTGGCCGGCCGTCACGAGCGGTACCCGGATGTGGCGGTGGAGCACAAGGTCGTACACGGCCGGACACGAGAAGCCCTGATCGAGGCGAGCCGGTCCGCCCAACTGGTGGTGGTCGGGGCTCGGGGACGCGGCGGCTTCGCCGGGTTGTTGCTGGGGTCGGTCAGCCAGGCCGTGCTGCATCACGCGCACTGTCCGGTCGTGGTGGTACGGGGCGCGGGCACGCAATCCTGACCGTGATGGGCACTCGCCCGCCCGCCATATCATTCACCGTTGAATCACTCCTTTGACAATTTCCGTTTCCCTGGCGTTCACCGCGCTTTCCTGCACCCCCGGGAACGGAATTGCAGTACACACTCTCAATTTCCAGACGAGGCACAACCATTCGGAAACATGGCCCGTCTAAGACTGCGAATCACATAAGGCACGGGGAGTGACGCCCCCGGACGAGACGCTCTGCGTCCCACTTCCCCTGGGGGCCTGCCAAGAATGCATCACCCGATCCTGCCCATCGCCATTTCCTGTGGCACTCCTCACAGGAACGCACGCCGTCGGCCGTACAGGAACAGGATGTGAAACCGACGACCCGCCCGGCGCCGGAGGCCACATCCGCGCCGCCCGCAGATCCGCCGGACGGCCATGCGCACGAGCGCCGTCCGTGGCCCCGGCTGCCACGCCCGACGGCAGGACCGGCACAGGCCGCGGCGCTGCTCGCGGCGGCCCTCACCGTCCTCGCGTCGTGCGCCGCCGACGCCATCGCGCGCAGCTACCCCTTCGGGCCTCGCACCCGTAACGTCAACGACCTGGGCAACCAGTACGTACCCTTCCACGCACACCTGTGGGACCTGCTGCACGGACGGGCCGACGGCGCTCTCCTGGTCAACTGGCAATCAGGATTCGGCTCCAGCTTCCTGCCCGACGTCGGTACGTACGTCAGCAGCCCGTTCGCGCTGCTCGTCGCGGTGTTCCCGAGGGACGAGATCGACCTCGCGGTCTACGTGATCACCGTGCTGAAGACCGCCTCCGCCGGCGCGGCCATGGCCTGGCTGCTGCTCGCCCTTCGCCCCGGCCGCTGGTGGGCGGCTGGACTGCTCGGCGCCTCCTACGCCCTGTGCGGCTGGAGTGTGGCCATGGGCGCGTACAACCCCATGTGGCTCGACGGACTCATCGCCCTGCCGCTGCTGTGCCTGGTCGGTGAGTGGGCGCTGAGCGGACGGCGCCCGGCCCTCGGGGTGCTGGTCGTGGCGGTCGCCTGGATCGCCAACTTCTACACCGCGTACATGGCCACCCTCGGCGCCGGTCTGGTGCTGCTGCTCCGGCTGTGGCTCTCCTGTCTCCCGCGTCGGCGGCGGTTCGCGGCAGCCGGGCGGGCAGGCCTGACCGTGGCACTCGGCGTCGGACTGGCCGCACCGCTGGTGACGGTCGTGTACTTCGGGACCAGGCACGCCTTTCCGGGCCGGGTCAGGCAGTTCGTGCCGCTGCCGGCCGAGGACCTGCTGGCCCGCCTGCTGCCGACGACGTACAGCTTCAGCAGTCCGGCCGTGTACGTGGGCAGCACGGCGCTGCTGCTCGCCCTCGCCCTGCCCTTCCACCGAGCGGTTCCGGGGCGGGTGCGCACGGGGTGGACGCTGCTGGTGGCGGTCGTGACGCTGTCGATGCAGTGGGGGCCGACCCATCTGGTGTGGCACGCCTTCGCCACCCCTCAGGGCAGCACGTACCGCCAGACCTTCGTGCTGTGCGCACTGCTGGTGATCGCGGCGTGGACCTCGCTCTCGTACGGCCCACCCGACCGACGCGCGCTGGCAGCGGCAGCGGGACTGCTCACGCTCATCATGGCCGCCGCGAGCGCGAGCGAACTGACGCGCCGCGCCTTCACGTTGCCGCTCGCGCTGCTCGCCGCCCTGGCCGCGCTCGCCGGACTGGCCCTGCTGGGCCGCACGGACGGCGGACGCCGCACCGCCCTCGCCACGCTCGCGGTGGCCCTGCTCCTCGGTGGGCAGTTCGGCGAGGCGGCCGCCACCTCCGCCGTGGCCACGCGGCTGCGGCTCGCCCACATGGACGACTACGCCCCCTGGGGCGCACGCCAGCAGCGGCAGTCGGACGCGATCGCCGACGCCGACGGCTGGCCCCGGTACCGCACCGAGCCGGGCCGGGAGCAGACCGTCGGCAACGATCCGCTGGAGGTGGGCGGCCAGGGCGCCCAGTACTACAGCAGTCTCACCTCCGACGTGCTCAGCCGCACGCTCACCGCCCTCGGGGACGGCTGGACCTCGCGCGGCCGCAACCTGCAGAGCCTGGACAACGCCGTCACGGACGCGATCTTCTCCGTCGGCGCGCGGGTGCACTCCCCGCCGGACCCGCACCAGAACTGGTTCCCGCAGGACGGCAGCCGCACGACCGTGTCCCGGCAGGAGGTGCCGCCCCTGGTCACGGTGCGACCGCCCGGCACTCACGGCCGCACCGACGTCGACGCCTTCGGCTCGTCGCCGTACCGCAACCAGGAGTTGCTGCTGGGCAGCCGGGTCTACACCGTGCCCCGCCTCACCGTGCGCACCAGCGCCGGGAGGACATCGGACCGCAGCGACGACACACGGCCCGGACTGCGACTCGGTGCCCCGCCCGCCGGTACCGCCGCACGACAGCCGACGATCACGGCCAACTGTCCGGCCGGCAACGAGGTGTACCTGTGGGCACCGCACTTCTCGGGCTCCGCGCGCCTGGCCGGTGACCCGGCCCACGGCCTGACCGGGCGGTTCCGCTCGGACCACCCGGTCACCAAGATCGCCGCCATGCAGCGGCTCGGCACAGTGCCCGCTTCCGGACGCCTGCGGATCGATCTCTCCCCCGACCGGACGAGCCTCGTCCCGGACGACGCGGTCGGCTGCCTGGACACCTCCCGGCTGCGCACCGCCGTCGAACGGCTCAGGACCACCGGCGCCAGCGAGGTGACCGTCTCCGACGGCACCATCCGGGCCCAACTCCCCGCGGGCAGCAGGGGAACCGCGGTCGTGGCGGCTCCCCGGATCGCCGGCTGGCGCTGCGCCACGGGCGACGCGGCCGCCGTGCCCGCCCGGGAGTACTACGGCCTCATCGCCGTGCCCCTCGACGGCTCCTCGACCAGCCTCACCTGCACGTTCCACCCGCCCGGCCTGCGGCTGGGCGCGGCGGTCTCAGGTGCCTCGCTGGCGACGCTGACCCTCCTGGGAGCCCTCGCCGCCGTCCGCCGCCGGCGTGCCACCGCGCCACCGACGACCACACGACCTTTCGACCTCACGAGCGCATAACCGGCGCTCCGAGACCGTGCCATAGGGGGAGAACCATGCTCATCTCGATCGTCGCACCCTGCTACAACGAAGAAGACGTCATCGAGCGCTTCCACGACGAGGTCCAGAAGGTCGCGGAGGAACTGCTGCCGCTCGGCCACGACATGGAGTTCGTGTACGTCGACGACGGGAGCCGTGACCGCACCCTCGGCGCCCTGAAGCGGCTGGCCGATCGCGACTCGCGCGTGCGGTACGTCTCCTTCAGCCGCAACTTCGGCAAGGAGGCGGCGCTGCTCGCCGGTCTGCGGCACGCCTCGGGAGACTCGGTGGTCGTCATGGACTCGGACCTCCAGCATCCACCGGAACTGATCAAACGCATGGTGGATCTGCGGGAACAGGGCTACGACCAGGTCATCGCCCGGCGCACCAGGAACGGCGACCCGATCACCCGTACCGTCACCGCCCGCCTGTACTACCGGCTCATCAACCGTCTCGTCGACGTGGAACTCATGGACGGCGTAGGCGACTTCCGGCTGCTGTCGCGTCGCGTGGTGGACGCGGTCCTGGCCCTCACCGAGTACAACCGCTTCTCCAAGGGCCTGTTCGCCTGGGTGGGGTTCCCCAGCACCACCTTCGAGTACGAGAACGCCGCACGCGAACACGGCCGCAGCTCATGGACCTTCCGCGGTCTGCTCAACTACGGACTCGACGGACTGCTGTCCTTCAACAACCGACCGCTGCGGGCCGCCCTCTATCTCGGTATGGGACTTCTGTTGTGTGCGGGCCTGTACACGGCCTGGATCGTGGGCGCTGCGCTCGTCAACGGCGTGGAGACACCCGGCTATGTCACGATCATCACCGCCGTCACGGCCTTGGCGGGCGTCCAGATGATCATGCTCGGGGTCATCGGGGAGTACACGGGCCGGATCTACTACGAGGTGAAGGGGCGGCCGCACTTCCTGGTGAAGGCGACCAACGTGGAACGGACGAAGGACCTCATTCCCTGATGCGCATCGCGACACCGCGCGCCGTGCCGAGGCAGATACTCACCTTCGCCGCGGTCGGCCTGATCAACACGGCCACGTACTACGGTCTTTACTTGCTCTTCCTCAATCCCCTGCCTTATCTCGGTGCCCATGTCCTTGCATTCCTGCTCAGTATGACCGGGTCCTTCTTCCTGAATGCACGCTTCACGTACCGGACTCGGCCGACCTGGCGGAAATTCCTGATGTTTCCCCTGACGAACGCGGCCAATTTCCTGATCACCACGGCGGGTGTGTATGTGATCGTCGGCGTCCTGCACGCCGGAAACCGGTTCGCCCCGCTCCTGGCGTCCATGGCGGCGATTCCGGTGACCTTCGTCGTCTCCCGGTGGATCATGCTCCCCGGCCCGGACGCGGCCGGGTAGAGGTCTGCAGCAAGGTGCGCGCGGCGTCCTTGGCCTGGCGGGCGGGCTCGGGGGAACCATGGATGGCTGCCGTGGTCATCGCGCCCTCGGCGAGAAGAACGAGGTGGTCGGTGAGCCGGTCGGGTACTTCCGCAGCGGCCACCAAGTCGGCGACGTAGTGCCGGAACGCCTGCTTGTGGGCCTTCGCCATGCCGGCCACGGCGGGGGACGTCGCCCCCATCTCCCCGAAGGAGTTGATGAATCCGCAGCCACGGAAGCCCGGCTCGCTGAACCAGCGGGACAACCAGTCGAACACCGCCAGGATGCGCTGGGTCGGCGATTCAGTGGTCTCCACATACCGGGCCAGCTCACTGAGCCAACGCGCGTCCCGCCGTCGCAGGTAGGCCTCGATCAGGGCGTCCTTGGAGGGGAAGAGCTGGTAGAGGCGCTTCAGCGGGACGCCTGAGGCGGACCGTATCGCGTCCATCCCCACAGCCCGGATGCCCTGGCCGTAGAACAGTTCCTCGGCCGCGTCGAGAACTCGCTTCTCGGCCTCTTCGCGTTCCACTTCTACAGACCCAGGTCGCTCAGGCCCGGATGACCGTCGGGCCGCCGCCCCAGGGGCCAGTGGAACAAGCGCTCCGACTCCTTGATGGGCAGTTCGTTGATGGAGGCGTAACGGTGATGCATCAGCCCGTCGTCACCGAATTCCCAGTTCTCGTTGCCGTAGGCGCGGAACCAGTTGCCCGAGTCGTCGTGGTACTCGTAGGCGAACCGCACCGCGATGCGGCTGCCGTCGTAGGCCCAAAGCTCCTTGATGAGGCGGTAGTCGAGCTCCCGGTGCCACTTCCGGGTGAGGAAGGAGACGATCTCGTCGTGGCCGGTGGGGAACTCCGCGCGGTTTCGCCACTGGGAGTCCACGGTGTAGGCGAGGGCGACCTTCTCCGGGTCGCGGGAGTTCCAGCCGTCCTCCGCCAGCCGGACCTTCTCCACCGCGGACTCACGGGTGAACGGAGGGAACGGACGGCGCGGTTCGTGTGTCATGCCATTCCTTTGGTCAAGCACTCGACTCGATGAGAACGTGCGTTCTCCAGTTACGACACAGTAGCGAGAACGATGGTTCTCCCACAAGGGCGGGGCGGACGGGGAAGTCATCCGCGAGACCACCATGGGTAGCCGGTTCAGTCCGCGCAGTGAATGAGGCCGGCTGCCTGCTTGGCCGCCAGGATTCGCCGTACGCTCGCCTCGACGTGGGCCCGTAGTGCCGGCTGATCGCGTTCGGCGTCCAGGACCGCGGATGTCATCGCGGGGATGTGGTCGGGATTCACGGTCAGCACGAGGTCCCCACCGGCGCGGAGGAAGGCCAGAGCGCGCCGGGACGGAGGCATGGACTGCACCGCGGCCGCGTTCCCCAGGTCGTCCGAGATGACGACGCCGTCGAATCCGAGGTCCTTGCGCAACGCGTCCTCGATGACGATGGGCGAGAAGACCGCCTGCCGCGCCGGATCGATACGGGTGTACGTCGCCAGGGAGACCATGACGAACCGGGCGCCGGCCGCTATGCCCTCGCGATAGACGGTGAGGTCACGGGAATCGCGGCCCACTGCGGTATCCGTGACCTGCGGAGTCGTGTCGGTGTTGGCGCGAACACCGCCGAGGCCGGGGAAGTGCTTGAGGGTGGTCAGCACGCCCGCCTGCCGGAACCCCTTGATGAACGCGGCGCTGTGGCCGGAAACGGCTTCGGCGGTGTGGCCGAACTGACGGTCGTAGCGACCGATGGGGCCATTGGCCCGTCCCATGTCCGAGGAGACGACGTCGGCGACCGGGGCCAGGTCGAGGTCGATGCCCGCTCCGCGCAGTTCGGCCGCCCATCGTGCCGCCTGCCGGCGCAGTTGCTGCTCGCTCCAGTCGCCCTGGGCGAGGGCGGGCGGGATGTCGGTGAAGCCGGGCCCGCGCAGCGGCTGCACCTGGCCGCCTTCCTGGTCGGTCGAGACCAGAGGGGCGACGCGGTTCTCTCCGACGGTCTGGCCGAGCAGACCCACACGCTCCGTCACGGCCTTGATCGCCGACGTGCCGGCACCACTCGGTCCCATGAGGATCACCGAGCCGACGTGGTGGTTGCCCAGGGCGGTCAGACTCCCCGCCATGGTCCGTTCACTGCCCGGCCTGACACGCACTCCTGCCACGAACAACTGGCCCACCTTCTGGGCGGGCGACATCTGCGAGCCGATCCGGTCGAGGCAGGTACCCGTGGCGGGCGTGGGGGCCGCGGAGGCAGGTCTGGTTCCCTGCTGGGGCCTCGCCCCGGTCAAATCGGTCCCGCCGCAGCCTGACAGGAACACCGCGCAGGCAGCTACCAGCTCGATGAACCGAGAACCCGTGGATCGTGTCCTTCGACCGCGCCGGCGAGTGGGAGCCGTCGCCCGTCCCATGGTGTCACCCCTCCAGTGGTTGAACCCGGGGGGTCGCCCGGGCACCGCTTTCTGTGGGTGAGTGGCACGGGAGGCGCGAAGAGTTCACAGGGCCTTGAGTGACATGAACCACAAGCCTGGCGAACAGCCCGTGCACAATACGAACACAATCCACCAACAACCTAGCCACAACCACCGGACTGTGACACGGTGCGCGTTACGGAACGCGGCCCCACCTGCGATACCTCAAAGTCCGTTCGCGCATCCTCCACCATGAGGAGGGACTGCATGACCTCCCACGGCCGACACCCCGACCAGGACTCGGCGCATGTCGCCGCGCTGTACCTGAGCAGCCTCGACCACACGTCGCTGTACTCCGACCTGGAACTGCATCAAGCGATCAGCGACACGTTGACCGCCCTGGACGACCCGGCCGACCTGGCGCCGGTCTACGAGGAATGCCTCTGGGGGCCAGGGGCCGTGGGGGACGATGTGCGGCGAGCCCGTCGCCGCTGGGCCCAGCAGATGGCGGACGACCTCACGAGGCCCGCGACGCCGGGATAATCCGAACGACACCCCCTGGCGGCGGCCCACCGCGTTCGCCCCCGCCTGCGCGAACTTCTCGTCCAGCGCCCCGGACGGAGCGCCTGCGACACCGATGCCGGCGATCGGTGCGTTGCCGTCGGTGACGGGGCAGCGCCTGCCAGGAACAGGGTGCCGGGGATGTCCTTCAGGTTCGGGGTCCGCTGAAGACGGTCGGCCAACTGGGAGGTGGGGGCGTTCTCAGCGAGGCCACGGTCAAGACCCACCTGCGCCGCATCTACGACAAACTCGGTGTCGACACCCGCGCGGGTGCGGTGGCGGCCGCGAAGGAACGCCGACTGCTGCCGTGAGCTCGGCTCCTCGAGCGAGTGGAACACTCGACTTCGGTGCGTCAGGCTGTACCTATGCGGCCGCTCTTCCGCTCATCCGGTCCATCGGAGGCGGGCGGTCATGGCCGGGTCCTGTTCATGCTCGGACGGTGGGCTCCGTTCATGATCGTACCGTTGGCGCTGGTCATCGAGCTCTCCCCCGCACACACCGTGGTGACCGGCACCTTCCTCACCGCGACACCGGCCCTGGCTTCGCTGACATGGGGCCCGAAGGGCATCCTTTCGGTAGCGGCCGGCGCCTGCGTCGTCACCCTGATCACGGCCGGCCTCCACCACAGCTGGGGTGGCCAGGTCTACACCAACCTCGCGTCCCTGCTCATCGTGTCGGGGGCCAGTGTCGCCGTGAGCAACGCCATGCGGACGCGCAGGCGGATCGAGCTCGCCCAGGTTCGCCGGATCGCCGAGGCCGCGCAGCGGGTCCTCCTGAGGGGTGTGCCTGACCGGCTGGGTCCGGTGAGGATGGCCAGCATGTACCTCGCGGCGGAGACTGGGGCGCAGATCGGCGGTGATCTGTACGAGGCCACGCAGACGCGGTTCGGGGTGCGGATGATCGTGGGTGATGTCCGTGGCAAGGGCCTGCCCGCGGTACGTCTGGTAGCGGCCGTACTGGGTGCCTTCCGGGAGGCCGCGCACTACGAGGCTGATCTGGCGGAGGTGGTGAACCACTGCGCGGCGGCGATCGAGCGGGAGTCCGCCGGACCTACGGCAGTCGGTCAGGACGACGCGAAGTATCGGGCCGAGGATTTCGTCACCGCGGTCGTGGCAGAGGTGACCGACAGCTTCGAGGTTCAGGTGGTGAATCGCGGCCATCCGCCACCACTGGTGGTGCGCGACGGCAAGGTCGAGGCACTGAAGACCAGCACGGAGCTGCCGCCTCTGGGCATGGAGGAGTTCATCACCGATTCTCCTCCGCCGGTCGAGAGCTTTCCGTTTGTGCCCGGTGATCGTCTGCTGCTGTACACCGACGGCGTGATCGAGGCCCGAAGCCCCGACAACGTGTTCTTCGCCCTGCCCGAGGCCGTGGAAGCGGCGCACCCGTGCGGCCCGTCGGATCTCCTGGACCGCATCCACCAGGGACTGCTCGAGCACACGGGGGGCAACCTGGCCGACGACACGGCGATGCTTCTCGCCGAGCGGATCGACGACGGACGATGACCGGCACGTGCGATGAACGGCACATGCGTCGGTGCCCGGGTCGTCCGCGGCGACGAGGCCATCCGTCCTCGTCGCCGCGGACGCGGCCTGCCCCCGGTCGCCGGGGGCAGGCGGAGCGATACGCGACAGGGGCACCGCGCCGACCGGTGGTCGCCGTCCGTCACGCCTTCCTGCCGCAGGCAGGCCCCAGCGCTCCGGCGTTCCGGCTCAGAACTCGAGTTCGTGCTCGATCGCCGCCAGCTCTTCGGCGGTGCCCTGGACCTTCGGGCCCTTGAACCAGTTGCGCGCCGAGACCAGCCACCACACTCCGGCGAAGCCGAGGACGATGAGGACGGCGATCGGGGTGTAGTTGAAGTTCTTGCCGGTGACAGGGCTGGCCGTGGGCAGCATGAACAGGACGGTGATGATCAGCGTCCAGGCGACGGCGATGACGCCGACGAGCCGGCTCCAGCGGCCCAGGTGCCAGGGCCCGCGCTCGAAGTTGTCGCCCTGGAGCAGCCGCAGGAAGACGGGCATGACGTAGGCGATGTACAGGCCGATGACGGCGATCGAGGTGACGGCCGCGTACGCGGTGGCGTTCCACAGATAGGGCAGACCGAGGACGAAGGCGCCGCCCGCCGCCAGCCAGACCGCGTTGGTGGGGGTCTTGGTCCGCTTGTTGATGCTGTGCCACACCTGCGAGCCGGGCAGTGCGCCGTCCCGGGAGAAGGCGTAGATCATGCGGGAGTTCGCGGTGACCGAGGACATGCCGCAGAAGAACTGGGCGCCGATCGCGATGAGCAGCAGCAGCTTGCCACCGGTCTCGCCGAGGGCGTCGATGAAGATCTGCGCCGGGGGGACGCCGGTCGAGCTGGTCAGGGCGCCGTCGTAGCTCTGGATGGCGAAGGTGATGCCGAGCAGGAGGACCCAGCCGGCGACGAGGGAGACCAGGATCGACATCACGATGCCGCGCGGTCCGGCCTCGGCCGCGTTGTGGGTCTCCTCGGTCATGTGCGCCGAGGCGTCGTAGCCGGTGAAGGTGTACTGGGCCAGCAGCAGGCCGAGGAGTCCGACGTAGAGGCTGGAGCCCCAGCCGGTGCCGTTGACGAAGTGAGTGAAGACGAAGTCCGCCGACTGGTGCTTCGAGGGGAAGATCACGAGCGCGCCGACGATGATCAGCACGCCGAGGATGTGCCACCACACGCTGACGTTGCCGAGGAAGGAGACGAGTTTGACGCCGAAGGTGTTCAGCGCGCCGTGAACGGCCAGCACGATCCCGAAGAGCAGGATGGTGTGCCCGGGGGTGGCGGAGAAGCCGAACTGCAGGTCGAGCAGCGCGTTGAGGAAGAAGGCCGCGCCGAAGTCGATGCCCGCGGTCACCGCGACCTGGCCGAGGAAGTTGAACCAGCCGGTGAACCAGGACCAGGCCGCGCCGTGGGACGGAGCGAGCTTGGCCGCCCAGTAGTACAGACCGCCTGCCGTCGGGTAGCTGGAGCAGACCTCGGCCATGGCCAGGCCCACGAAGAGGGTCATCACGCCGACCAGCGGCCAGCCCCAAGTGATCATCGCCGGGCCGCCGGTGACCATGCCGAAGCCGTACAGCGTCAGACATCCGGAGAGGACGGAGATGATGGTGAACGAGATGGCGAAGTTCGAGAACGCCGACATCGAACGCGCCAGTTCCTGGGCGTAGCCGAGTTCGTGAAGGCGTTGAGCGTCTCCGGACAGAACCTTCTCGCGCTCCGGCTCCGTCACTGACTTGTCGGTGGGCATAGGGGCCTCCTCGGGCTCTGGTGGCCGCCGGTGGATCCGACGTACCGCTCTCCGCCTAATCAAAGGTTTGGTGCGATACCTTTGCGGTCGGCGCCGTCGAGCGCAAGGGTCCGGCGTTAAACACCGGTTACGAAAAGGCTTCGACGCCGTCGTCGCGCCCCGGACCGTCCCCCACCGCTTGTCGATCAATGGCCTGCGTGATTACCTTAAGGACTCACGCGGCGAAATCGACGGAAGCCACCGCACGCGGTCGCCTGCCGATATGACGGCTCGTCAATCCTCCCAAGTCCGCCAGTCGCCTGTACCCCCACGACGGCCTGCCTCAGTGGCGCGCGCGGTACGTGGTCGAGGCACCGAAGGCCTCAACTCCCGGCGCCTGATTGAGACAAGGCGGACCGGCCTGCGTATCGCTGCACAAGAACGGGTGTCCCGACGTGGCATGCCACAGACGTCGACCGAGGAGAACTGCCCATGGCATTCAACGACGCCGAGCCGCGGCGAGCCCTCGCGTCCGGGGCGGACCCGGCGCAGGACATCCGGGCTTCCTTCCGGGCGGTTCTGGAGGCGCTGGACGCCGCGCGCGCCGACCTCCATGCGATGGAGCGGGAGCGTCACCAGGGCACAGCGGCCGAAGGCGGCGACCTTCCCGGGCACGCGCCCGGTCACGCGCCCGGGGCCTTGGAAGCCGCTGCGGTGGAGCCGTTGTGGGCACGCGGCAGGGGTCCAAAGGCGGCTTCGCCACAGGAGGCTACGGAGCCACCCACCCCGGAGTACGGGGGGCACGGGGAGACCTCGCCGTTCTTCACTCCCCGGGTTCGTCCGCAGCGAGACACCGTCCGCAGAAGCGAGTCATCCGCGGGTGGCACCCCCACCCCCACGCCTCGACACTGGGCTCCACCCGCGGCCCGGTCCGCCGCCCCGACTCCCGCGGCGCCCGTGCCCCCTGCCCCGGTCCACCCGCCTCCGCAGAAACCGGGCCGCAAGCACCGGCGGTCCATCGACCCGCGGCACGCCCGCGTCGCCGGAGTTTTCGGACTGGGCGCCGTGAGCGGCGTGCTCCTCGTCTCCTCCCTGCTCACCAACGAGCACACGGCGTCGACGGCGCCACCCGCATCCCTGGGACAACCGGACCAACCGGACCAGCCGGAGCCCGGCAGCACCGCGCCACTGCCCGAGATTCCCGGCACGGGTGTCCTGCGTCCGGGCGACAGCGGCCATGGCGTGTACGAGTTGCAGGTACGTCTGCTCCAGATCCCGCAGATCTACGACCGCGGCGCGATCAACGGCCGGTACGACACCAAGGTCCGCCAGGCCGTCGCCCGCTTCCAGCAGCGGTACGGCATCCGCGGGGACGAGGTCGGCGTCTACGGGGACAACACCCGCCAGGCCCTCATGCTGCGCACGAAGTAGCCGTACGGGACACACGCTGCGCTGCCTCCACCGGGGTGAAAGCAACCACCCCGAAGGACGCGGCGAGGTCCGTCGGACCGCCCGGCGGAAGCACCCTGCCACATCATGGCCTGTCACGAGAGAGCGATACCGCGGTGGCTGGGCGAGCGGGGTGGAGGGCACAGTGGACATGCTTGCGACCAGTGTCGGCGTGAGCGGGACCACCGCCGACACCCTCATGTACGTCTGGTTCTTCCTGGTCGCACTGTCCACCGTCCATGTCGCGTTCGACGCGTTCACCAAGAACCCCGAACTCACGGTCATGAAGTGGGGCTGGGTCCTGGTGACCCTCTACATCGGACCGGTCGGCGCCGCGCTCTATGTGCTCTCCTGCAAGGAACCCCGGCCGGGGACCCACGAGAAGTTCGTGGCGCCCCTGTGGAAGCAGGCCTTCGGATCGACCATCCACTGTGTGGCGGGCGACGCCACGGGCATCGTTCTGGCGGCCGTCATCACCTCCGTGATCGGCCTTCCGGCCTGGGCCGACAGCCTGACCGAGTACATCGTGGGCTTCGGCTTCGGACTGCTCGTCTTCCAGGCCCTCTTCATGCGCGACATGCTCGGTGGCAGCTATCTGCGAGCCGTCCGTTCGACGGTGTTCGCGGAGTGGCTCTCGATGAACTGCGTGATGGGCGCCATGGTGGCCGTGATCGTCATCATCCGGAGCCATGTGCCGGGCACCCACGACGCCGCCGGTGTGCGCTTCTGGACGACGTTCTCCCTGGCCGTGCCGGCCGGTCTGGCGTTCGCCTATCCCGTGAACGTCTGGCTGGTGAGCAACCACCTCAAGCACGGGATGGGAACGGTACGTGTGCTGGGCGAGGGCGGCGAGCCGATCAGTGAGCCGACGGCCGCGACCGCCCCGGCCGGCACCGGAATGACCATGCCTCGAGCCGAGGTGACCCGGGAACAGAAGGCCGCGATGGCGACGCTGACCCTCGTCTTCCTCACGTCCGGTGTACTCCTGGCTGCCCTCTTCGGGGACCTCGGCTGACGGCCGCGAAGGGGTGGAGGGAGACCGGGCCCATCGGTGGGGCACCGGGCGGTGACCGCTCGGGTCGCCGCCCGGCCGCGTTCCGCCGTCTCCCCCCTCGGTTCAGCGGTCCGTGTCCGAGGCCGCGTCCCGGTCGGCCGCGGCGGCGGCGGACTCGGCCGCGTCGACCTTCTGCTGCATCTGTGAGTAGCCCGACGGCGTGGCCGCGGGTGTCTTCGGCGATGCCCCGTCGTGTCCGGAGCAGCCGACGGCCAGTGCGGCCAGGAGGGCGATCGATATCGCCGTGTCCTTTGCGCGCATCAACTCGCCGCCCTGCCGCCGTTGTTGTCCTGGCACCACGTCCTGACGTCGGCGAGGTCCTGCTGCCGCTGCTTGAGCGTCGGCACCAGCGCCTTACGGGTCTTCAGCCGGTCCTCGAGAAACGTGGCGATCTCGGTGTGGCCCACCTTCTTGGCGTTGTCCACGCGTCGCTCCAGCCGCGCCACCGAACCCCGGGTACCGACCCCGGCGTCCAGCCGTTTCAGCGCCCGCTCGATCCGCCGGTCGATCTTCGGCACCCGCTTGCACAGCGCCTTCGCTCCGTCGCCGGTCGGTGCCGGTGCGGGGGAGCTGTCGGCCGCGGCCGCGCCGGTGCCGGCCGCGAGGAGCGCGGCCGTGGCCAGTCCTGCCAGCAGGGTGCGGCGCCTTCGCCGGATGTCCATCACATGCCTCCGTTCCCGGACGGACCGCTCGGCCGCCCGTCCCACGGCAGGCTAGAAGTGCTCTTTGGGGAAACTCTGTGACCGGTATGTCCCGGCGGTTCCGATCAACCAGTCACGGCGGTCGGGCAGTTCACCCGCCGCGGCCGGCAGCCGCACCTCGAAGCGCGCCCCCGTGCCACCCGGCGCGTCGCTGACGGTGACGGTGCCCCGGTGCAGCGCGGTCTGCTGGGCCACCAGCGTGAGGCCGAGCCCGGAGCCGGCGCTGGCCGGGCCGCGCCGGAACCGTTCGAAGATCCGCTCCCGGTCCGGCTCCGGCACCCCGGGACCACCGTCGTCCACCGTGAGTACGATCCACTCCCCCACGCGCCGCATGCCGACCGACACGCTCACGCACCCCTGCGCGTCGGCTCCGTGAGCCACGGCGTTGGCCAGCAGATTGTCCAGCAGCAGCCGCAGCCCTGGTTCCCAGCCGCGTACGGCGATGCCCGCCGGTGCGTCCAACTCGATCCGCGCGCCGGGCGCGCGGCTCCGGGTGTCGGCGACGGCTGCCTCCGCGATCTCCGTCAGGTCGGCGGTGCGGAACGCCTCCGCCTCCACCAGGTCCCCGCGCCCGAGGTCGCGCAGCATCACCAGCAGGCCCAGCAGCCGGCCGTGCTCACGGCGCAGGTCCGCGACGGCTTCCGTGCGGTCCGCCTCGGGGAGTTCGGGGTGGTCGGCCAGGATGTCCAGGTTGGTGCCCATGCTCATCAGCGGAGTGCGCAGTTCGTGGGCGGCGGCCGACGAGAAGGAGCGGGCCGTGTCCAGTGCCTCGCCGGTGCGGGCGGCCTGCTCGTCGTAGCGGGCCAGCACGTTACGCACGGTGGCGGCCAGTTCGTCGACCTCGGTGACTCCGGACCGCTCCAGTGGCGGCCGGGCACGGTCGGTACGCGGGTCCAGTCCCGCGGTGCCGCGGGTCAGCCTCCGCAGCGGCGCGGCGGCGCTCGCGGACACGCCCCAGGCCAGCAGGCCGGACAGGGGCGCCGCGAGCAGAGTGGTGACCAGCACCCGGCGCCGGACCAGCCGCTGCTGGCCCCGGTCGGCGGTGTCCGGTGCGAACACCCACAGCGTGCCGGAGGCGAGCGGCGTACGTACCCGGCGACCCAGCACCCGCCAGCTGTCGCCGTCGGCGCGCACGGTGACCGGCGTGCCGGTGCGCGCGGGCAGCCGTACGTCGGGGCCGGGCTGGGGCCCTCCGCTGAAGGTGCCGTCCGGTCCCACCACCCGTACGCCCACGTCGAGCGCCGCGCTGTAGAGGGCACGTTCACGGGTGTCCGCCGCCTTGGGCCGGTCGGCCGCCCCGGCCCGCAGCAGCGCCTTGGCGTCGGGCACGACGGCCGCCGCCCGTTCCCGTAGATGATCGTCCTCGGCGCGGTGCAGATCGCGGGCGACGAGTTGGAGCAGCAGCCACCCGGAGGCCAGCACCAGCAGCGGAACGGTGCAGCAGACCGCGAGTCCGATCCGGGCCGACAGCCTCACGACTCCTCCCGCAGCACGAAGCCGACCCCACGCACGGTCTGGATCAGCCGCGGTGCGCCGTCGGCCTCCAGCTTGCGCCGCAGATAGCTGACGAAGGTGTCGACGGCATCGCTGCGCACGTCGAAGTCGTAGCCCCACACCCGCTCCAGCAGTTGGTCACGGTTGAGGACGAGCCCGGCGTTGCGGGCCAGGACCTCCAGCAACTCGAATTCGCGTCGTGTGAGGTCCAGCGGCCGTCCGCCCCGTCGTACGGTGCGGGCGGCGGGGTCGATCAGCAGGTCCGCCACCCGCAACACCTGTTCCGGGACGGCGGGCGGCCGTCGGCGCAGCAGCGCGCGCAACCGCAGCACCAGTTCCTGCAGGGCGAACGGCTTGACCAGGTAGTCGTCGCCCCCGGCCTGCAGCCCGGCTATCCGGTCGCCGGTCTCGTCGAGCGCGGAAAGCATGAGCACCGGCAGATCCCGGCCGTCGGCGCGCAGCCGCGCGCACACCTCGATGCCGCTCATGCCGGGCATCGACACATCGAGGACCAGCACGTCGGGCGGACCGTCCGCGACGGCGGCGAGCGCGCCGGGCCCGTCGGGCGCGGTGCGGACGGCGAAGCCGCTCAGCCGCAGCCCGCGCTCCAGCGATCGCCGGATGGCCGCGTCGTCGTCCACGACCAGGACCGTCCCCGGGGGTGTCGCCCCGCCCATGCGCGCCTCCCTCGCCCGCTGTCGGCGCCCGCCCGGCGAGGCTTGTCCCGTCCGCCGACAGCGCGGGGTCAGCGTACGGCGCTACTTCTGTTCGTCGGCAGCCTCGGTCTACCCACAGCTGACGAAGAGCGTTTCCCGAACCGATCCCGGTCGATTCCCGTCGGCCAGGTGGACGGGCGAGAGCAGCTCGCCGACGGGGTGCGGCGGAGTCCCTGCTGGCGAGAGCACCCATCGCCGGCTCGCTCGATCGAGGCGGTCGAGGCGGACGTCCCAGCAGCCGCCTCGCCGGGTGAGGGAGATCGCGGACAGAGGCGGCACGGCGAGGTACCAGAAGGCCCGCGCCGGTACGGCCAGGGCGTGGATGAGGGCGGCCCGGACAACGGCTGCTTCGGTGACGGCCACGGTTCGGCCCGTGCCCGGCGCCACACCGCTCAGCCAGTTCGCTGTACGGCGGCAGAGCTGTCGTACGGACTCACCGCCGTGTGGTGCGGCATCCGGGTCCGTGAACCAGGCGGTCAGACCGTGCGGGTCGGTTGCGGCGATGTCGTCGACGGTACGGCCGCTCCACTGGCCGAGGTCGAAGTCGCGTAGCGCCGGCTCGGACGCTGCCGTCAGGCCGAGGGCGTCGGCGGTCTGCAAGCAGCGCAGCGAGGGCCCCCGCAGGGCCGGCCCGTGGGGAGGGAGCGCTGCCCGGGCGGCGCCTGCCGCACGCAGGTCGCGCTCGTTCAGGGGAGCGTCACCGAGGAGTGCGTCCAGGGTGGCGTCACCGCCGGGCGCACAGAGAAACGTCAGGCGGATCGTCATAGGACGGACCTCCTCCTTGGCCCGGACGGTAGGTCCAGGACGATCAGGGCATGTCCCGGGACCGACCACTCATGAGCTCCAGGGTCGGGTGGAAGGCGCCCCGTGCAACATCCGGCGGGTGTCCGGAACCGACCCGCCAACCGGCCGGCACTCCCCCGCCAACCGGCCGAACCCGGCCGACACGAGCCGTCGGATCTGCTTGGACTTCCCGCTCAGCTTCACCACAAAGCAACCATGCGTCGCATGCACATCACCTCAGAGTGATGTGCATACCGCCTCGGGTCAGGGCATCGAGGGTCTCGGTGAACAGGTCGTAGGGCCGGCCGTCTGCCGTCAGGATTCGGGAGAGGTGTTCGCGCACGATCGCGGCATCGCTCCAGAGCAGGGCCCCGGGGGCGGTGTAGCCGAAGGTGCCGCGCAAGCAGTCGTCGACAGCGGCCGGACAGCCGCCGAAGTAGCCGCCCGGGCCGTTCACCGCTTCACCGAGTGCCAGGTAGAGGCCGGGGACATCGGTGATGTGCCGGCCGTCGAGCTCGTAGGCGTGGCCGCTCGGCCGGTCGCGGTGCGCGCGCCGGCAGGCCCTGTCCCGGACGAGGTCGAGCCAGGCCCACCGCTGCCGGGTGTCGAGGCCGGCCCAGGCGCCGGGGGTGTCCGGCGGCCCGGCGAACCACTGCTCCCACAGGGGCCGTACGTATTCCGGGACGGGCGTGAAGAGCTTTCCGTCCAGCTCCAGGTCGATCAGATCGGTCCTGACGGCCGAGGGTCGCCAGGCGCTGACTTTGGTCCACAGCAGCGTTTCGGTGAGCGACTCGCCCCGGTCGTCCCGTATCTCCAGGGCTGCCTGCTCCAGGTCCAACGCACGCCGGGTGCCCTTCGACAGTGCCTGCCGCAGCTGTTCACTTGGTGCGAGCCCCCGCAGGACGAGCGGGGATGCGTCCCGCTCGGGCGGCAGGACGCGGGCGAACTCCCGGCACGAGCCGAGCCATCGATACTCGTCGTGCACCCGGACCGCGCCCCGGTGGCCCTCGGGCGGGCCTTCGCAGTCGTCCAGGCCGGTCAGGACGAGGTCGTCCGTGCCGGGGCTTTGGGGGTGACGCCCGAGGCTCTCCGCGTCTTCGAGGAGCCAGGGCTGGTGGTCCTCGCCCATGAGCTGCTTGGGCCCTGCCATTCCGGCGTGGTGGTCGCCTCAGTTCACCGCCTTCTTCACCAGCTCGCCGATCCTCGCCTCGTCCGCGGCGGTCAGCTCCTTCAGCGCGTAGGAGGCCGGCCACATGGCGCCTTCGTCGAGGTTCGCCTTGTCGCTGAAGCCGAACGTCGCGTACCTCGCGTTGAACTTCTGTGCGCTCTGGAAGAAGCAGACGACCTTGCCGTCCTTGGCGTATGCCGGCATCCCGTACCAGAGCTTCGGCGCGAGTTCCGGTGTGCTCGCCTTGATGACGGCGTGGATCCGTTCGGCCATGGCCCGGTCCGAGTCCTGCATCTCGGCGATCTTCGCGAGCACCGCGGCCTCGTCCTCGGCCGCCTTGTCCGCACGCGATCCGCGGCGCGCGGACGACTTCAGCTCCTTCGCCCGCTCCTTCATCGCCGCCCGCTCCTCGTCCGTGAATCCCTCGGACGGCCTGTGGGCAGCAACGGCCGTGCTCCTGGTGGTCTTCTGTACGTCCTTCACAGCGGTTTCCTCACGTTGAGCGGGTCGGATGGGTATGTCTTCGTGCTGGAGAGGTGCCGCGGCCCGGGTCATCCCCACGCGCCGGCGATCTGGCGGGTCGTGGCGTTGAGCCGGTTGAACAGGTTGGTGACGCCGATCATCAGGACGATCGCGGCCAGCTGCTTCTCGTCGAAGTAGGTGGCGGCCGTGTCCCAGACCTCGTCACTCACCGGGTCGGGACGGTCGGCCAGCCGTGTCGCGGCCTCGGCCAGCGCGAGGGCCGCCCGCTCCTCCTCGGTGAAGTACGGGGCCTCCCGCCAGGCGGCGACCGTGGCCAGCCGCTCGTCGCTCACTCCGGCCTTGCGGGCCGTCTTGGCACCGCCGTCGACGCAGGCGCTGCAGCCGTTGATCTGGCTGACGCGCAGATGGACCAGCTCCAGCGTCTGCCCGTCCACTCCACCGCAGTGCGCGGCCTTGAGGATCTCCTGGATGGGCTGCATCGCACCGGACAGTACGACGGCGGGGTTACGCATACGGGACTGCATCTCGGTCTGCTCCTCTTCCGGGTCGGCGCCCCGTTCCCCGGGGCGTGACTCCATGACAGCCGAGCCCGTCCGCCGCGACCACGGCGGTGGGACACCGTGGGACAGCTGAAACGGCCTTGACCAGCGGCGAGTTGGCTGGGAAGACTTCTGCCGCGACGGGACGACGGAAAGGCGGGGGAACCATGGACGCGCGGGAACGGACGGCGAAAGCCGAACCACAGGACGAGCTGGCGGCCCGGCTGCGCCTGCTTCAGGAGCTGTCCGGGCTCGGCGTACGGGCTCTGGCGCGGGACGCCGGCCTCAGCTCCTCGTCACTGTCGCGCTACCTCAACGGGCAGACTGTGCCGCCCTGGCCCGCGGTCGTCGCCCTGTGCCGCCTCGTCAAGCGCGACCCCCGCCCGCTGCGTCCGCTGTGGGAACGGACCTCGAGCCCGTTGCCGGCGCCCCCGAAGAGCAGCCGCCAGGTTCGGACGCTCCCCCGCAACGATCTGCCGCGCGACGTGCCCGACTTCACCGGACGCGAGGAGCGGCTCGCCGCCGTGTTCGCCGCGATCGACAGCCATCGGGCGGTCTCCGTCGACGGTATGGCGGGCGTCGGCAAGACCTGTCTGGCGGTGCACGCGGCGCATCGGCTCGCCGCCGACTTCCCGGACGCCCAGCTGTACGTGGATCTGCACGGGTTCACCGAGGGCCGGCCCCCGCTCGACCCCGACTCCGCGCTGCGGATGCTGCTCGGCGCACTCGACGTGCCGTCAGAAAGGGTCCCACAGGCGGGCATCGAGCAACTGGCTGCCTGCTGGCGGTCGGAACTGGCCCGCCGGCGGGTCGTCGTGGTCCTCGACAACGCCGCGGACGCCGACCAGGTCCGCCCGCTGCTGCCCGGCGCCGGCGACTCCGTCGCCCTGATCACCAGCCGGAACCGGCTCCTCGGCCTGGACGAGGTCCCCCCGGTCTCGCTCGACGTGCTGAGCCCGCGGGAGAGCGCGGAGCTGCTGGTTCGCGCCAGCGGCGACCCGGGCGGCCCCGAGGGCAGGCTGGCCCGCGATCCGGAGTCCGCCGCCGAGGTCCTGCGGCTGTGCGGCCATCTGCCGCTGGCCCTGCGGCTGGCCGCGGCACGGCTGCGGCACCGGCCGGGCTGGACCGTGGGCATCCTTGTGGAGCGGATGGCCGAGGGCACGAGCGAGTTCGACACCGCGCTCGCCATGTCGGTCCGGCAGCTGAACCGGTCCCAGGCACGCCTCTTCCGGATGCTGGGCCTGCTCCCCGGCGAGTCCTTCGACGAGTACGTGGCGGCGGCCCTGGCGGACGTACCGCTGCGCGGCGCCCGGGGGATGCTGGAGGATCTGCTCGACGCGCACCTCGTCCAGCAGCCGACGGCGGGCCGCTACCGGCTGCACGACCTGGTGCACCAGCATGCGCGCCGGGCCGCGGCGGAACAGGACTCGGCGGCCGAGCGGGAGCGGGCGTCGGGCCGGGTGCTCGACTACTACGTGCACGCGGCGGCCGCCGCCGATGCCGCGATGCCGTTCCTGTCGTCCGGTCGCACGGTCTCCGCGGGCCGGCCCCCGGCCGAGCTGCCGCGCTTCACGGACAGGAACGCGGCCTTCGCCTGGCTCGTGACGGAGTACGGCAACCTGATGGCTGCGTTCGAGACGGCAGCCGCGGTCGGGGCCGATGTGCATGTGTGCGAGCTGCCACGCTTCTTGCGGGCCTACTTCGCGCGGCGCTGCGGCACGACCCATCTCAACGTCCTGTTCGAGCGGTCGCTTGCCGCCGCCGAGCGCCTGGGCGATCCACTGCAACTGGCCGAGGCCCACAGCGATCTGGGCTTCGCACGGTACAACGCGGGCCGGATGGCGGAGGCCGCGTCCTCGTACGAGGCGGCCGGACTCCGGGTGTCCCAGACGGGGGACGCGCGGGCGGAGGCCGAACTCGCCGTACGGCGCGGCTATCTGAGCTGGGACGCGGGGCACGTCGAGGAGCCGCTCGAACTCTTCCGGCTGGCAACCAGGCTGTACGAGAAGGCCGGTTGTCCGACAGAGGCCGCCCACGCGGCCGCCTCGGAGGCCTGGGCGATGCTGCAACTGGGACACCGTGAGGAGGCGGCTCGGCGGGCTCGGGAGGTGCTGGGCATCCCGCACACCGACCCCACGTGGCCACCCGCTCTGACGGCCCGGATCACGCTCGGCGTCGCCATCGCTCCCGAGAACCCCGACGAGGCGGCGCAGCACCTGCACCGGGCGCTGGCGCTGTCCCGCGACGACGGGCACCTGCACAACCAGGCGTGGTGCCTCAACTGCCTGGGTGTCGCGCTGCGGCAGATGGGCCGGTACGAGGAGGCACTGGCCAGCCATCGCGAGGCGTTCGCGCTGCTGGACGAGCTGTTCGAGGAGCACTGGAAGATCCATTTTCTCAACGGCTACGGCGAGACCTGCCGGCTGGCGGGCCTGCCCGAAGAGGCCCTGCGGCTGCACCGGCAGGCACTGGAGCTGGCCCCGAAGCTGGGAAACCGGTACGCGGAAGCGCTGGCCCACGAAGGCATCGCGATCGTGCTCGACGAGACGGATCCGGCTGGGGCCGCCGAGCACCGTGCGGCGGGACAGGCCGTCTTGGAGCAGCTCGACACCGGGACATGGTGTCGCTCATGAAGTGGTAGAGCGCATTGAGGTCGGCCGACGCGACAGCACGAGCAGGTTGGCCGGGCCGGTGGTGGCCGCGGTGAAGCGGATCTGTGGGTGGCGGCTGAGCTATCGGCCCGTCTCCTCCAGTCCGCCCAGTGCCGGCACTGGTTGCCCTCCCTCAGCTTCGATCAGTCCGATGGCTTGTCCCCTTCCCGGCGGAAACGGATCGGTCAACGATGAGCTCGAAGCCGTGATTCGCCTTGGCGCCTGGAGCCAACGGCAGGTGGATTCGGCCGTCCGCGATCATGCGCCGTACCTCAGTACGGCTGATGCCCAGCCCGAGCATGAGCAGTCGTTCGACACGGACCGGCGCAGGCAGCTCGAAGCTGATCAGTACCTTGAGCGGTGTCGGGTCGTGGAGTGCGCAGAAGGGCGTGTCGGTCTCCAGGTCCCAGGTGCCGGTCCAGTCGAGGTGGTATCCGTTCTTCGCGGCGAGCGACGCACTCATCGCGAGTTCCCGCACCGTGGCCGTGTCGTTGGTCTCGTACGCCACCCGGCGAGCGGGCTCCAGCGACGACACGTGGACGCGTTCGTGGACGGGCACCTTCGAGGTCCGGGCGCACACCGCGCAGTGCAGGAGCAGCCAGACGTCGAGGAGCTTGCCGTTCGCGTTGACGCGGATCTTGCCCGACGGACGGTGACGTGTGCCCGAGCAGTTCAGGCAGGGGCGCACGATCATGGGCAGGGCGCACTGACGCACGGCCCACCGGGCCTTGCGGTCGATATTCATGGATGTGGTTGATTTCTGGCTCAGCGGGAGCTCTCGCGGGCCAGGCCGCGGCTCCTGGGATCTGTCGGATGCACACGAGGGCACGGTTGCCGCCTCGGGGGCCGAGTCGTCAGGCTCCGAGGTCGATCGCGCGACAGGTTGACTGTGGGTACATGGCAGTCGTTACAGATCCATGCGGGCGATCGTGGTCGAGGGTGCCGCCCGCAGGCAACTCCTTTTCTGTCGGCCCGCACCATCACAGTCACAGTCCCGTGATCCTGGGTGTGAGGGCGGTGCAATTGAATCTCCCACGCAGCCTTACAGGTCGGAAACCGGCTGCTACGGCGGTCGGACTAGCTTCGTGGTCATGAACGTGTGCACACCGTTACGGTCGGCGCTCAGCAGGCTTGGCGCCGTCGGCAAGGGCGATTCGGGCAAGGGCAGTTCAGGGCACCGCCGCACCGCCGGAACAGCTCAGGGGCGGCGGCCGATGCCTGGCTGGCGAAGTGTCCGGGGCCGTGTGGCGGTTGTCATCACGGTCCCGATCTGTCTGCTGCTGGCGGTGGCCGGGCTCGCCGTGCAGGGGCGCGCCGAGGCCCTCGGTGATGCCCGGGCGACCCGTTCCGAAGTGGGCCTCAGCTTGCGCATCCAGGCTCTCGTACACCAGCTGCAGCGCGAACGCGGCCTGAGCAATGGTCTGCTGGGAGGGGAGAGGGAGTTCCGCCCCGCGCTCGCCGCCACCCGCGAGCGCGTTGACACAGCGCTTCACGGAATGCGCGGCGAAGGCACCGTCGAGGCAGTCATCCAGCGGCACTTGCAGCGCCTCGACGGCATCCGGGCGGCCGTCGACAGGGGCAGCACGGAAGCGCCCACCACGCAAACGAACAGGACGGAGACGGGCACAGCGGACCGGGCCGCGACTCTGACCTTCTACACCAACGCCATCGACGCCCTCGACTCCGTCGACCCGGTCACAGAGACCGCGACCGGTGCCGATCGTCAACTGCGCGACGCACTCGCGGCGTTGCGGGAACTCGCCGCTGCCAAGGAGTCAGTCGCTCTCGAACGCGGCTTCCTCAACGGCGTGTTCGCCGCCCGTGGCTTTCACGGTCGCGAGTACCTCACCTTCACCGAGATACGGGCCACGCGCATCGCCGCTCTCGCCCGCTTCCAGCAGTACGCCACCGCACCTCAGCGCGCGGCTCTGAACAAGGCTTTCCGCACCGCGGAGGCCCAACGCTCGACCGCCTACGAGAGCCGCGCGGAAGGCGCCGCAGACGGCTCCGCACTGCCCGCCGACGCCGACGCCGGTGCCTGGTGGGATGCGATGACCACACTCGTCGACGATCTGTACGCCGTGCAGCAGTCGATCGGGGACGACGCACGTCACCGGGCCGAACGGCTCAGCCACGACGCCGAAACCGGCCTCGCCGTCTATCTCCTCGCAGGCGCGTTCATCGCCGCCCTGCTCGCGGGCCTCGCCGCGTTCGCTTCCCGCTCCCTCACCCGCCCGCTCGGCGCCCTCGCAGAGGCCGCCCACGACGTGGCACGGCACCGGCTCCCCGCTACCGTCGCCCGTATCCAGCAAGCCCCGCAGGAGCACGGCGAGTCGCTTCCGACAGCCGACGTGCCGGACGACCCCGACGCGCCGCTGCTGAGCGGCGCGGCCGAGATCGCCGAAGTCGCAACGTCCTTGCGCCAGGTGGAACTCACCGCGCTCCAACTTGCCGCTCAGCAGGCCGGCCTACGCCGTAACACCACCGAGTCGCTCGCCAATCTCGGCCGCCGCAATCAGAACCTCGTACGTCGTCAGCTCAGCCTCATCACCCGTCTGGAGCGGCAGGAACTGGACCCGGACGCGCTCGCCGAACTCTTCGAGCTCGACCACCTCGCCACCCGTATGCGACGCAACGCCGAGAGCCTGCTGGTCCTGGTCGGGCAGAATCCGCCGCGGCCCACGGCGGCGCCCGCCGACGGCCTGGAAGTCGTCCAGTCCGCCGTCGCCGAGGTGGAGCACTACCGGCGGGTCCTGATCGCGACCGTGGAACCGGTGCGGGTGCGCGGGCACGCCGTTGCCGATGTCGCCCACCTCCTGGCCGAACTCATCGAGAACGGGCTGACTTTCTCGCCGCCGAACGAACCGGTCGAGGTGCACGGCTGGTACGACACCGAGGACGACACCTACTGCTTCGCCGTCGTCGACCACGGCATCGGGATGTCCGAAGCCGACAAGGAACGTGCCAACGCCCGCCTCTGCGACAGCGGCGAGGAAGCCTTCCTCGCCGCGCCCACCCGGTTCCTCGGCCACCTCGTCGTCGGCCGACTCGCCCACCGCCTCGGTGAAGGCGTCCAAGTCCACCTCTTCGACACCAGCGGCGGCGGACTGTCCGCCCTCCTTGCCCTCCCCGGGCGGCTGCTCGCCCCCGCACAGGGCTCCTCCAGCACACCCCCGTCCGCCAGGCCCGCTGTCTCCTCCCTGCTCAACGGCTTTCGGGCAGGTGTCGCCCGTGCCGAGACCCGAAGTACACAAGGAGCGTCATCGTGACCACCGCCGTCCAGAATTTCGGGTGGCTCATCTCGGAATTCGTACGCACCGCCGACGGCGTCACGGCAGCCGTCGCAGTCTCCTCCGACGGGCTGCTCATGGCCGCCTCGGAGAGCCTCGACCGGGACCGCGCCGACCACCTGGCCGCCGTCGTCTCCGGCATCACCAGCCTCGCCCAGAACGCGGCGACCGCACACGGCTTCCACGGTATGAAGCTCGTCATGATCGAAATGTTCGGAGGCTTCCTCATGGTCGGTCGCGTCCGCGACGGCAGCTGCCTCGGCGTCCTCGCCACGGAGGGGTGTGACGTCGGCCTGATCGGCTATGAGATGGCCGTCCTCGCCGACCGCGTGGGCGAACTGCTCACCCCGCAGCTGGTGCGCGAGCTCAACGCCGCTCCCCTGACTTCGGGACACATGCAGCGCGCACCGTACGTGTGACCGGCATCGGCCCTGTGCGGCGCCGAGGTCGTTGCGCGACATGCGCTGATGGTGCGGGCTGCATAGGCTGAAGTGGTGAAGCGCGTCGTCGTCGATCACTTCGGCGGCCCCGAGGCCTTGCGCGTGGTGGAAGAGGATGTCCCCGTCCCGGGACCGGGCGAGGTGCGCGTAAGGGTGCTGGCCGCGGGAGTGTCGTTCACGGATGCCCAACTGCGTGCCGGGACGTATCTCGGGGTGCCGAAGCCGCCGTTCACGCCGGGTTACGAGCTCGTCGGAGTCGTCGAGGAGCTCGGCCCGGGCTGCACACGGCTGCGCACGGGAGACCGCGTGGCGGCGCTCACGGTGTGGGGCGCGTACGCGGAATGCGTCTGCCTGCTGGAGGCGAACACGGTCGAGGTGCCGGACGACCTCGACCCGGCGCAGGTCGTCAGCCTCGTCCTCACCTATGTGACCGCCTACCAGCTGCTTTACCGGATGGCACGGGTGAAGCGCGGGGAGACGGTGCTGGTGCACGGCGCCGCCGGCAGGGTGGGCACCGCGGTCCTCGAACTCGGAGCGCTGAGCGGGCTTGGGCTCTACGGAACCGCTTCGGCACGCGACCGCGCCGCGGTCGAACGGCACGGTGCTGTCGCCATCGACTACCGCAACGAGGACTTCCTGGCCCGGGTGCGCGAGCTTCCGGGAAAGGGCGTGGACGTCGTCCTCGACGGGCTCGGGGGCGTGCTCTCCCTGCGCTCCTTCCGTGCGTTGCGCCCCGGCGGACGGCTTGTCGTGTTCGGCCACTACGCGATGCTCGCACGCGGGCGCACGAGCCGACGGGGGTGGATCGAGTGGTACGGAGCCACTGCGGCCGTCGCTCTGTGGGGCCTGCTCTCGCCCCGCCGCCGGGTGCGCGCCTACCGGATCCAGAAGCTCCGCGAGGGCCGCCAAGTGCTTCCCGTGGCCACTCGCCCACCGGCGTTTCCCGTGGGTGGAGGACCGCGATACCGAGAGTGGTTCCAAGAGGACTTCCGCACACTGCTCGACCTGGTGCGGCGTGGCGCGATCCAGCCGGTCGTGGCCGAGCGCCTCCCCCTGTCCGACGCCCGTCGTGCTCATGAGCTGCTCGAAGTGTCGGCGGCGAAGGGAAAGATCGTGCTCGTGCCGTAGCGCGACGAGCTCCGTGGCGTGCGCCGGCGTGACCGGCAACCGAACGGTAGCCGGGCACCGCGGTGAATTTGTTACGACAACATCTTGACGTGTCACACCGCGCACCGCTTGGCTAACGGCCACTCGGTTCGCGACGATGCTCCCTGGTTCGGAAGGCACCCCCCTGACGTGAATACTCGTAGTACCAGCCGCAGGACCGCTGTGCGCCGTACCGCCACAGCCCTGACCGCTTTCTCTTCCGCACTTTCACTTTCCGCGTGCGGAGCCATCGGTGGGAGCGGCGAGGGCGGCGGGGGCGCGTCCCCGACGCGCGATGACATCACCGTGGGGCTGCTCCTGCCCGACCGGGACACGGCACGCTTCGAGAAGTTCGACTACCCCATCATCAAGAAGGAAGTCGCCTCTCTCACGCATGACAAGGGGAAGGTCCTCTACGCCAACGCCGGGGCGAGCGTGGCCAAGCAGAGTCAGCAGTTCCAGCAGATGGTGGATCAGAAGGTCGACATCATCCTGGTGGACGCCGTGGACGCCAAGCGCATCGCACCGGACGTGCAGAAGTCGAAGGATGCCGGCATACCCGTCATCGCGTACGACCGTCTGGCGCAGGGTCCGATCGACGCCTACGTCTCGCATGACAACGAACTCGTCGGCCAGGTACAGGGCCGCGCGATCACCGAGGCGCTCGCCTCGAAGGGGCCGGACAGCAAGGTCGTCATGATGAACGGCGACCCCGCCGACCCGAACACCGCGCAGTTCAAGAAGGGTGCGCTCGGCGAACTCCAGGGCAAGGTCGACATCGTCGAGCAGTACGACACCGACAAGTGGTCGCCCGCGGTCGCCAAGGCGCACATGAAGCAGGCCATCAAGTCGGTGGGCGTGGACCGCATCGCCGCCGTCTACTCGGCGAACGACGGCATGGCCGCCGCCGTCATCGACGCGTTGAAGGAAGCGGGCGCGACCAAGATCCCGCCGGTGACCGGGCAGGACGCGAACCTGGACGCGGTGCAGCGGATCGTCGCGGGTCAGCAGTACATGACTGTGTACAAGCCGTTCCTGGACGAGGCCAACTACGCCGCGGAGATGGCGGTGAACAAGGTCCAGGGCCGTGACATCGCCTTCGACGCGCTGACTCGCGACACGGTCGACAGCCCGACGCGGAAGCACATCCCCGCGATGCTCGTGCCGGTGGTCTCCCTCACCAAGGACAAGATCAAGGAGACGGTGATCGCGGACAACGTCTACACCGTCCGGCAGATCTGCACCGCGGCCTACGCGGCGGACTGCGCGGCCATCGGGCTGAAGTAGCCGCCAGGACTCGCGGCCCCGCCGGAGAACGGGACCGCGAGGCGACGGGTGGCGTGCCGACACCTGGGTGGCGGGGGATGTCAGGCCGGTGGCAGCGTCCACTTCTGCGCGGCGGTCCCGTTGCAGGTGTAGATCTGCAGTCGTGTACCTTCCGTGGTCGATGAGTTGGGGTCGTCGAGGCAGAGGCCGGAATTGGGGTTCGTCAAGGAGCCGTCGGTGCCGATCGTCCACCTTTGGGCACCGGTGCCGTTGCAGGTGTACAGCTGGACCAGCGTGCCGTTGGTCGTTCCGCTGTTGGACACGTCGAGGCACTTGCCGAGGGTGCGCAGGGTGCCGTCGGCCGCGATCGTCCAGTCCTGGGCGTAGGTGCCGTTGCAGGTCCACAGACGGATCGCGGTGTGGTCCCCGGTGCCGGAGTTGGCGTCGTCGACGCACTGCGCGGAGGTCACCCCGGACCTGATCGGACCCACCCGTGGTTTCGGCGGGGCGGTTGTGTCTCCGGGGTAGGAGGGCGGGGCGGCCGACGGGGCCGAGGCCCAGGCGGTGTTCGGGCTGGTGCCGAGCGTGTAGTTGAGCGTGCCTCCGGAGGTGATCGCGCTCGGGGGTGCGTAGGCGTTGTTCCACGCGGACCCGTTGAACGTCGCGGACTGAACGTACGGTGCGTTGTCCCCGGCCCCGTCGCCGTTGATCGTCAGGGTCTTGCCGGAGGGCAGGGTGAGCACGGCCTGGGGGAACAGGGGCGAGCCGAGTGCGAGGTCCGACGTACCGGGCGTCATGGGGAACATGCCCAGCGCGGACCAGACGTACCAGGCGCTCATCGCGCCGAGGTCGTCGTTGCCGTCGGCGAGTCCGGCAGGGGTGTTCGACCAGATCTGGTCCTGGATCGAGCGCACGGTCGCCTGGGTCTTGTACGGCTGGCCGATGTAGTCGTATTCCCAGGGGAGTTCGATGCTCGGCTCGTTGCCGACCCAGGCGTAGCCGTTGGCACCGGTGTAGCTGCGCAGCACGGTGTCGAGGTAGTCGCCCATCGCCTTGTTACCACCCTTGGCGGTGGCGAGCCCTCCGACGTTGAAGGGCACCATGCCCGAGTAGATCCACGAGTCGGCCTCGACCATGTCCGTGCCGCTGGTGGGGTCGAAGCCGCCCGTCCAGGAGCCGTTGGCGTTGCGGGGCTGGACGAAGCCGGAGGCCGGGTTCAGCACGTTGCGCCAGTCCTGCGCGCGATGGGCGTACGTCTGCTGGCTCCGGGTGTCGCCGAGGGCGCCAGCGAAGGCGGAGAGGGCGAAGTCCGCGGTGTCGTACTCCAGGGTGGTGGCCACCGGGCCGTAGAAGTTGCAGCAGCCGTAACTGCCGTCGTGCGGTTCGTAACCCGGGTTGTCCAGGTAGTTCAGACCCGGTCGGTCGTTGTTCGCGGTGCTCGCCTGTTTCAGCAGGCCGGTCAGTGCCTTCGCGGTGTCGAAGTCACGCGCGCCGAAGGCGTGGTAGTCGGCGATGATCGCCGCCGCCGGGTCGCCGACCATGACGTAGGACTCCCCGTTGTTCTCCGACCACTTGGGGAAGATCCCGGTCTGGGTGTAGTCGTCGGTCATCGACTGGGCGGTGTCGGAGGCGACCTGAGGACTCACCAGCGCTTCGAGCTGGGCCTGGGAGCGGTAGATGTCCCAGCCGGAGTAGTTGGCGTAGGCGGCGTCGTGTCCGGCGTCGACCTGGTGCGTCCTGCCGTCGAAGCCGTAGTACTGGCCGTTGGTGTCGCTGATGACGTTCGGGTGGAGGAGTGAGTGGTAGAGCGCCGTGTAGAAGATCTTCTGCTGGTCGGCGGTGCCGCCACCGATCTGCACCCTGCCCAGTGCCGTGTCCCAGGCCTTGTGCGCCGCGGAGCGGACACTGTCGAAATTCCAACCGGTGTTCTCGGCGCTTCGATTGGCGGCCGCGTTCGCCACCGAGACGTAGGAGACGCCGACCTTCGCCTGGACGACCTGGTTCGCGCTCGTGTTGAACGTGACGTGCGCGTTCGAGGCGGCGGCGCCCGGGGGCACGTCGTGGGGCACCGCGTCGTGGGCGCGGGGTTTCGGCATGGAGCCGTGCAGGCGCGGCTTGTTCGGCTGCTCCGGGGCGTTCTTGTCGGCCCGTTCGGCGGAGGGCTCGGACGATGTCGTCCGGGGGGCGAGCGTGCTGCCGCTGGAGGTGAACGGCTGGTCGAAGACCATGTCGAAGTAGACGGTGTAGGTGTTGCTCGCGCCGCAGAATCTCCCGCTGGTGACCTGACCGCTGACCTCGGTGTCGGAGACGACGTTGAACTGTGCCGACGTGCCGCTGTTCTGACTGCTGGTCAGCTTGAGGATCAGGTTGGCCTGGGAGGTCGCGGGGAAGGTGAATCGCGCCATGCCGCTGCGCGTGGTGGAGGTGAGTTCGGTGGTCACCTTGTTGTCCAGGGCCACCTTGTAGAAGCCGGGCGTGGCTGACTCGTTGGCGTGCGAGAAGGAGTCCGTGGCCGCGTTGTTGACGGCGCCCACCGTGGGCAGCACCGGTATGTCACCCGCCGCACCGCAGCCCGGTCCCGCGATGTGGGTGAGGCTGAATCCGGTGATCGAGGAGTCCTTGTACTCGTACCCGCCGCCCGATGGCCGTGACGATGTGTCAGGACCCCACTGGACCATACCGAAGGGCACGTCCGCGCCCGGGAAGTCATTGGCGTCGTTCGACGTTCCGATGAAGGGGTTGACCAGGTCCGCCGGGGACGACACCAGCTTCGGCGGACGAGCCTGCGCCGCCCAGGCGACCGGGGTGGGTAGCGCGTACGCGCCGAGGAGTGCCGCGCCGGCGGCGGCGCCCAGGACCGTGCGGATCGGGCGGCCGTGGGACGGCCGTCTGCGTGTACCAGGCCGGCGGCCACCGGCCGGAGTCGATAACATCGCGATCTGCCTCCTGAGGGGATGCGTTCGGATCACGGGAGCACACCGAGCTGGACGGACGACGAAAGACCCAGCGGGGGCGACCAGTTGGGGTGGTGGAGAGGAAAGCGGCGGAGTCCGGGAGGTGACAACGTTGTCTCCTGACAACGTTGTCTCGCTCCCGGCCGGCCGACTCGGAGCACTGTCGCAACGTAGCCACTGGACGTGCACACGTCAATACTGACGGCGCATCGGATCCTCGGCGCACAGGTCATCGGGGCTGGGTTCAGCCACGTTGCAACCAGCCGTCAACCTGCCCTGCACGAGAGGGAGTTGCACTCTACGAATCGCGGTCCCGCCCAAGCCGCCGCCGCTGCGTGGTCACCACATAGGCCGGGTCCTCGGCGGACGCGATGCCTGCCGCGAAGACGCCGAACCGGGTGCACAGTCCCGCTGCCAGGTACGACCCTCCGGCCAGGAGCCGGGCCGTTCGGCGACCGGCGAGAAGCGACAGACCGGCTCCGGCCGCGGTCAGTGCCTTGCTCAGGGTCAGCAGCCGGCCCGGCCGGTCCATGAGGTAGGGCTCACCGGCCGGTCCGAGCCGCCGCTCGATGCGGCGCATCGCGGCGAGTTCCATGCCCACGCCGAAGAGGCTCATTCGGATCGGCGGCCTGTGGTCCGCGCCGGGTGCCCAGAGCAGTGCGGCACCCGCGGCGCTGGTCAGCGCGCTGCCCGCGAACACATACGGCAGTTCCGGATACGCCTCGTGCCACGCCGGCACCGCGGTGTCGGAGAGCAGCACCGCGGTGTACGTGCACATCGCGGGCCCCAGCGTCCCGGAGCCGAGTGCGGCGAGCCGACCGAGCCTCGGCAGCCGTCCGGTGGCCAGTGAGGCGGCCGAGGCGGTGGCGAGCGTGGAGAACGGCGCGAGGATCCAGGAGCCCACCGACAGCGGTGAGGTCGGCTTGAGGACACGCAGCATATGCGTGAACCGTTCGGGTCGGCCGAGGTCATGGACCAGTGCGGTGACACTGGCCACCGACGCGGCGGCGGCGACCCATCGGCCTGTTCCGGCCAGTTCCCGGCGGCCGGTCAGTTCGGCCACCGCCGCCATGGTCGCCGAGGCACCGGCCGTTCCTCCGAGGAACAGATAGGCCGGCACGTCCGGCACCTTCCATGTGGGGCGCTTGAGGATCGGCCGGCCGTAGTACGACCGGAACTCCGCGCGCGGAACCATGAGGCGCTCCCGCTCACCGCCGCTCCCCGTCACGGCTTTCTCCTCTCCACGGTCCCCCGTCCCAGGAAGGACAGCGCCACGCTCACGGCCACACCGACGGCGGCCGTGGCCGCGTGCCGCCACATCGACGGCAGGTCGCGGGTGGTGACCACCGGGTCCGGCGGGAGCCCGTACACCTCGGGCTCGTCCAGCAGAAGGAAGAACGCGCCGTCACCGCCGACGCCGTCGTCCGGATCCCGGCCGTACAGCCGCGCCTGGTCCACTCCGCGCTCGTGCAGCTCGGCCACGCGCCGGTCGGCCCGCTCGCGCAGGTCCTCCAGCGGGCCGAACTGGATGGAGTCGGTCGGGCACGCCTGGGCGCAGGCCGGTTCCCGGCCCGCTCCCAACCGGTCGTAGCACAGCGTGCACTTGAAGGCCCGGCCGTCGCCGGGACGGATGTCGATCACGCCGTACGGGCAGGCCGGCACGCAGTATCCGCAGCCGTTGCAGATGTCCGCCTGCACCACCACGGTCCCGAACTCGGTGCGGAACAACGACCCGGTCGGGCAGACGTCCAGGCAGGCGGCGTGGGTGCAGTGCTTGCACACATCGCTGGACATGAGCCAGCGCACCTGGCCGTCGCCGGTTTCCGCGTCGGGAACGGGCGGGCCGACGGTCGGCATGCCCAGATCGACCGGGGGCCGCTCCGGTGTCACCTTCTGCTCGATGAACGCCACGTGCCGCCAGTTGTTGGCGTTCAGCGCGCCCGTGTTGTCGAACGACTGCCCCAGCAGGTCGAGTTCCTCGGTCTCCGCCGGGACCAGGTTCCACTCCTTGCAGGCCACCTGGCAGGCCTTGCAGCCGATGCAGACGGAGGTGTCCGTGAAGAATCCCATCCGGGGCGGGTGGGTGTCCGGGTAACCGGCGTCCGCGGCGGGGTCGGCCAGCGGGCCGGACAGCCTGTTGTGGTCCGCGGTGGTCATGGCTGCCCCTCTCCTGGGCCCTGTGGGGTGTCGTCGCCCGGCGGGCTGTCGTCCGGCAGGCCGGCGCGCCGCCGGCAGGCCGCCACGTGGGCGCCGAGCGCCGGGCCACGTGGGCGCCTGCCCGGCCTGATGTCGCAGGTCGCCGCCTTGCACTCCTGGATGCGTACGTTCGGGTCGAGCACCACGGACAGCAGGTCGTTGGCCGAGTCACCCGTGGACAGCCCGTCCGGACCCCAGTGGTAGGGGATCCCCACCTGGTGGATGGTGCGGCCGCGGATCCGCAGGGATTTGATGCGGTCGGTCACCAACACTCTCGCCTCGACCGCCGTGCGGGCCGTGGTGATGGTCGCCCAGCCCAGGTGCTTCAGGCGTCGCTCCGTGGCGAGTTCCGGGGAGACCTCGCAGAAGAACTCCGGCTGCAGCTCGGACAGATAGGGCAGCGTACGGCTCATGCCGCCGGCCGTGTGGTGCTCGGTGAGGCGGTAGGTGGTGAACACGTACGGATACACCGGGCTGCCTGCCGGGTGGTACGGGTTGGCCGGGTGGTCGTAGGCCTGGAGCGTGGGGTTCGTCTGCCGGCCGTACAGCGGGTTGTCCACCGGCGACTCGTAGGGCTCGTAGTGTGCGGGCAGCGGGCCGTCGGCCAGTCCGGCCGGTGCGAACAGCCAGGCGCGGCCGTCGCTCTGCATGATGAACGGGTCGGTGCCGGCCAGGGCGTCCTGGGCCCTCGCGTCCGGCGGCGGCCGGTAGTCGGGCGGTTTGTCGGCCTCGAAGTCCGGGATGTCGTCCCCGGTCCACCGGCCTTGTCCGGCGTCCCACCACACATACCGCTTGCGTTCGCTCCACGGTCGTCCCTCGGGGTCGGCCGACGCCCGGTTGTAGAGGATGCGGCGGTTGGCCGGCCAGGCCCAGCCCCAGTCGGGGGCGACCCGGCTCTGTTCGTCGCGCGGTCGGCGGTTCGCCGCATGGTTGTGCCCGTCGGCGTGGACCCCACAGTAGATCCAGACTCCGCAGGAGGTGGAGCCGTCGTCGCGCAGCTGGGTGTACGTCGACAGGGGCTGCCCGTCCGGCCCGTACCCGTTGATCTCGGCCAGGACGGCGTCGGCGCTCGGTTCGGCCAGCGGGCCCGACGTCGGGTAGTCCCAGGTGAGGTCGAGCAGGGGGCGGTCGCGTGGGTCGGTGGATCCGGCGAGCTTCTCCCTGATGATCCGTCCGAGGTGGTGGTAGAACCACAGGTCGCTGCGGGCGTCGCCGGGCGGCTCGACCGCCGCGTGGTGCCACTGCAGCAGCCGCTGGGTGTTGGTGAAGCTGCCGTTCTTCTCCGTGTGCGCCGCGGCCGGCAGGAAGAACACCTCCGTCGGGATCTCCTCGGTGCGCAGCTCACCGGTCTCGATCTCCGGGCCGTCCTTCCAGAAGGTCGCGCTCTCGATCAGCCGCAGGTCGCGCACCACCAGCCAGTCCAGGTTCGCCAGGCCGAGGCGCTGGAGCTTGCCGTTGGCCGAGCCGACCGCGGGGTTCTCGCCGACGAGGAAGTACCCCTTGCACTGCCCCGAGAGCTGGTTGAGCACGGTCTGGTAGGTGCCGTGGTCGCCGGTCAGACGGGGCAGCCAGTCGAAGCGGTAGTCGTTCTCCTCGGTGGCCGCTTCTCCCCACCACGCCTTGAGCAGACTCACCGTGTACGCGCGCATGTTGCCCCAGAAGCCGGTGGTGCCGGCGTCCGCGGCCACGAACGCGTCCAGGTCCTGGTGCTGATGGGCGTGCGGCATGGGGATGTAGCCGGGCAGCAGGTCGAACAGCGTCGGTACGTCCGTGGAGCCCTGGATGCTGGCGTGCCCGCGCAGTGCCAGGATGCCGCCGCCCGGCCGGCCGATGTTGCCCAGCAGCGTCTGCAGGATGGACGCGGTCCGGATGTACTGCACCCCGACGGTGTGCTGGGTCCAGCCGACGGAGTAGCACAGTGCCGTGGTGCGTTCGCGTCCCGAGTTGGTGGTGATGGCCTCGGCCACCTGGGCGAACAGCTCGCGGGGAACGCCACAGACGTCCTCGACCAACTCCGGTGTGTAGCGGGCGAAATGGCGCTTGAGCACCTGGTACACACAGCGCGGGTGTCGCAGCGTCGGGTCCATGGCCGGCTTCCCGCTCAGGGCGGGGCCGCCGGAGCCGTACGACTGCGAACGGGAGCTCTCGTGCGCCTCCCGCCCTCCGTGCTGGTGTCCGGCAGCCGTGCCCCGCTCGCCCTCCTCCCCCGATGTCCGCCACTGGTCCCGCTCGCCGGCCGCGGCCGCGACCCGCGCGCCCTCGTACATCCAGCTGGTGGTGTCGTAGTGGCGGCTGTCCGGGTCGTAGCCGGAGAACAGCCCGTCCAGGTCCTCGGTGTCGGCGAAGTCCTCGCGCAGGATCGCCGGGGCGTTGGTGTAGGCGACCACGTACTCGCGGAAGTCCTTGTCGTTGCTCAGCACATGGTTGATCAGGGCGCCGAGGAAGGCGATGTCGGATCCGGCCCGGAGCGGGACATGGACGTCCGCGAGCGCGCTGGTGCGGGTGAAGCGGGGGTCGACGTGGATGATCGTGGCGCCGCGTTCCTTGGCCTCCATCACCCACTGGAAGCCGACCGGATGGCACTCGGCCATGTTCGAGCCCTGGATGACGATGCAGTCGGCCTCGGCCAGGTCCTGCTGGAACGTCGTGGCTCCGCCACGGCCGAACGAGGTCCCCAGACCGGGGACGGTGGCGGAGTGTCAAATCCGCGCCTGGTTCTCGATCTGGATCGCGCCCAGCGCCGTGTAGAGCTTCTTCATCAGGTAGTTCTCTTCGTTGTCCAGCGTCGCTCCGCCGAGGGAGGCGATGCCGAGCGTGCGCCGGACGGGAACACCGTGGTGCGTGTCCTGCCAGGTCTGCCGACGGGTCTCGAGGACCCGGTCGGCGATCATGTCCATCGCCCGGTCGAGCGGGATCCGCTCCCATCCCGCGCCGTGCGGTGGCCGGTGGAGGACGGCGCTGATCCGGCCGGGGCCGGTCACCAGCTGCTTGCTGGCCGAGCCCTTGGGGCACAGCCGGCCGCGTGAGATCGGGGAGTCCGGGTCGCCCTCGATCTGGATGACCTTCTCGTCCTCGACGAATACCTTCTGGCCGCAGCCCACGGCACAGTACGGGCACACGGACCGTACAACCCTGTCGGCCCGCTCGGTACGCGCGGACAGCTGCTCGGTGCCGCGCGAGCGGGCCGCGCTTCCCCTGCCCAGTGCGTCGTCACCGGTGATCTGCCGGTACACCGGCCAGCCGTCGATCCACTGCCGCAGGCCCATGGCGAGCTCCCGCCTCGCGCCTTCCGCTGTCGCAGCCAACGTAACGCCGCGACTTGCGGGAGTCATGTCGAGCACGCCTACCCTTGATGCATGACCATCGGCCGACCTAGGGCTGTGTGCCCGGTGCGGGAAGGCGGTGGCGTTCCGTGCCGTACGTGGCGGTGAGTGCGCTGAGCCATCCCGGGCTGCTGCGCTCCCGGAACGAGGACAGCCTCGTCATCGGACCGTGGACGCTGTGCGCCACGGTGACCGAGAGCCCGCAGACGCTGTACTTCCCGCTCGCGACGCCTCTCGTCGTCGCCGTCGCGGACGGGCTCGGCGGGCATCCCGGCGGCGACGTGGCCAGCGCCCTGGTGGTCCGCCGGATCGCGTCGATCGGTCCCGCCCTGAGCAGCGAGGACGCCGTCCGCGACGCACTGAACGACTGCAACCGGGCCGTCTACCTGGCCTCCGGCGGCGACGAGGGAAGCGAGCTCACCACCATGGGGACGACGATCGCCGGCGCTGTCGTACAGCCCGGCTCGCTCCTGGTGTTCAACGTGGGCGACAGCCGGGTCTTCGCGGCCTCCAGTCGCGGACTGCTCCAGGTCAGCGTCGACGACTCCCCTCCGCTGGGACCCGGGCGGCGCACCACCTCCCTCGTGACGCAGTGCCTGGGCGGCACCGGCACGTACCGCGCCGTCCAGCCGCATGTGGCAACCGCCTCCCTGGCGCTCGGTGACCGCTACCTCATCTGCACGGACGGTCTGACCGATCCGGTGCCGCCGGATATGATCGACGACGTGATGCGGGAGCACGACGACGGCCGTGCGGCGGTCGAGCTGTGGAAGGCCGCCATCGAGGCGGGCGGCCCCGACAACATCACGCTGGCGGTCGTACGCGTCATGGACGCGTAGGGAACTCCGCGTCGCCCGGCGGAAAGGCGTATTGCCCCTGCAGTCGCACGAAGCACGCCCCGGTCACCATCCGCACCTGCTCCAGCCCCGATGAGGTGCGCTCGAAGCACACCACCTGCTCGTGCCCGCCGGGACCGATGGGCTGCACCAGGCGGCCGCGCGGCCGTACCTGCGCGGCCAGGGGCGCGGGCACGTCCGGGTACGCGGCGGACACGAGGACGGCGTCGTACGGAGCGCGGTCGGGCACGCCGCCGCTGCCGTCGCCGATCCGCAAGTCCACGTTCCGTACGCCCTGGCGTGCGAGGTTCTCCCGCGCCTGGTGGGCGATGCCCGGCCGGGTCTCGATGCTGACCACGTCGGCGGCCAGCCGGGCGAGCAGCGCGGTCTGGAAGCCGAGGCCGGTACCGATCTCGAGGACGTGCTCGCTGCCGTCCAGACCGAGGCTCTCGATCATCATGGCGGACAGCGACGGCTGGGTGGTGACCTGTCCCTGCCCGATCGCTATGGGTACGTCGCGGTAGGCGTCGGCCTCGTGTCCGGCCGGGACGAATGCCGCCCGAGGCGTTGTTCGCACGACTTCGAGCAGTCGCTCGTCCCTGATCCCGGCGGCTCCGAGGGCTCGTACGAGATCTGCCGGCTCCTTGGGCATGGACTTCATGGGAGGGTCACTACACACCAGGCCAGGACTCGCTCGGCCGCGACGGTTCCGGCTGAGCAGGTCAGGGCTCACGCAGCGGTGTTATCAAGGTTATATGGGACCTTTCGGGCGTTTTCGGAGCCCGTCGCGTCATCCCCTCACCCGGCGGCTGCGTGACCGGGATTCCCTGGTGAACCCACGCAGCGCGGCCGGGCAGGGGTTCCTCCTCCAGATCATGATCGTGGTACTGCTCGTCGTCGCGGCGGTGGTCGCTCTGGTGATCCAGGCGGACCGGGACGCCGTGCGGCAGGGACGTCGCGAGTCGGTCGTCGCGGCGCAGGGGTTCGCGAACGCCCCCGGTGTGGACGAAGCGCTGCGCGGCCGGGATCCGACCGCGGCCCTGCAGCCACGAGCCGAGGCAGCACGTAAGAGGGCGGGCGTCGATTTCATCGTCGTCATGAACACCGACGGAATTCGTTATACGTATCCGTACCCCAAGGAGATCGGGAAGAAGTTCGTCGGCAACATCAAACCGGCGCTGGAAGGCCGCACCGTCATCGAGCAGGCCGGCGGTCCGCCCCTGCCGGCCGGCAGGGGAATAGCCGTACAGGCCGTGGTCCCGGTGACCGACTCGCACGGAAAGGTCGTCGGGCTGGTCTCCGCCGGAATCACGATCGACAACGTGACGCAACGCTGGATGCCACAACTGCCGATCATCATCGGCTCCGGTGCAGTCGCGCTGGCACTCGCGACGACCGGCACCACGCTGATCTCCCGGCGTGTGCGGCGTCAGACGCACGGTCTGGCCCCCGTGGAGCTGGCGCGGATGTACGAGCACCACGACGCGGTCCTCCACTCGGTGCGGGAAGGGGTGCTGATCGTCGACGCCGACGGACGGCTGACGCTGGCCAATGACGAGGCACAGCGGCTGCTCGGCCTGGGGCCCGACGCGCTGGGGCGCCCGGTGCGGGAGCTGGGGCTGCCGGAGCAGCTCACGTCCGTGCTCACATCGCCGGAGATGGTGACCGACGAGGTGCATCTCGCGGACGACCGGTTGCTCGCGGTGAGCAAGCGGTCCACGCTCCGGGACACGGACCGGGGAAGCAACGTGGTGACCTTGCGGGACACCACGGAGCTGGTCGCGGTCTCCGGGCGGGCCGAGGTCGCGCGGGAGCGGCTGACGCTGTTGTACGAGGCGGGCATGCGGATCGGGACGACGCTGGATGTACGGCGTACGGCCCGGGAGTTGGGCGATGTCGCGGTGCCGCGGTTCGCCGATCTCGTCACCGTGGATCTGCTGGAGGCGGTGCTGCGCGGGCTGGAGCCGACGGCGGAGGGATGGCGGCATCTGCACCGTGCGGCACTCAGCGGCGAACAGTCGAGGATGCCGGTGTATCCGCTCGGCGAAGTGATCACCTTCTCGCCGGACACCCCGCAGATGCGGACGCTGCAGGAGGGGCGGGGTGTGCTGGAGGCGGACCTGCGGCATGCCCACGCCTGGCAGCAGCAGGATCCGGAGCGCACCGAGAAGGCCCTGGAGCGCGGGCTGCACTCCCTGGTGACCGTGCCGCTGCAGGCCAGGGGCGTACCGCTGGGCGTGGTGAACTTCTATCGGACGGTGGATTCCCCGCCGTACGAGCGGGACGATCTGTCCGTCGCGGAGGAGCTGGGCGCGCGGGCCGCGGTGGCGATCGACAACGCCCGTAGGTTCGCCCGGGAGCACGCGACGGCGGTGACGCTGCAGCGCAGTCTCCTGCCCCGGGGACAGCCGGAACAGGACGCGCTGGAGGTGGCCTGGCGGTACGTGCCGGCGGAGGCCGGGGTGGGCGGGGACTGGTTCGACGTCATCCCCCTGCCGGGTGCCCGGGTGGCGCTGGTGATGGGCGATGTCGTCGGGCACGGGCTGCACGCGGCGGCGACGATGGGCCGGCTGCGCACCGCGGTGCACAACTTCTCCACGCTGGACCTGCCGGTCGACGAGGTGCTCGGGTACCTGGACGACCTGGTCGTACGCATGGACGAGGAGGAGGACACCGACGGTCTCGCCGAGGACCACGAGGGTGAGGGGGTGACGGGAGCGACGATCCTGTACGCGGTCTACGACCCGGTTTCGGGGGCGTGCACGATGGCCCGCGCGGGGCATCCCGAACCGCTGGTGGTGGGTCCGGACGGAACCGTCACCTCTCCCGGCGTGCCGGCCTCGGCACCGCTGGGTCTGGGCGGCTACCCCTTCGAAACCGTCGAGCTGCGCCTCGCCGAGGGTTCCCAACTGGTGCTCTACACCGACGGTTTGGTGGAGGACCGTACCCGCGACATCGACGTGGGTCTGGAGAGGCTGCGCCGGGTGTTGGGCGGGGCCGGGGGCCGCACCGCGGAGGAGACCTGCGCCATGGTGATGGATGCGCTGAAGCCGACACACCCCGGCGACGACATCGCGCTGCTGACAGCACGGACCCGGCTGTTCCCGTCCTCGCGCGTGGCGGAGTGGGACGTACCGTCGGACCCGGCGGTGGTGCCGTCCATCCGGGCCGAATGCAGGGAGAAGCTGCGGGAGTGGGGGCTGGAGGAAGTCGGCTTCACCACGGAACTGATTCTCAGCGAGCTGACCACGAACGCCATCCGGTACGGATCGCCACCGGTCAAGCTGCGGCTGCTGAACGGGCGTTGTCTGACCTCAGAGGTGTGGGACGGCAGCAGCACCTCGCCCCGGCTGCGGCGGGCGACGACCACGGACGAGGGCGGCCGGGGGCTGTTCCTCGTGGCACAGTTCGCGCAGCGATGGGGTACGCGGTACAACCGTGGCGGCAAGGTCATCTGGGCGGAACAGGTCCTCCACGACGGCGCCTCCGCCGGCGCGGTCTACACACCGGTCGACGTTCTCCTCGAACAGTTCGGCGATCCCACCCTGTGACCTCGACGGGCGGGCCCCACCCGTGAGTCGGCGCATACGAAGGGGGCGCGCCCGCGATGGGCACGCCCTCTTGTGTCCGCGGCGACCACGACCGGAACCCGATGATCACGTACTAGAACACAATGATCACGAAGGATCCGTTGTTGAAGAAGCGGTGGTCGAAGCGGTGATCGAAGCGGTTGCCGAAGTGGTTGCCGAAGCAGAACCCGGGGTGGTTGAAGCAGAACTGGCTGTGGTCGAAGCGGAACCCGCCGCGGTCGAAGCAGCGGAAGTCGCTGCGGCCGAAGCACATGTTGGTGGTCACCTGGGGGTGCACGGCAGGGGCTGCCGCCGCGGCCGTGCCTGCTGCGCCGATCGAAGCGCCGCCGGCCAGCAGAACGCTGACCGCGGACGCCGCGACGAGACGCCTCGCGCGGTGTGCTCGCATGACGGATGCACTCTTCCTTCCATCGTCTCGCGCGACTCTCGGCGTCACGCGAGGGATGACCGCAGCCGCACAGGGCTGTGGTTGCGGCCCTACTTTCAGTACGTCGGCGGGGCCGTTCGGGATTGCGCTTCGAAGGACGAGTGCGAAGAGAGCCGATCCGGTGCCCGCGTCAAGTCCCGAGCTGTCGGAACATGACCCTGTCGTCCTGCGTGCGCATGATGCCGGGCATAGGGTTTTGGCATGAATGGGCCGTAGGGACAGGTGACGAGCAGTGCGCGAGACGTTCGATCTGGTGGGGACGCGGATTGCCGGCTATGAGGTGCTGCGTGAGATCGGACATGGGGGAATGGCGGTGGTGTACTGCGCGAGGGATCTGCGCCTGGAACGGACGGTGGCGCTGAAGCTGCTCACTCCGGAAATGGCCCGGAATGACACGTTCCGCAAGCGTTTTATGCACGAGTCGCGCGTGGCTGCCGCGATCGACCATCCGCATATCGTGCCGATTTTCGAGGCCGGCGAGATGGACGGTGTGCTGTATATCGCCATGCGTTATGTGTCGGGGTGCGATCTGCGGGCCTTGATCGACCGGGAGGGTGTGCTGAGTGTCGACACCGCCCTGCGCATCGCGGGTCAGGTCGCGTCGGCGCTCGACGCGGCCCATGAGCACGATCTGGTGCACCGGGACGTCAAACCGGGAAATGTCCTGGTGGCACAGGGCACGGACAGCGAGCATCCCGAGCATGTCTATCTCACGGATTTCGGACTGACGAAGAAGTCCTTGTCGCTGTCGGGATTCACGACGGTGGGGGAATTCGTCGGAACGCTGGACTATGTGGCGCCCGAGCAGATCTCGGGTCGTCCGGTGGATGGCCGATGCGACCTTTACAGCCTTGCCTGCGTCGTCTACGAGATACTCGCGGGCAGGCCTCCATTCCGTCAGGAAGACGACATCGCGCTGCTGTGGGCCCATCAGTACGACACTCCACCTCCCCTGAGCGGGATGCGGTCGGAGTTGCCGCCGGAACTGGATGGTGTGATCGCGAAGGCGCTGGCCAAGGTTCCCGAGGACCGTCACGAGTCCTGCCTGGAGTTCGTGGGCGCGTTGCGGGCTGCCATCGGCGGTTCCCGTACGGAGTCCCGCGCACCGACTCGCGCGGGTCGCCGGACGGTCACGGCCGTGCGACGTTCCGATCCGATCCCCGGCCCGCCGCCCTGGGCACAACCGGTCTTCGACGCGTCGCCCGGTTCTTGAGCCGTGTCTCAGGCCTCGCTGAGGAACTGCTCGGCCCAGACGGTTTTACCTGCCGAGGTGGGGCGAGCCCCCCAGCGTTGCGAGAGCTGCCCGACCAGGAGGAGGCCACGCCCACCCTCGTCGAAGGTGCGAGCGCGCCGCATGTGGGGCGCGGTGTTGCTGGAGTCGAACACTTCGCAGGTCAGGGTGTGGTTGTCGTGGATGAGTCGGAGCCGGATGGGGGGTCGGCCGTAGCGGATCGCGTTGGTGACCAGCTCGCTCACCACGAGCTCGGTGATGAACGCGGCCTCGTCCAGGTGCCAGGCGGTGAGCTGGTCGGTGGCGAGCTGACGCGCGTCGGAGACCGTGGCAGGGTCGAAGGGCAGGTCCCAGGTGGCGACCCGGTCGGCGTCCAGGGCCTTGGTACGGGCGATGAGCAGGGCGATGTCGTCGTCGGGGCGGTGGGTGAGCATCGAGGTGAGGACCCTGTCGCACACCGCGTCGAGGCTCTGGGCGGGGCGGGCGAGGGCGGCGAACATGGTGTCCAGGGAGTCGTCGATGTCATGGTCGCGGGGTTCGAGCAGACCGTTGGTGTAGAAGGCGATCAGGCTGCCCTCGGGCAGTTCGGTCTCGACGGCTTCGAAGGGCAGCCCGCCCAGGCCCAGCGGGGGACCCGCGGGGACGTCGAGGAAGCGGACGACACCGCCAGGGGTGACCACGGCGGGCGGGGGGTGGCCGGCCCGGGCGAGCGTGCAGTGGCGGGTGACGGGGTCGTAGACGGCGTACAGGCAGGTGGTACCGACGCCACCGGCGGTTTCGGAGGCGTTGTCGGTGCCCGCCTCCTCGGCGGACAGATGGATGACGAGGTCGTCGATGTGGCTGAGCAGTTCGTCGGGCGGCAGGTCCACGTCGGCCAGCGTGCGGACCGCGGTGCGGACCCGGCCCATCGTGGCGGAGGCGCGGATCCCATGGCCGACGACGTCGCCCACGACGAGCGCGACCCGGGTGCCGGACAGCGGGATCACATCGAACCAGTCGCCGCCCACACCGGCCTGGCTGACGGAGGGCAGATAGCGGGTGGCGATGTCCATGGCCCCCTGCTCGGGCAGCGACTGGGGAAGAAGGCTGCGCTGCAGGGCCATGGTGGAGGTGTGCTGCCGCTCGGGGCGGCTGGTGCTGTGGATGCTGGTGGCCGCCTTCGCGGCCAGCTGCTCGGCCAGCCACAGATCGTCCGCGTCGAAGGGGTCGGGACGCTGATGCCGCCCGAACAGAGCCACACCGAACGAGGTGTCGTCGGCCCGGATAGGCACCACCATCAGCGAGTGTGTGCGACTGTCGCGGATCCAAGTGGCCTGGGGGTCGTCCCGCACCCATTGGATGACGGCGTCCTCGCTGCCCGAGCGCACCGCGGCCCGGCCCTCGGCCAGGCACTGGGCGAGTGGCGACCCGGCCGCGCAGCGCCGCGGTCGGTCGGTGGCCCGGGGCGCGGGGTACTGCTCGGTCACCGTCCGCACGGCGACGCGGCTGAGAGTGAGGCCCACGGCCGACCATGAGGGGGGCGGCTCGCCGCGCCGGGGGGTGTCCAGCAGGTCGACGGTGCAGATGTCGGCGAGCCGCGGGACAGCGACGTCGGCCAGCTCCTGCGCGGTGCGATGCGTGTCGGGGCTCGTGCCGATGCGCCGTCCCGCGTCGCTCAGCAACCGCATCCGGTGCTGGATGAGCTCCTCGGGCGCATGGGAATGTGCCGTCAGGCTCACGGCTCGTACCTGGCCGGCGGAGTCGGCCAGCGGCACGAGACCGGCCTGCCAGGTGCGCCGCGGGTCGATCGGGTCCAGGCAGAGGTGGACGTCCTGCGGCTCACCGCCGTCGAGGATCCGCCGCATGCTCGTCTCGGCCTCGTGACTGGCCGGGTGCGGCACGATGTCGGGCAGGCGCAGCCCGCTCATCGTGGCCTCGGTCAGGGACAGCGCACGCTCCATTCCGGCGCTGGCCCGCACCAGTCGCAGATCATGATCGAACACCGCGAGAAGGCAGGGTGAGCGGTCGAAGGCCCACTCCCCCAGTGCTCTGTCACTGCCGGGATGCGACGGACCGGCCACCGCGGACACGATCAGCCATTCCACGCCCGTGCCACCTTGTGCGGGGCGACGGTGCGCCACTACGTGCCGCTCCACCCGGTAGCCGTCCCGGTGGCGCAGTACGACGGCACCGCCCCACCGCCGGCGTGCGGCTGCTTCTCGCCACCCATGGCCGACGGCCTCGCCCGGAACATCGGCGAGCAGACGCGCGGCCCCGTGTCCCACGACCTCCGCGGGCTGGTAACCCAGCAGCAGCCTGGCACCGTCGCTCCATCCCGTCACGATGCCCTGTCCATCGACGGTGGCCGTGGCGGAGTAGGCCCGTGGAGGCACAGCGTGTGCGTGAGCCTGCGCCTGCTTCCTGGGAGGGGTGGGAAGTCGCTCCATCGCCGCTCACCCTTCGACGAACCTGCCCGGCCGAGGCCCTCTAACCAGCATGATCCCGACGGCGACGGAGCACCAGTCCGCCGCCGGGCGGCCCCGCGCGTCGGTACGGGGCCCCTGCCCACCGCCCACGCACCGCCCGCAGGGGCCCTGTGACACGCCTGTGACAGTCGGCGGACAGCGTGATGACGTCGACCGATCAAAGTATTTGGAAACGGACAAATTGCAGTTTTCGGGCATGTGTCTTGCTTCCGTCGACGTGAGCAGCGATGACCGAGCCGATCTGTCAGAGGAAACCTCATGAGCCTCACCGCTACTACGCAGCACGACGAAGACACCGTGCCCGCGCTGGCCCCGCGTGAGCGAGAGACCCTGCAGCACATCGCCGCCGGTCACACCTACCTGCAGACGGCTCGCCACATGGGACTGTCCAAGCACACGGTCGACGCCTATCTCCGCCGCATCCGCGCCAAGCTCAACATCAACAGCACCGCGGAACTCACCCGGCTGGCCATCTCCCTGGGCCTGTGACAGCACGGTCCGGGCCGGAGGCGGTACTCCGGGGTGAGAGCGGCGGCGGTGCCGGGACCCGGGACAACCCCGAGTACCGTCCGTAACAATGGACATACACGTGGCAGTGTGACGACGGGGGCGTGCCATGGAAGGCCTGGTGGATCTCGAGAGCGGTGGCGGCACCCTGCGCACGGACGCGGGGCGCGCGGCGGCCGGGCCGACACGGTCGGCGTACGCCCGGGAGCGCGTCGGCCGGTCATGAACGGTCCGGTCATGCGGAGCTTCGGGTGGCACGCCAGGATCGAGTGCGCGGGTCAGGTGGTCGGCGCGGGCTTCCTGGTGACCCCCGACAAGGTTCTGACCTGTGCTCATGTCGTGCACGGCAGTGCCGAGGCGGCGGTGACCGTGTCCTTCCCGCAGCTTCCCGCCGCCCCTCCCGTACCGGCGCGCGTCGTCGTGCACGGCGGCTGGTCCGGCGGTGTCACCGATGCCGGGGACATGGCCGTCCTCGAACTGGACTACCCGGTGTCACTCGCCCGGCCGCCTTCGCGTCGCCCGGGGCCGAGTGCGGAAGTCCCGCCCCCGAACTGGTCGCGTACGGCTTCCCGAAGGGGTCCGACGAGGGTGTGCTCGCCTCCTACCGTGCCGTGCCCGGCCTGCTGATCCTCGACGAGTGGGTCCGGTTGGAGGTTCTCACGGCGCACGGCCAGCCGCTGGCGGCGGGTTTCAGCGGTGCGGCGGTGGCGCTCGCCGACGGCACGGTGGTCGGCATGGTCTCGGCCGTCACGACCGCGCCGTTCTGGTCGGCCGGATGCTGCCCACCCGGGTCCTGCAGCGCTACTGGCACGACCTGCGCGCTCTGGCCCCGGAGTCACCGCGCGCGGCCGCCGAGCAGGCACGACTGCGCGAGCTGGTCGAGAAAACGGTCCGCGCGGGCCTGAAGTGCGATCCGGTGCGGCTCTACGACGCCGCCGCGGGCGACTTCGACCCGCCCGCGCCGACGGGCGGGTTCGACTCGCTCCGGTCGGCGGCGCGTTTCGTCCTGTACGAACTCGACGCACGGGAGGCCACGGACACCGCGACCCGGTTCGCCGACCGGCTGGAGGCCCTGCTCGGAGCCGGTGACGAGCCGGAGTCCGGGCCCGACTGGTCGCCCATTCTCGTCGAGTTGGGGCCCAGCGGCGAAGGCGAGGACCAAGTACGCGTGGAAGTCACGGCGTTCAGCGGAGGCCGTCGGCACCCGGTCGCTTCGGACACCGTGCCCCGTGCCCGGCTGAGTGCTTACGTCCAGGACCACATCGAGGCAGCCATCCTTCATCTCACGCCCGGTGCCGATGAGTTGATCACCTTCTCCCTGCCCCGCGACTGGCTCCACCGGCCCGTCGACACCTGGACCATGCAGGTCGACGCGTCCGGCGCCTTCGTCACCACCGCGATCCACAACCGTCCCACCGGCATGGCCAACCTCAACAACGAGGGATTCTCGGTGGCCGGAGCGGATGAGTGCGTCGGCGGCTCCAAGCCCGTGTACTGGGCCGACGACAGCAACGACAGCGGCCACGCGCTGCGCAAGGGCACCATCACCTGCTGAACCCACCGCACGACCGCGGCCCCGGCCATCCTCTCGCCGGGGCTTAATGAGTGGTTCGGCCGCCGCGTGGATGCGAGGGTTGTCGCAACCTGGGGAGGCGCAGTGGGTCTGGGAACGGTGGCGGTCACGGGTGCGGCGGGGAACATCGGTTCCGTGGTGCGCGAGGCGTTGCGGGGCGAGGCGGCGCGTCTGGTCCTGGTCGACCGGGTGCCCTTGACGCCGCGGGCCGAGAACGAGGACGTCCACACCGTCGATCTGAGGGACGCGGCCGCCGTGGAGTCGGCGCTCGCCGGGGCCGACCGCGTGCTCCATCTGGGCGGTGTTCCGGACGAGGCGCCGCTTGCCGATCTGCTCGAAGCCAACGTGCTCGGCACCCATCACGTCCTGGAGGCGGCGCGGCGCGCGGGGATCGGGCGGGTGGTGCTGGCGGGCAGCAACCGTGTCACCGGCTTCTATCCCGTGGGACATCACACCGGTCCACGAGAGCCGGTACGCCCCGACGGCCTCTACGGGGTGAGCAAGGTGGCCGTCGAGGCTCTCGGGCAGCTGTACGCCGACAAGTTCGGTCTGTCCGTGATCTGCCTGCGTATCGGCAGCTTCGAGCACAGGCCCAGCGAGCCCCGGCATCTCGCGACCTGGCTGAGCCCACGCGACGCGGTCGGCTATCTGCGCGCCGCGCTGACCGCCCCGCCGTCCACCCGCTTCGCCACGGTGTACGCCGTCTCCGCCAACACGCGCCGTTTCTGGGAGCTCCCCGACCCGGCCGTACTGGACTACACCCCCGTCGACGACGCCGAACTCCACGCCGCGGACATTCCCGGCGCGGGCCTCCCCGCCGACCCGACCGCACCCCAGGCCGGTCCCTATGCGCGGCCAGAGTTCACCCTCAGGCACCTCAAGGCCTGATCCACACGCCCATCACAGGGGTGCGGACGAATGAGAAGCTGCTCGCGGGCAATGCAACCGTATGGCCCGCTCGCATGTCTCCCCTGGTGACATCGCTGTCCCCTTGCGAGAAAGATCGGGGGCGTCATGCACCGCCATCCACGCCGTACGGCCATCGCGGCCGGAATTCTTCTCACCGCCGCCTTCGGCGCCACGGTTCCCGCCTCCGCCGCCCCGCAGTCCCGGCAGCCTTCCGCGACCGCCCTGGTGGTCAACGCCCGCTGGGGCGGGCACTGCACCTACGACCGGCTCGTCATCGACGTCCGGGGAACCATGCCCCCGGTCGCCGTGAAACCGGTCAAGGAGCTCCGCTACGACCCCTCCGGGAAGAAGGTCCCGCTGGCCGGGAGGTACTTCCTGGAGATCAAGCTCTCCCCCGCCGCCGCACACGACGAGGCGGGCCGGTCCGTCTACCGAGGACCCCAGCTGGTCAAGATCCACCTGCCCGCGCTCAAGGGCCTCGCCCTCACCGGTGACTTCGAGGGTGCGGTCACCTTCGGAGCCGCTTTCCACACCAAGCCCGTCTACAAGACGTTCAAGCTCCACTCTCCGGAGCGTTTCGTCCTCGATGTCAGGCACGCCAACACCTGTGCCTGACCGCACCTCCCGAAAGGCCCTGCCGTCGCTGAACGGCGGGGCCTTTCTGCTTGACGGACGGTCCTCGGCTCTGTACGTACATGACAGAGAACTTGGTATGGACCAATTCTGCGCAGCCTCGCGCGCCACCCCGGCGCCCAACCCCCCAGTGGAGGCAGCAATGCGAAGACCGTCAGCACTCATCGCCCTGTCCGTCGGGGCGCTCCTCCTGTTCGTGGCCCCACCCGCCGACGCCGCGGGATCGGCTACGGCCGCCTTCTCCAAGTCCGCTTCCTGGGACACGGGTTATCAGGGCGCGTACACCGTCACCAACGGTGGCGGCACCGCACTGTCCGGCTGGACCGTCGAGTTCGACCTGCCCTCCGGCACCACGGTCGGCTCGTACTGGGACGCTCTGCTCACCCAGAGCGGCAACCACTACACCTTCAAGAACCGTGAGTACAACGGCACTTTGGCGCCGGGCGCCGCCACCACGTTCGGCTGGGTGTCCACCGGCACCGGCACACCCACCGGCTGCCGGCTCAACGGCGCGTCCTGCACGGGCGGTTCCGGCGGCGACACCACACCGCCCAGCGTGCCGACGGGAGTGACCGTAGGATCGGCGAGCGGCTCGTCACTCACCGTGCGGTGGACCGCCGCCACCGACGACTCCGGATCGGTCGCGGGCTACGAGGTCTCACGCGACGGCGGCACACCCGTCACCGTCACGGGAACCTCGTACACCGCCACCGGGCTGACGGCCGCGACAAGCTACTCCTTCCGTGTCCGCGCCAAGGACGCGGCGGGCAACCTCTCCGCCTACAGCGCGGCGGTCAGCGGCACCACCACGTCCGGCGGCACCCCGCCGGGCGGTGGCGTACACACCGCGCCCTATATCGACATGGGTGCCTGGCCCACCCCGAGCATGCCCGAGACGGCCTCCGCGAGCGGGGTCACGAGCTACACCATGGCCTTCATCACCGCCTCGGGCTGCAAGGCGATGTGGTTCAACGCCTATGACCCGCGCGACGGCTGGGCCAAGGACCAGATCGACGCGATCCGGGCCGGCGGAGGGGACGTCAAGGTCTCCTTCGGCGGTGCCTCCGGTATCGAACTGGCCCAGGCCTGCGGCTCGGTGGACTCGCTCTACGCCGAGTACAACGCCGTCGTGAACGCCTACAACCTGACGTACGTGGACTTCGACATCGAGGGCGCGGCCACCGCCGACCCGGCCTCCGTCACCCGCCGTTCCCAGGCCCTGGCCCGGCTGCAGCAGGCCCATCCGGGACTGAGGATCTCACTCACCCTCCCGGTGCTCCCCGAGGGCCTCACCGCCGACGGGCTCAACGTGGTCACGTCCACCCGCGACGCCGGGGTCGACCTCGACGTCGTCAACGTCATGGCCATGGACTACTACCGCAATGTCGACTACGGCGATGCCGCGCTCCAGGCCGCGCAGAGCACCTTCACCCAGTTGAAGTCACTCTACCCGGGCAAGTCGGACGCCCAGGTGTGGGCGATGGTCGGGGTGACGCCGATGCTCGGCCAGAACGACGACGGCCATGTGTACGACCAGGCCGACGCCCGCCAGTTGGTCGCCTTCGCCCAGAGCAGGCACCTGGGCGAGCTCGCCTTCTGGGAGGCGACCCGCGACCGCAACGCCTGCACGGGTGCCCTGTACCGGTGCACCAACATCGCACAGTCGCCGTACGAGTTCGCGAAGATCTTCGCGGCGTACCGAGGTTGACGACCCGTCGACAGGCCGGGAGGGAAGGACTCTCCCAGCCTGTCGGCGCGCTGCCGTCACGCCTGGGAGGATGTCGTCGACCCCTTGGTCGCTTCGAGCACACCGCCCACCCACTACGGCAGGAGCCCAGCATGAGCACTGTCCACCATGACGTCACCGAGCTTCCCCCGCCACGGGTCGAGGAAGTCAGTGAGGGGGTCTTCGCCTACATACAGCCCGACGGCAGCTGGTGGATCAACAACACCGGCTTCCTCGTGGGCGAGCGCGGCGTGATCAGCGTGGATTCCTGCTCGACGGTACGTCGTACCCGCGCCTATCTGGACGCCATTTCCTCCATCACGCCGCAGCCGGTACGGACTCTGATCAACACTCACCACCACGGCGACCACACATTTGGCAACCATCTGTTCGGCGGCGCCACGATCGTCGGGCACGAGGCCACCCGGGCGAACGTATTGGAGTGGGGCGACCCGAAGGCGATCGCTCCGTTCTGGACCGAGGTCGACTGGGGTGACATCGTCCCCGAGCCCCCGTTCCTCACCTACACCGATGCGGTGACGGTCTGGTCCGACGAACTGCGCGCGGACGTACGCCATGTCGGTGTGGCCGCCCACACGACGAACGACTCGATCGTCTGGCTGCCGGAGCGGAAGGTGCTCTTCAGCGGCGACGTGCTGTTCAACGGCGGCACGCCGTTCCTCGTCCAGGGATCCGTGGCCGGCGCCATCCAGGTCCTGGAGGAGGTGATCAGGCCCCTGGGAGCGACGACGATCGTTCCCGGGCACGGCGGTGTCGCCGGCCCCGACCTCATCGACGACGTGCTCGGCTATCTGCGGTTCGTGCAGAGCACCGCTCGCGCCGCCCGTGCGGCCGGGCTCACGCCGCTGGAGGCCGCCCGCGAAGTGGACCTGGGCGCGTACGCCGACCTGTTGGACCGCGAGCGCATCGTCGGAAACCTCCACCGGGCGTACGCCGAGTTGGAGGGCGGCCCCCTCGGCCGACCCATCGATGTCGCCGCGGCCATCGCCGACATGATCGCCTACAACGGCGGCCGGCCCCTCACCTGCCTCGCCTGACCCCGCTACGCGATCCACCAGGACGTGGGTCGTCTCGTCCCGTGTCGCCGCGCCCAGAGCCGGGCCCCGGCGACGCGGGGCGGACCCGGGATCCGGACGGAACGGCCGGCGGACCCGGGCCACTTCGACCAGACAGGGAGCCTGCCAGGTGGGACACACCACGCCCGACGAGTGGGACACTCACTACGCGAGCGGCAAGACCTTCCGGCCCCTCGGCGACGCCGAGCGCCGGCTGCTCGCCGAGCATGCCCCGGCCACCCCGGGCGGCCTCGCCCTCGATCTCGGCTGCGGGCTGGGCGAACTGGCCCGCCACCTCGCCGCCCGCGGCTACCGGGTCGACGCGATCGACTACGCCCCCGCCGCCCTCACCCAAGCCGAAGCCCAGAACACCGCCGCCACGGCGGTCACGTACCGGCTCGCCGACATCGAGCGGGACGGCCTCGACGATCTGCCCCACCCCGCCTACGACCTCATCACCTTCCGCCTCAGCCTGGCCTTCGTCCGGGACCGCACGCGCGTCATCAACCGGCTGCGCGAACGCCTGCGCCCGGGCGGCACGCTCTGCGTCATCACACCCGTCGCCGAGGCCGTGCCGGACAGCCGGCAGGACATCGCCCTCGACGAGAGGGAGATCGGCCTGCTCCAGGAGGGCTGGACGGTCGCCGAGCGACACGACGCGGACGGGCTCGCCTTCGTCGTCCTGCGCGACCCCGCCCCCACCCGGGTCACCTGCGCCGACAAGGGGCGGCCTGCCCCGCACGCCCTCACGGGGGCCGGGGTCGTCGTCACCGACCCGGCGGGGCGGATCCTGCTGGGCTGGTCGGCCCGGCGCGATGCGTGGGAGCTGCCCGGTGGCAAGAACGACGGCGACGAGAACTTCCTCGACGCCGCCGTCCGGGAGTTGGAAGAGGAGACCGGGCTGCGGGCCGACCGCGCCGCCGCACGGCTACTGGCCCTCCTGATGGACGCCGTCCACGGGATCCCCCGGATGACGGCCGCCGTTCGCGTCACCGCCTACAGCGGCGAACCGGCCGTGACCGAACCGCACTTGCTGAGCCGCTGGGAGTGGCACGAGCCCGCCGACCTGCCCGCGCTCGCTCAACCGCTGTTCACGCCGAGCGCGCATGTCATCGCCACCGTCTGGCCCGGCCTGCTGCCCGATCTGCCGCCCGTCCACCGCTACCCGATCACGCCCGCCGACGTACCCGAGCCCGCCCAACAGGCCCTGGAGGCGGCACCTTTGCGGCAGGCGATGGCCGACCGGCTGCTGGCCGACGGCAGGATGGACGCCGACGGCACGATCGAGGCCGCCATGCGGCGCGTGCCACGTCACCGCTTCCTGCCCGGCGTTGCCCTCGAGGAGGCCCATGACGCGTACCGGGCGCCCGTCACGAAGCGCACCGTTCGCGGGGCGCCCACCAGCAGCGTGTCGGCACCCTGGCTACAGGCCGAGATGATCCGTGACGCCGCCCTCCGCCCCGGCGACACCGTGCTCGAGATCGGCTCCGGCGGCTACAACGCCGCCCTCGTCCAGGAGGTCGTCGGCCCCCATGGCACCGTGATCAGCATCGACATCGACCCATGGGTCACCGAACGCGCCCGCCGCTTCCTCACCGAGACCGGCTACCACCAGGTCCGCGTCCACCTCGGCGACGGTGAGCGGGCCCCGGCCCACCTCGTGGCGCCCGGGAGCGTGGACGCCGTCATCGTGACTGTCGAGGCCCGCGACATTCCGCCCGCCTGGGTCGACTGCCTCGCCGAGGGCGGCCGTCTCCTGGTCCCGTTGCGCATCCACGGTTACACATGGAACATCCCCTTCACCAAGCGCGGCGGAGTGCTGATCGCGGACACCTACACCGTGTGCGGGTTCGTGCCCCTCCAGGGTCCCGGCTACCGCGGCGACGTCGTCACCCGTCTCCGCGGCGGCGAGATCGCCGTACGGTTCGCCGACGGCACCCCTGCCGACACCAGCCGCCTCGATGCCGCCCTCGACATGCCCCGCACCGAACGCTGGACCGGCGTGACCATTCCCTGCGACGTGCCCTTCGACATGCTCCCGCTGTGGCTGGCGAACCATCTCGGTGACGGCTTCGCCCGCCTCCGCGTCGACGCCGACCTCGACACCGGGCTCCTCCACCACTTTGGCGGCTGGGACGCCGCCGCCCTGATCCGCGACGACTCCCTGGCCCACCTCCTCACCCGCAAGGTCGCAAGCGACGGCTCCGGCCGCAGCGTGGCGGAGTTCGGCATCCATGCATACGGCCCACACGCCGACGCCCTCGCCGACACGATGGCCGACCTGGTCACCGCCTGGGACCGCGACGCCCGCACCACCAGCCCCCGCCTGCAGGTACACCCCCCACAGAGCCCCGACCGGGAGCTGCCCCACGGCCACATCCTGAACAAGCCGCACACCGCCTCCTCTTCACGTGGGCGTCCAAGACGCGCCGAAGTGGCGCATCGGACCTACGGTGAATCCGAGAGGGGGCAAGCCGAACCGCGTACGACGAAGGAAGCCGCCATGCAGGAGCACTACGTCTGGGTGACGACGCGCCGCCTTCAGCAGGGCACGCTGGAGGAGTTCGAGAGGGCATGGCGCCCGGCCCCCGCCCCGGAGGGACTGCGCCGTGCTTTCGCGTACTGGTCCCAGGACGGGCAGGAGATCACCGGGGTGTCGTTCTGGGATTCCCAGGAGGCATGCGACGCATGGCGGACCTCGGATTCGGAGGCGCAGCGGCGGGCGGCCATGGCTCCCTACGTCGTCGAGGAGAGCGAGGGCTTCTACCGCGGCCGTGAACTCACTCTCCCCGGTGCCGGGCGCGGGTGAACGCGGGTGAAGGCGTTGCTCAGCGGTTCGGCCGCGACAGAGCCCGGCGTGGAGACATGAGCGAGATCGTCGTCGTGTACGAGCTCGACGAGCCGGTGGCGGGGCATACGTCCGCGGCCGGCTCGCCCGATACGGAACGGCTCCCCCGCCGGGTGCACGCCGCGCCCGCCGCCCCTGGCAGACCCGATGCCGCCGGACCGCGGACACTGTGCGGCAAGGACACCTTCGCCATGGAGAAGGCCCCTGGGCAGCCGTCCGAGCGCCCTGGGGCTCCCTGGTACCCCGCCGAGTACGCGTCCCTCGTCTGCCCCGACTGCGATGCCGTCATGGAGATCTGAACATTTCGCGTGTCGTCAGCGCGTCTCGCGGTCCGCGTACGCCCGGTATTGATAGCCGGACCCGCTTCCCTTCGCGGCCACCGCCTTCTCCACCAGGTCGTGGTCCGGGGACAGGCGGCACGCCGGGTCGGTGCGGGTGGCGTCGCCGGTGAGTGCGAAGGCCTGGCAGCGGCAGCCTCCGAAGTCCTCGTCACGGCGCGGGCAGCTGCGGCAGGGTTCGTGCATCCAATCCGTGCCGCGGTACTGCTCGAAGGCGCCGGAGTGCTCCCAGATCCATGCGAGCGGCCTGTTGGCGACATTGGGCGGATCGAGGCCGGGCAGGGTCGCCGCGGCCGGACAGGGCAGCACGGTGCCGTCCGGAGTGACCGTGAGCGACACCGCTCCCCAGCCGCCCATGCACGGTTTCGCGACTCCGTCGACATAGTCCGGTACGACCCAGACGAGCTCGGTGCGTCCGGCCAGCCGCTCCCGCCACCGTGCCACGGTCTCCGCCGCGCGGCGCAGCTGGTCGCGGCTCGGCATGAGTGCGGCACGGTTGCGCAGGGCCCAGCCATAGAACTGGGTGTTGGCCAGCTCGATCCGGTCCGCGCCCCACTCCAGTGCCCGTCGCACCAGGACGTCGATCGCGTCGAGGTTGTCGCGGTGCAGGACGACGTTGACCCCCAGGGGAAGGCCTGCCTGCCGGACCAGCGCGGCCGCGCGTTCCTTGGCGGCGAACGAACGGCGCCCGGCGATCCGGTCGGAGGAGACGGGGTCCGCGTGCTGCACCGACAGTTGTACGCTGCGCAGTCCCGCCGCCAGGAGCTCGGTCAGCCGGGCCTGGTCCAGTCCCAGCCCGCTGGTGACGAGCTGTGTGTGGATCCCCGCGGAGTCGGCCGCGGCGACGATCGCCTCCAGGCCGTGGCGCAACAGCGGCTCCCCGCCGGACAGATGGGTGCTGACGACGCCCAGGTCCCCGGCCTGTCGCATCACGTCCGCCCACTGGTCCGTGGACAACTCACGTGATCGGCGGGTCAGTTCCAGCGGATTGGAGCAGTACGGGCAGCGCAGCGGGCAGGCATGCGTCAGCTCGGCGAGCAGGGCCCAGGGCCGTGGCACGCGGGTCATCGCAGCCAGCCCTCGGCCCGCATCCGGCCGAGGAACACCGCAACGTCGGTGGCCACCGGGGATCCGGGGAAGCGTGCCCCCAACACCTCGACGATCCGCCGGACGTCGCGCTCACCGTCGCACAGGCCGAGGACGGTGCCGGCCTGCCCGGTCAGGACCACCACGCGTTCCGGCATGACCAGCAGATCGGTGCCGCGCACCCGGTCGTGCCGCAGCAGTACGGCAGGGGCGAGTCCGGGGCGCCAGTGCGGCGGGGCTTCCGCCGTCATGAGCGGGTCTCCCGCGGTACGAGGTCGACGGCGTCCAGCAGTGACCACAGGATGTCGCATTTGAAAGCGAGCGCCGCCACCGCCTGGTCCTGCTCGGCCCTGCCGCGTGCCCACTTCAGGACCAGGGGCAGTGCCTCGCCGCTGTCCCGTCGGCCCTGCCGGACGCGTGTGCGGAAGTAGGCCAGGCCGTCGGGGTCGATCCACGGGTAGTGCCGTTCGAAGGCCTCGATGCGCCGCTGCATGAGGTCCGGAGCCGCCAGTTCGGTCAGGGACGCGGCGACCGCCTCCAGCGGTGACCGCAGTCGGCAGAAGTTGACGTATCCGTCGACGGCGAGCCGTACCCCGGGCAGCACGTCCCTGCCTGACAGCAGCACGCTCCGGTCCAGGCCGGCGGCATCGCCCAGCCGCAGCCACCGCTCGATGCCGCCCTCGCCCTCCGCACGGCCGTCGTGCTCCTCGATCCTGCGCAGCCACATGCGCCGCAGGTCCGGGGATTCGAACTTGGCGGTGATGAGGGCATCCTTGACCGGGATGTGCCGCTGGTAGTGGAAACGGTTGGTGATCCAGCGCCGGAGCTCCGCCGGGCTCAAACGTCCCTCGTCCATGCGGATGTTGAAGGGATGGCGGTCGTGGTAGCGCTTTTCGGCCACCGCCCGCAGCCGTTCCTCGAACTCCTCGCGCCCCCACGGCCGCAGGGCCTCCGCAGCCGTCATGGCGTGATCTCCTTCCGTCCGCGTCACGTCCGCGCCGGCCCTAGCGGGTGGCCAGCGAGTACGCGGTGACTTCCAGCGCGGTGTCGACGACGACGTAGTCGGGTCGCTCCCAGGCGGCCTCGGCCGTGCTCGGGCGCGGGGCCGCCTCGGTGCGGGCTTCCCGATCGGGACCGTTCGTACGGTCCGTCGCTTCGTTCGGCATGGTGCCTCTCCTTCCGGTGGACGGTGGGTCCCCACCGCAGCATCCGGAGTCTTCGCAGGTCGGGCAACCGGGAGGCGGCCAGACGGGTGTCACTTCGGGCCTGTCCGAGCCTCCGCCCGGCAAGGCCGACCTACGCTCCGGGTGAACTGCCCCTTCCGCCTGGAGGATGCACCTTGCCCACTGTCGCGATGCCCCGAAGGACCCCGGGGAGAAGGCCGCTGCGTACGGCAACCGCCGTCGCCGCCATGGTCGCCGGACTGCTCGTGCTGGCCGAGCCCGGAAGCAGCGCGTCCCACCTGCCGGGACCGCGCGCCGCCACGGAACCGGGCGACGTCACGAACGTCTCGACCGGGTGGACCACGCCCTGGGGCGTCAGCTGGCTGCCGGACGGTTCCGCGCTGGTCGGCGAGAGCGAGACGTTCAAGATCTACCGGCTCACCCCGGCCGGCGAGAAGACCCTCGTGGGATCCGTCCCGCAGACGGTGACCACCAAGCAGGAGGACGGTCTGCTGGGCATCGCCGTGTCGCCCCACTGGGCGGAGGACCACCACATCTACGTGTTCCACACGGCCGACGAGGGCAACCGGATCGCGCGGATGACCTACGACGGGACCACGCTCGGTGACTACCGTGCGCTGCTCACCGGCATCGAACGGGGGGACTGGCACAACGGCGGCGGACTGGTGTTCGGTCCGGACGGTTACCTCTACGCGGGGGCGGGGGACGCGCACCAGGACCAACTCGCTCAGGACAAGGGCTCCCTCAACGGAAAGGTCCTGAGGTTGACGGCCGACGGCAAGCCCGCACCCGGCAATCCGTTCGGCACGTACGTGTACTCCTACGGGCACCGCAACCCGGAGGGTCTGGCGTTCGACTCCGCGGGCCATCTGTGGGCGTCCGAGCTCGGCCCGGACTCGAACGACGAGCTCAACCTCATCGAGCCCGGCAAGAACTACGGCTGGCCCACCTGCGTCGGGCCCTGCGACACCGCGGGAATGACCAACCCCAAAGCCACCTGGTCCGTCAGCGACGCGTCCCCGAGCGGGCTCACCTACGCCGACGGCAATCTGTACATGGCGGGCCTGCGCAGCCAGCGCCTGTGGCGCATCCCCGTCAGCGGCACCGACATCGGCACACCGGCGGCGTACTACCAGGACAAGTACGGCCGCCTCCGCGCCGTACAGAAGGTTCCGGGCAGGGCTGCGCTGTGGCTCTTCACCTGCAACACGGATCACAACGGCACCCAGCCCGACGGATCGGACCAGGTGCTCGAGGCGGCGCTGAAGCCCACGGCGCCGTGATCCACGCAGTGCGCGGGGTGCCCTCTCGGGCCGGGAGGGCCGAGGTCACTGAAGTCGCTCCGCGATGTGGTCGCCGACGCGCAGGGCGTTGGCCATCGCGGTCAGGGAGGGATTGACCGCTCCGATGCTCGGGAAGAAGCTCGTGTCGACGACGTAGAGGTTGTCGAGGTCGTGGGCCTTGCAGTTGACGTCCAGGGCCGAGCTCGCCGGGTCGCTGCCGAAGCGGACCGTGCCCGCCTGATGCGCGGTGGCGCCGATGGGCATTCCCTTGTGCAGGTAGATGCTGCGCGACAGGAGATGGTGTTCGTGCATGCCCAAGTGGCTGAGCATGTCCTGCAGTTTGTGCCGCAGACGTTGCAGCCCGGCGATGTTGTTCTTCTCGTCGAGGGCCAGGTGGATGCCGCCGTCCCGGTCCAGGGTGACGCGGTTGTCGGGGGTCGGCAGGTCCTCCCCGCACAGCCAGAAGTCGACGGCGTGGTGGGCCAGTACCTCGAACGGCATGTCAGGGGTCACGGCCCCGGCCCAGCGGGGTGCTTCGCCGTGGATCTGCTCGGCGTCGGACTTGCCGAGCATCTGGATGCCGCCGAGGGGGTATTCCCAGTCGTCGGATCCCAGGTACCAGTCGTGCAGCGCCAGGGTCTTCTGGAACTTGGTGTCGTTCGGTTCCCTGGACACGGCCATCAGTGCCAGGTTGTTGTGCCGCATGTAGTTCCGGCCCACCACGTCCGAACTGTTGGCCAGGCCCCCCGGGTGCCGGTCGTTGGCCGAACGCAGCAGCAGGACCGCGGAGTTGACGGCACCGCAGGCGACGACCACGATGTCGGCGCTGAACTCCACAGTCGTAGGGTCGCCGTCGCCCACGGTGGCGACGACCGAGGTGACACTCCGGCCGGTCGCATCGGTCTCCAGGCGCCGTACGTCCGCATGAGTGATCATCTCGACGTTGGCGTGTTCGAGGGCGGGATCGACACAGATGACCTGGGCATCGGACTTCGCGCCGACCAGGCAGGGGAAGCCGTCGACGCGGTCGCACCGGATGCAGGCGCTGGTGTGCACGGCCCGGCCCTGGTCGTCCTGGATGAGGTTCACCCCGATCGGGAGGTGGAAGGGGTGCAGCCCCTGCTTCTCCAGGTCATGGCTGAGCTGCTGGATGCGGGGCTCGTGCTGGACCGGCGGGTAGGCGTACTGGGCGCTGGTGGGACCGCAGGTGGGGTCCTCGCCGTGCCGGCCGTGCACGAGGTAGAGGTGTTCGGCCCGGGTGTAGTAGGGCTCGAGGTCCTCGTAGCGCAGCGGCCAGGCGGGCGAGGTGCCGTCATGGTGACGGAGTTCGCCGAAGTCCTCGGGGCGCAGCCGGAAGAGCGCGGCGCCGTAGAACTTGGTATTGCCGCCCACGTAGTAATTCACCTCGGGCGGGAATTGGTTCCCGCTCTTGTCGAACCAGAATTCCGGGGCACGGTATTTCCCTTTGACGAAGACCGCGGTGGAATCCCAGTTGTCGCGTTCGCGCGGCAGATAGTCGCCGCGTTCGAGAAGGAGGATCCGTTTTCCCGTGTCCGCCAGCCGGTGGGCGATCGTGCCACCGCCCGCACCTGTACCGATGACAATGACGTCGTAGTGCTGCGCTGCGGTCATCTCGGCCACCGCCCTCGGGTCCTGGGCTCCCACACAAAGGTATCTCCAGGCGATATTTCCGGCGAGTTGGCCCATTCAAGTGATTCACGGCGTCCGACTCGCCCGGATGCTGCCGTGCTCATACCCTTGACCTGCACAGCTACCGCTGAACGAGGACGGGCCCGACGACATGGACCGTACCGCTACCAGGCCGAAGGTCGTGATCATCGGCGGCGGCTTCGCCGGGCTGTTCGCGGCCCGCGAGCTGCGCCGCGCAGAGGTCGACGTGACTGTCGTCGACCGCGCCGGCCATCACCTGTTCCAGCCGCTGCTCTATCAGTGCGCCACCGGAATTCTGTCCGAGGGACAGATCTCCGTGCCGCTGCGTGACCTGTTCAAACGCCACCGCAATACCGAGGTGGTCCTGGCCGAGGTGTTCGATTTCGACATCGCGGGCCACAAGGTGCTGGCGCGACGGCCGGGCGGGGAGGAGATCGAGCTTGCCTACGACCACGTCATTGTCGCGGCCGGTGTCCATCAGTCGTACTTCGGTCACGAGGAGTTCGCGCGCTTCGCGCCGGGCATGAAGACCCTGGCCGACGCACTGGAAATCCGGCGGCGTGTATTCGGTGCCTTCGAACGGGCCGAGACGGCCAGGGATCCCGTCGAGCGCAGGCGTCTGCTCACCTTCGCCCTGGTCGGGGCGGGTCCGACGGGCGTGGAGCTCGCCGGGCAGTTGCGCGAACTGGCCACGCACACGCTCAGGTCCGAGTTCCGCGCCATCGAGCCCGAGGACGCGCGTGTCCTGCTCTTCGACGGCGCCGTGAAGCCGCTGGCGGCCTTCGGACCGAAACTCGCCGCCAGGGCGGGCCGCGCTCTGCGGGCTCTCGGAGTCGAACTGCACATGGGTGCCCTGGTTACCCACGTCGACGGCGACGGGCTGATCGCCCGGGACCGGAAGGGCAACGAAACGCGCTATGACGCGGGAACCGTGTTGTGGACGGCAGGGGTGCAGGCGCCCGCCCTCGCCGGCGCGCTGGCCAAGGCCACCGGAGCCTCCTGCGACCGGGCCGGCCGCATCTGCGTCGAACCCGACCTGACCGTGCGGGGACACCCCGAGATCTCGGTCGTCGGCGACCTGATGAGCCTGGAGGAGCTACCCGGTGTGGCGGAGGTCGCCATGCAAGGCGGACTGTACGCCGCACACCGGATCAGACGGCTGACCACCGGGCAGGGTGACCCCGGTCCCTTCCGGTACCTCGACCTGGGCTCGGCGGCGTACATCTCCCGAGGGCAGGCGGTGGTCAGCGTCGGCCGCCTGCAGTTCGGTGGCATGCCAGGCTGGCTGACCTGGCTCTTCATCCACATCGCGTTTCTGACCGGCTACCGCAACCGCGTCGGTGCGATCCTCACCTGGGCGCTGGCGTTCACACGAGGCATCCGCCGCGAACGGCCGTTCATCGGCGCGGCCATCGACGTCCAGCACGACCCGTACATCCGGACCGGCCGTCCCCCGGGCGGCTAGGGGTCGGCAGGGAGGCCCGTTGACCAGGCCCGTCGGGCATTCGCCGGTGGTGGTCGTGATGGGTGTGTCGGCATCCGGGAAGTCCATGGTCGGAACGCTGCTCGCGCAACGTCTCGGCGTGCCGTTCCTGGAAGGTGACGATCTCCATCCGGCCGCGAACCGCGCCAAGATGGCCTCCGGGCACCCCCTCGACGAGGCGGACCGCCGACCCTGGCTGGAAGCCCTCACCGCCTGGATCCGGACGGCTGCCGGAGAGCGGGGCGGAGTCGTGTCATGTTCGGCCCTCAGACGCGCGTACCGGGATCAGTTTCGCCGCACCGGGGCGAACGTCCAGTTTCTCCATCTGGCCCTGGACCCTGACGTGGCGGCAGAGCGGATCGCCCGCCGGAAGGGGCACTTCATGCCCCCGAAACTGCTCAACTCCCAGTTTGAGACGCTGGAACCGCTGCAGGCCGACGAGCCCGGACTCACGGTGGACGCATCGAGGAGCACGGCGGAAATCCTGGAATCGGCGCTGCGCCGGTTGACCCGGCCGGATTCGTAGGTCCGATTCCCAGGGCCGCAATGTCCCAGGAGCAGAGCGGGACCGCGCTCACACGGGTTGGCAGTCCGCGATGGTCACCCAGCGGTCACAGGGCTCATGACTGTCCGGTGACCGAGGAGCGGATAGAACGTTCGGGACCGTCGCGGCGCTCCTGCCGGGCCGCGCAGGAGCGGCAGAGCGTCCGCGTGCAACGCCGGTAGATCAGCGCACACCCGCCCGCCCCCCTCTCACACAGGAGATCAAGCGGATGGCTCATCGGCTCCGGACCTGTACCGCGTTAGCGGCGACCGCCCTGATGGTGGTCGTGTCCAACAGCACAGGCAGAACCCCGGCCGTGCGGGCAGCGGCCGCCACAGCTGCCACGTCGGCCGTCTCCACCCATGGCTCGGGCGCCGCGCGCATCGGCTCCGCGCTGCGTCCGGGAGACGTCGCCTCATCGGCGGTGGACGAGCCGCCGCCCGTCGACGTACTGGTCCGTCGCCCGGGACGGGCCCAGGGAGACCTCTTCGTCACGGCCCAGGGGCAGACCGAGTTTGCGCGCGGGCCGCAGATCATGGATGACCGCGGCCGCCCCATCTGGTTCCGCAAGGTACCGGACGGCAACTTCGCCAGCGACTTCCGTGTGCAGGAGTACCACGGGCAGAAGGTGCTGACGTGGTGGGAGGGCGAGTCCACGAACACCGGTGTCGGCTCCGGCATCGGATACATCGCCAACCAGAACTACGAGATCATCGCCACGGTGCAGACACCGGATCCCGGCGAGGTGATGGACCTTCACGAGTTCCTGCTGACTCCGCAGGGCACCGCGCTCATCGTCAGCTACCAGCAGAAGCCGTACGACCTGAGCCAGTACGGCGGGCCCAAGGACGGCTCGGTCGTCGACAGCGTCGTGCAGGAGATAGACATCGCCACCGGCAAGAAGGTGATGAACTGGAGCAGCCTGGAGCATGTCCCGCTCACCGACTCCGACTTCCGGCCCGCCCCCGGCAGCACCGTCCCCTACGACTACCTGCATGTGAACTCCGTCGACGTCGACTCCGACGGGAACCTGCTCGTCTCCGGCAACGGGGCCAGCACGATCTACAAGGTGGACCGTCGCACCGGCAGGATCATCTGGCGGCTGGGCGGGCGGCACAGCGACTTCCGGCTCGGCGCGGGCGTACGTTTCAGCTGGCAGCACGATGTCCGGGCCGTCGGCCACCACACCTACCGCGTCTTCGACAATGGCACGCGGCGCGGTCTGGAGGGCTACGAGTCGCGGGTGGCGTGGATCAGTATCGACCCCGCTCACGGCACGTCGAAGCTGATACGCCAGCAGGTCCACCCGAAACTGATGTCGAGCCCCGTGGAGGGCAACAGTCAGGCGCTGAACAATGGAGACACCTTTGTGAGCTGGGGCGTGGCGGGGCCCGGCCGTATGTCGGAGTTCTCGCGCGACGGCAGGCTGCTGTTCGACGCCACGTTCCCCTACAACGGCAGCAGTTACCGCGCCTACCGGCTCGGCTGGAAGGGCCGGCCGCTGACCAATCCCGAGCTCATCGTCGAGAACGCCGCCTCCGGTGTGGTCAGGGCCAACTGGAACGGCGCCTCGGACGTGGCCCGTTGGCAGCTGCTCGCCGGTGGACCGCAGGGCGGCCTGAAGCCGGTCGCGACCGCGGCCTGGGACGGCTTCGACACGCCGATCAAGCTGCCCGCCGGCGCTCGTGACGCCGCACGGCTCCAGGTCCAGGCGCTCGACGAGCGGGGCAAGGTGATCGACAGCTCGCCCGTCACACCCGTCGGCGCCGCCGCGTCCGGCGTCCGCTGAGCGGGGGTCGCGATGACGCACGCACGGATCGCGGCGCTCTCCTTCCGGACGCCGCCGCTGGTGAAGATGGCGGAGCTGGCGGGTCATGTCGCCTCCGACGTCGGCGGCTTCGCCATCGCCAAGGTCGTCGGCAATTCGGCCATCTCCACCAAGGGCATGGCGGTCAACGTGCTGGTCGAGGACCCACGGTGGTGGTCGACCCGGCAGCGGATGGACCGCGGCCTCGCCGAGGCCTCCCGGCTGGGCGGGGCGGCGGTGCTGGAGGCGCTCGGCCGGGCCGGACTGCGCGCACGGGACGTCGGGCTGCTGGCCACCGTCACCACCACGACCCACTCGGCCCCCGGCCTGGACGCCCTCGCCCCGGCACTCGGCATGCGCGAGAACGTCGAGATCCTCTCCCTCGGTCCGATGGGCTGCTACGCGGCCCTGCCGGCCCTGACCGCCTGCGCGCACTGGGTCGCGGCCCGGCGCAGGCCCGCCGTACTGCTGGCCGTGGACCTGTTCTCGCCGCACATGCAGCCGCCGCCCTACGACAAGGAGGCGGCGGTGGTGTGGACACTCTTCGGCGACGGGGCCGCGGCGGTCGTGCTGCTGCCCGACAAGGACAAGCGGGGTACCTCCGGGGCGCAGGTGGTCGACGCCGAGCAACTGACCGTCCCGGCACATGCCGAGGACCTCCAGGTGCACGTCGGCGACCTCGGGCTGCGGATCCGGCTCGCCCCCACCATGCCGGACGTCGTGGCCGCGGCCGTCGGCGTCCCGGCCAAGGCATTGCTGGCCAGGAATCGTCTCGCCTGGGGCGACGTGGTCTGGTGGGCCGTGCATCCCGGCGGCCGGCGCATCCTGGACCGCGTCGAGGAGGCGATCGGACTGCCCGAGGACTCCATGGCGGTGGCCCGCGCCGCGATGCGTGCCTACGGCAACACCGCGGCCCCGGCCGTCCTCGGCGTGCTGCAGCAACTGCAGGCGGCCCGGCCGCTGGCCCCCGGAGAGCACGGCGTCGTCCTGGCCTTCGGGCCCGGCGCCACGATCTGGGCGGTGCTGCTGCGCGGCGCGTGAACACCCGTAAGACCCGTACGACATGAGGAGAGACAATGCTGGAGATCTTCGGCGTGGGCTTCGGGCGCACCGGAACCCTGTCGCTCAAGAAGGCTCTGGAGCGGCTCGGGTTCGGCCCGTGCCATCACATGCTGGGCCTGTTCGAGGACCCGGACACCGTTGCGCTGTGGCAGGCCGCCGCACGCGGGGAGCCGGTCGACTGGACGCGGGTGTACCAGGGTTACCGGTCGGGCGTCGACTGGCCGGGCGCCGCCTTCTGGCGGCAGATCACCGCCGCCTTCCCCGAGGCGAAGGTGATCCTCACCGAACGCGACCCGGACGCCTGGTACGCCAGCGCCGAGAGCAGCATCCACGCCGCCGCCGTGGCGCCGCTGCCCGATGACGCCGATCCGCTGTTCGCCCGGGTGCGGCAGATGTCGCTCGACGTCGTCTGGGACGGCGTCTTCGGCGGTCGGTTCACCGACCGGCAGCACGCCCTGGACGTCTACGAGGGGCATATTGCCGCGGTCAAGCGGGAGTTGGACCCCGCACGGCTGCTGGTCTTCGAGGTCGGCCAGGGCTGGGAGCCGCTGTGTGCGTTCCTCGGGGTGCCCGCCCCCGACGAGCCCTTCCCGCGCAGCAACGACCGGGCGGCCTTCACCGCGCAGCTCGCCCGGCTCAGGGCCGCCGGCAGCACGGCGGAACCGGCCGGGTGAGCGCGTTCCTGGGACAGGCCGACGTGCCCGCGGCGGGGCTCCCCCGCCTCGGGCACGTCGGTTTTTCCTTACGGTGGCGTGCCGTTCTCGTCGGCCCGTGCCGTCACCTCTTGCGAGGCCCGGAGGGTCCGTTGTGGTGGTGGACCGGCCCGGGACCGCCCAGGCCCTGCGCCGTCGGCACCGTCCGGGCCGCCGCCCGGGGGCGGGCCGTGGTGATGGAAGATCGGAGGAGGCCCGCCGGGGACGGCCCGGCTGAGGTCCGGCGCACCGGCCCCGGGACCGAAGTGGTGGTAGCCCGGACCGGGGGCGCCCGCGGGTTCGGGAGTACGCTCGGGCGCCGGCTCCGGCAGCGGCGCGTCGTCGTGCCGCGAGAACTGTGTGCGGTACAGCTCGGCGTAGAGGCCGTTGCGCGCGATCAACTCGTCGTGCGTGCCGCGCTCCTGGACCTGCCCGTCGTCGATGACGAGGATCTGGTCGGCGTCCCGGATGGTGGAGAGCCGGTGTGCGATCACCAGCGAGGTCCGGCCCGCCAGCGCGGTCTTCAGCGCCCGCTGCAGCGCCGCCTCCGACTCGGAGTCGAGATGTGCGGTGGCCTCGTCGAGCACCACGATCGGCGGTGCCTTCAGCAGCAGCCGGGCCATGGCGATGCGCTGTTTCTCCCCGCCCGACAGCCGGTAGCCGCGGTCGCCGACCACGGTGTCGAACCCGTCGGGCAGCGACTCGATCAGCTCCCAGATCTGCGCCGCCCTGCACGCCTCGATCATGTCCTGTTCGGTCGCCTCCGGGCGGGCGTAGAGGAGGTTCTCCCGCAGTGTGGTGTGGAAGAGGTGGGCGTCCTGGGTGACCATGCCGACCGTGTCGTGCAGCGACTCCAGCGTCAGGTCGCGGATGTCGCGCCCGCCGATGCGGACGGTGCCCTCCATCGGGTCGTAGAGCCGTGGCACCAGGTGGGTGATGGTCGTCTTGCCCGCGCCCGACGGGCCGACCAGCGCGGTCAGCTTGCCCGCGGGCGCGGTGAAGTTCAGGTCGCGCAGCACCCATGCGTCACTGTCGCGTTCCCGCGTCGGCATCGCGATGGACTCCAGGGAAGCCAGCGAGACCTCCGACGCCTTCGGGTAACGGAACGACACATTGCCGAACTCGATCTCCGGCGCCTTCTCCTCCGGTGCGGCTCTGGACGGCAGTGCCACCGCGTCCGGCTTCTCCGCGATCAGCGGCTTGAGGTCGAGCACCTCGAAGAGCCGGTCGAAGCTGACCAGCGCGGTCATCACATCCGCCTGGGCATTGGACAGTTGGCCGATCGGCGCGCCCAGCCGGGTGAGCAGCGTGGCCATCGCCACCAGCGTGCCGATCTGGAACGCGCCGTCGATGGCCATGGACCCGCCGAAACCGTAGACCACGGCCGTGGCCAGCGACATCACCAGCATGTTCGTGATGAACAGCATCTTCATGGACACGGAGTTGCGCACTCCGACGTCCCGGCTCCGGCCCGCAAGACCGGCGAAGAGCCGTGTCTCGCTGTGGGGACGGCCGTAGAGCTTCGCCAGGAGCGCCCCGGTGACGTTGAAGCGCTCGTTCATCATCGAGCCCATCTCGGCGTTGATCTGCATGTGCTGGCGCAGCAGCCGTTGCAGTCGGCGGCCGACGATCCTGCCCGGCAGCACGAAGAACGGCAGCAGCAACAGCGAGATGACGGTGATCTCCCACGACAGATAGAACATCGTGACGAGGACGAAGACCAGGGTGAGGCTTGCGGAGACCACCGTGGCGAACAGGTTCGTCAACGCCTGCTGCGCTCCGACCACGTCGGTGTTGAGCCGGCTCACCAGGGCGCCGGTCTGTGCCCGGGTGAAGAACGCGATCGGCTGCCGCTGCACATGGTCGAAGACGCGGGTCCGCAGGTCGTAGACGAGGCCCTCGCTCACCCGTGCCGAGAACCAGGATTCGGCGTAAGCGAGGAAGGCCGCCGCGACGGCCAGTACGCCCACCGCGACGGCGATCCACACGACGACGGACTTGTCGTGGTCGGCGATTCCGTCGTCGATGAGGTACTTGAACATCAGCGGCATCGCCACGGTGATGCCGGCGTTCAGCGTGGTAATGGCCAGGAGAGCGCTGATGATGCCGCGGTATGGCCGTGCGTAGGGGACGATCCGTTTCGCCGTGCCGGGCTTGACCCGCATCTTGCCCGAGGGCGTCTCCGGCCCTTCCCCGTGGATCAACACCGGTCCCGGGCCACCCATCATGGCCACAGATACCACCTCTGTCTTGTCTCGGGATTGCTGTCGGGAACGGGCCGGTTCAGTTGGCGGTCTCGTACTTGCTCATCTCGTCGATGAGGCTCTGCGGACGCATGTCCGTCCAGTTCTCCTCGATGTAGTCGAGGCACTCCTTGCGGCTGCTCTCGCCGAAGACGGTCCGCCAGCCCGCCGGTACCTCGGCGAACACCGGCCAGAGCGAGTGCTGGTTCTCGTCGTTCACGAGCACCAGGAAGGAGCCGTTCTCGTCGTCGAAGGGGTTGGTCATGATCACTCCCGTCAGATGGTTGTCGCACGGAACGTGCGCAAATGCCTTGGGAAACACGTGTGTGTTATGCGGCGAAGAAGTCGACGATCGCGGAATTCACCGCTTCCGGCTTCTCCAGATATCCGTAGTGGCCGCACCCCGCGATCTCGGTGTAGCGGCACCGTGGGATGGCGTCGGCCACTTCCCTGGCCAGACGGGGCCGCATGACCAGGTCGTCGCCGAATCCGATCACCAGGCACGGACATGCGATGGCCCGGTACGCGGGCCGCCGGTCCGGGATCATCTGGAGCGCCAGCTGTCCGCGCACGCTCGCGAGGTCGACCATCGACATCTCGAAGACGTCGAGCCAGTCTCGCAGCCGGGCCTCGTCGTTGAGCGTGGCGGGCGAGAGGTTCTGCAGCGCCTGTACGTAGGCCGCGTAACGCGGCGGGACCTTGATGTCGCTGTCGCAGAGTTCCAGCTCAGCGGCTGTCATGGCGTCGGTGAGGGCGTCGGCTCTGGCCGTGGTGGCCATCAGCACGGCCTGCCGCACCAACTCCGGCCGAGCCACGAGCAGTTCCTGGACGACGACGGCCCCCAGCGAGAAGCCCACGATCCGGCACGCGCCGATGCCGAGGTGGTCGATGAGCGAGGCGACGTCCGCCGCCATGGCGTCGAGCGTGAATCCGTCCGGGCACGGATCGCTCGGCGGGATGCCCCGGTTGTCGAGTGTGATCACCCGGTGGCCCGCCGCTCTGAGGGCGGGCACCTGGTGGGTGCGCCACATCCGGCCCGGCGCTCCGGTGCCGGTGACCATCACGACGGGATCCCCCGTGCCGTGGTCGTCGTAAGCGAGGTTGATCCCGTTGATGCGGGCAACCGGCATGTCCTGTACCCCCTTTCATCCGCCGGGTTCGGTCACCCGGCGCGCCCCGCGAACCTGCCGACCTTGTTGATGACGTCCTCGCCGTACAGACGCAGTGCCTGTTGCAGCGCGAACTCGGCCATGTAGCGCCGGAAGTCCTCCGGCGGGTCCTCGGCGACGCGCAGCATCCTGCGGTTGGGCACCACGGCCGGCGCGCTGAGCCGGTCCGCGGCCCGGGCCGCGGCGGCGTCGAGTTCCTCCGGCTCCACGGCCTCGTCGAACAGGAACCGCGCGTCCGGCTCGGTCGCGAAGACACGGCGGCCCTGGAGGATGATCTGGCGGGAGCCTCGCGGCCCCAGCGCCCGGCCGAGGCGGAAGTTGCCCGCGCCCGGCACGATGCCCTCCCGGGCGGCCGGCAGGCTGAAGTACGCGTCCGACGCGGCCGCCACATGGTCCAGGACAAGGAGCAGTTGGGCCCCGCCGCCGATCGCGAAGGTGTCGACAGCGCCGACCCACGGCTTCTCGATCGTGGGCGACCGCCAGGAAGCCGCCTCGTCGACCAGCACACCGCGCACGAGCTTGTGGATGTAGCCGATCTCGCGGCGGAGCAGAAACCCGACCAGCGAGATGTCTCCGGCGTGCAGGCTCTTGAGGTTGATGCCCGCGCTGAACACCCGCCGCCCACGGTAGCGGGGGTGGGTCATCTTCCCGCCGCGCAGCACGCCCACGGACACGTCCGGGTCGAGCAACGCGATGTCGACGGCCGTCTCCATGTCCTCGACCTGGGCCTCGTCCTCGGCGTTGAGGCAGTCCTGCCGGCACATGGTCAGATGCGCCACGCCGTCGCGCCGCTCGAGCCGCACCGAGCGCAGTTCGAGCCGGCCGGTGGTACGGAACTCCGGCAGCAGCTCCAGCGCCCGCGGCGTCGGCCGCAGCATGGCGTCGAGCAGGTGCGCACCGGCCACCGGCGACCGCAGGACCGCCCTGAGGAAGATCCCCTGGTCGATCTCGTAGCCTTCCTTGCCGGCCTGGCGGTTGGCACGCTCGGACGCCAGCTGCGCTGCCGTCGGCACCAGGCCGGGGCAGGCGTCCGCCGCGGCCTCGACCAGCTCCGGCAGCCGCAGGAAGACCGAGCGGCTGTCGGTGAGTTCGTCGTAGACGGCCTCGGCATGCCGGTCCAGGAACCGGGCCCTCTCGGTGCGGGCCACGTCGTGCGCCGCGGCGATCTCGGCCCGCTGGGCCGGAGTTCGCTCGGCGGGCTCCGGCAGGGCGGCGACCAGCTCCGCCACGCGTGCGGCGGCTTCGCCGATGCCCTGCGGCACACGGAACCCGGTCTGCTCGGCGACCCGTACGACGGTCATGAGGCCTCCTTGGCGGCGATCGTGCGCAGTTGGCGGTCGCAGGCCGCCAGATGGGTGCCCAGCGCGTCCTCGAAGCTCGTGGTCGCGGCGTCGAAGAGCAGCTGCCGCCGGATCGCGATCTCCTTGCCGGACAGGCCGCTGACCAGCCCGGCCGTGGCGGCCACCGCGCTCGCCGGGTCGACGACCAACTCGTCGACGATGCCCAGCGACACCAGTTCGGGCGCTTCGAGCGACAGCCCGAAGAGCACGGCCTTGCGGATCCGGGCGGTGCCGGCGAACCGGACGAGGCGGTAGCCGGCCATACCGGGCCAGGTGGCCTCGCCGTCGTGCGGTATGCGCAGCCGCATACCGGGCGTGGCCACCCGGATGTCCACGGCGAGGAAGGCGTCCAGCGCCGTACCGCCGCAGTCACCGCGGGCCACCGCGACCGTCGCCACGGGCAGCCGCTCCAGTCTGCGCAGGGCACGCTCCCACTTGCTCACCAGCATCACGTCCAGACCGTCGGCCCAGTCGTCGCCGGGGGCGCCGGCCACCTGCACGCAGACGATGCCGCCGCCGCGGTCCTCGGCCTCGTCGCAGAGCGAGGCCAGTGCCGCGACCGTCGTGGCCGTGGGCGGCCTGGTCCCGTCGATCACCAGCGTGAGCGGTTCGCTCATCACGCCCTCCGCGCTCACCATCGGACCAGCGCCGTCTCGATCGTGGAGCCGGGCCCCATCGTCATGAGGACGCCGTACTCGCCGGGCCTGGTGACGCCTTCGTCGAGGAGCCGCTCGTAGGAGAACAGGAACGAGCCGCTGGAGACGTTGCCGTGGTCGCGCAGCACACCGCTGGTGTGGCGCACGTCGTGCCGGGTCAGCCCGAGGTTCACGGTGACGGCGTCGATGACCTTCTTGCCGCCGGAGTGCACCAGCCAGTGCCGGATGTCGCTGCGCCGCAGCCCGGTGTCCTCCAGCAGGCGGTCGACGACGATCTCGGCATGGGCTCCGACCACATACGGGATGAGGGGGTCGAGATAGAAGCTGAACCTGCCCTGGTCGCGGTCCCATTCGTAGCGCATGGCGTCGACCGCTTCGGGGATGATGCAGCTGGCGAACTTCAGGATGCCGGGGCCCTCGCCGCCGGCCGCCCCGCCCGGCCCGTGGGCGCCTTGGCTGATCAGCGCGACGGCGGCGGCGCCGTCGCCGAAGAGGCTGTTGACGACGGCGGTGCGCATCGTCCCGTCCATGGCGTACGCCGAGGAGCACGCCTCGGCGCACAGTACGACGGCGAGCTCGCCCGGGTGCGCGGCGGACCAGCCCGCCACCACGTTCAGGGCGTTCAGGCCCGCGTTGCAGCCCATGCCGACGATGTCGGAGCGGCCGCAGTGGCGGTCGATGCCGAGTTCCTTGATGAGCAAGGCGCTCAGCCCGGGGGTGAGGAAGCCGGTGGAGGTGACGCAGCACAGATGGCGCAGGTCGGACAGCTCGGCGCCGGCCCGCTTCAGACAGGCCCGCAGGGCCTCCGCCCCCATCTCGACCGCCGACCGCTTGTGCTTGTCGAGGAGATCGCCCTGCGGCTCCGAGACCCGCACCCCCGTCTCGTCCGCGGGGGGCAGCACCAGGTGCCGACGCTCGATCGCGCTGTTCATGAAGACCGAGCGGATCCTGAGATCGGTGATGGCGAAGGCGTCGAGCACCTCCTGCTGCGTGTACGAGGTGGCGGGCGCGGCCGTACCGACGCCGATCATCCGCGGACGGGCCGCGGCCGGGTCGAGGCGCACGCCGACCGGGACCGGGGACCCGAGCAGATCCGCTTCCGGCGCTTCAGGAATTGCGACATTGACGGTCATCGGAAAGTCCAACCCCACATTCGCGGCTTGCTGAACAGCCGTCGCCGCCGAGTGACACGAACGCTGATCACGTGCATGCCTTTCTGAATCGATCGCGAATTGGTATGGATACACCTGCGGATAGGTGTGCGAATACGTGTCAGGACGCCTCTGCTTCCGCTTCGATGAAGCGGACGAGCCGCCCGATGCCCTCTTCTATTTCCTCGGGCGTCAGATAGCTGGTGGACAGGCGGAGGGCGCGATGGCCGCCGCCGTGCGGATGAAAGTTGCGCATCGGCGTCCAGATGACACCGAATCCCTCCGCGGACCGGGTCAGAGCCGCGTCGTCCGCCTCGAAGGGCACCTCGACCCGCAGAAAGAATCCGCCGGTGGGCCTGTTCCACCGCACGCCGAGGGTCTCCCTGCGGGCGGCGGGCAGGCGCCGATCGAGCTGTTCGAGCGTGGCGCGCATGGAGCCGCCGTAGTACGCGGCGGGGCCGGAGTTGAGCTCCGACACCCGGCCCCGGGCAGCCAGCAGGGTGCCCGCGACAACGGCCTGGCCGAGGGACGAGGTGTTGACCGTCACCATGCTCTTGATCTTGGCGAGTTCGTCGGCGAGCAGTCCGGTGCGGCCGGAGTCGTCCACGACCCGCTGATCCGCGACGACGAACCCGACCCGGGCGCCGGGGAAGACGGTCTTGGAGAACGAGCCGAGGTGCACGACACGGCACGCTCGGTCGAGCGACTTCAGCGTCGGCAGCGGCGGCCCGGGGCTGACCAGCCGGTACGGGCTGTCCTCCAGGATCAGGATGCCGTGCCGGTCGGCCAGTTCCAGCAGTTCGGTACGGCTTTCGAGGCTCAGCGTGGTCCCGGACGGATTGGAGTGGTCGGGGACCACGTAGAACGCACGGGGCCGGCGCCCTCGGGCGCGCTCATCGTGGATCGCGGCCTCGACGTCGGCACAGTGGACCCCGTCCGCGCGCTCCTCGACGCCACGCACGGGGACGTCGAGCAGCCGGGCCGCGCCGGTGATGCCCACGTAGCACGGGCTGGCGTGCAGCAGCACGTCCTCGGGCCGCGCCATCAGGGCGCGCAGCACGAGCAGCATGGCCTCCTGGGCGCCGACGGTCACCACGAGGGACTCGGCGGGGACGTCGATGCCCTCGTCGACGCGCAGGGAGTCGGCGAGGATCTCACGGATCCGACCGGCGGTCGGGCCGTACTGGTACATCGCGGTGCGGATGTCCTGCTCCGAGGCGCCCTGTTCGGCCAAGTGGTCCAGATAGCCACGGACGTGGGTGAAGATCTGTTCGGTGGCGAAGAACCCGTCGTAGGGGCGGCCGGGTGCGAAGGAGATCGCGTCGGGGTAGCGGAACGTCACCTCGTTGAGGAAGTTCATGGTGTCCAGGACCGGGTCCGAGACGCTGGCGTGCAGGTCTGTCTTGCGCAGGACGGGCGGAGGCTGCGGCCCCGCCGCGGCAGGGGCCGGATGCGCGAAGTGGGCCGCGACCACGGTGCCCAGTCCGGCCACCACCTCGGGCCGTACGTCGGCGACCGTGCCGGTTCCGGTGAACGCCATGGCCTCGGTCAGTTCCGCGACGAGGCGGTCCAGGGCCCGCGGCAGGCCCTCGGGCCCGTCGGCGAGCAGTTCGGCAACGGCCAGGTGGCCGAGCAGCACCGCGTCGGCTCCGTGGGCGAGGGCCACCAGCACATCGGCGCCGCGCCGGATGCCGCCGTCGAGCAGGACGGGGCAACGTCCCGCGACGGTCGCCGCGATCTCCGGCAGCGTGTGCAAGGAGGCGGCCAGGACGCCCTCGGCACCCGCGTCGAGCGCTCGTACGACGTCCACGGCCGTGCCGATGCCCGCGGCGAGGAGCGGAAGTCCAGCGGCCTCGCGTACTGCCACGAGGGCAGGGAGCCCGAGGTGGTCGGGCGTCGCCAGCAGTGCGCCGAACCCGGCTGCCGGCGCGCGGCGGGCGAGGCCCAGGGCCGCCTCCCGGTCATCCACGCCGGGGAGTCGCAGCCAGGGGGCCGGGCCGACGGCCGCCGTCACGTCAGGGAGTTCGCGTGCGCCGTACGCACTGACGACGGCCGGGAGACCAGCGGCGCCGGCCGCCTCGACCACGGCGATCTCGTCCTGAAGACGGGTCGGCGCGGCGAAGGGCCCGACGGCCAGCGGCGCGACCCACGTACGGTCGAGGATCTTGGTCGCCGTATCGGGCAGGCCGGCCGCTCCCGAAGTCCCCTGGCGCAGCCCCGCCCGGGACAGCGCCTCGCGGTTCGACGCCCAGGCGCGCTCCTCTGCGGCCAGGACGTCGTCCGGCACGCGGGCCGTGCCATGCCGTGCCGACGTCGTCCCGCCGGCCCCCCGTACCGCCATGAATTTCCCCCACAAGCAGCGGCCAATTGCGTTCGCTTTCCGGTGATTAGATTTTCATGAGCGACGCGCGTCTACAACGGCGTCCAACTCACCGGAACGCAACAGCACCCATGCGACGGGGGACTGTTCCTGCTTATTCTTGTGGGGGACCCAATTCAGCGGAATCGTAAATTCCGTGAGAGCCGTGGGCCGGGTGTCCAACCGTGAAAGGCGGACGGTTGGACGGCACGGCCGGGCGTCGTGGAGCGGTGGCCGTGCAAGCGGTGCTCCTGCGAACGGGGGGACATTCCGGCACGAGCACCGCGGCCTAGTGGGCGGCCAGCGCCTCGGTCGGAGGCAGTCGGGCCGCTCGTACGGCCGGATAGAAGCCGGCCAGACCGCCGATGACCAGGGTGGCCCCGACGCCCCCCGCCATCGCCCAGACCGGCACGATGGAGGGCCAGTTCTGGTAGGCGGCGTAGCCGCCGGTGACCGCGATGCCCAGCAGCACCCCGCCGACGCCGCCGAGGCCGGACAACAGCAGCGCCTCGGACAGGAACTGGGTGCGGATCTGGCCGCGGGTCGCGCCGAGGGAGCGGCGCAGCCCGATCTCGGCGCGCCGTTCGAGGACGGAGATGACCATGGTGTTGGCCACGCCCACCCCGCCGACCAGCAGCGCCACGCCGCCTAGTCCCAGCAGCAGGCCGCTCAGGGCGTCGTCGGTGGCCTCCTTGGCGGCCAGCGCGTCGGAGGGCCGGGAGACATCGACCTCGCCGGGGCTCTCCGGGTTGGCCGTGGCGCCGAGTACGCCCTGGACCTCGGTGACGGCGGACTCGTCGGCCCGCGTGTAGATCGTCGTCGGGTAGCCGTCGAAGTCCAGCTGCTTCTCGGCGACGGGCCAGCCCACCAGGGCCACGGAGTCCATCGCGGGCAGCAGTTCGTTGGGGGCGAGCAGACCGACGACGGTGTACCAGCGGCCGCCGAGCCAGACCCGTACGTCGGATCCCGCCCGGTAGACCCCCAACTGCTCGGCGGTGTGGGATCCGAGGACCACCGCGGGGTAGCGGCTGCTCGCCTTGTTGAGCCACTGACCGTCGACGACCTCGCCGCCGATGGACTTCAGCAGGTCCAGGCGTGCGGCGTTGACACTGAGGCCGCCGGTCTCCTCCTTCGGCATGTGGTCGTTGCGGTAGATCTTGGCCGTCGTCTTGCCGACGGCCGAGACGGACTCGACGGACGGGTTGTTGGCGATCATCCCGATGGACTCCTCCGGCAGGTGCGCGGAGTCGCCGGCCAGGGTCTGGCCGGGGGTGACCGTCAGCAGGTTGGTGCCGAGTGCGGCGAGGCGGCGGTTGAGGTTCTCGGTGGACGAGCTGGAGATGCCGACCACGCCCACCATGGCGGCGATGCCGATCGCGATGCCCAGCGCCGACAGGAACACCCGCATGGGTCGCGAACGCAGTCCGGAGCCGCCGACCCGCACCACGTCCGCGAACCCCATCCGGGCGGGCTTGGGCCGGCGGGGCGCGGGTGCCGTGGGGCCGTCGGACCCCTCGGGCTTGCTCGTGATGTCCAGCGCGCTCATCCCGCAACCTCCTCGGTGACGCGGGCGAGCGGTATCGGCCGACGTCCGGAATCGTGCTCGATCCGCCCGTCCTTGACCCGTACCTCTCGGGGCAGGGACGCGGCGATGTCGCGGTCGTGGGTGATGACCAGGACCGTCGTCCCGGACGTGTGCAGCTCGTGCAGCAGCGCCATCACGGTCGCTCCGGAGCGGGAGTCCAGCGCGCCGGTCGGTTCGTCGGCGAGCAGCAGCGGCGGGTCACCGACCACGGCCCGGGTGATGGCCACCCGCTGCTTCTCGCCGCCGGACAGCTGGTGCGGCTGGTGGTAGAGCCGGTGGCCGAGGCCCACCCGCCGCAGTGCGCGGGCCGCCAGCCGCCGGCGCTCGGAGCGCGGCATGCCGCTGTAGAGCAGTCCGTCCGCGACGCTGTCGAGTGCGGGGACTCCGGGCGCGAGGTGGAACTGCTGGAAGACGAAGCCGATGGTGCCCGCGCGCAGCGCGGACAGTTCGCGGTCGCTGAGGTCGTCGATGTCGTGGCCGTCGATGCGCACCGTGCCGGCCGTCGGGCGGTCGAGCGTGCCCATGATGTTGAGCATCGTGGACTTGCCCGAGCCCGACGGGCCGACGATGGCGAGCAGTTCGCCGCGCTGGATGACCAGGTCGACGGCGTGCAGCGCGACCACGTCGCCGTACGTCTTGGAGACCCCGGTCAGATCGACGATGGGTCGGGTCACTTGGGGACCCCCACTTCCATCCCTTCGTGGATGCCACTGCCGGACACCTCGACCAGGCCGTCGGCGAACATGCCGGTCTTGACCGGGACGTACTCGACGCCCTTGTCCGTGACGGCCTCCACGGAGTACTGCCCGCCGGGCTGGACGACGAGCGCGTTGATGGGCACGGCGAGCACGTTCTTGCGGGTCTGCGACTTCAGGGTGACGTCGACGCCGGCCGCCTGGTAACTGCCGAGGTCGTGCTGGTTCTTGACCTTCAGTTCCACGGGCAGAGTGGGCGTCTTGCTGTCGTTCGAGTCGCTGCCGCTGCCGGAGGAGTCCTTGTTGGCGGGCGCGGTCGGGCTGCCGACGTCCGTCACCTCGGCATCGACCGTGGTGTCGTCGGGGAGGGCCACGGTGGCTTTGACGCCCTTGTGGACCAGGCCCTCGTACTGGACGTCCAGGTCCACGGTGATGACGCGTTCGGTTCCCGTCCAGGACAGCACGGTGCCGCTCGACTGGTCGCCGGGTGAGGCGTCCACGGCGGAGACCCGCCGTGCGCCGGATGCCACGACGGCATCACCGGGCTGTACGACGCCGGTCTCGTCCCGGCCCAGGTCCTTCTGCCACTCCTTGACGGCGTCGGCGGTGCCGGAGGTGTACTCGTCGTCGACGGTGAATCCGGTGTAGCCGAGCTTGGCGAGGTTCTGCTCCAGGACCTTGACGTCGTTGCCCTCCACACCGTCCTTCAGGGCGCGGTAGAAGGGCACGGATCCGTAGAGCAGCGGCACCGACTCCTCGTCGACCTTGTACACGGGTTTGCCGCGCTTGATGACGTCGCCCTCGCCGGGCGTCCAGGTGATGGTCCCGGAGGAGGAGTCGCCGCCGGAGGTGCCGCTGCCTGCCGAGCCGTCGCCCTGCGAGGACTGCCCGCCACCGCTGGCACCACTGCTCCCGCCGGAGGAGCCCGGGGCCTTGACCGTGGTGACGTCGCCGTAGCCGAGGTTGCCGTCGACGGTCTCCGTGCTGGTGAGCGTGGTGCGCTTCACCTTCGCCGTGGCCGGCGGGCCCGATGGGGCCGCGGCGGCGGACCCGCCGCCGTCACCGCCGAAGGCGCCCGAGGCGGCGGCACCGGCCGCCGCGGCGACCGCGATGGCGATCACCACGATCATCGCGAGACGGGCGGGCCGACGCGGCCGGCGGGCGCCCGGCGCGGGCGTCTCGTCGCCGCCCTCACCGCCCTCGCCGCCGTCCGCGACGGCGAGGGTGCCGTCGTCGCCCTGCGCGGCCAGCGCCTTCGAGGTCTCGCGCGCCGCCTCGGCGTTCTCGTGGAGTTCGAGGGCGCCGCGCTCACCGCCTGCCCGGTTCAGCTCATGCGTGCCTTCGGACGTCACTGGGGACCGCCAGGACCCGCGAGCCTGAGCATGCCGCCGGGGAACTTGTCCTGGCACGCCTGCTGCGCCTTCTGGAACGCGGGGTCGCCAGGCGTGATGCCGGAGTCGCCGACGTTCACGACCAGTTCGTTGCCGTTGATCTCGGGGTCGGGCATCTTGGGCAGACCGTTCTTGCGCATGCACTTGGCCCACTCCGCGGCCTTCGCCGAGTCGACGGTGCCGCCGTTGGGTCCGCCCTGGCCCTGCGGCATCTTGTCGCGGCAGGCCGACATCGCCTTCTGGAACTCCGGTGAGTTCGGGTCCACGCCGCTGCCGGGACCGATGCGGACACGGCCGTTGCTGTCCGGCTCCGGGTCCGGGTACTTGGGCACGCCGTTCTCACGCATGCACTGCGCGAAGGCCACGGCCTGGTCGGCACCGGAAGTGGACGACGAGGAACTGGGATTGTCATTGGTCTGGGCCTCCGACTCACCGGAGCAGCCGCTCAACCCAAACCCGAGGATGACTGCGGACATGGCCACTAAGGTCTGCGAGATGACTCGCTTGCGTGTCGTGAACATGGGCCAAGTTCTACGGTGCGGGCGGTCACACGCCGGGCACAAAGTCCCGGGCACCCGATGAGGGCGAAATCCCGTGGGCGCACATGGCGGCGCCCCCGCCCTCGGATGATCCATCGGGCGGGGGCGCGCGGGCCGGTCAGCTCGCCTCGGAGGCGCTGGGCTGCTTCGTGTGCTCGTCGTCGTGCCGTAGCGTGATCGCGCCGGCCGGGCATCTGGCGGCCGCCATCCGTACCGCCGTGACCTGTCCGGGGCCGGGTGACGCGGTGTGCAGGAGCACCTTGCCGTCGTCGTCGGACTGGTCGAAGACCTCCGGCACCGCCATCATGCACTGGCCGGTGCCCAGGCAGGTGTCGCGGTCGACCCGTACCTCCATCCTCTCTTCTCCTCTCACCAGGTGACGGGCAGGACTTCGAGGCCGTACTGGGGTGCCAGCGGGCGGAAGCGCAGTTCGCCCGGCGGGACGGCCAACCGGAGATCCGGGAAGCGGCGCAGCAGTGCCGCATAGGCGATGCGCAGCTCCATTCTGGCGAGGGCCGCGCCCACGCAGAAGTGGATGCCGTGGCCGAACGCGAGATGGTTGGTCTGTTCGCGGGTGATGTCGAACCGGTCGGGCGGCGCGCCCGGCGGCTGGATGCGATTGGCCGCGAAGAGCGAGACGTCCACGAGGTCACCGGCCTTGATGACCTGGTCACCCATGGGCACATCCGCGAGCGCGGTGCGGGGTGAGGCGGTGGAGACGACCGAGACATGACGCAGCAGCTCCTCCACCGCACCGTCCGTCAACTCCGGCTGTTTCCTGAGCAGTTGGAGCTGATCGGGGTGCTCCAGCAGTACGAGGGTGCCCAGCGCCAGCATCTCGGCGGCGTTCTCGAAGCCGCCCGCGACGAGCGAGGCGCAGACGCCGCCCAGTTCCCTGTCGTCCAGGTCCTCGCCGTGCCCGAGGATCAGCATGCTCAGCAGGTCGTCGCCCGGCGCGCGGCGGCGCTGCGCCACCATCCTGACCATGTAGGCGTTGAACGCCTTCATGGCCTGGATGTTCTTCTTGCCCCGGCCGGAGGAGCGGATGTCGAGGGTGCGGGCCAGCTCGGCCTGGTCGTCCCGGGGCACGCCGACCAGCGCGCAGCCGACCAGGCCGGGCACGGGACGGGCGAAGTGCCGCATGAGGTCGGCGGGCTTTCCGGCCCGCTCCAGGACGTCCAGCCGGTCCTCGACGATCCTCTCGATCAGCGGCTCCATCCGCCGCATCCGCCGCACCGTGAACTCCGGCGTCAGCATCTGCCGCAACCGCGTGTGCTCCGGCGGGTCGTACTGCAACAGGTTGCCCGGCTCGACCAGCCGACGGGAGGCCTCGGCGGTCTCCGCCGGCGGTCTGGTGGTGAACCGCTGTGCGTCACCGAGGACCGCGCGCGCCTCCTCCCGGCCGGAGACGACCCAGTCGTTGGCCCCGGGCCCGTCGTCGCGGACGAGAGGCGTCCGGGCCGCCATCCGACACAGCTCGGGCACGGGGTCCACTCCGTCCCGGATCCGGTGGACGGGCACCTCGGGTGGCTTCGGCATGGCAGGCATCCTCACCAGACGACGGGGAGTGTCTCGACGCCGTACTGGGGCGCCAGCGGTTTGAAGCGCAGCTCCTCCCGGGGCACGGCCAGCCGCAGCCCGGGGAAGCGCCGCACCAGCGCGGCGAAGGCGATACGCAGATTCAGCCGCGCCAGCGCGGCCCCCACGCAGAAGTGGATGCCGTGGCCGAACGCGAGATGGTTGGGGTGCTCACGGGTGATGTCGAGTCCGTCCTGGTCCTCCTCTCCCGGCTGCGCCCGGTTGGCCGCGAACAGGGAGCAGATCACGCTGTCGCCCGCCTTGATCACCTGGTCCCCGATCCTCACGTCCTCCAGTGCGGTGCGCGGGGAGGCCACGGGGATGACGGACACGTAGCGCAGCAGTTCCTCGACCGCCTGGTCCATCAACTCGGGCTTCACCCGCAGCAGTTCGAACTGCTCGGGGTGGGCGAGGAGGGCGAGGGTGCCCAGGCCCAGCATGCCGGCGCTGTTCTCCCAGCCGGCGGCCATCTCCGAGGCACAGATGCCGATCAGCTCCTCGTCGGTGAGTTCGTCGCCGTGCTCGCGGAGCAGCATGCTGAGCTGGTCGTCGGCCGCTCCCGGGTCGCGTCGCTTCTGCGCCACGAGCCGGCCCATGTAGCTTTCGAACGCCTTGGCCGCCGCCTGCTGCCGGGTGCGGTTGGCGCTGCGGCTGAGGTCGAGGTTGCGGGCCAGCTCGGCCTGGTCGTCACGGGGCACTCCGAAGAGCGCGCAGCCGACCAGGCCGGGCACGGGCCGGGCGAAGTGCCTCATCAGGTCGGCCGGTTGTCCGGCCCGCTCCAGCACGTCCAGCCGGTCCTCGACGATCCTCTCGATCAGCGGCTCCATCCGCCGCATCCGCCGCACCGTGAACTCCGGCGTCAGCATCTGCCGCAACCGCGTGTGCTCCGGCGGGTCGTACTGCAACAGGTTGCCGGACTGGGTGCGCCGGGCCAGCGAGGCGCTCGCCTCCGGCGGCCGGTTGCTGAACCGCTCCGCGTCACCGAGGACCGCGCGCACCTCCTCCCGGCCGGAGACGACCCAGTCGTGGAACCCGGAGCCGGAGTCTTCGAGGACCGGCGTCCGCTCGGCCATCCGGCGCAGCCCCGGCAGCGGGTCCATCCCGTCACGGCCCTGGTGCAGGGGAATGTCTGTCGGTTTCGGCATGGGTGGATCCCTTCCTTCATACACCTCGTGGAGCCGCCGGACGTGCCGTTCCGCTACCAGGCGACGGGCAGCTTCTCGACGCCGTACGTGGCCAACAGCGGCGGCCGGAAGCGCAGTTCCTGACGGAGCACGGCCAGGCGCAGACCCGGAAAGCGGCGCAGGAGTCCCGTATAGGCGGTCCGCAGTTCCATCCGGGCCAGTGCCGCGCCGACGCAGAAGTGGATGCCGTGCCCGAAGGCCATGTGCGAGACGTTCTCGCGATCGACCCTGAACTCGTCCCTGTCGGTGTCGTCGAGCTGCGCGCGGTTGACGGCGAGCAGGGAGCAGGAGACGATCTCGCCCTCTTTGATCTCCTGGCCGCCGATGGTCACGTCCTCCAGCGCGGTACGCGGCGAGGCGATCGGTACGACGGCGACGTACCGCAGCACTTCCTCGACCGCCTGATCCATCAACTCAGGCTTCTCCCGAAGCAGTTCGAGTTGGCCGGGGTGGTCGAGGAGTGCCAGGGTGCCGAGGCCGAGCATGCCGGCGACGTTCTCCATGCCGGCGGCGATGACGGACGCGCAGATGCCGACGAGCTCCTTGTCGGTGACGTCGGCGCCGTGGTCCTGGATCAGCATGCCGAGCATGTCGTCGCCCGGGTCGCGGCGCTTCTGCTTGACGAACCTGGCCAGATAGCCGTCGAACGCGTTCACCGCGGCCTGCCGCAGTTGCCAGTTGCGGTTGGCGCGTCGGCTGAGGTCGAGGTTGCGCGCCAGTTCGGGCTGGTCGTCACGGGGCACGCCGAGCAGTGTGCAGCCGACCAGGCCGGGAATGGGCCAGGCGAAGTGCCGCATCAGGTCGGCCGGTTGTCCCGCCCGCTCCAGCACATCCAGCCGGTCCTCGACGATCTTCTCGATCAGCGGCTCCATCCGCCGCATCCGCCGCACCGTGAACTCCGGCGTCAGCATCTGCCGCAACCGGGTGTGCTCCGGCGGGTCGTACTGCAGCGGATTGCCGATCTGGGTGATCTGCCGGGACTCCTCCTCACTGTCCGCGGGCGGCCGGGTGGTGAACCGCTGCGCGTCACCGAGGATGGCCCGCACCTGTTCCCGGCCGGTGACGATCCAGTCGTGGATGCCCGGTCCGGTGTTCTTCAGCATCGGTGTCTCGGCGCTCATCCGGCTCAGTTCGGGCAGCGGTTCGAGACCGTCCCGCGTGTGGTTCTGCAGAACTTCCGGCGGCTTCGGCATTGGCGGATCCCTTTCGTCGACTTCGTCGCGTTCGTCGCCGCGCCCGGTCAGGCGTCGGTCCCGGACCGGAGCGTCTCGGTGATGACGCGCCCGATGTCCGCCAGATGCGCGGACTGCAGCATGTCGTTGTGGGCGGCGGCGATCTCGTGCGCCACGACGTCCCCCGCGGTGTAGGGACGCCAGCTGTCCACCGCCTCCGCCACCGGCAGGTCCTCGGGCCGGTCCTCGGTCGCGACGAACAGCAGGACGTCACCGCCGAAGCGAGGGGGCGTGTGGTTGCGGGAGATGCCGACCGCGTTCCGCATGACCTCCTCCATGCTGGTCATCAGCGGACCGCTCACGCCCATCGGCATTTCGCCGCCGTCCGGGGAGGTGTGGAACTCGCGCCGCTGCTCCGGCGCCGAGTGGGTCTCCCCCGCCTCGTCGTCGCCGACGAGGGCCCGGCCGAGCCCGGCGGGGTACGAGTCGAGCAGGGCGACCAGGGCGGTCTGCTCACCGAGTTCCTCCAGACGAGCGGCGATCGCCTGCGCGATCACACCGCCGAAGGACCAGCCGAGGAGGTGGTACGGGCCGCTGGGCTGCAGCCCCCGGATCTGCTCGACATAGTCGGCGACCATCTCCTCCATGCTCTGCGGCAGCGGCTCGGGCCCGGCCAGCCCACGCGCCTGCACGCCGTAGACCGGCAGGTCCGACGGCAGGTGCTGGAGCAGGGCCGCATAGCCCCAGCTGAGACCGGTGCTGTGGTGCACACAGAACAGCGGCGGGCGGCTGCCCTCGGCCCGCAGCGGCAGCAGCACCTCCAGGTCGTCGCGATTGCGGACCTTGCGGCGCGCCGTCACGGAACCTCCGTACCGGTCCTGCCTCTTGTCCCGCAGGGCGATCAGGCCCTCGGCGGTGCGTTTCGCCCGCTCGCCGGTACGGACCATCCGCGCCCCCGCGGGCCCGAACGGACATGCCACGAAGCGCGAGCCCGTCCGGCCGGGCCAGCCCGCACAGCCGCGGGCCAGCGAGGCACCCGCCACATACAGGTCGCCCACCGCTCCGGGCGGTACCGGGCGCAGGAAGTCGTCCAGCACGAACGCGCGGGTGTTGGCGACAGGACCGCCTGCGAGCGGCTCCGCCGACAGTGTCCCGGAGGAGGCTCGCTCCTCGCCGGAGGAGGCTCGCTCCTCGCCGGAGGGGGTGCGGTTCTCCCACCACGCCCAGCCGGTCTCGGCCGCGCCCTGGACGGTCACCAGCCTGGACTGCGAGTGTTCCGCCCGCCGCCTGTGCAGGTCCTCCGCGACCACCGGGGTGCCGTGACCCATCGCCCACACTTCCGTGAACTCCCGCCCGCCGTCGGGCATCTGCCCGTCCGGCAGCTGACCGGCGGTGGTGACCAGCACCGCGGTGCCGTCCGTCGTGGCCGCCACCGGCCGCGCACCAGGTGCGCCGAGTCGTACGGTCACGCCCGCGCACAGCGCCGCGAGCGCCGGTGCGAGCAGGGCGGCCTGCGCCTGGACCGGGGCCCGCCCGTCGAGCACCAGCTCCGCCGACTCCGACGGCAGGGCCCGCATCCGTTGGGCCACCAGATTGAGCAGTGCCCGGTGCTCGATCACCGTGACCTCGCTGAGGCCGTCCTCCGGCGAGACGGGCAGCAGCAAGGCCGCGCTGCCCGGCCGCGGCCGCCTCGGCACCGCCACACTCTCCCGGACCCCGGTCGCCTCCTGCTCCTCCTCCAGCGCGACCACCGGGATCGTCACGTCCTCGGGCACCACCCCGGCGATGGTCGCAGGGCACACCAGCGCCGCGGCGCCGGACTCGCGCACCAGCTCGCCGACCTCCTCCACGGGCCGGTCCGGTCCCGCGAACAGACAGGCGGCACCGGCCTCGAGCACACCGAGCGCGCCGACCACGACGCCGCTGCTCGGCGGTACGGCCACCATCACGACGTCGTCGGCCCCGATGCCCCGCTCGGCCAGCCGCCGCGCGAGCCGCGAGCCCACGTCCCGCAGTTCCGCGTACGTCAGTGCGCTGTCCTGGCCCTGCTCCACGAGGGCGACGGCGTCCGGGGTCCGGGCCGCCCGGGCTGCCAGCAGCTCGACCACGGTGCCCGTCGGCACCTCGGCCGCGGTGGCGTTCCACGCCTCGACCACCTGTTGGTACTCGGCCGGGTCCAGGAGCACGTCCACCTGGCTCAGGCGCAGCTCGGGATCGGCCGCGACCTGTTCGAGCACCCGCACCAGCCGACCGGCCAGAGCCTGGACAGTGGCCCGGTCGAACAGCTCCGTCGCGTACCGGATCACGCCGTCGATGCCGTCCGGCGTACCGTCGTCGTGGCTCCGCTCGGTGAGGCTGACGGTCAGATCGAGCTCGGAGGACTCCGTCCCCACGTCCAGGCGCCTGGTGCTCAGACCCGGCATCTCGGAGGTGTCCCACTTCTCCGCGTCGTCGTCGTGCACCTCGAGCAGGACCTGGAACACGGGGTGGTGCGGCGCCGCCGGGTCGGGCAGGGGCAGCACCTCCACCATCCGCTCGAACGGCAGGTCCCGGTAGAGCAGCGCCTCCTGGTGGGCGTCCCGTGACCGGCCGATCAGCTCCAGGAAGGTCGGGTCGCCGGAGGTGTCCGTACGCAGCGGCAGCGGGCCGGCGAACGGGCCCACCACACCCTCCAGGCTGTCCTCGGCCTCATGGCGCGGCAGCACGGTACCGAGCGTGACGTCCGTGCCCGCCCCCAGCCGACTGAGCAGCAGCGCGAGCGCCGCGTGCACCACGATGAACGCCGAGGGCGAGCCGCCGGACTGCGCCGCCTCCATCAACCGGTCGTGCGCCTCGGCGCCCAGGCGCACCGGTACCGAGTCCACGCGACGCGACGGCGACGCCTGCCGCGGCCGGTCGGCCGGCAGCTCGGTCTCGGCGCCGACGCCCGCCAAGGTCTCCCGCCAGTAATCCACCTGATCGCTGATCAGGCTGTCAGGCCGCTCCTCGCCCTTGAGCAACTCCCGCTCCCACAGCGCGTAGTCCGCGAACTGCATGGGCAGCGGCGCCCGTTCCGACACCCGGCCCTCGCGCCGCGCGCCGTACGCCGCGGCCAGGTCCCGGACGAGCAGGTCGAGCGACGCGTCGTCCGCGGCGATCCGGTGGACGACGAGGAGCAGCACGCTGTCGTCCTTGGACAGCGGGAAGAGGTACGGCCTCCAGGGTGTCTCCCGCGTCAGGTCGAACCGGTGTGCGGTGTGGGCGGCCAGCAGTTCCGGCAGCTCCTCCTCGGTCGCCGACGTCACCGTGAGCGAGGGCCGGGCCTCATCGGGGTCCAGTACCCGCTGGTGGGGCACGCCGCCGACCTCGGGGAAGAGCGTCCGCAGCATGTCGTGCCGCGCGGCGACGTCCCCGAGCGCCGCCCGGAGTCCGTCCTGGTCCAGTGGGCCGCCCAGGCGCAGCGCGACCGCGGTCTGGTAGGCCGTCGCGTCCTCGAGGCGTCGGTCCATGTCCCAGGTACGGAGCTGGCCTGCCGTGAGGGGGATCTCCGCCGGGCGCTCGTCGGCGGGGCGGAGTGCGGGGCGCACCTTCGAGCCGAGCAGCCGGGCCACGCCGACCGGGGTCGGTGCGCCGAAGAAGTGGCGCATGCTCAGCTCGGCACCGAGCTCGGTGCGGATCCGTCCGGCGAGGCGCATCGCGAGCGCCGAGTTGCCGCCCAGGTCGAAGAAGTTGTCGTCCGCGCCGATGCGTTCGACCTCAAGGACCTCGGCGAACAGTCCGCACAGGATCTCTTCCACCTCACCCTGCGGCATCAGCGCGGACACCTGGCCGCCGAAGTCGGGGGCGGGCAGGGCGTCGCGGTCGAGCTTGCCGTTGGGGGTCAACGGCAGCGCGCCCAGCGGCACGATCACGGCGGGCACCATGTACTCCGGCACGGCCTTGGCGATGTGCTCGCGCAGCAGGGCCGGGGCGAGTTCGTCGCCGGCCGTGGCGGGGACGGCATAGCCGACGAGCTGCGGGTCACCGGGCCCGTCGGTGCGGGCGACGACCGCGGCCTGGCCGACGTCGGGGTGGGCGGCGAGCACCGCCTCGACCTCCCCAGGCTCGATGCGGAAACCGCGGATCTTGACCTGCTCGTCCGCCCGCCCCGCGAAGTGCAGCTGTCCGTCCGCGGTCCAGCGAGCCAGGTCTCCGGAGCGGTACATGCGTCGGCCGGGTGCGAACGGGCAGGCCACGAACCGCTCGGCGGTCTGCCCCGGGCGTCCGACGTAGCCGCGGGCCAGCCCCGGCCCGGCGATGTAGAGCTCGCCCACCGCGCCGACAGGCACCGGCTGGAGGAAGTCGTCCAGCACATACACCCTGGTGTTGGCCAGCGGGCGACCGATCGCGGGCGGCGCGTCCCCGGGGCGGATGCCCTCGTCGAGCGGGACGGCGGTGGTGATCACGGTGGCCTCGGTGGGCCCGTAGGTGTTCCACACCGTCGCCTGCGGCCTCCACCGCGCGGCAAGGTCCGCACTCAACCGCTCGGCACCCAGCACCCAGTTGTCCACGCCGGGCACGGTGGCCGGGTCCAGCACGCCGAGCAGCGACGGCACCACGCTGGCCGCGCCGACCCCGGAGCTACGGATCATCTTCGCCAGCGCGGCCGGGTCGCCCCGCTCCTCACTGGAGGCGATGGCCAGTGTGCCGCCCGCCGCCAGGGTGACAGCCACGTCGAGGACGGCCGCGTCGAAGCTGAACGAGGCGAACTGCAGCGTGGTGATGCCCTGTTCGGCACCGAGCACCGGGCGCATCGCCTCGGCCAGGTTCACCAGACCGCCATGCGCGAGCGCCACTCCCTTCGGACGGCCGGTCGAGCCGGAGGTGTAGATCACATAGGCCAGTTGGTCAGGGGTCGGTGGCGCCTCCAGCGGTCGGCCGGAGCGGGCCGCGACGGCCTCGGCGACCTGGTCGAGCCGCACCACGTGTTCGGCCTCCAACGGCAGCCCGGCCGACGCCTCGGTGGTGGCGAGTATTACCGCCGTACCGCTGTCGGCAACCATGAACGCCAGCCGATCCGCGGGGCATTGCGGATCAAGCGGTACGAACGCACCGCCCGCCTTCCACACCGCCACTTCGCTCACGATCATGTCGACACCGCGGGGCAGACACAGCCCCACCCGGGACTCCCGGCCGATCCCCAGGTCGCGCAGATGGCGGGCCAACCGGTTGGAGCGCGCCTCCAACTCCGCGTACGAGAGCATCTCGTGCCCGCAGCGCACGGCCACCACATCCGGCGCCAGCTCCGCCTGCTCGGCGATCCGCTGCACGAGCGTGCCCGGGGGAACCGGGCCTGTGGTGGCGTTCCACTCCTCCACCACCCGCGCACGCTCGGCCTCGCCGAGGAGGTCGATGGCGCTCAGACGGGTGTCCGGGTCGGCGGCGACCTGCTCCAGCACCCGGGCCAGGCGTACGGCCAGACCCTGGACGGTGCCCTCGTCGAACAGGTCGGCCGCGTACAGGATGCCGCCGCCGAGACCGGCCGGGGTGCCGTCGGCGTCGCGTTCCTCGGCCAGGGTGACCGACAGGTCGAACCGGGCCGGCGGCGCCTCGGCAGCCGGTATCGGGGTGATCTCGAGTCCGGGCAGCTCCCAGCGGGAGTCGGGGACGTTCTGCAGCGTGAGCATCACCTGGAAGAGCGGGTTGCGCGACAGCGAACGGGCCGGGTTCAGCTCGTCCACCAGCCGCTCGAACGGCACGTCCTGATGTGCGTACGCCGCCAGATCCGCCTCGCGCACCCGCCCCAGCAGCTCGGCGAAGGTCGGGTCGCCGCTGAGGTCCGTGCGCAGCACCAGGGTGTTGACGAAGAACCCGGCCAGCTCCTCCAGGTGTGTGTCGCCACGCCCCGCGATCGGAGTGCCCAGCGGGATGTCGTCCCCGGCGCCCATGCGGGACAGCAGCACCGCGAGCGCCGCGTGCACCACCATGAACATCGTCGCCCGGCCCCGCCCCGCCAGCTCCACCAGCGAGGCGTGTGTGGCCGCGTCCACGCCGACCGGTACGCTCCCGCTGCGGAACGAGGAAGCCGCCGGTCGCAACCGGTCGGCCGGTAGCCGCAACTCCTGCGGCGCTCCGGCCAGGACCTGCTTCCAGTAACCCAGTTGACCGCTGACGACGCTGTTCGGATCGTCGAGCTCGCCGAGAGCGTCCCGCTGCCACAGCGCGTAGTCCGCGTACTGCACCGGCAGCGGTTGCCAGTCCGGCAGCCGCCGCTCAAGACGCGCGGCGTACGCGGCCCGCAGATCCCGCGCCAGCACCCCCATCGACCAACCGTCCGACGCGATGTGATGCGTCACGACCAGCAGCACATGCTCACTCGGGGACACCCGCAGCAGCCACACCCGCCAAGGCAGCTCCTTGCTCAGATCGAAGCCCCGCTTGGAGTACGTGGCCAGCCGATCCGCCAGCTCCTCCTCGTTCGTCTCGACCACGGACAGGCGTGGGCGGGCGGCCGGGCCGTGCAGGATGCGCTGTCGCGGCACGCCCTCGGACTGCGGGAAGACCGTGCGCAGGCTCTCGTGCCGCTCCGCGACATCGCCCAGCGCCGCGCGCAAGGCGGTCGCATCCACCTCACCGGACAGCCGGAGCGCCAGCGGCAGGTTGTAGGCGGCGGCCGCGGCCGCGCCGGAGTCGCCCTCGTCCAGCCGGTTGAGGAACCACATCCGCTGCTGGGCGTACGACAGCGGCAGCACCTCCGGCCGTACCCGCGGCCGCAACGGCAACCGGCTGGCCCCGGAGGCACCCTCGATCAGTCGCGCGATCCCGGCCACCGTCGGCGCACCGAACAACTCACGGATGCTCACCTCCGCATCCAGCACCGACCGCACCCGCGCCAACAACCGCATCGCCAGCAGCGAATCACCACCCAGACCGAAGAACGACGCCTCAGCACCGACCCGCTCCAGACCCAGCACCTCCGCGAACAGTCCGCTCAGCACCTCCTCGGTGGGCGTGGCGGGAGCACGGCTCTCGTCGCGGGTGGCCTGGTCGAGGGCGGGCAGGGCGATGCGGTCGAGTTTGCCGTTGACGGTCAGCGGCAGCGCCTCCAGCTCCACCACGGCAGCCGGGACCATGTACTCCGGCAGGGACTTGGCGATGTGTTCGCGCAGCAGGGTGCTGTCGAACTCGGCGTCGGTGGCCGGGACGGCGTACGCGACGAGTTGCCGGTCGCCGGGTCGGTCCTCGCGCACGACGACGGCGGTCTGGCCGACGTCGGGGTGAGCGGCCAGCGCCGCCTCGACCTCGCCCAGCTCGATACGGAACCCTCGGATCTTCACCTGCTCGTCCGCCCGGCCGACGAAGTGCAGCTGCCCGTCGGCCGACCAGCGGGCCAGGTCTCCGGAGCGGTACATCCGCCGGCCCGGTGCGAACGGGCAGGCCACGAACCGCTCCGCGGTCTGCCCCGGGCGTCCGACATAGCCGCGGGCCAGCCCCGGCCCGGCGATGTACACCTCGCCCACCGCGCCGACAGGCACCGGCTGCAGGAAATCGTCCAGCACGTACACCCGGGTGTTGGCCAGGGGGCGACCGATCGGAGGGGGCGCGGCCTCCGGAGACAGAGTGTCCTCCAGGAGAGTGGCGGTGCTGATGACGGTGGCCTCCGTGGGCCCGTAGGTGTTCCACACCCGAGCCTGGGCCCGCCAGCGGGCGGCCAGGTCGGCGCTCAACCGCTCGGCGCCCAGCACCCAGTTGGACACCCCGGGCACAGCAGCCGGGTCGAGTACGCCGAGCAGGGAAGGCACCACACTGGCCACCGAAACGCCCGAGGTGAGCAGCATTTCCGCCAGCGCGGCCGGGTCGCCCCGCTCCTCGCTGGAGGCGATGGCCAGGGTACCGCCCGCGACAAGGGTGACAGCCACGTCGAGGACGGCGGCGTCGAAGCTGAACGAGGCGAACTGCAGCGTGGTGATGCCCTGTTCGGCACCGAGCACCGGGCGCATCGCCTCGGCCAGGTTCACCAGACCGCCATGCGCGAGCGCCACTCCCTTCGGACGGCCGGTCGAGCCGGAGGTGTAGATCACATACGCCAGCTGGTCAGGACTCGGTGACGACCCCAGCGGCTCCTCCGACTCCGCGGCAATCGCCTCCACCGCCTCGTCCAGCAGCAGCACGTGCTCGGCCTCCAACGGCAGCCCGGCCAGCGCCTCGGAGGTGGTGAGCACCACCGCCGTACCGCTGTCGGCCACCATGAACGCCAGCCGGTCGGCCGGGTATTCGGGGTCCAGCGGCACGAACGCGGCGCCCGCCTTCCACACCGCCAGCTCACCCACGACCATGTCCACTGCACGCGGCAGACACAGCCCCACCCGCGACTCCGCGCCAACGCCCAGGCGGCACAGGTGGCGGGCCAACTGGTTCGCGCGCGACTCCAGTTCACCGTACGAGAGCGCCTCGTCCCCGCAGCGCACAGCCGTGGCCTGCGGAGTGTCCTCGGCCCGTGCGGCGATGAGGTCCACTGTCGAGCCGGACGGCAGCGGCCGCGCGGTGTCGTTCCACTCCTCCACCACCCGCGCACGCTCGGCCTCGCCAAGCACGTCGATGTCGCTGAGGCGCAGCTGCGGTGTGGCCGCGATCTGCTCCAACACCCGGGCGAGGCGCTGGGCGAGCCGCTGGGCCGTGTCCTCGTCGAACAGGTCGGCGGCGTAGAGGATGCCGCCGCCGAGACCGGCCGGGGTGCCGTCGGCGTCGCGTTCCTCGGCCAGGGTGACCGACAGATCGAACCGGGCCGGCGGCGCCTGCATGGGCGGCAGCGGCGCCACCCGGAGTCCGGGCAGGTCCCACTGCGCCTCCGGCACGTTCTGCAGCGCCAGCATTACTTGGAACAGCGGGTTCCGTGAGAGGGAGCGCGAGGGGTTGAGCTCGTCCACCAGCCGCTCGAACGGCACGTCCTGATGTGCGTACGCCGCCAGATCCGCCTCGCGCACCCGCCCCAGCAGCTCGGCGAAGGTCGGGTCGCCGCTGAGGTCCGTGCGCAGCACCAGGGTGTTGACGAAGAACCCGGCCAGCTCCTCCAGTTGAGGCTCGCCCCGGCCGGCGACCGGGGTTCCGAGCGGGATGTCGTCGCCCGCGCCCATGCGGGACAGCAGCACCGCGAGCGCCGCGTGCACCACCATGAACATCGTCGCCCGGCCCCGCCCCGCCAGCTCCACCAGCCGGGCGTGCGTGGCCGCGTCCACCCCCACCGGCACGCTCCCACTGCGGAACGAGGCGACCGCGGGCCGCGGCCGGTCGGTGGGGAGGGCGATCTCCTCGCCGAGGCCTGCCAAGGCCTGCTTCCAGTAGCCCAGTTGGCCGCTGATGATGCTGTCCGGGTCGTCGAGGTCGCCGAGCGCCTCGCGCTGCCACAGCGCGTAGTCCGCATACTGCACCGGCAGGGGTTGCCGGTCCGGTGTCCGGCCTTCGAGACGCGCGGCGTACGCGGCCCGCAGATCCCGCGCCAGGACCCCCATCGACCAGCCGTCCGACGCGATGTGATGCGTCACGACCAGCAGCACATGCTCACTCGGCGACACACGCAGCAGCCACACCCGCCACGGCAGTTCCTTGCTCAGCTCGAAGCCCCGCTCGGACAGCTCGGCGAGCACCTGCACGACCTCGTCGGCGGCGGTCTCGACCACCGTCAGTGACGGCCGTGCCGCGTCGCCGTCGAGGATCCGCTGCCGCGGTACGCCCTCGACGCTCGGGAAGACGGTGCGCAGGCTCTCGTGCCGCTCCGCCACATCGCCCAGCGCCGCCTCCAGGGCCGTCGTGTCCAGTTCACCGGACAGCCGGAGCGCCAGCGGCAGGTTGTAGGCGGCGGCCGCCGTGCCGGAGGCGGTCTCCTCCAGCCGGTTCAGGAACCACATGCGCTGCTGGGCGTACGACAGCGGCAGCACCTCCGGCCGTGACTGCGGCCGCAACGGCAACCGGCTGGTGCCGGACGCACCCTCGATCAGTCGCGCGATCCCGGCCACCGTCGGCGCACCGAACAACTCACGGATGCTCACCTCCGCATCCAGCACCGACCGCACCCGCGCCAACAACCGCATCGCCAGCAGCGAGTCACCGCCCAGACCGAAGAACGACGCCTCAGCACCGACCCGCTCCAGACCCAGCACCTCCGCATACAGTCCGCACAGCACTTCCTCGGTCGGGGTCGCCGGTCCCCGTCCGCCCTTGACCACCAGGTCGGGCGCGGGCAGCGCGGCGCGGTCGAGCTTGCCGTTGACGGTCAGCGGCAGCGCGGCCAGCACCACGACCGCGGCCGGGACCATGTAGTCGGGCAACGAGGCCGCCATGAACTCCCGCAGTGCGCCGGTGTCCTGGGTGCCGTCCTGGCCGTTGGGGACGGCGTAGGCGATCAGGCGTGTGTCGCCCGCCCCGTCCTCACGGGCGATGACCGCCGCCTGGCCGACGTCGTGATGGGCGGCGAGCACGGCCTCGACCTCGCCCGGCTCCACTCGGTGCCCTCGGATCTTCACCTGCTCGTCGGCGCGTCCGGCGAAGTGCAGTTGACCGTCCGCGCTCCACCGGGCCAGGTCGCCGGAGCGGTACATGCGCTGACCGGGCAGGAACGGGCAGGCCACGAACCGCTCCGCGGTCAGCTCCGGGCGCCCGACGTAGCCGCGTGCCAGGCCCGGCCCGGCGATGTACAGCTCACCCACCGAGCCCAAGGGGACGGGCTGGAGGAAGCCGTTCAGCACGAACACCCGGGTGTTGGCCAGCGGGCGGCCGATCGGCGGGGGCGGGTCCTCAGGGGTGGTGCCGCCGTCGACGGGGGTGGCGGTGGTGATGACAGTGGCCTCGGTCGGACCGTAGGTGTTCCACACCCGTGCCCGCGCCTGCCAGCGGGCGGCCAGGTCGGCGCTCAACCGCTCGGCGCCCAGCACCCAGTTGGACACCCCGGGCACAGCGGCCGGGTCCAACACCCCGAGCAGCGAAGGCACCACGCTCGCCACGCTCGCACCCGCCGTACGGATCATCTCCGCGAGCGCGCCCGGATCGCCCCGCTCCTCGCTGGAGGCGATGGCCAGCGTACCGCCCGCCCCCAGCGTGACGGCCACATCGAGGACGGCCGCGTCGAAGCTGAACGACGCGAACTGAAGAGCCGACACACCCTGTTCCACGCCCAGCACCGGGCGCATCGCCTCCGCCAGATTCACCAGACCACCGTGCGCGACGGCCACGCCCTTCGGCCAGCCCGTCGAGCCGGAGGTGTAGATGACATACGCCAGCTGGTCGAACTCCGGGGACGACTCCGGCGCGTCCGCGGGTTCCGCGGCAATCGCCTCCGCCACCTCGTCGAGCAGCACCAGGTGTTCAGCTTCCAGCGCCGGCACATCGCCGAGCGTGTCACGAGTGCTGAGCACCACCGCCGTACCGCTGTCGGCGACCATGAACGCCAGCCGGTCCACCGGGTATTCGGGGTCCAGCGGCACGAAGGCACCGCCCGCCTTCCACACCGCCAACTCGCCCACGACCATGTCCACCCCGCGCGGCAGACACAGCCCCACCCGCGACTCAGCCCCAACGCCCAGTCGGCGTAGATGGCGGGACAGCCGGTTGGCGCGGGCCTCCAGATCGCCGTACGAGACCGTCTCGTCCCCGCACCGCAGGGCCACCGTCTCCGGTGAGCGCCGTACCCGGTCCCGGAACAGGTCGAGCAAGGTGTCGGACGACACCGGACGGGCCGTGTCGTTCCACTCCTCCACCACCCGCGAACGCTCGGTCTCGCCGAGCACGTCGATGTCGCAGACCCGGATCCGCGGATCGTCCACGATCTGCTCCAGCACCCGCACCAGCCGGTCGATGACCGACATGGCGGCGTCGCGGTCGAAGAGGTCGGGCCGGTAGTCGAGCTTGAAGTGCATCCGGTCGGCCGGGACCGCGACGAGCGTCAGCGGATAGTGGGCCGCTTCCTGCGCCCCGCCGGCGCGGATGGCGAGGCCGTCCGGGCTGGGCGGTCCGGCGGGCGGGCGGGGGTAGTTCTCGTACACCACAAGGGTGTCGAAGACCGCGCCGGCACCGGCGAGGCGCTGGACCTCGGGCAGCCCGAGGTGCTGGTGCGCCATGAGCGCGGACTGCCGCGCCTGCAGATCGGCCAGCAGCTCGGCGACAGGCTGGGCTGCGTCGAGTCGCGCCCTTACCGGGAGGGTGTTGAGGAAGAGACCGACCATCGACTCCACGCCGGGGAGTTCCGTGGGCCGTCCCGCCGACGTGGCGCCGAAGACCACGTCGGTGCGTCCGGTCAGGTGTGCCAGCACGATCGCCCACGCGCACTGGATCACGGAGTTGACCGTCAGCCCCTGGCCACGGGCGAGTTGCACCACCCTTTGGGTCAGTTCCTCGGAGATCTCGTGGATCAGGTTCTCCGCGGCAACCGGCGGCCTGCCCGGGTCGGCCGGAGCGACCAGAGTAGGCTCCTCGACCCCCGCCAGCTCCGCGCGCCAAGCCGCCCGTGCCGCGGCCTTGTCCTGGCGGTTCAGCCACGCCAGGTACTCACGGTAGGAGGTCGTGCGGGGTAATCCGGCGGTGGTGCCGCCCGCCGCGTACACTGCGGACAACTCGGTGAGCAGGACCGGAATGGACCAGCCGTCCATGAGCACATGGTGACTGGTCATCACCAGCCGGTGCCGGTCCTCGGCCAGCCGGACGAGCAGCAGCCGCAACAGGGGCGCCACCGCCGGATCGAACTTCTCCGCGCGCTCCTGTTCAGCCAACCGCTCCAGTTCGGCGGCCGCATCGGCTGGCGGGAGGCTGGAGACGTCGGCCTCGTGCCACGGCAGGACGACCTCACGCGCGATGACCTGGACCGCCTCGCCGGACTTGCGCCGACGGAAGCTCGCCCGCAGCGCCGCGTGCCTGTCCAGCAACGCATCCCAGGTCACTCGCAGTTGACCGGCGTCGACCGGCCCGATCAGATCGAGCATGCGCTGCCCTTGGTACACATCGGGGCCCTCGTCTCCGAAGGCGGCGTGGAAGAGCAGCCCCTCCTGCAACGGCGACAGCGGCCAGACGTCCTCGACACGAGATCGGGTCACAGCTCCATCTCTCCTTACAGCGACTCAAAGCGCGCGTTAGATGTGGTCCTCGGCGAATTCGGACTCGAGCTCGTCAACTTCTTCTTGTGCAAGGTCGAGGAGGGGGAAGTCGGACGGGGTGTGGCCGCCCGCGGCCGGGTCGGTGGTGTGCGCGGCCAGGCCGTGCAGCATCTCCAGCCACAGCCCACCGAGGCGTTCGGCCTCGGATTCCTCCAGCAGCCCGCCGGCCCAGCTGAGCGTGACGGTCAGCTCGGGGCCGTCCGGGGTGTCGCGGACGACGGCGCCCGCATCGAGGGGGTGCGTGACGGGCGCGTCGGGGTCGGCGGCGCCACCGACCGCCGTCTCGCCGGCCATCTGCCAGGCGCGGACGGGGCCGGACCGCTCACCGGCGGTGAACCGGCCCAGGTAGTTGAACCCGACCTGGGCGGAGGGGAGTTGGGCCAGCACCTCGGCCGTGTCGGGGTTGAGGTGACGCAGCAGACCGTAGCCCAGTCCGTCCCCGGGCACGGCGCCCACCTGCTCCTTGACTGCCTTGAGCAGCGCCCCGGCAGCCGGGCCGCCGGAGCGGGCCTGGGGCAGGTTCACCCCGGCGGTGTCCAGCCGGAGGGGGTGGACGTCGGTGAACCAGCCCATCGTGCGGGACAGGTCCACCCCTTCCACCGGCTCGCGGCCGTGGCCCTCGACGTCGACCAGGACCCGGCCGGCCGGGCCGGGCCGCCAGGAGGAGATCGCCCCGGCCAGGGTCGCGAGCAGCATTTCGTGCAGGCCGCAGTGGAACACGGCCGCCGTCCGCCCGGCCAGCACCGCCGCCTGCTCCACCGGCACCGTCCAGGAGCGGTGCCTGAGCGTTCGTACGGTGTCCCGGGTCGGATCCAACTGCCGGACACCGAGCAGCGGTTCCTCACCCCGGAGCAGTTCGGTCCACCCCCGCAGTTCGGCCCGCCGCTCGTCGCTGCGGGCCCAAGTGGTCAGCAGCTCCGCCCAACGGCGGAACGACGTACCCGTCGGATCGAGAACCGGTGTCTCGCCCGCGGCCACGGCCTCGTACGCGCCCTGTAGGTCCGGCAGCAGGATCCGCCACGAGACGCCGTCCACCGCCAGGTGGTGGACCACCAGCGCCAGGCGGCCCGCTCGTGCCGGCCCGGCATCGGCCCACACCACCTGCAGCAGTACGCCCGAGGTGGGATCCAGCCGCTCCACCGCTTCGCGGGCCGCCCGGCCCACCACCTGATCCAGGTCGCCGTCGGTGGCGTCGACGCGGCTGATCAGTGCGGCCGCGTCCACCGACCCGGGCTCGCGTACCACCAGCCGCGATCCGCCGTCCTCGACGCGGGCGCGGAGCACGCCGTGCGCATCGACGACCGCACCGACGGCCGTGCCGAGCGCAGCCCGGTCCAGCCCAGCCGGAGCGCCGACGACCATCCACTGCGCGAACCGCGGGTCGGCAGCCCGTTCTCCCATGGCCTTCATCGCGGGCGTCCGGGCAAACTCGCCCACGCCGTCGTCGGCGTCATCGTGCGACTGGCCGTCGACGGGCTGGGCAACGAGAGCCAGGCGCTCGACGGACTTCTCCTCGAAGACCTGCCGTGGCGTGATCACCCATCCGGCACGCCGGGCCCGCGACGCCAACTGCATGGACATGATCGAATCGCCGCCCATTTCGAAGAAGTTGGCGTCAGCAGCGACCTCCTCCAGCCCCAGTACCTCGGCGAACAGCCCGCAGAACAGCTCCTCTTCGGGCGTGATCGGAGCCCGACCCGCCATGCCCCTAGGTGCCTCGGGTGCCGGCAGGGCGGCCCGGTCCACCTTCCCGTTGACCGTCAGCGGCAGCGCCTCCAGGGCCACCACCGTGGACGGAACCATGTACTCGGGCAGCGTCTTGGCGACGTGCTCGCGCAGCAGCGCGGTGTCGAGTCCGGCGTCGGTGGCCGGGACGGCGTAGGCGACCAGCCGCTTGTCGCCCGGCCGGTCCTCACGGGCGACGACCACGGCCCGGCCGACGTCGGGGTGAGCGGCGAGCACGGCCTCGACCTCGCCGGGCTCGATACGGAACCCGCGGATCTTCACCTGCCCGTCCGCCCGCCCGGCGAAGTGAAGTTGCCCGTCCCTGCTCCAGCGCGCCAGGTCGCCGGATCGATACATCCGCCCGCCGGGTACCAAGGGACAGGCCACGAACCGCTCCGCGGTCTGTGCCGCGCGGCCGACATAGCCACGGGCCAGACCGGCACCGGCCACATACAACTCGCCGGTGATGTCCGGGGGGACCGGCCGGAGGAAGTCGTCCAGGACGAAGACCCGGGTGTTACCGATGGGGCGGCCGATCGGCGGCGCCGGGTCCTGCGGCCGGATGCCTGGGTCCAAGGCCGTCGCCGTGGTGATCACGGTGGCCTCGGTCGGGCCGTATGTGTTCCACACCTGCGCCTGGGCCGCCCAGCGGGCGGCCAGGTCGGCGCTCAACCGCTCGGCGCCCAGCACCCAGTTCGTCACCCCGGGCACGGCTGCCGGATCCAGCGCACCGAGCAGCGACGGCACCACACTGGCCACGCTCACACCCGCCGTACGGATCATCTCCGCCAACGCGCCCGGGTCGCCCCGCTCCTCGCTCGTCGCGATGGCCAACGTGCCACCGGCGGCAAGGGTGACGGCCACGTCGAGGACGGCCGCGTCGAAGCTGAACGACGCGAACTGCAGTGTGGTGACGTTCTGTTCGGCACCGAGCACCGGGCGCATCGCCTCCGCCAGGTTCGCCACGCCGCCGTGGGCGACGGCGACGCCCTTCGGACGTCCGGTCGAGCCGGAGGTGTAGATCACGTACGCCAGTCGGCCGGGGCTCAGTGACGGCCACAGTGGCTCCGCCGACTCAGCGGCCCTCGCCTGGTCGATCTCGTCGAGCAGCACGACCCGCTCCGATGCCGGCGGCAGACTGTCGAGCGCATCGGTCGTACCCAGGGCCACGGTGACCGCACTGTCGGCGATCATGAACGCCAGCCGGTCGGCCGGGTACTGCGGATCCAGCGGTACGAAGGCACCGCCGGCCTTCCAGACGGCCAGCTCAGCGACGACCATGTCCACCCCGCGCGGCAGGCACAGCGCCACCCGTGACTCCGCACCGACCCCGAGGCGGCACAGATACCGGGCCAGTTGGTTGGAGCGCGCTTCCAGCTCCGCGTACGACAGTTGCTCTGCCCCGCAGCGTACGGCCACGGCTTCCGGCACGCGCCGCGCCCACTCCTCGAACCGCTCCAGCACCGTGCCCGTCGGCATCGGCCGGGCGGTGTCGTTCCACCGCTCCACCACCGAGGCCCGCTCCTCGTCGTCCAGCACGTCGATCTCGCCGACCCGGCGCCGAGGGTTCACCGCGATCTGCCGCAGCACCCGTACGAGCCGACGCCCGGTCCGGGCTGCCGCGTCCCGGTCGAACAGGTCCGGCCGATAGGTCAGTTCGATCTGGAGTCGGTCGTGCGGGGTGATGCCCAGGGTGAGCGGAAAGTTGGTGGCCTGGCGCGTCTCCAGGCCGCAGAAGGTGAGCACGTCGGGATCGGACGGCCGTGCCGGGGGGCGGGGGAAGCTCTCGTACACCACCAGCGTGTCGAAGAGCGCCCCTGCTCCGCCTAGCTTTTGGACCTCGGCCAGGCCGAGGTGCTGGTGTGCCAGCAGAGCGGACTGCCGCGCCTGCAGTTCGGTGAGCAGATCGCCCACCGGCTGGGCGGGGTCGAGCCGCACGCGTACGGGGAGGGTGTTGATGAAGAGGCCGACCATCGACTCGACACCCGGCAGCTCCGGCGGCCGCCCGGCCACGGTCGCGCCGAACACGACGTCGCGGCGGCGGGCAAGGCGCGCCAGCACCAGCGCCCAGGCACACTGGACGACGGTGTTGACCGTCACCCCCTGGGCACGGGCCAGCTCCTCCAGCGCCCCGGTGGCCTCCTCGGACAGCTCGGCGGCGAACTCCTCCGGCAGGACCGCCACCCTGGCCGGGTCGGCCGGCACGATGAGCGTCGGCTCATCGGCCCCGGCCAGTTCCGCCCGCCACGCGGCCCGCGCCGCCTCTTTGTCCTGGCGGTTCAGCCAGACCAGGTGGTCCCGGTACGACGCCGCCGCAGGCAGGGCCCGGGTGTCCCCGCCTGCCGCGTACACCGTGGACAACTCACCCAGCAGGACGGGCATCGACCAGCCGTCCATCAGTATGTGATGGGTCGTCATGACGAGGCGGTGCCGGTCCGCGCCGAGGCGTATCAGCATCAGCCTCAGCAGCGGCGCGACCGCCAGGTCCAGCCGCTGTGCCCGCTCCTCGGCGGCCAGGGCGTCGGCCCGGGCGGACATGTCCGCCTCAGGGAGGTCCGAAAGGTCGACCTGCTGCCAGGGCAGCGTCACATCGCGGGTGATGAGCTGCACGGGCTCGCCCGATTTACGTTCGTGGAAACTCGCTCGCAGGGCGGCATGGCGAGCCACCAGCGCCTCCCACGACGCCCTGAACCGGTCGGCGTCCAGAGGGCCGTCGACCGCCAGGACGCACTGCATGGCGTAGACGTCGGGTCCTTGGTGATCGAAGGCGGCATGAAAGAGCATCCCCTCCTGCAAGGGCGACAGCGGCCACACTTCGGCCAGGGCAGAGCCCTTGGCGGCGGTCGGCGACTTCACAGGGACCGTCCTCCTTCGAGTCGTGCGGCTATTGCTTCGAGTTCTTCGACCTCGTCCTGTGAGAGATCGAGGAGGGGGAAGTCGGATGGGGTGTGGCCGCCCGCGGTGGGTTCGGCGGTGGTGTGTGCGGCCAGGCCATGCAGCATCTCCAGCCAGAGCCCACCGAGGCGTTCGGCCGCCGCGTCGTCGAGGAGGCTGCCGGGCCAGCTGAGCGTGAGGGTCAGTTCCGGGCCGTCCGTGGTGTCGCGTACCACGGCTCCGGCTTCCAGGGCGTGCGCCACGGGCATGTCGGGGTCGGCCGCGCCGCCGACCGCCGTCTCGTAATCCATCTGCCAGGCCCGGGCGGAGCCGGACTGCTCGCCCGCGGTGAACCGGCCCAGGTAGTTGAAGCCGATCTGGGCGGAGGGGAGTTGAGCCAGGACCTCCGCGGTCTCCGGGTTGAGGTGGCGCAGCAGGCCGTAACCGAGTCCGTCACCGGGCACGGAACGCACCTGCTCCTTGACCGCCTTGAGCAACACACCGGCCGCCGGACCCCCCGCCAGCGCCTCAGCCAGGTCAGCAGGTGTCGTGTCCAGGTAGACGGGGTGGACGTTGGTGAACCAGCCCACCGTGCGGGACACGTCCACCCCCGGCAGCGGCTCACGGCCGTGACCCTCGACATCTATCAGCGTGTAGGGGGTGTCAGTGGGGCGCCAGTGGGTGACCGCTCCGGCCAGGGTCGCGAGCAGGACTTCGTGCAGGCCGCAGTGGTACATCGTGGGGGTCTGTCCGGCCAGCACGGCTGCCTGCTCGGCGGGTACGGCCCATGAGTGATGGTGCAGGGTGTGGACGGTGTCCCGGGCCGGGTCCAACGGACGTTCTGCAAGGGGTGGTTCGTCGCCTTGGAGGAGTTCGGTCCAGGCTTGGAGTTCGGCGTGCCGTTCAGCGCTGCGGGCCTGGGTGCTCAGTAGCTCCGCCCACCCGCGGAAGGACGTGCCCACCGGGTCGAGCGCGGGTGCTCCGCCCGCGATCACTGCCTCGTACGCGGCTTGCAGGTCAGGCAGCAGAATCCGCCACGACACGCCGTCCACTGCCAGGTGGTGGACCACCAGCACCAGGCGGCCGGTGCGGCACCGTCCCGCATCCACCCACACGACCTGTGCCATCACGCCAGATACGGGATCCAGGCGCTCCACGGCTTCGCGGGCCGCGCGACCTGCAACCTCGTCCAGGTCGCCGTCCCCCGCATCGGTCGCGTCCACGTCGTGGATCAGCTCGGCTGCCGTCACGGTTCCCGGCTCACCGACCATCAGCCGCGTCCCGTTGTCCTCGACACGGGCGCGCAGCATGTCGTGGGTGTCGATGACCGCGCCCAGGGCGATGGCCAGTGCCTCACGGTCGAGCGCGGCCGGCGCGCCGACGACCGTCCACTGTGCGAAGCGGGATCCGATGACCGTCTGCTCGCCAAGTGTCCGCATCACCGGCGTCCAGGGCACCTCGCCGATTCCGACGTCGCTCGGGGCGACGGACTGGCCGTCCACCGGCTCTGCCACCAGTGCCAGGCGTTCGACGGTCTTCTCCTCGAACACCTGCCGCGGGGTGACCACCCACCCGGCGCGCCGGGCCCGCGACGCCAACTGCATCGACATGATCGAATCGCCGCCCAGCTCGAAGAAGCCGGCGTCGGCCGCCACCTCTTCCAGGTTCAGCGCCTCGGCGAAGAGCCGGCACAGGGTCTCCTCGACCACACCTTCCGGCGCCCGCCCGGATTCCCGCTGCGCGAAGTCCGGTGCGGGCAGGGCAGCCCGGTCGACCTTGCCGTTGACCGTCAGCGGTAGCGCCTCCAGGACCACCACCGCGGACGGGACCATGTACTCCGGCAGCGTCTCGGCCGCGAATGCACGCAGCGTGTCCGACAGATCTTCCTCGATCTGGTCAGAGAGATCCGCGACAACGTAGGCGACGAGTCGGCTGTCACCGGGGGTGTCTCCGCGTGCGATCACGGCCGACTGGGTGACTCGCGGGTGGCTGTCGAGGGCGGCCTCGATTTCGCCGGGTTCGATTCGGTACCCGCGGACCTTGACCTGTGTGTCGGCCCGGCCGAGGAACACCAACTCCCCCTCATCCGTCCACCGCACCACATCCCCGGTCCGATACATCCGCACCCCGGCAACGAACGGACACGCCACAAACCGCAGCCCCGTCAGCCCTGGCCGTCCGGCATACCCACGCGCCAGCCCCGGCCCCGCCACATACAACTCACCCGCCACCCCCGGCGGCACCGGCTGCAAGAACCCATCCAGCACAAACACCCGCACGTTGTCGACCGGCCGCCCGATCGGCACCACACGCCCACCCGGCACCAACACCCCACTCATCGCCGCACAGACCGTCACCTCCGTCGGCCCATACGCATTGACCAAACGCCGCCCCACCGACCACCGCTCCACCAACCCCAACGGCAGCGCCTCCCCGGCAACCACCACCGTCTCCACCCCAGCCGGCAACTCCTCCTCCACCGCCAGCACACTCGGCGGCACCGTCACATGCGTCGCACCCGACCGCTCCAACGCCACACCCAACGGCACCTGAGGAGGCAGCTCCCCTGCCGGTGCCACCACCAAGGCGGCCCCGGACAGCCACGCCATCAACAGCTCGGAAACCGCCGCATCAAAACTCAACGACGCGAACTGCAACACCCGCGCCCGCTCATGCACCCCGAACCGGTCAATCTGCGCCCGCGCCAGATTCCCCAGCCCCGCATGCGACACCACCACACCCTTCGGCCGCCCCGTCGAACCCGACGTATAGATCACATACACCGCATTCGCAGGGGTCAGCGCACCACGCCGCTCACCCGGCAACACGAGACCGGGCGCGCACGCCGCGATGTCGCGGGCGACTGCCGGGTCATCGATCACCAGCACCCGTGCGCCCGGCCGGTCCGGCACCACCGACCGCGTCGCCCGACTGCACACCACCACCACCGGACACGCATCCCCCAACACAAACGAGATCCGCTCCGCCGGATACGCCGGATCCACCGGCACAAACACCCCACCAGCCAGCGAAATCGCAAGCACCACCACCGCCATCTCCACCGACCGCTCAACCACCACCCCCACCCGCACCTCAGGACCCACACCCAAACCCATCAGATACCGAGCAAACCGCCCCGCCTCACCCGCCAACCCGGCATACGACAACGACCGCCCACCCGACACCACCGCCACCGAATCAGGCGAACACCCCACCCGATCCGCAAACAACTCCGGCAACACACCCGACGACACCGACCGCGCCGTCGCATTCCACTCCCCCAACACCCGCTCACGCACCACACCACCCAACACACCAACACGCCCCACCAACCCCCACGGATCCCCCACCACCTGCTCCAACACCCACAGGACTGAGGCAAGGACGTCTCCCGCCCGAGCGCGCTCGAACACGTCCGGCCGGTAGACGAATTCACCTTCCAGCCGCTCGCCGGGGATCACTATCAGGGCCAGGGAGTAGTGGCTCGTGTCCTGGCTCGCGCCTGCCGGGCGAATGGTCAGAGATTCGTCGTCCGACACCGCCAGCGCATGCGGGTAGCTCTCGTACACGACGAGGGTGTCGAATTCCGCGCCCGGACCGGCGAGCCTCTGTATCTCGGCCAGACCGATGTGCTGATGGCCCATCAGCCGTGCTTGCCCTCGCTGGAGTTCGGTCAGCATCTCGATGATCGGCTGTCCCGCGGTCAGGTTCACCCGTACCGGGAGCGTGTTGATGAACAGGCCGACGGCCGAGTCCGCACCGGGCAGGTCTGCGGGGCGTCCGGCCACGGTGGCGCCGAAGACCACGTCGTTGCGCCCGGCCAGCCGTGCCAGCACCAGTGCCCAGACACCCTGGACCACGGTGTTCACGGTCAGGCCATGGCTTCGCGCCACCTCCCCCAGCTTCCGGCTCAGGTGCTCAGGGAACGTGAAGCGGATCGGCTCGGGCAGGACCGATGCGCGTACGAGATCCGCGGGCACCACCCGCGTCGGCTCGTCGGCGCCGGCCAGCTCGGCCTGCCATGCGGTACGGGTCTCTTCCTTGTCCTGCCGGGCCAGCCAGGCCAGGTACTCCCGGTACGACGTCGGCGCAGGCAGTCCCCGAGCGTCGCCGCCCGCCTCGTACGCGGCCGACACCTCGCTGATCAGCAGTGGCAGTGACCAGCCGTCCATGATGATGTGGTGACTTGAGAGGACGAGGTGATGCCGGTCGGCGCCGAGGCGGATGAGCAGGACGCGCAGCAGCGGCGCCGTTGTGAGGTCGAAGCGCCGCGCCCGCTCCTCGGCGGACAGCCGCTCGACCTCGGCCGACGCATCGGCCTCCGCCAGGTCGGAGACATCCGCCTCCCGCCACGGTAGCTCCACACTGCGGGCAATGACCTGAACGGCTTCGCCGGAGGCGCCCCGGTGGAAGCCGGCCCGCAGGATCGGGTGCCGGTCGACGACCGCCTGCCAGGCCGCGCGCAGCCGCGCCGTGTCCAGCGGACCGTCGAGCGCCAGCGCCCGCTGGCTCGCGTACACGTCCGGACCCTCGTCATCGAAGGCTGCGTGAAAGAGCATCCCCTCCTGCAGCGGCGACAGCGGCCAGACGTCCGTCAGGCTCGGGACCGCTGCTTCCAGCTCCTCGACCAGAGCCTGGTCGAGTTCCACCAGCGGGAAGTCGGATGGGGTGTGGCCGCCCGCGGTGGGTTCGGCGGTGGTGTGTGCGGCCAGGCCATGCAGCATCTCCAGCCAGAGCCCACCGAGGCGTTCGGCCGCCGCGTCGTCGAGGAGGCTGCCGGGCCAGCTGAGCGTGAGGGTCAGTTCCGGGCCGTCCGTGGTGTCGCGTACCACGGCTCCGGCTTCCAGGGCGTGCGCCACGGGCATGTCGGGGTCGGCCGCGCTGCCGACCGCCGTCTCGCCGGCCATCTGCCAGGCCCGGGCGGAGCCGGACTGCTCGCCCGCGGTGAACCGGCCCAGGTAGTTGAAGCCGATCTGGGCGGAGGGGAGTTGAGCCAGGACCTCCGCGGTCTCCGGGTTGAGGTGGCGCAGCAGGCCGTAACCGAGTCCGTCACCGGGCACGGAACGCACCTGCTCCTTGACCGCCTTGAGCAACACACCGGCCGCCGGACCCCCCGCCAGCGCCTCAGCCAGGTCAGCAGGTGTCGTGTCCAGGTAGACGGGGTGGACGTTGGTGAACCAGCCCACCGTGCGGGACACGTCCACCCCCGGCAGCGGCTCACGGCCGTGACCCTCGACATCCACCAGCACCCGGCTGGCCGGACCGGGCCGCCAGTGGGTGACCGCTCCGGCCAGCGTCGCGAGCAGCACTTCGTGCAGGCCGCAGCGGTACATCGCCGGTGTCTGTCCGGCCAGCAGCGCCGCCTGTGCTACCGGCACCGTCCAGGAACGGTGCTTGAGCGTTCGTACGGTGTCCAGGGCCGCATCCAACGGGCGGTCACCGAGGGCCAGTTCCTCGCCCTGGAGAAGTTCGGCCCACGCCTGCAGTTCACCGGACCGCTCGTCGCTGCGGGCCTGGGTGCTCAGTAGCTCCGCCCACCCGAGGAAGGACGTGCCCACCGCATCCAGCACCGGTGCCTCACCCGCGACCACAGCCTCGTACGCGGCCTGCAGATCCGGCAGCAGAATCCGCCACGACACTCCGTCCACTGCCAGGTGGTGGACCACCAGCACCAAGCGGCCGGTCCGGGACGATCCCGCATCCACCCACACAACCTGCGCCACCACACCAGATGCGGGATCAAGCCTCTCCACCGCGTCGCGGGCCGCACGACCGGCAACCTCGTCCAGGTCACTGTCCCCTGCGTCGGTCGCGTCCACGTGATGGATCAGCCCGGCTGCCGTCACGGTTCCCCGCTCACCGACCCTCAGCCGCGATCCGCCGCCCGCGACACGAACGCGCAGCATGTCGTGCGCGTCAACAACCGCACCCACAGCCGTGGCCAGCGCCTCCCGGTCCAGCCCCGCCGGTGCACCAACGACCATCCACTGCGCGAACCGCGAGCCGACAGCCCGTTCACCCATGGCCCTCATCGCAGGCGTCCAGGCCACCTCGCCCACACCGTCGTCACCCGAACCACCGGTGGACTGACCCTCCACAGGCTGAGCGACCAGCGCCAGGCGTTCGACGGTCTTCTCCTCGAACACCTGCCGCGGGGTGACCACCCACCCGGCGCGCCTCGCCCTCGACGCCAACTGCATCGACATGATCGAGTCGCCGCCCAGCTCGAAGAAGCCGGCATCCGCCACCACCTGCTCCAGCCCCAGCACCTCGGCGAACAGGCGGCACAAGGTCTCCTCGACCACACCTTCCGGCGCCCGCCCGGACACCTGCTCCGCGAAGTCCGGCGTCGGCAGAGCGGCCCGGTCCACCTTCCCATTGACCGTCAGCGGCAGCGCCTCCAGCACCACGATCGACGACGGCACCATGTACTCCGGCAACCGCGCACCGGCGAACTCCCGCAGTTCCGCGATGTCCACCTCGCAGTGCGCGGCCGGGACGACGTACGCGACCAACCGCCTGTCACCGGCCTGGTCCTCGCGCACGATGACCGACACTTGGCCGACACTGTGGTGCCCGGCGATCACTGAGCCGACTTCCCCGGGCTCGATACGGAACCCACGGATCTTGACCTGCTCATCGGCACGCCCAGCGAAGTGCAGTTCACCGTCGGCCGACCAGCGAGCCAGGTCGCCGGAGCGATACATCCGTTGCCCCGGTACGAACGGGCAGGCCACGAACCGCTCGGCCGTCAGGTCCGGACGTCCCACATAGCCCCGCGCCAGCCCCGCTCCGGAGATGTAGACCTCGCCGACGCCATCGACCGGCATCGGCCGCAGGAACTCGTCCAGGACAAAGACCTGGCTGTTGGCCAGCGGACGGCCGATCGCGGGCGGTGCGTCCTGCGACGTGATGCCCTCACCGAGCGGAGTGGCAGTGGCGGTCGTGATGACGGTGGCCTCGGTAGGACCGTAGGTGTTCCACACCCGCGCCCGCGCCCGCCACCGCGCGGCCAGGTCGGCGCTCAACCGCTCAGCGCCCAAAACCCAGTTGGACACTCCAGGCACCGACGCCGGGTCCAACACCCCGAGCAGCGACGGCACCACACTCGCCACCGACACACCCGCCGCACGGATCATCTCCGCCAGCACCGCAGGATCAGTACGCTCCTCACTCCCGGCAATCGCCAGCGTGCCACCCGCGACAAGCGTCACCGCCACGTCCAGCACCGCCGCGTCAAAGCTGAACGACGCGAACTGCAACGCCGTCACACCCTCATCCACGCCCAGCACCGGCCGCATCGCCTCCGCCAGGTTGGCCACGCCACGGTGCGCAACCGCCACACCCTTCGGCCGGCCGGTGGAACCCGAGGTGTAGATCACGTACGCCAGTTGGTCCGGATCCACGACCGTGTTCAACGGCTCCGCCGATTCCGCGGCCAGCGCCTCCGGCGCCTCATCGAGCAGCACCACGTGCTCGGCCTCCAGGTCCGCCGAGGTGGTGAGCACGACCGAGGCCCCGCTGTCGGTGACCATGTAGGCGAGTCGATCGGCGGGGTACTCCGGATCCAGCGGCACGAACGCGGCCCCGGCCTTCCACACCGCCAACTCGCCCACGACCATGTCCGCCCCGCGCGGCAGGCACAGGCCAACCCGGGACTCCGGCCCAACCCCCAGGCCGATCAGATAGCGCGCCAACTGGTTGGATCGCGCCTCCAACTCCCCGTACCTGATGACCTCTTCACCGCACCGGACAGCCACCGCCGTCGGCGATCGCCGCGCCTGTGCTACGAACAGCTCCAGTACCGACCCCGCCGGAACCGGCCGCGCCGTGGCATTCCACTCCCGGACGACCCGGGTGCGCTCGGCCTCGCTCAGAACCTCTATCCGCCCCACCAGGATCGACGGGTCGGCAGCCAGTTGCTCAAGCACCCGCAGCAGGGAGGCCAGGATCTCCTCCGCCTCGCCGTGCTCGAACACATCCGGGCGATAGGAAAGTTCTGCCTCCAGCGCGTCGCCGGGGTTCACCACCAGACTGAGCGGGTAGTGACTCGCGTCCCGGCTCGCCCCTGCCGGGCGAATGGTCAGCGCGTCCTCGTCGGCTTCAGTGGCTTGGCGCGGGTAGTTCTCGTAGACGATCAGGGTGTCGAAATCCGCGCCGGGGCCGACGAGTCGTTGGATCTCCGCCAGGCCCAGGTGCTGGTGCGCCATCAGCGCAACCTGGCGCGCCTGAAGGTCGGCAAGCAGCTCCGCCGCGGACTGCGCGCCATCGAGCCGCACCCGCACGGGAACGGTGTTGATGAACAGCCCGATCGCCGACTCCGCGCCGGGCAGGTCAGCGGGACGTCCGGCCACGGTGACACCGAAGACCACGTCGTGCCGTCCGGCCAGCCGCGCCAGCACCAGCGCCCAGGCACCCTGCACGACGGTGTTCACGGTCAGACCACGGCTGCGCGCCAACTCCTCCAACTTTTGCGTCAGTTCGTACGAGAACTCGATGCGCGCGGGCTCGGGCATGACCGGCGTCCGTACCAGGTCCGCGGGCACGACACGGGTCGGCTCCTCGGTCCCGGCCAGCTCCGCCCGCCAGACGGTTCGCGTCCCCTCCTTGTCCTGATGGGCCAGCCACGCCAAGTACTCCCGGTAGGAGGTGGGCGCGGGCAGCGTACGCGGGTCGCCTGCCGTCGCGTACAGCGTGGAGAGTTCATTGAGCAGGACCGGCAATGACCAACCGTCGATGACGATGTGATGGGTCGTCATCACCAACAGGTGCCGGTCGGCGGCGAGGCGGATGAGCAGCAGCCGCAGCATTGGTGGCGCCGTCAGATCGAAGCGCTGTGCCCGCTCTTCGGCGGACAACCGCTCGACCTCGGCGGACAACCGCTCGCCCTCGGCCGACGCGTCCTCCTCCAGCAGGCCGGAGACATCCGCCTCCCGCCACGGCAGCTCCACCTCACGGGATATGGCCTGCACGGCATCCCCCGAGGCACCCCGGTGAAAGCCGGCCCGCAGGATCGGATGCCGGTCGACGACCGCCTGCCAGGCCGCCCGCAGCCGGGCCACGTCCAACGGCCCCTCGAGCGCCAGCGCCCGCTGCCCCTCGTAGACGTCCGGGCCGTCGATGTCGAACGCGGCGTGGAAGAGCATGCCCTCCTGGAGCGGCGACAGCGGCCAGACGTCCACCAGGTTCGGGATCGCCGACTCCAGTTCGTCCACGCCCTCCTGCGTCAACTCCACGAGCGGGAAGTCGGAGGGGGTGTAACCGCCCGCGATGGGTGCGTCGGTGGTGTGTGTGGCCAGGCCGTCCAGCAGCTCCAGCCACAGTCCAGCCAGCCGCTCGGCCGCCGCGTCGTCCAGGAGTCCGCTCGGCCAGTTGAGTGTGAGGGTGAGCTCCGGCCCGTGCGCCGTATCGCGTACGACGGCACTCGCTTCGAGGGCGTGCATCACCGGGGTGTCCGGGTCTGCCGCTCCGCCGACCGCGGTCTCGCCGGCCAACTGCCAGGCGCCGATCGGCCCCGTCTGCTCACCGGCGTCGAACCGGCCCAGGTAGTTGAACCCGATCTGGGGGGATGGGAGTTGAGCCAGGGTCGTGGCCGTGTCGGGGTTGAGATGGCGCAGCAGGCCGTAGCCCAGCCCGTCACCGGGCACGGAACGCACCTGCTCCTTCACTCGCTTGACCAGCGCACCCGCCGCCGGGCCGCCCGCGCGTGCCTGGGCCAGATCGATCCCGTGGGGATCGAGCCGGACGGGGTGGATGTCGGTGAACCAGCCCACCGTCCGGGACAGGTCCGTCCCGTCCCCGTCCATCGGCTCTCGACCGTGACCCTCGACATCGATCAGCAGCCCGGGGGCAACGTTCGGACGCCAGTCGATGACAGCACCGGCCAAGGTGGCCAGCAGCACCTCGTGCAGCCCGCAGTGGAACGCCGCTGCCGTGCGCCCGGCCAACACCGCCGCTTGCTGGACCGGCACCACCCACGAGCGGTGCCGTAGCGTCTCGATGGTGTCCCGGGCCGGGTCCAGCACCCTGCTCCCGAGCGACGGCTCCTCGCCGTCCAACAGGGCAGCCCACGCCTTCAGCTCGGCACGGCGCTCTTCGCTCCGGGCCCGGTTGGCCAGCAGCTCCGCCCACCGGCGGAAGGACGTACCCGTCGGATCGAGGACGGGCGCTCCGCCCGCGATCACGGCCTCGTACGCGGCCTGCAGATCCGGCAGCAGAATCCGCCAGGACACACCGTCGACGGCCAAGTGGTGGACCACCAGCACCAGCCGACCGGTGCGGGACGGCCCGGCGTCCGCCCACACGACCTGCGCCATCACGCCAGATACGGGATCCAGCCGGGCCACGGCGGCTTGCGCCTGCTCCTCGACCAGACGATCCAGCTCACCGTCCGCCACATCGGCCGCGTCCACCCGGTGGACCAACCGAGCCGCATCCACCGACCCCGACTCGCCCACCGCCAGGCGCCGTTCGCCGAAGCCCTCGACGCGGGCGCGCAGCATGTCATGCGTATCGAGGACCGCGCCCACAGCCGTGACCAGCGCCTGCAGGTCCAAGTCGGCCGGCGCACCGACGACCGTCCACTGCGCGAACCGCGTGCCGGTCACCGCCGACAGACCGAGCGCCCGCATCACCGGCGTCCAGGGCACCTCGCCGATCCCCACGTCGCCCGGGGCTGCGGCCCGGCCGTCCACCGGCTCCGCCACCAACGCCAGCCGCTCGACGGTCTTCTCCTCGAACACCTGCCGTGCCGTGACCACCCACCCGGCGCGCCGGGCCCGGGACGCCAGTTGCATCGACATGATCGAGTCGCCGCCCAGCTCGAAGAACGAGTCCTCGGCGCTCACCTGTTCCAGCCTCAGCACGTCGGCAAAGAGTGCGCCAAGGGCCTCCTCGACCTCGCCCCGCGGTGCCCGCCCGGACGCCTTGCCCACGAAGTCCGGCGCGGGTAGCGCGGCCCTGTCCACCTTTCCGTTCAGCGTGATCGGCAGCGCGTCCAGCACCACGACCGCGGCCGGGACCATGTATTCCGGCAGTTCGGCCGCCACGAAGTCACGCAGCGCCGCGCCCTCGACCGCACGGGCACCACCGTCGCCGGTCGGGACGACATAGGCGACGAGCCGTTTCTCGCCCGGCCGGTCCTCGCGCACCACGACCGTGACCTGGCCGACGCCGGGGTGTCCGGTCAGGACCGCCTCGACCTCGCCCGGTTCGATCCGATGTCCACGGATCTTCACCTGCGCGTCGGCCCGGCCGACGAACTCCAGCTCGCCCACGCCGGTCCAGCGCACCACGTCTCCGGTCCGGTACATCCGCGCACCCGGCAGGAACGGGGAGGCCACGAACCGCTCGGCGGTCAGACCCGGCCGTGCCGCGTAGCCGCGCGCGAGGCCCGCCCCCGCGATGTACAGCTCGCCTCCGACCCCGACCGGTGCGGGCCGCAGGAAACCGTCGAGCACGTACACGCGCATGTTGTCCAGCGGACGGCCGATGGGCATCTGCAGCGGGGCCGGTGCGTCCGGCTCGATGCGGTACGACGTCGCGAACGTGGTCGTCTCGGTAGGGCCGTAGCCGTCCACGACCACCAGGCCCGGGCACGCCTCCCGCACCCGGTGGACCGCATCCGCCTGCACGGCATCACCGCCGGTCCAGACCTCGCACAGCCCCGCCAGACACCCGGGGTCGTCCTGCGCGAAGAGGTGGAACAGCGCTGCCGTCAGCCACAGCGCGGAGACCCCGTGCCGTCCGATCAACTCCCGCAGTTGCGCCGGCGTCGGCACGCCCGGCGGCGCGACGACGACCCGGCCGCCGGACAGCAGGGGCACCCACAGCTCGTACGTCGACGCGTCGAACGTCTGCGGAGAGTGGAACAGCACGGTCTCGTGCCCGTGTACGAACCGGCTGTCCCGGACGAGCGCGGCCACGTCCGCGTGCGTGACCGCCACACCCTTCGGGACACCGGTCGACCCGGACGTGTACATCACGTACGCCACATCCTCGGGTCCGGCCCCGGCGACGGCCTCGACTCCGTCGTCGGCACCGGTCATCAGCGCACCGACCCGCACCACGTCCGCGGGTTGGTCGGTCAGCTCCTGATCGGCGACGGCCAGCCGAACGCGCTCCAGCACCACACGCCGACGCGCCGCGGGCCAGTTCGCCTCCACCGGGACGAACCCGGCGCCGGCCTTCAGCACACCCAGCAGTACGGCGACCAGCTCGGCCGACCGCTCCATCGCCACGCCGACCAGGTCACCGCGGGACACGCCGCGCTCGGCCAGGCCGTACGCCACTCGGTCGGCGATCCGGTTCAGCTCGGCGTACGACCACTGCGGGCCGCCCTCGCCGACGACCGCGACCGCGTGCGGCGTCCGCCGTGCCTGTGCCGTGAACAGCTCCGGCAGGGATACGGGGGACAGCGGACGCGCGGTGTCGTTCCACTCATCGAGCATGCGCGAGCGCTCGACCTCGCTCAGGCCGTCGATCCGGCCCACCGGCAGCGAGGGGTCGGCCGTCAGCTGGTCGAGGACCCGCAGCAGGGAGGCGAGGATCTCCTCGGCCTCGACGCGCCCGAACACATCCGGCCGATAGGACAGCTCGCCGCCCAACCGGTCACCGGGGTTGACGATGAGGGTGAGGGGGTAGTGGCTGGCGTCCTCCGCCTTGCCCTCCGGGCTGATGGCCAAAGCTTCGGCGTCCGACGCGGCCGGACTGTGCGGGTAGCTCTCGTACACGACCAGGGTGTCGAACTCCGCGCCGAGCCCGGCGAGCCGCTGGATCTCGGCCAGGCCCAGGTGCTGGTGCGCCATCAGCGCCACCTGCCGCGCCTGAACGTCGGCAAGCAGCTCCGCCGCGGACTGCGCGCCATCGAGCCGCACCCGCACGGGAACGGTGTTGATGAACAGCCCGATCGCCGACTCCGCGCCGGGCAGGTCAGCGGGACGTCCGGCCACGGTGGCACCGAAGACCACGTCGTGCCGTCCGGCCAGCCGCGCCAGCACCAGCGCCCAGGCACCCTGCACGACGGTGTTCACGGTCAGACCACGACCGCGGGCCAGCTCCTCCAACGCCCCGGTCTGTTCACCGGTGAGCTCGAACAGCACGGGCTCGGGCATGACCGGCGTCCGTACCAGGTCCGCGGGCACGACGCGGGTCGACTCTTCGGCTCCGGCCAGCTCGGCCTGCCACGCGGCGCGGCTCGATTCCTGGTCCTGGCGGGCCAGCCAGGCCAGGTACTCGCGGTACGACGTCGGCGCAGGCAGTCCCAGAGCGTCGCCGCCCGTCTCGTACGCCCTCAGCAGCTCTTGGAGCAGGACCGGCAGCGACCAGCCATCCATGAGGATGTGGTGGCTGGAGAGGACGAGGCGATGCCGGTCGGCGCCTAGGCGGACGAGCAGGACGCGCAGCAGTGGTGCGGTCGTGAGGTCGAAGCGTTGTGCCCGTTCGTCGGCGGACAGCCGCTCGATCTCGGCCTGCGCGTCGGCTTGCGACAGGCCGGAGACATCCGCCTCCCGCCAGGGCAGCTCCACGTGCCGGGCGATGACCTGGACTGCCTCGCCGGTCCTACGACGGCGGAAGGCGGCCCGCAGGATCGGGTGCCGGTCGACGACCGCCTGCCAGGCCGCCCGCAGCCGGGCCGGGTCCAGCGGTCCGTCGAGTGCCAGCATCCGCTGACCCTCATAGACGTCCGGACCCTCGTCGTCGAAGGCGGCGTGGAAGAGCATGCCCTCCTGCAACGGTGACAGCGGCCAGACGTCCACCAGGTGCGGGACCGCGGCCTCGAGCTCCTCGACTTCGTCCTGTGAGAGGTCGAGGAGGGGGAAGTCGGACGGGGTGTGGCCGCCCGCGGTGGGGGCGTGGGTGGTGTGCGCGGCCAGGCCCTGAAGCATCTGCAGCCACAGCGCGCCGAGGCGTTCGGCGGCCGCCTCGTCCAGGAGTCCGCCCGGCCAGTCCAGGGTGAGGGTCAACTCCGGTCCGTCAGCTGTGTCGCGTACGACGGCGCCTGCGTCGAGGGCGTGCGTGGCAGGAGCGTCCGGATCGGCCGCGCCGCCGACTGCCGTCTCGCCGGCCATCTGCCAGGCGCGGGCGGGGCTGGACTGCTCGCCCGCGGTGAACCGGCCCAGGTAGTTGAAGCCGATCTGGGCGGTGGGGAGTTGGGCGAGGATCTCGGCGGTCTCCGGGTTGAGGTGGCGGAGCAGGCCGTAACCGAGTCCGTCACCGGGGACGGAGCGCGCCTGCTCCTTGACCGCCTTGAGCAGTGCACCGGCCGCTGGGCCGCCCGTCAGGACCTCAGCAAGGTTGCCAGCCGATGTGTCCAGGCGGACGGGGTGGACGTTGGTGAACCAGCCCACCGTGCGGGACAGGTCCACTCCGGCCGCCGACTCACGGCCGTGGCCTTCGATGTCGACCAGCACCTTGCCGGCCGAACCGGACCGCCAGTGGGTGACCGCTCCGGCCAGGGTCGCGAGCAGGACTTCGTGCAGGCCGCAGTGGTACATCGTGGGGATCTGGCCGGCCAGGACCGCCGCCTGCTCTACCGGCACCGTCCAGGAACGTTGCTTGAGCGTTCGTACCGTGTCCAGGGCCGGATCCAACGCGCGGTCGCCGAGCGGCGGTTCGTCGCCTTGGAGGAGTTCGGTCCAGGCTTGGAGTTCGGCGTGCCGGTCGTTGCTGCGGGCCTGGGTGGTCAGCAGCTCCGCCCAGCGGCGGAAGGACGTGCCCACCGGGTCGAGCGCGGGTGGTCCGCCCGCGATCACTGCCTCGTACGCGGCTTGCAGGTCAGGCAGCAGAATCCGCCACGACACGCCGTCCACTGCCAGGTGGTGGACCACCAGCACCAGGCGGCCGGTGCGGCACCGCCCCGCATCCACCCACACGACCTGTGCCATCACGCCAGACACGGGATCCAGCCGGGCCACGGCGGCTTGCGCCTGCTCCTCGGCCAGACGGTCAAGCTCGCCGTCCCCCGCGTCGGTCGCGTCCATGTGGTGGATCAGCTCGGCTGCCGTCACGGTTCCCGGCTCACCGACCATCAGCCGCGTCCCGTTGTCCTCGACACGGGCGCGCAGCATGTCGTGGGTGTCGATGACCGCGCCCAGGGCGATGGCCAGTGCCTCACGGTCGAGCGCGGCCGGCGCGCCAACGACCGTCCACTGTGCGAAGCGGGATCCGATGACCGTCTGCTCGCCGAGTGTCCGCATCACCGGCGTCCAGGGCACCTCGCCGATTCCGACGTCGCTCGGGGCGACGGACTGGCCGTCCACCGGCTCTGCCACCAGTGCCAGGCGTTCGACGGTCTTCTCCTCGAACACCTGCCGCGGGGTGACCACCCACCCGGCGCGCCGGGCCCGCGACGCCAACTGCATCGACATGATCGAATCGCCGCCCAGCTCGAAGAAGCCGGCGTCGGCCGCAATGTGATTCAGACCCAGTACCTCGGCGAACAGCCCGCAGAACAGCTCCTCTTCGGGCGTGGCCGGCGCCCGGCCCACCATGCCGCCAGGTGCCTCGGGCGCGGGCAGTGCGGTCCGGTCGACCTTGCCGTTGACCGTCAGCGGCAGCGCGTCCAGGACCACCACCGCGGACGGGACCATGTACTCCGGCAGCATGTCGGCCGCGTACTCACGCAGCGTCGCACCGTCCACGGCACGGTCCGCGGCAGGCACCACGTATGCGACGAGCCGCTTGTCGCCCGGCCGGTCCTCACGCACAACGACCGCGATGTGAGCGACATCCTCCTGCTCAGACAGGACTGCTTCGATTTCGCCGGGTTCGATTCGGTACCCGCGGACCTTGACCTGTGTGTCGGCCCGGCCGAGGAACACCAACTCCCCCTCATCCGTCCACCGCACCACATCCCCGGTCCGATACATCCGCACCCCGGCAACGAACGGACACGCCACAAACCGCAGCCCCGTCAGCCCTGGCCGTCCGGCATACCCACGCGCCAGCCCCGGCCCCGCCACATACAACTCACCCGCCACCCCCGGCGGCACCGGCTGCAAGAACCCATCCAGCACAAACACCCGCACGTTGTCGACCGGCCGCCCGATCGGCACCACACGCCCACCCGGCACCAACACCCCACTCATCGCCGCACAGACCGTCACCTCCGTCGGCCCATACGCATTGACCAAACGCCGCCCCACCGACCACCGCTCCACCAACCCCAACGGCAGCGCCTCCCCGGCAACCACCACCGTCTCCACCCCAGCCGGCAACTCCTCCTCCACCGCCAGCACACTCGGCGGCACCGTCACATGCGTCGCACCCGACCGCTCCAACGCCACACCCAACGGCACCTGAGGAGGCAGCTCCCCTGCCGGTGCCACCACCAAGGCGGCCCCGGACAGCCACGCCATCAACAGCTCGGAAACCGCCGCATCAAAACTCAACGACGCGAACTGCAACACCCGCGCCCGCTCATGCACCCCGAACCGGTCAATCTGCGCCCGCGCCAGATTCCCCAGCCCCGCATGCGACACCACCACACCCTTCGGCCGCCCCGTCGAACCCGACGTATAGATCACATACACCGCATTCGCAGGGGTCAGCGCACCACGCCGCTCACCCGGCAACACGAGACCGGGCGCGCACGCCGCGATGTCGCGGGCGACTGCCGGGTCATCGATCACCAGCACCCGTGCGCCTGGCCGGTCCGGCACCACCGACCGCGTCGCCCGACTGCACACCACCACCACCGGACACGCATCCCCCAACACAAACGAGATCCGCTCCGCCGGATACGCCGGATCCACCGGCACAAACACCCCACCAGCCAGCGAAATCGCAAGCACCACCACCGCCATCTCCACCGACCGCTCAACCACCACCCCCACCCGCACCTCAGGACCCACACCCAAACCCATCAGATACCGAGCAAACCGCCCCGCCTCACCCGCCAACCCGGCATACGACAACGACCGCCCACCCGACACCACCGCCACCGAATCAGGCGAACACCCCACCCGATCCGCAAACAACTCCGGCAACACACCCGACGACACCGACCGCGCCGTCGCATTCCACTCCCCCAACACCCGCTCACGCACCACACCACCCAACACACCAACACGCCCCACCAACCCCCACGGATCCCCCACCACCTGCTCCAACACCCACAGCAGGCGGTCGATCAGAGCCCGCGCAGCTGTCTCGTCGAAGAGGTCCGTGCGGTAGGTCAGCTCCATCCGCAGTCCGTCGATCGGATCCACCACCAGACCGAGCGGATAGTTCATGGATTCGCGCATCCCGGCCGCGACAAGGCGCAAACCTCCGGACCCGGTGTTCTCCGTGTCCTCGCTCACCGGCTGTAGGCCATTGGCCCCAGAACGGAAGTTCTCGAACGCAAACAGCGTGTCGAACACCGCGCCCTGACCGGCCAGCCGCTGGATCTCCGCAAGGCTCAGATGCTGGTGGTCCAGCAACGCTGCCTGCTGTGACTGCAGTTCGGTCAGCGCATCGGCAATAGGCTGCGCCGGGTTCAGCCGTACCCGTACCGGAATGGTGTTGATGAAGAGGCCGAGCATGTCCTCCATGCCCGGCAGGTCGGCGGGTCGTCCCGCCACTGTGGCACCGAAGACCACGTCGTGCCGCCCGGCCAACTGCCCGATAACCAGCGCCCAGGCAGCCTGCACCACCGTGTTCAGTGTGACGCCCTGCCTTCGAGTCAGCTCGTCGAGGGCTGTGCGCAGCGTGTCGTTCGCCTCGGCCGAGACGACAGCGGAACCGGCTTCCGTGTCCCGGTCGATCGGTGCGATGAGGGTGGGTTCGTCGGTGTCGGCCAGGGCCTGCTGCCAGGCGTCACGTGCGGCGGGCTTGTCCTGCCGCGCCAGCCACGCCAGGTACTGCCGGTAGTCCGGCACCGGCGGCAGACCGGCTCCGCTCCCCTCAGCGTCGTAACACGCCCACAGCTCACGCATCAGGATCGGCAGGGACCACCCGTCCAGCACGATGTGGTGCAGCGTCACGACCATCCGGTGGCGCTGTTCGCCCAGCTTGACCAGCAGCACCCGCAGCAACGGCGGCTGCCCCAGATCGAAGCGCCGCGCCCGCTCCGCAACCTCCAGCCCCTCCAACGCCACCCCGGCCTGCTCCACCCCGAGCCCGGACAGGTCCTCATCCCTCCATGGCAGCTGGACCCGTTCCACGACCACCTGCACCGGCTCAGCCACCCCGGCCAGCTGCCGGAAACCCGCACGCAGACTCGGATGCCGGTCGATCAGCGCCTGCCACGACCCCCGCAACACCGCCCCGTCCAGCGGCCCCTCCAAGTCCAGCAGCATCTGCTCGACATACACATCCCTGCCCTGCTCGTCATACAGGGCATGAAAGAGCAGACCCTCCTGCAACGGCGCCACCGGCAGCACATCCACCAGCCCCGGACACGCCGCCTCCAACTCCTCCACCCGCGCCTGCTCCAACGCCACCAGCGCAAAATCAGAAGGAGTAAACCCACCAGCAGACCCATCAACGGCATGCGCGGCCAGACCGGACAGCATCGCCGCCCAGCCCTCCACCAACCCCCACGCCTCCGCCTCACCCAACAACCGACCCGGCCACGCCACACTCAACACCAACACCGGACCGTCACCGCCCTCGTGGACGGCTGCCATCACTTCCAGGGCGTGCATCACCGGCACGGAACTGTCGGGGCTCTGGCCCAGGCCGATCCCACCGATCGGCTGCCAGTCCTGATCACGGCCTGAGACACGGCCCAGGTAGTTGAAGCCGATCTGCGCCTTGGGCAGCTGTGCCAGGACACCGCCGGTCTCTTGGTTCAGATGGCGCAGCAGGCCAAAGCCCAGTCCATCACCGGGGACGGAACGCACCTGCTCCTTGACCGCCTTGAGCAGCGCACCCGCTGCCGGCCCGCCGGCCCGTACCTCTGTCGTTTCGAACGTCCCGGGCGCCAGTCGCACGGGGTGGACGGCGGTGAACCACCCCACGGTCCGGGACAGTTCCACCCCTGCGGACAACGGCTCACGGCCGTGGCCCTCCACGTCCACCAGGATCCCGCCCTCGATGCCCTGGTCACCGCGCCACGCCGCCACCGCCGCGGCCAGCCCGGTCAGCAGAACGTCGTCGACCCCGGCATGGAAGGCCGCCGGGACGCCGGTCAGCAGGGCCGACGTGATCTCCGCCGACACGGTGATCGAGGCCTGCCGTACGGTGCCCTCGACATCCCGGGCAGGATCCATCGGCTCATCGGTCAGCAGCGCACTCGCGCCTTCCAGCAGCTCGGTCCAGGCCTCCAGCTCCGCCACCCGTTCGTCGGCGTGGGCCTGGGCAGTCAGCTGCCTCGCCCAGTGCCGGAACGGGATCGGCACCGACCCGAGCGCCGCCTCCCGACCATCCGCCGATGCCGCGTAAGCCTCGGCCAGATCCGGGAGCAGCACCTGCCAGGAGACGGTGTCGATCACCAGGTGGTCGGCCACCAGCAGCAGCCGCCCAACGGCCTCCGGCCCGGCGTCGAACCACACCACCTGCAGCATCACTCCGGCCTGCGGATCGAGCCGGCCTGCCGCCGTCCGTGCCTGATCCTCGACCAGCCGGGTCAGTTGCTCGTCGTCCAGGCCCGCCGCGTCCAGGCGCCGCACCCACGAATCAACCGCAACCGTGCCCGGCTCCGGCACCACCAAGCGTCGCGGCACGATCTCCAGGCGCGCCCGCAACACCTCGTGGTGGTCCACCAGGGTCTGGACCGCTGCGGCAAGCGGTGCCAGCCGCACCTCGGCCGGGCTACGCACCACACTTGCCTGGACGACCTGCCGGATCCGGTCGACCCCGACCCGGTCGAGGACTTCGTGCATCACCGGTGTCAGCGGCACGTCACCGATGCCGGGCTCCACGCGGCTCGGTGCAAGCTCCTCCGCCACACCGACGACGGCCGCAAGCCCCTCGGGAGTGCGCCGCTCGAACACCTGCCGAGACGTGATCACCACACCCGCCCGCCGGGCACTGGAAACGAGCAGCATCGACAGAATCGAATCGCCGCCCAGCTCGAAGAAACTCTCCTCGACACCGACTCGCTCCAGGCCCAGCACCTCGGCGAACAGGCCGCACAACAGCTCCTCGACCGGCGTGACAGCGGCACGGCCACTCCGGGCCTCCACGGCAGGCGCGGGCAGGGCCGAGCGGTCGAGCTTGCCGTTGACCGTCAGTGGCAGCGCATCCAGCACTACCACCGCGGACGGAACCATGTACTCAGGCAGACGGGCCGCCACGAACTCCCGCAGCTCCGCGCCATCCGACGCCCGCTCACCAGCCGGGACTACGTACGCGACCAGCCGCTTGTCGCCTCCCTGCTCCTCACGCACGATGACCGCCGCCTGGCCGACGCTCCCGTGCGCACTCAGCACCGATTCGATCTCACCGAGCTCGATACGGAAGCCGCGTATCTTGACCTGCTCGTCGGCGCGTCCGGCGAAGTGCAGCTGACCGTCCGCACTCCAACGGGCCAGGTCGCCGGAACGGTACATCCGCTGACCGGGCAGGAACGGGCAGGCCACAAACCGCTCCGCGGTCTGCCCCGGGCGGCCTACGTAGCCCCGGGCCAGCCCCACTCCAGCGATGTAGACCTCGCCCACGGCACCGATGGGCAGGGGCCGCAGGAGGTCATCGAGCACATACACCTGGGAGTTGGCGAGCGGGCGGCCGATCGCGGGCGGTGCGTCCTGCGACGTGATGCCCTCACCGAGCGGAGTGGCAGTGGCGGTCGTGATGACGGTGGCCTCGGTAGGACCGTAGGTGTTCCACACCCGCGCCCGCGCCCGCCACCGCGCAGCCAGGTCGGCACTCAACCGCTCAGCGCCCAAAACCCAGTTGGACACTCCAGGCACCGACGCCGGGTCCAACACCCCGAGCAGCGACGGCACCACACTCGCCACCGACACACCCGCCGCACGGATCATCTCCGCCAGCACCGCAGGATCAGTACGCTCCTCACTCCCGGCAATCGCCAGCGTGCCACCCGCGACAAGCGTCACCGCCACATCCAGCACCGCCGCGTCAAAGCTGAACGACGCGAACTGCAACGCCGTCACACCCTCATCCACGCCCAGCACCGGCCGCATCGCCTCCGCCAGGTTGGCCACGCCACGGTGCGCAACCGCCACACCCTTCGGCCGGCCGGTGGAACCCGAGGTGTAGATCACGTACGCCAGTTGGTCGAGCTCCGGCAACAACCCCAACCGTTCCCCGGACTCCATGGCAATCGCGTCGGCCACCTCATCCAGGAGCACGGCCTCGAGCGACAGCGCGTCCAGCACCTCGGATGTGCTGAGCACCACCGCCGCACCGCTGTCGGAGACCATGAACGCCAGCCGGTCCGCCGGGTATTCGGGGTCCAGCGGCACAAAAGCGCCCCCGGCCTTCCACACCGCCAACTCGCCGACCACCATGTCCACCCCGCGCGGCAGGCACAGGCCAACCCGGGACTCCGGACCGGCCCCCAGCCCGCTCAGATACCGCGCCAGCCGATTCGCCCGAGCCTCCAACTCCCCGTACGAGACCGCCTCTTCACCGCACCGCACAGCCACCGCCGTCGGTGACCGCCGCGCCTGGTCCTCGAACCGAGCCAGCACCGACCCTGCCGGCACCGCCCGGGTGGTGTCGTTCCACTCCTCCACCACCCGCGCACGCTCGGCCTCACCGAGGACGTCGATGTCGCCGAACCGCGCCTGCGGGTTGTCCGCCATCTGCTCCAGGATGCGCACCAGTCGCTCAGCCAGCGCCCGAACCGTGTCCTCGTCGAGCGCATCGGGGCGGTAGTCCAGCCGCAGCGTCAGGTCATCCGGGTTCACGCCCAGGGTCAGGGCGAAGTTCGTCGACTCACGCAGGCCGGTACCGGTGAGCGTGACCGCGTCCAAGGCGGGAGGGGCCGACGGATCGCCCGGATAGTTCTCGAATGCCATGAGGGTGTCGAAAGTGGCACCCGGCCCGGCGATTCGCTGGATCTCGCTCAGGCTCAAGTGCTGGTGATCCAGCAGCACGGACTGCTGCGCCTGGAGATCGGTCAGCATGTCGGCGATGGTCCGCGCCGGGTCCAGTCGCACCCGTACCGGAACCGTGTTGAGGAACAGCCCGAGCATGTCCTGCATGCCCGGCAGTTCGGCGGGCCGTCCCGCCACCGTTGCGCCGAAGACCACGTCGTGGCGCCGGGCCAGTTGGCCGACCACCACCGCCCAGGCCGCTTGCAGCACGGTGTTCACGGTGACGCCGTGCCTGCGAGCCGACTCCCTCAGGGCCGTGGCCAGCCGCTCACCCGGCTCGGTGGTCAGAATGCGGGTCAGCACAGGGGTGTTGGTCGACACGTGGGGGGCGATGAGGGTGGGTTCGTCGGTGCCGGCCAGGGCCTGCTGCCAGGCCTCACGTGCGGCGGGCTTGTCCTGCCGCGCCAGCCACGCCAGGTACTGCCGGTAGTCCGGCACCGGCGGCAGACCGGCTCCGCTCCCCTCAGCGCCGTAACACGCCCACAGCTCACGCATCAGGATCGGCAGGGACCACCCGTCCAGCACGATGTGGTGCAGCGTCACGACCATGCGGTGGCGCTGTTCGCCCAGCCTGACCAGCAGCACCCGCAGCAACGGCGGCTGCCCCAGATCGAAGCGCCGCGCCCGCTCCGCAACCTCCAGCCCCTCCAACGCCACCCCGGCCTGCTCCACCCCGAGCCCGGACAGGTCCTCATCCCTCCATGGCAGCTGGACCCGTTCCACGACCACCTGCACCGGCTCAGCCACCCCGGCCAGCTGCCGGAAACCCGCACGCAGACTCGGATGCCGGTCGATCAGCGCCTGCCACGACCCCCGCAACACCGCCCCGTCCAGCGGCCCCTCCAAGTCCAGCAGCATCTGCTCGACATACACATCCCTGCCCTGCTCGTCATACAGGGCATGAAAGAGCAGACCCTCCTGCAACGGCGCCACCGGCAGCACATCCACCAGCCCCGGACACGCCGCCTCCAACTCCTCCACCCGCGCCTGCTCCAACGCCACCAGCGCAAAATCAGAAGGAGTGAACCCACCAGCAGACCCATCAACGGCATGCGCGGCCAGACCGGACAGCATCGCCGCCCAGCCCTCCACCAACCCCCACGCCTCCGCCTCACCCAACAACCGACCCGGCCACGCCACACTCAACACCAACACCGGACCACCAGAACGGTCCTGAACCAGCGCCTCCGCCTCCAAGGCATGGAGTACGGGGAACTCTCCGCTCACGCCCTCGCCGGGCTCACTGTCATGGACCGGTGTCCAGTCCCGGTCCAGTCCCTGAGCGGCTCGCATGGCGGCGACGCGGCCCAGGTAGTTGAAGCCGATCTGGGCCGAGGGAAGCTCGGCCAAGACGTCAGCCGTGTCCGGGTTGAGGTGGCGGAGCAGGCCGTAGCCCAGTCCGTCACCAGGGATGGAACGCACCTGCTCCTTGACCCGCTTCAGCAGCGAACCCGCAGCCGAACCACCCGCCAGCACATCGGCCAGATCCACACCCGCGGCATCCACCCGCACCGGATGCACACTGGTGAACCAGCCCACCGTCCGCGACAGATCCATCCCCTCGACCAAAGCCTTGCGGCCATGGCCCTCAACGTCGATCAGGACACCGCCCTCAAGTCCCCGACCGCGGCCTAGCCGCTCACCCAGGGCTCCCGCCAGACCGGCAAGCAGCACATCGTCGACCCCCGCATGGAAGGCCACAGGCACACCGGTCAGCAACGCCGACGTGACCCCCGCCGGCACGGTGACCCTCACCCGCCGGACGGTGGAGTCAAGGTCCCGGGCCGGGTCCACGGGCTCGTCGGTCAGCCCTGTCTCCCGGCCCTCCAACAGCCTGCTCCACGCCGGAAGTTCCGCCACCCGCTCCTCCGCGTGAGCCTGGGCCGACAGCTCCCCCGCCCAGTGCCGGAAAGAGATCGGCACCGACCCCAATTCAGGCTGACTGCCACCGGCCAAAGCCGCATAGGCCTCGGCAAGATCCAGCAGCAGCACTTGCCAGGAGACGGTGTCGATCACCAGGTGGTTGACCACAAACAGCAGCCGCCCAACGGCCTCGGGGCCGGCGTCGAACCACACCGCCCGCACCATCACCCCGGCAACAGGGTCGAGCCGTGCGACAGCCGCCTGCGCCTGCTCCTCGATCAGCCGGGTCAGTTCCTCCTCGTCGAGCCCCACCGCATGCACCCGCCGGACCCACGCATCGACCGCGAGAGTGTCCGTCCCCGGCACCACCAGCCGCCAAGGCCCGGCCTCCAGCCGCGCCCGCAAAATCTCATGCCGATCCACCACAGCACTCAACGCACCTGTGAGAACAGCAAAGTCCGTTCCCGCCGGGGCCGTCACCAGAGCCGACTGAACGACCTCTCTCACCTGCTCTGCCCCGACTCGGTCGAGAACTTCGTGCATCACCGGGGTCACCGGTATCTCGCCGACACCGGGCACAGCACGGCTCGGTACGAGCTCCTCCGCCACGCCGACGACAGCCGCAAGCCCCTCGGGAGTGCGCCGCTCGAACACCTGCCGAGACGTGATCACCACACCCGCCCGCCGCGCGCTGGAGACCAACAGCATCGACAGAATCGAATCGCCGCCCAGCTCGAAGAAGCTGTCGTCGACACCAACCCGTTCCAGGCCCAGCACCTCGGCGAACAGGCCGCACAACAGCTCCTCGAGCGCTGTGGCCGGGGCACGGCCCTCGCCACGGCCGGACACCTCCGGCGCGGGCAGGGCGGCACGGTCGAGCTTGCCGTTGACCGTCAACGGCAGCGCCTCCAACACCACCACCGCGGACGGAACCATGTACTCAGGCAGACAGTCAGCCGCGTACGCCCTGAGCTCCGCGACATCGAGTTCGCCGCTGTCGGCCGGCACCACATAGGCGATCAGCCGCTTCTCGCCCAGTTGGTCCTCGTGCACTACAACCGCCGCCTGACCGACCCGCTCGTGCCCGGCGATGACTGAGGTGATCTCGCCCAGTTCGATGCGGAAGCCACGGATCTTCACCTGCTCGTCCGCGCGACCCGCGAAGTGCAGCTCTCCATCTGCCGACCAACGGGCCAGGTCGCCGGAGCGGTACATCCGCTGCCCCGGCACGAACGGGCAGGCCACGAACCGCTCCGCCGTCTGCCCCGGACGGCCTACGTAGCCCCGGGCCAACCCCAACCCGGCGATATAGACCTCGCCCACGGTGCCGATGGGCGCGGGCTGGAGGAAGTCGTCCAACACGTACATCCGGGTGTTGGCGAGGGGGCGGCCGATGGAGGGTGGTGCGTCCTGCGAGGTGGTGCTCTCACCGAGCGGAGTGGTGGTGGCGGTGGCGATGACGGTGGCCTCGGTCGGCCCATAGGTGTTCCACACCCGAGCCTGTGCCCCCCACCGCGCGGCCAGGTCGGCACTCAACCGCTCGGCTCCCAGAACCCAGTTGGACACTCCGGGCACCGACGCCGGGTCCAACACCCCGAGCAGCGACGGCACCACACTCGCCACGCTCACACCCGCAGCACGGATCATCTCCGCCAACACCGCAGGATCAGTACGCTCCTCACTCCCGGCAATCGCCAACGTCCCGCCCGCAGCCAGGGTGACCACTACATCCAGCACCGCGGCATCGAAACTGAACGACGCGAACTGCAACGCGGTGACACCCACATCCACACCCAGCACCGGCCGCATCGCCTCCGCCAGATTCACCAGGCCGCGGTGCGCAACCGCAACACCCTTCGGGCGCCCCGTCGACCCGGACGTATAGATGACATACGCCAGCTGCTCATCCGTCAGAGAGACATTCAGGGCTTCTGCCGACTCCTCGGCGATGGCCTCCGCGGCCTCGTCCAGCAGCACCACATGCAGGGCCTCCAGCGTCAGCCCTTCCAGTGCCTCGGACGTGCTGAGCACCACGGCTGCCCCACTGTCGGCAACCATGAACGCCAACCGATCCGCCGGATACTCCCGATCCAGCGGCACGAACGCACCGCCCGCCTTCCACACCGCCAACTCGCCGACCACCATGTCGACACCACGCGGCAGACACAGACCAACCCGCGACTCCGGACCAACCCCCAACCCGATCAAATACCGAGCCAACCGATTCGCCCGAACCTCCAACTCCCCATACGAGACCACCTCAGCCCCGCACCGCACCGCAACCACATCCGGCGCAACCCCAACCCGCGCCGCGACAAGGTCCAACACCGAACCCACCGGCACCGACCGCGCCGTGGCATTCCACTCCCCCACCACCACAGACCGCTCCGCCACACCCAGCACATCAATCTCGCTGAGCCCGAGAAGCGGGTTGGCAGCAACCTGCTCCAGCACTCGCAACAGCCGGCCGGCCAGGGTCTGAGCGGCGTTGGTGTCGAAGATGTCCTTGCGATAGTCGAGACGGAGCCTCAGCCCGCCGATCGGCTCCACGCCCAGGGTCAGCGGGTAGTTGGTCGACTCCCGCACGCCGGTCTTGGAAAGCCGCAATGGCTCGGGAGGGGTGTTCTGGCCGGCGCGGTAGTTCTCGAAGGCCATGAGGGTGTCGAAACTCGCGCCTGGCCCGGCGATTCGCTGGATCTCGCTCAGGCTCAAGTGCTGGTGGTCCAACAGCGCGGACTGCTGCGCCTGCAGTTCGCCCAGCATGTCGGCGATGGTCCGCGCCGGGTCCAGTCGCACCCGTACCGGAACGGTATTGATGAAGAGGCCGAGCATGTCCTCCATGCCCGGCAGTTCGGCGGGCCGACCAGCCACTGTGGCACCGAAGACCACGTCGCGGCGGGACGTCAGCTTGCCCACGACAATCGCCCAGGCGCCCTGCACCAAGGTGTTCTGTGTGAGGTCATGCCGGCGAGCCGTCGCTTCGAGGGCACCGGTCAGCTCCTCGTCCGGTGTGATGACCACCTGGCCGGTGTCCCCCGCCGCTTCGGGTTCGTGCGGCGCCACCAGCGTCGGCTCCTCGGCACCGACGAGGGCCTGCTGCCAGGCGTCACGTGCGGCGGGCTTGTCCTGCCGCGCCAGCCACGCCAGGTACTGCCGGTAGTCCGGCACCGGCGGCAGACCGGCTCCGCTCCCCTCAGCGCCGTAACACGCCCACAGCTCACGCATCAGGATCGGCAGGGACCACCCGTCCAGCACGATGTGGTGCAGCGTCACGACCATGCGGTGGCGCTGTTCGCCCAGCTTGACCAGCAGCACCCGCAGCAACGGCGGCTGCCCCAGATCGAAGCGCCGCGCCCGCTCCGCAACCTCCAGCCCCTCCAACGCCACCCCGGCCTGCTCCACCCCGAGCCCGGACAGGTCCTCATCCCTCCATGGCAGCTGGACCCGTTCCACGACCACCTGCACCGGCTCAGCCACCCCGGCCAGCTGCCGGAAACCCGCACGCAGACTCGGATGCCGGTCGATCAGCGCCTGCCACGACCCCCGCAACACCGCCCCGTCCAGCGGCCCCTCCAAGTCCAGCAGCATCTGCTCGACATACACATCCCTGCCCTGCTCGTCATACAGGGCATGAAAGAGCAGACCCTCCTGCAACGGCGCCACCGGCAGCACATCCACCAGCCCCGGACACGCCGCCTCCAACTCCTCCACCCGCGCCTGCTCCAACGCCACCAGCGCAAAATCAGAAGGAGTGAACCCACCAGCCACCGGATCAACGGCATGCGCGGCCAGACCGGACAGCATCGCCGCCCAGCCCTCCACCAACCCCCACGCCTCCGCCTCACCCAACAACCGACCCGGCCACGCCACACTCAACACCAACACCGGACCACCAGAACGGTCCTGAACCAGCGCCTCCGCCTCCAAGGCATGCATCACCGGCGCCTGGGCGGCGATCCCCTCGCCCAGCCCGTCCTCAGCCAGCTGCCATTCCTCCTCACGAGCGGCGAATCGGCCGAGGTAGTTGAAGCCGACCTGCGCGGACGGCAGTGCAGCCAGCTCCGAGGTGGTCTCCGGGTTGAGGTGGCGGAGCAGGCCGTAGCCCAGTCCGTCACCGGGGATGGAACGCACCTGCTCCTTGACCCTCTTCAGCAGGACACCCGCAGCCGTACCACCCGCCACGACATCGGCCAGATCCACACCCGCGGCATCCACCCGCACCGGATGCACACTGGTGAACCAGCCCACCGTCCGCGACAGATCCATCCCTGCGGACAACGGCTCCCGGCCATGGCCCTCAACATCGACGAGAACCCCGCCCTCAGAGGCCCGGCCACCACCGAGCCGCTCACCCAGGGCCCCCGCCAGACCCGCAAGCAGCACATCGTCGACCCCCGCATGGAAGGCCACGGGCACACCGGTCAGCAACGCCGACGTGACCCCCGCCGGCACAGTGACCCTCACCCGCCGGACTTCGGCGCCCCGGTTCAGCTCCTCGTTCAGCGGCCGGTCCGTCAGCAGCGAATCGCCGCCCTGCACCAGCTCTGTCCACGCCTGAAGTTCCGCCACCCGCTCCTCGGCGTGAGCCTGGGCCGACAGCTCCCCCGCCCAGTGCCGGAAAGAGATCGGCACCGACCCCAACTCAGGCTGACCGCCACCGGCCAATGCCGCATAGGCCTCAGCCAGATCCGGTAGCAGGACACGCCACGAGACGCCATCCACCACAAGGTGAGCGACCACCAGCAGCAGCCGGCCACCGGCGTCAGTTCCGGCGTCGAACCACACCGCCTGCACCATCACCCCGGCAAGAGGGTCGAGCCGCGCGACAGCCGCCTGCGCCTGCTCCTCGATCAGACGCGTCCGCCCGGTGTCGTCCAAGCCACTCGCGTCGACCCGCCGGACCCACGAGTCGACCTTCACCGTGCCCGCCTCGGGCACCACCAGCCGCCAGGGCCCGGTCTCCAGCCGCGCCCGCAAAGCCTCATGCCGATCCACCAGCGCCTGTACCGCATCCACCAGCGCTGCCAGATCCAGACCGGTCGGCACTGACACCAGCGCCGACTGGTACACCTCGCCCAGATCCTCCGGGGCCACCCGCGCCAGCAGCTCGTGCATCACCGGCGTCAGGGGCACCTCGCCCGTGCCGGACACCGCCTCGCCGGCCGAGGCGCGGTCGGTCGAAGGAACGGCCACCGCGGCCACCGCGGCCGGGGTGCGCAGCTCGAACACCTCGCGAGTGCTGATCGCCACGCCTGCCCGCCGGGCACTGGAGACCAACAGCATCGACTGGATCGAATCGCCGCCCAGCTCGAAGAAACTCTCCTCAACGCCTACCCGCTCCAGGCCCAACACCTCGGCGAACAGTCGGCAGAACAGCTCCTCGTCGCGCGTCGCCGGTGCACGGCCCTCACTGCGGCCGGACACCTCCGGCGCGGGCAGGGCGGCACGGTCGAGCTTGCCGTTGACCGTCAACGGCAGCGCCTCCAACACCACCACCGCGGACGGAACCATGTACTCAGGCAAACGCTCGGCCGCGACCTCCCGCACCACAGTGCTGTCGAGTGCATCACCGGCAGGGACGACGTAGGCGATCAGCCTCTTCTCGCTCTGCTGGTCCTCACGGACCACTACGGCGGCCTGTCCGACATCGGCATGGGAGGCCAACACGGTCTCGATCTCACCCAGTTCGATACGGAAGCCGCGGATCTTCACCTGCTCGTCCGCGCGACCCGCGAAGTGCAGCTCTCCATCTGCCGACCAACGGGCCAGGTCGCCGGAGCGGTACATCCGCTGCCCCGGCACGAACGGGCAGGCCACGAACCGCTCCGCGGTCAGATCCGCACGTCCCACATAGCCCCGAGCCAGGCCGGAGCCCGCGATGTACACCTCGCCCACGACACCAACCGGTGTCGGCCGCAGGAATGCATCCAGCACATACACCTGGGTGTTGGGTAGCGGTCGGCCAATGGCGGGTGGTGCGTCCTGCGAGGTGGTGCTCTCACCGAGCGGAGTGGTGGTGGCGGTGGCGATGACGGTGGCCTCGGTCGGCCCATAGGTGTTCCACACCCGAGCCTGTGCCCCCCACCGCGCGGCCAGGTCGGCACTCAACCGCTCGGCTCCCAGAACCCAGTTGGACACTCCGGGCACCGACGCCGGGTCCAACACCCCGAGCAGCGACGGCACCACACTCGCCACGCTCACACCCGCAGCACGGATCATCTCCGCCAACACCGCAGGATCAGTACGCTCCTCACTCCCGGCAATCGCCAACGTCCCGCCCGCAGCCAGGGTGACCACTACATCCAGCACCGCGGCATCGAAACTGAACGACGCGAACTGCAACGCGGTGACACCCACATCCACACCCAGCACCGGCCGCATCGCCTCCGCCAGATTCACCACGCCGCGGTGCGCAACCGCAACACCCTTCGGGCGCCCCGTCGACCCGGACGTATAGATGACATACGCCAGCTGGTCGAGCTCCGGCGACGACCCCAGCGATGCCCCGGACTCCGCGGCTATCCCACCCGCCGCCTCATCGAGCAGCAGCACATGCTCCGCGCCCAACTCGAGCCCATCCAGCGCGTCGGATGTGCTGAGCACCACGGCTGTCCCACTGTCGGCAACCATGAACGCCAACCGATCCGCCGGATACTCCCGATCCAGCGGCACGAACGCACCGCCCGCCTTCCACACCGCCAACTCGCCGACCACCATGTCGACACCACGCGGCAGACACAGACCAACCCGCGACTCCGGACCAACCCCCAACCCGATCAAATACCGAGCCAACCGATTCGCCCGAACCTCCAACTCCCCATACGAGACCACCTCAGCCCCGCACCGCACCGCAACCACATCCGGCGCAACCCCAACCCGCGCCGCGACAAGGTCCAACACCGAACCCACCGGCACCGACCGCGCCGTGGCATTCTCATTGAGGTGGAGCCGTGGGTTGGCGGCGACCTGTTCCAGGTAGCCCACGATGTAGCTGTGGGCCGCGCGGGCCCAGTCGGCGTCGTAGCGGTCGGGGTTGACGTCCACGGTGACCCGTACACCGGTCTCGACCGACCAGTCGCTCACGCGCACAGCGAACTCCGCGACCTGCCGAACCGGCAGGTGGTCCACGATGCTGCCGTGCTCCCCGAAGCGGAGTTCCTCATCGATCGGCGTGATGTTCACATGCGGGCCGACGTCCGCTTGTTCGCCGGACGACCGGATCGCCATGAAGGACGCGACCGCCGCGACGATGAGGCTGGACCAGCGTGTCTCACCGTGGGGTGTCGCCGTACGAAGGGTCGCCACCGTTTCGGGCGGTACGAGGCCGGTCTCGCGCAGGACGGAGGCACCGGGCCGCGGATCATGTGCATAGGGCTCGGAGGCCCCATGGAAGGCCGGCTCCCCGCGAAGCAGGTCCGTATAGATCTCCGCGACTCGGCGCGCGATCAGCGAGCAGCCAGAGCCTGAGTCCGAGTCAGAGCCAGAGTTGTCCAGCAAGTCGTTCAGCAGCTGCGGGTTGTAGCAGTGAAACCAGATATGGCATTCCGGGGAGATCCTGAAGAGACCGAATGAGTAGAGCCGGTCGCCGGCTGGGTTCTTGACCTGCTGAAGTTCTACCTGCATCAGCATCTCGGCGACCCCGCGCGGGTCGCTCTCGCCAGTCAGGTCGACGGCCTGGAAGTTCCAGTCGGGAACTGGACCGATGGCCTGTATAACGACCTGCCTGAGCGCCGACTCGAAGGTTGCACTGTCGATCTCACCGAATATCTCGACGCGCTGACCGACATTGATGTGACCGGCGTGGCCGTTCATCGTTCCCCTTCAATAGAAAGACAACCAGCTGAAAAACAACCTGCTGCCGACAAGAGGCAACCCGCTACCAACTGGTCCGGCATTCGGAATCGGACCATGACGTCATCCGGTTTTGGGCATGGGTGAACCGGTCGAAGAACACGGAGACGACTCTGTCTCCGTTTCCGTCGACTGCCCCATTCCTACGCCCGGATTTCCGGCTCTGAGTATCTGTGCTCCAGCGGCCCGCCGTGCCGGCCCTGGCGGGTGGCTCGCCTGGTGGGCACGGTGTCCAACTGGCCGGCTTCCACGCTTGGACGCGCCGGCGGTGAGCTGTGTGTTTCGGCCATCCTGCGTTCCACCCGCAGTACGAGTTCCGCCCACATCCCCGCGCATTCGCTGGCCAGGTCGGCCACGATGCCGCCGCAGTGCGACGGGACGTTGTCGATGATCTCTTGCCACTCCTCGGTGCTCATGGCGTGGATGTTGAGCAACCGCAGCAGCGCGCGACCGGTCTCGCTGAACCTCAGGGCCGGGTCCGCCTTGAGGCGTTCCACGGCCGCGGTGCGGTTCTGTACCGGCGTTCGATCGGTCGCCGCGAGGATTGCGGAAGTTGCGGGACTTGCGGGACTTGCGGTCGTTGTGCCGGGGGCGATTGGTGTGCTCGCGGATGCCTGTTCCGTGCTTCTTCTGCGGCTTGATATGCGCAGAGGATCTTCGCCGCGGCTCATTCGGTTTCTCACATCCCGTGCGGTCTCTGGCGATATGGCGGCCGCGCGGGCGATCTGACGTAGCGACAGACCTGGATCCTGGGCGATGAGTTCGCTGGCGAGCCTGCGCCCCTCGTCGCTGTTGAGTGGACGGACCCTGCCGTCCTTGCCGAGCCGGCTCGGCTGTGTGTTCGGGCCGCCCGATGATTTTCTGCGCAGTTCGGCGATGGTTCCGGGGGCGAGGCCGGTCACCGAGGCGATCATCCGGTCCGACCAGTGCGGGTGAGAGGTGACGATGCGGCCGGCCGCGTGTTTTCGGTCCGTCATCGTCAGAGGGAGTCCGTGAGCGATGTTGGATTCCACTGCCAGTACAAAGGCATCGGATTCGGTGCCGTCGAAGAATCGGACCGCGATCGTTTTCTGACCACGCCGTTCGGCGGCCCGCAGCCGGTGCAGGCCGTCGATGACGCGCATCGTGGCCCGGTGCACGATGATCGGGGGCAGGGTCGTCTCTGCCGCGACCAGTGCTTCCACGTGCTCCGGGTCCGTTCCGCGGCTGCGAGGTGAGTAGGTCGTCGAGAGCGAGTCGATCTCCACCTCGACGACCGTGTTCTGATCGAATTGCGCGTGCTCAGGTTTCAACTGCAGCTCCCCGTTGCCCGTTCGGATTCATCCGCGCCCGTTCACGTCTCCAGAGCGCCGGCAGGCGCAAATATGACGTGCACAAGACACATCAGCCCCGCCGTCGGCCGTGCTGAATCCGAAGGCTGCTGCTCAGCCCGTTCGTTGGCACACATCTCGAATTACTTGATTTTTGTACCCCAGTCGCATCTGGCTGGAGTACCCCCCTACCGCCCCTATCGGCTCCGTTGCGTTTCTGATCAAGCGGGGCCTTCATTGAGCATGGTGAGACGCACGATGAACAAGCGCCTCATGGAACACGGCCCCCGGGCGAAGCCCGGCGTCCGGTCACCGTACGTGATGGCACCGCAAGCCGCGATGCCATTCGGATCACTGTAATCCGCTCATCAAACAGACCGGCACCAACTGCATTTATGCAGCAGGCACATGTCGTATCCTTGTGGTAGTCGCCTATTCGCTGTGGCAGAATCGAGTCGGACACAGCCGAATCCGATAGTTGGCTTCGGTTCCGTGGATCGCTGTCCGACGATCAGGCGTCAGGATGGTTACGACGGGGGACTCATAAATGAGGATGGTTGAACGCGACAAACAATTAACAATCATGGAGGACATGCTTGACGCATGCATTGCGGGGCACGGCGGAGTGGTGTTTGTCAGCGGGCCGGCGGCAAGCGGGAAGACGGCGTTGCTGCACAGTTTCAGGGAGCGCGTCGCCACCTCGGGTGCACTGTTCCTCCAGGCCACGGCCTCGAGTGCGGAACGTGATCTACCGCTCGGCGTAATGGAGCAACTGCTCCTCGGCGCGAATCTGCCGGCGGCTGAGGACGCGCGCACGGCCGAGTTGCTGGAGCGGGCGGCACGCGCTCCGCAGGCATCACCGGATGTCATTTCACGGCTGTGCGGAATTCTTTTGGCGAAAGCCAGGAGAACTCCACTGGTACTGACCATTGATGACAGCCATCATGCTGATGGGCAGTCCATGGAATGCGTGCTTTATCTGGCACGGCGAATCGCGATCAGCCGGGTACTCGTGGTACTCGGAGAGATCAACAGCGTGCCTTCCGGAAATCTTCACTCACGGGCCGAGCTGTTACGACTGCCCGGCTGTCGGAGTATCCGGCTCGATCTCCTCTCGTGGCGCGGAGTGACGGAGATGATCCAGTCGGCCCGGGACGAGTGGCCGGCCCGCGCGTTCCCCGGGGACTTCCACTGGAGGGACTTCCATCGGATCAGCGGCGGCAACCCACTGCTGCTGCGCTCGCTGATCGACGACTACAGCACCGCGGCCGGGGCGGGCGCCGTCGAGCCGGTGCCGGGTGCCTTCTTCGCACAGGCCGTGACGACGTGTCTGTACCGCATCGGCACATCGCTCGGGAACACCGCGTGCGCGCTGGCGGTGCTCGGCCCGCACGCTTCGCCGGCCGAGCTTGCCGACGTACTCGGCATCGACTCGGACTCCGCCCGGCGCAACCTGGGCGCGCTCGCCGAGACGGGCCTGCTGCACTCCGGCTGGTTCCGGCACGAGGCGGCCCGCGACGCGGTGTTGCGGAGCATGGATGCCGCCCAGCGCTCCCAGGTGGAGACGTGTGTGGCCCAGGTGCTCCACGACCACGGCAACTCGGCGACCGATGTGGCGCGTCATCTGATCGCCGCGGTCAAGCCCGGCGAGGCTCCGTGGATGCTGCCCACCCTGCTGGAGGCGGCGGACCGGGCGCTGGCCGATGACGATGTCGACCTGGCCCTCGACTGTCTGCGCGTGGCACGCGACATCTGTACCGACGAGCGGGACGCTCTGGCGATCAGAATCGGGCTGGCCCGGGCGGGCTGGCGGGTCAACCCGTCCGCCGCGGCCGCGCATCTGCCCGAGCTCACCGCCGCCGCGCTCGCGGGCCGCCTCCCGGCCGGGCACGCCCACGCCCTGATCGGCTACCTCCTCTGGTTCGGTCAGGTGGACGAGGCACTCGCGGTCTTCGACACCCTGGGCAAGCGCGGCACCATGGTGGCCGGACCGTCGGCGGAGCCGTGGGAGCCGCAGTCGTCCGACCGCGTCCGGCTCTGGATGGCCTACGGCTATCCAGGGTTGCGGAGCACTGTCCGGCCCGCTGTGCCCGGCGTACCCCAGCAGGGCTCCGCACCGGCCCTGGCCCCGGCGCAGAGCACAGTGCGGCGCGTCGCGGATCTGCTCGGCTCGGTGTTCGGCCGCCGGGCGAGCGACGACGTGGTGGTCCGGACGGAGCAGATACTCCAGGGAGCCCGGCTGGACGACAACGTGCTGGCGTCCGTCCTGACGGCCCTGGGCTCGCTCGTGCTCGCCGACGGACTGATCCGAGCGGCCTACTGGTGCGACACGTTCCTGGCGGAGGCCACGGAACGCCGAGTTCCCATGTGGCAGGCGCTGTTCGCGTCGGTCAAGGCCCTCATCGAGATCAGGCTGGGCAGACTGGAGGCGGCCGAGGAGGCGGCTCGTACTGCGCTCACCCTGGTCTCCCCGGAGGCCTGGGGGGCGGCCGTCGCACTGCCGGTCGCTTCCTTCCTCCAGGCGAAGACGGCGCTGGGGCGGCTGGACGAGGCGGCCGCGCAGCTCAGCATCCCCGTGCCCGAGGCCGCGTTCCAGACCCCGGCCGGGCTGCTCTGTCTCAGGGCACGCGGTCAGTACCGTCTTGCGGCCGGACACCCCTACCCCGCGCTCGACGACTTCCACGCGTGCGGCGAACTGATGGCCCGATGGGATCTCGATCTGCCCGGGCTGGTGCCATGGCGGACCGACGCGGCCGAGGTCTATCTGTCGCTGGGGGACGGCGGCCGTGCTCGTGCGCTGGCGCAGGAGCAGCTCTCCCGAGTGGGCACCGGGCGCCCCTGGACACGTGGCGTCTGTCTGCGTGTGCTCGCCGCCACCGTCGAGCCGCCGCAGCGGCCGAACCTCCTCGGAGAGGCCGTGGAGATCCTCCGGGAGCGGGGGCACCGACTGGAGCTGGCCCGCGCGATGCACGATCTGGCCGGTGCCCACCGGGACCTCGGGGACGAAGGGGGATCGCGGACGCTGGCGCGCCAGGCGCAGCAGTTGATGCGCGAGTGCGGTATACAGCCGGCGGAACCGGAAGGTGCGGCGAGCGGCGACAGGGCGGCGGTTTCCTTCGCCGACCGGACGTGGACACGGGGCGTCCATCCCGAGCTCGTCGGTCAGCTCAGCGATGCCGAGCTCCGCGTGGCGAAGCTCGCCGCGCGGGGGCACACCAACCGGCAGATCGCGAGCAAGCTGTTCATCACGATGAGTACCGTCGAGCAGCATCTGACCCGCGTCTACCGCAAGCTCAGGGTCCGGCGCACCGACCTGGCAGCCCGATTGCAGTCGGAGGAGCCGGACGGCGCGCACTGGACCGGCGACGAGCGGCCGAGTGCCGGTGTCACCGACGCCCGGGAACGCATGCGCTGTTGAGCCCTCGCCACCGAGGTGCGGCGCGACCGGAACTCCGCGCCGCACCTGCGGGCTCTCCGGGGCGTGCGTCACGCCGGTCCTCTCCTCAGCCACTGTGTGAGCCTCCTGGTGGTGGGACGGGAGGTCGACTGGAACCCATTTCTACGGGGCGTCCGGTCACACCGCGGTCCGAAGCCGCCTCGGGACGGCTGAGCGTGACCGTCAGGAGTTGCGAGTCACGAGTTGTGAGGGGCGAGTCGCGAATGGGAGGCGCAGCCCAGCCGGATGTTCCGGCCCTGGCCTCGGGCCGGCGGGTATCGTCTGGAGGCGAAAGGGCCGACACGACGACGCACGACATAGCGACACGAGAGCTGTGACCGGTCTGTGACCGGGCGTTGGGCACTCTTCCCAGAGTGATCTGTCTCCACCGCCCCGTTCCACCGGTCGCGGCACGACTCGCCGGGGGTGGGCGATGAGAGTGCTGGTGGCCGAGGACCATGTCGAACTCGCCGATTCCGTGGCCAGGGTGCTGCGCCGCGAGGGCATGGCCGTGGACGTCGTCTACGACGGCATGGACGCGCTCGAACACACGTCATTGGTCGACTACGACGTCGTCATCCTCGACCGGGACCTGCCCAAGGTGCACGGCGACGAGGTCTGCAGCGCGCTGGTGCGGCAGCCACAGCATGCCCGGGTGCTCATGCTGACCGCGTCGAGCACCATCGCGGACCGGGTCGAGGGACTCAGCATCGGCGCGGACGACTATCTTCCCAAGCCCTTCGCATACGCCGAGTTGGTGGCACGCATCCGTGCGATCGGCCGGCGTCCGCACACGGCCATGCCGACGGTTCTCGTCCGGGGCGAGCTCCGGCTCGACCCCGCCCAGCGGATCGCCACCCGGGCGGGCGAGCGGCTGCCGCTCAACCCCAAGGAGTTCGCCGTACTCGAGTATCTGCTCGGCGCCGACGGCCGGGTCGTATCGGCGGAGGAACTGCTGGAGCGGGTGTGGGACGAGGCGGCGGATCCGTTCACCACGACCGTGAAGGCCACGATCAACCGTCTGCGGTCGAAGCTGGGCGACCCTCCGTTGATCGAGACAGTTCCCAGGGGCGGTTACCGGATTTGAGGGGTCCATGCGTCTGTCAGTCCTGACCAGGGTGCCGCAGTCCGCGTATCGCCTCCTGGTCCCGAAGCGGATTCGGCTGCGTCTGACCCTGCTGTACGGGTTTCTCTTCGTCCTTTCGGGTGCGGTGCTGCTGGTGATCACCTATCTGCTCGTCAGCAACGCCACGAGCAGCTTCATCACGGTCGAGTCGAAGAGTGCCGGGCCGCGATCTTCCGGAGGCGACTCCGACAAGCCGTCCCCCGGCCTGCCGCCGGACATCGGTGGAGTGGCCCGGCAGTTCGGCGAGCAGTCGGTCCGGCAGCACGGGGCCCAGATGCACGACCTGTTGGTCCAGTCGGGGATCGCGCTGGCCATCACCACGGTGATCTCGATCGCGCTCGGCTGGGCGGTGGCCGGGCGCGTGCTGCGCCCGTTGCGCACGATGACCTCCACCATCCGTCGTATCTCCGCACGTAATGTGCACGAGCGGCTGGCCTTCGGCGGACCGCGCGACGAGCTGACCGAACTCGCCGACACCGTCGACGGATTGCTCGGCCGACTGGAGACGGCGCTCGACTCCCACAAGCGTTTCGTCGCCAACGCGGCACACGAGTTGCGCACTCCGCTCACGCTGGAGCACGCGCTGCTGGAGGAGTCGCTGATCGATCGCGAGGCCACTTTGGATTCGTTCCGGGAGAACTTCGAGCGTCTATTGACGATCAGCAAGCAGCAGGCGCGCCTGCTGGAGTCGCTGCTCACCCTGTCCAGCAGCGAGCGCGGCGTGGATCGCCAGGAGCAACTGGACCTGGCGGTACTCACCCGGCAGGTGGTGGACACCTTCCGTCCGCAGATCGAGCGGCGGGGGCTGCGGCTGGAGGCGTCGGTCGAGTCGGCGGCCGTCACGGGAGACTCCGCGCTCGTCGAACGCCTGGTGGCCAACTTGCTGGACAACGCGGTGGACTACAACGTTCCCGGCGGAGTCCTGGAGTTGCGCACGGCGGTCGAGAACGGACGCGCGGTGGTGTCCGTCGCCAATACGGGGCAGGAGATCTCTCCCGAGCAGGTGGACCGGTTGTTCGAGCCGTTCCAGCGGCTGCACCGTACCGCGGGCGACGACCACCACGGCCTGGGCCTGTCGATCGTACGAGCCATCGCCGCCGCGCACGGCGCCACCCTCACCGCGCGCGCCCGCCCGGACGGCGGTCTGTCTGTGGTGGCCGCCTTTCCGCTGCGACGCGCGGACGCGTCTCACGGGCCGCGCGGTCACCAGCCGCCGTATGGGACGAACGCGCGCACCGGCGATTCACTCCTCGCACGGGCGCCGGAGCGCGGCTGAGCAGGTCACAGCGTCTGGGGCACGATCGCCACCGGGCAGTCCGCGTGGTGCAGCAGGGCGTGGCCCACCCGGCCGATCTGGAGACCGGCACGGCCGTGCCTGCGTTCGGCGCCCACGATCACGAGGTCGGCGGCGGCCGAGCGGTTCACCAGGACCCGGTGAGCAGGTCCCTCGACCGTCACACTGCGCACCCTGACGCCGGGGTGGTCGGCCATGGTGTCGTGCAGCAGCGCGTCCAGCAGGGCCGAGGCCCGCTTCTCGTGGTGCCGGGCGGGTTCCTCGGCGAGTGCGGGGTGGTCGGTGCTCTCGTGTGCGGGGCAGCGCCAGGCGCGGACTACGTCCAGGGTGCATCCGCGTGCCTCGGCCTCGCGGAAGGCGAACCGTACGGCCTCCGCGCCGGTGGCCGGGTCCCCCGCGCCGAGCAGGATCCGTTCGTGGCTGCCGGCCAGGCCCGCCTTGTCGCCCCGGACCACGATCACCGGGCACTGCGCACGGGCCGCCACGGCCAGGCTGACCGAGCCGAGGAGCAGACCCTTCAGCTCGCCGCGGCCGCGCGATCCGGTCACCAGGACGGAGGCGTTGTTGCCCTCGTGCAGCAGGGCGTCCACCGGGTCGTCGGGGAGGATGTCGGTGGTGGCCTTCACCTGCGGGTTGCGCCGTGCGGCACGCTCCGCCGCCGAGGCGACGATGTGTTCGGCCAGTACGCGCTCGGAGGCACGTTCCAGGGTGTCCGACGGCGTGCCTGTCTCGTAGCGCTCCCAGCGGGAGGCGTAGACCAGCCGCAGCGGTGCGTCGCGGCGGGCGGCCTCGTCCACCGCCCAGTCGACCGCCAGCAGGCTCCCGTCCGATCCGTCGACGCCTACGACCAGGGGAAACGTCATCGTCCCCACCGCCTTTCGTCGGACTGCCACGTCGTGCAGCAGGGGTCCGATTCCACGGTCGCACCCGGCATCGGCCATGACGAGGGGCAGGCCGGCCCTCGTCGGGGACATTCGGCCCATGCCCGCGTCCGCTGTGTGGGCCGCACGGTCGGGGCGGGGATCGCCGCTCAGCAGTGCGCGGACATCCGGTGGTCGTTCTGTTCCGGCCGGTGCGGTGTCCGCGGCGTCGTGTCGTGCGGGCGGCGGCTGCGCAGACGGACGGTGAGCGCGTCGAAGGCCGTCGTGAACACCGCGGTGAGGATCGCCGTCATGCCCACCGCCACGACCAGCAGCACCGAGAAGCGCTCCCAGAACTCCGGTGTGAGGCTCGTGCCCACTGTCCTCGCCCTCCCTCATCGGGGTCGTTTTCGCTCGCTCACAGCCAACTCCGTCGGCGGGCCGGCCGCATGAGCCGAGCGGTCCCGGACAGGGGCCCGGGACGTCCTTGTCGCGGGGGGCCGTACGGCCCTGGAAGCCGGGTGGCCCGCGGGGAAGGAGCGGCGCAGCGCTCAGGACGCCCCGAGCTTGATCCTTGAGGTGGGGACCGTTCGGCCCTGGTGGCGCGGTCGTTTCCGTGGTGTGCTGGAGGTGGCGGGAAGGACCCGACACAGACGCGGGGAAGCGGCCGGCGGCGGTCGCGCACCGCGCTATCAGGATCCGCGAGAAGCGGGTGAGTCCTTCCCGCCCTGTCATGCCCGACCGTGCCCCCTGTCCCGGACCGTGCCCCGACGGGGCCGAACGGCCCGTTGCCGTGCCCGAGCGGCCCGTGGTCCGCGGGCCCCGGTCGGCACATGCTGGGATGAGGGGGCGGACGGCATTCCGGAGGGGAACGACAGGCCGTCGTACGACCGCTGTCCTGGTCCGGACCGCCCGGTCGGCGATCCGCGAAGGCGACGCGAGCGACGAGGTGTTGTCGGCCCCACCCGGCTCTCCGAGGAGGACACCATGTACGACAGCCCGCGCACCGTGAGCGATGTGATGACACACACCGTCGTCGCCGTCGGCCGCGACGCCGCGTTCAAGGACGTCGTCGAACTGATGGAGCAGTGGAAGGTCAGTGCCCTTCCCGTGCTGGAGGGCGAGGGCAGGGTGATCGGCGTCGTGTCCGAGGCCGATCTGCTCCCCAAGGAGGAGTTCCGGGACAGCGACCCCGACCGGTTCACCCAGCGGCAGCGGCTGGCCGACCTGGCCAAGGCCGGCGCGCTGACCGCTGAGGAGCTGATGAGCGCGCCGGCCATCACGGTGCACGCCGACGCCACGCTGGCGGAGGCGGCGCGCATCATGGCCCAGCGCAAGGTCAAGCGGCTGCCGGTCATCAATGACGTCGGCATGCTCGAAGGCGTGGTCAGTCGCGCCGACCTGCTCAAGGTGTTCCTGCGCAGCGACGAGGAACTCACCGAGGAGGTACGCCAGGAGGTCGTCGAGCGTCTGTTCCCCCTGTCCGCCGATCACATCCAGGTCGAGGTCACCGAGGGTGTCGTGACCCTGACCGGGTGGGTCGACGGCACCACCCTGGTCGGGGTGGCCGAGCGGCTGGCGCGTGCGGTGGAGGGCGTCGTCGACGTCCGCTGCCACCTCGCCCCGGCGTCCGCGCGAAGTGACCCACAGTGATCGCATACGTCGACGAGTGACGTGACCGGCCCTGGTCCGGCGGCTTCGGCCGGGCATCGAGGATCTGCCGGGCGTCGACGGGCAGGGCGGGTGCGCCCGTGCCCTGTCGACCGTTCGACGCCGAGGTGCTCGGAGCCTACAGTCGGACGGAGGAGACCGGTGTCATGGTCCGATATGTGTACAACTTCGCCGAGGGCGGCCGTGACATGGCCGACCTGCTCGGCGGCAAGGGCGCGAACCTCGCCGAGATGACCCGGCTGGGGCTGCCGGTGCCGCCCGGTTTCACCGTGACCACCGAGGCCTGCCGGGCCTTCCTGGCCACCGGCGTCGAGCCGGAGGGCATGGCGGACGAGGTCTCCCGCCGTCTGTCCGACTTGGAGGCCGCCGCCGGGCGGTCGCTTGGGCAGCGGGACGATCCGCTGTTGGTGTCCGTGCGCTCCGGTGCGCGCTTCTCCATGCCCGGCATGATGGAGACGGTCCTGGACATCGGCTTGAACGACGACTCCGTCCTGGGCCTGGCCAAGGCATCGGGCAGCGATCGTTTCGCCTGGGACTCCTACCGGCGTCTCGTCCAGATGTTCGGCAGCACGGTGATGGGTGTCGACGCGGCCCTGTTCGAGGAGGCCATCACGCGGCTCAAGGAAGCCCGCGACGCCCCGGACGACGTCCATCTGGACGCGAGCGACCTCGCCTGGCTCGTGGAGGCGTACCAGCGTCTTGTCCGTGAGGAGACAGGGCGGGACTTCCCCCAGTCCCCTACCGAACAGCTGCGCCTGGCGATCCTCGCGGTGTTCCGCTCCTGGAACGGCGAGCGCGCCCGGCTCTACCGGCGGCGTGAGCACATTTCCGACGACCTGGGCACCGCGGTCACCGTGCAGCGCATGGTGTTCGGCAACCTGGGTCCGGACTCGGGCAGCGGGGTCGCCTTCACCCGTGACCCGGCCACCGGGCGTCCGGGCCTGTACGGCGACTATCTGCCCGACGCCCAGGGCGAGGACGTGGTCGCCGGCATCCGCAACACCGTGACGCTGGCCGAGCTGGAGCGCCTCGACCCGCGCGCGTATCTGCAGCTGCGCGACCATATGCGGACCCTGGAGCGGCACTACCGGGACCTGTGCGACATCGAGTTCACGATCGAGCGTGGCCGGCTGTGGATGCTGCAGACCCGGGTCGGCAAGCGCACCGCCGAGGCCTCGTTCGCCATCGCGGCCGAGCTGGTGGAGGAAGGTCTCATCACCCAGGACGAGGCGCTCGACCGGGTGAGCGGCGAGGGGCTCGCGCGGCTGATGTTTCCCCGCTTCGACGCCGCCGCGACCGGCACCGCCCTCGCCCATGGCATCCCCGCCTCTCCGGGCGCGGCGGTCGGCGCGGCGGTCTTCGACTCCGCGGAGGCCGTACGGCGCGCTGCCGACGGCGAGCGGGTGATTCTCGTACGCCAGGAGACGACCCCCGACGACCTGCCCGGCATGGTCGCCGCGCAGGCCGTGCTGACCAGCCGCGGCGGCAAGACCAGTCACGCGGCCGTCGTCGCCCGCGGCATGGGCAAGGTCTGTGTGTGCGGTGCGGAGGAACTCGCCGTGGACACCGGGGCACGGCGCTTCACCACCCCTGACGGCACGGTCGTGGAGGAGGGCACGGTCATCTCGGTGGACGGCTCCGCCGGCGCGGTGTATCCGGGTTCCCTCACGCTGGTCGCGTCCGCCGCGATGCGGTATCTGGAGACCGGCGAGCTGTCGGACGGTGTCGTCGCGGCGGTGGCCCGTGCTCTGGAACAGGCCGACGCGGTACGGCGGCTGGGGGTGCGGGCCAATGCCGACACCCCCGAGGACGCGGCACGCGCCCGCCGGTTCGGCGCGCAGGGCATCGGGCTGTGCCGCACCGAGCACATGTTCCTCGGCGAGCGGCGCAAGCTGGTGGAGGAGATGATCCTCGCCCGTGACGACGCCGGGCGCGAGCGGGCGCTCGCGGCCCTTCTGCCCCTCCAGCGGCAGGACTTCATCGGCATCCTGGCGGCGATGGACGGCCTGCCGGTCACCATCCGCCTCCTGGACCCACCCCTGCACGAGTTCCTGCCCGACCGCACCGAACTCGCCGTCCGCATCGCCGCCGCCGAGGCGCTTGGTGATCAACCGGCCGCGCACGACAGGGAGTTGCTGGACGCGGTGAACCGTATGCACGAAGAGAACCCGATGCTCGGCCTGCGCGGGGTGCGCCTGGGTCTGGTGGTTCCCGGCCTTGTCGCGATGCAGGTACGGGCGATCGCCGAGGCGGTCGTGACACGCACCCGGGCCGGCGGCTCCCCACGTGCGGAGATCATGGTGCCCCTGGTCGGCGCCGTCGAGGAACTCCGGCTCGCCCGCGCCGAGGTGGAGCGGGTGCTGGCCGAGGTCGCCGAGGAGTCCGGCGTGCCCGTCGCGTGCCCGATCGGTACCATGATCGAGCTGCCGCGGGCCGCGCTGACCGCGGGCCGGATCGCCGAGGCGGCGGAGTTCTTCTCCTTCGGCACCAACGATCTGACCCAGACCACCTGGGGTTTCTCCCGTGACGACGTCGAGGCGGCGTTCTTCTCCGCGTACCTCGACAAGGGCGTCTTCGCCACCTCCCCCTTCGAGACGATCGACCGCGACGGCGTGGGCCGGCTGGTCCGCATCGCCACCGACGAGGGCCGGGCCACTCGCCCCGGCCTGAAGATCGGCGTATGCGGCGAGCACGGCGGCGACCCGGAGTCGGTGCGCTTCTTCCACGCCGCGGGACTGGACTACGTCTCCTGCTCGCCGTTCCGGGTCCCGGTGGCCCGTCTGGAGGCGGGCCGGGCCGCCCTGCCGACGACCGGCAGCAGCGACAGCCGGTGAGCCGCACCGGACACTAGACGCGGCTCAGTTCGTCCGCGACATGCGCCGCCCACGTCTCGATCGCGCCGAAGTCCCGGAAGTCACCGCCCTTTCCGGAGCGGAGGATCATCGCGGCCATCCGCCCCTTGGCGCCGTCCTCGAGGCAGCCGCCGAAGGTGATGTGTTCCCGGACGTCCAGCCGCGTCATCGCGCGCCGCACTCCGGGCACGGGCGGGATGTCCCGCTCGCAGGCGGAGGCGTCGAGCGGACCGCTGCTGAAGAACCACACGGGTCGTTCGGCGAGTGCGCGGCGGTGGCGGCGGACGAACCGGCGGGCGTCCTTCTGCCAGCGGCCTGCGTACAGCCCGCCACCGACCACGACCGCGTCGTACGGCTCCACACTCCCCACGGACCGGGCCGGCAACACCTCGGTCGTCAGGCCGGCCTTGCGCAGGACGGCCTCGATGGTCTCGGCGATCCTCGCCGTCGATCCGTTCGTCGTTCCATAGGTGACCAACACGGTGCCGGTCATGGCGGCACGCCTCCTTTCACGGTCCACGCAGCCAGTCGTCGGCCGCGCCGTGCAGGGCCTGTTCCGCGCGTATGCGCGCGTCGTCCAGGTGGTAGGTCAGGTGGTCCACCACGTCGACCACGCCGTCGATCTGACGGGTCATGGAGACGGCGATCTCCGTGGCGGACTTGCGTTCCATGCGGCCGGTGAGCGTGACGACGCCTTGTGTCACCGAGACGTCGACGCTGCGCGGCGGCAGCCACAGGATGCGTCCCAGGATGCCGTCGATCACCTCGTCGCGGATCTCCCGGTCCGGGCGCAGGAACACCTGGAGCAGGTCGCGCCGGGTGACCATGCCGACCAGCCGGTCCTCCTCGTCGAGCACGGGGAGCCGTTCCACATGCCGAACGGCCATGGTCCGGGCCGCTTCCACGATGGTGTCGTCGGCATGCACCGTGACGGGCGGCCGAGACATCAGCCGCCCGGCCGTACCGGCCTTCGCCTTGGCGGCCTGCCTCCGGGCACCGCGGGTCAGCTGCGCGAGCCCCGCGCGGCGCCTCGGTTCACAGGGCCCGGGTGTGGCCGCCTGCCGCACCACGAGGTCCGTCTCGGAGATGACGCCGATGACCTTGTCGTCCTCGTCGACGACCGGCAGCCCGCTGATCCGGTGGTCCGCGAGAAGCCGCACGACCTCCTTGAACGGGGTGGCGTACTCGGCGTGGACGACGTCCGTCGTCATCACGGAGCCGACCTTGTCGTGCTTCATGTCCGTCAACCTCCTCAGCGGAGCCGGCGCAGATAGGGGTCCTGGGGCCCACGGGGCAGCAGTTGCACGCGCGCGTCGAGGACGGTGACCCCGCCCGGTGCCGCCAGGACCGGGTTGAAGTCGGCCTCGGCGAGCTGCGGCAGGTCCGCCGCCATCCGGGACAGCCGCAGAAGCACCTGCTCCACGCCTTCCAGGTCGATCGGCCGGTGGCCGGCCGTGCCGAACAGCAGGGGCGCGCAGCGCGGGGATGTGATCAGGTCGTGCACGTCGTGGTCGGTGAGCGGGGCGAGCCGGGCCGCGTGGTCGGCCAGCACCTCGGTGGCCGTGCCACCGAGGCCGAACAGGACGAGCGGGCCGAAGACCTGGTCCTGGACGACACCGGCGAACAGTTCGGTGCCACGGTCGGCGAGGGGCTGCACGACCACCCCGGTCAGCAGGCCGGCGAAGCGCGTGTCCAGGTCCCGGAACGCGGCCCGGACCTGGAACTCGCCCCGCAGATCCAGATGGACGGCGTGCTGCTCGCTCTTGTGGACCAGGCCCGGCCAGTGCGCCTTCATCACGACCCGCCCGTCGGCGCCGTGCAGGCGCTCGGCGGCGCGTACGGCCTCGTCCTCGGTCTCGGCCCACGCCCAGGGAATCTGCGGGATGCCGTAGCAGGCCAGAAGGTCGGCGCAGACGTCCGGGTCGAGCCAGCCGCCGTCCGGGTGTTCGGCCAGGTGGGCGTCGACGATCGCGCGGGCCCGATCGGAGTCAACGTCTTCGAGCTTCGGTACGGTGCCCGCGGGGCGGGCGAGCCAGGCCGCGCGATGAGCGGCGTGGGCCAACGCGCGTGCCGCGGCCTGCGGTTCGGCGTAGGCGGGGACGGTGCCCCCGGAGACGGCGGTGAGCAGCCGGACCGGCAGGTCCTGCTCCAGGCGTACGACGGCCACCGGCTTCGCCCGGCGTGCGGGTGCCCCGGTGACGGCCCGCACCAGATCGTCACCCGTGGCGACGGCGACCGCCGTGGGGACGAGGGCGACCAGCACGGCGTCGATGCCCGGGTACCGCATGAGCCGGTCCACGCATTCCGTGAGCTGTTCCTCGGTGACGGAGGCGGTGGCGTCGACGGGGTTGCCGACGGCCGCCCCCTCGGGCAGTACGCCGAGCAGTTCGTCGGTCATCGCGGGGGTGAACGACGGCAGGGCTAGTCCCGCCTCCGCGCAGGCGTCGGCGGCCAGCACTCCGGCTCCGCCCGCGTTGGTGACGATGGCGACATGGGTCCCCGCGGGCAGCGGCTGGGAGTGCAACAGGGCGGCAGTCTCGAGGAGTTCGCCGATCGAGCGGGTGGCGGTGATGCCGGCCTGGGTGAACAGGGCCCCACGGGTCATGGTGGGGGTGGCGGCGGCAGCGGTGTGCGAGGCGGCGGCGCGCCGTCCGGCCACCGACCGGCCGGCGTCCACGGTCAGCACCGGCATACGGCGGGTGACCCGGCGGGCCGTGCGGGAGAACGCCCGCGGGTTGCCGAAGGACTCCAGATGCAGCAGGGCGAGGTCGGTGCGGCAGTCGCTCTCCCACCACTGGAGCAGATCGTTGCCGCTGACGTCGTACTTGTCGCCGAGCGAGACGAAGGACGACACGCCGATGCCGAGCCGGGACAGCCCGTCCAGCAGGGCGATGCCGACACCGCCGGACTGCACGGCGACGCCCGCGGTGCCGGGCCTCGGGTGATCGGCGGCGAAGGTCGCGTCGAGACGCAGTTCGGGGTCCGTGTTGGAGATGCCCAGGCAGTTGGGGCCGACCAGGCGCATGCCGTAGCCGCGGCAGGCGGCCAGCAGTGCCTGCGCCTGGTCGTGGTCGAGTCCCGCCGTGATGACGACGAGCGCGCGCACGCCCGCTGCGCCGCACTCCTCGGCGGTGGCCGGGACCGCCGCGGCCGGGACCGCCACGACCACGAGGTCCGGGGTCCTGGGCAGGGCGCTGATGGACGGGTAGCACTGCACGCCCAGAACCGACGACATGCTCGGGTTCACGGCGAACAGGCGGCGCGTGAAGCCGCCGGAGTGCAGATGGTGCAGGATCGCCCGGCCGACCGAGCCGGGCCTGCGTCCGGCGCCGACGACGGCGATCACGTCGGGGCGCAGCAGCGGTTCGAGGCTGGCCACGTCGGCCGACCGGCCGCGGGCCTCGACCGCCGAGAGGTAGGTGTCGTCCTCGTCGAGGTGGATGGTGCAGCGCACTTCCGGTCCCTCGTAGCGGCGGACGGTGCGCAGGCCGAGGTCGGCGAAGAGCCGGAGCACCTTGTTGTTCTCGCTCAGCGCGTCGGCCGTGAAGGTGGTGATGCCGTCGGCGCGGGCCGCGGAGACCAGGTGCTCGACGAGCAGGGTCCCCACGCCGCGGTGGTGCAGTCCGTCGGCGACCGCGATGGAGATCTCCGCCGGGCCGCCCTCCTGTCCGGCGGTGTCGTATTCGGCGAGGCCGAGCACCTGGTCCTTGGCCTCGGCCAGCAGGGCCCGGTAGCCGGGACGGGCGGGGGCGCAGGCCCGGTCGGCGGCCATGGCGGCCGACCGGCGGCTGGGTACGAAGAACCTCAGACGGAGGTTCTCCGGGGACATCTCCTCGTAGAGCCCTTCCAACTGGTCGTGGTCTGCGAGTGTGACAGGCCGGATGCACACGGTGGTCCCGTCCGCGAGCAGGGCGTGGGCGGGGGGTCGGTCGAGCAGGTGGTCCCTCATCGCGGGTCTCCTCCAAAACCGGTTGCCACTTCGAGCATCCGGCGGGGTGGCGTGTCGTCCCATGGGCTGTCCGGGACGGAGTTTGGGCCGTTCGGCCCTGATATGTACTCCGTCCCGGAGCCGGTCATTCGTCGGCCACGAGGGCCGTGAGGTCGAGGAGCCGGTTGGTGTAGCCCCACTCGTTGTCGTACCAGCCGAAGATCTTGGCCAGGGTTCCGTTGGCCTGGGTCAGGGCGGGGTCGAAGACGCAGGAGGAGGGGTCGCCGATGACGTCGCGGGAGACGATGGGGGCCTTCGAGACGCGCAGGATGCCGTTGAGCGGGCCCTCTGCCGCCGTGTCGAACGCGGCGTTGATCTCCTCCGGTGTCACCTCGCGGTTCAGCACGACCGCGAGGTCGGTCAGTGAGCCGTCCTCGACGGGCACACGGACCGCGATCCCGTCCAGCGCCCCGGCCAGTTCCGGCACCACCAGGCCGACGGCGCGTGCGGCGCCGGTGCTGGTCGGGATGATGCTCAGGGCCGCCGATCGTGCCCGACGCAGGTCCTTGTGCGGGCCGTCGAGGAGGGACTGGTCGTTGGTGTAGCCGTGGATCGTGGTCATCACGCCGCGTTCGATGCCGAAGGCGTCGTCGAGGACCTTGACCATGGGGGCGACGCAGTTGGTGGTGCAGGAGGCGGCGGAGACGATCCGGTCGCGGTGGCGGTCGTAGGTGCTGTCGTTGACGCCCATGACGATGGTGGCGTCCACGTCCTTGCCCGGCGCCGACAGCAGCACGGTGTGGGCTCCGCCCTTGAGGTGCAGGGCGGCGGAGTCCCGGTCGCGGAAGCGTCCGGTGGACTCGATCACGATGCCGGCGCCGTAGTCGGACCAGTGCAGGGCGGCCGGGTCGCGCTCGGCGGTGACGGCGATGCGCCGGCCGTCGACGGTGATCGAGCTGTCGTCGTGTGTGACGTCGCGTCCGATGTGGCCGAACGTGGAGTCGTACTCGAGCAGGTGGGCGAGGGTGGCGGGCGAGGTGATGTCGTTGATCGCGACGACCACGACGTCCTGGGTGCCCGCTTCGGCGCGGTCGAGTGCCGCGCGCAGGTAGGTGCGGCCGATGCGGCCGAATCCGTTGATGCCGACGCGTACGGTCATGGTGGTGGGTTCCTTTCGGCGTCAGGGGTGCGTCAGGGGTGTTCGGGCGTTGCTGCTCCGGTCGGTGACCTCGGCGTCGGTCATGGCTGCTCGGGCACGACGACGACGGGGCAGGCCGCGTGATGCAGGACTCCGTGGGCCACCCGGCCGAGCTGGAGCCCGAGGTGCTCCGGGTGGCGCCGGGCGCCGACGACCAGCAGGTCGGCACCGTGGGAGGCGGCCAGCAGGACTCGGCGGGGGTGACCCTCGACGGCGTGCGGGCGCAGTCGTACGTGCTCCGGCGCGTCTGTCAGCGCCTCCTGGAGCGTTTCCACGGCCCGCTCCTCGTGCAGTCGGGCGGGTTCTCCGGCCAGCAGCGGGTGGTCGGTCGTCTCGTGCGCCGGGCACCGCCAGGCGCGTACGGCCTCCAGCTCGACGCCGCGCAGTTCGGCCTCGCGCAGGGCGAAGCGCACCGCCGCGGAGCCGGCCGCTTTGTCGCCGACGCCCACCACGATGCGGCCGTGCGTCGCGGAGCGGGCCTGGTTGTCGTGGCTGCCGCGGAGCACGACGACCGGGCAGTGGGCGTAGGCGGCCACGGTCAGGCTGACCGAGCCGAGCAGCATCTCGACCATGCCGCTGCGGCCCCGGGTGCCCATCACCAGCGCGGAGGCGTCGCGGCTCGCGCGGACCAGCGCGTATTCGGGTTCCTCGGCCAGGACGTCGGTGGTGATCTTCACGCCGGCCTGGCGCCGCGCCGCGCGGCGGGCCGCGGCGGCGACGATGTCCTCGGCCCTCACCTGCTCCGACGGGCTGCCCACCACGTCCTGCGCCAGCGAGGTGCCCTCGTAGCGCTCCCACAGCGAGGCGTACACCAGCCGCAGCGGCACCCCGCGCATGGCGGCCTCGTCGGCCGCCCAGTCCACCGCGCGCAGGCTCGGCTCGGAGCCGTCGACGCCCACGACCAGTGGCAGATCCACCGCGCTCACCGCCCCGCTCCGAGATCGAACACGATCCGTGCCTTGACCTGTCCGCGCAGCACCTCGTCGATGGACTCGTTGACCGAGGACAGCGGCCGGGTCTCGCAGATGACCCGTGTCCGCCCGGCGGCGTGCAGTTGGAACACCTCGGCCAGGTCCTGCCGGGTGCCCACGATCGAACCGATCACCGACGTCCCGTTCAGCACCGTGTCGAAGATCGGGACGCGCACCGTGCCGTGTGCCGGCAGCGCCACCATGACCAGCCGGCCGCCGCGCCGCAGCCCGGCGTTGGCCGCCTCGAACGCGGCGTCGTTCACCGCCAGCGCCAGCGCCGCGTGCGCCCCGCCGTACCGCTTGAGCACCTCGCCCACGTCCTCCGTACGGGCGTCGATGACCAGGTCCGCGCCCAGTTCGGCGGCCAGTTCCAGCTTGTCGTCGGTGACGTCGATCGCGGCCACCTGCGCGCCGGCGATCTTCGCGTACTGCACCGCCAGATGCCCCAGCCCGCCGATCCCCGAGATGGCGACCAGCTGCGCCGGCCGCACCTGTGCGACCTTCAGCGCCTTGTAGGTGGTCACCCCGGCACAGGTCAGCGGGGCCGCCTCCACCGCGCTGATGCCCGGCGGCACCGGCTGCGCGAAGTCCGCCCAGGCGAGCATCTTCTCCGCATAGCCGCCGTCACAGCCGTACCCGGTGTTGACCTGCCGCTCGCACAGCGTCTCCCAGCCGGACAGGCAGTGCTCGCACCGCCCGCACGCCCAGCCCAGCCAGGGCACCGCCACCCGCTCGCCCACCCTCAGGTGTGTGACGCCCTCGCCGAGTTCCTCCACCACGCCCACGCCCTCGTGGCCGGGCACGAACGGCGGGTTCGGCCGGATGGGCCAGTCGCCGTGTGCCGCGTGGATGTCGGTGTGGCACAGCCCGGAGGCCTCCACCCGGATTCGCACCTGACCGGCGCCCGGCTCGGGATCCGGACGCTCCTCGATCACCAGGGGCTCACCAAAGGCCCGTACGACCGCTGCCTTCATGATGTCTGCTCCTCAGCAAGTGGGTCAGCCGTGGGCCACGACGGCGACGGGGGCGGTGGAGTGGTGCAGGACGGCGTGCGTGACGTGGCCGATGTGCGCGCCGAGGGGGCTGCGGCGGATCCGCCGGCCCACGACCACCAGCGAGGCCGCCTGCGAGGCCTCGACGAGGTGCACGGCGGGGCTGCCGTACCGGGACTCCTCGGTGACCTCGACGTCCGGGTACTTGTGCCGCCAGGGGCGCAGCGCCACGGTCAGGTTCTGGGCGTCGTTCAGGGCCAGCGCTTCGTTGAGGGCGGGATTGGCGGGTGTGCCGTATGCGTAGTACGGCGGCGGGTACCAGGCGTGCACGACGCGCAGGGAGGTACCACGGCGTACGGCTGCGTCGAAGGCGAACCGGATCAGTGTCTCGTCTGGGTGGTCGGTGTCCAGGCCCAGGACCACGGGCTGGAACGGTGTCGCGGCGGACGGGATGCCCGCCGGGTCCATCTCGTGTTCGTCGGCAGCCTGTTCACCGGCTCTGATCAGTACGACGGGGCGTTCGGCGTGGGCGACGACGCTCAGTCCGACGGAGCCGACCATGAAGCCGCCGACCCCGCCGAGGCGGCGCGAGCCGAGGACGAGCAGTTCGGCGCTCTTCCCCGCCTCGGTCAGCGCCTCGCCGGGGCTGCCGGAGAGCTGCTCGCTGGTCACCTCGACGCCGGGGTGGCGCAGACGGAGGCCGTCGGCCGCCTCGCGGGGAATGCGTTCGGTCCAGTGCTGGTGGGTCTCGGTCCCGAGCAGCGGGGCCTGTGCCATGGGCTCGGGGACCGGCTCCCAGACATGGACGATCTTCAGCGGCAGATCGAGCAACTTGGCTTCGCGAGCTGCCCATTCGGCCGCGGCGCGGCTTTGGGGCGAGCCGTCGAGACCTACGGTGACGGTGCGGGGCATGGTCTCCACCTTCTGGCGCGGGGAATCAGGTTCCGGAGTCGTGTTCGGCTGTTGCCTGACACACCTCACTCTGGCGCTCCACGGGGCGGCGCACCGGATGCCGAAGGTCGGTGGCCGTTGGGCTGAACGTCCCGGTGTGCAAGGCCTGTTGCCGAACCGCTGCGGCCTGAGCAGGTCAGTGGGCCGCCACACCCTGGGCACGGAACTGCTCTCGCACCCGCTCGATGAGTTCGGCGGACGGGCGGGGGGTGTTCTCCAGGGGGAAGGGAATGCCGAGCGAGGCGTACTTCGCGGCGCCGAGTCTGTGGAACGGAAGGATGTCGACGCGCTGGACGGCGGGGAGCCCGGCGACGAAGTGGGCCAGGCCGTCGACGGGTTCGGGTGCGTCGGTCCAGCCGGGGACCAGGACGTAGCGGATCCACATCGGGACGCCGAGCCGGTCGAGGCGGGTGGCGAAGTTCAGGGTGGGTGAGAGTTCGCCTCCGGTCAGTTTTCGGTACGTGCCGACGTCGAAGGACTTGATGTCCAGCAGGACCAGGTCGACGTCCGCGAGGAGTTCGTCGGTGGCGCGGGCGCCGAGGAAGCCGGAGGTGTCGAGGGCGGTGTGCAGTCCCGCCTCCTTGCAGCGCCGGAGCACCGCCGCGGCGAAGGCGGACTGGAGGAGCGGCTCACCGCCGGTGAGGGTCACTCCGCCGCCGGCCGCGGTGACGAACGGCCGGTACTTGTCGATCTCGGCCATCACCTCGTCGACCGTGACCTCCTTGCCGTCGCGCATGTGCCAGGTGTCCGGGTTGGCGCAGTACAGGCAGCGCAGCGGGCAGCCGCTGAAGAAGAGGACGAACCGGGTCCCGGGACCGTCCACGCCGGTGGACAGGTCCCAGGAGTGGATCCGGCCTTTCGTCGTCGTGCTCACAGCGATCCGTGGAAGGTACGGCTGATCACGTCGAGCTGCTGCTCACGGGTCAGGCGGACGAAGTTCACGGCGTATCCGGAGACGCGGATGGTCAGGTCCGGGTAGTTCTCCGGGTGTTCCATGGCGTCCTCGAGCTTGGCGCGGTCCAGGACGTTCACGTTCATGTGGAAGCCGCCGGCCGCCGTGTAGGCGTCGAGGATGCCGACCAGGTTCCCGGCGCGTTCCTCCGGGCGGTGGCCCAGGCCTTCCGGGGTGATGGTCGTGGTCAGCGAGATGCCGTCGCGGGCGTGCTCGTAGGGCAGCTTGGCCACCGAGAGCGCGGACGCGGCCACTCCGTGCCGGTCGCGGCCGTTCATCGGGTTGGCGCCGGGTGCGAAGGGCTGACCGGCGCGCCGCCCGTCGGGGGTGTTGCCGGTGTGCTTGCCGTAGACGACGTTGGAGGTGATGGTGAGGACCGACTGGGTGTGTTCGGCGTCGCGGTAGGTGGGGTGCTTGCGCACCTTCGCCATGAAGGAGTCGACCAGGTCGACGGCAAGTGTGTCGGCGCGGTCGTCGTTGTTGCCGTACGCCGGGTAGTCCCCCTCCACCTCGTAGTCCACCGCGAGTCCGGTGGCGTCCCGGACGACCTTCACGCGCGCGTGCTTGACAGCGGAGAGGCTGTCGGCGGCGACGGACAGACCGGCGATGCCACAGGCCATGAAGCGGTGCACGGGGTAGTCGTGGAGGGCCATCTCGAGGCGCTCGTAGGCGTACTTGTCGTGCATGTAGTGGATGACGTTGAGGGCGTTGACGTACGTCCGTGCCAGCCAGTCGAGCATCCGGTCGTACGCGGCGGCCAGCTCCTCGTACTCCAGGTACTCACCCGTCAGCGGCGGTGCGGCGGGGGCGATCTGTTCACCGGTCATCTCGTCCCGGCCGCCGTTGATCGCGTACAGCAGTGCCTTGGCGAGGTTGACCCGCGCCCCGAAGAACTGCATCTGCCGTCCCACCGCCATGGCGGAGACGCAGCAGGCGATCGCGGTGTCGTCGCCGGTGCACGGTCGCATCAGCTCGTCGGACTCGTACTGGACGGCACTGGTGTCGACCGAGACCTGTCCGCAGAACCTCTTGAAGCCGGACGGGAGCCGGGGCGACCACAGCACGGTCAGGTTCGGCTCGGGTGCGGGCCCCAGGTTGTACAGGGTCTGCAGGAAGCGGAACGAGGTGCGGGTGACCAGCGGGCGGCCGTCCGTTCCGATGCCGCCGATGGACTCGGTCACCCAGGTGGGGTCGCCGGAGAACAGGGCGTCGTACTCGGGGGTGCGCAGGAAGCGCACGATCCGCAGCTTGATGACGAAGTCGTCGACCAGTTCCTGGGCGCGTGTCTCGTCGATGATCCCCTCGTCCAGGTCCCGCTGGAGGAAGACGTCCAGGAAGGTCGAGGTGCGGCCCAGCGACATGGCGGCGCCGTTCTGCTCCTTCACCGCGGCCAGGTACGCGAGGTACAGCCACTGGACGGCCTCGTGCGCGGTGGTGGCGGGGCGGGAGACGTCGCAGCCGTATGTCGCCGCCATGCGGGTCAGCTCGCCCAGTGCCTTGATCTGTTCGGCGAGCTCCTCACGGTCGCGGATGATGTGCTCGGTCGACGGCTCACCGTCCAGCCGGGCCTTTTCGGCCAGCTTGGCCTCGATCAGCCGGTCGGTGCCGTAGAGCGCCACGCGCCGGTAGTCGCCGATGATCCGGCCGCGTCCGTAGGCGTCCGGGAGGCCGGTGATGACGGCGGCCTTGCGGGCGGCGCGCATCTCCGGGGTGTAGGCGTCGAAGACGCCGTCGTTGTGGGTCTTGCGGTAGGTGCCGAAGACCTTGGTCACGAAGGGGTCGGGCTCGTAGCCGTACGCCTTGAGGCCGTTTTCCACCATCCGCAGCCCGCCGGCCGGCATGATCGCCCGCTTCAGGGGCGCGTCCGTCTGCAGGCCGACGATCAGCTCGCGGTCCCGGTCGATGTAGCCGGGCGCGTGCGAGGTGATGGTCGACGGGGTGGCGGTGTCGACGTCGAGGATGCCCCTGCGCCGCTCTTCCGGGAAGAGCGCGCTCACCTTGGCCCAGACGGCGCGCGTGCGGTCGGTCGGACCGCTCAGGAAGCGGGCGTCGCCCTCGTACGGGGTGTAGTTGGCCTGTACGAAGTCGCGTACGTCGATGCCCTCGCGCCAGTGGCTGCCCGTGAACCCGCGCCAGGCGTCCGTCGTGCGGTTCCCGACTGACATGGTTGCGGTCATCGTCGGTTCTCTCCTCGCCTCAGCGCTCTCTTGTACTTCGGATCCTTGTCGCTCGTGACGGTCACGGGGAGTGCCGACAGGGACACATGCGGGGGCGCCGGTGGGCCTGTCGGCCTGGTACTTATGGACCGGGCAGGCGACGATCGTCATGGAGGCCGACGGTTTGTCGTCCTTGCATCCGGGGAACAAGGGATCGTCATGACGCAGACACGCACTTTCACAGAGCAGGACCCGATCCGCGTGTTCCTGCTCGACGACCACGAGGTCGTACGACGCGGCCTGACCGACCTGCTCGACGCGGAGCCCGACATCTCGGTCGTCGGTGACGCCGGCACCGTCCAGCAGGCACTCGCCCGGGGCCCCGCCCTGCGGCCGCACGTCGCCGTCCTCGACGTCCGTCTCCCCGACGGCGACGGCATCACGGTCTGCCGGGAGCTGCGCAGCCAGATGCCGGAACTCGCGTGTCTGATGCTGACCTCGTTCGACGACCAGGACGCGCTGCTGGACGCGATCATGGCCGGGGCGTCGGGCTATGTCCTCAAGCAGATCAAGGGCTCCGACCTGATCTCGGCGGTGCGCACCGTCGCCTCGGGCCAGTCGATGCTGGACCCCGCGACCACGGCCCGCCTGATGCGCTCGCTGCGCACCGAGCCCGTGAGCACCCCGGAGGTGCCGGCCGAGCTGGCGAGCCTGTCGCCGCGCGAGCGGGAGATCCTCGCCCTGATCGGCGACGGCCTGACCAACCGCGAGATCGGCAGGAAGCTCTACCTGTCCGAGAAGACGGTCAAGAACCACATCTCACGGATGCTGGCCAAGCTGGGCGTGCAGCGCCGCGTCCAGGCCGCTGTCCTCGCCTCCCACCTGGAACAACCCGATTCCCAGGACCGTCCGCCTCAGCGGTGAAGGCCCGATGGCCCCACCCCCAGGGCCTGACAGCCCTGTACCGCGGAGGGTGCTGGCAGAAGTCTGGATCTGCCCAACGATCTCAAGGAGCGGATCCCATGACTGCCAAGTACACCGGCACTCACGTCAGCACGACCGCCGACCTGCGGGTGCGCACGGAAGGCGAGGTGGGCGAGGAAGAACTCGCGTATCTGCGGGCCAAGGTCGACGCGGTCCTCGGCCGCCCCGGGTTGCCGGCCGCCCGCGGTGCCCTGAGGGTCGTCAAGGCGGTGGCGCACCACGCCGAGCAGCCCTGGTTCGCCGGAGCGGAGCTCGTGGTGGGGAACACCCTCGTCGTGGTGCACGCCCGGGAGGCCACGGCACATGAACTGGCGGACGCGTTGGCGGACCGGCTGCGCGGCCAGCTGAACCGGTTCCTGCACCGCAAGGAGGGGGCGCGCAGGTCGGCCACCCCGCCGCCGTGGCGCGGCGGCCGGGCCGGGGCCGGATCGGACCAGTAGGGCCCCAAGTACCCTGGCCCGCCGTGCCGGTCAGTCCCCGACAGGGACCATCGGCATCTGGGAGCGGCGGGCCGGGCCGCACGAAAGTGGGAAGTACGAGCGGCACCGGCCCTCTCGGTGCCGCTCCGGTCTGCACAGCCGGCCGACCCCGCCGGCTCTCGTCAATGGAGGCGTATCCCCATGACCCGTCACGACGCCGGAATCGAGGCCACGGCCACCGCCGGGGCGCCGTCCGACATCGCCATCGCCGTGGACCAGTTGGTCAACCAGGGACTCAAGGCACTGGCCGACTACGAGGCCTTCACACAGGAGCAGATCGACCACATCGTCAAGAAGGCCTCGGTCGCCGCCCTGGACCAGCACACGGCGCTGGCCCGTCTCGCGGTCGAGGAGACGGGGCGCGGCGTCTTCGAGGACAAGGCGGCCAAGAACATGTTCGCGTGCGAGCACGTCACGCACAGCATCGCGCCCATGAAGACCGTCGGTGTGATCGCCCGTGACGACATCGAGGACATGACCGAGGTGGCCGAACCCGTCGGCGTGGTCTGCGCGATCACGCCCGTCACCAACCCGACCTCCACCACCGTCTTCAAGGCCCTGATGGCGCTGAAGACCCGCAACCCGGTCGTCTTCGCCTTCCACCCCTCGGCACAGCGGTGCAGCACCGAGGCGGCGCGGATCGTACGGGACGCGGCCATCGCCGCCGGCGCGCCGGAGCACTGCATCCAGTGGATCGAGACCCCGTCGGTCGAAGCGACCAGCGTCCTGATGCGGCACCCCGGCGTCTCCCTGATCCTCGCCACCGGCGGCAACGCCATGGTCAGGGCCGCCTATTCGGCGGGCAAGCCGGCCCTCGGCGTCGGCGCGGGCAACGTCCCCGCCTATGTGCACAGGAGCGCGAAGCTGCGCCGGGCCGTCAATGACCTGGTGCTGTCGAAGTCCTTCGACAACGGCATGATCTGCGCCTCCGAACAGGCCGTCATCCTGGACGAGGAGGTCTACGACGCGGCACTGGCCGAGTTCCGCACCCTGCACGCCCATCTGGCGACCGCCGAGGAGAAGGCGAAGCTGGAGGCGTTCCTGTTCCCCGGCCAGGCCGCGAACTCGGGGTGCGAACCCAAGGTCAACGCCGCGGCCGTCGGCCAGAGCCCGGTGTGGATCGCCGAACAGGCCGGCTTCACCGTGCCCGCCGACACCTCGCTGATCCTCGTCCAGGCCGAACACGTCGGTCCGGACGAGCCGTTGACCCGCGAGAAGCTCTGCCCGGTGCTCGCCGTGCTGCGCGCCGGCTCGCAGGCGCAGGGCTTCGACCTCGCCGCCGACATGGTCGCCTTCCACGGGCAGGGCCACAGCGCCGTCATCCACACGGAGGACCGTACGATCGCCGAGGCCTACGGGCGGCGGCTGAAGACCGTACGGATCATCGTCAACTCCCCGTCCTCGCAGGGTGCCATAGGCGGCATCTACAACAACCTGCTGCCGTCGCTCACCCTCGGCTGCGGCTCATGGGGGCATACATCGGTGTCCAACAACGTCTCCGCCGCCCAGCTGCTGAACATCAAGCGGGTCGGCGCGCGCCGCAACAATCTGCAGTGGTTCAAGGTGCCCCCGAAGATCTATTTCGAGCCGCAGTCCATCCGCTATCTGGCCTCCATGCCGGACGTGCACCGTGTCACGATCGTCACGGACGCCACGATGACCCGCCTCGGCTTCGTCGACCGCGTCACCCGTGTCCTGCAGCGGCGCCACGAGCCGACGACGATCCAGGTCATCGACAACGTGGAACCGGAGCCGAGCATCGAATCCGTGCGGCGCGGCGCCCGCCTGATGCACGACTTCCGCCCGGACACGATCATCGCGCTCGGCGGCGGCTCGCCGATGGACGCCGCCAAGGTGATGTGGCTGCTGTACGAGCACCCGGACATCGACTTCGCCGACATGCGGCAGAAGTTCTCCGACATCCGCAAGCGCGCCTTCCGCTTCCCGGTGCTGGGTGCCCGGGCCCGCCTGGTCTGCATCCCCACCACGTCGGGCACCGGCGCCGAGGTCACCCCCTTCGCGGTGATCTCCGACCCGGCCACCGGCAAGAAGTACCCGCTGGCCGACTACGCGCTGACGCCCAGCGTTGCCATCGTCGACCCGCTGCTCACCACGGAGCTGCCGCCCGCGCTGGCCGCCGACAGCGGGTTCGACGCGCTCACCCACGCCATCGAGACGTATGTGTCCGTGTACGCGAACGACTTCACCGACGGCCTGGCCCTGCACGCGATCCGGCTCGTCTTCGAGAACATCGAGGCGGCGGTGAACGACCGCACGGGCCGTCCCGACGCGCGGGAGAAGATGCACAACGCCGGCACCATCGCCGGCATGGCCTTCGGCAATGCCTTCCTCGGCATCGTCCACGCCATGTCCCACACCCTCGGCGCCAGCTTCCACATCGCGCACGGCCGCACCAACGCGGTCCTCCTGCCGCACGTCATCCGCTACAACGGCACGATCCCCACGAAGCTCACCGGCTGGCCCAAGTACGAGAGCTACCGCGCCCCCGAACGCTTCCAGGACATCGCCCGCACCCTCGGGCTGCCCGCCGGCACCCCGCAGGAGGGCGTGGAGTCGCTGGCCGCCGCGGTGGAACGCCTCCGCGACGCCGTGGGCATCGAGCCGTCGTTCCAGGCCCTCGGCATCGACGAACGCTCTTTCCTCGACGCCCTGCCCCAGCAGGCCCTGAACGCGTACGAGGACCAGTGCGCACCCGCCAACCCGCGGATGCCGATGCTCGACGACATGCAGGACATCATGCGCACCGCGTACTACGGCGCCGTACGGAACCGGCCGGACACGGGCCGGGGCCGCAAGACCCCGGCCTGAGGGGATCCACCTGCCGTGATGGACGGCCGGGCCCGTGCACGGCGCGCGGGCTCGGCGGAAGGACGGTAGAAGTGGGATGACGGGGCCGAACGCGGAGAGGCCGGCCATGCGTGCGCCCGGTGGCCTCGGCCGCCGTGTTCTCCCCGCGGTCAGGGTGTCCATGGGGGCAGATTGGGCGATGATCGACATGCACGGTGCCACCCCACGCGGCAGCGGCTCCGAAGCGCTTCCGGAGGCTGCCGCCCCAGCCACCGCGGTCGTCGACGCGCAGGGGATCGTCACCGACTGGAGCGCGGGTGCGGAGCGTCTGCTCGGCTACCCGCGCCAGGAGGTCGTGGGCCGCCCCGTGCACCGTCTGCTGGGCTCGGACGCCGACGCCGAGAAGAGCCTGCACGCCGCTCTCGGCGGGCGGAGCAGGACGACCCTGCTCCGCCACCGGGACGGCCGGCACGTGGAAGTGCAACTGCACGCGTACCCGTCCTTCGACGGCAAGGGCCGCTCCCAGCAGCTCGTCGTGGCCACACCGCCGGAGCAGGTGCCGTCGGACCTGGCGACGGCCGAGGAAGCGTTCGCGCAGTGCCATCTGCCCGTGATGGTGTACGACTCCGCCCTGCGGGCGGTGCGGGCGAGCGCCGGCGCCACACGCGAGCTCGGCATGAGCGAGGAACAGATGCGCGGTCGGCGGGTCACCGACATCCTGCCGCCCCACATCTGCCGGTCGGTCGAGGACGGCATGCGGCGCGTGTTCGTGACCGGAGAACCCGAACGGTTCCATGTGCGCGGCAGGACCCGGCCGGAGGCGCGCGAGCGGGTCTGGTCCATCACTGTGTCCCCGCTCAGGACCCCGGCAGGGCAGGTACGGCACGTCGAGCTGTCCGCGCTGGACGTCACCGAGCAGCACCTGGCCCGGGAGCGGCTCGCGCTGCTGAACGACGTCAGCACACAGGTGGGCAGCACCCTGGACGTGACGCGGACGGCCCAGGAGATGGCCGACGTGGCGGTGGGCCGGCTTGCCGACTTCGTCACCATCGACCTGCTGGACGGCCTCTTCCACGGCATCGAGCCGACACCCTCCTTCTCGGGCATGGTCGCCCTGCGTCGGGTGGCGCAGCAGTCCGTCCTGCCCGGTGTGCCCGAGGCGCTGATCCGGCCCGGGGACGTGGACGAATACCCGCAGTCCGCGCCGCCCGTCCGCTGTCTGGCCACCGGTCGGCCCTCGTTGCACCGCACCCTCGACGAAGCCGTCAGGAGCTGGCAGGAAGCCGACCCCGAGCGGGCGGGAATCGTCCGCGCGTTCGGCATCCACTCGCTCATGGTCATTCCGCTGCGTGCCCGCGGGATCACCCTCGGTGTGGCGGTCCTCGTACGTCACCGGCGCCAGCACCCCTTCGAGGAGGACGATCTCCTCCTCGCCGAGGAGATCGGCGCACGAGCCGCCGTGGCCGTGGACAACGCCCGGCGCTACACCCTCGAACGCAACACCGCCCTGGCCCTGCAGCGCAGCCTGCTCCCCCACCGGCTGGCCGCCCAGGAAGCGGTCGAGGTGGCCTACCGCTACCTTCCGGCCCGCACGCGTGCGGGGCTGGGCGGGGACTGGTTCGACGTGATCCCGCTGTCGGGCGCCCGGGTCGCACTGGTCGTCGGAGACGTGGTGGGACACGGCCTGCAGGCCTCCGCGGCCATGGGGCGCCTGCGGACCGCGGTACGCACGCTGGCCGACGTCGACCTTCCCGCCGACGAGCTCCTCACGCATCTCGACGACCTGGTCACCCACCTCGCAGCACAGCAGGACGGCAGCGAGGAGGACGGGTCCGACCTGGAGATGCCCACCGATTTCGTCGCCACCTGCCTGTACGTGGTCTACGACCCGGTCTCGCGCCGGTGTGCGGCCGCCTCCGCGGGCCACCCCCCGCCCGCCGTCGTCACGACGGACGGCACGGCCGACCTGGTCGAGCTGCCTCCCGGCCCGCCGCTGGGTGTGGGCGGCCTGCCCTTCGAAACCGTCGAGTGGGACCTGCCCCCGGGCAGCCTCCTCGCCCTCTACACCGACGGCCTGATCCAAGGCAGCGAGCACGACCTGGGCACCGGCCTCGCGCTGCTGCGCCGGTGCCTCGAGCGGCCCGCCGAATCACTGGAGGCCATCTGCGACAGCGTGATCCACACCCTGCTCCCCGCACAGCCGCAGGACGACGTCGCCCTGCTGGTCGCCCGCACCCGGGCCCTCGACGCGAGTCAGGTGGCCACCTGGGACCTGCCCTCCGACCCGGCCGCGGTCGCGGGTGCCCGCGCGGAGGTCCTGGCCCGGCTGACCGCGTGGCATCTGCCGGATGTGACCTTCACGGCCGAACTGGTGGTCAGCGAGCTCGTCACGAACGCGATCCGCTACGGGCAGTCGCCCATCCAACTGCGTCTGATCCGCGACCGCACCCTCATCTGCGAGGTGTCCGACGGCACCAGCACCGCCCCGCACCTGCGCCGCGCCCGCACCTTCGACGAGGGCGGCCGTGGCCTGCTGCTCGTCGCCCGGTTCGCCGAACGCTGGGGCACCCGGCACCACGCGAACGGGAAGACCATCTGGGCGGAGATCGAACTTTCCGGCAAGGGGGCGTGACGGCAGGCGCCGTCGACGTCGAACGACCCACCCCGACCCGCCGTTCGGCCCCGGACCGGTGCCGTCCGGTCCCTGTGCGCCCGCCGCCCGGCGCGCTTTGCTGTGAGCGTCGGAGGAGGCAGCCATGAACAACGAAACCCCAGCCTCGCACCCCCGTGGGCGCCACCCGCTGATGCTCACCGCGGCGCTGACCGTGCCACTGCTCGCCGTCGGCGCCTGCGGCACGGGAGGCGGTACGGCCGCGCCGGGGGCCTCGGCACGCCCCGGGCAGTCCACCGTCGGATCGGGAACGTCGGGCGGGACCTCGGGCACACCGGCTCCGTCCGGGACCGCCGGCCCGACGACGACGGCTCCCTCGGGAAGCGGCTCGCCGAGGCAGATTTCGACGAGCGTGTACTTCCTGAACGGCGAGCACATGTCGCCCGCCCCGCGCACCGTGCCCGCCCCCGCCACGGCCACCGGGGCCGTGCGCGCACTGCTGGCCGGCCCCAGCCGCTACGAACGCCTGCACCACCGCACCACGGCCATACCGTCGGGCACGGCCCTGCACTCGATCGCGGTCCACGACCACGTCGCGACCGTGGACCTCTCCAGCAGGTACGACGACGGTGGAGGCACCCTCTCCCTGCGGGCACGCCTGGCCCAGGTCGTGTTCACCGTGACCCGCTACCCCAGCATCGACAAGGTCCGCTTCGAACTCGACGGCAAGCCGGTCTCGTCCTTCGGCGGCGAAGGCATCGTCCTGAACGAACCGGTGGGACGGGCCGACTTCGAGGACGTCTCGCCCGCCGTGCTGGTCGAGTCCCCGCTCATCGGTGACGGCGTCAGCAGCCCCCTGAGGGTGCGGGGAAGCGCCGACACCTTCGAGGCCGAGTTCCGGCTGAAGCTGACCGACACCTCCGGACATACCGCGGCCGACGTGCTGGTCAGGGCCACTTCCGGCACGGGGACGCGCGGGACCTTCGACGTGTCCTTCCCGTACAAGGCGGCCCGCTCCGGACCCGGCCTGCTCACCGCGTACTACGTCTCGCCGAAGAACGGCAGGCCCGTCACCGTCGACACGGTGCCGCTGACCGTGAACCGCTGAGCGCGGTGTCCATGACGGAAGGCTCAGGAGGTCCGGGCTTCCCGGGCGAGTACGTCGGTCACCCGGCGCCGCGGCAGGGAGCGTACGTAGGGCACATACCCCAGGCGGAGGATCATCTGCGGGAACGCGCCCGCGCTCAGTGTCCGCCGGATCCGCAAGCGCAGAGGTTCGATCTCCAACGGCTGGGTGTGGAAGGCCGCCATCACGTCCTGGGCGGCGGCGTGCAGCAGGACCCGTTCGAGTGCCTGGCCGGCCCGGAGCCAGGCCGAGCGGTCGTCGCGGTCCGTGCTCAGCACGGCCACCCGTCCCGAGCGTCCGGTCCAGCGCCGCGGAGGTGTGGGGAACATCCGGGTGAGGTCGGCGTAGTCCCGTCCGGCGAACGGGACGGAGTCCGGGTGATGCCCGTCCGTATGGACCGGAATGCCGTCACGGCGCGCGCGGGCGAGTCGCCAGGTCCACGCGGTCTGCTCGGCGGTGTGCGCCGGATCCGTCCTGTGCACGTCCTCGGCTGCCCGGACCATCTGTGCCAGCTCCCGTCGGCCTGCGCTGTCGTCGATCCAGTGCAGCCTGGCTCCCTCGCGCCTGGCCTCTCGGCCCAGCTCATCGGCGAGCGCGGCGGGCAGCGGGTCCGGGAGGAACGGTCCGCGCGCGCTGTGCCGTAGGCGCAGTGCTTCGAACAGATCCTGCTCGTCGAGGCCCGGACGGACGTACGCGCCCCACATCACCCGGGCGAGGAAGGTGGGGTCGGCAGGACAGGGGAAGGTCTCGACGACCGGGTTGAACCCCAGGTGCCGCATGGCCAGTCGGACGTTGAAGAGCGCCGCGCCGCAACTGACGACCATTTCACGGCCGTGGGGATCGCGGACCAGGAGGCGTCGCGCCGGGTCCGCGTGCAGTTCGAGGCCCTGGCCGTCGTCGTCCATGACGAAGGCCCACGGCTGGGTGTTGTACACCGAAGGCGCGGAAACGGCCGCCCGGACCAGATAGCCGGACGCGTAGCGGGAGTGTGTGCTGCTCACGGACATGACCTGTAACGCCCTTCTCCAGCTATGTACCCTCATGTGCGCCATCGCACCAGCCGGTTGCCTCGTCAGTCGTGCGGCACGAGCGCGACCGGCCGGTGCACGTGGTGGATGAGCGCGTGGGCCACCGGTCCGGTGTGCGACCCGACGGCGATACGGCGCCTGCGACGGCCCACCACCAGCAGCCCGGCCCCCTCCGCGACCCGTGCGAGGACATGGCCGGCGCGGCCTTCGCGGAGCGTCTCCAGGACCCGCACGGAGGGGTACTTCGCACGCCACGGCGCGAGCAGTGCCGCGAGCTCGACAGCCGCCTCCTCGCGGATGCGGTCACGTTCCCCGTCGCCGGGGACGATCCGGCCGAGCGGCACGTGCCAGGCGTGCACGGCCTCCAGCTGCGCCCGCCGGAGCTCGGCGGCGCGGAAGGCGAAGTCCAGGAGGTCGTCGCACGGCCCGTCCACCGCGACGACGACGTCACGGTACGGCGTATGCGTCGACACGTTGCACGAGCCGTCCGGCAGATGCTCGTCCGCCGGCGTCTCACCGGCCCGTACGAGGACGACCGGTCGCTCGGCGTGGGCCATGGTGGCCATGGCGACCGACCCGGACATGAGCCCGCCGACACCGCCGTGGCCCTGGCTGCCGATGACCAGCAGCTCGGCGTCCGCCGCCTCGGCGATCAGTGCGGGACCGGGCTGCCTGCGCACCTGTTCGGCGGCCAGGTACAGCTGTGGGTACCGCTCGTTCAGCCGGTCCAGTGCTCCGCGCAGCACGCGTCGTGCGTGGTACTGGGGTGCCCGCGTCTCGGGCAGGCCCGCGTCGCGGTCGTCCTCGGGCAGTCCTTCCCAGGCGTGCACCAGTCGCAGCGGCAGTCCCCGGCGCAGCGCCTCCCTGGCCGCCCAGTCGGCCGCGGCGAGGCTCTCCCGCGAACCGTCCACTCCGGCCACCACCGGCCTCGTCATGGCCTCCACCTCCTCACCCGCCCTCACCAGTGGGGCACGACGGCCACGGGGCAGTAGACGTGCTGGATGGCGGAGTGGGTGGTGGGCCCGGTGCGCGGGCCGATCCGCCGCTCTGCGAGATGATGTCCCACGACCAGGAGGCTCGCCCCGGTCGCCGCGCGCAGCAGCGCGTTGGCGGGCTTGTCCTCGACCACCGTCTCCAGGACCTCCACCTCGGGATACTTGTCGCGCCACACCTGCAGCACCTCCCGGAGGAAGCCCAGCCACTCCTCGGCCCGCCGCGGATCGTCGACCAGCCCGGTGTCCCGCTCACCCAGGCCCAGCGGCCCCGGCGGCTGCCAGGCGTGCACCGCCCGCAGCCGGGCCCGCCGCAGCCGGGCCGCCTCGAAGGCGAACTCGATGACCTCGTCGCACGGCTCGCTCAGATCGACGCCCAGCACCACGTCCCGGTGGCCGATCGTCGTCGAGGCACTGCCGTCCGGGACCGGCAGATGCTCGTCCGCCGTCTCCGCACCGGCCCGCACCAGCACCACCGGCCGGGTCGCCCGTGCCACCACCCCCGCCGCCACCGAACCCACCAGGAACCCGGTGAAGCCGCTCAGCCCCCGCGACCCCAGCACCAGCAGCTCGGCCCCCTCGGCCGCCTGCCGCAGCGCCTCGACCGCCGGGCCCTCGACCAGTTCGTCGTACAGCCGGACCTCGGGACACGCGGCCCGCACCGCGTCCTCCGCCTCGCGCAGGACACGGCGTGCGAGATGCCGCTGTGCGGCGTTCTCGATCTCACCGTCCCGCGGGCGCGGGTGCCGGTTCCAGGCATGGACCAGACGCAGCGAACGCTCGCTGCGTACGGCCTCGCAGGCCGCCCATTGTGCGGCGGCAAGGCTCTCGGGGGATCCGTCCACCCCTACGACGACGGGCGGAAGCATCATGACATCTCCAGGTGTTGGGCAGGTTCGCACTACCAGCCTCACCGAGCGGTCACCGGGCGGCCAGGGGCCGCCAGGGCCTCACCCGGGACCATCCGGCCCCCGTCCTGGGCTCGACGGCCGAGGGGAGCGGTCCTGGGGGCCGCTCGGCCCGGCGCCGTGCCCGCTCGTCCCGGTGCCGTGCCCGCTCAGCCCATGTGCGCTCGGCGTCCGACGCCGGAGGCTGAAGACGAAGCCCTTCGCGGGGAGTTCGCGACGACCGTCATCCAGGACGCGTGGGTACAAGGCTCCGTTGGCTGACGGCAGACAGGAGGTTCAGCCATGAAGCCCACGAAGATCGGCGCTCTCATGACCGTCGACGTCGTCACGGCGGTTCACGGCACGCCCTTCAAGGAAGTCGTCCGGCTGCTCGGCGAGCACCGCATCAGCGGGCTCCCGGTGATCGACGACGACCACAAGGTCATCGGTGTCATCTCCGAGACCGATCTCATGCTCCACCAGACCCGCCCGGCCGAGTCCCACGGCACCTTCGCCGCCCTGGCCCGCCTCAGCCGCTCCGTACGGGAACGCGCCGCCAAGAGCCGGGCGCGCACGGCCGGCGGGGCGATGTCCGCCCCCGCGATCACCGTGCGGGCCGACGCCACCGTCCCCCAGGCGGCACGGCTGATGACCGAGCACCGCATCGAGCGGCTGCCCGTCGTCGACGTGGAGGACCGGCTCGTCGGCATCGTCACCCGCCGCGACCTGCTGCAGGTCTTCCTGCGCAGCGACAAGGAGATCCAGCGCGACGTACGCCAGGAGGTCTTCGTCAACACGCTCTGGCTCGCCCCGCACATCATCGAGGCGACCGCCCTCAACGGCGTGGTCACCCTCACCGGCCGGTTGGAACGGCGCAGCGACATCCCCATCGCGGTCGGCATGACACGCCGCGTCGACGGTGTCGTGGACGTCGTCGACCACCTGACCTACCGGCTCGACGACACCCGGCTCCAGCCCGCCGAACAGGCCCTGCACGGCCTGGCCGACGACTGGCTGCGCAGGCTGTGAAGCGCGGCGGCTCACATACCGGCGGTACCGATACGACGGCCTGTGAGCCGCGCCGGCCGGATCGACACCCACATGTCACGTCGGCCGCCGGCCCATGTGTCGGTGTGGGCGCTCTCGCTCAGCCGCCGCACGGTGTCTGGCTCCGTGACCACCTGGGCCGGGCCGACGGCGAGCACGCTCCAGCCCTGGCTCAGGGCGTCGTCCACATGGTCGACCTCGAAGGCGACCTCCTTGCCCACGGCGGCCGCGGGCACCGAGTCGGGTGCCGTCCGGAAGGCGATCAGATCGTCGACGACCACGTAGTTGACCGGGACGACCGCCGGGCCCTCGGGTGTCGTCACCGCGATGCGTCCGATGCCGTGCGTGGAGAGCCGGGCACGGCATTCGTCGGGGCTGAGCTGCAGCAGCTGTGGGTGCAGAAGCGCCATGGCCCGGCCGGGTGGAACGTCCATGCCGCCCCCGCGAAGGGCTTCGACGCTGGTGCCCAGCGCGGCGGCCAGCCGGATCAGGGTGGCCAGGGTCGGGTCGGCGGGGTGTTCCTCCAGGTAGGCCAGGTAGTCGGGCGCCATGGCGGCGCGGCGGGCCGCTTCCGTCCGGCTCATCCCCTGCCGCCTGCGCTCGGCGGCCACCCGTCGTCCGATGTCGCCGGGGTTGGGTCCCCGCCCCGGCTGGGCGGCGCCGGACAGGACCTCTTCCTCCGTCGCCCTCCCGAAAGACCCATGAACGCGACCGGGCTCGTACTCGATGTGCCGGATATGAGCGTCGGGCCCGGGAAACACGAGCGTCACCTCGTCGGTGTCCGACCAGCGCACGTCGTAGGGAGGCGATCCGTCCTCGTGGTGGAGTCCGACGATCTCGCCGTCACGCCTGGCGGCGCCCGTCGTCGGACTTTCGATGACGAGGAGATCGCCGAGGTGAGCTCGCATGGCCGCCGCCCTTTCCGCACAGTGCCGCTGTATCCAACGTGCCATGGGCGGCACGCCGCCGCATGGACGGAACGCTCCGCCCGCCCGTCACGAGACCCCCGCGCGGATGATCACGACAGGGCAGTTCGCGTGCTGTGCGAGATGCTGGCTGACGGAGCCCAGCAGCGCCCGGGCGAAGCCGCCCCGCCCATGGCTGCCCACGACCAGGATCTCGGCGCCCTCGGCCGCCCTGAGCAGCACGTCGACGGGGTTGCCCTGCACCAGGTGCGTCCTGACGGCGTCGGCGGCCTCGTCACCGAGTACGTCCCTCAGCTCCTGGGCGAACGCCTGCCGGGCGTTGTCCTCGTCGAGGGTGGCGTCGATGGCCGGGGCCATCCACACACGCCCGCCCGGCAGGTCCCACGCGGACACGACGTCGACGTCGGCGCCGATGAGCCCGGCGTAGCGGACGGCCCACCGCAGCGCGTCGTTCGAGGACGACGACCCGTCGACGCCCACGACGACACGCGGCCTCGAGGCAGCAGTGTCCATGTGTCTCACCTCTTCTGCGGTCCTACCCTCCACGCTGCGCCACTCTGTCCCGGCGCGCCATGAGGAGAGGGCCGGGGCATGGCATATGGGTGGCCGACGGGCTTCCCCTCGACCTGGTGCATGAGCTCCGAGCCGGAGAGTGCCCGGGGGCATTGTCAGTGGTGCCAGGCAGGATGACCTGCATGACGACACCGATTGCGCAGATCGTTGATGCCGCCGCCTACGCGCAGGCGGTCGAGGACGCGGTGAAGGCCGCTGCCGCCTACTACGCGGGCGGCACCTCGCCCTTGGACGACGACGCCTACGACACGCTCGTGCGGGGCATCGCCGCGTGGGAGGCCGGGCATCCCGACCAGGTGCTGCCCGACTCGCCGACCGGGAAGGTCGCCGGCGGTGCGGCCGAGGGCGATGTGCTCCACACGGTGGCGATGCTGAGCCTGGACAACGTGTTCTCGCCCGAGCAGTTCACGGCCTGGGCCGCCTCACTCGCGCGCCGGATCGGCCATGAGGCGGAACGATTCAGCGTCGAGCCGAAGCTCGACGGACTCGCCGTCGCGGCCCGCTACGCCCAGGGCCGGCTGACCCGGCTGATCACCCGTGGCGACGGGACGGCCGGCGAAGACGTCTCGCACGCGATAGGCACCATCGAGGGGCTGCCCGCCACCCTGTCCGAACCGGTCAGCGTGGAGGTGCGCGGTGAAGTCCTCATGACCGGCGCGCAGTTCGAGGAGGCCAACACGGCGCGCACCGCGCACGGCGGGCAGCCGTTCGCCAACGCCCGCAACGCGGCGGCGGGCACGTTGCGTGCCAAGGACCGCGCCTACCCGGTGGCGATGACGTTCTTCGGCTACGGCCTGCTGCCGCTGCCCGACACCGACGCCGCCCTGGCCACACGGCTGGGCGACCTCGCCCACAGTGAGCTCATGACGCTGGCCGCCACGCTCGGTGTGCACACCACCGCCGACACCGCGGTACCCGGCACCACGGCCACCAACACCGACGAGGTGCTGGCCCGCGTGCAGGAGATCGCCGCCCTGCGCGCCCAACTGCCCTTCGGTATCGACGGCATCGTCATCAAGGCCGATCCGGCCGCCGATCAGCGGGCCGCCGGAAACGGTTCGCGGGCCCCGCGCTGGGCGATCGCCTACAAGCTGCCCGCCGTCGAGAAGATCACCCGGCTGCTCGAGGTGGAGTGGAACGTGGGCCGCACCGGCATCATCGCGCCGCGCGCCGTCCTGGAACCGGTGGAGATCGACGGCTCCACCATCACCTACGCGACGCTCCACAACCCGGCCGACATCACGCGCCGTGATCTGCGCCTGGGCGACCATGTCATGGTCCACCGCGCCGGCGACGTGATCCCCCGTGTCGAGGCCCCTGTCGCCCATCTGCGCACCGGCGCCGAGCAGCCGATCGCGTTCCCCGAGGCGTGTCCGCGCTGTGGATCGGGGATCGACACCGGCCAGGAACGCTGGCGCTGCGAGCAGGGCCGTAACTGCCACCTCGTCGCCTCCCTCTCCTACGCCGTGGGCCGCGACCAGCTCGACATCGAGGGCCTTGGCACCACCCGCATCGTGCAGCTCGTCGAGACCGGTCTGGTCGGCGATCTCGCCGACCTGTTCACGCTGACCCGCGACCAGCTCCTCGCGCTGGACCGCATGGGCGAGACCAGCACCGACAATCTGCTGGCCGCCCTGGCCACGGCCAGGACGCGGCCGCTGTCGCGGGTGCTGTGCGCACTCGGAGTCCGCGGCACGGGCCGGTCCATGTCGCGACGCATCGCCCGGTACTTCGCCACCATGGACAACATCCGCACCGCCGACGCCGAGGCGCTGCAACAGGTCGAGGGCATCGGCACCGAGAAGGCGCCGTCCATCGTCGCGGAACTGGCCGAACTCGCCCCGCTGATCGACAAACTCGCCGCGGCCGGGGTGAACATGACCGAACCCGGCGCCACTGCCCCGCCCAGCGCCGACGCCGACACGGAGACCGGCGGTGCCACGTCCGACGCCCCCGCCACCGGTCCGCTCGCCGGGATGACAGTCGTGGTCACCGGCGCGATGACCGGGCCGCTGGAGCGGTTGAGCCGCAACCAGATGAATGAGCTCATCGAGCGGGCGGGCGGCCGTTCGTCCTCCAGCGTCTCCAAGAAGACCAGTCTGGTGGTCGCCGGCGAGAACGCCGGGTCCAAGCGGGCCAAGGCCGAAGACCTCGGCATCCGCCTGGCCACACCCGACGAGTTCGCCGTCCTCGTCGCCGACCACCTCGGCTGACACCGCCGACGCCGACCGGTATCACCAGCGGGACCAGCGCCTCTCCCGCACCGTCACGACGCGGCGTGGCGCTGGGCGCGCAGTCCCTCCAGCAGGCGCAGCCAGACCTCGGAGGCCGTCGGATAGCTCGGGACGACGTGCCACAGCACGGACAGCGGTACGCGTGCCACGATGGCCACCGTCGCGGAGTGCACGAGTTCCGCGATGCCGGACCCGACGAAGGTCGCCCCCACGATGGTGTCCATGGCCCGGTCGACGACCAGTTTGGCGCGGCCGACATAGTCCTCGCGCATCACGTAGGTGCCGGCGAGGCCCGCCATGTCGTACTCGACGGTCTCGACGTCGATGCCCGCCGCGCGGGCCTGCTGCTCGGTCAGGCCCGCCGAGCCCACCTCCGGTTCGGTGAACGTCACTTGCGGAGTGCCGCGGTGACCGTCCGCGGTGGTCAGCGGGTCGACCGGCGGGCGTCCCAGGGCGCGCGCGGCGATCACCTCACCGGCGATCCGCGCCTGGTACTTGCCCATGTGCGTGAGCAGCGCGCGACCGCAGACGTCGCCGATGGCATAGAGCCAGTGCCCGTCCACGCCCTGTACGGCCTGTCCGTCGTCGACGGTGAGGAAGCCGCCGTCGGGCAGACCGACGGTGGACAGGCCGATGTCCTGCGTGTTGGGGGTGCGTCCGGTGCCGAGCACCAGTTCGTCCGCCGTGATCTCGCCGTTGTCGTCGAGCACCAGGGTGACCGGTCCGCCGTGCACCATGCCGACTCCCGTGTCCCGCGGGTTCTTCCGGGACACCGAGTTCACCGACCGGTCAGGGACCAGCTTCACCCCGGCCTCCCGCAGCCGGTCGGCGACCATCCGGCCGGCGAAGGGCTCGACACGGCCGAGCAGGCCCGTACCGCGGTGGACGACGGTCACCTCGACACCGAGGGACTGCAGCCAGGTGGCGGACTCGCAGGCGACCACGCCGCCGCCCACGATCACCACGCTGCGCGGCACCTCGTGCAGATTGGTGACGTCGCGCGAGGTCCACGCCCGGGCGTCGGCCAGACCGGGGACGGGCGGGACCGTCGTGCACGAGCCCGTGTCGATCACCACCGCGTGCCGGGCGGTCAGGGTGCGCTCGTCGCCCTCGGCACCGGTGACCCGCAGGGTGCGCTCGCCGTCGAGCCGACCATGGCCGCGGACCACGTCGATGCCGGTGTTCAGAGCCCACTGGACCTGCGAGCTGTCGTCGAGTCCGTTGACGACCCGGTCCCGGCGGGCCAGGACGGCGGACACGTCCAGCCCGCGTCGGGCGATCAGGGAGGCCACTCCGGGCACATGCCGGGAGTTCTCCAGCATCTCGCCCGGCCGCAGCAGCGCCTTGCTGGGCATGCACGCCCAGTACGAGCACTCACCGCCGACAAGCTCCGCCTCGACCAGCACCGCGTCCAGGCCCGAGAACTGCGTGGCGTACTGCGCGGCGTTCTCCCCGGCGGCGGCGCCGCCCAGAACGATCACATCCCATTCGGTCCGGTCGGGGTCCACGGCTGCACTCATGTAGCTCCTCCGGCGTCCCCCGCAGGCGGTGCCGCTCTCCGGCGCCTACCCTGCGGAACCTCTGTCGTGGGCACGGTCATCGCCCGGGTGCCCGGGTCTTGACCTCCTGCAGGAACCAGGTGTTGCCGTCGGGGGCGGCGAACGTGGCGAACGAGCCGTAGTCACCGGGTGCCGGTGCACGGCCGGGTACGCGCTTGTCGGATCCGCTGTGATGGAAGATCCCGCCGGCGTCATGGAACACCTCGGACACATCGCTCCGCGGTCCACGAGTTCGGACCGGGCCGCGTCGATGTCGGTGACGATGAGATACAGGTTCCGCAGGGAACCCGGTTCCGTCGCGGTGACGTCCTTGCCGAAGATGACCGACGCCTTGGAGCCGGGCGGGGTGAACTGTACGACCCGGAAGCCGTCCTCGCCGGGGAAGTCGGCGTCGAGACGCCATCCCAGCGCCCGATAGAAGTCCTTGGCCAGGTCGACGTCGGCGAACCGGAATCACCACGACCTCGAACTTCATGTCCATCGATGACCGCTCCCTCGAACGCGCGGCGGCTGGACCTGCCGAGGCCCGCGCGGGCGGTGGGCCGCACCGGGCACCACGGCACCTGCTCATTGTCGCGCGGGCCGGCCTGTCCGGCGAGCGGTGCGGGCGGGGGCCCGCACCTACCGGGGTCCTACGGTGACGTCATCGTCGCGGTGGTCGGCGGTCCCTTCCGGCGAGGGCCGGTGAAGTCCCCGCAGGACGCCGGATCACCTGCATGTACGTGACCGCGATGACGAGGGACAGGCCGATCGTCGACGGGACGGCGGCAAGTGCCCACCAGCCCGTGCCGGCGTCGGGGCTCGCGACCGCCCAGAGGCAGAGCGGGACCGAAGCCGCCGTCAGCGCGCAGCCGATGAGGACGGCAACGGCCTTTCGGGGGCGTCCGGGGTCGCGCGGGGGCTGATCGTGACGTAGCTCCGTCCATTGGACTGCGACCTCGCGCCGCTCCCGCCGCTGCTCCACGGCGGCGCGTATCCGAAGGGCCGCCGTGACCGCGATGCCCAACGCGGCCACGGCGGACGGAATCCACCATCCCTCGGCGACGAGAAGCAGCACCGCGACGCACCCCGTTGTGCCCCAGCCGATGAGGCAGGCCGCGGCGGCACTGCGCCGGGAGACGGGCCGGTCCGCGCCGGCGCGCAGGTCGACGAGCGCCGGTACGTACCAGACACAGCCGGACGCGGTGGTGACTGCGACTCCCATGGCGAGGACGGCTTGGGGCATGGCCTACCTCGCCGCCTCGAGCGCGGCGATCTCCGGGTGGTGCAGGTCGAACGCCGGGGACTCGCTGCGAATCTGCGGAAGCTGGACGAAGTTGTGGCGCGGCGGCGGGCAGGACGTCGCCCACTCCAGCGAACGGCCGTATCCCCACGGGTCGTTGACATCGACCGGCTTGCCGTACTTGGCGGTCTTCCAGACGTTGTAGAAGAACGGCAGGATCGACAGGCCCAGCACGAACGAGCTGATCGTCGAGATGGTGTTCAGGGCGGTGAACCCGTCGGCCGCGAGGTAGTCCGCGTACCGGCGCGGCATGCCCTCGGCCCCCAGCCAGTGCTGGACCAGGAACGTGCCGTGGAAGCCGACGGTGAGCGTCCAGAAGGTGATCTTGCCAAGTCGTTCGTCGAGCATCTTGCCGGTGAACTTGGGCCACCAGAAGTGGAATCCGGCGAACATCGCGTACACGACCGTACCGAAGACCGTGTAGTGGAAGTGGGCGACGACGAAGTACGAGTCGGAGATGTGGAAGTCCATCGGCGGTGACGCCAGGATCACGCCCGTCAGGCCTCCGAAGAGGAACGTGATCAGGAAGCCCGTGGTCCACAGCATCGGGGTCTCGAACGACAACGAGCCCTTCCACATGGTGCCGATCCAGTTGAAGAACTTCACCCCGGTCGGCACGGCTATCAGGAAGGTCATGAAGGAGAAGAACGGCAGCAGCACACCGCCGGTGACGTACATGTGGTGCGCCCACACCGTCACCGAGAGACCCGCGATCGCGATCGTCGCGGCGATCAGGCCCATGTAGCCGAACATCGGCTTGCGGGCGAAGACCGGGATGACCTCGGAGACGATGCCGAAGAACGGCAACGCCAGGATGTACACCTCTGGATGGCCGAAGAACCAGAAGAGGTGTTGCCACAGCAGTGCCCCGCCGTTGGCCGCGTCGAAGATGTGACTGCCGAACTTGCGGTCGCACTCGAGCGCGAACAGCGCCGCGGCCAGCACCGGGAACACGATCAGGATCAGGAGCGCGGTCAGCAGCACGTTCCACGCGAAGATCGGCATGCGGAACATCGTCATGCCGGGTGCGCGCATGCAGATGATCGTGGTGATGAAGTTGACCGCACCGAGGATCGATCCGAACCCGGACAGCGCGACGCCCATGATCCACAGATCCGCGCCGAGGCCCGGCGAGTGCACGGCGTCCGACAGCGGCGCGTACAGGAACCACCCGAAGTCGGCCGCGCCGCCCGGGGTGAGGAAGCCGAACGCCGCGATCGAGGAGCCGAACAGGAAGAGCCAGTAGGCGAGCATGTTCAGACGCGGGAAGGCGACGTCCGGGGCGCCGATCTGGAGCGGCATGATCCAGTTCGCGAAGCCGGTGAACAGCGGCATCGCGAACATCAGCAGCATGATCGAGCCGTGCATGGTGAACGCCTGGTTGAACTGCTCGTTCGTCATGACCTGCAGGCCGGGGCGGGCCAGCTCGGCGCGCATCAGCAGTGCCAGCACACCACCGACGATGAAGAACGCGAAGGCGGTCACCAGGTACATCGTGCCGATCTTCTTGTGGTCGGTGGTCGTCAGCCACTGCGCCCACGTCGACCGCCGGCCGGCCGTCTGCTCCGTACCCCCGGATATCGCTCTGGCCGTGGAGACCACCGCGGTCGCCGGCCGCACGGTCTCCAACTGATGTTCCTGCATCTCGCCCACCGGACGGTGCCCTCCTCGTGTCATGTGGAAGCGACCGGGAAGTGCCACAGTGCGGGTGGGTACCGGGCCTTCCCGGCCGCCGCCACATGATCGTCGCAGGGGTGCCGGGGCCGGATAGGGCCGAACAGTCCCAGAACCGTCGGCGACTAGGGCCAAGTGGCCCTCTTCCGGGGACAACAGGGGCAACTTGCCGGTACTTGCGACGTTATCGGCGTACTGCCCGATTCATAGGGCTCCGCGGTGAGCCGTACCCTGACGGCGGCCGGTATCGGGAGCGGCGGCTGCCTCGCCGACATGGGCGGCGATGCGCCTCCGCGCGCCGCCCCTACCAGGTGACTGTGGCGCAAACACCCCTGGTCCTACCGGAATCCGGTCACCTGGCTGGTCATCATGCCGGGGTGACCCCTCCAACACCCCCCACCATGAACCGGCACCGGGCCCTGCTCCCCGTCGGGCTGGGCGCGGTCGCCCTGGCCGCGCTTCTTGCGCCGCTGTCGGTCGCTCCGGCTGCCGCCCGGCCCACCACCGCACGCGTCGACCTGCCTCCGCCGCCGCGGCCGGTGACGGTCGCCGAGTTCCGCACCGACGCCTACCTGCGCTCCCTCGACGGCAACCCCAGCCTGCAGCGGAACTTCTTCCGGCACCTGCCCAAGGGCGGGGACCTGCACAACCACCTCTCCGGCGCGGTGGCGACCGAGTACCTCCTCCAGCTCGCCGCCGAGGAGGGCCTGTGCATCGACACGGCCACGCTGACCGCCGTACAGCCGCCGTGTGGACCGGGCACCCGCCCGGCCGCGGACACCCGCACCGACCCCGCCTTCCGTCAGGCCGTGATCAGGGGCTGGTCCATGCAGGACTTCCCGCCCGACCAGAGCGGGCACGACCACTTCTTCGCCACGTTCGGCAAGTTCGGCGCGGTCACCGGGAGCCATCGGGGCAAGCAGCTCGCCCAGGTCGCCGAGGGCATCGCGGGGCAGAACCAGTTCTACCTCGAGACCATGGTCACCCCCGCCTCCGACGGCGCCCGCCGGCTCGCCGCCGAGGTCGGCTGGGACGACGACCTCGCCCGCCTGCACAGCAAGCTCGTCGCGGGCGGCAAACTGGACAAATTGGTCGCCGACGCACGCAAGGAGGCCGACGACGCCGACGCCGAGTTCCGCGCCGAGGAGCGCTGCGGCACCAACCGCCCGAGGCCCGGCTGCCGTCTGACCGTGCGGTGGATCTCGCAGGTCTCGCGCGGCACCGCGCCCGAGCGCGTCTTCACCCAGATCGCCCTGGGCATGCGGCTGGCCGAGCGCGACGGACGGTTCGTCGCCATCAACCTGGTCCAGCCCGAGGACGGGGAGATCGCGCTGCGCGACTACAGCCTCCAGATGCGCATGATCGCCTATCTGCGCACCCAGTACCCGCGCGCCCATGTGACCCTGCACGCCGGTGAGTTGCGGCCCGGCCTGGTCAAACCGGAAGAGCTCACCTTCCACATCGACGAGGCCGTCGACGTCGCCCACGCCGAGCGCATCGGCCACGGAGTCGACTTCGTCCACGAGAACAACTGGCCGGCGCTCGCCCGCACCATGGCCGCTCGCCAGGTGGCCGTCGAGGTGCCCTTCTCCAGCAACGCCCAGATCCTCGGTGTCAAGGGTGCCGAGCACCCCTTCCAGACGTATCGCGCCTACGGCGTCCCGATCGTCCTGGCCACCGACGACCCCGGCGTCTCCCGCATCGACATCAGCCACGAATACCAGTACGCCCACGACACGTACGCGCTGTCCTACCCCCAGCTCAAGGACTTGGCCCGCGCCTCCGTCCAGTACGCCTTCCTGGGCGGCGCCAGTCTGTGGCGGGGCAACCCGACGGCAGTCGGCTACCACCCCGTCGCCGCCTGCCAGGGGGACTCGCTCGGCACTCCCGCGCCCAGCCGGCGCTGCCGTGACCTGCTCGCGTCCAGCCCCAAGGCGGCAGTCGAGTGGCGCCAGGAGGCCGCCTTCGCGTCCTTCGAACGCACCTTCCGCCGCAACGGCGCCTGACGCTCAGCCACACGGCCGCACGCCCACCCCCAGACGGGTGCACGCCGACGGGCGTGCACCCGGCCCACCCCTACACCTTCACCGGCACCGCTTCACTAGCACTGCGGACGGCGCCCGTGGTTCGCGGCGTGCTTGCGGCGGGACTTCTTCTTCCGGCGTCGCTTCGAGGACATGGCCACCTCCCGCAGATACGGGGCATCCGAAAGCAACCTGCGTTCCGACCACCCACGATTCCACAGAGCCCACGGCGGCGCGATTCGGCGCAGGTCACCCGGCCACCGCGGCTTCCGTGACGGGAGCCGCGGGAAGGTCGTCGAGGAAGGTGACCGTGGGCACGTGGAACAGGCATCCGGTGACCGCGGTCGAGTAGTCGAGGATGCGGTCGTGCCTGGCTCGGCCGTCGCCGAGGAACATGTGCCTGAGCATCTCTTCGGTCACGTCGGGCGTACGGGCGTAGCCGATGAAGTACGTGCCGAACTCACCCTCCGCGATGCTGCCGAACGGCATGTTCTCGCGAATGATCTTGCGCTCGTTGCCGTCCTCGTCGGTGATGGTGTTGAGCGCCACGTGCGAGTCGGCGGGCTTGATGTCGTCGGGGAGTTCGACGTTGGTCAGCTTGGTCCGCCCGATGACCTTGTCCTGCTCCTCCGTCGGCAGGGCGTTCCACGCCGTCATGTCGTGCAGGTACTTCTGCACGATCACATAGCTGCCACCTCTGAAGCCGGGGTCCTCGTCGCCGATGAGCACGGCATCGGCCGCGACCCGGCCGCCGGGGTTCTCGCTGCCGTCGACGAAGCCGAGCAGGTCGCGCTCGTCGAAGTACTTGAAGCCATGCACTTCGTCGACCACCGTGACCGCACCGCTCAGCCGCTCCGCGATCAGCCGGGCCAGTTCGAAACAGAGGTCCGTACGGCGCCCGCGCACATGGAACAGGAGGTCCCCCGGTGTTGCCGGGGCCCGGTGGCGCTCACCGGCCAGTTCCACGAACGGGTGCAACTCCCGTGGGCGCGGTCCGCTGAACAGCCGGTCCCAGGCCCTGGATCCGATGCCGACGACGCAGCTGAGTTCGCCGTCGGGCGCGCGGAAGGCGACCGAGCGGCACAGGCCCGAGACATCCTCCAGCAGGTCCCGGACGGTCTCCTCGCGGCCCGGCGTGATGGTCACCACGAGGAACAGGGCGGCTTGGGCAGGCGGAACGATCACGGGCTGCAACTCGAGCACGGGCCCGCCTCCTCACGGGGTGCGAAGGAAACCTGTCGTCGTCGGAACGAAATGTCCCTCACTTCATGCTGCTCGATTTTCATCCTGCTGCGACTCGGGTGGGTCCGCGCGCGTACGGCCTCAGCCGCTGACGATTCCCACCACGAGGTTGATGGCGGTGGCGAGGATGCTGGTGCCGAAGACGTACGAGATCAGGGCGTGCCGCAGCACGATCGCACGGATGGCCGAACTCGAGACGTTGTTGTCGGACACCTGGTAGGTCATGCCGAGGTTGTAGCTGAAGTAGAAGAAGTCCCGGTACGCCGGTGGGCGGTCCGAGTTGAAGTCGATCCCACCGGCCGTCTCGTAGTACACGGCGGCATAGCGGGTGGCGTACATCAGGTGCAGCGCGGCCCATGCCATGAAGACCCCGCCGAGCGCGGTCGCGGCAGCGGCGTGGCCGGTATCGGACCGGCTGCGCACGAGCATCAGCACGATGGCGATCAGTCCGCACAGGGCCACCGCGACGATCACGAGTTCCTCGGCGAGGGGCCGGAAGTCCTCGCGCCGGGCATTGCGGTGGGTGGCGGTGGCGTCCATCGGCCACAGCACCAGCCAGCCTGCCAGGACGAAGACCAGCCCCGTTGCGGCGATGCCCGCGAGGACACCCAGATACGGATCGATCGGCAGTCCGACGGCCACGCCGACGACGGCCCCGAGGACCACCGCGCCGACTAGGCGGGGTACGGCGTCCAGGGGCAACCAGATCTTCACGGATCACCACGGTAGTCCCAGCGGTTGGATGCCGCCGCCATGGCGGGCTAGCGTGATGCGATGCGCCATGAGGTGACCGAGGCCGATACGGCGATGGCGGTGGGCAGTGGGGACGTGCCCGTGCTGGCCACTCCGCGGCTGATCGCGTGGATGGAGGCGGCGACGATGCGGGCCGCCACGCCGTTCGTCGGGACGGGCCGGACAACGGTGGGGACGGCGCTGCGTGTCGAGCATGTGCGAGCCACCCGGGTCGGCGAGTGCGTGGAGGTCTTCGCCGAACCTCCGGCCGTCGCGGGCCGGCGCCTCACGTTCCGGGTACGGGCCGTCGACGGTTCGGGGAGGCTGGTCGCGCAGGGCGAGATCGACCGGGCGGTCGTCGACCGGGAGCGGTTTCTCTCGAACGGCCGCTGAGCTCCGTCTCACCGATGATCTGCGCCCACCTCACAGGTCTCGGGGTGGGTGACGCCTCACCCGGAGGCCCACTGCCGTGACCAGGAGGACCGCACACCCCGTGAACACCAGACCGGCATCGCGCACTCCCAGTGCCTCCGTCAGGGAACCCACGCCGACGACCGGCAGGGAGATCCCCACATACGCGACGACGAAGAACGCCGAGATGGTGGCGCCACGCTGTGCCTCGGGCGCCGCGGAGCTCACCGCCGTCAGGCCCGCACGGAACGCCATGCCCTGTCCCACGCCGCCCGTCACCGCGCCCACCAGCAGCACCGGGAAGGACGTCACGAGCAGCGAGACCGCGATGACGAGGAGGCCGGTGACGAGCACCAGGCACCCCCATGGCAGGGCCCTGCGCGCCCCGACGCGTCCCATGAGCACCTGGCCGCAGGTCGAGGAGCCGAACACACAGAAGACGACGGCACCGACCACCGCCAGGTTGCGTTCGCCGAGCGTCTGGGCGAGGAAGGCCGGGGCCACCGCCGTGAACAGGCCGAGCAGGGAAAAGCCCGCCAAGGCCGCCAGCGCGCAGGGCGCGAACACGCCGCGCACCTCGGGTGGGACGGTCATGCCCTGCGGCCGCAGCAGGGGCCGGGGCCCGGCGTGGTGCACGGTCTCGGGCAGGAGGCAGGTGACCGCGACGGCGATCGCCACGAGCACCAGATGCACGACGAAGGGCAGCTTGAGCGGCCAGGGTGCGTACTGGGCCAGGAGGCCGGAGACGAGAGGGCCGAGTCCCAGGCCCCCCATGTTGGCCGCGGTCGCCGCCAGTGCGGCACGTGCGCGCCGCCCGGGCGGTGCCAGGTCGAGGACGGTCGCGGTGCCCGTTCCGCTGAGCAGCCCCGCCGAGAAGCCCGACAGCACCCGGCCCACGTACAGCAGTGGCAGTCCGCCCTCGGACAGGAAGCACAGCGCGCTGAGCGCGGCCAGGGCGAGCGCGCCCAGCAGCACCGGGCGCCTCCCCAGCACGTCGGAGAAGCCACCGGCGATCAGCAGAGCGGTGATGACGCCCACCGCATAGACGGCGAACACCACGGTGACGGTGAGCTCGGAGAACCCGATCTGCTGCCGGTACAGCCCGTACAGCGGCGTCGGCAGGGTCGTACCCATCATGCCGACGGCGAAGACACCCGCCGCGGCCTTGTACCCCGGCCGGTGGCCCTGCCGACGGCGGACGGTGTCACTGTTGATCACACCTCACCATAGGCGTCCATACCGGACACGGCAGCCATCTCGGCGGTGGCCGTACGGACCCGGGCCGCCCGCCGGATCATGGGGCCGAAAACACAGGTGCCCTTCGGGAGGGGCCAGTTGTAGCGTGTCCGGGTGGTGAAGAGCGACGCGTACCGGGAGCTGGGAGAGGCCGCCTGGTCATGGGTGCTGAGGCAGGTCCTCGATGACAAGGGCCCGTGGCTGCCGGAGACGGTGCCCGATCCGGCGCCGGAGGAAGGCCAGGACACGGCACCGCCGAAGGATCGCGACTCGCTGTACGCGGGGATCGCCGGCCTCGCTCCGGTGCTGGCGGAGATCGAGCAGTACCGGGCATGGACCGACAGCGAGCATGCCCTTGCGACGGGCATCGTGAACAGACTCTCGGAAGAAGCCGAGGGCAGAACGGAACCATCGCTGTACGACGGCCTGGCAGGCGACACGCTGGCGCTGAAGCTGCTCGCCCCGGGCGAGGAATCGATCGCACTGCGGCGGTTGGCCGGCCTGGCCACCCCCGAAGGCTGGCACAGCACCATCGAATGGGAGCCGGGTTCCCACACGCCCTTCAACGACATCATCATGGGGTCCGCCGGTGTGGTGATGACCGCCGTCTGGGCAGGCGGTGAGTTCGCAAAGGACATCGCGACAACAGGCGGTGAGGCCCTGCTGCGCACGGCGGACCGAACGGAAGCGGGCCTGGACTGGGGGATGGCGCCGGGCATGGAGTCGAGGGCCCCGAACTACTCGCACGGCACCTCCGGAGTGGCCGCCGCGCTGGCCGTGGCCGGTGCGGTGCTGCATCGGGAGGACTTCGTCGAGGCCGCGGTGCGGGGAGCCCAACACGTGCTGTCCGTAGGCTCGTTGGGGGACGGCGGCTTCATCGTCCCGCACACCGTCCCGCCGTCGAAGCGGGAGGTGGAGCCGGTGACGTACACCTGGTGCCATGGGCCGGCGGGCACCTCTCATCTGTTCTCGGCGCTGTCGCACGCGGGCGTGGCCGAGGTGGCAGGCCTCGACGTCGGCGAACTGCGGCAGCGCTGCCTGACCTCGATCCTCACCTCGGGAGTCCCAAAGCGCCTGCGGCCGGGCTTCTGGGACAACGACGGCCGCTGCTGCGGAACGGCCGGCGTGGGGGACGTACTCCTGGACGCGGCACAGGACTGCGCGGGCACGGCAAGAGCCGAAACCCTCCTTCAGGCGGCGCGCACGATGGGCGACGCGCTGGTGGCGCGGGCGATCAGGGACGAGGCGGGCGCCCGCTGGCGCTTCCTGGAACACCGCGAGGACCCACCGCTGCTGCCGCCGGGCACGACATGGATGCAGGGAGCGGCGGGCATCGCGGCGTACCTTTTCCGCCTCGCCCGGTTCCTCGAGACCGGCCCGGACGCCGTGGTGGTGGACCGCCCGGACCAGTGGTGGGCAGTGCCGCCGCAGTTGCGCCGTACGGCCTCGTGAGGGGAACGGCGGTTCGTCCTGTGCCGACGGGGGCCGGACTGCGCACCGACGCGCCGGTGCGGTGATCCGATCGCTTGCGCCCCCGCTGCTGCCACCATGAGCCCGTGGCGGTGATTCCTGGCTGGGTGTGGGAAAGGAAACCGGTCGGCAGGGCACTCGGTGTCGGAGTCCCCACCGGCCTCTTCGCCGGTGCGTTCGCACTCATCGAGTCGGGCGCCTGGCCGATCGCCGCCGTGGTGTTCCTCGTGCTGACCGGCTTCTACGGCCCCATGACGGCCCGTCGGATGAGCAAGGCCTGGCCCGGGGCCCAGGAACTCAGCCGCGCCGGGCGAGCGGCGGTCGTACGCGCCACCCGGCGCGGCGAGGACATCGGCGAGGCCCGCCTGGCTCCCGCCGTCGTCGCCTACGCGGACGGTCTGCGCCGGACCCGGGAACGCGGTGGGTGGGTACGGTGGGTGGTGCTGTTCGCTGCCGTGGTGTCGGTGTTCGTCGCGCTCGACGACACCTTCCATGGGTCGACCGGGGAGGCCGTGTCCTCCTGGCTGGTGGTGGCGCTGTTCATCGCCGACCTGACATGGCGTCCGCGGAGAGAGGCCCGCCTGATGACGCATGCCGATCAGGCGGAGAGATGGGCGCGCCGCCGGCTGCCGGGCCCTCAGCCCCACGACGGCTGAGGCACTGACCGGGCTCCTGGCGCCCTCCCCGTCACCGGCTCAGTGGTGGCCGGCCCGACTCACTACGATCATCAGCCATGGACTGGCTCGAGCGCACCGCGAAGTTGAGGCAGTGGACCAGGAGCGGCACGCGCGCTCCCCACAAGCCGCTGCTCCTCCTGTACGCCCTCGGCCGGTTTCAGGAGGACGCCGACGGCGGACTGCGGTACACCGCCGTGGAGGAGGATCTGCAGCGGCTGTTGACCGAGTACGGGCCGCCGCACAAGACGACGCCCGCCTACCCCTTCCACCACCTGGTCAGTGACGGCGTCTGGGAGGTGCGTACCGACCGTGGGCCAGGCAGTCCCGGAAGCGGGGTGCGGGATCTTCGGGAGACGGGTGCCACCGGGCGGCTCGCGCCGGAGCTGAGGACGGCGTTGCGACGCGAACCGCCGCTGCTCGGCAGGATCGCGCGTCTGCTGCTCGACCTGCACTTCCCGTCCTCGCTCCACACCGAGCTGTGTGAAGCCGTCGGACTGCAGCTGGAGCCGGCGGAGGCCGAGCAACTCGCCACGGCGCGGCGGCAGCGGGACCGGCGGATGCGGGAGCTGGTGCTGACCGCGTACGAGTACCGCTGCGCGTTCTGCGGTTACGACGGCAGGATCGGCGCGGTTCCGGTCGGGCTGGAGGCCGCGCACGTGCGATGGTGGGCGTTCGGCGGTCCGGACGACGTCGAGAACGGTCTGTGTCTGTGCTCGCTGCACCACAAGCTCTTCGACAAGGGTGTCCTCGGTGTCGGTGACGGTCACCGCATCCTGGTCTCGCAGCGCTTCGTCGGCCACAGCCCGGCAGCCCGCGAGCACGTCATAGCGCTCGCGGGCCGACCACTGATCGGCCCCCAGTGCGGCACTCGACCCATCGCGGCGGCCCACCGCGAGTGGCACACCCGCCAGGTCTTCCACGGCATCCCACGCCCTGCCACCGCCGTCTGACAGGAGACGGTGGTTCAGAATCGGGGCATGGACGTCACCGAGCTGCTGGAAGCCGCTTTGCTACTGGTTCCCGAGGAGATCGCCACCGAGAACGACATCACGGTGAACGACGTCTGGGAGTACCTCGTTGGGGACGAGTGGGAGCTTGCCCTCGGGCTGCTGGAAGAACTCGGTGACACCCGACCGCTTCCGCTCGGCTTCTGGGAGACCTTGGCGACCGCGGCCGAACAACTGCGGCTGGAGAAGAGCGCGGCCTGGTGTCACTGGCGCTGTGACGAGACCCGCAACGGCGTTGTCCGAGCCGACCTCACCCTCCGCCCGGCCGCCGAATCCCGACGGCAGACGCCCATCTCGGGCGCCGGTGTACTGCGACCGATGTGGGACATCGGCAGCCGGCCCCCGACCGGTGAACCGGACCTCGCGATCGCCAGGCTGTGGGTGGAACGCACGCCCTTCCTGAAGCCCGGCGGCCGAGCCACCGTGCGCCTCGCTCCTCTTACCCCCTCGCTGTGGCAGCACCTTCGGCCCGGTCATGTGATCACCATGCACGAGGACCGGTCCGTGGCCGGGACGGCGGTTGTCCTGGAGGTACGGCGCCCTGCGGCCATGTCGGCCGTACACCCCCCTAGTGAGCGAGCTCGATGAGGTGAGGTACCACGCGGGTGAGCCGTACGACGCCCCACACGATCAGCAGGGCCCCGGCCACCTCCGGCAGGATCCACCAGCCCGTGCGGATGTGCTCGCTGAACAGGACCACGCCCAGGACGAGGCTCATCGTCGCGTCACCGATGGTCAGCGCGGGCTGTGAAGCGGCCAGTGAGCCGGCCTGCAGGGAGTTCTCCAACAGCAGGACCGCGCAGATGCCGACCAGGGCGAAGCCGTACGTCTGCCAGGTGGTGAGGAACGCGGGCAGGCCCGCGTCGGCGAGCCGCCCCGTGGCGGACTTCATGAGTGCCGCGGTCAGGGCGTTGCCGATCGCGGCGGCCGTGGCGAGCGCGGCCGCGCGAAGGAGCGGCGAGCGGGCCGGTCGGGCCAGCACGACGGCCGCCGCCATCGCTCCCGGCAGCAGCACCAGGACCGGCACCCAGCGCACCATGGCCGCCTGGTTCCGGGTGCCCGCCGGTGCTGCCGCGGCCAGGACCACGGCCAGTCCGGTGACCACGGCCCCGACCGCCCACCAGCCTTTCGCGGGCAGCCTGCGGTGCATCAGCGGAGCGGCCACCAGCAGGGCGAACGGCAGCTCCAGGATGAACAGCGGCTGGACCAGGGCCATGGGCCCGTTCACCAGGGCCAGTGCCTGGAACGCGGCGGCGCCCATGACGCCGGCGATACCGATCAGCCAGGCAGGGCGCCGTACGAGAGCGGCCAGCAGACGAAAGCCGCCGCCCCGGGACACCGAGGAGGCGGCCTTCCGCTGGAAGGCCGTTCCCACCGCATTGCTGGCGGCCCCCAGCACAGCGCACACGACAGCGAGCACGATCACACACCCACCATGCCCCGCCCGCACGCATCCTCCTGCCACAGACCTGCACACGGCGCGGTGTCGCCCCGCGTTCCCTGCGTGGCACAGGTCAGGGTCAGGTGCCGGGAGGCGTCTCGGTGACCGCCTCACCGTCATCGTTCCCTTCTCCTTCGGCGGTGTTGTCCGCGTCGGCTTCAGGAACCGCCTCTGGAGCTTTCGGAGCCTCATGGGAATCGGCCGGTTGCCGGTTGACGCGTGCGTGGACAGGGGGGTGTCGCGGCTGCCTCAGTCCGGCAGGGTGCGCGTCCGGAGGTGCACGGCGTTTCCGGTGCCGAGAGCGGACCTGCCCATGTGGATGCCCCGTCGGTGGCGGTGCGTTTCGGGTGTGCGGCAGAGCGCGATGATCGCGGCGTCGTCCTCGAGGCGTCCGCCGACGTGGGCGAGGAGGTCGCGGCGGACGTGGTGCAGGAGTTCTTCGGGCGCGCTGCCGGCCCACTGCGCTGCCCGTTCCGCGAGCGGGTAGAAGACGCCGCCGGGATCGCGGGCCTCGATGACGCCGTCGGTGTAGAGCAGGAGGGTGTCCTCGGGCTCGAAGGAGAACACGTCGAGGGTGTACTCGGTGGGTGTCGGCGCGCCGACGCCCAGCGGGGGCGCCGGGTGCACCGGAATCGTGACGGTCCCGGCGGGGCTCAGCAGCAGGGGCGGAGGGTGACCGCAGCTGAGGATCCGGGTGAGATGGCCCTCGTCCGGAATCTCCACCAGCAGCACAGTGGCGAACCGCTCCCCCGGCTCCTCCTCGGGCACCAGGTCGGGCAGGTTCCGGGCCACGCTCCGTTCCAGCGCGGCGGCCAGCTCGGGCAGGGAGGTGTGCTGGTGGGCGGCCTCACGGAAGGCCCCGATGATGAGGGCGGCCTCGCCGATGGCGGACAGGCCCTTGCCCCGTACGTCGCCGATCACGACCCGCACGCCGGTGTCGGTCGAGGTCGCGGCGTACAGATCACCGCCGATCTGGGCCTCGTCCTCGGCGGCCAGGTACAGGCAGGCGATCGTCAGCGGACCGATCCGCTCGGGCAGCGGCCACAGCAGGACGTGCTGCGCGGCTTCGGCGACCGCGCGCACCTGGGCCAGTTGGCGCAGTCGTCGCTCACGTACGACGCAGTAGAACACCGTGAGCGCCGACAGCACCGCCAGGGCAAGGATCTGCACCAGCACATTGCGCGAGAACAGCACGCCGAAGTGCCAGCCGATGTACGCCTGCGCCGCCACGGCCAGGAACCCGATCAGCCCGGTCAGCCAGGGTCCCGCGAACGACACGGTGATCGCGGGGGCGATGACCAGGAGCGGACCGAGATGGATGTCGGCCGGGACCAGCTGGTCCACCACCGTGATCACCACGATGAGCGCGATCGGGATCACCAGCAGCGCATGGCTCGACTGCCACGGCTGCCGCAGGCCGGCCATGCCTTGCCGGACATCCACATCTTCCAGACTGCACCGTCCCGGGCACGGCCGCCCGCGGGGTGCTTTCGCGGGCGGCCCTGCCCGGCGCAGGTCAGTGGTCGGCTGTGTGCCAGGGGGCGCCGGGACGGGTGAGGCGCGCGTCGGCGGCCAGCCGTAGGGCGTACACCGTGCGGTCTCCCGGGACGGGGCCGAGGTAGTCGTGGCCGGTCATGTGGCACCAGGCGGGCAGGTCGAGGGGTGCGGCCGGGTCGGTGGCGATGACGTGTACGACGGTGCCGGGCCGTGCGGCGTCGACGGCGGCGCGGAGCTTGAGCAGCAGGGTGACGCAGAGCAGGCCGGTGCCGTCGACGGTGAGGCCGGGTGCCGGGTGGAGGGTCATCGGCTGCTCGCGGTGGCGGCGATGGCGGGCAGGACGGCCAGGGCGAGGATGCCGCCGGTGAGGGCGAGGACGGGGTAGCCCGCGGCGTTGACGACGATGCCGGAGGCGAGGCCGCCGGTGGCGCCGGCGACGGCGATCGAGACATCGACCAGGCCCTGCGTCCTGGCCCGGGCGGCGAGGGGCACGGCGTCGGTGATGATCGCGGTGCCGGAGACGAGGCCGAGGTTCCAGCCGAGTCCGAGCAGGGCGAGCGCGAGGGCCAGCAACGCTACGGAGTCGCCGGGCGCGGCGGCGGCGAGGATGCCGGAGGCGAGGAGCGTGATGCCGGATCCGGCGGCGACCGGGATACGGCCGTAGCGGTCGACGAGCCAGCCGGTGAGCGGTGAGGGGAGGTACATCGCGCCGACGTGGATGGCAATGACGAGCCCGGAGGCGGCGGTGCCGTGACCGTGGTCCTGCATATGGACGGGCGTCATCGTCATGATGGCGACCATCACCAACTGGGTGAGGACCATGACCAGTGCGCCCGGTACGACTCCGGGGCGGCGGCGTTCGTCCGTCGACGCCGCTCGCTCTGTCGCGTCGGTCGACGTCGCCCGTTGCTGGTCGAGGGTGCGGGCGAGCAGGAGGGGGTCGGGGCGCAGCCACACGGCCAGGACGAGGGCTGCCAGCGCGTAGGCGGCGCCGGCCAGCAGGAAGGGTCCGGCCAGGCGGGGAATGCCGAGGACGTGCGCGAGGTCGCCGGTGGGTGAGGCGAGGTTGGGGCCGACGACGCCCCCGAGCGTGGTCGCGACGAGGACGGTGGAGACGGCACGGGCGCGGTGGGCGGGGTCGGCGAGGTCGGCTCCGGCATAGCGGGCCTGGAGGTTGGTGGCGGTGCCGGCGCCGTAGACGAACAGCGCGAGGAACAGCAGAACGGAATTGTCCAGGACAGCGGCGGTGATGACGGCGGCGCTGCCGATGGCTCCGGTGAGGTATCCCGTGGTCAGGCCGGGGCGGCGGCCGCGCGCCTGGGAGATACGGCCGACGGCGACGGCGGCGAGCGCGGACCCGGCGGTGAACAGGGCGCTGGGCAGCCCGGCGAGGCTGGTGGTCCCGAGCATGTCCTGCGCGAGCAGGGCACCGACGGTGACTCCGGCGGCGAGCCCGGCACCACTGAGGACCTGAGAGGCGACCAGCACGCGCAGGACGCGGCGCTGGGCCGGGACGACGTCGGATATGGAGGAGGTGCCGGCTGATTGCGTACTCGTCATGTCTCTTCCGGGTGGCGGTGACGGCTGCGGGCGGGGGTGCGGGGTCGACGTACGGGCGCGAAGCGCCCTGTCATGCCAAGTCCTCGGCCTCGACGGGCAGTTCGGCCAGGCGCCACTCCAGCATGCCGTCGTTCAGACGGATCGCCCGGCGTCCGCGGTCGGTCAGCAGCCGTACAGCGTCATAGGCGAGTACGCAGTACTCGCCCCGGCAGTACACGACGATGTCGGTGTCCTCGGGCAACTCGCTGATCCGGTCGGTGAGTTCGTCGACCGGGATGGAGCGTGCGCCGGGGATGTGTCCCGCCCGGTACTCCTCCATCGGCCGCACGTCCAGCACCAGTACGTCTCCGGCGGCCGCACGGGCACGCAGCTCTTCGTGGGTGACTTCCGCCGCGCCGTCCTCGCCGAGGTAGGCGTCCCGGGCACCGGACACGGTGGCCTGGTGGCGTTCGGCGACCTTGCGCAGCAGCGCGAACAGCTGGGCGACGTCGTCGCCCGCGAGCCGGTAGTGGATGCGGACGCCCTCGCGGCGGGTGGCGACGAACCCGGCCTGCTTGAGCGTCTGCAGATGCGCCGAGGCCGTCGTCAGGTTCAGCCCCGCCGCCTTGGCGAGGGCGTCGACCGTCCGCTCGCCCTGGGCGAGCAGGTCGAGCAGTTCCAGGCGTTTTCCGCTGGCCAGCGCCTTGCCGCTGGTGGCGAACGCGTCGTACAGCTGCGCCTTCGTACCGGCCGAGTCCGCACCGGTGGGGTTCGTACCGGCCGAGTCGCTACCCGCCATGTCATCCTCCATAAATCCATGGAATAGTGTAGATGAAGGAGGGTGCTGTGACCACACGCCGCCTCGCATCCGAATCCTGGAGGACCTGATGGGGTTTGCCGACGACCACCTGATACCCCTGGTCGACGCCGGACTCGGCAACAGCGCCTACCTCGTCGACCTCGGCGACGGGCGCGCCCTGGCCGTGGACGCCGCCCGTGACCTGCGCGCCCTGCGGAAGGCCGCGGACCGGCGCGGCCTGACCGTCGCGTTCGCGGCCGACACGCATCTGCACGCGGACTTCCTCTCCGGCGCCGTCCAGCTGGCGCACGACGACGGCGCGCGCGTGCTGGCCTCCGCCGCCGGCCGGCGGGTCTTCCCCCACACGCCGCTGGCCGACGGCGACGAGACGGACCTCGGCGGACTGACCCTGCGCGCCCTGGCCACGCCCGGCCACACCGACGAACACCTGTCGTTCCTGCTGCTGGACGGCGACCACGAGCTCGGCGTGTTCACCGGCGGCTCGATGATCGTGAACTCCGCCGCCCGCACCGACCTCCTCGGAGCCGACCGCACCGAGGAGCTGGCCCGCACCCAGTACCGCTCACTGCGACGACTGGCCGCGCTGCCCGACGAGACCCGGGTGTGGCCCACCCACGGAGCCGGCTCCTTCTGCTCGGCGCCGCCGGGCAGCGAGCGCACCTCCACCATCGGCGCACAGAAGCGGAGCAATCCGCTCCTGGCCGCCCCGGACGAGGACACCTTCGTACGACGGCTGCTGAGCGGCCTGGGCAGCTACCCGGCGTACTTCGGCCGGCTCGCCGAGGCCAACCGCCGGGGCGCTGGCATCCTGACCGGCACTCCGGCCCTGCCCGACCTCACCGCCGGACAGCTGGCCGACCTGCTCGCACGGGGCGATCAGGTGCTCGACGTCCGCCCGGCCGCGGACTTCGCCGCCGGACACATCCCCGGTGCGCTCTCGATCCCGCTGCGCGATCAGTTCGCCACCTGGCTGGGCTGGCTGCTGCCCGAGTCCGCCCCGATCGCGTTCGTCAGCGCCGAGGACCAGGAGCCGGCCGAGATCGTCTGGCAGGCGTACAAGATCGGTTACGAGCGGCTGTCCGGACGCCTGGCCGGGGGCATGCCGGCCTGGCTCGCGGCCGGCAACGCGCAGGCCACCACCGCGTTCATCACGGCCGACCGCACCGCGGACCGGCCCTATGTCGACGTCCGCCAGAGCTCCGAGTTCACGGCCGGGCATGTCCCGGGAGCCGTGCACATCGAGCTCGCGAGCCTCGGCGCCCGCGCCGTCGACGCCCCCGAGGGCGCGGTCGTGGCCTGTGGACACGGCGAGCGGGCCATGACCGCCGCCAGTCTCCTGGAGCGCGCGGGCCACACCGATGTGGCGGTCCTCGACGGCGGACCCGCCGACTACGCCGCCGCCCATGGTCAGCGGCTCGCCGAGGGCACGGAGGGCATTCAGCCGTGAGCACCTCCCACCACCCGGCCGCCACGACCACTCCCGACCCGCCGATCCGGCTGGGCCTGCGGGAGAACTGGCCGCAGTTCACCCTGCTCGTCGTCGTCAACGTCTGCGTCGGCGGCCTGGTCGGCCTGGAACGCACCACGGTCCCGCTGATCGGCGCCGACGTCTTCCATCTGACCAGTGACCTGGCCGTCTTCTCCTTCATCATCGCCTTCGGTGTCACCAAGGCGCTGACCAACCTCGCCGCCGGGGCACTGACCGCCCGCTTCCGCCGCAAACAGCTCCTGGTCACCGGCTGGCTGATCGGTGTCCCCGTGCCCTTCGCCCTGGCCTGGGCGCCGTCCTGGGGCTGGATCGTCGCCGCGAACGTCCTGCTCGGCATCAACCAGGGTCTGACCTGGTCGATGACCGTCAACATGAAGATCGACCTCGTGGGCCCCGCACGTCGCGGACTGGCCACCGGCGTCAACGAGGCCGCCGGCTACACCGCCGTCGGGGTCACCGCGCTGCTCACCGGCTACCTCGCCACCGCCTATGGCCTGCGCCCCGCCCCCGAACTCATCGGCGTCGTCTTCGTCGCCGCCGGGCTCGGTCTGTCCGTGATCGTCCGTGACACCGCCGCGCACGTCGCCCTCGAGCTCGCCCAGCACGCCAAGCCGCTGCCGGCCGGTGAGGACACCACACTGGCCGCCGTCTTCGCCCGCACCTCCTGGCGCGTCCGCTCCCTGCGCGGCGCCAGCCAGGCCGGCCTCGTCAACAATCTGAACGACGGTCTGACCTGGGGAGTCTTCCCCCTGCTCTTCACCGAACACGGCCTCGGCTTCGCCGCCATCGGCCTGATCAAGGGCCTCTACCCCATCCTGTGGGGCATCGGCCAGATCCCCACGGGCCACCTCGCCGACCGCATCGGCCGCAAGCCCCTCATCGTCACGGGCATGCTCGTCCAGGCCGGCGGCTTCGTGCTCGCCCTGGCACTGCTCGACCGCCCGCTGCTGGCCGGCGTCCTGTCCGCCGCCGCCCTCGGTCTGGGCACCGCCATGGTCTACCCGGCCCTGATCGCCTCGGTCTCCGACCATGCCCACCCCGCCTGGCGCGTCAACGCACTCGGGACCTACCGCTTCTGGCGCGACATCGGCTATGCCGTCGGCGCCCTGGTGGCCGGCCTCCTCGCGGACGCCTTCGGGCTCAACGCGACCGTCATCGCGGCCGCCGTACTCACCGCGGGCTCCGGGCTGCTCGCCGCCCGCTGGATCAGCGAACACCGGCCCGGCACGCGCTGATCCGGCCCCGGCGGGCGCAGGGGTGCCGAGTGGTCCGGCGGCGGGGCCGAAGGGCCCTTGGCAGTGTCCCCGCCATGGACGGACAGTAGGGATCAGAAGCAGCCTCCCGAAGGAGGTGACCTGCAGTGATGTACTGGGACGGCGGTAGTGGCTGGGCCTGGATGGCCTTCATGCCGCTGCTGTGGATCGCACTGATCGGTCTGGTGGTGTGGGCGGTCGCCCGCCTCGCCCAGCATCCCACGTCCCGCCGGGACGACACGGGCCGAGGACCGGCACCGGGGGAGACACCCGAGGAGGTCCTCGACCACCGCTTCGCCTCCGGCGAGATCGACCCCGAAACCTACGCCGAGATGCGCAAGCAGCTGGCCGCTCACCGGCCACGGCCCAGGTGACCGGGGGCCGCGTGGCCGTCGGCTGCCGCTGACCGGTAGTCCATTCGACCGAGTCACCGGCGCCCCAGGGTGAACGGGGCGTCGCTGTACCTCGCGCCGACAGCGGCACGCCGCCCGTGGCCGTTAGCGTCCATCCTTGTGTTGTTCAGCTATGCCTTTGTGAACCTGAAACCGGGTGTGGGAAAGACGACCAGCGCGGTCTGGCTGGCCCACGCACTGCACGAGTCGGGCATGCCACCGCTGCTGGTGGACAGCGACCCCGCCTCCTCAGCGCTGCGCTGGAGCGAATTGGCGGGCGGGTTTCCGTTTCCGGTGATCGCCCTTCCGGTGGGTGATGTGCACCGGCGCGTGAACGACTTCCTCGGCAACCGGCAGTCCGTGGTGTTCGACGCTCCGCAGATGGAGGACCACGCCCACATCGCCCGGAGCATCATGAGGTACGCGAGCGAGTGGATCGTGCCGGTGACCCCGGCCCCCATCGAGCTGGATCGCATGGCCCCCATCGGCGGCGAGATGGGCGACATGCAGTCCCTGCGCGCCCAGCCGGCCCGCGCCGCAGTCCTGCTGAACCGCACCAACCGTCCGGACGCCACCCGCACCGGTCCCGACGCCGACGCCCGTGAGGCACTCACCGAGCGTGGCTTCGACGTGCTGTCCACCCACATTCCGCGGCTCGATCTGTACGCCCAGTCTTTCGGCAGCCCGATCGAGGTCAAGGGCTCGGCCTACATGGAACTCGCGGACGAGCTCATCAAGCGTCAGGACAAGGCGTGAACCAGCGCAAGGACACCTACCGGGCCGCGCTGCAGCGCGGACCCTACCCAGCCGCATCCCGACCCACCAAAGTCACCCACCTGCACACCCGTTACGTCAGGGTGACCATCGAACTCGACCCCAAGTTGCCGGGCGATCTGAGCCGTTGGGTGGGGGCACCGGTGTCCGCGCTCGCGCACGCCGGCGAGTCCGTACTGCGGCCCGTGACGAGTTGGTGCGTGGCAGCCGGTACGACGGCGACCATGGAGGCGTCGTCGCTGGTGGCCGGCATCGCCCGGCTCTGGCGATCCCGCTGAACCCGGGCTTGCGGGGGCCTAGCCGTCCGCGGCGTCCGCGGCAGGCACCGGAAGCAGCATGCAGCTGCTGGTGGCGTGGGCCAGCAGACGGTCCTTCGCGTCGACCAGCCTCGCCTCGGCGAGCGCGGTCTGACGGCCCCGGTTCACCACCGTGCCGATGGCCCGCACCCGGCCCGTGTCCACCGTGATCCGCCTCAGGAACTTCACCGTCAGGTCGAGCGAGGTGTAGCCCATGCCCGGCGGGAGCGTGGAGTGAACGGCGCAGCCCGCCGCCGAGTCGAGGAGGGTGGCGTAGACACCGCCGTGCACGCTGCCGATCGGGTTGTAGTGCTCCTCGCCCGGCAGCAGGGAGAAGACCACCCGGCCCTCGTCCACCTCGTCCAGCGTGAAGTCCACGGTGGACAGGATGGGCGGGCCCGGAAGACGCCCCGTGCGCATCTCACGCAGGAAATCCAGGCCGGAGGTGCGCCCGACGGCGGCCGCCGTGACCGCGGGGTCCTCCCACTCGTACGTCCGTGTCCGTCCCATGTCCTCGGCGCCTCCCAGCTGACTTCGTTGATCGAAGCTAGCTGTTCGGTCGCCTGACTGTCAATGCCGAAGCCAGACCTCTACCATGGCTGGATGGAGTGGCTTGAGGTCAGTACCGAGAACTGCACCGTCCAGCGGACGCTCGACGTGGTCGGGGAGAAGTGGACACTGCTGATCGTGCGCGACGCCGCCAATGGCGTACGACGGTTCGACGACTTCCGGCGCCACATCGGTCTGTCGGAAGCGGTACTGAGCGATCGGCTCAGGAAGCTGACGGCGGCCGGCATCCTCGGCACCGTTCCCTACCAGGAGCCGGGCAGCCGCTCCCGCAACGGGTACCGGCTGACCCGCAAGGGGTGGGACCTCTGGCCGGTCCTCGTCGCCCTTCGCCAGTGGGGTGAGACCTACGCCCCCGATCCCCAGGGCCCTGTGCTGGACCTTCGGCACACCGAGTGCGGGGCACCGGTGCGGGTCGTCGTCGAGTGCGCCGACGACCACACCACCCTGACCCCGAAGGACGTCACCGCACGCCCGGGACCCGGCGCCCGGCGCCTGGCCTGACGACGTACGACGGCGCGGACGCCGACGCGGTATTCCCGGACCCGAGGCAAGATACAAGTACTGGAGTGCACCACGCGTCCGGAGCAGGTGCCCTTGAAACGAGCCCTACGAGGAGCCGGTCGACGAAGACAGGACACCACCATGGGACCGTTGGCACGAACCGGCCTGGCCGGGGCCCTGGCATGCGGCGTACTGGTCACGGCCGTCGGCATCGGAGGGAGCCTGACCAGCGGTGGCGGCGACGGCGGGCGTCCGTCCGGAGGGCTCTACGTCGCGCTCGGCGACTCCTTCACCTCCGGCCCCCGGATTCCCGACCAGACGGGAGAGCCCGTCGGCTGCGAACGATCCTCCCGCAACTACCCCGCACTCGTGGCGAGGCAACTCGGCATCAGTGCGGCCGACTTCAGCGACGCCAGTTGCAGCGCCGCCACGATCAGCAACCTCACCGCGCCCCAGTCCACGGACGACGGCACCAACCCTGCGCAGCTCTCCGGGCTGACGGCCGCGACCGCCCTGGTCACCATCGGGATCGGCGCAAACGACATCGGCTTCAGCATCATGGTCGCCAGGTGCGTCACCACCGGGGCGCTCTACAAAACCGCGGCCGGCGCCATGAACGTCAACGGCCAGGCACCCTGCAAGGAGCGATACGCCCCCGGCGACACCGGCCAAGTCGCCCGGAGGATCCGTACCGCGGGTGACCATCTGACCCGCGCCCTGAACGACGTCAAGCACCGGGCACCCAAGGCCCGCATATACATCGTCGGTTACCCGGCGATCCTGCCCGCCGAGGGCGCCGACTGCGGTTCGGACATGCCCCTCGCACCCGGCGACGTGGCCTTCCTTCGCGAGACGGAGCGACAGCTCAACGCCATGCTCCGGGAACGCGCCGAAGCCGCCGGGGCGACCTATGTCGACACGTTCACCCCGTCCATCGGCCACGACGCCTGCTCCTCGGCGGCCATCCGCTGGATCGAACCCCTCAGACCGAGCAGCCCGGCAGCCGCCGTCCACCCCAACGAACGCGGCGAGCGCGGCATGGCAGCCGCCGTGCTGCGTGCCGTCGGTCCCTGACCAGGCCAATATGTCAACACCACGGTATCGCCATTGACTTCACCGCCCCGGATTGGTTGAGTGGCTCATCCACTGAGCCACTTGGGAGGACGGCGTGGAGGCACTGCCCCGCGAGACCATCGTCGATGTCCTGGAGAACCGGCTGCGCGAGGAGATCCTCGACGGGCAGCATCCAGCGGGAAGCTATCTGCCGCCGGAACGGACGCTCGCGGACGGCTACGGCGTCACCCGCACCACCCTCAAGCACGCCTTCGGCCGCCTCGTGCAGGCGGGACTGCTGGAGACCCGGCACGGTGTGGGCACCCGCGTGCGGGACTATCTGCGCCTCGGCGGGGCGGATCTGCTGCCGATGCTCGTGCGGCACAGCCCCGACTGGATCGGGGAGATCTTCGAAGTCCGGCGCAGCATCGGAGCGTTGATCGCCGAGCGCGCGGCCGCCCGCGCGACCGGACCCCGACGCGCGGAACTGCGCTCCTTGTTGGCGACCGTACGGGAGGCGAAGGACGCCGATGCCGTACAGCTCGCGGACATCGAGGTGCACCGGGCCCTGGCCCGCGCCACCGGCAACCGGGTCTACGTCCTGCTGACGAACACCCTCTTCAACGCCTATCTGCCGGTACGCGCCGCGCTCATAGGCCCGTTCACGGACGCCGCGGTCGCCCACGCGCGTCTGGAGCCGGTGGTCGACGCGATCGACGCCGGTGACGAGGCGGGCGCACGGCGGGCGGCCGAGGAGTACCTGACCACGACCGAACGCATCATGCTGGAGGGCCTCGCATGAGCACGGACGTCCCCTCGGACAGGGACACGGACACGGGCACGAGTGGCAACACCCCCGCGCGCGGCACCGTCTTCACCGAGACGATGCTCGGCACGCTGCGGCTCGACACCGAGGACCGCACCCGCCGCGTCCGCCTGGACCTGAGGGTCTCGGCGGGTCGTGTCATGCGGCTGACGGGGACGACAGAGGCCCGTGCCTCCGGCCGCGTACGGATCGCGGGCTGGGCCGACGACGCGGGCGCCGAGGGTGAGTTGGAGATCTCACCGCTGGCTCGGCGCCGTATCCGCTATCGCATCGCGTTCACCGCCGAAGGCCGCCGGCTGACGCTCGACGGCTGGAAGTCCGTGACACCGCGCAGGCCCGTGGCCTCGATGACCGTACTGCCGTACACGCTGTACGAGGACGGTACGCGGGTCGGCACCGGGACGCTTCGTTTTCCCCTGGCCACGCAGCTCGTTCCGTTCCTCGCGAGTTTCCGCTTTCCACGGCGGGAGGAACCCGGCGCGTTCCTCGCGCCCCGCTGGAAGGGCGAGCCCGGCCGTACCGAGGTCTGGTACACCACCGTCACCGACCCGTCGACCGGCAGCGGGGTGTGGCTCCACCACGAACTCACCGCGCCCGCCGACGGGTCCGAGCCGTACGCGCACGGCTGGGCCGCGGTGTTCCCCAAGGTCGGGCCCGTGCGGCACGCCCGCTTCGGCCCCGCCCGGTGGACCGCGGACGATGCCGGATTCGGCGCCGACGGGGTCACGGCGACCCGCGGACGTCTGACCGGCTCGGCGGAGAACGGCGCCCTGCGCTGGGATCTCGCCGAACACCCCGCGGACGCGCCGCTGTTCACCTTCCCCCGATGGTCCTGGCGTCGGCAGCTGCTGCCCGCCGCCCAGATCCTCCCGGCCGCCCGGGCCTTCTACGACGGGACGTTCACCCATGACGACACGACACTGAAGCTCTCCTCGGCGCCGGGCGCCTCCGCTCGGATCTACGGTCACGGCAATGCCCGCCGCTGGGCCTGGTTGCACGCGGACCTCGGTGGCGGGGACGTCCTGGAGATCGTCGCCGCCGTCTCCATGCGCCCCGGTCTGCGCCGGCTGCCGCCCATGGTCTTCCTCCGCCTGCGCCGAGGCGACCGCACCTGGCCGCGCCGCCCGGAGCGCCCCGCGCTCGGCTGGGCGGGCCTGGGACGGTTCCGTACCGCCATCGGCCTGCCCACCTGGACGACCACCGGCCGCGCCGGCCTGCGCCGGGTCCGCGTCGAGGTCACCCAGCCCGAGGACCGCACGCTCACCCTGGACTACACCGACCCGGACGGCACCCACGCAGTCTGCCGCAACAGCGAGCGCGCCGACGCACACATCCTGCTGGAACGCTGGTGGCTCGGCGGCTGGCGCACCGAGGCCGAGTGGACGCTCGACGGCACGGCCCACGCGGAGGTGGGCACCCGATGAGCCTCGACGGCCTAGTGGCCGCCCTGATCGCCGACGAAGGCACCTCGGACTGGACCGCACGCGTCCCCGCGAGGCTGGAGACGGTCCTCGCCTCGATGCCGCTTCCCGCCCGGGCCGGTCTACGGGCGGCTGCGCGCGGCCTGGACGTCTACGCGCTGGCCCGGACCGGGCGCGCACTGGCCACGCTCACGCCTCACGAGCGCGAGTCCGTGCTCCGGGGACTCGACGCACGGCCGTCGCTGCGCCCGCTCCTGGACGTGCTCAAGGTACCCGTCCTCCTCGCGGCCGGCACGGAGCGGATGCTCCACGACGGCCCCACTGCCCCCGGCCTCACCCGCCAGGACCCTCCGCTCGACTGCACGTCCGCACACGCATGGCCCGCGCGCTCCACCGCCGACGCCGTCGTCATAGGTTCGGGGGCGGGCGGAGCCATGGCCGCGCGGACCCTGGCCCGGGCCGGGCTCGACGTCGTCGTCCTGGAAGAGGGCGAGCACTACTCCACCGAGTGGTTCGGACGGCGCACGCCCCTGGAGCGGTTCACGGAGCTCTACCGGGACGGCGGAGCGACCATCGCTGTCGGCCGCCCTCCGCTACTGCTACCGGTCGGCCGAGCCGTCGGTGGTACGACGGTCGTCAACTCCGGTACCTGCTACCGCACTCCGGACCATGTCCTGGCCCGCTGGAGCAAGGACTTCGGCTTCGCCCTCGCCGACGACTTCGGTGGTCGCCTCGACGAGGTCGAGCGTTCCCTGCGCGTGGCCACCCAGCCCGTGGACGTCCTCGGCAACAACGGCAGCCTCGCGCTCACCGGGGCACATACGCTCGGCTGGCGTGCCGCGCCCCTGCGTCGCAACGCGCCCGGGTGCAAGGGGTCTTGCCAGTGTGTCGTGGGCTGTCCGACCGGTGCCAAGCAGAGCGTGCAGCTGTCCGTGCTGCCCGACGCCTGCGCCGCCGGTGCCCGCATCGTGACCGGTGCGCGGGTTGAGCGCGTCCTCGTCGACCGGGACCGGCCCGGGGGGTCGCGTGCGGCAGGCGTGCGCGTACGCCGCGACGATGACCCCTTCGAGATCCTCGCCCCGTTGGTCGTCGTCGCCGCGGGCGCGCTGCAGTCACCGTCGTTGTTGCGCCGTTCGGGCCTGGGCGGACACCCCCGGCTCGGCCGCAACCTCAGCGTGCACCCGGCCACGAGCGTCGCCGGGCGCTTCGCCGAACCGGTCACCGCCTGGGAGGGCGTGCTGCAGAGCGTCGGCGTGGAGGAGCATCACGGCGCGGGGGTCCTCATCGAGGCCACCGCCACCCCGCCCGGCATGGGCTCGTTCGTGCTGCCCGGGCTGGGCGCCGAGCTGCGCCGCGAACTGGAGGGCGCCGACCGACTCGCCACCCTCGGCGCGATGATCGCCGACCGGCCGTCGGGCCGTGTCCACGGCCGTGACCGCACCCTGCTCCGCTACGACCTCGACGACCGCGACGCCGGCCGTCTGCTGCGGGCGGTACGCGCCATGGGCGAGCTCCTGTTCGCCGCGGGCGCCGAGGAGGTACTCACCGGCGTCCCCAGGACGCCCCGGGTACACACCCTCACGGAACTGGACACCGTCCTCGCCGACACGAGTGCCCGCCAGCTCCACCTCTCGGCCTACCACCCCACGGGCACGGTGGCCGCGGGAGCGGACCCACAGCGCTTCCCGGCGGACGCGAACGGACAACTGCGCGGCATCCAAGGGGTGTTGATCGCGGACGCGGCCGTACTCCCCGGCTGCCCCGAGGTGAATCCGCAGCTGAGCATCATGGCGGCGGCCCTGGCGATCACGGGGGCGTATCTGGAGCGTGTCTAGTCCCGGCAGCCGGGGCACAGGCCCCAGAACGTCACCGCGGCCTCTTGTGTGTCGTACTCCTCGGGCAGTTGCGGGTCCATGCAAGGGGCCGCGCCTTTCGCGCACTTGACGTCGCGGATGTGGCCGCAGTGGCGGCACACGAAGTGGTGGTGATTGTCGTGGCGTTCGGTCTCGTAGCGCGCGGGGTGGCCGGCGATCTGAGTGCAGCGGACCAGTCCGGCGTCGGTGAGGGCGCGCAGCACGTTGTAGGTGGCCTGCAGGGACAGCCGGCCGGTGACCCGTTGGGCGCGCTCGCGCAGGGTGTCGGCGTCGAGGTGGCCGGCCGACTCGTGGACGGCCATCAGCATCGCCATCCGCGGAGCGGTCACCCGCATCCCTGCCGACCGCAATCGCGCCGCGGCCAGTGCCATCGGCTCCTCGGCCTCCGCCGCGGCTGTCATGTCACCCCGACCTTCCGGTCCCAGCCGCCTGCGGGCAGTCCGGGGCGTCGCTTCCGCCCACCCGAGGTGGGTCCACGTCCGCGGAGAGCTCGAACCACACGCTCTTGCCCACCGGCCCAGGCTCGCAGCCCCAGCGCGCGGCCAGCGTGTCCACGAGCGTGAGTCCGCGGCCGCTCTCGTCCTCGACATCGGCGTCGGTCGGGCGGGGAAGGTCCGAAGAGCCGTCGGTGACCACGCAGCGCACCGCCGACACGCGCTCGAGCGTGAGGCTCAGCGGGCCGACGGCATGCCGTAGCGCATTGCACACCAGCTCGCTGACCAGCAGTTCGGCGGTCGGGACGAGTCCGGCGAGGCCCCATCGAGGGAGCACGTCACGCATGGCCGACCGCGCCCGGGCGCAAGCCGTCGAGGACCAGGGGAGCGCCCAGGGTCCGGCCACGAACGATTCCACCCCCGCCGCCGACAGGGGCTCGGGGGAAACTGCGCGGTACATGGGGGCGCCTTCGAGAAACGGACATAAGCACTGCTGAAAACGTAACTCTTTTCTGGAGTCGGTCAAGTGTTTGGATAGCGTCATTTTTTCCTGACTTATTCAAACGATCTCCGGGCCGGCCGGGCGGGTCACGCCGCCGCGCAGCCGGCCTTGGAACGGTTGCTCGTGCCCTGAGCCGTCCGGCGCGCTATCGAGAAGTCCAGGACCAAGCCGTCGTCCCCGGCGTGCGCCGATGTCAGGGCGACACCCCGGGGCAGTCCGGTGACGGCGACGGTGCGTGGCTTCAGCTCGTTCTTCAGGCGGGCGGCGGCCGGCAGGGCGGTCAGATCGTCGACCGGGACGCTGCGCCCGAGGACCGTCACGGTTGTCGGGGTGATGGTGACCGCGTTCGTCCGGGTCGACAGCTTCGCGACGACGGTGACGGGCAGGCCCAGGCTGCCGACGCTTCCGCTGAGGGTGAGGTCGCCGTCCCGGCCGCCCGGTGTCAGCCCGTCGCCCAGCGAGCCCATGTGCCGGTCGAGCTGGTCGTAGCCGATGGTGGCGTCGGCGGTGCCGCCGTCGCTGGCGCCGTCCGTCGTGACGCCCTTCAGGGAGACGGCGACGTCCATCACGACGTCCTGGCGCCGCACCCCTTCGGCATGGACATCGACGTCACCGACGTCACCGCCGAGGGCCCGAAGCCCGGCAAGGGGGGTGGTGAGGTCGGCCTGTACCGGCCCACGCGGCTTCAGCCGGCAGCTCGCCACCTCGGCCACCCGTTGTTCGGCCTGGTGCTCGACCACCAGATTCGTGGCGCAGACGGCTACGGCCACGGCGGCGGCGCCCGCGAGAGCGATGATGGTCTTCCTACGACGGTTCAAGGTCACGTACTCCGGTTCGGTCGGGTCGGGATCGGACGGGACGGCGGGCGGGCGTGCAGGCGGGCGGGCAATGACGCGGCGACCGGCCCAAGGTCAGGCGTGCAGGCGCGGAAGCACGCGGTCGAGGCGGCGGGGCATCCACCAATTGGCCCGCCCCATAAGGAACATGGCGGACGGCACCAGGATCAGGCGGACCACGGTCGCATCCAGGATCACACTGATCGCCAGCCCCAGGGCGAGCATCTTCACAACCACGGTCGGCGAGGCGGTGAAGGACAGGAACACCGCCGTCATGATGAAGGCAGCACTGGAGATCACCCGCGCAGTCGCGGACAGCCCCTCGCCGACCGCGAGCCGGTTGTCCCGCGTGCGCTGCCAGGTCTCGGCGATCCGGGAGAGCAGGAAGATCTCGTAGTCCATGGAGAGCCCGAAGACGATCGCGAACATCATCATCGGCACGTACGACTCGATCGGCACCGGCTCCGACAGGCCCAGCAGAAAGTCGCCCCGGCCCCACTGGAAGACGGCGACCAGGACGCCGTAGGACGCGGCGGTCGTGAACAGGTTCAGGAAGACGGCCTTGAGCGGGATCACCACGCTGCGGAAGACCGCCATGAGCAGCAGGAAGGCGAGGACCAGGACGATGCCGATGACGATCGGCAGCCGCTCGCTGACCGTGCTGCGGAAGTCGGCCTGGCCCGCCACGGTGCCGGTGAGGTAGGCGCGGGCGCCGGTACCGTCGAGGGCTTTCGGCAGTGTCTGCGCGGACAGGGTCTCGAGCAGGGCGCCGGTGGCGGCGTCCTGCGGACCCGTGGTCGGCGTCAGGGTGGTGACGAGGATCCGGCCGTCGCCGCTCGGCCGGACGGAGGTGTACGACGCCACTCCCCGCGTGTCCTTCAGGGCCCGCGTGACGTCGTCGGCGATGCGGTCGGTCGACGTGTCCGTGTGGCGGAGGTCGACGACGGTGACGACCTGGCCGTTCGCACCCGGTCCGAAGCCTCGACCGGGCGCGTCCGCGATCCAGTCGTACGCGGTACGGGTGCTGCTGCCCGGCCGGTCCGCGCCGGCGTCGACATGCCCGAGGCGCATCGACATCAGCGGCGCCGCGCAGACGGTGAGCACGGCGAGACCGACGGCGAGAAACGTCCAGGGCCGCCGGGCGACCAGTTCCGCGTAGCGGTGCCAGCCGTCGCGTTCGCCCGCGCGCTCGGCGACCGGGCGGCGGCGCAGACGCGCCCGGTCGATGTACCGGCCGACCAGGCCCAGTGCCGCCGGCACCAGAGTGAGGGCGGCGGCAGCGGTGACGATCACGGCGACGGTGGCCGCGAGGCCGAGCTTGCCGATGAAAGTCAACCCGCACGCGTAGAGACTGAGCATCGCGACGGCGACGGTCACCGCCGCCACGAGAACGGCACGTCCGCTGGTGCGTGCGGTGCGGGCGGCGGCCTCGACCGGGCCGTGGCCGTCGATGAGGTCCTGTCGGAAGCGGGTGGTCAGGAACAGGGCGTAGTCGATGCCCACGCCCAGTCCGATCATGGTGGCCAGTGTGGTGGCGGACGTCGCGAAGGACGTGGTGGCGGCGACGATGCCGACGACGCCCAGGCCCACACCGACGCTGATCAGCGCGGTCACCAGGGGCAGCAGGGCGGCGAGGACGCTGCCGAAGGCGAGCAGCAGGATCGCGAGAGCGGTGACCATGCCGACGATCTCGCTCAGCTTGTCGTTGGCGGGGGTTCGGACGACCTGTTCGAGGTCACCGCCGTATGCGACACCGAGCCCCGCCGCCCGGGCCGGCTCGGTGGCGGTGTCCAGTTGGGCGGTGTAGGCGTGGCCGAGGTCCTTGAGCTGCCGGTCGAAGGAGACCGCGGTGTAGGCCGTGCGTCCGTCGCCGCTGGTCACCGGCGCGGAGACCGAAGTGACGTGCGGGAGGTCGCGCAGGTCCGTCAGCGTCCGGTCCAGTGCGGACCGCTGCCCGGCCACGGTGCCGGAGTCGGTGTGGAAGACCACCTTGCCGTTGGGCCGGCCGGCTTCGGGCATCGAGGTGGCGAGCAGGTCGGCGCCGGTGTGGGAGGTGGTGCCGGGCAGGCTGACCTGGTCGCTGAAGGTGGGCGAGGCGATATGGCGTCCCGCGAGGGCGGCGGCCAGGACGAGCAGCCAGAGGGCGATCACCGTCACCGGGCGCCGGGCACAGAGAGCCCCGAGGCGACCGAGCCCGGATCGGGCAGCGGGAACCTCGGTGGTCTGCCGGTGCCGGTCGGCGTCCGCCGGTTCAGCCGGTTCAGCCGGTTCCAGGAACGGTTGCTGGGGTCGGGGCACGGTGGTCTCCCAAGGAAAGTGTCACGAGTGACACGAACTCTAGAGACAAAGTGGCACGCATGACAATTGGCATCATGGGCACATGTGCGTCGGGGACCCCGTACGCACTCCGCCGGACGTCGGCGACCCGGCACGCACCCCACTCGTTGTTCATGACACGCGTGTCAATTGACAGCCGGGACACCATGTCGGAGGCTTCCTGACATGCCGAGTGAGAACGCCCCCGCGGGACTGCGTGAACGCAAGAAGGAGGAGACGCGGCGCCTGCTGCTCGAAGGCGGTGCGCGCCTGTTCAAGGAGCGTGGCTTCGAAGGCACCACCGTCGCGGACATCGCCGCTTACGCGAACGTCTCCGTGCGGACGTTCTTCCGCTACTTCGACAGCAAGGAGGCGCTGCTGCTGCCGGGCGGCGTCGAACTGTTCGCATATGTCGAGAACGCCCTGGCCGAGCGGCCCGCCGACGAGGATCCGCTGGACGCGGTGTGCAACGCCCTGCTGGCGGCCGCGAAGCCGTTCGCCGCGTCCACGCTGACCGCTCTCAGCCACCCGCTGGAGGACATCGAGAACGTCGTCACGACACGGCTCGTACAGGCCTTCTCGGACTTCGAGGAGCTCCTGACGGCTCTGGTGCTGCGCCGTCTGCCGCCGGACACGCCCGACGCCGACCTCAGGGCAGCCGTGATCGCGTGCGGAGCCCTGTCGGCGGTGCGAGCGGTACTACGGACCCGCCGCGCACGCCGTGCCTCGGGCATCGAGGACTCGGGCCCGGCACCGCTGCTGCGCGCCTTCGACATCCTGCGCGAACTGGGCGCCCCAGATCCAGCGGCACCTCACGATGCCGGCGGTGTCATGGCGTCGCCGTCCTCCTGACGCCGTCGCCACCGCCAGATCACGTCGGCGCGGTGGTCGTGCTCGAAGTCGGCACCGAGCGGCCCGAGCCGCTCGACCGCCCCGGCGGTGCGCGGATCGTCGCGCAGGGCGAGGCCGTAGGCGGCCTCCAGGCGCGCGAGTCGGCTCTCCTCGTGACTCAATGCCACCAAGGCATCGGCGACGGCCGGCGCACCGTCCCGTGAAACGGCCAGTGCCGCGGCCGCCGCAGCCCGTGTGTCGGCGTCCGGGTCCTCGGCCAGCAGGAGCACTGCTTGAGTGATCTCCGTATGGCGCGCGGCAACATGCATGCCTGCCGTGCACGCCGCGGCCCGTACCTCGGCGTCCGGGTCACGCATGAGCGTGATCAACGCGCTCCTGGCCTCGGACGTATGGGGAACTCCGTACGTGAACAGGGCATAGGGCACTTCGCGTCGCACGCGGGGGTCGGGATGGTCGGTGTAGCGCAGGCCGAGGGCCTCCTGGTCGGCATGCTCGTACTGGGTGAAGGCCGCGAGGACCTTGGCGAGCATCTCGCCGTCGGTCTCTTCGGCCGCCCAGACTGCCAGCAATTCCCGCTCCTTCTTCGCGTAGTAGGGACTGTTGCCCAGCAGGCTTCGCCTGCGCAGGAAATCCACCACGAACCGGCGGTGCGCCTGGTCAGGATGGTGGCGATGGGCCACCACCGCCGACCAGGTCTCGAAGCTGCGGCGCTCGGTGAGAATCCAGTAGGCCGCCGACCAGTCCACATGGATCTCGTCCGGCTGACGGACGGCACGGGTGACGAGTTCGTCGACGGGCGTCAGGACGCGGAAGGCCCACTCCAGCGAGGTCAGAATGGCTCCGTGCCCGGCCCGTACGACGCGTCCGCCGAGCGAGACCTGATCGACGTGGTCGTACTCGTCGTCCTGAACACGGACCGTCGCCGCGGCACCGAACACGCCTGTCCTGCGCCGCAGTTCCTCGGCCGCACCCGTCTCGTACCAGGCTCGGGCCAGGGCGAGAAGTCGTTCCCGGTCGGCCTCCGGAAGGCGCAGCCGGGGCTCCTTGCCCAGGACCGCGGAGAAGACCGCGGGCGAACCGCCGTCAACGGCACGCCACAGCGCATTGGTCCCGTCCGGCAGCGTCCGGTCCGGGTCGGCGCCGCCCTCCACCAACGCCTCGGCAACGGGTGCGTCGTACGCCGCCACCGCAACGCACAGCACCGGCAGCCCGTCCGTGTCCGCCGTGTTCGGATCCGCGCCCTCGTCCAGCAGGGCGCGCACCGCCTCGGCATCCCCTGCCCGGACCGCCGACACGAGCCGACTGTCGAGTCCGCCCTCGCGCATGTTCCCCGTCCCCCGTCCCTCGGTGTTTCAGTGCAGGTCGGCCCGTGCCGGGCTGTCGTCGAGGAAGCCCCCCGACTGGTGCTGCCACAGCTTCGCGTAGGTGCCGTCCGTCGCGAGCAGTTCCTGGTGCGTGCCCTGCTCGACGATCCGTCCGCGGTCCAGGACGATCAGTCGGTCCATGGTGGCGACCGTGCTCAGGCGGTGTGCCACCACGAGCGCCGTCCGCCCGTCCATGAGCCGCCACAGCGCCTCCTGGATCAGGATCTCGCTCTCGGAGTCCAGGGCGCTGGTCGCCTCGTCGAGCAGCAGGATCGGCGCGTCCCGCAGGATCGCCCTGGCGAGGGCCACCCGTTGGCGCTGCCCGCCGGACAGCTTGACGCCGCGCTCCCCCACCATGGTCCCGAAGCCGTCGGGCAGCGCATCGGCGAACTCCGTGACGTGCGCCGCCTCCGCCGCACGCCGGATCTCGGCGTCGGTGGCGTCCGGCCGGGCGAACGCGATGTTGTCCCGCAGGGTCCGGTGGAACATCGCCGGATCCTGCGGCACATAGGCGATCAGACTGCGCAGATCGGCCTGGCGCAGTCTGGCGATGTCCTGTCCTCCGATCACGATGCGGCCGCCGTCGATGTCGGTCATCCGCAGCAACAGCCGGGTGAGCGTGGTCTTTCCCCCGCCCGACCGGCCGACGAGTCCGATCTTCGCCCCGCTCGGCACGTCCAGGTCGAGTCCCTCGAAGAGGGGCTTCGCGCCGCCATGGGCGAAGGTCACCTTCTCGAAGCGGACGTCGGCGGCGGCGCGCAGCAGCGGCTCCGGCGTCGCCGAGTCGAGCACGGTCGGCGGCTCCATCAGCAGTTCGGTGAACTGCGCGGCCTCCGTCATGGAGCTCTCCAGTCGGCGGTAGATCTGGTTGAACTCGAACATGATCCGTGTCGCGTTGGTGTAGTACGTGAAGGCGACGACGACCGCCTCCACGCCGTGGCTGCCTCCGCCGAGCACGATCGCGAGCAGCAGGCCCAGCGCATTGGTCAGCACGGACATCGGCGCGACCAGCGTGTCGATGCGCAGGTTGCCGTAGTCCCACGATCGCAGGGTGAGCCGCCTCGACTCGGCGACACGGGAGCGGTGTTCGGCGGCCTCGCGTTCCTCCGCGGCGAAGGCCCGGACCGTGTCCATGTTCATCAGGCTGTCGGCGACATGGCCCGACACCCGGGCGATCGCCGCCTCGCGCTGGTCGACGAGCGCCTGGCGGCGGCGGATCAGGGGCACGACGCACGTCCCGGTCAGCGCGATCATCACCAGCAGCCCGACGACCAGCATCGGCTCGTAGCGCCACAGCACCACCGATCCGAACAGCAGTGGTACCAGGCTGCCCACGATCTGGAACGTCAGTGTGTCGACGAACTCCTCGAAGCGGGAGGCGAAACTCAGGACCCGCTTGGTCAGCGAGCCGGCGAAGTTGTCGTGGAAGAACGCGGCGTCCTTGGCGAACAGCTCGTCCATACCGATGACGTACATGTGCTCGATGCCCAGCGCGTCGCAGCGGTTGAGGCAGTGCAGGCCGATGCGCCACAGCGCCTCAGAGAGCAGCAGTACGCCGGCGAAGACGAAGACGTAGGTCAGCGTCGAACTCATCGCGATGTCGCTGTCGTCGGCGATGCGTCCGACGAGCTTGGCAACGACCAAGGGCGCCAGGTAGTTGATGCCGATGTTGCCCAGCGCCGGCAGCAGCATGGCGGGCACCGTCCATCGCCGGAGCCGGGCCAACTCCCGTCCGTAATAGCGCAGTGCGAGAAGCACCGAGCCCCTGCGCGGAGGAGCCTCACGTGATTCGGGCGATCCCATCCCAACCCTGTAGGTGTCGTAGGGCGGCCTGCCACGTGCTGCTTCCGTGAGCTGCCTTTGCCTCGGCAGCCGTGCGGAGCTGTCGTTCGGGAAGTGCCCTCGGTCGGTCGTCCTGCGACGCGTGGGCACAACGAGGGCGCCCCCACGCATATGCGTGGAAACGCCGAAGTGTCAGTACGGGGCGGGCCAGGAATCGCAGTGTCCCGCAACGGGGCCCGCACAGTCCAAGCGTTTTCCACGCAGATCGGACACGTTCCGTAGCAGCCGTGCCCGGTCTGCCCGCCCGCAGTGGGCAGGCAGGCCGGGCACGCCGCGGTCAGGAGCTGTAGACGCCGACCTCGTGGAGCGAGTAGCCCCAGCCGGTCCCGCGTTCCACGCCCTGGATGCGGACGTAGCGGGCCGGTGTGCCGGCGAACAGCGCGGTGTCCAGGCCGCCGTCGCCGGAGGTGGTGGACCAGGCGGTCTGCCAGTGCGCGCCGTCGGTGGAGAGCTCGATACGGTACGACTTCCCGTACGCGCGTTCCCAGTCGAGCGTGACGCGACCGACCCGGTCGGTGGAGCCCAGGTCGATGCGCAGCCACTGGTCGTCGCTCCAGCCGCTGGCCCAGCGGGTGTCCCGGGATCCGTCCACGGCCCGGCCCGGCGCATAGCTCGTGAACGGGTTCCACTCCGTCGAACTGGCCGTGGCCCCGGCGCCCTTGGCGAGGTTGACCCCGGCCTGGTGCCGCTCGGTGGCTCCCCAGGTGTGGAGGTAGGACTCGGCACCGCGGAAGAGGTCCTTCACCACGTCCTGGCCGCCGACGAGCCGGATGTCCTCGATCCAGTCCGGGACGAGCCCGTAGTGCGCGGCCCCGTCGGTGTTCAGGTCCCAGGTGCGCTGACCTGTGGTCTGCCGGTCGATGACTGAGCCGCCGTCGACACTGCGGAAGGGGTACACGACCTTGTTGGGGGCATCCGCGCCGCGGGGTCCCGGCCAGCCGCCGACGCCGTTCATGTCGGTGCCGTAGCCGTAGCCGACGTCGTACTTGTCCCGCAGCGCCTTCGTGCGGTCCGCCTCGGCCACGAAGCCCTCGGAGCCGTGCATGTACTGGGCGATGAATCCGCCGAGACCGTAGACCCGTTCGGTCCAGTTCAGGTCCATCCAGCTGTGCGAGGAGATGACGCCGGGGTACGCCTCCGACTCGAAGATGTCGAGCGCGCGGCCGACGGCCTTGACGCTCATGTGGTCGATCTCCAGCATCATCTTGCGTTTCATCATGCCGCGCACGGCGTACTCACCGAGGTCGGTGAGCCCGCGGACGTTGCACTGCGCGTCCGAGGCGTACGAGGGGACGCTCACGCCCGCCGGGAGTTTCGCCTCGGCGCCGGGCGCCGCGGCCGAGCCGATGGGGTTGTCGTGCTGGGGGCCGGTGCACTTCTCGGTCTTCCAGAAGGTGCCGGTGGACAGGAACTGCCCGACATTGATGGCCGTTCCGAGGCTGCCGGAGTCGAAGCGGACCCCGCACAGCGCGTTGTCGAACTTGTGGCACAGGAACATGCTGCGCACGCCCAGCGAGTACAACTCGTCCAGACCGGCGTCGATGTCCGCCTTGCTGCACTGGGAGATGTCCAGGATCTGCTTGCAGCCGAAGGGTTCGGAGGTCTCCACTCCCAGGATGACCGCCAGCTTGCCCTGCTTGATGACGTCCCGGGCCTGCGCACTGTCGGTGACGATCCTGAACCAGCCCTTGCCCGGGCCGCCGTACATCTTGTCGATGTAGGCCTGCAGGTCGTACGTCATCCTCGCCTGCAGTCGGATCGACGTCATCTCGTCGCAGCTGCGGTCCTTGAAGAAGTAGACCGAGCAGATGACACCGTTGGTGACGAGGTCGTTGACGAGCACCCGCTGGCCGCCGCGCCAGGCGCGTTCCACCCAGGCGTAGTAGTTCTGCTGGTGGGTCAGCGAGTCGTGGGCCGGCCAGTCCTTGAACGTGGGCCAGCCGACCGGGTCGTGTCTGCCGTCACCACCCTTGGTGATGAAGTCGAAGATCGCGAGGGAGCCGTCGGGGTAGTGCTCGGGGCAGTCCTTGAGGGCGTCGGCGATCCCGGCCTCGGAGAAGGTCTTGCCGCAGATGAGCCGCCCGCCGAAGGCCTCGTTGGCGAACAGGTGGTCGTGGGCGTCGACGAACCCGCGTACCTCGCCCTTGGCGTCGGTGCCGGTGAACGGCTCGCCGGTGACATTGATCTGGGAGTCCGGCGTGGGTCGTGCGGTCGGATCCCACCAGTGGTTGCCGGCCGCCGAACTCGGGGTGGGGCCGAGGACTGCGGCCAGTACGAGGAGGAGCAGCGAGACGACGGTGACGTCTTTGCGTCTGCGGTACGGGCGTCCGGTCACGGTCACACACCACGTCCCTCGGTCGGGGGGAAGCACGGCCGACGAGCCGGGCCGTGGTCCAAGGTCCGCAGACCCCCACCCGACTTGACATGACCCGCGCAAGACATGCCGACGAGGATCGCCACTGTTGCACGCGGAGTCAATAGCCGTGAACGGTCGACCTGCCGAACGGCGGCCCCCGACTCCCTACTGGAGGTCGCGGTCCTCGAGCGGGGTCAAAGTGCTGCGGATGCCTCCCCACTCGGCGGAGGCGATGGTCACCGCCGGTGTGAAGGCCCGGTCAGGCGGGCTGCCACAGTTCGATTCGGTTGCCCTCGGGGTCGGTGACCCAGCCGAATCGGCCGACGCCCTCCATGTCCTGCGTCTCGTCGGCCACGTCCGCTCCCTTGGCGCGCAGTTGCGCGAGCATCGCGTCCAGGTCGCGGACCCGGAAGTTGAGCATGGTCTGCTGGGCGCGGGACCCGAAGTAGTCGGTCTCGGACTCGAACGGCGCGAACACCGTCGGCCCGGCTCCCTGACGCCACAGGCCGTGCTCATCGGCGTCCAGGCCCAGGCAGTCGCGGTACCACGCGCTCAGGGCCGCAGGGTCGGTGGCCCGCATGAAGTAACCACCGATGCCAAGCACACGTTCCATGCCGCCATCTTGCCAGGACGGCGGGCGTGCGGGCGCTACGACCCCGGCTTGACGTCTGGCCAACGGGCTCCTCCGCTCGTCGCCTCCGTCGGTGTCCCGAGAACGCGAGAGGGCCCCTTGAATCCGCCGGTTCCGAAGGGCCCTCTTGTGTCCTGAAGGTGTGTCCTGAAGGGATCAGTGCGCGGCTGGAACCGCCCGCCCGGACGAGGCTGCCGCGGGCTTGGGATTGAGCATCCGCTCGGCCAACTCGCCGAAGACGAGGCCGAATCCGCCCCACAGCACCGTCTGGATGGCCAGCGCGGAGAGCCGGAACCGCCACAGCAGGGTGGCCGGGAAGTCCTTCGGCACCTCGTTGATGACGGGCAGGAACGCGAACGCGAGCCCGATGACGACGGCGAAGGCCGCCACCGCCGTGACGGTCGCGTACCAGGTGCCCAGCGAGGGCGCGAGCCGCTTGCCCAGGATGGTGGCGGCGATCGCGAGGAGCACGCTGAGCGCCATCATCAGGAAGTACAGAGTCGTCCGCTTGCCGATGGTGTCGGGATCACCCACGGAGGGCGGATTGGCCGGGTACTTGAGGAACGGCACGACGTACACGGCCAGCAGTGCGCAGCCGGACAGCAGCAGCGCGGTCGCCCGGGGGCTGAACCGGCCGACGCGGCCGAGCGCGAAGCAGAACGCGAGCGCCGCGATGCCGCCGAAGGCGACCCCATAGACCAGGACGCCGGTGGCGAGTCCGGCGGTGGACTGCAGGGAGCGGGAGACGACCTCCATCTCGTGCTCGTGGGAGTGCGCCTCCTCGAAGCTGATCGCGTTGCCGACACTCGGCTCACCGAGGAAGTAGGCGACGACGAGGGCGAGCACGCCGGCGGCCAGGCCGGCGAGCATGCCCCGCACGAGGAGGTTTCTTACGGTTGTGGAGTTCATGGTTGTGCGGCGCCCCTCGCGTCAGTGGCAGGGGAAGCCGAGCAGATGGCGGGCGTCGTGCACCCACTCGTGGACGTCCGTGCCGTTGAACACGGAGGTGGCGCCCTGCTCGGCGCCGACGAAGTACAGCAGGACCAGCATCAGGATGCCGAAGAAGACCGCCCAGGGTGCTATCGCCTTCAGCGGCAGCGTGGCGGGAACGACGGGGGTGGTGGCTGTCGGCTGGGCGACGGTCTGCGCCATGGCAGGGCCTCCTCTGGGAGTTCGCGTCCCATCTCGGTGGTGCACTGGACGACGGCCACGGGTCTGACTCACGAAACGCCCCAGGGGCCTCTCGCATACAGTGGCGCGACCGTGCCGGATTCCCACCGGCTTCCGTCTCGCCGTCGTCGATATCGCACCGACGGTACCGCGAGTCGGGAGCATGGCCAAGACCGCGTCCACCAGGCGTGATCTTCCTCTCCCACCGGGTGGCCCGGCGGAGCGAGCGTCCCGTCAACTCCCCGTCACGTGTGACGGGTGGAGGATCGGGGTCGCTGGGGCCATGGCCGGGACGCGTTCCAGGACGCCGCCCGCGAAGACGTCGTACAGGGGCAGCGTCTCCAGGTGCACATAGCCGATGTGGCAGTCGCAGGTGGCGAGTGGGCAGGGGCGGGGGCGCAGGGCGGCGCGGTAGGAGCCGTCGTAGAGGTTGCCCAGCGGGGTGGGTACGAAGTGGCAGCGGCGGACGGTGCCTTCGCCGTCGACGGAGATCACGGAGTCGCCGGTGCGGCAGGGCAGTCCCGCGCTGGTGTGCGGGTGCCGGCTGTACGGGAAGAGTGGGTCCAGGCCCGTCCACCGGGCGGCCTCCGCGTCGGTGTAGGTGTGTCCCTCGGCGGCGTTGACCCACAGGTAGACGTGCTCGGGCAGGTCGGCGCGCAGGCGCCGGGCCGCGTCGAGATGGTCAACCAGGCCGACGATGCCGACGCTGAAGCGGATGCCGTACGCGGTCAGTTCGTGGCATTTGGTGAGGAAGCGGTCGTACGGGGTCTGTCCGGGGTGGTAGGTGCACCACAGGGCCAGCGTGTCGGGGTCGGCCTCGGCGAGCCAGTCGGTACGGCAGCTGAGGTTGGTCTGGATCGCCACGCGCCGGATGTGCGGCAGGTGGGACAGGTCGGCGAGGGTGCGCCGGTACCAGGAGCGGACCAGGCCCTCTCCCCACGGGGTGAACAGGAGGGACAGGCGGTCGCCGGTCTGCCGCCGGGCCCAGGCCGCGAAGCGCTCCAAGGAGGCGCGGTCCACGCGCAGTTGGGCGCCGGTGTCGCGACGCTTGGCGAAGGGACAGTACGGGCAGTCGTAGTCGCAGGAGGCGAGGGGGCCCCGGTAGAGGAGGGTGAGGTCCATGGCGGGCCGGTCACTTCCTCTCGTAGGCGGCCATGGCGGCCCGGACCGCCGGGGAGAACAGGTCGGGGCCGATCGCGTCGGAGTGGGCGAGTCCCTCGGGGGTGAGCCTGAGCGTGGTGCCGTCGTCGGTCAGCCAGCCGCGGTCGGCGAAGCGGGTGAGTTCGGGGCCGAAGTGGTCGGCGGGGGCGGCCCCGAAGCGGGCGCGGTAGTCGTCGGGGCACAGGCCCTCGGCCTGGAGCAGGGACTGCAGGAGGTGACGGCGGCGGGCCTCGTCGGTGTCGATGGGGCGGCCGTACTCGGCGTGGGCCAAGTCGGCGGCCGGGCGGGAGACGTAGTCGTCGATGATCGCGCGTATCTGGTGCATGTCCACGGCGTAGTCGAAGGAATAGTGCAGACGGGCCGTGTAGGAGCGGGCACCGCAGCCCAGGCCGATCATCCCGTCGGTCTGGCAGGCGTGGTCGTCGGCGCCCTGGGGCGGGGCGTCGGTGCGGCGGAACATGCGCATGGACTGCTGGTTGTAGCCGTGCGCGAGGAGGTGGTCGTGGCCTGCGCGATACAGGCGCAGCCGCTGTTCGTCCCAGGCGGGGTCGGGGCCGCTACCGCGTCGGCCCAGGCCGGTCAGGGGGCGGACGTAGAGGGGGTAGAGGTAGAGCTCCTCGGGTCGCCAGGCGAGGGCCGCGTCGAGGGAATGCAGCCAGGTCCGTTCCGTCTGGCCGTCGATGCCGTAGATGAGGTCGATGTTGAGGACGGGGATGCCGGCGTCACGGATGCGGGCGAGGGCCGACTCCACGTCGGCGCGGCGCTGCGGGCGTACGGCGGCACGGGCCTCGGAGTCGACGAAGCTCTGTACGCCCAGGCTCAGCCGGGTGGTGCCGCGCTCGGCGAGGACCGTGAGCCGGTCGGCCGTGGCGGTGGCCGGGGAGGCCTCGACCGACAGCGGGACGGCGCGCAGGTCGGCGCCCATGCGGTGTTCGGCGATGTCACACAGCCGCTCGAGCTCGGGGCGGTGAGGAAGGTCGGGGTGCCGCCGCCGAAGGCCGCCGTGGCGAACCGGACCTCGTCCGTGTCCCCGAGCGCTTCCCGTACGGCCCCCGCCTGGCGCTCCAGCGCGTCCAGGTAGGCGCCGGTCAGGCCGTCGGTGGCGCCAATGCGGGTGAAGAGGTTGCAGAAACCGCAGCGGACTTCGCAGAAGGGGATGTGGAGGTAGAGGGAGAGGGTGTCCTTGGGCTCGGCCGCCCAGAGGGTGTTCAGCAGGGGGCGGTCGTGGAGTCGGCGGTAGGCGGTCTTGTGGGGGTAGGCGTAGACATAGCTCTGGTAGGGGCTGGTTGCCGTCGTCAGCTCGGCGGTGGTCATCGGGCGGCCTCCGTCGGGCGGGATGCGGGGTCCAGGAAGAACTGGGCGTAGGGCACGGTCCAGACGGACTCGTGGCCGAGGCGGTGGCCGGTGTATCCGTCGTCGCCGTAGGCGGTGCCGTGGTCGGAACAGACGACGGCGAAGCAGCGGCGTCTGCTGCTCGCGGCGGCGAAGAGCCGTCCGATGTGTCGGTCCACGTATTCCAGGGCGGCGGCGTGCGTGGCGCGGGTGTCGCCGGCCTCGCGGGTCGCGCCGGGCAGGTGGAACCAGTTCGGCTGGTGCAGGGCGGACACGTTGACGAAGAGGAACAGTCGTTTTTCTGTGGGCAGTTCCCGTACGACGCGTTCGGCGCGGGCCACTTGGTTCCCGAAGGAGTCGGGGTCGGTGACGCCGAACTCCGGTGCCCAGTGGGACTCGTGGAACAGGCCGGGCAGCACCGAGCCCAGCGGGCCCAGCTTGTTGAAGAAACCCACGCCTCCGATGCACACGGTGTGATAGCCCACCTCGGCGAGGCCGGAGACGAGATCCGGGGTGTCGTAGACGAACGTGCCCCGAGCGGTGGTCTCGCTCCCCGCGAAGCTCGCGGCGAACAGGCGCGGATGCGGGCCGGGGGCGGCCGGGGTGGGCAGGAAGCCCGCGAAGATCGCCTGGTGGGAGGCGTAGGTGAAGCTGCCCGGGGCGTGCCGCTTCTCCCAGCGGCCGCCGGGGAGGTGACGGGCCAGGTTCGGCAGGCGGCCCGCCGCGGCCAGTTCGGCGGCCACGTCGTAGCGGAGGGTGTCCAGGGTGACGAGGAGGAGGTCGTGGCTGCCGACGATCTCGTTCATGTCCGGCGCATGCGGAACATACGACTCATATGGCTCACCCGGCGCTTGAGGCGTGGTCGGGGCGCTCCGGGGCGGGAGCGGCTCAGGCGTCGGGGCGGGCGAGGGCATGCGGGTTTCCTTCTCTGTACTGGTGGTGCGAAGAGGCCGTCGGCCGGTCCGGAGCGAAGCGGCGCAGGGCGGCGGCCACCTGGGTGGCGTAGGTGTCTAGGCCCTCGGCGCCGCTGCCGGGCAGGCCGGTGAGGCGCGGCAGCAGGTCGCCGAACGCGTTCACCTCGCCCACCGCGGCTCGGCGCCAGCCCACGGCGGGCAGCAGATCGACGCCGACGCAGAGCGTGCGCGGGAAGCAGGCCGCGGCCCGCTCGCACACGTCGAGCAGATCGGTCCAGTGCGCGCCCGCCGCCTCGACGGCCTGCCGGGCCGCGTCGAGATCGCCCCGGCGGCCGCCGAGGTGGAGATTGGTCAGGGGTGAGCGGCTGGTGCGGACGACCGCGTGGGTGGCGCGGCCGGCCACGACGACGACGCGCAAGTCGGCCGCGCGCCCGTCCTGGGAGGCCTTCGGCAGCCAGCGCTCCAGATGCAGCCCGTCCGGGGCGAGCGCGTCGACGACGGCCGCGATGTCCGACTCGCGTTCGTAGCGGCGTACCTTGAGGGAGTTGTAGAGGCGGCCGTCCGCCGCGCGTTCCACGGATGTGGTCGCCCTGATCCGGCCGCCGCCGCCCGACTCCACGGCGAGCACGCCCGAAGCGGACGAGCCGTGCGCGGGTTTGACGAACAGGCGGGGCATGCGGTGTTCCCGCATCAGCGCCCGTACGTCGTCCCAGCCACGAACGGGTGCGGCTTTGGGTCCCGAGGTGGGTGAGTCGGGCACCGGCACGCCGGCCGCGTCGAGCACGGCATGGCAGCGCCGCTTGTCGAAGAGCACGGGAAGGTCGGTCGGGTCGTCGAGCCGGATGCCGCCGCGCAGCCCCCGCAGCGCGGCCATGAACCCGGTGTACCAGCGTGCCGAACCTTCGACCCGGGTGGGGTCCTGGGCACCGCGCAGCAGCCGGTCGACCTCGGCGTTCTCACCGGGTGAGTCGATCCGGACGATCTCCTCGGCCCCGAACTCGACGCCGAACTCGGCCCTGGACTCGGCTCCGCCCGCGCGCAGCACGTCCGTCCAGGCGACGATGCGCGGGGCGGCGAGTCCGGCCGTGCGCACCGCGTCCCCGAAGAGGGTGACGCGGCGGTTCTCGGGGTTGCCCACGACCGCGAAGCGCGGTCCCGGGTCATTCGCCGACGGCGACATAGCGTGCCTCGGGGTTGTACGAGCTTCGGGGCGCCGGAGTGAGGGCGAGGTCGACTCCGTGCGGCTCCAGCGTCTCGCGCAGGCGCTGGGCCAGTTCGTCGCTCAGGAAGTTGTACCGCAGGTCGAGAGCGCGCAGATGGGTCAGGGGCCGGCCCGACAGGAGTGCGCCCGCGCCCTCGTCCCCGAGGGTGCCCATGCTGAGGTCGACCGAGGTGAGGCCCGCGACGACCGGTGCCTGGGCCACCGCGGCGGCCACGGCGTCCTGGATGTCGCTGTTCTTCACCCCCAGGTGGCGCAGTTCGGGGCAGTGGCCCAGCGCGGTGAGGAGCGCGGTGACGTCCTCGGCCTCGCATTCGCCGCCGAATTCGGGGGTGCCCAGCCACAATTCCAGGTGGCGCAGGGCCGGGAACGTGCAGGCGGCCAGGGCGCGGACGGGCTGCGCGGGCATCCCCCCGGACTCGATGCGCAGGGTGCGCAGCCGCTCGTGGCGCACGGGCTCGATCACCAGCCCCTCCGCCCCGCGCACCCCGATCTCCTCCAGTTCGGGCCAGGCGCGCAGGACGCGGGAAAGGTGCCCCTGACGGATCCAGGAGATCTCCGTCTCCTCGGACTCGACGTCCGCGAGGAACAGGGCGCGCAGCCGGGGGAACCGATGTGCCTCGGCCGTGAGCAGGTCGAGGACGGGGTCGATGCCGTGTTCGTCCCACGACTGCCACCAGGCGCCGATGACGAGCGCGGTGACCTCCTCGGCGTGGACCTCGTCGAGGAATCGCCGCCACAGCGGTTCGAAGGCGTGCTGACGGTCGGCGCTCAGCTTCCATGCGACCGAGGCGGGTTCGGGACGGGGCCGGCCACGGCCGTCACCGTCCGCGTCGAAGAGGTGTACGGGCAGACCGTGGAACTGCTTGAGGTACGAGGGGTAGTGGTTCATGGGGCTCGGGCTCACTCGCCCACGGCCACGTACCGCCACACCGTGCCGTCGTCGTCCTGGTCCTCGTCGGCGTCGTCGCGGTCGAGGTCCACTTCGACGCCGGCGAGCTCCAGGGTCTGACGTATCCGCTCCACAAGCGGCTCGCTGAGGTAGTGATGGTGGAGGTCGAGCCGCTTGAGGTGGGTGAGCGGCTGACCGGCGAGCAGGGCGGCGCCGCCCTCGTCCGAGAGGACACCCATGGACAGGTCCAGCACCTCCAGCCGGGCGACGACCGGTGCGGCGGCGACCGCGGCGGCGACGGCGTCCTGCATCTCGCTGTTGCGCAGCGCCAGATGACGCAGGCGCGGCAGCCGGGCGCCGGACAGGATCGGCTCCAGATCGGCGGCCTCGCTGTCACCGCCGTAGTCGGGGGTGCCCAGCCACAGGTCGAGCTGCTCCAGCGCGGGCAGGTCGCTGGCGCCCACGCCCCGGACGACCTCGGCGGGCAGGCCGCCGCTCTCCATGGTGAGCCCGCGCAGCCCGGTGTGGCGCAGGGCGGGGAAGCTCAGCCCTGATCCGCCGCGCACACCGAACTCCTCCAGGTCCGGGAAGCCGGCGAGGAGCGGGGTGACATCGGTCTGGTTGATCCAGGAGATCTCGCACTCCTCCATGACCATGTCGCCCAGGAACAGCGCCCGCAGGGCGGGGAATCGGTCCCGCGCGGCCAGCAGCGCCTCGATCACGTCGTCCGGGTCGGTGTCGTACGCCTCCTGCCAGGCACCGACTATCAGGGCCCGTACGCGGGTGGTGTCGACGGCGGCGCAGAAGCGGGCGAAGGCCTCCGTCCAGTCCTCGTCCGCGTCGTACACGTCGCTGGTGATGCGCCAGGCGACGGACTCCGCTTCGGGCAGGTCGTCCGTGCGGGCGTCCGGGCCGGGGAAGGTGTGGGCAGGCAGCCGGTACAGCGCGTCGAGGTGGTCACCGATGGTCATGCGGCTGCTCCTGTGGCGAAAGTGGGTCGTCCGTTCCGTGATGCCGCAGTTCTACCAAGAAGCACTGACAACGGGGTGCTGGGGGCCTTGGTACGGCCCGTTGTCAGTGGCGGCTTCTACTGTCTGTGGCATGAGGCCGGTGCGCGGTGCCCCGGCCGGAGGGGAGGCATGCCGTGTACCGGCAGGGAGACGTGCTGATCGTGCCCGTGACCGAGGAAGCGGTGCCGTCGCATGTCGCCGCGGCGCCGAGGGAGCCGCGCGACGGGCGGGGCCGGCTCGTGCTGGCGCTCGGCGAGGTCACCGGTCATGCGCACGCGATCGTCGGGCCGGGCGAACTGGTGCGGGAGCCGGGGCCGTTCGGACCGATGCTGCTGCATCTGCCCCAGGACGGACGGGTGGTCCACGAGGAGCACGCGGCGATCGCCCTGCCCAAGGGGTGGTACCGGGTGATCCGGCAGCGGGAGTACGTGCCGGGGTCCGTGCGGATCGTGGCGGACTGAGCGAGGTACGGCGGAAGGTGACGGAGCAGACGATGAGCAACGTGGACAGCGCGGCGGAACTCGGCACGCGGGCCGGGGTGTTCGAGGAGACCGCGCTGTGGCGCGCGTGTGCCGCGAAGACGGCTCCCGCCGACCGGGAGCGCGCCGAGCGGGGTGTCCGCCTGGCCTATCGACGGGCCGGGCTCGCGGAGCCTGAGCGCGTGGTGTGGGCCGGCTCGCCCCGCGAGGCGATCACCCTGATACGCGGCATGGAGGACACCGGTCCCAGTGTCCGGGAGGCGGTGCGCACCGCTCCGTGGGCGGTCGAACGCGGCCGACTCCACGCGGAGTTGGGGGCGGTGGGCTGGTCGGCGCACTGGGCGGTCACCGGCGGCGTGCTGTGGGAGAACACGCAGGCGCTCGTGGAACGCATCCGCCAAGGCGTGCTGGAGGAGCTCACCGGCACAGCCCCGGGCGGCCCTGGCGGGGCCGCGGGTCCCGGTGCGTCCGAGGAGGACGGAACGCCGGACCGGGCGGCCCGCTCCCGCCAAGAGGCGGAGATCCGGCTGCTCCTGCTGGACGCCGTACTGGGCCAGCACGACGCACCCTGGCTCGCCGCCTTCCCCACCGACCGGGCGCCGCTCGACGGGCTGGGCGAAGTGTGCCGGAGCGCCGGCTGGTGGTGGCCGTTCGCCAAGGTGGCGGTCGTGTGCGAACGCCCCGCCGTCCTGCACCGCGACGAAGCGGGCCGCCTGGACCGTGGGCACGGCCCGGCCCTCGCCTATCCGGACGGTTTCGCCCTGTACGCCTGGCGCGGCATGCCCGTTCCGGCCGCCTTCCTCGCGGAGCTTCGCACCCTGACGCCGGAGCGGATCCGCGCCGAGGAGAACGCCGAGCTGCGCCGGGTGATGCTGGAGTACTACGGCTACGACCGCTACCTCGAGGACTCCGGAGCACGCCCCGTGCACCAGGACGAGACGGGCACGCTCTGGCGGATCGACCTGGACGGTGACGAGGCGGTCGTGATGGTGGAGGTCCTCAACTCCACGCCGGAGCCGGACGGAACCCGGCGCACCTACTGGCTGCGGGTCCCGCCGAGGACCCGGACGGCCCGGGAGGGCGTCGCCTGGACGTTCGGGGTGTCGGCGGAGACGTACGCGCCGCTGCGGGAGACGTGAGCCGGGATGCGCCGGATGAGCGACTCGCTGTGTGCCCGTATCGAGCGGTACTACGCCACCGTGCCCCTGCTGTTCGCGGACGCCGAAGAGCACGGCCCGCTGCGGCTGTTCGTGAGAAAGGAGCCGGGAACCCCTTATTACGGCGGTCCGAACCACGCTCAGCCCACCGAGGAGGGCTCCGGAAGCGTCACCTCGGCCGACATCGACCGCGTACGCGCCCGGCAACGTGAACTCGGCGTACCGGAGGCCTTCGAGTGGCTCGCCGAGGCCGCCCCGACCCTGCGCGCCCACATCGAGGCCGCCGGCCTCCCGGTGGCGGAACGCCCGTTGATGGCCCTCGACCCACACCACCGGCTCCCCGCGCAGCCCCTGCCGGCCGGCGTCACGATCCGTGCGCTGACGGCGGACGATCCGGCCCTGCCCGCAGTCCTCGCCCTGCCCCGCCTGGCCTTCACCAAGAACACGGCAGCGGGCTCCGCAGGGCCGAGGCAACTGCAAGCAGAGGCCGAGAAGTTGATCGCGGACGGCACCGTCGAGACCATCCGCCCCAGCATCCGCGCCGGGCACAAACGACTCGTCGCCGCCCTCGTACCGGACGGCACCCCGCTCGCCGCCGGCCACTACCACCCGGCAGGCGGCACCACCGAGATCGGCGGTGTCGGCACCCTCCCCACCGCACGCCGCCAGGGCCTGGCCGCGGCCGTCACGGCGGCTCTGGCCACCCACGCTCGCGACCACGGGGTGCACACGGTCTTCCTCGCGTATGCGGAGGACACCGTCGCCCGCATCTACGCGCGCCTGGGCTTCCGCCCTGCGGACATCACGCTGCTGATCGCCGACCAGCCCGCGAGGTCGTGAGCGCGCGGCACCGCATCCGCAGCCGACGGAAGGATCAGCCGGCCGCACCGTCCCGTGATCAGGCTGATCAGGCAGGTCGCCCCGGTGTCGGCCGCGGCCTTCCCGACCTCCTCAGTGAAGTGTGCGCCGGACGCAGCGCCCGGGGGCGAATGACGTCGCGCGGCGGGATGCCGGCGCGCGTGTGCGGGGCGCCGTGGCGTTCGGCGGGTCCGTCGGGCAGCGGATGTGTCTCCTGCCGGGCCAGCCACAGGCGCAGCAGGTGGCGTTTGCTCCCTGGCTCGGAGTGGTCCTCGAAGGGGGTGCGGCCATGGAGGACGACGTGGTTGTCCACCAGGAGCAGGTCACCAGCCCGCAGGTCCAGGTCCAGCCGGAGGGCCGCGGAGGCGGCCGTCGCGTCCACGAGGTCGAACAGCTCCCGGTCCGCGTCGGGCGGCCCCGTCCTGCGCCCGTTCTGGAGGAGGGCCTCTCCCGCCTCCAGGCACTCCCGGTCGTACCGCATGCTGGGCCGGGTACCGTGCCGGGTGATGAGCGGGGCGCCCAGATAGGACCGTTCGCCCGGGACGTCCTTCTCCTCGCACTGGGCGAAGAAGTAGGTGTCGTAGAGGCGCCGGGTGAAGTCGGGACGGGCGGCGAGCATCGTGTTGTGCACGGCTGCCGCACTGGCCAGGACCGTGCGTCCGCCGGAGCGGGCCGGCCGCAGGCACAGCAGGCCGAGCAGGTCCGACTCGTCCGTGTGGAGCGGCAGCCCCGGCCGGGTCGGGTAGGAGGGCGGGCGGGCGGAGTCCTCCCTGGGGTCCGCCTCCCGGATGTGGCACAGCGTGCGTCCGTCGGCGGTCTGCGGTACCGGCCGCCCCAGGTACTGGCCGACACCCCGCAGCACGGTGCTCGCGTCCGTGTCGCCGAGCCCGTCCACCGGCAGGCCGCGGATCAGGACGAAGCCGCGGCCTGCGCGCAGCAGCGCGGCCGCGTGCTCCAGCTCGGCACTGACGCCGGGCAGGGGGAAGTCGTCCCTGGTCATCCTGAGCAGGGTGGCGCCCCGGGCACGCGCGGTGCGCAGGGCGGTGCGCAGTTCGTCGCGGTGGTGCGCGGTGAGCCGTACGACCCAGTCCTCGCGGCCCGCGAGGTCGGGGCCGTACCACAGAGCGGGGCCGGTGAAGGGCTGGACCGGGCCGATCCGCGAGTGTGCCGGCTGGGCCATGTGCCGCCTCCCTGTCTGACGCGCCGGTACGGCCGTCGGGCGTGTGGGCGATGGACGTGCGGCCCGTGTGCCGACCGGGCTCGCGTTGCAGGGATGGTATGGATCGGTTGCGCGCGATGCTTGACCCGAGGAGACGGGAAACTTAACTTCTGGGGACCCGTCCCCTGGAGAGTGTCCATGAGGCCCCTGTCCCGCACCGCCGCGCTGAACGGCTATGTGGAGCTGAGCCGGTCCTTCGGTCTCGATCCCCGCGCGCTCATGCGGGGCGTCGGTCTGGACACGGCCGACCTGGCCGTGCAGGACCGGTGGATCTCCGGCGCGGCCGTGGCCCGGCTGCTCGACCTCACGGCCGCCGCCTGCGGCCGCGATGACTTCGGCCTCCTGCTGGCGGAGCGGCGCCGCTTCTCCAATCTGGGCCCCATCAGTCTGCTCGTACGGGAGGAGCCCGACGTCCGCAGCGCCCTGGACCTGCTCATCCGCCACCAGCACACCTACAACGAGGCTCTCAGCACCCGCCTGTCCGAGGCGAACGGGGTCGCCACGCTCAAGGTGGACATCCGGCTGGGTGAGACGGCACCGGTCCGGCAGGCGGTGGAACTCGCCGTGGGCGCATTCCACCGCATCCTGTGCGGGTTCCTGGGCAGCCAGTGGCGACCGGCGTCGGTGTGCTTCGCACACCCGGCGCCGAAGGACACCGGGACGCACCGCCGAATCTTCGGGCCGCTGACGCAGTTCGACCGGTGCTCCAACGGCATCGTCCTGTACACCGAGGACCTGGATGCCCCCAATGCCATGGCGGACGCGCAACTGCGCAGCTACACCCGGCAGCTCTTCGAGCCCATCGCGGCTCCCCCCGAGGGCGGTGAGGCGGATCGGGTGCGCGAGTTGATCGAGGCGCTCCTGCCGACCGGCCGGTGCTCCATCGAACAGGTCGCACGCAGCCTCGGTGTGGACCGGCGCACCGTGCACCGGCATCTGGCCCGATCGGGCCAGACGTTCTCATCGCTGCTCAACTCCACGCGTACGGCGCTCGCCGAACGGTTCGTGGCGAATCCCAACCGGTCGCTGACCGAGGTCTCGACCCTGCTGGGCTTCTCCTCGCTGAGCGCGTTCTCGCGGTGGTTCCGTGATCAGTTCGGGACCGGCCCGCGGGAGTGGCGCAAGGCGCGAGCCGCATCCCGGGACTGACAGGGCAGCCGACGCCCACCGGCCCGGAGGTTCAGGCCGGCCGCGGGCGACGCGTGCGGGCCTCGTGTCCCGAAATGACAAGTCACCTGTCCCTCCAGGGCAAACGGGCCGGAAGTGACCGCCCTACGGTGACACCACCGCACAGCCGGTCGGTCCGGAGGGCACGCTCCGTCACTCCCCTCGGGCGTGCTTCTCCGAACCGACCGCAATTCCCACCCGGGTGCGTCGTGCCCCGTCCCTCTCACGACCGGCGCCGGCAGCTGTCACCCGCGTCCCGGTCGTCGCATCCGCCGATGCCCTCGGCACGCGATCACCCCACTCGACTTATCGACAAGGAGATGCATCGTGCACTTCCACGACGACTCGCTGTTCCCCGAGAACCAGGAAAAGCTGGTGATCCAGGCCGCCCCGTACGGCCCGGAGTGGCTGCCCGGGGACGCGGACGACATTCCGGTCACCATGGACGAGCACGTACAGGCCGCTGTCGACTGCTACAACGCCGGAGCCACGGTGCTGCACATCCATGTGCGCGAGCTCGACGGCCGGGGCTCCAAGCGGATGTCGATGTTCAATGAGCTGCTGGGCCGGCTGCGCGAGGCGGTGCCGGACATGGTCCTGCAGATCGGCGGCTCCATTTCCTTCGCTCCGGAGGGCGAGGGCGGCGACGCGAAGTGGCTCGCCTACGACACCCGCCATCTGCTGGCCGAGCTCGACCCGGCCCCGGACCAGGTCACGATCGCCATCAACACCAGCCAGATGAACATCGTCGAGATCATGAACGACGACGATCTGGAGGGCACCTCGATCGCGAAGCCGGACTACTACCGGGCCTACCGGGACATGGTCGTCGAGGCCGGTCCGGAGTTCTATCTCGAACACCTCAAGCGGCTGCACGCGAACGGCATCCAGCCGCACTTCCAGCTGGCCCACCTGGCACAGCTGGAGACCGTGGAGCGACTGATCCGCGCCGGCCTCTACACCGGTCCGCTGATCCTCAACTACGTCGCCATCGGCGGCGGTTTTGCCGGACGGCACCCCGCCGACCTGGTCGAGTTCATCCGCCGCGTCCCGGACGGCGCCGTCCTCACCATCGAGAGCTCCATGCGCGCCGTGGCCCCCATGAACGCCGTCGCCATCGCCCTCGGCCAGCACGTCCGCGTCGGCAACGAGGACAACCTCTGGCGCGGCAAGGGCGAGCGCATGTCGTCGGTGGAGCAGGTCGAGCAGATGGTCAAGATCTCCGAGGCGCTCGGCCGCGAGATCGCCACCGGGGCCGACGCCAGGCGGATCTACCAGCTCGGCGAGTACTACGCGGACGCCGACGAGACCCTCGCCCGGCTCGGCATGGTGCCCAACCGTGTTCCCGGCCGACGCGGTTTCATGCTGCGCGACGTCTCCGCCTGACCGGCCCGCCCTCCCCCACCCGTACGACCCTTCGGAGCTCTTCGTGGCCAACGCCGTCCGCTTCTACGAAACCGGTGGACCTGACGTCCTGACCTGGGAGGAGGTGAGCGTCGGCGATCCTGGGCCGGGCCAGGTGCGCATCCGGCACGAGGCGGTGGGGCTCAATTTCGCCGACACCTACTTCCGTACCGGGCTCTACCCGGTACGCCTGCCCGACGGCATCGGTGTCGAGGCCGCGGGCGTGGTGGAGGCGGTCGGCGAGGGCGTCACCCACGTGACCGAGGGAGACCGGGTGACGTACACCGGGAGCCCGCTCGGCGCCTACAGCACCGAGCGGGTCATGGACGCCTCGCACCTGATCGGGCTGCCCCCCGAGATCGGCTGCGAGACGGCGGCCGCGATGACCATGCGCGGCCTGACAGCGGCCTATCTGCTGCGTAGGATCCACCCCTTGCGGCCCGGGGACACCGTGCTGCTGCACGCCGCGGCCGGCGGTGTGGGGCTGATCGTGTCGCAGTGGGCCGCGCTGCTCGGCATCCGTGTGATCGGGACGGTCTCCAGCGAGGAGAAGGCGGAGATCGCCCTGGCGCACGGATGCGAGCACGTCATCCGCTACCGGCACGAGGACGTACCCGCCCGGGTCCGCGAGCTGACCGACGGCGCGGGCGTCCGCGTCGTCCTCGACAGCATCGGCAAGGACACCTTCACCGGCTCGCTGGCGTCGCTGGCCCGCCGTGGCCTGCTGGTCTGCTTCGGCACCGCGTCCGGACCCGTGCCACCGATCGACGCCATGCAACTCGCCGTACACGGCTCGCTGTTCGTCACACGCCCCGCCCTTGCCGACTACATCACCGACCCGGCCGAGCGCGACGCCCTGGCCGAGGAACTGTTCGGCCACGTCGCCGCGGGCCGCATCACCATCGAGATCAACCAGCGCTACGGCCTCTCGGACGCCGTACAGGCCCATCGCGATCTGGAAGCCGGCCGGACCACGGGCTCGTCCGTCTTCGTCCTGTGAAACCAGGGAGTGATCACCCATGCCAGACACCCTCTCACCGTCCCAAGGGCGGGCCCCGGCGCTCGTCCGCCCGGCCGCCCTGCGCACCTCGATCGAGGTCGAGCCGCTCACCTGCACCATCGGAGCCGAGCTCAGCGGCGTGAACCTGGCCGACGCCGCCCGAGACGACGACCTGTTCGCACAGCTCAAAAGCCTGCTGCTGCAGTACAAGGTCCTGTTCCTGCGGGACCAGGACATCACGCGCGCCGACCATGTCGCCTTCGCCGAGCGGTTCGGTCCGCTGGAGGAGCACCCCGTCGCCGACAGCGACCCCGACCACCCTGGCCTGGTACGCATCTACAAGGACCTGGACAGCCCGGCCGAGCACTACGAAAACGCCCTGCACACCGACGGCACCTGGCGCACCGACCCGTCCATGGGCGCCGTGCTCCGCTGCATCGAGTCTCCCCCGGTGGGCGGCGACACGATCTGGGTCAACATGGCCGAGGCCTACCGGCGGCTGCCCGAGCACATCAAGACGCAGATCGAGGGGTTGCGCGCCCGGCACAGCATCGAGGCCTCCTTCGGCGCCGTACTGCCCGAGGAGCAGCGCCACGCGCTCAAGGAGCGGTTCCCCGACGCTGAGCACCCCGTCGTCCGCACCCATCCGGAGACCGCCGAGAAGATCCTCTTCGTCAACGCGTTCGCCACCCATTTCGTCAACTACCACACGCCCCGCAACGTCCGCTTCGGGCAGGACTACGCACCGGGCGCGAGTCATCTGCTCACCTATCTGATCAGCCAGGCGGCGATCCCCGAGTACCAGGTGCGCTTCCGCTGGCGGCCGAACAGCGTCGCCATCTGGGACAACCGCTCCACCCAGCACTACGCCGTCCAGGACTACTGGCCCGCCGTCCGCAAGATGGAGCGCGCCGGGATCGTCGGCGACAGACCGTTCTGACCTGCCCCTCAATCAAGCAGTCGAGGTGATGACAATGGAGTTTCACACCACTGCGCCCGCCACGGGCCCGTCCGTACCGGTCTGGCCCGTGTCCCGGGGCTATGCGTGGACCGTCTTCGCGCTCGGTTTCGGCCTGCTCCTGTCCGACTACATGTCCCGACAGGTACTCAACGCCGTCTTCCCGATGCTGAAGGCGCAATGGCTGCTGTCGGACGCCGCACTGGGATCGCTCAGCGGTGTGGTGGCGCTGACGGTCGGGGTGCTCACCTTCCCCATGTCCCTGGTTGCCGACCGGTGGGGGCGGGTCCGCAGCCTGCTCATCGCCGCCCTGCTGTGGAGCCTGGCCACCCTGGGCTGCGCGGTCTCCGCGAACTACGGCGAAATGTTCGTCGGCCGCCTCTTCGTCGGCATCGGTGAGGCCGCGTACGGCAGTGTGGGCATCGCCGTGGTCCTCAGCATCTTCCCGCTCACCATGCGGGCCACCCTCTCCGGCGCGTTCATCGCCGGCGGCGCCTTCGGCTCCGTACTCGGCGTCGCCCTCGGCGGGGCCGTGGCCCAAGTGGCCGGATGGCGCTGGGCGTTCGCGGTGATGGGCCTGTTCGGGTTGGTGCTCGCCGCTGTGTACGGAACAGTCGTCAAGGAGAGCAGACTCAAGCCGCAAGGACGGTCGGCGGACGACGCCGACGGCACGACCGCCCATGAACCCCTGCGCGGTCATCTGCCCCGGCTGTTCTCCTCCGTCTCCGTCATCAGCGCCTACATCGGCAGCGGCCTTCAACTGTTCGTGGCCGCCACGCTCCTGGCCTGGCTGCCCAGTTTCTTCGACCGCTACTACCACATGGCCCCCGCACGGGCGGGCGCGGTCGCGGGCGTCTTCGCGCTGGTCATCGGCATCGGGATGATCGCCGGTGGCATCGCCTCCGACCGAATCAGCGCCACCGCCCCCATCCGCAAGTGGGGCGTGGCCGTCGCCTGCAGCCTGAGCTCACTCGTGCTGCTGTCGCTCGCCTTCCGACTGCCCACCGGCCCGGCCCAGTTGGCCGCTCTGGCCGCCGGGTGCCTGCTGTCGGCCGGCACGGCCGGACCGGCGGCGGCCATGGTCGCCAATCTGACCCCCGCATCCGTCGCCGCGACCGCCTTCGCCACCCTCACCCTCGCCAACAGCCTGCTCGGACTGGCGCCCGGACCCGCCGTCACCGGCGCTCTCGCGGATCGCATCGGACTCCTCGGCGCCCTGCGCGTCGTGCCGCTCACCGCGGTCGCGGCCACCGTCGCCTTCCTCATCGGGCGCCACTGGTACGAACGCGATCTGCTCCGTATCGACGGTCTCGCCGCACGTGCCGAGACGCGGACACCGTCGGAGGTCTCCTCATGACCCACCCCATGGCACCCACCGTGGTGATCGTCCCCGGCCTGCGCGACCACGTGGCAGAACACTGGCAGACGCTGCTGGCCACGCGGCTCGCCGTAGCCGGCCGGAGCGTCCGCGTCACTCCCCCGGTGACGCGGGACCGGCTCAGCCGCGACGCCCAGGTCGCCAACCTGGCCGCAACGCTCGCCACTGTGACCGGGCCCGTCGTCCTCGTCGCCCACAGTGCGGGCGTGATGACCACGGTGCACTGGGCCCAACGGCATCACGCGGACATCCGCGGCGCGCTGCTCGCGACGCCGCCGGACTTCGAGACCCCCCTCCCGGAGGGCTACCCCACCCCCGGTGAACTGGCGGAGAGCGGCTGGACGCCCGTACCCCGCCGACCGCTGCCGTTCCCCAGCGTGGTGGCGGCCAGCGCGAACGACCCGCTCGCCACCGCCGAGCGCGTCGCGGCACTTGCGCGCGACTGGGGCAGCCGCCTCGTGTCCCTCGGCCCCGTCGGGCACCTCAACCCGGCGTCCGGACACGGTGACTGGTCCCTCGCCGAGGACCTCCTGCGCGAGCTGGAGTCCGGTCGTACGACGCCTCGGGCACCGGTCGGCACTCCGCTCCCCATGTCGGCCACAGGACGGCACACATGAACACGGAGGACGAACCGCTCTGGTCGCCTGGCCGCCGTGAACTGGAGGACTCCAATGTCGCGGTGTTCATGGAATGGCTGGCGGAGACCCGGGGGCTGGACTTCCCCGACTACGCCACGCTGTGGCGGTGGAGCGCCACCGACCTGACGGGATTCTGGTCGGCCGTCTGGGAGTTCTACGGGCTCGACTCGGTGTCCGGGTACGACGAGGTACTGGCCGACGCCACCATGCCGGGCGCCCGCTGGTTCACCGGCGCACGACTCAACTTCGCGGAACGCTGCCTCGCCCAGGCCACCGACGTGCGTCCGGCGCTGGTGAGCGTGACCGAGGACGGCGCCCCGGTCGAGACGTCGTGGGAGCAACTGCGCCGTGACGTCGCCGATGCCGCGGCGGCACTGCGCGACATGGGCGTCGGGCCCGGCGACTGCGTCGCCGGATATCTCACCAACCTGCCGCAGGCGGTGGTGGCCCTGCTGGCCACCGCCGCCGTGGGGGCCGTATGGACGGCGTGCTCCCCCGACTTCGGCACGCCCAGCGTGCTCGCCCGCCTCGGACAGGCCCGGCCGGCCGTCCTCGTCGCCGTGGACGGATACCGCTACGGGGGCAAGGAGTACGACAGGCGGACCACGGTCGCCGAGCTGCTGCACGGTCTGCCGACGGTCCGTCACCTGCTGCTCATAGACCACCTGTTCCCCGGCACAACCCTGGAGCGGCCGATGCGCTCCGACGTCGCCGTCCGCGTGTGGTCGGCGCTGCCGACCACCGAGGCGGCGCCGGTCTTCGCCGACGTGCCCTTCGACCATCCGCTGTGGATCCTGTGGTCGTCGGGCACCACCGGCATCCCCAAGGGCATCGTGCAGGGGCACGGCGGCATCGTCGTGGAACTACTGAAGGCGCTGGGGCTGGGCGTCGACCTGCGCCCCGAGGACCGCTACCTGTTCGTCACCTCCACGAGCTGGATGGTGTGGAACTTCCTCGTCGGCGGGCTGCTCCACGGCAGCACGGTCGTCCTGTACGACGGCAGCCCCACCCACCCCGACGCGGCCGGCGTATGGCGGGTCGCGGAGCGCACCCGGGCCACCGTGGTCGGCGTCGGCGCGGCCTACCTCGCGGCCGTGGAACGTTCGGGCCTGCACCCGGCAGCCGACCTCGACCTCGGCGCGCTGCGTTCCGTCGTACAGACCGGGTCGGCGATGGCGCGGAGCACCTGGCACTGGGTGTACGACCGGCTCGCCCCGGGCGGCCGGCTCCAGTCGATCTGCGGCGGAACCGACGTCTGTTCGGCACTCGCGGGCGGCTCACCCCTGCTCCCGGTCCGTGCGGGACGCATTTCGGGTCCCTGCCTGGGCGTGGCCCTGGCCTCGTGGGACGACGCGGGCCGGCCCCTGACCGGTGAGCAGGGTGAACTGGTGGTGAGGGCCCCGCTGCCGTCCATGCCGCTGCGGTTCGTCGACGACCCCGACGACATCCGCTACCGGGCGAGTTACTTCGACACCTATCCCGGCGTCTGGCGTCACGGCGACTGGATCACCATCGACAAGGACCTGTCGCTCGTGGTGTCGGGGCGCTCGGACTCCACGCTCAACCGCATGGGAGTGCGGATGGGGTCGGCCGACATCTACTCCGTGGTGGAACAGGTGCCGGGCGTCGTGGACAGTCTGGTCGTCGGCGTCGAACTGGACGACGGCGACTACTACATGCCGCTGTTCGTGGTGACGGCCGACGGCGCGGCACTCGACGACGGCCTGCGGCAGCGGATCACGGCGGCGATCAGGCGGGAACTGTCCCCGCGGCACGTACCCGACGCGATCGTGCCGGTGCCCGCCGTGCCGCGTACGGTGACCGGAAAGAAGCTGGAGGTGCCGGTCAAACGGATCCTGCAAGGCGCTCGCGTCGCCGACGTCGGCAGCGAAGGGGCGGTCACGCACTTCGGGATGCTGTCGTGGTTCGCCGACTTCGCGGCACGCCGGGCAGCGGATGCGGATGCGGGGCAGCGATGAGCTGACATGTGTGACACACCGCCCGGTCGTCGGTACAGCGCCGTCAGCCAGTCGTCAGTGCAGCACCTTCAGCGCGCCGGGCAGCACCTTCACCGTGACGGGGAGTTCCGCCTCCACCTCGCCGTCGGCGCCGTACGGCACCTGGCGGTCGGCCTCGATGCGGATCTCGCGGCCCCTCAGGATGCGGACCTCCGGGCGCGCGACGTGTGCGCCGGACTTGAGCTCGTTCATCAGGGTGAAGAAGAGGTGGCGCGGGGCCTCGCGGATCATCACGACCTCCAGGAGGCCGTCGTCCACGCGGGCTTCGGGGGCGATCATGCGGCCGGAGCCGTAGTAGGCGGAGTTGGCGGCCACGACGGTGTAGCCGCGCAGGGCGTGCTCCTCTCCGTCCACGGTGATCCGGTAGTCCGCCGGGCGCCATGTGGTCACGGCCCGCAGGCCCCCCGCGTAGTACGACGCGGCGCCCTTGAGCAGTCGCGCGTGGTTGGCGTGGCGGTTGGCCAGCGCGTCGACGCCCGCGTACACGCTGCCGAGGACGACCGTCCCGTCGTGGACGGCCGAGCGCACCTCGATCGTGTCGACCGGGCGCGGCTCCCGGTCGAGCAGGATGCGGGCCAGGGCATCGGGGTCGGAGGGCAGCTCCAGCGCCCGCGCGAAGTCGTTGCCCCGTCCGGCCGGAACGATGCCGAACACGGTGTCGGTGCCGCTGAGCGCGCCGCCGATGCCGCCGGTGATGCCGTCACCGCCGACGGCGAGCACCACCCGGCCCCGCTCCCCCGCGCCGCGGGCGATGTCCTGGGCGTGGGCCAGGCTGCGGCTGTACTCCGTCTCCAGTTCCGCCCCGGCCTCGCGCAGCACGCGTGCCACCTGGATCAGCGCGGCCGCCGCGCTGGATCCGCCCGCGGTGGGGTTGACGACGGCGGTGAACTGTCGCATGGGTGAGCCTCCGGGGGCGGTGATTCGGGAGCCGGTGTGCTGGGGCTGTACGGACGAAGGGCGAGGTGGGTCGGCGGGTCGGGTCAGTCGGTGGGCAGGAGGACGCCGGGGTTGAGCAGCTGGTCGGGGTCCAGTCTGCGCTTGACGGCCCGCAGGGCTTCGATGCCCAGGGTGCCGACCTCCCGGACGTACCAGTCGCGGTGGTCGGTGCCCACGCCGTGGTGGTGGCTGATCGTGCCGCCGGCGGCGAGGATCGCCTCGTTGGCCGCTTCCTTGGCCGGGGCCCAGTGGGCGACGGGGTCGTCGCCCTGTGCGCTGACGACGGTGAAGTACAGCGAGGCGCCGTTCTCGTAGACGTGGGAGATGTGGCACATGACCAAGGGCGGTGTGCCGGCCTCGGTGAGGGCGGTGGTCAGTGCCGTGCGGACCGCGTTGTAGAGCTCGGGGATCCGGGACCAGAAGGCGGCTGTCTCCAGCGTCTCGGCGAACGCGCCCGCGTCCAGCAGCGCGTCCCGCAGGTAGGGCGCCGAGTACCGGCCGTGGGCCCAGCGCTCTCCCGGCTCCGTTCCCACGTAGGTGCCGCCGCACTCGCGCAGGACGGCGGCGGCCGACTCCTTGCGGCGGGCGGTGTCCTTCTCGGTGCCCTCGAACCCGACGATCGCGAGGCATCCGGCGCTCTGCTGCACACCGTCCGCTCCGATCGCGTCGGGCTGGGCGAGACCGATCAGTGTCTCGGTCTCGTCGGACAGGCGCAGCACCGTGGGACGCGGTCCGTCCTGGGCGAGCCGGCGCAGTGCGGCGCCGCCCTCCTCGAAGGAGGCGAAGCGCCAGCCTTCGTAGTGGCGGGCGCGCGGCCGCGGCCGTACGCGCACGGTGACCGAGGTGATCACGCCGAACGCGCCCTCGGAGCCGAGGATCAGCTGGCGCAGGTCGGGGCCCGCGGCGGAGCGCGGAGCGCGGCCGACGTCGAGGGTGCCCTCGGGAGTGGCGAGGGTGAGGCCCAGCACCATCTCGTCGAAGCGGCCGTATCCGGCGGAGGCCTGGCCGCTGGAGCGGGCCGCGGCGAATCCGCCGATGGTGGCCCACTCGTAGGACTGCGGGAAGTGGCCGAGGGTGAAGCCGTGTTCGGCCAGCAGGCGTTCGGCCTCGGGGGCGCGCAGGCCCGGTTGCAGGGTGGCGGTGCGGGAGACCGGGTCGACGGCGACCAGTCGGTCCATGCGGCGCAGATCGAGGGCGATGAAGGGGCCTCGCCGCGCCGGGGCCAGGCCGCCGACGACGGACGTGCCGCCGCCGAACGGGACGGCGCCGAGGCCGTATCGGGCGCACACCCGCAGGACGGCCAGGACCTCGTCGTGTCCGGCGGGGAGGACTACGGCCGCGGGGGTGTCGGCGATGTCTCCGACGCGGATCCGCAGCAGGTCGGGCGTGGACTTGCCGCGCGTGTGCCGGATACGCGTCTCCGCGTCCGTACGGACGTGCGCCTCGCCGCCGACGGCCGCGGACAGTTCTTCGAGTACGGCGGAGTCGAGGGGGGTGCCGGGGACGGCGATCTCCTCCAGCCGCAGCGGGGGTGCGGTACGGGGTTTGACGCCGAGCAGATCGCGCAGCAGCCCGATCACCGTCTCGGGCAGCGGTGCCGCCTTGGCCGGGTCACCCCAGCCACTCCACAGCATGTCCATGGCGGTTTGTCCTCATCGGTCGTTTCCGCGTCGTGCCCGTCTGCCGGGCGCCGCCGCAAGGGCGTTACACTGTTACACATGACGCCTATTCGTCACAACCATGCGGACAGCGATCCGGTGCTCGACGCGGTGCGCGACTGCGTCCTGGCCGTCGGCGTCCGCCGCACCACCCTGACCGATGTGGCCCGCCGCGCGGGCGTCTCGCGCATGACGCTGTACCGGCGCTGGCCGGACGTACGCACACTCGTCGGCGACCTGATGACGCGCGAGTGGGTCGACGTGGCCACCGGCGCCATGCCCGAGCCCAGCCCGGACCGCTCGGCGCGCGAACTGATCGTCGAGGGACTCGTGGGCGGGGTGCGGGCGTTCCGCGACCATCCGCTCTTCCGCAAGATCGTCGATGTCGACCCCGAGCTGCTCCTGCCCTACGTACTGGACCGCCGCGGCGCGAGCCAGAACGCCCTGCTGGAGCTTCTGGCCACCGGCCTGCGCGACGGACACGCCGACGGATCGGTGCGTGCCTGCCACCTCGACAGACAGGCACGGTCCCTGCTTCTGATCGTCCAGTCCTTCACCCTGTCGCTGCGGACCATGACCGACGAGGACGACCCGGACCTGACCACCGCCGCCTTCCTCACGGAGCTGCGGACCATCCTGGAGAGGACCCTCACCCCATGAGCCCCACCAGCAGCCCGGCCCATGCCACCGCACCCGTCCCCGGTTCGTCGCTGTCCGCCGCCCGCCGCACCCGCGACCTGGCCCGGACCGCGGGCGGACCGGCCGTGGACGTCCTGGTCGTCGGTCTCGGCGCCACCGGCGCCGGAGCCGCCCTCGACGCGGCGGCCCGCGGGCTGACGGTCGCCGCCGTCGACGCCCACGACCTGGCCTTCGGCACTTCGCGCTGGAGCTCGAAACTGATCCACGGAGGCCTGCGCTACCTGGCCTCGGGACAGCTCGACGTGGCCCACGAGAGCGCCGTCGAGCGGGGCGTGCTGATGGAGCGGACCGCACCCCATCTGGTTTCCGCCCAGCCGTTCGTCCTCCCCCTGACCCCGCTGGTCTCACGCGCCCAGGCGACCCTGGCCTGGGCCGGGTTCCGGGCCGGTGACGGCCTGCGCCTGGCGGCCCGCACGGCCCGCGCCACCCTGCCGGGCCCGCGTCGGCTGTCCGCGGTCGAGACGCGCAACCTGGCCCCCGCCCTGCGCACCGACGGCCTGCGCGGAGGCCTGCTGTCCTGGGACGGCAGGCTCACCGACGACGCCCGCCTGGTGACCGCCCTCGCCCGCACCGCGGCCGCCAAGGGCGCCCGGATCCTCACCCGGGTCAGGGCACTGGAGCTGACCGGAGCGGGGGCCCGCGTCCGCGACGAACTCACCGGCGAGGAGGGCGAGATCCGCGCCCGTGCCGTGATCAACGCGTCGGGCGTGTGGGCGGGCGACCTGGTCGACGGCATCCGGATCCGGCCCTCGCGGGGCACCCACCTGGTGCTGCGCGCCGAGCGCCTGGGCTCGCTGCCCGCCGGGATGCACATACCGATCCCCGGCGAGACCAACCGCTTCGTCCTCGTCCTGCCGCAGGGTGACGGCCGGGTGTACGTCGGCCTCACCGACGAACCCGTCGACGGCCCCGTCCCCGATGTGCCGGAGGTCCCGGAGACCGACATCGGCTTCCTGCTCGACGTCCTCGGTTCCGTCCTGGACGTCCCGGTCCACCGTGCCGACGTCGTGGGCGCCTTCGCCGGACTGCGGCCCCTGCTGGACACCACGCCCACGGGCTCCGGCGAGCAGTCCCGCACCGCCGACATCTCCCGGCGGCACGCGGTACTGACGTCCCCGGACGGCGTCGTCACCGTGGTCGGCGGCAAACTCACCACCTACCGGCGCATGGCCGAGGACGCCGTCGACGCCGCCGCCTCCGCCGGCCGTCTGCACGCCGGACCCTCCCCCACGGCCACGCTGCCGCTCGTCGGCGCCGCCGCTCCGGCCCGGCTCGCCACCCTGCCCGCACCCCGGCGCCTGGTCCGCCGCTACGGCACCGAGGCGGCGGCCGTCCAGGCCCTGGCCGTACGGACCCCGCACCTGAAAGACCCCGTCCTGCCCGACCACCCCGTCACCCGCGCCGAGTTGCTCTGGGCCGTACGGCACGAAGGCGCACTCGACGCCGCCGACCTGCTCGATCGACGCACGCGCATCGGCCTGGTCACCGAGGACCGCGCCGCGGCCCTGAAAACCGCCGAAGAAGTCCTCGGCGAAGCCCTGGCGGGGCAGGGCTGAGATGGGCACAGGGCGGCCGCCGTGCCCGAGCGCGGCGGCCCCCACGTCACCCGGCGACCCGCACCACCCAGTAGCTCGCGGAGCCGTACCCGAGGCGTCACTCACACCCCTTTGCATGTTCATGCGTTTCCATGCATACTCTTCCCATGTCCAAGGTCCTCACCTCCCTTCCCGTCGGCGAGCGCGTCGGCATCGCCTTCTCGGGCGGCCTCGACACCTCGGTCGCCGTCGCATGGATGCGCGACAAGGGCGCCGTCCCGTGCACCTACACCGCCGACATCGGCCAGTACGACGAGCCCGACATCGCCTCGGTGCCCGGCCGCGCGAAGACCTACGGCGCCGAGATCGCACGCCTGGTCGACTGCCGCGCCGCACTGGTCGAGGAGGGCCTGGCCGCGCTCACCTGCGGGGCGTTCCACATCCGCACGGGCGGGCGCGCCTACTTCAACACCACCCCGCTCGGCCGTGCCGTCACGGGCACGCTCCTGGTCCGGGCGATGCTCGAGGACGACGTACAGATCTGGGGCGACGGGTCGACCTTCAAGGGCAACGACATCGAGCGGTTCTACCGTTACGGCCTGCTCGCCAACCCGCACCTGCGGATCTACAAGCCCTGGCTGGACGCGGCCTTCGTGACCGAACTGGGCGGCCGCAAGGAGATGTCGGAGTGGCTGCTCGCCCACGGGCTGCCCTACCGCGACAGCACCGAGAAGGCGTACTCCACCGACGCCAACATCTGGGGCGCCACGCACGAGGCCAAGACCCTGGAGCACCTGGACAACGGCGTGGAGACCGTGGAGCCGATCATGGGCGTACGGTTCTGGGACCCCGCGGTCGAGATCCTCCCCGAGGACGTGACGATCGGCTTCGAGCAGGGCCGCCCGGTGACGATCAACGGCAAGGAGTTCGGCTCCCCCGTCGACCTGGTGATGGAGGCGAACGCCATCGGCGGCCGCCACGGCCTGGGCATGTCGGACCAGATCGAGAACCGGATCATCGAGGCCAAGAGCCGCGGCATCTACGAGGCGCCCGGCATGGCCCTGCTGCACGCCGCGTACGAGCGCCTGGTCAACGCGATCCACAACGAGGACACCCTCGCCCAGTACCACAGCGAGGGGCGGCGCCTCGGCCGGCTGATGTACGAGGGCCGCTGGCTGGACCCGCAGGCGCTCATGATCCGTGAGTCGCTGCAGCGCTGGGTCGGCGCGGCCGTCACCGGTGAGGTGACGCTGCGGCTGCGGCGCGGCGAGGACTACTCGATCCTCGACACCACGGGCCCGGCGTTCAGCTACCACCCGGACAAGCTGTCCATGGAGCGCACCGAGGACTCGGCGTTCGGTCCCGTGGACCGCATCGGCCAGCTCACCATGCGCAACCTCGACATCGCCGACTCGCGCGCCAAGCTGGAGCAGTACGCCGGGCTCGGGCTGATCGGCACCGCCGGTCCCGCCATCGGTGCCGCCCAGGCGGCCGCGACCGGGCTGATCGGCAGCATGCCGGAGGGCGGCGCCGAGGCCATCGCCTCCCGCGGTGAGGCCGACGACGACGAACTACTGGACCGCGCCGCGATGGAGTCCGGCACGGACTGACCAACCCGCCGCCGAGCGGAACGCTCCGCACGCAGCTCCGCGCGCAGGAGAGGCCGGCTCGACGCCCAAGGCGTGGAGCCGGCCTCTCCGTTGCACAGGTCCGGCAGTCAAAGGGACCCGGCGACACCGTCGCCCCCGCGCGCCCGTAGGGTACGGGCATGGTGACTGCGACCGTACGCGAGTGGCACGACGAGGAAGGGTGGGGTGTGCTCGACTCCCCCGAGACTCCCGGCGGTTGCTGGGGCCACTTCTCCGACATCCAGGTGACCGGGTTCCATACGCTGTCGCCCGGCCAACAGGTCGACCTCACATGGGAAGCCCCCGGCTTCGAACAGGACGGGTACGACTACCGCGCGGTGAGCATCGTGCCTCGGTCCACCTGACACGGACGGGTATCCGGCCGATCAGTCGAGCAGGGCGATGACCTCTACGAAGTCGTCATGCGCCGCGCCGTACTGCTTGACGCCGACCAGGCACATGGAGCGGTCGGTCAGGGCCCTGACCAGCGCCTCCCGGCCCCGTTCCGGGCCGGCGAGATCGACCAGGCGTCGGGCCAGTGCCACGCCTTCGTCGAAGACCGGGCGCAGCAGCTCCGGCCTGCGATGCGTGCGGCTCTCCCAGAAAACCGCCGCGCGGATGGCCAACCTGCCGTGCAGGGCGACCTGTTCGGCGATGTATCGGTGCGGGGCGGCGTCGGCCCCCTCCCTCAGTGTGGCGGCCTCCTGGGCGAGAGTGGCCAGACCGTCGAAGTAGGCCTCCTTGATGTCGGGCGACCAGTGGAGAAGGGCCGAGCCGAACGCGGGTGCCGGTGCGGTCGGGGATGCCGCGGGCTCGGCCGACCGTCCCGACACGGCGAGCAGAGTGACCCAGCACGAAAGGCTGGTGCTCCAGCTCCTGCGTTCCCCTGTCTCCGCCAACTCGGTGAGGAGGGCGAGGACTTCTTTCCGTTCCCCTTGGGCCTCGGCGCGGTGGCCGGCGGCGTCCAGCATGCGCGCGTGCTGGACGAGCGTCCACGCCAGGATGGCCATGGATGTACTACCGGCGTCGACTTCGTCGCGGGTCGCGTCCACGAGTTCCGCGAAGACCTCGAGCGCCGCGTCGTCACATCCGGCGGCCTCCAGAGCGGCCGCCCACTCGACCATGTCCCAGAAGGAGACCTCGTTCGGGCTTCCGGACCCCTGTGCGCGGGCGATTGTTCCGCAGACCTCCGCGGCCTCCGAGTGACGTCCGTCCTCGGCCAGTACGACCGCCAGACGCCCGTGCCCGTACGCGGGGCTCGACACCTGCCCCCGCTCGAAACCCCACCGCCCCGCCGCCGCCATCTCCTCGCACAGCGCGAAGCCCTCCGCTCGCCGACCGGCCTCGTACAACTCGCGCTGATGGGCGTTCAGGACACGAACGAGCAGCTCGGTCCTGTTCGGATCGCTCGCGTCGATACGCCGGGCCGTAGCCGCGGCCTCGGCTCGCAGAGCCAGTCGGACATCCGACCGGTCCCGGAACTCCGGCGCGTATCCGTACGACTCCAGTGCCTGCGCCAGCTTCGGCAGATACGTCAGCGGACTCACCTCGGCCAGCACCCGGTACGCCTCGACCTGCCGGACAAGGCTCAGCCGGCCGGAGCCGAGCAGCGTCGTCCGTGCTCTCATCACCGCGTCCTGATCAACGTTCTCGGAGTGATCCATGACGGAGATTCTGAGAGCCGGACAATGGGCGGGACAATGCCGGCGAGCTGTGCCATTCGTCCTACGAAAACGGCCGCTGAGCTGTCAAGATAGGAATGAACTCACCTCTCGGGACCGACCGCTGACGCATCAGCGGCCCCCGCCGGTATCGAACGGGCCCTCGTCGCACATCGCGTGTACGTCCCTGCCGCCCGCGGAGTTGAGCATGAGCCACGGCCACGGACACGACGACGGTCACCACCACCATCACCACCACGGAAGCGGCGACACCTCCATGCTCCGCCCGCCCTCGACATGTCGGTCCCCGACGAGGGGCAGGTCGACAAGCCGTGCTACGTCCGGCTGCGCGGCACCGACGGCAACCGTACGGCCGTCGGCCTGCGCGGTGCCTCCGTGGACCCGGCGGGACCGGCCATGGACGTGGTCGGGGACGCCGAGCCGTGGAAGGACCTGTGGTTCTACTCCAACCCCATGTGGGTCCTGCCCGCATGAGCGCACCACACGGCGCGCCCGGCGTCCACTCCGTCCTCGGGGTGGACGCCGGGACGGCGAGCCTGCGGGAGGCCGACCACCTGATCCACGACCTGGTGGCACGGCTCGGCCTCCCGCGGGGCACCATCGCCTGCACACACCTGATCCGGACCGACGAGCGTCGGGGACGGCCGTCTCCCTCGCGCTCCCGGACACCCGGACCGCCGACTTCACTTGGTCCCATCTCACCGAGCTGGAAGACCTCAACAGGGGCGCGGCCCTGGCCGGCCGCTAGTACGGCGACGAACCCGCCGCCCACGCGGCGATGCCGGCAGCCGGGGAGCACGCCCACCGCCGAGGCGGGCGAGCGGTGCGTCCGGCGTGCTCGCAGTCCGGCGCGCGTCCGCGGACGGTACTTCGGCTCTCTGCCGCACCCGCATACCTCGCGTCCCTCATATCGAAGACCCTCGCCGAGGACCGCGGCCACCACGGACCACGCCCGAACATCCCGCTTCGGCGGCGGAGCGAAGTCGCGCCCGGCACACCTCAGAGGCCGGGAACAGTTCGGGCACAGGTGCTCCAGCAACGGGTCGCCGAGCCGGCCAACCGTTTTCCGGGCGCGGAAGACGACTCCGGAGCGCAGGGCGGTTGGCGAGCGGCTCAGCGGCTGGTCCGTTGGGCCTCCACGATCTTCTTCATCGTCTGGTCCGGTGCCGCCAGACGCTGTATCCGCTCCGCGAAACCCGGGAACTGCGAAGCGATCTTCGTGAGGAACTTCAGTTCCAGCGGGGCGACGTTGATCTCGGCGACGTCACGCTCGATCGCGCGCATCACGCCCTTGACGACCCGCTCCGGCGCAACGGTGCGTACGCCGCCCGGCGTCGAGGAGCCCGTGTTCGCGAACATGCCCAGCTCGCGTACGAAGCCGGGCTGGACGATCGAGACACCCACGCCCGTGCCGTGCAGATCCTGGCGGAAGGACAGGGAGAAGCCGCGCAGCCCGAACTTCGTCGCGGTGTACATCGACGACGACTTGGTGGCCGCCATTCCTGACAACGATCCGACGAAGCAGATGTGCCCACGGCCCGCCGTCACCATGTCCTCGGCGAGCAGGCGCGCGAGCATCGCGGGCGCGCGCAGGTTGACGGCGATCGACCGGTCGATCTGCTCCGGCGTGTAGTCCAGTACATCGCCGCTGGAGGGCAGGGCCGCGTTGGCGATGAGGATCTGCGTGCCGGCCGCCTCCTCGGCGAGGCGTTGCACGTCGTCCGGATCGGCGAGGTCGGCGAGGATCGTCCGGGCACCGAAGCGCTCGGCCAGCGGGTCCAGCGCCTCACGGCGGCGGCCGGTGAGAACGAGATCCGCGCCCCGGGCCGCCAGCTCGGCGGCCAGTGCCCCGCCGATGCCGCCCGTGACTCCGGTCAGCAGAACGGTTGTCCCAGCGATGTGCACGACTATCCTCCGGTCCTGTTCGTTCGAACGAACAATAGGGAGGGTGGGGGTTCCTGTCCACCGGTGTACCCCGCCAACGCCCTGCGGCCGCAGCGGAGCTGAGGTGCCGTCAGTCCGCCTGCACCGCTGTGACCTCGTACGTCGTCCGGCGCACACCACGGGTGGAACAATGGGCGGCATGCCCAAGGCCGCCCTCACCACCCCGACACGTCAGCGCATCATCACCGCCGTCCTGCAGATCATCGGCGACGGCGGAGTCGCGGCGGTCACCAACAGAAGGATCGCCAGGGAGGCCGGTGTCTCGCTCGGCTCCGTCACCTACCACTTCGAGACGCAGCACGACCTGCTGCGCGAGAGCCTGCTGTACTTCGTGCGCGAGGAGGCCCGGCACTTCACGGAGCTGGCCGACCAGTGCCAGACCGAGAACCTCGACATAGACGACGCGGCGTCCCTGGCCGGCCAGGTGGCCTGCGGTACGGCCCTGGACACCGCGCATCTCGCACCCTTCGAGCTGTACATCCACGCCGGGCGCGACGAGCGGCTGCGCGCGGCGGCGTCGGAGGCGTTCCGGGCCTACGACCGGCTCGCCGCCCAGATCCTCACCGCCCTGGGCGTCCCGGACGCGGAGCGCCTGGCGGCCACCACCGTCGCCGTGGTGATGGGCCTGCAGCTCCGCCGCCTGGCCACCGGCAGCCCGGCGGACGATCTCGTCGACGCCCTTCTGCTGGTGGCGCGGGGAGCCACCGACGAGTCGGCCGGCCAAGGGCTCGTCACACAGAGCTGAGCACGGCGGGAAATTCGAGTGCCGAGCAGATAGTCGAACGTTCCTGGGGGTACTCGAAGTCGGAGACCTCAGTTATCAGCGGAGGAGGCGGTCATGCTTATCCTCGGTCTTGTCCTGCTCGTTGTCGGCTTCGTCACCGGAATCTCGATTCTGTGGACCATCGGAATCATTCTCGTGGTGCTCGGCGCCATTTTCTGGATCCTGGGCTCCATGGGCCACGCGGTGGCCGGTCGACGCCATTACTGGTAGTCACGGAGGACATCTCCCGTGTTCAGGGTGCCCAGGGGCCCTGGACGGCCCAGGTGGTGTCCTCGGTGAAGGTGCCCGGGTCGTCCCAGGCGTGCGAGCCGCCCCGCTGTGCCAGCCACAGCTCGGCGTTCATGTGCCGCAGATACTGGCCCGGGTAGTTGGAAGCCGAGAGCCGGATGCCTTCGCTGCCCTGGACGGGGCACCATGTCGCGTCGGCCTTGTAGAGCGCCGAGTCGTCGCCCGCCTCGCGCCGGACACGGAAGTCGCGGTGGCGCAGGTATTCACCCGGGTAATTGCGGGACTCGAAGGAATAGCACAGCTTGTTGGCGAGGCCCGGCTTCACCTTCCAGGTGGCGTCCTGCTTCAGCAGGGCGCCGCTTGCCCCGGTCACCACCTCGGTGTAGCCGAGCCCGTCGTAGTGACGGATGTAGCGGTCGGTGTAGCCGGGTGTGGTGACTCGGATCGACACATACCTCTCCAGCGGCAGCTTCACCGTCGGCCCGAGCGTACGGGACGCGGCGATCAGCGCCTGGTTGGCCGCTCGGACGCGGGCCTCGTCGACCTTGACGACCTGGCGGTCGTAGGTCATCAGCCCGTTCGCCTCGTTCTCCACATCGGTGATCTGTGTGTAGACGGAGGCCGACAGACCGCCCGCGGGCATGGAGTTCTCCCGGATGCCGTCCAGCAGGCCGACGAGCCGGTCGTCGAGAGCGGCCGGGCTGGGCTGGTCCTCGTAGCTGAAGCCGCCACCCGGGTACCACTCGTGGCCGGGGACCCGGTAGCCGAGGCCGCCGTACTCACCCAGCACCGAGGCACGTACCGACTCCGTCGGGGTGTTTCCGGGGCCGACATAGTTGTGGTTGTCGATCACGTCGCCGTTGCCTCCGTCCTGGGCGGCACAGCAGTTGACCCCGCTCATGTTGTCGACGAGGCGCGAGGGGTCGTACGCCTTGACCATGTCCGCGATGCGCGTCTGGTCGTACTGGCCCCAGCCCTCGTTCTGGTCGACCCACTGGATCAGCGCGGCCGAGCTGCGGTGCTGGTCGATGACGGCCCGGTACTCGCTCTCCCACTGGGTGCGGGCCGCGCCGTCCGGCGTCCTGGCGCTGTCCATGGACGGCATGTCCTGCCACACCAGCAGCCCGAGCCGGTCCGCCCAGTAGAACCAGCGCTGCGGCTCCACCTTGATGTGTTTGCGCACCATGTTGAAGCCGAGGTCCTTGTGCTTCTGGAGGTCGAACCTGAGGGCGTCGTCGGTGGGCGCGGTGTAGATGCCGTCGGGCCAGTAGCCCTGGTCCAGGGTGCCCGTCTGGAAGACGAACCGGCCGTTGAGTACGGGCCGGCGCACCCCGTTCGCCTCCTTCACCGCGATCGAGCGCATGCCGGTGTAACCGCCGACCCGGTCGGCGCCGGGGCTCCCGGTGAGCTGGGCGGTGATGTCGTAGAGGAAGGGGTCGTCGGGCGTCCACAGGTGGGTGTTCGGGACGGGCACGGAGAATTCGGTGCCGACCGTGCCCGTGGCGCTGCCGACGGGGGTGCCCCCGCTGGAGACCGTGACCTTGACGGGCGCGCCCTGGGCCGCGGCGCCGCACACCGTCACGTGCAGTGTGCCGTCCTCCAGATGCGGGACCATGTCGAGCCGGGTGATGTGCGCCGCGGCGGTCGGTTCCAGCCAGACGGTCTGCCAGATGCCCGACGAGGCGGTGTAGACGATGCTGTGGCCGGGGTGCGGGGTGACGTCCTGGACGCGCTGCTTGCCGATGGCCTGGCCGCCGGTCTCCGTCGGGTCGTACACGGACACGACGACGGTGTTGGTGCCGTCGTTCAGCAGGGGCGTGATGTCGTACGAGAAGGAGTCGTAGCCGCCGCGGTGTACGGCGCCCGCCTGCCGGCCGTTGATCCAGACGGTCGTCTCCCCGTCGGAGGCGCCGAAGTTGAGCTGGACGCGACGCCCGCGCCAGCCGGAGGGCACGGTGAAGGAACGCTTGTACCAGAGCTTGTCATTCGCGGTGATCTTGCGCTGGATGCCGGAGAGCGCGGACTCCGGCACGAACGGCACCCGGATCCGCTCGGCGAACGTCGAAGGCTGAGCGGCGTCACGGGAGGTGACGGCGAAGTCCCAAATGCCGTTCAGATCGGCCCAGTCGGGGCGGGTGAGCTGCGGGCGCGGATAGTCCGGCAGGGGGTGGTCCACGGAGACCTGGTCCGTCCATGGGGTGGACATCGGCGCGGGTCTGGGGGTCCAGGCGGCCTCGGCGGCACGGGAGGGGTGAGCGCCGGAGGCCAGCAGGGCGGTGACGGTCAGCGTCAACACCGCGACGGCGGCCGGCAGTTGTCTCCAGGCCCGGCGCGGCCCGGGGGTCGAGGACGCTCGGGGGGACAGGAGTCTCGGCATGATGTCTGCTCCCTGGTCTGTGCGGCACTGCGGTCTGTGGGGTTCCGCCGGACCTCGCGCGGAACCCCGGCAACGCGACCGCAGGGGGCGGTCAGTATGTGTGCAGGGTCAGCCCGTAGCGGTTGAGGATCTCGTTGACCGGCTGGAACCAGGTCTCACCGCCGCCGGTGCAGTTGCCCCAGCCGCCGGAGGTGACGCCCTGCGCCTGGTCTCCGCTGATGAACGACCCTCCGGAGTCGCCGGGTTCGGCGCAGACGCTCGTCTTGGTCAGCTGATACACCGTGCCCTGGCTGTAGTTGACGGTCTCGTTGGTGGCCAGCACCGTCCCGCAGTGCCAGTGCGACGTCGATCCCGAACGGCAGATCGAGGAGCCGACGGGGGCTACGGCCGAGCCGCGCACGAGCTGGTCGGGCACGGTGCCCCAGCCCAGCACGACCGGCACCGTCCACCACCCGCTGCCCACGCTGACCCAGGCGTAGTCGTCGCCCGGGAACGAGGAGCCCCGGAAGGTGCCGATGTACGAGCCGTCCCAGCCGCTGACCCCGGCGCCCGGCCGGCCGCAGTGACCGGCCGTGACGAAGCCGCCGTACACCGAGAACCCGATGGAACAGCGGACGTTGCCCGTGTAGTAGGGATCGCCGCCGACCGTGCCCGCGGCGAAGGTCTGCGGCGCCGCCGAGACGGTCTCGACGGTCACGGGGCCCGCCTCGCGAGCCCGGGACACGAAGCGCTGGACATCGTTGTCAGCACGGCGGTCGCGGACGATGTCGACGACGACGGTGTTGGCCGCCGGATCGACGTGCCAACTGCTCACCGCGTCAGGGGCGGACAGCCGGTCGATGCGCGCCTTCGCCGCGTTCAGCTGCCGCAGGCTGTGCTCGACCGTGCGGATACCGGCCCCGGCGGCTCGGATCGTGCGACGGGTGGCGGCCGACGCGTCCGGGGTGAGCGCCACCGTCAAACGACCGTGTGAGTCGTCGAACCAGGAGCCCGCATAGGCAGCCCCGGCCGCGCGGCGTGCCTTCGGATCGAGCGCCGTGGCGGTCCGCTCGGCCGCGAGCCGAGTCTCGGCCTGGTCCCGGGACAGGCCGAAAGCACGCTGCACGGCGGACAGCACGCCGCCGGAAGCGGGTACGGCGGGCGCTGCGGGCTCGGCGGGACCTGCCTCGGAGCCGCTCGCCGAGGCGGGGAACGTACCTGCCGCGGCCAGGCCACCGAGCATCAGCAGAACAGCCACGCCGACGTGCGCGATTCTCGTGCGTCTCATGGGAGTTGCCCTTCGTCGTTCCAGGAGTGGGGGATGGAACAGCCGATTCCCGAGAGCGCTCTCATTCATGGCGCAGCAGAGCCTAGCCAACCCCTCACCGTCAGGTCCATGCCAATGCGGCGTCGAATCGGATTCGCTTCCCGAGCCGAGGAACTTCACGGCATCATGGGTGGCCGCGACGAGGGGGTGCCGTGGGCAACAGGGAGACGGAACAGGCTGCCATCACGCATGTGATGGCCTTGGAGCGGGCCGCCGGACGTGATCCGAAGGACGTCCGTACCTCGGGCCTCCCGTACGACGTCGAGAGTCCGCCGCGGATGATCGAGGTGAAGGCCTTCAGCCGCTCGGCGCGCAGCGAGGCACTGCCGCTGGAGCAGCGGCAGCTGACAGCCGCGAAGGCCGACCCCGAGCGCTATTACCTTTACGTGGTCGACAACCTCGCTGGCCGCGACGGCGCGGAGGTCGCGGTGCGCGTCGTGCACGGGAAGGCGCTGCTGGCGATGATCGAGCGGTCCAAGCCGCAGATCACGTACTGGCCCACGTTCAAGGCGGCCGAGTACGACGAGGCCGAGCGGCTGCACTGAGTTCCGCGGCACCGGGGCGGCGCCGGGCGCCGCGGGAACTCATCTCACGTCCGTGGTGTGCAGCAGCCGTCGCCCGAGGCGTCGTGCGGCCCCGCGGCCAGACGGCAGAAGCAGGACGCCGTGATCGGTACGTCCGCCGTCGCGGCCGCGAACTTCAGCTGCTGGGCCACGATCTGTGCCTCACCGGTCCTGCCGAGCCGCTGGAGGCATTCGTGGTACCCGTGCAACGACCAGACGTTGTTGGGGTGTTGCTGCGGCCGGGGAAGCGTGTCGTCCAGGCCCAGGTCGGCGCGGTAGACCGCCTCGGCCTCCGCGATCAGGCCCCGCTCCAGCAACAGCGCGCCGTAGGCGTGCCGGGTCGGCTGCATCCAACCCCACGGTTCGTCGTAGGGAAGGTTGTCGTCCAGCTCGATCGAGCGGCGCAGCGCGGCGAAGGCGGCGTCGAAGTCACCCTTGCGGTAGTCCAGTTCGCCGTCGAGCATCTCCGAGGCGATGGCCAGGATGTCCGCGCACGTGTTGTTGAACAGCATGCGTGACCCCGGGACCCGGCTCACCGCCTCCCGGAAGAGCGCACGCTCCGCCTCGGCCTCGGTGATCCGGCCGGTGGCGGAGAGGGCGACGCCGCGCGCGTAATGCAGCATCGCGGTGCTGACGCAGTACAGCCGCGGGTCGGCGGGCATGGGCAGGCGCAGTACGTCGTCCCATCGGCCGAAGCGGATCAGCACGTGCACCCGCATCGCGAGGAACCCCTCCAGCCAGTCGGCCATGGGCGGGCTCTCCACGCGCAGCAGCTCCTCCGGCACGGCGGCCTCGAGCCGATCCGCCGTCTCGAGCGCGTCCTGGAGGCGGCCCAGGAACATCGCGCCGTAGATCCGGAAGTGGTAGTTGTGGCATCGATACAGGGTGTAGAAGTTCAAGGCGCCCTCGCGCGCGTGGAACTTCTCGTCGGCGGCGATCGCCGCGGCGTTGTCGGAAACCACCCTCCGGTAGTCGCCGCACAGCACTTCCAGATGGGACGGCATGTGCTGCAGATGTCCGGCGTCGGGCACCAGGCCCCGCAGCCGATCGGCGACCGGCAGGGCCGCCTCGGGCGTCGGGGACATCTCCATCAGGTGGATGTACATGTGCAGCAGGCCGGGGTGCGAGGTGCCCGCCTCCGTCGCCATCGCCCGCTCGAGCACGTCCTTGGCCTCCGGCGTGCGTGCCTCGGCGGCCGGGAGGCCGGTGCGGATGTCCCACAGCTGCCAGGGGGTGAGGTTCATCAAGGCGTCCGCGTACAGGGTCGCCACGTCGAGGTCGTCGGGCGCCAGCCGGTGGACGGCCCGCATGCTCTCGGCGTAGGCCGCGCTCCACACCGACAGACCCTCGAGGTCCTCGGCCTCCGCCCGCGGGTAGCGGGCGCGCAGCGCCTCGATCAGGGCACGCTCCACCGGGGTGGCGGACGCCGCCGTGGCGTGCGCTCGCTCCACGGCGGCGTGGGTGCGTTCGACGGTCCGCGCCAGGTCGTGCTCGTCGAAGAACTCCCAGGGTTTGTTGTAGTTGGGGCCCAGGGCGTAGGCGACGCCCCAGTGGGCCATGGCGCAGTCGGGATCGGCCTCGGCGGCGCGTTCGAAGCAGCGGACGGCCTCCTCGTGGTTGAAGGCGTACGTCCACACCAGTCCACGGTCGAACCAGGTCTGGGCCTCGGGGGACGCTGTCGTCACACGTCGGCGGTGGCTGCCCAGCTCGTAGTAGTTCACAGTGTTCCGACCCTATCCGGGCCGAGGGAAAACTCGCCGTTCATCCGGAATCATGCGATTTACGCGCGGCGGCCTCGACGGCTTCACCTCTCGGGTCGGCTCACGCGGGTACCGTCGACAGGTCGATGGCCCGGTCGACGTCCTGCGGCTCGAGGACGCGGAGGATGCCCTCGAGCAGGTAGTAGTCGGCGTAGGGGAGCGATATCTCGATCCCGTCCTCGGCCGGACGGTTGCGCGTGCAGCGGGCCACGACCGCTTCGGCGCGGGACGACTTCCTGGTCAGACAGGTCCGCGAGAGCGCGACGAGCAGGCGCGGTGCCGCCTCGCGGTAGCGGTGTCTGCCGGTCGCGGCGGACAGGTCGAGCAGCCCGCAGGCCATGATCGCGCCGGCCGACGCGTCCTTGATGTCAATGGGGCTGCCGGGGCGCACGGTGAGGCGCCAGGCCGTGACCCAGGAGGGAGAGAAGAGGAAGCCCAGGTCGTGGGGGTGGTGTCGTACCGGCGGGGAGCGAGCCGCCCCGCCGATTCGAGGGCCCGTGTGCGGAACGCGTCGTCCCCGCTGTGGAGATACGCCATCCAGAGCGTCCCCGGCCAGAAGCCGCCGACCCAGTCCCCGCTCTGGGAGTACACCCATTTCTCGAACTTCGTCCCGACGGGGAAGGCACTCACTCCGGGCGCGACAGCCGCGATCTTCCCGACCGCGTAGTCGGCCGCGTCCCGCAGGGCGCGCACCGCGTTCACCGACGGCTGTTCGGCTGCCTGGGCGGCCTGCCCGGTAGCGGTACACGTGGCCGCGGTCGTGACTCCGGCGGCCGAGGCCAGCACAGTACGCCGGGAAACACTCATGGGCGCCTTCCCTCAACGAGGCTGCGGTGCAAGGGGTTGGCGGGAGCCTTGCACAGCACCTCCGGAGCTGTACACCTACGCGAGCAATGTTCACGTATAGGAACGTCTCACCTCGCGGCTGACGCTCCGCGACTATCGGACGGCCACGGCCGGTGGCCGCTCACGCAGCGCGCCGTACCCGATGAAGTACGCGGGCAGACGCCGTACGAACCGTGATCCTGTGAGCAGACCGGCCATGCGCTGGGCGCGTTCCACGCTGCCCAGGGGCGGCTGCCCCCGCAGTACGGGAGCGATGACACGGGCATGGGCGATCCGCTGGAGCGTCTGTGTGACGACCGTGGTGAGCAGGCGACGGCGCTGCAGACCGCGTACGTCGTGCAGGCCCACGCCCCCGCGGCGCAGCGGCTCGACGAGATACCGGGCGGCGGCCACCGCGTCCTCCACGGCGAGGTTGATACCGATGCCGAAGACCGGGGACATCGCGTGCGCGGCGTCACCGATGCACAGCAGTCCGGGGCGATGCCAGCGGCGCAGCCGGTCCAGACGTACGTCGAGGAGCTTGACCTCGTCCCATGAGCGCAGCCGGTCCGTACGGTCCGCGACCCACGGGACGGCGGCGGCGAAGTCGGCCCGGAATCGCTCGAGACCGGCGGCCCGGCGCTCCGCGTCGGTGCCCTTGGGAATGAGCGCGGCGCACTGCCAGTAGTCCCCGCGGTCGATCATCGCGGTCAGGAAGTGATCGCCGGCGCCGCCGACGAGCCCGCTCGGATCGCCCTCGTGCCGCGGCAGCCGGAACCACCAGGCGTCCATCGGGCAGCCGAAGCGGCGCAGCCCCAGCTCCGGCCGGGAGCGGGCCAGCGACCCGCGGCCGTCGCAGGCGACCGTGAGGACGGCACGCAGCTCGCCGGTGGCGCCCTCGGCGGTGCGGTAGCGCACTCCGGTCACCCGTCCGCCCTCGACCAGGAAGGAGGTCGCCTCGGTGTTCATCCACAGGTCGAAGGACGGCTCGCGCCGGGCCTCGTCCGCGAGGAGGTCCAGCAGGTCCCACTGGGGCACCATCGCGACGTAGTTGTACGGGCCGCGCAGCACCGCGAGATCCGCGACCGTGACCGGCGACCGGCCGGCCCCGATGGGCAGTTGGACGGTGCGCACCCTGCGCTGCGGCAGTTGCGCGAAGCGCTCGGCCAGACCCAGGTCGTCGAGCAACGCCAGCGTCGAGGGGTGCACGGTGTCACCGCGGAAGTCACGCAGGAAGTCACCGTGCTTCTCCAGCACCGTCACCGCGACACCGGCCCGCGCCAGCAGCAGCGCGAGCACCATGCCGGCGGGGCCACCTCCCACTACACAACACGTGGTCCGCTCCATCACGGCCCTGCCTTTCGGGAGAGCAGTAATTCATCGGCAGTAATTCATCACGCGATGAATATCATACTCCTGCCTGCCGTACCGTGCCCGTGCCCGCCCATGGGCTCGTCGACGCTCCCGAATATCCGCGTACAGCCGATTCGCATCACGTACGGCCGCTTTGAATCGAGCGACAGCCGAGTCAGTCTCCATCTGATTCGTTGATCGTGGGGAGGTGAACTCAGGGCCGCGCAGACGGGCTCGGGGAGTGTGTGTCCCACGTCACGCGCCGACGACAGCTCTCCTGGCGGGATCCGGAAATACCGGCGCGGGCTTCCTCGGTTGTCGTGTGCATCCGCGTTTTTCGCTGGAGGCGGACATGGACCACACCCCAGAGCGCCGGGAGAGGTGACGGCGATGAGCGTCCTCACACCGGGCCTTCTGCACACCCGCCCCGGCCGTCGACGGGCGACCGGGGACCCACGGGCGGCACGGCGCCGTGTCGTACTCGTTCTCCTGGTCGTGGGCCTGGACGCGGCGGCCCTCGTGATGCTGCTGAGCCGGCAGCTCCCGAACGCTCTGGCCGGAGTGCTCCTGGCCACTCTCGGCTGGCTGACCGCCGGGCGCACGGCGAACCGGTACCCCGCACGGGCGCACGGGCCGGTCGACGGACCGGTCCGGCGATGAGCCAGGCAACCAGCACTCCGGCGACGGCCGCCCCGCGCCCGCGCATGGAGACCGCCTCGCCGACACGCTCCGCCGCCGCGCGCCGCCCCGGCCGGGACGAGCCGTTCGAGCGGCGCCGTCGGCACACCATCAAGTTGCTGGCCGCGTCCGCGCTGGGCCTCATTCCCTGGACAGTGATCCTCGGGCTGACGCTCCCCTCCGACTATCAGGTCCACTCCTGGCGGGTGACCTGGGTCGGCTTCGATCTGCTGCTGCTCGCCGCCTTCACGGCCACAGCCGTCCTCGGTTTCCGCCGGCACCGTGCCGTGGTGATCCCGGCACTGGCGACCGCGGTGCTGCTCGTGTGCGACGCGTGGTTCGACGCGTCACTCGCCGTCGGTACGCCCGACGTCTGGGCGTCCGCCGCGCTGGCCGTCTTCGTCGAACTGCCCACGGCGGCCTACATCTTCCGCCGCGCCTACAAGCTCCTGCACCTCCAGTGGTCGTCACGTCAGCTGACGGGCTGCCCCGACGCGGACCCACCAAGCTGACGTTCCGCGTCTCCCGCACGGTGACCAGGTCCGCGGCAGCCCACTCATCGGTCGATTTTCCAGCTCACGGCCCCGGCCAAGTGCCTCGCACAGTGGCACGATGGAGAGCGGCATCACCCTTGTGAGGGGGTGTGGCACATGGCCGTATCGGAAAAGTCGCCGGCCGCGGGAACCCATCGGCCGGGGCTGAGGCGCGAGATCGGCTTCATCGGGCTCATCTGGGCCTCGGAGGGGTCGATCACCGGATCCGGATGGCTGTTCGGCGCGCAGGGGGCCCTGGCGGCGGCCGGGCCCGCGGCGATCATCTCCTGGGGCATCGGCGGCCTCGCGATCCTGATCCTGGCGCTGGTGCACGCCGAGCTCGGCGGGATGTATCCGGTCTCCGGCGGGACCGCCCGCTTCCCCCACTACGCCTACGGCGGCGCCGCGGGCGCTTCCTTCGGCTGGTTCTCCTGGCTGCAGGCTGCCACGGTGGCACCCATCGAGGTGCTGGCGATGATCACCTACGCCCAGCACTACTCCTGGGCGAGCGGCTGGGAGAAGATCAGAGGCGGCGAGCATGTCCTGACCCCGCCCGGCATCGCCGTCGCGGTGGGACTGATGGCGGTCATCACGGCCATCAACTTCCTCAGCATCCGTCTGCTCGCCCGCACCAACAGCGCGGCGACCTGGTGGAAGGTCGGCGTCCCGCTGCTGACGATCTTCGTGCTGGCCGTTGCCCAGTTCCACACCGGCAACTTCACCGCGGCCGACGGATTCGACCCCTACGGGGCCAAGGGCATCCTGTCCGCCGTCTCCACCAGCGGCATCATCTTCGCGCTGCTGGGCTTCGAGCAGGCCGACCAGCTCGCCGGTGAGAGCGCCCACCCCAAGCGCGACATCCCGCGGGCGGTGATCGGATCGATCGTCATCGGCATCGTGATCTACATCCTTCTCCAGGTCACCTTCCTCGCCGCGCTGCCCGCCTCGCAGATCGGCAGCCACTGGGCCACCTCCGCGTTCACCGCCCTGAGCGGTCCGTTCGCCCAGGTCGCCACGCTCATCGGCCTGGGCTGGCTGGCCACGGTCCTCTACCTCGACGCCGTCGTCTCCCCCGCCGGGACCGGCCTGATCTACATCACCGGATCCTCCCGGGTCTCCTACGGCCTCAGCCGCAACGGCTATGTGCCCTCCGCGTTCGAGGCCACCAACCGGCGCGGAGTCCCCTGGATCGGCCTGCTCACCGCGTTCGTCATCGGGTGCGTCTGCTTCCTGCCGTTCCCCAGCTGGCGCTCCCTCGTCGGACTGATCACCAGTGCCAGTGTGCTCATGTACGCCGGTGCTCCGCTGTCCTTCGGTGTGTTCCGCAGGCGGCTGCCCGACGCGCACCGTCCCTACCGGCTGCCCGGCGGCAACTGGATGTCACCGCTGGCCTTCATCGTCGCCAACCTGCTGATCCTGTGGTCCGGTTGGGCCACCGACTGGAAGCTCGGCATCGCGATCCTCATCGGCTACGTCATCCTGATCGCCAACCGGGTGTTCGAGATGAACCCCATCACGCCCCAGCTCGACCTGCGCGCGGCCCAGTGGCTGCCCGCCTACCTGATCGGCATGGGGCTGATCGTCTACCTCAGCGACTTCGGGCCCCTCAAGCACCCGTGGTTCCCGTTGTGGTGGGACATCGCCGTCACGTCCGCGTTCAGCCTCGGCATCTACTACTGGGCCATGGCGGTCGCGCTGCCGACGGAACAGATCCAGCACATGGTCGACCAGGTCGTCGTGCCGGAGGAGGAGGGCGTCGTCTGAGCGTCAGGGCACCAGCTCGGACATCACGGCGAGCGGCAGCGCGGGGTTGGCGGCCGCCGCCTCGACCACCCGCCAGTCGTCGTCGGCGAGCAGGTCGGTCAGCACGTCGGGCGGCAGGGCCGGGTGCTTGGCGGCCATGGGCCGGGCCTGCCGGTCCGCCAGGCAGGCCAGCAGCGCCAGGGGCGTGGCGTTGCGGTGCCGGGCCACCACACGGAAGGCTTTCTGCACCGGCGGTTCGTGCCGTGTCAGCTCCTCCAGCAGCACGGGCGGAGTGTCCGGGTTGGCCGCCACCTTGGCGGCGACCCGGACGCCGTGCCGGTCGACCATGGAGCGCAACTGGGCTTCGGACAGCCCCGGGTGCCCGGCGATCGACTTGAGCACCTTCGCGTCGGGATCGACGGCCAGTGCGTCGCGGATCTCGTCCGGCAGATCACGTCGTTCGGCCACGAGCATCCGTACGCCCGGGTGCGGGGACTTGGCCAGATCCATGACCTCGGCCGGAGAAGCGGCGGCGATGCGGGGCAGCAGGGTCGAGCCGATCTTTGCCGTGCCGGCCAGGTCGGTGAGCAGGTCGAGGGGCACGTTCGGGTTGAGTGCGACGTGGCGCCGCACGTCCGGGCTGGGGTCGGTGGCCAGCGCGCGCATCAGTGCCTCACCGATCACGGGATTCTTCGCGAGGTCGGCCCGGACCCCGGGAGCGGGATCATCGGCAAACCTTTCGCAGAGCTGCGGCGGCAGGTCCGGGCGGGCGGCCAACTCCCAGTGCAGCACCGGTGAGGAGTGGTCGGCAAAGCCGACGAGAACGTCGACGGGCGTGGCCGGATTACGCAGGGCCCTCTCCCGCAGCGCGTGAACGGTGGACTCATGGGAACCGTCGCACGCGGCGCCCGGCGACAGATCGCAGTCGGTCCGTGGGCAGTTCGGATCGTGCACGAAGGGCGTAGCCTCGCGATCGCAGACCAGACACCGCTGGGCCGGCGGTATGCCCTCACCCGTGACCAGCATCGCCAGGACATCCGGCGGCGTCGACTCGTTGGCCGCCACCGCGCTGCGGACTTCGGCGTGCGGGTGCCGCGCGAGCCGGACCGCCATGTCCGGCGTCGTCCACAGCGCGAGTTCCGCGACGACGCGTATGTCCGGGTCGGCGGCGAGTGTCTCCAGGACGTCGGACGGCAGGCCGGGGCAGGCAGCCAGTCTCTCCCGGTGCTCCACGACCGGGTCCGCGGCGAGCAGGCGAGCCCACTCCGCACTACCCGCGTTCTCCTCCAGCAGGGCGAGCGCGGCCCACGGCTGTGCCACCGGATCGATGTCGGCGACGGTCAGCCTCCCTTCGTAGGCGAGATGCACGGCTGCCTCCTCGACGCGCCCGGCCAGCGCGACCGCCTGGGCATGGCTGAGGTCATGGCGGTACGCGAGCGCCTCGGCGACTTCGGTGTCCGCGATCTCGATCAGCCGGTCGACCAGATCGGCCGGGAGGGACGGGTTGACGGCGAGCCCGCACAGCACATGGTTCACGGAGTTGTCCGCTCTTCGTGCAAGGCCTTGAGGGAGAGTGAGACGCGTTCGCGTACCGGGTCGATGTCGAGGATCTTGGCGTTGATCTCCTGACCGACGGAGAGGATGTCGCAGGGGTGGTCGACGTGTCGCCAGGAGAGCTCGGGGAGATTGATCAACGCCACGCAGCCGCCCAGGTCCACGAAGGTGACGCCGATTTCGGCGATGCAGCTCACCGTGCCGGTGACGATGTCGCCTCGCCCAAGGGTCTTTCGGAAGGCCCAGCTCCGGTCGCCCGGTGTCGGATCGGTGCGCCAGAGGGCGCGTACCACTCCGTCCGGGTCGGGCATGACGGCTGCGGACAGAGGCACACGTTCGTCCGCGTACAGGGAAAGGAGCGCCGCGGCCACGGCGCCCGAGATCCGGTCGGCCAACTCCTGATATCCGCTCTCGTCGGTGACGACGCCGTGGATCCGGCCGTCCTCGTCCTGCCAGACGCCTTCCACCAGGCCGTCGGCGGGGAAGACCCCGAGGACCGCGTCGATGTCGGAGGACAGGTCCGGCCACACGGCCAGCCGGGCGCGGGGAGCGATCCCGGCCCGTACCGAGTCGATCGTGTCGGAGGTGAGGCGGTGCCGGCGTGAGGCGCCTTCGACGTAGGTCTCCTCCAGGAGCCCGGCGCGTCCCGAGGTGACCGACCAGTGCAGGGCGGCCCAGAACTCGTCGTCGCCCGGTCGCTGGACCTGCTGTTCCCCGTCGGTGTCCATGTCGTACGGGGAGGCGGTCAGGCGTTCCGGGAACAGGCCGAGGGCGCGGGTCCGTGCCGCCGCCTGCTCGCCGGGCCGGTTGCTGCCGACGTAGAGGTACTGGTCCCGGCCGACGTGCACCGCGAAAACACCCTCCACTTCCAGCCGGCACCAGGCTCCGCCGTCGCGCAGCATGACCCGCACCAGTTCCAGCCCTGTGGCGAGCGGTATCTCCGCTCCGTCGTGGAAGCCGACCGGGCCGGGGAAGAGTCCGTCCAGCCCGAAGTCCCTCATGGGCGGCTCGGCACCGAAGTGCACAAGGCCGGGGATCTGTGGCTCGCGTACGGAGAGGCGGTCGACACCGGCATCCGTGGCGAAGGCCTCGACGGCCGCAAGGTAGGCCGACTCGACCTCGCCGTGATCGCTGACGACGTCCTCATCGCCGGTGTAGTGGCCGTGTTCGTCGCGGTCGGCGGGGTCGTACTTGGTGACGCGGTAGACGTAGGGCAGTGGCACAGCCCCATGTTCCCGTACGAGACCGACGTCGTCCCAAGGGATTTCCGCGGGAAGGAAGGGAACGAGACGTCGATGGGGCGCCGCCGGCCTGGCAGACTGCACGGCGTGAAGACCCTGACACCCGCACGCGCCCTCATGCTGGTGACGGCCGGCATAGCCTGCCTGGTGACCGCATCGGGCGGACTTCTCGGCGCTCTTCTCGGCGGCTGGATCGTGGCACTTGTCGCAGGGGCGGTCGCCGGGGCGGGTTCCGTCGTCGGCGCGTTGCTCGTTCGGCGGCGGGCCATGGCCGGTTTCAGTGCCGCCCGGCGGGAGGCGACGACGCGCGGCTCCGCCGACGGCATCGCGCACGGCGTCCTCGTCGGCGTGGCCAACTACCAGGCGGCCGTCTTCCCGATGAACGTCGGTGGCGTCACGGACGAAGAGCGCGCCGCACGCCGCACCGTCGCCTACCGGCTCGCGGCCGAGGACGAAGTACCCCATCCGGTGCGCCAGGCCGCGGCCAACGCCCTCGCCGCGCTGGACGACGAGGATCTCGAACGGGTCCGGGACGCCATGTCGAAGCTGTATGCCGCGGTGCACGACCAGGTCGTAGCCCGCGGCGATGGCCTCGACGTCCTTTGAATCGCGGCGGGTTCAGTCCCGCAGTGGCCGCACACCGGGAGGCACCTTTTGCTCCCGGTGTCCGCCCCGTCCCCAGCGCCGTCGTACCGCCTCGGACACCCGCTCACGCTCGTATCCGGTGTGGGTGACGAACGCCTCGATCACCTGCGCGGCGGGCCGATGCGGCGGCACGGCCATCAGCACCGCATCGTATCCGTCCGGCAACGGCGGTGCCACCACGGCGACTTCGTCCCCGGAGCGCAGCCGCAGCACCACCGCCCGCAACCGGTCCTCGTCATCGGGCACGGTGCGCAGCCTGGCGTGCAGAGTGTCCTGCGCCGGCGAGTACAGCCGTACGTGAGCCAGGAGCGCCCCGCGTTTGTACTCCTGCCAGCGGTTGAACCCCAGGCTGCGCGAAGGCGGTTCCTGCCATGGCCGCAACGCGTCCAGACGCTCCAGCAGGCGCCGCAGGAAGTCCCGTACGGCCGGCTCGTCATGCGGTTGCCAGGCCAGGTCCTGCTCCCCGGCGTCCTCGGCCAGGGCCGCCTCGATGCCCGCGTACTGCTCCTCGACGGGGAGGTCGTAGATGGGCTGTTCCAGGACCATTCGGGCGATGCGCTCGACTTGCTCGTCATTCAACTCCCGGCTGAACTGCAGGCAGTAGAGGATCGCGGTGACCACCCCGAGACGCATGCGCACAGTATGACCGCCCCGGCTCTTCAGGACGTCCCGATACCGCGGGGACGGACCAGTCCGCTCTCGTAGGCGAGAATCGTGGCCTGGACCCGGTCGCGCAGCCCGAGTTTGGACAGCAGGGCGTTCACATGGGTCTTCACGGTGCCCGTGGTCACGCCCAGTTCGGCTCCGATCTCGGCGTTGGTCAGACCGCCGGCGATCTTCAGCAGCACTTCCCTCTCGCGCGGGGTGAGCCGGCCGAGCGCACCGGTCACCGGGGGCGGTTGTGGGGCGTTGTGCGCGAAGGTGTCGATGAGACGGCGGGTCACGGCCGGGGCCAGGATCCCGTCTCCGGCGGCGACGACGCGGATGGCGGTCAGCAGTTCCTCCGGATGCGCGTCCTTGAGCAGGAACCCGGACGCGCCGGCGCGCAGTGCCTCGTACACATACTCGTCGAGGTCGAACGTGGTGAGCACCAGCACCCGCGGCCCGTTCTCCAGTGCGGTGATCAGGCGGGTCGCGGTGAGTCCGTCCATGCCCGGCATCCGGATGTCCATCATGACGAGGTCGGGTGTCTCGGCGGTGGCGAGCGACACCGCGGCGGCTCCGTCACCGGCCTCGGCCACGACGGTCAGGTCGGGTTCGGCGTCCACGATGGCGGCGAAGCCGGCCCGGACCACGGCTTGGTCGTCGACGACGATCACGCGTATGGCGACGGGGACACCTCCTGGACGGGGGCCGGCGCGGGGCCGACCGGCAATGACACCCGTACAGTACCGGTCGGTTCGAACGTGATCCGTCCCTCTCCCGTGTCGGCCTGCACGCTCAGCCGTTCGGCGACCGGGCCGGCGACGGCCAGCCGCACTCCCGACACCGTGATGTGCACGGTGTCGCGGCGTCGTCTCAGGGTCACCCGGGCCGGGCCCCGGTCGCCCGCGCCGAGCGCCGTTTCGACATTGCGGTACACCGAGACGCTCACGGACGGCGGAAGGCCCCGTGCTGCGTCCGACAGGCCCCGCAGCCGCACGTCCCGCCCCGCGGCCCGAAGGGTGTGGCACAGCATGTCGAGGTCCGCCGCGGTCGGGGACGGGGCGAGCCTGCTGCCGGGCTCCTCCGACTCGCCGCCGAGGTTGTGCAACAGCTCGCGCATGGCGGCGAGGGCGGACCGGGCAGCGGCGGCGACCTCCTCGAGCCCTCCCTGCCGGGCCAGGTCGACGACCGAGGCCGTACGGTCCAGCACGGCGTCGCGCAACTTGAGCGCCAGCCGGTGCCGTTCGGCCTCGGCGGCCCGGTAGGCGTGCCACATCGAGTTGGCGAGCGCGAAGTCGTCATGGGCCAGGACGCGCACCCGGCGCCGGCGTACGAGCAGGCCGCTCGCCCACACAGAGGCGAGGACGGGAGCCAGTACGACGCACAACACGACGACCATCAGCACCGCGTTGGGCCAACTGGCTCTCTCGTCCATCATCGAGCCGTCCGCGGACGCGGTGGCGGTGAGGGTGCCCGCCACGCCGAGCGCCGTCGCGCCCACCGCCGGCCAGGTGCGGGCGGCACCCCGCCCATAGGCGGCAACCGCGTACAGAGCCAGCGTCTCCGTCAGCGTCCCCCCGGTGAAGAACTGCGACACCCGTGAGGACAGGGGCACCGCGACGGCGGCCACGGGCCACAGCCATGCCGTGGCCAGCACGGTGAGGAATGCCGCCCAGGGGGCGCGCCTGCGCCACAGCAGGGGCAGCGCGTGGAGCGCCAGCAGCAGGGCGACCAACAGCAGTCCGGGTGCCTCGGCGCGCCTGATGTGCACGGGCCAGTCCTCCGTGTCCGCGAGGACGAGGACCACCGGGACGATCGTCGCCGTGAACGCCAGCGCGGGGTCGGCCAGGCGCTGTTCCCGCAGGATGTCGCGCCGCCACTCCTGGCCGGGCGGATGCCGGGGCCCTGTGTCGTCGGGCAGCGTCGCACGGACCCGCCAGCCGCCGTCGGAGCGGGGACCGGCGGTCAGCTCGCCTCCCACCGCCGCCGCGCGTTCCCGCATCCCGGCCACTCCGCGTCCTGCGCCCAGGCCGCCGGTGTCGTGCGCCGCGGACGCGCGGGGCGGCGCATTGTCCACGGTCAGTTCCAGCAGACCGCTCTCGCGTCGCACGGTCACCCGCGCGGCGGCGCCGGGGGCGTACCGCAGGACGTTCGTCAGGGCTTCGCGGACGATGCCGTGGATCGCCTCGGCCGCCGGGCCGGCCAGATCGTCGGGGAGTTGTGTGGTGACGGGGCGGCCCAACCGGCCGAACCCCGCGACCAGTTCCTCGATCTGTCCGCTCATCGGCCGCGGGCCCAGATGGTCGGTGTCGCGCAGGAGTCCGACGAGTCGCTGCAACGCGGTCAGCGTCTCGGTGCCGGTGCGCTCCGCGAACGACAGCGCCTCGGCGGTCAGGTCGGGCCTGCTGTCCCCCAGCCGACGCGCGGCGTCGACGGTGACGACGACCGAGGTGAGGTGATGGGCGCTCACATCATGCAGTTCGCGGGCGAGCCGGTGGCGTTCGTGATCGCCGGCCAGCCTGCGGGCGTTCTCCGCCCCGGCCAGCCGTCGCGCCGCGGTCAGCCGGCCCGCGAGCCACTGGCGGCGCGCCTCGCCCAGACCCGCGCACAGGACGTACACGACCGTGGCGATCGCCATCTCCCCAAGGAGCGAGGCGCGGAAACCCAGTTGTACGACGGCCATCAGCCACTCGACGCCCAGCGCCGCGGCAACGGCCCGGCGCGTCACCGGCACCGGGCAGCGGACGGCGACGGAGTACACGGCGATCAGTGTGCCGACACTGACACAGCCGTCCGGCCAGGCCACCTGGCCCAGGACGAGGGCGCCCAGTGCCCAGGTGAGCGCCCGCACGGGGGTCCGCCGTCGCCGGCCCAGCGCGACGGTCTCCACGGAAAGCGCGCACACGACACCGATCACGCCCAGGGTGCCGGGCGGTTCGGCCGGCCCCAGCCCCGGCCACAGCCAGGTCATCTGTACGGCCGCCAGCACGGTCGGCAGAAGCCAGTTGCGTATCGTCTCCATGTCGCCCACGAGCGTATGCGGAACCCGGGCGCAGGACGTCTGCCCTCGGACCGAGACCGGTCCCTACCCAGCGATAGAGGCACCGGTCGTGCCGCAGGGCGATGCCGGAGCAGGGAGCCGGCAGGCAAGCTGCCGGTATGACACATCCGCTGCTTCCCCAACCACTCCCCTACCATCGGCTGGCCCGGCTCTCGGTGCGGTACCGATGGTGGCGTCCGCTGGTGGGGACCCTGTTCATGGCCGTTGCCTACATGATCACGGTGGGCGTGCTCGACGCGGTCATCTCCGGCTGGGGCTCCAGTGAGGGGTACCCCGAAGCGCCGGACGGAACAGTGGAGTTCGGCCCCGTGCCGGACACCGCCGTCAGCCTGCTGCTCATCGCCGCGGGGACACCTGTCGTACTGCTGGCCGTGCGCTGGATCGGTCGACGCCCGGCGGGGACGCTCTCCTCGGTCACCGGGAGGCTGAGATGGCGTTGGCTCGCCCTGTGCGGGGCAGTGGCCGCGCCCGTCTTCGGCCTGGCGATGGGCGGCATGCTCCTGCTGCCCGCGGACGACGGGGCGGAGTCCCGGTGGGCGGGCTGGGATGTGTTCGTGCCCGCGTTGGCCATGCTCGTCGTACTGGTGCCGTTGCAGGCGGCCGCCGAGGAGTATGTCTTCCGTGGCTGGCTGACGCAGGCAGTGGGCGCGTTCCTGCGTTCGCCCTGGTGGGCGCTGCTGCCCCAGGCCTTCCTGTTCGCCGCCGCGCACGGCTGGGGCACGCCCTGGGGCTTCGCCGACCTGGTGGTGGTCGGGATGACGGCGGGCTGGCTGACCTGGCGCACCGGCGGTCTGGAGGCGGCCATAGCGCTGCACACGGTCAACAACCTCGTCGCCTTCGGGCTCTCGGCCGCCGTCGTCGACGGGCTCAAGAGCGACGACACCGCCGCCGACGCGGGCTGGCAGATCGTGGCACTCGACGTCGCGAGCGTGGCCCTGTACACGGCGGCGGTGGTGTGGCTGACGCGCCGCCGTCCGCCGGTCCGTACGGCCCCTGCGCCGCTCCCTCCCCCCGCGCCACCGGTCCCCTTCGCCGCACCGTACGGGCCTTTGCCCGTTGCGCCGACGCCGTTCCCCTGGCCCGGGCAGCCGGCATCCCACATACCTGTTCCGCCCGTTCACCCGGGCGCGGATCCGGAAGCAGGAGGCCCTGGCCGAATGTGAGAGGAAGGGGTGCCGACCCGGCGCTGCGGACGCCGATTCAGCCGGCCTTGCGCGCCACGCCCCCGTAGAAGCCGATCTCGGCGGATCTGGCCGGTGGCGGGACGTCCGGGCGCCAGAACGGGACCTGGGCCAGGCCGGGCTCAATGAGCTCGAAGCCGTCGAGGAATCGCTCCACCTCGGCGCGGGAGCGCAGATTCAGCGTGGCTGTGGCCTTGTTGTAGACAGCCTGCGCTCCACTGCGATCGGCGAAGTCGCCCGTGGCATGCGAGAGCACCAGGAAGCTGCCGGGCGGGAGCGCGTCGCGCAGGGTGGCGACCACCTCCGCGGGCTGCTCCGCGTCGGTGAGGAAGTGCAGGACGGCGACGAGGAGCAGGGCGACCGGCTCGTCGAAGTCGATGACCTGGCGGACGTCGGGGTGATCCACGATGGCGCGCGGGTCGCGCAGGTCGCCGAGCACGATGCTGGTCTTGCCGGAGTGGCTCAGCAGCGCGTTGCCGTGCGCGCTCACGATCGGATCGTTGTCGACGTACGCGACGCGCACGTCCGGTGCCGCCGCCTGAGCGATCTCGTGCACGTTCGGCGAGGTGGGCAGCCCGGTACCGATGTCGAGGATCTGTCGGACACCGCTGCCCACGACGTGCCGGACAGCCCGTTGCATGAAGGCGCGGTTGGCCCGTACACCGATCCGTGCCTCGGGCGCCGCGGCGGCGAGCTCGTCACCGGCCTCGCGGTCCACCTCGTAGTTGTCCTTGCCGCCCAGCAGGTAGTCGTAGATCCGGGCAGGATGCGGCCTGCTGGTGTCTATCTCGTCGGCACGCACGCCGTCCTGGGTCACACCGCGCTCCTCTCAACGGGTACCAACAGTTTCCCACACCAACTTTCCCGCGCAGGCGGGGAGTTGCACGTACGGCGACCTGTTCCGGTCTTCCTGGATCACCGCGTGTGGTGATTCCCTGACTGCTTGTCAGCGCTACCAGGGGGAGGCAGCTGTGCCTGAAGTCCGGTCATACGTGCGGTACGTGAGGTGTCCGGTCCACTTCCGCTCCGCCGGGACGCAGCGGTGACCCGGCGCCGCTCGCCCGCGCGGCGGCGTACTCGGCGGCCCGGCAGGCGGCGACAAAAGCAGCGGGACGCCCAGCTGATCGGCCTTCTCGTGGCAGGCGTCGCAGTGATCGGCGTGGTGGTGACGGTGGTCAACTGGCTGCTGGCGCACTGGTGGGTCCTGGTCGTCGGCCTGGTGCTCGCCGCGCTCGCAGCCGTCGGCTGGTTCTACAACCGGCAACAGCGGGCCCGATGGGAGGCCGTTCGCGCACAGGGCCTGAGGTATGCGCTGCTGCAGTTGGACGCGCTGCATCATGCCCGGTTCGAGGACGCGGTACGGGACCTGATGCGCAGGGACGGCTGTGCGGACGCTCAGCGGGTCGGCGGCGGTGGCGATCTGGGCGCGGACGTGAAGGCGACGGACCCTTACGGGCGGCGCTGGGTGATCCAGTGCAAGCACCGCCGCGACGGGGTCCGGGGCTCGGCCGTTGGCACGCCGGATCTTCAGGTGCTCAACGGGACGGCCCGGCAGGTGCACGGGGCGGACGTCGCGGTGATCGTGACGAACGGAAGAGTCACCGCACCGGCGGTCGCGTTCGCCAAGCAGCAGCGCCTGCATGTCGTCGACCGCCGGACACTGGGCGTGTGGGCCTCCGGCTCGCGCCCCCTGTGGGAACTGCTGCGCGCGATGCCACCACCGCCCAGGCGCTCGGCGCTGTCCTGAACGTCAGGCTGAGGGACTTCAGGTGGCGTAGTGCCGCAAGCAGTCACGCAGTTGCTCCTCGAACGACGGCGCGCACCAGAGGATGGCGGCCCGCTGCTCCTCCGCATCGTCGAGTTCGGTCTCCGTCCCTTCCCCGTCGCACCGTGCCTCGTACTCGTGGTCGAGATGTGCGCCGGGCGGTGGTAGAGGTGACAGATGACGTAGTCCTGCTGATCACGCAGAAACCGCACGAGGAAGGCACCAGGCTCCACTGGACGGGGCAGCGGCTGCGAGACGTCGGACCAGCAGCCGGTCACCGAAACCTCGTCCAGCGCGAGGTACGGGTCGGCGCCGGTCTGAAAGGTCATGAAGTCCCGCGGCAGCGTCAGGTCATGGGCCGCAAGGGCTGCCGCCAGGGCGTTGAGCCCGGTGACCTGTGCGGCAAGTGGTTCGCCCGCGGTGTCGAGTCATGCGAAACGTCCCGTGGGCCAGGCCCGGTACACACCAAGGTCGGTGGCGCACCGTGCGGCGTCGAAACCGGTCGAGGACAAGTCGACCCCTGATCGTTCCTCAGGCATGGGAATTCCCTCTTTGATCAGTGCGAGCGGAGTTGTCGGCGTCGGCATCTCAGGGGGCGATCCCGCGGACACGGGTGGTGATGGGGGGCCGTACACTCGGCAGCCGTTGCAAAGCGGTTGAAACCGCCGATCGGAAGGCCACGTTGCCCATGTTTCAGGACGCCCCCATCTATCACCAGCTCATTGCCGAGCGCGGTGACGTGCCCGCGCGGGTCCGCGACGCTGCCGCGAGCATACGGCGCGACCTCGAGGCAGTGATGCGGACGGGGCACTCCATCGGTTCCTTCGAGACCGGCACGCCGGTTGCCAGACCGGCCATGCCGTCGCACCCTGCGCTTCCCCCCGCCCCACCCCTGCTATGACGGCCCTCGCGGCGAGGACTGCGGGGTGCTTCTCGCTGTCCTCGCCGTAAGTGGGTGTCGGCCGAGTCGCCCTGCGGCCCCCTAGGGGTGTTCGAAGAGCTGGAGCAGGCCCCCGAGCGAGAAGCACACGGCGCCGGTGAGCGTGCCCCAGTTCGGTGTTCATAAAGCCATGAAAGCAGCCGCCACTGACACCGCCGCTGCCATCCATCAGTCCAGGAGCAGAGGGTTGGGCAAGGTGGCCGCGGGGTGCATACGGAGCAGGGTGTGGAGGACGCCTGACAGTCCGGACATGAGGCTGGGTGAGAACGCTTCGCGGGCCAGGCCGCCGACCGGGCCGCGTTGTTCGAGGCCCGTGAGGATCTCGCCGTCGAGGTCGGCCGGGTCACCGAAGTTCATCGACGTCAGAAACTCCCAGAGGCCGAGGTCGCCGTGGCACAGGGTGTGGCTCCAGCCGAACCCCTCGGCGGCGCAGGCGCGTGCCGCGCGCCGGGCCATGTCGAGATGGGCGGGATCGCCCGTACGCCGGTGGAGGTCGAGCATGCCGATGCCGACGCCCGCGCTGCCGTGGCACCAACTGGTGAAGAAGTCCTCCTCGGCGCCGACGCGTACGTCGAGCCAGTTGCCGTGCTCGGGCTGGTAGAGGGACTCCTGGTAGGCGAAGGCCTGTTCAGCGAGGTGGGTCCAGCCGCGCCGTTCCGCCGCGGAACCCGCGTCGCTCAGGGCGAGCCGGGTCAGCGCCCAGCCGATTCCGGTGGCGCCGTGGGCGAACCCGCCGATTCCCTCGGGGTTGAGCCGGGTCATCCAGCGGGCGCCGCTCGCGTCGACCGTGACCAGCCCGGCCAGCCGGCGGCCGATGTGCGCGGCGGCGCCGAGCCAGCGGTCCTGTCCGGTCTCCGCTGCCAGGTTGAGCAGGGGGACGATTCCGCCGGCCGCCCCGTTGAGGAGGTCCACCTCGATGTCGTCCTCGACCAGTCGCCCCTCGGCGAGCAGCAGCGCCCTTTCGGCGGCCCGCTCCAGCAGCCGGTCCTCACCGAGCACCCGGTGCAGCGCGAGCCACGTCCACACCTGGGAGGCGGCACCGCTGAAGGCCCCGGGCGACGGGGTCGGCGTCTTGTCCTCGGTGCCGATCAGCACCCGTAGTGCCCCCTCGTACGTCTCGGCGACGCCCGGCACCTGGTCCGCCCTGCCTGCCCGCGCCTCGGTCACATACTCCGCGAGGGTCAGGGCAACTCCGCCCTGCCCGGTGTAGAGGTCGGCGGGGAGCACCCTGATGGACCACCCGGCCGGGGTGAAGACGGGGCTGATCCAGGTGACCGTGCCGTCCTCGCCGCGCACCGCACCGTCGCACAGCCGCCGTACCATCCGCGCGGCCAGCTCACGGCGGCGCCGCTCCCGGTCACGGGCGTGCGGGTCACGGGCGGCCTCCTGCACCCGCGCGGGCAGGGAACGCTCATTGAGGTAGGCGCCCACCAGCGCGTCCTGGATCACCGACTCCTCCAGCGCCAGGTCGGCGGTGCGCCAGTCCTCGACCGTGGTCCGTACGGCCGCCGCGTCCACGGTGAAGGTGAACATCGGTACGTCGCCGGCGAGGAGTTCAGCGATCTCGCCGTCGATCGCCGCGCGGTCCGTCGGTGCGCCGGGCAGCACCTCCGCGTTGCGCAGCAGGATGTCCCGGGCGCGCTCGACCGCCGCCGCCTCGTCGTGCAACGAGGCTGGGTGCCACAGCATCCGGCCGATGTCGACGTACGCCTGTGTGGGCCGCAGGATCCGTCGCGCCTGAGCGCCTTCGAAGCGGCGCAGCAGCAGATGCGGGTCGATGCCGGGCCCGTACAGATACGCGGTCATCTCGCGGAAGCCCGCCAGGATCCGGTCCCAGTACGTGCTCAACACCGGAGTGGGGCTGGGGTGGTTGCCCGCGCCGGGCATGGCCACCAGGTCCACCTCGAAGCGGGCCTCGGCGGTGCCGCCGTCCGCGATCACCGGATTCGGGATCAGCGGCTGCTGGCCGGGCAGCGCCCCGACTCCGGAGATGTCCACCCCGCCGAGCGCGAAGCCGGTGCCGCGTACGGGCAGCAGTCCGGTACGCAGCACCGTACGGCGGATGGCCGCGGCGGCCACGTCCACGGCGTCGCCCCGGCCGCTGGGCGGGAAGGGCGCGGGGGCGTCGAAGAGTGTCTCGGCGTCCACGATCACCGGCACCGGTCCCGCGGCGATCATGTTCTCGGCGTGCATGTCGGTGCCGCCGGTGAAGCGGAGTACGGCCAGCCAGTGGCCGATGTTGCGGTAGAACGCGGTCAGTTCGGTGTCGTTCGCGCAGTAGCGGTGGCGGACGAACTCGGCCCAGCCGTAGCCCTTGCGCGCCAGCGTGCGCGGCACCCGGATACGCTCGTGCGGCGCCGGGGCACCGGGAAAGCCCTCATACAGCTCGTCCAGCAGGGCGCCCAGCGCCACATCGGCCTCGGACGGCCGGGGCTTGTACATGACGCCTCCGCCGGCGAAGTCCACCCGGCTGACGGTCAGCCCGCCTCGGTGGCTGTCGCCCGCTCCGAACGCGACTTCTCGCAGTTCCCCCGCCGGTGCCCCCAGCAGCGGCCACAGCAACTCGCGGTCCGCGGCGAGCCGTTCGGCGAAGCCCGCTGTCGCCGCCACCGACAGCCGTGCCACGGCCGCGATCCGCGAGCCGACGGTGGGGTATCGGCCGGCCAACTGGTCGAGATAGCCCTCCTCGCAGGCCTGCTCGATGAAGGCGGCCCATGTTCCTGTATCGGGACCGGCCCCTTCCGCGCCCTCGTCGGCTGGCCCGGCCCCCGCCGCCATACGCAGTGCGTGCAGTTCGATCAGGAACATCCGGGACAGCTTCGCGTGCAGGGACCTGAGCAGGGCGGTGTGGCCGGCCTCCAGCACCACGTCCCGCTCCGCCGGGCCCAAGGCGTCGATGGCAGTCAGCCGCCGGGCCAGTTCCTCTCGCCAGGGACGGGCGATGCGGCGTACGGGTTGGGTGAACCACTCCGTCTCGTCGCTCTGTCTTCCCCCTCCCGTCTCGTCAGCCTGATCCGACTGTTCCGTCTGCTCCGGCGCCGATCCGCTCACCCGTCCACCGTCCCCATTCCGCGAGCCGCATCCCGCATTCCGCCTGCCGCATTCCGCCGCGCGTCCGCGCCCTGTCAGGCGCCCCGGACCAACGCGGGGAACCGCGCGACCGGCCGTGCTCGGCAGGCGGTTCCCCACGCTCCTGTCTTCGGACCTCACTGCGTGGTGGCGCCCCAGGGTCTGGTGACGCCCCCGGCGATCAGCAGCACCAACTGCCGCGCGACCCGCTCGGGCTGGAACAGAAGCCGTAGAGGGAGTCGCTCGGGTCGGTGAGCGCAGCCTCGGCGGCGGCACCGCCGACGTAGAGCGGCCCGGCGGGGTTGATCTGGCCGTACGCGCTCTCGGCACCCGACAGCCAGGCGTCGAGCACTGCGGCGGTGTGAACACTGGTCTGGGGCATCAGCAGCCTCCGGACGTAGGAAATCGGGCGGATTGCCCAGCCCTGAGTATCACCGGCTTCGAACACCCGTCAGACGACTAATCCGGCCACAGTCATGCGTTGTTCGTGCGGTGTGTCGTGGTCGGTGAGGCGGCCGGGACGACGGCACGGCCTTCGGCATCGCGTCCGCCCAACTCAGGTGCGCCACATGCCCGATCTTCACAGTCACAACTCTGTTTCCCCACGAGATGATCACCGATCAGGCTCCGCAGCACACGCATAGGGCGCGAACAGCAAGGTGGGGGGGACATGGCCGACGATTTCGCCGAATCCGAGAAGGGCCCGAGTGCGGGGGTCCGGGCAACGGCGGCAGTAGTGCTGGTGGGAGGCCTGATAGGCGGTATGTGGGGGCTGGATGAAGTCTCCGGGAACAGCGGCGGTGACAGCGGACCGGCCGTGCGCTCGAGCACGGACACCTCGAGCGCTCATACAAAAAAGAGGCAGTCGTCGAAGCGTGTGTCCGGGGCGCGGCTGTGCACGGCGCTGAACCGTCCGGACCTGCCCAGGCTGCTGGGAACGCCGGCGGAGCAGGCGGAAACCGCATCGGGCGGCGAAAGCGAGTTCAAGCTCGCCGGCGGCACCAGGATCGCCACTCCCGAGGCGGACGTGGCGCTGCCGACCTACTCCGTGAAGCTCTCGGCTTCCTACGACGATCTCTCGGTCACCGAGACGGCCGACCTCATGGGCCGGAACGCGCAGAAGCAAACCGTCCTGGGGCACCCGGCGGTCCTCTACTCGGACCAGACCATCGCCATCACGTTCAACGGCAACAAGGCCGATACCGGACCCGGGGGCATCGCCCGCTGCCTGACGGTCGCCAGGAACCCCAAGGACGGCGGCGGCACCTTCGAGGTGACCATCTGGCGCCAGGACGACGTGCCGCCCGACGACGCCGCGTTGTTCCGCGTCGAAGAGCGGGTGCTGCCGGCGGTGCCGGGCTGGAACGCCGGCTGACTACGGCACCCCGAGTTCGAAGAGGACATAGCCCGCGTAGGAGCCGGAGGCCAGTGCCGCGATGCCGAGCAGCGTGCACTGGAGGGGCAGGCTCAGACGGCGCAGGGCCATGGCGAGGGGGATGAACAGCGGGAAGGCCGGGAGCAGATAGCGGGAGACGTTGCCGAAGATCTGCTGGCTGCCCAGGACCAGGGCGATGGTGAGGACGGTGTGGACGACCAGCACCACCGGGGGCCGCAGCCGGATCAGCAGGGGGATGAGTGCGAGGGCCAGCAGGACCGTCGCGACGCCGATGACGTCCTCGAAGGGGAACGCGAAGAGGTAGTCGAAGTGGCCCACCGGGACGGATGTCAGCACGTCCAGGGTCTGCCGGCCGTAGTCGAACTCATGCGCCCAGGCACCGGCCTGGAGCTTGAAGTAGCCGCCGTAGTCGCCCATTCGGTGGCCGACCCAGGCCAGGTACCCCAGCAGGCCGAGCGGTGCCAGGGCCATCGCGGCCAGCGGGCGCAGGACACCGTCGCGGCGGTGGCGCAGTGCGCCGGCCGCGGCGACGGCGAGCGCCGCGATCAGGGCGGCGGCCGTCGGGCGGTTGAGTCCCGCCGCGCAGGTGAGAAGACCCGCGGTGAGCCAGCGGTGGGTGAGTACGGCGTAGCAGGCCCAGGCGGCGAGAGCCACGTAGAGGGAGTCGGAGTAGACCGCCCACTCCACGCCGGAACCGGGCCATACGGCCCACAGGCCGGCCGCGGCCAACCCGGCCCGCGGGCCACCGAGCAGTTCGGCCACCGCGAAGATCCCCATGGCCGCGACGAACGAGGCGACGACGGAGACCAGCAAGCCGGCGCCGTACGGGCCGAGTCCGGTGATCTCGGAGGTGAGCCGCATCAACGCGGGGTAGAGCGGGAAGAACGCCGCCGCGTTGCCCTGGAGGGTGATCAGACCCGTGGCACCGGGCACCGGCACGAGCTCCGGGTGGTATCCGTGCATCGCTATCTGCTGGTACCACCAGCCGTCCCAGGTGCCCAGGACGTCCCAGGCATGTGCTCCGCCGCCGAACCGTGGGTGCTTCGTCCGGTAGTCCCCTGCGGAGTGCAGCAGGTACATGAAGGTGCAGAAGCCGATGAGCTTCAGGGCGCCGTACAGGGCCAGGGCGGGAGCGTAGTGACGGGCCGTCTCGCGTATGCGGTGGCTCGGGCCGGGAGTCGGGGGCGACGGGTGTTCTGGTTCCTGGCCGGGCAGAGCAGCCGGAGTGAAGGTCGGCGTCGGGTCGGTACGGGTGTTCATGAAGTGGCGGGTCCCGTCAGGTGTCGGCGGGGCCGGGCGCGGAACGCCCAGGCCCGCATGAGCAGGAACCGCAGCAGCGCCACGGAGAGATGGGCGGCGGCCAGTGCGGCGAGTTCGGCGCCGCGGCCGGCCGTGGGCGCCGCGAGGTGCAGGGCGGCGAGCGAGCCCGCCGTCAGCGTCAGGCCCACGACGAAGGTCACCAGTCCTCTGGCCTGATGGCGCAGGGCGTCGTGCCGACCGCGCAGCCGGAAGGTGAGTCGCCGGTTGGCGGCCGTGTTGACGATCGAACAGGCCAGCAGCGCAAGGGCGTTGGCGGCCTGTTGCCCGGCGGCCGGGCGCAGCGCCATGAACAGCAGCAGATGCGCGAGTGTGCTCGCCACTCCTATGACCGCGCACCACGTCAGTTGCCTGGTCTGCCCGTCGGGTGGATCGTCGGCTCTGCTGCGAGTCAGCGCGGCCCATGGGAGCGTGCCACGGGCCAACGCCCTGGCGACCCGGGCGATGCCGCGCAGATCGGCGAGCACGGTGGCACGGATGTCGACCCGGCTGTCCGGGTCGTCGATCCAGTCGACCGGCACTTCATGGATACGCAGCCCGGCCCGCTCGGCGATCACCAGCAGTTCGGTGTCGAAGAACCAGCCGGAGTCGCGTACGAGGGGCAGCAGCCGCTCGGCGACGTCGCGCCGTACGGCCTTGAATCCGCACTGGGCGTCCGAGAACCCCACGGCGAGCGTGCAGCGCAACAGGGCGTTGTAACCGCGCGAGATGACCTCCCGCTTGGGCCCGCGGACCACGCGTGAGCCGGGGGCCAGACGTGTGCCGATGGCGAGGTCGGAGTGGCCCGAGATCAGCGGGGCGACGAGGGGAAGCAGCGCCGCCAGACCGGTGGACAGATCCACATCGACATACGCGACGACAGGGGCCCGCGACCCCGACCAGGCCGCGTGCAGCGCCCGGCCGCGCCCCTTTTCCCGCAGTCGTATCCACTCCACCTCGGGCAGTTCTTCGGCGAGGCGCGCGGCGATCCGCGGGGTCGCGTCGGTACTGGCGTTGTCCGCGACGGTGATCCGGAACGGGTAGGGGAACGTCTCCCGCAGATGCGCATGCAGCCGCCGTACGTTCGGCTCAAGGTCCGTCTCCTCGTTGAACACCGGCACCGCCACGTCCAGCACGGGCTCGTCATGGTGCGTCGGCAGTGGTGCCCGTGGTGGCAGAGGGGCGATGTCCAGCGCCGAGGCCAACCTTGGATTCGTCACGTTGTTCCTTGTTCGTGATGGTTCGCGGGGCATGCCGAAGGCACGCCGGAGTGCCGGGTGGATGAGGGGTGGTGTACGCGTTCCGGGGACGTGCCGCGCGTGCTAACCGCTCGGGCTGACCACCGACGAAGGTTCGCCCGACGTGTCGACCCGTGCCGTCGAGGACGCCGAGGGCGGGGGTGCGGTGACCGTGCTCCCCGAGGTGGCCGTGTCCGCCGACTCGGTCGCGGCTGGGGTGCTCGGGTCCGAACTCCCTTCCGTGGCAGGCGGTGCGGAGGTCGTCGGCGGGCCGCCGGTGTACGGAGGGATCGTCGTCGCGGACGAGGAGGGAGTCTCGCTCTCGGTGGTGTCCGGCGTGGGTGACGTGGTGGCGGGGTCCGACGGACTGATCGCGGGCCGCGGGTCGGGACCGCTGGGTTCGTTCCTGACCGGGGCGTGGGGCCACAGGAGGATGACGATGCCGAGTCCGGCGACCGCCAGGGCGGAACCGGCGGCCCTCTGCACAGCGCGGACACGCCTGCGGGACCGCACACCGGCCCGCAGTCGCTCCCGCTGCTCGGGCTCGAAGGGGATGTGCTCCTGGGCGCTGTGCATCAGCCGCGCCAACTGCCGCTCGAAGTGGTCCATGGCTCCTTCCTCACCTCACCGGCTCGATGACGTCGGCCAGGAGCTGACGCAGCCGGGCCACTCCACGCGAGGCATGGGACCGCGCGGTGCCCACCGGGCACCCCAGCACCTCGGCGACCTGCCGGTCGGGCAGGTCCTGGTAATAGCGCAGGACCACGGCCGCCCGCTGCCGCGGACTCAGCTGGGCGAGTGCTGCCTCCAGCCGCGAACGCTCGGCCACGGTCGCCGACATGTCGCCCGTCGCCACCACCTCGGGCAGTTCCTCGACGGGACGCTCACCCCACCACCGACGCCGGGCCGAGCGTCCGGCGGCACGGGCCAGCACCTTGCGTACGTACGCCTCCGGCGCCTCGTCGGCGATCTTCGGCCAGACGAACCACAGCTTGACCAATGACTCCTGCAACAGATCCTCGGCCCGATGCCGATCACCTCCGGTGAGCAGACGGGCCAGATGGAACAACCCCGACCAACGGGACGCCACGAACTCGTCGTACTCAGCGGCCCGTGTCTGCTGCTCCATCCCTGCGGTCCCCGTTCTTGCCGGCTGCCTACATCAGAGAAAAGGCACTGGCCTGCCCGCGGCGCTGCACTCGCCGGGCGTGATCCACGTCACGTGAGGCCGGTCCCGGGCATGCCGATGACCTCGGACCGCTCTCACGGTCCGAGGCCATCGAAGTGGACGGGTCGGGGGCCGCTCAGCCCCGGCCCGTCGGCTCGGGCGCACCTTCGGTCAGCCTTGGCGCGCCTTGAAGCGTGGATTCTTCTTGTTCACGACGAAGGTCACGCCCCGGCGGTGTACCACCTGCGTGAGCGTGCGCTGCGGCTGCGTTCAGCGCTCCTCGCGGAACAGGACGTGCGCCCCCGCCACTCGGTCGTACTTGCGCAGTTCGAGCCGGTCAGGGTCGTTGAGACGGCTCTTGCGCGTCACATAGGTGACTCCGGTCCCCGCCGTCGACTTCAGCCTGACCACGGAGCGTGTGCTGGTGCGTGCCATGAGTTCCTCCTTCACTCACATCCCGATCTTGTCCCGGGCATGTCAGCTACGGATGTAACAGCTGCCCTCATCGCCGCATTCCCGGGCACTCTCCGGCCTGGCTGTCCGATTCAGGGCCGTACCTCCAAGGGGACCGGGCGCGCACCCGTCCATCCGAGCAGGACCACCGAGCACACCGCCGCGAGCGCGCACCAGGTCGAGACGAACTCCAGGCGCCACAGGGCCCAGCAGACGAGCGCGCCGACGGCGACCACGATCCCCAGCACCACCAGCCGCCGGTCACCGGACAGGAGCAATGAGCCCACGGTGGCCAGCAGGTAGCCCGCGACGAGTAGTTGCGGATGGGAAAGGTCGACCGCGTAGCCGACCGTGCGGCCGCGGATCTCGGCCGTCACCGGGCCGGTGGCAACGGCGTACACGAGCACCGCGCCCGTCAGCACTCCTACCGCGAGGGGAAGGACCAGCCCGCGCCGGGCCTGCCGTGGGGCGGCGCACACCACGGCCACCGGGACCCAGACGGCCAGCAGCGGCAGCGCGATCACGGCCCAGACGACGGTGGCGGGCCCACTGCCACCGCCCGCTTCCCAGACCATCGACTCGACGATCTGATGGGCCCCGAGCAGCAACGGCAGGGCGGCGAGCGGACGATCCCGGCTTCTGCGCACGCGTGCCACACAGGCCACCCCAACGGCCGCCACACCGGTGCCGGCCACGAGATCGGCCGTCGCACTCCAGCACATCACGCCACCATGAGGTTCCGTCGCCGTGCGCATCCGCCCTCGCCGCGGGCCACGCTACGTCCTTGATACCCAGGCTGATACCCCGGCGGCCGGGGCGACACGACAAGCGCCCCGAGGTACCCATCGGTGCCCGGGGATGATTGGCTGACCCCGGCCATCGCATCCCAGCCCACCCGGGCTGACCCGCAGGAGGACTCCGCACCATGAGCAGCCCCTACACATACCAGTACAAGGTCGTCACCTTCCGGGAGTCGCTGATCGGTGACGCCCTGGACAGCGACAAGCTGGAGAAGGTCCTCAACAAGCACGCCGAGCAGGGTTGGGCCCTCAAGGCCATCACCTCCGCCGACGTCAAGGGCCGCATAGGTCCCGGAGCGGTCGAGGGCCTCCTCCTGACGTTTGAGCGCCCGTCGGCGTAAGTAGACAACGGTCGATCGGGGAGCGGACGCGCGCGACGAGCGGAGCGTTCCTCGCGCTCGCCTGCTCCCCGTTCGAGTGACCGGTGGCCCAGCGGTCACCGAATCAGTCCGAATCAGCCGCTGTTACGCGGCAAGACGCTCGGCAAGTGCCTTCGCCTTGGTCGCCGCATCCTGCAGGGCGCGTTCGCGGGAGGACTCGAAGAGCGGTACGAGCTCGGCCATGGCCGGGTTGTGCGGGGCCAGGGTGAGTTCGGGGACGATGAAGTCCAGGTCCAGGGCGAGTGTGTCGGCGAGGATCGCCTTCAGGTAGTTCTGGACGTACTCGAAGGGCTCACGCGGGGTGCCCGGCGCGTAGGAGCCGCCGCGGCTGGCCACGACGGTGACGGGGATGCCCTTCGCGGAGGGGGCCTCACCAGCGGTGCGGCCGAACAGGATCACGTTGTCCAGCCACGCCTTGAGGGTCGACGGGATCGTGAAGTTGTACATCGGCGCGCCGATCAGCACCGCGTCCGCCTGCTCCAGTTCCTCGATCAGCCTCACGCGCTCGGCGAAGGCCGCCGCCTGCTCGGGGGTGTGCGCCGCGGGATCGGCGAATCCGGCGGTGTGGGCGTCGGCGGTGATGTGCGGGACCGGGTTCGAGGCCAGGTCTCGGTAGATCACCGTGCCCTCGGGGTGCTGCTCCTGCCAGGTCTTGCGAAAGACGTCCGCGACGGCACGGGAGGCGGACCCCCCGCTCGGGAAGACGGACGAGTCGATGTGCAGCAAGGTGGCCATGCGTGTCTCCAGAAGAGCGAGCCCGAGGCGAAGCCGCCGGGCTAAGGTTTCGTACCTAGCTATATCTAACACAGGTACTTACTTTTTTTCACTCCCTCATGGCAGGGCAGTACCCTGATCCCATGGCGGCGGATCAGAACCACGACGTGGCGGCATGCAAGCGAGTGGACGACGGCATCACTCGCGTCTTCCAGCTGCTCGGTAAGCGCTGGAGCGGCCCGATCGTGGCCGTACTCGTGGAACAACCGGCGCATTTCGCCGATCTGCGCCGGGCCGTCCCCGGCATCAGCGAGCGCATGCTCTCCGACCGGCTGGCCGAGCTCGGCGCCGCCGGACTCGTGGTGCGCGAGGTCGACGAAGGACCGCCGCTGCGGGTCTCCTACCGGCTGACCGAGTCCGGGGCCGCGCTGGAGCCCGCGCTGAGGGAGCTCGGAGAGTGGGCGAAGAAGCACTTGCCGGAGGCTCCGCCCTGCGTGGAGACGGCCTGGAAGTGACGGCCGCGGCGAGGCAGGCCAAGGTACCGCGCGAGCTGCTGGAGCACCGTACGGACGGGTGTGGCTCTCCATCGAGACGCAGACCTCCGAGGAGGCACGGCGCACGGATCGCCGTCGCCGGAAGCGCGCCTGAGCGGCGATGCTTGATGACCTGAGCGACGATGCTTGATGAACGGAGTGAATGGATGACCAGCCGGGTGATGTTGATCTCGCCCGCGATGAACGCGGCCCTCCGCCAGGCCCGCTTCGACGACGGATCCCCGCTGGACTCGGCCGGTACGGCCCGTGCCCGGTCGGCCGCCGATGCTCTCCCGGCCGCCGACCGAACCCTCGCCTCCCCCACCGTCCGCTGCCGGGAGACGGCCTCGGCGCTCAACCTCGACGCCACCGACTCGCCTTCGCTGAACGGCATGGACATGGGCCGCTGGCGAGGCCGCACCCTGGACGACGTCAGCACCGCCGAGCCGGACGGAATGGCTCGCTGGCTGACGGACCCTCAGGCGGCGCCGCACGGCGGGGAGTCGGTGCACGAGCTGTGCCTCCGCGTCGCACACTGGCTGGACGAGGCAGCACAGTTCTCCGGCCGTACCGTGGCGGTGGTGGAACCGGAGATCGTCCGCGCCGCGACCGTGCGCGTACTCGGAGCGCCGGAGTCCGCCTTCTGGCGTCTCGACGTACCGCCCCTGACCGCAACCGAGTTCAGCGGTCGCGCGGGACGCTGGAACGTGGGGCTGGGCAGCCGGCTCGGGGCAGCCTGACGTGCTCACGGGTGCCCCTGTCCAGGACTGGGTCTGGGTCGAAGTACGCGGGAAGCATGTCATCCGGTTCGCCCCATGGCAGCACCCAGGACTCCTTCCCCATGACAGCGCCAAGGACTCGTTACGGCACCGAGGACCCTTATAACACTCGTCATAATCCGGTGTGCGCTGCTCCTATAACGACCGTCATAGGGGGTTGCCGTGACCGTGATCACCGTGGTCGCCCGCGAGGGACGCCTGGACCTCGACCAGCGGCGCACGCTGGCCGAGACGCTGACGGACGCCGCGCTGGTACCGGAGGTCGGCCGGTTCGCCCCGGCCGCGCGGGGCGGGTTCCAGGTGCACTTCGTGGAGCGCGAGCCCGGCATGATGGCCATCGGCGGCCGGCTGCTGGCGGACACGGCGGAGAACCTCGACGTCATGGTGATCGACGTGGCCGTCATGGACGGGGACTGGCGCCAGGAGGTCCGCGCCGAGGCCATCGAGCGCATGCTGGCCGCGATGGCGCGGGCCCGCGGTCTCGAGGAGCCGCCACCGACCTGGTGGGTCAACTTCCGAGTCATCGAGGAGGGCAGCTGGGGCTCCCGCGGCGGTGTGCTGTCCATCCTGTCGCTCCTGGACAGCGGCGTGTTCACCGAGGAGAAGATCAAGGCGGTCCGCGCGGCGCTCGTCGAGGGAGGCTTCCGCGGCCAGAACCCCGCGACGCCGGGATGATCCGAACGCCCCCCCAGAGCGCCGGCTCAGTCCTCGATCGCCGCGAGGACCAGCTTCCGCAGTTGCTCGGCGGTGTGGTCGAGCGGCTGAGTGCTGCGCCTGGCGCGACACATGGCGACCGTTCCCTCGACCGCAGCCACGATGAGGGTGGCGAGCTGTGCGGCCTGGTCGGAGTCGGCGCCGTGCTCGCGCAGGGAGGCTGCCAGCAGACCCTCCCACTCGTCGAAGATCTCGGCGGCCGCCGCCACTGCCGCGGGGACCTCGTCGGCCGGCGGCTCCTCGATGGAGACCGCCAGGACCGGGCATCCGGCACGGAACTCGGTGTCGACGACGATCTTGCGCCACAGGTCGAGGAAGGCCCGCAGGCCGGCGGCCGGACCCGCCCGCAGTTCCTTGCGCAGGCTCCGGGCGACGGTCTCACCGGCGTAACGGACGGCCTCCGTGGCGAGTTGCTGCTTGCCGTCCGGGAAGTAGTGGTAGGTCGAGCCGAGCGGAGCCTTGGCATGCTTGGCCATCTCGCGGATGCTGGTCGCATTCAGGCCACGTCGACCGATCATGTCGGCGGCACCGGCCACGATCCGTTCGCGCGTCTGCGGACTGGTCTGGTTCACCTGCGGATTCTCCTCGCACTCCGCTGGATATGACGACCGTCATAGTCTAGCTCGGCAGCAGCGCTCGTCGATCCCTACGCGATCTGGTCAGCGGCCCACCGGGCCCACTCCTGGCGCATCGCGTTGAAGCGCAGGCCGTACTCCAGGGCGATCCGGCCGTAGACGGAGAGGTTGTCGTCGTCCCAGTCGATGGCCCGCGCCAGCTGGTCGAGCTCCGCGTGACTCCGCTCGGACATCTCGGTGAGTTCGGTCAGATACGCGCGCGCCTGCTCCGGCTTGAGCACTCCGAGGAAGAAGACCCGCAGCAGCAGATCACTACGGGTGTTCCGCTGGGGTTTCGTCTCGGTCAGCCAGTGCCGCAGTTCGGCCAGCCCGTCCTCGGTGAGGGCGTATTCCTTGCGGCCGCGCGGCCCCTCGGCCGCCACCGTGATCAGTCCGGCGCCGGCCAGCTTGGTCAGCTCCGTGTAGATCTGGCTCTGTGTGGCCGGCCAGACGTTGGCCAGCGAGGTCTCGAACCGTTTCAGCAGGTCGTAACCGCTGGCGGGGTGCTCCGACAGAAGACCGAGCAGTGCGTGTCTCAGGCTCATGTCTCCACTGTACCTCTTACATTCCAGTATTGACATGTCGTTACTGGACCTTCTACTTTTGACATGTCACGAGAGACACCCCGAAACGGAGAAGATCATGTCCTACCTGCGTACGTTCCTGCCGTGGATCGTCTTCGCCGTACTCCCCTCGGGGGACTGGCAGTGGTCGGCACTAGCCGCACTGGTGGTCGCCGTGGCGCTCATCGTTCAGCAGGTCAGGGCAGGCACCGGATTCGACGCGCTGATCATCGAGTTGGGCTCGGCGGTCTTCTTCGCCGTACTGGCCGCCGTCGCCTTCGCCGATCCGCACTCGGGTGTGCACGACTACTCCGCGGCCCTCTCCTCGGGCACCCTCGCGGTGATCGCCGGCGTCTCGCTGGCCATCGGCAGGCCGTTCACCCTGGGCATCGCCAAGCGCACCACTCCGCCCGAGGTCTGGAAGCTCAAGCCGTTCGTCCGCACCAACGTCGTCATCACCGCCGTATGGACCGCGGCCTTCGTGCTGACCGCCGTCGTCCTCGCCCTGGTGGCACATGCGGGAGATGCCCACTCCACCACCGCGACAGTCATCCAGATCGCCGGCTTCGTCGTCCCGATGGTGTTCACCATCCGCTACGTCGCCCACGTCCAGGCCAAGGCCGGGCAGGTGGCCCGATGACGACCCCGCGTCATCTCGCCGGCAACTACGCCCCGGTCACCGAGGAACTCACCGCGCACGACCTGCCGGTGACCGGCACGATCCCGCCCGAGCTGTCCGGCTGGTACCTGCGCAACGGCCCCAATCCGGCCGACGCCGCCTCCGGGCACTGGTTCTTCGGTGACGGAATGATCCATGGCTTACGGCTCGAGGGCGGTCGCGCCGTCTCGTACCGCAACCGCTGGGTCCGTACCAGCAGCTTCATCGACGGGGCGCGGATGTACGACGCGCAGGGGCGGCGCGATCTGACCGCAGGACCGGCCAACACCCACGTGGTCAGGCACGCGGGCCGCACCCTCGCCCTGGTCGAGACGGCCCTGCCGTACGAACTCGGCTGCGACCTGGACACCAAGGGCACCTACGACTTCGGCGGCAGGCTGCACACCGCCATGACCGCGCACCCCAAGACCTGCCCCACCACCGGAGAGCTGCACTTCTTCGGCTACGGAATCCTGGAGCCCGAGCACCTCACCTACCACCGGGCCGACGCCTGGGGCGAACTGGTCGTCAGCAGGACCGTCGAGGTGCCCGGGCCGACCATGCTGCACGACTTCGCCCTGACCGCCGAGCACGTCGTCTTCATGGACCTGCCCGTCGTCTTCGACCTCGAACTCGCCATGGCCGGCACCACCATGCCCTACTGCTGGGACGACCAGTACGGCGCCCGGCTGGGCGTGCTGCGCCGCGACGATCCGCACGGCGCCGTGCGCTGGTTCGACATCGACCCCTGCTACGTCTTCCACACGCTCAACGCCTACGACGCGCCGGACGGCACCATCGTCGTCCACGTCATGCGCTACGCGGAGATCTGGCGGCGCACCGACCGGGGAACCACCCCGCCCGAGGACGCCGTCCTGTGGACCTGGACCATCGACCCGACCACGGGCACGGTCCGCGAGGAGCAACGCGACGACCGGCCCGGCGAGTTCCCCCGCGTCGACGACCGGCTCACCGGTCTCGCGTCCACGCACGGGCACATGACCTGTGACAACTCCCTCGTGCGGTACGACCTCACCACGGGAGCGGCCTTCGCGCACGACTTCGGCCCGCATCGCACGCCCGGCGAGGCCGCGTTCGCTCCCGCCGACGACACGCCCGGCGGCCCCGGCTGGCTCGTCACGTACGTCCACGACGCCACCACCGACCGCAGCGACCTGGTCATCCTCGACGCCGACGACCTCACGGCCGATCCCGTCGCCACCGTCCAGCTGCCGGCCCGGGTGCCGTTCGGCTTCCACGGCAACTGGCTGCGGGACTGAGCCCAGCGTGCCTGGCCTCCCTCTGACTTCCTCGAGCGCCGCTCGGCTGCGCGGTGTCCGGCCCTTCGGCCATTCGATGAATTGTGCCCACCGGTTCGGGTGACAGGGCGCGTTTCATCGCTCGTCCGCGCATATGCCGCCCCTGAACTAAGCCCTGCATCGAAGCACGGGCGCCTGGCGGCGCCAGTGAGAGAAGGGATACCGGATGCGCGTACTGCGCGCTCTCATGGGGAGCACCCTCGCGTGGCTGCTTCTGATGGTCGGCATCGCACCGGCCACGGCTCAAGCCGCCCAGCAGGGTCCGGTCGGCATCGCCCACTGCCCGACCGAGCACCGCGGCCGCGGGAACAACTCCGCGCCGCCTGCGCTCCAGAAGTACTTCATGGACGACTGGCGGCTGGGACCGGCGGACCTTCCCCGGACGGGCGCCCTCGGCCAGATGCTGAAGGGTTACCACCGCACGGACGGGACGGACGCCTACTGGTTCCTCGGCTGCTACTGGCAGACGGATCCGCAGACGGAGAAGTCCGGCTGGTGGTACCCCGACAACAACGGCTTCGTCCTCCAGAACGGCAAGCCGGTCGAGCGTGACCTGACGCTCCGCGCGGGGCAGTTGCTCGACCTCTTCGGCAGCGGCTTCGGCCGCTTCCTCGCCCCCGCGGGCACGCCGTACGGCAAGCGCGCGATTCCGCCGAGCAACCTCGACACCTTCGACCCCGCGCACCCCTACGGCTATCACCTCTACCGGGTCCTCAAGTCGTTCACCGTGCACGCGGGCCCGATCAGGCCCTGGTTCGGCCAGCCCGGCCTGGGGCTCCAGTATCTGACGGACAAGCCGATCCCCCAGCTCGTCGTGTCGAAGGACCTGGAAGAGCTGCCGGTAACCTGACCCCGGCAGAACCTGGGTGGTCTCGGGCGGCGGAGCCGGAGACCACCAGGGGACCACGGACAGGACCGGCCGACCCGATGGACAGAGCAGAACTCGTCGAAAGACTCCGCGAGGCGGGCGTTCCCGAGGCGTTCTACGAGATTGCCGGTGTCCCCGCCCCACCGGCCCGGCCCGACGCCCATTACTTTCTGCGTCGTACGGCGGACGCCTGGACCGTCGGCCTGAGCGAGCGTTCCCAGGACAGTGTCGTACGGCGATTCGCCACCGAGACCGACGCCTGCGCGTACCTCTACGACACACTCACGCAGGCACTCACTCCGCCGGCCGGCGAGGCAGCGCCCCTGGAGGAGCTGCTCGCGGACGGCGAGGAGATCCAGCGGCAGGCCTGGGAGGACTTCGAACGCGTGGCACGGAACGAGCGCGACGAGGACGCCGACTCCTGAACTCACCGGAAAGGCGGAGCAGGACGTGGAGGACAAGGGCGCGGGTTCTGGAGGCGGTCCACGTATGGGCTCGGGGCTGGACGAGCGGGCGCACGCGCGGCAACGGTGGGCGGCGCGCGCGTCGTTGACGTTCGCCGGGCTGGCCCTGCTCGCACCGCTCGGTACCGCGTCCTCCGCCGGGGTGGTGCTCGTGCTGGTCGGGGGCCTGTCGATCGCCGTGAGTCTGGCGGCACTGTGGTGGACGCTCACCCGGCGGGGTTGGCGCAGGGCCGCCGCCGGAGTGCTCGCGGTCGCCGCGCCCGCCACCGCGATCGCGCTCTTCGCCGTGGCGCGGCTGCTGTGGTTGCCCGTCCTGCTGCTGGCCCTGTGGGTACTGGCCGTATGGACCGGGCAGGTCGCGCTCAGCGGCACGCGGTCGCATGTCGTACGGGTCGTCGAGTACGAGACGCCGCCTCCCGCACGGCCGTATCTGATCATGAACCCGAGGTCCGGGGGCGGGAAGGTCGAGCGGTTCGGGCTGAAGGCGAAGGCCGAGGAGCTCGGAGCCCGTGTGCATCTGCTCGGCTCCGGCCGGGCGGACGGGCCCGAAGACGTCGTCGCGCTGGCCCGTGCCGCCCTCGCGGAAGGCGCCGATCTGCTCGGAGTCGCGGGCGGGGACGGGACGCAGGCGCGGGTCGCGGCCGTCGCGGCGGAGCACGACGTACCGTTCCTGGTGATCTCCGCCGGAACCCGCAACCACTTCGCCATGGACCTCGGGCTCGATCGCGCCGACCCCTCGGGATGCCTGGACGCGCTTCGCGACGGGGTCGAGGTCCGGGTCGACCTCGGCTTCGCGGGCGACCACCCCTTCGTGAACAACGCGTCGTTCGGGGCGTACGCGGCGGTCGTGCAGAGCCCCGCGTACCGGGACGACAAGGTGCGCACGACCCTGGATCTGCTGCCCGAACTGCTCACCCACGAGCGTGGGCCGCGGCTCACCGCGCGCGTCGCGGGCACCGGCGGCCCCGACCTCGTCATCGACACGCCCCAGGCCGTCCTGGTCAGCAACAACCCCTACCGCATGGACGACGTGGCGGGCCTCGGCTATCGGGAGCGGATGGACCTGGGCGTGCTCGGGGTGCTCGGCGTCAAGGTGGAGAGCGCCGCCCAGGCTGCCGGACTGCTGCGCGGACGCAATGCCGAGGGGCTCACCGCGGTCACCGCCCGGCAGGTCGTCGTCGACTGCGACAAAGGGGATGTCGAGGCCGGCGTGGACGGCGAGGCCCTGGTGCTGCCCACACCTGTCGACTGCCGCATCCGGCCCGGCGCCCTGCGGGTCCGAGTCCCCCGCACCCGGCCCGGCGTCCCCGCGGTCACACCGCCCCTGGAGTGGCGGCGGCTGCGCAAACTGGCGGCGACGGTGGGACGGACGGCCCTCCCGAAGCGCCGGCGGGGCCGATAGCGGGCAAGCGCCGGCTTCCGCAAGTGGCCGCTTGTACAAGCCCTTTCCAGACGCCTATAGCTGAACCAACCGCCCCCAAACGGTAGTTGATCCACTCCTCGTCACATGGAATTCCCCGATCGGACGGACGCGAAGAGGGTGCGCAGAAAGCGTTTGCCGCTAGGTTTTGACATGCTCACACTCCAATCGGTTCCACCCCGGATCGGTCCACCTCCCCGTAGGAGAACCCCCATGCGCAGACTCGTCGCCTCTCTGGCGGCCGCGGTCACCGCCCTCGGCGGGCTAACGGCGGCGGCCACGCCGGCCGCGGCTGCCGGCTCGGGCACGTTCAGCGTGCTCACGTACAACGTCGCCGGCCTTCCGGAATCCCTGTCCAGCGCGTCGACACCGCGCGACACCAGCACGACGGAGATCGGCCGCCGCATCGCACCGTACGACATCGTCAACGTCCAGGAGGACTTCAACTACCACGCGTACCTGTACTCCACGGACACCCACCCCTACCGCACCGCCACCAGCGGCGGCGCGGGCATCGGCAGTGGGCTCAACACCGTCTCCGACTACGCCTGGGACACTGACGACTTCGAGCGCGTGAAGTGGAACTCCTGCCAGCTCGACTCCGGCGACTGCCTCACGCCGAAGGGGTTCACCTTCATGCGTGAACGCCTCGCCGAGGGCGTGTACGTCGACTTCTACAACCTGCACACCAACGCGGGCACGAACGATGGTGACCTGGCCTCGCGCGCGGACAACCTGAACCAGCTCACGTCGTTCATCCAGTCGCACTCGGCGGGCAACGCGGTCGTGGTGATGGGCGACACCAACACCCGCTACACCCGCACCGGCGACACCATCGCCGAGTTCGCCGCGGCCAACGGGCTGACCGACGCCTGGGTACGGCTGATCCGCGGCGGCACACCGCCGGCCAAGGGCAGTGACGCGCTGGTCTGCGACCAGACGGGGGCCACCGTGCCGAACACCTGCGAGGTCGTGGACAAGGTCCTGTACCGCGGAAGCAGGCTCGTCACGCTGAACGCCACCTCGTACGACAACGAGCACGCCAAGTTCCTGACCTCCGACGGGCTCATGCTCTCGGACCACGACCCGGTCACGGTCGGCTTCTCCTGGTCGCAGAACCCGGACTTCCAGCTCAGCGACCAGTTCGGCGGTCCGCACGGCGACCACTACCAGGACATCGACAAGGTCCCCGCAGGCGCCCGCGCCACCACCGTCTCGCTGCGCTCCGGGTCCCGGGTCGACCAGGTGGGCCTCACCCTGAGCAACGGCACCACACTCACCCATGGCGGAACCGGCGGCACGGCGTCCTCACTGACTCTGGGCAGCGGCGAATATGTGACGACCGCCTACCTGTGCGAAGGCGTGAAGGACAGTCACACCCGGATCTTCTACGCCAGGTTCACCACCAACCTGGGCCGCACCCTCGCAGGCGGTACGACCACCTCGGACTGCGTGACCCGTACGGCACCGTCCGGCTGGCAGATCGCCGGCTTCCACGGACGTTCGGGCGACGAGCTCGACAAGGTCGGCTTCATCTACACCAAGCGCTGACACCGGGTGCCGGCCCCATGCCGGCCGGTCGGCAGAGCCCGTACACCTGTAGGACGCAAGCGACTCCAGGTGTACGGGCCTCCGGCGGACCGGAGTTCCCCGGTCAAGGCGACTCCGAGGATCTGACCCAGCCCAGCGAGCGCTCGACGGCCCGCTTCCAGTCCGCGTACTCCCGTTCCCTGCGCTCGGGGTCCATGTCCGGCAGCCACTGGGCGGCCCGGTGCCAGTGGCGGCGCAGGACCTCGAGGTCCGACCAGTAGCCGGCGGCCAGCCCGGCGGCGTAGGCGGCGCCGAGGGAGACCGTTTCGGCGACCATGGGCCGCACCACGGGCACGTCGAGGACGTCGGCGACGAACTGCATGAGCAGGTTGTCCGCCGTCATGCCGCCGTCCACCTTGAGCTGCTTGAGGGGGACCGAGAAGTCGGCGTTCATGGCGTCGACGACCTCCCGGGTCTGCCAGCCGGTCGCCTCCAGGACGGCTCGGGCCAGGTGTCCCCTGGTGATGTACGACGTGAGGCCGACGATGACACCGCGCGCGTCGCTGCGCCAGTGAGGTGCGAACAGGCCGGAGAACGCGGGGACGATGTAGCAGCCGCCGTTGTCCTCGACCGTGCGTGCGAGGGTCTCGATCTCCGGGGCGCTGCTGATCAGGCCCAGGCGGTCCCGGAACCACTGGACCAGCGAGCCGGTGACGGCGATCGAGCCCTCCAAGGCGTAGACGGGGGCCTGGTCTCCGATCTTGTAACCCACCGTCGTGAGGAGCCCGTTGCGGGACCGCACGACATCGGTACCGGTGTTGAGCAGCAGGAAGCTGCCGGTGCCGTAGGTGCACTTCACCTCTCCCGGGGAGAAGCACGTCTGGCCGAACAGGGCGGCCTGCTGGTCGCCGAGGGCGGCGGTGATGGGAACGCCCGGGAGCACCAGGCGGGCAGCGCCGTAGCGTTCGGCGGACGACCGGATCTCGGGCAGCATCGCGCGGGGCACCCGGAAGAACTCCAGCAGTTCCTCGTCCCAGGTGAGCGTACGGATGTTCATCAGCATGGTGCGGCTGGCGTTGGTGGGGTCGGTGATGTGCAGTCCGCCCTCCGTTCCCCCGGTGAGGTTCCAGATGAGCCAGGTCTCCATCGTGCCGAAGAGCACCTCGCCGTCCCTGGCACGCTGTTCGAGCCCGTCGACGTGGTCGAACAGCCAGCGGAGCCGCAGTGCGGAAAAGTAGGTCGAGGGGGGCAGACCGCAGCGCTCCACGAAGAACTCCTCGCCGGGGCGCCGGCCGAGTTCCTCGACGAGCGGTGCCGTGCGGACGTCCTGCCAGACGATGGCCCTGTCCAACGGTGCACCCGTGCGCCGGTCCCAGAGCACCGTCGTCTCCCGCTGGTTGGCGATGCCGATCGAGGCGACGTCCTTCGCTCCCATTCCGGTGCCGGACAGGGCCTCGGGCACGATGCGCTGCAGATTGCGCCAGATCTCCAGGGCGTCGTGCTCGACCCATCCGGGCTTGGGGAAGTGCTGCTGGTGCTCACGCTGCGCGACCGTCACCAGCCGCCCCTGCTGGTCGAACAGAATGCATCGAGTGGAGGTGGTGCCCTGATCGATGGACATTACATACCGTTCAACCATGATCAGCTCTGCCTTCCGATGTGTCGAAGAGGCGGTGGCTACCAGCGAGCTGCGCCCAGGTCTCTGGAGATCGCCCGTGCGGCCTCACGGAGCAGGGTGATCAGGTTCGGGAGGGGACGGCCCTGGCTGTCGCAGATCCGCTCGACCGGGCCGGACAGTCCGATGGCGCCCACGACGAGACCTCCGTGCCCTCGGATCGGTGAGGCGACGCCGGCCTCGCCCATGCTCATTTCCTGGACCTCGGCGGCCCAGCCGAGTTCCCGGATCTCGGCGAGCGCCCGGGAGAGCTGCTCCGGGTCGACGATCGTGTGCCGTGTGTAGGTCTCGAGACCGAATTCGAGCACCGACTCCAGGGGGGCGGTCCCGAAGGCCAGCAGAACCTTGCCGAGCGAGGAGGCGTGCAGCGGCAGCAGCGCGCCCACGTCCAGGGTCTGCAGCGTGTCGTCCGGCCGGAAGACATGGTGGACGACCAGGACCCTGCCCTCCAGGGGGGTGCCCAGGCGGACGGCCTCCCCGCTGCGGGCGGCCAGGGCGTCGGCCCAGTTGATGGAGCGCGACCGCAGCTCGTTGACGTCCAGGTAACTGGTGCCGAGATGCAGCAGCGCGGCCCCGAGCTGGTACTTTCCCGTCGCCGCGTCCTGCTCGACGAAATCCACGTGCTGGAGCGTGCGCAGAATGCCGTGAGCGGTGCCCTTCGCCAGCCCGAGCGAGGCCGCCACCTCGCCGAGCCCGAGCCGACGGGGCCCACCAGCGAGCAGCCGCAGAATTGCCGCCGCCCGTTCGATCGACTGGACTGGGCCGGCCATGAAACGAGCCTAATACGCCCGTGGAGGGACCGCCTTACGTGCAGCTCATCGGCTTCGTACCAGGTGGGAGCCACCGTTCGACAATGCCGACCACCGTTCATTGACCGGCTCCGCGCGTCTGCCTACCGTGCGAGGAAGCGCACTGAGCCCCGGCGACCCGCCGGCAGCGCTCACCGGAGGAGAGCACATGGCGGTACAGCTCGAAATCAGGCCTCGGGGGGTAGTCGAACACGTCTTTGCGTTGCCGCCCGTCGCCGGAGCCGTCTCGGCCGTGCGCCGACGTGTGAGGGCGGTCCTGGCCGCCTGGAACGTATCTCCGGAGATCGTCGACGACACGATTCTGGTGGTGACGGAGTTGCTCACCAACGCGCTCGTCCACGCTCTGCCGCCGGCGGAGCTGCGGCTGTCATGGGGCCTGCGTGGCGGACTCAGGACCCTGCGTGTGGAGGTCTCCGACGCCGGGCCCGCGCTGGCGGCGGGGCAGTCGCCCGACGGAATCGACCCGGACGAGCACGGCCGGGGCCAGCAGATCGTCCACGTACTGTCCGCTCGGCACGGCATGCGCATCCACTGCGACGGGGTCACCCGGTGGGCGGACCTGGTGGCTGCCTGACGCTTCTGTCGAGCCGTGTGCGCACGGTCCGCCGAGACTCGGGGCCCCTGCCCGCGACCCGATCGTCGAGAGCGACGCCCTGCCGGATGCGCGTCCGGACCAACCGGCCGATGCTGGTGATGTGACCAGGCAGTTTCGCGTCGTGGTCTCACCGCCCTCGCCGAGCGGAGGCCGCAGGGTGCGCGTGGACGGCGAGATCCTCGGGCTCGCGTACGGCGTGCCGGATGTCGCTGAGTTCCTGCGCCGGGCCGGGCTGGAGATCGACCCGGACGAGGTCGCGCATTCACCTCTGATCGAATGGCGCGAGGTCGGGCCGGATCAGTGGGGCACTCAGCAGACCTGACGCGCCCCGGATGTTCAGAGATCGAAGTCGGCGGCGGCGCACTGTAGGCGTCCTGGGCCGCTGGACGACACCGGCCGGTACCGGCGGCGGGATTTACCAGCCATGACGACGGCGCCCGGGACCCCGCTGCGCCCGCCGCCGCACAGCGCACTCCGGCGACGCCCACCGGTCGGCTCTACCAACTCGTCCATCTGGCGGCCGCGCTCACGGAGACGGTGACCGTGCGCGATGTCACGGCACTGGCCGTCGAGCAGATCCTGCCGGCCTTCGGCGCCCAGGGCCTGGTCATGTCCGTCGCCGAGGCAGGCCGCCTGAAGATCACAGGTCATCACGGCTACCCGGCCGACATCGTCGAGAGCCTCGACGCCCTGCCGCTCGACACCGATCTCACTCCCGCGGGCCAGGTCCTGGCCAGCGGCACCGCCGCCTTCTTCGCGAGCCCCGCCGACCTGGCCCGCTGCTACCCCAGGGCACCCTGGATCAGCGGCAAGAAGGCGTGGGCCTTCCTGCCGCTCGTCATCACGGGACGACCCGTGGGCTGCTTCATCCTCACCTACGAGCAGCCCCACTCCTTCACCGCCGACGAGCGCGCCGTCCTCACCTCACTGGCCGGTCTCATGGCCCAGGCACTGGACCGGGCCCATCTGTACGACACCCAGCACCGCCTCGTCCGCGAACTCCAACGGGCGCTTCTGCCGGGCAGTCTGCCCACACTGCCCGGGCTGGAGGTGGCCGCCCGCTATCTGCCGGCCGGCCGCGGGACCGAGGTCGGCGGCGACTTCTACGATCTGGTGCGCCTGGACGACACCACCGCCGCGGCCGTCATCGGCGATGTCGAAGGCCACAGCATCGCGGCAGCCGCCCTCATGGGGCAGGTCCGCACCGCCATTCACGCCCACGCGACCGCCGGAGCCACACCTGACCAGGTCCTGGCCCGCACCAACCGACTGCTGGTCGACCTGGACTCCGACCTGCTGGTCTCCTGTCTCTACGCCCAGGTCGACCTGCGCCGCGGTGAACTGACCCTCGCCAACGCGGGTCACGTACCTCCCCTCCTGCGCCACGCACCACGCCAGGCCCGCATCCTGGACTTCGAGCCCGGGCCGCTCCTGGGCATCGACACCCACGCCCAGTACCCTCTCGCCGCCACTCCCCTGCCCACGGGCTCCGTCGTCACGCTCCACACCGACGGCCTCGTGGAACGGGCCGGAACCAACCCCGCACAGGTCACCGACGGCCTGGTCCAGCACCTCGCACACGCCGACGACGACAGCCTGGAGGGCCTCATCGACGGCCTGATCGACTGCGCCTGGCCCACCGGCCAGTGCACGGACGATGTCACGGTGCTCCTACTGCGCTCCAAGGGGCAGTCCTCCGCACCCTCTTGACGCCCTGGTGTCCGACACCGGTGCTGCCGATGTGCCTGATGCTGTGGGCCGTCCCCGCGCGACCGGCGCGGGGACGGCCCCGGTCATGAACGGCGCGTACGGCTGGTCAGGTACACCGCGCCGCGCGCTGCCGGCGACGATCACCAGGGCGGCGCCGCCCGCGATCAGGCCGACCGGGGCGCTCGCGCCCGTCTCGGCCAGCGGTGGCCCGCTGTCGCTGGGCGACGGCTTCGGGGTGGTGGGCGGCGTCGACTGGAGCGGGGGCACGTCCGGCGTCGTGGGAGGCGTGGTGGAGGGCTTGGGGGTGGTCGGCGGAGTGGTCGCGTGGCTCGGCGGTGTGCTGTCCGCCGGAGTGGTCGGGGTCGCGGGCGTGGACGGGGTCGGCTCGGACGGTGTGGGGGTGGGCGAGTCCGGGATGCCGGGGGTGCACGCCTTGTCCCCGCCGTTCCACGCGGCTATCAGGTGGTACGGGGTGATGACGTTGTCCGGCTGGTAGGGAACGGGGCCGTGGCCCTCGCCGGTCTTGCCGTCGTACGAGACGTCGTCGCCGTACAGGTCGATCTGGCCGTAGCAGTCGGGCGCCTGCACGGACAGCTTCTGCCAGGTCCGCTTCGCGTCGTCGGAGCCGGCCACGTCGGCGGCGGTGAGGTAGACGGTGGCTTTGTCGACCAGACTCTGGTGACCGGAGGTGTACCAGTTCGAGCCCTCGGTGGTGTACTCGGCGAGGGAGACGGGGTACTTGCAGCCGTCGCCCACGGTCTGGCCCGGGGCGAGCCGGACCTCCACGGTTCCGGGAGCGCTGTCCCACTGGTGGAACCCGCCCTGCGAGGTCCAGTCCGCACCGACGGTCTTTCCGTCGGCGTCGACGATGCGGTACTGGACGGTGGCCGACCGGCAGTCGGCGGCCGTCGTGGCGCTTGCGGCACCGGCCGCGACCAGGGGGACGATCGCGCCGGTGAAAGCGGTTGCCGCAAGGGCGGCCAGAGTTCTCGATTGATGCGAACGCGACAAGATGAGCCTCTGTGAAGGTGAAAGTGTGGGAGGTGGTGGATCGCGAGCGCCGACACGGGCAGACGCCATGAAGGCGTGGACGACCGAGTCGCTCGCGTCACTTCGCTCGCTTCAGGCCCAGCGAAGTAAGCGAATTCTTGCCGCCTTTCACAACTCCCGTCAATTCTTCACCTGTTCGGCACATCGAGCCGTGTGAGCGATCCCTTCCGAGCCGTACGAGCGGTCCCTTCCGAGCCGCGTGAGAGCCCCTTCGGCGCATCGGGTCGGCCGGGCTCCCGCCCCCTGGCCCGCACCCAGGCGCGCCCGACGAAACCGTGCGCCGAGGCTTGTCGCTGGGCGCCGAGTCTGATTGGGTACCCCGGCGCGCGATGGGCGCGGCAGGCAGAACGGGAGCGTGCGGCGTGCGTCCGACGGTACGGCAGGACACCAGGGAGCCCTTGCCCGAAGGGCTCGGGCAGGCGATACGCGAGACCGCCGGTGACATCGCCGCGCTGTTGCGGGGCGTGCCGGACACGACGGTCGCCGTACCGGGATCCGAGTGGACCCTCGGCGAAGCGGCTGCCCATCTGGCGCTGGCCAACGAGTTGATGGCCGACCTCGCGGCCGGACGCGAACGCCCTTATGGGGACGGCACACCCCAGAGCCTGGCCGCCGCCAATGAACAGTCCCTCGCCGCCTACGACGAGCGCCGGGCGGAACCACTGGCGGCGGTGATCACCGAGCAGGCCGACGCCTTCCTGGACGCCGTGGCGCGGGCGGCGGCCGACGGGACCATCGACGACACACCTCTCGACACGCCACTCGACACGCCGCTCGGCCCCCTGACCAGGCCCCTTCTCGCGTCCTACCTGCTCACCCACATGCTGGGCCACGGCTATGACCTCGCTCGCGCGGTGAAGCGCCCGCACATGATCGACCCGGACCGTGTCGGGCTGTGCATGCCGTTCATGTCCTCGGTCATGCCGCGCGTGGCCGACGCGGCCGCCACGGCCGGTCTCACCGCCCGCTACACCGTCCGGCTCAGGGGCGGTACGGCGTTCGGCGTGAGCCTGGCGGACGGCGCCGTGGAGGTGACGCCGGAGCCGCGGGACCGTCCGGACTGCACCATCCTCATCGAGCCCGTCGCCTTCCTGCTCATCGCGCTGGGCCGGCACAACCCGTGGCGGGCCATCGCGCGGGGGCAGATCGTCGCCTGGGGGCGCAGGCCCTGGCTCGCGCCACGCTTCCCGAACCTGTTCACCGCGCCCTGACCCCTGGCGTGACGCCGTCGGCCGCCGGTCCGAGTCAATCGAAGTCGATCGTCCCCCAGTTCAAGATCAGTCGTCTTATGTGATCTATCAGGCATCGGCCGTCAGTCCCGGAGACGCCCCCATCGGGCCGCATATGCATGTCTACGGTGCAACCACCGGGCGGGACGGCAACGCGCCGCGCCGCCGCAGCCGACAACCAAGGGGAGGCACGATGGCGAATGTCGAAGTGTCGTTGAAGGAGATCATGGCCTCGGTCGAGGGGGCGCTCGGGGCAGCGGTCGTCGACTACACCAGCGGCATGGCGCTGGGCACTCTGGGCGGGAACAAGGATCTCGACCTGAACATCGCCTCGGCGGGCAACACGGATGTCATCCGCGCGAAAGTGCGCACGATGGATCAGCTGGGCCTGAAGGGCGACATCCAGGACATCCTGATCACGCTCGAGGGGCAGTACCACCTGATCCGCCTGGTCAGCGGGCGCAACGGCAACGGCCTCTTCCTCTATCTCGTGCTCGACAAGTCCCGGTCCAATCTGGCCATGGCCCGGCACCAGCTGAAGCGGGTGGAGGAACAGCTCGAGGTCTGAAGTGGTCATGAGCCCGGGCACACGCATGCCCAGAACGTGAAGACTTCTTCAAGTCACGAGATCATCATGACCCCAACTCGTGGATGCTCACGGTCCCGGGCGACAAGGATCGGCTCATGAAGCCGGATCGAGCGGCGGCACCTTCACGGTGCCGCCGCGTCCTGGCGACCACTCCGACCCGGCAGAGAGCGAACGCGCATGCAAGTCCCCCTTTACCAGGCCAAGGCGGAGTTCTTCCGCATGCTCGGGCACCCGGTACGCATCAGGGTCCTGGAACTGCTGCAGCACGGCCCCGTCCCCGTACGGGATCTGCTGGCGGACATCGAGATCGAGCCGTCCAGCCTTTCGCAGCAGTTGGCGGTGCTGAGACGATCGGGGATCGTCGTGTCCACCCGGGAGGGCTCCACGGTCCTCTACGCGCTGGCCGGCGGTGATGTCGCCGAGCTGCTGGCCGCCGCCCGGCGCATCCTCACCGAACTGCTCGTCGGCCGGAACGAGTTGCTGGCCGCGCTGCAACAGGCTCCGTCGTCCCCACCACCGGCGACCACCACCAGCGGTCACCGGTGACGGCCGGGGTCATCCCCGCGCCGGCGCGTCGGCGTACAGATGGCCCCGTACACGGCGCAGCCACACTTCGGCGGCCGCCTCGTCCGGTCGCTCCGGGAGCACGCTGGTCGTCTCGTCGAACGCGGCCTGGTAGGCCCGGAGCACGGGCAGAGCCGCGGACGCGTCGGCGGCCACGCGCTCGCCGAATTCGTGGTACTCCTGCGGGTTCTCGACCCGGATGGTCAGCCGGCCGGTGGCGTACAGCTCCAGTCCCTGGTGGCACAGCCGCTTCAGGTGGCGGGCGTGCTTGGCGGTGCGCTTGCGGGTGTCCGCGGAGAACGATCCGTCGCCGCGGGCCTCCAGGCGTCGGAACTGCTGTGTGGCATAGCCGAGATAGGCGTCCCTGACGCGCTTGGCGCACAGCAGCGAGGACCGTATGCCGATCAGCTCGTCCCCGAACGGCGTCCGCACCTCGTACAACTCGTCCGGAAGCCAGACCAGTTCCATCGCGGTCGGATTGCCGCCGAGGGCGAGGCGGCACCACTTGGCGGCCTCGTGCAGGGTGCGGTCGGGCTTGGTGGTGACGTGGGACTCCTTCGGCCGGTGCAGACCGTGCAGTTCCGCGGTGGGTACGGCGAAGACGCCGAGGCGGTCGATGTCGGAGCCCTCGTGAGCGAGTCCGTACGCGGTGGAACCGACGATCCCGGACAGGATGACGTTCGGGACGGTCACGGGCGGCCGCCTTCCTTGTGCTTGCGCCCTTGTACTCGCGAGGTGAGCTTGGGTGCGTGGGGCTCCATTGTCATGACGTGCCGGGCGGCGGTCACCCGGATATTCGCCGACGGCCGCCGACCCATCTGATGCATACACGCCATGTAGCATGAGCGCCCATGTAATCGGCGGGATTGCCCGGAGATGCTCATGAGGAATCTGGATCCCACCGATCCGCCCGCCATAGGCGGTTATCCCCTGCTGGCACGGCTCGGGGCCGGCGGCATGGGGCAGGTGTTCCTCTCCCGCACCCCGTCCGGCCGCCCGCTGGCCCTGAAGACGGTGCGGCCCGAGTTCGGTGCGGACCCGTCCTTCGAGGAGCGGTTCGCCCGCGAGATCGCCAGCAGCGATCAGGTGCGCTCTGCCTGGGCGGTTGCGGTGGTCGACTACAGCCCGCCCGGTCAGCGGCCGCAGTGGCTGGCCACGGAGTACGTCGCCGCGCCCTCCCTCACCGACTGGGTGCAGCGCTACGGCCCACTGCCCGAGCCCGCCGTACGGGCGCTGGCCGCGGAACTCACCGAGGGGCTGCGGGCCGTGCACCGGGCGGGGCTGGCCCACCGGGACGTGAAGCCGTCCAACGTGCTGCTCGGCCGCCGTCACCCCCTGCTCATCGACTTCGGCATCGCGCGTGCGGCAGACGACACCCGCCATACCCGTACCGGCGGTGTGGTCGGCTCACCCGGGTACATGGCACCGGAACAGGTCACCGGAGGCGGCGCGGCCGAACCCGGGGACATCTTTGCGCTGGGCGCCGTGCTGGTGTACGCGGCCACCGGGGAGGGCCCGTTCCTGCGGCCCGGCGAGGATTCGTCGGCCGCGCAACTGCTGTACCGGATCGTGCACGAGGAGCCGGTCCTGGACGGCGTTGCGCCATCACTACGACCGCTGCTGGCCGCCTGCCTGCAGAAGTCACCTCAAGACCGCCCGACCGCAGAAGCGCTCCTGGAGCGGATCGGCGCCGGGTCAGCCGGCTGGACATCCGCGCCGCTGCCTGGCCTGGAGACGGAACTCACCGCCAGGGAAGCCGAGTTGCGGACCCGGCTGGAACAGCCGGCGCCCCGAGCTTCTCAGACCACCATGCCCCCGAGTCCGGCGCCCGTGGCCGTGCTTGAACCCATTTCCGCCACACCGATCGCACCCGTCGGATTCGGACCGCCCGTCCCGTACGCGTCTCCGGCCGCCGTGTCCGCCGCGCCGCTTCCCGTGCGACGCACGCCCCGCGCCCGGACGTTGGCCGTTGCCGCGGGTGTGGTGACGGCCGTGGCCGTCGTCACCGCGCTGTCCTGGCCGGACGGCGGCGACGGCGACACGGGGGACAAAAGACACGGTTCGTCACCCTCCCCGTCCACGTCGGCCGCTCTGCCCGCCTCGTGGGTCGGCACTTGGAAGGGCACCGGGCCGGGCAGCAAGTCGGCCGACGGCGTCGTCAACTCCCGTACGAACGGTGTCACCGTCGTCGTCACGCTGCACGCGGCGGCACGTGGTGAACTCGTGGGCCGGCAGGTCAGCCACATCACCGAGGCCGGCAGCGGCCGGGACATCGGGTGCACCGAGACGCTGCTCCTGCGGGAAACCCACCGGACATCCATGGTCTTCGAGGCGGCGACGAGCACGCCCAGCGATCCGTCGGCCGGAGTGGTCTGTGTGCGCGGCAACGTCTACACGCTGACCGAGGCGGGTGCCGACACCCTCGCCCTCGTCGATGAGGGAAGCCAGGCGGCCGGCTCACCGTCCCGGCTGAACCGCTCGTCGTCCTAGTCCGACTTTGCCCGGTGAACTGCGGCTGGCCCCGAGGGGGGTGGGACGGTCACCTGATCGGCTCCAGCATCTCGGAGCGGATCCGGAGGGTGGCCCTCGCGGCGGCCTTCAGGTCGTCGTTCAGCGAGGTGATGAAGGTCATGTCCGCCACCCGGGCAGTTGATTTCGATGCGGGAGCCGGACGGAGTGCCATCTTCCGGCGGCACGAGCACCTTCACCCTGGTGTTCTGGCGAGGGAGGGGCGGACGACTGCTGCGGCACGGGCAACGGGCATCGCCCACGTTGCATGCAACGCAACTGGCAACGATGTACGGACGGGGCGTTCTGACCTGGCCAAACGCCGTTCCATGTCAGGGGGTTGGCGTCTGCAACACCCGTTTCGGGTGCTGCGCCGAGGATTATGGCGTGCAACAGGTGCGTGACACTCCATGCTTTGTATCCCAGGCGGCGAACCGCCGTTCGCGCCGATGACAGGCCTTCTTGCCCTCGGCCAGGGGCCCTGACGGGGAAGGTCCCATGGATAAGCCCTTGTTAACAGCCCGATCCGCTCTCGTGCTCCTGCTCGCCGTGCTCAGTGGCGCCATCGCCACGGCCCTGTCCCTGACGGCTGGTGAGGTCGCATCCCGCAGCGCCCTTGCCGGACTGGGCGCCGCCGCACTGGCAGTTCCGTTCTTCAACCGGCTCATCGAGCACGACCAGGTACACGACTGCCGGCACACGACAGAGCGGGAAGAAGGAGAGGGCCGTGGGTGAGCTCAGGCCGCTCGGCAACGACCTGCCCGAGGCGTCGCGTGCCCTTGCCCAGGCGCTCAGAGAGCTGTTCGAAGGGCTGGACGTCTCCGTACGCCGCTATGCCGCCCGTCGCCAGTGGGATCCCGGCACACTCTCGAGGTACCTCAACGGCAGCCGGATCCCGCCGTGGAAGGTCGTTCAGGAACTACTGGCCGATCTGGGGGAGCACCGGGGCGTGGCCGTCACCACCGATGCCGTCGAGATGGTCCGTGAGCTCTACCGGGCCGCGGTCGACTGCGGGTCCTCGCAGCATCACGCGATGGAGGTGATCGAGGAGCAGTTGGCAGACGCGGACCGCCGGTCTCGGCGCTCCAGTGTGCAAGGAGATGTGCTGGGCGATGCGCTCCTGGACCGGACCAGCCGGATCCATGACCTGGAGGTGCGTCTGTCGCAACTGGAGGCGGACTGGAAGGCCGAGCGCGACCGTGCGGACGAACTCGCAGCCGCGCACCCCAACGTCTCCCAGCTCCTCGAGGAACGCGGTCTGCTGCAGCAGCAAATCACGCGGCTGGGCGCCGAACTGCAGAACATGCGGGAGGAGAAAGCCGCTGCCGAAGAACGCTGCAGGCTGCTCGAGCGGCAGCTCGAAACGCTCGAACGCCCCCACGCGCTGCCGACGGCGCCGGACGCCGCAATGCCGAAGATCCTGGTCGTCGATGACCAGCCGGACAATCTTCTGGCCCTCACCGCCGTGCTCGGCACGTTGGACCAAGAGCTGGTCACCGTCTCGTCCGGGCGTGAGGCGCTGAAAGCTCTGCTGGACAACGATGACTTCGCCGTCATCATCATGGACGTGCAGATGCCCGAGATGGACGGCTATGAGACAGCCGCTCAGATCAAGCGCCGTCATCGCAACCGAGACGTTCCCATCATCTTCTTGACCGCCATGGGCGCGGACCCCGTGCACGCGAATCAGGGATACCTTGTGGGCGGAGTGGACTACATCACCAAGCCGTTCGACCCCTGGGCCCTGCGGGCCAAGGTCGCGGTGTTCACCCAGATCCACATTGAGCGGCGGATGAAGCTCTCTACTCCCAGCTGAACCAAGAGCTCTGGCGGAGGGTGCCGATCACGGCCACTCGTTGCCTGGCGATGGCCCGTTGCCTCTTGAGGCGGTTGATCCCGCACTCGACCGCATGGCGCTTGCGGTAGTCGTCCGGGCCGAAGCGCGGCGCCCGGCCGCCGCGGGGGCCGAGTTGAGATCCGCTTCCGGCACAGGGCCTAGCGGACGATGTCCAACCCGGGATGGTGACGGCGCATGGCCGCCAGCACCTCGTCCGCGCCGACCGGGAGTGTGGTCGCGGAGATGGTCGCCGGGCTGTAGCCAAGGCGCAGGTTGGCCCTGCCGGTGATGCGCGCCATGCGTGGTGCGCGTGCCAGATAGGCACCCGGGTCGTGGAGGACCAGCTCGATCATGCGCTGGGGCCTTGAGCTGACCTTGATCTCCCGGATCCCCACGGCGGCGATCTCGGTCCAGCTGATCGAGCCCAGCATCGCGTGCGTCAAACCCTCACCGGTGATGACCAGCTCGGGCCGCCGTCGCACGAGACGGCCGATCGCGACCGCGGCGCACAGACCGAAGAACGGCACGCCCACCGCGCCCGCGAGTACGGCCTTGATGCTGGAATGGCTGATCAGAGCCCATGCGCACAGCACCACGAACACGATCGAGCCTAGGGCGACGAGTGCGGTGCGACGTATGGAGGACGGGTAGGCGGTTCTGGGCGGATCCGCGGGTTCGTTGGTCACGGGGTCACTTTAGACAGTCGACGAGCGTCGGCCGGGGCTGGATTCCCGCGAGGGCAAGGCGGCCCGGATCTTCACCCGTTGGTTCAGTCGTCGGTCTGCCGTGTGTCTTCGGTGCACCTGCTGAGCGGCGCCGGCGTCGCCGGGGCGGGTGGCGTCGGCTGGGGCTTGGCGGCGCGGCGGTTGCGCAGGAGCAGTCGCCTCGCGGGACGTTCCACCGCCTCGTACAGGACCCAGGACAGGACGAGGGCGACCGTGAACAGGGCGGCGGTGACGGCCAGGCCCGCCGCCACGCCGAAGTGCGGGTACTTGCCGAGCACGCTGATGGCGGCGCGCAGCACCAGCAGGTGGGCCATGTAGAAGGCGAACGAGAGTTCGCCGAGCCGGACCATCCGCCGGCCGCGCCACAGCGAGGGCAGGCCGCGCAGATCCGCCACGGCGGCTGCGGGGATGAGCAGCGCGAAGCCGGTGAGGGTGCAGGCGGTGGCGGGGTATCCAGCGGTGACCTGGGGGACGAAGAAGTAACCGATGATGGCGAGGGCCAGGGATGCTTCCAGGCCGGGACCGCGCCACCGGCCCAGCAGCACCAGCCTGGCCGAGGCGGCGCCCAGGACGAACTCGGGCAGCCGGGCGGCGGGGAAGGAACTGATCGGCTGGTCCGCCCAGTGGTGGGCCTCCGCCCAGGCCAGCACGAGGACCGACAGGGCCGAGACCCCGACCAGAGCCGTCAGTCCCCGGGGGCCGAGGCGGCGCAGGAGAAGTGCCAGCAGCGGGAAGGCGGCGTAGAAGAACGCCTCGCAGGCCAGTGACCAGCTGACCGGATCCAGCGTCTGCCACCACGGACGCCACCAGGAATGCACCAGCAGGACGTTGGCCAGGGCCTGGGGCAGCGTCGGCTTCGGCTGGCGGGCCAGCGTGTACGCCATCAGCAGCGCGATCGCGGCGGTGGCCAGATGGACCGGGTAGATACGGGCGATACGGCGCCGCCAGAAGGCGAGCGCGCGGTCGTTCGGCCGTGCGGACCAAGTCAGTACGAACCCGGACAGAACGAAGAAGAACGAGACGCCGACGGCGCCTGCCCCCAGTCCCCATGTCACGATCCGGCCGCCGTCGCCTCCGAAGTAGCCGAAGTTGCGCACATGCAGCCCGAAGACCAGCAGCGCGGCCACCCACCGCAGTCCGGTGAGGGACGGCAGCGAGGGCATCGCGGCGGGCTGGGAAGTCGTGGGGTCGGCTGAGGTGGCAGTGCTGGACGGTGGCCTCGGCACCCTGGTCGCCGTCGTCATCGTGTCACCTGCCGGGGGAGGTTCGTTTGGGGCATGAAAGGGAACGTTGCCCATTCGCCCCCTTTCATTCCGGCGTTTTAACAAACATCACACCTGCGCCGAAGCACATCGTCGCCCTCACACGCCCCACGGCGGGGAACACACCCGAATGGCTGACCGAGCCGGAGGGTGGGGCAGCGGCGCAGAGCAGCGGCACTAGGCGCCGGGACGGTCCGACTGCGGTCGGGCCTCCCGGCGCCTCGTGTTGTCCTCGCGCCCCTGCGATCAGCCGATGTGATAACTGTCGCCGTAGACCTTCCAGTCCAGCGGCGTGTTCAGGTCGAAGTTGCCCTTGCGCAGGAAGACGCGCTGCTCGGTGTCGACCCGGCTGGTGTCGCTGTGGGCCTCCTCCTGCTTCATGGCCCACACCCGGGCATCGAGGAAGGCATTGAGGTACGTCGTCTCGTTGCCGCCCTGCGCCGGCGGCTTGGCCTGGCGCAGCGCCCGCTTGCGGATGCTGCTGAAGCTGGTGGGGTCGCTGCCGTCGCCGTGCATGACGATGGCGTCGTAGTACGTGAACTGGCCGAGCGCCCGCAGTCCGTCCGTCTTGCCCTGCCGCACCGCGGGGTTGAAGTAGACGCGGTCGCGCTCGTCGTTCTGCGCCTGCTGGAACGCCGAGTCCTGTGCGGCCTTGCGCCAGTCCCGGGGGAAGTTCGGGTCGAGCCCGTCGTGCGAGTCGCTGCCGTTGACACGGCGCAGTGCGGGCAGGTACTTGGCGAGGACGTTGCCGGGCCTGCGGTCGGTGTAGAGCTGTACGAGGTCGAGCATGTCGCCGGTGCCGGAGCAGAAGCCGATGATGCCCGCGGTGTAGCCGCGGCCGTCGCCTATGTCCTCGATGTACTTGTACTGCGCCTTCCAGTCGAGCGAGGAGTTCTCCGCGCTCGACACGAGCTTCATGGCGATTTCCTTCTTCGCCGGGTCGTCGAGGCCCGGGGCGGCCCCTTGTGCCGCCGTGGCGTGCTGTGCGGCCAGGAAACCGCCCAGGGCCACGGCGCCGGTCAGGGCGACGAAGGTCCGGCGGGAGGGGCCGGACGGGGATGCTGCATGATGGTCGAGTTGCACCACGGGGGCTCCAACTGGATGTGGGGGGTGGGACGTTGTCCCGCCTAGCGTACTGATAGGAAGCTTTCCTATTGGATGCTCTGCCGGAAGCCCTACGGCAGAAGTTCGTAGCATCGGACAAGCCGAAGTCGGGACTCAAGGGGGCAAGTCGGCTCGCCTGGACGGCCTGTGCGGCGACATGGCGGGCTGCTAGGAGCGGGCAGCAACCTCAAAGGCGTCGGCGCCCAGTTGCCCTTCGCCCCTGTCCGGTCCGTTACTCCGTTCCGACCTCTGGCCCCCGGGCCATACCGAACGGTATACAAGCCTGATCGAACGCGCGAAAGGCCGTTCCTGGTGTCGGCTGCGCGCGATGTTCCGTGCTCAGGGGGGTCTTCGATGCTGAACGACACGAAGCCGGAAGAAGCGGCGAGACGTCGGCGGTGGCCGGTCGCGATGGGGGCGGCGCTCGGCGGCTGCACCCTGGTCGCCGCTTCCGCCGTACCGGCCTCCGCACACGACGCGGGACACGGCCACGACACGCAGTACGTGTCGCTCGGGGACTCCTACACTTCGGGCCCGCTCATCCCGCAGCAGGTGGACGCGAACTGCGCACGCTCCGACCACAATTACCCCTCCCTCGTGGCGGCGCAGCGCGGTGTGTCCGCGTTCAAGGACGTGAGCTGCGCCGGAGCGACCACCGAGGAGATGTGGAAGCCGCAGGGCACCAACGGCCCCCAACTCGACGCGGTGCGGCGGGACACCGACCTGGTGACGGTCCAGATCGGCGGCAACGACGTCGGCTTCGGCTCCATCATCCAGACCTGCGCCCGGCTCGCCTCCCAGGACCTCACGGGAAACCCGTGCCAGCGCTACTACTCTTCGTCCGGGTTGGACCAGTTGACGCTCAACATCGTGCGGACCGCGCCGAAGGTCGACCGAGTGCTGCGCGCCGTGCACGCCAGGGCACCCCACGCCCGGGTGCTCGTCGTCGGCTACCCGGACCTCCTGCCCGACGACGGCAACGGCTGCTACCCCTCGGTGCCGTTCGCGTCGAAGGACTTCCCCTACCTGCGGGACACCGAGAAGCAGCTGAACGTCATGCTGCGCCTGGTCGCCGCCTGGAACCACGCGGAGTACGTCGACACCTACGCGCCCACGCGCGGCCACGACATGTGCAAGGCCCCGGCCGACCGCTGGATCGAACCGCTGCAGCCGGCCGCGCCCGCGGCCCCTGCGCACCCCAACGCCACGGGTGAGCAGGCCATGGCGGGCGCGGTACTGGAACGCCTGGGGAAGGGACGTGGACGCGACTGAGCCCACTCGCCGCTCACCAGGAGCGGGGCGGCGTGCTGTCCGCTCGCCTCTTGGACATGGGTGGGGTGCTGCTGTTTACCTCTGTGCATGACCACTTCCGCATCCGTGCCGCGGCGCGGCCTGTTCAAGGCGGGCCTCGCCGCCTCGGCCGCCGTACTCACCCCCGCTGTCACGACGTCGTCGGCCTCGGCGCAGACGTCACACCAACTTCGCAGTGTCGAAAGCGAGTTACGTGAGCTCGAACAGCGGTACGTCGCACGCCTCGGCGTGTACGCCCGTAACGTCCGCACCGGGCAGGTGGTGTCCCATCGGGCGCGGGAGCGGTTCGCGATGTGCTCGACGTTCAAGGCGGTCGCCGCCGCCGCGGTCCTGCGCGCTCATGGCCACTGCTCACCGCTGGACAAGGTGATCCACTACCCGCCCGCGGACCTCCTGCCGAACTCCCCGAGGACCGAGGCGCACGTCGACACCGGCATGTCGGTGGCCGACCTGTGCGCGGCCGCGATCCAGTACAGCGACAACACGGCGGGAAACCTGCTGCTGCGCGAGATCGGCGGGCCGGCCGGGCTCACCGGGTTCTTCCGCTCGATCGGCGACCGGGTGAGCCGTCTCGACCGCTGGGAGACCGACCTGAACACGGCCGTGCCCGGTGACCTCCGCGACACCACCACCCCGGCGGCGATCGGCGGATGCGTCGAGCGGTTGGCGCTGGGCCGGGCCCTGGCCGACGCCGATCGCGAGCGACTGGTCACCTGGCTGAAGGGCAACACCACCAGCGGCCAACGGTTCCGCGCGGGCCTGCCCGGCGACTGGGTCGTAGCGGACAAGACAGGCACCGGCGACTATGCGACCGCGAACGACATCGGCGTCGCCTGGACCACACGGCGCACACCGCTCGTACTGGCCGTGCTGTCGTCGAAGACCACCCGGGACGCACCCGTGGACAACGCACTGATCGAGTCCGCGGCGCGGATTCTGGCGCACGCGCTCGCGCCGGGCGAGTGAGGCGGTCACTGCCGGACGCGCTCACGCCGGGGCTCCGCCCGGTCTCCGTACGTAACACCGACGGTTACGCGGCGCCGCCGATCACGGTCGGCGCAGGCCGCTCGTGATGCGCTGCCAGCGGGAGCGGGTCGCGCCGAAGCCGGTCTCGTGCTCCCAGATGTGGCTGCACGACGGGCACTGCAGATGGAGCAGGCTGCCGGTGTTACGGAGCAGATACCGCCAGTGCTCGGAGCAGGTGCGGCGCTGCTCGCAGGTGTCGCACCCCTGGCTGTCGTCGCAGTTCGGGCAGCTCACCCAGGCGCGGCGCCCGATGTCGGCCTGCGGGTCAAGCGGCAGCACTGCCCTCTCCCCTCCTCGGCAGCACACCGGCCGCGACCAGGTCGTCGTAGACCTGTCGCTGCTCCTCGCTGAGGCCGGAGTACAGCAGGTCGTAGGCCGCCTCCTCGCCCTGGAGCACGGCGACGGGATCCCAGTCGGGGCCGAGGGCGTCCAGGACATGGGCCCGTCGCAGCACCTCGTGGGCGCCGAGGTCGACGGAGAAGTCGACCGGCGCGGAGGTGTCCTGCCGTCCGGCGCCGTTCCCGCGCACCGCGTCGGGTTCGTCCGGATCGACAGGATCGGTGGGGCCATGGGAGGACATGTCACCGAACCTAGGTAGGCCCCCTGGCCTGCGGCAAGGGCAGGTGGGGGAAGTCACAGCCCGCCCACGGCGCCGTACCTAGGGAACCCGGGAGGGATCGTCCGGTCCCCTCAGGAATTCGAGGTGGGCGAGGTCGCCGGGCGGAGGGGTGGTGACCGACCACAGCGGGGCGGCTGTCCCGTCGGCCACGGCGGCCGGGGCGTCGGTCAGGTTCATCCGCTCGCGCAGACGGCCGTAGAAGTCCATCGGCCCGAGCCGTACGGCCCGCAGTCGCTGGGGCGCGGCGTACACCCCGATCCAGTCCCCCGGATCGAGCACGCCGCGCACCTGACCGTCCACACTGACCGCCGCCCGGCCGGAGCGTTCGAGCACCCGCAGTCCGATGGGCTCGTCGGGGGCCGTGACGACCGACCGGTTGAACGTCATGTGCGGAGCAACGGGTGTGAAGACCAGCACCTCCGAGCGGGGCGACACGACCGGGCCGCCGGCGGCGAAGCTGTAGGCGGTCGAGCCCGTGGGCGTGGCGACCAGCAGCGCGTCGGCGGAGTAGGACGCCAGGAGTCTGCCGGAGATGTAGACGCCGACCGAGACCTGCCGGTCCCGGGACAGCTTCTCGACGACGACGTCGTTGAGCGCCGTGACGTGCAGGGGGATGCCCCAGTCCCGGTCGGCCTCACACTCGGGGCGCACACTCGGTGGCGGCAGCAGCGGGCCGCGGCCGTACTGCAACAGCCCCTCCACGTCCGAGGGCACTTCCAGGCGGCACGACGCGCGCATCGTGAGCAGCATGCGCTTCTCGACCTCGTGCCGCCCCTCCCGTACGGAGTCCAGAGCCGAACGCACCGCCGCCACGGGGGCCTCCGTGAGGAAGCCCACCCGTCCCAGGTCGAAGCCCAGGACCAGGGAGTCGTTCGCGGCGGCCAGCCGGGCGCCGCGCAGGAACGTGCCGTCGCCCCCGAGTGTGACGATGAGGTCCGGGTCGCCCGCGGAGTCGAGTTCGTCACGCGTACTGTGTCTGCCGCCGTCGCGCCACACATCGATGTCCGTGCACGGCACGTCGTGCTCGGCGCACCACGCGCGTACGGTCCGTGCGGCCTCCACGGCTTCCGGACGCCCGCTGTGGACGACCAGACCGAGCCGATTCACCGTCATATGTGCCTCCAGACAACCCAGCGGAACGGCCAGTAATCCTCACCGGCAACGGGTGTACCGCGGTGGGTGCCACGCCGCTGGGGACGGGAGTCTCACGAGCATGCTGCTCCGGCACCCGCCGAGAAACAGCATGTCGACGGCAACCGACGTCGACCCGAACCGCTTCCCATCCCTACGCTGGTGGCGAATCGTCAGTCTCCCCACCACCCGCCCGCAGAGGACCGGATGCCGACCTTCAGACTTGTCCAGTACCTGACAGGCACTGCCACGGTACTCACCCTCCTCGCCACCACCCCGACGGCAGTCGCCGCCACCCCGGAGCCGGCCACCTCCCGGACCGCCTCCCAAGCCTCGGTCCCGGCGGCCGACACCTGGCAGCCGCCGCTCTCCACCCGAGGCCGCTACATCGTCGACGCCCGGGGCAACCGCTTCCGGCTGCGGTCGGCCAACTGGGACGGCGCCCAGGGCTCCTGGACCGGAAGCGGCAGCGTCACCGATCCGGCCGACCACCACGCAGGCCAGAACTCCTACGGCATACCCCTCGGCCTGGACCGCGCACCCCTGTCCGCGCTCCTGGCCGACTTCCACACGCTCGGCATCAACAGCGTCCGGCTGCCGTTCTCCAACGAGATGATCCACTCGACGACGCCCGTCCCGGACGCCGCCGTCACGGCCAATCCGCAGCTGCGCGGCAAGACACCCCTGCAGGTGTACGACTCCGTCGTGACCGCCCTCACCCAGGACGGGTTCGCGGTCATCCTCAACAACCACACCAACACGTCCCGTTGGTGCTGCGGCATCGACGGCAACGAACGCTGGAACAGCAGTCAGTCCACCCAGCAGTGGGCCGACGACTGGGTCTTCATGGCCCACCGGTATGCCGCCGACTCCCTTGTCGTGGGCGCGGATCTCTACAACGAGGTACGGCGTGACGTCTGGGACGACCCCAACTGGGGCTCGGGCGACGGGCACGACTGGTTCGCCGCGGCCCAACTCGCCGCCGACCGCGTCCTCACCGAGGCGAACCCGCACCTGCTCATCATCGTCGAAGGCATCAACTGGACCGGTGTACCCGTCGACGGACTGCCGCACGACCGCCCGACCCTCACCCCGGTACGCACGCTCTCGCACACCCTCGTGGACGCCCACAAGCTGGTCTACTCGGCCCACTTCTACGGCTACACCGGCCCCCGGCACAGCGGCGCGACCGGACTCGGCGAGACCCATGATCCCCGCTACCAGGACCTGGCCCGCGACCAGCTCTACCAAGTCCTCGCCGATCAGGCCTTCTTCGTCACCACCGAGGGGCAGCACTACACCGCGCCCGTGTGGATCAGCGAGTTCGGGATCGGAGCCGATGAGACAGGTACCGCGGCCCGCACCTGGTTCGGCAACATCACCGACTACTTCGCCGACCACGACACCGACTTCGCCTACTGGCCTCTGGTCGGCTGGGAGGGCCACGACGACTGGGCCCTGCTGCGCTACGACAGCGCGGGGCGACGGTACGGCATTCTCGACCAGGGCGACTGGCGCGGTATCGCCTGGAACCATCTGATGACCTCGGCTTCTCGCACCGGGTACATCGCCCCGACCACCACCTGGCGCATGCTCACCACCGACCACGGCGACCAGGTGCAGTCCCTGCGCGTGCGGGCCGGCGGCGACTGGGACTCCGGGGCCTACAAGGCCGCGTGCCCCGACGGCCTCCGGCTCATCGGCCTCAGCCACACCGCCGGCCGCGGCCTGTGCACCGACGCGACCGCCGGTGACCTGCGTGCCTCGGGCAACGCCCAGACGGTCGTCACCGATGAACGCTACGTTCCCTCGGGCGGAGACTGGGCCGGCGGCTACACCAAACTCCAGTGCCCGGCGGGGCAGTTCGTCATCGGTTACAGCCGCCGCGGTGAGCGTGTGTCGGCGGCCCTGTGCGCACCCGCCGGCACTGCGCTGGGCCGTACGGGTCGTACGGTCTGGTTCGACCGTTCCGACAACCGCCCCTCCGATGCCGCAGGCGGCGACTTCGCCCACGGCAACTACAAGGGCCAGTGCGCCGCCGACGAGTACACCGCGGGTATCGCCTTCACCACCCGCTTCGGCAGCTCCCAGGGCCCGGCCGCGCTGCTGTGCTCGCCACTGCGGTCGTAGTTGTGCGGTAGTCAGCCGTCGTAGGGCATCGTCCTGGTCACTTTGCCCTGCGGCGAGGCTTGCAGATAGCCGCTCTGGTCGTAGTCGTTGCTGATGTAGACCGCCATGCCCGCCGGGCTGTTGAATACCGTGTTCGGCTGATTGAGCACGAGATAGCGGGTCGTGGGCTTGTCGACGTTCAGCTTCTTCTCCGCTTGGGCGAGCAGGGACGGAAGGGCGTCCCAGTTGAAGTTCCTCAGGCTCACCGGCTGGTCGCCGCCCATCAGGGAGCTGCTGATGATGCCCTTCTCCACGCCCCCGTCGGTGCGGTAGGTATAGGTGTCGTACTGGGTCCGGCTGCCCGCGACCATGACCTCCGCCGACACATATTCGGGGTAGACCGTGAGGTCGCCGTAGGAGTGGCGGCCCGTCTCGTCCTCGATGGCCTTCAGCGCGGTGCGGATGCCGTCGGGGGTGAGCAGGTCCTTCGTCTTGCCGGGTGTCCGGTGTTCCGCCGGGCTCGTCGTCGCCGCGGTCGCGTGGGAGGTGGCTCCGGCCGGCGTGCCCGTCACGCGGGGAGAGTCCGAGGCGTCGTCGTGGTTGCCATCGGCCAGCTGCCCCCGTATCAGGCTGCCGGCCACGACCGCGGCGACGACCGAACCGACAATGACGACGCTCCGTATCCGCCACTGCCGCCTGACGGTCTTCTCGGCCGGGGAGAGCGCGACATTCGCCGTGGTCATGCCCGGAGGGGGCCCGAAGGTCGCCGTACCGTACGGCGGAGGGGGCGTCGGGGGTGCGAGCGGGTACGAGGTGGGTGCCTGCTCGGGAGTCGGCTGGGCAGCGGCGGCAAGCATGCGCTCGACGGTCTCGCCGTCCGGCCGCGCCGCCGGGTCGCGCACCAGGAGTGCGTTCAGTACGGCGGTCAGGGGGCCGGCGTGGGTGGGAGGCGGTACCTCGTCGTAGAGCACGGCTGCGAGCGTGGCCAGCGTCGTGGCCTTGCGCAGCGGATGGTGGCCCTCGACCGCCACGTACAGCATCATCGCCAGGGACCACAGGTCCGCCTCGGGGCCGCCCGGCTGACCCGAGATGCGCTCGGGTGCCATGTAGTCGGGCGTGCCGATCAGTGCTCCGGTGACCGTGAGCGTCGTCGACTCGCGCACCGCGGCGATGCCGAAGTCGGTGAGGACCGGGCGGCCGTCGCGGCGCAGCAGAACGTTGGCGGGCTTCACGTCGCGGTGCTGGACGCCGGCGGCATGGGCCGCGCGCAGCGCCGACAGAACACCCTGGCCGATACGGGCCGCCTCCGCGGGGGCCATGGTGCCTCGGTCGAGCCGGTCGGCGAGCGAGCCGCCCTCGACCAGCTCCATGACGATCCAGGGGTACGAGTCCCCGCCTCCGTCGACGATGTGGTGGATGGTCACGACGTTCGGGTGCTCGACCCTGGCGAGCGCGCGGGCCTCGCGCAGGACCCGCTCCCGCAGCATCCTGGCGGCCTTGGGGTCGGACTCGGCGAGACCGGGATCCTGTGGCCGTACTTCCTTGACGGCCACGCTGCGGTGCAGCAGCAGGTCGTGGGCGCGCCACACCGTGCCCATACCGCCGCCACCGAGCCTGACCTGCAGTTCGAAGCGGCCGTCGACGATACGTCTGCCGCTGTCCCCCTCACTCATGCCGAGGAGAATAGCCCGCGTCACGCCACCTTGGCCGTGACACGGAACGTGCGCCGGTACGCGGTGGGCGTGACACCGAGCGCCACCTGCAGATGCTGGCGCATCGACTGGGCGGTGCCGAAGCCCGCGTCCCTGGCCACCTGGTCGACGGAGAGGTCGGTGGACTCCAGCAGATGCCGGGCGCGTTCGACGCGCTGCTGGGTGAGCCACTGGCCGGGGCTGACGCCGACCTCCTCACGGAAGCGGCGGGTGAAGGTGCGTACGGACATGGACTCCTGCTCGGCCATGTCCCGCAGTTGGATCGGCTCGTGGAGCCGGTCGAGCGCCCAGGCGCGGGCGGCGGTCGTGGTGGCCAGTTGCGGGTCCGGCATCGGGCGGTGGATGTACTGCGCCTGACCGCCGTCGCGGTGGGGCGGTACGACGGTGCTGCGGGCGACGCTGTTGGCGACGGCGGTGCCGTGGTCGCGGCGCACGATGTGCAGGCACAGGTCGATGCCGGCGGCGACCCCCGCGGAGGTCAGCACGTCGCCGTCGTCGATGAACAGGACGTCGGCGTCCACCTTCACCCGGGGGAACGTCCGCTGGAAGTGGTCGGCGTGCGCCCAGTGCGTGGTCGCCGGGCGGCCGTCGAGGTGGCCGGCCGCCGCGAGGACGTACCCGCCGGTGCAGATCGCGGCGAGCCGGGTGCCGGGGCGGATGTGTGCGAGCGCGGCGGCCAGCTCGTCGGTCAGTACGCCCTCGTCGAAGACCGGCCCCAGTTCGTACGAGGCCGGGACGACGACCGTGTCGGCCGTGGCCAGGGCCTGAGGGCCGTGCCCGACCTGGATGGCGAAGTCGGCGTCGGTCTGGACCGGGCCGGGCGGCCGGATGGAGCAGGTGATCACCTCGTACAGGTGGCGCCCCCGCGCGTCCTTGGGCCGCTCGAAGATCCGGTGCGGGATGCCCAGCTCGAAGGGGAGCAGGCCGTCGAGGGCGAGGACGACGACGCGATGCGGACGGAAGCCGGAGGCACGGTCGCTGCTGCGCATGGCCCGATCCTAACGGATGGTGCCGATCACGCCAGGTAGACTGGGGTCACCCTGGGGGGCCGGCCGTTCCAGGAGGAAGCGATGTTGCGGCAGACCCGACTGTCCGGCGAGTCCGACGACTATCTCGCCGCCCGCGAGGAACTCCGCCGCGCCGAGATCGACCTCATGCGTCGACGCGAGGAGGTCGCGGCCCGGCGACGGGCACTCCCCCAGGGGCCGGTCGTCGACGACTACGTCTTCCTCGAGGGCCCGGCCGATCTCGACGCGGGCGACACGCCTGTCCGCGAGGTCACGTTGAGCGGGTTGTTCACCTCCCCGGACCGGCCGCTGATCGTCTACCACCTCATGTACGGCAAGCTGCAGACCGAGCCGTGCCCGATGTGCACCCTGTGGATCGACGGCTTCAGCGGCGTCACCCACCACGTGACCCAGAACGCCGACTTCGTCATCGCCGCGGCCGCCGACCTGCCCGCCCTCCGGCAGCACGCCCGCAACCGCGGCTGGTCCCGGCTGCGCCTGCTGAGCTGCGCGGACAGCACCTTCAAGTACGACCTCGGCAGCGAGGACGAGGACGGTGCGCAGGACTCCACGGTCTCCGTCTTCACACGCGACGACGACGGCACGGTCCGGCACCGCTACTCCGCCCATCCGCGCATGGCCGAGGACATCGCCGAGCGCGGCATCGACCTGCTCGCCCCCGTCTGGCACCTCCTCGATCTGACACCGGCCGGACGCGGCGACTGGTACCCGCGACTGTCCTACTGACGCAGGCTCGCAAGCTCGCGGGCCGCACAACGCGCCTGACAGATCGCCATGACGGCGCTATGCTCGCCGCGATGACCACTCACTCTGTTGACAGATCGGGGGTCCCGTCCGCGCAAGGTGAGTGCTGATGCTCACCCAAGCCGCGAACGGGGATTCCCGTACTTCCTTCTGGCTGCGCGTGCGCGAGTTCGCCGTGCCGCCCTCCATGATCGAGACCGCGACCGCCCGCCGCCAGGCCGGGGACTGGGCCGGGGCCTGTGCCGCCGCGGGCATCGACGTCGATCTCAACCTACGTTCCGTGGCACGCTCGCACGGCCGGGAGCTGATGGCCCGACTCCGGGCCGATCTACGGCATGTGGCGCCGGACCTGTTGCGCTGGCACATGCCGCGGATCGCTCCCGACGGGCTGCTGCGCCCCGGTCTCACCGTCGCTCTGGCCCGCTACGAGGCACCGGGGCGCGACGGCCCGTACCCGGTGCACCTCGTGGCCCGTACTCCCCCGGCCTGGGCGGATGCCGGGCAGCGGATCAGCCTCGCGCTGTGGGACGGGTCCCACAGTGAACCGAGCGCCCGCCGCCATCCGCACCCCCATCCCAGCGCACGGTTCCGCCTCGACCTGCACCGCCATCTGTGGGACGCGCGCAGAACCGATGAGTTGGGAGTCCGGTCGGGGTTCGACGGGCCGCCCGCGGGCGGTTCTCCCGGCGTGGACCCCGATCTGCTGGGGATGCTGCCGCAGGACCGCAGTTGTGCCGTCCACCGGTGGGCGGCCGAGGCGGGAATCCTGCTGCGCGACGAGGGGCATCCGGCCGGCTGCGGCGTGACCGTGCGACTGGGCGGCCGGCGTCGGCTGACCCTGGACCTGGTCGCGGACGGGTGCGGCGTCGGGCCGCCCGGCCCGCGGATCGTGGGGGTGTCCGCGTGTGGCGGTGACCCCGGGCTGCCGGTGCTGCCCGACGCGGCGACCTGGGTGCCGCCCGACCTCGAGCTGCTCCGCGCGGGTCTGATCGAGGTCGATCAGCTGCACCCGCTGGTCGCCTCGGCACTGGTACCGGGCCGTTCACCGGTCCGTCCGGTCCGTGACGCGGACCCGGCGGGACAGCCGCGCATCGTGGAGTGCCGGGGAGCTCGGCACCGGATCGGTCTCGTCGACGGGGTCCTGGCCCCGTTGGACCACGACCCCGCCGAGGTCCGGCGGGAGGAGCTGCTGGCCGCGCTGACCGGTACTCCGCTCCCCTGTCTGCGGGCCATCGACGAGGCGCACCGTCATCCGGACTGTCTCACGGGCGTACGGGAACGCCTTGACCACGGCGACACCGCCGGCGCGCTCGCCGTCGTCGAGGGGCTGCTGGGCCCCGCCGCGGTGCTGCGCAGCGGCGCGCTGCGTGACGAACTGGAGGTGGCCGCTCAACGGCGGATCACCTACGGGCTGTTCAGGGCCGGCCTGATCGGACCGGGGCCCGACCGTCTCCGCCCGCAAGGGCGCCGTCCCGGTGGCCGCCGCACGCGCCCGCGCCACGCGGTCGCTCGCTGACCCGGGGACTTCGGTCTCCCCCTCACCCACACGTCTCACCGCACACCCAAAGGTGATCAAACATGTCTGCATGCAGCCCGTTCGCCATGACCGACTCCCACTCCGGCTCCCTCTCCGACCCCGTCCGCACCACCCAACTCGACATCGCCGGCGACCTGTTGGCGCTGCTGCGGGACACCACGACCGAACCGCGCCCCGACACCCAGCTGGAGGCCCTGACGCTGGCCGTGGCCGCCGACCTGCCCGTACTGCTGTGGGGTGAGCCGGGCATCGGCAAGACCGCCGCCCTGACCCAGCTCGCCGAGGCGCTGGACCTGCCGCTGACCACGGTGATCGCCAGCGTGCACGAGCCGTCGGACTTCTCGGGGCTGCCCATCGTCGGGGACGACCCCGCGGAACAGGGTGTCCCGATGGCCCCGCCGGACTGGGCGGTACGACTGGTCCGGGCCGGCCGGGGGCTGCTGTTCCTGGACGAGCTGTCCACCGCACCGCCGGCCGTGCAGGCCGCTCTGCTGCGTCTTGTGCTCGAGCGCCGGATCGGCACCCTGCGACTGCCGCCCGGGGTCCGGATCGTGGCCGCCGCCAATCCGCGGTCCTCGGCGGCCGACGGCTGGGAGCTGAGCCCGCCGCTGGCCAACCGGTTCGTGCATCTGCAGTGGACCCACGACCACGAGGTCGTGGTGCGCGGCCTCGGCGGGACCTGGCCCCGGGCGACCCTGCCCCGGCTCGATCCGCTCAGGCTGCCCGAGGCGGTCGACCTGGCCCGCCGTGCGGTGTGCGGGCTGCTGTCCGCCCGTCCCGCTCTTGTGCACCGGCTGCCAAGCAGTGAGACGCGCCGGGGCGGCGCATGGCCGTCGCCCCGCAGCTGGGACATGACGGTGTGCCTGATCGCCTTCGCGACGGCGGCAGGCTCCTCGAGGGAGGTGCTTTCGCTGCTGGTCAGGGGCACGGTGGGGGACGGTCCGGGGCTGGAGCTGCTGGCCTGTCTGGACCGGATGGACCTTCCGGACCCCGAACTCCTGCTCGCCGATCCGGTGGGTGCCGAGCTGCCCGAGCGCGGGGACCGGCGCCAGGCCACGCTCGAAGGTGTGGTGGAGGCGGTCCGCAACCGCCCGGAGAAGTCCCGCTGGGACGCGGCCTGGGCCCTGCTGGTCCATGCGCTGGAGACCGGAGCCCCGGACCTGGTGGTCGTTCCCGCGACCACCCTCGCCTCGCTGCGGCAGGAGGACTGGGACGTACCGGAATCGATCGAGCGGCTCGCCGGAGTGGTGTCGCTGTCGCGGCGTGCGGACCAGGCCACGGCTCGGGCCGCCGCGCTCACCTCGCAGGCGGGCCGATGACGACGGACGCGCCCGGGACGCTGGACTTCGACAAGCTCTTTGCCGCCCGGCTGCACGCCGCCCGCGTCCGGCCGTACTTGGCGACGGCGCTGTTCGCCCTGCACCCCGTCGAGTCGCGGCGGGTACCGACGATGGCCGTCGACCGGTACTGGCGGTGCTATGTCTCGCCGGTGTTCGTGGACCGGATGCCGGTGGAGGAACTGGCCGGGGTCTGGGTGCACGAGGTGTCGCATCTGTTGCGCGACCACCACGGGCGCAGTGACAGGGTCGCCCGGGAGCGTGGGCTGACCGGTCCTGGGGAACGGCTGCGGATGAACATCGCCGCGGATCTGGAGATCAACGACGATGTGTTCGGTCATGGGCTGGTCCAGCCCGAAGACGCTGTCCGGCCGGAGTCGATGGGGCTGCCCGAAGGGGAGCTCATGGAGGACTATCTGCGCCTGTTCCGGCTCGGACCGTGGCTGGACAACCTCTCCTGGCTGGACTGCGGCAGCGGTGCCGATGGGCTGGACCGGGAGTGGGACCTGGGTCCGGACGGCGCGCACGGGCTGAGTGAGCAGGAGCGGGACGGCGTCCGGTTCCGGGTGGCGCAGGGCATCAACGGCCGTCCCGGCAACGCCCCGAAGGGGTGGCGGCGCTGGGCGGAGGAGGCGTTCCATCCGCCGCAGCCGTGGCGGGAGTTGCTGGGGGCCGCGGTCCGCTCGGCGGCGTCCGGCTCCGGCGCGGGCGAGGACTACTCGTACGGCCGGCTGTCGCGGCGCTCGGCCTCGGTGCCCGGCACGGTGCTCCCGAGCCTGAGGCGGATGCCGCCCCGGGTCGCCGTGGTCATCGACACGTCCGGGTCGGTCAGCGACGCCGAACTGGGCAGCGCGCTCCTGGAGGTCACCGCGATCTCCCGGGCCGTGGGCGGCCGCCGTGACCTGGTCACCGTGTTGCCGTGCGACGCGTCGGCCCGGATCGTGCACCCGCTGTGCCGTGGTGAGGGCATTCCGCTGATGGGCGGTGGCGGCACAGATCTGCGCACGGGCTTCGCCAGGGCCCTGCGCGCCCGGCCGCGGCCGGATGTCATCGTGGCCCTCACCGACGGACAGACCCCGTGGCCGACCACGCGTCCGCCGTGCCGGACCGTGGTGGGTCTGTTTCCTCGCTCACGGCCGTCGTGGGACGAGGGCGATCCCGACCATGTGCCGGATTCACCACCCGCGTGGGCGCGGGTGGTCGACATCGGGTGAGTTCACCACGGATCAGGATCTGCGTCGGCGTGCCGACTCCTGTGAGACCGTCTTGGCCTTGCGGGAGGCGGTCAGGGCCTCGGAGTCGAGGATGTCGTCCCCGTACAGGTCCTGGAGCCAGTTGATCTGGTAGATGGTGTCGAGATAGCGCTCGCCGAGGTCCGGCGCGACGGCCACCGCGGTGATGTCCCGGGTGTCGTGCCGGGTCAGCCAGTCCAGCGCGCCGCTCACCACCGTTCCCGTGGAGCCGCCGAACAGGAACCCGCGCCGGGCCAGCCGGTGGCACATACGGATGGTGTCGGCCTCCTCGACCCGGATCACCTCGTCCACGTACGCCTCGTTCAGCAGCGGTGGGCGCATGCTCATGCCCAGGCCCGGAATCATCCGGCGGCCCGGCTCCCCGCCGAAGGCCACGGAGCCTACGCTGTCGACGGCGACGATCCGCACGGGGCGGTGCCACCGCCGGAAGTAGCGGGCGCAGCCCATCAGGGTTCCGGTGGTGCCCGCCCCGATGAACAGCACATCGAGCTGCGGGAACTGAGTGGCGATCTCCGGGGCGGTGGTGAGGAAGTGCGCCCGCCAGTTGCCGGGGTTGGTGTACTGACTGAGCCACACGTACCGGTCGTCGGACGCGCACAGCGAACGGACGTAGTCGATCCGTTTGCCGAGGAAGCCGCCGTTGGAGTCGAGGTCGGCCACGATGTGCACCTCGCTGCCCAGCGCCTCCATCAGCAGACGGGTGGACAGGTTGCAGCGGGAGTCCGTCACACACAGGAACCGGTATCCCTTGCTCGCGGCGATCATGCTGAGCGCCACTCCCAGGTTTCCCGACGAGGACTCGACGAGGATCGAGTCGGGCGTCAGGATTCCCTCACGCTCGGCGCTCTCCACCATCTCGTTCGCCGCCTTCAGCTTGATGGAGCCGGCGAAGTTGAAGCCCTCGCACTTCAGGTAGAAACGCACCCCGAGGATCGACTCGAGGTCGACGTAGAGCGCGCCTTCGTTGAAGGCTTGCGGCGCGGATATGACGGGCACTTGGGCCTCCTGGTGCCAGGGCCGACGAAGTGGGGTTTCAGCCGTACCGGCGCAGGTCGTGGAAGAAGTTGTCGATGAGGCGGAGTTGTCCCGCCCGGGCCACCTCGTCGTAGACGTACTTGCCGACGGCGAGGTCGAGGACGCCGAGTCCGAAGGGCGAGAAGATCACCGTCCGGTCGGTCGGCAGAATGTGCCGTGCGGACATGACGTCGTCGAGGGTGCCGTCGAGGAAGTCGCGGCTGCCGGTGAGCTGTTCGGCCAGATGCGGTGAGGTGTCCGCCTTCAGGCAGTGCTCGACGTCGTCGACGATGTTGGCCGAGGCGAGCAGGATCTCCGGGGCGAGGTCGCGCAGGGACACATGCAGGACGAGCGGGTGGTGCGCGAACCAGGCCTGGTCGGTGACATGCGGCTCGCCGGCGACGGTGGCGAAGACCACCAGGTCGCTGGAGCGGATCAGGTCCTCGGCGGTGTCGTGGACCTGGACCTGTGCCGTGGTGTCGGTCTGCCGCAGATATCCGGTGAAGCCGGCGGCGCTGTCGGCGGACACATCGTGCACACCGATCGTGTCGAACGACCAGCCGGTGCCGGCCAGGAAGGTGTGGATGTAGCGGGCGATCAGGCCCGTACCGAAGAATCCGATCCGGGTGGGGCGGGGCCGGTTGCGGCTGAGCCAGTCGGCTGCCAGTGCGGCGGATGCCGCGGTTCGCGTGGCGCTGATGATGGAGCTCTCCAGGCAGGCGAACGGGTAGCCGGTGTCATGGTCGTTGAGGATGAGGACCGCGGAGGCCCGTGGCAGGCCCGCCGTCACATTGTCCGGGAAGCTGGAGATCCACTTCAGGCCGTCCACATGGTCCTCGCCGCCGATGGAGGCGGGCAGCGCGATGATCCGCGACGTGGGGCGGTCGGGGAAGCGCAGGAAGTACGACGGGGGGTTGACCGAGTCTCCGGCGCCGTGCAGCCGGTAGGTGGACTCGACGAGCTCCACGATCTCCTTCTCGCGGCCGGCGAGTGCCTGTTGCACCTGTGCGCCGGAGATCACCGCGAACGTCGGCGTCGTGGCCGCGTGGGGCTTGGTCCGCCGTGTGGCGGGTGACAGTGTGTTGCTCATCGCCGGCTTGCCTCCGGGGTCGGGGCGCAGTCGCTCAGGCGGCAGGGCTCGGCCATGCCGACCAGCACCTGACGTTCTCCGCCGTAGGGCTCTCTGCTGTGTGCGGTGCGGATGTTGTCCACGAGCATCAGGTCACCGGCCTGCCAGGGCTCGCGGCGGGTGTGCTCCTCGTAGGTGGAGTTGAGGAGCTGGACGACGTCCTCGTCGATCGGAGTGCCGTCTCCGAAGCGGGTGTTGAACGGCAGGCCCTCGTCGCCGTAGACGTCCACGAGGTACTCGCGCACCTCCGGGGCCAGCGTCCACTCGTTGAGGAAGGCGATCTGGTTGAACCAGCAGCGCCGGCCGGTGACCGGGTGCCGCACCACGGCGCTGCGGCGCTGCCGGGTGCGCAGTGAGCCGTCGGGCTGCCAGGCGAAGTCGATGGCATGGGCCCCGCAGTAGCGTTCGACGGCGGCGGGGTCGTCGGTGCCGAAGGACTCCGCGAGGGACGCCCCGATCTCGTCGTTGTAGCTGCGGGTGAGCAGCCAGCCCTCGTGCTCGAACCGCTCGCTCAGTGTGGTGGGCAGCGCCTGGAGCATCTGTTCGGCGTCGGCGACCGCGGTCGCCCCGCCCTCGGCGGGGGCGGTCAGACACGCGAACAGCATCAGGCCGGGAACCTCGACGGTGTAGCTCAGTTCGTGGTGCATGCACATCGGCTGGTTGGCCGGCCAGGCCGTCGAGGAGTACAGCCCCGGGCCGTACGCCTCTCGGGGGGCGAAGGCTTCTCGCTCCGTCATCAGACCGCCCGACAGGGCGCCGAAGACGGCACCGACCTGATCCGTCTCGCGCAGTCCCAGGCCGCGGACGAGCAGTGCGCCGTGCTCGGTCACCTGCGCACGCAGTGCCTCGCGGTACTGGGCCGCCCAACTCGCAGCGTCGCCGGGGGAGTCGATGTGCAGGATCGGAGGTCTGTCCGGTTTCAGCTCCACGTCGAGTGGTGCGGCCAGCGGTGAGGACGACATCTCGGTTTCCCTTCGGTTGCCCATCTGGGGCTGGAGGTTCAGGAGGAGGCGAGCGATTCGGCCGCGCCCAGGACAATCTGCGCGGCTTCGGCCGGACGGGTGCGCAGGAAGTAGTGGCCGCCGTCGGTGAGTTCGCTAAGGTCCACGTGCTCGGCCAGCAGCTGCCAGGCGCGGTGCCGGTCGCGGGGGCCGGGCGTACTCGGGTCGTCGGCGGCGATGACCACGGTGACCGGTGCGGACAGCTTCACAGCCGGCGGGTCCTCCAGGGCGTCGGCGAAGTAGCGGTGCGCGGACACGCAGTCGTGGCGGTAGGCGGCGCCGATGTGCCGGGCGTGCTGTGCGTTGAGTTCACCGAGTTCGGTGTAGCCGCTGTCGGCCGTCAGCCGGGCGGCGATCTCGGCGTCGCTGCGGCCGGTCAGCTCGTCGACGGCGGCGCGGCGGTCGGCGGCGGTGCCGGGCAGCTGCGCGCCGAGGAACACCCGGGAGACCTCGGTCCCCCGTTCCTGCAGTCGTCGCGCCGTCTCCACGGCGAGGGCCGCGCCCGAGGAGTGGCCCCACAGCAGGACCCTGGCCGGGCCGAGTGCGGTGATCTCGGTGACGACCTGTTCGGCCACCTGGGTGAGCGCCGCGAACGGCTCGTTGTGGGCGGCCAGGTCGTGACCGGGCAGCTCCACCGCGTAGACCGCGGTCCCGCTGCCCGCCAGGGCGGTGGCCATGGGCTGGTAGTTGACGGCGTTGCCGCCCGCGTAGGGGAAGCAGACCAGTGCGCACTCCGGCGCGGCGCCCGCGTCGGACAGTGGCTGGAGCAGTTCCTGGCGCTTGTGGCCGGCGCCGTCGAGGAGCGCGGCCAGGTCGGCGAGCACCGGGTGCCGGGTGATGTCCTTGAGGGACACCGCGCGGTCGAGGGCGATGGTGAGTTTCACCGCCGACAGTGAGGTGCCTCCGGAGTCGAAGAAGTGGTCTCTTCGGCCGATGCGTTCCTCGGGAACCCCTAGCAGTTCCGCCCAGGCGGCCGCCAGCTTCCGCTCGGTGGGGGTGAGGGCGCAGCGGTCGGGCTGCCCGACGGTCTCGCTCTCGGCGGTCGGCTGCGTCTGTTCGGCGAGCGCGGTCAGGGCCTTCTTGTCGGTCTTGCCGTTGGGGGTCAGCGGCAGGCCCGACTGCCAGTGGAAGGCCGAGGGGACCATGTAGGCGGGCAGTGCCGCACCGAGCGCCTCGCGCAGTGCCTCGGTCTCCTGACGGCGGCCGGTGTAGAAGGCGATGAGGTGCTTGCTCTGGTCGGCCCGCTCGGCGACGACCACGGCGCCGTCCCGCACGCCCTTCACCCGCAGGAGGGTGTTCTCGATCTCTCCGATCTCGATCCTGAAGCCGCGGATCTTGACCTGGTTGTCGCGTCGGCCGAGGAACTCCAGCTTGCCGCCGGGATGCCAGCGGCCCCAGTCACCGCCGAGGTAGAGCCGTTCCCCCGGGAAGTAGGGGTTGTCCCGGTACGCCTCGCGGGTCCGTTCGGGGTCGTTGACATACCCCCGCCCCACGCAGACACCGGAGAACGCGATCAGTCCTGGTGCGCCCAGCGGTACGAGTGACAGGTGCTCGTCGACGACGTGGACGTGCACGTTGTTGACCGCGCGGCCCAGCAGCACGCGTTCGGGCACCTCGGTCATGACCTCGTGGTTGGTGTCGTCCGAAGTCTCGGTCAGGCCATAGGCGTTGACCAGCTTGATGCCCGGCTGGATCGCGAACCAGCGCTGGACCAGCTCCCGTTTGAGCGCCTCACCGGTCACCGACACACACCGCAGGTCCGGCAGCTCCCGGGGGTGCCGTTCGAGATACGACACCACCACTTCCAGGTAGGAGGGCACGACCTGCACCGCGCGGGCACGGCCGCGGACGATCGTGTCGAGGAACCGCTCCACGTCCGTGATCGCGTCCTGCGGGACCAGCAGCGTCCGCCCGCCGACCAGCAGCGCGGAGATCAGCTGCCACAGGGAGATGTCGAAGCACTGCGGTGCCGTCTGCGCCACCACGTGCCCCTGGGCGATGTCCAGGTCGTCGATCTTGGCGTACAGGTGGTTGAGCATGCCCGCGTGCTCGCACATCGCTCCCTTCGGTTCGCCGGTGGAGCCGGAGGTGAAGTAGATGTACGCCAGTTGATCGGCGGTGACCTTCAACCCGAGGTCGCCGTCGACGTGTTGCTCCGCGCAGGCCGCCTCGATGAGCAGCTTCTCGACTCCGGGCAGGCCGGTGAGGGCCTCGTCGAGGGTGTCGGTGCTGCCGGGCTCGGTCAGCACCAGCCGGCATTCGGCGCGCGCGAGGGTCGCGGTGATACGGCCGGGGGGGAAGTGCGGTTCGATCGGCAGGTACACGCCTCCGGCCTTGAACACCGCCAGTACCGCGGCCAGCCAGTCGAGATTGCGTTCGGTGACCACCGCGACGACGTCTTCCCGGCCCAGTCCCCGCCGCACCAGCGCCCGCGCCAGCCGGTTGGCACGTGCATTGAGCTCCGTGTACGTCCACTCGCGCTCGCCGTGGACCGCCGCCACCGCCTGCGGATGCGCGCGTACCCGCTGCTCGAACAGTTCGTGTGCCCGGCCCTGCGGGAGTCTGCGGTGAGGTCCGGCCAGCCCGTCGAGCTGCTCATGCACCTCGTCGTCCGACAGGAGGCTCTGCCGCGAGTGATCGGCATCGATGTCATCCGTCATCAACCGCAGTGCGGCCAGGTGGTAGCCCCCGATCCGGGCCGCGCACTCGGAGTCCAGCGTCTGGGTGCGGTACCGCAGCCGTACGAACAGCCGCCCGCCCTCGTCGCACCAGGCGACACCGAGTGCGGCCTCGTCGACCAGCCCGCTCTCGGCCCCGGCGGGATCGAACACGATCTCGTACGACGGTCCGGTCACCCCCAGCTCCCGGCGCAGCTCGGTCACCGGGAAGTCGCGGAACGCCAGCAGTTCGGCCTCGACGTGATGAGCCCGCGACAGCAGCGCGCGCCAGGTCCCCGGTGCGACGGTCAGCCGGCAGGGCAGCGGGCCGCCCCGGGCCCCGGCGGCATAACCCGTCACCACTTCCCGCTCACCGGACAGCGCGGTCAGCACCTTGGCATGGGCGGCCAGCAGTACCGCGCTCAGCGGGACACCCGACTCCCGGGCCAGCCCGCGCACCGCCGCCGCGACGTCCTGCGGGACCGCCGCCTCGTACTCGGCCACTGAGGCCACCGGCTGGCGGACCCACCGCGGTACGGCGGTGAAACCACCGGCGGTCAGCACGCCGGTCCAGAACTCCCGGTCGGCCTCCACGCGCGCTCCCATCGAATGGCCCTCCTCAACTCATCGTCTTCGCGGCGCCGTTGGGCGCGGGCAGTGCGGTTGCCGGGCCGATGCCACAGGACTGTTCGGAGGCGTCGGGCATGTCCACGGCGGGGTTGCCGCCCCACCGTGCGTTCGGGGGGACTTCCTCGCCCTTCATGAGGAAGGAGTCGGCCGCCAGTACGGCACCGTCGCCCATCGTCACGCCGTAGTGCACATGGGCGCCGACGCCGAGCGTGCACCCGGCACCGAGCGTGGTGGTGTCGGACTTGAAGGTGCCGTCCTCCTGAGAGTGGCACTGGATCTTGCTCCCGGCGTTCAGGGTGCAGCCGTCGCCGATGGTGCTGAGCGTCCGCTCGGTCATGTAGCAGCCGTCGTCGAACACCCTGCTGCCGACGCGGGCACCGGTCATCCGCCAGATCAGGGTCTTGAAGGGGGTCCCGTTGAAGATGTTCAGGTAGTGGTCCGGGACCTTCCACAGGCGCTCGTGCCACCAGAAGTACGGGTCGTAGATGGAGCACAGTTTGGGGCGCAGTGCGCGGAACGAGGTGATGCAGCGCTCCAGCAGCACGTAGTAGAGGGCGGTGAAGGCGAGCGTGCAGGCCAGATACAGGGCGATCACCGCATGTCCGAGCCAGCCGTACACTTCGACGGACTGCAGGGCGAACAGCGTGAGCGCGAAGGTGAACAGCCACCGCACGAACAGCATGACGGCCATCGAGCGAAGGTTGTAGCGGTTCTTCGCGGCGAGACGGTGGCGCAGGGTGTCCCCGGTCCTGAGGTCGTCGAACCGTGAATCCCGTTCCACCGACCGGGGTATCTCGAAGCTGGGCGATCCGAGGAGACCCACGCCTTGGCGGATCTCGCCGTCGAGAGGGATCAACACCTTCGTCGCGAGAAGGCAGTTGTCGCCCGTTCTGCCGCCGGCCGGGTAGACGATGTTGTTGCCGAGGAAGTTGTGCGGACCGATCGTCGTCCGGGACACCCGGAAGGATGTGCTGGAGAACTCCGCGTTGGCGATGGAGAGTCCGTCGGCCACCATGGTTCCGCTGCCGATGGAGGCCAGGAACGGGGTCTCGTGCTGCACCTCGGTGCCGAAGTTCGAGCCGGTCTGCTCGACCTTGGACAGGTCGTACCCGAGACCGCGCAGGTAGTACACGATGAACGAGCTGTCACCGAAGAGCCAGGCGAAGAACTTGATGTTCGTCATGCGCGCCGTCGCCAGGTGCAGCGCGTAGTGAAAGCCGTACAGGGGATAGACCTTGTCGGGTTTGATGGCCCGGGCCACCAACCGCGGAACGGTGAACAGCGCGGCGAGGCCCAGGACGACGAACCCGAAGAACGTCACGAAGGACAGCAGCAGCGCGTCGCTGAGCAGCGTTCCCGTCGTGATTCCGGCCGAGTCCGGTCCCAGTCGTGAGCCCAGCGCCGGAACCACGGAGAACAGCATGTACAGCCCGCCGACGGCCAGCGGTATGTAGAGGAGGAACAACTGGAACAGGGTGCCCAGGCCGAACCAGACCCGGCGCGCGGTGCCGCACCTCGCCGGAGCGACCCGCACATGGTCGACCTCGGTGGGCTCCGCCGGGGATCCGTGCCAGCGCTCTCCGTCCGGGATCGACTGACCGCGGTGCAGGGCGGACGAGTGACCGAGCTGCGCCCGGTCGCCCACGGCCGTATCGATGTCGAGGACCGACTTCTCCCCGATGAACGCATCCCGGCCGAGGGTGACCCTGCCGGTCTGGATACGACCCGCGTGGGCCCGGTAGCCGACGAAGAACGAGTCCTTGCGGATCACCGTGCCGGCCCCGATGGTGATGAGGTCGGTGCAGACCGGGACGGTGCGGGAGAGGATCGTGACTCCCTTGCCGATGTGTGCGCCGAGCGCCCGGAGGTACAGCACATACAGCGGATTCCCGATGAAGAGGACCATCGGATTGCCGTGGAGCAGTACCTTGACGAGCCAGAAACGCAGATAGGTCAGACCCCAGACGGGGAACTCACGGGGTTTCCAGCGGCCGATGAGAATCCATTTGGCGGCGATCGGGAACAGGCACATCGCCAGAAAACCGAGGCCGCCGAAGGCCAGCGAGCGCAGATAGATGTCGGCCAGGTCCGAACCGGTCGCGACCCATTCGTAGCCGCGGGCGGTGACGACTCCGAAGACCAGGGAGTATGCCAGGAAGAACAACAACTGGGCTGTTCCGCACAGGACATAGGTGGGCCGGCTCGCCAGCGTGACCGGCGTCGGTGCGGCCGGCTGCGCCGATGGCTTCGAGAGAAGCGACGAGGCGGCGGGAGCGGGATCCGTCACCGCGAGAGCCGCGGCGAGTCTTTCGATCGTCGGGTTCCGGTAGATGTCCTTCATGGACGCGGACGGCAGGTCCGGTATTTTCCTGACCCGCGCACAGAATTGCGCCATCACCAGCGAGTTGGCACCGAGGTCGTCGAAGAAGTGACCGTCGACCGGAACTCGTTCCACGGAAGTGACATCTGCCAGCACTTCCGCAAGTCGGTCGACGACCGACGCGCTCGTCCCGGATATATGGACCCCGGAGGACTGCTCGACCATCCGACCTCCTGGAGGACGTTTTCAACTGGGCATTGCGCCCGTTACTGATCACGAACCGTGGATCTCAGTTTCAGTCGATCACCGTGCGGGTGCCACTCCTGATCGATCGCCCGGGGCGACGGCAGCGCGCGACAGGCCCGTGTTCCCTGGTTTCCGGCAGGTTGGGCATGCCTCGGAGATCACCCGGATGGCGGTCCACGCATGCAGGCCGGACATGCCGTTGAGTGGAGCAATCGCCGGTGCGCCGCGGCCCGGCACTGGACGCTGGCCTTTCTGCTGAGATCGTGTCCGGGAGTTCGGTGTGTGGAGGCTGCGTCAGTCGGACCGTCATGGGTCCCGGGCACAGACCGGGCCCGGGGCTCAACCGTCCGAGCCGGCGTGGCTGCGCCGGCTTCCGGTCCTCTACGTGGTGGGTGTCCTGGTGCTGGAGCCCATCACGCCCGTGCGGTGGCCGGTCAGTTTCGTGCTGATCGCCCTGCCTCTGGTGGCCGCCTTCGCCCACGGACCCGCTGTCGTCGCCCTCACCACGGTGTTCGCCATCGTCTTCCTGGGGATCCTGGCCGGTACCCCGTGCTGCGCGGGCCGTGAGGTCGGATATCTGTGGGAGCGGCACTATGTGGCGGCCTACATCTGTACCGCCCTGGTGGGCACCCTGGGAACGATCCTGGCCGCCCACCGGATCCGACGGGAGCGCACCCTGGCCGATGTGCGCTTCGTGGCCGAGATGGCGCAACGCGTCCTGCTCCGGCCGGTTCCGCGCCGGATCGGCGACCTGGTGCTGGAGAGCTTCTATCTCTCCGCCTCGGCGGAGGCGCGGATCGGCGGTGACCTCTACGAGGCCGTGCCCACCGTGCACGGGGTGCGGCTGCTCATCGGCGACGTCCGCGGCAAGGGCCTGCTCGCGGTGGAGACCGCCGCCACCCTGCTCGGCGCGTTCCGGGAGGCCGCGCACGACGAACCCGACCTGCCCGCCCTGGTGGGCCGGGTGGAGACCAGCATGTCGCGCAGGGCCGAGCAGATCCCCGGGAGCGATCTGAGCGAACGGTTCGTCACCGCCGTCTTCGCGGAGGTCCACGCCGACGAGCAGGCCGTCCGCGTCGTCAACTGCGGCCATCCGCCGCCGTTGCTCATCCGTGCCGAGGAGGTGCGCGAACTGGACCTGGGGCAGTCCTCTCCGCCGCTGAACCTCGGCGTGCTCGTCGGGGAGCCGTACCACGTGGAGACCTACGCCTTCCGCCCCGGCGACCAGTTGCTGCTCTACACGGACGGCGTCACGGAGACCCGCGCCCCGGACGGCTCCTTCTATCCCCTCGTCGAGCGCGTCCGCGCCTGGGGCCCGCTACCGCCCCGACAGCTCCTGGAAAGGCTCCATCACGACCTGCTCGCCTACAGTGAGCACGGCCTGCACGACGACACCGCCGCGCTCACCGCGTGTCTCCTGCCGGACTAGTACCTGCGCAGTGGGAGTACGACCTGCTCGGTGACCAACTGCCGGGCCACCGCTACTGAGGCACGGCACGAGCCGACCGCGGGCGACGCCCTGGGGCGTCGGCCGCGGCCGGCCGCCGCGGGTCAGCTGTCGATGCGGTGCTGGGTCCAGAACGAGGTCAGGTCCGTGCTGGTGGCGGCCTGGGCCGCCGCCTTGAACTCGGCCGTGGTCGAGACGCCGTACCAGTGCGAAGTGGCGTAGTCCTTCAGGACTTTGGTCATCGCGGTATCACCGAGGACGCGTCGCAGATCGTGCAGGGCGCACTTGCCGTAGCCGTAGACCACGGTGGAGTACCGGGACGAGTGGGCGTCCCAGTAGGCCATCGAGTTGGTGATCTTCTCGGCGGACGAGGCCCACGAGACGCTGTTCCAGCAGTTGGTGCCGGTCTTGCCCAGGGCCAGGTCGGTGGCGTAGTCGGTGAACGCCTCGTCGAGCCAGGGGCTGTTGTACTCGTCGTCACCGACGATGCCGTACCACCACTGGTGGCCGATCTCATGGGTGAGCGCCGTGGTGCTGACCAGGTCGAGGACGAACCCCGGGTACTCCATGCCGCCGAACCAGAAGTTGTTGTCGATCACCGCGTCCAGTTCGCCGTACGGGTAGGCGCCGAACCGTGACGCGTGGGCGTCCACGGCGGACTTTGCGGTGGTGAGCATCGACTGGGCGCTGGAGGAGCTGATGCCCGAGACGGAATAGACGTTCACCGGGACTCCGGCCGTCGAGGTGCCGGAGATCTTGCTGAAGGGCCCGGCGGCCCAGGCGAAGTCCCGCACCTTGGCGGCGGTTGCGGTGGTGACCGTACGGCCGCTGGAGCCGGGGGTGTCGACCGATGTGCCGGTCGCCGGCACGAGCAGGGTGCTGGGGTGGTCGAGGGTCACCTTGAAGTCGGCGGCCAGCGAGTAGAACGACTCGCCGTTGTTGGTGTACGGGTCGAGGTGCCAGCCGGCCCCGTCCTTGACCGCGAGGACCGGCAGGGCGTTGCCGATGAAGCTGAAGGCCCCGTCGTGACCGAAGCGGTCGGCGCCGCTGGGCACGGTGATGCCCACGTCGAAGCCGATCGTCGCGCTCTGGCCCTGCGCCAGCGGCGAGGACAGGTCGATCTTGAGCGCCGTACAGGCGACGGAGAGGGCACCCGCGGTGCCGCCGGTGACATTGCTGACGGTGATCGGCGGGGCCGAGCAGGTGCCGTGGTAGTTGTCCCACAGCCTCAGATACACCTCGCTGAGCGCGGTGGAGGAGGCGTTGGTGAAGGCCACGCTCTCATGGCCGGTCCACACCGTGCCGCCGGCGTTGCTGCTCAGGCTGACGGTGTACGAGGGTGCGGCCGGGGTCCGGGTGGAGTCGGCCGGAGGTGTCGGACCGCCGGAGGTGTCGAGGGCGATGTCGTCGAGGACGAAGCTCGTCTGCAGGCTGGAGTCCTCGGTGCCGGTGAAGGCGAGGTTCACGGTCTGGCCCGCGAACGCCGACACGTCGAACGACTTCTGCACGTAGCCGGTGTTCTCGTTGAGGTTCGAGTACGTCGCCAGGGTGGTGGAGCCGATCTTCGCCGTGAGCTTGTCGTAGGCGATCGACGAGGTCGTCTCGGCGGTGTCGATGTGCAGCCAGAAAGTGAGAGTGGCGGTGCTGCACCCGGAGGGGATCGTGACGCTCTGCGAGAGCGTGTCGGTGTGGGTGCTGCCGACGCCGTTCAGCCAGGCGAAGCTGGTGCCGCCGTGGGCGGTCTGACCGCTGCGGCTGGTGATCACGCCGGACGAGGACGGGGTCCAGGGCGAAGTCCCGCTCTCGAAACCGCCGTTGGTGACCACCTGGGCCGGGGTGCACTCGGCGGCGAGCGGGGCTGTGGGCGGTGCGGCACCGGCCGGGGTGGCGGGAAGCGAGACGGCGGCCAGTGCGGCGACGGCCGCTGCGCCGACGGCGAGGGCCTTGTGGGGGGTCGATCTCACACGAAACTCCTTTGCGGCGGCCGGGATTCCGGCCTGCTCGGTGGCCGCCCGCCCGGCTGGGGTGCGCCGGTGGACGACCTCGGGTTTGCGCGTTTGGGTCGGACTGTTCGCTCGGGGAGTGTTCCACCGCGGCCCTTGGGGTCGGGGCAACGGCTGCCGGAAAGCGTGACAGATTTGACCAGAGCATGCCATCAAGATGTCAAAAGTGGTCGTGCCACCCGGACTCGACCGGATTCAGGGACGGCCGGCGGACGTGGCGACGGTCGAGGGTCGCGTCCTCGATGGCTCGGCCCCCGCCTCGGTCGGTGTAACCGACGGGCCACGGGTGGGCGTTGCCGAGCGGCTCGGGGCACGGGTGTTGTCGTCCCGCCGCGTGGCGCCGGGGTGAGGGCCGGCCGACTCCGGCATCGACGACTCGGAGGGTGACGGCGGGTCGGAGGGTGACGCCGACGGGGTGGGCGGCGCCGTACGGCCGCTCGCGGGGGCGGTGCGAGCGGCACCGCGGGCGACGCGGGCGCCCCGGGTGACGCCAGATGGAGCTGGAGCGCGATGAGCGCGGCCACGCCGCAGGACAGGCCCACTCCGGCCGCGGCGCGCAGCCGTCGGCGGCGGCTCGCGGCGCGGCGGATCGCCTCGTACCGGCCCGGAGGTGCGCCGAGGTAGTCGGACGGGGGCCGCAGGATCACCGCGATCGGGTCGTCGGGTTCAAACTCCGGGCCCTCGTCAAAGCGTGTGGTCAAGGCTTCTCCTCAAGTGGGCGCGGAGCAGTTCTCGGGCCGCGTGGAGGTCGGCCTTGACGGTTCCTTCCTTACGTCCGGTCAGCGCGGACACCTCCCGGATCGGCATGTCAGCGTAGTAGTGCAGCAGGATCGGGACGCGCAGTCGTTCCGGGAGCGACTGCACGAGCAGCCGTACCGAGGGATCGGTCTGTTCGTCGTGGGGGCGGACGGCGGCCTCCGAGGTGGCGCGGTGCATGGCCCTGCGCTCGCGCTCCAGCTTGCGCCAGTGGTCCCGGACCAGGTTGGCGGCGGTGACGTAGAGGAAGCCGCGGGGCTCCTCCACGGTCGTCCAGCGGGCCCAGAGCCGGGTGAACGCCTCCGAGGCGACCTCGTGGGCCGTCTCGTCGTCGTCGACGAGACGGCGGCACCAGCCGGCGAGGCGCGGATAGAGGGCGGCGAACAGCTCGGACGCTGCCCTGTCGCGGGACCGTTTCAACGCTCTCCATGGTCGTGTCGCATGCACGGGGAAGGATGCCGGGCCGCCGGCGTACGTTCCGAGGCCCGGCATCCGTGCGGGCGGTCAGGGGCTCGTGGAGCTCAGCGCGGCGAAGACGATCACGTTGTCGAGATAGCCGTCGCCGGTGTGGGAACCGCCGCAGGTGATGACCCGCAGCTCCGGACGGCCGACGTTCCCGTAGACCTCGTCCGCCGGGAAGTCCGCCTTGGCCACTGTCCGTACGGCACCGACGGTGAACTCCGCCGCCGTGCCGTTCTCCAGGCGCGCCACGACCCGGTCACCGCGGTGCAGCCGCGCGAGGTGACGGAAGACCCCGTCCCCGTAGGCGCCGACCGTCACATGGCCGAGGATGACCGACGGACCGACCTGCCCCGGCGTCGGCGAGTGCCGGTACCAGCCCGCCCGGTCGTGCGCCGTGACGGGAGGTACCTGCACCGTGCCGTCGGGCTCCAGCCCCAGCCGGATGAGCGGGGTGTCGACCCCGATGGCCGGGATCTGCAGCCGGACCGGGACCGACCGCGCGAGGGCCCGCACCGTTCTCGCCGAGGCCGAGGCCGAGGCCGGGGAGGCTCTGGCGTGCTCGCGGCACGTGCGGTCGAGGCCCGGTGGGTCGCCGGACCCGCGCAGCCGACGAGCAGCGTGGCGCTCACCGCGCTGACGAAGGCGCGCCTGGAGAGCGGGGTCATGCCCCGGTCGCCCGCCGGCGGCGTACGACGAGGACCGCGCCGCCGCCCGCGAGGAGCACAGTGGCAGCGGCTCCGCCGATCAGGCCGCCCTCGGTCCCGGAGCCGGACCCGGCGGACGCCGCCCGCACCCCGGTGTCGGGGGCGCCCGAAGGCACGACGGAGACCTGGCTCGGCGCGGGCGCCGGCGCCGTGGTCGGCCGGGTGCCCGGCGCGCGGGAGGGTTCGGCGCTGGGCATCTCGGTGGGGGCGGCGCTCGACGCCCGGGTCGGCGCGGCGGAGGGGGTCGCGGTCGCCCCGTCGGCGAACGCGGGCACGGCGCTCGCCAGCACCGCCGTGCACGCAAGTGCCATGCCCTTGGGGACAGTTCGGCGCATCGAATCGCTCTCTTTCGTCGGCCCGCCCGGTGGCCGGGAGGCTGGGTGACAGATCGAGCGGAGAGACGAGGCGGCACAGGGGCAGGTTGCAAAGAGAAGGCAAAGTCGCCCGCGCGGTCCGGTGGGCCGCCGCGGGACCGTGCCGGACCTGCCGGACCGCCGGGATCCTCGTCCATGGCCGCGTCGGGGCCGAGTTGAGCGAGTACGGCTTCACCGATGGGCAGCACTGCTTCGCCGATGAGTTCCGCGACTGTCGACCCAAACCCGGCTTGACCTGCACATGCAGACCCCGCGTGGCTGGGCAAGCCGCGGAACCCCGAGGCAGCATGGAAGTACCGGGAGCCAGAACCCAGGCGTGCGGCAACGCCGGCGGAGACCGGCCTGTCCTTCCGACCGGTCGAGGAGGATCTGGGATGACAGCCGAATCCTTCAAGCCCAACAGTGATGTTCCGGGCCCCGAGACGGTCCGGCCGACCGGTCTGCTGGATCTGCTGAGCGTGGCCGCGATCGTCCTGGACGCCGAGGGGCGCATCGTGTTCTGGACCCCGCAGGCCCAGGAGCTCTTCGGCTACACCGCGGAAGAGGCCCTGGGCATGGAAGCGGCGCGGCTGCTGATCCGCCCGGAGCACCTGCAGGCCGTCATGAGCCTGTTCGCGGAGGTGCTGGCCACCGGCCGGGCCTGGGCCGGCGCCTTCCCCGTCCGGCACAAGGACGGCAGCACCCGCCTGATGGAGTTCCGCAACATGCGGCTGCTGGACGACCACGGCGACGTCTACGCCCTCGGCATAGCGGCCGACCACACCCTGCTCCAGCGCGTCGAGACCGACCTGGCCCTGGGCGAGCGGCTGATCAACCAGTCTCCGATCGGCCTGGCCCTGCTCGACCCCGACCTGCACTATCTCCTGGTCAACCCGGCCCTGGAGCGGATCGACGGCATACCCGCCGAGGACCACATCGGCCGCCATCTGAGAGAGACCCTGCCCTTCTCCGACGTCGACACCATCGAGTCCGCCCTGCGCCAGGTGCTCACCACCGGCACCCCGCTGCTCGACCAGTACCACGTGGGCCGCCCCACGGCCGACCCCGACCACGATCACGCCTGGTCGCTCTCGTTCTACCGGCTGGAGGACCCCGGCGGACGCGTCCTGGGCGCGGCCGCCTCGGTCGTGGACGTCACGGAGCGGCACCGCGCGGCCACCGAGGCGGACCGGGCCCGGCGCCGTCTGGCACTTATCGCCGACGCCTCCACCCGGGTCGGCACCACGCTGGAAGTGGAGCAGACCGCCCATGAACTGGCCGACATCGCGATCCCCGAGCTCGCCGACATCGTCGCCGTGGACGTGCTGGACTCCGCCCTGGCCTTCCGCCGCAACAGCAAACCCGAGAACGGCCCGGAGCTCTTCCGGGCACTGGCCCTGAAAGCGTCCCGCCCCACCGTGGCGCTGCAGGCCGCCGACCGTCCCGGCGACCTCGCCGCCTACGACGGGGACCGTCTGGTCACCCTGTGCGTCCACTCCGGCAGGCCGGTGCTGGTCCGCCATGTGGGCAGCGACGATCTACGGCGCATCGCCCGCTCCCCCGATGTCAGCGAGCTGCTGGCCCGGGCCGGCGTCCACTCCTATCTCGCGGTGCCGCTCATCGCGCACGGCGAGGTCCTCGGCGCACTCGACCTCAAACGCACCGTCAACCCGCTCCCGTTCGACCAGGACGACGTCGTCCTGGCCAGTGAGCTCGCCAGCCGCGCCGCGATGTCCATCGACAACGCCCGGTGGTTCCAGAGCGTGCGCAACACCGCCCTCACCCTCCAGCGCAGTCTGCTGCCCGACCATCCGCCGCACCACACCGGCCTGGAACTCGCCTCCCGCTATCAGCCCGCCCTGGCGACCAGCGAGGTCGGCGGCGACTGGTACGACGTGCTCCCCCTGGCCGGCGGCAAGACCGCGCTGGTCGTCGGGGACGTCATGGGCAACGGCATCGACGCCGCCGCCACCATGGGCCGGCTGCGCACCGCCACCTGCGCCTACGCGGACCTCGACCTGCCGCCGAACGCGGTGCTCCAGCACCTGGACAAGATCACCTGCGATCTGGAGCACTACATCGTCACCTGCCTCTACGCCGTCTACGACCCGCACACCAGGGAGTGCCACATCGCCAACGCCGGACACCTGCCGCCGGCGCTGGCCGGCCCCGGCCGTGCCCCCGAGCTGCTGGACCTGCCCGCCGGAGTGCCGCTCGGCGTCGGTGGCATCTCCTTCGAGACCACGACGGCGGATCTCGGCTCCGGCGATCTGCTGGTCCTGTACACCGACGGTCTGGTCGAGACCCGACAGCACCCGATCGACGACCGGCTGAATGTCCTGCTCAGCTTCCTCGACGAGCCGCACCGGCCCCTGGAGGAGACCTGCGACCTCCTCCTGTACGGTCTGCGCCACCCCGACGACCACGACGACGTCGCCCTCCTCGTCGCCCGGACCCTGTAGGCGGTGGGCGTCGCCGAGCCGGCCGGCCCGCGCGGGCTGCCCCGTCGGCAACCCGTCCGGGTGAACAGCGGGCCGTGGTAGCCCATTGGGGCGCCGGACATGAAGGCATGAACAGTCAATACGACCATCTGCTGACATAGTGCGGCCATGGAGATCACGACCGTCGGCAGCCGAGGGTGAAGGCGTCGTTCACACGTCGCCGCACGGCCCTGGCCCTGGGCCTCACCGGTGCCGCCGGGGTCGCCGGCGCGGTCGTGCTCGGCGGTGCGCTCCCCCACACGGGCCACCGCACCCCCGCCGGCGGTCCTTCCGCCGTCTCCTCGGCAGCGGTCCCCTCCCCCGGTGCCAGGGGCATCGGCGATCCGCTCATGCCGCTCGACGGCAACGGCGGTTACGAGGTCCGCCACTACACGCTCGACTTCGACTGGAGGGCCCCGCGAACGCCCTTCGACGCGAGCGCCACCATCAGCGCCGCCGCCACCCAGGCCCTCTCCCGCTTCGACCTCGACTTCGCCGGCAACACGCTGCACGCCGTCACCGTGGACGGCGCACCGGCGGCCTTCGTCCGCGACGGCGACGAACTCGTCGTCACCCCCGCGAAGCCCATCCCGCGCGGCGGAGCGTTCACGGTACGCGTCGCCTACACCGCCGACCCGACGCAACAACGGCACCGCGACGACGCGATCCAGGACTACGGCTGGATGCCCACGCCCGACGGCACCCTGATCTACGCGCAGCCCGACGGCGCCAAGATGGTCTTCCCGGCGAACGACCACCCGAGCCTGCGGGCGCGCTTCACCTTCCGCATCACCACGCCGCCCGGCCTCGGCGCGGTGGCCAACGGCCGGCTCGTCGAGCGTGTCCGACGGCCCGACGGACACACCCGGTGGACGTACGACTCCGAGCAGCCGGTCGCGGCACAACTGGTCCAGATGGCGATCGGGAGGTTCACGTTCGTCGACAGCACCGGCCCGCGCGGGCTGCCCGTGCGGGACGTGGTCCCCGGCGGCATGGTCGACGACACCGCGGCGTACCGCTCCCTGACGACCGAACACCTCGCGTGGCTGGAACAGCGGCTCGGGCCGTACCCGTTCGGCCGCTACGGCGTGCTGGTCGGCGACACCGATCTGCCGGTGGCGCTGGAGACGCAGTCGCTGTCCGTCGTACCCCGGGACAACCTGCTGGGCGACCGGGTCGACGCGGAGCGGGACCTCGTACACGAACTGACCCACCACTGGACGGGTGACAGCGTCGCCGTCCGGCGGTGGTCCGACCTGTGGCTGAGTGAGGGTCACGCCCGCTACTACGAACGCCTCTACTCCGACGCGCACGGCGGCCCCGACCTCGAGTCCGCCATGCGGGCCGCGTACGAGCAGCACGACCAGTGGCGGCACGACGACGGAGCGCCCGCCGAACCCACCGGGCCCACCCTGTTCAGGAACATTCGGTACGACGGCTCGGCACTGGTGCTCTACGCCCTCCGGGAGAGGGTCGGGGCGCAGACCTTCGAGAGGATCGAGCGGTCCTGGGTGACGAGGTTCCGGGGGCGGGCCGCCGGAACCCGGGACTTCATCGCCCTGGCCTCCGAGGTCGCGGGCCATGACCTGGCCTCTTTCCTGACCCCGTGGCTGTACGGGGCGCACACCCCGCCCATGCCGGGGCACCCCGACTGGCGGGTGGACCCCGTTCAGGACTGACCGTCACGCCCCGGGTGCGGGAGCGGACTTGGTGCCGCCGACCGGGTGGCCTCTGCCGGACGGCTGGTCCACGCCAGTGACCCTCGGCGCGACGGGGCGTGCCGGGCACGGAATCGTACGAGGGGTGGCGTAAGGGGCAACTCCCTGTCCTGGCCGCGTCCTGTCGAGACGAGCCTGGTTGGAGACACCTGCAATGAAGAAACGCTTCTCCCCCCGTGTCCCCAGTGCCGTTCGCAGGCACCGCCGGACGGTCCTCGTGACGGCGTCGGCGGCACTCATGGCCCCCCTGCTGGCTCCGCTGATGTCCGGCGCACCGGGCCGTGTGGCGGCCGACCAGCGGCTGGAGAACGACTTCACGGCCGCCGCGGACGAGTACGACGTGCCGCGGAGTGTGCTCATGGGCGTGTCCTATCTGCAGTCGCGCTGGGACTCCCACAGGGGCGCGCCGAGCGTCGGCGGCGGCTTTGGACCGATGCATCTGGTGGACACACGGCTGGCCCAGAAGGCTGACCCGGCGGCGCAGCAGCGCGGGGGTGCCGTGGCACTCGCGGGACCGTCCCCCTCCCAGGCGGCCAAGCCCCCGGGCAAGCGATCCGGGCAGCCGTCCGACCTGCAGCAGGCCGCCCGACTGACCGGGGAGAAAGAGGACCGGCTGCGGAAGGACGCCGCCGCCAATGTGCGCGGCGGTGCGGCGCTCCTGGCGGAGACGCAACGGCTGCTCGGCAAGCCGCTCAGCGACAACCCGGCGGACTGGTGGGAGGCCGTGGCGCGGTTCCCCGGCCTGGACGACACCACCGAGGCGGCGACCTACGCCAACGACGTCTTCGGAGTGATCCACGAGGGAGCGCATCGCACCACCGACGCCGGACAGTCCGTCACCCTGCCCGCCAGCCCGGACGTTCGCCCGCGCGCCCTGAAGAACGCGGCACGGTCCAAGGAGGTCGAGTGCCCGACCGAGCTGTCCTGCTCCTGGCTCAGCGCGCCGTACACGGAGATCGACGACGACGCGTACGGCAATCATGACCTGGGCGACCGGCCCAAGGACCAGAAGATCGAGTACATCGTCATCCACGACACCGAGGCGTCCCTGCGGTCCATGTTCCAGACGGTGCAGGACCCGACCGAGGCATCGTGGCACTACTCGATCCGCTCCAAGGACGGCCATGTCACACAGCACATCAGGACCAAGGACATGGCCTGGCACTCGGGCAGCCAGTTCGTCAACGCCCGCTCCATCGGCATCGAGCACGAAGGTTTCCTCACACAGCCCGACACCTGGTACACGGAGCAGATGTACCGGGCCTCGGCCCGTCTGGTGCGCTATCTGGCCAAGAAGTACGGCGTCCCGCTGGACCGGCAGCACATCTTCGGTCACGACAACGTGCCGGCCCCGACGGCCGAAAGCATCCCCGACATGCACGAGGACCCGGGCCCCTTCTGGGACTGGCGGCACTACTTCGACCTGCTGGGCGCGCCCCTGCGGGCCACGGCCGGGCCGGACAGCCCCATGGTGACCGTGCTGCCGGACTACTCCACCTACAAGCCGCGCTACACGGGATGCGGCGGGCACGGTGTGCCGTGCGCTCCGCACGGTTCCAGCGCCGTCCGCCTCCACACCGAGCCGGCCGACAACGCCCCGCTGATCCAGGACCCGGGCCGGCGCCCGGACGGTGAGGACTCCACGGAGGACGTCAGCGATCTGGGTTCGCGGATCTCCGCCGGCCAGACCTACGCCGTCGCCGAGCGCCGGGGCGACTGGACGGCGATCTGGTTCCTGGGCAAGAAGGCCTGGTTCAAGAACCCGAAGAAGCACCCCACGGCCGTCGGCGCGGCGGGCCGGATGGTCACTCCCAAGGAAGGTCTGAGCGAGGTCCCGGTGTACGGGCGCGCCCTCCCGGAGGAGGACGCCTACCCGGACGGGATCACGGAGCCGACCGAGTCGCCGCTGCCGTACACCCTCGGCGAAGGACAGCGGTACGTGACGATGTCCCACACGACCGGTTCCTATATCGACAGGTCGACCTTCGAGTACACGCCGAGCCCGGTGGTGAAGGGCCAGGAGAAGTACTACGAGATCCAGATCGGCTACCGGCTCGGCTACGTCCGGGCCAGTGACGTGGACGTGGTGGACGCACCGGTCCTCGCGGGCCCGCAGGGACAGGCCGGCGGCCGTTCCCGGCGGTGACGGGGCGGCGGCCAGGTCGCATCGGAGCGGGAGCAGCCGGGACGCATCAGAGCGGGAGCACCGGCCGGACGGAGAACCCGTCGGAGACGTCGTCACCCTCCGGGCCGTACACGAACTCGACCATGGAGGGGTTGCGGTTGGCGGTCGCCAGCGGCAGCCACGCCAGCAGGTGGCCGTAACCGCCGCACACCGACTCACCACCGTCCCCGCCGTGTATCGCCGTGACATCGCTCGTCAGCTCCGCACGATAGGTGTCGTAGGCGATGCGCAGGCCGAACGCGTTCGGCTGCTCGTGCGGCCCGGTGCGGTCCCCGTACGGGATACGGTCCAGGGGGCAGTCGTTCCCCCACCGGAACAGGGTGTCCGCCCCGGCTCCGCAGGCGTGCTCCCACTCGTCGGAGCTCGGCATGCGCAGTCCGCGGGCCGCGAGCGCGGCCGACACGTCGGCGGGCAGTTCGGTCGGCTCCTCGTCCAGGTCCTCGTCCTCGACCGCCATGAGCACCGTGGGCAGGACGGCGCTGCGGCGGGGGCTGAGCACCTGCGCGAGATGGGCCCGCAGATCGGGGCCGTACCCGAATCCCTGCTGCACGCTCTCGTCGTAGTCGGCGCTCTGCTCGGGCGTCGGACACCAGGCTTCGAGGTCGAATCCCAGCATCACCGGGCCCCCGGGGACCAGTGCGAACTCCTGCCCGTCGCGCTCGATCCGGACGCGGTGCAGCGGGCCACCCAGATGATCGACCGTCTCGAAGGCGGTCACACGGCCGTGCACCAGGTCGGCGGCCTCCTGGGCGAAGCGTCGTGCGGTCGACGGGTCGAAGGACCGCCACTGGTCGAGCGTGAGATCAGCAAGTGCCATGCGCGCAGTGTGGCACGCGGGTCTGACAGTGATGCCGATACCCAGGTTCGGTCCGCCGTCGGCCAAGGGCTTCCGACGGGGCAGCCCTGAGCACCGCCCGTTTCGCATACTGAGCGGCATGGCCACCTATGACACGCTCGGCGCCACGTATGCCCGGACTCGACGGCCGGATCCGAGGATCGCCGCCCAGATCCACACCGCACTCGGGAACACGACGGACGTGATCAACGTCGGAGCCGGCACCGGCTCGTACGAGCCGCCGGGGACCGTTCTCGCGGTCGAGCCCAGCCAGGTCATGCTCACCCAGCGTCCGCCGGGCTCCGCCCCCGCCGTGCAGGCGGTGGCGGAACGGCTCCCGCTGCGTGACGACGCCGCCGACGCCGTCATGGCGCTGCTGACCATCCATCACTGGGCCGACCTGGCGGCCGGGATCGCCGAGCTGCGCCGGGTCGCCCGCCGTCGTGTCGTCGTCCTGACCTGGGATCAGGACGTCTTCCGCGAGCGGTTCTGGCTCGTACGGGAGTATCTGCCCGAGGCGGCCGCACTCGACGACGCCCGCGCGGTGCCGATCGACCGGCTCGTCGAACTGCTCGGCGGGGCCGGCCAGGAGCCGGTTCCGGTCCCCCACGACTGCGTGGACGGGTTCGGCGCCGCGTACTGGCGCCGCCCCCACGCCTACCTCGACCCTCAGGTGCGCGCCGGGATATCCCTGTTCACCCAGGCCGGCGACGGCCTGATCACGCCAGGCCTGAACCGGCTCGCGGACGACCTGACGACCGGCCGCTGGCACACCCGTCACGCCGGTCTCCTCGCCCTCGACAGCGTCGACGTCGGCTACCGGCTCCTGGTGGCGGACCTCTGACGGATCTCTGACGGACCCGTTGTCAGTGCCCTCCCGTATGTTTCGATCATCGAAGGGCGCACCGCGGGGCGGTGCCGCCGGTGGGGTCGTGCACGGGAGGGACCGGTCGTGGCGGAGACGACGTATCTGGAGCTGTCCGAGGACGGCGGCGGGGCGCACAAGTTCTACGAGGTGACGGTCGACGGCGCCTCCGTCACCGTGCGCTACGGCCGCATCGGGGCGTCCGGCCAGGTGCAGACGTCGTCGTTCGCGACACCTGCCAAGGCACAGGCGGCCGCGGCGAAGAAGATCGACCAGAAGGTCCGCAAGGGGTACGCGGTGGCCGTGCGCGGTCAGCGTGCGCCCCGTTCCGTGACACGGCGCCAGGTCGGCTCCGCGCCGTCGACGGCGCGCGCCACGGCGCCGGTGCTGTGGCGCTTCCGCACCGGTTCGGCCGCGTTCGGCATCCATGTCGACGAGGACCGCGTGTGGGTGGGCAACCAGGCGGGCGAGGTCTACAACCTGGGCCACGACGGCGAGGTGATGGCCCGCTACCTGCTCCCCGACGGCGTCAAGTGCCTGGTCGCGGACGACTTCTGGATCTACGCGGGCTGCGACGACGGCCGGGTGTACGACCTGTCCTCGAAGCTGCCGTTCGCCGCGTACGAGATCGCCGCGAACGTCGACATCTTCTGGCTGGACATCCACGAAGGAGTGCTGAACGTCTCGGACGCGGCGGGCGGCCTCACCGTGATCGACCACGAGGACGAACACCAGTGGTCCCGGCGGTCGTCCGGCAACATGGCCTGGATGGTGCGGGCCGACGAACACGCCGTGTACCACGGGCACGGCGAGGGTGTGACGGCCTACGCCCCGGACGGGGGCGGCGAGTTGTGGCACACCGACACGCGCGGGGGCGTGCTGTTCGGATGGCAGGAGGCGACGTCGGTCTACGCGGGCACGGACCGTCATGTGGTGCAGCGCCTGTCGAAGGCCACCGGACGGGTCGAGGGTGTCTACACCTGTGACGCCGTGGTGTACTCGTGTGCCACCGCCCCGGGCGGCCGCTATGTCTTCGCCGGCGACAACTCCTCGTCCGTCTACTGCTTCGACGCGTCCGGCACCCGGCTGTGGAAGCTGCGCACGGGCAACGGCTCGGCCCTGTCCATGCAGTACTTCGACGAGCGGCTGTATCTGGTCACCACCGACGGGTCGCTGGTGTGCGTGGACACGTCGGAGGCGGCCATCGCGGCCGCCCAGCAGGGCTCGGTGCCCGTCGCCGTCGATGTGAAGTCGGCCGCCGCCCTGCCCACCTACAACCCGGCGACGTCGCTGTCCGCTCTGGCGACCGTCAGCACGCCGCCCGCGGGCGGGGTGGTCGTCGAGTGCGTCGATCACGGCGGGCGACTGCGCGTCCACGTGGTGTCCGAGGGCTTCGAGCCCGGCTGGAACGTGCAGTTCCCGCGGGAGATACGGCAGGCGGGGGCGCGCTATGTGGTCGATGCCGTCCACGCCGCGGCCGGCGGCTTCTACCGTGTACGGGGCGAGATCCGCCGCGTGCGGTGAGCCGACACACCCACTGACACCGGGCATCGGCCGGCTTCGAGCGCGCGCCGAGCCGGGCCGACGGTCGGCCGTACGGGTTCCTCCGTACGGGTTCGTTCCTCCGTTCGGGTCCGAGTGGGCCACGGCACCGACGGTGAGCCGTCGCCGCCGATCACGCTTGGACGGTGTCAGCTGGTTCGGCACGTCCCGTGACGAAGGAGAACAAGGATGGCGATCGATATGGTGGAACGATTCCTGGCCGCCCTGAGCCCGCACGACCGGGAACTCGTCCAGCAGCAGCCGCATGCGGAGCAGGTGAGGCTCGCCGACGCCTGGGAGCGGGAGCTCGCCGAGGACACGGACCTCGACACGCTGAGCGAGCTGTCTCCCCCCGCGGCCGAGAGCGAGGCCGCGGCACGGGTCGTCAAAGGCCGCTTCGCGTAGGTAGGGAGAAACGTGGACAGGAGGGGGAATCAGGCCCGGCCGCACACCCCCTCCTCATCATTTCTGCACGACTGTAGAAGATTACGACCGACCGTATGGAGTTCGCATGGCCCTGTGGGACCGCGTCAAGGAGTCCGCGTCTCAGATGCAGACCCAGTTGGTGGCGAAGAAGAACGATCTGAAGAGCGGTGCCTTCCGCGACGCGAGCATGGCGATGTGCGCGCTGGTCGCCGCGGCCGACGGCACCGTGGACCCCTCCGAGCGGCAGCGCGTGGCTCAACTGATCGCCACGAATGAGGTTCTGCAGAACTTCCCGGCCGACGACCTGCGCCGCAGGTTCGAGGACAACCTCGACAAGCTGACGGCCGACTTCGCCTTCGGCAAGGTGAGTGTGTTGCAGGAGGTCGCCAAGGCCAAGAAGAAGCCCGCCGAGGCCCGTGCCGTGATCCAGATCGGCATCGTCATCGGCGGCGCCGACGGCAACTTCGACAAGGACGAGCAGGCGATCGTCCGCGAGGCGTGCTTCACCCTCGAGCTGCCGCCGCACGAGTTCGACCTCTGACCGGCAGCAGTCCGCCCGGCCCCGGTCGGCGGGGCGGGGCGGGCCGGCCGACCACCATCGGGATTCAGTCGTCGCTCTCCGCGTCGGCGTGGCCTAGCAGTTCGCGCAGCAGCCGTTCGTCGTCCGGGGCGAGGCCCGTGACGAAGCCGGCCAGCACGGCCTCACGGTAGCTCTCGGCGTCCAGCACCTTGCGCATCTTGCGGGCGGCGAGGCCGGCCTGGTCCGACGTGGGCGTCCAGGCGAAGGACCGGCCCGCCCGCTCCCGGGTGACCGCTCCCCTCGCCAGCGGCCGGGTGAGGATCGTGATCACCGTCGTATGGGCGAGGTCTGCGCCCAGGCGCTCCTGCACCCAGCCCGCGGTCGCCGGGCCGTCCGCCTCCCGCAGCGTCGACAGGACCATCGCCTCCAGCTCGCCCTGCCCCCGCCGCCGGGCACGCTGCCGGTGATCCGTCACGCCCCGTCTCCCTTCCGCCGCCGCCCGTCTCCCGGACGGCCATCGTATGTCGGCCGGGACTCCGCCCCACCGGGCCCACCGGGGCGGCCTCCGGCTTCGCGGTGAACGCCGGGCAGGGGCTACGACGGGGTGAGAGGAAGGTCGTCCGTGAACGCGTTGACCGGCTGGGCCATGGGCTGGAGCCGGCGTACGTCGAGGGCCGCTTCCGCGGTTCTCGTACCGAGGGTGCCCTTGGGGTGCCATGTGCCGGTCACCGCCAGCCAGCTGTTGGCGGGCGGGGCCGGGGTCCCGTACACGCGGACCTTGACCGTCTGCGAGTCGGCGGCGCAGCAGGTGAAGATGATCCGGGTCAGATACCAGCCGCCGCCCGGCCCGGCCGGGGAGGCGAAGCCGGTCAGCCGGACGCTGCGGCCCTTGATGGCGAGGGTGCGGTCCTGCTGGACGCGGCTGGTGAAGTCCGTGAGCGTCATGGGCAGGGGTGAGGCGGCGGGCAGGGGGTCGAACCGCTTCTGCGCCTTGACCGCCTTGTTGTTCGAGTGAGCCGCGGTGTAGGCACCCAGGGCGGGCGGGGCGTAGAGCAGAAGGCTCACGGCGGGGAGGAAGAGCAGCCAGGCGATGCGAGGTGCGGTGGAGTGGTCGTGGCCGTGTGCGTGACCGGCGTGTTCCTCGCGCCCGCGGTCCAGGGCCGCGCTCGCGAGGCCCAGGAGGGTGAGCAGTACGCCGGAGGCGATGAGCAGCGGGCGCAGACCTTCTTTGACGTAGCGCAGGTACAGGTCGGTGAACAGGGCGGCGTGCAGCAGGCCGAGGCCGGTCAGCACCAGCAGCGCTGTCTGGGCGTGGCGTTTCACAGCAGTACGCCTCCGATCAGGACGCCTGCTGCGATCGCCACCACGGTGGTCGCCGTGGAGAAGCGCCAGGCGAAGGCACGGCCGAAGGTGCCCGCCTGAAGGGCGATCAGTTTCAGGTCGACCATCGGGCCGACGACCATGAACACGAGGCGGGCGGTCGGCGAGAAGCCGGTGAGCGAAGCCGCGACGAAGGCGTCGGCCTCCGAGCACACCGCCAGGAGGACGGCGAGCGCGGCCAGGAAGAGCACCGAGAGCCAGGGCGAGCCGGAGAACGCGTCGAGGACCGAGCGCGGCACCAGGACGTTGAAGGTGGCCGCGGCCATGGCACCGAGGACGAGGAAGCCGCCGGCGTGCAGGAAGTCGTGCTGGAAGCCGAGCCGGAACTCGGTCCAGCGGCTGTGACCGTGCCGGTGGCCCGAGTACCGGACGGCCGGACGCAGCCATTTCTCCTTGCCCAGCCAGAGCCACAGCCAGCCCATCAGCGCGGCGGTGACGAGCGAGGCGAGCATCCGGGCGGCGACCATCGCGGGGCTGCCCGGGAAGGCCACGGCGGTGGCGGTCAGCACCACCGGGTTGATCGCGGGGGCGGAAAGCAGGAAGGCGAAGGCCGCGGCCGGAGTGACACCCCGCCGGATCAGGCTGTTCGCGACGGGTACCGAGGCACATTCACAGCCCGGCAGGACCGCTCCGGCCACCCCGGCCACCGGAACGGCGAGGGCCGGGCGCCGGGGCAGCGCCCTGGTGAACAGGTCGGCCGGTACGAAGGCGTTGATCGCGCCTGACAGCACCGTGCCCAGCAGCAGGAACGGCAGTGCCTGGACGGTGATGGCCAGGCAGACGGTGCGCCAGGCCTCAACTGCGGGGTGGTTGAGCCACTGGGTTCCGGCGAGCGCGAACGCCACCGCCACCGCGCCGGCCGCTGTCGCGGCCCCGGCGACGTAGGGCCGCGGGAGCAGCCGCCGTCGTGGTGGGCTGACGGGTACGACCGCCACCCCTCCCGCCGCATCAACCAGTTCATCCGTTTTTGGCATTTTCACTCCAAATATCGGATCCGTGGCTGAACATAAGCGACGAGGACGGCCGGTGCTGCGCGCACACGCCGCCGGGCGCGAACGGAGCATCGCGGAACGGGCGTTGACGGGCCGTTCAGCCGGCGGCCAGCTCTTTCAGCCGGTCCGTGGATCCGTTGAACCTGTCGCGGTCGCCCACGAGCTCCCCGGTGGAGGTGTACTGCCACATCGTGTGCGTCGACCAGCCCGCCGGCAGTTCCCCGACGGAGGAGGCGTAGCGCGCGACCCACAGGGGGTTGGTCGCCGCGAAGCCGCCGTAGCTGCCGGTGCAGGTGTTCCACCAGCTGGTGGCGGTGTAGATCACGGCGTTGCGGCCGGTGCGGGACTTGTACCGGTTCAGGAAGTTACGGATCCATGTGACCATCGCGCTCGGCGACTTGCCGTAGCAGTCGTCGCCGTAGGGGTTCCATTCGATGTCGAGCACACCGGGCAGCGTGGTGCCGTCGTCCTTCCAGCCGCCGCCGTGGTCGACGAAGTAGTCGGCCTGGGAGGCGCCGGTGCCGGTGTCGGGCGTGGCGAAGTGGTACGCGCCGCGGATCATGCCGACCTTCCGCGAGCCGTTGTACTGGTCGGAGAAGGAGGGGTTGGTGTAGTAGGTGCCTTCGCTCGCCTTGGTGTAGGCCCACTTGACCCCGCTGCTCCACAGCTTCGACCAGGCGACGTCACCCTGGTAGCTGGCGACGTCGACACCTTCGGTCTGACCGGCGCGCGCGTCGCCGGGCGTTCCGCTGCTGCCGTCGTGGGTCATGACTCCCATGCCCATATGGGCAGAGCCGCGCACCGGGGTGCCGTCGGCCGAGGCGGGTACGGCCGCCGACGGCACGAGCAGCGCCAGAACGGCGGACGGGACGGCGGCCGCGGCAAGACGGGTGCGGCGGGCACGTGTGGCTGTGGCCATGGCTGTGTGTATGGATGATCGTTGCACGCAGACCATCTGACCCGCGGCCGGCGGCCGCCGCACGCCAAGCGCCGCCCAACGGAGGGCAATCGGGGCCGGATGGCTCCGATCGAGTGACCTCCGGGGTTACCCGAAGGACGGCGCGGCACCGCTCACCCGGGTCGATCCATGAACCGCCGCACGACCGGGCCCAGGTAGTCCACCTGAGGTCCGCCGAGTCCGGCCAGTTCGGCCTCGGAGCCGACCAGGACGATCCGGTCCAGCTCGGGCTCACGCCCGTGTGCCGTCTCCGCGGCGGCCAGAGCCGCGAAGCGCCGGTGCAGCAGTCCGGCCGGCCGGGACGGAGCGCGGAACAGGAAACCGACGTTTCCGCGCTCACCGCGGGTGACCAGCCAGAGGGTCAGGTCCTCGGGCGGTGTGTCGAGGCCCGTCTCCTCGACCAGTTCCCGGGCGGCATGGGCACGGAGCGCGGCCACGTCGAGCGGCTCGCCGTGCGGCGGCGGCTCCATCGAACCGCCGGGCAACTGCAGCCGCCCCGGGGCGGCCGTCGAGGCGGACATACGGCCCACCAGGAGACGTCCGTCGTCCGTCGGCTGCGCCAGGGCGACGAACACCGAGGACACCGAGGGCGCCTCCGGTATCCGGCGCAGGCCGCGGTACCGGTACGTGGCCCTCGCCCAGGACAGCACGAGGCTCCCCGCCTCCTGCCGCAGACCCGTGCAGGCCACGGCCGGACCGTCGAAGAGGTTCGGGTCGGCCCGGACCGCCTCGTCCCAGACACGGTCCATGACCAGCCGGACGCCGGCCGACAGCGGGGGCGCCTCGCCCTCGACGAAGCTGATCGCGGGCGCGTCGTAGAGCTCCGTCGGGGCGACGTTCCACTCGGGCGGCAGGTCCGTGTCGCACAGGACGCAGACGAAGTGGTCCTCGCGTACGACATTGACCTGTCCGCACGACACACAGCGGCGGAAGACCACCTCGTGCGTGAAGCCACGGGGACGGACGAGCCCGGCCCGGTCCAGGGCGTCCGCGACGGCCTGCCATGAGCCGGCGTCCGGGCAGTAGCCGGTCGACTGGTTGCTGACCTCGTCGACCGCCCACCGTCCGGAGTCCTGGCAAAAGCTCATCTCGCCGGCGCTCAGCACCGGCCCGCCTCCGGCGCAGACCACATGCTCGCCGCGGCGCGGCGCCAGGCGCAGTACGCCCTCGGCATCGACCACGAAGGTGAACGGCTCGGCCAGTTCCGCCGCGTCACGCGCCGACACCCATCGGGCGAAGTCCGCCGCGCAGCGAATGCCCTCGCCTTCTCCGCCCGGCCGCACGAGCCCCCTCAGATCACCGGGTCCGACATAGCCGTATGTCCGTGCCGCCATGCCCATGCCCCCGTACACTCCGTGCCGCCGTCTACGGACCGATCATGCACGAGGCGCCGCATCGGCGCCCATTACTCCGTGCGAGTGGTGCATCGGCCGGGACGGTCGTAGCGTCGATACAGAGGCGATCGCCCACTACCGGGAGCGACGATGGCAAGACCAGCGGTGTACACAGCGATCATTCTCGGGGCGGGCACGCTGCTCACAGCGTCGATGACAACGGCCTCCGCCACCCCGCCCGCATCGGCACAGGCTGCCCCGCGGGTGGTGGCGCAGCAGTCGGCCCCGGTGCTCGTCGACTGCACGTTCCGCTCGAACACGCAGCCCGTGAACTTCATCCTGGCCTGCGGAGACGGCAACAGCCGGCTGGTCGCGATGCACTGGTCGCAGTGGGGCCCGACGTCGGCGACGGCCGTGGGTGTGAACGTGGTGAACGACTGCAAGCCGTACTGCGCGGCGGGTACGTTCCACGGATACCCGGTGGTCATCCGGCTGGAGCGACCGGAGACCTGGAAGAGGGACCCGCGGGTGGAGCACTTCACGCGGATGAGCCTCACGTACACCGACACCCGGCCGGAGGGCTACAACCGGGTCATGACCGTTCCCCTGTGGGACTGACCGCGGCGGCCGACACCACCGAACGAGTCGCCCCCGGTTAACGGACATATCACCACAAAACGTGTGTTATTCAGTCATGCACACACCTTCGCGCCGTACCTTGCTCCGTGCCCCGATCGCGGCCGTCGGCTTGGGAGTACTCGCCGGCTGCACCGAATCCGGCCCGGACCCGCAAACCAGACCCCACCTCGGTAACGGGGCAGGCGTGGACAGCGGCGGTTTCGTCCCCAAAGGTCCCAAGGGCTATGTCCTGCCCTCGGGTCCCGAGGTCCGCGCCACCGAGCGAAGGCGCGGGTCAGGCCCTGTGCGCACGTACAAGTTCACCGCCGAACCGGTGACCGTGGACCTGGGCGGACGAAGGGTGAACACCTGGGGTTACGCCGACACCCTGCCCGGGCCGCTGGTCCGTCTCACCGCCGGGGACGTCCTCAGCCTCACCCTGGCCAACCGCCTGCCGACCACGACCACCCTCCACTCCCACGGCGTGCGCCTGCGCTGCGACATGGACGGCGTGCCCGACCTGACCCAGCCGCCCATCCCGGCCGGAACGGACTTCACCTACCGGTTCACCGCCAGCCACCCGGGCACGTACCTGCTGCACTCCCACGTCGGAATGCAGCCCGACCGCGGCCTGTACGCCCCCCTCATCATCGACGACCCCAAGGAGCCCCTCGCCTACGACAAGGAGTGGCTGATCGTCCTGGACGACTGGCTCGACGGCGTCCGCGGCTCCACCCCCGACAACGTCCTGTCGCAGCTCATCCCCCCGGGCAAGCACGTGACGATGGAAGGCATGGGCGTGGCCAGGGGTGCCGAACACGGACATGCGGGACCCGAGGGCAGCGGTCCCTCCCGCCTCCTCCACCACTCCTTCAGCCGCATCCTGCACAGCGAGGGCGGCAGTGTCGCCTACCCCCACTACCTCATCAACGGACGCGTGCCCTCGGCTCCGTCCGTGTTCAAGGCCAAGCCCGGCGACCGCATCCGGCTCCGGATCGTCAACGCGGGCTCCGAAACCGCCTTCCGCGTCGCACTCGGCGGCCACAGCATGACCGTCACCCACACCGACGGCTACCCGATCGAGCACAAGCGCACCGACGCGCTCATCGTGGGCATGGCCGAGCGCTACGACGTCCTGGTCACCGTGAAGGACGGCGTCTTCCCGTTCGTCGCCCTCGCCGAGGGCAAGAACGGCCAGGGCATCGCCCTGCTGCGCACCGGCAAGGGAAGAACCGTTCCGCCGGCCAATGTCCACCCCGCCGAACTCGACGGAGAACTGGTACCCGCCCGCCGTATGAGACCGCACGAGTCCGTGGACCTCGGCAAACGCGAGCCCGACCGGGAACTGCGCGTCAGACTCACCGGCAACATGAAACGGTACGACTGGGGTTTCGACCACAAGCCCTACTCGGTCACCCAACGCCACCCCGTCCGTCAGGGCGAACGCGTCCGGCTCACCATCGTCAACGCCACTGATATGTGGCACCCCCTGCATCTGCACGGCCACACCTTCGCCCTCGCCGCCCTCTGGGACGCCGGAGCCCGCAAGGACACCTCGATCGTGCTTCCCCACCGCAAACTCGTCGTCGACTTCGACGCCGACAATCCCGGCCTCTGGATGCTCCACTGCCACAACCAGTACCACTCGGAAAGTGGCATGATGACGGTCCTCGGCTACCGCGCATAACCGCGCCGCCACGCCCGACCGCCGCTCCCCACCAGGGAGCGGCGGCCCAGGTCGCGCCCGTACAACTCGCGCGCACCGCCCGGATCGTCACGATGCGGCAGCGACAACGTACTAACGCTGATCGCTCACTTGACTACCTGCGGTCACACACGATTGGCTCCGGCCAGGAGAGTCGCCGGTCGGCACACATATGTGCCGCGTCGCGATCCATCCCCCCTCATGCACGGCCGCACAGCGAGGTGCCGCACCCTCATGAACACTCCTCCCCCGAGTCCAGCCCACCGCAGACCGGAGCACGGCCGCATACCGGCCGCGGTGCTGGTCGTCACCTGTCTGCTCATATCCGGCTGCTCCGGATCCGACGGCACACGGTCGGAGCCGAGCGCCGGCAGGGCGGGCACCGCCCGGATCAAGATCACCCTGGTCAGCCACGGCGACCGGGGTGACACCTTCTGGGACCTGGTGCGCAAGGGCGCGGAGGCCGCCGCGGCCAAGGACAACGTCGAACTGACCTATGCCGGCGACCTGGACGCCGCCGGACAGGCCGAACTGGTGCGGGACGCGATCCGGGACAAGGCCGACGGCATCGCGGTGACCCTGGCCAAGCCGGAGGCGATGAAGGGCCCGATCGGCGAGGCAAGGGCGGCGGGCATACCGGTGGTGGCCCTCAACTCCGGTATAGATGTGTGGAAGTCTGAGGGAGTCCTGGAGTACTTCGGCCAGGACGAGAGCGTCGCGGGCCGGGCTGTCGGCGACAAGCTGGACGGCCTCAAGGCCGGACACGCCCTGTGCGTCATCCACGAGCGCGGCAATATCGCCCTGGAAGCGCGCTGCGCCGGAGTGAAGAAGACGTTCACCGGCCGCACCGACATGCTCTATGTGGACGGCACCGACCTGTCAGCCGTGACCGACTCCATCGCGTTCCGGCTGCGGCAGGACCCGAGCATCGACGAAGTCGTCACCAACGGCGCCCAGTTCGCACTCGCCGCGGTGAACTCCGTGAAGCAGGCGGGCAGCAGGGCGCACATCGCGACCTTCGACGTCAACAAGGACCTGGTCAAGGCCGTGCGGAGCGGGGACGTGCAGTTCGCCGTGGACCAACAGCCGTATCTCCAGGGCTATCTGGCCGTTGACTCACTGTGGCTGTACCGGACCAACGGCAATGTCAGCGGTGGCGGAGTGGCCCCCGTGCTCACCGGCCCCGCATTCGTGACCAGGACGAACGTGGCGGCAGTGGCCAAGTACGCCGCCAATGGCACACGTTGACCGGGCCGGCCCCCGACCCGCCGCGCTCCGCGCGCACTTCCCCGACCCGCTGACCGCTCTCTAGGACGACGATGTCTCCACGGACAGGTGCCCGGCGCCGTCTCGGCTCCATACGTCTCTCCCTGATCCTGCTGGCGCTCGTGCCGAGCGTCACCCTTGCAGCCATGTGGGGCGTGACGACGACACAGATGCTCTCCGAAGGACTTCGGCTGCGCTCGCAGACGCAGCTGAGCAGGTCCACCGGGGCCATGGGCACCGAGGCCACGCTCGCCCTGCAGCAGGAGCGCAGTCTGTCGGCCGTATGGGTGGCCTCGGGGCACGGTTCCCGGGCCGCACTGGACGCCCAGCGGAAGAGGACCGACGCGGCGGTCGCCAAGCTGGTCGGCCGGGCCGACGCGATCAAGAAGGCGCCGGCCCGTGTCAAGGACCGGCTGTACTCGGTCGTCGCCTCGGTGAGCAGCCTGGAGTACTACCGCGGCCAGGTGGACGACCCCACCGACATCACCGCCGCACAGTCGCTGGGCCAGTACACCTCGATCATCGAGGACCAGATCCAGGGCTTCCAGGAGCTCTCCCAGGTCGACGACGGCGACCTCACCTCGCAGGCCGGTCCGCTGGTCGCCCTGGAGCACGCGGCCGAGCTGGTGTCCGAGGAGGACACACAGCTCACCCTGGCCGGGCCCGCAGGGTCCATGGACGAGAAGACCTGGGCCGAGTTCGCGCAGTTGGTGAACGCCCGCCGCTGGCTTGTGCAGGACCAGATCGTCCCCTCGCTCACCGGTGACGCCAAGCGGCAGACCGAGCGGATCCTGCAGAGCGCCGACTGGAAGACGCTGGAGTCCATCGAGGCCAAGGTGCTCGCGGCCCGCGCGACCATGGGCAAGGACCACAGGATCGCCCTGCCGGACGTGCAGAAGCAGTGGCGTGTCGCGCTGATCAAGGTCTCCGACGCGTACTCGGCCCTCATCCGGCAGCGGACGACCGACCTGCTCCACCAGAGCGCCGAAAGGGCGCACGACCTGCTGGTCACCGCTGCCTGGCTGAGCGTCGGCGGACTCGTCGCGCTGCTGCTGTGCGTCGGCATGTCCTGGCGCATCACCCGCTCGCTGTCCCGGCGGCTGCACGGTCTCAGGATGGCCACCCTCGGCCTGGCCGAGGACCGGCTGCCCGACGTCGTCGCCCGGCTGGACCGCGGCGAGCGGGTCGACGTGGAGCTGGCGACACCGCCGCTGGACTACGGCGAGGACGAACTCGGCCAGGTGGCCGAGGCGTTCAACACCGCACAGCGCACGGCCGTGCACACCGCGGTCGAACTCGCCGACATCCGGCGCGGCTTCCAGAAGGTCATCCTCGGCATCGCCCGGCAGAGCCAGAACCTGGTCAACCTTCAGCTCAGCAGGCTCGACCAGCTGGAACGGCAGCACACCGACCCGGACGTCCTCAAGGGCCTGTACGAACTCGACTCCACCGCGAGCCAGTTGCGCCGCTACGAGGAGAACCTCGTCGTCATCAGCGGTGAGCGGCCCGGACGCAGCTGGACCGAACCGGTCGCGCTGGTCGACATCCTGCGCAGCGCCGTCGGCGAGGTCGCCGAGTACCAGCGGGTGGACGTGCGCACCGACGAGGAGGTGAGCCTCGCCCCGCCCGCGGTCGCGGACGTGATCCATCTGCTGGCCGAACTCATCGACAACGCGACCGTGTACTCCCCCGCGCCCAGCCCCGTCGAGGTGCGCGCGGCGATGGTGGCCAAGGGCTTGGCCATCGAGGTCGAGGACCGCGGGCTCGGCATGTCCGAGGAGGACTACGCCTCGCTCAACGCCCAGTTGGCGGTGGAGCCCAAGTTCGACGTCGTGGCCCTGGCCGACGACCTTCGCCTCGGCATGTTCGTGATTGCCCGGCTCGCCACCCGGCACGGCATCGCCGTCACCCTGCGCCCGTCGCCGTTCGGCGGCACCACGGCGATCGTCCTCGTCCCGCACGACATCGTCGTACGGGAGACTCCCGCCCCGCCCGCGCCGGACGCCACGGACGAGACGGCGGGTGAGAAGGAGACCGAGGCGCCCCTCCCCCAGCGAGCGCGGCAGGCGAAGCCGGCCCGGACCGCCGACGCCCGCGAGGAGCCGCCCGGGTCCGACGGGACCGGCCGTTCCGGTGGCCCCGACCCGCTGCCGCGCCGCGTGCCCCAGACGAGCCTGGTGCCCGAGCTGCGCGAGGAGTCGGCGCCGGCCGGGGAGGAAGGCTTCCCGGACGACTTCACCGCGGAACACGCCGCCTCGTCGTTGGCCGGCTTCCAGCGCGGCACGCACAAGGCGCGTGACGAGGAGGGGGATCCGCAGTACGACCAGGCAGAGAAGGATCCGCAGTACGACCTGGCAGAGGAAACCGCACCACAGGACCCGGAGGTGGACGTCCCCGCCACAGCCGAGCTCCCGGCACCGCCCGAGCAGCCGGACCCCGCCCCTCGACTCAGCCCGCCGACCGTTCATGAAGGACGCTGACATGACCCGCCCCACCCCCGCCACGCACACCCAGCTCGACCAACTGCTCACCGGACTCGTCGACCGGGTCGCCGAGGTGAACCACGCCGTCGTCCTGTCCGAGGACGGACTCGTGGTCAGCAAGTCCACCGGGTTCCTGCGCGACGACGCCGAACGCCTGGCCGCGACCGCGTCCGGCCTGATGAGCCTCAGCAAGGGCGTCAGCATGGACTTCCGCGGCGGCCCGGTGCGCCAGGCCCTCATCGAGATGGCCAACAGCTATCTGATCATGACCGCCGCCGGACCCGGCGCCCATCTCGTCGTCCTCACCAGCCAGGGCGCCGACGTGGGTGTGGTGGCGTACCAGATGAACATGCTGGTGAAGAAGATCGGCGAACACCTCAGCGCGGCACCGCGCACGGGCCTCGTCGTGTCCGAACACGGCGAGTGAGGTGAGCGGGGGCGACGCGGCGGGCCGTCTCGTACGGCCGTTCACCCTGACCGGCGGACGGACCCGGCCCAGCCGCGCCGACTTCACGCTGATCACGACGGTGACCGCGGTGGACCCGCAGCCCGCGTGGGCCGACCGGCTGCAGCCCGAGCACACCCGCATCCTGCGGCAGTGCGCTCGGCCGGTCGCCGTCGCCGAACTCGCCGCCCGCCTCGACCTGCCCATGAGCGTCGTCGTCATCCTGCTCTGCGACCTGCTGGAGTCCGGCCGGATCACCGCCCACCCACCGCACCCCCTCTGCCACGCGGAACCCGATCTGGAACTGCTGCAGAAGGTGCGGGACGGCCTCGGGCACCTGTGAGACCCACCGAAGACGAAAGGGCACCGCCACTCATGGCCAGCCAGATCCGCCGGACGGGCCCCGGCTCCGCCGCCGGGGCGGTCGCCGCCCCCGACACCGTCAAGATCCTGATCGCGGGGGGATTCGGTGTCGGCAAGACCACCATGGTCGGGTCGGTCAGCGAGATCGTCCCCCTGCGCACCGAGGAACCGCTCACCACCGCGGGCCTCGACGTCGACGACCTCGACGGGATCGAGGCGAAACGGTCCACCACGGTGGCCCTGGACTTCGGCCGGATCACCATTGGCAGCGATCTGGTGCTGTACCTGTTCGGCACCCCCGGGCAGCAGCGGTTCTGGTTCATGTGGAACGACCTGGCGGTGGGGGCGCTGGGTGCCGTGGTGCTGGTCGATGTCCGCCGGCCGCGGGCCAGCTTCGCCGCCATCGACTTCTTCGAGCGGCGGCACATCCCGTTCGTGGTCGGCGTCAACGGCTTTGACGGGCTCCACCCGTACACGCCCGAGGAGGTCCGGGACGCCCTGGCACTGCCCGAGGACACCCCGGTGCTGCTGTGCGACGCGCGGGAGCGTGAGTCGTCGCGTGACGTGCTGATCGCCCTGATCGACCGGCTGATCGCCGCGGCCGTCCGGGCGGGCGGGAACAGCTGAGGGGAGCGCGGACGCGGGCCAGGGCCTTCTTACGGAGCGGTGACGTGCCGGGCGCGCTCGTGTCGGCCGGTGGTGGTGCGGACCTAGCGTGTGGGTATGCGTGTACTGGTCACCGGCGGTGCCGGGTTCATCGGGTCCCATGTCGTCGAGGCGCTGGCGGCGCGCGGGCACGAGCCCGTGGTGTTCGACGTGCGGTCGGACGCGGGCGGCGACGTGCGTGACGGGGCTTCGGTCACCCGCGCCCTGTCCGGCGTCGACGCCGTCTGCCACCAGGCGGCCATGGTCGGTCTGGGCCTGGGCTTCGCCGATGCGGCGGAGTACGTCTCCCGCAACGACCTGGGCACCGCCGTACTGCTCACCGCCATGGCGGACGCGGGGGTACGGCACCTGGTGCTGGCCGGGTCGATGGTGGTCTACGGGGAGGGCCGCTACGAGTGCCCTCGGCACGGGGTCGTGCGACCCGGCGCGCGGGCCGTGGCCGACCTGGACGCGGGGCGCTTCGAGCCGGTGTGCCCCAGGTGCGGTCAGGCGCTGTCCCCCGGGCTGGTCGGTGAGGACGCCCCTGTCGACCCGCGGAACGTGTACGCCTCGACCAAGCTCGCCCAGGAGCATCTGGCGGCCGCCTGGGCGAGGGCGACGGGCGGGTCTGCCGTGTCGCTGCGCTACCACAACGTGTACGGGCCCGGGATGCCCCGGGACACCCCGTACGCAGGGGTGGCCTCCTTCTTCCGGTCCGCGCTGGCCCGGGGCGAGGCTCCGCGGGTCTTCGAGGACGGGCGCCAGCGGCGGGACTTCGTACACGTACGGGACGTGGCGGCGGCCAATGTGGCGGCGCTGGAGGTGGATTCGGCCGCCGGCGCGCTCACCGCGTACAACACGGGCAGCGGGGAGCCGCACACCGTCGGCGAGATGGCGCGGGCACTGACCGTCGCGTACGGCGGCCCCGAACCCGTCGTCACCGGGGAGTACCGGCTGGGCGACGTACGGCACATCACGGCGGACTCGTCGCGGCTGCGGGCCGCGCTGGGCTGGAAGCCCGAGGTCGGGTTCGAGGCGGGGATGCGCGAGTTCGCCCGGGCGCGGCTGCGCGGGAAGGAGCCCGGCGCACGGTGACCGTCGCGCGGGGCGTCATCGCCAGGGCCTGTCCGGCGGATCAGGTCGCAGGAAAGAAGCGGCATCCGATCGGCGCGGGTGAGCGGGGGCGTGGGGGTACCCCTTGCGCGAGCGAAGCCGAGCACTTGGGGGAGCGTCCAGCTGCAAGGCGGAGGAGGGAGTCGACGCGATGGGGGACTCCTGCTCGAAGAGCATGCGGGAGGGCGTGCCAGACGTCGCGCCGGCATGATCCGCCGGACAGGCCTACGCCACGGGCAGAGTCACCTCGAAGCGGCAGCCGCCCGGGATGTTGTGCACGGCGGCCCGGCCCTGGTGGGCCTCGACGATACCGCGGACGATGGCCAGGCCCAGGCCCGCACCCGCGGGCGGGGTCCGCGCGTGCGTGCCGCGCCAGCCGGTGTCGAAGACCCGTGGCAGGTCCTCCTCCGGAATACCGCCGCAGCCGTCGGACACCGACACCACGACACCGTCCGGACAGCGTTCGGCGGCCACCGCGACCGTCCCGTCGGCCGGTGTCCGCCGGATCGCGTTGACCAGGAGGTTGCCCAGCACCCGGCTCATCTCCTTGCCGTCCACTTCGACGGGCACGGGTTCGACGCGGTCGCCGACGAGCCGTACCCCGAGTTCGCGGGCGAGCGGATCGGCTCCCGCGAGGGCGTCGCCGACCAGGTCGTACAGGGAGATCCGGGACGGTGACAGGGCCAGGGTGCCGGCGTGGATGCGGGAGAGTTCGAACAGGTCGCCGACCATGTCGTTGAGCCGTTCCACCTCGGTGCGGATCTGCTTGAAGTAGCGGTCCGGGTCGGCGGCCACGCCGTCCTCGAGGGCCTCCGCCATGGCCCGCAGGCCGGCCAGCGGAGTGCGCAGGTCGTGCGAGATCCAGGCGACCAGGTCGCGGCGGGAGGCCTCCAGGGCGCGCTCGCGGTCGCGGGACTCGGCGAGCCGTGCGCTGGTGGCCGCCAGTTCCCGGCTCAGGGCGGCGAGTTCGGCGGTCGCCGGAGCGTCGGGGGCGGCGAAGTCGCCGTCGTCGCCGAAGGAGCGGGCGGCGAGCTGGAGTTCACGGCTGCGGGCGACGACCCAGCGGCCGAGCAGCAGCGCGGTGACGAGGGAGACGACGGCCGCCATCGCGACGACCGTCGTCACGACACTCAGGTCGTGCGCCGACAGGAACATCGCCTCCGCCACGGCCAGGGTCCCGGCGAGCATCGCGAACACCGCGACGGAGGCCACCACGGTGAGCGAGGCGGTGAAGGACCGTTTGCGGATGAGCCGCAGGACGAGCGCTCCGGCCAAGCCGGTCGCGGCGGCGCCGAGGAAAGCGTACAGAGCGATGAGGAGGGCGTCCCGCACGATCAACTCCCTTCCATTCCACCGGCGTCGAAGCGGTAGCCGACGCCCCACACGGTCTGGATGAGGCGGGGGCTCGCCGGGTCGTCCTCGACCTTGCCGCGCAGCCGGCGGACATGGACGGTGACCGTGGACAGATCACCGAAGTCCCAGCCCCACACCTCGCGCATCAGATCCTCGCGGCTGTAGGCCCGGCCGGGATGGCGCAGGAAGAAGGCGAGCAGGTCGAACTCGCGGAGTGTGAGGGCGAGTTCGACGCCGTTCTTGGTGGCGCGGCGGGCGCCGGGGTCGACCTGGAGGCCGGCCGCGCCGAGCGGGCCCGTCCCGGCGCCGGGGCGGGTGCGCCGCAGCACCGACTCCACCCTGAGGACCAGTTCGCGGGGGCTGAAGGGTTTGGTGACGTAGTCGTCCGCCCCCACCTCCAGGCCCAGGATGCGATCGTCCTCGTCGCCACGCGCGGTGAGCATGATCACCGGCACCGGGCCGTGTCCGCGCAGCCGGCGGCACACCTCCAGGCCGTCCATGCCGGGCAGCATCAGGTCCAGGACCACCAGGTCCGGCCAGTGCGCGCCCGCCCGGGCGAGCGCCGACGGCCCGTCCGGGGCCCGGTCCACGGCAAAGCCCGCGCGGTCCAGATAGCCGAAGACGACCTCGGCGACGGTGGGATCGTCCTCAACGACCAGGACGCGGGCGCCCTCGCCCGACCGCCTGCCTGCGGTCGTCGGCTCATCGGCTTCGTACGGCTGCTGCATGCGTCCAGCCTCGCACCACCCCGGCCGCCCGTGCGGCCCACCAGGGCGGTCCGGCCCCGGACGTCCGTGTTTCGTAAGCAGTGGATGCCCGATATGCGCCATTTGCATTCGTAGGGTGAAGGCCGTGACGACCTCTCCCTTCTCCCCGGACGTCGACGTTGTCCTGCCCTGTCTCAACGAGGCCGAGGCCCTTCCCTGGGTTCTCGCCCGGATTCCGCGGGGCTGGCGCGCACTCGTCGTGGACAACGGCTCCACCGACGGCTCGGCGGACATCGCCCGCGCGCTGGGCGCGACCGTGGTGCACGAACCCCGGCGCGGGTTCGGCTCCGCCTGCCACGCGGGCCTGGCCGCCGCCACCGCGGACATCGTGTGCTTCTGCGACTGCGACGCCTCGCTCGACCCCTCGCTGCTGGCGCCCTTCGTCGGCGAGGTGTGCACCGGCGAGGCGGACCTGGTGCTCGGCCGACGGCGGCCGCAGAGCCGGGGCACGTGGCCGCCGCACGCCCGCGTGGGCAACCTCGCGCTGACACTGATACTGCGCCGCCGCACCGGACTGCGCCTGCACGACCTCGGCCCGCTGCGCGCCGCCCGCCGCGAAGGACTGCTGGCCCTCGCCCTGACCGACCGGCGCAACGGCTACCCCCTGCAGATGGTCGTGCGTGCCGCCGACGCGGGCTGGCGCATCGCCGAGCACGACGTGCCGTATCTGCCGCGGTCCGGCGTCTCCAAGGTGACGGGCACCTGGCGCGGCACCTGGCAGGCGGTACGGGACATGCGCCGCGTCCTGGCCGAGCCGCCCGTCCGAGAGGGGATCCCCCGGTGACCACGCTCCTCGTCATCGCCAAGGAGCCGCTTCCGGGACGGGTCAAGACCCGGCTGACGCCTCCGTTCACCGCCCGGCAGGCGGCAGCGCTCGCCGAGGCGGCCCTCGCGGACACCCTGCACACCGTGGCGGCCACTCCCGCCGCCCGGCGCGTCCTCGTCCTGGACGGGGCGCCCGGCCCCTGGCTGCCGCCCGGCTTCGAGGTCGTACCGCAGTGCGCGGGCGGGCTGGACGAGCGGCTGGCCGCCGCCTTCGCCCGGTGCGACGGCCCGGCCCTGCTCATCGGCATGGACACACCACAGGTGACCCCGGATCTGCTCACGGTGGACTTCGCCGGCTGCGACGCGTACTTCGGTCCCGCCGAGGACGGCGGGTTCTGGGCGCTGGGGCTGGCCGAGCCCGAGCCCGGACTGCTGCGGGGCGTACCCATGTCGACGCCGGTGACCGGCGCCGTCCAGCGGGAGCGGCTGGTCACCGCGGGCCTACGGGTGCGCGACCTGCCCCGGCTGCGCGACGTCGACACCGCCGCCGACGCACAGGCCGTCGCCGCCGCGGCACCGTACGGCCGGTTCGCGGCCCGGCTCGCCCGGCTGACGGCGGTCACGGGCCGCTGAGCACCGCACTCGAACTCGGTGCTCAGTGGGTCCCTGGCGACCGGTGCTTCGCGGCCCTGCGCAGTCGCAGCACCAGCAGCGATGCCGAGCCGCCGAACAGTACGGCGGTGATCAGCAGCCAGCGGGTCAGGAAGCCGTCCGCCGAGAGGCCGGCGGCCAGCTGGTAGGTGCTGTCCATCCGACCGCTGATCAGGGGGAACCACATCAGGAGCAGGAGCAGGGACAGGGCCGCCGGGATCCGGACGTACATCGCCCGTTCCCGGTGGTCCGTCGCGTCCAGCCCCCGTACGACGGCACGGTCGGCCGACGAGTACAGCGGCAGCAGCACCAGGTCGTGCAGCAGTGCCGCGCCGACGAACCACAGCGTCACGCCGAGCCAGTCACCCGCCAGCAGGCGCACCCCGGCGTATCCGGCCAGCGCGAACGAGCAGCCGAGCAGCAGGAGTTGCAGCGGGCTACCGAGGGGGACCGGGCGGATCATCCGAGGTTTCCGAAGGTCATCCGGGCCACCCACTTGGTGTTGAGGACACCGGGCGCCGCGGGGACGATGATCCGCGCCGGGTAGCCGTGGTCGAGGGTCAGGTCCTCGCCGTTGGCGTACAGGGCGAGCAGTGAGCGCGGGTCCGCCACCTGGTTGGCGCGCAGCGCGGCCTTGCGGAACGCGCCGTGTCGCTGCAGGGACTCGACGAATACGTCCGGTGGACGGCCGTCGTGTCCGACGAGGGCCGCGAGGTCGCGCAGACGCACTCCGCGCCACCACTGGTCGCCGGTGGACCAGCCCTCGACGCAGGCGATGGGCAGCGCGGAGCTGTGCAGGGGCAGCCGGGCCAGTTCGGCGCGGCCGAGCCGGACGGTTCCGGTGCGGCCGGTGACCACGAGGCGCCAGGTGTCTTCGCTCGTCTCCGCCGTGGTGATGTGCGCGTACGCGGCCGTCTTGTTGATCTGGAAGCCGCCGGGGCCGCTACCCGGGTCGGCCCAGCCGTGCGGTGCGAGCAGGGCGGTCGCGCGCAGCGGCTGGTCGAAGTTGCGGCCGGCGCTGGTCGCGAACAGGAGCAGGGAGCCGCCGCCGACGAACCACAGCGCGCCACGCCGGGAGACGGTGGGGGGACCGGGCCGTGGCGATACCAGCTCGCTCTCCTCCCGCCGCCCGCGCAGGGTCCGTACGGCCGTGGGCAGTTTGAGCAGGGCGTGCGCGACGAAGGCCGCGAAGAAGACCCAGGCGCCGTAGAAGTGCAGGGGGTAGAAGGAGCCGGGAAAGACGTAGTCGAGCTGGATGTTGAGGACGCCCGTCGTGAACTCGAACAGCGCGCCTCCGACCAGCAGTAGCAAGGAGATCCGCTCCAGCGCGTGGGCCACGGAGCGGGCCGGCGGCAGCGTGAACAGCTTCGGCACGACCGACCAGAGCTTGGCCAGCAGGACCGGGATCAGGGTGAGCCCGAGGGTGACGTGCACACCCTGGGTGAACCGGTAGAGCCAGTGCGGGCTCGTCGGCCAGGAGAAGAGGTAGAAGCCGAGGATGCCCTTGTCGGGGGTCGTGTCGTTCACGGGCGACAGGTCCGGGTTGTACGAGGCGTACGAGACGAGCCCGGTCACGAACAGCACGGTGATGCCCGCGAGCAGGACGACGCCGAGCACGGAGGTGAACCAGGGGCCGCGCACGGCGCTGCGCCAGAAGCCGGGCGAGGTGGGGAGCCGTTGGTCGCGCATGATCAGACCGTAGGGCGGGAGTACCCCCGCACCGGGCGCGCAACCCCTGACGAAACGCTGACGTCCGGCCCATGCGCCGACATCACGGCCGCCTTTCGGCCTAGCGTTCCGCTGTGACCCGCGCCCACCTCCGCGACCTGTGTGCCGTCGCGGCCGCCGCCCTGCTCGTCCTGGCGGCCGTCGTCGTCGGCCGCCACATCCAGGACTCCCATCGCACCCTGTTCGTCCACTGGCCGCCGCTGTTCGCCGACTGGGACCCCCATGTGGGGCCGGGCACCCCGGCAGCCCTGGTCGTGGCGGTGGCCGTGATCGCATACGGTCCGCGTCTCGCCCTGCGGCTGCCGTGGCGGGCGCTGCTCGCGGCGGCCTGGGGCGCCTCGCTCGCCTGGACCTGGTCGCTGGCGCTGGTCGACGGCTGGCACCGGGGCGTCGCGGGCCGGCTCACCACCACCAATGAGTACCTCCGGGTCGTCGACCGCTTCGACGACATCCCGGGCACCCTGCGCGACTTCACCCACCACATCCTGGCCCAGTCGCCCGCGCCCTGGCCCGCCCATATCGCCGGCCACCCCCCGGCCGCGACGGTGACCTTCGTTCTGCTCGACCACGTCGGTCTGCGGGGCGGGGGCTGGGCGGGAGCCTGGTGCATCACCGTCAGCACCACCGCCTGTGCGGCCGTGCTGGTGACGGTGGGGCTGCTGGCGGGACGGGAACTCGCCCGGCGGGCCGCGCCGTTCCTGGTGCTGGCACCGGCCGCGGTGTGGGTCGGGACGTCCGCCGACGGATACTTCGCGGCCGTGGCCGCCTGGTCCGTCGCGCTGCTCGCGGTGGCGGTGGCCGGGCGGTCGGGGGCCGGTGCGCGGGCCGCGGCCACGTTCGGCGCGGGGCTGCTGTTCGGTCTGACCTGCTATCTCTCGTACGGCCTGACGCTGTTCGCGCTGATCGGTGCCACGGTGGTGCTGCTCGGCCGGGTCCGGGCCCATCACCTTCTCCGAGGGCTGCCGTTCCTCCTGGCGGGCCTCGCCGTGGTGCCGCTGCTGTTCACCCTCGCCGGCTTCGACTGGTGGGCGGGGTACCGGCTGCTGGTCACGCGCTACTACCAAGGGGTCGGCGGCATCCGTCCCTACGGCTACTGGGTCTGGGCGAACCTGGCCTGCGCCGTGCTGACCATCGGATTCGCGACCGCGGCCGGTCTCGGCCGGGCCGGTTCCGCTCTCGTCCGCGACCGCACCGCCCTGCTGCCCCGTCGGTCACGGAAAACCGCCGACGTGGCCGACCCGGCCGACCCGGCCGCCGCGCGCCTCGCCCTGCTCGTGTTCAGTGCGCTGGCGGCACTGCTCGTCGCCGACCTCTCCGGCATGAGCAAGGCGGAGACGGAACGCATCTGGCTGCCGTTCGCCCTGTGGCTGCTGCCCTCGTGCGCGCTCCTCACCGGTCCGCGGGCCTGGCTCACCGCGCAGGCTGTCCTGGCCCTGCTCATCAACCATCTGCTGTTCACGGGTTGGTGATGGATCATCAGTGGCGAGCGCGGACGATGCGGCGGCAACCTTCCGGTCGCCGCCGCTGTCCGCGGCGATCGGACTACGGAGTGGCGCAGGCGCCGCTCGCGCACGCCGTGAGCCACTGGTCGAAGTCGCCGTCGTAGCGGGTGCCGATGCCGGTGGCGTAGACGTCGTATCCGCCCTGGTAGTCACCCACCCGGAAGCGGGCGAGCATGCTCTGGATGTCCGCCGGGTGCTTCTCGAACATATAGCGGGCCGCCAGATAGCCCCATGGATAGGTGCGGGTCACATCGCTGTTGGCGTAGGTGTTCTGGAACAGCGTGCTCAGCCGGTAGGTGTGCTTGCCCGCCTCGGTGACCGCCTGGTCGTCGGTGATTCCGCGGTAGCCGTAGGAGGCGTACTCGGCCAGGCCCTCGATCCACCAGACGTCCGGGACCGACGTCTGCCGGTCGAAGTCGCCCATCATGTCGTCACGGGCGTCGAGGAAGTGCGTGTACTCGTGGTTGAGGTTCCATATCCGGGCCGGGAAGCCGTTGTCGTAGTCCTTCTGGTACATGATCGAAAGCGGCTGGTTGGCCGGGTCGGACGGGTCTCCTTCCAGGGTGATGCCGCCGTTGTCCGTGCTGACGCCGTAGATCGCCCCGGCATAGGTCTGGTAGTCGGCCCGGCCGGCGAAGACGACGAGGTGGATGGTCGACACATACTGGCCGGGTATGGGTCCGTCGTCCTTGACCAGGCCGTGGAAGTAGGCGTCCTGGCCCAGCACGCTGGCGCAGGCGGCGTCGAGGTCGGCCGCGGTGAGCGACTGCGCGCGGATGGTGTGCGCGGAGTCGCAGGTGTGGGTGATCGGCAGGGCGGCCCTGGTCAGCAGGCCGGGCAGGTCGCACACGCCGTAGTACGAGCAGTTGGCGCGGTCGTAGGCGTCCGCCTGCGTCGCCACCGCGACCCACAGCCCGGCCGTCGGGCCGGTGATCGCCGAGGTGTCCAGCAGGTCCTTGGCCAGGGGCCGGACCATCGCCTGCAGCGCCGGGTGCTCGACATAGCGGGCGAGGTTCATCCCGGCGTTGGAGTCCAGGTAGGCGCGGTCGGTGCCGAGCAGGTCGAGGTGGTCGTGCGCGAAGGTGTCGAGGGTCTCGACGACGCTCGGGTCCGCGGCGACCGCGTCGACGTACTCCGGGTTCCAATTGCCGCGCCAGAGAGGGGTGTAGACGTCGTTGACGGCCGCGACCATGGCGGCGATGTCGTCGTAGGAGCTGTCGTAGTCCTGGAGCATCCGCTGGTAGACGCTCAGATAGCGGGCCTGCTGGTCGGCGCTGTCGGTGAGGATGACGACCTCGCCCAGCACATCGCCGTTGGCCGCGGTGACGTCCCGCGAGTGCCGGCGGGCGAAGAAGGCGTCCAGCCCGCTCGTGGTGGCCGAGGTCAGGCGCGGGCCGTAGGGGCCGACGTCGGTCGGGTGGTTGAACTGCACGTAGTAGCCGGCGCGCAGGAACAGGACGAGTTGCCACACGCGGTCCGTGTTGTCACCACGGTAGGTGCGTGCGGCGCGGGTGAAGGCGTTCGCGACGGTGACCATCTGGGGCTGGCGGAAGACATCGTGCGCGGCCGAACCGGTCACCGCGAACAGGGTGTTGACGCAGTCCGTGGTCGAGGTCTTGACCAGCGCGACAAGTGCGGCACCGGTTCTGCCGCCGAAGTCGGCGGGTGTGCACGAAGCCGCCTTCTCGGTGGTTCGCGGACGGTCGGGCGCCGGCCGCAGAGGTGGCAACTGGGCGGGGCTGAGCCGCCGTTCCCGTACGGCGGGACGGTCGGCGGTGCGGACGGTCGAGCCGGTCGGCGGCGGGGGCGCCGTCGGCCTGTGCGGGGCGGTGACTGCGGTGCCGTCGGCCGGGGCGGGGGGCGCCGCGAGAGCCGGCGTCGACAACAGGCCGGCCAGGGTGACGAAGACGGCGAGAACGCCGGCCTTGCGTCCGGGCAGCGCGGAGCGATAGCGCATCTGGGCTCCTCCACGGATGGATGCGCCTCTATGGGGGTTGGTGAGGCGTGTCCAGCACTGTGCCAAGGCCCGCGCGCGCCAACAATGGCATGTGACATAGCACATGGCGTCCGACGGCCCATAACATCCGTCGCCGATGGTCCCGGCTACTTGCCGGCGCCGCTCCAGGTGCGCGCGGCCCAGGACCTCAAGTGCGGTGACTGCGCGACGAGTTCACGATGCGCGGCGACGGCCGACTGGAACAGCGTCTCCGCCAGCTCCTGGGCCACCGCGCCCGGCCGCCAGGCCAGTACGTAGCGGCACCACAACGGCGTACCGACCAGCGGTTTGACCACGACCTGCGGGATCGGCCGCATGGTCGGCTGCACGAGGGACACACCGAGTCCGTCGGCGATCATCCGCTGCAACTGCAGCTGGTCACCGAGGAATTCATGCACGGTCACCGGGGTGAAACCGGCCGCCTCGCAGGCCGTGTGGAAGACTCCCGGCCACCCGGCGCCGTCGTCCGGAGTCACGAACCACGCGTCCTCGGCCAGGTCGGCCAGCGCCACCTGGGCGCGGTGCCGCAGCCGGTGGCGGGACGGAAGGGCCACGAAGGTCGGCTCGGTGACGATCCCGCGGTGCGTCACCGCGGCCGAATGCCTCAGCTCCATGCCGGGGTAGTCGGCGGCGATGGCCGCGTCCACCGCGCCCTCCTCCAGCAGCTCGACGATCCGCGAGGACGCGTACACGCTGTTCACCGAAAGGTCGACGTCCGGCAGCCGGGCCCGGAACCGGGACACCGCACCGGACAGGACCGGCGAATTGGTCGCCGCCACCCGCAGGGTCCTGCGTGCCTTCGGGGCACCGGGGGCCGGACGGTGGCCGATCGCCTCGACACGGGCCAGGACGTCGCGGGCCTGGGTGAGCACCTCCGCGCCGTACGGTGTGGGCCGTACCCCGGTCGCCCCGCGCTCGAACAGGGGCTCGCCGAAGTGACCCTCGATCCGGCGGAGCTGGGTGCTGATGGCCGGCTGTGAGTACCCCAGGTCCGCGGCGGCCCGGCCCACGCTCCCCGCGTCGGCGATCGCGCACAACACGCGCAGATGCCGAAGCTCCAGCTCCATCCGTCCACTCCTCGTCCATCGGTCCGCCGGCCGAGTCCCTCGGCTCCGCCGCCGGTCAGGAAGCGTTTCATCCCGCCGTGGGGCACACAAGGCGGGGACGTGCACCGTGTCCGGCGCGCCTTGCTCCTCGTTGGACGGGCCGTAGCACCCCAGCACCACGGGCGCGTGCCAGGCGCGCCCGGTGAGGAGAGACAGAACGTGACGAAGCACACGATGCACGTACCGGCGGCCCTGCTGCTGGCCGGCGCCGCTCTGGCCACCGCCGCGACGCCGGTCCTGGCGGCCGGCTCGGGGGCGGGGGCGCCCGATCAGCCCGTCGCCAAGCTGATCGGCCAGGTGAGCGGGCCGTTGGTCGAGTGCGCCGTCGACCGTGGGCTCCAGCACTGCCGGCCGATGAGCCTCAATCCCTGACCGGGACACTCACGGGGGGCACCGGGGCACTCACAGCGGTCCGGCGATTCACTCCGATGACCCGTTTGAATGATGAAAGCAGGGTGGCGCTAGCATATGAGCGCCACCTAGCTCGAAAGAGATTCCTGTGACTGTCAACGACGACTCGTTCACCGACTGGAAGAACCGCGAAGAGATCGCGGAGTCCATGATCCCGATCATCGGAAAGCTCCACCGGGAGCGGGACGTGACGGTCCTGCTCCACAGCCGCTCCTTGGTGAACAAGTCGGTGGTCAGCATCCTCAAGACGCACCGGTTCGCGCGGCAGATCGACGGCGAGGAGCTCACGGTCACGGAGACGCTGCCGTTCCTGCGGGCTCTCACCACGCTCGACCTCGGCCCGTCCCAGATCGACATCGGCATGCTGGCCGCGACGTACAAGGCCGACGACCGCGGCCTCACGGTGGAGGCGTTCACCGCCGAGGCCGTCGCGGGTGCCACGGGCGCCAACAAGATCGAGGGCGGCGAGGGCCGTGACGTCGTCCTCTACGGCTTCGGCCGCATCGGCCGCCTGGTCGCCCGGCTGCTGATCGAGAAGTCCGGCTCCGGCAACGGCCTGCGGCTGCGCGCCATCGTGGTGCGCGGAGGCGGGGGCCGGGCCGACGAGGATCTCGTGAAGCGTGCCTCGCTGCTGCGCCGCGACTCCATCCACGGCCAGTTCCAGGGCACGATCACCGTCGACGAGGCGAACAGCACGATCGTCGCCAACGGCAACGCGATCAAGGTGATCTACGCCGACGACCCGACCGAGGTCGACTACACGGCGTACGGCATCAGGAACGCCATCCTCATCGACAACACGGGCAAGTGGCGCGACCGCGAGGGCCTGTCGCAGCACCTGCGCCCCGGTGTCGACAAGGTCGTCCTGACGGCGCCCGGCAAGGGCGACGTCCCGAACATCGTCCACGGCGTCAACCACGACATGATCAAGCCGGACGAGCAGATCCTGTCGTGCGCGTCCTGCACCACCAACGCGATCGTGCCGCCGCTGAAGGCGATGGACGACCGGTTCGGCGTGCTGCGCGGCCATGTGGAGACCGTCCACTCGTTCACCAACGACCAGAACCTGCTGGACAATTACCACAAGGCCGACCGCCGCGGCCGCTCCGCGCCGCTCAACATGGTCATCACCGAGACCGGTGCCGCCTCCGCCGTGGCGAAGGCCCTGCCCGACCTCAAGGCGAAGATCACCGGCAGCTCGATCCGGGTGCCCGTGCCGGACGTCTCGATCGCGATCCTCAACCTGCAGCTCGCGGGCGAGACCACCCGTGAGGAGGTCCTCGACCACCTCCGCGACGTGTCGCTGACCTCGCCGCTCAAGCGCCAGATCGACTTCACCACGGCCCCCGACGCGGTCTCCAGCGACTTCATCGGCTCGCGCCACGCCTCGATCATCGACGCCGGCGCCACGAAGGTGGAGGGCGACAACGCGATCCTCTACCTCTGGTACGACAACGAGTTCGGCTACTCCTGTCAGGTCGTCCGCGTCGTCCAGCACGTCTCCGGGGTGGAGTACCCGACCTACCCGGCCCCGGCGGTCTGATCCGGTCCCTCGCTGCCACCGTGCCCCGGCCGAGACCACGGCCGGGGCACCGCCTTCATCCGTTGTCGTCGGTCCACGTCGTCGACTTCCAGACCGATCACCACGCCCGGCCCACGTGGTCCCGCCTTCGACCGACCGAACGGAAGCCGCCTGCCCCACGCATCCTCCACCCCGCCGCGGAATCGATGCGGACAGCGTCGGGGCACCGGCCGAACCCCCAGGAAACGCCGCCCCCGGCGCCGTGACCACGGCGTCGGGGGCTCCCTCACCTGGTGTGTGGCAGTTGCTAGGCGGTTCGTGACGGCTGTTCGGTCGGGGACACGCACAGCGCCCAGATGACGAAGCCCGAGAAGGCGATCATCACGATCGACCAGATCGGGTAGTACGGCAGGGAGAGGAAGTTGGCGATGATGATGAGCCCGGCGATGGTCACGCCCGCGACCCGCGCCCACATCGACCTCTGGAACAGGCCGAGACCGACGATCACGGCGACCGCGCCCAGGATCAGGTGGACCCAGCCCCAGCCGGAGAGGTCGAACTTGAAGGCGTAGTTGGGTGTCGTGACGAACACGTCGTCCTGGGCGATCGCCATGATGCCCCGAAAGATGTCCAGGATCCCGGCGATCATCAGCATGACGGCCGCGAACGCCGTCAGGCCGCCGGCCCATTGCTGCTTGGTCGTCTGCACTTGCGTCGTGCTGCGTGGAGCGGTCATGCCCGTGCCTCGTTTCCCTATCGTCGGATGTGCTCAGCGACCGGAGGTGGACTGGACGGTTCCGCTCGGGCCGCCCACCGGTCCAAAGTCGCTCAGGACCAGTGCCTTCGCCCTGCCGTACTCCTCGTCCGTGATGTCACCGCGGGCGCGCATCTCGGACAGCCTGGCCAGCTCGTCCACGCTGCTGGGCCGTCCCCCGCCGCCCTTGGCCGTCTCGCGGACGTACGAGTCGAAGGCCTGCTGCTGTGCGTGTGCCCGCTCCAGCTCCCGGCGCCCCATGCTCCTGCCGCGGGCGATCACGTAGACGAACACGCCCAGGAAGGGCACCAGGACCACGAACACCAGCCAGCCGGCCTTGCCCCAGCCGCTCATGGAGTCGTCATTGAAGATGTCCACGACGATCCGGAACAGCAGGATGAACCACAGGATCCACAGGAAGAACCACAGCATGGTCCAGAAGGCGCTCAGCAGCGGATAGTCGTACGCCAGGTACATCTGCGCGCTCATTTGGTCTCCTCTGTTCCGGGCGCTCGCCCGGCAGCCGGTTTGTGCCGAATTCAGCGTGCCCACGGCAAGGACGGGTCGGCCTCACCCGGGGAGGGTGATCGTGCGCGCCCCGCTCGGGGCACCGGCGCGGTGTGCGGTCCCCGCTGCTGTGGAGGCCGCCCCGTCGGGAGTGTGCTCCGGTCCGGGACCCGGCTCCGGGCCGCGTGACTCGGTCATGGCTCCTCCTCACGCGATCGGACGGGTCGCCCCCGGACCGCCGACGGGGCGGTGTGCGAGGGCCTCGCCCGGCCAGAGTCCCCCCTGCCGTCGCCCACCGGGTCACCCTCGGCGGGTGAACCCGCCGCACCGCGGTGACGATGAGGGGTAGGCGGACGACTCCGCCGGGTTCCGGCCGATCGGAAACGAGGAGATGTCCGGCGCGATGGAGCGTGGAGACACGAGATGAGCGGTCCGCTGGCCGTCCCGGGGCGGCCGTCGATTCTGGCAGTGACGCGTATGGTCCTCATCACGGCCGGACTCGTCACCGCCTACTATGTGGTTCCCCTAAGCGAGCACAGCACGGCCGCCGCCTCGGCACTGCTGCTGGGCGGTGTGCTGGGGGTGTTCCTGGTCTTCGCGTGGGAGGTCTGGGCCATCCTGCGCTCGCCCCACCCGCGGCTGAAGGCCGTCGAGGCACTGGTCATCACGCTGGCGCTCTTCGTGGTGCTCTTCGCCAGCACCTACTACGTGCTGGACGACACCCGCCCGGGGTCCTTCAGCGAGGCGCTGACGAAGACGGACGCCCTGTACTTCGCGCTCAGCACGTTCGCCACCGTCGGCTATGGCGACATCACCGCCATCTCCCAGCTGGGACGTGTGGTGACAATGCTCCAGATGACCTGCGGTCTTCTACTCGCCGGCGTCGCCGTGCGGATCCTTACGAGTGCGATGGAACTGGGGCTGCGCCGGCGGGCGAAGGAGCCGCCGCCCGAGCCGGGCGCGGGGAGAAGCGCCGGACAGGACAGGCCGTGACGGTCACGGCCACGCCGGCCGTTCCGGCAGCCGCCGCATCTCCAGCACGCGCAGCCCCAGCGACTGGCAGCGCTTCAGCAGCCGGTAGAAGTGGGCCTCGTCGACGACCGGGCCGATCAGGACCGTCTGACCGGCCAGCGCCGCGTGGTCGAGCTCGGGGAAGGCCTTGGCCAGCGTCTCGGACAGATGTCCTTCGATGCGGATCTCATAGCGCATGGGCGGCTCTCCCGCGGGCTGTCCGGGGCAGGCGGACCGTTCCCCCCTGTCTGTGATCGTCCGCCTCGGGGTGTCCTCCGGCCTCACCCGGTTCGGGTGACCTGACACTGCCAGGGCTTTGCGGCTTCGGTCACTCGGTCCTTCGGGCGTTCAGGCTTTCAGTGCCAGCTTGAACGCGATGATCAGCAACCCGAGGACCAGGTTGACCGCGGCCGTCGTGGCCGACTGCCGCCAGGAGGCGCCCGCACGCCGGGCCGCCGCCACCGACCAGCCCACCTGCCCGGCCACGGCCACCGCGAGCGCCAGCCAGAGCGTGCCCGGCAGGTCGAAGCCCAGCAGCGGGCTCATGGCCACGGCCGCGGCGGGCGGGACGGCGGCCTTGACGATGGGCCATTCGTTGCGGCACACGTGCAGGACGGTCCGGCGGTCCAGGGCCATCTGTGCCAGACGCTCCCCGAACAGCTCGGCATGCACATGCGCGATCCAGAACACCACGCCCGTGAGCAGCAGCAACAGCACGAGCTCCACGCGCGGGAACGCGCCCAGGAGGCCGGCGCCGGCCACCACGGAGGCGGCGAGCATGGAGCCGTAGACGCCTCCCGTGTAGTCGGCGTGGGCCCGGCGTGCCGGGGAGTTGACGCGTTCGGACGAGGCCATGGTGGTCTCCGCGGGTTCTCAGCGGCCCCGGGCTGCCGGTGGAGTCACAGCAGCCCCAGTTCGCGGGCCCGGCGTACGGCGTCGCTGCGCCGGTTCACCGCGAGCTTCCGGTAGACGCTCTTGAGGTGGGTCTTGACGGTGTTCACCGAGACGAACAGGTCGGCGGCGATCTCCTCCGTGGACATCATCTGGGCCAGCCGGTGCAGCACGTCGCGCTCGCGTCCGCTCAGCTCCTCCACGATGAACGGCGCGGGCTCCACCGTGATCCGCTGCGGCCCGCCGTGCCGTGGACCGTCGGAGGTGAGCCAGCCCTCGGTCAGTCCCTGGAGCGGGGCCGTGCACAGGAGCCGCCGGACGCGTGGTCCGGCTTCGAGGAACGGCCGCCGCAGCCGCTCCCGCCGGGCCTCCCGGAGTGCCTGGGCGACGAGTCTGCGGGCGGTGTCGCTGTCCCCCTCCTCGTCGGCGGCCTGGGCGCGTACCAGTGCGGCCGGGACGGTGACCGCGGGACCGGCCCGGCCCTTGGTGCACAGACGGTCGAGCAGATCGATCGCCTCCCTGCGGTGTCCCGCGGCGAGATGGACGCGCGCCACCTGAACGGCGCACGCCGGCTGCTCGTCGTAGGGCACCTGCTCCAGCACCTCCGCGGCGCTGTCGGGCCGTCCTTCGGCGAGGTGGGCGGCGGACGTGATGAGCGCCGCGTGGCCCCTTGCCCAGGGCGAGGGAACGTCGGCGGGAACGGCGGGGTCGGCCGCCGCCACCGCGGCCTGGGCGTCTCCCCGGGCCAGCAGCAGACGCGCCGCCGCGATGGACCGGCCCGCCGCGGTCACCGGGTCCTGGATGTCGGGGCTGGCATCGGCCGCCTCGTCGAGGAACGCCTGGGCCCGGACGAGTTCGTCACGGTCGACGGCCACGGCGGCCAGGACCAGCCGCCCGATACCGCAGCCGGACGGCTGGGGCAGGCCGACCCGCTCCGTCTCCGCCATCGCCGCCAGGGCCTTGCGCTCGGCCCGGCCGGGCCAGCCGTTGAGGTAGTCGATCAGTGCCAGATGGCCCAGGGACTCCTCCCGGGGCAGCGCCGTCGAGGCTCCGCCGGGCCCGCCGACCACCGAGGACAGGGCGGCGCACGCGTCGTCGAAGCGCCCGGCCCACAGGCGCGCCGAACCCAGGTGCGTCAGCAGCAGGGCGGTGAGCTCGGGGTGCTTCTCCAGCAGGTGGGCGGGTATCTCGTGGCGCAGTTCCGCGGCCGTCTCCACGGCCTTCTCGGCCTTGCCGGGAGAACCCGTGAGCCGGGCCGCCAGGGCCTCCAGCAGCGCACAGCTCAGCCACGCCGTCAGATCGGACCCGCCCGCGGCGAGCCGCTCCTCGGCCTGGCGCAGATGGGTCAGGCCCCGGTCGAGGTCGTGCCGGGACAGATCGCGCGCGGCGCGGACCAGCTCCGCCGCGGGGCTGATGGTCTCCGGTCCCATCCGGGAGAACAGTTCGGTCAGGTCGTCGCAGCGCAGGCCGGTGAAGAGCTGCCCGATGGCCAGGTCGTCGACGAGGGCGCCCGCGGTGAACTCCCAGTCGCCCGCGGCCGCGCCATGGGCGAGGGTCTCCGGCAGGGAGCCGGAGCCGCGCAGCCACTGTGCCGCCCGCCGGTGGAGTTCCGGTTCCAGGCCGGGCGAACGCGCCCGCAGATGGGCCCTGAGGATCTCCGCGAACAGCGGGTGGAGCCGGTACCAGGTGTGTCCGAGGTGCTCGACGAAGGCGTTCTGGCGGTGCAGCTCGGCCAGGACGGGCGCGGCACCGGCCTGCCCGGTCAGTGCATCGGCGAGGTCGGGACAGAACCGGTCCAGGACGCTGACGCGCAGCAGGAGGTCCTGTGTCCGGTCCGTCTGCTGTCTGAGCACCTCCGCGAGGAGGAAGTCGGCGACCGCGCTGCGGTCGGCCTCGAACTCCTTCAGGTACGTCGCGGGATCGGGGCTCTCCTGGGCGGCCAGGGCGCACAGGCGCAGCCCCGCGGCCCATCCCCGGGTGCGGTCCACGAGGGAGCCTGCGGCCTCCACGGGCAGGGTCAGACCGTGCAGCTCCAGCAGGGTGGCCGCCTCCTCGGGGGTGAAGGCGAGCTCGGCGTTGCGGATCTCGGTCATGGCGTCCGCAGCCCGGTAGCGGTGCAGCGGCAGCAGCGGTTCGGTGCGGGTGACCAGGACCAGCCGCATGCCGCTCCCCGCGTGGTGCAGGACGAATTCCAGCTGGTCCGCGATCTCCGGCGCGCTCACGTGGTCGTACTCGTCGAGCACGACGATCACCGGGCGCTCACGGCCGCTCAGCTCGGCGGCGAGCCGCGCCAGGAGCTTGTGGTCCACCCGGGTCGCGTCCGCCGGGCAGCCGACCTCGCCGGACACCGGCACGCCGACGGCGCGCAGGGCCTGCAGCAGATAGGCCCAGAACATGCCGGGGCCCTGGTCGCCCGCGTCGTTGGTGAGCCAGGCGACCGTCTCGTCGAGGCCCGCGGCCCAGTCGGCGACCAGCAGGGTCTTGCCGGCACCGGCCGCCCCGTTGACGACCGTCAGGGGCGTGTGCAGCGCCTGGTCGAGATGGCCCGCCAGGCGCTCGCGCCGCAGGAAGGTGGCAGGCACCGTCGGGAGGGCGAACCGCGTCTGAAGAAACGGTTCTCCCAGGGGATCGACGTACGCGTCGGTCGCCGATCCCTCCTCGTTCTCATCGACTGCGGCCACTGCGCTCACCACCCCGTCCATCAGGCCATGGGCAGCGCTTTCCCGCTCAATGATCCCATTCATCCCACATATGCGCAGAACTCACATGGCTGCGCCATCCGGTCTCGTCCGGCAGCGCCGTCCGGCCGATCGGGTCCGATCGACCGGTGGGACACCGTGGAGGAACGTGGCCACAGAGGTGCACCAGCACTCAGGCGTCTTTGCGCACGAACACCGCGAACCCTCGCCTTGACTTCGAGAGCACTCCAAGTCCTAACGTCCCGGACGTAACGGCACGACGATCGATTTCGCAAGGAAAGGCTGGGACTCCCATGGAACAGCGCACTCTGCGAGACCTCCGGGTATCCGCCATCGGCCTCGGCTGCATGGGCATGTCCGCGTTCTACGGCTCCACCGATCATGACGAGGGCATCAGGACCATCCGGCGCGCACTCGAACTGGGCGTCGACTTCCTCGACACCGCGCAGCTGTACGGGCCGCTCACCAACGAGAGCCTGGTCGGCGAGGCGATCAAGGGACATCGCGACGAGTACGTCATCGCCACCAAGTTCAACTACCGGATGGACGACGCCGTTCCGGGCGACATGAGCACCGTCGGCCGGCAGGACGGCTCCGCAGAGCATGTACGCAGCTCGGTCCACGGCTCGCTCAAGCGGCTCGGGACCGACTACATCGACCTCTACTACCAGCACCGCGTCGACCCCGAAGTGCCGATCGAGGAGACCGTCGGCGCCCTCGGGGAGCTGGTCGCGGAGGGCAAGATCCGTCACATCGGCCTGAGCGAGGCCGGGCCGGAGACCCTCCGCCGCGCGAACGCCGTCCACCCGATCACGGCGCTGCAGACCGAGTACTCGCTGTGGACGCGGGACCCGGAGGCCGAGGTGCTGCCCACGTGCCGGGAACTCGGGATCGGGTTCGTCCCCTACTCGCCACTGGGCCGCGGCTTCCTCGCGGGCCGGTTCTCCTCCCCCGAGGACCTCGACGAGGGTGACTTCCGCCGCACCGGTCCGCGCTTCACCGGCGACAACCTGGACGCCAACCTCCGGCTCGCCGCGAAGGTGAAGGAGATCGCCGCCGAGAAGGACGTGACCCCGGCACAGCTGGCGATCGCCTGGGTCCTGGCACAGGGCGACCACCTGGTCCCGATCCCGGGCACCAAGCGACGCACCTACCTGGAGCAGAACGCGGCGGCGGTCGATGTCGAACTGACCGAGGAAGACCTGTCCCGCATCGACGCCGAACTCCCCCAGGTGTCGGGCGAGCGCTACAACGAGGCCGGCATGAGGACCCTGAACCTGTAGCGCGGGCCCGGTCAAGAGCTGTCACGCCAAACAGGTCAAGCTGAACATCGAGACGAGGGTCGAGGCCGGCGAGCCCGAACAGACCGCGCCGCGCGAGCTGTTCGTCCGCCGGGTGTACGAGGAGATCCACCGCTCGGGCATCGAGAACCAGGTCACCATCCAGTCCTTCGACTGGGGTGCCCTGAAGGTGATGCTCCGGCTCGCCCCCAGGTGGCCCCTGGTGGCTCTGACCAACTACGACTTCCTGCAGGTCGGTCGGCCCGGTGCCTCGCCGTGGCTCGGCGGGATCGACGCGGACGACCACGACGGTGACTTCGGCAGGGCCGCCGCCACGATCCCGGGTGTCACGACCCTCTCCCCCAACTACGGCTTCCCGCAGAGCGGCAAGGTCGGCGACCCGGGCTTCCGCTTCTACTCGGACGCCGCCATGGTCGCCGAGGCACACGCCCGGGGTCTCAAGGTCGTGCCCTGGACCTGCGACGACCTGGCCACCGTGGAGGCGCTGATGGACTTCGGCGTCGACGGCATCATCACCGACTACCCCAATCGCGTACGGCAGATCATGGCCGACCGTGGCATGCGCCTGCCCCGGCCGTACCACCCGCACCGGGAAGCCTGAGCACGCACGACGGAGCCCGTCCCCGGCACGGGGGGCCGGCTCCCGGGCCTCGCCCGGGTCAACCGGCCTGCTCCAGGTCAGGCGTTGGCCGCCGGCCCGGTCCGCTCGACCAGCCGGGCAAGCTTGTCGAGGGCCATGCGGGTACCGAGCTCATTGTCCGCCCGGGGGATCTCGTCGGGGATCCCGTCGTGCACCATGACGACGTCCGTCCCGCCGCCGTCGGCACGGGTCAGCGAGGTGGTCAGGGTCATCGGGCGGCGCAGGGCGTCGTCGTCCGACTCGAACTCGCTCTCCTCGACGACCAGTCGGTCCGGTACCAGGCGCGCGAAGTGCCCTCGGTACGTGTCCGTGCGTCCGCCGGACTTTCCGGGGGTGCCGGGTTCGTCGTAGACGAGGGAGACACGGAAGGCGCCGCCTTCGCGGGCGTCGAACGCGTGGACGTGGGCGGTCATGCCGTCGGGCACGCGCCAGGCGGCGACCGCGTCCGGGTCGGTAAGGGCCCGGTAGACGACGGCCGGGGGCGCCTGCAGATGCCGGGTGGCTCGCGTGGCGTACATGCCCTCAAGCTACTCCGCCCGGCCTCTCACCGGGCTCACCGAAAGCACTTCGGCATTTCTGGTTTTCCGCATCCCCGCTCGCTTCCCCCTTTCCGCATACAGAGTTGCGGCATGGCAACACGCATCTCCCCCGCCCGCGTCGCCCTCAAGAAAGTCACCCCCGCCGTTTCCGGAGCAATGGGTGCCCTGCACGGCGCTGCCGTGGCCGCCGCTCAGGAGGCCAAGGTGGAACCGGAACTGCTGGAGCTCGTGAAGCGCGGCCTCGGTGTCGTCGGCCATGAACTCCAGCTCGGGCGGGGTGAGTTCGGGGTTGACCAGGACGGCGACAGCGCCGAGGCGGGCGGTGGCGAGGAAGGCCGTCACCCAGGCGATGGAGTCGGGCAGGGCGAGCAGTACCCGGTCGCCGGGTCCGACGCCGTGTCCGGCGAGCACGGTGGCCGCGCGGGCGGCGAGGTCGTGCACCTCGGCGTGGGTCCAGGAGCCCTGGCCCTGGTGGAAGGCGGGCCGCCCGGTCCACCCGCGCCGCTCGGCGAGCTCGGCGAGGTGGGCGGCCAGGTTTTCGGGCGCGCCGGTGTCGGTGGGGCTCAGGGTGGGCTGCGGTGTTGTCATCGGGTCCGCTCCTGTTCGGGGGCCGGGACCGAGCTGTGTTCCCGGTGGGCGCGCATCGGCGCGGCGGCTTTGAGCAGCATCTCGTCGTACTCGGCGGCCGGGTCGGAGTCGAGGACGATCGCGCCGCCTGCCCCGAGGTGCATCCGGCCGCCGCTGAACACGGCGGTGCGGATGACGATGCCGAGGTCGGCGCCGCCGCCGCAGCCGAAGTAGCCGAGGGCGCCGGAGTACACACCGCGGGCCTCGGTCTCCAGCGCGTCGATGATCTCCATGGTGCGGAGCTTGGGTGCGCCGGTCATGGAGCCGCCGGGGAAGCAGGCGCGTACGCAGTCCACGGCGGCGGTGCCCTCGCGCAGCCGTCCCTCGACGGTGGACACCAGCTGGTGCACGGTGGCGTAGGTCTCGGTGGCCATGAGCCGCGGGACCCGTACCGTTCCGGTCTCGCAGACCCGGCCCAGGTCGTTGCGGAGCAGGTCGACGATCATCAGGTTCTCGGCACGGGTCTTGTCGTCCGTGGCCAGCGCGTCCCGCAGGCTGTCGTCCTCCTCCGGGGTGACGCCGCGGGCGGCGGTGCCCTTGATCGGCTTGGCCTGTGCGATGCCGTCCGGGGTGATCCGCAGGAAGCGCTCGGGCGAGGAGCCGGCCACGTCGAGTTCCCCGAAGCGCAGGAAGGCGGCGTACGGCGCCGGGTTGACGCGCCGCAGCACCCGGTAGAAGTCGTACGGGTCGTACGGTGCCGGGAGCCGGGCGGCGTTGGTGAGGCAGAGCTCGTAGCTGGTGCCCGCCCGCAGTTCCCGTTGGCACGCCTCGATGTCCGCGAGGTAGGTGGCCCGGTCGCGCACCAGCCAGGGTTCGGCGGCGCGGGCGTAGGGGACGGCCGGTGCGGTTGCGGCGGCCGGGTCGGAGGCCACGAAGGTGAGCTGGGCGAGGGTCTGGTCGAGCCAGTCCTCGGCCTCGCGCGCGGCCTGTGGGGTGTCCTCGGTCAGACAGACGGCGTAGGTGGTCTCCTCCTCGTGGTCCACGACGACCAGCCGGTCGGCGAACAGCCAGCAGGCGTCGGGGGTTCGGGCCCGGTGGCGGTTGGGGGAGCCGCAGTCGGCCTTCGTCTCGTAGCCGAAGTAGCCGACGTATCCGCCGGTGAAGTCGAAGGGCAGCCCGGTGCCGTCGACCTGCCGGGTCGCCAACTGCCTTTTCAGGTAGTCGAATACGCTCGCCCGGACCTTGCGCGGCGGGCGTCCGGGCCGTTCGACCTCGCAGATGCCGGCGTCGACGTCGTACCGCACGAACTCGCTGAGCGGACCGGAGCCGTCTCCTAAGAACGAGAAGCGGGAGCGGCCCTGTTCGACGAGGGAGCTGTCGAGCCAGAAGGCCCTCGGCGCCTCGGCGTGGAGCCGGGTGAAGGCCGCCTCGGTGTCGACGGCGGTGGCGATGCTGCGGTGGTGCAGCCGGTAGGCGGGGACGACGGACCGGCGGGGGCGGGGGATCGCCGCGGCGGTCGGGGTGATCGTGGTGTTCTTCGTACGGGTCCTGTGGGTGCGTTCCGCCGTGAGGTTGCGGAAGTTCATCAGCAGGCGGTGGCCGTGGTCGGTGAGCACGGACTCGGGGTGGAACTGCACGCCCCACAGGGGCCGGGTGCGGTGCCGCAGGCCCATGAGGACCCCGTCCTCGGCCCAGGCCGTGGCCTGGAGGGTGTCGGGCAGTGGCTCGGCGACGGCCAGCGAGTGGTAGCGCACGGCGGTGAAGTTCTGCGGGAGTCCTTGGAACAGGCCCTGGCCGTCGTGCCGTACCGCGGTGAGGTGCCCGTGCCGGGGCTGTGGCGCGGGCTCCACGCGGGCTCCTTCCCCCGCCGCGATGCCCTGGTGGCCCAGGCAGACGCCGAGCACGGGGATCGGGGCCTGCGCGACGACCTGGGCGGCGATCCCGAAGTCCCGTGGCTCGGCGGGGTGTCCCGGCCCCGGCGACACCACGATGTTGTCGAAACCGCGCAGGTCGGGGAGGTCACCGGCCGGGGTGTCGTTGAGGACGACCACCGGTTCCTCGCCGTTCACGTCGGCGATCAGCTGGAACAGGTTGTACGTGTACGAGTCGTAATTGTCGATGAGCAGGGTCTTCACCCGCTCACCTCCCTTGCGTCGTTCTCGGGCCTGGGCGGTACGGCGTTTGTGCCGGCCGCGCAATGCCTGCAGCGGCGGATACAGCCATTTCTTGAAGAAACGCTGAAGTCGCGGCATCAGAATCCAGGTGACGATCGCCGTCACGCACAGACAGAGCGCCAGCGTGCGGATGAGCGGGGTGAGGCCGCCGAGATAGGGGAGCGCTATCAGATTGAATAAGAGAACCGGCGGGAAAACCGCGCTCATATTCACGAACCACAGTTTCCATTTCGGTGGCGGGCGGGGTGCCTCCGGCGCCGGATTCCGGGCGGTCTGGGAGTCGAACCAGGTCTTGGACCCCTCCGTGACCCGGCGTCCGGTCTCCCGCGCCAGCCCGTCGACCCGTGCCGACCACTGGGCCCACGACGTGGAGTTCTCCCAGGTCCGGGCATCGTTGGAAGTGCGGAAGCGGTAGACCACATGCCACTCCGCGCCTCCGTCGACGAGCACACCCCCTCCGAGGAACCCCGGCTGACCGCCACCCGCGCGCAGCACGGCCCACCCCCAGGCATGGAAGTCGGCCTCACGGCCCGGCATCACGTGATATGCCACGGTGACGGTTACGGGATTCCTGGTCACGCCATGGATTACGCACAACCGTCACAGCACGTTCAACCATTCAACGAGTATTTTCGACTGTCCGGAACGGAACCCTTTGCTGGCTTTTCTGGGGCGTCTGCGGCATTCAAAGTTCGACCACCCGAACAAAAGCGACCGCCCCGGCCCGCCGTCCTTGGGGACGGGGCGGGCGCGGGGCGGGTGGTCGGGGGGCGGACGGTCAGACGAGGTGGGCGAAGACGACGAGGTTCTCGGTGTAGTCCCCGACCGAACGGTCGTAGTCCCCCGCGCAGGTGATGAGGCGCGCCTCGGCGCGGGGCGTGTCGCCGTACACCCGGTGGCTGGGGAACTGGTCCTTCTCGAAGGTCTCGGCGCTGTCGACCACGAAGGTCGCGTTCTTCCCGTCGGCCCGTGCCACCGAGAAGTGGTCCCCGGCCTCGAGCTCGCCGAGGTCGGCGAAGACGGCGGCGGACGTGGTCGTGTCGACGTGCCCGGCGATGATGGCGGTGCCCGCCTCTCCGGGCGAGACTCCCTTGGCGTACCAGCCGACGAGGTTCACATCGCCGCCGGGCGGTGGCAGGAGCTGTCCCGACGGGCCGATGGTGAGGGTGGTGAAGGGTGCGTCCACGTCAATCTTCGGGATGAGCAGGCGCGTCGGCGAGGAGCGGGGCAGGTGTTTGCCGACCGGGTGGGCGGTGGGCGAGGACCCTCCGGCCTGCGAGGCGTCGGTCGGCCTGCCATGGCCGCCGATCGCGCCGGCGGCCAGGAGCAGGATCGCGACACCCCACATCACCATGCGCATGCCGGAGCGGGCGTCCGGTTCGGCCGGCTCCGGCTCGCCGGGGGTCGCGGACGGAGAAGCTGCCATCGGACTCCACCTCACTAGGTCACGGCAGCACGGTGGTCACGGCGAAGGGGAAGCCGGCCGCCGGCACGGTGCGCACACGGCGGCGGCCTCGGCTCGGTCGGACGCGGGTCAGGAGGCCTACTCGGCGACGCGCTTGCGGCGCAGCGCGTACAGGCCGGTGGCACCGACGGCCAGGACCGCCACCCCGCCCGTGGTGACGCCGCCCGGCGCGGCGAGGCCGCCGCCTCCGGTGTGCATGCCGCCACTGGGCTTGTCGGAGTCGTCGCCCCACGAGTCCTTGCCGCCGCGGTCGCTGTCCGACCCCTCGTCGCTGTTGTTGTCGGAGTCCTTGTTCTTGTAGGTCTCGGGGTCGTACTTGCTGTTGTCGCCGTCCGAGCTCCTGTCGTCGGCGCTCAGCATGGTGAGCGCACCGCCACCCGTGTGCATACCGCCGCGTGGCTCGTCGCGGCTGCCGTCGTCCTCGTCCTCCTTGCTGTAAGAATCGCCTTTGCCGTGAGAGTCACCCTTGCTCTGGGAGTCGCCCTTGCCGTGCGAATCGCTGTCCTCCTTGCTGTAGGAGGAGTCGTCATGGCTTTCGTCACCTCCGGAGGCAAGGGCCACTGGAGCGGCGATCGCGAGGGCGGCGGTCGCGGCCGCCGTGGCCATGATCATGCGGGCAGAACGCATGTGGGAGTCCTTCCGCCGTGGCCCGGGCAGCCGACACTCCATCAGCTGGAATCACCCGGCCCCGACATGAACCACCGTCAGTCAGGCCCCCGAAGCACACCATCCGGGCCGCCCAGCCGGGTTACCAACACACCCCGGCCAGCCCCTTCCGCGCCGGGATCCGAGACACGGATGGCGGTATGAGCCAGGACGGCAGAAACCCTCTGGCCGAAGGGCGCGTGGCGACCCGGCTGCCCGCCGCGGACCTGGACCGGGCGCGGCGCTTCTACGCCGAGAAGCTCGGCCTCGAGCCCGTCGACGAACGGCCCGGCGGGCTGCTGTACCGGTGCGGAGGCGTGGACTTCGTGGTGTTCCGGTCGGCAGGCGCTTCGCCCGGCACGTTCACCCAGATGGCGTGGGAGGTCGACGACATCGAGGCCGTCGTGTCGGAACTGAGGCGGCGCGGGGTGGTGTTCGAGGAGGTGGATCTGCCGGGGCTCCGGACGAGGGACGGGATCGCCGAGATCGAGGGGAACTACCCGAGCAAGGGCGCGCGGGGTGAACGCGGCGCCTGGTTCCGGGACAGTGAGGGGAACATGATCGGCATCGGTCAGCCGGTCTGCTGAGCGGCGCACGCCGAACTGCTCCGTTCGGGTCGACGTCCCCGTTTTCCGGGAGCACCATGAAGTCAGGGGTAGTTCGCGCCGCGGGCCGGACGCGGGTCCGCGGTCGGCTCGAGGAGGCAAGCCATGACCGTCGCTCCCACGCGAGGGAGGTCCCGGAAACCGGTCACGCTCCCGCTCGGCGGAGTCGAGTCGGAGAACCATCCGTGGCGCATACGTCTGGTCGAGCATCCCAAGCGCTTCGAGTCCTCCTTCTTCCGCGCGGCCAAGCGGGCCGCGCAGCAGATCCTGCGTGAGGTGAGCGACGACGACCTGCCCTACGGTCCGCGGCCGACCGCCCCGGAGCACTGGGAGATGCACCACGGCGGCAGCCTCTGGGTCAAGGGGAACAGCGGCTGGCGGATGTACCGCGCCCGGGTGGGCATCGAGTGGAGCATGCAGTTCTGCGCGGAACCGGTGAAGGTCGACCGGCTCCGGCGGGAGGCCGCCGAACTCGTCGACGCCTTCCCGCTGACCCTGCCCGCACTGCGGGACCTGGGCTACGAGGAGGCGGAGGAACTGCTGCGCACGCCCGTCAGGGACGCCGACGGCGTCGAGGCGTGGACCGACTCCCTCTTCAACGCGTGCGTGCCGATGAGCCGCGGCAACCACCAGGGGATCCTGCCCAAGGTGCCCGGCGAGCACCACTACCCGTGGCCGGTCAAGGGCGCGGACTTCGTCCGGTACGACGACTTCCAGCTGTGGGTGACCCTCCCCGACGGTACTCATGGCGCCGTCGCTCCGGTGGACCGGCGCGGCTCCGGCGACGGGCATGTGCGGCTGGCCTTCGTGCCCGAGGGCAGCGAGGCGGCCCCGGCGCTGGCGCGGGCGCAGGACCTCGGGCTGATGGCGGTGCTGCCGCCCAACAGCTCGGCCGCCCTCCAGGCGTTCTCGGCGCAGATCACCCCCGGCAGCCGCACCGCGGCCGCCGCACCGGCGGCCGGCCACACGGCACGACACGGCGGCGCGCACCATCCGAGGAACCGGCGCTCCACCTAGGACCTGCCGCCTCGAACCTCCTGGATCCAGCCCCTTCGCTCTCCACACCACGGGCCTCGTCGGCCTCGCCGACGCGGCCCGATGTGTCGGTGTCCGGTGGACTATGGTCGCTTGCGTGAGACTACGCCCCCACCAGCGCGAAGCCGTGGACGCGGTGGTACGCGCACTCCAACCGCCGGCAGGAGCGTCCCTGCCCCCGCGTGGGCTCAGGACCCAGGTGGTCATGGCGACCGGGTCCGGGAAGACCCTCGTGGCGGTCCGTGGTGCCGAGGAGCTCCGGGCGGGCCAGGTGCTGGTGCTGGTGCCGTCGCTCGACCTCCTCGCCCAGACCGAGGAGGCGTGGCGTGCGGGCGGCCGCCGGGGGCCGATGATCGGGGTGTCCTCGCTCCGTGGCGAGCAGGCGGTGTTCCCCAACACCACGGACGCGGAGGAACTGGTCGCCTGGGTGCGCCCCTTCGACAAGGTCACGGTCTTCGCGACGTACGCCTCCCTCGGGCTTGGCACGCTGGAGCGGGCGCACGCCGCCGGTCTGCCGGGCTGGGATCTGATCGTGGTCGACGAGGCGCACCGGACCTCGGGGCGGATCGGCAAGCCGTGGGCGGTCGTGCACGACAACGCGAGGATCCCGTCGCTGCGACGGCTGTACATGACCGCGACGCCCCGGCTGTGGCAGCCGGAGGAGGACCAGCAGGAGCAGGGGGTGCCCGGTGAACTGGTCGCCTCCATGGACGACGACCCGGACGGCCCCTTCGGCGCCCGCTGCCACACACTGACGCTGTCGGCGGCGATCGACCGGGGGATCTGCGCGCCGTACCAGGTCGTGTGCGTCGACGTCACCGACACCCAGCTGCAGGCCGCCCAGCTGCTCGGCATGGAGGGCCGCACCGACGAGATGCGCGGGGCCCGGCTCGCCGCGCTGCAGGCAGCGCTGGTGAAGGCGGCCGGCGAGGAGGGGCTGCGGCGCACTCTCGTGTTCCACCACCTCGTGCGGGAGGCCGAGGCCTTCGCGGCCGGTCTGCCTGCGGTCGCGGCACAGCTGCACACGGCCGAGCCGGGCCGCTACCCGCGCACGGTGTGGGCCGACTGGCTGTGCGGCGACCACGCGCCCCAGCACCGGCGCCGGGTCCTGGACGACTTCGCCCGTCTCGGCGGCCGGGCCGACAGGGCGTTCCTGAGCTCGGTGCGGGTGCTCGGCGAGGGCGTCGACACCAAGCACTGCGACTCGGTGTACTTCGCCGACGTCCGCGGCTCCATGCCCGACCTCGTGCAGGCCGTGGGGCGCGCGCTGCGCATCCGGCCCGGTGAGGGCAAGACGGCGTCACTGGTGGTGCCGGTGCTGCTCGGGCCGGGCGAGACCCCCGACAACATGCTCACCAGCCGGGCCTATGCGGGCCTTGCCCGGCTCCTGGAGGCGCTGCGCGCCCATGACGCTCGGATCGTGGAGCGTCTGGCGGAGCCGCAGGTGCCCAGCCACTCCCCCAAGGGCCGCAACGTGGGCGGCGCGGGCGAGGAGCACGGCGACGCGGAACTCCCGGGCGTGAGCGCCCCCGCCAGGGCCCTGCTGAAGTTCTCCACTCCGCGTGATCCGGCCCGGCTGGCCGCCTTCATCGAACTGCGGGTGATCAACCCGGAGCACGCGCACTGGCGGCGCGGCGTGGAGGCGGCCGGTCTCTACGCGCGCGTGCACGGCGATCTCCGGGTGCCGTTCACGTTCCGGGTGCCCGGGGGCGAGGAGGCGGAGAAAGAGAGGTGGCCGGTCTCGCTCGCCGGGTTCCCGCTCGGGCAGTGGATCGCCGACGCCCGCCGCTTCCGTGCCCGCGGCACCCTCGACGACGACCGCGCCCGTCTGCTCGAGCGGCTCGGCATGGTCTGGTCCCACTTCGACCTCGCCTGGGAGGAGGGGCTCACCGCCGCCCGCGCGTGGGCGGCCGAGCACGGGCACCTGCTGGCGCCCCATGACGCCACGCACCAGGGGTTCAGGGTCGGTATCTGGCTGAAGAACCAGCGCGCCGCCGCCCGGAGGGCGGCCGAGGACGCGGAGCGGCCGGAGGAGGACGCGACGGTGACGCCGGCGGCGGGTGCGCTGTCCGAGGAGCGCCGCGAGCAGCTCGACGAGATCGACCCCGCCTGGTGCCCCGCCTGGCCGGTGGAGTGGCAACGCCGCTTCCATCTCACCCGGCTCCACCTGGAGGAGGGCGGACAGCTGCCCACCGCCGCGGGTGAGGCCGTACGGCAGGGAGAGGACCTCGGCCGGTGGGTGGGCGCACAGCGCCTCGGCTGGGACGGGCTGACCGTCGGTCAGCAGTGGCTGTGCGAACACGTGCTGGGCATCGAGCCCGCCGCCGCGGAGGAACGGCCGAAGCCACGTGTGCCGCACGCCGCCACATGGGCGGTCAATCTGGCCGCCGCCACGCAGTTCTTCGAGCGCGAGGGCCACCTCGGCGTCCCGCGCAAGCACGTGGAGACCGTCACCGTCGGCTCCGGCGAGGACCGCCAGGTCAAGCTCGGCGCCTGGATCAGCAACCAGCGCAGCCGCGCCGCCACGCTCACCCCCGAACGGGTACGGCAGCTGACCGACCTCGGCATGCGCTGGGCCTAGACCGGTACCGGAGGATCAGGTAGGCGCACACTGGCCGGCGGCGGTGAAGGCGAGTACGGCGTTCTGCCCGCCGAATCCGAAGGAGTTGCTCACCGCGTGCTCCATCCGGTGCTGCCGGGGCGCCTTGGCCACGACGTCCAGGTCCATGGCCGGGTCGAGTGTGTCGAGGTTGGCGGTGGGCGGGATGACCTGGTGCCGGAGCGTCAGCACGGTACAGGCCGCCTCGATGGCACCGGCGCCGCCGATGGCATGGCCGATGGTGCCCTTGACAGCGGTGACGGGCGGCGGCCGCCGGAAGACCTGGCGGAGCGCGTTGTGTTCGGCCGTGTCTCCCTGCGGGGTGGAGGTGCCGTGCGCATTGATGTGATCGATGTCCTCGGGGGCCAGTCCGGCGTCGGTCAGTGCGCCGCTGATGGCGCGTGCCGCGCCGTCGCCGTCGGGGTGCGGGGAGGTGAAGTGGTGGGCGTCGCAGGACGCGCCGAAGCCCGACAGCAGGGCCTGCGGGCGTACGCCCCGGGCGCGGGCGTCCTCCGTGCGCTCCAGGACGAGGACCGCGGCCCCTTCGCCGAGCACGAATCCGTCGCGGTCCCGGTCGAACGGGCGCGACGCGGCACGCGGCTCGCCCGCCCGGCGGGACAGGGCCCGCATCTGGGCGAAACAGGCGGCGGTCATCCGCAGCCGGGCCGACTCGCTGCCCCCGGCGAGTACGAGGTCGCAGTGACCGGACAGCAGCCAGTCGCGGGCCAGGCCGATGGCGCTGGTGCCCGAGGCACACGCCGTGCTGACCGCCATGTTGGGGCCGGTCGCGCCGAGGTCGAGCGCGATCTCGGCCGCGGCCATGTTGGGCACGCTGCGGGGCAGGGCGAGGGGCGAGATCCGTTCCGGCTCCAGGTCCGCGAGCCGGTCGAACTCGGCCTGCCAGCTCTGCATGGACCCGGTGCCGACGCCCATCACGACGCCCACGCGCGCCCCGTCCCAGTCCTCCGGGCGGAGCCCGGCGTCGGCCACGGCCTCCCGGGCGGCGAGCAGCGCGAAGGTGGTGAAGCGGTCGAGGCGGCGGCTGAGCCGGTGCCCCAGCAGGGTGCGTACGTCGACGTCCGGAACCCGGCAGGAGAAGGCGACGGGCAGCCCGTCGAGGCCCGGGTCGGCCGAGGCGGTGGAGATCCCGGCACACAGGCCCGCCCAGGCCTCGTCCCTGCCGACACCGGCCGGAGTGACCAGCCCCAGACCCGTGACGGCCACCGGCGGCCGCCGCGGGGAACGCCGTGGATTCACCAGCTGCATGAGCGGTGATTATCGATGGCCCGTGTGCTTGTGCCCGCCTCGGCCACTCCGTTCGGCCGAGAGGCGGACGCGCTACCACCCGGATGCGGTAACGACCGCCTGGACGCGGCTCGTCAGTCCTCGGACATCAGTCCCGCCGCGATGGTCGCGCCCAGTTCCCAGCACGCCTCGATGTCGGACTTGGCGGGCTCACCGGTCACGGTCACCGCGTCCGCCGTACGCCGCCAGCCGAGGCCCGTGGTGATCGACTCGATCCCCCTTGCGGCTCCCGTGACGTCGTTGCCTCCGTGCACGTAGTAGCCGAAGGGCCGGCCCCGGGTCTCGTCCAGGCAGGGGTAGTAGACCTGGTCGAAGAAATGCTTGAGGGCGCCGGACATATAGCCGAGGTTCGCCGGTGTGCCGAGCAGATAGCCGTCGGCGGCGAGCACGTCGGACGCGGTCGCCGACAGCGCCGCTCGCCGCACGACCCGTACGCCCTCGATCTCGGGCGTCGTCGCACCGGACACGACGGCCTCCAGCATCGCCTGGCAGTTGGGCGACGGCGTGTGATGAACGATCAGCAAGGTAGCCACGCCCCGAACCCTGCCGTGGCGGCCCTGCCGTCCGCAAACGGCGGTGGAGACCGTGCTCTCCGACGCCTGCCCCGGGACTCGTACGGCGCTGTCGGTGCCCTCGGATACAGTGTCCCACCTGGATCGATGGGGTGGGAGACGGTGTTGCGGATCACGATGGGGACCGTGCAGGGCGGACTGGCGCCCGTGCTGTTGCTGGCGGGTGTGCTGACGGGTTGCGGCGAGTCGCCGGAGGAGGACCCGAAGGCTTCGGCGACGGCTCAGGCCGAAGGGGCGACGGGCGGGGCGGGCGCGACGGGTACGGCGGCCAAGAGCGGTGGCACCATCGGCGCCGCCGGCTCGGCCTGTGAGCTGCCGGTCACCTTCGACATCGCCAAGGGCTGGAAGGCCAAGGCGGTCGACTCCGGTGCGGCTTCGGGCGGTTCGGGCGGCGCCGACGACGAGTTCGCGCAGGAGGTCGCCGACGCCATCCTCCACCAGGGTCCCGTCACCGCCGCGTGCGAGATCGATGCCAAGCCCGCCGGGCACATCGGCTTCCTGCGCGTGTGGACCGGCTCCCCGGCCGACGCCGACGCACGCACCGTGCTGCGGGCCTTCGTGGCGGCCGAGGACAACACGAGCAAGGAGAAGTACCGCACGTTCAAGGCGGGCGACCTCTCCGGCGTCGAAGTGGAGTACCTCTACACCAGCAAGCTCCTGGACGAGGTGAAGAAGGAACGCGCCCTCGCCGTCAGCACCCCGGACGGCCCGGTCGTGCTGCACCTCGGCGGGATGGACACGGAGGAGCACGAGGCGATGCTCCCGGCGTACGAACTCGCCAAGCACACGCTGCGCGTGGCCTGAGCCCCGCACGATCGGGTCCGCGGAAACGGCAGGGCCGTCGCCGTCCGGGTGCGCGAAGGGGCACCCGGACCGCGACGGCCGACCGTCCGCGGCGGACGTCACATGGAACGGCGTCCCATCCGGCGCAGCACCACGAAGCCCGCGATCACCAGCAGCGCGCCGATCCCGGCGGGCCACAGGTTGGCGCCCGTCTCCGCAAGTCCGCCCTGGGCCTGCGGCTGGGTCTGTACGGCGGCTGCCGACGGGTCGTTCGCGCCCTCGGCCGAGGGCTGGGCGGGCTCACCGATCTCGGCGGGCTGAGTCGCCTGACCGCCGTCGCCCTTGCCCGAGGCGCTGCCGCCCGAGCCTGCCTTGTCCGAACCGCTGTTGCTCGAACCACCCTTGTCCGAACCGCTCGTGCCCGAGTCGGTCTTCGCGGAACCACCCTTCCCGGAGCCGGAGTTCTGCGAACCACCCTTGTCGGAGTGGCCCTTGTCCGATGTGGCGTGCGTGGGTGACGAGGAGCTGTACACCCGGGGCAGCTCGCTCGCGGGAGCGGTCGCCGTGGCGTCGTCCGTCGGCTCGGCGGACGGCGGGTCGGCCGGGGCCTGAGAGGGCTGCTCGGTCGCGGTGTCGCCGGGAGCCGGCTCCCCGCCGTTGCCGGGCGAGGCCGGGCTGGAGGCCGGCGGCTCGCTGGGGTTCCCGCTCGGGTCCTGACCGGGGTCGGCGCCGGCACCGCAGGTGCGGCCGGAGTTGATGCAGCCGACCATCTCCTTCATCAGGCCCTCGTCGAAGACGTTGATGAAGTCACCGTGGTCCGTGACCGGCTTGTGCAGCTGCTCGGGGAAGGAGTCCACGGCGAACAGCGGCACCGTCCGCCCGCCGTCCTGGAGGCTCGGCGCGTCGACGTCGTAGACGATGCGCTGCACCAGCTGCGGAATGGCCTCGAACCCGTTCGGGCAGTTGCCCTCGGCGTCGGCGAACGCCACATGGGTACGGTGGTTGGCGCTGTCGATGTTGCGGCCGTCCCAGCAGCTCTGGAATTTGAAGGAGCGCACGACGTCGCTGCCGGAGGGGCACAGCGGGTACTTGTCCTTCAGCTGCCGGTCCTCGAAGCCGGTGCAGCTCCACGACGCGTTGGCGTTGGCGGGGCCGTTGACGAACGCCTTGGCGTCGCCGGTGATGATGCGCAGCAGGCGCGGCATTTCCGTGACCTTGCTGCGGGGGTTGCCCACGAAGGTCAGCGTGACCTGCTTGGGCGTGACGATCTGACCGGCGTTGCCTTCGGTTCCGCCGCCGGGGGCGCCGGCGTCCCGCTCCTGCTTGCCGTTCTGCAGGCGCAGCACGGGCCAGTAGTACGTGGACCTGTCGCCCTTGTCCACACAGCTCGTGTCGCCGTTCGCCAGGTCGTCGTCGCTGGCGAAGGCGTTGTTGGCCTGGTTTCCGACGTAGTCGTGGAAGTGGTGGGCGCCGTTGGAGACACCGGGGGCGACGATCACGTTGTCGGAGTTGAACACGCCGTTGGCGTTGACGCCGCAGCTGCTGCTGAAGGTGCCTCGGGAGGCGTCGGACTGCGGGGCCGGGGTCTGCACGTTGGGCTGGACGGAGGTGATGTCCGCGTAGTCCGCGACCACGGGGCCGTTGCCGGCCTGGCCGCCGTTGCCCTGACCGCCCCCGGTCTGCCCCTGGCCGCCGTCGGCCGGGCTCTGGCTAGGAGCGCCCTGCCCGGTGTCGCCGCCACCCTGGCTCTGGTTGCCTGAAGGCTGCAGCGTGCACGCCGCCATGTCGTCCAGACCCTGCGGGCGGTCACCCACCTGGTCGATGGCGTCCGAGATGCGCCCGATGGCCTCGTCGCGCTTCTCCTTCAGCGGGTTCATGATCGCGTCGTCGGCGGACCCGGAGTTCTGCTGCTGGGCCTGTCCCCACTGCTGCAGTTGCTGATAGGCCGCGGCAACCTGCTGGTCGAGGAGGGCGAGTTCCTTGTCGACGCTCTCCCTCGCCCCGTCCGGCACATCGGTCAGCCGGCTGCCCACGTCCGGGCAGTCGATCGTCGCGCCGGCGGCCAGCACCTGGCCGGTCTGGCTCGACTGGTCCGAGCCGCTCTCGGTGGCGGAGGCGTAGACGTTCGCCGCGATCAACCCCCCTCCACCCAGCATCAGTGCGACCGCTGCGAAGGTCGCGCGTCGTGCGCCTGTCGGGCGTCTGCGCGTATTGCGTCCCACGGAAGTACCCCTGGTCTGGTCGAGGCCGGCTCGGCATGGAAATCCCCCGCCTCATACGGACCCGAGGGTGACCGTGTTCAACGGCCCCGGAGATTCATCGCAACCTCACAGAGAACGCGGGCACCGGCACGGGGCGCCGACTCCCTCCGGGGAAGGCGCCACCGACGACACGGCGTCGATCGTCGTACGGCTCTGTGTCACCGAGGCCCCGTTCGCACCGAACCTCCAGGCGGATATCACAAATACGTATCGGACATTTCACACGTCAACCTTCACACGAGGCACACAAGTTGGCTAGGTTGACGACCAGGCCGCACGGCTTCCCCCGGCGAACCCCGCCGGACCGCGTGGCCTCCGCCGAGTCCGCGCCCTTCGGGGCAGCAGGAGCCGGGGACCCGACCGACTTTGGGGTGAATCGGCCCAACTGCCCACCAGGGCAAGGGCCGTAGGGCACGCCTTCCGGAAACGACCGCCCGAACCCGACAGCTAACTCGGTAGGCGGAGTACGGAAGGAGTACGTCTCCCATGGCGACGGAGAGCCGCGACGAGGTTCGGCAGCGGATCGACAACCTCTACGACCGGGCCGAGAACGCCACGGGGAACTACAACGCGACCCGCGCGATGTCCGCGGGGAACCGTGGCCGCGGAGTTCCGCTCCGCAAGCGGCCGGGCGGGGGCGCCGATCCCGAACTCGACGAGGTCACCCGGCAGTGGTTCGACGCGGCGCGGGCGAAGTTGGGTCCGACCGTGCCCGCCGTACTGCCTGCCGACCGGATGCCCCAGCAGCGCTCGTCCGGGAATCGTGGCACCGCTCCGGCACGGGGCGGCTTTTCCGGCGGTGAACTGGAGAAGGCCGCCCGGCCTCTGCCGCCGGAGCTGACCGCCGGGTCGAGCGGTCGGCCCATCGCGGAGTTGCCAACCCGGTCCGTGCCGGAGTTGCCTGGTCGTGCCATCGCCGAGCTGACCGCCCGGCCGGTCGCGGCACTGCCGGCCGTACCCGAGCCGCGGCTGGAGCTGGAGGCGGCCCCAGGCGCACTGCTGCCCGCGGCCGCGGCCGGGCCGCGCCACCTCGCCGGCCGACTCCAAGGGGCGCAACCAGCGCAAGCTCACCGCGGCGCGCGACCTCCTGAGCCGCTACGCCGCCCCGAGCGGCGCCCCGACGGCCGCGATCGAGTCCCGGCCGGCCGCCCAGGAATCCTGGTTCCCGCAGACGGCCCTCGGCACGACGGACTCCCTCACCACCGGCACCCTGCCCGTCCAGCCGACCGTCACCGGCACGGCAATGGGCCCGTTCGCCGCGGACCCTCTCACCGACACGGGCTCCTTCGCGACCGGCTCCCTGCCCGTCCGGACAGACATGACGGCCACGCCCATCGGCATGGGCGCCCTCACCGACACCGGGACCTTCGCGACCGCTCCCCTGCCCACGCAGGCAGCCATGCCGACGGTCACGGCCGCCCCCTACACAACCGGTTCCTTCGCCATCGGCGCCCTCACCGACACCGGGACCTTCGCGACCGCTCCCCTGCCCACGCAGGCAGCCATGCCGACGGTCACGGCCGCCCCCTACACAACCGGTTCCTTCGCCATCGGCGCCCTCACGGACACCGGTTCCTTCGCCGCCCCCGTCGGCGCGGGCGGCGTGCCGGAGTCGGCCTACGGCGGCAAGGCCATGAAGGCGCTCGCCTTCGCCCGCGCGCAGATCGGCAGGCCGTGTGTCTGGGGAGCGATGGGGCCGGACTCGTACGACTGCTCCAGCCTCACCCAGGCCGCGTGGAAGGCCGCCGGGGTCGCGCTGCCGCGTGGCGCGGCGGAACAGGCCCACGCGGGGACGCCGGTCGCGGTGACCGACATCCAGGTCGGTGACCTCGTCGTCTTCTTCGACAACGCGAGCCATGTCGGCCTCTGCACGGGCAACGGCATGATGATCCACGCGCCGGGCCCGGGATCGTCCATCCGCGAGGAGTCGATCTACGGCGCCGGGGAGTCGGCGATCCACCGGGTGATCCGGCCCGCGTGAGGCCCGGGGCGCCGTACCGGGGCACGGCCGTGCCGGGGACGACTCATCCGCGTCGGCCGCGCCGGCTCTCGTAGTGGTCCAGGAGGGTCTCCTCGATCGGACGGTAGGTGATGCCCAGTTCGCGCACGCTCCTGCCGTTGTCGACCCGGAAGCGGATGCCGAGGTGTTTGCGGATGTAGTTCTGGGTCAGGCCGAAGGCGGGTCCAAGGACGCGCACCGGCCAGTGCGGGAGCGCGGTGCACGGCAGGCGGAGGTCGCGGGGATGGCGGGTGCGGATGATGCGGGACATCTCGAGGAAGGACGTCATGGTCTCGGCCGCGACGATGTAACGCCCCTCGGCCTCGGGGTTCTCCGCCGCCGCTATGTGCGCGTCGGCCACATCGCGTACGTCCGCCGTCGTGAAGCTGAAGTCCGGGGCGCCGTAGCAGAAGTAGCCCTTGAACAGCTCGTCGAGCAGGAACAGGCTGCCGGACTCCGACGCCGGGGTGAGTGAAGGGCCCAGGACCAGGCCGGGGTTGACCGAGACCATGCGCCAGCGGTCCTGGGCGGCCTCGGCCTCCCAGGCGGCGCGTTCGGCGACGGTCTTGGCGTAGTGGTAGGGGTTGTCGGCCACCGTGCTGGAGGTGTTGAAGTACCGCTCCGAGAGCACCTGGCCGTCCATGTCGAGGACGTCCGCGTAGTCACCGAACATCGCCCCGACCGTCGAGGTGAAGACCAGTGTCGTGACCGTCGGCGTCCGCTCCACGCTGCCCAGGACGTTGCGGGTGCCGAGCAGGGCAGGGTCCACCATGTCCCGTTGGCCGTCCTCGATCTTCTCCGGCATGAAGAACGGCGAGGCGACGTGGAAGACGACGGAGCAGCCGCGCAGCGCCTCGTCGAAGGAGCCCTCGGTCAGCAAGTCCGCCTGGAAGAGGGTGAGTTGGTCGGGGAAGGCCTCCTGAAGGTCCCACAGCGGCCGTACCTTCGCCGGGTTCGCGATGTTACGCACGGTGGTGTGGACCCGGTATCCCCGTTCCAGCAGACGCCGTACCAGATGGCTGCCTACGAACCCGCTGCCGCCGGTCACCGCGACCGTCGTCTCCCCGCGTCCACCCACGCTGTCGCTCCTCGGTTCCGGCCGGCGGTTCGTCGTGGAGCGGGATGATCCCGGTCCCGGGCCCCAGCCTCGGGCATGCCCATGACCGGTGTCCACCCGCCTGCCGCGAGCCCCGCGACCTGCGCATCTCCCCGACGGGTCATAAGCACAACTTCCCAGGGGCATAAGATCGACTTATGGGGTCATAGACCGAACCCGCGTACTGACCTGGAACTGCCCCGGATTAGGCTCCCCGTACGAGTCGCCTGATTTCACTCGAAGGGAACCTGATCATGCCGCGCCCCCTGCGGGTAGCCATCGTCGGAGCCGGCCCCGCCGGGATCTACGCCGCCGACGCCCTGCTCAAATCCGAGGTGGCCGCCGAACGCGGTGTGTCCATCGACCTATTCGAGCGGATGCCCGCCCCCTTCGGCCTGATCCGCTACGGCGTCGCTCCCGACCACCCCCGCATCAAGGGCATCGTCACGGCCCTGCACCAGGTGCTCGACAAGCCGCAGATCCGCCTGTTCGGCAACGTCGACTACCCGACGGACCTCAACCTCGACGATCTGCGCGCCTTCTACGACGCCGTGATCTTCTCGACCGGCGCGACGGCCGACCGTGACCTGTCCATACCCGGCATCGACCTCGACGGTTCCTACGGCGCCGCGGACTTCGTCTCCTGGTACGACGGCCACCCGGACGTGCCGCGCACCTGGCCGCTGGAGGCCGAGAAGGTCGCGGTCCTCGGCGTCGGCAACGTCGCCCTCGACGTGGCCCGCATCCTCGCCAAGACGGCCGACGAGTTGCTGCCGACGGAGATCCCGCCGAACGTCCACGACGGCCTCAAGGCCAACAAGGCGCTGGAGATCCACGTCTTCGGCCGACGCGGCCCGGCGCAGGCGAAGTTCAGCCCGATGGAGCTGCGGGAGCTGGACCACTCCCCCAACATCGAGGTCATCGTCGACCCCGAGGACATCGACTACGACGCGGGGTCGATCGAGACGCGGCGCGGCAACAAGCAGGCCGACATGGTCGCCAAGACCCTGGAGAACTGGGCCATCCGCGACGTCGGCGACCGGCCGCACAAGCTGTTCCTCCACTTCTTCGAGTCGCCCGCGGAGATCCTCGGCGAGGACGGCAAGGTCGTCGGCCTGCGCACCGAGCGCACCGCACTCGACGGAACGGGCAACGTCAAGGGCACCGGCGAGTTCAAGGACTGGGACGTCACGGCCGTCTACCGCGCCGTCGGCTACCTGTCCGAGAAGCTGCCCAAGCTGCCCTGGGACCTCGGCTCCGGCACGGTCCCGGACGAGGGCGGCCGTGTCATCGAGGACGGCGGCGCGTACCTGCAGTCCACGTACGTCACCGGCTGGATCCGGCGCGGCCCGATCGGTCTGATCGGCCACACCAAGGGCGACGCCAACGAGACGGTGTCCAACCTCCTGGACGACTTCGCCAACGGCCGTCTGCACACGCCCGCCTCGCCCGAGCCGGAGGCCGTGGACGCCTTCCTCGCCGAGCGGAACGTCCGCTTCACCACGTGGGAGGGCTGGTACCGCCTCGACGCCGCCGAGAAGGCGCTGGGCGAGCCGCAGGGCCGCGAGCGCGTGAAGATCGTCGAGCGCGAGGACATGCTCAGGGAGAGCGGGGCGTAAGTCTCCGACCGGGTGAGCGGCGGGGGTCGGCGGCTGGTGGCCGCCGACCCCCGCTCGTCCATCACTCCCGTACGGCCCGGCCATTCTGCCGGTCCGCACCGGGCCGACGGCCACCAGCTCCGCCTGGGTCCCGGGGAGGCGGCCCAGGCCGTGCGGACCGCCACGAACTCCTCGTGCACCTCGGCCGGGGCCGACTGCTGCGCCGACCGGCGCTGATGCTCGCTCAGTTCCTCGACGGGCAGCGCTCCCGCGGCCGCGAACAGCATCACACCGGTCCGGCGCGCGGCGTGAGCGAGCATGCGACCGGTCCTGACATGCGCCACGGACAGCCCGCACGGGCCGGTGGAAAACTCCAAAGGCCGTGTCCCGGAGGTCTGTTAACGTCCTGCGGTGATCTCCCTCCGTGAACCCGCATTCTTCACCCGCCTGCGTGACGCGCGGCGGGTGCTCGTCGTCGGAGCGGGCGGGGGTTTCGACGTCTACGCCGGGCTTCCGCTGGCCCTCGCCCTGCGGGCGGAGGGCAAGGAGGTGCATCTGGCGAACCTGTCCTTCGCCGACCTGTACGGCCTGGACCTGGAGGTGTGGGTGGACCAGGACGTCGCGGCGGTCCGCCCGGACACACCGCTGCGCGGCGACTACTTCCCGGAGCGGGCGCTCGCCCAGTGGCTCTCGGCGCAGGAGCTGCCGTCCACCGTGTACGCGTTCGCCCGCACGGGTGTCGGCCCGCTGCGGGCCGCCTACCGCGCGCTCCTCGCGCATCTGGGCGGTGTCGACGCGGTCGTGCTGGTGGACGGCGGGACGGACATCCTGATGCGGGGCGACGAGCACGGGCTGGGCACTCCGGAGGAGGACATGGCCAGCCTGGCCGCCGTGGACGGGCTCGACGAGGTCCCGCACCGGCTGGTGGCGTGCCTGGGCTTCGGAGTGGACGCGTATCACGGCGTCAACCACTCGCTGGTCCTGGAGAACCTGGCCTCCCTGGACCGCGAGGGCGCCTATCTGGGCGCGTTCTCGCTGCCGAGGGAGAGTCGCGAGGGCGCCCTCTACCTCGACGCGGTGGCCCACGCCCAGCAGGCCACCGCGAGCCATCCCAGCATTGTCCACGGGTCCGTCGCCGCCGCCGTGCGCGGCGACTTCGGTGACGTGCGTTTCACCGAGCGGACCAGGAACAGCGAGTTGTTCGTCAACCCGCTGATGGCCCTGTACTTCTGCGTGGACCTGCCCGGACTCGCCCGGCGCAATCTCTACCTCGGCCGCCTGGCCGACACGTCCCTGATGCGGCAGATCAGCACGGCCATCGCGGAGTTCCGCGACGAGCTGCCACGGCAGCGGCCGCCGCGGGCCTTCCCGCACTGAGGGGCCATCAGCACGGCCCCACGTGGCACAGCAAGCGAACAGGGCCCTCCCCTAAGCGGATGGGCGGGCGGGCCCCGTTCACCGGATCCATTGTCGTGGTCCGGACAGGTCACCGGCACGGGTGAACGACGATCACGTGAAGTGCGGCATACGCACCCCGAGTGAGGCGCGCACGTCCCGTGTGCGCGGGGCGGTACCCCCGGGGGGCCGCCGGGCCGGGTCCCGGGGGTACGGTGCTCCGGCGCTCAGGGCCCGTCGTCGGCGACCCCCGCCGACGTGCCACGATCGCCGAGAGTGATACTGGAAGGCCCACCCCGCCCCCGACGCAGATTGGCCCATGTCGAACTCCGCCACCGACAGCCCCACGACCCCCGACACGGTGTGGCCGGCCCGCGGCCGCCACATCGGCCCCGACGCCGAGGACGTCCTGCTGCGGCACCTGCGCCGGCTCAAGGACGACGAGGTCCTCGACGACTTCACGGAACCCAAGCCGGCCGAGGACACCCCGGAGCGCGTCTTCGAGGCACGCTGGCGGGTCGCCGACGAGGTGACAGTGCGGGCCCGCCTGACACTCGCGCCCCCGCAGGAGCAGGAAGAGGGGCGGGTGTGGCAGCTGCTGGCCGAGGCGGAGCAGCCCTGGAGCGAGTGGTGGCCCTCCCCCGCCACCATGTTCTGGCCCGACGGGGACGACGCCTCCTGGGACCACCACCACGCCGTGGCCGGCCTGCGCCTGGGCGGTGTCGGCCCGCTCCCGTCCGACGACAAGGACATGCGGCGCGTCATCAGGGACGCCGCGCGCGAGTCCTGGTCCGTCAACGTCGTCGTGCACGAGGCCATGACCCCGGACGAGCGCGGCCGGCGGCCGCTCGCGCAGCTGCTGCCTCCGGGGCTGCGGCACCGTGTGGTGGAGCACCGTGCCGCGCCGCAGCAGCTGCGCGCCGTCAACTGGGCGCTGCGCGACCTCGGCGTCTGGGTGCCGCGCGGCGGAGCCGTGATCGTACCCCCGGATCCGGCACCGGCCGGCTACGACGGCCCGGAGTACTCGGTGCGCAGCGTGTTCCTGGACGGCTCCGAACCCACCGAACTGCTGGACGTGCTGCGGCGCTTCGCGGCCCTGCCGAAGCCGATGCCGCGGGGCGTCGAGGAGGCGCTGACCGGGCTGCGCGAGCAGTGGACGCTGATGACCCTGGAGGAGGAGCTGGCCCGCGAGCGCAGGCTCGTGGCCATGTACGCCGAGGCGCTCGAGGCGATGACCAAGTCCCGGGACCTCTACCGGGACGCCGCCGAGAGAGCCCACGAGGCTCTGGCGGCCTACAAGGACACGCCTGCCCCGGCCGCCGGGCGGCCCGGCGCGCCGGCGGCCTCCCCGTTCCGGCAGCTGACCCGTACCTTTGAACGGTGGAAGGGCACCGCCAAGGGGCTGCGCCCGGCCCCCACCGCCACTGATCCCTCGCAGGACGGGGACGACACCGGCGAGGCGGGGCGGGTGTCGTAGTCCCGACCGCTCACGGAGGCCGCATGGACACCACCAGGACCGTGCTCGTGGTCGTCGCCGTGGTCGCGGCGGCCCTGCTCGTCGTGGCCGTACGTCTGCTGGTGCGGCTGGTCGGCGCCCGGCGGACGCTGCGGCGGGCCGGTCTGCCGACGGGGCCGCGCTGGGTCTTCTGGGGTGCCGTCCTCTATCTGGTCCTGCCGACCGATCTGCTGCCCGACCCGGTGTATCTGGACGACATCGGCGTCCTGCTGCTGGCCCTGCGCTCCCTGCGCGCCGCACGCACGCTGCCGACGGACGGGACCGAGTCCTGAACCGGCTCACCCGCCACGTTCTCGGATGCCTCACCATGGGGTGATGCAACCGACCTTCACCGGTGTGTCCGGTCTCTCCGCGACGCCCGAAGTCGCCGTGGTCATCGATGTGATGCGCGCGTTCACCGTGGCCGCCTGGGCCTTCCGGCGCGGGGCGGAGAAGATCGTCTTCACCGGCACGCTCGACGAGGCCCTGGAGCTGAAGGCCCGCAACCCGGGCTGGCTGGCCTTCCAGGACGGCCCGCCGGTGCCGGGGTTCGACCTCGCCAACTCACCGGCCCGGCTGCGTTCGCTCGACGTCGCGGGCTGCACGGTGGTGCAGAAGACCACCGCCGGGACCGTGGGCGCGCTGGCGGTGGCCGACGCCCGGCTCCTGCTGTGCGCGAGCTTCGTGGTGGCGGAGGCGACGGCGCGGGTGCTGCGGCGCGCGCGGCCGGACGCGGTCACCTACGTGGTCACGGGGGACGGCGGGCAGGCGGAGGAGGACCTGGCGTGCGCGCAGCACATCGCGGCACGAGCCGTGTCCGGACCCACCGAAGCCTCGCCGTTCGTCGACCGGGCCAGACGTTCGGACGCCGCCGCACGCCTCGCCGACGGGGTGCGCCGCGGCTGGCGCGGTGTCCACCCCGAGGACGTGGACCTGTGCCTGGAGGTCGACACCTTCCCGTTCGCCATGGCGGCCGCCCGCGAGGACACCCACCTGGTGCTGCGCCCGGTCCGGAACGGGCTGCCGCACTGACCTGCCCGGTACCGTCAGCGTGAGCGCAGTGTCTCCGAGGGGAGTTCGCCGAACCGGGCGCGGTACTTCTCGGCGAACCGGCCCAGATGGCCGAAGCCCCAGCGGTAGGCCACCGCGCCCACGGTCGTCGCCTCGGGGTCGGCGGCGGCGAGTTCGGCGCGGACCCGGTCCATGCGCACGTCCCGCAGATACGTCATGGGCGAGCTGCCCACCTGACGGCGGAACCCCTCCTGCAGCCAGCGCGCGCTCACCCCGGCGAGGTCCGCGAGTTCCGTGGTGGTGTACGGGTGCTCCGGCCGTGCGTGGATGGCGTCCACGACGCGCTTGACCGGCCGGGCGAAGCCTCCCTGGACCGGCCGGTCCAGGGCCTCCCGATAGGCGTGGTCGGTGGCCAGCAGCAGTCCGGTGAGCAGTGAGTCCCGCATCCGGGCGGCGAGCAGCGGCTGCCGCAGGAGCCCGCGGTCGTCCATGGTCTCGTCGACCACGAGCCGCAGCAGCCGCCCCCAGGTGCGGCCCGGCCCGGTGGTGAGGTCCATGGCCGGTGCCAGCCGCAGCGAGGGGCCGACGGCGTCGCCGGTGAGCGCCTCCAGGTGCCGTACGAGCGCGCGGGGCTCTATCTTCACGGCGAGCACCCGGCAGTGGCGGTCCCATCGCTCCAGCGTCGTGCGCCCCTCCGGCTGGAACACCCCCGCCCGTGCGGGGCTGGCCACGGCCACGTCCTGTGCGGCCTGCCGCCAGGCCAGGTGGCCCGTCAGGGGGACGTCGACGTGGTAGGCGCCGAGGTCGTCGAAGCGCATCCGGACGTCCGCGCCGCAGCGCAGCTCACCGAGGGTCAGCGGGCCGAGGCGGGCCATCTCGAAGTCCGCGTCGAGGCTCTGCCCCGGCTCCAGCAGGTCCATGACGGTGTCGTAGAACATGGCACCGATCGCGGCACGGGCCTCGTCGAGGTCCGCCGTGCGCAGAGTGAGACGTATGCGTGCCGGGTCCGTGCGCTTCGGAAAGTCAGCGGTCTCCGCCACGGGACGCGGCCTCCTCTCGATGACTGGGCCGACCCGTTCCGCCAGCCTAGGGGCCGGATCCCGAGCGGCATACAGGGCGTCACGGCAGCGGCACACAGGGCGGTCACGGCCCCGACGGCGTCCGCACACGGCCCGCGCCCACGTCGCACGTCGCACGAACCCCTCCCGGCTCAGGACCATCCGGACGGCGGCCCTCGCGGGGAGGCCGAGCCGGGGGTGCGGGTGCGGCTGTCGTGTCCTGTCCGCCCAGGTGCGTTCCGCGGGCGTCGTGACGCATTCTTGCTGTGTCACCCACTCGGGCGGCGCACGGACGAGGTAGGACCGATGGCTGTGAGCGGGGAGCACGCAGGCCGGACGCGCGGAACGCTGGCCGCGCTGCTGGTCGACGTCTGCACCCGGGCACTCGACGCGGCCGACGGCCGTGTCGCGGGGGTGTACCTGCGCTCGGGCACCCCCGGCATGCTGCGCCTCGCGGTGCTCGCGGGGCTCCCCGGTCCGCTGTTCCGCCCCTGGTGGCGGCTTCATGTGAACGCCCCGTTCCCCGTCGGCGACGCCTACCGGCTGGGCGTTCAGGTCACCCTGGCGAACGCCACGGAGATGGTGCGCCGCTATCCGCAGTTCGCGGCCGGTCTGCCGTTCCAGTTCGGCTCGGTCTACGTGCCCGTGCCGGGAGCGTCGACGCCGTACGGCGTGCTCGCGGTGCTGCGCCCGACGCCCCCTGACGCGGTCGACGAGATACCGGGCCAGGAGATCCTCACTCAGCTGGCCGAGGATCTGGGCGCCGGGATGCGCGGACTGGCCGAGGGGGACGAGCGGTCTGTTCTGTGGGACGGCGAGCCGCTGTGCGTACGGCCGCCGGCGGCACGTCCCAGCGTGGGGCGCATCGGACGGTTCACCTGGGATCCGGCCAGCTCGGCGGTGACCGCGGACGACCGGCTGCACGACCTGCTGGGGGTGCGGCCGGGCGACTTCGCCGGCACCGCGCAGGCGCTCGCGGACGCCGTCGCGCCCGCCGACGCCCATCAGCTGCTGGCCGCGCTGAGCGGCACGGCCGCCGGAAAACCCCCGCCCGCACCGCTGCTGGTGCGAGCCGCGGACGGCAGTCCGCGTCTGCTGGAGCTGTGGCCCGCGCCGAGCCCGGCCGACCCGTGCGTGGTGAGCGGGATCGTCCTCGACCCGGGTCCGGCGCCGTCCGCCGACGGCGCGGCCGACCTGCTCCCGCAGGGCGTGTTCTGCCTGGACCGGATGGGCCTGATCGTGTACGCCAACCCGGCCGCGGAACGCCTGCTGGGCCCCGACCGCGCCGAGCTCCTCGGCCGCCCCCTGTGGGAGGCCCTGCCCTGGCTGAACCAGTCCCCGTACGAGGACCACCTGCGGGGCGCCCTGCTCTCCCCGGACCCGGTGTACTTCCACGTCCGGCGCCCGGCCGACGACGAGCCCGACTGGCTCGCGCTGTCCCTCCATCCGGGCCCGGACACACTCACCTGCACCGTCGTGGCCGCGAACCGCGTGGACACCCCGGTCGGCCTGACGCCCGTCGACCCCGCGACGGCCGAGGTTCCCGGCACCGACCCCACCGTGGCCGCGGGCCCCTCGTTGGCCCCGCTGTACCGGCCCATCGCCCTGGCCATCGCGCTGACCGACGCGGTCACCGCCCGCCAGGTGTCGGCGGTCGTCACACAGGAACTGCTCCCCGCGTTCGACGGCCGCCGCCTCGCCATCTATCTGCTCCAGGAGCGGCATCTCTTCCTGGCCTGGGAGACCGGCTTCCCGCAGGGCTTCCTCGCGCCCTTCGAAGGCGTCGGCCTCGACGCCCATATTCCGGGCGTGGAGACGCTCACCCACGGCCGCCCGATCTTCTTCGAATCCATGCAGCAGCTGGAAGCCGCCTACCCCGGCATACCCCTGGACGCGGTCGAGGGTGCCCGCGCCTTCCTCCCGCTGATCGCCTCGGGGCGGCCGGTGGGTTCCTGTATCCTCGGCTTCGACCGCTCCCGCAGCTTCAGCGCGGAGGAACGTACGCTCCTGACCGCGCTCGCCGGGCTGATCGCGCACGCGATGGAGAAGGCGCAGCGCTACGACACCGAGGCCGCGCTCGCCCGAGGCCTCCAGCAGGCCCTGCTGCCCCGGCGGCTGTCCGCGCACCCGCTGGTGGAGACCGCCGGACGCTATCTGCCCGGTACCCAGGGCATGGACGTGGGCGGTGACTGGTACGACGTCGTCGAGGCCGGGGACGGCCTGGCGCTGGTGATCGGAGACGTCCAGGGACACGGTGTCCAGGCGGCGGCCACCATGGGCCAGCTGCGCAGCGCCGTACGGGCCTTCGCGCTCGGCGACCATCCGCCCGACGAGGTCATGAGCGGCACGAACCGCCTGCTCATCGACCTCGATCCCGGCCAGTTCGCCAGCTGCTGCTACCTCCGGCTCGACCCGGCCACCGGTCTGGCCCGGGTCGCCCGCGCCGGACACCTCCCTCCGCTGCTGCGCGCCCCCGACGGCCAGACCCATGTGCTGCAGATTCCCGGCGGGGTCGTGCTCGGCGTGGACCCGCACGCGCACTACCCGGTGGCGCGGCTGCGCCTGGAGCCCGACGCCATCCTCGCGCTGTACACCGACGGGCTCGTGGAGAAGCCCGGCACCGACATCGACGAGGGCATCACGGCGCTGCGCACGGTGCTGGAGAAGGCCGGAACGTTCACGGGGCGGCGCGGCGGCCGCTCGCTGGCGGGGGTCGCCGACCGGCTCACCGCGACGGCCCGGCAGGCCACCGACCGGCCCGACGACGTGGCACTGCTGCTCGCCACCCGGCGCACGGCACCCGGGCAGCGTCGCTGACCCGCCGTGGAACCGGTCCGATCAGGGCGGTCACCTCGTGCGACGCCCCTCGCCTACGGGGGCCGGGCAGTGTAGACATGGCACATGGTCCGACTGCCCGGCCGGCCCGATGCCCGGCCGCCCCGTCGTCCCGGGGATCCGCATGCGCCGCTCGACGCGCGTCAGCAGGAGGAGACCGGGCCGCACCGTACCAGGGCCGGGAGGCTGTGGTCGGCGCTGAGCGGCCGCAGCGTCGCCGGACAGGTGTTCGTACTGCAAGTGGTGATCGTGCTGCTGCTGGTCGTGGCGGCCGTGGTGGCACAGGTTCTGCAAGTACGGCACGACACCACCCAGGAGGCCCACAACCGCTCCCTCGCCGTGGCCGAGACCTTCGCCAACGCACCCGGCACGGCCGCGGCGTTGCAGAGCCCCGACCCGACGGCGATCCTCCAGCCGAAGGCCGAGGCCGCCCGCAAGGCGTCCGGGGTGGACTTCATCGTCGCGATGAACACCGAGGGGATCCGCTACACCCACCCCAAGCCGGACCGCATCGGGAAGAAGTTCGTGGGGACCATCGCGCCCGCGGTGGCCGGCGGAACCGTCGAAGAGGAGATCAACGGGACCATCGGACGGCTGGTCCAGGTCGTGGTCCCGGTCAAGGCGGCCGACGGCACCGTGGTCGGCCTGGTCTCCTCCGGCATCACGACCGAGCATGTGGGCGGCACCGCCGACCAGCAACTGCCGCTCCTGCTCGCCGCGGCCGCGGCGGCGATGGCCCTGGCCACGGCGGGCACGGCGCTGGTGAGCAGACGGCTGCTGCGGCAGACGCACGGCCTGGGCCCGCACGAGATGACCCGGATGTACGAGCACCACGACGCGGTGCTGCACGCCGTGCGGGAGGGCGTGCTCATCGTCAGCGGCGAGGGCCGTCTGCTGCTCGCCAACGACGAGGCGCACCGCCTGCTGGAGCTGCCCGAGGACGCCGAGCGGCGCGATGTGCGGGAGCTGGGCCTCGACGCCGACACGGCGGACCTGCTGGCCTCGGGACGCGAGGCCACCGACGAGGTGCACCTCGTCAAGGACCGGCTGCTGGCCGTCAACCAGCGGCCCACGGACGCGCGCGGCGGCCCGCCCGGCAGCGTCACCACACTGCGCGACTCCACGGAGCTGCGCGCCCTGTCGGGCCGCGCCGAGGTGGCGCGCGAACGGCTCAACATGCTGTACGACGCCGGTGTCGGCATCGGCACCAGCCTGGACGTGACCCGCACCGCCGGGGAGCTGGCGCGGCTGGCCGTGCCCCGGTTCGCGGACTTCGCCACCGTCGACCTGTACGAGGCGGTGCTGCGCGGGGAGGAGCCGCAGCCCGGGAACGCGCTGCGCCGGGCGGCCCTCAGCGGTGTCCGCGAGGACGCCCCGCTCTACCCGGTGGGTGAGCGCATCCGGTTCGTGGACTCCTCGCCGCAGACCGACAGCCTGTCCTCCGGCCGGTCCGTGGTCGAGCCACGGCTGCGCGAGGCGCCGGGCTGGCTCGCACAGGACCTCGAACGCACCGGGCAGGTGGTGGAGTACGGCATCCACTCGCTGATCACCGTGCCGCTGCGCGCGGGCAGCCTGGTCCTGGGTGTGGCCAACTTCTGGCGCTCGGAGAAGCCCGAGCCGTTCGACACGGACGAGCTGGCCCTCGCCGAGGAGCTCGCCGCCCGCGCCGCGGTGTCCATCGACAACGCCCGCCGCTACACCCGCGAGCACGGCATGGCGGTGACGCTGCAGCGCAGTCTGCTGCCCCGCAGCCTGCCCGAGCAGAGCGCCCTGGAGATCGCCTACCGCTATCTGCCCGCGCAGGCGGGGGTGGGCGGTGACTGGTTCGACGTACTGCCGCTGTCCGGCACCCGGGTGGCCCTCGTGGTCGGGGACGTCGTGGGGCACGGGCTGCATGCCGCGGCAACCATGGGACGGCTGCGTACGGCGGTGCACAATTTCACCGCCCTCGATCTGCCGCCCGATGAACTCCTGGGTCTTCTGGACGAGTTGGTGGCCCGCATCGACCAGGACGAGACTCCCGCGGACGGCGCGGCGGCGGTCACCGGCGCGACCTGTCTGTACGCGATCTACGATCCGGTCGCCCGCAGCTGCACCGTCGCCCGGGCCGGCCATCCGCCGCCGGCCGTGATCCGGCCCGACGGCGACGTGGACTTCCCCGAGGTGCCCGCGGGGCCCCCGCTGGGTCTGGGGGGCCTGCCGTTCGAGACGGCCGAGCTGGAGCTGGCCGAGGGCAGCCGCCTGGTCCTGTACACAGACGGGCTCGTCGAGGACCGGGACCGGGACATCGACGAGGGTCTCGAGCTGCTGCGCACCGCCCTGGAGCAGTCCGGCGACGCGCCCGAGGACACCTGCCGGGCCGTACTCGACCTGCTGCCGGAGCGGCCCGGCGACGACATCGCCCTGATCGTCGCCCGCACCCGTGTGCTCGGGTCCGACCGGGTCGCGCAGTGGCAGGTGCCGTCCGATCCGGCGGCCGTCTCCGAGATACGGGCCTCGGTGACACGGCAGTTGGCGCGGTGGAAGCTGGAGGAGCTCACGTTCACCACGGAGCTGATCCTCAGCGAGCTGGTGACCAACGCGATCCGCTACGGCCGTGCGCCCATCCGGGTACGGCTGCTGCTCGACCGCACCCTGATCTGCGAGGTCTCCGACTGCAGCACGACCTCACCGCATCTGCGCTACGCGACGACCACGGACGAGGGCGGACGCGGCCTCTTCCTCGTCGCGCAGCTCGCCGAGCGCTGGGGCACCCGGTACATCCCCGGGGGCAAGGTCATCTGGGCCGAGCAGACCCTGCCCTGAGGCCGTCGCAGCGGGCGCGGAATTGTGTTGAGGGCGGTCGGGGGATCGGAGATGATCTCCGTCATGTTCTCGCGCAGAAATCGCCGTCCCAAGACCCCCGAACTGCTCAAGGCCTGGGAGTGCCTGGACTCCGGAGACATACCCGGGGCGCTGCGGCAGTTGCGGGCCGGCGGGGAGGAGCAGCCTCTCGGTGAGGTGGCCCTGGTGGTCGGCCGGGCGGCGGGCAGCGCAGGGTTCGACGATCTTCAGCAGGCCGCGGCGGCGCTGGTGGCGCGGCCCGGACATGCCCAGGCCCTCTTCGACTTCGGGTACGCGTGCGTGGAACGCGGGCTGTCCTACCTGGCGATCCCCGCGCTGCGCGAGGTCCTGCGCGGCAACCCGGGCCGCCTCGGTGTCGTACGGGAGCTGGTGTCGGCGTACGAGCGCGAGGGGCGGCACCGCGAGGCGGCCGAGGAACTGGCCCGGCACGAGGCCGACTTCACCGACTGGCCGGACCGCTACCTCCTGGTGTTCAACGCGATCATGTCGGGCGATCTCGCCCTGGCCCGGCGCCAGCACGCGCTGCTGCCGGACCCGGAGGACCCCATGTGGCTGCCCACACAGGCCCGGCAGAGCCGCATGCTGGAACGCGCCGCCGCCGTCGGAGCCGCGACCGCGCTGGACCTCACCGATCTGCGCGGCTGGCAGTACGTGATCGGCGGCACCGTGCTCGGCACGCTCTCGCCGTACGGCTTCGACGGGGGGATGACGGGGCGTTACGCCTGGCTGCAGGACACCCCCGACCAGTGCCTGCGCGGCCTGCTGCGGCTGCGGACACTGCTCGAGACCACCGAGGTGCGCCCCCGGTCCGTGTCGCTGCTGCCCGACCGGGGCTCGCGGATCCTCGGCCTGGCCGCCGCCGAGGTGCTGGGGCTGCCCGCGGAGCCGTTCGCGGCCGGGCGTGAGGACACCGTGGTCGTGGCGTACGACCTGAACGACGTCGCCGATCCCGAGATCCTCGGGCAGCTCTTCGAGCGGACCCCGGGGCAGGTGCTGCACGAGCACGCGAGCTCCTGGACGGACACCCCGGTCGTCACCGCCGACAGCGTGACGCTGCTCCACCAGTCGGTGGTGGCGCCGTGGGGCGAGCAGACGCACCAGGGTGCCGACGGCGGCGTCGAGCACGGACCGGCCGACGACCGCCCGGAGAAGGAACTCGCCGCCGAGATCACCGGTGCGGACCCGACCCCGGACGAGGACGACGGTCAGGCCCCGCCGGACTCGGACGAGGTGTTCACGGCCTTCGTCACGGCGACACGCGCCACCTGGCTGCGCGGCGACCGGGCCCGCCTGTCGTCATCGGGCCCGGTCCCCAGCTCCCGCTTCGCCTGACCCGCACCGGAGACCGACGACAGCACCCGCACCGGCCACTGCCCCGGTGCGGGCACGCGGACTACTCGTCGATCACCGCGCCGAACCGGGCCGCGTGGGCGTTTCCGCCGAGGGCTCCGGCGTTGTACGACCATGAGCCGGGGGCCAGCAGGCCGTTGTTGCTCGCGGGCAGGAGCCACAGCGCGCCGTCGCCCGCGTTCTCGCCGGGGGCCGCCGCGAGGAGTTCGGCGCGGCCGTCCGCGTCGGTGTCCGCCAGCCTTACCTGGGCGCCCCAGGCGTCGTCCATCTCCGCGGTGCCGGGGATGTGCGGGGTGTTCTGGTCGAAGGACTGGGCGTGTGCCGCGGTCAGGCCCTTGTGGGAGCCGCGCAGCAGCCAGACCGCGCCCGCGTCGGCGACACTGCCCACGTCCTCGCCGGGCGCGCCGACGGCCACGTCCGCGAAGCCGTCGCCGTTCACGTCGGCGACGGACAGGTCGGCGCCCCAGGAGTCCCCGGCCTCGGACGCGCCCGGGACACCCGGGGAGTTCTGCGACCACCACTGCGGGCCGGTGCCGGGGCCGTCCACGCCCGCGGGGCCTTCCTCGCCGCCGTAGTACACGCCGATCTTGCCGCCCGCGTCGCCCTCCGCCTGGTCGTCGGCGCTGCTGAGCCGGCCGACGACCAGGTCGTCGAAGCCGTCCTTGTCGATGTCGCCGGAGGCGGTGCCCAGGCCGCCGGGCAGGTCCCGTCGGTAGGTCACACCGTTGCTGCCGCCCGCGTAGTACGCGGACCAGCCCTTGGTGTAGTCGTCGTCGGGGCTGTAGCCGGAGACGACCAGGTCGGCGTAGCCGTTGTGATCGTAGTCACCGGTGGTGAGATATCCGGGCCGGAGCTTGTGGCCGGTGGAGCGCGGTGCGCCGACGAGTCGCAGGACGCCCGCGTGGTAGGTGAACACGTGCAGGCCCACCTTCTGGTCGGCCACGACGAGCTGGTCGGCGTCGGTGTCGCCGGTGAACCGGGCGGCGGCCGCCCCGAGGCCGAACCGGGCGCCCGCGGCCGGCTTCGCGGCGGTGACGGAGGCGGTGCGCGCGGTGCTCAGGCCGGCCTTGGAGCCGTACAGGACGGTCACCCGGCCGGCGTCCGCGACGCGGCCCTCGTCCTCCCCGGGCGCGCCGATGATCGCGTCGTCGTAGCCGTCGCCGTCCAGGTCGCCGGTGGCGACGGCCTGCCCGAAGTCGTCCCAGGCCTCGGAGGTGCCGGGCACCCCCTTGGTGGACTGGCTGATGACCGCCGTACGGCCCTTGGGCACGGTCTTGTCGGTGCCGATGCCGTTGGGGGCGCCGTACTGCACGGTGACGTACCCGGCGCCTTCCTTGCCGTCCACGGTGCCTTCCGGGACACCGGTGAGGATGTCGGTGTAGCCGTCGCCGTTGAAGTCGCTGTTGCGGTCGGCGGCGGAGGTGCCGCCCGGGACGCCCGCGAACGCGGACGGCGCGGCCAGGATGCCGGCGCCGGCCAGCAGCAGGAAGGAGGCCGCGGTGACGGCGGTGGGGACTCCAAAGCGGCGTGCGGGGTGTGCGCTGTTACTCATCTTCGTTCCCCCCGGGGGATGTTGATGGGTCGTCAGGTCGGCTGGTCGTGCCGACACCGGGTTCGACCCAAATGTCCCGGAGGGAGTTGTGGCGCCGCGAAGGGCTGTGACGATTCGGTTACATCTCGGGCGGAGCCCGGACCGGCGCGGTGCCGGGGCGAATCTCGGCCGACCTCGCCCCGTCGTCCGCGCGGCCGACGGCTGCGCGGACGCGGGAAGCACCCCCGTATCGCGCCGGGGGTGCTTCGCCGTCTTTCTGCACCGAGGCATCCCGTGGCGAGGGAAGCCTCCTGGTCTTCGTGCATGCCTATCAGAGGCTCTCCTCTCTGTCGTCACGTCGGTTGTCCGTGGTGTCGGTGGCCACCTGTCGGCCAGTTTAGACGAGGCCCCCTGTTAAATACCAATCCTGATTGGTATTACTCTCCCTGCAGTGCACGACACCCGCGACGACGGGTGTCGGATCTCGAGGAGGGCACAGGAGATGGGAAGATCACCAGCGGGCGTCAGCCCCGGTGAAAACAAGCGGCCACGGATGATCGCCAGGGGATGGGTCCAGGCGGCCATCCTCGTCACGCTCGGCGGATTCCTGGTCCTCGGACTGCTGGCGATGCGGACCTACCAGGCCCAGCCCCCGATACCGGAGAAGACCGTCACGGCCTCCGGCCAGGTCGTCTTCACCGGCGACGACGTCCGCGAGGGCCAGAAGGTGTTCCTGCGCACCGGCCTGATGCAGTACGGCTCGATCTACGGCCACGGCGCCTATCTGGGACCGGACTTCACGGCCGACTACCTGCACCGCAGCGCCACCATGGTGCACAAGCAGTACGTCGATTCCGGCGTCGCGAACGCCGACGAGCGCACCGCCGCGGAATACCGGACCAACCGCTACGACAAGGCGACCGGCACCCTGGTGTGGAGCGACGCCCAGGCCGCCGCCTTCACCGAGCTGACGAAGCACTACGCCGACCTGCTCGGCCGGCCCGACGGCAAGCAGGGCCTCAAGCCGAACGCGATCACCGATCCGGGCGAGATCCACGACGTCACGGCCTACTTCGGCTGGACGGCGTGGACCTCCGCGGCCGACCGCCCCGGCGAGGCCTACTCGTACACCAACAACTGGCCGTCGGAGCCCCTGGTCCACAACAAGCCGACCGGTCACACCGTGACCTGGAGCGTGCTGTCGCTGATCTTCCTGCTGGTGGGCACCGGCGCGCTGTTCGCCGCCTTCGGACGCTGGAACTTCCTGGGCTGGCACCGGCGTGACCACCGGGAACTGCGCTTCCACGCGCCCGACACCGTCCGGCTCACCCCGGCACAGCGCACCACGGCCTGGTTCTTCTTCGCGATGGCCGGACTGTTCCTGGTCCAGGCGCTGCTGGGCTCGGCCGCCCAGCACTACCGGGCCGACCTCGGCAGCTTCTTCGGCATCCCGCTCGACCGCTGGCTGCCGTACAACCTGGTCCGCACCTGGCACACCCAGCTGGCGATCTTCTGGGTGGTCACCTCGTTCCTGGCCATCGGCATCTTCATCACCCCGCTGATCGCCCGCGGCTGGGAGCCCCGCAAGCAGGCCCTGCTCAGCCGGATCCTGCTCGGCGCGCTGGTCGTCGTGGTCGTCGGCAGCCTGCTGGGCGAACTGGCCGGACAGCGCGGCTGGCTCGGCAACCTGTGGAGCGCGCTGGGCAACCAGGGCTGGGAGTATCTGGACCTCGGCCGGGTGTGGCAGGTCCTGCTGACCCTCGGCATGGTGATCTGGGTCGTGATCCTCTTCCGCGGACTGCGCCGCAGGCTGCGCCGGGAGAGCGTCGCGAACATGCCGTGGCTGTTCTTCCTGGCCGCGCTCGCGCTGCCCGCGTTCTACGCCGTCGGCCTGCTGGCCAGTCCCGAATCGCAGTTCACCGCGGCCGACTTCTGGCGCTTCATCGTGGTGCACCTGTGGGTCGAGGACTTCATGGAGCTCTTCACCACCGCGACCGTCGCCTACCTGTTCGTGCTGCTGGGTGTCGTCCGTGAGCGGGTGGCGCTGTCCGTGATCTTCCTCGACGTCGTGCTGTACGGCGCGGGCGGCGTGATCGGCACCATGCACCACCTGTACTTCTCGGGTGAGCCCGCCGAGCACCTGGCGCTGGGCGCGACGTTCTCCGCCCTCGAGGTGGTGCCGCTGCTCTTCCTCACCGTCGAGGCGTGGAGCTTCCTGCAGATCGGCGCCCGTCGGCACAGCCCGTCGAGCACCCCGTTCCCGCACCGCTGGGCCGTGATGTTCCTGGCCGCCGTCGGCTTCTGGAACTTCCTGGGTGCCGGTGTGTTCGGCTTCCTGGTCAACCTGCCCATCGTGTCGTACTACGAGATGGGCACGGGCCTGACGGCGAACCACGCGCACGCCGCGATGATGGGCGTGTACGGCATGCTGGCGGTCGGATTCGCGGTGTTCGCGCTGCGCTACCTGATCCCCGAGAACAAGTGGTCGGACCGCTGGCCCCGGATGGCGTTCTGGTCGCTCAACCTCGGCCTGGCGTGGATGTCGTTCGCCACGCTGCTGCCCGGTGGCGCCCTTCAGCTGTACAAGGTCGTCGAGAGCGGCTACGCGGACGCGCGCAGCCTCGGCTATCTGCACTCGGACACCAATGTCTTCCTGGAGTGGCTGCGCCTGCCCGGAGACGTGGTGTTCCTGGTCGGCGGCGTACTGCCGCTGCTGTGGCTGACCTGGCTGGGCGTGCGTCATCGCGCCGGCCGGACCAGGCAGCCGGCGGACGCCGAGCTGAGCCTGCTGTTCACCGCGGTGGGACCCGTCGGGGCCGACGGCAGCGTGTCGGACGACGACCTGGACGAGGACGAGGACGGCGGGCGCGCCCCCGAACCTCCCGCCGCAGAGGCGGTGGCCCCGTGAGCGGGGAGACCCTGCTCACCACCGGATACCTCGGGGTGCTCCTGCTGGTCGTGATCGGCCTCGACCTCTACGGCCGGCAGAGCACCGGCGCCTGGGAGTCGCGTATCTTCGCCGGCTACCACCGGGCGGCCGGGCAGACCCCCGAACCGGTCAGCAGCGACGAGTGGCCGCACTCGGAGGTGCACCGCTTCCACCGGGCCCTGTCGCTGTTCGTGTCCGTGGTCGCGCTCGTCCTGGCGGGCGGGGAGGCGCTCCGTCACCACTCCCCGGCGGAGCTCGCGCTCCTCGGGGCGGTGGCCGTCCCGCACGGCGTGCTCCTCGCCCTGCTGGGCCGCAGGCTGCGGCACGCCAAGGTCTCGCCACCGGAGTGACCGACGCGCCACCATCCTGCCGCGAGGGTTAGAAACGAGACATCTTGTTTCTAACCCTCGCGGTCGTATCATTTCTCCATGGCTCCACGACGACAGCTCATCGACGCGGGTACCGGCGCTCCGGTACAAAGGGGAAGGCGCGCTGCCGTCCTGCAACTGCTGCGCGCGGAGGACGGCCGCCCGCTGGGTGTGGCCGAGACCGCCGAGCGCGTGGGGGTCCACCTCAACACCGCCCGCTTCCATCTGGACGCGCTGGTCGCCGACGGCCTGGCGATCCGTGACAGCGCGCCCCGCAGTGAACCGGGGCGACCGAAGATCGTCTACTCGGCCGTCGCCTCGGACGGGCTGGACGGTTCGCGCAGTTTCCAGTTGCTGTCCGACATCCTGCTCGGTGTCGTGTCCTCCTCGGTGGAGGACCCGGTGGGCGCGGCGACCCGGGCCGGCCGCTCCTGGGGCTCGTACCTGACCAACGCTCCCGCGCCCACCGAGCGCATCGGCGCGGAGGAAGGGGAGCGCCGGCTGGTGGCGACCCTGGAGGGCATGGGCTTCGTCACCGAAGCGGAGCAGGAGCACGATCAGGAGCACCAGCCGGAGCTTGAGCGGGAACCCGAGGCGGGCACGGAGCCGGAGGCCGCGGGCACGGTCATCGGCGATGCAGCCGATGACGCCCAGGCCGGGGCCGCCGACCTGCGGCGGCTGCGTCTGCACCACTGCCCGTTCCGCGAGGTGGCCCAGCGCCGCCCCGACATCGTCTGCGCGATCCATCTCGGCCTGATGCAGGGCACGGTGGAGACACTGCGGGCCCCGCTGACGGCGGAGAGCCTGGAGCCCTTCGTCACCCCGCACCTGTGCGTGGCCACCCTGCGGCGCGCCGAGGGGGCCTGAACTCCCGTCAGGAGTGCGGCTGCGAGCCGGTCTCCTCGGTGATGCGGGCGATGATGCCGTCGAGCACCTGCTCGGCCTGCTCCGGGTCGAAGTCCTCGCCCAGCCGCTTGCGCACCCCGTCGTCGCTGAGGAGATGGTGCACCACCGGCTCCACCTCGTGCCGGGCGAGACAGTTGCGGGCGCACTGGAGCACACAGCCGTCCACGGCGATGACGGGGCGACCGCTGCGGGCCTTGCGAACCAGGCTCGGCACGTCCCCGCCGACACCGGCGATGCACGACATCTCGGCGATGCCGCGCCGGTCGAGCTGCACGGCGATCCAGTTGGTCATCTGGGCCGCGCTCGAACAGCCCGAGCAGGAGTAGACAAGGGGCAGATCACGACGACGGTTCACCCGGGGGGCCTCGCTGGTTGCGGTGGACGGTGAGCGGCGCGGCGGCAAGCGGCACGCGCCTTCGCGAGCCTAGGCCGGACGACCGTCGGCCGCGTGGGCCCAACGGGGTAGGTATGGGCCCATTGGACTCCCCCCGTGGTGCCGAAAGACCCCCCGGGGAGGTCAGCCGAGGGCGCGGTCCAGGTTGAACGCCGCGCTGATCAGTGCCAGGTGGGTGAACGCCTGGGGGAAGTTGCCCTGCTGCTCGCCGGTGCGGCCGATCTCCTCGGCGTACAGGCCGAGGTGGTTGGCGTAGGTGAGCATCTTCTCGAAGGCCAGCCGCGCCTCGTCCAGCCGCCCGGCGCGCACCAGCGCCTCGACGTACCAGAAGGAGCAGATCGAGAAGGTGCCCTCGTCGCCGCGGAGCCCGTCGGGGCTGGCCTGCGGGTCGTAGCGGTAGACGAGGGAGTCGGAGACCAGGTCGTCGGTGAGGGCGTCCAGGGTGGACAGCCACTTGGGGTCGGTGGGTGCGATGAACTTCGCCAGCGGCATCATCAGGAGCGAGGCGTCCAGGACCTCGCCGCCCTCGTGCTGGACGAAGGCGCGGCGCACCGGCGACCAGCCGAGGTCCATGATCCGCCGGTAGACGGCGTCACGGCTCGTCCGCCAGCGGCGGTGGTCGGCCGGCAGGCCTCGCCGGTTGGCCAGGCGGATGGCGCGCTCGATCGCCACCCAGCACATCAGGCGCGAGTACAGGAAGTTCTTGCGGCCGCCGCGGGTCTCCCACACGCCCTCGTCGGGCTGGTCCCAGTGGTCGCAGACCCAGTCGACCAGCCGGCAGACGTTGTCCCACTGGTCGCTGGAGATGGGCTCGGCCCACTTGTCGTAGAGGTAGATCGAGTCGATGAGGGCGCCGTAGATGTCGAGCTGGAGCTGGTCGGCGGCGGCGTTGCCGACCCGGACCGGAGCGGATCCCAGGTGGCCCTCCAGGTGATCGAGTTCGCGTTCGGGCAGGTCGGTGCGGCCGTCGATGCCGTACATGATCTGCAGCGGGCCCGAGGCCGAGCCGTCGCCCGGGCCGATGAGGCCGGTCAGGAAGTTCATGAACGCCCGGGCCTCGCCGCTGAAGCCCAGCCGCAGCAGCGCGTAGACGCAGAACGCGGCGTCCCGGATCCACACATAGCGGTAGTCCCAGTTGCGCTCACCGCCGAGCTGTTCGGGGAGGCTGGTGGTCGGCGCGGCCACGATGGCGCCGGTCGGCGCGTAGGTGAGCAGTTTCAGGGTGAGGGCGGAGCGGTGCACCATCTCCCGCCAGCGCCCGCGGTAGCGGGACTGGTGCAGCCAGCGCCGCCAGTAGCAGACCGTGGCCTCGAATTCGTGCTCGGCCTCGGTGCGGGCGCAGCCGCGCGGCGCTATGGCGTCGCCGACCCGGTCGAGGGCGAACACCGCGGACTCGCCCTCGGCGAGCTTGAAGTCGGCGCGCACGTCCACGCCGTCGCTCTCCGGGGTCACCGTGGAGGTGAGCGCGAGGGCCATCTCCGGGGACTCGAAGACGGCCGTGTCGCCGAGCAGCCTCAGCGTGTGCGGGGCGGCGCCGTAGTCGAAGCGCGGGGCCACCCGGACCCGGAAGGGGATGGTGCCGCGGACGCACAGGACGCGGCGGATCAGCCGGTGCCGGTCGACCTCCGCGGACTCCCCGGTGACGGGCATGAAGTCCTGGACCTCGCCGACCCCGTCGTCGGTGAAGAACCGGGTGATCAGCACGTTGGTGTCGGGGAAGTAGAACTGCTTGGTGCGGGCCGGCACGGAGGCGGCGAGCTCGAAGCAGCCGCCGCGCTCGGCGTCCAGGATCGACGCGAAGACGCTCGGGGAGTCGAAGGAGGGGCTGCAGTACCAGTCGATCGTGCCGTTGCTGCCCACCAGGGCCACGCTCCGCAGGTCCCCGATCAGTCCGTGTTCGGCGATCGGCAGATAGCGGGGGCTCCCGGGTGCGTCCCGGTACGGCGTCTCGGTCATCGCGGCAGCCTCCCGGATTCGGGCGTGCGGGCTGTCTCCAGCTTAGGAGGGAAGGGGGCCGTGGGCTCTTCCGGATGCAGGGCGGGCTCCGGCGGGGAATCGTGAGAGTGGGCCGGTTTCGCGGCACCGGCAGCGGTGCGGGCGGCCGGATCCGGAGGAGGAGGCATCATGTCGACGTCGCAACCCGAAGAGTCCCGGTCCGCCGACGACCGGGCGACCCCGGACGCCCTGCTCCACATCCACCCCGAATCCGGCGTGGCGCCCGAGGACCTGGTGCTCGCCACGGGACGGGACATCACTCCGGCCAATCTGGAATGGGCACGGCGCAAGCTGGAGACCGAGGGCCCGATCGCCATCGAGAAGCTGCTGCCCTGAGGGCCGTCCGGGGTCGTCTCACAGACGGGGGAAGCCGACTCGGCACGACTGACCGGAGACGGGAGAACCCGGCTCGGCGCGACCGACCGGAGACGCGGCACACGCCCGGCCCGCGACTGCCAAGGAGACGCGGACCGGGCGCTCGGCGCTGTCCTGGAGGCGGACGCGGGCCCTGTCGTCAAAGGGCCTGGCCGGTGTCGTCACCGGCGTCGTCCGCGGGCACGCACACGACCCGGACGCGGTGGATCGCGTTGTTGGCGAAGCCGCCGCGGTTCCAGTGCTGGTCCGAGGGCTGGGTGCGGCCGTCGGCGTCGGTCGCGCGGGCGGCGAGGACATGGCGTCCCGGGGTGGCCGTCCAGGTCCAGTGCCATCGGCGCCAGGCCCAGCGGTGCCGGTCCGCCGGGTCGAGGCCGGCCGGGTGCCAGTTCGCTCCCCCGTCGGTGCTGACCTCGACGGCCGTCACCGGCGCCTGCCCGGACCAGGCCCGGCCCTCCAGCGGTACCGGTCCCGGCGGGACCACCCGGGTCCGGGACATGAAGTCCGGGAAGCCCGGCGGCACCAGCAGGGCCCGCGGCGCGATACGGGTGACCGGCTCGCCCTCGTCCCCGGGGCGCTGCCGGAGCCGGTAGGCCACGGCCTGCTGGAATCCCGTGAACGCTCGCGCACTGACCGTGATGTCCCGCAGCCACTTCACGTGCGCCATGCCGTACCAGCCGGGGACCACCAGCCGGACCGGGTGGCCGTGCTGCGGGGGCAGCGGGCCGCCGTTCATGCCGTAGGCCACCAGCACCTCGGGGTCGTCGCCCATGGCCACGGCCACCGGCAGGGCGCGCTGGTAGTCCTGCTCGATCCCGCGCTCCACTCCGTGGTCGGCTCCGGTGAGGACCACGTCGACGGCCGTCGGGCCCACGCCCGCCTCGGCGAGCAGCAGCCGCAGTGGTACGCCGGTCCACTCGGCCGTGCCGACGGCCTCGACCAGCCAGGGCTGGCTCACCGGGCGCGGTGCCAGCAGCGCACGGCCGTTCCCGGCGCACTCCAGGGTGACCCGGGTGGTGACCGCGGGGAACGCCCGCAGATCGGCCGGGGTGAGCCGCAGCGGGCGGCGGACCAGGCCGTCCACCGTCAGGCGCCAGCGGGTGGCGTCGGGGACGTACGGGATGTCGTAGTGGGTGAGGACGTAGTGCAGGCCGGGCGGGGTGATGTCGTGGCGCAGGGCTTCCAGCGGGAGGCCGTGGTTGCGGGCGGCGAGCGTGAGTTCGTCCGGGCCGATGCCCTCCTCGGGTCCGGCCAGCCGGGCGGGTGCGCTCACATCGTCGAGTCGACGGCCCATGACCGTATTGTCCCTCCGGTGGGTGCGGTACGGCGAGGACGGTGAGGGGCGGCCGACAACTCCCGCGGGCCGGACGGGGGTTCCGTTCGGGCGGACGGTTTCCCGTTCTCCCTTTCGAAGAGAGCCCGTGGGCTGACACACTCCGGAAGGTGCCTGACTTCGACTTCGACATGCTCGTCATCGGTTCCGGTCCGGGCGGTCAGAAGGCCGCCATCGCCGCGGCCAAGCTCGGCCGCCGGGTCGCCGTCGTCGACCGCCCCGACATGGTCGGTGGGGTCTCCATCCACACCGGCACCATCCCCTCCAAGACCCTGCGCGAGGCGGTGCTGTACCTCACCGGTCTCACCCAGCGCGATCTGTACGGGCAGAGCTACCGGCTGAAAGAGGACATCACCGTCGCCGATCTGACCGCGCGCACCCAGCACGTGGTCGGCCGGGAGGTCGACGTCATCCGCAGCCAGCTGTCCCGCAACCACGTCTCCCTCTACGCCGGCACGGGCCGATTCGTCGACCCGCACACGATCGGGCTGCGCGACGTCACCGGCCACGAGAGCCTGTTGAGCGCGGAGCACATCGTGATCGCCACCGGCACGCGGCCGGCCCGGCCGGACAGCGTCGAGTTCGACGGGCGCACGATCATGGACTCGGACAATGTGCTCACGCTCGAGCGGGTGCCGCGGTCCATGGTCATCGTGGGCGCCGGCGTGATCGGAATGGAATACGCCAGCATGTTCGCCGCGCTGGGCAGCAAGGTGACCGTGGTGGAAAGGCGCCCGGGGATGCTGGACCTGTGCGACGTCGAGGTCATCGAGTCGCTCAAGTACCACCTGCGGGACCTCGCCGTCACCTTCCGCTTCGGGGAGACCGTCGCCGCCGTGGAGCGGCACGCCCATGGCACCCTGACCGTCCTGGAGAGCGGCAAGAAGATCCCCGCCGACGCGGTGATGTACTCCGCGGGCCGCCAGGGGCTCACCGATGAACTCGACCTGGCCAAGGCGGGGCTGACCGCGGACCCGCGCGGCCGGATCCGCGTGGACGAGCACTACCGCACCGAGGTGCCGCACATCTACGCCGTCGGCGACGTCATCGGCTTCCCGGCGCTCGCCGCGACCTCGATGGAACAGGGCCGGGCCGCCGCGTACCACGCCTTCGGGGAGCCCGTCGGACGCATGCACCACCTCCAGCCGATCGGTATCTACACCATTCCGGAGATCAGCTTCGTGGGCCGGACGGAGGACCAACTCACCGAGGACTGCGTGCCGTTCGAGGTCGGCATAGCCCGCTACCGGGAACTGGCCCGGGGGCAGATCATCGGCGACTCCCACGGCATGCTCAAGCTGCTGGTCTCGCCCGAGGACCGCACGCTGCTCGGCGTGCACTGCTTCGGTGCGGGTGCCACCGAGCTGATCCACATCGGGCAGTCCGTGATGGGCTGCGGCGGCACGGTCGACTATCTGGTCGACGCGGTGTTCAACTACCCGACGCTGGCGGAGTCGTACAAGGTCGCGGCGCTCGACGCCACCAACAAGCTGCGGCAGATCGACCACCTGGAGGAGTGACCGAGGCGCGGAAGGGGCGCTTCCGGGGCGGGAGTTGGGCCCTCGCCCGGCGAGGGAGAATACCGGCTGGTCAATCTTGAAAGGTCAAAGAGGGCCGCTATCATCGCAGCCACACGCGGTGTGACCGACTGCCGACGCAGGGCTGATCGGAATTCACCGGTCTTTCTCTTCTCCTGGCCGGCCACTGACCCGAGGCCATCCCTCTACGGGTTCGAGGCGGGTCCCACACCCCCCACCCGTGCGCCGCGGGCCGGCCCGTCCGTGCGCGCGCACAACCGGAAAGCAGCACATCCATGAGCAAGAACAGGGGCAGAGGGCTGCAGGCCAATGCCCTCGGGACGTTCGACACCGTGGTCATGGCCGTCGCGGGCAGCGCACCCGCCTACTCGCTGGCCGCGACCACGGCGGCGCTGGTCGGCACGGTGGGCCTGGCCAGTCCGGCGGCCCTGCTGTACTGCGCGATACCCATGCTGGGCATCGCGCTGGCGTTCAGCTACCTGAGCCGGATCGATGTGAACGCGGGCGCCAGTTACTCCTGGGTGGGCCGCACCCTGCACCCGTTCCTGGGCTTCGTCAGCGGCTGGGCGCTGGTGGTCTCCGCGACCATCTTCATGGTGGCCGGTTCGCTGCCCGCCGGTTCGATGACGCTCGCGCTGTTCGACGAGAACCTCGCCGACGACACGGCCCTGTCGACGGTGATCGGCGCGGCCTGGTTCCTGATCATGCTGGGCGTGGTGCTCGGCGGCGCGCGGCTCACCGTCCGCGCGCAGCTGCTGATGTCCGGCGTCGAGCTGGTCGTTCTGGGCCTGTTCGCGGTGCTGGCGCTCTTCCACACCGGCGACGCCCGCGCCTTCGACTGGTCCTGGCTCGGCTTCTCCCACTTCGACGGGACGGCCGGGTTCGCCTCGGGCGCGCTGATCGCCGCGTTCTACTACTGGGGCTGGGACGTCACCAGCAACCTCAGCGAGGAGACCCGCGACAGCCGTCGTACGACCGGACTCGCGGGCCTGATCGGCGTGGGTGTCGTATTCCTGCTGTTCGAGGTGTTCACGATCGCGGTGAACGTGATCCTTTCCTCGAAACAGATCGAGGAGAACGACGCCAACGTGCTGGCCGTGCTCGGCGAGGAGGTCTGGCCCGGCTGGGGCGGCAAGCTGCTGATCGTCGCCGTGATGCTGTCCACCATCGCCACGCTGGAGACCACACTCATCCAGGTCACGCGCTCGCTGTTCGCGATGGGCCGCGACCGTACGATGCCGTCCGCGCTGGGCCGGGTGCACCGCACCTGGAACACGCCCTGGGTCGCCATCACCGTGGTCGGCGGCGTGGCGCTGGTGATGCTCATCGCCTCCAACGCCCTGGGCACGGTGGGCGACATCCTCTCCGACGCCATCTCGGCGATCGGACTGCAGATCGCCGTCTACTACGGTCTCGCGGGTCTCGCGGTGGTCGTCGCCTACCGCAAGACGCTGCTGAAGTCCGTGGGCAACCTCGTTCTCGGCGGGCTGTGGCCGCTGTTCGGCTCCCTGTTCATGTTCTGGATCTTCGTCGAGTCCCTGGGCGAGCTGAGCGGCGCGGCGATCGCGATCGGGCTCGGCGGTCTGGCCGTCGGGCTGGTCCCGATGCTCTGGTACTGGAAGCAGGGCAGCGACTACTACCGGCCCGCCAAGCTCGACGCGACGCGCACGGTCGAGGCCGGCTACATCCCCGACGACCGCACGGCCGCGCGGGCCGGCGCCTACGAGGGTCTCCCCACCGACTTCTGAGGGAGAGCCCGATGGCGCGCGACCGCTACACGCCCGACTTCGATCCCGACTGCGGGGACTCACCCCTCGGCTCGGCACGCCACGACATCGTGATCGGCCGCTGGCAGGGCCTGCGGGAACTGCTGCGGGCCACCGGCACCGACTGGCTCTCCCGGGGACACCGGATCCGGCAGCTCGCCCAGGCCTGCACGGGGAGTTCGACGGTCGAGTCCTGGCTGGCCGCCGAGCCCCACAGCGCCGACGCACTGGTGCTGCGGGCGGCCACGGAGACGGCCAGAGCCTTCACTCTGGCCATCGCCGCGGGCCGGGGGGTGCCGATCGACCGGGACCGTATCGACACCGCCGTACTGGCCTGTCTGCAGGCCACCGAGGCGTGGCCGGAGGACCCCACGCCCTGGATCTCGCTGATCTCGGTCGCGCGCCTGTATCCGGCAGGGGTGCGCCGGCAGGAACTGGCGCGCTGGTGGGACGAGTTGCACCGGCGCGATCCGTACAGCGTGGAGGGCCACCTCCAGGTGCTGCACTACTACTCCGCACGCTGGCACGGCACCCACGGCCTCATGTACGACTTCGCCCGCGACGCGGCCGGGGTCGCGCCGGACGGCTGCGCGCTGCCGGTGCTGGTGCAGTACGCCCGGGTCGAGGAGTACCGGTACGTCCTCGACGGCGCCCAGGGGCAGCACTCCGCGGTGGCGATGGGCCACCACTGGAGCCACGACGGCGCCGTCAGCGACGTACGCCGCAGCTGGCAGCGCTGGATCACGGGCCGGGGGGACGTTCCCGTCGCCCCGGGTGAGCTGCGTGACCTGAACTACCTGACCCATGCGGCCTGCCTCGCGGGTACGAAGGACATCGCGGCCGCGCTGCTGCGCCTGCAGGGCCGCAGGGTGACGCGTACTCCGTGGTCGTTCACGGGGGATCCGGAGAAGCAACTGGTGAAGTGGCGCAGTGACCTGCGGCTGCGCGGGTGATACCGCCCCTCGCCCATCGGTTCGCGGGTGGTGCGGCGCCGGCCCGGAGGCGGCCGTCCCACCGACCCTGATCCACTCCTGCCGCGTCATCGAGGTGCGGACGCGGTGCCAGGCCGAGCGCTTCGCCTCGGGCTGTGCCGGGAGGGGCGGAGCGGAATCAGGGGCGGCCGTCATCGGAAGGGTCTTTCCTTCGGTCGAACGTCGGCGGCTGCCGCCCACAGCCTTGCGCCCCTTCATCAGCACCTGCAACCCATATGCAGTAATGGCCGGTAAATGTGCGGGCAAAACCGGGGAGCCCGACCGGGAAACGATGGGGAATCGCCGACGGGGAACCGATGAGGAATCCATGGAGAACGAACCACCCCAGTTGGTCGTCTACAGTTACGTAGACCGTCTACAAAAATGTAGTCAGGACTGACCTGTTGTCGAACGAGACGAAAGCGGAGGGCCGGCGACTATGACCACTCCCCCACACCTGTCGTCGCAGCTCGCCGTCAATGTGCTGGACGCCCACTCGCTGCTGGCCGCCTTCGGCGTGCTGGGCGTCGGCGTGGTGATGTTCGCCGAGACGGGACTGCTGATCGGTTTCTTCCTGCCCGGCGACTCGCTGCTGTTCACGGCCGGCCTGCTGTGTTCCGGCACGGCCGACCGGGGCCTGAAGCTGTCGCTGGCGCCGCTGCTGGTCGCGGCGGCGGTGGGCGCGCTGGCCGGCTCGCAGTGCGGGTATCTGCTGGGCCGCAAGGCGGGCGGAGCCCTGCTCGTGCGCAGCCGCTCGGCCCGGCTGCACGAGGGTGCGCGACGCGCCGAGGAACTGCTGGAGCGGTACGGCCACGCGAAGGCGATCGTGCTGGCCCGCTTCGTCCCCGTCGTACGGACGGTGCTGAACCCGATGGCCGGGGCGCTCGGCGTGCCCGCCCGGAGCTTCACCCTGTGGCAGGTGACCGGCGGGCTCGTGTGGAGCGTCGGACTGACCCTCGCCGGGTATGCGCTCGGCTCCTCGATCACCGGTGTCGACAAGTACCTGCTGCCGGTGATCGCGCTGATCGTGGTGGTCTCGCTGCTCCCGCTCGCCGCCGAGGTGCTGCGCTCCCGCAAGGCAGCCAAGGAGGCCCGCGGATGATGCTCGCGTTCCAGGCTTCGTCGATCGACGGGGAGGCCTACCAGGACGTGGTGGAGGTGGCGCACCACTCGCCCGGATGGCTGGACCAGGTGGTGAGCACATGGGCGACGTACGGGCTTGCCGTCTTCGCGGTGCTCATGGTCGTGGGCTGGTGGCGGGCGCGCCGGGTGGGCGCGGCGGCGGCACTGACGGCGCTGGCCGTCCCCGCGGCCGTACTGGTGGCCTTCGCCGTGGATGCCGGGCTGAAGCTGGTGGTGCGGGAGGACCGGCCCTGTCAGAGCCTGCGTGTGAGCACGCTGGAGGTGTGTCCGGGGCCGGGCGACTGGTCGTTCCCGAGCAATCACGCGGCAATCGCCGCCGCGGCCGCGGTGGCCCTGTTCTTCGTCTCCCGGCGGCTGGGCGTCATGGCGGCGGTCGCGGCCTGCGCCATGGCGGCCTCGCGGGTCTGGGTCGGGGTCCACTATCCGCACGACGTGGTCGTGGGGGTGCTGGTCGGTGCGGCCGTCGCGTTCGCGTCGATGTCGGTGCTGCGGCGCGGGCCGAAGGACCTGGCCGGGCGGCTGTCCGCGACCTGGCTGCGCCCCGTCCTGGTGTCATGAACCGCAGAGGGCGGGTGTCATGAGCCGCAAGGGCGTCGCGGAACTCGCGGGCAGTGTCGGGCTCGGTGCCTGGACGGCATTCGTGGTGCTGACCATGGTCGTCGTCGGCAGCCATGGGGCTCCGCTGTTCCTGGACGGGGACCTGCTGTCCTGGTCGCTCGCCCACCGGCCGGACGTCGCGGTGGCGTTGGCCCGTGGGGTGACGGCCACGGGGACGGGGATCATCCCGTACGCGCTGGTGGTACTGGCCGGACTGTTCGTGGGCCGCACACCGCGCCGGCGGCTGGTCGCGGCCCTGTCGTGGGCCGTCTGCCTCGGTGCCGGTCAGGCCGTGCGGTACGGCGTGATGGAACTGGTCGCCAGGGCCCGCCCGCCGATGGCCGACTGGCAGACGCACGCCTCGGACTGGGCGTTTCCGTCCGGGCATGCCACCACGTCGGCGCTCACGGCCGGGTTGGTGATCCTCGCGATCTGGATACGCGCCCCGCGCGGCCGGACACCGATCTGCCTCGCCGTGGGCTGCTGGGCCGCGTTGGTCGGGCTGACCCGGGTCTTTCTCGGCGTGCACTGGTTCACCGACGTACTGGGCGGCTGGCTGTTCGCCGTGGGCTGGCTCGGGGTCTGCGTATGCGCGGCGGCCTGGTGGCTCCCCGCGGGGCTCATCGCGGACATGACCCCGCACCGGGATACGGCCGATGCGCCGCCGGAGGAGCACACACCCCGAGGTCCGGGTCGTCGATGACGATCACGCCCCGCGTGACGTTCCGCGACGCGCCCGGGGTGTGACACCGGGGCATGCCTCTGCGCTGTACGGAGTGGCCTGACGGGGCCCGTGGTGCTCGCTCCCCCCGAATGGACGAGTGACCACGCGCCGGGCAGGCAGGCGTCCCCCCGTCGTCTGCCTGCCCGGCGCGAACTTCCGGGCCTGGATCCGGTCGGCTTGACGGCCCGGGTAACCTGGGCACGCCGCACCCAAATGATCTTTAACGGTGATAATTCGGGTCTTTCGGTGTTCAGGTGTTGTCGTGAGTCGGGGTGGGTGCACACGTGCTGCTGGCGGACCGCTACGAGCTGGAAGAGCTACTGGGACGCGGCGCGATGGGCGAGGTGTGGCGGTCTGCCGACCAGGTCCTCGGACGCCCCGTCGCGGTCAAGCTCCTGCGGGCGGAAGAGGCGACGGACACGGAGCGGTTCCGGATGGAGGCGCAGATCGCGGGCCGCCTGAACCACCCCAATGTGGTGGGCGTGTACGACTTCGGCTCCTACGACGGTCAGCTGTACCTGGTCATGGAACTCGTCGACGGCTGGAGTCTGGCCCAGGAGCGCTCGCTGCGCGGCACGCTGGACCCGCGGGAGGCGGCCGCCGTCGCGGCGCAGGTGGCCGCGGGCCTGTCGGCCGCGCACCGCGAGGGGGTGATCCACCGGGACATCAAACCCGCCAACGTCATGCTGACCTCCGGTCGCGCCGCGAAGATCGCCGACTTCGGGATCGCCCGCTTCACCGGCGACGCCGGCAGCACGCTCACCGCCACCGGCAAGGTCCTCGGCACCGCAGACTATCTGGCCCCCGAGCGCGCCCTGGGACGCCCGGCACAGCCCGCCTCCGACGTCTACTCGCTCGGCTGCGTGCTGTACGAACTACTCACCGGGCAGCCCCCGTTCCGCGGCTCGACCTCGCTGGCCGTGGTGCAGCAGCACGTCGACGTCCAGCCCCCGCCGCCGACCCGACTGCGCCCGGAGATACCCCAGCTCCTCTCCGAGTATCTGCTGCACCTGCTCGCCAAGGATCCGGCGCACCGGCCGACCGCGGGGCAGGCGGCCAACTGGCTCGCCACGCAGGAGTGGACGCCTTCCAGCACGGAACCGGCCGACACCGCCGCCATGCCCGCTCCGATCGTCCCGTCTGCCGTGCCCCCGCAAACCGATGACGCCGACGCCCCGTACTCCCGGCAGCGCGGCTCCCGGAAACTGGCCTCGCGGGCCGTTCTGGGCGGTGCGGCCATCGCCGTGTTCGGCGCGGCCGTCGCCCTTGGCGCATCGCTCGGCTCGGGCGACAACGGCCCGTCGTCACCCGGTTCGCCCACCCCGGTGACCGTCAAGTCCGCACCTGTCGACGAGACTCCGAGCGCCGCGGCGACATCAGCCGCCCCGTCCCCCACGGAGCCGCAAGGAGGGGATCAGGAGGGCGACCAGGGCAACGGCGGGCACGGCAGGGACAAGCACAAGAAGGACCGAAACTCCGACGACTGAGCCGACACGGCCGAACCCGAACGCGCCGAAACGGCAACCCGCTACAGCGACTTGCGCCGGATCAGCAGGGCGAGCACCAGCAGGCCCGGGAGCAGGGGCAGCCAGACGGTCAGGAGGCGGTAGCCGAGCACCACGGACGCCGCCGTGGCGCCCGGGGCTCCGGAAGAGGTGAGCGCGAGGGCGAGGGCCGCGTCGAGGGAGCCGAGGCCGCCCGGGGTGGGCAGCAGGGCGGCGGCGCTGCTGGCGGCGAGGTACAGCAGTGCCACCCGGACCGGGGGCAGTGGGAGGGCGACGGCCCGGGTGACGGCGATCAGCACCAGGGAATGCAGGGCGGCGAAGGCCAGCGAGCCGCCCCACAGCGCGGCCGCGCGTCGTGGATCGGCGTGCGCGGCGCGGATGTCGGCGAGTACGGCCGCCAGAGCGCACCGGCACCGGGGCCACAGCGGGCTGTTGAGCAGGAGGATCACGAGGGCGGCCGCGGCGGGTACGGCGACGAGCGCGGCCGGGGGGACGTGCGGGATGCGCAGCAGGCCGGGGCAGGCCGGGGCGAGCGCCGCGATCAGCGCGCCGCGGGCCACCGCACCGGCCGTCGCCTTGACCGCGAGGGCGCTGGCCGAGCGGCCCGCCGGAAGTCCACAGCGCATCAGGAACCGCAGGTTGACCGCGCCCGCCCCGAGACCGGCGGGCAGGACGTGATTGGCGGCCGAGGCGGCGAACTGGGCGGCGACCAGGCGCCTGCCGGGCAGTGGCCGGGTGACCGCGCCCTGCTGGGCGAGTGCCGAGGACACCCAGGTCGCGACCGCCGCCGTGGCGCCCACCAGCAGCCAGCCCTGGTCCGCGACGGCCAGCCGCAGGGCCCCGGTGTGGAGCGCCGGCCAGTGCCGCAGCGCCAGGTAGGTCGCGCACATCAGGACGGCGAGACAGGCGGCGGCGTGCCAGTAGGCCCGGCGGCGGACGAGGGCGGGCGCGAGGTCCGTCGAGGACGTCATGAGCCGGCTGCCGGACCGGCGTAGTAGAGGCGGAGCGCGCCCAAGGGCACGAACTGCCAGTCGCGGGCGTAGGCGGGCGGGCGCCTGCCCGTGGTGACGAGCGCGGCGACCGGCATACGGCGTGCGGTCCCGGCGATGAGTGCCGCCGTGCTGTTGGCGTTGTGGCCCGTGGTCGCGGCGGAGGAGCAGCCGGCGTAGAACGCGATGGGGATCGCGTCGTGCCCGGTGACGAGGCAGGGCGGGCCGACGCCGAGGTGGTGCAGTTCGGCGGCGGTGCGGGCCCAGTCTCGGCGGGTGGCCGTGGTCCGGCCGACGGTGTGCTCCAGGACGGCGTACTGCACCGCCAGATGACCGGCGAGACCGAGCGCGACCAGGGTGACGGCCACCGGCCGCCAGGCTCGGCGGGGCGCGGTCACCAGGTGGACGAGCGCGTCGGCGACGGGGAGGGCGAGCAGGGCGTAGGCGGGCAGCAGGAAGCGGGGGGCCGCGTATCCGATCATGAACAGGTACGGGAATGCGGCCGTGGCGCCACAGGCCAGCGGCACGAGGGTGGCGGCGGTGCGGTGGGCCCGGACGGCGACGACCAGGCCGAGCACGGCGAACAGGGGCAGGACGAGCCACCAGACGGTGACCACGGGCTCGGGCATGGGCCCGGTGCACGGGCGGCACAGGGCCCGCCCGCCCAGGCTGCGCAGTTGGTCGGCGACGGCGACGTGCCAGCCGAGGCCGCCCTGGATCGCGGAGCCGTCCGAGAGCCGCTGCGCGAGGCCGCCGTAAGCGACGTACGCCTCGATCACCCACTCCGCGGCCCCGGACGCGAGCCCGGCCAGCAGGAAGGCGAGCGGGCGCCACAGCCGTCGGTACAGCGCGAGGGCGAGCAGGGGCAGGGTCGCCCAGACCGCGTCGGTGGGCCGCATCCACGCCATCAGCGCCCCGCTCGCGGCCAGGCCCCACAGTGCGGCGCGGTCGCGGCGGTCGGCGCCGGCCCGCAGGAAGCAGGCGGCAGCGGCGAGTGCGCCGACGGCGACCCAGTAGTTGGGCATGGCCTGTGGGCCGTAGAAGAGCGTCACCCAGAGCGAGGCGAACAGGCCGCCCGCCAGGGCCAGAACGCGGACGGGGAAGATGCCTCGCCATGCGCGCAGCGCCAGGAACAGGGCGATGCCGGACAGCAGGGCGAGGTAGATCCGCAGCAGTGCGGTGGACGACGACCAGGCGGTGATCGGCGCCACGAGCAAGGAGATGCCACGGGCGCGGGGTGCGCTGAAGTAGGCCGCCGGGGCCTGTGAGCTCAACTGGCTGACGTACACCGTCTCGTCCCAGCCGAGGCCCATCCCGGGGTGCACGATGAAGAGCTGGGCGAGGGTGAAGGCGGCGGCCACGGCGGCGAGGGGGCCTGTGGCGCGAGCGCCTCGGGTGCCGCCGGACACCTCTCCGGCTCGGCCGCGTCGGGCCCCGGCGAGCATGGCGTTCGTGCTGCCGGCCATCGTCCACCCCTCTGCCCCTACAGCGCGTAGGAGCCTCATCACCCTACAGCCTGTAGTGCTGAGGGCGGAAATCACGGAGAAAAGAGAAACGCGGAGAAGAAGAGAAATACGGGATTCACGAGAATCATGGTCAAACTAGCCCGCATCGGAGGAGTGTGCAGCAGGGGTACGGCCATACGAATGACGGCCCTACGCGCTGTAAGGTTGGGCCATGGCTGGCACAGGGTCCCGCGGCAGGGTGGAGCGGCGCAGCGCCGGGGAGCTGGAGAGCGAGGTCCTGGCCACGCTGTGGGCCACCGAGCGGCCGCTGACGCCCGCCGAGATCCAGGCGGAGCTCGACAGCGGACTGGCCTACAACACGGTGCACACCATCCTCAAGCGGCTGTACGACAAGAAACTCGTCCTGCGTGACGCGGCCGGGCGGCGCGGCGCGTACCGGCCCGCGAAGAACGCCGCGGAGCTGACCGCCGCGGCGATGCACGAGGCCCTGGACCGCGGCCCCGACCCGATCGCCGCACTGCAGCAGTTCGTGTCCGGGCTGAGCGCCGAGGAGGAGCGGGCACTGCGCGATCTGCTCGGCGGAGGCGGCGCATGAGGTTCGACGTCTACACCCCACTGCTGTTGGCCCTGCTGCTCCCCGCCGTCAGCCCGTTGATCGGCCGACGGGTGGCCCCCGCGCTCGCCGCGCGCGTCCTGGTCTGCGCGGCCGTCCTGACCGCGGCGGCCACCACCTGGTCCCTGGTCCTGCTCGCCACCGCGCTGCTCGGGGACGCGCCGCCGGTGGTCCGGGAGGCCCGCGAGGACGGGCACCGTATCGCCGATCCGGTGCCCGAGGTGATCGGGGTCGCCGCGTGTCTGGCCCTGGCCGTCGTCGCCTGGCGCGTGCACCGGGCCCTGCGGGCTGAGCGCCGCACACGCCGGGCGCTCCGACGGCTGTGCGAAGGGCAGTCGGCGGACACCGAGTTGATCGTCGCCGCGTCTTCCGTGCCGCAGGCCTTCGCGATCCCCGGCCGTCCGGGCCGGATCCTGGTCACCTCCGCCATGCTGTGCGCGCTCGAACCCGCGGAGCGCCGGGTCCTGCTCGCTCACGAGCGTGCCCATCTGACGGACCGGCACGGTCTGCTGGTGACCGCGGCCACGCTCGCCGCCGCGGCGAACCCCCTGCTCTCACCGGTCCGTGACGCCGTGGCCTTCCTCGTGGAACGCGGGGCGGACGAGCGGGCGGCGGACGCCGTCGGGGACCGTGCGACCACCGCCCGCGCCCTGGCCCGCGCCGCCCTCACCGCGGGCCGGGTCCGGCCCACGTGCGCGCTGCACTTCACCGACCGTGCCGTCACCCGCCGTATCGCGGCCCTCCAGACGGCCCCGCCGCCGCGTATGCGGTCGGCCGCCGCGGCCGTCCTCGCCCTGGGCGCCCTCCCGGCCCTCCTGGCCGCGGACGCGACGGGCGACCTGTACGGCCTGCTGGCGAGCGTGCTGACCTGACCTCGTGCACCGGAGCGGAGCGGCTACCGCGCTGATCCCGCTCAGCCGCTGTTCGGGCCGCGGTGCGGTGGCTGTTCGGGGGCCGGGCGGAGCGGCGTGGCGGGTACCGGGCGCACGGCGGGGCCGTCGGTGTCGAGGGTGAGCGGGTCGCCGTGATGGTGGATCGTCAGCGGCTCACCGTCCAGGAGCGTGTAGACGGCCTTGTCGGCCTCGATCTCCACCCGCAGCCGACGGCCGAGGAACTCCAGGCCGAAGGCCAGCCGCCGGAATTTCTCCGGCAGCCGCGGGGCGAACCGCAGCCCGTCGCCGGACCGGCGCAGCCCGCCGAACCCCGCCACCAGCACCATCCAGGTGCCGGCCAGGGACGCGATGTGCAGTCCGTCCCGGGTGTTGTGCTCGAGGTCCTCCAGGTCCATCAGGGCGGCCTCGGCCGCGTAGTCGTAGGCGAGCCGCAGATGGCCCGCCTGTGCGGCGATGACCCCCTGGCAGCACGCGGACAGCGAGGAGTCCCGTACGGTCAGCGGCTCGTAGTAGGCGAAGTTGCGGGCGATGTGGTCGTCGTCGAAGAACGCGCCGCAGGTGTACATGGCCAGCACCAGGTCGGCCTGCTTGACGACCTGCTTGCGGTAGAGGTCGAAGTACGGGAAGTTCAGCAGCAGCGGGTACTGGTCGGGGCGGGTGCCGGCGAAGTCCCAGCGCTGGTAGCGGGTGAACCCGGCGTGCTGTTCGTGGACGCCCAGTTCGCGGTTGTAGGGGAGGTGCACGGCCTCGGCGGCGTCCCGCCAGGCGGCGCTCTCCTCCTCGTCGACGCCGAGCCGGTCGGCCTCCTGCGGATACCGGGCGACGGCGTCGGCCGCCGCGAGCAGGTTCGCGCGCGCCATCAGATTCGTGTACGTGTTGTCGTCGGCGACCGCGCTGTACTCGTCGGGGCCGGTGACGCCGTCGATGTGGAAGGCGCCGTGCGGGTCGTGGTGGCCCAGCGACCGCCACAGCCGGGCCGTCTCCACCAACAGCTCGACACCGGCCTCCCGCTCGAAGTCCGTGTCCCCCGTGGCCTCGACATAGCGGAGGACCGCGTCGGCTATGTCGGCGTTCACATGGAAGGCCGCGGTACCGGCCGGCCAGTACGCCGACCCTTCGGAGCCCTCGATGGTCCGCCAGGGGAACGCTGCGCCGTCCAGGCCGAGCTGGGTCGCCCGCTCCCGGGCCGCGGGCAGCGTGTTGTGCCGCCAGCGCAGCGCCTCGGCGACGGTCGCCGGGGCGGTGTAGGTGAGGACGGGCAGCACGAACATCTCGGTGTCCCAGAAGGCGTGCCCGTCGTATCCGGACCCGGTCAGCCCCTTGGCCGGGATCGCTCGCTGCTCGGCGCGGGCCCCTGCCTGCAGGACGTGGAACAGGGCGAACCGGACGGCCTGCTGGATCTCCTCGTCGCCGTCCACCTCGATGTCCGCGCGGCCCCAGAAGTCGTCCAGAAAGGCGCGCTGTTCGTCCAGCAGCCCCTGCCAGCCGTCGTGCGCGGCGGCGGCCAGGGCGGCGTCCACCTGGTCGGCCATGGCGGGCAGGGAGCGGTTGCCGGACCAGCCGTGGGCGACGAACTTCTCCACGCGCAGCCGTTGTCCCGGCTCCAGTACGGAGGTGACGGTCAGCCGGGCCACGTCCGTGTCGCTCTCGCTCCGGGTCGTGGTCCGCTCGGGGCCGGTGACGACATGGTCGGCGGCCGCCGCCACGCGCAGACCGCTGCGCCGGGTGCGGTGCACCAGCCGCAGCCGCAGCCCGGAGGCGAAGTCGTCCTCCTGTTCCAGCGGCGAGTGGAGGGCGAGCGCGGCGCGCGGGTCGCCGTTGGATCCGGGCAGTTGCTCGTTGGCGACCAGCTCCGACTGGATCACCACCCGGGAGCGGCCGCCGACGGCCTCCACCTCGTACGCCACGGCCGCCACCGCCCGCTGGGTGAGCGACACCAGCCGGGTGGAGCGCACCCGGACCGTCGAACCCGCCGGGGAGGTCCACTCGCAGGTCCGCTCCAGTACGCCCCGGCGCAGGTCCAGCGTGCGTTCGTGGGCGACGAGCCGGCCGTAGCGCAGGTCGAACGGTTCGTCGTCGACCAGCAGCCGCAGGATCTTGCCGTTGGTGACGTTGATGACCGTCTGGCCGGACTCCGGATAGCCGTAGCCCGCCTCGGCGTACGGCAGCGGATGCACCTCGTGCACACCGTTGAGATAGCTGCCGGGCAGGCCGTGCGGCTCGCCCTCGTCGAGGTTTCCGCGCCAGCCGACATGGCCGTTGGACAGGGCGAACACGGACTCGCTCTGCGCGAGGACGTCCAGGTTGAGGTCCGTCTCGCGCACCGCCCACGGTTCGACCGTGTACGCCCGGTGGGTGATCACTGCTTGCCTCCCAGCTCGGCGAGGTCCTCGACGACGGTGTCCGCGCCGTGCGCGTACAGCGCGGCGGCCTGTCCGACGCGGTCGACGCCGACGACGTATCCGAAGCTGCCCGCGCGGCCCGCGTCCATGCCGGCCAGCGCGTCCTCGAAGACGGCTGCCGCGGAGGGCTCGACGCCGAGGTCGCGGGCGGCGGCGAGGAAGGTGTCCGGGTGCGGTTTGCCGGGCAGCTTACGTTCGCTCGCGACGATCCCGTCGATCCGTACGTCGAAGAGGTGCTCGGCGCCGACGGAACGCAGTACGTCACGGCAGTTGGCGCTGGAGGAGACGATCGCGGTGCGCAGCCCGTGGGCGCGGACGGCCTCGAGGTAGCGCAGGGTGCCCTCGTAGGCCTCGACGCCAAAGGTGCGGATCTTCGCCAGGAGCAGGTCGTTCTTGCGGTTGCCGAGGCCGTGGACGGTGCGGGCGTCGGGCGGGTCGTCGGGGGCGCCCTCGGGCAGTGCGATGCCGCGGGAGTCGAGGAAGGCACGGACCCCGTCGGCGCGTGGACGTCCGTCGACGTACTCGTCGTACTCCGCGTCGGCGTCGAACGGCCGGCCCCGCTGGCCGTCGTAGTCGCGCAGGAACGCGTCGAACGTCTCCTTCCAGGCGGCCGCGTGGACGACGGCCGTCTTGGTGACGACCCCGTCGAGGTCGAAGAGACAGGCCAGGATGGTGTCGGGCAGACCGAGCTCAGTCATACCCAGCACCCTTCCCCCGACGGGTGGCTTCCAGTGGGTGGCGAAGGCCACAGGGCGGGAACCCGGAACGGGCTGCGGTGCGACACTCTCCTGCGTGTCCCTGACTTTCGACGATCTGCTCGCCCGCGCCCGCCGCCTCGCCGAGCGCGGATCACGCGCTCTCCTCGGCATCACGGGCAGCCCCGGTTCGGGCAAGACGAGCCTCGCCGAGCACCTGGTCCGCGCACTGAACGGCACCGGCGCACCCTGGGTGGCGCAGGTCCCCATGGACGGCTTCCACCTCGCCGACGTCGAACTGGACCGGCTGGGCCGCCGCGACCGCAAGGGCGCGCCGGACACCTTCGACGCGGCGGGATACGCGGCGCTGCTGCGGCGGCTGCGCGAGGAGACCGACGAGGTGGTGTACGCGCCGGGATTCGAGCGGGTGCTGGAACAGCCGATCGCGGGCGCGATCCCGGTGCCGCCGACGGCCCGGCTGGTGGTGACGGAGGGCAACTACCTGCTGCTGGAGGCGGGTTCCTGGGCCCGGGTGCGGCCCTGCCTGGACGAGGTGTGGTTCTGCGAGATCGACGAGGACGAGCGGATCCGCCGACTGGTCGCCCGGCACGAGGAGTTCGGCAAGGAGCACGAGGCCGCCGTGGCCTGGGTCCTGGGCACGGACCAGCGCAACGCGGACCTCGTCGCGACGACACGGGAGCGGGCGGATCTGGTGGTGCGGGACGTCGTAGGGTGGCCGGATGGGATTGGACATCACGGTACTGGCCCTGGGCTGGGGGGAGTTGAAGCGGACCCCGGCCGCTGAGCGCGACATCCTGCTCTACGAGGCCGCTTGCCCGGACGATGCTCCCCTGGACGCGGAGCCGGAGGTGGGCTGGGTGTTCCCCGCGTCGCCGAGGGTGCTCTGGTCCGGTCGGTACGAGTTCCATGGCACCCTCGGCTCGTACAAGCCGCACTTCTGGGCGGCGAACGGCTGGGACACCGCCCGCCGGTACGCCGATCCCGCGCTGCGGGAGCCGCTGGACGCGTTTCTGCACGGTCTGATCTGGTGGGGAGAAGACCTGGAAGACGAGGACGACGATCCGGAACCCGGCGTCTTCGCCTCGGACCCCACCCCATGGCGCCCGCACGGACTCGTGGTGCCTCCGCGTACCGTGCCCGCCCTCGCCGCCCACTGGACGCGCGCCGAACCCCTGCTGGACGGCCTGGGCGAGGCATACGACCGGCACGCGGCCCGGGACGGCTGGATTCGGGACTTCGACGAGTTCGCGGCGCTTGTCCGGGAGTGGGCCGTCGTCGTCGCCGAAACCGGACGACGTGGCTGGGGACTGATCGGGCTGACCGGCTGAGCGTCTCCTCAGACGACCGCGCTCAACGTCAACTCCGGTTCCGCGTGGGCGTCGCCCGCCGGGTCCCCGATGACGGCGGTGAAGGCTTGTGTCCGTACGATCAGCCCCTCCTCTCCCCACTCGAAGGACACGGGCAGCGGCTCCGCGGAGCCGTACCGGGCCGCGAAGACGTGCAGGTCCTCCGGTCCGCCCGGCGCCGGGCCCGCCTCCAGGGCCGTCGAGCTCACCAGATGCCGCCAGCCCTCGTCGGGGTTGCCGTAGCCGCGCGGGTCGGCCGCGAGCGCGAACGCCGCCTGTTCCTGCGTGATGTCGGCACGGGCGTCGAAGTGGTCCTTGCCCCGCGCCTCCGGATGCGTCAGACGCAGCGCGCCCGCCGAGGTCACCTCGCCCTCGGCGACGCGGCGCACCCGGTCGCCGTCGTCCACCGCGTACGGCAGCCCGGCCAGCAGATACGGCGCCCCGTCGAGCCGCTCGACCGCCACGGTCACCCACAGGCTCGTGCCGTCCGTGACATACAGGGACCGCACATGGCGCAGCACATGGTCGCGGCCGACGACCGGCTTGGTGACCAGCTTGGCCGTCAGTCCGTCGGCGCGTACGTCCCGGACGCGGACCTCGCCCATGGGGCGGCACAGCAGGAATCCGTCGGTGACGGGGCCGAAGCCGTGCTGCCTGTTGACCGCCGCAGGGAGGTAGTACGTCCCGGCCGCCTCGATCAGCGACGGGGTCATACGGCCGTCGAAGGCCACCGACACGGTGCCCGCGCGCAGTTGATGCCGAGAGGTCGAGGTGGACGGCGTACGGTGCCAGCGCGCGGTGTCCTGGATCTGCCACACCAGCATCCACGCGAAGTGGCCGTCCACCACCGGGCTGCCCTCCGGGTACGTGCTGCTCGACGGCGCCGAGCAGTGGGGCCGGCTCAACCTCTTCGCGGCGGCGGACGGTTACGGTGCCTTCGACTCCGACGTCACGGTCACGCTGGACGCGGCCGCCGGGGGCTTCGCCGCCGCCGACAACTGGCGCAACGACATCGACGGGTGCGGCGCTCTGACCAAGCGGGGCACCGGCACGCTGACGCTGACCGGCCGCAACCGGTACACGGGCGGGCGTACTGGGCGCGGGCACGCTGGTGGCCGGGGCGGAGGACGCGCTGGGCCACGGTGATGTGCGGGTCTCGGGCGGAACGCTGCGGGTGGACGAGCGCCTGCGGGTCCGGGGTGTCTACGCACAGGACTCCGGCACGCTGGAGCTCACGCTGCGCGCCGGCCGCAAGGCGCCCCTCGTGGTCAAGCACCGGGCGGTGCTGGGCCGGGGCACCGTGCTGTCGCCGCGCCTCGACGCCGAGCACCTGCGGTCGCGGGCAGCACGGTGCCGGTCGTGGACGTTCCCATGCTGAGCGGCCAGTTCGACCGCGTCGAGGTGAACTCCGACCGGCTCCGGGCCGTACCGGTCCATACGGCAGAGGGTCTGTCGGTACGACTCGTGAAGCGGTGACGCGCCTGGTGGCGGGAGCGCTGCGACAGTAGGGCCATGACACGGCAACTGATCGCTCCCGCCACTCTGCGGCGGCTGTCGGCGCAGGGCGGATGATGGCGCGGGAACAGCAACCGGTCCTCGAACCCGAGGTCCGTGACGGCGGTGGACAGCAGGCACACTGGGCGACCGCGCCCGCGCGCCTGTACGACGGCCTGCGGCGGCGTCGGCGGTGGCTGGTGCCGCTGCTCGTGGTGCTGATGCTCACCCAGATGGCCGTGGCGATGGTGACCGCGGCGGCGGAGCAGACGCCGACGATCGACGAACCGGTGTACGTCGCCACGGCCACCGACTATCTGCACGAGCACCGGCTGCGCTACAACCCCGAGCACCCGCCGCTCGGCAAGCTCGTGATCATGGCGGGGGTGGCGATCTCCGACCCGCACTACGACGCCTCGTTCCCCGGCAGTCAGGGGCAGGTGGGGCGGCATCTGCTGTACGAGTCGGGGAACGACCCGTGGCGGCTGATGCTGTGGGCCCGGCTGCCGGTGATCGCGCTGACGCTGCTGTTCGGGCTGGTCGTCCTGGCCTTCGCGCGCGAGCTCGCCGGTACGGCGGCCGGGCTGACGGCGCTGGCCCTGTACGCCTTCTCCCCCGATGTCATCGCGCACGGATCACTGGCCACACTGGACGTGCCCACGGCCGGGTTCGTGCTGACGTCGGCGTGGCTGGTGTGGCGGGCCCGCCGCGCACCCCGGCGGTATCTGCCGCTCGCCGGGGCGGCACTCGGCGCGGCGCTGGCCACCAAGATGAGCGCGCTGCCCGCGATTCCGGTGCTGATGGCGCTGGCCGTCGTGTCCGTGTGGCGCGCCCGCCGTCCGGAGGGTCGTGCCGAGCGCCGCAGGGCTCTCGCGCTCGGTCTGGCGGGCGCGGCCGTGGTGGCGTTCGTCGCGGTCGCCGTCGTATGGGCGACGTATCTCGCGGTCGACCCGCGGCTGCGGTTCTCCCCCGCCGAGCCGGTGCCGGTCATCCGCGGACTGCACGAGCGCCTGGTCGAACTCATGCCGTTCCCGGGGGCGTTCCGGGCCGGGATGCGTGCCCAGTTCGGCCTGGAGAACCTCCCGTGGCAGGGCTATCTGTTCGGCCGCCTCTACACCGGCTCGCTCTGGTACTACCTCCCGGCCGCCCTGCTGGTGAAGACCCCGCTCGGCATGCTCGCGCTGTGGGCGGCGGGTGCCGTCGTGGTCGTCGCGGTGCGACGGCTGCGGCCCGCCGCGCCGTATCTGCTCGTCCCGCCCGCCGCGCTGCTGTTCGCCGCGATGACCGGCTCGCGGGACTTCGGCACGCGGTACGCCCTTTTCATGCCGATGTTCCTCGCGGTTGCGGGCGGCTGTGTCCTCGCGGTCGCGGGCGGCTGCGTCCTCGCCGTGCGGTGGCGGTGGGCGCCGCTGGCTGCCGGGGCGCTGGTGGCCTTCGCCGCCGTCAGTTCGCTGCGCACGTACCCGTATTACCTGCCGTACTCCAACGAGGCGTTCGGCGGACCGGCGAAGACCCATCTGCGGCTGCACGACTCCAACGTGGACTGGGGTCAGGACCTCGGCAGGCTCGCCGACCGGCTGGAGCATCGGTACCGGGGCGAGCGGGTCTGGCTCGTGTACAAGGGCAGTGCGGTGCCGTCGTACTACGGTGTCCACGCGTCGGATCCGCGCAAGGTGCCGGAGGACGACGTTCACGGACTGCTGGTGGTGTCGGACTCATGGGTCGCCAAGGCCCGCGGAAAACTGGCCGAATTGATCAAGACCGCTCATCCGATCGACGAGGTCGGGCACTCGATCACGATCTACCGACGCTGACCCGGGGACCGCTCCCCACCCGCAGGCTGTGAGTCCGCCTCGGAGCCGATCCGGGCACTCGCGCACCCCCTGGTCACCACGGTCCGTGAGCTATGTTGAGGTTTCGTGGGAGACAAAGGAGGCGCACCGGTGTCATCGCCGCAGCAGGCACGCGCGCAGGCGTCCGCGATCACCTCGGGCAAGACCGTTCCGGAGGCGGTAGCTGCACCGACCTCCCAGCTCAGGGAGCTCTTCGACGGTCCGCGACTGTCTCCGGGGCAGCGCCGCATCGCCCAGTACCTGATCGAGCACATCACCGAGGCCGCGTTCCTGTCGATCACCGATCTCGCCGAGCGGGTGGGTGTCAGCCAGCCGTCGGTGACCCGGTTCGCCGCCGCCGTCGGCTTCAGCGGTTACCCCGCGCTACGGGAGAAGCTCCAGTCGATCGCCCTGCGCACCCTCGCCGGCGGCCCCGGCGCGGCCGACGAGGACCGCAGCAACGAACTCCAGGCCGCCGTCGACGCCGAGATCCAGAACCTGGAGAACCTCCGGCGCGACTTCGCCGACCCCGACCGGGTCATCCGGCTCGGCCGCGAGCTGTCCCGCTCGACCCCGCTGACCGTGCTCGGGCTGCGCATCTCCGTGTCGCTGGCCGAGTACTTCGCCTACGCCGCCCGCCGCATCCACCCCGACGTACGGCTGGTGACCCGGGGCGGCACCGTCGCCTACGACGCGCTGCTGCAGTCGCGCGAGGCGGGCGGCACGTGGGTGCTGGCGTTCGCGATGCCGCGGCACGCGCAGGAGACGCTGACCGCGATCCAGGTCGCGCGCGGCGCGGGCCTGCGGGTCGCCCTGATCACCGACCTTGCGCTCGGGCCGCTGGCCGACGAGGCCGATGTCACCTTCACCACCGGCACCGGCTCCCGCCTGGTCTTCGACTCCTATGCCGCACCGGGCCTGATGTCCGCCGCGCTGCTCCAGGCCATGACCGACGCCGACCCGGAGCGCACCCAGGCCCGCCTCGAGGACTACGAGCAGGTCGCCGAGCAGCACCAGTTCTTCCTCAAGGACTGACACCCGGTCCGGCCGCCACCGACCCGGCGGTTCCCCTCCCCTTTCGCCCACAAGGCTTTGTACGGGGACTATTCACCTCATATCGCGCATGAATGTTTTCATACGTCTTGCAAAGGCGACGGCATATATAAATACTGCTCACGGATCGCACCCGCCCCGAGAAAGCCGACGGACCGCCCATGCGCACGCAGCCCCACCCGCCGCGCCGGCACCCGACGCCCGGGGCCCCAGAACGGACACCCCCAGCCGCCGTCCCTACCCACGTCGGTGCCAGGGGTGTTCGGTCGGGCGACGCCCGCACGGCTCGCCCGTGGTGGCGGCCCCGGTCATCCCCTAGACCGGGGCCGCCCCAGAACCCGTCGGACCACCCCTCACGACGCCGCACACCGCACACCCGGAAGCGATGATCATGACCCTGACGACCACCACGCGCATCAGCCAGGACTGGCCCTGCCAGGTCAAGACGCCCGGCAGCTATGACTGGGAGCGCTCGGCTGCCAAGTGGCTCCGGGAGCTGGTACCGGCCCGCTACGCCAGCTATCCGGCGCTCATCCGCCACCCCGTGCTGCTCGCCCGGCACGCGCAGATCCAGGTCCAGCACGAGGTCCGGGTGGCACGGACGGCGCTGCAGACCGCGCGGGCCGAACTGCCCGTGCTGGGGATACCCGAGTCGGTCATCGAGCACACGATCAAGCTGTACGCGGCCGAGGTCATGCAGCTGCAGCACATCGCCCGCAGCGTCCGGGCGGTCACCGAGGCCCTCGTCGGACACAGCACGGGCCGCTGACCCGCCGGTCCCCGGCCGGCGGAGCGAAGCCGGACGCCCAGGGGCATCGATCCCCAGAGGTGTGAACGGACTGACCCAGGTGTGCGATGCTCGCTTCGTGACGAGTGAACCCGCACCACAGGCGGAGAGCGGCACCGTCCCCGACCTGGCGGCGCTGGCCAAGGTGGTGGCCAGACAGCGCGCGGAGATGGACCGGCTGCGGGAGCAGGCGGCGACCTCGGCCGTACTGGAGCGCGCCAAGGGTGCGCTGATGGCCATGACGGGCTGCTCCCCGGACACCGCACACGACGAACTCGTCGAACGCGCCAGGACCGGGCACCGCACCCTCGTCGAGGAGTGCTGGCTCACGCTCGGCGCGCTGATGCCACCGCAGGCCCCCGCCCTCGACGCCACGGACTCCACCGGGGTCGCGGCCGTCACCGGGTCCGCTCCCGTCCGGCCCGAGGGGACCGCCCTGTGGGAGGCCCCGGCCACCGAACCCGACGACCGCTCCGAGGTGCTCGCCCGCCTCGGCAAGGCCCTGGTCCACATCGACTCGCCCCTGGAACTCGCCGAGTCCCTGCTGGCTCATCTCGGTCCGGACGTGGGCGCCGATGCCGTCGTGCTCTATGCGCTGCGGCCCGACGGCGGACTCGAACTCGTCGGGCACGCGGGCCTCGACGAGACCTCCGCGGGCCAGTGGCGCCATGTGCCGCCGCTGAGCGGAGTCGCCGCGCTGGACGCGCTGCGGGCCCGGGAGCCGCGCTGGCTGGAGGACTTCGCCACGGACCGGGACCGGTACCTGCTGATCGGTGATCCGCCCGAGCGGTGGCTGTCGCGAGCCTGGCTGCCCGTGCCGACGGGCGGCACGGCCGACGTCGTGCTGGGCGTCCTGCGCCGGCCCGCCGGCCCCTTCACCGCGCGCGACCGGGAACTTCTGCGGGCCGCGGCGCGGCTCTGCGCCGGCCGGCTGCGCGCCTTCGACCAGGCGCAGGAGCGCACCGCCGAGGGTGTCTCCGACACGGTGCAGACGGTGTTCGACGCCCTGCCGGGCGCGGCGGTGCTGCTGACCCCGCTGCGCGGCACAGCGGGTGAGGTGGAGGACTACCGGATCGACGCCGCGACCCCACAGGCCGTCGACGTCCTCGGCCGGACCGGGCGTGAGCTGCTCGGCCTGCGCATCCTCGAGTGCTACCCGTCGGTCGCGGGCGAGCCGCTGTGGCAGGGGTACCTGACGGCGCTCGGCGGCCACGAGCCGTATCAGAGCGAGCCGTTCGTCTATCACGAGGTCGTCGACGGGGTGCGGGAGACCGCCACGTATTCGGTGCACGCGACGCGGCTGGGCGACGCACTGCTGGTCAGCTGGGTCCGGCACGACCCCACGACCCGGCAGGAGCAGCGGCTGGCGGACGTGCAGCGGCTGGGCAACCTCGGCTGGGCGAGCTGGAACCTGGCCACCCGTGAGGCGACCTGGTCGCCCCAGGTCTACGCCCTGCTGGGCCGGGACCCCGCACGCGGCCCGGTCCGCCTGCGGCAGCTGCCGGACCTCGCGCTGCCCGAGGACGCTCCCGCGCTGTCCCACGCCGTCACCGAACTCGTCCGCGCCGGGGAGCCGTTCGACGTCCCCTTCCGGATCAGGTCCGCCTCCGGCACACGGCATCTGCGCGCCGTCGCCGAGGCGGTGGCGGACCCGGACGGCACGCCCGTCGAGGTGCACGGCTTCGTACAGGACCTCACCGCGCAGCGCAACGCCGAACTCGCGCTGGTGGAGAGCGAGCGGGCCGTCCTGCTGCAGCGCGGGATCCTGCAGGCCGAGCGGGCACTGGCCACCCGGCTCCAGCACGCGCTGCTGCCGCTGCCCAAGGCACCCGTGCGACTGGCCGGGCTGCGGGTCGAAGTCGCCTATCTTCCCGCCCGGTCGGAGATCCATGTCGGCGGCGACTGGTTCAGCGCCATCGAACTGCCCGACGCGGACGCGCTGTTCGTGATCGGCGACGTGGCGGGCCACGGCATCGACGCGGTGGCCACCATGGCCCAGCTCCGCTTCACCGCCAAAGGCATGGTCAGCACGGGTTCCTCGCTGACCGGCGCGCTCGCCCGGCTGAACACCCTGCTGCTGCACTCCAGGGACAGCAACACGACCGCCACCATGGTCCTCGCCCGGTACGCAAGGCAGGATCACCGGCTGAAGTGGGCCCAGGCGGGCCACCTGCCGCCGCTGCTCGTGCGCCGGGGCGAGGCACGCTATCTGGACCGGCCCGACGGCATCCTGCTCGGGGCGAGCACGTCCCCGGAGTTTGAATCCGCGGAGTGCCCCCTGGAGCCCGGGGACCGGCTGCTGCTGTTCACCGACGGTCTGGTCGAGCGGCCGGGCGAGCATCTCGACACGGGCCTGGACCGTCTCGCCGAGGCCGTCCTCACCCATGACAGTACGGGGGCCCGCGCAACGGACGACGACAAGGGGACCGACTCCCTGGACGCGCTGCTCACCGCGATGCTGGAGGGCGAGCGCCGGGACGACGTGTGCGTCCTGGACATCCGGGTGCCTCGGGCCAAGACGTAGGGCGCGGCCGTCAGTCCTCGTCGCGGTGCCACCAGTACCAGCACAGGCCCACGACGAGGGCGATCAGGAAAACGGCGGGCAGCACGAGGCCCGGGATGCGGGAGCCGCTCATCGGGGACGCCTTCGGATCAGGGCGGCAAGAAGCCGTACGTCAGGTGCCCCATGGTGACGTACGGGGGGATTTCGGTCACCGCGCTTTTCCGCAGTCGTTGCCGGGCGTTCGAGTATCCGGCAATGATGTCATTCCACCGGGTGACCAGGTACGACGCCCCGTCCGCCCAGCCGCCCGTCAGCCGCCGTCGGTGCTCGTGCGGGACTCCAGTACCCGGCGGGTGTCGTTGCCGTAGACCCCGGTCTCGTCCCCGGATATGCCGTACCAGAGCTGGAAGCGGGCCACGGCCTCGGTGAGGACGGTGTCGTAGTGACCGTCGGTGGAGCCGTCACGGTAGACGTCCGGGACGGCCAGCAGGCGCTGCTGGAGTTCGGTGACCTCGGGGCCGCTGTCGCCCTGGCGCAGGGTGCCCGGACCGTCCGGGTCGGTGGCCGAGGTGGCGGTGGCCGTGGCCGTAGCAGTACTGGGTGCGGCGGGTGCGGTCGTGGGCGGAGAGGCGGATGGGGCGGGGGTGGCGGCGTCTCCTCGGCCGGGCAGCAGCAGCGCGCCGCCGAAGCCGACCAGTGCGGCCGCGGACACCGCGACCACGACGCCCACCCGGCGCAGTCCGGTGCCGAGGCCGAAACGGCCGCCGACCGGTGTCGCGTGCCGGGCGTGGCCGAGGGGCGGCAGTTCCTGGGTCTCGTCCTCGGCTACGTCGCGCCACCGCGGGTTCGCGACGGCCTCGTAGCTCTCCGCGTCCGCCGTGCCCTCGGCGTCCTGCCGCATCTCCCGCATCAACTCCGCGAGGGCGTCGAAGCGGCGCAGGCGCAGGACGCGGACGGGTTCCAGGACCGGGCCGTGGGGCGGCTGTTCAGGGTCGGGCGGTGTCGACACACTGCTCTCCTTCCGCGATCCCCGTGAGGAGATACGGAAGGGGCGTCGCGCCGGTTCAGCGTCGGGCCGAGCCGGGCCCGCTCCCGAGGAAACGGCGCAGGGACTTCGTCATCGCGGCGACGAAGGCGTCCCTGGTCCCGTCCGTGAGGGCGTCCAGGGACAGATACGGGTTGAGATCCTCCAGCTCGACCAGCAGGAGACCGCCGTCCGGGGCGCGGCAGGCGTCGACGCGCTGGATGCCGTGTTCGAGGCCGTTCCAGTCGATGAAGCGCCGGGCGAACTCCAGGTCCTCGGGCGTGGGTTCGTAGGGCTCCAGCCGCCAGCGCCGCGCGGCGTCCGGCGCGTACAGGGCGTACTGGAAGTCGTGGTCGACGAAGTAGAACGACACCTCGTAGGAGAAGTCCACGCACGGCTGGACGAGCACGGTCCCGTCGGCCGGGTCTCGCAGCCGGTCGGCGAGCACGGTCCCGTCGGCGGGGACGATCTCCATGCCTATCGAGTCCGCGCCGAGCTTGGGCTTGACCACGTAGCGGTCGGCGGCCGGCAGCCGGTGCAGGTCCTCGGCCCGGTCCACGGTGGGGATGACGGGGAAACCGGCCGCGGTGAGATCGAGCAGATACTGCTTGCCTGCCATGTCCGCCCGGCCGGTGAGCGGGTTGTACACCCGCGTCCCGTCGCTCAGCGCGCGTGCGCGGAAGGCGTCGTACGCCTCCTGGTACCCGAGGACCGGGCCGCTGTTGCGGATCACCACGGCGTCGAAGCCGTCCATCAGCGCCACCGTGTCCAGCGGATGGCAGAGCGCCAGGTCGAAGTGCTCGCGCAGCCGGGAGGTAAGAAAGATGTCCTCGTCGCAGTAGCGCCGCCCGCGGGCCGGGTATGCCAGGTCGGTGACGTAGAGGACACGGGGGCCGACGGCGGGCATGGGGGCTCCTCGGGCATCGGGGCGGGCAGGTGCAGAAAGGTTACGTCGCCGAGTCTGGCCTGAATGTGCCGACACTCAGTTCCCCCTCAAGTGTGCACTGAGTGCCATATGCGGCGGTCGAGTGCTACGTTCGCGTCCATGAGCTCCAGCAGCGCGGCAGCGTCCGCGAAGCCGCCCATGCGGGACGCCCTGGTCGCGGCGGCATTCCAGCTGTTCCTGGAACGCGGGTACGAGCAGACCACCGTCGACGACATCGTGGCACTCGCCGGAGTGGGCCGACGCTCGTTCTTCCGCTACTTCCCCTCCAAGGAGGACGTGGTCTTCCCCGACCACGAGCGCTGCCTGGCCGACATGACCGCCTTTCTGGCGGGGAGCGAGGCGGACGCGGAGCCCGTGCGGCGGGTCTGCGACGCGGCCCGGCTGGTGCTGCGGATGTACGCCGAGAACCCCACCTTCTCCGTGCAGCGCTACCGGCTCACCAAGAAGGTGCCGGGACTGCGGGCCTACGAGCTGTCGGTGGTGTGGCGCTACGAGCGGGCGCTCGCGGAGTACCTTCGCGGGCGCTTCGCGGGGCGGCCCGACGGGACCCTCCAGGCCGACGTGATCGCGGCCGCGGTGGTCGCCGCGCACAACAACGCGCTGCGCTCGTGGCTGCGTTCGGACGGCCAGGGCGACGCCGGCGCCACGGTGGATCACGCACTGGGCTACGTACAGTCCGCCTTCGGCCGGCCCGGGACGCCGGAGCCCGCCGAGAAGATCCCGGTACGCCCGGAAGGCCCCTTCGTGTCCGTGGGGGCGGGGCGGTCCGGGGATCCCGAGGACGTGGTCGTGCTCGTCTCCCGGCGCGGGGCCCCGCTGTGGCGCATGGTGCAGGAGATCGAGTCGACCCTCGGTCGCGACTGAAAATTCTGGGTACCGAGTGCCTTTACGAGTGGCACTCAGTGCCATACTCTGTGGGCGTGCACGGTGGCACGGTGAGCCGCGCACATGCGTGCACGGCCCGCGCCGGCACGCGGGATTCCGGCCGAGCGCAGGGAGTTGACCAGCGTGTACCACCACTCAGGAAGCGTCGTTCATTCGGCGGCCGGCTCCGCGACGAGCGTCCTCGACCCCGTGTCCGCGCCCGTGTCCGCGTCCAAGTCCGCGTCCAAGTCCGTGTCCGCGGACACCAGGGACGCCATCGTCTACCAGCGCTGCACCTGGTGCGGCACCGCGATGTACCAGCGGCTGCTGTGTCCGGTGTGCCAGGGCAGCGAGCTGCGGACGGAGCGCAGTGAGGGCACGGGCACGGTCCGGCACTCCACGGTGGTGCACCGCAACACGCCCGCCGCGCGCAACGTCTCGCTGATCGAGATGGCCGAGGGGTTCGTCGTACGGGGCCGGGTCATGGGCCATCCGGTGGGCATCCACAGCGGGGACCGCGTCCGGCTGTCCACGGCCAAGGATCCCGTCCGCAGCGAGCCGGTCTTCCAGCTCCTCGACGAGCCGTACCGCGCCTGGACCTGACGCCTCCGCACCGGCTCCCCACCAGTCTCGGCCATTGTCGCGATCACCCCTTCTTCACAGGCAACCCACAACCTCTTCTCTCCGTCCTCCGGGGCGCGAGGGACCCCCGGGACGGCCGGGGCGTCCGAACTCGCCGTGCGAGGAGGGGAAACAGTGGTCCGTGCCCGGCGAATATGGGTCACCGCCGCCGCGGTGCTCGCGGTGGCGGGAGGATCCTCGGGATGGTCGGCGCAGGCTCAACAGCCGCCTGAGAGCAAGCCCTTGGCGGCCGCGACCGACGGGAGCCTGCCACCCGGCTGGCGCATCGCCGGGAAGCCCACGGCACCCCAGTTGGTGTGGCGGTCCCCGGCTCCGGTGCCGATGGGCGACGCCCGGGTCGAATTCCGGTCCGAAGGCCGGTTGTTGGGAGTCCCGGCACCGGGGAAGGACGAGCACACCTTCCGGCTCGACGTCGACGGCGTCCGGCCGGGCGATCTGAAGAGCCTCGAAGTCTGGTCCGGCGGACGACGGCTGGACGCCGCGGGAGCCGGCCGAGCGAGCGGCGCCCGGTCGGCGGCAAGGCCTCCGGCCCCGCTGCCCGCGAACTCCGTGGACCCCGGCAAGCCGGGCTCGTACCGTACGGTGACCGGTGAGTACAGCCTCAAGTCCGTGCGTCTGCCCGGGTTCTCGGCACCCGTGGAGATGCGTGCCGTGGTGGTGGCGCCGGCCGGTGCCACCGGCCGCCGCCCGCTCGCGCTGTTCCTGCACGGCCGCCACGCCACCTGCTACGTCCCGCACGGCGAGGTCACCGGCGATTGGCCCTGCCCGCGAGGCAGCAAGCCGGTGCCGAGCCACCGCGGCTATCTGAGCGACCAGAAGCTGCTGGCCTCGCAGGGCTATGTGACGGTGTCGATCGCGGCCAACGGCATCAACGGTCAGGACTTCGCCGCCGAGGACGGCGGAGCGCAGGCCCGTTCGTCGCTGGTGCGGCTGCACCTGGCCCAGTGGGCCGACTGGGCCGACCACCCCGGCTCGGCACCGGCGGTCGTACGGAACGCGCCGCGCGCCGATCTGTCCCGGGTGCTGCTGATCGGGCACTCCCGCGGTGGCGAGGGCGTGAACCGGGCTGCGCTGGACAGCCTGTACCCGCCGCCCGCCGGCCAGGACGGCTACCACGGCAAGGTGCGCTGGCACATCAGCGGCACCGTCCTCATCGGCCCCACCGTCTTCGGCCAGAACCCGGTGGCCGACGTGCCCTCGACGACGATCCTGCCCGGCTGTGACGGCGATGTCTCCGACCTCCAGGGCGAGGTGTACATCGACGGCACCCGCGCGGTCAGCAACGGCACCGCCCTGCACAGCGCGGTCTATGTCATCGGCGCCAACCACAACTACTTCAACACCGAGTGGACTCCGGGCAAGGCACAGGCCCCCGCGGAGGACGACTTCTGGGACGACCCGAACCACCGGGACCCGGTGTGCTCGAAGCGCGCCGCCACCCGGCTGACCCCCGACCAGCAGCACAAGGCCGGTTCCACGTACATCGCGGCCGCGGCCCGGCTGTTCGTCGCCGGTGACGACCGGGTGCGTCCGCTGCTCGACGGCTCGGGACGGCGCGCCCCGTCCGCGGATCCCGCGCGCGTCCTCAGCCACGCGGTCGGTGCCGGCCGCGGTGCCGGGTTCCTCCCGGACGGCAAGGTGTCCGTGACCGGCGGCAAGCTCTGCTCCGCGGTGGATCCCAGCCCGGCCGTGGCCTGCCTGGGCCGGGGCGCCACGGGGGCTTCGCCGCACTTCGCGATGTGGGAGCCGGACAAGGAGGCCGGGCGGCACGCGATCGCGCTGCGCTGGACGTCCGCCGGTTCCGCCGTGCGGGTGAAGACGGCCGAGCCGCTGTCCCTGGCCGGGTCCAAGGAACTGGCGCTGCGGCTGTTCGTGCCGCCGAACTCGAAGGGGACGCAGCTGGACGTGTCCGTCACCGACACCCACGGCCGCCGGGCGACCCTCGGCCGCGCCCATGCGGACGGGCTGCCGGGCAGCGACCGGACCGCGTCGTACTGGGCCCGCGAGGTGCGGGTGCCGCTGACGGCGGCCACCCGGGCCGGGCTCGATCTGCGCCACGTCAAGTCGCTGGAGCTGACGCCGCGTTCACGCAAGGGGCAGGCCTGGCTGATGGACGCCTGGGGCTGGCGCCCCGGCACTCCCGCGGTACGGGCGGCCGCGCTGCCGCGCGTCGACGTGGGCCGTACGACGGTGGACGAGGGTGACTCGGGCGTGCGCACCTACCGGGTGCCGGTCCAGGTGTCCGGGCAGGGCAGCGGCCAGGTCCGGGTGTATGTCTTCGACCCGGCGACCGGCAGCGCCAGGAACCGGGTCGTGACCGTACGGCCCGGCGGCCACGACATCGACGTACCGGTCGAGGTGAAGGGCAACACGCGCTACGGCTCGGAGGTCCAGCACAACATTGCGGTGAAGGCGATCCACCGTGCGGTCGTCGGCTCCTACCGGGGCGGGATCACCGTGCGCGACGACGACCCCGCGCCCAAGGTCACCGTGACCCCGGTCGCCGACAAGGTGAAGGAGGGCAAGACCCTGAAGTGGCGGCTGTCGCTGTCCGAGGCCGCCGACAACGACCTCACGACGGTGTTCACCGCGGTCCCGGTCTCCGGAACGGAGCTGTCCACCAAGGACGTGGACCCGCACTGGCTCGCTGAGGCCTCCGTCGCGGAGCCCGACCCGGAACGCCCGCTGTCCAAGGCGTCCGTCCATCTGTGGGTGAACATCCCGGCCGGCCGGACGAGCACCGAGGTGACCCTGCCCACGGTCAAGGACCGGGTCACCGAGCCCGAGGAGTCCGTGAGCCTGAGGCAGCTGGACGACAACGGCGCGCCGCTGCCCGACGGACTGGTGCTGGGCGGCACGGTGCTGAACGCGTCCTGACCTGCCCTGCCCTGAGGGAGCGACGGCTCCCTCAGGGCGTCAGGGTCACCCGGATCCCGACTGTGCCGTCCCGCCCGTTGCGCAGCCGGCTGCCCAGCAGTGTGAGGCGGCCGAGGATGCCGTACTTGCGGGCGATGAGGGCGCGGTAGAGGCCGGCCGTGGCCGCGTCGCCGATCTCCGCGGTCGCGGGGACCTGGTCCCCGGTCGGGTTCCCGCGCACGTCGCAGGCCCCGACGACGACGTCCGCGCGGCGGCGGATCCGCTTGACCTTCCAGGAACCGGCCGCCGTCCACACACCGAGCGCGTCCCCGTCCCGGACCACCCAGACCGGGGTGGCGACCGGCGTTCCGTCCTTGCGGTAACTGGTGACCAGCAGGTACTTGCCCGATGCGAGCCGGTCCAGCGACGTGTCATCCATGAGCGGCAGTCTAGGCGGAGGCCCGCCGTCCGAGCAGTTCGAGATAGCGCCGGGCGAAGAGATAGGCGTCTCCCGGCCAGCGTGCCGACAGATAGGTGCCGTCCTGGACGACGAAGGCGTGCGTGTCGTCGGCGGCGGTTCCCCGTCGGGTGAGCACTTTGGGCCCTCGCTCGAACTGGGCGCCCGGGTCGGCGAGCGCGGAGCGCACCTCGTCCTCCACATACGCCGGGTAGGTGCGGTAGTAGCGGCCGAGGCGCCAGGCGGTCGTGAGATAGGCGGTGCGTTCCATGTACTTGGGCAGACAGGTCGTACGGCGGCCGGCCAGCACGCTGCGGCCGGTCCCCGGGTCCTGGGCCCGGGCCAGCACCAGCACCCCGTGACAGATGGCACCCACGGGCCTGCCGAGCGCCCAGAACCGGGCGACCTGCCGCTGGAGCTCGGGCGAACCGAGGTACTGCCGCATACCGGGCGCGTGTCCGCCGGGCAGCAGCAGCCCGTCGAAGTCGTCCACCGTCACCTCCGCCCAGGCGGCCGTGGCCGTGAACTCCGGTGCCGCGGTGAGCTGTTCGTACCAGCGCTTGGGCTCGCCCGCCGCTCCCAGCTGTCCGAAGAGCACTCCGGTGAGCAGCCGGGGATCGGCGGCGGGCCGGGTCCCGGCGCGTTCGGTGGCGAGCACCACTTCGTGTCCCGCCTCGGTGAGCAGCCGCCAGGGCACGGCCACCTCGGTCACGTCGAAGTCCTGGTCGGGGACCGGCATCAGCACGCGCATGGGCCCATGATGGCAGCCGGGCCATGTGTCCATGACACGGCGGTCCGTCTCACCCGAGAGCGGCCGCCATCCTGCGCACGCCGTCCGTGATCAGCTCCGGCGACGTGCCCAGATTCAGGCGTACGTGTCCGGCGCCGCCCGTGCCGAAGGGGATCCCGGAGGTGAGGGCGACCCGGCCGCGCGCCAGGAAGACCTGGGCCGGATCGTCGCCCAGACCCAGGGCTCGGCAGTCGAGCCAGGCGAGGTAGGTGGCCTCCGCCGGGCGGTGGCGGACGCCAGGCAGGTGTTCGGCCAGCAGCGCGGTGAGCAGCCGCCGGTTGTCGTCGAGGCCGGCCAGCAGCGCGTCCAGCCAGGCGCCGCCGTCCGCCAGTGCGGCGGTGTGGGCGATGATCCCGAGGTGGCTGGGGCCGTGGCTCACCTCCTCGGGCAGCCGGGCCAGGTCGGCGGCCGCCCGGGGCCCGGCGATCGCGAGCGCGGCCTTCAGGCCGGCCAGGTTCCAGGCCTTCGACGCCGACATCAGTGACAGACCGCTCTCGCCGCCCGGCACGCTCAGATACGGCACGAAGGCGGCCCCCGCGGCGGTCAGCGGGGCGTGGATCTCGTCCGCCACGACGCGCACGCCGTGGCGTTCGGCGAGGGCGGCGACGGCGGCCAGCTCTTCGGCGGTGTGCACGGTTCCGGTCGGGTTGTGCGGGCTGCACAGCAGGTACGCGGCCCGCCCGCCCCCGGCGACGGCCCGCCGGAACGCCTCCTCCAGCCCGTCGAGGTCGATGCGCAGGTCGGAGCCGAGCGGGGCCTGAAGCACCCGCCGGTCCATGTGCTCGACGAACTGGAAGAACGGCGGATAGACCGGCGAGTTGACGACCACCGGGTCCCCGGGCCCGGTGACAAGCCTGAGCATCTCGACGACGCCCAGCATCACGTCCGGCACGATCGCGGTGCGCTCCACGGCCAGACCGTCCCAGCTCCACCGTTTGGCGGCGAACGCGGCCAGCGCCTCGGCGTAGGCGGTGCCCGCCGGGTAGCCGGTGTCCCCGAGTTCGAGCGCCTCGGTGAGCGCGCGGACGACGGGCGCGGCGAGCGGCACGTCCATCTCGGCCACCCACAGCGGCAGCACGTCTTCGGGATAGGCGCGCCATTTCATGCTCGTGCGACGTCGGAGGCGGTCGAGGGTGAGTGCGCGCAGGGGGTTCGGTTCACCTGTCGTCTCGTGCGGGATGCTGGTCATGGGGCTCAAGATAGGGGGGCGGCGGGGTGCGCCGGAATCAGGCGGACGGGGTCCTTGCGGCGCACATCCCGGTGCGACCGGCCGCGGCCCGGCTCCGCGCGGCCTCCTGCCGGGGCGGAAAACCCCGGACGTGCGGCAAAGATCAACTCGGGCGTCTAGATTGCCTGTTGACCCTGTTCTCGCACCAGGCCCCAGGAGCTGACTCCGTGACCGACAACCCGGCAGCCACGAACGACGTCGCCGCCTCGCTGCGCGCCCGCATCCACACCGACCAGCCGCACACCGCGCGGATCTGGAACTATTGGCTCGGCGGCAAGGACAACTACGAGGTCGACCGCGCGGCCGGCGACCAGATCCGGCAGCTGCACCCCGGCATCGGCGAGTACGCCCGCGCGGACCGGCTCTTCCTGGGGCGTGCCGTGCGGCATCTGGTCGGCGACGTCGGCATACGCCAGTTCCTCGACATCGGCACCGGGCTGCCCACCGCCGACAACACGCACGAGGTCGCCCAGCGCGTCGCCCCGGACTCCCGGATCGTGTACGTCGACAACGACCCGCTCGTCCTCGCCCACGCGCGTGCCCTGCTCACCAGCACGCCCGAGGGCCGTACCGACTATCTGGACGAGGACCTCCGCAACATCGACGCGATCCTCGAGCACGCCTCCAGGACGCTGGACTTCAGCAAGCCCGTCGCGCTGATGCTGCTCGGCGTGGTCATCTTCATCGGCGACGACGAGGACCCGTACGGCCTGGTGCGACGGCTGGTGGACCGGCTGCCGTCCGGCAGCCACCTCGTGCTGTCGCACACCATCACCAGCCCGTCGATGCCGGACGTGGACGAGGCGGTGAAGTTCTGGAACGAGCACGGCACGCCCAAGCTCACCCAGCGCACCCCCGAGGACGTCGCCCGGTTCTTCGACGGCCTGGAACTGCTGGAGCCCGGCGTGGTGTCCTGCTCGCGCTGGCGGCCGGACGACACGAACGGCGCCGAGCCGGAGGAAGTGGCCATGTTCAGCGGGGTGGCCCGCAAGGCCTGAGAAGATCACCCACGGGGTGAACGCCGTCGCGCCGGGCCACGTATGCATGGAAGGGCGCTCAACGACCGGAGGGCCCCGCGGTGTTGACACCGCGCGTTCACGGTTCGGGAGCCATGCATGAGGCACGCACGACGACGGGTCGTCCGGCGGGTGACGCAGCTGGCGGCGGTCGGCGGACTCCTTCTGGGAGGCGCGATGGTCACCACGGCCATGGCGAGCGAGACTCCCGGTACGTCCGCCCGCCCGCTCAGCTCGGCGGACACGGCCGGGGAGACCGGCGCCGCCCTGGTGTCCAGGCTGGGCACCGCCCGTACGGCGGGCAGCTGGATCGGCGCCGACGGCCGCCCGGTCGTCGCGGTCACCGACGAGCGGGCCGCGGCGGAGGTGAAGCGGGCGGGGGCCGAGGCGAAGATCGTGTCGCACAGCATGAACGAGCTCAAGTCGGCCACCGCCACACTGCGTTCGGCGCCCCGGGTGGCGGGCACGGCCTGGGTGATGGACTACCGGACCAACCGGGTGGTGGTCGAGGCGGACAAGACCGTCTCCGCCGCCGACTGGTCCCGGATGACCCGGGTCGCCACGGGCATCGGCAGCTTCGTGCGGATGGAGCGCACCGAGGGCACATTCACCACGCGCCTGAACGGGGCGCAGCCGATCCTGTCGACCGGCGGCCGCTGTTCTCTGGGCTTCAACGTCACCAACGGGCGGAGCGACTTCATCCTCACCGCCGGGCACTGCGGTCCCCCCAACACCATCTGGTTCGGGGACGACCAGGGGAACCAGCAGCTGGGTACGACGGTCAACACGAACTTCCCGGGCAGCGACTTCTCGCTCATCCAGTACGCGTCCGGCAAGGCCGGCCAGGGGGCCGACGTGGTCGCCGTCGGTGGCGGGAAGGGCGTGCTGATCACCGGGGCGGCCGATCCGACGGTCGGGCAGCGGGTGTTCCGCAGCGGAAGCACCAGCGGGCTGCACGACGGCCAGGTGACCGCGCTCAACGCGACCGTGAACTATCCCGAGGGCACGGTCACCGGGCTCATCCAGACCAATGTGTGCGCCGAACCGGGCGACAGCGGTGGCCCGCTCTTCTCCGAGGGCATCGCGCTCGGCGTGACCTCGGGCGGCAGCGGCGACTGCACCACGGGCGGTACGACGTTCTTCCAGCCGGTGACGAAGGCGATGTCCGCGCTCGGCGTCCAGCTGATCGTCTCGAAGCAGAACGCCGGCGGCGGCCAGAACGCCGCACCGTCCGGCGCGCCGTCCACCGCGGCCACCCAGGGCGCCGTCGCGCCCAGCGCGGCCTCGCCGGGGTCCGCGGCCCCGGTCACCGACACCACGGACGGCTCGACGCTGCTGTCCCGGCTCACCGACACCCGCAACGTCGGTCCGGGTCTGTTGGTCATCGCGGGCAGTCTGATCGCGCTGGTGGCGACCCGGTACTTCCGCGCGGAGGCGGACCGCCGGGCGTATCAGCGGTATTACTCGGCGACCTGGGGTTGATCCACCGCGGCGTGCGCATACTCTTGGTGATCGCTCCGGCACGAGCTTGTGAAAAAGTCACATCAAGAGGTCTCCAAAGGGGAGATTATTCGTGAACAGCCCCACCGGCGAGCACGGTTACGGGAACCTGCAGGTCGACCGTACGGGTCAGGCAGAGGCCTTCGACGCCATCGGCGACCGCTACGACGAGGTGTTCCCGCACAAGGACGGGCAGATCGCCGCCACCGAGTGGCTCATCGAGTCCCTCCCGGCCGGGTCCCGCGCGCTGGACCTGGGCTGCGGCACCGGGCTTCCCACGGCACGTCAACTGGCGGACTCCGGCTTGCAGGTCGTCGGCGTCGACCTGTCGGGCGGCATGCTCGACCTGGCCCGCCGGAACGTGCCCGAGGCGCGGTTCCATCAGCTCGACCTCGCGGACCTGCGCCCCGGCGGCCCCCGCGACCTCGGCCGCTTCGAGGCGGTCGCGGCCTTCTTCTCCCTGCTCATGCTGCCGCGCGCGGAGATCCCCCTCGCACTGCGCACCATCCACCATCTGCTGACTCCCGGCGGCCTCTTCGCGCTGTCGATGGTGGAGGCGGACGTGGACGACTTCACGATCCCGTTCATCGGAAGCACCATCCGGGTGTCCGGCTACCTGCGGGAGGACCTCCGCGAGGTGGTCACGACGGCGGGCTTCGAGATCATCGAGGAGACCTCGTACAGCTACGCGCCGGCGAGCGTGGACGTGCAGCCGGAGGAACAGATCTTCCTGCGCTGCAAACGAATGCAACACACGTGACGAAGCACCTCGGAGCCTTCGGAGGACGGGCGTTCGCGAGGCGGGGCGGGCAGCATGGCGGGATGCCGGATCTGCTGTGGGACGACGTCAGGAAGTTCTTCGACCCTGACTTGATGGGTGCTCTGCCGGATGTGTCCGTGGCGGGCACCTCGGTGGAGGACTGGCAGGCGGTGTTCGATCCGGTCCGGTCGAGCGGTTGGGCGTGGGAGTACCTGGAGGGCGGCGTCGCCGGGCCGCTGCCTCCCGCTGTGGACGTGCTGACGCGTCCCGCCGATGCCGAGACGGTGGACCTTCGGGGCTGGCCGGTTCCGGGCGTGCTGGCCGTTTTCCGTCCGATGGCTGCCGAGGAGATCGACTTCGATGTCGACCTTCGCGAGCTGCAGGGCCAGGAAGGAGTGGACGTCCTGTGCCGGTTGCTCGCCGCGCTGGGCCGTCGGCTGCGCAAGCCGGTGATCATGACGGCCGAGGGCGACCACGGGAACCCGGTGCTCGGATTCGATCCCGCGGCCGGCCAAGTGGTACTCATGGCGGGCCCGCGGCTCAGTCGGCTGTGGTAGTCGGCCGGGGCTGTGCTCAGGCCGCCCGGGACGGGGACGGGGTCGCTGTGGACCACTCCAGGACGAGGCGTCGGTACTCCTCGCGCTGTTCGACGCTCAGTGTCCCGCCCGACCGGAGCCACAGGGCCCGGATCTCCTCGTTGACCTCCGCGGCCGATCGCTCGGAAGCGGCTTCAACAGTGGTGGACATGGCGTGAAGCATATGTCGGTGGGCGTGAAGGCGATGTGAGTAAGTACGAGCGATCCGGGCATTTCGGACCGTGTTACTCATCACGTCCATCTGTCAAGGCGTACAGGGGAGTTCATCCCTCGGCGGAACCGCGCGCAAGGACCTGGACCGCGAGAACGGTACTGCCGGGGATCTTCGCCCACGAGTCCGCCCGGCAGGGCGGGACACGGCTGGTGATCCCCGACTTCGGTGATGCCCCGGAGGCATGATGTGTCCGCGCTGCCGCCGACCGGGGCCCGCTGTGCTCAGGTGCCCGGCTTGCGGCCGTACACGAAGACGTCGTCGCCGGTCTTCAGGAGCGACCAGTACTTCTTGGCGGTGGTGGTGGTCATGTTGACGCAGCCGTGCGAGCCCGGGGGGTTCCACATACTGAGCCCCACCGAGTGGAAGGCCTGGCCGCCGTCGAAGAACTGGCTGTAGGGCATCGGCACGTTGTAGACGGACGAGACGTGGTCGATGTCCCTCCAGTAGATCTTCTTCAGACCCGTGCGCGTCTCGTACCCGTTACGCCCGGTACGCACCGGCACCGGCCCGTAGACCAGCTTCCTGCCGTCCTGGATCCAGCTCAGCTGGAGCGTCAGGTTCACGCAGGCGATACGGCCCTTGTTCACCGGGCACTTGCCATCCCTGTTGGGGTTGGTCCCGACGGCCTTCTGCTTGTTCATGAGGTCCATCACGCCCCAGGTGACGGGACCCGCGTAGCCGATGGCGGGGGTGATGCCGTGCTTGTTCTGGAACGCCTGTATGGCCTTGCAGTCGGCGGCGGACTGCTTGCCGTCGACCGGGCGGCCGAGGAACTTCTCCACCTGCTTCTGGTACGGCCCGGCCTGTGTGGTGCAGCTCGCGGCCGCCTGGGCCGGTGCCGTGCTGAGCGCGATGGTGAGCGGCGCCACCAGTGCGGTGATGCCGAGCGCCACGACGCCTCGTCTGCGTATGTCCCCCATGACGGGTGCATTCCTTCCGCGATGCCTACGGTCTCCGAGAACTAGACCAGCGGGCGACGCCATTGGTTGCGGGGGTCGGCCAGGTTGTGACAAAACGGTTGACTTCACTCGTCCGGGGATGACCCCAGCGCCGCACGGAATCCGGTGTTGACGGCGGTGAGGCCGCCGTCGACCCGGAGCGTCGTGCCGGTGATCCAGGCCGCGTCGCGGGAGGCGAGGAAGGCCACGGCGGCGGCGATGTCCTCCGGTTCTCCGACGCGGCCGAGCGGGTACAGGGCGCGGACGGCTTCGAGTTCGTCGTCCCGCCCCTCCCAGGCGGAGGTGCGGACCGTGCCCGGCTGCACCAGATTGACCCGGACGCCACGGGCCGCCGCGTGTCCGGCGAGGGTGCGGGTCAGGGAGCCGAGGCCGGCCTTGGCGGCGCTGTAGGCGTGGTTGCCGAAGTCCTGTTCGGCGTTGACGGAGCCGATGCTCACGACGGCACCCCGGCCGGACGCGGCCAGGTGCGGGAGGGCGGCGCGGCAGCAGCGGTAGGCGCCGGTGAGGGTGACGTCGAGATCGCGGGCCCAGGCGTCGTCCGGCTCGTCCTCGAAGAGGGGGACGTCGGGGGTGCAGTGCGCGGCACTGTTGACCAGCACATCGAGCGAGCCGAGGGTCGCCACGGCATGGGCGACGGCCGCCTCCACGGAGCCCCGGTCGGCGACGTCGCAGACGAACGCCCGTACCGCCAGGCCCTGTTCGGTCAACGCGGCCGCCGTCCTCTGCGCCTCGGGCAGGTCCCGGTCGGTCACCAGCACCCGTCCGCCCTCCTCGGCCAGCCGCCGGGCGACGGCCGCGCCGATGCCGCGGGCGGCGCCCGTGACGAGAACTCCGTGTCCTTCGAACCGCTTGAGGTCAGTCATGGGCGAAACCTAGTCCCACGCCGGGCGGCAGGGCCGCTAGCGTGCGCCCATGTCCGCGTTCATGCAGCAACTCCCCGCCCTGATAGGCGTCGTGATCGGCGCGCTCGGCTCGTACCTGGCGGTCGTCAGGGGTGATCGGGCCCGGTTCCGGCGCGAGCAGGCGGCGCGCTGGGAGGAGCGGAGGTTCGCGGTGTACGCCGACTACGCCCGCACGCTGAAGACATCGGTCACGCTGACGTACCGGCTGGCCGCCCACTTCGAGATCGACCCGCATCCGCATCCTCTGACGCCGGAAGAGGCGAAGCCGCTGCTGGCCGAGGCGGCCGTCGCCCGGGATCCGTCCGGGGAGGCGCTGATCCTGCTGGGCAGCCCGGCGGTGGTGGAGAAGGCCCGGACGTGGGTCGTGCTGGTGATGGAGATGGAACGGTACCTGCGGGAGGGGCAGCGGGATCCGGAGACATGGCAGGCGTTGCTGGAGCGGCAGCGCGCCGGCCGCGAGGGCTACTACACCGCTGTTCGCGAAGATCTCGCGCTGCCGCCCGGTCACTCCGCGCGCTGGCCTCTCCCCCAGCCGTGAGTCACCGGTATCCGGTCACGTCCGCCGGTCTGCCCGCGTCCTGTACCTCGACGAGGTAACGCCACGCGTCGGGGCGGCTGCCGTCCAGGTCCGTGAAGCCGTACTCCTGGGCGAGTCCGCCGCTGGACAGGGACTGTCCGTTCCAGCGAGCCACCTCGGGGTCGGTGGCGAGGGCGGTGACGGCGCGGCCGACGAAGCGCGGGGTCTCCGAGATGGCGAAGTGCGGAACCCGGCCGAGGGCGTCCGGCCAGTTGTCCTCGGTGACCCCGAACTGTTCGAGCATGATCTCCGAGCGCAGCCAGCCGGGGGTCAGCGCGACGGCGGTGGCACCGCGCGGGCCCAGTTCATGGGCCAGGGCGAAGCCCATGCGCAGGACGGACGCCTTGGCCAGGTCGTAGAAGAAGTTCACCCGGTAGGTGTCGCGGTTGTACTCGGCGGTCCCGTCGGTGACCTCCACGACCAGACCACCCGGGTGCCGCAGGAGGAGCGGCAGGGCGTGGTGGCTGGTGATGGCGTGGGTCTCGACCGCGAGCCGGAGCAGTCGGAGCCCGTTGTCCAGGTCGTGCTCCCAGACCGGGGTGTCCCACTCGAAGAGGTTCTCGCCGCCCCAGATGTCGTTGACCAGCACGTCCAGGCGGCCCTGCTCGTCCGCGACACGGTCCACGAGCGCGCGTACCGCGGCCGGTCGCAGATGGTCCATCGGTACGGCGATGCCGTGGCCGCCGGCCGCGGTGACCAGGTCGGCGGTGTCCTCGACGGTCTCGGGGCGGTCGTACTCCGAGCGCCGGGCGCGGGTGCTGCGTCCGGTGACATAGACGGTGGCGCCGGCCGCGCCGAGTTCCACCGCGATCCCGCGTCCCGCGCCCCGTGTCGCCCCGGCGACCAGCGCGACCTTTCCCTCCAGCGGACCTGGCATGTCCGGCCTCCCGTACCCGTACGACTGCTGTCGCCGTCCACACTGACGGGAAAGCCGGACATCTTCTGTCGCCTTTTCGCCGGGGCGCTCAGTGGCCCCGGGCGATCCACTCCTCCAGGTGAGGCGCCTCGGCGCCGATGGTCGTCGAGTCGCCGTGGCCGGTCAGGACCTTCGTCTCGGGCGGGAGGGTGAGGAGCTTGTCGCGGATCGACTCGATGATCGTCGGGAAGTGCGAGTAGGTGCGGCCGGTGGCGCCGGGGCCGCCCTTGAAGAGGGTGTCGCCGGTGAAGACGGTGGCCAGGCCGGGGTCGTACAGACACACCGCGCCCAGTGAGTGGCCGGGGGTGTGCAGCACCGTCAGGTCGAGGCCGGGCCCCTCGATGACCTGTCCGTCGGCCAGATGGGCGTCGGGCTCCCGGTCCGGGTGGGTCAGCTTCCACAGCGGCAGGTCGTCCGGGTGGAGCCAGATGGTGGCGCCGGTCAGTTCCGCGAGGGCGGGCGCCGCGTTGATGTGGTCGTTGTGGGCGTGCGTGCACACGATGGCGGTCAGCCGGCGGTCGGCCACGGCGTCGGCGATGGCCTCGGCGTCGTGCGCGGCGTCGATGACGACCACATCGCGTTCGTCGCCCACGATCCACACGTTGTTCTCGACGTCCCAGGTGCCGCCGTCGAGCGTGAACCGGCCGGAGGTGACGAGGCGTTCGATGCGCGTGGTCATCAGAGCACCACCACCGAGCGCAGGACGTCGCCCTGGTGCATCCGGTCGAACGCCTTCTCCACCTCGTCGAGCCGGATGGTCTCGGTCACGAACGCCTCCAGGTCGAGACGGCCCTGGAGATGCAGGTCGATCAGCATGGGGAAGTCGCGCGAGGGCAGGCAGTCGCCGTACCAGGACGACTTCAAAGCGCCGCCGCGGCCGAAGACGTCCAGGAGCGGGAGTTCGAGCTTCATCTCCGGGGTGGGCACCCCCACGAGGACGACCGTGCCGGCCAGGTCGCGGGCGTAGAAGGCCTGCTTGTACGTCTCCGGGCGACCGACCGCCTCGATGACGACGTCGGCCCCGAAGCCGCCGGTGAGCTCGCGGATCGCCTCGACGGGGTCGGTCTCCTTCGAGTTGACCGTGTGCGTGGCACCCATGCCGCGCGCCCTGTCCAGCTTCCGGCCGTCGATGTCGACGGCGATGATCTTCCCCGCGCCGGCCAGCCGCGACCCGGCGACGGCCGCGTTCCCGACGCCTCCACAGCCGATGACGGCGACCGAGTCCCCACGGCCGACGTTGCCGGTGTTGATCGCGGCACCGATGCCGGCCATCACACCGCAGCCCAGCAGTCCGGCGACCGCCGGGGAGACGGCCGGGTCGACCTTGGTGCACTGCCCGGCCGCGACCAGGGTCTTCTCGGCGAAGGCGCCGATACCGAGCGCCGGGGAGAGTTCCTGGCCGCTCGAAGCCAGGGTCATCCGCCGGCCGGCATTGTGGGTGTTGAAGCAGTACCAGGGGCGGCCACGCAGACAGGCCCGGCAGTTCCCGCACACCGCACGCCAGTTGAGGATCACGAAGTCGCCCGGCGCCACATCGGTGACGCCCTCGCCGACCGACTCCACGACCCCGGCCGCCTCGTGGCCGAGCAGGAAGGGGAACTCGTCGGAGATGCCCCCCTGCTTGTAGTGCAGGTCGGTATGGCAGACGCCGCAGGCCTGGACGCGTACGACCGCTTCTCCCGGCCCCGGGTCCGGCACCACGATCGTCTCGACCCGCACCGGCTGGTCCTTCCCGGGTGCGATCACGCCGCGTACTTCCTGCGCCATGGCCTGGCCCCTTCCCTCGCTGTGCCTGTCCTTCGACCCTACGCGTGATCGATCGGTGAGGGCGCGGAGCGCAACGGCCGTCATGGATCTTTCGTCCATGCCGGCCGACGCGTCGTCCAGGACACCGCTACGCCAGCGACAGGAACAGCTTCTCCAGCCGGGCCTTCATCTGCTCCGTCGTCTGGCCGTCCGACGGGTTCCCCTCGGCGTCGGTCAGGCACTGCTGCAGTCCGGTCGCGATGATCGCGAAACCGGCCCGGTCCAGGGCGCGCGAGGCCGCGGCGAGCTGGGTGACCACGTCCTCGCAGTCACGCCCCTCCTCGATCATCTTGATCACGCCGGAGATCTGCCCCTGCGCCCGGCGCAGCCGGTTCAGCACCGACTTGAGCTCATCACCCTCGAACCGCAGCTCCACAGCCCACTCCATTCATATACCCTCAGGGGTATTTTACCCGCCCCTGGGGTCACCGGCCCCTCACCCGTCACCAGGAAGGATCGCATCCACCGTGCCGAGCGCGGCGTACGGGCGACGGTGGGGCCGCAGCAGCCCTCCAGCCGCCCGACGTAGCCTGAGTGCTCCACCCGACTCCGGACGAGGAGCACCGTGAGCGACGCTGCGACGGACAGGGAGAGCGAGCCGCCCGCGTGGCGGCTCCTTCTCGGATACGTACGGCCCCACCGTTGGGCCCTGTTGACGGGCGCGCTGCTCGCACTCGTCACCGGGGCGACCGGGCTGCTGCTGCCGCTCGTGGCCCGGGGACTGATCGACGACCTGGCGCACGACCGGTCCATCACCGGGCCGTTGCTCGCGATGGCGTGCCTGGTCGTCGCCAACGCGGCGCTGGGCGCGCTGGGTTCGTATGTGCTGCGCCGCACCGCGGAGTCGGTCGTGCTCGGCGCCCGGCGCTCCCTGTCCTCGTATCTGCTGCGGCTGCGGATCACGGCCGTGGACCGCACCGAGCCGGGCGATCTGATGGCCCGCATCACCTCGGACACCACCCTGCTGCGCGAGGTCACCACCGACTCGCTGGTCGCCCTCGGCACCGGCGGGCTCACACTCGTCGCCACGGTGGTGATGATGGGCGTCGTCGATCCCGTGCTGCTCGCGGTCACGATGGCGGTGATCGCGGGCGCGGGCACGGTGCTCGGCGCGATCGTGCCGCGCATCAACCGGGCGAGCCGGCAGGCGCAGGACGCGGTCGGTGTGATGGGCGCCGCACTGGAGAGGACCCTCGGCGCGCTGCGCACGGTGAAGGCGTCGGGCGCCGAGCACCGCGAGGAACGGACCCTGCACGCGGCCGCCGAGGAGTCGTGGCGGCAGAGTGTGCGCGCCGCCAAGTGGTCGGCCGCGGCGGGCAACACGGCCGGGCTGGCGATGCAGATCGCCTTCATCACCGTCCTCGCCGTGGGCGGGGCACGGGTGGCGACCGGGGCGGTCGGCATCGGCACCCTGGTGGCGTTCCTGCTCTACGTCTTCTATCTGATGTCGCCGATCCAGGATGTCGTCGGCGCGATCACGCAGTACCAGACCGGCGCCGGGGCACTCGCCCGTATCCAGGAGGCGCTGCGGCTGCCCGCCGAACCGGCCGCCGACCCGGCCCCGTTGCCGTCCGCGGGGGCCGAACCCGCCTCCCTCGCCTTCACGGGCGTCCGCTTCCGGTACGCCGACGACCTGCCCCATGTGCACCACGGGGTCAGCTTCGCGATACCGGCGCGCGGGATGACGGCGTTCGTCGGACCGTCCGGCGCGGGCAAGACGACGGTGTTCTCCCTCATCGAGAGGTTCTACGACCCCGAGTCCGGGGACATCACGCTGGACGGCCGGAGCCTGGCGGACTGGGAGCTGCCCCGGCTGCGCTCGGCCATCGGGTATGTGGAGCAGGACGCGCCGGTGCTGTCCGGATCGCTCAGGGACAACCTTCTGCTCGGCAATCCGGAGGCGGACGAGGACAGCGTGGCACGGGTGGTGAAGACGACGCGGCTGGACGACCTGGTCGCCAGACTGCCGCTGGGACTGGACACGCTGGTCGGGCACCGTGGGACCAAGCTGTCGGGCGGTGAGCGCCAGCGCGTCGCCATCGCCCGCGCCCTGCTGCGCCGCCCCCGGCTGCTGCTCCTGGACGAGGCGACCTCGCAGCTGGACGCGGTGAACGAGGCGGCGCTGCGCGACACGGTCGCGGACGTGGCGCGGTCGACCACCGTCCTGGTGGTCGCGCACCGGCTGTCCACGGTGACGATGGCCGACCGGATCGTCGTGATGGACGCGGGCCGGGTGCGCGCGGTGGGCACGCACCGGGAGCTGGTGGCCGCCGATCCGCTCTACGCGGAACTGGCGGCGACGCAGTTCCTCGCGACGGCGGGCTGACGCGCGCCCGTCGGTCGAGGACACGGTCGTGGGCGCCTCGGTCCCGGACAGGGCGCGTGAGCCACTCGGTCCCGTACACGGCTTGTGGGCCGCCCGATTCCGGACGGCCCACGATGCGGGGGGGGTGGCGCGGCGCCGGCTACTGGACGGCGGGCAGCAGCCCGGTCACCGGGGCGACCAGGTCGGTGACCTGGTGCAGCTGGTTCAGATCGTTCAGCCGGTTCATCGAGTGCAGCTGGTCGGAGACCCGGGGCAGCTCCGCCCTGTGCTCCGCCGGGATGTCGCTGACGGCGAGCGAGTCGAGCATGGTGATCGGGTTGATCTTCGCGTTGTCCGGTGCGCTCGCCTCGGCCGCGTTCGCCAGCGGTGCGGCGAGGCCCGTGACCCCGGCGGCAAGACCGACGGCGGCGACGATACGTCGTGTTGAGATCATGCTTTCAGCAACGTGCCGCGGCCCCGCGCGGACACGGGCGCACGGCTCCCCTCACCCGACAGGCGGAGCGCCCGGCTGCGCTTGCCGAGCCCGCCGGGGCGGAGGAGGCTCGTAGCAGGGGTCCTCACGGCTCGTCCCCCGTCGGGCCGCGGGCTCTCGAAGGAGGTCACCATGGGCACCGCGACAGGCTCCACCTTCGACACCGAGACACTGCGCCGGGGCATAGAGGGGAACACCGGGAACACCCTGCTGGCGCTCTACGCGGACGACGCCGAGATCCGCATCATCGACCGCAACACCCAGCCCAGCCATCCCAAGGTCCTGCACGGCCGGCCCGCGATAGCCGAACTGCTCGACGACGTCTACAGCCGCGACATGACCCACAAGCTGGAGCAGTGCATCATCCAGGGCGACCACGCCGCCTTCACCGAGTCCTGCGAGTACGCCGACGGCGTCCGTGTGCTCGCCGAGTCGATGATCACGCTGCGCGAGGGCAAGATCACCGAACAGATCATGATCCAGGCATGGGACGAGTAGGCAAAGGGGTCGCGAGAGTCCAGGTCACGTCTCGACTGACCTGGACCTTCTCGGCCCGGGCGGTCGCAGGGCGGGCGCGGGGTGCCCGGCCTCGGCGGCCACGTCCGTTTTCCGCGGCGGACCGGCTGGTGTCCGCCGCTCTCCTTCGGTCGGTGCTGCGAGCGGCGCGCCCTCGCCCGCGTCCCGCGACACCGCGTGCGCTTCGAACGCGGCATGGCCGGCGGTGATGAGCCGCACCCGTACCGTGGACGCGGCCGCCCGGCAGCTGGGGCTGTGATCAGCGCATCCACGCGCTGTAGTCCATGACGTCGCCGGCCCGCACGCCGTACTCGGGGTCGTCCTCGGTGAACGTGGACTCCAGTCCCAGGACGGCGCCGGTGGCCGGGTCCAGGACCAGCATCCGGCGGATGCCCTTCGTGTCGTACACATACACCTGACCGGTCCGCCCGAGCCGGTCCGTCACCCTCCCCACGGCCCGCAGGCCCTTGGCGTCCGCCAGGAGCCGGGCGAGCGCCGCCGACTCGCGGGCACCGAGCGTCCAGTGGTCGAGCAACTCCCTGGTGGCGTCGAGGAGTTCTGGAGTGGTCAGCGCTTCGCTGTGAAGCGTCTCCGCCAGATACGAGCGCAGTCGTACGGCATCGTGCGGAGGCGTGGCCTCGGGCGGGGCGTCGCTCCAGCTCGGCGGATACGTCTGCCGGTCGAGGACATGGCCGTCCTCGACCAGGCGTGGCTCGCCGCCCTCGTCGGTGAGGACCGGGCGGCCCGGGTGACGCGGGTCGGTGGCCACGACGAGTTCCGTGTGGCTGTCGTCCGCCCGCCAGCGCACGATGCGTTCCTCGGGGAGGGTGATGGGCGGCTTGTCGTCGCTCATCCCGAGGCTCCAGGACTGCACATGCGTGCCCTTGCGGAGCTTCGGGGAGCCGTCCGCGGCGGTCACCTCGGCCAGCTCGGCCAGTTGCCTGAGCGGTACGGGGGTGGAGTGGGCCCGCACGGTCAGCGGACGGGGCGCGGCGACGGCGGGAGCGGTGCCGGGCCCGCTGAACAGCACGGCCAGGGCGGTCCCCAACACGACGACGGTGGCACCGAGACCCCACACCAGCCGCGGGCGCCAACGGCGGCGGCCGGGCTCCGCATCGTGCAGCAGCCGATTCAGCCGCCGCTCGGCCCGGTGGTCCAGCGGCCCGTCACCGAAGTGGGCACCGTCGACCGGCACCGGGTTGGCGCGGCGCAGCAGTTCGAGTTCATCAGCCATGGCGGTGTTCCTTCGAGGGGGCCGTGCTCGCGGGCGGCGGTGTCGGGCACATGGTGTCGATCTCGGCCTTCAGCCGACGGCGGGCGCGGTGCAGCCGCATCGCCGCCGCCCGGCTGCCGCAGCCGAGGACCACGGCGACCTCGTCGATGCCGAGTTCCTCCCAGGCCGTCAGGCGCAGCACCTCCTGGTCCGCGGAAGAGAGCCGGGCCAGCGCGTCGTGCACCCAGGCGCCGGGCCCCTCGGTGTCGTGGCTGTCCACGATCTGCCGACCGTGCGCGGTCTCGTCGTTGCCCAGCCGGTCCACCAGCCTGCGCCGGCGTCCAAAACCGCGTACCGCGTTCGCCAGGCAGTTGCGTGCCACGCCGTACAGCCAGGGCAGCGGCGACGCAGGCAGGTCCGCCCGGCGCCGCCAGGCCACCGTGAACACCTCCGCCACCACTTCCTCGACGTCGTCGGCCCGCCCGTCCAGTCGCCGCGCGACATAGCGGCTGACCGCCCAGTAGTGCTCGCGATAGGCAGCGGCGAAGTTCTCGTCGTTGCTCATGTTCCGTTCGTGTCCGGCACCCTCGGGATCGTCACACCCTTTTCCGTGATTCTCGTCGCGTCGTCCGAGTGTGACCGGTGGGGCCGACGCGGACACAGGCGGGACGTGAAGAGGATCAAAAACGTCAAGGCCGTCCAGTGGCTGACGACCACCGACCACAAGACCATCGGAACGCTCTATCTGCTCACGGCGTTCGGATTCTTCTGCCTGGGCGGCGTGATGGCACTGCTCATGCGCGCCGAACTGGCCCGTCCAGGACTGCAGTTCATGTCGAACGAGCAGTTCAACCAGGCGTTCACGATGCACGGCACGATCATGCTGCTGATGTTCGCGACGCCGCTGTTCGCCGGCTTCGCCAACTGGATCATGCCGCTCCAGATCGGCGCCCCGGACGTCGCCTTCCCCCGCCTGAACATGTTCGCCTACTGGCTGTACCTGTTCGGCTCGACGATCGCGGTCGGTGGCTTCCTCACCCCCGAGGGGGCGGCCGACTTCGGCTGGTTCGCCTACTCCCCGCTGTCGGACGCGGTCCGCTCGCCGGGCATCGGCGCCGACATGTGGATCATGGGTCTGGCCTTCTCCGGCTTCGGCACCATCCTCGGCGCGGTCAACTTCATCACCACGATCATCTGCATGCGGGCCCCGGGCATGACGATGTTCCGCATGCCGATCTTCGTGTGGAACGTGCTGCTGACCGCCGTCCTGATCCTGCTCGCCTTCCCGGTCCTGGCGGCCGCGCTGTTCGCCCTGGAGGCGGACCGCAAGTTCGGCGCCCATGTGTTTGATTCCGCCAACGGCGGAGCCCTGTTGTGGCAACACCTCTTCTGGTTCTTCGGCCACCCGGAGGTGTACATCATCGCGCTGCCGTTCTTCGGCATCATCTCCGAGGTCATCCCGGTCTTCGCCCGCAAGCCGATGTTCGGCTACATGGGCCTGATCGCGGCGACCATCGCGATCGCCGGTCTGTCCGTGACCGTGTGGGCCCACCACATGTATGTCACCGGCGGTGTGCTGCTGCCGTTCTTCTCCTTCATGACCTTCCTGATCGCGGTCCCGACCGGTGTGAAGTTCTTCAACTGGATCGGCACCATGTGGCGGGGAAGCCTGTCCTTCGAGACCCCGATGCTCTGGGTCCTGGGCTTCCTCGTCACCTTCGTCTTCGGCGGACTGACCGGCGTTCTCCTCGCCGAGCCCCCGATCGACTTCCATGTCTCCGACACGTACTTCGTGGTGGCGCACTTCCACTACGTGGTCTTCGGTACGGTCGTCTTCGCCATGTTCGCCGGATTCCACTTCTGGTGGCCCAAGTTCACCGGCAAGATGCTCGACGAACGCCTCGGCAAGATCACCTTCTGGACGCTGTTCATCGGCTTCCACGGCACCTTCCTGGTCCAGCACTGGCTGGGTGCCCAGGGCATGCTGCGCCGTATACCCGACTACCTGGCGGTGGAGGGTTTCGCGACGCTCAACACGGTCTCGACGATCTTCTCGTTCCTGCTGGGTTCGTCCCTGCTCCCGTTCTTCTACAACGTCTGGAAGACCGCCAGGTACGGCGAGAAGGTCGAGGTCGACGACCCCTGGGGCTACGGCCGTTCGCTGGAGTGGGCCACCTCCTGCCCGCCGCCGCGCCACAACTTCGTCACCCTGCCCCGGATCCGCAGCGAGTCGCCGGCGTTCGACCTGCACCATCCACAGGTGCGGTCGACGGAACGGGAGTTGACCGCACGATGAACACCAGGGAGGAGCGGACGCTCGTCCAGCAGATAGAGGGCCATCTGCTGCTCGCCGCCGCACGGGAGGAGGGCCGAGCGGCGGCGGCTCGTACGGCCTCCCGGCTGGGCTGGCTCACCGACGGTCAACGGGAGGATCTGGAGCGGCACTTCGAGACGGAGTACCTGGCGCTGGCCCGCACCTCGTGGCAGCGCACCGCCGGACGCGCGGAGGAGCTGCGGCACATGTACGAGGCCAGATACCGGGCGCTGAGGCAGCGGCTGGTGGCCTGGTGCGTACTGGGCGGTGCCCTGCTGGCGGCGACGGGTCTGCTGGTGCTCGCCGCCGCTTAGGAGCGGTGTCAGGTCCGGGACCACTGCTGGTAGCCGGTGCTCGCGGTGCTCACGCCGGTGTACTTGCCGGTGGAGGTGGCGCTGTAGCTCGTGCTCGCCGCCTCGGTGCCGCCGCCGACCTTGAGCATCACCGAGCCGCCCGCGGGGACGCTGGTGGTGTAGCCGGTGGCGTACGAGCCCAGGTCCTTCTTCGTCCACAGGTCGCGGACGGTCGCGGAGGCGCCGGTCAGACCGAGGTCGGACCAGCGGACCGTGATGTTCTGCGCGGAGGAGGTACGGTTGAGCAGCACGGCCGCACGGTTGCCGGTGCCCGCGAGCACCTTGCCGTAGACCTGGAGGCCGCTGGTGTCCTCGGCGACCTTGACGCCCTGGAGCCCTCGCGGGTCCTGGTCGACGGCGATGACGTCGGAGTTCTTAAGGATGGCGGCCGTCTCGGCGGTCGTCGTGGTGAGGTCGTTGCCGGCCAGCAGCGGCGCGCCGGAGATCGCCCACAGCGCCATGTGGGTGCGGTTCTGGGCGGCAGTGAAGCCTGACATGCCGACCGTCGGCGTGTCGGGGTCGTTCGACGAGGCCCAACTCCCCCACCGACCACGGAAGTCCCTGGACGCGGGCCCGCCACCGGCGTTCGAGGGGTTGGGCAGCGCCACCGTTCCCGACGCCGGGCTGCTGAGCGCACTGGTTCTGGCGGCGCTGCGGCGGGCCGGGCTGCGCGGGGTGATCCGGCTGGGCTGGGGCGGGCTCGCGGCCGACGGCGACAACATGCTGACCATTGGTTCACCGAACGCGCGCGAGCCCTGGGCGCCCGCATTCGCACGCAGGACGAGGTGGGCCCGGTACTGGCCGCGGTGGAGCGGCCGGGCGGCTGGGCGGTGGCTTGGATCATCCCGGCGTCGCGGGCCCTGCATCACCGTCTCAGGCCGTCCCCTCCCAGCCCCCCGGCCGCAGTATCCCCAGCAGTTGGCGGACCAGTTCGTCGACCACCTCGTCCAGGGTGGCGTCCACCCAGCCCGCGCTCCAGTCGTGGATCACGCCGTTGACGCTGCCGATGAACGCCGCCGCGGCGATGCGGTAGTCGCGGGGCGCGGCCTCGCCGCGTGCGGCGGCCGCTCTCGCCTCCGCGCAGATCAGTTCGACCCAGCGGGCCCGGCGGGCGAGGCGCTGTTCCTCCAGGCGCGGGCTGACGCCGATGATCTCGACGAAGGTGATGCGGATGCGGCGTGGGTCGGCGGTGACGTTCGCCGCGTACGCGCGGAAGATCATGGCGGCGCGCTCGGCGAGCGACAGCCCCTCCGCCTCGGCGAGCGCGGCCAGTACGGCCTGTTCGGCCCAGCTGTTGACCTGCAGATGCAGTGCGGCGAGGACGTCCTCGAGGGTGCGGAACTCCTCGTAGAACTGACGGGTCGACAGTCCCGCGGCCTCACTGAGGGACGCGACGGTCGCGGCGCGGAAGCCCGGCGCGTCGCCGAAGAGCTGGAGCGCCGCGTCCAGGAAGCGCCGGCGGCGTTCCGCCTGCCGCTCCTCCGCGGACTTGCCCGCATAGCGGCCGGTCGGCTGCCTGAGCCTGCCCCCCACGATCCTCTCCCGTCCCCAACTCGCCTACCAGGCAGCCAATTTTGTCGCGCCCACGGTCTTGTGGAGAAGGCCACCCCACCTTACTTTTCAGTAAGTTAACTCTGAATGCCCATGTGTTCAGATTCATCGCCCTGTCATGGCACCGCTCCCACCACACCCCACCCAGAGGAGAGAGCAGTCATGCCTGCCTTCAGACCCAGGCACCTTTGCTCCGCAGCCGCAGCCGCCCTCGTCCTGACCCTCACCGCCCCCGCGACCGCCGCCACGGCCGCCACCGATGCCGCCTCCCTGCGCGAGGTGCTGTTCGTCGGCAACAACTGGGACGGCACCGCGGACGTCATCAAGTCCAGCGGCGACTTCGCGAAGGTCGGCCGGATCAATGTCATCCCGGACAAGGACGCCCGGATGGCGGAGATCAACGCCGATCCGATCAAATGGATCTACTTCATGGCCATCCGCAACAGCGTCGGCGAGGGCCACGACCAGTTCGCCGACGACATGTACTCCACGCCGGACGGCCGATCCGTGGTGGTCTCCAGGCCGAGCTTCGCCGACGTCGTCTCGATCGACCTGGCCACCGGAAAGATCAACTGGCGTTTCCCGGTGGCCGGTTACCGCGCCGACCACATGGCCGTCTCCCCCGACGGCACACGCGTCGCGGTCTCCGCCTCGACCGCGAACACCGTGCATGTGCTGGACATCGACACCGGCAAGCAGCTGGGGTCGTTCGCCACCGGCGACAAACCGCACGAGAACATCTTCACCAAGGACGGCAAGTACATCTGGAACATGTCCATCGGGGACGTCAACACCGCCCTCGACGACCCAGGTTGGGACTGGACGAAGGGCGACCGGCACATCACGGTCGTGGACGCGACGACGTACAAGCAGGTCAAGGTCATCGACATGCGGGACCGGCTGGACGCGTTCGGCCTCAAGAACTTCTCCGACGCGGTCCGCCCCGCGGTGTTCTCCCCCGACGAGTCGAAGCTCTACTTCCAGGTCTCGTTCTTCAACGGCTTCCTCGAGTACGACGTCGCCACCGACAAGATCACCCGGATGAAAACCCTGCCGAAGAACCCCGCGACCAGTGAGGACCGCACCACCTGGGTCAACGACTCGCGCCACCACGGCATTTCGATGAACCCCGCAGGCACCGAGCTGTGTGTGGCGGGCACCATGGACGACTACGCGACGGTGGTGGACCGCGCCACCCTCCAGGAGGGCCCGCTGATCACCACCTCCAAGCCCTACTGGGCCACGGTCAGCGGCGACGGCAAGGACTGCATCGTCTCCGAGAGCGGCGCGGACCAGGTCACCGCCATCGACTTCGCGACCGGGCAGAAGGTGACGTCCGTCGCGGTCGGCGACCATCCGCAGCGGGTCCGGCTGGGCCACGTCCAGTCCGACTGGACCGGTCCGTCGTCGAGTTGACCTCATGTCGTCGAGTTGAGCTCATGAGGAGCCGCCGTCCGGCCTCCGGGGTGCACACGCACCACCCCGGAGGCCGGTCCGCTGTCAGAAGTGGGCCGCCGCCCACGCCGCCAGCTCGGACCGCGCGGCGCTCAGCAGGTCCGCGGTCGGGGCCGTGGCCCCGTTGGTCACCAGCGCGTAGTGCAAGGCGCCCGAGTCGGAGTCGGTGAGCAGCAGGCGGCGGCTGCCGGTGCCGCCCGGTTCGGGGGTCACGCCGACCGGGGTCGAGGCGGTGTACGACGGGGGCGCGTACGCCGTGCCCAGGTCGGAGACGACGGTAGTGGCCGACGCCGGGAAGGAGGCCGGCAGATGCAGCTCGGTGGGTGCCGTACCGCTGCCCGAGCGCCACACCAGGACGCCGTACTGGCCGGAGCCCACCAGGCGCGACACATTCGGGAGCGAGCTCGGCACCGGGTTCCACGTCAGGGTGGTCGAGCCGTCCCGGGAGCGGTCCTCGTAGGTGAAGGCGGCCGTGGTGCCCGAGGTGGCGCTCGGGTAGATCCGGTCGAGCAGGCGGGAATCCTGCCGGAGGGCCGCCGCGCCGGAGTCGTCCAGCCGCACGGCGGAGAGGTCCTCGTCGTTCCAGGCGTCGCCGGCGGTGAGGACCTTGTCGGGGTTGCCGTTCATCAGCTCGTGGTGGCGTCCGTTGTAGAGGTCCCACTGCCACTGGGAGCCGGACAGGACCGGACCGGAGGACGCCGGGACGGACCACCAACTCGCCCCGGGAAGGCGGGAGTCGAGGGACTGGTACATCGCCTTGAGGACGGTCGGCGCCTTGTCCGACACCGTCCCGGACAAGGGGTGGCCGTACTCGCTGACCACGGCCGCGGTCCCGGCGGCCGAGGCACGGTCGCGGATGGTGCCGAAGTCGGCCGTGTACTGGCCGTCGGCCGCCTTGCCCCACATCAGGACACCGGAGATGGCCTTCTGGTCGTAGAAGTGGGTGTTGAAGACATAGCGCGACCCGAGCGTGCCCGCGTCCAGCAGTCCGCCCTCCTGCTTCTGGGAGGAGATGTCGGCGTTCCAGAAGAGGTTGGGCTCGACGAAGGCGGGCTTGGCCTGCCAGCCGGCCGCGTCCATGCGGGCCCGGAACCTCTGGTAGAAGGGCCACAGCAGGTCCCGCTCCCAGGTACGGCTGGTCTGGCCGGAGTCGTAGCTGCCCGCGTACGGCTCGTTGTACGGGTCGAAGCCGACGACGCCCGTGAACTCGGTGTCCGTCAGATGCTGGGCGAGGTACGCCATCGTCGACTGCGCCGTGTCCAGGAAGGCGTCCTGGAGGCCGTAGTTGTTGTGCCAGAAGTCGTACTGCGCCTTCGTCACGGCCGAGTTCTGGGCGATGTTCTGGCCCCAGAAGAAGCAGATCCCGCAGGACTCGGTGGGGTAACCGCCGAGGTCCACCGCCCACTCGGGGGCGCCGTCGCCGGTGTACCAGCTGCCCGCGTCGAACAGGTGGCGGGAGTAGAGGTCCTGATGGAAGTCGGGGTAGACGCGGATGCCGACGTCGAGGAAGGCGCGCATCTGGTCGGTGGCGGCGGCCAGATACGCGGTGTCCACCTGGCCCCGCACGGGCTCGGCGCGGGCCCAGGAGAGCAGGAAGCGGACCGCGTTGCCGCCGCCGAGGGCACGCAGCGCGGTGGCCGACTTCCGTGCGTCGGCGACCGAGGCGAAGGGCAGGCCGCCGTTCTCCTCCAGCTTGGTCTCGCCGGAGACGTTGTAGCCGCGCAGCACGACCTCGCGGCCCTGGCCGTCGACGAAGCGGCCGCTGTGCACCGTGAGGGCGGTGCCGTCGAACCAGAGGGAGTCGGAAGGGGTGGCGGCGGTGGCGGGCGAGGTGCCCGCCACCACCAGGAATCCACAGAGGACAACCAGGACAACGAACAAACGCGCCCGGATATTTGCCATGTCCATTACAGTCCGGTGATTTCCGGACACCGTCAACCCTCCTGACTCCGAAGTAAGTTCTGTTTCGGCCGCACCTCGCCGGGCCGAGGCCGGGGACGAAGCGGCACCGCTGGAGCCGGGTCCCGCGGCCGCGCCCATCAGTACGACCACCCGGGTGGACTGCCGGACCGAGGTCGACGGTCACGCCGTCGAGCGGGAAGTCGAGCGGCCGGGTGGACATGCACGCAGCGTGCACCCATGACCCCTCCGAGTGACGACCGGCCCCGTGCGGTGGACCAGTATCCGGGCCCGAGCGGGGATGGATTAACGCTCAACGAAACCCGGTCACAGCACTCGCCGCATCCAAGGGGTGGCCATAGAGTGACCTACATCACGTTAGGTCGCTGATTTCCCTCTCCCACGCCCGCACGGTCTGGAGGGCACATGACCCACATCAAGGTGAAGGTGGACGGCACGACGTACGAGGACGACGTGGAACCCCGTCTGCTGCTGGCCCACTACCTGCGCGACCGCCTCGGTCTGACCGGCACCACGATCGGCTGCGACACCTCGAACTGCGGGGCGTGCACGGTCGCCCTGGACGGGGCGAGCGTCAAGAGCTGCTCGGTGCTGGCCGTACAGGCGGACGGGAGCGAGGTGACCACCGTCCAGGGGCTGGCCGAGAACGGCGAGTGGACGGCGCTGCAGCGCGCGTTCCACGAGCGGCACGGCCTGCAGTGCGGCTACTGCACCCCGGGGATGATCATGGCCGCTCGCGATCTGCTGAACGAGAACCCGCACCCCGGCCCGCACGAGGTGCGCCAGGCCCTGGAGGGCAACCTCTGCCGCTGCACCGGTTACCAGAACATCGTCCGCGCGGTGCTCGCCGCCTCCGGGGAACAGCTGGCCGAGGAGGTGACGGCATGACCGATCAGGCCGTCGAAGGCGAGGTCGGACGCGCCCGGCTGCGCAAGGAGGACGCCCGGCTGATCACCGGCCAGACCAACTGGACCGACAACATCCAGGTCACCGGGCTGCTGCACCTGGCGATTCTGCGCAGCCCGATGGCGCACGCCCGCATCGCGCGGGTCGACGTCTCCCCCGCGCTGGAACGCCCCGGTGTCGTCGCGGCGTTCAGCGGCGCCGACCTCGCCGAGGGAATGGGTTCGCTGCCGTGCGCCTGGCCGGTGACCGAGGACATCGTGCTGCCCGATCACCCGCCGATCGCCGTCGACGAGGTGCGCTACGCCGGTGACCCGGTGGCGGTCGTGGTGGCCCGCGACCGGTACGCGGCCGCCGACGCGCTCGAGGCCATCGAGGTCGACTACGACCCGCTGCCCCCGGTGCTCGACCTGGAGGCCGCGCTGGCCGAGGGCTCCCCCCTGGTCCACTCCGACAAGGGCACCAACCGCAGCTATCTCTGGCCGCTCGCCACCGGCGAGAGCTTCGACACGGTCCGGGAACGCGCCGAGGTCACGGTGAAGCGCCGCTACCACCAGCAGCGGCTCATCCCCAACGCGATGGAGCCGCGCGCGGTGGTCGTCACCCCGCTCGCCGCCTCCGGCGAGTACACCGTCTACTCGGCCACGCAGATCCCGCACATCCTGCGGATCATGCTGGCGATGGTCACCGGCGTCCCCGAGCACAAGCTCCGGGTGATCGCCCCGGACGTGGGCGGCGGCTTCGGCTCCAAACTCCAGGTGTACGGCGAGGAGGCCATCGCGGTCGCGGTCGCCCGGCGTCTCGGCCGGCCGGTGAAGTGGACCGAGTCCCGCTCCGAGGGCTATCTCGCCACCCATCACGGACGCGGCATGATCCAGGACATCGAGGTCGCCGCCACCCGTGACGGCAAGCTGCTCGGCCTGAAGGTGGACCTGATCGCCGACATGGGCGCGTATCTGATGCTCGTCACACCGGGCATCCCGATCCTCGGTGCCTTCATGTACCCGGGGATCTACAAGATGGACGCCTACGAATTCAACTGCACCGGCGTCTTCACCACCCGCACCCCCACCGACGCCTACCGCGGCGCCGGGCGCCCGGAGGCGACGTTCGCCATCGAGCGGATCATGGACGAGCTGGCGGCCGAACTCGGCCTGGACCCGGTGGAGCTGCGGCGCCGGAACTGGATCCGGCACGAGGAGTTCCCGCACACGTCGATCGCCGGACTGACCTACGACAGCGGCAACTACGAGGCGGCCACCGAGAAGGCGCTCGCCCTGTTCGGGTACGACGACCTGCGCGCCGAGCAGCACAAGCGCAACGAGCGCGGCGACCCCGTACGCCTCGGCATCGGCGTGTCGACGTACACCGAGATGTGCGGCCTGGCACCGAGCCGGGTGCTGCGCGACCTCAGGTACGCGGCCGGCGGCTGGGAGGCGGCCAGCATCCGCATGCTGCCCACCGGCAAGGTCGAGGTGGTCACCGGCACCAGCCCGCACGGCCAGGGGCACGTCACCTGCTGGAGCCAGATCGCCGCCGATGTGCTGGGCGTCCCGTTCGAGGACGTCGAGGTGGTGCACGGCGACACCAAGGCGGCCCCGCAGGGCATGGACACCTACGGCTCACGGTCCCTGGTCGTCGGCGGGGCGGCCGTGCACCGGGCGGCCGAGAAGGTGGTGGAGAAGGCGCGGAAGGTCGCGGCCCATCTACTCGAAGCCAGCGAGCAGGACCTGGACTTCAGCGGCGGCGTGTTCTCCGTGAAGGGCTCGCCGGAGGCACGCAGGACCATTCAAGAGGTCGCCTTCGAGACGTTCTCCTCGCACGATCTGCCCGACGGCATGGAACCCACCATCAACGCCGAGCACCTGGTCGACCCGGAGAACTTCTCCTACCCGCACGGCACCCACCTGTGCGCGGTCGAGGTCGACACCGAGACCGGGCGGACGACCATCCGGTCGTACGTCTGCGTCGACGACGTCGGCCGGGTCATCAACCCGATGATCGTCGAGGGACAGGTGCACGGCGGCATCGCGCAGGGCATCGCCCAGGCGCTGTACGAGGAGGCCGTGTACGACGACGAGGGCAACCTCGTCACCGGCACCATGGCCGACTACCTCGTGCCGTCGGCCGCTGACCTGCCGGACTTCGTGACCGACCGGACGGAGACGCCGGCGACCTCCAACCCGCTCGGGGCCAAGGGAGTCGGGGAGTCGGGGACGATCGCCTCGACCCCGGCCGTCGTCAACGCCGTGGTGGACGCGCTCAGGCCGCTGGGCGTGCAGGACGTACGGATGCCATGCACTCCGGAGCGGGTCTGGCAGGCCGTGCGGGCAGCGGGTTCCGGTAAGGAGGCCTCGGCATGATTCCCCCCGCATTCGACTACGCCCGTCCGTCGAGCGTCGACGAGGCGGTGCGCACGCTCGCGGAAGCGGGCGAGGACGCGAAGGTGCTGGCCGGCGGGCAGAGCCTGCTGCCGCTGCTGAGGCTGCGGCTGGCCTTCCCGGAGCTGGTCGTGGACGTCGGCCGGATCCCGGAGCTGCGCGGGGTCCGCGAGGACGGCGACACGCTCGTCATCGGCGCGATGACCACGCACCACGACGTGATCCGCGACCCGCTGGTGCGCCGGCACGCCGGTCTGCTGGCGGCCGCCACAGCCACGGTCGCCGACCCGGCGGTACGGCACCGGGGCACCCTCGGCGGCTCGCTCGCGCACGCCGACCCGGCCGGCGACCTCCCGGCCGTGGTACTGGCCCTGGACGGCGAACTGGTCGCCGTCGGACCGGGCGGACGGCGCACGATCCCGGCGCGCGAGTTCTTCCTCGACTACCTCCAGTCGGCGCTGGCCCCCGACGAACTCCTGGTGGAGGTGCGGGTACCGAAGAAGGTCGGCTGGAGCTTCCACTACGAGAAGTTCCACCGGGTCGCCCAGGCCTACGCGATCGTCGGTGTGGCGGCCCTGGTACGGCGCGACGACGGGCACATCGCCGAGGCACGCGTCGGGCTGACCAACATGGGCGCCACCCCGCTGCGGGCCACCGCGGCCGAGCAGGCCCTGGCCGGTGCCGGGGACCCGCAGGCCGTGGCGCGGGCCGCCGAGGCGGCCGCCGAGGGCACCCAGCCGTCGCGGGACGTGTCGGCCTCGCCCGAGTACCGCGCGCACCTCGCACGGGTGCTGACCAAGCGGGCGGTGCTGACCGCCACCGGAATGGGGTGAGCGCCGATCACCCGGATGGACGACCCGGAGCAGGTGCGGGCCCGGCTGGAGGAGACCGGATACCTCCTCGACGACGGTCTGGCCATCGCCTGCTTCCTGGCGGTGAGGCTGCACCGGCCGCTCTTCTGCGAGGGCGACGCGGGCGTGGGCAAGACCGCGCTCGCGTCCGCCCTCGCCCAGGCGCTCGACGCGCCGCTGATCCGGTTGCAGTGCCACGAGGGCATCGACGCCTCGCAGGCCCTGTACGACTGGGACTTCCCGCGTCAGCTGCTGCATCTGCGGGCCGCCGAGGCGGCCGGGGTGAAGGACGCGGAACAGCTGGAGAGCGAGCTGTACGACCGGCGCTTCCTGATCGCCCGGCCACTGCTGCGGGCGCTGCAGACACAGCCGTCGGTGCTGCTGGTCGACGAGATCGACCGGGCCGACGACGAGTTCGAGGCGTTCCTGCTGGAGCTGCTGTCCGAGTTCTCGGTGACGATCCCGGAGCTCGGCACCCTGCGCGCCGAGGTGCCCCCGGTCGTCGTCCTGACCTCGAACCGCACCCGGGAGGTGCACGACGCGCTCAAGCGCCGGTGCCTGTATCACTGGTTCGACCACCCCGGGTTCGCCCGTGAACTCGCCATCGTGCGCAGCCGGTTGCCGCAGGTGTCGGCGCGCCTGGCCGAGCAGGTCACCGGCCTGGTGCAGGCGCTGCGGGCGGCGGACCTGGTCAAGCCGCCGGGGGTGGCCGAGACGATCGACTGGGCGCAGGCCCTGGACGCGCTGGGGGCGAGCGAGGTGGACGCCGAGCTGGCCGTGGCGACTCTGGGGTCGGTGCTCAAGTACCGGGAGGACGCCGAGCGGGCCCGGGGGCTCGATCTCGCGGCGGTACTCGCCGCGAAGGGAGCGTGAGGGGCGTGCCTGCCGCGGATGCCGTCCTGCTGGGTTTCGCCCGTGCCCTGCGCGCGGCGGGCATCGACGCGAGCGCCGACCGGCTGCAGGCGTTCCTGCGGGCCCTGGACGCGCTGCGGCCCGGGATGCGGGCGGATGTGTACTGGGCGGGCCGGCTGACACTGTGCGGCGGACGGGACGACCTGGAGCGCTACGACCGGGTGTTCGCCGCGTACTTCGGGCCGGGCGGCGAGCCCACGCCCCGGCCGGTACGGGCCGCTCCCCGCCCCGGCTGCGCCCCCGCCTGCGAGACGCACCCGCCGGCGCCCGTGCCCCCGGCGACGGCAGGCCCCAGGGTCCGCCCACCGCCACGCTGGCCAGTTCCGCCGAGGTGCTGCGGCACCGTGACGTCGCCGGGCTGGACGCCGCCGAGCGGGCCCAGCTCGACCGGCTGCTGGCCGCGTTCGCGCTGCGCGCGCAGACACGGCGCACCGCGCGGCGGCGGCCGGCCCGGCGCGGGGACGTCGATCCGCGCCGGACGGTCCGGGAGCTGCTGCGGCGCGGTGGTGAGCCGGCCCGGCTGCGGCGGCACGCGCGGGTCGAGCGGCCCCGCCGGGTCGTGCTGCTGGTGGACGTGAGCGGCTCCATGGCGCCGTACGCCGACGCGCTGCTGCGGTTCGCCCACGCCGCGGCCCGAGGGGGACGTACGGAGGTGTTCACGATCGGCACCCGGCTGACCCGGGTGACCCGCGAACTCGCGCACCGCGACCCGGACCTGGCGATGGCCGCGGTCGCGGACGCGGTGCCCGACTGGCGCGGCGGTACGCGGCTGGGCGAGCTGCTGCGCGAGTTCCTGAACCGCTGGGGGCAGCGGGGCATGGCACGCGGGGCGGTGGTGGTGCTGCTGTCGGACGGGTGGGAGCGTGGCGATCCGGAGCTGCTCGGGGCACAGATGCGACGCTTGCACGGGCTGGCGCACCGGGTGATCTGGGCCAATCCGCGCAAGGCACGTCCCGGCTATGCGCCCCTGGCCGCCGGGATGGCGGCGGCGCTGCCGAGCGTGGACGCCTTCGTCGAGGGGCACAGCCTGGCGGCGCTGGAACGGCTCGCGGCGGTGGTGCGCGGGGCGGAGGCGGCCTCCGTCGAGGTGGCGTATGCGGAGCTGGCCCATGCGGAGGGGGCCTCGGAACGGGTGTGACCGGAACGGTGTGAGAGGAGCGGATCGTGCGTGAGATTCTGCCGGCGCTGAACCGCTGGTACGCGGCGCGGGCCCCGTTCGGTCTGGCCACGGTCGTCGCGGTCAGCCGCAGCGCGCCGCGCGGCCCCGGTGCCGCCATGGCGGTGGGGCCCGACGACGAGGTCGTGGGCAGCGTGTCCGGGGGCTGTGTGGAGGGGGCGGTGTACGAGCTCGCGCAGGAGGTGGTGGCGAGCGGGGAGCCACGCCTGGAGACCTTCGGGTACAGCGACGAGGACGCCTTCGCGGTCGGTCTCACCTGCGGCGGCGAGATCACCCTGCTGGTGCGGCCCGTCACGGCCGAGTCCGACCCCGCCTTCGGCGCGGTCGCCGCGTCGGTCGCCGCGGGCGAACCGGTGACGGTGGCCACGGTGGTCGACGGGCCCGCGCCGCGCGGGGCCACGCTGGCCGTCTGGCCCGACAGGGTGACCGGCACGCTCGGCACGAGTGGTCTGGACGTCGCGGTCACCGCCGACGCGCGCGGTGAACTCGCCCTCGGTGCCACGGGCCTGCGCCACTACGGCGCGCACGGCGAGCGGCGCGAGGACGACGTCACCGTGTTCCTCCACTCCTTCGCGCCGCCCCCGCGGATGCTGGTCTTCGGCGCCATCGACTACGCGGCCGCGGTGGCCCGCCTCGGCGACTTCCTCGGCTACCGGGTCACCGTGTGCGACGCCCGGCCGGTCTTCGCGACACCCAAGCGGTTCCCGCAGGGCGTGGAGGTCGTCGTGGACTGGCCGCACCGCTATCTGAGCGGCACGGAGACCGACGAGCGGACGGTGATCTGCGTGCTGACCCACGACCCGAAGTTCGATGTGCCGCTGCTGGAGGAGGCGCTGCGCCGGCCGGCCGCCTACATCGGGGCGATGGGCAGCCGACGTACCCACGACGAACGCCGCGAGCGGCTGGTCGACGCCGGTCTCACGGAGGCTGAACTGGCCCGGCTGCGCTCGCCGGTCGGGCTCGACCTCGGCGCCCGTACGCCCGAGGAGGTCGCGATCTCCGTCGCCGCCGAGATCGTCGCGCTGCGCTGGGGCGGCACCGGCGCGCCGCTGACCCTGACCGCGGGGGCGATCCACCCCGCCGGATCCGCGTGACCACGAGGAGCCCGAACGCGAGGAGTAAGTCATGGAACTGCAGCACGAGTTCACCGTCCCCGTCCCGGTCCCGGACGCCTGGCGGGCGCTCCTCGACATCGAGCGCGTCGCGCCGTGCATGCCCGGGGCGACCGTGGAGGACTACGACGGCAAGACCATCACCGGGTCGGTGAAGGTCAAGGTCGGGCCGATCACGGTGACGTACAAGGGAACCGCCGTCTTCGAGGAACAGGACGAGTCCGCCCACCGCATCGTCCTGATCGCCAGCGGGCGCGAGACCCGCGGCCAGGGCACGGCCCGCGCCACGGTGACCGGCACGCTCAGCGAACAGAACGGCGGAACGGCCGTGTCGGTCCGCACCGATCTGACGGTGACCGGACGCCCGGCCCAGTTCGGCCGCGGGGTGATGGCGGAGGTGGGCGACCGGGTGGTGGGCCAGTTCGCGGCCTGTCTGTCGGAACGCCTGGCCGAACCGGCCACCGCCACGGCCACCGTCACCGATGAGCTCCCGCCCGAGACCGAGCCACTGGACCTGCTCCGCACGGCCGGCGTCCCGGTGGCGAAACGGGCCGGCATCGCGGCGGGGATCGCCGCGGCGGTGGCGCTGGTGGTGGCGGGAATCCGGGCATGCGTACGACGCCGTAAGCGGCACTGACGGCCATCGCCCTCGACGGGTTCAGATGTCGCCGTCGCCCCGGACGAGGGCGTGCAGATGCTGGTCGTGCCAGCCGTCCGCGTGCAGCAGTGCTCCGCGCATGGTGCCTTCCAGCGGATAGCCCGCCTTCTCGGCCACCCGGCAGGACGCCGGGTTGGCGACGGAGTGGCACAGCCGCAGTCGGTGCAGGCCGAGTTCGTCCAGCGCCCAGCGGCTGAGCCGCCGCGTCGCCTCGACGACGATGCCACCACCACGGGCCTTCGGCAGGACCCAGTAGACGATCTCGGCACTGCCGCCCGCGAGATCGATGTCGTTCCAGCCGATGAGCCCCGTCACCGCCGCGCCCGGCCGGGCGACGGCCCAGACGGCACCCGTCTCGGCCCGCCAGCGCTCATGCATGCGCTCGATCCGGCGGCAGGCCTCGGCGCGGCTCTCGACGGTGAAGAGGTTCCACCGGCGGATCGCGGGGTCTCGCCCGGCGGCCATCAGCGCGTCGGCGTCGTCGGGGCGCCACGGCCGCAGCTCCAGGCCGCTGGGCAGCGCCAGAACTGGCTGGTTGTCACGGGCCATACGGCCTGCGGGGACGACCGGCGGGATGCCTGAGCTGGAGATCATCGCGGCATCCTGCCACACGGTCCCTACCGCTGCGGCAGACGGTGCAGCGTCACGTCCTCGAGCGCACCGTCGGCGACGGTCGCCGTCAGATAGGTGCAGTGGGGCTGGCGACGGCGGTCGGTCGGCGAGCCGGGGTTGACCAGCCGCAGTCCGGACGGGGCGGTGGTGTCCCAGGGGATGTGGCTGTGCCCGAAGACCAGCACGTCGAGGTCGGGGAAGCGGGCCGCGCTGCGGGCTTCCCGGCCCTCGGCGGGGCCGGTCTCGTGGACGACACCGAAGCGCAGGCCGCCGAGTTCGGCGTACGCCACCTCGGGCAGCCGGGCGCGCAGCTCCGGGCCGTCGTTGTTGCCGTACACCCCGATCAGCCGGCGGCTGTGGCTCTCCAGCAGGTCCAGGGTGGCGGTGTCGACCCAGTCGCCGGCGTGGAACACCACGTCGACGTGCGGGAGTTCGGCGAGCAGTTGCTCCGGCAGGCGCTTGGCACGCGCGGGGACATGGGTGTCGGACATCAGCAGCAGGCGCACATGGACAGGCTAGGGCAGGTCGGGGGGCGTGGCTCGGCAGGCCTCCGGCAGCCCGGTCCGGATGCTGCTCACCGTCGGGGCCGTGCTGGGCGTGCCGCAGGGGCTCATCGGCCTCGCCGCCCAGACGTCCTGTACCGGCAGGCCGACCCCGCGCGCATCGCCTCCGCCGCCGGACTGCTGCGGACCTTCATGTACCTCGGCGCGCTGGGCGCCTCCGCCGCGACCGCGGCGTTCTTCCCGCACCGCGCCGACACGCCCGGGCTGCACGCCCTGGCACTTTTCATGCTCGCCGGTTCGTCACGGTTGCCGGCGACCACCCTCCCCGACCGTTCACTCGGTGACCTCACCCCCCGAAAGGCCTGATCGACCCATGTCGCTCACCACCCTCGACCCGCGCACCGCCCTCGTCGCGATCGACCTGCAGCACGGCATCGTGGGCATGCCGACCCAGCCGTACACCGCCTCCGACGTGGTGGCCCGCACGGCCGAACTCGCCGACACCTTCCGGGCCCGGAACCTCCCCGTGGTCCTGGTCCGGGTGTCCTTCGTCCCGGACGGGGCCGACGCCGTCCCCGGCCGCACCGAGCGCGGTCCCGGCGGCCTCGCGTTCGCCGAGGGCTGGGACACCGTCGTGGATGAACTTTCCGGGCACCCCTGCGACATCCTGGTCACCAAGCGTAACTGGAACGCCTTCCACGGCACTGACCTCGATGTCCAGCTGCGCCGCCGCGGCATCACCCAGATCGTCCTCACCGGCATCGCCACCAGCATCGGCGTCGAGTCCACCGCCCGCGCCGCGTACGAGCACGGCTACCACGTCACCCTCGCCACGGACGCCATGGCCGACCGCGACCCGGAGGCGCACCGGGGCAGCGTCGAGCGCATCTTCCCGCGGCTGGGCGAGTCGGGGACGACCACCGACATCCTCGACCTCCTGGCCAAAACTCACGACGGACAGTGACGAACCCCGGCTCCTGTGTGCCGGGCGGAGCTTTTCCGCCCGCGCAAGGGGCCGGGTTAGCATTCGGCCACGCGCACGTGCCGCCTGGGCAACGGGTGGCGAACCAAGGGGGATTGGAAGCCGGATGCCGGTCAAGGTCAGCGTCATCGTCCCCGTCTACAACCCAGGGCCCTACATCGAGGACTGCATCGCCTCGATGCTGCGGCAGTCGCTGCCTCCCGACGAGTTCGAAGTGGTCTTCGTCGACGACGGCTCCACCGACCGGACCCCGGCCACACTGGACGCGCTCGCCGCCGAGCACCCGCACATCCGGGTCATCCACCAGGAGAACTCCGGCTGGTCGGGCAAGCCGCGGAACGTGGGGATCGCCGCGTCCGAGGGCGAGTTCGTGATGTTCGTCGACAACGACGACTACCTCGGCGACGAAGCCCTCGAGCGGATGTACGAGTACGGGGTGGAGAACAAGGCCGATGTGATCGTCGGCAAGATGGCCGGGAAGGGCCGCCCGGTGCCGGTGGAGCTGTTCCGCCGCAACCATCCGCACGCGACCGTCGAGAACGCGCCGCTGATCGACAGCCTCACCCCGCACAAGATGGTCCGGCGGGCCTTCCTGGACCGCGTCGGCCTGCGCTTCCCCGAGGGACGGCGCCGCCTGGAGGACCACGTCTTCATCACCGAGGCGTATCTGCGCGCCGACAACGTCTCGGTGCTCTCCGACTACGTCTGCTACTACCACGTCAAACGGCACGACGCCTCGAACGCGGGCTTCCAGCGCTTCGAGCCGGTCGGCTACTTCAAGAACCTCCGTGAGGCCCTGGACGTCGTCGAGCGGTACACCGAGCCGGGCCCGCTGCGCGACCGTCTGCTGCGCCGCTGGCTGCGCGTCGAGATGGTGGACCGGATGAGCGGGCGCAGGCTGCTCGCGATGCCCGACGACTACCGGCGTGAGCTGTTCCACGAGATGCGCGCCGTGATCCTTGAGCGCTTCGGTCCCGGCGTAGCGCCCAAACTGCGGCCCGGGCAGCGGATCGTGGCATCACTGATCAGGGACGACCGTTACGACGACCTCGTCGCCCACGCCCAGTGGGAGTCCGGGGTGGGGCCCAAGGCCGACCCCACCGGTGTCGAATGGCGGGACGGGACCCTGCGTGTCGGCTTCACCGCCGAGTACAGGTCCGGCGGACAGCCGCTGACCTTCCCGGCCGACGGGCCCGGCACTCCGGTCACGGACACCGCGCCGCGGGACCTGGAGGAGGCGGTGGCCTGGCTGGGCGCGGACGCCGTCGGCGGCTTCGAGAAGGCCACCGTCGACCTGATCCTGCGCGACCGGGCCACCTCCGCCTCGTTCTTCCAGCCGGTGGAGGTCACCCGCGAGCGGGTCCCGGCCGACGACGGGCGGGTCCGGCTGGTGCTGCGCGGCACGGCGACCGTGGACCCCGGCACCGCGGCGGGCGGTACCGCGCTGCACGCCGGCCTGTGGGACGCGTACGTCCGCGTCGGCCTCGGCGGCTGGTCCAAGGAGTGCCGCCTCGGTCCGGCACCGCGGCAGGGCCGTCCCGTGCCGCCCGCCGGTGTGGTCGCGGGCCGTGTGGTGCTGCCCTACTGGACGAAGCAGTACGACAACTTCTCACTCGACGTCGACCGCGCGGGCAAGGCCCTCGGCCTGGGCCGGCTCACCCCCGAGGACGCGGCGGTCTCGGCCGACCACCAGCTCAGCGTCGCGCTGCCCCTGCACGTCCCCGACCGCGCCGAGGTGCAGGTGCGGCTGACCGATCCCACGACGGGCCGGTCCCTGCGGCGGACGGGGACGCTCACCCCGGCGGACGGGGCCGGCTCGCTGCTGGAGGCGTCGGTGCCGGGGCACGAGCTGACGGGAGCGTCGTGGCGGACGGACGTGTGCCTGCTCCCGGAGGCGGAGGCACCTCGCTTCCATACGCTGCCGCTCGCCCTGCATGTGACCCGCGCCGGCGGGGTCCGCGTGGCCGGGCCCACGGCGCCGGGCCTGCTGCTGCGGCTGGCGCGCAAGGCGCGACGCGTCATGGGCACGGTCCGGGGTAGGAAGGCGTAGCAGAACATGACACGGAGGACGTGACGGCGTGCGACCACTGGACATTGCGGGCGCCTGGGTGCTGGAGCCCAAGGTGTTCCCGGACGACCGGGGAAGCTTCCACGAGTGGTTCCGGGGCGAGGAGTTCCGCGAGGCCACCGGGTACGACCTGGACCTGGCCCAGGCCAACTGCTCGGTGTCCCGGCGGGGCGTCCTGCGCGGGGTGCACTTCGCGGACGTGCCGCCGGGTCAGGCCAAGTACCTCACGTGTGTGCGCGGAGCCGTGCTCGACGTGGTGGTGGACATCCGCGTCGGCTCGCCCACGTACGGCGCGTGGGAGGCCGTACGGCTGGACGACGAGACGCACCACGCCATCTTCCTCGCGGAGGGGCTCGGGCACGCCTTCATGGCGCTGACCGACGACGCCACGGTGGTCTACCTGTGCTCCACGGGCTACGCGCCGGGACGCGAGCACGGGGTGCACCCGCTCGACCCCGACCTCGGCATCGCCTGGCCCCAGGGCATCGAGCCGGTGCTCTCCGAGAAGGACGCCGCCGCGCCCACCCTGGCCGAGGCGGAGCGATCCGGTCTGCTTCCCGCATACACGGACTGCTCCGCCCACTACGAGCGGCTGCGCTCGGGCCCGTTCGACCAGCCCTCGGCCGGCCGGGGTCAGGACTTGGCGTAGCGCTGCTTCAGCGCCTTGCGCTTGTTGGTGCCTTCGGCGTTCCTGCCTTTTTCGATGATCACCAGATTGTGGTAGAAGTGCACGGCGACGACGTTGAGGTCCGTATAGGACGGCTGATAGTTCTCGTCCACGAATTCCTCGTAATTCAGCCCGTCCGCCAGTCGCTTCAGCATCGCCATGCTGGTGTTCGGGGCGTCGCGGTCCTCGCTGCCCATCCATTCGGGCCAGTACGACGACTGGGTGTCCTCGACGGCGTAGATGCCACCGTCCTTGAGCCGGGGGAAGAGTGTGGCGAACGTCGTGAGCACATGCGGGCTGCGGTGACTGCCGTCGTCGATGATGACGTCGAGCTCGCCGATCTTGTCGGCGACGGCATTCAGGGACGAGGGGTCGGACTGGTCGCCGATGAAGGTCGTGATGCGGTCCTCGTCGACAAATGACTTGTCCTGGATGTCCATTCCGAAGATCTGCGCCTTCGGGAAGAACTGCTTCCACATGCGCAGCGACGCACCACCCTGGCCAGGCCGGCTGTAACCACCGATCCCGATCTCCAGAAGGTTGAACTGCTCCTTCTTCAAATGCTGCAGATGACGCTGGTAGTGCTGGGTGTAACGGTGCGTTCCCCATTTGTCCGTCTTGAAATGAACGGCAAGTTTGTTGAGATCGTTGGAGATCGCGTCAAGTCCGCTCGGCTTGGCCGACTTGGTCCAATTGGCGGAGAGGCGCCGCTTCAGCCGGCGCAGGACCCGCACTTTCTCCTCGCCCAATACGGACTTCACGGCTGCTCGAATCGACATCACGAGATATTCCTTCCATGCGGCCTACCAGGGTGCAGCATCGTAGTGACGAAGCCGGACGGGGTCCGCCGGTTTCACTGAGACATCTCCTTGCGGATATGGGGCAGTGCTTCGTGCAGGGCGGAGCGCCAGTTGCGCGGTGGTTGCAGGCCGATCTCCCGCCATCGGGCGTGCCCGAGGGCGCTGTAGGCGGGGCGCGGCGCGGGGCGGGGGAAGGCCGCGCTGCTGGTGGGCCGTACCCGGGCCGGATCGGCGCCGATGAGCAGGAACACCTCCCGGGCCAGTTCGTACCAGCTGGCCTCGCCGGAACTGGTGGCGTGGAAGATGCCGCGCGCGCCCTCGTTGCGGCCGAGCGCGGTACCGAGGTCCGCGATCCGGGCGGCGACGTCCGCGCTCCAGGTGGGCTGGCCGCGCTGGTCGTCGACGACGTCCAGGGAGTCCCGGCGGGCCTCCAGTTCGAGCATCGTGCGCACGAAACTGCGGCCGTGGGCGCCGTACAGCCAGGCCGTGCGGACGACGGCGGCCGCGCCGGGGAGTTCCTCCAGGACCGCGCGCTCGCCGGCCAGTTTGGTGCGGCCGTAGGCGGTGCGCGGGGCGGGCGGGTGGTTCTCCGGGTACGGGGTGCCTCGGGCCTCGCCGTCGAAGACGTAGTCGGTGGAGACATGGACCAGGCGGGCGCCCCGCTCCGCGCAGGCGCGGGCGAGCAGCCGGGGGCCGTCACCGTTGATCCGCAGCGCCCGCGCCTCGTCGGTCTCGGCGTCGTCGACGGCCGTGTACGCGGCACAGTTGACGACGACATCGGGGCGGTGCTCGTCGAACACCCGCCGTACGGCGTCGGGTTCGGTGATTTCCAGCGCGGCGCGGTCCAGGCCCGTCACCTGCGCACCGCGCCGGAGCAGCTCCGCGACCGTGTCGAGGCCGAGCATGCCGGCGGCGCCGGTGACCAGCCACCTCATCGGGACTCCCGCTGCTTCAGCGGCTCCCACCAGGCCCGGTTGTCCCGGTACCAGGCGACCGTCTCGGCCAGCCCGGTGGCGAAGTCGTGGCGCGGGCGGTAGCCCAGTTCGTCGCGGGCCTTGCTCCAGTCGACGGAGTAGCGCAGGTCGTGGCCCTTGCGGTCGGTGACGTACTCGACCCGGTCCCAGTCCGCCCCGCAGGCCCGCAGAAGCAGACCGGTGAGCTCCTTGTTGCTCAACTCGGTGCCGCCGCCGATGTTGTAGACCTCGCCGGGTCGGCCTTTTGTGCGGACCAGTTCCACGCCCTGGCAGTGGTCCTCGACGTGCAGCCAGTCGCGCACGTTGCGCCCGTCGCCGTACAGCGGGACCTTCGCGCCGTCGAGCAGGTTGGTCACGAACAGCGGGACGACCTTCTCGGGGAACTGGTGCGGGCCGTAGTTGTTGGAGCAGCGGGTGACCCGGACGTCCAGGCCGTGGGTGCGGTGATGGGCGAGGGCGAGCAGGTCGGAGGAGGCCTTGGAGGCGGAGTAGGGGGAGTTGGGGGCGAGCGGATGGGTCTCGGGCCAGGAGCCGGAATCGATGGAGCCGTAGACCTCGTCGGTGGAGATGTGCACGAACGGGCCGATGCCGTGGCGCAGCGCGGCGTCCAGGAGCGTCTGGGTGCCCAGCACATTGGTGAGGACGAACTCGCCCGCCCCGTCGATCGACCGGTCGACATGGGACTCGGCGGCGAAGTGCACGACCTGGTCGGCCTGGGCCATGAGCTTGTCGACCAGATCGGCATCACAGATGTCGCCCTGGACGAACTCCAGGCGGGGATGCCCGGTGGGGAGGTTGGTGAGCGTGCCTGCGTAGGTGAGCTTGTCCAGCACGGTGATGTGCGGCGCGTCCGGGGTGTCCTCGGCGAGGAGCGTACGGACGTACGTGGAACCGATGAACCCGGCGGCGCCGGTGACGAGGAGATTCATGAACGGATCTGCACCTTGCTGTGGTCTCCGAGGACGAGGCGGTGGGCACTGGGCACGCCGGCTGCCGGGGTCACCTCCACATGCCGGCCGATCAGCGAGGACTCGATCCTGCCCACTCCGTCGATGGAGGAGTCCCGCAGCACGATGGAGAACTCCAGCTCGCTGTCCGTGATCCGGCAGTTCTCGGCGATGGAGGTGTAGGGGCCGACGTACGAGTCGCTGACCACGGTCCCCGCGCCGATGACGACGGGGCCGACGATGCGCGAGTTCGCGACCCGCGCCCCTTCCTCGACGACCACCCGGCCCACGGTCTCGGTCCGCTCGTCCACCTCGCCGTCGATCCGCCGCTGCATCCCTTCCAGGACGGTGCGGTTGACCTCCAGCATGTCGTCGACGTTGCCGGTGTCCTTCCAGTAGCCCTGGATGACCGTGGAGCGCACGTCGGCGCGGATGTCGATGAGGTGCTGGAGGGCGTGGGTGATCTCCAGTTCGCCCCGCCAGGACGGCCTGATGGCGCGCACCGCGTCGTGGATCAGCGGGGTGAGGAGGTAGACGCCGACCAGCGCGAGGTCGCTCTTGGGCTGCTCCGGCTTCTCCTCCAGGCCGATCACCTGCCCCGACGCGTCGAGTTCGGCGACGCCGAAGGAGCGCGGGTCGGGGACATGGGTGAGCAGGATCTGGGCGTCGGGTCGGCTGGCGCGGAACTCGTCGACGAGGGTGCTGATGCCGCCGACGATGAAGTTGTCCCCGAGGTACATCACGAAGTCGTCGTCGCCGAGGAAGTCCCGTGCGATCAGCACCGCGTGGGCGAGGCCCAGGGGTCTGTCCTGGGGTATGTAGGTGATCTCCAGGCCGAACTTCGAACCGTCGCCGACCGCCTCCTCTATCTCGGCCGCGGTGTCGCCCACGACCACTCCCACCTCGGTGATCCCGGCCGCGGCTATCGACTCCAGGCCGTAGAAGAGGACGGGCTTGTTGGCCACCGGCACGAGCTGTTTCGCCGACGTGTGTGTGATCGGACGCAGCCGGGTTCCGGCACCGCCGGACAGGACCAGAGCCTTCATCTGCCACACCCTATCGGCGATCGTCAGGATCGGACCTATGTTTGCTCTGCTGGGTCGTTCATGGCAGTACGTCCCCTGTCCCGCGAGCGGCTTCCGGGTACGCGGCCCGGTGACCAGGGCGTGGCGCGGGCAGGCCGTGGTGGCGCCGGGGTAGCGTCCCCGGCGATGACGGAACTACCAGAAATTTCGGAAAAGTACGAGATCGCCGAGCGGTACGCCGCCACCGCGCCGCGGCCCGGCCGGGCCCTGCTGCGCTGGGCCTCGACGACCGACCACAAGGTGATCGGCCGCCTCTACATGGTCACGGCGTTCTGCTTCTTCCTCCTGGCCGGGCTGCTCGCCCTGGGCATGCGCGGCGAACTCGCCCGCCCCGGGCTGCAGTTCCTGAGCGCGCAGGGCTACGACCAGTTCTTCACGATCCATGGCACGATCATGATGCTGCTGTTCGCCACCCCGATGTTCGCCGGGTTCGCGAACGCCGTGATGCCGTTGCAGATCGGTTCCCCCGATGTGGCCTTCCCCCGTCTGAACGCGCTGTCGTACTGGATGTATCTGTTCGGCGGGCTGATGGTGGTCTCGGGCTTCGTGGTGCCCGGCGGCGCGGCCGCGTTCGGGTGGTTCGCCTACGCGCCGCTCAACAGCGCCTTCTACTCCCCCGGCGCGGGCGGCGACCTGTGGGTGATGGGGCTCGTGGTGACCGGTGTGTCGACGACGCTGGGTGCCGTCAACTTCATCAGCACGATCCTGTGTCTGCGCGCCCCGGGCATGACCATGTTCCGGATGCCGATGTTCACGTGGAACGTGCTGTTCACGTCGATCCTGGTGCTGCCCGCGTTCCCGGTGCTCACCGCGACGCTGCTGGTCCTGGAGTCGGACCGGAAGTTCGGCTCGCTCGTCTTCGAATCGGCGAACGGCGGCGCGCTGCTGTGGCAGCACCTGTTCTGGTTCTTCGGGCACCCCGAGGTCTACATCGTGGCGCTGCCGTTCTTCGGCATCGTCTCCGAGATCATCCCGGTGTTCTCGCGCAAGCCGCTGTTCGGGTATCTGCCGATGATCGGCGCGACGATCACGATCACCATGCTGTCCGCGGTGGTGTGGGCGCACCACATGTTCGCCACCGGCGCGGTGCTGCTGCCGTTCTTCTCGATCATGTCGTTCCTGATCGCGGTGCCCACCGGGATCAAGTTCTTCGCCTGGATCGGGACGATGTGGCACGGGTCGGTCTCGTTCGAGACGCCGATGCTGTGGTCGCTCGGCTTTCTGGTGTCGTTCCTGCTGGGCGGGCTCAGCGGGGTGCTGATCGCCTCGCCGCCGCTCGACTTCCATCTGACCGACTCGTACTTCATCGTGGCGCACCTGCACTATGTGCTGTTCGGAACGGTGGTGTTCGCGATGTTCGCCGGCTTCTACTTCTGGTGGCCCAAGTTCACCGGCAAGATGCTCGACGAACGCCTCGGCAAGCTGCACTTCTGGCTGCTCTTCCCGGGGTTCCAGCTCACGTTCCTCGTCCAGCACTGGCTCGGCGAGGCCGGCATGCCCCGCCGGTACGCCGACTATCTGCCCCAGGACGGCTTCGCCCTGCTCAACTCCCTGTCCTCCGCGGGCGCGTTCCTGCTCGGCGCCTCCACACTGCCCTTCCTGTACAACGTCTGGCGCACCGCGCACCGGGCGCCGATGGTCACCGAGAACGACCCCTGGGGCTACGGCCGGGCCCTGGAGTGGGCGACGTCCTGCCCGCCGCCCCGGCACAACTTCGTCGCCCTGCCCCGGGTGCGGTCGGAATCGCCCGCCTTCGACCTGCACCACCCCGAGTTCGCCAAGCAGACGGTGGAGGAGGGAACGCGATGAAGGTCGAGGCGTTGCTGTTCGGCGGTGTCGCCCTGTTCTTCGCGGGTGTCGCCGCCCTGTACGGCGTGTGGTCGCACGAATCGGCGGGCACGGCGGCGCTGATCGTCGCGGGCGGGATGGCCGCGGTCATCGCGTTCTTCTGCGCGGTGCAGTACGTGCGCAAGGGACGGCGCCCCCAGGACCGCACCGACGCCGAAGTGGCCGACGGCGCGGGGCCCCTGGAGTTCTTCCCCGCCGAGAGCATCTGGCCGCTGGTCACCGCGTTGGGCTTCGCGCTCGCGGCGACCGGGGTGGTGTTCGGGCTGTGGCTGTTCCTCATCGGTTTCGGCGTGCTGGCGCGCGGTGTCCTCGGGATGGTCTTCCAGTACGTGCACCGGTGATCGGCCGCCTGGGCGCACCGGGGCGGAAGTCGCCGGCCGGGCGGTGGTCGCTCTCGTAGCCACCCGCGAGGGTCTGCCGTACGTCGCCCGTCGGCACACCCTTCGTCAGCCGCTCCCGTTCCGCCTCCACCAGGGCCAGACACAGCCACCGGGCGACCAGGAACGCGACGACCGGGGCCACCACCAGGGAGACGCGCAGTACCCAGGTCAGGGCGTTGACGGAGATCCGGAAGGACTGGGCGATGACGTCGTTGGCGCCGGCGAGGAGCAGCACGGCGAAGAAGACGGTGCCGGCGACGCCCAGGCCGGTGCGCACGGGACGCTCGCGGGGCCGGTCGCACAGATGCCGTTCGTGGTCCCACTCCCCCGTCAGGCGCTGCTCCACGAAGGGGTATGCGTACAGGACGCCGAACAGCAGTCCGGGCAGGACTACGGCCGGCAGCAGCACGTTCCACATGAGGGTGTGACCGGCGAGGTTGGTCTCCCACGGCGGTACGAGGCGCAGCGCGCCCTCCAGGAAGCCGACGTACCAGTCGGGCTGGGATCCGGTCGAGTCCTGGTCGGGGCGGTAGGGGCCGTACACCCAGACCGGGTTGATCTGGGCGACGGCGGACATCAGGACGAGCACGCCGAAGACGGCGAAGGACAGCCCGCCGGACGCGGCCGTGAACCGGGGGAAGAGCGGCCTGCCGATGACGTTGCGGTTCGAGCGGCCCGGTCCGCGCCACTGCGTGTGCTTGAGGTGGAACACCAGGATCAGGTGCACGGTGACCAGGGCGATCAGCGCGCCGGGCAGCAGCAGGATGTGCATCGAGTACAGGCGGGTGACGATCTCGTGGCTGGGGTACGGCCCGCCGAAGGCGAAGAAGGCCACGTACGTTCCGACCACCGGGATGGACAGCATGATGCCCTGGGCGATCCTCAGGCCCGTGCCGGAGAGCAGGTCGTCGGGGAGCGAGTAGCCGGCGAACCCCTCGGCGAGGGCGAGCACGAACAGCGTGAGCCCGATGACCCAGTTCAGCTCGCGGGGCCTGCGGAAGGCGCCGGTGAAGAAGATCCGGAGCATGTGCACGCCGATCGCGGCGACGAAGACGAGCGCCGCCCAGTGGTGCGCCTGCCGCATCAGCAGACCGCCGCGCACGTCGAAGCTGATGTGCAGTGTGGAGTCGAAGGCGGCCGACATGCGCACCCCCTGCAGCGGGACGTACGGGCCCGTGTAGACGACCTCCCGCATCTCCGGCTTGAAGAAGAAGGTCAGCCACACCCCGGTCAGCACCAGGGCGAGCAGGCTGTACAGCGCCAACTCGCCCAGCAGGAAAGACCAGTGGTCGGGGAACGCCTTGCGCAGCAGCGCCCCGCCCTCCAGCACCGGCAACCGCGCGTCCGCCGCCTCGACCAGCCGCTCGGCGGGGTGTGCGGAGCGGCGCGCGGTACCGGTGGCGGAATCGGTGCCGGGGGCGGGTTCGGAGTCGGGGCGGGTCACGTGCTCTCCGGGGTCTCCGCCGCTCGCTCCACCTCCGCCTCGACGTCACCCCGCGGCCGGCCCGCTTCCTTCGCGTACTCGCTCAGCGCGGTCTGCACCTCCCGGGCCAGGTCGCGCCAGGCCCGCAGGGCGGTCTCGTAGGTCTCCTTCTGGGCACCGGTCAGTTGCGCCTCGGCGGGCGGGCCGTAGGCATCCCGCAGTTCCAGGACCTGCGCGTGGGCCATGTCCGACGCGCGCTGCTTCGCCACGAGCTCTTCGAAGGTGTGTGCCACGGCAAGGACCCTAGGCACGGCGGCGGCCCGGAGCCCTCACGACCTGCCGTGCGGCTTTCGCACCCACACCCGTGTGGCGGTCAGTCCTCGAGCGCGATGTCGGCCCACACCTGCTTGCCGCCGCTCACCGGCAGCGTCCCCCAGGCGACCGACACGGCCTCCACGAGCAGGATGCCGCGGCCGCCGGTGGCCTCCCAGCCGATGTTGGTGGGTTTCATCGGGGTGCGCGGCGAGGCGTCGGCGACGGCGACCCGGAGCCGGTGGTTGACCAGGGTGAGGTCGAGGCGGACCTGGCCGTCGGTGTGCACGAGGGCGTTGGTGACGAGCTCGGAGACCACGAGCAGCACGGTGTCCAGGTCGTCCGCGGGTACGCCCCAGGCGCGCAGGGTGCGCTTGGTGAAGCGGCGGGCGTGCCGGGCGGCCTCCGGCACCCGCCACACCGTCCAGCTCTCCCTGAGCGGGCGCACGGCCATGCCGTCGTAGCGCATCAGGAGCAGGGCGACGTCGTCGCTGCGGTGGGCGTTGCCGAGCAGGGCGTCGGCGACCAGACCGAGGTGGGCGGGGTCGGACGCGGCCAGGTCGTGGGCGAACCGGTCCATGCCGACGTCGATGTCGGCGTCGGCTGACTCCACCAGGCCGTCGGTGGTCAGCGCGAGCACGGTGCCGGGCATGAGATGCAGCGGGGCCATGGGGAAGTCGGCCCGGTCGACCACGCCGAGCGGCGGGCCGCCCTCGGTCTCGACGACCTCCGTTACGCCGTCCGGGTGACGCAGCACCGGGGGCAGGTGTCCGGCGCGCACGCACCAGGCTGTGCCCTCCTCCATGTCCACGTCGACGTAGCAGCAGGTGGCGAAGAGGTCAGACTCCATGTCCATGAGGAGCCGGTTGGCGTGCGAGACCACCACGTCCGGGGTGTGGCCCTCGGCGGCGTAGGCACGCAGGGCGGTGCGCATCTGGCCCATGAGGGTGGCGGCGGCCGCGCTGTGGCCCTGGACGTCGCCGATGACGAGGGCGACGTGGTTGTCGGGCAGCGGGATCACGTCGTACCAGTCGCCGCCCACCTCCAGCCCGGCGGTGGTGGGCAGATAGCGGGCCACGGCGACCGCGCCGGCCAGCTTGGGCAGGCGGCGTGGCAGGAGGGTGCGCTGGAGCATGCCGACGAGCTCGTGCTCGGCGTCGAAGGCGTGGGCGCGCATCAGGGCCTGGCCGGCCAGTCCGGCGGAGGCGGTGAGCAGGGCGCGTTCGTCGGGGCCGAACTCGTGCGGGCTGTCCCAGCCGATCAGGCAGGCGCCGGCCATGCGGCCGCCGGCGGGCAGCGGCAGCACCGCGAGGCCACCGGGACCGACCTCGGCGAGGGCGGGTTCCAGGGTGGTGCCGGCGGCCCAGATCTGGGCGCGGCCCTCGCGCAGGGCGGCGGCGAGGGTGGGCATGGCCCGGACGGGGGCGTCGGGCCACTCCGTGCGCCACTCGGAGCGCCACACCTCGGGCCAGACGTCGGGTTCTGGCGGGTCGAGGACGGTGACCACGAGACGGTCGTTCTCCAGCTCGGCGAGGGCGAGCCGGTCGGCCTGGAGCGGCTTGCGCAGGGCGTTGACGACGGCCTGACCGACGTCCTTGACGGTGCCGGCGGTGGCGAGCGCCGCGGCCAGGCGCTGGACGCGGGCCACGTCGGTGACGTCGGAGCGCAGCTTGGAGGTGTCCGTCACGGTGCCGACCAGGAGCGCGGGCCGGCCCTCGCCGCCCGGGACCATCCGTCCGCGCAGCCGGAGCCACTTGGGCGGCCCGGAGGGCTGCAGGACGCGGAACTCCAGCTCGCGGTCGCCGATGGACATGTGGTCGGCCTCGACGACGGACATCAGCGCGGGCAGGTCCTCGGGCACGGTCATCCCGAGCAGGGTCTCGACCTTGCCGTCGAACTCGTCGCGGCCGATCCCGAACAGCTCCAGGATCTCGTCGCCGACATCCACGCGGCCGGTGTCCATGGCCAGGCTGAAGGCGTCGGCGGGCAGCTCACCGGTGGCGGTGGCCCCGGGCGGGGCGGGCAGGGCGACCGAGTCGGCGATCAGTTCCAGGCACCGGCGGTCCTCGGAGTCGAAGCCGCCGACGCGCTCGCTCACGGCGAGGAGACAGCCGTCGCCCGCCCGCACCGGCAGGGCCGCCACGAAGAACTCCCGGGACGGTGTGCGGCGCGCCTCGGGGCAGGCCGCCAGTTCCTCGGGGCCGAGCCACATCGGCTGCCCGGTGCGGTGGGCCTCGGCGAGCGGGGACTGCGCGGAGGCGGGATAGCCGTCGCGCAGCCCGTACAGCGTGCGCGGCAGCCCCGCGGACTCCGCGAGGCGGAGCACGGCACCGTCCTCGCTCGGCGTGTACACGCCGACAAAGGACGCCCCGGCGAAAACGAGTGCCTGTTCGATGACGCGGTGCAGTCGATCGGGCGCGTCGGGGCCGGTCATGACCGTTTCAAGGGCAACTTCGGCACGCTCCCTCCTCGTTCTGCGTACCGCAGCGCCCTCACTGACCACGTCCGCCATTACAGCGCTTATGGGCCGTCCGCGCAGCCCCTGCGACCGTTCCGTGGAGCTCACGGGGGTCCGGCGCGGCCCGCTCGCCGTGCGCCGCGCGCCGCCAGGAGAGAGCCTTGACCCCTGGGGGGTGAGACGCGCGGCCGTACGAGGAGGTGGTCGGCGTGTCCGACGGGCAGAAGCCCGCGCAGGCGCCGGAGGCCACCGGTACGCGGGTCGGCCGACCGCTGCTCTCCTTGTCGCTGGCCACGATGATGGACGAGGTCCACGCCCACTCCGGGGCGGTGTACCTGCTGGCGAACGACGAGCCGGTACTGGAGATGGCGGTGGTGGCTGGGCTGCCCCGGGCGTTCGCGGCGCCGTGGGAGCGGGTGGGGCTGAGCGCGCCGATCCCGGTCGCGGAGGCGGTCCGCGGCCGGCGGCTGGTCTGGGTGGGCGGCGAGGACGACATGGCCCGGCGCTACCCCCGTATCGCGGTGGTCCTGCCCTATCCCTTCGCGCTGGCCGCCCTGCCCGTGGCCACCGCGGCCAAGGCGTACGGCGCGGTCTTCGTGACCTGGCCCGGTTCGCATCCGCCGGAACTGTCCGACCGGGAGCGTGAGCATCTGACCGCGGCCTGTGACCGGCTCGCGGTGCGCCTGGAGCGGGCGGCGCAGGACAACCGGCCGATCCCGCGCGAGCCCGATCTGCTGGCGTCGACCGTGACGGGGGTCGCGGGCACCCTGGGCACGGTCGAGGCCGCGCGGATGGTGGCACGGCTGCCGTACGGGCTGGTGTCGCTCGATCTGCACGGCCAGGTCGGGTTCGCCAACGCGGCGGCGGCCGAGCTGCTCGACACACCCGCCGGTGAGCTCCTCGGCACCCATCTGTGGGCCTCGGTGCCCTGGCTGAACGACCCGATGTACGAGGACCGGTACCGGGCCGCCCTGATCAGCCAGCACGTGACGTCGTTCGTGGCGCTGCGCCCGCCGGGCGACTGGCTGTCGTTCCGGCTCTACCCGAGCACGACCGGGCTGAGCGTGCGCATCAGCAGGGCACGGGCGGTGGCGGAGATGGGGCGGGCCGCTCCGCAGACCGGTGCGGGACGGTCCCGTCTGGTCACCATCTCCCAGGTGCTGAGCCTGGCCGGAGCGCTGACCGAGGCGGTGGGCGTGCAGGACGTGGTGCAGCTGGTCGCGGACGAGATCGTCCCGTCCGTGGGTAGTCAGGCCGTGGTGCTGCTCGGGTCGCAGGGCGGGCGGCTGCACGTGCTGGGGCACCGCGGGTATGCGAACCCGCACCATGTCGAGCGGTTCGACGGTATTGCGCTGTCCGAGCGGATGCCGGGCACCCACGTCCTGACCACGGGGGTGCCGGCGTTCTTCGACACCCGGCAGCAGCTGGACCGCCTGTATCCGGGGCTGACCGGGCTGCCGGGCGGCTTCGCGGCCTGGGCCTATCTGCCGCTGATCGCGTCAGGGCGGCCGGTGGGGACCTGTGTGCTCGCCTACACGGAGCCGCATGTCTTCCCAGCGGACGAGCGGGCCGTTCTGACAAGCCTGGGCGGGCTGATCGCGCAGGCCCTGGCGCGGGCACTGCTGTACGACGCCAAGAACCAGTTGGCGCACGGTCTGCAGGAGGCCCTGCTGCCGCGCTCCTTGATGCCGCCGCCGGGCATCGAGGCGGCCGCGCGCTATCTGCCGGCCACTCAGGGCATGGAGATCGGCGGCGACTTCTACGACGTGGTGCCGACCCGGCCGTTCGCGGCGGCGGTGATCGGGGACGTCCAGGGACACAACGTGACGGCGGCCGGGCTGATGGGGCAGATCCGCACCGGGGTACGCGCGTTCGCCACCGGCGGCCAGGCGCCGCAGGAGGTGATGGCCAGCACCAACCGGCTGCTCGTCGACCTCGGCGCCGATCTGTTCGCGAGCTGTCTGTATCTGCGGCTCGATCCGGTCAACGAGCGTGCCGTGATGGCCCGTGCGGGGCATCCGCCACCGCTGCTGAGACGGCCGGACGGGCGGGTGCGCGTCCTGGACCTGGCCGGGGGGCCGCTGCTCGGTATCGACGCGGAGGCGACGTACCCGACGACGGAGGTCGACCTCGCCACGGGCTCGGTCCTCGTCCTGTACACCGACGGCCTCGTCGAATCGCCCGGCGTGGACATCGAGGACGCCCTGGCCGACATGGGTGACCTGCTGAACACGATCGGGGAACGGCCGCTGGAGCAACTGGCCGACGAACTCGTCGCGCACAGCGTGGCGGCACGGGAGCGGGCCGACGACGTGGCGGTGCTGCTGCTGCGGGCGCTGGGGCCCGCCTGAGCCGCGGCGGACCCGCCTCGTACGACGACGCGGTCCGGCCCTCCCGCCGGAGAGCCGGACCGTCCACCGCCGGCCGGAACCGCTGGTGAGGCCGATCAGTGGGTCTGGGTTCAGCCGATCTGCGTCTTCAGCCGGTCCAGGCTCGACCGGCCCTGGTTCAGTGGCCCTGGTTGACGGCCGAGCCGTCGCCCGCGCCGGTACCCGGCTGGTGGCCCGTACCGGTCGCGTCACCGGTGCCGGACTGGTCGCCCGCACCCGCACCGGACTGGTCGCCCGCACCCGCACCGGACTGGTCGCCCGCACCCGCACCGGACTGGTCGCCCGTACCCGCCGGGTTGGTCGCCGTCGCGGACGGGTCGGCCGTGGCGGACGGGTCAGCCGTGGCGGACGGGTCGGCCGTGGCGCCGGACTGGTCGCCGCCGCCCACCGCGTCACCGCCGGCACCGGACTGGTCCCCGGCACCCGCACCGGCACCCGCACCGGCGTCGCCGAGCGTCGCGCCGGTCGCCTGCAGGGCGGCGGTCACCGGCTGGAAGAAGGTCTCGCCGCCGCTGGTGCAGTCGCCGCTGCCACCGGAGGTCAGGCCGACCGCGCCGCCGTCCTGGGTGAACAGGGAGCCGCCGCTGTCGCCGGCCTCGGCGCAGACGTTGGTCTGGATGAGTCCGGTGACCGTGTCGACGCCGTTGGGGTCGGTCTCGCTCTGGAAGTTGACGGTGGCGTCGAGGCCGGTCACCTGGCCGTCGTGCAGACCGGTGGTGGAGCCCATCCGGAAGACCGTCGTGCCGACGGTGGCGTCCACGGCCTGCTTGATCTGGACGGGTGCCTGGCCGTTGCCGACGTTGACCTCGCTCGGCGCCTGGGTGGTGGCGTCGTTGTACTTGACGAGCGAGAAGTCGCCCTGGCCGGGGAAGGTGGCCTGGTCCACGGTGGCGATGGGCTGCCCGTTCTGGGAGTCGGACCAGTCCTTGGCCGCGACACCGCAGTGACCGGCCGTCAGGAAGGCGGGGCTGCCGTCGGACGCCTTGACGTTGAAGCCGAGGGAGCAGCGGACGTTGCCGCCCTGCACCTGGGAGAAGATGGCGTCGCCGCCCGACACGAAGGTCTTGAACGTGCCGGCGGACTTCTTGATGGTCGCCATGCCCGAGCCGAGGCCCTGGACCGTCGACTCCAGTCTGTTCCACTTTGCGCCCGTGACGGTGCTGTCGGCGGTGACCAGGACCTTGTTGGTCCTGGGGTCGACGGCCCAGGAGGTGCCCGGGATGGTCGCCTTGGTCTTCAGGGTCTGGGCGGCGGCCTTGAGTTCGGAGGTGCTGTTCTCCACCTGGCGGACGACCGCGCCCGCCTTCTTGGCCTGGACGATGAGATTGTTGTCGCCGCTGACCACGTTGACGACGAGCTGCTGCTTGCCGGAGTCGTAGTAGGAGCCGGCGAAGGCGTCACCGAGCGCCTTCTGGAGCTGCGCGGCCAGGTCCGAGGCGTCATTGGCCTTCATGGTCCTGGGAGCGCCGGCGGCATCCGCCGAGCCGCCGTCCTGGGACGCCATCGCGTTCGGCAGCAGAAGGGCCGCCGCTCCGAGCGCCGCGACACCGCCCACCGCTATCGCGGCCTTGCGCTTCGGCATTCGCTTGTGACTCAAACTTCTCGACCTCCAAGGGACGGGGTCTCTGCCGATGTCCGGCAGTTGATCGGGGGGCGCCTGGATGGCTGTAGGTACGGACGGGTCGAGCGCGGCGTTCAATTCCGTTTGCCAACTTGCTTTGCGTGACGGTGAATCGGCCACGCCGCGCGTGTCGCGGGGCACGGTCGGGAACAATCGCCCATATGACGATGACGACCGCCGAAGCCGACAAGATCCTCTCCGCCAACTTCGCCCCGTGGGTCCTTGAACTCGGGCTGTCGGTCCAAGCATTGGACGAGAGGCGTGCGGTGCTGCGTCTGCCCTGGTCGGATCGGCTTTCCCGGGAGGGCGGAGGGATGTCGGGACAGGCCCTGATGGCCGCCGCCGACACCGCGACGGTGATCGCCGTGTCGGCCGCGCGCGGTGGCTTCGTCCCGATGACGACGGTGCAGCAGTCGACGTCGTTCCAGCGGGCGGTGGCCGGTTCGGATGTCCTGATCGAAGCGGTGCTGAGCAAGCTGGGCCGGCGGATGGCGTTCGCGGACATCACGATGACCGACGAGGGCTCCGGGCAGATCGCCGCGCGGGCGAGCACGGTCTACGCACTGCTGGACTGACACGGCCTGCGCTGCCGCGCTGACACGGTCGGCGACCTCTGGGACCTCCGAATCGACACGGTCGGCAACCGTCCGGACACGGTCCGTTCCGGACCCGGACCGGAATCCCTGCTTCAGGGAATCTGCACATTGAATACTCAACCAAGTCACCGGGTCCGGCGGTTCTGCACAATCGCGTGCCCCTCCTCGCGCCTTCGGCGCGGAGTGCCGGATTGCCCGCCCCGGGGCAAGCGTTTGTCTGCGCCGATGCCGTGCGCCATGTGAAGGAGTCGCCGACAAGCCGTGCGCGCGCCCTCACCGATGGGTCCCTGCGAAGGTCAAGTTCCCAGGTGAGACGCCTGGTTGATTGGCTGCGCGAGCCGCGTGCGTGCTTTGATCCATCGCGTCGCGGGAGCCGCGAAGGGCTTCCCGAAAGGGTGCCCGGCGCCCGCGGTCGCGGCCGTCCATCTGTTCTCGGAGGGGGCCGCTCTCCCCCTTGTGAAATATTCGTATGAAGGGAAGTTCCATCATGAACTCCACCCCCCAGGTCGAGACCGTCGAGATCTCGGACGCCGAGCTGGACAACGTCTCCGGCGGCCTTTCCGTGAACGCCCTCAACACCGTCACCGGTGCCGTGAACGGCATTGCCCCGGTTTCCGGCCTGGCGGACACGGCCGTCGGCACCGTCGAGGGTGTCACCGGTCTGAACACCGCCCCGGTCGCCGGCCTGGTCGCCGGTCTCTGATCGCACCTCGCTGCCGTTGAGTCCCGGAGCCGTATCCCGGCTCCGGGACTCTCGGATGCCCAGAACCATGTCGTGGCGCAGCCTCTCCCACAGGTGAGGGAAGTTCCGTGCAGTTCCGTCAACAGGCCCTCGCCAAGCTCCAGTCGCCGGAGGAGCTCGACCTTCCGGTGCGTCTCGCCCGCCCGCAGGGCTGGCTGGCGCTCTGCGTCGCCGTCGTCGTGATGGCGGCCGCCTCCGTCTGGGCGGTGACCGGCTCGGTCGCCTCCACGGTGAGCGCGCAGGCCATCCTCACGCACGGGCAGGGCAGTTACATCCTGCAGAGCCCCGTCGCCGGCCAGGTCACCGCCGTCCTCGCCCGGCAGGGTGAGCGGCTGCCCGCAGGCTCGCCCGTCCTGAAGGTCCGTACGAGCCAGGGCGACTCGGTCGTCCGCACGGTCGCCGCGGGCCGCGTCACCGCACTCGCCGCCACCATCGGGCAGATCATCAGGACCGGCGCGAACGTGGCCGCGGTGGAGAAGGTCGCCCATTCCTCGGACCCGCTGTACGCGACGGTGTACGTCCCCGCCGAGAACGCGGCCTCCGTCCCCGCCGACGCCACGGTCGACCTCACCGTGTCCTCGGTGTCCGCGCAGCGGTACGGCGTGCTGCGCGGCCATGTGAAGTCGGTGGACCGCACCGCCCAGTCCGCCCAGTCGATCGCCGCGTTCCTCGGGGACAGCCAGCTGGGCGAGCAGTTCACCGGGAAGGGCCGCCCGGTGGCCGTCCTGGTGAGGCTGGACCGGTCGCCCTCGACGAGGAGCGGCTACCGGTGGTCGTCCGCGAGCGGCCCGCCGTACCGGCTCGACTCCATGACCCTGGCCACGGCCTCGATCCGGCTGGCCGACCAGCGACCCGTCGATTGGCTGCTCCCGTGACGACCGCTCAGCAGACCCGCGGCCGCCGGCGCGCCGCACCGGCCGGGCGCCCGGTCCCCAAGGGCCGCGGGCGGACCGTCCGTACGCCCACCGTGCTCCAGATGGAGGCGGTGGAGTGCGGTGCCGCCTCCCTCGCCATGGTGCTCGGGCACCACGGCCGCCATGTCCCGCTGGAGGAGCTGCGCATCGCCTGCGGTGTCTCCCGTGACGGCTCGCGCGCCAGCAATCTGCTGAAGGCGGCGCGCGGTTACGGCCTGACCGCCAAGGGCATGCAGATGGACCTGGCCGCCCTCGCGGAGGTGACGGCACCGGCCATCCTCTTCTGGGAGTTCAACCACTACGTCGTCTACGACGGCATGGGGCGCCGCTTCGGACGGCGCGGCGTCCATATCAACGACCCCGCCAAGGGCCGCCGTTTCGTGCCCTTCGAGGAGTTCGACGGGAGCTTCACCGGGGTCGTCCTGGTCATGGAGCCGGGGGAAGGCTTCGCGAAGGGCGGGCGCAGGCCTGGCGTCCTCGGCGCGATGCCGGCCCGGCTGCGCGGCACTGCGGGCACCATGCCCGCCGCGGTGCTGGCGAGCCTGCTGCTGGTCGCGGTCGGCGCGGCGGTGCCGGCGCTCAGCCGTACCTATATCGACATGTTCCTGATCGGCGGCCAGACCTCGCTGCTGGGTGTGCTGTTCGCGTCGATGGGCACCTGCGTGCTGCTCACGCTGGTGCTGACCTGGCTCCAGCAGGCCAACCTGCTGCACGGCCGCATCATCTCCTCCACCCTCTCCAGCGCCCGCTTCCTGCGGCATCTGCTGCGGCTGCCGGTGACGTTCTTCGCCCAGCGCAGCCCCGCCGACCTGGTGCAGCGGCTCCAGTCCAACGACCAGGTGGCCGAGACCCTGGCCCGTGACCTCGCGGCGGCGGGTGTGGACGCGATCGTGGTCGTGCTCTACGCGGTGCTGCTCTACGCCTACGACCCGCAGCTCACTCTCGTCGGCATCGGTGTGGCGCTGCTCAACGTCGTGGCGATGCGCCTCGTCGTACGGCTGCGCGCGACCCGTACGGCGAAGCTGCGGGCGGACACCGCACGGCTCACCAACACGGCCTACACCGGGCTCCAGTTGATCGAGACGATGAAGGCGACAGGCGGCGAGGACGGCTATTTCCGCAAGTGGGCGGGACAGCACGCCACCACCCTGGAGGAGCAGCAGCGGCTCGGGGCGCCCAGCGCCTGGCTCGGCGTGGTCGCGCCCACGCTGGCCACCCTGAACAGCGCGCTGATCCTCTGGATCGGCGGTATGCGGGCGGTGGAGGGCCATATCTCGGTCGGTCTGCTGGTCGCCTTCCAGGCACTTGTCACCCGCTTCACGGCGCCGCTCACCCGGCTGAACGGCGTGGCGGGCCGCATCCAGGACTTCGCGGCCGACGTGGCCCGTCTGAAGGACGTGGAGAACTTCCAGGCGGACCCGCTCTACGCCCGCCCCGGCGGCGGTGACTCCACGCGTCGGCTGCACGGCCATGTCGAGCTGGAGAACATCTCCTTCGGCTACAGCCCCCTGGACAAGCCCCTGCTCACCGGCTTCGACCTGACCGTCGGACCCGGGCAGCAGGTGGCGCTGGTCGGCGGCTCGGGCAGCGGCAAGTCGACGGTCTCCCGGCTGATCTCGGGCCTGTACGCGCCCTGGGAGGGGGTGATCCGCATCGACGGGCAGCGGCTGGAGGACATTCCGCGGGGCGCGCTCGCGTCCTCGGTGTCCTTCGTCGACCAGGACGTGTTCCTCTTCGAGGGCTCGGTCCGCGACAACGTGGCGCTGTGGGACCCGTCGATCCCGGACGACGCGGTGGTGGAGGCGCTGCGGGACGCGGCCCTGTACGACGTCGTCGTGCGGCGGCCCGGCGGTATCCACAGCAAGGTCGAGCAGGACGGCCGGAACTTCTCCGGCGGTCAGCGTCAACGTCTGGAGATCGCACGGGCGTTGGTCCGCCGGCCCAGCATCCTGGTGCTGGACGAGGTGACCAGCGCGCTGGACGCGGAGACCGAGCTGGTCGTCATGGACAATCTGCGCCGGCGCGGCTGTGCCTGTGTGGTGATCGCCCACCGGCTGAGCACCGTGCGCGACAGCGACGAGATCGTCGTCCTCCAGCACGGCACGATCGTGGAACGCGGCCGGCACGACGAGCTGGTGGCGCGCGGCGGAGCATATGCCGCGCTGGTCAGGGAGCGGTGAGATGACCTCCGTGCACGAAGGCGACCTCGTCCTGGGCGCGCTCGGCTCGCTGGGCACGCCCCTCGACCGCAGCGGCTTCAACCGCCTCGACCTCGAGGGCCCGCAGGTGCTGTGGCTGGTCGCGGCGGGCGCCCTGGACCTGTTCGCGGTGGACGCCGGACAGCAGGGCCACTGGCACCACCTGGGCCGTCTGGAGGCGGGCTCGCTGCTGCTCGGCCCGGTCGCCGGTCCGCAGCACACCCTGGTCGCACGCCCGTTGCGCGACTGCGTGGTGCACCGCATCGGGCTGCGCGAGCTGTACCAGCCCGCGCCCACCCAGACCTGGTCGTACGACGAGTACGGCAACCCCCAGTACGTGCCCCCGACGTCGAGCCCGCTGGAGTACGCCCTCGCGCTGGGCGTCGGCCGCGGCCTGTCCATCCTCTTCCAGGCACCGATGACGACCGAACGCGCGGCCGACGATGGGGGCGCCCCCGCGCGAGTTCATTCGAGCGTGGGGGACGACGACGTGTTCTGGATGCAGGTGCCGCCGGGCAGCGTCCAGTACGGGTCGCTGTACGGTGCGGAGGCCGCAGCCGACCTGCTGATGGACCCGGCCGTGTGGCAGAGCATGGTCGACCAGCAGTACCGGCTGCTCACCACCCTGGACCGGTGGATCGAGCAGCTGGAGCACACCCACGAGACGCGCACGGCGGCCGGGATCAAGGCGGGTGAGGCGGTCCGCGCCCAGGCCGACCGCACGCTGCTCGCGTCGATCGGCAAGGCGCCTGGGAGACGCACGACGGCCGCCGACGCCGACGCCACGTACACCGTCTGCAAGCTGGTCGCCCGGGCCGCCGGGATCACGCTCGCCGAACCCGCGCAGAGCGGCACCGAGAGCGACCGGCTCGACCCGGTCGAGCGGGTGGCGCTCGCATCCCGGGTGCGCACCAGGGCCGTACGCCTGGACGGCCGCTGGTGGCGGGACGACATCGGCCCGCTGGTCGGGCACCGGGCCCTGTCCGGGGCGCCGGTCGCGCTGCTGTGGCGGCGGGGCGGCTATGTGGCCGTCCATCCGGCGACCGGTCGCGAGACCCCTGTCGAGAAGGCCAACGCGGAGGAGTTCGAACCGCGCGCGGTGATGTTCTACCGCCCGCTGCCCGAGCGGAGGCTCGGTCCGCTCGGGCTGCTGCGGTTCAGCATGCGGGGCACGCGCGGTGACGTGCTGCGTCTGCTGCTCGCCGGTCTGGTGACGGTGGCGATCGGTGCGCTGGTGCCGATCGCCACCGGCAAGGTGCTCGGCGAGTACGTACCGAAGGCTCAGCAGGGGCTGATCGTGCAGGCCTGTCTGGCCGTGATGGTCAGCGGCGCGGTGGCGGCCGCGTTCATGCTGCTGGAGAACCTGACCATCCTGCGTCTGGAGGGCCGTATCGAGGCGACGCTCCAACCGGCGGTATGGGACCGGCTGTTGCGTCTGCCGACGAAGTTCTTCACCCAGCGGTCCACGGGCGAGCTGGCGAGCGCGGCCATGGGGATCAGCGCGATACGGCGACTGCTTGCGGGAGTCGGCCCGGTGGTCGCCCAGTCGGTGACCGTCGGCGCGATGAACCTGGCCCTGCTGTTCTGGTACAGCGTGCCCATGGCGCTCGCCGCGATCGGCATGCTCACGGTCATCGCCGCCGTGTTCCTGGGGCTCGGGCTGTGGCAGGTCCGTTGGCAGCGACGGCTCGTGGTGCTCGGCAACAAGCTGAACAACCAGGCCTTCCAGACGCTGCGCGGGCTGCCGAAGCTGCGGGTGGCGGCGGCCGAGAACTATGCGTACGCCGCCTGGGCGGGCGAGTTCGCGCGCAGCCGTGAGCTCCAGCAGAAGGTGGGCCGTATCAAGAACCTGACGACGGTGCTGGGCGCGGTGTACCTGCCGGTCTGCACCCTGCTGATGTTCATGCTGCTGGCGGGCCCGGCGAGGGGGGCGATGTCGGCGGCGGCGTTCCTCACCTTCAACACGTCGGTGACGATGCTGCTGACCTCGGTCACCCAGCTCACCGGCGCGTTCGTCTCGGCCGTGGCCGCGCTGCCGCTGTTCGAGGAGATCCGGCCGGTGCTGGACGCGACGCCCGAGGTGCGCACGGCCAGTACCCGGCCGAGCCCGCTGTCTGGCGCGATCGAGGCCCGCCGGCTGTCGTTCCGGTACGCGGACGACGGCCCGCTCGTCCTGGACGATGTCACCTTCGAGGTGCGGCCGGGCGAGTTCGTCGCGGTCGTCGGGCCCAGCGGCTGCGGCAAGTCCACCCTGCTGCGGCTGCTCATCGGCTTCGACAGGCCGGTCTCGGGCAGTGTGCTGTACGACGGGCAGGACCTCGCGGCGCTGGACCGGTCGGCCGTGCGCCGCCAGTGCGGGGTGGTGCTCCAGCACGCGCAGCCGTTCACCGGCTCGATCCTGGACGTCATCTGCGGCACCGAGCCCTGCACGCCGGAGGAGGCGATGGCGGCTGCCGAGATGGCCGGGCTGGCGGAGGACATCAAGCGGATGCCGATGGGCCTGCACACGATCGTCTCGGGCGGCGGGGCGGTCTCGGGCGGCCAGCGCCAGCGTCTGATGATCGCCCAGGCCCTGATCCGCCGCCCGCGCATCCTCTTCTTCGACGAGGCGACCAGTGCCCTGGACAACGACACCCAGCGCATCGTCATCGACAGCACACGCAAGCTCAACGCCACGCGGATCGTCATCGCCCACCGGCTGTCGACAGTGCTGGACGCCGACCGGGTCATCGTGATGGAGGACGGCAAGGTCGCTCAGCAGGGCACGCCCGCCGAACTCCTCGCGGACACCGGCGGCCGGCTGCACGAGCTGGTGCGACGGCAGCTGGCCTGACCGGTCAGCCGAGGCCGGGAACCGGTGCGCCGGAGGGCACCCCGGCCTCGATGTAGCCCGCGTAGAACTCCTTCCAGGGCGCGCTCGCCCCGCCGTGCGGTCCCTCGAACCGCTCGCCGCGTGCCTTGGCGTCCAGGGCGGCGAGGCACACCTCCCAGCCCGCGCCGTTGCGGGCGGCGGTGTTCTCGGCGCCGAGCACATTGGTGAGGGTGAAGCGGGTGCGCCCGCCCTCGGCCTCCTCCAGGTCGAAGCGGAGTTCGTCGCCGCCCCACTCGAAGGACAGGTGCCGCGGCGGGTTCACGGCGAGCACGCGGCCGGTCGACTCGGGCATGTTCGGATCGCCGCTGAACCGGATGGTGCCGCCGGGGCGCAGCTCCATGTCGGCGCGGGAGGGGAACCACTGGACGAGTTCGCCGGGGTTGGTGACGAAGTGCCAGACACGGTCGAGCGGGTGGTCGTACACACGGGTGAAGCGGACGGCCGGGCGGCCGTCGTCCAGGGTCACAAAGGTGCCGGTGGGTTCGGCGGACATGGTGGATCAGTCCTTCGGGGGGTGGGGTTGGCCGCTGTCGTCCGACGTCTCGTCGAGCCGCCGGCCCAGTGCGTCCAGGCTGCTGTTCCAGAGCCTGCGGTAGGGGGCCAGCCACGCGTCGAGGGCCGCGATCGGTACCGGGTCGAGGGCGTAGACGCGGCGCTGGGCGTCCTGTCGTACGCGCACCAGCCCGGCCTCACGCAGCACCTTCAGGTGCTTGGAGGTGCTCGGCTGGCTCAGACCGCATGCCTCCACGATCTCCCCGACGGACCGGGGCCGCTCCAGGAGGAGCGCGACGATGGCCCGCCGGTGGGGGTCGGCGAGGGCGGTCCAGAGCGCGGAGTCGGACATGAGACTCAATATGCCTCGGCAGTTATATGCCAGTCAAGGCATACAAGACGGGTCCGGCAACACCCCCGAACGAAACGTTGCCGTTTCGCTGAAAGTGCTCTGGCCTCGATGTGCACGAAACCGTTTCGTTTAGGTTCGGCGCAGCCCGGACGACTTCCCTGGAGTGGGTTCCCGATGCCCGAGAAGACCCTGACCGACAGCACCCACGCGGGTGCCGAAGCCATCGAGGCGGCGCCCGCCGCCTCCCCGAAGCGGTGGTGGATCCTCGCGATCATCTCCGTCGCGCAGCTGATGGTGGTGCTCGACGCCACGATCGTGAACATCGCCCTGCCCTCCGCCCAGGCCGACCTCGGCTTCTCGGACGGCAACCGGCAGTGGATCGTCACCGCGTACGCCCTGGCCTTCGCCTCCCTGCTGCTGCTCGGCGGGCGGACAGCAGACCTCTTCGGCCGCAAGCCGGCCTTCCTCGTCGGCGTCGTCGGCTTCGCCGTGGCCTCCGCACTCGGCGGTGCCGCGACCGGCTTCGGCATGCTGGTCGCCGCACGTGCCCTGCAGGGTGCCTTCGGCGCGCTCCTCGCGCCCGCCGCGCTGTCGCTGCTCAACACGACCTTCACCGACGCCCGGCAACGGGCGCGGGCGTTCAGCGTGTACGGCGCCATCGCCGGCGCCGGTGGAGCGGTCGGTCTGCTGCTCGGCGGCGTCCTGACGGACGCGTTCGACTGGCGCTGGACGCTCTATGTGAACGTGGCCATCGCCTTCGTCGCCTTCGCGGGCGGCTGGATCCTGCTGAGCAACCACCGTGACGCCGCCGGCGCCAAGCTGGACGTGCCGGGCACGATCCTGGTCGCCACCGGTCTGTTCGCCCTGGTCCACGGGTTCTCCAACGCCGAGACCCATGACTGGGGTTCGCCGCTGACCTGGGGCTTTCTGATCGCGGGCGGTCTGCTCCTGGCGGCCTTCGCCTGGTGGCAGACGCGGGCCGAGCACCCGCTGCTGCCGCTGCGGATCCTGCTCGACAGTGACCGGGCGGCCTCGTTCATCGCGGTGCTGATCACCGGCGCGGGCATGTTCGGCGTGTTCCTCTTCCTCACCTACTACCTGCAGCTCAACCTCGGCTTCAGCCCGACGAAGACGGGCGTGGGGTTCCTGCCGATGGTCGGCGCGCTGATGGTGGCCGCGCAGCTCGGCACCACCGTGCCGCTGCCCCGGATCGGCCCGAAGGTGGTCATCCCGCTGGGCTTCGCCGTGGCCACGGGCGGCATGGCCTGGCTGACCGGCATCGGCGTCGGCGTCGGCTCCCACTACATGAGCGCGGTGCTGCCGCAGCTGGTCGTCATCGGCGTGGGCCTGGGCCTGGTCATGCCGACCGCCATGCAGCCGGCCACCGGCGGGGTCGCCGCGGAGGACGCGGGTGTCGCCTCGGCGACCGTCAACGCGACGCAGCAGGTGGGCGGTTCGATCGGTACGGCCCTGCTGAACACGCTCGCCGCGAGCGCCGCGACCGACTACCTGGCCGGCCGTGACGCGACCAGCAAGCTGGTCCGGGCGCAGGCGACCATCGAGAGCTACACCACCGCCTTCTGGTGGTCGGCCGGCTTCTTCGCCGGGGGCGCGCCGATCACGTTCCTGCTCCACCGCCGCGGGGTGCCGCGGCAGGACGTCGCTGCCGCACCGGTCGTCCATATGTGACGGGCGCACATATGTGACCACCGCACCGGCTCCGCGGAGCCGCCGACCGGAGCCGCACAGCCGAGGGGCCGCCGTCCACAGGGAGACAGCGGCCCCTCTTCGTACGAGCGAAGTCAAGAACAGCGACGGGGAATTCACTCTTTCGAGTGCAGCTGATCTTGCGGGCCGTGTCGCAGGGATGGCCATGCCCCCACCGGGGTAGCTACCCGGACCCATGCCCGGGGCGAGGTGAGACAGTCATGACACCGGAAACCGACGACCCAGGCACGCGCCGGCTTGCCGGTGCCGAGTGCCCCCTTGCGCAGCCGCCCGCACCCAACTCCTGCGCCCGCACCCGGGCCCTCGGCCCGGTCGTCGTGATCGAGGCGTACGGAGAGATCGACATCGCGACTGCGGGTCTCCTGGGCGAACATCTGGACGCCGCGACCGCCGGGCCCGAGCCGGACGTGCTGGTCGATCTGCGATCCGTGGACTTCTTCGACTGCTCCGGGCTGCGTGTGCTGTGCCGGGCCGAGACGAGGGCCAGACAGCGCGGAGGCCGGCTGCGCCTGGTGGGCGTCGGAGCCGGCCTGGAGCGGCTGTTGCGCGGGTCGGGGCTGCTGGAACGCTTTCGGCCGCTCCCCCGGATTCCCGGTGAGCGGCCATGATGCCGGGGGTCGGCGGGCGGCCCCACTCCGCCCGTCCGACCCCCGGTGCGAGATCGCCGGTCCCCGCGACAGGGGCTCGCACTCCCCATTTGCGGGCCTGTTCCGGCATGTCCGGGAACCGGGCGATCCCGGTCCTAGAACGCGAAGACGCTGGAGCCGTTGGCGTTCTTCACGCATTCGTTGCCGAAGGTGCGCTCATAGGAGACGCGCTTGCCCTGCCAGACACCCTGGGCCGTGACCAGCACCGGGTTGTACTCCCTCGTACAGGGCACGTCGTCTCTGCCCGCAAGGGCATCGAAATCGCCGTCGACGCCCCGTAGTTCGGCGCAGGCCAGGGCCGCGGCCGGATGAGTTCCGGAGGCCTTGGGGGCGCAGGTCAAAGTGACGGCACGCTCCGGGGTCACGGTGGCCACGTTGTCACCGTGGCCGATGGTGAGCACGAGGGCCGAGGGCGCGTAGAGCGAAGCCGGGGCGCTGCCCGGGGAAGCGACGGAGGCCCCGGTCAGGGGTCCGCAGACGGCGGCGGCCGAGAGGCCGAGGGTCGCTGCCCAGCGCGCGGTGTTCCGCATTGTGTGCATCCTTCCGCTTGATTCGACAGGGTGCCGCCCTCGACCCGGTGGGTGCCGGAGCGGCGGGCCACACTCTGCCGAGTCCGTCGCCGAAACACACATCGCACCCATGGATTTCAGTAACATTGCGTATTGAATCAGTGGCGTGAAGTTACGGAGTTCGAACGTTACAACCCCGAAACTTGGCGGCTCTTGATCGCACGAAGCGGCCAAGTGGCTGGTTTTCACCCCCTCGTTAATAGTCCTGAAACATTCCGCTTCAGCTCTCGGCTGACCCCTCCGCGACCCCTTGTGTTCATGTTCGGACGGAGTAATCGTGATTACATGATTACCGCAGAGCAGCGAGAGAAGATACGAGGCTGGTTCGCCGGCCGTCTGCCCGACGATCTCTTCGAGGAACTGGTCGAGGTGACCGCCGACCGCGAGGAGATCACCGTGATCGGCCGCATCTCCGGCCCCCGGCTCGCCGACGACGTCTCGGAGGCCGAGCGGGACGCGGCCGTCCAGGGCCGGATCGAGGAGTTCCGGGAGCGCACCCGGGAGGCCCGGATCCTGGTGGCCCGCGAGGCCGAGCACCGTTTCCGCAGGAAGGTCTCCTGGGGCGTGGAGTGCGAGGGCCGGCGAGGCCTGTTCACACATGTGGCCGCGCCCGTGATGACCCGGCTGCGCCAGCCCGAGCGCCAGGTGCTCGACACACTGATCGCCGGAGGAGTCGCCCGCAGCCGCAGCGACGCCCTCGCCTGGTGCGTGCGTCTGGTCCAGCGTCACGCCGACGACTGGCTCGGCGAATTGAGCGCCTCCCTCGAGCGCGTCCAGCGGGTAAGGGCCCAGGGACCGGACGTCGAGGAGGTGACCGATTCATCCGGCGAAGACGGAGAAGATACCGGCGCGCAGAACGGCCTGGCCGACTGACGGAATCCCCGCTGGACGGACCCGCTACTACCCGCGAGTATCGTCGGCGCGACGCATGCTCGACGAGGAGAGGCGGGACGTACAGATGGCGAAGCACTGGGCCGACTTCCAGTACGAGATCTATCTGAACGGGATGTCGGGGACCGTGCCCCGGCTCCCCACTGATCTGTCCCGGCTGGAGGAGCTGGCCGAGCACCGGCTCGGGCCCGGCCCGGTCGGCTATGTGGCGGGCGGCGCGGGCAACGGCGGTACGGTGCGCGCCAACCGGGCCGCGCTGGACCGGCGGCGGATCGTCCCGCGCCTGCTGCGGGACGTGCACGAGCGGGACCTTTCGGTCGAGGTCCTTGGCCGCGCACTGCCCGCGCCGCTGGCGCTCGCGCCCGTCGGCGTGCTGTCGATCATGCATCCGGAGGCGGAGACCGCCGCCGCGCGGGCGGCCGCCGCACAGGGCGTGCCGTACATCCTGTCGTCCGCCTCCAGCACGCCGATGGAGCAGGTCGCGGAGGCGATGGGGGACGCCGAGCGGTGGTTCCAGCTGTACTGGGGCAAGGACCGCGAGGTGACCCGGAGTTTCCTCGGCCGGGCGAGGTCCGCCGGGTTCACCGTGCTGGTCGTCACGCTGGACACGCCGATCCTGGCCTGGCGGCCGCGCGACCTCGACCAGGCCTATCTGCCGTTCCTGCACGGGGTGGGAACCGCCAACTACTTCTCCGACCCGGCCTTCCAGGCAGGGCTGGCCAAGCCGGTGCACGAGGATCCCGACGCGGCCGTACGGCACTTCCTCGGACTGTTCGGGGACGCGAGCCACACCTGGCCCGACCTGGCGTTCCTGCGTGAGCACTGGGGCGGGCCGATCGTCCTCAAGGGCGTCCTGCACCCGGACGACGCCCGGCTGGCCGCCGACGCCGGCGTGGACGGGGTGGTGGTGTCCAACCACGGGGGCCGGCAGGTGGCCGGATCGATCGCGGCGGCCGATGCGCTGCCGCGGGTCGTGGCGGCGGTCGGCGACCGGCTGACCGTGCTGTTCGACAGCGGGATCCGCACCGGCGACGACGTCTTCAAGGCCCTCGCCCTCGGCGCACGGGCGGTCCTGCTGGGGCGGCCGTACGTCTACGGGCTGGGCCTCGACGGCCAGGCGGGCGTCGAGCACGTGATCCGCTGTCTGCTCGCGGAGTTCGACCTCACTTTCGCCCTGTCCGGCCACGCCGGCCCCGCGACGATCGGCACCGCCGACCTCGTCGAGGACGTCGTGTGAGGGCCGGGCGGGCCCCGGCGTCTTCGCCCCGGGGCCCGCCCGGCCGTCCTAACCGCCGGCGACCTGGTCCGACAGCCGCGCCGGCTGTGCCGACGGGCCGCCGGTCCCGGCGATCGACAGCGAACCGGGGCTCGCCGACGGCGGGTCGGTCAGCCAGCGCCGGCCGGCGGAGCCGTCGCGGACCTTGACCACGATGTCAGCTCCCGGTTTCTCACCGGCGGATGCCAGGGCGAGGGTCTCGTCCCAGCGGGGCAGCAACTCGCCCTGGACGGTCAGGTCGTAGCGCACGTCGTTGCCCCGCTCGGACTTCTTGCCCGCGCAGGTGCCGAGGATGACCACGCCCGCGTCCGCGCGCGAGTCCAGGCACAGAGCGGGGTCAGCCACACTGCGCAACTGCCCGTCCGTCTCGTACGTCCACTGCTGGGTCGACGCCGAGGAACACGCCGCCAGCACCGCGCCCGCACCCTCCTTCGGCTTGCCGTCGATGTCGAGGCACAGGCCGGTCGCGGCGTTGCGCAGCCGCGTCCGCCGGGTGGCGGTGGGCAGAGCCGTGGCGGAACCGGCGGGTGGGGACTGGGTGTCGGCGCCGGGCACCGTGCCACGGGCGCCCGAGACTCCGGTGGAGGCGACCGGATCGGTGCCGTCACCGCCGTCCGGCCAGACGCTGACGGCGAGGACGGTCGCGAGCAGTCCGGCCCCGGCGATGCCGACGCCGGTGAGCAGGGTCCGGGACGACCAGGTCTCCCCCGGAGCACGGCGCGCGGGCGCGGGGATCCGCGCCAGTAGCCAGTTCCGTGTCCCCCCGTGCCGGGGTCCGCCCCCGCGGCGGGACGCGCTGCGCATACCGGTCGGCGTCACGTGCGCACGGCCCGGGCGCGAGTCGAGGTAACGGCGGGCTCCCCAGCCGAGTATCGCCTCGGCGAGGAGCGTTCCCATTCGGGCCTCGACATGGCCGAGTTGCTCGGCCGCGTGGCGGCAGTAGGGGCACTGCGCCAGGTGCTGCTGGACGTCCGGCAGCAGCGCGCCGCCGCGCCGGATCGGCACGTCGAGAAGGCGGTTGTAGAAACGGCATTCCTTGCTCGGCGCGAGTTCCCGGTGGGCGCGTACACAGCCTTCACGGAATTTCTCGCGCGCCTGTGCGAGTGCGACCGTCGCGGTGTCGCCGTCCATGCCCAGCAGACCGGCGGGGACATTTATCGACTCCGCCTCGACCTCGGTGTGCCACAGCAGACACTGGGCGAGCGCCGGAAGGCTCAGAAATGACCGCTCGGCGAGTTTGCGGTTTTCGGGTGACATGGACTTCACGGCGCGCATACCGCGGCCCCCGGCGGGTTTCCCCAGGTCCGGCAGAACCTCCGATATTCGGTCCTCCGCGGACCAGTTGGCGACCGTGTCCCGGACGGCGACCAGCAGCCGGGGCCGGATCGCCTCGGCGGACTCGCCCAGCACCAGCCGGTCGAGGATGTGATGGAAGGCGGTGGCGGTGACCATGTGGGCGAGCGGGCCCGAGGTGGCCAGGCAGATGGCCGCGTACTCGTGGGCCGGCTGCCAGTGCCGCGCCATCAGCAGCGCGACGGACCGGGAGGCCACGGCGTCCGAGCCGGCTCGCAGCGGGGCGGCGAGTGCCTCGTCGGATTCCTCCGTCACCCCGCCGGGCGGCGGATAGGGAGGACGCGGGGGGTGGGGGGTGGGCACGGAGCGGGTTCCTTTGTTGCGTATGGTGCGTACCTATTAGGTGCGCGTGCGGAGAGCGGGAATTCGGTGGTCTCTCGTCGGACCGGGTTCCTCGGCCGTGGAATGAGCCCCGGCACTTTACCCCCCGCACGGGAGTTTCACCCTTGCACACCTTCCTCACGGCCAACAAGGCGCCCGCCCCACATCGACGGGGTTTGAAGGAAAGTCAGAAAGCGGTTGTGCGTACGCCATTCGCACCCGTATTCGACATTTCATGCGCCCCGTGTGAAGCACACGCACGTGGCGGGCCGTCGCGCACGCTCCCGGCGCACGCGACCGGGTAGTGCACTGGGACTCGGCCCTTCTCGGAGGCCCCGCGCAGGACGGCGGCTCTCCCGCGCGAAACCGGCCGCCGGTCCCGTTCCTCCCGCCCTCGGCCGGCGGCCCCGGGGCGGGGCGGCTTCCCCCTTCACGCCCCGGCCCGGGGGGTGTCAGATCTGCCAGGAGCGGAGCCGGTCGGCCGCGCCGTACACATCCTTCTTGCCGGAGATCAGATCCCGGGCGAGGTCCACGAGGGCACCGTAGGGCGGGTCGATGCCGACGCCGCTGACGAACATGTAGGCGACGGCGGTCGCGCAGGCGAAACGGGCGTTGGCCGCCGGGAGCGGTTTGAGCAGGGCGAGGGTGTGCAGCAGCGCGGCGGCCCGCCAGGCCGCGTCGGAGTTCACGCCGAGGCGGGGCGGGTCGACCCGGTGCCGGGCGACGGCGGCGACCAGCGCGGAGAAGTCGTTGACGGCGGGCTGGTCCGGCAGCACTTCCTCATGGCGCTGGAGCAGCCAGGGCACGTCTATGTGGATGACAGGCGGCATCGGTCAGGCGACCTCGCCCTTCGTGGGCGGTTCATCGTCGGGGAACGCGGCCGCGAACTCGTCGGCGTGCGCGGCGAAGAAGCGACGGAAGGCGTCCGCGCCCTCCTGCAGCGCACGGTGCCGGGCGATGTCGGCCGCGGCCGCCTCGCGCACGAGTGCCTTCATCGACGTACCGCGCTCCTTGGCGATCTGGCGCAGGTCCTCTAGCTCACGCTCGCTGAACTCCACGTTGAGGGCTGGCATGACCACACGGTACCGCTTGGGTACTCGACCGTAAATACCCCCAGGTCACAAGGCATGTCCAGCGGTACCTACGGGGACCGAGCGCCAGGTCCGATTCCCGCCGGTGACACGGCGCGCGGCGCGGCAGACTCGTTACCGGACCGCACGAGTTGCCGGACTGCACGAGAGCGAGGAGGAACCGATGACCGTGTACACCGTCCACGACAGCCCGCTGGGCGAACTGCTCCTGACCGGCGAGGAGTCGGCGGGCGTCATCACGCTGGCCTCCCTGTCCGTGCCGGGGCAGCCGGGCGCCCCCGCCCTCGGGCCCGGCGTGCGCCGCGACGACGGCGCCTTCGCCGAGGTGACCCGTCGGCTCGACGCGTACTTCGCGGGCCGGCTCACCCGGTTCGAGCTGCCGCTCGCCGACGAGGGAAGCGAGTTCCGGCGGCGGGTGTGGCAGGCGCTGGACGGCATCCCGTACGGCTCCACGACGACGTACGGCGCCCTCGCCGAGCGCCTGGGTGTGCCGCGTGCCGAGATCCGGGCGCTCGGCGCGGCGGTGGGCGCCAATCCGCTGCTGCTGGTCCGCCCCTGCCATCGCGTGATCGGCGCGGACGGTTCGATGCGCGGGTACGCGGGCGGTGTCGAGCGCAAGGTCTGGCTGCTCACGCACGAGGGTGCGCTCCCGCCGACGCTCGTCTGACGCAAGGAGCGTACCCGCCTCGCCGCCGAGGTGAGGCGGCGAGGCGAGGTGGCGAGGTGACCGTTCCCGGGCGGCTCAGCCCGCGGGCACCTCCAGCCTGCTGATGCGCACGGCACCCCGTGTCTCGTCCGGGTGGCCGCTGGTCAGGGTGAGCCGGATCCGGGAGCCGCGCACCGGGCCGAAGGTGATCACCGTCGGGGTGTCCGAGGAGGCCGCCCAGTCCACCGTCGCGCCGTCCACCGGAAGGTAGGTGTGCCCGTCCCACACCGCGACCTCGACGGACGCGGGCAGCGAGTGGGTCGTGTCCACAGCGCCATCAAGGCCGCCGATGATCCGGTCGGCCATCGCGAGCCCGGCCGTGCTGGTGGAGTCGGGGATCTCGTTGCCGATGGACCACAGCACGACGGCGGGCGAGTTGCGGGCCGCCAGGACCATCTCGGTGGCGTCCTTCTCGCACCACTCGTCGAAGAACCGACCGTAGTCGTACGTGGTCTTGCCGGTCCGCCAGCAGTCGAAGGCCTCCACCATCATCACGATGCCCAGTTCCTCGCAGACCTGGATCATCTGCGGCGAGGGCGGGTTGTGGGAGGTGCGGAAGGCGTTGACCCCCATCGACTTCATGACGGTCATCTGTCTGCGCACCGCGTCGATGCTGATCGCCGCGCCGAGGGCGCCCAGGTCGTGGTGCAGGTCGACGCCCTTGATCTTGGCGTGGGTGCCGTTGAGGGAGAAGCCCTCGTCGGGGTCGAAGCGGTAGGTGCGGATCCCGAAGGTGGTGCGGTGGGTGTCGGTGGTCGTGCCGTCGACGCGGAGTTCGGTCTCCAGGGTGTAGCGGTGCGGGGCGGCGAAGTCCCACAGCCGGGGTTCGGGGACGGTGAGTTCATGGGTCGCGGCCGCCTCGTCGGCGACGGTCACGGTGGAGGACGTACGGGCGACCGTGCGCCCGTCGGGGTCCACGATCCGCGAGTGGATCTGGACGTCCGCGCCGTTCCCGGACGCGTTGACGACGGCCGTCCGCACCCGGACCAGGGCCCGCTCGGCGGTGATGTCCGGTGTCGTGACGCGGGTGCCCCAGCGGGCCACGTGCACGGGCTCGGTCACCACCAGCCTGGCCTCGCGGTAGATGCCGCTGCCCGAGTACCAGCGACTGCTGGGCAGCCGGTTCCGGACCTTGACCGCGATGACGTTCTCGGTGCTGCCGTCGGTGTGCAGCAGGTCGGTGAGGTCGAAGGCGAAGCCCGTGTAGCCGTGGGGGTGGCGGCCGACCTCGGTGCCGTTGCAGTAGACGTACGCGTCCATGTAGACGCCGTCGAACTCCACCGAGACCCGGCTGCCCGCCCGGCCGGGCGACAGGGTGAACGCGGTCCGGTACCAGCCGAGGCCGCCCGGGAAGAACCCGGTGCCGCTGGTGGTGCCGTTCTCCGTGGTGGGGGTCTGCTCGATGCTCCAGTCGTGCGGCACGGCGACCTGGCGCCAGCCCGAGTCGTCGTACCCGGGGTCGGCGGCGTTCGCGTAGGCGCCGGTCGGGTCGGTGATCCCGCCCGGGTTGACCAGCGCGAAGCGCCAGCCGTCCCGGAGCGCGACGGTGCGGCGTCCCCCGGCACGCCCGGACGCCTCGGCCGCCCGTGCGTCCGGGGCGCCCAGGAGCGCTGCGGCCGTGGGGGCTGCCGCCCCGGCGACCAAAACCGATCTGCGAGTGACCGTCATGACGGCTCTCCCTCATCAGGGCCCAGAAGTACTCACAACTGATCGTGAACGAACGGATTCTGACGGTGTGACACACCGGGCCGTCAAGGGTGCGGAACCGTACCGCGGCCCCGGGCACCACATCGGCCGAATCGACCGCTCGGCCATCACGCCCGGTCACCGGGGGATTGCCGGTCGTGGAAGAGGCGGACGCACTAGGCTGGAACACAAGTGACGCACCTGTTCACTGTGAGTGTGCGCTTGGGAGCGGCGACGATGAGCCCGGACTATCCGTTCGACGATGCGGCTACGGCCCGGGCTGTCATCGGCGAGGACGGCACGCTGGTCGAGTGGAACGAGGGCGCCCGCCGGCTGCTCGGCCACCCGGCCGCCGCCGTCGTGGGCCACCCCGCGGCACAGCTGCTGGCCGGCGACGGGGTCCCGCCCCTGCCCACCGGCTCACGCTGGGACGGAACGGTCGCCCTGCGCCACCGCGACGGCCGTACGGTCTCGGTGTGGCTGCTGGCCCACCACCGTCCGCCGCGCGAGGACCGCCCCGCCGACTGGCTCGTCGTCACCCCGCTCACTGGCGGCCCGCCCGCACCGGACGACCCGCTGGCCGGCGCCGCGCTGATGCAGTCCCCGTGCGCCGTCTCGGTGTACGACGACCAGCTCCGGCTGCGCACCATGAACGCCGCCATGGCCGAGGTGATCGGGCTGCCCCTGGAGCACGCCCAGGGACTTCGGATGTCCGAGATCGGCGGCAAGCCGGAGAGCGACGAACTCGAGAGCCAGCTGCTCCGGGTGCTCGGCACCGGGCGGCCGCAGGACGCCGAGACCTTGATGCGGGCCGGCCGCGAGGACCGGGCGCACGCCTGGCTGGCCCGGATGGCCCCGGTCACCGACGCCGAGGGGCGAGTGCGCGGGGTGTCCCTGACCGCCCACGACTTCACCGACAACTACCGGGCCCGGGAACGGCTGCAACTGGTCAACGAGGCGAGTGCCCGCATCGGCACCACCCTCGACGTCACCCGCACGGCCCAGGAGCTGGCGGACGTGTGCGTACCGGCGCTCGCCGACTTCGTCCGCGTCGACCTGCTGGATCCGCAGGAGCACGGCGGCGAGCCCCCGGCCCGGATCACCGCGCCGGTCCCGCTGCGCCGGGCCGCGCACCGGTCGGTGCTCCGGGGCACCCCCGAGGCGGTGATCAGGCCCGGCCACGTCGAGGTCTACCCCGCCTCGTCCCCGCAGGCCGACTCGCTCACGGCAGGCCGCACGATCGTGGCATCGGTGCCGTCCGACATCGAGCAGTGGCTGGCCGCGGACACGGCGCGCGGCGAGCGGGCGCGGGAGTTCGGCATCCACTCCGTGATGTCCGTGCCGATCCGGGCGCGCGGGCTGACCCTGGGGGTCGCCGTGCTGGCCCGGCACCACCGCCCGGACCCCTTCACCCCGGACGACGTGCTGCTGGCCGAGGACATCACGGCCCGCGCCGCCGTGTGCGTCGACAACGCCCGCCGCTACTCCCGCGAGCGCGACACCGCCCTCGCCCTGCAGCGCAGTCTGCTGCCCCGCTCGCTGCCGCGCACGGCCGCCGTGCAGGCCGCCTCGCGCTATCTGCCGGCGGCGAGCGCCGGGGTGGGCGGTGACTGGTTCGACGTGATCCCGCTGTCCGGGATGCGGGTCGCCATGGTCGTCGGGGACGTCCTCGGCCATGGCATCCAGGCCTCGGCCACCATGGGCCGGCTGCGCACCGCCGTACGCACCCTCGCGGACATCGACCTGGCCCCGGACGAGCTGCTCACCCACCTCGACGACCTGGTGGTGCGGCTGTCCGAGGAGTCGGGCGGGGACAGCAGCCCCGGCGAGGTCGGCGCGACCTGCCTGTACGCCGTGTACGACCCGGTCTCGCGCCGCTGCACCCTGGCCCGCGCCGGGCACCCCCAGCCCGTCCTGATCCCGCCCGGCGGGCCGCCCCGTCGGCTCGACATGCCGGCCGGTCCCCCGCTGGGCCTCGGCGGGCTGCCGTTCGAGTCCACCGAGATCGAGCTCCGCGAGGGCAGCGTGCTCTCGCTGTACACCGACGGTCTGATCGAGGCCCTCGACCGGGACGTCGACACCGGTCACCGGCTGCTGCACCAGGCGCTGGCGTCGTACGCGGACTCCCTGGACGAGACCTGCGACCGGGTCCTGCGGGCCCTGCTGCCGCCGGGCGGCGCCCAGGACGACGTGGCCCTGCTGCTCGCGCGCACCCAGGGGCTGCCCGCCTCCCGGGTGGCGACCTGGGACATCCCGGCCGACCCGGCGCTCGTCGCGCCGATCCGCAAGCAGGCCGTGGAGCAGCTCGACACCTGGCGGCTGAGCCATGCCGCGTTCACCACGGAACTGGTGGTGAGCGAGCTCGTCACCAACGCCATCCGGTACGGCGCGCATCCCGTCCGGCTGCGGCTGATCCACGACGCGGCCATCCTGATCTGCGAGGTCTCCGACGCCAGCCACACCGCACCCCACCTGCGCCGCGCCAAGACCTGGGACGAGGGCGGGCGCGGTCTGCTCCTGGTCGCGCAGCTCACCGAGCGCTGGGGCAGCCGGCACACGGCCGACGGCAAGACGATCTGGGCGGAGATCGGTCTGTTCGAGGAGGAGGACGAGTAGCCGCCCGCCGCGATCGGGTCAGGAGGCCGTCAGCCAGGGCCGCACCTGTTTGCGGGCCTCGTGCAGCCGCGACTTGAGCGTGCCCAGCGGGATACCGACGCGCTCGGCGACCTCGGCGTACTCCAGCTGGCAGATGTCCCGGTAGATCAGCGGCGCGACCAGGTGCGGGTGCTCGCGCTCCAGGCGGTCCAGCGCCTCCAGGAGGTCCACCCGGGAACCCGCGATCACGCTGGTCGTGCGCGGGTCGACGTACTGCGACGGCTCGATCGAGGCGGGCTGCTCGGCCGCCCGGCGCTTGAGCTCGCGGTACTTCTGGCGGGCGCAGTTCGCAACGACCGTGTAGAGCCAGGTACTGAAGCGGCTGCGGCCCTCGAAGGTGGATATCTTCCGGGCTATCTGGAGCAGCACGTCCTGCGCCGCCTCCTCCGCGTCCTCCCGGCAGGGCAGAAAGCGCCCGCAGCGCCGGACGACCTCGGGCCGGACCTCGCTCAGCAGCCGGTCCAGGGCCGCCGGGTCACCCGCGGCGGCCCGCCGGGCGAGGTCTTCGGTCAGCACCGCGTCGTCCACGGAAGGTCCCTCTCGGAGTCGATCTCAGGGCAGGCATGATAGTCGCATGCAACCCCCGGAGCGGATCGGCCGCTACCGCCTCGAACGACCCCTGGGCAGTGGTGCCTTCGGCACGGTCTGGCTCGCCCACGACGATGTGCTCCAGGCACCGGTCGCGGTGAAGGTCCTCGCCGACAACTGGTCGCACCGCCTGGACATCCGCGACCGGTTCCTGTCCGAGGCGCGGCTGCTGCGCAAGGCCGACTCCAATCGCGTGGTGCAGGTCTACGACATCGGGGAACTGCCGGACGGCAGGCCGTACTTCGTGATGGAGTACGGCGACGCCGGGACCCTCGCCGACCGGGTCGCCGCCGGTCCGCTCCCGGTGCCCGAGGCGCTGCGGCTGACGGCCGAGGCCGCCCGGAGCGCGGCGGCACTGCACGAGGCCGGGATCGTGCACCGGGACATCAAGCCCAGCAACGTCCTGCTGCGCGGCGCGCCGGGCGGCACCCACCGCGTCCTGCTCGCCGACCTGGGCCTCGCCAAGAGCCTGGCGCAGGCCTCGGGGCTGACCCTGGCCGCCGGGTCGGCCGGATACCAGCCGCCGGAACAGGCGCAGCCCGGCGCGGGCATCGACGCGCGTGCCGACGTCTACAGCCTGGGCGCGGTCGGCTACGAGCTGGTCACCGGCACCGTGCCGGGAGCGCCGGGGAAGGTGGTCCGCCCGCAGCGGCTGCGTCCGGATCTCGGCGACGACGTGCAGCGGGCACTGATGCGCGCCCTGGAGCCGGACCGGGAGCGGCGCTGGCCGGGCGCCGGGGCCTTCGCCGACGAGCTGGACCGGCTGGCCGCGCGGGCGTCGGCACCGCCGGCGACGCCGCAGGGCCGGCCTACCAGGTCCGCGCGTGCCGCCCGCCCCGGGTCACAGGCCCCGGTGGTGGCGACCGGCGGATCCTCACATGCGGCGTCCGCCGCCCGGCTCCCGGCCGGGCAGTCGCCTCACCCCGCGCCCGCCGGACCACGCCGGCGCAGGCTCGACATCGTCCGCAGCCGGCTCAACGCGCTCACGCTGTCCCTGGCCGCGGTGCTCGCCGCGCTGCTCGCGGCCGGTACGGTCACCTGGCTGCAGCGGCACTCCGCGGCGGACGGGAACGTGCCGGTGGCGGACTCCACCGGGCGGGTGGTGGCCGAGGTACCCGCCGACTGGGGCCGCGAGCTGCGCGACTCCGGCTGGAACCCGCGGGCGCTGGGGCTGAAGTCCGGGCACGAGCCGGGGCTTGAGGTCGCCGACGACCTGTCGAAGTGGCCGGACCTCACGGCCGCGGTCAACGGAGTCTTCATCGGCCTGAGCGAGCACGGTGACGTCACCGCCCGGGTGAACGCCCTCGGCCACTCCGGCTGCCACTACACCGGCGCCCGCGCCTTCACCGGTACGGACTGGCACGGCCGTATCCGTGCCTGGAGCGACTGCCCGGACGGCGGCTCCCTCACGGAGACCGCGCTGACCCCGGCAAACGGCGCCGCGCAGCCGCAGGTGTATGTGCAGGTGCGCGGGGACGGCGCCGCGACCGAGGGCATACTCCGCTCGCTCCGGGTCACCTGACGGGCAAGGATCGTAAAAGAACCGCGCGGGCCGCGAACCTTTCCGGTGGCCCGTGCATCGCAGAGTCATGACGGCGCACACGGCGCCGCGGGCACGCGTCCGCCGTGTGCCTCGAAGATCCAGGAGTGTTGAGAGACATGGTGCACACACCCTCCTTGCAGCACGGGACCCTGCTCGTGAGCGCTGTCGCCGTACTGGGCCTCCTGACCGCCTGCGGCAGTCCCGCGGCGCAGACGACGCCCTCGCACACGGCGTCCGGCACCGCGGGGCCCGCCACCGAGGACACGGCGGGCTCCACCGCGCCGTCCTCCGGCAGCGCGTCGGCCGCGACCGGCGGGGCGGCGGCGTCCTCCGCCAAGGCGACCGGCGGCACGAGCGGCGCCACGACCACCACCGGCACGACCGCCCGCTGCCACACTTCCGAGCTGAGTGCCTCGGTGGGCCGCAACAACCCGGGCGCCGGGCAGGAGAACTTCCCGATCGTGCTCACCAACAAGTCCGCTCACACCTGCACCCTGCGCGGCTACCCCGGCGCCGCGTTCGTGAGCGCCTCGGGCGCCCAGCTCGGCCCGGACCCCAAGCGCTCCTCCGGTTCGCCCGCCACGGTCGCCCTGAAGCCCGGCCAGAGCGCCTGGGCGGGGCTGTCCTTCTCCAACCCGGAGATCAGCGGCGCGAAGACGGCGACCCCGGCCGCGCTGGTCGTCACCCCGCCGGACGAACGGGACTCGCTCAAAGTGACGTGGACGGCCGGCGAGGTGCCCGTCTCCGGGAACGCCTCCTCCGTCTTCCTGACGGTCTTCAGCGCCGGTACCGGCGCCTGACCCACCCGACCCGGACCCCGCTGCCCCTCCCCCCGGCAGCGGGGTTCGTCATTGCTCCGCCACAACTGTCACAGGACCGCAACAGGCCTCGGCCGCCGCGATCTTTCCGCCGTGACCGCCCATCGAAACCCGTCGACCGCACAGCACGAAGGCTCCGTCCGGAGCCGCGACGAGGAATCGGGGACGAACATGAGCGGCATCTCACGCAGAGGTCTGCTGACCGCGGGGGCGACGGCGGGCGCGCTGGGTGCTCTGTCGGCCTGTTCGGCCGGGGGCTGGTCCCTGAGTGGTGACGAGGACTCCGGCGACGGCAAGGGCGCACAGCAGCAGGCCCGGCCCGTGAAGACGATCGGCGACGGCTCCACCGCCGACACCGGCGCCCAGCCCAAGCAGCCGAAGGCCACCCGGCTGAAGCCCGGGGAGCAGCCGCCCCAGTTCGTGGTGTTCTCCTGGGACGGGGCCGGCGAGATCAGCAACAAGCTCTTCTCCCGGTTCCGCCGGACAGCCGCCGACCACGGTGCCGCGATGACCTTCTTCCTCAGCGGCATCTACACGCTGCCCGAGTCCAAGAAGCATCTCTACCGTCCGCCGCAGCACCCGGTCGGCGCCTCCGCGATCGGCTACCTCGCCGACCGTCACATCCACGCCACCCTCCAGCAGGTGCGCGCGGCCTGGCTCGAGGGGCATGAGATCGGCACCCACTTCAACGGGCACTTCTGCGGCGCGGACGGCGTGCGCAACTGGTCGTCGGCCGAATGGCGCAGCGAGATCGACCAGGCCGTCTCGTTCGTGACCCGGTGGAAGACCAACACCGGCTTCACCGACCTCGAGCCGCTCCCGTTCGACTACCGCAAGGAGCTGATCGGCGGCCGCACCCCGTGCCTGGAGGGCCAGGCCGCGCTGCTGCCCACGGCTGCCGCGCTGGGCTGGAAGTACGACGCCAGCTCCCCGGGCGGGCTGCAGATCTGGCCGGGCAAGGTGCAGGGCGGCCGGATCTGGGACTTCCCGCTGCAGTCCATACCGTTCTCCGGCCACTCCTTCCAGGTGCTGTCGATGGACTACAACATGATGTTCAACCAGTCCGCCGGCAACCCGGTGGGCGACCGCTCCCAGTACGACGCCTGGCGCACCCAGGCCCGCGACACGTACCTGGCCGGGTTCCAGCGCGCCTACACCACCAACCGGGCGCCCTTCTTCATCGGCAACCACTTCGAGCGCTGGAACGGCGGCATCTACATGGACGCCGTGGAGGAGGCCATCGGCCGCATGGCCGAGCACGACGACGTGCGCTTCGTCTCCTTCAAGCAGCTCGTGGCCTGGCTGGAGGCCCAGGACCCGGCGGTGCTGCGCAAGCTGCGCACGCTCAACCCCGGTCAGTCCCCCACGGGCGGCTGGGCGGAGTTCCTGGGCGCGGTGGGCACGCCGTCCGCGTGACCCGCCCCGTCACCCCTGAGCGGGGGGCGCGGTTCCTCAGCGGCCGCGGCGGCCGTAGCCGCCGTCGTGCCAACCGCCGTCCAGGCCGCCCCAGGAGCAGGCGTACGGCGAGTTGGCACAGACGTCCGCGGAGTCGGAGGCCGACGGCGTCGGCCGCGGGGTCGACGCGGTCCCCGACGGGGTCCTCGCGGCCTTGGGGGTGGCTGCGGGCGCCGATGACGGCGGGGTGTCGGCGCCCCAGTTGACCACCTCCATCTGGAGGTCGGGCTTGGAGGTGTCGATCACCCAGTGCTGGTCCGCGGTGTTCGCGCGGGTCTTGACGACAAGGGCGCCCCCGCCGTCGGTGGCGGCCGGGGTGAGGGCCAGGTCCTGGTCCCAGCGGGGCACCAGGGCGCCCTGAAGGGTGAAGTCGTAGCGGACGTTCTTGGCGCTCTGCCGGGCGGCGCCGGTGCACGAGGCGAGCCGGACCGCGTAGCCGAGGTGGGAGTCCAGGCACAGGTCGGGGGCGGCGGCGCTGCGCAGCCGTCCGTCGGTCTCGTACGTCCATCGCTGGCTCGCGGCCGAGGAGCACGTGGCGAGTTCGGTCTCCGCGCCCTCGACGGCCTTCTTGCCCACGACGGCGACGCACAGACCGGAGCCGACGTTGTGCAGCCGGCCGCTCAGGGTGCCCTGGGAGGTCTCGCTCGCGCCGGCCCAGGAGGGACCTCGTGTCGAGGAGCCGGAGCCGGGTGACTCGGCGGACTTGCCGCCCGGGGCCGCGGCGGAGCCGTCGCCGGAGGAGAGGACGGACCACAGGATCAGCGGCAGGACCACGAGTCCGCTCACGGTCGCCACGGCCGCGGCGAGGTTCCGCCGCCGGGCGCGCCGGGCCGCCCGGTGTGCGGAGCGGGGGAGCGGGCGCCGCCCGCGGGGGCGGAAGGGCGGGCCGCGGCACGGAGTCCGGCGGCCGCGCGGCGGGCGCCGGTGTGGGGTCCCGGAGCCGGGCGCCCGGAGGCCGCGGGGGCGTACGGCCCATGGCCGGTGAGGGCTGATGTGTCGCCGTCGGCGGTGCCGGGGACCGTCCCGGTGAAGGCCTCGCCCACGGCGGACATGAACGGTTCGCCGCCCGCCGGGGCCACGCCCTGCGGCTGCGGGGGCTCGGGGGCGGCGGGCTCCCCGGTCAGTCCGGGCCTGGACTCCACGTAGGCCTGTGCGCCCCAGCCGAGCACGGCCTCGGCCAGGGCGGCGCCGAGGAATCCGTTGAACGTGTCCAGTTGGTCGGCGGTGTGGCGGCAGTGCGTGCAGCGGTTGAGGTGCTGCTGGAGGTCCGGGTCGACGGTGATCGCGCCGCGCCGGAAGGTCACGTCCAGCATCCGGATGTAGCGCAGGCACTCGTCCTCGGTGGCGAGTTCACGGTGGACCTGCAGGGCCTCCTCGCGCAGCCGCACGCGGGCCCGGTGGAGCTCGGCACGGGCCCCTTCCTCGTCCAGTCCGAGCAGGGCCGCCGGCATCGCGAGCGGTTCGGCCTCGACCTCGGTGTGCCACAGGATGGCGCGGGAGGACTGGGGCAGGCGCTGGAACGCCCTGGAGAGCAGGCGCCGGTTCGCGGGCGGCAGCAGCCGGGCGGCCGCGCGGTCCCCGGGGCCGGTGCCGGTGAGGAGGGCGGGGTGCAGCAGTTCCTGGCGGCCGTCGCTGTCCCACTCCGCCGCGATGCGGCGCACGGTGACCAGCAGATGGGGCCGCCAGGCGGAGGTGGGGCCCGCCTGGCGGAGCGACTCCCCGAAGAGCCTGGTGAACGCGGCGGTGGTGAGCATCCCCGCGGCGCGTGGTCCGTGGGTGCACAGCCGGGCGTAGGCGAAGGCCGCTTCCCAATGCCGGTCGAGGAGTTCGCCCACGGGATGCAGCGCGGGCATCGTCCCCGTCCACTTCTTCAGCTCGGCGCTCAGTTGCTCGTCCGTGACGTCGAACGGTCTGGCCGGGCTCGGCGAATTCGACGAGCCTGCGTCATTCACGGCTGCATTCCTCCCAGACGCAACACGGCATTTAGTCCATACCAATGGGCATGCGGCCGCGTCGACATGACCCGAACGGAGTTCGGCATCTCGAACGTTCGCCTTCGGCAGCTCTTTTGAAGCGTGGGGGGCGTACGGGAGCGGCCTCGCGTGTACAGCGGCAAAAACAATTGTCTGCGCGCCGACAGCGCACACTTTTGCACAGGCCAGCCTGTATGAACAAGAGATCCAGACGTTTTGACATTGCCCGGCCGTCCGGATGGATTGACGAATCGTCAATAGGCCACGTGGGCAAGATCTTGCCGTGGCGAATCGCCCGGTAATTGGGGAATCGATACGCCCCGGCGGCACTCCGTAGCGTTCACGGAACACCCGGTGAAAGGGGAACGGCTCAAAAACGTGGGCCGCCCCCGGAGTGTGAGGGGCCGGTCCGCGCGGCGCCGGGTTCGCACCGCACGGACCTCACTGACGGGCCGTCAGTGGCCGCTGATGGCGTGCGGGGCGTAGGGCGCCTCCAGCTCCTCGATCTCCTTCTCGCTCAGTTCGAGCTCAACGGCGGCCACCGCGTCCTCGATGTGCTGCGGCCTGGCGGCACCGACGATCGGCGCGGCCACCGTGTCCCGGTGCAGCAGCCAGGCGAGGGCGACCTGGGCGCGCGGGACGCCCCGGTCGCCGGCGATGCGGGTGACGGCCTCGACGATCGCGTGGTCGCCCTCCAGGTACAGCCGGCTGCCGAAGTTGTCGTTCGCGCTGCGCTCGGTGACCGTGCCCCAGTCGCGGGTGAGACGGCCACGGGCCAGCGGGCTCCAGGGCAGCACACCGACGCCTTGGTCCGCGCACAGCGGCAGCATCTCCCGCTCCTCCTCGCGGTAGAGCAGGTTGTAGTGGTTCTGCATGGACACGAATCTGGTCCAACCGTGCCGCTCGGCGGTGTACTGGGCCTTGGAGAACTCCCAGGCGTACATCGAACTGGCCCCGAGGTAGCGGACCTTGCCCGCCTTGACCAGGTCGTGCAGCGCCTCCATCGTCTCCTCGACCGGAGTGGCGTGGTCGTAGCGGTGGATCTGGTAGAGGTCGACGTAGTCGGTGCCGAGGCGGCGCAGGCTGTGGTCGATCTCCGACATGATCGCCTTGCGGGACAGCCCGCCCCCGTTCGGTCCCGGGCGCATCCGGCCGTGCACCTTGGTGGCAAGCACGACCTCGTCGCGGGACGCGAAGTCGCGCAGCGCCTTCCCCACGATCTCCTCGCTGGTGCCATCCGAGTAGACGTTGGCCGTGTCGAAGAAGTTGATGCCCGCCTCCAGCGCCTGCCGGATCAGCGGGCGTGACGCCTCCTCGTCGAGGGTCCACTCGTGCACTCCGCGGTCGGGCAGGCCGTAGGTCATGCAGCCCAGACAGATCCGCGACACGTCCAGGCCCGTCGAACCGAGCTTCACGTACAGCATCGTTGCTGCCCCTGCCTTCGGGTCGTCATCGACTGGGAGCGTCCGACGTCGAACCACCCCCACTTGACGACCATCGTGTACGGACGGTTGGATCCTGAAACATGTGTCGCCGCGCTCGGCGCGGGCACGCAGAGGTGCGCCCAGCCGGTGACGGACACGTTCTCAGCCCGGCCCGAGTCGCCAGGACCGCCGGTCCGAGGCGGGGCCGTACCCGCGATCGATGGAGCGGAGTACGGAGTACATGCCCGCCAAGGGTGTTTCCCACGTCGGGGGTCCCGCGACGACCGCGGGCGCCGTCATGCTTGCCGTCGCCGTGGGGCTGACGGGATGCGGATCGGGCGGCTCACCCCACCCGTCGCGGAGCACCTCCGCGCAGGTTCGGCTCCCACCGCGGCACGCCGGTTTCGACTACCAGATCGGCGGTGCCTATCCCCCGCCGAAGGGCGTGCGCATCGTCAGCCGCGACCGCTCCTCGTCCCCCGCGCCCGGCCTCTACAGCATCTGCTACGTCAACGCGTTCCAGGCCCAGCCGGAGGAGCGCGCCGCCTGGCCCGCCGACCTGCTGCTGCGCGACGCCGACGGCGAGGTGGTCATCGACGAGGACTGGAACGAGCCGCTGCTCGACATCCGCACCCCGGCCAAGCGCGAGCGCGTCGCCGAGCGAGTCGACCGCTGGATCGACGAGTGCGCCACCAAGGGCTTCGACGCCGTCGAGCCGGACAACTACGACAGCTACTCGCGCTCCCACGACCTGCTCACCGCCGACGACGCGACCGCGTTCATCACCCTGCTCGCCCGGCACGCGCACGCCCGGCACCTGGCCGTCGGCCAGAAGAACACACCGGAGTTGGCCGGCGTCCGGAAGAAGGCCGGGCTGGACTTCGCGGTGGCCGAGGAGTGCGGTGAGTACGACGAGTGCGGCACCTATGCCAAGGCGTTCGACGACCGGGTGGTCGTCGTCGAGTACTCGGACAAGGGCCTGCGCAAGGCCGTCGCGGGCTTCGGCGACAGGCTGAGCATCGTGCGCCGGGACCGGACGGTGTCGACGCCGGGCAGTGCCGGCTATGTGCGCAAGGTGCGCCCGTGACCGGGCCGCGCCTGCCCGGCCGTGCCGCTCACCAGCCGCGCTCCAACAGCTCCAGTGCGTCCTCCCACGGGAACTCCGGCCGCCTGCCGGACTCGTCGGGCTCACCGGAGTAGGGCTCGCCGAACCTGACGCCCATTCCGCGCAGCCGTATCAGGCTGTCCTGGTAGGCGGGATGGGCGGCCAGCGCGTCCGCCACGCACGGCAGGGCGGCGATCGGGACGCCCAGACCGTAGGCCTCGCAGAGCGTGCCCAGGGCGAGGGTGTCGGCGATCCCGGCCGCCCACTTGTTGACCGTGTTGAAGGTGGCCGGCGCGACCACCACGGCGTCCGGCGCCGGGAAGGGGCGCGGATCGGCCGGGGTCCGCCAGGCGGAGCGGACGGGACGGCCGGTCTGCGCCTCGACGGCGGCGAGGTCGAAGAACCCGCCCGTCGCGACCGGCGTCGCTATGACGCCGACCTCCCAGTCCCGCTCCTGCGCGGCGGTGATCAGCTTGCTGACGCCCGCGGCGATCCCGGCGGCGCAGACGACGAGGTAGAGGAAGGGTTTCTCGGCCTGTTCGGTCACTCGGGCACCCTACTCGGGCGCTGGGCACGGCTCCCGCCCGCGCCCTGGGGCGGCACAGGGTGTCAGCCGGTGGCGGCTTCGGTCACCTTGATGGCGCCGACCGGGCAGGCGCGGGCCGCGTCCCGCACCATCGGGTCGCCGGCGCCGTCCTCCTTGCGGGGGACGAGCATGCTGTAGCCGTCGTCGTCCTGGGTGAAGACGTTCGGGGCGGCCAGGGCACACTGGCCCGCGCCGATACAGACGTCCCTGTCGATCTCGATGTCGATGCGCATGGCACGAGCCTCTTACCAGGTAACGGGGAGTTCCAGCATCCCCTGGATCGTGTCGCCGGGTTTGAAGGGAATCTCCTCCGGCGGGGCGGCAAGACGCAGTCCCGGCAGCCGCGTGAACAGCGTGCCCAGAGCGATCGCCATCTCGGCGCGGGCCAGGTTCTGGCCGAGGCACTGATGGATGCCGAAGCCGAAGCCGACGTGATGGCGGGCGGGCCGGTGCCAGTCCAGGGTGTCGGGCTCGGGGTACACGGAGTCGTCGCGGTTGATGACGGAGGTCGCGAAGACCACGCCCTCGCCCTTGCGGATCGTCGCCCCCTCCACCTCGATGTCCTCCAGGGCGATCCGGAGCAGCCCGTCCGCGATCGACAGCATCCGCATCAGCTCCTCCACCGCGGCGGGCAGGAGCGCGGGGTCGGCGCGGAGCTCGGCCAGCCGCTCGGGGTTGCGCAGGAGCGTGTAGGTGCCGAGGGAGATCATGTTGGCGGTGGTCTCATGGCCCGCCACGAGCAGGATGATCGCCAGTGCGACGAGTTCCTCGCGGTCCATGTCGCCGTCGCGCAGCTGCTGGTGGACGAGTTCGTCGAGAATGCCGTCGCCGGGCTCCGGGTCCTGCCGCTTGCGCTCGATCAACGCGAGCAGATACCTCTCCAGCCGCCCCCGCGCGTCCAGGGTGTCGGCGGCCTCCGGTCCGCGCAGCAGGCGGCGCGACTGCCCCTCGAAGAACTCGTGGTCGGCGTACGGGACGCCGAGCAGCGAGCAGATCACCATCGACGGGACGGGCAGCGCGAACGCGCTCACCAGCTCGGCGCCCGGTCCGTGCGCGATCATCGCGTCGATCAGCTCGTCGACGATCCGCTGGATGTCGGGCCGCAGTCCCGCGGCGCGTTTCACGGTGAAGGAGGGGATCATCAGCCGCCGCTGGGTACGGTGCTCGGGATCGTCGACGCCCAGCAGGGCGACCCGGACGACACGGGTGGCGGCGAAGCGTGCCGTGAGCATGGGAAAGCCGGGGCGGGTGCGGTCGGTGGACAGCCGGGGGTCGGACAGCAGCGCCCGGGCGGCGCCGTGGCCGGTGACCATCCAGGCCGGACGGCCGTCGTAGAGGGTGACCCGGGCCAGGGGGCGCCCCTCGCGCAGCGGGTCGTAGCCGGTGGGCGGGTGGTAGGGGCAGGTGCGGTCCTGGGGGAAGGCGACGGGTGTGGCCGGACCGGTCGGTTCCGTGCGTTGCCTCAGTTCCGTCATGGAACACCTCGCAGACGTTGAGTGCGTCGTGCCGATCTTTATTAGATGCCCCAGGCATCTATAGAACGACGACAAGTTCGGCCAGATCGGTGACCGGCGCGATCTGACCGAACACCTGGTGTCCGACCGTCGATTCCGCGCCGAAATTCGCTTGCCATGGCCGGTTCACCGACCGCAGCATCTGCCCATGACCACCACGGACGCCTTTCTGCCGCCGACCTCCGCCGTCCCCGCGGTGCCGGTACAGCGGCAGCCCGGCCGTCCGCGGCGGCCCGATTCCGTACGCCCGTGACGGCGGCGCTGGTCGCGGGCCTGCTCGCCGGGTACGGCATCGCCGTACCGGTCGGAGCGGTAGCGACATATCTAGTGTCCCTCACGGCTCGTACGTCACTGCGGACCGGCGCCTGCGCCGCGCTGGGTGTGGCCAGCGCCGACGGCCTGTACGCGCTGACGGCCACGGTCGGGGGCACGGCCCTCGCGGCGGCGCTGCGGTCGGTGCTCGGGCCGCTGCGCTGGGTCTCCGCCGTGGTGCTGGCCGCGCTGGCCGTGCGGGGCGCGGTCATCGCGCTGCGGCACCACCGCGAGCGCCGGCTCACCTCCCGGCCCGAACGGCCGGTACCCGGCCCGGGGCGCGCGTATCTCGGCCTTCTAGGGATCACCCTGCTGAACCCCACCACCGTGATCTACTTCGCCGCGCTGGTCCTCGGTACCCGCACCGCGCACGCCGTGCCGGCCCTGGAGCAGGGGGTGTTCGTGCTGGCTGCCTTCGCGGGCTCGGCGAGCTGGCAGCTCCTGCTCGCCGGCAGCGGCGCACTGCTCGGCCGGGCCCTGACCGGTCTGCGCGGACGGCTGGTGACGGCGTTGCTGTCGAGTGGCGTGATGTTGGTGCTCGCGATACGGATGGCGGTATCACCGGTGTGACGGACGGGACCGCGGTACGGATGATCCGGGCGTCCGCCGGTGTTGAAGCAGGCTGCCAGTAGGACGCGTTACCGCAGAGGGGACGAACCTCATGCCTCTTGAGGGCGAGTACGAGCCCAGCCCGACCCAGTGGGTCCGGGAGCAGGTCGAGTTGTACGAGAGCTCCGGTGGCACCAAGGGGACGACGCTCATGGACACGGGGCTGCCCGTGATCCTGCTGACGACCCTGGGAGCCAGGAGTGGCAAGATCCGCAAGACGCCGCTGATGCGGGTGGAGCACGACGGCCGGTACGCGGTGGTCGCCTCGCAGGGCGGCGCGCCGAAGCATCCGGTCTGGTACTTCAACGTCAAGTCCGAACCCCATGTGGAGCTGCAGGACGGCCCGGTCAAGCGGGACATGACGGCACGTGAGCTGACCGGCGACGAGAAGACCGTGTGGTGGGACCGGGCGGTGGCCGCGTATCCGCCGTACGCGGAGTACCAGAAGAAGACCTCCCGCACGATCCCGGTCTTCCTCCTGGAACCGTCCGACGCCACCTGATCCCCTACCACGGCCAGCGACCACCTCCGGCCCCGGGCCACGGTCATGGGGCCCGGAGCCGCCGCCATTCCGGCCGGGGCCGCCGTCCCCTCCGGGTGGCCGCCCTCTCTCCCAGCTGATCCGCCAACCCGGGCCGGGGCCGCCACCCTTTCCCGTCGGGGCCCGCCGACTTTCCGGCCAGCACGCCCCTCTTCCGACTGGTGTCCGCAGCCTCCTCCAACCGGTGGCCACCCTCTCTCCCGGCCGGTCGCCGCCAACCCCTGGCCCGGGCGCCACCCATTCCGGCCGGGGCCGCCAACCTTCCAGCCCGGGCCACCTCCTCTTCCGACTGGTGGCCGCCGCCTCCTCCAACCGGTGGCCACCCTCTCTCCCGGCCGGTCGCCGCCAACCCCTGGCCAGGGCGCCACCCATTCCGGCCGGGGCCGCCAACCTTCCAGCCCGGGCCACCTCCTCTCCCGACTGGTGGCCGCCGCCTCCTCCAACCGGTGGCCACCCTCTCTCCCGGCCGGTCGCCGCCAACCCCTGGCCAGGGCGCCACCCATTCCGGCCGGGGCCGCCAACCTTCCAGCCCGGGCCACCTCCTCTCCCGACTGGTGTCCGCAGCCTCCTCCGGCCGGTAGACACCCTCTCTCTCCCGGCCCCATGGCCGCTGACCCCCGACCGGGGACGCCCTCTCCCGGCGAGTGCCGCCACCCATTCCGGTCGGGGCCGCCGACCTTCCAGCCAGGGCCGCCCTATCCCGGCCAATGGCCGCCACCTCCTCCAGCCGAGGGCCACCCCACCTCTCCCGGCCAGTAGCCATCCCCCGGCCGCGGCCGCCCTCCCCCGGCCGGTCACCGCAAACGCCCGGCCAGGGACGCCATCCATCCCGGTCGGGGGCCGCCGACCTTCCGGCCAGCGCCGCCCCCTCTTCCGGCCGGGGGCCGCCGCCTCCTTCAGCCGAGGGCCGTCGGGCTCTCCAGCCGTGCGCGTTCCTCTCCTCGACCCGCGGGCCGCCGTCCTTTCCGGACGGGGCCCGTCGGCTTTCGGAAGAATTTGGATTGGGGAGGCATGAATCGGCTTCGTCACGGGCACGCGTGCGTCAGGCCCCGCCGCGTTCCCCCGTCGCGGCGGGGCTTTCGCTTGCCTCGCCCGCCGGGCGGTCCGTCACGTCGAGGAAGATCCGGTCGGCCTCGGGGACCGTACGGGCGAGGAAGCGCTTGATTCGTACGGCCGCCTCCTCGACCCGCTCGCTGTCCACGCCCGGCACCAGGTCGACCCGGGCCGCCACCAGGGCGGAGTCGAGCCCCGTCTTCATGGTGAACAGGGCCTCCACGCTGTCGATCTCCGGCTGTTCCTCCAGCAGTGTCCGGATCCGGCCGCTCAGTTCGGGGGCGACGGCCTCCCCGATGAGCTGGTCGCGCGCGTCCCGTCCCAGGCGGTACGCGACGTACACGAGCAGCAGGCCGATGCCGAGCGAGGCCGAGGCCTCCCAGACGACCTGCCCGGTGACCATGTGCAGCGCCATGCCGGCCGCCGCGAGCAGCACGCCGATCACCGCGGTGGTGTCCTCGGCCACGACGGTGCGCAGGGCCGGGTCGCGCAGCCCGGTGAGGCCGCCGCCGTGCCGGTGGACCTGGTGCAGCGCCCGCAGCAGGGAGGCACCCTCGGCGACCAGCGCGACGCCGAGCACGGCGAGGCCCGCCACATAACCGCTGAGCTTCTCCTCCGCGCCGTTGCGGAGGGCTTCGAAGCCCTGGAAGAAGGAGAAGCAGCCGCCCATGACGAAGATCCCGACGGCCGCGAGGAGCGACCAGAAGAACCGCTCCTTGCCGTAGCCGAAGGGGTGCCGCTCGTCGGCCGGGCGCCGGCTGCGGCGCAGCGCCGCCAGCAGGAAGACCTCGTTCACGCTGTCGGCGACCGAGTGCGCGGCCTCCGACAACAGCGCGGGCGACGCGGCGAGGAAGCCGCCGACGGCCTTGGCGACGGCGATGACGAGATTGGCCGCGAGCGCGATCAGCACGGTGACGCGGGTCCTGGCATCGGGCCGGCCGTGACCGGTCTCATCCGGCGGACCCGCACGACCGGGCGCCCGGTTCCGTTCCGAAGGTGTCCCACTCACCTTCGCCGACTGCCCCGGCCCGCCTCGCTCACACCGTGCCGGGGGCGGAAATCGGGGAACGTGGTCAGCACGGCATCCGCGACGAGGAGGCAGCATGAGCGGTGAGGGCAACCCCGCCTATGGGCACCGGCCCTTCAAGCGGTCCAAGAGCCACTTCGCGGACCGGATCACGGCGGACGGCGCGGACGGCTGGCCGGTGGCCGCCGGGCGTTACCGACTGGTGGTCAGCCGCGCCTGTCCGTGGGCGAGCCGGGCCGTGATCTCGCGACGGCTGCTCGGCCTGGAGGACGCGCTGTCGCTGGCGATCGCCGACCCGATCCAGGACGACCGCAGCTGGCGCTTCACCCTCGACCCGGACGGCCGCGACCCCGTCCTCGGCATCCGCTACCTCAGCGAGGCCTACGACCGACGGGAGTCCGGCTACCCGGGCGGGGTGAGCGTGCCCGCGATCGTGGACGTGCCCAGCGGGAGCCTGGTCACCAACGACTATCAGCGGATCACCCTCGACCTCGCCACCGAGTGGACGGCACTGCACCGGCCGGGGGCGCCCGATCTCTACCCGGCGGCCCTGCGCGACGAGATCGACGAGGTGATGGCGGAGGTCTACCAGGACGTCAACAACGGTGTGTACCGGGCGGGGTTCGCGACCACCCAGGAGGAGTACGCGGTCGCGTACGCCGCGCTGTTCCGGCGGCTGGAGCTGCTCACCGACCGGCTGGCCCGGCAGCGCTATCTCGTCGGCGACACCGTCACGGAGGCGGACATCCGGCTGTTCACCACGCTGGTCCGGTTCGACGCCGTCTACCACGGCCACTTCAAGTGCAACCGCTGGAAGCTGACGGAGAATCCGGTGCTGTGGGGGTACGCCCGCGACCTCTACCAGACGCCCGGATTCGGTGACACCGTCGACTTCGACCACATCAAGCGCCACTACTACCAGGTCCACAGCGGCATCAACCCGACCCGGATCGTGCCCCTCGGACCGGATCTCTCCGGCTGGCTCGCCCCGCACCACCGCGAGCGGCTCGGCGGCCGGCCGTTCGGCGACGGAACACCGCCCGGACCGGTGCCTCCCGCGGAGGAGGTCCCGCTTCCGGGGCGGCCCTGACCCCACCCGGCTGTCCCCGGCCGCCCGGTTCAGTCGCCCACCAGCCACTTCCCGTCGCGCATCAGCTCGCGTCCGTCCAGTTCATTGGCCTCGCGCCAGGCCTGCACGCGGGTCGGGCGGATCCTGAAGTACCAGTAGCGGGTGGTGAGCCGGCGCGGGTCGAAACCGGTCTTCACGGCGAACCGGTCGGCCTCCTCCTCGGCCAGTTCGTCGGGGCTCAGCGGCTCGGCGTCGCCCTCGATCATGATCACGTCCCGGGTCGGTCCGACGCCCAGCCGTGCGGTGCCGGTCGCCGTCAGGTTGCGGCCGGTGGGACTGGCGGCCGGAGTGGCGAGCAGCAGGGTCGTGCCGTCCCACACGAAGGACAGAGGGACGAGATACGGCGCTCCCCCGTCGGCGGACGCGGTGGCGACCCAGAGGTCCTCGTCGTGCTCCAGCCGGTGGAGCGTGTCCTGCATACGCTGTTCGGCGGTGCGGGCGGGCGGCGGGGTCATCGTCGTACGGCCTCCTCGTGACGGGTCCGGGGGGACGGAGCTCATGGGGCTGACGATCGGACTCGGACCAGTGTGACCGTCACCCGTCCGCTGCCGCCCTGATTTCGGACAGCCGGGCCGCCGCCGCGCTCAGCAGCAGGTCCAGGGCGGCCGGGTACGCGCTGCCCCGCATCGAGGCCACGAGGTGGCGCGCGGTGGCGGCGATGTGCGGGTGGGTGTGGGCGGGCAGCCGGGCGTAGGTCGCCCGCCAGATCTCCGCCTCGGCCTCCCGGACGGGCCTCGGCAGGGACACATTGGCGGAATCCAGGGCGCCGAAGCCCAGCGCCTGGTCGATGAAGGCGTGGTAGATCCGTACCGCCTCGGCGTCGGGGAAGCCGGCGTCGCGCAGCACGCCGAGGGCGGTCTCCACGGCCTGGATCTCGTGCACGCGCCCGGTCACCCGGTAGGAGCTGAGCACCGCCGCCCGGGGGTGCGCGAGGGCTCCCGCGTGCATGCGCAGGCCCAGGTCGCGCAGGTCGGCGCGCCAGTCGCCGGTGGGCCGCCAGCTGCGCATCGTACGGCCGATGAGCTCGTCGGCGATGGCGAGCATCAGATCGTCGGTGTGCCGGAAGTAGCGGTACAGGCTGCTGGGGTCGGCGCCCAGCGCCCGTCCCAGGCGGCGGACGGAGAGGGCGTCGGATCCGTGCTCCTCGATGAGGCGCAGCGCCGTCTCGACGATCAGCCTCTCGGACAGGACCACGCCCTGTTTGGTGGGGCGTCTGCGCCGGCGGGCGGCGGGCGGAACGACGCGTTCGCTCATGGCAGCCTCCCCTGGGGTGTGCGGGGACCTTATGACAACAGCGTTGACCTGTGAAGTACACGGACAGTTTCATGTGCGGTCACCGGGGCCGACCAGGCCCCCCGGTGCGAGCGGAGAGCTGGCCATGACCGAAACGCCCTACGGCGCCTACCCGCCCCAGCGGCAGGAGCTGCGCAAGTCCCTCGGAGTCTCGACGGCGTCGCCGTCGCCGCGTCCAGCACGGCCGCGACCACCAGCATCGGCATCGGACTCGGTGTCACGGCCGGGGTGGTCGGGCTGCATCTGCCGGCCATCATGCTGCTGGCGTTCCTGCCGATCCTCGGCATCGCGGGCGCCTTCTCCCGGCTGAACAAGGTGGAGCCCAACGCCGGCAACGGGTACGTGTGGGTGGGGCGTTCGCTCAACCCGTGGCTCGGCTTCATGGTCGGCTGGGTGAACCTCTCGGCGTCGATCGCGTTCCTCGCGTACACCACGGCGGTCACCGGGTCGTCGATCCTGCAGCTGGCCGGCCAGGCCGGGCTGCACCGGCCGGCCGGGCTCGCGCTGGATCCGGGGTCGACCGCGCAGTCGACGGCGGTGGGCATCGGCATCCTGATCGCCGTCACACTGACCGCCGTGACCGGCATCCGCACCGCGGCGCGGCTGCAGACCGGCCTGCTGGTCTTCGAGTACGTCGTGCTGCTCGGGTTCTGCGGCTACGGCATCGTCGCAGGCCCGCACGACTTCAGCCTGTCCTGGTTCGACCCCTTCGCCATCCCCTCGGCGTCGGCGCTCGCGCAGGGGATGCTGCTGTCGGTGTTCTGCTACTGGGGCTTCGAGGTCGCGTTCAGCGTCAACGAGGAGGTCCGCGACCCACGGGACGCCTCGCGGGCCGGAATGATCACTCTGGTGACGATGCTGGGACTGTTCCTGCTCGGCTCGGTCGCCTTCCAGCGGGTGCTCTCCGAGCAGGAGCTGGCCGGGCACGGAGCCGAGGGCCTGGCGTACTTCGGCGACCGGCTGGCCGCACAGCCGCTGGCCGCGCTGCCGCTGGTCGCCCTGATGTTCTCGGCCGTGGCCTCGCTGCAGGCCGGGGTGATTCCCACGGCGCGCGGCATGTTCGCGATGAGCCGGGACCGTACCGTCGGCCCGGTGTGGTCCAGGATCAGCACCCGGTACTGGACACCGGCGGCCGGCACGCTGCTGATCGGGGCGATCGCCGCCGCGGTGGCCGCGCTCGCCCTGGTGATCCCGCGGCTCGCCGACATGATCCTGGCGACCGTGAACGCCGTCGGCATCGTCGTCGCGCTCTCCTACGCGCTCACCGCGCTCGCCGCCGCCGTACGCTTCCGCTCCCTGCTCCGCACCGACCCCTGGCAGGGCGTGCGGGCGGTGGTGCTGCCCGCGCTGAGCGCCGCCGCGCTCCTGGGCCTCGGAGGCTATCTGGGCTGGTCCTTCTACACCTCCACCGACCGTCTCGAACTCCGCGCGGACAACGGCTGGTTCCTGCTGCTCATGCCACTGGCGATGATCACGTCCGGCTTCGTCGTCGCCGCGTATGCCAAGTGGGTGCGCCGCTCCCCGTACTTCCGCACCGGCGAGGGCACGGACGCCGACGCGCCGCAGCTGCTCGCCACCCCCAACTGACCTCCAAGGAACGAGAACATGCACGCTGATCTCCTCTTCACCGGCGGCCCCGTCCTCACCCCCGAGGGCCGCACGGCGACCGCCGTGGCCGTCACGGGTGACCGGATCACCGCCGTCGGACACGACGAGGTGCGCCAACTCGCCGGGCCCCGCACGGAGGTGGTGGACCTCGCCGGACGGCTGCTGCTGCCCGGCTTCCAGGACGCGCACGTCCACCCCGTGCCGGCCGGGCTCGAACTCACCCAGTGCGACCTGACCGGGACGAGGACCGCCGCACAGACGCTGGCCGCCGTCCGCGTGTACGCCGCCGCTCATCCCGAGCGGGAGTGGATCCTCGGCGGCGGCTGGTCGATGGAGGCCTTCGAGGGCGGTACGCCGACGAAGGAGCTGCTGGACGCCGCGGTTCCCGACCGGCCGGTCTATCTGCCCAACCGCGACCACCACGGCGCCTGGGTCAACAGCCGCGCCCTGGAGCTGGCCGGCATCGACCGGGACACGCCCGACCCGGCCGACGGACGCATCGAGCGGGACGCCTTTGGCGAGCCGAGCGGCACGCTCCAGGAGGGGGCGATGCAGCTCGTGGGACGTCTCGTCCCGCCGACCACCGCCGCCGACCGGCTGGCGGCCCTGCTGCACGCCCAGCGGCATCTGCACGCACTCGGCATCACGGCCTGGCAGGACGCCCTGGTCGGGGACTTCCTCGGCATGGACGATCCGTCCGATTCGTATCTGACGGCCGCCCGGGACGGTTCGCTCACCGCGCGGGTGGTCGGCGCCCTGTGGTGGGACCGGGAGCGCGGGGCCGGGCAGATTCCCGAACTCGTCGAGCGGCGGGCCGTGTCGAGCCACGGCCGGTTCCGTGCGGGCAGTGTGAAGCTGATGCTGGACGGGGTCGCGGAGAACGGCACCGCCGCGCTGCTCGACCCGTATCTGGACAAGTGCGGCTGTGCCACCGCCAATCGGGGCAGGAGCTTTGTCGACCCGGCCCAACTCCCCAAATATGTGGCCGAATTGGATGCCCTCGGTTTCCAGTGCCACTTCCATGCGCTGGGCGACCGGGCCGTACGCGACGCACTGGACGCGATCGAGGCGGCGCGGTCGGCGAACGGGCCGAGCGACACCCGGCCGCATCTGGCGCACCTCCAGGTCGTGCACCCCGACGACGTGCCGCGCTTCGCCCGGCTCGGCGCCACCGCCAACATCCAGCCGCTGTGGGCCGCTCACGAGCCTCAGATGGACGAGCTGACCATCCCCTTCCTCGGGCCCGAACGGGCCGCATGGCAGTACCCGTTCGGGGCGCTGCTGCGCTTCGGGGCGAGGCTGGCGGCGGGCAGTGACTGGCCGGTGAGCAGCCCCGATCCGCTGCAGGGCATCCATGTCGCGGTCAACCGGGTGGAGCCGGGTGGAGCGGAGCCGGTGTTCCTGCCGAGTGAACGTCTCTCACTGGCGCAGGCCCTCACGGCGTACACGGCGGGTACGGCGTATGTGAACCATCTGGACGACGCCGGCCGGGTGAGCGTCGGTGCGCTCGCCGACCTGGTGGTCCTGGACCGCGACCCGTTCGCGGGGCCGCCGGAGACGATCGCGGAGACGAAGGTGGCGCTGACCTATGTGGGGGGCGCGCGAGTATACGCGACTCATGATGCATAAGCAGTAACACACGTCACGACCAAGTCACGGTGTAGATCATTTAGGCTCTGGGCAGCCTCGTATCGCTTCTCGGTCAACTTTCGTACCACGAAGCTCAGTTCGAGTGCGCGGGCGGTCGTGACGACCGCCCGTTCGCAGGGCCGGGGGACTCTGCGGTCCGTCTCCCGAAAGGAAGCGCATGCCTCAGGACGTCAGGATCGGCCTCCCCTTGGACACCCCCGGCAGCTTGTTCCCGGCGCAGCCGAGCGCCCAGCTCCAGTCCGCGGAGGCGGGGAACGCCCTGGCCCGCCTCTTTGCGCAGCGCATCAATGGGATCACGGAGCAGTACCGAATATGTCAGGACGCCGCTCGGCAGCGGCTGGACGCACTCGGATCCCCCGGCTCCAGCGCCACGCTGCATGTGGAGGGAGCCCTCCAACTGGCGTCGCGCGCGTTCCTCCCGCCCGACGAGGAGGGCTACGCCAGGTTGAGGCACCTCGACACCAGCCTCGACATGATCGAGGCAGCCTTCCCCCAAGTCAGCACCGATATCGAGGTCTGCCGACTGACCTGCGCGATGCTGGAGGGGGCCTGGAGGAGCCGGGCGTTCACCCCGCCGCGCGAGGAGGAGCAGACAACCGGCTGCGACTGCTCTCTGTGCCGTCGGCTGCCCACGCCCCCCGCACGCACGCTGGACGACTACGGTTGGCGGCAGAGCGCCGGTCGTCCCCTCACCGTCAAGGCCTGGCCATACCGCCGGGAACTCGACAGCGTCCTGACCGGCGGATGGTCCTACGCCCGGCAGCTGAACGACTTTGAACGAGACCTTGGTTACCGCGACCGCTTCGAAGACGACATCCTCCTCTTCCACGAGTACAAACGCGTGATCGAAACCATCGACACCACGCGCCTCACCGAACTCGTCGAAGGCCGCTTGGCCGAGAGTTTCAGTACCAACAGCGCACGGGCCCTGGTCTGCGGACTCTACGCAGCCCATAAGCGATCCGTCGACGAGTACTGGCTCCAACAGCACCACGCGGGCAGCGTCGTGCTCCCCCAGACCAACCCGCTCGGCCAGAGCACCTACGCACTCCTGCAGATGCTGGACTGCCTGTTCTGGCACGTCTCACCCGACACCGAACTCTGGCAGGAAGAACACCTCGCCTCCCTGCTGCTGTGCCGCGTCATCGACGACATGACCGACGTACGAGCCGACGCCCTCACCGGCGAGATCAGCAACTTCTGGCTCGCCGACATGCCCACCCACACCAAGGCCGTCTACGCTGCTTGCGCCATCGCCATCGTCAAGTACGGCTGCATGCCCGAGGCGCATCCCCCGATGTGGAACACCTGGCTGATGACCAGCACCGTCGCCTGGTTGGGGCTCACGGGCCGCCACGCCCTGTGGTTCGACGGCATCACCCAGGGCCTCCCCCCGGCCGAGGATTGCCCGCTCTGCGACCTGCAGCCCAACGCATGCACCGGCATCCTCACCCACGGCACCACCCTCACCATCGCCCCGCGGCCCACCGCACCAGCGCTGAGCACCCGGGCCGCCGAGCTGTCCGCACGCTGCCGGGCCCAATACCCCCGGACATGGCCCCTCTTCGACGCCGAGCTCCATGCCTTCGAAGCGCTGCACGGCCCCTGGTACGGCAACACCGACGGCACATGGGAGATATTGCGCCGCACGTACATCGCCGCCGTGGAGGCATCCAGCGCCGCGCCGTCCCCGGACCGCGCTCGTGAGGTCCAACAGGACGCCGGCGCAGTCGGATGTGAATACTTCTACACCCTGTACGACCCTGAAACCGGGAGGGAAGACACCGCGCTGCTCGCCTACATGTTCGGCTGCGCCCACCCGCATTTCCTCTGGAACGCCACGGGATACCGTCCCACGGGCCTCGCAGGCGACTGGCTCGACGGCTGACGCCTCGATCCTGTTCCAGGTCGCCGCCGCGGAGCCGGCCGGACGGGGCTTTGTGGACGACCTGCCGGCCGTGTGCGGCAGCGGCGCTGCCCGGTCGGGATTCCGACCGGGCAGCAGTGTGCTCACACCGGGAACTCGACCGGCAGCCTGTCCAGCCGGGAATCCCAGGTGGAGGCGGTCGTGGTGAGCTCCTCCGCCGGCACGGCCAGCCGCAGGCCCGGCAGCCGGTGCAGCAGGACGTCCACCGCAACCTCGATCATGGACTGCCCGATCGTCTGCCCGGGGCACTCGTGCGGGCCCGCGCCGAACGCCAGGTGCGCCTGGTTGCCCTGCACCGAGACACCGGGGTCGGGCCGGACCTCGGGGTCGAGGTTGCCCGGGGCGAGACCGAGAACGAGCAGGTCGCCCTCCTCGATGCGGTGCCCGCCCAGTTCGACATCGCTGGCGGCGAAGCGCCCGGGCAGGACGGCCAGCGGCGGAGAGTTCCACATGACTTCCTCCACCACCGCCGAGATGTTCAGCTGACCGCTGATCAGCCCGGAGAGCCGGGAGGCGTCGGTCAGAATCAGCTGCAGCACCCGGGCCAGCAGGTTGGTCGTGACGTGCGCGGCGATCAGCACCACGCGCAGGTGGTGGACGACCTCGTCGTGGTCGAGAGCCGCGTGATGCTCCAGCAGGTCGGTGGCGAGGTCGGAGGCGGGTTCGGACCGCCTGCGCTCGGCGAGTTCACCGAAGATCTCCCTGATCCTGCCGTCGTGCACCACGGCGTCCTCGCCGCCCTTGAGCACCTGGGCGCAGGACTCGACCAGCCGACGCCCCTCCGCCTCGGCAAGCCCCAGAATGCGGGTCATCACGAGCATCGGCAGATAGTCGGCGTAGTCCGCCACCAGATCGGCGCGGCCGTTGACCGCGAACGCGTCGATCTGCTTGTTGGCGAAGTGCGTGGCGTGGCGCCGGATACCGCGGCCGGCAGCAGCCTGCAGCACGTCGCTAACGGCGCCGCGCAGCCTGCGGTGCGGCTCGCCGTCCTGGGACACACAGTCGGGACGCCAGCCGAGCATCGGAATCAGCGCGGAAGTCTCCGCGACCCGTCCTTCCCGCCAGTCCCGCCAGGTCCGCGCGTCCCGGGCGAACTGGCGGGGATTGTCGAGCACCCGCCGGCTGTCTCGGTAGCCCAGCACCAGCCAGGCGGGGATGTCGCCCTCCAGCAGCACCGGCGCGACGGAGCCGTGCTCCTTGCGCAGCCGCTCGTAGATGCCGAGCGGGTCGGTCGCCGCCTCGGGCCCGTACAGCCGGGCCAGTTCGCCCGAACCGTGCGCGACCGGGCAGCCGCGGGGGGCGTCGGGACCGTCGAGATTCTGATCGTTCATCGGGGCTCCAGTGCAATGGCGGAGCGTTCCTTCAAATGACGTATCAGGGCGATCAGTACGTCACGGCTGGAGGCCCGGTCGCGGGCGTCGCACGCCACGACGGGGATGTCCGGGGAGATGTCCAGGGCGTCCCGTATCTCCTCGATCGGGTGCTGCTTGGAGTCCGGGAAGATGTTCAGCGCGATGACGAAGGGCACGTCCTGCCGCTCCATCTCCTCGATCGCCCGGAAACTGGAGGCCAGCCGGCGGGTGTCCACCAGCACCACCGCGCCGAGCGCGCCCTTGAACAGGCCGTTCCACAGGAACCAGAAGCGCTCCTGGCCCGGCGTCCCGAACAGGTACAGCATCAGGCTCTCATTGAGGCTGATCTTGCCGAAGTCCAGGCTGACGGTGGTCTCGGCCTTGTCGGCGACGCCGATCAGATGATCGTCCTCGACGCTGGCCTGGGTGAGGGTCTCCTCGGTGGTGAGCGGCTTGATGTCGCTGACGGAGCGGACCATGGTGGTCTTTCCGGTGCCGAACCCGCCGGCGATCATCACCTTGACCGAGCGGGTGCCCCCGGCGGCGGGTTCGCCGGGATGGTCAAAGCCTTTCCAGTCCACTGAGTACCTCCTGGAGGAGCGCGAGGTCGGGCCCGCGTCCGGCGTGATGCGCCGGAATGGGATCACGGGCTTCAATACGGCCTGCGTCCAGCAGATCCGCCAACAGCACCGCGAGAATGTTGAAGGGCAATCCGAGATGGGCGCCGAGCTCGGCCACCGACAGCGGATCGCGGCAGCGCCGGACTATCTCCTCGTGCTCGTGCTGCATCCCCGGTGAGGGCGCGGTGCGGGAGACGATGAGGGTCGCCACGTCGAGGCTCGACGCCGACCCGCCCGGCTTGCTGCGCCCCCTGGTGAGGACGTAGTAGCGCTCGAGTCCGGACGGGTCCGTGGGCGGGCGGGGAGCACTCATCCAGAGTGCTCCTCCAGGCGCGGAGTGGTGCCGAGAAGCTCACCCATCCTGCGGGCCAGGTCCCTCATCTGGTGTCCCAGCAGGCCCTGGTCGAGTCCTTCACGGGCCAGGACGCCGAGATACGTCTCGACGCCCGCCCGCACGACGAACAGATGACCCCCGTCGACCTCGATCATCGCGAGCCGCAACTGGCCCGCGTACTTGGGGAACTGCTCGGCGACCGGCTGGGCCAGTGCCTGCAGGCCGGCCACCACGGCCGCGAAGCGGTCAACGTCGTCGGGGTCTTCGGCGCCAAAGGAGGTGATGGCCTTGCCGTCGCTGGAGGCCACGAGGGCGAAGCGGATCTCCGGGATGCTCTCCACCAGATCGCGGAGCGCCCAGCTCACGTCGGTTCCCTGTTGCGTCATGTGGACTAGTCGCTCTCTTCAATTCGGTGCTCGGTGGACTCGCCGCCGTCGAACGGCGCGGGTGCCACGGCGGATTCGGGTCCGGGGCCCGACGCGCGGTCGTGGGCCGCCGCCTCCACCGGCTCGACTCCCCGGCCGTGCGCGCGGTCGTCGTCCGTCCCCGGTACGGCGGACTCCCGCCGCAGGCCGAGGGTGTCCTCCTCGGCGGACTCATGCCCGGCAGTGACCGGAATCCCGAATTCCGTGGAGGACCGGTCCGCGGTCGGCGTCTCCGGTCCGGTCGCCGTCTCCGGCCCCGCCGACTCGCGTCCGGCCGTGGCGAAGGCGGCCAGGCCGACGAAGGACTCGTCCGGGGGCACCGCGGCGACCTTGGTGCTGTCGGCGCGGTCGGCCGGCTGGGGTGACTGAGCCTCCTCCGCCTCCACTTCGCGGCGCCTGCTCCTGCGCCGGGGCAGTCCGCCCGGTGTGGTGTCCACCAGGCCCGTGCCGTCGGCCTGCACGGATTCGGCGGGCTCCGGACTCTGCGGTGCGGGCGTCGCCGGTGGCGTGGCGGTCGGGGTGGCCGGGGCGGCGGGCGCGGTCGCCGAGGTGGCCGCCGCGAGGGGGCTGAAGTACTTGTGCGGGACCACGACGACCACCGAGGTACCGAGCCAGGGCGAATCCGCGAAGGTGACCCGGATGCCGTAGCGGCGGGCGAGGATGCCGACGACCCGCAGGCCGATGTTGGCGTCCTCCGAGATCCCGCCGAGTCCGGGACCGGCCGCGGTGCCCGTGAGGGACTGCTCGGCCTCGCGCTTCTTCTCCTCGCTCAGGCCCTTGCCGGAGTCCTGGATCTCGATGCCGACGCCGTTGGGCACCTCCTTGCCGGAGACGAACACCGGCTCGGTGGGCGGCGAGTAACGGGCAGCGTTGTCCAGCAGGTGGGAGAAGATCAGCGTGAGGTGGTCCACCAGGCCGCCGTCGACGCCGAGTTCGGGCAGATGCCGTACCTCGACACGATGGAAGTCCTTGATCCGGCCGATGCCGCCGCGGACCACGCTGAGCAGTCGCTGCGGCTCCTGCCACTGCCGTCCCGGCCGGTCCGAGCCGCCCAGCACGCCGATGCTCGCCGCGAGCGAGTCGGCGGGGCCGAGCTCCTGGTCGAGTTCCATCAGGCCCCTGGCCACCGCGGGCAGCCGGCCGTGCTCGCCCTGCATCTCGTGCAGCCGGCCACGGAGCTTGCTGGTCAGGACGTGGATGCGGTTGCCGATGCTGATCACGGCCTGTTCGGCCGAGGTCGAGCGGTTGAACTCCTCCTCGACACCGATCAGGGAGGTCCGCAGAATCCTGCGGAGGTCTGCCTGGAGCTCCACGTCGAGCTTCGTCGACCGGTCCGTCGCGGGCAGCAGGTCGTCGACTGCGTCACCGGCGCGCAGTCGCTTCAGGGCGTCGGGCAGCTGCTCGCCGGCGAGCCGGGCGACGGCGGTCCGCAGATGCACGGCCTGTTCCTGCCAGGCCTCGGCCCGGTCGGTGAGCTGCGCCTCGTAGGACTTGGCCTGCTCGGCCAGCCGCTCCTCGTATGCCCGTGCGTTGTCGCCGAGTTGAGCCTCGTAGACCGCGGTGTGCTCACTGAGCTGGGCCTCATAGGCGGCCGCCTGCTCGTTCAGCTGGGCCTCGAGGGTGGCGCGCTCGGAGCTGAACTTACGTTCCAGGGTGGCGACATGCTGCTGCCACTGCTGGGAGTGCTCGGCCTGCGAGGAGCGGAAGCTGCCCTCGGCGCGGCGCAGCTGTTTCTGCGAGCGGAGCAGGAGCCGCACGCAGACCGAGCTCGCCGCGGTCGCGGCGGCGCCGACGACGGCGGCGGTTATTCGCTCGGAGCTCATGAACGTGGCGGCAACCGTCCCACCTCCTAAGGCCAGTGGCATCAGCCACCAGCTGTACCAGGCGACAGGGGCCCGCGCCGCCGGTGGCGGAGTGGCGAGTTCCATCTGCATCCTTCGAAAGCAACACGATCGAAACGGGGGGTGTGCAAAGGCCGCACTCATGAGTACGCACTACGGGCCGGCCCATCCAAGGAAGGCGTCAACTCGCAGTGCCGGTCCGGAGCTTATCGGGTTTGAACCCCAAAGGATCAACTTCAGGCAGTCGCGGACGTGAGGGTTCCGTCACCCTCCGACAGGAGCCACAAATCGACAAACACCCTTACAGACCAGGGAACTTACCGACACCCCGCTTGTCACCGAGGGACAACTCGCACCCGGACAACTGTCTTCCATTGATGAGCCCCCACGGGTTACTCGCCGGTATCGTCACTGCCGTGCCGAAGAGAGCCGCAGCGGGGGCAGTCGACATTCGCGGCCCGTTCAAGTCGTTGCCGCCAGGTCTGCCCGACCGACTGAGACCATTTTTCGCCGATATCACCGAGGAGGTCGTCCGGGCGATCAGAACGGAGATCCCGGAGTACGCGCGTCCGATGGACGACACTTACATGCAGGGTGTGCATCTCGGTGTGGACCACGCGCTGCAGGGATTCCTGGAGCGGATGGCCAAACCGGACACCGACTGGGAGCCCGTGAAGGCGACGTACCAGCGCATCGGCCGCGGTGAGGCCGAGGAGGGACGCAGCCTCGACTCGTTCCAGTCGGCGCTGCGCCTGGGCGCACGGGTGACCTGGCGCCGGGTGAACGCATTGGTCGACAAGGGCCTGCTGCCCCGCCATGTGCTGGGCGCCTTCGGCGAAGCGCTGTTTCTGCACCTGGACGAGATGGCGGCCGCGACGACGGCGGGCTACACCGAGGCACGTCTGCACGCGGCCGGTGAGCTCCAGCAGCGCCGGGCACGCCTGGTCGATCTGCTCACCGCCGATCCCCCGGCCTCGGCCGAGGCGATCGCGGATCTCGCGCACGCCGCGCGCTGGACGGTGCCGCGAGCCGTGGCGGTGGTGGCGGTGGACCACGGGCAGTGGTCGGGGGCGGAGCCCATCGTGCCGCCGGAGTTCCTGGCCCGGTTCGATGTGCAGCCCGCGCTGCTGGTCGTGCCCGACCCGGAGGGGCCGGGCCGGGGGCGGGCGGTGGCCGGGGCGCTGAACGGACTGCGGGCGGCGATGGGGCCGACGGTCGCGCTCCAGGAGGGGGCGAGATCGCTGCACTGGGCGGCCGAGGCGCTGGATCTGGTGCGCCGGGGTGTGCTCGTGGCCACCGAGGCGGACTCCGGGATCGTGCGCTGCCAGGACCATCTGTCCACGCTTCTGCTGCTGCGCGACGACGCGCTGCTGGACGCCATGGCCGAGCGCCGGCTGCGCCCGCTGGCACAGGTGCGCCCGCCGCAGCGCGAACGGCTGGCGGAGACCCTGCTGAGCTGGCTCCAGTCCGGCCGGGGCGTCCCCGAGGTCGCCGGGCGGCTGGCCGTGCATCCGCAGACGGTGCGTTACCGGATGCGGCAGCTGGACGAGCTGTTCGGCGGGCTGCTGCACGACCCGGAGGCCCGCTTCGAGATGCAGCTGGCCCTGCGCGCCCGGGAGCTCCGCAGGGGCGGCGGAACCGGGTCGGGCGACCCGGGGTGACCTCATGGACACCTGTCCAGCTATATTGGACAGGTGTCCGACTATATTGGACACCTGTCCAAGCAGCGAGTGGGGTGAGGAGTCCGCCGATCATGGAAATCGTGGCGAACGTGCTGGTCGGCCTGGTGGCCGCGCTGCACGCGTACATCCTGGTGCTGGAGATGTTCCTGTGGCAGAAGAAGCCGGGCCGGGCGCTGCACGGCTTCGACCCGGAGATGGCGCGGGCCACCGCGCCGCTCGCCGCCAACCAGGGGCTCTACAACGGCTTCCTGGCGGCCGGCCTGGCGTGGGGACTGATCGCCGCCGATCCGACCGGCTTCCGGGTCCAGGTGTTCTTCCTGTCGTGTGTGGTCGTCGCGGGCGTGTTCGGTGCGCTCACGGCCAACCGCCGCATCCTGTTCGCCCAGGCGCTGCCCGGCGCGCTCGCCCTGACCGCCGTGCTCCTCGCGCGGTGACCCGGCCCGCACCCGAGGACCCGCGGGCCGCGCGCACCCGGGCACGGCTGCGCGCCGCCCTGCTGGAGGAGTGCGCCGAGCGGCCCCTGCAGGAGGTGGGCGTGGCCGCGCTGGCACGCCGGGCCGGGGTCGGCCGGGCCACCTTCTACGTGCACTACGACGGCCTGGAGGCACTCGCGGTCGACGCCTGCGCGGACGTCGTACGGGACGCGGTCGACGCGCTGCACGCCTGGCGCGGGCGCCCCGATCCGGTGCACGCCCCGCCCGCGCTGCGGGAGTTCTTCGCGGGCCTCGCCCCGCACGCGGCCCTGTACCGGACTCTGCTCACGCCGGGCGGCGGCGGGCCGCTGGGCCGGGTCCTGCACCGGGATCTGCGGGCCCGCAGCCTGGCCGAGCGGGAGCTGGCGGGCGCCGCGGACGCCCCGCTGGTCGCCTCGGCCGTGGCCGCCACTTTCGCCGGTGTGCTCGCCGACTGGCTGCACGGGCTCCTGACGGCCTCCTCGGACGAAGTCGCCGACCAGGTCTGGCAGTTGCTGGTGGCGCTGCACATGAGCCGGTGACGCGTCACCGGCAGGCCGGGCCGCCGTGCCGCATCAGAGGCCAGACCTCCACCCCGTCGGGGGTTCGGCTCCCGTTCCGGTCCTACGACACGGCACCAGGCCGTAACGTTCGAAGATCAGCGGGTCGCCCGGAACGTATCCCGGTACGCCTGCGGCAGGCGAAGGTGCGCAGGCGCATCCGCGCGTGACCGGCGAGCTCGGTCAGGCTCAGCGGTTCGCCGAGCCGCTCCAGGCACTCCCGGGCCCGTCACCAGCGCCGGGTGCGTGTTGTCGGAGGTACGTCACCCGCGACACGGGAAGACATGCGCCAAACTGGAAGACATATGTCAATCGAACATGCTCAAATTCCCTCTATCGAGGGTAACTTGCTGGGCGGGGAACAGTTTCCGGGTGCGGGTGGGAGGTGGTTCGGCCGTGCGACAGGACCCGGCATCGCTGTCCCGGCATCTGCGTGTCCACCAGGACCGCGGTCACACGGTGCTGGAGTTCCGCGGCGAGATCGACATCGCCGCGGCCACGGAGATCGCTCCGTATCTGGACCGGGTGACGGACCGGACCGGTGCCCGGATCGTGCTCGACCTGCGGCACATCGAGTTCTTCGACTGCTCGGGGCTGCGCCTGCTGTACCGGGCCCGGCGCCGGGTGCTCGACCGCGACGGGCAGCTGCAGCTGGTCTGCACCCACCCGCTGACCCTGCGCGTCTTCCGGCTCACCGGACTCTCGCGGCTGCTGCCCCCGCAGCCGACCCTGGACGCGGCCCTGGGCCAGCCCGAGGCCACGTCCGGCTCGTTGTGACCCCGTCCGCCTACGTGATGATCCTGGTGACCTGACCGGCGCCCACCGTCCGCCCGCCCTCCCGGATGGCGAACTTCAGGCCCTCCTCCATGGCGATCGGCTGGATCAGCTCGACGCGCATGGTCGTGTTGTCGCCCGGCATGACCATCTCGGTGCCCTTGGGCAGGGTCACCACACCGGTCACATCGGTGGTGCGGAAGTAGAACTGGGGGCGGTAGTTGTCGAAGAACGGCGTGTGCCGGCCTCCCTCGTCCTTCGACAGGATGTACGCCCGTGCCTCGAACACCGTGTGCGGTGTGACCGAGCCGGGCTTGATGACGACCTGGCCGCGCTCGACCTCCTCCCGCTTGACGCCCCGCAGCAGCAGGCCGACGTTCTCCCCGGCCCGCCCCTCGTCGAGGAGTTTGCGGAACATCTCGACACCGGTGACCGTGGTCCTCGTCTTCTGCGGATGAATGCCGATGATCTCCACCTCGCTGTTGACCCTCAGCGTGCCGCGCTCGATCCGGCCGGTGACGACCGTGCCGCGGCCGGTGATGGTGAAGACGTCCTCGACCGGCATCAGGAACGGCCTGTCCACGTCGCGCTCCGGCTCCGGCACGAACTCGTCGACGGCGTCGAGGAGTTCGAGTACCGAGGCGGTCCAGTGCGGGTCGCCCTCCAGCGCCCTGAGCGCGGAGACCCTCACCACCGGCACGTCGTCGCCGGGGAACTCGTACTCGGTGAGCAGCTCGCGCACCTCCAGTTCGACGAGTTCCAGGATCTCCTCGTCGTCCACCATGTCCGTCTTGTTGAGCGCGACCACGATGTAGGGCACGCCCACCTGCCGGGCCAGCAGCACATGCTCCTTGGTCTGCGGCATCGGCCCGTCGGTGGCCGCGACGACGAGGATCGCGCCGTCCATCTGGGCGGCACCGGTGATCATGTTCTTGATGTAGTCCGCGTGCCCCGGACAGTCGACGTGCGCGTAGTGCCGGCGCTCGGTCTGGTACTCCACGTGCGCGATGGAGATGGTGATGCCGCGCTGACGCTCCTCCGGCGCCTTGTCGATCTGGTCGAACGGCGTGAAGGGGTTGAGCTCGGGGAACTTGTCGTGCAGCACCTTCGTGATGGCGGCCGTGAGGGTCGTCTTGCCATGGTCGATATGACCGATGGTGCCGATGTTGACGTGCGGTTTGGTCCGCTCGAACTTCGCCTTCGCCACTGCCGACCCTCCTGGTCACGTGGGTGATGTCAAGTGCGGCTCCGCTGCCTCTCGTCCTTCATGTCTATTCGCTCCGGGGCGCGTCGAACAGGGCGCTGACGGACTCACCGTTGTGAATCCGGCGTACGGCCTCGGCGAGCGCCGGGGCGATGGACAGAACGCGCAGTCTGTCCTTGTGCTCCTCGATGTCCTCCACCGGTACCGGCACGGTGTTGGTGCACACGATCTCCAGCACGTCCGGCTGCTCGGTCAGCCGCTTCAGGGCGCCCGCCGCGAACAGCCCGTGCGTGCAGGCCACCCGGATCGAGCGCGGCCCCGACTCCCGTAGCCTTCCCAGGAGTTCGATCACCGTGCTGCCCTTGGCGATCTCGTCGTCCAGCACGATGACATCCCGCCCGGTCACCTCGCCGATCACGGAGCTGATGCTCACCCGGTCGTCCGAGAACCGCTGTTTGGCACCGGCCGCGACTTGGGCGCCGATCAGCCGGGCGAACGCGGCGGCCTCCTTGGCGTTGCCCAGGTCCGGCGAGACCACGGTGGTGCGCGTGAGGTCGTACTGCCGGAAGTGCGCGGCGAGTTCACGCAGCGCGTGCAGATGGTCCACGGGCACCGAGAAGAATCCGTGCACCTGCGGCGAGTGCAGGGTCATGGCCAAAACGCGGCTCGCGCCCGCCGCCACCATGAGGTCGGCGACCAGACGGCCGCCGAGGGAGATACGGGGCGCCTCCTTCTTGTCGGAGCGGGCGTAGGAGTAGTGCGGCATGACGACCGTGATGCGGCCCGCGGAGGCGCCCCGGGCCGCGTCGCACATCATCAGCAGCTCGACCAGGTGCTCCTGCACCGGCTTGACCAGCGGCTGCACGATGAAGACGTCCCGCTCCCGGCAGTTGCCCTGAAGCTGCACCTCCAGACAGTCGTTGGCGAACCGGCTGACCCGGGTGGGGCTGAGCGGCACGCCGAGGTGCGCACAGACCTCCTGTGCCAGCTCGGGATGGGCACTGCCACTGAAGACGGCGATGTCACGCACGATCCGCTCCTCGCATGATCATTACGGGCTGCGGGCTCATGCTACTGACACCGCCCGTGCGCCCGGCGCACCTACGTCAGGTGGGCCATTCGGTCAACGCACCGGCCTGGCAACGGTTTTGGCGGGAATGCGCACGGTAGGAAGGAGGGCCGTCGACATGACGACGTCCATCAAGGCCCTGCCGACACGCATGCCCCTGTGGGCAAAGCTGGTGACCGCGCTCGTCCTGGTGCTCGCGGTGCTGTTCGCGGGAATCAGGCTGGCCGTGCTCCCCGGCCTGGGGGACCTCTTCGGCACCGAGACGCACGACCGGTCCGGCCCCGCGCTCCTCAAGTCCATCCAGGACATCAGCCGTTACGACGCCGCCTCCGGCACCTTCCAGGTCGTCGTGGACCTGGAGAAGGACGCCAGGTACCTGCCGTCCGCGATCCGCGGCACCCGCACCCTGTATGTCGGGGCGGGCACCGTGGACGCGTACGTCGACCTCGGCAAGCTCGGTGAGAAGGACGTGTCGGTCGACGGCGACCGCACCTCCGCCACCCTCCGGCTGCCGCACGCGCGGCTCGGCAGGCCGGCTCTCGACGCCGACCACTCCTACACCGTGTCCAAGCAGCGCGGCCTGATCGACCGGCTCGGCGACCTCTTCTCGGACAACCCCGACAGCGAGCACGCCGTGCAGCGGCTCGCCGTACGCCACATCGGCGAGGCGGCCACGGGCAGCGGGCTGACCGCACGGGCCGAGACGAACACCACCGGCATGCTCCAGGGCCTGCTGGGTTCCCTGGGCTTCAAGGAGGTGCATGTGTCGTACGGGTCCTGATCAGGCGCCCAGCACACCGGGCAGGGCCAGGGCGCCGATCAGTGTGGCGCCCACCAGCACCCAGGCCACATAGTCGCCGATGTGCCCCGACGCCAGGCGCCGCAGCCATCGTGCCCCGTCGGGGGCGAGCAGCGCGGGGCGGGTGACGGCCACGGCCGCGAGCGCCACCGCGAGCGCGGACGAGACCAGCCCGAACAGGACCCCCGTCACGGTCCAGTGCACGGGGGCGACGGCTCCCCCGGACCCGGCCTCGTTCACGGCGTGCGCCACGGCCTCCCCGAAGCCGGGGGCCACTCCGACGGCCAGCGACGCGGCGAGCAGCAGCGCCGGTACCACGGTCATGGTGTCGGGGACGCGGGACAGCCGGCGCCGGGTCTCGGGCCGTTCACCGGAACCGGTGGTCTCGTACGCCGAGTCCGTGCTGGGTTTCGGCCCCAGGCCCAGGAACACCCGGGCACCGACCCGGAGCACCGCTCCCCCGGTCACCGCGGACGCGACGACGAACAGCACGGTGAGCGGACCGCCCACGGCCTCCTCGGTGACGGCCTTGCCCAGGGCGGTGCCGAACGGCGGCAGCCCTGCGAGTCCGAGAGCGCCGACGGCGAACAGCACGCCGACCGTGCGCAGTCGGCGGGCCCTGCCGTGCAGTTCGTGCTCGTCGACGCTGCCGTAGCGGTCGAGGAGGATGCCCGTACAGGCGAACAGCGCGGCCTTCACTCCGGCGTGCCCGAGGAGGTACAGCGCGGCCCCGTCGTCGGCCTCGGGGGTGAGGACGCCGATGGCGATGAGGAACAGGCCCGTGTGCGCGACCGTCGAGTAGGCCAGCAGCCGTTTGATGTGGCGCTGGTACCAGCACATCACGGCGCCCACGGCGGCGGTCAGCACACCGAGTACGACCAGGGTCCGCTCCAGGTCGGCGGGCGGGATGCCGCCGGGTCCGGCGAAGACGGTGCCGTACACCCGCCAGACGCCGTACACGCCGAGCTCGACCATGACGCCGGACATCAGCATGCACACCGGCGTGGGCGCGACGGCGTGCGCGTCCGGCAGCCAGAAGTGGAAGGGAACGGCGGCGCCCTTGACCAGCAGTCCGGTCAGGACGAGGACGAAGCTCGCGAGAACCAGGGCGTCGGGCCCGCCGGGCGCGGCCGCGGCATCGAGACCGCGCCCGATCTTCGTCATGGCGAGCTCGCCGGTACGGGCGTACAGCAGGGCGATGCCCAGCAGAATCGCGTACGCGCCGAGCGAGTTGACCACACCGAAGGTCAGCGCGCCCTGCACAGCCCTCGCCTCGTCGACCCGGTAGCCGGTCAGTGCGTAGGCGACGACGCTCATCAGCTCGAAGAACACGAACGCGTTGAAGAGGTCCCCCGCGATCGCGAACCCGCACATGCCGGCCTGGAAGACCAGCATCAGGGCGGGGAACGAGCCCGCGTGGCGGCGCGGCGGCTCGTCGAAGTAGTGCCAGGAGTACACCAGGGCCGCCAGCGTCAGCACGGAGGCGAGCGCGGCCATGCCGAGCCCCGCCCCGTCCCCGACGAGCACGATCCCGACGCTCTCGCCGTCCACGGGCACCCAGCCGCCGGCCCATTCGACCAGCGGAGGCGAGGAGTTGACCAGAAGCACCAGCGCGAGGCCGGCCGTGCCGCCGGAGACCGCACAGCCGACGGTCTCCGCGGCGACGCGGGGCAGGCGGCGGCCGGCGGCGATGAGCAGGGCGGCGGCGAGCAGCGGAAGGGCGACGAGCAGTGGGAGCAGATGATGCATCAGCCGTGCAGCTCCGAGAGCTCATCGGGGTCGACGGTGCCGTGCCGCTTGGAGATCTGCAGGACGAGGGCGAGCAGCAGCGCGGTGACCGTGGCACCGACGACGACATCGGTGAGGGCGAGAGCCTGTACGACCGGGTCGACCACCGGTCGTGATCCGGGCGCGATGTCGGAGAAGACCGGTGCGGTGCCGCCGTCGCGGTACCCCACGGACAGCAGCAGCACATACGTGGCGGACTGGCACACGGCCAGACAGCCGACGGCGTGGATCAGATTGCGGCTGGTCGCAAGGCCATAGCAGCCGGTCAGGAAGATCCAGACGGCGACCAGGTACGGAAGGACGCGCAGCACGGCGGTCACAACGGTCTCATCTCCCGTTCTCCTCCTCGATCTCGACCGCCTGGTCCAGGAACCGGGCGAGCAGGACGACGACGGCGCAGGCGACCTCCATGCCGATGGCCGCGTTCAGCAGGGGGACGGTGCCGCCGGAGGACAGCGTGTTGAACGTGCCGTACGGCAGGAACGTGTTGGCGAGGAACGCGGTCCCGGCGAGCAGGCCCGCGAGGCCCAGCACGAGGTAGGCGGAGGCGGCGAGCGAGTCGCCCACCTCGAAGACGCCGACGGGGCGGACGCGTTCCAGGGCGCGGTAGTCGGCACCCAGGTACAGCAGGTGCAGGGCGGTCGCGGCGACGACCCCGCCCTGGAAGCCGCCGCCCGGGCTGAGCTGGCCGTGGGCGACGACGTAGAGGCCGGTGACCAGGGCGACGGGCAGCACGATCAGGGCGTATCGGCGCACCGGTGGGGGGACCTGAGCGGGTTCGGGCCGGGCCCGGTGTTCGTCGCGGGTCTGCCGCAGCAGGACCACGCAGCCGAGCACGGCGGCGAACAGGATGCTCATCTCGCCGAGCGTGTCGTAGGCGCGCTGGTCGAAGTTGACCGAGGCGATGGTGTTGGCGATGTGCCGGGCCAGGGAGGCGCGGACGGCGCGATCGCCGTACGGATGCGAACGGCCGCCGAAGGGCGGGAGGTCCAGGCAGGCGGCCACGAGCAGGACGGCCGGGCCCACGCCGCCGAAGCCGAGAACCCACAGCCGGGCGCGCCGGCTCATCGTTCGCCGTCCTTCGACCGTGCGTGCCGTTTCACCTTGCGCACCGAAAGCATGATCAGCAGCGGGGTGAGAGCGGCTCCGACGGCCAGTTGCGACAGACCGACGTCGGGGGCCTGAAGGACGGTGAACAGGACGGCGAGCACGACCCCGAGGACGGACAGGACCAGGGCCTGGCGGACCGGATCGCGGGTGACCACGGCCGCGGTGGCCGCGACGGCCACCAGCAGCAGAGCGACGACGATGACCGCGTCAGCCACGGCGGACCCCCCGGAACCCGCCGGACAACGCCCGTGAGGCGACGAGGTTGCCGCCGACCAGCAGCGCACCGACGACCAGGAGCTTCACCATCGCCCGGCCGGGTCCGACGGCCACGCACAGCACGAGGACGGTCAGCGTGCCGAGCCCCGCGGCGGCGAAGGTCGGCCCCCAGGCACTGGCAGGATCGCGCTCCAGCTCAGCGGCGAGCAGCCGCGCGAAGACGAGCGTGCCGACCGGGCCGAGGAGCGCGAGCAGGAGAGCCAGGTCGACGTACGCCGGGCGGCCGTAGCCCTGGGACAGGAGCAGCAGGCTCGGGCAGACCACCGACGTGGACAGGTTCTGGGCCACGACCCGGCGCCGCAGCGGACCGGTCGACACACCCCATACGGCCGCGCCTGCTCCGCCGGCCAGCACCACCGTCCCCGCGAGGATCCAGCCGTTCACCGCCAGGTCACCGCCCGTCGCCCGGCTCGTGCCGCGAGTGCGCCCACGGCGGCGGCGCCCGCTGCGACCACGCGCTCCAGGGTGTCGACCGTGCTGATGAGCACCAGCCACAGCAGGGCGAGGCCGGCCCACCAGGCCAGGAGCTCGCTCCCCGCGAGGAGTGCCGTACGCCGGTTCACGCGCCACCTCCTCGGGCCCTGTTCGACTCGCGCGCGGCATGATGTCCGATTCGCCGCTTCTGGCATCCAAGCACCGCCGGGGCCGGTGCGATCGGCGGCGCGCGGGCCTGGGGTCGAGTGCCCTGGGGGCGCGAGCGCAAACGGGGGCGTGCGCCCACCGCCCGCCCCGTCGGCGGCATCCTCTCCACCTCCTCGGGGTAACCGCCTTACCACGCGGGGAGGTTCAAGACTGGAGGAACCAATGGCCCGCACCGCCCCGAGCCCGCGCAAGGCGAAGCGGACGGCCAAAGGCGTTCGTCGCGCGTTGCCCACCCCGTTACGGCTGCTCGCGATGGTGTGCGCGTTCGTCTTCATGGTGGCGTTCGCCGTCGTCCTGGCCCGGCTCACCCTGCAGCCGTCCCCGGCATCGGTCCCGCTCACGCACAGCAATCTGCATCCGGGCCGCTCACTCAGGGCGTATCTGGACCAGCCGGGGCTGCGCGACGCCGTCAGGCAGATCGGCGGGAACCTGCTGCTGGGCGTCCCGTTCGGGGTGCTGGTGCCGGTGCTGGCGCCGCGGGCGCGCGGCATCCTGCAGGTTCTGCTGCTCACCGTGATCGTGATGCTGCTGGTGGAGCTGGCGCAGGGGGCGCTGGTGACCGGTCGCGCCTTCGACATCGATGACGTCATCCTCAACACCGCGGGTGCGCTGGGCGGTTACCTGCTTCTGGGACGGCGACTGGGGCGATGGGTGCATACGCGGGAGCGGAAACAGTGATCACGGAATTTGGTCCGGACCAGACTCTTGACGCGCTCTTATCTCACTCCTTAAATCAAGTGGCGACCCGTCCGCCCCCCACCGGAATGGAGAGCCATGGCCTCCCCACGCCCGCTCCGCAGACATCTGTTCGCCGCCCTGTCCGCCGCCCTGGTCGCGTCCGCCACGATCGGCTCGGCGCAGGCGGACACCTCCGGCACCTCCCACGCCTCCTCCGCCGCCGCCGTGACCTTCTCGGACTCCTTCGACGGGCCGGCCGGCGCGGCGCCCGACTCCTCGAAGTGGCAGACCGAGACCGGCGACAACGTCAACAACCACGAGCGGCAGTACTACACGGCGGGCAACAGGAACGCGGCCCTGGACGGCCAGGGCCATCTGGTGATCACCGCCCGGCGCGAGAACCCGGCCGGCTACCGGTGCTGGTACGGCAGCTGCCAGTACACCTCGGCCCGGCTGAACACCGCAGGGAAGTTCACCGCCCAGTACGGGCATGTCGAGGCCCGGATGAAGATCCCGCGGGGACAGGGCATGTGGCCCGCGTTCTGGATGCTCGGCACACCGGTCAACTGGCCCGACTCGGGCGAGATCGACGTCATGGAGAACGTCGGCCACGAGCCCTCGACCGTCCACGGCACCATCCACGGCCCCGGCTACTCCGGCTCGGGCGGCATCGGTGCCGCCTACTCGCTGCCCGGCGGCCAGTCCTTCGCGGACGCCTTCCACACCTTCGCCGTCGACTGGGCGCCCGACTCGATCACCTGGTCGGTGGACGGGAACGTCTACCAGCGGCGCACACCGGCCGACCTGGGCGGGCGGATCTGGGTGTTCAACAAGCCGTTCTTCCTGATCCTGAACCTGGCCGTGGGCGGCTACTGGCCCGGCGACCCGGACGGCTCCACCGTCTTCCCGCAGCAGTTGGTGGTTGACTCGGTCTCGGTGACGACGGGCGACTCCGCCTCCGCGGTCGCGATCAGGGGGCTGGCCGGCAAGTGCGTGGACGTGGCCGGGGCGAACCCCGCCAACGGCACCCCCGTACAGCTCTACGACTGCAACGGAACCGGCGCGCAGAAGTGGACGGTCGGCTCGGACGGCACCCTCCGTGCGCTCGGCAAGTGCCTGGACGTCACCGGCAACGGGACCGCGGACGGCTCGACGGTCCAGCTGTGGGACTGCACCGGTGGACCGAACCAGAAGTGGGCCGTCTCCGCGGGGCACGACATCGTGAACCCCCAGGCGAACAAGTGCCTGGACGTCACCGGCAACAATCCGGCCAACAGCACCCGGCTGCAGATCTGGACCTGCACGGGCGGCGCCAACCAGAAGTGGACGGTCGGCTGAGGGTGCCGGGGCTGCGTCTAGTGGCGCGGCACCCAGGTGAACTTGTCGCCGCCCACCCAGCGGATCACCTCGGGGTCGTCCAGGTCATGGACGGTGATACCGAAGGCCGCGGCGGTTTCCAGGACGTCGGTGATGGCGTGCGCCTCAGCGACGACCTGACCGTCGATCTCCACGATGCGGAAGGGCGGGGTGCCGGGTCTTCCGGTCATCACCCCGAGCACCATCACGCGCGGGTGGGAGATGTGCGGGGCTCCTATTTCGGTCATGCATAGAGCGTAGAACGCAACCGGCGAGAGCGAGTGACGCACGTCACTGACCAGGGGCGGACCGGCCCCCGCCCTCCGTCCTGCGGCTCCGTCGACGCTGGGGAACCCTGGAGGTGGAGGTGGCGATGGATCCCGTCGAGGCTCTGGACCGGATCGCCTTCCTGCTGGAGCGGTCCCAGGCACCGACGTACCGGGTACGTGCCTTCCGCACCGCCGCCGGGGTGCTCGCGGCACTGCCCGAGGGCGAGGTGGCCGAGCGCGCCGCCACCGGGACGCTGGAGTCGCTCAAGGGCATCGGCCCGAAGACCGCGCAGGTGGTGCGCGAGGCCCTGGCCGGGCAGGTGCCCGAGTATCTGCGCGCACTGGAGGAGGAGGCCGGGGGCCCGCTCGTCCGGGGCGGGGAGCGGCTGCGGGAGCAGGTGCGCGGGGACTGTCATCTGCACTCCGACTGGTCCGACGGGGGCAGCCCGATCGGGGAGATGGGGCGCACCGCGGAGCGCCTGGGTCACGAGTGGGCGGCGCTGACCGACCACTCCCCGCGACTGACCGTCGCCCGCGGGCTGTCGCCCGAGCGGCTGCGCGAGCAGCTGGAGGTGGTGGCGGGGCTGAACGCCACCTGGGCGCCGTTCCGGCTGCTCACCGGCATCGAGTGCGACATCCTGGAGGACGGCTCGCTGGACCAGGAGCCGGAGCTGCTTCAGCGGCTCGACGTGGTCGTGGTGTCCGTGCACTCCAAGCTGCGGATGGACGCCCGCTCGATGACCCGCCGCATGCTGGCCGCCGTACGCAACCCGCTCTCGGACATCCTGGGGCACTGCACGGGGCGGCTGGTCACGAGGCGGGGGCGGCCGGAGTCGGAGTTCGACGCGGACGCGGTGTTCGCCGCGTGCGCCGAGTCGGGCACGGCCGTGGAGATCAACAGCCGTCCGGAGCGGCTCGACCCTCCGCTGCGGCTGCTGCGGCGGGCCGTCGACGCGGGTGTCCTGTTCTCGATCGACACCGACGCGCACGCGCCGGGCCAGTTGGACTGGCAGATCCACGGCTGTGCCCGGGCCGAGGAGTGCGGGGTGCCCGCCGAGCGGGTGGTGACCACGTGGTCCGCCCCGGAGCTGCTGGCCTGGACCCGGGAGGGCCGGGTGCCTGCGCGGGTGCAGTGACACAGATCACCGCCGAACGAGCCGGCCGGAACACCCATGGATGGTTGCCCGTTGAACCAGCCGTGGGTGGATGGGACAGCGTCCCCGGGCCCTTCGCCGAGAGGCGACCGCCGTCCGTGCCCACCGTTCAGCCGCCCCGACCGTGATACCCCCGTCGCGGTCGGGGCTTTCCACGTTGGCTTCGAGTTGACTTCGAGCGCACTCCAATTCGTAGCGTTCCGGACATGAGCACTACTGCACAGCACAAGATCGGTTCGGGGTTCGGCGCCGAGAGCACCGCCGAGGACGTCCTGCGGGGCATCGACCTGTCCGGACGCATCGCGATCGTCACCGGCGGCTACTCGGGCCTCGGTCTGGAGACCACCCGCGCGCTCACCGGTGCGGGCGCCCATGTCGTCGTACCGGCGCGCCGCCCGGACACGGCACGCGAGGCACTCACCGGGATCGACGGTGTCGAGCTGGACGAGCTCGACCTCGGTGACCTGGACAGCGTGCGCGACTTCGCAGAGCGCTTTCTGGCCTCCGGCCGCCAGATCGACTTCATGATCGACAACGCCGGGATCATGGCCTGTCCGGAGACCCGGGTCGGGCCCGGCTGGGAGGCGCAGTTCGCCACCAACCACCTCGGGCACTTCGCCCTGGTCAACCGGCTGTGGCCGGCGATCGCACCCGGCGGCGCCCGGGTCGTGTCCGTCTCCTCCCGCGGCCACCACTTCTCCGGCATCCGCTGGGACGACATCCACTGGCGGCGGGGCTACGACAAGTGGGAGGCGTACGGGCAGGCGAAGACCGCGAACGCCCTGTTCGCCGTGCACCTCGACACACTCGGCCGGGACTTCGGCGTACGGGCCTTCTCGCTGCACCCGGGCGGCATCATCACCCCGCTGCAGCGGCATCTGCCCCGTGCGGAGATGGTCGAGCGCGGCTGGATCGACGAGCAGGGCAACCCACTGAACCCCGAGGGCTTCAAGACCCCGCAGCAGGGTGCGGCCACCCAGGTGTGGGCGGCCACCTCGCCCCAGCTGGACGGCATGGGCGGGGTGTACCTGGAGGACTGCGACATCGCCGAGCCCGCCCCCGCGGACGGGGAGCGGACCGGTGTGATGGACTGGGCGACGGATCCGGAGCAGGCGGCCCGCCTGTGGGCGCTGTCGGCGGAGTTGACGGGGGTGAACGCCTTCGCCGGCTAGGCCGTCTTCACCGTTCGGGCCGTCTCCTCCGCGGCCATGAACTCCAGCAGATCCGCGGTGAGTCGGCCGGCGTGCGTGGCGAACAGTCCGTGGCCCGCGTTCTCGTAGACCTTGAGCGTGGCGTCCGGCGCGAGTGCCGCGCTGCGCCGGCCGGTCAGTTCGAGGGGCGCGGAGACATCGAGCGAACCGTGCAGGACCAGCACCGGCAGGTCGAGCTCGGCCAGTTCGGGGGCGACGTCCACGGTGGCGATGGTCTCCTGGACGGCGCTCGCCGCCCGGGCCGTGGCGACCATGCAGCGGTCCTTGAGATGGCGGACGTAGGCGGGTGACAGTTCGACGCCGGGCCGGCCGAGCGCGAAGAAGTCCCGTACCGCGTCGGGGTCGTCGAAGAAGGCCGCCCGGTCCCGCAGGAAGGTCTCGGTCCCCGTGCGCATGGCCTCCGGGTCCCAGCCGTCCGGGTTGCCGGCCGAGCGCACGACGCCGGGTGCGATGCCGGAGACGAGGGCGACGCGGGCCACCCGTCCGGCGCCGTGCCGGGTCAGACAGCGCACGATCTCCGCACTGCCCAGCGAGTGGCCGATCAGGGTCACAGCGCGCAGATCCAGATGGTCCAGGAGGGCGTGCAGGTCGTCGGCGAGGGTGTCGAGGTCGTAGCCGTCCCACACGTCGTCGGACCGCCCGTGCCCGCGCCGGTCCAGACCGACGCAGCGGTGGCCCTCCCGCGCCAGCGGCAGCATCTGCCGCTCCCACATCTCGGTCCCGAGGTAGGCGCTGTTGACGAAGACGGCGACCGGGCCGTCGGCCGGGCCGTAGTCGACGTAGTGCAGGCGCGTGCCGTCGGCGGGGCTGTCGAAGTACGGCATGGGACGTCCTCCTGGAATCCGCTGGTCGAGCGGCTGACTGGGTACGTCGTCCATGCTTGCGGGAGTCGTGGCGGGCGTCGATTACCTCGGAGGTCAAGGGGCGGACCCCGACGCGGAGTTCAGTCGGCGGGCTCGTCCGGTACGGGGTGTTCGGGGTGCACCGAGCCCGAGCGCGGTGCACCCCGCCGCCCCGTGCCGGCCTCGTCGGTGTCGGGGACGTCCTCCCCGGCACGGTCGCCTGTCGGCTGCTTCGGGCGGGCCTCCCAAGGGTCCTCCCCGGTGCGGGCCTGCTGATCCTGCATGTCACGCGGAACGGGCCCGCGGCGGCGACGGTCGACCACGACGTACTCCCCTCGCGTCGGTTCGAGCGGTACGCGAGTACCGCGTGGGCGGGCTGCCAAACGCGCGGGGCGCTGCGCGCGGCCTCGGTGCGGACGGGAACCTCGTCGGCACCATCGGACGAGGTCCCCGTCCGCACCACCACGACCCGTACGTCGGCGGCCCGGCACGCGTGGGCAAGCCCGACGGCCCAAGGCGCGAGCAGGCCGACAAACGTGCGGGAAGCCATGGTCGGCAACATGCCATCATGTCCGGCGGGCCGCTCGGCGGCGGGCCCCAGGTCCCACGGGGCCCGGTCCCCGACGCGAAGCGCGGGCTCGCTGCGGCCGGGGACCTCGTCGGCACCGACGGACCAGGTCTCCGGCCGCACCAGTACGACCGATGCGCTGACGGCCCGGCACGCGTCGGTGAGCCTGAAGGGCCGCGCCACCACGTCGGCGGCCGGTGTGCATGCCTGTGGGGCGATCAGTGCGCGCGGTCCAGTCGGACGGTACGGTCACGGCCTCGGTGCGGGATCCGTCCTGGTCCGCGGGCCCCGGTGGCGCCGGGTGGGGTTGCTTGCCGGAATTGGCTCGCATCCCGGAGGGTCAGTGCGGTGTCCGTTCCTGGAGTGCCGTTCTCCAGGCCGGGTGGCGGTCCTCGGTCGTCGGCTGGGCGCGGTGGCCGCCGCGGGCGAAGAAGTCGGCCAGGGGCAGGATCGCCGCGCCGACAGTGACCGCGTCGGGGCCGAGGCGGCCCAGGTCGATGGTCACCTTCTCGGCCGGGTGACGCAGCGCATACGTGGTCGCGTGGCGGCGTACCGCGGGCAGGAAGCGGGCGCCGAGCTGGAGTCCGGCCCAGCCGCCGATCAGGATCCGCTCGGGCTGGAAGAGGTTGATCAGGTCGGAGAGGCCGGCCCCGAGATACTCGGCGGTCTCCTCGAGAACGGCCAGCGCCACCGGGTCCTCGGCCGTGCCCTCGGGCGGATACGCGGCGGCCAGCATCGCGGTGAGCGCGGTCTCCTCGTCGGTGCCCTGCGGCGGGCGCCCGCCCTCCTCCTCCCACCGTTCGAGCAGGGACTCGGCACCCGCGTAGGCCTCCAGGCAGCCGAGCGCGCCGCAGCGGCAGCGCCGCCCCCGGACCCGTACCGTCAGATGCCCCCATTCGACGGCCCGCCCGTTCTCCACCTCTGGGGTGACGAGGCAGGCGCCGACGCCGGAGCCGAAGAGCACCACGACCGCGTTACGGGCGCCGCGGCCCGCGCCGAACCACATCTCCGCCTGGCCGAGGGTCTTGGCCCCGTTGTCGATGAAGTACGGAACCGTGTCGGGGAGTTGGGAGCCGGAGCGGAGCAGTTCCTCCAGCGGTACGGCGTCCCAGCCGATCGTCTGCCCGTGCACGACGGCACCCCGGTCCGCGGTGTGCTCGACGATGCCGGGGACGCCGACGCCGACGCCGAGCAGCCGTCCGGGATCGGTCCCGGCCTCGGCGAGGACCTCGGTGACGCCGTCGCGGACATGGCCGACGATGACGTCGACGTCGTACCGCTGCGGCTCCAACGGCCGTTCGACGCGGGCGAGTTCGGTGAGGGTGAGGTCGAACAGCTCCACCCGGACCCGGGTCTCGCCGACGTCCACGCCGATCATGTGCCCGCTGTGCGGAGCGACCCTCAGCAGGGTGCGGGGGCGGCCGCCGTCGGAGTCGACGCTGCCGGCCTCCTCGACCAGCCCGTCGGCGATCAGATCCGCGACGACGTTGCTCACCGAGCCGGAGCTCAGACCGGTCGCCGGGCCGAGTTCGAAACGGCTGAGCGGCCCGTCGAAGTACAGCCGTTGCAGCACGGCCGTGCGGTTGCCCCGCCTGAGGTCGCGTACCGTGCGCCCGTTCCGCCCCGCCATGTGGCCCCCTTCGAACCCTGCCCGACCTGCAACATACCTCTGCTCGCGGGCTCGGCGCGATATTCACCCAACCCTTAGTTCACGATATGAGCTAAGCGGACCAGGGGTTCTTTCTTCCACGTCCGGTACGTTCGGCGCCTCCACAGAACGGGAACAGGCCAAGGGATGCAAGAGGAACGGAAGTGGACGGCGGGGGCGGCGCGGCTCCTGAGGCGCCACCGGGACCCCGTGGTCGTACAGACGCTGCGCTCGGCCGCCGCGGCGACGATCGCGTATGTCCTCGCGCTGCGCCTGAGCCCCGAGCCCGCACCGCTCACCGCGCCCCTGACCGCCCTGCTGGTCGTCCAGGTCACCCTGTACGCCACGCTCAAGAACGGTATCCGCCGGGTCAACTCGGTGGTGGCGGGCGTCCTCGTCGCCATCGCCTTCAGCCTGCTGGTGGGGCTGACCTGGTGGAGTCTCGCGCTGCTGATCGTGGCCTCGCTGGCCGTGGGTCATCTGGTGCGCGTCGACGAGTACGTGCCCGAGGTGGCCATCAGCGCCATGCTGGTGCTCGGGGTCACGACCGTCGGGAACACGGCCTGGGCCCGGGTGGTGGAGACACTGATCGGGGCGGCCGTGGGCATGGCCTGCAATCTGCTGCTGCCTCCCCCGGTGTGGGTGGACGAGGCCGGGGAGTCGGTCGAGGGCCTGGCGCGGCGGGTGCGGCAGCTGATGCGGCGGATGGGCGAGGAGGCCGCAGGCCGTACTCCGGTGGAGGTGGCGGCGGCGCGGCTGCACGAGGCGCGCCGGCTCGACCACGACATCGTCGAGGTGGACGCGGCCCTGCGGCAGGCCGAGGACAGTCTGCGGCTCAATCCGCGCGTCAAGGAGGGGCTGCTGCGCCGGGTGGTGCTGCGGACCGGCCTGGACACGCTGGAGATCTGCACGGTCGTGATGCGGGTGCTGGCCCGCACCTTCACCGATCTGGCCAAGGCCCGCGACCCCGAGCCGCTGTTCGCGTCGGAGGCGGGCGCGACCGTCGAGGAGCTGCTGTCCGAGATCGGCGACGCCGTGGTCAGCTTCGCGGTGCTGGTGACCACCGACCTCAGCAGCAACGCGGACGCGGCCGAGGCGCGGCTGAGCGCGGAGCTGCACGCGGCGGCGGCCACCCGCGACAAGCTCGCCCTGCTGCTGCGGGACGAGGTCGAGCGCGACAGCCGGCACTGGCAGCTGCACGGCGCCGTCCTGACCGAGGTGAACCGGATGATCGACGAACTCGACACCGAGCACCGCTCACGCCGTCTGCTGGAGGAACTGGACCGTGTCTCCGGTGAGCAGAGCGCGAAGCTGCCCCGTCTGACCTGGCTGCGGGAGCGGGTGGGCGTGCCCGAGAAGCTGCGCCGGAACCGCCCGGGTGCCGAAGGGCGTTCTCTTTGACGGGACACCCGGGCCGTCGAACCCTGACGGGACACCCGGGGCATCGAAGGGGGACACGCGGATGAGTGACACGGGCGTACGGATCGACGGGAACACGCTGCGGCTGCCGGGCGGTGTGGCGGTGCGGTTCGTGCGGACGCTGCGGCTGCCCGAGACGGGTACGCATCCGCTGCCGCCGGGCCTGGGCGAGTTCCCCGTCCGGCGGGTGGCCGACTTCCCGGACACGGTGCCGGCGCAGTGGCGGGCCCGCGGCGGCGTGATGCTGCCGGTGTATCTGCGCGAGGCGATGTGGCTGAGTTTCGCGGGCACGACGGAACCGGCCGCGCTGCAGGTCGGGGTCGGCAAGGTGTGCGCCGTGTCCGGCAAGCGGTGGAGCGACCGGCTGTCCCGCAGGCCGCAGAACTATGTCGTACTGCCCCGGCAGCCCTGGCTGGACGGCATCAACTCCGGGAAGGGGACGGTCCGCCAGTTCGTGGCCGTGCCGCTGGGGCTGGGTGCGACGGTGGAGGGGCAGGTCACCGGCGAGGAGGTGTGGGGCGGCGGACAGCTGCAGTCGTTCCCGCTGCGGGACGAGCCGCTCGCCGAGTGGCGCGAGCAGGAGCGGATCCGCCGGGAGCGGATGAGCAGGGCCACGGCGGCCGGCGGGTACGGCGCCGCCATGCCCATGGCCGCGCCCGCCCCCGGCGCACCGCCCGCCCCCGGCGCGATGCCGGCGCCCGCCGCCGCGCCCCGTTCTCCCATGGCCGCCGCCATGGGGCTCGGCGTCGGGGGTTCGATGCGCCAGGAGGTCTACCAGGACGACCGGAAGCTCAAGGAGTGGGCCGAGAAGCCGGCCGGGCGAGTGTTCGTGCATCTGGTGACGCCCCCGGAGTGGCGCCGCATCACGGGCGAGGCTCCGCCGCCGTCGCCGGTGGACCGGGCGGCGTACACCCGCGCGGGACTCCCCTGGTACGACTACTACGACCAGGACGGCGAGGACCTCGCACCCACGGACGCCCTCGGCGCGGTCAAGCCGGTCGGCGACTGGCTCGGGGACGATCTGGAGTCCTGGCAGGAGCCCACGCCCGGCCAGGTGAAGCCGCTGAAGGACGCGCCGGGCGAGCCGGTGGAGGACGGCGAGTGGTAGACACCACGTCTCACTGCACCCGGCCTCTCATTGCACCCTGCGCAACGCTCATTGTTCTTGCCTCTGACCTCGGATCCACGCCAAGGTGACTGTCACGACCGAGGCAGCCGACGACCTGAGGGTGCGGGCATGGACAGTGGTGCGCAAGCGGCGGGCGGCGGCTGGAGTCGGCGTCGGTTCGTCGGGGCCCTGGCGGGAACCGCGGTGGTGGTGGCCGTCCCGGCACCGGCGGCTCCACGGACGGGCGCGCCCGAAGCTCCACGGACCGGCACGTCCGAAGCTCCACGGACCGGCACGTCCGAAGCTCCACGGACGGACGCACCAGCCGCACAGCAACCGGCGCCCGCCGAATCCTCCCCGAAGGCGTCCGGCCCGCACCCCCTCTACCTGGGCACCTACACCTCGGCGGAGGACGGCGGCACGGGCATCGGGCTGGCCACGTACGACCCGGCGACGGGCGCGATCACCGGCGACGGCACGCTCACCGGCGTCGCCGACCCGTCGTATCTCGCCGTGCATCCGAACGGCCGCACCCTGTACGCGGTGAACGAGCGCGAGGACGGGGGCGTGACCGCGGTCCGCCTGGCCGACCGGCGGATCCTCGGCAGCCGGAGCACCGGCGGCGCGGCGCCCTGCCATGTGTCCGTCCACCCTTCCGGGCGGTGGCTGCTGAGCGCCAACTACGGGTCGGGCAGTGTGGCCGTGCACCCGATCGACGCCTTTGGCGCCCTCGGGGAGCACACCGACGTGGTCACGCACTCCAGCCCGGCGCCCGGCCCGGGGCAACAGGAGCCCCACGCGCACCAGTTCGTCACCAGCCCCGACGGGGGTCATGTCCTCGCCGTCGACCTGGGCACGGACACCGTCTACAGCTACCGCCTCGAACCCGCGAAGGGCACGCTCACCGAGGTCGCCCGCTCAGGGACCCGGCCGGGCGCGGGCCCGCGCCACCTCACCTTCCATCCGGGCGGCCGGTACGCCTATCTGGCCAACGAGGTGGACAACACGGTCGCGGTGTGTGCCTACGACCCCCGCACCGGCCGCCTCACGATCGGCGAGGCGCAGTCCACGGGCACCGGCGAGGGCACCAGCTACCCCGCGCAGATCCTGGTGACCGCGAACGGCTCGTACGCCTACCTGGCCAACCGCGGTCACAACAGCCTCACGCGCTACGCCGTGGAGGCGGACGGGGCCCGGCTCCGGCTGCTCGACACCGTGCCGGTGTCCGGCGACTTCCCGCGGCAGATCACCTTCTCGCCGAACGGGCGGCTGCTGTTCGCGGCGAACCAGCGCTCGGGCACGGTCAGCGTCTTCCATGTGGACACAGGCAGCGGTGAACTGCGGCTCGCGGGCGAGCCGTTCTCCTCACCGGTCGCCGTCTGCGCGCTGCCGCTGTAGCGAGCGGGGGCAGGTGGCCGCGCCGGCCTGCGCCAGCAGGGCGTGCATGCGTTCGCTCAGCTGCCCGACGTGATCGGCGGGCGTGTGAAACGGCAGGCGTACGTCACCGTGGGTGCGGGCGCGCTCGATGCGCAGGGTCAGCCCGTGTCGGTCCACGGCAAGGGGCTGGACGCGGACTGCCGCGTGCAGGCTGTCGGGCTCGACCAGGCGGGTGAGGCGCGCGACGGCGTCCGGATGGGCGTCGGCGAGGTGGGTCAGGAGCTGGGCCTCGGCGGCGGCCAGCGGGTCGGGCGCGGCGGCGGTGAACTCGTCGAGGTCGACGACCACGGAGCCGCGGGGCCTGCGCAGCACGACCCGGGTGGGCCTGAAGGCGAGCCGGCCGTCCTCGACGGCGAACCAGCCGGCGAGCCAGAGCCGTGCGCGGATCCGGCTGCGCACCGGGACGGGCGCGACGTCGGCGAACTCCAGCACGGCCGACGGTTCCCCACGCGGTGCGCAGACGGCGGCCGCGAGCAGGGCACTGTCCTCGGGGACGTGCAGGATCACCCGGCCGTCCACGGTCACGGTGTGCGCGCCGACGAACTCCTCCCGGCCGCCCTCCGCGGTCACCGCACAGGACCACGCGGCGGCGAGCACCGATCGCGCCTGCTGTGCCGCCCCGGGCGCGGCCGTCCAGGTCTGGCTGTCACCCATCCAGAAACCTCCTTAGGTAAGCCTTGCCTAACTTATCGAAGATCGGGGCGCATGCCAACCAGGCCGCTCGGGCCCGCACCGCCAGGCGTCAGGCGATGACCCCCAGCAGAGCCCGCGCGCACAGATCCCGCACCTGGTCCCGGGTCAGGTCCGAGCCGCGCAGCCACTCCAGGCACACGGCGGTGGTGAAGGCCAGCCAGCCGCGGACCGCGAGCCGCACCTCGGGGCGCTTCTCGAACAGCGGGCCGAACTCCGGGTCCGCGGAGAGGGCCGCCAGGATCTGCTGCTCCTGGGCGGCCAGAGCCCGCCGATAGACCCGCCGTACCGCCTGGTCACCGGCCGCGTCGGCGCGATGGAAGGCCCGGTAGCCGTGGGCGTGCGCCTCGACGTACTGCAGATAGGTGTCGAGTCCGGCGGTGAGCTGCTCGCGCACCGGCACCCCGGGCACGGCCGCCGTCATGCGCAGCATCCGCTCGCTCTCGCGCTCGACGACCGCCGCGAAGAAGTCCCGCTTCGTCGGGAAGTAGTGGTACAGCAGCCCCCGGGAGACCCCGGCGATCTCGGCGACCTGCTCGATCCACACGTCGTCGTAGGGGCTCTCCGAGAACAGTCTGGCCCCGACCGACAGGAGCTGCTCCCGGCGCTCCCCGGTGCTGAGTCTGCGGCGGGTGCGCTCGCCCTGGTTCGCAGCCATGTCCGCACTTTACTTGACGCCGGTTCAACAAGGGGGCCAGACTTCAACCCACTATTGAACCCACGTACAACACGGTACCGCAGCTCAACCTGCCGCTGGATCAAGGGAGATCGCGTCATGGCGGAGACGGACATGTCGACGACGGCCGGGGAAGCACTGCCGAGGGGCTTCCGCGGCGCCGAGCAGGGCTGGCCCGAGCTGCACCGCATTCCGCATCCGCCACGCCGCATCCCGCTGCTGGGCGATGTGCTCGGTGTCGACCGGCGCACTCCCGTGCAGGATTCGCTGCGCTACGCCCGTGAGCTGGGCCCGATCTTCCGGCGCAAGGCGTTCGGCAACGAGTTCGTGTTCGTGTGGGGCGCCCGTCTCGCGGCCGACATCTCGGACGAGGCCCGGTTCGCCAAGCACGTGGGGCTGGGGATCGCCAATCTGCGTCCGGTCGCCGGGGACGGGCTGTTCACGGCGTACAACCACGAGCCCAACTGGCAGCTGGCGCACGACGTCCTGGCCCCCGCCTTCAGCCGCGAGGCCATGGAGGGCTACCACTCCATGATGCTCGCCGTGGCCGGGCGGCTGACCGACCACTGGGACCGGGAGCTGGCCTCGGGCCGTGCCGTGGACGTGCCCGGCGACATGACCAAGCTGACCCTGGAGACGATCGCCCGCACCGGGTTCGGGCACGACTTCGGGTCGTTCGAGCGCGACCGGCCGCATCCCTTCGTCACCGCGATGGTGGGCACGCTCACCTACGCCCAGCGGCTGAACACCGTGCCCGCGCCGCTGGTCCGGTCGCTGCTGCGGCGGGCCGGCCGGCGCAACGCCGCCGACATCGCCCACCTCAACCGCACCGTCGACGACCTCGTGAGGGAGCGGCGCCGGTCCGGCAGCGGGGACGGGGACCTGCTCGACCGGATGCTCGACACCGCGCATCCGGAGACCGGGGAGCGGCTGTCGCCGGAGAACGTCCGGCGACAGGTGATCACCTTCCTGGTGGCCGGGCACGAGACCACCTCCGGCGCGCTGTCCTTCGCCCTGCACTACCTCTCCCGGCACCCGGACGTCGCCGCCCGGGCCCGCGCCGAGGTGGACCGGGTCTGGGGCGACACCCCGGCGCCCGGATACGAGCAGGTCGCCAAGTTGCGGTATGTGCGCCGGGTGCTCGACGAGTCGCTACGGCTGTGGCCGACCGCGCCCGCCTACGCCCGCGAGGCACGGCAGGACACGGTGCTGGCCGGGGAGCATCCGATGCGGCGGGGCGGGTGGGCGCTGGTGCTGACACCGATGCTGCACCGCGATCCCGAGGTGTGGGGCGCGGATGCCGAGCAGTTCGATCCGGACCGGTTCGACGCGAAAGCCGTACGGAAGCGTGCGCCGCACACCTTCAAACCGTTCGGCACCGGGGCACGGGCCTGCATCGGCCGCCAGTTCGCGCTGCACGAGGCGACCCTGGTCCTCGGCCTGCTGCTGCGCCGCTACGACCTCGTGTCCGACCCGGACTACCGGCTGCGGGTGACCGAGCGGCTGACGCTGATGCCGGAGGGGCTGCGACTGCGTCTGGAGCGCCGCCCCGCGCCCGCGCCCGCCGCGCCGGTGACCGTCCCCGAGGCCCCGGCGTCAGAGCCGCGCTGCCCAGTGCACGGGATGGGCGACTGACGTCGGCAGCCGGGTCCCGGCACTTCCCCGGGCCGCGTCGAGCTGCGGCTGGGTCAGGAAGAACACGCCGGTCAGATCGGCGTCCGTGAGATCGGCGTCGCGCAGATCTGCGCCTATCATGTCCGCGCCGCGCAGATCGGCGCCGGTGAGGTCGGCGGCGATGAGGTAGGCACCGCGCAGGCTGGCGCCGCGCAGGTCGGCGCCCTTGAGGCGGGCGCCCATGAGGTCGGCGCCCCGACGGTCCTTCTTCTTGCCCTTCTTGCCGGGGGCGCCCGCCCGCGCCAGTTCGCTGGTGCGCAGCAGCAGGACGTTGACCTCCTGCCGGTGGGCAACCACGTCGAACACGGCCAGTTCCCCGGGGCTCTGCCCGGTGAGCCGCTCGGTCTTCTCCAGGGCGGCGCGCAGCTCGGCGTGGACGGGACGGGCGGCAGGCAGGCTCAGCGCCTCGGTGAGATACCAGAGCAGTTCATGGAGCTGTCGTACGACGGGGAACACGTCGAACATCTGCCGGGCCTGCTCCTGGGAACCGCCACGCCAGTCCTGTCCGCCGAAGACGACCTGCGAGACCTTCTGACCGGCGCCGAAGCAGTCGTAGACCGTGCAGCCGGCAAAGCCCTTCTGCCTGAGGCCGGCGTGGATGCCGCACCGGTGGTCGTCCTGGAGGTTCCGGCAGGGCTTTCCGGCGGGCTTGTCGACCGCGAAGTCCGCCGAGGCGGCGAAGGGCAGGGCGACACAGCACAGCCCGAAGCAACGCGCGCAGTCACCGCGCAGTTCGGGCCGGTCGGCTATCTGGTCTGGCATGCACCCAGCCTACTGACCTGCGGAACCTCCCCTGACTGCGCAGGCCCGACTGCCCCACCGGGAACGGAAACTCACCGACGAGTTTTCCGCCCTGTGGGGGTCTTCTCATACAACGGAAAACAGGCTCGGCTACCACAGAGGGAGCACCCCGCACAGGCAGGAGCCGACCGAACCGAGGAGACGGACCATGTGCAGCCACCAGCCCCCGTGCCCCACCGCCGACCTGCCCGACCACCACACGGCCGCCATCGTGTCGGCCCACCCCGAGCAGGGGTGGAGCCTGCTGTGCAACGGCACCATCGTCTTCGACGACACCGGCGAACTCCTCCCCGACGGACGGGCCGTGGACCCGCACCGCGCCCTGGGCCCGCCGGCCGTGGCCGCCTGAGCCTCACTCCTCCAGTTCAGGCAGTTCGAGCCGGGCGAGCCGGTCGGGGTCGGCCAGGATGTACATCCCGGTGACCTTCCCGTCGGCGACGGTGAGGGACGCGACCGCCATGGGCTTGCCCTCCGGCGCGGTGACGAGTCCCAGGGAGCCGTTGACCAGCGCGAGCCGGACGAATCCGGCGAACTGCGAGAACATGACCGCCTGTTCGGCCACCGCCCTGGCCCCGTGCACCAGCTTGGACGCGGCCGCTCCGCGCACCAGGGCGCCCGCGTCGGCGCGCAGGACCACATCCGGGTGGAGCACGGCGACGAGCGCCTCGAAGTCGCCGCCGCGGGAGGCGGCCAGGAAGGCGTCGACCACCTCGCGCTGCCGCCCGAGGTCCGGGTCGGCCGGCGGGGTGGCGCCCTGGACCCGGCGACGGGCCCGGCTGGCCAGTTGCCGGGTCGCGGCCGAGGTGCGTTCCACGACGGGCGCGATGTCGTCGAACGGCACCGCGAACATGTCGTGCAGGACGAACGCCAGGCGCTCGGCGGGTTCCAGCGTCTCCAGGACGACCAGGAGGGCCACGCCGACCGAGTCGGCCTGGAGCACCTCCTGTTCGGGGTCGATCTGCGACAGCGGCCGGATCACCGGGTCCGGGACGAACGTGTCGTCCATCGGCTCCTCACGGCGGGCACCGCGCGAGCGCAGCATGTCCAGGCAGACCCGCCCGACCACGGTGGTCAGCCAGCCGCCGAGATTCCTGATCTCGTCCGGATCGGTGCGGCCGAGCCTGAACCAGGCCTCCTGCACCGCGTCCTCGGCCTCCGCGAGCGAACCCAGCATCCGGTAGGCCACCGCGCGCAGATGACCGCGGTGTTCCTCGAAGCGGTCGGCCAGGAGTTCCCTGTCGTTCATTGCGTCCCCGTTCGGTTGGTTGACGGCCTAGCGGCCGAACAGCTCGAAGGCGACCGCCGGCTTGCCGCCGAAGCGTTCGCCGGTGGCGGTGGCGTGCCCGGTCAGGAAGCTGCGTGCGTACGTCTCCGGGTCGTCGTCGGTCAACGCCCTTATGTAGGTGCGGTGTTCGAGCAGGGAGCGCACCGCGCGCTCCAGGCCGGGTGTGGCGTCCACCGCGTGGGTCGGGCTGCTGGAGCCGGCGACGGCCACCCAGCGGACACCGTTCCAGGGTTCCAGGCCCTGTTCGGCGAGTTCGGGGAAGATCCAGCGGTTGCCGGCGTCCGCGGCGGCGTCGAGGGTGGCGAGGCCGACGGCGACATGGTCGGGGGTGTTCCAGGCGACGCCGCCCCAGGTGTCCCGGTGGTTGAGGGTGAGGACGAGTTCGGGGCGGTGGCGGCGGATCGCGGCGGCGATGTCGCGGCGCAGGGCGGTGCCGTACTCGACGACCCCGTCCCGGTGGTCCAGGAACTCGACGGTGGTGACTCCCACCACGGCCGCGCTCGCCCGCTGCTCCTGTTCCCGCAGCGGAGCGCACTTGGCGGGTTCGAGTGTGTCGATGCCCGCCTCGCCGCGCGTCGCCAGGACGTAGGCGACCTCGCGGCCGCCGTCGGTCCACGCGGCGACCGCCGCGGCGCACCCGTACTCGAGGTCGTCCGGGTGCGCCACCATGGCCAGGGCGCGCCGCCAGTCGTCAGGCATGGGCTGAAGCTGACTGATCCTCGGCTCGGTCATGGGCGCAGACTATGCCGATCTCCCGTGCTCGCAAGCGCTTTTGAGTTCGGGCTCAGGCCTGGTCACGGGTCAGCGCGAGCAGCCGGTCCAGGACGCGCGGCGCGCCGGCCCGCAGGCCGTCGTGCTCGAACTCGTCGGTCACCCAGGTGCGCAGCCCGCGGATCGCGCGGGCGGTCCGCAGGGAGTGGGCGGTGTCGACGTACATGTCGTCGTGGTAGACGGCCGCGGCGACCGGGACCTCGTTGGCGGCGAGGCGGGCCGGGTCGTACAGGGGCTGCCAGTCGGTGCGGGCGGCCAGCGCGTGGGCCGTGTCGCGCAGGGGGCGCAGGGCCGGGTCGCTGTCGAACATCCAGGGGTAGATGTTCTCGCCGGTGAACAGCACCGGTGCGTCGCCGGCGAGGGCCTTGGGGGCGTCGAACTGCGGGAACTCGGCGCGGATCCGTTCGGCGGCCCAGGCGGTGGGGCGGGTGTCCTGGCCGTAGATCGGCTCGTGGAGGAGGGCGAAGAGCGGATGGTCCGCGTAGGAGAGGAGGCCCTGGACCTCTTCCTGGAAGGCGTCGGACAGCTCGGTGCCGTGCGGGGTGCGGACGAAGGCGTTCTCCAGGAGGTAGTGGAGGCGGTGGCTGCCGTCGCTCGCGCCGAGCATGAGGCCGAGGGACTGGAAGGCCTCGACGGTGAGGGGGTAGCCGTTCGGCAGGACGACGTCGTGGGTCAGCAGGTGGTCGGCGATCCGGCGGGCGCGCTCGACGTCCTGCGGGTAACGGGCGTAGTGCGCGGTGACCTTGCGCTCGATGCGGGGGTACGCGGCCCGGTAGACGTCGTCGGCGTGGGCGTCGAGGGAGGGCAGGCCGCCGGTGATCACGGCGGTGGCCAGGCCCTCCGGGGCCAGGGACAGATAGCTGACCGTGCAGAAGCCGCCGAAGCTCTGGCCGAGGACGGTCCAGGGGGCGCCGTCGGTGAGCCGGGCGCGGATCAGCTCGCAGTCGCGGACGATCGAGTCGGCACGGAAGTGGGCGAGGTAGTCGGCCTGCTCGGCCGGGCCGCCGCGCAGCGGGAGGGTCTGCCGGTTGGCGGGCGTGGAGTGGCCGGTGCCGCGCTGGTCGAGGAGCAGGACGCGGTACTCGTCCAGGGCGCGGTCGAGCCAGGCCTGCCGCCCGACGAAACGATTCGCCCCATAGCCGGGACCGCCCTGGAGATAGACCAGCCACGGCAGGTCCTGTCGCGCCTTGTCACTGGCGACGACCTCACGGGCGTAGAGCTCGATCGTCTCGCCCTGCGGGTCGGCGTGGTCCAGGGGCACGGTGAAGTGGCGGTCGGTGAGGACGACGCCGGGCTGGCGATAGCTGAGGCTCAACAGGTCTCCCGGGACGGACGGATGGTCGCGTCCCAGTTCAGCACATGTCCGTCCGCCGTCCGACCCCCGGGATCGTGACTCGGCCCCCTCGTGAATCAAGGATTCTTACTGACTCCGCGATCAGCGGGCCGCGAGACTCGAGCGGCGCACCACGAGCTCCGGCTGGAGCACCACCCGCCGATGCTCGTGCGCCCCCGGCGCGTTCTGCGTCTCGGTCTCCTCCAGCAGGAGTTCGGCGGCGAGGGCGCCCATGGTGACCGCGGGCTGCCGTACCGAGGTGAGCGGGACGGCGGCCGCGGCCGCGAACTCGATGTCGTCGTAGCCGACGATCGCGAGGTCGTCGGGCACGGTGACCCCGGCCGCGTACATGGCCTGCAGAACACCAAGCGCCAGCAGGTCGTTGGCGCAGAAGACGGCGGTCGGGCGCTCGGCGATCCCGAGGAGCCGGGCGCCGGCGTCCCGGCCCGCGGCGACGTCGAGGTGTTCGGTGGGCAGCTCGCGCAGGGCTTGTGGACCGAGCCCGGCCTCCGCGAGCGCGTTCAGGGCGCCGGTGCGGCGGTCGCGGACCTGGTTCAGTCCGGGCGGGCCACTGACGTACGCGACGCAGCGGTGCCCGGCGTCCACCAGGTGGCGCACGGCCAGGGCGCCGCCCGCCACGTCGTCGACGGAGACCGAGCACTCGGTGGTGCCCTCGGAGACCCGGTCGACCAGTACGAAGGGGATGCCGTGCCGGCGGAACGACTCGATGTTGCGCCCGGTCGCGTCGGCCGGGGTGAGCAGCACCCCGCGCACCCGCTGCTCGGCGAAGAGCGACAGATACTCGGCCTCCTCGCCCGCGTCCTGCGCGCTGTTGCAGACCATCACGCCGAGCCCGGCCTGCCGCGCCGCCCGCTCGGCGCCGCGCGCCACGTCGACGAAGAACGGGTTGCCCATGTCGAGGACGAGCAGGCCCATGATCCGGCTGCGCCCCGCGCGCAGCTGACGCGCGGACTCGCTGCGGACGTAGCCGAGCCGGTCGATCGCCGACTGCACGCGCGCCCGGGTCTCGCCGGCGACGGAATCCGGGCGGTTGATGACGTTCGAGACGGTGCCCACCGACACTCCGGCGGCGCGGGCGACGTCCTTGATACCCACCGACTGGGCCATCGGGCAGAGACCTCCTGGTGAACGAGGGGCGGCGGGGAGGCCTTCACATTACCGCCATCACTGCCCGGAACAGACCGGTCAGGCAGGGAGTGCGAAGTCCACGACATGAAGTGCCGAGGGGGTCGTGCCGACCGACTTCTCCTGGTACATGAACGACAGCACGTTGTCCGCCGCGACCCGTGTCTCGTCGATCACGACCTCCCCGAACGCGTTCAGGTCGCTGCCGTAGTACAGCGGCGCCCAGTCCGTGTACCCGGAGGACTTCGAGGCACCCGCGATCCGGCCGTAGGGGAAGATCGCATAGGCGTTGTCGTACCGGTCCAGGACCAGTCTGGTGCGCTGGCTGGAGCTCGGCACGACGGGGATCTCGGTCTTCCGCCAGGTTCCGGAGGAGTCCTTGCGGAGATGGAAGGCCCGGCCGTTCGCCGTGCGGTCGGCGACGTAGTCCGCGCCGCACGGGCCGAAGCGGGCGGGGACATGGCTGATGATCGCGTGCGGCAGGCCGGTGGAGTCGACGGCCTGGCTCTCCTGGTTCATCAGGGCGTGGTCGGGGCCGATGGAGTCGACCACCAGGCCGGGGTCGGTGACCGTGACGGTGTCCGGGGTCCCCGTGGTGCCCACGAGGGCACCCGCGTCAGTGCGCCAGGTACGACCACGGTCGGTGGAGTGGACATAGCCGGTGTCGTGGTTGGTGATCCCCCCGTCGGCACCCGTCACGGCGGCGTTCTGCTCACGCCAGGTGAAGAAGGCGTGCAGCCGGCCGGCCGCGTCGTAGTCGAGGCCGTGCAGATACATGTTGCGGGCGTCGCTGGAGCCGTGCGCGCCGGTGTAGGTGCCGGTGGAACCGCTCCACTCCCCCAGCGCGGTCCAGGCCGAACCGTCGTACTCGGTGAGCGCGTTGCGGCCGTCGCCGGAGATGCCGACGCGATAGCTGAGCTGCAGCCTGCCCTCGGGTGTCGGGACGAACTGGGGGTAGGTGAACCGCGACGTGAGGGCGAGCCCGTCGAGGGTCGTCCGTACGGCGCCGAAGACGGACGGGGTCCAGGAGGTGGAGGCGGGATGGTCCAGGAGTCCGGCGACCGACTTGACGTAGAAGAAGCCGTCGCTGTGCGCGTCCATGACGAGGTGCAGCCGGCCGTCGGTCCGCGAGACCCCCATGGAGATCACATTGTGGGAGTCGTCGCTCTTGAGGGTGTGGGCAAGCGTGACGGTCGACCAGGCGGAGCCGCCGAGGACCCGGCGGGCGACGACGGCATGGCGGGTCGCGGTGTACCAGACGGCGTATTGATGTCCCCCGTGGGTCAACAGGCCGTTCTTCTGGAAGGAGTTGTTGTTGACCAGGCCGTCGTAGGACACGAAGTAGACGGCTCGGGCGTCGAGTTGGCTGGTGCCCTGTATGACGACCGAGGGGCGTCCTGTCATCAGCGGGACCCTCCGGGTTCAGGCGAGGTGGAAGACTTCGGTGAGGGGCTTCATGGCTTCGTCGGGTCCGGTGCCGTCCAGCGACTCGAAGAACGGCGCCATCTCGGCCTGCCAGCGGGCGTTGACATCTCTCGCCGCCATGCCGGCCCGCGCGGCCACGAAGTCCTCGGTCTCCAGATAGCCGACGAGCAGGCCGTCCTCGCGCAGGAAGAGCGAGTAGTTGTGCCAGCCGGTGGCGGAGAGCGCGTCGAGCATCTCCGGCCAGACGGCGGCGTGCCGCCCACGGTACTCGTCGAGCCGGTCCGCCCGGACCTTCAGCAGGAAGCACACGCGCTGCATCAGCGCCCCTTCGTGAAAGGTTTCAACCAGAATGCCGGGACGTTAGGCACGGCAGCCATGTCGCGTCAATGGGGCTTGTCGAAAGTACGTCGATAGTAGAAGGTCGTGGTCGCGCCACGGGAGACACGGATGACCGGATGGCTTGACACCCCCTCGGGAGGGCTCATAGCTTGCGATCCTGAATCGTTTCACACACTCAGCCGTTCCGACCGACACCTCAGGAGCCCTGAAGTGACCGACCTCGCCGCCGTGAAGGCCGCGCTGAAGACCCAGGCCATCGAGACGCCGTCGTGGGCGTACGGGAACTCGGGGACCCGGTTCAAGGTGTTCGCCCAGCAGGGCGTGCCGCGCGACCCACGGGAGAAGCTGGAGGACGCCGCGCAGGTGCATGCGTTCACCGGCGTCGCGCCGACCGTCGCCCTGCACATTCCGTGGGACACGGTGGAGGACTACGCGGCCCTGGCGAAGTTCGCCGAGGAACGCGGCCTGAAGCTCGGCGCGATCAACTCCAACACCTTCCAGGACGACGACTACCGGCTCGGCAGCATCTGCCATCCGGATGCCGTGGTGCGGCGCAAGGCCGTCGCCCATCTGCTGGAGTGCGTCGACATCATGGACGCCACCGGGTCGAAGGACCTGAAGCTGTGGTTCGCGGACGGTACGAACTATCCGGGGCAGGACGACGTACGGGCACGGCAGGACCGGCTGGCCGAGGGGCTGGCCGAGGTGTACGAGCGGCTCGGCGAGGGGCAGCGGATGCTGCTGGAGTACAAGCTCTTCGAGCCCACGTTCTATACGACCGACGTCCCGGACTGGGGCACGGCGTACGCCCACTGTCTGAAGCTCGGGCCCAAGGCGCAGGTCGTGGTGGACACGGGGCACCATGCGCCAGGGACCAACATCGAGTTCATCGTCGCCACGCTGTTGCGGGAGGGGAAGCTCGGGGGGTTCGACTTCAATTCGCGGTTCTACGCGGACGACGACCTGATGGTGGGGGCGGCGGATCCGTTCCAGCTGTTCCGGATCATGTACGAGGTGGTGCGTGGGGGTGGGTTCGGGCCGGAGGTCGCGTTCATGCTCGACCAGTGTCACAACGTCGAGGCGAAGATTCCGGCGATCATCCGTTCCGTGATGAATGTGCAAGAGGCTACCGCCAAGGCTTTGCTGGTCGACCGGTTGGCCTTGGCCGGGGCGCAGGCCTCCGGTGATGTGCTGGGGGCCAACGCGGTGTTGATGGACGCGTACAACACCGATGTGCGGCCGTTGTTGGCTGACGTACGGGAAGAGATGGGGCTGGATCGCGATCCCGTCCGTGCGTATGCCCTGTCCGGGTGGGGCGAGCGGACTGTTGCTGAGCGGGTCGGTGGTCGGCAGGCCGATTGGGGGGCGTGAGCGTCTGCCGGGATCTGTTCGTTGCGGGCTGCGCGTTCGTCGTGGCTGGTCGCGCCCACGCGGCGGAGCCGCATATCGATACAGCCCCGCGCCCTGAAGACTTGCACTCACCGTCTTCTGAGTAAGGACCCGAAGATCATGGCACCCCACCCCGAAGCCGCCGCTCTCCTCTCCCGTTCCCATCGGCTCGGCGCCGACCCCCGCAATACCAACTACGCCGGTGGCAACGCGTCCGCCAAAGGCACCGACACCGATCCCGTGACCGGCGGGGACGTCGAGCTCATGTGGGTGAAGGGGTCCGGGGGTGACCTCGGGACACTCACCGAAGGAGGGCTCGCCGTGTTGCGGCTCGATCGGCTTCGGGCGCTCGCGGACGTCTACCCGGGCGTCGAGCGCGAGGACGAGATGGTCGCCGCGTTGGACTACTGCCTGCACGGGAAGGGCGGAGCGGCGCCGTCCATCGACACCGCCATGCACGGGCTGGTGGACGCCCCGCACGTGGACCATCTGCACCCCGACTCCGGCATCGCGCTCGCGTGTGCCGTCGGCGGGGAGAAGCTGACCGCCGAGTGCTTCGGCGACACCGTGGTGTGGGTGCCGTGGCGGCGGCCCGGGTTCCGGCTCGGGCTGGACATCGCCGCGATCAAGGAGGCCAACCCGCAGGCCATCGGGTGCGTCCTCGGTGGGCACGGGATCACCGCGTGGGGTGACAGCTCCGAGGAGTGCGAGCGGAACTCGCTGCACATCATCCGTACCGCCGAGGCCTTCCTCGCCGAGCGCGGGAAGGCGGAGCCGTTCGGGCCCGTGATCGAGGGGTACGAGGCGCTGCCCGAGGGTGCGCGGCGGGAGCGGGCGGCCGCGCTCGCGCCGTACGTCCGTGCCGTCGCCTCCCAGGACCGGGCGCAGGTCGGGCACTTCGACGGCTCCGACGCCGTCCTCGACTTCCTGGCCCGCGGCGAGCACCCGCGGCTCGCCGCGCTGGGTACGTCGTGCCCCGACCACTTCCTGCGGACGAAGGTACGGCCCCTCGTCCTGGACCTGCCGCCGGCCGTGCCGTTGGAGGAAGCCGTCGCACGGCTGAAGGAGCTGCACGCCGAGTACCGCGAGGAATACGCGGCCTACTACCGGCGGCACGCGCTTCCCGACTCCCCCGCCATGCGCGGCGCCGACCCGGCGATCGTGCTGGTACCCGGCGTGGGCATGTTCAGCTTCGGCAAGGACAAGCAGACGGCGCGCGTGGCCGGTGAGTTCTACGTCAACGCGATCAATGTGATGCGCGGGGCCGAGGCGGTGTCGACGTACGCGCCGATCGAGGAGTCGGAGAAGTTCCGCATCGAGTACTGGGCGCTGGAGGAGGCCAAGCTCCGGCGGATGCCGAGGCCGAAGGCCCTGGCGACCCGGGTGGCGCTGGTGACGGGCGCGGGCAGCGGGATCGGGAGGGCGATCGCGCGTCGGCTGGTCGCCGAGGGGGCCTGTGTCGTCGTCGCCGACCTCGATGCCGAGAACGCCGGGAAGGTCGTCGAGGAGCTGGGCGGGCCGGACATGGCCGTGGCGGTGACCGTGGACGTGACGGACGAGGCCCGGATCACCGCGGCGTTCAAGGCGGCGGTGCTCGCCTTCGGCGGGGTCGACCTCGTGGTCAACAACGCGGGGATCTCCATCTCCAAGCCGCTGCTGGAGACCTCGGCCGAGGACTGGGACCGCCAGCACGACATCATGGCCCGCGGTTCCTTCCTGGTGTCGCGGGAGGCGGCCCGGGTGATGATCGCGCAGGGGCTGGGCGGCGACATCGTCTACATCGCCTCGAAGAACGCCGTCTTCGCCGGGCCGAACAACATCGCCTACTCCGCCACCAAGGCCGACCAGGCCCATCAAGTGCGTTTGCTGGCCGTCGAGTTGGGTGGTCATGGGATCCGGGTCAACGGGGTCAACCCGGACGGTGTGGTGCGCGGTTCCGGGATCTTCGCCGGGGGCTGGGGCGCGCAGCGGGCGGCGGTGTACGGGGTCGAGGAGGAGAAGCTGGGCGAGTTCTACGCTCAGCGGACCATCCTCAAGCGGGAGGTGTTGCCGGAGCATGTCGCGAACGCCGTGTTCGCGCTCACGGGCGGGGACCTGACGCACACCACAGGGCTGCACGTCCCGGTCGACGCGGGTGTGGCGGCCGCGTTCCTGCGGTGAGCGCCGCCGTGAAGTCGTACGCGGCGGTCGACCTCGGTGCCTCCAGCGGGCGCGTCATGGTCGGGCGTGTCGGCCCCGGCAGCCTGGAGCTGGCCGAAGCGCATCGTTTTCCCAACCGGCCCGTCCGGGTGCCGGAGGGGCTGCGCTGGGACGTCCTCGCGCTGTACGCCGGGGTGCTGGAGGGGCTGGGGGCGGCCGGGCAGGTGGACTCCGTCGGCATCGACGGGTGGGGCGTGGACTACGGGCTGCTCGACGCCGACGGAGCCCTGCTCGGCAACCCCGTGCACTACCGGGATGCCCGCACCGAGGGCGCCGCGGAGAAGGTGTGGGCGACCGTGCCCGCCCCCGAGCTGTACGCGGCGACCGGACTGCAGTACGCGCCCATCAACACCCTGTTCCAGCTGACGGCGGCCCGCGACACCCGGCAACTCGCCCATGCCGCACGCCTGTTGCTCGTTCCCGACCTGATCGCCTACTGGCTGACGGGCGAGCAGGGCACGGAGCTCACCAACGCCTCCACCACCCAGCTCATCGATCCCCGCACCCGCGAGTGGTCGTACGACGTCGCCGCCCGCCTGGGCATCGACCTCGGCCTCTTCGCACCGCTGCGGCAGCCGGGCGATCCGGCGGGTCTACTGCGGGCGGAGGTGCTGGAGGCGACGGGGCTCTCCGGTCCCGTGCCGGTGACGGCGGTCGGCTCGCACGACACGGCTTCGGCGGTGGCCGCGGTCCCGGCCGTCGGCGAGCGCTTCGCCTACATCTGCACCGGCACCTGGTCCCTGGCGGGCCTTGAGCTGGACGCGCCGGTGCTCACCGAGGAGAGCCGCGTCGCCAACTTCACCAACGAACTGGGGCTGGACGGCACGGTCCGGTATCTCCGCAACATCATGGGGCTGTGGCTGTTGCAGGAGTGCGTACGGGCCTGGGGCGATCCGGATCTCGGCGGGCTGCTGCGCGCGGCGGCCGAGGTTCCGGCGCTGCGGTCGGTCGTGGACGCGGGGGACCCGGCGTTCCTGGCGCCGGGCCGGATGCCGGAGCGGATCGCCGAGGTCTGCCGGGCGACCGGGCAGCCGGTGCCGCTCGCCCCCGGCGAGGTCACGCGGTGCATCCTGGACTCCCTCGCTCTGGCCCATCGCCGGGCCGTGACCGACGCGCAGCGGCTGGCCGGTCATCCGGTGGACGTCGTTCACGTGGTCGGCGGCGGCACCCGCAACGCGCTGCTGTGCCAACTGACCGCCGACGCCTGCGGGCTGCCGGTGGTGGCGGGTCCGGCGGAGGCCGCGGCCCTCGGCAACGTGCTGGTCCAGGCGCGCGCGCACGGTCTGGCCGGCGATCACACCGACCTGCGCCGACTGGTCGCCCGCACCCAGCCGCTCAGCCGGTACGAGCCGCTCGGCACGACGGCGCGCTGGCGGGAGGCCGAGGCCCGACTCGGCGCGCGGTGAGCCGGGGTCTCCCCGCACCCGTCCCCGCCCACTACCCTGCACTCATCCGATGATCGACCCCAAGGAGCCGCGATGCGTGTCGCCCTGTTCCTGACCTGCGTCAACGACACGCTCTATCCGGACACCGGTCGGGCGGTGGTGAAACTGCTGACCAGACTGGGCGTCGACGTCGACTTCCCGATGGCGCAGACCTGTTGCGGGCAGGCGCACTACAACACCGGTTACCGCCATGAGGCGGAGCCGCTTGCCCGGCATTTCTCCGATGTCTTCGGGGAGTACGAGGCGATCGTCACACCGTCCGGCTCGTGCGGGGCGATGGTGCGGGAGCTGTATCCGCGGATGGGTGAACGGGCGCGGGCGGAGGGCCGCGGGGACACGCTCGCGGCCACCCTGGCGCCGGTGGTCCCGAAGACGTACGAGCTGACGGAGTTCCTGGTGGATGTGCTGGGGGTGACGGACGTCGGGGCGTACTACCCGCACCGGGTCACGTACCACCCGACCTGCCACGGGCTGCGGAGTCTGGGGCTCGGCGACCGGCCACGACGACTGCTCCAGGCCGTGAAAGGGCTGGAGTTGGTCGAGTTGCCCGGGGCCGACGAGTGCTGCGGCTTCGGCGGGACCTTCGCGGTGAAGAACTCCGACGTCTCGGCGGCGATGGGCGCCGACAAGGTGCGCAACGCCGAGTCGACGGGCGCGGAGGTGCTGTGCGCCGGCGACAACTCCTGCCTGATGCACATCAGCGGCACCATGACCCGGCTCGGGGCCGACCTGCGGCCGGTGCACATCGCGGAGATCCTGGCGAGCACGGAGGAGGAGCCGGCCCTATGAGCGGAACGTTCGTGGGGATGCCCGGGTCTCCCCCACCCACCCATCCGGCCTTTCCCGAAGCCGCGCGAGAGGCCGTGCACGATCAGACCCTGCGCGGCAATCTGCGGCACGCCACCCACACCATCCGCGCCAAGCGGGCGCAGGCGGTGGCGGAGGTGTCCGACTGGGCGGCGCTGCGGGAGGCCGGCAAGCGGATCAAGGACCATACGCTCCGTCACCTCGACCGCTACCTGGTGCAGTTGGAGGAGTCGGTGACGGCGGCCGGGGGCACCGTCCACTGGGCCGTGGACGCCGACGAGGCCAACCGGATCGTGGCTCGACTGGTCAAGGAGACCGGCGAGTCGGAGGTCGTCAAGGTCAAGTCGATGGCCACGCAGGAGATCGGGCTCAACGAGGCGCTGGAGGCGGAGGGCATCCGCGCCTACGAGACCGATCTCGCCGAGCTGATCGTGCAGTTGGGCAAGGACCGGCCCTCGCACATCCTGGTCCCGGCGATCCACCGCAACCGGGGCGAGATCCGGGACATCTTCCGCGCCGAGATGGGCGAGTGGGGCCGCCCGGCCCCCGAGGGCCTGACCGACACGCCCGCCGAACTGGCCGAGGCCGCCCGCCTCCATCTGCGGGAGAAGTTCCTGCGCGCCAAGGTCGGTGTCTCCGGCGCCAACTTCATGGTCGCCGAGACCGGCACACTGGTCGTGGTCGAGTCGGAGGGCAACGGCCGGATGTGCCTGACCCTGCCCGAGACCCTGATCTCCGTCGTTGGCATCGAGAAGATCGTGCCGGCCTGGCGGGACCTGGAGGTGTTCCTGCAGACCCTCCCCCGCTCCTCCACGGCCGAGCGCATGAACCCGTACACGAGCATGTGGACCGGCACCACGGACGAGGACGGCCCCAGCACCTTCCATCTGGTCCTGCTCGACAACGGCCGCACCGACACGCTCGCCGACCAGGTCGGACGCCAGGCGCTGCGCTGCATCCGCTGCTCGGCGTGTCTCAATGTGTGCCCGGTGTACGAGCGTGCGGGCGGCCATGCGTACGGCTCGGTCTACCCCGGCCCGATCGGCGCCATCCTCAGCCCCCAGCTCCGGGGCACGGCGAGCGAGATCGACGCCTCCCTCCCCTATGCCTCCTCGCTCTGCGGGGCCTGTTACGAGGTGTGCCCGGTGGCCATCGACATCCCCGAGGTGCTGGTGCATCTGCGCGAGCGGGTCGTGCAGGGCGGTCGGACGATCCGGGACGGCAACAAGGTGGTGCTGCAACCCGCGAAGGGGCATGCCGCCGAGCGGGCCGCCATGCGCGCGGCGCGTTGGGCTTTCACCCACCCGGGCGCCCTGCGCACCGGCCAGCGGCTCGCCTCCCGCACCCGCCGCCTGCATCCCCGTACGCTCCCGGGCCCCGGCCGGGCGTGGACCGGCACCCGCGATCTGCCGACCGTGCCTCCCGAGCCCTTCCGTGACTGGTGGCGGCGCACGAGCGGCGAGAACGGCGACAAGGGGGCCGCCAAGTGAGCAGCAGGGAACGCATCCTGGGCCGGGTGGAGCGCGCGCTCGCGGACGTCCCGCGGGACGACACGCCGTACGAGCAGGCCGTCCCCCGGGACTATCTGCGCGAGCACGGCGAGCGCACCGGGACGGAGACGGTGGACGTGCTCGCGGAGAACCTGGCGGACTACCGGGCGCTCGTGCACCGCTGTACGGCCGCTGAACTCCCTTCGGTGATCGCCGGGTTGCTGGCCGCGCGGGAGTCGGCCTCGGTGCTGGTCCCGGCCGGGCTCGACGAAGCCTGGCTGGCGGCCACGGAGGTCGCGCGGGTCGCCGACCGGCCGGACAGCACCCCGCAGGAACTCGACCGGGTGGACAGCGTGGTCACGGCGTGCGCGGTGGCGATCGCCGAGACGGGCACCCTCGTGCTGGACGGCGGCCCCGACCAGGGGCGCCGCCGGATCACCCTTGTCCCCGACCATCACATCTGCGTGGTCCGCGTCCCCGGGCAGGTCGTCTCCGCCGTCCCGCAGGCCCTGGAACGCCTGGACCCGACCCGCCCGTTGACCTGGATCTCCGGGCCGTCGGCGACCAGCGACATCGAGCTGGACCGGGTGGAAGGGGTGCACGGGCCGCGGACCCTGGAGGTCGTGCTGGTGAACTGACACCGGGGCCCCGGCCGTCGGTTCCGGGTCAGCTGCCGCTGGTGTCGGTGGTCGGCGCCTGGCGCGGGGGCTGGTCACGGCGGTCGGTCCGGGAGCGGTCAAGCAGGCCGAAGGCCCAGCGCTCGTTGAAGCCGGCCAGGAAGCCGACCGCACACCAGAAGCCCCAGAACGCGGTGCCCGCCCCGTCCGCGTGGGCGGCGCAGATCTCGCCGGTGGTCGCGGGCGTGTCGATCACCTGCACGATGTCCGCGTTGAGCAGGAAGTACACCGCCAGGGCCAGGATCCAGCCGACGAACACCCGGTACACGCCCTCGTGGCGCATGCCGCGCGCCAGCTGCCCCGGGGCCACGGTGCCACGGTCGCCGTTGGTCCGCCGGCGGACGAGCGCCTCCCCGTTCCTGCGCAGCCGTACCAGCACGCTGAGCACCGCGCCGAACGCGCCCACCCCGCCGCACACGAAGGCGCCCATCAGGTTCCACCGGTCGCTGCACCCGATGTCCACGCTCAGGACGTCGAGCAGCCCCGCGGCCCCCACCACGAGCGGCGCGCTCAGCAGCACCAGGCTGATCAGCGCGCCGAGGCTGAGTCCGACGTTGATGCCGCGGCTCACGGCGAGCGCGCAGTCCTGGTCGATCCGGGCCCGCAGGCCCGCGATCTCCTTGTTGAGGTACTCCTTGAGATGCCTGTCGCACTCCCCGCCGGCCAGCCGCGGGTCGCGCAGTACATTGCCCAGGACACAGCCGACCGTGATCCGCAGCGACTGCCGGGTCTCGTACTCGAACGACCGCTGTGCCTCGCCGTGGATCAGCTGGAGGTTCATGTGCTGGCCGGGACAGCCGACGATGAACTGCTCGTACGCCGCCTCGCGGCCCGGTTCCACCAGGTTGGCCAGTCCGTCGGCCTTCGTGTCGGTGCGGGCGCCCAGCACCGCGTCGCGTAATCTCCGCCACCTCGATCGGCGGCAGCCCCCGTTGCTCGTCATGGACAACCTGTACCCGCACCGCCGCCCGACGGGAAGGCGGGCACGGCACCAGTACGGTCACTGTCGTCACGGAGCGGTCACCACCGCGGTACCCAGGTGACAGGGGCGCTGAACAAGCGCTTAGATAGGGACCTGGACACCGAACCCGAACCAGCCGGAGGCCCCGTTGTTCACTTCCGTAGACGACGTCTCCGCACGCCTCGCCGAGACCGGCTATCTGGCGTCGCCCGCCGTCGCCACGACCGTCTTCCTGGCCGACCGGCTGGGCAAGCCGCTGCTGGTGGAGGGCCCCGCGGGGGTCGGCAAGACGGAGCTGGCCAAGGCCGTCGCCCAGGTAGCGGACGCCCGGCTGGTACGGCTGCAGTGCTACGAGGGCGTCGACGAGTCCCGCGCGCTGTACGAGTGGAACCACGCCAAGCAGCTGCTGCGGATCACCGCCGGCAGGGACGAGACCTGGGACGAGACGCGCACGGACATCTTCAGCGAGGAGTTCCTGCTCGCGCGTCCGCTGCTGACCGCCATCCGCGGCGACGACCCCAAGGTGCTGCTGATCGACGAGACCGACAAGGCCGACGTCGAGGTGGAGGGGCTGCTCCTGGAGGTGCTCAGCGACTTCCAGGTGACCGTCCCCGAGCTGGGCACCATCGCGGCCACCCGCCGCCCGTTCGTCGTACTGACCTCCAATGCCAGCCGTGAGCTGTCCGAGGCCCTGCGCCGGCGCTGTCTGTTCCTGCACATCGGCTTCCCGGACGAGGAGCTGGAGCGGCGGATCGTACGGCTGAAGGTGCCCGGCCTCGGCGAGGCGCTGGCCGAGTCCGTGGTGCGGGTGATCGGCGCGCTGCGCGCGATGGACCTGCGGAAGGTGCCGTCGGTCGCCGAGACGATCGACTGGGCGCGCACCCTGCTGGCGCTGGGCGCCGACACGCTCGACGAGACGGTGGTACGGGACAGCCTGGGCGTGATCCTCAAGCACCAGGACGATGTCCTCAAGGCGGCCGCCAAACTGGACCTGGACAACCTGTGAGCACCCCCGGCGGCGTCACCGAGCGGCTGACGGGCCTGGTCGGGGCGTTGCGCGCGCACGGCGTGCGGGTCGGCACCGGGGAGAGCGTGGACGCGGCCCGCGCGGTGGAGGCGCTCGGGTTCGCCGACCGGGAGCTGCTGCGGGAGGGCCTGGCGGCGACGCTGCTGCACGGGACGGGCCAGCGGGCCGTGTTCGACCCGGTCTTCGACCTCTACTTCCCGCGGCGCGTCGGCGCGCCCGGCACACGGTCCACGGACCGGGAGGAGCTGCGCGACCGGCTCGCTAAGGCGCTGGCGGCGGACGACCGGGACATGATGGCGCGGCTGGCGGCGGAGGCCGTCGACGGGCTGGGCGGATACGGGAGTTCACCGGAGTCGGACGGCTGGTCGTCGTACCAGACCCTCGACCGGCTCCGCCCCCAGACGCTGCTGGCCCGGGTGCGGATGGACGTCCGGCAGCGGGACGGGGGCGCGGGCTTCGCCGACCGGCTGCTCGACGACGAGATCCGGCGCCGTATCGAGGCGTTCCGTGGGATGGTCGCGGCCGAGGCGCGGCGGCGGGTCGCCGAGCGGCGCGACCGGGACATGATCGCCCGGCGGGCGGTGCGCCCGACCGCCGACCGGGTGGACTTCCTGTTCGCCGGTCGGGACCAACTGGCCGAACTGCGCAGGACCGTTCAGCCGCTCGCCCGCAAACTGGCCACCCGCCTTGCCGCGCGGCGCCGCCGGGCCGCGCGCGGCACCATCGATCTGCGCCGCACCCTGCGCGGGTCGCTGTCGACGGGCGGTGTGCCGATGCGGCCGGTGCTGCGCAGGCGCCGTCCGGTGCGGCCCGAACTGGTCCTGCTGTGCGATGTGTCGGGCTCGGTGTCGGGCTTCTCCGACTTCACGATGCTGCTGGTGCAGGCGCTGCACGACCAGTTCAGCAAGGTGCGGGTGTTCGCCTTCGTCAACCGGATCGACGAGGTGACCGGCCTCCTCGACCACGGCAGGGCCGACCCCGAGGGCCTGAGCGCCCGCATCCGCGCGGAGGCGACGCTCACCGGCTGGCACGGCAGCAGCGACTACGGCGTGGCCCTGGGCGAGTTCGCGGAGCGCTACGGCGACGCGGTCGGCCCGCGCACGACGGTGTTCGTCCTCGGTGACGCCCGTACGAACATGAGCGACCCGAATCTGCCCGCGGTCCGCCGGATCGCCGAACGGGCTTGCCGTGTCTACTGGTTGAACCCCGAGCAGCGCTCCCAATGGGGCACCGGCGACTCCGCCGCGCCCGCCTACGCGGAACTGGTGGAGATGCACGAGTGCCGCACGGCGCGGCAACTCGGCGGGCTGGTCACGAGGCTGCTGCCGGTGTGAGGCGGCCGGGGCCGATGTGTGGTCGACTTGCGGCACATCCGCCCGCAGACGAGGACGTACGACATGACCCACCCGCCCGTGGAACTCGGCACCTTCCCCACTCCCGTGGAACCGGCGCCCCGGCTGGCCGCCGCGCTCGGGCTCGGCCCGGACGACCTGTGGATCAAGCGGGACGACCTGACCGGTCTCGGCGGTGGCGGCAACAAGATCCGCAAGCTGGAGTGGACGCTGGGCGCGGCGCTCGCGGAAGGGGCCGACACACTGGTGACCACCGGCGCGCCGCAGAGCAACCACGCCCGGCTGACGGCGGCCGCGGGCGCCCGGCTGGGCCTGGACGTCGTCCTGGTGCTGCGCGGCTCGCCGGGCGTGTCGCGCTCCGGGAACCTCGCGCTCGACGGGTTGTTCGGGGCACGGCTGGTCTGGGCGGGCGAGGTCGACCGGGCGGGCCTGGACGCGCTGGCGGACGAGGTGTGCGAACGGCTGCGGAAGAACGGCTCCCGGCCCGCGCTCGTCCCGTTCGGCGGGTCCAGCGCGCTGGGGGCGCGCGGCTATGTGCGGTGCGGCGAGGAGCTGCGCCGGCAGGTCCCGGACCCGCGGACCGTGGTCGTCGCGCTCGGATCCGGCGGCACCATGGCAGGACTCGTCGCCTCGCTCGGGACGGAGGCGGTGCTCGGGGTCGACGTGGGCGCGCTGCCCGACCCGGCCGCCGCCGTCGCCAAGTTCGCGGCGCCGCTCACCACGCAGGCGGTCACCCCGGACCGACTGCGGGTGCGCCGCGACCAGGTGGGCGACGGCTACGCGACGCTCACCGCCCCCGCGGCCGAGGCACTCCGGCTCGCCGCCCGCACCGAGGGACTCGTCCTCGACCCCATCTACACGAGCCGCGCCCTGGCCGGGCTGACCGCCGCCGTCCAGGACGGCGACATCCGGCCCGGCGAACGGACCGTGTTCATCCACACCGGCGGACTACCCGGCCTGTTCGGACACGCGAAGGCCGTCGCGTACGCCGAAGAAGGGATCGTCACCCACGAGGCCTGACGGCACCCGACCCCGGCACGCGACACTCACCGACGCTGCGGCTCGCCGCCCGCATCGACAGACGAGCCTCGACGGCACCCGGCCCCTTACACGCACCCGCGCTCCTCCTTCCCCGGAACTACGGCACTTCCCCGATGCCCTGTCGGCGGGCCTGCCCCTAACCTGCCAGTACGTGGCAAGGGGGCGATGACATGAAGGCAGTCGTCCAGGACCGGTACGGCTCACCGGACGTGCTGGAGCTCAGGGACGTGGAAAGGCCCGTGCCCGGTGACGACGAGGTGCTGGTGCGGGTGCGGGCCGCCGGGCTGAACGCGTACGACTGGCACCTGATGCGCGGTGACCCGTACGTGGCCCGGCTGGCGCTGGGGCCCCGCGCGCCCCGCGCCCGGATCCGGGGCCGCGACTTCGCGGGCGAGGTGGAGGCGGTCGGCCGGAACGTGGCGGGTCTCCGGCCCGGCGACGAGGTGTTCGGCGAGGTCGACGGCACCTTCGCGGAGTATGTGTGCGTCCCGGACGCCTGGGTGGAGCGCAAGCCCGCCGCCCTCACCTTCGAGCAGGCGGCGGCCCTGCCGCTGGCCGGGAACACCGCCCTGCGCGGACTGCGTGACGTGGCGGGGGTGCGGCCGGGCCACCATGTGCTGGTCAACGGGGCCTCCGGCGGGGTCGGCACGTTCGCCGTGCAGATCGCCAAGTCACTCGGCGCCGAGGTGACCGGCGTGTGCAGCACACGCAACGTCGAACTGGTCCGCTCACTGGGCGCGGACCACGTCGTCGACTACACGCGCGAGGACTTCACACGCGGCGGGCGACGGTACGACGTGATCCTCGACCTCGCGGCGAGCCACGGCATCTCCGGCCTCCGGCGCGCCCTGACACCCACCGGGACGCTGGTCCTCGGCAGCGGGGGCAGCCCGGGGCAGGTCCTCGGGGCGCCCGTCCTCATCCTCAAGGGGCTCGTCCTCTCCCCCTTCGTACGCCAGCGGCTGCGCCCGCTCATCGGCCCGGCGCCCAGCAAGGCGGTGCTGGCGAAGCTGCGGGAGCTGGCCGACTCCGGGAAGCTGGCCCCGGTGATCGACCGGACGTACGCGCTCGCCGAGGCGCCCGAGGCCATCCGGTACCTGGAGGACGTGCACGCCCGGGGGAAGGTCGTCGTCACGGTGTGACCGGGCCGGCCCGTTCATGCCGGTGCCCCGCGGAGCCACACGCACCGCGGGGCACATCGGGATCCGCTCAGGTCCCCGGAGCCTTCGCGTAGTCCTGTGCCATGGCCCCCGCGAAGTCGTACACCACGCACTGTTCGTCGCCCACGACCCAGGCGTCGTGGCCGGGCGGGCACACGAAGACGTCGCCGGGGCCGACCTCGCCCTCGCCGCCGTCGTCCATGCGCAGATGCATCCGCCCTCGGACCACATAGCCGTTGTGGTGGATCTGGCAGGTCTCGGTGCCCACGACCGGGCCCACGGACTCCGACCAGCGCCAGCCCGGCTCGAACGTGGCCACGGCGAAGTCGAGTCCGGTCAGATGGACCGCTTCGAGGTGGCCGCGGGGGAAGTCGCGCCGCTCGTCAGGCTTGTCGACCGTCTTCACTTCCAACATGACGGTGTCCTCCCTTCCGGCCGCTCACCACGGCCGGGGCCGGTCTCCGTCTCCCGGCGGCCCCGGGCGGCACCGGGCGCTCGGACGGCGGCCGTGCCCCACCACTCCATCGTCTGCCCGTCAACTGGGCGCCGCCATTCGGGGAACGGCGGAGTCCGGCGGGGCTCCTGGGGCGTCGAAATCGACTCGCGCTCGACTCGCGCGCAGGATTGACATGCTCATGCAATTCACCCCAGACTCGGCCGTCCGCGCTCCGCTCCCCCCGTTCGGCCGACCCGCGCACGTACGCCCGACTCCCCGCGACGCACGGTCCGTTCACCGAAAATCCCGTGCCATCCCCGCATGCTGAGCCAGGAACCATGCCGAGACAACGTTGTCAACGCCCTGGACGGAGGCCCCTCATGACAACACCCCCCACCAGCAGTTTCCCGGTCGGACCGCCGGGCGCCCGGCTCACGCGCCGCTCCCTGCTGCGCACGGCAGCCGGGGCCGCGGCCGCGCTCACCGCGCTGGGCGGACCCGCAGCGGCATCCGCAGCGTCCGCGCCCGGACCGGCCGACCCCGACCTCGCCGAGGACGTGCGCCAGGAGTTCCTCACCTCCTGGACCGCCTACCGGCGGCTGACCTGGGGCCACGACGAGCTGCGCCCGGTGTCCGGCACCGGCTCCGAGTTCTTCATCAGCGGGGTGCCGCTGGGGCTGACCGTCGTGGAGTCGCTGGACACGCTCTATCTGATGGAGCTGGACGGCGAACTCGACACGGCCGTCTCCTGGATCAGCGGGAACCTGGACTTCGACCGCAACGCGAGTGTGCAGGTCTTCGAGACGATCATCCGACTGGTCGGCGGTCTCCTCTCCGGCTACCACTGCACCGGCAACGCGCTCCTGCTGACCAAGGCCCGCGATCTGGCCGACCGGCTGCTGCCGGCCTTCACATCGTCGCCGACCGGGGCGCCGTACCGGTACGTCAATCTGCGCACGGGCGCGGTCAGCGGCAGCCAGGTGCCGCTCGCCGAGCTCGGCAGCAACATCACCGAACTGGGCTGGCTGTCCCGGCTGACCGGCGACCCGAGATACTTCGACGCGGCCAAGAACGCCCTGAAGGCCCCGTACGACCGGCGCTCCTCGCTGAACCTGGTCGGGACGACGCTCGACGTCGACACCGGCGCCTGGACCGACGCCACCGCCCGGGTGGACCCGCCCGTGGACTCCTACTTCGAGTATCTGTGGGACGCCTATCAGTTCTTCGGCGACACCGAGATCCGCGGCTGGTACGAGACCCTTACCTCGGCCGTCCTGCAACGGCTCGGGGAGACCTACGACGGGCGGCTGTGGTTCAGGTCCGTGAACATGAACAGCGGGGCGCTGGTCAACCGGAGACAGTCCGAACTCAGCGCGTTCTACGCCGGGTTGCTCGCCCAGGGCGGCAACCTGAACGAGGGCGAGTCCTACCACTCCTCGTGGGCGGCGGCGCTGGAATCGTTCCGGCTGCCGCCGGAGAAGATCGACTACGCGACGCTCTCGGCGACCAGCACGCAGTACCAGCTGCGCCCCGAGTACGTGGACTCCGCGCTGTTCCTGTGGCTGCTGACCGGCAAGGAGGTCTACCGGGACCGCGCCAAGTGGCTCTGGAGCGCGCAGAAGAGCCACTGCAAGGTCACGAACGGCTACTCGATCGTGTCGGACATGACGACGACCCCGACGACCAAGGGGGATCTGACACCGGCGTACTGGTTCTCGGAGAACATGAAGTACTTCTATCTGCTGTGGTCCGGTGCGCCGCGCTTCGACTACACCGCCAACTACCTGACCACCGAGGGCAATGTGCTGCGCGGTGCCAACCGGGTCGCCGCGCCCGCGCCGAGCGGCACCTTCCGGCTGGTCAACCGGGCGACCGGGCGGGCCGTGGACGTGAGCGGGGCATCGACGGCGGACGGTGGCGCGGTGATCGCGTGGACCCCGCACTCCGGCGCCGACCAGAGCTGGATCGCCACCACTTCGGGCGGCCTCACCAAGCTGACCAGCCTCAACAGCGGCAAGGTGCTGGAGGTGCCGCGCTCCTCCACCGCGGACGGCACGGCGCTGAACCAGTGGGCGCACAACGGCAGCGCCACCCAGCAGTGGACGCTCCAGGCGATGGGCGGCGGCTACCAGCGCCTCGTCAACCGCAACAGCGGCAAGGCCCTGGACGTCGACGGCACCGCCAACGGCGCGGCGGTGGTGCAGCGGACGGCCGGTGACGCGGCCTCGCAGCAGTGGCGGCTGGAGAAGGTGTGAGGGCGCGTCAGCCCTGGACGGCACTCTGCGCGGCCAACTCGCCGGGAACGGCGGCGCCTTCGGCACGGCGTACGGCGAACACCGCGTACACGTAGGCGAGGTCGACGACGAGGCAGCCGATGTAGAGGTAGTACATCAGGGCGTTGTCGTAGCGCGGGTCCCCGTCGGGGTCGCTGAGCATCGTCAGGGAGGCGCAGGCGGTGCCCAGGAGTTTGGCCAGCGCGATGCCCACGGACTGGCCGCGCGTCCCACGGCGCGCGGCCAGCATCGCCAGGAACATCCCGGACATCGCCAGGTTGCTGCCGAACGCGGTGAGGACGCCGTCGCCCGCGTCGAACTCCTCGGAGACGTAGTTCATGCCCGGATAGGCAAGGAGCAGCAGTGCGGCCAGCGCGGGCAGGAACAACCGGTCGGGCAGGTAGGGGAACTCGGCCCGGCCGAAGCGGACGACGGTGTAGCCGACGGCCACGTCGAAGCAGAACCACACGATGTTGATGACGTGTCCGAGACCGGACGGCGGCCGCACGAAGGCGAACATGAACTCCCAGCTGATGTTGGTGGCGAACGCCACGACGGGCATGCCGAACGTCCGCTCCCGTGATCCGGTCCGGATCAGCAGCACGTAGGCGGTGGTCCAGAAGACTCCCGTCCCCAGGAGAAACACCGTGTGCACCGCGTGCATGGATACCCTCCGTAGGCCGTTACGGTCCGGCTCGCGCCGGTGACTACTCTGGCACGGTGACCCTCACGAACGTGCTCTCGATCGCCGTGGACGAAACCCGGGACCCGCCGCTGAGACCGCTTCCGCCGAGGGCCGCCGCGCTGCTGCAACGACTTGATGCCCCGCCCCGCCTGGTCGCCCACCTCCGGGCGGTGCACGATGTCGCGGCACGGCTGGCCGGCTGGGCCCAAGAACACTGCCCGGCACTGGAGTTCGACCGGGACGCGGTGCTCTTCGGGGCCGCCACCCATGACATCGGCAAGACCCTGCGCCGCGGCGAGCTCTCCGGTCCCGGCGCGCGGCACGAGGAGGCCGGACGTGAACTCCTGCTGGCGCACGGGGTCGAGGCGTCACTGGCCCGGTTCGCCGGTACGCACGCGTCCTGGGACGTCCCGGGGGTCGGGGTGGAGGACCTGCTGGTGAGCCTGGCGGACAAGGTCTGGAAGAACAAGCGGGTCCCCGCCCTGGAGGACTCGGTCGTGGCGCGGCTCTCCCGGGCCGGCGGTCGGCCGGAGTGGGAGGAGTTCCTGCGGCTGGACGAGGTCCTCACGGCCATCGGTGAGGTCGCCGACCGTAGGCTGGCGTACCAGATGTCCCATCCCGTGACACGAAGGTGACGATGTACGCGACTTCCCTGGGCGACGACGGCGCCGTGCTCTGCCCCCTCGAGCCGTGTCAGGCAGGGGAGTTCCTGGCCCATGTGGACCGGGGGCGGGAGTTCATCGGCCGGTTCAACGGGCTGCCGGACGTCGTCAAGGACCTGGAGTCGAGCCGGGCGTTCCTGCGCGCGTACGCGGAGAAGGCCGCGTCGGACACCGGGCGGATCGCCGGGATCCTGGTGGACGGCGATCTGGTCGGCGCGGTCGTGCTGCGCCGGCTGGACGTCGGGCAGGGGATCGCCGAGGCGGGCTGCTGGCTGGAGCCCTCGGCGGTGGGCAGGGGGCTGGTGACGCGCGCCGCGCGCGTGCTCATCGACTGGGCGGTCAGGGAGCGCGGAATCCACCGCGTCGAGTGGTGGGTGTCCCCGGAGAACGCGCCGAGCATCGCCGTTGCCCGGCGGCTCGGGATGAGCAAGGACGGGGTACTGCGGGAGAGTTACCTCTATCGGGGGAAACGGCACGACGAGGAGATCTGGTCGGTGCTGGCACCGGAGTGGCTCCGCTGACGGCGGTCGCTACCAGGACCGCGCGATCTGCAGCAGATGGTCGCGGACGCGGGCCACGTCGGGGTTCTCGGACCGGCCGGGGCGCTGGACCAGGAAGGCCGTGTTGATGGGCGGATCGGCGGGCTCGTGGAGCGGTACGAGGGCGCCGGAGGCCAGCTGATCGCGGCAGAGGTAGCGGGGCAGCACGGTGAAGCCCGCGCCCGCGGTCACCGCCGCCAGGACGCCGCGCAGATCGGGCACCGTCAGGGCAGCGGGGCAGGAGAGCCGCCGGCCGAAGACATGGCGCCAGTAGCGGCGGGCGATCGGAAGGTCCTCGGCGTAGGTGATCAGGGGCACCAGATGCAGCACGGCGGGGCCCTCGACGGCCAATTGCCGTTTCAGCCGCTCGGCCCACACGGGAGCGGCGACCAGCACGAACTCCTCGTCCGCGAGCGGGACCGCGCTCAGAGTGCGGCCGCGCGGACGGGTCGTGGAGATCACCAGGTCGTGGCGGCCCGCGCGCAGTTCGTCCAGCAGCGGGTCCGTGAGCCCGGTCGCCACGCGCAGCCGTACGCCCTCCGCCACCAGCGGTGCAAGGGCGGGCAGCACACTGATGCACAGGAACTCCGCGGGCCCGGCCAGATGGACCGGGTCGGTGCGGCCGCCCGGCCCGGGGTGCGGGCTTACCACGGCCGCGAGTTCGTCGAGCGGTGCGGCGATCCGCGCGGCCAGCTCGTCGGCGACGGCCGTCGGCGCGACGCCCCTGGGAAGCCGCTCGAACAGCTCCCGCCCGGCCTGCCGCTCCAGGGTGCGCATCTGGGTGGTCACCGTGGGCTGCGACAGCCCCAGCAACTGCCCGGCACCGGTGAAGGAGCCCGACCGGTAGACGGCCAGGAAGGTGCGCAGCAGGTTCAGGTCGAGGGAGGAGCTGTCCACCCGTCCGAGTATGGTCCGCGACCCATAGATCTTCCAATGCCGGACAGCGGCTGTCTCGGCGATTGCCTATGGCTCGCCGCCTTCGACGCCGACGATCGCGGATCCTGGAGCCACGACAGGCCGGTGCGACGGCATCCACGGTGGCCCGGCCGGAAGCGAGGCTCCTCATGGCGTACGACGAAGGACTGGCCCAGCGGATCCGGGAGCGGCCGGGCGGGGATCCGGACATCGTGGAGAAGCGGATGTTCGGCGGGACCGGCTTCCTGTGCCGCGGCAACATGGCCGTGGGCGTGAGCGGTGACGACCTGATCGTGCGCACCGCCCCCGACGCCACGGATGCGGCCCTGGCCCGCCCGGGTGCCCGCCTCTTCGACCGGCCCGGGCGTCCGATGCGCGGCTGGATCCTGGTCGCCGGCCCGGCCCTGACCGACGACGCGGTACTGGGCGAGTGGATCGACGAGGGACACGGCTTCGCGGCGGGCCTGCCGCCCAAGTGAGGCGCGCGTCCCGGGCGAGGACCACGACGGCATGGCCACGGGCTGCCGGGGCGACGTCGGCGGGTGCGTGACCGGCCGAACGGGCGGCCGTACCGAGGCGTTGGTCTGCCGGTGAGGCCGCGCCGGGGCTAGGTTGTGCGGCATGAGCAATCTTGACCGTCATGCGGTCCCCAGTGTGTGCGGCGGCCGGGGTTTCGTCGTCGCGGAACCCGTCCGGGAGCTGCTGAGTCCTCGTCAGGTGCGGCTGGGCGAGTCGACCGAGGTACGGCGGCTGCTGCCCAACCTGGGGCGCCGCATGATCGGCGCGTGGTGCTTCGTCGACCACTACGGCCCGGACGACATCGCCGACGAGCCGGGCATGCAGGTCCCGCCGCATCCGCACATGGGACTGCAGACGGTGAGCTGGCTGCACGAGGGCGAGGTGCTGCACCGCGACTCGACCGGCAGCCTGCAGACGATCAGGCCGAAGGAGCTCGGGCTGATGACCTCGGGCCGGGCCATCAGCCACTCCGAGGAGAGCCCGCGGCCGCACGCCCGCTTCCTGCACGGCGCACAGCTGTGGGTCGCGCTGCCGGACGCGCACCGCGACACCGACCCCCACTTCGAGCACCACCCCGACCTGCCCACGGTCACCGCCCCCGGTCTCACGGCGACGATCGTCCTGGGCGCCCTCGACGGCTCGGCCTCGCCCGGTACGGCGTACACACCGATCGTCGCCGCCGACCTCGCGCTCAGCCACGGCGCCGACGTCCGGCTGCCCCTCGACCCCGACTTCGAGTACGGCGTCCTGGCGATGTCCGGCGAGGTGCACGTCGACGGGGTGCCCGTGCTGCCGGGCTCGATGCTCTACCTCGGCTGCGGACGCACCGAACTGCCGCTGCGCGCCGAGTCCGACGCGGGGCTGATGCTGCTCGGCGGTGAGCCGTTCGAGGAAGAGCTGATCATGTGGTGGAACTTCGTCGGGCGTACCCAGGCGGAGATCGAGCAGGCCCGCGCGGACTGGACGACGGGCTCTCGCTTCGGTGAGGTCAAGGGGTACGACGGCGCTCCGCTGGCGGCGCCAAGCCTGCCGCCGACGCCCTTGAAGCCGCGAGGCCGCACGCGGTAGCGGGCCCCCGGGGCCGTGCCGCGGTCGCCCTGAGCTTTCACACGCCATAAATAGTAGCCATGGACATAGTAGCCATGTACTGTATCCGCCATGAGCAAAGGTTCCGCAGGGGCCACGCCCGGCTTCCTGGTGTGGCGGCTGTCGATGAAGTGGCGGGTCGCGGTCGACCGCGCGGTGGCTCCGCTCGGACTCACCCACGCGCAGTACTCGCTCGTCGCGTCCCTGTACGGCATGCGACGCTCCGGACTGCGGCCCAGCCAGCGCCGCCTGGCCGACCACACCGGACTGGAGGCCCTGTACGTGTCCAAGCTGGCCCGCAGCCTGGAGTCGGCCGGCCTCGTCGAACGCGCCAGGGATCCGCACGACCCCCGTGCCGTACAGCTGGCACTCACCGAGGAGGGCCTCGAGGTCACCCGGCGGGCGATCGATGTCGTCCAAGGACTCCTGAAGCAGCTGCTGGAGCCGCTCGGCGGGCTCGACAGCCCGCGGGCCCGGGAGTTCACCCGGGACCTGGCAACCCTGCTCGACGCACCACTCGATCCGTTCAGCACGTCCGACAACGAGACGGAGCAGTCATGACCACCAGCGCACCCGTCGTCGACGGCCGCGTCGTCGGCCTGGCCCACTACGCCGCGCGCGCCGTCCTGGAACGCGTCCTGTCCGCGCACGACGTCACCTTCCAGCAGTTCATCACCCTGCGCCTGGCCGCCGCGGCGGACGGCCCGGTCGAGCTCGACGCGCTCGTCGACGGCGTCACCGGCGCCGTGAAGGTCGACGCGTCCGATGTGTACGTCACGGTCGACGAGCTGATCGCCGTGGGGCTGCTCGCCGAGGAGGAGCCGTCCCGTGTGCGGATCACGGACGTCGGGCGGGAGTTGTACACCAAGGGCTCCGCCGAGACCGCGGCGGCCGCCGCCCGGATCTACGCCGGTATCTCCGAGGAGGACCGGGCCGTCGCGGGCCGGGTGCTGACGCTGGTCACGGAGCGGGCCGACGCGGAGCTGGCCGCCCTGAGCGAGCAACCGGCCACCCCGAGCAAGTAGTGGAATATTGAACCATCGGGTTCCGTTGTCGGCCTCGAAGGAGGTCACGAGTGGAAACCCAGATGGACACGACGTACTACGACCACGGAACCGCGGCGGAGCGCTGGGAGCGCGCCCAGCAGTTCTTCGACGCCAAGGACTACGCGCGAGCGGCACGCGTCCTGGCCGGGCTGGTCGAGGAGGCGCCGGAGCAGACCGGACCCCGGCTGCTGCTGGCGCGGGCCTACTACCACTCGGCCCAACTGCGCCGCGCGGAGGCCGAGTTGCGTGTCATCGTCGAGCGCGACCCAGTGGAGCACTACGCCCGGCTGATGCTGGGCCGCACGCTCCAGCGGCAGGCACGGCACGAGGAGGCGGAGCGGCACCTGCGGATCGCCTCGGCGCTCGCGGGCGACTTCGACCGCGGCTGAGAACGGCACCCGGTACACGGGGGCCCGGTTCACCGACCAGGAACCGGGCCCCCGTTGGTCCGGACAGGGCGCAGTGTCGTGTCATGCTGACGCGATGCCGACTCCCCATGACCATGCCCCTCGTGCGCCCCTCGCCGAGCGGGTCGAGCAACTCCTCACCGCTGACGGTCCGTTGCCCATCGTCGCGGCCGGCGACCCGGTGCTGAGGCGCGACACCGAGCCGTTCGACGGGCAGTTGGAGCCCGCCCTGCTGACGCGCTTCGTCGAGGCCCTGCGCATCACCATGAACGCGGCCCCGGGCGTCGGGCTAGCCGCGCCGCAGGTCGGCGTGGAACTGCGGATCGCGGTCATCGAGGATCCGGCGTCGGTACCGGAAGAGGTACGGCTGGCCCGGGGCCGGGTGCCGCAGCCGTTCCGCGTCCTGGTCAACCCGTCGTACCAGCCGGTCGGCACCGCCAGGGCGGCGTTCTTCGAGGGCTGCCTGAGCGTCCCGGGCTGGCAGGCGGTGGTGGCCCGGCACGCCGAGGTGCGGCTTCGCGCCCAGGACGAGCACGGCCGCACACTCGACGAGCTCTTCACCGGCTGGCCCGCCCGGATCGTCCAGCACGAGACGGACCACCTCGACGGCATGCTCTACCTCGACCGCGCGGAACTCCGCTCGCTGTCCTCGAACGAGGCGATGGCGGAGCGGTGGACGCAGCCGACACCGCGAAGGGCGGCCGAGGAGCTGGGCTTCCGGCTGCCGTGAACCGGCAGGGCCCGCGACGCCGGGATGATCCGAACGACACCCCCCTAGCCCCGGTACGCCTCCAGCAACCGCAGCCACACCTCGCTGATCGTCGGATACGACGGCACCGCATGCCACAGGCGGTCGACCGGGACCCGGCCGGCGACCGCGATCGTCGCCGAGTGGATCAGCTCGCCGACTCCCGGGCCCACGAAGGTGACGCCGCGCAGGATCTCTTCGTCCAGGTCGACGATCATGCGGGCGCGGCCGCGGTAGCCGTCGGCGTACAGGCCTGCTCCGGCCACCGAGGAGAACTCGACGTCGACGGCGCGGACACGGTGTCCGGCCTGTTCCGCCTCCGCCAGGGAGAGGCCCACGGCGGCGGCCTCGGGGTCGGTGAAGACGACCTGCGGTACGGCGTGGTGGTCGGCGGTGGCGACGTGGGCGCCCCAGGGGTCCGTCTCCAGGATCGGGACTCGCAAGGCGCGGGCAGCGATCACGGCGCCCGCGATGCGGGCCTGGTACTTGCCCTGGTGGGTGAGCAGGGCGCGGTGGTTGACGTCGCCGACCGCGTAGAGCCAGTCGCTGCCGGTGACGCGGAGGCTGTCGTCGACCGGCAGCCAGGAGCCGGGTTCCAGGCCGATCGTGTCGAGGCCGATGTCGTCGGTGCGCGGGGCGCGGCCGGTGGCGAAGAGGATCTCGTCGGCCTCGATGCGGTCGCCGGCGTCGGTGATCGCCACGACGGTGCCGTTCTGCCTGGTCACGGACTGCACGGAGGTGCCGGTGCGGATCTCGGCGCCGGCCTCGGTGAGGGACTCGGCGACCAGTTCCCCGGCGAAGGGCTCCATGCGGGACAGCAGGCCCTTGCCGCGGACCAGCAGGCTGACCCGGGATCCGAGGGCCTGCCAGGCGGTGGCCATCTCGGTGGCGACCACACCGCCGCCCACCACGATCAGCCGGCCGGGGGCGGCCTGCGCGGCGGTGGCCTCGCGGCTGGTCCAGGGCTTCACCTCGGCGAGCTCGGGCAGGCCGGGCAGCTGGGCGCGGGTGCCGGTGCAGACGGCGACGGCGTGCCGCGCGGTGAGCGTCCTCGTCACGCCGTCGGGGCCGGTCACGGTGACCGTGCGGGGTCCGGCGAGGCGGCCGTGGCCGCGGTGCAGGTCGGCGCCGATGCCGTCCAGCCAGCCCACCTGGCCGTCGTCCTTCCAGTGCGAGGTGTATTCGTTGCGTCGGGCCAGGACGGCGGCCGTGTCGAGGGGGCCCTGGGCGGCCTGGCTCAGGCCGGGCAGGCGGCGGGCGTCGGCGCGGGCGATGACCGGGCGCAGCAGGGCCTTGCTGGGCATGCACGCCCAGTACGAGCATTCGCCGCCGACCAGCTCGCTCTCCACGACCGCGGTGGACAGTCCGGCCGCGCGGGTGCGGTCGGCCACGTTCTCCCCCACGGGTCCGGCCCCGAGCACCACGACGTCGTACGCGATGGATTCCGTTTCCGTCATGGGGTCAGTCTGGTGGGTGGTGTGCGCGGTGGCCACATGGGTAAGCGCGCGGAATAGGTACCCGGGCCGCCGTGTTGTGCGGACGGTTTCGCCCCCCGCAGCAGGAAGTAGGGATCACGCATGAGCAGCACCGTGGAGCTCACCAAGGAGAACTTCGACCAGACGGTCACGGAGAACGAGTTCGTCCTGATCGACTTCTGGGCGTCCTGGTGCGGGCCGTGCCGTATGTTCGCCCCGGTCTACGAGAAGGCCGCGCAGGAGAACCCGGACCTGGTGTTCGGCAAGGTGGACACCGAGGCCCAGCCGGAGCTGGCGCAGGCCTTCGGTATCCAGTCGATCCCGACGCTGATGATCGTCCGTGACCAGGTGGCCGTGTTCGCTCAACCGGGCGCGCTGCCCGAGGCCGCCCTGACCGATGTCATCGGGCAGGCCCGGAAGCTGGACATGGACGAGGTCCGCAAGAACATCGCCGAGCAGCAGGGCGGCACGCAGGGCGAGTAGCCCGCGCTTCCCGGGAACGGCCGTGCCCCTGGGAGGGGTACGGCCGGGAGCGGTACGGCGCCCGTCAGGGGCACGTCGGCGGCAGCCGTCAGCTGGAGTCCCGGGGGACCATCGACGCGCCCAGGACCTTGTGCGTCTCGGGTGCCGCGCCGGGGTTGCGTACCGCGCGGTCGACCAGTTCAGCCAGGTCGCGGCCGGACGGCAGTTCGATGTGGACCGTGCTGAGCCGGGGCCGCAGCAGCCGCCCCAGCATCAGGTCGTCGGCACCGATCATGGCGGTGTCCTCGGGTATGCGGACGTCCTCGTCCTGCAGGGCGCGCATCAGGAGCATCGCGTACTCGTCGTTGTAGGCGAACACCGCGTCCAGGTCGAAGTCCCGCCAGCGGGCGGCGAGTTCGGCGGCGGCCCGTTCGTCGTAGGCGAGGGGCAGCTCGGTCACCGTGGCGTCCGTGCCGTGCAGGGCCTCGCGCAGGCCCTTGAGGCGGGGCCGGGAGAAGGCCTCCAGGCCGGGTTCCTCGGGGACGACCACGCCGATGCGGCGCCTGCCACGGGCATACAGATGGGCGCCGGCACAGTGGCCGACGCCGTCGTGGTCCATCAGCAGGGCGTGGGCGCCCTCGACGCCCTCGGGGCCGAGGGTGACCACCGCGCGGGCGCCGGCGCGTTTGAGGACGGCGACTCCCTGGGGGCCGAGTCCGGTGCCGGGCACCAGGACGGCGACCGGCCGCAACTCGGCCCAGGCGCGGGCGGCTTCGTCGCCCTGCAGTCCTGCGGTGCCGTACTGGACGACCGTGTAGTCGAGGCGGCCGAGTGCCCACTGGAGTTCGTTGAGGAACTGGCCGTAGAGCGGGCCCACCGGGATGGCCGGGGCGGGCATCAGGACCATACGGCTGTGCCCGGCGCGCAGGCTGCGGGCGGCCGCGTGCGGCACGTACCCGAGTTCCTTCGCGGCCTCGTGGACGCGGCGGCGCGTGGGCTCGCTGATCCGTACGGCACTGGTGTTGTTGAGGACGTAGGAGACGGTCGCGCGCGAGACGCCGGCCAGGCGGGCCACATCGGCGCTCGTGGGGACGGAGCGCGGTGCGGGCGACGCGGACGAGGGCGTGTTCGGTATCTGCACCATGACGTACCGCATCTTGGCAGAAGCGCCGAGCGACGGTCGCGGCGGGGGAACGTCATTCACGATTGCACCAGAGCGGGCGCACAACGGGCACAGGTGCCCGGCAGCTCTGCCGCCGCGCCGGCCGCCTACGAGGAGCGGCTGTTCGGGGTCAGGCGGGTGGTTCCGTACCGGTCACCCGGGCGACGAGGTCGGTCCAGCCGGCCTCCAGCCGCTCCATGGGCATCTGGCACTGCCTGGTCAGATGGTTGATCAGGGCCGGGTCGAGATACGCCAGCAGCGTCTGTGCGAGGAGCTCGCAGTCGGCGTCGGGCAGGATCTGCCGCAGCAGCATCGTGACGTGTGTGCGCAGCGCCTGCACCGAGGGGTGGGAGAAGCGGCGGGTCGGCTCCGGCTGGGCGGCCAGTTGCAGGTCCAGCTGTTCCTCCGCGCGGTACAGCACCGCGATGCCGAACGCGCGCAGTCGCTCGACGGGCGGCGCCCCGGGGCCCAGCGGCGGCGGGCCGCCGAGGAAGTCGGCCTGCAGTTGCCGCGACGAGTGGTCGAGCAGCGCCGTCAGCAGGCCGGTGCGGTCGCCGAAGCGCCGGAAGACGGTCCCCTTGCCCACCGCGGCGGCCGCGGCCACCGCCTCCATCGTGACCCCGGCCACCCCGTGCTCGGCGATCAGCCGGGCCGCGGCCTCCAGCAGCCGGGCGCGGTTGCGGGCCGCGTCGGCGCGCAGGCACGGCTCATCGGGCCCCAAGCCGACCTCCAGAAGCCGAGGCGCGTCGAAGGGCTCCTGGGGCTTCGGGAAGGGCGGCGGAGCGCTGGACATGGAGACAGCGTAAAGCACCGGGAAGAAAACTGGACCGTGGTCCGGTTATGGTGTTACAACGATAAGCGGACCCCGGTCCGGATCGTGACCGCACCGTTTCAGCCCCCTGGAGTTCCCCATGTCCGTCCGTATCCTCGCGCTCGTCGGCAGCCTTCGCGCCGGTTCGACCAACCGCCGGCTCGCCGAAGCCGCCGTCAAGCACGCTCCCGAGGGCGCCGAGATCGCTCTGTTCGAGGGCCTGGCCGACATCCCCTTCTACAACGAGGACATCGACGTCGAGGGCAACGTCCCCGAGGCCGCCGTCAAGCTGCGTGAGGCCGCTCGGGCCGCCGACGCGTTCCTGCTCTTCTCCCCCGAGTACAACGGCACCATCCCGGCGGTGCTGAAGAACGCCATCGACTGGCTGTCCCGCCCGTACGGCGCCGGCGCCTTCGGGGGCAAGCCGGTCGCCGTGGTCGGCACCGCCCTCGGCCAGTACGGCGGTGTGTGGGCCCAGGACGAGGCCCGCAAGGCCGTGGGCATCGCCGGCGGCAAGGTCCTCGAGGACGTCAAGCTGTCCATCCCCGGCTCGCTGACCCGCTTCGCCGAGACCCACCCGGCCGATGACGCCGAGGTCGCCGCCGCGCTGACCGACGTCGTGGCGCGGCTGCACGGCAACGTGGGCGCGGCTGCCTGAGCCGGGCCGTCGCGAGTCCCGCAGGGGCCGGAGCTCCCAGAGCTCCGGCCCCTGCCGCATCCCCCTCAATCCAGCTCGGCCAGCCGCTCGACCACCGGGGCGGCGAAGCGCTCGATCCATCCGGCGGGCTCACCCAGGAACGGGAAGAGGACGACGGTGTCGATGCCGAGCTTGGTGTAGCCGCCGATGTCGGTCAGGAACGCGTCGAGGTCCTCGGCGGTGGCCGACTCGCCCATGTAGCCGATGGTCTTGCGGATCGCGTCGTAGTCACGGCCGAGGGCGTCGCAGTGCCCGCGCAGCACGTCGAGCTTGTGGCGCAGCTGCTCCGGGGACGTGGCGATCAGATTGCAGGCGTCCGCGTACTGGGCGACCAGACGCAGCGTCTTCTTCTCTCCCGTGCCGCCGATCATGATCTCCGGGTGCGGGGCGCTGACCGGGCCCGGCACGCACAGCGTCTCGGCGAGCCGGTAGTACTCCCCCTCGAACGGCCCGTTGTTCTCCGGGTCCCACATCTGCAGGCAGATGCGCAGGGTCTCCTCCAGCCGCTCGAACCGCTCCGCGAGCGGCGGGTACGGCACGCCCAGCCCGTGGTGCTCACGGTCGTACCAAGCCGCTCCGATGCCCAGCGTGGCCCGGCCGCCGGACAGGACGTCGAGGGTGGTGACGATCTTGGCGAGCAGGCCGGGGTGACGGTACGTCACACCGGTGACCAGCGCGCCGAGACGGACGGTCGAGGTCTGGCCCGCGAGGTAGCCCAGGGTCGAGTAGGCCTCCAGCATGGGGTCCTCGGCGCCGCCGTTGATCTCCATCTGGAAGTAGTGGTCCATCACCGAGAGCCAGCTCACGCCCGCCGCCTCGGCCGCGCTGCCCGCCGCGGCCAGTTCGGCGGCGAGCGCGGGAGCGCCCTCGGAATGGTTGAACCGGTTGATGTGCACGCCCACCCGCATGTCCGTCTCCGCTTCGCCCAGGCCCTCAACGACAAGAGCGAGGTTAGGACTTGAAGCGCGGACTGGGCCAAGGTCCTTCAGCGGTCCTCGATCCGGGCGCTAGCGGTGGCCTCGCGGCACACAGCTCCTGATACGTCCGAACCGGCCACCGCGGCAGCGGGCACAGCTCCGCCCCGTCGCGGAACCTGGGCACACCGGCCGGGCTTCACGCCTGACCAGCCGCGCCGCCCGATCATCCGGAGGGTCAGTGATCATTCCGGGGGCCGGCGCCCGACGCCTTCTTGATCGCTTCTCGGACCCGGAAGTACGTGCCGCAGCGGCAGACGTTCTCGATGCGGTCGATGTCGTCGTCCGTCGGGTGGGGTGTCTTCTTCAGCAGGGCCGCAGCGGCCATGATCTGGCCGGGCTGGCAGAAGCCGCACTGCGCCACGTCGCAGTCGATCCAGGCCTGTTGCACGGGGTGGAGGGTGTCACCGTCGGCCAGGCCCTCGATCGTGGTGACGCTGCGGTCCGCGCAGTCCGCGACCGGTACGACGCAGGGCTGGATCTCCGCGCCGTCGAGATGGCTGGTGCAGGCGCGGCAGACGCCCACCCCGCAGCCGTACTTGGGGCCGGTCACCCCGAGCATGTCGCGCAGCACCCACAGCAGCGGCATGTCGGCAGGTGCCTGCACGGTGACCGGTTTCCCGTTGAGGACGAAGGAGTACGAACGCATCGGAGCCTTCTCGGAGTCGATCGACGGCTGATCAGAAGTCGAGGGGGAAGCGGCGGGGCTTGGTGCCGGTCGCCCGGGCGTAGGCGTTGGCGACGGCGCCGGAAGCGGCCGGCACGCCGAGTTCACCGGCCCCGCCCGGCTCCCGGTGGGAGGGCATGACGTGCGCCTCGAAGTGCAGCGGGGCCTGCGCCTGACGGGCGTAGCGGAAGTCGGCGAAGCTGCCCTCGCGGACGGCTCCCCGGTCGATGTGCAGACCCGCCTGGAGGACGGTGGAGATCCCGTCCATCGCGGTACCCATGAGCTGGGCCTGAAGACCGCGCGGGTTGACGGCGGTCCCGACGTCGGCGGCCATCACCACCTTGGTCACCCTGGGATGCTTCGGGTCGGTGGCGTCGATCTCGGCGAGACAGGCCACGCAGGAGCCGTACTCCTCGTGGACGGCCACCCCCTGGGCCGTGCCGGGCGGCATGGCGCGGCCCCAGTGCCCGGCGGCCGCGACCTTGTCGAGCACGGCCTTCACGGTCTTGCTCCGCAGCGTGGTGCGCCGGAACGCGACCGGGTCCTTGCCCAGACTGCGGGCGACCTCGTCGACGACGACCTCCTCCGCGGTCCGCATCGTGCCGGAGTCCACCGACCGCCAGGCCCCGAGCGGTATCGGCAGCTCGATCCCGCCCGAATTCCCCGACACCCGGCCGAAGTTGTACAGGCCGCTGTCGCTGGGCAGCGGTCCGGCCGCGGGCGTACGACGGGTGACGAGCGCGGCGGGGACCGCACCACCCTGCGCGGTCAGTCCCTTGCCCTGGGACGACTCCCCCACCGAGGCCATCGCGTGCTCGAAGGCCACCACCCGGCCGCGCGCGACGCTGGCCCGGATCCGGTGGTGGCTGGCCGGGCGCATCCGGCCGTGCCGTATGTCGTCGTTACGGGTCCACATCAGCTTCACCGGGCGGCGGGCCGCCTTGGAGATCAGGGCCGCCTCGATCGCGGCGTCGAAGTTCAGCCGCCGCCCGAACGAGCCGCCGCCGCGCACCACATGGACCCGGACCTTGGACTTCGGCAGCCGGAGCAACTCGGCCAGTGTGTCCCGGGCGTCCATCGGTGTCTGCGAGGAGAACCAGAACTCCGCGTGGTCGGCGCGTACGTCGGCCACCGCGGTCAGCACCTCCATCGGGGCATGGCTGACGAAGGCGAACTCGAACTCGCCCTGGACCTGCGTCGATCCGTGCGGCGGGGTGGAGAGCCGGGGCACCGCGCCCTTGAGCCGGGTGCGGATACCCGCGTCCGAGAGCGGGGCGAGCGGGCCCGGGGCCCAGGCGACGCGCAACGCGTCCCGGGCCTTGAGGGCATGGTGGAAGGTCTCCGCGACGACGGCGACACCACCGGCCGCCCTGACCACGGCGAGGACCCCCGGCATGGCACGGGCCGCGGCGGCGTCGACCGAGACGAGCTTCCCCCTGACCGTCGGCGGCCGGGCCACCACGGTCGGCTTCGCTCCGGCCGCCGACAGGTCGCCCGTGTACTCGGCCCGGCCGGTGACGATGTCCCGGGCGTCGATCCGGTTCGCCGGCCGTCCGATCACCCGGTGCCGGGAAGCCGGCTTAGGCCGGTCGGGCACGGCCGGGCGGCGGATGCGCGCGGCGCTCGCGGTGAGTGACCCGAAGGTGGCGGTGCGCCCGTCCGGCGCGACGACCATGGTGTCCCGGGTGTGCAGCAGCCGCGCGGGCAGATGCCACTGGCGGGCGGCAGCGGTCACCAGTCTGGCGCGTGCGGTGGCGGCGAGCTGCCGGGCCGGTCCGTACAGCGAACTGACCGAACTCGAACCACCGGTGTACTGGTTGCCCTTGGCCCGGGCGTCGGCGAGCGGAATGCAGACATCGGTCAGGCGGGCGTCCAGCTCCTCGGCGATCATCATCGCGACCGCGGTGGTGATGCCCTGGCCGACCTCGAGGCGGGGCAGCCGTACGACGATCCTGTTCGCCGCGGTGACCTCCAGGACCAGCATCTCCTCGTCGGTGCCGGTCACCAGGACGTCGGAGGCCCGGCGCGCGTCCGCCGCGGTGGGTTCGGCGCCTTCCGCGGACGGTGTGTCGCAGCCGAGCGGGGCGGCGACGGTCAGCGTGGTCGCCGCCACTGTGTAGACCATGAATCTCCGGCGGGACACCCCGTCGGCCCGACGGGGCCGCGGGGACTCGTTGGCGTCCAAACGAGGGCTCCTGTCGATTGTCGGTGCGTCACGACTGCCTGTGCGTCACGACTCGTCTCGACAGATATGAGGGACCGGCCGCGCCGTCGGTTGCGTGCCGGGGCCGCCGACCGCGGGCGGGGGCCGCCACGGTCAGTAGACGTCCCGGACGTATCGCCGGTCGGTGCCGAGTTGCTTGACGTAGGCCGCCGCGTCCTCCTCCGTCAGCCCGCCGTGCACCACGGCGATGTCCCTGAGCGCCCGGTCGACGTCCTTGGCCATGCGGGAGGCGTCCCCGCACACATAGAAGTGGGCGCCGTCGCGGAGCCAGGACCAGAGCAGGGGGCCGTGTTCGCGCATCCGGTCCTGGACGTAGACCTTGGCCCGCTGGTCCCGGGAGAAGGCGGTGTCGAGGCGGTCCAGGGTGCCGTCGGCCAGGAACGCGGTCAGCTCCTGCTCGTAGTAGAAGTCGGTGGCCCGGTGCTGCTCGCCGAAGAACAGCCAGTTGGGGGCGCGGTGGCCGCGGGCCCGGCGCTCCTCCAGAAAGCCGAGGAAGGGCGCGACGCCGGTGCCGGGACCGACCATCACCATGGGCGTCGCCGGGTCGGCGGGCGGCCGGAAGTGCGGCGAGCGCTGCACGTGCACCGGTACGGCCGTGTCCGGCCCGGCGTCGGCGAGGAACGGGGAGCAGACGCCCTGGCGGGGGCGGCCGTGCAGGTTCTCGTACCGCACGACGGAGACCGTCAGCGACACCAGGTGCGGGTCGGTCAGCGGGCTGGAGGAGATGGAGTACAGGCGCGGTTGCAGCCTGCCGAGCACGCCGGCCCATTCCTCTGCCCCGGCACGGATCCCGAACTCGGCGGCGACGTCGATCGCCTGCCGTCCCCAGGACCACTTGGCCAGCTCGTCCTTGTTGTCGGGGCGCAGGAGCTTGCGCAACTCACGCGGGTCACCGGCGTGTTCGGCGACGAAGCGGAGCAGGTCCGGGGTGATCCGGGTGATGTCCAGATGCCGCAACAGGGCCTCGGAGAAGCGAACTTCACCGACTCCGTCGACCGCCACTGCGGTTGCGGCGTCGAGCCCGGTGACGGTCAGCCATTCCTCCACCAGATCACGGGAGTTGAGGGGGCGAACGCCCAGCGCGTCGCCCGCCTCGTAGACCAGCGGCGTCTCGGTGTCGCGGGTGTCGAAGGTGAAACGGCGGACCTCCTTGCCGGCGCCGGGCAGGCTGAGCAGCCGGTTGCCGACGAGCCGGGCGGTGACCGGGGCGGGGCGCCGGGACCTGGCGGGGGCGGGGGCGGGGGCGGCCACCGGAGAAGGCTCGGACTCGTCCTTGAGCGCGGTCAGCACCTGGTCCAGCCAGGCCTCCGCCTGTCTCCCGTAGTCCGGTTCGCAGTCGGTGCGCGGCGCGAGCCGGACCGCGCCCAGTTCGTCCATACGGCTGTCCAGGCGCCGTCCGTGCCCGCAGAAGTCGTCGTAGCTGGAGTCGCCGAAGGCCAGGACGGCGTACCGACGGCCGGTCAGACGCCCGGCGTCGAGGGCGGCGAGACCGTCCCAGAAGCCCGCGCCGTTGTCGGGGGCGTCACCGTCGCCGAAGGTGCTGGTGATCAGCAGCAGATCGGCGCCCGCGGGCAGGGCGGCCGGGTCGGCCTCGTCCATGGCGACGAGGGAGGCCGCGTGGCCGCCCGCGGTGATGCGCTCGGCGGTGCCGGCCGCGAAGTCCTCGGCGTTGCCGGTCTGCGAGGCCCAGAGGACGACCACTTGGCGGCCGGGTGCCTGAGCCGTCACGGTGGCCGCGGCGGACCGGGAGTACATGCCGGCGAGGGTGCCGTTGACCCACAGGGCGTGTGCGGGGCTGAAGGGCGCGTCCGGCGGCAGGACGGGAACGCCGGGGGCGCCGACCGGGATGCCTGCGAGGAAGCCGACCAGGTACTGCCGTTCGCGGTCGGTGAGGACCGGCGGCGGGGCGGGCTCCAGGCCGAAGGCGGAGGCGACGGAGGGCAGCACGGCCGTGGGCGTGAGAGGACCGGGCGTAGGTGTGAGAGGACCGGCCGGAGTCTGCTCGGTCCCCGGCGTCTGCACGGCGACCGGTGTGGACACCTTGGTCAGCGACACCGCGCACACCTTCAGCTCCGGCTGGAAGGACAGCGGGTCGACCGCGTCGCTGGTCACCGCGTTGACGCTCAGATACTCACCGAACAGGTCGTTCCAGTGGAAGGGTGCGAAGCAGCAGCCGGGCCGTACCCGGTCGGTGACGACCGCGGGCAGTACGGCCCTGCCGCGCCGGGAGGCGACCTCCACCGAGTCGCCGTCCTCGATGCCGAGCCCGGCCGCGTCCTCGGGGTGCAGTTCCACGAAGGGCCCGGGGTTGAGCTTGTTGAGCCTGTCCACCTTCGCCGTCTTGGTGAGGGTGTGCCACTGGTGCTGGAGGCGGCCGGTGTTGAGGACGTACGGGTAGTCGTCGTCCGGCAGCTCGGCGGGTGGGAGGTGCGGGCGGGCGTGGAAGACGGCCCGGCCGGTGGCGGTGGGGAAGGTGAGGGTGCCGTCCGGGGCGACGTACCGTACCGGGTTGCGGTCGGGGCCGTCGGGGGTGGGCGCGGGCCACTGGACGGGGGTGGAGCGCAGCCGCTCGTAGGTGACACCGTGCAGGTCGTAGCCGGTCTTCGGGTTCCGGGCGCGTTTGATCTCCTCGAAGACCTGCTCGGCGCTGTCGTACGCGAACCCCTTCTCGTAGCCCATCGCGCGGGCGACGGCCGCGATGATCCGCCAGTCCGCCATGGCCTCGCCGGGCCGGTCGGCGGCGGGCCTGGCGAGGGTGAGGTTGCGTTCGCTGTTGACGAGGACGCCCTCGGTCTCGGTCCACAGCGCGCCGGGCAGTACGACGTCGGCGTACGCGTTGGTCTCGGTGTCGGTGAAGACGTCCTGGGTGACGACGAACTCGGCGGCCTCCAGGCCCTCGATGACCGTCTTGCGGTTGGCGACGGAGGCGACCGGGTTGGTGCAGATGATCCAGCAGGCCTTGATGTCCCCGTCGGCCATCTTCCGGAACATCTCGACGGTGCCCTTGCCGACGCCGTCCGCGCGGATCGTGCCCGGGGGCAGCTCCCACAGCTCCTCGACGAAGGCGCGCTCGTCGTCGACGAGGACGGACCGCTGTCCGGGCAGCCCCGGGCCCATGTAGCCCATTTCCCGTCCGCCCATCGCGTTGGGCTGGCCGGTGAGGGAGAAGGGGCCGCTGCCGGGGCGGCAGATCGCACCGGTGGCGAGATGGAGATTGATGAGCGCGTTGGTGTTCCAGGTGCCGTGCGTGGACTGGTTGAGGCCCATCGTCCAGCAACTGGTCCACTCCCCCGCCTCGCCGATCAGCCGGGCGGCCTCGCGGAGATCGGCCTCGGGGATGCCGGTGAGCTCGGCGACGGTGGCGGGCGGGTAGTCGGCGAGGAACCCGGGCATCGCCTCCCAGCCCTCGGTGTGGGCGGCGATGAAGCCGGGGTCGGTGTGGCCGTTCTCGTGCAGGAGGTGCAGGAGGCCGTTCAGCAGGGCGAGGTCGGTGCCGGGCCTGAGCTGCAGGAAGAGGTCCGCCTTCGCGGCCGTCGCGGTGCGGCGCGGGTCGACGACGATCAGCTTGGCGCCGGCCGACTTCACCCGGTCCATCATGCGCAGGAAGAGGATGGGGTGGCAGTCGGCCATGTTCGAGCCGATCACGAGGAAGACGTCGGCCTTGTCGAGGTCCTGGTACGAGCCGGGCGGGCCGTCCGCGCCGAGCGAGAGCTTGTAGCCGGTGCCGGCGCCGGCCATGCACAGCCGGGAGTTGGACTCGATCTGGTTGGTGCGGATGAACCCCTTGGCAAGCTTGTTGGCGAGGTACTGCGCCTCCAGGCTCAGCTGCCCGGAGACGTAGAGGGCGACGGCGTCCGGGCCGTACCGGTCGATGATCGCCCGCAGCCGCGTGGCGGTCTCGTCGATCGCCACGTCCATGGGCACGGGGACCGGCTCCTCACCCCGCTCGGGCCGCAGCAGAGCCGTGGTCAGCCGCCCCGGGGCGGACAGCATGTCGGCCGTGGTGGCACCCTTGGTGCACAGCCGCCCGAAGTTCGCCGGGTGCTCCTTGTCCCCGGAGGCCTTGAGCACCGTACGACGGCCGTCAGGTGCCCGTCCGACATCCAGGACCATGCCGCAGCCCACGCCGCAGTACGAACAGACCGTCCGCACCGTCGAGCTGCCGTCGGTCCGCGGGTCGGGCGTGGCCACGGGCGCTTCCTCTCCCTGGTGATCGGCCGGTTCGTACAGGGAGAACGTACGTAACGCTGATTACGTCGAGATCACCTCGGCCGATCATCGGGAGTTAAGCCCACCGCACAGGACCCGACGGGCCGCTGTGAGCGGGGCCGCCGCCGGGCTCCGTCCGGCCACTCAGCCCCAGGCCGTCACCGACACGAACGAGCTGTCCTGCCGGAACAGGTCCGTGCCGTTCGAAACGTCCACGCGGAGCTGGTAGTTGTAGTGGCGCAGGTAGGAGCCGGGGTAGTTGTACGACTCGAAGCGCACCGAGCCGGTGGTCGGGCCCAGCCGCGCGATGAACGTGGCGTCCTCGGCGAACGTCGTCGTGCCGTCGTCGGCGTCGAAGCGGGCACGGAAGTCGTAGTGGCGGAGGTAGTTGCCGGACGCGTCGCGGAACGAGTAGCCGTTGGCGTCGGCCAGGCCCGCGACGACCGTGAATGTCGCGGCCTGCTTGTCGGCCGTGGCGCTGGAGCCGCTCACCACCGGCAGGTTGAGCAGGGTGGACTGCTCCGCCCAGTACCGGGTCGGGTAGTTGGCGGACCGGAAGGAGCGGGTGGCGTTCCGGGTGATGCTCGGGCCGCTGGAGACGGTCTCCTTGACGACCGTGAAGTGGCGGGCCGTGCCCGAGATGCCCGGCAGTGCCTTCGGCGCGGTCCAGGTGGCGAAGGAGTCGTAGCTGTCGCTGTAGTAGTAGGTGCCGTCGCCGTAGCCGTCGAAGAAGATCCGCCAGCCGCCGTTGTCGAGCTGGATCACCGACGGGCCCTCTCGGTAGCTGCCCCAGCCCGCCCAGTCGCCCGTCCTGGAGATCGTGTACGGGCCGGTGAGGCTGAAGGCGGTGCCGTATTCGATGTACTTGGCCGTCTCGTTCTTGGTGAAGGCGTGGTAGGTCGAGCCGGTCCGCACGATGTACGTGTCGATGTGGTTGCTGCCGATGCCGGACAGGGCGACCGGTGAACTCCAGGCGGTGAGCGTGGAGTTGGTGGCCTTCAGCACATACGGCGTGAAGTTCCATTCGTTGTCTGCGGTCGAGCAGGACACGATGACGTGGACGCTGCCGTCGCCGTCCACGAACCACTCCGGCGCCCAGGCGCGGGAGAGGTTGGTGATCGGGACCGGATAGTCGTACAGGTAGGTCCAGTTGACGCGGTCGGAGCTGCGGGCGAAGCCGATGGTGGTGCTGACGTCCTGCCAGGTGTGGGTGGTGTAGGTGAGGTAGTAGGAGCCGTCCGTGTGCTTGAGGACGCTCGCGTCCCGGATGCGGTTGGCGGGCGGGGTGTACGCGGAGGCCCGCAGCAGGCGGAAGTCGGTGGCGTCGTCGGACTGGTAGACGTTCACCGTGCCGTCGTCACTGTTGAGGAACGGCACGATGGTGTAGCGGGTGGCGGAGCCGCTCGCGGGGGCGGCGACCGCGGCCGTGCCGAGCAGTCCGGGCAGTTCGCCCAGGGCGAGGGCCGACACGGGCAGGGCGGCCATCGCGCGGAGCAGGGCGCGACGCGAGGGGGTGGAGGGACGTGGGGTCACGGGCGGCTCTCCCTGGGGTTCGTGCATCTCGTGCACACTCCGCACGTCCGAGATTTCGGACGAGGTTCGAGAAGTCGAGCAGAAAGTAGATGGACGGCAGGTGCACGTCAATGCTTTCGACACGGCTCGCCGTCACCTGTGCGAAACATGTACTGCGCCGCCCGTTCCGACGTTACTCTCCGGTAAACAACGTGCTCCGGAGGTGGTCCCGCAATGTCGCTCGACCGTGCCCAAGGCCTGGCCGAGTCCGCCCGCGCACTGGCGGCGGGGGAGGTGACCTCCCGTCGCCTGGTCGAGCAGGCCCTCGCCCGCATCGAGGCCACCCAGGGCTCCCTGAACGCCTTCCGGATCGTACGCGGCGAGGCGGCGCTCGCCGAAGCGGACGCCGCCGACCGGGCGTTGGCCGCGGGAGAGAGCGGCCCGCTGCTCGGCGTGCCGGTGGCGGTGAAGGACGACACGGACGTCGCGGGCGAGCCGACCGCCTTCGGCTGTCCGGGCGACTTCCCGCCGGTGGCCGAGGACGGCGAGGCGGTACGGCGGCTGCGCGCGGCCGGAGCCGTGATCGTCGGCAAGACGAACACCTGTGAGCTCGGGCAGTGGCCGTTCACCGAGGGGCCCGCGTTCGGCGACACCCGCAATCCCTGGCACACCGACCACAGCCCGGGCGGCTCCTCGGGCGGTTCGGCGGCGGCGGTCGCCGCGGGGCTCGTCCCGGCCGCGCTCGGCTCCGACGGTGCGGGGTCGGTGAGGATCCCGGCCTCCTGGACCCATCTGATCGGCATCAAACCGCAGCGCGGCCGCATCTCCACCTGGCCCCGCGGCGAGGCCTTCCAGGGCATCACGGTCAACGGCACCCTGGCCCGGACCGTGGCCGACGCGGCCCTGCTCCTCGACGCGGCGAGCGGCAACCACGACCTGGACCCGCACCAGCCACCCGCGCTGACGGCCTCGGACGCGGTCGGCCGGGACCCCGGGCGGCTGCGCATCGCGCTGTCGCTGAAGCCGCCGTTCACCGCGGTACCCGCCCGACTCCAGCCTGCGGTGCGCGCCCGGGTGCTGGAACTCGCCGAGAAGCTGGCCGCGTTGGGCCACACCGTGGAGGAGGCCGATCCGCCCTACGGCCAGATCGGGCTGACCTTCGTACCGCGTGCCACGGCCGGCATCGCCGAGCACGTCGCCGACACGCCCGACCCCGCCCTGCTGGACCGCCGCACCCGGGACGCCGCCCGGCTGGGCCGGCTGCTCGGCGGGGCGCCGCTGCGGGTGGCCCGGCGCGCGGAGGCGGCCCTGCACCGGCGGATCGGCGGCTTCTTCGGGACGTACGACGTCATCCTCGCCCCGACGACGGCCGCTCCCCCGCCCCGCATCGGCTCGATGCTGAAACTGGGCGGCCTGGCCACCGACCGCGCCATCATCGCCGCGTGTCCGTACGCCTGGCCGTGGAACGTCCTGGGCTGGCCCGGGGTGAACGTCCCGGCCGGCTTCGTCGACGGTGGGCTGCCGGTCGGCGCCCAGCTCCTCGGCCCGGCGAACAGCGAGGCCCTGCTGATCTCCGTCGCCGCCCAGCTGGAGGCGGAGCTGCGCTGGCACGAGCTGTGGCCGCCGGAGCCGGGCGCGGCCGCGTCGCAAGCCGCGTGACGACGCGGGCGCGAGCCGCCGAATCCCGCTTCTCCAGCCACTGCTGACACACCCTCACAGTGGCCGGGAAGCTCGGTCGCAGGATTGGGACACATGCCTGTTACCGGCCGCCGTTGTCTGTCAACATCGTGTCAAGACAGAGCGAACGGGGCGCGTGGTGTCGCAGTCGATCGAGGACTCATGGCGAGTACGCCTGCTCGGCGCGGACCACACACCAGTGGGGTCGGGTGTTCTGGTGCACGGGGGAAAGATACTGACATGTGCTCATGCGGTACAGGCGGCACTGGAGCTGGAGGACCATGAGCATCCCGGGCAGCGGCGGGTGGCACTCGACCATCCGGCGTCCCGGACCGGCGGGGTGTCGTACGCCACGGTCCTGTCGGGCGGGTGGGCACCCGCCGACGGGCAGTTGCAAGACGTCGCGGTCCTGCGGCTGACCGATCCGGCGCCCGCCGACTGCGAGCCGGCCCGGCTGCGGCCGTGCGGTCCGGCCCGCGGCCGTACGGTGCGGATCTTCGGTCAGGCCACCGACGATCCGCCCGGTCTCTGGGTCGCCGCCCGGCTGCTCGGGGCGGCGGGACCCGACTGGATCCAGCTGGACAACCTCGACGCCGCGGCCTCCCGGATCCGCGGCGGATACAGCGGCGCCGGGGCCGTCGACGAGCACGGCGACGTCGTCGGCATCGTGGTCGCGGCCCTCCGGTCGGGGGCGGCCACCGCCTGGATGATCCCGGTCGAGGCCGCCGTACGCCACTGCCCGCCGCTCGCCGACGCGGTGGACGACGGGCCCGAGGTCACACACCGGCCCTGGCCGCGCGGCGCCGGCCGGGAACTGGCGGCCGCCCTGGTACGGGTGCCGAGCATGCGGGACCCGCAGCGCCGGGACAGCGTGCTGCGCGACACCGGTGAGGACATCTTCGGCCTGGCGGAGCGGTCGCCCGTCCTGATCGAGGATGTGCGCGCTGTGGTCGAGCTGTGCCTGCAGTACGCCGACGGCATCGACCGGCTCGTCGACGCCCTGCGCTGGTACGAGCAGGGCTCGCTGCCGATGCGGGAGCTGGAGCGGGTCGTCCTGCGACTGCGCGGCACACCCGGGCCGACGCCGTGAGAGGCACCGGGGCACCCCGCACGAACCTGTTCTGGGAGCTGGCGGGGCTGATCGCGCGCATTCCCGGCCTCGGCCAGCGGGCCCCGCTGCGGCGCGCCGCCGACGCCTTCACCGAGCAGATCGGACCGTTGGACGTCGAGCAGTCGGGCATGCTCCAGGAGGATCTCTACGCGGTACTGCGCCGGTGCGACGACTATCCGAACGGGCTGCGGTTCTATCTGGACACGCTCGGCAGCAACCGCACCAACACCCTGGCCTGGGCGGAGGTCGAGCGCCTGTACCGGCGTCTGTGCCCGGAGAGCCTGCTCACCCCCGCCGAGCGCGACGAGCTGAGCACCCTGCTGGGCGCCCGGCGCTCCGACCCGCCCCTGGAACGGGTGGCGCTGCGCTTCCTGCCCTGCCTGCCCTCGGCCGCTCCCGGCGGTTCCCCGCGGCGGGACACGACGGCGGAACTGCTCGATGCCCTGGAGGACGCCGTCGTCCTGCCGGACGAGGCCCATCCCCTGCTGTCCTTCGTCGAAGCCGTCGCGGTCCACCAACCGACGCCTCTGGAGGCGGAGTTACGGGCCTGGAACGAGAAGGTCGCGCACCGGATCGGCGGTGAGCCACGGCTGCTGGCACGCGTCAGGGCACTGGAGTCGGCCCGGCTGGGGCGTCCCTTCGAGCCGGGCCGGCTGCTCGTGGAGATCGTGGCCCACCCCGCCGTACCCGACGAGTACCACGTACGGGGGTCGCTGCTGGCGCCGGGCGAGGGGCCGCAGGCCCTGCTCGCCGACTGCCGGGTGACCTCGCGGCCCGCACTGGAGGAGACGGTCGCGCAACTGCACCAGCGGGTGCTGGACCGGCTCGGCGAGCTGAGCGCCGGGCTGACGGTCGAGTTCCTGCTGCCGCGGCCGCTGCTGTGGCTGGACGTGGACCAGTTCGCGGTCAGACCGGCCGGGTCGGTGGCCCGCCCGATCGGCGCCGACCACACCGTGCTGGTGCGCAGCCGGGACCGGTTCAGCAACCGGCACTGGTGGCCGGCGCTGCACCGGCGTCTCGCCTGGCTGGAGTCCCACCCGAACGGGGCCTTCGACACCCCCGCCGTACGGTTCGTCCCGGCCGGCCGTCCCCCGGAGCCGTATGATCTGCTCCGTCAACTTCGGGACGAGGAAACGCCGTTCTGCTTCGTTCTCCTCGAACCTCCGCCCTATGAAGGGGACTTGGCGACGGATCCGGTCTACGTCCTGCTGGAGGTCGGCATCCCGGCCATCGTCGCGCTGCGCGGTGGCGGCCGACGTGCCGACGCCCGGCCGGAACTGGGGAAAGTACTGGCCGGCAGGTTGGCCGCGCTGCCCGAGCGGGTACGACATCTGCGGGGCGGCGCCCCTGCGTGCAACGGTGCTCCGTCGGTGACGCTGGACCTGCATCGCCACGTCACCCTAGTGTGGGACAGCCGTGACGGACTGGAGGGGGCGGAGGCCGCACTGGGGCATCCGCGGACCGGGGGTGGCCATCCATGAACCGGGAGTCGACCGACCTGCGACAGGCGCGACCCCGGCCTCCCTCCTGGTGGGTGTTCCGGGACAACGGCGCCCGGCACGCGCCCTCCGACCCGCTGCCGCCGCTGCCCACCCCACCGCCCTGGCGGCGCTTCCGCCCCGACACCGACAGCCCGCCGCTGGACGTCCCCGTCCCGGCCGACTCCGCGGACACCGAGCGGAAGCTGGGCGCGCGCCGGGCGGGCACCCTGGACCCCGCGGTCGTCGACGTGATCAACGCCGCGATCCAGCTGCGCCGCCCGCTGCTGGTCACCGGACAGCCCGGAACCGGAAAGTCCAGCCTCGCCCATCAGATCGCGGCGGAACTGGGACTGGGCCGGGTGCTGTGGTGGCCGGTGGTCAGCCGCACCACCCTGCGCGACGGGCTGTACGACTACGACGCGATCGGCCGGGTGCAGGACGCTCCCCTGGGCTCCGGCTCCGGCGGCGAGCGCGGCCCGCTGCCCGACATCGGCCGCTACCTCACGCTCGGCCCGCTGGGCACGGCTTTGCTGCCGTGGAAGCGGCCGCGGGTGCTGCTCGTCGACGAACTGGACAAGAGCGACGTCGACCTGCCCAACGACCTGCTGCACATATTCGAGGAGGGCGAGTTCCGCGTCAGGGAGCTGGAGCGGCTCGGCCAGTCGCGGCGCGAGGCGAGCGTCGGCACCGCCGACCACGGCGCTCCGGTCGTGGTGCGCGACGGCAGGGTGCGGTGCGCCGAGTTCCCGGTGGTCGTCATCACCAGCAACGGCGAGCGGGCCTTCTCCCCCGCCTTCCGGCGCCGGTGTCTGGAGGTGGAGCTGGCCGCTCCGGACGAGGCCCGGCTCGCGGCGATGATCGAGGCGCACTTCGGTCCGCAACCGGACCCGCGCGCCCTGGAGTTGATCCGTTCCTTCCTGGAGGAGCGCGGCGACGCCTCGCTCGCCGCCGACCAGCTGCTCAACACCGTGCACATGCTCACCAACGGCGCCGCCGACGCCGACGAGACGTCCTGGACGCGGTTGCGCGCGGCCCTGTGGCGCAATCTGGCCACGGACTCCTCGCCATGACCGGCGAGGCGGGCCGGGGGCCGAGCGCGCGCGAGTGGGCGGAGGCGATATGGCTGGCGCAGCGAATGCGCAGGGACGACGGGGCGTTACCGGACGGCACACCAGCACCGACGAGGCGGGACGGGCAGACGCCCCGCAGCGCGCCCTCGTCCCCGCCTTCGTCCCCGTCCGCTTCCCCGGCTCCACCTGAGCCCGCACCCGCGCAACGCCCCGACGTCCCGCCGCCCGGCCAGGTGAAGGACACCCGCCGACCGCGGGTGGACGCATCACCGGGAAGGGGCACGGTCGCCCCGGCTCCCGCCGGCCGGCCCCCCGCGGCTGCGGGAACCGCGCCCGTCCGGACCCCGCCTCCTCTCTTCGACGCAGACACCCGCCCGGGGGTCCTGCGCGACCCGCTCCGCCTCGCCCGCGCCCTGCGCCCCTTCAACCGGCGGATCCGCTCCCGGCACCGGTTCGCCCTCGACGCCGAGGAGACGGCGGTCAGGTCCGTGGAGCTCGGCCGGTGGCATCCCGTACTCACGGCCGAGCCGGACCGCTGGTTCGAGGTCGCACTCGTCGTCGAGCAGAGCGTGTCGATGGCGGTGTGGCAGGGCGTCGCCGCGGACCTGGCCGAACTCCTGCGCCGGCAGGGCGCGTTCGCCGACGTACGGATCTGGCGGCTGGACACCCGCGGTGGCAAGGCGGCCCAGTTGCGGCCCGAGCGGGGTGGCCCACCGCGCGCCCCCGAGGAACTGTTCCATCCGCACGGCAGACGCCTGGTCCTGCTGATGAGCGACTGCGTCGGCGACGCCTGGGCGGCCGGCACGGTCCCCAGGCTGCTGCACCGCTGGGCGCGCCACGCTCCGGTCGCCGTGCTCCAGCCACTGCCCAGCCGCCTGTGGGACCTGTGCGAGGCGGTGCCCCGCGATGTGCGGGTACGGGCCGACGGGCCCGCGGTACCGAACGCGCGGCTCCTGCTCCGGCACGGCGGGCGCTGGGCGCGGCCGGGGCCGGTGGCCGTACCGGTACTCGAACTCGAGGCCGCCTGGTTCTCGGGGTGGGCGCGTCTGGTCACGGGTGAGCCGGGGGCGCACGGCGACGTGACGGCGCTCCTGCTGGACGGGGAAGGTCTGGTCCGGGCGTCCCTGCCGCCGCTCGACCCGGAGCGCCGGTCCCGTCCGGTCTCCGCCGACCAGGCGGTGCGCCGCTTCCTGCGGCACGCCTCGCCCCAGGCCCGGCGGCTCGCCGCCCGCCTGGCGATGGTGCCGCTGCGGCCGGAGGTGGTCGGCGCGGTGCAACGGCTGCTGGGACGGGCCGACGGGCCGCTTCCGCTCGCCGAGATCCTGCTCGGCGGGCTGCTGTCGGCACGCACCGACGGCGCCGAGGACGAGTGGGCGGGCGGCGGCCCGCGCTACGAGTTCCTGGACGGCGTACGCGACCGCTTGCTGCACGGCCTCGGCCGCACCGAGACCCTGCGGACCCTCCAGGAGGTCTCGGCGGTCGCGGGACATGCGATGGGAACGGACTCCGGTCTGCTCGGCACCCTGGTGTCGGCGCCCGAGGAACTGGACGACGTCACGCTCGACGCCGCGGCGCGGGAACTGCTGTCGGCGGCGGTGCCGGCGCTCGCCGCCCTCGGACCGGCCTACGGAAGTGCGCTGGCCCGCGCACGGGAGCGCGTGTCTTTGGACGGTACGGGCGCGGGGCAGGACAGCCCAGGTGGCGGTGGGCAGGACGGCCCGCCTGGACAGGTCCCGTCCAGCCCGCTCGAGGTGCCCGCCACTTTCCGGCCGAGGGACCCGGCTCTGCTCACGGAGGTCGTGTCGATGGATCCCACATCTTCCCGCACCACCCCGGCGGCGACCGGCGGCGGAACGGGCGTCCCGGCCCGACCGCGGCTCCCGGCCCGGCTGCCGCGTGCCATGCCCCTTCCCCAGGCCTCCTACTTCACCGGCCGTGAGGCCGAACTCGACCGGCTGCGGGCGCTGTTGAACGCGGGCGACCGCGCGGCCGTCCTGCCGTACGCCCTGTACGGCCTGGGCGGAGTCGGCAAGACCCGGCTGGCCGTGGAGTATGTGCACCGGCATCACACCGAGTACGAGCGCATCTGGTGGATCGACGCCGAGCAGCCCGCCGTGATCCGGGAGCAGCTCGCCTCCCTCGTACCGGACTTCGGGTCGGCCGCCGAGGGGGCCGGGGACCCTGTCGACCGGGTGCTCGCGGCGATGGCGACCGGGAGCCCGTTCTCGCGCTGGCTGCTGGTGATGGACAACGCGGGGGCGCCCGAGGACGTCGTGCCCTACATCCCGTCGATGCTCGGCGTGACCGGCGGTGCGGGCCATGTGCTGGTGACCTCGCGGCACTCGGGCTGGGCCGAGCGGGTCAACGCGCTGCGCGTCAGTGTGTTCACCCGGGAGGAGAGCATCGGCTTCCTGCGCCACCGCACACCGTGGGCCACCCGGGAGGAGGCGGACCGGCTCGCCGAGTCACTGGGTGATCTGCCGCTGGCGCTGGAGCAGTCGGTCGCCGCGCAGGCGCAGTCCGGCATCCGCACCGGCGCCTATCTGGACCTCCTGGAACACCGCCGCAGGGAAGTGCTCGCCGAACCCACCGCCTCCGGCACCCGGCCCGTGGCCACCACCTGGCGCACCTCCGTGGACCTGCTCAGCGCTCAGCATCCGCACGCGCTGGAACTCCTGCGGCTGCTGGCCTTCTTCGGGCCGGAGCCGATCGCCCAGGCGTTCCTGCGCGACGCCCGGTTGCTGCCCCTGCCCGACTCCCTCGCGCCGGTGGCCCGCGACGAGCTGGCCCGGGGGCGGGCGATCCGGGCCATCAACCAGTTCTCGCTGCTGACCGTCAACACGGCGACCGGCACCCTCCAGGTGCACCGGCTGCTGGCCGGCGTCCTCCAGGACGAACTGCCCGACGACGAACGCACCGAGCTGCGCCACCTGGTGCACCGGATCATCGCCGCGCACGACCCCGGGGACTCCCAGCGTCCGGAGCACTGGCGCAACTACGCCGACATCCTGCCCCACCTCGAGCCCACGCGCCTGCTGCACTGCGGGGAGGAGGCCACCCGGGACACGGCGCTGAACATCCTCGGCTATGTGATCGCGCGCGGCGACTTCCCCGGGGCCGTGCAGCTGGGGCGCAGGATCGCCGACGTCTGGACGGGCACCCTGGGGCCCGACCACCTCCAGACCCTGTGGGCACGGCGCCAGCAGGCCAGCGCGCACTGGCAGCTGGCCGAGTTCGAGGAGTCCCGGCGGATCAACGAGGACGTGCTGCGGCGGCTGCGGTCCACCGTGGGCGACGACCACGAGTACACCCTCGCGGTGGCCGGCGCGACCGCGGCCGACCTGCGCGCGGCCGGCCGCTTCGGCGAGGCGCTGGCGCTCGACCGCGACGCCTACGAGCGCAGCGTCCGGCTGCACGGCGACGACGCGCCCAAGGTCCTCACCGTCGGCCACAACTACGGGGTCAGTCTGCGCGTCAACGGCCTGTACGAGGAGGCCCTGGCGCTGGACGAGCACATCCACGAGGCCCGGCTGGAGATCCTCGGTCCGACGGCCCGCTCCACCCTCTTCTCCATCAACAACGTCGCCCGCGACCTGCGCGAGTGCGGCCGGTACGTGGACGCGCTGGTGCTGCAGACCAGCACGCTGGCCCGGTACCGCGAGGAGTACGGGGACCAGCACCCGCACACCCTTCGGGCCATCAAGAACATGTCGGTGACGTGCCGGAAGGCGGGCGAGTTCGAGCAGGGCCTCGCGCTGGCGCAGGAGGTGCTGGACCTGTACCGGGGACACTTCGGCCTGGAGCACGTCGACACGCTGGCGGCGCTGACGAACATCTCCAACGACCTGCGGCTGACGGGCGACCCGGAGGCGGCGCGTGCCCACAGCGCCGAGGCGCTGCACCGCTACCACGCCGTCCTGGGACCGCGGCACCCGCTGTCGGCCGTCGCCGGGGTGAACCACGGAGCCGCGCTTCGCGCGACCGGTCAGTACGGCGAGGCCCGCCGGGTCGACCAGGAGGCGGTGACCGCGCTGGCCGGGGCGCTCCCGGAGGACCATCCCTGGCTGCTGGTCGCCCGGGTGAACCTCGCCACGGACCTGTCCCTGGCCGGCGACCCGGCGGCCGCCCGAACACTGGGCGAGGAGTGCGCCCGGAGCCTGGAGACCCGCTACGGCGACCGGCACCCCACGACCCTGGCGGCCCTCACCAATGTGGCCCTGGACATGACCACGCTGGGCGACGGCGAGGCGGGCGGTGAGCTGCTGGCCTCGGTGCAGCGCCGCTATCTCGCGACGCTGGGGCCGGACCATCCGGAGAGCCGGTCGGCCGCGGCCGGAAAACGCGCGGAGTGCGACATCGAGCCGCCACCGGTCTAGTCACCCCTAGGCCGGCCGCTCCGGTCCGCGCAACCCGTCCTCGGCGTCCCACTCGCCGAGGACCTTCAGCAGGGCGTCCACCAGCCGGTGGCCGTTCGCGGTGAGCCAGTCGCCGCGCGCGAGTTCGTGGGCGGCGAGGTGGGCGGTGCGCCGCCACCGCTCGTGTGGCGCGCGGGCGACCCCGTTGCCGTGGGCCGACTCGGTGCGCCAGAAGGCCGAGGTGACCAGGAACGCGGCCGCGCCGTGCAGCAGTGCCGAGGGCGGCCGGGGACGGTCGCTCCAGGGCGCCGCGCCACGTGTCCCCGGCGGTGCTTCGAGGAGCGGGGTGAGGTCCTGGAGGGCGTAGAGCAGGGAGTGCTGGGTTTCGTGGACGAGAGCGGCCGCGATGTCGGCCGGGTCATCCAGGGGTGCCAGGGCGACGAGCCCGAAGGCGTCGCTGAAGGACGCGCTCAGCCACGGCGCGTCGGGCCGCGGGGCGAGCGGGACCACGGCACGCACCGTCCCGCGCACGGCGTCGGCCCGGCCGGGATGCCGGGCGACGAGCAACTCCCAGGCCGCCCCGAGCCGCCGCGGCCCGTCGGGGAGGGAGCCCTCCGCCCCCGGCGGGCCATCGACGGCCGGGCCCGCAACGGCGTCGGTGTCCAGGCGCACGGTCCACCGTCTGCCCTGTGCCGTGAACCGGAGCCGGGGCAGCGGTGTCCAGCCGGGGGCGCCGTCCTGGGGCCGGTCCGGGATCCGCACGGGAGCGGGCGCGGCCGGCGCGGTGACCGTCGTACCGTACGCGCCGCGCTCCACGCGCGCGGTGACGGTGTCCGGCGGCACGGTGACATGGCCTAGCCCGGGCAGGGCGAGGGTGCCGTCGCGGACCGGTATCTCCAGGCGGAACGGGATCCGGGCACGGTGTCCGGCGACGGCGGCGAGCACGGGCACCGTGTCGAAGCGGCCGCCGCGTACGGCATCGGCGAGCAGGACTCCCGTGGCGGGGTCGGTGATCAGCGCGTCGAAAACGGCGGGGGCGCGCCCGCGCACGGCCGCCAGGAGCGCGCTCGCCGGACCTCGATCGGCGCTGCTCCGCGGGTCGTTGTGAAGGGCGCGCAGCAGCAGGAGGTTGCGGCTCGCGCGGGCGGCGCGCAGCAGCCGAAGGACGGCGGGGTCCGGCGTACCGTGCGCGATCTGCCGCCACAGCCGGGGCGGCAAGGGCAGCGCGGCGGCCCGGTGACGGTCGGTCAAGGGCGCGCCTCGGCGGCTCGGGCGAGATCGGCGCGGACCGTGTCGGCCACGTGCCGGATCAGTGCCATGAGGTCCGGGCAGTAGACGGAGGGGTTGAGGTAGCCGTGTCCGGCGCGGTAGCGGTGGGGGTAGTGCCCGCCACCGCAGACCGCGACCACTGGGCAGGCCCGGCACTGGGCGGCGAGCCCTCGTGCCGCCGACTGCCTGGCCACCACCCCGGGATGGTCCAGGAGCGCGTCGAAGGAGTGGTGGTGGACGTCGAGGCCGCTGCGGTCGGCGCCCTCGTACGCCGACTTGAGCTGGTCGGAGAGGGTGAGCGAGCCGTCCGTGTCGACGACGGCGAGTTGGGAGGGCGCCCCGCCGATGGTCTCGGTGCGGGTGACTCCGCCGAGCAGCAGGTCCAGGACCGATTCGAAGAACGCGATGCGCACCGGTGGCCGGGGCTCGCGGTACCAGCGGTCGAACACCGCGCCGAGCCAGTCGCCGTAGGGCGTGCGGGCGGGGTCGGCGGTGCGCTCCGGCGGGCGGTGGGTCCAGTTGCCGAGGGGCAGCAGGAGGCGGAGCGCGGGCGGGTCGTACGACAGCAGGTGCTCGTAGGCGGCGACGGGGTCGGCGGTGACGTCGACGGTGCACAGGATGCCGGCCCACAGGGCGCGGTGCTCGGGTGCGGCGAGGCGGCGCAGCGCGGCGGCGACCCGGGCGTGGCTGCCGCGTCCGGCGTGGTCGCGGCGGGCCTTGTCGTGCACCTCCGGGACACCGTCGAGGCTCACCGCCACGGTGATGCCCTCGTCGTGGCACAGGCGCAGCACGTCGTCGTCGAGGAGGATGCCGTTGGACTGGATGACGACCTCGGCGCGGGTGGCGGCGGGCAGGGACCGGCGCAGGGTGCGGGTGAGGTGCCGGAGCAGCGGAAGGCCGGCGAGCAGGGGTTCACCGCCGTGCAGGATCACGCGCAGCGAAGCCGGGCGATGACGCTCGGCGTGCTCGCCGATCCGGTGGCACACCTGCTCGGCGGTCCGCCGGGACATGGTGTGCGGCTGGGTCCGCCAGAGCTGGTCGGCGGCCTCGTACACATAGCAGTAGGTGCAGGCCAGGTTGCAGCGGCTGTGCACCTTGAGGACGAACTCCCGGAAGGGTAAGGCCTGTTGTCCTGCGCTCCGCAGGGCGGCGACGTCGAGGAGGTCGTCGGGCCACCGGCCGTGCGGCGCGTCGGCCGTGGAGGTCACAGTTCCGGTGCGGCGTGCGGAGGGGGGCCTTCGGAGCTGTCTCCCCCGGAGTCGTAGGCGGCCACGGGCAGTTCCTCGCCGGCCAGGTGGCGCAGCACGCGGTGCAGCGCCGCCGCGAGCGCCGGGTCAGCCCCGTCGAGGATCCGTTCCAGGGGCAGCCCCGTCAGATCCGGCATGTCCGCCGTGCGCTCACCGGCCCTGCTCGGCATCGGCCTCAGCCCCCCTGTCGCTGTCCCGATGACTGTCTGTTGAACCGACTTTGAGGATAACCAGAGAAGCGTGCGCAGGTCTGCCCGCGATCCGGGCGCTGCGCAGCGCTTCTGCCGGGGTGCGGGTGACGGTTGTGCGCTGTCGCGCGGCCCCGCGCGCCCTGGCGGCATCAGCCCTGCGGCGCGGCGCCGTTGACCTTGCCACGCCCGCCCGTCACCCTCACAAGGGACGAGGAAGTCGACTGTCGGGAGTGTGCGGGTGGAGACGGGGGCGCGAGGTACGCGAGGGCGTTCGGGACGGCGTTCGTTACGGGTTCCGGCCCGGTTCTTCCCACTGCCGGACACGGACGACTCGCTCGCCCGCTGGGTCCTCCCGGCCGCTCTGATCGGTGTGGTGGCCGGTCTCGGGGCGGCCGCGCTGTTCGGACTGCTGCATCTGTGCACGGGCTGGCTGCTGGAGTCGGTGGCCGGTTACCGGCCCTACCGGACATCCGGCGAAGGTGGTTTCCGAGCGCTGTCCGGATCCGACCGGCCGTGGCTGGTGCCGTTGGTGGCGGCCGGCGGCGCGCTGGTCGCCACGGCGTTCGCCGTCCGGCTGGCGCCCGAGGCGCGCGGCCACGGCACGGACGCTGCGATCGCGGCGGCGCACCACGATCCAACGGGCATGCGGGGCCGGGTGACGGTGGTGAAGCTGGTGGCGTCGGCGGTGACCATCGGCTCCGGCGGCTCGGGCGGCACGGAGGGGCCGGCCGCGCAGATCTCCGCGGCGTTCGGCTCCGTCATCGCCCGGCGCACCGGCATGACGCGCGAACAGGCCCGTACGGCGCTGGTGATCGGTCTCGCGGCGGGCGTCGGCGCGATCTTCCGGGCGCCGCTGGGCGGGGCGCTGCTCGGGGCGGAGCTGCTGTACCGCAGAGACATGGACGCCCGTGTGCTGCCCAAGGCGCTGATCGCCTCCGTGGCGGGCTGGCTGGTGTTCGGCGCCTGTCACGGCTTCTCGCCGTCGCTCGGCGGGCACGGCGGCCATGGGGTCGGCGGGGCGACGGGGCTGGCTCTGGTCGCGGTGGTGGGTCTGGTCGCGGGCAGTGTCGGACGGCTGTACACGGCCTGCTTCTACGCGGTGCACACGCGCGTCGAGAAACGGGCGCGCGGGACGTTCGCCCGGGTCGCGGCGCCCACGGTCGCGGGGCTGCTGGTGGGCGGGCTGGGGCTGCTGGTGCCCGGGGTGCTGGGCACCGGATACGGGCTGATGGAGGCGCTGACCTCGCGGAGTGTGCTGCTGGACCTGCCGTTGGCGGTGGTGCTGGCGATTCCGCTGGCGAAGATCGTGGGCACGGCGCTGACGGTGGGCTCGGGCGGTTCGGGCGGCATCTTCGGGCCGTGCATGGTGGTGGGCGCCGGGGTGGGTGCGGCGGTGTGGCGGCTGGCGGAGCCGCTCGGGCTGGCGCCCGGCAGCCCGCTGGTCCCGGTGGCGGTGGGCATGGCCGCCTGTCTGGGCGCGGTCGCGCACGCGCCGCTCGGTGTCCTGGTGATGGTCGCGGAGATGCTCGGGGACGCCTCGCTGCTCGGCCCGGGCATCCTCGCGGTGCTGTGCGCGCGGTCGGTCACCGGGGGCGTGACGCTGTACCGCAGCCAGTTGGAGCGGATCACGGACGAGCCCGAGGACCGGATCGCGGACCGGGCCCCGGACCGGATCGGGGACGAGCCCGAGGACACTCCGCCCCCACCGACCCTGCCCGGCCCGGTGGTCCTGGATCGCCGCGCGAGGCTCGCTCCGGTACGGCGGGAGCCCGTGGGCCCGGGCCCGGTGACGGTCAACTCGGCGGACCCCGCACCGGACTGAGCCCGCCCGGTCCCGTGAGCGATGCGCTGACCTACCCTGTGACCATGGACGATGCGTCGATGGTCGGGCTCATGGGGCGGGTCACCGGAACGATCGGGCCCGGGCTCGTCGGCGAGGTGATGGTCCGGGTGCGCGGGGGTGCGGAGCACTTCCTCGCGTACGCCGCGGACGGCACGGGGCGGATGGAGCGGGGCACGGTGGTGATGGTGGTGGAGCACCTGCCGCCGCGGACCGTCTACGTCACTGCTGCGTACGACAGTTGAGCATGCTCCGCCCCAGGTGAGAGCCGCGTATCAAGATTGCGACAAGGATCCGTCAGCGTCTTCTCCATGGGCCCCCGCGAGAGCACACTCCCTTCGTTCGGTGCCGAAAGGGCACCATGCAAAGGGGGCGTATGCCGATGGTTGTCGGCGTCGTTGCGGGGGCGGCGGTCGTTGCCGTCCTCGTGTTGATCGGTGTGTTCAAGATGATGTGGCGGGTCGCCGAACCCAACGAGGCGCTCATCATCTCCGGTTCGAAGCATCGGACCGAGGGCCTCGAGGAAGGCATGGGATTCCGTATCGTCACGGGGCGCGGCACGCTGGTGCTGCCCGGTGTGCAGGCGGTGCGCAAGCTCTCCCTCGACCTGAACGAGACCGAGTTGTCGGTGGACTGCGTGACCCAGCAGGGCATTCCGCTGAAGGTGCGGGGTGTGGTCATCTTCAAGGTGGGCGACGACTTCGTGTCGATCGCCAACGCGGGCCGCCGTTTCCTGGACCAGCAGAAGATGATGTCCGAGCGGGTGCACAACGTGTTCGCGGGTCATCTGCGGTCCATCGTGGGCGGACTGACGGTCGAGGACATGATCCGCGACCGGGAGAAGCTCACCGGGCAGACCCGGGCCGCCTGCGGCACGGAGATGGAGAAGCTGGGGCTCATCGTGGACTCCCTGCAGATCCATGAGATCGAGGATCCGACCGGGTACATCCAGAACCTGGCGATGCCGCACGCGGCGGCCGTCCAGCGGGACGCGCGGATCGCGCAGGCGGAGGCGAACCGTCTCGCCACCGAGGCGGAGCAACAGTCGTTCGCCCGGATGGCGGAGGCCACCCGGGACAGCGAGATCCTCCAGGCCGGCTACCAGGCCGAGCGTGACAAGGCGGCGGCCCAGGCCAGGCAGGCCGGTCCGCTCGCCGACGCGGCCGCCCGGCAGGAGGTCGTGGTCCAGGAGACACGGGTCGCCGAGCTGGAGGCGCACCGACGGGAGCAGCAGCTCCAGGCGGACGTCCGCAAGCCGGCCGACGCCCGGGCCTACGAGAAGCGCACGCTGGCCGAGGCCGAGCGTGACGCGCGTATCTCGGGGGCCCAGGCCAAGGCGAAGGAGACGGAGCTCGCGGCGGCGGCCGAGGCGACCCGGGTCAAGACGGCCGCGAGCGCCGAGGCCGAGGCGACGAAGGCCCGAGGTGTGGCATCGGCCGCGGCGACCCGGGCCACCGGTGAGGCCGAGGCGGCCGCGGCGCAGGCGAAGGGCCTGGCGGACGCGGAGGCGACCAAGGCCAAGGGTCTCGCCGAGGCGGAGGCCATCAAGGCGAGGGCCGCGGCCCTCGCCGAGAACCAGGAGGCGGTCGTCGCCCAGCAACTCGCCGAGAACTGGCCGGAGATCGTGAAGGCCGGCGCGTCCGCCTTCGGCAACGTCGACAACATGGTGTTGCTCAACGGTGCCGACGGCATGGCCGACATGTTCGCCAAGGCGCTCACCATGGGCGGCACCGGTCTCGGTCTGGCGCGTCAGCTGCTGGCCTCGATGAACCAGAACGGGCAGACCTCGAACGGGACTTCGTCCCTCAACGGGATCACGACGCCGCCGGCGCAGAAGGTGCCGGTGGAGAAGGAGTAGGTGACGGGCTGACACGGTCACGGGGGCACCCTCTAAGGTGCCCCCGTGACTGCGTTTACCGAAGAGAACGTCCCGGGCCGGCACGGCCCCACCGCCACCACCGAGGCCGACCCCCGTGCGGTCGGCCGGGTGCGTACCGAGTACTCCCCCGCGCACGACGGCGATCCGGATCCCGGTGAGATCGTGTGGACCTGGGTGCCTTTTGAGGAGAACGACGGACGGGGCAAGGACCGGCCGGTGCTGGTCGTGGCACGGGAGGCCGAGGGGACGTTCCTCGCCGTCCAGCTGTCCAGCAAGCGGCACGACGGCGACCGTGAGTGGGTGGCCATCGGCAGCGGGCCGTGGGACCGGTCGGGGCGCGACTCATGGGTGGACGTCGACCGTGTCCTGCGGCTGCACGAGGAGGGCATGCGCCGGGAGGCGTGCGCGCTGGACCGCGGCCGGTTCAACCTGGTGCGGCAGCGGCTGCACGAGCGCTACGGCTGGACCTGACGCTCCGCGAACGTCCGTTCGAAAGCTGCTCGCACCACGGCTCCCGGTGTGCGGTCCAGGATCCCGAACACGATGTGTTCGAAGGCTCCGGCGAACCGCCCGCCGGGCCCGAGCAGCCCGTGGAAGGCGTCCGCGACCTGCGCGGGGTCGTTGCGGAAGACTCCGCAGCCCCAGGCGCCGAGGACCAGCCGCCGGTAGCCATGCGCCGCGGCCGTCTCCAACACCCGCTCGGCCCGCACCGCGAGGGCCCGCGGCAGATCGGGCGCCCGCTCCGGAACCGTACGCAGGACGACTCCGGCGTTGGGGGCCGGAGAGGTCAGGAAGCCGGCCGTGTACGGCTCGTCGAGCAGCCGGCCGCGGTCGTCGCGGAAGACCGGCACGGCCGGTGAGTGGATGACACGGTCCGTGTAGAACGGGTCGCGGTGGGCGCGGTGATGGTCGTAGAACTCCGGGGCCCGCAGCAGGCACGTGTACAGCGCGGAGGCGCGGCACAGGGCCTCCTCCTGGGCCTGGGCTCCGTTGAGATAGCCGCCGCCCGGGTTGCGGGCCGAGGCGAAGTTCAGGACGGCGACCGGTCCCGGCAGACGGCGGGCCGCCTGAAGGCTGCTCTCGCCGGTGACCTCCAGGAGCGTTGCCGTCGAGGAAGGGACGGGGGCGAACGGGACCGGGTCGGGCCCGTGCATGCGCGTGCCCGCCCGCGCGGCCTCGATCCAGGCCGCGAGCGACACCTCGTGACCGCCGGGCGCGCGATACGCCCCCTGCGCCACGATCCGCTCGGTCTCCGTCGCGATACCGCGCAGCCGCGCGCTCATGGCGCCACCCCCGTGTGCGCCACGACCGCGTGCCGCGCGGCCTCCCCCGTCGTCCTCATGAACGCATCGTGATCGATGCCGGTCCTGCGGTGCAACGGAGTTTCCCGGCCCCGAGAACGCGCGGAAAACGGATATGACGAGACGCGAACGCACCGATGTGCACCCTTGTGCGAATCGAGGCGAGGGTCTTGGGTGGGACGAGTGCCGCCGGGCGGGGCCCGTCGAACGCCCGACCGGTGGCATCGCGGAATCTCTGAGAGGATCGCGATATGTCCGATACATCCAGTGTCGGTTCGGTGGGTGACTGTAGCGACTGTACGCAGCCACGCACCGCCGTCACCGAAGCCGAGGTGGAGGCCCTGGTCCGGGGCATCTGCTTCAAGACCGGCCCGCCCCGCTGCCTCGGGGTCGAAGTGGAATGGCTGGTCCACGAGCTGCGGCAGCCGCAGCTCCCCGTGACACCCGAACGACTCGAAGCGGCCTATGCCGCACTGCGTACCGTGCCTCTGAGGTCGGCGCTCACCGTCGAGCCCGGCGGCCAGCTCGAGCTCAGCTCGCCGCCCACCGCCTCCCTGATGGAGTGCATCGGTACCGTCTCCGCCGATCTGGACGCCGTCCGCGCGGTCCTCGCCGAGGACGGCCTCGGTCTCGTCGGCGTCGGTCACGACCCCTGGCACCTGCCCCGCCGGTTCCTGCGCGATGCGCGCTACGAGGCCATGGAGACCAGTCTCGACCGCAGGGGCACGGCCGGCCGGCACATGATGTGCGCCTCGGCCTCCGTCCAGGTGTGCGTGGACGCCGGGTACGAGGAGCCCGGCCCGCTGGGCCACGGCCGCCGCTGGTGGCTGGCGCATCAGCTGGGCCCGGTGCTGGTGGCCGCGTTCGCCAACTCCCCGCTGGTGGGACGGCAGCCCACGGGCTGGCTGTCCACCCGGCAACTGCTGTGGCTGGAGATCGGCCCCGGCCAGGCGGGCGCTCCGCCGCTGGACGGGGAGCCGCGCGACGCCTGGGCCCGGCATGTCCTCGACGCCCCGGTGATGTGCGTACGGCACGACGACGGCCCGTGGGAGGTGCCCGAGGGGCTCACCTTCCGGGAGTGGACCCGCTCGAAGGCGCCCCGGCCGCCCACCCGCGAGGACCTCGACTACCACGTCACGACGCTGTTCCCGCCGATCAGACCGCGCGGCCACCTGGAACTGCGCATGATCGACGCACAGCCCGGCGACGACGGATGGATCGTGCCGCTCGCGGTGACGGCGGCGCTGTTCGACGACCCGGAGGCGGCCGAGACCGCGTACCGGACCGTGAAGCCGCTGGCCGAGCGGGCCCTGTCACGCCCCGCGCCGCACAATCCGCTGTGGATCGACGCGGCACGGACCGGGCTCGCCGACCCCGAGCTGCGCGATGCCGCCGTCACCTGCTTCACGGCGGCGCTGGAGGCCCTGCCCCGCCTCGGCGCGACCCACGACGTCACGGCCGCCGTCGCGGCGTACCTGAACCGCTATGTCGTCCGGGGCCGCTGCCCCGCCGACGATCTGCGGGACCGTCTGCACGGCACGGAACTCCCCCGGTCCCGGCTCCGCTCGACCGGAGGGACGCCCACCGCCCACGGGAAGGACATCCTCACATGACCGCCCCCGAGACCGACTCCGAGACCCTGCGCCGTCGGGCCCTGACCTCGCTCACCACGGCCCGCGACCGCACCACGCTGCTGACCAGCTGCGTCGAGGAGCCCGACCTCACCGCCCAGCACTCTCCGCTGATGTCCCCGCTGGTGTGGGACCTCGCCCACATCGGCAACCAGGAGGAGCTGTGGCTCCTGCGCTCGGTCGGCGGCCGGGAGGCGATGCGACCCGAGATAGACAGCCTGTACGACGCCTTCGAGCACCCGCGTGCCGAGCGGCCGTCGCTGCCGCTGCTGCCGCCCGCCGAGGCCCGCCGCTACGCGGCCGAGGTGCGCGGACGCGCCCTGGACCTGCTGGAGAGCACGGCGTTCGGCGGCACCCGGCTGACCGAGGCGGGCTTCGCCTTCGGGATGATCGCCCAGCACGAACAGCAGCACGACGAGACCATGCTGATCACCCATCAGCTCCGCAAGGGCCCACAGGCCCTCACCGCCCCGGACCCGGACCCGGCACCGCTGTTCACCGGCCCCGCCGAAGTGCTGGTGCCCGGCGGCCCGTTCACCATGGGCACCTCCACCGAGCCGTGGTCGCTGGACAACGAACGCCCCGCGCACCAGGTCGAGGTGGCACCCTTCCACCTCGACACCACCCCCGTGACGAACGCCGCCTACCAGGCGTTCATCGAGGACGGCGGCTACGACCAGGAGCGCTGGTGGACGCCGGAGGGCTGGGAGCACATACGCCGGCAGTCGATCACGGCACCGCTGTACTGGAGCCGCGACGGCGGGCAGTGGCTCAGACGCCGCTTCGGCGTCACCGAGGTGGTGCCGCCCGACGAGCCGGTGCTGCACGTGTGCTGGTACGAGGCGGACGCCTACGCCCGCTGGGCCGGTCGCCGGCTGCCGACCGAGGCGGAGTGGGAGAAGGCGGCCCGCCACGACCCCCCCCAGGACCGCTCCACGCGCTACCCGTGGGGCGACGCCGATCCGGCGCCGGTCCACGCCAACCTGGGCCAGCGCCATCTGCGGCCCGCTCCGGCCGGCAGCTATCCGGCCGGTGAGTCCCCGCTGGGGATACGGCAGTTGATCGGCGACGTATGGGAGTGGACGGCGAGCGACTTCCTGCCGTACCCGGGGTTCGCGGCGTTCCCGTACAAGGAGTACTCGGAGGTGTTCTTCGGGTCCGAGTACAAGGTGCTGCGCGGTGGTTCGTTCGCCGTGGACCCGGTGGCCTGCCGGGGGACGTTCCGCAACTGGGACTACCCGATCCGGCGGCAGATCTTCTCCGGATTCCGCACCGCCCGCTCGGAGTCCGCCTGATGTGCCGTCATCTGGCGTATCTGGGACCCGAGGAGCCGCTGGGCCGGCTGCTCGTGGAGCCCCCGCACGGTCTGTACCGCCAGTCGTGGGCGCCGCGCCGACAGCGGTACGGGACGGTCAACGCCGATGGCTTCGGGGTGGGCTGGTACGCCCCGGGCGATCCGGTACCGGCCCGCTACCGGCGCGCCGGGCCGATCTGGGCGGACCTCTCCTTCGCCGATCTGGCCCGCGTCGTCCGCACCGGAGCACTGCTCGCCGCGGTGCGCGACGCGACCCTGGCGGGCGCCGACGCGGAGGCCGCGGCGGCACCGTTCGCCGCGGGCCGCCTGCTGTTCAGCCACAACGGCGCCGTCGCGGGCTGGCCGCAGTCGGCGGCGCCGCTCGTCCCCGGACTGCCTCCGGTCGATCTGCTGTCCCTGGAGGCGCGCAGCGACTCGGCGTTCGTATGGGCCCTGGTCCTGCACCGGCTGCGCGGCGGCGACGACCTGGGCCGGGCGCTGGCCGGCACGGTGCGGCAGGTCGCCGAGGCGGCCCCGGCCTCCCGGCTCAACCTGCTGCTCACCGACGGCGAGACCGTCGCCGCCACCGCCTGGGGCGACACCCTCTTCTCTCTCGCAGAACCCGGCGGACGCACCGTCGTGGCCTCCGAGCCGTACGACGACGACCCGCACTGGCAGGAGGTCCCCGACCGCACGCTGTTCACGGCGAGCCGCACGGGGGTGCTGCTCACCCCGGTCGAGGACCCGGCCTCCGTACCGAAGAAGGAGCCCTGTACGTGAGTTCCCTCCGTGTCACCCGCACGCTTCCCGAGGACGCCACCGACGCCGCGCTGCGCGCCGACGTCCGCGGCGGCCTCACCGTCACTCCCAAGACCCTGCCGCCGAAGTGGTTCTACGACGCCCGGGGCAGCGAGCTGTTCGACAAGATCACCGAACTGCCCGAGTACTATCCGACGCGCGCCGAACGCGAGATCCTTCTCGCCCGGGCCGGCGAGATCGCGGCGGCATCCCGCGCCCGCACCCTGGTCGAGCTGGGTTCCGGCTCGTCCGAGAAGACCCGCTTCCTGCTCGACGCACTCACCGACCTGCACACCTATGTCCCCGTGGACGTCAGCGAGAGCGCGCTCGTCCAGGCCGGACAGGCCCTCGTCGAGGAGCGGCCGGCCATCGACGTACACGCCCTGATCGCGGACTTCACCGCCCGGCTGGCCCTGCCGGACACGCCCGGTCCACGGCTGGTCGCCTTCCTGGGCGGCACCATCGGCAATCTGCTGCCCGCCGAGCGCGCCGACTTCCTGGCGTCGGTGCGCGGGCTGCTGTCGCCGGGCGACGCGCTGCTGCTCGGCACGGACCTGGTCAAGGACGAGGAGGTGCTGGTCAGGGCGTACGACGACGCGGCCGGGGTGACGGCCGAGTTCAACAAGAACGTCCTGGCCGTGGTCAACCGCGAACTGGGCGCCGACTTCGATCCGGACGCCTTCGACCATGTGGCGCTGTGGGACGCCGGGAACGAGTGGATCGAGATGCGGCTGCGCTCCCGTACGGCCCAGACCGTGAAGATCCCCGCGGTCGATCTGGCCGTGGAGTTCGCGGCGGGCGAGGAACTGCGCACCGAGGTGTCGGCGAAGTTCCGGAAGGAGGGGATCTCCGCCGAACTGGCCGCGGCGGGGCTGACGCCGACCGACTGGTGGACCGACCCGCAGAACCGTTTCGCGCTGTCGCTGAGCACGGTGCGCGATCTCTGACCACCATGCGGGATCACTGACCACGGTGCCGGTCACCGAGCAAGGTGCCGTGCCTCAGCCGAACTTCGGTGCGAGGGCCTCGGTGATCCGCCGGGAGGCGCGGCGCGCCTCGGTCGCCGGGTCCGCGCCCTCGAGCACCCTGGTCATGTACTCCTTGATCGGGTTGTCGGCCTCGACCGCGGTCCACTGAGGTGTGCTGGGGGTCGCCCGGCCGTGCGCGGCACCGGCCGCCATGGCGGCGACCCCCTCCTCCCCGGCGACCGCGCTCGCCAGGGTCGGCTTGTTGGGGACGTAGTTCATGGTGCGGGCCAGCTCGGTGTCCCACTTGGCCCCGGCGAGCGCCCCGATGACGGCCGCGGCGTCGTACGGCCGGTCGGTGTTCTGCGGTACGACGAGGTCGGAGCCGCCGGTGAAGACGGTGCCGGGACGGGCGGCGGTCTTGCCGGGGACGGGGAAGTAGCCCAACTGGTCGGCGAGCGCGGGGTTCTGCTGCGTGATGGCCTGGGCGAGTCCCGGCACGGCCACGATCTGCGCCACCTTGCCGTCCGCGAACACGCCCGCCTGGGGCGGGTGTTCCTCGTCGGCGCCGACGGGCCCTCGGCCCAGTGCCTGCAACCGGCGGTAGAACTCCATGCCGCGCAGGGCGGCCGGGGTGTCCAGGGTGCCCTTCCAGCGTCCGTCCGACTCCCGGGCGAGGTCGCCGCCCTCGTCCCAGATGAACCCGGAAAGGGTGTACCAGTCCTGTCCGGCGAGGTAAATGCCCTGGCTGCCGCCGGAGTTGAGCTTCCGGGTGTCGACGAGCCACTCCTCGCGGGTCTTCGGCGGCGCGTCGATGCCGGCCTTCTCGAACATGTCCTTGCGGTAGATGACGACGCGGTTGGCCGCGTACCAGGGGATGCCGTACTGCTGGGTGTTGTCCCGTCCGGGTTCGGCGAGGCCGGGCAGCCAGTGCGTCATCCCCCAGTCGCGCGCGGACTCCAGCGTCAGGTCGGTGAGCCGGCCGTCCTCGACGTACTGCGGGACCTGGGTGTTGCCGACCTCGATGACGTCGGGGCCGTCCTTGGACGGCGCCTTCAGGGCCGACTGCACCTTGTCCACGATGCCGGTCCACTGCTGGATGCGGATGTCGAGCCGGATGCTCTTGTGCGTGCGCTCGAAGTCCTCGGTGAAACGGCTCAGGAACTCCTTCGACGCGCTGTCCTTCATCAGCCACACCGTGACCGTGTGGCGCTCGTTCCCGCCGGGCAGGACGCCGCAGCCCGTGGCGAGGGAGGCGGACACACAGATGAGGGCGAGCAGCCGTCGGCGCGCCGGTTCGAGTCTCACGAGGGGTCCTGTTCTGTCTGGCGGACAGGGGAAGAGGCCCGACGTGGGGGGACGAGCGCGGGGCTCGTACGGGTGTGGAGGATTTTGGTATGGACCAATGCGGCGGTCAAGGGCTACCGGGGGTTCGGACGTGACGCCTCGCGCTCCGCCTCCACATACGGCACGGTGGAGTGACGCGTGACACACCAGTCACGGAGAGAGAGGAGCACCCGCATGACCAACCACACCTACCGGGTCACGGAGATCGTCGGCACCTCCCCCGAGGGCGTCGACAAGGCCATCCGCAACGGCATCGCCCGCGCCGCCCAGACCGTGCGCAATCTGGACTGGTTCGAGGTGACACAGGTCAGGGGCCAGATCGCGGACGGGCAGATCGAGCACTGGCAGGTCGGCCTGAAGGTCGGCTTCCGCATCGAGGACGAGACCTGACCCGACCGGGGCCGGGACCCGACGTGCCCGGCCGGCTCAGGTCCGCCCCTCCCGTTCCTGGGCGTCCTCCAGCGCGGCCGACCGGTCGGCCCAGCGCGCCCGTACGACGGTGAATCCCGCCCGTTCGGCGTCCTCGCACACCAGCTTGTCGTCGTCCACCAGGACACGGATCTCGCGGTCACGGGCGAGTCGCCGCAGGATCTCCAGCTTGGTGTGACGGGCGCCCCGGCGGTCGGCGTCGCGCCGCATGAAGACACATCCCTCGGGCAGCCCCTGGGCGGCCAGCCAGTCGACCGTGTCGCGCCGGCACCGCTCGGGCCGCCCGGTCAGATACACGACCTCGCACTCCAGCGCGCTCTCCAGCACCAGCGCCACTCCCTCGGCGAGCGGCGGATCCAGCGACGCCGCGGCGAAGAAGCCCTCCCAGTCCCGCGGCTTGTCCTGAAGAAACCGCTGCCGGTGCGCGGTGTCGGCGAGCGTGTTGTCGAGATCGAACACGGCGAGCGGTCGCGTACGGCTGTCATTCACCCGGCCACCCTAGTCAGCGCCGGCTCCCGGGACCCGGACGGAGCCCCTCCGGCCGACCCGACGCCCCTGCGCCCTCGTCGTGTGCCGGGGCTGCCGCTGCGGCGACCCGCGCAAGCATCCCGGCACGGACCACGTCCGGCAGCTCGACCGACTGCCTGGGCCCCTGCGACCAGGAATGCCGTGGGCGCCGCGGTGTTCTACCTCGTATGAGTTCCGCTCTCGCCTCGGCCCGCTTCTCCGTTCTCGACCGCTCCCGCACCCGGGAGGGTCATCCGCACGCCGAGGCGCTGCGGGACACCGTCGCGCTGGCGCGGGAGCTGGAGGGGCTCGGGTATCACCGGCTCTGGGTCTCCGAACACCACGGCGTGCCCGGTGTCGCCGGGTCCGCGCCGACCGTGCTGGCCGCCGCGGTGGCCGCGGCCACGCGCACGATCCGGGTCGGCACCGGCGGAGTGATGCTGCCGAACCACCGACCCCTGGTCGTGGCCGAGCAGTTCGGGGTGCTGGAGTCCCTGTTCCCGGGGCGGGTCGACATGGGTCTGGGCCGGTCCGTGGGCTTCACCGACGGGGTGCGCAGGGCGCTGGGACGCGGCAAGGACGACGCGGAGGACTTCGCGGCGCAACTGGACGAACTGCTCGGCTGGTTCGAGGGGACCTCCCCCACCGGGGCGCACGCGCGCCCGGCGGAGGGACTGCGCGTGCCGCCGTTCGTGCTGGCCGTGGGCGAGGGTGCCGGGATCGCGGCCCGCGCCGGGCTGCCCATGGTCATCGGCGACCTCCGCAACCGGGAGAAGATGCTGCGCGGCATCGACCACTACCGCACCCACTTCCGGCCCTCGCCCTGGGCGTCGCGGCCGTACGTCGTCGTCTCCGGCACGATCGCGGTGGCCGCCACGCCCGAGGAGGCCCGGCGCCTGCTCGTCCCGGAGGCCTGGTCCATGGCGTACGCGCGCGCCCACGGCACGTTCCCGCCCCTGCCGCCCGCCGAGCGGATCGAGGCGCACACGATGACCGCGAAGGAGCGGGGCCTGTACGAGTCCGGCCTGGCCGGGCACATCGCGGGCACCGAGGATCAGGTGGCCGACGAGCTGGAAGTGGTGTTGAAGGACACCGCCGCCCAGGAGATCCTCGTCACGACCAGCACGTACGACCGACCGGCACTGCTGGACTCCTACCGGCGGCTCGCCGGGATCGTGAACCTGGAGGGTCCTCAGACGGCGGCCGCCTGATCCGTCCGGATCGCGATCGTTCCGTCGGACGCGTCCACCACGGCCCGGTCGCCCGCGTTCAGCTGGCCGGACAGGAGCAGGTCGGCGAGCCGGTCGTCGACCTCGCGCTGGATGGTGCGGCGCAGTGGGCGGGCGCCGAACTCCGGCTGGTGGCCGATGTTCGCGAGCAGGTCGGCGGCCGCGTCGGTGACCTCCATCGAGACGTCCTGCGCGTGCAGCCGGCGCCGGGTGTGTTCCAGCAGGAGATCGACGATCCGGCGCAGTTGGGCGCGGTCCAGGCCGCGGAAGACGATGATCTCGTCGATGCGGTTGAGGAACTCGGGCCGGAAGTGCTGGTTCAGGACGGGCATCACCGACTCGCGGACCTTGGTGTAGTCCTCGACGCCGGACGACAGGATCCGATCGGCGCCGATGTTCGAGGTCATGATCACGACGGTGTTCTTGAAGTCCACCGTGCGGCCCTGGGAGTCGGTGAGGCGGCCGTCGTCGAGCAGTTGCAGCAGGGTGTTGAAGACGTCGGGGTGCGCCTTCTCGACCTCGTCCAGGAGCAGCACGGCGTACGGCTGCCTGCGCACCGCCTCCGTGAGCTGGCCGGCCTCCTCGTGGCCGACGTATCCGGGAGGCGCCCCGACCAGCCGGGAGACGGTGTGCCGCTCCTGGAACTCGCTCATGTCCAGGCGGATCATGCGGTTCTCGTCGCCGAAGAGGGCGGCGGCGAGCGCGCGGGCGAGTTCCGTCTTGCCGACGCCCGTGGGGCCCAGGAACAGGAAGCTGCCGACCGGGCGGTTGGGGTCGCTCATGCCCGCGCGGGCGCGGCGGACGGCCCGGGCGACGGCGGTGATCGCCTCGTCCTGGCCGACGACCCGCTCGTGGAGGTGCTCCTCCAGCTTCATCAGCCGCTCGCGCTCCTCCTCGGTGAGCTGGGCGACGGGGATGCCGGTGGTGCGGGAGACGACCTCGGCGATGTCCTCGGCGGTGACCTTGGGCGCGTGCTCCTCGGCCCGGTCCGACCCGGCCAGCTGCTCCTCGGCGTCCTTGATCCGGTCGCGCAGTTCCTTGGCGCGCTCGTACTCCTCGTCGGCGACCGCCTGGTCCTTCTCCCGGTTGAGGGCGGCGAGTCGGTCCTCGATCTCCCGGGTGTCCGACAGGGGCGTCTTGGACCGCAGCCTGACCCGGGCGGCGGCCTGGTCCATCAGGTCGATGGCCTTGTCGGGCAGGAAGCGGGAGGTGATGTAGCGGTCGGACAGCTCGGCCGCGGCGACCACCGCCTCGTCGGTGATACGGACCTGGTGGTGGGCCTCGTAGCGGTCGCGCAGGCCGCGGAGGATCTCGATGGTGTCGTCGACGGTGGGCTCGCCGACCAGGATGGGGGCGAAGCGGCGCTCCAGCGCGGCGTCCTTCTCGATGTGCCTGCGGTACTCGTCGACGGTCGTCGCGCCGATGAGGTGCAGTTCGCCGCGGGCCAGGGCGGGCTTGAGCATGTTGCCCGCGTCCAGGGCGCCCTCGCCGCCCCCGCCGGCCCCCACGACGGTGTGCAGTTCGTCGAGGAACAGCACCAGTTCGTCGCCGTGCTCGCCGACCTCGTCGAGCAGTTTCTTCAGCCGCTCCTCGAACTCGCCCCGGTACTTGGTCCCGGCCACCATCCCGGCCAGGTCCAGGGAGACGAGCCGCTTGCCCTCCAGGGTCCTGGGGACGTCGCCCGCGACGATGCGCTGGGCGATGCCCTCGACGATGGCGGTCTTCCCGACGCCGGGGTCACCGATGAGGACCGGGTTGTTCTTGCTGCGCCGGGAGAGCACTTCGATCGTCTGTTCGACTTCCTCGTCCCGTCCGATCACCGGGTCGAGCCGCCCGGCCCGGGCGTCCTCGGTGAGGTCACGGCCGTACTCGTCGATGGTCGGCGTGCTGCTGGGCCTGCGGCGCTCCGCCGCCCCCTCCGCGGGCATCCGGGTCGGCTCCCAGCCGCTGTCGCTGAGCTCCCGCGCGGCCACCGACTCCGGGTTGGCGGCGAGCGCCCGCAGCAGATGCTCGGGGCCGATGTAGGAGGCGCCCTCGGCGCGGGAGATCTGGTAGGCGTCCAGCAGCGCACGCTTGGCGGCCGGGGTCAGCGTGGTGGGCTCGGACTTCTCGGTGCCGCCCGGGGGCGTGCCGAGCCGCTCCCGGATCCGGTCGGGGTCCGCGCCCGCCTCGGTCAGCAGCCGGCGGGTGGATTCGTGCTCGGTGGCGGCGGCCAGCAGGTGCCGCGCGTCGAGCTCCTCGCTGCCCTCCACGGCGGCGATGTCGCGTGCGTCCGCGACCAGCTCGCGGGCGCGCTCCGACAGCAGGCTGCCGATGTCGATCCGCTGCACCCGCCTGCCGGACGAGGCCGGCCCGGATCCGCCGAAGAACCGATTCATGAGGTCGTCGAACTCTTCGAAGGGGCTGCGTCCGAAACCGAAACCGGGAGTAGTCATGGGAACGGGCCTTTCTGGTGCGCCAGGCATACCGCGTCTTCCAAGCTCGCACAGGGTGGGCACGCCCGCACGGGGACGGCCGCCGAGATGCGGACGGCGCCCGGGCCGACCAGGCTGGCAGAGGGAACGTCTACCGGCTGGGAGGACCCCATGTCCTTCATGGACAAGATCAAGGGAATGCTCAAGGGCCACGAGGACATGGCCTCCAAGGGCATCGACAAGGGCGGCGACTATGCCGACCAGAAGACCGGGAACAAGTACCAGTCCCAGGTCGACACCGCACAGCAGAAGCTGAAGGACGAGCTCGGGGGCCAGGAGCGGGACATCCCGCCGCACCCCTAGGCCCCGCTCCCGGGGGGCCGCGGGCGCCGGACTAGAATCGTGGGGTCTGCCCCCGCCCGGCCGGCCCGTACGGAGTACCCCCCATGCACAGCGCCCACGATCCGTACGTCCGTGTCCGCGGCGCCCGCGAGCACAACCTCAAGGGCGTCGACGTGGACATCCCACGGGACGTGCTGGCCGTGTTCACCGGCGTGTCCGGCTCGGGGAAGTCGTCGCTGGCGTTCGGCACCATCTACGCGGAGGCACAGCGTCGCTACTTCGAGTCGGTGGCGCCCTATGCCCGGCGGCTGATCCACCAGGTGGGCGCGCCGAAGGTCGGGGAGATCACCGGGCTGCCACCCGCGGTCTCGCTCCAGCAGCGCCGCTCCTCCCCGACCTCCCGCTCCTCGGTCGGCACGGTCACCAACCTCTCCAACTCGCTGCGCATGCTGTTCTCGCGGGCCGGCGACTACCCGCCGGGAGCCGAGCGGCTCGACTCCGACGCCTTCTCCCCCAACACGGCGGCCGGGGCCTGCCCCGAGTGCCATGGGCTCGGTCAAGTGCACCGTACGACCGAGGAGTTGCTGGTCCCCGACCCGTCGCTGTCGATCCGCGAGGGCGCGATCGCCGCCTGGCCGGGCGCCTGGCAGGGCAAGAACCTGCGCGACATCCTCGACGTCCTCGGCCACGACGTGGACCGGCCCTGGCGCGAGCTGCCGGCCGAGCGGCGGCGGTGGATCCTCTTCACGGAAGAGCAGCCGGTCGTGACCGTGCATCCGGTGCGGGACGCCGACCGCATCCAACGGCCTTACCAGGGCACGTACATGAGTGCCCACCGGTACGTCATGAAGACGTTCTCCGACTCCAAGAGCGCGTCCCTGCGGGCGAAGGCGGAGCGCTTCCTCACCAGCGCGCCCTGTCCGGTGTGCGGCGGTGGCAGGCTGCGGCCCCGGGCGCTGGCGGTGACCTTCGCGGGCCGTACGATCGCGGAACTGGCCGCGGTGCCGCTCGCCGAGCTGGCCGGACTGCTCGAGGGCACGTCACAGACCGCGCGTGTCCTCACCGAGGACCTCAAGTCCCGTATCGCGCCGGTCGTCGAGCTCGGCCTCGGCTATCTCAGCCTCGACCGCGCCACACCCACCCTCTCGGCGGGCGAGCTGCAACGGCTGCGGCTGGCCACCCAGTTGCGGTCCGGGCTGTTCGGTGTGGTGTACGTCCTCGACGAGCCGTCGGCCGGTCTGCACCCGGCGGACACCGAGGCCCTCCTCACGGTCCTGGCCCGGCTGAAGGCCGCGGGCAACTCGGTGTTCGTGGTGGAGCACCATCTGGACGTGATGCGCGGCGCCGACTGGCTGGTGGACGTGGGCCCGCGCGCGGGCGAGCACGGCGGACAGGTGCTGCACAGCGGCCCGGTGACGGAGCTGGCGGGGGTCGACGGTTCGGCGACAGCACGCTTCCTCTTCGGCCGCACGCCCACGCCGGCGCGTCAAGTCCGCTCTCCGCAGGGCTGGTTGACGGTCGGTCCGGTGACCCGGCACAACCTGCGCGTGGTGACGGCCGAGTTCCCGCGCGGTGTGTTCACCGCGGTCACGGGTGTCTCGGGCTCCGGGAAGTCCACGCTCATCGGCGAGATCACCGAGGAGGCGGCCGGGGTCGGCCGGCTGGTGTCGGTCGACCAGAGGCCGATCGGGCGGACCCCGCGCTCCAACCTCGCCACGTACACGGGTCTGTTCGATGTCGTACGGAAGGTGTTCGCGACCACCGACGACGCTCGCGCATGGGGCTACGGCGTGGGGCGGTTCTCCTTCAATGTGGCGGGCGGGCGCTGTGAGACCTGCCAGGGCGAGGGGTTCGTGAGCGTCGAGCTGCTCTTCCTGCCGAGCACCTACGCGCCGTGCCCGGACTGCGGCGGGGCGCGCTACAACCCCGAGACGCTCGAAGTGACGTACCGGGGACGGAACATCGCCCAGGTCCTCGACCTGACCGTGGAGAGCGCGGCGGAGTTCTTCGCGGACACCCCGGCCGTGGCCCGCAGCCTGGGCACGCTGCTGGACGTGGGGCTCGGCTATCTGCGGCTCGGGCAGCCCGCGACCGAGCTGTCCGGCGGGGAGGCTCAGCGCATCAAGCTGGCGAGCGAACTCCAGCGCGCCCGCCGGGGTCACGCCTTCTACCTCCTCGACGAGCCGACGACCGGACTCCACCCGGCCGACGTCGAGGTACTGATGCGTCAGCTGCACGGCCTGGTCGACGCCGGACACACGGTCGTGGTCGTCGAACACGACATGACGGTCGTGGCGGCCGCGGACTGGGTGATCGACCTGGGCCCGGGCGGCGGCGACGCGGGCGGCCGAATCGTGGCAGCGGGCCCCCCGCACAAGGTGGCACAGGCCCAGGGGAGTGCGACGGCACCGTATCTGCGGCGGGCACTCCCCCAGTGATCTTCAGGCGCGCTCCAGGTCCTCCCGGGAATCCGGGTGCACCGGCGGCGCACCCGAACCGGGGCGGGCCTCGGCACGAGAGCGATCGCTGAACACCTGCTCGCGGGCCACCAGGGCCGCGTGGGTCCAGGTGGGCCCGTGTGTGGCCGGTTCGGCGGCTCGGGCGAGGGTGCGGCGGTCGGGGTGGGTGCCCGGTGGTATCGCCGGCAGCACCTCCACCTCGGCCACCAGGCCGCGCGCCGACACCACCCGCCACACCGAGGCGAACAACGTGTCCTCGCCCACGAACGCGGGCGCGGTGCTGGCCGCGCCACCGGCGATCCGGTAGTGCAGCCGCACCGGCTGGACGGGGACCCCGGCGTCGAGCGCGGCCTGGAAAACGGCCCGGTGGAAGCGGCCCTGGGCGCGGCCGCACCACGTGCTGCCCTCGGGGAAGGCGACGACCGCGGCGCCGTGACGCAGGGCGTCCGCGATGCGGGCGACCGTCTCCGGGAGCGCCCGCAACCGGTCGCGCTCGATGAACAGGGCCCCGCCGCGTGCCACCAGGGCCCCGGCCACCGGCCACTGCCGTATCTCCGTCTTGGCGAGCATCCGCGCCGGACGCACGGCGCCCAGCAGGGGGATGTCCAGCCAGGAGATGTGGTTGGCCACCAGGAGCAGCCCGCCGGTGGGTGCGGCGGCGCCGGTGAGGCGGACCCGGACCCCGGCGGCCCGCACGATCACCCGGCACCACCGCATGACCAGCCCGGCGGGGATCAGCCCACCGAGCGGGGCCAGCACGATCCCGGTCAGGACCAGGAGCGTGACCACCGTGAGCCGCAGCACGGCACGCGGTACGGCCGTCGCGGACACCGTCGGCTCCACACACGCCCCCGGGGTGCAGGGCGCGCTCGGCAGCCAGACGCTCATCAGGCCGGCACGAGAAAGAGGAAGTGCCGCAGATAGCGCGGGTTGACCCGGCGCATCGACAGCAGCACGTACAGGTCGGCCACCCCGAAGTCCGGGTCGTGCGCGGGCTCGGCGCAGACCCAGGCGCCCAGGCGCAGATAGCCGCGCAGCAGAGCGGGCAGTTCGGTGCGCGCGGCCTGGGCCGGAACCTCGGCGTCCGGGACCCAGGGCAGCAGCGGCCGTACCCGGAACTCCTCCGGGGCCAGGTGCTTGGTGCGCACCCGCTCCCAGGTGGCGGCGGCCAGGGCGCCGCCGTCGGCGAGCGGGATGGAGCAGCAGCCGGCCAGCCACTCGTGGCCGCGGTCGACCATGTAGCGGGCGATTCCGGCCCAGATCAGGCCGATGACCGTGCCGTCGCGGTGGTCGGGGTGCACACAGGAGCGGCCGACCTCGACCAGGCCGGGCCGGATCGTGTCGAGCGCGGCCAGGTCGAACTCGCCCTCCGAGTACAGCCGGCCGGCCACCGCGGCCCGCTCCGGCGGCAGCAGCCGGTAGGTGCCGACGATCTGCCCGGTCGCGGTGTCGCGCACGAGCAGGTGGTCGCAGTACGCGTCGAAGGCGTCGATGTCGTACCCGGGCTGCGGGCTCGACAGCAGGGCGCCCATCTCCCCGGCGAACACCTCGTGCCGCAGCCGCTGCGCGGCACGGACATCGGCCTCGTCATGGGCGAGGGTGACGGTGTAGCGGGTGGGGGCCGCAGGCTGCGGGGGACGGTCGAGGGTGGAAACGCCGGTCATGGCTCTCTCCTGGTCATGGGCCGGTTCGGCGGGGGAAGAGGGCGGACCGGGTGCGTACGGGCCGCCGCTCCTGTTCTTCCGATGCCGGTTGGCCTGCGCGTGACCTGCGCCAGGAGAGTGGATGTGGGGATGTTGAACGCCGGGGTTACCGACCGGTCAGCCGTCCTTGGTCACGCATCCGGCGAGCAGCCGCCCGGCCTCCTCCGGGGCGAGCACCCGCTCCAGGACGAGGTCGCCGGTCATGTTCGGGAAGAACCGGCCCGAGGGCCAGCTCCGCTCGTAGGGCGGGGGGTCGAGGACGAGCAGCCGTACTCCGTCGACGACGGGGATGTCACTGGGCGTCCCCTCGTTCCACACCCACTCCCCGGTGGGGGTGACGAGGTTGAAGGAGCCGGTGGTGTGCACCTGTCCGGGCTGGTCCCGGCACACGGCCGCCTCCTGGGCGGACGGGGCGCGGCCGGGCACGTGGCCGCCGCCGACGAGGACGTCGGCGAGCAGGGTGTGCAGCTGGAAGTTGTCGCCGATGCCGCCCATGCGCATCGCGTAGCCGGTGCCGGTGGGGCGGTGCAGCACCATCAGCGGCTCGTCGAGGACCAGCAGGGCGTACGCCAGACACTTGAAGCTGTGCCCGGACGCCTCCGCGACGGACCCCACGGCCCGCAGCAGCCGGTCGCGCAGGGAACCGTCGAGCGCGGTGCGCACGGCCGCGTGGCTGAGCATGGCCACGGAGGCCATCTCCCACTGGGGCAGCGTCAGCCAGGCCAGGGCCTGCTCCGGGCCCACCCGGTCGAAGAGGGCCGGGTCGGGCTCACCGGCGTCCGGGTCGGGGAAGTCCCCGCCGCCGGTCTCCTCCCAGCGTTCGCAGAACTCACCGACCGCGGCGAGCGTCTCGGCGAGCTCCGCGAAGACGTACGGCGCGCAGGGCACCGCGTCGGCGCCGCGCTCCACGCAGGCGCCGACCATCACGGCTATGGTGCCGCGCGGCCCCGGCGGTACGTCGGGCAGCAGCGCGGCGAGCCGCGGCGCGGCCTTGCCGGCCTCCTGCTCCCCCGCCTCCCCGATGCTCCGGTACAGCTCTCCGAACGCGCGCTCCGAACGGTCCACGTCCCGCTCGCGCACAGCGGCCTCGAAATCCGTGACGGCCTCGAGGAACCGCTCCCTCCCGTTGTTCTCGAAGATCATGCGCGCAGCCTATCGAGGGCCGGGTGCCCGGCGGGGCCGGGGGAGGAACACCGCTCCCGGCCCCGCCCGTCCGCACCCGCCCGACGAACGGCCGACGGCCCCGCGCCCACAACAGCCCTACCGCTTGCCCGCCTTGCGCGTGGCCCGCAGCCACTCCTTGTTCATGTTCGTGATGGACGTCAGCGGAATGCCCTTGGGGCAGGCCGTGTGGCACTCCCCGGCGAGCGTGCAGCCGCCGAACCCCTCCTCGTCCATCTGCGCCACCATGTCCAGCACCCGTGTCTCCCGCTCGGGCGACCCCTGCGGCAGCACGTTGAGGTGGTTGACCTTGGCGGAGGTGAACAGCATCGCCGCCCCGTTCGGGCACGCGGCCACGCACGCCCCGCAGCCGATGCACTCGGCGTGCTCGAAGGCGAAGTCGGCGTCCGGCTTGGGCACCGGCGTGGCGTGGGCCTCGGGGGCGGCACCCGTCGGCGCGGTGATGTAACCGCCCGCCTGGATGATCCGGTCGAGGGCGGACCGGTCCACGACCAGGTCCTTGACCACCGGGAAGGCGGACGCCCGCCACGGCTCGATGTCGATCGTCTCGCCGTCCTTGAAGGACCGCATGTGCAACTGGCAGGTGGTGGTGCGCTCGGGGCCGTGCGGGTCGCCGTTGATGACCATCGAGCACGCGCCGCAGATGCCCTCGCGGCAGTCGTGGTCGAAGGCGACCGGGTCCTCGCCCTTGAGGATGAGCTCCTCGTTGAGCGTGTCGAGCATCTCCAGGAAGGACATGTCGGAGGAGATGCCGTCCACCTCGTACGTGGACATGGCGCCGTCGGCGTCGGCGTTCTTCTGCCGCCAGACGCGCAGGTTGAGCTTCATGCGTAGCTCCGCTGAGTGGGGTGGACGTACTCGAAGACCAGGTCTTCCTTGTGCAGGGTCGGGGCCTCACCCGTACCCGTGAACTCCCAGGCGGCCGCGTAGGAGAACTCGTCGTCCTTGCGGGCGGCCTCGCCGTCGGGTGTCTGGGACTCCTCGCGGAAGTGGCCGCCGCAGGACTCCGAGCGGTGCAGCGCGTCGAGGCACATCAGCTCGGCGAGCTCCAGGTAGTCGACGATGCGGTTCGCCTTCTCCAGGGACTGGTTGAGCTCCTCGCCCGTACCCGGAACCTTGATGCGCCGCCAGAACTCCTCGCGTATCTGCGGGATGCGCTCGAGGGCCTTGCGCAGTCCGGCGTCGGTGCGTGCCATGCCGCAGAACTCCCACATGAGTTCGCCGACCTCGCGGTGGAAGGAGTCGGGGGTGCGGTCGCCGTCGGCGGACAGGAGCAGGTCGAGCCGGCCCTGGGTCTCCGCCAGCACCTCCTGGACGACCGGGTGTTCGACCGTCACCGCCTCCTGGTGAGGGTTGCGGGCGAGGTAGTCGTTGATGGTGGCCGGCAGCACGAAGTAGCCGTCGGCCAGGCCCTGCATCAGCGCGGACGCGCCGAGCCGGTTGGCGCCGTGGTCGGAGAAGTTGGCCTCGCCGACGGCGAACAGGCCCGGGACGGTGGTCTGCAGGTCGTAGTCGACCCAGAGGCCGCCCATCGTGTAGTGCACGGCGGGGTAGATGCGCATCGGCACCTCGTACGGATCCTCGTCCGTGATCCGCTGGTACATGTCGAACAGGTTGCCGTACTTGGCCTCGACGGCCCCCCGGCCCATCCGCGCGATCGCGTCCGCGAAGTCCAGGTACACGCCCTGCCCGCCGGGGCCCACTCCCCTGCCCTCGTCGCAGACGTTCTTCGCGGCGCGGGAGGCGATGTCGCGCGGGACCAGATTGCCGAAGGCCGGGTAGATGCGCTCCAGGTAGTAGTCGCGCTCGTCCTCGGGGATCTGGTTCGCGGGCCGGGTGTCGCCCTTGGCCTTGGGCACCCAGATCCGGCCGTCGTTGCGCAGCGACTCGCTCATCAGGGTGAGCTTGGACTGGTGGTCGCCGGTGCGCGGGATGCAGGTGGGGTGGATCTGGGTGAAGCAGGGGTTGGCGAAGTACGCGCCGCGCCGGTGCGCCCGCCAGATCGCGGTGGCGTTGGAGTTCATGGCGTTCGTCGACAGATAGAAGACGTTGCCGTAGCCGCCGCTGGCGAGTACGACGGCGTCCGCGAAGTAGGTGTCGATACGGCCCGTGATCAGGTCGCGTGCCACGATGCCGCGCGCCCGTCCGTCGATGACGATCAGGTCGAGCATCTCGGTGCGCGGGTGCATCTCCACGTTCCCGGCCGCGATCTGCCGTGACAGCGCCTGGTAGGCGCCGAGCAGCAGCTGCTGGCCCGTCTGACCGCGGGCGTAGAACGTGCGGGAGACCTGGACACCGCCGAAGGAGCGGGTGTCGAGGAGACCGCCGTACTCGCGCGCGAAGGGCACGCCCTGGGCCACGCACTGGTCGATGATCTCGACCGAGATCTGCGCGAGGCGGTGGACGTTGGACTCGCGTGCCCGGAAGTCGCCGCCCTTGACGGTGTCGTAGAACAGCCGGTACACGGAGTCGCCGTCGTTGCGGTAGTTCTTGGCCGCGTTGATGCCGCCCTGCGCCGCGATGGAGTGGGCGCGGCGCGGCGAGTCCTGGTAGCAGAACTGGACGACGTGGTAGCCCTGTTCGGCGAGGGTGGCGCCGGCAGAGCCGCCGGCCAGGCCGGTGCCGACGACGATCACGGTGTGCTTGCGGCGGTTGGCCGGGTTGACCAGCTTGGCCTCGAAACGGCGCTTGTCCCAGCGCTCGTGGACCGGGCCCGAGGGCGCCTTGTCGTCGACGACGGGCGCGCCGTTCTCGTAGTTCGCGTAGGTTGTCATGTCAGCTCACCACTCCGGTCATGACGCCCACGGGTACGGCGACGAAGCCGGCCGTGAGCAGCAGCGCCAGTACGTTGGCGACGGTCTTCAGGGCGCGGTCGCGGGCGCGGCTGCCGACGCCGAGGGTCTGTGCGGCGCTCCAGAAGCCGTGCCGGATGTGCAGGCCGAGCGCGAGCATCGCGACGATGTAGATGACGTTGCCGTACCAGGTGGAGAAGGTGTCCACGACGTTCTGGTACGGGTGGCCGTCCTGGAAGCCGCCGGGGTGCACGGTGCCGGTGGTCAGGTCCAGGAGGTGCCAGACGATGAACAGGCCGAGGATGATCCCGCCCCAGCGCATGGTGCGCGTGGCGTAGCTCGCCCGGGGCCTCTTGTGCACGTACTTGGTGGGGCGCGCCCTGATGTCACGGCGGCTGAGCTGGTAGGCGGACGTGGCGTGGGCCACCACGGCGACGACCAGGACGACGCGGATGAGCCACAGCGTCCACTCGTAGTGCATGAACGGTTCGCCGACGGTGCGCAGCCAGTGGGCGTAGTGGTTGAACTCGCCCGCCCCGAAGTAGATCTTCAGGTTCCCGATCATGTGCGCGACCAGATACAGCAGCATGATCAGGCCGCTGACCGCCATCACGGTCTTCTTGCCTACGGTGGAGTCCCACACCGTGCGTGCCATGGACGGCCCTCGGTCCGTCCGCGTTGCCAGAGCCATGAGTCAGAACGCTAGGGCCGATGGTCCCGATCGGTCCAAGACATGGTCCGGCTTGTTTCAATAGGCTGGGGCTATTCTGAAACCATGCAGTTCCAACAGCTCCAGTACTTCGTGGCGGTCGCCGAGACCCGGCACTTCACCCGGGCCGCCGAGCTGGTCCATGTCGCACAGCCGTCCCTGTCCCAGCAGATCAAGGCGCTGGAGCGGGAGCTGGGGGCGGATCTGTTCCTGCGGGCGCGCGGCAACATCACGCTCACCGATGCGGGCGAGGCTCTGCTGCCGCTGGCCCGGCGGATCCTGGCCGACGCCGACACGGCCCGGCACGAGGTGCAGGAGCTGGTGCAGCTGCGCGGTGGCCGCGTCCGGCTGGGCGCCACGCCGAGCGTGTGCACCGGGCTGCTGCCGGACGTGCTGCGGGCCTTCCACGACCGCTATCCCGGCATCCGGCTGCTGATCGAGGAGGGCGGCTCCCTCGATCTCGTACGGGAGCTGGCGCGCGGCGCCCTGGACCTCGCCCTGATCGTGCTCCCGCTGCCGCCCGCCTCGCCCGCCCTCACCACGGTGGAACTGCTGCGGGAGGACCTGGTGGTGGTGTCGTCGCCGGAGGCGCCCGCACCGGGGCGGGGCGAGCCGGCCGTGCGCATCGCCGACCTGGAGGGCGAGCGTCTGGTGATGTTCCGGCACGGCTACGACCTGCGCGAGCTCACGGTGGCGGCGTGCCGCTCCGCGGGGTTCGAGCCGGACTTCGCCGTGGAGGGGGGTGAGATGGACGCGGTGCTGGGGTTTGTGCGGGCGGGGCTCGGCGTGGCCGTCGTACCGCGGATGGTGGCGACGCGGTCGGGCCGGGGCCTGCGGGTCACTCCGCTCGCTCGGCCGGGGTTGTATCGGACGATCGCGTTGGCACATCGCAGCGATGTGGCTCCGCCTCGGGCCGCGCGGGAGTTGCAGCGGATGTTGCTCGAGCGGTGAGGTTGCTTTGTGCCCGGGGGCGTGTGCCTCGGAGGCGCCGTTCGGGGGTGCGGGTGCATGGTGGCTTGTCGCGCAGTCCCCCGCGCCCCTGGGGAACTGCGCCGGCCGTGCTCCAGAGGGTCAGGCCGGGTGATGTGCGCCCGGTTGCGTCTGCCTCGCAGGCGCCTTCGGGGGGTGCGGGTTGTGTGTGGTTGCTCGCGCAGTTCCCCGCGCCCCTGGGGAACTGCGCCGGCCGTGCTCCAGAGGGTCAGGCCGGGTGATGTGCGCCCGGTTGCGTCTGCCTCGCAGGCGCCTTCGGGGGGTGCGGGTTGTGTGTGGTTGCTCGCGCAGTTCCCCGCGCCCCTGGGGAACTGCGCCGGGCGTGCTTCGGAGGTTCAGCCCGTTGCGTCCACCAGGGCCAGGTCGTGCAGGCGGTCCGGGGGGCCCGGGCGGGCGTAGTACCAGCCCTGGGCCGTGTCGCAGCCCAGGATGCGCAGTTGTTCGGCCTGGGCGCCTGTTTCGACTCCCTCCACCGTGACCGCGAGGTCCAGGCTGTGGGCCAGGGAGACGATTCCTTCGACGATCTTGAGGTCTACCGGGTCCGCCGGGAACTGCTGCATGCTCTGGGTGAAGGAGCGGTCCAGCTTGAGGATGCTCACCGGCAGACGACGCAGGTTGGCCAGGTTGGAGTAGCCGGTGCCGAAGTCGTCGAGGGCGATGTCGACGCCCATCTCGGCGAGCCTGCGCAGCGGTTTGAGCAGAGCGTCGTCGGCGCCGATGAGGGCGGACTCGGTGACCTCCAGGCACAGCGAGTCGGGCGCGACGCCCGCGCGTTCCAGGATCTCCACCGTGTCCTGCACCAGACCGGGATGGGTGAGCTGGCACGGCGAGAGGTTGACGTTGATGCGCAGCGGCCCGTCGGCCGCCCGGTCGTGCCGTTCGCGCCAGTCGCGGGCCTGGCGGACGGACTCCTCGAGGACCCAGCGGCCCAACGGCACGATCAGGCCCGTGTGTTCGGCGAGCGGGATGAACCGGTCGGGGCCGAGTACGCCGTGCTGCGGGTGCAGCCAGCGCACCAGGGCCTCGGCGCCGCGCACGCTGCCGTCGCCGAGGTGGACCAGCGGCTGGTACTCGATGAAGAACTCGCCTCGGTCCAGGGCCGCGGGAAGCGCGGTGGTCAGACCGTGCCGGGTGATGGCGCGGGCGTCGGCCTCGGGGTCGGCCAGCTCCGAGCGGTTGCCGCCCGCCGACTTGGCCCGGTACATGGTGATGTCGGCGCTGCGCAGCACCTCGGCCGGGGTGCGCTCGCCCGCCGGCCCCTCGACGATGCCGATGCTGCCGCGGACCAGGAGTTCGCGGCCGTCGATGCTGATCGGGGTGACGAGCGCGTGCATGATGCGATCGGCGAGCTCGTCGACCTCGCGCTCGGTGCCGGGACCGGTGGTCAGCGCCACGAACTCGTCGCCGCCGAGCCGCGCCACCATCTCACCGGGCGCGGTCGCGCAGGACTGGAGCCGGTCGGCGACCTCGACGAGCAGCCGGTCGCCGGCCGCGTGACCGAGGCTGTCGTTGATGGTTTTGAAGCCGTCGAGGTCGAGGTAGCACAGGCCGAAGCGCTGGCCCTCGCCCGCGGCCAGGGCCTTTTCCAGACGTTCGAAGAACAGGGTGCGGTTGGGCAGGCCGGTGAGCGCGTCGTGGGTGGCCTCGTAGCGCAGCCGCAGATTGAGCAGCCGGCGCTCGGTGGTGTCCTCCATCAGGGCGAGCTGGTACTGCGGACGGCCGTCGGCGTCCCTGAGCAGGGAGACCGTGAGATTGGTCCACAGGACCGTTCCGTCGGTGCGGTTGAAGGCCTTCTCGACGTGGTAGTGCTCACGGTCGCCGCGCACCAGCTCGTCGTAGAGCCGCCAGGTCTGGGGCGCGTCCTCGGGATGGGTCCACTCCATGACGTTGCGGCCGAGCAGACTCTGCTCGGAGCCGCCGAACATGCGCAGCAGCGCCCCGTTGACCTGGAGGACGTTACCGGCGAGGTCGGCGATGCCGATGCCTATGGCGGCGCCCTCGAACACCGCACGGAACCGGGCCTCGCTGGCGTGCAGCGCCTGGGCGACCACGCCCTGGGCCAGCAACGCGGCCTGGGCGATGGCCTCCTGCTCGGCCAGGGTCCGCTCGCGCAGCGCCTGCGCGAACCCGGCGGCCATGGAGTGCTGGACCCGCGAGGAGCGCATCCGCAGCTCGTCCTGGGGGCCGTCCTCGCCGCAGTAGAGCACCAGGTAGGCGTCGACGCAGTCCAGGGTGCGGGTGAGCGCCTCGGGGTCGGTGCAGTGCGCCTCGATCAGCGCCGCGCCGACCGCCCGGGCCTCGTCGGCGTCGAAGCTGCGGGCCCGCAGCGCGTCGCTCAACCGGCGTGCGAGCGGCAGGAGTCGCTCTTCGAACTCCGGCCGGGTCAGCGACGTGGAGGTCACCGGGAAGACGGCCCGGCTCCAGATCGTCGCGAACCGGCGCAGTCTGCCTTCCGGCCCGTCGGGCTCCGCGGTCACGCCGTGCGCCCCACGCCGGCGAATCCGGAGAAGGCGTAGGGATCCTCGTCCTCCGGCGCCGTCTGCGGCCGCCAGTGAGGCATCGGCACCAGCCCGGGTTCCACCATGTCGTACCCCTCGAAGAACCGCGCGATCTCGTCGCGCGAACGCATGATCAGCGGGTTGCGAATGTCCTTGTATACGTCCACCGCACCCTCCGCCCGCTTCGGTGGCAGCGGGATTCCCTCGTACGAGGCATGCGTGAGGATCAGCAGGCTGCCGGGCGCGAGCGCCTCGCGCAGCTCGGCCACCGCACTGTACGGGTCGTCCGCGTCTTCCACGAAGTGCAGTATGGCAACGAGAAGCAGCGCCACTGGCCGATTCAGGTCGATCAGACGCTCCACTTGGGGGCTCGACAGGATCTCCTGGGGCTTTCGGAGGTCCGCGGCGACGACATCCGCGCGCTCGTTGCCCGCCAGGACCGCCTGGGAGTGCGTCACGGCCACCGGGTCGTGGTCGACGTACACGACGCGGGCGTCGGGCCGGGCCGTCCGGGCCACCTCGTGGACGTTGCCGAAGGTCGGGATGCCCGAGCCGATGTCGAGGAACTGGTCGATGCCCTCCTCGGCCGCGAAGGTCACGGCCCGGCGCATGAACGCCCGGTTGGCCTGCATGATCTTCGGGAGGCCCGGCATGAACTCCATGGCCTTGCGGGCCGCCTCGCGGTCGACCTCGAAATTGTGCGATCCGCCCAGGTAGTAGTCGTAGATACGCGAAACGCTCGGCACCGTGATGTCGATGCTTCGTGGGGCCCAGGCGGGACGCTCCATGTATCTCTCCAAGGCGTAGGCGACAGGTCAGCCGATCCGGTGTTCGAGCAGAGGCTACTGATCGCCCGCCAATGGAGCGACCCGAACCGGAAATTGACCGTCCGTTCCCGGTCACTGCCTGCAGCAACACCGGGCTGCGCTTTGGGGTGTGTTCGGCCCGTCGGTCGGGTGCGGGCGGTTCGTGGCCAGTCGCCCCGTTCCCCCCGTCTCCGTTCCCCCCGTCGTCTCCGTTCCCCCCGTCTCCACAAAGCGCGCGGCCCCGCGCCCACGCGAAGAGGTCCGCCCCCTCCGTGCGGTGCGAAGGGGGCGGACCTGTGGTCGCGCGCCGATTGTCGTGCGTCCGGCACTCTCGCTCGTCCTCGTCCCTCCCTTCCGCGGTGGGTCCGATACGACATGGGCGAGGCGATCAACCCTGGGGAGGTGATCTCTACTCCGACGCGCCGACCAGCTTTCCTTCGGGCGAGACGGCGTACCACGTGCCGCCGACGCCCTGACCGTTGGTGTCCCCGGGGGCCTTGTCACCGGAGAAGGTGTAGATCGGCCAGCAGTTGACCGTCATCTGCTTGGTGCCGTTGTCGGGCCGGGTGAAGCCCATCAGGCCCTTCTTCTTGACGCCCTTGGTGTCGTTCGCGCTGACCTCGGCGACCGCCGGCCACTTCTCCAGACAGGGCCCGGTGCAGTTCGAGACGGACTTGGGCCATGCCTTGTCCTTGATGAAGCGGTAGACCGTCATGCCGTTCTTGTCGACGACGATGTCGCCGAGCTTGGCGTCCTTGCGGACGGACAGACCGGGCAGAGCGGAGAGGGTCGCCTTCTTGCCATTGGGGGCGAGCGCGAACCACTTGCCGCCCACACCCTGGCCGTTGACGTCACCGGCGTTGACGTCCTTGGCGTAGCGGTACGCCGGCCAGCCGCCGATGGTCAGCTGCTTGGTGCCGTCGGAGCGGGTGACCTCGCCGAGGAGCGACTTGTCGATGCCCTCACCGGCCGTGGCGTCGTCCGCGGGAACCGGCGGCCAGGTCGTGGCGCAGTCGCCGTCGCAGTTCGACTTGGGGGGATTGGCGGTGTCCGCGTCGAAACGGTAGAGGGTGAGACCGGAACCGTCGGTCAGCACCTTGCCCAGGTCCGGGTTGGCGGCCACGGACAGCTTACCGGCGGGGGCCGCCGGGCTCGGGGAACTCGAACTCTGGCTGCCGTCGGCGCCGTAGCCGTTGCCGGCGCCGGTGCCCGCACCGGCGGTGGCGCTGCCGTAATCGCCCGCCGCGGCCGTCGCACCGACGTTCTGGGCCGCCGACGACGGAGTGGTGGCATTGTCCTGACCGCACGCCGTCGTGAGCATCAGCACCGACGCGGCCGTGGCCACAAGTGAGGCGCTCCGCCAGGAGGTCTTCATCGTCAACTCCCCATAATTGCCTGGATATTGCAGGGCCTCTGCGCCGCCGCACGACATTGGGTACGGATGGGGACGGCCGTTGTGTTCAACCGGCGCACAAATTTCTTTCCGCACGCTGTGCCACACCCCGCCGCACACCGCACGCGCGTGCGCAGTCGCCCGGCCGCCGCGCCCCGCCGTTCAAACCGCCGTGCGGCGTCGGTCCCCCCTTCGGGGCAATCCCCGGGCACGGCGGCGTGGGGCGGTGTTCCGCTGCCCATGATCTCCTCGTGCATGGACCCGAACGGACCCGACTCGCGCCCGCTCCAAGGGCGTTGGCGGTGCTGGCGCTGACGTGGACCCTGGTAGGCTGCCCGGCGGGACCCGCGGCGGCCGACGCCTGCGCGTACGCCTCGGCCGGCCCGGACGGCATGGTCGCGGTGGCCGTCGCCGGGGGCCGCTCCTGGCCCACGCCGCCCGCCTGCCCGTCGCCCACTCCCACGCCGACGCCCACCCCGGCGCCGCCGAGGCCGCCGCCCGCCCCGCGTCCGACGCCGCCCCCGCCGCCGAAGCCCGCGCCGAAGCCGCCGCCCGCCCCCGCGCCGCCCCCGCTCCGGCCGACGCCCACTCCCCCGCCACCGAAGCCCAGGCCCAGGCCGAAGCCCACCCCGCACCCGTCGCCGACGCCGGTGAGGTACCCGCACTACCGGCCCAAGCCGACCGGCGGGACGACGCACGGGCGTACGTCCCCGGTCACCTACGTCCTGCTCATCACCGTCCCCGCGGTGGTCGCCGTCGCCGCGCTGCGTCCGCGCTGACGCGTCGACGCACGGACACGCGCTGTTCTCTGGAGGCACCTGTTGTCGGAATGGCTTGTTCTCGCCCTCGCGATGCTGGGCGCGTGCGCCGTGGTGGTCATCGTCACCCTCGTACGGCATCGCACGGCCGCCGAGGACGACGATCCCAGCGAGACCCCCGACGTCATCGAGTACATGACCATGTGGATCGGCGTCGTGTACGCCATCGTGCTGGGCCTGGCCATCGCCGGGGTGTGGGAGGCACGCAGCGCCGCCCAGGACCACGTACAGGCGGAGGCCCAGGCGCTGCACGAGGTCTCGGAGCGGGTCCGGGTCTATCCGCCCGATGTCCGCGACCGGATTCGGGCCGATGTCAACGCCTATGTCGGACACGTCGTCACCACCGAGTGGACGTCGATGACCGACCACGGCCGGCTCACCCCGCGCGGCACCGAACTGCTCGACCGTGTCCGCCACGACGTCACCGACTTCCAGCCGAAGACGGATTTCCAGGCACAGGCCTACCAGCCGCTGGTCGACCAGGTGGCCACGGCCGACCAGGCGCGCAACGCCCGCGCCGACTCGACCGGGGCGACGATGCCCGGCGTGGTGTGGTTCGGGCTGCTCACCGGGGCCGCGGTCACCATCGGCATGGTCTTCGCCCTGCAGATCAGACGCACCACACGCGAACTCGTCCTGGCCGGGCTGTTCTCCGCGACGATCGCCTTCATGCTGTTCCTCATCTGGGACTTCGACGCGCCCTACAGCCGGGGCATCGCGGCGACGGCCGAACCGTTCCTCGCGTTCTTCCCGCACGTCAAGGGATAGGGACGCCGACGGCCGGGGGACGTCCCCTCACCCGTGCGGCCCACGGGCCCAACCCGTTCGCCCCACCCCGATCGCGCCCGTGGGCCGACATGCCTAGCGTTCGAATCAGCGAGGTGCATGTCAGGCGCGAGCGGAGCGGTTCCGCCGCCGCTCCTCGGTGACCGGAGGGACAGACCATGGGCGCGATACGCGTTGCCTCGGACGGTGTCCGCGCCCGTCAACGCCCTTGCAGGCCTTCGCCCCGGGATCCGTCGAGGACCGGGGCGAAGGCCTGTCACCGTGCGCTGCTCTCTCCGAAGGGGACCTTGCCAGGGAGAGGGGCCGCCCGGTCAGATCCGCTTCTCGTGCCTGCGGCGCACCCAGAAGGCCCCGCCGCCGATCACGGCCGCGGCCACCAGACCGCCGCCGATGGCCATGTCGGTCTTCGTCGCCCCGGACGAGACGCTGCCACCGACGCCGCCGTTGACGCCGCCGAGCACATTGAAGGCCGCCGGGCGGGTCAGTGTACGGCCGTTGCAGTTGACGTCGATGTCGAACGGTCCGGCCAGGGCGTCGTTGTTGACCGTCGCGATGCCCCGCGCGGTGTCGGTCGTGCCGGCGAGCGGCGACAGCGCGATGGCGCGGAAGGCACGCGAGGACGCCGTGCCACCGCCCCGGCAGCCCTCCGCCGTGATGGTGAGCCGGCCGCCCGCGGCGATCGCGTTGGGCGCGGCGTTGATGTTCCGCGCGAAGTCACCCAGGTTGTTGTTGCCCGGCCCGTTGTTGTTGTCGGCGCCGTTGTTGCTCCCTGGCCCGTTGTTGCTCCCGACGCCGTTGTTGGTGCCGACCCCGTTGCTGTTCCCGGCGCCGTTCTCGGTGCCCTGCCGGGATTCGTTGTTGTTCCCGGCACCGTTGTTGTTCCCGGCACCGTTGTTGTTGTTCCCGACGCCGTTGTTCCCCGAACCGTTGGCATTCCCGTACCCGTTGTTGTTGCCGGGCCGGTTCTCGTTTCCGTTCCCGGAACCGTTGTTGTTCCCGTACCCGTTGTTGTTCCCCGGCCGGTTCTCGTTGTTCCCGTTGTTGTTGCCGTTGTTGTTGCCGTACCCGTTGTTGTTGCCGGGGCGGAGCCCGTTGTTGCCCTGATCACCCCCGACGAGCACGCCACCTACACCGCCGACGCCGCCCACACCCCCTACACCGGCCACGCCGCCTACACCACTCACGCCGCCTACGCCGCTCACACCGTTCAGATCGGTGCTGCTCGGACCGCCGCCGCTGCCCACACCGTCCGCGACGGCCGCGGGGGCGGCGAGCCCGAGGGCGGCGGCCGTCAAGGCCGCGGCCGCCAGGGCACGTGTGTTCCTCATGTGATCCTCCGCGGGAGGCACCCCGGGACCCGTCCCCGGTCGATCGGCGAGAAAGCACCTCCAGGAAAGACCCTCGGGCGCGGGGAACACGCCCGCATGTCGAGAATGGTCCGTCCTGGTGAGTGGACACGCCGACGGAAAACCGCATAATCGGACAACATCGCAGGTCACGGACCGTCAGAAAATTTCCGGCCGATGGCAACTCGGATGGCGCACCCATGGGCGTCCGGGCCACCCGTTCGCCGTAGGCCCCGTCGCCGGTCGCGCGTGCGGGACTTAGCGTTCTCGTATGCGTGAATGACGTGGCGACGGCTTCGTCGAGAGGGGATGGCGAATGTATGCGTCCGGGCTCTCCGAGCTCGTCGAAGTGGAGGAGCGGAAAAGGAAGCGCGCCCCTTGGGGCGTGATAGCGCTTGTTCTGCTGACCGGGCTCGCGCTCATCCGCAACGGCTCGGGGGAGTTCGACGTCGGGCCGCCGCAGCCCGCCCAGGCAGCGGCCGCGGACAGCCGGGTGCCCGGTGCCACCGTCGCGGGGGGCCGGCAGGCCCTGCCGTTCGCCGCGCCCGACCGGGTCAGGATCCCCTCGATCCGGGTCGACGCACCGATCATCACCGTGGGCCTGGACTCGAACGGCTGGGTCGGCGCGCCGCCGCCCGAGGACCCGAACCTGGCCGGCTGGTTCACCGGCGCCGTCTCGCCCGGCGAGAAGGGCACGGCGGTGATCGTCGGACACGTCGACAACAAGCAGGGCCCGGCCGTGTTCTACGGACTCGGGTCGTTGAAGAAGGGGAACCGCATCGAGGTCGCCCGCAAGGACGGGAAGACGGCGGTCTTCGAGATCTACGGCATCGAGGTCTTCGCGAAGAACAACTTCCCCGGCGACCGGGTCTACGGCTCCAAGGGCACGCCCGAGCTGCGTGTCATCACCTGCGGAGGCGGATTCTCCAAGCAGCACGGCTACGACGGCAACGTCGTCGTCTTCGCCCGCCTGGCCGAGGTGCGCTGAGCGTTCCCCGGCGGGGCGGGCCGGTCCCTCAGGCGGTGCGGCGTCGGGGAACGGTGAAGTGGTAGCCGTCGTCGAGCAGATGGGGCAGCCACTTGCGCAGTGCCCGCACGGTCTGCGAGCGGTCGCCCCCGGCGTCGTGGGAGAGCACGACGACGCCGGGGGCGGCGCCGTTCTCGACCCGGTCGATGATGGTGCGGGTGCCCGGGGTGGTCCAGTCGAGGCTGTCGACCGTCCAGGCCAGCGGTTCCATCCCCATCTCGGCGCCCAGCTGGAACGCCGCGCGGTTCCAGGCCCCGTAGGGCGCCCGGAACCACCAGGGCCGTTCCCCGTAGGCGTCCTCGATGACATCGCTGGTGCGCACCATCTCGGAGCGGATCTCGGCGCGGTCGAGCTGGGTCAGCAGCGGATGCGTCCAGGTGTGGTTGCCGACGATGTGCCCGGCCTCGGCCATCCGGGCCAGCAGTTCCTTGTTGTCCACGGCCATCTCCCCGCACACGAAGAACATCGCGCGGACGCCGTACTCGTCCAGGGTGTCCAGGATGTCGGGGGTGTAGCGGGGGTCGGGTCCGTCGTCGAAGGTCAGCACCATGAGCCGGCCGTGCACGGGCAACTCCATGATGGGCTCGCTGCGCACCGCGACCCTGCCGGGCCGCCTGCGTGGCGGTGCGTCACCGGCGAGGGGCTGGAGCCGGTAGGCGCCTGGCTTGAGCGCGGCACGCGCCTGCGGGCCCCAGGCGGGCGCCGCCGACCGTACCGATTCGCCGCCCGTGCCGGACATGAGCAGTCCCGCGGTACCGGCGGCTCCCAGAGCGGCGGCACCGAGCAGCACCCGGCGCCGTGTGAGCAACAGATCCTTCTGCATGACTCATCAGTCGCCCGAAGAGGCTCCGGCACACCACAGCGACACCGGTACGGCCCCCGGAAAGCACCCGCTCGGCCCAGTCCCGGCGGTCAGCGATGGCGCACAAGGGGGAACGGCAGCGTCTCACGGATCGTCAGTCCGGTGAGGAACATGACCAGTCGGTCGACGCCGACGCCGAGTCCGCCGGTGGGCGGCATCGCGTATTCCAGGGCGTCGAGGAAGTCCTCGTCCAGCTCCATCGCCTCGGGGTCTCCCCCGGCGGCGAGCAGGGACTGGGCGGTGAGGCGGCGGCGCTGTTCCACGGGGTCGGTCAGTTCGGAGTAGGCGGTGCCGAGCTCGGTTCCGAAGGCGACCAGGTCCCAGCGTTCGGCGAGCCGCGGGTCGGTGCGGTGCTGCCGGGTGAGCGGGGAGACCTCGGTCGGGAAGTCCTTGTAGAAGGTCGGCTGCTGGGTCCTCTCCTCGACGAGCCGCTCGTACATCTCCAGGACGATGTCGCCGTGCCCGTCGTCCGGGGTGTACGGCACGCCCGCCCGGTCGCACAGCCGGCGCAGCCGCGCCGGCTCCGTGCCGGGACCGATCTCCTCCCCCAGCGTCTCGGAGATCGCGCCGTAGACCGTGCTGACCGTCCAGCGCCCGGAGATGTCGTACTCCTTGCCGTCCTTGTGGGCGACCGGGCGGCCGTAGGCGGCGGTGGCCGCGCCCTGGACGAGTTCGCGGGTGAGGTCGAGCATCACGTCGTAGTCGGCGTGGGCCTGGTAGGCCTCCAGCATCGTGAACTCGGGGTTGTGCTTGTGGGAGACGCCCTCGTTGCGGAAGGTGCGGCCCAGCTCGAAGACCTTCTCCAGGCCGCCGACGCACAGCCGCTTCAGATACAGCTCGGGGGCGATCCGCAGATACAGGTCGAGGTCGTAGGCGTTGATGTGGGTGGTGAAGGGACGGGCGTTGGCGCCGCCGTGGATCTGCTGGAGCATCGGGGTCTCGACCTCCAGGTAGCCACGGTCGAGGAGGCCCTGGCGCAGGGCCTGTACGGCGGTGGAGCGGACGCGGACGATGTCGCGGGCGGCGGGGCTGGTGACCAGGTCGAGGGAGCGCATGCGCACCTTGGCCTCGGGGTCGGTGAGGCCGCGGCGTTTGTCGGGCAGGGGGCGCAGGCACTTGCCGGTCAGCTGCCAGGAGGTGACGAAGACGGTCGGTTCGCCCTTGTCGCTGCGGCCGGCGCGGCCGGTGGCGGTGATGTGGTCGCCGATGTCGGTGTCGGCGGTGAAGCGGTCCAGTGCGGGCCCGGAGTCGCGGCGGGTGAGGGCGAGTTGGTGGTCGCCGGACCAGTCGCGCAGGACGACGAAGACGATGCCGCCGAAGTCACGGACCAGCATGATCCGGCCCGCGACGGTGACTTGCCGGCCTTCGGTCACCTCGGCGAGGGCGTGGGTGGGCCGGGGGCTTCCCACGGGGTAGGGGTCGGTGCCGTCGGCGCGCAGCCGGTCGAGCCTGTGGTGGCGGACGCGGACCTGTTCGGGCAGGCCCGCGTCCACGGCCGCGGGCCCGGTCTCGCCCCCTCCGTCGAGACCGAGCTCCGCCAGGGGCGGCAGACCCTCGGTGGCCGTGGGCCGCTGCCCGGCCTTCGAGTGCCCCTTTCCCCAGAGTTTGCGCAGCGAGGGTACGGCGACGAAGCCCTCGGCGATTCCGGAGGCGAGGCCGATGCGGGCGAGGGAGGCGGTGTCGGCGTAGCAGATGAAGCGTGGGTACCACTCGGGCAGGTACTTGGCGTTGGAGCGGTACAGGGCTTCCAGCTGCCACCACCGGGAGAAGAACAGCAGCAGTCGGCGCCAGAGCCTGAGGACCGGTCCCGCGCCGATGCGGGCACCCTCCTCGAAGACCGAGCGGAACGCCGCGAAGTTGAGGGAGATGCGGTGCACGCCCAGTTTGGGGGCGGCCGCGCAGAGTTCGGCGACCATGAACTCCATGACGCCGTTCGGGGCGGTGCGGTCACGGCGCATCAGGTCGAGGGAGACGCCGTCGCCGCCCCAGGGCACGAAGGAGAGCAGGGCGAGGAGCCGGCCGTCGTCGCTGAGGGCCTCGACGAGGAGGCAGTCGCCGTCGGCCGGGTCGCCGAGCCGGTCCAGGGCCATGGAGAAGCCGCGTTCGGTCTCGGTGTCGCGCCAGGCGTCGGCCTTGTCGACGACCCCCTCCATCTCCGCGTCGGTGAGGGCGGCGTGGCGGCGCACGCGGCAGGTGGCGCCGGTGCGCCGGACCCGGTGCACGGCCTGCCGGGTGACGCGCATGTCGCGGCCGTCCAGGTCGAAGCCGGGTACGTGCACGATGGCCTCGTCGCCGAGCTGGAGCGCGCCGAGTCCCGCGCGGACGTAGGCCCTGGCGCCGTCCTCGGAGGCGCCCATCACGGCGGGGGCCCAGGCGTGGCGGCGGGCCAGGTCCAGCCAGGCGGCGATGGCGTGCGGCCAGGCCTCGCGGTCGCCGACGGGGTCGCCGCTGGCCAGGCAGACGCCGGCCTCGACGCGGTAGGTGACGGCGGCCTTGCCGCTGGGCGAGAAGACGACGGCCTTGTCGCGGCGGGTGGCGAAGTAGCCGAGGGAGTCGTCCTCGCCGTACGCCGTGAGGAGGGCGCGGATGCGGGCCTCCTCGTCGCCGTGCAGGGCGGCCTCCAGGCGCTGTGAGCGGAAGAGGGTGGCCGCGGCGTTCAGCAGGGCGAGCGCGCCGAACAGGCCGAGCACGAAGGTGACGGCGCGGGGCGGGCGGCCGTCGAAGGACTGGTCGGAGACCAGACCGCCGCACACCCGGTCGGCCGCCCAGGCCAGGTGCTGGCCCTCGGGCAGGGTGCCGGGAAACAGCGCGACCAGGCTCCAGCCGACCAGGATCGCCACGGCGAGTCCGGCGACCAGGACGGCGAGCGCCCGCCATACGGCTCCGCGCCGGGAGGCGGCGTAGAACTCCTTGCGGGCCACGACCAGCAGGAGCAGCGCGAGACCGCACACCACCAGGGACGGGACCGACTCGCCGTACTGGCCGAGCACGAGGCCGAGGATGTCCGAGAGGACGATCAGGCCCAGATAGACGACGACCAGCCACCAGGCGACCTTCTTGCGCGCGCCGGTGGCGGCGGCCAGCAGGAACAGGAAGACGGCGTAGGCGAGGTTGGCGCTGACCGGGACGGGGAGCAGGTCGAGGATGTGGACGAGCGGGCGCAGCAGCACGCGCAGCGGGGCGATGATGGCGAGCAGCCCGCACAGGAGGCCGAGGGCGCCGAAGAACGTCGCGAAGTCCTCGGGCACCCGGCTGAGGAAGCCGCTCGCGGGCGGCCGTATCGGGCCCGCGGCGCCCTTGCCCGTGGCGGCCTCCGCGGTGGCACTCATGTTCCGACTGTAGGAAGGCGCCGTGCGGCTCGCTCGTCGAGCGGTCCCGTGATCGCCGGAGCGGGGTGTTCCGATAGCCTCACGGCTGTGACGGAACAGCACGAACAGCACACGCACCGGTTCGAGCGGGGCACGGACGGGCCGAAGGTCATCGTGGTCGGCGTGGACGGTTCCGACTCGTCGCTGCGCGCCGCGGCCTATGCCGGCGGGCTGGCCCGGCGGCAGCGCGCGTTGCTCGCGGTCGTGTATGTGCAGCCGTTGCTCACGGCGGGCGCGGCGATGGGGGCGCCGGTGGCGGAGACGACCGAGGAGATCGCCGAGGATCTGATCGGGCAGATCCGGGACGCGGCCGAGCGGGCCAAGGGGATATTCGAGGTGCGCTGGGAGTTCCACACGTTCCGCGGCGACCCGTACAACGGCCTGGTGAAGGCGGCGGACGAGCTGAAGGCGGACGCGGTGGTGGTGGGCGCCTCGGAGCAGGCGGGCCACCGCATCATCGGCTCGGTGGCGATCCGGCTGGTGAAGGCGGGGCGCTGGCCGGTGACGGTGGTGCCGTAGCCCTTCTGGGTGCCCGCAGGAGCAGCGGTGGGGTCGCCAGCAGCAGGACACCGGCGAGGGCGATGGCGGTGCGCGGTCCGGTGAGGCTCGCCAGCAGCCCCCACAGGGCGGTCAGGGCGGCAGTGGTGGCCTTGCCGGTGACCGACCAGGCGGACAGGGTGCGGGTGATGCGGTCGTCGGGGGTGCACTGCAGGCGGTGGGTGGCGGAGACCGGATTGAAGACGCCCGCGCAGGTGATCAGCCCGAGTTCCACGGCCATCACGAGCAGCAGTCCGGGCAGGCCGGGCCGGACGAAGGCCAGTCCGACGGTCCACAGGGCGCGCAGGGTGCCCGCGGTGCGCAGCACCCGCCGCTGCCCGTACCGGGTGACGAGCGGGCGGGCCAGCCGGGAGCCGATGAGGCCGCCCAGGCAGGGCACGGCGAAGGCGAGGCCGTACTGCCAGGGGACGAAGCCGAGCGGGCCGAGCATGAGGACGGCCAGCGGCGGTGCGGCGGCCATGATCAGGCCGTTGACCGCGAGCGTGTTGAGGAACAGGGGCCGCAGGTCCGGGCTGGTGAGGAGGTGCCGCCAGCCGTCGAGCAGGTCGGCGGCGCGCAGGCGGGCGGTGCCGGTGCGTTGGGGGCGGTGTTCGCCGCCGCCGACGGCCCGGATGCCGAGGGCCGACAGCAGAAAGCTGACCGCGTTCGCCACGACCGTCGTGACCGGTCCGAACAGGCCGAACGCGGCGCCGCCGAGGGGTGGTCCGAGAACCGTGGCGGTCCAGGTCGTGGATTCGAAGCGGGCGTTCGCGGTGAGCAACCGGTCTGCCGGTACGAGCCCTTTGAGGAAGGCGCCGGAGGCCGCGTTGAAGGTGATGTCGGCAGCTGCGACGACGACGGAAACGGCAAGGAGCTGGCCGAGGCCGAGGACACCGAACGCGTAGGCGGCCGGGATGCTGAGCAGCGCGGCGCAGCGGACCAGGTCCGTCCCGGTCATCACCGGCCGTTTGCGTCGGAACTCCACCCACGGCCCGAGCGGCACCGCGAGCACGGCGCCCACGGCGGGTCCGGTCGCGGCGAGCAGCGCCACCTGGGCCGACCCGGTGTGCAGCACGAGGACGGCGATCAGCGAGAACGCGTCGAAGGCGAGCCAGGTACCGAACGCGCTCACCGAGTACGCGGCCCACAGCCACCCAAAGCGCCGTCCCACGCACAACCTCCCGTTGACCGGGCCCATGAAAGCGAGCGGGTGGCCACGGGATCAAACAACCAGCGGCCCATGAGCCACAACCATCGGTTGTACGGTGAGGGGCATGGACCTCAAGGCGGTGCGCACCTTCGTCGAGGTGGCGGACTCGGGACAGTTCCAGGAGGCCGCGGCGGCGCTGATGGTCACCCAGCAGGCCGTGTCCAAGCGCGTGGCCGCGCTGGAGCGGGAGCTGGGTGTGCGGCTGTTCGCCCGGACGCCGCGCGGGGCGGAGCTGACCATCGACGGGCAGGCGTTCCTGCCGCATGCCCGCGAGCTGCTGCGGGCCGAGGAGCGGGCGGCGGCCTCCGTGCGGCCGGGCCGCCGGGCGCTGCGCGTCGACGTGATCGGTCAGCGCCTCGCGCCCGCGGCACTGCTGCGCGGCTTCCATCTCGCGCACCCCGGGACCGACCTCGACGTCGTGACCCTCTTCGACGCCGACGCGGCGGTCGCCGCCCTGCGCTCCGGCACGATCGACGCGACCTTCCGGGCCGTCACCATGCCCGGACGGCAGCTGCCCGAGGGCGTGGAGGCGGCCCGGGTCCTCGACGAGCCCCTCCAACTGCTCACCGGGCCGGGCCACGCGCTCGCGGCGGTCCGCTCGGTCACGCCCGCACAGCTCGCCGGGCACCGGATCTGGATGCCCGGGATCGTCCAGGGCACCGAGTGGGCCGCCTACTACGAGGCCCTGGCCGCCGAGTTCGGGCTCACCATCGACTCGATCGGGCCCAACTTCGGCATCGAGGCGCTCCTGGACGCGGTCGCCGACTCCTCGGCGCTGGCGACCTTCGTCGGCGAGCAGACCCGGCTCGTCTGGCCCGCCGGCCACGATCTGCGCCGGATCACCGTGCGGGACCCGACGCCGGTCTATCCGCACTCGCTGCTGTGGGAGTCCGCCAACGCCCATCCGGCGCTCGCCGCGCTCCGCTCGCATCTCGCCGCCGCCCGGCCCGCCCGCGCCGGGGCCAGGACCTGGACGCCCACGTGGGCCGAGGCCGTGCGTGGCGTCTTCCGCGAGGAACGCCCCTGAGCCATCATGATCGGCCGTCAGCCGTTTCCCGTCGGCGAAGAGGTGAGCCAGATGGCCAAGGTGCGCATGGGTGAAGGCATTCTCCGGCGCAAACCCATCGAACACATCGAGGAGACGGAGATCAGCGCGGGCCCCCGGCTCGACCGGGCGCTCGGCCTGTGGCAGCTGACCGCGATCGGTATCGGCGGCATCATCGGCGCGGGCATCTTCACGCTCGCGGGCACGGTGGCCAACGGCGTCGCCGGACCCGCGGTGGTGATCTCATTCCTCATCGCCGGTGTGGCGAGCGCGGCGGCCGCGCTGTCGTACGCCGAGTTCGCCGGGCTCATCCCGAAGGCGGGCTCGGCCTACACCTATGGGTACGCGGTGCTCGGCGAGTTCGCGGGCTGGTTCATCGGCTGGGACCTGCTGCTTGAGTACACGGCGATCGTGGCGGTGGTCGCGATCGGCATCTCCGGGTACTTCGGGTTCCTGGTCGAGGACATGGGCGCGCACCTGCCCGCGTGGATGCTGGGCGCGCCGGGGACCGGGCACGGGCACCGGGTCGATCTGTTCGCGGCGGTCCTGTGTCTGCTCATCGCCTGGCTGCTGAACCAGGGCATCCGCAGCGCGGCCCGCTTCGAGACGTTCGTGGTGGCGCTGAAGGTGCTGGTGGTGCTGGTGGTGATCGGCGTGGGTGTGTTCCACATCAACAAGGCGAACTACCACCCGTTCTTCCCGTTCGGCATCAGCGGGGTGTTCACGGGTGCGGCGACGGTGTTCTTCGCGGTCTTCGGGTACGACGCCATGTCGACCGCGGCCGAGGAGTCGAAGGACGCCGCGCGGCACATGCCGAAGGCGATCATCTACTCGCTCGCGATCTCGATGGTGCTGTACGTGGCGGCCTGTCTGGTGCTGACCGGCATGCAGAAGTACACGGAGATCGACCCGGAGAGCGGCTTCTCGTCGGCGTTCAAGTCGGTGGGCCTGAGCGCGCTCGCGGACGTGATCGCGGTGGGCGCGATCATCGGCATCCTCACCGTGATGTTCACGTTCATGCTGGGTGTGACCCGGGTGTGGTTCTCGATGTCGCGGGACGGGCTGCTGCCCGCGTGGTTCGCGAAGACGCACCCGACGCGGCATGTGCCGACGCGCGTCACCTGGATCGTCGGCTTCGCGTCGGCCGTGCTCGCCGGGTTCGTGCCGATCGGCGAGGCGGCCGAACTCACCAACATCGGCATCCTGCTGGCGTTCGTGGTGGTGTGCACGGCGGTGATCGTGCTGCGCTACCGGCAGCCGGAGCTGCCGCGCGCCTTCCGTACGCCGTGGATGCCGTTCGTGCCGGCGCTGGGTGTCGTCTTCTCGATCTGGCTGATCACGTTCCTGAAGTGGCAGACGTGGGTGCGGTTCGCCGTGTGGTTCGTGGTCGGGTGCGTGATCTACTTCGGTTACTCGTACAAGCGGTCGAAGCTCGCCGAACGCTGACCACCGCGGGGCACCGCGTCACTGACCCATGATCAGGCCGTCCTTGGCGGCACCCCGGCTGAGGACGACATCGCGGATCCGGTCGCGCACTCCGGTCAGTTCGGCGCCCTGCGCGATGGCCGCGTCGAGGTTGACGACACGGCCGGCGTCGAGGTCGTAGAGCTCCGGGATGAACTCGGCCCTGGTCACCTCCCAGCGGCCGCCGGGCCGGGTGGGCGGGGCGAAGGTGAAGCGGCCGAGCGTGGACTGGTTGCCGTGCAGATCCAGGGCTCCCTGGCCGTTGCGCAGATCGCCTACGACCTGGTCGCCCAGACCGTAGGCCACCCAGGTTCCGTTGACCTTCTCGTAGGGCTGCGGGAGGCGGGCGTGGCTGCCGAGGATCAGGTCGATGTCGGGGCGGCCGCCGGTGTTCGAGGCGGTGAGCCGCTTGGCCAGGGTGACCTGCTGGTCGTCGGGGTCCTCCCGCCATTCGGCGCCCCAGTTCAGGGAGACGACCACCACATCGGCGCCCGCCTGCCGCGCGGCCCGGGCGTCGGAGACGATCCGGCGCTCGTCGATCAGGTTGAGGGCCCAGGGCTGGTTCGGCGGGAGCGCGAGGCCGTTCGTGTCGTAGGTGTACGACAGGTGGGCGACCTTGGCCGAACCCGCGGGCATGATCGTGGAAGTGCGCGCCTCGCTCTCGGTGCGTGCCGTTCCGGCGTGCCGCACGCCCGCCCGGTCCAGGGCGTCCAGGGTGCGGCCGATCCCGGCGGCGCCGTCGTCCAGCGCGTGGTCGGAGGCGGTGGAGCAGCTGTCGTAGCCGGTGGCGACGAGGCCGAGGGCGACTTCCGGCGGATAGGTGAAGGCCGGGTAGCCGGTGCGGTCACTGCCCGCGCCGTAGACGGACTCCATGTGACACAGCGCCAGATCGGCGCCGGCGACGACCGGTTGGACCCCGGACAGCATCGGACGGAAGTCGTAGCCCTGGCCGCCGGCGTCGAAGCGGGCCCGGTCCATGACCGGGGCGTGCGGCAGGATGTCGCCGGAGGCGACGAGGGTGAAGCCGCGGGCGGCGGCCGGCGCCGGACGGCCGGGCGGGTCGGCGGCCTGCCGCTCCTGGGCCTGGCAGGCGGCGGCCGTCGCGAGGAGCGCGGTCAGCGCCAGGGCCACCTGTCGTCTGCGTGCGATCATCAACTCACCCCAGAGTCGTCGTATGAGCGGACAGTCATATCGATAGCCACATGGGTACGAATCTGGATGCCGTCGCAAACGGCTTCGGCCGTCTCATTAGCCCGTCCGGTGTCCGGGACCGTGTCTGACGGACCGTTCGTCGCACCGTTCGTCGACGCGATCGACCGTCCGTCGCAGATCCCGGTGCGCACCCTGTCCCGGCAGCGCGCCCTGCGATGCCATACGGCCATGACGGCCGGAACCACCCTTCCCCTTGGGACGACGACCGCCGAGCACGAGCTCGCCGCGCTGCAGCGCGAGCACGGCCGACCCCTGTTCGCGCTGCTGCTGCGGCTGTGCGACGGCGACCGGCAGCGCGCCGAGGACCTCGTGCAGGAGACCTTCGTACGCGCCTGGCAGCATCCCGAGGCACTGCGCGCCGACGACTTCGACTCCGTACGGCCCTGGCTGCTGACCGTGGGACGGCGGCTCGCCATCGACGCGCGGCGGGCCCGGCAGGCGCGCCCGCCGGAGGTGGGCGACGCGATCCTGGAGAACTCACGGGTGATCGCCGATCACGCCGAACGGTCGGCCGCGGCCCTGGACGTCCGCAAGGCTGTGAAGACACTCACTCCCGAGCACCGTGAAGTCCTGGTGCTGGTGTATTTCCATGGGGCGAGTGTGGCGGAGGCCGCGCAGGCCCTGGGAATTCCGCCCGGTACGGTGAAGTCTCGCGCGTACTACGCGCTGCGCGCCCTGCGCCGGGTGCTTCCGGGATACGCGGCCGACCTGCGGTGAAACCAGGGTCGCCGTAAAGCCTTCGCAAAGCGCCTTGCTGAGGACCACGTTTGAGCAATCAGCTGTCTTCATCCGTGTTCCGGATGGGGCCCTGCCCCAGGCCCGGGTTCGGGCGACGCGCACGCACCGGAGGAAGGCAGGAAGGGATGCTGCACAGAGGTCAAGAGAGCACGGACGGCACCGGCGGCGGTGAACTGACCGTCCCCATGGCGTGGTTGTACGCGGAGTACATCGCCGACGAGCTGCTGCGCACCGGCGACCTGATGCCACCGACGTCCTTCGAGTTCCGGGCCGGCCGGGACGCGCTGGCGCTGACCGTCTTCCTGTCCGACACCGACGGCGAGCTCTCCGGCATCCGGGTCGTCACCCAGCTGGAGACCTGGCTTTCGCTGACGGCGTACGACCAGCCGTGGAAGGACTGGGTGGCCGAGCGGATGGCCCAGCTGGCCGCCGCCGCGGCCGAGTCCGGCGCCCCGTCGCCCGACCTGGACCTCGCGGCCGGGGCCTGGCGCTGGCTGGAGGAGACCGAGCTGCTCGCCCCCGACCTGGACGCGGTGCCGGGCGGCGGTGCGGTGGTCGGCGAGGAGGACGGACCGAAGGTCTGGACACCCGCCTGGCAGCTCGGACTGCCCCTCGGACATCTCGCGATCCATCTTTTTTGATTCAGGACCAATCCGCGGGCCCGGCCGCTCCGAATCCCTTGATTACGATTCTGTGGGTGCCTTGAGTGATTCGGCTGTCTGGTGCGTACGGGTGGGAGCAAGGAGTAACCCCACCCACACCCTTCGGCACGAGGATTCTGCATGAGGTCCCTGGAAAGGCATCGCGACGTCGGCGCGTACGCGCTCGGCGTGCTGGACGAGGCGGAGGCCTTCCGCTTCGAGGACCACCTCATGGAGTGCGCTCGCTGCGCGGCACACGTGACCGAATTCGGGCCTGCGACACGGCAGTTGATGCTGTACCGGCGGGCCACGCCGCGCTTCGTGCACCCCATGACCCAGGCCGGCCCGCGGCTCCTGGACCGCCTGCTCGGCGAGGTGGTCGTACGGCACCGGGCGCGCCGTCGGCGCTTTCTGTACGGCCTGGCCGCCTCGGTGGTGTTCGCCGTGGCCGGTCCCGGGATCGTCGCCTACGTCGGCCATGACAGCCAGGCCGTCCGGGTCACGGCGGCGACCGACGCGAAGTCGGGCGTGTGGGCGCAGGTCAGGACCGCGGACGCGGACTTCGGCAGCCAGCTGGAACTGAAGGTGAAGGACGCGACGGGAACGCTCTCCTGCAGCCTCGTCGCCGTCGGCCACGACGGCTCGGAGGAGATCGTGACCAGCTGGCGCGAGAGCGGCGACGGCACCGGGACGAACACCATGCGCGGCGGCTCCGCGATGCATCCCGAAGAGATCGCCCGGTACGAGGTGCGCAGCGCGACCGGGGAGCGTCTGCTGACCATCGAGCCCCGACAGGGGTGAGGCGGGCTCACTTCAGCAGTCGGGACATCCTGCGGTCCGCCAGGGGCTTGCCGCCCGTCTGGCAGGTGGGGCAGTACTGGAGCGAGGAGTCGCTGAAGGAGACCTCACGGATGGTGTCGCCGCAGACCGGGCAGGGCTCACCGGTGCGGCCGTGAACGCGCAGGCCGCTCTTCTTCTCCGACTTGAGCCTCCCGGCGGCCAGCCCCCGGGAACGCTCGACCGCCTCGGCAAGCGTGCCGCGCAGCGCCTCGTGGAGTCGCCGGGTCTCCTCCGGGGTCAGGGACGCGGCGAGCTTGAACGGGGACATCTTCGCCGCGTGCAGGATCTCGTCGCTGTAGGCGTTGCCGACTCCCGCGATCAGGCTCTGGTCGCGCAGGGCGCCCTTCAGCTGCCGCCGCTCGTCCTTCAGCAGGGCGGCGAGGCGGGCCTCGTCGAAGTCGTCGGCGAGCGGGTCGGGACCGAGGCGGGCCACGCCGGGCACCTCCTGCGGGTCCCGTACGACGTACACCGCGAGGCGCTTTTGCGTGCCGGCCTCGGTGAGGTCGAAGCCCGCACCGGTCTCCAGGGCGACCCGCAGGGCCAGCGGGCCCTTTCCGGGGCGCGGCGGGCCGTCGGGCAGCCGGTCCTTCCACTGCAGCCAGCCCGCGCGGGCCAGGTGCGTCACGAAGTGCAGGCCCTTGTCCCCTTCGATGTCGAGGAACTTGCCGTACCGGCGCACGGCGGTGATCTCGCTGCCCTCGAACGCGCCGACCGGAGGGTCGTACGTCTTCAACACGCTGACCGCGACCGGCAGCACCCGCACGACCTCGTGCCCGACCAGCTGCCCGGCCAGAAAGTCCTTGAGCGCTTCCACCTCGGGGAGTTCCGGCATGGCTCCAGGGTGCCATCCGAAGCCGCCCCGGTCAGCCGCGCTCCGGTGCCAGGAACTCGCACCACACGCATTTGCCGCCGCCCCGTGCCTCCACGCCCCACACGTCTGTGAGCATGTCCACGAGCAGCAGCCCGCGCCCGGAGACCCCCGACTCCCCCGCCTCGCGGCGGCGTGGCAGGGCGCTGGAGGTGTCCTCGACCTCCACGCGCAGGCGTCGGTCGCTGCCGGTGAGGACTCTGAGGGTGACCACCGCGGAGCCCTCCGTGTGCATCAGGGCGTTGGTGATCAGCTCGTCGGCGACCAGTTCGATGTCGTCGGCGCGGTCGCCCGCGCCCCAGGCGCGGACCGCGGCGCGGATCATGTGCCGGGCCAGTGTCAGCGCCTCGGGGTCACCGGGGGCCACGTGCTGCTGGAGCCGGGCGGGGGTCCGCACGCTGTCCAGGACCCGGCGGCGCAGCAGAAGCAGGGCCACGTCGTCGTCGCCGCCGCGCGCCTCGGCCACCTGGATGAGCCGGTTGGCGAGGCTGCGTACGTCGTCCGGGCCCGTGGCGATCAGCGAGGTGAGGGTCCGAACGCCGTCGTCCAGGTCGGCGCCGGGCTGCTCGACGAGTCCGTCGGTGCACAGCAGCAGGGTCTGGCCGGGGTCGAGTTCGAGGGTGGAGACCGGGTACTCCAGCCGGCCGAACTCGGCGGAAAGACCGAGCGGCAGCCCGCCCTCCACCGAGACCCGGTGGCAGCTGCCGTCCGTCCGCCGCACCAGCGGGTCGATATGACCGGCGCGGACCACCTGGACCACGCCGGTGGACAGGTCGGCCTCCGCGTACAGGCAGGTGGCGAAGCGGTCGGTGTCGAGTTCGTGCAGGAAGACGGAGGCACGGGCCATCACGGTGGCCGGGGTGTGGCCCTCGGCGGCGTAGGCGCGCAGCACGATGCGCAGTTGGCCCATGACGGCCGCCGCGTGCGTGTCGTGCCCCTGGACGTCGCCGATGACGGCCCCGACCCGGCCGCTCGGCAGCGGGATGAGGTCGTACCAGTCGCCGCCGATGTCCCGGCCGAGGGAGCCTCCGGCTGAGGCCGAGCGGTAGCGGACGGCAACGTCGCCGCCGGGCACGCTGGGGATGGTGCGCGGCAGCATCGCCTGCTGCAGGCCCTGGGCGAGGTCCTTCTCCTGCTCGTAGAGCATGGCCCGCTGCAGGCTCTGCGCGATGCTGCTGCCGAGCGCGACGATGACGGTGCGCTCCTCGTCGGGGAAGCCCTGCCGGTCGTTGTAGAGCAGGCCCATGGCGCCGATCGGGCGGCCCTGGGCGATGAGCGGCAGATAGGCGGCCGAGGTGATGTTCAGGTCGGTGATGTGCGGCCACAGGATCGGGTACCCCTGGGCGAACTCCTCGCGGGACTCGATGAAGCGCGGGCTGAGGGTCCGTACGACCTCGCTCATCGGGTAGGGCTCGTCGATCCGGGTGACCCGGGTGCCGGGGACGAAGCTGCCCTCGGGGCCCTCGGCCACCAGCCGGATCCGCCCGGCCTCCACCAGGCCCATGACCAGACTGGCCGCGCCCAGGTGCCGTACACCGTGGGTGTCCTTGAGGACGTCGATGACGTCCTGGACGCTGTGGGCGTGCGAGAGGGCCGCCGTGATGACCTGCACGACGTTGGTCTGTCTGCGGACCGCCTCGTCCTGGGCCGCCCGCAGACTGCGGGCCTCACTGTCCTGCAGTTCCTGCGTGGCGTCCCGGACGATGCCGATGACCCGGCGCGGCCGGCCCGTCTCGTCCCGCCGGATGTAGCCCTGGGTGTGGGTCCAGCGCAGCGTGCCGTCGCGGCAGCGGATGCGGAAGTAGGCGCCGTAGTTCTCGCTGCCGTCCTTGATGGCCCGGGAGACCACGGCGTCCAGTCGGCTGCCCTCCGGCTGGGGCACGCGGAGCGACAGGCTCTCGGGGCGTCCGTCGTACTCCTCGGGGAGGATGTCGAACACCTCGTGGGCCTGGGCGTCCATGTGGAAGAGGCCGTTGTCCAGGTCCCAGTCGAACGAGCCCATGCGGTTGAGCGCGAGAATCGGATCCGGGTGGGCGGGCCAGTCGTCCGGGACTGACAGGGCCGTCGCCCCCTGATCAGCCATGGGGCCACCTTGCCAGGATTCGTCCGATTCTTCGACCGGGATCGAGGACACGGTGGGGCTCAGCCGCCGACGACGCCGGTGGGGCTGTCGAAGATGCTGCCGGTGACGGTCGTACCGTCGTCGGGGACGAGCCCGCCGCCGTCGGACAGGTCGGGGACGTCCGGGACGGTCCCGGGGCCGGTCTCGTCGGCGGTGTCCGGGGAGGCCGCGGACCGGGTGGAGTCCGTGGAGGGCTTGGCGATGCCGGGGGTGGGCCTGCCGCCGACGGGAGCCTGCTGGGTGCCGGGGACGGTCGCGGTCGGCGTCCTCGTGGCGCAGCCCGGCGCCTGCGGCCGTACCGGGGCCACGGTGCCACCGACGTCCGCGGCGACCGGGGCCGAGGCGCCGCCGGAGTCCGGGCGGCGCGTGGACGTCGGGGTGGCACAGCCGGACGGGACCGCGGAGGGGGCGGTCACCGGCGCCCTGCCGCTCTCACCGGGGGAGGCACTGGGACGGTTCTCGTGCTCGTGCGGCTTCGGCCGCTGGGTGCGCGACGGCTGTGTCGCGCTCACCGGAGGGTGTACGACGTGGTCGTGCTGGACGTCGTGGCCGATCGGGCGTTCGATCCAGGCGTGGGACCCGAGGTCGATGATCGTGATGCTGGTGACGGCGTGCGGTGCCGGCGTCACCTCGATAACCTCGCCGGGCCGGTAGCCCGACCAGACATGCCCGCCGATGCCGGAGCCACTGTGCGTCGCCGTGGGCGGCTTCAGCGGGTTGCCGCAGGCGCAGCGCACGCGCGGCACACCGCGGTCGTCGACCAGCACGGCGGTGCCGGCCTGCAGGACGGACTGGAATCCGGCCGCCCGCCCGTCCCGGAACCCGTGATTGGTGACCCGGGTGTCCGCGCGCAGCACGACCGGCGTCAGACCGCGCAGATATCCGGGTACCGCCTTCCGGGTGATGCCCTCGGCCCGGGCGAACGCGCTGCCCCTGGCCGGGTCGGCGGCCAGATACCCGATCTGCCGCTCGACGTCGCAGCTGCCGACCCGTGCGGTGCCGCCGTACAGGCCGGGCGTACCGCCGGAGACGGACCGCACCCCGCTCCCGGTCACGGAGATGTTCCCGATGCGGCCGCCCGACTGCGCCGCCCGGGTGAACTGGTCCGCGGAGTCCGGGCCGCCGGTCGCCGTGGATCCGGTGAAGGGGTCGGGTCCCTGGACCGCGACCGGCTGGAGGAAGACCTCGCCGCTCGGACCGGTGACCCTGATGCCATCGCGGGCGCATCCGACGACGAGGAGCGCCGCCGCGAGCAGACAGGCCAGAGGGGCCATGACGGCAGTTCCGGTGGGTATCCGCACCACGTTCTCCCACATCAGCCGGGACAATTCGTGCACTATTGTCTGCTTCACTCGCTTGGGTCACGCAAGTGGAGCGGTGCGGTACGCACAGTGACGAGCACGTGGGGCGCGCCGTGCTCGCGGCGCCACAATGGAGGCAGGAGCGCACGGCCGTGGACTGGTTCACCGCACCCGAGTACTGGTGGAGCCGACTGATCTTCCAGCGGGCTCTGGCCGGCGTGTATCTCGTCGCGTTCCTGACCGCGGCCCTGCAGTTCCGCGCCCTGCTGGGCGAGCGGGGCATGCTGCCGATCCCCCACTTTCTGCGCCGGGTACGGTTCCGGGACGCGCCCAGCCTGTTCCACCTCCACTACTCGGACCGGATGTTCGCGGGCTGCTGCTGGGCGGGCTGCGCCGTGTCGGCGGCGCTGCTCGCGGGCCTGGACTCACAACTGCCCCTGTGGGGCGGGCTGGTGCTGTGGCTGGTGCCCTGGGCGCTGTATCTGTCGGTCGTCAACGTCGGCCAGACCTGGTACGCGTTCGGCTGGGAGTCGCTGCTCCTGGAGGTGGGCTTCCTCGGCGCCTTCGTGGGCAACGACGAGGTGGCGCCGCCGGTCGTGGTGCTGTTCCTGCTGCGCTGGATCCTGTTCCGCGTCGAGTTCGGCGCCGGTCTGATCAAGATGCGCGGCGACGCCTGCTGGCGGAAGCTGACCTGCCTCTACTACCACCACGAGACCCAGCCGATGCCGGGCCCGCTGAGCTGGTTCTTCCACCATCTGCCGCAGCCGTTGCACCGCGTCGAGGTGGCCGCCAACCACTTCACCCAGCTCGTGGTGCCGGTCCTGCTGTTCACCCCGCAGCCGATCGCGACGGCCGCCGCGTCCCTGATGATCGTCACCCAGCTGTGGCTCGTGCTGTCCGGCAACTTCTCCTGGCTGAACTGGATCACGATCGTGCTGGCCCTGTCGGCGCTGCGGATCCCCGCCGCCGCGCCGTCCGTGCCGCCGGCGCCGCTCTGGTACGAGATCGTGGTCCTCGCCGTGGCCGCGCTCATCGTCTGGCTCAGCTACCGCCCGGTGACGAACATGATCTCCCGCCGCCAGGTCATGAACCGCTCCTTCGACCCGCTGCACCTGGTGAACACCTACGGCGCGTTCGGCAGCGTCAGCCGTATCCGCTACGAGGTGGTGGTGGAGGGCACGCTCGACGACGTCCCGCACGAGGACGCGCGCTGGCGGGAGTACGAGTTCAAGGGCAAGCCGGGTGATCCACGGCGCTGGCCGCGCCAGTTCGCGCCGTACCATCTGCGGCTGGACTGGCTGATGTGGTTCGCCGCGCTCTCGCCCGCGTACGCCGGGTCCTGGTTCGGCGGCCTGGTGGAGCGGCTGCTGGAGAACGACCGGGACACGCTGAAGCTGCTGCGTGGCTCGCCGTTCCCGCCCGACGAGCCGCCCCGCTACATCCGCGCCCGTCTCTTCCGCTACCGCTACACGACCTGGCGGGAGCTGCGGGAGACGGGCGCGTGCTGGGAGCGGACGTTTGTGCGGGAGTATCTGCCGCCGACGCGGCTCGCCGAGACTGTTCAGAGGCGGTAGACACGGGTGGCGGTGCCCGAGAGGACGGCGGCGCGCTCCGGCTCGCTGAGCTCGGCGGTCAACTCCCCGGCGACGATGAGCACTTCGCCGTAGCCGGCGGCCAGTGTGCACACCGGCCAGTCCGAGCCGAACATCAGGCGGTGCGGGCCGAAGGCCTCCAGGGCCACGTCCGTGTAAGGGCGCAGGTCGCCGACCGCCCAGGAGGCGTGGTCGGCCTCGGTGACCAGGCCGGAGAGCTTGGCCACCGTGTTGGGGAGTGCGGCGAGGGTACGGACTGCCGTCGCCCAGGGCTCGGGCTCCCCCGAGGCGATGGGGGGTTTGCCCAAGTGGTCGAGGACGAAGGTGAGCCCGGGCAGCCATGCGGCCGCCTCGGCGCAGGCGGGGAGCTGATGGGGCAGTACGACGAGGTCGTACACCAGGCCCGCGTCGGCCACGGCGGCGAGCCCTCGGCGGACGTCCGAACGAAACAGCCACTGTGGGTCAGACTCGCCCTGGACCTGGTGACGGATGCCCTTCAGGTACCGGCCGCCGGTGAGTTCGCGCAGCCGGGCCAGTTCGTCGGCGACATCGGGGCGGGTCAGATCGGTCCACCCGACGACCGCGCCGACGAGCTCGTGCGCCTCGGCAAGGGCGAGGAACTCGGGGGTCTCCTCGGGCACGGTGACCGTCTGGACCAGAACCGTGCGGTCGACTCCGGCCGCACGCGCCTGCGGTGCTAGTTCGGCGAGAGTGAAGTTCCGGCGCAGCGGCCGCAGTTCGGGACCGCTGATCCAGTCCTGGTCGCGGACCGAGAGGTCCCAGACGTGGTGGTGGGCGTCGACGATCACGGCAGCTCCCACACGACGGGCAGGCCGGCGCCCGCGCCGTCGGCGGAGTAGTCGTGCACGACGTCGAGTAGTTCGGCCATCCGCATCTGCCAGGTGACATTCACCGGCAGCTTCTCCAGTTCGGCGAGGAGGCGGCCGTAGTCCTCGCACTCCAGGAGGTGGAAGAGATCGGTACGGCTGCGCCAGATCGTCCAGGACGTGGCCCCGGCGGCCCGGATGGCATCCGTGAGCTCGACCGGAACCTCACGATGAGCGGCCTCGTACGCGGCCACGCGATCCGCGCGGACCTTCGTGTGCAGGGCGACTCTCATGACAGCTCCTCGCTCGGCAGAAGGCCCGCCTGTCGGAGGTCCCGCCAGCAAGCCTCCGGGACCGTGGCCTCGAACTGGTCGGCGCAGTCGTGGACTTCGGACGCCGAGCGGGCCCCGACCAGGACGCTCGCGATCGCCAGGTGCGCGGCGCAGAAGGCGAGGGCGACGGCACGCAGGGTGGTGCCGTGGTGCTCGGCGATCGTCTTGAGGCGTAGGGCGCGGTCCAGCAGTTCCTGCGGCGCCGCCTCGTAGTCGTACGTCGCTCCCGACCGTGGATCCGCCAGCAGGCCGGAGTTGAAGGCGCCGCCGATGACGACCGACGTGCCGCGTTCGCGGGCGGCCGGGAGCAGGTCGGTGAGCGCGCTGTGGTCGAGGAGGGTGTAGCGGCCGGCGCACAGCACCACGTCGACGTCGGTCTCGCGGACGAAGCGGGTGAGCATCGCGGTCTGGTTCATGCCCGCGCCGATCGCGCCGACCACGCCCTCGCCCCGGAGTTTCGCCAGGGCCGGGTATCCCTCGCGGAAGGCCTGTTCGGCGTGGTCGTCGGGGTCGTGGAGGTAGGCGACGTCCACCCGGTCGAGGCCGAGCCGTTCCAGACTGGCCTCCAGGGTGCGGCGGATGCCGTCGGCGCTGAAGTCCCACACGCGGCGCCATGTGGCGGGCACGGCGAAGCCGTTGGCCAGGTCGTCGCCGGGCAGGTCCGCGGGTTCCAGGCGGCGGCCGACCTTCGTGGAGACCGTGTACTGCGCCCGGGGGAAGTTCCGAAGGGCCGCGCCCAGTCGTCGTTCGGACAGGCCGAGGCCGTAGTGCGGGGCGGTGTCGAAGTAGCGGATGCCGCGCTGCCAGGCGGCGGCCACCGCCTCGTGCGCCTGCCCCTCGCCGACCTCGGTGTACAGGTTGCCGATCCCGGCGGCACCGAAGGCCAGCGCGCTGACCTCGACGCCGCTGCGGCCGAGGGCGCTCATCGGCCCGCCGGGCGCGGCCTGAGGCCCTGCATGCCGCCGTCGACGGCCAGGGCGGTGCCGGTGGTGGCGCCGGACAGCGGGCTCGCCAGGTAGGCGATGGCGCCCGCGACCTCTTCCGCGGAGACGAGGCGGCCGGTGGGCTGCCTGGCTTCGAGTGCGGCGCGCTCGGCGGCCGGATCCGGTGCCGCGTCCAGCAGCCGGCCGATCCACGGGGTGTCCGCGGTGCCGGGGTTGACGCAGTTGACGCGGATGCCCTCGCGGACGTGGTCGGCGGCCATGGCCAGGGTCAGGGAGTACACGGCGCCCTTGGTGGCGCTGTAGAGCGCCCGCCCGGGCAGTCCGGCGGTGGCGGCGATGGAGCAGGTGTTGACGATCGCGGCGTGCCGCGACCGGCGCAGGTGCGGGAGGGCGGCTCGGGCGGTACGGACCATCCCGAGGACGTTGACGTCGAAGACGCGGCGCCATTCCGCGTCGTCGTTGTCCTCGACGGTGCCCTGGGCGCCGATGCCGGCGTTGTTGACGAGTATGTCCAGCCCACCGAGTTCCCCGGCCGCCAGCTCGACTGCCGCGCGCACCGAGACGTCGTCGGTGACATCGGCCCGGCAGCCGAGCAGTGGCTTGTCCACCGACGACGGGTCGACGTCCAGGACGGCGACCCGGGCGCCGCGTGCGGCCAGGAGTGCGGAGGTGGCCCGGCCGATCCCGGAGGCGCCGCCGGTCACCAGGGCGTTCAGTCCCTCGAAGTCGCTCACGCCGCCCGTCCCTTCTGTGTGTCGGGGTCGGCGGCCCAGAAGGTGCCGCCGGGGAAGGTGTACCGCGCGATGGACTCGGGCCGCATGGTGGCCGAGAAGCCAGGCGTGGTGGGTGCCGTGTAGTGACCCTGGCGGATCACCACCGGGGCCAGGAAGTGCTCGTGCAGATGGTCGACGTACTCGATGACGCGGTCGTCCGTGGTGCCGGAGACCGCGAGGTAGTCGAACATCGCCAGGTGCTGGACGAGTTCGCACAGTCCGACGCCGCCCGCGTGCGGGCAGACGGGGACGCCGAACCTGGCCGCGAGCAGCAGAATGGCGAGGTTCTCGTTGACGCCGCCGACCCGGGACGCGTCGATCTGGACCACGTCGAGAGCGCCCGCCTGGAGCATCTGCTTGAAGACGATCCGGTTCTGGACGTGCTCGCCGGTGGCGACCTTGATTGGGGTGACGGCCCCGCGGATCGCGGCGTGTCCGAGGACGTCGTCGGGGCTGGTGGGCTCCTCGATCCAGTACGGGTCGAACTCCGCGAGGGCCTTGGTCCAGCGGATCGCCTCGTCGACGTTCCAGCGCTGGTTGGCGTCGACGGCCAGGCGGATGCCGGGTCCGACGACCGAGCGGGCGACCCGGCAGCGGCGTACGTCGTCGGCGAGGTCGGCGCCCACCTTCAGCTTGAGCTGCCGGAAGCCGTCGGCGACGGCCCGGGCGGCCAGCCGGGTGAGCTTGTCGTCGTCGTAGCCGAGCCAGCCGGCGGAGGTGGTGTAGGCGGGGAAGCCGCGCTCCAGCAGCCGGACTCTGCGCTGCGCGGCCCCTTCCCGGCCACGGCGCAGCAGGTCCAGCGCCTGCTGGGGGGTGAGCGCGTCGGTGATGTACCGGAAGTCGATCTGGCGCACGATCCACTCGGGTTCGGCGTCGGCGAGCAGTTGCCACAGCGGCTTGCGTGCGCGTTTGGCCGCGAGGTCCCAGACCGCGTTCACCAGGGCCCCGATCGCCATGTGCATCACGCCCTTCTCGGGCCCGAGCCAGCGCAGTTGGCTGTCCCCGATCAGATCACGGTGGAGCGAGCCCGGGTCGTCGCACAGGTCGTCCACGGAGCGGCCGAGCACATGGCCCCGCAGTGCGTCGATCGCGGCGACCTGGACCTCGTTGCCCCGCCCGATGGTGAACGTGAACCCGTGCCCCTCGTGTCCGTCGGGCGCGTCGGTGCGCAGCACGGCGTACGCCGCCGAGTAGTCGGGGTCGGGGTTCATCGCGTCTGAGCCGTCCAGCTCGCGCGAGGTGGGGAAGCGGATGTCGTAGGTGTCGAGCGCGGTGACACGGGCGGGGGGCGGGGTCACGGAAGGGCCTTTCGGTCGGTGAGGAGGGGGCGGGCGGGGGGTCAGTCCTGGGCCCGGCCCGTCGTCACGCGGGCGATCATGAGGGCGACGAGGATGATCCCGCCGTAGATGGCCTGGATCCAGAACGACGGCACCTGGGCGAGGGTGAGCAGGTTCTGTACGACACCCAACAGGAGTACGCCGGTGAGCGCGCCGGACATGGTGCCCTTGCCGCCGTCCAGGCCGATGCCGCCGATCACGGCCGCCGCGAACACGGTGAAGATCATGTTGTTGCCCTGGTTGGCGCTGATCGCGCCGACATAGCCGGTCTGCATGATCCCGCCGACCGAGGCGAGGACCCCCGCGACGACGAACACGCCGAGCATCACGCGCTCGACCCGGATGCCGGCCGCCCGGGCCGCGTCCGCGTTGCCACCGATGGCGTACAGGGCGCGGCCGACACGGTGGTACTTCAGTACGAACCCGGCGGCGGCGAAGGCGACGGCGGCGAGCCACACCGACATCGGGACGGAGAGGAAGGTGGTGGTCGCCAGCGAGTAGAAGCTGTCCGGCATGCCGAAGAGCGTCTTGCCCTTGGTCGCGCCGACCAGCAGTCCGCGCAGCACGATCAGCATCGCGAGCGTGACGATGAACGCGTTGAGCCGGAACTTGACGACCAGGATGCCGTTGAAGGCACCGACGGCCGCGCCGACGAGGAGGACGGCGAACAGCGCGAGCGGTGCCGGGAGTTCGGTGCCCCAGCCGGACTGGGCGGAGGGCAGCACCAGAAGCGCTCCGACGGCGGGCGCGATGCCGACGACCGACTCCAGGGACAGGTCGAACTTTCCGGTGATGAGCACCAGCGACTCGGCGAGCACGACCATCGCCAGCGCGGCGGAGGCGCCGAGGACGGAGACGAGGTTGCGCTCGGTCAGGAACGAGTCGTTGACCGCCGCACCGAGCGCCATGAGCAGCAACAGGGCGGGTACGAGGGCGAGTTCGCGGGCCCGGCGAATCAGTACGGCCCTGGCCGCCCACGGGTCGGCGGAGCGTACCGGGGTGAGCGGTGGGGCCTTGGTGTCAGCCATGGTCCACTCCTTCGATGGAGGCGATCAGCTCGTGGTCGCGCCAGCCGGCCGGGTGCTCGGCGACGACGCGGCCGTGGAAGAGGACGAGGACGCGGTCGCAGCGGCGCAGGTCGTCGAGTTCGTCGGAGACGACGAGCACGGCGGTGCCGTCCTCGCGGGCGCCGTCCATGCGGGCCAGCAGGGACTCCTTGGACTTCACGTCGACGCCGGCGGTGGGGTTGATGAGGACGAGGAGGCGGGGGTCGGAGGCGAGCGCGCGGGCCATGACGACCTTCTGCGCGTTGCCGCCGGAGAGGTCGGCGACGGGCTGTTCGGGGCCCTCGGTGTGGATGTCGAGGCGCTCGATCAGCTCGGTGGCGAAGCCGCGCCTGCGCCGGGTGCCGACGAAGCCGTGACGGCCGAGCCGGTCCAGGACGCTCATGGTGGTGTTGTCGCCGATGGTCATGGAGGGGACGAGGCCCTGTTCGTGCCGGTCGCGGGGGACACAGCCGACGCCCGCCGTCAGCGCGGCCCGCACGTCGCCGAAGGGGAGCGCCTTCCCGTCGATCCGGGCCGACCCGCCGCTCGGGGTGTGCAGTCCGGCGAGCGACTCGGCGAGCTCGATCTTGCCGCTGCCGCTGGTTCCGGCGAGTCCGACGACCTCACCGGCGCGAACGGTGAGGTCGACGTCCCGGTACGCGGCGGAGTGGAGGCCGCGCACGTCGAGCACGACGGGGGAATCGGCGGCGACGGTGGCGCGCGCGTGGTCGTACCGGGTGACCGTCTCCCCCGCCATCGCCTCCACCAGGGCCGCCCTGGGCAGGTCGGCGACGGGGGCGGTGGTGATCCAGCGGGCGTCGCGCAGCACGGTGACGGTCTGGCAGACCTCGTACACCTCCTGGAGGTGGTGGGAGATGAACAGGAAGGTGACGCCGGAGTCCTGGAGCGCCCGCATGCGACTGAACAGCCGCTCGATCTCACGGTTGTCGAGCTGGGCGGTCGGCTCGTCGAGCACGATGAACCGGGCGCCGAAGCTCAACGCCCGTGCGATCTCGACCATTTGACGGTCCTCGACCTTGAGGTCGGCGGTGCGGTCCTCGGGGTCGACATGGACGTCCCAGGTGTCGAGGAGTTCGGCGGCCTCGGTCTTCAGCCTGCGCCAGCTGATGAAACCCCGGTTGAGCGGCTGGCGGTTGATGAAGAGGTTCTCGGCAACCGTCGACTCCGGTACGACCGTGGGCTTCTGGTAGACGCAGGCGACCTTGCTCCGCCAGGCGTCGCGGTCGCCGAGCGGGGGCGCGGGCCGGCCGTCGAAGCGGACCGTGCCCTCGTCCGGCGCCTGGAGGCCGGTGAGGACGCCCACAAGGGTGGACTTGCCCGCGCCGTTGCGGCCGACCAGGGCGTGGGACTCGCCGGGCAGCACGGTGAGGCGGCCGTCGGCGAGGGCGAGGGTGGGGCCGTAGCGCTTGACGATGCCGCGTGCCTCCACCAGCGGCGCGTTCTCGGGTGCGCTCATTGGACCGTGTTGCCCCACAGCTTCGGGTCGTCGACGTTGTCCTTGGTGACCAGGGGCGCGGGCAACTGGTCCTCGAGGATGCCGCTGGGCAGCTTGACGATCGTCGAGTCGTGGTCGGTGGGGCCGGGCCGGAACGTCTTCCCCTCCATCGCCGCCTTGATGTAGTACATGCCGTACTTGGCGTAGGCGTCGGCCGGCTGGGAGACGGTGGCGTCGATCTCGCCCTTGCGGATGGCGTCGTACTCCTGCGGGATGCCGTCGTTGGAGACGATGGCGATGTGGCCCTTCTGGCCCGCCGCCTTGAGCATGTTCTTCGACTTGAGGGTCTGCAGGGTGGGCGCCAGATACACCCCGCCCGCCTGCAGGTAGATGCCCTTGATGTCGGGGTTGGCGTTGAGGAGCGTGTCGAGCTCGGAGGCCGCGGTGTCGGACTCCCACTTGGCGGGGATCTCCAGCACCTTGAGCTTCGGGTAGTTCTTCTTCACGCAGGTCCGGAAGGCCTCGGAGCGGTCACGGCCGTTGACCGAGGCGAGGTCGCCCATGATCTGCACGACCTTGCCGCCGGTGATGTGCTTGCCGAGGTAGTCGCAGGCCTTGGTGCCGTAGGCGACGTTGTCGGCGCGGACGACCATGGCGACCTTGCCCTTGTCGGGCGCGACGTCGACTGCGACGACCGGCACTCCCTTGCGGTCGGCCTGGTCGAGTCCGGCCTCGATGGCGGCGCTGTCCAGCGGGGCGACGACCAGGCCGCTGACGCCCTGGGTGAGCTCGTTGTTGATGTCGGTGATCTGTTGCGAGGCGTCGCTGTTGGAGTTGACGGTCTTCAGCGCGTCGACGCCTTCCGACGTGGCCATCTTCGGCACGTAGTCGTTGTACGACTGCCAGAACGGCGAGGTCAGCAGGGGCAGGATCACCCCGACCTTGCCGGTGCCGCCGCCCTTGGCACCCGTGGCGCCGTCGTCCTTGGTGCTGCCGCAAGCGGCGAGTACGAGCGAGGCGCCGACGGTGAGGGCCGCCACGCCGATGATCCGGGTCCTGTTCCGCTTCCTCGGTTTCCTCAGTGTTCTGCCGGGCATCTGACAGCTCCTCATCGAGCGTGTTCGAGCAGATGCCCGCATACTTATCAGACCATTCCCTTGGCACAACAGCCCGCGAACGCAGATTTCGCCGCTTCTTGCCCGTAGTGGTCGGACCACCTTGGTGGTTAGACTGCGACGCACTCGGCGACTGGAGGAATGGCGTGGAGGAAGAAGCCCCGCAGAAGGGCACCGTGACGCAGCGCGCCATCGAGCGGATCAAGGCGATGATCGCCGACGGCAGCCTCGAGCCGGGCCAGCGTCTGCCCACCGAGCGGGATCTAGCCGCCCAGCTGGGCATTTCCCGCAGCTCGATGCGTGAGGCGATCCGCGCGCTGACGGTGCTGGGCGTCCTGGAGGCCCGGCACGGATCCGGGATCTATGTGACCGCGCTGGAGGCGGGCGACCTCCTGGAGACCTTCGGGGTGGTCGCCGACCTCTCCCGGGGCCCGCGTCTGGTCGAACTGCTGGAGGTGCGCCGGATCCTGGAGTCCACGGCGACCGCCCTGGCCGCCGCGCGCATCACCCCGGACCGGCTCGCCGAGGTGGAGAAGCATCTGACGGCGATGAACGCCACCGACGACCCCGAGGAGATCCTCGCCCACGACCTCGCCTTCCACCGCGAGATCGCGGCCGCCGCGGGCAACGACACCATGGCGGCGATCCTGGAGGGCCTGTCCTCCCGCACCTTCCGCGCCCGCGTCTGGCGCGGCTACCAGGAAGAGGGCGCGTTCGCCCGCACCCGCCGCGAACACGCGGCGATCCACCGCGCCCTGGCCGCCCGCGACCCGGACGCGGCCCGCGCGGCGGCGGCCGCACACGTGTGCGAGGTGGAGGAGTGGCTCAGAGCCCAACTGGGGCCCTGACCCGCCCGCATCCGCTCAGCCTCCCACCGCGGGCACCGGCGGCTCCGGGCGCCCTCCCCGCGCCTCGGACCACGCCCGCAACTCATTCGCCCCGACCTCCTCGACCACCGTCTGCAGCGCCTGCCGGGCCTCGGTGTCGCGTTCGGACTCGGGCAGGAGGAGGTAGCGGTCGATCGCCCGGCGCAGGGTTTCGCGCGCCTGCGCGGCCAGCACCCAGCGCGAGCCGGCGCCGTACAGCTGACGCATGCCGGTGAAGAACACGGCGCCGCCCGCGATCAGCGCGGTCAGCCAGGCGGGAGCATGCAGACCGGCCGCCACGACCGTCACCGACGTGGTGAGGAGAGCGCCGAGCTCGGTGACGTGGTGCAGCCTCCTGGACCGGTCACAGGTCCGCGCGTAGAACGTCAACTCCCGTCGGGCGAGGGCGAGCAGGGGATCGGGCTCCGCGGCCCAGGAGTTGTCGGGGACCCTTGTTCGTCTCATCGGCACATCATCGTAGGTGGGCCCGCGCCAGGGAAAGCCTCAACGTCACCAGTTCGAACGGGCGCAGCCGTACGGTGACGCGATCGCCGTCCCGCTCCGGGGCCGCCCCCTCGTCCCAAGGCCGCTCCAACAGGTCCGTGGCCGTGACGTCCGCGACCTCGAAGCCCGCCTTCAGCGTCGGCCTGGCCCGCCCGCCGTGGGCCTCGTGCAGGCGCACCACCACGTCGTCGCTGCCGTCGTCCGCGAGTTTCACCGCCGTGATCACGACCGCGTCGTCGTCCACCGTGACGAGCGGAGCGACCTCGTGGGCGCCGGTCAGCCTGCGTTCCGGGAGGTTGATCCGCCAGCCCTCGCGGACCGCGTCGCCGATGCCCGCGCCCGGTACCAGCGCGTGCCGGAAACGGTGGACGCCCTGGTCGGTCTCGGGGTCGGGGAAGCGCGGGGCACGCAGCAGGGAGACGCGCACCGTGGTGGTCGTACCGCGGTCGCCGTCGGTGCGCACGGTACGGGTGACGTCATGGCCGTACGTCGAGTCGTTGACGACCGCGACTCCCCACCCTGGCTCCTCCAGATGGACGAAGCGGTGGTTGCAGGCCTCGAACTTGGCCGCCTCCCAGGAGGTGTTGGTGTGGGTGGGCCGGTGGAAGTGCCCGAACTGGGTCTCGGACGCATACCGTTCGGCGTGCAGGTCCAGCGGGAAGGCCAGCTTGAGGAACTTCTCCGTCTCGTGCCAGTCGACCTCGGTGTCGAGGACCAGCCGCCGCTCGCCCGGCGGCAGCGACAGCATCTGGGTGACCCGGGAGGCGCCGAAGGACCGTACGATCCGCACCGACCGGCCGTCCTCCCCCTCGGTCACCTCGTCGGTGTCCGTGAGGTCGGTGACCGTGTTGCGGTAGAAGGCGTCGACGTCCCAGGCGTCCCACATGTTCGGGAAGTCCGGGTGGAGTTGCAGGAGGTTCGCCGCCCGGCCCGGGGCGACCGTCTCGCGGTCGGCCTCGATGTCGTACACCGACACGACCAGGCCGTGGGCGTCGATCACGATCCGCAGCAGGCCGTTGTCCAGCACGTGTCCGCCGTCCGGGCCGGCTGCCAGGGTCGTCCCGCCCTCGGTCACCGGGGTGCCCGCGCCGCCCGCCGGGATACCGGCCCTGGCGTGCGGGGCCGCGTTGAAGGCGAGGGGGGTCGGCCCCTCGCCGGCCAGGGCCCGCTGGGCCGCGTCGATGATCGCGTCGAGCTCGGCGGCGAGACGGTCGTACGTGGCACGGGCCTCGCGGTGCACCCAGGCGATGGAGGAACCGGGCAGGATGTCATGGAACTGGTGCAGCAGGACCGTCTTCCAGATACGGTCCAACTCTTCGTACGGGTAAGGGAATCCGGTGCGCACGGCAGCGGTCGCCGCCCACAGCTCCGCCTCGCGCAGGAGGTGTTCGCTGCGGCGGTTGCCCTGCTTGGTCCGCGCCTGGCTGGTGAGGGTGGCGCGGTGGAGTTCGAGGTAGAGCTCACCGACCCAGACGGGCGGATGGGCGTACTCGGCCTCCGCCTTCTCGAAGAAGGCTCCGGGGCTCTCCCAGACGACCGTCGCCGAGCCCTCCAGGTCGCGCAGTCTGGCGGCCTTGGCGACCATCTCGCGGGTCGTGCCACCGCCTCCGTCTCCCCAGCCGGTGGGCGCGAGGGAGTGCCGGGCGGATCCCTTGTCCTTGAAGTTGCGGGCCGCGTGGGCGATCTCGGCGCCGCGCATGGAGCAGTTGTAGGTGTCGACGGACGGGAAGTGCGTGAAGATCCGCGTGCCGTCGATGCCCTCCCACTGGAAGGTGTGGTGCGGGAACTTGTTGGTCTGCGACCAGGAGATCTTCTGCGTGAGCAGCCACTTGGCGCCCGCGGCCCTGATGATCTGCGGCAGCCCCGCGGCGAAGCCGAAGGTGTCGGGCAGCCAGGCCTCGTCGTTCTCGATGCCGAACTCGTCGAGGAAGAACCGCTTGCCGTGCACGAACTGACGGGCCATCGCCTCCGAGCCGGGCATGTTGGTGTCCGATTCCACCCACATGCCACCGGCCGGCACGAACCGACCGTCCGCCACCGCCTTCTTCACCCGCGCCCATACCTCGGGCCGGTGCTCCTTCACCCATGCCCACTGCTGGGCCTGCGACATGGCGAAGACGAAGTCGGGTTCGTCCTCCAGGAGCGCGGTCATGTTGGCGGTCGTACGGGCGACCTTGCGGACCGTCTCGCGCAGCGGCCACAGCCACGCCGAGTCGATGTGCGCGTGGCCGACGGCGCTGATGCGGTGGGCGGAGGGGACGGCGGGAGCGGAGAGGACCTCGGTGAGGCATGAACGGGCCCGCGCCGCCGAGCCATTGACGTCCTGGAGGTCGATGGCGTCGAGCGCCCGCTCCAGCGCGCGCAGGATGTCCCAGCGGCGGGCCGACTCCACGGGCAGCTCGGCCATCAGCTCGCCGAGCACCTCCAGGTCGATCACCAGCTGCCACACGGTCTCGTCGAAGACCGCGAGGTCCATGCGGGCGAGGGTGTACTGCGGTTCGCTGCCCGCGGTCTCCTTGTCGCCCAACTGCGTGGGCCGGAAGGGGTGGTAGTCGAGGATGACGGGGTTGGAGGCCGCCTCGATGTGCAGCCGTATCTCCTCGCCGCCCTCGACGGGCGCGCCGACGCGCACCCACTGGTTGCGGGGGTTGAGGCCCTTCACCGGGGTGCCGTCGGGCCGATAGACCAGGCCCTCGCACTGGAAGCCGGGCATGTTCTCGTCGAAGCCGAGGTCGAGGAGGGCTTCGACGGTCTTTCCGGCCCAGGCCTCGGGCACGGTCCCGGTCACGCGGAACCAGCTGGTGCCCCAGGGCGCACCCCACCGGTCGCCGACCGCGATCGGCTCGGGCTCGGCCGTGAGCCCCTCGTCGACCGGTACGGGTTCGCCGGGCGCGTGCCACACCGCGACCTGGAGGGGCACGGACTCGGGGTACACGGCGGGGCGGACGCGTTCGTCGAGGACGCGCCTCAGTCGGGCTTCGACCAGGCTGCGGTCGTCATGCATGCGGGGTGCTCCCTGCTGGGTTCCGGTGATTACCAGGTGTGGGTGACGGTCACGGGAGGCGAGGCGTTGTACAGCTCCCCCACCGAGCGCATTTCGAATCGTGCGGTCGTCTCTCCCGGTGCGGGTTGCAGACCGGCCACGTGGTAGGCGCGCTGACAGGTACCGCCGAGGAAACGGCGGGTGCCGTCGGGCAGGAGGCGGTGGAGCTCGTAGTGGCGTACGGGGCCGGGAGCGGCGCCCCAGGCGAAGCGCAGGTCGCCCCCGGAGGCGGCAGTGATCCGCAGGTCGGCGGGGGCAGCCGGGGTCGCGGCGGTGTCGTGGACGGCGAGGCCGCCCAGCCGCCAGCGCACGGAGCCGCCGCCCGGGACGGTGAGACGGATACCGAGGGCGTGGATCGTCCCGGACAGGCCGGTGAGCCGTACCGTCGACGTGTGCCAGGCGTTGACCGAGTTCACAGGCAGGTAGGCGTACGGCAGTGTCGCACCGGCGCCGCCCGGCTCGGCGGTGGCAACAGCGAGCTCGACGTTCACACCCCCAGCGTCGGCCCGATGCGTCAGCTCGACAACCGTGTCAACAGTGATCGGCAGCCGTGTCGCATACAGGTCCAGCACGACCGGTTGATCCAGTTCACCGTCCACCAGCACACTGCTGCCGCCCCGCCACGCGTCCGCGAAGTCGAAGGTGACGGTCGGCCGCTGCCCCCTCGCGCGCACCACCCATCGGCGGGACGGCAGCCGGTCCTGGAGGCCGAGGTGGTTCCACGGCGTGTCCGAGGCGACCGCTCCGTCCTGGTACCAGCGCAGCCCGTGCCCGGTGTTGAAGACGCTCGCGAACGGCACCGACGACACGGTCGAACGGTCCGCGACCGACACCGCCGGCGCCCGCCACGGGTCGCTCCCGTCCGGCCGCGACGGATCCAGCGACCGCCCGGTCCAGAACCGGTCGTCGGCGGCGTGGAAGTCGCCCGGGGTGCGCCCCGCCGGCAGATGGTTGCGCGTCCACTCGGGCCGGTAGAAGCCGATCGAGGTGACGTGTGTCTTCCCGGTCGGCACGATCGCGTCCCAGTTCACCGAGGTGTTCGAGCCGCCTGACTCGACATCGACGCCCGCCCACAACTCATAGCGGCTGCGCCCCAGTTGGACGGCCTTGCGCCCCGAGGAGGCGAGCGTGCCCGAGCTCCAGCGGAAGTCGACGAACATGTCGTCGGCGGCCTGGAAGAACGCCTGGTTCCGGCTGTCGAGCGCCCCCTGCCAGCTCACGCTCCCGTTCACGGTCATGGCGTCGTACCAGGTGACCCGCTGCCCCTGCGCCGCGGCGAGCAACTTCAGCTCCCGTACGAATCCGAGCATGGCGGAGCCCAGGGCGCTGTTCCCGCCGCCCGTCTCGGCGTTCACGAACCAACCGTCGAAGCCGTGGGCCGCCGCCACGGCCACGAGCTGCGCGGCCAGCGGGTAGTGCCCGGTGGAGTCCTTCTGGACGAGGTCGCGGGTCCACTGGAGCTGACCGCCGTAGGCGACGGGCGGCAGGAAGATGTTGCCGAGGACGGGCACGCCGTGCCGGTGGGCGGCGTCCACGATCGGCGCGTTCGGGGCGAGGATCAGTCCCTCGCCCGCCGAGCCGCCCCAGAAGACGAGTTCGTCCAGGTACGCCCAGTGGGTGAGGGCGTAGTAGTCGGCGGTGGCGGAGCCCTGGGACGGGTTGCTCGACGTGGGCCCGAAGGCGACCAGCGCCTGGACGCGGGCCTGGCCCGAGCGGGCGGTGGTGTTGGCCGCGGTCGGGGTGAAGCGGGCGGCGAGCGGCACCGTGGCCGCGTTGAAGGCGAGGTCGGGGTCGTCGGCGGCCCGCCAGCTCTTCAGGCTGCGCCAGGTGACGCCGGTGTCCGGGGTGCCCGAGGGGAACGAGTCCGGGTACCAGTAGGAGGCGTACGGCTGGGTCGCGGCGCCGGCCTTCGGGGCCGCGGCGCCGGGCAGGGACGGCGTCAGGGCCGCCGCGCCGGCGGCGATCAGGACGGTGCGTCGGGTGGGGTTCACGAGCGGGTGCCTCCTTGTGGGGTGGGGAGTACCTGGTCGGGAGTGACGACTTCGGTGATGCCGCGGGCGGCGAGGTGGTCCTTGTCGTCCGCGCGGGAGTCGAGGACGGTGGTGGGGCGGGCGCCGTCGGCCACCAGCCGGAAGAAGGCATCGAAGACGGGTCCGCCGGGGGCGCACCGGGAGCGGTGGGCCGGGTCGGCGGGTACGACGAGTGCCGTAGCGCGGGCAGTGGGTGCGGCCCGGGGTGCGCGAGCGGCGGCCGCCAGCACGCGCGCGATGTCCTTGGGCCGTCGGTCGTTGGTCAACAGGCCCAGTGCGTATTCGAGTTCGGGGAAGTCGGCGAGCGTGCGGGAGACGTCGTGGGAGCACCACCAGGTGATGCCCCACAGATCGGGGCAGTCCAGCGCGTTCGCTACGGTGGCCTCGGTGAACGCAGGCGCGTGCGCGGCCGGGATGAACGGGGCGGGCGCGCCGACCTCCTGGAGCCACACGGGCCGGTGCGGGTCGTCGGCCCAGGCCTTGCTCAGTTCGATCAGATACGTGGCGTGGTGTTCGGTCGGCACGGAGGCACGGCCGTGGCGCTGGGCGGTGCCGTCGAAGACCCAGGAGTGCACGGCGGTGACGCCGCCGAGGCGGGCCGAGTGCTCCGGGGTGAACGGCTGGTCGTCCTGGTACCAGGCGGCGTCGTACGAGGCGTGCAGATGGAGCCGGCCGGGAGCACCGTCGGCGCAGGCGGCGAGGAGCCGGGACAGCCACCGTGCCGCCTGCTCGGCGGTGATGCGGTCGGGGTCGGGGTGGGGCCCGGCGGCGAACTGGTTGACCTCGTTGCCGATCGTCATCCCGATGAAGTTGGGCCGGTCGGCGAGGGCGGCCGCGAGGGTCCGCAGATAGCCGGCCTCCGCCTCGACCACGTCCGGGTCCGTGAAGAGGTTGCGCCGGTGCCAGGTGCCCGTCCAGGCGGGCAGGAAGTCGAAGCTGCTCAAGTGCCCCTGCAGTCCGTCCACGTTGACGTCGAGGCCGCGCTCGTCGGCGGCGTCGGCGAGCGCGACGAGTTGCTCCACGGCACGCGGCCGGATCAGTGTGCGGTTCGGCTGGAAGTACGGCCACAGCGGGAAGACCCGGATGTGATCCAGGCCCAGTGCGGCGATCGAGTCGAGGTCGGCGCGTACGGAGTCGAGGTCGAAGTCCAGCCAGTGGTGGAACCACCCTTCGCTCGGGGTGTAGTTGACGCCGAAGCGCACGGCAGGAGGCATGCGGTGTCCTTGCGAGCGGTGGTCGGGGTTCAGCCCTTGACGGCGCCCTCGCCGACCCCGCGGAAGAAGTACCGCTGGAGACAGGCGAAGAGGGCGATGAGCGGTGCCACGGCGATGACCGTGCCGGCGGCGACGAGCCGTTCGTCGCCCGCGAAGGTGCCGTGCAGATAGTTGAGTCCGATGGTGAGGGTGAACCTGGACGGGTCGCTGAGCACGATGAGCGGCCACAGGAAGTCGTCCCAGGCGCCCATGAAGGCGAAGATCGCGACGACGGCGAGGGTCCCCTTGACCGAGGGCAGGGCGATCCGCAGGAACCTTTGCCAGGCGCTCGCGCCGTCGACGAAGGCCGCCTCCTCGATCTCGTACGGCAGGTTGCGGAAGGCGTTGCGCATCAGCAGGACGTTCATGGCGCCGATGGAGCCGGGCAGGACGACGCCGATGAGGGTGTTGTTGAGGCCGAGTTCGCGCATGGTGGTGAACTGGGCGATGACGATGCCCTCGACGGGGACGAGCATCGCCAGGACGAAGACGAGGGTGGCGACCCCGCGGCCCCGGTAGCGCAGCCGGGCCAGCGCGTACCCGGCGAGCGCCGAACCGACGCAGTTGGTCACGACGTTGGCGCCGGCGACCTTCAGTGAGTTGAGGGCGTAGTCCCAGACGGGGATGGTGTCGGCGACCCGCGCGTAGTTGTGCAGGGTGGGATGGCCGGGCAGGAACGTGGGCGGGGAGCTGAAGATGTCCTCGGTGGGGCCCTTGAGCGAGGTGGACAGCTGCCACAGGAACGGTCCGACGGTGAGCGCGAGCACGATGAGCAACAGCGTGTAGCGGAGCGCCAGTTCCCACACCCGGATGCGGCGTCCGTGCTCGTCGGTGACCCGGGTCTCGCGGGCGGCGGCGGGCGCCCGCGGGGGTCGTACCTTCTCGATGACGCTCATGTCCCGTCCCTCCGGTCGGCGCACAGGACCAGCAGCATCAGTACGACGGTCACGGCGAAGACGACGACGGACAGGGCGGAGGCGTAGCCGAGGCGGCCGGTCAGGCCGGTGCCGGTGCGCTGGACGAGCATCACGAGGGTGGTGTCCTCGCCGGCCGGGCCGCCGCTCGGGCCCGCCATCAGATAGACCTCGGAGAACACCTTGAAGGCGGCGACCGAGGAGAGCGCGGCGACCAGGACCATGGTCGAGCGCACGGCGGGCACGGTGACGTTCAGGAAGCGGCGCACGGGGCCCGCGCCGTCCACCGCCGCGGCTTCGTGGAGTTCGCGGGGGACGTTCGCCAGCGCGGCCAGATAGATGATCATGTAGTAGCCGAGGCCCTTCCAGACCGTGACGGCCATGGCGCTCAGCAGGAGCAGCCACTGGTCGCTGAGGAAGCCGACCCGGCCGATCCCGAGCGTCTCCAGGAGGGAGTTGACCAGTCCGCGTTCGTCCAGCAGCCACACCCAGATGAGCCCGACCACGACGATCGACGCGACGACCGGGGTGTAGAAGGCGGACCGGAAGAAGGTGATGCCGGGGATGTTCTTCTGCACCAGCAGGGCGAGCAGCAGCGGCAGGACGACCAGTGCCGGTACGACGCCGAGGACGTAGAGCGAGCTGTTGCGCAGCCCGGTCCAGAACATGTCGTCGTGGAGCAGTTCGCGGAAGTTGGCGAGGCCCACGAAGCGGCCCGGGATCAGGGTGCGCCGGTCGGTGAGGGAGTTGTGCAGGGTGGAGAGGAAGGGGTAGAGCACGAAGGCGCCAGTGACGAGGAGCCCCGGGGCCGCGAACAGCCATGGGCTGGTGGGGAGTTGGCGCCGCACCCGGGAGCGTGCCGTGAGATCCGCCATGCCGGTTCAGCCCTGCTGCTGGAGGAGCCGGTCACAGGCCTTGACAGCGTTGTCAAGAGCCGTCTTGGGGCTCTCCTTGCCCTGCAGCGCCTTGGCCACCTCGTTGCGCAGCGCGGTCTTCATCTGCTCGCTGAACAGCACCGGCGTGTAATTGACCGCGTTCTTCAGGGACTTGGCGGCGGCGATCCGCACCTTCGTCTCGTCGGTCCCGTCCTCCTTGGTGAAGTACGGGTCGCCGAGCGAGCCGGCGGTGCTCGGGAAGATGGCGACCTTCTTGGCGAAGGACATCTGGTTCCGCGCGTCGGTGACGTAGTGCGCGAAGGCGACCGCCGCGGGCGGGTGCTTGGTGCGGGAGTTGACCATCACGCCCATCACATACATGTTGACGTGGCCGGTGCTGGTGATCTGGTCGGTGATGCCGATGTTCCGGTACAGGTTCGGCGCCTGCTTCTTGAAGTTGCCGAGGTCGAGGGCGCTGCCGGGGTTCATGGCGACGGCCTCGGTGAGGAACTTCTTGCCGGAGGACTCCGGGGTCGCGGTCAGGGCCTGCGGGTCGAGCGCCTTGGCGTCGTACAACTCCTTGTACTTGGTGAGGAGTTCGACGCCCTTCGCGTCGTCGAAGGCGAAGCCGGTGCCCTGCTGGTTCATGAGCTCGACGCCGTAGCGCCCGAAGTCCTCGATCGTGGGCACGTTGGCGAGGGTGGCGACCTTGCCGTCGCTCTGCCGGGCCACCTTCAGGGCGTCGGCGAAGAGTTCGTCGTAGGTCTTCGGGGGCTGTTCCGGGTCGAGCCCGGCCTTCTTGAACAGGGACTTGTTGTAGAACAGCGGGCCGGTGTTCAGATACCAGGGGAAGGCGTACGTCCCGCTCGTCCCCGGTATCCGGTGGCTCGCCCAGGCCCCGTCCAGGTACTCGGACTTGTACCGGGCGGCGGCCTTGTCGAGGTCGAGCGCGAGGCCCGCCCTGGCCAGCGGGGCGACGAGGTCCGGTGAGACGTTGACGACGTCGGGCAGGGTGCCGCCCGCCGCGTCGGCGCTGATCTTGTCGGCGTATCCCTCGGCGGGCTGGTCGATCCACTTCACATGGGTCCCGGGGTACTTCTTCTCGAAGTCGGCGATCACGCCCTCGAAGTAGGGCTTGAAGTTTGCGCGCAGATTCCAGGTCTGGAAGGTGATGTCGCCCTCGACCTTGCCGGAGGCGTCGGTCGATCCGCCGCCGTCGTCGCCGGAGCCGCAGGCACTCAGCGGCAGGACGAGGGCGGCGACGGCGGCAGCGGCGAAGGCTCTGCGGGATGTGGGCACGGTGACACGACTCCCTTGGCGGCGTTGGCGGCTGGGACGCCAGCGACCATGCCCGCGGCGTTTGGGAGAAGTCAATGGATTGGCCACAGCTAAAGAAATTCTCCTGACATTAGTGCAGGTCAAGACAGCATGGCCGAAAACTTGCCATGGATCGCTAATGCGCTTTAGGGTTCTCGTACTCAAGCGCATTAGCTGCAATCCGCGCAGAAATGGGAGCAACGTGACAGCCAAGCGTTCCCCCGCCCGCCGGCCGACGATGAAGGACATCGCGCAGCGCGCCGGTGTCTCCGAGAGCGCGGTGTCCTTCGCGCTCAACGGCCGTCCGGGCGTCTCCGAGGTCACCCGTGACCGGGTGCGCCGGGTCGCCGAACAGCTGGGCTGGCGGCCCAGCGCGGCGGCCCGCGCGCTGTCCGGGGAGGGCGCGGCCACGGTCGGCTTCGTCCTGGCCCGTCCCGCCCACACGCTCGGTGTGGACTCCTTCTTCCTGCAGCTCGTCGCCGGGATCCAGGAGGTGCTGGCGGAGCGTCATCTCGGACTGCTGTTCCAGGTGGTGGAGGACGTCGCCGACGAGTGCGCGGTGTACCGGCGCTGGTGGGCCGAGCACCGGGTGGACGGTGTGCTCGTCGTGGACCCGCGCGCGGACGATCCGCGTCCCGATCTGCTGGACGAACTCGGCCTGCCCGCCGTGGTGATCGGCGGCGCGCCCGACGAGCGGCACCCCGGTCTGTCGACGGTGTGGGCGGACGACGCGGGCGCGATGGCCTCGGTCGTCGACGAGTTGACCGCGCTGGGCCATCGCCGGATCGTCCATATCGCCGGACTGGCCGGGCTCGCGCACACCCAGCGCCGTATCCGCACGCTGCGTGCCGAGGCCGAGCGGCGGGGTCTGACCGGCGTGACGTCGGTGACCACCGACTACTCGGACGCGGAGGGCGCCGCGGTGACCCGCCGAGTGCTGCGCGGCTCCCCTCCCCCGACCGCCCTCATCTACGACAACGACGTGATGGCGGTCGCCGGTGTCGCCGCCGCCGCCGAACTCGGCTTCTCGGTCCCGGCGGACGTGTCCGTGGTGTCCTGGGAGGACTCGGCGCTGTGCCGCATGGTCAAGCCGTGGCTGTCGGCGCTGTCCCGGGACAGCGGGGAGTTCGGGCGTACGGCGGCACGCGAGCTGACCGCGCTGCTCGACGGGGGCGCGGCGCACGCGGTGCGGGTGCCGGTGCCGCGCCTGACGGTCCGGGGCAGCACCGCGGCCGCCGCTCGCCACGATGAGCCGTCCGTGTCAACTTGACCCGGTCCTGAAGGACCGGGCTTGGAGGTAGTGCCCAGCTGGCTGCTGGGTGGACTCCTCCGTCCAGACACCCCTTACGGGGTGGCAGGGACGCGTGACTCACGCCCCGCGTTCCACACCACGGCGCCACGTTGGGCGATGTTGTGGGAAGCGTTCCGGTCCGCGTGGGCAACGACCCCGCAGTTCCGGCAGATGAAGAGGGCCTGGTCGACCCGGTTCTTCTTGTCGACGTGCCCGCACTCGCAGCACATCTGTGAGGTGTGGGCAGGGTCGACGTGAACCACGGGCACGCCTTTGCGGCGTGCCTTGTACGCGATGAACTCTCCGAGCTGGGCGAAGGCCCAGGAGTGGAGCGTGACCCGTTGGGGCTTGCGGAGCCGTACCCTCTGCCGGACGCCGCCCAGGTCTTCCAGGGCGATTCCGGCCGAGGTGCGTTCAGCCTCGGTCACGATCGTTTTCGCGATGACGTGGTTGGTGTTGGAGACATGGCGCTGCTCGCGCCGGTTGCGCTTCTTCAGTAGCCGCTTGGCGGACTTGGTGCCCTTGCGCTGGAGCTTGGCGCGTAGATCGCCGTGGCGTTTGCGGTGCCGGTTCAGGTCGCGCCCGGCGGCCTGGTAGCCGGTGGACGTGGTGGCGATGTTGACGATGCCGAGGTCGACGCCGATGAACCCGTCGGGCTCGTAACTCTTCTCCTCGGGGACCTCGCAGGTGGCGATCAAGTAGAACACGCCGTCGCGTTCCACCAGATCCGATTCGCCCTGTCGGTGCTCGCGCAGCATCTTGAGGCCGTCGGCGGAGCAGGCGAACCGCACACCACGGATGCGTCCGGAGGTGGTCCAGATGGACACCGTCTGCGCGTCGTACTGCCAGCTCAGGCACCGGTCGTCGTACGGCTGGGCTGCCTCGGACCGAAAGGCGATGGGCTTGGACTCGGCCTTCTGGCGCCGCTTCGACCCCGGTTTGCCAAGGTTCCCGGCCTTGATGTTGGCCTTGAGCGTCGCGTAGGCGTCGCGGACCTTCTTGATGGTGTGCTGGGCCGCCTGGGCCCCCAGTCCCCGCGACTTCAACTCCGCGTAGGTGTGCTTGCGCAACTCGTACTCGCGCGGCACACCCTGCTCGAACGCCACCGCCGATACCCAGTTCGCGGCCTCGTTGACCGTGCGCAGGGTCGCGAGAAGCGCGGCGGCCTGCTCGGCCTCCGGCATCAGCTTCACCTGCACAACGAGTTTCACTTACGTGACCGTATCATCGCCCTGTGTCACCACGCTGGGAAACCAAACCCCCGGTATCCACAGGGGCAGAACAGGCGGCTACACCTTCCAGACACATTTGGTCTTCACACCCAAGTATCGGCGCGGCCCGTTCACTGATGAGATCCTTCGGCGCTGCGAGGAAGTCATGCGTGACGTGTGCGCGGACTTCAACACCGAGCTGGTGGAGTTCAACGGGGAGAGGGACCACGTCCACCTGCTGGTGCACTACCCGCCCAAAGTCGCCTTGTCCCGGCTGGTCGGCTCCCTCAAAGGTGTCTCCGCCCGGCGCCTCCGTCAGGAGTTCCCAGCCCATATCCGCAAGTACCTGTGGGGTGACCACTTCTGGTCACCTTCGTACTTCGCCGCCTCGTGCGGCGGAGCACGGCTGGAGATCATCAAGGAGTACATCGAGAACCAGAAGCGACCTGGCTGAGGTCAACAGTGCAGGCCCGTGGACACCTGCGGGTCAGAGCGATCCAGAGAAGCGCTTCCTCCCGCGCGTGAACGCCCGGGGTCCCGCGCTAGATCAAGCTGAAGTCGGTCGCGGGGGAAGGGACATGGGGCTGGACGAGGGCGCGGAGACGATGGTCCCGGTCGAGATCGACGGCCAGACGGTGCTGATGTCGGTCGCTCCCGGCGGACGGCAGCCGGGGCTCGACCTGGGTGAGGAACAGGAGATCGGCTGGCGCCGCCCCCTTCTCGAACCGGTGCTCGACGGCCTGACTGCGGTCGCCCGTGCCATGGGCACGCGCGGGCCGCCGCTCTGCTCGCCGAGGACCTGGGCGAGGAGGGCCGGGCCGTCCTGCGGTCGCTCTCCGGTCCCGGCACGACGGACCCCGAGGCCCATCTGAGCGTGGCTGCCGCCTGGGTGCAGCTGGACGTCGGGTGCGAGGCGGAGGCCGCCTACCGCCGGGTCGTGGAGGACGGACACGCACACGCCCGCCACCGTGTCCTGGCGGCGGACGGGCTCATGAGGTGGCGTTCGGCACGCGACCGGGCGCGGGAAGTCCTGCGTTCGGTGCTCGCCGACCAGGACGTGCCCGTCACCGTGCGGATCCAGGCGGCCGAGAAGCTGATCGCGGCCCACGAGCCCGCCGACGCGCACGTCGGGCTGCTGCGGCTGGCGCGGGACCCGGATGCAGAGCCTGCGGAACGGTCACGCATCGCGGAGTTGCTGCCCGCCGACCTGCGGGCGTACGTCGAGCGCGGGGGATGACCGGCGGCTCGACAGGCATCCCGCCGCCGACGACCTCTCGACGCGCCGCGCGCGACCGTGCACAGTTCTCCCTACGTACCGACCGGTACGCGCCCGCGCACCACCCCGCACCCTCCCCAGGAGCGCCCGTGACCAGCTGGATCGGCCGGACCGCCGCCGAGATCGCCGCCGCCGTACGCGAGAAGCGGGCCACGCCCCGTGAGGTGCTGGCGGAGCACCTGGCGCGGATCGAGCGCCTCGACGGCCGCGTCGGCGCGTTCCGCAAGGTGCTGGCCGACTCGGCGCTCGTGGCCGCCGACGAACTGGCGGCCCGCTCCGATCTGGCCGAACTCCCCCTGGCGGGCGTGCCCGTGGCGGTCAAGGACAATCTGGCCGTGCGCGGCGAGTCCACCCTCATCGGCTCGGCCGCGACCCCGGACACACCGGCCGACGACGACCATGTCACCGTGGCCCGGCTGCGGGCGGCCGGTGCGGTGGTGGTGGGCCTGACCAATGTGCCCGAGCTGTGCATCTTCGGCACCACGGAGGGCGCTCTCGGCACCTCCCGCAACCCGTGGGACACCTCGCGGACTGCGGGCGGCTCCTCGGGTGGCAGCGCGGCCGCGGTGGCCGCCGGGATGGTCCCGGTCGCCCTCGGCAACGACGGCATGGGTTCGCTGCGCATACCCGCGGCCAACTGCGGCCTCGTCACGCTGAAGCCGGGCCACGGGGTGGTGCCGGCCGGGATCGGCAACGGCGACTGGTTCGGCATGTCGGAGAACGGACCGCTGGCGACCACCGTCGAGGATCTGCGCCTGGTCCTCTCAATCCTCGCCCAGGAGGAGTTCGTACACCGGGAGGAGCCCGCGACCCGCACGATCGCGGTCTCGCTACGGAGCCCCCTGGCCGGTGTCGCCGTCACCAAGCCGTACACGACCGCGGTCCGTGAGGCGGCCGGTGTGCTGGCCGGGGCCGGTCACCAGGTACGGCGGGCAAATCCGCCGTACCCCCTCTCGCTCGGCGTCACCGCGCTCCAGCACTGGACGGCGGGCACGGCGGTGGACGCCGAGGGCCTCGACCCGGCGCGGCTGGCCCGGCGGACCCGCGTGCACGCGGCCGTCGGACGCCGCTTCGTACGGGGAGTACGCACCGGCGCGCAGCGCGAACGCCTCCTAAGCCGGCTGACCCCCTTCTTCACCGAGCACGACGTCCTGCTGACCCCGGCCCTGGCCCGCCGCTCCCCCAGGTCCGTGCCGTGGCACGAGCGGGGCTGGCTGCCCAACGTCCTGGCCAACACCAACTACTCGCCGATGACGCCGCCGTGGAACCTGACGGGCTGGCCCGCGATGTCCGTCCCGTTCGGCACCCTGCCCTCGGGCGCCCCCTGCGCCGTACAGCTGGTGGGCCGTCCGGGCACGGAGGCGGACCTGCTGGAGCTGGCCGAGCAGTTGGAGAAGCTGCACCCGTGGCAGCGCACGGCACCGCTCGACTGACGCACGCGTCCCGCGCCGTCCGTCAGCCCAGCGCCTTGTACATGATGTGCAGCCCCACCCGCCCGTGCCGGGGATGGTCGAACGCCTCCGGTACCGTGCCCAGGATCGTGAAGCCGAGGGAGGTCCAGAGTTTCACGGCGGGGTTGGTCTCGACGACGGCGTTGAAGACCATCGCGCGGTAGCCCTGCGCCTCGGCCTCGGCCAGGAGGTGTTCGGCGAGGGCGCGGCCGTAGCCTCGGCCGGCCCGGTCCGGGTCGACCATGAACCCGGCGTTGGCGACGCGCGCGGCGGGGCCGCCGTAGTTCGGGGTGAGATACGCGGAGCCGACCACGGCGCCGGTGTCGTCCTCGGCGACGTAGACCCGCTTGGCCGGGCCCGTCCACAGTGCGCGGGCCGCTTCCTGCGAAGTGTCCGGGTCCCAGGCGTAGGTCTCGGCAGCGGCGACGATCCGGTGCCAGAAAGGCCAGATCCGAGGCCAGTCGTCGGCCACGGCTTCTCTGATCAGCATGGGCGTGAGTCTCGCACGCCCATGCCAGGCGAACGCGATCCGGCTGACCGGTGGGTCAGTCCACGCTCGGCAGGATGTGGGGTTCGGCCAGGTCGTCCTCGTAGCCCGCGAGGCGGATCGGGGCGGACCGGGCCCACACGTCGAGGCTGCCGAGCTCTCCGGGCCTGCGGCCCGTGCGCTCCGTGCGTTCCTTGGGGCGCTGATCGCGATTCGTCTTCTCCGGTGTCACCGCGCACTCCTTATGTGTCGGGTCACCCTCGGGGCGTACCGGTCAGTCTGCGATCCGGTGCCTGACGCCCGCTCGGGTCTGGATTGAAGGCCAGTTCGGACGCGGTGGCGCCGGTCACTCGGAAGGGCAGGCCGTGATGAACCGGCTCGTCCCGGGACGGACCGTGGGTGTGGGTAGAACCCTGTACTGCTGTCCGTCGGAGTACAGACTAACCAAATGAGCGGGGGTCCGCTCGATAGGGAGTGCAAACAAGGTGTAACTATCTCGAGTCGCTCGGTACTCCATCGGCACCATTCTGGGACTATTCATTACATATTGCTCGGTTCGGATCACCCACTTGGCGTATATGAACGACCACGTCGTGCAGTTCAAGTGCCGTTGGCCCCGCCGCAAGCTCGCCATGATCTGCTGAGGTACCGCAACGGCTGTCTCGCGGGAGGACTGACGCATGGAGCTGCGCAGCGTCGAGGAGCTGATGGATCTGTTGTATGCCTGCCGGCATCAGCACGCGCTGCGGACCGCGGCCCTGCTGCGTCGCAGCCGTCCCGCCGACAAGGAGCTCCAGGTTGGCCGGGCTGGTGCACGGCATCGGCCGGCTGGTGGACCCGGACGGCGAGACCGGCCAGGCGGACCGCGCGGCCGACGCGGTACGGCCCCTGCTGGGCGAGCGCGTCTCCCACCTCGTACGTCACCACCGCGGTCCCCTCGGCCCCGCCGACGACGATCTCCAGCGGCTGCGCCAGGCGGACGAGGAGAGCCGGACCACCGGATTCGACGCCGGCGTCCTGGAGGACTGGCGCACCGTGCTGGAGCTGGTCTCGGCCCGGAACTCACCGCTGGGGGCTGTCGACTGACGGTCCGTCATGAGACGGTACGGCGATGACGTCGTCGTACGGGCTCAAAGGCAGGGCGGCCGTCGTCACCGGCGGCACGCGCGGGATCGGGCGCGCCGTCGCGGCAGCCCTTGCGGCCGCCGGGGCGCTGGTGTGCGTGAGCGCGCGGGACGCGGACGAGGTACGGCGTACGGCCGCTGAGCTGGGCGGCATCGGGCTGGCCGGGAACGTGGCCGACCCGGAGCAACCGCGGCGGCTGACGGATCTGGCCCTCCGCTAGTTCGGCAGGCTCGACGTCCTGATCAACAACGCGGCGACCAACCAGCCGTACGGGCCGCTCATGGACGTCGACCCCGAGGCGTGGCGTGACGCGTTCACGCTGAACGTGGAGGCACCGCTGCGGCTGGTGCAGTGCGCGTGGCGGGGGTGGATGCGCGAGCACGGTGGCGCGGTGGTCAACATCTGCACGGAGGGCGCGGGGCACGTCGGGCCGCGTGTGGGGGCGTACGGCACCAGCAAGGCCGCTCTCGTCCATCTCACCCAGCAGCTGGCGGGCGAGCTCGCTCCCCGGGTGCGGGTCAACTCCGTCTCTCCCGGCCTCGTCCGCACGGACCTGGCCCGGTTCGTGTGGGAGGCGGGCGAGGAGGAGATCGCCGCGGGGCTGCCGCTCGGGCGGATCGGGGAGCCCGAGGACGTCGCGCGGGCGGTGCTGTGGCTGGTCTCGGACGCGGCCGCCTGGGTCACCGGCGCCGATCTGCTGGTGGACGGCGGGACCCGGGTGCGGGCCGCGTCCGGCTCGGGGCCGTATGCGGTGCACGAGCGGCTGCGACGGGCGCCCGGGATCGAGTCGGCCGCGGGGGCGGTCCTGGAGGGCGGCGGACCCGGCGAGGGCCCGCCCGGCGGAATGTGAGCGTGACCTGCGCATCGGCCACCGGGTTACCGCCCCGGGGCGGGTGTCACCACTTGCCCGGTTCGTAGTCCTTCATGAAGACGCCGTACAGGTCGTCGCCCTGTTCGCCGCGCACGATCGGGTCGTAGACGCGGGCCGCGCCGTCGACCAGGTCGAGCGGGGCGTGGAAGCCGGCCTCGGCCAGGCGCAGCTTGTCGTAGTGCGGACGCTCGTCGGTGATCCAGCCGGTGTCGACGGACGTCATGAGGATGCCGTCGGTCTGGAACATCTCCTGGGCGCTGGTCCGCGTGACCATGTTCATGGCCGCCTTGGCGGCGTTGGTGTTCGGGTGCCCGGCGCCCTTGTAGCCGCGGCCGAAGACGCCCTCCATCGCCGAGACGTTGACGACGTAGGCACGGCGGCTGGCGGCCTTCTTCGCGGCGGCCGCCATCGCCGGGCGCAGGGCGCTGATCAGGATGAACGGCGACGTGTAGTTGCACAGCTGGGTCTCCAGCAGCTCGACCGGCGAGATCTGGTCGATGGTCTGCACCCAGGTGTTGCTCTCGACGACGTCGGGGACGAGGCCGCCCGCGTCGATGGCGGTGCCGTCGAGGTGCCGGGCGACGCTGGCGTTGCCCGCGACGAGCGCGAGGTCGGCGACCTTCTGGGCGTCCAGGCCGCCGGTGCCGAGGGGCAGTGCGGCGATGCCGTCGACGGCGCCGGAGCCGAAGGCGCCGATGACGTGGTGGGCGGGGAGCTCCCCGGCGGGCAGCGGGGCGCTCTCGCCCTCGACCAGGGCCGCGTAGGCGGAGGGCAGGCGGCGCACGGTCTGCGTCGCGTTGTTGATCAGGATGTCGAGCGGGCCCGCCTCGGCGACCTGCTCGGCCAGGGCCACGGCCTGCGCCGGGTCGCGCAGGTCGATCCCGACGACCTCCAGCCGGTGCATCCAGTCCGCCGAGTCGTCCATGGCCTTGAAGCGGCGGATGGCGTCCTTGGGGAAGCGGGTGGTGATCGTGGTGTGGGCGCCGTCGCGCAGCAGCCGCAGCGCGATGTACATGCCGATCTTGGCGCGGCCGCCGGTGAGCAGCGCGCGCTTGCCGGTGAGGTCGGCGCGGGCGTCGCGCTTGGCCCGGTTCGTCCCGGCGCAGTCCGGACAGAGCTGGTGGTAGAAGTAGTCGACCTCGACGTACCGGGCCTTGCAGGTGTAGCAGGAGCGGGGACGCTGGAGTATCCCCGCGATCCTGCCCTCCTCGGTGATCGACGACGGCAGGATTCCCTCCGTCTCGTCGTCGATGCGCTGGGCGGAGCCGGTCGCGGTGGCCTCGGTGACCGCCTTGTCGTGGGCGGTCTTGGCGGCCCGGCGCTCCTGGCGGCGGCGCTGCTTGACCGTGCGGTAGATGCCGGCGGTGGCCCGGCGCACCGTGAGGGCGTCGGGATGGTCGACGTCCAGCTGGTCGAGCTCCTCGAGCACACTGAGGCAGACGGCCAGGCGCTCGGGGTCGATGCCGGGGCCGTAGACCGCCTCGTCCTCGGCCGTCGGGCCGTCCTGTGTCACCGTCATCGCGCTGCCGTTTCCCTGGTCACTCGCGCGGCGCTCCGACTCGCGACCGCTTTCGAACGGGGAATTTTACGGAGCGCCGGGACGAACCGCCAAACTCGGTCCGCGGGCCGGTCCCTCAGGGGTCGCAGGCGGCGATCAGTGACTCCAGTTCGTCGGTCACCGCCCGTGCGAGCACGTCGAGGTCGGGCACCGCCCGTGCATCGGCGACCAGCCCGTAGTGCACCCGGCCGCGGTAGGTGGAGATCGCCACCGCCAGGGACTGGCCGGGGGCGAGCGGCGCGAAGGGGTAGACCTCGGTCAGCGGGTGGCCGCCGAGCCGCAGCCCGAGGCCGGGCAGGGGCACGCTGGTGACCAGGATGTCGAACCACAGCCGGGCCGCCTGACCGACCAGCGGGCCGCCGAGGCGGTGGCCGAGCGCGGGCACGTGGTCGGCGAGCAGGGCGACGGCGCCCGCGCCCCGGTTGGGGCCGGCGTCCTTGTTGCGGTTCATCGCCGTGCGGACCGTGCCGAGGCGGCTGACCGGGTCGGGGTCGTCGACGGGAAGCCGTATCAGATAGCCGGAGAGCCGGTTGCCCTGTGGGTGCGCGGTGCGCGGGCGGCGCCTGGAGACGGGGATCAGGGCGCGGGGCGCGACGCCCTCGCTGCCGTCGCCGCGTTCGTCGAGCCAGCGGCGCAGGGCGCCCGCGACGACGGCGATGAGCACGTCGTTGACGGTCCCGCCGACGGCCTTGCGGATCCGGTGCACGTCGTCGATGTCCAGGACCACCCCGGCGGTGCGCCGGGTGCCGCTGGGCTCGGCGGTCAGTGCCGAGGAGGAGCGGATGCCGAGGGTGGACAGGGCGACGGAGGCGCCGATGTCGAGGGCCCGGCCCACATCGGACAGCGCGCCCCGCAGCAGGCCGGGCAGTCTGCGCACATCGGGCAGCACACCGCGCGGCGGCTCGATCGGGCGGGGAGTGCGCGCCGGCAGCTCCACCGGGTCCAGGACCCCGGCGGCGAGCTTGAGCGCGCGCAGGCCGTCGGCGAGGGCGTGGTGGAACTTGAAGAGCACGGCGAAGGAGACGCCGTCCTCCCCCGGCAGGACATGGGCCTCCCACGGCGGCCGGCCGCGCTCCAGCGGGCGCTCCATGAGCCGGCCCGCAGCGGCGTGGAAGTCGGCGGTGGGGGCGTGCAGCCGTACATGGTTCAGCGGGTCGAAGCCGGGGTCGGGCTCGCGGGTGGCACCGCCGAAGGCCAGCGGCCGGCGCAGGTCCGGTGACTGCCAGACGTCCCGGATGCGCATCCGCAGTCCGGGCACGGCGGCGGCACGGGCGGCGAGCAGATCGGCCGCGTGGGCACCCGCGGTGGGCGAGTGCGCGGAGAAGACACCGAGTGCGCCCAGGTGCATCGGGTGCCGGTCGGACTCGATGTTCCAGAACGCCAGGTCGAGGGGAGCGAGCAGGTCAGCAGTCAAGGGCTTGCCTCGCGTCGACGGTGGGTGGACAAGAAGTCAACCTCCCACAAGCAATTACGGTCAAGTACGATCAGGCTACGCTCAGTTAACAGCAGATTAAGTCCCGCCTCCAGTGAAACGGACGGGACTCAAGAGCCGCCTGAGGTCAGTTCAGCACCGGTGGCGCCGCCTCTCGTGACGTACCCCACTCGGACGGGTCGGGGCCGACGGTGAAGGCGAGTTGGCGCAGGGAGCGCAGCGCATCGGTCGTCAGATAGGTCCGGCCGTAGGGCGATCCGTCGGTGCGGGCCGACTGGACGTAGCGGTCGCCGGCCGAGGTGCCGGGCGCGGTCACGGTCAGCCGGCCGCCCGGCCAGTAGCGGCGGTCCAGGGCGAGGTCGACCCGGTCGAAGACGGGCGTGGACAGACCCCAGGTGCCGTATCCGGGCTGGACCGGGAAGAGTCCGATCGACGACAGCACGTTCCAGGCGGACATCGTGCCCAGGTCGTCGTTTCCGGTCATGCCGGTCGGCGAGTCCGTGAAGAGCGTCAGTGCCGCGTGCACCACGTCGGTGGTCTTCCAGGGCTGTCCGGTCGACAGATAGGTGTACGGGGCGATGAGGTCGGGCTCGTTCTGCGGGTTGTAGGTGGCCGCGTTGTAGTAGGCGTACGCGTTGCCGTGCACCCACACCTCGCGCGCGGTGCGCTCGGGGTCGGCCAGCAGCCGGTCGTAGGCGAAGAACGCGTCGAGCCGGTCGTTGGCCGCCCGTTCGCCGCCGATCAGTCCGATCATGCCCGGCAGGTCCTGCGGCACCAGCCACTGGTACTGCCAGGCGGTGCCCTCGTGGAAGCCCACGCTCAGGGCCGGGTCGTCCGGTCCGGCGAAGGCTCCGGAGGCGTCCCGGGCCCGGAAGAACCCGGTCGAGGGGTCGAAGATGTTGCGGTAGTTGCGGGAGCGGGCCGCGTACCGCTCGGCGTCCGCGACGTGGCCGAGGCCGCGCGCCATCTGCGCCAGCATGGCGTCGGACAGGGCGTACTCCAAGGTGACCGAGGCCCCCTGGTGGTAGTCCGAGTCGCCCAGCTTGGTCTGCGGGCGGCCCTTGACGTAGGGCGCGAAGCCGTTCGCGATGTACTCGGCGTTGGCCTCCCGGCCCGCGATCGGCAGGTCGGCGGGCGGCACACCGTCGGCGTTGCGGCGCAGCAGCCGGTACGCCTGTTCCTCATGCCCCTTCAGCAGGCCCTGCTGGTAGGCGGTGGTCAGGAACGGGGTGACCGGGTCGCCGGTCATGATGTTCGTCTCGACCGTGCCGTAGCCCCACTTGGGCAGCCATCCGCCCTCCTCGCCGACCTTCAGCACCGACAGCGCCATGTCGCGGGCCTCCTGGGGCGCGAGCAGGGCGAGGAGCTGGCACTGGGTGCGGTAGGTGTCCCACAGGGACCAGTTCTGGTAGTAGGTGAATCCCTGGGCGCGGTGGACGCGCAGGTCCCAGCCCCGGTAGCGGCCGTCGGCGTCGCTGCCGGTGTTCGGGGCGAGGAAGGACCGGTACAGGGACGAGTAGAAGGTGCGCCGCAGGGTCTCGTCCCCGCCCTGGACCCGGACGGTGCCGAGGCGTTCCTCCCAGGCCCGCCGGGCCGCGTCGCGTACGGCGTCGAAGGAACGGCCGCCCTCCGCACGGAGGTTGACCGCCGCTCCGTCGGCGTCGACGTAGGACAGGGCGGTGGTCGCCGTGACGGTACGGTCCCGGGTCGCGTCGAAGCGGACGTAGGCGCCGTCCTTCCCGGTCCGCGAGCCGGGCGTGACGGCCTTGCCGTCCCAGGTGCCGTACGCGGTGAAGGGCCGGTCGAAGCGGGTGATCGTGTAGACCGTGTACGGCAGGGTGTCCCGGCAGAATCCATGGCCGGTGACGGCGGTGCGCACCGTGCGGTCGTCCAGCACCTCCACCTTGGCGGAGACCTTCTTGTGCAGCGACTGGCCCGCGTTGAGCAGGACATTGGCCTTGTCGGTGGCGGGGAAGGAGAAGCGCTGGACGCCGGTGCGCGCGGTCGCCGTGAGTTCGGCTCCGATGCCGGACGCCAGACCCACCCGGTAGTAGCCGGGGCCCGCCGTCTCGTCCTCGTGCCGGAAGCCGACGGCGTACTTCGCGTTGTCCGTCTGGGTGACGTCGCCGATGGTCGGCAGGACGGGCAGGTCACCGCCGATCCGGCAGCCGACGCCCGAGAGGTGGACCAGGGAGAAGCCACGGATGCGGTTCTGGGAGTAGTCGTAGCCGGTGCTGTGCCCGGTGTCGGGCGAGAGCTGCACCATGCCGAAGGGCATGGCCGCGCCGGGGAAGGTGTTGCCCTCGTTCTGGGTCCCGATGAACGGGTTCACCAGGTCGGTGAGGTGACCGCCGGTCGGCTCGGCGGCCCCTGCGGCGGGGGCGGCGAGCAGCGCGGACGCTGTCATCACCCCGGCCAGGCACAGCCGCGGGTGCCGGGTCCGTCTCATGTCGGATGACCTCCGATGGTTAGACATCGCTGTCTGCATCGTGAGGGTCGGAGATCCGAAACCCGGGCATCCAGGGCTAATTGAACAAAACGCGTCGCGCCAGAAGAGGGAGCCACCAAACAGGCGTACGAGACCTACGAGACCCGCTGCCCCTTCCCGAGGACGATCACCCCGCCCTTGGAGACCGTGTAAAGCTCGGTGTCCCGCTCGGGATTGACGCCGATGGTCGCGCCGGGCGGCACCTCGACGTTCTTGTCGAGGACGGCACCGCGCACGACCGCGCCCCGGCCGATGTGGACGTTGTCGTGCAGGATCGAGCCCTGGACGACCGCGCCCGGGTCGACCACCACGCCGGGTGACAGGACGGAGCGGGTGACCTGGCCGCGGATCAGGCAGCCCGAGCTGATGATGGACTCGCTCGCCATGCCGCCGGCGCCGAAGCGGGCCGGGGAGAGCTGGCCCGAGTGGGTGTAGACGGGCCAGCCGCGGTTGAAGAGGTTGAAGGCGGGGCGCTCGGCGATCAGGTCCATATGGGCGTCGTAGTAGGCGTCGAGCGTGCCGACGTCTCGCCAGTAGCCCTTGTCCCGGGTGGTCTCGCCGGGGACGTGGTTGTCGCTGAAGTCGTACAGCTGCGCCTCGCCCCGGCCGGTGAGCCGGGGCAGGATCGAACCGCCCATGTCGTGCACGGACCGCTCGTCCTCGGCGTCCCGCTGCAGCGCCTCGATCAGCGCCTTGGTGGTGAAGAGGTAGTTGCCCATCGAGGCGAAGACGCGGTCCGGGTCGTCCGCCAGGCCCGGAGGGTCGGCGGGCTTCTCCAGGAAGCGCTCCACACTCTGCCCGTCCGAGCCGGGGGTGATCACCCCGAAGGAGGAGGACTCCGCCCGCGGCACCCGGATGCCCGCGACCGTCACACCCGCGCCGCCCTCGATGTGCTGTGCGAGCATCTGGCGCGGGTCCATGCGGTAGACGTGGTCGGCGCCGAACACGGCGACGTAGTCGGGCTGTTCGTCATGGACGAGGTTGAGCGACTGCAGGATCGCGTCCGCGCTGCCCAGGTACCAGCGCGGGCCCAGCCGCTGCTGCGCCGGGACGGGGGTGATGTAGTTGCCCAGCAGGCTCGACATCCGCCAGGTGGTGGTGATGTGCCGGTCCAGCGAGTGCGACTTGTACTGGGTCAGCACACAGATGCGCAGGATGTCGGCGTTGACGAGGTTGGAGAGCACGAAGTCGACGAGACGGTAGGTGCCGCCGAAGGTGACCGCGGGTTTGGCCCGGTCCGCGGTCAGGGGCATCAGCCGCTTGCCCTCGCCGCCCGCCAGCACGATTCCGAGAACTGAAGGTCCTCCACGACGCATGGCCGCTCCCCCTCACCCTGGTTGCCCCATGCCTGCCCCCGGGAAAGGCGTGCTAAGCCTGCTTGAGGATCTCCTCGTACAGCCGGACCGTGCGCCGGGCCACCGTGTCCCAGCCGAACTCGCCCACCGCGCGCTCCCGTCCGGCCTCCCCCATCCGCCGGGCCGTCTCACGGTCGCCGACGACCGCGTCCAGCGCCCGCGCCAGGCCCGCCTCGAACTCCCCGGCGTCCTCGCCCTCCTTGTGCACGGGGACGAGCAGGCCCGTCACCCCGTCCTCGACGACCTCGGGAATCCCGCCGACCCGGGAGGCCACGACGGGCGTGCCGCAGGCCATCGCCTCCAGGTTGACGATGCCGAGCGGTTCGTACACCGAGGGGCAGGCGAAGACGGCGGCGTGCGTGAGGAGTTGGATGACGTCCGCGCGCGGCAGCATCTGCGGGATCCAGTGCACGCCCTCGCGGACCCGGCTCAGCTCCTGGAACAGGTCACGGAACTCCCGGTCGACCTCCGGGGTGTCGGGCGCGCCCGCGCACAGCACGATCTGTGCCGCCGGGTCGATGTGCCGCACCGCGCGCAGCAGATGGGGCACGCCCTTCTGCCGGGTGATCCGGCCGACGAACAGCACATAGGGGCGATCCGGGTCCAGGCCGACGCGAGTGAGCACGTCGGTGCCGTGGTCCGGCCGGTAGAGGGTGGTGTCGATGCCGTTGTGCACGACGTGGACCCGCGCCGGGTCCAGCGCGGGGTAGCAGCCGAGGACGTCCTCGCGCATCGCCGCCGACACGGCGATCACGGCGTCGGCGGCCTCGATCGCGGTGCGCTCGGCCCAGCCGGACAGGGCGTATCCGCCGCCGAGTTGCTCGGCCTTCCAGGGACGCAGCGGCTCCAGCGAGTGGGCGGTCAGCACGTGCGGGACGCCGTACATGAGCTTGGCGACATGGCCGGCGAGATTGGCGTACCAGGTGTGGGAGTGGACGAGTTCGCGGCCTTCGAGGGCCGCGGCGATGGAGAGGTCGACGGAGAAGGTGCGCAGCGCGTCGTTGGCGGTGTCGAGCGCGGACCAGGGCCGGTGACGTACGACGCCCACTGCGCGGCCCTCGCCCCAGCAGTGCACCTCCAGGTCGACCAGTGGCCTCAACTCCCTGGCCAGGAACTCGACATGGACGCCCGCGCCGCCGTACACGTCCGGGGGGTACTCCCGGCTCAGCAGTCCCACTCGCACCCGCAACCCCCTGGTCTCACCGGCCGGTCCCCTCATGGTCACCCAGACGGGGCGCCCGGGGAAGAGCACGGTGGCCGTGTGAAACAACAGTCACCGCAGACCCCGCCGCCGGGCACCCGGTAGTAGAGGCAGCAGCTGCGGCGCCGGAAGGAGGTGCCGGTGAGGGTGCCGGTGTCCTTCAGGAGGGGGTGGGTGAACAGTTCGGCGGTGAGCGCGCGCGCCCGGTCGGCCACGTCGCCGCGCCCGTCGCCGCGGGCCCACCGATCGAGCTCGCGGGCCGCGCCGACGAGCGCCGAGCCCGCGTTCCCCCACAGGAGGCCGGCCGCGAGGCCGTACCGGGCTCTCAGGGCTTCCCCTAGGGGCGCCAGATGGCCCCGCAGCACGGCGGCGGCAAGGGTGGCGGCGTTCCCGGGGTTCCCGGGCAGCGGGCGCGGCTCGGTCAGCCAAAGGTCGTCGGGGGCGACGGCGGCCGGGTCCCAGCGCAGCAGTTGGGGGTCCAGGTCGGGGAGGCGGCCGTACAGGGCGGCGCAGCCGAGGGCCGACGACCACAGGCGGGCCGCGAGCGCCTGGTGGGCGATCGACGCCGCCACCCGGGACTCCCGGGTGCGGAGGCGGTGTGCAACGGTCTCGACGCGGAACGTCAGCGCGTTGTCATCGATGTCCGCCGTCGCTTTTTCGTAGGTTTCGGCAAGTGTGGGCGGTCCTCCCGGTGTTGCCGCGGCCGCTTCTCCTGCCGTGCGCAGGACGAAGAAACCGCCGAGCGGGCGGAGCGCGGCAAGGTCCGGGTCGAGGTCCACGAGCAGCAGTAGTACCAGGGGCGGTAGCAGCGTGCCCCCGAGGGTCTCCACCCTGCGTCGCCCACCCTGGGGATGATCGGGGTCCAGGCGTACTCCATCGGCAGTAGGACCCATTGCCTGCTCAGGTACGACGACGGGAAGAACTCGACACGGCAGAGTGTTGGCCATGGAAGCAGACCGTTCGTCGAACCGGGCTCAGGGCCCCGGCCTCACGCAGAGGAACAGCTCATGAGCGCCCTCGCGGTGTCCGTGCTGCTGTCGTTCGTCTCCGCCGTCGCGTACGCGGGTGGAGCGATCGTGCAGGAGCAGGTCGCGGTGTCCTCCCCCGACGAGCAGTATGCGCCGCTGCGCCGCCTCAGCTGGTGGGCGGCCGTGGCGTTGAACGGGCTCGGCGGGCTGCTCCACGTGGTGGCGCTGGCCTATGGGCCCCTCAGTCTGGTCCAGCCGCTGGGCGCCCTGACCATTGTCTTCGCGCTGCCCATGGCGTCCCTGTTCGTCGGCCGCAAGGCCGGGGCGACCGCCTGGCGGGGCGCGATCATGGCGACGGTCGGGCTCGCCGGTCTGCTCTCGCTGGTCGGCTCGTCCGACGCCACGTCTCTGGACTCCGCGCAGCGCGTGGCCGTGGCCCTGGTCACCGGTGGCGCGGTCGTCGCGCTGATGCTCGCGAGCCGGGCCGCGCAACGGCACCCGGCCGTGCGCAGCGTGCTGCTCGCCACCGCGTCCGGCATAGCGTTCGGCATGTCGTCCGTGTTCACCAAGACCGTGGCCGTCGACTGGACCGGCGGGGTCTCCCTCGCGGAACTGCCGTCGCTGGCGGTGATCGCTGTGTTCGCGATCGCCGGTGTGCTGCTGTCGCAGGCCTCCTACCGCGGCGGCGGCCTCGCGGCGCCGCTCGCCACCCTGACCGTGGTGAACCCGGTGCTCGCGGCCGCGGTCGGCATCACGATGTTCGGCGAGACCTTCCGCCACGGCACGACGGGCACCGCGCTGGCCCTGAGCTGCGGTGTGGTGGCGGCGGGCGGTCTGATCCTGCTGACCACGGAGCGGCTGGAACACGCCCCGCGTACGACGGAGCCGCTGCCCGAGACCGGAACACCGTCGGTCGTCCTGCCCCAGCAGCGGGCCGCGTCGCCCCTGGGGGACCTCCAGGAGCTGGAGGGATTGGAGGGGTTGGAGAAGCTGGCGGACCTGGAGGACGCGGCGCTTGCCGACGCGGCCCTGGACGACGTCCTCGTACCGGCGGCGGCCGACGGGACACGCGGCGCCAACACCGAGGAGCCCTCGGACCCCTACCTCCTCGCGCCCACCTACAGCCCCTTCTACACGGGCGTCTACGTACCGCTGCCCGTCGTGGACCGGCGCCACACCGTCGCGGACAGGCACCGCATCAGGGTCAGATCCTGACGCCACCGGCCCGGAGATAGGCGACCGGGTCGACGTCCGAACCGAAACCGGGTCCGGTCCGCACCTCGAAGTGCAGATGCGGGCCCGTGGTGTTTCCGGTGGAGCCCGAGCGGCCGATGCGCTGACCCGCGGAGACTGTCTGCCCGGCCTTCACGGAGATGGCAGACAGATGGGCGTACTGGGTGTAGTGCCCGTCGGCGTGCCGGATGACGACCTGGTAGCCGAAGGATCCACCCCAGCCGGCCTCGACCACGTGTCCGGCGGCGACCGCTCGCACGGAGGTGCCGGTCGGCACGGGGAAGTCGACGCCGGTGTGGTAGCCCTTCGACCAGTGCGAACCTGCCTGGTGGTAGGGCGTGCCCATGGCGGCGTGGACCGGGGCGACCAGGGAGTGGCCGCTCGTGGACGTCGTGTGGGTGCCCTCGGACGAGGACTCCTTCGTCCCAGGAGCCGACGTCGAACGAGGCTTCGCATGAGGCTTCGAAGAAGGCTTCTTCGTCGAGGGCTTGGCCGGGGTGTGGGTGTCGGTGCCCGCCGCCGGGGTGGCCTTGCCGCGCAGGTTCAGTCGCTGCCCCGGCAGGATCAGATCGGGATCGGACCCGATCGTCGTGCGGTTGGCGTCGTAGAGCCGGTGCCAGCCGCCCGGTACGTGCCGCTCCTCGGCGATGCCGGAGAGCGTGTCGCCGTGCACGACGGTGTACATCTGCGCCTCGCCCGCCCGGGACTGGGGCGTGGTCTGCGGCTGTACGTCGCGCACCGAGCTCCTGGCGCCCTGCGTGTTCTTCGCGGGCCGGGTCGAGACGCTCTCGGTGTGGACGTCGGGGGCGGAGCCGTCCCGGGTGAGTCCCGCGCGCACCGAGCACACCGGCCAGGCGCCGGGGCCCTGCCCGTCGAGCACCTTCTCGGCGACCGCGATCTGCTGGTCCCTGGTGGCCAGGTCCGCGCGCGGGGCGTACTTGGTGCCGCCGTAGGCCTCCCAGGTGGACCGGGTGAACTGCAGTCCGCCGTAGTAGCCGTTGCCGGTGTTGATGCTCCAGTCGCCGCTGGACTCGCAGGCGGCGACCTTGCTCCAGGTGGTCGCGTCGGCCGCGCCTGCGGTCCCGACGGCCACCAGTGGGATCGCCATGCCGGCGCCGCCCGCCGTGACGGTGAGTGAGGCGCGGTTGATCCTGTTCGGCTGGTACCGGCGGTGCCGGCCGCGTGCGGCCATGGAGAGCCCCCTCGACATGCGTCAGGAGGGGCAAAAGTATGCGCTGCGAACAGGCCATGACAAGACGGCAATCGGGCCACCGGTCACCGCAAGTGGCCAGGAATCGGCCCTCGTTGGCCGGATCGGCCGAACCGGCTGAGGCGCTGGGCACCTTCCGTGCGTACTCAAGCCTGGCGGGTCGGATGTGCGGTCGCCGTACCGGCACGTCAGGATGGTCGCAGGGAAACGTCGCCGGGCAATGACAATGTCAGAGGACAGTCCTGACGAGCACGCCCGGCACCACCCTTGTTGTTTTGCAGGATCCAGCGGATCCACCGGATCTTTGAGGAGCAGGCGGTATGAGCACTTCAGCGCAGATCGGCGTCACGGGTCTCGCGGTCATGGGCCGCAACCTCGCGCGGAACTTCGCACGCAACGGCTACACGGTCGCCGTGCACAACCGTACGGTGTCGCGGACGAAGGCGCTGGTGGAGGAGTTCGGGAACGAGGGGGACTTCATCAAGGCCGAGACCGCCGAGGAGTTCGTGGCGGCCCTCGAGCGGCCGCGCCGCCTGGTCATCATGGTCAAGGCCGGCGGCCCGACGGACGCGGTGATCGAGGAGTTCGCCCCGCTGCTGGAGCCCGGTGACATGATCATCGACGGTGGCAACGCGCACTTCGCGGACACCCGCCGCCGTGAGAGGGCGCTGCGCGAGCAGGGCATCCACTTCGTGGGCATGGGCGTCTCCGGCGGTGAGGAGGGCGCGCTGCACGGGCCGAGCATCATGCCGGGCGGCCCGAAGGAGTCGTACGACTCGCTCGGCCCGATGCTGGAGAAGATCTCCGCGAAGGCGGCGGACGGCGCGCCCTGCGTCACGCACGTCGGCCCGGACGGCGCCGGTCACTTCGTGAAGATGGTGCACAACGGCATCGAGTACGCCGACATGCAGCTGATCGGTGAGGCCTACCAGCTGCTGCGCGATGTCGCCGGGTACTCCCCCGCGCAGATCGCGGACATCTTCCGGACCTGGAACACGGGCCGTCTGGACTCCTATCTGATCGAGATCACGGCGGAGGTCCTGTCGCACGTGGACGCGGCGACCGGCAAGCCCTTCGTCGACGTCGTGGTGGACCAGGCCGAGCAGAAGGGCACCGGCCGCTGGACCGTCCAGATCGCCCTCGACCTCGGCGTCCCGGTCTCCGGAATCGCGGAGGCGGTCTTCGCCCGCTCGCTGTCCGGTCACGCGGCGCTGCGCGAGGCCTCGCGGGGCCTTGCCGGGCCGAAGCCCACGGCACTGTCCGAGTCGGAAGCGGCGGCCTTCGCCGACCGGGTGGAGCAGGCGCTGTACGCCTCGAAGATCGTGTCGTACACCCAGGGCTTCCACGAGATCGCCGCGGGCAGCGACGAGTACGACTGGAACATCGACCTCGGCGCGGTCTCCTCGATCTGGCGCGGCGGCTGCATCATCCGCGCGGCCTTCCTGGACCGTATCCGCGCCGCCTACGACGCCCGGCCCGACCTGCCGAGCCTGCTCTCCGACGAGACGTTCGCGCAGGAGATCGCGGCCGCCCAGGACGACTGGCGCGAGGTCCTGATCGCCGCCACCCGCCAGGGCGTGGCGACCCCGGGCTTCGCCGCGGCCCTCGCCTACTACGACGGGCTGCGCGCCGAGCGCCTGCCCGCCGCCCTCACGCAGGGGCAGCGGGACTTCTTCGGTGCGCACACCTACCGGCGGGTGGACCGGGACGGCTCCTTCCACACGCTGTGGGGCGGGGACCGGTCGGAGGTGTCCGCGTAGGGACCGCCCGGCGCGGCCCTACGTCGTCCCGGCCCCGTGCCCCCTTCGGGGCGTGGGGCCGGGTGCGTTTCAGGGGCCGGGTGTGTTTCGGGTGAGCGGTGGGCCCGGTTCGGGGTTCGGGACCGGTTCGGGGCCCGGGGGGATCGGCGACGGGGACGGCTCCGGGGGCGGGGTCGGCCGGGGGCCGGGCGGGGGCTCCGGGGGCGGCGGCTGGGGAGCCGGCGGTGGTTCGGGGGCCGGGACCGGGTTGGGCGGCGGCTCCGGCTGCTGGGGGTCCGGGCCGGGGGTGGGCCCGGGCCCGACGGGTTCCGGATAGGGGGTTGTCATGGTGTCCTCCGGCCAGTCGCTCGACATCGCCTCTGGACTCATCCCCCACCTACCCGACGCCCGCTCCGCCACTCACCCGTGGGCGGCAACGCGGGGGCCCGGGTGGCCTTGCTCAGGAGTTCGAGCAGACCGCCGCGGCCCCCGCCGCCAGGCCCGGCCGGGGGCTCGACAGCACCGCGAGCGCGGTCGTCGTCAGCCGCTGGGCCGGGGCCGTCGAGGCCTGGGCCAGGACGATCACGTCGGCGCCGGTGACGGCGTCGGCGGCGGCCGCGACCCGGCGTACGTACCCCTCGTCGTCGCCGGCCTCGAAGCGGGCCCAGGCGTCCTCGACGAGCAGGGTGCGCACGGTGACGTCACGCCCCGCCCGGCGGGCCTCCTCCTCCACCAGGGCCGCGGTCGGGCCGAGCGTGCTCCGCAGAGCGGCCAGGACGACGACGCGGGAGCCCGCCGCCACGGCCGCGGCGGCCATCGGCCGGTCGACGCGCAGCACCGGCACCCCCGCCCCGGCGGCGGCCGCCTCCGCGACCGCGCCGATGGTCGAGCAGGTGCACAGCACGGCCCGTGCCCCGTCGGCGACGGCCCGCTGCACCAGGGCACCGACCTCCGGCGCCACCGCCTCCGGACCGTCCCGCCGGGCCCGCTCCAGCAGGCCTTCGTCGACGAAGTGCCGTAGTTCCAGGCCCTGGTGGTGCTCGTCGCGCAGGGCGTCGAAGACGGGGACGTGCACGGGTGAGGTGTGCAGAAGAGCGAGCGACGCGGGCATCAGAACCGGCCCGGATGCGCCACCAGCCACTCCTGCGCGGCCCGCCGCAGCCCGGGATCGGGCGTCGGGGCCACGTCGGGGTGGCGTTCGGCCCACTGGGCGACGTACGGGCACAGGGGAACCACGGTCACTCCCTCTCGCGCTCGCGCTCGGCGAGGGCGTACAGCTCGCGGGCCAGGGAGCCGGCGATGCCCTTCCCCTCGTGGGCCGGTTCCACGATCGTGTGGACGGGAACCAGGGCGCGCCCGGGAGACTCGAAGACGAAGTACTCGATCCGGCCGACCACTTCCCCGTCGCCGACGGCTTCCAGGCGGCCCGCCGCCCGGTCGTCCCGGATCCCGATGTCACTCATGGCCACGCACGCTCCTGGTCGTCCGTCCGCCGGTCCCGCCGGTCAGGCCGTGACGGCCTGCGGGCTGCGCTCCTGGTCCGAGCCCGGCACCGGCTCGGACGGGTCGGCCCCGAGGGCGACGATCCGGTTGCCCCGGTCGACGTGCACCACCCGCGGCTCCAGCGCCCGCGCCTCGGCGTCGGTCACCTGGGCGTAGCTGATGATGATCACCAGGTCACCGGGGTGGACGAGGTGGGCGGCCGCACCGTTGATCCCGATGACACCGCTGCCGCGCTCGCCCTCGATGACGTACGTCTCCAGCCGGGCGCCGTTGGTGATGTCGACGATGTGCACCAGCTCACCGGGCAGCAGATCGGCCGCGTCGAGCAGATCCGCGTCGATGGTCACCGATCCCACGTAGTGCAGGTCGGCCTGGGTGACGGTAGCCCGGTGGATCTTGGACTTGAACATGGTACGAAGCACGGAGTAACTCCCGGTTTGTCTGCTCCCTGCCTGCTTTTGCAGGTCAAGGGCGGCCTTCGGAGGCTACATCGTTTCGCATGTCCGGTCAGCAGTCACCACGTGTCTGAGGGCTCACACCGACCCGTTGCTGAACTTTCTGACGCCGCGTCCATCTCCGCGAGAACGCGCAGCGCTGGACCCAGCCGCCGACTCACCACGGCTTGGACCACAGTTGTCACGCGGTCGGTGGGCCACAGGAGGCCGTAATCAACAACAGGGGCGTGGTTCGTAGACCGGCACGCGCTGACACAAACAGCCGGGGCGAGACACCGCAGGCGGCCTGAGAGCACCTCAGCGGGTCAGGAGCATGTAGGTGTTCTCCAACTCGCCCTGGAGGATGTGAGCCTCTCCTGCCGCGGTCCGCAGTACGAGGGCGCACTCCGGGATCTCCGTGCGGTACGCCCATCCAGTCGGCAACTGCAGTCGATCCCCCAGCCCAGACAGCGCGTCCACGGTGAGGGTGTCGTCCACGATGTGCGAGTACGCCTGCATCACGTAGACACGGCCTTCGAGATCAAGCGGTCGGCGGGCGGATTTCCCCTGACAGCAGGTGGGTGCGCGCATCACTGTCGGTGCGCATCAGGGCCGACGTCGGCCGCCCCTCACGGTCCTCGGCACCGGCCCCGCCTGCCCGACCTCGCCGCGCTGTACCGAATGACATCACCAAGCGAGCTCGGACAAGACATCAGGGGTCGTGCCTGACTGCGGGAACCCGGGAGGGCTGATGCGCTCGTCGCCGTCCCTGCGTGGACCGGTCCGTCTCGGTCGCTTGGTGGTCGAGCACCCATAAACGATAGAAAGGTTTACATGAGGGAAGTTTCGGATCAATCCGGACGTGATGCGCCTGATGCGTCCATGAGGACTCATCGGCCCGGTCGGCCCCGTCAGGGGGGAGGGGCATGGCGGTCCGGCTCGCTGCTGAGCGTGCACAGCCTCGCCGGCCAGGTCTTCCTGCTCGAGCTGGCGATCGTGGTGCTGCTCGTCGCCGCCGCCCTGGTGGCCCTCGTGGTGCAGGCACGACGCGACGTCATGGCGGACGCCCGCCACCGGACGCTCACCGCGGCGCAGACGTTCGCGAACTCCGCGGGGATCGTGCCGGCGCTCAACAGCGCGAACCCGACCGCGGTGCTGGAACCGCGCGCGGAAGCGGCCCGGAAGGCCGCAGGCGTCGACGCCATCATCGTGTACGGACTGAACGGGATCACTCTCACCCACAGCGACCCCCGTCAGATCGGGAAACACACCATCGGGCCTTACGCGCAGGCGGCGACGGGCAAGCCCTTCACGAGTACCTTCCAGGGGTCCCTGGGGCTCTCCGTGATCTCGGCGGTCCCCGTCAGGGGCCCTGACGGCTCGGTCGTCGCCATCGTCGCCGTGCCCGTCACGGTCGAGAAGGTGCAGCACAGGCTGAACACACAGCTGCCGGTCCTCTTCGGCGGCGCCGTCATGGCCCTCGTCGTCGCCGCAGGCGGGTCGGGCCTGGTGAGCCGACGGTTGCGACGGCAGACCCACGGGCTGGGGCCGGCTGAGATGACCCGGATGTACGAGCACCACGACGCGGTGCTGCACGCGGTGCGGGAAGGAGTGCTGATCATCGGCGGGGACGGCCGGCTGCTGCTGGCCAACGACGAGGCACGACGGCTCCTGGACCTGCCGGCGGACGCGGAGCGGCGAGACATCACCGATCTGGGCCTGGACGAGGACCTCGCCGGGCTGCTGGCCTCCGACCGCCCCGCAACCGACGAGGTGCACCTGGCGGCCGACCGGCTGCTCGCGGTCAGCAAGCGGCTCACCGCACCTCACGGACCGGTCGGCAGCGTGGTGACGCTCCGGGACACCACCGAGCTGCGGGCCCTCTCCGGCCGGGCGGAGGTGGCGCGCGAACGGTTGAACTGGCTCTACGACGCCGGGCTGCGGATCGGCACCACGCTCGATGTGAAGCGCACGGCCGAGGAACTGGCCGAGGTGGCGGTGCCCCGGTTCGCCGACATCGTCACCGTCGAACTGCTGGACCCGGTCCTGCGCGGCGAGGAGTCCTCCGGTGCGACCGCCGGGATCACCGAGTTGCGCCGCAGCGCCGTCGCCGGTCTGGAGGAGGACCATCTCCTCCACCCCGTCGGCGAGCTGATCCGGTTCGTCCCGGGCCACCCCGTCTCCACGGCGATGGCCGACGGCAGGCCGGTCCTGGTCGGGGAACTGAGCGCCTCCGACGGCTGGCGGGACCAGCACCCCGAACGTGCCCGGCGGATCCTCGACCACGGCATCCACTCGATGCTCGTGGTTCCGTTGCGGGCCCGCGGCGTGGTGCTGGGAGCGGTGGACTTCTGGCGTGCGAAGGGCTCCCCGTCGTTCGAGGACGACGACGTGTCCTTCGCCGAGGAGCTGGCCGCCCGGGCGGCTGTGTGCATCGACAACGCCCGCCGCTACACCCGCGAACACGCCATGGCCGTCACCCTGCAGCACAGCCTGCTGCCACGCGGGCTGCCCGAGCAGTCCGCCCTCGACGTGGCCTACCGCTACCTGCCGGCCCGGAGCGGGGTGGGCGGGGACTGGTTCGACGTCATCCCGCTGTCCGGTACCCGGGTGGCACTGGTCGTGGGCGATGTCGTCGGCCACGGTCTGCACGCCGCGGCGACCATGGGCCGACTGCGCACCGCTGTGCGCAACTTCGCCGGCCTGGACATGCCCGTGGAGGAGCTGCTGGGCCGACTGGACGAGCTGGTGGCGCAGATCGACGCCGAGGAGGTCGCCGCGGAGGACGGACAGGGGATGATCACCGGGGCGACCTGCCAATACGCCGTCTATGACCCCACTTCCGGGCGACTGGCCGTCGCCACCGCCGGCCATCCGGGACCGGCGGTGGTCCGGCCCGACGGGACCGTCTACTTCCCTCAGCTGCCCGTCTCCCCGCCCCTGGGACTCGGAGCCGGCCTGCCAGTCGAGACCGCCGAGCTCACCGTGCCCGAGGGTTCCCGACTGGTGCTCTACACCGACGGACTGATCGAGGACCGCGTCCGAGACCCGGACGTCGGTCTGGAGGCTCTGCGCGATGCTCTGACAGGGCCGAGCCTCACGCCGGAGGCCACCTGCGCGGCGGTGATGGAGGCCATGCTGTCCGACCGGCCCAGGGATGACATCGCGCTGCTGGTGGCCCGCACGCACCGACTCGGACCGGAGCAGGTCGCCGAGTGGGACGTGCCCCGTGACCCGGCGGCGGTGGCCCCGGTGCGCACCGCCTGCGCCCGTCGGCTGACGGATTGGGGGCTGGAGCAGGTCGCCTTCACCGCCGAAGTCGTCCTCAGCGAGCTGATCACCAACGCCATCCGCTACGGCGCCGAGCCCATCGCCGTCCGGCTGCTGCGCACCGTGCCGATCAGCACCCCCGGCGCGGGCAGCCTGATCTTCGAGGTCTCCGACGGCAGCAGCACCTCGCCACGGCTGCGCCGGGCGAAAGTCACCGACGAAGGCGGCCGCGGGCTCTTCCTGGTGGCCCGGTTCTCCGAACGCTGGGGGACCCGCTACACGCCCACCGGCAAAGTCATCTGGGCCGAACAGTCCCTCCACGGCGGCGCCACGCCGGAGGCGGAAGGACTCGACGAGGTCCTGCTCGGCCAATGGGACGACACGGCGCTGTGAGGTGAGCGCGTGCGTTCCGTCCCTCCACCGTCGTGCACGCCCGCGCGCCCGCATGGGTGCGGCTGCGGCTCGGGGCGTACGGAGCCCTCGTCCAGCCGGGTAAAGATGCTGATCGCACGCTTCCGGTCGACATTCCGCCATCGAGGCGGCCGGGTACCCTGACCTCTATGACCACTTCGTCGGCGCAGTGGACCCGAGGAAGCCGGGAGGCACAGCCGAAGGACGGCCGATCCGGGCCCAGTAGTGCTGTCGGCAGCCGCTTGAGGTGACCACCTCACACCCCACGCCCGGGAGCAGTCGTGACCACACCGTGTGCCCGAGCAGCGGCGGTCTTCGGCTGCTTCGCTCTCGTGGCACTGGGCCTGAGCGCTTGCGAGAACACACCGCCCGCCACACCGGCGGAGCCGTCAGTGGCTACGTCCGCCGAGAACGTGGGCGGCATGCGCGCACTGATCTCCGCAGCGAAACAGGAGGGCACGCTCAGAGCGATCGCGCTGCCGCGTGACTGGGCCAACTACGGCGGCCTGATCGACGGCTTCGAGAAGAAGTACCGGATCAGGGTCACGGTCGAGGATCCGCTGGGCCACAGCGAGGACGAGATCGACGCCCTGAGGAAGAGCGGGAACCGACCGACAGCACCCGACGTGATCGACGTGGGCGATACGTTCGCGCGAAACGCCGCGGCGCGGAATCTGCTCGCGCCGTACAAAGTAGCCGCTTACGATGCGATTCCCGGCAATCAGAAGGACTCGAAGGCCCGCTGGTACAACAACTACGGGGGCTACATCTCCATCGGCTGCGACGCCAACCGGGTCAAGGTCTGCCCGGCAACGTTCGCCGATCTTCTGAAGCCCGATCACAAGGGCATGGTGGCGCTCGAAGGCGACCCGCCACGGTCGGCGACCGCCTTCGACAGCGTCTACGCGGCCGCGCTGGCGAACGGCGGGTCGTTCGACGACATCCAGCCCGGTCTCGACTTCTTCGCCGAACTCAAGAGGAACGGCAACTTCAACCCCCTCAACTCCAACTCGGCAACGGTCGAGGACGGCCGGACCCCCATCAGCATCAACTGGGACTACATCAACCTCCACTACACCGACCAACTCCGCGACAAAGGCGTGAACTGGCAGGTCGCGATCCCCTTCGACGGCAGCTTCGCCCAGTATCTCGCCCTGGCGATCAACAAGAACGCCCCGCACCCGGCGGCTGCCCGGCTGTGGCAGGAGTACCTCTTCAGCCCAGAGGGCCAGAACCTCCGGCTGCGCGCCTTTGCCCGCCCAGTACTCATGGACGCCATGGGGCGGGACGGCACCCTCGACAAGGCAGCCGCTGCACGACTGCCGACGGTCGAGGGAACACCGCAGTTCCCGACGGACGCGCAACTGGAGAAGGCGAGGGAGACGGTCAACCAGGGCTGGGCGAAGGCCGTCTCCGGCTAGCTGGGGCGGTCCCCGTCGCCCATCAGGTGTGCGGTGAACGGGCACCGACACGGACCGGGTGCGTTGGTGAAGTGGACGGTAGCGAGGTGGCGGGCGTCTCGGTGCCGTGTTGAACTGAGCAGAGGGCGCGTCACTACGGCGCCGATCGACGCCGCGGTATGACATCGGCCAAATTCGGGCGCACGTCGCAAAGCCTGACATCGAGGATGTGGAGGCGGCTCATGGCGGAGTCGCGAGACGACGAGCAGCTCTGTCTGCGCCTGACGGCCGTAGCGGCGGTGGGGTTCGTGCTGATCGTTCCACCGTTCTTGGCGCGGTTCGATCACATGGGCCAGGTCCTCGGCGTCCCCGTTCTCGCGGCTTACCTGTTTCTCGTCTGGGCGATCGTGATCGGTCTGGTCGCCGTGATCGGCGGCAGATCGAGGTAGGCCGTGCTCCAGACCTGGTTCGTCGTCGCTGTTTCGGCCGGGTACCTCGGCCTGCTCTTCGCTGTGGCCTTCTATGGTGACCGGCGGGCGGATTCCGGTCGGAGCATCATCAACAATGCCACGATCTACGCGCTGTCCTTCGGCGTGTACGCCACCTCGTGGACGTACTACGGCAGCGTGGGCTGGGCCGCCAGGGCTGGAGTCGGCTTCCTGCCGATCTACCTGGGGCCGACGCTCATGCTCGCGCTGGGCTGGCTGGTGCTGCGCAGAATCATCCGGATAAGCCACCGGCACCGGGTCACCTCGCTGGCCGACTTCGTCTCGGCCCGCTATGGCAAGAGCACCGCGCTGGGGTGTCTGGTGACGATCATCGCTGTGGTGGGGGTTGTTCCCTACATCTCGCTGCAGCTCAAGGCGGTCTCCATCACCTTTGCGATCATTCGGCGGCACCCCGAGGTCACCTCCGTCCCGAAGCTGAGCCATATCCCGTTGTTCCAGGACACCGGGTTGTACGCGGCGCTGGTGCTCGCCGCGTTCACCATCGTCTTCGGCACCCGTCATCTGGACGCCACCGAACGCCACGAGGGCATGGTCGCCGCCATCGCGTTCGAGTCCGTCGTCAAGCTCGTGGCGTTCCTCTCGGCCGGGATTTTTGTGACCTTCTGGATGTTCGGGGGGCTCCACGACCTGTTCTCCCGGGCCGCGGACGCCGGTCTCACCACCCTGTTCACGCTGCGCGAGCAGACCGGCTACGGCATGTGGGTCTGGCTCACGGTGCTGTCCATGCTGGCGATCGTGCTGCTGCCCCGGCAGTGGCAGATCAGCGTTGTCGAGAACGTCGACGAGAGGCACCTCAAACGGGCGATGTGGCTGTTCCCGCTGTACCTACTCGCGATCAGCATCTTCGTACTTCCGATCGCGGCCGGCGGGCTTCTGCGGTTCGGAAAGGGCGTCGACGCCGACACTTATGTGCTGACCCTGCCGATGGCCGGAGGCCAGCAGGCACTCGCACTGCTCGTCTTCATCGGCGGCCTCAGCGCGGCCACCAGCATGGTCATCGTCGAGACGACCGCACTCAGCACCATGGTGTCCAACTCACTCGTGATGCCGCTGCTGCTGCGCAGCAAGTCCCGGCTCGCGCACCGGGACAACCTCGCCGGGCTGGTGCTGGGCATTCGCCGGGCGACCATCGTGCTGGTCCTGCTGCTCGGGTACGCGTACTTTCGGGTTGCGGGCGAGCAGACGGCGTTGGTGTCGATCGGCCTGGTGTCGTTCGCGGCTGTGGCACAGTTCGCGCCCGCCATCCTGGGCGGCCTGTTCTGGAAGGGCGGTACCCGCCGGGGCGTGCTGGCCGGCCTGGTGGCGGGGTTCGCCGTGTGGGCGTACACCCTGGTGCTGCCGACCTTCGCCGATGCCGGGTTGCTGTCTCCTTCCTTCTTGCGGGAGGGCCCGCTCGGCATTGGGCTGCTCCGGCCGCAGCAGCTGTTCGGCATGTCGGGGATGGACCCGATCAGCCATGCGATGTTCTGGAGTGCACTGCTGAACTTCGGCGCGTATGTCGCGGTCTCCCTCGTGGACCGACCGGACGCCGCCGAGCGGGCACAGGCGGAACAGTTCGTCGAAATCCTCGAAGAGCCTGTCAGGGAGCGGCGCTGGCAGGTCCGTGCCACGGTCGGCGAACTGCAGACCCTGCTGGAGCGCTTCCTCGGGCGGGAGGGCGCCCAGCGGGCGTTGCGCTCCTACTCTGGAAGGAGGCCCGACTCGCTGGCAGCCGAAGCGCCGCCGGAGCTCGTCCATCACGCGGAAGCCCAGCTCGCCGGTTCGGTGGGTACCGCGTCCGCGCGGCTTGCGGTCGCCGCGGTGGCCGGAGAGGAGGAGGTCGGCACCGATGAAGTGATGGAGATGATCGGCGAGGCCTCGCAGAGGGTCGAGCTGGTCCGGTGGCGGCTGAAGTTGCTCTACGACGCGACCGGCGGCATCGGCACCACCCTCGATGTGACCCGTACAGCCGAAGAGCTGACGCAGGTCGCGGTTCCGCGCTTCGCCGACTACGTCACCGTCGACCTGGCCGAGTCCGTGCTGAGCGACGAGGAACCGGCGATGAACGGCATGGGCACCGGCAGTAAGCGGATGCGGCGCGCGGCCGTCAGCGGTATCCGCGACGACGCTCCCTTCTTCACCGTCGGCGACCTGATCGCCTACGGGCCGTCCTCGCCTCAGGCCCACAGCGCCGAGAGCGGGCAGGCGGTCCTGGTGCCTCGTCTGCGCGATGCCACGCGATGGCAGGAGGTGGACCCCGCGCGGGGCTCCCGCATCATCGACTACGGGATCCATTCGCTCATCACGGCACCGCTGTCCGCCCGTGGCGTGCTGCTGGGCGTCGTCCACTTCTGGCGCTCGGAGAAGCCCGAGCCCTTCGATCAGGACGATCTCTCCCTAGCGGCCGAACTGGCCACCCGAGCCGCCGTGTCCCTCGACAACGCACGCCGCTACACCCGCGAGCACGGCTTGGCCGTGGCACTGCAGCGGAGACTGCTGCCCCGCGCGCTGCCCGAACAGAACGCCGTCGAGGTCGCTTCCCGTTACCTCCCCGCGCAGGCGGTCGGCGGCGACTGGTTCGACGTCATCCCGCTGCCGGGCGCCAGGGTGGCGCTGGTCATGGGCGACATCGTCGGGCACGGACTGCATGCCGCGGCCACCATGGGGCAGCTGCGCACCGCCGTGCACAACTTCTCCACCCCCCTGGACCTGCCGCCCGACGAACTCCTCAGCCATCTCGACGAGTTGGTCACCCTCATCGACCAGGACGCGATCGCGGCCGGCGACCGGACCACCGTCACCGGCGCCACCTGCCTGTACGCGGTCTACGACTCCGTGTCCGGCAGCTGTGCCATCGCCAGCGCCGGCCACCTGGCGCCCGCGCTCATACAGCCCGACGGGACGGTGGAGTTCCTGGACGTGCCGTCCTGCCTTCCCCTCGGCATCGGCGGACTGCCCTTCGAGTGCGCCGAGTTGCGTCTGGCCGAGGGCAGCAGGCTCGTCCTGTTCACCGACGGCCTCGTCGAGCGCCGCGACCTGGACGTCGACACCGGGCTCCGGCTGCTGCGCGAGACGCTGGCGTGCGCGGACCGGTCGCCCGAGGAGACCTGCGACGCCGTGCTCGACGCCCTGCTCCCGGAGCTCCAGAGCGACGACATCGCGCTGCTCGTCGCCCGTACGCGGGTGCTGGGGCCCGGGCACGTCGCCGAGTGGGACGTGGAGTGCGACCCTGCCGCCGTTCGCCGCGTACGCGCGGCTGTCTCCGCCCGGCTCATGGAGTGGGAGCTGGAGGACCTCGTGGACACCACGGAGCTGATCTGCAGCGAACTGATCACCAACGCCATGCGCCACGCCACAGGACCGATCAAGGCGCGGTTGATTCGCGACCGCGCGCTCATCTGCGAGGTCTGGGACCACAGCAGCACCTCGCCGCATCTGCGCTACGCGGCCAGCACGGACGAGGGCGGACGGGGCCTCTTCCTCGTGGCCCGGTTCGCCAAGCGCTGGGGCACGCGCTACACCAAGGACGGCAAGGTCATCTGGGCGGAGCAGGCGACACCGACGTTCGGCGGCTGACCGGCGCGGCCCGCGGACCCGGCCGTGCGGTCCTCCACCGAGGGCAGGCCGTCGGCGGCCATGTCCGGGGTGCCGGCCGGGCCCGAGCCGGTCGCTGCTGCGGTTTCCGCGTCCATGGACGTGGCAGAAGAGCCGCTCGTCGCGGGTGGGGGCGCCCGGCCGAAGCCAGTGGGACACGTCCGCGGCCGGCACGATCCGTCCGTCGGCCGCTCGGCGGCGGCAGGCCGGCCAGGGCATCCGCGCGTGGCGCCGTGCCTGGGCCTGGGCCTTCATGGGAGTCGACCGGCACACGGTCGGCCTGGTGGGTACCGACCGGCTACGGCTTGCACCTCGACGGAGCGGCTGTCCGAGCGGGCGCCGGGCGACACGGCAGGGCACTGCCACGAGTGTGCGGCCCCGTCCGAGGCGCCCAACGAGCTGCAGGCCCGCATCCGTTACGGCGCGGGCCGGCTCGACCCGGTTGCCGTTCAGGGCGTCGTGACCTCCGCGGCCTGCTTCTCGAACTGGGTGCGGTGCAGTTCCGCGTAGCGGCCGCCGGCCGCCAGGAGCTCCTCGTGCGTGCCCCGCTCCACGATGCGGCCGGCCTCGACGACCAGGATCACGTCCGCCGCTCGGACCGTGGACAGGCGGTGGGCGATGACGACGGCGGTCCGATCGGCCAGCGCCTCGGTCAGGGCCTCCTGGACGGCCGCCTCCGAGGTGTTGTCCAGATGGGCGGTGGCCTCGTCGAGGATGACGACGCGCTGGCGGGCCAGCAGCAGGCGGGAGATGGTCATGCGCTGGCGCTCGCCCCCGGAGAGGCGGTAGCCGCGTTCCCCGACCACCGTGTCCAGGCCGTCGGGCAGGGACCGTACGACGTCGTCGAGGCGGGCGCGGCCGAGTGCCTCCCACAGTTCCTCGTCGGTGGCCGTGGGGCGGGCCAGCAGGAGGTTGGCGCGGACGGAGTCGTGGAAGAGGTGGCCGTCCTGGGTGACCATGCCGAGGGTGGCGCGCAGCGCGGCGGCGCTCAGATCGCGTACGTCGGTGCCGCCGAGGCGGACGGCGCCCTCGTCGACGTCGTACAGGCGCGGGAGCAGGGCGGCGATCGTGGACTTCCCGGCGCCGGAGGAACCGACCAGGGCGACCGTCTGCCCGGGTTCGGCGCGGAAGGAGACCCCGTGCAGGACCTCGGCGCCACCGCGGGTGTCGAGGGTGGCGACCTCCTCCAGGGAGGCCAGGGAGACCTTGTCGGCGGACGGGTAGCCGAAGCGGACGTCCTCGAACTCGACCGCCACCGGCCCCTCGGGCACTTCCTCCGGGTCCGGTCGCTCCTCGATCAGCGGCTTCAGGTCGAGCACCTCGAAGACCCGCTCGAAGCTGACCATCGCGCTCATCACCTCGACGCGGGCCCCGGCGAGCGCGGTGAGCGGCGCGTACAGCCGGGTCAGCAGCAGCGCCAGCGACACGACCGCGCCCGGTTGCAGGCTGCCGCGCAGGGCGTACCAGCCGCCCAGGCCGTACACCAGGGCGAGGGCCAGCGAGGACACCAGGGTCAGCGCGGTCATGAACACCGTCTGGGCGGTCGCCGTACGGATGCCGATGTCCCTCACCCGGGCGGCGCGGGCCGCGAACTCGGCCGACTCCTCCTCCGGGCGGCCGAACAGCTTGACCAGGGTGGCGCCGGGGGCCGAGAAGCGCTCGGTCATCCGGGTGCCCATCGCCGCGTTGAGCGCCGCCGCCTCCCGCTGCATACGGGCCATCCGGCTGCCCATCCGGCGCGCGGGGATCACGAACACCGGGAGCAGCACCAGCGCCAGCAGCGTGATCTGCCAGGACAGGGTGAGCATGACGACCAGGGTGAGCAGCAGCGTGACCACATTGCTGACCACGCCCGAGAGCGTGTTGCTGAACGCCCGCTGCGCGCCGATCACATCGTTGTTGAGACGACTGACGAGCGCTCCCGTACGAGTGCGTGTGAAGAACGCGACCGGCATGCGCTGCACATGATCGAACACAGCCGTCCGGAGGTCCAGGATGAGTCCCTCCCCGAGCGTCGCCGACAGCCGCCGGCCGAGAATGCCGAGCGCCGCCTCGGCCACCGCGATCAGCGCGATGAGCAGCGCGAGGCGGACGACCCTGCCCGGCTCGCCGTGCGACACGATCGCGTCCACGACGCGTCCGGCGAGCACGGGGGTCGCGACGGCGAGCAGCGCGGTCACCACGCCGAGCAGCACGAACCACACGATGCGGCGGCGGTGCGGGCGGGCGAACGCGGCGATGCGGCGCAGCGTGGCCCGCGCGAACGGGCGGCGCTCCTGCTGGGCGGTCATCACGCTGTGCAGCTGTGTCCAGGCTGTGGTCTCCATGCTCATGGGAGAGAACGTAAGACCTCAAGCTTCGTTGAGGTCAATGCCCGATGGACATCCCCCCGCTCTAAGGCCCCGATGACTCTCCCCCCTCAGCCGCTTTCCGTCCGTAAGCCGCCGTCCGCGATTCGGCCACCCGCCGTTGGCACGGCACGGAAAACCTCTCCGGATGTGACAGCGGTACAACTTCCCCAGCTCCCCCAGGGACGGTTCCCCCGACGCGTCCCCGTCCGCCAGGTCCTGTGCCTGGTGCCGCTCGTGCTCGTCACCGTGGCCGCGGTGCGGCACCGCTCCGTGCTCGCCGAGGGTTTCGGTCATCTGCGGACGGCCTCCTGGCCGTGGCTGCTGGCGGCGGGCGGTGCCACCTGTCTGACCTGGGTGGCCGCCGCGATCACCCGGCAGGGCGCGGTGGTGCAGGCGCTGCCGAAACGGCGGCTGCTGGCCACGCAGTTCGCGGCGGGCGCGGCGAACCACCTGCTGCCCACCGGGCTGGGCGCGAGCGCCGTGAATCTGCGGTTCATGACGGTGTGCGGCGTTCCGCTCGCCCGTTCCTCGTCGGCGCTCGCGCTGTATCTCCTGGCGGAGAGCGTCGGCCGGCTGTCCCTGCTGGCGGCCCTGCTGATCGCCTTTCCGGACGCGCTGCGGCTCGGCACCCTGCTGCCGCACGGGACCCTGGGCCCGCTGCTCCTCGGCGCCGGTGCCCTGCTGCTGGTCGCGGCGTGCGCGCTCATGTTCGTACGACGGCTGCGCAGGGCCGTGCACTCCTTCCTGCGCACCGCGCTGGGCGAGGCCCGGTCGGTGCACGCCCGGCCCACCCGGGCGCTGGCCCTGTGGGGCGGCTCCCTGGCGTTTCCCGCGCTGCAGGCCGCCGGTCTCGCCGCGGTGGGGCAGGCCCTCGGGCTGCCGGTGCCGCCCGCCCACATGGCGCTGGCGTATCTGGCCGCGACGGTCGCGGTGGCGCTGGTGCCCACCCCGGGCGGCCTCGGTTCCGTGGAGGCGGCGCTGATCGTGGCGCTGGTGGCGGCGGGCGGCCCGGCGGCGGTCGCCACCGCGGTGGTGCTCGCCTACCGGATCATCACGGTCTGGGTGCCGCTGGTACCGGGTGCCCTGACGCTGGGCGCGCTGGTGCGGCTGAAGGTCATCTGAGGCAGAGTGCTCCTTCGACCCGAGGGGGCGTCCGAGGGCGGCGCCCGAGGAAGGAGCGTCACCCGTGCCCGTACGTCTGGAGCGCAAGGATCACATCACCACGGTCGTGCTGTCCCGGCCGGAGGTCCGCAACGCCGTGGACGGCCCGACGGCGGCGGAACTCGCCGCGGCCTTCCGGGCCTTCGAGGCCGACGACAACGCCCGGGTGGCGGTGCTGTGGGGTGAGGGCGGCACGTTCTGCGCGGGCGCGGACCTGAAGGCGATGGGCACGGACCGGGGCAACCGGGTGGCGGAGGACGGCGACGGACCGATGGGCCCGACCCGGCTGCGGCTGTCCAAGCCGGTGATCGCGGCGGTCGCCGGGCACGCCGTCGCCGGGGGTCTGGAACTCGCCCTGTGGTGTGATCTCAGGGTCGCGGAGGAGGACGCGGTGTTCGGCGTGTACTGCCGCCGCTGGGGCGTCCCGCTCATCGACGGCGGCACGGTACGGCTGCCCCGGCTGATCGGCACCTCCCGGGCGATGGACATGATCCTCACCGGCCGCCCGGTACCGGCCCGGGAGGCGTACGACATCGGGCTGGCCAACCGGCTCGTGCCCACGGGCCGGGCCCGCCAGGAGGCGGAGGAGCTGGCGGCGGCGGTCGCCCGCTTCCCCCAGGCGTGCCTGCGCGGCGACCGGGCCTCGGTCCTCGACCAGGACGGGCTGGACGGGCCGACGGCGATGCGGGGTGAACTCCGGTACGGAACGGACGTCCTGGCGGAGGCGTTGGAGGGCGCGGCACGGTTCGCCGGGGGTACGGGACGGCACGGTTCGTTCACTGAGTTGTGAGTTGTGAGTTGTGAGCTGCGATCTGCGGGATGCGGGTGTTGCGAACCCGGTGCCGATGACGCTCCGTTCGGGACGGGTCGTCTGCTCCTCGGTGCCGGACGGGGTGCGAACTCCCGTGCCGGATACGGCAGGATGAGCGGTCGCGCCGGTCGACGACGCCGTACGGCCCGGTGCGACCGCACATCCCCGCAACGAGCAGGTGACATCGTGACGAGACTTCACATCCGGCCGTCGGCGGCCCCGTCCGCCGCAGCTTCCCGACCCGGAGGTGACCAGTGAACCGTGCGCTGACCCTGGACGATCTGATCCTCGCCGGCGTCGCCCTGGCGGCCGGTCTGCTGGCGGCCTTCCTGTCGCGCACGCTGCTGCGCTGGCTGGCCAAGCACGCCAAGCGGACCCGCTGGAGCGGCGACGACGTGATGGTGGACGCGCTGCGCACCGTCGTGCCCTGGGCGGCGATCGCGGGCGGTGCGGCCGCCGCGGCGGCGGTGCTGCCGCTGACCAGAACGGTCCAGCACCACACCAACCAGATCCTCCAGGTGCTGCTCATCTTCGCGGTGACCGTGTCGGCGGCCCGGGTGATCGCCGGTCTGGTGCAGTCGGTCACCCAGTCCCGCTCCGGCGTCGCCGGTTCGGCCACGATCTTCGTCAACATCACCCGGGTGCTGGTGATGGCGATCGGCTTCCTGGTGGTGCTGCAGACGCTGGGCATCTCCATAGCGCCCCTGCTCACCGCCCTGGGTGTCGGTGGTCTGGCGGTCGCGCTGGCCCTCCAGGACACCCTCGCCAATCTCTTCGCGGGCATCCACATCCTCGCCTCCAAGACCGTCCAGCCGGGCGACTACATCCGGCTGAGCAGCGGCGAGGAGGGGTACGTCGTGGACATCAACTGGCGTCAGACGACCGTCCGCCAGCTCTCCAACAACCTGGTGGTCGTCCCCAACGGGGAGCTCGCGAAGACGAACATGACCAACTTCACCCGGCCCGAGCAGCGGCTGACCATCCTGGTGCAGGTGGGCGTGAGCTACGACAGCGATCTCGACCAGGTCGAGCGCGTCACGACCGAGGTCATCGCCGAGACGATGACCGAGATCACCGGCGCACTGCCGGACCACGAGCCCGCCATCCGCTTCCACACCTTCGGGGACTCCCGGATCGGCTTCACGGTGATCCTCGGCGTGGGCGAGTTCAGCGACCAGTACCGGATCAAGCACGAGTTCATCAAGCGCCTGCACCGCCGCTACCGCGAGGAGGGCATCCGCATCCCGTCCCCCACCCGGACGGTGGCGCTGCAGCAGGGCTCGGTGGTCATTCCGCAGCAGCGCAACGCCGACGACCTGACATCGAGCCCGGCCGCCTTCGAGTAGCGGCCGGGAGGCTCGCGGGGTCCGTGGGGCGGTGACCGTACGCTCCGAAGCGGCATGGCTCCTCTCCCGGACCCCGATCTTTCGAGTCGCGGGCCCCTGTCGAGTCGGGGGCGGTCACGAGATATCTTGATGTCGAGCAATGTTGCAGACGTGGAGCGGAGCACCCGGTGACTGACTCGACCATCATCTACACCTACACAGACGAGGCCCCGGCCCTGGCGACGCATTCGTTCCTGCCGGTGATCCAGGCGTATGCCTCGCAGGCCGGTGTCGCGGTCGACACCCGCGACATCTCACTGGCCGGGCGCATCATCGCCGTGTTCCCGGAGTACCTGAACGAGGACCAGCGCATCCCCGACGCGCTGTCCGAGCTGGGCGCGCTGGCCAGGACCCCCGAGGCCAACATCATCAAGCTGCCGAACGTCTCGGCGTCGATCCCGCAGCTCAGGGCCGCCATCGCCGAGCTGCAGGGCAAGGGCTACGCCCTGCCGGACTACCCGGACGACCCGAAGACCGACGAGGAGCGCGAGATCCGCGCCCGCTACGACAAGATCAAGGGCTCCGCGGTCAACCCGGTCCTGCGCGAGGGCAACTCCGACCGCCGCGCCCCCGCCTCGGTCAAGAACTACGCCAAGACCCACCCGCACCGCATGGGCGCCTGGAGCCCCGACTCCAAGACCAACGTGGCGACCATGGACACGGACGACTTCTGCTCCACCGAGAAGTCCGTGGTGATCTCCGAGGCCGGTTCGCTGCGCATCGAGCTCAAGGGCGACGACGGCTCCACCACCGTCCTGCGCGAGTCGGTACCGGTCCTCGAGGGCGAGGTCGTCGACGCCTCCGTGATGCGCGTCGCCGCGCTGCGCGAGTTCCTGACCGCGCAGGTCGCCCGCGCCAAGGCGGAGGGCGTCCTGTTCTCCGTGCACCTGAAGGCCACAATGATGAAGGTCTCCGACCCCATCGTCTTCGGTCACGTGGTGCGCGCCTTCTTCCCGAAGACGTTCGCGAAGTACGGCGAGACGTTCGCCGCGGCCGGTCTGACCCCGAACGACGGTCTGGGCGGCATCCTCAAGGGCGTCGAGGCCCTGCCGGAGGGCGCCGAGATCAAGGCATCCTTCGAGGCCGAGCTCGCCGAGGGCCCGGCCCTGGCGATGGTCGACTCCGACAAGGGCATCACCAACCTGCACGTGCCGTCCGACGTCATCGTCGACGCCTCGATGCCGGCCATGATCCGCACCTCCGGCCACATGTGGGGCCCGGACGGCCAGGAGGCCGACACCCTCGCGGTGCTGCCGGACTCCTCCTACTCCGGTGTCTACCAGGCCGTCATCGAGGACTGCCGGGCCAACGGCGCCTACGACCCGTCCACCATGGGCTCCGTCGCGAACGTCGGTCTGATGGCGCAGAAGGCCGAGGAGTACGGCTCCCACGACAAGACCTTCGAGATCCCGACCACGGGTACCGTCCGCCTGGTCGACCAGGGCGGCAATGTCGTCCTGGAGCAGACCGTCTCCGCCGGCGACATCTTCCGCGCCTGCCAGGCCAAGGACGCCCCGATCAGGGACTGGGTGAAGCTGGCCGTCACCCGCGCCCGCGCCACCGGCGACCCGGCCGTGTTCTGGCTGGACGAGAACCGCGCGCACGACGCCAACCTGATCGCCAAGGTCAAGGCCTACCTGCCGGAGCACGACACGGAGGGCCTGGACATCCGCATCCTGTCCCCCGTCGAGGCCACCAAGCTGTCGGTGGAGCGCATCCGCCGCGGTGAGAACACCATCTCGGTGACCGGCAACGTCCTGCGTGACTACCTCACCGACCTCTTCCCCATCCTGGAGCTGGGCACCAGCGCCAAGATGCTGTCGGTCGTCCCGCTGATGGCGGGCGGCGGCCTGTTCGAGACGGGCGCCGGCGGTTCCGCACCGAAGCACGTCCAGCAGCTGCTCAAGGAGAACTACCTGCGCTGGGACTCGCTCGGTGAGTTCTTCGCCCTGGTCCCGGCCCTCGAGCAGTACGGCAAGACCACCGGCAACGCCCGCGCCCAGGTCCTCGCCGACACCCTCGACCGCGCCACGGCGACCTTCCTCAACGAGGACAAGTCCCCGACCCGTCGCGTCGGCGGCATCGACAACCGCGGCAGCCACTTCTACCTGTCCCTGTACTGGGCGCAGGAGCTGGCCCGGCAGACCGACGACGCCGACCTGGCCAAGGCCTTCGCCCCGATCGCCGAGACGCTCGCCGCCAACGAGCAGAAGATCGTCGACGAGCTGATCGCCGTCCAGGGCTCCCCGGCCGACATCGGCGGCTACTACAAGCCGGAGAAGGCCAAGGCGGACGCGATCATGCGCCCGTCGGCCACGTGGAACGAGGCGCTCGCGTCCCTGAGCTGACGCGTCACGCCTGCGGCCCACCAGCCGCCCCTGTAAGGAACCCCGCCCCGGTCGGCACCCCCGACCGGGGCGGGGGCATTTCCAGGCGGGGCCGGGGGCTGCGCGGGCGGCTGGGCCCCGGCCCAGGAAGTGCGGGACAGCAATGGCGAATCCGCCGAGGCACCCGTGTCACGTACCTCAGCGTCAGCCGACCGGCTCCGGGTGATCGCCCCTGGGAGAGGCTCACCAGTCCCGCGTCGCGATCAGCTCCTCCACATCCGCGTCGGCGAAGCCGTACGCGTCGGCGACGAACCCGAAGTCCTCGGCTATCTCCTCGCGGGCCACGGTCTCGATGTCGCTGTCGGCCGCCTCGAACTCGGCCTGCAGGTCGTTGAACTCGTTGGTGGCCGCCTGGGTCAGGACGTACAGCGCGGCCAGGTCCGCCGGACACTCCGTCTCGATGCGCTCGCACAGGCGCAGCAGGATCTCCCTGCCCCGGTCCACCACCCGGTCGGGTAGTGGTCGTCCCGGGTACAGGCCCCGCAGAAACGGATGCGCGATCACCTGCTCGTTGCTGATGGGCATGCGGCCCCCGCCCTCTGGTCGTCGCTCGAATGTGGCACCTTCGATCATGCAGCACGCCACTGACAACGCCCCGGGAGCAGCCCATGACCCCTGCCGCACCGTCCTTCGAGCTCCTGCCCGGTGCCGAGAACTCCCCGGTGATCCTTCATGTGCCGCACTCCGCACGGGAGATACCGGCCGACGTGCGCGAGGGCATCGTGCTGGACGACGCGGCGCTGGAGCGGGAGCTCGACCACATCGTCGACGCGCACACGGCCGAGATCGCACGGGCCGCGGCGGAGCTGGCCGGTGCCACCCCCTGGCGGTTCGTCAACCGGCTGTCCCGGCTGGTCGTCGACCCCGAGCGGTTCCCGGACGAGCGGGAGGAGATGCGCTCCGTCGGGATGGGCGCCGTCTACACCCGGACCACACACCGCGCTCCCCTGCGCCGCGAGGACACCGACCCCGAGCCGCTGCTCGACCGCTGTTTCCGGCCGTACGCGCGGGCGATGACCGAGGCGGTGCGCGACCGGCTCGCCGCCACCGGACGGGCCGTCGTGATCGACGTCCACTCCTACCCCACCGAGCGGCTGCCCTACGAGCTGCACGGCGCGGGCCCACGGCCGCCGGTCTGTGTGGGCACCGACGCCTTCCACACGCCGACCGGGCTCGCGGAACTGGCCCGCGAGGCGTTCGCCGGGTGCGGGGAGACGGGACTCGACAGCCCCTTCAGCGGGGCTTACGTACCACTGGAGTTCTACGGGAAGGACCCGCGGGTCGGGGCGCTGATGGTGGAGATCCGCCGGGACACGTACATGACGGAGCCCGGCGGTCCTGCCGGGCCGGGGCTGTCCCGGCTCGCGTCGGCGCTGGCCGCCCTGGTCGACGGCGTGGACGGCGTCGCCGTCGGCGGCTGACTCCTCGTGCCGCACTCCTCCTGGAGCACTCCTGCAGGACAGGCGCCGACCCCCGTACCAGGGTGGAGGGCATGACGGAGGACACCGGCACGCAGCGGGGCACGGTCATCGGCCGGGCGGCGCCGCCCGTGCGGGACTGGCCCGCCCTCGACCTGTCGGGGACGGAGTTCGACCCGGTCCTCGCGGAGCTCATGCGCAAGGGCCCGCTGACCCGGATCCACCTTCCGTTCGGCGACGGCTGGGCGTGGCTGGCCACCCGCTACGAGGACATCAGGGCGATCACCGCCGATCCGCGGTTCAGTCGCGCCGAGGCGACCCGGCGTCAGGTGACCCGGCTGGCCCCACACTTCAAGCCGCGCCCGGGTTCGCTGGCGTTCGCCGACCAGCCCGACCACAACCGGCTGCCGGGGCCCATCACCGGAGCGTTCACGTCGGCGGCGATGCGGCGACTGCGGCCCCGCGCGCGGGAGATCCTCGACGAGATCATGGACGGGGTCGTACGGGACGAGCCACCGGCCGATCTGATCGAGCGGGTGCTGGAGCCCTTTCCGATCGCCGTGGTCAGCGAGGTCATGGGCGTGCCCGCCGCCGACCGGGAGCGGGTGCACGGCTGGACGCGGCGGATCATCTCCACCTCCGGTGGGGCCGAGGCCGCCGACCGGGCGAAGAACGGCCTGTACGGGTGGATCACCGAGACGATCCGGGCCCGCGCCGACCACACCGACGACTCGGTGTACTCGCTGCTCGGCGCCGCGGTGGCCCGGGGCGGGATCGGCGAGGAGGAGGCGGCCGGCCTCGCGGGTCCGCTGCAGATCGGGGTGAGGCGGTCACCCACAACTGCGGCCAGATGCTGTTCCTGATGCTCACCCGCGCCGAATTGCTGGAGCGGATGCGTACGCGTCCCGAAGCGCGCACCGCCGTCCTCGACGAGCTGCTGCGCTACATCCCGCACCGCAGCACCGTGGGCCTGGCCCGTATCGCCCTGGAGGACGTCGATGTGCGGGGCGTGCGGATCGGCGCGGGCGAGCCGGTGTACATGTCCTGTCTGGCCGCCAATCGCGACCCGGAGGTCTTCCCCGACCCGGACCGCATCGACCCCGACCGCGATCCGAACCCGCACCTCGCCTTCGGCAACGGCCCGCACCACTGCACCGGCGCCGTCCTCGGCAGGCTGCAGACCGAACTGCTGATCGACGCAGCACTGGACCGCCTGCCGGGCCTGCGTCTGGCGGTCCGGGCCGACGCGGTGACCTGGCGCCGCAAGACGATGATCCGTGGCCCGCGGACCCTGCCGGTCACCTGGCGGGAACCGCGGACCCTACGGCAGGGTCCGCGGATGGGGCGGGCAGGGTCAGGCCCTGAGCCACTCCGTCACGATGACGTTTCCACCGGTGCGCAGGCGCAGGGCGAACGGACCCGCGGGGGGTGTTTCGCTGGTGAAGCGGCCCATCGCGTCCACCGGGACCTGGGCCGCCGTCTGGAGGCCGCCGAGCACCTCGATCCGCGCCTGCTGGGGCGGCAGCACCTGTCCCATCAGACCCGCGCCGGTGACCTCGACGTCGACGGTCAACTCGCCCGCGCAGAAGGTCAGCATCCGCGGCGGGTCCGTCGCCCCCCTCACCGGGATCGCGTCGACCAGGGAGTCGAAGGTCAGCTCGGCGATGCCGGCATCGAGGTCGTGCAACGCATAGGCCTCGATGGCCAGTTGGCGCAGCTCGGCCGGAACCGGGTCCAGTATCGCGGCCGCCTGGCGCAGTTCCTCCTCCAGGAGTCCGGCATCGAACTCGGCGTCGAACTCCGCATCCGCGAACGCCTCGTCCGGAGCAAGACCGTCGTCGCCCCCGCCGTTCAGCTCACCGCTCATGTCGTCGTTCATCCCGCTCACCGTGCCCCCCGTGCGTCCAGTCGCGCCCTCAGCCTGCGCAGACAGCGCTGACGCAGCGGTCCGATGCTGCCCACCGCGATGCCCAGCGCGGCGGACACCTCGACATAGCTAGGCGGTGGCGAGGCCATCAGGACCCGCAGCAACTGCCTGCAGCGCTCGCCGAGTTCCTCGAACTCCTGCCACAGCCACCGGATGCGCTCGGCCTCCGCGGCCTCCTCCTCGGAGTCGATCAGCGACTGCTCGGGCGTACGGTCCTCGCTGACCCGGTCCAGCACCTGCGGATCGTCGGTCGGCATCAGCCGCGTCAGGCCCCTGATCACCTTCAGGCACTCGTGCCGCGCCGTGCTGGCCAGCCAGGACCCCGCCTTGTCGGGTTCCCGGATCCGGCCGAGGTGCTGCGCGAAGCGGAACCACACGGTCTGGTACACCTCGTGGCCGTCGGCGTCCGAGAGCCGGTGCGCGCGCACGACCGACCACACCAGCGGGCTCAACCCCTCAACGAGCGCCTTCCAGGCAGCCGCGTCACCGTCGACGGCGGCAGACTGGACCAACGCGCCGACCTCTGATCGGTCCACGGCCTCACCCCTCGTGTACGGCATGTCATCGTACGCCGTGGAGGGGAGGGTTCCGGCCCTCACGCGGGAGGTGCCAGTCGTACGACGGGGACCGGGCGCCAGGTCGCCGGGCGCAGGGCCGGTACGTGCGCCCCGCGCACTTCCGCGTACTCGGTGTTGTTCTCCAGGAGTTGTTTGCGCGCCGCGCGCGGGTCGCGCTCCTTGTGCGCCGTCATCTGGGCGGCGACGAGCCCCGCCGCGACCGGAGTGGCGAACGACGTTCCGCTCCACTGCGCGAACCCCTCGAACATCACCTGGTCCGGCTTGGCCGAGGTGCTCTCCCGCGCCTCGCTCAACACGCCGGTGTGGCGCGGGGACTGGCAGGTACAGGCATAGGTGAAGCCGAACCGGCAGGCGTCGTAGGTGGAGTGCTGGTAGACATACGGCACGGGTACGTCGAAGCCGGTGAGGGAGCTGGTGAGGCGCTCGCCGGGGGCGTAGACCTTCACCCAGGAGCCGTGGTTGCTGAAGCAGGCGCCGAACTCGCCGTCGCCGCGCAGTGCTCCGACCGACAGGACGGCGTCCTCGTAGTCGGGCAGGGAGGCGTAGGCGGCGGGCCAGAACGGGGTGGCGCTGCCGTTGTTGCCGGCCGCGGCGACCAACAGGGTGCCCTGGGCGCGCAGTTCCCGCATGAAGGCGTCGATGCCGAGCAGACCGTCGGTGCGGCCGTTGGAGGTGCCCGCGGAGAGGCTGATGATGTCGGGCCAGCCGCCCCGGTCGACGGCCTCGAAGAGCTTGGTGCCGAAGTCCGACTCCAGGATGGCGCCCGCGTCGTTGAGGGTGTTGCGGACGGTGACGTCGGTGTTGGGCGCCACGGCCGCGACGAGCCCGGCGATGAACGTGCCGTGGCCGACGTACTGCTGGAGGACACCCGCCTCGTCGGTCTCCCTGATCTGGCCGTCGCCTCCGGTGTGGGTGAGCAGCGGGTAGGACCGGTAGTCGCGCATAAGGCCGGTGTCGATGACGAGGACTCCGACGGCGGTGTCCTCGTCGTACGGCGTTTCGGCCGTCGCCGGGTTCGGTGGCTGGGTGAGTGGTGCGGGTACTGGTTCGTCGCCCGGACAGGCATTGACCGCGATCGAGACCACATGGTTGCGGCTGATCAGCCGGTGCCCCCGGCGTCCCTCCGCCTCGCGCATGGCCCGCAGCGCGTGCCCGACCGCCCGGTCGCCGCTGCGGTCGCCGTGGCCGGGGTCGCCGACCTGGATGCGGGTGATGCCCGTCCGGTTCTCCGCCGGGCCCGCCCGGCGCACATGGTCCGCGACCAGGCCGGTGGTCTCCGTGAAGTGCGCGCGCACGGTGTCCTCGACGGCCCGTGCCTCTTCACCGTCGCGGGCCAGCACGACGCCCTTTTCGTAGAAGAACTCGGCGGAGTCGTCCGGCCCCATCGCCAGGGGGACATCGGGCATGGAGCGCTGGATCTGGTCGAACTGCTCGTGGAATCGCTGAGGTGCCATGGCGTGTCCTCCCACTGGTGCGGCGGTCGTCAGTCAGAGCGGCGGAACCACCGATTGATACAGCCGACGAGGACCGGACCAAACCCGTATGACATGTAGGACGGGTATCCGAAGACCACTAACATCCGAGGGGTGACAGCGGGAAGCGACTCGGTTCTCGAACTGCTGCCGATGGTGTTCGCCGCTCCCAACGAGGCGCTGGCGAGGGCGGAGCTGGTGCTCGACGCCGATCCGCCGCCGTTGCACGCCTCCGTCGCACACCAGGTGATCGGCATCTGGCAGCGGGACTTCGGCGACATGCGCATCGCCCTGCGCCATCTGTGGCGCGCCCGCGACCTCGCCGCGCGCGCTCAGACGCCGGACCGGGAGGCGGACGTCCTCGCCACGCTGGGGGTCGCACTGGTGCATGCGGGGCGCACACGGCAGGGTCTTTCGGCGTTCGAGCGCGGGGTCGCGCGCGGGAGCGGACACACCCGGGCCCGAGTGCTGTACCGCCGCGCCTACGTCTGGTGGGTACTGGGTCACCACCGGGAGGCACTGGAGGACGTACGCCGCGCCATACCCGTCCTGCGGCAGGCGGACGACGTCATCTGGACGGCACGGGCGCTGACCCTGCGGGCGACGGTGCATCTGGCGCTCGGCGCGGTGGACCGGGCCGACGCCGACTTCACCTCGGCCGAGCGGCTGTGGGACACCACGGGCCAGGAGCACGACAAGGCCGACGCGGTGGAGAGCCGAGGTCTGACGGCGTTCCGGTCGGGTGACATTCCCGCGGCGCTGCGGCTGCTGGACGAGGCCGAGGAGCGGTACGCCAAGCTCGGCACGCCCACCTTCATGCTCTACATCCGGCGCTGCGAGGTGCTGATGGCCGCCGGGCTGGCCCCGGAGGCGCTGGCCGAGGCGGACGCGGCGATCGGGGTGCTCGACGAGATCGGCGGGCAGTCCACCCGCAAGGCAGAACTGCTGCTCGCCGCCGCGCGGGCCGCCCGGTCGGCCGGGGACCCGCACACCGCCATCGCCCGGGCCGCCGTCGCCGTACGGCTGTTCGCCGGGCAGCGGCGCACCTGGTGGGAGACGCACGCACGGCTGGTGCTGATCGAGGCCCGGGTGGCCGCGGGGCGCAGTTCGGGGCGGCTGGTCGCCGACGCGGCCGCGGTCGCCGAGCGGTTGGCGTCCTTCGGTTCGCCCTACGCCCCGGAGGCCTCGCTGCTCGCGGGCCGGATCGCGCTGTCCCTTGGCTGGACGGCGGACGCGGAGCGGCATCTGGCCGTGGCCGCGCGCAGCAGACGCGGCGGGCCGCCGCTGGCCCGGATGACGGGATGGGCCGCGCAGGCGCTGCGGGCGCGGGCGGCGGGTTCCGGGCGGGGGTCCTGGAGGCCTGCTTGCGCGCGGTCTGGACGTCCTCGACGACCATCGGATGACGCTGGGCGCCTCGGAGCTCAGGGCCCGGGCCACCGCGCAGGGTGCGGAACTCGCCGCACTGGCCCAGCAGGCCAGTCTCGCCCAGGGCGGTCCGCGGCGGCTGCTGGTGTGGAGCGAGCGCTGGCGGGCCACGGTGCTGTCCGCGCCGCCCACCCGGCCGCCCGCCGATCCGGCGCTGCTGAGCGGTCTGACCGCGTTCCGGGAGATCGCGGCCCGTGCGGAGGCCGCCCGTATGGACGGCCGCCCGGTGCCCGCCCTGGAGCGCGAACAGCGGCGCCTGGAACGGGAGATCCGTTCCCGCACCCATCACATCCACGGCGACGCGCCCGGCTACGGGGACCGTTTCGACCCCGGCCGGCTCCTCGACCGGCTCGGTGACGGGCGGCTGGTGGAACTCGCGGTGCTCGACGGGCGGGTGCATGTGCTGCTGTGCGGGCAGGGGCGGGTACGGCGGTTCGACGGCGGGGCGCTGGCGGAGGCGGTGGCCGAGGCCGAGCATGTCCAGGCGGGGCTGCGGCGCCTGGCGCATCCGGGGGCGGAGGGCCGGTTGCCGCTGGTCGAGGCGGCCGGGCGGCGGCTGGAGGAGCTGCTGCTGGGCGGGGCCGTGCCGCACCTCGGTTCCGGGCCGGTCGTGGTGGTGCCGCCGGGTGCGTTGCACCGCGTGCCCTGGGCGCTGCTGCCCTCGTTGCGGGACCGGGTGCTCAGTGTGTCCCCGTCGGCGGGCAGTTGGCTGCGCGCCCGGGAGACGGAGCCGCCGCTTGGCGGGGCCCATGTCCTGGTGCGCGGGCCGGGGCTGGCCACCGGCGGCGCCGAAGTGCCCGAACTGGCCGACCGGTACGGCACCGCGAGGGTCCTGGAGTACGACGACGCGCAGGTGCCCCGGGTGCTGGAGGAGCTGGACGGCGCCGCGCTGGCCCATATCGCGGCGCACGGCACGTTCCGGGCGGACAGCCCCCTGTTCTCCTCGCTGCGGATGGCCGACGGCCCGCTGATCGTGCATGACTTCGAGCGTCTCGACCGCAGCCCGTACCGGATCATCCTGTCCAGCTGCGACACCGCCCGGCTCGCCTCGGTCGGCGCCGATGAGCTGCTCGGTCTGGTCACGGCACTGCTGCCGCTGGGCACGGCCGGGGTGGTGGCGAGCAGCGCACCGGTCAACGACGCCGCGGTGGTGCCGTTGATGCTCGCCCTGCACAAGGGCCTGAGCGCCGGCCTCTCCCTGGCCGAGGCCCTCCGCGACGCCCGCTTCGCACTGCCCGGCGACGCGGTGCACCAGGCGACGGGCTGGGCGTTCGCGGCGTTCGGGGCGGCATGAGGCCGTTCGCGGCTTTCGGGACGGCGCGAGGCGAGGGGCGGACGAGACGCACCACCCGCCACCGGGCTCGCGCCCACCCGCCCCGGGCAAGCCTCAGGCCGACTCGGTGGCCGGCAGGTCGACCAGCCAGGGCAGGGCGCCGCGGTCGGCCGCACCGAGACGGGCGTAGGCGCCGTAGAGGTGGTTGCCGACGGTGCGGATCGACAGGGTCAGCTGTTCGGCGATCTGGCGGTTGCTCAGCCCGGCTGCCGCGAGGGTGACGATCTGCCGCTGCCGGGCGGTGAGTTCGCCGAGGACCAGGCCTGCCAGGGCCGGGGTGCGGGCACCCTGGCAGCGGCGGGCGAGGGCGACCGCGCGGGTGCGGGAGGTGCGGGCGGCACGCGGGTCGCGGTGCGCGCGTACGGCCTGGGCATGCGCCTCGGCCGCGAACAGCAGGAAGCCGCGCTCCTCCAGGACCTCGGCGGCACGGTCCAGCGCGGCACCGTCCCCGCGGGCCAGCGCGTCGGCATGGCGGGCGAACACCCCGCCGGCCGGCAGCCGTCCGGCGGCCCGCTCGGGCGTGCCGAGCCGTACGGCGTCGTAGCGGGCGTACACGTCGTCCCCGGCGGCCGCCCGCGCGGCGTCGTCGACGTCACCCCGGGCCACGGTCGCCTCGTCCGCTCCCGTGACCTCGCCCAACTGCGCGGAAGCCCGGGCGAGTTCACCGCGGCAGGACACGTCGTCCGGCACCCACCGCAGCCCCTCCCTCGCCCAGGCCGCCGCCTCCCGCAGCTCCCCCCTGAGCCGCGTGTACCGGGCGCGTACGGCCGCGTAGCCGGCCGGCACCGGCGCGCCCTCCTCCGCCAGCCACTCCCCCACGGGCGCCGGCGTCCCCCGTACGTCCATGTCCTCCATCCCCCGGGCCAGCGCGTCCCGTTCGGCCTCCAGGGCCGCCCGGCACTGCTGCGGTGTGCGGGCCAGCCGTCGGGCCCGCAGCCGTCCGGCGGCGGCCCGCAGTGCCGGGCCGTGCAGGGGGTGGGTCAGGTGGGCGGCACCCCGGTCGTTCACCCGGATCAGGCCGTCCGCCTCCAGGCGTTCCAGGGCCGCGAGGTCTAGGTCGTCCAGCCGCGGTGGCACGGGTCCGGCGAAGGCGAGGCGTTCCAGGGTCTCCCGCTCCTCGGGACCACGGCGGTCCAGGACCGGGGCGGTGCGCTCGCGCACGGTGGGGGTCACCGGGAGCGGCCCCCGCCACGCCCATTCGTCCGTGTCCGGTACGCGGGTCAGCAGCCCGGACTCGCGCACCGCGCCCAGCAGATCGCGCAGCAGCCGCAGGTCGCCCAGGCAAACCCGGTGCAGCCGGTTCACGGTGAGCCGCTCCAGGGCGCAGCCCAGGGCGAGCAGCCGGGCCGTGTCCTCGCGGGGCAGCGGCTCCAGGGCCAGCCGCGGCAGAAGTTCACCCCTCCACAGCCGGGACACCGCGCCGGGCACCGGGGCGCCGTCCGCGGCGACCACGACCAGACGGGTACGGCCGTGCACGGCGAGCTGGTGGACCAGGGCGGCGGAGGCCTCGTCGAGCAGATGGGCGTCGTCCACCACGAGCAGTCGTACGCCGGACAGGATGTGCACCGCACGGTGCAGCGAGACCGACTCGGGCAACAGGTGCGCGAACGCGGCGAAGGACAGCCCATGGGACTCGGGCGTCCCGGTCACCCGGGCCCCGTCGGTGCCGCGCAGGGCCTCCGTGACGAGCCGGGTCTTGCCGCAGCCCGCCGGCCCGGTCACCACGATGCCGTGGCGTCCCGCGGTCAAGGACCGGCGGATCAGCTCCAGTTCGTCCTCCCGGCCGGTGAACGGCCAGGGCAGTTCCAGGGTCTTCGCGTCCTGTGCGTAAGTCGTCACGACATCAAGAGCCCGCATACTCACTCCTGATACAGGGGGACTTGAGCAGCCCTCGACTCAGGCGCCGGGACAGGGCCGGCGGCAGGCTGGGCGCATGACCCAGCGCTACTGCTCGCTCGCGCAGCAGTCGGCCCCGTCCTTTCCACCGGGGCTGGCCGCCGAACGCCTGAGCGCGCTGCTGAGCGGAAGCCGGATGTGGGTCAACGGCACGGTTCTGCACTACTACTTCTTCGACTCCGACGCCGACGCCTCGGTGATCCCCGTCCCGGGGACCGGGGAGACCCGCCGGATTTCGTGGGCGGGCGCGAAGGAGCAGCAGGACGTCGTGCGCGAGTGCTTCCAGGAGTGGCGGGACCTCGGCATCGGGGTGTCGTTCGCCGAGGTCTCCGACCGCCGCGAGGCGGAGTTCAGGATCGGGTTCCAGATCGGTGACGGTTCCTGGTCGACGGTGGGCCGGGACGCGCTCTCGACCGGTCTGAACGAACGCACCATGAACCTGGGCTGGGACCTGACCGCGCCCGGACAGCGCGGCACGGCCCTGCACGAGATCGGGCACGCGCTCGGCATGCTGCACGAGCACCAGAGCCCCTTCGCCGGCATCCACTGGGACGACGAGGCCGTGTACGCCGATCTGGCGGGGCCCCCGAACCACTGGAGCCGGGACAGGACGTTCCACAACATCCTGCGCAAGCTGGATCCGGCCGAGGTCAACGGCTCGGTGTGGGACCCGCAGTCGATCATGGAGTACCCCTTCTCGTCGGGGCTGATCCTGGAGCCGGAGCAGTTCCGCGGGGGGCTGCACCCGCCCGGGACGCTGTCCCCGGCCGACAAGGAGTTCGTGCTGCGCTGGTACCCGCCGGCGGACCGGCCCCGGCCGGCCGCACTGGTGCCGTTCCGCTCGGTGCCGCTGCGCCTCGGCCCGGGCGAGCAGGCCGACTTCGCCGTCGAGCCGCCGGAGACCCGTGAGTACACGGTGGGCACCTTCGGGGACGGAGACGGTGTGGTCGTGGTCTTCGAGGAGCGCGACGGCGAGCCGCGCTACCTCTGCGGCCGGGACGACGGGGGCGCACCGCACAACGCGACGATCGAGGTACGGCTCGTCAGGGGCCGCCGCTATGTCGTCCGCGTCCGCCAGTACTCCACGTGGGGTTCGGGCGAGACGGCCGTCATGTGCTGGTGACAGCACAGGCCGCGACGCGGATGTCCGGGCCACAGTCCGGCGCCGGGGGAGCGGTCCGAGGACGTCACCTTCGGGGGAGGGGGACGTCCTCGGCCGCACGGCGCCTCGCGGGCGCCCGCCTACAGGGCCCGGCTGAAGACCACCCGAGGCTGACCGGGCCCGTTGTACGCCTCCTCCACCCGTACGTCGAAACCGAGACCGCGGTGGAAGGCGACCGAGCCCTCGTTGCCGACCGTCGTGATCGCCTTCAGACGGACGGCACCCTGTAGACGGGCCGCGTCTGTGAAGGCCCCGTACAGGGCGCGGCCCAGGCCGGTGCCCCGGACGTCGTCGCGGGTGGCGACCAGGTGCACGTAACCGGTGCGGTCCGGGGTGACGAAGCCGATGAGGTATCCGCGGATGCCGTCCTCGTCGCGCGCGACGAGGCAGGTGGACCCGAACTCGTGCACCAGCGCCGGCAGGTGCAGCCCGCGCAGATCGCGCCCGCCCCAGTAGCGGGAGTGGTCCGCGAGGACCTGCTGGATGTCCGTGATGTCGGCGGGCGTGATGCGCGGGGCCATGGTGCCGATCATGTCAGGCCGGCGGCCCACGGTGTCCGAGTTGCCGTACGGGAGGCGGCGCGGTGCGCTGGAAGCGGGCCGATGTGTGCGGAAGGAGCCGGATCCCATGGCGGACGACCCACGCCCCGGGGCCCGTGCGGTGCCGGGAGCCGTGCCCGAGACGTTCGTGTTCGCGTGCCGGGACTGCCGATACGTGTGGCAGGCCGTCTTCCAGGTGGTGTTCTTCACCGACCCGACCTCGCTGGACACACAGGAGTACGTCGATGAGGCCGGACGGCCCGTACGGTCGCCGCTCGACGACGCGGTCTGCCCGCTCTGCCGCGGGCGGAACGTCCAGGTCACGACGCCCGAACTCATCGGCCGCGCCGGATCGCGGGGGGACGACCGGCACAGGCACCGGCACCGCTTCCACCTCCGCCATCGCCGTCGGGGCGGGCCCGGGAAGGGAAAGGGCTCCACCTGAGCGCCCGCGGTGGGCTGAGCACCCGCGGAAGGCCGAGCATCCGCGAAGGGCTGCGCACGTGAGCAGGTCCGGGCGCCCGCGGACCGCTTCACCCGAACGGCCCGGTGCGCTGGTCGGCCGCCGGGAGCGGTGGTGGCGTGGAAGGACGTACCGCGTTCCACTGGAGGCCGCCGCGATGAAGCGTCCGTACCGTCCCGCACGTGTTCTCGCCTCGGCCCTGGCCGCGGGGTCGCTCCTGGCCACGGTCTCCTGCTCGGAGGACAGCGGGTCCCCGGAGGCCGCACCCGCCTCGCCCGCGGCCCAGCGGCCCCCGTCGCCGTCCGCCACGCGCGCCCTGACCGGGCCCGGGGCCAAGGCCGCGCTGATCACGGAGGCTGATATCGAGGGCGACTGGACGCAGGTCAACAACGCGGCGACCTGGCGCAACGAACTGCTCGTCGGCAAGGTCGACGTCGCCCAGTTCCTCAGCGGGAAGGCCAATGCCGCCGACTGCCAGAAGCTCCTCGACGGGATGTACTCCGACACGCTGCTGGGGCGGGCGACCGGCGCGTCGGCGCTGACCGGCTTCAGCGCGGTGGACTACCGGCTGCTCTACCAGGTCGGCGACTACGGCAAGGAGTCGGTGGACAAGACCCTCGACTGGCTCAAGAGCCTTCCGCAGAAGTGCGCCCAGTTCACGGCGACCGCCTCCGACGGCAGCGAGCGGACCGTACAGGTCGTCGAACTCCCGCTGCCCAAGGCGGGCGACGCCAGACAGGGGCTGACGGTGACGGTGCAGGGCACCGCGGACGGTCAGCCGGTCACGCTCACCCAGGACGTCGCCGTGCTCCGGGTCGGCGCCTCCGGGGCCTCCGTCACCAACGGCGGTCCGTCGGGCGCCGATCACCCCAGCACCGTGTCGTCCGTGGAGGCGGGCGCCCTGCGACTGCAGGACGTGCTCGCCGGGAAGACCCCGACCGCGAACCCGAGCCAGTTCGACTGACCCTCTCCGGCGCGACCCTCCCCAGGCGCAGCGACATGTGACATAGTACTGGCGTGGGGAAGCGACTGACCTGCGATGTCGTGGTGGTCGGTGCCGGAATGGTGGGCGCGGCCTGCGCGCTGTACGCCGCACGGGCCGGTCTCGACGTGATGGTGGTGGACCGCGGTCCCGTCGCCGGCGGCACCACCGGCGCCGGTGAGGGCAATCTGCTCGTCTCCGACAAGGAGCCCGGCCCGGAGCTGGAACTCGCGCTGCTGTCCGGCCGCTTGTGGGCCGAGCTGGCGCAGGAGAAGGGCGACGCGATCGAGTACGAGCCCAAGGGCGGCGTCGTGGTCGCCGAGACACCCGAAAGCCTCTCCGCCCTGGAGAGGTTCGCGGACGGGCAGCGGGCGGCCGGAGTCACGGCGGAGGCGGTGGGCGCCGACCGGCTCCACCTGCTCGAACCCCATCTGGCACCCGGCCTCGCGGGCGGTGTGCACTATCCGCAGGACGCCCAGGTGATGCCGGCGCTGGCCGCCGCCCACCTGCTGCGTGCCTCGGGCGCCCGCCTCCTCACCGGCCGGACCGTGACCGCGGTGCCGCGCACACCGGGCGGCGCGGTGCGCGGGGTCCGCACGGACCACGGCGAGATCCACGCGCCGGCCGTGGTGAACGCCGCGGGAACCTGGGGCGGTGAGCTGGCAGGTCTGGCGGGCGTGCACCTGCCGGTACTCCCCCGGCGCGGCTTCGTCCTGGTCACCGAGCCGCTGCCCCGGCTGGTCCGGCACAAGGTGTACGCGGCCGACTACGTGGCGGACGTCGCCAGCGACTCGGCCGCGCTGCAGACCTCACCGGTCGTCGAGGGCACGGCCGCCGGACCGGTCCTGATCGGCGCGAGCCGCGAACGGGTCGGCTTCGACCGGTCGTTCTCCCTGCCCGCCGTACGAGCGCTGGCGGCCGGGGCGACCCGGCTGTTCCCGTTCCTGGCCCGGGTGCGCGCGCTGCGCACGTACGCGGGTTTCCGACCGTACCTGCCCGACCATCTGCCCGCCATCGGCCCCGACCCCCGGGTACCCGGACTGTTCCACGCCTGCGGGCACGAGGGCGCGGGCATCGGACTCGCCACCGGCACCGGGCACTTGATCGCCCAGGTGCTGAGCGGCACGGCGGCGGAGCTGGACCTCGCGCCGTTCAGGCCGGAGCGATTCCCGCGAGACGAGGTGAACACCCCATGAACCCCCTGGAGTTGGCCGGAGCGCGACCGGGTCCGGCGTTCACGGTGACGTTCGACGGCCGGACGATCGAGGCGCTGCCCGGCCATACGGTCGCCGCCGCGCTGTGGGCGGCGGGCGTGACCGTATGGCGCACCACCCGGAGCGAGGGCCGGGCGCGCGGGGTCTTCTGCGGGATCGGGGTGTGCTTCGACTGCCTGGTGACCGTCAACGGCCGCCCGAACCAGCGGGCCTGCCTGGTTCCGGTAAGGCCGGGCGACACGATCCGTACACAGGAAGGGGCCGGCCACGACGGCCGTACCGCGGAAGGGACGGGCGACGACGGCCGTACCCGGGAAGGGACGGATCACGATGGCTGAGCGACCGCGTCTCGCCGTGATCGGGGCGGGCCCGGCGGGCCTCGCCGCGTCGCTGGCGGCGGCCGCGCGCGGGGTGCACGTCACCCTCGTCGACGCCGCCGAGGAGGCGGGCGGGCAGTACTACCGGCAGCCCGCCGCCGCGTTCGGCGCGCGCCGCGCGCAGGCCCTCCACCACGACCGGCGGACCTGGAAGCGGCTGCGCACCGGGCTCGAGCACCACATCACGGCCGGACATCTCCTCCACCTGGCGGATCATCATGTGTGGTGCGTGGAGCGGGAGTCGGGGGCCGACGGGTTCACCGTGCACGCGCTGCGGGGTCCCGCCCAGGAGGAGGGCGTCGCGGTGCGCGCCGACGCCGTCCTGCTCGCCACCGGCGGTTACGAGAAGGTGCTGCCCTTCCCGGGCTGGACCCTGCCCGGGGTCGTCACCGCGGGCGGGGCGCAGGCCATGCTCAAGGGCGGGCTGGTGCTGCCGGGACGCACCGCCGTGCTCGCCGGGACCGGGCCGCTGCTGCTGCCCGTGGCGACGGGGCTCGCGGCGGCGGGCGCGCGCGTGGCCGTGCTCGTCGAGTCCGCGGATCCCGGGGCACTCCTGCGCCGGCCGTCCGCCCTGGCCGCGCAGCCCGGCAAGCTCGCGGAGGGCGCCTGGTACGCGGCCCGGCTGCTGCGTCACCGGGTGCGCACGCTCGTCCGGCACACCGTGGTCGAGGCGCACGGCACGGACCGCCTGGAAGCGGTGACCGTCGCGCCGCTCGACGCACAGGGGCGGACCGTGCCCGGCGCCGAGCGCCGCATCCAGTGCGACACTCTCGCCGTCGGGCACGGCATGCTGCCGCACACCGACCTGGCCGAGACGCTGGGCTGCCGGCTCTCCGACACGAACGTCCGGGTGGACGACGAGCAGCGCACCGATGTGCCCGGCGTCTGGGCGGCCGGGGAGGCCACCGGGATCGGCGGGGCGACGCTCGCCCTGGCCGAGGGCCACATCGCCGGCCGTTCCGTCGCCGCCCGTCTCCACGGGAGCCGGCCGACCCGCGCGCCTGGGCGGCCGCGGCCCGTGCCCGGACCCGGCTGCGCGCGTTCTTCGCGGCGCTCGAGACGGTGTACGAGCCGCCCGCGGGGTGGGCGGAGCGGGTCACGGACGACACTGTCGTGTGCCGCTGCGAGGAGGTCACCGCCGGGGAGATCCGGGCGTCCGTGAGCGGTCTCGGCGCAGGTGATCTGCGCACCGTGAAGCTGCTCACCCGGGCCGGGATGGGCTGGTGCCAGGGTCGGATGTGCGGGCCGGCGGTCGCCGGGCTCACCGGGTGCCCGCTCACCCCGGCGCGGCGACCGCTCGCCCGGCCGGTGCCCCTGGGGGTGCTCGCCGGGCAGGACGAGGAGCTCAGGTCGGACTGACTGCCGACAGCTGTCCGGAATCAGTACTATGTCACACACCATCGGATTGGGGACCACTCATGACCCTCCCGGAGAACCGCCCCTGGCGCGGTGTCCTGGTCGCCACCGCGCTCCCCCTGCGCGACGACCTCACCGTCGACTACGACGCGTACGCCGAACACTGCGCCTGGCTGCTGGAGAACGGCTGCGACGGCGTCGTGCCCAACGGCTCGCTCGGTGAGTACCAGGTGCTCACCCCCGAGGAGCGCGCCAGGGTCGTCGAGACGGCCGTGGCCGCGATCGGCGGCGCGCGGGTGATGCCGGGCGTCGCCGCCTACGGATCCGCCGAGGCCCGCCGCTGGACCGAGCAGGCGGGCGAGGCGGGCTGTGCGTCGGTGATGCTGCTGCCGCCCAACGCCTACCGCGCCGACGAGCGGTCCGTGCTCGCCCACTACGCCGAGGTCGCGAAGGCGGGCCTGCCGGTGGTGGCGTACAACAACCCGATCGACACCAAGGTCGACCTCGTCCCCGAACTGCTCGCGCGGCTGCACGGCGAGGGCCACATCCACGGGGTCAAGGAGTTCTCGGGCGACGTGCGCCGCGCCTACCGGCTCGCCGAACTCGTCCCGGAACTCGATCTGTTGATCGGTGCCGACGACGTACTGCTGGAACTCGCCGTCGCGGGCGCCAGGGGCTGGGTGGCCGGTTACCCGAACGCGCTGCCCGCCGCGTGCGCCGAGTTGTACCGGTCCGCCGTGTCGGGGGACCTCGCCGCCGCGCTTCCCCTGTACCGGCAGCTGCATCCGCTGCTGCGCTGGGACTCGCGGGTCGAGTTCGTCCAGGCCATCAAGCTGTCCATGGACATCGCCGGACGGCACGGCGGCCCGGTACGCCCGCCGCGGGTCCCGCTGCTGCCCGAGCAGGAGGCCGCCGTCCGCGCGGCGACCGGCAAGGCCCTCGCCGCGGGCCTCGGCTGACAAGGAGGCCCGAACGTGCGCAGCACACTCGTCCTGCACGCCGTCGACTCGCACACCGAGGGCATGCCCACCCGCGTGATCATCGGCGGGATCGGCACCGTCCCCGGTGCGACGATGAACGAGCGGCGACTGTACTTCCGTGAACACCTCGACCACATCAAGCAGTTGCTGATGAACGAGCCGCGCGGGCACTCGGCGATGAGCGGTGCGGTCCTGCAGCCACCGACCCGCCCCGACTGCGACTGGGGTGTCGTCTACATCGAGGTCTCCGGCTATCTGCCGATGTGCGGGCACGGCACGATCGGCGTGGCGACCGTGCTGGTGGAGACCGGCATGGTGGAGGTCGTCGAGCCGGTCACCACCATCCGCCTCGACACCCCGGCCGGACTCGTCGTCGCCGAGGTCGCGGTCGAGGACGGCGCCGCCAGGAACGTCACGCTGCGGAACGTGCCGTCGTTCTGCGCCGGCCTGGACCGCAGGGCGGTGCTCGCCGACGGGCGGACGGTGACGTACGACCTCGCGTACGGCGGGAACTTCTACGCGATCCTGCCGCTGGAGGAGTTCGGGCTGCCCTTCGACCGCGCCCGCAAGGACGACATCCTAAGGGCGGGTCTGGCCCTGATGGACGCCATCAACGCCGAGGACGAGCCGGTCCACCCCGAGGACCCCTCCATCCGCGGCTGCCATCACGTCCATCTGTACGCACCCGGCGCCACCGCCCGTCACTCGCGGCATGCGATGGCCATCCACCCCGGCTGGTTCGACCGCTCGCCCTGCGGTACGGGTACCAGCGCGCGCATGGCACAACTGCACGCGCGCGGCGAACTGCCCCTGCACACCGAGTTCGTGAACGAGTCCTTCATCGGCACGCGGTTCACCGGACGGCTGCTGGGCGAGACCGAGGTCGCCGGGATCCCGGCCGTGCTGCCGAGCTTCACCGGCCGCGCCTGGATCACGGGCACGGCCCAGTATCTGCTCGATCCCACGGACCCCTTCCCGGAGGGCTTTGTGCTCTAGCCCTCCATACTGGCAACACATGACATGGCACCAGTCGTTCGAGGAGAACCCGATGACCGCCCAGCGCAGCGGCGCCCCGTCTGCCGCACCCGAACTCCCCCGCCTGGGCGGCCGTCGGAGCAGCTACCGTGAGCGGGTCGCCGAGGCCCTGCGGGCCGCGCTGATCGCCGGTGAGCTGCGGCCCGGCGAGGTCTACTCGGCCCCCTCGCTGGCCGCCCGCTTCGGTGTCTCGGCGACCCCGGTGCGCGAGGCGATGCTGGACCTGGCCAAGGAGGGACTGGTCGACACGGTCCCCAACAAGGGGTTCCGGGTCACCGCCGTCTCCGACAAGCAGCTCGACGAGTACACCCACATCCGCTCGCTCATCGAGATCCCCACCGTGGTGGAGCTGGCCAGGACGGCCGACCGGGTCTGTCTGGAGGCGCTGCGCCCGGCCGCCCGGGAGATCGTGACCGCGGCGCTGGCGGGCGACCTCATCACGTACGTCGAGGCGGACACCCGCTTCCACCTGGGGCTGCTCGCCCTGGCCGGCAACGCCCATCTCGTCGAGGTGGTCGCCGATCTACGGGGACGCTCCCGCCTCTACGGACTCACCGCGCTGGTGGAGGCGGGGCGTCTGCTGGCCTCCGCCGAGGAACACCTGGAACTCCTGGACGCGTTGCTGGACCGCGACGAGCGGGCCGTGCGCGAGATCATGACCCGTCATCTTGGCCATGTACGGGGTCTGTGGGCCGCCCGGGCCGATCGGGAACCGGGCTGAGCGACCGCCTGGAGACGACGCTCCCCAGCGGTTCGCCGTAACCCGAAGTACGCGCCCACCGTTCACAAACGGGCGAGAAGGCGACAGTGTAGCCCCACTCACTCACACGCGGTGTATGTGCACATTGACTGCTCGCCGAACGTAGATCGGTGGATACGCTGTGTCAGGGTGGGATTCCCGGCGCGCCACGGAGGGCGCCATGCCGCGAGGGGGACGAGTGCTGGTGGGTCGGACCGGGACACAGCAACGCGGGACGCGGACGGGAGCCGGCGAGCGACGCCGCCGGAACAGCGCGATCACCCCGAGCACTCTGGAACGAGACATCGAACTGACTGTCGCGCAGACGTCGTTGGACGCCCTGAGCAGTCGTTCGCAGACCGGCGCGACCACCCCCGTGGCCCGCCGGGACGGTGTGCTGGCCTTCACCGGCGCCGCAGGCGCGGGCAAGACGACCCTGCTGGACGAGGTGCGCAGGCTCGCCGCGGAGCGCGAGTGCCGGGTGCTGTCCGCCAAGGGCGGCGAGCTGGAGCAGGGCGTGGCCTTCCACGTGGTGCGGCAGCTGTTCCAGCCGCTGCTGGCCTCGTACTCCGACAGTGAGCGGCGCGAACTGCTGGGCGACTGGTACGCGATCATCGGGCCCTGTATCGGCCTGTGCCCCGCGGGGGTAGGAGCGGCACCCGATCCGCAGGGCGTGCGGGACGGCCTGGACTGGCTGGTCACCAACGTGGCGCTGCGGCGTGGACCGTTGGTCATGATCGTCGATGATGCGCACTGGGTGGATCTCGAGTCCCTGATGTGGCTGACCTCCTTCTTCCGGCAGGCCGAGGATCTGCCGACGCTGATGGTGGTCGCCTACCGGCCGGAGGAACCGACCGAGGGCGCCAAGGCGTTCACCGGCATGATGGAGCGGAACCGGGTTCGGCCGCTGGACCTGGAGCCGTTGACGGCCGCGGCGGTCTCCGCGCTGCTGCGGGAGGCGCTCGTCAAGGACGTCGACGAGGGGTTCTGCCAGGAGGCGTGGCGGGTCACCGGCGGCAATCCCTTCGAGACGGTGGAGCTGGCCGCCCGGATCCGCGAACGGGAGGTCGATCCCGTCCGGGAGAACGTCCGGCTGCTGCGGGATCTTGCGGCCGCCACCACCATGGGCGGCGGCCTGGTGGACCGGCTCGAGCACCTGGGCACGTCCGCCACCCGCCTCGCCTGGGCGGTGGCCATTCTCGGTTCGGAGGCGACCCCGGATCTGGCCGCGTCCCTGGCGGCACTGGGCCCGGCCAATGTCGCGCAGACGGCGGACCTGCTGCGGGCCGAGCACATCCTCAAACCCGGCGAGCGGCTGGAGTTCGCGCATCCGCTCATCGCCACGAAGGTGTACCGGGCGATTCCCGGCGAGACCCGGGCGGCCATGCACGGCAAAGCGGCGTGGGAACTGATCGACGCGGGCCTGGGTCCGGCGGTGGCGGCACGCCACCTGCTGGAGACTCAGCCCGAGGGCGACGACGCGGTGGCCCGACAACTGCACGACGCGGCCCGCGAGTATGTGCGCCGGGGCGCTCCCGAGGCCGCCCACCGCTGTCTGAGCAGGGCGTTGCGCGAAACTCCGGTCGCGGAGCTGCGGGCCGCCATCCTGCACGAGCTCGGTTCGCCGGCGGTGACGCACGACCCGGTGACCGCGGTCAACCAGCTGCGGGCGGCGTTGGACGAACCCGACCTGCCGCCCGAGTTGCGTCAGGCCATCGTGATCCGGCTCGCGCGGGCGCTGGCGTACTGCGACCGGCTCGGCGAAGCGACGAGCGTCATGGAGGAGGAAGCCCGCACGACCGCGGACGCACGGGGTCGGCTGCGGCTGCTGACCGAGCATTTCATGCTGGCGGCCTTCACCTCCGAGGACCACGACGGCCCGGCGCTGTCACGTCGGCTCGCCCAGCTCACCGAGCGGCTGACCGGGCGCGAGGAGATCGAGCGGTATCTGTTCGGGCTGCGCGGGTGGGACGCCGTGGTGCGCGGCGAGGCGGTGTCGACGGCCCTTCAGTACGCCGAGCGGGCCATGAGCGACGAGATGAGCTGGACGGACGAGCGGTGGGGCTTCGAGGTTCCGGCGCTGGTGGCGCTCACCTACCTGTACTGCGACCGTCCCGACCGGGCCGAGGAGCTGTTCACCCGCGGCATCTCGGAGTTCGAGCGCCAGGGCTGGCGTGGTACTCCCCTGGCGCTCGGTTACACCTTCCTCGGCTACATCCGGTTCCGCTGCGGCCGGCTCACCGACGCGGAGGATTTCGTCAGGGCGGGACTGCGGCTGGCCGACCGGGTGAGCCCCGACGTGCCCGTGCACTGGTACGCGATCGGAAGCCTGATCGAGATCCTGCTCGCCCGGGGGCAGGTCGACGCGGCGGAAAGGATGGCAGCGGATCACGGTCTCGGTGAGCCGTTCCCGTCCGCCGTGACGTTTCCCGACGCCCAGACCGTCCATGCCGAGCTGCTGCTGGCCCGGGGGTTGGCGAAGGAAGCGGCGGCGGAACTGACCCGGGTGGGAGAACGGCTGGACGGACACGGGATGCGCAATCCGGGGCTGTATCCATGGCTGCTGCGCCTCGCCCTCGCATCCCACGTCACGGATGTCCCGCGGGCCCAGGCACTGGCGCACACAGCGGTACAGCGTGCCGAGCGCTTCGGCGCGGCCTCCACCACCGGGCATGCGCTGCGCGTCATGGCACGACTGAGCGACGGGCCCCAGGCCATCACCCTGCTGCAGCGTGCGGTCACGGAACTGGAGCGATCGCCCTCGACGTACGAACTCGCCTGCGCCCTGGTCGAGTTGGGTACGGCACTGCGCCGGGCCGGCCGGGTTTCGCAGGCCGCCGAGCCGCTGTACCAGGGGGTGGATCTGGCCACTCGGTGCGGTGCCGATCCCATGGTGACCCTCGCGCGTGACGAACTCATCGCCGCGGGTCTGAGGCCCCGCCGCCTGGCATAGGTGCCGAACAGCGGCCGTCGAGGACGCATGGGGAGTTCACCCCAAGGGCGCATGGGGATTTCATGGGGCGCGCCCGAACCAGAAATGCGCCCCCGTGCGCGCCAGATCGTGAGCCATGGGGCACATGGGGACCATATACACGTTTCGCCGACGGCCTCCCCGTGAAGGCTCCACGTGAGCCCCGGAGGACCAAGGTCTTTCGCGATCCGGCACGGTTGACGCAGGTGGCAGCAGCCTCCTCCGGAGCTCCGCTGTGACGGGCGTATCCCTGGGGGGGCCATGCGAGCGGCGACGGATACGGAGGATCGGGTCGTAACTCTCGATCACTCGGCGCCGGACCTTGCGCGGATCCGGCAGATGGCAGGCTCGGCCCTGGCCGATTTCCTCGACCAAAAATGTCACACGGCAGAGTCCTCCCGGTCGCTCGAACCCAAGGAGACGCTCCGCGGTTTCCTTTCCTCGGGCGGCAAACTCATCCGGCCGGTGATGTGCCTGTGCGGCTGGTATGCCGCGGGCGGCGCGTGGGATCCGGGGCCCGTGGTGAAGGCCGCAGCGTCCTTGGAGCTGTTCCACGCCTTCGCTCTCATCCATGACGATGTCATGGACGACAGCGACGCCCGCCGGGGGCGGCCGGCTCTGCACCGGCTCCTGGCCGAATTCCACCGGCACCGGCACACTCCCGGACACGCGGAACGGCATGGCGTCCACGCCGCCGTACTGCTCGGCGATCTCGCTCTTGCGTGGTCGGACGAGATGTTCCACACGGCAGGTCTCTCACCCGCGCAGATACGAGCGGCTCGCCCGCTGCTCGACACGATGCGCGGCGAGGTCATGTTCGGCCAGTGCCTGGATCTGCTGGCCACCGGACGGCCGATCGGCGACATCGAGCACGCCCTGACGATCAGCCGCTTCAAGACCGCCAAATACACGGTCGAGCGCCCCCTGCACATCGGTGCCGCGCTCGCGGGCGCCGGTCAGGCGATGCTGGACACGCTGACCGCGTACGCCCTCCCCCTCGGCGAGGCGTTCCAGCTGCGAGACGACCTCCTCGGCGTCTTCGGCGACCCCAGGGAGACCGGAAAACCCGTCGACGACGACCTGCGGGAGGGCAAGCACACCGTACTGATGGCTTTCGGCATCGCACGGGCCGATCACTCGCAACTGAGCGTGCTGCGCTCGCTGGTGGGCCGTTCGGACCTCGATGCGGAGCAGGCCGACGCGATCCGCGACGTTCTGGTGTCCACCGGTGCCCGCGCCGCGGTGGAACAGATGATCAGCAGCAGACGGCGCAGGGCCCTGAGCGCGCTCCACGGAGCGCCCTTACCCCCGCATGCCATCACGGCCCTGCGCCGGCTGGCTCACGCAGCCTCCGCACGCAGTTCCTGAGCGCCTCGGCGCAAGTGTGGTCATCGCTCGCCCGATATGAACTCCCGTGACTCCAGGGGACCCCATGTCTGACATCTCACCGCTGCGCACGGGCACCTCGCTGCTTGCCCGGCACGAGTACGAGCAGCCCGAGGGATTCTTCCTTCCGGAGCTGCCGCGGCTCCTTCCGGTGGTGTACCACCCCAAGGCGGCGCAGATCGAGTTCCGGTCGAACGCCTGGGTGCGCCGGCATCTGGCAGGGTGCTTCGCCGACGAGGAGGACCTGCTGAAACTCCTGCGCGAACGCGTGGGCCTGTACGCACCCCTCATCGCTCCGACGGCCGACGAACAACGCGTGCTGGATCTTGCCGACTTCTACCATTTCGTCGGGCTCATCGACAATCTGGCGGCGGACCACACCGGGCTGGGAGCCAGCCACCTCGGAGCCCGCGACGTCTTCGACGGGATCATGGCCGACTTCGCCGCCGGGGCGGCAACCAGGGCAGCGGCCGCGGCGAGCGACAACTCCCCGTTCGGGCGGGCGGCTCAGGATCTGTGGCGGCGCATCAGCCCAGGGCTGAGCCCACATCAGGTCCGGCGCTTCAAGTCGAGCATGAGCAGCTTCCTGCGGGGAGTCACCAGCGAGCTTCCCTACCAGCTGTCCGGCTCGGTTCCGGACTACGACGCCTATCTGGCCATGCGGCTCGACAGCTTCGGCTGCGACTTCATCCTCCTGCTCACCGAATATGCCCTCGCGATCGACATGACCGAGCCGGCCGCGTCGCCTCGGTTCGTGGACATGCACGCCCACGCGATGCGCCAGCTGATCCTCGTCAACGATCTGCTGTCCCTGCGCAAGGAGCAGGGAGACCCCATGAACGCGGTACGGGTGCTGTGCTGCCACGACGGGCTGACGCTCCAGCGGTCCGTCGACAGGGTCTGCGACTTGGTCGACCTCCATGAGCGGGCGTACATCGCGGCCCGGGACACCGTGCGGCACGGCCCGTTCGGCGCCCGCGCCGACGTCCGCGCCTACCTCGACGGACTTGATCATCTGCTGGCCGGCAGCCAGGAGTACGAGTACCTCACCCCGCGTTACTTCGGCGACGGATCCGTGTGGGACGGCTCCACCTCCGGGTGGATCAGCCTCACCACTCCCATCGCCCGATTCCTGCCCCGGACCGGCCACGGAAACGGGGCGACAGCGGACCAGCGCGCTCGGCATCCACACCGGAAGGAGCGGACGAGTTGACGGCGACCCATGAGGCACCACCGGTCCCGCGCCCCACGACCACGGGCGTGGCTCCCGGTGGGCTCCCCCTGCTCGGCCATGCGATACCCCTGCGGCGACGGCCGTTGGACTTCCTGGCCGCACTGCCCGCGTACGGCGACCTGGTGGAGGTACGGCTCGGTCCCCGACGAACGTACCTGGCCTGCCATCCCGACCTGGTCCAGCAGGTACTGCGTGACTCACGGACCTTCGACAAGGGCGGCCCGCTCTTCGACAAGGTCCGCCTCCTCACGGGCAACGGCCTGGCCACGTCCTCCTGGGCGGACCACCGGCGGCAACGCCGGCTGATGCAACCGGCGTTCCGTCCCGAGAGGATGGCCGGGTACACCCCCGTGATGGACCACGAGATCGGCTCCATGCTCGACTCGTGGGAGGAAGGGCGGGCCTTCGACGTCAATGCCGCGATGCAGGCGCTCACGGCGCGCATCATCGTCCGCACGCTGTTCTCCACCCGCATCGAGGACCGGGCCGTCGCCGAGATACAGCGCTGTCTGCCGGTCATCACCCGGGGTTTCTACACGCGCATGGTCGCACCGGTCGGCCTGATGGAGAAGCTGCCCACCCGGAGCAACCGCCGCTTCGAGCGGGCTCTGGAGCGGATGCGCGGCGTCATCGACGAGACCATCGACGCTCATCGAGCCGGAGTCGATCACGGGGACCTGCTGTCCGGCCTGCTCGACGCCGAGGACGAGGAGACCGGTGAGCGACTGGCCGGGGACGAGATCCACGACCAGGTCATGACCCTGCTCCTGGGCGCGACCGAGACCACGGGGAACACTCTGGCCTGGATCTTCCACCTCCTCGGCGAAAACCCGGAGGCGGAGGAGCAGTTGCACCGTGAACTGGACGGGCTCCGTCCCGGCCGTCGGCTCGGCGTCGACGATCTGCCCCACCTGGACTACACCCGGCGTGTGATCATCGAGTCGCTGCGCCTGTACCCGACCACCTGGTTGCTGACCCGGTCGACCACGTGCGAGACGGAACTCGCCGACGTCCGGCTCGCCCCGGGCACCATCGTGCTGCTCAGCTTCTACGCCCTCGGCCGTGACCCAGCCCTGTACTCCGCCCCCGAGCGGTTCGACCCCGACCGCTGGCTGCCCGAGCGGGCCAAGGCCGTACCGCGGGGCGCCTGGAACTCCTTCGGCGGCGGCAGCCGCAAATGCATCGGCGACCGGTTCGGCACGATCGAGGTCATGCTGGTCCTCGCCGCCGTCGCCGCGGACTGGCGGCTGAGGCCCCGGCCCGGCCCCGGCATCCGGCCGGAGCCGAAGGCGAGCCTGAGCACCGGCCCGCTCCCCATGATCCCGGAGCGACGTCGCCGAGGAAGCCCCGCCGCCTCGGAGTAGAACCCGGAGCAGAACAAGGAAGGGCCCGGACCGGATTGCTCCGGTCCGGGCCCTGAACTGCGCCTTCGCAAGTCGGGACGACAGGATTTGAACCTGCGACCCCTTGACCCCCAGTCAAGTGCGCTACCAAGCTGCGCCACGTCCCGGTGCGATGTCACACGGCGTTCCGTGTGATCGCGCAGGTCAACCCTACCGCACGCGTACGGGTGCTGCCGCCGCTCGCTCCGCGGCGGGGCCGGTGACCCGGCCGGCGCGCCGGACCGGGACGAGGAGCGCGGCGCCCGCGGCACCGAGGCACAGCAGCGCGAGCAGCGTGAAGCCATGGGCGTAGCCGGAGCCGTACGGCAGGCCGGAGGGCTGAAGGTGCCCGGTGACCAGGACACTGGTCAGCGCGGCGCCGACGGAGCCGCCGATGGTGCGGATGTTGGCGTTCATTCCGGTCGCGGCGCCGGTCTGCTCGGCCGGGACGCTGCCCACGATGAGGTTGGCCATCGAGGCGAAGGCGAGTCCGATGCCGAGGCCGAACACTCCCGCGACGAAGGCGATCTGCCACCGCTCGTCGTGCCACAGGGCGAGGAAGCCGAGGGCGAAAGCGCCGAGCGCGGCACCGGTCGTGAGCTGCGCCTTGGGACCCACGACAGGGGCGAGACGGCCGCCGAGGACGCCGGAGAGGAACATCGCGACGAGCATCGGCAGCATGAGCAGTCCGGACTCGGTGACGGTGGCGCCGAAGCCGTACCCGGCCGAGCGGGGCGTCTGCACGAATCCGGGGAGGAAGGACCAGATCGCGTACATGCCCGCGCCGAACAGCAGGGCCGCGGTGTTGGTGGTCCACACGGCGGGCAGCCGCATCACGCGCAGGTCGATCAGCGGGGTGCGGGAGCGGGCCTCGACCAGCAGCCACCCGGCGAAAAGCACGACGGCGGCGGCGAAGAGCCCGAGCACCTTCACCGATCCCCAGCCCCACTGCCCCGCCTGGCTGAGCGGCAGGAGCAGCGCCACCAGCCAGGCCGACAGCAGTCCGGCGCCGAGCCAACTGACGCTTCCCTCGGCCCGGTTGGGCGACTCGGGCACATAGCGGAGGGCGATCGGCACAGTGGCGGCGACGACGGCGACCGGGATCCAGAACAGCCAGCGGTAGTCGAGCGCGGACACGATGGGACCGGCGGCCACCATGCCGACACCGCCGCCGGCCGCGATCACGGCGGACAGGTTGCTGATGCTGCCGCTGACCCGGGCAGGAGCGAACTCGTCCCGGATGATGCCGAACGACAGCGGGAACAGGGCGCCACCGACGCCCTGCGCGACCCGGGCCACGATCAGGACGCCCATGTTCGGCGCGAGCGCGGCGACCAGACAGCCGGCCAGCACGGCCATGAGGACGGCGACGAGGGTGCGCTTGCGGCCGACCAGGTCGCCGACGCGGCCGAGGATCGGCGTGAAGACCGAGGCGGACAGCAGATACGCCGTCATCACCCAGGTCGCGGTGGACTGGGAGCTGTGCATGGCGTGCTGGACGGTCGGCAGGGCCGGCGCGATCAGCGACTGCAGCATGGCGAACACGCCCGCACCGGTCGCGAGGACCACGAAGGTGAGGCGGGTGGAGTTTCGGGGCACGGCAGAGCCTCTCCGAATCGGAGCGCGAGGAATGAGAGGAATGAAATGAATGAGGGGCGTCCGGGGTCGCCGCGGACACACCTCTGCGCACGGCCGGCGCACCCCCGGACTGCTAAAGTGGAGGTACCCCTCCACCATAGCGGAGGTACCCCTCCGTTTCAATCGATTCCCGTCCCGGGAGGCAGCAGTGTCGGCCCAGCCGTTCCCCGTCAGCGAGATCGTCGCGTCCCGGCGGCCGCACCGTAAGGACGCCGCCCGCAACTTCGACGCCCTGCTCGCGGCCGCGCGCGAGGCGTTCGCGGAGCACGGCGCGGAGGCCTCCCTGGAGGACGTCGCCCGGCGCGCGGGCGTCGGCATCGGCACGCTGTACCGGAACTTCCCCACCCGCCGCGACCTCTTCGAGAGCGTCTACGCGGACGAGGTGAACGCCCTGTGCCGGGCCGCCGTACAGGCCGCCGAGCTGCCGCCGTGGCAGGCGCTGACCACCTGGCTGGACCGGTTCACGGGCTACATGGTCACCAAGCGGGCGGTGCGCGAGGCCCTCAACGACGAGTCGGAGATCTTCCAGGCCTGCCGCGACTCGATGTACTCCGCCGGCGGACCGCTGCTGGAGCGGGCGCAGAAGGCGGGCGAGGCACGCGCCGACATGGACTTCGGCGACCTGGTGCGGATGGTCGCCGGGATCACGGCGACCTCCTTCACCGACGACGCCCAGCGCGACCGCGTGCTGGCGATCGCGCTGGACGGCGTACGCGTCAGCCGCTGAGCTCAGTCGATGTCGAGGCCGAGCGGGTGCTCCGGGGCCAGCGCCGCGGCGATGCGGTCGGTGATCGTCTGGGCCGTGTTGCCCTCGGGCGCCTTGGGGCCCACGGTGGTGGACACGGCGATGGCGAGCCGCTCGCCGGGCTCGTAGGCCTGCACCGCCGCGAAGCCGGCGAAGGAGGGGTTCTGCACGACCCAGCCGTTCTTGACGATGACGCCCACGCCGTAGTGGAAGGCGTCGGTCTGCTTCAGGCACACGGTGGCGGGGCAGGTCGCGGTCGGGGTGCCGAGCCCGGGAGTGCCGGGGTCGAGCTGCACCTGGTAGGAGTGCCGGGAGAGCAGCCGACCCGATCCGATGCCCTGGGCCGAGCGCGCCAGGTCGCAGATGTCGGTGCTGAGGACGGCGCCGGGGGCGGTGGTCCAGGACGGGTTCCAGAACGTGGACTCCTCGTACATGCCGCGTTCGGCGTCGTAGGCGTGCAGCACGGGCCGCGGGATCTCCGGAGTGAAGCTGTTGGCGGTCTGGCTCAACCGCAGCGGATCGAGGACGCGTTTGCGCAGCAGCCGGTCCAGCGGAGTGCCGGTGATCTTCTCCAGGGCCTGGCCGAGGAGGACGAAGTTGGCGTGCGAGTAGCTCCAGTTGGTGCCCGGCGCGTACCACAGGGGATGGCCGAGCGAGAAGGCCGGCAGCTCGCTCGGGGTCCAGTGCCGGAAGGGGTCGGCGTAGAACTGCTTCACGAACGCCGGGTCGGTGACGTAGTCGTGCAGGCCGGAGGTGGAGTCGCCGAGCATCCGCAGCGTGATCCGGTCGCCGTTCGGCAGGTCGGGCAGCCAGCGGGAGACGGGGTCGTCGAGGCCCACCCGGTGCTCGTCGACGAGTTGGAGGAGCACGGTTCCGAGGTGAGCGATGGCGACCGAGCCCGCCCGGAAGTGCAGCGCGGGCGTGGCCGGGACGCCGGTCATCGACTCACCGGCCGCGTCGGTGACCAGCTCGTGTCCGTCCACCGTGACCCGTACCAGGACGGCCTCGAGACCGAGCTCCCGCTGGGCCTGCCGCACGATGTCATGGACCTTCCGAACCCGGCCGTCCGTGCTCTGCCCGCCGACGACACAGCCCTGGCCGGGGCGCTCGGCGGCCGGTACCGCCGTCGTCTGGAGCATCACCGCGAGCAGGACGGCGACGCACAGCGAGAGCACGCGCATGCCCGCCATTCGGGTCATAAGCCTCATAGTGGCACCCCCTGGTGCGGGCCGCTCCCGGCGTCCGCCGCGACGGCCGGACTCCCGGCTAATGAATGAGCGCGTTCGCCACCACCACGACCACCCCGAGCAGCGCGTCCCCCGCGCCGATCAGCACGGCCACGGGCCAGCTCCGTGCCGCCCAGTGGGCGGTGACCAGCCCCAGGACGAACAGGATGAGGATGTTCAGGACGAACGCCGGGTACTCGACGCCGCTCGCGGACCACCAGCCCCACCCGGCCCCCGCGAGGATGAAGACCGTGGGGATCATGGCCGCGACCAGCGGCCACTCGTCGGCCAGGATGCGCAGGAACTCCCAGCCTCGGTGCGGGCCCCGCTCGGCGACGTAGTGGGCGTAGCCGTGCGCGAGGGCGGAGGCTAGCCCGGTCACCAGCAGCCAGAGGGCGTCGTAGCGGCGGGCGGCCTGGGAGGAGTGGCCGTACTCGGTGAGCGCGGCGACCATCGCGCTGGCCAGTACGGCGCCGTAGACCCCACCGAAGAGGACGGCTTCGCGGGTGCCGTGCGGGCGGGGCCCGGGGGCCGCCGTGGAGTCGTCCATGCTCCTCACGATCACCCGCGCCCGGCGCCGCCGCCACTTTGCTTCGCCCCGACGAAGTGTCCTCCCACCAGGCCCGATGCCCCACATTCTGTCGACGGCGCGAGCGCCGGTGAGCTCGCTAGGGTCGCCTCATGACGCACAGCTTCGCTCTCCACATCCCCGACGCCGAGCTCGAACCCGAGCCCCTCGACCCGGAGCAGATCGTCTCCGGGTCGCCCGAGGTGACCGGAAAGGTGGTCTGGGAGTCGGAGGACGGCCGGCGGATCCGCGGGATCTGGCAGATCACCCCGGGCGTGGTCACCGACACCGAGGCGGACGAGCTGTTCGTCGTCATCAGCGGCTCGGCGACGATCGAGGTCGGGGGCGGGCCGACGCTGGAGGTCGGGCCGGGCGACATGGCCGTACTGCGCGAAGGCGACCGTACGACGTGGACGGTGCACGAGACGCTGCGCAAAGCGTACGCGATCAATCTGTGAGGCCGGGGGGCGCCGCGGTGGTGCCCCTGATCTCCAGCGTCGGTGCGGCGAGGTGCACCCGGCCCGCTCCCCCGGGCCGCTCGAAGCGGTCGAGGAGGCAGCGGGCGGCGCGGCGGCCGACCTCGTGCGGGGCGGTGTCGACGGTGGTCAGCCAGACGTGGCGCAGCCGGGCGATGCTCGTGTTGTCGTAGCCGGTCACCGAGACGTCCCGCGGCACTCGCAGCCCCAGTTCCTCGGCCGCCGACAGCGCGCCGACGGAGGCGATGTCGTTGACGGCGAGGATGGCGCTGGGCCGGTCCGGGCGGCTGAGCAGCCGGATGGTGGTGCGGTAGCCGCCCTCCTCGGTCATGTCGCTCGCCTCGATCCGCGCCTCGGCGTCCAGGCCGTGCGCCCGCATCGTCGCCTCGAAGCTGCGTCGGCGCAGCTCGCCGACGGCGCCGTACCCGGCGATGTGCGCGATCCGGCGGTGGCCGAGCCCGATGAGGTGTTCGGTGACGAGGCGTGCGCCGGTCTCGTCGTCGCCCGCGACGACGTCCACGTCCGGCAGCTCGGGCTCCCGGGCGCCCGCGACGACGACCGGCATCCGCTCGGCGACCGCGCCGAGAACGGCCGGTTCGGGCAGGGTGCCGACCGCCACCAGGCCGTCGACGCCCAGGTCCAGGAACGGGCCGATGGGGTCGTGGCCGGTGCGGCGGTTCAGCCGGGCGTCGGCGAGCAGCATGTGCAGGCCGTTGTCGCGCAGCAGCGAGTTCAGGCCGTCGAGGAGGTCGACGAACCATGGGTTGCGCAGGTCGTTGAGGAGGACGCCGACGGTGCGGGTGCGCTGCTCGCTGAGACTGCGCGCGGCCGCGTTCGGCCGGTAGCCGAGCTCCCGTACCGCACGCAGCACGGCCTCCCGTTTCTCGGGGCGCACCTGGTCGGAGCCGCGCAGCACCAGCGAGACCAGCGACTTGGACACTCCGGCCTGCTCGGCCACGTCGCGGATCGTCGGCGGTCTCATGACATGGACCGTTCCATGGGGTGGGCACGGTTGTCAAAGGGCTTGACACATCGGAATTCGCCTCCCAGTGTGGCCTGGACAAGTAATGGACCGGTCCAAACAGGTTCCAACGAGGTACGAGGGGCTGTCATGGTGGATGCGCTCGGTGTCGCCGTCGTCGGATTCGGCTGGATGGGCCGGGTGCACACCCAGGCGTACGCCCGCGTCGCGCACCACTACCCCGGGCTCGCCCTGCGGCCGCGCCTGGTGACGGTCGCCGAGGAGGTGCCGGGCCGGGCCGAGGAGGCCGCGGCGCGGTTCGGGTTCGCCTCGACGACCCGCGACTGGCGCGAGGTGGCCGCGGATCCGCGCGTCCGGGCGGTCAGCATCACCGCGCCGAACTTTCTGCACCGGGAGATCGGCGTCGCGATGGCCGCGGTCGGCAAGCACATCTGGATCGAGAAGCCGGTGGGCCTGACCGCGGAGGACGCCCGCGCGGTGGCCGACGCGGTGGCCGGGGCCGGTGTGCACGGCGCGGTCGGCTTCAACTACCGCAACGCGCCCGCCGTTCAGGCCGCCCGCGAGCTGATCGCCTCGGGGGACATCGGCGCGGTGACGCATGTGCGGATCCGGCTGTTCAGCGACTACGCGGCCCATCCCGACGGCGCCCTGACGTGGCGGTACGAGCGTGAGCGCGGCGGCAGCGGGGTGCTCGGAGATCTGGCCTCGCACGGTGCCGACCTGGCCCGCTTCCTGCTCGGCGACATCGCCGCGCTGACCGCCGACACCGCGGTGTTCGTGCCGGAGCGGGCCCGCCCGACGGGTGCCACCGCCGGGCACGCCCGTGCCTCCGGCGGTGAGCTCGGCCCCGTCGAGAACGAGGACTACGTCAACTGCCTGCTGCGTTTCGCCTCCGGCGCCCGCGGTGTCCTGGAGGCCTGCCGGGTCTCGGTCGGCGAACAGAACAACTACGGCTTCGAGGTGCACGGCACCAGGGGCGCGGTCTTCTGGGACTTCCGGCGGATGAACGAGTTGGCTCTCAGCCGCGGCACGACGTACCAGGACCAGCCCGTCAGCACGGTGTACGTCGGCCCCGGAGACGGCGAGTTCGCCGCGTTCCAGCCGGGCGCGGCCAACGCCATGGGCTACGACGACCTGAAGGTCATCGAGGCGTACCGTTTCCTGCGCTCGATCGCCGAGGGCAGACCGTACGGCACCACCCTCGTGGACGCCGTGCACAGCGCCGCCGTACTGGACGCGATGACGCGGTCCGCGGAGACGGGCGGATGGGTCAACGTGCAGGCGCCGTAGGCATGTTGTACGGCGTGACCACCTGGATCGACGACGGTGCGACCGGTCCCGTGGGCGGTAGTGCGCCGTGGGCGCGCATCACCAGGTGGCAGGCCTCGCGCAGGTCGTGGCGCAGGTCGTGGTGGAGCACGGCGGACAGGCGGTGTTCGCGCAGCAGCCGGGTGTTCTCGTGGTCGAGGTCGTGGGCGACGAACACGGCGCACTCGCGGCCCAGGTCCTCGAAGGCCCGTAGCGTCGCGATGTTGCCGCCGCCGATCGAGTAGACCGCCCGTATGCCGGGGTCGCGTTCCAGGGCGGCCCGGACGTGGTCGTACTGGGTCGTGTCCAGGCCCTGCCCCTCGGCGATCTCGACGAGCGTGCGCTGGGGGTGCCGGGCCCGCATGACGCCGCGGAAGCCCATCTCGCGCTCCTCCTCGTTGCGGAAGAAGCCGCTGCTGAGGCTGGTGAGGACATGGCCGGGACGGTCGCCGAGCCACTGCCCCATGAGGTACGCCGCCGTCGCGCCCGCAGCCCGGTTGTCGATGCCGACGTACGCCATCCGGGCACTCGCGGGAAGGTCGGTCACCAGGGTCACGACGGGGATGCCCGCGGTGGCGAGGCGGCCGACGGCGGCCGTGACCTCGGGGACGTCCGGTGCCTTGAGGATCACGCCCTGGGAGCCCCGCCGGGTGACCCGGTCCAGGGTCGCCACCAGCTCCCGCACCGGCCCGGTCTCCCGGAAGTGGAAGCGGGAGCGCAGCACGGCCGGGTGCAGCGACGGCAGCTCCGCCTCCAGGGCGGCGCGTACGGCCGTGGTGAACCGCTCCGGCGCCTGCATCACGATGTCGACCATGAACGTACGGCCGACCAGCCGTACCTGGGTGCGTTGCCGGTCCAGGTCGGCGATGGCCCGTCGGACCTCCTCGGCGGTGCTCTCCCGCACCCCTCCCCTGCCGTTCAGCACACGGTCCACGGTGGCCTCGCTGAGACCTGCCTGACGTGCGATCTCGCGGATCGGGAAGGGGTGGCCCACGGCGGCGCTCCTTGAGGGGTTTTTGATGGCTCGCTGCTGGTTGTTGGAGGGGTTTGTACTGACAAGAATGACAGGACCGCGTCGCGAGAGCTGAAGGGGCAAGCACGTCATGGGACTTCTCGACGACAAGGTCGTCCTCGTCAACGGCGGCAGCCAGGGGGTCGGCGCCGCCATCGCCCGGGCCTCGGTCCGCGAGGGCGCCGCGGTGGCCGTCACCGGCCGGCGCCCCGAGCCGGGCGAGGCCCTGGTGGCCGAGCTGACGGCGGCCGGGGGCAGGGCGATGTACGTGCGGGCCGACCTGTCGGACGCCGGGCGGGCCAAGGTCTCCGTGGCCGAGGTGGTCGACGCGTACGGCCGGGTCGACTGTCTGGTCAACTCGGCGGGGCTGACCTCGCGGGGCACCCTGCTGGACACCACGCCCGAGCTGTTCGACGCGCACATCGCGATCAACCTCAAGGCCCCGTTCTTCGCGATGCAGGCGGCGGTGGCCGACATGGTGGAGCGCAAGGCGCCCGGCACGATCGTCAACATCATCACGTCGTCGGCGCACGGCGGACAGCCCTTCCTGGCCCCGTACGTCGCCGCCAAGGCCGGTCTGGTCGGTCTGACCCGCAACGCGGCGCACGCCCACCGCTGGGACCGGATCCGGATCAACGGCCTGAACATCGGCTGGACGGCGACCGAGGGCGAGGACGCGACGCAGCGGGCCTTCCACGACGCCGGGGACGACTGGCGCGAGCGGGCCGCGGCCGGGCTGCCGATGGGCAGACTGGGCCGACCGGACGAGATCGCCGACTTCGTGGTCCTCCTGCTGTCGGACCGGTCCGGGGTGGTCACGGGTTCGGTGATCGACTGGGACCAGAACGTTCTCGGTGGCCTCGACTGACCCTTTCGTACAGCCTCTTCGCACCAACCGCATCGCACCGCACCTAGGAGCCGCAACCCCATGCGCATCGGAATCCTCGGCCTCGGCCGCATCGGCGCCTTCCATGCCGAAACCCTGTCCGCACTGGACGCCGTCGAGTCCCTCGTCGTCGCCGACCCGTTCGCCGAGGCGGCCAAGGCCGCCGCGGAGCGGTTCGGGGCCGAGGTCGCGGACTCGCCCCAGGCGGTCCTGGCCGCCGGGGTGGACGGTCTCGTCGTGGCGGCGGCCACCGACGTCCACCCCGCCCTGCTCCTGGCCGGCGTCGAGGCCGGCGTCCCCGTCTTCTGCGAGAAGCCCGTCGCCCGCACCATGGCGGAGGGCGTCGAGGTGCTCAAGGCCGTGGAGGGCAGCGGCGTCCCGATCCAGATCGGCTACAACCGCCGCTTCGACGCCGGCTTCGTCGCCGCGCGGGCCGCCGTGCGCAGCGGCGAGCTGGGCAAGCTCCACACGGTCCGCTCGACGACGCTGGACCCGGCGCCGCCCCCGGCCGCGTACATCGCCGCGTCCGGCGGGATCTTCCGGGACTGCTCCGTCCACGACTTCGACATCATCCGCTGGGTGACCGGCCGCGAGGTGACCGAGGTGTACGCCGTGGGCGGCAACCGGGGCGCCGACTACATCAAGGACGCGGGCGACGCCGACACCACCGGGGCGATCCTCACCCTCGATGACGGCACCATCGCCGTGGTCTCCAACAGCCGCCACAACGCGCGGGGTTACGACGTCCGCATGGAGCTGCACGGCTTCCAGGACTCCATCGCCGTCGGTCTGGAGGACAAGCTCCCGCTGCGCTCGGTCGAGCCCGGTGTGACCTTCCCGTCCGGCACCCCGCACGACTTCTTCATGGACCGCTTCACCGACGCCTACCGCGCCGAACTGACCGCGTTCACCGAGGTCGTCGCCGGCACCCGGCCCTCCCCCTGCACGGTCGCGGACGCCCTGGAGGCCGGCTGGATCGCGGAGGCCTGCACGCTGTCACTGCACGAGCACCGTCCGGTGACGATCGAAGAGGTACGCGGCGCCTGACAGCAGGCCCCGGGCCCCGGCCCGCCCGGCAGACGTGCTCGACTGCGCGGAAGGACCGATCGAGCACGGCGCCGCCGGGCCGGCCGACCGAACCTCACAGACAGTAGCGGACCATCCACTCGTCGGGGTCATACGCGTCCCGTGCCGGATCCCGTGGTGCGGCCGGCCTCTCCTCCACCGTGTCCTCCGGGCGGACCCGCTCCGGCAGCGCGCCGAACCTGGCCCGCCGCAGTGTGGCCTCGTCGGCGGCCGGCGTCTTCTCCTCGTGCTCCGTGTGCGTCAACTCGTCCTCCCCGTCCGGCGTTCACGTCCCTGTCACCCTGCTGAACGTTCTCAGCGCGCCGCGGGTTCCGCCGGCAGGTTGAAGATGTGGTTCGGGGAGATGACCGACGTGATCGCGTCGCCGAAGACGGTGCTGGGCTCCTGACCGTTGTAATTGATGTCGGTGTTGAGGAGGACGACCAGGGTCGCCCGGGCCGACGGCAGGTAGATGGTCAGGGACTCGTAGCCGGGCAGGGAGCCGTTGTGCCCGATCCAGCCCTGGACGTTGAAGATGCCGAGCCCGTACCCGGCGCCCGGAATGGTGGTCGGCGGCGTGGTGAGCCGCTGTGCCTGGACGGCGGGGCTGATCAGGATCCCGCCGTCGGGAAGCCGGCCCGTGGCCACCGTGCGCGCCCAGACCCGCAGATCCTCCAGGTTGGAGATCATCGCGCCGGCCGCCCAGCCCCAGGAGGGGTTCCAGTCGGCCGAGTCCGTCACCTGGCCGGTCGCCGTCTGGTCGGTGTAGCCCTGCGCGTGCGGCTGCGGGAACTCGTTGCCGGTCGGGAAGAGGGTGTGTCTGAGGCCGACCGGGTCCAGGACGTTGTGCTGGATGTAGTCACCGAGCGGTGTGCCACCGGCCTTCTCGACGACCAGGCCGAGCAGGATCAGGTTGGTGTTGGAGTAGTCGAACCTCTCACCGGGCGGGAACAGCACCGGGTGCCGGAAGGCGTAGTCGAGCAGTTCCTGCGGGGTGAAGGGGCGCTGCGGATCGGTCGTCAGGGCCTTGAAGAAGCCGTCGTCCTCGGAGTAGTTGAAGAGTCCGCTGCGCATCCCGGCCAGCTGGCGCAGCGTGATCCTGTCCCCGTTCGGTACGCCGCTGACGTACTTGTCGATCGTGTCGTCAAGGCCCACCTTGCCCTCGTCGACCAGCTTCAGCAGCGCCGTCACCGTGAACGTCTTGGTCTCGCTGCCGATCCGCATGTACAGGTCGGGGGTCATCGCGCGGTCATTCGTCTTGTTGGCGACGCCGAAGGACTTCACGTACCGGCCCTTGTCGGGTGTCCAGATCCCGACGGTCACTCCCGGGACGTTCGCCTCCCGCATGACCCGCTGCACGGTCGCGTCGAGCTGCCGCCGCACGGCGGGCGTGAGTGCGCGGACGTCGCCGCCCGTGGGCGACGGCGAGGGCGGATCGGCGACCGTGGGGGCGAGGGGGGCGGCCGAGGGCAGGGCCTCGGCCGTCGTGCCCGCGGCCGGCACCAGCAGCATCCCCACCGCTGTGACGACCACGGCCCCCTTGCGCAGTCGGGTCGAGGAGTGCGACATGGGCTCAACTCCCAGGTGAGGACGCATGCCCTGGACCCCAGCATAGGAGCGCCCGCGTGCCGTCGCCTGTCGGAGACAGCGGCACGCGGGCACTCCCGCTCAACGACGTGACTCGACGACGCGGCTCGGTGACGTGACGGTACGGAGACGCTCCGTCACGCCGGCCCGTTCACGCCCCGCACGACCTCAGGAACCGGCGCGTGCGCACCGCGATGGGCAGCGGCTTGTCCGGCTCGCAGGGGTACATGTCCTGCTCGACGATGGCGAACAGATCGACGCCGAGCTTCTGGGCCGCTTCCAGCACGGGCCCCAACTCGGGTACGCCGGAGGGCGGCTCGCACATCACCCCGCGCTGCACCGCCGGGCCGAACGGTACGCCGTTCGCCACGACGTCCGCGAGGATCTCCGGGTCGACCTGCTTGAGGTGCAGATAGCCGATGCGCTCGCCGTACGTCTCGATGAGCTTGACACTGTCTCCGCCGCAGTAGGCGTAGTGACCGGTGTCCAGGCAGAGGTTGACCAGGTCGGAGTCGGTCGCGTCGAGGAACCGCTCGACGTGCTCCTCGGTGTCGATGTGCGTGTCGGCGTGCGGGTGCACCACGATGTCGAGGCCGTACGTGTCCTTGGCCTCGCGGCCGAGCCGTTCCATGCCCCGGGCGAGGTGGGTCCACTGCTCGACGGTGAGCTCCGGCGGCTCCAGCACCTCGGCGGTCTTGTCGTCGCGCCAGAAGGAGGGGATCACCACCAGGTGCCCGGCCCCCATCGCCCGGGTGAGCTCGGCCACCTGGCCGACGTGCGCCCAGGTGGACTCCCAGACGGCGGGTCCGCGGTGCAGGCCGGTGAAGACCGTGCCCGCCGACACCTTCAGGTTCCGCTTGTCCACCTCGTCGGTGAGGCGGGCGGGGTCCGTGGGCAGATAGCCGTACGGGCCCAGTTCGATCCAGGAGTAGCCGGCCTCGGCCACCTCGTCCAGGAAGCGTTCCCAGGGCACCTGCTGGGGGTCTTCGGGGAACCAGACGCCCCAGGAGTCGGGGGCCGAGCCCACCCGGATGCGGTCGAGGGCGTTCGCCATGGTCAGGAGGTCCCTTCGGGGTGGGTCGCGACGGGTGCGGTGAGGTCCTTCGCCTCGGGGAGCTCATCCACGTCCACACCGCGCACCTGCGCGAGTTCGTGCTTGAGCGCGGCGAGTTCGGCACCGCCGGCCATGTGGTTGGTCAGCTCCTCCAGGCTGACCTGGCTGCGGTCGGCGCTGAGTTCGAGGGTGCCCAGGCGCAGCACGCTGAAGTGGTCGCCGACCATGTAGGCGTGGTGCGGGTTGTGGGTGATGAAGATGACGCCGAGGCCGCGGTCGCGGGCGGCGGCGATGTACTTCAGCACGACACCGGACTGCTTGACGCCGAGTGCGGCGGTCGGCTCGTCCAGGATCAGGACCCGGGCACCGAAGTAGACGGCGCGGGCGATCGCCACGCACTGGCGCTGACCGCCGGAGAGCGTGCCGATGGGCTGCTCGAGGTCGTCGAGGACGATGCCCATGTTGCGCAGTTCCTGGTCCGCGGTCTGCTTCATGCGGTCGATGTCGAGACGGCGGACGGGCCAGGGGCCCTTGGTCATCTCGGAGCCGAGGAAGAAGTTCCGCCACACCGGCATCAGGGGCACGGTGGCCAGGTCCTGGTAGACGGTGGCGATGCCCTTGTCGAGGGCCTCGCGCGGGCTGCTGAAGCGCACGTGTTCGCCGTCGACCAGGAAGTCGCCCTCGGTGTGCTGGTGCAGCCCGGAGACGATCTTGATCAGGGTGGACTTGCCGGCGCCGTTGTCGCCGAGGACGCAGGTCACCCTGCCAAGGCGGACCGTCAGATCGACGCCGTGCAGGGCGCGGATGTTGCCGTACGACTTGCCCGCGTCGCGCAGTTCGACGATGGGGCGGTCCGCGCCGTCGGGCGTGGTGTCCTTCAGGACGGCTCCGTGGGTTCCATTGGTCGTCATGAAGTCACCTCCGGGTCGCCGTGCGACTGACCCACAGATTGATGAGGACGGCGCCGAGCAGCATCACGCCGAGGAAGGCCTTGAACCAGTCGGGGTTCCAGCCGGCGTAGACGATGCCCTGGTTCACCATGCCGAACATGAAGGCGCCGAAGACCGGGCCGATGGCGGAGCCGTAGCCGCCGGTGAGCAGACAGCCGCCGATCACCGCCGCGGCGATGTAGATCAGCTCCTGGCCGACGCCCTCGCCGGACTGCACGGTGTTGAAGGAGAACAGGTTGTGCATGCCGATGAACCAGGCACCGAAGCCGACGGTCATGAACAGCGTGATCTTGGTGAAGGCGACCGGGACACCGACCGCGCGGGCGCTGTCCTTGTTGCCGCCGACCGCGTAGATCCAGTTGCCGTACTTGGTGCGCAGCAGCACCCAGGTGGCGAGCGCGGCGAAGACCAGCCACCACACGATGGTGATCTTCACCTGGACGCCGCCGATGTCGAACGAGGACGCGAAGATCTTCTTGGCCTGGTCGAAGCCGTCCATGTCGCTGATGTCGTCGGTAGCGACGTTGCCGGTGATCAGCTTGGTGACGGCCAGGTTCACGCCCTGCAGGATCAGGAACGTGCCCAGGGTGACCAGGAAGCTCGGCAGCCCGGTGCGGATCACCATCCAGCCGTTGAACGCGCCGACCCCGAGGGAGGCGACGAGGGCGACGATCACGCCCACCCACACGTTCATGGTCAGCTGATAGCTGAGCATGCTCGCGGTGAGCGCCGAGGTGATCACGGCGACACCGGAGGAGAGGTCGAACTCCCCGCCGATCATCAGCAGGGCCACCGGCAGGGCCATGATGCCGATGGTCGACGACTGGTAGAGCACGGTGGCCATCGAGCTGCCCTGGCGGACCGTGGGCGCCGCGATCAGGAAGAACACGAGAACGGCCACCGCGCCGAGGAGGACGCCCACTTCGGGCCGGGCCAGCAGCCTCAGCGCCAGGGGGCGCCGGGCCGTACGGCCGTCGGTCTCCTTGGGGCCGGAGGCCGGCGGTGTGCCCACCGCCGGCCCCGACTGCTGGGTCATGCTCATCACCGGGTGCCCTTCGCGGCGAACTGGGCGACCTTGTCGACGTTGGTCTTGTCGACGAAGGCCGGTCCGGTCAGCACCGGCTGCTCCCCGCCGCCCATGTAGTTGCCGTTGTTCTTGTAGAGCCACAGGGAGTCGATCGCCAGGTAGCCCTGCAGATAGGGCTGCTGGTCGACCGCGAACTGGATCGTCCCCTTGGAGATCGCGCCGGTCAGCTCCTTGTTGAGGTCGAAGGTGGCGACCTTCGCCTTGCTGCCCGCGTCGCCCACGGACTGGACGGCGGTCAGGGCGTAGGGCGCGCCGAGGGCGACCACGTAGTCGATGCCGCTGTCCTGCTTGAGCTTGGCGGTGATGGTCGACTTCACCGACGGCATGTCGGTGCCGTTCACGTACAGCGTCTCAAGGGTGCCGGAGAACGTCTTCTTCACGCCGTCGCAGCGCTGGGTCAGGCCGATGTTGCCCTGCTCCTGGATCACACAGACGGCCTTCTTGGCGCCCTCCGCGTTCAGCCGCTTGCCGAGCGCCTCGCCGGCCACGCCCTCGTCCTGGCCGAAGAACTCCATCAGGCCCAGCTTCTTCCAGTCGCTCACACCGGAGTTGAGGCCGACCACCGGTATGTTCGCGGACTTCGCCTTGTTCACGACGTCCTTCATGGCGTCCGGCTTGGCGAGGGTGATGGCGATGCCGTCGACCTTCTGGTCGATCGCGTTCTGCACCAGGTTGGCCTGGGTGCCCGCGCTCGGGTCGGCCGAGTAGACGAGCTTGATGTTGTCCTTGGCCGCGGCGGCCTCCGCGCCCTTGCGGACGATGTCCCAGAAGGTGTCGCCCGGGGCCTGGTGCGTCACCAGCGCGACGGTCATCCGGGGAGTGGTGGCCTTGCCCGCGGAGGCGTTCGAACCACCCTCTTCGGACTTCTTGCCGCCGGAGCTGCTGGAGCAGCCGGCGAGGGTGAGCGCCGCCGCGGCGGCAACGGCCACCACGGGGGCCAGTCTGCGGGAGCGGGAGTACGAAGAGCGGTCCATCTTTCCGGCACCTCACTGTGCGACGAGAAGGAGGCGGATCCACGAGGATCCGGGCCCGGCGCCGGGCGGCGGTCCGGGTCATGTGCTGTGTGTTGGGACGCGATCAAAGTCTCCCGCACGCCCGCTGTCAATACTTTGTTAAGACATCATTTCACGCTCAGGTCCGAATGTAAGTACAAACCATTGACAGCACGACCCGCCGGGACCTACACCTGAGCCCATGGCCAAGTCAGCATCCCAGCCGTTCGACCTGATCACGACCAGCCGTATCGGAGTCGATCTCTACCCGTTGCAAACAGGTGTACCCCTGGCCCGGATGGAGCCCTCCGTGGATCCCTGACACCTGGCCGGACCGGCCCGTCGACCCCCGTCTGCCGCTGTTCACCGCACCCGAGAGGCCCTGATGAGCACGACCACTGTCCGCCTGACCGTCGCCCAGGCTCTGGTGCGGTTCCTGTCCGCCCAGTACACCGAGCGCGACGGGGTACGGCACCGGCTGATCGCCGGCACCTGGGGCATCTTCGGCCACGGCAATGTCGCCGGCATCGGCCAGGCGCTCATCGAGTACGCCGGCGACATGCCGTACCACCAGGGCCGCAACGAGCAGTCCATGGTGCACGCGGCGGTCGGCCACGCCCGTCATCTCAACCGCCTCTCCGCGCAGGCCGTGACGACGTCCATCGGCCCCGGCGCCACCAACCTCGTGACCGGTGCCGCCCTGGCGACCATCAACCGGCTGCCGGTGCTGCTCCTGCCCGGCGACTACTTCGCGAGCCACGCCCCCGATCCGCTGCTCCAGCAGCTGGAGCACCCGGTCGAGGCTGACGTCTCCGTGAACGACACCCTGCGCCCGGTGTCGCGATACTTCGACCGTGTCACCCGTCCCGAGGCGCTGATCCCCTCCGCGCTGAACGCCATGCGCGTGCTCGCCGACCCGGCCGAGACCGGGGCCGTCACCCTCGCCCTGCCGCAGGATGTGCAGGCGGAGGCGTACGACTGGCCCGAGGAGTTCTTCGCCGAGCGGATCTGGCGGGTACGGCGCCCCGCTCCCGACCCGGCCGAGCTGGCCGAGGCGGTCCGCGCGATCCGGGCCGCCGGGCGCCCGCTGATCGTCGCGGGCGGCGGAGTCCACCACAGCGAGGCCGAGAAGGCGCTGAAGTCCTTCGTGGACGCCACGGGCATCCCGGTCGCCTCCACCCAGGCGGGCAAGGGCTCCCTGCGCCACGACCACCCAGCCGACCTGGGCGGGATCGGCCACACCGGCACGGCGGTCGCCGACGGCCTCGCCCGCACCGCCGACCTGGTCATCGGCGTCGGCACCCGGTACACGGACTTCACCACCGCCTCCGGCACCCTCTTCGCCCACCCGGACGTGCGCTTCCTCAACCTCAACATCACGGCCTTCGACGCCCACAAGCTGGCCGCCCGGACCGTGGTGGCCGACGCCAGGGCCGCTCTGGAGGCGCTCGGCGAGGCGCTGACCGGACACCGTGTGGACCCCGCTTACGAGGCCGAGTACCGGGCGGGCAAGGAGCGTTGGGACCAGGTGGTCGAGGCCGCCCACCGCGCCGACGACGAGGACGCCGTACCGACCCAGACACAGGTGCTCGGCGCCCTCGACGCGGTGGTCGGCGACGACGACGTGGTGATCAACGCGGCGGGCTCCCTCCCCGGCGACCTGCACAAGCTCTGGCGGGCCCGCTCGCCGCGCCAGTACCACCTGGAGTACGGCTACTCCTGCATGGGTTACGAGATCCCGGCCGGCATCGGCGTCCAGCAGGCCGCTCCGGACACCGTCGTATGGTCCCTGGTCGGCGACGGCACCTATCTGATGATGCCGACCGAGATCGTCACCGCGGTCCAGGAGGGGCTGCCGGTCAAACTGGTCCTGATCCAGAACCACGGGTACGCCTCGATCGGCGGTCTGTCCGAGTCGGTGGGCGGCGAGCGCTTCGGCACCGCATATCGCTACCGCATCGCCGACGGCAGCTTCTCCGGCGCCCCGCTGCCCGTGGACCTCGCCGCCAACGCGGCCAGCCTCGGCATGGACGTCCTGCGCGCCAAGACCGTGCGGGAGCTGCGCGAGGCGCTCGGCACGGCCCGCGCCTCCGGCCGGCCGACCTGTGTCCATGTCGAGACCGACCCGTCCCCCACCGCTCCCCCCGCCGAGGCCTGGTGGGACGTGCCGGTCGCCGAGACCGCCTCGCGCGAGGCCGCCGTACGGGCCCGCGAGAGCTACGACCGCCAGGTCGCCGACCGCCGCCTGCACCTGTGAACTCCCCCCGCGGCCTCGGCTTGCCCAGCCACTCCTGATCCCGTCCGCGCTCTTCAGAAGGAGGTGCTCCGGTGGCGAGATCGGCTGATCAGCCTCGTCCGGCGGCCGGCTCCGCGCTCGACACCCTGGACTTCGCCCTGGACCGGGCCAGTCCGGTGCCGCTCTACTACCAGCTGGCCCAGCAGCTGGAGGCGGCGATCGAGCACGGGGTGCTGGCCCCGGGGAACCTCCTGGGCAACGAGATCGACCTCTCCGTACGCCTGGGCCTGTCCCGGCCCACGGTCCGCCAGGCGATCCAGTCCCTGGTCGACAAGGGCCTGTTGGTCCGCAGGCGCGGAGTCGGTACGCAGGTGGTGCACAGCCAGGTCAAGCGGCCGCTGGAACTCAGCAGTCTCTACGACGACCTGGAGTCGGCCGGACAGGGCCCGACCACGCGGGTGCTGCGCAACGAGGGGGTACCGGCGACCGCGGATGTGGCCGCCGCCCTCGGCGTCGCGCAGGGCAGCGAGGTCACGCTGCTGGAGCGGCTGCGCTGCGCCCACGGCCAGCCCGTGGCGTTTCTGTGCAACTACCTGCCCGCGACCCTGCTCGAACTCGACACGGCGCGACTGGAGTCGACCGGTCTGTACCGGATGATGCGCGCGGCGGGCATCACCCTGCACAGCGCCCACCAGACCGTCGGCGCCCGCTCCGCCACCGCCGAGGAGGCCGCCCGCCTCGACGAGAAGGAGGGCGCCGCACTGCTCACCATGCGGCGCACGGCGTACGACGTCACGGGCCGGCCCGTCGAGTACGGGACGCACGTCTACCGGGCGTCGAGGTACGCCTTCGACTTCCAGCTCCTGGTCAGACCGTAACCGGAAGCCTCCCCCTCACATCAGCCCCCACGGCCGTCCGCGCCGTGGGGGCTCTGTGGCTGTTGGTTTCTGAACGAACTTGCGAGTGATCGTGTCGATTACGTTTCGGGCAAGAGACGCATGAGAGGGACGTGAGGTATTGACGCATGCAAGGACCTGCGGCTGATATTAGGCCCACGATGTTCGGTCGAGTTGGTTTCTGATCGGTTTCGAGGACCTTTCGGAGGCCGGCTCACCCCCTTGACCGAACCCCTGCCTTCAGGAGCCGCCATGCGCCTCTCGCCCTCGGGTCTTGCCGTTCCGGGTCCCAGCCGCCGCTCCCTGCTCCGTGGAGTGGGTGGCGCCGCCGTCCTCGCCGGCGCCGGTATACCCCTGCTGTCCGCCTGTGGCGGCAGCGGCGCCTCGTCCGACCCGAAGACCGTCACCCTCGGCTCCAACGCGTCCGACGCCGTGCCGAAGAAGGCCTTCGAGTCCGTCTACGCCGCCTTCAAGAAGCAGGCCGGCATCACGGTCGACGTGAACACCAAGGACCACAACACCTTCCAGGAGCAGATCAACTCCTATCTCCAGGGCACGCCGGACGACGTGTTCAACTGGTTCGCCGGCTACCGGATGCAGTTCTTCGCGGCCAAGAAGCTCGCCACCCCGATCGACGACGTGTGGGCGAAGATCGGGGACAACTTCCCCGACGCGATGAAGAAGCTCAGCAAGGGCGAGGACGGCAAGTACTACTTCGTGCCGCTGACGACGTACCCGTGGGCGATCTTCTACCGCAAGAGCGTCTTCCAGCAGCACGGCTACAAGGTCCCCGCCACGTGGGACGAACTGGTCGCCCTGTGCAAGCAGATGAAGAAGGACGGTCTGGTCCCGATCGCCTTCGGCGACAAGGACGCCTGGCCCGCGATGGGCACCTTCGACCAGATCAACTTCCGCCTCAACGGCTACGACTTCCACGTCCAGCTGATGGCGGGCAAGGCCTCCTGGACCGACGCCAAGGTGAAGGCCGTCTTCGACCACTGGGCCGAGCTCCTCCCCTACCACCAGGACGGCTTCATGGGCCGCACCTGGCAGGACGCCGCCCAGTCGCTGGTGTCCAAGAAGGCCGGCATGTACCTCCTCGGCTCCTTCGTGGCCCAGCAGTTCACGAACAAGGCCGACCTGGACGACCTCGACTTCTTCGCCTTCCCGGAGATCAACTCCGCGTACGGCCAGGACACCGTGGAGGCGCCCACCGACGGCTTCATGGTCAGCAAGGCCCCCAAGAACCACGACGGCGTCGTCAAGCTGCTGGAGTACCTGGGCAGCCCTCAGGCCGAGCAGACCTACCTCAAGACCGACCCGAGCGTGGTGGCCGCCTCCAGCAAGGCCGACACCTCCTCCTACTCGACGCTACAGAAGAAGGCGTTCGACATGATCAGCGGCGCCAAGAGCCTCACCCAGTTCATGGACCGCGACTCCCGGCCGGACTTCACCTCGACGGTGATGCAGCCCGGACTGCAGAAGTTCCTCCAGAACCCCAAGGGCGTGGACGGCTTGCTGTCGTCGATCGAGCGCCAGAAGAAGCAGATCTTCGCGTCCTCGTGAGCAGCGGCATGACAACCGACATGACGACGAAGACCCCGGAGGCGGCTGCCGTGCCGCCTCCGGGCGCTGCCTCCGCATCCAAGCGGGCGAGCCAGGGCCACCGGCGCCTGCTGACCCGCCGTGACCGGTTCACGCTCGCCCTGATGGCGGGCGTGCCCACGGTCCTGCACGTGGCCCTGGTCTGGGTCACCGCCCTCGCCTCCATCGCGCTCGCCTTCACCACCTGGGACGGCATCGGGTTCGACTCGATCAAGTGGGTGGGCCTCGACAACTTCGAACAACTCTTCAACGACAACCCGCAGTTCTGGCCGGCCGTCCAGCACAACGTCATCTGGTTCGTCGTCCTGATCCTCATCCCGACGCCGCTGGGCCTCTTCCTCGCCATTCAGCTGGACAAGAAGATCCGCTTCAGCCGCGTCTACCAGACGGCGTTCTTCCTGCCGGTCGTCATCTCCATGGCGTGCATCGGCTTCGTCTGGCAGCTGGTCTACAACCCGGACACGGGCCTGATCAACAGCATCATCGGCGCCAACAAGCCGGGCCACTACATCGACTGGATCGGCGACCCCAAGCTCAATCTGTGGGCCGTCCTCATCGCCGCGTCCTGGCGGCACACCGGCTACATGATGATCCTGTACCTGGCCGGCCTGAAGAGCGTCGACCCGTCGCTCAGGGAAGCCTCCGCGCTGGACGGCGCCAATGAGTGGCAGACGTTCAAGAGCGTCATCTTCCCGACGCTGCGCCCCACCAACACGGTGGTCCTGGTCGTCACCATCATCGAGGCCCTGCGCGCCTTCGACCTGGTGTTCGTGTTCAACAAGGGCGCCCAGGGCACCGAGTTGCTGTCGATCCTGGTGACCAACAACATCATCGGCGAGTCCAGCCGCATCGGTTACGGGTCGGCGATCGCGGTGGTCCTGCTGGTCATCTCGCTCGCCGTGATCATCCCCTACCTGGTGGCCACCTTCCGGAAGGAGCGGCGATCGTGAGCGCCCCCACCCTCGCGGCCGGCGCGCTCAAGAAGCGCGCGCCCGTCCGCCCCGCCCGCATCCTGCTGCACGTCTTCCTCGCCGGCACGGCTCTGGCCTGGCTCGCCCCGCTGCTGTGGGCGATCTTCTCGGCACTGCGCCCGTACAGCGAGACCAGCGAGAAGGGCTATGTGTCCTGGCCGGACACGCTGAACTTCGACAACTTCAAGAACGCGTTCGAACAGTCGGACATGACGCACTACTTCGGCAACACGCTGCTGATCGCGGTGCCGGCCGTGCTGCTCACGCTGTTCCTGTCGTCGATGGTCGCCTTCTACGTCAGCCGATTCGACTTCCGCCTCAACCTCGCGCTGCTGCTGGTCTTCACGGCGGGCAACCTGCTTCCGCAGCAGGTCATCATCACCCCGCTGTACCGGATGTACCTGCTCACCGACCTGCCCGGCATCACGCAGAGCGGCAAACTGTACGACTCCGCGCTCGGCCTGGTGCTGATCCATGTGGCGTTCCAGTCCGGCTTCTGCGCGTTCGTGCTCAGCAACTACATGCGCTCGCTGCCGCACGAACTGACCGAGGCCGCGCTCGTGGACGGCGCCTCGGTGTGGCGGCTGTACTGGCAGATCACGCTGCCGCTGTGCAAGCCGGCCATGGCGGCTCTGGCCACCCTGTTGTCGATCTGGATCTACAACGACTTCTTCTGGGCCCTCGTACTGATCTCGACCGGCGAGAACATGCCGATCACCTCGGCCCTGAACAACCTCTCCGGCCAGTACTTCACGGACCCCAACCTGGTCGCCGCCGGCGCCCTGCTCACCGCGATCCCCACGCTGATCGTGTACTTCGCGCTCCAGCGGCAGTTCGTCAGCGGTCTCACCCTGGGCTCCAACAAGGGCTGACCCGGCTCCACTTGAAAGAGAACCCCGTGCACAACCCGTTCACCCCCGTCGCCTCGTTCCTCGTGGACCCGCGCTCCGCCCGGGTCCACGAGGAGGGCCGGCAGTCCGGAGCCACCCGATGAAGCGCACCCTGTCCGTCCCCGGCATCGCCTACGGCGGCGACTACAACCCCGAGCAGTGGCCCGAGGAGGTGTGGGCCGAGGACGTACGCCTCATGCGCGAGGCGGGCGTGAACATGGTGAGCGTCGGCATCTTCTCCTGGGCGCTGATGGAGCCGTCCGAGGGCGTGTACGACTTCTCGCGCATGGACCGGATCCTCGACCTGCTGCAGGAGAACGGCATCGCCGCCGACCTGGCCACGCCCACCGCGGCCCCGCCCGCCTGGTTCTTCCGGGCCCACCCCGAGGCCCTGCCCGTCGACCGGGACGGCCGGACCCTCTCGTACGGCAGCCGCCAGACGTTCTGCCCCAGCAGCCCCGCCTACCGCGAGGCGGCCCTGCGCATCGCGGGCGCGCTCGCCGAGCGGTACGCGGACCACCCGGCCGTCGTGATGTGGCACGTGCACAACGAGTACGGCTGTCACAACGCGGCCTGCTACTGCGACACCAGCGCCGAGGCCTTCCGCCGCTGGCTGCGCGCCCGGTACGGCGACGACCTGGCGGCGCTCAACCACGCCTGGGGCACGACGTTCTGGAGCCAGTGGTACTACGACTGGGACGAGATCCTCCCGCCCCGGGCCACCGGTGCCGTACCCAACCCCACGCACCAGCTGGACTGGCGGCGCTTCTGCTCCGACGAACTGCTGTCGCTGTGCACGGCGGAGCGCGACGTGCTGCGGGCGGCGGCCCCGGCGATCCCCGCCACCACCAACTTCATGGTGATGCACAACTTCGACGCGCTGGACTACTGGCGCTGGGCGCCGGAGCTGGACGTGGTCTCCAACGACCACTACCTCATGTCCGCCGACCCCGAGTCGGAGATCGACGTGGCGCTCAGCGGCGATCTGACGCGATCCCTGGCCGGCGGCCCCTGGCTGCTGATGGAGCACTCCACCGGTGCCGTCAACTGGCAACCGGTCAACCGCGCCAAGCACCCCGGCGAGCTGCGCCGCAACGCCCTCGCCCATGTGGCCCACGGCGCGGACGGCATCGCCTACTTCCAGTGGCGGGCCGCGAAGGCGGGCGCCGAGCAGTGGCACTCGGCGATGCTGCCGCACTCCGGCACCGACAGCCACATCTGGCGGGACGTGGTCCGGCTCGGCGCGGATCTGAAGGCCCTGGCCGAGGTGCGCGGCAGCACGGGCGCGGCGAAGGTCGCGATCGTCTGGGACTGGAACGCCCGCTGGGCCGTGGAACTGCCCTCCCAGCCGAGCGGCGAACTCCGCTACCAGGAGCTGGCACGGGCCTGGTACGAGCCGCTGTGGCGCTCGGGCGTGGCCGTGGACTTCGTCCGTCCCGACGCCGACCTCTCCGCCTACCGCCTGGTCCTGGCCCCGAACCTCTACCTGGTCGACGACACGGGCGCGGCGAACCTCACGTCGTACACCGAGCAGGGCGGCACGCTGGTCGTCGGCTTCCACAGCGGGGCGGTCGACGAGAACTGCCATGTGCGGCTGCGCGGTTACCCGGGCGCGTTCCGGGAGGTCCTGGGCGTGCGCACCGACGAGCTGTTCCCGCTCCTGCCGGGCGAGCCGGTCGGCCTGAGCGGTGAGGTGCCCAACGGCGCCTCGGGCACGCTGTGGTCGGAGCGGGTGCGGCTCGAAGGCGCCGAGGCGGTCGCGGCGTACGCGGACGGCCCGCTGACCGGTGTCCCGGCCGTGACCCGGCACGCGCACGGCACGGGCACCGCCTGGTACGTGGCGACACTCCCCGACCCGGACACCCTCGCCGAGCTCCTCGACCGCATTCGCGCCGAGGCGGGCGTCGCGCCGGTGCGCACCGCCCCGCCCGGGGTCGAGGTGGTCCTGCGGCGCGGCACCGACGCGGACTACCTGTTCGTCATCGACCACGTCGGCCGGGGCGCGGACGTCCCGGTCGCGCCGGGCGCGACGGAACTCCTGTCCGGCAAGGAGACCCTCGGCACGGTCACGGTCGCGCCCGGCGACATTGCCGTCGTACGGGAGCCACGGGCTCGGTGAGCCCCGTCCAGCCGGGCCCGCCGACCGGGCGTCAACTCCAGCTCCACGGCGGCGAGATTCTCCTCCAACTGCCCCACCGACGACGCCCCGACCAACGGGACGACCGGCAGCGGCCCGCCCAGTTGCCAGGCGAGCACCACCTGGCCCGGGGTCGCGCCGGTCTCCCGTGCCACGTCCCGCAGGGCGGCGAGGCGGGGCGGGGTGCCGGGGTGGTCGAAGTCGGCGTCCAGCGGTTTGTCCGCCCGGGTGTAGGCGCCCTTCAGCAAGGGTGAGTAGGCGACCAGGGTCAGTCCCGGTTCCGCGCGCAGGTAGTCCAGGAGCTGGGCGTCCGTGCCGCCCAGGCTGCCGTCCGGGAAGAGGTCGCTCGGTACGTCCGTGCGCGGTCGCAGGAGGCTGTGCTGGTACTGGAGCACCTCGTATCCGGGCAGACCCGCGGCGGCCGCCAGGGCCCGGGCCCGCTCGACCCGCCACACCGCGTGGTTGCTGACGCCGAGCAGGCCGACGGCGCCCTCGGCGACCACCGCGGCGAACCCTTCGACTGTCTCCCGCAGCGGGACCGTCCGGTCCTCTATGTGCGCGTACAGCAGATCGAGATTCGCCACCCCGAGGCGTTCCCGGCTCCGCTCGGCCGACTCGCGGATGACCTTGGCCGACAGTCCCTCCAGATGGTCGACATGGCTCGTGCCCGGGACCAGCGGCCGGGAGTTGTCGGACGTGTCGATGAAGCTCCCGCCGGCCTCGACATAGCGGTCGAGCACGGCGAAGGAGGTCTCTCGTCCGTCCGCGACCCGAACAGCATCGCGCCGAGCGCGAGCACGCTCGCCCTGCGAGGGGTGGCCGGACCGGTCCCGATGGTGCGGTACCTCATGCCGCTGCTCCCTCCGTCCGCGCACCCGGAACGTCGGGTGCGCGGACAGGAGTCTTCAGCTTGAAGCGCGCTTCAAGTCAAGAGGCAGCTGGTATCACGCCGCGGCGAACGGCCCGTCCAGCGCCGCCCATTGGAGGAGCATGATGGTCTTGGCGTCGGCGATCTCGCCGGTGCGGATCATCTCCAGGGCCCTGCGGAAGGGGAGTTCGAGGATCTCGATGTCCTCGCCCTCCTCGTCCAGTCCCCCGCCCTCGTGGGTGCGGGTGGAGGGACCGTAGGCGGCCGCGTAGAAGCTGACGCGTTCGGTGACCGAGCCCGGGCTCATATAGACGTCGAAGACGTGCTCCACCGCGCCGACGGTGTGCCCGGTCTCCTCCACCGCCTCGCGCCTGACGGCGATCTCCGGGTGCTCGTCATCGTCGTCGAGCAGCCCGCCCGGCGTCTCCACCAGCATGCCGTCCGGGTGCCCGTTGACATACACCGGGAAGCGGAACTGCCGGGTGAGCAGCACGGTTTCGCGTCCCTTGTCGTACAGCAGCAGGGTGGCGCCGTTGCCCCGGTCGTGCGTCTCGCGCTGCTGGGTGCTCCAGGTCCCGTCGGAGCGCCGGATGTCGAAGGTGGTGGCACGTTCGACGTACCAGTGACTGGACAGGAGCTTCACCTCGCGGACCTTGACCCGCGGATTGCGGCTCAGCTCCAGCCCGGTCCGGTCGAGTCCGGTACGGCCCCGGCGGTCCGGGATGTCGATGCCTTCGGTCGTCATGGTCACCTCTCTATCACCCCGGCCCGCGGTGCCTCGGCGACCATGGTCATCGGTGTGCTCGGTCAGTGGGCGACGCCCATCGTGCGCCGGATCGTCTCGGGACGGTCGAGCACCGACAGCATGTGATGGGCCACGTCGGCGCGGGAGATGCTGGTGCCACAGCGCAGGTTCTGTTCGAAGGCGGTGCGGTAGGCGCCGGTGAGGGGCTTGTCGGTGAAACGGGGCGGGCGCGAGATGGTCCACTCCAGACCGCTGTCGCGCACCAGGTCCCCATGGATCTGCACGCCGTTACGGCTCTGCTCCTCGGTCACTGCGCATGCAGGTCTTCGGCCCCCTGCCACTGCGGCAGCGTGGTCATGAACCCGTACTCCTCGGCAACCTTCTCAAGCTCGGTCTTCCAGGGCTTGCCGGTGAGCACCTCGTTGAAGGCGAGCATCGCCGCGTGCAGGATCCACAGGCAGTACAGCTGGCACGGCACGATCTCCTCATGGATCGGCATCTGGCTGACGTGCAACGCCTCGCTGTCATCCTTGAAGAACATCTGCACGCCGGTAGGCGTCGGGTGGGTGAAGCGAGACTCGGCGGTATAGAAACTCCACTCCTTCGTGAGCTTGTAGCCCTTGATCAGGTTGTCGATCTTGATCAGCTTCTCATTGGGGTCTGCCGCGATGGTCTCGTTCACCGTCTTCACGGTCTGCACCATGACCTCGTAGGCGTCCTTGAAGCGCTCCTTCGTGCCGTCTGCCTTCAGGGCCTTCGCAAGCTGGATCTGGTCGCCCCGAAGCTTTCGGTTTTAGATGTCGCCCATCCGATCCCCCTGGTCGACGCACCACCGCAGCGTGATGGCGTACTACAGTGCGCATCGCCGGTTGGGAGACGCAGCAGCGCATACGCCAGTCTTGTGCAGCGTGAGAATTGCGCACACCTGGTGGGCCACGTGAAAGAAGAGTCCCCAACCGATAACTGCGGCGCGGTTCATGGGGTCGATCTGCTCGTGCAGGTCGGCCGTGATCAAGTTCTCAAGACGGATCAGGGCTTCAGCGGGGTTTGGTTCGGTCATGAACTGCATGATGGCGGCGGGTTGGTTGATGCCGCTACGAGCTTTCCGCAGGCGCCAAGGGTGTCGGCCGGCCGCAGCGAGTGCGTCAGCCAGCAGCACGGATGTCATGGTGAGTCTGCGGGTGGGGCAAGGAGGGGGTGCCAGTTCTTCGGCGCCCGACCCTTGAAGATCCTCACGGCTTCGGGTTTGTTCTTGCAGGCCAGGGAAACGAACCGGCAAACAATGGGCACACACGGCCACAACGCAGCACGCGTCGACGGAAAGCTTGGTTCGCTACTGATGCGGAAGAGGCCAAAGTTCTTTCAAGGCCGGCTCATCGCGCCTGGAGGCCAAGAGGTGACGATATGAACCAAGCCAATTGGGCGCTTCTGCCCGGCGGTATCGGGCCAGATGGATCAGACCAGACACTAACGCCAAACGTCGGTAATTGTGGCCTCCTGAACTTCACTCCGCCCAGCTGGTGCAAAAAACACCTTCCACGCATTCGTCGACGAGACTTTTACGTCCCCTACGGCATCCCCTGCATATCCACTTGTTTTCATCTCTCCCGGGTGGAAGCAACGCCAATTTACGGCCATTCCAGCAACTGAGCCCGCCTGGCCTCCGGCGGCGGCGCACTGAACTACACCAGAACCCGGCGCTTTAATCTCCAGGGCCCAAGGAATCTCCCCAAGTCCAGTTCTATGGGGTCCGGTCCGATCAACAATTGGGTGATCGATGATATACGCCTCCGAATCCCATGGTGACGACAGGCAAGCAGCCTTGGTGTCCCATCCGAGGACCCAGCACGGGTCGAATACCTGAGACTTGTTGTCAAAACATCTCATCGCTTCTGGATCCGAGCTGTGATCTGAGGTACTGGCCAAGCATTTTCCGGTCGATCGGCCAGCCTCTCGATATGGCGGGAGCAGCTCCCCATTCTCACCGAATGCCCGCACCAGATGAACCTTGGTAGACGGCTTCGGAGGTGGTCCACTGGAGAACCATCCTTGTACGGCGCCGACGATGGTCACCAAGGCAGCCAGACCCGCCAGGAAGCCACCGATCTTCAGTTTGCCCAGGCGGCTATACCATGTTGGCCTCCCCGTCTCTCGGTCACCCGTTGATCCTTGCATCGTCATTGGATAAGTATCCCGCTCTCCGCAAAAGAGCGAAGGATATCTCACTTGATTGCGGGGCCAACGTGCTCCATATGGATGTAGAGCCTCGTCTGCAGCGTGACACTGAGACGTCGTCTCATTTGGAACACGACATGTCACGGGAGTCTCTAGCGTCCGCGTCATTCAGTGCCAGGAGCCGTTTGTCCGCCTCCACGGGCGAGGTCGGCGACGAGCCCGGGGGTGGCGACGTCGACGGGGTGCCGGAAGGTCTGCGCGGCTGTTTCGTGTGCGGCTTTCGGATCTGTCCCTGGCCACAGGTGGGTGAGCATGAGCCTGGCAGCGCCCGCCTGGCTCGCGTACTGGCCGGCCAGTCGTGCGGTCAGCAGATACGGTGCGTCGGCGGCCGGTACCTCGTGGGCGTACGTGGCTTCCGACAACAACAGGTCAGCACTTTCAGCGAGGCGCAGGATGTCGGGGCTTGGACCCGTGTCGCCGGTGTAGGCGAGCACGGTTTCCGGCGTGGTCAGTCGGATGCCGGCGTTGGGCACGAAGTGCGGCAGGAGCCAGGTGTCGGTTCTGAACGGGCCGATGTCGAACCGGTCACCGGGCTTGAACTCGCGAAGGCGGTACGTCTCGGCGAGCATGCTCGGTTTGTCGAGCGCGAGAACGGCATCGGCCGCGCCGTGGGGCGCGTATACCGGCAGTGCCGACGGTGGCGTGTCACTCAGGCCTCGGGCGCGCAGGAGAGGGTTGAGGTCAGCGCAGTGGTCGGGGTGTCCGTGGCTGATCAGCACGGCGTCAATGGAGTCGACGGTGTTGTGGTCGAGCAGGCGTGGCAGCGTGGCGTACCCGGGGTCGATGAGCAGGCGGAAACCCGCGTACTCGACGAGGTAGCCGCTGCATGCCTGAACTGCGGTGGGCCACGCCCCGCAGCCGCCGAGAACGGTCAGTTGCATGCCAAAGGACACTAGCTGTCATGCCGTGGTCGTGAGCAGGAATTTTCGGGGCATGGGAGCGGACGTGATCGAGACGTTGGTGCCAGAGATTTTGTGGAAGATGTTTCACCGCGTGGTTCCGTCTGCTCCAATGCGGCCGCAGGGCGGGGGCCGGCGCCGGTACGGGGACCGCGAGGTCCTCGCGGCCATCATCTGTGCGCGGTCGGCCCCGGGGATGCCTGCCCGATTCGGTGGACAAGCCTGCGGCCGACCTGGCTCCCGGCACGATATAGGCCACCGGCCCTCCAGGTCGCGTGACCGAACCTGTCACCTGAACCTGCACCAGACCCCTCGGCCTGATCAGCGGCGCGGCTAATCGGGTCGAGCAGGTCAAGGGAAGTCGCTGGTTCAGCCACCACCGTGCAGTGTTCGGCGGGCAATTCCCATGAGAGCGGGCTCATTAGGACAGCCGCAAGATCTCTGAGATTCTTCGCCACGGCCGGCAGAGACTCAAGCTTCGAGTAGCAGCTGACGCCTGCAAGAACGGCCTGCGTGAGAGCCGGGTCAGGCAGCGCTCTCATGACGGTGAAGAGGTCTCGTCCGCTTGCTCCAGCGCGTCCACCAGCCGACGAACTTCTTCCTCTGTCGCGTCCGTCAGACAGATTTCTACGTCGCCGCGCCTGATGATGATCTTCGGATGCCGTGGCCGGGTCTGCCGCCAGGTCACGAGGGAGAGGGCGAAAGATGCCGCACTCCACCCGTTACTAGTGAATCAGTCCAAGGCTGTCGATCAGACCACCCATGGATCCGCTTGCCGCAGTCTCTGTGCGCAACGAGACCGTAGCCGTTCGTCGAATGGCTGGCTCCTGACGCAACCACCCGTCCAGCGACCGAAGCTCTTCCTCCTGACGCTCGCTCTCGATCCGAATCACAACTTGCATTCGTCCCCCCTGATCGTGGTCGCGATGAGCCTGGCACAGCGGCATCGTGCCCCTCTCAGCGCTGCAGACCACCTTCACAATCGGGCAATTCTACCGATGTCTTACGGTGAAGGCTGATCGTTGGCGGGTCCGTGAGCAAATGTGACATGAGAGCCCAGAGCATGATCAAGGGCCTCACCCCATCGATGTGAGGTGAGGCCCAGTGACCTGCGACTATGGAGCGAAGCTCCCGTCGGGACGACAGGATTTGAACCTGCGACCCCTTGACCCCCAGTCAAGTGCGCTACCAAGCTGCGCCACGTCCCGGTGCGCTCACTCACGGTGACCCGTGTGATCGCGCGAACAGCACTTTACCGCACGTGGCGGGCCGCGCCGAAGGGGGCACCGCGGCGGCGGTGGACAATCGGTCGTATGGGCAGCGCAGAGGCATCGCGGGGACGGCCGGTGGAGACGCGGGACCGGGACAGTGAGGGACGTGCGCGGAACGCGCGGCCGCGGGACGGGCTCGGGCGGCCGTTGTCGTACGGCGCCGCCGGGGTGGAGCGGCAGCCCGAGGGGGTCGTACGGACTCCCCGGGAGACGGTCTCGCAGGCGCAGGCGCTGCTGGACGCGGGCAAGCCGTTCCACGCGCACGAGGTCTTCGAGGACGCCTGGAAGTCGGGCCCGCAGGACGAGCGCGCGCTGTGGCGGGGGCTGGCCCAGCTGGCCGTGGGGCTCACCCACGCGGCCCGGGGCAATGCCACCGGTGGCGTACGGCTGCTGCGGCGCGGCGCGGGCGCCGTCGAGGAGTGGGCGGCGGAGCGCGGGGAGCGGCGGCCGTACGGGATGGATGTCACCGGGCTCGTCGGCTGGGCGCGAGGACTGGCGGACGACGTGGAGCGGGATGCCGGTGCCTCGGTCGACGCCGGGGCGCGGGCGCCTCGGCTGCGGGGGGACGGGGCGCCGTAGCGGGGCGTGTGGAGGCGGTGCACGCACTGTCAGTGGCATGCGGCAGACTCGGGGGCGTGCGAAAGATTCATGTCATCGGTATCGGTGCGGGCGACCCCGACCAGCTGACCTTGCAGGCGGTCAAGGCGCTGCGCAGCACCGACGTGTTCTTCCTCGTCGAGAAGGGCGAGGTGAAGAACGATCTGACGCGGCTGCGCCGGGACATGCTGGACGCGCACCTGCCGGAGGGGTCGTACCGGCTGGTGGAGGCGCGCGACCCGGAGCGGGACCGGAGCGCCGGGGGTGCGGCGTACTCCCCGGCGGTCGGGGACTGGCGCAGCGCCCGCGCCGACATCTACGAGCGGCTGATCACCGAGGAACTCGGGGCGGACGAGAGCGGGGCGTTCCTGGTCTGGGGGGACCCGTCGCTGTACGACAGCACGCTCGGGATCCTCGAGGAGGTGCTCGCCCGCGGTGCGGTGGCCTTCGAGTACGACGTGGTGCCGGGCATCAGCAGCGTCTCGGCCCTCGTCGCGCGGCACCGCACGGGACTGAACCGGGTGGCCCGGCCGGTGCAGATCACCACGGGGCGGCGGCTGGCCGAGGGGTTCCCGCAGGGCGTGGACGACGTGGTGGTGATGCTCGACGCGCACCAGACCTTCCGGCGGTACGCCGACCAGGACATCGACATCTACTGGGGCGCGTACATAGGCACCCCGGACGAGATCCTCGTCTCCGGTCCCCTCGCCGAGGCGGGCCCGCGCATCGAGCGGGTGCGCGCCGAGGCACGTGAGCGCAAGGGCTGGATCATGGACACATATCTGCTGCGCAGGCGCCCCGAGGACGACTGACCGGCGCTCACGACGGGGTGAGGCCGAGTCTCTCCAGTACGGCCGCCACATCGGGGACCGCGCTCACGCCGGGCGGGAGCGGGGGGCGTTGTACGACGACCACGGGCAGGCCGAGTTCGCGCGCGGCCGTCAGTTTGGCGGCCGTCGCCTCTCCCCCGCTGTCCTTGGTGACCAGCACGTCGATGCGGTGGGCGCGCAGCAGCGTCAGCTCGTCGGCCACGGTGAACGGCCCGCGGGCCAGGATCACTTCGGCATCGGGCGGCATCGGCGGCTCGGGCGGCTCCACGGACCGTACGACGAAGTGCAGGTCCGTCAGCCGGGCGAAGGCCGCGAGGCCCAGGCGGCCGGTGGTCAGGAACACCCGTCGGCCGAGGCCGGGCAGCGCGTCCGCGGCCGCGGCCAGGGACGGGGCCGGGTGCCAGCGGTCGCCGGGTGCGGGCCGCCAGCCGGGGCGGCGCAGGACCACCAGGGGCAGCCCGGTGGCCTGCGCGGCCCGTGCCGCGTTCGCGGTGATCGACGCGGCGAAGGGATGCGTGGCGTCCACGACCGCGTCCGCCCGCTGCTCGCGAAGCCAGTCCGCCAGCCCCTCGGCACCGCCGAAGCCACCGATCCGTACATCCCCGTCCAGCGCCCCGGGCCGGGCCACCCGGCCGGCCAAGGAGGTGGTGACCCGGAGGCCGGGGCGGGTCGCGAGGTCGGCGGCCAGCCGGCGGGCCTCGGTGGTGCCGCCGAGGATCAGGACGTGCGGGGACATGGCAGTGAGCGTACGACGCCGGGTCGGGTGACGATCGGTGGGAGTGGGCCCGCTCGCTCGGGAGGCGATGTCGTACGGTCCGGTGCGCCGCCCGGATCGCTATCGTCCAGGCATGGAATCCGTGCGTGCCGTGCTGATCGACATCGACGGGGTGCTCACCGTCTCGTGGCGGCCGCTGCCGGGGGCGGTGGAGGCGCTGCGGGAGATCCGTGCGGCCGGGCTCGGGGTCGCGCTGGTCACCAACACCACCTCCCGTACGCGCGCGTCGATCGCCGCGACGCTGTCGGAGGCCGGGTTCGAGGTGAGGGCCGAGGACGTCCTCACCGCGCCCTCGGTCACCGCGGCCCATCTGGCCGAGCACTTTCCCGGCGCCCGGTGCGCCCTGCTCAACAGTGGGGACATCGCGGAGGACCTCGTCGGGGTCACCCTGGTCGACGGGGACACGGTCCCGGACGTGGTCGTGGTCGGCGGCGCGGGGCCCGAGTTCGGCTACACGGCCCTCAACCGGGCCTTCGGGCATCTGCAGCGGGGTGCGCGGCTGGTGGCCATGCACCGCAATCTGTACTGGCGGACGGACGAGGGTCTGCAGCTGGACACGGGGGCGTTCCTGGTCGGGCTGGAGAAGGCGGCACGGGTCGAGGCGGAGGTCACGGGCAAGCCGTCACCGGCGTTCTTCGCGGCGGCGCTGGCCCGGCTGGGGGTGGGTGCGGACGCGGCGCTGATGGTGGGCGACGACATCGAGTTCGACGTGCTGGCGGCGCAGCGCGCCGGGATCACCGGTGTGCTGGTGAAGACCGGCAAGTACCTGCCGGAGACCCACGAGAGGGCGAGCGGCACCCCGGACCACGTCCTGGACTCGTTCGCGGACCTGCCCGCGCTGCTGAAGCTAACGCAGTAGCAGCTGAGCGCCGCCCACGACGGTCGCCGCGATCACCAGTTGCTCGAAGAGCCGCTGGTTGATCCTGTTCACAGCCCATGTGCCGAACAACGCCCCGGGCACGACGAACACCGCGAGCGCGGCGTCAAGGAGCAGCGAGCGGCCGTCGATCAGACCGAGGCCGGCGCTGAAGGGCACCTTGGACAGGTTCACGATCAGGAAGAAGAAGGCCGACGTGCCGAGGAAGCCCAGCTTCCGGAAGCCCGCGGACAGCAGGTACAGCGACATCACCGGGCCGCCCGCGTTGGCGACCATCGTGGTGAAGCCGCCGAGGACGCCGTAGGAGCGGGCCTTGACCCGGCCGGCCCGGGTGGCGACCGGGTCCGGCTCCTCGTCCGCGCCGGCCCGGCGCCGCCGGCACACCGTGACCGCCGCCATCAGCAGCAGGGGCGCGCCGATGGAGATCCGTACGATCCCGTCGTCGGCCCACACGAGGAACAGCGTGCCGAGCACCACGCCGGCCGCCACCGCCGGGAACAGCCGCCACAGCGTGGGCCAGTGGGCGTGCCGGCGGTAGCTGGCGACGGCCAGCAGGTCGCCCACGATCAGCACGGGGAGCAGCACGCCGGTGGAGGCGCGGGCGGGCAGGACGGCCGCGAAGACGGCGAGGCTGACCGTGTTGGCCCCGCTGACGGCGGTCTTGGAGAAGCCGACGAGCAGCGCCGCGAGGGCGAGGGCGGCGAACTCCCAGCCGGTTATGTGCCAGAGCGTCATCGTGTTCATGCGGGCACCGATGCTATGCGCGTGCATACGGCGCCGTAATGAGTGTCTCGGCTGGTGGTCGTGGTATCGACGGGAGCCGCGAAGTGCCGACGCTCAGTGCCTTTCCACCAGCACCGCACTCCCCTGCCCCACGCCCACGCACATGGTCGCCAGCCCGCGCTCCGCTCCCGTGCGCCGCATGCGGTGGAGCAGGGTGGTGAGGATGCGGGCGCCGGAGCAGCCCAGCGGATGGCCGAGCGCGATCGCGCCGCCGGTCGGGTTCACCAGCTCCGGGTCGATGCCGAGCTGGTCGACGCAGGCGAGGGCCTGGGCGGCGAACGCCTCGTTGAACTCGGCCTCCTGGAGGTCGCGGGTCTCCCAGCCCGCGCGGGCGAGCGCCTTGCGGGTGGCGGGCACCGGGCCGATGCCCATCACGTCGGGGTGGACACCGGCGGAGGCACCGGCGACGTACCGGCCCAGCGACTCCAGCCCCAGCTCGTTCAGGGCCTCCTCGCTGACCAGCAGCAGTCCGGCCGCGCCGTCGTTCATCGGCGAGGCGTTGCCCGCGGTGACCGTCCCGCCGTCGCGGAAGACCGGCTTCAGCCGGGCGAGCTTCTCGTACGAGGTGTCCTCGCGGACGCACTCGTCGCTGTCGACGACGATGCCGTCCGGGCGCTCGACGGGCAGGAGTTCGTCGTCGAAGTGGCCGTTCTTCCGTGCGGCGGCGGCGAGTTGGTGGCTGCGCAGCGCGAACTCGTCCTGGCGCTCGCGTGTGATGCCGTACCGCTCGGCGACCTCCTCGGCGGTCTCGCCCATGGACAGCAGGCCGTGGAGCTCCTTCATCGCGGGGTTGACCAGGCGCCAGCCGAGGCGGGTGTCGACGGTCTCGATGCGGTGCGGCAGGGCCTCGTCGGGGCGGGGCAGGACGAAGGGGGCCCGGCTCATGGACTCGGAGCCGCCGGCGATCACGATGTCGGCCTCGCCCGCGGCGACGGTGCGTGCGGCGGTGGTGACCGCCTCCAGGCCGGAGGCGCAGAGCCGGTTGACGGTGGCGCCGGGTACGGATTCGGGCAGCCCGGCGAGCAGTGCGGCCATCCGGGCGATATTGCGGTTGTCCTCGCCCGCCTGGTTGGCTGCACCCCAGTAGACGTCGTCGATGCGGGCCGGGTCGAGCGCGGGCACCTCGGCGACCAGGTGGCGGATCACCGTCGCCGCCAGGTCGTCGGGCCGGACCGGGGACAGGGCGCCGCGCAGCTTGCCGATGGGGGTGCGGCGGGCGGCCGCGAAGTGGACGGGACGCACGACAGGACTCCTGACCGACGACGTTGTCGAATTAAGTCGAATTAATTAGCACTGCTAGTTTTGGACTATAGACCTCGGCCCGGCCCCCTGGGAAGATCCTCGGACACCTTTACCGAGGCAAGCCGGAGGAGACATGGGCGACACGCGGGAGCACGTCCTCACCGGGACCCGCGGCACGATCAGCGCACGCGAGTGGCCGCGCCCGCGGCCCCGGTACATCGCCCTGGTGGTGCACGGGTACGGCGAGCACGCGGGCCGCTACGACGCGCTCGCCGACGTCCTGACCGGGCACGGGGCGGTGGTCTACGGCCCCGATCACATCGGCCACGGCAGGTCGGCGGGCGAACGCGTGGTGATCGAGGACTTCGAGGACGTGGTCACCGATGTGCACACCGTGGCCGGTCTGGCCCGCACCGCGCACCCGGGCCTGCCCCTCGTCGTGATCGGCCACTCCATGGGCGGCCTGATCGCGGCCCGCTACGCCCAGCGGTACGGCGACGAGCTCGCCGCGCTCGTGCTGTCCGGCCCGGTCATCGGCGTCTGGGAGCTGCCGGAGCGGCTGCTCGCCCTCGACGAGATCCCGGACACCCCCATCAGCCCGGGCGCGCTCTCCCGCGACCCGGCGGTGGGCGCCGCGTACGCCGCCGATCCGCTGGTCTGGCACGGTCCGATGAAGCGCCCGACGCTGGAGGCGTTCGTACGGACCCTGGAGACCGTCGCCAAGGGCGGCGACGCCGGTCCGCTCCCGCTGCTGTGGCTGCACGGCGACGACGACCGGCTGGTGCCGCTGCCCGGCAGCCGCATCGGCGTGGAGCGGCTGAGCGACGGCCGATGGACCGAGCGGATCTACGCCGGGGCACGGCACGAGGTCTTCAACGAGACGAACCGCGCGGAGGTCTTCGCGGACCTGACCACCTTCCTGGACGGCGTGCTGACGGCCTGATCCCGGACGGTCCGCCGCCCCCGCTTCACGACACCCGGATGACGATCTTCCCGCGCCGGTTGGCGTGCTCCAGCGCGGCGTAGGCCTGCGGGGTCTCCTCCAGCGGGACCACCCGGTCCACGCGCGGGGTCAGCTTCCGGTCCTTGACGAGCCGGGACAGCTCCTCCAGCCCCGTCCGGTCCGGCTCCACCACGAAGAACACGCCGCCCGCCCTGGTCGGATCCGGCGGGGAGACGATGCTCACCAGGACGCCCCCGGGCCGCAGCACCAGCCAGGAGCGGTCCTGGGTGTCGCCGCCGACCGTGTCGAGGACCAGATCCACGTCCTCGACGAACGCCTCGAAGCGCCCGGCCCGACGGTCGACGACCTCGTCGGCGCCCAGTTCCCGGACGAAGTCCGCCGTCTCGGCGGTGGCCGTGGCGACGACCCGGGCCCCGAGGGCTGCCGCGACCTGCACGGCGATCGACCCGACTCCGCCCGCGCCGCCGTGCACCAGGACGTGCGCGCCGGGCCGCACACCGCCGTGGGTGACCAGCGCCTGCCACGCCGTGAGCCCGGCGAGCGGCAGGGCGGCCGCCCGGTCGTGATCGAGCCGCGGCGGCTTGGCGGCGAGCACGGCCGCCGGAACCGTGGTGAACTCGGCGGCCGCCCCGTCCCGGGTGAACGGGATCAGCCCGTACACCTCGTCGCCCGGACCCCAGTCCGTCGCCCCGGGGCCTGCCGCGACGACGACCCCGGACACCTCCTTCGACGGCACGATCGGCACGCGCAGGTTCCCGCTGCCGTCGAGGGCGTCCGTCCAGGTGGCGTCCCAGTCCAGCTCGCCCCGGGTGATCGAGGCGGACCGCACGGCCACCAGCACCTCGCCCGCACCGGGCACCGGGCGCGGTGCGTCCTCGTACGTCAGCTCCTTCGGGCCACCGCGCCGGTGACCCCGTACCGCGTGCATCGTGTCCATCCCGACCTCCGGATCCGCGGTCTCCAGACTGCGCACGCGGGCCGCCGGTCCGCATCCTCGGTGACCCGCGGTCAGGTCGCCGGTGCCAAGCCGCCGCCGGACATCCCCAGCACCCGGGCGATCGTGCGCAGCACCCCGTTGTCGTTGTTGGACGGGGCCAAATGGCGGGCGCGGCCGACCACTTCCGGGTGGGCGTTGGCCATGGCGAAGGACCACTCGGCGGCGTCGAGCATCTCCAGGTCGTTGAGGTAGTCGCCGAACACCATGGTCTGCGCGGGAGTGATACCGAGCTCGCGCTGCAGACCGCGCAGGGCGGCGCCCTTGTCGGCGGTGCGGTTCATGACGTCGACCCAGTGCTCGCCGGAGACGACGACCTGGTGGGTGTCCGCGAAGGCCGACAGGGCGGGCGCCGTGGTCCGCTCGGCCCGGCCGAAGTCGAACAGGGCCACCTTGATCACGTCGTCGTCGACCGCGGTGACGTCCTCGACGACGCGGTGCTCGACGTAGTACTTGCGCACCTCGGCCAGAAAGGGCTCGTCGGTCCGCTCCACGTACGCGGCCCGCTTGCCGCAGACGACGGCACCCACGTCCACGCCGTCCGCCACCAGCCGCCGTACGGCCCGCGCGAGGCCGGCCGCGACGGCGGGCGCCAGTACGTCCGAGCTCAGCTCCACCCCGTCGCGCACCACATAGGTGCCGTTCTCCGCGATGAACACCATGCCGTCGGCCACATCGGCGAACTGCCGTGCCAGCGTGGCGTACTGGCGGCCGCTCGCCGGGCTGAACAGCACACCGCGGCGGCGCAGTTCGGCCAGCATGGGCCACAGCCCCTCCGGGATCCGCTTGGCGTCGTCCAGGAGCGTGCCGTCCATGTCGGTGACGATCAGCCGGATGTCGGCGGGTTCGGTGGGCAGGCCGGGAGCGGCACGGAGGGACGCGGGGGAGGCGGGCATGTCCTGCTTCCGGTCGGGTACGGACGTAGTCGAACCAGTGTTCCTCATGCGCCGGGTGGTCCCGAACCCGCCCGCTGCGCCGATTCCCCGGACAAGACGATCAACGGACGGCACAATGGCGGCGGACAGCCACGCGGGACGAAGGGCGGCGACGTGAGCGAGAGTCACCCGGCGGAGGGTGGGACGGCGAGGCTGAACACCACCGTGGCGCACAACGCGCGGGTCTGGAACTACTGGATCGGCGGCAAGGACCACTACGAGGTCGACCAGCGGGTCGGCGAGCATGTCGCCGGGATGTTCCCGGTGATCCGCGCGGTGGCACGCGCGGACCGCGACTTCCTGGGCCGGACGGTGCGGTTCCTGGCCGGTGAGCGCGGGGTGCGGCAGTTCCTCGACATCGGCACCGGTCTGCCGACCGTCGACAACACGCACGAGATAGCACAGCGGATCGCACCCGAGTCCCGGATCGTGTACGTCGACAACGACCCGATCGTGCTCATGCACGCCCGCACACTGCTGACCAGCGCCCCCGAGGGCGTCACCGACTACATCGACGCGGATGTGCACGACCCGGACAGCATCGTCCTGCACGCCGCCGAGACCCTCGACCTGGCCCGGCCCGTCGCGGTGATGATGCTGGGCATCCTCAACTTCGTGCTCGACACCGACAAGGCGCGGGACATCGTGCACCGGGTCATGGCGATGGTCCCCTCGGGGAGTTTCGTCGTTCTCACGCACCCGACCTTCGACGCCGACCTCGGCGGCGAGGGCAACATCGCCGCGATGAAGTTCTGGAACGAGAACGCCACCCCGCCGATCACCGCCCGTACCCGCGCCGAGATCGCCGGCTTCCTCGACGGCCTCGACCTGCTGGAGCCGGGTCTGGTGCCGTGCTCCCAGTGGCGCGCCGGGACCGACTCCGCCGCCGCGGTACCGCAGTTCGGCGCGGTGGCCGTGAAACCCTGACCACCGCGGGCGAGCCGAGCCCGTCGAGGAGGACCATGACCACCCTTGTCGACCCCGTGCCCGGTGGACGTCCGGGCGATGTCCGGCGGGCCGACGCGCTCGCCGCGGAGCTGGCCGAGCGGGGCGTGCGCGGAGTCGTACTGGCCTATGTGGACACCGCGGGCATCGGCCGGGTGAAGACGGTCCCGACGGCGCGGCTCGCCGACGCGGCGGCCTGGGGCATCGGGATGTCCCCCGTCTTCGACACATTCCTGGCCGACGACTCCATCGTCACGACCGACGTCCTCGGCTCCCCGGACGGCGATCTGCGGCTCTACCCGGACCTCGACGGGCTGGTGGAGCTGGCCGGGCAGCCCGGCTGGGCCTGGGCCCCCGTCGACCGCATCACCCAGGAGGGCGAGCGCCACCCCGGATGCAGCCGCACCTTCCTGCGCCGCCTGGTCGCGGACGCCGAGGAGCGGCTCGGGTTCACCTTCCGCGCGGGCATCGAGATCGAGTGGTCGGCCGGTCTCGGATCGGCGCCCGCCGGGGAGTTCGTCCCGGCGGTGTCCGGTCCGGCGTACGGCGCGACCCGGCAGGTCGAGCTGAGCGACTACACCGCCGACCTGCTCGCGGCCTGCGCCGCGCAGGGGGTGGACGTGGAGCAGATCCATCCCGAGTACGCGCCCGGCCAGTTCGAGCTGTCGGCCGGGCCGCTGGACCCGGTGGCGGCAGCCGACAGCAGCGTGCTGGTGCGGCAGACCATCCGCGCGGTGTCGCAGCGCCACGGCCTGCGCGTGTCCTTCGCCCCGGCCGTGTCCGCCGAGGGGGTCGGCAACGGCGGCCACATCCATCTCTCCTGTCTGCGCGACGGGGTGAATCTGCACGCCGGGGGCGCGGGCCGGTACGGCATGACGGCCGAGGCCGAGTCGTTCACGGCCGGGGTGCTCACCCGGCTGCCCGCGCTGACGGCCGTGACCGCGCCGAGTCCGGCGAGCTATCTGCGGCTCAAGCCCTCCCAGTGGGCCGGGGTGTTCACCGCCTGGGGCCGGGAGACCCGCGAGGCCGCGCTGCGGGTGGTCACCGGTACGGCAGGCCGCCAGGAGCAGTCGGCGAACCTGGAGGTCAAACCGGTCGACCTGGCCGCCAACCCCTATCTCGCCCTGGGCTGCGTCATCGCCGCCGGGCTCGACGGGACGGCGTCGGCCGCGCCCCTGCCCGAGGAGATCACCGGGGACCCGGCACGGTTCGGAGCCGAGGAGGCGGCGGCCCGGGGCGTGCACCGGCTGCCGGTCTCGCTGAAGGAGGCCGTGGAACGGTTCCGCGCGGACGAGGTGCTGCGTGCCGCGCTGGGCCCGGTCCTCGCCGACGCCGTGAGCGCCGTACGCCTCGGGGAGGCCGCCGCCGTCGAGGGCCTCGACGACGCGCAGGTGGCGGCGGCCTACCGCTGGAAGTACTGACGATGGCCGCGTCCGGACCGGTCCGGGAGGCGCTCGCCGGTCTGCCGCTGGTGGACCACCACTGCCACGGCGCCGTCATGGCCGACCTCGACCCGCCGGAGTTCGAGTCACTGATCACTGAGGGCGAGGTGTGGCCCGGCAGCGGGATCTCCCCTTTCGACAGCCCCGTCGGCGTGGCCGTACGGCGGCACTGCGCGCCTCTGCTGGATCTGCCCCGGCATGCGCCCGCTGCCGACTATCTCGCCCGGCGCTCCGCCCTGGGCTGGCGCGAGGTCAACCGGCGGTTCCTCACCGCGGCGGGGGCCGAGGCGTTCTGCGTGGACACGGGTTATGCCCCGCATCCCGTCACCGGTCCGGCGGAGCTGGCGCGGGCCGCGGGCGCTGCGGCGCACGAGGTCGTACGCCTGGAGGGGGTGGCCGAGGCGGTCCTCGCGCGGGGCGTCGAGGCGGGCGAGTACGCGCGCGTGTTCCGGGCGGCCGCGGAGGACGCCGTACGGCGCCCGGGTGTGGTGGCGGTGAAGTCGGTGGCCGCCTACCGCACCGGCTTCGGCCTGGACCCCGCGAGACCGGCGGACGCGGACGTGACACGGGCGGCCCGGCACGCCCTCGGATCCGGCACCGGCCGCATGGCCGACCCGGTCCTGGTACGGCATCTGCTGTGGACCGCCGTGGACCTCGGACTGCCGCTCCAGCTCCACACCGGACTCGGCGACAACGACATCCGGCTGCACCGCTCCGACCCCGCCCTGCTGACGGACTGGCTGCATCTGACGAGCGGCACGATCCCGGTGCTGTTCCTGCACTGCTGGCCCTACCAGCGGCAGGCCGCCTATCTGGCGGCGGTGTTCGAGCACGTGTACCTCGACGTCGGGCTCGCCCTGCACTACGCGGGGCCGGCCCGGTCCCGGGCGATCCTGGAGGAGGCCCTGGAGATCACCCCGTTCCGCAAACTTCTGTACAGCTCCGATGCCTACGGTGTGGCCGAATTCCACCACCTCGGCGCGCTGTCGTTCCGGCAGGGGCTGACGGCGCTGCTCCAGGACCGGGTGGACGCCGACGAGCTGAGCCTGCCCGATGCCCTGCTGATCGCCGCCTGGACGGGGCGTGACAACGCCCGTCGCCTGTACGGACTGCCCGTATCCGACCACGGCCGCGACTGAGCGCGCGCCCCACCCGGAAAGTATGATCAAGCAATGTCTGACATGACCGAAACCACGCCCGGCTGGCTGTCCACGGACGAGCTGGAAATGGCCCGCGCCCGTATGCCGATCCTGTACGTCGAGGCCGTGCCCGTGCGCGTCGACGACAGCGGCGACGTCACCAGCATCGGCCTGCTGCTCCGCATCGGGCCGGACGGAACGGTCAGCCGGACCCTGGTCTCCGGCCGTGTCCTGCACCACGAACGGGTCCGTGACGCCCTGTTGCGCCATCTGGAGAAGGACCTCGGCCCGGTGGCTCTGCCGCGGGTCCCGCCCTCCCTGCAGCCGTTCACGGTCGCCGAGTACTTCCCGACCACGGGTGTCACCCCGTACCACGACCCGCGCCAGCACGCGGTGTCCCTCGCCTACGTCGTGCCCGTGGCCGGCGACTGCCGGCCCCGGCAGGACGCCCTGGACCTGGTGTGGTTCACCCCGCAGGAGGCCGTCTCGGCGGCGGTCCAGAGCGAGATGCCGGGCGGCCACGGCGTGCTGCTGAAGCAGGCCCTCGCGCATGTGGGCCACGTGGCCTGAGCCGGCTCAGGCGCGCGACTTGTGCGCCGCGGCGAACGCGTCGGCGGCCGCGAGGTCGAAGTCGCCGTGGTCACTGCCGAGTCCCTGGGCCACCAGGGCCGCCGCGGCACAGCCGAGCACGGCGGACTCGCGGGGTGTACGGCCCAGGCCCACTCCGCGCAGGAACCCGGCCGAGAAGGCGTCACCGCAGCCGGTGGTGTCGACGACGTCGATCGCGAAGGCGGGGACCGTTTCGGTGCCCTCCTCGGTGACCAGGAGCGCGCCGTCACCGCCGCGCGTTACCGCGACGAGGCCAGCACCCGCGCCGAGGAACTTCTTGGCGCCCGTGACCAGGTCCTCCTCGCCGGAGAAGCCCAGGACCTGTTCGTCGTTGGGCAGCAGGTGGTCGACGTACGGCAGGGCCGCCGCGATCTGCTCGAAGCCGCCGAGGACACCGGGGGCGAGCAGGTCCACGGAGGTGACGACGCCGTGCTCCTTGGCGTGCGCCAGGATGCGCGCGGCGACGTCGACCCCGATCAGTTCGGGGCCGCCGAGGTGCAGATGCGTGGCTTCGGCGATCGCGTCCCAGGGGATGTCGTCGAGCCCGTAGGTGATGTTGGCGCCGAGCAGATGCAGCGAGGGCCGGTCGCCGTTCGGGCGGACGGGCAGGACGCTCGCCGAGGTGGGGGTGTCCGCGCGGCGGACGAGGCACCCGGTGTCGATGCCCGCCCGGCCCAGCAGCTGGACCAGCATGTCTCCGGTGGGATCGGTGCCGATGGCGCCCGCACTGCGCACCGAGGCGCCCAGCTTGGCCAGGGTGAGCGCGGTCCCGCCTGCGGTGCCGGCGGCGGTCATCCGGATGTCCTCCACCAGGGTCGCGCCCTGGCCCTCGGGTATGGCCTCCACCGGCCGCACCAGCACGTCCAGCACATGTACGCCCAGCGTGACGACCTTCATCGGTTTCCCTCCCGTGCGGGTGGTACGGACTGAGCGGTGCCGTAATTGCGTGCGACCGCGGCCTCGATCACCGCGCGTTGCTGCTGCTCGTCGAGCACACGGGGAGTGCCGAGGGCGGCCGCGTGCTGGTAGACACCGCAGGCCCACTCCAGCAGCAGGGCGTTCTCGACCGCCTTGTCGAGCGTCGGGCCGTGGGTGAGCGCCCCGTGACTGGCCATCAGGGCGGCGCTGCGGCCCTCCAGTGCCCCGAGGACCGACTCGGCGAGTGCCGGGGTGCCGAACGTGGCGTACGGGGCCACCCTGACGCTGCCACCGAGGGCGAGCAACTGGTAGTGGATGCAGGGCAGTTCGTCCAGGACGCAGGACAGGGCGGTGGCCATCGGGGCGTGGGTGTGCACGACGGCGCCTGCGCCGTAGCGCCGGTAGACGCCGAGGTGGAGTTCCAGTTCGGAGGTCGGCCGCAGGGTCCCGGCGACGACCTTCCCGTCCAGGTCGACCACGCTCACCTGACCGGCGGTCAACTGGGCGAGCACCGCTCCGGTCGCGGTGACCGCGACCCGCTCCCCCACCCGCACACTGACGTTTCCGGCCGTGCCGATCAGCAGTCCCGCCGCCCCCAGACGGCGGCAGGCGTCCGCGACGGCGGCTCTCTCCCGGCCCAGCGCGGAGCTTGAGTCCGTCATGTCCGCGACGCTAACGTAAACCTGAAACAAAGTCACGTTCAGCTTCGGAGGCCATGCGTGGGCGAGCCGACCACGGAAACCGACCGCGCCGACGGCGTCACCCCGCTGCGCCGCACGCCCCGGCAGGCGCGCAGCAAGGCCCGCCTGGCCCAAGTCCTGGAGGCCGCCGAGCGGGTCCTGGTCTCCGAGGGCGTCGAGTCGCTGACCACCACACGCGTCGCGGCGGAGGCGAAGGTGTCGGTCGGCTCGCTGTACCAGTACCTGCCCGACCGCGACGCCATCATCGACGCCCTGGCGGGCAGATACTTCGCCCGGCTCGAGGCGGTCATGGAGGACTTCGCCCGGGCCGCGGCCGACGAGCGCTGGGACGACCCGGTCGGCGTGCTGATCGACGCCTGTGCAGCGGTCTACCGCACCGAACACGGCTTCCGGGCGCTGTGGTTCGGCAGCGGTCTGACCGAGCGGACCCGGGAGGCGGACCGCGCGCACAAGCACCGGATGGCCGACGGGGTCCGCCGCATTCTGCTCGCACTGGGCCTGGCCGAGGACGACGAGGCCCTGAGCCGGGCCTGCCACGCCGCGTTCCTGGCCGCCGACGCACTCGCCCAGGAGGCGTTCCGCCGCGGCCCCGAGGGCGACACCGCCCTCCTCGCCGAGGCCAGAACCATGCTGCGGGGCTACCTCACCGAGGTCACCGGACGCTACCGGCCCTAGCGAGAAAGGGCCCCCGCGGACTATTGCCCGCGAAGACCCTTCGCACCGTCGGGACGACAGGATTTGAACCTGCGACCCCTTGACCCCCAGTCAAGTGCGCTACCAAGCTGCGCCACGTCCCGGTGCCGTCTGACCTGGGGTTTCCCCGGTCGAAACGCGCAGGGAAACAATACCGCACTCGGGTCGGTGGTCGCGCACCCTTTGTCTTGACCTCAAGTTTGGTCGAGGTTGCACGATCATCCGTATGACGATCACCGAGACGCACGGGCGCACATACGCGTACACCGACCTGCCGGGGCTGATGAGCGGGATGACCGGCGACGAGAAGCACGGCCCGGCGGCCACCTCCACGCTCGACGTGCTGTGGGTGCTGTACGACCGGGTGCTGCGGGTCGGGCCGCGGTCGATGGACGATCCGGCGCGGGACCGGTTCCTGCTGAGCAAGGGGCACGGGCCGATGGCGTACTACGCGGTGCTGGCCGCCAAGGGCTTCGTGCCGGTCGAGTGGCTGGCGGGCTTCGGTTCGTACGACTCCCCGCTCGGCCACCACCCCGACCGCGTGCTGGTGCCGGGGGCGGAGATCGGCAGCGGATCGCTCGGGCACGGGCTGCCCATCGCGGTGGGCACGGCGCTGGGACTGCGCGCCCAGGGGCTGGACGATCCGCGGGTGTGGGTGCTGATCGGGGACGCCGAGCTGGACGAGGGCAGCAACCACGAGGCGATCGCCTTCGCCGGGCCCGCCGGTCTTCAGCGGCTGCACACCGTCGTCGTCGACAACTCCTCCGCGAGCCACGCCCGGCCCGGCGGGATCACCGCGCGCTTCGAGGCCGCGGGCTGGTCCGCGGTCACCGTCGACGGCCGTGACCACGAGGCGCTGTACGCCGCCTTCGGCGCGCCCCATCCGGGCCGCCCGCACGTGGTCGTGGCCCGTGTCGAGCCGAAGCACGCCTGAACCGATTCCCCATTTCCAGAAGGGCCTGACCTCCATGGACACCATGCGTGACCGCTTCGCCCCCGTCGTCTCCCGGATCCTCGACGAGGATCCCCGGGTCGCGGTCGTCCTCGCCGAGATCGGCAAGGACGGCTTCGCCGAGGCACGGCGCCGGCATCCGGACCGGGTGATCAACGTCGGTATCCGCGAGCAGCTCCTGGTCGGCGCCGCGGCCGGGCTGGCGCTCACCGGGATGCGGCCGGTCGTGCACACCTTCGCCAGCTTTCTGGTCGAGCGGCCCTTCGAGCAGGTGAAGCTGGACCTGGGGCACCAGGACGTCGGGGCGGTCCTGGTGAGCGCGGCCGCCTCCTTCGACTGGCCCGCCGGCGGGTACACGCACATGGCACCCGGTGACGTGGCACTGCTCGACACCCTGGACGGCTGGACCGTACATGTGCCCGGGCACCCCGACGAGGCCGAGACGCTGCTGCGGCACGCGGTCGCGGCCGGGGACGACAAGGTGTACGTCCGCCTGTCCGTGCAGGCCAACCGGCAGGGCCTCCCGGTGGACGGCCGGCGTTTCCGCACCGTCCGTGAGGGGCGCTGCGGTGTGGTCGTCGCCGTGGGTCCGGTGCTGGACGCCGTCCTGGCCGCCACCGAGCACCTCGATGTCACCGTCCTGTACGCGACGACGGTACGGCCCTTCGACGCGCCCGCACTGCGGCGGGCCACCGAGTCGGCGGGCACGGACGTCGTACTCGTCGAGCCGTATCTCGCCGGGACAACGACGGCCGCCGTGAACGAGGCCCTCTCGGACGTGCCCCACCGGGCGCTCGCACTGGGCGTGGGGCGCCGCGAACTGCGCCGGTACGGAAGCATCGAGGAGCACATCGCCGCGCACGGACTCGACGCGGCAGGCCTGCGGGACCGGATCGCGGGGTTCGTCGCGGTGCCGGTACGGGGGTGATCGGTGCGCGGTCACGGGGTTGCCCGCGCCGAGCGCCAGTCGGCTGTTACACCCCGCCCGGCAGCCCCAGTTCCGGGTGGGAGTCGAGGAGTCGGGTCGGGGCCGCCTGGCGCCAGGAGTCGGCGAGGATGTCGCGCAGTTCGTCCTCGCCCTCCAGCGCGGCGAGCCGGACGCGGACCCAGGCGAACTGGGCCTCGTGGTCGGCGATCCAGAACTTCTTCGGTTCCGCCAGGACCAGTTCGTCGCGCTCCTCCTTGGGACAGCGCACGGCGATGGAGGTCTCCTCCTCGGGCAGCGTGGCGAACATCTTCCCGGCCACCCGGAACGTGGGCATGCTCCAGGCGATCTTCTCCGTGGTGTCCGGCAGGGACAGGGCGATACGGCGTACGTCTTCGGCATCCGGCATGACAGGCACCGTAGCCCGTACCACTGACAATCACCTGGTCAGAGCGGACATCTGCTTGCAGGAGAGCGACGATGCCGGCACCGGCGGTCAGCCACCGCTCGACGCGTTCACCGCGCGGCCGGGACCGGCCTCACGCCTGGGCCGCCTCGCCGAGTGCGTCCAGCACCTGCCGGATCAAGGGGTGGCCCTCGGCTCCCCGCCGTACCGCCGCGAAGACCCGGCGGGTCGGGGCGACGCCGTCGACGGGGCGGACCACCACGCCCGTGAGGTCCATGCCGCGCAGGGCGGAGCGGGGGACGAGGGCGACGCCCGCGTCGGCCGAGGCGAGGGCGACGACCGCCCGGAAGTCGTCCGAGGAGTGTTCGAGGCGGGGCTGGAATCCGGCGCTCTCACAGGCCAGGACGACGACGTCGTGGCAGGGGTTGCCGGGGTAGGGGCCGATCCACGTGTCCTTGGCCAGCTCCGCGAGGGGGACCTCGGTGGCGTCGGCGAGGCGGTGGGTGACCGGGACGACCGCGTCGAAGGGCTCGGCGTAGAGCGGGACGTGGGTCAGCCGCGGGTCGTCGGCGGGCGGGGCCCCTCGGTACTCGACGGCGACCGCGACATCGACCTGCCGGTCCAGGACCATGGGCAGGCTTGCGTCGCCCTCGGTGTCCTGGACGCGGATGCGTATGCCGGGCGCCGCCTGCGCGAGCCGGGCCACCGCGGGTGCGACGACCTGGGCGATACCGGTCGCGAAGGCGGCGACCGTGACCGTGCCGGCCTCGCCCGAGCCGTACGCCGCGAGCTCCGCCTCGGCCCGCTCCAGCTGGGCGAGGACGGCGTTGGTGTGCCCGAGCAGGATCTCACCGGCCGGAGTCAGCCGTACGCCCTTGGCGCTGCGCTCGACCAGCCGGTGGCCGGTCTCCTGCTCCAGGGCCGCCAGCTGCTGGGAGACGGCCGAGGGCGTGAGATAGAGCGCGGCGGCAGCCGCTGTCACGGTGCGGTGGTCCGCCACCGCACGCAGGATGTGGAGCCGCCGCGCTTCGATCATGCGGCCAATTATCGCAAGGCGTGCGCCCCGCTCAGCCCGCCAGCTCCGCCCGGGCCGCGACGAAGGCGTCGACCGCGCGGTCGACGTCCTCGGTGGAGTGGGCGGCGGACAGCTGGACGCGGATGCGGGCCTGGCCCTGCGGGACGACCGGGTAGGAGAAGCCGATCACATACACACCGCGCTCCAGCAGCAGCTCCGCCAGCCGACCCGCCTTCGCCGCGTCGCCGATCATGACGGGCGCGATGGCGTGGTCGCCGGGGAGGACGTCGAAGCCCTCCTCGGTCATCCGGCGGCGGAACAGCGCCGTGTTCTCGGTGAGCCGGACGCGCAGGTCGTCGGCCGACTCCAGCAGGTCGATGACCTTCAGGGAGGCGGCGGCGATCACCGGGGCGAGCGTGTTCGAGAACAGGTACGGCCGCGAGCGCTGGCGCAGCAGGGCCACGATCTCGGCGCGGGCGGCGACATAGCCGCCGGAGGCGCCGCCGAGCGCCTTGCCGAGGGTGCCGGTGACGATGTCGACGCGGTCCATGACACCGTGCAGTTCGGGGGTGCCGCGGCCGCCGGGACCGACGAAGCCGACGGCGTGCGAGTCGTCGACCATGACCATCGCGCCGTAGCGGTCGGCCAGGTCGCAGATCTCCCGGAGCGGGGCCACATAGCCGTCCATGGAGAAGACGCCGTCCGTGACGATCAGCCTGCGGCGCGCACCGCCCTCGGTGGCCTCCTTCAACTGCCGCTCCAGGTCCGCCATGTCGCGGTTGGCGTAGCGGAAGCGGCGGGCCTTGGACAGACGGATGCCGTCGATGATCGAGGCGTGGTTGAGGGCGTCGGAGATCACCGCGTCCTCGGCGTCGAGCAGCGTCTCGAAGACGCCGCCGTTGGCGTCGAAGCAGGAGGAGTAGAGGATCGTGTCCTCCTGCCCGAGGAAGGCCGACAGCCGCGCCTCCAGCTCCTTGTGCACCTCCTGCGTACCGCAGATGAAGCGCACGGACGCCATGCCGTAGCCCCAGCGGTCCAGGGCCGTGTGGGCCGCGGCGATCACCTCGGGGTGGTCGGCGAGGCCGAGGTAGTTGTTGGCGCAGAAGTTGAGGACCTCGCCGGGGCGGCCGCCCGCACTGACGTTGACGGTCGCGGACTGCGGGGTGTCGATGACGCGCTCGGGCTTGTGCAGACCGGCGGCACGGATCTCGTCGAGGGTGGCGCGCAGGTCGTCGCGCACGGAGTCGAACATCGGAAAGCTCCTAGAAAAACGGGTGACTTACGCAGTCCAGTCGAGGATGACCTTGCCGCCCTTGCCGCTCGCCGCGTCGGCGAACGCCGCCTCGAAGTCGCGGTAGTCGTATCGGCCGGTGATCACGGGGGACAGGTCGAGGCCGGCTTCCAGCAGCACCGACATCGCGTACCAGGTCTCGAACATCTCGCGGCCGTAGATGCCCTTGATGGTGATCATCGAGGTGACGATCCGGGCCCAGTCGACGGGGAACTCCTGCGTCGGCAGGCCGAGCATGGCGATCCGGCCGCCGTGCGTCATGTTGGCGATCATGTCGCGCATCGCCTCGGCGCGGCCGGACATCTCCAGGCCGATGTCGAAGCCCTCGCGCAGGCCGAGTTCGCGCTGCCCGTCGGCGATGCTCGACTGGGCCACATCGATCGCGAGGCTCACCCCGATCTTCCGCGCCAGTTGCAGGCGCTCCTCGCTGACGTCGGTGATCACGACGTTGCGGGCGCCGGCGTGCCGGGCCACCGCCGCGGCCATCAGGCCGATCGGTCCGGCGCCGGTGATCAGGACGTCCTCGCCGACCAGCGGGAAGGACAGCGCCGTGTGCACGGCGTTGCCGAACGGATCGAAGATCGCGGCGACATCGAGGTCGACGGGGACGCGGTGCACCCAGACGTTGGTGGCGGGCAGGGCGACGTACTCGGCGAACGCCCCGTCCCTGCCGACGCCGAGCCCGATGGTGGCCCGGCAGAGATGACGGCGGCCGGCCAGGCAGTTGCGGCACTTGCCGCACACCAGATGGCCCTCGCCGCTGACCCGGTCGCCCACCTTGATGTCGGTGACGTCCCGGCCGGTCCCGACGACCTCGCCGACGAACTCGTGTCCGACCACGAGCGGGGTGCGGATCGTCTGCCGGGCCCAGCCGTCCCAGGACCGGATGTGCAGGTCGGTGCCGCAGATGCCGGTCCGCTGGACCTTGATCAGTACGTCACCGGGTCCGACCGTGGGCTCGGGGACGTCCGTGAGCCACAGCCCGGGCTCCGCCTTCTCCTTGACCAGCGCCTTCAACGCTACGGCTCCTGTGGGTGAGGCCCTGGTTCCGGGCATGCCGAGGGAGCCCTGAACCGGGGAAGAGGGTGGAATCTGAGCTGCAATCTGCCGCATGCGCGGGGCGCGGTCCATCGAGCTTTTCTTAACCGCCGCCTCAGCTTTCCTTCACGCCCCCACGGAAGCTTGCCTTCACGCCCCTCGGAAGCCGTCGTTCACGCCCCCGTGGACCCCTCGAGCCGCTCAAGACCCGCGGCGAGTTCCACGGCCGTCGCCTTGATGGTCTCCAGACCGGGCTTGCCCCAGTGCCGGGGCTCGATGTCGGCGACGCACACGGTGCCCAGCACCATGCCCGTGCTGTCGATGAGCGGGGCTCCCAGATAGGAGCGGATGCCGTACGTGTCGACGACCGGGTTGCCCGCGAACCGCGGGTAGTCGCACACGTCCTCCAGCACCAGCGCCTTGCGCCGGACCACCACATGGGGGCAGAAGCCGTGGTCGCGGGGCATATAGCGGCCCACTTCGGGCCTCGTGCCGTCGGGCAGCACGACCGGTCCGGCGCCCGGGGTGCGCAGGCCGGCGAAGAACTGCCGCTCCTCGTCGATGAAGTTGACCATGGCGTACGGCGCGCCGGTGTGCTCGGCGAGGCGGCACGCGAAGGCGTCGAGGGCGGGCTCCGGGCGCTCCCCCAGGCCGAGTCGGCGCAGTCTGTGGGTGCGGGCGGGGGCCTCTCGGTCCTCGGGGGTGAGCAGCAGACCCCTGACCGGGCGCGGCGGCTCGTAGCTCATGGCCTGGCTCCGGCTGTGTGGACGTGGGTCATGTGCGGGCTCCGTGGCGGGTTGTGCGGGGATCACCTGTGGGCGCCGTGGCTCGGCGCGTGGACGGGGGCGTGGGCGATGAGATGGCGCACCAGGGTGAGCAGGGTCTGGACGCCGGAACTGGAGATGCGCGCATCGCAGCGGACGACGGGGACCTGGGGGTCGAGGTCGATGGCGGCGCGCACCTCCTCCGGGTCGTAGCGGTAGGACCCGTCGAACTCGTTGATGGCGACGATGAAGCCGAGACCGCGCTCCTCGAAGAAGTCGACGGCCGCGAAGCAGTCCTCCAGGCGGCGGGTGTCGGCGAGGATGACCGCGCCGAGCGCGCCTTCGGACAGCTCGTCCCACATGAACCAGAACCGCTCCTGTCCGGGCGTGCCGAACAGATACAGCACATGCTGCGGGTCGAGCGTGATGCGGCCGAAGTCCATCGCCACGGTCGTCTCTATCTTGTTCTCGATGCCGTCGAGACTGTCGGTCGCGGCGCTGACCGTGGTGAGGAGCTCCTCCGTGCTGAGCGGCGCGATCTCGCTCACCGCGCCCACGAAGGTGGTCTTGCCGACCCCGAACCCGCCCGCCACAAGGATCTTGAGTGCGGTGGGGAACGGGTCATAGCTGTCGTCGTAGTCCATCGAGCACTGCCTCCAGAAGGGACCGGTCAGTGGGGTTGTGGTGGAACGCGGGGGGCTTGGCGGTCAGCGCCCCGCAGTCGACGAGGTCGGAGAGCAGCACCTTGGTGACCACCGCCGGCAGCTTGAGATGGGCCGCGACCTCGGCGACGGGGACGGGGGCGCGGCACAGGTCGAGTGCCTGGGCGTGCTCGGGGCCGAGGTAGCCGAGGGGGGTCGCTCCGGTGGCCATCACCTGTGACATGAGGTCCAGGTCGATGGTGGGCCGGGTGCGGCCGTTGCTGACCGTGAAGGGGCGCACCAGCCGTCCGGCCGCGTCGTCGAGCCAGGGCCCGTCGCCGGCCGTCGGCACGCTCAAGGCCTCATCGCCGGGGGTTCGACGGCAGGCTGCCGGGGCGCGGTCACCAGGTAGGGGCGGACGCTCTTGACGAGCATCGCCATCTCGTAGCCGAGCACCGCCGCGTCGGCCTCCCGGCCGGCGAGCACCGCGAGGCAGGTGCCGGAGCCGGCGGTGGTGACGAACAGCAGGGTCGAGTCGAGTTCGACGACGACCTGCCGCACGTCCCCGCCGTCGCCGAAGCGGATGCCCGCGCTGCGGCCGAGGGAGTACAGGCCGGACGCGAGGGCGGCCATGTGGTCGGCGCTGTCCGGGTCGAGGCCGTGGACGGACTTCACCAGTCCGTCGCAGGACAGGAGCACCGCGCTGGAGGTGTGCGGTACGCGCTGCACGAGGCCGCTCATCAGCCAGTCGAGGTCGGATACCTGGGCGGTCGGCGCATCGCTCGCCATGGTCGATCGACTCCTTGGGGTACGAAGGTCTGTGGGAGCGCCGGGCGTGGGGGTGGGTCCTGGGGCGGAAACGGGGGTGGTCATCCGGCCGGTGCGCTCCCGTCGGGCCGGGCGGTGAGTTCGGATTGCACGGGGACCGGGTGGTGCGGGTCGGTCGCGCCCCGGTCCGTCAGGCTCGTACGGGTCCACTCGGTGTGAGGTGCCTCGGTGTGGCGTGCCTCGGTGCGGGTCGGCTCCTGATCCATGTCTCCCCGACCCATGTGGGCGTGCCCCACCGCTGTCGGCGAGGTGTGGATCGACTCCACATGTGCCGATCCGCCATGCACGGACTCGACATGTGCCGGTCCCCCATGCATCGGCTCGGGATGCACCGCCTCCGTGTGCTGCTGCGCCTCGGCGAGGCCGACTCCGCGCTGGAAGGCGGCCATCAGACCGGGGTCGTGTCCCGCGGGGGTCTCGGTGTCCTGGCGTGGTGCCGGCCCACCGCGCAGCTGGGGCACGATGTGCTCCTGGGCGCGGCGGCGGGGCAGTTGGGGTTTGCCCATGGTGCCGCGTACGACACCGGTGACGCGCGGGGTGGGGGACGCGCCCGCGTTCTCCTCGACCGTCCGGCGGTCGTCGGCCCGGACCCCGGGCACGGCCGCGGCGGGGTTGGGCCGCGCCTCGCGGGCACCGCGCACCGGCAGCGGCACCGGGGCACCACCGCCCGCCGGGCCCGCCGCCGCGGACTCACCATGCGCGTGCCACCTCGTGGCGCCCGACGGCGGCTCGGCGGAACGGCCCGACGGCTGCCCGGTCCCCTGCCCTGCCCGGTGACCACGCGCGGAACCCGCCTGGGATCCGCCCTGGGGCCCCGCGGGTCCGTTGGGGGCCCCACCCCCGGCACTCCCCCGGGCCCCGCCCGGACTTCCGTCCGCCGCTGCCCCGGGTACCACTGGTAAGGCACCGCCCGGGGACGGCGTGGCTGCCCCCGTCGCGGGATCCGGTCTGCCCGCGGTCCGCTGCGGCTGCTGCCGCGACGCGGGTGCGGGCGGCAGCCCTTTGCCCGTCGCCTCGCGCGGCTGCGGTACGGCTCCGGAGACGCCCGGCTGCGTACCCAGCAGCTCCTGCGGGACGACGAGGACGGCCTGCACGCCGCCGTAGATGTTGGACTGCAGGCGGACGTGGATGCCGTGCCGCCGGGCGAGCTGGGAGACGACGAAGAGGCCGATGCGGCCGTCGGCCAGCAGGCTGGCGACGTTGACCTGGTCGGGGTCGGCGAGCAGGGCGTTCATCCTGGCCTGCTCGCCGACCGGCATGCCGAGCCCACGGTCCTCCACCTCCACGGCGAGCCCGGAGGTGACGAGGTTGGCGCGGAGCAGGACCTGGGTGTGGGGTGCGGAGAACACCGTGGCGTTCTCGACGAGTTCGGCCAGCAGGTGGATGACGTCGGCAACGGCGTGACCGCGCAGTTCGCCGTCGATCGGCGGCACCAGCTTGACCCGCGAGTACTGCTCGACCTCGGCGATGGCCGAGCGCAGCACCTCCGTCATGGAGACGGGGTTGCTCCACTGCCGCCGCGAGACGGCGCCGCCGAGCACGGCGAGGTTCTCGGCGTGCCGCCGGATCCGGGTGGCGAGGTGATCCACATGGAAGAGGCCCTTGAGCAGGTCGGGGTCCTCGATATCGTTCTCCAGGTCGTCGAGGATCGAGATCTCCCGGTGCACGAGGGACTGCAGCCGCCGGGCGAGGTTGACGAAGACCTCGAGCTTCTGTTCGCTGCCGGTCTGGCTGGAGAGCTGTGCGGCCTGGACGACGGCGCTGACGGCGCCGTCGTGGGCGCGGGCCAGGTCGGCGGCGAGGAGTTCGAAGTCGTCGGCGTCCTCGGGCGGTCCGCCGCGCGGTTTGCGCTGCGGCGCCGTTTCCCCGCGGCGCAGCGCCTCGACAAGGGCGCGCACATCGGCTTCGCCGCGGACGGCGCTGCGGCGCAGGGCGCCGACACGGTCGCGCACCGAGCGGGCGGCGCGGCCTGCGGCGACGGCGGCGATCACGATGCCCACGACGGTCACCGAGACCGCTCCGGCGATCACGGCCCAGAGGGTCATGCCGGGCCGCACTCCAGTGGTGCGGACGGTGAACAGGACGACCGCGCTGCCGCTGAGCGCGACCGCGGTGGGCGGCAGCACGGCGAGGCGGATGAGTTGGGGACGTATGTGCGTCTCGGGCAGTGCGGGAACGGGGCGGGCGACCGGTCGCCCGTGCCGGCCGCCCTCACGGCGGTCGGCACGTGGGGCCGGTGCACGGAGGTGAGACATCGGTGTCCTCGTACTGGTCCGTCGGGCTTGATTCCTCGCGCTGGTGCGCAATATGGGCATGCGCCATCGCGATGCCGGTCGATGGAGCCGTCGAATTTCGGCCCTTCGTCGCCCGACGGACACTCACAGTAGTCGCCTGTGCATCATGTGCGGTGGGCAGTTGACAAAGTCCCACGGGCAGCGTCCCGCTCTGGTATTAGGCGTCGCACCACAGACCGATAAACCCCTCAGGGCCTTCGCTCCAGAACGAGCAAAAAGTAATCCGAGACGGTCGGAAATGAACAGGCGCTAAACCGGCGGCATTTCGCCATCGATGCGAGGGCACATCAGTGCCCCATTCGAAAAGTTACACGGAAAAGGCGAGAGGCGGCCGCGCGACCGGTGGCCGACCGCGCGGTGGCGTACGGGGTCAGCTCGCGGAAACGGTCTCCGGGTCGCCCTCGTCCTCGGCGGAGCCGACGATGTCGGCCGCCGCACGGGCCTGGTCCTGGTCCCGGTCCGCCGGGGACACCACGCCCTCGGCCTCGGCGCCGCTGTCCACCGCGGTCGGCCAGCCGCCCACCGGGGCCATGGCCACGCCGCGCCACCACGGCTCGGTCGGCACGGTCTCCGCGGTCGGCTCGAAGGGCTCGCCGGGGCGGGGCAGGGCGACGGGGGCGTCGGCCGCGCCGGCGGCCGCGAGGGTGCCCTCACCGGGGTCCGACCACGCGTGGGTGGCCAGATTGAAGGTGCCCCAGTGGATCGGCAGCATCACCCCGTGCGGCCTGCCGCCCTGGAGGTCGAGGTGGGCGCGCATGCCCTCCTCGGGGGTCATGTGGATGTCGGGCCAGAAGTCGGAGTAGGCGCCGATCTGGATCATGGTGGCGTCGAACGGTCCGTGGTCGGCGCCTATGTCCTTGAATCCCTCGAAGTACCCGGTGTCGCCGCTGTGGTAGATCCGGTGCCGCTCACCGGCGACGGCCCAGGAGGCCCAGAGCGTGTGCTGGGTGTTGCGCAGGCCGCGGCCGCAGAAGTGGCGGGCCGGAGTGGCGGTCAGGGTGAGGCCGGCGACCTTGGTCTCCTCGTGCCAGTCCAGCTCGCGCAGCCGGCTCTCGGACACGCCCCAGTGCTCGAGGTGGGCGCCGACGCCCAGCGGCACGGCGAACAGGGTGTCCGTGCCGGCCAGCGCCTTGATCGAGGGCATGTCCAGGTGGTCGTAGTGGTCGTGCGAGATGACCACGACGTCGACCGGCCCGAGCGCCGCCAGCGGAACGGGAACCGGGTGCAGCCGCTTGGGCCCGGCGAACGGGAACGGGGAGCAGCGCTCGCCCCAGACGGGGTCGAAGAGCACGCGCTGTCCGTCGATCTCCGCGAGCACACTGGAGTGGCCCATCCACGTCAGCCGCAGCCCCGTGGCGGGCGGCTTGGCGAGGTCGGCGAGGGTGGTGGCGTGCACCGGGACCGTGCCCCGCGGGGCGCGCCGGGGCCGCTCGTCCTTGTCGAAGAAGACCTTGGCGAAGTCCAGCATGGAACCGGAGGGCCGGGTCCGTGCCGTGCCTCCGGGGTTCTGGAAGACACCGTCCTTGAAGTGCGGCGATCTGTGGATACGCGCCAGGCGCTCACCGTTCGGGTCCACGCCGAAGGCAGCAGGCTGCAGCGCGCGGAGCCCGGAGCTCAGGGAACGCAAACCGGTCACGGTACCTCCAGGTGGAGTCGCTGAGGTCATCCATTATGGTCGGCCCCTCCGACAACCCCGGGTCACCGGGGTCACAGCCCGCTGCCACGGCCCCGCAACGCCTCCGGCGCTGCCATGTCACATCCGCGCGGTCCCCGTCCGTCATACCGGTGAGGGCATCCGCACCCGGGTGTACCGGCACCGGCGTCACAGGAGGTGGCCCCATGGCCCGTATCTCGCTCACCCCGCCCCGCACCCCGTTCGTGCGGCTCACCGAGTGGTACAGCCGGCGCACGTACGGCAAGATCCTCGACCCCGTCCGGGCGCTCGCGCACAATCCCCGCGTGCTCCGGAGCGATCTGCGGTTCGAGCAGTCGGTGGCGAAGTGGAACCGGCTCGACCCGGATCTGAAGGCCCTCGCCGAGATGGCGACGGCCGCCGCGATCGGGTGCTCGTGGTGCATGGACTTCGGCTACTGGGTCAGCCGGGAGCGCGGTATGGCGCCCGAGAAGGTGCAGGACGTTCCCGTGTGGCGCGACAGTGACGCGTACACGCCCATGGAGCGCGACGTCATGGCGTACGCCGAGGCGATGACGGCGACCCCGCCCACGGTCGAGGACGACCTCGTCGCCCGGCTGCGCGGCCGGCTGGGCGAGCCGGCCCTGGTGGAGCTGACGGCGATGGTGGCGGTGGAGAACCTCCGCTCGCGCATCAACTCCTCCCTGGGCCTGACGAGCCAGGGCTTCAGGGACTCGTGCGCGGTGCCGGCCTCCGGAGACGGTCGGCGGACGACGGCGAAGTAGCGGCGGCGGCGAAGCAGGGACGGCTGCGGAGTAGCGGCGACTGCCTCCACGAGGGCGGACCCACTGATGATCCGTTCAGTGCGTTGACACGGTTCGGCCCGGCTTCCGATACTGACTGGTTATTCAGTAGTACCGGTAGCCCGCCCCCCTGAGACACCATGTCCGACCTGCCCACCGAACTGGTCCCGCTGAGCGAGGAGCGGCACCATGGGGCCTGTGGCGCGGGGCGACATCCCCACCACGGTGGACCTTCCGCCGGTCGATCTGCCCGCCCCGGCCCGATCACTGCTCCCGAGGAGAAGAGCCCATGACCGCCCCCCTCATGTCGCTCGTCTGGACCGACCACGTCACCGGCCGCCAGGGCTTCCTGGTCGTCGACCGGCTGGTGCGCGGAGTGGCCAGCGGCGGTCTGCGGATGCGGCCCGGCTGCACCCTCGACGAGGTGGCCGGGCTGGCCCGCGGCATGACCATGAAGGAGGCCCTGCACTACAACCCCGAGGGCCGCTATGTGCCCCTGGGCGGCGCCAAGGGCGGCATCGACTGCGATCCCCGGGCCCCGGAGGCGTACGGCCTTCTGGTGCGCTATCTGCGGGCCATGCGGCCGTACATCGAGAGCTTCTGGACCACCGGCGAGGACCTCGGCCTCACCCAGGACCTGGTCGACCGGGCCGCCGCCGAGGCGGGGCTCGTGTCGTCGATCCAGGCCGTGTACCCGCTGCTCGACGACGAGGCCGCGGCGCGCCGGCGGCTCGCGGACGCCTTCGCGGTCGAGGTGGACGGCATCGGCCTCGACGAGCTGGTCGGCGGCTGCGGGGTCGCCGAGTCGGTGCTCGCGGCCCTGGACCGGGCCGGGGTGCCGTACGCGGGCACGCGGGTCGCCGTGCAGGGACTGGGCACCATGGGCGGGGCCACGGCGCGCTTCCTCGCGCGCGCGGGTCTGACGATCGTGGCCGTCGCCGACATCAAGGGCACGATCGCCAACCCGGCCGGCCTGGACGTCGAGACACTGCTCACCGCGCGGGACGCGTACGGCACCGTCGACCGGGCCGTGCTGCGCCCCGAAGACCGCGAACTGCCGGGCGACGCCTGGCTGTCCGCGGACTCCGAGGTGCTGGTGCCCGCCGCGGTGTCGTACGCGATCGGCACCGCCGACCAGGAGCGGATCACCGCCCGCTGGATCGTGGAGGCGGCCAACATGCCGGTGCTGCCGGCGGCGGAGGAGCTGCTGTCCGCGCGCGGGGTGACCGTGCTGCCGGACGTGGTGGTCAACTCCGGGACGAACGCCTGGTGGTGGTGGACGCTGTTCGGCGACATCGGCCCCGACGCGGACGAGGCCTTCGGCTACACCCGGAGCTCCATGCGTACCCTCATCGACCGCGTGCTGGCCCGCGCGGAGGCCGACGGCACGACCCCGAGGGCGGCCGCACACGCCATCGTGGCCGACCGGCTGCCGGTGATCGCGGACCGGTTCGGGTGGTACCGGTGACGGGTGGCGGCCCGGAGTTCCCGGTCCTCGACGAGGAGGGTCGCGTGAGGCTCGGCTACCGGTTCCCGCACTGAGACGGATTAGGGTGACCGCGTGGCGAGAGTGCGGTTGAGCGTGGCGGAGCGGCGGGAGGAACTGCTGCGGGCCGCCGTCGAGCAGATCGAGGCGCGGGGCGTGGCGGCGGTCAGGATCGCCGATGTGGCCTCGGCGCTCGGTGTGAGCAACGCGCTGGTGCTGTATCACTTCTCGACGAAGGAGAGGCTGGTCGCCGCGGCGTTCGCCCATGCGTCCGAGGCCGACCTGACCCATCTGCGCAAGCTGCTGAACCGCCGTACGACCGCGCTGCGCCGACTGCGGACCGCCGTACGCTGGTACGCCCCCACCGGCCAGGCCAAGGGCTGGCGGCTGTGGATCGAGGGCTGGGCGGTGGCCCTGCGCGAGCCCGCCCTGCGCGAGGTCACCCGGGATCTGGACAGGCAGTGGAAGGCGGCCATCACCGAGGTCATCGCGGAGGGCGTGGCGGCGGGCGAGTTCCAGTGCCCCGACCCGGCCGGTGCCGCCCTGCGGCTGACGGCCCTGCTCGACGGGCTCGCCGTTCAGCTGACGTCCTACGCGGGCGCGGTCCCGCGGTCCCGGGCGCAGCAGTGGGTCGACGAGGCCCTCGCCCGGGAACTGGGCCTGAACCGGGAGGCGTTGACGGCGCAGGAACGTGACGGCGCAAGAACAAGAACGGTGACGGCGCGGGAGCGGTGAACGCTCCCGCGCCGTCGCGCCGTGCACTCCGAGTGGGCTCGTCAGGCCACCGAGGCGATCCGCATCTTGATGTCGTCCGGGGACAGCGTCCCCTTGGCGGTCACATGGTCCCCCGACGACTCCCCGCGCAACCGCCGCCCGATCCACGGGACCAGATACTCGCGCGCCCAGTGGACGTCGTCGCGACGGACGTCGAGGGTGCCGCGGGGCGGGAGCGGGGGCCAGGGCTGTTCCGGGTCGGCCGGGACCGCCACGCCGAGGGCCTGGCCGGCCCGGAGCGCCACCCGCGTGTGCCCCTCGGGCGAGAGGTGGAGCCGGTCGTCGTCCCAGGCACGCCGGTCCTGAACGGTCTTCAGGGACCACAGGTCCAGCACCGGGCAGCCGTAGCGGTCGGCGATGGCCCGGACGTGCCCGTTGTACGTGGCGATCTTGCCGCGCAGATGCTTGAGCACGGGCACGGTGCGGGTGTCGAACCCGGTCGTCACCATGACCGTGCCGGCCGCCTCGGTCAGCTGCTCGATCGCCCGCTCGAAGCGCTCGGCCACCTCGTCCGGGTCGGTGCCGGGACGGATGATGTCGTTGCCGCCCGCGCAGAAGGACACCAGGTCCGGCGCGAGCTCCACGGCCTGCGGAAGCTGGTCGGCCACGATCTGGTCGAGCAACTTCCCACGTACCGCGAGATTGGTGTATTTGAAGTCGCCCTCGGGCCGCCGGTCCGCGAGAAGTACCGCGAACCGGTCGGCCCAGCCGACGAATGCCCCGTCGGGGCCGGGGTCGCCGACGCCCTCGGTGAAGCTGTCCCCCACCGCCACGTACGACCCGATCACTGATCTGCTGTCACTCTTCGAATCGTCTGCCACGTCGGCCCATGATTCACCTTCGGATGTGACCTACGCGATCGTAGGAAGGGGTTGACGAACGGTGAGATAGGACACTCTTAAATAGTTTGCCAACGCGGGAATATGACGCCGTTGAGGCGGGTTGACGCATCGATCGCACAGTGCCGTCGCGCTGCACCATGGCACCGCAACACCGAAGGCCGGACCCGGGGGGCAGGGGTCCGGCCTTCGGCGGCGTGGGGGTCGGGGCGGGTGCCCGACGCGATCAGGCGACGGGCACGCCGTGCGAGCGGAGGTAGGCGACCGGGTCCACGTCCGAGCCGTAGTCCGGCGTGGTGCGGATCTCGAAGTGCAGGTGCGGTCCGGTCACATTGCCGGTCGCGCCGGACAGTCCGATCTGCCGGCCCGCGGTGACGGACTGGCCGGCCGAGACGGAGATCTGGGAGAGGTGGGCGTACTGCGCGTAGTAGCCGTCGTCGAGCTTGATGACGACCTGGTTGCCGTACGCGCCGCCCCAGCCCGCGGAGACGACCGTGCCCGCGGCCACGGCCTTGAGGGAGGTGCCGGTCGGGACGACGAAGTCGACGCCGGTGTGGTAGCCGCTGGACCACATGCTGCCCGGGACGTGGTAGTTGGTGCCGATGGCGGCACCCGCGACCGGGAGGGTGTAGCCGGACGAGGCGACGGCGGCCTGAACGGTTCCGGCACTTTCGGCCGATACACCGGAGGCGCTCGCGGAGTTCGACACGGACGCCTGCGACGCGGACGGCTTCAGCGCGGACGGCTTCGACGCGGATGACTTCGACGCGGACGAGGGAGCCGGAGCCGAGGACTTGGTGGCCGTCCCGGCCTTTCCGCCGAGGGCGAGTTTCAGGCCCGGGTGGATCAGCGAAGGGTTGTCGCCGACGGCCTCGCGGTTGTCCCGGTAGAGCCGGTGCCAGCCACCACGGACGCTCTGCTCCTCGGCGATCTTCGAAAGGTAGTCGCCGGTCTTCACCGTGTAGGTGCGCACACCCGAATCCGCCGCCGCGGCCTTCTTCTCGGCGGTCGGAACCGACTGCACGGCCTGCGCCGAGACGGACTCAGGCGTGGCCGCATGGGCACCGGTGGCCCCGATCAGCGGAAGAGCCAGCGCCGCGCCACCGGTACCGGCGACGGCGACCGAACGGCTGAAGCGGCGGTGCTTGGGGCGGCGGTGCTTACCCTTCCGGGGCATGGCGAATTCCTCTCCGGACACGGGTGAGTTCGGGCGGACTCCGGGCGACGGCAGGATTCGGCGTTCCGTCCGGATTGGGGGCGAACGTAAGCGAGCAAGATGCGAACGGACAAGCAGTTGGTTCCTTGTGTCCGGCTTTCGCTTGATCCGTTACGGGAATTCTCGGTCACCCACAGTGAATTTCCGCCCCATTCTTCCGGTCAATTCCAAGGAAAAGCAGGCGAATTACGTGAACATGACGCGCGACGGACGGTCACGAATATGACGCTCCTCACGCACCTATACCCAGACCCCTTCATTCCAGAGCGAGTTAGAATGAAAGGGGCAGTTCGGGTATATGGTTCAAATGCGACGTAGACGGAAAACCCTCGCGTCAAGATCGCCCCGAAGTCCGGTGCGCAGCCCGTGGTGCAGCAGTACGGCACCCCGGTGAATTTCGCCCGTTTCGCGGCATTCGTACGACGCCGTCGGGTCGAGGCCACGCAGCCGCAGCGCCGGGGCCGGCTCGCCGTAGTGCTGAGCCTGGAGGCAGGCGAGGACGACGGTTTCGTCGCCGAGCACGTACTGCACCGCACTCAGCCCGCCCTCCGGAGGCCGCAGCCGGTACTGCTCGCCGCGCTGCACGACCGGGCGGATGTCCTTGTAGAGCTCCACCCGCTCCTTGGCCTCGACAAGCTCCTCCTCCGTCCACTCCGCGAGGTCGCCGCCGACCCCCAGGACCCCGGCCATGGAGCTCACGAAGCGGAAGCGGAGCGAGCTGACCCTGCCGTTGAGCTGGGTGTTCGGACTGTCGGTGACCCAGGCGGCCATGATCCGGGCCGGGTGGATCTGACTGAAGCCGTGCTGGATGCGGAGGCGGTCGAGCGGGTCGGTGTTGTCGGAGGTCCACACCTGGTCGGTGCGGCTCATGACACCGAGGTCGATGCGGCCGCCGCCGCCCGAGCAGGACTCGAACGCGACGCCCGGGTGGGCCGCCCGCAGCCGGTCCAGCAGGGCGTACAGGGCACGTACATGGTCCACCCACAGGCGCTGCGGATAGGGCTCCCCCGGCCAGCCCGCGTCGGTGAAGCAGCGGTTGAAGTCCCACTTCACATAGTCGACGGGGGCGCTGGAGAGCAGACCGTCCAGCTGCTCCCAGAGGTACTCCTGGACGTCCTCGCGGGCCAGATTGAGCACGAGTTGATTGCGTAGTTCCGTCCGCTTTCGTCCCTGTTGGTACTGCACCCAGTCCGGGTGCCCGCGATACAGGTCGCTGTCCGGGTTGACCATCTCGGGCTCGACCCAGATGCCGAACTGCATCCCGAGGGCGTGCACATGGTCGGCGAGCGGCTTGAGGCCGTTCGGGAAGCGGTCGGGGTTGGGTGTCCAGTCGCCGAGTCCGGCGCGGTCGCCGGTGCGGGCACCGAACCAGCCGTCGTCGACCACGAACAGCTCGACACCGATCGCCGCCGCCCGGCGCGCGAGGGTCGCCTGCTGCTCCTCGGAGATGTCGAAGGTCGTGGCCTCCCAGGAGTTGAAGAGCACCGGCCGGTCCCGGTCGGCGTCCGGCACGATGTACGCCCGCTGGTAGGCGTGCCAGGCACGGCTCGCGCCGCCGAAGCCGCCGTCGCTCCACAGGCCCGCGAAGACCGGGCTCGTGTACGACTCCCCCTCGGCGAGCATCAGCAGGCCCGAGTCGTCGTACCCGGCGCCACCGGTGATCTGCACGCGCGCGTCCGGGAGTTGGGCGACCGCGATCCGCCAGGACCCCGACCAGCCCAGCGCGCAGCCGTACACCTCGCCGCGCTCCTCGGTGGCGTCCGTGTCGAGCGCGACCCAGGGCAGGTGCTGGTGACCGGTGTGGCCGCGGCGGCTGCCGATGACCTTCTCGCCGTGGGTGAGCGGCGCCCGGGTCAGCAGGGACTCGGCGGCCCAGCGGCCGTGCAGCTGGGACAGTTGCCAGCCGTCACGGTCGGGCAGGGTCCAGGTGGCCGGGTCGGCGCGGAGCAGCTCCACGCGCGCGTGCCCGTGGTTGCCGACGGTCACCCAGCGCTCGATGACGTCCCCGCGCATCCGGTAGTGCAGCGTGACGGCCAGCCCTGCGTCCCAAAAGCGCAGCCGCAGTTCGTCGCCCACCGTGTCGTACGCCTCGAAGGTCCACTCGGTGCCGCGCCGCTCCTCGGTGCGCACGGACAGGGCGGGGCGGGCGAAGCGGGGGCCGCCCTCGACCGGGTACTCCTCGCGTCCGTCGAGCGGGGACTCGAAGGGCCAGTAGTCGGGCAGCGGGCGCACGGCGAGCGCCTCGGCGTCGGCGAGCGCGATGCTCGGCCCCCAGTGGAGGTGGAGCAGTTCGTCCGCCTCGGTGAGGTGCAGCGCGTAGCTGCTGTTCGGCCCGGACAGGAGCCAGGTACGACCGTTCTCGGCGATGTCCACCATGAAGTCCTCACAAGTGCCAACAGATCCGCGCAAGCCCAAACATCATCAAGGGCCGAGGGCGTCGGGGGCAACGCCTGTGGACAACTCATTGCCTGAGGAAACTCATGTCGTATCGTCGACAGCGTGCCCGTCGACGAGTCGCGTCGGCGCCGCCCGAGCGTGAGGAGCCACCGTGACGCAGCACGTCCCGTCGACCGAGCCCGAGCTGGCCGGAGTGCGCAACTTCCGTGACGTGGGCGGACTGCCGACCGTGGACGGACGGCGGGTGCGCCACGGAGTGCTGTTCCGCAGCGGCCACCTCGCGCACGCGACCGACGAGGACACGGAGTTCCTCGCCTCCCTGGGCCTGCACACGATCTTCGACTTCCGCAACGCGGCCGACCAGAAGCTGGAAGGCCCCGACGTGGCGCTGCCGGGCGTGCGGAACGTGAACATGCCGCTGAGCGACCCGGCGGACGGCGCCGAGTTCTGGACGATGGTCCGCGAGGGGAACCTCGACCAGCTGCGCGGGATCCTCGCGGACGGCAAGGCCGCGAACCGGATGATCACCTCCTACCGCAAGATGGTCAGGGAGCGCACCGCCGAGCACTCCCGGGTGCTGCACTCCCTGGTCGAGGACAGCGTCCCGGCCCTGATGCACTGCGCTGCGGGCAAGGACCGCGCGGGCCTGTCCATAGCCGTGACACTGCTCGCCGTGGGCGTGGAGCGCGAGGCGATCGTGGCCGACTACCTGGAGTCGAACGCCAAGCACCGCCGCTACCAGGTGCGGCGCAGCGGCAGCACCGAGTCGGCCTACACCCCCGAGGTGATGGAGCTGCTCAGCCCGCTGTTCGAGGCCCGGGCCGAGTATCTGGCGGCGGCCTTCGAGACGGTGGAGGAGACGTGGGGCACGGTCGAGGTCTACCTGGAACAGGGTCTCGGGTTCGGCCCCGGGCACCGGGAGCGGCTGCGCGAGCGGCTGCTCGACTGACGCCGGTTATCTCCCGGCCCCCATCGGGTCAGCCCTTGGCGCCCACCGCGAACAGCAGGTAGATGAAGGCGGCCAGGACGTGGCCGACGACGCCGTAGATGATCAGACGGACCCACAGGGCGCGGGGGAACTTCTCCTCCAGGTTGCTCATGGCAGCTCTCCGGTGATGGGGCCCAGGCACAGGGTGGCCGTGGGACTCTGCAGCAGGGTGTGGACGAACAGGAGCTCGACCCCGTCGTGGTCCTCGGCGGCGAGGCGGTGCGGGGTCAGCGAGTCGAAGTGCGCGCTGTCTCCGGGCGCGAGCAGGTGCGCGGTGTCCCCGAGGCGCAGTCTGAGCCGCCCCTTGAGGACGTACAGCCACTCCTCGCCGGGGTGGACGCGCACGATGTCGCCCTGCGAGCCGTGGGGCACGCGGACACGCAGGGCCTGCATCCCGCGGCCGGGCGCGCCGGCCTGCCAGTACGTCCAGCCGCCGGCCCGGGTCGGTTCCATGTCGGCGGCGCGCACGAGCGCGTCCCGGTCGGCGGCCGTCTCGCCCAGCAGGTCCGAGACCGTCGTACCGTAGATGCGCGCGAGTGCGAGCAGCATCGGCAGGGAGGGCTGGCGCTGTCCGGTCTCCAGGCGGGAGAGATGGGCGGGCGACAGCCCGGCCGCGCGGGCCGCGGCCTCCAGGGTGAGACCGGCGCGGCGGCGCAGCGAGCGGAGCTGGGGGGCCACGGCGGTCAGGGCGTCGGCCGGTCCGGCCGTCGGCTCGGGCCCGTGGCCGGGCGGATGCCCGGCTTCGGAGGAGCTCATGTCTCCATTCAGCCCGAGCTTTGCCTAGTTGGCAAATTTCTTGCCTCAGAGGCAAAGCCCAGACGGGTGATCAACCCTGGGAAGTGATCAACCCGGGCTGGTGATCACCGGTTGGCGACCGCCTGCTTGATCAGGGTCCTGCCGAAGTCCCACATCAGGCCGCCGCCGCTGTGCGCGTCGTCCATCACGTCGGTGAAGGCGTCCACGAAGCGGTCCACCTCCGCCTCGCCGATGACCAGCGGCGGGATCAGCTTGATCACCTCCAGATGGTCGCCGGAGACCTGGGTGAGGATGCGGTGGCGTTGCAGCAGCGGTACGACGACCATCTGCGCGAACAGGCCCTTGCGCGCGGCCTGCAGCATGGTCCAGCGGCTCTTCAGCCTCAGCGAGCTCGGCTTGCCGAACTCGATGCCGATCATCAGGCCCCGGCCGCGGACGTCGGCGAGCAGTTCGTACTTGTCGGTCAGTGCGGCCAGCCGGGACTTCAGGTGATCGCCGATCATCCGCGCGTGGGCAACGGTCTGCTCGTTCTCCATGACCGACAGGACGGCCAGCCCGGCGGCCATGGCCTGCGCGTTGGAGCCGAAGCTGGCCGAGTGGACCAGCACCCGGTCCATGGACGAGTAGACCCTCTTGAAGATCCAGTCCTTGCCGAGGGTGGCGCCGACCGGCACATAGCCGCCGGACAACGCCTTGGCCACGCACACCAGGTCGGGTTCGACGCCGTCCTCGTGCTGGTAGGCGTAGAAGTCACCGGTCCGGCCGAGGCCTGTCTGCACCTCGTCGGCGACGAGCAGCGCCTTGTGCCTGTGCAGCAACTCCTGGGCGGCGCGCAGATAGCCGGGCGGGGCCTCGTGCACCCCCTTGCCCTGGATCGGTTCGACGATCAGGGCGGCGACGTCGCCCTTCTTCAGTTCCCGTGCCAGGGCGTCGAGATCGCCGAGAGGGACGGCCGTGTCGGGCAGCAGCGGGGCGAAGCCGTCCCTGAAGCCGTCCTCCCCGTTGACCGACAGCGAGCCGGTGGTCAGGCCGTGGAAGGCGTGGTCGCAGTAGAGGATCCGCGTCCTGCCGGTGGCGTACCGGGCGAACTTCAGCGCGGTCTCCACGGCCTCCGTACCGCTGTTGCCGAAGAACACCCGGTCCAGGTGCGGACTATGGGTGAGGAGCTTCTCGGCCAGCAGGCCGGGCAGCGGCTGACAGTCGAAGCGGGTGAGGTCGGCGAGCTGGGCGTCGAGGACGTCGTGCAGCGCCTTGCGGACGACAGGGTGGTGACGGCCGAGGCCCATCACCCCGAACCCGGCGAGCATGTCCAGGTAGTCGTTGCCGTCCGCGTCCCAGAAGTGGGCGCCCTCGGCGCGCTCGTAGACCTTGTCGAAGCCGATGGTGTGCAGCATGCGCGGCAGCTGGTGGTTCAGGTGCCTGGCGTGCAGCTCGTAGCGTTCGGCTCCGCGCTCGGCCAGGAGCGCGCCGAGGTCGAACTCCGTGGTCATTCAGCTCTCTCCTTGGCTGTGCCCCCCACGTCCTTGACGGCGACCGTGTCCCCCACATCCTTGACGGCCAGGCTCGCGCCGATCCGTCCGGCGACCTCGACGGGCGTGAGGCCGATGTCGGCCAGCACCTCGCCGCGCTTGGCGTGCGCGAGGAACTGCTCCGGGATGCCGAACCGCCGTACCGGTACGTCGACATCGGCATCGCCGAGCGCCAGCGCCACGGCGGCGCCGACCCCGCCCGCGCGACTGTTGTCCTCGACGACGGCCACCAGCCGGTGCTCGGCGGCGAGGCCCGGCAGGGCGGGGTCGACGGGCTTGACCCAGCGGGGGTCGACGACGGTGCAGCCGATGCCTCGAGCGTGCAGCAGTTCGGCGGCCTGGAGGCAGACGGGCGCCATGACGCCGACGGCCACCAGCAGCACCTCGGGGCGTTCGGCGCGGTGCAGGACGTCGAGACCGCCGACGCGGTCGACCGCCGGGATCTCGGGACCCACCGACTCCTTGGGGAAGCGCACCAGGGTGGGCGCGTCGTCGACCGCCACCGCCTCGCGCAGCTGGGCGCGCAACTGCGCGGCGTCGCGCGGAGCGGCGATTCTCAGGCCGGGGACGACCTGGAGGACCGACATGTCCCACATGCCGTTGTGGGAGGCACCGTCGACGCCGGTGACGCCGGCCCGGTCGAGGACGAAGGTCACCCCGCAGCGGTGCAGCGCCACATCCATCAGGAGCTGGTCGAAGGCGCGGTTGAGGAAGGTGGCGTAGACGGCGACGACGGGGTGCAGGCCGCCGGTCGCGAGGCCCGCCGCCGACACAGTCGCGTGCTGCTCGGCGATGCCGACGTCCCACACCCGGTCGGGGAAGCGCTCGGCGAACTTGCCGAGGCCCACCGGGTGCAGCATGGCCGCCGTGATGGCCACGACGTCGTCGCGCTCCTCCCCGATGCGTACGATCTCGTCGCCGAACACCGAGGTCCAGGAGGGTCCGCCGGACGGTGTGAGCGGCTCGCAGGTGAGCGGGTCCATCACGCCGACGGTGTGGAAGTGGTCCTCCTCGTGGGCCAGGGCGGGTTCGTAGCCGCGGCCCTTCTCGGTGAGGCAGTGGACGAGGACCGGGCCGTGGAAGCGTTTCGCACGCCGCAGCGCCGACTCCACGGCCTTGATGTCGTGCCCGTCGATCGGGCCGACGTACTTGAGGCCCAGGTCCTCGAACATGCCCTGCGGGGCGAAGGCGTCCTTGAAGCCCTTCTTCGCGCCGTGCAGGGACTCGTAGAGGGTGTTCCCGACCACCGGCGTGCGCAGCAGTACGTCCTTGCCCCAGGCCAGGACCTTCTCGTAGCCGTCGGTGGTGCGCAGGGTGGCCAGATGGTTGGCGAGGCCCCCGATGGTCGGCGCGTACGACCGTTCGTTGTCGTTGACGACGATGATCAGCGGCCGGTCCTTGGCGGCCGCGATGTTGTTCAGCGCCTCCCAGGCCATGCCGCCGGTGAGCGCGCCGTCGCCGATGACCGCGACGACATGGCCCTTCTCCCCCTGTACCTGGCGGGCCTTGGCCAGCCCGTCGGCCCAGCCGAGCGCGGTGGAGGCATGGCTGTTCTCGATGACGTCGTGCTCGGACTCCTCGCGCGAGGGATAGCCGGACAGGCCGCCCTTGCCGCGCAGCTTGGAAAAATCCTGTCGCCCGGTCAGAAGCTTGTGGACATAGCTCTGGTGGCCGGTGTCCCACAGGATGCGGTCGACCGGTGACTCGAAGACCCGGTGGAGTGCGACGGTCAGTTCCACCACGCCCAGGTTGGGCCCGAGGTGGCCGCCGGTCCTGGCGACCGCCTCCACCAGGAACTCCCGTATTTCGTCGGACAGTTCACCGAGTTCCGCCTCGGACAGCGCCTTCAGGTCGCGTGGTCCCCGGATGTTCTCCAGCATCGTCACGCTCGGGCCCCCTCTCGGTCCGTGCTGTTCAGCTCACGGTGACGGCGGGCTCTCCGGACCCGTCGCCGTCCTTCTCCATCTGTTCGGCGATCTTCATCGCCTCCTCGATGAGGGTCTCCACGATCTTGGACTCGGGCACGGTCTTGATGACCTCGCCCTTGACGAAGATCTGGCCCTTTCCGTTGCCGGAGGCCACCCCCAGGTCCGCCTCGCGCGCCTCGCCGGGGCCGTTGACCACGCACCCCATGACCGCCACGCGCAGCGGCACTTCCATCCCCTCCAGGCCCGCCGTGACCTCGTCCGCCAGCTTGTAGACGTCGACCTGGGCGCGTCCGCAGGACGGGCACGACACGATCTCCAGCCGCCGCGGCCGGAGGTTCAGCGACTCCAGGATCTGGTTGCCGACCTTGACCTCCTCGGCGGGCGGCGCTGACAGGGACACCCGGATCGTGTCGCCGATGCCCCGCGAGAGCAGCGCGCCGAAGGCGACCGCCGACTTGATGGTGCCCTGGAAGGCCGGGCCCGCCTCCGTGACGCCCAGGTGCAGCGGGTAGTCGCACTGCGCCGCCAGCTGCCGGTACGCCTCGATCATCACCACCGGGTCGTTGTGCTTGACGGAGATCTTGATGTCCCTGAAGCCGTGCTCCTCGAACAGGGACGCCTCCCACAGCGCGCTCTCCACCAGCGCCTCGGGGGTGGCCCTGCCGTACTTCTGGAGCAGCCGCCGGTCCAGCGAGCCGGCGTTGACCCCGATGCGGACCGGCGTGCCGTGGTCCTTGGCGGCCCGCGCGATCTCCTTCACCTGGTCGTCGAACTTCTTGATGTTGCCGGGGTTCACCCGCACGGCCGCGCAGCCCGCCTCGATGGCCGCGAACACGTACTTCGGCTGGAAGTGGATGTCCGCGATCACCGGGATCTGCGACTTGCGGGCGATGGTCGAAAGGGCGTCCGCGTCGTCCTGGGTCGGGCAGGCGACGCGCACGATCTGGCAGCCGGTCGCGGTCAGTTCCGCGATCTGCTGAAGGGTGGCGCCGATGTCCGACGTACGAGTCGTCGTCATCGACTGCACCGACACCGGGGCCCCGCCCCCGACCGCCACCGGCCCGACGTGAATCTGCCGCGAGGCGCGCCGCTCGGCGATCGGCCGGGCCGGTACCTCGGGGACGCCCAAGGGAATGGCGGTCATGACGTCACTTCTGCTTTCCGCTGGTCATGGTCTCGCGGGCGGCCCGCAGCGACTCCTTCAGGGAGCCCATGGTGGCCAGGACGGCGGTCGGCTCGTAGCCGCAGTGCGCCATGCAGTTGGCGCACCGCGGGTCCTTGCCGCGGCCGTACGCGTCCCAGTCGGTCTCCTCCAACAGCTGCTTGTACGTGGCCACATAGCCGTCGCTCATCAGATAGCAGGGCTTCTGCCAGCCGAAGAGCGAGTAGCTCGGGATCGCCCACGCGGTGCACGGGAAGTCGACCTTGCCCTCCAGGAAGTCCAGGAAGAGCGGGCTCTGGTTGAGCCGCCAGCGCCGTCGGTTGCCGCCCGCGAAGGCCTTCTTGAACAGCTCACGGGTCTGCTGGACGCCGAGGAAGTGCTCCTGGTCGGGGGCCTTCTCGTAGGCGTAGGCGGGCGAGAGCATCATCTCGTCGACCTGCAGGTCGTCGTTGAGGTAGTTCAGCACCTCGACGACGGTCTGGGGGGTGTCGGTGTTGAAGAAGGTCGAGTTGGTGGTCACCCTGAAGCCGCGCCGCTTGGCCTCCTTGATGGCCTCCACCGCCTCGTCGAAGGTGCCCTCCTTGGCCACGGAGGCGTCGTGCCGCTCCCGCAGCCCGTCGATGTGCACCGCCCAGGCGAAGTAGGGCGAGGGCTTGAACCTGTCCATCTTCTTGCGCATCAGCAGTGCGTTGGTGCACAGGAAGACGAACTTTTTCCTGGCCACCAACTGCCGTACGATCTCGTCGATCTGGGGGTGCATCAGCGGCTCGCCGCCGGCGATGGACACCATCGGGGCACCGGACTCCAGCACCGCTCCCACGGCCTGGGCGACGGGCATGCGCTGCTTCAGGATGCCCGCGGGATGCTGGATCTTGCCGCACCCTTCGCAGGCGAGGTTGCACGCGAACAGCGGCTCCAGCTCCACCAGCAGCGCGAACTTGTCCCGCTTCCGCAGTTTCTGTTCGAACAGGTACGTAGCGACCTTGATGGACTGACGCAGCGGCATGGCCATCTGGCTCACCTCCGGGGGAGCAGCAAAGAACGGTGCCATTCGAAGAAAGCGGGAATCACGGAACGAAGGACGCGGAAGGCTGATATTCCACCGCGCACCGTGCCGATCCGGACGAGTTCATGTTCTGGGGCGTCCACGACCACCCGTACGGCCGCAACCGGGCGCTCGCCCCCGCGGACGGCGCTCAGGAGCGTCGCCGCCGACTCCATGTCGACGGCGATCGCGCCGGTCGCGCGCAGGTCGGAGCGTTCCTGACCGCGGACGACGTGGTCGGAGCCGGTGAGGGGCCCGGTGTGGACGGTGCGTCCGGGCACGGTGCGCGCGAGTTCCTTCACGAGCAGGTCGGTGCCCACGCAGGGGACGTTTCCGCGGGGGTCCCGGGTCTCCTCGGCGACGACCAGGTCGCCGGGGTGCATGCCGGGGGCGAGTCCCGCGCAGAAGCCCGTGGCCAGGACGGCCGCGCCGGCGTACGCCGGGTCGGCCAGCAGACGGGTGACGGAGCGTTCCGCCGCCTCGGGTCCCATGCCGGTGCGCAGCACGGTGACGGGCCCGCCGGCGCCGCCGTGGTCGCGGGTGCGCAGGGCGAGCCGCTCGATGCCGAGCGCGCAGGCGATCAGCAGCGGGGCCGGGGCGGGCTGTGCGGTCATCAGCTCCCCTTGGCCTCGGCGAGGCGCTGCTCGGCGAGCTTCTCGGCGGGCTTGGCGGTGTGCCGGTCGGCGAAGGGCTCGCCGTGCACATAGCGGCCGAGGGCGGTGAGCGGGAAGACCTGCCGGTAGAGGTGGTAGTTGATGGAGAAGTCCCAGGGGAATCCGGTGCCGGTGAAGTACGGCTCGTCCCACGAGCCGTCCTCGCGCTGGGTCTCGGCCAGCCACTGGATGCCGCGCTCGACGGCCTTGGAGTCCTTCTCCCCCGCCGCGAGCAGCGCCATCAGCGCCCAGGCGGTCTGCGAGGCGGTGGAGGCGCCCCGGCCGCTCCATTCCTTGACGTGTTTGTAGGAGCGCAGGTCCTCGCCCCAGCCGCCGTCGTCGTTCTGGACGCTCTCCAGCCAGGTCACGGCCCGGCGGATCGCCGGGTGGGAGGCGGGGAGCCCGGCGGTGGTCAGCGCGGGCACCACGGACCCGGTGCCGTACACGTAGTTGACGCCCCAGCGTCCGAACCACGAGCCGTCCGGCTCCTGTTCGGCCAGCAGCCATTCGATGCCGCGCCGGGTGCGCGGGTCGTGGGACAGGCCCTCGACCGCGAGCATCTCGACGACGTGCGCGGTGACGTCGGCCGAGGGCGGGTCGACGACCTCGCCGAAGTCGCAGAACGGCAACCGGTTGGGGAACGGGCTGGTGTTGTCGGCGTCGAAGGCGCCCCATGCCCCGTTGCGGGACTGCATGCCGACTTCCCAGCGCACTCCGCGCGTGATCGCCTTCTCCACCCGCTCCGGATCGTGGTGCCGGACCCGGCGCAGGGCGAGGATCACCTCGGCGGTGTCGTCGATGTCGGGGTAGTTGTCGTTGTGGAACTCGAACGCCCAGCCGCCCGGCGGGAGTCCGGGCCGCCGTACGGACCAGTCACCGGGCCGGACGACCTGTTCGCCGAGCATCCAGTCGGCGGCCTTGACGAGCTGGGGGTGATCGGCGGGCAGTCCCGCGTCGGCGAGCGCGATGGTCGCCAGGCAGGTGTCCCACACCGGGGACTGGCAGGCCTCGATCATCCGGGCGCCGTCCTCGCGCCACACGGCGTACCGGTCCAACGACTCCAGTCCCGCGCGCATCACCGGGTGTTCGAGGTCGTAGCCGAGCAGGTACAGGGCGATCACCGAGTACACGGCGGGCGGCTGGATACCGCCCCAGCAGCCGTCGTTCTCCTGCCGCTCGACGATCCAGCGGGCGGCGGAGTTCATCGCGGCCCGGCGCAGCTTGCGCGGCACGACCTTGCGCGCCCGGTGCAGCGCCTTGTCCAGCCGCTGGAAGACACCGTCCCAGCTCGCGGCCGGGGCAAGGGGACGCGGCGGGTTCGGGCGGTCCGGGTCGGTGTGCAGTTCGTCGAGCGGGAAGGGCGCGGGCCGCACCGGGCGCTTCGCGGAGACGATGGTGAGCGGCACGATGGTCTGCCGGGCCCAGCAGCCGAAGTCGTAGATGTTGAGCGGCATCCACTTGGGGAAGTAGATCAGCTCCGGCGGGAGTTCGGGCAGGTCCTCCCACTTCCACCAGCCGAACAGGGCCAGCCAGATCCGGGTGAAGACCCGGGCGGACGCGATGCCGCCCCGTTCGCGGATCCAGGCGGAGGCGCGGGCCATGTGGGGCGCCTCGGGCGCGTCGCCCGCCAGGCGGAGCGCGACATAGGCTTCGATGGTGGTGGAGAGTTCACCGGGGCCGCCGTGGAACGTGGCCCAGGTGCCGTCCGCGCGCTGCTCGCCGCGGATGAAGAGCGCGGCGGCGTGGGTCGTCGCCTCGTCGCGGATGCCGAGGAACTGACGGAGCAGCAGGTCCTCGGCGTCCATCGTGACGTTGGTCTCGAGGTCGCCCTTCCACCAGCCCTCCGCGTCCTGCCGGGAGAGCAGGAACTCGGTGGCGAGCCCGACGGCGCGTTCGGCGGCTTCTTGTACCCCGGCCGCCACGGGTGTGCTGATGTCGGTTTCGCTGGCCGCGGCGGCCCGGGGCGGCAAGGCGGCCCCGGTGCTTCCGTCGGTCGTCGCTGTCATGGCTTCCCCTTCGTGCAGTCGTGCGAGTCGTGCTGCTGTGGGTCCGCCGTCGGCCGGTACGCGTCGGATCTCGCGCCACCGGCCGGCGACTACGCGAGGGCTATTCGACCGATAGTGATCATCTCTTTCGTACGACGACGAAGTCGGCGAGCGCCACGAACCGGTCCCGCACCGGGGCGGGCATGTCGACGGCGTCGAGGGCTTCGATGGCGATGGTGTACTGGCGGCGTGCCTCCTCGGCGGTCCAGTCGCGGCCGCCGGCCTCCTCGATGAGGGCGGCGCGGGCCGCGAACTCCTCCTCGGAGAAGTTCTCGAAGTCGCTGCTCTTGGCGTCGGCGGCGAGCATCTCGCCGAGCCGCTCGGAGGCGGGTCCGCCCGCCGCGAGCGCGGCGACGACCGGCAGGGACTTCTTGCGCTGGCGCAGGTCGCTCCAGGTCTGCTTACCGGTGGCCTCCGGGTCGCCCCAGATGCCGAGCAGGTCGTCGACGGCCTGGAAGGCGAGGCCGAGGTGGTAGCCGTACTTCTCCAGGGTGTCGGCGGTGCGGTCGTCGGCGCCGCCGAGCACCGCGCCGATGGAGCTGGCGCAGGCCAGCAGCGCGCCGGTCTTGTTGCCCTCCATCTCCCGGCACTCCTCGACGCTGACCCGGTCGCGGTGCTCGTAGGAGATGTCCTGCGCCTGACCGTCGATCAGGGCGCGGGTGGCGGTGGTCAGCCGGCGGGTGGCGCGGCCGGCCTCGACGGTGCCCAACTCCAGGAGGATCTCGTTGGCCAGGGCGAACAGGGCGTCGCCGACCAGGATGGCCTGGGCGGGACCGTGCACCTTCCAGACGGTGTCGCGGTGGCGGCGCTGTTCGTCGCCGTCCATCAGGTCGTCGTGCAGGAGCGAGAAGTTGTGGACCAGTTCGACGGCGACCGCGCCGGGGATGCCTACCTCGGGGGCGGCGCCGGTGACCTCGGCGGAGAGCACGGCGAGGGCGGGGCGTACGGCCTTGCCGCCGTCGCCGTCGGCGGGGTTGCCCTTGGCGTCGATCCAGCCGAAGTGGTAGGCGGCGACGGTGTCCATGGGAGGGGCCAGCCGGTCGACGGCCGCCCGCAGTACCGGTGTGGCCAGGGTCCGACCGCGCTCCAGGAGCGCGGTCACGTCCACCGCGGTCTCTCGAGCGGCCTTCGAGGCCGGGGGCACAGTGGGCACAGTCTCTCCTCTTGTTGCGGTACCGGGGGTGCGGGGGCCTGCCGGGTGCTGATGGAGCATCAGGCCGCCTCCTCGAAGTCGAAGAGGTGGCTGGGGCGGGGCCGGCCCAGGGCGCTCAGCGCGGCGTCGGCCGCGCTCACGCCACTGCGGACCGCACTCTCCATGGTCGCGGGCCACCCTGTGGCGGTCCACGCTCCGGCCAGGTACAGGCCGGGGGCCTTGGTGCGGGCGCCGGGCCGCAGCCGCCCGACGCCGGGGGTGGGGGCGAACGTCGCCGCACGCTCCCGGGTCACGAAGAAGTCCCGCACCCGCGCGCCGCGGGCGGCGGGCAGCAGGCGTTCCAGTTCGGGCAGATAGCGCTCGCGCAGCGCGGCGACCGGCTCGTCGATCTCGTCCTGCGCGGCGGACTGGGACAGGGCCAGGTACTGGCCGGTGCGCAGCCCGGACGCCCCGGTGCGGTCGAAGACCCACTGCACCGGGGTGCCGAGGGCCGCGAAGAACGGCTTGGCGAGCACCTTGCGGTCGTAGACGACATGGATGTTGAGGATCGGCGCGGTGCCGATCGCCAGCAGGTTCTCGGGGGCGTCGAGGGCGCCGGGCGGCAGCAGACCGTGGCTCTCGCGCTGCGGTACGGCGAGGACGACGGCGTCCGCCTCGATCGTCTCGCCGGGAACCTGAACGCTCCAGCTCCCGTTTTCGTTGATGAAGACGGAGGTGACGCGTGTACGGACCTCGGTACGGACGCCCGCGGAGTCGAGCGCCTTGCGGGCGAGGCGGTCGTGCAGTTCGCCCAGCGGGACGTGCGCCCAGCCGATGTCGGCCGCGCCCGGCTCGGACAGCAGACCGGTCTTGAACACCATCGCGGCGAGCCCCAGCGAGGCGTCGCCCGCGACCGCGTTGAGGGTGGCGACCCCGACCAGGTCCCACAGGGCCTCGACGGTACGGGCCGACTGGCCGTGCCCGGCCAGCCAGCTGCCGAAGTCCTGCGTGTCCAGGGTCGGATCGGCGAGGTCGAGCCCCTTGAGCGCGAGCGCGGCACGCCCCACGTTCGCCCGCTCGGCGAGCGAGAGATGCGGGTAGGTGGCCAGGCTCCGGCCCAGATGCAGGGGTACGGGCAGGGCGTCGCGCCGCAGCCTCCCCAGCCGTCGGCCCTCGGGCTTGGCGATGTCGAGAACGGGCACGTCGAGACGATCCTGCAGTGGCGCCAGCGCCGTGCCCTCGATGCGGTCGAGGAACCAGCGGTAGGCGGTGCAGCAGCGCAGGTACACATGCTGGCCGTTGTCGACGGTCAGCTCGCCGCGCCGGAACGAGAAGGCGAGCCCGCCCAGGCGCGGCCTGCCTTCGAGCAGGGTGACACGGACGCCCGCGTCGGCGAGCGCGAGCGCGGCCGTGATCCCGGCCAGTCCGCCGCCGACCACGACGGCGCTGCGCCCGGTGCCCCCCGGCGCGTCGGCCTGCCTGCCGTCGTTCATCGCGCGTCCTCCCGTGCGTGCCCGCCGTGGTGGTTGAACAGTGCACGGCAGGCCGTCGCAGTCAGGGACGCCGCACCACACCGGAGGGTTGCGTGCCGTTTCTCTCCGGTGGAGTCACCTTGGACCGTATTGTCCATCAGGCGCGCCTCCTGACGGTCCGCCGGGACGCGTGCCGACGGGTGTCGAGGCCGGACAGGCCGCGCACGGCGACATAGGCCTTCTCGCGTCCGGGCAGCGAGACCCGGCCGCGCAGCACGGCCTCCGGCTCGCGCTCGATACGGTCGAGCAGCCGGCGGTAGATGCCGGCCATGGCGGCGACACAGGCACCGCTGCGCCGGTCGAGCATGGGGAGCAGCCGGTAGCCCTCGGCGAAAAGGGCGCGGGCCCGTCGCACTTCGAAGTGCACGAGGCCCGCGAAGTCGGAGCCCTCTGGTGGTGTCGGCCCGTTGAACCCCGCCGAGCAGCCGAATTTCGCGAGGTCGTCGGCGGGCAGATAGGTACGGCCGCCCTCGGCGTCCTCGCGGACGTCTCTGAGAATGTTCGTGAGCTGCAGCGCGAGACCGAGGGTGTCGGCGTACTCGGGCGCGCGCTCGGCACCGCGCGCACCCTCTTCCGTACCGAACACGCCGAGCGAGAGCCGCCCGATGGCGCCGGCCACACAACGGCAGTAGACCTTCAGGTCGTCCCAGGTCTCGTAGTGCTCGCCGCGTACGTCCATGAGGACGCCGTCGATGAGTTCGTCCAGGCCGCCCAGCGGGACCGGGAAGGCCCGGGCGGCGTGCGTGAGGGCGACGGCGACCGGGTCGGTGTCGTCCTCGCCGACCGCGCCCTCGCGGATCCGGGCGAGCAGGGCCCGGGTGTCCTCGAGGCGCGCGACCTTGACCTCGTCCGCCAGCGCGCCGTCGCCGATGTCGTCGACGCGCCGGGAGAAGGCGTACAGCGCCGACATGGCGCGGCGCTTGGGCGTCGGCAGCAGCCTGATGCCGTACGCGAAATTACGGGCCTGCTGTCCGGTGACGGCCTCGCAGTAGCTGTAGGCGGCGAGTACCGGTGAGGACACGTGTGGTGGAGACTCCACGGTCCGGATCACCCCTCTCCTCGCAGGGTCACGCCCACCTCGCGCAGCAGCTGGACCCTGCCGGGCTTGGGCGGGCCGGGAAGTACGTCGTATTCGGCGGCGGCGATCGCGCGGATCGCCGCCCTTCCCCCCGCCACGAACCCCGCGAGCAGCAGCCTCAACCTGCCGTGGACGCTACCCACCAAGGGGGCGCCTTCATTCAGGAGACCACGGGCGCGTTCTGATTCGTATGCAACCAGTGCGCGCACCGATGCGCCCGCGGTTGTCGTGGCGAGATCCGCCTCCTGGACCTGAAAGCGTTTCATGTCCTCGGCGGGCAGATAGATCCGGTCGCGGCCGAGGTCCTCGGCGACGTCCTGGAGGTGTTCGACGATCTGGAGGGCCGTGCAGATCGAGTCGGAGAGGCGGATCCGCTCGGGGGTCGAGGTTCCGGTGACGGCGAGGACGAGGCGGCCGACGGGGTTGGCGGACAGCTCGCAGTAGGCGAGGAGATCGTCGTAGGTCTCGTACCGCTTGACGATCTGGTCCTGGCGGTTGGCCTCGATCAGGCCGAGGAAGGGCCCGGGGGTGAGGGAGCGCCGGCGGACGGTGGGCTGGAGGCGGCGCAGCAGGGGGTGGTGCGGGGTGGAGTCGAACACGCGGTGCAGATCGCCCTCGAAGGCGTCGAGGAGCAGCAGGCGGTCCTCGGCCCGGTCGGGCGACACGCCGAGCAGACGGGCGTCGGCGCCGCCGGGTGCGAGGTCGCCGTCGCCGATGTCGTCGACGAGACGCGCGAAGCCGTACACCGCCATGAGGTCGTCGCGCCAGGCCCGGGGCAGGAAGAACGGGGCCACCGGGAAGTTCTCGTCCGCGGCCTTGTCGAGGGTGCCGCGCTCGGGATCCAGGGTGCGCGGCGTACCGGTCGCCGTCACCGCACGCTGCCCGGGGCGTGGACGGCACATGCTGCGTTGAGCTGGGGAGTTTCCGTAGCCATTGCCGTCACATCTCCCGTTCTACACTGCCGACCCAATACACACTATTTCGGACACGCCGCCTCGCCGTCGGTGGAGCGCCCCTGACGGTAGGTGTCGCGTATTATCGCCCCACTTGCCGCTTTCGGGGACCGGTACAGCTTACGTTGTACAACGCAGCGAGGTCCGTCGGGGTGTCCTGCACATCACAACAACACACCGATTGGCGTCAAGATTCCTACGGGAAGCCGGAGTTGACGTTTCCTTTGCAGACGCCGGGCCCCGCCGGAAAGGTTCCGGCAGGGCCCTGGGCGGAGCCGGGCTACTTGCCCGTGAACTTCTCGTACTCCTTGAGCACCTCGTCGGTCGGTCCGTCCATGCGCAACTCGCCGCGCTCCAGCCACAGGACGCGGTTGCAGGTGTCGCGGATGGACTTGTTGTTGTGACTGACCAGAAACACGGTGCCGGCTTCCTTGCGCAGTTCACGGATGCGTTCCTCGGAGCGCTTCTGGAACTTGCGGTCGCCGGTGGCCAGGGCCTCGTCGATCATCAGGACGTCATGGTCCTTGGCGGCGGCGATGGAGAAGCGGAGACGGGCCGCCATGCCGGAGGAATAGGTGCGCATCGGCAGGGTGATGAAGTCGCCCTTCTCGTTGATCCCGGAGAAGTCGACGATGTCCTGGTAACGCTCCCTGATCTCCTCACGGGACATGCCCATGGCGAGCCCGCCCAATATGACGTTGCGCTCCCCGGTGAGGTCGTTCATCAGGGCCGCGTTGACACCGAGCAACGACGGCTGGCCGTCGGTGTAGACCTTGCCCTTCTCCGCGGGCAGCAGACCGGCGATGGCACGCAGCAGCGTGGACTTGCCGGAGCCGTTGGAGCCGATCAGACCGATGGCCTCGCCGCGGTAGGCGACGAAGGACACGCCCCGTACGGCGTGCACCTTGCGCACGCCCCGCTCCTCGCCGCGCTTGAGGATGCGGCTGAGCGCGGCGGTGGCGCTGCCCTTGCCGGTCTTGGCGCCATTGACCCGGTAGACGATGTGCAGTTCGTCCGCGATGACGGTGGGGATGAGTTCCCGCTGGTCCTGCTCAGCCACGGCCGTACCTCTCCTCCGCCTTCCAGAAGTACACGAAGCCGCCGACGGCGAGCAGCGCGGACCAGGCGCCCGCGGCCACCCAGACGTGCTCGGGGAGGTTCTCGGAGCCGTAGCCGTCGATGAGCGCGAAGCGCATCAGGTCCATGAAGATGGCGGCCGGGTTCCACTGCAGGGTGGTGGCCACCCACTGCGGCTTGTCGGCCAGCATGATCGGGATGGAGAACATCACGCCCGACGCGTACATCCAGGTACGCATCACGAACGGCATCAGCTGGGCGAGGTCCGGGGTCTTGGCGCCCGCCCGGGCCATGATCAGCGCGAGGCCGGTGTTGAAGAGGAACTGCAGGCCGAGGATCGGGACGATCAGCAGCCAGGACAGGTCCGGGTAGCTGCCGAAGCCGACCGCGACGACGAACAGCACCAGCATCGAGAACAGCAGCTGCTGGAGCTGCTGCAGCGCGAAGGAGACGGGCAGCGAGGCACGCGGGAAGTGCAGGGCGCGGACCAGGCCGAGGTTGCCGGAGATCGCGCGCACGCCGGCCATCACCGAGCTCTGCGTGAAGGTGAAGACGAACACACCCGTCACCAGGAACGGGATGTACACGTCGTGCGACATGCCCCGGTCCGCCTTGAGGATGAGCCCGAAGATGAAGTAGTACACCGCGGCGTTCAGCAGCGGGGTGGCCACCTGCCAGAGCTGCCCGAGCTTGGCCTGGCTGTACTGGGCGGTCAGCTTCGCCTGCGAGAAGGCGAGGATGAAGTGCCGCCGGCCCCACAGCTGTCGGACGTACTCGACGAGCGAGGGGCGGGCACCGCTCACGGCGAGCCCGTACTTGGCGGCGAGCTGGGCGGCCGGCAGTCCCTCGTCGGGCGACGGAGGCGCGTTCACCGCGACCCCGGCGTCATGCGTTGTCTCACTCACGGGTGGAAACTTTCGTCTTCGAGTTCGTCTTCGAGGCGGTCCGCGCTTCGCCGCGCGATGCGTGACGCCTCAGGTCGAGCTTGTCAGATGACCGGAGGCCGGCCCAGACGGGTCAGCCGCCACACCGTACGCCACTTCATGGGCCGGCGGGGACCGCACCCAGTGGCCCAGCCCTCCTTGAACCCGCCGAACCAGGCCCTGAGCGCCGGGCGCGAGGGCCGGCGCAGCAGCGTGAGCAGCAGCCACACCCCGAGATAGACGGGGACCAGCGGGGCGGGGAGGTTGCGGCGGGCCAGCCAGACGCGGTTGCGGGCGACCATACGGTGGTAGACCGCGTGCCGGGAGGGCGCGGTCGTGGGGTGGTACAGCACCATGTCGGACCGGTAGTCGATCATCCAGCCCGCGTCCAGGGCCCGCCAGGCGAGGTCGGTCTCCTCGTGGGCGTAGAAGAACTCGTCCGGCAGGCCGCCGACTTCGGCGAAGACCCGGGTACGGACGGCGTTGGCGCCGCCGAGGAAGGTGGTGACCCGGGAGGAGCGCATCGGGTCGGAGGCACGCAGCCGCGGGACGTGGCGGCGCTGGGTGACGCCGGTGTCGGGGTCGGCGATGCGGAAGCTGATGATTCCGAGCTCGGGGTCGGCGGCGAAGGCCTGCCGGCACAGCTCGGCGGTGTCGTGCTGGGCGAGGAGGCCGTCGTCGTCGAGGAAGAGCAATATGTCGACGTCCCGGCCGCCCGGCCCGAAGGCCTCTGTGCCGACGTTGCGGCCGCCCGGGATGCCCAGGTTCTCGGGCAGCTCCAGCGTCCGTACGCCCTCGGGGACCTCCGGCACCGGCGAACCGTTGCCGACGACGACCACCTCGACCGGGTCGCCGTCCTGCTTGGCGACCGAGTCGAGCAGGGCGCGGAGCTCGTCGGGGCGGTTGCCCATGGTGATGACGACCGCGCCGACCTTCAGTGAAGACGTCATCGCACTCACCGCAGCCTGCTCGACGCCAGGACGGACACCAGGTGCAGCACGGTCTGCACCAGCGCGATTCCGGCGAGTACGGCGGTGCCGAGCCGGGTGAAGAACAGGTCGCCCCTGATCTGGTCCGCGATCGCCAGGACCAGGATCAGCAAGGACGCCTCGATCCCGAGGATCAGCCGGTGGAACTTGAGCGCCGCGGCGGCACGGCGGGCCAGCGCCAGGCCGGAGGAGCGGGGCTCGGAGGCGGCCTCCTTGACCGGCGGCAGACCGCCCTGGTGCCGAGCGACACCGACCAGGTCGGTCTCCGCCTTGACCAGGATCGCGCCGAGGGCGGCCAGGGTGCCGAGGAAGGCCCACAGCCAGTCGATCCGCCCGGAGCCCCACAGGTCGGCGGCGCGCAGGCCGAGGCCGACCAGGACCGCCGCGTCGGTCAGATAGGCGCCGACCCGGTCCAGATAGACCCCGCCGAGCGAGTACTGCTTCTTCCAGCGCGCGATCTCACCGTCGACGCAGTCCAGCAGCAGATACAGCTGGACCATGACCACGCCGAGCAGGGCGCCCGGGATCCCCGGCACCAGCAGGGCCGGGGCCGCGAGCACACCGCAGACGGTCATCAGGTACGTGAGCTGGTTGGGTGTGACCCTGGTGTTCACCAGGTAGCGGTCGACCCGCAGGGACACCTCGCGCATATAGAGGCGCCCCATCCAGTGCTCACCGCTGCGTCGGTCCTTCACTCCCGGGGGATGGACGACCGTGCGGAGTTCAGCTACCGATGGCCTTGACATAGTCCGCGTAGAAGTCCTTGATCTGGTGGGTCTTGAGGTCGAGGTGTTCGAGGATCGTGTAGCGGCCGGGCCGGGTCTCCGGAGCGAACTCCACGACCCGGACGAACTCGTCCACGGTGAAGCCGATCTCCTCCGGCAGCACCGGAAGCCCGTGCCGGCGCAGCACCTGGGCCATGTGCACCGACTCCTCGTGGGCCCCGCGCAGATACATCGCGAAGGCCGCGCCCAGCCCGCACTGCTCGCCGTGGCTCGCGGCGCGCCTGGGGTGGAGCAGGTCGAAGGCGTGGTTGATCTCGTGGCAGGAGCCCGAGGCGGGCCGGGAGTCGCCCGAGATCGACATCGCGATGCCGGTGAGGACCAGCGCCTCGGCGAGCACCTGGAGGAAGTCGTTGTCCCCGATGCCGCCGGGGTGCCGCAGCACCGCCTCGCCGGCCTGGCGGGCCATGGCGGCGGCGAGGCCGTCGATCTTCTCGCCGTTGACGCGGTTGGACAGCTCCCAGTCCGCGATCGAGTTGATGTTGGAGATCGCGTCGCCGATACCGGCCCGTACGAAGCGCACCGGGGCCTCGTGGATCACATCCAGGTCGATGACGACCGCGATCGGGTTCGGCACGCCGTAGGAGCCGCGCCCCGCGTCGTTGTCGAGGGTGGCGACCGGCGAGCACAGACCGTCGTGCGCGAGGTTCGTCGGCACGGCGACCAGGGGCAGGCCGACCCGGGCCGCGGCGAACTTGGCGCAGTCGATGATCTTGCCGCCGCCGAGGCCGACGACCGCGTCGTAGTGACCGGCCTTGATGTCGCCGGCCAGCCGCACGGCGTCGTCGAGGGTGCCGCCGCCCACCTCGTACCAGCTGGCGCCGGGCAGCGAGGGCGCGAGGCGCTCGCGCAGCCTGGCGCCGGAGCCGCCGCTGACGGCGACGGCGAGCCGGCCGGAGTGCGAGATGCGCTCGTCGGCCAGCACACCGGCCAGGTCGTCGAGGGCACCCGGGCGGATGTCCACGACGAGCGGCGAGGGAATGAGCCTCGTCAGTACTGGCACGCGATCTCCCGTCCCCTGGCGAGGTCGTCATGGTTGTCGATCTCGACCCACTGGACGTCGCCGATGGGCGCCGTGTCGATCCTGAAGCCGCGGTTCACGAGCTCCTGGTAGCCGTGCTCGTAGAACTGCTGCGGGTCGGTCTCCCACACGGTCCTGAGCGCGTCGGCCAGCTCCGGGGCCGCGTCGCCCTCGATCAGGGTGACGCCGATGTACTCGCCGGAAGCCTCGGCGGGGTCCATCAGCTTGGTGATCCTCGTCATGCCCTTGTCGGCGTCGACGACGACCTTCATCTCCTCGTCGGCCAGGTTCTTCACCGTGTCCAGGGCGAGGATGATCTTCTTGCCCTCGCCGCGGGCGGCGAGCAGGGTCTTCTCGACGGAGACCGGGTGCACGGTGTCGCCGTTGGCGAGGATCACACCGTCCTTGAGGGCGTCACGCCCGCACCACAGGGAGTAGGCGTTGTTCCACTCCTCGGCCTTGTCGTTGTCGATGAGGGTGAGCTTCAGGCCGTACTTCGCCTCGAGGGCCGCCTTGCGCTCGTACACGGCTTCCTTGCGGTAGCCGACGATGATCGCGACCTCGGTCAGGCCGACCTCGGCGAAGTTGCCGAGCGTGAGGTCGAGCACGGTGATGCTGTCCTCTATGCCCGCGGGACCCACCGGCACCAATGCCTTGGGAAGGCTGTCGGTGTAGGGGCGAAGACGCCGTCCGGCGCCCGCCGCCAGCACGAGGCCGATCATGCGGTTTCTCCTTCGTCGTGTACGGCGGGCGCCCCTGCGGACACCCAGAAGCGGATGCTCTCGACGAGCACCACGAGGGCGACGGCCACGGCCAGGACCGTGAGCGCGACCTTGAACTGCGCGGCGGTGAGCAGCGCTGCCAGCACGGTGACGAGCAGCGTCCGACCCTCCTGCCCCCCGATGGCGCGCACCAGCCAGGCCGGCGGCGCTCCGGCGTTCCCGCGGATGCGGTACACCGTGTCGTAGTGATGGTAGGCGACGGCGGCCACCAGGCCGAAAGCCGCGGGAAGGGCTCCGTTCACCTCCGCTTTGACGGCGAGGGCGAGCACGGTGCCGTATTCGGCGGCCCGGAAGAACGGCGGGACCAGCCAGTCGAGGGCGCCCTTGAGCGGGCGGGCGACGGCAAGTGCGGAGGTCAGGGCGTAGACGGCGGCCGCGATCACGGGCAGCGGCCCGCCGAAGTCGGTCAGTGCGCAGGCGGCCACGACGGCGGCCGCGCCCAGGAAGGCGACGGCGGGGACGGCGAGGCCGGGCAGCCCCGTCTTGAGGCCCTTCTTGAAGAGTCGTACGAGGCCGTCCGTGAGGGCGCCCGAATCGGCCAGGTCCGCCAGTGCCCGCGCCGCCCGGTCCGTGCTCCCCCAGTGCTCAACGCCTGGGGGGACCCCCATCGCCTTGCGGGTCAGCGACCGCAGCACCCGCCCCACCGTGGTGTACGTCGCCGCGAGGGCGCAGCCGATCAGCAGCGCGTAGAAGGTGATGCGCGGGGTCGTGGCCGCCGTGAGGACGGCTATCATCGCCCATCGTTCGCCGATGGGCAGGACTATCATCCGGCGCACCCAGACGGTCCAGCCGACGCTGTCGAGCTTGTCGGAGAGGGCGGCGGTGGGGCTGGTGTTGGCGGTGGCGTCGTGGTTGGCCTCGTTGAAGGAGAAGTCCACGACGTGCCGGCAGGTCTGCAGGATCATGGCGCCCAGGGCGAGGGCCCAGACGTCGTCGCCGCCGCGGGCCGCGCCGAGCGCGAGGCCCGCGTAGTAGGCGTATTCCTTGGCGCGGTCGAAGGTGGCGTCCAGCCAGGCGCCGAGCGTCGAGTACTGGAGCGAGTAGCGGGCGAGCTGGCCGTCGGTGCAGTCCAGGACGAACGAGCAGATCAGCAGGATGCCCGCGGCGACGAATCCCGCGCGGGTGCCGGTGGCCGCGCAGCCCGCCGCGATCAGCGCGGTGAGCAACGAGGCGGTGGTGACCTGGTTGGGGGTGAGACCCCGGCGGGCGCACCAGCGGGCGAGGTAGCGCGAGTACGGGCTGATGAAGAACGTGGTGAAGAAGCCGTCGCGGGACTTCACGGCCGACTTCAGGCGTACGGCCTCGTCGTCGACGGCGTCCACGGCCTGGCGTGCCTCGTTGCGGGCCTGCGGGCCGGTGGGGACGGCGGCGACCAGGCTGCCGAGCTCGGGGCGGTGCACGTCCGCGCCGTCGACGTCGAGGGCGGTGACGATGCCCTCGGCGACGCTGTCCACGGCGACCGCGCCCGTACCGCCCGCCGAGGTCTCCCGGGCGACCGCACGGGTCAGGGCCTGGCGGCCGGCCGGCTGGGCGGTCACGGCGCCCGGGATCGCGGCGAGCGGGAAGCGGGGGTCGGTGAGGCCGAGGCGCAGCGCGTGCGCATGGCCCACGAAGCGGGCGTCGACGACGGCCACCCGCCGGTCGGCCGGGACGGCGGCGAGGAGCGCCTCGGTGTCCGAGGCGTCGGTGGCCACCCGCACGTCGAAGCCGAGGGACCGCAGATCGCTCTCGAGCGACGATCCGGGGACCGGCTGACCGGTGACGATGGCGGTCGGCAACCGAACTCACTCCCTGGGTGCCGGCACGTTCGCGCCGGTCGTCCGCGTATTGGATGGGCCGCTTGTCCGTGACACCCGGGCGGCATGTCGGCAGAGGCTATCCGATGACCGGAAGCCCGTGTTCACCGCCCGTTCACGGGCCGGTCGACGCGGGCTCCACCGGCCTTTGCCGCGATCATCATCGGGGATCGGGGGCCCGCCCCACAAACCGTGCCGCGCACGCCCGGCCCCGTTCCGGGCATCCGGGACATCGTGCGTCCCCCGCGCGGCCTCGGCATAGGGTGGATGACCATGACTTGGCTGATCACCGGCGGGGCCGGATACATCGGGGCACATGTGGCGCGGGCCATGACCGGGGCCGGGGAGCGTGTCGTGGCCCTGGACGATCTGTCGACCGGGGTGCCCGAGCGGCTCCCGGACGAGATCCCGCTCATCACGGGCTCCACGATGGACGCGGACCTCGTCAAGCAGGTCTTCGCCGAGCACGGGGTGACGGGTGTGGTGCATCTCGCGGCGCGCAAGCAGGTCGCCGAGTCGGTGGCGCAGCCCACGCGCTACTACCGGGAGAACGTCGGCGGCCTCGCCACGCTGCTGGAGGGGGCCTGTGAGGCCGGGATCGAGCGGTTCGTGTTCTCCTCGTCGGCGGCCGTGTACGGGAACCCGGATGTGGACCTCATCACGGAGGACACCCCGTGTGCCCCGGTGAACCCGTACGGCGAGACCAAACTCGCCGGGGAGTGGCTGGTGCGGGCGGCGGGGCAGGCGCACGGCATGGCGACCGTCTGTCTGCGCTACTTCAACGTGGCGGGCGCGGCCGCGCCGCTGCTGTCCGACACGGGTGTGTTCAACATCGTGCCGATGGTCTTCGACCGGCTCACGAGAAACGAGGCCCCGCGGATCTTCGGGGACGACTACCCGACGCCGGACGGCACCTGCGTCCGCGACTACATCCATGTCGCCGACCTCGCCGAGGCCCATCTCGCGGCGGCCCGCCGGCTCACCCGGGGCGGCGCGGCCGGTGATCTGACGGTGAACATCGGCCGCGGCGAGGGAGTTTCGGTCCGCGAACTGATCACGGTCATCGGCGAGGTCACCGGCGATGGGCGGGCGCCCGTCGTCGAGGAACGTCGCTCCGGGGACGCGCCGCGCGCGGTCGCCTCGGCCGCGCGTGCCGCCGAGGTACTGGGCTGGCGGGCGAGGCGCGGGGTGCGCGAGATGGTGGAGTCGGCGTGGCAGGGCTGGCAGCTGCACCACGGCAAGTGAACCGGCAATGCCCTGACCTGCGGTTCGTTTCCGCAGGTCAGGGCACATGACAACGGTGTTCAGTGCCGCGTTGCCCGATACCCCCCTCCCGTAGTTCACTGTGATCCCGGGCGACACACAGGAGGGCGGATCCATGGGGGCCGGTCACGACCACGGGCACGGGCACACACACGCGCCTCCCACCGGTACGGCGGCCGCGGCCTACCGCGGCAGGCTGCGCGTCGCCCTGTCGATCACGCTCGCCGTCATGGTGATCGAGATCGCCGGTGGTGTGCTCGCCGACTCGCTCGCGCTGATCGCGGACGCGGCGCACATGGCCACGGACGCGCTGGGCCTGGGCATGGCCCTGCTCGCCATCCACTTCGCCAACCGCCCGCCGAGCACCAACCGCACCTTCGGCCTCGCGCGCGCCGAGATCCTCGCCGCCCTCGCCAACTGTCTGCTGCTGCTCGGCGTCGGCGGTTACGTCCTGTACGAGGCGATCCAGCGGTTCTTCACCCCCGCCGAGACCCACGGCCAGCTGATGCTCACGTTCGGTGCGATCGGCCTGGTCGCGAACATGATCTCGCTCACGCTGCTGATGAAGGGCCAGCAGGACAGCCTGAACGTGCGCGGCGCGTTCCTGGAGGTGGCCGCGGACGCGCTCGGCTCGCTCGCGGTGATCGTCTCGGCGGCGGTGATCCTGGCGACGGGCTGGCAGGCAGCCGACCCGATCGCCTCGCTGGTCATCGGCCTGATGATCGTCCCGCGCACGGTGAAGCTGCTGCGCGAGACCCTCGACGTGCTGCTGGAGGCCGCTCCCAAGGACGTCGACATGGCGGAGGTGCGGGCCCACATCCTGGCGCTGGACGGTGTGGAGGACGTACACGATCTGCACGCCTGGACCATCACCTCCGGTCTGCCGGTGCTGTCCGCGCACGTGGTCGTGCGCTCGGACGTGCTGAGCGCCATAGGCCACGAGAAGATGCTGCACGAGTTGCAGGGCTGTCTGGGCCACCACTTCGACGTGGAGCACTGCACCTTCCAGCTGGAGCCCGGCGGGCACGCGGAGCACGAGGCACGCCTGTGCCTGTGACGGCACCTCACTGAAGGCCGTCACGACCGGAACGCAGCGGTCCGGGGCGACCCCGCGTCCTTGTGCTCGAGGCCGCGGGACGGTTCCCGGCCACCCCTGCCGGGCACGATCATCTACCGGGTCCCTCTTCCGGCGTGGCCCGTGCCGGGAAGTGCCGGTAGCGCCGGATTCGTACGGCAGACTTGGGGTGCCAAGACCGAGGCGAAGGATGGGTATGCCGATCACACCTGCCACCGCGACGCACAGCTCGTCGAACGGCACCGCGGACGAGATTTTGCTGGAACTGGTCGACGAGAAGGGTGTGACGATCGGCACCGCGGAGAAGCTCGCGGCCCATCAGCCGCCGGGACAGCTGCATCGCGCGTTCTCGGTGTTCCTCTTCGACGAGCGCGGGCGGCTGCTGCTCCAGCAGCGGGCCCTCGGCAAGTACCACTCCCCCGGCGTGTGGTCCAACACCTGCTGCGGCCACCCCTACCCCGGCGAGGCGCCGTTCGCGGCGGCGGCCCGGCGGACGTACGAGGAGCTGGGCGTCTCGCCCTCGCTGCTGGCCGAGGCGGGCACGGTCCGCTACAACCACCCCGACCCGGCCTCGGGCCTGGTCGAGCAGGAGTACAACCACCTGTTCGTCGGCATGGTGCAGGCCCCGCTCGGGCCGGATCCCCAGGAGGTGGCGCAGACCGCCTTCGTGACCCCCGCCGAGCTGGCGGAGCGGCACGCGAAGGACACCTTCTCCTCCTGGTTCATGACCGTCCTGGACGCGGCCCGTCCGGCGGTCAGGGAGCTGACGGGCCCGTCCGCGGGCTGGTGAGGAGACTCACACCAGCCGGACCGGTTTGAGCGGCAGGGCGGCCCAGATCACCTTGCCGCCGCTCGCCGTGTGCTCCACGTCGACCACCCCGCCCGCCTCCTGGGCCACCTCGCGGACCAGGAGCAGCCCCCGGCCGCCGGTCTGACCGTGATCGGCCTCCAGGGCGGTCGGGCGGTAGGGATGGTTGTCCTCCACCGACACGCGCACCCACTCGGCACCGACGGCCACCTCCACGGCGAGCATCGGCGACAGCAGCGCCGCGTGCTTCACCGCGTTGGTGACCAGTTCGGAGACGATCAGCAACAGCCCGTGGACCAGGTCGTCCGAGACCGGGACGCCCTGGCGCAGCAGCAGGTCCCGCACGGCGTGTCGCGCCTGCGGGACCGAGGCGTCGACTGCGGCGGCGGTGAACCGCCACACCCCTTCGTACGGCAGCGGGTCCGGCGCCCTCTGGTCGCCTCCGTGTGGGCGCGGGTCGTACCCGCGCCCGTGGTTTTCCATCGTCCGGTCGCCACCCTCGCGCTCGATTGTCACCACACGTCGAGTGTTGATAACGACCTGCTCCACCCCACAGGTCTGACAGGAAGTCGGCTGGTATCGAGCGGTTCTGACCGTTGGCGTATGACAAGGTCAGTTGTGGGACTGCTCCTGTTCCGGTCGCGCCGCCTTCGCGAACTATTCGGGTTGTACGGGTTTGACGGGTTCCCCCGGGGATCATGCCCGGGCGGCGGCGGATAGCATCCCCGCATGGAGCCCCAGCTGCTGCACTCGGTCGCCGACTCGGTCGCCACCGTAGTCGTCCACCACCCGGCCAAGCGCAACGCCATGACGGCCGCGATGTGGGGGTCCCTGCCCCCGCTGCTCGACGCACTGGCCGCCGACCCCGCCGTGCGGGCGCTGGTGCTCACCGGCGAGGGCGCGACCTTCTGCGCCGGGGCCGACATCTCGACGCTGCGGGGCTCGCCGGAGGAGGCGCAGCGGCTCGCCGTGGCGGCGGAGGAGGCCCTGGCTGCGTTCCCCAAGCCGACCCTGGCGGCGATCCGCGGTCACTGCGTGGGCGGTGGGTCTCAGCTCGCGGCGGCCTGCGATCTGCGGTTCGCCGAGGAGGGGTCGCTGTTCGGGGTGACCCCGGCGAAGCTCGGCATCGTCTATCCGTCGTCCTCCACCCGCCGGCTGGTCTCGCTGGTGGGCCCGGCCACCGCCAAGTACCTCCTCTTCTCGGGCGAGTTGATCGAGGCGGAGCGGGCCCTGCGCACGGGTCTGATCGACGAGCTGCTGCCGGAGGGCGAACTCGGCAAGCGGGTCGCCGAGTTCGCCCGGGTCCTGGTCTCGCGCTCGCAGCTGACGCAGGCCGCGGCGAAGGAGTTCGCGAACGGGCGCACCGACCGGGACGCGCACTGGACGGAGCAGGCGCGCGGCAGCGGCGACACCGCGGAGGGGGTCGCCGCCTTCCTGGAGCGCCGCCCGCCGCGCTTCACCTGGATCGTGCCTACGCCAGAGTGAACCGGCTGTCCGTACGGAACTCCTCGACGAGGTGCGCGGGCGCCTTGCCCGGGGACCCGGCGTCGTAGGGCGGCTGCGGGTCGTACTCGGTCAGCAACTGCACGGCCTGGGCGTGCTCGTCGCCCGCGATCCGGCCGACCAGCGTGAGGCCCATGTCGATGCCGGAGGAGACACCGGCCGCGGTGACGTACTTGCCGTCGGTGACGACCCGTTCCCCGGTCGGCACGGCGCCGTACTCCTTGAGCAGGTCGAGCGCGACCCAATGGCTGGTGGCCCGGCGGCCCCCCAGCAGTCCGGCGGCGGCCAGCAGCAGCGAGCCGGAGCACACGGAGGTGGTCCAGGTGCTCGTGGCGTCGGCGCCGCGCAGCCACTCCAGGAGGGTCTCGTTCTCCAGCTGGGCGAAGGTGCCGGGGCCGCCGGCGACCACGACGAGGTCGGGGTGCGGCACCTCGTCCAGGGCCTTGTCCGCGGTGACGGCGAGGAATCCCGTCTCGGTGCGCACGGGGCCGGGCCGCTCGGCGACGAAGTCGAGGCGGACGTCCGGGAGACGGGCGAGGACCTCGTAGGGCCCCACGACGTCGAGGGCGGTGAAACGGTCGTAGACGACGCAGGCGATGTGCATCGCGAGTCCCCTTTCGGTGGACGGGTTCTGTGGACGGGTTCTGCAGGCGAGTTCGGCGCGTTCAGTCGACGGGTTCAGTGGGCGGGCGCGGTACGGAACCGGCGGCGGTACTCGGCCGGTGCGGTCCCGAGTGCCTTGACGAACGCGCGCCGCATGGCCTCGGGTGTGCCGTAGCCGCTGGCGCGGGAGATCTCCTCGACGCCGTCGGTGGTGTCCTCCAGGAGCCGACGGGCGTGTTCCAGACGGACCCGGTCGACGTAGCGGCCGGGGGTGACGCCGGTCTCCGCCTGGAAGGAGCGGGCGAAGTGGCGGGGCGAGAGCCGGGCGCGGGCGGCGAGCGACTCGACGCTCAGATCGCCGTCCGGGTGCTCGCTGATCCACTGCTGGACCTCGCGCAGCGGCTCACGCCGTGCGGTCTGCGCGGCGAGCTGGGCGCTGAACTGGGCCTGGTTCCCGGGCCTGCGCAGGAAGACCACCAGATGGCGGGCGATGGAGAGCGCGAGGTCCCGGCCCAGGTCCTCCTCGACCAGGGCGAGGGCGAGGTCTATCCCGGAGGTGACACCGGCCGACGTGGCGACGTGTCCGTCGCGTACGTAGATGGGGTCGGGGTCGACCTCGACGGCGGGGTGGTCCCGGGCGAGTTTTCCGCAGTACGCCCAGTGGGTCGTGGCGCGGCGGCCGTCCAGCAGACCGGCCTCCGCGAGCAGGATCGCCCCGGTGCACACGGAGACCAGCCGCTCGGCACACGGCCCGTGCCGGCGCAGCCAGTCGGTCAGCCGCGGATCGGGGTGGCGGGTGCCCTGCCCTCCGGGGACGAGCAGGGTGTGCGGCTCGGACGCGTCCGCCAGCGACTGGTCCGGTACGAGGGTGAGCGCGCTGGAAGTGCGTACGGGGGCGCCGTCCAGGGAGGCCGTACGGATGCGGTAGCTGCCCGGGATGTGGCTCTCGGCGCCCGCGAAGACCTCCAGGGGGCCGGTGACGTCGAGGCTCTGGACGCCGTCGAAGAGGACGACGAGAACGGTTCGTTGCGCCATGGTTTCGATTCTTGGCGCCCCGGCGGACGGCCGCAATGACGGGTACCCCACCTTTTCCGCCATGAACAATCCGCCATGCGGGAGCGCCCTGATCCCCGGTTGTCGGTGCCACCTGCCACAATTGCCGCGCAACCTCAGTGGAGAAGGCGGTACGGCATCGTGACGACACCCGGGTCCCTCGCAGCAGGGTCCATCGAAGGCAGGATCGCCGAAGAGCTCGGCGTACGGGAGCGGCAGGTCAAGGCAGCCGTGGAGCTGCTCGACGGCGGTTCGACGGTGCCCTTCATCGCCCGCTACCGCAAGGAAGCGACCGAGATGCTCGACGACGCGCAGCTGCGCACCCTCGAGGAGCGGCTGCGCTATCTGCGGGAGCTGGAGGAGCGGCGGACCGCGATCCTGGAGTCGGTGCGCGAGCAGGGCAAGCTCACCGAGGAGCTGGAGGGGCGGATCCGGGGTGCCGAGACCAAGGCGCGCCTGGAGGACATCTACCTGCCGTACAAGCCGAAGCGCCGGACGAAGGCGCAGATCGCGCGCGAGGCGGGCCTGGAGCCGCTGGCCGACGGCCTGCTCGGGGACCCGACGGTCGAGCCGCTCGCCGCGGCCGCCGCCTTCGTGGACGCCGACAAGGGCGTCGCCGATCCGCAGGCCGCCCTGGACGGCGCGCGGGCGATCCTCACCGAGCGGTTCTCCGAGGACGCCGACCTGATCGGCGAGTTGCGCGAGCGCATGTGGGTGCGCGGGCGCCTGGCCGCGAAGGTGCGCGACGGCAAGGAGGAGGCGGGCGCCAAGTTCGCCGACTACTTCGACTTCGCCGAGCCGTTCACCGAGCTGCCCTCGCACCGGATCCTCGCCATGCTGCGCGGCGAGAAGGAGGAGGTCCTGGACCTCGTCCTGGAGCCGGAGGAGCCGACGGAGGGCCCGTCGTCGTACGAGGGGATCATCGCGTCGAAGTTCGCCATCGCCGACCGCGGCCGCCCCGCCGACAAGTGGCTGACGGACACGGTCCGCTGGGCCTGGCGCACCCGCATCCTCGTCCACCTCGGCATCGACCTGCGGCTGCGGCTGCGCACGGCCGCCGAGGACGAGGCGGTCGACGTCTTCGCCGCGAACCTGCGCGACCTGCTGCTCGCCGCCCCGGCCGGCACGCGCGCGACGCTGGGCCTGGACCCGGGCTTCCGTACGGGCGTGAAGGTGGCCGTGATCGACGCGACCGGCAAGGTCGTCGCCACCGACGTCATTTATCCGCACGTCCCGGCCAACAAGTGGGACGAGGCCCTGGCGAAGCTCGCCCGGCTGGCGAAGGAGCACACGGTCGAGCTGATCGCGATCGGCAACGGCACCGCGTCCCGGGAGACCGACAAGCTCGCCGGTGAACTGATCTCCAGGCACCCCGAGTTGAAGCTCACCAAGGTGATGGTGTCGGAGGCGGGCGCCTCCGTGTACTCGGCGTCGGCGTTCGCCTCGCAGGAGCTGCCGGACATGGACGTGTCGCTGCGCGGCGCGGTCTCCATCGCGCGCCGGCTGCAGGACCCGCTGGCCGAGCTGGTGAAGATCGACCCGAAGTCGATCGGCGTCGGTCAGTACCAGCACGACCTGTCCGAGGTGAAGCTGTCGCGCTCGCTGGACGCGGTGGTGGAGGACTGTGTGAACGGCGTGGGCGTGGACGTGAACACCGCCTCCGCGCCGCTGCTCGCCCGGGTCTCCGGCATCACTTCCGGGCTCGCGGAGAACATCGTGTCCCACCGGGACGCCAACGGCCCGTTCACCTCGCGCTCGCAGCTGAAGAACGTGGCACGGCTGGGCCCGAAGGCGTACGAGCAGTGCGCGGGCTTCCTGCGGATCCGTGGCGGTGACGACCCACTGGACGCGTCCAGCGTGCACCCGGAGGCGTACCCGGTCGTACGGCGCATGGTGAAGACCTCCGGCCAGGAGGTGGCCGCCCTCATCGGCAACACGGGGGTGCTGCGCTCGCTGAAGCCGTCTTCGTTCGTGGACGACACCTTCGGTCTGCCGACCGTCACCGACATCCTGAAGGAGCTGGAGAAGCCGGGCCGTGACCCGCGTCCGGCGTTCAGGACGGCGACCTTCAAGGAGGGTGTGGAGAAGATCTCCGACCTGTCCTCCGGGATGGTGCTGGAGGGCGTCGTCACGAACGTGGCCGCGTTCGGGGCGTTCGTGGACGTCGGTGTCCACCAGGACGGCCTCGTGCATGTCTCCGCGATGTCGAAGACGTTCGTCAAGGACCCGCGTGACGTGGTGAAGCCCGGTGACATCGTCAAGGTGAAGGTCCTCGACGTGGACATCCCGCGCAAGCGGATCTCGCTGACGCTGCGTCTGGACGACGAGGCGGCGCCGCAGGAGCGCCAGCAGCGCGGCGGTGGCGGACGGCCGCCCCAGCAGCGGCAGGGACAGCAGCGCCAGGGCCAACAGCGGCAGGGCCAGCAGCGCGCGGGCCAGGGCCGCGGCGGAGACCGGGGCGGACGCCAGGCTCCCCGCCGCCCGCCAACAGCGCGATGGCGGACGCGCTGCGCCGCGCGGGCCTGCTCGACCCGAAGAGCGGCCGCCGCGGCTGAGACACCGGAGCGCGCCCTTCGCCCTCCCGCGTGTGCGGGAGGGGAAGGGCCGCCGGGCCCTGGGCGGCGCAGTGCCCCGCAGCCCGCGGCACTGCCGTGGCTCGGCTGAGGCCCCGAGGGCGGACGGGCCCGGTCCCCGGTACGGTGCGAGGGGCGGTCAGCGTTCCGTGAGTTTGCCCGCCGCCATCTCCAGTCGGCGGGTCACATGGACCGCGTCCAGCATCCGGCGGTCGTGGGTGACCAGGAGCAGCGTGCCCTCATAGGAGTCCAGGGCGGACTCCAGCTGTTCGATGGCGGGCAGGTCGAGGTGGTTGGTCGGCTCGTCGAGGACGAGCAGGTTGACGCCCCGGCCCTGGAGGAGCGCCAGGGCGGCGCGGGTGCGCTCGCCCGGGGAGAGGGTGGCCGCCGGGCGCAGCACATGGTCCGACTTCAGGCCGAACTTGGCGAGCAGGGTGCGGACCTCGACCGGCTCGGTGTCCGGGACGGCCGCGCAGAAGGCGTCCAGCAGCGCCTCCGGGCCGTGGAACACCTTGCGGGCCTGGTCGACCTCGCCGACCAGGACGCCCGAGCCGAGGGAGGCGTGCCCGGCGTGCAGCGGGACACGGCCGAGCAGCGCGCCCAGCAGTGTCGACTTGCCCGCGCCGTTGGCGCCGGTCACCGCGACCCGGTCCGCCCAGTCGATCTGCAGTGACACCGGGCCGAAGGTGAAGTCCCCGCGCCGTACCTCCGCCTCCCGCAGGGTCGCGACCACCGCGCCGGAGCGCGGCGCGGTCGCGATCTCCATGCGCAGCTCCCACTCCTTGCGCGGCTCCTCGACCACATCGAGGCGTTCGATCATGCGCTGGGTCTGGCGGGCCTTCGCGGCCTGCTTCTCGCTGGCCTCGCTGCGGAACTTGCGGCCGATCTTGTCGTTGTCGTTGCCCGCCTTGCGCCGGGCGTTCTTCACGCCCTTGTCCATCCAGGAGCGCTGCGTCTGCGCGCGGTCCTGGAGGGCGGCCTTCTTGTCGGCGTACTCCTCGTAGTCGTCGCGGGCGTGCCGGCGGGCCACCTCGCGCTCCTCCAGGTAGGCCTCGTAGCCGCCGCCGTAGAGGTTGATCTGCCGCTGGGCGAGGTCGAGTTCGAGGACCTTGGTGACGGTGCGGGTGAGGAATTCGCGGTCGTGGCTGACGACGACGGTCCCCGCGCGCAGGCCGGTCACAAAGCGTTCGAGGCGCTCCAGGCCGTCCAGGTCGAGGTCGTTGGTGGGCTCGTCGAGCAGGAAGACGTCGTAGCGGGAGAGCAGGAGCGAGGCGAGGCCGGCGCGGGCCGCCTGGCCGCCGGACAGGGATGTCATCGGCTGGTCCAGGTCCACCGCCAGGCCCAGCGAGTCGGCGACCTCCTCCGCCCGCTCCTCCAGGTCGGCGCCGCCGAGATCCAGCCATCGCTCCAGGCTGGTGGCGTAGGCGTCGTCGGCACCGGGCACGCCGTCGACCAGGGCCTGGGTCGCCTCGTCCATCACCCGCTGGGCCTCGGCGACGCCGGTGCGGCGGGCGAGGAACTCCCGTACGGTCTCGCCGGGCCGTCGTTCCGGCTCCTGGGGCAGATGGCCGACGGTCGCGGTGGGCGGGGACAGGCGCAGTTCGCCGTGCTCGGGCGTGAGCAGTCCGGCGAGCATCTTCAGGAGCGTGGACTTGCCCGCGCCGTTGGCGCCGACCAGCCCGATCACGTCCCCGGGCGCGACGACGAGGTCGAGTCCGGAGAAGAGCGAGCGGTCGCCGTGGCCGGCGGCGAGGTTCTTGGCGACGAGGGTGGCAGTCATCAGACCGCCGATCCTAATGGCCGCGCGCCGCGCCGGTCAGCGGGCCATCGCCTCCACCAGCACGCTCCCCGAGGTCCGGGCCACGACGAAGGACTCCCCCTTGACCGCCTTGGCGTCCAGGGCGATGCGGTGCAGGCCGGCCTCCAGGACGCCGTCGAAGACCTCCCGGGTGTGGATGCGGTAGAGCCGGTCGAGGCGGTACGCCGTGAGACGGACCCGGCAGGGTGAGGTGACCTCGATGCCCGCCTCGCCGTCCGCCGCCACCAGGCGGGTCAGCCGGCGCTGTGCCACGGGGCGGCGGTCCAGGGCGTGTTCGATCTGCGCGACGAGCAGGGGGACGATCGGGGCGAGCCCGTCGACATAGGCCACGTCGACGCGGGCGCGTTCGAACGCCCGGCGTACGGCGGCCCGTTGCGCCTCGCCGATCGCCCGGCCGAAGGCGACGGCGCCGTACGCGCGCAGTTCCTCCTCGGGAACGCCCGTGGCGTCCTGGGTGATGTCGGCGCCGATGCCGATGGTGCGCAGGGCGGCGGCGAGCTTGGCGAGGAGGGCGACGCGGGCGCCGATCAGCAGCACCCGGCGGCGGGGCTGTGCCTGCGCGTCGGTGTCGTCGAGGAGGGCGCCGAGGGCCGCGCGGTACTCGTCGCCGTGGAAGCAGAAGGGCCCTATGCCGTGATAGCCGTTGAGCTCCAGGTCGGCGTGGTCCTCGGTCTGCCAGGCGAAGTCCCGCCAGATGTAGTCGTCGCCGTCCCGCTCGATGACGGCGGTGACCGCACCGCAGGCCAGGTCCTCGCACTCGGGGCAGCCGTAGACGACGTAGCGGCCGTCGGGCAGGGGCGCCTCGCTCTCCAGGAGCAGGCTGCGGACCTGCGCGGTGAAGATGGCGGGCGGGACGTCGGAGGCGAGCGGTGAGACGGCGTCCAGGTCGGACAGCTGGAACAGCAGCGGACGTCCGTCGACGATGAAGTCCACGAAGTCCCGGTGGACCTGGTAGCCGCCGTCGGAGAGCACACCGCCGGCGCGCATCGCCGGCGCCAGGCCGAAGGACACGTATGCGGCAGACATGCTGTGAGTATTCCCAGAAGGGGACGCCTGTGAGCGCAGCATGACATATTCCGCTAACGTCCCCGCGTGGAGCGTGAGCGGAGTCACGACGTGATCGTGGTCGGCGGCGGGGTCGTCGGGCTGACCACGGCCGTGGTGCTGGCCGAGAACGGCGTCCGGGTACGGGTGTGGAACCGGGACCCGGCCGAGCGCACGACCTCGGCGGTCGCCGGCGCGCTGTGGTGGCCGTACCGCATCGAACCGGAGCCGCTCGTCGGCGGCTGGGCCCTCGAATCCCTCGCCGAGTACGAGGAACTGGCGACGCGGCCGGAGGAGACCGGCATACGCGTGGTCGAGGGCGTACACCGCGGGATGTCTCTGGACGAGTTGGGTCCCTGGGCGGCGCGGGTGCCGGGGCTGCGTACCGCGGACGACGGCGAAGGTCTGGCGGCTCTGCTGCCGTTGATCGACATGCCGGTCCATCTGGCGTGGCTGCGGGCGCGGTTGCTGAAGGCGGGCGGCACGGTCGAGGAGCGGGTGGTGACCGATCTGGCCCGGGTACCCGCGCCGGTCGTGGTCAACTGCACCGGTCTGGGGGCCCGTGAGCTCGTACCGGACCCGGCGGTGCGGCCGGTGCGCGGTCAGCTGGTCGTGGTGGCGAACCCGGGCGTCACGACCTGGTTCACCTCCGTCGATCACTCCTCGGACACCTCCACCTACTTCTTTCCCCAGCCGGGCGGACTGATCCTGGGCGGTACGGCGGAGGACGACGCGTGGTCCCTGGAGCCGGACCCGGCCGTGGCCGCGGGGATCATCGCCCGGTGTGCCGCGGTCCGGCCGGAGATCGCCGGGGCGCGGGTGCTGGCCCATCGCGTGGGGTTGCGCCCGGCGCGCGGCGCGGTACGGCTGGAGCGCCTGCCGCTGCCGGACGGACGGGCGTTGGTCCACAACTACGGCCACGGCGGCGCCGGCGTCACCGTGGCCTGGGGCTGCGCCCGGGAGGCGGCCGCGCTGGTGGGCGCGGCCGCCTGAACCCGTCAGCTGCCGGGGAGGCGCTGGATCGTACGGGGTGAGCGGACGCCTTCCAGGGGGGTGGGTGCGGGGGCGGTGGACGCGGCGCCCGAGGTCGCCCGGGTGAACGCCGCCGGGCCGCCCACCAGTGGCAGCCCGGCCGACGTGCGGGACAGGTCGACGGTGAGCGTCGGGGTGGTCGACGGCGGGTCGATGAGGTCCTTGTCGGTGCCGGCGACGATCAGCGCCAGGCGGTGTCCCTTGGGGACGACATGGTCGGTGGCCGCCAGGTCCAGCGTGATGGTGTACGCCTTGCCGGGGGTGAGCGGGACGCCCTTGCCGGCGTCGGCGTAGTTGCCGAGGTCGGCCCAGCCGCGGCTGAACACCGTGTAGTCGACGGCCTCGGTCTTCGCCTTGGTCGCCTTGAAGCAGGAGCTGTCCCCGGCCGTACTCGCGCCCCAGCAGGTGCGGCCCGTGAGGGTGGTGATGCCCTCGCCGTCGTCCGCGTAGTCCCGGATGGTGCCGGGGCCGAGGTCGACGAGGACCGCGGAGAGATGGGCCGTCGAGGTGGTCGGCGTGGCGGTCACGGTGACCTGGGACGAGCCGGACAGGCGCAGGTCCCGGGTGAGCGGCTTGCTGAGGAAACCGGCCTTCTCGGGGGTGGACGTGCCGATGCGGGCGGCCCAGTCGGTCTCGCTCAGGGCCGGGTTGTCGGTGAAGGTCTCGGTTCCCTGTCCCCGGCGCAGGCCGAGCGTGCCGACGCCCGGCTTGCTGCCGGTGGCCGGGCGCAGGGTGGTGCTCTGTGTGTCGCGCGGCGGCCAGAGCTTGGAGGTGACCCACTGGTCCGGGTGGCGCTCGATGTCGGCCATCGGCTCGCGGTCGATGCCGTTGGCGTAGCCGAGGAGCTCATGATCGAACCAGCGGTGCAGGGTGTCGACCCAGGCCCCGCGCCGGTAGTCGAAGGGGTCGACGTGGCCGGTCTGGGAGAGCCAGATCTTCCGCTCGACACCGTGCCTGGCGAGGGCGTCCCACCACTGGCCGAAGTGCTTGGTGCGGACGTTGAGGTCCTGCATGCCGTGCACCAGGAACACACTGGCCTTCACCTTGGACGCGTGCCTGACGTAATCGCGTTCGGTCCACAGGCCGGTCCAGTCACCGGTGCGCGGGGCGCCGTCGACGAGCTTCTTCTGCACCGCGGCACAGTGGGCGCGGGCAGCGGCGCTCTCGACGGCGTCGGACAGCCAGTCGGGGCCGGAGTCGTACAGCGGTGCGCCCTTGGCGAAGTAGTAGTCGTACCAGGAGGAGATGGCGCTGATCGGGACGATGGTCTTCAGGCCCCTGACGCCGGTGGCGGCGACGCCGTTGGCGATGGTGCCGTCCCAGCTCTTGCCGATCATGCCGGTCTTGCCGTTGGTCCAGGTGGCCCTGACCGTGGTGTTGCCGGTGCGGCTGGTGTAGCCCCTGGCGCGGCCGTTCAGCCAGTCGATCACGGCCTTCGCGGACCCGATGTCATAGCGGCCGCCGATGTCGACACAGCCGTCGGAGCGGTTGGTACCGGCCAGGTCGACGCCGACGAAGGCGTAGCCGCGGGGCACGAAGTAGTTGTCGTAGAAGAGCGGCATCTGGACGACGCGGCCGCTCGCGTCGTACGTCTTCTTCTGGCTCTCGTTGCCGCGCCCGCAGCAGGAGTAGTACGGGCTGGCGTCCATGATGACCGGCACCTTGCGGCCCTGGCGGGCGGGTTCGCCCGGCCGGACGATGTCGGCGGCGACGCGGTCCGTCCTCCCGTCGCCGTCCCCGTCGAGACCGGTGTCCACCCACACGGCCTCACGGATGGCGTGGGCGTACGAGTAGACGGGACGGCTCTCGCGCGGGGTGGCCCGGGCGGCCACGGGGGTGAGGAACGCGGCCATCAGAGCCGCGACGGCCAGTGTCGCGAGCGGTCTCCAGATCGTGAAGCGCGTGCGTTTCGGCATGCGCGGACGGTACCTCGGTCAACTGCCGTGCAGAAGAGGGCAGCTGAGTGAACGTCGGGACCGGGGGGCTCATGTCGGCCGGATGGCGATCGTGTGACACGAGGGGCTGTGGACAGGTCAGGGGCCACAGGTCCTGAATAGGCTCCGAACAGACTTCGTGCCCCTACGACTTGGAGTTCTCGTGCACCGCAGAATCTTCGCGCCGGGCGCGCTCGCGGCGGCCTGTCTCCTGCTGGCGATCCCGGCATCGGCCGCAAGTTCCGCTCCCGGCGCACCGGGCATCGGCGATCCCTATTACCCGTACTACGGCAACGGCGGTTACGACGTCTCCCACTACGACCTGCGGCTGACGTACCAGCCGGCCACGGACGAGCTGGCGGGTACGGCGACGATCCAGGCGAGGACCACGCAGGATCTGTCCAGCTTCGATCTGGACTTCCTGCTGGACGTGAGCGAGGTACGGGTCAACGGCGCCAAGGCCGGCTTCGCCACCTCCGGGCAGCACGAGCTGGTGATCACCCCTAAGACCCCCCTCGCGAAGGGCACGCCGATCACCGTGGTGGTCCGCTACAGCGGGGTGCCGTCGACGAAGAGCGCGTACGGCTTCACCACCTGGCACCGCACGCCCGACGGCGCGGTCGCGGCCGACGAGCCCGAGGCGGCCTGGTGGTGGTTCCCGAGCAACGACCACCCGCTGGACAAGGCGACCTACGACGTGTCGGTGGCCGTGCCGGACGGCACCCAGGCCATCTCCAACGGCACGCTCCAGTCGAGCGGTTCGAAGCTGGGCTGGACCCGCTACAACTGGCGTGAGAACAAGCCGCAGGCGACCTATCTCGCCACGCTGGCGATCGGGAAGTTCGACATCACGACCGGCACCTCCGAGGGCGGGGTCCCCGTCGTCAACGCGTACAGCAAGGACCTCGGGGACAACGACGGGGCGGCGCGGGCGAGCGTGGAGCGGACCGGGGAGATCGTCGACTGGCTCACGGGCTACTTCGGGCCGTACCCCTTCAGCTCGGCCGGAGGGTATGTCCCCAACACCACCACCGGGTTCGCGCTGGAGACCCAGACCCGCGTGTACTACAGCCCGCGCCAGTTCGCGAACGGCTCCAACACCTCGGTGGTCGTGCATGAGCTGGCACACCAGTGGTACGGCGACGACGTGTCGCTGAAGGGCTGGAAGGACATCTGGATCAACGAGGGCTTCGCGCGGTACGCGCAGTGGCTGTGGTCGGAGCACGAGGGCGAGGGCACCACGCAGGAGCTCGCCGACTATGTGTACGCCTCGCACCCCGCCGACGACGCCTTCTGGACCGTCGAGCCCGGTGACCCGGGACCGGACGACCAGTTCGACACCGCCGTCTACGACCGGGGCGCGCTGGCCGTCCAGGCGCTGCGCAACGAGGTCGGTGACGACGCGTTCTTCGCTATTCTGAAGGGCTGGCCGAAGGAGCACGCGTTCGGCAACGCGTCCGTGGCCGACTTCCGGACGTACGCCGAGAAGGTCTCGGGCAAGCCGCTGTCCGCCCTCTTCGACACCTGGCTGTTCCAGCCGACGAAGCCGACGTCCGCCGCGGCCCGCTCCGCGGTCGTCGCCAAGCCCGCGGCGGCCCCCGTCCAGCCGAAGTCCTGGAAGAAGATCGAGGCGACGAACGAGGCACACGGAGGCTGAGACACCGCAGGTACGGGGCCGGGGCAGGACCCGGGCGGCTCACCCCGGCCTCCTCCGAGGTCACGCAATCGCGGCGTCCGAGCCCGATGGGCCCAACGTCGCCTGTCCGGACGGACGCGGCCAGGCAGCGAACGAGGCGCCGGAAGCACTGGGTCGGAGCCGGGCCGCTCACCCGGCTCCGACCGAGCACATCGCCTGCCGCGACGGGCCGACGGCGGCGTCCGGGTCGGCGGGGTCGCCGCCCGGCCGTCAGGACGGCCGCCGCCAGGCAGGCGACGATCGAGGCGCACGCGGGCCGATCCACTGAAGAGACATGGCGCCGAGGGCCAGGCGGCTCACCCGGCCCCGGCCGAGGATGTCACCCGGCACGCCAGTCCGGTGCCGGCGGACGCGGCACGGTGGCTCACACGCCGGCCGACTCCAACTCGGCGACCCGGTCCAGCAGTTCGTCCCTGGCTATCGCGGCCGTCTCCGTCGACGGCACCGTGCAGGCGTACGCCCCGGCCACCGTCCCGTACAGGGCGGACCGTCGGGGCGGCTCCCCGTTGAGGTGGGCGAAGAGGAAGGCGGCGGCGAAGGCGTCGCCCGCGCCGTTCGTGTCCACCACCGGCGCGGGTGGTGTCACCGTCGGTATGTGGCTCGGCTCGCCGTCGGCCAGCAGGTAAGCGCCCTCGGCCCCGGCGGTGGCGACGACCAGCCGGGCTCTGCCCCGGTCGGCGATGCGGCGCATCGTCCGGCCGAGGTCGGTGAGGGCCGTCGCTGAGAGGAAGACGATGTCCGCCGTGTACGCGAAGGACTCGTGGTAGGGGTTCTCGCCGTCCCAGTCGTGCAGGTCGGTCGAGACGGAGACACCCGTCTCGCGCAGTGCGGGCAGGACGTGGGCACACGGGTGGGTGATGGCCACGTGGACGTGCCGGCTCGACGCGGCGAGGTCCCGGACCGTCCGCTCCGGGAAGCGGTCGTCGGCGTGGGCGCGGCTGGTGTCGTAGAGGGAGAGCCGGCGGCCGTCCGGACCGACCAGATTCACCGCGCGCTTGGTGCCGGCGGGCTGTGGGATCGCGGTGAGCGGGATCCCGCGCTCCCGGTGCAGCGCGCGGACGAGTTCGCCCTCGGGGTCGTCACCGAGCAGGTCGAGGTGATGGGTGCGCAGGCCCAGCGCGCTCAGGCCCACCGCGACGAAGTCGCCGGTCTGCCCGGCGCGGGTGCGGATCCCGGAGTCGATCATGTAGCTGTCGGCGTACGGGAGCGGCAGCTCGGGGACGTACACGATCGTGTCCACGCCCGCGCCGCCCAGCACCAGGACGTCGATGTCCCCGCTCATCCCCCGCCCTCCCCTTGGTCGTACACCGTCACCGCGATCCCGCGCCGCACCAGCCGCTCCATGATCAGCGGTTCGATCCGGGACCACTTCCCGCCTGCCAGACCGCAGCCTATGCGGGGCATGTGCACGGACGCGCCGAGTTCGATCACTTCGTCGGCGAGCCGGGCCAGTGCGGTGTCGATGGCCTCGTAGCGCACGGGCACGCCCTTGCTGCCCGTGCGAGTACCGCGCTGGCCGATCATGTTGGCCACCCAGACATACCGCTCGGCCCGCACGAGTTGTATCGCACCCAGGCCGAAGTCGTTCGACGCACGGTGGCGGTGCCATGCGCGGTACTCCGCCTCGGGCTCCGGCCAACGGCGCGAGAGCGCCAGCACGAAGCCCTTTCCCCATCCCCCGATGTCGTTGCAGACGTGGGCGATCACTTTGACGCCCTTGACCGACGGCACGGTGGCGTCACCCCGGACATAGGTGATCTCCGACATGACGCCACCGTAGGCGATGCCACTGACAGTGGCCGTGACCTGCTACTTCGTAAGCTCGGACAGCTCCCGGTCCGCGGTCTTCGACACCCGGCGGCGCACCCCGTACCAGCCGCCGACCAGCAGCGCGGCGATCACCGGGATGAGCATCAGGGTCTTGCGGCCGACCTCGGGGTCGTTCCACATCATGCCGAGGCAGACCAGCAGGAAGGCGATCGTGGCGATCTCCGTGCCGGGGCTGCCCTTGAGGCGGAAGTGCGGCCGGGTGACCAGGCCCGCCCGGGCACGCCGGACGGGTTTCACAGCACTGGTGAGACAGCAATACTGCTGCACATGACGACCGAGACCGAGGAGCCGACCCTCACCATCGACGAGCTGGCCGCCCGGGCGGGCGTCACCGTCCGCACGGTCCGCTTCTACGGCACCAGGGGCCTGCTGCCGCCGCCTGTGATCGGTCCGCGCCGGGTGGGTCACTACGGCCGTGAGCATCTGGCGCGCCTGGCGCTGATCGAGGAGCTGCAGCACCAGGGCATGACGCTGGCCGCGATCGAGCGGTATCTGCGACAGCTGCCGCCGGACCTGACCGCGCACGAGCTCGCCGTGCACCGGGCCGTGGTCTCCTCGTGGGCCCCGGACACGGCGGAGACGCTGTCGCGCGAGGAACTCGAGCGGCGGGCGGGGCGGTCCCTGGACGAGGGCGACCTGGACCGGCTCGTGGCGATGGACGTCGTCGAGCGGGCCGGTGACGCGTACCGCGTGGACCTCGGACAGCTGCGGCTCGGCGTCGAGCTGCTGGACGTACCGCTCTCCCAGGAGGCGATCCTCGCCGCGCGGAAGGTGCTCCTGGAACACTCGCGCGCGGCCGCCCACGAGCTGTCGCAACTGCTGCGCGGCGAGGTGTCGGAGCGGGACGCGCGGCATGTGCGATCGCTGTCCGCCCATATGCAGCCGCTGGTGGTGCAGGGGCTGCTGACCACGTTCCAGCGGTCCCTGAAGCAGGAGCTGCGCCTGTGGCTCGACGACTCGCAGGCAGACGCGGCTCCGTAAACCCACCGTTTCCCGACGCGCGGCTCAGCAGCGCGGCACGGGCTTGCTGTACGAGGTGCCGCTGGGCGTGGCCACATAGTGGTCCGACACATAGTGTCCGTTGTCCAGCCGGTCCCAGATCTTGGTGGTGCCGACCGTCGAACCGGACCGCTGGCAGGTGACCCACGCCAGGGCTCCGCCCGGTGAGGTGCCGACGGCGGAGTACCCCGTGCCGGGGCCGCTGCGCTCGGTCACGCCTGCCGGGGCGGTCACCTGGTACGGGTAGGCGCAGCGGGGCAGCGGCGCGCTGTAGCCGGTGCTGGAGGGGGTGCTGACGTAACGGTCCGAGACATAACCGCCGTTGGTGAGCCTGTCCCACACGGAGGTGGTGCCGACCTTGGTGCCGGGCGTCTGGCAGACGACCTTCACGGTCGAGCCGGGGGCGTGGGTCGAGGTGACCGGGTAGCTGGTCGCGGGCCCGGTGCGTGCGTTGAGCGGGGTCGTGCTGGTCACCTTGTACGGGTACGCCACCGTGGCGACGGGCGCGTCGAGCCGGTCGGTGTCGATGTTGAGGGTCACTCCCCCGTAGGTCTCGTCGTGGCCGCCGCGGAACTGCTTGGCGCGCTGGTGGACGGCCCACTTGGAGTCGGCGATGTTGGCCCAGCCCTTGAGGGAGTCGACGCTGTCGTAGCGCGCGATCCACAGGGCGTCCGGGCGGGCGTAGGCCGTGGACGTGTAGCTGTCGGCGAGTTGGCGGGCGCCCAGGTTGAGGTTCATGTAGACGCCGGAGACATAGCCGAGCCGGTGGAGTTCCTTGGTCCAGGCGGAGACGTAGGTCAGGACAGCCGTGCGGCAGATGGCATCGGTCTGGGTGTAGTGCTCGATGTCGTTGTAGAGGGCGCTGCCTGGCAGCATGCCGAGGGCCTTGGCCGCGGCGATCGCCTCCGTGGCGGCCGCGGTGCCCTGCGAGCGGGCCGTGGCCGGGCTCGTGCTGATCTTGGCGTCGGACGGCCGTGCCCCGCACGGCGGTTGCAGGCCCTTGTGGATGGGCAGCAGGCGCCACTTCAGCCCGGTCACGGAGGCCACCCAGGACGCGGTCAGCTGCGGCTGGGCGCACGTACGGTTGACGCCGGAGACATAGACGCCGAGGGCGCGGTAGGGCGAGGCGTTCCAGGCCTGCACGGTGGTGAGCGGCGGGGCCGTGCAGGCGTCGAAGGCGAGCCCCGAGTAGCGGGTGGCGGTCGAGCCCGCCGGATAGCCGACCGGTGTGGCCGGTTCGGCCGCGGCGACGGGAGCGACCGCCAGGGCAGAGGCGCCGCCGAGGAGGCAGGCGGAGGCGACGGCGAGGAATCTTCGCAGGGCAGAGCGTGAGCACGGCATGGGGACCCCCCTGAGCGGTATGGCCGGGTTCGCTCGCCCTCACGGTCGCGTCCCCAAGTCCCCGCTGTCCACAGGTGTGCAAGAAGTTCACCCGCAACGGCGCACGCCCGCGCCTGGCCGGAGGTCCGGCAGGACGCGGGCGCGGCCGTGTCACCTGGGGACGTGCTCAGCGCGCGTCGCTGAAGGTCTCCCCCCGCTCCGCCTTCTCGACCAGCAGCGCGGGCGGCTGGAACCGCTCGCCGTAGCGCTCGGCGAGTTCACGCGCGCGTGCCACGAAACCGGCGACACCACCGTCGTAGCCGTTGATGTACTGGAGCACGCCGCCGGTCCAGCCCGGGAAGCCGATGCCGAAGATGGAGCCGATGTTGGCGTCGGCGACGGACGTCAGGACGCCCTCTTCGAGGAGGCGGACGGTGTCGAGCGCCTCGGAGAAGAGCATGCGCTCCTGCATGTCCCGGAACGGGATCTGGTGTCCGGGCTCGGTGAAGTGCTCGCGCAGCCCCGGCCACAGCCCGGCCCGCTTGCCGTCCTCGCCGTACTCGTAGAAGCCCGCGCCGCCGCTGCGCCCGGGGCGTCCGAACTCGTCGACCATGCGGTCGATGACGGCCTCGGCGGGATGCGCCTGCCAGGTGTCGCCCGCCTCCTCGACGGCCCGCTTCGTCTCGTTGCGGATCTTGCGGGGCAGGGTGAGGGTCAGCTCGTCCATCAGGGAGAGCACCTTGGCCGGGTAGCCGGCCTGGGCGGCCGCCTGCTCGACCGACGCGGGCTCGATGCCCTCGCCGACCATCGCGACGCCCTCGTTGATGAAGTGGCCGATCACCCGGGAGGTGAAGAAGCCGCGGGAGTCGTTGACGACGATGGGCGTCTTGTTGATCTGCCGGACCAGGTCGAAGGCGCGCGCGAGGGCCTCGTCGCCGGTGCGCTCGCCCTTGATGATCTCGACGAGCGGCATCTTGTCGACGGGCGAGAAGAAGTGCAGTCCGATGAAGTCGGCCTGGCGCTCCACGCCTTCGGCGAGGGCGGTGATGGGCAGGGTGGAGGTGTTGGAGCAGAGCAGCGCGTCGGGGGCGAGGACGCTCTCGATCTCCTGGAACACCTTGTGCTTGAGGATCGTGTCCTCGAAGACGGCCTCGATGACCGCGTCGCAGCCGGCGAGGTCGGCCACGTCGGCGGTGGGCGTGATGCGGGCGAGCAGCGCGTCGGCCTTCTCCTGGCTGGTACGGCCCTTGGCGACGGCCTTGGCGCACAGCTTCTCGGAGTAGCCCTTGCCCTTGGCGGCCGCCTCGGCCGACACATCCTTCAGGACGACGTCGATGCCCGCGCGGGCGCACGAGTAGGCGATGCCCGCGCCCATCATGCCGGCGCCGAGGACGGCGACCTTGCGGACCTGGCGCGGCTCGATGCCCTTGGGGCGGTTGGCGCCGGAGTTGACGGCCTGGAGGTCGAAGAAGAACGCCTGGATCATGTTCTTCGAGGTCTGGCCCGCCGCCAGCTCGACGAAGTAGCGAGCCTCGACGACCTGGGCGGTCTCGAAGTCGACCTGTGAGCCCTCGACGGCGGCCGCGAGGATGTTGCGCGGGGCCGGGTAGGGCGCGCCGCCGGTCTGCTTGCGCAGGGTGGCAGGGAAGGCGGGGAGGTTGGCCGCGAACCTGGGGTTGGCCGGCGTGCCGCCCGGGATCTTGTAGCCCGGCTTGTCCCAGGGCTGCTGCGACTCGGGGTTGGCGTCGATGAAGGCGCGGGCCTTCGCGAGCAGTTCCTCGGGCGTGGCGGCCACTTCGTGGACGAGGCCGTTCTCCTGGGCGCGCCGCGCGTTGTACTGGGTGCCCTGGAGGAGGACCTTCAGCAGCGCGTCGGCGATGCCGAGCAGGCGTACGGTGCGTACGACTCCGCCGCCGCCGGGGAGCAGGCCGAGGGTGACCTCGGGGCAGCCGATCTTGGTCCCGGGGGTGTCGAGGGCGACGCGGTGGTGGCAGGCGAGGGCGAGTTCGTAACCGCCGCCCAGGGCCGCGCCGTTGATCGCCGCGACGACCGGCTTGCCCAGGGTCTCGATGCGGCGCAGGTTCCGCTTGATGGCGAGGCCGCCGTCGAGCAGGTCCTGGGCGGTCTCGGGGGTGACGCGGATGAGGTCGCGCAGGTCGCCGCCCGCGAAGAAGGTCTTCTTGGCGGAGGTGAAGATGATGCCGCGGATGGAGTCCTGCTCCGCCTCCAGGCGGTCCGTGATCGCGGCGAGCGAGTCGCGGAAGGCCGCGTTCATGGTGTTCGCGGACTGGTTGGGGTCGTCGAGGACGAGGGTGACGACGCCGGTGTCGTCCTGTTCCCAGCGGATGGTGGTGCTCTCGGTCATGTCAGGGGTCTCCGTTGAGGTCTGAAGTCTTCGCTGCCGCTGGGGACTAGATGCGCTCGACGATGGTGGCGATGCCCATGCCGCCGCCCACGCACAGCGTGGCGAGGCCGTACCGCTTGTCCTGGCGCTCCAGTTCGTCGATGAGCGAGCCGAGGATCATCGCGCCGGTGGCGCCGAGCGGGTGGCCCAGCGCGATCGCGCCGCCGTTGACGTTGACCTTGTCCAGGGACAGGCCCATGTCCTTGACGAAGCGCAGCACGACGGCCGCGAACGCCTCGTTGATCTCGACGAGGTCGATGTCGTCGATGGTCAGCCCGGCCTTGGCGAGTGCCTTGCGGGTGGCGGGCGCGGGCCCGGTGAGCATGATGGTCGGCTCGGAGCCGGAGACGGCGGCGGAGACGATCCGCGCGCGCGGGGTGAGTCCGTAGCGCTCGCCGACCTCCTTGGAGCCGATCGCGACCAGCGAGGCGCCGTCCACGATGCCGGAGGAGTTGCCCGCGTGGTGGACGTGGTCGATCTTCTCGACCCAGTGGTACTTCTGCAGGGCCACCGCGTCGAAGCCGCCCAGCTCGCCGATGTCGGCGAATGACGCCTTCAGCTTGGCGAGGGAGTCGGCGGTGGTGCCGGGGCGCGGGAACTCGTCGTGGTCGAGGACCACGAGTCCGCTGCGGTCCTTGACGGGGACGACGGAGCGCTCGAAGCGGCCCTCCTTCATGGCGGTGGCCGCGCGCTCCTGCGAGAGGGCCGCGTACTCGTCGACGTCGCGCCGGGAGAAGCCCTCGATGGTGGCGATCAGGTCGGCGCCGATGCCCTGGGGCACGAAGTTGACGGCGAGGTTGGTCATGGGGTCGTTGAACCAGGCGCCGCCGTCCGAGGCCATCGGCACCCGGGACATCGACTCCACGCCGCCGGCCAGGATGAGGTCCTCCCAGCCGGAGCGCACCTTGGCGGCGGCCAGGTTGACGGCTTCCAGGCCGGACGCACAGAAGCGGTTCTCCTGGAGGCCCGCCACGGTGTCCGGCAGTCCGGCCGCGATCGCCGCGATCCGGGCGATGTCCGAGCCCTGGTCGCCGACCGGGCCGACCACGCCGAGGACGATGTCGTCGACGGCGGCCGGGTCGAGACCGGGGAAACGGTCACGGATCTCGTGGATGAGTCCGACGACCAGGTCGATGGGCTTCGTGCCGTGCAGGGCGCCGCTCGCCTTGCCGCGGCCGCGCGGGGTGCGGATCGCGTCGTACACGTACGCTTCGGTGCTCACTGACAAGCCTTTCCGGGAGGGTGAGGGTTTTTCAGAGCCAGCTCTTGACGGTCTCGACCAGGCGGGCCGGTTCCTGGCCCACCGGGACGACGTTCAGCATCGTCACGCCCGCCTCGCGGAACGCGGCGACGCGCTCACGGACGTAACCCTCCGGGCCGCACAGCGACATGAGCTCGCAGAGTTCGTCCGGGACGGCCGCCTCGGCCTCCTTCTTGCGGCCGGACAGGTACAGCTCCTGGATGAGCCGGGCTTCCTTCTCGTAGCCGTACGCGACGGCGAGGTCGTTGTAGAAGTTCTTGCCGGGCGCGCCCATGCCGCCGACGTACAGGGCGATCTTCGGGCGGGCGAGGTCCCGTACGGCGGCCGCGTCCTCGCCGATGGCGAGCAGCTCGCCCGCGACGATCCGCAGCGGCCCCAGGGCGGGGTCGCGGCGGGCGGCGCCTTCCGCGAGCGGGGCCCCACACGTCTTTGGCCTTCTCCGGGACGAACAGGGTGGGCAGCCGGCCGTCGGCGATCTCGGCGGTCATACGGACGTTGGCGGGGTCGAGGGAGGCGACGTACAGCGGCACCGCGGGGCGCACGGGCTTGGTGAGGATCTTCAGGGGCTTGCCGAGGCCGCCGGGCCGGGGCATGTCCGTGATGCCGTGGTGGTCGATGACCTCGCGGCGCAGGATGCGTCGGGTCAGCTCGATGGTCTCGCGGGTGCGGCCGAGGGGCCTGTCGTACGGCTTGCCGTGCCGGCCCTCGATCACCTGCGGGCCGGAGGCGCCGAGCCCGATGATGGCGCGGCCGCCCGACATGGCGTCGAGGCCGGCGGCGGTCTGGGCGATCAGGGCCGGGGTGCGGGAGTAGACATTGAGGATCGCGGAGCCGATCTTCATCCGTTCGGTGCGGGCGGCCAGACAGCCCATGATCGTGGGCGCGTCGAAGCCGTACGCCTCCGCGACCCAGACGGCGTCGAGGCCTGCCGACTCCAGTGCGGCGGCCTGGTCCGCGGCCGTGCGCGGGTCGGTCGCGTAGTCGAGGGGGATCGAGAGTTCCATCAGTCACCGTCCTTCTCGGGGTCGGTGACGAGCCGGGGTACGTCCCAGTCTCGGGCCACTTCCGTGGTGTCGGCGCCCGGCAGGACGGGTCCGGTGCGGACGGTGGTGGGGGTCTCGGTGAAGCGCGGGGCCGGCGCGGGCTGGGTGATGCCGCCGTGGTCGGTGAAGGTGCCGCGGGCGGCGAGATGCGGATGGTGCGGGGCCTCGCGGAGGGACAGGACGGGGGCCACACAGGCGTCGGAGCCCTCGAAGACGGCCGTCCACTCGTCCTGAGTACGGGACTTGAAGCGGGCGGCGACGCGCTCGCGCAGCTCGCCCCAGCGGGTCCAGTCCTTGCGGGCGGGGGCCAGCTCGTCGAGGTCCATCAGATGCAGGAACTCCTCGTAGAACTGCCGCTCCAGGGCGCCGACTGCCATGTATCTGCCGTCGGCGGTCTCGTAGGTGCCGTAGTAGGGGCAGCCGCCGTCCAGGAGGTTGGCGCCGCGCCGGTCCTGCCAGCCGCCGGCGGCCAGCATGCCGTGGATCATCGCGGAGAGGTGCGCGGCGCCGTCCACGATGGCGGCGTCGACGACCTGGCCGGTGCCGGTCGCGCGCGCGTGGTGCAGGGCGGCGAGGACACCGACGACCAGGTAGAGGGAGCCGCCCGCGTAGTCGCCGACCAGGTTCGCGGGGATGGCCGGGGGCTCGTCCGGGGCGCCGATCATGCCGAGGGTGCCGGTGAGGGCGATGTACGCGATGTCGTGGCCGGCGCGCTGGGCGAGGGGGCCCTCCTGGCCCCAGCCGGTCATCCGGCCGTAGACCAGCCGGGGATTGCGGGCGTGGCAGTCCTCGGGGCCGACGCCGAGGCGCTCGGCGACGCCGGGGCGGAAGCCCTCGATGAGGATGTCGGCCCGTTCGACCAGGTCGAGGACGCGCGACGGGCCGTCCGCCGACTTCAGGTCGACGAGCACCGAGCGCTTGTTGCGGTTGGTGATGTCGTACGCCGGATCGATGCCCAGGCCGTTGCCGCCCGGCCGGTCCACCCGTACAACGTCGGCGCCCAGGTCGGCGAGGAGCATCGCGGCGAACGGGCCGGGCCCGATCCCGGCCAGCTCGACCACGCGCACGCCCGTGAGCGGGCCCTGTGCCGTCGTCGGCGTCTTCGCCGTCCTCATGCCGCCCCCAGTCATATGACACAACTGATGTAACACCAGTGATGTTAGGAACGTGTTCCACCCGGCACAAGACCTGGGCGAGCAAGCGCTTAGCCAAGTTAACCGGAAGCCCGCTCGACCAGCGTGGTCCGGGGAAGGTCAGCGTGCGTCGAGTTCCGCTATGAACCGCTTGGGGGCGATCACCCGATAGCTCTCCTCGACCCAGTCGCACAGCAGCTCGACAGCCGGGGCCCCCGGCTCCTGGAGCGGGATCCGCACCCAGCCCGCCCGGCCGAGGCCGTATCCGGCGGGTTCGGCGCCCGGGGAGGTCAGGGCGTGCGCGTGCGCCGACTCGTCCCCGAACTTGACCGTGACGCCCAGCGGATAGCTGCCGTCGCTGACGCCCAGGAAGACGAACACCTTCTTGTTGACCTTCGCGACGCTCTCGTCCCAGGGGAACTCCTCGACCGCACCCGGCAGCCCGAGAGCGAACTCTCGTACTTTCTCCCACTTCTTCAGGGCGTTGCTGGACACGGCCATCGGCAGCCTCCGGGCTGGTCGTCGGGCTCCGCACACCTCACGCTAGCCTCAGCCACCGACAGCGGCGCGGGTTGCACGACCGAGAGGTGTCATGAGCAGGCTGAACAGGACGGACCGTCCCTACGACATCGTGCTCTTCGGAGCCACGGGCTTCGTCGGCACGCTCACCGCGGAGTACCTGGCCGCCCACGCGCCCGCGGACCTGCGCTGGGCGATCGCCGGCCGTGACGAAAGCCGGCTGCGGGCGCTGCGCGAGCGGCTGCCGGGAGGTGCGGAGGTCGGAGTGCTCCGGGCCGACGTCACCGAACCCGACACACTGCGCGAACTGGCCGGGCACGCGCGCGTGGTGGCATCGACCGTCGGGCCGTACGTCCGCTACGGCGAGGAACTCGTCGCCGCCTGCGCGGACAGCGGGACGGACTATCTCGACCTCACGGGCGAGCCCGAGTTCGTGGACCTGATGTACGTCCGCCACGACGCACGCGCGCGTGAGACCGGCGCCCGGCTGGTGCACGCCTGCGGTTTCGACTCGGTGCCGCACGACCTGGGGGCGTACTTCACGGTCCGGCAGCTGCCCGAGGGCGTACCGCTGACGGTGGACGGATACGTGACCGCCGACGCCACCTTCTCCGGTGGCACCCTCGCCTCGGCACTGACCCAGATGGGGCGCGGCCGGCAGATGTTCGCCGCCGCGCGCGACCGCGGCCGGCACGAGCCGCGGCTGATGGGGCGCAGGGCTTCTGCACCGACCGGCGCGCCGCGGTTCGCCAAGGAGGTCGGGGCCTGGGCCCTCCCCCTGCCGACCATCGACGCGCAGATCGTCCGGCGCTCGGCGAAGGCCCTGGACCGGTACGGCCCGGACTTCCGCTACCGGCACTACGCGGCCGTCGAACGGCTGCCCGTCGCCCTGGGCTCGGTCGCGGCCGTGGGCGCGGTGCTCGCCGCCGCCCAGCTGCCGCCCGCCCGGCGCTGGCTGTCGAACCGGCTCAAGCCCGGGGACGGGCCGAGCGCCGACAAGCGCGCGAAGAGCTGGTTCTCGGTCCGGTTCGTCGGCCAGGGCGGCGGCCGACGCGTGCTCACGGAGGTCCGCGGCGGCGACCCCGGTTACGGCGAGACGGCGAAGATGTTCGCCGAGTCGGCCCTGTCCCTGGCCTTCGACGACCTGCCGCCGACGGCCGGCCAGGTCACGACGGTTCAGGCGATGGGCGACGCCCTGACCGAGCGGCTGCGCGGGGCGGGGATCACGTTCAGGGTGGCGGCGGCCTTCTAGCGCCGCGCTGCGCGGCGGGAGCAATTGGAGGGGCCGGAGCGGCTAGAGCGGCCACCCCAGTACGGTGTAGATCATCCCGCCTATCCAGCCGAGCCCCGCCGGCACGGCGAGGACCAGCGCGGCCGTCACGGCGCGCTCGACGGGGCGGTTGGGGTCTGCGAGGGCTTTGCGGCACGGGATGTCTTCATGCGCCACAGCGTGCCGGTCCCTCGGGGCCGTCACATCCGTACAGCTACTCACACGACGTGCTCAGGCCTCGTACTCGGCCGGCGGCCAGTCCCCCAGCGCTTGTGCGATGCGGTCCCGTACGGCCGGATCGTGCGCGGCGGTGGCGAGCCGGACCGCCAGGGGACCGATCTGCCACCCCGTGTGGTAGTCGAAGAAGGGCGGGGGTCCCGCCTCGTTGTGGGCGAGCTTGCCGACCAGCTCCGCGAGGCGGACCAGGAGCCGCTGTTCCTCCGTCGGATACTCCCAGGCCGCAAGCCCCCGCCCGCGCACCAGCCCGAACACCTCGCGCCCCTGGCTCCAGCGGTCCCGGTCGTCCGCGAGGTCCAGCGCGGCGTCGATCTCCGGTGTCCGGCCCAGCTCCTCCGCCGCCGCCCGGAGCACCCGGCCCGCCCAGACGACGGGAAGGGGCTGGCGCTCGAACAGGGAACGGCCCCAGCTCCGTTCGGGATCCGCGGCCGCCTGCTCGACCAGGGGGCTCCGCCCGCTCGTCGCCTCGCGAAGCCCGCGCCTGCAGAGGGCGTCCGCGCGGCGGGTCGTCTCCGGGAGCCGGTACTCGGGGGTGAGCGCGAGGGTGTGGGCGCAGGCGTTGTCCAGGCTCACCCGGTGGCCGACGGAGACGAAGACGGGCTTGACGGAGTCCCGGGTGCGCAGGGCACGGCCGACCTCCTCGGTGCCCGCGAGGAGCGGGGTGCCGCTGCCGCGCCGGGCCTCCGGGTCGTCGTACGTGAAGGTGAACGGGTTCTTGGCGACGCCGATCGTGGGCAGCCCGGTGAGCACGCCGAGGTGGCTGGCGAGGCCGAAGCGGCGCGGGTGGGCCAGTCCGTAGCCGTCGCAGACCACCAGGCCCGGCGGGTGGGCAAGGGCGTCGAGGGCGGCCAGGACGGTGGGAATCTCGCGGAAGGCGAGCAGCCCGGGCACGTACGGGAAGGAGATCCGCCCGACGGCCGTCGCCTCGGCCACCACGTCCAGCGTCGCCGCGTCGAGCACCACGGCCGCGGCCGCGACGACGTCCCGCTCGTCGTCGTAGGCGACGTCGACCCCTGTGACGTACCCCGTCCCGGGCGGCGGCCCCGGCTCGTCCAGCACCACCCGTCCGCGCAGTTCGTCCTGTACGGCGCGGGCCTGCTCCTCGGTCGCGGGCCAGTCCGCGGGCACACGTACGGTCGTCATGGTGGGGTCGACTGTACGGGTCCGGCCGGCCGCGCGGGCACCCAGGGGTAGGCTCTCGATCATGTTCGTACTGGAGCTGATCTACACCGCGCCGCTCGACGCCGTGGACGCCGTGATGCCGGCGCACGTGGCATGGCTCGACGAGCAGTACGAGAAGGGCGTGTTCCTCGCCTCCGGGCGCAAGAACCCCCGCGAGGGCGGGGTGATCCTGGCCGTCGCGGAGGACCGCGCCCGCATCGAGAACGTCGCCGCGGGCGATCCTTTCGTCACCGCCGGGGTGTGCGAGTACCGCATCACGGAGTTCATCGCCACCAAGACGGCGCCCGAGCTGGAGCGTTACCGCGAGACGCTGCGCTGAGCGCGCGGGCTCAACCCTTCTTGCCGCCCAGCGCGCTCCGCAGCTGCTGCTTGTTCATGTCCGAACGGCCCTTGATGCCGCGCCGCTTGGCCTCCTCGTACAGCTGGTCGTACGTGGGCCCCTGGGCACCCTGGTGCGACCGCCTGCCACCACGCTCGCCGGACGACATGTCCTGGGTCGAGGTGCGGCCGGCGGTCTTCGACTCACCGGCCCTGGCGCGTTCCTTGTTGACCGTCCGCGCCGCGATCTCCTCGGCACGCTCCGTGCTCTCGCCCCGGTCCAGGGCGCTCTGCTTGATGTGCTCGTACTGACGTTCCCGCTTGGGACTGGCACCGCGTGGCACGACCGCTCACTTCCTCTCGTGTCGTGTACGACGACCGAGTACCCGCACCGGGACCCACCGCATCAGCTCTCCAGCCGCGCCACGCGCCCCTTCTCCCCGGCCGCCCAGCAGCCCAGGTCGGGGGTGCAGTCCACGGTGTCGTACGAGCCGGTGTCGACCGTCCGCCAGGTGCGCCCGGCGTCCGTGGTCAGGTCGGTTCCGGTGGGGCCGACGGCGAGCGCGGCGCCGCCGCTGTGCGGGAGCCAGGCGGCGCCGGAGCGGTAGGCGGACGGGGCGTGCCGGCGGGCCGCCAGCTGCGGCCGCCGTCCGGGGTGAGCGCCGCCGCCCGCGGGGAGGGCTGCTCCGCGCGGTAGTCGCCACCGACGGCGAGGCCGTGGGTGCGGTCGCGGAAGGCGAGAGCGAACACGCCGCGGGCCGGATCGCCGGCCGGGACCGGTGTGTCGCTGGCGTTCCAGGTCAGGCCGCGGTCCGTGGAGTGCAGCACGCGCGCGCGTGCCCCGCCACCGGTCGCCAGCCAGACGTCCCTGGGACCGGAGGTGGCCAGGCACTGGCCGCTCGCCGCGAAGCCCGCCTCGCCGTCCAGCGCGGCGGGCATGCCGTCGGAGGGCAGCACCCGCCAGGTGCGGCCGCCGTCGCCGGTGGACAGGATGCGGAACTTTCCGGCCACCGGGTCGCTCATGGCGAGGCCGTGGCGGCGGTCGAAGAAGGAGAGGCAGTCGTAGAACGCCTTCGGGTCGGTGTTGCGGAAGGACTCGGTCCAGGTCGCGCCGCCGTCCTCGGTGCGGTAGACGCGGGAGTCCTCGCCCTCGCCGATGGCCAGCACCACCGCGCGCCGCGCGTCGAACGCCTCGATGTCCCGGAACTGCAGCGCGGCCGCGCCCGGTGGAGAGACGTTCCGCCAGCTCGCCCCGCCGTCCGTGGTGCGCAGAACCGTACCGCCGGATCCGGCCACCCAGGCGGTGTCGCGGCTGACGGCGGACAGCCCGCGGTAGCGGATGTCGGGGGTGCCGGTGTCCTTGAGTTCCCAGTGCGGTGCGCGGTGGCCGCCCCGCGGCGCGGCGTGCGCCGGTGCGAGCATCAGCGCGGCGAGCGCGGCCCCGCAGGCCACCCCCGCGGCCACCGTCCGGCTGGTACGGGTCGTACGTCTCGTTCGTCGCGTGCTCCCCAAGCGCCTCATGGCGGGCGAAGCTAGCCCACCGCCCCGGCACCGTCCAGGGGGCCCGACCGCCGCGCGGGGCAGCGCGGAACACGCCTGACGCTCGCGTGCATGGACGCGGTGACCGAGGTCACTCGAAATTCGTGTGCACGGATTGGCTGATTCCGTCGTCTCTTCCAGTGCCAGGTCTCAGCCACCCGGAAGTTCGTCCAGCCGTCACGAGGGAGCAAGGCGTTGTCCACCGTCATCGAGCAGCCCGTAGAGGCCCGACTCGTCGCCGCCGCACCGCGCATGCCGAGCATTCCCGCCACGCTGCGCTACGACCGGCACGACCCGTTCGCCGTCCGGATGACCTTCCCCGCCCCGGCCACCCTGGAGGGCGTCGAGGTGTGCTGGAGCTTCGCCCGCGAGCTCCTCTCCGCCGGCCTGCACGGCCCGGAGGGCCGCGGCGACGTCCGGGTGCGGCCGTACGGATACGACCGCACCGTCCTGGAGTTCCACGCCCCCGAGGGCACCGCCGTGGTGCACGTGCGCACGGGCGAGATCCGCCGGTTCCTTCAGGCCACGAACGAGCTCGTGCCCGAGGGCCTGGAACACCTCCAGCTGGACCTCGACCACGGCCTGGCCGAATTGATGCGGGACGCCTGCTGACCTAGCCGGTCGCCGTCGGCTTTTTATTGCGTTGACGGCCCGACGCACCCCTCGTACGTTGTTCATCGGTCCTGTTGCCGTCGATTGGAGAAGGACGTTGCTCGTCTGAGGTCCTGAGACACCGCGTCACACCCGTCGGGTGTGTGCGTCGTGTGCGACCTCGGCGTCCGAGCCGTCCTCCGGCACAGGGCCCTTGTGTGCCCCCGGTTCCCCGGTCCGCGCCTCGTGGTGTCTCTACACGCGTTCACCCCGACCGCATCCAGCAACCGCGAGGCCCTTGTGTCCACTTCCCTCAGCTGTACGTCCCTGTCCTTCGGCTGGCCCGACGGCACCCTCGTCCTCGACGGCCTCGACGTGGCCTTCGGCCCCGGCAAGACCGGGCTCGTCGGCGTCAACGGATCGGGAAAGTCTACCCTGTTGAAGCTGATCGCCGGCGAGCTCACCCCGTCGGACGGCACCGTCAAGGTGACCGGCGAGGTCGGTTACCTCCCGCAGAACGTCACGCTCGACACCGCCCTGCGCGTCGACGAGGCGCTCGGCATCGCCGCCCGGCGGGCCGCGGTGCGCGCCATCGAGGCGGGCGACGCGGCCGCGGAGCACTTCGACACGGTCGGCGACGACTGGGACGTCGAGGAGCGTGCGCTCGTCACCCTCGGTGAACTCGGTCTCGGGCCCATCGGCCTGGACCGCACGGTCGGCGAGGTGTCGGGCGGCGAGTCGGTACTGCTCCGCCTGGCCGCGCTGCTGCTGCGCCGCCCGGACGTACTGCTGCTCGACGAGCCCACCAACAACCTCGACCTGTACGCGCGCAGGCGGCTGTACGCGGCCGTCTCGTGCTGGCCGGGCGTACTGGTCGTCGTCAGCCACGACCGTGAACTCCTCGAACTGGTCGACCAGATCGCGGATCTGCGTGCCGGGGAGATCACCTGGTACGGCGGGAACTTCTCGGCCTACGAGGAGGCCCTCGCCGTGGAGCAGGAGGCGGCCGAACGCATGGTGCGGGTCGCCGAGGCGGACTTTCGCAAGCAGAAGCGCGAACTGGTCGACGCCCAGGTCAAGCTGGCCCGCCGCAAGCGCTACGGGCAGAAGATGTGGGACCAGAAGCGCGAACCGAAGATCGTGATGGGCGCACGCAAGCGCGCGGCGCAGGAGTCCGCGGGCAAGCACCGCATCATGCACGAGGAGAGGCTCGCCGAGGCCAAGGGGCGGCTCGACGAGGCGGTGGACGCCGTACGGGACGACGACGAGATCCGCGTCGACCTGCCGTACACGGCCGTGCCACCGGGCCGGAACGTGCTCACCCTGCACGGACTGGAACTGGCGTACGGAGCGCGCGTCGACGGCGTCCTCGACCTGCGCGGTCCCGAGCGGATCGCGCTGATCGGGCGCAACGGGGCCGGCAAGACGACCCTGCTGCGCACCATCGCCGGGGAGCTGGCACCGGTGGCGGGCGAGACGGAGACGCATGTGCCGCTGCGGTTCCTGCCGCAGCGGCTGGACGTCCTCGACGGCGAGCTGTCCGTCGCCGAGAACGTGGCCCGGTTCGCGCCGGGCGCCACCGACAACCGGGTCCGGGCGCGTCTGGCCCGCTTCCTGTTCCGGGGCGCCCGCGCCGACCAGAAGGCGGCCACGCTGTCCGGCGGCGAACGCTTCCGGGCGGCCCTGGCGGCGCTGATGCTGGCCGAGCCCGCGCCACAGCTGCTCCTGCTCGACGAGCCGACGAACAACCTGGACATGGCGAGCGTGCGCCAGCTCACGACCGCCCTGGAGTCCTACGAGGGAGCGCTGATCGTGGCCAGCCACGACCTGCCGTTCCTCGAGTCTCTCGGCATCACCCGCTGGCTGCTCATGGAGGGGGGAGAACTGAAGGAGACGACACCCGAGGAGGTCGGGGACCCGGCCTGACCGTCCCGTCGGCGCTCCTCCCGACCGTCCCCTTGGAGCGCCTTCGGCCCCCTTGGAGCGCCTTCGGCCGGACACGGCCCGGCGCCGGGGTTTTCTCCGCCCGGTCCGGGCCTGCATGATGGCGAATCGGCGCCGCATCGTGGCGCCGTACCGACCCGCCGATACGGAGACCCGTCGTGCCCAGCAAGAAGGCCCTCGTCCGCCGCCCCAGCCCGCGCCTCGCCGAAGGCCTGGTGACGCACATCGAGCGGGAGAAGGTCGATGCGGAACTCGCCGTGGAGCAGTGGGAGGCGTACGTGGAGGCGCTGCGTACGCACGGCTGGGAGACGGTCGAGGTGGACGCGGCCGACGACTGCCCGGACTCGGTGTTCGTCGAGGACACCGTGGTCATGTACAAGAACGTGGCGTTGATCACCCGGCCGGGTGCCGAGTCCCGGCGGGACGAGACCGCCGGGGTCGAGGAGGCCGTGGCCCGCCTCGGCTGCTCGGTCAACTGGATCTGGGAGCCGGGCACCCTGGACGGCGGTGACGTCCTGAAGGTCGGCGACACGATCTATGTCGGCCGGGGCGGGCGCACCAACGCGGCCGGGGTGCAGCAGGTGCGGGCCGCCTTCGAGCCGCTGGGCGCGCGGGTGGTCGCCGTACCGGTGAACAAGGTGCTGCATCTGAAGTCGGCGGTCACCGCGCTGCCCGACGGCACGGTGATCGGGCACATCCCGAACGTGGACCGCCCCTCCTTGTTCCCGGGCTTCCTCGCGGTGCCCGAGGAGGCCGGCGCGCACGTGGTACTGCTCGGCGGGAGCAAGCTCCTGATGGCGGACAGCGCGCCCAAGACGGAGGAACTGCTCACCGATCTCGGCCATCAGGTGGTCACGGTGGACATCAGCGAGTTCGAGAAGCTCGAGGGATGTGTGACGTGCCTCTCGGTGCGCCTGCGGGGGCTGTACGCCTGATCGTGTGATCCATCACCCCAACAGCCCTGGGACCTGCGCGTCCCGGGGCTCTTTGACATGTCCCGGTACAGCAGCGGAACGGCATCTGATCAGCGATCTTTACGCCACGCTTAACCTACGGCTTCGTAACCTACGGCTTCGTAGCCTACGATCTCGTAGGTTCCGGCGCCGCTCGCCGGCTCACCCCCGTTTCATCCCCCCTTGTACGGCGTCCCCCTGGAGTTCCTGTGACGATCACCTCTCCTCCCCTCGGCAGCCCGTCCGTGTGGACCGACGCGAAGCTGCTGTACGCGCTCGAGGAAGTGGTCGAGAAGGAGCTGAACCGCCATCTGAAGGTCGCCAAGGACTGGATGCCCCACGAGTACGTCCCGTGGACCGACGGCCGTAACTTCCCCGGCCAGTTCGAGGACGGCGAGGCCTGGGACAAGGAGCAGTCCAAGGTCACCGAGATCGGCCGCACCGCCCTCGTGGTCAACCTTCTGACGGAGGACAACCTCCCCAGCTACCACCACGAGATCGCCTCGCTGTTCGGCCGGGACGGCGCCTGGGGCACCTGGGTGCACCGCTGGACGGCCGAGGAGGGCCGGCACGGCATCGTGATGCGCGACTACCTGCTCACCTCGCGCGCGGTGGACCCGGACAAGCTGGAGCAGTTCCGCATGTCCCACATGAGCGAGGGCTTCGAGTCCGACAACCGTCACTCGATGCTGCACTCGATCGCCTACGTCGCCTTCCAGGAGCTCGCGACCCGCATCTCGCACCGCAACACCGGCCACCAGTCCGGCGACCCGGTCTGCGACCGCATGCTGGCCCGCATCGCGACCGACGAGAACCTCCACATGGTCTTCTACCGCAACCTGCTGAAGGCCGCCTTCGAACTCACCCCCGACCTGACCATGCAGGCCGTGCGGGACGTCGTCGTGAACTTCCGCATGCCCGGCCACGGCATCCCCGGCTTCGAGCGCGCCGCGGCCCAGATGGCGATCGGCGAGGTCTACAACCTCCGTATCCACCACGACGACGTCCTCCAGCCCGTGCTGCGCTTCCTGAAGATCATGGAGATCGACGGGCTCGGCCCGGAGGGGAAGCAGGCACAGGACGAACTCGGCCTGTTCATGGGCGGTCTCGACGCGGAGGCCTCGAAGTTCGACGAGAAGCTGGCCGCCCGGAAGGCGCGGGTGGCGGCGCGCGCCGGGGCCTGACCGGCGGCACCGGGTCCGACAACACCATGCGGGGCGCACCGATTTGCCGGTGCGCCTTGTCAGTGGCCTGCGGCATCATGCCGACATGCGTGACCACACCAGGGCGGAGCAGGCAGTCGGCTTTCTCCTCGGCCTGATCGACGAGGAAACCGCCGGACGGATCCGGACGCGGACCGGCCTGCCCGGCCCCGAGCACCCCACGGCGGTCCTGCGCCGGCTCGACCGGGCGTGGGCCTGGGCCAATGTGCTGCCGTCCTCGGTGGTGCTGTGGGTCCTTCAGCAGGACGACCCGGACCTCAACGCGGTGGTGTGGCAGTCCATCGGCACCGACACCGCGCTGCGCCGGGCCATCGCGCGGGGCGTGCCGTTCGGTCCCGGGCGCACCGAGCCGGTCCCGGTGCACCCCACCCTGCCGGGCGAGGAACCCGAGGTGCCCGAGAGCTATGTGCGGCACGGCCTCGTGGGCGCGCTGCGGGAAGCGACGTCCCTTCAACAGGCCCGGGCGGCCGGGTCCATGGTCCTGACGCGCACCGACTGGGCGGCGGTCGCCGAGGCGCACGGCGAGCGTCCACTGCCCGGGTACGCGCGCTGGGCGCTGTCCGTACGCCCGGACTGCCCGCCCGCGCTGCGCGAGCGGTTCGGCTCGCACCGCAAGTTCACCCACCGGGTCCGCGGGGCGGGTGTGCTCGAGGGCCCGGCCGAGTACGCGACGGCCCACGGCCCCGCCGTACACGTCCTCCAGGTCCTCTCCATGGGTCATGTACTGTTCCCGGCCCGCGTCGAGGAGGCCGAGCAAGCCCTGCGCCCGCTCGTCCACGACCACTTGGGCGACCGCGAGGACGCCTGGGCGGTACTGGCCCAGCTCGTCGAGACGTTCCACGGCAACGCACCGGAACTGCTGGCGACGGCGGGCGCGATAGCCTGAGCCCGGGCGCGGGAGCGTTTCGGTACGACGCGTCAGCCGCCGAGAGAGGCCACGTACGGATCGAACTTGGCCGGGTTCATCACCCACATGATCCGTTCGACGCCCTGCGCCGACACGTCGACGGACAGCAGCGCGACCGTGCCGTCGTGCGCGGAGACGAGGACGGCAGGACGGCCGTTGGCCTCGACCCACCGGATGTCCGCCCCGTCCCAGAAACGCGGCGCGAAGGCCACGAGGTACCTGGCCACACGGGAGCGTCCGACGACCGGAATCCTGGATGCTCCGCGCACCCCGCCGCCGTCGGAATAGCTGACGACATCCGAGGCGAGAACGTCCTCCAGCGCGGACATGTCGCCCGTCCGGGCCGCGCCGAGAAATGCCTCCAGCAGACGCCGGTGCTCGTCCGGGCCGACCGGTTTCCTGCGTTCGGCCGCCAGATGTTTCCGGGCACGGCTGACGAATTGGCGCGCGTTTGCCTGGCTGGTTTTCAGAATTTCCGCGATCTGCCGGTAGGGATAATCGAAGGCCTCCCGCAGAACATAAGCGGCCCGTTCCACCGGATTCGTCTTCTCCAGAAGAAAGAGAACCGCCAGTTCCAGCGCCTCCGCCTTTTCCGCGCCCAGTTGTGGATCCTGGCCGGTGTCGACCGGTTCGGGCAGCCAGGGGCCGACGTACGACTCCCGCCGAACCCTGGCGGACTGGGCGGAACTGATGGCGAGTCGGGCCGTGACCGTGGTCAGGAACGCCATCGGCTCACGTACGCCGCCGCGGTCGGTGTTCTGCCACCGAAGCCATGTCTCCTGAATGACGTCCTCGGCTTCGACGCGACTGCCCAGTACGCGGTACGCGATTCCGAAAAGCTGCGGCCGCACCGCGACGAACTCTCGCGCGGCGTTTTCCAGCGCGGCCGCGTCGGTCTCGGCGTGCATGATCGGTCCCTCCGGCTTCGGCCACCATGCTACAAGCCCTCGGAGAGGCACGCCCACGGTCGCATTGATCTGCCCGGACTCCGTGAACGCCTTTCCTGCCGGACGATGGAAGTCGGGATCCTGCCGGACGCAGATCGTGGAGGTGCAAAAAAACAGTGGCGAACAAGGACTCGGAGGCCCGGACCGACGCGGAGCCGCGGTCCGGGACCTGGCAGACGGCGTTGACGCTGCTGCAGGACGCCAAACCCCCGTTCATCCCCGAGGGCGCGTCGGGCATGACCGTCGTGATCGAGTGGCCTCCCGGCGACCCCGGGACTCCCCCGCACCGGCACTCCGGGCCGACCTTCGGATACGTGCTCGAAGGCGCTGTCCGTTTCGAGCTGGAGGGCGAGCCGGAACGTGTGGTCGAGGCCGGCGGGACGTTCTGGGAGCCGGGCGGTGACGTGATCCACTACCAGGACGGCAACGCCCTGCCGGACGCGCGCACCCGCTTCCTCGTGACCATGTTGTGCGCACCGGGTCAGCCGATGCTCACGCTGGTGGACGAGGAGGAACTGGCTCGCCGGGCACATCTGCGGGCTCCGCGCCCCGAGAGCTGACGGCACCGCTCCTCGGGCCGGGAAGGACACACGCACGCCGTCTCCCCGCCCCGGGGCCGGGGCGGGGAGACGGACGGCGCACGGCGAGGGGTGCGGGCCGGCTCAGCCGAACTGACCGGGCTGGTAGTCCCCGGCAGGCTGCTGGTTGATGACGTTGATGCGGTTGTAGGCGTTGATGATGGCGATCAGCGACATCAGCGCGACGAGTTGCTCCTCGTCGAAGTGCTTGGCGGCGTTCTCCCAGACCGTGTCCGGGACACCGCCCGCCGCATCGGCGATACGGGTGCCCTGTTCGGCCAGCTCCAGCGCGGCGCGCTCCGCTTCGGTGAAGACCGTGGCCTCGCGCCAGGTCGCGACCAGGTGGAGGCGCTGCACGGTCTCGCCCGCCGCGGCGGCGTCCTTGGTGTGCATGTCGGTGCAGAAGCCGCAGCCATTGATCTGACTGGCCCGGATCTTCACCAGTTCCTGGATCTCGGCCGGCAGCGCCGAGTCCAGAACCGCCTTGCCGGCCGAGTTGATGTGCCGCAGGACCTTGCCCGCGAGGGGACTGCCGAAGTAGTCGAGTCGAGATTGCATGGTGGTCTCTCCTGTGTGGTGGTTGCACACCATTGACCGGACAGGCGGTCGATGTGTGACAGGAGGCCCCATGTGAGCTGCGTCTCATGGCTGGAGCCACCGGGTTCACCCGGTGGCTCCATGAGATCCAGGGGGACGGGGCGGCCGGATTCGAACCGGCGTCTTCCGGTTTTGGAGACCAGGTGCGCCTGCCTCTGCGCTACGGCCCCGCCCTTGCCGCACAGCGTAATGCCTTGGCCCGTTGTCAGTGCGGGCTGGTACCAATGAAGCACCGGGGGAAGCGCGTTACAGGGTGCACGGGGGGCTTCGCATGGCGTACGGGGAGCAGGGGCGACGGCGCCCTCATGTGGTCGACCTCACCGACCGCCGGGCACTGGAGCGCTACCGCCCGGCGGATCCGGCGGTGGTCGAGGAGGCGCGGCGGCTGAAGGAGGCCGCGCTGCTGGACTTCGGGCTGACCGAGTCGGCGGTGGCGTCCTGGCTGTACACGAAGTGCCACCACCAGATCCCGACGACGGCGGTGGACACGGCGGCCGTGGTCGCCTCCGGCGACGGCTCCTGCCTGCTGCTCTACAACCCGGACTGCTTCGTCGCACTGGGCCTGGACGGCGTGAAGTTCGTGCTGTTCCACGAGGCGCGGCATCTGGTGCACCGCCATCTGTTCGCGGACGCCGAGCTGCGCGACGACCCGGTGTTCGAGCTGGCCGCCGAGGTGTCCATCAACCATGTGGCGCTGGTCCGGCTGGGCCGTGCGGAACTGCCGCTGCTCGACGGCCGGCCCACGGGCGTCGACCCGCGCACGGTGTACGACGCCTACTGGGAGGACCTGACGACGCACGGCCTGGAGCCGGTGGCGTACGAGACGTTTACCCGGACGGACATGCGGGTGTACGGCGAACTGAAGCGCATGCGCCATCCTCCCGTCCCGGAGCGACGGTTGTGCGTGCACCTGGAGGGCAATCTCGTCCCGGCCGATCAGGAGACCGTCGACGCGGTGACGTCCTCCGCGCTGCTCAACTCCCTGCTGGCGGCCCGACGCGGGCACCCGGGCGCGGAGCGCGAGCTGCTCGACCTGATGGGCCGCACCGAGGAGGGCTCGGCGCGGGCCGCCCGGATCTGGGGAAACCTGGGCGCGGGCATGCTCCGCGGCGAGACCACGCGCACGCGTACGGTCGACTGGTGGCAGCGCTGGCTGGTCGACGTACTCGGCTCGAAACTGCGTGACGGCGAGCGGCTGGTGTACCCGAAGAAGCGGGGCGCGCTGCTCGCGGACCTGGGCCAGGACCCGATGCTCTCGCGACGGGGCCCGGTGCGGGACAAGGTGCTGGTCATCGCGTACGACACCTCGGGCTCGATGCCGGACCACGTCATCAGGTGGCTCACCGAACTCGTCGGCCGGATCGACGGGGTGGAGGCGCACTGGCTGTCCTTCGACGCCGTGGTGATGCCGTTCAGACCGGGCGAGCGGGTCTACGGCGGCGGTGGCACGAGCTTCCAGGCGGTCGCGGACCACGTGGAGGGCCGCACGGAGGTGAACGGGCGCCGGTTCGACGTGACCCCGGACGCCGTCGTGATGCTCACCGACGGATACGCCCCGCCGATCACTCCGGCCGAGCCGGACAAATGGATCTGGCTGATCACCCAGGGCGGCAGCGACTGGCCCGAGACGCACACACCGGCGATGGACTGCCATCGCGTCACCACAGGATCACGGTAGATGACCACGGAAGCACAGCACACGGACCACACAGACCACGCAGACCGCACGGACCCACGGCAGTCGGCCGACTCACGCCTCGAGGCCTTCATCGACGCGATGATCGACATGGGGCAGACCGGGCAGGTCTTCGGCGAGCACGGCATCGGCAAGACGGCGACGTTCTTCTGCCACATCGCCCGCTCCCACCCGGACGCCACGCTGGTGTACGTCCCCGCGGCGAACCTGACACCCGACGACCTGCTCGTCAACGCGCCGGTGCGCGACCCGCGGACCGGTGAACTGGTCCTGCGTCAGCTGGTGATGAGCCAGCTCAAGCCGGGCAGGCCCTTCGTGCTGCTCATCGACGACTCGCTGCAGGCGGGCGACACGATCCAGTCGCAGCTGATGCAGATCGCCTGCAACTGGACGCTCGGCGAGCACGATCTGCGCGCCCTGGGCTGCGTCGGCGTGTTCCTGACGGACAACGAGTCGCTGGCCGAGACGTCGGCACGGCGCGGCGACCTGGCGCTGCTCGACCGCATGGTGACGATCCGGATCACCGCGAACGACACGTCCTGGCGGCGCCATCTGGCGGCCAAGTACCGCCAGTGGGACCTGCGTCCGGTGTTCTCCCTGTGGGCCTCGCTCTGCCCGGAGCTGCGTGAGCTGCTCTCCCCGCGCACCCTGGACCATGTCCTGGCCAACGCCGGGGAGGGCTTCCCGCTGCGCTGGGGCCTGCCCCTGGTCGACGGCGAGCGGGTGCGGCTGGCCGAGCCGGGCCCGGACGGCCGCCCGGGTCAGAACCGCACGTCGGAGATCCTCGACCGGATCGCCGAGGCGCTCGGCACCCGCAACCCGGCCACCGTCCCCGACCCGGTACGGCAGGTGGTACGTGCCGCCCTGCGCAACCGGTGGACGGTCCTGCTGCAGGGCCCGCCCGGCTGCGGCAAGACGGAGCTGGTGCGCGAGACCCTGCGCGAAGGGCTCGGCCGGGATCCGCTGTACTTCTCCCTGCCCGTGACGAACGTGGAGGATCTGTGCGCGCCGATCCCGTCCCCGGACGGCACGCTGGACAACCTCCTCGCCATGCCCTTCACCGGCCCCGAGCCGAAGGCGATCGTGTGGGACGAGTACAACAGGCCCAAGGACAAGGCCGCGTTCGCCAAGCTCATGGAGGTCACCCAGGAGTGGTCGCTGGCGGGGCAGCGGATCGAGAAACTGCGGGCGCAGATAGCGGTCCAGAATCCGCCCTACCATCTGGGCCGCAAGCTCCTGGTGTCCCGGAACAACATCGCCCAGGCGACCCGTTTCACGGCCTCGCTCACCGTCGAGCCGGAGGACATACCGGCCAACGAGTGGCTCCTTGCGCAGTACGGCACGGACGCCGAGACGGTCCTTGAGTGGTGGAAGCACGACATCGACGACGACGGGCGCGCCTGGATCACCAAGCGCACCCTGGAGCGCCTCATCAAGCTGCACCGGCGGGGGCTGCCGCTGGAGATGGGCACCGTCTACCTCGGCGACGGCGAGTACGCGCCCGTGCCGCTCACTGCCCTGATGGACCGGCTGCGCGGACGCCCGGTCACGGGCCTGCGCGAGCTCGCCCGGGACGCCGACCTGTGGGAGAAGCGCCTGCGCCGAGCGGCCGACCGCTCGGACGAGGGCGAGAACGACAGCGACGTGGTCCACCAGATCCTCGCCAACGCGGAGCTGTCCCAGCTGAAGAAGCACCGGGCGGTGGTGGCCCGGCTGGTGGCGCTGCTGCCGCCCAAGCTGCGGGCGACGTATCTCGTGGGAGCGTCGCAGCAGCAACAGCGCTTCTGGACGGAGGTGCTCACCGGAATGCGGCGGAGCTGAGGCGGCTCGTGGGTCCGGGCCACCGGGCCCCGCCCCGGCTCACGCCTCCGGTGGCGCCGTGCGGTGCACGCTGCGGATGGCCGCCACGTCCGCCGGGACGGCCGGTGCGGGGATGTGTGCGCTCAGGGCGTCCAGACGGCGTTTGACGCTGGCGGCGATGCCGTCGCCGAGCCGGAAGCGGGTGGCTGTCGTGGCGTGGGCCGCGTGGTCGAGGAGGCGGTGGGCCTCGCGGCTGCGCAGCCCGGTGTGGGTCAGGACGAGGTGGGCGAGCCGGTGCTCGCCGTCGGCGAGGGCCGCGGCGATGGTCTCGGCGGACGTCAGGTCGAGCCGGTTGTCCTGCGCCGCGAGCACCGCCGCCGCCCGGACCCGGCCGAGGTCCAGCAGCGTGACGCCGGCCGCGGTCGCCGCCGTCACCAGGCGGGCCGCGGCGGACGGTCCGATGCCGTTGCTGGCGACGGCCAGCCGGGTGAGCCGCCCGTACGGTGCCCGCTCCAGGGCCTCGGCCAGACGGAGTGCGCCCGTGTCTCCCAAGCGGGCCGCGGACACGTACAGTTCATCGACCGCGCCTGAGGCGACGACGGCGGCGAGCGCCCGCGCGCCCGCCTCGCCCAGCGGGTTGCCGCTGACGAAGAGCCGCTCGATCCGCCGCCCGCCCCCGGCGGCCGCCAGCAGTGCGTCGGCCAGGACGGCGGCGCCCGGCGCGTCCAGGCCGGTCTGGACGAGGTCGAGGGTGCGCAACGACCGTGCGGACTCGATGAGTTCGGCCGCGGCCTGCCCGCCCCCGCTGCCGAGCGGGTTCCTCTTCAGCCACACACCGGTGACGACCTGCGGCGAGGCCCGCAGATTGTCGGCGATCCGGCAGGCACCGCCCGCGGTGATCCCGTTGCAGCCGAGATACAGCGTCTCGACGTCCCCCGTGCTCTCGGCGACGGCGGCCGCCCCGTCGTCGCCCAGCGCGTCGGTGCCGAGCAGCAGGTGCCGTACCGGAGACGGTCCTTGGGCGAGCGCGTCGGCGATCAGCGCGGCACCCTCCGCCCCGACCCCCTGCTTGCACAGGTCGAGCCGCCCGTCGGGCAGCGCCGTACCGGCCGTGAAGTCCAGCCGCTCCCCGGCCGGGCGGCCCGCGCGCAACCAGTCCAGCAGGGGCTCCAGTTCGGCGAGGGGGCGCGGCACGACGTACGGCACCCCGGCGACGCCGCCCGGGTGCGCCTCCTCGGGCTCCTCGCTCACCATGCCGCCTCCCGGTAGTCCTTCAGGAACACCCCCGACACCGGGTTCCCGGCCTCGCCCCGCACGATCGGGTCGTACACCCGGGCCGCCCCGTCCACGATGTCGAGCGGTGTGCGGAACCCGGCCTCGGCCATCCGGGCCTTCTTCGGGGCCGGGTTCTCGTCGGTGATCCAGCCGGTGTCGACGGCGCACATGTGCACACCCTGGGCGGCGAGTTCCGCGGCGCTGGTGCGGGTGAGCATGTTCAGGGCCGCCTTGGCCATGTTGGTGTGGGGATGGCCCGGCATCTTGTTGCGGACGGCGAAGCGGCCCTCGACGGCGGTCACATTGACCACGTACCGGCGTGGCCGGGGCGCGGTCAGCAGCAGGGGCAGCAGCCGGTCGCACAGCAGCGCCGGGGCAAGGGCGTTGACGAGCTGGGTCTCCAGGACCTCGGCCGGGTCGAGCGCGCCGAGCCGGGCCGACCAGGAGTTCTCCGGGGACGGGTCGGGCAGCAGCCCGGCCTCGTCGGCCTCGCGCAGGGCGAGGGGCAGGGCGGCGGCCGGGCCCTCCAGCATCCGCATCGGCCGGAACCCGGGCGCCTGCCGGGCCCCCGCGGGCAGCGCGTCGTACTCCCCGGCGGACAGCAGCGCATACGACTCGGGCGGCCGCCGCACGGTCTGCGCGGCGTTGTTGACGAGGATGTCCAGCGGCCGGCCCTCCCGCCGCAGTTCCTCGCACAGCCCGAGCACCTGGCGCGGGTCGCGCAGGTCGACGGCGAGGACGGTCAGTCTGTCCAGCCATTGTGCGCTGCCCTCGGCCTCCCGGAAGCGGCGCACGGTGTCGTGCGGGAAGCGCGAGGTGACGAGGACCTCGGCGCCGTCCCGGAGCATCATCAGGGCGAGTTGGAAACCGATCTTTACCCTGCCTCCGGTGAGCAGCGCCCGGCGGCCGCTCAGGTCGGTGCTCAGGGTGCGGCGGGCGGTGTTGTCGGCGGCGCACTCGGAGCAGAGCCGGTGGTAGAAGGTGTCGACCTGTCGATAGGGCGACTTGCAGACGTAGCAGGTGCGCGGCCGGAGGAAGACTCCCCCGGCGCCGGACTCGGCCAACGGGGCGTCCTCACGGCGGTCCGGGGCGCCGGTCGCGGTCGCCGCCATCGCCGCCGCGTCGGCCGCGGACGCTTCGGCGCCGCGCGCCTTACGCCGCCGCAGTCGGCCGTCGCGCGTGAAGGAGGCGGCGACCTGCTCGGCCCGCAGTCGCACCGGATCGTCGACGGGCAGCGCGCGCAGCTTGCCCACCACCTGGTGGAAGGCGGCCAGTTCCGCCTCGGTGACCGTGTCCGTGGTCGTGCCGGCAACCGCGTCGGTGATCGCCTCGCCCATCCGTACCCGCCCCGTGTCCGCCGTGCCGTGGTCCCGGCCGGATTCGAACCGGCGTATCCACCTTGAGAGGGTGGCGAGTCTGCCTCTGCTCTACAGGACCGAGTAACGCGTCCCGTCCGGGTGCGCTCCCGGATCCTAACCGCACACGGCGGCCGTGGCCGCACGGATGTGCGGACCGCCCGGGTGTGCCACCCCGCCCCGTACGGGCCTGTCGCGGGCCGGGCCGGATTCGAACCGGCGTGTCCTTCATGCCATGAAGGTGCGCCTGCCTCTGCGCTACCGACCCCCGCACGTCCGGACGACCGGATTCGAACCGGTGTGGCCGCCTGAGCAAGGCGGTGCGCCTGCCTCTGCGCTACGCCCGGACGCGTTCCCGGATCCTAACGGCCGGGCCGGGGTGACGCACCGTCCGGGCGTCACAGCGCTGTACGCCTCAGCGCCAGCCGTTCCTTCTCCGACAGGCCGCCCCAGACGCCGAAGCGCTCGTCGTTGTCGAGCGCGTACGCCAGACAGGCCGAGCGGATCGGGCACAGGCCGCAGATCCGCTTCGCCTCCCGTACCGAGCTGCCGGGCTCCGGGAAGAAGAAGTCCGCCCCCGTTTGCGCGCACAACGCCTCCTCCTGCCAGGCGAGGTCGGGCGAGGTGATCGTTTCGATGTGCATGAGCAGGATCGTGCCGCCCCGCGAAAAACGTTCGCTCAACGCCGGGTCAACGCCGCGGCCGTGGCGTATACGAGGCCCGACTGCCGCCCCGATGATGCTCCCCCGGCACGCGGCGGCGCACGGCGGCGCGCGGGTCCGGGAGGAAATCAAGAGGAACGCGGCTGGTCACCGAGGGTAGTCGCGGTGGGCGGTCCGGTGCGCGGACGCGCTGCGGCAGCGATTGTCAGTGGGCGGTGCAAGACTCGGCAGTGCACTGAGAACGGGACCCTTTTGAGGAGGGCGAAGATGCTCACCACCCGTTTCGTCAACGGCGCACCCAACTGGCTCGACGTCGGCACATCCGACATCGAGGGCGCCACCTCCTTCTACGGCGGTCTCTTCGGCTGGCGGTTCCAGTCGGCGGGACCCGATGCCGGCGGTTACGGCTTCTTCCAACTGGACGGCAAGACCGTGGCCGGCGGTATGCAGACCACTCCGGAGCAGGGTCCGCCCTCCTGGACCGTGTACTTCCAGAGCGCGGACGCGCAGGCCACGGCCAAGGCCGCCGAGGGGGCGCACGGCAGCGTGCTGCTCCAGCCCATGGACGTGATGGGGCAGGGCCACATGGCGGTCCTCGCCGACCAGGCGGGCGTGCCCTTCGGGCTCTGGCAGCCGGCCCTGACCAAGGGTGTGGACAAGGCGAACGAACCCGGTTCGCTGTGCTGGGTCGAGCTGTACACGCCGGACATCGCCGCGGCCGCCGCGTTCTACCACCAGGTGCTCGGTCTGGAGACGTCCGCCATGCCCTTCCCCGGCGGCACGTACACCTGCGTCAATCCCACCGAGGGCGGTGAGGACGCGATGTTCGGCGGAATGGTCCCGCTGGCCGACGACCCCGCGGAGGCCGAGGCCGGCGCCTATTGGCTGCCGTACTTCGAGGTCGAGGACACCGACGCCGTGGTCGAGAAGGCGCAGCAGCTGGGCGGCAAGGTCCGCATGCCCGCCACGAGCATGGAGGGCGTCGGCCGGATGGCCAAGCTCACCGACCCGTACGGCGCCCGCTTCGCGGTGATCAAGAGCGAGCCGCAGGCCTGAGACCCGGCATCCCCGGCGGGGGGTGAGCACCCCGGCCCGCCCCCAGCAACGGGGACCGGGCCGGGGGCCTACGCGGAGGCGCGCCGTACCAGCGTCGTCGGCAGGATGACACCGGAGGGCGCGTCCGCCGCGGAATCCTCGCGGGTCGCCCCGCGGTCCAGGCCACGCAGCAGGAGGCGGGCCATCAACCGTCCCATCTCCTCTATGTCCTGACGGATCGTGGTCAGGGGCGGGTCGGTCTGTTCGGCGACGGGCAGCATGTCGTCGAAGCCGATCACGGCGACGTCCTCGGGCACCCTCCGTCCGCTCGCGCGCAGTACGCGCAGCGCTCCGGAGGCGCCGAGGTCGTTCGCGGCGAACACCGCGTCCACGTCCGGGCAGCGGTCGAGGAGTTCCCGCATGGCGCGCTCGCCGCCGGCCGGGGTGAAGTCGCTCTCCACGATCAGCAGCGGATCGGCGTCCGCCATCACGTCCCGGAACCCGTCGAGCCGGTCCACCGCGGAGGTCTGGTCGAGGGCGCCGGTGATGTGCGCGATCCGCCTCCGGCCGAGGCCGACGAGATGGCGTACGGCCTCGCGGGCCCCGCCCCGGTTGTCGCTGTCGACGTACACCGCGTCGGGCGTGCCGTGGTTCCAGCCGGGCCGGCCGCCGAACACCGTGGGCACGCCCGCGCCCCGGATCAGCCCGGGCAGCGGATCGTCGAGGTGCAGCGAGAAGACGAGCGCGCCGTCGACATGGCCTCCGGCGAGATAGCGGGCCACGCGCGCGTGGTCGTCCCGGCCCTCGGTCAGCAACAGGACGAGCTGGTTGTCGTGCGCCGTCAGCTCCTTGCTGATCCCGCGCAGTTGCAAGGCGAAGAAGGGGTCGGCGAAGACCCTGGTCTCAGGTTCGGCGATGACCACGGCGACGGCGTCGTGCCGCTTCGTCACCAGGCTGCGCGCGGCCTGGTTGGGGACGTAGCCGAGTTCCTCGACCGCCCGCCGGACCCGCTCCACCAGCGGCTCCCTGACTCCGTCCCCACCGTTGACCACCCGGGACACGGTGGCCCGCGACACCCCCGCCCGCGCGGCCACGGCCTCCAACGTGGGACGTGGCGCTGTCTCGGTCACTTCGGGACTCCTCATCGGCGATTGCGGATCAGGATATCCCCGTGCGGGGGGCGGGGTGAGAGCGCTCTCGTCATGGGAGAGGGAGTTGCGGGCCGGGATGGGGTCGTCACCCGTCCGATGGTGGCTGCTGCTTCTCGCGTCGTGCCCGGCTCGGCTGGACGCGTTTGGGCTCGCCGGGCATCTTCGGGTACTCGGGCGGATAGGGCAGGTCGCCCAGGCCGTGGTCATATTCATCCTTGCGGGCGAGTTCGAGCAGGGCGTCGAGGCAGTAGGCGTGGTCGTCCATGTCGGCGTGTACGTCGCCGAGTTCGGCGAAGCGGGCGGGCATGGTCGCGAGATCGAAGTCCCGGGGGTGGGCCTCGCCCACTTCGTCCCAGCGCAGGGGGGCCGAGACCGGGGCGTGCGGGCGGGGACGTACGGAATAGGCGGAGGCGATGGTGCGGTCCCTGGCGGTCTGGTTGTAGTCGATGAAGATGCGCTCGCCGCGTTCCTCCTTCCACCACTTGATCGTCACGTGGTCCGGCATCCGGCGTTCCATCTCCCGGCCCACGGCGATCGCGGCCCGGCGCACCTGGGTGAAGGTCCAGCGCGGTTCGATGGGCACGAAGACATGCAGCCCGCGCCCGCCGGAGGTCTTGGGCCAGCCGCGCAGTCCGCCGAACTCGTCGAGGACGGCGCGCAGTTCGTGGGCGGCGCGGACGGCGTCGTCGAAATCGGTGCCGGGCTGCGGGTCGAGGTCGATGCGGAGCTCGTCGGGGCGGTCGACGTCGGTGCGGCGCACCGGCCAGGGGTGGAAGGTGAGGGTGCCGAACTGCGCGGCCCACACGACGGCGGCCTCCTCCGTGGGGCACATCTCGTCCGCGGAGCGGCCGCTGGGAAAGGTGATGTGGGCGGTGGGGATCCAGTCGGGCATGTTCTTGGGCGCCCGCTTCTGGAAGAAGGACTCGCCGGTCACCCCGTCCGGATAGCGCTCCAGGGTGGTGGGGCGGTCGCGCAGGGCGCGCAGGATGCCGGGGCCGACCGCGATGTAGTACCGGGCCAGGTCCAGCTTGGTGAAACCGCGCTCCGGGAAGAAGACCTTGTCCGGGCTGGACAGCCGCACGGTCCGGCCGCCCGCCTCCAGTTCCACCGCGTCACCCATGCGGCCACGGTAGGCGTACCCCGCACACCTCGCACACCGGGCGGCAGCCGCGGTATGCGCGCAGAATCGGAGCATGGATCTGCCGGTGATGCCGCCCGTGAAGCCGATGCTCGCCAAGTCGGTGGCGAAGATCCCGCCGGACATGCACTACGAGGCGAAGTGGGACGGCTTCCGGGCGATCGTGTTCCGTGACGGGGACGAGGTGGAGCTCGGCAGCCGTACCGGGAAGCCGTTGACCAGGTACTTTCCTGAGCTGGTCGCGGTGTTGAAGGAGCGGTTGCCCGCGCGCTGTGTGCTGGACGGCGAGATCGTGATCGCCCGGGAGGGGCGGCTCGACTTCGACGCGCTGACCGAGCGCATCCACCCGGCGGACTCCCGGGTGCGCATGCTGGCGGAGCGGACGCCCGCCTCCTTCGTCGCGTTCGACCTGCTGGCCCTGGCCGACGAGTCACTGCTGGACGTTCCACTGACGGACCGCCGGGCGCTGCTCGCCAGGGCGCTGTCCGGGGTGACGGCGCCCGTCCATCTGGCGCCGGCGACGACCGATATCGACGTGGCGCGGCAGTGGTTCGAGCAGTACGAGGGGGCGGGCCTGGACGGGGTCGTCGCCAAGCCGCCCGGCGTGCGCTATCTGCAGGACGAGCGGGCGATGTTCAAGATCAAGCACGAGCGTACGGCGGATGTCGTCGTGGCGGGCTACCGCTTCCACAAGAGCGGTCCGGTGGTGGGCTCGCTGCTGCTCGGTCTGTACGACGACCAGGGCGCCCTCCAGCACGTGGGCGTGTCCGCCGCGTTCGCGATGAAGCGCCGCGCCGAGCTGGTCGAGGAGCTGGAGCCGCTGCGTATGACGGATACGGCCGGGCATCCGTGGGCGGCCTGGTCGCAGGAGGCCGCGCACGAGACGGCCCGGCTGCCCGGGGCACCCAGCCGCTGGTCGGGCAAGAAGGACCTGTCCTGGGTGCCGCTCAGGCCGGAGCGGGTGGCCGAGGTGGCGTACGACCACATGGAGAACGGGGTCCGCTTCCGGCACACGTCCCGCTTCCGCCGCTGGCGCCCGGACCGCACCCCGGAGAGCTGCACCTACGCCCAGTTGGAGGAACCGGTGCGCTACGACCTCGCGGAGATCCTCGGCAGCCCCGGCTGACCGGCCCAATCGCCAAGCTCGATCAGAATCACGGGGGTATGGCCATCAATGAACTGATGAGCGCACAATCGACGGCACGGACCTGGTGGCAACGGTGGCGACGGTGGGCATGGGGCACAGAGCGCGCACACTACGCGCCACGACGAGAGCGATGACGACAGCATTTCTGGGCGTCGCGTTGACGGTTTCTCTCGCGGCGGGCTGTACGTCGGGACACGGCCCCGGCCCGGTCGACGACGGCCTCGGCCGGACCAGCGGGCCGGCCCCGCGCGGCGGCACCGGCCACGTGCTCGCCGTGAAGATCGACAATGTGCCCGCGGCCCGCCCGCAGACGGGGCTGGACTCCGCGGACGTCGTGTACGCGGAGCAGGTCGAGGGCGGGCTGAGCCGGCTGATGGCGGTGTACGCGACCAAGCTGCCGAAGGTCATCGGGCCGGTGCGCAGCGCCCGCGAGTCCGATCTGGAGCTGCTGCGCCAGTTCGACCGTCCGACGCTCGCCTTCTCGGGGGCACAGACCAAGCTGCTGCCGCTGATCGACAAGGCACCGCTACGACCGGAGACACCCGGCAACGCGTCCGACGCCTTCTTCCGCGGCGGTGACAAGGCGGCGCCGCACAACCTCTATCTGCACCCGGACCGGTTGCTGTCCGCCACGCCGGGCGCGGCCGCGCTGACCACCGGCTTCCACTACGGCACGGCACCGGCGGGCGGGCGGGCCGAGACCTCGCGCACCGTGCGCTATCCCGTGGCCGAGTTCAGCTTCACCTGGTCCGCCGACCGGCACCGCTGGCTGGTCGGGATGGACGGCACGCCCACGAAGACGGCCGACGGGAAGCGGCTGGCCCCCGCGACGGTCGTCGTGCAGTACGTGAAGGTGCGCGAGTCCGCGTACCACGACGTCCTCGGCAACAACACGCCGTACACCGAGACAGTGGGCACGGGGAAGGCGGAGGTGCTGCGGGACGGGCGCGCCTTCGACGCGACCTGGACCCGCACGGCCGCGGCCGACGGCACGGAGTTCACCACCGCCGACGGCACGCCCATGAACTTCGCGAAGGGCCAGGTGTGGGTGGTGTTCGCGCGGTCCGACTAGGGCGCCCCTCCCGGGCCTGGCCCAGCGGCACCGCGCAGCCCGTGCCGGAGCGTGCCTAGGGTGGAGACATGTCCACTGTTCTGATCACCGGTGCCACCTCCGGACTCGGCCGGTACGTCGCCTTCGAGCTGGTCCGCTCCGGGCATGTCGTGCTCGCCCACGGACGTGACCCGGAACGGACGCGGCGGCTCGTCGAGGAGCTGCGCGCCGAGGGTGAGGCCGAAGGGTTCGTCGCGGACCTCGCTTCGCTGGCGCAGGTCCGCGAGCTGGGCGCCCGGGTGGCGAAGGCGCGGCCCTGGCTCGACGTGCTGATCAACAACGCCGGGGTGGGCGCCGGGCCGCGTGGCTCCGGCCGCGAACTGAGCGCCGACGGGCACGAGCTGCGGCTGGCGGTGAACTATCTCGCCCCCGTGGTGCTGACCCGCGCCCTGCTGCCGGTGCTGCGCGCGAACACGCCGTCCCGGATCGTCAATGTCGGCTCGGTCGGCCAGGAGCCGCTCGACTTCGCCGACCCGGAGCTCACCCGCGGCTACAGCGGTGTGTCGGCGTACTGCCGCAGCAAGTTCGCCCTCGCCGCCCATACGTTCTCGCTCGCGGAGGAGCTGGCCGGCAGCGGTGTGTCGGTCAATGTGCTGCACCCCGCGACCTATATGGACACCGCGATGGTCCGCGAGGGCGGGATCACGCCCTGGAACACGGTCGCGGACGGAGCGACGGGCGTACTGGCCCTGGCCACCGGGGACTTGGGCTCGGGCGGCTATTTCGACGGCGCGCGGCCGGCCAGGGCGCACGAGGGGACGTACGACCCCGAGGTGCGCAAGCGCCTGCAAGCGGTCACCGAGCAGCTGCTGGCGATCTGAGGCGGCGTGGTCAGCTGAGGCCGCCCGTCTCCAGTGCCTGTCCGGCCTGCGCCACCAGCCCGTCCGCCCCGCACGAGCGCGCGAGTGCCATGCCCCGGTTGAGTTCGGCGACGGAACGGGCCGCGATGCCGTACTCGACGCGGGCGGCGGCGTGTTCGTACTGGCAGGGCGAGGCCTCCAGGTAGGCGACGGCCTGCGCGGCCAGCCGTACCGCTCGCTGTCCGGTCTCCAGGGCGGCCGCGCAGCGCAGGGCCTCGCCGATGGCGGTGTCCGTGCCGAGGCGCTCGGCCTGGCGGCGGGCCTCGGTGGCGAGCCGGGCGGCGCGCGGCGGATCCTGCGCGGTGAGGGCCTTGGCGAGGTCGACGGCCCAGGGCGCGAGGACCGGATGGTGGCCGCCCCGGGCGGCCGCCGTCTTCCCGGCCGCCTCCAGTTCGTTGATGCCCTCCTCGGTACGGCCGAGGGCGAGCAGCAGCCGACCGCGCACGGAGCGGGTGTCGGGCAGCACGATCGTCGACGGGTAGGGCGGTGCGAAGCCGTACCGCTCGGCCACCGCCCGGGCCTCGTCCACATGGCCGCGGGCCAGCAGCGTGTCGACGAGCCCGCTGGTCGCCGACCAGTACAGGGGCAGTCCGCGGCCGACGCGTTCGGCCAGTGCGAGGGACTCGCGCAGGATGCTCTCCGCGTCCCTGAGGCGGCCCTGCCGACGGTAGGCGAGGCCGAGGAACGCGTTCGCCAGGGAGAGATGGCCGCCGCTCCAGCCCGCGGTCGTGTAGGCGCGCAATGCCTCGGCGAACAGGCTCTCGGCGCGGTCGAGCCGGTCGGCGTAGGTGTACGCGCTGCCCAGCATCATCAGCAGTTCGACGCCCCACTCGGTGTCGGTCCAGCCCAGACCGGGGGCGAGTCGGCCGTTCACGAGGGCGCGGTCGCACAGTTCGACGACCTCCTCCACGCTCTCGCCGTGGGTCATCGCGTCGAAGCCGCGCAGGATCAGCAGGGCGCGCTCGGAGTTGTCGCGGCCGGTGCAGGTCCGGGCGAGGTCGGCGAGTCGTGCGGAGCGGCCGGGTGCGGCGGCCTCGCCGTGGATGCCCTCCCACATGAGGTGCACGGCCTGCAGCCGCAGCCGGGCGGGCCCGGGTTCGTGGCGGGCGGCCTCGGCCTCCACCGTGCGGACGGCCTCCTCCAGCTGGTTGTTGTGGAGCAGTGCCTGGGAGAGGCGGAAGACGGCGTCGACGCGTTCGTCGCCGTCGAGGCCGGGCATGCCGAGCGCGCTCTGCAGATGGTCGATCGTGGTCGCGGGAGCGGTCAGGAGCGTGGCGCAGCCCAGTTCGTAGAGCACGCGCGCGTGGACCTCGGGCGCGGGCGGTTCGACCAGAGCGCGTTCCAGACAGCGGCGGGCCGCGTCCGGGGCGCCGACGGCGAGGTGTTCCCGGGCCGCCTCGCGCAGCTGCTCGACGAGTTCCTCGTCGTCGTCCGGGTGCACCTGCAGCAGGTGCCGGGAAGCCGCCGCGGCACCGCGCCCGGAGTCGGTGACGACCTGGGCGGCGATGCCGTGCATGGCGGTGCACAGGGCCTCGGGGATGGAGTTGTAGACGGCGGAGGCGATCAGCGGGTGGACGAACTCCAGGTCGCCGTCGTCGGGCCGGGCGGCGGCGGGGTCGGGCGTGGTGAGGATGCGGGCGCCGCACAGCAGTTCGGCACAGCGTTCGGCGTCGTCCATGCTCATGGTGGCGAGCTGGGCGACCAGGTCCACGGTGATGCCGGTGCCGAGGATGGCGGCCGCCCAGGCGAACCGGGTGGCGTCGATGCCGAGGCCCTCCAGCCGGGCGACGAGTCCGCCGCCGCGGGCGGTGCGGTTCAGAGGGCGGAGCTCGCCGGCGTGGGCCTCCACCGGGTGGATGTCGCTGTCCTGCACCTTGGCGAGGAGTTCGACGGTCTCGTACGGGTTGCCGCCGGTGACGGCCCAGACCTCGCGGCAGAACGGGGCGTCGGCGTGCCGGCCGAGGGTGGCGCGGGTGAGACCGGCGGTGGCGTCCGGGGTGAGGGCGCTGAGGTTGCTGACAGGGCGGCCCGCGGTGGCGGTGATCGCGTCGAGGCAGCGGGCGATGTCGCCGGACACCTCGCCGGGCCGGCGGGCGACCACGACCAGGACGGACAGATCGTCGAGGCGCTCGGTGAACGCGGTGAGCCAGCGCAGGGTCTCCTGGTCGGCCCAGTGCGCGTCGTCGACGAGCAGCACCAGCGGCCACTCCCGTTTGGCCAGTCGGCGGACGGCGGCGACCAGGCCGTCGCACACGCCCTGTGGGTCGGCCTGCCGCTCACCGGGCTCCGTTATGCCGAGCGCGGGCCCCGCGATGTCGTACCAGTCGCCGAGGTACTCGCGGGCCTCCTGTGGCATCAGCGAGACCAGCGCGGGCTGCAGCAGCTGCCGTACCACGTTGAACGGGACGGACTTCAGGTTCTCGCCGCCGCGGGTGGACCATACGGTGCAGCCGCGTCGTTCGGCGATTCGGCGGGTCTCGGTCAGGAGCGCCGTCTTGCCGATTCCGGCGTCGCCACGGAACACGAGCAGGTTCCCGGAGGACGAGCGGTCCGCGCACAGGGCGTCGAGCGCCTGTGTGACGGCGGCGATCTCCGCGTCGCGCTCCCACAGGGAAGGCGAAGCGGCCGCAGGGGGCCGTGCCTCCGTCATCCGTTACCTCCCCGGTGTCGCCCGAATGACGTACAGACCCCGAGCGTAACCGTCGGATTGGCTGTGTGGAGGCCGCTCCGGGCACGTGTTGCCGTGACGGGTGAACAGGGGCGCGTGAGGACGACGCGCGCCTGCCCGGACCTGCCGCTGTCGAGTCGTCGGACCGTCAACAGGCCTGGGAATGAAGCTGACTTTCGAAGATCGCCGGACCCCGGAGCAGGCGTCGTCCGTAAGGGCGCTGGTCGCGGGGTCGGTGGGCAATTTCATCGAGTGGTACGAGTTCGCCGTCTACGGGTATTTCGCGACGGTCGTCGCGCAGCGGTTCTTCACGCCGGAGGGCGGCGGCGCGGTCGAGGGGCTGGTGAAGGCGTACGCCTCCTTCGCGCTGGCGTTCTTCTTCCGGCCGGTCGGCGCGGCCCTGTTCGGCCGGCTGGGCGACCGGATCGGGCGGCGGCCGGTGCTGATCCTGGTGGTCACCCTGATGACCGGGGCGACCACGCTGATCGGCGCGCTGCCGACCTACGCCACGGCGGGCGCCCTGGCCCCCTGGCTGCTCACTCTTCTGAGAATCGTTCAAGGGCTGTCCGCGGGAGGTGAGTTCGGCGGCGCGGTGTCGGCGATGACGGAGTTCGCCCCGCCGGGCCGGCGCGGGCTGTACGGCGCGTGGCAGTCCTTCACCGTGGCACTGGGACTGCTGGGCGGGGCGGGCGCGGCGGTCGGTCTGGCGACCGTGCTGACGGAGGACCAGCTGAGTTCCTGGGGCTGGCGGTTGCCGTTCCTGCTCGCGCTGCCGATGGGGCTGGGGGCGCTGTGGCTGCGGGTACGGCTGGAGGAGACACCGTCGTTCAGAAAGCGGGCGTCGGACGCGGAGCGCCTGCCCGCGAGCGGGGTCGTGCGGGCCGTCGCGCTGGGGGCCGGACGGGTGATGGGCTGGTCGGCGGCCGGGTACACCTTCCTCGTCGTCCTGCCGTCGTATCTGCAGACCGCGCTGCACGCGGACTTCCGGCAGGCGCTGACCGCCACGGTCCTGGCCAATGTGGGCTTCGCGGCGGCGATCCTGCCCGCGGGGCTGCTCAGCGACCGGATCGGGCGGCGGCCGGTGATGCTGACCGGGGCGGTGCTGGTGGTGGGGGCGGCGGTGCCGCTGTTCGACCTCCTGCAGGACGCCGGGACTTCGTCCCTGGTGAAGGGTGTGGCCGTGTGCGCCGCCGGCGCGGTCGTGGGGCTCATGGCCGGGCCGGGGCCGGCGATGCTCGCCGAGATGTTCCCGACGCGGGTGCGCTGTACGGGGCTGGGACTCGCCTACGCCCTGTCCAATGCCGTGTTCTCGGGGTGCGCCGGGCTCATCATCACGGAGACGGTGAAGCGCACCGGGAACGTGGACGTGCCCGCGTACTACGCGGCGGCGACCTGCGCGGTGAGCGCGCTCGCGCTCCTCGGGCGCCCGGCCGGGAAGGCGGAGGGACCAGGTGCTGGTGATCGGACTGATGTCCGGGACGTCGTACGACGCCGTCGACGCGGCGGCGGCCGAACTGCGCCTCGACGGTGACGCACTCGTCCTGAAGCCACTCGGGATGGTGAGCGAGCCGTACGACGACGCACTGCGGGAGTCCCTCGCGGCGGCGCTGCCCCCGTCGGCCGTCCCGCTCGCGGACGTGTGCCGGCTCGACACCCGGATCGGGCAGGCGTTCGCGGCGACGGCCGTCCGGGCCGATCGTGAACTGTGCGACGGGCGGGCCGAGTTGGTCGCCTCACACGGGCAGACGGTCTACCACTGGGTCGACGGCGGCCGGGTGCACGGGACGCTGCAGCTCGGGCAGCCCGCGTGGATCGCGGAGGCGACCGGGCTGCCCGTCGTCGCCGACTTCCGGCCGCGCGACGTGGCCGCGGGCGGCCAGGGCGCACCGCTGGTCAGCCTGGTCGACCTGCTGTGGCTGCGGGGCAGACACGGCACGCCGGTCGCGCTGAACATCGGCGGTATCGCCAACCTCACCGCGCCGGACGGGACCGCCTTCGACACCGGTCCCGGCTGTGCGCTGACCGATGCCGCGGCCCGGGAGTTCAGCGGTGGGCGGCTGGCGTACGACGCCGACGGCGCGCTGGCCGCCCGCGGCCGGGTGCACGGGCCGCTGCTGGACCGGCTGCTGAGGGAGCCGTACTACACGCGGCCCGCGCCGAAGACCACCGGCAAGGAGCTGTTCCACCCCGGATATGTGCGGGCGGCCGGACTCGACGGCCTGCCCGCGGACGATGTGCTGGCGACACTCACCCAGCTGACGGCCCGCACGGTCGCGGACGCCGTACGGTCCGTGGGCGCCACGGAGGTGATCGCCTCGGGCGGCGGCACGCGCAACCCGGTGCTGATGGCGATGCTGCGCGACCGGCTGGCCGGGGTGGCGGTGCGCACCTCCGACGAGTTGGGGCTGCCCTCGGCCGCCAAGGAGGCGTACGCCTTCGCGGTCCTCGGCTTCCTCACGGCGCACGGGCTCGCCGGCACCGAACCGGCCAGCACCGGCGCCCGGCATCCGAGCGTCCTCGGGTCGGTGACCCCGGGCCGGGGCGTGCTGCGGCTGCCCGCGCCCGCGCGGCGCGCGCCGGTGCGGCTGGCGGTGGAGTGACCATGGCCGACGGAGCACGGTAGCGGATCGTCGACACGCAACTGTTGCGGGTCCTCTCATCCCGCTTTCACAGACGCCTCATACGGTTGGGGCATGACGCAGGTGACTCCTCCCGGGTGGTACCCCGACCCCGGGCAGACGAATGACGGTCCAGCCACCGAGCGCTGGTGGGACGGCCAGGCATGGACGGACCAGACCCGCCCCGCCGGGTCGGCGGCCGCCTGGGGTCCCCCGACGCAGCCGCAGGGCGCCGGGCCGTACCCGGCCTACTCCGGCTACTCCGGATATCCCGGGTATCCCGCCCAGCCGCCGGCCGGTTCCCGGCGCGGTCTGCGCACGGGGATAGCCGTCGCGGTGGCCGTCGCGGTGCTCGCGAGCATCGGGGTCGGCGTGTACGCGCTCTCCAAGCACGACTCCGGCGCCGACCGGGCCGGTTCGCGGCAGGGACAGGGCGGGCCGGGCGGCCGGGGCGGCCCCGAGGGACAGAACGGCGGACAGGGCGGACCGGGCGGTGGCTCGGGCGGTCCGGGCGGCGGTTCGGGCGGCTCCGACGGTCAGTCGCCGTCGCCCGGCCAGTCCGGGGCGCCGAAGGTCGAGGGCGGCGGCAGCGTGCCGGACCCGGTCAACGGGATCAGCCTGCCCGTGCCCAAGGGCTGGACCGGGCAGGCCATTGCCGTGGGCGCGCAGATCGGGTCGAACAACACGTACAAGTGCCCTGGCGACACGTCCAAGTCGTGCACCCCCGGCGGCGCCTACTCGGCACCGGCGGCGCTGTTGCACACCAAGGGCAGCACGGCCGAGGAGGTCGCCAAGGCGGACATCGCGGCGAACGCCAAGGAGTCCTACGGCGGCACCACCTACGGCAGCATCACCTCGCACGAGGTGCTCGCCTCCAAGGCGGTGACCGTGGCCGGGCAGAAGGGCTATCTGGTCCGCTGGAAGGCGGTCACCAGCAAGGGCGCCGACGGCTGGGTGGAATCGCTCGCCTTCCCGTCCCCGGCGAGTCCCGACCGGATGGTCGTGGTCCGCTTCGGTATCGACGTCGGGCAGAAGCTGTCGGTCATCGACGAGATCACCCAGGGGATCAAGGTGTCGTCCGGCGGCGGCAGCGGCCAGAACGTCTGACTCCCCCGGCCGCACCCCTTCCGGCACATGTTGCGGCCGGGTGGGGTGCCCCTCCGCTCAAGGGGAACCCCACCCGGCCGGGGGGTGCGCCGCCCCCGTCCCCACGGTGCGGCGCGCGCAGGTCACCGTCCAGTCATCCCACGGACGGCGGCCTGGGTCTCAGGTCAGCCCTAGCGAGGGCAGCACGGCGGCCTCCACGAACCGGACGAGATAGTCGGAATCCGCGTACTGGCCACTCAGCACGGGCCGCACGCGCAGCACTCCGAACATCATGGCGGGGATGTACTCGAGCGCCGGATGACCGGCCCGCACCTCGCCCCGCTCGACACCACGCCGCAGGATCTCCTGGAGTGCGGCGATCTCGGGATCGACGAGGGCCTCGCGCAGCGCCCGCTGCAACTCGGGGTCCTGGGTGATCGCGTGACTGAGGGCCTGCAGCAGCCGGGTGTCCTTGCCCGACCAGTCCCCCGCGTCCCGCGCGGCCTGGCGCAGGTCCTGAGCGAGTGAACCGGTGTCGATGCCGGCGAAGCGCGCCTGGCGATTGGACCGCAGCGCCGCGGCCACGAACTGGGGCTTCGTCTTCCACTGGCGGTAGAGCGTGGACTTGCTGCACCGGGTGCTGGCGGCGACGCCCTCCATGGTGACGGAGTCATAGCCGCACTCGCGGATCTGTTCGAGCACGGCGTCGAAGAACTCCCGCTCACGCTCGGGCGTGATCTTGGAGCGGCGCGAGGCGGCGACCGTCTCCGGTCCGTCCGCGGCCTGCGACGTCATGCGTCTCTCCTCACTCGTGTGCGACTCGTGCGCGCTGCCGTTGCTCAAGGCCGCCTGAAGCGGTCCTCAAGCGCGGCTTCGAAGCCTGTAACCAGTGTGTCCTACGTCTATCGATACGTCAGTGTACCGGTACTCGAGCGTATCGGTACACTGGCGTATCGGTACGCATACGTATCGATGAGTTCGGGCCGTGGTCCGGGTCTCAGTACGCATCACCACGCACCGCCACACGAACCGCCGTCATCGAAGGGGCCGGGGGATGAATGCCCGCACCGAGCCTGCAGAACCCGAGCCGGGAGCCATAGCCAGGCCTCCGCTCGGCCGTGAGCTCCTGCTCGTCGCAGGGCTCTTCCTCGTCTACAAGCTCGGCCGGCAGCTGGCCACCGGCCACACCGGCGAGGCCCTGCACAACGCCCACCGCGTGTGGGACCTGGAACGGTCGGCGCATCTTCCCGGCGAGGGCGACGTGCAGTCGGCGCTGCTGCACAGCGGCACCCTCGTACATCTCGCGAACACCTACTACGCGACCGTCCACTTCCCGGCCACCCTGGCCTTCCTGGTCTGGCTGTATCTGCGGCGCCCGGCGCACTACGTCTGGGCCCGGCGGGTCCTCGCCGTGGTCACCGCGGCCGCCCTGGTCCTGCCCTTCACGTTCCCGCTCGCCCCGCCGCGCATGCTGGCCGCGACCGGCCTGGTGGACACGGCGCAGCTGTACGGCCCGTCGGTCTACGGCCCTCCGCGGACCGACCATCTCTCCAACCAGTACGCGGCGATGCCGTCGTTGCACTTCGGCTGGGCCCTGATGGTGGCGATCGGGCTGATCGTGGCGACCCGGTCCCGCCGGCGCGGGCTGTGGCTGCTGCATCCGGCGATCACCCTCGCGGTCATCGTGGGCACGGCCAACCACTACTGGCTGGACGCGATCGTCGCCACGGCCATGCTGGGCGCCGCGCTCGCCCTGATCCACCCGCCGCACCGCACGTCGACCACGGCGGGACGGGGCACGCGCACGCTCGTACCGGAGGAGCCCGTGCTGGTGGGAGCGGCCCGATGAGCGCGGTCCTGGCCGCCGTCGTCCTGTCGTTGGTCTCGGCCGTCGCCTACGCGGCCGCCGCGGTGGCCCAGGCACGGCTCGCCTCGCGCGGCCCGGACGCGGGCCTGCTGCGGCTGCTCGGCACCGGCGCGTGGTGGTCGGCGGTCGGGCTGAACGCGGGCGCGGCGCTGCTGCACGTCGTGGCGCTCAAGTACGGCCCGCTGACCGTGGTGCAGCCGCTGGGCGCGCTCACCCTGGTCGCGGCGGTCCCGATGGGGGCGCGGGCGGCCGGGCGGAAGGTCAGCACGGCCGAGTGGCGGGGCACCGCGCTGACGCTGCTGGGGCTGGCCGCCCTGCTGGTGACCGCCTCGGGCCCGGCTCCCGACCGGGTGCTGAGCCTCCCGGAGGCCGTGGCGGTCGCCGGTACGACCGCCGCACTGATCGGCGCGCTGTCCTGGCCCGGCACCCGGCCGGGCCTGCGGCACGCGACGGCGTCCGGCTTCGCCTCCGGTGTGGCCTCGGCACTCACCCAGACGGTGACCGTGGCGGCGACGGACCGCACGGGCCCGGCGCTCGGCGTGGAGGTGGTCGTGGTGGCGCTGTTCGTCGCCGCGTTCGCCACCGGCGGGCTGCTGCTGTCGCAGACGGCCTACCGCGGCGGTCTCGGCGCCCCGCTGGCGGTGGTGACGCTCGCCAACCCGGTGGCGGCCGCGGTGATCGGCCTGACGCTGCTCGGACAAGGCCTCCGGGGCGGGGCGGCGGGCGCGCTCCTGGCCCTGGCCGGGGCGGTTCTGGCGTCCTGGGGTGTGGTGCTGCTGACCCGGGAGCCACCCGCGCCGGACGCGAGCGACGAGGAGCATCCCGTGGCCGCGGTGCTCGCACTGGAGCGGGGGACCGCGTCGCCCGAACCGGCCCTGGTGCCGCGGCGACCGGAGCGCGGACACCTCACCGCGCTGTAGCGACTCGCCCGCAACGACACAAAGGCGGCGGCCGACGCGTGCGGATCCCGCACGCACCGGCCGCCGTTGCCGTTACGCTTGCCTCTGCCCGGCTGGGTCAGCCCAGACCCCGCGAGTCCTGCTTGAGCGCCGTGTCGACGGTCAGCGCCGTCGCCACCACGAGGCTCAGCAGCGGCTCGGGGAGCTGGTAGTGGATCTGCAGGACGTAGTTGTCCGCCGTCGTGAACAGCGTCTTGGCGAGGCCTTCCCAGGTCTTGGTGATCCGGGCGACCTCGTTGTCCGCGTGGTCGACGATGGCGAAGTTCCACGCCCGCCAGTTCTCCGCCTTGATCGCGCCGACCTGCTGGCCGTTCGCGTTCATCGCGAAGTTGATCTTCCCGATCATGTTCTGCTGGACGATCTCGCCCACCGGCGAACCGTCGGGCCGCGACACGATCACGCGCGACTTGAGGAACTTCGCCGGCCGGGTCAGCAGCAGCTGCGGCTGGCCGTAGGCGTCGCGGATCTCCAGCTTGTGCGTCAGGAACTGGTCGAGGCTGGAGACGAACCGCAGGATCTTCCTGAGCACACCCTGGCCGACCTCGGTGACCGAGCCGATCTGGTTGCCGTTCTGATCCATGACCTTGTACTCGTTGGTCAGCTCGATCAGCTTGGCCTTCTGGTTCACCACCAGGACCGGCTCGGTGAACAGGGTGCCGCCGCCGGGGCCGCCCGCGGCGACCCCGGCCTGCTGCTGCACCTGACGCTGCACCTTCGCGTCGCCGCCCGCCTGGTGCGGAACGGCGGCCTGCGGAGGCGCCTGCTGAGTGCCTTGCCGGGCCGGGCTGGTGTGGTCGGTCCACTGCGCGCCGTCCCAGTAACGGAGCGTCTGGGCTGCCCCGTGGGGATCGGGGTACCAGCCTGCAGGAGTGTTCGATTGCGTGGTCACCGGGGCACACTACCCTGAGCCGACCAGTGGCTGACCAGTCCCCACGATGCGGTATTCATCGCCCTGTTACGCCGTGAGGATCGCGGGGTCACTGACACCGGGGCACCCATTCTCGACATGTCCGGCGAACCGGCGCAAATAGGCGGGGTCGTCGGCGGACGTGACGGTGAGGTCGTACCAGCGCCCGCTCGCCGCGAGGTCGACGGCGTGCCGCACCCTGGCGCCCGGCCGCACCTGGAAGGTCAGGGGCCGGCCGGTGTAGCCGTTGACCAGCTTCAGTTCGACGGTGCGCGAGCCCTTGTTGGTGAAGGTGAGCTCGACGTGGTCGCCGCTGTGCCGCGCGGTGACCTCGGGTCCGGCCGCCTTGCCCGGGCCCTTGAAGACGCGCAGGAAGCCGTTGGGGCCGTGCACGGTCAGGTCGTACGAGCCGTTCGAGTACGCGGAGTTCCAGGTGTCGGCGACCGTCTTGCCGGCCCCGGTGGTGTAGCTCCAGGGCCCGTCGGTGCGGTTGCCGGAGGTGACCAGGAACGCGGCGCCGGCCTTGGCTCCGGAGGCGAAGGTGAGCGTGAACTTCCCTGCCGCGCTGTCCGCCGAACCGTCCACGACCGGGGCGTACTTGAGCGGGCGGGTGGGCTTGCGGCCGCGTTCCTGCCGGGGCAGGGCCCCCTCGGCGGGCGGGGTCGGGACGTAGTCCGGGTGCCGGTCGCGGTCCGGCGGCTGATAGCCGTCGGTGTCCGGGAGCGCGACCGGGCGGGTGTCCTTGCGGGAGAAGTCGAACGCGGCGGTCAGATCGCCGCATATCGCACGCCGCCAGGGCGAGATGTTCGGCTCGTGCACGCCGAACCGGCGCTCCATGAAGCGGATGACCGAGGTGTGGTCGAGGGTCTCGGAGCAGACGAAACCGCCCTTGCTCCACGGGGAGACGACGAGCATCGGCACACGCTGGCCCAGACCGTAGGGTCCGGCCACATGGCCGGCGTCGCCCTTGAAGAGGTCCGGTCCGGCGTCGGCGGTGGACCTGCCCCGGTCCGCGGAGGCCGGCGGGAACGGCGGGATCATGTGGTCGAAGAAGCCGTCGTTCTCGTCGTACGTGATGAACAGGGCCGTCTTCGCCCACACCGCCGGGTCGGCGGTGAGCGCGTCGAGGACCTGGGCGATGTACCAGGCGCCGTAGTTGGCGGGCCAGTTGGGGTGCTCGGTGAAGGCCTCGGGGGCGACGACCCAGGAGATCTGCGGCAGCTTCCCGCCCTTGACGTCTGCCTTGAGCCGGTCGAAGAAGCCCTCGCCCTTGCGGGCGTCGGTGCCGGTGCGGGCCTTGTCGTAGAGCGGGTCGCCGGGCCGGGCGTTCTGGTACTGCTTGAAGTACAGCAGCGAGTTGTCGCCGTAGTTGCCGCGGTAGGCGTCCTGGATCCAGCCCCAGGAGCCGTTCGCGTCGAGGCCGTCGCCGACGTCCTGGTAGATCTTCCAGGAGATGCCGGCCTGCTCCAGGCGCTCGGGGTAGGTCGTCCAGCCGTAGCCCGCCTCGTCGTTGCCGAGGACGGGGCCGCCGCCCTGGCCGTCGTTGCCGGTGTAACCCGTCCACAGGTAGTAGCGGTTCGGGTCGGTGGAGCCGATGAACGAGCAGTGGTAGGCGTCGCAGATGGTGAAGGCGTCGGCGAGCGCGTAGTGGAACGGGATGTCGTCGCGGGTCAGGTACGCCATCGTCGTGGAGCCCTTGGACGGCACCCACTTGTCGTACTTGCCGCCGTCGAAGGCCGCGTGGCCGTCGTTCCAGCCGTGCGGCAGGTCCTGGATGAAGGCCATGCCGAGGTCGTCGGCGTCGGGGTGGAAGGGCAGCAGGTCCTTGGTGCCGTTCGACTGGTACCAGACCGGCTTGCCGTCCTGCCGGGTCACCGCCGGGCGGGGGTCGCCGAAGCCGCGGACGCCTCCGAGCGAGCCGAAGTAGTGGTCGAAGGAGCGGTTCTCCTGCATCAGGACGACGATGTGCTCGACGTCCTCGATCGATCCCGTGCGGTGGTTCGCGGGCAGCGCGGCGGCGCGCTGGATGCTGCCGGAGAGCGCGGTGAACGCCGTGGTGGCGCCAGCGAGTTGGAAGAATCGGCGCCGGTTGACTTCGGGCATGAGCGAGGAACCTCTCATCCTGATGTGCGGGATGGCCGTGATGATGACGGATCGTGCGCGGTGTGAGTGTTCCAAGAGCAGCAAACGTCAGGGAAGGGTGCGATGGCGCCGATGTGACACCCGACGGTACGCGGGGCCAAGTCCTCACCAAGTAAGCGCTTCGGGGACATCGGCACCGCCCCGACGGAGCGGAACTGACCCCAGAGTCAGCAGAAAAGATCATATTGGCGTCTTTTTGCATTGCATGCTCCCGGACGGCCGCTTTCTGGCCTAATAGGTACCCTCACGCCGCCGCGACGAGCGGCGCCGGATGAGCACATCGGGGGCAGAGCGTCAGCGCGCGCTCTTCGTACGAGGGGGATCCACGACCATGGCCGACCAGTTAACCCTGCCCGAAATGCGGGCATTTGCCCGAGAAACGCTAAAAATGCTCGGCGAGCAGCGGACCGACGCGCACGAGCAACGTTCGGCGGTGCAGGCGCTTGCCAAGGAGCTGGACGCCCGCGCGGCGCAGCCGGTCACCTTCGGGGTCGTCGGCGAATTCTCGGTCGGCAAGTCCCTGCTGCTGGGCACGCTGCTGGGCAAGTCGGACCTGCTGCCGGTGGAGAACCGCAAGGCCACCGGCAACATCACGGTGCTACGACTGCGGCGGCAGCCGGCCGGCGACGAGGAGGGCCGTCCGCAGCAGACGTACGCGGACCCGACGGCCGAGATCCACTACCTCACGGCCAAGCGCCTGGGGGAATGCGTACGGACCGTTCTCGACGAACTCGCCGACGGACTCGACCACGAGCACCCCGAACTCGTCGCCGGCGCGGTCCTGCGCAGCCTGGACCCGCTCAACAGCCCCGAGGGCTGGACCCTGTTCGACCAGTGGGTCGGCTGCCTGTGGCCGGAACAGGGCCCCGGACAGCCCGAGCCGCTCGTGGATCCGCTGCGCATCGCCTCCACACACCGCGCGGCCGCCGCCGAACTGTGCCGGATCCGCGACGCCTGGCTGAGTCAGGACGGCGTCATGGGCACCGTCCAGCGGCTGCCCTCCAAGCATCTGCGCGAAGCCCTCGACCACGGTGTCGAGGAGCGGATCCCGGCCAGTCTCCCGCTGCGCCGCGTCCAGCCGTTCACTCCGGACGAGATCAGGAACGACACCGAGGCGCTCAGCCGCAGCTTCGACCTCATCGAGCGCGTCGTGCAGGACGTGTACGTCTCCCCCGAGCACTGGGAGCTGAACGAACTGCTGGCCGACCACGAGGTGCAGTTCCTCGACTTCCCCGGCATCGGCGGCGCCGGCTCGTACGGCCGCGACACCCATCTCAGCCGCCGTGAACTCGCGGACGTGCACACCATCCTCGTGGTGCTGGACGCCCGACGCGCGGGCACCCAGGGTGTCGAGAGCTTCTGGGGGATGCTGACCCAGGACGGCCGCAGCACCGAGGTGCTGGGCAAGGCCGCCCTGGTCGCGGCGAGCTTCTTCGACCAGGTCCCGGTGCCCGGCGCGCCGGAGACCGCGGTCGACGCCACCGAACTGCTGCACTCCTCGGACGAGTTGAACGCCATCCACGTCCACTCCGACAAGTTCGTCCGGGGCCGCGAGGAGGCGGTGGTGCTGACCTCCGCGATCACCGCGATCCGCCGCTACGGCCTGCCCTACGCCGCCTTGTCACCGGGTTCGCAGGCCCGGATCGAGGACGCCCAGCGAGCCCTGGACGCACGCGACGAACAGGGCGGCGGCGCGGGGTGGACCGCGCTGGCCGACCGCTTCCAGTCCCTCGCCCCGCACGGCCACTGGGCCGACCGGCTGCGCGCCGTCTCCGACGACGGCGGCGTGCGCAAACTGCACCGGCTGATCGAGGAGCATCTGAGAGCCAACGGCGTGGCCCTCAAGCAGGAGCTCGCCGAGCGCTCCCGGCGCAAGCTGTGGGACGCGCTGCGCGCCCTGCAGTACCAGGTACGCCAGGAGACCGGACCCACGGTCGCCACCTCCGCGGAGTTCCGTGAACTCACCGAGCGCCTCGGCCAGTACCGCGGACTGCTGGCCACCCTCATGGCCGAGCTCGACGAGCTGCGCACCACCGTTCCGCAGGACGTCACCGCGACGCCGCCGCTGAGCCTGGCCGGCGCCGCGGCCGAGGTCCGGCAGGCGGTGTACGAGTGGGGCGAGTGGGACCTGCTGCTGCAACGGGCCCGAAACGACGACAACGGTCTGGTGTCGCGCAGCGCGCCGCCGCGCCCGGCCGGTGAGTTCCGCAAGGTGCTGCCCGGCCGGGTCAGCGCGCCCGCCCCGGCCACCGGGGTCCGCTCGACCGACACGACGAAGGGGTACATGACACGCTTCGCCGCCCTCGTGGAAGGCCACACGGACCGGGACCGGGAGCGGCTGGACACCTGGCTCGGCGCCTGGCAGGAGAGGTGGGAGGCCGAGTTCGAGGCACTGCGCTCCTGGTTCGAGGAGCCCGGCACACTGCCCCTGCTGAGCGAGGTCTATCTGAGCCACCTCGGCGACCCGGAGGAGGTCGAGAACCGGCTCACGCAGCTGTGGACCGCGCTGCACCCCGCGGAGGTCGTCGACGACCAGCGCCGCCAGCACCACCAGGACACCGGCCCCCGGGAGAGCCCGGCCGACCGCTTCCCGGGACTGGCCGACCACGCGCTGCCCTGGCACCACGCCATGCCGGAGGGCGAGCTCATGACCGAGCGCCAGGAACGCCATCCGCTCATCGTGGCGCGGCTGCGGCAGTACACCGCCGACGCGGCGGCGGCCGTCGTCACCGAGCGCCTCAACCGGCTGCTGTCCGGCCGGGTCGACGTACTGCACACCTTCTACGAGAAGACGGCGCAGTGGGTGCTCGCCGATCATGACATCCGCCCGCCGCGCGGCACTTCCGGTGCCCGGCACGCATCCCACGGCGAGGCGCCGTCCGACGGCCCGGGAGGTGGGCCGGGTCACGCCGACGATCGCGGCGACCAGCCCGTCGACGTGCTGATGAGGACTTGGAGGAAGGCCTGATGCCCGAGCTGGTGCTCTCGTTCGACGTGCCGGACACCACGGACGGCCCCAAGTCGCCGTACGTCCGCTCCCGAGGCTCCCGGGAGTTCGTCCTCCATGCCCAGGACGGCCGCTATCCGCTGCCCATGGTCACGCTGCGGCTGGACGCCGCCCACGACAACCCGTACTTCAACACCACGCTTCCCGGCAGGCTCTCGATGCGCCCGGGCGACGGTTCGGTACTGCCGCCCCGGCTCGAGCAGGCGCTGCGGACGGCCTGGCTGCCCGCGCACTCGTCCACCAAGCACATGCTGGCCGACACGGTGCTGTCCAGGGACGCCTTCCTCGACACCTCCTTCCTGCTGTCCGGGTCCGCCGCGCGGCCGGACGAGGCATGGGCGAACGGTCTCCCGGTGCGCGTCGACGTGACCTGGGAGCTGGACTACCAGAGCAAGGCGGGCCGCGACATCGTCCAGGGCACCGTGCTGCTGGAGTTCCGGCCGCCGCAGGAGGAACCGGAGGCCACGGCCGGGCAGGAGGAGTCGTCGCTCCCGGAGTTCCTGACCCTGCGCAAACCGTCCGACCGGCACTTCCAGGAGTTCGTGGTGGTCGACTTCGGCACCACCGCCTCCACCGTCACGCTGCAGAGCGCCGCCAAGGTCACCCAGTTCCCGGTCGACCCCGCCCAGGGCAAGGCACTGGGCACGATGCTCGGCGAGCTGCTCGACCCGCGGCCCGACTGGCCCGCCCCGTACCGGGCCGCCGTCGAGAACCTGCTGGCCTCTCAGGTGCGCCTGGGCTCCGGGGAGACCGTCGGCGGACGCGAGGCCCTGGACCTGATGCGCGAGGAGAACCCGGACGCGGTGGACGCCCTCCTCCTGGCGGTGGAGCAGATCCGCCAGCACGGGGACGCGGGACTGCGCGAGTGGCTGGTCCCCCGGCTGCACCGCGGCTACTCCCGGGTCACCGACACGCCACCGCTGCGGATGCACTCACTGCGTCCGGTCCAGTTCCAGGGGAAGAACGCCGAACTCACCTACGCGCCGGCCAGCGCCCTGCTGGAGGACGACTCCGACGGCCCGGCCGGGGCCCCCGAGCGGCGCCGGTTCCAGCTCGTCGACGCGCCCGCCGCGATCACCGGGCTCAAACGTCAGGTCATGCGGCTGCGGCCCGGCGACGTCCCCGGCTCGGACCTCAGCGCGATCCATCTCACCCAGCACATGTACCTCCAACTGGTCAGCGCGGCAGAGGAGTTGACCAGGGACTCGGCCACCGACAGCAGTACCGTGCAGACCGTCGTCGTCACCTATCCGACCACCGCCCTGCCGGAGGTCAAGGACCGGCTGCTGACGCTGGTGAAGAAGGCGTTGAACGCCCAGGTCGTGGTGATGGACTACGACGAAGGGCTCGCCGCCGGTCTGTTCTTCGTCATGCGCGAGCTGTCGGGCAATCTCAACCTGGGCCTGGAGGCACTGCGCGCCCGGTCCCGCCGCGTCGTACGGGTGCTGCCCGCGCGGTCCGCGGCGGGGCCGGACGACGAGGCCGCGCGCGAGCGCCGGGTTCCGGTGCTGCCCGCGACCTGGCACCGCACCATGCTGGTCATCGACATCGGCGGCGGCACCACGGACATCGCCCTGCTCAGGCTGGTCCTCACCGACGTCACACCGGAACGGCCCGGCGGCGACCCGGCGTTCCTGGGCCGGCGTTACCGGCTGGAGCCCCTGCTGCTCGGCTCCACGGGGCATGAGCAGCTCGGCGGCGACCTGCTCACGCTCCAGGTCTTCTACTGGCTCAAGGCCGTGCTCGTCGACACCCTGTGGGAACCCCCGGGCGGCACCCCGCCGAACCGCCGGTCGCTGGCGGCCCAGGTCGCCGAACAGGCCGGGCGGCAACTGGAATCGGTGGTGGGCGCGGACATCAAGGAGGTGCTCGACCGCTGCATCCCGACACGCTACGACGCCTCGACCCTGCAGCCCCAGCTCGCCCGGGACCGGTTCCACGCGCTGTGGCAGCTGGCCGAGCGGACCAAGTGCCTGATGGGGGCGGCCGATCCCGCCGAACCCCCGGTGCTGCGGAAGGACGATGTGCACGAAATCGTGCAGAGCGCGGACGTGCCGCTGAGCAATCCCACCGGTGATCTGCCGCTGGACCCCGGGCAGTTCCGGCGACTGATGCGACCGGTGCTGGAACGGGCCGCCGAGATGGGCGCCGATCTGGTGCGCAGCACCTTCGAACGCGAGTGGGACGTCGACGCCGGGGCCACCGAGACAGGCCGGGTCGCGGCGTTCCCGCCCGTGCTCGATCAGGTCGTCATCTCCGGCCGGACGAGCAGCATGCCCATGGTCCAGGAGACGATCGCGGACGTGCTGACCCGGGCGGACGCGGGCTCACGGCGCAAGTTCGGCTGGAACCCCACCGCGCTGGCCATCGAGACCGGGTTCGCGGCCAAACAGGCCACTTCCCTGGGCGCGGCCTGGGCCCATGCCATCAGCAAGCGCGCGGGCGTGGTCGGCGCGGCAAAGCGGCAGAACATGAGCGAACTGGACATCGTCACCCACGGTCTGTTCGCCAGCCTGCCCTGCGACCTCGGACCGCTCGGCCAGGCGGGGAACCGGTTCGTCCTGCTACGGGCCGGAGAACCCTTCGTCGAACTGGACGAGGTCGGCACCCGCGGCATCCGCTCGCGCCGGTGGAACGAACTGCCCGAGCTGCTCGAACTGCACCGCTTCACCTCCGTCTCCCGGTCCATCCAGTGGGGCAGCTTCGACCTCGCGCTGGCCGCGGCCCGGGACCGGCTGGACCTGTCGGCACCGGTCTGGAGCGGCCGTCGGGCCAAGTACCTGATCGAGGTGGACCAGCAACTCGTGCCCCAGATCCTGATCTGCGCCGGCACCCCCCACTACTACGTCGACTCCGAGAGCCACCACCTCCCGCTCGCGGGCCTCATCCCCGACGCCCACTTCGACCCCGAGGTCAGCCGCTGCCGCCTGCCCGGACGCCTGTGCGTCCCGGACGCCGGCGGCGCGCTCGTCGAGGTCTTCCCCCGGCCCGCCGCCGGATCCTCCGAGGAGGAGTACTTCCCGGACGTCTTCCACCCGGACCGCGACGGCACCCAGCGCACCGTCCCCGGCCGCAGGGCCGTGATACCGGTGCCGCCCATCGGCCGGCAGTACGAGTTCCACCTCGACGACGGCAGCGGCAACACGCGGAAGCTGGAGAGCCTGGCGGTCCTGGACGCCGCCTCCAACGGCCCGCAGCGCCTCCACATGGCGACGCTCGACGCCCGCGGGCACCTCCGTGTGTTCCGTGGCGCGGTGCCCTTCGCCGAGACGAGGCACCTGCCGGAGGTGGAGCGGTTCCCCGGGCGGGTCTACCGGCGCCGTATGGACGAGGGCCGCCCCGACTTCAACGACCTCTGGAATCCCCTGACGGGAGAGCACTGATGGACGACACCGGAGCACTCGCCGCGGCGCCTCCGGTCCGGCGACGGAGCACGGCCCCGGCCGTCCCGGCGGACGTCGGCGACCTCCTCGGGTCCTTCTCGGCCGCCGTCACCGAGCTGGCGGACCTGCCGTCCGCGAGCCGGGACGTGCTCATCGACGGCCTGCGCGCCTGTTGCGCGCGGATGGCGGCGCACCTGCACGACGAACGGCTCAGCGCCGACCCCGAGCGCGCCCAGGTGCTGGCCTACGACGCGCTGAGCGCCGTAGGACTGCTCGCCCACCGGCTGGGCCGCGGAACACAGCCGGCCGCCCGACGGACCACGTCGGCACCGAACTCCCCGGCCGAACCCACCGTGCGGCACGGGGCGGGCGACACGGCCGAGGCCGTCCCGGCAACTGACGCCGATGCGGACGGGTCGGACACGGACCCCCTGCCTTCACCGGTTCTCCCCGCCCGCACCGGATCGGCCCGGTCCGACGGACCCGATCCCATGGGGCAGGACGCCGGCCTCCCGCCGCAGGAGGACGGCCCCGCCCCGCGGGCGGCGAGCACGGCCGGGCAACCCGCCGCGCCGCCCAAGCCCACCTATCCGCCGCTGCCGGTGGACCATACGGAGCGGCTGCGGGGGGCGTTGGCCGAACGGTTCGAGAGCCTGTACAAGGACCCGGACGCCAAGCCGTGGCTGGACGCGCCGATCCCGCAGCTGAGGCCGAAGGGCTGGGCAGGTGTCGCGGAGCCGACGACGATCCAGGAGATCTGGTGCGCCGCGCACATGGCCCTGCTGCATCTTCCGGCCGAGCAGATGGACCGATGGCGCGACGACCTCTGGCAGACGGCTCGCTCGGCGGCCGAGGACGACATCCGGTTCACGTCCGAATGGAGCACGGCCAGGGCTCCCGGGGACCCGAGCGTCATCATTCCGGCCCTGCCGGGTCACTGCACGGAGGAGCGACTGGCCGTCCGGCCCGACACGGAAGGGGAGTTGCCGGCTTCCCTGCCGCCCGCCCTGGCCGCCGCGGCTCGGGCGGGCGAGCCGGACCCGCGGCACGAACGGTGGCGGGTGTGGGCGGTGCGGGCCGGGCAGATCCTGCGGCTGACCGCGCTCGACTCCGCTCTGGTGCTGTGCTGGAAGGGCAAGGTCGCCGGGCCCGTCGACCAGGACTACTTCACCACGCTGCTGGAGGAGCGACTGCGCAGGCTCATGACGGACGGCACGTTCCGCGCGGAGTACGACCTCGACGCTCTGGTCGGTTCCGTGCTGCGGCCCACCGTCGCCGCGCTGGACAGCTGGTGGTGGCAGTGGCGCATCGCGCCCTGGGCGGACCTGGCCGGCTCCGCACCGCGCGCCGGCTACGAGTTCTTCCCGCACCAGAACATGAAGTTCATCGATCGTGACCAGGTGTCGCGGTTCACCGTCGGGGAGAACTTCCCGGGGCCCGCGCAGCCCTCGGCCCCACTGGTCCAGTGGGTGCTGCACGCCCTGGTACGCCCCACCGGCTCCCAGGAGAAGGGCCTCGGTGTGGTCGTCGTCCAGCAGCCGAGCCTGTCCGGGAGGACGAGATGACGAGGCTGTCCGGGAGGACGAGATGACGGTTGTGAATGCCCTGCTCACCGCCCTCGGCGCGCTCCTCGCGGGCGCCCTGGCCCTGCTCTGGCGGCTGCGCCACGTCTTCGGCCGGGAACGCCGGCAGCTGCGGGACGAGATCGCCGGCCTGGAGGCGGCGCTGCCGCCGGCGGACATCGCCCAGGAGCTCCGGCGCGCCCGGGCCGAAGCCGAGGACGCGGTCCGGGAGCGGGACACTGCGCGGACGAGGGTGGCGCTGCTCGAGAACTCGTTGGCCGAGGCACTGACGGAACGGGACGATCTCGGCAGTGGTCGCGACGGACTCCTGGCGGAGCGGGACCGACTTGCCACTGAACGCGACCGCTTGGCGGTCGCACGGGATGAACTCGCCGAGCGGCACCGCAAACTGACGGTAAAACAAGAACGCCTCCGCAAGGACCACAAGCGGCTGTCCGATCAGGTGTCCGAGATCCGGTCGCAGCGTGACGAGGCGCAGCGAATGGCGGGCGAGGAGGCGTCCCGGCGGAAGCTGGCGGAAGAGCGCGCGCTGCCGCGCGACAGCGCCCAGATGAGCCATCCGGGCATGCGGGCACAGCTCGACCGCATCCGCAGTCTGATCGATCCCGGCGGCGCCTCCGCACAGCCGCTGTCGAGCCACCGCGACCTGTTGCCCGTGATGCCCCAGCACCCCTCGCTGAGTGCCGACGCGGTGGCCGACAGCGTCGTCGACGGTGCCGATCTGGGCGCGGTGGTGGTCCGCGCGGTGTCGACGTGCGGAGACCGGCACCGACGGGAGCAGCAGCACCGCCGCGACGCCGTACTGCTGCGGATGCCCACGGCGCGGGGCCGGCGCCATCTGCTGAGTACGGTTGCGGCCGGAGCACCGGACGGCGCGTGGTCGCAGTCCGCGGCGGCGCATGTGTGCCGGGCGCTGGAGACGCAGGTGGTGCGGGGCGCGGACGTCCTGGCCGCGGCGCTGGACGGCCCGGCGACCGATCCCGTTCCGCCGGAGGCGCAGGCGGTACTGCGGCTCGCCCTGCGCAGTGTCGGCCGGGCCGTCGAGGTGGAGGGCAAGCAGCGCGGGTGGCTCGCCCTGGACGGATCGCCCGCGGAGCGGGCGACCGCGACCGGGGTGACGGCCGTGCTGACCCCGCTGGACGACGGGAAGTCCCGGACACATCTCGTGTTCGGCGTCGGCGACGGGTCCGTGCTGCGGCTGCGCAAGGGGCGCTGGGAACAGGTGTTCGCCGCGGCGGGAGCCGCGGGCGCGACGGCCGGCCCGCTGCCGGACAACACCGCGGTGAACTGTGCCCTGGTGGAGACCCTGCCCCGGGAGCTGCTGGTGGTGTGCACCCGTCCGATGGCCGATCTGCTGCTGCGGGAGGACACGGGACGGCAGTTCGCCGATCTGTGGTCCGCGGGGCAGCCGACGCTGCCGTGGTTCCTGTCCAGTGTCGTCGCGAAGGTGGAGGCGGCGGTGGAGGACCGCAGCCTGGTGTGCCTGTGGGACTTCGGGTACGCGGCCGCCGCGGAGGAGGACCGCTTCTGGGACGCGGGCCCCGTCGGCTCAGCCGGTTCGCCCGGTTCGCGGGTCGGCTGAGGCCGTCAGCCGGCCAGGCCGTGGCGTTGCCCCAGGGCGTCCGCCCTGGGGTCCGCGGGGTTGCGCCGTCTCAGGATGCTCACGAGCACTCCGGCCACCGCACGCACGCCGGCGTCGGATCTGTCGGCTGCGGGGCCGAGGCGGTCCCGCAGCCTCCGCAGTGCCTCCTCCGCATGGGCCACGGCCTTGTCGTGCTCCCTCGGGTCGGACACGCGCCGGGCGAGGTCGGAGTGGTAGCCGGCGAGATTGCACAGCGACTGCGCGAGGCGTTCCTCGAAGGCGGGGTTCTCGGCGGCGAGCAGCGCACGGGTGCGGACCGCGGCCCTGCCCCGTCTGAGCGCGGTCGGCAGGTCGCCCGCATCGGCGGCGAGGCGGCCCAGCAGGTCGAGGACCTCGCTGAGTTCCTCGAAGCCGGACGTTCCCCCGGCGTGCAGCTGCCCCAGGATCGCGAGCGCCTCGTCGCCCGCCTCCCGCGCCTTCGGTATGTCACCCACGCCGCCGTACGCCGCGCACAGCACCGACAGCGCGTCCGCGAGCCCGGCCTCGTGCCGCCGGTCGGATCCCGGGCCGGCCGCGCGGAAGGTCTTCACCGCCTCCTCCGCCAGCCGGACGGCCGAGGCACGCCTCTCGTCGTCGCCCGCCTGATGCAGGACGCTCGCGATGTTCACGAGGATGCGGGAGCGCTCGGTCGGCTTCAGCGCCGGCTCCTCGGTCCGCTCGACGAGCAGCAGCGCCTCGTCGACGGACTCCCACGACTTCTCGGTCTGTCCGTCGCCCAGTTCCAGCGATCCGAGCGTGGCCAGGGCGCTCGCCAGGGCCGCCCGGTACGCGGCCGGATGGTGCTCGGCCAGCACACGCCATGCGTCGACCGCGCGGCCGGCCTCACGGAGAGCCTCGTACGACTGGCCCGCCCGGGAGTAGGAGCGGACCCGTTCGTCGGCGCTGCGGGCAAGGTCCACGCCCGTGGTGGCCCGGTCCGCGTCGTAGGGGGCGAGGCGGCGGTCGATCGCGGCGACTCCGACCGCGAGGTCGGCACCGCGGTGTCTGGGCAGCTCCGCGCGGATCCGCACCAGCAGGTCGGTGTGCTCGGTGGTCTCGGCGAAGGTGGCGAGGAAGGTGCCCCCGGCGCGCACCGCGAGCTTCGGGTGGTCCCGCAGCAGCGGATGCAGGACCGCGCTCGCGACATGGGACCAGCGGCGTGAGGTCTCCGCGAGCATGGTCATCGCGTACGGCGTCCAGGGCGGCCCGTCGACTTCGGAGTCCGACGGGAGAAGCAACCGTTCGGCGAGTTCCTGCGCCTCCATCTGGGCGGGGTAGTCCGCGCTGTGGCCGGGGATGGTGAGCGCCAGGAAGTCCTCGCCCAGCCGGTCCGGGTACAGCGGCTCCAGGACGGCGCTCTGGGCGCCGTCGAGGGGCGGATAGCACTGACGGTGGAGGTTGAGCAGCGGGTCGATGACCTCGTCGCCCCTGATGCCGGCGCGACGCAGGGCCTTGCGCGCCTGTCGCACCGGCAGTCCGCCGGTGACCGTGGCGACGAAGACGGCCCGTCTGACCTGGTCGAGGGTGAGCCCGCGGAAGTCGCGGTGGCCCAGGACGTCCTCCCACTGGGCCCGCTCACGGGCGAGCAGGTCCGCCGACACGGCGACCGGATCGACGGGGGCGGGAGTACCGGACAGCTGTGCCAGCACGTCCACCAGGGCCGCCATGTGCACCGTGAGGACGAGGGAGAAGTCGCGCAGAGTCCAGTCGGGTTGTCTGTCGACGGGTTTGGGGCGCACTCGGTCGATGGGGATGCCGAGGGCTTGGGCGTAGCCCTCGCGCGCGGTCTGGAACTCCGCGGGCCGGTGGCTCGGGTCAGGGGTGTGCGAGGTGAGGGCGACGGCGTTGTGCAGGGCGATGACGGACGGCAGACGCGAGGTGAGGGCGGTCCACCAGTGACCGGTCATCCGGGCGAGCAACAGGACCCGTAAGGGGCCGGAACCGGACGAGGCGACGAACTCCAGCAGCGCACTCAGTTCCTCGGTCGGCCACCGGTCGGCGTAGTCGACGACGACGAGTGTCCCCGCGCCACCGGAGCGCCAACGGACCCCGGTGGCCTCGCGCAGCACGGAAACCTGCTTCGGGCGGCGGACGGCGTGCCAGGCCTGCCATCCCTCCTTCGCCCATTCCTCGGCCAGATGGCGGGCGAAGCGCGTCTTGCCCTGGCCGCCACCGGCGTACAGGACCCCGAGGCGCGCGCCGCCGCCCTCGCGCCAGATGGCGAAGTGCACCAGTTCGGCTTCCCGGCCGTGGAAGGGGACGACGGCGCGGTCGGCCCGCAGCAGAAGGCTCGGAGTGATACGGGCTCCGTCCGGCTCGACGGGGTCGAACTGCTCGGGGTAGCGCCGCAGTACGCAACTGGAGCCCGGGACGCTCACCGCGTCCGGCGTCGCGGTGTCGGCCGCCCCGGCGGAATCGGGGCCGGGGTCCGGCGGGGGACGCCACTGACGGTTGCGGACGAGGGCGAGGTGGTCGCCGCGGCCGGCCTGGCTGTACTGGGGACGGGGCATCCGCCGCTCGCGCAGCCCTCGTACGACAGCGGTCGTGACGGCGCGCAGGGTGAGAGCCCGGTCCGGTGAGGGCACACCATCGCGCAGCGTCTTGAGCAACTCGCCTGTGAAGACGGTGTGTTTCTCGCCCGGTACGGCGATCGAGACACTGTCGCGGGCGGACGAGGTCAGGATGTAGGCGCTGCTGGGCTCGATCTCCCGGTCCATCACCGACTCCACGTCCGACATGGCGATCGCCATACCGCTCCAGCAGCAGTCCAGGATGATCACCGCATGGCGGGCCATGCGTTCGGTGACGAACTCGCTGATTTCGGCGAACTCGATCTTTCGCGCGCTGAGGGTGTCGCCGGTGGAGGAGACGGTCGGCAGGACGAGCCGGGACTTGTGGATGGCTCCGTGGCCCGCGAAGTACACCACCACGGTGTCCTCGGCGTTGTTCGCGGCGGACAGGACAGGCACGAGGACGTCGGAGGGGTCCTCGGGGTCCTCGATCACATCGCAGTGCTCAGGTGGCAGGCCCCACAGGTCCGGATCGGTGAGGACCGCCCTGAGGTCGGCGAGGTTCGTCGCGACCGCGGGCAGGGGCTGCCAGCAGTCGGGGTCGGCATAGCGGGTGACTCCGATGAGGACGGCCCGCGACTTCGCCGGATCCGGGTGGTGGATCACGCTTCGCCACCGGGGACGAGCTGATCCTCCTCGCCCGACGGCTGCCGGCCCTCGCCCGAGGGCTCGTCGCCGCCCTGGGCGAGAAGTTCGAGCAGCTGTCGTGACACCTCCAGGGCGGCCTGGTGGTCGCGGGCCTGGCGCACCTCGAACTCCACGCTCCGCGAACCGCACGTCACCTTCATGGTGATGCTCCGCTGACGGCCCGCCAGCCAGGCGGTGAGGGCCTGGACCAGGGCGGCGCCCACCCCGCCCGCGCCGAGCACCATCACCAGGTCCTTGATGACGCCGCTCATCGCACCGCCGACGCCCGGCGCCGGCCGCGCTTCGACGGCGAGCGGGCGCAGTTCCCGGTCGCGGGCCAAGTCGTGACGCAGGGCGTCGAGTTCGATGTGCGGCTGCTCAGTGCCGAGGATCTCCACCACCAGCTTCATCGCCTCAGCTTGGCAGATCCCGGACCAAACCATATGACGTTCGGGCAAACCGCTGACCGACCTCGTTCCGGCCGGGCCGTCGCTACGATTCTGGTCACTGAGGTCGCGACCAGGAGCGAGGCATGATCGAACTGTCAGACATGATCGTGCAGTTACGGCAGGAGCTGTATGCCGCGATGACGAACGGTCCGGCCGGACCCGTGCGGTTCGAGCTCGGTCCGGTGGAGATCGAGGCGAGCGTGACGGTGGGCCGCGAGGCGGGAGTCGGCGGCAAGGTCCGTTTCTGGGTCGTCGAAGCCAACGCCGACGGCAAGGTGGCGACTTCACAGACCCATCGGATCAACGTCACGTTGCAGCCGAGGCTGGTCACGCCGGACGGCACTCAGCGGACTGTCCTGATCTCGGGAGATGACGTCGACGGCGAGCGGTGACCGATGTCCGGGGCACGCCGGCCCGCACCGGGACCGCAGGGCTACTCGGCGACCTGCCGCGCGAGGGCGCGGCCCAGCTCCAGCGGGTCCCGCTCCGACTCCGCGTACAAGGCCATGGCGAGTTCCGGGGCGGACAGGAGGGCCTCTCCCGCCGGGTCGCCGGTAGCGCGGGCGGCCAGCGCGAGGCCGGTCCAGCTCTCGGGGTCGCCCCAGCCCCGGGCGATACGGTGCCGGAAGGCGTCAAGGGCCTCGCCGACGCGGCCGGTGACCAGGGCGACATCCTCGGGGCGGGCGCCCTCGACGACGGCCCCGGGGTCGGCTCCGAGGCGGCGGACGTCGTCGGGGTCGGCCAGCAGGCGGCGGAGCAGGACCGCGCGGGTGTCCAGGCCGCGTACCGGGCGCCCGGGGACGAGCTTGGGGGCGGGGGTGTCGCGGGGTGGCGCGGCCCCTCGGGCGAGGGCCTCCGCGTGGGCACGGACCGCGCGCGGATCGGGCCGCACATGGTACGCCCGCCAGGTCGCCCGGTGGTCGGCGACGGCGAGTTCGGCGGCGGCCAGGGGGCCGGCATCGACCGGTTCGGCAAGCCAGGGCCGCAGAGTCGCGGTCAGCTCCGCCACCAACCTCCGCCCCAGGGCGGTGAGTTGGGGGGCGTCGGCGATCGAGTGCAGGGCGTGGGCCGCCTGGGTCCGCCACAGGGCGAACTCGAAGCCCGCGAGGGGGTGTTCGCGTCGGCGCCAGAATCCGGTGACGCCGTGGAAGGCGTACACACCCTGCAGCAGGCCGCCGAGAGGGCGCGGATCGTCGCGCCAGGGGGCGTAGTGGCGCTGTTCGCCGGTGTCCTCGTGGAGGGTGAACAGATGCATGAACGCGCCGAGTTTGTTGTGCTGGAACTCGTGCACCAGGGTCGAGGCGAACTGCTCGGCGTCGTCCGGGACGGAGGCCAGTGCCGCGCCGAAGGCGTCGCCGGAGGAGGCGCTGTGGGGCCGGTACCGCTCGGCACGCGGCCGGGGCACGACCACGGCCAGCCCGCGCGCGATGGCCCGGGCCTCCTCGGGCCCTGTCTCCCGCAGCACGCCCCAGGCCTCGGTGAACAGTTCTCTCCAGTCGTCGGCGGGGAGCGGCTCGGGCGTGGCGGGGGTGCGCAGGGTGCGGTAGGGGTCGAGGTCGTCGAGGAACAAGGTGCAGCCGTCGGCGGCCAGTTCGGTGAGGGAGTGCCAGTCGGGACCGGAAACGGGCCGTCCGGCGACGGTGACCCGTCCCCCTCCTTCGGCACGCACGTCGGCGATGTCCCACTCGGCACCGCTGTCCACCGGCATCGCCCCGAGTCGCGGCAGCACCGCCCACCCGCGCCGCACCGGCACGTGCGTGCGGAACTCAAGTCCGGCAAGGATCGCCGCGCTCGCCGCGAGGGCGTGGAGGTGACCGGTGTGCACCCACAGCGGTGCGTCGTCCCCGGCACTGCCGCGCAGTCGGCGCAGGGTGTGCGCGGCCCAGGTGCCGGTCGTGGGATAGGCCAGCATCGTCTCCGCCGCCGTGGGGTCGGCCGCCCCGGCCCGGACGAGCAGCCGCCAGGCGTCGGCGGCCGGGGCCGGACCGGCGGGGGCGCCGCCGCGACGGCGTCCAGCACCGCACGGATGGCGAGCAGCCGCCAGCTGCGCTCGCTCGCTCGGAGGCTGTCCACGGCGTCCGTGCCTCCGGCGCCGGAGAGCAGTTCGTCGAAAGCGGTGGCGGGCAGGGCGTGGGGTGGGGTCGTGGGCTGCGACACGGCCCCGGTCCTAGGCTTCGCGCGGCGGCTGGTAGCCGCCGAAGCTGCCCTCGGAGTCGTCGATCCGGCTGAGCAGCCGGCTCAGGGAGGCGTCGGCCTGCGGGAGTTCCAGGACGGGCCAGTCGTCCAGCCGGACACCACTGAGATCGACCAGCTCGGACTCGACTCCCGGCATCTGCATCGCTGTCCCTATGTCGCGCATAAATCTGGATGTGACGGAGAATACGCCTGAATACCACCTTTCAGCGGTATTCAGACGACTTGGTCGACCCTAGCGCATCCGCACCACACCTCACCGCCGCCGCACGGAATTCCGCCCGATTCGAGTGACACGTCAGCGCCCCCTGGGTAGAACGGGAGCGTGCACGAACTCTCTTACCACGCCGCTGAGTTGCAGGGCCTGGAATCCGATCCGGGGCGGACGGGCTGAGTCCGGTGCAGGAGCCGGACGGACGCCCCGGTCTGGACCCGCTTCGCGTGGCGGAGGTGATGGTCCGGGCGGCCGGCGGCGCCCAGGGTCCCGGCCGTCGCGGCTCCGGCTACCGGGTGGGCCCGCGCTGGGTGCTCACGGCCGCACATGTCGTACAGGGCTCGACACAGGGCGATGTGCGGGTCAGGTTCGACGCGGACCGTCCCGACGAGTGGAACGCGCGGACCCGGGTGGCCCTCGCTTCCGACAAGGCCGACCTGGCACTCCTGGAGATCACCGACCCGCCGCCCGGCCCGCACGCGGCACCTGCCGTGCCCCCGGTCTACGGCGACCTGCCGGACACGGACCTCCACCTGCCGTGCAGCACACTGGGCTTTCCCCGCTTCAAGCTGCGCACCGACCGGATGCGGTCGCTCAACGACGGTTCGCCCTCCCAGTACCGCGACTCCTGCCATGCGAACGGTCTCACCTCGGTCCTGTCCAACCGCCGCGAGGGCACCCTGGAGCTTGCGGTCACCCCGCCGGCCGCCGACCCGGACCCACGGCGCTCGCCGTGGGAGGGCATGTCGGGGGCGGCCGTCTGGCAGGACGGGCGGCTGGTCGGTCTGGTCAGCGCCCACCACCCGGCGGACGGGCTGGGCCGACTCGCGGCCACGAGGGTGAGCCACTGGTACGCGCTGCTGAACCCGGCCGAACTCAGCACCCTGCACGAATGCGCCGGGCTGCCTCTGGACCCGGCCGGTTTGTCCCGGCCCGACCCGGTCGCCGGGACCTCGCCGTCCCCGGTCTCCCTCGCCCATCTGCCCTCCACCCTCCGGCTCAGTGAACTGGCCGGTCTGGCCGACGCGTTGGTCGTGCTGCCGACCGTCGCCAACCGCACCACCCTCGACCTCACACTGTCCGGCATCGACCCGTCCGTCGCCGCGATGAGTCCCCGCTCGCCCATACTGCGGCCGGACGTGTACGGCATCCTGCGCACCTGTCTGCACTATCCGGGGAGTCTTGACCAATTCCTCGAAGCGGTAAGGCTGTTGGAGGGTGACTCGGCCGGGGTGGCCGTCCTCGACCGGGAGGCGACGGAGCTGTCCCGGCGTCACCGGCGCGAACCGGACGCACGGTGACTGATATCGCGCGCCCGGCTGAGCGCGGGGTTTCACAGTCCGTGCGGCGGGTCATGATGAGGAGGATGTGAGCAGCCAGCATCCAACACAGCCGGGGGAAGGGGTTTGGCCGCCATGGAGCCGACTGTGTCCGACGTGGAGTCCAGCCTGGTCGTTCTCGTGGGGGTATCTCTTGACACACTGCGCTCCATTGACGCCCGAGTTCTCGCCGGGTCGGTACAGGAGCTGCTGCCGCAGATCGACCACCAGCTGGCCAGCGTCAGTCAACTCGACGGCGGGGCGATGCGCTTCGACTGACGAGCCCGAGGCCGATTCGTGAGTACTGATTCCTCGCTGCCGCATCATCGCCTGCCCGCCCCCGGTGTGACGGAGCTGATGCGGGGCGAGGGCGGCCCGGACACCCTGGACCTCCTCCTGGGGGCCGAACGCAGCCGCCGGCTGCTCCTGCTGCGGATGCTCGACGACGCCACTGACCTCGGCCCCGCCTGGGACCTGCTCAGCCGGGCGCAGTGCCGCACTCCTCAGGTCGTCGGGGAACTCCTGATGTACCCCCAGACGGGCATGTGGCTGGCCACCGTACTGCGTCGGCTCCGCGGCGCGGCGTCCGTGGACGAGCCGCCGCTGCGGACGGTACTCGGCCATGCCGGTGCCCTCGCCGCCGCGGCGGGACTGCGGGCAGGTCTGGACTTCACCATCGACGTGCCGGTACGGCACGGCCGGATACCGCTGCCGACGCTCGGCTGTGCGGTGCTGCCGGTGAGTGATCCGTGGACCACGGCCACCGTACGGGCAGAGAGCGGAAAGGCCGTGCTGGAGGTGCCCGGTGCCACGGTCGCCGTACCGTATCCGCTCGGTTCGCCGGGCCCGCACTGGCATCCGGTGCGTCGGCTCTCGGTCGGTCCCGAGGGCCGGCGGCTCACCATCGCCCTGGACGACACGGACCCCTACCGGACCTATCCACTGCCGACCGAGCCCCACCCGCTGTCCGACGAGGCCGCGGCACTCTGGCGGCAGTTGCTGGAGCAAGCCTGGACAATGCTGCTCGACGAGCAGCCCACCACGGCCGACGCGATGCGCCAAAGCTGGCTGTCGCTGACTCCCACAGCCCCAAGGGAAAGGTTTCGGCCACGTAGTGTCACATCCGGGGACGCGTTCGGCGGACTCGAGGCCTCGGAACCGGACGACGCCACCCAGCTGGCCGTCACTCTCGTACACGAGTTCCAGCACACGAAGCTCGGCAGCCTGCTGCACCTGTCGCCCCTGCTGACCCGCGACACCGGTGCATCACCGGAGCTGTGGTACGCGCCTTGGCGAGACGACCCGCGGCCTCTCGACGGCCTGGTCCAAGGTATCTACGCGTTCGTGGGCATCACCGCGTTCTGGCGTGGGCACCGCGCGGCCACAACGGAACGCGGCGCCCTGGCGCACTTCGAGTTCGCCCTGTGGCGCATCCATGTGCACACGGCAATGGAGCAAATACACCGCCACCCGCGCTTCACCCCGCTCGGCACGGCCCTGCTGGCCACATTGCGCAACCGAACCGCACAGTGGCTGTCCGAGCCGGTACCCGAGGAGTGTCTGGCGCTGGCCCGGCTCTGTGCCGACGACCGCCTCGCCCGCTGGCGCGCCCATCACAGGCGGCTTCCCGCGCCCGCGGTCGACAGCGCCGTCCGTGCCTGGCTGGCCGGAGCCGCCCCTCCCCCCTCGCCGGCGATGCAGTCCGAGATCGTGCCCGACCCGTCGGCACGCTGGCTCGACAGCCTGTCCGTGCTGGTCCGTTACCGCCTCGCCGACATGGACGACGACCGGATCTCACTCGACACCGCCGAGAAGACGGCCGCCAGGGTGGCCGGCGCCCTGACCGCGGACGCCCAGCTGGCGGCAGGCGACGCGACGGCGGCACGGCGCGCCTATCTGTCACACCTGGCGGCCGAACCCTGCCCGGCCGGGGCCTGGGCGGGCCTCGGCCGTGCCCTCTCCATGGCGGGCACCGACCCGGCGGCGGCCCGCCTGCTCTGTGAGCACCCGGAGCGGGCCCGAGCCGTGCACCGGGCCCTGCTGCGGGCAACCGGCACCGCGCCCGACCCGGTCCGCCTCGCCACCTGGCTCGGCTCGGCCGAAGGGTGAAGCGGTCGGCTCACATCGGCATCGGGTCGATGTCGCAGTCGAGGCGCCGCCTGGCCCGGGCCTGTACGGTCGCCGGGTGAGGGGCGGACTCGGCCGAACGCAGACGCGGCTCGTCCAGGACCCGTTCCATCCGCGCCAGGGTGTCCGCGCGCAGCGCCTCGGCCTCGGCCTCCTCCCCGAGCGCGATGAGGTCGAGGGAGAGATTGGCCGAGCCCACCAGCGTGGTCGGGTGGTCCTCGCCCAGCCGGGTCCGGCACAGCGCCACCGTCCGCTCCCCCAGTTCCCGGGCCTCGGCCACCTGCTCCAGTGCGCTCCGGTCGCTCGCCAGGTTGATGGCGCAGGCCAGCACGATCGGGTGGCTCTCCCCGAGGCGCCCCGTCAGTGAGGCCAGCGCCGCCTCGTCCAGCTCTCTGGCTTCCGCCACCCGGCCCAGCAGCCGCAGCGTCACCGCGAGGTCGACATCCGCGGCCATCACATGGGGGTGGTCCGGCCGGAAGACGGCACGGAAGCCTTCCGCGGCCTTCACCCCGCGCTCCAGTGCGCCCTCCAGGTCACCGTTGTGACGCAGCGCCACCGACAGGGCGAGCGCGGACGTCAGGGACTCCGGGTGCGTGTAGCCGTAGCGGAGGGTGAACTGATCGAATGTCTCGCGGGCCAGCTGCAGCGCGTTGACCTGGTCGCCCTCTTTCCGGCAGGCCTCGCTGAGCTGGCGCACGCACCGCAGCGTGGTGGGGTTCTCGGGCCCGAAAGTCGTCCGGTAGCCCTCGACGACGGCCTGCTGGAGGGAGCGCGCGCCGACGTAGTCGCCCGTCTCGCGCACATCGACGGCGACACTCGCCTCGGTCACCAGGGACTGCTGATGGTCACGGCCGAACAGCCGCACCTTCATCTCGTGGGTCCTCCGGTCGATTTCCAGGGCACGCCGGAACTCGCCGACCAACCGCAGGCTGACCCCCAGGTTGTGGGAGGTGACCAGCGTGGTGGGATCGTCCTCGCCGAAGGCGCGCAGGGCCCGCTGATAGGCCGTCTCGTCCACTTCGGCACCGGCGTTGAAGTCGCCCTGGTGGCGTCGTACCGCCGCTTCGAGGTTCAGGGCCACCAGCGCGTCCTCGCGGGTGTCCTCCTGGTCGGCCCGAGCGGTACGGGTATAGACGTCCTTGAGGACGGACACGACCTGCGCGGCCTCGTCGTGGCGCCCCACCATCAGATACAGGAAGCCCAGCCACCAGCCCATCAGCAGGGTCTGCTGGTCCTCCTGCCCGAACAGCCGCTGCCAGGTCTCCCAGGCCTGCTCCGAGAACTCGATGGCAACGGGGTGGTCACCCCAGTACCACAGGTACTTGGCGACGTTCATCACCAGTTCGCGCACCCACGGCTGGTCGGACTCGACGGCGGTGGACGCGATGACATGGCCGTACAGCTCCGCGTAGCGAAGCCAGTTGCCCGGCTGGTTGGGTCCTTTCGGGTCGGCTGCCGCGAGCAGTGTGTGAGCCCCATTGCGCATGCGCTGCTGTTCCTCGGGGGTCATCCGGTGGATCAGAACCGCCTGGACGAGGCGGTGCATCTCGATCGAGTTGGTCCGGTGGTCGATACGGGCGAGTGAGTAGCGGTTGATCTCCCGTATGGCACGGGCCAGTCGCATCGGGTCGTTGAGGGCCCGGTCCAGCTCGGGATCGATCTGGGACGCTCCCAGCCCCGAGAAGATCGAACGTGAAATCGGATCCGGCGCGAAGTAGGAGCACAGTTGGAGCAGGCGCAGCGCGGTGCGGCTGCGGGTCTCCAGGTGGTCGAGGGAGACGTTCCAGGCCGCCGCGACCGGCAGCTGGTAGTCCGCGGGCGGGGAGACCTCCAGGAGTTCGCTGCGCTTGTGCTCGAACAGCCGCAGGTACTCCGAGACCGGCATCCCGGTCTCCGCCCGCCAGGCCGCCGCCTGTTCCAGGGCCAGCGGAAGGTCGCCGAGGGCCTCGGCGAGACGGTCGGCGTCGTGATCGGTGAGTTCCTCGCCATAGGCCCTGGACCGGCGCAGCAGCTGCTTGCTCTCGTCCCGGGTGAAGACGTCGACCTCGAGGGAGGGGCCGACCACGCTCCAGCGGCGGTTGCGGGAGGTGACCAGGATGGTGCCGCTGCCACCCGTCGGGAAGTACTCGCGCACCCGCTCCGGGCTGTCCGCGTTGTCGAAGATCAGCAGCCAGCGGGAGTACGGCCGCCCCTCGCGCAGCGCCTCGCGCACCGCGGGTCCGGCGATGTTGGCCTCCGCGCTGCTGACGAGCCCGAGGCGCTGGGCGAGTTCCACCAGGGCCTGCCCGATCTGTCCGGGGCGCTCGGCGGGGATCCACCAGACGACGTCGTACTCGGACTGGTGCCGGTAGGCGTATTCGATGGCCAGCTGGGTCTTGCCCACACCACCCATGCCGTGGATCGCCTCGGGCAGTACGGTGGTCGTGCCCTCGCGCAGCCGTTCGCCCAGACGTTCGAGAAGATCCACGCGGCCGGTGAAGTTCGGGTTGCGCGGCGGGATGTTGCCCCAGACCCGCGGCGTGGAGTGCCCGCCTTCCACCGTCGGCTGCTGCTGCGTGGTGGTCATGGCCGTGGCTCCTTCTGAAGTGGTCCCGGACCCCCCGGGTGCTGACGCGGACTGCTCGGGGGCCCGTGAGCCGGCGGGCCCGGAACGCCCCGGCCCCTCCGGCCGGACGGGCCTGCGGACCGTGCCGCCCTTGCGCAGGCTGACGGTGTGCTGGCGGTCGTACTCGTCGAGCGCCCGTGCAAGTCGCCCGGCGCGGGTGAGGAACCGCCCGGAAAGGGCGGACAGCGCCGCGAGTTCGACCCGCAGGACGGAGACATTGCTCAGGGTGACGGGCGGCACGGGGGCGGTGTCGAACGGCTGGCCGGTGTCGGTCGCGTCGGGCTCGGCAGCGTCGGTGCCCTCCATGACGGCAGGTTCGCCGCTCCCCTGTGCCGCCGCGAGCAGGGACCGCACTTCGTGCAGCACCCGCACGGTGTCGCGGCGCCGGGACAGGGCCAATAACTCCTGGCGGATGTTGGGCCCGAACGCGAAGGCGACACCGGCCGCCCGGTCGGCGTCCCCGCCCGCGGGCCGCACCAGGCCGCTCATCAGCAGCTCGCTGAGGTGGGCCGGTCCGGCGCCGGGCACCGACCCGGTGACGGCCCGCATCGCCGACGGTGTCAGCGGAGCCGCCGCCAGCCGGGTGGCGAGCGCGAACGCGGTGGGCGAGGCAGCCGCCCGGAACTCCGAGACGCGCTCCCACGGGGGCACGGCGCTCGCGGGGTCGGGCACATCGTCGATCCACGGCACGGCCCGTGCCGCGTCCACCCGCCGCTTCCACTCGCGCGCGCGAACGCCCGACATCTCCAGCCAGCCGGGCCTGCGGCCGGTCACCAGATCGACCCAGCCGGCCAGCGACCGCTCGGCCAGCTCCAGGACGGGGACCGGCACCACGCCTGCCGGGTCGCCGTCGTCGACGGGCTCCAGCGGCGAGGTGCGCATCTCCCAGCGCAGCCTGGTGTTCGGCGTCCACGGCGCTTCGGCACGCAACCGCATCCGGTGGACGTCCAGCCCGGTACGGAACCACAGCCGCTGAGGCGGCAGTTGCAGCACGGCCAGCGGACCCATCCCGCCGAGTTCGCGCAGCAGCGGAAGCACCGCGCCCGACCGCCAGCCCGCGGCGAGGCCGTCGGTCAGCACCAGCACCACCCGGTGATCGGCCTTGGCGGGAGGCAGATCGGCCAATCGGATCCGGTCCGGTTCGGTGTCGTCGGAGCACAGCAATTCGGTGCTCGTCACCGGTCCCAGATGAGCCAAGTCGCCCAGTCCACGCTTGAGTTGGCCGACCTCGGCGTCCCACACCCGCATGGTGACGTGGTCGTCCACGACCAGCAGCACGGCACAACGCCCGACGGTGTCCGGTGCGGCGAGCCCGCTCAGGGCCTCGAGCGCAGCCTCGTAAGACACAGCGTCAGGAGTCGGCGCCACCGCTGCTCGTGAGTCATCGTCACACCGCATAAGCACTCTCTGCGCGTCCAGGGGCTCTGGTCGCCGGGGTGAAGGAGGGGAGGCGCATTGCGCGGGCACGCGTGACCACGCGCCCACCCTGCCAGTGGACTGCCGCAGGTGCAAGGCGGCAGGCCGGAAGGGGTGAGAGGAGACCGGGTCGGGCAATGGGACACGGGCGCGCAGCCGTATCAGCGTGGCACCGCTCCTTGTACCGCGCAAGGGTGCCTCCTCGGCTGTTTCGTCGCCCGACCGCAGGAAAGACAAGGCCGGTAAAGGGCCCCTTGAAGCGGGATGGAGAGAACAAACCGGTCGGCCCAACATGAGCGTGAGCCGAGCCGTCCGGCGCCCCGGGGCGGGCGTCGGGCAGGCCGTCCGGCGGCTCGGGCGGGACGTCGGGCAGGCCGTCCGGCGGCTCGGGCGGGACGTCGGGCAGGCCGTCCGGCGGCTCGGGCGGGACGTCGGGCAGGCCGTCCGGCGGCTCGGGCGGCCGCCTCGGCGCCGGTGCGGCTGACGGACGGGCCCCGGCCTCCGACCGGGCCCTCCGGCCGTTCACGGCGGGCCTACACCGGACCGGGCGGGGTCGGTTTGCGGTCGGGGTCGTCCAAAAGGATCGCGAGGTGCCGGCCGACATGACCGTCCCAGGCGTCCGGCCCGGCGGCCAGCGCCTTGTTGCGCCACTTGCGGACCCGGTCCTCCAGACTGCCGAGGCTCCGCTCCTCCAGAATGTCCCCGAGCGCATCCCGGAAGGCCGCGTCGGAGCAGTCGCCGCGGTGCCAGAGCATCGCCGGCACCCCCGCCCGCAGCCCGGCCAGCACCTCTCGCCGCCCCGCTCCCGAGTCGTCGCCCGGTGGCTCGCTGAGCACCAGGCACACCGCCTGGCCGTCCTCCTTCAGCTCGCGCTCCAGGTGGAAGAAGTACGGCCCCTCCTGCCCGGGACGGCTCCAGTGGGAACGGCTGTCCGCCGGACGCTCGCTCAGCTGCCGCCACTTGGCCGACCACGGCCGGTGCCAGGCACCCCGCTGCAGTCGTTCCAGGCTCCGCACCACCACCGGGTAGTCGAGGACCAGCGGGGTCGGCAGCGAGGAGTCGGACTCCCGCGACCACCACTCCACAGGCTCGTTCAGCAATTCCCACGGCAGCACGAACTCCAGGAACACCGGCTGGCGCAGATCCGCCCACCGCTCCTCGGTCTCCTCGATCAGCGCCTCGACCGCCGCAGGCAGTTCGTCCCGCCGAAGATGGACGGTCTCCCCACGCACCGGATGCCAGCCCTCGGAGTCGGACTGGCGCCAGTGCGAGAGGTAGTAGCGGTCGGCCTCGACCCGGTCGGGCTCGAACTGGATGAGCAGATAGGCGGGCACCACGGAGGGCTCCGGCTGGAGAAACTCCGCGTGCTGCCAGGCCGTCAGCAGGGCCTCCGCCTCCAGCCGCCCGGCCTGGTCGCGGTTGAAGCGGCGCAACTGCTCCGCGGCCTCCGCCCGGCCGTCCTCCACCAGCCACTCCGCGCACAGCGACAGGAACGCCAGGCTGGGCGCGAGCTCGTCGGGCGGTGTGTTCTCCCCGGCCAGCCGCAGGAACACCTGCCAGGCCGAACGGCACCAGGAGGGCAGCTCCTGGACTCTGGACCGGCTGGCCCGCCGGGCCATGGCCGACAGGTTCACGGAGCCCATGGACTGCAGTACGGGGCGCAGCGCGCCCAGGTCGACCTGGAAGAAGTCGACGGCCTCCCATTCGTCCACCAGCGGCCACAGTTCCACGACCGTCGCAGACCCCTGCTCCACGTACTCCAGGGACCGCACCAGACACGCGAGCCCGTCACCGACGCCGGTGCACTGCCTCGCCACTGCCAGCAGCCAGGGCCTCAGCCGGTCGCCGGTGAGCGGTTCCACGCTCGCGCCCAGCTCGCCCGAGAGCAGGTCGCGCCAGACCTCACGACTGGCCGGCTGGCTCACCGTGGCCGAGCGCTGCAGCGCGTCCACGATCGAGACGACCAGTCCGTTGCGGACCCGTTCCAGACTCCGCTCTCCCACCCGTTGCCTCCAGACACCCTGCACGGTTCCCTGACGGTGCCGACCAGGGTAAGGCCAATCCGGCCGCGCCGTGCGGGCCTCATCGCACCTCACCGCTCCTGTCATTCATTCGGTTCACGCCGGTGCCGCTCTTCCGAGGAGCGGGCCCGCGCTTCGCCGAACCGTGCGCCCTGTGCACGAGCGCATACGACCGGATCCGGGCGGCGAAGCGCGAAGCCCCTCGAACCTACGACGTCAGATACGCCTCCACCTCACTGAACTGGCCTGCGGGCCAGCCGGTGTTGGCGCTGACCGTCAGTCGCAGACGGCGCAGGCTGGTACCACCCGGCAGGGAGACGATGGCCGTGTTGCCGGTTGCCGGGTCGAACCGGTAGCCCTGCGGGCCGACCACCGTGGAGTAGGTGGAACCGTCGGTGCTGCCCAGCACCGTGATGGTCTGCGTCCGTGCGCCCCAGGCGGACGACGGCGGCAGCTTCAGCACCAGTCGGCGGACGGCCTCGGTCGAGCCGAGGTCCACCGTCCAGGACTGCGGGAAGGCGTGGTTGGCGGACTCCCAGTAGCTGTTCGGGTCGCCGTCGACCGCCTTGCCTGGCGTGTAGACGTCCTGAGAGCCGGTGGCGGTGGCCGGGCGGCCCTTGGCCAGGTTGCGGTTCGGGTCGGGGTCCGGGTTGCCCTGGCCGGGCTGGGGCCAGGTCGAGCAGTCCGACCAGGTGCTGCTCCAGCCGGAGTTGCCGCCGCCGTCGGTGAGCGCGAAGGAACCCGAGTTCGCGGGGTAGGGGCAGTTGTAGATGCCGGCCGCGCCGACGCCGGTGGCGGTGACGTTGCGGAAGGTGGCGGCGCCCTGGGCCTCGGCCTGGACCACGACCGTGCCGGTGTTGCGCACCGTCGCGCCGTCCACGGTGACGTTCCTGACCGGGTAGCCCTGCCCGCCGCCGGAGACGAACTCGAAGGCGCTGTAGGGGCTGTCCGTGATCGTCGTGTCGGTGATGTTCACGGTGGCGTTGATGGCGCTGTCGTACGAGTCGACGCGCAACGCCCCCATCGGATGGTTCCAGTTGGGATTCATGGCCCCTGTGCGGACGAGGGCGTTGCCGTCGACCGTGATGGTGCCCGCGAGGGGGTGGAAGGGGTCGAGGAACTTCTGGTTGGAGATCGCGATGCCGCTGCCGAGGGCGTTGGTGTCGGAGATCAGGTTGTTCCTGACGGTGATGTCGGTGCCGCCGTAGATCGCGATGCCGTTGGCGAGGTTGGGCTGCGAGATGGTGTTGTTCTCGAAGCTGCTGTTCGTGTCCGGCGCGTACAGGGACCACATCGCGAGCGAGTCGTCGCCCTGGTTGCGCAGGAAGTTGTTGCGGACGCGGACGCCCCGCGCGGTGCCGTTGAGGTTGAGGCCGTCGGCGGTGGTGTCGAGGATGCGGTTGTTCTCGACGACCAGGTTGTCGTTGTTGCCCATCAGCCAGAGGCCGACCTTGAGGTGCTGGAGCCACATGCCCGACACCGAACTCCTTGGCCCGAGCGACCCGTTGACGAAGTTGTCCGGGTTCGAGTCCACCCGCTCGGTGACCTCGCCCAGCACCGCGAAGTCCTTGATGTGGACGTTCCCGGCGGAGGACGACTGGTCGATGAAACGGGAGGTGTGCACGACGGAGTACCAGCTGCCGGCACCCTGGAGGGTCACGTTCTGCACACCGCTGAGCGAGGAGGTCAGCCGGTAGTCACCCGGCGGGATCCAGACCACTCCTCCCTGTGCGGCCGCGATGGCGTCCCGGAACGCCTGGGTGGAGTCACCCTGGCCGCTGGGGTCGGCGCCCCTGGAGACGACCGACACCGAACCGGCGGGCTGCGACGCGGCCGCGGCGACCTGCTCGAAGTCGGCGACGTCGACGGTGACCTGCGTGCCGGTCGACTGGAACGCGATCGTGTCGCCCGCCTCGACGTCCCGGCCGAGCAGCAGCCGGGCGTTGTCGAAGAAGTGATGTGTCCTGGCGCCGGGGATCCAGCCCGTGTCGATGTACGAGTACTTCGAGGTGACGGGCAGGGACTTCGCGAGCCTGGTGCCGTTGACGTACACGTCGAGGGTGCCGGACTGACCGTCCGGGACGCTGTAGGCGACGTTCACGGCATTGGCGGCGCGAGGCACGGTGAACTCGACCCGCTGCCCCGAACCGAGCCGGACGGCCTGGCGTCCGGAGGCCTCGGAGGCGAGGGTGCCCTGGGTGTGGTCGGGCCCGATCTTCGTGCCGTCGGTGGTCTCCGACTCGGCCTCGACGGAGGTGAAGGGGAGGGAGGCGCCCGCTGCCGCGTGGGCGGCCGGGGCGAGGGCGACGAGCATACCGGCGGCGAGGGCGACGGCCGCGCCGATGGCCGGCACACGCCTGACATGTCTGGGGGTGCTCTGCTGCATGTGCTGATCCCTTCGAGGTGGGGGTGCGGGGATAGCAAGCGGCGGCGGCTCAGACCCGGAGCCAGACCGCCGTGTCCTGCGGGAGGCGGCCCCGGTGGTCCAGCGGGCCGCTGGCGAGCAGGAGTCGGGTGTGCGCGGGCAGTTCGGCGGGGGCGGTCGCGAGGTTCACCACGCAGACCGCGCCGTCCGCTCCGTTCGCGCGCGTGAAGGAGAGGACTCCCTCGGAGGCGGGCAGCCAGGTGAGGGGGCCGTCACCGAACCGCGGGCGCAGCCGGATCGCCTCGCGGTAGAGGTGGAGCATGGAGTCAGGGTCGGTCTGTTGCCGGTCGACCGCGTACGAGGGCCAGTCGGCCGGCTGCGGCAGCCATGGCTCCTCGTGGGAGCCGAAGCCCGCGTACGGCTCCCCCGCCGCCCAGGGCAGCGGCACCCGGCAGCCGTCGCGGCCCGGGGCGGTGCCGCCCGAGCGCAGGTACATCGGATCCTGTATCCGGTCCAGGGGGATGTCGACCTCCGGCAGTCCCAGCTCCTCCCCCTGGTACACATAGACCGCCCCGGGCAGGGCCAGCGACAGCAGCGCGGCCGCACGGGCCCGGCGGGTGCCGAGGGCGAGATCCGTCGGGGTACCGAAGGCCTTGGTGGCGAAGTCGAAGCCGGTGTCCTCACGGCCGTACCGGGTGACGGTGCGGGTCACGTCGTGGTTGCACAGCACCCAGGTGGCGGGTGCGCCCACCGGGGCGTGTTCGGCGAGGGTGGTGTCGATCGACGTCCGGAGACTCGCGGCGTCCCAGGGACAGGCCAGGAAGGAGAAGTTGAAGGCCGTGTGCAGCTCGTCGGGACGGAGGTAGCGGGCGAAGCGTTCGGGGTCGGGCAGCCAGACCTCGCCGACGAAGACACCGTCGTACTCGTCGGCCACCGCACGCCAGGAGCGGTAGATGCCGTGCAGCTCCTCGCGGTCGACGAAGGGGTGCGGGTCGCGGCCCCCGGCCAGGTCACGGCCCTCGCCCAGGTCCGGGAGGTCCGGGTCCTTGGCGAGCAGGGCCGCGGAGTCGATGCGGACACCTGCAACGCCCCGGTCGAACCAGAAGCGCAGGATGTCCTCGTGCTCGCGGCGGACGGCCGGATGGGCCCAGTTGAGGTCGGGCTGCTCGGGTGTGAACAGATGGAGGTACCAGTCGCCGTCGGGCAGCCGGGTCCACACGGGCCCGGTGGAGCCGACGAACTGGGACGGCCAGTCGTTCGGCGGGAGTTGGCCCTGCGCTCCGCGCCCCGGCCGGAAGTGGAACAGCTCGCGCTCGGGGCTGCCGGGGCCCGCCGCGAGCGCCGCACGGAACCAGGCATGCTGGTCGGAGACATGGTTGGGCACCACGTCGACGATGGTGCGGATGCCCAGCTCCCGTGCCTCGGCGATGAGTTTCTCCGCCTCGGCGAGCGTCCCGAAGGCCGGGTCGACGGCGCGGTAGTCGGCGACGTCGTAGCCGCCGTCCTTCATGGGTGAGAGGTACCAGGGGTTGAACCACAGGGCGTCCACACCGAGTTCGGCGAGGTACGGGAGCCTCGCCCGGACGCCCGCGAGGTCGCCGACGCCGTCGCCGTCGCCGTCCGCGAAGCTGCGTACGTACACCTGGTAGATGACGGCGGAGCGCCACCAGTCGGTGTTTCGGGCATGGGTGGGCTGTCCCACGGTGCCTGCCTTTCTGTGTCGGGGAGGAGGGCGGTGTCAGCCCTTCGTGCTGCCCGCGCTGATCCCGGCGATGATGTGCCGCTGGAAGACGAGGAACAGCGCGACCATCGGGATGCTGGCGATCACCATCGCGGCGACGAGCACGGTCAGCTGGATGTTCTGCGACAGCTGGACGAGGGCCACGCTGATCGGCTGCTTGTCGGTGTCGGAGAAGACCATCAGCGGCCACAGGAAGTCCTGCCACACGGCGACCAGGGCGAAGATCGACACGACTCCCAGGACCGGGCGGGACATCGGCAGCACGATCGACCACAGGATGCGCAGCTTTCCGGCGCCGTCGATCTCGGCGGCCTCCAGCACATCGCGCGGCAGCTGGTCGAAGAACCGCTTCAGGAGATACAGGTTGAAGGCGTTGGTGACGGCCGGCAGCCAGATCCCGAGGGGGTCGTTGAGCAGGCTGGTGTGGACCAGTGGCAGATCGGCGACGGTGAGGTACTTCGGTACGACCAGGGCCTGGGCCGGGACCATCAGGGTGGCCAGGATGCCGCCGAGGATCACCTTGCCGAAGGCGGGCCGCAGCCGGGAGAGGGCGTAGGCGGCGGCCGTGCAGAACACCAGCTGGAACAGCCAGGCTCCGGACGCCTGGACCACCGTGTTCCACAGATGCCGGGGCAGTTGCATGAGGTCCCAGGCGTCGGTGTAGCCACTGAGGTGCCAGTGCTCCGGCACGAGGGTGGGCGGGGTCCGCGCCACCTCGTCCGGCGACTTCGCAGCACCGGTCACCATCCAATAGACCGGGAACAGGAAGGCGAGCGCGAAGAGGACGACGACGCCGGTGAACACGGTCCAGTAGACGGCCTTGCCGCGCGGGCGGGCCAGCGTCGCCGGGGAGACGAGGGTCCGGGTGCTCATGTGTCCCCCTCGGAGCGGGTCAGCCGCAGATATACGGCGGAGAAGAGGCCGAGGAGCACCAGGAGCATCACGCTCAGCGCACAGGCGCCGCCGAAGTCGTTGTAGAGGAAGGCGTACTTGTAGATCAGATAGAGCACCGTGACGGTGGCGTTCTCCGGTCCGCCGCCCGTGATCACGAAGGGTTCGGTGAAGACCTGCATGGTGGCGATGATCTGAAGAAGCATCAGCATCAGGATGACGAACCTGCTCTGGGGGATCGTCACATGTCGGATGCGTTGCAGCAGACCGGCTCCGTCCAGTTCGGCCGCCTCGTACAGCTCGCCGGGGATGGACTGGAGCGCGGCCAGATAGATCAGGACCGTGCCGCCCATGTTGGCCCAGGTCGCGACGATCACGAGGGAGATGAGAGCAGTGTCCGCGCCATTGGACCAGTTGGAGGTGGGCAGGTGCAGTGAGCGCAGCGCCTCGTTGGCGAGGCCGGCTCCGGGGTCGTAGAACCACTTCCACAGCAGGGCGCTGACCACCGGCGGGATCATCACCGGCAGATAGACCACGACCCGGAAGAACGCCTTGGCGTGCCGCAACTCGTTGAGGACCAGGGCGAGTACGAAGGGGATCGCGAAGCCGATGAGCAGGGCGAGCAGGGTGAAGGTGAGGGTGTTGCGCCAGGCGGCCGTGAACTCCGGGTCGTGCAGGACGCGGGTGAAGTTGGCGGTGCCGACCCACTGGGGCGGGGAGCCGGGCGTGTACTTCTGGAAGGCGATGACGACCGCGCGAATCGCCGGGTACCAGGAGAACAGGGCGAAGCAGAGCAGACCGCCGAGGAGGAAGGCGTAGGCGCGGGCCTGGTCGGCCAGGCGGCGCCGCCTCCGGTCCCCTGCCGGAGGCGGCGCCTGTACGGGGCGTACGGCGATCCGCTCGACGGGTCGCGGCGCAACCGTCTTCGTCATCGGTGTCAGCTCCTGGCCAGGATGCCGTCGATCTTGCCGGAGGCGTCCCCAAGCAGCTGGTCGATGTCGGCGTCCTTCTTGGTGAGGACGGCGGAGACGGCTCCGTCGAGGACGGAGTAGATCTGCTGGGCGTCCGGCGGCTCGATCTTCATCCGCAGCCGCTGGTTGCCGTCGAGGAAGGCCTGGTAGTTCTCCACAGGGACATTGGCGTTGGCCTTCTTGACCTGCTGGTCCTTGGTGTCGGCGGCGCCGGTGAACAGCCGCGGCTCGGGCAGGCCCACCGGGGCGTCGTGCTGCTCGGCGCGGGCGTAGTCGCCGAGGAAGCCGTCGCCCGGGGTCAGGAACATGTGGTCGAGCCACTTCAGGCCGGCCCTGATCTGCGCGGGCGTGTCCTTCTTGTTGAACATGTAGCCGTCGCCGCCGATGAGCGTGCCCTTGCCGCCGGGCATGGGGGCCAGGGCGAGGTCCTTGTAGTTGCCGCCCTTCTCCTTCACCAGGATCGGGATGTTGTCCGGCGCGGAGAGATACATGCCGAGCTTGCCCGAACCCATCAGCTGCTGGACGTCGTTGATGACGAGGAGCTGCTTGCTGCCCATCGAGTCGTCGGCCCACCGCATGTCGTGCAGGTTCTGCAGGACCGCGTGGCCCTCGGGGGTGTCGACGGTGGCCTTCTTGCCGTCGGCCGACACGACGTCGCCGCCCTGTGAGTACAGCTCGGCCGTGAAGTGCCAGCCGCCCTGGTTCTGGGCGCTGTAGTCGGCGTAGCCGACGGTGCCGCCGCCGAGCGCGGCGATCCTCTTGGCGTCGGCGCGGACCTCGTCCCAGGTCGCCGGGGGTTTGTCGGGGTCGAGGCCGGCCTTCTCGAAGAGCCTGCGGTTGTAGATCAGCCCCATGGAGTATCCGGTGCGCGGTATGCCGTAGACCTTGCCGTCGACGGTGTAGATGTCGCGCAGCTGCTGCTGGATGGTGGGGTAGCTCTTCAACTCCTTGAGGTACGGGGTGAGATCGGCGGCCTGGCCGATGTCGGCGACATGCCGGGCGTCGGTGAAGTACGTGTAGAAGACGTCCTCCATCTGGCCGCCGGCGAGCTTGGCGTCGAACGTCTTCGGGTCCTGGCAGGGGAACGCGTCGTGGGCGACGACGTCGATGTCCGGGTTCTGCTTCTCGAAGGAGGCGATGTCCTCCTCGAAGAACGCGCGGTCGACCTTGGCGCTCTTGGGCGGCTCGCAGTTGACGGTGATGCGGGTCTTGCCGCTCGCCGTGTCGTCGTCGCCCGATCCGCAGGCGGAGGCTGACAGCGCGAGGGAGGAACAGACGCCTAGCGCGAGGAAGGTACGACGGAACCCGGTGCTTCTCATCGGTGGACCCCTCTGGGCAGGAGCAGTGGGCGTCGCACACTCAAGCACCGGCGACATCTGGCGGCAAGATGTCACGCAGAATCCGTAATTATTTGACAGCTGAGTGGATCTCAGGGACGAGGGGCTTGCGCGGTCGATCCCCGGACCACCAGCTCCGGCTCGAAGAGCAGTTCGTCGGCGGCTACGGCACTGCCGCCGATCCGCGCGTTCAGCAGTTCCACGGCGGCCTTGCCCATGGACTCGATGGGCTGGCGGACCGTGGTGAGGGGCGGCTCGGTGCAGTTCATCAGCGCGGAGTCGTCGTACCCGACCACCGAGATCTGTGACGGCACGTCAAGTCCCTTGCGCCGGGCGGCCCGTACGGCTCCCAGGGCGAGCGGGTCGCTGGCGCAGACGAACCCGGTGACCCCGCGGTCGATGAGCTTGGCCGTCGCCGCGTGGCCGCCCTCGATCGAGAACATGGCGCGGGCCACGAACTCGTCGGGCAGCTCTCCCCCGGCGATCGCCCGCGCCGCCGCCAGCTTCCGCGCCGACGGCACATGGTCCCCGGGACCGAGCACGAGGCCGATCCGCTCGTGCCCCAGGGAGGCGAGGTGGCGCCAGGCCTGCTCCACGGCGACCGCGTCGTCACAGGAGACGCCCGGGAAGCCGAGGTGCTCGATGGCCGCGTTGACCAGCACCACCGGGATGTTGCGGTCGGCGAGCAGCCGGTAGTGGTCGTGCGGGGCGTCGGCCTGGGCGTACAGACCGCCGGCGAAGACGACCCCGGAGACCTGCTGCTGCAGCAACAGGGTCACGTAGTCCGCCTCGGAGACCCCGCCCTTGGTCTGGGTGCACAGCACCGGGGTGAGTCCGAGCTGGGCCAGTGCGCCACCGATGACCTCGGCGAACGCCGGGAAGATGGGGTTCTGCAGCTCCGGCAGGACCAGCCCCACCAGCCGCGCGCGCTCGCCGCGCAGCTGGGTGGGCCGTTCGTAGCCGAGGACGTCGAGGGCGGAGAGCACCGCCTGCCGGGTGGCTTGGGAGACCCCGGGCTTGTTGTTGAGCACCCGGCTGACCGTGGCCTCGCTGACCCCGACCTTCTTCGCCACTTCCGCAAGTCGTCGCGTCATGAACGCAAGAATAGCGCAAGAAGCGCAAATCACTTGCGTGAAGGGGGCGAGGAGATGTGTGCCTCCAGTTCGAGGGGCCATCGGGGCGGCGGTGAAGATCGAGGAGTAGGTGCCGACCACCAGCCCCACGAGCAGGGCGAGGGCGAAGTCGCCGAGGGCCTCGCCGCCGAGCACGGCCAGGGCGGTGAGGATGAACGCCGCCCCCACGCCGGTGTTGACGGTACGCGGCAGCGTCTGCAGGATCGCCTGGTTCGTCAGGTGCGCGAGTGAGGCCCCGGTGCCCGAGCGCCGGCTTTCCCCGATGCGGTCGAAGACGACGACGGAATCGTTGATGGTGTGACCGCGACGAGGCCGGTGAGCAGCGCCAGGACCGCGGTCACCAGGACGGTGAGCACGTACACCGGCCGTCGGCCACCAGGGGCGGGGGCGGTGCGCGGCGACCGGGACATGCCCCTCCTCCTCTCTCGCGGGCCGAGGTACGCGTCAGGCTCGCCGCCTCCGCCCACATGGTGCTGGCCGACGTGGAAGCGGCTCTGGAGCGCATGGCACGGGGGCGGTACGGCGTCTGCCAGCTGTGCCGGCGTCCGATAGCCCGTGAGCGGCTGGTGATCGTTCCCCAGGCCCGCTACTGCTCCCGCTGCCAGCAGGTGAGGGAGGTCGGCCGGTGAGCACGGCAACAGCACGGCCGGGGTGCCGGCGCTGCTCCGGCGTCGCCCTCGACCTGGGCAGTGCCCGCACGCGCGCCCGGATCGGCGGCCCGGGAGTCGTTCTGGAGGGGCCGACCATCGCCTGGCCCGGCGCCGTCCGTCCCGTGCGGCGCGGCGCCATCGTGGACACCCCGGGCACCTCCCGGGTGCTCGAGCGGCTGCTCGGTGACCGTCTGTCCGGCCCGCGCCGCCCGCTGGTGGTCGTGGCCGTGCCCGCCCTGGGAGGTGTCGCCTTCCGGACCGAGGCCCGTACCGCCGTCGAGGTCCTGCGTCCGCGGGCCGTGCTGACCGTCCCGGCGGCACGGGCGGTGGCGTGCGCCGCGGGCGCGGATCCGGCCCGCACGCTGCTCGTGGTGGACGCCGGCGCGCAGCTCACCGAGGTGGTGCTGTTGGCGGACGGCGCCGTCGTCGACGCCCGGTGCACGGTCCTGGGCACCGACGACCTCGACGACGCCACCACCGTCATGGATCTGGTCGAGGCGGTGACCGGCATGGTGACCGCGATGCTCGGGCAGGACCGCACGTCACAGACCGCCGACGCGCTGCGCCGAGGACCCCTCCTGGCCGGCGGAGGCGCGCTGCGTCCGGGGTTCGCCGATCGTCTCACCGACAGGTTGCACGCTCCCGTACGGCCCCTCCCCGCACCCCACACCGCCACCGTGCGCGGCGCCGCGGCACTCCTCACTGCCGCTCACGGCCACCCGTCGGCGGGCGACGAGGTGCACCCCGCCGCCCGTCCCCACCAGGGCCGGTCCGGCGGATCAGGCGGCCACGAAGCGGCGGTGCCGGACCGGCCGAGGTGAGCCGACCGGCGAAAGTCCCCACGCCCACTCCTGCTCTCCGTCGCTGCGTCCGCCGACAGCCGCTGTGCACCGGAAGGTGCCGACGCCGTCGGCGACCTGCACGCCGACGGTGCCGGGTCAGGCGTCCGCGGTCGGTACTACGGTCAGGTGCGTGGCGGTGCCGCGGGCGCGGCGGGGGCGGCGCGGGGCCGCGCTGGGGCGGCGGGTGTCGCGCAGGACCAGGGTGAGGCGCGTGTACCCCATCGCCTCGAGCATCTTCGGGGTGTCACCGACGATGCGGCACTCGGTCGCGCCCCAGCGCGGGTCGGGGTGGAGCAGGGGGCGGACGGCGCCGTCGTGCTCCATGGCCTCGTCCCCCACGGCCCTGATCCAGTGCGGCAGACCGTGCCGGTACGCGGCCTCCATGATGGGGTCCTGGGAGATCTCCCGGCGGATGGCCTGCAGTTCGTGGTCATGGCCGTAGCGCTCCATGGCCGCCTTGAAGTGCGCCAGCATCGGCAGGCACCAACGCGCCTCGTGCTCTCCGAGAACCATTCCCGCGTCGGGGTGGAACAGCACGAACCGGAGCAGGTTGCCGCCCGGCATGGCCGTGGGATGCGGGCCGATCCCCCGGAAAAGTGTCTCGAACGCGCTGTTGGCCAGGACGACGTCCCAGCGGTGGTCGAAGACCACGGACGGGAAGGCGACGGCCTCCAGAAGCGTGGCGTAGTCCTGAAGATATGCCTGGGCCTCAAGACTCTCGGGGACGGGCCTCGGCGCCGACCGCTGCCCACCTGCCTGATATGCCATCGGGAGGTCACCCCTCTTGCCTATGCGGCCTTCACGCGGCGATGTGATCCTGCTTCCCCGACAAGAGTCATGTCAACTATCGTGGCATTTCATGCCTGTTGACGGCTGAAATTAGCCACAGTTGTGGCGAGACCTGGATGTGAGTTCGAACCACCCGCTACTCTCCGGGAAGTTCACGGCAATCGCTTGTGAGAACCCCTTGAAGCCCCTGAGAGACGTAGGAGTTCTGTCGGTGACGGATGGCTACGAGGATCCGGGCGCCACGGCGACCGCCCAGCTGCCGGCCGTCGTCGCCCGCGTCGCCGCGCTTGCCGACCGGCTCGGCGTACCGCACGCCGAGGTCTTCGATGTCCGTCGCCTCTGTGTCGCCAGCGGTGTCCCCGAGCCCGTGGTCAGGACCCTGCTGAGCGGGCGTCCCGCGGGCGAGCCCGATGTGCAGGCCCGGTTCCTGCAGCGTCTCGACCTGCTGCGCCGTACCCGGCTCAAGCCGAACGGGCGCAAGTACACCCAGCAGGAGATAGCCGACGGCGCGGGCATGTCCCGGCAGCAGGCCGGCGCGCTCATCAACGGCGACCGGCGCCCCACCATGGAGCACTGCGACGCCATCCAGCGCTTCTTCCGGGTGCACGCGGGCTTTCTCACGGCGGAGGACCCCGAGGCCCTCGCGGGCGCCCTGCAGCGCACCGAGCAGGAGCTGCTGCAGAAACTCGCCGACCGTGAACGGGCCGCGGCCGAGGACGTGGCGGACCCGCTGGAGCGGCTGCTGCAGGACCACGGCGTCCGCGGGATCGCCTGGCGCGCCGCGCAGCTGCCCACCGACCAGCACCGGGACAAGGTCGCGGAGTGGCTCGACATGCTCCTGGAGAGCGTCAAGCGGCCCGAGTCGTGAGCCGGGGGAGAACTGTGGGCATCGGCAGGGACATGCGCCGCCTGTGCGGCGAGCTGGTCGGGGCGCTGACGTTGCCCGCGCCGGCCCGGCCGCACGACCTGTACACCGCGCTGTGCGAGGCGATGAGCCGCCGCCGCGGCCGTCCCGTCCTCTTCCGCATGGCCGTCTTCCCACCCGGAACGGCCAGCGGACTGTGGCTCGACATGACCGACCAGGACCTCATCGTCGTCGAGGAACGCACCGCACCCGACCACCAGTTGGTGATCCTCGGCCACGAGCTGTGGCACATGCAGGCCGACCACGGCGGCCACCACGTCGAGGGCGTCTCCGTCGCGACCCGGCTGCTGGACGACGACACGGACCAGGCGGCGCTCCGGGCGACCGTCCAGCGGGTGGCCGCCCGCACCCGCTTCGACCTGGACGAGGAGCGCGACGCCGAGACCTTCGGCCTGCTGCTGGCCAGCAAGTGCCGCACCTGGCTGGCGGGTTCGGCTCTGCGCGGCCCGGTGCGACGGAACCATCTGGCGGGCCGCATCGAGGCCTCCCTGGGCTATCTGGGACCGCAGGGCTGAGCGTCGCCCCGGCCCGACCGGTCAGGTCCCGCCTCCGCTGAGCGGGCGAACCGGGGCGATGGGGTCCCCCCGCACGAGCGAAGCCCAGAGTGCGGGAGAAACGGCGTTGTCAGTGGTGGACGGCAAGCTGGAGGTACGTGTCCTGCGGGCGCGTGACCGAGAAGCCGACCGGGGAGAGCCGACCGATGCCCACCGCCGTACTGACCGACCATGAGCGCACCGCCGTACAGGCCTACTTGCGACTGCTGCACACGGTGCGTGCGGCCTTCGACGGCCCACCGGACGGGGGCCGCGGCGGCCGTCCGGCCGTGGTCCCGCCCACCGTGCTCGCCGAGGCGGAGCAGGCACTGGCGGACGCGGGACTCACCGGCAACGAGGAGGCGTTCTTCCGGCTGCTGCAGATGTGGTGTCCGCAGCCCTGAGACGGGCCCTCAGGAGTGGGGCACGACCACGGCCGAGGTCACGACTCCGCGCTGGACGCTCCACCGGCCCTCGAACCGCTGGACGCGGTGACCGTCCACCCAGGGGCCGGGGACGAGGAGTTCGGCGCGCAGCGCGCCGTGCGGCCGCTCGCCGGGGTCCGCGAGAACCTCGATGTCGGCCTCGGTGAAGTCCAGCCAGCGACGGGTGAGGGGGAACCACGCCTTGTAGACGGACTCCTTGGCGCTGAACAGGATCCGGTCCCAGTGGATGTCGGGTCGCTCCGTGGCGAGCTCGCGCAGCCGCTCGCGCTCCGTGGGCAGGCAGACGTAGGGGACGACGTCCTCGGGCAGCGGCTCGTCCGGTTCGGCGTCGATGCCGAGGGAGGCCAGGTCGGCGGCGCGGACGAGGGCGGCGGCGCAGTAGCCCTCGCTGTGGGTCATGCTGCCGACCAGGCCGGCCGGCCAGCGCGGGGCCCCGCTCTCGCCGGTCAGGATGGGCTGCGCGGCTACGCCGAGCTTCTCCATGGCCCGCCGGGCGCAGGCGCGCACGGACGAGAACTCACGGCGGCGCTTGGCCACGGCCCGGACCATGAGCGCCTCCTCCTCGGGGTAGAGCGGGGCTTCCTGGATCGCGTCGTCACCGTGCAGTTCCACGGCCACGACCGAGTCCGGGAGCAGCTCCTCGATCACCGGATCCGACCTCCATCGGCAGAATGCGGCGCAGCCTTCCCGGGGGTTCCGGGCGCTTGCGCCACTCGCGGGGATATCCCACGGACACCTCTTCGAAGCGGACGCCGTCGAGCCAGGTGGTCCGCGGGATGTGGAGATGACCGTAGACCATGGTGTCGACCCGGAATCGGCGGTGCCAGTCGGCGGTGAGGTCGGTGCCGCACCACATGGCGAACTCGGGGTGCCACAGCACGTCGGTGGGATGCCGGTCGAGCGGATAGTGGTTGATCAGTACGGTGGGCAGCTCGTCCGGGAGTTCGGCGAGCCTGCGCTCCGTCGCGGCGACCCGGGCGCGGCACCAGGCCTCGCGGGAGGGGTGGGGGTCGGGGTGCAGCAGGTACTCGTCGTTGCAGACGATGCCGGTGCCGTGCGCGTAGGCGAGGCCCTCCTCCTTGGTCGCGCAGCCGTCGGGCAGGAACGAGTAGTCGTACAGCAGGAACAGCGGCGCCACGGCCACCGGGCCGCCGGGGCCCTCCCAGACGGGGTAGGGGTCCTCGGGAGTGGTCACGCCCAGGTCCCGGCACATCGCGACCAGGTAGTCGTAGCGTGGCACGCCGCGCAGGGTGACCGGGTCCTTGGGGTGGGTCCACAGATCGTGGTTGCCGGGGACCCACAGCACCTTGCGGAAGCGGCCGGCGAGCGTCTGAAGGGCCCAGCGGATGTCGGCGACGGTCTCCGCGACGTCACCGGCCACGATCAGCCAGTCGTCGTCCGTCTCGGGGCTCATCTGTTCGACGAGCGCGCGGTTCTCGGCGTACCCGATGTGCAGGTCGCTGATGGCCAGCAGCTGCCCGGCACCATCGGCCGTCGACTCCACCCGTCACCCCTTCCGATCACGCCACTGGCAACACGAGAACATATTCACCGCCCTCGAACAAGGGGCAACCCGGACGGCGCGGCGCGGGCCCCGCCGGCACCGCTCGGCCGCCTTTCGCCCGGCTGCGCCGTCCGGGTGAGTCGGGGCGGGAGACGCCCCGTCGGGGCGGGTGAGCGGTCGTGAGGGAGATGGTTCGGCAGAAGCCGGGAATCCGTAACATTCGCGTTGCACGAAGGGGCCTTTGAAAGCCGTATGATCGCCCCAACACCACCGCCACGAACTTCCCTTCGCGCAGGGCGGTTTGGTGTCCCTCCAACCACCCCTGCCCGGGCACGGGCCGCTCCGCCCTGCCCGAAATCCCCGAAAGGCGGCCTGCATGATCTCTCGCGTACGCGTCTGGCTCAACCGCACGTACGCGGAGAACGTGTTCTTCATGGATCAGCTGAGGAGAAATCCCAGCGACCGCGCGGTCGAGATCCACGCCACGCACGGCGACGCCGACTCCCCCGTGCTGGCCGCCGCCGACACCGCCGACCTGGAGCCGGAGGGCCTGTCCCCGGCCGCGTACGTCGAGTATGCCCTGGACCAGTGCGCACGGCGCGGCATCGACGTGTTCGTGCCCCGGCTGCACCAGGGGGCGATCGTGGCACACCGGGCCGAGTTCGAGGCGGTCGGTACGGCCCTGCTCGCGCCGACGCCGGAGGCGGTGGCCGTGTTCGAGGACAAGGCGACGGCGTACGAGGCGGTGCGCTCGGTCGGCGTGCCGGTGCCGCCGTGGTGGCGGGTGCGGACGGCCGAAGAGCTCGTCACCGCCGTCGAACAGCTGGAGGCGGACGGTCACAAGGCCTGCTTCAAGCCGGCCGCCGGCGCGGGCGGCGTGGGCTTCCGCGTCATCACGCGCACCCCGTTCTCACTGCTGCACCTCAACGGCTTCCCGGGCCCCTACGTCCAGCTGGACCTGGTCGTCGAGGCGCTGGAGAAGGCCGACCACCCCGTGGACTGGCTGGTGATGCCGCGTCTGGGGCAGCCGGAGGTGTCTGTCGACTGCCTCACCGGTCCCGACAACCGGATCCGGCTGGCCGTGGGCCGCACCAAGAACGGCCGCCGCCGCGGCTTCACGCTCGACGAGCGGTGGCTCGAGCCGGCACGGCTGATCGCGGGAGGTTTCGGGCTGCACTACCTGTCCAACATCCAGTTCCGGATGTACGGCGACCGGCCGGTGCTGCTCGACGTCAACACGCGTCCGGCGGGCGGCCTGCACCAGCTGTCGCTGTGCGGAGTCAACGCCCCCTGGACGGCCGTACAGTTGGCGCTCGGCGAGGACCCGGGCGAGATCGAGCCGCCGTTCCTGGGCCAGGACTACACGGTGGTCTCCGGACCGCGCCCGCTGCGACCGGTGTCGCTGCCGCAGCAGCGTTCGGCGGAGACCGAGCCGCTGCTGTCGGCGATGCCCGCGCCCGCCACCGGGCCCACCGCGGAACTCACGCCCGAAGCCGGGACCACCGCCCCCGCCCCCGCCTCGGCCATCGCACCCGCCTAGACCTCACCCTCGATTCACACCGGTCTGGACCAATCATGGCGCAGCCCCTTGACACCGTGATTGGTCCATACCAACTTGGTTGCGCACCCCTTCCGCACATCCGTGCACTCCCGAACACCCCCATTCCATCAGGGAGATCGCGTGCGCAACACACTCCGACGTTCCAGACGTCGTCTGCTCGCCCTGGTCGGCTCCGCGGCCCTCGCGCTCGCCGGAGCCATCGCCCTGCCCGGTACGGCCCACGCGGCCAACGTCCTCACCAACCCCGGCTTCGAGTCGGGCGGCCTCTCCCCCTGGACCTGCACCGGCAATCTCGGCTCGGTCGTCTCCTCCCCCGTGCACAGCGGCTCCAAGGCCCTTGCGGGGGCGGCGAGTTCGAGCGACAACGCACAGTGCACCCAGACCGTCGCGGTCCAGCCGAACACCACCTACAAACTCAGCGGCTGGGTACGCGGCTCCTATGTCTACCTCGGGGTGAACGGCGGCGCCTCGACCTGGACGACCTCCCCGTCCGCGTACAGCCAGTTGTCGGTGTCCTTCACCACCGGCGCCTCCCAGACCAGCGCCACCATCTACGTCCACGGCTGGTACGCGCAGGGCACGTACTACGCCGACGACATCAGCCTGGACGGCCCGGGTGGCGGCGGAGGCGGCGATACCCAGGCGCCGACCGCGCCCACGGGTCTCACCTCGACGGGCAAGACCTCGTCCAGCGTGTCGCTGAAGTGGAACGCCTCGACGGACAACGTCGGTGTCACGGCCTACGACATCTACGCCGGCTCCAACCAGGTGCTCAGCGTGTCCGGTACGACGGCCACGGTCAGCGGGCTCTCGCCGAGCACGTCGTACACCTTCGCCGTCAGGGCGCGGGACGCGGCCGACAACAGGTCCGGGGCCTCCAACTCCGTCTCCGTGACCACGGACGCGGGCGGCGGCACCGGCTTCAAGCAGGCCGCGCCGTATCTGTACGAGGGCTGGGGCGACCCGCCGAGCCCGACCACGGTGATGAGCGCGACGGGCGTCAAGTGGTTCACGATGGCGTTCGTGCTGGACTCCGGCGGCTGCAACCCCGCCTGGGACGGCAGCAGGGCGCTGACCGGTGGCGTCGACCAGACCGCCATCAACCAGATCCGCTCCGCGGGCGGTGACATCGTCCCGTCGTTCGGCGGCTGGCAGGGCAGCAAGCTCGGCGCCAACTGCTCCTCCGCGAGCGCGCTCGCCGGGGCGATCCAGAAGGTCATCGATGCCTACGGCCTCAAGGCCGTCGACATGGACATCGAGAACTCGGACGAATTCGAGAACGAGGCCGTCCAGGCGAGGATCCTCACCGCCCTCAAGACGGTCAAGGCCAACAACCCCGGCCTGAAGACCATCGTCACCTTCGGCACCTCGACGACCGGCCCGACCTACTACGGCAACCGCCTCATCGAGCAGGCACAGTCGCTCGGCGCCAACATCGACGTCTTCACCATCATGCCGTTCGACTTCGGCGGCGGCTCCGACATGTACGGCAACACCGTCAATGCCGCCGAGGGCCTGAAGGCAAAGCTCAAGTCGGCCTTCGGCTGGGACGACGCCACCGCGTACTCCCACATCGGCATCTCCGGTATGAACGGCCTGTCCGACCAGCAGGAGACCACCACCCCGGCGATCTGGACCCAGATCCGCGACTGGGCCAACTCCCACCACATCGCCCGGCTCGCCTTCTGGTCCGTCAACCGCGACCGGCCCTGCGCGGGCGGCGGCGTGGTGAGCAACTGCTCAGGGATCAGCCAGAACAACTGGCAGTTCACCTCGATCACGGCCGGCTTCACCGGCTGAACGCACCGCCCCTGACGTCCCCCCGGTTCCTGGGCCGGGGGGACTCTCCTTTCCCTGCGGACATTTCCCGAGAATTTTTTTCGTGCCGGGGTGTATCAGGGGCCGGCCCGGCGGCTCTTAACGGTGAAACACAACGGGGGAAGCACGGGAAAGTACGGGGGAACAGTCGCGAGGGAGCCAGGGGGGAGAACGGGGGACCACGGGGGACCACGGGGGACCACGGGGGACCACGGGGGATCGGGCCGGTCGGCCGCTGTCACGGGGAGCGACCGGCCGGCCCGAATGACTTCACCGGCCGGCTCAGGGTTGTATCGCCACCGGTCAGCTCACCTCGGCGCGCCGCAGACGCAGGGTCAGGATCTGGAAGGGCCGCAGCGCGACCGGGATCGCACCGTCGGCGTCGGTGTCGAGGTCTCTGTTCTCCAGGGGGCGCTCCAGCAGGTCGGTGACCTGGGCGCCGGCGAGCGGGAAGCCGGTGCGCAGGACGCCCTTGGCCCGGCCGCCGCGGGACTCGTAGAGCCGTACGACGACGTCGCCCGACCGGTCGTCGGCGAGCTTGACCGCCTCGACCGTCACGCCCGCGCCGTCCACCGAGACCACCGGCTCCGGCTCGCCCGCCACGTCCGCCACGCGCAGCGGCAGGTTGAGGGCGTAGCCCTCGGCGACCGCGTCCTCGATGCGCGCGCCGGGCAGCAGGGAGTAGACGAAGCGGTGCCGGCCCTGGTCGGCCTCGGGGTCGGGGACACGCGGGGCACGGACCAGGCTGAGCCGGACCGTGGTGGTCGTGCCTCCGTCCTCGCGGACCGTGCGGGAGACGTCGTGGCCGTAGGTCGAGTCGTTGATGACCGCGACACCGTAACCGGGTTCGCCGAGGTGCACCCAGCGGTGGCCGGACACCTCGAAGCGGGCCGCCTCCCAGCTGGTGTTGGTGTGGGTGGGGCGCTGGACATGGCCGAACTGGATCTCCGCGGAGGAGTGCGCGGCCCGGATGTCCACCGGGAAGCCCGCCTTGAGGATCTTCTCGGCCTCGTGCCAGTCGATCTCTGTCTCGAAGTCGATCCGGAGGCTGCCTGCCCGGACAGTGATCGTCTGGGTGATCCTCGAACCCTTGCCGAAAGAGCGCTCCACACGGATCGCGCCGACGAGCGGGCCCTGATCGACCACCGTGACCGACTCGGCGTCCAGGAGGTCCGTGTACCGGTTCTTGTAGTGCTTGTCGATGTCCCAGGCGTCCCAGTAGTTGGGCAGGTCCGTGTGCAGGCGCAGCAGATTGCCCTGGTCCGCGAGGACCTCACGGTCGGCCCGCAGGTCGACGACGGACGACAGCGTGCCGTCCTGCGCCACCGCCACGCGGACCAGTCCGTTGTCGAGGACCCGCCCCGACACCGTGACCGGCCGCGGGGGTTCGGCGTTGCCGAGGGGCGCGCTGCCGCTCGCGGGCACCTCTACATACGCCGGCGTCCCGTCCGTCGTACGGATGACCTCGGCGCGGCCGTACGGGCTGGTGTTGAAGACCCGCGGCCCGCCACCGCCAGCGCTGCCGAGCGCGGCCACGGCCTCGGCGGTGAGCTCCTCCAGCTCCCCCGCCACCCGGGCGTACTCGGCCTCCGCCTCCCGGTGCACCCAGGCGATGGAGGATCCGGGCAGGATGTCGTGGAACTGGTGGAGCAGCACCGTCTTCCAGAGGCGGTCGAGCCGCTCGTACGGGTAGGCATGGCCCGGCGCGTGCAGCGCTGCCGTCGTCGCCCACAACTCCGCCTCTCGCAGCAGGTGTTCCGAGCGGCGGTTGCCCTGCTTGGTGCGGGCCTGGGTGGTGTAGGTGGCGCGGTGCAGCTCCAGGTACAGCTCGCCGGCCCACACCGGGGCGTCCGGATACTCGGCGCGCGCCTTCGCGAAGAACGCGTCGGGGTGTTCGACCTCGACCCTGGCGGAGCCCTCCAAGTCCTTGAGGCGGCGCGCCCGTTCCATGATCTCGCGGGTGGGGCCGCCACCGCCGTCGCCCCAGCCGAAGGGCGCCAGCGAGCGGGTCGCGCCGCCCTTCTCGCTGTAGTTGCGCACGGCGCGGGCCATCTCGGCACCGCTGAAGCGGGCGTTGTAGGTGTCGATCGACGGGAAGTGGGTGAAGATGCGGGTGCCGTCGATGCCCTCCCACCAGAAGGTGTGGTGGGGGAACTTGTTGGTCTGGTTCCAGGAGATCTTCTGGGTGAGGAACCAGTCGTTGCCGGCAAGCTTGGCGAGCTGCGGGTAGGCGGCGGTGTAGCCGAAGGAGTCGGGCAGCCAGACGCCCTTGGTCTCGATGCCGAAGTGCTCCATGAAGAAGCGCTTGCCGTGGACCAGCTGGCGGGCGAGGGCCTCGCCGCCGGGCAGGTTGCCGTCGGCCTCCACCCACATGCCGCCGACCGGCGCCCACTGGCCCTTCTTCACGGACTCCTGGATACGGGCCCAGACGTGCGGGTAGTTGTCGCGCACCCATGCGTACTGCTGGGCCTGTGAGCAGGCGAAGACGAACTCCTCGTACTCGTCGGCCAGGGCAGTGACGTTGGAGAAGGTGCGGGACGTCTTGCGCTTGGTCTCGCGGATCGGCCACAGCCAGGCCGAGTCGATATGGGCGTGACCGACTGCGGAGATGCGGTGCGCGCTGGCGTTCGCGGGCTTGGACAGAGCCGGCTTCAGTGCCTCGCGCACGGCGGGTGCCGAGCCGGAGATGTCGTCCAGGTCCAGCAGGTCCATCGCCCGGTCGAGGGCGTACATGATCTCGTGCCGGCGCGGGTCGTGCTCGCCGAGTTCCAGCATCAGCTCGCGCAGTACCTGGATGTCGAGGTCGAGGTGCCAGACGTCCTCGTCGAGGACGGCGATGTCGGCGCGGCGGAAGGTGTACAGGGGGCGGTCGCCCGCCGTCAGCACATCGCCCAGCGGGGTCGGGGCCGCGAAGCCGCCCGCGAGGATGTCGGGGTTGGAGGCGGCCTCGACCAGATAGTCGACCGACTCGCCGCCCGCCGCCGGGTTGGCGATCGGCACGTACTGGTTGAGCGGGTTGACGGCCTTCAGCGGGGTGCCGTCGGTGAGATGGACGAGGGCCTCGGCCTGGTTGCCGGGCCAGTCGCCCGTGAAGCCGAGGTCTATCACGGCCTCGACGCGTCGGCCCGCGTAGGCGGCGGGCACCCGTCCGCGCATCCGGAACCAGGTCGTCCCCCACGGCGGTCCCCATGGGGTGTCCATCGCGAAGGGCTCGTACGGGGCGGCCGCGGCCTCCTCGAAGGGCACGGGCTCCCCGGGCGCCTGCCAGGCCTCCACCGCGAGGGGGACGGTGGCCGCATATGTCGCGGGCTTGATGCGCTGGTCGTGGAGGCGCTCTACGCGCTCCTCGATCCGGCGGCGTTCGTCGTGCATGGAGGTCTCCAGGAAGCGAAGGGAAAGCGCTTACCCAAGATAGGCCAGGCCGGGATGGACGGCGGTGTAGCCCTCGACGAGCCTGCGGGCCACGTTCACGGAGTCGACCAGCGGATGGAGCGCGAAGGCCTTCACGGCCCTCGTACGGGAGCCGGACTCGGCGGCTGCGAGCACCTCGCGCTCGACCGCCTTGACCGCGCACACCAGGCCCGTGGCGTGGCCGGGCAGCGGGTCGACCGCGACCGGGTGCGCACCGTTGGCGCCGACCAGGCAGGGGACCTCGATGACGGCGTCACGGTCGAGCACGGAGAGGGTGTTCACGTTGCGCACGTTCAGGATCAGGGTGGTGCGTTCGTCGCGGGCGATGGCCCGCATCAGGGCGAGCGCGACCTTCTCGTAGCCGCCCGACAGATCGTCGGCGTCACGCTCTCCGGCGCCGGCCGTCTCCCGGTTCTCGGACATGTAGGTGGCCTCGCGCTCGGCGCGGGTGCGGTCCCAGGCGGCGAGGGCCGGCGCGTCCGGGTCGCGCATCTCCTCGTAGAAGTGAGCCTGCTGGTCACGCAGGAAGGCGCCGCGGGTCTTGTCGGCCTGCTGGTAGGCGCGGACGGTCTCGCGGTTGAAGTAGTAGTAGTGCAGGTACTCGTTGGGGATCGCGCCCAGGGACCGCAGCCAGTCGGTGCCGAAGAGTTTGCCCTCCTCGAAGGAGCCGAGCAGGTCGGGGTCGGCGAGCAGGCGCGGGAGTTCGTCGCGCCCGGCGATGTGCAGGCCGCGCACCCAGCCGAGGTGGTTGAGACCGACGTAGTCGATCCACGCCTCCTCGGGGCTCGCGCCGAGCACCCGGGCGATACGGCGGCCGAGACCGACGGGCGAGTCGCAGATGCCGATGACACGGTCGCCGAGATGGCGGGACATGGCCTCGGTGACCAGGCCGGCCGGGTTGGTGAAGTTGATGACCCAGGCGTCGGGGGCGAGACGGGCCACCCGCCGGGCGATGTCGACGGCGACGGGGACCGTCCGCAGACCGTAGGCGATGCCTCCCGCGCCGACCGTCTCCTGGCCGAGCACTCCCTCCGCGAGCGCGACCCGCTCGTCCTGGGCGCGGCCCTCCAGACCGCCGACGCGGATCGCGGAGAAGACGAAGTCGGCACCGCGCAGGGCCTCGTCGAGGTCGGTGGTGGCCGTCACCGGGGGCGCGTCGGCGACATTCGACGCCTGTTCGGCCAGTACCCGGGCGATCGCGCGCAGCCGGCCGTCGTCCAGATCGTGCAGGACGACCTCCGTCACCCGACCCTCGCCGCGGTCGGTCAGCAGCGCCCCGTACACGAGCGGCACACGGAATCCGCCGCCGCCCAGAATCGTCAGCTTCACGGCTGCACCTTTCCCGCCAGGACCACCTCGACGCCCGCCTCCTCCAGGAAGGAGCGCGTCACCGGGTCGACCGGCACGTTCGTCACCACCACGTCCAGGTCCTCGGGACCAGGCCTTCGCCATCCCCGTACCGCAACAGCGCGAGCCGGCCACCCGGGCGCGGTCGGGTCCTGCCGCCCTGCGTGGACGTGCCCGCTGTCCTGGGTGGGCTCGCGGTCCCGCACGCTCTCGGCAGGGATACGGTCCGGCCGGTGGCTCGGACGACCTTGGTCTTTCCTTTCGACTGCTGCTTCAAGGGTATGGTCCCGTGCCGCCCGCCCCAGCCGCCGGCACCCGCCGAACACGGGAACTGGCCCCATTCACCCGCACGAGGGGAAGGCTGACCATCGGGCCGCCATCGAGGCCACCTGGGGTCTTCAGGGCGGGTTCATCCGGGAGTTCTGGGGCCACGGAATTCTTCAGCGCGTGGTGTCCGGCCGCAAGGGGACGCACACCCTGCGCATCCCGCTGACCGCCGGGGACGAGTCCTTCTACGTCCGGCTGCGCGGCAGCGACGGCAAGCGGAACGGCGCGGGGTACCCGGGCGCGTCCGTGGACCCGCACGGACCGGTCTCCCACGAGCCCGGCGACGGTGACCCGTGGGCCGATACGTGGTTCTATTCCAACCCCATCTTCGTAGACGTGGAAGGTCGTTGATGAAGCGTCAGCTGGTCGCCCTCACCGCATTGGCCGCTGCTGTGGCCCTCGGTTCCCCGAACGCCTTCGCCGCCTCCGGGGAACCGCACTGGGAACAGACCGGAACGTCGTACACGGACACCCTCGGCGGCGGGCAGGGGCTCGCGAGCCGCGCGGACGGCTCACTGCTGTACCGCGGGCTGCTGGACATCCCGCTGGACCTGCGGTTCAAGGGCTGGAACCACGTGGGTGACCCGGACATCGCGCGCGGCCATGTCTTCGACGCCTACCAGGGCGCGGACACGGCCACGTCCAAGATGTACGCGGTCACCACGCCGTCCGGACAGCGCTACGAGTACACGCACCGGCTGAACCCGGGCGAGAAGGTCAACAACTCCTTCGCCACCGTCTCGCCCGACGCGCAGTGGCTGGTGTCGGGCGAGTGGGGCGACCAGAGCAGGCTGCAGGTCTTCCCCGCTCCCCTGCTCAACCCGTCCACCCCGGCCAAGGGCGGCGACCTGCCGGAGGCGGGGCAGATCACTCTGGACAAGCCGGTGCGCGACATCCAGGGCTGCGACTTCGTCACCGAAACCCGCCTGCTGTGCGCCTCGGACGACGCCTCGGGGACGCTGTTTCCCGAGATACGGCCGCTGCTCCAGGTCGACCTCCCGCACCGGCTGGACGGCCGGCCGGTCACCGGCTCGGTGAAGAGCCTGTTCGCCCTCCCGCAGACCAGCATCTGCTCGGGCACCTTCGAGGCGGAGGGCGTCGACTACGACACGAAGACCGGCACCCTGCGCGCGGAGGTGATCCCGCCGGGCGTGTGCGCGGCGGCGGCGACGGTGTACTCGTACCGGCAGGGGTAGCCGGGACCGGGGTTCGGGCGCGGTCCCGGAAGCGAGGGTCCCCGTGCCGTGGGGCTGCGGCACGGGGACGTTCGCAGGATGCCGGACCACCGCTAGGGGATCAGCAGTTGCCCTTTGTCGTCTTGCCTTCGAACCGGTCGCCGAGCCACCCGACCACGTCGCCGACCGACTGCGGGTCGCCGGTGAGGTGATCGCCGACGTACGGCGTCCACTGGGTGTTGATCCCGGCGGAGCAGTAGGCGCGGCGCGTGCTGGTGGCCATGCCGGCGGGGATCACCTCGTCGAGCAGGCCGCGGTACTGGAGCAGCGGGAACCCGATCTCGTAGCGGGCGCCCGAGCCGGGTGTGCCGATGCCGACGCCGAGCTTGTTGGCCTCGACGGCATCGCCCCAGGTGGCGCCGTCGGGGGCGGGCAGGGCGTACAGCTGGTCGAGGGTCAGCCCGTCCTTGGTGTACTGCTCGATGCGGGCGCCCGCGAAGCGGCTGACGGTGCCGAGCGCGCACAGCGACTCGGCGTCCTTGACGGCCTTGTGGCCGCTGTCGTTGAGGAACTCGTCGAACGGCATGTCCGGGTGGGTGATGGACAGGCCGATGAACGCGTCGATCAGGAACCCGGCGAAGAACTGCCCGTCGAGGTTGCCCGCGACCTGCTTGAGGTCGGCGGGGGTCCCGCCGGAGGCGGCGCCGACGACCTTCAGCTCGGGCGCGTACGAGCGGGCGAGCTGGGCCGCCCACAGGCTGCCCGAACCGCCCTCCGAGTAGCCCCAGATCCCGACTTGGGCGTCGGGGCTCACCCCGCTGCCGGGCACCCGGGAGGCCGCGCGGGCCATGTCGAGGGCGGCGTGACCGGCCTCGGCCCCGGAGGCGTACGGGTGGACCTGGCCGTCCATGTATCCCTGGCCGTCGGTCGCAGCGACGGCGTAACCGGCGTTGAGCAGCGCCGCCATGTTGGGGCCCTCGTAGGCGTCCTGGTACTGGCCCGCCAGTTGCTTGGAGAACGCGCACTGCGGTCCGATGCCCAGGGTGCCGGGCACGAACGCGACGAGCGGCCGTTCACCCGGGCCGGTCCACGGCTTCTTCGGTACGACGACGGTGCCGGCGACGGAGACCGGCTTGCCGCGCCCGTCGGTGGAGCCGTACTGGACCTTCCAGGCGTCCAGCGGCGGACCGCCGATCACCATGGGGAGCGAATCGACGTGGCGGCAGGCGACGACGGCGCCCGGGGCGGCCGTCGCGCGGTCCGGGGGCGGTAGATGTCGGCGTCCGCGGCGGAGCACGCCGCCGGCGTCCCGGCCGCCGCGGCCACCGCCGGCACCGCCAGCAGTCCGCCGAGCAGACCCGCGGCGGCGAGCAGTGCGGCTCTCCTCGGCAGCGGCTTCCTCAGCGGCTTCCTCGACCTGTGTGACATCACTTCAGAGCGTTCCTTCCGTGGGGTGGAGAGGTACGTGAAGCAGAGCAGGCCGTGAGGTTACGGAACCGTAGGTAAGCGCTGATAGTTAAAGGACGATGAACCGGCGCGGGCAGGGCTGTGCGCCGATGACTAGCCTCGGGACAGGCAGAACGCGGCGGCCCCGCATCCGACGCGTGCTCGGATGCGGGGCCCGGTGGTATACGGCTGGTCGGTCAGCCGGGCAGTTCGGCGAGCAACCGGCGGTCGCGGGGCGCCGGTTTGCGGTCGAGGCGGGCGTCCAGCAGTCGGCGGGCCGCCTCACAACGGCCGTCGGCCACCAGCGCGTACAGCAGCGTCTCCTCGACGACCTCGCGCTGGGCCGCGCTGCCGCCGACCCGGCGCAGCACGGGCAGCAGCGCGTCGAGACCGCGGGCCGCCTCCTTGAAGCGTTCCTCGACGAGCGCGGCGAACGCCTCGCACAGCGGCGCGACAACTTCCCGCTGCACGGGGTCGGCCCCCGCCGCGTGGTCGCGCAGCCTGCGCAGGGCGGGCAGGTCCCCGGCGGCGGTCAGGGCGACCGCGGCGTGCAGGGCGGTGAACGCGGTCGCGGGGCGCTCCAGCACGTCGCGGCCGACCGATTCCAGCACGTCCCCTGTGGGCAGTTCGCCCTGCCAGCTGTCGCTGAGCCGCGCCCGCCAGAGCAGCGACCCCGAGTCGACCAGGGCGCGCATTCCGGTCACCCGGCCGGGCGCGAGTTGGGCGAACCAGCGCCTGCGGACCGCGGCCGGGTCGTCGAGGGCCAGTTCGTGCAGGGCGATGTGCCAGGAGAAGTGCGCCCGGTGGACCGCGCCCCGGCCCCGCCCCGACACCCAGCGGTCCAGCCAGTCGCGGCCCGCTTCGTGCGCGCCCGACTCGTAGTGCACATGCGCCAGGGCGTGCACGGCGTGCCCGGAGGCCGGTTCGACGGCCAGGGCCCGGTGGGCGAGTTCGCCCGCCTCGTGCAGCCGGCCCTGCCCCTGGCGCAGGAAGGCGAGCAGCGAGGTGTGGAACCAGTGCCCGTCGTACGCCGGCGACGTCAGTTCGAGCAGACCCAGCGCCTCGTCGTCCTGGAGGTCGCTGACGCCGGAGAAGGCGATGGTGGGCACCGCCGCCGCGAGCGCGAGCGCGTCACCGGGGTGCTCCCGTAGATGGCGTACGAGGGCCTCGTCCCCGTCGTCGCCGATGACCCGGCGGGTGATCACGTCCACGAAGGAGCGCTCGCGCTCGTCGGCCCGCTCGCGGGCGCAGCGCTGCGCGTCGGCGAGGGCACGCGGCACATCGACGGCGGCCGAACACTCGTGGCCCAGCAGGGCGAGGGCGGCATGGCCGAGGGCGAAGCCGGGATCGAGCGCGACCGAGCGGGCGAAGGCGTCCTCGGCGCCGGACCGCACCCTGAGGACCCGGTCGAGTCCGGTGCGGTAGGCGGCGGCCGCCTCGGCATGGGTGGTCAGGGCGAGTCCGTGCCCGTCGACGGGACGGCGGCTCGCGCGGTGCTTCGGGGTGAGCGGCGCCAGCAACTGCTGGGCCAACTCGGCCGCCTGGCCGCGGATTTCGGGGATGGCGGTGGTCTCCCACAGCTCGCCGCGGCGCGGGAAGCCGAGGGTGAACAGCGGGAGCCCGGTACGGCCGCGGGCGTCCAGGAGGCGCCCGTCACGGGTGGCCACGCCCATGCCCAGCGGACCGTGCACGGCCGCGCCGGAGGCGAACAGCGAGGCCCACAGCGGGTCGTCGAGCCGGCGCCCCGGCCCGGTGCAGTCGACGACCCAGCCGACGCACACCGTCCGCCCGCCCGAGAGCTCGACGGCGAGGGTGCCGTCCTCGTCGGCGGCGGCGCGGACGACCGTACCGGTGTGGACGTGGAGGCGGCGGGCGGTGCGGGCCCGTGAGACGTGTTCGGCGGTGGCGGGAGCCATGCGGTGGCGGTGGGTGTTCCACAGGGCGCCCTCGCGGGCCAGGAACTCCTCCCGCTCCTCGGGGGTGAGGCTGCGCCACAGCCGTACGGTGTGCGGGCGGAGGCTGTCCAGGCCGGGGCGCCAGTCGCCGTGGGTGCGGACCGAGCGGCTGAGGTGGCGGTAGACCGCCCGGCGCAGCCGGCCCAGGGAGGTGTCGTCGAGGTCGTCGGGTGCGGTCATCACCCCGGCCGGGCGCAGCGCGTGCGGCTGGGGCAGCAGTCCGCTGCGGGACAGGGCGTGCACGGTGCGGCCGGGGCGGTCGAGGGTGAGGGCCAGGTCGACGGCGGTCAGGCCGGTGCCGACGAGCAGCACGTCGTCGGTGCCCTCGCGCGCGCCGTCCAGGGCGCCGGGCGTCCAGGGTGCGCCGACGAAGCGGGGCGCCTCGCGCAGGGCGGGCGGGGCCCAGGCCGCGGTCGCGCCGACGGGGCCGGTGGCGAGGACGGCGGCATCCGCGGTCAGCCGTTCCCCGTCGGCGAGGCGGAGCTCCACCCGGCCGTCGGGGGTGCCGGTACAGCTCTCCGCGCGGGTGCGCCGCCTGCGCACGGTGACCGTGCCGTGGGCGCGGACGACGGCCTGGCCGAGGGTGTCGGCGAGATAGGCGCCGTAGCGGTAGCGGGTGGCGAAGTCGGCGGCGGTGACCGACGGTTCGCCGTGCCGGCACAGCCAGCGGGTGAAGTGTCCCGGTTCGTCGGGGTAGGCGCTCATGTTGCCCGCGGGGACGTTGAGCCGGTGCCGGGGGTCGGGCGTGGCGTAGGCGGTGCCGCGACCCGCCTCCGGTGCCGGGTCGACGAGGACGACGTCCAGGGGAGTCCGGCGGCGGGTCGCCGTCTCGCAGAGCTGGACGGCGGTCAGGGCGCCCGCCGCGCCGGCTCCGACGATGGCCACGGTGTGCCGCTTGCGGACTTGGGTCACGGATACCTCCGGCGGGGGTGGGCCGACTGCTTCTTGTTGTTCCGAATTCTTCCGATACATGCAGGGGCCCCGGCAACCGCGCATTCCGGCCGTCCCGGGCCGCGTGTCCTCACCGGAATCTCAGCAAGCACCCCCCGGATTCAAAGAGTCAGTACATACAAGTGACGCAGGATGCCCAGGCACGGACGGACAACTCAGGAAGGCGCGTCGTGGGCGTCTCGCACATTTCCGATCGGTCGGGACGGCAGTCGCGGTGGACCCGGCGCGGGATTCTCGCCGCGTTCGGGGCGGTACCGGCCGCGGCCCTCGCGGGCTGCGGTGCGTCCGCTGACGCCTCGCCGGCCGCGGACGGCAAGGACGCCACGGGGTCGGCGCGGGCCGTCACGACCAAGAAGGCGACGATCACCATCACGCCCGCCTCCGGCACCAGAAAGGCCGAATTCGACAGCCCCGTCGAGGTGACCGTCACGGACGGCACCCTGGCCTCGGTCACCGTCACCGGCACCGGAACCTGTCTTGGGCGGACTGGAAGGCGGGCAGCGCGCTGTAGGTCCGTGGCGGCTTCACCGGGTGAACTCCACTGAGAAACAAGCACTTTCTTTGTTTCAACTCTTGACGACCGGAGGAGCGGAGAGCACATTGGGCGCACTTTGAGAGCGCTCTCAGCGCCCTGCCCTCAAGGTCGGCCCTGAAGGTCGGCTCTCAAGGTCACCCGCGCTTCCCCTCCCCGTACCCGAGAGGCACCCCCATGAGTGAAACCTCCGGCATGCCCAGACGGCGGCGGGCCCTCGTCGCCGTGCTCGCGACGATCGGTCTGGCCGCCGCTGCCGCCACGGTCGCCACCCTGCCCGCCAGCGCCTCCGCCCCCACACCCCCGTCCGGCTGGTCCCAGGTCTTCCTGGACGACTTCAACGGTTCCGCGGGCTCCGGCGTCAACACCTCCAACTGGCAGTACGACACCGGGACCTCGTATCCCGGCGGCCCCGCCAACTGGGGCACCGGCGAGGTCGAGACGATGACGTCCAGCACGAGCAACGTCTCGCTGGACGGCAACGGCAACCTCCGCATCACCCCGGTGCGTAACGCGTCCGGCCACTGGACGTCGGGCCGCATCGAGACCACCCGCACCGACTTCCAGCCCCCGGCCGGCGGCAAGCTGCGGGTCGAGGCCCGCCTCCAGATGCCGAACGTCACCGGCACCGCGGCCGAGGGCTACTGGCCCGCCTTCTGGATGCTGGGCGCCCCCTACCGCGGCAACTACCAGAACTGGCCGGGCGTCGGCGAGCTGGACGTCATGGAGAACGTCCAGGGCCTGAACAAGGTCTGGGCCACGATGCACTGCGGCACCAACCCCGGCGGCCCCTGCAACGAGACCTCCGGCATCGGCAACAACATCGCCTGCCCGAACACCACCTGCCAGTCCGGCTTCCACACCTACAAGATGGAGTGGGACCGCTCGGTGAGCCCCGAGGCGATCCGCTTCTACGTCGACGGCGTCAACTACCACACGGTGACGGCGAACCAGGTCGACGCGACGACCTGGGCCAACGCCACCAATCACGGCTTCTTCGTCATCCTGAACGTGGCGATGGGCGGCGCCTTCCCGGACGCGCTCGGCGGCGGCCTGGACCGCGACACCGAGTCCGGGCACCCGATGGTCGTCGACTACGTCCAGGTCCTCCAGTCCGGCAGCGGGGGCGGGGGCGGCACCACTCCCCCGCCCTCCGGCAACCGGGACGCATACAGCGCGATCCAGGCCGAGTCGTACGACAGCCAGTCCGGCGTGGGCACCGAGACGACCACGGACACCGGCGGCGGGCAGGACATCGGCTGGCTCGCGAACGGCGACTGGGCGCAGTACAAGGGCGTGAACTTCGGCTCCGCACCGGCCACGCAGTTCTTCGCCCGGGTGGCGAGCGGCGCGGGCTCCGGGGTGAGCGGACTGGTCGAGGTCCGCCTCGACAGCCGTACGAACGCGCCCGTCGGCAGTTTCGCACTGGCCGACACGGGCGGCTGGCAGTCCTGGCGGACGGTCCCGGCCAACATCACCTCGGTCACCGGCACCCATGACGTGTACCTCACCTTCACCAGCGGACAGCCGGCCGACTTCGTGAACGTGAACTGGTTCGACTTCGGTCATTGACAAGGAGGGTTACCGCATCCGGCGACGCTGGGCGGCTTGACCTTCACGTATGGGCCAACCTCTAGCGTCGCCACCATGCACTCGTCGCAGAGCAACCGCCGCGGACTGCAGGTCCGCCTCGCCGCCCGCCCCCACGGACTGCCCACACCCGACGACTTCGAGATCGTGTACGACGAGACGGTGATCGACGGGCTGGCGAGCGCCCCGCGGGCGCTGCTCGACCTGGTCGGCGGGGCGTTCACCGGGAAGACCGTGGTACGGCTGCGGAGTTGACCCCGGCACCGGTACCCACGAGGCGCTACGAGTGAGGTGGCTGTGATGCTGATCGGGGACCTGGCCGCGCGGACGGGAACCACCACCCGTGCCCTGCGCTACTACGAGGAGCAGGGCCTGCTGGAGTCCGAGCGGACCGCGGCCGGGTACCGCGTGTACGGACCCGGGGCCGAGACCAGGGTCCGCAACGTCCGTGACCTGCTGGCCTCCGGGTTCACGGTGGAGAACGTCAAGACCTTCGTCCGCTACCTCGACAGTGATCTGCCCGACGTGTTCGCGTACTCGCGGTCGTGTGCCCACAACTAGGAGGTGGGCGCCCGGCGGGTGGCCGAACTCGAGGAGCGGATCGAGGCGCTGACCAGAATGCGGGACACGCTCGTCCGCCGGATACCGTGGCTGGGCGAGCGGGGCCCCGGGGAGTCCTTCGGCGGCGACGGGTAAATTTTCCCTGCGAGACGACGAAGTACGGGGGACCGGGGGACCCATGACGAATCAGCCGCCGCACGGCGGGCAGCAGCCTCAGGGTTTCGGCCCTCCGCCGCCGCAGTACGCCCCGTCGCCGCAGCCGCCGGTGCCGCCCGGCCAGGCGTCGACGGGACCTGAGTTCCTGGCCGTCGACCGCCACAGCTCGATCGTGGTCGACGAGGACGGCGTCACCTTCGAGGACCATGACGTCATCGCCGAGTTCCCCTGGCCGGAGATCCGCAGCGTCCACTACAAGCCGAGTCCCTCGGGCAAGGCACTGATGATGGCCGTCGTCCACCTCGACGGCAGGGTCTACGAGTGCGTGGTGGCGGCGAAGCCGCGCGAGGTGCTGGGGCAGTGGTTCGCGCAGCTGGCGGCGGTGCTGGGGTACTACCGCCCGATGGGGTACTAGCGACCGGGGGCTTCCCCGGTTCGGACCGCTACCGCAGCTCCGCCTGGCGGATCCACAGCAGATCGCCGGCCGTCGCCTCGTACACGGCGAAGTCGATCATGTGCCGTACGAGACTTCGCCTACGGCGAGTCGTTCACGGAGTCCAGCCCGGAGGCGTACGAGCGAGCATCCTGGACGTAATGCTCGGCGACGCCAATCGGTTCCCCCGTCACCAGGAAGTGGAAGAGTCCTGGAAGATCCTCGGCCCGGCAGCTGGGGACCCGAGGAAGCCGACGAGATGCTCGCACGAGACGGACGGAGCTGGCGCAGGCCATGAAGATCGACCTGACCGACACCACGGCAAGCAAGATCAACAAGGCGCTGGTACGGGGCCGCCACGCCATCGGGACCCCGGCCGTGGGCATGGTTCTGACGATGGTCATCGTCACGGACGAGGAGAACGCCTACGACTCGATCAAGGCGGCCGAGGAGGCCTCGCACGAGCACCCCTCGCGCACCCTGGTCGTCATCAGGCGGCAGTCCCGCACCCCGCGGGAGCGCACCCGGTCGCGGCTGGACGCCGAGGTCCGGGTCGGCTCCGAGGCGGGCACCGGCGAGACGGTGGTCCTGCGGACCTTCGGCGAGGTCTCCGACCACGCCGACTCCGTGGTGCTGCCGCTTCTGCTGCCGGACGCCCCGGTCGTCGTGTGGTGGCCGGCGGACGCACCCGAGGTGCCCGCCAAGGACCCGCTCGGCGCCCTCGCGCAGCGCCGGATCACCGATCTGTACGCCGTCGAGCACCCGCTGGAGGCCCTCGACGCCCGTGCCCGCGCCTACACGCCCGGCGACACCGACCTCGCCTGGACCCGGTTGACCCCGTGGCGCTCGATGCTGGCGGCGGCCCTGGACCAGGCCCGGGTGCCGGTGATCTCGGCCGCCGTGGAGAGCGAGGCCGACAACCCGGCCGCCGAACTGCTCGCCCGCTGGCTGGAGGTACGGCTGAAGGTCAAGGTCGACCGCGTGGTCACCGCCGGACCGGTCGTCACCGCCGTACGCCTCGGCACCGCGGGCGGCGAGATCGTCATCGACCGGCCCGAGGGCCCCCTGGCCACGCTGACCCTGCCGGGCCAGCCGCCGCGCTCGCTCGCCCTGAAGGTCCGGGCCACCTCCGAACTCATCGCCGAGGAGCTGCGCCGCCTCGACGCCGACGAGATGTACGCCATCGCCCTGCGCGGCCAGGACACCGAGGAACACTCCTGACATGTCCGGCACCCCCAGTCGCCCTACGCTCAAGAGCACCCGGAAACCCCGGAACACCCGCAACGTTCGGAACGCTCAGGAAGAAGTGAACTGACCATGCAGCTCGGACTCATCGGTCTCGGCAAGATGGGCGGCAACATGCGCGAGCGGATCCGTCGCGCCGGCCACACCGTCCTCGGCTACGACCGCAACCCCCAGCTCTCCGACGTCGCGGACGTGGCCGAACTCGTCGCGCGGCTCGACGCCCCGCGCACCATCTGGGTGATGGTCCCGGCCGGCACCGCCACCCAGTCCGTCATCGACGAACTCGGGGAGCTGCTGGAGGCCGGCGACATCGTCGTCGACGGCGGCAACTCCCGCTGGACGGACGACGAGAAGCACGCCGCGGAACTCGGAGCCAAGGGCATCGGCTTCGTCGACGCGGGTGTCTCCGGCGGAGTCTGGGGCCTGCAGAACGGCTACGCCCTGATGGTCGGCGGCGCCAAGAAGGACGTCGAGCGGCTCCAGCCGGTCTTCGAGGCGCTCAAGCCGGAAGGGCCGTACGGCTATGTCCACGCCGGCAAGGTCGGCGCCGGGCACTTCTCCAAGATGGTCCACAACGGCATCGAGTACGCCATGATGCAGGCCTACGCCGAGGGCTGGGAGCTCCTGGAGAAGGTCGCCTCGGTGGACAACGTCCGCGAGGTGTTCCGCTCCTGGCAGGACGGCACGGTCATCCGCTCCTGGCTGCTCGACCTCGCGGTCAACGCCCTGGAGGACGACGAGCACCTGGAGAGCCTGAAGGGCTTCGCACAGGACTCCGGCGAGGGCCGCTGGACCGTCGAGGCGGCCGTGGACCACGCGGTGCCGCTGCCCGCGATCACCGCGTCCCTCTTCGCACGGTTCGCCTCCCGGCAGGACGACTCCCCGCAGATGAAGATGATCGCCGCCCTGCGCAACCAGTTCGGCGGGCACGCGGTCGAGTCGACGAAGGAGTGACCACCGGGCGTACCGACCGGGCACGGGAGTCCGCTGATCGCGGAGCGGAACTGGAGAGCCCGACGAACCCCGACCGGGCCGTCCCTGCCCCGGATGTACCACTGCGCCACCAGGCGCACCGGTACGTCCGGGGGCACCGTGCTCTCCGGAAGAGGGCCACGCCGGCCAGGGGCGCGGTCGTCCCCGAAGTGCCGGATCAAGGGGTCGGCGCGCTCGGCAGCGCGAGCCGGCAGCACGTCGACGGGCGCACCGGCGCCACCGGCGTCCAATCGCACCGCCCGCTCCAGCGGGACGTCGGGCAGACCGCGCGCGAAGGTCGCGGCGAACCCGGTGGCGCAGTCGAAGTCCACCCGGGGAAGACCCGGCGGGCCCTGCTTCTACAATCACCGGCACCGACCGCACCCAGCGCCCCGCGCCCCCGCCCGAAGGAACCCGATGACCAGCGTCCACGAACCGGCACGACAGCGCGGGCGTGTCCGTGACGCCGCTCGTACCCGGGCCGAGATCCTCGACGTGGCGACGCAGGAGTTCGCCCGGGCCGGCTACGACGGGGCCCGGGTCGACGAGATCGCCGCCCGCACCCGTACCACCAAGCGGATGATCTACTACTGCTTCGGCGGCAAGGCGCAGCTGTTCACGGCCGTCCTGGAGCGGGCGTACGGCGTGATCCGCGAGGCCGAGCAGGCGCTCGACGTGGAGCACCTGGACCCGGTCGCGGCCATCCGGCGGCTGGCCGAGCTCACCTTCGACCACCATGAGCGGCACCCGGACTTCATCCGGCTGGTCGGCATCGAGAACATCCACGGGGCCGAGCACATCGCCGCCTCCCAGAAGCTGGGGAGGACCGGCTCGCCCGCGCTCGACGTGATCGGCCGCGTCCTGGCCTCGGGGCAGGAGTCGGGCTTGTTCGCGGCCGATGTAGACGCCGTTGACGTGCACGCGATGATCTGCTCGTTCTGCTTCTTCCGGGTCTCCAGCCGGCACACCTTCGGCGCCCTGTTCGGCCGGGACCTGGTCGACCCCGCCCGGCGCGAGCACTACCGGACGATGCTCGGCGACATGGTGATCGCCTACCTCACGGCGGAGCGGGCGGCGGACTGAGGGCCGTCGCCGATCAGCAGCTCCGTCCAGGTCGCCGCCACCCGGTCCAGTGCGAAGGACTCCCGGGCCTGGGCGCGGGCCACGTCGGCGGCGGAACGCCAGGCCCCGGGGTCGGCGAGGGCGGCGACGGCCTTCGTCATGGCCTCGGGGTGGTCGTGGATCCAGCGGGGGTCGTAGATCTCGTCGGCGCCCGGCCGGGGCAGCAGTGCGGGTACGGCCCCGGAGGCCATGCCCTCGGCCGGGGCGAGGCGGAAGCTCTCGTCGTCGCTGGTCGACAGGACGTGCCCGATCCGCCGCAGCCGGCCGGGGACGTCCGCGCCGAACTCGTCGAAGACGACGGCCCCTTCGAGCAGCGGCGAGGTCTGCATACGGCGCAGGACGGCGTCGTAGTGCGCGCGCTCCTCGGGTTTGTTCCAGATCCACCAGTACTCCCACGGCGGCTCCGCCGCTCTCGCCCCACCAAGGTCGTCGAGTACATGGCCCACGGCGTCCCGGTCGTCACCACGCCGACACCGCTGGCCGTGGACCTGGTGGAGCGGCACGGCTGCGGTCTCGTGGTGCCGTACGCGGACCGCCCTCCGCCGCACGGGCGGTACGGCGTCTCGCCGACGACACCGGGCTGCGTCTGCGCACCGCCCGGCTGGGCCGTGAGGCGGCCCTGTCGGAACTGGACTGGCGACACCGGGCGGCCGCGTTCGCGGACCTGCTGGAGGGCTGGGTCGGGGAGACACGACACCCCGAGCCCTTCGCGGCGCCGCTCGGCTAGCGCTTCGGCGCGCCGTACGCCCGCTCGACGCGCAGCCGCAGGACGAGCCGCCGGTCGCGGACCATGGCGGCCCGGTAGTCGTCCCAGTCGGGGTGTTCGCCCACGATGTCGCGGTAGAGCCGGACGAGTTCCTCCACCGTCTCGTCGTACGGGTCCTGCGCGACGGGCATGAGCTCGGCCGTGCCCTCGGCAACCGTGTACGCCCACCGGTCACCGCTGGTGACGTGGTACGAGGCACGGGGATCCCGGCGCAGGTTGCGCGTCTTGGCACGGTCGTCCGTGACCGAGACGCGGATGATCCGCTCGTCGGGGTAGTACGCGTGGCTCACGTTCGACAGCTGGGGCCGCCCGTCGCGCTTGAGCGTGACCAGCACCCCACCGTGCCCGGCGGAGAGCAGCTTCAGCAGTGCGTCCTGCGTCGCGTCCTCAGTCATACCTGGAACAACGGGGCGGGGCGGGCCACGCATTCCCGCGCGGACGTCTCCCGCCGCGCGGCCGGCGCAATAGCCGCCCGCGCGCTTCCCGGTCACCGCGTCGTGTCGATCACACAACACCCTGATGAGCGGGCCCTTTTCAGGGTTTCTGGGCGACGATGAGATCTGATGAGGTCAGAAGCCGTCCGGAGGGTGTGCCGGACCGCATCGCGGACGACGCGACCGGAGGAGAGCGATGGCACAGCTGCGACAGGAAGTCGAGCCGGGCGAGGTCGGGCTGGACGCGAAGGCCCTTGACCGCCTCGACCAGCACTTCGCGCACTACGTCGACGACGGACGGCTGCCCGGCTACCTGGTGTCCGTGGCCCGCGGCGGCCGTGTCGCCCACCTCACCACGTACGGCCACCGGGACATCGCGGCCGGGTTGCCGGTCGAGCCGGACACGCTGTGGCGGATCTACTCGATGACCAAGCCGGTCACCGCGGTCGCGGCGCTGCTGCTGGTGGAGGAGGGCAGGCTGTCGCTGGACGACCCGGTCGGCCGTCACCTTCCCGTGTTCGCCGAGCCGCGGGTGTATGTGAGCGGTTCCGGGGCCGAGGTGCGCACTCGCCCCGCCGACGGACCGATCCTGATCCGGCACCTGCTCACCCACACCGCGGGCCTGACGTTCGGCTTCTACTACTCCCATCCCGTCGACGCCCTCTACCGCGACGCCCACCTGGAGTCCTCGGTGCCGCCGGGCGCGGATCTCGCCGAGACGGTCGACGTGTACGCGAGCCTGCCGCTGCAGTTCGAGCCGGGGACGCAGTGGAACTACTCGGTCGCCTCCAATGTGCTCGGCCGGGTCATCGAGGTGGTCTCCGGGCAGCCGCTGGACGAGTTCTTCGCCGAGCGGATCTTCCGGCCACTGGGCATGGCGGACGCCGGGCTCCACATCACGCCCGAACAGGCCCCGCGGCTCTCGGAGTTGTACGGCGAGACCGACGACGGCGGCATCGCCCCCATTCCCGGGCTCCCGCTGCGCGGCCGGCCGCGCTTCCTGTCCGGCAGCGGCGGCATGGCGGCCACGGCACACGACTACCACCGCTTCATGGAGATGCTCCGCCGGGGCGGCGAACTCGACGGCACCCGCCTGCTGTCCCCCGGCACGCTCGCCCTGATGACCAGCAATCATCTGCCCGGCGGCGCCGACCTGCGCTCCTTCGGCGCCCCCGCCCACCAGGAGCCCGGCAACGAGGGCGTCGGCTTCGGGTTCAACGTCTCCGTCGTGATCGACCCGTCCCGCACCCTCGCCCCTACGGGCCTGGGCGCGTACGGCTGGAGCGGCGTGGCGACCACGACCTTCTGGGTCGACCCGAGTCGCGACCTGACGGTGCAGTTCATGACCCAGGTACGGCCGAAGACGCTGAAGGTGTTCCCGGAGTTGAAGCGGCTGGTGCACGAGGCGGTCGCCGGCTGAGGGCGGGCCGGCTTCGCGGCACTGCACCGGCTCCGTCACACCAGGTTGGACTCCGGGCGCGGGGCCTCGGCCGCGAAGCGGGTCGCGCTCAACGGACCTACGTCCAGGAAGGGTTCGCGGCCGAGGTACAGGTCGCGGATCACCTCGCCGACGGCCGGGCCCTGCAGGAAGCCATGGCCGGAGAAGCCCGTCGCGTACAGGAAGCGCGAGACCGAAGTGGCCTCGCCGATCAGGGCGTTGTGGTCGGGGGTGTTCTCGTACAGGCCCGCCCAGCCGCCGGTGCGGCGCAGGTCGAGCAGGGCGGGCGCGCGCCGCTCCATCGCCTCGTACAGGCGGGGGATCCAGCGGTCGTGGGTGTCGGTGGCGAAGCCGGGCTTCTCGTCGGGGTCGGACATGCCGAGCAGGAGGCCGGGGCCCTCGGCATGGAAGTAGAGGCTGGTGGTGAAGTCGATCGTCATGGGGAGGGCGGGAGGCAGGCCCGGGACCGGTTCGGTGACGGCGATCTGCCGGCGCAGCGGCTCCACCGGCAGGTCGACGCCGGCCATCGCGCCGACGGCCCGCGACCACGCCCCGGCCGCGCAGATCACGGTGTCGGTGGCGATCCGGCCCAGGGTGGTGGTCACGGCGGTGATGCCGGGGCCGTGCAGTTCGATGCCGGTGACCTCGGTGTGGCGCAGGATCCGGGCGCCGTGGGCGCGGGCGGCGGCCGCGTAGCCGTGGACGACGGACTCGGGGGTGCAGTGGCCGTCGTCCGGCGACCAGGCGGCGGCGAGCAGGCCGTCAGTGGTGATGAGCGGGGACAGCCGACGGGCCTCCCCCGGGGTGATCAGGCGGCTGGGCACACCGAGCGCGTTCTGCAGCCGGACGCCCTGTTCGAAGGAGGCCACCTCCTCGGGCGTCGACAGCAGGAAGAGGTAACCGACCCGGTGCAGCCCGATGTCGTACCCGGTGTCCTCCTCGAACCGGCCGAACGCCTCCAGGCTCCTCGCCCCGAGCTGGATGTTGAGCTCGTCGGAGAACTGCGCCCGCACCCCGCCCGCCGCCTTCGACGTGGAGCCGGCGGCGAGCTCGTCCCGTTCGACCAGTACGACATCGCGTACGCCCGCGCTCGCCAGGTGGTAGGCGATGCTGGTGCCCATCACCCCGCCGCCGATGATCACGACCCGGGCCTGGAGATTCACGCGCGTGCCTCCTTCGCCGCCCGGATCACGGCCCAGGCCGCCGCGGCGTCCTGGATGCCGAGCCCCACGCTGTTGTAGTAGACGATGTCGTCGGGCGAGGTGCGGGCGGCGCGCCGGCCGGTGAGCACCTCCCCCAGCGGGACCAGGTCCCCGGGCGCGAGCAGGCCCTCGCGCAGCGCGTCCACGACGGGCCCGGCATGCTCGGCCGCCGTCGCCGGATCGTCCACGACGACGGCGGCGGCCCGCCGTACGACCTCGGTGTCGACCTCGCGCCGGGTCGGCTCGAACGAGCCCACACTGACCACTGTGCACCCGGGCGCCAGCCACTCACCACGCACCACGGGCGTCGTGCTGAGGGTGCAGGCGGCCACCAGCGACGCCCCGGTCACGGCCTCCTCGGCGCTGTCGACCGCGCGCACCGGGACGTCCAGCTCGGCCGCCAGGGTCCGGGCGGCGCGGGCGCGGTGCGCGGGGGTCGGGCTCCACAGCCGTACGGACGTCACCTCCCGCACCCGGGCGATCGCCCGTACATGGGCGAGGGCCTGGGTGCCCGAGCCCAGGACGGCCGGCTCCACGCCGCCGGGGAGGGCCAGCGCGTCCACGGCCACGGCGCTGCCCGCGGCCGTGCGCAGGGTGGTCAGCGCGGTGCCGTCCAGGACGGCGGCGAGCCGGCCGGTCACCGGGTCCAGGGCGGTGACGACCGCGTGGACGGTGGGCAGCCCGACGGTCGCGTTGCCCGGGTTGACGCTGCCGAACTTCGCCACCGGGCCGGTGTCCGCCGAGAGCCGGGCGAGGCAGGCGAAAACCACGCTGTCGTCGAAGCGGCTGGGCTCCATGATCTTCCCGGGCAGGTCGGCGTCGCCGGTCCCGAGCGCGGTGAAGGCCGCCCGCTGCGAGGCGATCGCGGTGTCGAGGTCCAGCAGCCGCACCACCTGCTCGCCGGAGAGAAAGAGGACGTCGTCGGTCATCCCCACATCCTGTCCGGGCCGTCGCCCGGCGAATCAGGACCAGTGGGCGACCGCGTCCAGATGAGGCAGGTTGTGGTCCAGACGCTCCCGCTTGGTACGCAGATAGGTGATGTTGTTCTCGCACGGCTCGATCAGCAGCGGGACCGTCTCGGCGACCTCTATGCCGTGCTGGAGCAGCGACTCGCGCTTGCGCGGGTTGTTGGACATCAGACGTACGGAGCGGACCCCCAGGTCACGCAGGATCCCGGCGGCGACGCCGTAGTCACGGGCGTCGACCGGCAGGCCCAGGGCGAGGTTCGCCTCCACCGTGTCCAGGCCCTCCGCCTGCAGGGCCATCGCGCGCAGCTTGGCCAGCAGACCGATGCCCCGGCCCTCGTGACCCCTCAAGTAGACGACGATGCCGCTGCCTTCGGCGACGACCGCGCGCAGCGCGGAGGCCAGCTGGTCGCCGCATTCGCAGTGCTGGGAGCCGAACGCGTCGCCGGTCAGGCATTCCGAGTGCAGCCGGGTGAGAACCTCTTCGGTGCCGATGTCGCCGTAGACCAGGGCCACTTGCTCGTCACCGCGGTCGTGGTCCAGGTAGCCAATCGCCTGGAATTTCCCGTACACGGTGGGCAACGGAGCATTCACGACGCGTTCCACGCCCGAACGCCGTGGGGTCTTCTGGCCGAGTACGCCGATGTTTTCTGTCATGATCTGATTCCTAAGCAGAGACGAAAGGCCGTGAAAAGATGAGTGGTTCGGGCGCGCCTATGGCGGCATACGGGCTGTTTCCGGCGGACACCACGCAAGACGTACGGACGCGGGCGGCCGGCGTCTCAACACAGGTCGCCGTCCTTCCGGTCGGGAGCTTCGAACAGCACGGCCCCTTCCTTCCCCTGGCGACCGACACCCTGGTCGCCTGTGCCGTCGCACGGGAGATCGCCGCAGCGTACCCAGTGCACCTCCTTCCTCCCGTGACGATCGCCTGCTCGCACGAGCACGCGGCCTGGCCCGGTACCGTCAGCATCTCGTCCGTGACCCTTCATGCGGTGGTGCGGGACATCGCCGCGTCGCTGCGCCGGTCGGGCGTCGACGCGCTCGTCGTGGTCAACGGCCACGGCGGCAACTACGTACTGGGAAACGTCGTTCAGGAGTCCTCCGCGCGCGGGGAGAAGATGGCGCTGTTCCCGGCCCCGGAGGACTGGGAAGAGGCTGTGGAGCGGGCCGGAGTGCGGACCTCGCTCCTCACCGACATGCACGCGGGGGAAATCGAGACCTCCATTCTGCTGCACGCTCATCCCGAATTGGTCCGCCCTGGTTACGAGTCCGCCGATTTCACCGCGGATGACCGCCGTCATCTGCTCACCACGGGAATGTCCCGCTATACCGAATCGGGTGTCATCGGGCGTCCTTCCCTGGGGTCGGCGGAAAAGGGGAAGGAACTGCTGGCGAGCCTCGCCGATTCCTTCGGCGCGTATGTCGAGTTGCTCACGTCCGCGGACGGGCCGGGGTAGTCCGCGTCGGCGGCCCGGGCGTCGAGTTCCACAACCGCATCGGCGGCCCGGGAGCGCAGCCCGGTGTACCAGCGCACGACCAGGACGACGGCGCCGGGCAGGCTCGCCACGAAGCTCAGCACGCCGTACACGACCGCGACGGCCACTCCGCTGCTCGCGCCCAGTCCGGCGGCGCCGAATGCCCAGGCGGTGACGCCCTCCCGGGGGCCGAATCCGCCTACGTTCAGCGGCAGGCCCATGGCGACCAGGGCGAGGACCGCGATCGGGAGCAGCACCGCGACGGAGGCGCCGGAGCCGGTGACCTGGGCCGCCACGACGAACATCGCGACGTGCCCGGCGAGGACGACCACCGAGGAGAGCGCGACGCCCGGCCCGTTGCCGCGGGACAGCAGGCCCTGGCGCGCCTCGCCGAGGGTCCTGCGCAGCGCGCCGCCGCGCCGGGAGGGCGCGCGGTTCATCCGGACCGCGAGGACGACGGCGAGCGCGCCCGCCGCGGCCAGCGCCACCAGAGGGGCGAAGCCGCGCACGTCGTCCCGGATCGGGGACGGCAGGGTCAGCAGCGCCGCACCGCCGAGGACGGCCAGCGCGATCTGTCCGGCGACGCGCTCCAGGACGACCGCCCGCACCGCGCGGCCCATGTCGCCGGCGCTCTGCCCGTGCCGGACCGCGCGGTGCACATCGCCGAGGACACCGCCGGGCAGGGCCGCGTTGAGGAACAGCGCGCGGTAGTAGTCGGCCACGGCGGGCCCGAGCGGCAGCCGGATCCGCAGCCCCCGGGCCACCAACTGCCAACGCCAGGCGCTGAACACGGTGGTGACCACCCCGATGGCCACGGCGGCCAGCAGCGTCGGCGCGTCGATCCGCCGCAGCCCGTCCAGGAAGACGCCGGTGCCGAGCTTCCACAGCAGCGCGGCGAGGATGGCGGCTCCGGCGACGGTGCCGAAGTGCGCGCGCAGGGCCCGGAAATCGGGGCGACCGAGGAGCCGGCGCGGGCCGGTGCCGACGCGTTCCCCGGCACCCGGGGCGCCGTCCGAGGCCGCGAGCGCACCAGCCGGATCGAGCGAGGAACCGGCAAGCGCACCAGCCGGATCGAGCGAGGAACCGGCAAGCGCACCAGCCGGGTCGAGCGAGGAACCGGCACCGGACGCCTGAGCGGGTACGACGAGACAGCCGCCGTCCCGCGGGCCCGCGGACGCCGCGGTGCCGGTCCTGAGCACGCACGCGCGTGCCGGTGTCGTGGGCGTCACGCGCGCGTGGCCGGCCGACCGTGTCGTACGGGACGTCGCCCCGGCGCCCGCCGTCCCCGCGCTCATGACGCCCCGCCCCTGGGCCGGGGCAGCGCCAGCACGTCGCTGTGGTGGACGACGACGTGCAGCTCACCGGCCTCGCAGGCGGCCAGCCGCTGCTGGAGGTAGCGGTCGGCGCGCTCGCGCAGTTCGGGGCGCTGCTCGACGGCCGCGCCCACCCAGCCGCGCAGCCACTGGGCGGTCAGCGCCGACTCGGCCGGGCCCAGCCGCCACGGGCTCGGATTCACCTTCACCGTCGCGCCGCGCTCGCCGAAGACCTCACAGGCCACGGTGACCGCGTCGGGGCCGAGGAGGCCGCCACGGCGCTGGTGGGCGTTGAACGCCTCCGCTATGTCGGCGTCCAGCGGGTCCGACGGGGTGAACTCGACGCGCCCGGCAACCGAGAGGGTCAGCAGGGCCGGGCAGCCGGCCCCGACACAGGCGTCCGCGAGGGTCTCGACCTCCTCGCGGGTGAGGACGTCGAGCAGCGCGGAGGCGGTCACCAGGGAGGCACCGGCCAGCGCGTCCGGCGTCAGCCGGGCCATCTCGCCGCGCCGCGTCTCCACCGTGACCCGGCTGCCGTCGGCGGCGGCGCGCGGCGACGCCACGGCGGCGAAGTGCAGGAGGTAGGGGTCACGGTCGTGCAGGATCCAGTGCTGGGCGCCATCGAGCCGGGGCGCGAGCCAGCGGCCCATCGAGCCGGTGCCACAGCCGAGGTCGTGCACGGCGAACCCGCCCGTGCGCCCCGGCAGGTTGGCGAGCCGGATGCGCAGCGGGTCGAGCAGATCGAGGGCGCGGGCGGCCGCGTCGGCGCTCTCCCGCAACTCCAGCCACTCGGGCGCGTACCGCGGCGGTTCCTCGGGGCCGTCCTCCCGCAGCCGCACGGTGGCCCGCTCCCCGGGCCGGGTCACGGGTCCGGCACCTGCGATCACGTCGGACACCCCCTCCTCGCTCTCCGGTCCGGACGCCGGCGCCAGTTCCTCGCCGCGCGGCCCCGGCTGTGCCGGGATCGCCCCGGTCGGCGTGGTCACCGTCGTCTTCCTCATGCCGCCCTCCGGGGTTCGTCAGGGAGCCTCAGCAGGACTCCGGCCAGGCTGCGGGCCGTGGTCGCCCAGCCGTCGAGGGCCGCGCGGCGGCCGCGGGCGGCGGCCTTGAGCCGCCGGCGCACATCGGCCTCGCCGAACCAGCCGCGCAGTTCGGCGGCGAGCGCGGCGGGGTCCTCCGGCGGGAAGAGAATGCCGGGGACACCGCCGTCGGGGGCGCGGCCGACGGCCTCGGGCAGACCGCCGACGTCGGTCGCGAGGACCGGGATGCCCCGGGCCAGTGCCTCCGTGACGGCCATGCCGTACGTCTCCGCGTACGAGGTGAGGACCATCAGGTCGGCGGCGGCGTAGCTGGCGTCGAGGTCGGCGCCGGCGCGGGGGCCCACCAGGTGCAGACGCTCCGTCAGGCCGTACTTGGCGATCAGGGACCGCAGGTGGGCGACGTACTCCGGGTCGTGCCCGAGTCCGCCCACGCAGACGCAGTTCCACGGCAGGTCCCGTACCGTCGCGAGGGCCTCGACCAGCCGGTGCTGCCCCTTGCGCGGGGTCACCGCGGCCACGCACAGCAGATGCGAGACGCCGTCGGTACCGGGGGCGAGTGGCGCGATGTCGGCGCCGGGGGCGGCGACGTGGACCCGTTCGGGGGCGAGGCCGTGATGGGAGACGAGGCGGCGGACCGCCCAGTCGCTGGTGGCCACGACGGCGGGTACGGCCCGCAGCACCGCGCGCTCCCGGGTGTCCAGGTCGGCGGCCACCGACGGGTCGAGGCCCGTCTCGTCGCCGAGCGGCAGGTGTACGAGCACCGCGAGGCGCAGGCGTTCGGCCTCGGGGACGACGATCTCGGGGACGCCGCAGGCGACTATCCCGTCCAGCAGGACGGCCGCGCCGTCCGGCAGTTCCCGCAGCGTGCGGGCGAGTTCGTCACGGGCGGCCGCACCGGGCCGGGGCCAGGCCCCGTCGACGGCGTGCTTGGCGACCTGCCAGCCGAAGCCGGGCAGGTCCAGGCAGACGCGCCGGTCGTAGGCGTTGCCGCCGCTCGGCGAGGCCGGGTCGTCGACGCCGCCCGGCATGACGAAGTGCACGGTGCGCAGGGACATGGGCATGATCCCGACGTTCGCAGGGGCGGCCGCGCGCTGCGCGGGCACATAGGTCAGGGCCGGGGCCCGGTCGATGGCCATGTCGGTCACAGGCCACGCTCATAACTCGCCCAGGCGACATGGGACTCGTGCAGGGTGACCGTGATGCCCGCCAGGCCCTTGGCGCCCTCGCCCAGGGCGCCCTTCTCGATGCGCTCGGCGAGCCGGTCGGCGATGACCTTGGCGAGGAACTCCGTGGAGGTGTTGACGCCGGCGAAGTCGGGCTCGTCGTCGAGGTTGCGGTAGTTCAGCTCGCTGACGACGGCGCCCAGTTCCTGGGTGGCCAAGCCGATGTCGACGACGATGTTGTCGTCGTCCAGCTGCTCACGGCGGAAGGTGGCGTCCACGAGGAACGTGGCGCCGTGCAGTCGCTGCGCGGGCCCGAACACCTCGCCGCGGAAGCTGTGGGCGATCATGATGTGATCGCGGACGGTGATGCTGAACAACGGACGACCCTCCAGGTGCGGCACGTCTGGCCCCTCCGGCCCCTTGCTGGCGGGGATGCTGTGTAGTACGGCTCTTGGCTTCCCCGTGTTCAGCCTCCTCTCACTCTTTTCTCAGGTCAGGCCCTTTTGTCGTCCGGAATTGAACAGGTCCGTCAGGCTGTGTCTTCGGGGCCGGCGTACCTGACCCGGTGGCACAGGGCCGGGATCTCGCCCGAGGCGAGCCCCGGCAGCACCGCCGGGAGCTCCTCGAACGCGCTCTCCCCGGTGACCAGCGCGTCCAGCGCGGGGTCGGCGAGCAGGTCGAGGGCGAGGGCGAGCCGGTCGGCGTAACTGCGGCTCGCGCGGCGGGCCGGGGAGACGGTGCCGACCTGGCTGCTGCGGAGGGTGAGCCGGCGCGAGTGGAAGGCCTCGCCGAGCGGGAGGGCGATGCGCCGGTCGCCGTACCAGCTCAGTTCGAGGACGGTGCCCTCGGCGCGGAGCAGTTCGAGCGAGCGGGCGAGTCCCTGTTCGGTGGCGCTGGCGTGGACGACCAGGTCGCAGTCGCCGAGGGCGTCCTCGGGCGAGGCGAAGCCGACGCCAAGGGCCTCGGCGGTCTTGGCGCGCGCCGGATCGGCGTCGACCAACTGCAGCCGCACTCCGGGGAAGCGGGCCAGCAGGGCGGCCACCGAGCAGCCGACCATGCCGCCGCCGACCACCGCGATCCGGTCGCCGACCAGGGGGGCGGCGTCCCACAGGGCGTTCACGGCCGTCTCGACCGTCCCGGCGAGGACGGCCCGTTCGGCGGGCACGTTCTCCGGCACCGGCGTCACCGCGTTCACCGGAACGACGTAGCGGGTCTGGTGCGGATACAGACAGAAGACGGTTCGGCCGGTCAGCTCATCCGGCCCCTCCTCCACCACCCCGACATTGAGGTAGCCGTACTTCACCGGTCCGGGGAAGTCGCCCTCCTGGAACGGCGCCCGCATCGCGGTGTGCTGACTGGCCGGGACGCCGCCGCGGAAGACGAGCGTCTCCGTGCCGCGGCTCACGCCGGAGTAGAGCGAGCGCACCAGCACCTCGCCCTCGCCGGGCCCCGTGAGGGTGACGTCACGGATCTCGCCCTGACCCGGCGAGCTCAGCCAGAAAGCGCGCGCGGAGCGGTTCATCGGCATCCTCCTGAACGATCGGGAACCTGTTCACGTACCGAGATGTGCACAGGCCGCGCACAGTACGCGGCGTTGATCGACTCTGTCACTCGGCCGGAGGACGTGCGGTGGCCCTGAACAACACTTACGAAGCAAGGCTGGTCCAGCAGGAGACCGCTGTGGGAGCGGGCGTGCAGATCCTGTTGCTGGCCCTGCTCGGCTCGGCGATCGGCATGGGTCCGGCGGGCTGGCTGACGGGTCTGGTGTTCGCGATCGCGAGCTGGGCGGTGCTCTCACGGGCGCTGCACCGCTCCCGGCTGCGTTCCTTCGGCCCGGCGAACCGGGTCACCCTCGGCCGGGCGACACTGGTGGGCGGGGTGACGGCGCTGGTCGCGGACTCCTTCGAGAGCTCGCCGCCGGTCACGCTCCTGGTGGGCCTGACGGCCGTGGCGCTGATCCTGGACGGCGTGGACGGGAAGGTCGCCCGGCGCACCGGCACGTCGACGGCGCTGGGGGCCCGTTTCGACATGGAGGTCGACGCGTTCCTGATCCTGGTGCTGAGCGTGTACGTGTCGATGCAGCTCGGCCCGTGGGTGCTGCTGATCGGCGCGATGCGCTACGCGTTCCTCGCCGCGGCCAAGCTCGCGCCCTGGCTGAACGCGCCGCTGCCGCCGTCCTTCGCCCGAAAGACGGTCGCCGCGATCCAGGGCGTCTGTCTGCTGCTGGCCGGCTCGGAACTGCTCCCGCACGCCGCGAACATGGCGGTGGCGCTGCTGGCCCTGATCTCGCTGACGTGGTCGTTCGGCCGGGACGTGCTGTGGCTGTGGCGGACGTCCCGGACCGTCGCCGAGGCCCCGGTCCTCGAGGCCCGGGAGGAGATGCTGGAGCTCGTCGCGCGGTGACTCTCCCGCCCCGCGCGGTGCGAAGGGCCCGGATCAGCCGCTGATCCGGGCCCTTCGCGTACGGCTGTTGTTACGGCCGTGCCGACCGGCTCCGCACGATCGCGACCGCCCCGGCCGCCAGGCCCAGCACGCCGACGATCAGCCCGGCGCTGCCGAGGGTGCGGGCGGTGGAGTCGTTGGAGTCGCCCGAGTCCGAGGCGGCCTGTGCGGACCCGCTCTTCGCGTCACCGCTCTTGGTGTCGTCGCCCTTCGCGCCCGACGAAGCGGCGCTCTCGTCGTCACCGGCGGTGAGCTTCAGCACCGGCGCGGGATTCTCCAAGTCGTCCTCGTCGCCCTGCTCGATCCAGCGGACGACCTTGCCGTCGGAGTAGGTCTGGAGGGTCTTGAAGGTCAGCTGGTCGGCGTCCTCGGGCAGTTCACCGAACGCCACGTCGAAGTCCTCGTACTGACCGGCCCCGATCTTGCCGCCGGTCCAGGTGATCGCGGAGACGGCCTCGGTGATGGTGCCGTCGTCGGTCTTGACCGGCTTCGTGAGCTTGGTGGTGGTCACCTTGGCGGTCCAGCCGTCCCGCGGGTGGACGAGCACCCCGAGGACGGGGTGGTCGGTGGGCAGGAAGACCTGGACCTTGGTCGTGCTCGCGCTGTCCTCCTCGTTGGGCACCCGGAAGGTCAGCAGACCGTCCGTGGCTCCCTTGGCGTAGCTCTCGGGGTGGACGGTGACATGGGCCGAGGCGATGCCCGCGGCGCCGAGGACCGAGACGGCGGCGAGGGCGGTGACGGCGGCGGCACGGCGCAGAACGATGCGTGTCGTGGACATGGGTGAGTGGATCTCCGTACGGGATGGGGGTGTGAGGCTGACTCAGATCGTGTACGGGATCCGGCCCGGAGGTCCTCGGCGACGCACCGCATACCGCAGTGAAACCCGGCGCACGGGGGTGACGACGTCCGGGGCGCGGCGCAGGCCGTCGAGCGGCGCGGGCAGCGGGGAGTCCCGCCACCAGGCCACCAGCCCCGGCACGAGCGCGACGGCACGGCGCAGCAGCGACCACAGAGCGGCCTCACCGCGCCGCAGCCACCAGGAGGCGACGAGGGCGGCGAGCACATGGGCGGCCGTGGTGTGCGCGGTGACCGCGTGCGGCCGGGCCATGGCCGCCATGCCGTGGGCGTGCATGACCGCCATGCCGTGGGCATGCGCGGCCGCCGTCCGCACGGCGTGCGCGGGGGCGGTGGGCCGGGCCGCGTCGAAGCCGATGTGCAGCCCCGCCTGGGTGACGAGCATGGCCGCGCCGATCCCCGGCAGCGACCGCTCCCTCCCGCCGAGCAGCCACCCCAGCGTGAACACGCCGAGGAACCCGGCCGCGTCGCCCCACAACGGCGGCATCGCCCCCATCGCGAGCCCGTGCCCGGCGGCGGCGAGCAGGACGCACACCGCGGCGAACACAGCGGCGCGCAGACTCCTCACCGCTGGGGACGCGCTCATGGTCGGTGATCCTCCCACGGTGGGGGGACACGTGTCGCGACGACGCTCTGGTTCAGTGCGCACGCACAGGCGAAGTCCGGTCACCCACGCAGCAGTTCGCCCGGACCGACCTGCGCGAGGAGCGGCGGCTCGCTCTGCCCTTCGTAGGCGAGGTGGAGCTCGCGGCGGGCACGCGTGGCCAGCACGTAGTACGTCATGCGCAGCGCGGCCGACGTGGGATCGGCGGCCGCGTCGGTGTGCGCGTCGGGGATCACGACCGTGTCGAAGCCCAGCCCTTTGGCGCTGGCACGGTGCACCAGCACGATGCCCGGACGACCGAGGTCCAGTGTGCGGTAACGCCCTTCCTTGGCCATGGACGTGTACAGCTGCGGCTTGAGCCGGGGTGCCCTGTGCTCGATGCTGCCCAGCAGGGAGAACTGAGTGTGCCTCGAGTTCACGATCACCCCGATGCTGTGCTGCGGATGCTGCTGGGCCAGGAGGATCAGCAGATCGGCGGCGCCCTTGTGCGGCAGTCGGTGCAGCCGGGGCACGGGCCCGTCCCGTTCGGGCAGGTCGGGCAGGTCGCTGCCGGTGTGGAAGTGCGCGGCGAGGGAGGCGATCTGGCGGGTGTTGCGATGGTTCCCGTCGAGGTCGTGCCGGGTGCACCGGCCCAGGCGCTGGGCTATCTCGGCGAGGGTGGAGTTGGTGTCGGTCAGCCGCTGGCATTCGTCGGCGTACACCGTCACCCGGGCCCGCAGCAGCCGGAGCAGCCGGTAGAACTCCGGGGGCAGGTCCTGCCCCTCGTCGACGACCAGGGTGAGGTCGGGATCGGGGCCCAGTTCGGCGGCCCGGTCGTAGCACGCCTCCCAGTCGTACGTGCCGTCCGCCGCGGCCGGAGCCTTCCCGCCGAACCACTCCGTGAGCCACGCGTGGGCCGTCGACACCCGCACCCCGCGGTCCCTCGGCCCCAGCGCGTGGACGACCGCGGCCAGTGACTGACGCAGTAGGTTGGAGCGGGTCAGCAAGGTGACCCGCGCCCCGGTCAGGGCCAGCATGATGGCCCGCTGGGCCGCCAGCAGGCTCTTGCCGCTGCCCGGCGGACCGCTGACCAGATGGCTGCCGTCGAAGGGGAGGTCGTCGAGGCTGTCCCGCTGCCGGGGTGAGAGATCGAGATAGCTGACGGTCACGGCTGCTCCAGGGCGGTTGCCGCGGCGGCGAGGGCGGTTCCGACGACCGTCTCCAGATAGCCGGGCACCCCTTGGCCGCCGATGACCAGGGCGCGGTCGAGGAGGGCGTTGCCGGCTTCGCAGCTCGTCTCCGGAAGGAGCGCGCAGGCGTGGCACGCCGCACGGTTGAGATTGGCGAAGCCCTGTCCGGTGTGCTCGGCGCACAGCGGATCCGCCGAGCACCAGGCGGCCGCCTCGGTCATGCGCAGCAGGGTCTCCGCCAGGCGGGGCGCCTCGCCCTGGCGGACGAGGCCGCCGAGGGTGCCCTCGGCATCTCCGGCGGCGGTGTAGACGAGGATGCCGTACTGGTCCTGTTCGGGGCGCGCGTAGATGCGTTCGCGCAGGCTCGCCGTGGTGTATCCGGATTCGAAGGAGAGCTGGCGGATCAGCAGATGGGCGAGCGTGTGCAGGAGGACGAAGCGTGGGGCGAGCTCCGGACCGGTGAGATGTTCCAGGCGGTCCTTCTGGAAGGAGCGGTCGAGGTCGGCGCGCATCCCCGAGACCCGGTGGCGGACCTTCGCGTCCGCTTCCCAGGTGGAGAGCTCACGCCGGTCCAGCGCCAGGAAGATTCCTTCTCCGAAGACCTCCACGGCGGGCAGCCACCTGAGGCGCCGCGCCGTGTCGGACGGCACGACCGTGGCATCGGGTGAGACCCGGGTGAAGCCCGACAGGGCGCGGACCTCGCGCAACCGGTCGGCGAGGACGACCCGGCCGAACCGCCGGCGCAGGCCGGCCCACGGTTCCTCGGTCTCGCCGCCCAGGCCCAGGGTGGTCTCGCGCAGCGCGAAGTCCCGTGTCGGTGGCGGGGGCGGGGCGGTGAAGGCGGCCCACTCCTCCCGGCTCAGGTCGGGCCGGGCGGGAGCGGACGGTGTGTCGGACGACGGCGCCGGAGCGTGCCCGGTCTCCTCCGCGACGAGGGCGTCGATGAGCGCCTCGTCCGCTCCCGTGTCCTCCATGATGACGTCCCGGAACATGCCGGCCCGCGGCTTGCCGGTGTACCGGCACAGTTGCACCCACAGGTCGTGTTCTCGCACCCGCACGGCGAGCTCCTCGTCCGCGTGGACCGGGACCTCGGTCTCGGGGATGTCGAGCGCCGAGTGCACGATCGGGTAGTACAGGTTTCCCGCCGTGCGCTGCACCACCTGAACCGGCTTGACGCACTCCACGGCCTCGCTCGCCCGCTGCCAGGGGTTGCGTCCGGAACACCGCATCCCGTGCGTTCCGAGGATGTCGAGCAGATCGCGCCCGGCTCCGCATCCCTTCGCGGCGCAGACCACGGAGAGCGCTTCGAGTCCGGAGGCGCGGTCGGAGACCAGGAAGCGCAGTCGCTCGCGCTCGGCACACTGACGGCGCTCGCCGGCGTCACGCCGGGAGTGCGCCCAGAACCACCAGTCGAGGTCGCTGAGGTGGCCGGCCGCGCAGATCTGCACGAACCGCATGGGCGCGAGTGTCCGCGCCGGCGAGCAGGACGGACAGCGCGGCGGCACTCCGGGCTTCTCGTCGGCGATCCGCCACCGCTTCATGCGCCGGCAGGCCCCGCAGAACAGCCAGGAGGGGAAGCGGATGTACGGCGCTCCCGGGGCGTCCGGTGTGTCGTACCGGTCGTTGGCCGTGGCCGGCGCGGCGTAGAAGCCCGTGACCCCGAGCCGGGAGGCCAGTCGCGGGGACTCGACCTGCTGTCTGCCCCGCCCCGGCCAGTCGCCGATTCCGGTCGCGACGAAGGACTCGCCCTGGATGTCGAACACGGCCCCGACCCCGAACGGGACGACCGTCTGCGACTGGCGTACCCGCAGTGTGCGGCTCACAGGTCGGCTCCCTTCACCATCACCTGGCACTCCCGGTCCACGTTGCGCATGGAGTTGGGCGTCTCCCACAGCCCGTACTTCTGCTCAAAGCTCTTGATCAAGTTCGACTGCCCCTTGCCCTGGCTGCGGTAGTACAGCTCCCGGCCGTGCTTGCGCGCCTCACGAGCGGCGTCCTCCCAGTCCGCGATGAGGTCCGCCAGTTCCTTGCGTACGGCCTCGCCGCTGGCCGGTTCGCACACCTCGGCACGCCGGGCGAGCCGGTCCGCGAGCGCCTCGGCCTCCGGGAGGCGGTCGACGAGGTGACCTGCCTGGTTCTCCGCGGCCAGCCCGAGCCCGTGACGTACGAGGATGACGAGAGCGGCGTGCAGGGCCCGGCGGCGCGAGGGCACCGACCACGGTGTGACGCTGGTGGGCTCGACGTGCCGGTAGAGGGAGCGGTGGTAGATGTCGAACGTCTCGTAGTGCGAGCGGTCACGCGGGCGCGTGGCGTTGAAGAAGGTGACGACGAGTCCGGGTACGGAGCTGCGCCCGACGCGGCTGGTGGCCTGGATGTACTCGGCGGTCGTCTTGGGCTGCCCCTGCATGAGCATGAGGGCGAGACGCTTCACGTCGACACCCACGGAGAGCATGTTCGTGCAGGGGAGGAAGGACACCGACGCGGGATCGTCCCAGGGCTTCTCCAGCCGGTCGAGCAGCACGGGCTGTTCCGCGCGCGGCAGATTGCTGGTCAGCTCCTGTACCTGATGGTCCGTGAGCTGCCTGGTGCCCGCTCCCGTGTCGAGCCCGGTGAGCTGCGCGGGGATGTCGTCGCCCGCGGCCGTGACCGTACGACCGAGCTCGCGCAGGCTGTGGTGGTAGGCGACCAGGGTCCAGTAGGCGTCGCGGTGTTCCTCGGGCAGTTCCCACGCCCCCTGGAGCAGGGCGGCCGCGGTGGCGACGGAGGCGCGGCCGGCGGTGTGCCCCTGGGCCATGACGCCGACGTAGAGGCGGCCGGGGCGGGAGGAGTCCTGTTCGGCGAAGTACGAGTGGCGGGCGTCCAGTCCGGCGGGCGGGAAGAGCTGGACTCCGCCGCCGTACAGGGCCCGGATCTGTTCGCCGGAGCGGCGGATGGTGGCCGTGGAGGCGATGACCTTCGGACCGGTGCCGTCGGGTGCGGCGCACAGACCGAGGATCGCGGATTCGTAGAGCCCCACGGTGGTGCCGAGGGGGCCGGTGAGCAGGTGCAGCTCGTCCTGGATGACGAGGGACGGCGGTCGGGTGGCGCTCCCGGCTCCGAACAGCCGGCCCGCGCGCGGTTCCCAGGCGAGCCGGGCGAACTTGTCCACCGTGCCGAGGACGAACGTGGGCGGGTGATCGTAGAGATGCTCGTCGACGACGGCGACCGGCAGTCCGGCGTGGAAGGCGCATTCCTCGCGCGGGCAGAAGAACGCGAAGGAGTCGGCGTCGGCGCGTACCCCGTAGTCCGCGATGTCGGGCGACTTGTGTGCCGGAAGGATACGGGTCCCGCACCACGGGCAGCGGTCGAGGATGAACACGTCGTCGGGGCGGGCCGCGGCACGCTCGCTGTCGAAGGCCGCGCGAGCCTTCTCGTAGGTGTTCGGCGTGGTGCTCTCGCCCACCCACAGGCCGATCGAGAAGGGCTCCGCACCGTAGCGGTCCGGGTCGGCGCGGCGCAGGGTCTCCAGGGCGCAGATGGTGGTCGCCGCACGCTGGAACTGCTGGGTCGTCAGCAGGCTCAGGGTGTACCGGCTCAGAACGGCCGTACCTCCGCCGTCCGGTTCGCGTCTGCGCAGGAGCATCACGAAGGCCGCGAGCAGCAGATAGGCCTCCGTCTTGCCGCCGCCGGTCGGGAACCAGATGAGGTCCGTGATGTCCCGGTCCTCGTGCCGGGGGTCGGCCACACCGTCCAGGGCCAGCAGGAAGAAGGCCAGCTGGAACGGGCGCCACGTGGCCTCGGGCGTCGGCCGGGGATCGACCGGAACCCCGTCACCGTGGGAGCGTCGGCTGCCCGCGAGGTCGGGCGCCGAGTGGCGCATCTGGAGGGCCATGGCCCGGTTGGCGGCCCTGAAGGCGTGCAGGAGTTCCGGCCGTCCGGGATCACAGAGGGTGCGCACACCGGACTCGATACGACTGACTGCCGTACTGACGCGGGCGAGAATGCGGTCGGCGGCCTCACGTCCCCAGTCGGGCACGTCCCTGTTCAGCTGCCCCACGTACCAGGCGCGGTAGTCCGCGGCGAACTCCCACAATTCTTCCCGGAGTTGGTCCACGGAGACGTACGGATCGGCAAGGTGCAGGAGGTTCAGTACGGGGGTGTCGCCGAGGCCTGCCGCGCGGACACCGCGCACCTCTGCCTGCGGCATGACGGCTGCCCGGAGGGCGGTCACGCGCGTGCCATTCTCATCGTGCACTTCCTCGACCGCGCAGCCGTGCCCGACGGCATGCGTGCGCACATGCTCGTACTGCAGGCGCAACTCCTGCTCCTCGGGGTCGCGGCTCGCCAGCCGGACGCTCGGATACTGGCGCACCCCGCCGTCTGTCGGCCGTGCCTCCAGGCCGACTTGGAAGAGCATGCGGTCCCACTGCGCGGCCTTGCCCATGGCCTGCTCGTGGCGTGCGGTGTTGACCAGGGCCACGGTGACCAGCTGACCGGTGCCGAACACCCTTCGGGTCACGAGGAGTTCGGCCCGGCCGTCGAGGACCTCGACCCGGTCGCGGTCGGGGGTGAGGGTGTGCGTCTCCGCGGCCAGCGGGACGCGTTCCCAGCGCCGGCCACGCTCGCCCGTCGCGGCCCGGGTCTCGTAGCGCGCGCCCACGCAGGCGACCTCGATGGTGGTGGCGTCGGTGTAGAAGCTGAAGCCCAGGGAGGAGGGCAGCCAGGAGTTGGATTCGGGCACAGGATCCTCGGCGGGGGCCGTGTCGTCGGCCGCGCCTTCCGTCCCGGAGCCGTCCGGCTGCTCCGCCGCCAGATACAAGTGCCGCTGGAGGTCGGCCTCCTGGGGGTACAGCGTGCCCATGAGGTACTGACGGTCGGGCGGGGCGTCGAGCGTCTCGTACTCGCCGGTGGCGGGGCCGACCAGCTGCCGGTGAAGGTAGGAGACGAGCTCCTGTCTGGGGTCCATGGATTCCTCGAAGGGTCTGCGAAGTCGGGAAGTCATGTGGGGTGTCAGGGCCGACGCCAGCGGTCCCGCAACGATGTACGGGGCGTGCCGCCCGCCCGCTCCGCGGCAAGCTGTTCCTGCAGTTCGGTGATGCGCGCCCAGGCGTTGTGCTCGGTCTGGGCGATGTGCTCGGCGGCACGCTGTTCGACTGCCTCCACCTGCTGCCGGGCTGCCCGAAGAGCGTGATCCCGTTCGGCGAGCAGGGACTCGGCCCGGCGCAGCCTGGCCTCCAGGTCGGCGATGCGCGCCTCGGTGTCCTCGCGGTACTGACGCAGCCGCCGGTCCGCCTCACCGACCCGCTGCCGGTAGAAGTCGGCGTGCTCACCCCGGCGGACCGCTTCCTGGAGTGCGGCCCGGTGTTCTTCCTCGACTTGCGCGAGACGCTCATCGCACTCGGCACGGACACTCCGCTCACGGCGCACAAGTGACGTGTCGACACGGCGCAGGAATGCCTCCTCCAGCACGTCCAACTGCCGCCCGGCCTCCACCTCGGCTGCCTCCCGCTCCGCGGCCAGGCGCTGTTGGTGCTCGTCCCGCACACGCGCGATCCGCACCTCGTACTCACGGCGGACCTCGGCGAGGCGCAGGTCGGCGTCGGCACGGAACCGCGCGAGTTCCTCCTCGGAGGCCGCCGGCTGCGGTGCGGGCTTGTCGTCCCCGTCCGCCTCGATCGGCTGGGGCGGCGCCTCCTCGTCGGCGGCGGGCCCGGGTACGGGCAAAGGCGCGTCGTCGGACACCGCGGCCGGCTCCGGGACCCGGTCATCGTCCGAGGAACACACGCTCACGGAGCGGCCATGCACATCCCCAGCGGCCACGCCCGGTTCCGCGACCTGCTCATCACCCGAGGAACACGCGCTCATCGAACGGCCGTCCACGTCCTCCGCGGCCTCGGCCAACGAGGACGCAGCCGCTTCCACCACCCGGCCATCCCCCGAAGGACACACGCTCACCAAGCCGCCGTGCTCAGCCTCGGCAGGCTCAGCCGACGACACCGCAGCCGGTTCCCCGACCCGCTCACCTCGCGCACGCCCAGCCGACGACACCGCGCCCGGTACCACCACCCGGTCACCGTCCGACGAACACACGCCCACCGAGCCGCCGCCCACACCCCCCACCGACTCGACCAACGACACCTCAGCCACTTCCACCCGGCCATCGTCCGAAGGACACACACTCACCGGACAGCCGTGCACATACTCAGCGGCCGCGGCCAACGACGGCACGCCCGGTTCCGCGACCCCGCCATCGTCCGACGAACACACGCCCACCGAGCCGCCGCCCACACCCCCCACCGACTCGGCGAACGAGGACGCAGCCGCCTCCATCACCCGGCCACCGTCCGAAGGACTCACGTCCACCGAGCCGCCGTGCGCATCCCCCGCGGACGCGGCCGGCTTCCGGGGTGGCATCTTGGCCGTGAACTCCCGCAGTGCGTCTCGTACGGCGAGGCGCGACTCCGTGTTCACCAGTGGTTTCCTGGCCAGGTACGTTCGCGGGGTCGCCTCGACCAGGGCTTCGGCAGGTCTCTCGAAGAAGTCCTCCGGTCGGTAACCGGCCTTCCTCAGGGTGTCGAAGACGCGTTGCAGCACTTCCAGGGCCGCGAGCACCTGCTGGTCCGGCGCCGTCCCCTCCCCTGCGGCGCGCACCACGTCCGCGGCGGCGGGTGGGCCGAGCATCACCGTGAGCTGGGACTGCCCGAGCGCCAGCAACGCGCACTCGGCGAGCCAGTCGATTCCCCCTTCGAACCTCGCCAGCATCCGCAGCGCCCTGTCCCAGTCCGCCGGGAGCACGTCGGCCTCCACGACAGGCGGCGGGCTGGGGTCGGCAACCGCGGGGGCCGGAGCGGGCAAGGCCTCGGTCCCCGCTTCCCGCTCCGCGTCCGGTCCCGGTCTCGTGACCGCCGCGGCAGCCGGAGCTCTGCCACGCGCTCGCCGCCTCTTCGACCGGCCCTGCTCTCCGTCCTCGTCGGCACCCTGCCCGTCCCCGTCCCGGAACGCGCCGGTGACTCCCGCCATCCGCAGCCGCTGCCTGAACACCGGCAGGGTCTTGCTCTCCACCTGCCGGATCCGCTCCCGGGTCACCCCGAACTCCCGCCCCAACTCGTCCAGCGTCGAGAGTTCGTCTCCGTCGAGGCCGAGGCGCCGGACGAGGACACGGGCGCTGCGTTCGTCGAACGTGTCCACGACGGACATCACGTCGTCCATCAGGAGCGCGTCCAGCACGCCGTGCTCCACCGAAGGCAGGGCATGGGCCTCCCCCAGGAGGTCGCCGAGGATGGCGCCGTCGCCGATGACGCGGTCCAGCGAGTCCGTACGCCGGCTCAGCTTCCGGATCTCTTCCACCTTGCGCACACTCATGTCGCAGTGCACGGCCACGTCGGCCGCCCCCGCGGCCCGCCCCTGCGCGGCCAGGGCACGTTCGGCGGCCGCCACCTTGCGCATCTGCTCGTGCATATGAACCGGGATCCTGATGAGGGCGCCCTCGTCCGCGATGCCTCGGGTGATCGACTGCCGGATCCACCAGGTCGCGTACGTCGAGAACTTGTTGCCCATGGTCGGATCGAACTTCCGCGCGGCCCGCATCAGCCCCAGGACGCCGTGCTGGACCAGGTCGTCATACTCCAGCCCCTGTTCCAGATAGGCGCGCACCACGGAGTGCACGAGCCGCAGATTGTGCAGGACCAGGCAGTCCCGGGCCCGGATCCTGAGGTCGCCGGGCGGCAGGGCGCTCAGGTCCGCGTCCGTGGGCTCCTGCCCCACCTGGTCCGCGCCGCCGCGCAGCAGCACGGTGAGGCCGACCTCCGCCTCGGCCGTCAGCAGATGGTGCTCGGTCCGCCGACGGAAGCGGTCCTCCTCCAGCACGGACATGCCCGCGACCACGGCAGCGGCGAAGTCACCGTCCTCCGGCACGACGACCCCGGGCGGCTCGGGCGGCGGTGCGCCCCCTTCATCCGGACCCTCCTCCCCCGCTCCCTCGACCCCCCGCACCTTGGCCGCCGCCCTCAGTGCCGCCGCCTCGCGTGTGTTGAGTCCGGCCAGCCGGACGACCCCGTCCAGGGCCCGAGGCGTGACGCGGCCCTCGGCGTCCGCGTAGCGCCCGAGCAGCGCCAGCACCACGTCAGCCCGGGGGAACACATTTTCTACACGATTCCGTGCAACCTTTTCCGCATTCGGACGGTCGACGTCTGTATGCACCACCGTTTTCTGGACAGGCACCCCGAGCCTGGCCAGTTCCGCCCGCAGTCGCTCCCGCTCGGCGTCCCCGAGTCCAAGCTTCCGCACCTGCGCCATGAACGCGCCCTCCGGCACGACGCCGTTTACCGCCGCACGCCGGAGCTGAACCAGCAACTCGGCGAGCGCGGCTCTGGTGACGGGCGCACCCTGTGCGCCGACGGCCTGATGCCGCATGTCATCCACCCCCACCCCAACTACACGCCACACCGTAGAGGTAGCTCGTTAACAGTGTCAACAGATCTCACATCTAGGAAAGTTGACACCCCTCGTGTACGGTAACCAGGACCGGGGGCAAGTCCCGTAGCGGGACGGCGGGATGAGGGCAGGGGAGCGGCCGTGGGCCACGCGCTGATCGATGGCAGATTCCGCATCGGGCAGGTCATCGGCAAGGGCAACATGGGTGAGGTCCACCGGGCCGAGGATCTGCACGCACCGGAGGGCAGCCCCGATCGCACGGTCGCCGTGAAGACGATCCTGCGCAGCCGTACGGGCGCCCTGGTCGACACCGGCGCCGACAGCAAGGCCGTGGACCGGTTCGCCCGTGAAGTGCGCATCATGCGCCGTCTCGACCACCCCAACCTGACGCGGCTCGTCGCGGGCGGTGTCACCGAGGACGGCAGACTGCCCTACCTCGCGATGGAGTTCCTGGACGGCGAGACGCTTCGCGACCTCATCGAGGAGGAGCGCCAGCTGCCCGTCCCGTGGATCGCCGCCGTCGCCGCCCAGATCGCCGACGGCCTCGCCACCGCGCACGCCGCCGACGTGGTGCACCGCGACCTGAAGCCGGCGAACGTCATGCTCACCCGGGGCGGCACCGTCAAGGTCCTCGACTTCGGTATGGGCCGCATCGTCGACGACCCGGACGAGGCCCGGCTGACCAGCACGGGTGTCAGCGTCGGCACGGCCCGCTACATGGCCCCCGAGCAGTTCCGGGCCCGCCAGGTCACCCAGGCCGCCGACCTGTACGCGCTGGGCTGTGTGATGTACGAGATGCTCGTCGCCGTACCGCCCTTCACCAGCGAGTCGCCCTACGAACTCGCCCGCAAGCACCTCGAGGTCGAACCGACGCCCCTCGCACGCATCCGCGGCGAGATACCCGCCGAGCTGATCCGCCTCGTCGGACGACTGCTGGCGAAGGACCCCTCGGACCGTCCCGCGAACGCGGCCGAGGTCCGCGACGCGATGCTCCCCCTGGCCACCCGGGACGCGGACACACCCCATCTCCCCCACTGGAGCGCGCTCGACCCGAGGCGGCCCCTGCTCGCGTCCGGCGCACACACCGCCGAACCGCCGTCGTCCGCACCCTCCCCCCGCCCCGCCCCGGTCACCGCCTCCGGCACGGCGATGGACGTGTTCGGCGTGCACCGCGCGCTCATCAAGGACTACCGCTCCTTCACCGAGGGCGGCACCGTCATCCGCGACGACCGTGTCGCCGCCTTCGTGGAGAAGGACCTCGACGACAAGTCCCAGTGGCCGGACCCGTGGCTGTCGCTCAACCCGTTCTTCCAGAGCGGTGGCACCGTCGCGGAACTGGTCGGCGAGAAGGTGCTGCACCCGGAGTGCGCCCGCATCTTCCAGGCGGGCAAGACCGTGGGCGGCACGACACCGGACGGCCGGCCCCTCACCCTGCACCGCCACCAGCGCGAGGCCGTCGAGGCCGCCGGGCGCGGTGCGTCGTACGTGCTGACGACCGGCACCGGTTCCGGCAAGTCGCTCTCCTACATCGTCCCGATCGTCGACCGCGTGCTGCACGAGCGGGACGCCGAGGGCCCCCGGGCCGGAAAGCGGGTGCGCGCCATCATCGTGTACCCGATGAACGCGCTGGCCAACAGCCAGCTCAAGGAGCTGGAGAAGTACCTCCGGGACGGCTACGGGCCGGGGCGCGAGCCGGTCACCTTCGCCCGCTACACGGGCCAGGAGGACGACGAGAAGCGCAAGGAGATCCGCGACAACCCGCCGGACATCCTGCTCACCAACTACGTGATGCTGGAACTGATGCTGACCCGGCCCGCCGACCGGGCCAGCCTCATCAAGATGGCGAAGGGCCTGGAGTTCCTGGTCTTCGACGAGCTGCACACCTACCGCGGCCGGCAGGGCGCCGACGTGGCGCTGCTGATCCGACGGGTCCGCGAGGCCTGCCAGGCCCCGCACGTACAGTGCGTCGGCACCTCGGCGACCATGTCGACCGAGGGCACCGTCGAGGATCAGAAGAAGGTCGTCGCCGATGTGGCGAGCACGTTGTTCGGTACGACGGTCAGCCCGGAGCACGTCATCGGTGAGACGCTGGAGCGGGCGACCGACGAGGCCCCCGGGACCGTCCCCGCGGAGCGCCTGACCTCGCCCGCCGCGCCACGCGCGTACGACGACCTGGTGCGCGACCCGCTGGCCCGCTGGATCGAGACCCGCTTCGGACTCGCCACGGACGGGGCGACCGGCCGGCTGGTGCGCCGCCGACCCACGAAGATCGAGGTTGCCGCCCGTGAACTGGCCGAGCGGTCGGGGGTTGCCAAGGACGACTGTGTCAACGCGATGGAGGCGACCCTGGAGGCCGGCTCGCAGGCTCACCACCCGGTCACGGACCGCCCCCTGTTCGCGTTCCGGCTGCATCAGTTCCTCTCCAAGGGCGACACCGTGTACGTCACCCTGGAGAACAAGCTCTCCCGCCATCTCACCCGCTCCTACCAGCTCGAACAGCCGGGCAGTGGCGGCAAGTTGCTGATGCCTCTGGCGTTCTGCCGGGAGTGCGGTCAGGAGTATCTGACGGTCTGGCGCGTCGAGAAGGACGGCGAGGTACGGTACGAGGCTCGCCGGGACACCTCCGCCACGGGCGGCCGTCAGGGCGACGGCTATCTCTACGTCGACCACGAGCGCGGCTGGCCGGCCGGTGTTCAGTACGCCGTGGACGACCGCCGGCTGCCGGAATCCTGGCTGGAACTGGACGACAGGGGCCAGGAGGTCGTCAAGCGGGCGTTCCGCGACCGGGTGCCGCGTGCCGTCACGGTCGACCCGCTCGGACACGAGGGCCGCGGCGAGCTGCGGGCCGCGTTCATCCCGTCGCCGTTCCTGTTCTGTCTGCACTGCGGGGTGGCGTACGAGCAGACGCGTGGCCGGGACTTCGCGAAGCTGGCGACACTGGACCAGGAGGGCCGGTCGTCGGCCACCTCACTGATCTCGGCGTCGGTGGTGCGGTCCCTGAAGTCGGTGCCGGAGGAGGCGCTGGACAAGGAGGCGCGCAAGCTCCTCACGTTCGTGGACAACCGACAGGACGCCTCCCTCCAGGCGGGCCACTTCAACGACTTCGTGCAGATCACGCAGTTGCGCGGGGCGCTGTACCGGGCCGCTCTGGACGCGGGTGAGGACGGCCTCCCCCACGAGGAGCTGGCCTCGGCGGTGACGAACGCGCTCGCGATCGAGCCCGCCGACTACACCGGCGACAGCGACCAGCCGCCGTCGCTCGCCCGCGCGGCGGCCAGGACGCTGCGTGATGTGATCGCCTTCCGGCTCTACCTCGACCTGGAGCGCGGCTGGCGCATCACCATGCCGAACCTGGAGCAGACGGGTCTGCTGGAGATCGACTACGCGGACCTGCGGTGGATCGCGGACAAGCAGGACCGCTGGGCGGCCACCCACGCGGCGCTGCGGGACGCCGACCCGGCGCTGCGGGCCGAGATCATGAAGGCGCTGCTCAACGAGATGCGTCGCTCGCTCGCCATCGACGTGTCGTACTTCCGCGACGACTTCGACTCGTTGCAACGGGCCAGCGAGGAACGGCTGGTGGACCCGTGGGTGCTGTCGGCGTCCGACCGGCCGCGCCTCGGAACGGCCTATCCGCACCCGTCACGTCCCGGCCTGGACCGCTCGGCCCTGTTCCTGTCCGCGCGCGGCAAGTTCGGCAAGTACCTGAAGCGCGCCGACGACTCGTTCCGGCACCTCTCCCCCGACGACCTGCAACTCGTCATCGAGGAACTGCTGCGGGTGCTGGCCGTGGCGGGCCTGGTCAAGGAGGTGTCGGAGGCACCGCAACGCGCGGGCCGTCACCGACGGACCGGCCCACCGGTCTCGACCGGCTACCGGGTGGCCGCCCAGTCGCTGATCTGGCGTGCGGGCAAGGGCGAGACGGGCATGCACGACCCCCTGACGCGGACCTACCAGAGCGGCGACGGCCCGCGGGTCAACACGTTCTTCCGCGACCTGTACAAGGAGGCGGCGAGCGCGCTGTCCGGACTGTTCGCGCGCGAGCACACCGCCCAGGTCGCCCCGGAGGAGCGTGAGCGACGCGAAGAGGCCTTCCGGAAGGCCGAGTTGAAGCTGCTGTACTGCTCGCCGACGATGGAGCTGGGCGTCGACATCTCCTCCCTCAACGCGGTGATGATGCGCAACGTGCCGCCCACCCCCGCGAACTACGCCCAGCGCTCCGGCCGGGCGGGCCGCAGCGGGCAGCCCGCGCTGGTGACGACGTACTGCGCGACGGGCAACAGCCACGACCAGTACTACTTCCGCCGCTCGGACCGGATGGTGGCGGGCGCGGTGGCACCACCGCGCCTGGATCTGGCCAACGAGGACCTCGTCCTGTCCCACCTCCAGGGCCTGTGGATCGCCGAGGCCGGCCTGAAGCTGGGCCGCGCCGTACCCGACGTCCTCGACGTGTCGCACCCGGACACCGGCGACCGCCCCGCCCCGGCCCTCGGTCTTCAGCCCGACATCCTCGCGGCCTCCCTCGACGAGAGCGCCCAGCGGCGCACCGTCGATGCCGCGCAGCGCGTTCTCGGGCCGCTGCTCCCCGACTTCGCCGACACCACCTGGTGGCACGACGACTGGATACAGGACCGGGTGCGCACGGTGCCGGAGCGGTTCGACCGGGCCTTCGACCGGTGGCGGCAGCTGTTCCGTGCGGCGCTCGACGACCAGTACATCCAGAACAAGCGGCGCCTGGACTACAGCCTCACCGAGGGTGACCGCAACCGGGCCAACACCCGCCGTCGCGAGGCGGAGACCCAGCTGAACCTGCTGATGAACGAGAGCGTCGACAGCAAGTCGGTCCTCTCCGACTTCAACCCCTACCGCTACCTCGCCTCCGAGGGCTTCCTGCCGGGCTACAGCTTCCCGCGCCTGCCGCTGGCCGCGTACATCCCGATGGTCGGCCGCCGCCGCGGCGAGGGCGACTACCTCCAGCGGCCCCGCTTCCTCGCCATCCGGGAGTTCGGTCCGGGCTCGCTCATCTACCACGAGGGCGCCCGCTACCAGGTGACCCGCATCCAGCTGCCGCCGGACTCCTCCGGCGACCTGGCGACCAGCGAGGCCCGCCGCTGCGCCCAGTGCGGCTACCACCACGACCCGGCGCAGCGGCAGGACCGCTGCGAGATGTGCGACGAGCCGCTGGGCTCGTCGACGTACGGTCTGCTCCAGCTGCACACGGTGTACACCACACGCCGCGAGCGGATCTCCTCCGACGAGGAGGAGCGGCGCCGGGCCGGGTTCCGGCTGGAGACGTCGTACCGCTTCCAGGACCACGGCACCCGCAAGGGCCGCCTGAACGCGTCGGTCCGCGACGCCTCGGGCGCGGTGCTCGCCGACATCGCGTACGGGGACTCGGCGACCGTGCGGATCACCAACACCGGCCGGGTGCGGGCCAAGAGCGACGAGCCGCCGGGCTACTGGCTCGACCTCGCCGACGGCCGCTGGATGAACGACAAGGACGCCGCCGAGGCGTCCGGCGACTCCAGCGAACTGCCGGTGATCGACGCGGACGGCAACGAGCGGCGCCGCAAGAAGCGGGTCATCCCGTATGTGGAGGACCGCCGCAACATCGTCGTCGTCACCCTCGACGAGCCGCTGCCCGAACCGGTCGCGCTGTCGGTGATGTACGCGCTGGAGCGGGGCATCGAGGCCGCCTTCGAGCTGGAGGACGCGGAGCTGTCCGGCGAGCTGCTCCCACCGGACGACGGCCCGCGAGGCCGCATCCTCTTCACGGAGGCGGCCGAGGGCGGCGCGGGCGTGCTGCGCCGCCTCCAGGCGGAGCAGGACGCGCTGGCGAAGGCCGCCCGGTACGCGCTGTCCATCTGCCACTTCGACGAGGACGGCACCGACCTGGGCGGCCCGCACCCCGACCGGCCGTGCGCGCTCGGCTGCTACGAGTGCCTGCTGACGTACGGCAACCAGATCGACCACGCGCTGATCAACCGCCATTCGGCGCGAGACCTGCTGGTGCGGCTCGCCTCGGCGACGGCGCGGCGCGAGTCGCGCGGCGAGTCGCGGTCGGAGCAGTACCGGCGGCTGCTCGACGAGACACCTGCCGCGCCCACCGCGACCGCCGTGGAGGCATCGGCCACCGAACTGGCCGCGGTGGGCGACTTCCTGGGCTGGGCGAGGGTGCGGGGACTACGTCTGCCGGACGAGACGGGCACGTTGCTCACCGAGGCGAACGCGATGCCCGACTTCGTGTACCGGCTGCCCGGCGCCAAAGTGGCCGTGTTCGTGGACACGCCCGACAAGGAGCGGGACGCCCTGCGGGACGAGGACGCCGAGGAGCGTCTCTTCAGCGCCGGCTGGGATGTCGTCCGCTTCCCGCACGACGGCGACTGGGACGCCGTCGCGGCGACGAACAGCCGGTACTTCAGCCAGCCCGCCACCAACTGATCCCGTTCCGCACGCAAGGATTTGGCTACGTACATGGCACTCACGTACTCCGTCGGCTCTCTGGTGACGGCCCGCGGCCGCGAATGGGTGGTCCTGCCCGAGAGCGAGCCCGATCTGCTGGTGCTGCGTCCGCTGGGCGGCTCGGACGACGACATCGCCGCCGTGTTCCCGGCGTTCGAAGAGGTGAAGGGCGCCGAGTTCGCCCCTCCGGAGCCGGGCGACCTCGGCGACCAGCGCGCGGCGGGCCTGCTGCGTACGGCGCTGCGCGTGGGCTTCCGCTCCGGGGCGGGCCCGTTCCGCTCGCTGGCCGGTATCGCGGTGCAGCCGCGCGCCTACCAGTTCGTACCGCTGCTGATGGCGCTGCGTCAGAAGACGGTCCGCATGCTGATCTCCGACGACGTCGGGATCGGCAAGACGATCGAGGCGGGCCTCATAGCGAGCGAACTCCTTGCACAGGGCGAGGCGTCGGGCCTCGCGGTGCTGTGCTCCCCGGCGCTGGCGGAGCAGTGGCAGGAGGAGCTTCGTACGAAGTTCGCCATCGACGCGGAGTTGGTTCTCGCGTCCACGGTGTCGCGCTTGGAGCGCGGCCTGGACCTCGGCCAGTCCCTCTTCGACAAGTACCCGAACGTTGTCGTCTCCACGGACTTCATCAAGTCCACGCGCCACCGCGACGACTTCGTACGTCACTGCCCCGACCTCGTGATCGTGGACGAGGCACACACCTGTGTGGCCGCCGACGACACATCGACGAGCGCGCAGAACCAGCTCCGCCACGAACTGTTGCGCCGGATCGCGCAGGACGCCACCCGTCACCTGCTCCTGGTGACGGCGACTCCGCACAGCGGCAAGGAGTCGGCGTTCCGCAATCTGCTGGGCCTGGTCAAGCCCGAACTGGCCGCGGTGGACCTGGAGACGGAGACGGGCAGACGGCTCCTCGCCCAGCACTTCGTGGCGCGCAAGCGGGCGGACGTACGCCAGTACCTCACGAAGGAGGACGGCCTCGGCGACGACTCGCTGGCCGAACGCACCGCGTTCCCCTCGGACCGCTACTTCAAGGACGAGACGTACAAGCTGTCCCCGGCGTACCGGACCCTGCTCGACGACGCGATCGCCTACGCGAGCGAGCGCGTGGAGGCGGCCGACAGCCGGGGCCGGCGGGAGGCGCGGATCGCCTGGTGGTCGGCGATCGCCCTGCTGCGCTCCCTGGTGTCCTCGCCCCGGGCCGCCGCCCAGACGCTGCGCACGCGCTCCGCGGCGGCGGTGGCGGCGTCGGCTGAGGAGGCCGACCGGCTCGGCGCTCCGCTGACCAGTGACGCGGCGGACAGCGACGCGCTGGAAGGCATGGACGTGGCGCCCGGCGCGGAGACAGAGACGGAGGAGAACGCCGGATCGCGACTGGCCGAACTCGCCCAGCGGGCCGAACAGTTGGAGGGCCCGGACGAGGACCTCAAGCTCAAGGCCATCGTCAAGCATCTCAAGGCGCTGCTGGCCGAGGGCCACCACCCGATCGTGTTCTGCCGCTACATCCCGACCGCCGAGTACCTGGCGGAGGAGCTGGGCAACACGGACGCGGAGGGCAACAAGAAGCGCGGCCCGCTCGGTGCCAAGGCCGTGGTCAAGGCGGTGACGGGCACGCTGTCCCCGCAGCAGCGCGTGGAGCGCATCGAGCAGTTGGCGGCGGAGGCGGGCGAGGACGCCGCCGCGCGCCGGGTCCTGATCGCCACGGACTGCCTGTCCGAGGGCGTGAACCTCCAGCACCACTTCGACGCCGTCGTCCACTACGACCTGGCCTGGAACCCGACCCGCCACGACCAGCGAGAGGGCCGCGTCGACCGGTACGGCCAGAAGCGGGACCAGGTCCGGGTGATCACCCTGTACGGCGAGGACAACGGTATCGACGGCAGGGTCCTCGAGGTTCTGATCAAGAAACACCGGCAGATCAAGAAGGACCTCGGCATCTCCGTCTCCGTCCCGGACGAGATGTCCACGGGCGTGACGGACGCGATCGTCGAGTGGCTGCTGCTCCGGGGGCGCCAGGGCGATCAGGAGGCCCTGTTCGAGACGGACTCCTTCCAGCGGAGCTTCGCGGACCTCGACAAGGACTGGAACTCGGCCGCGGAGCGCGAGAAGGCGTCCCGGTCGCGGTTCGCGCAGCGGTCGATCCACCCGGAGGAGGTGGCGCGCGAGGTCGCGTCGATCCGGGACGCGCTCGGCGGCGCGGGCGAGATCGACACCTTCGTACGGGAGTCGCTGGCCGCGCTGAACGCCGTGATCCGTGACAGCGGCGAGGACTTCACGGCCGAGGTCGGCGGCACTCCGGCGGGTCTGCGGGACGCGCTGGCCCCGGTCGTCGGATCGGAGGCGATCGAGAAGGACCGCCCGATCCCGTTCCGCGCTGATCCGGCGATCACCCGGGGTGAGGCGGCGCTGGTGCGCACCGATCCGGTGGTCGGCGCCCTCGCGGCCCATGTCCTGAACGCCGCCCTGGACACCCAGGCGGACGGTGCGCGCCCGGCCCGCCGCTGTGGCGTCATCACGACGGATGCGGTGGCCACACGTACGACGCTGCTGCTCGTCCGCTACCGCTTCCACCTCACGCTGCCGTCCCGCAGCGGCGAGAAGCAGCTGGTCGCGGAGGACGCGCGCCTGCTGGCCTTCGAGGGCGCCCCGAAGAACGCGGTGTGGCTGCCGCAGGAAGAGGCGGCGGCGCTGCTGGATGCGACGGCGTCGGAGAACACGGACGCGCACTTCGCGGAGCGCACGATGTCCCGGGTTCTCGGGCAACTCGACGAGGTATTCGCTCACTTGGAGGCGTACGGCGAGGAGCTTGCCACCGAGCTGGACGCCTCGCACCGCCGGGTGCGTGCCGCGTCCGGTGAGATCGTCCGAGGCCTGTCCGTCACCGCGCAGAGGCCCGCCGACGTTCTCGGCGCGTACGTCTACCTGCCCGCAACCCCCGCCGCTTCTGCTGGAGTGTCCGCCTGATGTCCGCCACCACTCGCAACCAGGTGTTCTCCGCCGTCCACACGGTCGGCGCGCTGCTCCCGGCCGACATGCTGGTCCGGATCTCCGAGGGCAAGGACGTGCCCGGCTCGAAGCCCGCCGACTACGGGCTGCCGTCGTCGCGTTCGGTGCGGGACGAGGCCGAGCGCAGCTGGGAGTACCTCAAGCCGCTCTGGCGCGACCTGCGCAAGCGTCTGCCGGAGGACCAGGACACGGGTCTTCCGGCCGGCGACCCGACCGGCCTCGCGGGCACCGACTGGCTGGCGCCGCTGTGGCGGGAGTTGGGCTTCGGCCGGCTGACGGCACTCGGCACGACGGGCGTGACGGCCGACTCGGACGCGGACAAGACGTTCCAGGTCTCGCACCACTGGCAGCACGTGCTGATCCACCGGACGGCGTGGAACGCCGACCTGGACAAGCGTCCTGGCGGGGCGGGCACCGTGCCGCCACAGTCGATGCTCCAGGAGTGCCTGAACCGCACGGAGGCCCATCTGTGGGGCGTCCTGACGAACGGCCGTCAGGTCCGTCTGCTGCGCGACTCCAGCGCGCTGGCCACGGCGTCGTACGTCGAGTTCGACCTTGAGGCGATCTTCGACGGCGAGCTGTTCAGCGAGTTCGTGCTGCTGTACAGGCTGCTGCACGTGTCGCGGTTCGAGGTGGCGCAGGACGCGGCGCCGTCCGCGTGCCGGCTGGAGAAGTGGCGGGCGGAGGCGATCGCGTCCGGGACGCGTGCGCTGGACCAGCTCCGCAGGGGCGTACAGGCGGCGATCGCCACGCTGGGCACCGGCTTCCTGAAGCACCCGGACAACCGGGAGCTGCGCGAAGAGCTGGCCGTGAAGACGTTTCACTATGCGCTGCTGCGCCTGGTCTACCGGCTGCTGTTCCTGTTCGTGGCCGAAGACCGGGGGGTCCTGCTGTCCCCGTCGGCGGACGCGACCGCCCGTGAGCGCTACGCCGCCTACTTCTCGTCGGGACGCCTGCGCCGACACGCTCAACGGCGCCGGGGTACGGCCCACGGCGACCTGTACCGGGCCCTGTGCTTCGTCCTGTCGGGCCTCGGCAACGACAACGGTCTCCCGGAGCTGGGCCTGCCGGGCCTGGGCGGCATCTTCGACGACACGGAGGCGGACAAGGTCCTGCACGGCCTGTCGCTGTCCAACGAGCCGTTGCTGGAGGCGGTGCGGGCGCTGTCGATCGTGCGCGACACCGGCTCTGGGCGCAACCGCGTCGTCGACTACCGCCACTTGGACGCCGAGGAACTGGGCTCCATCTACGAGTCCTTGCTGGAGCTGGTCCCGAAGCACAACGCGACCGAGCGTACTTTCGAGTTGGTGGAGCTGGCGGGCAACGCCCGGAAGACCACGGGGTCCTACTACACGCCGTCGTCCCTGATCGAGTGCCTGCTCGACTCGGCGCTCGACCCGGTGATCGACGACGCGGTCAAGCGGGGCGAGATCCGCGCGACGCGCTCCGGGCTGCCGGATGCCGGCCCGGTGATCGTGGAGGAGCTGCTGAACCTGACGGTCTGCGACCCGGCGTGCGGGTCCGGCCACTTCCTGGTGGCCGCGGCCCGTCGGATAGCCAAGCGGGTGGCGGCGGTACGGGAGCAGAACCCCGAGCCGACGATCGACGCGGTGCGGCACGCCCTGCACGAGGTCGCCGCGCGGTGCGTCTACGGCGTGGACCTCAACCCGATGGCTGTCGAGCTGGCGAAGGTGTCACTGTGGCTGGAGGCCCTGGAGCCGGGCAAGCCGCTGGGTTTCCTGGACGCTCATATCAAGCACGGCAACGCGCTTATCGGGGCGAGTCCGGCCCTGCTGGCCAAGGGCGTACCGGACGACGCCTTCAGGCCGATCGAGGGCGACGACAAGAAGATCGCGGCGGTGCTGAAGAAGCGGAACGCCGCTGAGCGGGGCGGGCAGCTGAGCTTCCACACCGAGGAGCACATCTGGGTGTCGAACGCCGCCTTCGCCGAGAGCGTGCGAGAGATCACGGGGGCCCGCGCGGACACTCTGCGCGATGTCCGGCTCCAGTCCAGTCGCTTCCGCGATCTGGAGCAGTCGGCGGACTACCTTCGCGCGGTGCACGTCGCCGACGCGTGGTGCGCGGCGTTCGTGTGGCCGAAGTGGCAGGGGGCGCCCACTCCGGTGACGGAGGGGGTGTTCCGGGATCTTCAGAGCCCCGGGGCCGGGATACCCGTCAGCACGAACGAGGAGATCATCCGGCTGGCGCAGCAGTACAGGTTCTTCCACTGGCATCTGGAGTTCCCGGAGGTCTTCACCGTCTCCGAGGCCGCGGACGGCGACATCGATCCCTCCGTGGGGTGGGCCGGGGGCTTCTCCTGCGTGCTGGGAAATCCGCCGTGGGAGCGGATCAAGCTCCAGGAACAGGAATTCTTCGCCCAGCGCGACACGGCCATCGCCGGCGCGGCGAACGCCGCCGCCCGCAAGCGCCTGGTCGCGGCCCTGCCCGGGACGAACCCCGGCCTCTTCGCCGAGTTCGCCGCGGCCAAGCGCCAGTCCGAGGGCGAAAGCCAGTTCATGCGCCTGTCGCTGCGCTACCCGCTGACCGGTCGAGGCGACATCAACACCTACGCCGTCTTCGCCGAGACCGACCGCATGATGACCGCGCCAAGCGGCCGTATGGGCGTCGTCGTGCCCACGGGCATCGCGACGGACGCGACGACGCAGTTCTTCTTCAAGGACCTGGTGCGCAACGGGTCGATCGCGACGCTGTACGACTTCGAGAACGCGGCACCGCTCTTCCCCGGTGTGCATCGCTCGTTCAAGTTCAGCATCCTGTCCCTCACGGGCGGGGCCCTGCGCGAGCCGGCCGCACGCTTCGCCTTCTTCCTCCACGACCCGGCGGAACTGGACGACCCGGAGAAGGTGTTCACCCTCACTCCCGAGGAGATCACCCTCCTCAACCCCAACACGGGAACGTGCCCGGTCTTCCGCTCCCGCCGGGACGCGGAGATCACCCTCGGCATCTACCGCCGCATCCCGGTCCTCCGCGAGGAGAACAACCCCTCCGGCAATCCATGGGGTCTGTCGTTCATGCGCATGTTTGACATGTCCAACGATTCGGATCTCTTCCACACCCGCGAGCAGCTCGATGCCGAGGGCTGGACGCCGACCGGCAATATCTTCACCAAGGGCGGCTCCAGGATGCTGCCGCTGTACGAGGCGAAGATGCTCCACCACTACGACCACCGCTGGGCGACCTACGACGAGAGCGGATCCACCCGCGACTGCACGCTCTCGGAGAAGCAGGACGCCGAGGCCGTCGCCCTTCCCCGCTACTGGGTCGCGGAAGGCAGGGTCCGCGCGGCGCTGCCCGCACAGACCTCATGGCTGACCGGATTCCGAAACGTCTGCCGGAACACCGACGAGCGCTCCGCGATCATCTCCGCGCTCCCCGTCGCGGCGGTGGGCAACAGCATGCCGGTCATCACCTACCCTCGGAGCACGGACCGAACGGCCCCCATCCACACAGCGGCGGCATCATTCGTCTTCGACTTCGTCGCCAGGCAGAAGGCCGGTGGGGTCAACCTCAACTTCTTCATCTTCGAGCAACTGCCCATGCCGACGCCCGGCATGCTGGCGCCGCACAGCGCCTTCATCCTCCCCAGGGCCCTGGAACTCGGCCACACTGCTTACGACATGGAGCCGTTCGCCGCGGATCTCGGCGACAGGGGCGCACCCTTCCGCTGGGACGAGTCCCGCCGCCCGGTCATGCGCGCCGAGCTGGACGCGCTCTTCTTCCACCTGTACGGAGTGTCCCGGGAGGACGCCGACTACATCCTCGACACCTTCCCCATCGTCCGCCGCAAGGACGAGGCCAAGTACGGCACCTACCGCACCAAGGAGCTGATCCTCGCCGAGTACGACCGCATGGCCGAAGCGGGAGTGAGCCTCACCAGCCCGCTGGTGGACGGCGAGAACTACACGTCCACCCTCACTCCGCCGCCGGGCCACGGCCCCCGACACCCCGTGAACGTCACGAACTGCGCCCAGCCGTCGCGCCCGACGGAGAGGTGAGGGCGGGTCACGTCCTTGGAGTCCCGTACACGGACGGCCTGCTCGGTGACGGCGACCTCAATACAGCTGTCCCCCTGTGCGCTGCTGTAGCTGGACTTGAACCAGTCGAGTTCGGGCGTGCTCATAGCGCTCCTCGCATCCGCTCCAGCAGGCCCACGGAGTCTTTCGGGGAGAGGGCCTGCGAGCGCAGTCTCGCATAGCGCATGTGCAGTCGGCTGACCTGTTTCGGGTCAGCGATCAGGCGTCCGTTCTCCTGGCCTTCGGAGTATCCACGCCAACTCCCGTCCGGGGTTTCCAGCAGTTGGATCGGGCCGGCCATACAGGCGTGGTGCTCGGAATCCGCAGGCATGATCTGAAGCGTCACGTTCCTCGGCGCAGCCGCCTCAAGCACGTGCTCGATCATGTCGCGCGTCACGTTCACGCCACCGAGACGGCGCGCGAACACGGACTCCTCGACAATGAAGTCGAAGGCGGTGTTGGGGCGCTCTCGCAGCAGGCGCTGCCGCTCCGATCGCGCCTGAACGGTTGCCTCCAGAACCTCGTCCGACAGTGGTGGGATGTCGTTCTCGCAGAGGGCGCGCATGTACCCCTCCGACTGCAACAACCCAGGCACCAACCGACACTCGTAGGTGCACAGACTCACGGCTACCCGCTCCAGCCGAGCCCACCGCCGGAACCAGGACGCCAGCCCCGCCTCCCCCCGCGTCAGAAACCGGGCCGACCGCCGTAACGCCCCCGTGTTGCCCAGCACCTCCTCCGCCCGCTCCACGAACGACTCGTCCGGCATCCGCCGCCCCAACTCCACCGATTCCACGGTGTGCTTGGAGAACCGAACCAGCTCGCCGAACTCGGCCCGGCTGAGCCCCGCGTTCTCCCGCAGGGCCTGGACCACGGCGCCGAAGGTCCGCAGACTGTCCGACGGATCAGGTTCCCGTTCCGCCTCGCAGACCGTCAGCTCGTCACTCGCCCCCACGCCGTCGCCCGTCATACGCGGTCACCTCCAGATATCCGCCGCACTGGACAACACCCAGCGTGACCGCAGGTTTCGCGTACCGTCCACGGAATGTGCCCGTACGCTGACGCACCGTACGGGCCGCAACCCTGGAGCACGCTCCCGCGCGCCCGTCACCGTGGCCCCATGAACGCGACCACGCCTCAGCTCCGCACCTCCGTGCGCCACTTCGCGCAGCAGATGTCGTCCACCCGCCGCGGAGCCCGCCTCGCCCGCCTGCTCACCTACGAGCAGCTGCGCTCCTGGGAGGTGTCCCCCACGGTCACCGAGCGTGCCGAGCAGATCGTCGCCGAACTGGCCGCGAACGCGGTCCTGCACGGCCGCGTCCAAGGCCGCGACTTCCGCCTCACGCTCACCCTCGACCACCCGTCCGTCGGCGTTGTCCTCCGCATCGCCGTCACGGACGCCCGTGGCAACGAAGTACCCGCCTCATCAACGGACTTCGAGACTCCACCGGACGCCGAATCGGGCCGTGGCATGCTCCTCATCACCGCCCTGGCCGACCGCTGGGGCACCGAGCCGTATCCGCCCGGCGGCAAGACCGTCTGGGCCGAACTCGCCCTCGGCCCACGGTGTGTTCGTCCGGGCCGGTGACGCCCCGCAGCGAGGCCGAACACCGGGTCGGGCATCATGGCCTCCATGACGGATGGGGTGGATGTGCGGGCGGCGGCGGGCGAGTTCGACCGGAAGGCCGTGGCAGAGGCCGAGTCGATGGCCGAGGACGAGCGACAGCAGGTGCTGGACCTCTTTCCGTCGGAGGCGTGGGCGGGGCTGCCGCTGGAGAGGTACGCCCTCGGGCAGGCCGCACCGGCCGGGTCGGGGCCGACGTACTGTCGGCTGCTGGAGTTCCTCACTCCCAACCTCGGCAGTATCAGGGGCGGCAGCGCCGCGAAGCACATCATGTACCACCACGTCTCCGGCGAGTGGCGGCTGGCCGCTCCCCTGCGGGGGATGGACGCCCAGGACGCCTGGGCCGATCTGCGCGGGCAGTTCGTCACGGCGTTCGACTCCGTGGCGGCGGGTGACTTCGATGCCGTGGACGACCTCGAACTGCTCAGGTTCGGGCCCACGTTGGTGACCAAGTCCCTCTCGACCTATTTCCCCCAGCACTTCCTGCCCATCCACGCCGCGGAGCATCTGCGCCGGTTCATCGGCCTGCTGGGCGGTGCGGCAGAGGCCGACGCCCCCGCTTGGCGCAACAACCGGCGGCTCCTGGAACTCGTGCGGTCCCGTGAGGAGTTCCAGGGCTGGACGGGGCAGGAGGTGATGCACTTCCTGTACGCGCACTTCGATCCGCGTCCCCGGCAGCGCACCATCTGGAAGGTCGCCCCCGGTGAGCGCGGCCGGATGTGGGAGGAGTGCCGGGACGGCGGGTTCATCTGCGTCGGGTGGGACGAGCTCGGTGATCTCGGCCTGTACCAGAGCGACACCGATCTGAAGCAGGCCCTGGACGCGTACTGGCCCCGGAGCACCGGGGGCAGTCTGACCCTTGCCCGCCGGCTGCTGGCCTTCCGTGACCTGGAGGCGGGCGACCGTGTCGTGGCGAACCGCGGGGTGGACGAGGTGCTGGCCACCGGCACGGTCGACGGGGGCTACCGCTTCGACCCGGACCGCCCGGAGTTCCGCCATGTCGTCCCGGTGACCTGGGACGTCTCGCACGCGCGGAAGCTGTCGAAGGCCCAGCACGGCTGGCGGTCCACCTTCGCCAAGGTCGACCCGGCCCTGTTCGCCACGTTCACCACGCGCGACACCGACTCCGCCCCGAGCGCACACCAGGCGCACGGCGGCGCACCGGTCGCGCTCCCCGAGGACGTACAAGCCGTCCTGGACGCGCTGGACCGCAAGGGGCAGGTGATCCTGCACGGTCCGCCCGGCACGGGCAAGACCCGGCTCGCGCTGGGCGCCGCCCTCGCCCTGGCCGACCGCGCAGACGCGCTCGGCGCCGAGCCCGGCCCGCGCACCGAGGCCCAGGCCGAGATGCTGCGCGGTGACCGGGTCCGTATGGTCACCTTCCACCCGTCGTACGGATACGAGGACTTCGTCGAGGGCTTCAAACCGGACCTGAGCGCCACCGGCCCGGGGCTCACCCTGGCCCTCGCGGACGGTCTGTTCCACGCCCTGTGCGGCCGTGCCTCGGCCCGGCCCGAGCAGACGTTCCTGCTGATCATCGACGAGATCAACCGCGGTGATCTGCCGCGGATCTTCGGTGAGCTGATGACCCTCCTCGAACTCGACAAGCGGAACCTGCCGGTCGACCTGCCGGTCAGCGGGCGGTCCTTCTCGGTGCCGCCGAACATCCGGATCATCGGCACGATGAACACCGCCGACCGGAGCATCAGTCACCTGGACGCCGCGGTCCGCCGCCGCTTCGCCTTCCTGCCCGTCGGCCCCGACCCGGACGCCGTCTCCGGGACGGTCGGCCCGCTGGACCTGGCGGCGTTCTTCGAGTCCCTCAACACCCGTATCACCCGCCGCCTCGACGCCGACCACCAGATCGGGCACGCCTACCTGCTGCGGGACGGCGAGCCGATCGCCACCGAGGAGGACCTGGCCGCCGCCTTCCACCACGAGGTGATCCCGCTCCTGGAGGACCACTGCCTCGGCCGGGCCGACCTGCTGCACAGCATCCTCGGCGGCCTGGTCGACGCGGACACCGGCCGTCCCGTGATGATGTCCCCGCAGGACCTCGTCACCGCGCTGGCGACCGAGTTCACCAGCGGCACGCAGGGCTCCGATGCCTGACCGCTTCGAGGTACGGATCGGCGAGTACGAGTCCACCCGGCTCGGCATCGAACAGCTCACCCCGCGGGACGTCGACCGCCTCGGCGCCCTCCAGGCGCGCGGGTGCCTCACCCTGGCCGCGGACCGTACCGGATGGCGGCTCAAGGCCGACGCGACCGTCGGTGTCCTGGTCCTGGACCGCGTCCGGCTGGTCGTCGAGCCCAAGTTCGCCATCCCGGGCCGGCAACTGATGAGCTGGCTCGCCTACGCGCTCGGCACCCCGATCGCGACGACGGCGCGACGCTGGGCCACCGGCCCGGACGGCTACGCCGACCTCGTGGCCGCCGCCCTGCTCGAAGAGTGCGAGAAGCTCGTACGGGAGGGGCTGCGCCGCGACTACGTCCGCCGTCAGAGCCTCGAACCGGTCCTGCGGGGACGCCTGGACGCCGCCGCCCAGGCCACCCTCCGCTATGGGCAACTGGACAGGCTGTACGTGCGTGCCTTCGTCCGGGAGACGGACATCTGGGACAACCGCGTCCTGGGGTCCGCACTGAGGGTGGCGCTCACCCTGACCGCTGACTCCGACCTGGCACGCGACCTGCACGGCATCGCGGGGGCGTTCCCCCCTGCCGCGACCCCGAACGCCGCCCTGGGCGCACTCGACCGCACCCAGTACACACGCCTGAACGCCCGCTACCGTGCCGCCCACACCTGGGCCCGCCTGCTGCTGCGCGGCGGAGGTGTGACCGACCTGCTCACCGACCGGGGTACGTCGGCGGGAGGCCTCCTGCTGGCCATGCCCGCCTTGTGGGAAGCCGTCGTACGACGCCTGGGCACGGAGGCCGCCGCCTTTCTCGGCGGCCATGCCCTCCCGAGCGGCGGCAGGACGGGCATCACCGTTCGCGGCGACCTCGGGAACAACTCCGCCTTCCGGCCCGACCTGCTGCTGAGCCTTCCGGTCCCGGACACGGCCGACCATGTGCTGCTGCCGGTCGACGCCAAGTACAAGCGCTACGACCGCCATGGCGTCGGTGCCGGTGACGTCCACCAACTCCTCACCTACTGCGCCGGATATGCCGCCTCCGACACCCCGAGCGCGGTGATCGTCCACCCCCGCCCCGGGGGGTACACCCGACGCACCCTCCAGGTCCGCGGACCTCGGGGCGGCCTCGGCACCATCCACGTCCTCGGCATCGACACCCACGCCCGTCCCGAGCGGGCGACCGAGTGGGTCCGCACCGCGCTGCCGTGAATGTCACAGAGGTGGCTTGACCCCCGGTACCCACTCGAAGCCGAAGCCGTACGCCTGGTCGATGAGCTGCTGGTTCGTCAGCGACGGCTGAGCGGTGAACCAGCGGACCTCGCGCCGGAGTTCGAGGGTGTCCCGTCCCGGTGTGAGCAGGGCGATCGCGCACGAGGTGGCTCCGGCCGGGGAGTCGTCCAGGTGGATGCGCCAGGTGCCGCTCGGCGCGCTGACGGTGACCACGCCGCCGAGGGTGCGGAAGTCGGCCGCGCGCTCGTAGATGTACACGTAGACGAGGAGCTTGGTGAACTGGTGCCGGTGCTCCAGGCTGATGCGCAGGGTCTCCCCGTCGGAGGCCTCACCGGTGCGGTCGTCCTGGTCGAGGCTGACGTAGGGCCAGGCGTCGAGGTCGCCGAACTCCGCGCCCAGGGGCTGAACGGCGGCGCCCGCTCCGTCACGGGTGAGGACCATGCAGCCCAGATCGAGGTCGGCCTCCGCCGCGACCGACCAGTTGAGGTTGACCTGGAGGACACCTCGCCCCGTGATCCCGGCGCAGGGTGTCCGCTGGGAGAGTTCCACGGCGGGCGCCGCCCGTCCGGTCAGCCGGATGACTCCCCGTTGCCTGCCGTCACCGCTCAACGAAACCCCCTTACATCAGGCTTTCGGATGACCTTTTCATGCCACGCCGTCCGCCCTGTGTGATCGTCGTCTATTATTGCGCGGCTGGTGAAGAATCTGTGAAAGAAACGTCCCGGCGTCACCGGGCAGGGGTGGGGAATGCTGGCGGGGAGACAACCCGACAAGGCGGTGACGGCACGTCACCTCGAGGACATGGCGCAGGACCCTGCGCTCGCACCGCGCGCGGAGGAACTGCGCACACTGGCACAAGCACTCGGCTCCGCCGACACGGAGGCCCTGGACGCCTGGGCCGATCTCGATCTGATGGGGCATTTCGCCCGGCCCGAGAGCATTGCCGAGTCCCTGCTCGACGACCGTGGCACCCGGTTCGACTCCGTACTGGACTGGGTTCTGGGGGCCCTGGTCTTCCTACCGCTGCTGTTCACCTGGTTCGGCCTGTGGCAGGCGTCGAGCGCGTACGGGGCACTCACGGGCGACGACCCCAAGTCCGCGGGCCGGCCGTTCCTGCAGTTGTGGCAGTCCGGGTTCGACGGACACCTGGGCGACGTCTTCCGGTTCGGGCACGTGGCCGTGAGCGGGTGTCTGGCCCTGGGGATGCTGTTCGTTCTCACCGCGGTGCACGGCTACCGGCGCACCGCCGCCGAACGCCGGGAGGAACAGGCACGCGGGCGCACTCGTGCGGCCCTGGCCCGCCTGGTTCCCGTCCTCACCCGCGCGCAACTCTCGCTCAACGAACACCGGTTCGCGTCTCCTCAGCGCTTCGCGGCAGAACTCAACTCGGCGGCCGGACGCCTGCAGCGCATGCAGACCAAGGCCATCACCACGCAGGAGAAGCTCACCCACGCCGCCGAACTGGTCGGCGAGGCCATGGACAAGGCGGAGCAGCGCCTCGCCCAGGCGGAGAAGTACGTGCGGCCGATCGAAGAAGTGGTGCTGCGCATCGAGGAGACGGTGCGGGACAGCGGGAGTGCCATTCAGGCTGCCGTACAGGGCCTGGACGACCCGGTGACGCAGGCGGGGCAGCGGCTGGCCGACGCCGTCAGCGGACAGACCGGCGTGCTCGACAAGGCGCTGGAAGAGGTGCGGACGGCCGGGGAGGAGATGCGCGACGTCCTCGCCCGTACCGCGGACCGGCTGGAGACCGCGGTCGGCGACAACGGCGACAGCGTCCGCGGTGCGCTTGCGGACGCGGCACGGCAGGTCGAGGACTCCCTGACCGTGCTGGCCGCCTCCCAGCGCGGGTTCACCACCGGCGTCGAGGTGGTCGCGGATGTCAACGGACGGCTGCTCAACGACCTCGGCTCGGTGGCCGAGCGCACCGGCGAGGCCGCACAGGCATCCCGCGAGGCCCTGCTCGGTATCGAGGCGCGCAGCCAGGCTCTTCACGAGGCGGCCGACCGCTTCACGGGTGTCACCGACGCCCTGGTCCGGGCACTGCGTGAGACCGAGACGGCGCGCGCCGAGGCGGAGTCGGCACGGGCTGGGGCCGAGGCCGCACGAGCCGGGGCGGAGGAGGCGCAGAAGCGCGCGGAGGACGAGCTGCGGCGAACGAAGGAGCTGCGGGCCGGGATCGGATCGGCGCGGTGAGTCCGCGCAGGTCACGATTCCGGTTCACACCGCTCCATCTGGCCGGCTGGCTCTTCGCCGACATGCTGCTCGTGCTCGCGCTCGTGTCCATGGGAGACCGGGGCGATCCGCTCGCCGCGCGGGCCGCCGCGCACCGCTCCCCGTCGGCCGCCGGCAAGCCCTCGCCCGAGCCGAGCCGGACCCCGTCGGGCCCCCGGTCGGTGGAGCGCAAGCCGGTGAAGGTCCATGTGACGGCGGCGGTCGGCGACACCACACGGATGGTGAAGCAGCTTCATGCCGCCACGGCACGTTACAAGAGCCGCACCGCCGCCTTCGTGCTGACCTTCGGCCAGGCCCCCGAACCCGGGGACGGCCAGGCCTATGCCCGCGAGATCAACAAGTCCCTGCGGAAGGCGCGACCGGGCATGTTCGCCGACGCGACGACCCGGGACTTCTGGAACGGCGGCGCCGCCGGCGCGGCCGACCTGGAGATCTACTTCTACACCCGTTGACGGCTGCGCCGTCTCTTACGTCTGGGAGAGCCCATGCAGATCCTTCCCTTCTACATGGTGTGCGACGAGTCCGGTTCCATGGCGGGAACCGGCGTGGACGCCATCAACTCGGCGTTGCCCGACCTGCACCACGAGATCAGCACCAATCCGAGTGTCGCGGACAAGACCCGCTTCGCGCTGATCGGTTTCTCCACACAGGCCTCCGTGCTCCAGCCGCTCGCCGACCTGAGCGAGCTGACGCAGCTGCCGTCCCTGTCGGCGGGCGGGGTGACCTCCTTCGGGGCCGCCTTCCGGCTGCTGAAGGACACCATCGACAAGGACGTCGCGGCGCTGAAGGCGGAGGGCCACGATGTGTACCGGCCGGTGGTGTTCTTCCTCTCCGACGGCATCCCCACGGACGACGACTGGCGCACCCCGCTCAAGGACCTGAACGCCTTCCGCTACGCGCCGAAGATCATCGCGTTCGGGATCAGCGACGCCGACTCCGCGACCATCACCGAGGTGGCCAACTTCAAGGCGTTCATCCAGCAGGACTCCTCCATCACCCCCGCCGTCGCGCTCCGCGAGTTCGCGTCGAGTCTCACCCGGTCCATCGTCAATTCGGCCACCAGCATGTCGGCCCAGGGCGGGGAGGGATTCCAGCTCCAGGTCGACGAGCAGGTGTCCGGCTTCACCAGCCTTTCCCTGGACAAGCTGTGAGCGGCCCGGTGAACCACGAGGAATCCCGCGGGGCACACCACGACGCGGGGCAGTACGCCGCCCCCGCCCCTGTCGACGAACTCGAGGCGCACATCGCCGGCCTGCCGTACGGGGTCATGGCGAACGACACGATCACTCCGCCGAAGCCGCCGTCCCCCGCACAGCCGCGGACCGAGCCCCTGCGGGGGGTACCGGCGCACGTCGGCAAGCGTCCTCCCAGCTATCCGCCCCACCCCCTGCAGTCTCCGTCCCTGCGTGCCGGGGACCCCTTCGCGGCCTGCTCTCCCGCGGTCCTCCTGGACGGGGCCGCGGCCGGACGGCTGACCGTGCGGGCCGTCTCGGTGCGCGGTGACTCCCACAACTGGGAGGGCAGTTGCCGCCAAGACGCCATGACGGTGACACGCATCGGTCCGCCGGAGGCGGAGATGCTGCTGCTGGCGGTCGCCGACGGTGTCGGTTCGGCGGCGTACTCGCACATCGGCTCCTACCGAGCCGCCCGCGAGACGGCCCGTCATCTGGACCGCGAGGCCGAGGGCGTCCACGCGGCGCTGAGCGCCCAGGACGAGGGAGAGCTGCGCGCGATCGCCAACAAGGCGATCGCGAACGCGGTCAGCGAACTGCGTGCCGGCTGGGAAGTGTCCGCCCGCAACGAGGGCCGCCCGTACGCCGACCAGGACTATGCCACCACCCTGCACGTCCTGCTGGTTCCCACGGATGCCCGGATCCGCGAGCGCGTCGTGTTCAGCGTGGGCGACGGCGGCCTGTTCGTCCTGCGGGAGGGCAGCTGGGAGGCCCGGAACGCGATCGCCGACGGCGGTGTTCTCGACACCCGTACCGACGCTCTCCCGCACGCGTACCGCAGTGTCAAGGCCACCTTGCTGCGCACCGAGCCGGGTGAGGTCCTGCTGCTGGGCACCGACGGCATCACCAACCCGCTCACCCAGAAGGACCCGGAGTTCGCACGTCACCTCGCCGACGCCTGGGGCGGCCCTGAGGTCCCCTCCCTGTCCGACTTCCTGTGGCAGGCACAGACACGGGCCAAGTCCTACGACGACGACCGCACCGTCATCTGCGTGTGGGAGGAGGGAGCATGAGCGCGGAGGACGGCGGCGACGTCGCCCGCGCGTCGCTCGCGCTGGGAGACCGTGTCGGCAGCGGCGGCCAGGGCGAGGTGCACGCCGTCGCCGGCGGGCCGTTGCTCTACAAGGAGTACAAGGCCCCGTCCAAGGTCAATGGTCATGCCCTCGCGGACCTGGTCGCGCTCCGGCAGGGGCTCGGCCAGGCCGACCGGGCCCGGCTGGACGCCCTTGCCGCCTGGCCGCTGTGCCGTGTGGTCGGCGGCGGCCGGACCCTCGGTTTCCTCATGCGGCGTGCCCCGTCGCCCATGACGTGGCACACCGCGACCGGGGCGACCAAGCTCCTCGAACTGCAGTACCTGATCAGGGCACCCAAAGTGGCCTGGCAAGAGGTCGCGCAGCCGACGCCCGACCAGCGCAGGACTCTGGCTTCGGCCTGCGTCGAGGCCATCGGCTGGTTCCACGATGCCGGACTGGTGATCGGAGACATCTCGCAGGCCAACGTCCTGTGGTCCCTCACCCCCGAACCGGCCGTCCACTTCCTGGACTGCGACGGATTCCGCCGCGTAGGACGCGAGGCCGTCCAGGCCCAGGCCGCCACCCCCGACTGGAACGACCCGCTCGTGCCCTCCACCGAGGCGAGCGTGGACACGGACGCGTACAAGACGGCCCTCACGGCCGGCCGGATCCTGGCCCGGGATCCCTATCTCAGACCGGACCAGGACTTGCGGCACGTCGCCGGCTGCCTCAACGAGCGCCAGGCAGCCGCCGTACGAAGGCTCTTCGCACAGGCCGCGGGCGAGCGCGGAACCCGGCCCCGCCCGGCCGAGTGGCAGACGGCCCTGAGCGACCGAGGCATCATCGCCCTCACCGCGGCCACACCCCGCCCTCGCCCTTCCGTCGACCACACGGTCCTGGACGGCGTACGCAACCGGGCACCGATCAATCTGCGCGGGCAGTCATGAGCGTCCTGCACTCCGTGCGTATGATCGACTGCGGGGAGTCCGTTCAGGGTGGGGAGTGCACGTCGTGCCGCAGCTCGCGTTCGCCAACAGCTTCTGGGAGAGCTACGACGTCCTGGAGAAGCACGTCAGGGCCGGCGTGCGCAAGGCGATGCAGAAGTTCCAGCTGCTCACCGTGCCGGAGCTGCAGATGGACAAGGGCCTGCACCTGGAGTCGGTCGAGAACGCGCGCGACCCGCGTATGCGGACCATCCGGATCAACGACTTCTGGCGGGGCGTCGTCCTCGCCCCGGACGACGGCAGTGACGTCTTCCTGCTCGTCAACGTCGTCCCGCACGACGACGCGTACACCTGGGCGGCCAAGCGGCTGTACACGACGAACTCCGCGACGCGGGCGCTCGAGGTCCGCAACGTGGTGGCGATCGAGCAGCTGACGCCGGCCCTGGAGAAGGCTGCCGCCACGGCCGGCTCCCTGCTGTTCGCGTCGTACTCGGACACGGTGCTGCGTGAACTCGGCATCGACGAGCAGGTGTTGCGGGCCGTACGGACCATCGTCGACAAGGTGCAGCTGCAGGCCTTCGAGACGCTCCTGCCCGAGGACCAGTGCGAGGTCCTCCAGTACCTCGCCGAGGGTTTCGGCCCGGAGGAGGTCTACCGCGACGTGGTCACCGCCCGGCGTCCCATCGACGCGGGCCCCGACCCGGACGAGAGCCTCGCCGTCGCCATCGCCAACACCACGAGCCGCATCACCCTGGTCACCGGCCCGGAGGAGCTCGCCGACATCCTGGAGAAGCCGTTCGCGGCCTGGCGGGTGTTCCTCCACCCCTCGCAGCGCCGGGTCGCCTACCGGGTGTCGTACGGCGGTCCGGTCCAGGTGACCGGCGGGCCGGGCACCGGCAAGACGGTCGCCGCCCTGCACCGCGTCAAGCATCTCCTCACCCGCTCACCGGACACCCGGGTCCTGCTCACCACCTACACCAATGCCCTGGCCGCCGCCCTGCGCGAGAACCTGTCCCTGCTCCTGGACGGTGACGCGGCGTTGCTCGACCGTGTCGACGTGACCACGGTCAACGCCTACGCGCACGGCATCGTGACCCGCCAGGACGGCAGGGCCCCCTCCCCCGTGGGCGACCGCGAGGAACGGCAGCTGTGGCAGCGGGTCGTCAAGAAGCTCGGGCTGCCGTGGACGGAGCAGTTCCTGGCGCAGGAGTACCGGCATGTCGTCCTCGCCCAGGACCTGCGCACCCTCGACGCCTACCGGTCCGCCGCACGGCGCGGCCGCGGCAGCGCGCTGTCACCGGCGCGGCGGGAGCAACTGTGGCCCGCCGTCGAGCTGTTCGAGTCACTGCTGCGCGACCAGAAGGCCACCACCCACCTCAAGGTGTGCGCGCGGGCGGCCGACGTGCTGGCAGCCTCGTCGCCGACGCACGACCACGTCGTGGTCGACGAGGCCCAGGACCTGCACCCCGCCCAGTGGCGCGTCCTGCGCGGCGCGGTGGCGGCCGGCAGCGACGACCTGTTCCTCACGGGCGACCCGCACCAGCGGATCTACGACGCGAAGGTCTCGCTGGGTTCCCTGGGCATCCCCGTGACCGGACGCACGCATCGTCTGCGCATCAACTACCGCAGCACGGAGGAGATCCTCGCCTGGTCGACGGGCATCCTCAGCCCGGTCTCGGTCGACGACCTCGGCGGCGAGGGCAGCGACACCCTGGCGGGCTACCGCTCGCTGCTGCACGGCCGCAGCCCCCAGGTGGAGGGCTACGGCTCGGAGCAGGCCGAGGTCGCGGCACTCGTCGAGCGCGTCCAGGGCTGGATCGCCCAGGGCATCCGCCCGTCGGAGATCGGGGTCTGCGCACGCTTCAACGTGCTGCTCGACAAGGCTCACGACAAGCTGGTCGCGGCGCGGGTCCCGGTGGTGAGGGTCAAGGACAGCCCCGGACCGGACACGGACGGGATCCGGCTCGCCACCATGCATGCCATGAAGGGACTGGAGTTCCGCTGTGTGGCCGTCCTCGGTGTGACGGCGAGTGCGGTGCCCTTCGCCCGGGAGGTCACACCGGCCTCGGTGGACGCGCTCCAGCACGACTCGGATCTGCTGCGTGAACGGTGTCTGCTGTTCGTGGCGTGCACGCGGGCGCGGGAGGCGCTGTCGGTGTCGTGGAGCGGTGCGGCGAGTTCCTTCGTACCGCAGGAGAACTGACCGGACGCCGTCGGGCGTTCGCGTTCCCGTCACTCGCCGGGCGCCAGCGCCCCGTTGCCCAGTCCGTCCCGCGCCAGTGAGGCTGCCTGCGCGCTCAACTCGGCCACGCGCCGGGTCAGTTCCTCGAACTGCTGAAGTGCCCGGAACGCGGCGCCGTACCGCCGCTGGTCGGCGATGTCCATCTGTGGGATGCGCGCGCCCTTGCCGTCCAGCCGGAAGGTGCCGCTGGCACTCGTGGACCGCCGGGTGTTCGCCGAGCTGCGCAGGAACCCCTGGAGGAAGTCGGTGTCGAGCTGGTCGCTGACCGAGACGGGCTCCGGGTCGCCGTACTCGACCAGTCCGGCGCGGGCGAGGTCGGCGACGCTGACGGACGGCCCCTCCGGCACGCCGGCGCCCGCTCCCGCTGTCAGCACTGGCAGCAACTCGGCCAGCAGCCGCACCTGTTCGGCCAGCTCCCGACGCACGACCTGGTATTCCGCCGCGTAGTCACGATGGGACTCGATCACATAGCGGCCCGGGGTGAGGTCCACCGCGTCGTCGAGCAGTTCGATCAGCGAGACCTCCGCCACCTGGTCGGCTCGCGGCTGGAGGGAGCCGTCCGGGTCGTTCGCCGTCAGGTCGACCATGCGCACGCTGGTCGCCGCATCGCCGAGGGACTGCGGGCGGCGCAGATGCCACAGGTGCACGGGCAACGCGTGGGACGCCGCCGCGCCCGAGGGCAGGGCGATCAACTGGGTCAGGGCGCCGCGCCGTACGAGCTCGGCGCGGATACGGCGGCCTGCCTTCCGGTAGGCGACGGAGGCGGGCATGACCATGAGGACCCGGCCGCCGGGCGCGGTGTGCGCGTAGGCGTGCTGCAGCCACGCGAGTTCGCCCTCGGCGCGCGAGGGTGTGCCGAACTCCCAGCGGGAGTCGAGGAGCAGTTCCTCGCGCCCCCAGTCGGCGTCACCGATGGGCGGGTCGCAGACGACGAGATCGGCCCTCAGCTCGGCCCACCGGTCGTCACGCAGTGAGTCTCCCGTGACGATGTCGGCTCCGGTGCCTCCGGCGAGGTCGGCGCGCAGCTGGGCGAAGCGGGCGCTGCGGGCGTCCGACTCCTGGCCGCGGCGCCGGGGCCCGCGCTCGGGGCCGATGGCCAGGAGCAGGGTCCCGATGCCACAGGCCGGATCGAAGAGCGTCGCCCCGGCCGCCACCTCACCGGCGAAGTGCCGCACGGCACGCACGATGCGCGGCGAGGTGACCTGGTCGGACCCGGCTCGGCGCACGGAGTCGGTGAAGCGTTCCGCGAGCGCGGTCACCAGGTCGCTCGCGGAACCGCTCGCGGCCAGGGCGCGCACCAGCTCGGCGGCCTCCGCCGGCAGCGCCCCCGACGCCGCCCGCCCGGGATCGGCGAGGAGCCCCGCCACATCGGCGAGACCGGCGACGACATCGTCGCCGTACGCCCCGCGCAGCGCCTGCCACAGCTGTACCTCCTGCGAGACGTCCTGCCCCTTGCGCTGCTTGTCCAGCCACGCCTGTACCTGGGCCAGGTCGAACAGCGGACTGTTCACGCCCCCGCCTGCGGGGCCGGGGAAGTCGTCGTACCGCCGCCTCCAGTTCGACACCGCGGCGCGGGTGACACCTGCGAGCCGGGCGATCTCGGAGCCGGTGACGAGTGGCCCCGAGGCCGGCGAGGCGGGATGGTCCGTCATGCGGCCACCGTACACAGAGCTCCATCGACCCGCAACGAATCCACTCGTTGACAACGCTAACGAACCTTTTGCGACTCCTTGGTGAACCGCGGCCGACAAACCTCTCGAGGGGCCGGTCGGCCGGTCCAGCCCTTCTGCTCCACCCGCACCCAGTCCACCTCCGCCCGCACTCCCCCGCCCGCGACCTTGTCCACGCTCGACTGCGGCAGCCCCCAGTAGGGAGTGGTCACCTTGTTCCAGCCGGCCGGGTACGCGCCGCCCAGGGCCAGGTTGAGGATCACATACTGGTGGTGGTCGTAGACCCACTGGCCGCGGGTCGATTCGAGCTTGTTGCGGGTGGTCTCCTGGACCACGCGGTCGTCGACGAAGAAGCGCATCAGCGTCGGTGTCCACTCCACCGCGTAGGTGTGCCACTGGTCGGCCGTGCCGCCGTTCGGGTAGGTCTGGTGGGCGCCGATGTTGCCGTCCGCCGAGTAGCCGGGGCCGTGCAGGGCGGAGCTCGTCCAGTCCGGGTAGCCGATGTTCTCCATGATGTCGGTCTCGCCGGAGGCGGGCCAGGACACGGACGGGTCGTCGACATTGCTGCCGAGCAGCCAGAAGGCGGGCCAGAAGCCGTCACCGACAGGCAGTTTCATACGGGCGCTGACCCTGCCGCGCCGAGGTCCACGGAGATCCAGCGGTCGGCGTTCCAGTCGCTCGACCAGCGGGTCGTGTCGTCCTTGAGGTTGGCGGGCCAGCCCCCGTCGGTGGCGAACGCCGGTGAGTTTCCCGCGTGTTGGTAGTAGTCGGAGTACGCCGGGTGGTTCAGGGCGAGGTTGGTGCGGGTCGTGGAGGCGGGGGCCGGTTCACCGCCGTAGACCTTGAAGTTCCACAGCGAGTAGCCCCAGGGCGTGGCCCGTTCGATGCCGCGCAGGCGGATGTAGCGGCCGGTGACCTCCTGCGGGTACGTGTGGGCCGTGACCGTGCCGCCGGTGCCGTCGGTCTCGGTGTAGAAGGGGGTCCAGTCGGTGCCGTCGCGGGACGCCTCCAGGACGTACCTCTTGCCGTACGCCGCCTCCCAGTCCAGGACGATCCGGTCGATGCGGATCGTGGTGCCGAGGTCCAGGCGGATCCAGGCGTCGTCCGCGAAGTCGCTGGACCAGCGGGTCGCGCCGTTCCCGTCGAAGGCCAGGCCCGCCGTGGTGCCGGCGTTCTCGCTGCCGGAGGCGGTGACCGCGGCCGGGTTCGCGGCGTAGGCGGTGACGGCGCGGTCGGTGTCCCAGGCCGGGGCCACGGCGGAGGGGGGCGGCGAGCGCCGGGCTCGCGCACAGGAACGCCGGCGTCGCGAGCGCGCTCAGGAGCATGCGTGAGGTGCGGGATGCCATGCGGCTCTCCTTCGGGGAGGTGGGGGTGTGCATGGTGAAGGTGAGTCTGGGAGTGGCGTGCCCATGTCACATCGGCGGACCGGTCGGTCCCCTCTCGGTGGGCGCGGGCTCCCGCACTCGCGACCACCGGGGGACCGCCTCAGGCGGCCTTGCGTGCGCGGCCGCGATGATCGCGCACGATCTCCGCGTACCGGTGTCCGCTTCCCTTGATCGTGCGGACCTGCGTGCGGTAGTCGACATGGACGAGGCCGAAGCGCTTGTCGTAGCCGTACGCCCACTCGAAGTTGTCCAGCAGCGACCAGGCGAAGTACCCGGCCAGCGGGGCGCCCTTGCGGGCCGCCGAGGCGCAGGCCGCGAGATGGCTCACCAGGTACGCCTGGCGCTCGGGGTCGTCGACGGTGCCGTCGGGGCGCACCACGTCCGGGTAGGCGGAGCCGTTCTCCGTGACGTAGATCTTCCGGGCTCCGTACTCGTCGGTGAGGCGGAGCAGCAGGGTCTCGATGCCGCTCGCGTCGATCTCCCAGTCCATGCCGGTACGGGGGACGCCGGGGCGGCGCACGGAGCGGACGCGGGGCGCGGGGCCGGTGGGGTCGTCGGCCACGTACGCCGGGAAGTAGTAGTTGAGGCCCAGCCAGTCCAGCGGGGCGGCGATCGTCGCCAAGTCGCCTGCCAGTTCGGGGAGTTCGACGCCGTACACCGCGCGCATGTCGGCCGGGAAGCCGCGGCCGTGGACCGGGTCCAGCCACCAGCGGTTGACGTGGCCGTCGTGGCGGCGGGCCGCGGCCTCGTCCTCGGGGCGGTCGGTGGCTGCGAACACCGTGGAGAGGTTGTTGACGATGCCGATCCTGGCGTCCGGGACGGCCGCGCGGATCGCCTGGGTGGCGAGGCCATGGCCGAGCAGGAGGTGGTAGGAGGCGCGGACGGCGGCCGTGAGGTCGGTCAGACCCGGGGCCATCTTGCCCTCGAGGTGGCCGATCCAGGCCGAGCAGGAGGGTTCGTTGAGGGTCGCCCAGAGCCCCACGCGGTCACCGAGGCGTTCGGCGACGGCCGAGGCGTACTCGGCGAACGCGAGGGCGGTCGCCCGTTCCGGCCAGCCGCCGCGGTCCTGGAGGGCCTGCGGGAGGTCCCAGTGGTAGAGGGTGACGGAGGGGGTGATGCCCACCGCCAGCAGGCCGTCCACCAACTCGTCGTAGAAGGCGAGGCCCTTGGGGTTCACCGGGCCGTCGCCGCCCGGCATCACCCTCGGCCAGGCGATCGACAACCGGTAGGCGTTCGTGCCGAGTCGGCGCATGAGGCCGATGTCCTCGCGCCAGCGGTGGTAGTGGTCGCAGGCGACATCGCCGTGATCGTCGTTGTCGATCTTTCCCGGGGTGTGCGAGAAGGTGTCCCAGATCGACGGGGAGCGGCCGTCCTCGGCGACGGCCCCCTCGATCTGGTACGCCGCTGTGGCCGTGCCCCACAGGAAGTCCTGCGGGAGTGCGGCGAGGTCGATGCGTTCGGACACGTAAGTCCCTTCAAAGCGGGGCGGGTTCACTTGACGGCGCCCGCCGTCAGGCCCGCGACGAGATAGCGCTGCAGCAGCAGGAAGCCCGCGACCACCGGCACGCTCACGACCAGCGACGCGGCCATGATCTGGTTCCAGTAGACGTCGTTGAGCGTGGAGTAGCCCTGGAGGCCGACGGCCAGGGTGCGGGTGGTGTCGTTGGTCATGACGGAGGCGAACAGAACCTCGCCCCAGGCGGTCATGAAGGCGTAGACGGCGACCGCGACGATGCCGGGGATCGCGGCCGGCACGACGATCCGGAAGAGCGCGCCGAGCGGCCCGCAGCCGTCCACCAGCGCCGCCTCGTCCAGGTCCTTCGGCACCGAGTCGAGGTACCCGATCAGCATCCAGATCGAGAACGGCAGGGAGAAGGTGAGGTACGTCAGGATCAGACCGCCGCGCGAGCCGAACAGGGCGATTCCGGTGGCGTTTCCGATGTTGACGTACAGCAGGAACAGCGGGAGCAGGAAGAGGATGCCCGGGAACATCTGCGTCGACAGCACGGTGACCGTGAAGACGCGCTTGCCGCGGAAGTCGTAGCGGCTGACGGCGTACGCGGCGAACACCGCGATCACCACCGAGCAGACGGTCGCCGCGCCCGCCACGATCAGCGAGTTCACGAAGTACTTCGCGAGCGGGACGGTCGACCAGATGTCGATGTACGGGCGGATCGTCAGACCGCTCGGCAGCCAGCGGAACCTGCCCGTGACGTCCGCGAGCGGCTTCAGCGAGCTGGAGATCATCACATACACCGGCACCAGCACGAAGCCGGTGAGCAGCGTGAGGAGGATCCGCCGGGTCCACAGGAAGGAGCGCGGCGGGGCCATCGGGGAGGCCGACGGGACCCGGGTGCGGGCGGGGCTAGACATCGGCGGCCCTCCGTCCGCGTGAGGTGAGCAGCAGATAGACGCCCGTGACGACGAGCAGGAACAGCAGCAGCAGGACGGACATCGCGGAGCCCGTGCCGAAGTTCCAGGTGACGAAGGACGCTTGGTAGATGTGGACCGAGATGAGGTCCGCGGCCTCGGGGGCGGCCTTGCCGAACAGGACGTACGGCGTGTTGAAGTCGTTGAATGTCCACAGGAACAGGACCAGGATCAGCACTTGGTTGACGGGGCGCAGGGACGGCAGGGTGATGCGGCGGACCTGCTGCCACATTCCGGCGCCGTCCAGTGCGGCCGCCTCGTACAGCTCGCGGGGGATGTTCTGCAGCCCGGCCATCACGATGAGGAAGGCGAACGGCCAGCCCTTCCACACACTCACCACGAGCAGCGCGACGAAGCTGTTGTCGCCGATGAGCCAGAACGACGGCTTGTCAGTAAAGTGCAGCTGGTCGTGCAGGACGTGGTTCACCAGGCCGTTGTCGTGCTGGAACATGAACACCCAGGTGATGACGGCCGCGTAGACGGGCAGCGCGTACGGCACCAGGAAGAGCGCCCGGAGCAGGCCCCGGCCGCGGAACGTGTCCTGCATGCAGACCGCGGCCGTCGTGCCGATCAGCCAGCACAGGCCGACCGACAGCAGGGTGAAGCCGACCGTGACGAGGAAGGAGTGCAGCAGCGCCTCGCCGACGGGGGCGTCGAAGTCCACCGACATCCGGTAGTTGCCGAAGCCGGACCAGGGGGCGCTGCCCCAGTCGCGGATGTAGAACTGGGTGAGCTCCTTGAAGCTCATCACGATGCCGATCACCATCGGCACCAGATGGACCAGGAGTTCGAGCAGCAGGGCGGGCAGAAGCAGCAGGTACGGCAGTCCCACGCGGCGGATCCGCCCGGGGCGGCGCGAGCCGTGCGCCGCCCCGGGGGAACTCGTGGGGACCGACTCCCTGACGGGGGTGGTGGTCGTCATCGTGCTCACGCCGCCGGCATCTGCTGCTGGGCCTTCTCCAGCTTGGCCTTCACCGAGTCGGTGGTCACCGCACGTCCGGCGGCGACGTCGGCGAACAGCTCCTTGACTGCGGTGCCGACCGCCGTCTCGAACTGCGACTCCGCGGCGACCTGGGGCAGTGCGGCGGCGCTGGTCGCCAGGGTGTTCTTCAGGACTGCGTTCGCGGGGGTGTTGAAGGCGGCGTCCTCCTGGGCGGTCTTGACCGGCGGAATGGAGCTGTAGGCCTTGTTGAGGATCTTCTGCTCGTCGTCGCTGGTCATGAACTTCACGAACTTCGTGGCGCCGTCGAGGTTGTGGCTGTTCTTGAAGACGGAGATGTTGATGCCCGCGACCATCGAGTTGACCTGCGCGCCGCTGCCGGGGGTGCCGGACTGCACGGGCACGGGGGCCACGCCGTAGTCGCTCTCGCTCATGCCCTGCGACTTGAGGTTGGCGGACGCGGACTGCCACAGCAGCATCGCCTGCTTGCCCTTGGCGAAGTCGCTGACGGACTGGTTCTGCGCGTACTCGGCGTCGCCGGTCGGGATGGCCTTGTCCTTGGCCATGAGGTCGACGTACTGCTTGACGGCGGCGACCACGTTGTCGTCGGTGAAGTCGGGCTTGCCGTCGGCGGTGAAGAAGTCGGCGCCGTGCTGCTTGGCGAAGACGAAGACGTGGTGGATGTTCTCCGAGACGTTCGAGCCCTCGGCGCCGAGGACCGACTTGCCCTTGGCGGCTATCTTCTTGCCGTCGGCGACCAGTTCGGCCCAGGTGGCCGGGGGCTTGGAGATGCCCGCGTCGGCGAAGATCTGCTTGTTGTAGTAGAGGGCGTACGCCATCGAGTACAGCGGTACGGCGGCTGGGTCCTTGCCCTCCGCGCCCGTCGAGCCCAGCGCGGAGTCGACGAAGCGGTCCTTGCCGTCGATCTTGGCGAAGTTCTTCGCGTCCCACGGCAGCAGCGCCCCGGTCGCCTGGAGCGAGGCGCTCCAGGTGTTGCCGATGTTCAGCACGTCGGGGCCCTGGCCGGAGGTGGTCGCGGTCAGGATCCGGTTGAGCAGGTCCGACCAGGGCACGACCTCCAGCTTCACCTTGATGCCCGTCTGCTTCTCGAACTTGGCGAGTTCGGGCTGGAGGACCTTCTTGTCGATCGCGATGCTGGCGCCCTGGTTGGAGGCCCAGTAAGTGAGCGTCTTCGGCGAGTCGTTGGACCCGCCGCCGGTCGACGAACCGCCTCCGCAGGCCGTGGCCGCCAGGGCGAGAGACATGGTGACGGCGCCTACGGCCGCGGCTCGGATGCTGCGCATGGCTCCTGGTGTCCCCTTCCGGGATTGCCATCATGGCTTAATTTAGGACGTGAGTTAAACTTCGGTACGCCGGTCCGTCAAGGGTTTCGACAGAGTGCGGCGAACTCCGGTCACACCCCTTGACGGGTGTGTTCACGCCATGAAGCATTCCCCGGCGAGAGAGCGCTCCCTGAACTCCCCACCGTTCGCTTCCTGAACAAGGAGAGCCGCCCCATGTCTTCCCACTCCCCGGACGGCCCTGCTCAGCAGGGCCACTTCGTCGGCCGCAGAACCGTCCTCGGCGCAGCCGCGGCTGCGGCCTCGACGGTGGCGGGCCTGTCGTCCACCCCGGCAACGGCCGCCCCGGCAACGGCCACGCCGGCAGCCGCCACGCCGGCAGCGGCAATGCCGGTTCCTTCCCGGGCCCGCCCGCACGCCCTGCCCGGCGGCGGTGACCTCGGCCCCAACGTCCTCGTCTTCGACCCGTCCACCCCGGACATCCAGGCCAGGCTGGACGCGGTGTTCCGGCAGCAGGAGTCGGCCCAGTTCGGCACCGGCCGCTACGCGCTGCTGTTCAAGCCCGGCACCTACCACGGGCTCAACGCTCAACTCGGTTTCTACACCTCGATCGCGGGCCTCGGCCTGTCCCCCGACGACACGACCATCAACGGGGACGTGACGGTCGACGCGGGCTGGTTCAACGGCAACGCGACGCAGAACTTCTGGCGTTCGGCGGAGAACCTCGCCCTGGTCCCGGCGAACGGCACCAACCGCTGGGCGGTCGCCCAGGCGGCCCCCTTCCGGCGGATGCACGTCCGCGGCGGCCTCAACCTCTCCCCCACCGGCTACGGCTGGGCGAGCGGCGGCTACATCGCGGACAGCCGTATCGACGGCCAGGTGGGGCCGTACTCGCAGCAGCAGTGGTACACCCGTGACAGCGCGATCGGCAGCTGGCTCAACGGCGTGTGGAACATGGTGTTCTCCGGGGTCGAGGGCGCCCCGGCACAGACCTTCCCCAACCCGCCGTACACCACGCTCGACACCACCCCCGTCTCCCGCGAGAAGCCCTTCCTGTACGTCGGCGGCAGCGACCTGCGTGTGTTCCTGCCTGCGAAGCGGACCAACGCCCGCGGCGTCACCTGGGGCAACGCCACACCGAGGGGTACGTCGCTGCCGCTCGCGCGGTTCTACGTCGCCAAGCCGGGCGTCAGCGCCGCGACCCTCAACCAGGCGCTGGCGCAAGGCCTTCATCTGCTGCTCACCCCGGGCATCTACCACGTGGACCAGCCGATCCAGGTGAACCGCGCGGGCACCGTGGTCATGGGCCTCGGGTACGCGACGATCGTGCCCGACAACGGCGTCACCGCCCTGAAGGTCGCCGACGTGGACGGCGTCCGGCTGGCGGGCTTCCTGATCGACGCGGGGCCGGTCAACTCCCGCACCCTGCTGGAAGTCGGACCTACGGGCGCCTCCCGCGACCACTCCGCCGACCCCACCACCGTGCAGGACGTGTTCGTCCGCATCGGCGGCGCGGGCGCGGGCCGGGCCACCACCAGCATGGTGATCAACAACCGGCACACCATCGTCGACCACACCTGGGTGTGGCGCGCCGACCACGGCACCGGCGTCGGCTGGGACACCAACCGGGCCGACTACGGGGTGGTGGTCAACGGCGACGACGTCCTCGCGACCGGCCTGTTCGTGGAGCACTTCAACAAGTACGACGTGCAGTGGTACGGCCGGCGGGGCCGCACGATCTTCTTCCAGAACGAGAAGGCGTACGACGCCCCGAACCAGGCCGCGATCCAGAACGGCTCCGTCAAGGGCTACGCCGCCTACAAGGTCGGCGACGGAGTCACCGCGCACGAGGCCTGGGGCCTGGGCAGCTACTGCTACTACAACGTCGACCCCACCATCGTGCAGCACAACGGCTTCGCCGCACCGAACCGTCCGGGCGTCCGCTTCCACAACGTCCTGGTCGTCTCACTCGGCGGCAACGGCCAGTACGAACACGTGATCAACGAGACCGGCACACCGACCTCGGGAACCTCCACGGTGCCGTCCACGGTCGTGTCGTACCCGTGAGCCGGGGCGGCCCCGCCTGGTACGGGCGGGGCCGCCGCGTCGGTCAGCGCGACACGAGGGCATCGCCGGGCACGGTGACCGCGACCGGCCGGTGCGCCGACCTCGGGGACTGCCACGGTGCCGTACCTGCACGTCATGGCGGCCCCGCCCGACGAGGGACGGAGCCGCCGTACCGATCACCGCACGGACGCACCGACCGGCGCCGGCGCGTAACCGGTGGGCCGGGCCGTGAACGTGCCACGGCCCTGGGTCCGGCTGCGCAACCGGGTCGCATAGCCGAAGAGTTCGGCCAGCGGCACGGTCGCCGTCACGACAGCCGCACCGCCGCGCGCGGTCGAGCCCGAGACCCGGCCACGGCGCGATGCCAGGTCGCCGAGCACTCCGCCGACGGCGTCGTCGGGCACGGTGACCGTGACCTCGACGACGGGCTCCAGGAGGACCATCGCGCAGGCGCGCAGGGCCTCCCGGAGTCCGAGCCGGCCCGCCGTGCGGAAGGCGGTGTCCGAGGAGTCCTTCACATGCGTCGCCCCGTCGGTGAGGGTGACGCGCAGCCCGGTCACCGGGTACCCGTCGAGCGGTCCCTCGGCGAGGGCGTCCCGGCAGCCGGCCTCGACCGCGCGGACGTACTCCTGCGGGACCCGCCCGCCGACGACCGTCGAGCGGAACTCGAAGCCCTCGGCCAGCGGTTGGACGTCGAGGACGAGGTGGGCGAACTGACCCGCCCCGCCGTCCTGTTTGACGTGCCGGAAGACCAGCCCGGACACCCCTCGGCCGACCGTCTCGCGGTAACTCACCCTCGGACGGCCGACGTTGACCTCCACCCCGTGGACGCGGCGCAGCTGCTCCGTCGCGACCTCGAGATGCAGTTCGCCCATGCCGGACAGCACCGTCTGGCCGGTCTCGGGATCCGTCCGCACGACCAGCGAGGGATCCTCCTCGGCCAGCCGCGCGAGCGCGGAGGCCAGCCGGTCGGACCCGGCCCGGCTGCGGGCCTCGACCGCAACCGAGACCACCGGCTCGGCGACGCCGGGCGGTTCCAGGACGAGCGGGGCGCCGGGGGCGCACAGGGTCGAGCCGGCGCGGGCGGACTTCAGTCCGACCACGGCGACGATGTCCCCGGCGACCGCCCGGTCGACCGGCGCGTGCCGGTCCGCCTGGACGCGCAGGATCCGCCCGATCCGCTCGGTGCGGCGTGCGACCGAGTCCCACACGGCGTCTCCCTTCTCGACCGTTCCCGAATACACCCGCAGATACGTCAGCCGTCCGTTCGGGGTGATGTTCACCTTGAACGCCAGCGCCGCGAACGGCGCCGCCGGGTCGGCGCTCCGCTCCTCCTCCGCACCGTCGTGCGTGCCCCGTACGGCGGGCACGTCCAGCGGCGACGGCAGATAGGCCACGACGGCGTCGAGCAGTGGCTCGATCCCCCGGTTGCGGTAGGCCGAGCCGCAGAGCACCACCACGCCGTCGCCACTGCGGGTCAGGTCCCGCAGCGCGGCGACGAGGGTCGGGGTGGCGACGGTGGACTCCATGCAGAATTCCTCCATCGCCACCGGATGCAGTTCTGCCACCGCCTCCTCCAGCAGCCGGCGTCGCCGCCCGGCCTCCTCGCGCAGCGCCTCCGGCACCGGCCCCTCCGCAGCCTCGCCACCGCCGTCGGACCACACCAGCGACCGCATCCGGAGCAGATCCACCACACCGGTGAAGCCGTCCTCGGACCCGATCGGCAACTGCACGACGAGCGGCGCCGGATGGAGCCGTCGCCGGATCGACTCGACGGCCGCGTCCAGATCGGCGCCCGCGCGGTCCAGCTTGTTGACGAACGCGATCCGCGGTACGCCGTGCCGGTCGGCCTGCCGCCACACCGACTCACTCTGCGGTTCGACCCCCGCGACGGCGTCGAACACGGCGACGGCACCGTCGAGCACACGCAGCGAACGCTCGACCTCGTCGGCGAAGTCGACATGGCCGGGGGTGTCGATCAGATTGATCCGGTGTCCGTCCCAGGCGCAGCTCACGGCCGCGGCGAAGATGGTGATGCCACGGTCGCGCTCCTGGGGGTCGAAGTCGGTGACGGTCGTGCCGTCGTGGACCTCACCGCGCTTGTGCGTGGTCCCGGTCGCGAACAGGATCCGCTCGGTGAGGGTGGTCTTGCCGGCGTCGACATGGGCGAGGATGCCCAGATTGCGGACGACGGTTCGAGAAATGGTGCGCACGGCCCGGTGCCTTTCGGGGATTGGGCTGGAAGAGGGGCGGCGCGATTTCCCGTGCGGACGTCGGATATCCGATCCTCGGATCTCCTAGTCCCCCGTCAACAAGCAGGCGTACGTGCCTGCGTGAGTGAGGTCATTCGTGCGTCACGGGTGTCCGGTACCGGCCGCGCAGCGGGCACCGGGCGGACGAGGACACGAGGATCACCTCGTACCGGGCACGGGGAACAGCGACAGCGGTGCGGTCACGCACGGCCCTGCTCCCCTCACTCGTCCCACTGGTCGTGGCGAGTGTAGGAGTGCCGACACGGCCCGGTCACCCGGTTTTTCGACCGGCCGAACCCTGGTCCCGACGCCATGAGTCGACCGCTGCTGGAGTGCCGGTGGAAATGGAGTTCGGCCCGCCAAAAGGCCGTTGACATGCTTTGGAATAGCCGCCGAAAATATGGCGAACAAGGGGTGACCACCCAGGAAACAAAGGCGTACGGGATGGGCGGCATTCATGCCTGTGAGCGACGTCGTCTCCTTGGCCACGACCGGTGTCGTCGCCGACGCCGACGCACTCCTGGCCGACCGGGACGTCCTTTATTCCGGAGCGGCGGGGGCCACCGGACTCGGCGACCCCAAGGACCTGCGAAACCTTCCGGACGGCGATGGAATTGCCGCCTGCCTGAGGCGTTGCGCCATCGACCGGAAACTCGGCGGCGCGGACCCGATGAGCCGGACGCCACGGGCGTGGCGGACGTACGACTCCACCGCACTGCGTGTCCACGCGGCACCGGCGCTGCGGATCTACGTCCGGGACTGGATCACCGATTCCGCGGCAGCCGTGTTCGAAAGGCATTTCGTCTCGGTCATGACGGAACAGGGAATCGGGGAACACGCCCGGCCATTCCGCGTCACGACGGATGACGGAATACGGGTTTCGCGGGCGGTGCTGCTGCTCCGGGACCTCGTGCCGGAAAACACGGACAGCGTCCTGCCGTTCGTGCACCAGATCGTCGTACTCGACTCGCCCATTCCGAGCCTGTATCTGACCCAGGTACCCGAGACCGTATTCGTCTCCGCTGCCACGCTCCACGGGGACACGCTCGGTCTCGCAGACGCCCTGCTCCATGAATCACTGCACGAGAAGATGGCCGTACTGCGCCTGACCCGCCGGCTCGTACGGCCGGGCTACACCGACGAACGCAGCGCACGCGTACTGCTTCCGTGGAACCTCGACCAGGCGACCCCGAGGTGGTTCACCGCGGGCCGCGTCATCTCCGCGGCGCATGTCTACACCCATCTCGCGGTGCTCCACGCGACCGCGCTGCGGCAGGGGCGGCCGGACGAGACCGGCTGCGGCTCGCGGACCGTACGGCAGAGGCTGGCCACGGCCGTGGAACGCGCCGGGTTTCTCCTCGATTCGCTCGAACTCCACAGCGTGCGCCGGGAGTTCGGCCCGGACGGACTCCTGCTGCATCGGGAGCTGACACGGATGCTGACCGCGGTCCGCGACGCGCTGCCCGCGAGTCTCATCGGCACACTCAAGACCTGGCACGCCACACCACAGCGCGAGGTGCACACGTGAACTACAAGCTTGCCAAGGGCATTCAGTACCGGCCGTTGAGCATCAAGGGCCGGTTCCTCGCCTTCACCACCACGCCTCCCACGGTGCTGCAGATCGACGCCGGTTCGGTGTTGCTGCTGAAACTGTTCGAGCGAGGCCTGACAGGCGACGAACTCGTCGGGCGCTACGCCGAGTTGCGCAAGAAGAGCGACGCGGACGCACGGAAGGAACTCGCACGCCGGGCCGACGGCCTGGCCGGAGCGGGCCTTCTCGAAGAGCTTCCCGCCTGACCGTCGCCCCCACACGGTCGAGACGGGAGATCCCCGCAAGGGAGGAGGTGAGACCCATGGGTTCCGAAGAGTCCAGGATCGACGTCGAGCAGCCGGCCGAGCTGGCCGCGGACGCCGAGGACGACGGCAGCTCGACCAGCCCCGTGATCCCCGAGATACAGGCGCAGGCGCAGTACCCCGCGGTCAGCTGAGCCCGGAACCGCCCGGACACCGTACTCGCTGCGGGTCGAGGAGCCCCGGCGTTCCGGTGCCTCCGCTCGTGGTGGTGCCGCGGCCGCGGCACCACCACGAGCGGAGGCACCGGATTCAGCGCGATCACGGCATGGGCGGCAGCACCGGACTCAAGGCACGGGCGGCAACACCGAATTCACCGCACACGCACGGCCACCACCCGGCCCATCCACCCCCACCCGGCTTCCTCCACGAGGGAGGGACAGGACATGTCCAAGGCACGGCATCTTCTCGGCACCGGCCCCTTCGGGGCAGCGGCGGGCATCCACGCCGACATGGCGACCTTCTCGGAGATCGCGTCCGAGCTGCTGCACGCGCACACGGGGCTCCGTCCCCCGAGCCCTGCTCAGGATGCCGCGCTCATCGAGCACAGCGTCGCACGCGCGACGACGCTCGACTCCTTCCGTGCCCTGCACGGCCGCAAGGACCCGGCCGAGGCCGCCCGCATCCTACGGCGGGGCGCCCAGCTGTTCGCCTCCGCCGCGCCGCAGACCCAGCTCGCCGTGCCCGGCCACGCCTACGCCCTCGCCACCGACTGGTCGGCCGTCGAGGCCGGCCGGGCGCTCAGGACGGTGATCAGCGAGGACCTGGCGGTGCCGCACAGCTACGTGGCAGCAACGCCGCGACATGTCCGCGCCGTTGGAAACGGACTGCGGCTCATCAAGGCGGCCGTCGGCGAGTTCGGTGCCTCGATCGTCTCCTCCGTACGGGGCGCGGTGCTGATCGAGGACAGCATCATCGAGTCCGCGTTCATCGTTCCGGCGCCGTTCGTGTCCGTCCTCAACACCCAGGTGCTCGTCAGTCCGCTCAAGACGGCGGACGCCGTACTCCACGAGGCCGCGCACCAGAAGTTCTACGACCTGCTGGTCTGCCGGCGGCTCGTCAACCCCGACTACGACTACCTGGGCGGCGCGCTGTTCGGCATCCCGTGGAACCCGGTGGCCGGCGAACGCCGCCGGATGGACTGTCTGCGCGTCCTGTCCACGATCCATGTGTACGCGCATCTGCTGGAGTTGCTGCTGAGCGTATGGGAGGGCTCGCTGGCCGCCCGGGACGAATGCGGCGGCATGCTCACCGAGTACTGGCAGCGGGCGCAGTTCTTCGACGCGGCGGTGCGCAGCGGCGTGGTGCGCTCGGCTCTGGGACCGGACGCGCGGGCGATGGTCGACTGGCTCGCCGCGATCATGGACATTCACCGGGAGACCCTGGCGGCGGCCGGACGGGACGCGGACGGCCCGTACACGGCGGACGCGCTCGAACAGGTACATCGGCTGGAGGCGGAAGCCGCCCTCGTATGACGCAGGCCGTCGTACGACCGTATGGCACAGGCTGTCGTATGACATCCGCCCGGCAAACAGCGTCCCGGTTCCTCGGCCCGTTCTCGCGGATTCTGAAGAAGTTCCCGGACATTCCCGTTCAGTCCTATTTCTCCGTTCTCGCGTTGGCCCGGCATTTTCCGGACATTCACCTGAGCGGCAGTAACAACTCGGGAGCTACGGCGAAGCGCGTTCCGGAGCGCCATGCCGGACTGGCGCGGTTCGTCAAGGGGAACATCCACGACTCCCGCATCTGGCCGAAAGGCGCGGTCGACCGCACACTGTTGGGCAACACGACGCTCAACTCCTTCACGTCCGTGCCCGATACGCGGGAAGTCGTCGGCACCTGCGGGGTTCGAGGACCGGCCGGGGAACCGGCGGGGGGACCGGCGGCCGGTCCGGGGCGACGTCGACTTGGCAGCGGAGTCAGGGCAGTTGTGCCCCAACTCCTTCGTCGAGGCGAGTGAGGGGGATGTGCATGCGTTCCCCGGCGTTCCGGGGATTCATCAAGAGCGCGTGTGGCCCTCTCGTGAAGTTCGGGCAATGGCCGAGAAACCGGGACTCGCATACGAGGGTCACATGACCTGGAAGTCACGGATGGTGGTGCACTCGGTTGGCCGGTGGACGCCCTTGCGTTTTGCGCGCAGGCCTAATCTGATTCCCGCAGGCCTTGATGTGAACGCGGCAAACGAGTGGATTGGACTCGATTGGACACACAGAAGACGCGGAAGACGACATTCGCCCCGCTGAGCCGGAGCATGCTGGTCCCCGCTCCCGCCCTGGTTCTGATCGCGGGCACTCTCTTCTCACGCGTCGGCGACTCGTTCGCCTCCCTCGGCATGGTGCTGGACGCGGCGGACAAGGACTTCCGCTTCGGTGTGACGGAGGTCTTCCTCGCCGAGCTCGTGCCCACGGTGATCGGCGCGCCCTTCATCGGGTCGCTGGTGGACAGGGTCAGCGCGCGGTCCGTGTGCCTGTGGGCGCTGGTGGTCCAGGCGCTGTCCCTCGGCGGTGCCGCCGCGGTGGACGCCTTCCATCTGCGCGTGGGACTGATCGCCGTATCGGGTCTGGCCGGAGTGGCCTCGGTGGCCGCGGGCTTCAAGATGCTCCCCGTCGTCGCGGGCGAGGAGCACACGGGCCGGGCGAACAGCCTGCTCACCGCGGGGCTCTCGGTGGCGGGGCTGATCGGTCCCGCGCTGGCGGGCCTGCTGCACTCCGTGTGGGGCACCGCGTTCCTGCTCGGCGCCGACGGCGTCTCGTTCCTGGTGCTCGCCTGGTGCACCGCGCTCGCCGTCCCCCGCTCGACGGACGTGGCCATCGGCCGCCGACCCGCCACCAAGCTGTCGGACGGATATCGGGCGCTGCGGCACGCGCCGGTGGTCGGCGCGCTCATCCCCACACTGGCGGCGGCGATGCTGGCCACCAGCATCGAAGGGGTCGCGGGCGTCTACTACCTGCGTGACGTGGCGGACGGCAACGACAGTGTCTTCGGTCTCTTCCTGGCGACCTGGGCACTGGGCAGCATCCCGGGCGCGCTGCTGGCGGGCCGTGCGGGATGGTCGCAACGGCACACCGTGCTCATCCTGGGCGGGGTGCTCGGCATCTCCGTCGGGCTGGTGCTCGCCGGCGCGCTGCCGATGGCCCCGGTGATCTTCCCTCTGTTCCTGCTCGCGGGATTCGGCAACGGTGTGTGCAACGTGGGGCTGCGCAACGCGGTGCACACCAATGTCCCGGCCGAGGTGCACGGCAGCGCCTGGGCCTGCTACCAGGCCCTGTCCCGGTGCTGCATCGGCCTCGGCTATGTGCTGGGCACCCCCAACAGTCTCGTCTCCAGCCGTGGCCAGGTGATCGTCTCCGGTGCGATTCCGCTGGCCTTCGTGGTGTGGGAGATGCTGCGCGCCTTCCACCGCCGACAGCCGGCGGTGGAAGAGGCCTAGGGATGACGCCTGCCGCTGCCCTGGGCGACGGCAGGCGGCCTTCGACTGTGCGGGCTGTCACACTCTCGCCACGCGTGGAATCCACCACAATTTACCCCCTCAAGAAGGGACGAATGCGTAAATGTACTTGTTTCGAGTCGGTTGCACTCCTCCGGTAACCAGCTCCAGGGATTCAACGACCAGTGGCATGGGAGAAGCGTTTGATCACGGTACGTAAGCGACGCACTGGGCTGATGGCTACGGCCGGCGTACTCGGCGGTGTACTCGCACTCACGGCCCTAGGCGGTACCAGCAACGCTGCCACCAGTGACAACAACCCCGGGACTGATCCAAACTCGCAGGCACAGGCACAGACGCCGACGCCGACGCAGACAGATCAGCCGGACGCCCAGGACACCTCCGACGCCCGAATAAAGATCACGCCCGGGGAAGGTGCCCACAACGTAGGGATCAACGACCCCGTGAAAGTCACCGTCAGCGACGGCAAGCTCACCAAGGTGACCATGACCGCCGTCGCGACCGGTACCGAGATTCCGGGCACCATGTCCGCGGACGGCACGTCCTGGGAGCCGAACGGTCGGCTGGCGAGGGCCACCCAGTACCAGGTCGCCGCAGAGGCCGAGGACGCCAAGGGCGTCTCCGCCACCGGGAACGCCACGATCACCACGGTCTCCCCGGCCAACGACTTCATCGGGCACCTCTCCCCCCAGAACGGCTCGACCGTCGGCGTGGGCATGCCGGTGACGGTCAACTTCGACAAGCCGATCACCTACAAGTCCGCCATGGAGTCGAAGATCCAGGTCAGCTCCAGCAGCGGCCAGCGGGTCGTCGGCCACTGGTTCAACGACAACCGCCTGGACTTCCGCCCCGAGAACTACTGGACGGCCAGCTCCACCGTCACCGTCAAGCTCAACGCCTACGGCATCCAGAAGACGGTCACGTTCAAGATCGGCCGGAGCCAGATCAGCACCGTCGACGCCAAGACGAAGCGGATGACCGTCGTACGGGACGGCAAGACGATCAAGACCATCCCGATCTCGTCCGGCAGCCCCGAGCACCCGACGTACAACGGTCAGATGGTCATCTCCGAGAAGTTCACGCAGACCCATATGAACGGTGCGAGCGTCGGCCTCACGGAGAAGGACGGCAAGCCCTCGTACGACATCAAGGCCGTACCGCACGCCATGCGCCTGACCGCCTCGGGCACGTTCATCCACGGCAACTACTGGGGCGCCGACTCGGTCTTCGGCAAGGTCAACACCAGCCACGGCTGCGTGGGTCTGAAGGACGTCAGGGGCGGCACCGACGGCAAGCAGCCCGCCGCATGGTTCTTCGACAACTCGATGATCGGTGACGTAGTGATCGTCAAGAACTCCGACGACAAGACCACGCCGGCCCCGGACAACGGCCTCGGCGACTGGAACATGCCGTGGAGCGAGTGGGTCTCGGGCAGCGCGACCGGCTGACGCCACGTCACCCCACTCACACCAACCTGAATCCCTTCCGCCCGGCGGCGGCCGACACCATGTCGGCCGCCGCCGGGTGTGTTGGCACCTCACACACACGATCAGCGTTCTGCCGGCTCAAGGCATCATTCAAGAGGAGCCGGCCACACCCCACACCCTTCACGATTCATCCGAAGAGAGCGCCATAGTCGTTGTTCTCGATTGCCTGATGCGCTGGCGTCCACGGCTCCACATCCATCGGCACTCCTTTCCCTACGACATCAGCAAGCCGATCCGGCTGGTCTTCTGTGGCCCCAGGGTCTCCCGCAACTGGCTGCGGGCGTTGTGCGGGAGTTGATGGAGCGGTGCCTGACCGGCACCGACGTCACTCCGTGCGCGTCCGACCGTTCTTGAGCACCCAGTAATAATTGCTGTAGGGAAATTCCAGCTTGAACACCGAGCCGTACCGTTTCCGGATGGCGGCGACCGTGGCGTTCTTCGGGTCACGTACCACGCGGGACACCGGCGGATCGTCGACGAGGCCCGCGTAGGGCTCCTCGACCAGCCGGCGCGGGGCGCCGCCGTGTGTCGTGTCCCAGGTCAGCAGCTGTCCGGAAACGGCCAGCCGGGTCGGCTCCGGGGCCTGCGGGCCGTGGGGGTTCGGGCCCTGCCCCTGGTAATAGGCGACGAGCCGCTTGCCGTGGTCGTCGTGCGTGAACGGGACGGGACTTCCGGATCCGGCCGACCCGGAACGGGCGTGGTCGCCCACGGTCAGGATCCCGTCGAGGGTGTCGCCCATGTGCCTGGGGTCGGCGCCGTAGTAGGCGGTGACGTTCATCGAGCAGACGACCTTGTAGTCGTCGGTCTTCTGCTGGAAGAACCAGCCCGGTCCCGATCCCGGCACGCACACGTCGTGCACCACGACCAGGCCGAGCGACAGGGGCGTGCGGTCGGCGTACGTCCGCGCCACGCCCCGAAGCCGTTGCTCCGCCCGATCCCGCGCCCGCACCGCCTGGCCGCTCTCCCCGAGCTTGCGCAACTGCTTGTCGCTGACGGCACGGTCCGGAGTCGTGGAACAGGCCGAGACGGCGAACAGGACGATCATGACCATCGATCCCCACACGGTCTTCGAGCCGACGGTACGCCGTGCGAAGGCCCTCACGCCTGTCCACCTCTCATCGACAGAGGCCTCTCCCGCATTGCTACGCCCGGCCCGACCGCCACTCTCCACCAGGACGACCGGGCCGGGCATGAGTACCCGTACTCAGACGGCTACAGACTGCTCATGCCCGCCGATGTCAGGACCCGGTGTAGCGCCCCGGCCGGTGGTTGAGGGCGAGGACGATGTTGAGGACGATGGCGCCGGCGGCGGAGAGGAGGACCTTGAGGGGGGAGACGACCGCGAGGGACGCGGCCACGACGATGACGTCGAGGATCATCTGGACATATCCGGCGCGCAGACCGAAGCGCTCCTGCATGATCAGGGCGAGGATGTTGAAGCCGCCGAGACTGGACCGGTGCCGGAACAGGACGAGGAGCCCCACACCGGCGAGCAGGTTGCCGACGAGCGCGGCGTAGACCGGGTCGATGTCGATCTGGGTGATCTCGGCGGGATGGAGAGAGGCCATCAGGGAGACGAGGCCGACCGACAACGCGGTGCGGATCGTGAAATCCCACCCCTTCTTCCGGACAGCGAGTACGAAGAAGGGCAGGTTGACCGCGAGGAAGATCACCCCGAACGGAACGTCCACCGCGTAACTGAGCAGGAGTGCGAGGCCGGCGGTGCCGCCTGTGACGGTGCCACTGGTCCGCAGGAGGAAGAGTCCGAGTGATGCGATGAAGGTTCCGGTGAAGATCCCCAGAGCGTCCTCGATCAGACCGTGCTTCGTCGAGCCGGCGGTGGTCGGGGTCACGGGGGCGTTCCGCGCCGCTGGGCCCTGCGCTGTGCTGGCACTCATACCGGTCACTGCTCGTCTCCGGCGTGGGTCGGCAGCACGGACACGGCATCGCGGGGCATGGGCGGCGTCGTGAACGTGGCTGGATCGGTCATGGCAACCATGCTCGAAGCGAACCGGATGGATTCACAAGCTCCGGGCTTTGGGGTGGGACGGATGCATGACGGAAGGGCGAATTCAGGGCAGAATGACAAGCGTGACAACGATCGACCCGCTCGACGCGCGAATCCTGCTGGCCCTCGACGATCAACCGAGCGCGACGATCTTGCAGTTGGCGAAGGTTCTCGGGGTGTCCCGCAACACTGTGCACGCACGTCTTCAGCGGATGGAGCGCGCCGGCGTGCTACTCGGCTTCAGCCAGCGCGTGTCACCGGCGTCCATGGGCTACACCCTTGTCGCGTTCGTGTCGCTGGCGATCAGCCAGAGCGAGGGGGCCAGCGCGACGAGCCTGCTCGAGAACATTCCAGAGGTGATCGAGGTCCACGCGACCACCGGCGAGGCCGATCTGCTCGCCAAGGTCGTCGCGCGGGACACAGCAGATCTGCACCGCATCAACCAGACCATCCTCCGCATCGAGGGGGTGGTCCGCTCAAGCACCGCCGTATCACTCTGGCAGGCAATGCCCAACCGAACCCGCGCCCTGCTCGAGTCGGTCGCGCACTCCGAGTCCTGACCTCCGGATGTCCGCAGGGGGTCTCACGGCGACGACATAAGTGCCGCCGCCATGCAACCTCGACTGAGATCACGCAGCGAGATTGGAGTCCCTACACACCGGGCCGCCCGTTCGGGCATCACCGCGACGGACGGCCCTACAGAGGTGGGTCGTCGAGCGCACCATCGCCTGGCTGCATGGTTCGACCGGGCCAGAGCCGGCCATGTTCAATCACTCAACTGAGCAGGGTCTGACTGAACGCCTTGTTGTCCGAGTTGTCGCGGACGGACCGCTGAAGTTCCTCATAGTGGGCCGCAGTTGTTCTTGCCCGAGTCGATGCGCGTCGCGATGTCCTTGGCTTCGCCGATCCGAGCCCAAGGAACGTGCACGGGCAGCGCAAGAGCTCGGTGAACTCCTGGCCATGGTTTCCTCGGACCACGAACTCAGTGATGCGGCGACGGCCTTGGGGCTCGACCTCATGCCCCCGCAGGGGATGTCGATTCGGCAGTGGCTGGAGTCGGTCCGCCAGAGGACCACCACAAGGTCACCGTCATCGGCTATCCCGATGACGTCAGCGCCAACCCCGACCATGTGCCGGTCCAGCTGCCCCGTCAGCACCTCCCAACTGCCGGGCTTCCGGCAGATGCGCATGACCTGTAAGGGTGAGTTCACCCAGTCCTGGGTCGGTGATCGACCGGGCGACGGCCTCAGCGCGCTCGGCCAGCGCGGCGGCCCGGTCGTAGTCGCCCGCGTCGGCTACCGCTGCCGCCAAGGTGGTCAACACTTGCACATACTGATCTGGGTCGGTGATCGACCGGGCCACGGCCTCAGCGCGCTCGGCCAGCGCGGCGGCCCGGTCGACGGCGTCGACCGGCTGTTCCGCGAGGCCGGGCTCGATGTCACCATCGCCACACCCGGCGGCGCGGCTACGACCGTCGACGCCGTCAGCCTCGCCGCCGCGTCCACCGGCGGCAAGGAGCAGGCCGACGCCATCGCCGCGTACCTGGCTTCCATCCGCGCCGACCTGGAGAACCCGGTCAAGCTCGAAGAGGTCGACCTCGACGCGTACGACGCCGTCCTGTATCCCGGGGGCCACGGGCCCATGGAGGACCTCGCCGTCAACGTCGACTCCGGTCGCCTGCTCACCGCCGCCCTGGACTCCGGCAAGCCGCTCGGCGTGCTGTGCCACGCCCCAGCGGCCCTGCTCGCCGCCCGGCGCGAGGACGGCAGCTGGCCGTTCGCCGGTTATCGCATGACCGGCTTCACCAACACCGAGGAGACCGCAGCCGGCTTCGCCGACAAGGCCAAGTGGCTGCTCCAGGACCGCCTGGTGGAACTGGGGGCCGACTTCCAGGCCGCGGCCCCGTTCAGCGAGCACGTCGTGGCGGACCGCAATCTGCACACCGGTCAGAACCCCGCCTCCTCGGCGCGGCTCGCCGGAACCTCATCGACATCCTGAACCGCGGCTGATCCCCCTGTCGACGCCGACGCCCGGCCTGCCCCGCGGCGCGGCGACAAGCCCCCACCCCCGTACCGCACCTGTGAGGGAATCATGAACAACCCCGCGCCCGAGCAGCCCGCCGAGCTTGTCGCCCGGCTGCGCGCCACCTTCCGCACCGGCAGGACCAAACCCGTGGCCTGGCGGACCGAGCAGCTGCACCGGATGCGTACCCTGCTCACCGAGCAGGGGGAGAAGTTCACCGCGGCGCTCCACGCCGACTTGGGAAAGAACTCCACCGAGTCGTACCGTACGGAGATCGACTTCGTCATACGCGAGATCGACCACACCCTGGAGCATCTCGACGGGTGGCTGCGCCCCGAACCGGCCCCCGTCCCCGCGTTCATCGGCGAGGCGAGTGCCTGGACGCAGTACGACCCCCTGGGGGTCGTACTGGTCATCGCCCCATGGAACTACCCGGCGCAGCTGCTGCTGGCCCCCGTGGCCGGTGCCCTGGCAGCGGGCAACACGGTGGTCGCCAAGCCCAGCGAACTGGCCCCGGCCACGTCGGCCGCCCTGGCCCGCCTCGTGCCGCAGTACCTCGACACCACGCGGTCGCCGTGGTCGAGGGCGGGGTCCCGGAGACCACCGCCCTGCTCGAGCAGCGCTTCGACCACATCCTCTACACCGGCAACGACGCGGTCGGCCGCATCGTGATGGCCGCGGCCGCCCGTCACCTCACGCCCGTCACCCTCGAACTGGGTGGCAAGTCCCCGGCGTTCGTGGACACGGCCACCGACCTCGACACCGTCGCCGCCCGCCTCGCGGCCGGGAAGTTCCTCAACGCCGGGCAGGCCCGCGTCGCGCCCGACTACGTCCTTACCGACCCCGAGGCCGCACGTGCTCTGGAGGCCGCCCTGCCCAAGGCCATCGAGGGGCTGTACGGGTCCGACCCCTCCGCCTCCCCGGAGTACGGCCGTATCGTCAACGAACGCCACTTCGACCGGCTGGCCGCTCTCCTCGACTCCGGCCGTCAGGTCACCGGCGGCGCGTACGACCGCGAGACGAAGCACATCGCGCCGACCGTCCTGGCCGAGGTGTCACCGGACGCGCCCGTCATGCAGGAGGAGATCTTCGGCCCGATCCTCCCGATCGTCGCAGTGGCCGGGCTCGACGAGGCGATCGACTTCATCAACGACCGCGACAAGCCGCTGGCCCTGTACGCGTTCACCGACTCCGACACCACCCGGGAGCGGCTCGCCGCCGAAACCTCCTCCGGCGGCCTGGGGTTCGGCCTGCCGCTGGCCCATCTCACCATTTCCGACCTGCCGTTCGGGGGCGTCGGAGAAAGCGGCATGGGCAGCTACCACGGCCGCTACTCCATCGAGACTTTCAGCCACCGCAAAGCCGTGCTCGCCAAGCCCCTCAGCTGATCCACTCCCAGCCGTGCGTGAACACGACGGAAAGGGACATTCCCACCATGAGCGCTCTCCCCACCACCAGCCGCGAATGGCACCTGGTCGCCCGCCCGAACGGTGTGCCCCGGCCGCAGGACTTCGCCCTGCGCGAGGTTCCCGTCGCCGAGCCCGGCTCCGGTCAGATCCTCGTACGCAACGTGCACCTGTCGGTCGACCCGTACATGCGCGGCCGGATGAACGACGTGAAGTCCTACGTCCCTCCCTTCCAGCTGAACCAGCCGATGGACGGGGGTGCGGTCGGCGTCTTCGTCGCCGTGGGCGATGATTCCTCCGCCGGCGCCCTCGCCGTCGGTGATCACGTCCTGCACGGGCTCGGCTGGCGGGAGTACGCACTCCTGGACGCGGCAAACGCCGTGAAGGCCGACGCCGGGACCGCTCCCCTGAGCACGTACCTCGGTGTCCTCGGCATGCCCGGACTGACCGCCTACGCGGGCCTGCTGCGTGTGGCGGAGTTCCACGAGGGTGACACTGTCTTCGTCTCCGGCGCGGCCGGTACGGTCGGCAGCGAGGTCGGACAGATCGCCCGGCTCAGGGGTGCCAAGCGGGTCATCGGCAGCGCCGGCTCGGACGAAAAGGTCCGACTGCTCCTCGAGAAGTACGGTTTCGACGCCGCCTTCAACTACAAGAACGGTCCCGTGGCCGAGCAGCTCAGGGCGGCGGCCCCGGACGGCATCGACGTCTACTTCGACAACGTCGGCGGCGACCACCTCCAGGCGGCGATCGGTGCCCTCAACGTGCACGGCCGGGCAGCGCTGTGCGGGGCCATCGCCCAGTACAACGCCACCGAGCCGGCCCCCGGCCCGCGCAACCTCGCGCTCGCCATCGGCAAGCGCCTCACTCTGCGCGGCCTGCTGGTCTCCGACCACAACGACCTGCAACAGCAGTTCGTGCAGGAGGTCGGCGGCTGGATCCGCGAAGGGAGGCTCCACTACGAGGAGACCGTCGTGGAAGGCATCGAGAACAACGTCGAGGCATTCCTCGGCATGCTCCGCGGCGACAACACCGGCAAGATGATCGTCACCCTCCCGGCACAGGCCGCGGTCGGCAACTGACCATCCGGGGGCGGACCGCACGCCGCGGTCCGCACTCCGCTCAGCCCGCTGGGCCCGGCGCTCCTGCTACCGGGCCCAGCTGGGTTGTGCACAGTGTCAAGGGGCACTGCTCGACAGGTCGCATCGACTACGACGCGCAGCCGACCGCTGTCGATCAAAGACACGATCTCGCGCGACGCGGCCCGATCGGGTTCGACGAGCATGAACGCCGCTCGCGCTCCCGCGGCGCGGGCCTGCTCGGCTGTGGAAGGTCTCCTCCAGCGGCAGGATCGAGATCGGTGGGCCGGCGGGGCGCCGGGTACGCAGGGAGCGTTCCCCGTAGGAGCCACCGCCGGTGTCCAGGACGACGTCGATCTCGCCGATGGTCTCTGCCAAGTCCTGCCGGGTGACAACCCTGGGCTGCGCGCGCCGGGCCGCCGCGGAACCGCCGGGTCCCACCTCTGCGGTGGTGGCGTCAGTCGAATGTCCCGCCCTCGCCGGCCAGCCGCATCAGCAACGGCGGGGGCTCCCAACCGTCATCTCCGTGGAACCGCCTGAGTCCGGAGAGGACATGGGCGGCACCCACCGTGTCGGCGTAGAACATCGGCCCGCCGCGGTACCTCGGGAAGCCGTACCCAGCGATGTAGACCACGTCGATGTCGGAGGAGCGCAGGGCTATGCCTTCGTCGAGGATGCGCGCGCCCTCGTCGATGAGGGCGAAGACGAGGCGCTGCACGATCTCGTCCGCCTCGAAGCTACGGAGCTCGGTGCCATGCTCGGCGTGGAACGAAGCCAGCAGGTCGTCGACGTCGGGGCTCGGGATCGCCTCGCGACTGCCGGGCTTGTAGTCGTACCACCCGGCAGCGACCTTCTGCCCGAACCGGCCCATTTCGCACAGGGCATCGGCGATCTCGTCCCGCGGCATGTCGGGGTCTTCCGCGTACCGCCGCTTGCGGATCGCCCATCCGATGTCGTTGCCCGCCAGGTCGGATGTCCGGAACGGACCCATGGCGAAGCCGAAGTTCTCCGCGGCGGAATCGATATCGGCCGGTGTCGCGCCCGCGCGGAGGAGTTCCATCGCAGCATCCCGGTACTTGGCCAGCATCCGGTTGCCGATGAAGCCGTCGCACACCCCGGCCACCACGCCGGTCTTGCCGATCCGCTGTCCCACCGCCATGGCTGTGACCAGCACGTCGTCCGCGGTCTTGGCCCCGCGCACGATCTCCAGCAGTTTCATGACATTCGCGGGGCTGAAGAAGTGCATGCCGAGGACGTCCGCGGGGCGCCCGGTGACCGCGGCGATCGCGTCGATGTCGAGGGTCGAGGTGTTCGACGCGAGAATCGCGCCGGGTTTCGCCACCTCATCGAGTCGGGTGAACACCGAACGCTTGACGTCCATGTCCTCGAAGGCCGCCTCGATGACCAGGTCGCTGTCCGACACGTCCGCATAGTCCAGGGTCGGCGTCAGGAGCGCCATGCGCCGCTCCAGGCCGTCAGACGTCAGTTTCCCCTTGGCCACCTGGCGTTGGTAATTGCCGCGCATGACGCCCAGGCCCCGGTCGAGCGCCTCCTGGCTGCTCTCCACGACGGTCACCGGAATCCCTGCGTCCAGAAAGTTCATCGCGATGCCGCCACCCATCGTTCCGGCACCGATGACCGCCACCGTGTCCACCCTCCGGGCCGACGTCCCGGGCGGGATGTCGGGGACCTTGCGGGCGGCCCGCTCGGCGAAGAACGCATGGCGTAGGGCGGCCGACTGGTCGCCGTTCATCAACTCCAGGAACGTCTTCCGCTCCTCGGCCAGCCCCTCCTCGAACGGTGTGGTCGCCGCTTTCTCGACCAGAGCGAGAGCCGCCGCCGGCGCCAGGAATCCTCGGCTGCGCCGGCCCAGGCGCTCCCGCATCGCGCTCACCGCGCCCGCGTCGCCGGGACCCACACTCAGGTCCCGGACCCGCGGGAGCGGCCGTACCGCGGCCATCTCGGCCGCGAGTTCCAGCGCCGCCGCCATCACGTCGCCGTCCACGACCCGGTCGAAGAGCCGTTGTCCCGGGAGGTCTCCGAGCTCCCGCGCCCTACGCGGTGCACCGCCGCTGATCATGTCCGCCGCCACCGCGGCCCCCACCAGACGTGGCAGCCGCTGGGTGCCGCCGGCGCCGGGGACCAGTCCCAGGTTCACCTCGGGGAGCCCGATCCTGCTCTTCGACGTCGCAACCCGGTAATGGGCGCCCAGTGCGAGCTCCAGTCCGCCGCCGAAACATGTGCCGTCGATCGCGGCCACGACGGGCTTGTCCGCTGCCTCCAGCGCCGCGATGAGGTCGCCGAGCGTCGGCTCCGCGGTGGTCCTGGGCGTCCCGAACTCCGTGATGTCGGCCCCGGCGGAGAAGAATCCCTCGCGGCCGGTGAGCACGACGGCATCGACGTCGCCGGAGTCGAGGGCACGGTGCAGACCCTGCACCGTGCCCTGCCGTGTCGCGTGGCCGAGCCCGTTGACCGGCGGATTGTCGAGGCGGAGGATCGCTGTGCGTCCGATGACGCTGTACTGGGTGGACATGGGTGACACCACTTCCTTGACGAATCGGTGGTCAACGCGGGTCGGGGACAACTGAAGCGGGGGATGGCAGGGACATCTCCCTGTCACCGCGCGCCGTCGGCCGGGACCGGTCGAAGCGCATGAGTCCCTCCTGCGCGACGGCGGCCACCAGACGCCCGCCCGTGTCGAACAGCCTTCCGCGGGTGAGCGCCCGGCCGTGCTCGGCCGACGGGGAGACCTGGTCGTACAGCAGCCACTCGTCGGCGCGGAAGGGACGCAGGAACCACAGCGAATGGTCCAACGACGCACCCTGTACGGCGGTTCGGGGATGTGGCAGCCGCGCGGAGCCCAGCAGCGCCATGTCGCTGAGATAGGTCAGTGCGCAGGCGTGGACGGCACCGTCGTCCGGCAGCGGACGTCCGTACCGGATCCACACCCGCTGGCAGGCCGGTGCCCCCGGGACGTGACTGGTCTCGCCCCTGGGCACCCATCGCATCTCCCAGTCGCGCCACTCCGCGGGCCGCGGCATGCCCCAGCCGTTGATGCGGTCGGACTCCGGGATGTCGTCAGGTGCCGGCACCGCCGGAATGCCCACCTGGTGGGAGAACCCTTCGTCCCCGCGATGGAACGACGCCGTCACCGTGAAGATCGCCTCCCCCGCCTGAACTGCGGTCACCCGGCGGGTGCAGAAGCTGCCGCCGTCGCGTATCCGCTCGACCAGATGGTCGGTCGGCTCCTGCGGACGGCCGGGCCGCAGGAAGTACCCGTGCAGCGAGTGAGCCGAGTACGACCGGTCGAGGGTACGCGCCGCGGCCATCAGCGACTGGGCGGCGATCTGGCCACCGAACGTCCGCGCCCACTCGCTGGGGATCGGGCCGGACCGGAACCGGTCCGGGCCGATCTCGTCGAGGGCCAGGACCTCTGGCAGGCCGGCCATGCTTCGGCTCCTCTCGCTCGTCACGAGGACGTCGCCCCGCGCAGTTCACGGCGCAGGATCTTGCCGCTGGTGGTCTTGGGCAGCTCGTCCCGGATGCTGACGGTCCGAGGGGCCTTGTAGGCGGCCAGGTGCTCGCGGCAGTAGGCGACCAACTCTTCGGGCTCGACGGATCCTCCGGGCCTGAGACTGACAAAAGCCGCCACCGTCTCGCCGCGGTAGGGTTCGGACCACCGACCACGGCCGCTTCGCGCACCGCGGGATGCCGGTAGAGGGCGTCCTCGACCTCGCGAGGCCACACCCACCCCGTCGGTGAGCTCGTCCACCTCCCGGTAGGTCAGCGTGCCACCGAGGTAGGTGATGGCCGGGTCCTGGGGGGCGGTGGCCACCGCGTCGGCCAGCAACTCCAGCGTGGTGTGGTCGGGGACCGGTTCCACCTCCGCCATCCGTTCGGTGTACTGCACCGTCCACGGCCTGTCGTCGAACCAGCTCATCGCGGCCGAACCCGCCTTTCAGGGAAGAGAGTGTGTGGGGGTTTCGCTTGCGGCGCGGTGACCTTCACATGCGGCCGGTCAGCGCGTCCCGGAGATCCCGCCGTCCACGGGGATCACCGTGCCCGTCAGGTATGCGCCCGCGCGGGAGGCGAGGAAGATCGCCGGACTCGCGATGTCCTCAGGGGTGCCGACGCGGCCGAGGGGCACCCGTTCGACCACGGCGTCCCGCAGCTCGCGGTCGTCCAGGACGTGCGCCATCATCTTGGTCGGGAACGGGCCAGGCGCAAGGGCGTTGACTGTGATGTGATCACTCGCCAGCGTGGCGGCCATCTTGCGGGTCAGCATGTGCACCGCCGCCTTGCTCGCGACGTAGGAGAAGTTGTCGGACGCGGAGACGACGAGCCCGTCGATCGACCCGATGTTGATCACTCGCGCGGGGTCCTCCGCGGTGGCGGCCGCCCGCAACTGCGGCAGCAGCCGTTGCGTCTGTGAGAAGACAGCCTTGACGTTGACGTTCAGCACTTTGTCGAAGCCCGAGTCGGGGAACTCGCCGATCGGCGCGCCCCAGGCGGCTCCCGCATTGTTGACCAGGACGTTCAGCCGCGGGGCGACCTCCGCGACCCGCTCGGCCAAGCTCTCGAGGCCCGCGGCCGTGGACAGATCCGCCGGGTGCGCCAGACAGGTTCCGGCGCCGGGGGACGTCAGTGCGGACAACTGAGCTGCCGCCTTCTCGCACGCCTCGGCCTTGCGGGAACTGATGATCACCGTGGCCCCGGCGGCAACAAATCCGTGCGCGATCATCAGCCCGATTCCGCGTGAACCGCCGGTCACGACCACGGTCTTTCCGCTCACATCGAACAGTGCGGCGGGGTTCACGACACCACCCCGATCCGCTCTGCCGCGCCCTTGCCGCCGCCGATGCACGCCTTCCCGATCGGTGTACGCTCCGTCGATACGAGGACTGCTTGCCTCATCACCGCTCCTTTCCTGTATGCGTGAGTGTCAAAGTCCCGTGGGCAGGCGATCGGTTCAGATACCTGCCGTGTCCGCCACGTCGTGGGCCTTCGCCACCAGTGCGTCGATGCGCTCTGCGGTCGGAGTCCCGGACGCGGCCTTGTTCCGCGGTTCATCCATCGCGCGCCGCATGACGCCCTCCGCGATGATCGCGACCTTCCACAGTCCCAGCGTGTGCCAGTAGCCCAGCGCCGTCAGGTCACGTCCCGACGCCGCCAAGTAGGCAGCCACGAGTTCCTCGCGGGTCGGGAAGCCGTCGAGAGCGGTCGCGACGAAGTCACCCGAGGTGTTCTCACCCTTGGCCGGCCAGTAGGCCAGCAGGCTGCCCATGTCCGCCAGTGGATCCCCCAGCGTCGACAGCTCCCAGTCGAGCACCGCGGTCACCTCCCCGCTGTCGTAGGAGGTGATGACGTTGCGCAGATGGAAGTCGCCGTGCGCGAGCGTCAGTTCGCGCTGCTCCGGGACGGCCGCGACGAGGCGCCGGGTGAGGTCCTCCAGAGCGGGCAGCTCGCGGGTCCTGGACCTCTCCCACTGGGCCGACCACCGCTTGAGCTGACGTTGCGCGTACGGCTTGTGGCTGGCCAGGCCGGTCAGCCCGGTCACCTCGAGATCGACCGCGTGTATCTTCGCCAGCGTCCGCGGCAACGACATCCCGATCGCCCGGCGGCGCTCGGGCGTCAACGACCGCGCGATCGACATCCTGTCGACGACCTGGCCGTCCACGAACTCCATGAGCAGCAGCGGGACGTCGGTCACGGCGGGATCGTCTGTCAGCCCGAGCACCCGCGGAGTCGGGACGGCGGTGCCCTCCAGAGCGGTCAGAATCCGCGCCTCACGGGCCACGTCGTGCGCCGACGCCAGCAGGAGACCCAGCGGTGGGCGCCGCAGCACCCACCTGCGGCCGTTCTGGTCCCGTACCAGGTAGGTCAGATTCGACTGGCCGAGCCCGATCCGGTCGAAGGTCAACGGCCCGGCGAAGTCGACGCCGAGGGTCTCGAACCAGCGGCTCACCGCTCCGGCGTCGATTCCGACGATGTCCGCGCTAGACACCGATGCCGGCTCCCCGCCTGAACGGGAGCGCGTCACCGAGCAGCTGCCCGCCGTCGATCACCATCGTCTCACCGGTGATCCAACTCGCCGCGTCCGAGACGAGAAACGCGACCGCCGAGGCGATGTCGGCAGGCTCCCCTATGCGGCCCAGCGCCATCGATGCGGACACGGCCTGCTCGTGCTCCTTCCACAGGGCCTCGGCCAGCTTCGTGCGCACCACACCCGGTGCCACCGCATTGACGCGAACCTTCGGCGAGAGTTCCAGGGCCAGTTGCTTTGTGAGGTGGATCAGTGCGGCCTTCGACGCGTTGTACAACCCGATGTTCGCCTCGGAGGCCATGCCGCCGACCGACGCGGTGTTGACGACCACACCGCCGTGCTCGCCCATCCAGGCCCGCGTGGCCAGCCCCGTCCACAGGACGGGAGCCCACAGGTTCACGTCGAAGGTCTTGGCGAACCTGCCGTGGTCCTGATCGATGACCGGCCCGAAGGCCGGGTTGGTCCCCGCGTTGTTGACGAGGATGTCCAGGCTCCCGAAGCGCTCGAGCGTCAGATCCACACAGTGCCGGGCCGCTTCTTCGTCGACCGCGTGCGCACCGACGCCGACCGCCGTGCCCCCGACCTGGGCCGCGGCGGCGTCAGCCGCCTCCTGGTACCGGGAGGTGAGGACAACGTTTGCGCCGGCGGCGGCGATGGCCTGGGCGATCGCCAGCCCGATCCCGCGCGAGGCGCCCGTGACGACGGCGGTGCGACCCGTGAGATCCAGTCCCGCCATCTCAGCTCACCGCCGCCGTCGCCGTCGCCGCGTCGCGGTACTGCCGCAGTTCCTGTCGGGCGATGGCCCGCTTGTGGACCTCGTCAGGGCCGTCCGCCAGCCGCAGCGTCCGCAGGTGCGCGTACATCATCGCCAACGGGAAGTCCTCGGTCACTCCCGCCGCTCCGTGCACCTGGATCGCGCGGTCGATGATCTTCAACGCGATGTTCGGAGCGGCCACCTTGATGGCCGCGATCTCGGTGCGCGCTTCCTTGTTCCCGACCGTGTCCATCAGATACGCGGCCTTGAGCGTGAGCAGGCGGATCATCTCGATGTCGATCCGCGCTTCCGCGATCCAATCCTGGATGTTGGACCGTTCGGCAACCGGACGACCGAACGTCACCCGCGACTGCGCGCGCCGGCACATCAGCTCCAGCGCCCGCTCGGCCGCGCCGATGGCCCGCATGCAGTGGTGGATACGACCGGGCCCGAGCCGAGCCTGGCTGATCGCGAACCCCTCTCCCTCGCCCTTGAGAACGTCCTTTGCCGGCACCCGTACGTCGGTGAAGTCGATTTCGGCGTGCCCCTCACGGTCCTGGTAGCCGAACACCGGCAGGCCGCGCATCACCGTGATCCCGGGGGCGTCGATCGGGACCACCATCATCGACTGCTGCCGGTGCGGAGCAGCGGTGGGGTCCGTCTTCCCCATGACGATGAGCACCTTGCAGTTGCGGTGCAGGGCGTTGGACGCGAACCATTTGCGGCCGTTGAGCACGTATTCGTCGCCGTCGCGCTCCATCCGCAACTCGATGTTGGTGGCGTCGGAGCTGGCGACACGTGGCTCGGTCATCGCGAAGGCCGAGGCCATGGTTCCGTCGAGCAGGGGCTTGAGGTACTTCTCCTTGTGCTCGTCACTGCCGAACAGCGTGAGCACCTCGATGTTGCCGGTGTCGGGAGCATTGCAGTTGCACGCCTCGGACGCGATGTGGCTGCGCCCCATGATCTCCGCCAACGGCGCGTACTCGAGGTTCGTCAGCCCCGGGCCCCACTCGGGATGCGGGTGGAAGAGGTTCCACAGTCCGCGCTCCCGTGCCTCCGCCTTGAGGTCCTCGATGACCGGCGGGTGGAAGTGCGGGTCACCCGACGCGCGCATCTGCTCGTGGTACACCGCCTCAGCTGGGTAGACATGCGAATCCATGAACTCCAGCAGATCCGCCTGGTACTTCTTGGCGCGGTCCGACATCTCAAACACGGACATGTGAACTCCTGACCGGGAGGGAGGGAAAATTCGGTGGGCGCTTGTCGAGGTGACTGGCCACGCCCTCGACGAGATCGGACCCGCGGAAGGCCTGCAGCATGAGGCCCTCCGCCCGGGTCACGGAACCGGCGTAGGTGCCGTCCGCGTCGTTGTTCAACTGGCCCTTGATGGTGGCCATGGATGCCGGGGAACAGCGCGTCGCCAGATCGGTGGCGTACGAGACAGCGGCATCGACCACACTGCCGGTCGGGACCAGGTGGTCGAGAAGACCGATACGGAAAGCCTCCTCGGCGTCCACCATGCGACTGGACAGCAACAGATCCGTTGCCCGGCTGTGCCCCACCAGCCGGGGCAACAGCCAGGAGATCCCGTACTCGGCGATCAGCCCGCGTTGCGCGAATGCCGTGGTGAACCGCGCCGAGGGCGAGCCGAGGCGAACGTCGCAGTAGAGCGCCTCCACCATGCCCAGGCCGGCGGCCACCCCGTTGATCGCACCGATCAGCGGTTTACGCAGGGTCAGCGGCACATCGCGCGGTCGGCGTCGTGCCCGGTCCGCCTCGGCGACCTCGCCGAGCGCCTGCAGCCGCTGGAGGTCGGCTCCGGCGCAGAATCCGCGTCCCGCGCCGGTGACCACGACGGCGCGTACGTCCGGATCGTCCTCGGCGGCGTCGAGCAGCGTGAAATAGCGGTCCTCGAGTTCGTCGGTCCAGGCGTTGAGCTTGGCCGGCCGGTTGAACGTGAGCACCAGCACCGGCCCGCGGTGTTCGGCGAGGACGAGCTCGCCCGGCGCGCCGGTCATGACTGCGCCAGAAGGGAGCTCTGGTAGCGGCGCATCCCGCGCAGCCACCGGTCGTAGTCCGAGCCCTTCTGCCGGTACATCTCAAGAACGTCTTCATGCGGCAGGATCAGGAAGCGCTCGTACTCGATCGCGGCCAGGACTGCGTCGGCGACCTCGGCCGGCTCCAGGACGTCCCCCGCGGACGTGACGGCTCGCGTCGCGGCTCTTCCCAGAGCGTCCCCCGAACCCTCCCCGGAGGACAGCAGCTTGGTGTTCACCCCCATCGGGCACAGACAGCTGACGCGGACCCCGCGATCGCCGTAGGTGACGCTCAGCCATTCGGCGAAGGCGACGGCCGCGTGTTTGGTGACGGCGTACGTGGCGGAGCCGATCTGGGTGAGCAGCCCGGCCGCCGAGGCGGTACTGACGAAGTAGCCCTCACCGCGCTCGAGCCACCGCGGTACCAGCAGCTTTGCCGCACGGATGTGGGCTCGCAGGTTGACGCCGATCGAGAGGTCCCAGTCCTGCTCGCTCGCGTCGAGGTCGAGCGCCCCGGCGATGCCCGCGTTCGCGAAGTAGAAATCAACCGGACCGAAGGCGCTCTCCGCCAGGGTGACCAACTGCTGTATCTGGGCGGTGTCCGACACGTCGGCGCCGGCGCTGACGGTGCTTCCCGGATGGCCGGCGTTGACTGCCTCCGACACCGCCCGCGCGCTGTCCGCGTCGAGGTCCGCGACGACGACCCGGGCACCCTCGCGAGCGAGCCGTGCGACCAGCGCGCTGCCGATCCCGCCACCGCCTCCGGTGACGATGGCGACTCTTTGTGCAACCTTCACAGCGAACCCTCTCCGTGGCGGGGCGTGCGGTGCCGGGGCACGGCCCTCGCGATGCTGCGGCCGTGGTCCCCGTCCACCTGTATAATTGAATCTGGCGTCAAGTTCAATCACCAGGTGTGCGTCACCCACGGAGAAGGCGCAAGCGATCGCCCCATACGCCGAGAAGGGCTGTCCGGTCCCCGCGAACCGTGGTCAGTCCCAGTCTTCTGTAGGCATGCAGGCCAAGCGGCGTACGGGGCTGCCGCGACGCGCATCGACCATCCCGCCCGTCCGTAGGCACTGCTGCTCGGGGCGTACGCGGTGCCTACAGATATCTGGGACCGGACAAGGGCGAGGGGGGAAGAGAGAAGGTCGGTCAGTGGTGGCCGGGGAACCGCAGGGCGTTCGCCCAGAGCCGGGTGACCGTGGAGACGAGCTCATCGAAGTCCACCGGCGTACCTTCTTCGTGCCGTTCGCCGAGCACGAAGGCGTTGTAGGCCATGACGCTGACCATGCCCGACAGCGCACGGGAGGCCATCATCGGATCGACCTCACGGTCGGCAACGCCCCGCGCCTGTAGGTCGGCGATGCCGCGGGCGTTGCGGCGGATGAACGCATCAGCGCGCCGGCTCCGGAACTCACGGAACTCCGGCTCAACTTGGGCGACCTGCTCAAGCAGTGCCATCAGTTTCGCATTCCGTTTGTATGCCTCGAGATACGCGCGATTGCTCGCCTCGAGTACCGCATATGGGTCGTCGGTGCCCTGCACCCGGCCCATGCCGGGGTGCATCATGTCCTCCTGGGCTTCCAGGAGAACGGCGGCAAGCACCTCTTCCTTGTTGGCGAAGTAGGTGTAGAAGGATCCCGCCGCACACTGAGCCTCTTTGGTGATGTCGGTCAGACGGGTGTCGAGGTAGCCGTCCCGTTCGAACACCTTCCGGGCGCCCTTCACCAAAGCGGCCCGTGTCCGCGCTCCCCGCTTCGTCGTCGGCAGCTCGCGAAGGTGCGAGAGGGGGGCCACCGGCGGTGCCTTCTCGCCGTCGCTCTCCTCAGGTGCGGTGTTGTCCATCTCCGGAAGTGTACTTGAATCCGACGCCAGACTCGTAAATACGCAGACTCGATGCGGCTCTGGCGCACCCCTTTACAAGCGCCGAAGCCGGCTCTTCGCCTCGGCGTACTCACCGGCGAGGCGCTCGACGACCGCTGCCGCGGGAAGTACCGCTCCGATCACGCCGACGCCCTGACCCGCGCCCCAGATGTCCCGCCACGCCTTCGCCCCTTTGACGTCCTGGTTCCCGAAGTCCATGGCGGACGGATCGGAGCCGGGCAGTGCGGCCGGATCGAGCCCCGCGGCCTCGATGCTGCCGCGGAGGTAGTTGCCGTGCACGCCGGTGAACAGGTCGGAGTACACGATGTCCGCAGCTGTGGAGTCCACGATCATCTGCTTGTACTGGTCCTCCGCGCTCGCCTCGTCGGTAGCGATGAACGCCGAACCCACGTAGGCGAGGTCCGCGCCGGCGGCCTGCGCGGCGAGGATCGAGCGGCCGTGAGCGATGGAGCCCGACAGCAGAAGAGGGCCGTCGAACCAGTCGCGAACCTCCTGGACGAGCGCAAAGGGTGATTGAGTGCCGGCGTGCCCACCCGCGCCCGCGGCGACGGCGATCAGGCCGTCCGCGCCCTTCTCCACCGCCTTGCGCGCGAACCGGTTGCTGATGACATCGTGCAGCACGATCCCGCCGTAGGAGTGGACCGCATCGTTGACATCGGCCCGGGCACCGAGAGAGGTGATGATGATCGGCACCTCGAACTCCACGACGGTCGCGAGGTCCTCCTCCAGGCGTGAGTTGGTCTTGTGCACGATGAGATTGACCGCGAACGGCGCGGACGGTGCCTCGGGATGGTCGGCGTCGTGCTTGGCCAACTCCTCCGTTATGTGCTGCAGCCACTCCCGCAGGGCCGACTGGGGCCGCGCGTTCAGCGCGGGGAAGGAACCCACGATGCCGGAGGCCGACTGGGCGATGACCAACTCCGGACTGGACACGATGAACATCGGCGATGCGACCACGGGCAGGCGCAGCCGGTCCCGCAGCATGGGGGGCAGGCTCATGAGCAACTCACCATGCATCTTTCCTCTCTTTCTTCCGCAGCGGGCACATCTCTTCGTTCGACGGATGTTCAGTGCCGGCGGGCGGGTACGTCGCCGACTGCGGGATCGCGGGTCAGCTCCGTACGGTCGATGGACCGCTTGAGGATCTTCCCGGTCGGGCCCTTGGGCAGCGCGTCGACGAACCGGACGATGCGCGGGATCTTGTAGGCGGACAGCCGCTCTCGTGCCCAGCCCGACACCTCGGCGGCACCGAGCTCCGAACCGGGCCGGGCGGCGATGAGCGCGGCGACCTCCTCGCCGTAGTGCTCGTCGGGAACGCCGATCACGGCTGCCTCGACGATGTCCGGATGCTCGTAGAGAACTTCCTCGACCTCACCGGGGTAGACGTTGTAACCGCCGCGGATGATGAGGTCCTTGATCCGGTCGACGATGCGCAGGTCGCCGTCCGTGTCGGTTTCGCCGAGGTCGCCGGTCCGGAACCAGCCGTCGGACGAGATTGCCGCGGCGGTGTCCGCGGGGCGGTTCCAGTAACCGCGCATCACCGTGGGTCCCTTGATGTGGACCTCGCCGACGGTACCCGGAGGGCACTCGTTGCCGTCCTCGTCACGCACCTGAACCTGCAGCCGCGGGACTGCCCTGCCGGTGTACCCGGTCTTGCCGCCGCGGTCGATGTCGTTGAAGGTGCCGAACGCGGTGGTCTCGGTGAGCCCATACCCTTCGAGGATGGTGCAGCCGAAGCGGGCCTCGAAGGCTCGGGCGATCTCCCCGGGCAGTGAGGCGCCGCCGGAGACGGCGACACGGAGCCCCGCGAAGTCCGCCGGGTTCGCATCACCCGCCGCGTGCAGCATCGCGTTCCACATGGTCGGCACGCCGGCCATGATGGTGAGCCGGTCGCGGCGCAGCATGTCCAGCATCGACGCCGGGTCGAATCGGGCCAGCAAGGACATCGAGCCGCCCGCGGTCAGGGTCGCCATCATGACCGACGCCTGGCCGAACACGTGGAACAGCGGGAGTCCGGTGCCGGTACGGTCGGCGCTGGAGGCGCGGCTGCACTCGGCGCCGATCTCCCCGGCGGACAGCAGGTTCCCGACGGTGAGTTGGGCCCCCTTCGGCCGTCCCGTGGTGCCCGAGGTGTACAGGATGGCCGCGGTCTCGTCGCGGTCCCGGTCGACGACGTCGGCAGGGGTTGCACCGGTGACCGACGCGCCCGGGGACAGCGTCCAGAAGGGCACCTTGAGTGCCGCTGCCGCCTCCGCGACGGCGGGGCCGAGGGCGTGCCATGCGATCGCCAATGAGCACCCGGCGTCGCCGAGGACGTACTCCACCTCGGCCCGGGTGACCATCGTGTTGACCGGCACCACGACACAGCCCGCGGCCTGGATCCCGAGGTAGGCCACCACGAACTCGGGCACCGACGGCGCCGCGAGCAGCACCCGGTCCCCGGGGGACAGACCCGCGGCGGCCAAGGCGCCCGCGTACCGTACGCTCGCGTCACTCAGCTGACGGTAGGTCCACTGATCCGCGCCGCCGCGCAGCGCGATGTTGTCAGGAGTTGCAGCCGCGTGGCGGCGGACCGGGTCGAGAACACTGGCCATGAGCGGTGCCTTCCGGGGGGGTGAGCAGGTGATGCGGTGCGGATCCCACATGACCGGTCTCCTTGCGACCGGTCGGTCGATCGGTCAGGCGGTGATCCCGAAGCGTTCGGCGAGTTGGCGGCGGGTGTCGGCGGCACTGGTGTGCAGTACGCCCCCGATTCCGATCCGCGCCGCTCCGTCGAGGTTCTGCTGCAGATCGTCGATCATGACTGCCTCCTCGGGGTCGATACCGAGGCGTTCACAGGCGATCGCGTAGATCCGCCGGGATGGCTTGCGGATCCCCACCTCGGCGGAGATGACGACCACGTCGGCAACGGCGGCGAGGTCGACGCCGTCGTAGGCTCCGGTACCGAACGAGTTGGACACCAGCGCAACCGGACGGCCGGCGGCCCGAAGATCACCGAGCAGCGCGAGCATGTCCTGGTCGATCGACATTCCCGCTTGCATCCGGGCCGTGAGCCCCTCGGCCGGTACGTCGGCGCCGTGGACGCGGAGGCGTTCGGCGAATCCCCGCTCGAAGGCTTCGGTGTCGATACGGCCGCACTCGTGGTCGGCCAGGAGAGTGCGTGATGGCGAGTCCCGGGCGAGGAGGTCCAGCGGCCGGTGCGGGTCACCGCCGAGCGAGGCGCCGAAGTCGGTGAAAGCCTGCAGCACACTGGACGTGATGACCCCACCGAAGTCCACGAGGACCGAAGTTCGGACCTTTTCCGTCCCGCTCGACACCTCAGGCAACCTCGAACAGTCCGGCTGCGCCCATTCCGCCGCCGACGCACATCGAGATCACCACATACCGGACGCCTCGGCGCTTGCCCTCAATAAGGGCATGCCCCACCAGCCGGGCACCGGTCATTCCGTAGGGATGACCGACCGAGATCCCGCCGCCATTGACGTTGAACCGCTCCGGGTCGATGTGCAGTTCGTCACGGCAGTACAACGCCTGGGAAGCGAACGCCTCGTTGAGTTCCCACAGCCCGATGTCGTCGACGGCGAGGTCGTGCTGCTTCAGCAGTTTCGGAATGGCGAACACCGGACCGATGCCCATCTCGTCCGGCCCGCAACCGGCAACGGTCATACCCCGGTAGACGCCCAGCGGCTCCAGTCCGCGGCGCTCGGCCTCCTTCGACTCCATCAACACCGACGCCGAAGCCCCGTCCGACAACTGCGAGGAGTTTCCCGCCGTGACGCTGGAGTGCGCGGTCACCTGACCGTCGGGGAGCACCGGCGCCAGCCCGGCCAGGCCCTCCAGTGTGGTCGACGGGCGGTTGCCCTCGTCCCTGGTCAGGGTGACCTCCTCGTCCCGCACCTCCCCGGACTGCTTGTCGAGAACCTTCTTGACGCTGGTGAGTGCGACGATCTCCCGGTCGAACCGGCCGGCCTCCTGCGCCGCCGCGGTGCGCTGCTGTGACAGCAGCGCGAACTCGTCCTGGCGTTCCCGGCTCACGCCGTAGCGTTCGGCGACGATCTCCGCCGTCTGCAACATCGGCATGTAGATGCTCGGCTTGTGCTCGACCAGCCAGGGATCGGCCGCACGGTGGGTGTTCATGTGGTCGTTCTGCACCAAGGAGATCGACTCGACACCGCCGCCGACAGCGACCTGCATGCCATCGGTGACAATCTGCTTGGCGGCCGTCGCGATGGCCATCAGGCCCGACGAGCACTGCCGGTCGATCGTCATTCCCGACACGGTGTCCGGAAGTCCGGCACGGAGAACGGCCTGGCGCGCGACGTTGAAACCGGCGGAGCCCTGCTGCGCGGCGCAGCCGAAGATCACATCCTCGACCTCGGCTCCCTCGATCCCGGCGCGCCGCACCGCGTGCGAAAGGGCATGGGCGGCGAGTTCCTGCGCCTGGGTGTCGTTGAAGGCGCCGCGATAGGCCTTTCCGATCGGCGTCCGTGCCGTCGAAACGATGACTGCTTCCCTCATGTCGCCTCACTGTTTCCTGTTGGTCCGGTTCGCCCCGGAGCATGGGGGCCGGAGTTCCGAGCTCCGTGAGCCGGGCTCGATCGCTGATAGGCGGGCCGAACGCCAACTTCGGTGCGGCGGGCTCATTGACCGTCTCCCTCGGTGACCGATGGCATGAGCCATGGCCGCAGGGTGACGAGGGTCGGCCTCCCGATCGGTTATAGTTGAATCCGGCGTCATGTTCAACCAAGTCCTTGACGATCAGGAAAGCGGGGATGCGCACATGCTCGCGGTCTTGACAGCCCGCCCCTCCCTGAAGAGGACCGACCAGTCGGTATGAGGGGTGGATCGTGACGGAACTGAGCATCTCCACCGGCGTGGGCGTGTTCGACGCGATCGTGGCGGGCCCGCCCGAGGGCCGCCCGGTGCTACTGCTGCACGGCTTCCCGCAGACGGGGCTGGTGTGGCAACGGCAGATCGCGGCACTGGCCGCGCACGGCTACCGGGTGGTGGCACCGAACCAACGTGGGTACTCCCCCGGCGCCCGCCCCCAGCGGCCCGAGGACTATCGCATCGGCCTTCTCGTCGACGACGTGGTCGCGATCACCGAGGAACTGGGCTGGGCGGCGTTCGACCTGGTCGGCCACGACTGGGGAGGCGCAGTGGCGTGGTGGACGGCTCACGCCCACCCCGGCCGCGTACGCACCCTGACGGTTGTCTCGACCCCGCACCCCGGCGCTCTGGCCACCAGCCTGCGCACCGACCAGGATCAGCGCCAACGCTCGCGCTACATGATCGACTGGCGTGAAACACCCGCGACCGAAGAACGCATGCTCGCCCACGACGCCCAGGAGCTTCGCGCGTTCTACGCCGGAAAGGTCCCGCAAGACAGTGCCGAGGCCTACGTACGGCACCTGTCCCAGCCGGGCGCTCTCACCGCGGCGCTGAACTGGTACCGGGCGGGCCGCCCCGACGGCGCGATCGGCGTCATCGACGTGCCCACGCTGTACGTCTGGAGCACGGAGGACAGCGCGTTCGGCCCGGCGGCCGCACAGCAGACGGGGCAGTGGGTCAACGGGCCGTACCGGTTCGAGACGCTCCAGGGCGTCAGCCACTGGGTCCCCGAGGAGGCACCCGATGCGCTGAGCCGCCTGCTGCTCGAACACCTGCGAGCGCATGGCGAGCACTGAAACCCGCAGAGCCCCCAGCGAATACCCCGTTCGTCCACTCTCCGTAGAGGTGACCCCATGAAGTCAGCGCGCGCGGCCTGGCGCCGCCTCGAGCCCGTACACGCGATGATCTACTTCGTCCCCGAGGCAAGGCGACGGTACGCGGACCTCGGACTGAGCGGACACGCCGGGTACTTCACCTCCCGGAGCGCCGTCTTCGGCCGAGCATCCGCCGAGCTGGTCATCTCGACCTTCTACAACTTCAACCCTGCCTTCGTACGCCAGGCGGTCGACGGTGCCTGGGACGCCACGACGCCGCAGCAGGTGCTGGACGCGCGGTACGCCGCTGCGGGCGAAGCCCTGCGGCGGGCGGGAATCCACGAACTGTCCGCCCTGGACGAGGTCCTGGCGCTGACCCACCGGGCCGCCGAGGCGGCCTTCGAACACGCGCAGGGCCGGCCGCTGTTCGCCGCCCATGCCGCACTGCCCTGGCCCAAGGAGCCGGTACTGCAGTTGTGGCACGCCCAGACGCTGCTCCGGGAGTTCCGCGGAGACGGCCATGTCGCGTGCCTGCTGAGCGAGGGCGTCGGAGGCTTGGAGGCACTGATTCTGCACGCCGCCACCGGTGAGATTCCCGTCGACTTCCTCAAGGCGAGCCGCGCATGGCCCGAGGAGGAGTGGGCCGACGCCCAGGAGCGCTTGCGCAAGCGAGGCCTCCTCGACGGCGACTCTCTCAGCCCGGAAGGCGTACTCCTGCGCCGGCACATCGAGGACCGCACCGACCACCTGGCCCTCCCCGCCTACGCCGCCCTGGGTGACGCCGACTGCGAACGCCTCGCCGAACTCGCGAGCCCCTTCGGCCACGCCGTCGTCGAAGCCGGCCTCCTCAAGATCGGCTGACCGAGTCCTTCACACCCCATCCGCTTCGCCTACCCGCTCCCCGTGACCGTGCACTGCCGGCTCTTCGGCGTACCGCGCGAGGACGATCTCGGCGCGGGGCTGTCGTCAGAGGAGGTCGAACGGCGGCTGGTTGCCGGTGCTGTGGCACCAGTTGCGCTTACCGTTGCACTGAGTCCGAGCCGGGCGGTGACATTGCAAGCGACTGACACACCATCAGGTACAGCGTCAGTCGAGCGTCAAGACAACGCGTCGGGGGTTCTCCACTGCCGTGTGGGGATCGTAAAGTCATCGCTGCAGGTAGGGGCCCGCGTGAGGGGCGCTCGGTGGTCGTGGGAATGCTGCGCGGGTGAACATCTCGCTGCTGTATCGGGCCACTCGTGCGCTGCTGGCCGTGCCAGCTGTGCTGCTACACCGGGACAGCGCCAAAGACGCCGAACTGCTGGTGCTGCGGCACGAAAACGCGGTGCTGCGACGACAGCTCAATAGTCCGGTCCGTTACGAGCCTTTGGACCGGTTCTGGCTGGCCGCGTTGTCGTCGCTGATTCCGCGTCACCACTGGTGCAGCGTCTTTCCGGTCACGCCGGGGACGCTGCTGGCCTGGCACCGAAGGCTGATCGCTGGCCGGTGGGACTACTCCCACCGACGCGGGCGCACCGGCCGCCCGCCCACAGCGGCCGAACTCAAGAAGCTCGTCCTGCGCCTGGCCCGGGAGAACCCGCGGTGGGGGCATCGCAGGATACAGGGCGAGCTGGCCCGGCTTGGGCACCCGATCGCACCGTCTACGGTCTGGGGAATCCTGCACGCGGCCGGCGTTGACCCGGCGCCGCGCCATACCGGTCCGAGTTGGCGCGACTTCCTCACTGCGCAGGCTGAGGGGATCATCGCGGCGGACTTCTTCCACGTTGACACTGACCGGCAGGCGCTTGTACGCCCTGGCGTTCCTTGAGCACGGCACCCGCAGGCTCCACATCACCGGCGTCACCACCCATCCCACCGCGCAGTGGGCCACTCAGCAGGCCCGCAACATCGCCGCCGACCTCGGCAGCCGTGTCGAGGCTCTGCACGTAGTCCGTGACCGCGACAGCAAGTACACCGAGTCGTTCGATGCCGTCTTCGCAGCCGAGGACATGCAGGTGTTGCTCAGCGCGCCGCGGGCGCCTCGGATGAACGCGCACTGCGAGCGCGTGATCGGCACGATCCGCCGCGAAGTCCTCGACCACGTTCTGATCATGAACGAGGCCCACGCCAGTCAGGTCCTCACCGAGTACCGGGACCACTACAACAGGCACCGGCCGCATCGATCCCGCGACCAACTACCGCCTGAAACCGAAGAACAGCCAGCAGCCTCGAAACAGTTCGAGCCCCGGCGGGTTCTGCGAACCAGAGTCCTCGGCGGAGTCGTCAACGAGTACCGCTACACGGCTTGACCTGCAGCGATGACTTTACGAGCCCCACAGGCTCACTGCCACCATCGAAGCGCTCACCCACGCAAGCGCCGCAGCAAGCACCGCAGAGACTCCCACACCGGAGCAGGCCCAAGCACGCCAAGCGATCAAGGACTGCGCGCGACGACTCGCCCGCTACCAGGCAGCCCTCGAAGCCGGAGCCGACCCAGCCGTCGTCACCCAGTGGATCAACGAGGCGCAGAGAGACAAGGCGGCGGCACGGAAGAAACTCGACGCGCTCCCCACCCTCACTCGGAAGAAGGAACACCCACTCGATGCGCAGCAGATCCGCGAGATGACTGAGAGTCTTGGGGATATTGCACAGCGCATCCACACAGCCGCCGCTGACAAGAAAGGCGCACTCTACGAAACACTGGGCATCACCGTCAGCTACGAAAACGCAACAAGGACCGCGACCGTCAGGTCGAGGCCCTCGTCACCGTATCGTCAGCGGTTGTGTCCGAGGGGGGACTTGAACCCCCACGCCCGATAAAGGGCACTAGCACCTCAAGCTAGCGCGTCTGCCATTCCGCCACCCGGACCAGGTGTCTGTCGCCTGGCCGGGGTTGTTCCCCGCGGCGACACGGACAACAATACCAAGGTTTCGGAGTGCCTTTCACCTGCATATCCGCCGGTGAGCCAGGTCACCGGAGGTGGCGGGGTGGCTACCGCGACGGCATCAGGATCCGGAGGGCACGGATGAGTGTCTCAGGCGGCAGTCCCGGTCCGTGGCCGACCAGATCATCATCCCGGTGGCGCCCGTCCATGACCGGCGCCACCGGGTCCGGGGTCACGGCATGAGCTGGTAGTCCGGGAAGTTGCCGGGCAGCCGCTCCCCCGTCGGGCCCTGGGTCACCGCGCGTACCAGGAGCTCGCCGCCGACGAAGGCGCCGCGCCAGGAGGCGCCGAAGCCGCCGAACAGCTCGTCGCGGTCGCCGCGGGAGCGGGGCTTTCCGTGGCCGACCTTGAACGCGCGGATCTGCGGTGCCAGCCGGTCGTAGGCGGCCCGGTCGTCGGTGGAGAGGGTGGCGACCAGAGCGCCGTTGGACGCGTTCATCGCCGCGAGCAGCTCCGCCTCCGTGTCGACCAGGACGATCGTGTCGACCGGGCCGAACGGCTCCGCGTGGTGCAGCGGGGAGGAAGGGGGCGGGCCCAGCAGCGTGATCGGCTGGACGTACGCCGAGGTGTCCTGGCCGGGCAGGAAGCGGGCGTCGGACAGGCTGCCCCGGTGCAGCGGGACGGCACCGCGGTCGATGGCCTCGGCGACCTGGGCCCGCAGCTCCGTGGCCTTGGCCGCGTTGATCACCGGTCCGAAGTCCAGCTCGGGCGGAAGGTCGTCCGGGTGCCCGACGGCCAGCGGGTGGCCGACCTTGATCCCGCGCACCGCGGGCAGGTAGGCCGCCAGGAACTCGTCGAACTGCGTGCGCTGGACGACGAAGCGCGGGTACGCCGTGCAGCGCTGCTTGCCGTAGTCGAAGAGCTTGGGGATGACGGCCGTGAGCGCATCCCAGTCGGAGAAGTTCCAGATGCCCCAGGTGTTGAGCCCCTCCTGTTCAAGCACGTGCCGCTTGCCGAGGTCGGCCACGGCGGTGGCCACCGCGGCGCCGGTGTCGCGGCCGCCGACGAAGGAGACACAGCCGATCTCGGGCGCGCGCACCAGCGCCTCCGAGAGCTCGCCGCCGCTGCCGCTGACCAGGGTGACCGGGATGCCCTCACGGGCGATGAGCGCCGAGGCCAGGGTGAGACAGGCGACGCCACCGTCGGTCGGCGTCTTGGCGATGACCGCGTTGCCCGCGAGCGCCTGCACCAGCATGGCGTGCGCGAGCACGCTCATCGGGTAGTTCCAGCTCGCGATGTTGGACACCGGCCCGTCCAGCGGGGCCCGGCCGGCGACCATCGGCTCGATGCCGTCGACGTACCAGCGCACGCCGTCGATCGCCCGGTCGACGTCGGCCTGGGCGAGCCGCCAGGGCTTGCCGATCTCCCAGACGAGCAGCAGCGCGAGCAGTTCGCGGTGCTCGGTCAGCGCGTCGAGAGCGGCCGCGACCCGGGCCCGGCGCTCCTCCAGCGGCACATGCCGCCAGGCGCGGTGCTGGTCCAGCGAGGCCCGTACGGCCTGCTGGGCGGTGGTCCGGTCCAGCCGCGGCGCGCCCGCGATGGGGCTGCCGTCGACCGGGGTGGTCGCGGGCAGCGCCCGGCCGTCCGGCTGCCAGGCGGCACCGTAGAGGTTGAGGACGCGGTCGTCCCGGAAGGCCTCGGGGGCGACGGCCAGGCAGCGCCGCCAGGCGTCGCTCCAGGAGGTGCCGGGCTTCAGCGCGAGGGTGGGGCGGGTGGTGGTGAGCGTGGGTGCCATTCGTCTGCTCCGCTCTCGGGGCGGCGATCGGGGCGGGGTGTGGCAAGGGTCGTCCCCGGCGCCTGAGCCCGCTTCGACGCGGACTCGGGCGGGGAGACACGGGCTCGTGCGAGCAGAAGCGGGCTCGCGCGGGCGGACGTGTGCTCGCGCGGGCAGACGCGGACTCCGGTGGGGGCGCGAGACCGCATCCGGGAGTCCGCGTTCAGGAGTCCGCATCCAGGACGCGCTCTTGGTCGTAGGAACATGGTGACCGGTCGCTCGGCGGTCGGGAACACGGCGACCGGTCACTTGGCGACTCGTTGGCCGACTGCGTCTCGATGCTCGCGACGGCGACACCAACACCTCCGCCGCCAGCAGGTCTGCCCCTCCCCTGCGCCGGCGCTCACCCGCCTGCGCGGCCCCTCACGGGCACCGTACGACCTGACCGGCGTACGACAGGTTGCCGCCGAAGCCGAAGAGCAGTACCGGGTCGCCGCCGCTGATCGCGCCCTGCTCGACGAGCTTGGACAGCGCGAGCGGAATGCTGGCGGCGGAGGTGTTGCCCGACTCGGCGACATCACGCGCGACCACGGCGTTGACGGCGCCGAGCTTCTCGGCGAGGGGCTCGATGATGCGCAGGTTGGCCTGGTGCAGCACGACCGCGGCGAGGTCCTCCGGTGCGATGCCGGCCTTCTCGCAGGCACGGCGCGCGATGGGCGGCAGCTGGGTGGTGGCCCAGCGGTAGACGCTCTGCCCCTCCTGCGCGAACCGCGGCGGTGTGCCCTCGATCCGCACGGCGTGCCCCATCTCCGGCACCGACCCCCACAGCACGGGCCCGATCCCGGGCTCCTCCCCCGGTCCGCACGCCTCCACGACGGCGGCCCCCGCCCCGTCGCCGACGAGAACGCAGGTGGTGCGGTCGCTCCAGTCGGTCACCTCGGACATCTTGTCGGCGCCGATCACAAGGGCACGGGTCGCGGCCCCCGCGCGGACGGTGTGGTCGGCGGTCGCCAGCGCGTGCGTGAACCCGGCGCACACGACGTTGACGTCCATCGCGGCGGGCCGCGGAATGCCGAGGCGGGCCGCGACGCGGGCCGCGGTGTTCGGAGAGCGGTCGATCGCGGTTGAGGTGGCGACCAGCACCAGGTCGATGTCGTCGGGCGTCAGCCCCGCCGCCGCGAGCGCCTTGGCGGCGGCGTACGCGGCGAGCTCGTCGACGGGCTCGGCGGGCCCCGCGATGTGCCGCGTCCGGATGCCCACCCGGCTGCGGATCCATGCGTCACTCGTGTCGACCATGCCCGCCAGGTCCTCGTTGGTGAGTACCTTGGCGGGCTGATAATGGCCGACTGCGGTGATGCGCGAGCCGTTCATCTTGGGCTCCCCCTCGTTGCCGTTGGTTGCGGGATCCACCAGTCTTGTCAGTGACTCACGGGTACGACGGCAGCCGAAGCCACAGGATTCCGGCGCCCTCGTTGTCGGCTTCCATCAGACATTCGGACGTCCGACCATTGCCCCCGATCCATTGCCCCCGATCCATTCACCCCCCGATCCCGCTGTGCTTCCGTGAAACGTGAAAGTCGCAGCCCTCTGCTGCCTCACCCTCCACGTGCAGGACAATGAGACCGTGATCAAGGGCCGTTTCGGCTACCAGTACATACAGAACCGGGGCTGATCAGGACATGGGACGAGTCACGGAACGACGCAAGGTGATCCGCATCAGGGACGGCGCCGTCGCCACCCGTCCGGACACGCTCGTCGCCGAGGAGCCCCTGGAGATCCGCCTCAACGGCAAGCCCCTCGCGATCACCATGCGCACACCGGGCGACGACTTCGCGCTGGCCGCCGGATTCCTGGTGAGCGAGGGCGTACTGGCCGCCGCGTCCGATCTGCAGAACATCGTGTACTGCGCGGGCGCGACGGTCGACGGCTCGAACACCTACAACGTGGTGGACGTGCGGACCGCTCCGGACGTCGCCGTTCCCGACATCACGCTCGAGCGGAACGTCTACACCACCTCGTCGTGCGGCCTGTGCGGCAAGGCGAGCCTCGACGCGGTCCGTACGACGGCGCGCTGGCCTCTCTCCGACAGGCCCCCGGTCCGCGTCGCGCCTGCCCTGCTCACCGGCCTTCCGGACCGGCTGCGCGAGTCCCAGCGGGTGTTCGACCGGACCGGTGGACTGCATGCCGCGGCCCTGTTCACCGAGGACGGGGAGCTGCTCGACATACGAGAGGACGTGGGCCGGCACAACGCGGTCGACAAACTGGTCGGCCGCGCCGTGCAGAACGGCGACCTGCCCCTGTCCCGCACCATCCTGCTCGTGTCGGGCCGGGCCTCCTTCGAGCTGGCGCAGAAGGCCGTGATGGCGGGTATCCCGGTGCTGGCCGCGGTCTCGGCCCCGTCCTCCCTGGCGGTGGACCTGGCCGCCGAGACCGGCCTGACCCTGGTGGGCTTCCTGCGGGGCAGCTCCATGAACGTGTACGCGGGTGAACACCGCCTCGCCCTGAAGGCGGCGGCCACGCAGGCCTGAGTGCTGCTCTGTTCTGTTCTGTTTGCTCGGTCGCCTACGGGGCGCTTTTTGCCGGTGTTGAGAGGGTGATCGTGCTCAGCCCTTCGGGCCTCCGCGCTCCCCCAAGCTCTCAACTTCGTTCGAGCAGGGGGGACCCCCATCCCTCTCAACACCGGCGCGCCCCTTCGGCTCCCTCGCGGCCGGCGCGTGGGGAAAGGCGATGTTGGTGGGCCCTTGCCGCTCATTTGTGTGGGCTCGTCGGCCGGTCAGACGGTGTTGAAGCGCATCTCCTGGGGCGAGGACACCACCGAACCCAGCCTCGGGAAGTCCAGGCGTACCGATGCCTCGTGTTCCGGTGTGGTGAACGCTGCCATGGCGTTCTCCACGAAGACCAGGTCGTAGCCCAGGTCGTGGGCTGCGCGGGCGGTGGACTCCACTCCCAGGTTGGTGGCGATGCCGCCGAACACGAGTGTGGTGATGGCCCGTTGACGCAACCGTGCGTCGAGTTCCGTGCCCTGGAAGGCGCCGATGGTCCGCTTCACGATCTCGAGGTCGCCGTCTCGCAGCAGTCCTGCGACCAGTCCGCTGCCGGGCGGCTGCTCGGCGACCCCGGGGCGTTCGACGCGAATGAGCACGACGAGCGCCCCGGCCGAGCGGAAGGCATCCGCCAACTCCTCGGCGGCTACCAGAACTTCGGTGCCTTTGCGGGGTTCCAGGGGAAGCGCGACGATGCGGTCCATCAGATCGACGAGGACGAGTGCTGTGCGCGCCGGATCGAGCGCCAGGGGTGCGGTCATGACGGAACGTTAGCCGCCATCAGCCGTCCGTACCGGAAATCCGGATCAACAGGTCCATGAACTGGTCACGTTCGGCCGGCGACAGCGGGGCGAGCGGGTCGTGCCGCACCCCCTGAACCGCGAAGTGGCTGCACGCTCCTTGTGAGGCACCCGAGGCCCCAACTAACGTCGATGAAGTGCACGTTGGACGTCGGATGTCCGAATGTACCGATGACCGGATGAGTCATGCCCGATGACCGGATGAGTCATGTCCCGCCGATGACCGAACGACTCATGTCCCTGTGCCTCCGACGCATGAAGGGCAGGTCGCACCATGCCGTCAAGAGTCCGCGCACGACTGAGAGCCACCCTGGCCGTCGCCTTCGCGGCGGCCGCGCTGTCGGTGCTGTCGAATCCGGCTGACGCCGCCCAACCCGCCGCCGACACCCTCGACTTCGAGCAGCAGATCCTCTTCAAGGCATCCCAGGACCCGGGATATGCCTGCTTCCGCATTCCGGCGATCGTGAAGACCACCGACGGCACGCTCCTGGCGTTCGCCGAGGGACGCGTCCTCAACTGCGGTGACGCGGCCGACATCGACATCGTGGTGAAGCGCTCCACCGACGGCGGGCGCACCTGGGGCCCGCTGCGGGTGGTCAACGAGGGCGCGGGTGACACCCATGGCAACCCGGCGCCGATCGTGGACCGCGAGACCGGCCGCATCCTGCTGGCCGAGACGTACAACACGGGCCGTACGGACGCCGCCAGCTGCTCGGTGCCCTGCGATCGCACCCCTCATCTGCAGTACAGCGACGACGACGGACTGACCTGGTCGGCACCGCGCGATCTGAGCCCCGAGATCCTGCCCGCGGACTGGAACTCCTGGTACGCGACCGGCCCGGTGCACGGCCTCCAGCTCACCCGTGGCAAGGACGCCGGGCGGCTGGTCTTCGGCGTCAACACCGAGACCTGGGACGGCAGTCGGGTCACCGCGAATCACGCGGCGCTGATCGTCAGCGACGACGGCGGCGACCACTGGCGGATCGGGGCCACCGACAGCTGGCCCATCGCCGAGGACCGTACCTTCCGGCAGAAGCCGTCCGAACTGACCCTCACCGAGCGCGTCGACGGCTCCCTCCTGGTCAGCGGGCGCGAACAGGACGGCACCGACATCGGCCACCGCACGCAGACCGTCAGCCGCGACGGCGGCGACAGCTTCGTCAGCCCCTTCCGGGGCCTTCCCGACCTCTACGCCCCGCAGGTCCAGGGCTCGACCCTGCGGCTGGGCAACCGCATCCTGCTGGCCTGCCCCGGCGACCCCGACCGCCGCCGGACCATGATGATCCGCTCCTCCTACGACGGCGGCCGCACCTGGGACAGCGTGGACCGCGGCACGGTCGTCACCACGGACTGGTCCGGCTACTCCGACCTGGTGCGCGCCGACCACGACACCGTGGGGCTGATGTACGAGGGCGGGGCGGTCGACGCGCGCGACGAGATCCGCTTCGCCCGCTTCACCGAGGACTGGCTCCAGCCGCGCCGCGGCCCCGACCCGACCACCGCCGACCGCGCCCGGCACGCCCCGCGGGCGGCCGTCCTCGGCGGCGCGGAGGAGACGGACGGAGTGTCGGGCGGCGCCCTGCAGTTCGACGGCGTGGACGACGCCGTACGTCTGCCGTATCGCGACGAACTCCCGCTCGGCAGCGACGACTTCACCGCGTCGCTGTGGTTCCGGTACACGGCCGCCACCGGCGAGCAGCCGATGCTGTGGATGGGGGGCATCGGCACCACACAGCCGCAGGTGTGGCTGCGCGGCGAACCGGACAGCAAACGGGTGCGGGCCCTGATGACCGTACGCGAGGGCGCGTCCACCATCCGTACGGCGTCACTGCCGACCACCGGGGCGTACAACGACGGCCAGTGGCACCATCTGGCGGTGCGCAGGGGCGGCGGGAAGCTGTCGCTGTTCATCGACGGTGTGCAGTCGTCCGTCGCCGATGTGGCGGGCTCCGTGAGCCGCAACTCGCCGTTCGGTGTGCACATCGGGCAGCGCATGGACAGCCGGGCCTTCTTCACCGGGACCATCGACGACGTCCACGTCTGGGACCGCGCGCTGAGCGACGACGAGCTGTCCGACCCGAAGACGCTCCGGTCGGTGAAGGACACCGTGCTGTGGCTGCCCATGGACCATGTGAGCGGCGGCCACTAACGTCCCGGGGGTGTCCGAGGACGCACGAGCACGACGACGGACGGGAACCGGGGTCGGCCTGCTGCTGACCCTGGTCCTCGCCGCCGTGCTGCTCACCGTTCTCCCCCAGGACCGCCACGGGGAGGGCGGCGGTGGGTGCGGGGCCCGTACGGTCGCCTCCTGGACGTACGACGGTGCGCTCACCGGCGCATTCGCCCGGTACGGCGACGATCCGGCCCGTGCCGACGACTGGACCGGCGGCGACGGCACCCACTCGGTACGGCTGCCGGACGGCCGGGTGCTGTGGCTGTTCTCCGACACCTACCTCGGCCAGGTGCACGGGCCGCCCAACCCCTCGGGTGAACCCCACTCCTGGCGCGACGCCTCGGCTCCGATGGTGCGCAACTCGGCCGTGGTGATGGACAACAAGGGCCGGCTCACCGCCACCCTTTCCGCCCCGCTGTTCCCGGACCCCGCTCCGGACCAGTGGCGCTGGCCGGTCGCGGCCCGCATCGAGCCCCGCTCCCCCGGCTCGGCCGAGAGCGTCGTCAGGGTGCTGCTGTGGGTGCGGACGGCCGGTCCGTACCCGTGGATCTACGGTGTGCCCGGCGCCACCGAGGTCGCCACGCTGTCACTGCCCGACCTGCGGGTGGAGTCGGTCGTACCGGTCCTGGATCAGCGGCAGGTGCCGGATCCGTCCCGGCGTGTGCTGTTCGGGACCACGCTCGTCACGCGGGGCGGCTGGACGTACGTCTTCGGCGGTGACGACGGCCAGGCGGTCGACCGTCGGCCCTCGTCCGCCTATGTGGCACGGGTGCGGGAGGGCAGGCTGGCCGAGCCGGCGGCCTGGCGGTACTGGGACGGCTCCGCGTGGACGTCCACGTCCGCCGCGCGCCCGGTGCTCGGGGACGGGCGGCGCACCGGGGTGGGCAGCACGTTCTCGGTGGTCCGGGACGAGGGGACGTACGTCCTGTTCACCATGGCGGCGGGCACGGCCGGTCTGACCGCGGTCACCTGGTACTGGGCGTGCTCCCCCACCGGCCCGTGGCACGGACCGGGCAGGGGCTTCGGCGCGCGGCTGCCGGACGGGCAGGTGGCCGCGTACAACCCGCAGGCGCACCCGGCGCTCGGTGGCGGGGACGGACGGCTGGTGCTCAGCTACGACGTCAACTGGCTGGAGACCACGACCGCCTCGGCCGGCATCAGCGGGAACGTGGACCTGTACCGACCTCGGTTCGTGACCCTCCGGCTGACGCGGACGGGGTCGTGACCTCGGGGTCGTGTGCCCGGCGCTTGGCGATGACCGCGCACACCATCAGCTGCATCTGGTGGAAGAGCATCAGCGGCAGCACGGCCAGCGAGGCGTGCGCGCCGAACAGGACGCTCGCCATCGGCAGTCCCGAGGCCAGGGACTTCTTCGACCCGGCGAACTGGATGGCGATCCGGTCCCCGCGACCGAAGCGCAGCACCTTGGCGCCGTACCAGGTCAGGGCGAGCATCACGGCGAGCAGCGCGGCCTCGACGACGAGCAGTCCGGCCAGCCGCACGGGGTTCACCCGGTGCCAGATCCCCTGGACCATGCCCTCGCTGAACGCGGTGTAGACGACGAGCAGGATGGAGCCGCGGTCGACCAGGCCGAGGACCTTCCTGTGACGGGCGACGAAGTCGGCGATCCACGGGCGCAGCACCTGGCCCGCGAGGAACGGGACCAGCAGTTGCAGCACGATCTTGATCAGCGAGTCGGCGGAGAATCCGCCGCCGCTGCTGCCGAGCAGTGCCGCCGCCAGCAGTGGGGTGAGGACGATGCCGACGAGGGAGGAGAAGGAGCCGGCGCAGATGGCGGCGGGCACATTGCCGCGGGCGATCGAGGTGAACGCGATGGACGACTGGATCGTCGACGGCACGAGGGTGAGGAAGAGCAGGCCCTGGTAGAGCGGCTGGGTGAGCAGTACCGGCACGAGTCCGCGGGCGGCCAGGCCGAGCAGCGGGAAGATCACGAAGGTGCAGACCAGGACGGTGGTGTGGAGCCGCCAGTGGCGCAGTCCGTCCAGCGCCTCACGCGTGGACAGCCGGGCGCCGTAGAGGAAGAACAGGAGGGCGATCGCGGCGGTGGACGCGCCGGAGGCCACGTCGGCGGCCGTACCCCGGGCCGGGAGCAGCGCCGCTACGCCCACTGTGGCGAGCAGCAGCAGGATGTACGGGTCGATCGGCATCCGGCTCGGCCGGCGCAGGCGTTTCACGGCGCTCCAACTTGCTGTACGTCTCGTGCGGGTCCGGATCGGGTCCGGAAGATCCGGATCGGGGCTGGAGGGCCCGTCTCCATCGTCCTGTCCGGGTCCCATCGCCCTGTCCCGGTCCCCATCGTCCTCTCCCGGCCGCCGATCGGGAATCAGGCATACCACTCTGACTGTCATCACGTTCCGCGATAGCCTGGGGGCGTGTACGACCCCTCCCAGCTGCGGACCTTCCTGGCGGTCGCCCAGACGCTCAGTTTCACCCAGGCCGCCAAGCGGCTCGGGCTGCGCCAGTCGACCGTGAGCCAGCATGTGCGGCGCCTTGAGGACGCCGCCGGGCGGCAGCTGTTCGCCCGGGACACCCACTCCGTGGAGCTGACCGAGGACGGCGAGGCCATGCTCGGCTTCGCCCGCCGGATCCTGGAGGTGCACGAGCAGGCGACGGCGTTCTTCACGGGCACCCGGGTGCGCGGCCGGCTGCGCTTCGGCGCGTCGGAGGACTTCGTCCTCACCCGGCTGCCGGAGATCCTGGAGGGCTTCCGGTACGACCATCCCGAGGTCGACCTGGAGCTGACGGTGGAGCTGTCCGGCACGCTGCACGAGCAGCTGACCGCGGGGAAGCTCGACCTGGTGCTGGCCAAGCGCCGGCCGCAGGATCCGCGCGGCGAGCTGGTGTGGCACGACGAGCTGGTGTGGATCGGCGCGGACCGGCTCCGCCTGGACCCCGACCGCCCGGTCCCGCTGATCGTCTATCCAGCGCCGGGCATCACCCGGGCACGGGCCCTGGAGGCACTGGAGCGGCAGGGGCGGCCATGGCGCATCGCCTGCACCAGCGGCAGCCTCAACGGCCTGATCGCGGCGGCCCGCGCGGGCCTCGGCGTGATGGCCCACTCCCGGGGACTGGTGCCGCCCGGCCTGTTCCGGGTGCCCGACCGGGCCAGCCTGCCGGAGCTGGGCAAGGTGGACTTCGTCCTGGTGCACGGCCGACGCCGCCCCCTTGCCGAGGCCGCGGCGAACGCCCTGGCGGCGGCGATCCTGGCGGGCGGCGACCGTCTGCATCCGCGTCAGCGCGGCGCACGCTGATCCGATGGCGGGCCTGGGCCGTAATCGCGTCGTACAGATTCAGTGGAGATTGCGGTTTCGAAACTTACCGAGGGGTAAGTATTCTGTCCGACCCTTCCCCATGTGAGCGCATTTTCCAGACGTCGGCCCGACCATTCGTGAACATTGCTCGTTTTCGCACCCCCTCCCGTACCGCGTCCGGGTGGGGTAGCTTTCACGGCCTACGCGGAGCGCCACTGAGGAGCGAGGAGCGGGGAGCGGGGTTTGCACGAGTTCACCAACCCTCCGTGGGCATCGCCGCCGCCGGTGGGCGGTCTGGCCGACGCCGTCTTCGAGCATGCCCTCGAGGACCCGCTGCATGTGGCCCTGGGCCGCAAGGACGAGTTCGGACAGTGGCGTGACGTGACCTCGGCCGAGTTCCGGGACGAGGTCCTCGCCCTCGCCAAGGGGCTGCTCGCCCGGGGCATCCGGTTCGGCGACCGGGTCGCCATCATGTCCCGTACCCGCTACGAGTGGACCCTCTTCGACTTCGCCCTGTGGACCATCGGCGCCCAGGTGGTGCCGGTCTATCCCACCTCCTCCGCCGAGCAGTGCTTCTGGATGCTGTACGACGCCGAGTGCACGGCCGCGATCGTGGAGCACGAGGACCACGCGATGACGATCGCCACCGTCATCGACCGGCTCCCCCGGCTGCACCAGCTGTGGCAGCTGGACTCGGGCGCGGTGCGGGAGCTGTACGACGCCGGTGCGCACCTCGACGACGAGACGGTGCACCGGCACCGGCGGGCGGTGACCCCCGACTCCATCGCGACGATCATCTACACCTCGGGCACCACGGGCCGCCCCAAGGGCTGTGTCCTGTCGCACGGCAACTTCATGTTCGAGGCGGACACGATGATCGGCCGCTGGGAGCCGGTGTTCCACTCGAAGAAGGACGCCGAGGCGTCGACGCTGCTGTTCCTGCCGCTGGCGCACGTCTTCGGGCGGATGGTCGAGGTGGCCGCGTTCCGCGGCGGGGTCCGCTTCGGGCACCAGCCGCAGCTGAACGCCGCCGCCCTGCTGCCCGACCTGGCGGCCTTCAAGCCGACCTTCATCCTCGCGGTGCCGTACATCTTCGAGAAGGTGTTCAACGCGTCCCGCCGCAAGGCCGAGAAGGAGGGCAAGGCCGGGCCGTTCGAGAAGGCCGTCGATATCGCGGTGAAGTACGCGGAGGCGGTGGAGGCCAAGGCCTGGGGCACCGGGCCCGGCCCCTCGGCGGCTCTGCGGATGCAGCACCAGCTCTTCGAGAAGCTGGTCTACTCGAAGGTGCGCGCGGCGATGGGCGGCCGTATCCGCAACGCGATGTCCGGTGGTTCGGCGATGGACCGCCGCCTCGGCCTGTTCTTCGCGGGCGCGGGCGTGCAGATCTACGAGGGCTACGGCCTCACCGAGTCGACCGCTGCCGCCACCGCGAACCCTCCCGAGCGCACCCGCTACGGCACGGTCGGGCAGGCCGTCCCGGGTACGACGGTGCACATCGCGGACGACGGGGAGATCTGGCTGCGCGGCGGCCATGTCTTCCAGGGCTACCTCAACAACCAGAAGGCCACCGACGCGACTTTGCACGACGGCTGGCTGGCCACCGGTGACCTGGGCTCCCTGGACGAGGACGGCTATCTCACCATCACCGGCCGCAAGAAGGAGATCCTGGTGACCTCCGGCGGCAAGAGCGTGTCGCCCGGTGTGCTGGAGGAGCGGGTCCGCGACCATCCGCTGGTCAGCCAGTGCATCGTGGTCGGCAACGACCGTCCGTACATCGCCGCCCTGGTCACCCTGGACACCGAGGCCGTCGAGCACTGGCTGCAGATGCGCGGCAAGCCGCAGCTGACCGCGGCCGAGCTGGTGCGCGACGCCGACCTGGAGGCGGAGGTGCGGCGCGCGGTGGTCGCCGCCAACACCCTCGTCTCGCAGGCCGAGTCGATCCGTACCTTCCGTATCCTGGCCCAGCCGTTCACCGAGGAACACGGCCTGCTCACCCCGTCGTTGAAGCTGAAGCGCAAAGCGATCGAGAACGCCTACGCCAACGAGGTGGAAGCCCTCTACCGGGCCTGACGCACCGTCAGCCGATGGTCACGCGGAAGATCTTGTCGGATCCGTCCGCCGCACCTCCGTTGTTGTCGCAGTTGGTGGTCGACAGCCACAACTGGTCGGAGCCCGGGACCTTGGTGACCGTGCGCAGCCGGCCGTAGGTGCCGACGTAGTACGCGGTCGGCGTGCCGACGCTCTCGTTGTCGCCGTCGATCGGGATGCGCCACAGCCGTTCGCCGCGCAGGGACGCCATGTAGACGACGTTGCGGACGATGGCGATACCGCTCGGCGAGGCCTCGGAGACGTTCCAGGTGGCCTTGGGGTTGGTCATGCCCGAGACGCTGCAGCTGCCCTCGCAGGTCGGCCAGCCGTAGTTGGCGCCCGGCTTGATCAGGTTCAGCTCGTCCTTGGAGCTGTTGCCGAACTCGGCCTCCCACAGCCGCCCGTTGCGGTCGAAGGCGAGGCCCTGCGGATTGCGGTGACCGTAACTGTAGACGTAGTTGCCGAACGGGTTGCCGGGGGCCGGCTTGCCGTCCGTCGTCATGCGCAGGATCTTGCCGTTCAGGGAGTTCTTGTCCTGGGCCAGGTCGGGGGTCTGGGCCTCGCCGGTGGAGACGTACAGATAGCCGTCGGGGCCGAAGGCGAGGCGGCCGCCGTTGTGGTAGCGGTTCTTCTTGATGCCCTGCAGCAGGACCGTGTAGTTGCTCAACGAGCTGCCGTTGTACGTCATGCGGACGACCCGGTTGCCCTCGGACGCCGTGTGCATGAAGTAGACGTAGTGGTTGCTCTCCCACCGGGGGTCGACGGCGACCCCGAGCAGACCGCCCTCACCGTTGGTGGTGACGACGTTGGGAACCGTGCCGACCTCGGTCTTCGTGCCGTCCTTGGTCAGCCTCCGGACACGGAAGTCGTCCCGCTCGGTGACCAGGGCGGACTTGCCGTCGGGCAGCCAGTAGGTGCCCCAGGGGATGGTCCAGCCGGTGGAGAGCGTGCCGATGGACGACGGCACACCGCCGTCGGTGGCGCAGGCCTTGGTGGTGAAGGTGACCGTGTTGCCGGGCGGGGAGACATTGCCCGCCGCATCACGTGCGACGACGTTCAGGGAGTAGGGGCTGTCGCAGGCGAGGCCGGTGAGCGTGGTCGTGGTGCCGGAGGTGACCGTCTTGTAGACGGTGGACCCGCTGCGGATGTCGTATGCGGTGACCCCGCGGTCGTCGCTCGACGCGCCCCAGCTGAGGCCGACCGAGTTGGCCGTGACGTCGGCCGTGGACAGGGTGCCGGGCGCGGTCGGCGGTGTGGTGTCGGAGCTGGGCTTCGTCGTGCAGTCGACGACGGGACTGGCCGGCGAGGTGTTGCCCGCCGCGTCGCGGGCGATGACGGTGAGGTTGTAGGTGGTGTTCGGGGTGAGCCCGGTCAGCGCCTTGCTGGTCGCACTGCCGGGCGCCTCACTGATCTTGTTGCCGTGTTCGTAGATGTCGTACGCCGCCACGCCCACGTTGTCGGTGGACGCGCCCCAGCCGAGGGTGAGGCCGTTCTCGCCGATGTCGGAGCAGCTCGGCCGGCCGGGGCGGGTTGGGGCCTGGCTGTCGGCCGCGGCGGCGAGGCTGACGCGGTCGAGGTTGGGGCCGCCGTTGGCGGTGGTGGCGGTCGCGCGGATCTTGTTGGTCCCCGCCGCGAGGGGGACGTTGACACTCCTGGTCGTCCAGGTGTTCCAGTCGGCGGTGGCCGGGAAGGAGACACCGGACGCGACGACCGTGCCGCCCACGGAGATGTCCATGGGCCGGTCGGTGGAGGTTCCGTTGGCGAAGCGCAGGGTGAGCGACGAGGTGCCCGCGGCGGCCGCGTTCACCGTGAACTCCACGTACGAGCTTTTGACGTTGGTGTAGTCGACGAAGCCGGTGCCCGTGTAGCCGGTGTGGTTGGTGGCCACGGTGCCCTGCGAGATCAGGGCATCCTCGGCCTGGTAGTCGGTGGCCGCGAGCGCGGTGCCCTGGCTCAGCCCGGCCAGCGGCAGCGCGAGGGCCACGGTCAGGCCGTACGGCAGAACTCTCTTGAGATTCATGGGCGTTCCCCTCAGCCCGTGTACTGGGCGAAGACCTTCAGGAAGTCGTACGGCTGCTGCGACACGCCGCTGCAGGAGTCGCCGTCGGTGCCGGAGCCGCAGGCGCGGTCACGGTTGACGGACCAGTAGGTGAGGCGTCCGATGTGGTGCTGCTGGGCGTAGGCGAGCATCGTCTTGAAGTCGGCGACGCGGACACGCTCACCGGAGTCGTCGGTCTTGCCGTTCATGGACGAGAGCCCTATGTGGGCGTAGGCGGTGGCGTCGCCGTAGCCGTACGCCGACTTGACCCGGGCCTTGAGGCCTTCCATGGCCCGGGTGGTGAGGGTGCCCATGTCGGTGGTGCCGCCGCCGAAGTCGAACGGCATGATGCACCAGACGTCGTTCACGAGCCCGGAGGCGGCCGCCCGCTTGATCATGTCGACACCGGTGGAGTCGGGGCCACTGGTCGTCGTGCCGAAGGTGATGACGGTCTTCAGGCCGGGGTTGTCGGCCTTGACCTTCTTCAGCGCGTCGACGACGCGTTGCCGCACGGTGGCGCTCGCCCACTCGGTGTTCTCGATGTCGATGTCGAGGGCCTTCAGCCTGTAGGCGTTGATGACCTTCTGGTACGCGCCGGCGAGCGCGGAGGCGCCGGCGCACTTCTCGCCGAGCTTGGCGCCGCTCCAGCCTCCGGCGGACACGATCACATCACCGCCCGCCGCTCTGATCGCGTTGATCTTCGACTGGTCGTTGCCGCCGGTCAGCGGGCGCGAGCCGTCCCACTTGGGGTTGCAGGTGCCGTCGGAGAGGACGAACGCCAGCGTGAACCATTTGACGCCGGTCGCCGACATGACCGAGGTGGGGCTGGGCGGGTTGCCCCAGCCGAGGTACTCGTAGGGGGCGACGGCGAAGCCCGGCGAGGCCGCCGCCGACCGCGTGGAGGCGGCGGGTTCGACGCGGATCAGCCGGGTCTCCCCCGGGCGCAGGGTCGCGCTGTAGGAGTCGGCGATCACGCCCTTGTGGGAGCCGGACCAGAGGTCGGTGACATCGCCGGAACCGGTGAAGCCGACGTGGGACCAGTTCACACTGACCGTGGCGCGGCCGGAGGTTCCGGTGTTGAACAGCGCCACCACGTAGTCACCGCTGTTTTCGCGTTTGCTCCAAACCTGCTTGACACCACTGTTCACAAGGCGTTTCGCGGCGACGCCGTCCTGGTCGACGCCGATGAGCCGGTCGTTGGTGAGCATCGCCTTGTCGACGGAGTCGAGGTGGGTGAGGTCGGTGCCGAGCAGCAGGGGCGCGCCTGCCATCGCCCACAGCGTGAAGTGCGAGCGCCGCTGGTCGGCGGTGAGCCCCACCTGGTCGCCGTTGCCGATCTCCAGCGAGTCGAGATCGTTCCAGCCGCCGGGACCGGCGTACGGCTGCCAGTCGGCGGCCGAGGTGAAGCGGGCGGAGACATGCGACCAGTCGGTGAGCGGGTAGCCGCTGCCGTTCGCGCCGGGCCCGCAGTAGCACTCCACGTCGCCCTGGGTGCGCCAGCTGTTGGCAAGCTTCCGCCAGGTGACGGCGTTCGCGATCGGCAGGTTGTTGGAGAGGGCGAAGGTGATGGGCCGCCCGGTGGCCCGCAGGGCCTTGTCCCAGGCCTGGACGTCCGGGATGTCCTGGCTGCCCACGCCGTCGATCTTCAGATGGTCGACTCCCCAGGAGGCGAACTGCCGTGCCCAGGAGTTGATGAAGTCCTGTGCGCCCGGCTTGGAGTAGTCGATGTAGTACATGTTCTTGCAGTTGTAGTTCTTCTCCGTCTTCGAGGTGTCCGCGATGTCCTTCGCGTGGTACGGAGTCCCTTCGATCGTCGTATTCGCGGTGACCGCGTTCTTGGCGATGCCCGGGGTGACGTAGAAGCCGAACTTCAGCCCCTTGGAGTGGACGTAGTCCGCGAGCGCCTTGATCCCGGACGGGAACTTGGCGGCGTTCACGGTCCAGCGGCCGTAGGAGTCGACGACGAACCCGTTGGAGTCGCACGTCTGCCAGAAGTCGTCGAGGTTGACCTGGACGAACCCGTGATCCTTCAGCCCGCTCGCCACCAGCGCGTCGGCCTGCGCCTTGATCTTCGCCTCGGTGGGCCAACGGCGCACGAAGCTCCAGCTGCTCCAGCCCATGGCCGGGCGGAGGGACTGGCCGTTGTCCGACTTGGTGGTGAGGTCGGCCGGTGTCGCGTACGCGGTGCCGATCCACGCCTCGTCGATCCGCAGCCGCTTGTAGCGGGTGGTGTCGGTCGACGCGGCCCAGGTGGAGTCCACCTCCAGGCGCACGTAACGGGCGTTGGCGGCGGTGAGGTCGATGCCCTGGATGCCGCGCCGGCTCGGGAGCTGCCCGGTCTTCACCGCGCTCCCCCAGGTGGAGCCGTCGTTGCTCAGGAAGACCTTGTAGTCCTTGATGCGGGCGGACTGCTCGGTGGCGGAGCGGGCGTAGGCGACCGAGTCCTCCCGCTGGTTGAGGCCGATGTACCGCACCTTCTTCGCCGTGCCGAGGTCGAAGGTGAGGTCGACGGGCAGGGTCTTGTCGTTGTCCCAGTAGGTGAGGTGGTCGCCGTCACCGGCGGCGGAGCCGGTGTGGCCGCTCGCCGAGGCGCTCGCGGAGACCTTGACGCCCTTGAGGATGCCCTGGCGGCCCGCCGTGGTGACCTTGAAGACGGTGTCGTACGGGTCCCAGGTGCCGAGGCCGGTGAGCCTGAGCACACCGCCGGACTGCGACCACGAAACGGCCGCTCCGGTACGGAGGTCGGTGACCGAGGTGATGCGGTAGCCGTTGTCGCGGATGCGCAGGGTGCTGGTGCTGGGCGGGGTCAGGACGTGGATGTACTGCCGGTTCTGGTCCGTCCTGCTGATCGTGGTCACGCCGTGCGCGCCGTCGTTCCAGAAGCCGGGTTTGAGGCCGCCGTACAGATAGCCGCCGCCCTCGGTGCCGTGCAGGGACTCCCAGATGGGGTCGAGGTAGGTGTTCGCGAAGGTGTTGAAGGCGGCCTGGTTGGCCGGGAACCTGCCGTCGACCTGGGCGGTCTCGGCCATCAGGGCCTTCACCGAGGAACCGGCGTTGGTGACGAGCCGGCCGAGGGTGAGCTTGCGGTCGACCGAGGGGTCGGAGCCGTCGTACCACCAGGCGCCGGCCGAGGGCAGTTTGAAGTCGGCCTCGGTCAGGCGCGGTTGAGCCGTGTAGACGGCCTGCGGGTAGTCGTAGGCGGGGGTCATCCCGGTCTTCTGCTCATTGCTGATCATGTCCATGATCGGCGTGTCTTCGTTGTTGTTGCTGAGCGTGTAGTTCGGGCGCTTCCGATAGATCTGCGCGTAGAGGTTGTGGCTCTCCCAGTACGCGTTGTCGTTGTCGATCCAGAAGCCGCCGAGGTCGGGATAGCGGTCCATGACCTCGAAGAAGTTGTCGTAGCTGAACTGCCCGAAGCCGTCCCGGGTGGTCAGGTCGACGTTCTTGCCCTTGTAGGCGGAGTAGCCGGCCGAGTCCAGCCACTCGTGACCGCCCTCGTCGTGCCACTGGGGGTCGTCGGTCATGTAGAGGATGACCTTCATGCCCTTGGCCTTGGCGGCGGTGATCAGCTCGCCGAGGAAGTCCCGCTTGGTGGAGCAGGAGCCGGGGATCCGGGACGGCCAGGGGCGGGCGTAGCCCAGCCGGCTGTGGAACGTGGCCAGGACGAGGTACTGCGTATGCAGCTTGCGGGCCTCGTTCACCCAGTAGTCCGGTGTCCAGCCGCCGCTGGTGACGTCGTTCTCCCAGGCGCCGCAATTGGTGTGGGCGGGGGCGGTGCGCAGGCCCCAGTGCAGGAAGAGGCCGCCGACGGAGTTGCGCAGGAAGTCCTGGCGGGGGTTGTCGAGGTCCAGGGGCCTGGCCTGCGCACCGCAGTTCTCGGTGGACCCGGTGGACGAGGTCCGCAGCGCGCCGCCGGAGGTGTTGTGACTGTCCGTCAGGCAGTAGCCGCTGACGCTCTGGAAGCCGGTGTCGTGCGGGGAGTTGCTGCCGCGCTGGGCGGTGAAGCGAGTGAAGCGGATATTGCTCGCAGCGTTGGCGATGACCGCGGGACGGCCGTCGTTCGCGGCGAACTTCACGGAGCTGTCGGTGAAGGTGACGTCGTCCGCGTTGTGCAGGTACCAGCCGTAGGCCGGACGGGTGCCGATGGCCTTGGGGTTGTAGTCCTTCGGGTCGTTGCCCGGCACGCCCGTGGACATGGTGCCGTTGCCGCCGGGCACGGTGATGTCGACATGGCGGAACGTGATGCCGTTGATCCGGTGGCCGTTCTCGCCCCACAGGGTCGGGCTGAAGGAGGGGCCGCTGCCGGTGGCCGTGATGTTGTCGTACGTCACGTTGCTGATCGAGCCGACGCCGGGGCTGTCGCCGCACCGTTTGCGCGTGCCGATCTTCTCCATGATCGGCGAGTGGACGTCGGTCATGGTGATGTCGCGGTAGTGGACGTCGGAGATCTTCGCGCCGTCCATGGACACCATGCCGAGGCCGGACTTGTCGGCGCCCTCGATACGGATCTTCTCGAACTGGTAGTCGGTGAAGTCGCCGCAGGTCTCGGAGCCGAACATCAGGGCGTTGCAGCACCGGGCCGACAAGGAGGAATCGCGCACCCGGACATGGCCGTTGGGCAGCTTGGCGCCGAGGGCGTAGTCGCTCTTGAAGACCAGGGCGTCGTCATTGGCCTTGATGTCGGCACGGGTGACCGTGACATCGGTGGTGGAGATGATGTTCCAGCCGTCGCGGTCGCTCGCGGTGTCGATGGTGAGACGGTCCGAGGTGACGTGCTTGCAGCCGTTGACGAGAGCCGCGAAGTGACCGCCGCGGCGCAGGGTGAGACCGTCGCCGAGGCGCAGCCCGTCGCACCTCGTCAGCGAGATGATCTTGTCGGCCTCTCCTGACTTGGGGTTGCCGGTGATCAGGTTGCCGGCCCCGTCGATGACCCCGCCGCCGACGAAGCCGATGTCCGTGAGCCGGTCGCCGTAGATCATCGCGTTGTGGAAGTGGCTGTGCCCGTAGTCCTGGTACTTGTCGTACGGGTTGGACTCGGGCGGGTCGTAGGTGTCCGCGGAGGAGCCCTGGATCGTGGCGCCCGTGTCGACCTGGAGCGTCACGTCGCTCTTCATGTGGATGGTGTTCTTGGACCTGTAGGTGCCGGCCGGGAAGCGGACGGTGCCGCCGCCGGCCGAATTGGCCGCGGTGATGGCCTTGTTGACGGCGGGGGTGTCGTTGGCGGATCCGTCGCCCTTGGCGCCGTAGTCGCGCACGTCGTAGACGGCGGCCGCGCGGTGAGGCTGTTGTGGGGCGGCGAGGGCCGCGGGGTGGGCGAGGCCGAGGACGACGGCGAGGACGGACAGTACGATCGCCGCCGCACCTCTTCGGTGGGGGGTGGTGGAACGCATATGACGGCTCCTCAGAGGAGTTGGTAGCCGCGGAGATCGGTGAGGAGCAGGTAGGTGTCCTGCAGGGAGCCGGAGGTGTCGCCGAGGGAGCGGTAGATGCCCCACTTCGGGCGGACGCGGTCGGCGAGGAAGGTGTCGACGCCGGTCCTGGCCTTGTCGACGACGGTCGTGGAGCCGCTCTTGAGGATCCAGCGGACCGAGCCGGCCGAGCCGTTGCCGACCTTGATCTGGAAGTCGACGTCGGTCCATTTGTCGTGCAGCGGCGCGAGATCGGTGCGGCCGACCAGGATGTCGTCGATGGCCAGCCTGAGTTCGATGGTCTGCACCCCTCCCCCAAGCTCTCGGCTTCGCTCGAGCAGGGAGGTGCCCCCATCCCGGCGCAGGGACTGTACGACGATCGGCGAGGTGCCGTTGCCGGGCTGCTTCATCTGCATGATGTGGGTGAAGGTGGTGGTCGCCTTCAGCGAGCTCGGGATGTACATCGAGTAGGTGATCCGCCAGGTCTGGCCCTGGGTCCACTTCAGATAGCCACTGCCGCTTGTGCGCAGGCCGGTGACCTCCTGACGCTGGCGGTCGGTCGAGGTGTCGCGGTCGACCTTGTGCATGGTGAAGCGCCAGTTGTCGCCGGTGGGGTGGATGTGCGGGTGCCCGGCGGGGTGGGAATCCGCGCGGTCGTCCTCGACGGTCTCGAAGGCGCCGAGGCCGTCGCGGCTCGCCGAGGGCGACCACTTCAGCTGCCAGGACGCGGCCGAGGCGCGTGAGGCGGGCAGGCCGACCGCGGCTGTCGCGGCGCCGCCGAGTGCGGCACCGAGCACCGCCCTTCTGGCCGTGCCCCATCTAGACGTGCTCATGACACTAATCTCCTCGCAGCTGCTCGTTCATGATCAGAAAGGCCCCTAGGCCGTGGAAGTCATTCGTGGCCCGGGTGCGCGCGATGTAGTACGCGTAGTCGCCGACGTTCGTGCCGATGGAGATGTCGGCCAGGCTGGTTCGGCCGTCCGTGCCGACCGAGACCTTCGCCAGCACGCCCTCGTAGCCACGCCGGGCCACGGCCGTGAAGTGCCGGTCCAGATAGCCCTGTTGGGCGCCCCGGAACAGCGCGTAGGTGAACATGCTGGAGCAGGACGTCTCGGTCCAGTTGTCGGCGCGGCCACCCTTGTCGACGACCTGGAACCAGCGTCCGGTCGCCGGGTCCTGGTACTTCTCGAGACCGGCCGCGAGCCGCCGGAAGATGTCGAGGAGCTGGGGCCGTCGCGGATGGCCGCCCGGGATCGCGTCGAGCACATCGACGATCGCCATCGAGTACCAGCCGATCGCCCGGCACCAGTGCTCGGGTGCGAGCCCGGTGTGCGGATCGGCCCAGCTCGCGGTCCTCGACTCGTCGTAGGCGTGCTTCAACAGCCCGTTCGCCACCTGGAGATGACCGCCGTAGACGGCGAGCTGCTCGGCCGCCTCGTCGTTCGTGTACGCACGGTCGCCGAACTCCCTGCCGTACTCGACGAGGAACGGGTTCACCATGTAGACACCGTCGGCCCAGAGTTGATGGGCTCGGCTGCTGTTGTCGGCGTGCCAGAAACCGCCGTCGGCGGTGCGCGGGTAGGTGGCCAGGCGGTCGCGGATCTTCTTGGCCGCCTTGCGGTAGCGGTCCTGGCCCGTCTCGTGGTGCAGGATCACCAGCAGCCGGCCGGCCTGCATGCTGTCCAGGTTGTTGAATGACTGGCCGATGGAGCCGTCGCTCTTCACGAAGCGGTCGACATAGCTCTTGATGTAGGTGAGGTAGCGCGCGTCGTGGGTGCGCCGGTAGGTGAGGTACTGGCCGTAGAGGTAGAGGCCCACCGGGTACGACCAGCCGCCGATGGTGGCCGGTGTGTAGCGGTCCATGGTGGAGTCGACCACGGCCGTGGACCAGTCGGTGGCGGCGGCCGGCCGGCGCGGGGCGGGGGCGGCGACGGCCGGGGGACGGCGGCGGGCAGCGCGGCCAGGCCACCCGTGGTCAGCGCGAGTGCCGTCAGCGCCGCACGCAGACGTCGGCGTCTCATGGTCCTCCTTCGCGGTAGGCGTACGCGAGGTCTCGGTCTGCGTCGGCGAGACGCACGAGGTCGCGTACGAGGTGGTGGTCGGGGGCGTGCCGGCAGGCGGGGTCGGTGCGGGCGGCGTCGCCGGTGAGGGCGTACGCCTGACAGCGGCAGCCGCCGTGGTCGGTGGTGCGCAAAGCGCAGGTCCGGCAGGGCTCCCGCATCCAGGACTCGCCACGGAACGCGTTGAAGGCCGTCGACCGCCGCCAGATCCAGTCGAGCGGGCGGTCCTTCACATTCGGCGGATCGAGGCCCGGGAGGGCGGCCGCGGCGGGACAGGGCAGGGTCGTGCCGTCGGGGGCGACGGTGAGCGAGACCCTGCCCCAGCCTCCCATGCAGGGCTTGGCCGTGGCGTCCACGAGGTCGGGTGCGACCCACACCAACTCGGGTCCGTCACGGAGCCGTTGACGCCAGTCGGCCACCGTGTCGTGGGCCCGCCGGGTCTGCTCGGGGGTGGGCAGCAGGGCGGTCCGGTTGCGCAGCGCCCAGCCGTGGAACTGGGTGTTGGCGAGCTCGATCCGGTCCACGCCCCAGGCCACGCCGAGAGCGATCAGGTCGTCGAGGGCGTCGAGATTGCCGTGGTGCAGGACGACGTTGACCCCGAAGGGGACTCCGGCCGCGCGGATGAGCCGCGCGGCCCGCTCCTTGGCCACGAACGAGCGGGCGCCCGCGATGCGTTCGGAGGCCGCCGGGTCCGCGTGCTGGACGGAGAGCTGGACGCTGCGCAGTCCGGCGTCCACGAGGGCCGCCAGCCGCCGCTCGCCCAGACCGAGCCCGCTGGTGACGAGCTGCGTGTACAGACCGGCGGTGTCGGCGGCGGCGACGATGTCCGGCAGGTCGCGCCTCAACAGCGGTTCACCGCCCGACAGATGGGTCTGTACGACGCCCAGCGCGGCCGCCTGCCGGAACACTCCCATCCACTGCTGCGCGGTCAGCTCTTCTGACCGACCGACCAGTTCGACGGGGTTGGAGCAGTAGCCGCAGCGCAGCGGGCAGCCATGGGTGAGCTCCGCGAGCAGGGCCCACGGGGGATCCGGGGTCATGTCAGCCAGCCCTCCTTCCGCAACGCGGCGAGAAAGTAGGGGACTTCGGCGGCGACCGGCGCCCCCGGGTATCCCGCGCGCAGTTCGGCGACGATCTCGCGCACCTCCCGGCTGCCGTCGCACAGCCGCAGCACACCGCCCGCCCGGCCGTGCAGCACGACCACGCGTTCGGGCAGCAACAGGAGATCGGTGCAGCGCACCCGGTCGTGGCGCAGCACCACGCCCCGGGACAGGACGGGACGCCAGGTCATGGCCCGCCCCCGGCAACGCTGTCGCCCCGGTCGACGGAGTCCAGCAGCTCCCACAGCACGTCGCACTTGAAGACCAGCGCGGCCACGGCCCGTTCCTGCTGCTCACGGGTGCGGGCCCAGGCGTGGACGAGGGCGAGGGCCTCCTCACCGTCGCGGGCGCCCTGGCCGACACGGGTGCGGAAGTAGGCGAGGCCGGACGGGTCGATCCACGGGTAGTGGCGTTCGAAGGCGGCGATGCGGATGCGCATCAGGTCGGGTGCGGACAGCTCCGTCAGAGAGGCTGCGACGGCCTCCAGCGCGGGACGCCGGCGGCAGAAGGAGACGTACCGCTCGACCGCGTGGCGCACCCCGGGCAGCACCTGGGAGGTGTCCCACAGTTCGTCCCGGGTGAGGCCGGCCGCCTCGCCGAGCCGCAGCCAGCGTTCGATGCCGCCCTCGCCCTCGGCCGTGCCGTCGTGGTCACGGATGCGGCGCAGCCAGGCGCGGCGCAGCGCGGGACGGTCGAGTTTGGCCAGGACGAGGGCGTCCTTGACGGGGATGTGCCGTTGGTAGTGGAAGCGGTTGGCGATCCAGCGGCGCAGTTCACCGGGGGTGAGTTCACCGCGGTGCATCCGCAGGTTGAAGGGGTGGCGGTCGTGGTAGCGCTCGGCGGTGACGGCGCACAGCCGCCGGGTGAACTCGGCGGCCGGCCACGGGGGCGCGGTGCCGTCGGCGCGTACGGGTGTCGCGGTCATGGTGCGGTTCGCCGTGTCTCGGGTCAGCGGTCGCCGAGGGCGTAGGCGGTCACTTCGAGTGCGGTTTCCACAACGGTGTAGCCGGGGCTCTGCCAGCCGTTTTCATCCGATGTCTCCTGAACGGTTTGTTCCGCCTGGCGAGCCTCGGGCAGGGTCTCATTCATGTGTACGCACCTGCTTTCCTGAGAGTGGGGGGTCTCATTTGCGCAGACAGGCACCAATGGCGTCGGTTGTTCACATGTGTGCACCCAGTTCATCGACGCGTTCGGTGGCGGGATTCAGAGTCCCGGGATGACGGGCCGCGGTCAATGGTCCGGACCGATAACGTCGGATGCATTTCCGGCCATTCTCCGTCTCCGGAACTGACTCACCGGTCAGTTCCGATGGATTCCGCGGTCAGGAATGCATCCTGGCTCGTGATCGTTGACGATAGTGGTACGACCTGTCGACAAGCGAAGGATCAAGAGCTCGTGAGCAGCAAGGTCCCCCCGATCATCCTCAACAACGGCGTCGAGATGCCCCAGCTGGGCTTCGGCGTCTGGCAGGTGCCGGACGACGAGGCCGAGCGTGCCGTCGCCACGGCACTCGAGGCCGGGTACCGCAGCATCGACACCGCGGCGATCTACGGCAACGAAGAGGGCACCGGCAAGGCGATCGCCGCGTCCGGCCTGCCCCGCGAGGACGTCTTCGTCACCACCAAGCTCTGGAACAGCGACCAGGGGTACGACGCCACGCTGCGCGCCTTCGACGTGTCCCTGGACAAGCTGGGCCTGGACTACCTCGACCTGTACCTGATCCACTGGCCGCTGCCGTCCCGGGGCACGTACATCGAGACCTACAAGGCCTTCGAGAAGCTCCTCGCCGAGGGCCGGGTCCGTGCCATCGGCCTGTCCAACTTCCTTCCGGAGCACCTGGAACGCCTGCTGGCCGAGACGTCGGTCATCCCTGCGGTCAACCAGATCGAACTCCACCCGCATCTGCAGCAGCACGCGGCCCGCGCGTTCCACGCGGAGCAGGGCATCCACACCGAGGCGTGGTCCCCGCTCGGCCAGGGCAAGGGGCTGCTGGAGGTGCCGGCGATCGTCGCCATCGCCCAGAAGCACAACCGCACCCCGGCCCAGATCGTGCTGCGCTGGCACCTCCAGCTGGGCAACATAGTGATCCCCAAGTCCGTGACGCCGTCCCGGATCAAGGAGAACATCGACGTCTTCGACTTCAGCCTGGACGCCGAGGACCTCGCGGCGATCAGCGCGCTGAACGAGGACCGGCGACTGGGTCCGGACCCGGCCACGTTCGAGATGGGCTGAGGCCCGCCTCCGTACGTGCGTGTGCCCCGCCGGACGACCTCCCGCCCGGCGGGGCACACGTGTGACGGGGCGAGGCGCCGGTCAACGGCCCGGCACAGGACCTCAGTCGGGGTGCACGTCCGCGTGGACGACCTCGAACTCCTCAAGACCGGTCACGGTGACATGCGCCTTGGCGGTCCCCTCGTGCCGGGCCATCGCCTGGGCCGAGCGGGAAGCGGCCATGGACCCGTGGTCGACGAACAGGATGTGGACCATGCCGCTTCCGCGGTCCCGGTCCACGAACAGGGAGGCCCTGGCCAGCCCGTGCAGGGTCTCCAGCCGGGGCAGCACACTGGCCCGGAACGTATCGGCGACCAGGTCCGTGTCCGCGGGCTCGAACTCCAGCCTGGTGATGCGCAGTCCGCCGGCCGTCCTCGGCATCTGCTGCGCGTGGTAGACCGCCACCTCGTAGTTGTCGACCGCCACGGTTCCCGCGAACGGTTCCAGGAGGGCGCCGCGCCGCTCGCGCATCACCTCGTCGCTGTTGTGCCTGGCCTCCTCGGAGGACCACCAGCTCGTCGAGAAGAGCTTGCCCAGCTCCCGGTCCACGAAGACGCCTGCGCCGCGGTAGCCCGGACGTTCTTCGAGCAGGTCCCGGCCCTCGGTGTTCAGGGCTCTGATGGCCGTATCGATCTTCGTGGGATCGCCGGTCACATAGACGGTCCGTACGAACATGGCGCCTCGCCTCCCAGAAACCGTGTGCATATCGGGCGCGAAATTCCGGAGTGGCCGATATCGCCAGTGTTCTCTGGCGGGCAGATCACCGCAAACGGCACACGGAACACCCGTTCGCGCCGCAGGGCTTGACGGGGCCACGTAAAGAGCGCCAAGTTGTACGGACCCGGTAAGGAAAGTTTCCTAACAGAAGGGTCCCCCACAGTGCGCGTTCGAACACTGACCCTCGCCGCGGCCTCCGGGGCCGCACTGCTCGCCGCCGGCGTACTCCCCGCAAGCGCCTCCGGCTCCACCACCCCGAGGTCCACCCAGGAGGGCTCGGTCAGCGCGGCCGATCTGCTCGCCAAGGTGAAGTCCTGTTCGCAGATATCCAACGGCAAGTACAAGACCGACGACGAGACCTCGGCCACCGTCCCCGTGTGCGGCAAGAACGGCGCGGTGTTCTGGAAGGCCGACATGGACATCGACTGCGACGGCCAGCGCACCACCAACTGCAACGAGGACCGCGACCCCTGGTACCAGGACGACACGGCCTTCCACCAGTCCAACGGCAAGCCCCTGAAGGCCGAGTCGCTGCCCTACGTCGTCGTGCCCAGCTCCAGCGGCATCTGGAACTACTCCAGCGCCGGCATCAAGGGCGGCGGAGTGGTCGCCGTCATCTACAACAACAAGGTCGAGTACGCGGTCGTCGGCGACACCGGCCCCACGAAGATCATCGGCGAGGCCTCGTACGCCACCGCCAAGGCGCTCGGCATCGACCCCGACCCGGCGACCGGCGGCGTGGACTCCGGCGTGACGTACATCCTGTTCAAGAACTCCAAGGTCTCCCCCATCGAGAGCCACAGCGCGGCGGTGACTCTCGGCGACCAGCTGGCGAAACAGTTCCTCCAGAACAACTGAGCCGGGAGGGGAGAAGGGCCCGGTACCGCGCCTGGGGCGGCACCGGGCCCTGTGCGTACGTCAGTTGGGCTGCCCGACCGGCCGGACGACCACGGTGTCGACGTCGACACCGGCCGGCTGCCGGACGGCCCAGACGACCGTGTCGGCGATCTGGTCGGCGGTGAGGAGGTGGCCGGGCGGAAGGCTGCCCAGACCGTGCCAGAACGGGGTCTCCACCCGGCCGGGGGCGACCAGGGTCACGCCCACGCCCCACTCGGTGACCTGGCGCCGGGTGTTCTCGGCGAGGCCGGTGACCGCCCACTTCGTGGCGCCGTAGAGATTGCCGGGCGTGTTGACGAACCCGGCGACACTGCCGACGAGCACGATCCTGCCCCGGGTCTCCTTCAGGGCGTCGACGGAGGCGCGGATGAGAAGGGCCGGGCCCAGCACCTTGGTCAGCACCATGTCCGTCCACCCGGCGGGATCGCCCTCCGCGACCGAGTCGTGCGTGGCGGAACCCGCGTTGGCGACGACCGTGTCGAGCCGCCCGAACTCCTCCAGCGTGCCGGCGACGGCCGCCTGTACGTCGCCGTACTCGGCCGCGTTCCCGACGATCGTCAGCAGCCCGTCCGGCTTGCCGAGCCCCTCTCTGAACGCGCGCAGCCGCGGCTCGCCCCGCCCGGTGACGGCGACCCGGTACCCGGCGTCCAGCAACTGCCGGGCAACGGCGGCACCGATGCCTCCCCCACTCTCGGCTTCGCTCGAGCGGGGGGACCCCCATCGCCACCGGTGATGAGCGCGACCGGAGAGTCGGTCATGGTTACCCCCTGTGGTTCGGTGAACCAGGGGAGTTCACCATTTGGAGCGCACTCGAAGTCAAGCGACGCAAGTACAGCGGTACGGTACCGAGGGCAGTTGGCGACGCCACTCCGCCTCCGTGGCACGGCCGTTCGCGCGCGAGCGCACCTCGGTGACGGCACGGTCCGTCACCAACGAGCCCACCCGTTCCGGCAGATGGGGGGCGAGATGCAACTCGGCGCCGTCCGGACCGAATCCGACCGCGAGGACCGGACCGTCCCCGGCCGGGAGGATCGCGGGCCCGAGGCGCGGCTGCGCCGTCTCCCACAGGGTGAGGCGGCCGCGGTAGTCGGCTACGGCAAGACGGCGGCCGTCGGGGCTCGTGACACCCGCAGTGGCGGCAGGTGCTTGCCTCGACAAGTGCGGCCCCTGAACGGTGCGGGGTGCTCGGGTGAGTGTGTACGCGCGGCCGGGGCGGTGCTGGGCCGCCGCCCGACGGGCTATACGGGACGTACGGCCGTGTGCACCGTGTACGCGGACAGTACGAACACGTCCGGCCGTCGGTGCACGCTCGCCGGGTCGGACGGGTCGAGGAGGCGGTTCAGCGTGGCGTGGTCCTCGGTGTCCAGGGCGTCGGCGGCGGCCTCGCGGACCCGGGAGAGGGTCGCGGCGATGTAGGCGCGGGCCCGGTCCGAGGCGGGGGCGGGCAGGTCGAGCAGGAAGCTGCGGGTGCGGGTGTGCTTCAGGCCCGCGGCCGCCAGCAGAGCGGGCCAGTCCTCGGTCACGGCGACGGCGCCGGGCAGGTCGGCCCGCATCCGTGCGAACCACTCCTCCTCGACCACGTCGAGCCGCGCCTGCAGCCCCGGCCGCCCGACGCCGATGTCCCGGGGCAGGAACCGGGACGGCAGACCACCCTCCAGCAGGGCCAGGGTGCCGCCGGGGGCCAGCCGGGCCGCGAAGGCCGCGAGCCCGGCCCGCTGATCGCCGAGGTGGTGCAGGCTGCGGCTGGCCCACAGCAGGTCGGCCGGGTAGTCCAACTCCTCCAGCACACCGGGGAGTTCACCGGCCAGGGTGCCGAAGCGGTCCCCGACGCCCTGGCGGGCGGCACGGTCGCGGGCCCGCTCCAGCAGTGGCTCGGTGGCGTCCACGGCCATCACCCGGGCGCCCGGGAACGCCTCGGCGAACAGACACGACACGACACCGGGCCCGCTGCCCGCGTCCACGATCAGCCCCGGCTCGGTCACCTCCTTCGCCAGCCAGGCCATGGCCCGCTCGTAGACGGGGGCGAGCAGCTCCGCCTGCGCCTCCAGGTGAGGGGCCATGGCCGCCCAGTCGATGTCGGTGTCCGCGTGGTCATGGCCGTGGCCGTGCTGGTGGTGGTGCGCCATGGTGGTCAGCCTCTCGTCCGGGTGGGGCCAGCTTGCGCCGACGCACCGGGCCGGGGCCAGCTCTGTTGCCGGAGCGGCAAAAATTCGGGTGCGTACGGCAACACCGGTCGCCGAGGATGGCCCGATGGGCGACGAGATGGTGCAGCGGTTCATCGAGGACGGGTTCGTGAAGATCGAGGGCGCCGTCCCGAAGCGCGTCACCGAGCACTGCGCGCGGCTGCTCTGGCGGGAGACGGGGTACGACCCGGACGACCCCGGCACCTGGAAGGACCCGGTGGTGTGGGTGGGCGGGATGGCCCAGGGACCGTTCGCGGCCGCCGCCAACTCCGCCGTACTGCATGAGGCGTTCGACCTGCTGGTCGGTGAGCGGCGCTGGGCCCCGCGCTATTCGCTGGGGAGCTTCCCGTTGCGCTTTCCGCACGCGGAGGAGCCGGACGACGCGGGCTGGCACATCGAGGGCAGCTATCTCCCGGAGGGTGCCGACCAGTGGCACACCAACCTGCTGTCCAGGGAGCGTGCGCTGCTGATGCTGTTCCTGTTCAGCGAGGTGACCGAGGCGGACGCCCCGACCCGGATCAGGGTCGGCTCGCACCTCGACGTGCCGCCGGTCCTGGAGCCGTACGGCGCGGCCGGCGCCTCGTTCCTGGAGCTCGGACCGCAGGTGGCCGCCGCCTCCGCACACCGCCCGCTCGCGTACGCCACCGGCAGTCCCGGCGATGTCTACCTCTGCCATCCCTTCCTGGTGCACGCCGCTCAGCCGCACCACGGGACCCGGCCCCGCTTCATGGCTCAGCCGCCGCTGCACCTGGAGTCGCCGCTGGAGCTGGACCGGGCGGACGGCGACCACTCGCCCGTGGAACTCGCGATCCGCCGGGGTCTGTCCCCGCAGGGCTGACCCCGGCGGATCACCGTCACCGCGTCACGGCAGCGGCGGGTAGGCGTTCTGCATCAGCTGCTGGAACTGGGCGGAGAACCAGTGCCCGGACAGCGGCGCGTTCGGCAGGGCGCCCGACATGTTGTTGCCGTTGCGGGCGTTGCCCGTGTACGTCGGGTCGCACATCCGGTCGAAGCCCTTGCCCTCATCGTTGGCGATGGCGGTGCTGGAGCCGTCGGACTCACCCGGCGGCTTCATCCACACATAGGCGTCGATCCCGGTCGCCGGGGCGGCCTGCGGGCGCTCGCCGAGCCCGGCTCCGGACTGGTTGCACCAGTTGCCGACGTGGATACGGCGGTCGTAGCGGCCGCCGTCGACGTACGTGTCCACGCTGGTCTGCGGGCCGGGGCCGGCCGGGCGCGCGGTGCCGCCCCAGCCGTTGCGGGAGGTGTCGATCAGCATGCCGATGCCCGAGTTGAAGCCGACCGAGACCAACTGGTTGCGGAAGGCCTGCGCGAAGGACTGCTCGTCGACGTAGCGGTTCCAGTCGACCCACTTCGACTGGCGGACGGAGGTGCCGTTCACCGTGTCGTTGACGGTGAAGTTGTTCTCCTTCAGGGCGCTGTAGTTGGCGGTGTTGGTGATGAACCCGGCCACGTCGTCGACGGTCGCGCCCTCGCTGGTGGCCGCCTGCTTGAACAGGGTGGCCGCGGGGCCGAAGTTGTCGTCCCAGCCGAGCCAGCCGTGGTGCCCGGCGTCGAGGTAGTTGTAGACGTTGGGGATCGCGCCGAGCTTGGCGAGGGCGTAGCCGACGCCCTTCACATAGTTGCCGTTGGCGAGCATGGTGTCGCACGCGGGCGTGGCGGTGGCGCGGCTGCCGGTGTTGGTGACGAGGTTGGGCAGCGAGTCGATCTCGATGGTGGTGACGATCCTGAGCGAGGCGTACTTGCTGTCGGAGAGGATCGCCGCGATCGGGTCGATGAACTGCGTCTTGTACTTGTCGATCTCGGTCGCGCCCAGCTCGCCGTTGGACGCCAGGGCCGCGCAGTCGCGTCCCGGCAGGTCGTAGACGACCAGTTGGACGACCTCTTCGTTGCTGCCCTTCTGGGCGAGGGCCGCGTCGAGGTGGGCGCGCAGGCCCATGCTGCCGTTCACTCCGTTGATGGCGGCGATGCGGTCGAGCCAGACGCCGGTGGGCTGGTTGGAGACGCGGCTGCCGCCGGGCTCCGCGGCGGCCTTCGCGGACCACTCCGGGTTCACGTACACCTTGGCACCGGCGTACGGGTTGTCGACCCGGCTGCCGGTACCGCCACCGCCGCCGCCCCCTCCGCCTCCGCCGCTGCCCCCGTCGTCGACGTTGCAGGTGACGCCGTCGAGCGTGAAGGCGGTCGGGATGGCGTTGCCGCCGCTGTAGGAGGCGTTGAAGCCGAAGCTGACCGAACCGCCGGTCGCCAGCGTGCCGTTGTAGGTCTCATTGTCGGCGGTGACGGCGCTGCCGCTCTGGGTGAGCTTCGTGTTCCAGTAGTTGGTGACCTTCTGGTTGCCGGAGTACGCCCACTTCACCGACCAACCGCTCTTGGCGGCGCCGTTGTTGGTGACGGTGACGGCGGCGGTGAAGCCGGTGTCCCACTGGTTCTGCACCTTGTAGTCGACGGTGCACGGGACGGCGGACGCGGCGGCGTTCGCCGGTGCGGTGGTGAGGGCCGTTCCCGAGGCCCCGGCGACGAGCGCCAGGGCGGCGAGTACCGCTGTTCTGGTACGACTCATGAGTGGGGCTCCTTCTTCGGTGGGGGCTACGGGTTGATGGCGCGCAGGTGGTCGCGCAGGCCGATGCCGTACGCGGTGGGGGTTCCGTCGAAGCCGGTGATCAGGGAAGGGCCGGAGGAGCAGTCCCAGGTGTTCCAGGTCCAGCCGAGGTAGGACAGGTTCCGGTCGTCGAACCACTTCATGACCCGGTCGACGAACGCGTGCGAGCAGGTGTTCTCACCGACCTCCCCGGCGACCAGCGGGACTTGGGCCGCGACCGGGGCGAGGGTGGAGTTCCAGCAGCTCTCGTTCGCGCAGGTGTTGAAGTTGTAGACGTGGTAGGCGGCGACGAGATTGCCGGCCGGGTCGGTGGGCCGGTACGTCAGCCACTGGCTCAGGTCGTTGGAGTACGCGAGCCCGCCCGCCATGATGACGTTCTTGGCGCCGGTGCCGCGTACGGCGTCGACGAGGTCTTGCATGCCGGCGACCTCGTAGGAGATGCCGGGGCAGTTGCCGCCGTCCTTCCAGCACTGCCAGGCCTGGGTGGTGGTGGAGGTCGCCCGGTCCGGGTACGGCTCGTTGAACAGGTCGAACACGGCGGCCGGGTCACTCTTGAAGGTGCTGGCCACCGAGGACCAGAACGACGGGCTGTACTGCATGTCGGGCATCGGCTTCTGGCAGCTGGCGTGCACGTCGGAGCAGCCCGCGGAGTTGCCGGTGTACTGGCCGTAGGACCAGTGGAGTTCGAGGACCGGTGTCATGCCGTGCGCCTCGACCCGGGCCACCAGGTCCTTGACGGCGTTGATGTAGTTGGCGCCGGCGTACTCGGGCTTGATGTTGGAAAGGCCCAGCCAGCACTCCTCGTTGAGCGGGATGCGTACGGCGTTTGCCTTCCAGTCGGCGATCGCCTTGATCGCCGCGTCGTCCACGGGACCGTCCCAGATGCCATAGCCCTGGACGCACATGAACTCACCGCCGGAGCGGTTCACACCGAGCAGCCGGCGGGTCTTGCCGTCGGCGTCGACGAGCTTGTTGCCCAAGACGTGCAGGGCGGGTGCGTTGCCGTTGCCCGGTGGCGGCTCGGTAGGGGTGGGCGAGGGCTCCGCATCCGCGTTGCACGTCGTCCCGTTGAGCTTGAACGCGGTCGGTACGGCGTTGCTGCCCGACCAGGAGCCGAGGAACCCGGCGCTGACACTCGCGCCGGTGCCGAGCGAGCCGTTCCAGCTCTCGTTGGCGGTGGTCACGGTGGTGCCGGACTGGGACCACTTGGCGCTCCAGCCCTGGGTGACCTTCTGGCCGTTCGCGAAGTCGAAGGTGAGGCTCCAACCACTCAGCGCGGCCGTGTTGTTGGTGATCTTCACGGCACCCTGGAAGCCGGTGTCCCACTGGCCGGTGACGGAGTACTCGACCGTGCAGGCGGGCGTGGCCCCGGACGCCGAGACCACCGGCGCCAGTGCGGTCCCGACGAGGGCGACCGCACCGGCGACGGCTAAAAGTAGTGAACGCGGGGGGTGTCGCATGAGCGACTCCTTGCAGCTCGGACGCGTGCCGGACGCGTCGACTGAACGGAATCGCTCCCACTGGTGCGAAGGAAGGTAGCGCCAAGTGACGAAGATGGACAGGGGAGTCGGCTGACATTTCCTCAACGGAGTCGTCGAATCTTTTCGACTCTTCAAGCATCTTGACCGCTCTCACCCCTGTCCCCACTATGGGAGCGCTCCCACTGGTTCAAGCCTTGACTACTCCCCACGTTTCGTCAGCACAAGGAGGAACCAGCACATGCATCCCGGACATTCCGGACGTAGGCGCAGAGCCGTACGGCGGTTATGGACCGCCGTCGTCGCCGCGCTCGCCCTTCCCCTGTCGATGCTCGCCACGGGGACGACTCCCGCACAGGCGGCGACGGTTCAGTGCAGCGTCGACTACAGGACCAATGACTGGGGCTCCGGTTTCACCGCCGACCTCACCCTCACCAACCGCGGCACGGACCCGATCGACGGCTGGACGCTGACGTACGGCTACGCGGGCAATCAGAAGCTCGTGAACGGCTGGAACGGCAGTTGGTCGCAGTCCGGCCAGTCGATCACCGTGCGGAACGCCTCGTACAACGGCACGATCGCCACGGGCGCCGCCGTCTCGACCGGCGCGCAGTTCAGCTACAGCGGCACCAACACGGCCCCGGCCGCCTTCGCGGTCAACGGCACGGCCTGCACGGGCGCGCACCAGCCGCCGGTCACCGTGCTGACCAGTCCCGCCGCGGGCGCCGTCTACACACAGGGCGAGGCCGTACCGCTCGCGGCGACGGCAGCCGCGGCCGACAACGCCACGGTGAGCAAGGTCGAGTTCTACGACGACACCACACTGCTCGGGACGGACACGAGCGCCCCGTACACGCTCTCCGTGTCAAGTTTGACCGTGGGCAGTCATTCCCTGGTGGCGAAGGCGTACGACAGCCTGGGTGCCTCCGGCACCTCCACTCCCGTCGGCATCACGGTCGCCTCGGGCCCCGCCCTGGTGGCCTCGCCCGCCCAACTGGGCGTCCAGCAGGGGAAGACCGGCACCTTCTCGGTGAAGCTGTCGACGCAGCCGAGCGCCGATGTGACGGTGGGCGTGGCCCGTACGGACGGCAACACCGGGCTGTCGGTCACCGGCGGTTCGTCGCTCACCTTCACACCGTCCAACTGGAACACCGCCCAGACGGTGACCATCGCGGCCGACTCCTCCGGCACGGGCGCGGCGACCTTCACCGCCTCGGCCACCGGCCACACCAAGGCGACGGTCACGGTGACGGAGCTCGCGGGGTCGAAGGCGTACGACGCCCGCTTCCTGGACCTCTACGGGAAGATCACCAACCCGGCGAACGGCTACTTCTCCCCCGAGGGCATCCCCTACCACTCGGTCGAGACGCTGATCGTCGAGGCCCCGGACCATGGACATGAGACCACGTCGGAGGCGTACAGCTACCTTCTCTGGCTGCAGGCCATGTACGGCAGGGTCACGGGTGACTGGTCCAAGTTCAACGGCGCCTGGGATCTGATGGAGAAGTACATCATCCCGACCCATGCCGACCAGCCGACCAACTCCTTCTACAACGCCTCGAAGCCGGCGACGTACGCACCCGAGCTGGACACGCCCGACGAGTACCCGGCGAAGCTGGACACCTCGGTGTCGGTCGGTTCGGATCCGATCGCCGGTGAGCTGAAGTCGGCGTACGGCACGGACGACGTCTACGGCATGCACTGGCTGCAGGACGTGGACAACGTCTACGGCTACGGCAACGAACCCGGCAAGTGCGAGGCGGGCCCGACGGCCACCGGACCCTCCTACATCAACACCTTCCAGCGCGGCCCGCAGGAGTCCGTCTGGGAGACGGTCCCGCAGCCGACCTGTGACGCCTTCAAGTACGGCGGCAGCAACGGCTATCTGGACCTGTTCACCGGCGACTCCTCCTACGCCAAGCAGTGGAAGTACACGGACGCCCCGGACGCGGACGCTCGCGCGGTGCAGGCCGCGTACTGGGCGGACGTATGGGCGAAGGCGCAGGGCAAGGGCGGGGACGTGTCGGTCACCGTCGGCAAGGCCGCGAAGATGGGCGACTATCTGCGGTACGCGATGTACGACAAGTACTTCAAGAAGATCGGAAACTGTGTCGGTCCCTCCACCTGCGCGGCGGGCACCGGCAAGAACTCCTCCGACTATCTGCTGTCCTGGTACTACGCCTGGGGCGGCGCCACCGACAGCAGCGCGGGCTGGGCCTGGCGCATCGGCTCCAGCCATGTCCACGGCGGCTACCAGAACCCCCTGGCCGCCTACGCGCTCAGCTCGTACGCCGATCTGAAGCCCAAGTCGGCGACGGGCGCGGCGGACTGGTCGACCTCGCTGGGCCGGCAACTGGAGTTCTACCGCTGGCTCCAGTCGTCCGAGGGCGCCATCGCGGGCGGCGCGACCAACAGCTGGCAGGGCCGGTACGCCACCCCGCCGTCCGGTACGCCCACCTTCTACGGCATGTACTACGACTGGCAGCCCGTCTACCACGACCCGCCGTCCAACCAGTGGTTCGGCTTCCAGGCGTGGTCGATGGAGCGGGTCGCCGAGTACTACCAGCAGACGGGGAACGCCACGGCCAAGGCCGTCCTCGACAAGTGGGTCAAGTGGGCGCTGTCCAGGACCACGATCAACCCCGACGGCACCTACCTCATCCCCTCCACCCTCCAGTGGTCCGGTCAGCCAGACACCTGGAACGCGTCAAGTCCCGGCTCCAACACCGGACTTCACGTCACCGTCGCCGACTACACGAACGATGTCGGCGTGGCCGCCGCGTACGCCAAGACCCTGACGTACTACGCCGCCAAGTCCGGTGACGCGACCGCGAGGTCGACGGCCAAGGCACTCCTCGACGGCATGTGGAACAACTACCAGGACGGCCTGGGCATCGCCCTCCCGGAGACCCGCGCCGACTACGACCGCTTCGACGACGGCGTGTACGTCCCGAGCGGCTGGAGCGGGAAGATGCCGAACGGCGACGCGATCAACTCCTCCTCGACGTTCTCCTCGATCCGGTCCTTCTACAAGAACGACCCGGCCTGGTCGAAGATCGAGAGCTATCTGGCAGGCGGCGCCGCACCGAGTTTCACCTACCACCGCTTCTGGGCCCAGGCGGACATCGCCCTGGCCATGGGCTCGTACGCGGAACTCCTCGAGTAGTTCGCCTGCCCCTTCGGGGCGCTTCTTCGGCGGTCCCCACCCGCACTGGGGACCGCCCTCCCTCCCAGGAGAGGACTCCTCCCGTGCGAAGAACCCGCATCCTCACGGCCGTGCCGGCGCTGGCCGCCGGCCTGCTCGCGGGCAGTCCGCCCGCCCTGGCCGCGAGCTCCCCGAAGGTCACGCTCGCGGCCGACACCTGCACCTGGAAGAACGCCCGTATCGACGGCGGCGGTTTCGTCCCCGGCATCGTGTTCAACCGGCGCCGACCAGGGCGGCCACCGCGGTGAGCGCGGAGAGGACGGCGCTGCCGCGTCTGCGGTGGGCGGGGGGATGCGGGTGCTTCACGTGACGTACCTCCTTGGGGAGGACGGACGGTTCCCGTCTCAGTCGCCGCCGCCCGCCGGTGAGTTGCCGTAGATTTCGGCCAGTTCGGTGACGGTCCGCGCGATGCGCTCGCGCAGCTCGGCGGGTGCGAGGACCTCGATGTCCGTGCCCAGGCGCAGGAACTCGGCGTGGGCGTGGTCGACGGACTCGATGGGGACGGTGGCCAGAGTCCAACCCCTCTCGTCCGTACGGCCGTTGTAGACCGCCGCCGCACCTGCCGATCCGGGCAGCCGGGCACCCGGGGCCAGTCGGACCCGTGCCTCTCCCCCGCGCAGCCGGTCGTGGAACTCCCGCTGGTACGCCGTCCAGTAGGCGGCCAGGTCGAAGTCCTCGGGACGGGTGAACTCCTCGCTGGAGACGGTCAGTTCGAGGATCTGGTCGACCCGGAAGGTACGCGGGCCCGGTCCGGCGACGACGTACCAGCGGCCTGCCTTCAGGACCAGTCCGTACGGGTCCAGGCGGCGCCGTACGTCGGTGGGTTCGCGCCAGCGGCGGTACAGGACGTCGAGGACGCGGCCGTTCCAGACGGCGTCGGCGACGGCGGCCAGGTGCGGGGTGTCGTCGGCGTCGGCGTACCAGCCGGGGGCGTCGAGGTGGAAGCGGCCGCTGATGCGGTCGGCGTGGGCGCGCAGTTCCGGTGGGAGCGCGGCCCGCACCTTCAGCTGGGCGGCGGCCAGCCCCGGGCCGAGGCCCAGGTCGGCGGCGGGGCCGGGGGCGCCCGCGAGGAAGAGGGCCTCGGCCTCGTCGGTGGTCAGACCGGTCAGGCGGGTGCGGTAGCCGTCGAGGAGGCGGTAGCCGCCGGCGTGGCCCGCGTCGCCGTACAGCGGAACGCCCGCCGCGCTCAGGGCCTCGACGTCCCGGTAGACCGTGCGGACGGAGACCTCCAGTTCCTCGGCGAGCTGGGCGGCGGTCATCCGGCCCCGGGTCTGCAGGAGCAGGAGGATCGAGACGAGTCGGCTGGACTTCACTGACACAGGATGTCAGTGAAGCGGGCCTAGCGTCCCGTGCATGGCCTTCAAGGAGAAACTGCTGACCGTGCTGCCACCGATCGAGGTGGCCGGCCGACATGTCAAGCGCTATCACGTCACCGCGGACCCGGCGGGCATCGCGCCCGAGGTGGAGAAGGCGGCGTACGCGATCCTGCCGCAGCTGCTGCCGGAGCCGGACGGCATGCCGCCCGCGACGTTCGTCGTGCTGCACCGGGGCGGGGACACCGGCGCCTATCTGAACGCGTACAGCTGGGTGTGGGACAACGTCCTGCACTTCCGGGGCGCCTCGGCGGGCCAGCCGGTGCTCGGCTGCCCCGACGAGGACCCGACGCGCTTCGTCCGGCCGGAGCTGCCCTGGATCGGCTGCGTGTGGGAGCTCCCGCCGATCCAGCACGAGCGGGACGCCTGGGTACGGCATCTGCTCGCGCCCGAAGTCCCGGATCTGAAGGCCTACTTGACCGACAGCCTGCCCCAAGGAACCACGGGAGACCGTTCATGAGCAGCCCGCACGACTTCGACTTCTTCCACGGCGAGTGGGAGATCACCAACCGCCGCCGCACCGACTTCCTGGACCCCGGCAGCGACTGGGAGGAGTTCGCCGCCACCAGCCACTGCCGGCCGCTGTTCGGCGGGGCCGCGAACATCGACGAGATCGACATGCCGCGCCTCGGGTACCGGGGCGCGACCCTGCGGCTCTTCGACCGGGAGACCGGCGACTGGTCGCTGAACTGGGCCTCCAGCCGCAGCGGGACGCTCTTCCCACCGGTCTTCGGCCGGTTCAGCGGCGACCGCGGCGAGTTCTACGGCGACGACACGCACGACGGGAAGGACGTACGGGTGCGGTTCGTCTGGTCGGGGGTCTCCCCCGCCGCGGCCCGCTGGGAGCAGGCGTTCTCGGTGGACGGCGGAGAGACCTGGGTGACCAACTGGATCATGGAGTTCGGCCGGCCTGCCGCTTCCTGAAGGACCGCACGTGGAAACGGGGGTCGGGGCGGGGCCGGTCCTGGTCCGGCAGGGCCGCCAGCGCCTCGGCGAGCCGCTCCGTCAGCGGGTCGTCGGGCGTCAGCAGGGTGAACCAGCCGCGCCGCAGATTGGCGATGGTGCCGCGGGGGCTGCGGCCCTGTCCCAGGCCGGGGAAGGACGCCCTCCCCTCGGGGAGGAGTCCGTGCTCCGCGGCGTGCGCGAGCACCGTGCCGGTCGCGTCGGGGGCGGGGCGGCGTGGCCGTGGGACCAGGACGGCGTCGATGTCGCTGCCCACGTCGTGCGCCTCGGCCTTGTCGACCGTGGTGACGTACACCCCGCCCGGCCTGAGCGCGCGGGAACACTCGGCGAGGATGGGGCCGACGTCGGCGGGATCGTCCATCAGGTGCAGCAGCCAGACGCTGATGATCGCGTCGAACGTCCCGTCGGGGAACGGGAGTCGGCGGCTGTCGGCCAGGACAACCGAGCCGGGCAGGCGGGCGGCGGCCATCCGTGCCATGCCGGGGGCGAGGTCGGCGCCCGTGACCGTCATTCCCGGCCGGGCCGCCGCCAGCCGCCGGGTCACGATGCCGGTGCCGCAGGCGAGGTCGAGGAGTCGGCGGGTGCCGTCGGGGATCAGGCCGAGGACGGCGTCGGCGGCCGCCTCGGCCCGTGGTTCGCCGCCGCGTGAGGCGTCGTAGGCGTCGGCTTCCTTGTCGTAATCCAGCACGTACCTCAGTGTGCCCCGTGACCTGGGGCGATGTCCTCCACTCGGCGGGCCAGTCCGAAGTCCTTGGCGGTGACGGCACCGCCGGCGCTGTGCGTGTTCACGGACAGGGTCACCGTGTTGTAGCCGAGGGTGAGGTCGGAGTGGTGGTCGAGCTCGTCCTGGATCCGGGCGATGTGCACGACCAGCGCCGCCGCGGCGAAGTGCGAGCCGAGCCGGTACGAACGGGTGATGCGGTCCCCGTCGAGCGACCAGCCCGGCAGCTCGGCGAGCCGGTCCTCGATCTCCTTCTGGGACAGCGGTTCGACGGGCATGGAACGGCTCCCTTCCTGGGGTCGCGTACCCGCTCAGACTGCCACAGACGACCCCGCTCAGCCCCCTGCGAACTCCGCCGCCAGGTCGTCCGCCAGCGCCGCGATCCGGGCCCGGCCCTCGACCCGTTCCACCCAGGCGTGGGGCAGGCCCACGTCGCCGTGGTGCGCGCCGAGCAGGTTGCCGCAGATCGAGCCGGTGGAGTCGCTGTCACCCGAGTGGTTGACGGCCAGTAGCAGGGCGTCCGGGACGCGGGGCTCCGCCAGGGCGCAGTAGACGCCGATGGCGAGGGCCTGCTCGGCGACCCAGCCCTCGCCCAATGACTCGACCTTCTCCGCCGTCGGCGCACGCCGCCCGGCAAGGTCGACGGCCTCACGCAGGGCGGCCGACGTCTCCTCGTGGCCGGGGTGGGTCTCCAACTCCCGCAGCGCGCGCAGTACCGAGCCCTCCAGGGAGTCCCCGGCGACGAGATGCGCCACGATCGCGGCGAGGGCGCCCGCCGCGTAGTAGCCGGTGGGGTGCCCATGGGTGATCTGGGCGCCGCGGGCCGCCATGGCGAAGGCGGCGTCGGCGAGGTTGACGAGGCCGAAGGGGGCCGAGCGCATGACCGCGCCGCAGCCCTTGGAGTCGGGGTTGACCTGCCCCGGCCTGCCGTCGAGCGTGAGCCACGGGTCGGGCGCGTACATCTGGGCGACCCCGGACAGACAGGCGTTGCCCGGGGCGCGGCGGGAGTACAGCCACGCCTCGGTGATCAGGCCCGTCGGCGCGGCGCCGTCCTCGGTGGGTGCGGCCTGGTCCGGGCCGGGCTTCGACTGGGTCTCCAGCCACCGCTCGTAGGCCTGGCGCAGCAGCAGGGACCAGGCGCCGCCGATGCCCTTGGTGCGTTCGCGTGCGTGGGCCCGGACGAGGGCCTCGGCGGTGAACAGGGTCATCTGGGTGTCGTCGCTGATCCGGCCCACCACGCCGTGCGCGCCGGGTACGAGACCGGTCACCCCGCGTTCGCCGTGGGCCGCGCGGATCCGGTCGAGGGAGGAGAACTCCACGGGATAGCCGAGGGCGTCACCGAGGGCGCCGCCCAGGAGGCAGCCGCGGACCCGGGCCCGGTACACCGCCATGGCCTCCCAGGACGGCTTCCAGGGATCGTTCATGCGCACACTCCTCGACTACGGTCGTCCGTATGACCAGTGTCGCGTCCGGCCCCGCCCCGTCCGCCACCGCCCCTGCCCCCTACGAAAGAGGTGTGGGTCCGCTGCTCCGTGCCTGGCGGGAGCGGCGCCGGGTCAGTCAGCTGGAACTGGCACTGCGTGCCGACTCGTCGGCGCGGCACATCAGCTTCATCGAGACGGGCCGTTCACGCCCGAGCGAGGAGATGGTGCTGCGCCTGGCCGAGCACCTGGACGTGCCGGTACGGGAGCGCAACGCGCTGCTGCTGGCGGCCGGTTACGCCCCGCGCTATCCCGAGACCCCGCTGGACGACCCGGCGCTGGACGCGCTGCGGGACGGGATGGAGCGGCTGATCCGGGGTTACGAGCCGTATCCGGCGCTGGTCGTCGACGCCACGTACACGGTCGTCGCCGCCAACCGGGGCATCTCCATGCTGCTCGACGGCGTACCGGAGTCCCTGATGTCGTCCGCGCCGAACGCGATGCGGCTGACGCTGCATCCGGAGGGTCTGGCGCCGCGCATCCGCAATCTGCGCGAGTGGCGCGGTCATCTGCTGGCACAGATGGAGCGGCAGATCGCCCTTCATCGCTCGGACGCGTTGCGGGAGTTGTACGAGGAAGTCGCGGCCTACCCCGTGCCGCAGAGCGCGCCCGCGGACGAACCGGCCGAGCCCGTCGCGTACTTCGCGCTGCCGATGCGGATCGAGCACGAGGGGCGGATCCTGTCGTTCGTGTCGTCGATCTCCACGTTCAACACGCCGATGGACGTGACCGTGGCCGAGTTGGCGATCGAGACGTTCCTGCCCGCCGACCCGGCCACCGCCAAGTACCTGCATTCGGCGGCGGGTTGACGGGCATGTGACGCGTGCGTCTGCGTCGGGCACGTGTGCGATACGGCATCGCGTGACACACTGCACGCATAACTCGGCGCGTAGGGGAGGCGTGGCGTGAGTGAGCGGCGTGCTGCGCCGACCGTGGGCCAGGTGGTGCTCGGGAAGCGGCTGCAGGAGCTGCGCGAGGCGGCCGGCCTCAAGCGCGAGGAGGCCGCCCGGGTACTGCGGGTGGCTCCGGCGACCGTACGGCGGATGGAGATGGCCGAGGTCGCGCTGAAGATCCCCTATGTGCAGGTGCTGCTCACGACGTACGGCGTCGCCGACGAGGAGGCGGCCGCGTTCGTGGAGCTGGCCGAGGAGGCCAACCAGCCGGGCTGGTGGCAGCGGTTCCACGATGTGCTGCCGGACTGGTTCAGCCTGTATGTGAGCCTGGAGGGCGCCGCCCGGATCATCCGCTCCTACGAGCCGCACTTCGTGCCCGGCCTGCTGCAGACCGAGGACTACGCGCGTGCGGTGCTGGAGGCCGGGACGATAGGCAGCTGCGGCCCGGAGACGATCGAGCGCCATGTGTCGTTGCGCATGGCCCGGCAGAGCCTGCTGGAACGGGAGAACCCACCCCATCTGTGGGTGATCATGGACGAGACGGTGCTGCGGCGCCCGGTGAGCCCGCACGCCGAGGTGATGCGCGACCAGCTGGACAAGCTGCTGGAGTACGCGGCGCGGGACCGGATCACCCTCCAGCTGGCCGAGTTCGCCGCGGGCCCGCATCCGGGGACGTACGCCCCCTTCACGCTGTTCCGGTTCGCGGAGCCCGAGCTGCCGGACATGGTCTTCACGGAGTATCTGACCGGCGCCCTGTATCTGGACTCGCGCTCGGAGGTCGGGGCGCACCTGGAGGTGCTGGACCACATGACGGCGCGAGCCGCGTCCGCGCATCGCACCGAGAAGATCCTTCGTGAGTACCGAGAGAACCTCTGAGGACGGAGCAGACACCGCATGAGCGAATCCGAGGCCGGGCGCATCACCATCGACACGAGCAGGCCGCATCCCGCGCGTGTGTACGACTGGTGGCTGGGCGGCAAGGACAACTACCCGGTGGACGAGGAGCTGGCGCGGAAGATCCTGGCCGCGGACGGCACGGCGGTGCGCGGGGCGCGTGCCAACCGGCGGTTCATGCACCGGGCCGTGCGTACGGCGGCCGAGGCCGGGATCCGTCAGTTCCTGGACATCGGCACCGGCATTCCCACCGAGCCCAATCTGCACCAGGTGGCGCAGGGTGCGGCTCCGGAGTCGAAGGTGGTGTACGCGGACAACGACCCGATCGTGCTGCGGCACGCCGAGGCGCTGCTGAAGGGCTCCGCCGAGGGCAGCACGGACTACGTCCACGCCGATGTCCGTGACCCCGACGCCATCCTGCGGCTGGCCGGTGAGTCCCTGGACTTCGGCCGGCCCGTCGCGCTGTCGCTGGTGGCGCTCACCCACTATCTGGGTGACGAGGACGACGTGTACGGCCTGATCGAGCGGTACGTCGCGCGGCTCGCCCCGGGGAGCTATCTGATCCTCTCCCAGGTCACGCAGGACATCAGCCCCGAGGGCGTGGCCCGCGCGGAGGAGCTGTTCCGCAGGAGCGGCACGCCGTTCTATCCCCGTACGCTGACGGAGTTCGCCAGGTTCTTCGACGGCCTGGAGCTGCTCGGCCCCGGGGTCATCCCCGTCTACGGCTGGCGGCCGGATCCGGAGGACGTGGCGGCACAGGCGGAGGGCGTCGTGCCCGTGTACGCGGGGGTCGCGCGCAAGCCCTGACCCGGACGGGTGCGGCGGACAGGTGCGCATCCCTTCTCGCCCCTAGGTTGGAACCAAGGGCGAGCAAGGGAGCGCGCGTGTCCGACCGCGAGCGGCGGCCGGCCTCCGACGACGCGAAGGAGGCCGGATGCCCTCGGACGCGGTCCTGTACCAGGCGGCTGCGCTCTGCCTGACGTATCCGGACGACGACTTCGTCGCCCGGCTGCCGCTGCTGCGCGAAGCCGCGCCGCAGCTGCGGGAGTTCAGCGACTACGCGGCGGTGACCCCGCTGTGCGAACTGACCGAGCACTATGTGCGGGTCTTCGGGCTCGGGCACCGGCACGGTCTGTATCTGAGCCGGTGGAACAACGGCTGCATCGGGCGGCGGGGCGGGTCCCTGGACCGGTTCGAGGACGTCTACCGGGAGCACGGCCTGGAGTTCAGCGGCGAGGAGCTGCCGGACTTCCTCCCGGCGGTGCTGGAGTGCACCGCCCGGACCGGCAGCACGGAACTGCTCACGGAACACCGCGACGCGCTGGAGGGGCTCCGCTCCCGGCTGACGGAGTTCGGTACGCCGTACGCGTCCGTACTGGACGCGGTCTGCGCGACGCTGCCGACGACGTAGTGCGTTACGCGGCACCGCCCTTCGCGTCCCGTTCGTCGTCGACGATCTCCGCGTCGACCACGCCCTCCTCGTCCTGCGGCGGTGCGGCGCTCTCCCCGGGAGGCGGAGTCTGCTGCTGGGCCTGGGCGTACATGGCCTGCCCCATCTTCTGGCTCACGGAGGCGAGTTTCTCGACGCCGGCGCGCAGGGCGGCCGTATCGGCGTTCTGCTCAAGGAGGGTCTTCACCTCCGTGGCCGCCGACTCGACCTCGGACTTCGTCTCGGCGGGCACCCGGTCCTCGTTGTCCCGGATGAACTTCTCGGTCTGGTAGACGAGTTGTTCGGCCTGGTTGCGGGTCTCGGCGGCCTCGCGGCGGCTGCGGTCCTCCTCGGCGTACTGTTCGGCCTCCCGCATCATGCGGTCGATGTCGTCCTTCGGGAGGGCCGAGCCGCCGGTGACCGTCATCTTCTGCTCGCGCCCGGTGGCCAGGTCCTTCGCCGAGACGTGCATGATCCCGTTGGCGTCGATGTCGAAGGCCACCTCGATCTGCGGGACTCCGCGCGGGGCGGGCGGCAGGCCGGTGAGGTCGAAGACGCCGAGCTTCTTGTTGTAGGCGGCGATCTCCCGCTCGCCCTGGTAGACCTGGATGCCGACCGAGGGCTGGTTGTCGGTGGCGGTGGTGAAGATCTCCGAACGACGGGTCGGGATCGTGGTGTTGCGCTCGATGAGCTTCGTCATGATGCCGCCCTTGGTCTCGATGCCCAGGGACAGCGGGGTGACGTCCAGCAGGAGCACGTCCTTGACGTCGCCGCGGATCACGCCGGCCTGCAGCGTGGCGCCGACCGCCACGACCTCGTCGGGGTTGACGCCCTTGTGCGGGTCCTTGCCGGTGAGCTCCTTGACCAGGTCGGTGACGGCGGGCATCCGGGTCGAGCCGCCGACCAGGATGACGTGGTCGACCGCGGACAGCTTGATACCGGCGTCCTTGACCGCCTGGTGGAAAGGGGTCTTGCAGCGGTCGAGCAGATCGGCGGTGAGTTCCTGGAACTGGGCGCGGGTCAGCTTCTCGTCCAGATGGAGGGGGCCTTCGGCGGAGGCGGTGATGTAGGGGAGGTTGATCGTCGTCTCGGTCGAGCTCGACAGCTCGATCTTGGCCTTCTCGGCGCCCTCGCGCAGCCGCTGCAGCGCCATCTTGTCGTTGCCCAGGTCGATGCCGTACTGCCCCTTGAACCGCTTGACCAGGTGTTCCACGATCCGCTGGTCCCAGTCGTCGCCCCCGAGGTGGGTGTCGCCGTTGGTGGCCTTCACCTCGATGACGCCGTCGCCGATCTCCAGCAGGGAGACGTCGAAGGTGCCGCCGCCGAGGTCGAAGACGAGGACGGTCTGCTCCTCGCCGCGGTCGAGGCCGTAGGCAAGGGCGGCGGCCGTGGGCTCGTTGATGATCCTGAGCACCTTCAGACCGGCGATCTCCCCGGCCTCCTTGGTCGCCTGCCGCTGGGAGTCGTCGAAGTACGCCGGTACGGTGATCACCGCGTCGGTGACGTCCTCGCCGAGGTAGGCCTCCGCGTCCCGCTTCAGCTTCTGCAGCACCCGTGCCGACAGCTCCTGGGCCCGGTAGCGGGTGCCGTCGACGGAGCCGCTGTCCGGGAAGCGCCAGGCTCCGTCGCCCATGTGCCGCTTCACCGAGCGGGCGGTACGGTCCACGTTCGTCACGGCCTGCCGTTTGGCGACCTCGCCGACCAGTACCTCGCCGTTCTTGGCGAAGGCCACGACCGACGGCGTGGTCCTCGCCCCCTCGGCGTTGGCGACGACGGTGGGCTCGCCGCCCTCCAGGACGGCGACCACCGAGTTCGTCGTGCCGAGATCGATCCCGACCGCGCGTGCCATTGCTGTCCCCTTCCGCCCGTTGTTTCCCGACTCCAGCACAAAACTTGAGCGGGCCGTTGTCAATGCCGGGTACCCGGAAACGGCGATGCCGCGCCCTGCGGGGACGCGGCATCCAGGGACGTGGCGCGGGTCAGGCCAGCTTCGCCGACAGGGTGATGGTGGTGCCGGTCAGGGCCTGGCTGACCGGGCAGTTCTTCTTGGCGTCCGCGGCGGCCGCGGCGAAGCCGTCCTCGTCCAGACCGGGGACGGTGCCCTCGACGGTGAGGTGGATGCCGGTGATGCCCTCACCCGGCTGGAAGGTGACGTCCGCCGAGGTGACGAGCTTGGTGGGCGGGGTGCCGGCGCCGGCCAGGCCGTGCGACAGAGCCATGGCGAAGCAGCTGGAGTGGGCGGCGGCGATCAGCTCCTCGGGGCTGGTCTTGCCGTTCGCCTTCTCCGCGCGCGACGGCCACGACACCGGCTGCTGGCCGATGCCGGAGGAGTCGAAGGTGACGACACCGTTGCCCTCGATCAGGTTGCCTTCCCAGACGGTGTGTGCGGTGCGCGTGGTGGCCACGGTTGTTCCTTTCGCGTGGGAGCCCCATTCCGGGTTCTGCGTCTCCCATCCGATCACATCCGGACTCAGCGCACCCTGAAGACGGGCCCACGCGGGGTGAACGGCAGTCGGCCGCCCTGCGGGATCAGATAGGCGTGCTCACGCCGCACGCGCAGCACGTCGCACCAGCCGTCGGTGATGACCAGTACCGGGGCGCCGGGCGGGAAGTCGTCCGCCCGGTGCAGCAGGTCGATCCCGGGCTGCAGGACCGTACCGCCGCGGCCGTGCACCCGTACCCGGCCGGCGATCTCGGTGACCGGCAGATAGCCGGCGTCGTGCGGGGCGGCGTCGCAGAAGACCACCCGGGCGGCGGGTACGTCGCGGGCCTCGGCGTACGAGGCGATCGCGCCGAGCGCCTTGCCGAGCAGCGTACGGTCCATGGAGCCAGAGGTGTCCAGGACGACGCCGAAGGTGCAGCGGGCGACCTCCTCGGGCGGGAACCAGCGGCCCGGGCGCGGGATGTCGGGGGTGGACGACTGCCGGCGCGAGGGGCGGGCGTACGACCGCACCGCCTCCGGACGCGGGACGAACTCGTCGAACCAGCGGGCGAGTTGTGCGTCCCAGGGCAGCGGCGGATGGCTGAGCGCGCGGATCTCCTCGACCAGCCCGCCGGGCAGGAAGCCGCTGCAGATCGTGAACTCCACGGCACGCAGGGCCGGGTTGGCCCGTAGCAACGCCACGCCCGCCGCGAACTCCTCCGCCGCCGGATCCTTCTTCTTCTGTTGCTTTGCCGCGCGGGCCCGGCTCATCGGCGCACCTCCACCAACCGCGGCATGTCCCGAGCCGCCTCGATCAGGAACCACGCGGGCAGAACGCGGTCACCGTCGGCATCGGCGCGGACAAGTCCGTCATGCGACCCAAGCCCGCAGTCCGGGTGGCGGCAGAGGGTGAACTCCACCGCGCGCAGGGCCGGGTCGGCCCGCAACAGCGCCACGCCCGCCGGATCCTTCTTCCTCGCCTTCACCCCACGAGCCCGACTCATCGACGCGCCTCCACCAGCCGGGGCATGTCCCGGGCCGCCTCGATCAGGAACCAGGCAGGCAGGACGGGGTTCCCGTCGGTGTCGGCGGCGATGACGCTCTGTGCGACCTCGACGGAGATCTCGGCGAGTTGCACGAGCAGGGACTTGGCGCGGTACGCGGTCTGCCGTCCGTTGGCCGACATGTGCTCCTTGCTGACGGGCAGTTCCTTGACGAGGCGGCCGCGGAACGACTCCGCGAGGTAGTACAGCAGGTCGCGGTCCTCGACGCGGTCCGGCCAGCGGGCGTCGCCCTTGAGGATCGCCTCGATACCGAAACGGCTGCGGACGATCTTGACGTAGCCGCAGAAGGCGGTCGCGTGGGCGGGCGTCAGCATGCCGTGGGCGAGGACCTTGAGGGTCTCCTCGTCGAGGTCCCGGCCGAAGGAGTGCAGCGCGTCGGAGAGCATGTGCCAGGAGCGCGGGGTGGAGAACGGCTCCTCGGTCTTCGGCGGTTTGGACCACAGATGGTCGGGCCGGTCGGTGACGTGGTCCACGATCCAGGGGTGGATGCCGTTGCCCGCGGCCCAGGCGAGCCAGTCCCGGGCGGATGCCTCCAGGTGGACGTGCGCGAGCCGGTTGACGAGGGCGGAGGCGATGGGCCGGGCGAGGGCGTTGTCGGTGGCACGGTTTCCGGCGCCGACGACGATCGAGCCCTTGGGCAGCTCGTAGGTGCCGATGCGGCGGTCCAGGATCAGCGAGTAGAACGCCTTCTGCACATCCGGCGTGGCCGCGTTCAGCTCGTCCAGGAACAGGCAGTACGGCTCGTCGCGGGCGATCGCCTCCGGCGGGCAGAACACCGACCGTCCCTCGCGGATCTGCGGGACACCGATCAGGTCCTCGGGGGCGAGCTGGGTGCCGAGCAGGCTCACGCAGTCCAGGCCCAGCGATGCGGCGAACTCCCGGACCAGGGAGGACTTTCCGATGCCGGGGGCACCCCAGATGAAGACGGGGCGGACGGTGGCGAGGCCGAGCAGCAGCTCGGGGAGACGGGCAGGGGTGACCGTGACGGCAGCCTGCAAGACCGAGGCTCCTTGGGGAGGTTCGAGGGTGGGCGACTCGAACAGTGTGGGCGCGTGTCCCCTCGGGCGCAGCCGATTTTCAGGCGGCCCGCTCCTCCTCGGCCCGAGGGGTGAGCGGCACCTGGGGGCCGTTCTCCTCGCGCAGCCAGCGGCGCAGCACGCGGTGCACCTGCTCGGCGCCGGCCGGTTCCTGTCCGTCGTCGGCGGGCGCGGACAGCGCGAGGGGCGACAGCAGAAACGGTTTCGCCTGGGCGCCACCGAGTCCGCCGTGGGAGCCGATCTGCTCCTCGAAGGCGAGGACTTCGCCGGTGGCGGGGTCGTACCAGGAGTTGACCATGATGTCGGCGGTGTGCGGGAAGGAGTGGGTGCGGCGGACGGCGTCGGCGGCGCCGGGGCCGAAGCAGGCCAGCGGGCCGGGGTGAGTGTCGAGCCGGTCCAGCGGGATCTCCGCGCCGTTCGCGCCGAGGACGAGCCCGCCGTGCCGCTCGCTGCGCACCAGCAGGAACCCGATGCCGGGGTGGTTGGCCAGGGTGGTGAGCAGGGCGGGGTGCCGGGCGTCGATCTCCTCCTTGGTCATGCGGTGCGGCACGTCCGGGAAGGAGACCAGGCCGAGGTTGCCGGAGGCGAGCACGATCGGTTCCGAGTGGCGGCCGGCGGGGCGGTGGCGTTCACCGCGCTCCTCGACGGGCCTGCGCAGGGCCGCGCGTACGGCGGCTCGTGCCTCGGCGCCGGTTGGGGTCTCCCCTGGTCGAGCGAAGCCGAGAGCTTGGGGAAGCGTGCGCTCGGCCCGGCGGGGTACGGGCAGTCCGCTGCCGGCGCGGACCAGGTCGCCGAGGGTGAGGCCGTAGCGGGCGTGGAAGGTCTCGCCGGGGCTCTGGCCGTGGTCGGAGAGCACGACGATGCGGTAGGGGCGCGGGGCGTGTTCGGCGACCTTCTCGATGAGGGCGAGGCACCGGTCCAGGCGCTGCAGCACCTTCTCGGTGTCACGGCTGCGCGGCCCGGAGTGGTGGGCGACCTCGTCGTAGGCGACGAGGTCGGCGTAGACGGCGGTGCGTCCGGCGAGCAGGTCGCCCATCACCGCGGCGACGACGACGTCCCGTTCGACGACGGTCGCGAAGGCCCGGACGAAGGGGTAGAGCCCACCGCGTTTGACGCGCGGCCGCTGCCCCCGTGTCCGGGCCCGGGTGGACTGGCCGATCTCCCGGCCGGCCTCCGCGGCGAAGGAGAGCGCGGTGCGGACGGCGTTGGCCGGGTCGGAGAAGTAGGCGAAGTAGCCGGCCCGGGAGCGGTTCTCGCGGCCACGGCGGCGGGTGGCGATGGACAGGACGAGGGCCTGTTCGCCGGCGCCGCCGCTGAACAGGTTGCCGCGGCTGGCGCCGTCCACGGAGAGCAGTCCGCCGTCACGGGTGCGCTCGACGGCGCGGCGCTGGAGCTCGGCGGCGCTGGTCGGGCGGTTGCAGACCATCACCTCGTGGCTGTCCTTCTCGTACCAGCGGAACGCGGGGACGTCGAAGGTGGAGCCGTGCAGGATGCCGAGCTGGCTTGCGCCGGTCTGGCTGGACCAGTCGGTGCGCCAGGGGGTGAGCCGGTGGGTGGGCGGCCGGCCGTCGGCGGCGCCGGTCCAGCGGGCGACGGTGGGCATGAGTCCCTTGCGGACGGCGTCGGCGAGGACGTCATGGCCGACGCCGTCGAGCTGGACGAGGACGGTGCCGGGGGTGGCCGGGCAGGGCGGGTGGGAGCTGCGGCGGCGGTCGGCGAGCCGGTAGAGCCTGCGCCGGTAGGCGTCGTCGTCGCGGACGGCGAGGGCGGCGCCGGTGGCGGAGGCGACGGCGGACATCACGGCGGCCACGATGACGGCGGTCTCGGGGGCGGCCTCGCTGCTGCCGGAGGGGTTGATGCGCAGCGCGACGAGCAGCAGGGAGCCGTTGAGGAAGAAGACCAGCAGGCCGAGGACGAGGGCGGGCACGAGCAGCAGCAGCCGTACCAGGAGCGGCCAGACCACGGCCGACAGGATGCCGAAGGCGCCGGCGCCGAGGGCGGCGGTGACGGCGATGCGGGTGGCGCTGTCGCCGTCGGCGGACTGGAGCTGGAAGTCGGGCAGGATTCCGGCGAGCACGAGCATGGTGAGGGTGGAGACCGCCCACACCGTGACGCTCCGCCCGACCTGACTGGCGATCCGCCGCCAATGCCCGCCACGCACGCCCCGCACACCTCACGTCCCGGCCCGTCACCGGCGCGGGCCTTGCTCCACCTTGTCACAGGGGGGCGGGCCGGACATCAGGGACCTTCGCCGCAGGACCCAGGGGGTGTGGTCCGGATCATCCCGGCTTCTAGCGGCCGTCGTACCCCGCGGTCGGCATCGACAGGCGCCGGTGGACACGGGCCTTCATCTGGGCGTCGTACAGCGGTTCCGCGCAGCCGACCGTCTCGACCCGCACCCCGCGCCGGGCGCATTCCGCGGTGAACTCGTCGGCGGAGGACAGGGCGCTCTCCAGCACCCGCCGGCTGGGCGCGACGAACAGGTCCACCCCGGGCCGGACCCCGTCCCACAGCACGCAGTGGTCGGGCCGCAAGCCACGCACCAGCAGCTCCCGCGCCACGACATAGCCGCGCTCGGCGGCCCAGCGGGCGCACATCGCGTGCTGACTGCGGGAATCCACGAGGAAGGGATCCGCCTCCAGCTCCTCGAGCGGCGTCAGACTGGCGATCGCCGTGACCCGAACCGGTCCCATGGTGTCCCCCTCACCTCCGGGTTTCGCCGCCGACCCTACTCCTGCCCGTAGGCTTCGGGGAGTCGCGCGAAGGAGGCGAAGAGGGTGCCGGTGGAGATCACCTGGTGGGGTCACGCCACCTGCACGGTAGTCGACTCGAACATACGTGTACTCACCGATCCTCTGTTCGCGAACAGACTCGCGCACCTACGCCGCCGCCGGGGTGCGCCGCCCGCCCCCGACGCCCGCCGCGCGGACGTGGCACTCGTCTCGCATCTGCACGCCGACCATCTGCATCTGCCCTCGCTGGCCCGGCTCGCCCCGGGCACGCGCCTGCTCGTGCCCCGGGGCGCACCACGGGCGGTACCGGGGCTGCGCCGGCTCACCCATCTGCGCCTCGCCGAGGTGGCCCCCGGGGACGAGACCGTGGTCGGTGACCTGGTCGTCAGGGCGGTGTCCGCACGTCACGACGGGCGGCGGCTGCCGATCGGCCCGCACCGCTCCCCCGCCCTGGGGTATGTCGTCGAGGGCGAGGCACGGACCTACTTCGCCGGGGACACCGGACTGTTCGACTCCATGGCCGAGGAGGTCGGGCCGGTGGACGTGGCGCTGCTGCCGGTCGGCGGCTGGGGGCCGTACCTCGGCCCGGGGCATCTGGACGCGGGACGGGCCGCCCAGGCGCTGGCCCGGCTCGCGCCGCGCAGCGCGGTTCCGGTGCACTACGGCACGTACTGGCCGATCGGCATGGATGCCGTGCGCCCCCATGAATTCCATGCGCCGGGTGATGAGTTCGTGCGCCTGGCTGCCGAGTACGCGCCTCAAGTGACGGTGCACAAACTCGGGCACGGGGAGGGTGTGCGCCTGGAGGTCGCGCGGTGAACTGGCTCGCCGACGCCGCGAGAGCGGCCGTGCCGCCGGAGTCCACCCAGCAGGCGATCGGCTATCCGTCGCTGTTCCTGCTGGTGCTGATCGGGGCGCTGGTGCCGGTGGTGCCGACCGGGGCGCTGGTGAGTTCGGCGGCGGTGGTGGCGTTCCATCAGACGGCGCCCTTCTCGCTGGCGCTGGTGTTCGTGACGGCGTCGCTGGCCGCGTTCCTGGGGGACGGGGCGCTGTATCTGCTGGGGCGGCGCGGGATGGGCTCGAAGAACGGGTCGCGGTGGCTGGCCGCGATCCGCGCGCGGGCGCCCGAGGACCGGCTGACGCAGGCACAGGGGAAGCTCGCGGAGCACGGCGTGGCGATGCTCGTGCTGTCGCGGCTGGTGCCGGCGGGCCGTATCCCGGTGATGCTGGCCTGTCTGCTCGCCGACTGGCCGCTGCGCCGCTTCGCCCGCGGCAACCTGCCGGCGTGTCTGGCCTGGGCGGTGACCTACCAGCTGATCGGGATCCTCGGCGGTTCGCTCTTCCCGGAGCCGTGGCAGGGCGTGGTCGCGGCCATCGCGCTGACGCTGCTCATCAGCGTGACGCCGAGTGCCTGGCGGCGCCTGCGGAAGGCTCCGCCGGTCCAGCGGTCGGGGTGAGGACGCCTCGCCCGGAAGGCGGGGCCGCGCCCCGCGCCCCGCACCCCGGGTGGCTGCACCGCCGTCGGGCTAGCCCAGTACCCGTGAACCTCCCACCGGCAGGTCCCACAGGGCCTCGCGGTCCAGGCCCGCCGACGCCCACGCGGCCCGCACCCGGGTGAGCGGCTCCAGGACCGGCTCGGCGGAGAGCACGAACGTGCCCCAGTGCATGGGCGCCATGCGGCGCGCGCCCAGGTCGCGGGCGGCGCGGACGGCCTCCTCCGGGTCGCAGTGGACGTCGCTCAGCCACCAGCGCGGGTCGTAGGCGCCGATGGGGAGCAGCGCGAGGTCTATGCCCGGGTAGCGGCGGCCGATACGGGAGAACCAGTGGCCGTATCCCGTGTCACCCGCGAAGTAGACGCGCTGTCCGCCCGGGGCGGTGAGCACCCAGCCGCCCCACAGGCTGTGACAGGTGTCGGTGAGGGTGCGCTTGGACCAGTGGTGGGCGGGCACGAAGTCGAAGCGGACGCCGGACAGTTCGGCCGCCTCCCACCAGTCGAGCTCGGTGACGACGGTGAACCGGCGGCGGCGGAACCAGCTGCCGAGGCCGGCCGGGACGAACACCGGTGTGTCGCGCGGGAGCCGGCGCAGGGTCGGGGCGTCCAGGTGGTCGTAGTGGTTGTGACTGATCACCACGGCGTCGACGCGCGGCAGCGCCTCCCAGGCGACCCCGACGGGGGTGACCCGGGCCGGGGTGCCGAGGATCCGGCGAGACCAGACCGGGTCGGTGAGGACGGTGAGCCCGCCTGTTCGCAGGACCCAACTGGCGTGGCCCGCCCAGGTGACGGCGACCGTGCGGGCGTCGGTGCGGGGCAGCGGGCCGGGTTCGAAGGGGAGGTGCGGGATGTCGGCGAGGCCCTCGGGTCCGGGTCGTACGGAACCCTCGCGGGCGAAGCGGGCGATGGCCTTGAAGCCGGGCAGGGGTGCGCTGAGCCGGTCGTGGAAGGTCCGTGGCCAGAACCGGAGTTCGCCCAGGGGACGGGGGTCGGCGAGAGGCGGGAACGGAGGCGCGAAGGAGGTGGGGGCGGGCGGGGCCGCCGGGGCCGGCGGAACGTCGGCTTCCCTGGTCGTCGTCGTGGCGGTGGTCCCGGGCGGCTGCGTCTGCTGCGTCATCGAGGAGGCTCCCATCGCTGAGCGTCGTCGCGGAGATCGTCGAAGACCGACCTCAAGGAGATCAACGCGCGTTGCACGTGTGGCAGTTCCAACGGTGAGGGTGACATGAGGCATTCCGTGCGTTCCTCGTCCGTACCGCCCAGCAGCGGCCCCGTGGACAGCCGCACGCGCAGCGCCCCGAGGTCGTCGCCGAAGCGGTGGCCGCCGGGCGCGAACATGCCGAGCCGGGCCGTGAGGAAGTCCTCCAACTCCTGTGCGTCGCCGACGTCGTGCGCACCGAGCGCGGAGCGCAGCTCACCGAGGTCGACGTACAGGTGGCGGCCGGCCTGCGGCGGACGGGACAGGGCGCCCGCGGCGACGACCGCGGCGTGCACGGCGGCGGCCACGCGCGCGTGCAGGCGTACGGCGGCGTCGCGGCGTACGGTGACCGGCTCGGGTTCGCCGAGCGCGTACCCGGCGGCGGCCGCGACCGGTCCGGCGACACGCGCCCCCAGTGCGGTGAGCACGTCCAGCACGCGCGCGTGCAGCGCCTCCCCGGTGTCTCCCTCGGGAAAGCGGGCGACGGCCGCGGGCCAGCCCGGCGGCAGCAGCGCGCCCGCCAGGTCGCTGACCACGGTGACGCGCTCGGGGAGCATCTCGGCGGGGCTGAGCAGCACGGTGCCGTGCGGGTCGTGCAGGGTGTCGCGCCACGTCTCGTCGCTGACCAGGTGCAGTCCCTCGCCCTCGGCGGCCTCGACTGTCTCGTGCAGCAGCTCGGGCGGTGCGACGGTGGCGGTCGGGTCGTCGGCGACGGAGAGCACGAGCAGCCGCGGGTCGCCGCCCTCGGCGCGGACCCGGCGCACGGTCTCCAGCAGGGCGTACGGGTCCGGTACGCCGCCGCACTCGGCCGGTGTGGCCACGTGGAAGACGGGTCTGCCCAGCAGCCGCGCGTACGGTGCCCACCAGGCCGCGCAGGGCCTGGGCACCAGGACGTCACCGCCGAGCGCGGCGGTCAGGGCGAGCAGCAGCGACGGCGCTCCGGGCCCGGCCGCCACGCGGTCCGTCCCGGTGGGCAGCCCGCGCCGCGCCCAGTAGCCGCCGGCCGCCTCCAGGAGCTCGGGGCCGCCGCCGACCGGCTCCTCCCCGGGACGGTTCGCCGCCGCGGTGAGCACGGCGGAGAGCTCCGGCAGGACGGGCAGTCCGTCGTCGGGCAGGGGCGGCCCGTAGCGGACGGGGCCGTGGCCTTCAAGGTGCGTCCGCCGCATGTCCGCCTCCGCGCAGTCCGTGGTGCCCTGTGCCGTCCGTACGGTCCGTGCTCTGCCGTCGGCCGCTGCCTCGGCCGGTGTCAGCCGTCCCCGGCCCGCTCCCGGTCCCCTACCAGTCGGTGCACGGCCGCACCGAGCGCGCCCGCGATCAGCAGTCCGCCGACGACCAGCACCGGAACGGACCCGTTGAAGGCGCCGCCCTCCCCAGCGTCCACACCCTGCTGGATGACGGCCGGGCCGCAGGTGGAGTCGCCCCGGGACTCGGAGCACGTACGCCCGCCGTCGCTACAGGATGCACCCCCGGACTGCCCGGACTCCCCGCACTGCCGCCCGTCCCCGGAGGGCTCCCAGCCGTCCCCGGAGGATTCCCGGCCGTCACCCGACGACTCATGGCCGTCACCCGACGACTCATGGCCGTCACCCGACGTCTCCCGGCCATCGCCCGACGTCTCCCGGCCATCGCCCGACGTCTCCCGGCCATCGCCCGACGTCTCCCGGCCATCGCCCGATGTCTTCCGGCCGTCCGTGGAAGTCTCCCGGCCGTCCCCCGCGGGCTGGGACTGCCCGCACTCCCGCCCCTGGTCGTCCCCGCACGCCTGCGACGCACCGCAGGCCTTCGCGTCGTCGCACGGCACGGTGTCGTCGATGCCCGCACCGGAATCGGCACCCTTGACCGTGCCCGGGCCTACGACGGTGCCGTCGGCATCGGCATCGGCGGCGACATCGGTGTCGACGTCGGCGCGGGGCATCGAGACCTCCGCGCTCCAGGCCTGCCCCCGCGCACCGGCCGCGCCGGGACACGTACCGTCGACCGCCGTCCCCGCGGCGTCCTGCCCTGCCGCGTCCGCATCGCTCTGGCCGTCCTCGCCAGAGGCAATCCGAGCGGTACCCCGATACGCGGTCCCGGCGGTCCCAGCCGTACGGCCGTCCGTGGCGGTGACCCGGCGCAGCCGCACCGTTCCCCCCTCGAAGGCGGGCGAGGAGGCGTCGATCGTCTCCGGGGCGGTTCCCTCGACCGCATCGCAGGTGACGGCGACGGTGACGCTGTCACCGGGGCGGACGCTGCCCGGGCTGACCTCCGCGGCGGGGTCGGCCCGGGCGGTCGGTATCGCGATGCCGAGGGCGGCCGCGGCCAGGGCGGCCACGGGCAGGGCACGAGCGGTGCGTCGCATGGGACGGGCTCCTCAGACGGACGGCTGCGGGGGCACCTAGGTCGTACCTCCCGCAGCCATCACAGCCCGCCGGGCCGCGCCTCGCGCGCGGCCGGACCCCATTCGCGGGAACCCGACCGGCCTATCGGGTGACGTCCACGTCCCGCATCACCTGGTCGCGCAGTCGCTCGCAGCACCGGCTGATCAGCCGGGACACGTGCATCTGCGAGATGCCCAGCTGCTCGGCGATCCTGCCCTGTGTCATGTCCCCGAAGAACCGCATGTAGAGGATGACCCGCTCGCGCTCGGGCAGGGCGGCCAGCCGGGGCTTGACGGCCTCCCGGTCCACGACCGTGTCGATGGCGGGGTCGGCCGAACCGAGGGCGTCGGCCAGCGAGTACCCGTCCCCGCTGCCGGGCAGCTCCGCGTCAAGGGACAGCGCGGTGAAGCTGTCCAGCGCCTCGAGTCCGACCCGGACGTCGTCCTCGCTCAGGTCGGTGTACTCGGCGATCTCGGCGACGGCGGGCCGCGGCCCCGCGCCGGTCTGCGAGAGGTCCCGGCAGGCGAAGCGGACCCGATTGCGCAGGTCCTGGACCCGGCGCGGCACGTGCAGGGTCCACATGTGGTCGCGGAAGTGCCGCTTGATCTCACCGGTGACCGTGGGCACCGCGTAGCTCTCGAAGGCCTTGCCGCGCCCGGGGTCGAACCGGTCCACGGCCTTGACGAGACCGAGGGCGGCGACCTGGCGCAGGTCCTCGAAGCTCTCGCCGCGGCTGCGGAACCGTCCCGCGATCCGGTCGGCCATGGGCAGCCAGGCCTCGACGATCTCGTGGCGGAGCCGGTCGCGCCGGGGCCCCGCAGGGAGCACGGCGAGTTCGCGGAACGCCTGGGCGGTGTCGGGTGCGTCGTCGTGCGGGTGCTGCTTCGTGCTCGCTCGATTCGGCATGGTGCGTCGCAACTCCCCTGGACTGCTGGGTCGGACGGTCACCGTGGGAGCGCCTGGGCGGCCTCGGACGGACACACCCGTGGCGACTGGTTCGCCGCTCCCACGGACGTGCCTCCTGTCCGAAGCACTGACTGTGCGCCTGCCCGTGGCCTCCGGGGGCAAACACCCGCGTTCGTGTGGTGTCGGCGCCCGGTGTTCGGGTACGCGGAGCACACTCCCTGAACACGCACCCCCTGTACCCCTGGAGGGAGCCATGCAGCGAGGCAGCGCCCGGCTGAGCGCTCACCGGGACGACGAGATGAAGCACGAGCTCCAGGACCTGCTCAGGTCGGGGCACCCCACCCGCACCGAGGAGTGGCAGGACCCGGAGCCCCCCGCCGAGGACGACCCCGAGATCTGGCGCGGTCCGGTGGTGCCGGGCAAGAGCGAGCGGCCACCCCTTGCGACGGTACGGCTGGACCTGGCCCGGCATCTGGGGCGCGGCGACTTCCCCGCGGCACCGGGCGAGCTGGCCGGCGCCCTGCACCGGGGGCAGGCGCCCGACACGCTGATCCAGGCGGTCCGGCGGCTGCCGCGCGGGGCGCGCTACGCCAACGTCCAGCAACTGGCCGAGGCGCTGGCGAGCCGTACCTGAACCGGGAAGGAAAGCGACCGACATGCGCATCGCATTTCTCGTGGCGCCCGAGGGCGTCGAGCAGGTGGAGCTGACGGATCCCTGGAAGGCGGTCCTGGACGCGGGTCACGAGCCGGTGCTCGTGTCGACGCGGCGCGGTGAGATCCAGGCCTTCGACCACCTCGACCGGGCGGACCGGTTCCCCGTGGACGAGGTGGTCGCCGAGGCCTCGGCGGACTCGTTCGGCGCGCTGGTCCTGCCGGGCGGGGTGGCCAATCCGGACTTCCTGCGGATGGACGGCAAGGCGGTGGCGTTCGTGAAGGAGTTCTTCGACCTGGGACGTCCGGTCGCCGCGATCTGTCACGCCCCGTGGACCCTGGTGGAGGCCGATGTCGTGCGCGGGCGGACGCTGACCTCGTGGCCGAGTGTGCGCACGGACATCCGCAACGCGGGCGGCACCTGGGTGGACGAGCGGGTCAGGATCTGCGAGGAGGGGCCCAACACGCTGGTCACCAGCCGCAAGCCGGGTGATCTGGAGGCGTTCTGCGAGGCGTTCCTCGACGTGTTCGCCGCGGTCTGAGCCCCGCGCGAGAGCGCCTCGGACGCCTGCCTCAGATGCCCGAGAGCGCTTCAGACACCGGGAACCGCCGCTCCGCCGCAGCCGCGCTCGCGGGCTCCCTCACGGGTGCGGCCTGCGACGACCGGGCGGCGCGGATTGCGGCGCAGATACTCGCCCTCCAGTTGCGCCATGCGCTCGTTATGGGCGCGCAGTGCGTCGTTCGAGCCGTACAGCAGGGTGTCGTGGCGCGTACGGTGGATCGTCTCCAGCTCCTTCATGAGCTGCTGGTCGTCCAGACGGTCCGGGTCGACTCCGGTCATGATGGTGCCCCGCTCGTCGTGGTCGCTTTTCTGCCTCCACTGTACGAACATTCCGGCCCCCCGGCCTCCGTGGCTACCGGACGCGTTCCACCCGGCGCTCGTCCCACACCGGCTCGGGTGTCTCCCGTACCCGGCCGTCGCTGCCGAAGACCAGATAGCGGTCGAACGAGCGCGCGAACCAGCGGTCGTGGGTGACCGCCAGGACCGTCCCGTCGAAGGCCTCGAGACCCTCCTGGAGAGCCTCGGCGGACTCCAGGTCGAGGTTGTCGGTGGGCTCGTCGAGGAGCAGCGCGGTGACGCCCTGGAGTTCCAGCAGCAGGATCTGGAACCGGGCCTGCTGGCCGCCGGAGAGGCGGTCGAAGGGCTGCTCGGCCTGGCCGGTCAGCTCGTAGCGGCGCAGCCGGGACATGGCCGCGCCCCGGTCCTGGGAGTGCTCCTTCCAGAGGATGTCCAGGAGGGTGCGGCCCTCCAGTTCGGGGTGGGCGTGGGTCTGCGCGAAGTGGCCGGGTACGACCCGGGCGCCGAGCTTCCACTCCCCCGTGTGCGCCACCTCCTCGCCCGCGAGCAGGCGCAGGAAGTGCGACTTGCCGGAGCCGTTGGAGCCGAGGACGGCGACCCGCTCGCCGTAGAAGACCTCCAGGTCGAAGGGTTGCATCAGGCCGGTCAGCTCAAGTCCCTTGCAGGTGACGGCCCGTACGCCGGTGCGGCCGCCCTTCAGGCGCATGGTGATGTCCTGCTCGCGCGGCGGCTCGGGCGGCGGCCCGGCCTCCTCGAACTTGCGCAGCCGGGTCTGGGCGGCCTGGTAGCGGGAGGCCAGCTCATGGCTGATGGAAGCGGCCTGACGGAGGTTCAGCACGAGCTTCTTGAGCTGAGCGTGCTTCTCGTCCCAGCGCCTGCGCAACTCCTCGAAGCGGGCGAAGCGTTCGCGCCGCGCCTCGTGATAGGTGGCGAAGCCGCCGCCGTGCACCCAGGCGTCGGCGCCGGCCGGGCCGGGTTCGACGGAGACGATCTTCTCGGCGGCGCGGGAGAGGAGTTCGCGGTCGTGGGAGACGAAGAGGACCGTCTTGCGGGTCTCCTTCAGGCGCTCCTCCAGCCATCGCTTGCCGGGTACGTCGAGGTAGTTGTCGGGCTCGTCGAGCAGCAGCACCTCGTCGGTACCGCGGAACAGGGACTCCAGGACCAGCCGTTTCTGCTCACCGCCGGACAGGGTGCGCACCTGCCGCCACTGCGCCCGCTCGTAGGGCACGCCGAGCGCGGCCGTGGTGCACATGTCCCACAGCGTCTCGGCCTCGTAGCCGCGCACCTCGGCCCAGTCGGCGAGGGCCTGCGCGTACCGCAGCTGGGCGGCCTCGTCGTCGACGGTCATGATCGCGTGCTCGGCCTTGTCGACGGCCCGCGCGGCCTCCCGGACGCGGGGCGGTGCGACGGACACGAGAAGGTCGCGTACGGTCGTCTCGTCCCGTACGGACCCGACGAACTGCCGCATCACGCCCAGGCCGCCACTCACCGTGACCGTGCCCCCGTGCGGCTTCAGCTCGCCGGAGATCAGCCGGAGCAGGGTGGTCTTGCCCGCGCCGTTGGGGCCGACCAGGGCGACGGCGGCGCCTTCGCCCACCCGGAAGGACACATCGCCGAGCAGGGCCCTCCCGTCGGGGAGGTAGTACTCGAGGTGCGCGGCTTCCAGATGTCCCATGGGGACGCATTCTGCGGGGCGCCCCCCACCTGCGCAAACCGTTATCCGGCCGCGTCCCCTGGCCTGGGCCGGTGCGTCGCCGGGGCGCCCCGGCCCAGCGGCTGCGGCCGCCCCGTCGGGCCGCCCTCCCCCGCGGGCACCACGACCGCTCCCGCCCAGGACAGGGCCTTCCAGCCGTCGGACGGAGAGCCCTCCAGGACCACCACACCGGTGTTCTCCAGCGGGCGCTCCGCGGCGAAGGGGATGTCGACGTTGTCGGCGCGGGCGGCCGTCCACATCCGGATCGCCGCGCCGTGGCTGACCATGGCCACGGTCGAGGCGCCGCTCCGCGCGGCCTCGGCGATCACGGCGTCGTAGCGCCTCAGCGCCTCTTCGCCGCTCTCCCCGCCCGGCATCCGCAGCCCGGTGTCGCCGGCCGCCCACGCGAACACGATCTCCATGTAGAGCCGGCCGCGCTCCGAGTCACCGGGAAGCATCTCCAGATCCCCGGCGGACACCTCGCGGATGCCGTCCCGGACGAGCACGTGGTGCCGGCGGGCGGCCGCCAGCGGGGCGGCCGTCAGCTGCGTACGGATCAGGGTGGAGGCGTAGACGGCCTCGATGTCCTCGTCCGCGAGCGCCCGGGGCAGGGCGGCGGCCTGCCGCTCCCCGAGCGGGGTCAGACCGGGCCCGGGTACGGCGGTGTCCAGCAGGAAGTCGACGTTGGACGGGGTCTGGCCGTGGCGGACGAGGAGCAGGCGCATTCCGGGTTCCTCTCACTCGTTCGCACCGCCCGCGCACGGAAACGGCGACTTCAGGGTACCCGCCCCGGCATGAGCCCAGACGTCGATCTCACTGTCCCCAAGCCCGGCCGGCACGCCCTGCGCGACCGGCTGCTCGGCCTCGACTCCCGCCTCTTCCAGACAGCTGCGGAGCGGCACTGGCCGGGCGCCGAACGCGTGCTGCCACGGCTGAGCCGGAGCGCGAACCACGGGCTGCTGTGGTTCGCGACCGCGACGGCGATGTCGGCGGTCCGCACACCGCGCGCCCGCCGGGCGGCCGCCCGCGGGGTCGCCTCCCTGGGCCTGGCCTCCCTGGCCATCAACACCCTCGGCAAGCGTTCGGTGCGCCGCCCCCGGCCCGTCCTGGATCCGGTCCCGCTCGTGCGGCAGCTGAAGCGGCAGCCGATCACCACGTCCTTCCCGTCCGGGCACTCGGCGTCCGCGGCCGCCTTCGCGACCGGGGTGGCCCTGGAGTCCCCGGCCTGGGGCGCCGTGATCGCGCCGGTGGCGTTCTCGGTCGCCATGTCCCGCGTCTACACCGGCGTCCATTTCCCGAGCGACGTCCTCGCGGGAGCCGCTCTCGGCGCGGGCGCCGCGTTCGCCGTACGGGGCCTGGTGCCGACGCGCGCCCAGCTCACCCCGCCGGCCCGGCCGCGCTCGGACGCCCCGGCGCTGCCCGACGGCGACGGCCTGGTGGTCGTGGCCAACCGGGCCTCGGGCACCGCCGACCGGGCGCGCGCTGCGGGACGCGCTGCCGAAGGCGGAGGTCGTCGAGTGCGAACCGGAGGACATGAACGCCGAGTTGGAGAAGTCGGCGGCGCGCGCCCTGGCCCTCGGGGTGTGCGGTGGGGACGGCACGGTGAACGCGGCCGCCGCGGCCGCCCTGCGCCACGGCCTGCCGCTCGCGGTGCTGCCCGGCGGCACCCTCAACCACTTCGCCTACGACCTGGGTGTGGAGGACGTACGGGACCTGGGGCGGGCGGTCCGCCATGGCGAGGCCGTGCGGGTGGACGTGGGCCGGTTCGTCTCCGGGCACCAGGAGGGCATCTTCCTCAACACGCTCAGCCTGGGCGTCTATCCGGAGCTGGTGCGCGAGCGGGACAAGTGGTCGCACCGCATCGGCGGCTGGCCCGCCGGTGTGCTCGGCGCGCTGCGCGTGCTGCGCGCGGACCGGCATCCGCTGGAGGTCGAAGTCGGCGGCCGGAACAGGCCGTTGTGGCTGCTGTTCATCGGCAACTGCACCTACCACCGCGTGGGTCTCACGCCCGGACGGCGCGTGGATCTGGCGGACGGGCTGCTGGACGTGCGTGTGGTGCACGGCGGCCACTGGCCCGCGCTACGGCTGCTGGCGGCCGCCGCGGCGGGCCCGCTGACCAGCTCCTCGACCCACCGGGCGGTCAAGCTGCGACGGCTGCGCCTCGCCGGAGTCACACCCGGCACACCTCTCGCGTTCGACGGTGAAGTCACCGCGGTGGCGGGCGAGGTGACGGTGGAGAAGCTGCCCGTGGGGCTGACCGTGTACCGCCCGGTGCATCCGGGATGGTCCCTGATCTGACCTCTGCCGTCCACATAGCGAAACACAGGTCTCATCATTCGGCACGCGCGCTTACCGTGGTGCGTACTGCAGAACGAGAAGGGGTTGCCATGCCGAAGCCGCAGGAGACCGCCGTCTACACCCACGGGCACCACGAGTCGGTGCTGCGTTCGCACACCTGGCGGACCGCCGCCAACTCGGCGGCCCATCTGCTCGGTTCGCTCAAGCCCCATATGAAGATCCTGGACATCGGCTGCGGCCCCGGGACCATCACCGCCGACCTGGCGGCGCTGGTCCCCGACGGGCATGTCACCGGCGTCGACCACGCGCCGGGGATCCTCGACCGGGCCCGGGCCACGGCGGCCGGACGGGGCCTGGCGAACGTGGACTTCGCGGTCGCCGACGTACACGCCCTGGACTACCCCGACGACACGTTCTGCGTGGTCCACGCGCACCAGGTGCTGCAGCACGTCGGCGACCCGGTGCGGGCGCTGCGCGAGATGCGCCGGGTCACGAAGCCCGGCGGGTTCATCGCCGTACGAGACTCGGACTACGCGGCGATGACCTGGTACCCGCAGGTGCCTGGGCTGGACGACTGGCTGGACCTGTACCGCCGGGTCGCCCGCGCCAACGGCGGTGAGCCGGACGCCGGCCGACGCCTGAAGTCCTGGGCGCTGGCCGCCGGGCTGACGGACATCACGGCCACGTCCAGCACCTGGACGTACGCCACGCCACAGGAGCGCGCGTGGTGGAGCGGTCTGTGGGCGGACCGCACCGTCGCCTCCGCGTACGCGGACCGCGCGACCGAGGGCGGTCATGCGACCGCCGGGCAACTCCGGGCCATTTCGGAGGCCTGGCGGGAATGGGGAAGGCGGGAGGACGGCTGGTTCGCCGTACTCCACGGGGAAATTATCTGCCGCACGGAGGCCTGATTCCGGGCTTTGGGGACACCCGGAATGCAGGAGGTTGACAATATGGTTCCCATCCTGCTCGTACTGCTTTTGGCCCTCATTCTCTTCGGTGCCGGATTTGCAGTGAAGATGCTCTGGTGGATTGCCCTGGCTGTACTCGTGCTGTGGCTGCTGGGATTCCTGGTGCGCGGTATCAGCGCCACCGGAAGCAGGAGCCGCTGGTACCGGTGGTGAGCCCGCAGCGGCGGTGAGGTCACTGCCGCGGAAGCAGCGGCCCGAGTGGCCCGAGGTCCAGGTTGAGGTCCTCGGGCCGCAGTCCGTAGCGGTCGCGCAGTTCGGCCATGCGGTCCTCCAGGAGCATCAGGGTGAGCCCGATGCGCTCCTCCTGTTCCTCGGTCAGCTCGCCGGTGTCGAAGCGGCGCAGCGCCTGCCGCTCCATCAGCTGACGCAGCAACTCGACCAGGGTCAGCACGAGTTTGACGAGGTCGCGCTCGACCGTGTCGGGGTCGAGGTCCATCCGGTTCCTGCGTTCCGTCACGACGTCACCTCCGGCCACGGTGCGGGCACCTGGTCGCTCACCGAGCTGATCAGGGCGTTCAGGTCGATCCGGACGAGGTCCACGTCGGCGATGCGCAGGGTGATGTCCCCGGCGATGACCACGCCCCCGGCGAGCAGCCGGTCGAGCAGGTCCACCAGGGCGACCTCCCTGCGTTCGACGACGGTCACCGCTCCTCCTCCGACAGATCGCCGGTGAACGAGTACGCCGCCCAGGGTCCGGTGAGTTCCACCCGCATCCCGGGCGCTTCGTCCTTCGTACGGTCGACCAGTTCCACGAATTCCTCGGACCGGGAGCGCGGTACGAGATAGGCCCCGTTGAGCACGTTCTCTCCCCGGGCGGCGGAGAGCGCCGCGTTCTGCGGGGCGTGCAGCCGGGATTGCTCGGCGTGCCGGGAAAGCAGTGTGTGGAGCCGGTTGGCGAAGTCCTCGGCCGTCTGCCATCTGTCCTCGTGGGAGCGGGCATGCTGCCGGCGCTGCCGTAGATAGTCCCGGCCGCTGGCGGCCTGCCGCGCGGGGCGGGCGGCAGGCTCCTCCGCCGGCTCTGGCTCCAGAAACACCTTGACGCCCCACTCCACCCGGCCCTCTACCCGGTCGAGGGTGCGCCGGAAGTCGTCCTCGCGCTCCTCGATCATCACGCGTACGGCGCTGTCGTCCCGGAAGACGGTGGCGAGCCGGAGCGGCAGGGGCGTGGTGACGGTGGTGAGCGCGTCGACCACACCCTGATGGGCGCGGGCGGTCGCGCTCAGCCAGTCCAGGTCCTCCAGGTGGGCGCGGAGCGGCCGTTCGGCGAAGTCACCCTCCGGGACCGTGCTGACGACCGCGACCAGGCCGTGGTGTCTCAGCAGCCCCGGCGGGGTGCCCCCGACGCCCGTCAGCTGGGACTGCAGGGCCGCGTCGAACGGGCGGCAGACCGCGTAGACGTATCGCAGACCGGTCATCCCGCTCATGGGGCCTCCTTCCGGTCACGGTCCGGCTCCAGACGAGCACGGTCCGGCTCCTTCCGGTCACGGTCCGGCTCCAGACGAGCACGGTCCGGCTCCTTCCGGTCACGGTCCGGCTCCAGACGAGCACGGTCCGGCTCCTTCCGGTAGCGGTCCGGCTCCAGACGAGCACGGTCCGGCTCGAGCTCGGCCAGCCGTTCACGCAGCTCGGCGTTCTCCCTGGTGAGCTCGTCACGGCGGGCGCGAGTGGACAGGGCCGGGTCGCTCTCCCACCAGTCGATGCCCATCTCCTTCGCCTTGTCCACCGAGGCGACGATGAGCCGCAGTTTGATGGTGAGCAGTTCGATGTCGAGCAGGTTGATCCGGATGTCGCCGGCGATGACGATGCCCTTGTCGAGCACCCGCTCCAGGATGTCGGCCAGGTTGGCGCTGCTGCTCTGGCCGTACGGCTCCGGCAGCCTGCTGGACATCGTCATCGACGGCTCCTGCTCCCGGCATACTCGTCCTCGGGTTCCTGTTCGGACTCGGACTCGTACTCGTCCTCATTCTCGTCCTGGTACTCGTTCTCCGGCTCCTCCTCGTCGTACTCCTCCTCGGCTTCGTACTCCTCCGGCTCCTGTTCGTCCTCGCCCTCGTACTCCTCGGATTCGTCCTCGTTCTCCTCGGATTCGTCCTCGTTCTCGTCCTCCGCCTCCGGGCGCCGCTCCTCGTCGGACTGTTCCTCCTCCTCGGCGACGGCGTCCTCGTGGCTGAGGACCACCTCGCCGTCCTGGATCTCACCGCGCCAGCCGTCCTCGGCCTCGCCCTTGATGGTGATGAAGCGGGCGAAGTTCTTGAGGTCGAGCCGGGCCCGGCGGCCCTGGGCACGCCAGATGTTGCCGGTCTTCTCGAAGAACCCCTTGGGGTAGTACTCCATGACCAGCAGGACCCGGGTGAGGTTGTCCTCCAGCCGGTGGAAGGAGACCACGCCCTTCGTGCTGCCCTTGCCACCCTCCGACGACCACTGGATGCGGTAGTCGGGTATCTGCTCGGTGGTGTGGGCCTTCCAGCCGCGGTTGGACCACCAGACCTTCAGCTGCCAGTCCGAGTGCGTGTCGTCGGTGCGGCTCGCGCTCTTGACACCCTTCGCGAAGGTGCTGAAGTCCTGGTACTGGGTCCACTGGTCGTAGGCGGTGCGCAGCGGCACGCCGACATCGATGTACTCGATGATGACCGTGGGCTTCTGGCCCGCCCGGCCCTTGCGCTTGCCCTTGCCGCCGCCGAGGTTCTTCAGGGCGCCGACCACGTTGTCCTTGGCCTGCGAGGCGCCGAGCTCCAGCGCGGAGCGCAGGGGGCCCTTGCCCTCGGCGACCTTGCGTCCGGCGTCCAGGGCGAGCCGGGCGAAGCCGGGGCTCTTGCCCTCGGCGATGTCGTTGAGCTTGCCGGTGGTCTCGCCCAGCTTGCGGCCGACGCCGACCAGCATGCGCTGGGCCTGGGCGGCGAGGTACTCCTGCACCTCGGCCTTCAGCCGGTCGGCCGCCTCGCTCTCCGCCAGCCGGCCGAGCGCGTTGTCCTTGGCCTGCCCGACCGTGGACGACGTCGCGGACCGCGCGGATCCAAGGGTGTCCGTCATGACTCGTCGCCTCCCTTCGGAAGCCGGGTCCGGGCGCCACGTGCGGCGCTCCCACCCGTGGTCCTCTTCTTCTTGGCATCCGTGTCCTTCGCTCCTGCCCTCCTGGCGGGGGCCTTCTGGCCGGTCTTCCTCGCCGGTGCCTTCTTCGCCGTCCTGGCGGCGGAGGGGGCCTTCCTTGCGGGGGCCTTCCGCGCCGCCTCCTTCCCGGACGGCCCGGATCCGGCTTTGCGCTCATCAGGAGCTTCTTCGGTCTCCTCCTCGTCGGCGGCCTCCGGCTCCTCGTGCTCGTCCTCCTGCGGACCGAGCTTCCCGAGCCCGGAGAGCTGGTCGCGCACATCGGCGGTGCGCCCGTGGAGGCGGTCGGCCAGGGCCTCCATCTGCCGCTCGACCATGGCGCCGGAGGCCGCCTGGCCCACGCCGCGAAGGTCCTCGCGCAGTTGGTCCCCGATCTCCTTGAACTGCGGGTTGTCCCGCAGCTGCTGAGACGCCAGGTCCGCGAGCGCCCGTGGGCTGAGGTGCAGCCGTTTCCCTGCCGCCAGCGTGCCGAGCGCGAACGCCAGCTTCGCCTTCTTCGTCCGTCCGAGGACGTATCCGGCCCCTAGGGCGAGGCCCAGTCCTGTGCGGTTCATAGGTGTGTCCCCTTGTCAGTCCCTGCGTCACGGCGCAGGGCGATCTCCAGTCGGTCGAGGAGTTCGTCCTCGAGCAGGTCGAACTCGTCCTCATCGATCTCGCCCGCCTCCAGCCGCTGTTCGAGGGCGGCCAGTTCGGCCCGGACCGCGGCGGGGTCGTAATAGATCCGCTCCGCCTCCTCCAGGACCTGTCTGATCACCCATCCGGCACCACGCACGGGTGCCAGCGGCAGCAGCACCACCTCTCCGAACAGCCCCATGTCACCGCTCCGATCCGTTCTGTGCGCCGGGCGCCGTGGTGCCCGCCGGTGCGGACGGGCCCGGCTCGACGAAGCTGTACGGCGGCAGCGGTCCGTTGGCGCGCACCTCCAGATGCGGGTGCCCGGCCCGGAACCGCTCGACGGCGGCCAGGAAGGTCCCGGCCGAGTCCTGGGCCACCAGGAACGACACATTGGCCAGCCAGCCGGTGGACTCGGGGCCCACGCTCACGTCGGCGGCCTCTGTCTGCAGGGCCTCGCACAATTCGACGGCGTCCTCGGCCTCGCGGGCCCGCACCGCGGCCACGACCATTTCACCGAGCCGCAGCCGCTGTTCGTAGCTGCCGCCGCCCGCCTTGCGGTTGGACTCGGCCAGGGCCCGCAGTTCCGGGTTCCCGGCCATCACCTGGTGCAGTACGGCCTCTTCGACGTGCGAGGCCTTGATGTTGTACTCGACCTTCCCGTCGAGCGCCCGCAGGCGCTCCGCGTAGTGGTCGGCACGCTCGGCGAGCACACCGGTGACGCTGTCGTCGTCGGGGGCGACGCTGCCGAACCGCATGGGCAGCACGGAGCCGGCCGCCTCAGTCTCGGCGAGCACGCCCTGGTGGGCGAGCAGATCCTTGCGTTTGGGGCGCAGTCCCTCGGGGGCGTCACTGACGACGGCCGCCAGGTCGCCCTCCTTGAGGATGCGCACCGGCCGCGGCGGGTCGCCGACGCCGCCCATGCCCTCGGGGAGGGAGGGGTGCGCGGCGGCCGTGATGCCATAGACGTACGTGCTCACTCTCGCTCCTCCTTCCTGCGTGTGGCGGTCCTGCGGGGTCGCGGCCGCGGTTCGGCCTCGGTCTCGTCGCCCGAGCGTTCGTCACGTGCCTGCTGGAAAGCGTCGGAGACGGTCTGGGCGGCACCGGACAGCGCGCCCTTGGACTTGCCGCGCGCGCCGGATTCGGTGATCTCGCCGACCATGTCGGGGAGGCCGGGGGTCTTGTGCGGGCCCGCTTCCAGGTCGAGCCGGTTGCACGCCTCGGCGAAGCGCAGGTAGGTGTCGACGCTGGCCACGACGACCCGTATGTCGATCTTCAGGATCTCGATGCCGACCAGGGAGACCCGCACGAACGCGTCGATAACGAGTCCTCGGTCGAGCACGAGCTCCAGTACGTCGTAGAGGCCGCTGCTGCCGCCTCCACCGCCGGTCTGTGCGGGAACGACTGTCATGCCGCCTGACCCTCCTTGTCTGGGGAAATGTCGGTCGCGGGCGACCCGGCTATCGGCCGCCCGGCCTCTGTGCGTCGGCCCGCCCCCGTTCGTAACGACGGGTCCGGCGATATCCGGTGAGCAGGCCCTTGGGGTCGAGATCGACCTCGTAGCTCCCCATCAGGCTCATCGTGTCGGGCACGCGGGCGAGTTCGAGGACCTCCACCTCCAACGACCAGCCGTCCTCCTTCTGTTCGAAGGACGTGACGGACTCGGCGGCCATGCCCGTGAGCTCGGCGAGCTGGGCGCGCGCCTGGCGCAGCACCTCGACGGTGCTCGGCCGGCTGTCCGTACGGTGGCTGTGGGTGTCTTTGCGCGACTCCTGGGAGTTGTGTACGTTCCGTGAAGGCTTGGCGCTTGCTGTGTCTTTTGTGTTCGTTGTGACCACCTCCTGCACCGGGTGGCCATCGAGCCGTGGACCAAACCTTGACGAGCGCTCTCTATCGCACAGTGCCCCGAGACGGCGCCGCGCCGGGCGCGGACGCCGAAGGGGGCGACGGCGGTCCGTGCGCAGGCGTCGCGCTGCACGTCGAGATGGAGCCGGTCGCCGCGGTCCTTCTCGCGGGCCGCGGTGGTGAGACGGCCAGGGTGCTCGGCCACGAGCGGTCCGACGATCTGTCCGGCCAACTCGCTTACTTCGTGGGAGTCATGACGTCCGTGCACCGGCACGACGACATGACGTCCACGCGATCCGGTCATCGTGAGCGCCGAGGGAGACGTCAGCTTGTCGAGCAGGTCGCCGAGGCACTGGGGCGGTGGACAGGCACCGTGCAGCGGCCCGTCCGCACCCTCCGCTCGTCGTCGTCGCTCAGCGTACGACCGCCTCCTCCACCAGCAGCCGGCCGGCCGCCGCGATCGCCTCGGCGTCGATGCCCGCCGCATGCAGCTGCTGGTCCGGAGCCGCCGAGCCCGGCATCGTACGGACCGCGAGGCGGACCAGGCGCGGCACGGGCCTGCCGTCGGAGAACGCGTCGAGGACGGCGTCCCCGAGGCCGCCCTCCTCGTGGTGGTCCTCGACGGTGAGCAGGCAGCCCGTCTCCTCCGCCGCCTGCCGCAGCGTGTGCCGGTCGACCGGCTTGACGGAGTACAGGTCGACGACCCTGATCCGGATGTCCTCGGTCTCCAGCGAGTCGGCCGCGGCCAGCGCCTCATGGACGGTGACACCGGCCGCGACCACGGTCAGCCGGTCCTCTTCGGAGGAGCGCAGCACCTTGCTGCCGCCGACCGGGAACTCCTCGTCCGGGTGGTAGACGACCGGCGTCTCGCCGCGCGAGGTGCGCAGATAGCGGATGCCGTCCAGGCCGGCCATGGCACCCACGAGCTTCGCGGTCTGGTTGCCGTCGCACGGGTACAGCACGGTCGAGCCGTACACGGCCCGGAACATCGCCAGGTCCTCCAGGCCCATCTGGGAGGGCCCGTCCTGACCGATCGCCACGCCCGCGTGCGAACCGACCAGGTTGATGCCGGCACCGCTGATCGAGGCCATGCGCACGAAATCGTACGCGCGCGTGAAGAACGCGGCGAAGGTCGAGGCGAACGGCACCCAGCCGCGCGCGGAGATGCCGACGGCGCAGGCGACCAGCTGCTGTTCGGCGATGTAGCACTCGAAGAAGCGGTCGGGGTGCTCCTTGGCGAAGAGCTCGGTACGGGTGGAGTCGCCGACCTCGCCGTCCAGCGCGACGACATCGCCGCGGGCGGTGCCGAGCGCGGCGAGCGCCTTGCCGAAGGCGTCCCGGGTGGCGACCTTGTCGCCCCTGTCGTAGCGCGGGAGTTCGAGCGACTCGGTGCCGACGGAGTGCAGTATCCGGGCGCCGGGCGGCTCCTGCACGCGGACGTGGATGTCGCGCGGACCGCCGAGCTCGGCGACCGCCTCCTCCGGGTCGGGCAGCGGCTTCCCGTGCAGGCCCTCGCGGTCCTCGACGGAGGCGACACCCTTGCCCTTCAGGGTGCGGGCGAGGATCACGGTGGGCTGCCCGCTCGTGGACTCCGCCTCGCGGTAGGCGCGGTCCACCGCCTCCAGGTCATGGCCGTCGATCTCCACGGTGTGCCAGCCGAAGCCCTGGAACCGGCGCGCGTAGGCGTCCAGGTCGTGGCCGTGCCGGGTGGGGCCGCGCTGGCCGAGCCGGTTCACGTCCACGATCGCGATCAGGTTGTCCAGGTGCTCGTACGACGCCTGCTCGGCCGCCTCCCAGATGGAACCCTCGGCGAGCTCGCTGTCGCCGCACAGCACCCATACGCGGTATTCGGTGCGGTCCAGCCGCTTGCCCGCCAGCGCGATGCCGACGCCGACCGGCAGTCCCTGGCCGAGCGAGCCGGTGGCGGTCTCCACCCACGGCAGCCGCCGTGACGTCGGATGCCCCTCGAGCCGGCTGCCGAGCCTGCGGAAGGTGAGCAGTTCGGCGTCGTCGACGACGCCCGCCGCCTTGTACATGGAGTACAGCAGGGGCGAGGCATGTCCCTTGGACAGCACGAGACGGTCGTTGCCCGGGTGGGACGGGCGGTCGAAGTCGTAGCGCAGATGGCGGGCGAGCAGCACCGCCATCAGGTCGGCGGCGGACATGGACGACGTCGGGTGCCCGGACCTCGCGGCAGCGGCGGCCCGCACACTGTCCACCCGCAACTGCTGGGCGACTTCCGCGAGTTCGGCTAGTTCGGCGGCGTTCATGAGTCTCCTTCCGCGCGGATGTCGGCGCGCTTGACCGGGCCGGGGGCGAGGTGGTGCTCCGGAGCGCCGGGTACCCGGGCCAGTTCCGGAGAGGCTGTGTCGAGGGGCACGGACCAGGACCGTACGAGCCCCAACTGGGTTCCCTGGGGCGGCAGTACGGCGTCCAGGAGCCAGTCGGCGGCGACGCGCACGCGGTTGGGGGCGGCGGGCATCGCCGCGAGGTGGTAGCCGCGGGTGACCGCGGCGGCCGGCAGACCGGAGAGGGGCACGCCGAGCGGGTCGGCGGCGGCCTCGGTGCCGCCCAGATCCACCACGAAGCCCAGATCGCGATGGCGGTAGGGGCGGCTCTCACCGATGCCGATCGACGCGGCCACATTGTTCGCGGCGACCTTTCCCTGCCGCCAGGCGTGCTGCGCCGTCATCGGCGTGAACGTCCCGGGGTTGGTCAGATCGGGCACGGCGGCCGCGTCCCCACAGGCGAACACCCCTGCCCCGCCGGGTACTCGCAGATAGGGGTCGACGATGAGCCGGCCCCGCTCCAGCGGCCTCCCGGTGGCCTCGACGAGCGGATCGGGCCGTACGCCGACGCACCAGACCAGGGACCGCGTCTCGACGAACTCGCCGTCGCTGAGCAGGACTCCGTCGTGCGTGGCCTCCCTCACGGAGGTGCCCATGCGGACCTCGACGCCCCGCCGCCGCAGCACGCGGTCGGCGGAGACCGAGAGCCGCTCGTCCATCCCGGGAAGCACATGCGGCGCGACGTCCAGGAGCAGCCAGCGGGGCCGCACCCCGCCCGGCAGCGGATGCCTGCGCGCCAGATCCATGGTGAGCAGCTGCATGTGCGCGGCCACCTCGGTACCGGTGTAGCCGGCGCCGACCACCACGAAGGTGCACCGGGCGGCGGCGCTCTTGGGGTCGTCGGAGGTGGCGGCGAGTTCCAGCTGCCGGGTCACGTGGTCGCGCAGATACAGCGCCTCGGGCAGGCCCCGGAAGCCGTGTGCGTGCTCGGCGACTCCGGGGACCGGCAACAGCTTGTTGACGCTGCCGACGGCGAGCACGAGCCGGTCGTAGGCCAGCGTGGCGACGCCGCCCTCCGGGTCCGTGTAGTGCACGATGCGCCCGTCGAGGTCGATGTGGTCCGCCTCGCCCAGCACCGGGCGCACACCGCGCAGGGTGCCCCGGAGCGAGATGGTGACCCGGCGCGGCTCCAGGATGCCGGCGGCGACCTGGGGCAGCAGGGGGAGATACAGGAAGTAGTCGGTGGGGTTCAGCAGGGTGACATCGGCCCGTTGCCTGGTCAGCCGGGAGAGGATGCGGGCCGTGCGGTACCCGGCGAAACCGGCGCCGACGATCACGATGCGGGGTCGACTCACAGTACGCCTCCGGCGGTGTGGCTCGTCCGAGGCATACCGCGTCCCCCTGACCGGGGTGCCCAAACGTGCGCACGTCAGAGCCCCGGGTGGTGCGGACGGGACGCCCGGCCGGTCTCACGCCCGGTGGTGCGGCCCCTCGGGGTCGGCGTCGGGCCGGCGCGGCGGCTCCGACGGCATGGGCGGGTAGGCCGTCGCGTGCGGGTGGCTCGGCCTGGCCATGCCGCGCAGCACGTAGGCGATCACTCCGAGGATCGCCGCGGTGATCAGCGCCGCCGCCCAGCCCGGCAGCCCGGTCGCGAGGGCCAGCCCGAGGGCGAGGGCGAGTGCACCGCCCGCGTACAGGGCGACGGCGCCGGACGCGCCGTACAGCATGGCCGTACGGCGCTGCTTGCGCGTCTGCTCGCGCAGCTCGTCGCGCACGGTCTCGCGTGCCACCTGCGCCAGCTCGTCCACCAGCTCTTTGTCCAGGTGTTCAAGATGATCCAAGGGCTCCATGCGGCTCCGGGTACCCCTGCCCACGGGACCGTAACGCGGCCACCGGACGCACCGTCCTCGCGCGGTCCTCACGCGGTCGATCCACCGAAGCGATCTCCTCCCCGAGCCGCCGGAACTAGGCTCGTGCGCATGGAGATTCTGGGCGCCTCGCTGCGCATCTGCGTCGACGACCTCGAAGCCGCGGTCCCCTTCTACGAGCGCCTCGCGGGCAGCAGAGCTCTCCGGTTCGAGCGCGGTGGCGTCCAGGTCGCCGCGGTCGGCTCCTTTCTGCTGATGAGCGGCCCCGAGGCCGAGCTGGAGGTGCTGCGCAAGGTGGCGGCGACGATAGCCGTCAAGGACGTCGAGGACGCCCATCGGACGCTGACCGAGCTCGGCGCCCGTATCGTCGCGGGGCCGGTCGCGACGCCTGCGGGCCGGAATCTGATCGCGATGCATCCGGACGGGGCGATCTTCGAGTACGTGGACCACGGGGCCTGAGCCCCACCAGTCCCATCGCCCATCTCAGAGCGTGTCAGGGCGCATGCGGAAGTCATGGCGGCCGGGCAGCGGATCGTCGCCGAGGCGGGCCCACAGCCGCCCGATCGCCTCGTCCCCCTCCCGCAGGTCGGCCACCTCGAAGCCGTCGTCGAAGACGGCCCTGGCCTCCTCGCGCCTGCCCTCCACGAGCAGCAGCTCGGCCTCCAGGAGCCGGAACCGGCCCCGCTCACGGACGGCCGGGAGCAGCCGCTCCCACACGGCACGCGCCTCGGCCGCGCGCCGGACCCTGAGCAGTGCGTGCAGGGTCTCGCGGCCGAGCGCGGCAGTGGCGGCCGTCCACAGGTCGCCGTCGTCGCGCCGCTCCTGGCACAGGTCGTCGAACGCGTCGGCGTACCGGTCGGCGGCCCGCTCGTGGTGGCCGGACTCCTGGTCGGCCACGGCCAGACAGCGCAGCAGCGGCCACAGCGAGGGCGCGAGCGGCAGGGCACGCTCCCAGCTGCGCACCGCCTGCGCCCGGTCGCCGGAGTGCCACTGGGCGACACCGAGGTGGTACTCGGTGAGCGGGGTGGCGGGCGCGGTCTCCAGCATGTCCCGCCAGTGCGGGGCGACGAGCGTCTGGCCGGGCGGCCGCACCCGGCGCGGTTCGGGCAGGGAGCCGGAGCGGAGCAGCTCCAGCCAGGGCGTCTGGGCGTCACCGAGCGTGGCCTCGTCGAACGGCGTGCCGGGCAGCTTAAGATCACCGCGCACCACCTCGAGCGCGCCCCAGCCGGAACCGGTGGCGAGCCGCTCGCCGGGTTCGGTGTCGGCGCACGGCTTCCAGGCCGCGTACGCGGCGTCGACGTCCGCCCGCGGCAGGACCGACTCCAGCCGTGCCTCCGCCGTGCGCAGTACCGAGGGCCACTCCCCCTGCGGCGGCGCGTCGAACAGCCCGTACGCCTCCAGCCAGGACACCTCGCTCTCCGCCTCCAGCCGCACATGCTCCAGCTGGGTGCGGGCGAGCCCGGCCTGGATCTCGCAGTAGCCGCCGGTGCCGGGTTCGGTGAGCCACTCCTGCCAGCGCCGGCCGCCCGGCCCCGAGCCCCACACGAACAGCTTGCGGCCGCGCAGCGCATCTGTCGACGTCTGCACCAGCCCGTGCCCGTCCGCGTCGAGCGCGGCGATCCAGCGGCGCCGCCCGTCCGGCACCTCGTAGAAGTAGTCGGCGGCGTAAGGGCTGTTGAGCGGGTACGTGCGGTCGATACCGTCGTACGAGGGGACGGGCACCCGGCTCAGCCGCCGCTCGTACCCGAAGTACCACGCCTCCTCGGCCGGGGCGAGCACCCGGCGCTCCTCGGGCACGGCGATGTTGGACCACCAGTAGGCGGGTACGGGCCGCTCGTGGGGGTTGCGGATCCGGACGCCGACGTACAGGAAGTCGGAGCCGTCGGGCAGCCACAGGTCGACCTGGAAGGGCAGGTCGCGCAGCCTCTCCCACTCCCACAGGCGCAGCATCTCGCCGCCGTCGGGGGCGGGGACGCGGGCGGCGTGCAGGGGCGCGCAGGAGAGGGTGGTGTGACCTGTGGCTCCGATGTTCCACTCGATGCCGCCGGAGTACCAGGCGCCGTTGAGGGCGAAGTTCGCGGGCTGGAACACCGGGTTGCGGTAGAGGAGTTCACGGCCGGACGGCAGCTGGACCAGGGACACGACGCGGCCGCCGAGGCCGGGCAGGACCGTGGCGCGCAGCCGGTCGTTCTCGATCACGAGCGCGTCGAGGGCACGGGGCTCGCGCACCCTGCCGTACCCGTCCCGGACGCGCACGGGCAGCAGACTGCGCAGCGGCTCGTAGCCGAGCTGCCGGGCCATGTCCCGGGGCAGGTCCCCCCGGTCGCGGTCCTCGATACGGTGTACCTCGTCGAGCGGCCGCAACGGGGGCAGCGGGTTGTCCGTCCCCAACTCCGCGGCGGGCAGCGTCAGTACGTCACGTCGGATCGTCGTCACGATCACCATGGAACCCGCCGCCCGCCGAACCGGCCAGGGGACGTACCGGTCAGGATTCCGCAAAGGCCGCCACGAGCCAGGGCCGGTGGGGGCGCCGTGAAATTCCGTATGCAGGTGGGTGCCAGCGCCGTACAGTCGGTCGTCCATCGGTATCGGCATGGGACGGAACAATGAGCGAGCAGCACACCTACCGGGTCATCGTGCGAGGCACCTGGGACGGGCTGACCGGCGAGAGCCGGGAGCGGTTGCTGGCCGAGGCGGCCGAGCACGGGCTGACCAGCATGCGGTTCACCGAGGAGGGCACGCTGTCGTACGAGGCGTCGCCGCTGAAGCACTTCTCGATGCGGTACGTGGTGGTGTCGGACGCGGCCGACGGGGAGGAGATGGCGGGGGCGATCGCCGAGGACCGCGCCGAGACCACCCTGCGCGGGCTCGGCCACGGCTTCACGGGTCTGAAATCGACGGTCACCGACCTCGACACCATGAAGATCAACCGGAAGCCCGCATCTCGGCGGTGATCGCCCAGCGCTCGTGGTCCCGCCAGGCGCCGTCGATGTAGATCATGTCCGGCGAGAAGCCCTCGAGCCGGAAGCCGGCGCCGCGGGCGAGGGCGATGGAGGCGGCGTTGCCGGGCTGCGCGTTGATCTCCAGGCGGTGCAGCCGCATGGGTCCGAAGGCATGGCCGATCACCAGGTCCAGGCCCTCGCGCATCAGCCCGCGCCCGGCCGCGTGCGCGAAGGCGCCGTAGCCGAGGGCGCCGCACTGGAAGCCGCCCCCGACGATGTTGTTGATGTTGATGAACCCGGCGATGGCCCCGCTGTCCTTCTCGCAGACCAGGAAGCCGGCCTTGGTCGGGTCCTCGATCAGCCGCCCCGCGTAGGCGGCGTACGCCTCCTCCGTGGCCGGCGGGAACAGCCACGGGTGGTGCAGGTCCTTGCTCTCCCGGGCACGGGCGGCGAACTCCGGACCGTCGTCGTAGGTGAAGTGGCGTATGCCGACGCGGGGGCCTTCGGCGAGATAGCGGGATGCGGTGTGCGGCATCTCGCCACCCTACGGCCTGGCCGGGGACCCCGCCGCCGGATGCGGCCTTCCGGGTGAGGGTGAGGGTGAGGGTCAGCGCAGGGCAGGCTCGTCCAGGGTCAACGTGCCCGCGTCCGCGTCGAGTTCGGCCGTCGTCCCGAACGGGATCGTCAACGCCCCTTCGCAGTGGCCGAATCCGAACTCCTCCAGCACGGGCACCCCGAGGCCGCCGAGCCGGTCGGCGAGGACGGCCCGCACCCGCTCATAGGGTCCGCACCCGCTCCAGGACCCGAGCCCGATGCCCGCGACTCCGTCCAGCCAGCCGGTGCGCAGGAGTTGGGTCAGCAGCCGGTCGATGCGGTACGGCTGTTCGCCGACGTCCTCGATCATCAGCAGCCCGCCCCGGGCACCCGGGTGGGCGTGGGGCGTGCCGAGGTCGCCGGCGAGCATGCTCAGACAGCCGCCGAGCGTGACCCCCCGGGCCCGCCCCGGCACGAGGGCCGTGCCGCGGGAGGTGAGCGTGCGGACCGTCTCCGGGGCGAAGAGCGTGGCCCGCAGGTGCTCGCGCGCCCGCTCGTTCTTGATGAAGTCGACACCGGCGGCCGCCGGGCCGTGCAGGGTGACCAGGCCCAGCCGGGTGGCGAAGGCCTGGTGCAGGACGGTGATGTCGCTGAAGCCCACGAACACCTTGGGCCCGGCGGTGCGCATCGCCGCCCAGTCGAGGAGGTCGACCATGCGCTGTGCGCCGTAGCCGCCGCGGGCGCAGAGCACGGCGTCCACGGACGGGTCGCACCAGGCGCGCTCCAGGTCCGCGGCGCGATCGGCGTCGGTGCCCGCCAGGTGGCCGAGGTCCGTGTGCACGTCCAGGACGTGGGGGGCGAGAACCGGTTCCAGGTCCCACCCGCGCAGCAGGTCGAGACCGGCCTGCAGGCGCTCCTCGGCGACCGGTCCGCTGGGAGCGACGACGGCCACCCGGGCGCCCGGGGCCAGCCGGGACGGCCGTAGGAGTTGTTTCACTTGGCCGGCTCCAGCTTCGGTACTCCGGGCGGGTTCAGCCCGAACACCTGAGCGTACAGGGAGAGCTCCGCCTCCAGCGCGCGCACCAGGGTGTCGGCCCGCCGGAACCCGTGTCCCTCGCCCTCGAAGGCGATGTACGCGTGTGGCACCCGCCCCTCGACACGGGCGAGGAAGCGCTCGCACTGCGCGGGCGGGCAGATGACGTCGTCCAGGCCCTGGAGCAGCAGGAAGGGCACGGTGAGCCGGTCGGCGTGCTCGACGGGCGAGCGCTCGGCGTACCGTCCCGGGACCTCGGCGAGCGGCCCGACCAGGCTCTCCAGGTACCGGGACTCGAAGTCGTGGGTCTCCCCGGAGCCCCAGGACGCGAGGTCGAGCACGGGATAGCGGATCGTGCCGCACGCGTAGACGTCGGTCGCGGTCAGGGAGACCGCGGTGGTCCAGCCGCCGGCGCTGCCGCCGCGGATCGCGAGCCGGGCCCGGTCGGCGGTGCCCTCGTCGGCGAGGGCCAGCGCTACTGCCGCGCAGTCCTCGACGTCCACGACGCCCCACTGCTCGCGCAGCCGCTCGCGGTACGCGCGGCCGTACCCGGTCGAGCCGCCGTAGTTCACCTCGGCGACCCCGATGCCGCGCGAGGTGAAGTAGGCGATGTCGAGGTCCAGCACCAGCGGGGCTCTGCTGGTGGGGCCGCCGTGCGCCCAGACGACGTACGGCGGCAGCTCGCCGGCGGGGGCGACGCAGCCGGGATGGTGGGGCGGGTAGATGTGGGCGTGGACCTCGCGTCCCTCGGGTCCGGTGAAGGTGCGGATCCGCGGTTCGGGGTAGTAGGCGGGATCCACCGGGTCCTGGTGCGCGGCACCGGCCACCCGGGCCCGGCCGGTCCGTACGTTCAGCTCCACGACCTCGTACGCGCTGCGCGGGCCGGCGCCGACGCCGACGACCCTCTCCCCGTACACCGCGAGCGTGGGCGCGAACTCGGTCCACGGCCCGGCCGCGTCGACGACCTCGCCGCTCTCCGGGTCCAGTATCCCGAGGGCGGTGGCGCCACGGCCGTGCACGACGGCGATCAGCCCACCCCGCATCGGGGCGAACCAGCGGTGGCCGAGCTTCCACAGCGGTCCGCCGAACTCCTCCTCGCGCGGGCACAGGGGTTCGCCGTCGCGGTACAGGTTCCACCAGCCGCCGCGGTCGCTCGCGTACAGCAGCCGGCCGTCCGCCGACCACTCCACCTGGGCGACGGCCTCCTCGGGTCCCCCGGCCGCCGTCCGTGCCCCGTGCAGCGTGCCGTCGTCGCCGATCTCGGCCAGGACCAGCTCGGTGCCCTCCCACGGCATCCGCGGATGGTCCCAGGCCAGCCAGGCGGCGCGCCGCCCGTCGGGGGAGATGCGGGGGCCGGTGACGAACCGGTGGCGTTCCTCGGTGAGTTCACGTACGGCGCCCCGGTCCGCGGCCGCCGATCCGTCCAGCGGCACCGCGGCCAGGACACGGCGCACATCGCCGGGGTCCTCCCCCGTGAACTCCTCCAGGACGCACCACACTTCGCCGCGTCGCAGGTCCAACTGCGGCTCCACCCAGCGCAGTCCGCCGCCCACCGGGGAGAGGGGGGTCAGCGGGCGAGGCTCGCCGCCGGGCTCGTACGCGTACAGCCGCTGGTCCGCGAAGTGCGTGAACACCACGAACGGCGCCTCGCCCCGCACGGTCCCGACCCACGGCCGTCCGCCGTACTCGACGACCCGGCTGCGCACGTTCCACGGAGCGGCCAGGACAGGCTCCTCCCGGCCGTCCGCCCGCCTGCGCACCAGCGTCCGCCGGCCGTTCTCCTCGGGCCGCGGCTCGGTCCACCAGATCTCGTCCCCGACGAAGTCGACCCACTCGGGGGATCCGTCGTGCGCGGCGGCCAGGGCCGCGTCGACGGGCGAGGGCCAGGAACCGTACGCCAGGGTCCGCACGTCGTCTCCCACCGCTTCTAGGCCGTCCGCAGGAAGCGGTCGAGGACCCGGACGCCGAAGTGCAGCGCCTCGACCGGGACGCGTTCGTCGACTCCGTGGAACATCGCCTGGTAGTCGAAGCCCTCGGGGAGCCTCAGCGGGGTGAAGCCGTACCCGGTGATGCCCAGCCGTGAGAACTGCTTGGCGTCCGTGCCGCCCGACATGCAGAACGGCACCACGTGCCCCTCGGGCGCGAACTCCCGTACGGCGGCGCTCATCTTCGCGTACGTCGGCGAGTCCACCGGAGCCTGCAGGGCGACCTCCCGGTGGTGGAACTCCCACTCCACGTCGGGTCCGGTCAGCCGGTCGAGCGTCGCATGGAACTCCTCCTCGCCGCCGGGCAGATACCGCCCGTCCACGTACGCGACCGCCTCCCCGGGGATGACGTTGACCTTGTAACCGGCCTGAAGCATCGTCGGGTTGGCGCTGTTGCGGACGGTGGCCTCGACGAGCTTCGCGGCCGGGCCGAGCTTGTCCAGGAGCCGGTCCACGTCGCTCAGGTCCGCCTCGATGCCGTACAGGGCCGCGAGTTCGGTGAGGGAAACCCGTACGGTCGGGGTGAGCCTCAGCGGCCACTCGTGCGCGCCGATCCGGGTGATCGCGGCGGCGAGCCGGGTCACCGCGTTGTCCCGGTTGACCTTGGAGCCGTGCCCGGCCCGCCCACGGGCGGTGAGCTTCAGCCAGCCGGTGCCGCGCTCGCCCGCCGCGATGGGGTAGATCTGCCGTCCGGTCCCGTCGTGGAAGGTGTACGCGCCCGACTCGCTGACGCCCTCCGTACAGCCCTCGAACAGCGCGCCGTGCCGGTCGGCGAGGAACCCGGAGCCGTCCTCGGCGCTGGCCTCCTCATCTGCGGTGAACGCGACCACGATGTCGCGCCGGGGCCGTACGCCTTCCCTGGCCCAGGCCCGTACGACCGCGAGGATCATCGCGTCCATGTTCTTCATGTCGACCGCGCCCCGGCCCCACACGACCCCGTCGCGGATCTCCCCGGAGAACGGGTGCACGCTCCAGTCCTCGGCCCGCGCGGGCACCACGTCGAGGTGTCCGTGCACGAGCAGCGCGTCGGCGGACGGGTCGCTGCCCTCGATACGGGCGACGACATTGGTCCGCCCGGCGGTGCGCTCCGGCATGGAGGGCTCCAGCCCGGCCCCGGCCAGCTGCTCGGCGGCGTACTCGGCGGCCGGCCGCTCGCGGCAGTCGCCGCCGCCGCGGTTGGTCGTGTCGATCCGGATCAGGTCCGAGGTGAACCGGACGACCTCGTCCAGCGCCTGCGCGTCAGCCATACTGCTCCTCCACCGCGGCCGAGACGATCGTGGTGACCGCCTTGAACGTCCGGATCCCCTCGTACATGGTGCCGCTGGTGTACGCCACCTTCCGCTCCCCGACCCGTGCGACGCCCGGTACGACGGTCGCGGCCTGCGCCAGGTGCTCGGCGTCGAATTCCAGGGCGATCGTGAACGGCCCGCCCCGCACGGGCTCGTGACGCACCGCCAGCGCGGCCGCCTCCTTGGCCGCGGCGCGGATGTCGGCGGCGGTCCTGGCCGGCGTGCGGCACACGGCCGCATACCGCGACACATGGTCCTTGACCGCGACCTTGAGGGCCTCCGGAGCGTAGCCGAGCGCGTCCTCGCAGGCCACGTCGTCGCCGGTGACGAGCACGACGGGCACCCCGTACTCGGCGACGACATGCGCGTTCAGCAGTCCCTCACTGGCCCGTACGTCATTGAGCCACACCCCGGTGATGGAGTTCGCGAGGTAGGTGTGCGCGAGGACGCCCTCCATGCCGGCGCCCGCGTGGTAGCCGACGAACGCGATTCCGTCCACGTCCCCGTGCTGCACGCCCTCCACCATGGACAGCGACTTGTGCCGCCCGGTGAGCATCCGCACCCGCTCGTCCAGCCGCTCCAGGAGCAGGTTGCGCATGGACCAGTGCGCCTCGTTGACGATCACCTCGTCCGCGCCGCCGTCGTAGAACCCGCGCACCGCGGCGTCGACGTCCGAGGTGAACATCGCCCGGCACCGCTCCCACTGCGGTGTCCCCGGCAGCACGTCCGCCGGCCAGGTGACACCCGTGGCGCCCTCCATGTCCGCACTGATGAGGATCTTCATGCTCCGTCACGTTACGCGCGAAGGGCGGGGCAGACCAGCAGGCGGGACCCGCGCCCATGGCAGACACCACAGGTCGTGCGCCACTACGCCGCGCTGCCGCGGTCGGCCAGGACGAACCAGCGTGCGGGCAGATCGATCCGGGTGCCGTCCGCCATGTACTCGGTCTGGGGCAGGGCCGTTTCGCCGCTCGCGAGGATGTCGAGTCCCGCTTCCCCCAGCAGCCGCGGAATCTCCTCGTCCGCCGCGTCGGCGGGCTTGAGCCCGTGCTGGAACACCCGGCGCAGCTTGGGCGGCGGCCCAGCGGGATCCGCCGCCGCGCGCTGCAGCACCTGCCGGGAGGCCGACGTGAGTTCGACGACGAACGCCCGCCCCCGGGCACCGATGATCTCGGCGATCGCGTCGGCCACCAGGGGCCGGGCCGACGGCTCGCTCTGATGGATGACGGCGCGCATGTACACGTTGCTGTCGCCGAGACGGGCGTGCAGCGCGCGCACCGCTTCGGTCTCGGTCAGGTCGAGTTGCTCGAACTCGACGCTGTCGCCGCCCGCCGCACGGCGGGCGTGGTCGATGGCGGCGTGCGAGAGATCGACGCCGACGGCCTTCGCGAACCGGGTGGCCAGATACCGCGTCTGGGTGCCGTTGCCACAGCCGAGGTCGACGATGGTGCGCGCGGTGTCCGCGTACCGCAGGAGCAGTTCGCTGTGCGGCACCGCCGTCAGTGAGGGGTCGGAGTCCCAGATCGCCTCACCCTGCTTGTCGGAAGTCTCCCGCCAGTAACTCTCCCAGGAATTGCGGTAGTCCGCCGAGATATTCATGTCCGCTCCCCACGGTTCGGTTCCGTGATCGGAGTATCGCGGTGAGCGGGCGCGCGGCAAGAGGGAAGCGCTCACCTCCACCAGAACTTCCTGCCCGCGCACACCCCAGGGGCGCACTCTGTTGGACGCGCGCGCCCCTCAGGTCCTCCGCCGAGACGGTGTCAGGGCCTGCTCGAACCACACGGTCTTGTGGTGCCCGGCAGCGCTGGCGCCCCATTCGCGGGCCAGGCGGCTGACCACGCGCAGGCCGCGGCCCGACTCGTCGTACACGCCCGCGCCGAGCAGGGTGGGCAGCTCCGGTTCGTCGTCCGTGACCTCGAACAGCAATGCGTCGGTGCGGACCAGCCGCAGCCCGATCCGGGTACCGCCCGCGTGCCGTACGGCGTTGCTGACGACCTCGCTGACCAGCAGTTCCGCCGTGTCCACCGCATCGTCGAGGCCCCACTGAAGCAGGTGGGCGCGGACCAGTCGCCGGGCGCGTGCCACCTCGCGCGGGTCGCAGGACAGGTACCACTCGGCGACGTCGTCGGCCGGGATGCCGCCCAGCCGTGCCATGAGCAGCGCCACGTCGTCCTTGCGGCCGCCGCGCGTGTTCAGTGCCCGGATGATCGTGTCGCAGGCGTCGTCCATGGAGGCCGCGGGGTGCGCGGCCGACTCGCAGAGCGCGGCGAGACCCTCGCCGATGTCGGCTCCACGCACCTCCACCAGGCCGTCGGTGCACAGCACCAGCCGGTCCCCGGGCGAGACCGGCACGACGACGGCCTCGAAGGGGACGCCGCCGACTCCTATGGGGGCGCCGGTGGGCAGGTCGAGCAGTTCGCTGCTGCCGTCCTCGGCGCGTACCAGGACGGGCGGGATGTGCCCGGCGTTGGAGAGCTGGAGCTCACCGCGGATCGGGTCGTACACGGCGTACAGACAGGTGGCGAGGTAGTTCTCGCCGAGCCGTCGGGCCAGGTCGTCGAGATTGCGCAGCAGTTGGGCGGGCGGGGTCTCCATGGCGGCCATGGTCTGCACGGCCGTCCGCAACTGGCCCATCATCGCGGCCGAGTTGAGGCCGTGTCCCATGACGTCACCGACCACGAGGGCGGTGCGCGAGGCGGGCAGTTTGATGGTGTCGAACCAGTCGCCGCCGATCCGGCCGAGCCGGGTGCCGGGCAGATAGCGGGTGGCGACGTCGCAGCCGGCCATGCGCGGGGTGACCTGCGGCAGCATGCTGTCCTGGAGGGTGTCGGCGACATTCTCCTGGTACGTGTACATGCGGGCGTTGTCGAGCACGAGGCCTGCCCGGGCGGCGAGTTCGGCGCCGGTGGTCCGGTCCATGTCGTCGAAGGCGGCACGGTCGGGGCGGCGCATCAGCACCATGAAGCCGAGGACGACGTTGCGCGCCTTGAGCGGGACGATCAGGAGGGAGCGTCCGTTGATCAGCGGCCTGAGGTCGCGCTTCTCGAACTCGCCGGAAATGCGGTTGCCCAGCTCCTCGGTGACCCTCTCGATGAGGACCGGTTCGCCGGTGACCATGCACTTGTAGAACGGGGTGTGCTCGGGGAAGGCGAAGGTCTCGCCGACCGGTACGGTGTCGTCCCAGCGGCCGGGTTCGTCGTTGTGCTCGACCCAGACCCGGTGCATCACGGTGGTCGCGTCGGGCGGGCCGTCCGGGAAGCCCTCGCCCGCCAGGACCGCCGAGCGCAGATGGGTGCCGGCGAAGTCGGCGAAACGGGGCACGGCGGCGCTGGTGACCTCGCGAATGGTCTCGCCCAGGTCGAGGGAGGAGCCGATGCCGGAGCTGACCTCGTTGAGGAACTCCAGCCGCTCGCGCACGGCGGCGTACTCCAGCTCGTGCTCGGCGCCGGCCGGGACGACGATCGCCGTCCCTTCCCGCGGCAGGGACTCGGCACGGCGGCGTCCGGCGCGTCGGGGCACGCCCCAGTCGGGTGTCACCGGCACCCGGTCGTACTGGCTGAACTCCATGACCGGGTAGCCGAGTTCGAGCACCTGGGAGACGATGCGGCCGCTCAGACCGGGGCCCATGTTGGGCAGGATCTCGGGCAGCCGCCGGGCGAGTTCGTCGAACGCGGGCAGCTCGGTGTAACGGGCGAAACCGGGTGAGATCCGTTCGGCGGTCTCCGCGTCGTAGCCGCGCTCGACCCGCAGGCGCGCCGCGTCGGCGGCGAGCACCAGGAGCCGTTCGGGCCCCGGGCCGACCAGCGGGTAGGCCCACCACAGCACGTCGAGCCGCCGGTCGTCGTGCCCGGAACCGCGGTCGTCCTGTGCGGGCCGTTCGCCGTCCCGCCGGGAGAGCCGGGCCCGGCCCGCCGTCGCATAGCCGGTACGGCCGCCGAGCGAGGCCTCCAGATCGGGTCCCAGCCCGTCGTAGGCCTCGTAGGGTCCGGAGGAGTCCAGCAGCGGTTCGGGCTGGAGGCCGTCGGGCAGTGCGCCGGAGACCGGCAGGAGATCGCCGGCGGGACGCCCCACGGCGTCCTCCCTGGCCACGCCGAACAGCCGCCGGGCGCCGCTGCTCCAGTGGGAGACCAGGCCGTCGCGGTCGACGACGACCACGGCCAGCGGGATGCGCCCGGACGCGACGGTGTCCGCCGCGCCGTCCCCAGCTCCGCGGCTGGGAGGTGTGTCCCTCTCGGTGCCACGGTCCATGGCCAAGGCCCTCTCTCCCCACGGCTCCGCATAGATCTGTGCCGCCCGCCACTACCGTACGGGGACGGCTCGTCGCGATGTGTGGCAATCCTGGAATTGGTTTCACTTGATCGCCCGGAGCGCGGACCGGATGGTGCGTCAGTCCTCGTGTCCCAGCTGGAGATCTCGCTCCGTGCGTCCCCCGCCGGCCACTTGGAGCACCGTGGCAACCGGCGGGTAACCGGCCGCGATGACGGTGTATTCGCCGGAGGAGAGGTCGACGAACCGGAACGTTCCGTCGGCACCGGTGGTGAGTGTGTCCACGACGTTCCCGGCCGCGTCCAGCAGGGTCACGCGCGCGTCCTCCACGGGCCGTCCGTCGCCGGCCCGCACGGTGCCGCGCAGCAGGGCACCGCCCGCGAGCTCCACATCCTGCCGGGTCTCGCGGGAGGCCTGCACGCTGACGGGCAGCGCGGCGGGCCGGAAGGCGGGCGCACTGGCGGCGAGGGTGTACTCCCCGGCCACCAGTTCGCCGATGACGTACCCGCCCTCACGTCCGGTGCGGGTGCTCGCGACGACCTCGCCGTGGACGTTGGTGAGCGTGACGGCGGCGTCCCGTACGGGAGAGCCGTCCGCGGTCAGCACACTGCCCGCGAGGCGTCCGGCGCCGCCGAGGACGACGTCGAGTTCGACGGGCCGCTCGCCGACGGTCACGGACACCGCCTGCGGCTGGTGGCCGCCCGCCGCGGCGATCAGCACGTACGCCCCCGAGCCGGGCGTGGACAGGGCGTACCGTCCGTCCTCCCCGCTGGCGCCGCGCCCGATCTGCTGTCCCGCCACGTCGATGAGGGTGAGCGCGGCCCGGGGCACCACGGTCCCGTCGGAGTGCTGCACCGTGCCGCAGACGGGGACTCCGGCGGCGTACGGCGAGCGAAGCGAGATGGGGGTCCCCCCGGCCGAAGGCTGGGGGCGGGCCTGCGGGATCGGGGCGTTCACCGGTGCGGCCTGCTGGTGGGTGGCGGGGGCGTTGTGGGACACCAGCGGTTTCTCCTTGAGGAAGAAGGCGATGAGCAGGCCGAGGACCAGCACCGGGACGAGGTAGAGGAAGATCCGGGGCATCGCGTCGGCGTAGGCGCGGACGTAGGCGTCGCGCAGCTCCGGGGGCAGCGCGTGCACGAGCTGCGGGGTGAGGGACTCCGGGTCGGGGAGCCGGGCGCCCGCGTGCGCCGACAGACGCCGGTGCAGGGCATCGGCGAGCCGGTCGGCGAAGAGGGTGCCGAAGACGGCGGCGCCGACGCTGCCGCCGATCTGCCGGAAGTAGTTGTTGGCGCTGGTGGCGGTGCCGAGGTCGGCGGGGCGCACGGAGTTCTGCACGGCGAGGACCAGCACGGGCATCACCATGCCGATGCCGGCGCCGAGGACGGCCATCCAGACGCTGTAGTGCAGCCGGGGCGTGTCGACGCCGAGCCGGGACAGCAGCCACATGCCGACGGCCGAGAGCAGGCCGCCGAGGACCGGGAAGAGCTTGTAGCGGCCGGTGTGGCTGATGAGCTGTCCGGCGAGGATCGAGGCGCCGACGATACCGGCCGTCATGGGCAGCATCAGCAGGCCCGACTCGGTGGCCGAGGCGCCGTCGACCATCTGCAGGAAGGTGGGCAGATAGCCGGCGGCCCCGAACAGGGCGACGCCGGTCACCAGGCCGACCAGACCGGTGACGTTGAAGACGGAGTCCTTGAACAGCCTGAGGGGGATGAGGGGTTCGGCGGCGCGCAGCTCGGCGACGAGGAAGAGGACGGCGGCGGCCAGCGCGCCCGCGCCGAGGCCGAGGATCTGCCGGGAGCCCCAGGCGTACTCGGTGCCGCCCCAACTGGTCAGCAGGACCAGGCAGATGGAGAACCCGGCGAGCAGCAGCGCGCCGAGGACGTCGAAGCGGGCCCGGACCCGTGGCTCGGGGAGCTTGAGCACCACGGTGACGACGGCCAGGGTGAGCAGGCCGAAGGGCACGTTGACGTAGAAGCACCAGCGCCAGGAGAGATGGTCGGTGAGGTAGCCGCCGAGCAGCGGGCCGGCGACGGAGGCGAGGCCGAAGGCCGCGCCGATCAGGCCCATGTAGCGGCCGCGCTGCCGGGGCGGCACGATGTCCGCGATGATCGCCTGCACGCCGATCAGCAGGCCGCCCGCGCCGATGCCCTGGACCGCGCGGAAGGCGATCAGCTGGTCCATGCCCTGGGCCCGGCCGGCGAGTGCCGAGCCGATCACGAAGACGGCGATCGCGAACTGGAAGACGCCCTTGCGGCCGAGGAGGTCGCCGAGCTTGCCGTAGACGGGCAGGCCCACGGTGGCGGTGAGCAGATACGCGGTGATCGCCCAGGACATCCGGTCCAGACCGTGCAGTTCACCGACGATCCTGGGCAGCGCGGTGGCGACGATCATCTGGTCGAGCGCGGCCAGGAGCAGGGCGAGCATCAGCCCGCAGAACACCAACCGGACGCGGCGCGGGCCGAGTTGGGCCGCGGGCCCCGGCAGCGGGACAGGGTCGTCCGGAGGTGCCACGGCCGGCTCGTCCTGCACCAGCGTCCCGCCCACGTACCGCTCCCCTCGTCGCGCTGCCGCACGAATTCCGCGTAAATCCACGCGTAAATCGACAACTGCGAGCAAGCACGACGAGTTACGGCCACTCAGGGCATCAAAACGGAGATCCACTCAAACCGGTGAGGGATCAACCCGCCTTCCCTGTCTGCGCTTTGGGCTACTTCTCGACCTCGGCGGCGAGCTTGGTGAGGACGGCGTCATAGATCCGGCCGAGACCCTTGGGTGCGAACGTCCGCTCGAAGAAGCCGCCGATGCCGCCGGCGCCCTGCCAGGTGGTGGTCACGACGACCCTGCACCTGTCCTCACCGGCGGGAGTGACACGCCAGGTGGTGGCCATGGAGGAGTTGCGGTCCTTCTCGACCAGTTCGCCGTCGGTCGGCTCGCTGACCTCCAGGAGGCAGTCACGGACGCGCTTGCTGGTGGCCTGGAGCTTCCAGTGCACGAGGGTGCCCTCGCCGTCGCCGCCCTCGCGCACCTCGTACTCGCTGAAGTGCTCGGGCAGCAGTCGCTCGCGCGTGCCGCCGTAATCGGCGAGGGCGTCGAACACCTTCTCCGCGTTCGCCGCGACGACCCGCTCCGTAGTGGCCTCGACCTGCGCCATTGACTTCCTCCAGGACCTGAGTTCTCGGGGTTGGGGAAAGCCAACCACCCCGGTCCCCGGCCGCCCAAATCGGGGGGTCTTCGGCTATCCGAAGCGATCGGAAAACATCCTTGCACGATCATGCGAACAGATGTTCTATTCTGTGCGCAGCGCTACCGAGGAGGCGTCATGCGCTGGGAGAACCTCACAGTGGAGTCCGAACACGGCCGGGCCGCCGATGCCGCGCTGTTCGGCGCGGACGCGGTGACCACCCGCACCTTCGACACGCCCGAGTTCCACGGGATCACCTTCCATGAGATCCGGGCCCGCTCGATCCTCAACCGGGTGCCGGGCGCCTCGCGCATGCCCTTCGAGTGGACGGTCAATCCGTACCGGGGCTGCACGCACGCGTGCGTGTACTGCTTCGCGCGCAAGACGCACAGCTATCTGGACCTCGACACCGGGACCGGCTTCGACACCCAGATCGTGGTCAAGGTGAACGCGCCGGAGCTGCTGCGCCGCCAGCTCGGCTCCCGCCGCTGGCAGGGCGAGCACATCGCGATGGGCACGAACGTCGACTGCTACCAGCGCGCCGAGGGCCGCTACCGCCTGATGCCGGGCATCATCTCCGCCCTGCGCGACCACGCGAACCCCTTCTCCGTCCTGACGAAGGGCACCCTGATCCTGCGCGACCTCGACCTGCTGAAGCAGGCGGCCGAGGTCACGGACGTCGGCATCTCGGTCTCCGTCGGCTTCACCGACCCCGCCCTGTGGCGCACGGTCGAGCCGGGCACACCCGCGCCCGAGCGGCGCCTGGAGGTCGTACGGACGCTCGGCGAGCACGGCATCGGCTGCGGTGTGCTGATGGCGCCGGTGGTCCCGTTCCTGAGCGACGACCCGGCCCAACTGCGCGCCACGGTGCGGGCGATCGCGGCCGCCGGGGCCACCTCCGTGACCCCGCTGGTGCTGCATCTGCGGCCGGGGGCCCGCGAGTGGTTCATGTCCTGGCTGTCGGCGCACCATCCGCACCTGGTGCGCCGCTACGAGCGGCTGTACGCGGAGGGCGCCTATGCGCCGAAGTGGTACCAGCGCCGGATCACCCGTCAGGTCCATGAACTGGCACAGGAGTACGGCATCGGCCCCACGCGCGCGGGGATGCCACGCCGGATCCATCCGCCCGAGCCGACCGAACCCACGAGCCCCGAGGCCGGGATGTCCGAACCGACCCAACTCACCCTGATCTGAGAGCGTTCGAGGGCAACATCCAACCCAATTGGGTCAATTATTGCCATAACATGTTCTTCCGGGCTCCCACTCCGGGACGATGCGGCGAGGACCGTGGCCCTCGCGGTCCGCACACCCCGCGTCCCGGGAGGACCCATGGGAACACGCGCAGCCGTGCTGTGCGCTGCCGCGGTCGTGCTGGCCGGTTCGTTCACGGCCGTCCCCGCGCAGGCGGCCCCGGCCGCGAAACTCACCTGGAAGAAGTGCGGCACCGCCGACTATCCGACGCTCCAGTGCGCCTCCGTGAAGGTGCCGCTCGACCACACGCACCCGTCCGGACGACAGATCACGCTCGCCATCTCGCGGGTCCCGCACACCGCCAAGACCTACCAGGGCCCGCTGCTGGTCAACCCCGGCGGCCCGGGGGCCAGCGGGCTGATGCTCGCCGGGTTCGTGGCGTCAGCGCTGCCCAAGACGGTCGCCGCCCAGTACGACGTCATCGGCTTCGACCCACGCGGCGTCGGAGCGAGCACACCCGCCCTGAGCTGCGAGCCGGGGTACTTCAAGCCGGTGCGCCCGGACTCCGCCCCGCACACGGCCGACCTCGAGCGGGCGGGCCTCACGCGCGCGACGGGGTTCGCCGCCGCCTGCGGCAAGAAGTACGCGAGCGTCCTGCCGTACATCGACACCGTCAGCTCCGCACGGGACCTGGACTCGATCCGGCAGGCGCTCGGCGCGAAACAGATCAACTACCTCGGTTACTCGTACGGCACCTACCTGGGCGCCGTCTACGCCAAGCTGTTCCCGCAGCGGGTACGCCGGCTGGTCCTGGACTCGATCGTGAACCCGAAGGGCGTCTGGTACGACGACAACCTCGCCCAGGACCAGGCCTTCGAGGACCGTCACCGCGCTCTCATGGCCTGGATCGCCAAGTACGACTCGACGTACCGGCTCGGCACCGATCCGGCGAAGGTCGAGGCCAAGTGGTACACGATGCGGGCGGCGCTCGCCAAGAAGCCGGCCGGTGGCAAGGTCGGTGCCTCCGAGCTGGAGGACACGTTCATGCCCGGCGGCTACTACAACGGCTACTGGCCCTACCTGGCCGACGCGTTCGCGGCGTACGTGAACCACAAGAACCCGGACCTGCTGGTCGCGCTGTACGGCAAACTAGGCGCCGTCGACTCCACAGGCGAGAACAACTACAGCGTCTACGCGGCGGTCCAGTGCCGTGACGCCTCCTGGCCGCGCGCCTGGGACCGCTGGCGCCAGGACGGCTGGGCGGTGTACGAGAAGGCGCCCTTCATGACCTGGAACAACGCCTGGTACAACGCACCGTGCGCGTTCTGGCCGACGGCCTCGCTGAAGCCGGTGAACGTCGCCAACGCCCAGCTGCCGCCGGCGCTGCTCTTCCAGGCGACGAACGACGCGGCCACCCCGTACGAGGGCGGTGTCACGGCCCACCGCCTGCTGGTCGGCTCCAGTCTGGTGGTCGAGGAGGGCGGCGGGAACCACGGCGTCACACTGAGCGGCAACAACTGCCTGGACAAGCACCTGGCCACATACCTGACCAACGGCAAGGTCCCACGCGGCACCGGCGAGACCGACGCGGTGTGCCGCAGGACACCGGACCCGATGCCGCTGACCAGCAAGGCGGCGTCCATCTCGTCCGGCGGCTCGGCCCTGCACGGCCTGCTCGGCACCCCGCGCTGAGCGGCCGGCGTCACGCTGGGCGAGGCGCTCGGCCGGGGTTTCCCGGCCGAGCGCGGATTCCGCGCCGACGGCGCCGAGGAGCTCTTCGAGGTGGACGGCGTCGCCGTGCCCGAGGTGCGCTATGTGCGGGAGCTGCCCCGCTGACCGGAGGTCACCGCGGCTTCGGGATCCGGGCCAGCGCGTGCACGGCCGCCTCGGCGAGCGTCGGGTGGGCCAGGGCCTCGCTGAGGACGCGTCTGGCGCGGGTGTCGCCGAGCGTGCCTAGGCCCTCCACGCAGGCGAGGGCCACCCGGCGGTAGGGGTCGTGCGGGCGCAGCCGGCGCTCCAGGGTGGTGATCAGCGCGGGCACGGCCTCGGGGGCGCGCAGCTCGACCAGGAGCCGTACGGGGTGCAGGGCGTAGGCGACGCGCAGTTCGTTGGTGGCCAGGGCGGCGGCCGCGCGGGCGGTGCGGGGGTCGTCGAGCCTGGCGAGGGCGTAGGCGGCGGAGGCGCAGCGCGGCGGATCGCGGTGGTTGAGCAGCAGCACGAGGGACTCGAAGGCGCGCCGGTCGCCCGACACCCCCAGCCGGAACGCGGCCAGCTCCCGGGCCCACAGCGGCTGTCCGGGCGCGGTGAGCACGTCGGCCAGTTCGTCGTGGTCCCCGGTCGCCAGCAGACGTTCGTACGCCGCCGTGCCGCGCGACTCCTGTCGTAGACGCTCCGTGAGCGATCGCAACTCTTCGTCCACGAAGCCCAGATTAAGCGGGTCGTGCGACGGTGGGGAGCTACATCACAAACTCGGGGCTGGCGTGCTCGTTACTCTCCGGTTAAGCTCATACGAGCGAGTCACCCACTCGCGCATCTGCTTACGACGGTTTGGTGACGCAGCCGTCGTGAGTGCAGGTCGGTTCGGTACCTCACGTACCACCAGTACGACTCGGCTTCGGGACAGAGCCGGTCGGTTCTCAGCCGCTCCCCGGGCGTGTGCGCGCCCGTGGCGGACGGCACCGGGCGTGTGCGCTTGCAGCCCGGCTACACCCGCACTCCTTTCCGCACCCGGTGCGCCCCTTCGGCGCACCTGGGCGCGTTCACCAGTCGTCACCCTCATCTCCAGGAGTCCCGCGATGGCCACTCCCCTGTCCGACACCCCTCTGTCCCCGCTCACCACCGTTGCCGTCGTCGGTCTCGGCACCATGGGCACCGGCATCACCGAGGTCCTCGCGAAGGCCGGCCGCCAGGTCATCGGCATCGACATCAGTGAGGCCGCCGCCGCCCAGGCGCTCGCCGCCCTGGACTCCTCCACCGCCCGCGCCGTGGAGCGCGAGCGGCTCACCGAGCAGGAGCGCACGGAGCTGCTCGCCCGCGTCCGCACCTCCACCGACCTGCGCGCCGCCGCCGACGCCGACCTCGTCATCGAGGTGGCCCCGGAGTCGTACGAGACCAAGCACCAGATCTTCCGTGAACTGGACGGCATCGTCCGCCCGGAGACGATCCTCGCGACCGGCACCAACGCCCTCTCGGTGACCCGGCTCGCCGCCGACTCCGCGCGCCCCGAGCGCGTGCTCGGCCTGCACTTCTTCAACCCGGCCCCGGCGATGCGCCTGGTCGAGGTCGTCTCCTGCGTGCTGACCGCGCCGCAGGCCGTCGCCGCGGTCACGGACCTCGCCATCGAGCTCGGCAAGGAGCCGGTCGCGGTCGGCGACCGCCCCGGGTTCGTCGCGGACGGGCTGCTGTTCGGCTACCTCAACCAGGCCGCCGCGATGTACGAGGCGAAGTACGCCTCCCGCGAGGACATCGACGCCGCGATGCGGCTCGGCTGCGGTCTGCCGATGGGCCCGCTGGCCCTGCTCGACCTGATCGGCATCGACACCGCCCGGACCGTCCTGGACGCCATGTACGCCGAGTCCCGCGACCGGCTGCACGCCCCCGCCCCGATCCTCAAGCAGCTGAGCGAGGCGGGCCTGACCGGCCGCAAGTCCGGCCGCGGCTTCTACACCTACGAGGCGCCGGGCAGCGCCACGGTCGTGCGGGACGCGCTGACCCCGCTGGAGGGCGGCACCCTCACGCAGGGCCGTTCCGTCCACTCGGTCGGTGTCGCCGGTTCCGGCACCATGGCCTCCGGCATCGCCGAGGTCTTCGCCAAGGGCGGCTACCAGGTGGTCCTCGCCGCGCGCAGCGAGGAGAAGGCGCAGGCCGCCAAGGCCCGGATCGGCAAGTCCCTGGCGCGCAGCGTCGACAAGGGCCGTATGACGGCCGAGGCCGCCGCGCAGACCCTGGACCTGATCACGCCCGCGGGCTCCTACGAGGCCTTCGCCGAGGTCGACCTGGCCGTCGAGGCCGTCGCCGAGGACCTGGAGATCAAGCAGCAGCTGTTCGCGACGCTGGACAAGGTCTGCAAGCCGGGCGCGGTGCTGGCGACCACCACGTCCTCGCTGCCCGTCGTGGCCTGCGCCCGCGCCACCTCGCGTCCGCAGGACGTGATCGGCATGCACTTCTTCAACCCGGCGCCGGCCATGAAGCTCGTCGAGGTCGTCCGTACGGTGCTGACGGCCGACGACGTCCACGCGACGGTCGGCGAGGTCTGCGGCAAGATCAAGAAGCACGCCGTGGACTGTGGCGACCGGGCCGGATTCATCGTCAACGCGCTGCTGTTCCCGTACCTCAACAACGCGATCAAGATGGTGCAGGAGCACTACGCATCCCTTGACGACATCGACGCGGCGATGAAGCTCGGCGGCGGCTACCCGATGGGCCCGTTCGAACTCCTCGACGTGGTCGGGCTCGACGTCTCCCTGGCGATCGAGAAGGTCCTGCACCGCGAGTTCCGCGACCCGGGCCTCGCTCCGGCGCCGCTCCTGGAGCACCTGGTGGCCGCGGGCTGCCTCGGCCGCAAGACCGGCCGCGGCTTCCGCGAATATGCCCGCCGCTGACCGCGCCGGCGACTGGGTCGACGAAGACAGCGAGTGGGGCGGGCTGCTCGGCCCCACTGGCGGGCCCCCGCCCTTCGCGGGCGGGGGAAACCCGGGACATGCGCATCGAGCTGCGCACATGCAGTACGTTCGGGTCATGTCCCAGCCCGCCAAGTCCTCACGTACACCAGCTACGCCCGACGCGCCGGAAAGTGCCGCAGGCAGTCGCGCGGCCGCCCAGCGGCTCAAGATGCGCCGAGAACTGGCGGCCGCGGCGATGGAGCTGTTCGCGACCAAGGGGTACGAGGCGACCACCGTCGACGAGATCGCGGCCGCGGCCGGGGTCGCGCGCCGCACGTTCTTCCGTCACTTCCGCTCCAAGGAAGAGGCGATCTTCCCGGACCACGACGACACATTGATCCGCGCCGAGGCGGTGCTCAACGCCGCCCCCGCGCACGAGCATCCGCTCGACACCGTGTGCCGCGGGATCAAGGAAGTCATGAAGATGTACGCGGGCCGGCCGGAGATCTCGGTCGCCCGCTACAAGCTCACGCGCGAGGTGCCCACCCTGCGCGAGGCCGAGATCGCGTCGGTGGCCCGCTACGAGCGCCTCTTCACCCGCTATCTCCTCGGCCACTTCGACGAGCACGCGCACGACGACGACGCCAACGACGACCCGCTGCTCGCCGAGGTCGCCGCGTCCGCCGTCGTCACCGCCCACAACCACGTCCTGCGGCGCTGGTTGCGGGCGGGTGGTCAGGGCGACGTCGAGGCACAGCTCGACCACGCCTTCGCGATCGTACGGAAGACGTTCGGCACCGGCATCGGAGCCGGGCGCACCCCGGTGCCCAGGCCGGCACCGGTCCCGGCGGCGGTCGCCGCCCAGGGCGAGGTCCTGGTCACCGTCGCCCGTACCGACGCGCCCCTCGACGAGGTCATGCGGACCATCGAGGAGGCACTCCGGGACCGCTGAGACCTCCTCGACGCTGTGATGACGGCCACCCCTCGGGGTGGCCGTTTTGGCATGTCAGGGGAGCTTTTCGAGCGGATTTCAAGCCGCGTTCGATCGATCATCGCTCGTTTGTCACGTAAAGATTTCATCTGAGGTCAAGTTCTGGCACTCAGTGCCTTGCCGGATGACACGCGGTGTCATACGTTGAAGGAGTCCGGGCGGCCGGCGCGCAGAGACCATTCGTGCGCCGGCTGTCCCAGCAAGCCAATGGCCTGCACGCCCGGGCGCCTGCGTCACAGGCAACCTCCCGCGCCACAAAGCGCTGCCGAAGCACCATCCCGCCGAACCGACGGCACTTCTCGACCCAACCCTCAGCAGCACCGACGAACCCTCAGCGCCCCTCCCTCAGGGCGCTCACCGCCGGAGGCAACACCGTGACCGTGAAGAGCATCCTGGACGCGATCCAGTCGCCGGAATCCACACCGGCCGACTTCGCCGCTCTGCAGATCCCCGAGTCGTACCGTGCGATCACCGTGCACAAGGACGAGACGGAGATGTTCGCGGGTCTTCAGACCCGTGACAAGGACCCGCGCAAGTCGCTCCACCTCGACGAGGTCGCCGTGCCCGAGCTCGGCCCGGGCGAGGCCCTGGTGGCCGTCATGGCCTCCTCGGTCAACTACAACTCGGTGTGGACCTCGATCTTCGAGCCGCTGCCGACCTTCGGCTTCCTCGAGCGCTACGGCAAGCTCAGCGAGCTCACCAAGCGCCACGACCTGCCGTACCACATCATCGGCTCCGACCTCGCGGGCGTCGTCCTGCGCACCGGCCCGGGCGTCAACGCCTGGAAGCCCGGTGACGAGGTCGTCGCCCACTGTCTGTCCGTCGAGCTGGAGTCCAGCGACGGCCACAACGACACGATGCTCGACCCCGAGCAGCGCATCTGGGGCTTCGAGACCAACTTCGGCGGCCTCGCCGAGATCGCCCTGGTCAAGTCCAACCAGCTGATGCCGAAGCCCGGCCACCTCAGCTGGGAGGAGGCCGCGGCCCCGGGCCTGGTCAACTCGACCGCCTACCGCCAGCTGGTCTCCCGCAACGGCGCCGGCATGAAGCAGGGCGACAACGTCCTGATCTGGGGCGCGAGCGGCGGCCTCGGCTCGTACGCCACCCAGTTCGCGCTGGCCGGCGGCGCCAACCCGATCTGTGTCGTCTCCAGCGACCAGAAGGCGGACATCTGCCGCTCGATGGGCGCCGAGGCGATCATCGACCGCAACGCCGAGGGCTTCAAGTTCTGGAAGGACGAGAACACCCAGGACCCCAAGGAGTGGAAGCGCCTCGGCAAGCGCATCCGCGAGCTGACCGGCGGCGAGGACGTCGACATCGTCTTCGAGCACCCGGGCCGCGAGACCTTCGGCGCCTCGGTCTACGTCACTCGCAAGGGCGGCACCATCGTCACCTGTGCCTCGACCTCGGGCTACAACCACGAGTACGACAACCGTTACCTGTGGATGTCCCTGAAGCGGATCATCGGCTCGCACTTCGCCAACTACCGCGAGGCCTGGGAGGCCAACCGGCTGGTCGCGAAGGGCAAGATCCACCCGACGCTGTCGAAGGTGTACTCCCTGGACGACACCGGTCAGGCCGCGTACGACGTGCACCGCAACCTCCACCAGGGCAAGGTCGGCGTGCTGTGCCTGGCCCCCGAGGAGGGCCTGGGCGTGCGCGACGAGGAGATGCGCGCCAAGCACATCGACGCCATCAACCGCTTCCGCAACATCTGAGCACACCGAGGTCACAGATGACTGAGCGTCAGCCCGCCGAGGTGAAGCGGGAGAAGGACCGGCCGTGGCTCATGCGCACGTATGCCGGCCACTCCACCGCCGAGGCGTCCAACGAGCTGTACCGGCGCAACCTCGCCAAGGGCCAGACCGGCCTGTCGGTGGCGTTCGACCTGCCGACGCAGACCGGCTACGACCCCGACCACATCCTCGCCCGCGGCGAGGTCGGCCGGGTCGGGGTCCCGGTCTCCCACCTCGGTGACATGCGCCGGCTGTTCCAGGACATCCCCCTGGAGCAGATGAACACCTCGATGACCATCAACGCCACCGCCATGTGGCTGCTGGCGCTCTACCAGGTCGTCGCGGAGGAGCAGGGCGCGGACATCACCAAGCTCCAGGGGACGACCCAGAACGACATCGTCAAGGAGTACCTGTCCCGGGGCACGCATGTGTTCCCGCCGGGGCCGTCGCTCCGGCTGACGACGGACATGATCGCGTACACGGTCTCCCACATCCCGAAGTGGAACCCGATCAACATCTGCAGCTACCACCTGCAGGAGGCCGGGGCCACACCGGTGCAGGAGATCGCGTACGCGATGTCCACCGCGATCGCCGTGCTCGACGCCGTGCGCGACTCCGGCCAGGTGCCGCAGGAGCGCATGGGCGACGTGGTCGCGCGCATCTCCTTCTTCGTGAACGCGGGCGTCCGCTTCGTCGAGGAGATGTGCAAGATGCGCGCCTTCGGCCGCATCTGGGACAAGGTCACCCACGAGCGGTACGGCATCGAGAACCCCAAGCAGCGCCGGTTCCGGTACGGCGTCCAGGTCAACTCCCTCGGGCTGACCGAGGCGCAGCCGGAGAACAACGTCCAGCGGATCGTGCTCGAGATGCTGGCCGTGACCCTCTCCAAGGACGCACGCGCGCGTGCCGTCCAGCTCCCGGCCTGGAACGAGGCCCTCGGCCTGCCCCGCCCCTGGGACCAGCAGTGGTCGCTGCGCATCCAGCAGGTGCTGGCGCACGAGAGCGATCTGCTGGAGTACGAGGACATCTTCGAGGGCTCGCACGTCATCGAGGCGAAGGTGGCCCAGCTGGTCGAGGACTCCCTCGCGGAGATCGACCGGATCCAGGAGATGGGCGGCGCGATGGCCGCCGTCGAGTCCGGCTACCTCAAGTCCCAGCTGGTCGCCTCGCACGCCGAGCGCCGGGGTCGTATCGAGTCCGGCCAGGAGAAGATCGTCGGCGTCAACATCTTCGAGACGACCGAGCCGAACCCGCTGACCGCCGACCTGGACACCGCGATCCAGACCGTCGACCCGGCCGTGGAGGCGCAGGTCGTCGAGGCGATCGGCCGCTGGCGCGACACGCGCTACCAGCCGCCCTTCAACCACCCGCGCCCGTGCAAGGCGCTGGAGCGGCTGAAGGAGGCCGCCAAGGGCACCGACAACCTCATGGAGGCCACCCTGGAGTGCGCCCGCGCCGGAGTCACGACCGGCGAATGGGCGGGCGCGCTGCGGGAGGTGTTCGGCGAGTTCCGCGCCCCCACAGGCGTCTCGTCCGCGCCGGTGGCCGTCCCCGTCGAGCAGGGTTCGGCGCTGGCCGAGGTCCGCGCGAAGGTGGACGCCACCGCCCGCGACCTGGGCGCCGGCAAGCTGCGCTTCCTGGTCGGCAAGCCCGGCCTGGACGGGCACTCCAACGGCGCCGAGCAGATCGCCGTACGGGCCCGTGACGCCGGCTTCGAAGTGGTCTACCAGGGCATCCGGCTGACGCCCGAGCAGATCGTGGACGCGGCCCTGGCCGAGGACGTGCACGCGGTCGGCCTGTCCATCCTCTCCGGCTCGCACGCCCAGCTCGTTCCGGACGTGCTGGAACGCCTCCGTGTGGCCGGTGCCACAGATATACCGGTGATCGCCGGTGGCATCATCCCGAATGGCGACGCCGACGAGCTGCGGGCCGCCGGAGTCGCCGCGGTCTTCACTCCGAAGGACTTCGACATCACCGGCATCATCGGACGCATCGTCGACGAGATCCGGAAAGCGAACAAGCTCGACCCCCTGGAGGTCCCCGCATGACCACGCCCGTCAACCGTCTGCGTCCGCGGCGCTCGTGCCTCGCGGTCCCGGGAAGCAACCCCCGCTTCCTCGAGAAGGCGCAGGGCCTCCCGGCCGACCAGGTCTTCCTGGACCTGGAGGACGCGTGCGCGCCGCTCGCCAAGCCCGAGGCGCGGCACACCATCGTCAAGTTCCTCAATGAGGGCGACTGGACCGGCAAGACCCGGGTCGTGCGCGTCAACGACTGGACGACCGAGTGGACGTACCGCGACGTCGTGACCGTGGTCGAGGGCGCGGGCCAGAACCTCGACTGCATCATGCTGCCGAAGGTGCAGACGGCCCAGCAGGTGGTCGCCCTGGACCTGCTGCTGACGCAGATCGAGAAGACAATGGGCTTCGAGGTCGGCAAGATCGGCATCGAGGCGCAGATCGAGAACGCGCAGGGTCTGAACAACGTCAACGAGATCGCGACGGCCTCCCAGCGCGTCGAGACGATCATCTTCGGCCCGGCCGACTTCATGGCGTCCATCAACATGAAGTCGCTGGTCGTGGGCGAGCAGCCGCCCGGCTACCCGGCGGACGCCTACCACTACATCCTGATGAAGATCCTGATGGCCGCCCGCGCCAACAACCTCCAGGCGATCGACGGCCCCTACCTGCAGATCCGCAACATCGACGGCTACCGCGAGGTCGCCCAGCGCGCCGCCGCCCTCGGCTTCGACGGCAAGTGGGTGCTGCACCCGGGCCAGGTCGAGGCGTCCAACGAGATCTTCTCGCCCTCCCAGGAGGACTACGACCACGCCGAGCTGATCCTGGACGCGTACGACTACTACACGTCCGAGGCGGGCGGCAAGAAGGGCTCCGCGATGCTCGGCGACGAGATGATCGACGAGGCCAGCCGCAAGATGGCCCTGGTCATCTCCGGCAAGGGCCGGGCCGCCGGCATGCAGCGCACGTCGAAGTTCGAGATCCCGGAGGCCTGAGCGCGATGCAGTTCGGACGCACCTACGAGGAGTTCGAGGTCGGGGCGACGTACAAGCACTGGCCGGGCAAGACGGTCACCGAGTACGACGACCACCTGTTCTGTCTCCTCACCATGAACCACCACCCGCTCCACATGGACACCAACTATGCGGAGAAGACGACGGACTTCGGCAAGAACGTCGTCGTCGGGAACTACATCTACTCCCTCCTGCTCGGCATGTCCGTCCCGGACATCTCCGGCAAGGCGATCGCCAACCTGGAGATCGAGTCGCTCAAGCACGTGGCGCCGACCTTCCACGGCGACACGATCTACGGCCAGACGACCGTGCTCGACAAGTGGCCGTCGAAGTCGAAGGACGACCGCGGCATCGTCTATGTCGAGACCAAGGGCTACAAGCAGGACGGCACCCTGGTGTGCGTCTTCCGCCGCAAGGTCATGGTGCCCACCGAGACGTACATCAAGGAGCGCGGCGGCGAGCAGCCGGGCCGCCCCGAGTTGAAGCAGCAGGAGAAGTAAGCCATGGCCCGACTCGCCCAGACCGCCGGTCTGACCGACGTCCAGCAGGAGATCCTCTCCACCGTCCGCGACTTCGTGGACAAGGAGATCATCCCGGTCGCGACCGGCCTTGAGCACCGCGACGAGTACCCGCAGCAGATCGTGGACGGCCTGAAGGAACTCGGCCTGTTCGGTCTGATGATCCCCGAGGAGTACGGCGGCCTGGGCGAGTCCCTGTTGACGTACGCCCTGTGCGTCGAGGAGATCGCCCGTGGCTGGATGTCGGTCTCCGGCATCATCAACACGCACTTCATCGTCGCGTACATGCTCAAGCAGCACGGCACGCAGGAGCAGAAGGACCACTTCCTGCCGCGCATGGCGGCCGGCGACATCCGGGGCGCGTTCTCGATGTCGGAGCCGGGCCTCGGCTCGGATGTGTCGGCGATCACGTCCAAGGCGGTCAAGGACGGCGACGAGTACGTCCTGAACGGCCAGAAGATGTGGCTGACCAACGGCGGCACCTCGTCGCTGGTGGCCGTTCTGGTCCGAAGTGACGAAGGACACCCCGAGGGCACGGCGCCCCACAAGTCGATGACGACCTTCCTGGTGGAGAAGGAGCCCGGCTTCGGCGAGGTCCGCCCGGGTCTGACCATCCCCGGAAAGATCGACAAGATGGGCTACAAGGGCGTCGACACCACCGAGCTCATCATGGACGGCCTGCGCATTCCGGCCGACCGGGTGCTCGGCGGCGTCACCGGCCGAGGTTTTTACCAAATGATGGACGGAGTCGAGGTCGGCCGGGTCAACGTGGCCGCCCGTGGCTGCGGTGTCGCCCAGCGTGCCTTCGAGCTCGGCGTCCAGTACGCCCAGCAACGTCACACTTTCGGCAAGCCGATCGCCCAGCACCAGGCCATCCAGTTCAAGCTCGCGGAGATGGGCACCAAGGTCGAGGCCGCGCATGCCATGATGGTCAACGCGGCACGCAAAAAGGATTCGGGGGAGCGAAACGACCTCGAGGCCGGGATGGCGAAGTACCTCGCCTCCGAGTACTGCAAGGAGGTCGTGGAGGATGCCTTCCGGATCCACGGCGGCTACGGCTTCTCCAAGGAGTACGAGATCGAGCGCCTGTACCGTGAGGCACCGATGCTGCTGATCGGCGAAGGTACCGCCGAGATCCAGAAAATGATCATCGGCCGGAGGCTGCTCGAAGAGTATCGGTTCCAGGGCTGATTGTCCGGATACGGGGTGTTTTCTTCGAGAAGAAGATCACACCCCGTCAGCGGTCTTCGGCCGCCGACTCGGCTTCCTCGCTTGCCCAGTTACGGCCCGAGACCGGTACGATCCCGGAAAGCCGCCGTCCCCCGTCATTGCGCGGCATCATCCGCTACGAAGGTCATCCATGCCCCACAGCCAAACCTCTGCACATCGAGACAGCCTGGCCGGCGTACGCCTCGCGCGCGGAGCATCGCCGTGGCTTCTCCCGACCGTCGCCACCGCAGCCGTCAGCCTTCTGCGCGCCCGCCGCTCCGGCGCCGCCAAGGCCGTCGCCGTGCCCGCCACCGCGCTCGCGGCGGGCATGCTCTGGTTCTTCCGCGACCCCGAGCGCGAGATCGCCCAGGGCCGCGTCATCTCGCCCGCCGACGGTGTGGTGCAGAGCATCATGCCGTGGAAGGACGGGCGTACCCGCGTCGCGATCTTCATGAGCCCGCTCAACGTCCACGTGAACCGCGCGCCGCTCGCCGGCACCGTCACGTCGGTCGAACACGTCCCCGGTGGCTTCGTTCCCGCCTTCAACAAGGAGAGCGAGAACAACGAGCGCGTAGTCTGGCATTTCGACACCGAACTCGGCGACATCGAGATGATCCAGATCGCCGGCGCGGTGGCCCGCCGTATCGTCCCGTACGTGCCCCAGGGCACGAAGGTCGAGCAGGGCGACCGTATCGGTCTGATCCGCTTCGGCTCGCGTGTCGACCTCTACCTGCCCGAGGGCGTGGAGGTCGCGGTCGAGGTCGGCCAGAAGACGGTGGCTGGGGTGACTCGCATTGACCGTGGTTGATCCGGAGACACAGGCGGGCTGGGTGCCCGAGGCCGACGAGGTGGACGACGAGGAGGAGATGCCTCTCTCGCTCCGCCTCTCAATAGCGGACACCCTCACCCTCGGCAACGCCACGTGCGGCTTCATGGCGGTGTACTTCACCACCACCGGCATCCTGATCCCGCACCTGACGGGCAACGACGAGTCGGCCGGCATGGCTCGTCACTCGGCCGCCACCGCAGTCATCCTCATGCTCTGCGCGGCGGTCTTCGACCTGTTCGACGGCCTGGTGGCGCGCAAGCTGCGCAGCTCGCCGATGGGCGCGGAGCTGGACAACCTCTCCGACCTGATCAGCTTCGGCCTGGCGCCGGCGTACTTCGTCCTCGTCTACGGCATGGTGGCGGACGACGCGCACCAGAGAGTGGCGGCGCTCGGGGCAATCGTGGTGCTCTTGGCCGTCGTACTGCGTCTGGCGCGCTTCTCGTGCGTGACGCCGAGAAACGGCATGTTCCAGGGCATGCCGTCCCCCTTCGGCGCGCTGACGGTGGTCTCCATCGTCCTGCTGGAGCTTCCCTTCGTGGCGACGCTGCTGGCCATCCTGGGCACGGCGTGGCTGATGGTGAGCCGGGTGGAGTACCCGAAGCCGCGGGGCCGCCTGGCCGTGGCCATGCTGGCCTGGATCGTCCTGTCGATGGGCCTCCTGGCCGCCTGGGCCTTCGACGCCCCCAGCGGCCAGCTGCTCCTCCAGACGGGCTGTGCGCTGCAGCTGGTGATGGGCGCGGTGATCCCCCTGTTCGCCACGGCCCGCCGGGTGAACAACTTCCGCGACAACAGGCGGGAGGCGCGGGCGGCGCAGTTGCCGTAGCGCTGGCCGCTGAGGGCCCCGGACCTGGTTGGGTTCGGGGCCCTTCGCTTTTGCTGATGCGAGCGGGCTGGATGCTTCCGGACCGGTCAGGGGCGCAGGGGACGCAGTCCCCGCCGGGGGCCGGGGCGGAGCCCCGTGGCGATCACTGCTCGAGTCACCGAGTCGGGCGGGTAGGTGGGATACAGGGGGTGCAGGGGACGCAGTCCCCGCCGGGGGCCGGGGCGGAGCCCCGTGGCGGTGACTGCTCGAGTCACCGAGTCGGGCGGGCGGGCGGGCGCAAGAAGTCCTGCGCGATACGCGACGCGACCCGCTCGAGAATCGGCCCCGCATCCGCGATGCACTTCGCGACATCCGGTTCGACAGACGTCAACGGATAGGCCCGCACGATCCCCACCCCCTCCAGCTCCGCCGACGCAAGCGCAAGCCTCCCGCACACGGCGACAACCTCCTTGCCCACCCCCCGCGCAGCCGCCGCAACCCCCACCGGAGCCTTCCCGTGCAGCGTCTGCTCGTCCAGGGAACCCTCCCCCGTGATCACCAGCGACGCCCGCTCCAGCGCGGGCGCGAAGCCCAGCACATCCAGCATGACCTCGATACCGGGCCGAAACCGCGCCCCGAGCAACAGCGCCCCGTACCCGATGCCACCCGCCGCCCCGGCCCCCGCCGACGCCGCGTACTCCGCCGCCCGCGGTCCCACCGCGGCCTCGACCACCTTCGCGAAGTGCCCGAGCGCCGCGTCCAGCGCCGCCACGTCGTCCGGCGAAGCCCCCTTCTGCGGGCCGTACACCGCCGACGCACCCTTCGGCCCCGTCAGCGGATTGTCGACGTCGCTGGCGAGCACCAGGTCGACCGCGGCCAGCCGGGGGTCGAGACCGGACAGGTCCGCCCGCACGAGATCGGCGAGCCCGCCCCCACCCGGCGGCACCGGCTCCCCGTCCTCGTCCAGAAGACGCGCGCCGAGCGCGGACAGCATCCCCGCCCCGCCGTCCGTCGTGGCACTGCCCCCGACGCCGAACACGATCGTCCGCGCCCCCGCGTCCAGCGCGGCCGCCAGCAGCTCTCCCGAGCCGTACGTCGATGCCGTGAGCGGCGCGAAGACCCCGGCCGGCAGCCGCTGCAACCCGCTCGCCTCCGCCATCTCCACGACCGCGGTGTCGCCGCGCAGCGCGAACGCGGCGGTGACCTCCTGCCCCAGCGGCCCCGCGACCCGGACCTCCCGCCGCTCGAAGCCGGCGGCGACCGCCGCGGCCACCGTCCCGTCACCGCCGTCGGCCACCGGCAGCGACTCCACCTCCAGGCCCGGCACGACCCGGCGCAGTCCGGCTGTCACGCGCTCGGCGACCTCGACGGCCGTCAGTGAGCCCTTGAACTTGTCCGCGGCGATGAGCACCCTTCGCGTCTCGTTCACAGCAGCGTCCACCACCTTGCATTCCCCTTGCTCTCCGGGCCCTCGCACAGCAAGGGCCAGTCGCGCCGCTGCGACCATAACCGCAGGACACCCCCGCCGTCATGCCCCGCCCGAACCCTGGGAAGCTCCTGGGACGCCCCTGGGAACTCCCTGTGCCACTCGCCCTGAACAGCCCCCAATACGGCACGCCCGCCCCCGAAATCGGGTAAACCGGAGCCATGACCCCTGTGGGCACTGAGCCAGAGCTCGCCGACCGCATTCTCGGGGGCTGGCTCGGCCGGATCGCGGGCAACATGCTCGGCAAACCGGTCGAGCAGGGCGACCTGTGGACGCGCGACCGTATCGACCGCTACCTACGGCAGGCCGCCGCCCTGCCCCTGACCGACTACCTCCCCGAGCCCGCCGACGACACCGACGGCCTCCAACTGCGCCCGGAGTGGCGCCAGTGCGTCCGCGGCCATATCCACGGCAGCTGCCGCGACGACGACGTGGACTACGCGATCCTGGGTCTGCACCTCCTGGAGACCCACGGCTTCGACTTCAGCACCGAGCAGGTCGGAGACTTGTGGCTGCTGCGGCTGCCGTATCTGCAGACCTTCACGGCGGAGCGCGCGGCCTACCGCAATCTCGCCAACGGTCTGAAGCCGCCGCTGACGGCGACGTACGAGAACCCGTACCAGGAGTGGATCGGCGCCCTGATCCGCGCCGACGTCTACGGCTGGACCTGCCCGGACGCCCCGCAGCGCGCGGCCTCCCTGGCCCGCCGGGACGCCGTGCTGTCCCACACCGGCAACGGTGTGTACGGCGCGATGTGGGCCGCGGCGCTGATCTCGGCGGCGTTCACGGCGCCGACGGTGCGGCACGCGATCGACACCGCGCTCACCGTCGTACCGGCGACCTGCCGTCTGGCGCGTACCGTACGCCGGGTCATGTCCCTCCACGAGACCCGCCTGACCTGGGAGGACACGCTCACGACCGTCTCCGAGGAGACCTCGGGCCTCGGCTGGATCCACACCATCCCGAACGCCGCCGTCCTCACCGCCGGGCTCCTGTACGGCGACGGCGACTTCACCCGCACCATCACGCTCACCGTCCGCGGCGGCCTGGACACCGACTCCAACGGCGCGACGGCGGGTTCGGTGGCCGGGGTGCTGACCGGCGCGGCGGCCATCCCGGCCCAGTGGAAGGACCCGCTGGAGGACACCGTGCGCAGCGCGGTGTTCGGCTTCGACGGCGTCCGGATCAGCGACCTGGCGGAGCGGACACTGCGCCTGGCCGGGGCGGCGGTCCAGCCGACCCATACGGCGGTCTAGCCGACGTCCGGCCGAGGGGTAAGGCGACAAACCGGTCGATGAACCGGTCGACGAACTCCTCGCCGCCGGCCCCGAGTTCGCCACGCTGTGAAACGACCCGGCTGGATACCCTTCCTCGAGTGACCACCACTCAAGACTTCGCCACATACATCGCCGGCCTCCCCCGCATCCTCGCCGGGGCGGCCGCCCTGTTCCGCGACGCCGAGGGCCGGGTGCTGCTCGTCGAGCCCAACTACCGCGAGGGCTGGGCTCTTCCGGGCGGCACGATCGAGTCCGACGACGGGGAGACACCGCGCCAGGGCGCGCGCCGTGAGACGGCCGAGGAGATCGGCCTCGACCGCGAGATCGGGCGACTGCTCGCGGTGGACTGGGTGCACGGCACGGGACGGCCGCCGCTGGTGGCGTACCTGTACGACGGCGGGGTCCTCGCCGAGTCCGAGTTCGCGGCGATCAAGCTCCAGGAGGAGGAGCTCCTGTCCTGGCGCCTGGTCCCCCGCGAGGAGCTCTCCGCCCATCTGCCCGGCGCCCTGGGCCGCCGCGTCCTGGCCGCGCTGGACGTCCTGGCACAGGGCTCGGGAACGGCGGAGCTGGAGAACGGCCACCGGGTGATCTGACGACGGCCCCGCGGCCACCGCTCGCGCGTCACGCGGGCGGCAGGGACTGCTCCGTCCAGACGGTCTTGCCGTCGTGGGTGTAGCGGGTCCCCCAGCGCTCCGTGAGCTGCGCGACCAGGAAGAGCCCGCGCCCGCCCTCGTCCGTGCTGTGGGCCCGTCTGAGGTGTGGGGAGGTGTGGCTGGTGTCGGACACCTCGCAGATCAGGCACTGCGTACGGATCAGACGCAGCGTGATGGGGCCCTCCGCGTACCGGAAGGTGTTGGTGACGAGCTCGCTGGCGACCAGCTCGGTGGTGAAGGTCAGCTCCTCCAGCCCCCATTCGGTCAGTTTCGCCGTGGCCAGCTCCCTGGCTCGGGCGGCGGCGGTCGCTTCCAGGGGCAGCTGCCACGAGGCGACGTTCTCCGGCGGCAGCACCCGGGTACGGGCGATGAGCAGCGCGATGTCGTCGGCGGGGACGTGGCCGACGGGCAGCAGTGCTTCGATCACGGCGTGGCAGGTGTCGTCCAGAGGGTCGGTGGAGCGGGCGAGACATGCGCGCAGATTGTCCAGCGCGGCGTCGATGTCGCCGCTGCGCGCCTCCAGGAGGCCGTTGGTGTAAAGCGCGAGCAGGCTGCCCTCGGGGAGGTCGAGGTCGTACGTCTCGAACGGCAGTCCGCCCAGGCCGAGCGGTGGCCCCGCGGGCGGGTCGAGCACGGTCACCTCGCCGTCCGGCGTGGACACCAGGGGTGCCGGGTGACCGGCGCGGGCCAGGGAGCAGTGCCGGGAGACCGGGTCGTAGACCGCGTAGAGGCAGGTGGCGCCGAGCACCTGCTCGTCCGCCGACCCGGTGCCGTCGGTGTTCGCCTCCACCTCGGTGGCCAGCAGACTGACCAGATCGTCCAGCCGGGCCACGACCTCGCCGGGTTCGAGGTCGAGGCTGGCCAGGGTGCGCACGGCGGCCCGCAGGCGGCCCATCGAGGCCGCGGCGTGGATCCCGTGGCCGACCACGTCCCCCACGACGAGCGCGACCCGGGCTCCTGACAACGGGATCACGTCGAACCAGTCACCGCCGATTCCCGGTTCACCGCTCGCGGGAAGGTATCGGCAGGCCACCTCGACGGCCGGCAGGTCGGATGCCGCGACCGGCAGCAGACTGCGCTGGAGAGTCAGCGCGGCGCTCTGCTGCTGGGTGAAGCGGCGCGCGTTGTCGATGCAGACGGCCGCACGCGAGGAGATCTCCTGGGCGACCGCGGCGTCGTCGTCCTCGAAGGGCTCCGAGTGGCGCGCTCGCCACAGGCTCACCACGCCCAGTACCAGTCCGCGCGCCACCAGGGGCACCGCGATCAGCGAATGAACGCCGAGGCCCGCGGCGACCTCGACCCGTCGCCGGTCCATGGCGTACCACTCGGCGCGCAGGGACAGCTGCCGATCGAGAATCGTGCGCCGCTCGGCCAGGCACCGCGCCTGCGCCGACTCGGGCAGGAGCGGGACCACCTCGCCCTCGTGGAACGGGATGCGACGCTCCGGGGGCGAGAGGGCCACGCGGAGCAGCGGGCCCTTCACACCAGGGGGTGGTTCGTCACCCAGTGTCACCGGCTTCAGGAGGTCCACGGAGCAGTAGTCGGCCAGGCCGTCGACGGCCACCTCGGCCAGTTCCCGGGCCGTGCGGATCACGTCCAGTGAGTTTCCGACCCGGGCGCTCGCCTCGTTCAGCAGGGCGAGCCTGCGCTGGGCCCGGTGGCGGTCGGTGACGTCCTCGATCGTCTCGGCCACGCCGAGAACCCGGCCCGAGGGGTCCTCCATCCGGAACGCGGAGACGGACACGATCCGCTCCCGTCCGGGATCGTGGCGTGCCCGGGCGGACTGCTCCGTGAAGATCAACGGCTCGCCGGTCTCCAGGACGTGCCGTACCCGCTCATCGGCCGGACCCGCGTCCTCGTCGACCATGAATTCCCGGGGGTGATGGCCCACCGGCAACTCGGCCGGGACACCGCTCGCCTTCTCCACCGCGCGGTTGACCCGGAGCACTCTCCTGTCCGGGCCGTAGGTGACCAGACCGATCGGGGACCGGCGGTACAGGCCGTCCAGCAACGCACGGTCCCGCTGCCAGGCGATGACCTCGGCGGCGGGGGCGCCGACCAGGACCCACTCCCGGCTGTCCCCGTCCCGGGTGATGGCTCGGGCCCGGAAACCCATGTGGACCCGCCGTCCGTCGCGGTGCCGGACGGGCAGGACCCCGAACCAGCCCCCCGTCCGCACGGCGTCCACGACGACGGACCGCACGGCAGGCAGATCACGGGCGTCGATCAGGACGTCCCGCCACGCCCGTCCGATCACTTCCTTGGCCGAATAGCCCAGCAGTTCCTCTGCGCGTGCACTCCAGCCGACCACGGTGCCTTGATCGTCGAACACGGCCGAGGCGCCATGCCCGAGAGCGAACGGATCCTCCGGACTCTCACTGAAAAGCACCGACGGCGTCCCCATCAGCCACCACCTTGCCTCCGTGACTCCGATGTTCCTCCCCCCGCCCTCCGTCCGCGACTCCCCGTTCCTCCAGGCGCCCCGAATATCCGTTCGCCCACAGGGGCAGCCGTCCTGGTCTCAACCCATGGGACGGCCAGAACTGGGCCGGACTGGTCCGGCTGTCCCTCGAACCGGAAGCCGCCGAGTTGCCCGCGCAACCACCGAGACGGCAGTCGAGAGGACTGCCGTCGCCCCGGAATGCGTCACCAACCGAGCACATCCTCGTCGGCCCGCGCGTCTCGGGCCGGCCTCACCGGGCGCGCGTCGTGGCAGATGAAGCCGAGGCGGGTCAGTGCCCGGCGCACCTCACCCGTCGTGAAGTCCCGGCGGTTCTGCCTGGTGATCACCTCCCCGACCTGCATCACGGGGTAGACACGGCGGTCGATGGTCACGGATACGCCGGTGACGGGCTCGGGCGTGATCCCACTCATGGACTGCTCGATCTCGATCTTGGTCAGGTCGAAGGGGTAACGGGCGATGACACAGCGCATGGATGCCTCCACAGGGGTGGGGAAGAACACCGGAGACGCCGACCGCGCCACGGCGGTCGGACGGCGGTCAGGCCATGAGAGCAAGGACGCCGAGGGCATAGCCGTGTTCGTCGATCACGGGGGACACGTCCAGGGTCCGGTCCCGCATCGCGGCTTCCGCCTCGCCGAGTGCGGCCATGGACGAGGTGAACGGTCCACGGTCGAGCGGGATGTCCCGCAGCCGGGTCCGGTCGCTGTACCACGAGCCGCCGCGGTGCGCGGCGAGCTGGGCCCGGGTGACCAGGCCCGCGCACCGCCCGTCCTCGTCCTGGAGGAGCAGGTGCGGGACGCGCGCACCGATGAGCACGGACAAGGCCACGTCGACTGCCATGTGGTCGTCGACCTGCGGCCCAGGGGCGTGCATGGCGTCACGGGCGGTCAGACCGGTGCCGTCGGCACCGTCGGTCTGCCGTGTCCGGGGCGAAAACGGCGTCAAGGGCTTCTCCTCTTCGTCGGGGCGGGCAGGACGGGCGACGGCTCGTCCCGACCGCAGTGAGCGCATCCCCGTGCCTGGGCTATGGGTTGTTCCTCGGGGCAGGCCGACAGGCTCGGCCGACGGCCCGGCCCCCGCGCTTCCGGTCGGCAGATCCCTTGCCCTCTCGTCGTCCGTCGACCGGTGCGGCGAGGGTGACGGGCACGCCGGAGGGGGTGCGGGCGCCGGTGATGCGATGCAGTTCCGCCTCGCCCGGGCGGATCCGGACGGTACTCGGAGCGATGCCGGCATCGGCCATCAGGCGGTCCACCGCGCGCCGCTGGTGCGGCAGGACAAGGGTGACGACGGTGCCGGACTCGCCGGCGCGTGCCGTACGGCCGCCGCGGTGGAGGTAATCCTTGTGGTCCCCGGGAGGGTCGACGTTCACGACGAGGTCGAGGCCCGCGATGTGGATTCCGCGGGCGGCGACGTTGGTGGCCACCAGGACCGTGACGTGGCCGTCCTTGAACTGGGCGAGCGTCCGGCTGCGCTCTGTCTGGGACTTGCCGCCGTGCAGGGCCGAGGCACGGACCCCGACGGAAAGCAGGTGGTCGGCCAGCCGGTCCACCGCGTGCTTGGTGTCCCGGAACATCAGCACCCGTCCCTCGCGAGCGGCGATCTCGGTCGCGGCGGTGTCTTTCTCGGTGTCGCGCACGTGCAGCAGATGGTGCTCCATGGTGGTGACCGCTCCCGCAGGCGGGTCGACCGAGTGCACGACGGGGTCGTGGAGGTACCGGCGCACCAGGAGGTCGATGTTGCGGTCCAGGGTGGCCGAGAAGAGCAACCGCTGGCCGCGGGACGGGACTTGGTCGAGCAGCGCGGTCACCTGGGGCATGAAGCCCATGTCGGCCATCTGGTCGGCCTCGTCCAGGACGGTGACGGCGACCTGTTCCAGCCGGCAGCCTCGCCGCTCGATGAGGTCCGTGAGACGGCCGGGCGTCGCGACGACGACCTCGGCGCCACCGCGCAGCGCACTCGCCTGACGGCCTATCGACATGCCGCCCACCACGGTGGCGAGTCGCAGCCGAAGGGCGCGGGCATAGGGGGTGAGCGCGTCGGTGACCTGCTGGGCCAGTTCCCGGGTGGGTACGAGGACGAGGGCGAGCGGCTGCCGGGGCTGCGCCCGCTGCCCGTCCAGGCGGGCCAGCACCGGCAGACCGAAGGCGAGCGTCTTGCCCGAGCCCGTACGGCCCCGGCCCAGGACGTCTCGGCCGGCCAGCGCGTTCGGCAGCGTGGCCGCCTGGATCGGAAAGGGCACGGTCAAGCCCTCGGCGCCGAGCGCGGCCAGCAGCCGCGCGGGCATGTCCAGTTCGCGGAACGTCTCGACCGCCGGCAGCGGCTCGGTATGGGTGACAGGCAGGGCGAACTCCTGTCGGCGCGGGGCGGAGCGTGCTCCCTGGCCGCTCTTTCGTCCGGTGCCAGGACGGGGAGCCTGGCGGCCCGTCCCCTGCGTACGGAAGCGGCTGCCAGGAGTGCCGCCGGTGCGACGGGTGCGGTTCATGGAGGAACCTTCCTCGATGCGGCGTATCGAGGAATTCCGTCCAGTGGCGACTGACCGCACGAGGATTCGCAAGAATGAGCCGAAAAATAAGAAGAGCCGGGTCTCGTGGCGCTGTGGCGCGGCGGCCGGCGGTCCGGAAAATCCGGAAAGTGAGAAAAAACAATGAGCTGGGGCCCGCACCCCAAGAGCGCGGGCCCCAGCCATATGATGCGCGAACCACTGGCTCGCGACGACTCGCGTCAGTGTCAGGCGGGAACGATGTTCTCGGCCTGCGGGCCCTTCTGGCCCTGCGTGACGTCGAAGCTAACCTTCTGGCCTTCCTGAAGCTCGCGGAAGCCACCATTGCTGATGATGTTCGAGTAGTGGGCGAACACGTCAGCGCCGCCGCCCTCCTGCTCGATGAAGCCGAAGCCCTTTTCCGCGTTGAACCACTTCACGGTGCCAGATGCCATATTGAATCTCCCTTGGGGGGCAGTGCCGGACTCCGCACTTTGCGGAGCCGAGTCGCCGCGATGATCACCCCTCCGGAAAGATCCGGAAAGCTCTGCAAAGAAAAAATCTCTGGCAACCAAAACTGCAACTGCTAACACGTTAACACAGGTCAGGTGGAACCGGCGCCGATTTTTCGGGATCGCCCGGAAATTCATGTATCGCTGTGGTCCGTATTGCTGTATCGGCGAGACTAGGTATCCGCGCCGTGCTCGTCCAGCTTCCGGCGCATTTCCCGGTTCAGGTGGAGGGCGTCGTCGAGCTGGTCCTCAAGAGAGATGATGCGGCACGCGGCATCGGCGGGGGTGCCCTGGTCGACCAGCTCACGGGCGCGGGCGGCGATGCGCAACTGGCGGCGCGAGTAGCGGCGGTGGCCGCCTTCCGAACGCAGGGGAGTGATCAGTCCGGCTTCGCCTACGGCCCGGAGGAAGGCGGGGGGTGGTGCCGAGAACGTCGGCGGCCCGCCCCATGGTGTAGGCGGGATAGTCGTCGTCCTCGAGGTTGTCGGCGACGGGGGCGTTCTCAGCGGGCATAGCACCTTCGTTTCGGAGACGCGGCGAGGGACCCGGGTGCGTGTGGCAGCCGTGCTCCGAAGGAGTCAGCACCATGTGCCTCGTGCGACAACCCTAACTCCGGCAGGCACGGACATGTGGCCTCGCCGTGACAGATATTCCTCCGCGCACAGCCCGACGAGTCGTCGTACGTCGCCGCAGGCCGCCGAGGAAGCGCTGCCGAGCGCGTACTGACCGGCCATGGAATGCGCGTTCGGGGACGTGTGCTGCCGAACGAGCCGAACCCGCTCGCTCAGCTCGCGAAGTGGCCCTGCTCCGGTGTCAGCCCGGCGGCGCCCATGAGCGATCGGCGGCCCGCTCGGTCGCCTCGGGAGGCACGACCAGCAGGTCCCGGCGCCCATGGCCGGGGGCCATCAGGACGATGGTGCACGGTGCATGCGCCGTGGCGGTCCTGCACAGCCGTACGACCTGGTTGCAGACGAGCATGCGGCCCGGTGCCCCGGTCCACAGCGCGCCCTTCACCAGGACACTGCCGATCTGGCCCCATGCACGCGGCAGGCCGGGGAGCAGTTGCGGGAGTTCCGCCAGGAGATCGAAGGTGCGCGGCCACCAGGCCCCGTCGATACGGCGTGGCACGGTGCTCTCGGGCTCGAGGTACAGGCGGAGGAGGGGTGGGGCTGGTTGCGGGGACCGTGGTCCGTTGTTCATGAGGCGTCCCGTCGAGAGGTTCGGCGCGGTACGTCGTCCTCGGCCGGACGGTGTTCCTCGGCGGCCAGGAGTGCGCTCGCGGTGAGACGAAGGGCGGGGCCGGCGGCTGCGGCCATCAGCCGACCGCCGTGGGCTCCGTTCCGGGCGGAACGACCGGCAGGTCCCAGCGGCCGAGGCCGTACGAGAAGATCCTGACCGTGTCCGGGTCGAGCCCGTAGGCGAACCAGGTGCCCCCACGGAGTGGCCGTCACGAGCAGGTCGCGCGGAGCGGTCGGCCAGGGGCTGCGGCCGACGGCGACCTGCCTGACGCGACCTTGCCTCGTGTCGAAGACCTCGGCAGTCGCGGGGAGTTCGGCCGCGAGGTCATCGGAGCGCGATAGGCGGGCGCCGTACCCGCGGCCGGGTGGGAAGGTTGGCGGGCGCGGGGCGAGCCGCGCGGACGCCGAGGCGGGAGGCGGCATGCGGGAAACTCCCGGCTCCTCCACGGCACTCCGTCGGCTCGGCCCCCTGGCGCGGTCACTTGTGCCGACCGGGTAGCTCCGGTCGGCATCGGGGCGGGTCCGGCCGCGTCCTCGGAGGTGGGCTGACCTGGTCCGGTGCGTCGGCGTCGGCCGTTCGTCCCTCCCAGGCGTCCTGCGCGCCGGCATATCGGGGGAAGCGGTCGAGGCGACCGGTGCAGCGGAAGACCAGGTCGGTCGTGTGGTTGTCGTAGACGATGCGTATCCAGCCGTCCCGGGCGCGACAGTCGGACCACGCCTCGCACAGTGGCGAAATGCCGCAGTCGGTGAAGGTGACCTCGCTCAGATCCACGACGAGGAGGAGTCATCCGGAGCGGGCTGCGCGGGCCTCGGTCAGGGCGCGGACGAATGGCGCCACGGTCTGCGCGTCCAGCTCGCCGCGTGCGCGCACGAGGCAGCACTCCTCGAAGAGCGCGGGCGCTTCGTCTTGAGGGGCCAACGGCTCACGAGAGGAGAGTGGTTGAGGTCGGACGGCAGCCCCGGCCGTGGGCGTCCAAGGGCCGCCTGCCTCATCCCGCCTCCCCTGTCATGCCCCCGAGGCGACCGGTCTCGGCGAGCGCCAGCATCCGCGCGGCGGTCAGCGGGTTCTCGGGGTCGGCCGCGGCGGCCAGCAGCCGGGCGGCTGTTGCGGCGGGCTCCTCGGGCGGGACGACCAGGAGCGCCCAGCGTCCCACGGTGCCGCAGTCCAGAATGATGACGTGTGTCTCGCTTCCGGGTCCGGCCGGCTCCACGGCGATCACCCGGCCGGGCGCCATGACCGTGTGCGGGGCATCGGGCCATTCGGCGGGGTCCACTGTGACCCGTACCGTGGTGCCCGCCCCCGGCTCCAACGAGCCGATGAGTGAAGGCAGTTCGAGTTCCAGCGCGTCGCAGCGCGGCCACCAGGCTCCGTCCAGCGGCCCATGGCTGACGTCGGGGGTGAGGGTCAGGCGGGGCAGGGGCATGCGGAACGTGTGCGGGTCGTGCGCGCACGCGCCCTCCGCCGGCGTTCTGCTGGGTTCCATCGTGCGGTCCCGTCCCGGGAGTCGTGGGACGACTGCCGGTTTCGTCACTCGCCGGGAACGGCACCGCCGGTCGCGCTGCGCGAAAAGCCCTCGGTACGGTCAGGCTACTCCCGGTCGAGGACAAGCGGGCGGGTCAGTCGTCCGACTGTGTCTTCTCTGCCTCCTCCTGTTCCTCCTGTTCCTCCCGTTCCTCCTGCTCCTCCATGAGGCGGATGCCCTCGTGCGTCAGCGACACGGCCGCGGGGGTCTGGTGCGAGGTCCAGTCCACGCTGATCAGGCCCTCGTCGGCGAGGAAGGCGCACGCGGCGAAGAGATCCTCGTCGGGCAGGCCCAGCTCGGTGCGGAGCGCCGATCCGCTGACCTCGGGGCGGTTGAGCTCCGCGGCCTCGTACAGGGACCTCAGGACCGACTCGCGGTTGTGCTTGCGTTCGTGGAGTTTCGTCATGGCTTGGTTCTCCGACGTGTTGACGGCCGTGTGGGGACGGACGCGACGGCGGATCCTGGTGGCCTCACAGACCCGGGTCACACCTCGTCGGCGTGTGTCTGGTCATGGCCTGTCGATTCGCTGGTCGCCAGCCAGGACCGTGCGGGTTCCGCGGCGTGCGCGGTGTCGAGGGTGAGATGGAGCCGGGTCCCTCCTCCATGGCCGGCGGGGTAGCTGCGCTGCTCGGTCGAGGCGAAGCAGCGCCGGAGCACTTCGGCGACTCGACGGGCGACCTCGGGCGTCGCGGCGACGATGCGGACCTCGGCGTGGTCCTCGGAGGGCAAGGGCTCGTGATCCATACGGACCTCCTGGCAGGCGACGGGCACGAAGCTCGGTCGAGGCGAAGCAGCGCCGGAGCACTTCGGCGACTCGACGGGCGACCTCGGGCGTCGCGGCGACGATGCGGACCTCGGCGTGGTCCTCGGAGGGCAAGGGCTCGTGATCCATACGGACCTCCTGGCAGGCGACGGGCACGAAGCTCGGTCGAGGCGAAGCAGCGCCGGAGCACTTCGGCGACTCGACGGGCGACCTCGGGCGTCGCGGCGACGATGCGGACCTCGGCGTGGCCCTCGGAGGGCAAGGGCTCGTGATCCATACGGACCTCCTGGCAGGCGACGGGCACGAAGCGGTCGCTGCCCGGCAGGCCGGGCGACGGCGCGGGGACTGCGGCGCGTTTCCACGGCGGCCCCTTTCTGAGGGTATGCCGGGTAAGGGCGACTGTGCGTGCCACGGCCGACCGGCGCTCCGGCCGACTGCCGACTGCCAGACCCCCGTGGCCGAGGAGCCGGCCTGTGCCGGGAAGCAGCGAACAGTTACGGAAGGCCGGTGTCCTTCTCGGCGGTCGCCGACGGCTGCGGCAGCCGTCGGCGACCGCCGGGCCACCGTGGCGGGCCCGGCCCGGAGTACGGTGGAGACACCGAGGGCATGCCGCGTACCGGCTCCGAGACCGGTGCCGCTCTCGGCGACCGACGACGCCGGGGCGGCCTTCGTCCGTGCCCGGGGCAGGGTTCGCCCCATGACCGCGCACATGATTCTCCCGACGATCTCGAACCTGCCCGCGCCCCGGCCCACACCGGGCAAGTCGCGCACGCCGGGCCGACCGAAGCGGGAGCAGGGATCCTCGCCCCACGAGGGAGAACGCCTCCGCCCGCTGACACGTGGTCAGGTCGAGGACCGCCTGCAGGAGCTGGGCGACCTTTACGCGGAGGTCTCCGGTGGCGGCCCATGGGCATGGAACCAGGCGCGTACCGGATTTCTGCGGCATCTCGCGGCAGACGCGCGACGGCCGGGGTTCTCGCTGCTGATCGCGGAGACCACCGCTTTGACCGGCTGCGCCTACGGCTTTCCCGCGCGCAGCGCCGGTCCGTGGTGGGAGGGCTTCGACGGGCATCTTCCGGTGAGTCTGCTCCGCCGCGCCGCCTCCGGGCGGCTCTTCGTCGTCTCCGGGATCATCGTCCCGCCCCACGTACGCCGGGAGTACCAGAACCGTGCCTGGAACCTCGCCCGGCGCCTGCAGCAGCGACTGCTCGCCGACCACGGCGGCGTGCTCGGCGTCACATCGGTGGATTCCGGGGACGACGGGACCGTTGAGGCGCTGCGGTCCTGGGGGTGGCGAAGCGCTGGAGACGACGCCCTTACGGCCTTGCTGCCCGGCCCGTTCCGCGTTCTGGTGCTGGCTCCGGAGACGTGAGCACCCCCATCATCCATCACGCCTCGGCCCTGGTCAGGGCACGGGCAGGCGCAGGACGAGGAGGGCGAGGTCGTCGGTGCTGCCGGTGGACTACTAGGCGCGGAACCAGTTGACCGTTCGCCTCCCAGGGCCAAGCGGGCAGCCCCTGGGCGCGGACAAGGACCGCAGCCATCCAGCGCAGCCGACAAGTGAGAGGCACGCCCCGATATCCGCTCGCTCCGAGCAGGCAAGCGTCTTACTCTCGGGCCCATGAACAGGCCACTCGTCGCCATCCTTAGTGGCGCAGGGATCTCCACCGATTCCGGCATCCCTGATTACCGCGGTCCGAACGGCCTGTGGCGGCGGGATCCCGAGGCCGAGAAGCTCGTGACGTACGAGTACTACATGGGCGACCCCGAGATCCGCCGACAGTCCTGGCAGATGAGGCGCAAGAACCGCACCCTGAAGGCCGAGCCGAACGCCGCGCACCTCGCCGTCGCCGAGCTCGAGAAGTCGGGGATCCCGGTCCGTGTCATCACGCAGAACGTGGACGGCCTGCACCAGCTCGCCGGAATGCCCGCCCGCAAGGTGCTGGAGCTGCACGGCACCGCACGCAGTGTCGTATGCACGAGCTGTCACGCCCGCGGGCCCATGGAAGACGCCCTCGCCCGGGTCGACGCCGGCGAGGAGGACCCGCCCTGCCTGGAGTGCGGCGGCATCCTGAAGTCTGCGACGGTGATGTTCGGCCAGCGGCTCGACCCGGTCGTGCTCGGTGAGGCCCTCGCCATCACCAAGGCCTGCACCGTCTTCATCGCCGTCGGCTCCAGCCTCCAGGTCCAGCCCGCCGCCGGCCTCGCCGGTGTCGCCGCCGACAACGGCGCCCGGCTCGTCATCGTCAACGCCGAACCGACTCCGTACGACGACCGGGCCGACGAGGTGATCCGCGAACCCATCGGCACCGCCCTGCCCGAGCTGCTGCGCAGGCTGGGCCACGAGCACGACTGAACGCCCCGCCGGCGTGGCATGACGAACAACCTGGACGAGGCAAGGAACGCACTGCGGCGATCACCAGCCCTTCCCAATCCGACGACGACCGCGGTGGCCTGCGCATGGTCCTCGCTGTACCACTCACCCTGCTCACCCTCATCGCCGCGTTCTTCTGCTGGACGGCGCTCACGATGCGTCCGTCCGGTCCCTGGGACGACGACGCGTACGCCGCCATCGTCCTGTCATGCGTCCTCACCAACGGGATACGCATCGTCTTCTCAAGGGACTAGAACAGCGACGTTCCCCGTTCGAAGTCCAGTAGTCGTCGCTTGCGGTCCAGGCCGCCGCCGTAGCCGATGAGGCTGCCGGTGGAGCCGATGACGCGGTGGCAGGGGACGATGATGCCGACGGGGTTGCGGCCGTTGGCGAGGCCGACTGCGCGGGATGCCTTGGGGTTGCCGAGGGCGTCCGCCAGTTCGCCGTAGGTGCGGGTCTCGCCGTAGGGGATGGCGGTCAGCTGTTGCCAGACACTGCGCTGGAACTGCGTTCCCCGCAGCCGTAGTTCGACCGTGAACTCCTTCAAATCGCCCGCGAAGTAGGCCGACAGCTGTTCCTGCGTCTCGGCGAAGAGCGTGTCGTCGCGGTCGCCGAAGGTCTCCTCAGGCGGGCGGTGGCGCTGGTCGGTCATGTAGAGGCCGCACAGGACGCCGCCGTCGGCGACGAGCGTCAGGGGGCCGTACGGGCTGTCGATCACGGTGTGCTGTCTCGTCGTGCTCATCGTGTGTCCTACGTCCTTATACCGGCAGGAAGTTGATCGGGTGGCTGTCCGTCGCCCACAGGTACTGGACCGCGTAGGCCCGCCAGGGCCGCCAGGCCGCCGCGCGCGCGGTGAGCGCGGCGGGGGTCGAGGGGAGGCCCAACTCCTGTGCGGCACGGCGGATTCCGAGGTCGGTGGGGAGGAAGGCGTCGGGGTCGCCGAGGGCGCGCATGGCGATGACGTCGACCGTCCAGGGGCCGAAGCCGGGCAGCGACAGCAGCCTGGCGCGGGCCTCCGCCCAGTCGCTCTCCACACCCAAGTTGAGGTTTCCGTCGGCCAGTTGGGCGACGAGCGTGGTGAAGGTGGTGCGGCGGGTGCGTGGCATCGCCAGCTGGTCGGGGTCGAGGGCGGCCAGCGCCTCGGGGGCCGGGAAGAGATGGGTCAGGCAGCCCTCCGGGTCGTCGACCGGTTTGCCGTACGCGGTGACCAGTCGGGCCGCGTGGGTGCGGGCTGCCGCCGTGGAGACCTGCTGGCCGAGTACGGCACGGACGGCGAACTCGGCCTCGTCGACGGTGCGCGGCACGCGCCGGCCCGGCGCCTTGTCGACCAGGGGCGCGAGAAACGGGTCCGTGCGCAGCTGGTCGTCGACCGCGACCGGGTCGGCGTCCAGGTCGAGCAGACGCCGGCACCGGCTGATGACGACGGTCAGATCACGCAGGTCGCTGAGGTTGAGGCGGCAGGCGATGTGGTCGGGCTTGGGGGTCAGGGCCACGATTCCATGGCCGTACGGCAGGCGCAGCGTGCGCCGGTATGCGCCGTCCCGCCACTCCTCGACGCCCGGTACGGCGGTGGCCGCCAGGTGACCGAAGAGGTTGTCGGGGTTGAGCGGTGCGCGGAAGGGCAGGCGCAGCGACAGTGCGCCGGGGGCGCTGCCGGCGTGCTTCTTCGGTGCGCGGGCACGCAGCTCGCTCGGGGGGAGCGCGAAGACCTCGCGCACGGTGTCGTTGAAGGTACGGATCGAGGAGAAGCCCGCCGCGAACGCGATCTCCGCCATCGGCAGCGGGGTCGTCTCGACGAGGATCCGGGCGGTCTGGGCGCGCTGGGCACGGGCGAGCGCGAGGGGGCCGGCGCCCAGCTCGGCGAGCAGCTGTCGTTCGACCTGCCGGGTGCTGTAGCCGAGGCGGGTGGCGAGTCCGGGCACACCCTCGCGGTCCACCACACCGTCGGCGATCAGCCGCATGGCGCGGGCCACCAGGTCGGCGCGCTGGTTCCACTCCGGGGAACCGGGGCTGGTGTCGGGCCGGCAGCGCTTACAGGCCCGGAAACCGGCCTGCTGACAGGCGGCCGCGCTCGGGTAGAACGTCATGTTCTCCGGCTTGGGCGGTACGACCGGGCAGCTGGGCCGGCAGTAGATGCGTGTTGTCACTACGGCCGTGAAGAACCATCCGTCGAACCGCGCGTCCTTGGACTGCACGGCCCGCACACATCGGTCCCGATCGAGGTGCATCCCTTTCTGCATGTGTCCAGCATCGGCCACGGGCCGGGCGGCCGCTGGCGAGAATCCGACACCTACCTTGCCCGACCAGGGGTCTGAGGAACATCCGTGTCAGATCGTGCGCCAAGCCTCTGTCGCCGCTGGTGGGCGGCTGACTGCGCGTCGGCGGCGGGGCCGGTCTGAAGTCGTCCCCCGGATAACCCCCCAATATCTGCGGTAGCTTGATCCGTCACCTGCGGCAATGCTCTTCGGCCACTGCGCGAAGCGGCCCTGTTGTCTGCGGCACGGGGAAAGCGGTGCCCACGCTTGTTCAGCTGCCGACCGGGAAGGCGTTGATCGTCCGGACGGCGGCCGACCTGTTCCTCGATTCGCTCGGCAACCCGAACACCGTGCGGAACCACGGCATCGCCGTCGGGAAGACCGCCGAGCGCATCGGCGAGGGCCGGCCGCTCGCCTCGGTGGACGACGCCGAGATCGGCGAGGCGCTGGAGCTGCTGTGGGGCCGCTCGGCGGTGAACACCTGGAACGCCCGCCGCGGCGCCGTGCTGTCCTGGACGGGCGGGTGTTCCGAGCGCGGGTCCCGGTCCGCGTCGTCCAGGAAGAAGTACCGCTCCAGCTCCGCCCGCGAGGGCACCTCGTGAAACGACCCGTACCGTGCCGCCTGTTCATCCGTCAGAAACTCGACCGCTACAACAGCTCTCCGAAGATCGACAACAACGACCCACGAAGGCTCCGACGCCCACTCACTCCAGGTCAAAGGCCCAATCAGCCCTGAGACGGCTTGGCGCACGATCTGACACGGATGTTCCTCAGCCCCCGACCAGGACAGCCGGTCGGGCCGTCAGGAGCAGGCGTAGCGGAAGGTCGCCCGCGCCTCGACCGGCTTTCGCTGGTGCGCGATCCGCAGGCGCGCGGTGCCCCGGAAGCTGCCGGGGCCGCGGACCGTCCAGCGCAGGTGCACGGTGACCCTGCGGTCTCCGCGGTGGGCCATGTGCACCAGCTCGCCGGAGTCATGGCCGTCGCTGCGCAGCCAGTGGTACGTCACCGGGCCGCCGCGGCCGTCGGTGGTCACGACGCCCACCAGATCGGCGGTCTGACCGCAGTGCAACCGCCCGGTGGGCGCCTGGACTTCGACGGCCGTGACCGTCGGGGCGGGGCTCGGACGGAGGAGCAGCCAGAGCAGGACCGCCGCGATCGTCAGGACAGCGGTCGTGGCGATCCAGCCCCGGCGCCTTCGGCGTTGGCGGCGGTCGGGGGGCAGGTGCGCGGTGCGCCACTGCGCGCGGAGGGTGTCCTGGGCCTCCACGGGGATGCCGGGGCCGAAGCGCAGAAGGATCTCGTCGTCGTCCTCCGAGGTCGGGGGCGGTGCGGCCGCCGGGGATTCGGCCGGGACACGGTTGCGGTTGCGTCTGCCGAGGACGGTGGCCTGGTCGTCCGGGGCGGCGGTGGGGGCGGCGGGGGCGGAGTCGGCGCCCCCGCTGTCCGCCCCCGTGCCCTCCGCCGATGGCGACGGCGACGGCGATGCCGATGGCACCTCGGTGATCTCCGGTGCCGCCTCTGCCACCGCCGCGCGGAGTGCCGTACGGCGCAGGAAGTCCGCCGGAAGTGCCGCTCGCCCCGCGACCAGTGCCGCTCGGGCCGCCGCGAGGCCCTCGGCAGCGGCCGTGGTGGAGCAGTGTGCGAACAGGGCCTCCGCGGGCGTGCCGGCTGGCGCCCAGGCCTCGCCGAGAGTGCGGCACAGCCCGGCCCAGGCCACGATGTCGGCCTCGCGAGCACGCGTGCCGTCCAGGGTGTCGCCCAGCACCGTGCCCAGTGCGGCCCCGGCGAGCAGGGCGACGCCGTCGGGGGCGAGCACGACGGTGTCCGTGTCCAGGGCCCCGTGGGCGAGGCCGGCCGCGTGGAGCGCGAGCAGGGTCTGCGCGGTCTCGTTCAGGACGCTGGCCGCGCTGCCCGCGTCGAGGGCCGGTCCCCCGTCGGCCAGCAGGTCCGCGAGCGTGGGAGCCGGTGGCCGGGCGGTGATCAGCCAGACGTCCCCGGCCTCCGCGACGAGGTCGACCGTGCCGAGCACCCCGGGCAGCCGGAGCCTGGCCACGGCGAGCACCGCGGCCGCGAGCCGCTCGCGCGTGCCTTCCGGGGCGAGCAGGGCACGGTCGACGCGCAGCGCGCCGAGCGCGGGCTCGCCGGACCCGGCCGGGAGCAGCGCGTGCCAGGTGCCGTGGCGGGCATCGCGCGACCAGCCCGACAGGGGTCGCCCGGCGACGGTGGTGGCTGTCGTCATGTCGGTCCGTTCTCGTTCTCGCTCGGTACGGCGCTCAGCACGGCGGCGCGTCCAGGGAGGCCGTCTGCGGTCCGTTCGCGGCCGCCGGAGTGCTGGTGAGCGTGACCATCCAGGTGCCCCGGCACGGGTGGTTGGAGAAGTCGGCCACGAAGGTCACGGGGTAGTGCGTGCTGCCGGACAGCTTCTGGGTCTGGTTGCCGTAGGGATCGGCGGGCGTGTCCACGTAGTAGTCGGCCGTGACGGTCACGGGCGCGGTGCCGGTCGTGTCGACGGTGACGTCGGCGACCAGCGTGCCGGGGGTCTGCCCCCGCTGCCAGGAGCCGATGGTGATCGTGATCGTGCCGGATGTGGGCTTGGCCGGGCCGGCGGTCGTCGGTGCGGGGGGCTCCGTCGGCGGGGCGGTACTCATGGTGGGGGTGGGTGAGGCCGTCGGGCTGTCCGAGGGGGTTGCGGTCGGGGTGGTGTCGGCCGTGGGGGATGCACCGGTCGCGGACGTGGAAGGCGAAGAGGTCGGCCGTGTGGGTGAGTTGACTTCCGAGGGCACCGAACTGGCCACCGTCGTCGAAGTGTCGTGCGGGCGGGCCGCCACGGATGTCAGCCCGCCCGCGACGACCGCCAGCGCGGCGGCTCCGGCGGCGGCCTTCCAGCCGTTGCGCCTCAACCGGCCGAGCAGCGTCAGGGCCTGGGCCGGTGCGTCCAGGGTCACCGTCGCGGCGAACGGGAACAACAGGGCGAGCAACGTGGTGAGTTCGGCGAGCCTGCGGCGTCCGCGCTCCTCCCAGTCGGCGCCGTACCCCTCGACGGCGGACCGCTCCAGGTCGGCGAGGAAGTCCTCGATGCCCGGCCGCTGCGCCGGGTCCTTGGCCATCCCCCGGCGCAGCAGCCCGCGTACGGGCGCGGGTACGTCGTCCAGGGGGACGGGGGCCCTCAGGTGCTGCAGGCGCAGGGCGGTCACGTCGTCACCGGTGAACGGGCGGCGCCCGGTCAGGCACTCGTGGAACACCGCCGCCGCGGCGTACACGTCACCCGCGGGTCCCGCCGGTTCGCCCTGCCACTGCTCGGGAGCCATATAGGCGGGCGTGCCGGCGGCCTCGGTCTCGCGTCCGGTGCGTACGGCGATGCCGAAGTCCGCGAGCGCGCTGCTGCCGTCGGCTCGGACCAGCACGTTCTCCGGCTTGTAGTCGCGGTGGACCACCCCGGCCGCATGGGCCGCGCCGAGCCCCAGCAGCGAGCCCTTGAGCAGGACCAGGGCGGCCTCGGGACCGGTCGCCCCGTGCCGGCGCAGCAGTTGGCGCAGGCTGACGCCGTCCACCGCCTCCATCACGATGGCGGCACCGCCACGCGCCTCGACGTACTCGTACAGCCGCACGACGCACGGGTGCCGCAACTCGCCCAGCAGCCGGGCCTCGGCACGGAAGCGGGCGAGGAACTCACGGTCGCCGCGCAGGCGTTCGCCGAGGTACTTGATCGCTACGGGCACCCCGGTCGCGGTGTGCCGGGCCAGTACGACGCGTCCCCCGGCGCCCTCGCCGAGCGTACGCACGCCTTCGTAACCGGGGACGGCCCACTGGCCGGGTCTGCCGGTCTCCTCGGTCATGCCGTTCCCTCCACGGCCGCAGCCATCGCCGGAGCCGGTGCCGCGTCCCGCGCAGCACGCCGGCGCCGCACCCGGCGGGCCAGCCACCGCACCGGCGCGGACCACACCGGGAAGGCCACCAGGGCGACCACGACAGCCTCGACGACCGTGGTCCACGGCTGGGACAGCCAGCCGTCCAGCAGGTCGCCGATCCGGGAGCGCCAGGCCAGCAGGGCGAGGACCAGGAAACCGTACGTCCCGACGACGACCGCGAGGCCGTACGCGGCCATGCCCGCCTGCCGCGGGCCGGGCCGGCTGCCCGCGCGCAGGTCCTGCCAGAGGCCCTTGCGGAAGTACGCGCTCGCCTCCTCGCGCAGCCGCGGCACGCGCAGTGCGTCGGTCAGGGCCTGGTAACCGTCCAGTGGCATCAGGGGGTTGAAGTTGTAGAGCGTGTTCAGATAGAGCCCGAAGGCCAGTTGGAAGAGGACGGCCGAGGCCGGTCCGGCGGGCAGGAAGGCCGCGCCCGCCGCGCACCAGCCGGCCAGTGCCGCCGTCGACAGCGGTCCGGACAGCGCCACGACGACCCGTGACCGGCGGGTGCCGAACCACATGTCGCTGGTGTCCACGAACGCGAACGGCATGCCCATCATGAGCAGGAACCCACCGCGCCGGACCTTGCGGCCGTACGACTTCACGGCCAGGGCGTGCGTCGACTCGTGCACGACGAGGGCGGAGATGTATCCGGCGGCGAGCAGCACCGGGCCCCAGACGCCCGCTCCGCCGAAGTCCAGCAGATGCTGCCTGCCCTGGGCGACGAAGAACGCGGCGAGGCCGCCGGCCACCGACAGCCAGACCAGCGTCACACCGGTCCGGGTGAAGAACCGCCAGCCGAAGGCGTGGTAGACGCGGGTGACGGACTTGTCGAGGCCGGGGACCGAGACCTCCAGCTTCAGCAGCGCCCGGTACACGGCGTGTCCCACGCGCCGCCAGCCTTTCCGCTCCGCCTCCTCGGGGCGGCCGGGCAGGCCGCGCAGCAGTCCCGCGTTCGCGAACGCCGCGAGGGCCGCCTCGATGCGCGGCAGGGCCAGCTCGCCGAACCGGTCGGCGTAGGCGAACAGCAGGTCCCTTACGGTGTTCTCGCCGTCGACCGCGTGCCAGAGGAAGACCTCGCGCTCGTCCAGCTCCAGATACACGCCGGTGCGGGTGTTGTTCAGCACCCAGCGGGGTTCGCCACGGTCGGTGGGCACCTGCTTGAGTGCCCAGCCGGAGCGGCGGCGGGGGCGAGCGGTCAGCGGGCCGTTCGCCTCCGGCGCCGCTTCCTGCACGGCGGTGGGGAGTTGGGTGAGCTGGGTGCCGACGACCTGGGTGCGCTGGCCGATGTGGGCCTCGCGGGGCTGCTCGAACAGCAGGCGTACGTCGCCGACGGACACTTCGGTGCCGTCAGCGAGGTGGGCCGCGCCGCCGTGCAGATCGACGCCGGCCACGGCCGTGCCGTTGAACGAGTCCAGGTCCTCGACCCGGAAGCCCGACTCGGTACGGACGATCCGGGCGTGGCTGCGGGACACGCTGGCGTCGGACAGGACGACGTCGTTGTCCGCGCCCCGGCCCAGCGTGGTGACCGGGCCGATGAGCGGGACGAGCAGGGTGGGGTCGTCGAGGCCGCGCAGATACGGCGCGGCGTACGACGTCGGTGCCGCACCGCGGCGGAGGGTGCCGCAGTGCAGGCAGTACGGGAAGTCGCGCCGCACATGGACGCGGCAGGCGTGGCAGAGCATGCGTCGGCTCAGCCCGCGCCGGATCCGCTGATGAACGTTCCGTCGGTGAAGCCGCCGTCCGTGTCGGGCGCGGAGGGCGACAGGTGCGTGGCGACGTCGCCGATGCGGGAGGCACCGGGGAGGTTCACACCGCCACGCACGGTCTCGGAGCCACCGCTGATGGTTTCCTGGCCACGGCCGCCGTTCTCACCACCGCCGGGTTCACCGCCGCCGTGGCCGCCGCCACCGGAGGGACGGTCACCGTTCTCACCACTGCCACCACCGCCCTCGCCTCCGCCGCCACCACCGCCGGGTTCACCGCCGCCGTGGCCGCCACCACCGGAGGGACGGTCACCGTTCTCACCACTGCCACCACCGCCCTCGCCTCCGCCGCCACCACCGCCGGGTTCACCGCCGCCGTGGCCGCCACCACCGGAGGGACGGTCACCGTTCTCACCACTGCCACCACCGCCCTCACCACCGCCGCCGCCACCGCCGCCGCCACCGCCGCCGCCACCCTCGCCGCCGCCGTCACCACCACCGTGACCGCCACCACCGGAGGGACGGTCACCGTTCTCACCACTGCCACCACCGCCCTCACCGCCACCGCCACCACCGGCGCCGCCACCCTCGCCGCCGCCGTCACCACCACCGTGACCGCCACCACCGGAGGGACGGTCACCGTTCTCACCACTGCCACCACCGCCTTCACCACCACCACCGGCGCCGCCATCACCGTGGCCGTCGCCCTCGTCACGGTCGAAGATGCCGCCGTGGCCGAAGTGACCGGCGTCGCCGCCGCCCTCACCGCCGAAGCCGCCGCCGTGACCGCCGAGGTCTCCGAATCCGCCGGATCCGCCGAGGTCGCCTCCGGAGCCGAACCCCCCGTCCCCGAACCCTCCGTCGCCGAACCCGCCGGGACCGGCTCCGCCGTCACCGAAACCGCCGTCGCCGAACCCTCCGGGACCGACGCCACCGTCACCGAAACCGCCGTCCCCGAACCCACCGAGACCGCCGTCGGCGCCACCTTCACCGAAGTCGCCGAAGCCGCCATCGGCACCGCCGCCGAAGCCACCGAGCCCCCCGGCGTCACCTCCCCCGAAGTCGCCGAAGCCGCCCTCGGCGCCACCGGTATGTCCGCCGAACCCGCCGAGTTCCCCGCCGAGCAGGCTCTGGCCGCCGGTGGCCGACGCGTCGAAGCCGCCTGCGGACTCCTGGCCGTGGGCGGGAAGCGACGGGTCCGCCGAGTGGTCGACGGAAGCGTGGTCGACGCTGGCGTGGTCAGCGGACACATGGTCGACCGGAACATCCGAAACGTCATGGTGGGCCAGCGCATGTGCCGCGCTACCGAAGAACAGGGACGACTTGGACAGCCGCTGGTCGAGTGCGGCCGGTCCCCCCTCGGTGCCGGACTCGACACGGAGCGAACGGAGCTCCGTGACCTGGGCGGGTGTCAGGCCGAGTCTTCGGGCCACCTCATCGGTGTCGCCGTCGAGTTCGGCTCTGAAGGCCGGATCGACGGCCAGGCGGGTCATGGCGTCGCGAAATGCGTTGTCGGTCATGTCCTCGGTCTCCGTGGGTCTGGATGCGCTGATGTCGACCCCGGCGGAGCTGAGGATCCCCCCTGGTCGGCGGCAACTGCCATTTCCGGCCATCCCCACCGATGCCTGCAGGGACGGTTATAAGGGGCATGACATGAACCGCGCAAGGCCAGGAGCAGGGAACACCAGGTGCATATGCCTCCGGAAGGAACCGCCGCGCCCGTGGGTCACCGAGCGGATACGGTCAGCACCCGAACCGGCCTCGCCTCAGACGTCCTCCCGGAACCGGACGATCCACTCCGAGGTCGCCCGCAGCCCGCCGAACGTGTAGAAGTGCACCTTCAGATCGCCGTGGCGCCGTACGTCGTACTCCCGGGCCAGTGTGCGCAGAAAACGGTCGGGGCCCGTCGTGCCCACGAGGTTGGTCAGCGAGAAGCCGTACTTCCGCGCGATGGAGGCGCTGGTGCCGACGCCGAAGCGGGTGGCGTATCCCAGGAGGCGGCGTACTCCGGCGGGTCCGGGCACGCCGATGCGGATCGGCAGGCCGACACCGCGCTCACGCGCCCGCTCCACCCAGGCGAGCACCCGGTCCACGTCGAAGCCAAACTGGGTGATGACGTCGGCCGCGAGCCGCTGGGACCCGAGGACCACGTTCTTGTCGGTCAGCGCCGACCACAGCGCGTGGTCGGTGATGGCGGGGTGGCCCTCCGGGTAGCCGCTGATGCCGACGTGCCGGACACCGTGGCGCTGGAGGAGTCCGGTGCGGATGACGGTGAGGGCGTCCTCGTACGGCCCCTCGGGGCGGGCGGGGTCGCCGCCGACGACGAACACGTTGTCGGCGGTGCCGTCGGCCCGGAGCCCCACGAGGAACCGTTCCAGGTCCGCCCGCGAGCCGAGGCGGCGGGCGGATATGTGCGGGACGGGGACGAAGCCGAGGCGTTTGACCGCGCGAGCGGCGTCCAGGCGCATCCCGAGGTTCTCGTTGCCGAGGAAGGTGACGTTGATGCGGGTGCCCCGGGGGATGGTGGCTCCGGCCTCCTCCAGTGCGGGGATGTCCTTGCCGGTCATCTCCAGGGAGAAGTCCTGCAGCAGCGCGGTGATCGGCGCCACCGGCGGGGCCGTGGGACCCGGGTTCATCGTGCTCCTTCGTCTCGGGCCGTCCCGGCGTCGTGCCGGTACGGGGTGAGCACGAATCCGGGGTCCTGTGGCCCCGCCGATGATGTCACGGGCGTCGTCGGCATCACGGGGGAGGGTGCTTCCGCCGTCCGCCGTCCGCCGTGGTCAGTCGAGTCGGGCCGCGAACACCTCGTACGCCCTGTCGTCGAAGAGGACGAACCGCGCCTCCTCGACGCCTGTCGATGTGTCCCGCACCGTTCCGATCGCGATACGGGCCGCATCGTCCATCGGCCACCGGTACACGCCGGTGGAGATCGCCGGGAACGCGACCGTCCGGGCACCGAGTTCGTCGGCCACGCGGAGCGACTCCCGGTAGCAGGAGGCCAGCAGCTCCGAGCGGTCCTCGGAGGACGACCAGACCGGGCCCACCGTGTGGATCACCCACTGCGCGTCCAGTTCCCCCGCGGTCGTGGCGACGGCCTGACCCGTGGGCAGGCCCTTGCCGTAACGGGAGGATCGCAGGGCCCGGCACTCCTCGAGGATCGCAGGTCCCCCGCGCCGGTGGATCGCGCCGTCCACGCCTCCGCCGCCGAGGAGCGAGGAGTTGGCCGCGTTGACGATCGCGTCGGCGGTCTGCCGGGTGATGTCGCCCTGGGCGAGCGTGATGCTGGTCATGGGTGCCTCTATACCAGCCGGGGCCCGTGGGACACTCGCGCAGCACCGGGCTACGGCGACCGGGTCGGCCGGGTCACAGCGACCGCGTCACGGCTCCTGACGCAGCCGCCGCCAGACGGCCTTCGCCGCGTTGTGGCCGGACATGCCGTGCACTCCGGGGCCCGGCGGTGTGGCCGAGGAGCAGATGAAGACCGCCGGGTGCGGGGTGTTGTACGGGAACAGGGACAGCTTGGGGCGCAGCAGCATCTGGAGGCCCGAGACCGCGCCGGAACCGATGTCGCCGCCTACGTAGTTGGCGTTGCGGGCGGCCAGTTCGGGCGGGCCGGCGGTGGCCCGCGCGAGGACGCGGTCACGGAAGCCCGGAGCGAAGCGCTCCAGTTGGCGCTCCATACGGTCCGTCAGGTCACCGGTCCAGCCGCTGGGCACGTGGCCGTACGCCCAGAAGACCTGCTTGCCCTCCGGGGCGCGGGTGGGGTCGACGACCCCGGGCTGCACGGTGATCATGAACGGCCGCTCGGGTGCGCTGCCCTGGCGGGACGCGGCGCGCAGGGCGGTGTCGATCTCCGCGCTGTCGGCGCCGATCTGCACGGTCGTGGCGGCGCGCGCCTCCGGGGCGGTCCAGGGCACCGGGCCGTCCAGGGCGTAGTCGACCTTGAAGACGCCGGGGCCGTAGCGGTAGCCCTCGTAGTGGTTGCCGAAGCCGGCGATGCGGGCCAGGGCGGTGGGCGAGGTGTCGAAGACATAGGCGCGGGCGGGGGGCAGGTCGTCCAGCCGTTTGACCTCGTAGTCGGTGTGCACGGTGCCGCCGAGGTCCTTGAGATAGGCGGCGAGGGCGTCGGAGATCGACTGGGAGCCGCCGCGGGCCACGGGCCAGCCGCGGGCGTGCGCGGCCAGTGCGAAGATCAGGCCGACGGCGCCGGTGGCGAAGCCGCTGAGTGGCGCCATGACATGCGCGACCAGACCGGCGAACAGGGTCCTGGCACGCTCGTCGTGGAAGCGGCGCATCAGCCAGGTGGAGGGCGGCAGGCCGGTCAGGCCGAAGCGGGCGAGGGTGACCGGGTCGCGCGGGAGCGCGGTGAGCGGCAGCGCCATGAAGTCCTGGACCAGGGTGTCCCACTTGGTGAGGAACGGCGTGACCAGTCTGCGGTACGCCCCCGCGTCGCGCGGTCCGAAGGAGGCGGCCGTCCGTGCCACGGAGCGGGCGAGCACCGCGGCCGTGCCGTCCGGGAACGGGTGTGCCATGGGCAGCTCGGCGTGCAGCCACTCCAGGCCGTACCGGTCGAGGGGCATCGCGCGGAACGCGGGCGAGTTGATGCCGAGGGGGTGGGCGGCGGAGCAGGGGTCGTGACGGAAGCCGGGGAGGGTGAGCTCTTCGGTGCGCGAGCCTCCGCCGACGGTGTCGCGGGCCTCGAACAGGGCGACGGAGAATCCGCGGCGGGCGAGCTCGACGGCAGCCGTCAGTCCGTTCGGCCCCGCTCCCACCACGACCGCATCGAACATCGACGGCACCTCCGGACTCCTTCGTCAGCCGATGGCCACTCGGGATCAGGATATGCCGGGGGACCGACAGCCCAGGGGGCGTGGGTGGGCTCGGCGGGGCGCCCCGGGGGCGCATCCGGGCGGGCACCGGAAGCGGAATCCGGCGGTCTGCCCTCGCCCGGCGAAGAGCCACGGCTCAGTCGGCGGCGCTTCCCAGCAGGTCCATCACCCGGTGGGCCGTGGCCGCGTCCCGGGCCGCCGTGAACGGGAGGGTGTTGCCGCCGGTGATGCGGAACGGCTCTCCGGTGCGGGTGAGGTGGGTGCCGCCGGCCTCCTCGACAAGGAGCAGGCCCGCCGCGTGGTCCCAGGCGGCCTCCCAGCTGAAGCCGGTGGCGTCCAACTCGCCCTTGGCGACGGCGAGATACTCCAGCCCGGCGGAACCGCAGGCGCGGGGTGCGACGCCCTCGGTCCACAGGCCGCGCAGGGCGCGCTTCTGCTCGTCCGTCGTGTAGTCCGGGTGGGAGGTGGCTATCTCCAGGTCCCGCCCCGGTGTCGGCGCGCCCGCCAAGAGCCGTTCTCCGTCGAGGAAGGCGCCGTGGCCCCGGACGGCCGTGGCCAGCTGGTCCCGGGCCGGCGCGTAGGTCCAGGAGGCGAGCAGGACGCCCCGGTGGGCGAGCGCGACCAGCGTGCAGAAGCCGGCGTCGCCGTGCACGAACTGCCGGGTGCCGTCGACCGGGTCGACGATCCAGACCGGCACGTCGCCCCGTATCGCCTCGTACGTCGCCGGGTTGGCGTGCACCGCCTCCTCGCCGACCACGACGGAGCCGGGCAGGAGGGCGCCGAGTGCCGCGGTGAGGTACTCCTCGGCGAGCCGGTCGGCGTCCGTCACCAGGTCGTGCGGTCCGCTCTTCTGGTCGATCTCGTGCTCGGCGAGCCGGCGGAAGCGGGGCAGGATCTCGGTCGCGGCAGCCTTGCGCACCGCCTCTTCCACGTCGGCGGAGCGGCGAGTGAGGAACTCTTCCACAAGGGCTTCGTCCAGGGGGGACCCCCAGGTTTCGGTGTCTCCGATCATGCCCTCCATGAGAGCACGCGCCTCTGACAATCCCCACCCGTTCGGTGAATGAGTGATGGAATCGGGACGAATAGAGGGGGCCGGTGATCAGCGGCCGACCGCGTATCCCTGCATGCCCCGCGGATTGGCGGCCGCCGAGAGGATGCCGGTCGCCGGGTCACGGGCGACTGCGCACAGCCGTCCTTCGGACCAGCCGTCGGCGACCGTGACGTCGTGGCCGCGCCGCCTCAGCCCGTCGACGACCTCCGGGGCCGTGCGGGACTCGACGGTCACGCTTCCCGGCCGCCGTCCGCGCGGGTGGAAGGAGCCTGGGAAGCTGTCGTTGTGCCAGTTGGGGGCGTCGATCGCGCCCTGGAGGTCGAGGCCGCCGCGGACGGGGGCGCGCAGGGCGACGGCCAGGAAGAAGTGCAGCTGCCACTGGTCCTGCTGGTCGCCGCCGGGCGTGCCGAACGCCAGCACCGGGATCCCGTCGCGCAGCGCGATCGACGGGGTGAGGGTGGTGCGGGGACGGCGGCCGGGGGTGAGGGAGTTGGGCAGGCCCTCCTCCAGCCAGGTCATCTGGAGCCGGGTGCCGAGCGGGAAGCCGAGTTCGGGCACAACCGGGTTGGACTGCAGCCAGCCGCCGCTGGGCGTGGCGGCGATCATGTTCCCCCAGCGGTCGACCACGTCGAGGTGACAGGTGTCGCCGCGGGTGGAGCCGTCCGCGGCCGCCTCGGGCTCGGCCGACGTCCTCGCGATGGTCGGTTCGCCGGCGCCCATCGGGTCGAAGCCGGGCTCGGCGGCGGCCACCACGCGCGCGTGCTCGCTCAGCCGGGGCGCGCGCCCGCCGGGACTGCCGGGGCGCAGCTCGTACGAGGCCTTGGCCCCGACGAGCGCCCGCCGCCCGGCGTTGTAGGCGTCCGACAGCAACTCGCCGAGCGGCACCTCGGCCGCGTCCCCGTACCAGGCCTCCCGGTCGGCCATGGCGAGCTTGCAGCCCTCGATCAGCAGGTGGACGTAGTCGGCGGAGCCGTACGGCGGCAGCTCGGGCGGAAGCAGGGCGAGTTGCTGGAGGAGGGCGGGGCCCTGGCTCCAGGGGCCGGCCTTGCAGAGGGTCCAGCCGTTCCAGTCGTACGTCGCGGGGCTCTCGTAGGCCGCGGACCAGACGGCGAGGTCGGCGGCGGTGAGCGTGCCGGTGTGCCGCTCGCCGCTGGTGTCCAGGGTGGGCCGCGCGGCCTGTCGTACCAGTGCCCCGGCGATGAAGCCGCAGCGCCACACCTCCCGCGCGGCGTCGATCCGCGCCTCCCGGTCGCCCGCCCCCTCGGTCTCGGCCAGCAGCCGCCTCCAGGTGGCCGCGAGGGCGGGGTTGCGGAACAGCTCGCCGGGCCGGGGCGCCTGTCCGCCGGGCAGATACACCTGGGCCGACGAGGTCCACTCCGTCTCGAAGAGCCCCCGCACGCTCTCGACGGTCGCGCCGACGTTCTCCACGGGCGCGTGCCCGTGTTCGGCGTACCCGATGGCGTACTTCAGGACGTCGGCTAGGGACTTGGTGCCGTGGTCGCGCAGCAGGAGCAGCCAGGCGTCGAACGCGCCCGGCACGGCCGCGGCCAGCGGGCCCGTGCCGGGTACGAGGTCCAGACCGAGTCCCCGGTAGTGCGCGACCGTCGCCCCCGCCGGTGCCACGCCCTGCCCGCACAACACCCGCACCTCACCCCCGGCCGGGGCGAGCAGGATCGGCACCTCACCGGCGGGCCCGTTGAGATGCGGCTCGACGACATGCAGCACGAACGCGCCCGCTACGGCGGCGTCATAGGCGTTGCCGCCGTCCTCCAGCACGGCCATGGCCGACTGCGAGGCCAGCCAGTGGGTGGAGGACACCATGCCGAAGGTGCCCTGGAGCGTGGGCCTGGTCGTGAACATAGCGCCTCTCATCTCGCTGTCTACGTACGCCGGCCGCGGCTGTTCCCGGATGTCAGAGCGACGTCATGACGTGCTTGATCCGGGTGTAGTCCTCGAAGCCGTACGCGGAGAGGTCCTTTCCGTAGCCGGACTTCTTGAATCCGCCGTGCGGCATCTCGGCGACGAGTGCCATGTGGGTGTTGATCCACACACAGCCGAAGTCGAGGTTCTTCGACATCCGCATCGCCCGCGCGTGGTCCTTGGTCCACACCGAGGAGGCCGGCGCGTAGTCGACGCCGTTGGCGTACCGCACGGCCTGGGCCTCGTCCGTGAAGGACTGGACGGTGATGACCGGGCCGAAGACCTCCTGCTGGACGATCTCGTCGTCCTGCTTCAGGCCGGAGACCACGGTCGGGGCGTAGAAGTAGCCCTTGTCGCCGACCTGGTGGCCGCCCGCCTCGACCTTGGCGTGCCCGGGGAGGCGCTCGATGAAGCCGCTGACCCTGGCCAACTGGTCCGCGTTGTTCAGCGGTCCGTACAGCACGTCCTCGTCGTCCGGCAGCCCGGTCCTGGTGTCGGCCGCCGCCTTGGCGAGGGCGGCGACGAACTCGTCGTGGACCGACTCGTGGACGAGGACGCGGGTCGCGGCCGTGCAGTCCTGACCCGCGTTGAAGAAGCCGCCGACCACCAGGTCCTCGATCGCCTCGGTCAGGTCGGCGTCCTCGAAGACCACCGCCGGGGCCTTGCCGCCGAGTTCCAGGTGGACCCGCTTGAGGTCCTTGGAGGCGGACTCGGCGACCTGCGTGCCGGCGCGTACCGAGCCGGTGATGGAGGCCATCGCGGGGGTCGGATGCTCCACCATCAGGCGGCCGGTCTCACGGTCGCCGCAGACCACGTTGAAGATGCCGCGGGGCAGTCCCAGCTCCGTCAGGACACTGCCGATGATCCCGGCCATCAGCACCGTGGAGGCCGGGGTGGTGTCGGAGGGCTTGAGGACCACCGTGTTGCCCGCCGCGAGCGCCGGGGCGAACTTCCACACCGCCATCAGCAGGGGGTAGTTCCACGGCGCGACCTGGGCGCAGACGCCGACCGGCTCGCGGCGGACGATGGAGGTCATCCCCTTCATGTACTCACCGGCGCTGCGGCCCTCCAGCATGCGTGCCGCGCCCGCGAAGAAGCGGACCTGATCGATGGCGGGAATCAGTTCCTCGCTGCGGGTGAGGTGCAGCGGCTTGCCGGTGTCCCGGCACTCCGCGGCGAGGAGTTCGTCCGCCCATGCCTCCATCCCGTCGGCGATCTTCAGCAGCGCCCGCTGCCGCACCGACGGTGTGGTGTCGCGCCAGAAGGGGAACGCCCTGGCCGCGGCCGCCATCGCCGCGTCGACGTCCGCCGCGCCCGAGAGCGGGGAGGTCGCGTAGACGTCACCGGTGGCGGGGTTCACCACATCGAGCGTGCGGCCGTCCGAGGCATCGACGGGCACACCGTCGATGTAGTTGCGGAACGTGGTGCTCATGGAACGAGGATCTCCTGGTCAGGCGGCGGGTCGGGCGGACAGGTGCTCGTGGACGGCCGTCCAGCCGCCGTCGTCGGTGCGGGCGAAGACGATGGTCTCCCGTTCCTGGAGGGTCTCCTCGCCGGCGTGGGTGGCGATCCGGGTCTCCACGTCGTGGGTGAAGACGGCGGTGTCGCCGAAGTGCTGGATCAGCTGGGCGGACGACGTGCAGCCGAGGATGCGGAAGCCGTCCTCTTCCACCCACCGCTGCCAGAGCGCGCGGTACTCGGCCGTGGAGCCGAGCCGCTGCACGGTGGTGTGGAAGACGAAGGTCGCGTCGGGGGCGAAGGCGCCGCAGTAGTCGTCGAGTCGGCCCTCGGCGAAGGCGGCGACGAGCGCGCCGGCGGCGGCCCTGATGTCCTGGACGGTGGTGGTGCTCATACGCGGCTCCTGGTCACGGGCGTTCGGAGGCGGGGCCGGAACGCCCCGCCTTCTGTTACGAGGGTGACGGCGAGGGGTCAGTGGGCCACGGCGGGCTCGGTGACGGTCTCCTCGGTGCCGCCGGTGATCGGCGCCACCGGGACGTCCGACGCCCGGACGATGCGGGGTCCGGCCGGCCCGTAAACGGCGCGCGGCTCGGGGAACAGGGTGAGCAGGGCCAGGTAGAGCACGACCGCGAGGCCGAGGCCGACCGGCAGTGAGATGTCCGTGCCACCCGCGAGGTCGCCCAGCGGGCCGACGAACTGGCCGGGCAGGTTGGTGAAGAGCAGCGCCACGACGGCGGAGATCAGCCAGGCGGACATCCCGCGCCAGTTCCAGCCGTGCGTGAACCAGTAACGGCCGCCGCGCTGGCGGCGGTTGAAGACCTGCAGCGCCTCGGCGTCGTACCAGCCGCGCCGGGTGACATAGCCGAGCGTCATGACGATCATCCAGGGTGCCGTACAGGTGATGATCAGCGTGGCGAAGGTGGAGATGGACTGGGCGAGGTTGAGCGCGAAACGGCCGACGAAGATGAACGCGATGGACAGGACGCCGATGAAGAAGGTGGCCTGGACGCGGCTGAAGCGCGGGAAGACGCTGGAGAAGTCGAGACCCGTGCCGTACAGGGACGTCGTGCCGGTGGACAGGCCGCCGATCAGGGCGATCAGGCAGAGCGGCAGGAAGTACCAGCCGGGCGAGATCGCGAGCAGCCCGCCCACGTAGTTGGGGGCTGCCGGGTCGACGTACTTCGTGGCCTTCTCCGCGATGATCGACGCGGTGGCCAGGCCGAAGACGAACGGCAGCAGGGTGGCGATCTGGGCGAGGAACGCGGCCCCCATCACCCGGCGGCGCGGTGCCCCGGCCGGGATGTAGCGGGACCAGTCACCGAGGAACGCGCCGAAGGAGACCGGGTTGGACAGCACGATCAGCGCGGCGCCGACGAACGACGGCCAGAACAGCGGGTCGGAGGTGGAGGAGAAGGCTCCCGCGTAGCCGGGGTCGAAGTCGCCCACGAAGGCGAAGGCGCCGAGCACGAAGAGTGCCGAAGCCGCGAGCACCGCGATCTTGTTGACCAGCAGCATGAACCGGAAGCCGTAGATGCAGACGACCAGGACGAGCCCGGCGAAGATCGCGTACGCGATGCCGTAGCTGACGTCCGACTCGGGTACGTGGGCGAGCCGGTGCGCGCCGCCGACGAGCGCGTCCCCCGAGGACCACACCGAGATCGAGAAGAACGCGATGGCGGTGAGCAGGGAGAGGAACGAGCCGACGACCCGGCCGTGCACACCCAGGTGCGCCGAGGAGGAGACGGCGTTGTTGGTGCCGTTGGTGGGACCGAACAGTGCCATCGGGGCCAGCAGCAGCGCACCCGCGACCAGGCCGAGGACGGTCGCCGCGAGCCCCTGCCAGAAAGAGAGGCCGAAGAGGACGGGGAAGGCGCCCAGCACACAGGTCGCGAAGGTGTTGGCACCACCGAAGGCGAGCCGGAACAGATCGATCGGGCGGGCCGCGCGGTCCTCGTCCGGGATCCGCTCGACGCCATAGGTCTCGATTTCGGTGATCGCGGTCGTCATGGGCGCTCCACCTTCTGTTCATCCAGGGGGACGGTTGCCACAGTGTGCGGCCCGTGCCGACCAGCGACAATTGTGTCGAGCAGGAGACATGTACGCTGTTTTATGTGGCCGGCAACAAACTCACCGTCGGGGACCTGCTCTCCTTCCCGGCACTCCAGCTGTCCGTGAAGGCCGGCCGTGGCGGTCTGGGCCGGTCGGTGTCCTGGGCGCACGCCAGCGAGCTCGACGATCCGACACCCTGGCTCCTGGGAGCCGAGGTGATCATGACGACGGGTCTGGCGGTCCCCCGTACCGCGGCCGGACAACGCGCCTATCTGGAGCGGCTGGACGATGCCGGGGTGTCCGCTCTCGCGCTCTCCGCGCAGCTGCACATGCCCCCGCTGCACGACGCGTTCTTCCGGGCGGCGGAGGAACGGGGGTTCCCCATACTCGAAGTGCCGCTCGCCGTTCCGTTCATCGCTGTCGCCCAGGAGATCGCGGCCTCGATCCAGGAGGACGCCGGGCACCGGCTGGGCGCGCAGCTCCAGGTCTTCGGCGCGCTGCGCTGGCTGGTCGCCGAGGACCTCGACACACCGGCCCTGATGCGCCGCCTCGAAGACCTGTCGGGTTACGACGTCTACCTCTGCACGCCCCAGGGCCGCCCGCTCCTGCCCGGAGTTCCCGCGCCGGACCCCGCTGTCCTGCCCGCTTCCGTCGACGCTCCACCGACCGTCCCCGGCGGATTCGTCCTTCCGGTGCCGGCGCCCGGCGGCCCGGCAGGCTTTCTCGTCGCGTACGAGCGTCAGGGCGCCCAACCCGCGGGGCTCGCCGTCGCCCAGCACATCGCCACCGTGGCGGCGCTGCGACTGGCGATGGTGCGCAACGAACGTGAGACGCTGCGCCGCGAGGGCGCGGAGACGCTGGCCGAACTCCTGCAAGAAGTGCTCGACCCGGAGTCGGCACGCCGCCGGCTCGCCCGCCACGCGATCGAGGGCGACACCGTGCTCCTCGTGGTGCGCCGCACCACCGACGAGGCGCTCCTGCGCTGTCTGGAGGACCATCCCCATCTGCTGCTCACCCGCGGCGAGGACCGCTACGTCCTGGGGGCGCCGGAGCTGGCGGCGGCCATCGGTGGACTGCCTGCCGTGGCAGCCGGGATGAGCCGCCCGGTCCTGCCGGGCGCCGCGCTGAAGGTCGCCCAGCGCGAGGCGCTCTGGGCGGTCTCCAAGGCCGTGGAGTCGGGCCGCCCCGTCGTCCGGTACGGCGACGACTCGACGGGCCGGTGGCTTCCCGACGACCCCGCTGTCCTGACCGCACTGGTCGAACACGTGCTCGGCGACGTCCTGCGCTACGACGAGGCTCATGACTCACAGCTGCTGGTCTCCGCCCGCACCTGGATGGAGCGCGACCGCCGTACCGAGACGGCTGCGGCGGCGCTCCACATCCATCCGAACACCCTCGCCTACCGGCTGCGCCGCTTCGGCGTTCTCGCCGACCGTGACCTGACGTCGACAGGGGCCCTGGCCGAGGTCTGGCTGGCGATCCAGGCGGCGGGGACGCTGGGCCTCACCGACTGAGCGCGGCCGCCCCTGTCCCCTCGTCTCAGGGCAGCGGAGCCGAGGGCGTCGAGCGGGCCACGTACGCCAGCCCGTCGTACTCCTGGGCGAGCACCGTCGGAGTCAGGGACAAGCGGTACGTCACGCGCGGCACCCCGGCGCCGAAGGACCGTACGAACTGGCGGTCCTCCAGCCACTGTGCGACAGCGGGCCGTGCCCGGCCGCCTCGCAGGTCGACGAGGTGATCCTTCGGTGTGACCGAGGCGAGCCGGCCCTCGACCGACCGCGGGCCCGCCGAACCGATGGTGTGCTTCCTGGGCGCGCGCGTCGCGGAGTTCCCGGGGCGGGCGCGGAAGGCGCCCTCGCCGAAGAGCAGGCCGAGGGCGTAGTAGCGCTCCCCGTAGTGGCTTCTGAGGTGTTGCCCCATCGCGGGTACGTCTCCCGCGTAACAACCCGTCATGACATGGCCGTTGTGGGCCCATACGGCCACTTTGCCGGGCGACCGCTCCTCGAGGGAGATAACTTCCTGCGCCATGTACCGGTCCCGGACGGCCAGTGCGCCCGGTTCCCCGCCGTCGCCGCGCGGCGGCCGCGAGGCCACGTCGGCCGCGGCCACGATCCTGTGTGCGTGGGCGAGCGCGTCGTCGACCGTGTCGGCTCCGGCGCGTGCGGCGAGTCCGGCCCGGCCCTCTTCGAGGAAGCGCACAAGTCCCCGCGCCTCGGCTAGGATCTGCCGCCCCGGGCCGGTGAGGGATCCCGGTTTGGCGTCCGCCAGGGTGCCGAGGAGTCCGCCGGTGAGGTCCGCCCGTTCCGGCGCCAGTGTGCGCAGCGCGGCGTCGAGGGCGGTCAGGGAGGGGCCGCAGACCTGCGGGTCGATGCCGACGAACCGCACGGCGCGCTCGCGCGGAACGGACTGGTTGTGCTCCCGCATCCACTCGACGACGTCGAGCACCTCGCGGGTCCGCCAGGTCCAGAAGCCGAGCCCGGCGAGTGCGTCGGCGGCGTCACCGGTGCCGTGCAGCACATAGTCGTCGACGGCCCGCGCGGCCGAGGCGCTGGCCTCCATCGCCAGGGCGGTGCACCCCATTTCCTCGACGAGGAACCGCAGTAATCGATGCTTGAGCCGGAAGAACTCGGCGGTCCCGTGCGTCGCCTCGCCCATCCCCAGAACGCGTACGTCGTCCAGGGTCTCTCGCAACGGCTCCAGGTCACCGTGATCCGGTTCCGACACCTCGGCGCGCGCGTCCCGCAACGGCAGCGCGTTCTCCTTCAGCCACCGCCGCACTTCCTCGCTCATCGTTCATTCCTTTCGCGTCACCTCGTCACGCTGACAACTCGCATGTCCGTCACTGCTGTTCAGCGCCCTCCTCCGGGATCACGAAGCATCTCCGAGCCTAGAACCCGGTGATCCGCCCTTGACGACTTTGAGACAGGGCACACCATCCGCCAGCACTCCAGCGTCACCACGCAGGCACGGAGCGAGTTTTCACTACCGCCTCACAGAGAGTCGTGTGACACTGGCGTCCCGTCCGCAGTGTGGACTCCCTCCGCACCCCCTCCCCCACGAGAAGTGCGCCTTGCGTGATCTTCCTCTGCCGCTTGCTCTGACCGCACGTCTGTCGCCGGTCGCCGTGCTCGCCACGGCAGGCTGGGCGCTGGCGTCCGGGCCGTTCGCCGCGGCACCGGCGGCCGAGCACCGGTCGGACCAGAAGACGGCCACCCAGTCGCCCACCGCCCCCTCGTCGAAGGCGGTGTCGAAGAGCTACGCCGGAGCGCCCGCACCCTGCACCAGCGTGACGGTCAAGACCATCACCTCCCTGGTGCCGGGCGCCAAGACGGCCGGCAAGGAGATCCCGTCGACGGACACGAAGCTGCGCCGCACCTGCTCCTGGAACGCGCTCAAGGGGTACGACTACCGCTGGCTCGATGTCTCCTACGAGATAACCGACTCCGATGAAATAGCGCAGAAGCAGTACAAGGACCGCACCGGGGAGAAAAGCGGCGGAGGGGATGTTCCGGGCCTGGGCGACTCCGCCTATTCCGTGGTGAACGTGACCACGGAGGACAAACAGCAGACGCGCGAGGGCGTGGTGATCGCCCGTGTCTCCAACGCGCTCGTCGTCGTCACCTACAACGGCAGTGACTTCGAGACGAAGAAGGCACCCGACTCGGACGTGATCAACAAGGGTGCCATCAAGGCCGCCAAGGAAGCGGTCGCGACGCTGGAGGGCGGTCAGAAGAGCTGACCGCCCCCGCACGCCGGGCCGTTCGCCGTCAGACGGCGGCCTCCTCCCTCCGGCCGCCGGTCAGCAGCATCAGCGCCAGATACAGCACGAGCGAGGTGCCGAGACCGACCGCCCAGCCGTAGTCGGCCAGGGAGGAGAGCGCCGGAATGGGTCTGCCGTCGATCAGCGGCTTGAAGCTGGCGCCGCCGACGGCCAGCACACCGCCGGTCAGGAAGGCCACGACCGCCCGCCAGTTCCAGCCGCCCGCGTACCAGTAGCGCCCGCCGGAGCGGTACAGGTCGGTGAGGTCGAGGCGGGTGCGGCGCAGGATCCAGTAGTCGGCGATGAGAATGCCCGCGACCGTACCGAGCAGACCGCCGACCAGCCCGAGCCAGGTGAAGATGTAGCCCTGCGGGTCGGAGTACAGCTTCCAGGGGAAGATCAGCACGCCGAGGACGCAGGTGGCGAGCGCGCCGGTGCGGAAACTGATCCTCCGGGGCGCGATGTTGGAGAAGTCGAACGCGGGCGAGACCAGGTTCGCCGCGATGTTCACGGACAGCGTCGCCACCAGGACGGTGACCAGGGCGTACAGCAGACCCACCACGTTGTCGGTCTTGGCGGCCAGCTGGACCGGGTCCCACACCGGCTTGCCGTACACGGCCTGCGAACCGGACGTGACCAGCACGGAGAGGAAGGCGAACAGGGTCATCGTCGTCGGCAGACCGAGGGCCTGTCCCCACGTCTGCGCCTTCTGGCTCTTGCCGTAACGGGTGAAGTCCGGGATGTTCAGGGACAGCGTGGACCAGAAGCCGATCATGCCCATCAGGGACGGCCAGAACAGCTTCCAGAACTCCCCGCCCCAGCCCAGCCGGGAGGGCTGGTCGAAGAGGGGTCCGACGCCGCCCGCCTTGTCGCTCATCCAGGCCAGCATCACGAACGCACCGACCAGCACGAAGGGCGCGGCCCAGTTCTCGAAGCGGCGGATCGTCTCCATGCCCCGGTAGATGATCGCGACCTGGATCGCCCAGAAGATCACGAACGACAGCCACATGGTCCAGGCGTAGCCGCCGATCGTCGAGGCGCCCGTCCAGCTGTCGCCGATCAGCTTCCCGGCCAGGAAGTAGATGGCCTCGCCGCCGATCCAGGTCTGGATGCCGAACCAGCCGCACGCCACCAACGCCCGTACGACGGCAGGGAGGTTGGCGCCGCGGACGCCGAAGCCGGCGCGGGCGAAGACCGGGAAGGGGATGCCGTACTTCGGTCCCGCGTGCCCGGTGAGCAGCATCGGGACCAGCACGATCAGATTGGCCAGGGCGATGGTGAACACGGCCTGTTTCCAGTCCATGCCCACCGCGATGAGCCCGGAGGCCAGGGTCCAGGAGGCCGTGTTGTGGGCCATGCCGACCCACAGCGCGGAGAAGTTGTACGTGGTCCAGGTGCGCCGCGCGACGGGGACCGGGAGGAGGTCCTCGTTGGCGTACGGGCCGCTGGGCTGCGGCGCACCGGGGGCGATCTCCACCCGGCCGTCGGCGAGGGTGACTTGAGCGGTCAACGGTATCGCTGTGGGAGCGGTGTCGGTCATGGGCAGGCCAATCGGAGAAGGTGGGACGGGAGAGGCCGTGCGGGTCCGAGGGGGGTGCGCGCCCGATGACGCGGGAGCGGGGAGCGCCCTTGGCCCCCTTCCCTGGATAGCGGGAAGGGGAGATCGCGGGGAAGGGGAAAAGGACGGTCAGCCGTTGAGGGCCGGGATCACCTGCGCGCCGTAGGCGTCGATGGTGGTTTCCTGTGCGTCGTGCATGTCGTACACCGCGAACTGGTCGACACCCAGCTCGCGCAGTGCCTCCAGCTTCTCGATGTGCTTCGCGGCCGGCCCGATGAGGCAGAACCGGTCGACGATCTCGTCGGGCACGAACTCCGTGTCGGGGTTGCCGCTGCGCCCGTGGTGCGCGTAGTCGTACCCCTCGCGTGACTTGATGTAGTCGGTGAGTTCGTCGGGCACCTGGGCGGAGTGCTCGCCGTACTTGGAGACCAGGTCGGCCACGTGGTTGCCGACCATTCCGCCGAACCAGCGGCACTGGTCGCGGGCGTGGGCGAGCGCCTCGGGCGAGTCGTCCTCGGTGACGTACGCCGGGGCGGCGACGCAGATCCTGACCTCGGACGGGTCGCGTCCGGCGGCCACCGCCGCGTCTTTCACCGCCTTGACCATGTACTCGGTCAGATAGAGGTCCGCCAGCTGGAGGATGAACCCGTCGGCCTCCTCACCGGTCATCTTCAGGGCCTTGGGGCCGTACGCGGCCATCCACACGGGGAGTTCGGCGCCCGGCTTGATCCACGGGAACCTCACCACCGTGCCGCCGAGGTCGGCCTCGTCGCCGCGGCCCAGGGCGCGGATGACCTTCATGGCCTCGCTGATCCGGGCGAGGGTGTTGGGCTTGCGGCCCGCGACCCGCATCGCCGAGTCTCCGCGGCCGATGCCGCAGACCGTGCGGTTGCCGAACATGTCGTTGAGGGTGGCGAAGGTGGAGGCGGTGACCTCCCAGGTGCGGGTGCCCGGGTTGGTGACCATCGGGCCGACCGTCAGCTTCGAGGTGTTGGCGAGGATCTGGCTGTAGATCACGAACGGTTCCTGCCACAGCACGGCGGAGTCGAAGGTCCAGCCGTAGGTGAAGCCGTTGCGCTCGGCCCGCTTCATCAGGCTGATGACACGGGAGGCCGGCGGGTCGGTCTGCAGGACGAGTCCGAAGTCCATGTGCGCCACTCCTAGTTGAGGTACTGACAGGTGGAGCGCGGGGTGTAGACGCCGTGACCGGCGTGTCCGGTGTACTCCCGCTCGGTGATGACGAGTTCGCCGCGCGAGAGCACGCTCTCCACGCGGCCGGTGAGGCGCCTGCCCTCGTAGGCCGAGTAGTCGACGTTCATGTGGTGCGTCTCGGCGGACACGGTCTGCTCGGCGTGCGGGTCGTAGATGACGATGTCGGCATCGGCGCCCGGGGCGATGGTGCCCTTCTTCGGATACATGCCGAACATCCGGGCCGGGGCGGCGCAGGCGATCTCGATCCAGCGGCGGCGCGAGATGTGCCCGTCGACGACGGCCTGGTGGAGCAGGTCCATACGGTTCTCCACGCCCGGAAGACCGTTGGGGATCTTGGAGAAGTCGCCGCGACCGAGCTCCTTCTGGCCCACGAAGCAGAAGGGGCAGTGGTCGGTGGAGACCACCTGGAGATCGTTGGTGCGCAGCCCCTTCCAGAGCTGGGCCTGGTGCTCCTTGGGCCGCAGCGGGGTGCTGCACACGTACTTGGCGCCCGCGAAGTCGGGTTCGGCCAGGTTGTCCGTGGACAGGAACAGATACTGCGGGCACGTCTCGCCGAAGACGTTCAGCCCCTCGTCACGCGCCCGGGCCAGCTCGGCGACCGCCTCCGTCGCCGAGACGTGGACGACGTACAGGGGCGCCCCGGCGACCTGGGCGAGCCTGATCGCACGGTGGGTGGCCTCCGCCTCCAGGAGGGCCTTGCGGACCTCGCCGTGGTAGCGCGGGTCGGTCTCGCCACGGGCGAGGGCCTGTTCGACCAGGACGTCGATCGCGATGCCGTTCTCGGCGTGCATCATGATCAGTCCGCCGTTCTCGGCGGAGCGCTGCATGGCGCGCAGGATCTGGCCGTCGTCGGAGTAGAAGACGCCCGGGTAGGCCATGAACTGCTTGAAGCTGGTCACCCCCTCCTCGACGAGGAGGTCCATCTCCTTGAGCGTCTCCTGGTTCACGTCGGAGACGATCATGTGGAAGCCGTAGTCGATCGCGCAGTTGCCCTCGGCCTTGGCGTGCCAGGTGTCCAGGCCCTCGCGCAGGGTGTGGCCGACGCTCTGCACGGCGAAGTCGACGATCGTGGTCGTACCGCCCCAGGCGGCCGCCCGGGTGCCGGTCTCGAAGGTGTCGGAGGCGAAGGTGCCGCCGAACGGCAGCTCCATATGGGTGTGGGCGTCGACCCCGCCCGGGATCACATACTTCCCGGTGGCGTCGATGACCCTCTCGTCGCCGAACGCCTCGGCGGCCGGGGTGCCGGAGACGGCGAGGGCGGCGATGCGGCCGTCCTCGATCAGGACGTCGGCGTGGATCTCGTCGGACGCGGTGATGACGAGACCGCCTCGGATGACGGTACGGCTGCTCATTGTCCCTCTCCTGCCGTGTTCGACACTGGTGGTGTGGTGCAGGTCGGTCCCGCCGGTCCGGCCCCCCCGTGCACCGGACCGACGGCCGTGCGGGCCGGTTACGGAGCGGTCAGCGGGCCGTACGCGTCGGGACGGCGGTCCCGGTAGAACTGCCAGCGGTCGCGGACCTCGCGGAGCTTGGCCAGGTCCAGGTCGCGGACGACGAGTTCGGTCTCCTTGTCGCTCGCCACCTCGCCGACGAACTGGGCCTCCGGGTCGACGAAGTAGGTCGTGCCGTAGAAGTCGTTGTCGCCCAGGTCCTCCACACCGACCCGGTTGATCGCGCCGACGAAGTACTCGTTGGCCACGGCCGCCGCGGGCTGCTCCAGCTGCCACAGATAGCGGGACAGTCCGCGCGAGGTGGCCGACGGGTTGAAGACGATCTCGGCGCCCGCGAGGCCCAGGGCGCGCCAGCCCTCCGGGAAGTGGCGGTCGTAGCAGATGTAGACGCCGATCCGGCCGACGGCGGTGTCGAAGACCGGCCAGCCGCTGTTCCCGGGACGGAAGTAGAACTTCTCCCAGAAGCCGGGGACCTGCGGGATGTGGTGCTTGCGGTACTTGCCGAGGTACGAGCCGTCCGCGTCGATCACGGCCGCGGTGTTGTAGAGGACGCCCGGCTGCTCCTCCTCGTACATGGGCAGGACGAGGACGATGCCCAGTTCCCTGGCCAGCGCCTGGAAACGCTTGACGATCGGCCCGTCGGGGATCCGCTCGGCGTACTCGTAGAAGGCCTTGTCCTGCACCTGGCAGAAGTAGGGTCCGTAGAACAGCTCCTGGAAGCACAGGACCTGAGCACCCTGCGCGGCCGCGTCGCGGGCCGCCTGCTCGTGTACCTGGATCATCGATTCCTTGTCGCCGGTCCAGGCGGTCTGGAAGAGGGCGGCACGGATCACTCTGCTCATCGGGACCTCCGGTCGCTCGGTGTCTGAGGAGCGTAGAAAGACCGGAAGCGGGCTTTGAGTTGCAGCGTGTCACGTCTGCGGGCGTTCGGCGTGTCACGGTGTCACGACTTCCTCGACCCATGTTTCACCGCCGTTTTCCCAGGTCATCGTTTGTTTCAGCCCTGTTGCGCGTCATGTGCGAGCAGCGCGATGTGCACCGACGCCGCCTGCTCGAAGTCGTCGAGGTCGACGCCCAGCCGCGTCTGTATCGCCTCCAGACGGCGGTAGAGCGCGGGCCGGGAGACATGGTGGAGCTGGGCGGTGCGGGACTTGTTGCGGCCCGTGGCGAGGTACGTCCGCAGCACGTCGAGCAGTTCCTGGCCGGGATCGCACAGCAGCCCGTCCAGTTCCCGCTCCGCGAAGGACTGTACATGCGGGTCGTCCCGCAACAGCCGTATCAGACCGCGCAGATGGACGTCCTTGAGGCGAACGACGGCCGGGAGGTCCAGGGCGTGTGAGGAGTCGGCGACGGCGTCGGCGACATGCTGGGCCTCGCGCAGCCCGGCGGGGACGTCGTCCCAGACGGTGCGCGGGCCGGCCGCGGCGACGACCGTACGGGCCTGATCGGACTCGGTGCGCAGCCGCGCCGCGAAGTGCGCCGCGAGGGCCCCGGCGTCCTGGTCCCGGGCGAGGCTGAGCAGTACGGCGGTGGCACCGTCGGCGAGTTCGGCGACGAGCCCCGGAAGCCCCAGCATCCGCAGCACACGGTCGAGTCGGGCGGGTTCACCGTCCCGTACGACCAGGGGTACGAAGGCCCGCCGGTTGACCGGCAGTCCGGCGGCGCGGGCCCGTGGCAGCAGTTGCCGGGCCGGTACGACACCGGAGACCAGGTCGGTGAGCAGGCTCTGCGCCGACTGCTCCTCCCAGGTGTGGGCGGAGCCGTCACCGAGCATGCGGTGCAGGACGAGCGCCTCGGCGGCCCGGTCGGCGAGCAGTCGCCCGGTGGCCGTGTCGCCCCGGTACCCGCACAGCACGATCCACCCCCAGCGCTCTCCGCGTCCGCCGAGCTCCGCCCGGATCCAGCCGTCGCCCTCGCTGCCGCCCGCCTGCCGGGCGATGCGCTCCCAGTCGCGCAGCACGTCGTCCACGGCGGACCGCTCGCCCGCGGTGGCCAGGACGCGATGGGCGAGGTTGGTGGCGACGACCGGACAGCCGCTGTGCTGGGCCACCTCGTCGAGCAGGTGTTGCAGCGGAGCGCCCGCGGTGATGAGCGCGGTCAGGGCCGTCCGTACGGACTCCGAGAGGCTGACGGCCGCGAACTTCCGCCGGACCAGGCGGGACTGGACCTCCTCCGTCAGCTCGGCGAAGGGGAAGGGCCGGTGGAGGACGATCATGGGCAGCCCGCACCGCTCGGCGGCCCGGCGCATCACGTCCGGCGGGGCCGGAAACGCCCGGCCGAGCCCGAGCACCACGGCCGCGGCCTCCGCGCGGTGCAGCGACTGGATGTACTCGGCCTGCTTGGCCTCGTCACCGGCGAGCAGCACCCCGGTGGTGAGCACCATCTCGCCACCGGTGAGCATCACGCCGACATCGGCGGCCTCGGCCACGTGCACCCAGCGCACGGGCCGGTCCAGCTGACCGGCGCCGGCCACCACCTCGGGCTCTCCGGCCAGGACCCGTTCCAGGCCGAGGACCTGACGGACCGACAGGACGGGTTCCGGTACCTCTGCGGTTCCCCAGGGCTCCAAGGTGGTGGTCATGCCGGTCTTCCCTTGTCCGGGTCGGGGCTAGAAGGTGCTCCTCAGAGCGCGTTCGAGGATCGCGGCGCCTTCTTCGGCCTCCGCGACGGTCAGCGACAGCGGCGGTGCGACGCGCAGCGCGCTGGTGTTGTGCCCGCCGCCCTTGCCGATGAGCAGCCCGCCCTCACGGGCCGCCTCCAGGACCGCGGAGGCGGCTCGCGGGTCGGCCTCGTCGGTACCCGGCCGCACCAGCTCGACGCCGATCATCAGCCCTCGTCCGCGCACCTCCCGTACGCCGGGCAGTTGCGCGGCGACGGTCCGCAGCCGCTCGATGAGCAGTCCGCCGACACGCCGGGCGTTGCCCTGGAGGTCGTGTTCCAGCAGGTAGTTGAGGTTGGCGAGCCCGGCGGCCATGGTGATCTGGGTGCCGCCGAAGGTGGAGATGCTGTTGGCGTCGAGGCAGTTCATGATCTCGGCGCGGGCGACGACCCCGCCGATGGACGCGCCGTTGCCGATGCCCTTGGCGAAGGTGAGCATGTCCGGCGGCCCGCTCCGGCCGTGTGCCTGCCAGCCCCAGAAGTGCTCGCCGGTGCGTCCCCAGCCGGTCTGCACCTCGTCGGCGATCCACAGGATGTCCTGCTCCTGGAGCACCTGCCGGAAGGCCGCGTAGAGCCCGTCGGGCGGCGAGGTGAAGCCGCCGACGCCCTGGATGGGCTCGGCGATCAGCGCCGCCGGCGCACGGGTGTGGCCGAGCAGGTCCCTGAGGTCCGCCACACAGGCCGAGATGAACTCGGGGTCGCTCAGCTCGGCGAACGGGCCGCGTGTGCGCACGCCTCCGTGGACGTACAGCGTCTGCAGCGGGGACAGCGAGGTCGGGGACCAGCCGCGGTTGCCGGTGATGCCGACCGCGCTGAAGGAGCGGCCGTGGTAGCTGTTGCGCATCGCCAGGATCGTGTTGCTCCGCCGGTAGGTGGTGGCGAGCAGCAGGGCGGCGTCGTTGGCCTCGGTGCCGGAGGTGGTGAAGAAGACGCGGGCGTTCGGGATTCCGCTCAACTGGGCGATGCGCTCGGCGAGTTCGACCATCGGCCGGTTGAGGTAGAGGGTCGAGGAGTGCAGGATCCGCCCGGCCTGCTCGCTCACCGCCTTGGTCACTTCGGGCAGCGCGTGCGCGGTCATCGTGGTGAGGATGCCGCCGAAGAAGTCGAGGTACCGGTTGCCGTCGGCGTCCCAGACGTACCGGCCCTCGCCGTGGGTGAGTTCGAGCGGGTCCTCGTAGTAGAGGGCGAGCCAGTCGGGGAGGACGTTGCGGTGGCGGTCGTAGAGGTCGCTCATGGCTGCACCAGCCCTTCGTACGCGTCGGGTCGCCGGTCGCGGTAGAACGCCCACTGCTGCCGGACTTCCTCGATCAGGTCGAAGTCGAGGTCGCGGACGACGAGTTCCTCGGCCTTGTCGCTGGCGGTCTCGCCCACGAACTGCCCGCGCGGGTCGACGAAGTAGCTCGTGCCGTAGAAGTCGTTGTCCCCGTACTCCTCCTGCCCGACCCGGTTGATGGCGGCGACGAAGTACTCGTTGGCGACGGCGGCCGCGGGCTGCTCCAACTGCCACAGATAGGCGGACAGACCGCGGGAGGTGGCGGACGGGTTGTAGACCAACTGCGCGCCGTTCAGTCCGAGTTGCCGCCAGCCCTCCGGAAAGTGCCGGTCGTAGCAGATGTAGACGCCGACCTTGCCGACGGCGGTGTCGAAGACGGGCCAGCCGACGTTGCCCGGCTTGAAGTAGTACTTCTCCCAGAAGCCCTTGACCTGCGGGATGTGGTGCTTGCGGTACTTGCCGAGGAAGGTTCCGTCGGCGTCGATCACGGCCGCGGTGTTGTAGTAGAAGCCGGACTGCTCGACCTCGAAGACGGGGACCACGATCACCATGCCGGTCTCGCGGGCGAGCTCCCGCATACGGCGCACGGTCGGGCCGTCGGGCACCGGCTCGGCCCAGCGGTAGTGCTCCGGCTCCTGGACCTGGCAGAAGTAGGGGGCGTTGAAGACTTCCTGGAACCCGATGATCCTCGCGCCCCGGCGGGCCGCCTCGCGGGCGTGCTCCTCGTGTTTCGCCACCATGGACTCGGTGTCGCCGGTCCAGGTGGCCTGGACCAGGGCGGCACGTACGACGTTGGCCATGAGCTGCTCCTTCGGCGGGTCGTCAGAGCCTCTACGCCCGTAGACGCAGGCCGTAGAGGGACGAACGTAAGCCTCGGGGAGAGCCTTGCCAAGACCATTGCCGTTAACCCGCGGAGTCGATCACGTTTCACACTCCAGTGGGTGAGTCGCGGGCCCGTTCAGGCGGAGTGACCGGCCACACGGAGGGCGTGGACCAGGTCCCAGTTGCGCTCGTCGGAGACGCCCCGGGCGGCCTCCAGCAGCAGCGGCACGAGCCGCTGGGGGTCGGGGGCGACGCTGCGGGCCGCCTCCTCCGGGGTGCGCATACGGACGTACGCGTCGAGCAGGGCACGCACCTCGCGGGTGCGCCCCTCGTCGGCCAGCTCCAGCACGGCCTCGCCCACCTCCGTGGCGGGCCGTACGACACCCTGGCGCAGGATCTGCTCTCCGTCTCCGCCGCGACCGGCCGCGACCAGTGCGTCGGCGGCCGCGACCAGTCGGCCGGCGGGCAGCGAGGCGGCCTCCCAGAGCAGGGTCGCCCAGTCGGCGCCGAGCCCGGTGCGCTGCAGCTCCGCGGCGAGCAGCGGGAGGCGGGCGGCGGGCCAGTGGGCGATCTCGACCAGCAGGGCGTGCGCCTCGCCGGTACGGCCCTCGCCGCGCAGCCGCTCGAGCGTCGCCACGGCCCCGGCGACGGCCCGTCCGGCCTCCGCGTCCGGCGGCTCCGCCTTCGGCCGCCTCCGGTCCGCCGGCTCGGCGGCCCCGGCGAACCGGGCCCCTCGCAGGGTACGGCCCCCGGTGGCATCCGGTGCGGACGGCACCGGCACGGGGGTCTGCGGTACGACGGCGGGCGCGGCCTCGTCCTCGGCCATCCCGGCGAAGCGGGCACTGCCGCGGCGGCGCTTGCGCTGTTTGGCGGGGGCAGGGACGGGTGCCGGCGCGGTCTCGGGGGGCGGGGTGGGAGTGGGGGCGGGCGTCGGCACGGTCTCGGGGGGCGGAGCCGGTGCGGGGGCCGCGTCGCCGTACGGGGCCGGTCCCCCGTCGGCTGCCCGCCGGTCCGACTCGGCCATGCGGGACCGGAGTTCCGCGCACCGGGCGGTCGCCCGTTCATGGTCGTCGCGGGCCCAGGCCAGGTCGAACCGGATGGCGTCGGCCTCCTCCGGGCTGGTCGCGGACGCCAGCAACCGGCCCAGCTCCGCCTGCCGTTCGGCCGCGTACCGCCGCTCGCGGAGCATGACGTCGAGCCGGTCCCCCAGGGCGTCGCGACCGCCCGGCCGGGCGTCGTACGCGGTGAGCGCGGCCGTGTGCAACGCCCGCGCCCGCTCCGCCTCCAGCCCGGCGGCCACGGTGCCGTGCGCCGCCGCGAGGTCCCGCAGCAGCGCGTCCACCACGTCCCACGGGGGCACCTCACGCCCCTCGAGACAGGCCTGCATACCGTCCGGATCGCGCTGCCAGAACACTCCGCACCAGCCGTCACGCTGGTCCAGGCGCGCCAGCAGGCCGTCCAGGTAGTTCACGAACTCCCCTACCCGCCGGGGGAGTTGATCCACATCCATCGCCCAACTCCCGCCAGACCGGAGCACTCCGGCTCTGTAGAAAACACGAGTTGTGTTACGGGACGGCTACGGGGAGTTTTCCGCGCGAGTGCACCGATCTCTCTCCCCGGCGACACTTCGGTGATGACGACCGGCACCGCGACGGCCACGCAGGGTGCCGACGGCCGACGAGGCGGGTGGGTCCGCTCAGACCTCCAGTGGCACGCACCGGTCCGCCAGCTCGTCCATGGACAGGTCGAGCGCGCGGGCCAGGGCGGCGACGGTGAAGAACGCCGGGGTCGGAGCCCGGCCGGTCTCGATCTTGCGGAGGGTCTCGGCGGAGACCCCCGCCTCGGCCGCGACGTCCGCCATGCTCCGGTCGCCGCGGGCCTCGCGCAGCAGCCGTCCGAACCGCTCGCCGCGTTCGCGTTCTTCGGGGGTGAGAGGGGTGCGCACCATGCCGTCATTCTAATACCGGTATAGTAATTGGCATGGTGGAGCTGAAGACGGACACGTCGATCAACGCGATGCATACGGCCGGCCAGGTCGTCGGCCGGGCCCTGACAGCCGTACGGGCGGCCGCGGCCGTCGGCGTCTCACTGAAGGAACTGGACGACGTGGCGCACGAGGTGCTGCGCGAGGCCGGTGCCTCCTCGCCGTTCCTCGGCTACCGCCCCTCCTTCGCCCCCACCCCCTTCCCCGCCGTGATCTGCGCCTCCGTCAACGACGCGATCGTCCACGGCATCCCGAGCCGCTACCGGCTGCGCGACGGCGACCTCGTCTCCATCGACTGCGGCGCCCAACTGAACGGCTGGACCGGCGACTCGGCGATCAGCTTCGTCGTGGGCAGACCGCGCCCGACGGACGTACGACTGATCGACACCGCCGAGCGGGCGCTGACCGCGGGCATCGCGGCGGCCGTCGTCGGCAACCGCATCGGCGACATCGCCCATGCCGTCGGCTCGGTGTGCCGGACGGCGGGATACGGCGTACCGCAGGGCTTCGGGGGCCACGGCGTGGGCCGCCGTATGCACGAGGAGCCCGAGGTGCCGAACGAGGGCCGGCCCGGCCGGGGCCTTCCGCTGCGGCACGGCATGGTCCTGGCGATCGAGCCCATGCTGATCGCGAGCGGCAGGGACGCCTACTTCACGGCATCGGACGGCTGGACGCTGCGCACGAACGACGGCTCGCGCGCGGCGCACGTGGAACACACGGTGGCGATCACCCGGAGCGGCCCCCGGATTCTCACCGAGCGGCGGGCCGGCGGAAGGGCCCACCCGTAAGGTGCCCTCCGTCCCCATCCGTGCCAAGGTGTTATGAACGAGCACCAAAGGAACGGAACGTCATGACCGACGGCTACCCTCCCGACCCCTTCGGTGAGTTCCTGTCCCGGTTCTTCGGCGGAGGCGGCCCCCAGCAGGGCCCCCGCCACATCGACATAGGCCGGCTGCTGAGCCAGCCGGCCAGGGAACTCGTGCGCGGCGCGGCCCTGTACGCCGCCGAGCACGGCAGCCGGGACCTGGACACCCAGCACCTGCTGCGCGCGGCCCTGTCCACCGAGCCCACCCGGAGTCTGCTCAGCCGCGCGGGCGCGGACCCGGACGGCCTCGCGACGGAGATCGACCAGCGCTCCGGCCCGGTGCAGCACCCGGCGGGCGAGGTCCCGCCGCCCACCTCGCTCTCGCTCACCCCGGCCGTCAAACGGGCCCTGCTCGACGCACACGACCTGGCACGGGCGAGCGGCGCCGGGTACATCGGCCCGGAGCATGTACTCAGCGCGCTCGCCGCGAACCCGGACTCGGCCGCCGGGCACATCCTGGGCGCCGCCCGCTTCGCGGCCACCGGCATGCCGGCCGACGCGCCCGAGACCGACCGGACACGCACCGGAACCGACCGGCAGCGGCCCGCGTCGACGCCGACCCTCGACAAGTACGGCCGCGACCTGACCGAGCTGGCCGCGCAGAGCAGCATCGACCCGGTCATCGGGCGGGGCGAGGAGATCGAGCAGACCATCGAGGTGCTCTCCCGGCGCGGCAAGAACAACCCGGTGCTGATCGGCGACGCGGGCGTAGGCAAGACCGCGATCGTGGAGGGGCTTGCCCAGCGGATCGCCGACGGGGACGTGCCCGACATCCTCATCGGCCGCCGTGTGGTCTCCCTGGACCTGACCGGTGTGGTCGCCGGGACCCGGTTCCGCGGGGACTTCGAGGAGCGGCTGAACAACATCGTGGGCGAGATCCGCGCCCACTCCGACCAGCTGATCGTCTTCATCGACGAGCTGCACACCGTGGTCGGAGCCGGCACGGGCGGCGACAGCGGGGCGATGGACGCGGGCAACATCCTCAAGCCCGCCCTGGCCCGCGGCGAGCTGCACATCGTGGGCGCGACCACGCTGGAGGAGTTCCGCCGGATCGAGAAGGACGCGGCGCTGGCCCGCCGCTTCCAGCCGATCCTGGTGCCCGAGCCGACGGCCGAGGACACGATCGAGATCCTGCGCGGGCTGCGCGATCGCTACGAGGCCCATCACCAGGTCCGCTACACCGACGAGGCCCTGGTGGCCGCCGTGGAGCTGTCCGACCGGTATCTCACCGACCGCCGACTGCCGGACAAGGCGATCGACCTGATCGACCAGGCGGGGGCGCGGGTGCGGCTCGGCGCCCGGACCAAGGGCACGGATGTGCGCGCGATGGAGCGCGAGGTCGAGCAGCTGGTCCGGGACAAGGACCAGGCGGTCGCGGACGAGCAGTACGAGCAGGCCACCCAGCTGCGCGACCGCATCGCCGGGCTGAAGGAGCGGATCTCCGAGACCAGCGGCGACGAGGAGGCCGACGAGGGGCAGCACCTGGAGGTGACGGCCGAGGCCGTCGCCGAAGTGGTGTCCCGGCTGACCCACATCCCGGTCAGCCGTCTCACCCAGGAGGAGAAGGAGCGGCTGCTCGGCCTCGAGCGGCATCTGCACCAGCGGGTGATCGGGCAGGACGAGGCGGTCGCCGCCGTGTCCGAGGCGGTGCTGCGCTCCCGGGCCGGGCTGGCCAGTCCGGACCGGCCGATCGGCAGCTTCCTGTTCCTCGGCCCGACCGGTGTCGGCAAGACCGAGCTGGCCCGCGCGCTGGCCGAGGCGCTGTTCGGCAGCGAGGACCGCATGGTGCGCCTCGACATGAGCGAGTACCAGGAGCGGCACACGGTCTCCCGGCTGGTGGGCGCCCCGCCCGGGTACGTCGGGCACGAGGAGGCCGGTCAGCTCACCGAGGTGGTGCGCAGGCACCCGTACTCGCTGCTGCTGCTCGACGAGGTGGAGAAGGCGCACCCCGACGTCTTCAACATCCTGTTGCAGGTCCTGGACGACGGCCGGCTCACCGACTCCCAGGGCCGCACGGTGGACTTCACCAACACGGTCATCGTGATGACCAGCAACCTCGGCTCCGAGGCGGTCACCAGGCGGGGTGCCGGCATCGGGTTCGGGAGCGGAGGGGAGGAGGCCGACGAGGAGGCACGGCGCGAGCGGATCCTGCGGCCGCTGCGCGAGCACTTCCGGCCGGAGTTCCTCAACCGCATCGACGAGATCGTCGTCTTCCACCAGCTCACCGCCGAGCAGCTGCGGCAGATCACCGACCTGCTCCTGGAGCGCACCCGCAGGCTGCTGCACGCCCAGGGCATCACGGTCGCGTTCACCGACGCGTCCGTGGGCTGGCTCGCGGAACGCGGCCACCAGCCGGAGTACGGCGCCCGGCCGCTGCGCCGCACCATCCAGCGCGAGGTCGACAACCAGCTCTCCCGCCTCCTGCTCGACGGCACTGTCACCGAGGGCAGCCGGGTGACGGTGGATGTGGCCGACAGCCGCCTGACGTTCCACGCCCACCCGGGCGAGGCCCCACCACCGCCGGCCACGCAGCCGGGCGGGGCCACCCCGGACGCACCACCACCGGCCGCACAGGCCGACCCGGCGGCGGGCGACCAGGACGGCCGGTAGCCACCAGGGCACAGGCACCCCGGGGGCCCTCGCACACCCAAGTCGGGCCGCACGCGCCGGACGCCCCGGCCAAGCCGCGCGCGCCGGTCCCCCAGGCGGCGTGCGCCCAGCGCGAGCCACGCCAGATGCTCCCGACGCGTGAGCCGGGGTGTCCGCGGCGGACGCGCAGGCGGAACGTACCCCGGAACCGCCCGTGCTTCCCGGGCCCCGCCCCCTACCTCGCCGGTCGCACCACCATCGCCGAACCGCCGCCCCGGCGTACCTTCTCCGCCGCGGCCAGCCATCTGCCGTCCGGGAGGCGCTGGACGCCGGTGGCCGCACCGATTTCGGGGTTCGGTTTGAAGCTGTGGCCGATGGCCTCCAGCCGGGTCCTCAGGTCGCTGTCGTAGAGCGCGGGTTCGAGTTCGGTCTGGGCGGCGTTGCGCTGGCTGGCGCGCGGCGCGGCGATCGCGTCGACCAGCGGGAGCCGGCGGTCGAGGAACTCCGTGAGGGTCTGCAGCACGGTGGTGATGATGGTCGCGCCGCCGGGCGAACCGAGGGCCACGACGGGCCGGTTGTGCCGGTCGAGCACGATCGTCGGGGAGATCGAGGAGCGCGGCCGCTTGCCGGGACCGGGCAGGTTCGGGTCGTGCACGGCCGGGTTGGCCGGGGCGAAGGAGAAGTCCGTCAGCTCGTTGTTGAGCAGGAAGCCACGGCCGGGGACGGTGATCGCGCTGCCGCCGGTCTGCTCGATGGTGAGGGTGTAGGAGACGACGTTGCCCCACTTGTCGGCGACCGTGAGGTGGGTGGTGTTCTCGCCTTCGTAGGTCGTCGGGGCCGCCGTGCCCGCGGTGGAGCAGGCCGCCGGGTGGCGCGGGTCGCCGGGCGCGAGCGGGCTGGTGAGGACGGCGTCGTCCTTGATCAGGCAGGCGCGCGAGTCGGCGTACTTCTGCGAGAGCAGTTCCTTCGTCGGTACGTCCTCGAAGGCCGGGTCGCCGACCCAGCGCCCGCGGTCCGCGAAGGCGATCCGGCTCGCCTCGATGAAGTGGTGCAGGTACTGCGTCTCGGAGGCCTTCGAAAGGTCGGTCTTCTCAAGGATGTTGAGGGCTTCGCCGACCGTGGTGCCGCCCGAGGAGGAGGGCGCGATCGAGTAGACCTTCAGTCCGCGGTACGACGTCTTCGTGGGCGCCTGCGGCTTGGCGCGGTAGGCGGCCAGGTCCGCGGCGGAGAGCTTGCCGGGGCGGGCGTTCCAGCCGGAACCCGGGTCCACCGGGGGGTTGTTCACGGTGTGGACGACGTCCTCGCCGAGCGCGCCGTCGTAGATCGCGCCGACTCCCTTTCTGGCCAGTTCCTCGTAGGTGCGGGCGAGGTCGGGGTTCTTGAAGGTCGAGCCGACGACCGGGAGCCGGCCGTCGGGCAGGAACAGCTTCGCGGTGGCCGGAAAGTAGCGGAAACGGGTCTCGTTGGACGCGGTCTGGCTGCGGAAGGTGTCGTCCACGGTGAAGCCGTCGCGGGCGATGCGCTCGGCGGGTTCGAGGACCGTACCGAGGTGTCTGCTGCCCCATTCGTCCAGGGCCGTCTGCCAGGTGGCGGGCGTGCCCGGGGTGCCGACGCTCAGGCCGCTGGTGACGGCGTCGGCGAAGGCGAGGGGCTTGCCGTTCTCCAGGAAGAGGTCGGAGCCGGCGGTCAGCGGCGCGGTCTCCCGGCCGTCGATGGTGTGGACCGTGCGGGACTTGGCGTCGTAGTAGACGAAGTAGCCGCCTCCGCCGATACCGGAGGAGTAGGGCTCGGTGACGCCGAGCGCGGCGGCCGTGGCGACGGCTGCGTCGACGGCGTTGCCGCCCTTCCTCAGGACCTCGATGCCGGCGGCGGAGGCGTCCGCGTCGACGCTGGCGACCGCGCCGCCGTAGCCGACAGCCACCGGAACCTTCGCCACCGTCCCGGCCACCGGAGCCGGTGGCGCCGCCGCCCCCACCGACACCACGGCGGCCGAAACCGCCAGAACCGTCAGTTTCCGCGCGGCAGAGCGACGCATCCGTACCTCCAGTCCAGGACAGTCCGCGCAGCGTAGCCACATGGACCCCGCCTCGACAGGCTCATTCAAGGCAATTGTCACGCGAACATCACACATCGAACACGGGTACGTTCCGGCCACCCGGGCCCGCTACCATGCGCGCCCATGAATGACGACGTCCGCAACATCGTCCTGGGCCTGATAGCCGCCGGTGTCAGCGCCGGTCTCGGCTGGCTGGCCCGCACCTACCTGTGGAAGCGCAAGCTCCGGCGGAAGCAGGCCTTCTTCGGTCTGCCCGACAACTCCGAGTCGCTGCTCGTGGTGAACCGCGAGGCGGGCGGGCCCGAGCTGACGGTGATGCGGCACGACGTGTTCGCGCTCCTGGAGCTCGCCGCGCTCATCAAGGACTGCAACGCCAACGCGCAGGTCATCGCCCACGACACGGCTCAGCAGGGCTTCGGCGAGCGCACCGAGTTCTGTGTGGGCGGCCCCGCCTCCAACCGCCGTATGGCCGCACACCTCGCCTCCCTGCTTCCCGGCGTGCGTGTCAACGTGAACGCGGAGCCCGGCCCGGACCGCGGCGCCTTCCAGATCGGCAGCGAGCGCTACCGGCTGGAGTCCGGCAAGAGCGAGTACGTGCTGCTCGCGCGGCTCACCGCGGGCCAGCGGGGTGACGCCCGCCCGGTGTTCCTCTTCTGCGGCCAGCGCGCCATCACCAACCAGGCCGCGACCCGCTATCTCGCCCGCAACCACGAGCGGCTGGCCCGCAAGCACGGTGACAACACCTTCGTCCTCCTGCTGAAGGTGGTCAATTCGCAGGCGTACGGCCCCGACGTGGTCGAGCTGGTCGCGGACGTGACGCGGACCGCGCAGGCGCCGCTGCCGAAGCTGGAGGCTCCACGCGCCTCACACCGGGCCTCCTAGGGAACGACACACTCCAAATAACTTTACCGGCACGTAACTTACCGACGGGTTACTTAGGGTAAGGCGTCAAGGTTACCGTCGGGTCACTTTGCACTGACACGAGTGAGGAGTGACCCATGGGACACGGTCGCACCACCTTGCGCACCTCCGCCGTCGGAGCCGTCTCCGCGGCGCTGATCGCCGGCAGCGTCGTGGGCCTGGCTCCGGCCGCGCAGGCCGCCACCGGCATCCGCTTCGTCGACATCACCGGCGACGGCGGCACGATCCTCAAGGCGAACGTCGTCACCCCCGCGGACGCCGACGCCTCGCACAGCTACCCGCTCATCGTGCTGCCCACGAGCTGGGGCCTTCCCCAGGCGGAGTATCTGGTCCAGGCCCAGAAGCTCGCGAACTCCGGGTACATCGTGCTCACTTACAACGTGCGCGGCTTCTGGCAGTCCGGCGGACAGATAGAAGTGGCCGGTCCGCCCGACATAGCGGACGCCTCCAAAGTGATCGACTGGGCTCTCGCCAACACCCCCGCCGACCCCCGGCACATCGGCATGGCGGGCGTCTCCTACGGCGCCGGGATCAGCCTGCTCGCCGCCGCCCACGACAAGCGGATCAAGGCGGTCGCCGCGCTCAGCGGCTGGGCGGACCTGATCAGCTCCATCTACTCCGGCCGCACCCAGCACGTCGAGGCCGCCGCCTTCCTTGACGGCGCGGGTGTCATCACGGGCCGCGAGAGCCCCGAGACACGGCAGGTCTTCGACGACTTCTACGCCTCCAACCTCGCCAAGGAACAGGAGATGATCGACTGGGGGAAGAAACGTTCGGTCGCGACCTACGTCGACCAGCTCAACGAGAACGCCCCGGCCGTGATGATGGCCAACGCCTGGGGCGACACCATCTTCCCGGCCAACCAGTACGCCGACTTCTACGAGAAGCTCACCGTCCCGAAGCGGCTGGAGTTCCGCCCCGGCGACCACGGGACCGCCGAACTGACCGGCCTGTTCGGGCTGCCCAACGACGTGTGGACCGACACCGAGCGCTGGCTCGACCACTATCTCAAGGGCGCGGACAACGGCATCGACCACGAGCAGCCGGTACAGCTCAAGTCCCGTACCTCCGGCGGCTACGAGGCCTACCCGGACTGGAAGTCGGTCGGCGCCACCCGCAGGAAGCTCGCCCTCGGGGGCGCCACCACGATCCACGCGAACGTGGACTCGGGCGCCGACGGCGGAATCGTCTTCCTCTCCAGCATCCTCGACCAGGTCGCGCAGATCCCGCCGATCGCCTCGATCCCACTGCTCCCCCGCCGCTGGGCCGCGGTCTGGCAGTCGGAGAAGTACGGCACCGCCCAGCAGGTGCGCGGCACCGCGAAGTTGCACACCACCCTCACCCCGACCCGGGAGAGCGGCACCCTCGTCGCCTACCTCTACGACGTGGGCCCGCTCGGCTTCGGCAAGCTGGTCACCAACGCGCCGTACACCTGGTACAACCGAACGCCCGGCCAGTCGTTCGACGTCGACCTGGACCTGTTCTCGACCGCCTACGACGTGCCGGCCGGGCACCGGCTCGCCCTGGTCGTCGACACGGTCGACCCGCTCTACACCGAGCACAACCCGTCCGGCGCGCAGCTGACCTTCTCCTCACCCGCGGACGACCCGTCATACGTGTCCGTTCCGCTGCGCGAGCAGTGATCTCCGGCTGCCGCCGGCCGGGCCTGGCCCTGTGAACTGCCGCCCCCCTTATGGTCTCGGGGCCGTGAGGGGGGTTCCCACCCGGCAGCAGCGCCCCTGGTTCGGCCGCGGCAACCGCCACGGCCCGGGTCTCGGGACTGCGCCACTCACGGTGGGACACCCGGCCGGTGAACCACGAAAGCAGCGCGCTCATCCCGATGCGGGATGAACGGCCCATCGTAGTCGACGTTCATGAGCCGGCCCGGCCGAGCGTCGCCTCAAGGGAATTCGGGGGGGCCGGCGGCCGGATGCCGTGCGCCACCCGGTGGTTGGGGAGTCCGTCGGGCGCCGGGCCCTCGGCGGGCGGGCCGCCGTGCTTGCCGCAGGCGGCCGCGACGAGCGCGATGGCGAGCGCCGCCGGGGCGATGGACACACGTGTGGTACGGATCATGGTCGCACCCCCGCTCAGTACGCGGGCTCGATGACGCGGCCGTACTTGTCGACGTCACGCAGCTCGATCAAAGGATCGACGGCCATCCGCAGCCCTACTCACTCTCTGCCGTGTCGTGGATCCGCAAACTATCCAGACGGCAGGGGACTCGACACACGACACGCACTTATCGGGCATAAGCCGTATTTACACCGTCTTTAGGTCGCGACGCATTCTTCAGGCCGAGCGTCAGGGCTCGCTTCAGTTCTCGGCGACCTCGGCGTAGAGCTGCGACAGCTCGGGCGCACCGCTCGCGGCCCACTCCCGGCCGGTCTCGACGACGTCGAACTCACGGCCCGACGCCAGCCGTACGACGGCATGCCCGCCAGGTCTGAGGTCCCAGCGCGCACCCGGCACCGTGCGCACGATGACCGTGCCCAGATACAGCCCCGCGTCGTTGCCCAGCCAGGGCAGGCTCTCCTCGTCGTCGCGCCAGCGCGGCAGCAGCTGGTCGAGCGCCTCCAGCGAGGCCGCGGAGTCGTCGAGCAGGACGCCCTCCTGGGACGCCTGCGCGCGCAACAGCTCACATTCGGAGAGAAGCTCGGCGACGCCCTCGGGGTCGAGCGCGAGCACCGCCTCATCGTGTTTCTTGTGCCGACTGCCCAGGAACGGGATGTTCATAAGCCCAGCGTGACATTCGCACCACCGTGCGCACCACAGCCCCGGCGCGGGTGTCGCGCTCTACACGTCCAGGTCGACGACCACCGGCGCGTGGTCCGAGGCACCCTTGCCCTTGCGCTCCTCGCGGTCGACGTAGGCGTCCTTGACGGCCTTGGCGAACGGCTCGTTGCCGTACACCAGGTCGATGCGCATGCCGCGGTTCTTCGGGAAGCAGAGCTGGCGGTAGTCCCAGTACGTGAAGGGGTGGTCGTACTTCAGCGGGCGCGGGACCACGTCGGACAGGCCCGCCTCGCGCAGGGAGGCGAGGGCGGCGCGCTCGGCGGGGGTGACATGGGTGAGGCCCTCGAAGGCGGCCACGTCGTGGACGTCGTCGTCCGTCGGTGCCACGTTGTAGTCGCCCAGGACCGCGAAGGGGCGGCTGCCCGTCGCGTCGCCCGCAACAGCAGCCTTCAGGGCCTCGAACCACTGGAGCTTGTAGGCGTAGTGCGGGTGGTCCACCTCGCGCCCGTTGGGCACGTACACCGACCAGACGCGGACCGGGCCGCAGGTCGCGGAGATCGCGCGGGGCTCCTCCAGGCCCTCGTAGCCGGGGTCGCCGGGCAGGCCCTTGACGACGTCCGCCAGGCCGACGCGGGAGATCACCGCCACCCCGTTCCACCGGCCCGTGGCGTTCACCGCCGCCTCGTAGCCCAGCTCGCGCAGCTGGTCGAACGGGAACTGCGCCTCGGCGAGCTTGGCCTCCTGCAGGCAGAGCACGTCCGTGCCGCTGCTCTCCAGCCAGGCGAGCAGCCTCGGCAGGCGGGCGGTGATCGAGTTCACGTTCCAGGTCGCGATGCGCATGCCTCACAACCTACCGGGCGGGACCGACAACGCCGCCCCGCCCGGTTCCGGGCTCAGACCTCGGCGGAGTCCCCCGGCGCGAGCCGCAGATGCTCGGAGCCGCCCAGGGCGCCGATCTGGCGGTCGTAGATCGGGCGGGCGAGGTCGGTGAGGAGCGCGTCGTGGATGTCGTAGGCACGCTGCGGCTCGACCTCGCGGACGTAGTCGATGACCTCGGCGATCTTGTTCCAGGGGGCCATCACCGGGAGCATCAGCGTCTCGACCGGGTGGTCGGGGACGGTGAGCGCGTCGCCCGGATGGAAGACGCGGCCGCCGTCGATCAGATAGCCGACGTTGGTGATGCGCGGGATGTCCGGGTGGATGACCGCGTGCAGCTCGCCGTGGACCTGGACGTCGAAGCCCGCCGCGGTGAAGGTGTCGCCGTGGCCGACGGTGTGCACCCGGCCCGGGAAGGCGGCCGTGAGCTGCTCGGCGACCGACTTCAGGGTCCAGATCTCGGCGGCCGGGTCGGCCTCCAGAGCCGCCCGCAGCCGCCCCTCGTCGAAGTGGTCCGGGTGCTCGTGCGTGACCAGGATGGCGTCCGCGCCGACCGCGGCGTCCTGCTCGCTGAACCCTCCGGGGTCCAGGACGAGCGTCCGCCCGTCCTTCTCCAGCCGGACACAGGCATGCGACTTCTTCGTGAGCTTCATGGATCCCATCCTCTCCCCCGCCGCACGCGGTCGCTCTCCGCCGCTCTTCGCCGTCCTCTGCCGCTCTCCACCGCTCACTCCGCGAGCGTGGTCTCCTCGCGGATGACCTGCTGGGCCACCCGGAACGCGCTGTTCGCCGCGGGCACCCCGCAGTACACGGCCGCCTGGAGCAGGACTTCCTTGATCTCGTCCGGGGTCAGCCCGTTGCGCAGCGCGGCCCGGGTGTGGACGGCGAGTTCCTCCAGGTGGCCGCCCGCGATCAGAGCGGTGAGCGTGACGCAGCTGCGCGAGCGCCGGTCGAGGCCCGGCCGGCTCCAGATCTCGCCCCAGGCGTACCGGGTGATGAACTCCTGGAACTCCCCGGAGAAGTCGTCGGCCTGGGTCAGCGCCTGGTCGACGTGCGCGTCGCCGAGGACCTCCCGGCGGATCTTGAGCCCCGCGTCGTACTGATCCGGCCACCCCGCGGGCTGCGGTGGTACGACGGCCGGGGCGATCTCGGCGATGGGCGCGGCCTGCGGAGCGACGAGCGGCGCCGCGGCCAGGACGGCCGGCTTGGCCGTGGCCGCCACGATGGCCATCTGGCCGGTGGACGAGTCGAAGGCGGGCTGCCAGGCGGTGGAGAAGTGCCGGACCAGGAGCTCGGTGACGGCTGCGGGCTGCTCGACCGGCACGAGGTGGGAGGCGCCGGGGACGACAGCGAGCCGGGCGTCCGGAATGCCGGCGACCAGGGTGCGGGCCTCGGCCGGGCCGGTGACCTGGTCCTCCGAGCCGACGAGCACGAGGGTCGGCACGCCGACACGGGCCAGCTCGGCCCGTACGTCGAACCCGGCCAGCGCCTCGCAGGCGGCGATGTAGCAGCCCGGGTCTGTGGTGCGCACCATCTGCACGGCCCACTCGGTGATCGCGGGCTGAGCGGCCGCGAAGCCGTCGGTGAACCAGCGGTCCGGCGCGGTCCGGGCGATCGGGTCGAGCCCGTTCGTGCGCACGATCACCCCGCGCTGCCGGAACTCGTCCGCGGACCCGAACCGCGGGGAGGTGGCGACCAGCGCGAGCGAGGCGACGCGCTCGGGGCAGCGCAGGGCCAGTTCGATGCCGAGCCCTCCGCCAAGCGCACAGCCGGCGTAGCCGAACCGCTGTACGCCGAGCCCGTCGAGCGTGACGAGCAGCCTGGCGGCCAGCTCGGTCACCGAGCCGGCCGGGTACGCGGGGGCGCCGCCGTGCCCGGGCAGATCGAACCGGAAGATCCGCCACTGCTTGGTCAGTTCAGGGATCTGACGGTCCCACATGTGCCATGTGGTACCCAGTGAGGGGCCCAAGATCAGGACGGGAGCCTCTTCTGGCCCGTCAAAGCGGTATTGCAGGGTGTTCGACGGTGTCTCACTCACGCCTCAGACCCTCTCACGTCTCACGGACGCCCCTATAACGCGGGGGTGCTGGGCACCGGTCTGACCAGGTTAAAGACCTCGCGGGCGGCATACCGTTTGAGGCATCGGATGATCTCAGGTCGCGTCTTGCCCTCCTTCGTGCGGCGTTCGTAGTACGCCTGAGTGCGGGGGTCGTGGCGCAGCCGGGTGAACACGATGCGGTGCAGGGCCGCGTTCGCCTGCCGGTCGCCGCCGTGGTTGAGGCGGCGCGTACGCCGCCGGCCCGACGAGTACTCGACGGGGCTGACTCCGCAAAGGGCAGCAAAGGATGCCTCAGTGTTCAGCCGCTCGGGGTTGTCTCCCATGGTGATCAGCAAGGTGACTGCGCTGTCCGGGCCGATGCCCACCGGTACGAGCAGCTGTGGGGCGTGGTGTTCGACGAGCTGGGTCAGGCGTTGGTTCAGCTCATTGATCTGCACGGTGAGCTGTTCGATGCGCTCGGCGAGCATTCTCAGGGTCATGTGGGTGGCCTGGGCCACCGCGTTCTCGCCGTCCTCGCCGGCGCCTGGGCCGAGGCGTGCGCAGGTGCGGAACAGCTCGCGGTTGCCCAGGCTGGACAGTCGTTCCCGCAGTGCGGGATCGGCGATGACCAGGACGGCTTTGAGCTGGTTGATCGCCTGGGTGCGGGCCTTGACCGCGGAGTCCTTGGCGAGCTTGAACATCCGGGCGCTGTGCACCGGACCGTCGCCGGACTTGGCCCGGGCCCGGGCGCGGCCACTGAGCACGGCCCGCGCGGCGGCCTGCGCGTCGAGCAGGTCCGACTTCCCCAGCAGCCGGCGGGCCGAGCGGTCGGGGCGGTTCACTTCGTACACCTCGACCTGCTGCGCCAGCAGGTAGCGGGACAGGCCCGCGCCGAAGGTGCCGGTGCCCTCTACACCGGCCCGGCGCACCGTCCCCCGCTTGCGGGCCCACATGAGCAGCCGCTGGTAGCCGGCCACCGTCGCCGGAAAGGACTCGGTGCCCAGGATCTTGCCCAGCGGGGACACCACGGCGGCGACGTGCACCTCACCGTGCGTGTCCACGCCCAGTACGACCTCTTTCCGCACGGGAGGATCGGTACTGGAGTATGTGCTGCGCTGTCTGGTCGTCATGGTGGTCCGCCTCCCGCGTGGTGACGTACTGAGTGGGTGGCACCGGCCCGCTCGGGCGGTCTGAACCGTGATGGCGCCTGATCGTTGGCAAGGCCCCCTATTGGGACACGCCCTGTGGCTCGGTGACAGCAGGCGCCATCCCGCAACGACAGTCGACACGCCTGTGACTGGACACTTCGGTCATAGATCTCATGAGTCAGACCCGCGTCCGGGACAGCACTGCGCAACCGTCCCATTGATCCCGGCGCAACGGCATGACTCGATCACTGCCGGATGGCTTCGTCCGAACCGGTGCTCAATCTGGCCTGGACGGGCTGACAACGCGTTGAGTCTTCGTTTCCTCGCGACCGGAATTGACGGACAGCCTGTGGCCTGCCTTACCGGCAGTCCTTCATCGACCACGGCACGAACGGACTCGGACGCGGCGGGCCCCGCCTCTTCAGGGTCGCGTTGGCGCACTCTCACTGAGCCCCAGGCAGGCAAGCTGACCGGTTCTGGTCGAAGTGACTGTCTCTGCCGCCTTGCCGCACCAGTCGACCATCCGGGCGGCTTCGGCTCTGGGCATGAGAGTCCACCTACCGTCGCTACGGCGCAAGGCGACGGAGTGCCAGGGGGTCGTCCAGGCGTCGGGGGCGTCGAGGAGGCGGATGCCGAACTTCGGGGCGCCGACGGGCTGGGGATGGATGGAGAGGCGTACGGCGCGGGGGTGGTGTTCGGCGATCAGGGTGACCCGGCCGTGCCTGCGGGGCTTCGTCGGGGCCGGAGCGCCTTCCTGGCTGGCGCCGTCAGGTCACGGGGTTTCGCGTTAGCTTTCGGACGTGGCGCACGATGAGGCAAGGCAGCTGGAGGTCGTCCACCGTCCCGGGGATCCGCCGGCACCGCCGCTGCATATACAAGTGGGCGACGAGGTCGCGATCACCCTGTACGGATCAGCCGCCTATGGGTGGATGCCGGTCGAAGTGGTCACAGGGCCCTTGGCGGTGATCGCGGCGGAAACAACAGACGGAACCGTACGGGCCACGGTCAGGGCTGTGGGTGTCGGTGAGGCGGAGCTGCGATCGACGTCGTCGTTTCGCGGAGATCGGTTCGGGCCGCAGACGCGGCTCTGGCGGCTGCTGGTCCACGTCGAACCGTCGTAGCGCACGACTGTCACGGGACCACAGTGAGGGTCAGTTGCCAGGCCCTTGAGGGCGGACCGTGTGAGTCCGGCGTGTAGGTGTCGGCCGAGCTGAGCGTCGCGGTCCCCGCAGAGGCGGCGCGCGCGGTGGCGGACCGAGTGCCGTCGGATGCGGTGTGGTCGTCGAGCAACGTGACGGTGTTCGGGTTGGAGCTCCTGACCGGTGCCCAGCCGTAGTTGGCCGGCGACTTGAGGGTGAGGTGGATCGTCGTGCCGACCTGCAGGCAGGCGCTACGCAAGGGATTGTCGGCCGACGGGTACAGGACCGTGACGGTGCCGCTGAGGCACGGTCGGGTGGAGCTGGAGGCCGACGAGCCTGCAGGGGCCGGGGTCCCGTGGGACGACCGGGTCGAGGCGGGGGCCGACGGGCTGTTCTTGGCGGGCGCGGTGGCCCCGGTGCCGGACGCGCAGGCGGCGGCTGAAACAATGAGGGCGAGCACGGCGAGTGAACGAGCGCCGGTGCAGCGGTGTCTCACGATGCCCCCAGGGTGGAGTCGGGAGAGTCCGATGGTGGGACGCGGCTGAGGCTGGATCCGTTCCGTGATCCGGCAGGGATTCGCGCCTCCCCGCTACGGGCGATACAGGGAAATCCCTTGTGCCGATACAGAGGAAACCCTCTGTTTTTACTGTGAGTTGGCTGAAGTCTGTAAATTCTCGGTTGCTTCGCGCCACGCAGGCTGCATCTCTCTTGTTGCGTGACATGTCCGGTGCAACCATCCCGGATTGCGAACACGCGCTCCATCGGCGTGAACGTCCTTCTTCTCCCCACATGCCGGGCGATCTCCGGCTGCTCGAAAGGATGTTCCGTGTCCCGATCCAGACGCAGACGCGGCCGGATAGCCGCGCTCACCGCGATCCTGACCGCAGTCCCCGCACTCTGGCTCGCCGCCCCCGCGGCCCAGGCCGACCCCGCACCCCACACCGCGGCGGCCCACCACTCGGCCGACACCGGGCCCGCCGTCCGCCACGACACCTCCCCCACCCTGCGTTCCATGGCCGCCCACGCCCACCACGAACACCACGGCAAGAAGCAGCAGGATGACGACCCCGGCGAGGCGCGCCTCCCGCACCCGCCCGCGTCCCACATCCCGGACCCGGTCGTGCAGTCCAGCCCCGGCGGGCCGTCCGCCCCTTCGACGGGCACGAACTTCGAGGGCATCGGCGCAGGAAACTACTCGATCACGGGTGTCCCGCCGGACCCGAACGCCGCCGTAGGCTCCAGCCAGATCGTCGAGACCGTGAACACCGCCTACGCGGTGTACTCCAGGTCCGGGGCAACGGTCCTCGCCCCGACCGACACCAGCACCCTGTGGTCCGGCTTCGGCGGATCCTGTCAGTCCACCAACGACGGTGACGCGGTCGTACGCTGGGACACCCTCGCAAGCCGCTGGGTGGTGACGCAGTTCGCCAACGTCTCCTCGTCCTCCGGCCCGTACTACGAGTGCGTGGCCGTCTCCAGCAGTTCGGACGCGACGGGCAGCTACTACCGCTACTCGTTCCAGTACGCGAACTTCCCGGACTACCCGAAGCTGTCGGTGTGGCCGGACGCGTACTACGTCACCTACAACATGTTCACCGCCTCCGGCAGCTTCCTGAACGCTGAGGCGTGCGCCATGAATCGGTCGGCCATGCTCACCGGCGCGAGCGCCGCCCAGCAGTGCTTCACCACCTCGTCCTCCTACGGCGGCCTCCTCGGCGCGGACCTGGACGGCTCGGCTGCACCGCCGTCCGGTGAGCCGGAGCTGATGGTGGGCCTGGGCACGACGAGTACGACGCTGGCGTACTGGAAGTTCCACGTCGACTGGACGACGACCGCCAACTCGACCTTCACCGGCCCGTCGACGCTGACCGTGGCGTCGTACACCACCGCCTGCGGCAGCTCCGGCACCTGCATCCCGCAGACCGGGACCAGTCAGCAGCTCGACTCGCTATCCGACCGGCTGATGTTCCGCCTGGCCTACCGCAACTTCGGCGACCACGAGTCGCTCGTGGTCAATCACGCGGTGACAGCAGGCAGTTCCGTGGGCGTGCGCTGGTACGAGCTGCGCATGTCCGGCGGCAACCCGACCGTGTACCAGCAGGGGACGTACGCCCCCGACTCCACCTACCGCTGGATGGGCTCGATCGCCGAGGACAAGGTCGGCAACATCGCCCTCGGCTACTCCCAGTCCTCCTCCTCCGTACACCCGTCGATCCGCTACACCGGCCGACTGGCCGGCGACACACTCGGCACGATGACGCAGGGCGAGGTCACCGCAATAACTGGTGGTGGGTCCCAGACCACGTACAGCCGCTGGGGCGACTACACCTCGATGTCCGTGGACCCGACGGACGACTGCACGTTCTGGTACACGAACGAGTACATCCCCGCCAACGGCAACTTCAACTGGCACACCAGGCTGGCCTCGTTCACCCTGCCCAACTGCGGCTCCACCGCGAGCAACGACTTCTCGATCGGCGTCAGCCCGGCTTCGTCCACTGTCGCCGCCGGTTCGTCGGCGAACACCACCGTCTCGACCGCCGTGACCTCCGGTTCGGCTCAGTCGGTGAGCCTGTCGGCATCCGGGCTGCCGAGCGGGGCGACGGCAAGCTTCAACCCGGCCTCGGTGACCGCGGGCGGTTCGTCGACTCTGACGGTGGCCACGGCGTCGTCGACGCCGGCGGGGACGTACAACATCACGGTCACCGGCACGGGCGCCTCCGCCACCCACACGGCGACCTACACGCTGACCGTCACCTCGGGCAGCGGCGGCGGTGGGATCACCAACGGAGGCTTCGAGACGGGCAGCCTGTCCGGCTGGACCTCGGCCGCGACCACGTCCGTGGTCAGTTCCGGGGCGCACAGCGGCACCTACGCCGCCCGGGTCGGCAGCACGTCGCCGACCAACGGCGACTCCTCCATCGCCCAGACGTTCACGGCACCGTCCGGGACCAGCACGCTCGGCTTCTACTACAACGTGACCTGCCCGGACACGCTCACCTACGACTGGGCCACGGCCACGCTCAAGGACAACACCACCGGCACCACGACCACCGTTCTGGCCAAGACCTGTGTGTCCTCCTCCGGCTGGATCCAGAAGACCGCCCCGGTCACGGCCGGGCACAGCTACACGCTCACGCTCATCAGCCACGACGACAACTACACGGGTGACGCCACCTACACCCGCTACGACGACGTGACCCTGTCCTGACCGGCGTCGGGCCAGAGATCGGTTCCTGAAACGTCGTGCCCGGGGCGGACCAGCGAACCTGCGCCGGTGGTCCGCCCCACCTCGAACGCCCTCGCTTGAGGGCACACCCCCCATCGACGACAAGGGGTCTCCTCATGTCGCGCACTGCTGTCCGTAGATCCGTGGCGACCGCCACCACCGCCCTGCTCTCTTTAGGCGGCCTCCTTCTCGCCTCGCACCCGGCCCTGGCCGACGTCTCCAACGGCGGCTTCGAATCCGGCAGCCTGACCGGCTGGACCTCCGCCGGGACCACGTCCGTGGTCGGCTCCGGCGCCCACACGGGTACGTACGCCGGCCGCGTTGGCGGCACCTCACCCACCAACGGCGACTCCTCGATCGCCCAGACCTTCACCGCGCCGACCGGCGCTACTCAGCTGTCGTTCTGGTACAGCGTCACCTGTCCCGACACGGTCACGTACGACTGGGCCACGGCCACCCTGACCGACGCCACGACCGGCACCACGACGACCGCGCTGGCCAAGACCTGCACCAACGGCCAGGGCTGGAAGCAGGTCACGTCGTCCGTGACCGCCGGTCACAGCTACACCCTCAAACTCGTCAGCCACGACGACAACTACGCGGGCGACGCCAGCTACACCCTCTACGACGACGTCTCCTTCACCACCGCCACCCCGCCGCCCGGTCTGACCCAGGTCAGCACGGATCCGTTCACCAACTCCTCCAGCCAGCACGCCACCGAGCTCGAACCGGACACCTTCGCGTACGGCAACACGATCGTCGCCTCCTCGCAGGTCGGCCGGTTCACCGACGGCGGCTCCTCCGACATCGGCTGGAACACCTCCACCGACGGCGGCACCACCTGGCAGCACGGCATGCTCCCCGGCATCACCACCTACCAGGGTGGCACCTGGGCCCGCGTCTCCGACCCGGCCGTCGCCTACGACGCCAAGCACGGCACCTGGATGGTCGCCGGACTGGTCATCGACTCCAACGTCAACGGCGCCGGCGTCAGCGTCAGCCGCTCCACTAACGGCACCAGCTGGCAGAACCCGGTGATCGCTGTCGGCAACGACGGCCAGGGCTACGACAAGGAGTGGATCGTCTGCGACAACTCCACCTCCAGCCCGTACTACGGCACCTGCTACGTCGAGGTGGACGTCACGTCCTCGGGCAACGCGGTGGTGATGAGCCGCTCCACCGACGGCGGCGCCACCTGGTCGGCGCCCGTGGCACCGTCCGGAGGCCCGAGCGGCCTGGGCGGCCAGCCCCTCGTCCAGCCGAACGGCACGGTCGTGGTCCCCTACTCCGCCAACGGGTCCTCGATCCGCGCCTTCAACTCGACCAACGGCGGCTCCAGCTGGTCCTCCAGCACACTCGTCGCCAACGTCTCCAGCCACGGCGTGGCCGGCAACCTGCGTGACGGTGAGGGCCTGCCGTCCGCCGAGATCGACGGCTCGGGCAAGGTCTACGTCGCCTGGCAGGACTGCCGCTTCCGCTCCGGCTGCCCGGCCAACGACATCGTCTACGCCACCTCGACCAACGGCACCAGCTGGTCGTCGGTGACGCGGGTCCCGATCGACGCCACCACCAGCGGCGTCGACCACTTCATCCCCGGCATCGGCATCGACCCCGCCACCTCCGGCACGACGGCGAAGATCGGCCTGTACTACTACTTCTACCCGAACGCCAACTGCACCACGCCCACGTGCCAGCTGGAGGTCGGCTACATCTCCTCCGCCAACGGCGGCAGCACCTGGAGCGCCCCGGCCACGGTCGCCGGCCCCATGTCCCTCTCACAGATCGCCGGCTCCACCCAGGGCAGCATGGTCGGCGACTACATCTCCACCTCCGTCGTCAGCGGCAAGGCGGTCTCCGTCTTCGCCGTCGGCAAGGCCCCGACCAACGGGCAAGCCTTCGACGAGGCCCTCTACACCGCCGGCCCGCTCACCGTCACCGGAGGCAGCGCCCGCTCCACGACCCACGGCGCGGCGACCGTCCCCTCACCGCATCTCACCAGGCCGCTGCCGGTCCAGCACTGACCCGAGAAGACACATGGTGCGCCCCGGCGACGACGCCGGGGCGCACCTTGTGTATGAGCACGGGACTATGGGCGCAGGAACCGGGCGCCGGACCCGGACGTCACAGTGGCGTGCGGCGACGTGAGGAGGCAGTTGTGGCGCTGGAGCAGCAAAGACGCAGGCCGGTGCTCAGAGGGTCGTGCTTCGGGGCCGCCGTCGTTGCGGTCGGCTGTCTGCTGACCGCCTGCGGAAGCAGCGGCAATAGCGCCCACTCCGGCTCCACACCACCGCGCTCTTCCGCCGACCCACGCGCCACAACGCCGTCGCCAAGCAGTACAGGGAGGGTAAGTCACCCAGCCTCGCCCGCTACGTCGTCGGCGACAGCACCTCCCGAGACTCCGTCGTCGCCACCCAGGGACACCGCCAAGCCCCGCCCTACGGCCTCCGCGTCGTCAGGCTGCCTGGCAGGCTCTGCCACGATCACCCACAGCGCCGGGGATGCCTCGATCCGAACCCTGTGTGTGCGATCCGGCACGACGGTGACCGTCGTCCTGGAACCCCGCGCCCAAGGCCCCTGGCCGCAGCCGCGAGGCAGCAACCCGATGCTGGCGCTGGTGACCTCCTCCGCCACCGACGGCAAGGGCGCCACCCGGGTCACGGTGCGTGCCGCGCGCATCGGATCGGCGTCCGTGACCTGGGGTCCCGAGGGCGCGCCGCTCTTCACGCTCCAGCTGAGTGTGGCGGCATATCCGGTGCAGTGACCCGAACGCCGGACGGCCGGTGGGCCCCATGAGCGGGGCCGCACCGGCCGTCGTCGTGCTACGTAGCGTACGGGTGGCGATCAGTCCTTGCGGCCCTTGAAGCGCCGTACGTCGAAGGACCAGATGCCGCGACCGTGGGTGGCGGCGTACAGCTTGCCGTCGGGACCGAGGCGCAGCTGCATCACGGCCGTGGTGGGCAGGTCGTGGCCCAGGACCAGCCACTTGGTGGCGCCGGCGGGGCGGTAGAAGGTGGCCAGGTCGGTGCCGAGGGCGAGGCCGCCGTTCGGGAGGAGCTTGACCGTGTCGGCGGGGACGTCGGGCAGGTTGGCGGAGATGTCCGTCCAGCTCGCGCCGCCGTCCTTGGACTCGAAGACGTGGCCGACGCCCGCGCCCGGACCCTCGGTGAAGCGGCGGGAGAAGCCGTTGATCGCCACGTAGACGTGCTGGGCGTGGGCCGGGTCGATCTCGAAGCCGGAGACGTAGCGGTTCGGGATGGTGCCGTCGACCGGGAGGGTGAGCTGGTGCCAGCCGGTGCCGTCGGCGTTGCCGACCGCGATGCCCCGGGTGAAGCCCTGGTTGTTGCAGGGGCCGCACCAGCCGACGTAGACCGTGCCGCCGGAGGACGCCACCGCCGTGGCCACGTGGCCCTCACCGAGGTCGAACGCGTTCGTCCACTCCTTGCCGGAGCGGATCGCGAAGCCCTTCGTGTTCACCCACACGTGCCGGCCACCGGCCACCCAGGTGTGGGTGTCCTTGGCGTCGGCGGCGATCGGCGCGATGAAGCGGGCGCCCGCGCCGCCCTGGTCCTTATCCGGCGGGGCGACCTCGTACTCGGTGGCCTTGGACGGGTCCGTCGACCAGGAACCGTCGTTGACACCGCAGTTCTGTGTCACCCACATGTCCAGGTAGACATACTCGGCGGCAACGTTGCAACCGTTGGCGGGGTCGGTGATGGTGTCGCCGCCGTCGCCGCCGAAGTTCGAACCCATCACCTTGTCGTGACCGCGCAGGATCGACTGACCGTTGTCCTGCAGACCGCCGGTCACCGAGACACCACCGTTGGTGAGGTCCTTGCCGACACCCACCGAGTAGTACTGGAGGGTGTCCAGGGTGCCGTCGCTCAGGGACTGCCAGTCCTTGGCGTGGCCACCGGAGTCGACCGCGCCGTTCAGCGGACGGCGGTAGATGCCGCCGTCGTTGCCGACATACGCCCAGGTCTTGCCCTTGTAGCTGCCGATCGCGACCGCGTGCTGGTCGGAGTGGGTCGTGGGCGAGCAGTCACCGGTCTGCTTGGCCGGGTCGATGCTCCAGCAGGGGAAGGGGAAGTTCCAGTACGGGCCGGGAACGGTCCAGCTCTGGCCGCCGTTCTTGGTCTCGAAGACCTCTTCCAGGCCGAGGTAGACGTGATCGGCGTTGGCCGGGTCGACCTGGAGGAACTGGTTGTACCAGGACTGGATGCCGGGCATGTAGCCCGCACTTTGCAGCGCGGATCCGGACGCCTTCAGCTTGGTGTAGTCCGCGATCAGCGTCCACGGCCCGAACGGCGAGCCGTTCTTCGACACGTACACGCCCTTCAGCCCGCTGTCCGGGTTGGCGGCCATCTGCGCCGGCGACTGGTCGATGGCGTACAGACGCGAGCCGTCCGCCGCCGCGGCGAACGTCATGTTGCCGACGTCGTCACTGCTGGTCGGCAGGTCACCCAGTCCGCTGACCGGCTTCCAACTGCCGTCGTCCGCCTTCGCGTACAGCCCGTTGTACGTGTCGCCACCACGCCAGCCCACCGCAAGGAGAACCTTGGAGGGGTCCTTCGGGTCCACCGCGATGTCGTTGGCGATGTTCTTGTACGGCGCGCTCGGGTCGGACGCCTTCGAACCACCCGGCAGATAGTCCGGGTTGGGGACGAACTCTTGCTTCCACGGCCCCGACAGGGTGGTCGTGGAGTGCGACCAGACGCCGGTGCTGGTCGCCGCCCATACCTTGGTGCCGGCGAAACGCAGCGCGTGGATCACGGTGGACTCCAGCTCGGCGCCGCCCACGCGGTCGCCGGGCTGGAACTGTCCGTGGCGCGGGTCCTTCAGGACGTACACGCCCGTGCCCACGAAGGACGTCGCGCCGGTGTTGGACTCGCCCGTGGCGTACCAGAGCCGGTTCTGCCCGTCCAGCGAGAGGGTGCCCGTCGACAGGGACGGGAGCTTGTCGGAGATCGGCTTCCAGTGCCCGCCGCCCGTGGTGGAGCGGAAGACGCCGCCGTTCGCGCCGCCCGCGTACACGTCACCGTGGTCGTCGGCCGCGATGCCGGTGATCCGGCCCGTGACGTCGCCCGCGCCGCCGCTGGAGTTGGAGTTCACATCGCGGTAGCGGGGGTCGTCGGCGTTGTACGCCTTCTTGGTGACGTGGTCCCAGCTGCCGCTCGTGTGCCTCATCGACTGCAGCTGTTGCCAGGCCGCCCCGTAGGCGCCGGGCGCGACCACGCCGGGCGCGGTGCGGGCCTCGGTGAACTGGGCCGTGGCCTCGGCGGAGTTCTCCGCCTCGTCGGCCCCGTCGTCATCGCCGCCTTCTGCGGCGAACGCGGACAAGCCGTGTCCCGCGTGCACTGCCTTGATGTGCTGCCGGCCGATGGCGGCCTGGTGGCGTGCCTGCCAGGGGCGGGGTCTTGCGTTGTTGGGCGCCGCGAAAGACTGGGTGCTTACCAGTCCGAGCGCGGCCGCTACGACGGTGCAGGTTATGAACCGTCGCTGGTGCTTCGGGGGCAACATGCCCGCTCCTCCCTGCGCCGGGAGCATGGGGGTGTCCCGGGCGCAGAGGGGATCTTGGCGTGACCACAACAGTCACACAAAGGGCTCACAGGAAAAATGGCGCTCTGTTTACCTTGCGCCTCACATGAACCCGAAGTTCCGGAAGCTGCAGCCGCTTTGCGACGCCTCTTCGATCATCGGACGAGCCTGTGCGGCCGGGCTCCCAGCGTTCCTGCGGTGCGCGCTGGGGCTGTGGCCGTGGCCTCGACAAAGGGTCCGTTCTGCGTGCCGGTGTGGAACAGCCCGCTGTAGGCGTCGGTGGAGTCCTGCGCCGCGTTGGCGTTGGTCTCGACGAACAGCGGCCGTACAGCGGAGCGGCCGTCCGTGGCGAGGCCCTCGTAGTCGCCGAGGAAGTGGCCACCGGCGTAGGGGGCCTGGAGCCAGTCGAAGACGCGGGAGATACGGCGCTCGGTGGCACGGCTTTCCGCACCGCGGCGGAAGGTGACCAGCCAGGCGGCAGTGGGCAGGGTCGTGGCGTTGCTCGCGGTGAGGTAGCGCAGGTCGTAGTAGGTGATCGCGACCGTGCCACGGGCGTCCACACTGATGGAGGGCGTGAACGCAGGTGCGGAGGCGACAGTATTGACCCGCTTCGGTGCCGACCAGGTGCGGCCGCCGTCGGTGGAGTGGATCAGTTCCACGGAGTTGTAGCCGCCACTGCTGAAGTCCGAGCCCTCATAGGCGACGTACAGCTCACCGGTGCGCGGGTCGATGGCGACGTTCGGCAGGTCGCCGCCCGCACGCAGGGCTTTGCTCGCGTCGGTGGGGGCGTTGGGATCGACTTCGGGTACGGACGTGTCCTTGGCGATGGTGACCGGCTTGCTCCACGTGCGTCCCTGGTCGGTCGACTTGACCATGGCGAAATGCAGGTCGGTGGGCGTGAAGGTGCCGGTCGCGTAGTCGATGTCGTACGTCTGCCAGTCGAAGACGTCGTAGAGGGTGTCGGTGCGCGGGTCGACGACGATGACGTTGCCGATGGTCTGCGAGTGCGGGACGACCGAGGTGTCCACGAACGGGCGTGCCTTGGTCCAGTGCCGGCCGCCGTCGCGGGTGATGGAGATGTAGGCGGGTCCGTCGTAGACCTTGGTGGAGTCGTCCTCGTCGATGCGGTCCCAGACCTGGTAGGCGACGCCGGGGTGGAAGGGGTCGGCGGTGACGGCGTTCTTGTCGTCGGTGAACTGGGCCTGTGTGTCGTCGATCAGGGGGGTGGTGTGCTTCCAGGTGCGTCCGCCGTCGTACGACGTCGAGGCGGCCACTCCGTTCCGTGCGTCGGTGGCGTCGAACACCAGACCGCTGGCGTAGACCGTGCCGTCAGGGCCGGTACTCACCCAGCCATCGGAGGCCCGCTGGTAGTTGAGCCCGCCCGGCGCGCAGTGCGAGAACGGCAGCGGCGTCTCGGTGAAGTGCCGCCCGTCATGGGTGTATGTCGCGGTCAGACCCCGGGCGCCGCCGTTGGACCAGCGGTCCTGCTGGAAGATGCCGACCGCGTTGTGCGGGTCGCGGGGGCTTGCGGTGACGTACGGTTCGTCCTCTGCGGACAGGTAGTTGGTGCCGGTCCCGTCGCCGCTGATGTCGCAGGCGGCGTAAGGGTCGGTGGGTGAGACCAGGTGGACCGGCTGGCTGTCGCTCGAGGCTGCGGAACTGCCCACTGTGGCGACGAGCAGTAACGTAGCGGCGGTGGCCACGAGAGACGCTCTTGTACGTGTGCGCATGGCGATTCCCCCAACTCCGCGATGACGGTTCGTCTCGGGCTGTGCTGGCGCAGGTACGGTCCCGGCGTCGCCGGGACGTGAGTCGCCCGGTGAGCCTAGCCCTGCGTTGTGTGACCGGAGTTGGAAGAAGCGGTCAAGGACACGTCAATATTGGTTTGCCGGTGTTGGTCAGCCGTTGGCTTGCCGGTTGCGGCCGAGGACGGACAGCGCGGCGGCCAGGACGAGGGCAACAGCGCCGGAAATCAGAAGCGGGGCATGCCCGTCGGGACCCCAGGCAAGCCCGGCCCACAGCCCGGCGAAGAGGACGGCGGCGCCGGTGGCACCCTGGTAGAGGCCCTGGGCCGTGCCCTGCTGGCGGTCAGGAACGAGGGTGGAGATCCAGGCTTTGCCGACCCCGTCGGTGCAGGCGGCGAATCCGCCGTACAGCGGCAGGACGACGAAGACCAGCCAGGGCGCATGGATGAGTCCGAGGCCCAGGTATCCGACGGCGAAGAAGACCAGGCCCGCCGCGAACACGAGCGGGCGCGGCAAACGGTCGGACAGGGCTCCGGCGGGGTAGGACAGGGCGGCGTAAGCGAGGTTGTAGACCGCGTAGGCGCCGACGACTCCGGCCGTGGACAGGCCCAACTCGTGGGCGCGCAGCAGGAGCAGCGCGTCGGGGAAATTGATCAGGTTGAAGGCGATCAGCGCCGCCAGAACGCGCCAGTACGGGCGGGGCAGAGCTCTCCACCGTGTACGTACGGCCTTCGCCGAAGCGCCGTTCTCCCGGCCGGGGTCGCGGACCACGGCGACCAGGGCGACCGAGGCGACAGCCGGGATCACCGCGACCCAGAACAACGGCCGCAGACGGTGGTCGAGGCCCTCGTACAGCGCGAGACCCGCCAGCGGCCCGACCACGGCTCCGGCGGTGTCGGCCGCCCGGTGCAGCCCGAACACCCTGCCGCGCTGCCGGTGCGGCACGCCGTCGACGAGGAGGGCATCGCGCGGGGCGCCCCGCACCCCCTTGCCGAGCCGGTCGACCACCCGCGCCACCAGCACCAACGGCCACACAGTGGCAAGGGCGATGAGCAGCTTCCCCAGGGCGGCCAGCCCGTATCCGGCTCCGATCAGCGGGCGGCGGGCGAATCGGTCGGCCAGGCGCCCCGAGGCGACCTTGGTGACCGACGCGGCGCCCTCAGCGAGACCTTCGATCGCGCCGACCACGGCGGGCGGGGCGCCGAGCACGGTGGTCAGGAAGATCGGCAGGATCGGATAGAGGAGCTCACTGGCGGCGTCCTGAAGGAATGAGACCCCGCACAGCACTTTCACGTTGTGGGTCAGCCACGCCGGACGTGCTGCCGATGAACGCGTTGGCGTTGGGGGCCCGTTCACGGGTGCAAGATCTCCAGGAACCGGCCGAGCGCCGAGGTGGCGTCGGCCAGCGCGAGTGCCGTCGCGGTGACCAGGGACGCAGCCAGCAGCGCGGCGCTTCGGCGGCTTTCCGGGCGAGCGCCCTGCAGGGCACGGACCCGCTCGGTCACCTGGTGGCTCAGGTAGGCCAGCGCCGTGGCGGGTCCCCGGCCGGTGCCGGCGAGGGCGGCTCGGGCCAGGGAACGGGCCGCGAGCGGCCGGCTGGCCACCGCGTGGGCGGCGTCCTCGTCGGCCCAACGCTCCAGTGCGAAGCCGAGTTCGCCGCGCAGACGCCTCAGGATGGGGTTGAGCGCAGAGGCCATCTCGCCCAGGGCCGCGTAATGGTGGTGTCGGTGAGCCAGGTGGGCATGCTCGTGTGCCAGCAGCACCGCCCGTTCGTCGACAGGCAGCGCACGCAGCATGCCGGAGGTGACCACGATCCGCCGGGGCCGGCCGGGCAGGGCGTAGGCGTCCGGCTGGTCGTCGGCCAGCACGATCAGGTCGCCGGCCGCAGGCAGGCGCCGCAGACCGGCCAGTGCCCGCATCTCACGGCGGCGCCGCCACACAGTGCGCGCAAGCCTGAACAGGCCGCAGGACAGCAGAGCGGCAGCCAGCACCCCGAGCGTGCGCGGCACCGGGTCGGCGGCGGCGAGCGCGGCGGGGTCAGGACGTGTATAGGCGATGACCTCGCCGATGCGGCCCAGGCCACCGGCCGCCAGGACCAGCAGACCCCAGACCGTGGACAGCGCCGCCACCGCCGAGATGGCCGCCAGCATGCGGGCCGCGGCAGCCGGTGCGAGCTGCCGGGCCAGACGAGGGCCGACGGCAGCCAGCACGGCGGGCACCAGAAGCAGGAGGTACACGGTCAGGTACACGAACGTCGTCGCCTTTCCGGACCCGCTCAGTCCGTGGAGTCGAGCAGGGCGCGCAGGGCGGTCTGCTGGTCGGCGTCCAGGGTGTCCACGAAGTGCTGGAGCACCTCGGCGCGGTGGCCGGTGCGGCGCAGCGCGGCGTTCATCTCCTGGGCGGCCACCTCCGCCGCTGCCCGGCTGGGCGTATAGGCGTACGCACGGCCCACGGGCTCTCGATCCACCAGACCCTTGGCGCGGAGGCGGCCGAGTACGGTCAGCACGGTCTTGTAGACCAGACCGTCGCCGAGCTGCTGGTGAACCTCAGCGGCGGTCATCGGCCCGTCGCCGGCCCACAGCGCGGCCATGATCTCCGCCTCCAGCGCCCCGGCCGGACGCCGGGCACCCGCCTCCACAGCGTCGGCCCGATCGCGTGGGCTCGGCATGGTCAGCTCCCTTTCCTTCCCGTCCGCCGTCCGTCGTTCCGAGGGCGGGGACACTCCTTTGTCGCACATCCTGTAAGACTCAGGCTAGTCTCACAGCATGTAAGACTTCGCGGAGCCGTGCTGCTTCGGCGGAGCAGTTCGTCGCGCACAGCGCCACCCGTGCAAGGAGAACGACCTTGGCTTCGACCGCAACGACCCGGTGGCCGGCGCGGGCCACCATACTGGCCCTGCCCCTCGCCCTGTCACTGGCCGCGATGCCCGCCGCCCACGCCGACACCCTCGCCGAGGGCCCCTACACCCCCTACGACCAGGGCGTACGGCACGTCGCCACCCTCGCCGGGTACCTCTCCTACGGGCTGATGGCGCTGGCGGTGTGCTTCGGCATCCTGACCACCACCGGATGGGCCCGCCGCAGCGTGCGACGCGAGACCCTCTACGGCGGGCACATGATGCTCGCGGTGATCTGCCTGGCCTTCGGCTGCATCCACGGCATCGCCTACGCCTTCCAGACCGGCCAGCACTTCTCGTACGTCAACGTGGTCATCCCGTTCGTCAACGGCGGCGAGCCGGAGGTCGCCTTCGGCATCATCGGTCTGGAGCTCGGCCTCGCGGTCGCCGTCTCGATCTGGGTCCAGCGCAAGCTGGGCTACCGCCGCTGGCACCTGGTGCACTACCTCGCCTATCCCGCCTTCGGCCTGTCGCTGCTGCACACCATCACCGCCTCCGCCGAGGTCCAGGCTCTCGGCCTGCTCGGCATCTTCGTGCTCGGCATCGCCGCCGCTCCCATCCTGCTGTTCGTGCTGCGGCTGCTGCCGGCCACCACTGCGGTCGCCACCCGTATCGCCCCGCAGGAGGTGTGACGCCGGTGTCCTCATCCCACACCGCGGTCAACGCCTTCGGCCCGCACGTCACCGTCCCCACCGCAGCCCCTGCCGCTGCGGCGCCAGCGGTGAAGGTCAGCGTCGACAACAACCACTGCGAGCTGTACGGCATCTGCCAGCAGGAAGCGCCACAGGTCTTCGACCTCGGCCCCGACGGCCGTCTGCGCTACGACGCCGCCCCCGACGCCTCCCACACCCCGGCGGTCCGTCAGGCCGCCCGCTGCTGCCCCATGCAGGCCATCACCCTCACCACCCGGGAGAAGCAGTGACGAGCGCGGCCACCAACCGCATCGCCGTCGTCGGCACCGGCCTCGCCGGCCTGTCCGCCGCTGAACGCCTCCGCGAACTCGGCTGGCGCGGCGAGATCACCATGATCGGCGAGGAACCCCACCGCCCCTACAACCGCACCCCGCTGTCCAAGCAGCTCCTCACCGGCGATCGCCAACCCCCGGACCTGGCCCTGGTCACCCACACCGAACTGGACGCCTCCTGGCGCCTGGGCACCCGCGCCCTCGGCCTGGACATCGACCGGCGGGAACTACTCCTGCCAGGCGGCGAACAGCTCCCCTTCGACGGCCTGGTCATCGCCTCCGGCGTCGACGCCCGCCACCTGCCCGGCACCCCTCTGCACTCCGACCGGGTCTGGATGCTGCGCACCCTGGCTGACGCGCGCAACATCGACGCCGCCCTCGCCAAGGCCCGGCACGTGGCGGTGATCGGCGGCGGCTTCATCGGCTGCGAGATCGCCTGCACCGCCCGCACCCGCGCCGTCGACGTCACGATCATCGACGTCAGCCCCACCCTGCTCCACCGCTCCCTCGGCCCCGCCCTCGGCACCGTCGTCGGCGACCTGCACCGCGACCACGGAGTGCGCCTCCACCTCGGGGAAGGCGTGCACGGCTGGTCCGAGGACAACCGAGGCGTGACCGTACTGCTGGACAATGGCGAGACCGTCCGCGCCGACGCCGCCGTGGTCGGCGTGGGCACCATGCCCCGCACCGACTGGCTCTGGCACACCGGCCTCGACATCACCGACGGCGTCCTGTGCGCCCCCACAACACATGCCCTCGGAGCGGACGGCTACCCGGTCGACGGCATCGTCGCCGCCGGAGACGTAGCCCGCTGGCCCAACCTCCGCTTCGACGACACCCCGCGCCGCGTCGAACACTGGATCAACACCATCGAAATGGGCCGCCACGCCGCCGACGCCCTCCTCCAAGGCCCCCAGGACGCCGCACCCTTCACCCCGGTGCCCCGCTTCTGGTCCCACCAGCACGGCGTACGCATCCAGTCCGCCGGCATGCCCGGACTCGGCACCGACATGACGATCCTCGACGGCGACCCCGCCAAGCGACGCCTGGTGGCGGGGTACACCCGCCCAGGCCCCGACGGCACCCCCGTCCTGGTGGGTACGGTCGCCCTGGACTCCCCCCGCACCCTGCTCGACTACCACGACCGGATCGGCCACCCCCTGGCCGCCATCCCGAGTCGCCGCCGAGCCGCCTGAGAGGCCATGCCGACTGCACAGACAGCGAGCCCGAGGCAAGCGACGTCAGCCACATCCGTGACCGTCGCACCTCGGGCAGCAATCTCCAACTCGTTCCTGCCGCCCGCCCAATCCGGGAACCCCGCTCGATTCAAGCGCCGTTCTCCCGAGCGGTTCCCAGCCCCGACTGCCCATGCCCTGCGGCAGGCGGCGTACGCCAACGCAACGCGCTACCCCATCTCGGCGACCGCACGAGCGGTCACCGATCTCGGCCCACCTGAACCGCGTTCCGGCCGGTCCGGCACGTCACTACCCGGCCCCCGCGGCGAATCTCACTACGCTGACCGGCGGGATGCCCCGGCGAAGAGGGAGACCATGACGTACGACAGCGACCGCATCGAAGCCCTGCTCGACGAAGGCGTCCGTGACAAGGTGTACCCCGGCACGGTGGGGGCCGTCGGCGACACCACTGGCGTCCGAGCCCAGGGCGCCACCGGCGTCCTCGACCCCGACGAGCCGGACATCCCGATGCGTGCCGACACCGTCTTCGACGCCAGCCTCACGACACCGACAGCCACCTCAAGGGAACAGCCCACGACTTCTCCGCACGCCTCCTGGGCGGCGTCTGCGGCATCGCCGGCGTCTTCACCGTCCTCGACGACCTTGCTGCCTTCCTGCGCTACATGCTGAACATTGGGACCGACACCGCGCCAAGGCATGTTCTGGCATCCCGCCCCTGGCACCACCGCCGAACAGGACACATGGGTCCACTACGGCTTCACGGGAACAGGAGCCTCACCCACCAGGGGCCTGCGGGCAGTGCTCCTGACCAACAAGCTCTACTACACCCGCGACCGCGGACCACTGACCGATGTCCGCAACGCCTTCCGTGAACTCGCCTTCATGTAAGCAGTGCGTGTGGCCGCATGCAGGAAACGTCGTAGGCCGCCATTCACGTCGGACGACGTCGGACGTGAGCCGAGCCCCTCACAGCCGCAACGCATTCCGCTGCTTCGCTTTGGCCTGAGCAAGTCCGTGCCCCGATCCAGCGGCCAATACGGCAGCGGCGAACGAGGTCACCGCAAGCACTGCGAACAGAGAGGCGTAACCGCCCAGTTCGCGCGCAAGTGCGGCCCCGGCAAAGGGAGCCAGTGCGCCGGCGATGGTGGCAGGTGCCGCCAGGACAGCCGAGAGCCTGCCGTAATGAGTCGCGCCCCAGCGGTCGGTTACTGCGGTGGCCTGGAGCAAGGTGAGATTGCCCCGCACCATGCCCGCGCCGATGGCAAGGGCAAGCAGCAGCGGATAGGGACCTGGCACGAGTGCGAACGCCACCGTGGTGGCTCCTCCCGCGCTGATCAGCAGCACCGTGCGGCTGGTGACGCTCGTACATCGGGCCAGAGAGGCGTAGAGCGTACGGCCGAGAGTCTGGCCCGCACCGCCGAGACCGAGGGCCCACGCAGCGGCGGTCGGGCTGAAGCCGCGGACGATGAGCAGCGGAACGAGGGCGATGACGACGGCGTACATGGCGAAACTGTTCAGCGTCAGCGCTGCGGCGAGAAGCAGGAACGGCCGGCTGCGAACCACTGACCGGTTGCCATCGGCCGTGCGGACGTGTGGCGTGGGCGCTGGTGGCCATGGAGCCCGCAGCGCGAGGGCGTGAGCGGGGATGGTGACCGAGGCGAGAAGTGCAGCCAACAGCGTGTACGTGGTACGCCAGTTGAGGTGCTCTGAGAGTGCGGCGGTCAGGGGTGCGAAGGCGGTGGAGGCCAGGCCGCCCGCAAGCGTGACGACGGTCAAGGCGCGTACACGCTGTTCGCCCCACCAACGCGTCACGGCGGCGAAGGCGGGCTGGTAGAAGGTCGCGGCCATGGACATTCCCGCCAGCAGCCAGGCGACGGTGAAGGTCAAGAGATTGGGCGCGTGGGCGATCGCCAGCAACGCGACGGCTCCGAGCACAGATCCAGTGGTCATGACGGCGCGCGGCCCGCGGCGGTCGAGAATACGGCCGACCGGAATGCCGGTGAGGGCGGAAATGAGGAGGGCGCCGGAGAAAGCAGCGGTTGTTGCGGTCGTCGACCATCCGGTGGCGGCGGCGATCTGGGGGTTCAGGACGGGGAATGCGTAGTAGACGATCCCCCAGCTGGTGATCTGCGTGGCGCAGAGCGCGGGCAGGGCGGCACGAGGCCGTGATCGGTCCCCCGTACCGATCACGGCCTCGCTGGTCTGGAGGTTGTCCATCGGCGGGTCAGCAGCCGCCCGAGGAGGCGGGGGCGCTGAGGCCGATCTGAAGGGTGGCCGGGGCGGCGCAGCAGCCTCCGCCTTCGCCGCCCTGGGCGGCGTCGGGGTCGTCGTACAGGCCGGCGCCGCCGCACACACCGGTCTCCGGCAGGGTCAGTTCGACGCGCTCGGCGGCCTCCCGGTCACCGGCGAGGGCGGCGGTGATGGAACGGACCTGCTCGTAGCCGGTCATCGCCAGGAACGTGGGGGCGCGGCCGTAGGACTTCATGCCGACCAGATAGATGTCCTTCTCCGGGTGGGACAGTTCGTTCACGCCGTGCGGGTAGACCGTGCCGCAGGAGTGCATGTTCGGGTCGATGAGCGGGGCCAGCGCGGTCGGGGCCTGGAGGCGCTCGTCGAGGCCCAGGCGGACCTCGGAGAGGAAGGACAGGTCGGGCCGGAAGCCGGTCAGCACGATCACCTCGTCCACCGGGTCCAGGCGACGGCCGTCCTCGGCGACAAGTACCAACTGGTCGCCGTCGCGTTCCACGGCGTGGGTACGGAATCCGGTTACCGCGGAGGCGTGGCCGGCCTCGACGGCGGCCTTGGCGCGCAGGCCCAGGGCGCCTCGGGCGGGGAGCTGGTCGGCCTCGCCGCCGCCGAAGGTGTTCGCTCCGATGCCGCGCCGCAGGACCCATGCTGCGTGCGTGCCGGGCTCGTCCTTGGCCAGGTCGGCGAGGTAGGCGAGCGCGGTGAAGGCGGAAGCTCCGGAGCCGATGACGGCGGTGCGCTTGCCCGCGTACCGGGCGCGAACAGCGGGGTCCCTCAGGTCGGGGACACGATAGGAGACACGGCCGGCTGCCGACTTCTCGCCGAGCGCGGGCAGGCCGTCGGCGCCCATCGGGCTGGGGATGAACCAGGTGCCGGAGGCGTCGATGACGACGCGGGCGCTGATGCGCTCCTCGCCACCGTCGGCGAGCTCGATGTGCACGGTGAAGGGCTGCTCGTCGCGGTCGGCGTCGACGATCCGGTCACGGCCCGCCCGGGCCACCCCGGTGACCGTGGTGCCGTAGCGGACCTTGTCGCCGAGGGCGTCGGCGAGCGGCTGGAGGTACTGCACGGCCCAGTCTCCGCCGGTGGGGTAAGTGGCGCCGTCGGGGCGGACCCAGCCGGTGGGAGCTAGCAGCTTCTCGGCGGCCGGGTCGGTGACCTCGGCCCACGGGGAGAACAGGCGGACGTGCGTCCAGTCGCGTACGGCGGTTCCGGCGGAGGGGCCGGCCTCCAGGACCAGCGGTTCGATCCCACGCTCGACGAGGTGGGCGGCGGCTGCCAGGCCTACCGGGCCGGCGCCGATGACGATGACGGGCAGCTGGCCGGTGGTGGGCACGCTGTTGGTGGACACAGCCACGGGATCCCCCTTTGATTCGACGTCTGTCGATGTCTTGCGGCGCCCAGCATGGCATCTGCATCGATGAGCGTCAACATAGACATTCACCGAATCAGCGGACGGGGGACGTTACGGACCGATGCGGCGGCGAGCGAGGGTGGCCGGTCGAGGCTGGCGGTGACGCCCGCGTCGCATGGCGCCCAACAGGTCACCTCACTCATCGGTGAACCATTCACCCCTCGCCCACTTGATTCGACATGTGTCAACATAGACGCATGTCGAATACGAAGCTGCTCCCGCTGATAGAGCCCGAAGCCGCCGACGCTGTGGCGCCGTGCTGCCCGCCGCTCACCGAGCGCCCGTTCACGGCGGAGGAGGCCGAGACGGCCGCGCGGATGTTCAAGGCGTTGGGCGACCCGGTGCGGCTGCGGCTGTTCTCGGCGGTGGCCTCGCACGAGGGCGGCGAGGCGTGCGTGTGCGACATCTCGGACGTCGGCGTCTCCCAGCCGACCGTCTCCCACCACCTGAAAAAGCTGAAGGAGGCTGGGCTGCTGACTTCCGAGCGGCGCGGCACCTGGGTGTACTACCGGGTCGAGCCGTCCGTACTGGCCGCCATGGGCAAGCTGCTGACTATCGCGCCGGCCGCAGCCTGACCAGCGAACGGGGACGAGAGGTACGCCGCCATGTCTAGCCCGACCAGTGTGACCATCACGCCAATGGCCGCTGCGCATGCCGACGAGGTTCTGACGATCTACCAGGCAGGGATCGATGAGGGCAACGCCACCTTCGAGACGACGGCCCCAACCTGGCAGGCGTTCGACTCCGCGAAGCTGCCCGAGCACCGCTTCGTCGCCCTCGCCGAGGACGAGGCAGTGCTCGGCTGGGTCGCCGCCACCACGGTCTCCGACCGCTGCGCCTACGCCGGTGTCATCGAGCACTCCGTCTACGTCGATCCCGACGCCCGGGGCCGCGGAGTGGCCTCTGCCCTACTCAAGGCGCTGATCGACTCCACCGAGGCGGCGGGTGTCTGGACTATCCAGTCCGGCATCTTCCCCGAGAACACCGCCAGCATCGCACTGCACCAGCGGGCCGGGTTCCGCATCATCGGCACCCGCGAGCGCATCGGCCGCCACCACGGGCGCTGGCGGGATGTCGTCCTCGTCGAACGTCGCAGCCCGCTGGTCGACTGAGCAATGGTCAGCCGGTGGGGCGGGCGGCCGTGAACAGCAGCCCTGCCAGGGCGAGGAGCATCCACGCCGTGAGGTAGGCGAAGGCGACCGCCGGGGAGAACACGGACCACAGGACGCCCACCAGGGTCGACGCGGCGAGGTTGCCCAAGGACTGAACGGTGGCCAGCAGTCCGAATGCCGAGCCGCGCAGTTCCTTCGGGGCGAGTGCGGCGACGGCCGAGTGCTGGGCCGTCTCCACCGCGCCGATGCCGGCCCCGGCAAGGATGAAGGGGATCGCCAGGACGATCAGGGCAGCGCCGGTGACCGCGAACAGGCCGTAGGAGACGGCGAACGCCGCAACACCGCCTGTCAGCACGAGCACCGGACCGCGCACACCGAGCCGGTCGGCCAGGCGTCCTGCCGGGATCGAGGCGGCGGTCGCGGCGACGTTGTACGCGGTGTAGAGGCCGAGCGCGATGGTCGTCGCCGTCTGCGTGCCGTGTCCGGGAGTGAGCAGGTCGGTCGCGCGCAGGATCAGCAGGGTTGCGGCGACGTTGCCGACCTCGAAGGCGGCGACCGCGGCCATCAGCCGCCCCAGTTCGCCGCGCAGTACGGGGCGTACGCGGATCCGCAGCGGCACCTTGTCCCGGCTGGTCGGCTCGGGCGTGTGGCGGATGGCGTAGATGATCGCGGCAGCCGCCAGCAGGCCCGGGATCACGGACAGCCCGATCGCCCACTGCACGCCCAACCAGGCGACCAGGCCGAGGGCGAGGAGCGGTCCGAAGATGGCGCCGAGGTTGTCCATCATCCGCTCGAAGCCGTACGCCCGCCCGTAGGCGCCCGCCGGGACGATGTCCGCCAGCAGCGCGTTGCGAGCGGGAACCCGAAGCCCACGCGCCGTCCAGGCCGCTGCCCGCAGCACGCCGACCTGCCACACCGAGCTCGCGGCAGCGGTGGCGGCGCCGAGCACGGCGGTGGTGGTGTAGCCGCCGACGGCGACCCTGCGCCGCCGTGCCGGGTCGTCGGCCAGGACGCCGCCACCGAAGCGGGCGGCTCCGGCGAGCGCGTCCGAGACGCCCTCGATCGCGCCCAGTGCGGCAGCTGGCGCGCCGAGCGTGGAGGTCAGCAGGGACGGAAGCAGGGCCGTGGGGATCTCGTGGCCGACATCGGCCAGGAAGCTGGCGGCTCCGATCCCCCGCACTCCAGGGGTCAGCCATCGTTCCTGTTCAGGCCTCGAGGAGAGGTCGGAGGCGGGAGTCGTCGTCACGATCGGCAGTCTCCCTTACCCGCTGGAAGGCACGGCACTGGAGGAAGACACGATTGTGCCGCTGCTCTTACGCCGTTCCGGCCGCAAGCAGCGCACTGATCTCACGGGCGGCATCGCGCGCGGGGCGGCCGACCCCGATGAGGGTGGCGGACGCGGGGCCGGTCCAGTCGCCGTAGCCGAGCAGATGCAGGCGCGGCTCGTCCGCCGCGCGCGTGCCGACGGTGGCGATGTGGCCACGTCGGCCCCGGAGCTGAAGCGGTGCGAGGTGGGAGAGAGCGGGCCGGAACCCGGTGCACCAGATGATGGCGTCGGCCCCGGCGCGGGTGCCGTCGGACCATTCAACGCCGCCGGGGACCAGGCGGGTGAAGATCGGGCTGGCCTTGAGCAGGCCGCGGTCGCGGGCTTCGCGGACGGGCGGGACGGCGACGATGTCACCGAGGGAGGCCACGCCACCGGTGTCGGTGCGGCCTTCGTCGAGGGCGCGGCGGCGGGCGGTGGCCGCGTCGAACAGGGCGCGGCCGCCGATGTCGTCGGCCAGGAAGCGGGGCGGGCGCTGGGTGACCCAGGTCAGCTCGGTGTCGTATGCGAGGTCGGCGGTGATCTGCGCGCCGGAGTTGCCGCCGCCCACCACGATCACGCGACCGCCGGAGAATTCCTGCGGCCGCCGGTATTCGACGGTGTGCAGCTGGCGACCGCCGAAGTCCCCGCGGCCTGGGACGGCGGGGAGGAACGGGCGCCACCAGGTACCGGTCGCGCTGATCACGGCTCGCGCATGCCAGGTGCCCGAGTCGGTCTCGACGCGCAGGAGTTGGCCGTCCCGGTGGACGCCGTGGACGTACACGGGCCGTTCGACGGGCAGCTCGTACCGCTTCTCGTAGTCGGCCAGGTACTCCACCACGTGCTGCGCGTCGGGGTAGGTGGCGCCGGTCTGCGGCGGCATGAGGCGGCCGGGCAGTGAGGAGTACGAGGCCGGGGAGAACAGGCGCAGGGAGTCCCAGGGGTGCTGCCAGGCGCCGCCCGGCGTGGTCTGGGCGTCGAGGATGACGAAGTCGAGACCTAGGCGGCGCAGGTGGTATCCGGCGGCGAGCCCGGACTGGCCGCCGCCGACCACCACTACCTGGGACGTGCGCGTCACTCGGCGGCTTCCCGGCCGGGCATGAAGATGAGGGCCACCAGCGCCAGGCCGACCACGGTGCCGATCAGCTGCATGCCGATGAACCCTGCGACCGAGCTGGGCGCGATGCCAGCGAAGGTGTCGGTGAAGGCGCGGCCGATGGTCACCGCCGGGTTGGCGAAGGACGTGGACGAGGTGAACCAGTACGCGGCGCCGATGTAGGAGGCGACCGCGACAGGAGCGAAGCGGAGGCGGTCGGTGCGGGCCAGGCCGAAGATCAGCAGGATCAGGCCGGCGGTCGCGACGACCTCGCCGAGCAGCAGGTGCCCTGCCGACCGGTCATGGGTGGACCACTTCACCAGCGGCTCGCCGAACATCGCATCGGCCAGGACCGAGCCCGCGATCGCCCCGACGATCTGCGAGGGGACGTACACGGCCGTCTCGCGCAGGGTGACTCCGGCGCCGCCGCGGCGGGCAGTCCACCACTCGGCCAGGGTGACGGCCGGGTTGAAGTGCGCGCCGGAGACCGGGCCGAGCAGGGCGATCAGGACGCCGAGGCCGAAGACGGTGGCCGTGGAATTGGCCAGCAGCTGGAGGCCGACGTCCTTGGTCAGTTCGGTGGCCTGGATGCCGGAGCCGACCACGACCGCGACCAGAGCCGCCGTGCCGACCAGTTCGGCTGCGGCCTTGGCGAGCAGCGGAGGCGCCTGCGGCGGGGTGGCGCCCGGGGCCGACTGCGGCTCAGCGGCCGGGGCTATGGGCGACTGGCCAGCTCTGTCGTGCTCGGTGGCCTCGGTGGTGGTCAACAGGTCTCCTCGGTGCGGGTCGCCGTAAAGGCGGGTGATCAGGGGCAGGACCGCTTGACGTTGTTCTCGGCGGTGGCACGCGCGGTCTCCGCGAGGTCGGCGAACTGACCGGCAAGCGAGGCGATGACGTCGGGCTTGAGGCGGTAGTAGGTGAACCGGCCGCATGGCTCCGTCTCCACGACCCCCGCCTCGCGCAGCACCTTCAGGTGGTTGGAGAGGTTGGTCTGTCTGGCCCCCGTCTCCTCGATCAGGTGGGTGCTGCAGAGCGTCTCCTTGGCGAGCAGGGTGACGATCTGGAGGCGGAGCGGGTCCGCCAGGACCCGCAACAGATCAGTGTCGACTGACGTCAGCATGGACTGATACTCTCACATCACTCCGGGCTGATACCAGCCTGAGCTGATCCCTGGGACCCGCATCCCCACACCTGTGGGGACCCACGCCCCGAAGGGGTTCCCATGACCGCATCCCCGCCCCCTGTCCTGCCCGACGAACGCCTCGCGGCCGGCATCGCCCGCCTCGCCGTCCGCTACCGCGGGCACTTCTCCCCGGAGACCATCCAGCGCCTGATCATCGACTCCTACGAACGGCTCGCCGAGCACGCCCGCATCCGTACCCACCTGGTGGTGCTGGCGGAGCACCTGGCCACGGAGCGGCTGGACGCGTTCGCGCATGTTCAGGGGGCACCGGGCAGTGGCCTGCCGCGGGTGCTGTTCGTGTGCAGCCACAACGCCGGCCGCTCCCAGACGGCCGCCGCCCTCCTCGCCCACCGGGTGAACGGCAGCATGGTCGTCTCCTCGGCGGGCACGCACCCGGCGGCCGCGGTCGAACCGGTCGTCGCGCAGGTACTGACCGAGGCCGGAGTGGACCTGACGGACGCATTCCCCAAGCCGCTGACCGACGAGGTCGTGCAGGCCGCCGACATCGTCATCACGATGGGCTGTGGCGACGCCTGCCCGATCGTCCCCGGCCGCCGCTACCTGGACTGGCCCGTCACCGATCCCGAGGGCGCCCCGATCGCCGTCGTCCGCAGCATCCGCGACGAGATCGACGCCCACATCACCCAGCTGCTCGACTCGCTGCCGAGCACCTGAAACCGACTCCTCCATCACCCTCTTGATCCACTTACGAAGGAAGAACCAATGTCCTCCAGCCCGCTCGCCTCCGTGCTGTTCGTCTGCGTCCACAACGCCGGGCGTTCGCAGATGGCCGCCGGATTCCTCTCCCGCCTCGCGGGTGACCGGATCGAGGTCCGCTCCGCCGGCTCCATCCCGGGCGAGCAGGTCAACCCCGCCGCGGTGGAGGCCATGAAGGAGGTCGGCATCGACATCTCCGAGGCGAAGCCGAAGATCCTGACCACCGAGGCCGTCCAGGCGTCCGACTACGTCATCACCATGGGCTGCGGCGACGCCTGCCCGATCTTCCCCGGCAAGAAGTACCTCGACTGGGCCCTGGAGGACCCGGCCGGCAAGGGCGTGGAGGCTGTCCGCCCGATCCGCGACGAGATCAAGACCCGCATCGAGGCCCTGATCGCCGAGATTGACGCCAAGCGGGAAGCGTGACCTCGTGACCGGCAGCGGGATACGCGAGGTCATCCCGGCCCCGCCGGAAATACCGCTGCCCGCCAGCCTCGATCTTTCGCGATGGGCCGCCGACGGAGTCGGGGGCCCCTTTGTTTGCTGGTAGTCGAGGGCGGGCCGGCCGAGGGCCCGGGTGCGGTCTCCGGTGAACGCCCGGTTCCACTGCGCCAGGCTGCATCCTCGCACCAGGGCAACGAATCCGACCGGTGTTGTCAGTGGGGCCATGCAAACTGGATGCCGTGACGACACCCGACGTCCGAGGACTAGAGCAGCTTGAGCGCGCCGTCCTAGACGACGCTGCCTCTCTCGCCACTGCGCTCCGGCAGTGCCTCATGTTGGCCGGCTACGCGCGCCATGAGGAGCTGCGCGCATGGGCGCTGAAAGAGCTGGAGGGGTACGCGGCGTCCGATGAGCTGCCCTCTTACCGGAAGGTGCCAGCCGCGCTCGAAGTCGTGGTCGATCTCTACCTTCCAGGTCAGATCATTCGGGACAATACCCAGCGGGTCAGTCCAAACCAACTACCTCAACATGCCCAGTTGCCGGTACCGGACCGCGTCAGACGGTCAGAATCGTGAGGACGCCACAACAATCGGTAGGCCCCTATCGAGACACGCCCTGCCAGTTCGGCACCGACAACGCACCACCCCGACCACCGGCCGACACTGTGACAGCAGGACATTTCGGTCAGAAATATCATGAGTCAGACCCTGGGCCCGGGATAGCACCCACTCATCCTCCCGCCCCTCGCAACACCCGAACCCTCTGTGCTCCAACTCGACCGCTGACCGGAACTATGCGATAGCGGGCGTTCGTTGATGACAGGGATGTGTTCAAGAGAGACGCAGCAGTGACGTGCGTTGAGGCAGACTCCCTCCTCTGCGGAGCGAACTCCTGATCCTGAAGGTGGACCAACGCCTCTTCGTCAAGCATCTACTGGAACGCTGCCCGCAACTCCAACTCTCCACGGCCTCGTGGGTTCCTTCCCGGAAATCTTCAACAAGGCGCAGTCCTGATGGACCGCTGGATCACGAGCGGCCGCCAGCGGCCTCGCCCCGCCCGTCCGCTTCGCCGCTGGCCTGCTGGACGGCCTCGACGCGGTGCACGCCGCCGTGACTCTGCCCTACAGCTCGGACGTCGCCGAGGGCAGAATCACGAACCTGAAAGACTCTGGTGCTCAATTCGTCCTGACGCGGGGACCGCTGATGCGCGAGGGTGCCTTCCCCGATTCTTGACGTACTGATCGTGAGACTGCGGGCACGGGAGGCGCTGACGAACCAGATGCTCAGGCATAAAGAGTGGGGGGCGGCCAACGCAGCTGATCGAGGCGCTTGTAGTCCCGTTGCCGCGTGGTAGGCCGCTAGCCTGTCGGCATGCCAGAGCGTGTCATGCCCGGTCGCACGGACGGCCTGATCACCCTGGGTGCCGCGGACGCTCTGTGGGTCGATTTGACGGCCGACGGTGCTGTGCCGACGGCTTCTGGGGCATTCACCTGCTCTCCTGCCCATGCCCGGGCGGGGTACGTCCTGCTCGGCGGCCATGTGGTGGCGACGGTGAGGGCGAGCGGCGGTCAGTGGAGTGTTCCGGAGGTTGAGGTGCGCCGGGCCGCCGCCGAACTGAGAGCAGTTGGGATGGATCGGCAGGACCTGGTCCGCATCGGTCCGTTTCGTGGGGCGCCAAGGCGGGAGTGCAACGAGGAGACGCCGCTGCGTTGGCGTCAGCGCATCACGCGGGAACTGCAGGAGCTGGGCGGCCCCCAGCGCGCAACACGACGTGAAGACGGTCGGCCGTTCCATCTGGCGGGGATCGACTGGCCACAGATACTCGTGGAGCAGACCCGCGACGGGACGCAGCGGACGTGGTGGCTGCCGCGCGCTGTGGTCAGGCTGCTCGACGCGGCCGAGCACAACGAAACGCAATGGGTGCAAGCCGCGCGGACCCGCCAGCCAAGCGCAGCCGCCATCGAGCCGCCCTCCCGCCCCCGGCAGGCCAAAGACGCCGACAGCCGGCAAACGACGAGTCCCCGGGACCCCACCGCCTCGCTGCGCCCGTACAACGGAGAGCTGGAAGGCCAGCGGTACTCAGTGCTCAGCAGGAGGCCCGGTACCTCCCGCAGGGTGACCGGGTGGGCGTGCGCCGTCTGCCGCACCGCGCCCGCCACCGTACTCGACCACTGCCACGAACACGGCTACGTCCGCGCCCCCGTCTGCCAGTCCTGCAACACACTGGAACGCCCCGACCACCTGTATAGCAACGACATCCGCGTGGCGAACCGCTACACACGCCTCTTCCACACCGACACCGACCACTGGCTCCGCCACTGGCACCGCTGCCCCGGATGCCGCGCACGCACCACCTTGCCCCTGCCGCACCTCGCCGCATGGACCGCCCACATAGCCTGCCGATCGCTACGCCCCACCCACCGCGCCCCCCGCGGGCGCAAGCCCTGCGGCATGCTGCGCGTGTCCTGGACAGGAAGCCAGAACGCCCCCCGTTCCTGCTTGCTCACAGTCGCCGTCGACTTCTGCCCCTCCGGCGAGCACCGTGTCCTGGCACAAGTCCCCTACCGTGCAGCCACCGAGCGGTTTCGTATCTGGCTGGCCGAGACGGCCCCTGCCGTGGCCGCCGCGGCCGGTCCTGATCGCCTGGACGACCTCCCCACCCAGTCCCGGCCAATCATCGCGGACACCAGCGGCGAGGGCCTGGCACTGTTCTGATCGGGCACCGGGAGACCTGACACCCCAACATCACCTCGCAGCCACTGGCCCCCGACGCGCGACGCCACCCCGGCACACACCGCGGCCACTGCGGTCGCTGCGGCTGCGGTTGCGCTCCTGTCTTGGGGCAGCGGGCAGATGAGACGGATGCCGACCTGAGCCGGCGGCGGGTCGTATCGAGCGCTCGTTGGATCGCACAGGCAATGGATCACCCCGTCCCGCTCTCCGGGTACCGTCAGGGTATGAGTCATCCGCACCCCGAGCTGAGAGCCGCCCCGCCCCTTCCCGAAGGAGGGCTGCGGGTCATCGCCCTGGGCGGCCTGGGTGAGATCGGCCGCAACATGACCGTCTTCGAGCACGCGGGCAAGCTGCTCATCGTCGACTGCGGCGTGCTGTTCCCCGAGGAGACCCAGCCCGGCGTGGACGTGATCCTGCCGGACTTCACCTCGATCCGGGACCGCCTGGACGACATCGTGGCCGTGGTCCTCACCCACGGCCACGAGGACCACATCGGCGGCGTGCCGTACCTGCTGCGCGAGCGGTCCGACATTCCCGTCGTCGGCTCCAAGCTGACGCTGGCGTTCCTGGAGGCCAAGCTCAAGGAACACGGCATCCGGCCGCGCACCGTGCGGGTGCGGGAGAGCGACCGGCGTGGTTTCGGGCCCTTCGACTGCGAGTTCGTGGCGGTCAACCATTCCATCCCCGACAGCCTCGCGGTCGCGATCCGCACCCGGGCCGGGATGGTGCTGCACACGGGCGACTTCAAGATGGACCAGTTCCCTCTCGACGACCGCATCACCGATCTGCGCGCCTTCGCCCGCCTCGGCGAGGAGGGCGTGGACCTGTTCCTCACCGACTCCACCAACGCCGAAGTACCTGGCTTCACCACCTCCGAGCGTGAGCTGAACCCGGCGATCGAGCAGGTGATGCGCACCGCGCCGCGCCGGGTCATCGTCTCCAGCTTCGCCAGCCACGTGCACCGTATCCAGCAGGTCCTGGACGCCGCCCACCAGCACGGCCGCAAGGTCGCCTTCGTCGGCCGGTCGATGGTCCGCACCATGGGCATCGCCCGTGACCTGGGCTATCTGAAGGTGCCCTCCGGTCTGGTCGTGAGCACCAAGGAGCTGGAGAAGCTCCCGGACCACAAGATCACTCTGGTGTGCACCGGCTCCCAGGGCGAACCGATGGCCGCGTTGTCACGGATGGCCAACCGCGACCACATGATCCGCATCGGCAAGGACGACACCGTCCTGCTCGCCAGCTCCCTCATCCCCGGCAACGAGAACGCCATCTACCGGGTGATCAACGGACTCACCCGGTGGGGCGCCCACGTGGTCCACAAGGGCAACGCCAAGGTGCACGTCTCCGGGCACGCCAGCGCCGGCGAACTCGTCTACTGCTACAACATCGTCAAACCCCGCAACGTCATGCCCGTGCACGGCGAATGGCGCCATCTGCGGGCCAACGGCGACCTCGCCATCCGCACCGGTGTCGACCCCGACCGCGTCGTCATCGCCGAGGACGGCGTCGTCGTCGACCTGGTCGACGGGCGCGCGTCCATCACCGGCAAGGTCCCCGCCTACAACGTCTACGTAGACGGCATGGAAGTCGGCGGCGCCACCGAAGCGTCCCTCAAGGACCGCCTCACCCTCGCCGCCGAAGGCGTGGTCACGGTGGTGGCGATCGTCGACGCGGACACAGGCGCCCTCGCCGAGGCCCCCGACTTCCTGGCCCGGGGCTTCGTCCACGATGACACCACCTTCGAGCCGGTCATCCCCGTCATCGAGAAGACCCTGGCCACCGCGGCCGAGGAAGGTGTCGGGGACGCGCGCCAACTCGAACAACTCGTCGCCCGCGCCGTCGCGAACTGGGCGTTCCGCACCCACCGCCGCAAACCCCTCATCATCCCCGTCATCATCGACGCCTGAACCACAGCCCGGCAGCACAGTCCCCGGTTCCGGCCGCGGCCCCGCCGGCATCGAGGCCGGGCACGGGAGTCAGCAGCCACCCCAGCAGGCCGGGGTGGCAACGCACTCCACATGATGACTCATCGGGAACACATCCCAAGTGTCGGACCATCCCAGCGGGACGCCGACACCGGAGCCAACCTCGCCGATGCCTCCGCCCGGCGGACGGGGCGGACCGTTCCTGGGCGATGACTCGGGAAGTTCTCCGATACCCCGCTTCAGCGGGCTCTCGGACAGGTGAAACGGTGTGCTCTGCCCCAGGCGACCGCGTCACCGGGGCAGGCGCCTGCGGCGGCGGCCCAGGCGCAGGCCGGGGAGGACGAAACCGGGACGCCAGTCGTGTGCCGCTCATGGTCGAGCACGTCGTGGCCCCGCCATTCCCTCATGTCTTCCGCCTCGAACACGGGGCGCCTTCCATCGCAGGTCAGCTGAAGACCGCTGTCTCGTCTTTCTCTCGCTCCTCTGTCCCTACCTGCCCCACGGAGCGCCGTACCCCGGAGAACAGCCGACTTGCAGACGGGACGGCGGACGGATTTCAAGCAGGGGGATACCCAAGGGACGGCCCCGCCCGTCGCGGAGCAACACCGGACCCCTCTCGCGCCGGCCTTCGCGCCGCAACAGCAGGGCCGCGCAGCAATGGCTGCGCGGCCCCTGATCCTGCGCCGGCCCGGCACGAGAGCGGGCGCCTTCGTCCAGGTGGCGGCTCGGCCCGCATGGGCGGCGGCCCCGGACGCGGCGTGCGCGATCCCTCGGGCAGGTCTGCGAGGTCAGGCCGGGTTGATGTTCTCGGCCTGCGGACCCTTCTGGCCCTGGGTGACGTCAAACGTCACGGCCTGGCCCTCCTGAAGCTCACGAAAGCCGGTGGAGTTGATCGCGGAGTAGTGCGCGAAGACATCCGGGCCGCCGCCGTCCTGGGCGATGAAGCCGAAGCCCTTCTCCGCGTTGAACCACTTCACAGTTCCCGTTGCCATGTCTTATGCCTTCCAGTCGATGAACGCCTCCCACTCCATGTGGCAGACGGAGGTGATCGCCCTGGTCCCTGCGGCACAGCACAGCAAAACGCCCACGCCAAAGGCGTGGGCAAGAGGGAATTCCGAACCACGACAGCTGACACAGACGTTACACGCCCACACACCGCGTCACCATAGGAAAGGATCACGCCGCACACCGAGACCGTGCGTGCGATGCCCGCCGGCGCTGACGAGCACGCTCATCTCATTCTGCTGCCGTCGGGTTCACTGATTCGGCGGCGCGGCGATATTCGGCGTTGATGCGCTGGGCTTCCTCGAGCTGGTCTTCGAGGATGACGATCCGGCAGGCAGCCTCGATGGGGGTGCCCCGATCGACGAGTTCCCGGGCGCGGGCGGCGATACGCAGTTGGTAGCGGGAGTAGCGGCGGTGGCCGCCTTCGGAGCGCAGGGGGGTGATCAGGCGGGCTTCGCCGAGGGCGCGGAGGAAGGCAGGGGTAGTGCCGAGCAACTCGGCGGCCCGACCCATGGTGTACGCGGGGTAATCGTCGTCGTCGAGACGGCCGAACGTGTCGTCTGCTGTCATTGCACCTCTCTGTGGAACGCGTTGAGGGGCCCTGGCGCCGTACTGGCACCAGGGCCCCGAAGGAACTACTACACCATCTGCCGGCCCTGATACTGCACCGGCCCTCTGTTTCCGCAGACCCGACCGAGACACTGTCGGGGGCGCGGGGATCGCGGTTGCTTGACCGGAGACCACCTCACTATCGATGTCCTGCGGTACCCGGGTCCAAGACTTCCGCCCGGGCGATCCTGATGGCGCTCGGCTCCTCCGTTCTTCCCTCTTGATCAACTACTCACTGACGGAAACTGCGAACTGCTGATACCGCAAACTGCTGGTGGCCTCGAACAGCGCCACTCTTCGGCAGCCAGCCCCGTCGCCCGTCCTGCGTCTGCTCCGGCTTGGAACCCCACTGCCGAACCTCCCGGTGCGCGCGCCCGCAGCCGACGCCTTCACCGAGGTACTGCTCACTGACTTCACTGCTGGGTACTGCGATCCTTCATTTACGGGTACTGCCACTGCGGTACTGCTCATGGTGGCCCCTGATCACTGCGGGCCACCCGGTCCGGCCGTCAGTCCCGTCACCGTCCTGCAACCGCCTTGGCTTCGGAACTCCACCACCGCACCGTCCTGCGAACTGCAACTGCGTTACTGCTGCCCGGCAGTTCATCTCTGCCGGGCCTCTCTCGATCTCGGCTACGAGAGAAACCATAACCACACCGCCACCCAATGTCTACTCCGGCTGGCATAGATTTTCGCGCTCTCAAAGATGAGGTAATGCGCCTCGACCGGTCCATGGGTGGTTCAAGCAGCTCCTAGGCTCAGTCCGGCGCTCACAGTCACCCACCGCCGTGCAGCACGTCGGGCTGAGCGTGGCGTCGCCGACTGCGCCGCGGCTACCGTCGGCGGGCACCGGCCAACACTGCGTCTCGCGAAGAACACCACCGCCCGGGACGGATACTTCCAGCCGCGACGCCTCGCAGGTCGGCCGTTGACGGGCGCGGCACGAGGGGCTGCGCCGCCCTCGACGATCCCGGGATGATCGAGCAGTCCGACCAGAGCGATCAGAGTCCCTGACCGTGGTCACCAGTGGCGCTGTCATCACCGGTCGACTGGTTCTCGCGGCCACGCGGAGGCAGAGGGTGTCTGATGTGCTGACGGATTCCGCCCGCTTGGGCGAGTTCGCCGCCGTCTTCGACTCACCGCGAAGAAGGACGGGCCGCCCACGCGTCTGCACTTCCATGTCGCCCGGCTCCTGGCGGGCACCCTGGGGAGCCCGGAGACGGGTGGGATGTACCGGGTTGTGATCGAGGACGTCAGCGCCTGGACCGGGGGCGACTTCAGCTATTCCGACCACTGAGCGACGGCGACGGGAACCCGCTGCACGCAGTGTGGGCCCGACCGGCGTACCGGTCGGGCCCACACTGCCGGTCAGATGTCGGCTCGTGCCTGTTTACCCGGTCAGACCGTCACGGGGGTGCCGAGCATCGCGGAGGCGTGCTGCAGCGAGCCGGGGATGCCCAGAGGCGCGGCCTTGGGGAGGGCTCGGCAGGTGAAGCCGAGCTGAGTCATGGCCCGGAGGACTTCGGCAGCGCTGAAGTCACGGCGGTCCTGGCGGGTGATGACTTGGCCGACTTGCTTGACGGGGTAGTGGCGGCGGCCGATGATCACCGATTCTCCGGTGACCGGTTCGGGCTTGATGCCCTTCATCGATTCCAGCACTCCGCCCTTGGTGAGCTCGAAGGGGAAGCGGGCGATGACGCAGCGCATGTGGCCTCACAGGGAGAGGGAAGAACGGTCCGCCCCGGGGCGACGCGTTTCAGCGGGTGGCGAGGATGCCCGGGGCGCTGCCTTGCTCGTCTACGACTCGCAGAGCACCGAGCCGACGGGAGCGCATCGCGTGCTTGGCTTCGCCATCGCGGTCACGGGTGAGGTGTACGATCCGTGGTCGCCGAGGATGTCGCGCAGGCGGACCCGGTCCGTGTGAGCGCCGCTGTCGCGGACGGCCGTGAGGTCGGTTCGGGTCACCAGGCCGATGCGCTGGTCGTCCTGGTCGCAGACGACCAGTCGGCCCGTGCGTGCGGCGGCCATGACGGCCAGCGCCACCTCGACGCTCATGTCGTCACAGACCTGCGGTCCGGCTGCGTCCATGACCTCCACCGCCGCCCTGTGCACGGGGTTGGCGTCCGCCGAGAGGGGCTGCATCTGAATCAGCGTCAAAGGGTGCCTCCTGCAGAGATGGGTCAACTTTCCGATCACGAAGGTTCTAGGCCACCGCGTCGAGGACGGGCCGGCGTACGGGGGCGCGCCGGGTCGCCGAGGAAGGGCGGCGTCGGCCTCGGGAGAAGGCGCTGCGCTTGGGGCGTTCGACCACCGGTGCGGTGATGACGACCGGGATGCCGGACGGGGCCTGGGCGCCGGTGATCCGGCTCAGGGCCTCGTCTCCCGAGCGGATCTGGGTGGTCTGCGGCCGGATTCCGGCGTCCGACATGAGGCGGACCATGCCGCGGCGCTGGTTCGGTGTGACGAGGGTGACGACGCTGCCGGACTCGCCGGCGCGGGCGGTACGGCCGCCGCGGTGGAGGTAGTCCTTGTGGTCGGCCGGCGGATCGACGTTGACGACCAGGTCGAGGTTGTCGACGTGGATGCCGCGCGCTGCGACATTGGTTGCCACCAGCACGGTGACGTGCCCCGTCTTGAACTGCGCCATCGTGCGGGTGCGTTGTGGCTGCGACTTGCCGCCGTGCAGCGCGGCGGCGCGTACCCCGCTGTTGAGCAGGTCCTGGGTCAGCCGGTCGACGGCGTGCTTGGTGTCCAAGAACATGATCACGCGGCCGTCGCGGGCGGCGATCTCGGTCGTGGCGGCGTGCTTGTCGGCGCCATGGACGTGCAGGACGTGGTGCTCCATCGTCGTGACCGTACCGGCCGACGAGTCGACCGAATGCACGACGGGGTCGGTCAGATAGCGGCGAACCAGCAGGTCGACGTTACGGTCCAAGGTGGCGGAGAACAGCATGCGCTGCCCCTCCGGACGCACCTGGTCGAGCAGCGCGGTGACCTGCGGCATGAAACCCATGTCGGCCATCTGGTCGGCCTCGTCCAGTACCGTGATGCTCACGTGGTTCAGCCTGCAGTCGCCACGGTCGATGAGGTCCTTGAGCCGTCCGGGCGTCGCGACGACGACCTCGGCCCCGCCCCGCAGCGCGCCGGCCTGCCGGCCGATCGACATCCCGCCCACCACCGTGGCCAGCCGCAGCCTGACGGAACGGGCGTACGGTGTGAGCGCGTCGGTCACCTGCTGCGCCAGCTCACGCGTCGGCACGAGGATCAGCCCAAGCGGCTGGCGGGGTTCAGCACGCTGTCCAGCGGTACGGGCGAGCAGGGCGAGGCCGAAGGCGAGGGTCTTGCCGGAACCGGTGCGCCCGCGGCCCAGTACGTCACGGCCCGCCAGGGAGTTCGGCAGCGTCGCTCCCTGGATCGGGAACGGTGCGGTCACACCCTGCTTGCCGAGTTCGGTCAGCAGGTGCTCGGGCATGTCGAGTTCGGCGAAGCCCTCAATGGGGGGCAGCGCGGGGGTGATCGTCCTGGGCAGCGCGAACTCACCTTGCACTGTGGCTGGCCGGCGGCCGTAACCGCCGGAACGGGCAGGGCCGCCGGAACGGCGCGGTGCCTGCGAGCCCGTGCGACTGCCGCCCTTTCCGGCGGCGGCTCTGCCGTTACGGGAGCGGTCGAAGCGATCGTTCGTGCGTGTGCGGTTCATGCGGAACCTTCCTCGATGTGGCGCATATCAAGGAATTCCCGCAGCAATGAGCGGCATGGGGAATTACAAGTATGGACCGGCGGCAAAAAACAGATTTGGGCCAGGCGAAATACCCCCGGGCACAGGTGCTGAAATGGGTGACGCGATGGGGACGTAAGATCCGGGCGTCGGCTGCAGCACAGCTCTTCAGGAGGAGCCGCGCGTGGTGAGACTACGGATTCCTCCGAGTCGCCCCATAGTTGAAATTGCTGCGGGGGATGTGTGCAGCTGGGGCCCGCACCCCGAAGGATGCGGGCCACAGCTACAAAATGTGCGTCAGCGTCAGGCCGGAACGATGTTCTCGGCCGTCGGGCCCTTCTGACCCTGCGCGATGTCGAAGGTTACCTTCTGACCTTCGAGGAGCTCACGGAAGCCCTGCGCGGCAATGTTCGAGTAGTGGGCGAACACGTCGGCGCCGCCACCGTCCTGCTCGATGAAGCCGAAGCCCTTTTCCGCGTTGAACCACTTCACGGTACCAGTAGCCATGTCATATCTCCTTCGGGGCAGTACATCGGGATCCGCACTGCGCGGACACCGTGTCGCCGCAATGATTACCCCGCCCGGAAATGACCGGAAATACAGAAGCGCCCCCAACCGACAGAACCGGGTGGGGCACTCGAAGTTTCGGGAACCACGACTGCAACCGAGATCGACGGTAGCACACTGGAACGGCCTGTACACATTACGTAATTCCGCTCCACTCAGTGCGACAAAAACTCTCACTACGCGGTCCGCCAAAGACTCACTTCGCAAGCACAGATATTGATCCACTCGGAGTGCTACGTTTCAGGAAGAGCGGTCTCACAAAGTGCAACCCTGACCGCCCGGGGGGCGACGACGTAAGCGGCTGTCCGTGAGACGCCTTCGAAAGGCGTCCAGCAGCACCCTCGCCTCGCTCCTGACGCGGGGAAGGGCCGCCGGCGCACGCGATCCCCCGCCAGGGCAGAGACGACGGTACACACGGAGCGCGCCATGCAGGCGAAGCCGGTGCCCTGCCAACCGGCACACCGCGTCATTCCGAAGGAATGCGAAACTCGAATTCGGGACGGTCCCACGGCACGGCGGGCGGGTTCGCAAACGCGGCCCCGGTCCGCACCGCACCCACGCGGTGGTAGAAGTCCTCGGCGGGAACATGCGACACGACCTTGACACGGTCGAGCCCGGCGGCACGGGCCTCGGACTGCATGTGCGCCACGAGCAGCCGTCCAATACCCCGCCCTTGCGCTTCGTCGGCGACGAACAGCAGGTCGAGCTCCGGTGGAGCGAGGACGAGCGAATAGAACCCGAGGACCCGGTCTCCATGCTCGTCGGCGCCGACGGCCACGAAGGTGCGGTGCGCCTCGATGTAATCAGGACCGACCCGGTAGCCCGCCACTGCGGCTGCGTACTTACCCTCGTAGGCGCCTGAGCCACGCACGAGCCGCGTGAGCCGTTTGGCATCCCGCGCGACTGCCCTCCGTATCGTGATCGGCTGACTTATCGGGGAAGTGCGTGAACCCATCTGGAGAGTATTTCGCACCGGGGAGTGCCATTGTGCGGCGGGTCGGCTGCTCGGGCAGGCGTTCCTGCACCGCTCCCGGGAACCACTCGCCCAGGCCCCGATCGACCACGTCACTGCCGCGGAACAGGTCGCCCGCCAGTAGCAGCTGGACGCCCAAACCGCTGCGGAGGAGCCGGCACCAGGCGAGACACCACCCACTCGGAAGCCTCGCCAGGCCGCGCCCCTGGTCTACGCAGGACCCCCGCCGAAACGAGCCAACGGGGTCCTCACGTGTCACAGCCCCTATGAGCGGGGTGCTGGCTGTAGCTGTTTGACCAGGTGGAAGACCTCCCGGGCCGCGTCACGTTTGAGGCAGCGGACGATTTCACGCCGGGTCCTGCCCTCCTTGATCCGCCGCTCGTAGTAGTCCTGGGTACGCGGGTCGACCCGCAGACGGGTGAACACGATGCGATGCAGCGCGGCATTGGCCTGCCGGTCGCCGCCACGGTGGAGACGGCGGAACTGCCGACGCCCCGAGGAACGCTCAACCGGGCTGACACCGCACAGCGCGGCGAACGACGCCTCACTGTCCAACCGTTCCGGGTCGTCCCCCACCGTGATCAGCAGAGCGACCGCCGTGTCCGGACCGATCCCCACCACATCGAGCAGCTGCGGGGCATACCGTTCCACAAGCCGGGTCAGACGAGCCTCCACGTCCCGGATCTCCTCGGAGAGCCGGCCGATCCGGTGAGCCAGCAGGCCCAGCGTGATCCGGGTGGCCTGCACCACCGACTCCGCGCCGCCCTCCTCGCAACCACGCGCATCGGTGAACTGTGCACAGGTACGGAAGAGTTCGGCATTGCCCAGTCCGGCCAGTTCCTCCCGCAAGACGGGGTCCGCAGTGACGAGTACGGCCTTGAGCTGGCTGATGGCCTGGGTGCGGGCTTTGACGGCCGACACTTTCGTGAGTTTGTACATTCTCGCGATCTGCACCGGCCCGTCGCCCGTTTTGGCCCGGGCACGGGCCCGCCCGCTCAACACGGCTCGCGCCGCGTTCCGGGCATCGAGCGGATCCGACTTGCCACGCCGCCGACGACGAAGGCGATGTGCTCGGCGGGGATCTGCGCGCGCAGGCTCTCGATGAGGTTGTGCGGGTCGCCGCTCGTCACCAACACGCGGCGGATGTGGAAGGAGTTCCAGACAGTTGCGCCGGGATCCTGTGCGCGTGGGGGCCCGGCTGCTCATGTCGTGACGGCGGATGTGCGCTCGGGCTCTTCCGGGCGGCGTTGTGGTGCCGTCGGCAGGGTGAGGACCATGGTGAGGCCGCCGCCGGGGGTGTCCTCGGCGTTGAGGGTGCCGCCGATGGCCTCCGTGAAGCCGCGGGCCACCGCGAGGCCGAGGCCGACGCCGGCACCGCGCGGGGCGTCGCCGTAGCGCTGGAAGGGTTCGAAGATGCGGTCCTTGGCCTCGTCCGGGACGCCTGGGCCGCGGTCCACGACCCGGACCTCCAACCGGTCGGCGATCGCGCTGGCCGAGACCAGGACCGGCTTCCCCGGCGGGCTGTACTTGACCGCGTTCTCGACGACGTTGGCGACCGCACGTTCCAGCAGGCCGCGGTCGACGTCGACCATCGGGAGCGTTTCAGGGATGTCCAGGTCGACGCTGTCCTCGGGTACGCCGCCCAGCGCCATGGGGATCACCTCGTCCAGGTCCGTCTCGCGGATGATCGGCGTCACGGTGCCGGTCTGGAGGCGGGACATGTCGAGCAGGTTGCCCACGAGGTTGTCCAGGCGGTCGGCGCCCCCCTCGATGGCCGCCAGGAACTCCGTCTGGTCGGCCTCGGACCATTCGACGTCGTCCGAGCGCAGGGACGTGACCGCGGCCTTGATGCCGGCGAGCGGCGTGCGGAGGTCGTGGCTGACGGCGGCGAGCAGGGCGGTGCGGATGCGGTTGCCCTCGGCCAGCTCCTTCGCCTCGTCCGCCTTCTGCTGCAGGCGCTGGCGGTCCAGGACGACGGCGGCCTGGGCGGCGAAGGCGGCCAGCACCCGGCGGTCCTCGGCGGGCAGGACGCGGCCGGAGAGGGCCAGAGTCAGGTGGTCACCGACCGGGACGTCCACGTCGGCTGCATCGGGGCTGGTGCAGGGGCGGGGGCCGACGCTGCCGGCGCAGGTCCAGGGGGCGACGTCGTTCTCGCGTTCGAGCAGGGCCGCCGACTCCATGCCGAAGGTCTCACGGACCCGGTCCAGCAGTGCTTCCAGGGTCGTCTCGCCGCGCAGGACGTTGCCGGCGAGGAAGGAGAGGATCTCCGACTCGGCACGCAGCCGGGCTGCTTGGTGGGTGCGGCGGGCGGCCAGGTCCACCACCGAGGCCACCGACACGGCGACGCCGAAGAAGACCGCGATGGCGACGATGTTCTCCGGGTCGGCGATCGTCCAGGTGTGGACCGGCGGGGTGAAATACCAGTTCAGCAGGGCGGATCCGACCACCGCCGAGGCCAACGCGGGGAAGAGCCCGCCGAGCAGCGCCGCCGCCACCGTCATCGTCAGGAACAGCAGCATGTCGTTGGCCAGGCCGACCTGTGGAAGCACACTGCTCAGTAGCCACGTCAGCAGCAGCGGTCCGGCGATTCCGGCCAGCCAGCCCCAGATGAGCCGGGCCCGGCCGAGGCGCGCGCCCCTGGCGGCGGGCAGTCCTCGGCCCTTGCCCACCTCGTCGTGGGTGATGAGGTGGACGTCGAGGTCGGGCCCGGAGTCGCGGGCGACCGTGGCGCCGACGCCCGGCCCGAAGACGTACTGCCAGGTCCTGCGCCGGGAGACGCCGAGGACGATCTGGGTGGCGTTGACGCCCCGGGCGAAGTCGAGGAGCGCGGCCGGGATGTCGTCGCCGACGACGTGGTGGAAGGTGCCGCCCAGATCCTCCACCAGGGTGCGCTGGACGGCCAGTTCCTTCGGTGAGGCGGAGGTCAGGCCGTCGCCGCGGGCTATGTAGACGGCCAGGACCTCGCCGCCCGCGCCCTTCTCGGCCAGGCGTGCGGCGCGCCGGATGAGCGTACGGCCCTCGGGGCCGCCGGTGAGGCCGACCACGATCCGCTCGCGCGAGCCCCAGATCTTCGAGACCCGGTGCTCGCTTCGGTACTCGGTCAGGTACTCGTCGACCCGGTCGGCCACCCACAGCAGCGCCAGCTCGCGCAGGGCGGTGAGGTTACCGGGCCGGAAGTAGTTGGACAGGGCCGCGTCGACCTTGTCCGGCTTGTAGATGTTGCCGTGCGCCATCCGGCGGCGCAGCGCATCCGGGGACATGTCGACCAGCTCGATCTGGTCGGCCCGTCGTACGACCTCGTCGGGTACGGTCTCCTGCTGCCGAACCCCGGTGATGGACTCCACGACGTCACCGAGTGACTCCAGATGCTGGATGTTCACTGTGGAGATCACGTCGATGCCGGCCGCGAGCAGCTCCTCGACGTCTTGCCAGCGCTTGGTGTTCCGGCAGCCGGGGATGTTGGTGTGCGCGAGTTCGTCGACGAGGGCCACCTGGGGGCGGCGGGCGAGGACGGCGTCGACGTCCATCTCGGTGAAGACGCTGTCCCGGTATTCGATCTCCTTGCGCGGCATTTGTTCCAGGCCGTGGAGCATCACCTCGGTGCGCGACCGGCCGTGGTGCTCCACGAAGGCGACAACGCAGTCGGTGCCCCGCTCCACCCGTCGGTGCGCCTCGGAGAGCATCGCGTAGGTCTTGCCGACGCCGGGAGCCGCGCCGAGATAGATCCGGAGCTTGCCGCGTGCCATGTTCACCCTTCGAAGCGGTAGCCCATGCCGGGCTCGGTGATGAGATAGCGGGGGTGGGAGGGGTCGGTTTCGAGTTTGCGTCGCAGCTGGGCCATGTAGACGCGAAGGTAGTTCGTCTTGTTGGTCCGGGGGACTCCCCACACTTCCTGGAGCAGCTGCTTCTGGGTGATGAGCCGGCCGGGGTTCGTCACCAGTATCTCCAGCAGGTGCCACTCGGTCGGGGTCAGCCGCACGTCCCGACCGTCCCGTACGGCCTTCTTGGCCAGCAGGTCGAGGGTGAAGTGCTCCGTCTCGACCAGCGTCGTCTCTGGGACGAGCGGGGTGTCCTCCGTGCGGCGGACGGCCGCCCGCAGCCGGGCCAGCAGCTCGTTCATGTTGAACGGCTTGGTGACGTAGTCGTCGGCGCCCGCGTCGAGCGCCGCGACCTTCTCGTCGGACGACTGGCGTGCGGACAGGACCATGACCGGGACGCGGGTCCAGCCGCGCAGGGCCCTGATGACGTCGACGCCGTCCATGTCGGGCAGGCCCAGGTCGAGCAGAACGACGTCGGGCTGGCGGGCCGCCGCGAGACGGAGGGCGGTGGCGCCGTCGGGGGCTGCGTCAACGCCGTAGTTGCGTGCCTGCAGGTTGATCACGAGGGCCCGTACGAGCTGCGGGTCGTCCTCCACCACGAGCACCCTGGTCATGGGTGTGTGCCTCTCCTGTCGTCATGACGTCGGGAGTCGACGGACCCGGGGCTTTCCCCCGGCCGCCGACTCCCGCGCATGTCGGGTAATCCCGTCACTGCTTCGCCAGAAGGTCCTTGAGCGCGATGTTGAGCGCCAGGACGTTGACGTGCGGCTCGCCCATGAAGCCGAGGGTGCGGCCGTCGGTGTGTTCCTCGACCAGCTTCTGCACCTGGGCGACGGGCAGTCCGTTCGCCTTGGCCACGCGGCCCACCTGGATGTCGGCGTAGGCCGGGGAGATGTCCGGGTCGATCGCGGAGGCCGAGCCGGTCACCGCGTCCTTGGGCACCTCGGACTGCGGTACGCCGTTGAACTCGGCGACCTGCTTCTTCGCGTCCTTCACCCTCTGCACCAGCTCGGGGTTACTGGCGCTGAGCTGGCTGGAACCGGTGGTCAGCGGGTCGTAGTTGCTGTTGGACGGACGAGGCTGGAACCACTTCGGGTCCGGCTTGTCGGTGCCGGGCAGGTTCCAGCTCTGGCCGATCAGCTTCGAGCCGACCTCCTTGCCGTCGACCTTCACCATCGAGCCGTTGGCCTCGTCATGGAAGGCCGCCTGGCCGATGCCGGTGACGACGAGGGGGTAGACGATGCCGGTCACGACGGTGAGGACGAGCAGCATGCGCAGGGCGGCCCACGTCATACGGCCGAAGTTCACAAAGGAGTTGTTCATGTCCTTCACCCGATCCCGGGGATGAGCGAGATGAGCAGGTCGATGATCTTGATGCCGATGAAGGGGGCGATCAGCCCGCCGAGGCCGTAGATCGTGAGGTTGCGGCGGAGCATCTTGTCCGCGCTCACCGGCTTGTACTGCACGCCCTTCAGGGACAGCGGCACCAGCGCGATGATGATCAGCGCGTTGAAGATGACGGCGGACAGGATCGCGGAGTCCGGCGAGGACAGGCCCATGATGTTGAGCTTGTCCAGGCCCGGGTAGACCGCCGCGAACAGCGCCGGGATGATCGCGAAGTACTTCGCGACGTCGTTGGCGATGGAGAACGTGGTCAACGCGCCCCGGGTGATGAGGAGTTGCTTGCCGATCTCGACGATCTCGATGAGCTTGGTCGGGTTGGAGTCGAGGTCGACCATGTTGCCGGCCTCCTTGGCGGCCGACGTGCCCGTGTTCATCGCCACGCCGACGTCCGCCTGGGCCAGCGCGGGGGCGTCGTTCGTACCGTCACCGGTCATCGCGACGAGCTTGCCGCCCGCCTGCTCCCGCTTGATGAGCGCCATCTTGTCCTCGGGAGTGGCCTCCGCGAGGAAGTCGTCGACGCCCGCCTCCTCGGCGATCGCCTTGGCGGTCAGCGGGTTGTCACCCGTGATCATGACGGTCTTGATGCCCATGCGGCGCAGCTCCTCGAACCGCTCCCGCATGCCCTCCTTGACGACGTCCTTCAAGTAGATGACACCCAGGACCCGGGCGCCCCGCTCGTCCTTGACGGCGACCAGCAGCGGTGTGCCGCCCGCCTCGGAGATCCGGTCGGTCAGCGCCTGAGCGTCCTCGGCGACCGTGCCGCCCTGCTCCTCCACCCAGGCGATGACCGAGGCGGTGGCGCCCTTGCGGACCTTGCGGCCGTCGACGTCCACACCCGACATCCGGGTCTGGGCGGTGAAGGCGATCCACTCGGCGTGCGCCAGCTCGCCCTGGTGGCGCTCGCGCAGCCCGTACTTCTCCTTCGCCAGGACGACGATGGAGCGGCCCTCGGGCGTCTCGTCAGCCAGCGAGGAGAGCTGGGCGGCGTCGGCGACCTCGGCCTCCGTGGTGCCGCGCACCGGCACGAACTCGGCCGCCTGCCGGTTGCCCAGCGTGATGGTGCCGGTCTTGTCGAGCAGCAGCGTGGAGACGTCACCGGCGGCCTCGACCGCACGGCCCGACATCGCCAGCACGTTGCGCTGCACCAGGCGGTCCATGCCCGCGATGCCGATCGCGGAGAGCAGGGCGCCGATCGTGGTCGGGATCAGACAGACCAACAGGGCCACCAGCACGACCATGCTGAGGTTGGAGTGCGCGTAGTTCGCGAACGGCGGCAGGGTCGCCACCGCCAGCAGGAACACGATCGTCAGCGAGGCGAGCAGGATGTTCAGCGCGATCTCGTTCGGCGTCTTCTGCCGGGCCGCGCCCTCCACCAGGTTGATCATCCGGTCGATGAACGTCTCGCCCGGCTTCGTCGTGATCTTGATGACGATCCGGTCGGACAGCACCTTCGTACCGCCCGTCACCGCGGACCGGTCACCGCCGGACTCACGGATGACCGGAGCCGACTCACCGGTGATCGCCGACTCGTCCACCGAGGCGACACCCTCGACGACGTCACCGTCACCAGGGATGATGTCGCCCGCCTCGCAGACCACCAGGTCGCCGATGGTCAGCGCCGTGCCCGGCACCTGCTCCTCGGAGCCGTCCTTCAGCAGTCGGCGCGCGACCGTGTCGGTCTTGGCCTTGCGCAGGGTGTCGGCCTGGGCCTTGCCGCGGCCCTCGGCGACGGCCTCCGCCAGGTTGGCGAAGAGCACGGTCAGCCACAGCCAGGCGCTGATGGTCCAGCCGAACCAGTCGCCCGGGTGCTGGAAGGAGAACACCGTGGTCAGGACGGAGCCGACGAGGACCACGAACATCACGGGGGACTTGACCATCACCCGGGGGTCGAGCTTGCGGAAGGCGTCGGGCAGTGACTTGACCAGCTGCTTGGGGTCGAACAGTCCGCCGCCGACACGGCCTTCGGGCGCCTTGTGCCCGGTCGGCGCGTCCTGGTGGGGCGCGAGGGTGGGTGTGGACATGGAGTCCTGCTTCTTGATCTCTGTCTTCGAGGTGTTGATGGTCATCACGCCAACCCTTCGGCCAGCGGGCCCAGCGCGAGGGCCGGGAAGAACGTCAGACCGGTGATGATCAGGATCGCCCCCACCAGCAGACCGGTGAACAGCGGCTTCTCGGTGCGCAGGGTGCCCGCCGTGACCGGGACGGGCTTCTGCTCGGCGAGCGAGCCGGCCAGCGCCAGTACGAACACCATGGGCACGAAGCGCCCGAGCAGCATGCACAGGCCGAGCATCGTGTTGTGGTACTCGGTGTTGGCGGCGAATCCGGCGAAGGCCGAACCGTTGTTGTTGGACGCGGACGTGTACGCGTACAACACCTCGGAGAAGCCGTGCGCGCCCACGTTCGTCATCGACGACTGGCCCTTGCCCAGTGCCATCGCCAGCGCGGTGCCGACCAGCACCAGAGCCGGGGTGACCAGGATGTAGGCGGCGGCCAGCTTCATCTCGCGGGCACCGATCTTCTTGCCCAGGTACTCGGGCGTACGGCCGACCATCAGACCGGCGATGAACACGGCGATGATCGCCATGATCAGCATGCCGTAGAGGCCGGAGCCGGTGCCGCCGGGCGCGATCTCGCCGAGCATCATGCCGAGCAGCAGCACGCCACCGGACAGTCCGCCGAAGGAGTCGTGGAAGGAGTCCACCGATCCGGTGGAGGTCATCGTGGTCGACACGGCGAACGCCGACGAGTTGCCCTCGCCGAAGCGCTGCTCCTTGCCCTCCATCGCGCCGCCCGCCAGATGCGAGGCGGTGCCGGGGTGGGCGTACTCCAGCCAGGTCACGGCGACGAGGGCGAAGAACCAGATGATGCCCATCGCGGCGACGATCGCGTAGCCCTGCTGCACACTGCCGACCATCTTGCCGAAGGTGCGCGGCAGCGAGAACGGGATCACCAGCAGCAGGAAGATCTCCAGCCAGTTCGTGAAGCCGTTGGGGTTCTCGAACGGGTGCGCGCTGTTGGCGTTGAAGAAACCGCCGCCGTTGGTGCCCAGGTCCTTGATGGCCTCCTGCGACGCCACGGCGCCCGGGCTGATGGCCTGCTTCTGGCCGGTGAGCGTGGTGATGTGGTGGATGTCGCCGAAGTTCTGGATGGCACCGCAGGCGATCAGGACCACGGCCGCGATCACGGAGATCGGGATCAGGATCCGGATGATGCAGCGCACCAGGTCGGCCCAGAAGTTGCCCAGGTCGCCGGTGCGGGACCGGGCGAAGCCGCGCACCAGCGCAACCGCGACCGCGATGCCGACGGCCGCCGACACGAAGTTCTGCACGGCCAGGCCCATGGTCTGGGTGACGTGGCTCATCGCCACCTCGCCCGAGTAGGACTGCCAGTTCGTGTTGGACACGAAGGATGCGGCCGTGTTGAACGCCTGGTCCGGGCTGATCGGCTTGAAACCGAGCGACAGCGGCAGCTTGTCCTGGAGCCGCTGGAGCAGGTAGAGGAACAGCACGCTCACGGCGGAGAAGAACAGCACCCCGCGCAGATAGGCCGGCCAGCGCATCTCGGCGTCGGGGTTGGCTCCCACGGAGCGGTATATCCACCGCTCGACGCGCAGGTGCTTCCTGGACTGGAAGACGGCGGCCATGTAGTCGCCGAGGGGACGGTGCACGAGGGCGAGCGCGCCGATCAGCGCGGCCACGAAGAGCACGTCAGCAAGTACGGGACCCATGTCTGTGCTCAGAACCTCTCCGGGAAGATCAGGGCGAGGACGAGATAGCCCAGGAGGGCGACGGCCACGACGAGGCCGACGATGTTCTCGGCGGTCACAGCTTCGTCACCCCCCGGGCGACGAGAGCCACCAGCGCGAAGACCGCGACCGTGACGGCGACGAAGGCCAGATCGGCCATCGTGAACTCCTGAAGAGGTTCGGGGTGGAACTTGGACGCTTAGAGGAAACCCTGTCCTTGGCCGGATACGGTCGCTCGTTGACGGCCCTCTTACGGCCGCACCCACGGCTTTGACGGAACTCTTACGGCTGATGATTCCTACCGGCCGGTAACCCTGGTGGGTGAGCGGCCGAGGACCGTGCGGTCCTCATCAGAACGGCGTCAAAACGATGTGTTCCGGTCCTCGGCGTCTCTAACGTCACCGGCATGGGACGCCGTGAGAAGACGCGCAGGTCACCGGTGGCTGCCGAGGCACCGTCATCCGGGGACGCAGTGCACGACCACTGCTGGGCCCGGGACGTGAAGGACGCCGTCCGATGCGCTGGCGCACTGCTCACCCTGCTCCTGCTCGTCGACTGGGGCTCGGGCCGATTCACGCTCTGGCGCGGTCTGTTGTGGCTTGCGCTCGCTCTCCTGCTCTTCCTCGTGCTGTTCCCGGGCCGTGTCTCGGCCGGCGGAGGCTGGATGGCCTCCCGGCGGTTGCTCGGCAAGCGCCGCGTACGGACCGACCAGCTGGTGTCCGTGCGCTGCCTGGACGGTGTCTCCCAACGGCTCCTGCTGCGCGACGCGCACGGCGCGCGCGTCGAGATCGACCCCGACGTGCTGGTGAACAATCCCGCCCTGTGGCACCGCTTCGAGGAGGGGGCCCGGAAAGCAGCAGCCGACGGTCTGCTGCTGTGCGGGCAGACGACGCTGCGCCGACTCGCGGCCCGCATCGACCGCGAGACCGCGCTGGCCGTGTTCAAGGCATCCGGTCTGGAGTGACTCCTGCGGTGATCCCTCAGTCCCGTCGGTCCGAGGGATGCGGCTGCCCGCCCGTCATGAGGATGTCCAGCCCGCGCCGGGTGGTCGCCAGGACGACGCGGTCGCCGGCGCGCAGCACCCGCCCCTGCAGAGGCCGCCAGTCGAAGCCGGACCGGCGTCGTTCCACCGAGCGGCCCGTCCGGCGTCAGGAACGCGTCAGGGAATCCGCCGCGCCCGGTCTCACCACCCGCGCACCGGTCCCGACGTGTCCAGGGCCGCTCCCGTCTGATCGGCCAGCGTCACCGCGACCAGCCGGGCCTGGAGCGGAGGGACGGCGCCGGTGCCGGGGGTGAGCATGAAGCGGCCGAGGTAGTGGCCGTTGCCGTAGGCGCGCAGTTCGATCTCGCCCTCGGGCCAGCCGTCCGTGTCGGGATTCCAGGTGCGGCGGCCCACCGTCACGCTGCCGTCCTTCTCCAGGCGCGGGGGCCGTCCCATGAGGGTGCCGTATTCGAAGCGGCAGGCGCGCAGGCCGAGCAGGTCGGTCAGCTCGGTGCGGACGTGGTCGACCACGGTGTCCGCGGAGTTGGCGGACTGCACGAGGTCGGCTGTGCGGTGGATGCGCGCCAGGTGCGACGCCTCGGTCACCGTCATGACCTCCAGCCGGCGGGCTCGGGCCGCGAGCTGCGACACGATGACGCCGACCACCAGCAGGAGCACCGCGGTCTCGATGTCCGCCGAGGCGTTGATGTCGAAGGTCTCGTACGGCCGGGTGAGGAAGAAGTCGAACCAGGCTGCCGCCGACAGGGCCGCGACGACGCCTGCCGTGCGGCTGCCCAGCGCGGACACCGCGACCACCACCACGACGAGGATCAGGGCGGCGTTCGTGTGCGACAGGCCCGTACGGAACGGTACGAGCGTGAGGGCCACCAGGAAGGGGGCGGCCAGTCCGGCCGTCAGGGCCAGCCGGTCCCTGAGGGGCCAGGTGTGGGCCGGGGCATGCTTGCCGTGCAGCATCCTCCAGGCGCCCGTCTCCGTGCTCATCGCGCACCTCCTGCGCTCTGCTGGGCGGGTTCGGCCCCTACGGCCTGCTCCGCGAAGGGCAGCGAGACGACCATGGTCAGGCCGCCGCCGGGGGTGTCCTCAGGGCTGAGGCTGCCGTTCATGGCCTCGGTCAGGCCCCGGGCGAGGGCGAGGCCGAGACCGAGTCCGGTGGTGTTGTCGGTGTCGCCCAGCCGCTGGAACGGCTCGAAGGTCCGCTCCCGATCGGTCTGCGGGAGTCCCGGCCCCCGGTCCACGACCCGCAGCTCGACCCGGCCTGCCAGAGCACTGGCGGTGACCACGACCTTTCGTCCCGGAGGGGTGTGGCGGGCGGCGTTGCCGACCAGGTTGGCGATCACCCGCTCCAACAGCGGCGGGTCGGCCAGCACCGCCGGGATGTCCTCCACGTCCGCCACCTCGACCTCCGGGATGTCGGCGAGCGCCATGGGCAGGACCTCGTCCAGGGAGGTGGGGCGGAGGTTCAGGGTGAGGGCGCCGGCCTCCAGGCGGCTGAGGTCGAGCAGGTTCTCCACCAGGCGGTTCAGCTTGGCCATGGACTCGTCGGCGGTGGCGAGGAGTTCGTCGCGGTCCTCGGGCGAGAATTCGACGTCGCGGCTGCGCAGGGAGGTGACGGCGGCCCAGCCTGCCGCGAGCGGGGTGCGCAGGTCGTGGCCGACGGCCCGCAGCAGGGCCGTACGCAGCCGGTCGGCGGCCTTGACCGGCTCCACCTCGGCCGCCGCCTCGGCCAGCCGGGCCCGCTCCACCGCCGAGCCGACGTGCGCGGCGAACGCGGCCAGCACCCGCCGCTCGGAGGAGGAGAGGGTACGGCCGCACAGCACCAGGTATGCGCCCGGACCGGCTGGTACAAAGGTGGCGCCTTCGGTGTCCGGTTGCTCGTCCGCCAGCTCCGCCGATTCCATGGCGAAGGTCTCGCGGGTCCGCTCCAGCAGGGCCGGGATCGTCGCCTCGCCCCGCACGATGGTGCCGGCCAGCGAGGACATGGTCTCCGCCTCGGCGGTGGCCCGTGCCGAGCGCCGGGACAGACGCAGCGAGCGGTCCACGACGCCGGCCACGGTGGCCGCGACGACCGCGAACACGGAAGGCGCCAGAACGGAGTTTGCGTCCTTCAGGGCGAAGGAGCCGATGGGCGGGATGAACCAGTAGTTCAGCAGCAGCGACGCCGTCACCGAGGCGATCACCGCGGAGGTGACACCGCCTATGCAGGCCACACCGACCACGGCGAGCAGGAACAGCAGCACCTCGCTGGTCAGGTCCAGCGTCCCGCGCACCTGGGCGAGCACGGCCGTGAGCAGCACGGGCAGGACCAGCCCGGCCACGGGGCCGGCGATCAGCCGGGCCGTGGACAGCGTGCGGCGGCGCGAGGGAAGGAGGGTGCCGCGTCCGGCCCGTTCGTGGGTGACGCGGTGGACGTCGATGTCGCCGGACAGCTCGGTCACGGTCTCGCCCGTGCCGGGTCCGGTCAGGAAACGCTGCAGCCGGCCGCGACGGCTGGTGCCGAGGACCAGCTGGGTGGCGTTCTCCGCGCGGGCGAACTCCACCAGGGTGGTGGACACGTCCTCGCCGATGACCGAGTGGTAGCTGCCGCCGAGGTCCTCCACCAGCCTGCGCTGGCGGGCGAGCGAGGCGGCCGAGACGCCGTCGGCCAGGCCGTCGCTGCGGGCCACGTGCACCGCGAGCAGGTCCCCGCCGGCCGACCGGGCGGCGATCCGCGCCGCCCGCCGGATCAGCGTGTCGCCCTCCGGGCCTCCGGTCAGGGCCACGACGACCCGTTCCCGGGTCTCCCACACCCCACCGATGCCGTGCTGCGAGCGGTACTCCTGCAACGCCTCGTCCACCCGGTCGGCCACCCACAGCAGCGCCAGCTGCCGCAGGGCGGTGAGATTGCCGGGCCGGAAGTAGTTGGCGAGGGCCGCGTCGACCTTCTCAGGGGCGTAGATGTTGCCGTGCGCCATACGGCGGCGCAGCCCCTCGGGGGGCATGTCCACCAGCTCGATCTGCCCGGCCCGGCGTACGACCTCGTCGGGCACCGTCTCGTGCTGCGGAACGTTGGTGATCTTCTCGACGACGTCGTTGAGTGACTCCAGGTGCTGGATGTTCAGCGCGGTGATCACATCGATGCCGACGGCGAGCAGGGCGTCGATGTCCTGCCACCGCTTGGCGTTGTGCCCGTCCCCGGGGACGTTGGTGTGCGCGAACTCGTCCACGATCGCCACCTGCGGGCGCCGGGCGAGCACCGCGGCCAGGTCCATCTCCTCGAAGCCCCCGCCGCGGTACATGCAGGAGGCACGCGGGACGACCTCCAGGCCGTCGAGCATCGCCTCGGTGTACCGGCGGCCGTGGCACTCCACGAAGCCGACCACCACGTCCGCCCCGCGCGCGGCACGGCGGCGCCCCTCGTCGAGCATCCGGTAGGTCTTGCCGACGCCTGGAGCCGCGCCGAGGTAGACCTTCAGTCGTCCGGGCCGTACGTCACTCATCGCCGCCGACGCGCTCCGCTCACTGGATCAACTCCCCCACGATGAAGGGGGGCTGCTCCTAAGGAAGCCCTTCCCGGAGCCGTGCGGGATGCGTCTTAGCGTTTCCTTGGCGCCGATCCCGGTCACTTTGACACTGCTCTGACGTGACCTGGGCCGATAGGGTGAAAGCGGTGTGCCGGGAAGTCTGGTCGGCAGGGGAGCCAGGGCGGCTCCCTTTTTCAGCCCAGGGGGAAACGGCATGCGGAGCGTCGGGACGGTTCTTGCGTTGGTCATTCTGGCCACCGTGGTGGCGACCTTCGCGCGCCGGTGGCGCATTCCCGCGCCCTCGCTGCTGGTGGTCGCCGGTCTTGCCGTCGCGCTGCTGCCCGGCACTCCCGAGATCCAGATCAGCCCGGAGATCATCGGGCTGGTGGTGCTGCCGCCTCTGCTGTATGCGAGCGCGGAGGACATGCCGTGGCGCGAGCTGCGGGCGGTATGGAAACCGGTCGGGATCCTCGCGATCGGTCTGGTCCTGGCGTCGGCGGCGGCCGTCGCCGTGGTGGCGGCCACAGTCACCCCGCTGTCCTGGCAGATGGCGTTCGTGCTGGGCGCGGTGCTGGCCAGCACCGACCCGGTCGCGGTGACCGCGCTCGGCCGTCGGCTCGCCCTCCCGCCCCGGGTGCAGGTACTCGTCCAGGCGGAGAGCCTGTTCAACGACGCCACCTCGCTGGTGCTGGTGCGGGTGGCGGCGGGTATCGCGATCGCGTCGGCGGCGGCGAACTGGGGCGCGGCCGGCGGACAGTTCCTGCTGCTGGCCGGCGGCGGCACCGTGATCGGGGCGGCGGTCGCCGGAGTGATCATGTTGATCCGCCGCCGTACCGAGGACCCGGTGCTGGAGACGGTGATCGCGCTGGTCACCCCGTATGCCTCCTATCTCCTGGCGGAGGCCGCGCACACCTCCGGAGTGACCTCGTGCGTGGTCGCCGGGGTGATCCTGGGCGGCCGGGGCGACCGGCTCACCAACGCCCGCATTCGGCTCCAGTTGCACGCCGTGTACGGCACGGTGGTGTTCCTCCTGGAGAGCGTGGTGTTCAGCCTCATCGGGCTGGCCCTCCCGGCCGAGGTACGGGCGCTCGCCGACGGCGACCGCACCTGGCCGTTGTACGCCCTCGCCGTCGCCGCCACGCTCATCGCCGTGCGGATGCTGTGGCTCGCGCCGCTGTCCGCGGTCGTGCAGCGCAAGGGCGGCATCCACCGCCTGAACTGGCGGCTCCCGATGGTCCTCACCTGGGCCGGCACGCGCGGCGTGATGCCGCTGGCCGCTGCCCTGTCCATCCCCGAGGTCACCAAGAGCGGCAGCACGCTGACCGACCGGCCGCTTGTGCTCGTGCTCACCACCTCCGTGGTCGTGGTCACCCTGGTCGTCCAGGGCTTCACCCTCGCCCCCGTCGTCCGCGCCTCCGGCATCGCCCTGGAGCCGGCCCACACCGAACGCGAGGAGACCGAGGCCCGCTCCCATCTGGCTCACGCGGGGCTGGCCCGGCTGGAGGAGCTGGCCGAGCTGGAGGCCGTCTCCGACATCGTGCTCGACCGGCTCCGTCGCGGTCTGAACGCCCGCCTGGAGGACGCCCGCGACCGCCTCGCCGAGAACAACGGCAACGCCGCGGCCACCGAGTCGGCCGACCTCGTCTACCGCCAGCTCCGCCGCGATCTGATCGCCGTGGAGACGGAGGAACTGCAGCGTCTGTACGACGCCCACCGCATCAGCGACACCACCCGCCGCCGCCTCCAGCGCACCCTCGATCTGGAAGAGGCCCGGCTCACGGATGCCTGAGCGATCCCCCTCCTCAGTCACCGATGACCGGTCAGCGGAATTCCGCCAGCCGTGGCCGCAGCCCCAGGGCGGTGAGCGCCATGGCCGCGAGGAGCAGGCCGCCCGCCCAGGGCAGCAGGCCGCTCACCGCCGAGCGGCCGTCGTGCACTGACGAGGCGAAGTGGGCTCGGTTGATGCCAGTGAGTTGGTCCAGGGCGGCCATGTAGGAACCGAAGTGGGCGTTGGACATGCCCGGCTGCCAGCTGATACAGAAGGACACGGCCTGCCCTTCCTTCCTCTGCGCGACCAGCGTGCGAATATGGCGGTCGTCGCGCTGGTAGACGGCGTACGTCTCCACGGTCTTCTCCGCCGCGGCCCGCTCACCAGGGAAGGTGATGTTGTCCAGCTCGCGCCGGAACTCGCCGGTGAAGCGCAGGTCTTGATTGTCCGCCTGGTACGCCCGCCAGCTGCCGGCCATCCCGTCGTCGTACGTGTCGAGGGTCGCGCCCCGGATGCCGTACAGCTTCTGCGACTTGGTGAGGAACGACCGCGCGTACTGGCCGCGGCGCTGCGGGTCGAGGAGGTAGCGGCTCTCGTCGGCGTTGGCGTCGTAGGCGATGGCCCGCGCGCGGGACAGGGCCACGACGGAGTCGAAGGCGTCACGGCGGGCGCCGCGCAGGTTCGCGGACGACGAGGTGAGCATCTGCGCGCCGAGGGCCACCGCCAGCAGTGCGCACACGGTGGCGGCAAGGAGGGCCGGGTTCAGGATCCGGTGGAAGCGGCGGGCCAGGTACCACTGCAGAAGGCCGAGGACGGCCAGCAGGAGGACGCCCAGCGCGGCGGCGGCCAGCTGGGCGGAGAGAAGGGAGCGGGCGGCGGTGTACTCGGCGTCGAAGGCACGGTCGTTGGAGGCGACGAGGGTGCGTGACTCGGGCAGCAGCTTGCCCTGCAGCAGGTCGGTCGCCTTGCGGTAGTCGGCCAGGGCAGCCGGTTTGCCACCCGTGTGCCCGTCGTTCTCCAGGGCGCGGCCGATCAGCTCCTGGTACTCGGCGAAGTCGTCGGTCAGGTTCTCCACCGTCTTCTCGGCGGACCGGTCGCCCTGGGCCGCGACGGCGAGGGTCCGCAGATCGTGGCCGATCTCGCGCCGGGAGCTGCCGTAGAAGCCGATCGCCTTGTCGTAGGGGGTGTCCAGGTGCCCCTTCCCGGCGTCGCCGTTGGACAGCAGGATGTTGGCGGCCTGCGCGTCCATGTCGTTCAGGGCGAGGTTGAGGTCGGCGGCGCTGGTGGTGCGCGGCGCGTCCCGTCCGGCGATGCTGTCCCAGGTGCCGTTCACGGCGAGCCCGGCGACGAGCAGCAGCACCGCCACGGTGGTGGCGAGCAGGAGCGTGACCGCGCGCAGAAGGCGCAGCCACGCGGGCACGGTGGCCCAGAAACGGCGGCGCAGAGCGGCCCGCACGGCCACGGCTCGCTGCCCCAGGCGCAGCCCCGGACCCGGTCCGGCCGTCCGCGAATACCCTCGTCTTCGTGGTCCGGGGCTGCCCCCTGGTAGGGCGGCCGCCGTCCGTGGCGGTGCTCCTTGCTCGGTCCGAGAACCCTGCGCTGATCCGGCCGTGAGAGCCACGGTCCCTCCAACGTCACCGCCACGGACGGTCGCCCGTCCCCCGTTGTTGATCAGTCTGCGCCCGGATTCAGCCACCCCTGTCTCGTCTTGACGGCTCCCTGATGGCGAACCAGCTTTGTTTGACGGCACTTTGACGGCGGCCCCCGCGGCGCCGTATGAGTGCCGCAAATTCCGTGTCCGCCACCCCGATCGGAGCGGCGAGCGGGACTAGATTCGCTGTCGGCCGCCGCCGGGGCCACGGACGTCAGTGGCCCTCCCGGAGAGCGGAGTCCCCACTCCGCGGTGACGCGAAGGCGGTCCGGTGCGTGTCCGAGGGGGCACGCACGCGCGCAGAACGCCTGTCGTCGCCTCCTCGCCGGCGTTCGTGCGCCACCGTGCGGTGCCGGGGCCCCGGCACCGCACGGACCGCGGCCACAGTCCCTGCCCACCATCAAGGCACGAAGGTGTCCATGCTTCCCGCTGCCCCCGAGCAGGCCCCGTCGTCACACCCCGAACACGCGCCCCGGCCAAGGGCGGAGGGAAGAGCGAGGCGGCGCGCTCCGAGCGGGCTGTTCGAACCCGCCCAGCTAGTCCGTTCATTCCCCGAGGCGCTGCGCAAGCTCCACCCGCGCGTCCTGGTGAGGAACCCGGTGCTGTTCGTCGTGTCCGTCGGTGCGGTCCTCACCACGCTGTCGGCGTTACTGCATCCAGCCGTGTTCACCTGGGTCATCAGCCTGTGGCTGTGGCTGACGGTCGTCTTCGCCAACCTGGCCGAGGCCGTCACCGAGGGCCGCGGCAAGGCGCAGGCCGAGTCGCTGCGCAGAGCCCGTACCGACACGGTGGCGCTGCGGCTGCTGCACTGGAGCTACGGCACGAACCTCGCCACCGCCCCGTTCAACCAGGATCCGCCTGCCGAAGACGGTCAGCCGGGCATTACGGTGCGACATGAAGATCAGGATTCGAGTGGGGTTGTAAGTGTAAACGTTGGATAGCTTGTAATGTTGCACGTTGCGCTTTAGGGCATCATGCGTGGCCGGAATGGCCTCGAATGCGGCAACCATTGAATTTGGATACTACAGTTTAACGAAAAGCGTGAGTAATCCTAATAAGAGGGTGTCTCCCCCCCCCGGCGGCACCGCACGGTCAGACCGGCCGACCACAGCGACTCGGATACCGCCTCGGCGTCCTCTGGTAGCACGCAGAAGTCGGCGTCGTGCTGGAGTGTGCCGCTACCGCCGTGTGCGTAGACCGCCACGCTCCCGGCGAGCGCGAACTTGTGCCCGGCGCGCTTCAGGATGGCCCCACCTGCTTGGCGGCCTCCAGGATGGCCTGGCTGCGGTCGGGCGGAAGCTGATCCGGTCCGGGCGGGACCGGATCCCGGGCGGCCACCCGGAGGTCGGGGGCGTCTGCCGCGCCCTGTCCGGATCTCATCGACGGGTCCCTTCACGCGACGCGGTGCGCAGGCAGCGCCGCAGTTCTTCGGCGTACGGCACGACGACCCCGGCCACGATGATCCCGGCGAGCCCCGCCAGGTACGCGGCCGGCAGCGGATGCTCCTTGGGCAGCAGCCGCCAGTCCTGGCGGTCCGGGCCGCCCCGAAGGGTCTTGCGTACCTGGTCGGCGTGGAGACAGGCGGTGAACGACAGGGCGGTGAGCGGCAGCACTTCCAGGAAGCTGTGGATGTGCTGCTCGACGGGCCGCACCTCGCGTTCGCCGACGGCCAGCGACACGTCGTACACGGCCGTCGCGCCATGGGCGAGGGCAGCGCCGCCCATCGTGGTGAGCACCAGTGGGTTGATCCGCGCGAGCAGGCCCATGAGCACCGGTACACCGGCCTCGGTCATCATGAGCGCGTGGACCACGGACTCCTTGGTGCCGCTGGTGTGTTCGATCCGGGTCCGCCGGTGCATCCACCAGTCCGCGAGGCCGGGCACCACCCACAACGGGAGAAGGCCGTAGAGCAGAAAGCGCCGGCCGGCGTCCTCCGCCTCGGTCGACCGGAGCGGGATCCGCAGGTCGTCTGGGTGCCGCCAGCCCAGCCAGGCCGTACGGGGCAGAGCGCGCAGTGTCATGGAAACCTCCGTGACAGTGACAAGACCTTCGACCGGGGCCTTCGGGCCCTCCGGGGGCCCTTCGGCCACGCCTCCCCGGTACCCCTCCTCCGGTCGGCGACACCATGCGCAAGCTCGTGCCCATCGGGTACTCGGCTGCGGTCACCCCCGATCGGCCCGCGGTTCAGGAGGCACGATGACCGGCTTCGGATACTTCCTCGCGTGTGAGGAGCATCGCCCGGCGGAACTCGTCGAGCAGGCGCGAATGGCCGAACAGGCCGGTTTCGAGTCGCTGTGGATATCGGACCACTACCACCCGTGGAACGGCAGCCAAGGGCAGAGCCCGTTCGTGTGGTCGGTGATCGGCGCTCTCTCGCAGGCGGTCTCGCTGCCCGTGGAAACGGCGGTGACCTGCCCGCTCGTGCGGACGCACCCCGCCGTCATCGCCCAGGCGGCCGCGACCGGCGCGGTACAGCTGGGCGGGCGCTTCCGGCTGGGAGTGGGCACCGGCGAGGCGCTCAACGAACACATCCTCGGCACGGTCTGGCCGGAGGCACCGGTACGGATGGAGATGCTGGAGGAGGCCCTCCAGATCATCCGGCAGCTGTTCACCGGCGAGCAGACCAGCCACCACGGCAAGCACTACACCGTGGAGAACGCCCGCCTGTACACGCTGCCTGACGAACCGGTACCGATCGACGTCTCGGCCTTCGGCCCGCAGGCCGCCGAGGTCGCCGCGCGCATCGGCGACGGGCTGATCACGATGGTGCCGGACGAGTCCCTGGTGGAGCGTTTCCGGCGCGGTGGCGGCGGCACCAAGCCGGTCTACGGCGGACTCAAGGTCTGCTGGGGGACGAACGAACGGGAGGCGGTCCGCACCGCGCACCGCCTGTGGGCCACCGAGCAGCTGCCCGGCGAACTCGCCCAGGTCCTGCCCACCCCGAGCCACTTCGAGCAGGCGTCACGGCTGGTCACCGAGGAACAGGTTGCCGAGACGGTGCCGTGCGGCGACGATCCGGACGCGCACGTCGAGGCACTGAGGGCATTCGTCAACGCGGGGTTCGACGGCGTGTACGTCAGCCAGATCGGCAAGGACCAGCAGGGCTTCTTCGACTTCTACCGCACCAAGGTCCTGCCGAGGCTGCGGGACTGACCGCGCGAGGTGGTGGACACCGTGCCCGGACCCGGAAAGACGGACCGCAGCGCGCTCGTCGTGATCGACATGATCAACACCTACGACCATGAGGACGCCGAGCTGCTGGCACCCGCCGCCGAGCGGGTCGTGCCCGTGCTGGCGGATCTGATCGGCCGGGCCCGGAACGCGGGCGTACCGGTGATCTACGCGAACGACAACTTCGGGCTCTGGCGCTCCCACCACGGGGAACTGGTCGATACCGCGCTGTCCCGCCCGCACGCCGGCCTGGTCGAGCCGATCCGGCCCGACGACGCGTCACTCTTCGTGGTGAAGGCCCGGCACTCGGTCTTCTACGACACCCCCATGTCCTATCTGCTGTGGCACCTGAACGTCCAAACGGTGGTCCTGACCGGTCAGGTCACCGAGCAGTGCGTCCTGTACTCCGCCCTGGACGCCCACATCCGTCATCTGGAGGTCACGGTGCCGAGAGACGCCGTCGCCTCGATCCATCCCCATCTTGCGGAAGCCGCGCTGGAGATGATGGAGCGGAACATGGGCGCCAGGATCGTCCTCGCGAAGGAAGTCGGCTTCCAGGATGCCCAGTGACCCGGCAGGTCAGTACGGAGCGCAGGCGCCCCTGCGCAGTGGACGTGACGACGGTGTCAGGCGAACGGACTGCGTGCCAGTTCGGCGAGCAGCTGGGCCGGGTCGGCGAAGACGGCGTCGGCGCCGGCCTCCTCCAGGTCCGCGCGGGGAATGCCGCCGCACAACAGCGCCACGCACCGCACGCCCGCACGGGTGCCCGCCCGCATGTCCCACACGGTGTCGCCGACGAAGACGGCGCGCTCCGCCGGTACGCCGGCCAGCTCGAGCGCCCGTTCGACGGGCTCGGGCGCCGGTTTGCCCTCGGAGACGTCGTCGGCGCTCGCTGTCGCCTCGATGGCGTCGTCCGCGTCTATCGCCCGCCGCAGAGCGGCGAGTTCGTCGTCGCTCGCCGAGGTGGCGAGGACGACCGTCCAGGCGTCGTCGGCCAGCCTTCGCAGCAGACGGCCCGCGTCCGGCAGCGCGGTCAGCCGCTCGAAGTACTGGGCGTAGAGGATCTTGTGCGCGGTGCTGAGGTCCTCCGCCTCGCCGGGGGCCAGGGCTGATTCTTCGCCCTCGCCGAGCAGATGGGCGACGAGGTCCTCGGAACCGAGCCCGACCGCACGGTGAATGGCGTGCGTCGGCACCCGGTGCCCGGCCCGGCGGAATGCCTCCCACCAGGTGACCACGTGCAGATGATTGGTGTCGACGAGGGTTCCGTCCACGTCGAACAGGGCTGCCCGTTCCATGACACTCAGACCTCTCGTTTCTCCAGCGGCCGCACTGCGGGACCCTGGAGGATGCGACCGTCGGGAGCGAAGCGGGAACCGTGGCACGGGCACTCCCACGCCTGCTCCGCGTGGTTGAAGGCGACGAGGCAGCCGAGGTGGGTGCAGCGGGCCGAGACGGCGTGGAGCTGACCGCTGTCGTCCCTTTGGACTGCGCACTGGTGGCCGCCCACGCGCAGGATTGCTCCGTCTCCGGGGGCGAGGTCCCCGGAGGTGGGTGCGGTGACGGGCGGCAGCCGGTCCCCGACGAAGTGCTTGGCCACGTGGGCCTGGTGCTTGAGGAAGGACATGCCTTCGCGGACCACGGAACCCAGTCGACGCGGGTCGTACAGGCCCGCCCATGCGACCTCCCGGCCCTCGACGAGGTCGGCGATCAGCAGGCCGGCCATGATGCCGCCGCTCAGGCCCCAGCCGCCGAACCCGGTGGCCACGTAGGTGTGGTGGCCGCCGGGGTGGAGGGGACCGACGAGGGGGACGGTGTCGGTGGAATCGTTGTCCTGGGTGGCCCAGCGGTGGGTGGGTGTCAGGTCGGGGAAGCGGTCGGTGGCCCAGGCGGCCAGCCGGGCGAGGCGTTCTTCGACGTCGGCTATGCCGGGGGCACCGGGGGTGAAGTGCTCGCCGGTGACGAGCAGCAGACGCTTCCCGTCGGTGCAGGGGGCGCTGCGCACGGACCGGGTGTTCTGCTCGGGCGTGATGTACATGTCGCGGGGCGCCGTGTTCGCGTCGACGGTCCCCGCGACGACCAGTTCGCGGCGTGGGGAGAGACGGGTGGAGAGCAGGGCCCGGTCGAAGACGGGGTAGTGGGTGGCGACGATGACCTCGCGTGCCCGCACCGACACTCCCGCGTCGGTCGCCAGGACGCAGGGTTCGCCTTCGGTGAGGCCGGTGACGCGCGTCCCCTCGTACACGGTGCCGCCGCGGCGACGCAGGTCGCCGGCCAGGGCACGCAGGTACTTCACGGGATGGAACTGCGCCTGGCCGGTCACCCGTACGGCGCCCGCCACCGGGTAGGGAAGCTCCGTTTCGGTGACGAACTCGGCCGGCAGGCCCGCCTCGCGCGCCGCCTCGGCTTCTGCCCGCAGCTGTGTCACGCGCTGCGGATTCTCCACGTATGTGCAGGCGGCCGCCTGCTCCCACTCGCACTCGATCTCCAGGTCGGCCACGATCTCGGCGGCCCGGCGGATCGCCGCGGACTGCGAGTCGGCATACAGCCGTGCGCCCTCGCGGCCACGGGTGCGGCGCAAGTGGTCGTAGACCAGGGTGTGCAGCGCGGTCAGCTTGGCCGTCGTGTGGCCGGTGACCCCGGCGGCGATCCGGTCCGCCTCCAGTACGGCCACTTCGTGGCCTCGCCGGGCCAGCTCCCAGGCGGTGCTGAGCCCCGCGACACCGCCGCCGATCACCGCGACCTCGACGGCGAGATCCCCGCACGGCGGGAGAGTGGGCTCGCCGCCCGGGGCGGTCTCGATCCAGTACGACCCGCGGAGTCCTTGCTCGGTGTTCATGGCCGCCGAGTTCCCGTCCTGCCGTGGTGACACGCACCGGCATGTTCGGGGTCGACCCGACATCCCCATCCCTTTCGGCCCGTTTCACCGGAATCGCGCGCGGGGACCCGGCACGAACCGGCACCACCCCGCTCAGCCGCCTTCCGGTCCGCGGACCGGAGCGGCGTGAAAGGAGCGGCCAGGCCCCGGTGAGGCGGTACAACCGAGCCCTGCGCGACCTGATCGCCGGAGGCCGGGCCGAGCCGGGCTTCATCGTCTCGCACGACGAGGGCTGGACCAAGGTGGTCCTGCACCCCGACGGCCACAGCTGAGGCAGACGGGTCGGACGGCTCCCGCCGGGAGCGGCGCCCGGTGGCCCTGTCCCCCGAAGCCGAAGGGCCGGACGGGCCCGTACGGGTACTCGTGCAACACCGCCGCACGTGGGCGGAGAGAAGCGAGAGGGACCGACCATGAAGACACCGATGCCGGGCACCCGCCCGCAGATCCACAGGGCCCGCACGGACCTGCTCGGGATCTACCTCAACGACCATCTGGCAGGTGCCACGGTCGGAGCCGGACGCTCCCGGTTCGCGGCCCGCTCGCATCGCGACCCGCCCTACGCGGAACCGCTGCGGCATCTCGCCGGCGAGATCGCCGAGGACCGCGCGAGCCTGCTGCGCATCATGCGGAGCCTGGGCGTGCCGCGGCGCCGCTACAAGGTCGCGGCATCCGGCGCGGCCGAGCGCCTGGGGCGTCTCAAGAGCAATGGGCGCCTCTGCAGGCGTTCACCTCTGACGCTGGTGATCGAACTTGAGTTCCTCCGGCTGGGGGTGAAGGGCAAGGAACTCGGCTGGCGCACGCTGCGTGCCCTGGCGGAGGCGGACGGCCGCATCGACGAGCAGGAGCTCGACGGACTGATCGCACGGGCCGTACGGCAGATGAACACGCTGGAGGAGCTGCGCGTCAGGGCGGTCCGGGAGGTGTTGCTCACCGGCTGACGCGCAGCGGAGGGTTCGCGGGTCGAACGGCAGCTTCGGGGAACTCGAAACGTTGACCTCAGCCCCCCCGACGGGAGAGGGGGAAGGACCGAAGGCGGCGGAGTGCCTCCGGACCAGCGATCCGATCACCCCTGAGGTAGCGGCGCCGTCCAGTCTCTTCGAGTACGGCAAGGAGGAGCAGCATGCCTGCCGGATCGAGTTCCAAGCGGGAACGACAGTACGAACACATCAAGAAGAGCGCCCAGGACCGGGGCGAGTCCGCCGGACGGGCCAAGGAGATCGCCGCGCGGACGGTCAACAAGGAGCGGGCGAGGTCCGGCGAGTCGAAGACCGCGAGCAAGACCTCGACCCGTGACCCCAAGTCCGCGTACCAGCGCGGCGGGCAGCGCTCGCACAGCGGTGCGCAGGGACCGACCAAGGACCAGCTCTACGAGGAGGCGAAGAAGCGCAATATCGACGGCCGCTCCTCGATGACCAAGAAGCAGCTGCAGAACGCCCTCGGCCGTTGAGGGTGAGGCCAATGCGGCCCAAGGTGGACCGGATAGCGCGGCCCTGGGGCGACCGCGCCCCCTACGGTCGCGGTGAAGCCTGGCCGGTGCGGGTCGACTCGTACCTCGAGCCCGGCACCACGGCAGACGCCGTGGAGCGCTGGGTCCCCACCGCCTCCCTGCTGCACTCCAACGGGGATGCCATGGAGGTCGCGGTCGCCCACGACCGGATCGTCGGGGTGCGCGGACGGCCCGCCGACCGGGTCAACCACGGCCGGCTCGGACCGAAGGACCTGTTCGGCTGGCAGGCCAACCATGCAAAGGACCGGCTGACCACTCCCCTGCTCCGGGACGGCGGCCGTCTGGTCCCTTGCGGCTGGGACACCGCCATGGACCGGATCGCCGACCGGACCAGGGAACTGCTGGACGAGAGCGGCCCCGGCGCCATCGGCTTCTACACCACCGGTCAGTTGTTCCTGGAGGAGTACTACACGCTGGCGGTGATCGCGCGCGCCGGCATCGGCACCAACCACCTCGACGGCAACACCCGCCTGTGCACCGCCACCGCGGCCGAGGCGCTGAAGGAGACCTTCGGCTGCGACGGCCAGCCCGCCTCCTACACGGACATCGACCACGCCGACGTCATCGCCCTGTTCGGGCACAACATGGCCGAGACGCAGCCCGTGCTGTGGATGCGGGTCCTGGACCGCCTGGCGGGCCCCGATCCGCCCCGTCTCGTGTGCGTCGACCCGCGTCCCACCCCGGTCGCCTGCCGCGCGGCCGTCCACCTCGCACCCCGCGCGGGTACCAACGTGGCTCTGCTCGACGCCCTGCTGCACGAGATCATCCGCACCGGACGGATCGACCGCGACTTCGTCGACGCGCACACCGTCGGCTTCGAGGAACTCGCCGAACGCGTCGCCGACACCACCCCGGACTGGGCCGCCCGCATCTGCGACGTGCCGACCCGGAAGATCACCGAGGCCGCCGAAATCCTCGGCGGCGCCGAGCGGCTGCTGTCCACCGTGCTCCAGGGCGTCTACCAGTCCCACCAGGCCACCGCCGCCGCGTGCCAGGTCAACAACCTCCAGCTGGTCCGCGGCATGCTCGGCCGCCCCGGCTGCGGGGTCCTGCAGATGAACGGCCAGCCCAGCGCCGAGAACACCCGCGAGTGCGGGGCCAATGGCGACCTGCCGGGCTTCCGCAACTGGGAGAACGACACCCACGTCGAGGACCTCGCGAGGATCTGGAACGTCGACCCCTCCCGCATCCCGCACTACGCCCCGCCCACCCCCGCCATGCAGATCTTCCGCTACGCCGAACAGGGCTCCCTCCACATGCTGTGGATCACCGGCACCAACCCTCTGGTCTCCCTCCCCGACCTCCACCGGATCCGGGAGATCCTCGGCCAGGCACGGCTCTTCACCGTCGTACAGGACCTGTACCTCACCGAGACCGCGCAACTCGCGGACGTGGTCCTGCCCGCGGCGACCTGGGCGGAGAAGACCGGCACGCTCACCAACGCCGACCGCACCGTCCACCTCTGCGAGAAGGCCGTCGACCCGCCGGGCGAGGCCCGCCCGGACCTGGACATCCTCCTCGACTACGCCCGCCGGATGGACTTCCGCGACACGGACGACCGCCCGCTGATCGGCTGGCACGACGCCGAGTCGGCGTTCGAGGCGTGGCAGGAGTGCAGCCGCGGCAGGCCCTGCGACTACACCGGGATCACATACGACCGGCTGCGCGACGCCGGTGGTATCCAGTGGCCCTGCACCGAGGCCGCCCCGGACGGCACCGAACGGCTCTACACCGACGGCATCTCCTGGGCGGCCCCCGACGACTGCGAGACCTACGGCAGGGACCTGCTGACCGGCGCGGCCGTCTCCGAGACCGAGTACCGCGCCCTCAACCCCGACGGCAAGGCGGTACTCAAGGCCGCCGAATACGTCCCGCCCCACGAGAGGACCGACGAGACCTTTCCCCTCCAGCTGATCACCGGCCGGACCCTCTACCACTTCCACACCCGCACCAAGACCGCCCGCACCCCGCAACTGAACGCCGCCGCTCCGGAGGTGTGGGTGGAGGTCTCCGCCGCCGAGGCGCTGCGGCACGATGTGGCCGAGGGCGATCTGGTCGAGGTCACGAGCCCGCGCGGCTCGGTGCGCGGCCGGCTGCGGATCACCGGCATCCGCGACGGCATGGTGTTCCTGCCGTTCCACTACGGCTACTGGGACACTCCCGAAGGCCACCGCCCCGGCACCAACGGGGGCCGTGCCGCCAACGAGACGACGGTCACCGACTGGGATCCCGTCTCCAAGCAGCCGTTGTTCAAGACCGCCGCCGCCCGCCTGACCCTCGTCGAACACGGCGACGGAACCGGCAGCCCGGCTCCGACCACGACTGCGTCCGCCCCGGCGGACCCGCGGCACATCCCGCCGACAGCGGGTGGCCCAGCGGCCGTGGCCGGCCAGAGTGGAGGCGAACCGTGACCGGCATCCAGATCGTCCTGCGCACCCTGCACGACGGCGAACGCGCCCTGGAACGGGAACTCCTCGCCGCAGCCGACCGCCATCGCGTCGAGCACGAGTTCCACCACGTCGCCAGGGACATCGCCCGCTGGTCCCACGAACACGCCGAACGCATCGCCCACGCCGCCGAACCGCACGACCTGCATCTACCCGGCCCCACGGACCAACCGGAGGCCGCCCCTCCTATGGCGACCGTACGCGAGCCCCTCGGCCGAACCCTTGGCCGGCAGCCCAATCCCGGTCTGCTCCTGCTGCGGGACCTGCGTGACTTGCACCTCGCCGCCACCGAGAACTCACTGAGCTGGGAGATGCTCGCCCAGGTCGCACAGGCCGCCGGGGACGCCGAACTGCTCGACCTCGCCGCCGCCTGTCACCCTCGAACCCTGCGCCAGTTGCGCTGGACCAACACCATGATCAAGACGCTGTCACCGCAACTGCTCGCAAGCCTGTGAGCCGGAGCAGGGCCGCCGTTCGGTCCGGTCCGCCGGTGCAGGTGTGGGCGCGGTTGTGCGGGGGACTTGGTGGGCAAGCCGGTTTCAGCAGCGTTCCCCTGGGGACTGGCCCGGCCCAGGCTTCTCTGGTTCAGCCGAAGTGCCGGAGGAGCCGCTAACCCGGGGGCCCGACAGGGTGCCCGCCTCGCAGACCCGGCGCGCGACCTCGCGGAGCTTGATGTTGTTCTCCTGGGAGTAACGGCGCAGCACGTCGAACGCCTCCTCCTCGGTGAGGTGGTGACTGCCCATGACGATGCCCATGGCCTCGCCGATGGCGTGACGGGTGGCGAGGGCCCCTTCCAGCTGGGCGTGGGTACGGGCGGCGGAGAAGGCGACCGCCGCGTGGGAGGCCAGCAGCCATCCCGCCAGCTCACTGGCCTCGGTGAACGCGCCGGGCTCGCGGGAGTAGAGGTTCAGCGCGCCGAGGTCTTCCTCCTCGGTGAACAGCAGGAAGCCCATCATGCTGCCGACGCCGAGCTTGCGTGCCTGGGGCGCGTAGGCGGGCCAGCGCTGGTGTTCGGTGGTGAGGTCGGCGATGCGGAAGACCCGATCACCCTGCGAGGTACGAGCGGCGTCGTAGCACGGCCCTTCCCCCAGCCCGTGCTGCAGCCGGTCGCTGTCGACAACCAGCTGATGGGTGGGGGCGAGCGTCTCCACCTGCGCGTCGTGCAGCACGAGGATCCCGGCCGCGTCACAGCCGTCGACCAGTTCGGTGGCCGACGCGGTGATCCGCCGCAGTGTGGCATCGACCGAGTCCTGTGCCAGAAGATCCCGCGCCATCGACGCCATCTGCTCCGCGAACCGACCCCAGTCCACGTCGTCCTCCGCCACTCGTCACGTCTGGACAAGCCTCATACCCAGCTTTTCACGCGAGGCTCGCGATCACATCGCAGACGGATACCCGTGACGGGCCGGAAGATGACTCCGGGTGCTGCTGGAATCCGGTGGCACAGGCGGACGGCAGACAGGCGGACCGCCAGACCGAAGATCAAGCCGCTTGGGTCGGCAGTCCGGATGAAGTACAGAACGGGACCTCGGGTCGGCTGCAGAGCAGCCTCGATCAAGCCCCGCGATCCAGGTCGTAACCTTCCCGCCGGCCGGAACACTCAACATGAGGGGTGGAAAAAGCCGAGACCCCGGGAGCCCAGGACCTCGGCTTCGGGCCCTGGTTCTGCCTTCGAGCCGCCGAGAGCGTGGGCCGGACGGGCCTGAAGAGAGGCTCCTGTCCGTATGCGAAATCAGCCGCTCAAGCGGCTGCGCAGCAGTGCCTTCCCCAGTTCTGCGCCCTTACGGCTGTCAGCCTGCGCCTTGGTGAACAACTCGACCAGTTGCTCGTCCTTGGCCCGCTCGGCGTCCTTGATGTAGGTGTCCAGCCGAAGGGTGTTCTCCAGGCAGCTCTCGACGTACCAGAGAAGGTCGTAGTCCTTGTCCTGGGTTCCGGTGATGCTTCCGGTCTCTGTGGCGCTGGCCATCGTCTCATCACTCCGTTCCGTTGTGTCGAAGCGGGCGCTCAGCCCGCCCTTGTCGTCCGGACTGGTCGTCGAGTACCCCCGTGGCACACGACGCACCATGGGAGGCCGGTGACGATGGCAATCGACCCGCGACCGGTGCGGCACGCCAGAGGCGATGCCTGGATGTCGAAGTGAGGCGGGATGGAGACCCGCCCACCCCGGACCGTGGGGTGCCCGCCCGGAGCCACGGCTGCCCGGGGCGGCGACGGCGCCGTGGTGCGGCTCGGCGGACACCGATGCACCGGCCACCGCGACGAGAGCGGACAGTTCCAAGGGGCCCACCATGAGGCCGTTGGAGAAGCGTGACCTGTGACGCGGCGCGGGGTTTCCGGCCTGAGCGGAGGGAAACCCGGTCCGCGCACCTTCGATACCCAGAACCTCCCCGGCATCGGAGTGCTCGTGCAGGCACGCGTGATCGGCTGCGAGATCTCCGGCGCAGAGGCGGAGGTCCGGCTGAGGAGGACACCGTGACAGCCGCCCCTCTCACCGCCGCCCGGCCGCTCCGCTGCTGGGTCCCCCGAGGCGTGTACGCCCCTCAGGCTGATACCCGGCTGCTGGGGCGGGCGCTGTGCCGGGAACGGATCACGGAGAAGACGGACGTGTTGGAGCTGGGCACCGGCAGCGGCGTGCTCGCGGTGGCGGCGGCCCGGCTCGGCGGCCGGGTAACCGCGGTCGACATCTCCTGGCGGGCCGTCGTCGTAGCTTGGATCAACGCATTGCTCAACGGGCAGCGCCTGCGGGTGCGCCACGGCGACCTGACGACGGCGGTGCCCGGCGGCCGACGCTTCGACCTGGTGATCGCCAACCCGCCCTACGTGCCCGCCCCGAGCGGCGCGCCGCCCAGGGGCTTCGCCAGGGCCTGGGACGCGGGCACGGACGGTCGCCTTCTGATCGACCGCATCTGCGACACCGCGCCGAAAGTCCTGCGGCCGGCGGGAACGCTTCTGATCGTGCACTCGCACCTGTGTGGCACCGGCGCCACGCTCACCCGCCTGGCCGCCGCAGGGCTGCGCGCCCAGGTCGTCGACCGGACCCGGCTGCCCTTCGGACGGGTCCTGCGCTCCCGCCTCGACTGGCTGCGCGAACGCGGGCTGGCAGCCGACGGCACATTCGAGGAACTGGTGGTGATCCGTGCCGAACTCGCCTGAGCGGCCCTGCCGCATTCGTGTCCAGCGCGACGGCCCCCTCCTCGTCGAGGGCCCGGTCGAGGTTGTGGGTGAGGACGGCGAGGTGTCGTCGTCGAATCGTTTCCTGGTGGCCGTCTGCACGTGCCGTCGCAGCCGGATCTTCCCCTGGTGCGACACCAGCCACCGCTGCCGCGGCAAGCGCCCCGGTGAAGGCGATGCCCCATGACCGGTCGCCTTTCTCCGCCGTTGCCCGAGCCCCGCGGTCCGCTGTCAGCCGCTGTGACAGCCGCCCTGCGCGGTGGGGATCCGGCGAGCGCGCCATCCCCGGCGCACTGCGCCCCATACGGCGACGATCTCCAACTCGCCCTCTACACCCTCTACGAACTCCACTACCGCAGCTTCGAGGGCGTCCCCGACAACCTGGAATGGAACAGCGGACTGCTGAACGTCCGCGCTGCCCTGGAGGACCGTTTCCTGAACGCGCTCCGCACCGACGTGCCCGTGGCCGGCGCCGGCACCGCCACGCGGGCGCTGGCCGAACTCCAGGTCGAACCGGCCACGGACCCCGAGGACAGCGTCTCCCACTTCCTCCAGGCCGAAGGCACCCTCCAGCACCTGCGGGAGTACGCCACACTGCGCTCGCTCTACCACCTCAAGGAGGCCGACCCGCACGCCTGGGTCATCCCACGGCTGCACGGGCGCGCCAAGGCGGCCATGGTCGCCGTCGAGTACGACGAGTTCGGGGCCGGACGTGCCGACGAGATCCACGCGGAACTCTTCGCCGCCCTCATGGCGGACCTCGGCCTGGACACGGCGTACGGCCGGTACGTCGACGCCGCACCGGCCGAGGCCCTCGCCACCGTCAACCTGATGTCCCTGCTCGGTCTGCACCGCTCGCTGCGCGCCGCACTCGTCGGGCACTTCGCCGCCGTGGAAGTGACGTCGTCCCCGGCCTCGCGCCGCCTGGCCGAGGCGATGCGCCGCACAGGCGCAGGCCCCGCGGCCGTACGCTTCTACACCGAACACATCGAAGCCGACGCCGTCCACGAACAGGTCGTACGGCGTGACGTCGTAGGCGGACTCCTGGAGAGCGAGCCGCACCTGGACACCGACGTGGTGTTCGGAATCCTCGCCACCACATTCCTGGAGGACCGCCTGGCCGCCAGGCTCCTCAGGGCCTGGCGCGAGGGAGCCACGGCGCTGCGCGCAGACAAAGCGCCCTGACTCCCGACCGCCCCTTCTCGGCCCCTTGATACAGCTGGTCCTTGGTCTGCCCTCCCACTCCGCCGTGCGAGCGTTGGCCGCCGCGCTGGGATGCCGCCTTCGGGTCACGGCGTGAGGTCTTGGACTCGCCCGACCTGGCCCGTTCCTTGTTGACCGTGCGTGCCGCAACCTCTCGTACCTTCCAGCAGCTCACCCGGTTGTGCAGTACCCTTCCGGGCGGTCGGGGCCCGTTTGCCGAACGACTCCTGCACCGCCGCGACCTGCGGCGGCGGCGCACGTACGCGACGCGAGCGGCCGTCACCGCACCTCGCGGAACCTCGGGCATACTGAAACCTCCTGCTGGGCATCCACCGCGCCACGGCACTGCGCGTGGCAGCGCCGCCGCCCCAACTGCTCCGCGTTCTCCAGATCACCGGAGCCGATGCCGTACCGGACGTACGGGAAACCGTCGAGGACGCGGTCTCGGGCTGAGCCGACCCGGGTACTCGGCCGGTGTCGCATACGGTGCGGCACCGGAGCAAACCATGTCGACCCCTGCAAACAGCGGACGAATGCTGCGTGAGCTGATGCAGGCGGCTCACCTGGCGACTCTCGACGACCTGCCCGGCCTCATCGCCTCGCACGCGGCGCGCGTCGGTCTGCGGGACGTCGCCGTCTTCGCGGTGGATCTTCAGGAGAAGGCACTACGGCAGCTCACGGGCCGTGGAGACGACGCGGGCGACGGCGGTGAACGGCTGAACATCGACACGACCGTGCCCGGCCGCGCCTACCAACGCGTCGCGATGGTCGCCGAAGCCGCTCACGAGGGGCGTCGGCGCTGGTGGGTCCCGGTGACCGACGGCGTCGCACGGATCGGTGTCCTGCGGGCGGACACGGCCGACGGCGATCGGGAAGACCTTCGGCTGGACCTTCGCGATCTGGCCTCGCTGGTGGCGTTGCTGCTGCTGAGCAAGCGGTCCTTCAGCGACTCCTTCGCCCGGCTGGTGCGGACGGAGCCCATGGACGTGGCCGCGGAGCTGCAGTGGAACCTGATGCCGCCGTCCGCCTACGCAGGGCGTGAGGTGACCCTGGGCGCCATGATCGAGCCGGCCTACGAGGTGGGCGGTGACGCCTTCGACTACGCCGTCAGCGGCAGCGCACTGCACCTGTCCGTCTTCGACGCCATGGGACACGACACCACCGCCGGAATGACCACCACCCTGGCCGTCGCGGCCTCGCGCGCCGCCCGGCGCCAGGGCGCTTCGCTCGTCGAGACCAGCCAGGCCATCGAGGACCTGCTGACCTCCCACTTCGGCGCCAGCCGCTACGTCACCGGCATCCTCGCCGACCTCGATCTCGACAAGGGAACACTGACCTGGATCAACCGCGGGCACCACCTGCCACTTGTGATCCGCGACGGCCGGTGGGCCTTCGAGCTGTCCTGCCCGCCCGCCGCCCCGATGGGCACCGGACTCGACCTGCCCGTCACCGTGCGCCACCACCAGCTGCAGCCCGGCGACCGGCTCCTCCTGTACACCGACGGCATCGTCGAGGCCCGGGACGTGGAGGGACGCGAATTCGGCCGGGACCGCTTCGTCGACTTCATCGTCCGACACCACTCCGGCCACCAGACGCTCCACGAGACCCTGCGCCGACTGATGCACGCGGTCGTCGAACACCACGCGGGCCGTCTCGACGACGACGCGACCGTGCTCCTCGCGGAGTGGCGCGCCGGCCAACAGGACCGGCTCATGCCATGACCCGCAGCGCGCCCCGCCGGACTCGAACCGGGTTTCACGCCGGGCCCGTTGGACACTCGGGACGAGAAGAGCAACGGAGACGACAAGGTCGCATGGACCAGACCTCAACAGGTCTGAGCCAGAAGGAAGATGAGCCGGCGTGACCACGCAAGCCAGTAGTCCGATCGTCGTTCACCGAGCCGAGACCGGCTGGGCGCGGGCGCGTCGCCTGCGCGGGCGAGGCGTACGGGCCTGCGCACGCGCGACGCTCACAACAACTCGGCGCAGCTGCGGCAGGGGAGCGACTGGAACGTCGTACGAGGCGAGGGCTGACCGCCCTCGCACGCGCGCCGGTAGTGCTCTGCCACGCCGTCGCACACACGGTCAGGGCGCCGGTTCGTACGCACCTTCCCGAATGACGGAGGCACCCGACCGGGTGGACATACGAGTGGACATCGCCCCGAGTGGCGCAGGGTCCGTCCGGATGGGGAACCACTGTCGGCTGGGCGGGACCGACCCGACCCAGATATGACCAGCGAGAGGCGGACAGACAATGGGGCACGGCGGAGACGCTATCGCGGAACTGGTGACCGACCACCGGGAGGTCGAGGAGATGTTCGCCCGGATCCAGGCGATGCCGGGCGGCGGGCAGGAACTCCGTGACGTGGTGGACGAGGTCACGATCGAACTGGTACGGCACTCGATCGCCGAGGAGGAGTACCTGTACCCGGCGGTACGCGAGCACATCGACGGCGGAGACCGGATCGCGGACAAGGAGATCGCGGACCACGGCCGGGTCGAGAAGCTCCTCAAGGAGCTGGAGAAGACGGACACCGACGATCCGAAGATGAGCCCGCTGCTGCGGGAGCTCATGGACGAGGTCTCCGCGCATGTCCAGGACGAGGAGGAGCACCTCTTCCCGATGCTGCGCCGGTCCTGCTCTCCCGAGGCACTGAACGACCTCGGGGACAAGATCCGCCGAGCCAAGTCCCTGGCCCCGACCCGCCCGCACCCCGCCGCCCCGAACACCCCGCCCGCCAACAAGCTCCTCGCCCCGGGCGCCGGCCTGGTGGACCGGGCACGCGACCTCATCACAGGGCGCGGCAAGTCCTGACTCCGCAGGAGCAGGCTCCGGGCCGAGCGGCCGGGCGCCGGGTTCCGTCGGGAACCCGGGCGCCCGGCTGTGACGCCGCTCATTCCCTCTTCGGGTCCCGCTGCCTACGCTGTTGGATCCCAAGCGGGGCAGCGCGGCCCCACGACACAGCTCGCGGGACCGATCTGCCGGACACAGGCGAGCACGCTCCCCGAGGGACCGACCGCCGTGACCGACGACCTGACACCAGTCATAGCCGCCTCCACCCGCTGGCTTCTCGCCGCCTACCCCGCCCCCGGCGGGGCGCTCAGCCGGGCGCTGGCCGAGGCCCAGGCCCGGCAGGCCGTCACACTCGCCGCCGCCCTGAGTTACCCCACCGACCTCGACGTGCAGCTGCTTCACCTGCTCGCACCCAGCGGATCCCACCGGCTGGACCGGCTCACCGGAAGCGAGCCCCAGCCCGACGACACCGCCTGGCGCACCTGGATCGACGAAACCGTCGTCAGCTGGGCAGCCTGCCTCCTGGCCGACCCCGCCCTGGCCGACCGCGCCGCCCACCAGGCCGTCACCGTGGACAGGCACCACGCCGCCGACGGCCTTCACAGGCTGACCAGCCCCGGAGAGCGGGACACGGAGGCCACGCCTCTGCTGCGCCATCCCGACCTGCTGGAGAACATCGCCGGCCTCCACCGGCCTCAGCTCATGGAACTGCTCAGCCTCGACAGCGCGGACCTGCCCTGAACTCAGCGCCCGGGAGCCTGCTGCTCCGCCCGGGCATCGAGCAGCTGCCGACGAGCCTCGGAGAGCGCCTTGTCCAAACAGCGAGTGCCGGTGATCACGCACAGTGTGTACGTGACGTCCTCCAGGCGCCGCGCCGTTTCCACGCCTCCCTCGTGTGCCAAACGCCACCGGAGCGTCTCACACTGTGCGACCAGCTCCCGCAGGAGCGAAGGATGCGCCGTCAGCATGGTGGCCTCCTCCGGCCGCGTCCACTGGGCCCCTCCATTCATACGGTCACAGGAACCCGTTCCCACCGCACCCCGGAGAGGACGAGAGCTCCAGCTCGACAAGGAAGCCTCCACCTGTGACGTCAGGGCAGTCCGAGCCTGCTGCCGGGCTGCTGGTGTTGCGGGGTGGCAGCCGCGCCGTGGGCCGGGCGGACGTCGAGCGATCGGGCTAGGGAATCGAGGTCGGGGAAGTACCCGGTGCAGGCGGACCGGGTCTCGGCCATCGCGGTCTCCAGTGCCTGACGAATGTCTTCAGGCGGTCGCCTGGTCGCAGCCCGGTCGACGAGAACCGACGGCGGTGTCAGCCCCGTAGATGCGTTCTACGCAGCACTTGGTCTGCCACTTGCGATGGAGAGGGGCCTGCGGGAATTCCGACTGGTGAGCGCCTGGTGGTGCCCGCACCCGCGCGGCTACGGGCCGGTTCCGACCGCACCGAATCCTGGTGCCGGACCCCGAAGTGGGTGCCATTGCGCGTTCAGGGGTGGGTACCCGGGAGCTGAGGCATCGCGGATCCCCGGGAACGGCGCGACGCCTCCCGCACGGTGCACGGCTGAGGAAGGCGGTTACCCCTGATGACTCGCACCTCCTTCGGTACTTCCGCGGGCGTGGACGTGGCCGGGCTGACGGCGGCCCTGGTCGAGGAGGTGGACGCCGAGGTCAGGTTCGACGCGGGCAGCAGGGGCGCCTACGCCACGGACGGCTCCAACTACCGGCAGGTGCCGATCGGCGTGGTGGTGCCTCGTACGGTGGAAGCCGGGATGGCGGCGGTGCGGGTGTGCGCCCGGTTCGGTGCCCCGGTCCTGTCGCGGGGCGGCGGCACCAGCCTCGCCGGACAGTCGACGAACACGGCCGTGGTGATCGACTGGAGCAAGTACTGCCACCGGCTCGTCGCCGTCGATCCCGACGCCCGGACCTGCGTGGTCGAGCCGGGAATCGTGCTGGACGTGCTCAACCGGCGGCTGGCCGGCCATCGGCTGCAGTTCGGCCCGAAGCCGTCGACGCACAGCCACTGTGCACTGGGCGGCATGATCGGCAACAACTCGTGCGGCGCGTCCGCGCAGGCATACGGCAAGACCGTCGACAACGTGCGCCGTCTGGAGGTGCTCACCTACGACGGCGTCCGGATGTGGGTCGGGCCGACCTCGAAGGCTGAGCGGGCGCAAATCGCCGCGGAGGGCGGCCGCCGCGCCGAGCTCTACGCCGGCCTGGACCGTATCGTCACCGAGTACCTCGCCGACATCCGCCGCGGCTACCCGAAGATCCCGCGCCGGGTCTCCGGCTACAACCTCGACTCGCTGCTGCCGGAAAACGGCTTCGACGTGGCCCGGGCGCTGGTCGGCAGCGAGGGAACCCTGGTGACCGTGCTGCACGCCGAACTAGACCTGGTGCCGGTACCCGCGTACCAGTCGCTGCTGGTCCTCGGCTACGACGACATCTGCGCCGCCGCCGACGACGTGCCCCGGCTGCTTGAGCACTGTTCGCCCGGGCAGTTGGAGGCGCTGGACGGCCGGATGGCCCAGCTGATGCGCGAGGAAGGCGCCTACCTGGCATCTTTGAACGCCCTGCCGCAGGGTGACAGCTGGCTGATGCTGCAGTTCGGCGGCGACAGCCAGGAGGAGGTCGACGAGCAGGCGCACGCCCTGCTGCGCGCCGTCGGCCGCACCGAGAAGGACGCCGAGGTCGCGTTCTCCGACGATCCCGAGCGCGAGCAGCGGATGCTCAGGGCGCGCGAGGCCGGGCTCGGCGTCACCGCCCGCCCGCCCGACGACCGGGAGACGTGGGAGGGCTGGGAGGACTCGGCCGTACCGCCCGAGCGGCTCGGCGATTATCTGCGGGACCTGAAGGAGTTGTTCGGGGAGTTCGACTACGACCACCCGTCCCTGTACGGGCACTTCGGGCAGGGCTGCGTCCACACCCGCATCCCGTTCGGGCTCCGCACCGCCGAAGGCGTTGCCGACTTCCGCCGCTTCCTGGAGCGGGCCGCCGATCTCGTCGTCTCCTACGGCGGTTCCCTCTCCGGCGAGCACGGCGACGGCCAGTCCCGGGGAGAGCTGCTCACCCGTATGTTCGGTGAGCGGCTGGTGGGCGCGTTCGGCGAGCTGAAGGCGCTGTTCGACCCGGACAACCGGATGAATCCCGGCAAGATCGTCCATCCCAACCCCGTCGACGGCCAGCTGCGTCTCGGTTCCGCCTGGCGCCCGAGGACCCCGGCGACGCACTTCGGCTTCCCCGAGGACGACCATTCCTTCAACCGGGCGGTGATGCGGTGTGTGGGCATCGGCAACTGCCGCGGCCACTCCGGGGGCGTCATGTGCCCCTCCTACCGGGCCACCATGGAGGAGGAACACTCCACCCGCGGCCGCGCCAGGCTGCTGTTCGAGATGCTCGACGGCCATGCCGACTCTGCCGTCACCGACGGCTGGCACTCCACCGAGGTTCGCGACGCGCTGGACCTGTGCCTGGCCTGCAAGGGCTGCAAGTCGGACTGCCCGACCGGCGTCGACATGGCCACCCTCAAGGCGGAGTTCCTCGCCCACCACTACGAGGGCCGGGTGCGCCCCGCCGCCCACTACTCCATGGGCTGGCTCCCCGTATGGGCCCGGCTGTCCCGTATCGCACCCGGGCTGGTCAACAGTGTCCTGCACGCGCCCGGTCTGGCACGGGCGGGCAAGCGCCTGGCCGACGTGGACGAGGCCCGCTCGGCACCGGTGTTCGCCGAGCAGTCCTTCCAGCAGTGGTGGCAGAACCGCGGCATCGAGGAACCCGACCCGGCCGACCCACGCACCGTCGTCCTGTGGCCGGACACCTTCAGCAACTCCTTCCATCCCTCGATCGCCGTCTCGGCCGTACGCGTCCTGGAGGACGCCGGCTTCCGCGTCGCCGTACCCACCCGGCCGGTGTGCTGCGGGCTGACCTGGATCTCCACCGGGCAGCTGCCACTCGCGCAGAAGGTGCTGCGCCGCACCCTCGGCGTACTGCGCCCCTACCTGGAGGCGGGCACCCCGGTCATCGGCCTCGAACCGTCCTGCACCGCCGTCTTCCGCTCCGACGCCCCCGAGCTGATGCCCGCCGACCAGGACGTCAAGCGGCTGGCCGGACAGGTCCGCACCTTCGCCGAACACCTCGTCCACCACGCGCCCGGCGACTGGCGGCCCCCGCGGCTCAGCAGGCGGGCGACCGTGCAGACCCACTGCCACCAGCACGCCATCATGAAGTTCGACGCGGACCGCGAGCTGATGCGCCGCGCTCACCTCGACGCCGACGTCCTCGACGAAGGCTGCTGTGGCCTGGCCGGCAACTTCGGCTTCGAACGCGGCCACCACGAGGTCTCCATGGCCGTCGCAGAACAGGGCGTCCTGCCCGCGGTCCGCGCCACCGCCCCGGATCATCTCGTCCTCGCCGACGGCTTCAGCTGCCGTACCCAGATCGAACAGGGCGGTACCGGACGGCGGGCCCTGCACCTGGCGGAGGTCCTGGCCCTCGGCCTGGAGGGCACACTCCCGACCGAGCACCCCGAACGCCTGGCCGTACGTCCCGCCCCGCCCTCCCGCGCGGCCCGCTGGGCGGCCACCGCATGCGCGCGGCCACCCTGACGACGGCCGCCGCGGCAGTCGCCGGTCGAGCGGCGCTGCGCTCGCCGCACCACCTCTGATCCCTCTTCGCAAAGGCACTGAAGGCACTACCGGAAAGGTTGTCGAACATGTCGCAGAAGGTTTCCGACCATCTCCTCGATCGCCTGCGCGCATGGGAGGTGGAGCATGTCTTCGCCTACCCCGGTGACGGCATCAACGGTCTGCTCGCGGCCTGGGGCCGTGCCGACGACAACCCCCGCTTCATCCAGTCCCGGCACGAGGAGATGTCGGCCTTCGAAGCCGTCGGCTACGCCAAGTTCTCCGGCAAGATCGGGGTGTGCGCCGCCACGTCCGGGCCCGGCGCCATCCACCTCCTCAACGGGCTGTACGACGCCAAGCTCGACCACGTGCCCGTCGTCGCGATCGTCGGACAGACCAACCGCAGTGCCATGGGCGGCTCCTACCAGCAGGAGGTCGACCTGGTCAGCCTGTACAAGGACGTCGCCTCGGACTTCTGCGAGATGGTCACCGTCCCCGAGCAGCTGCCAGGCGTCCTGGACCGGGCGATCCGCACCGCCGTGGCACGCCGTTCTCCGACGGCTCTGATCATCCCCGCCGACGTCCAGGAGCTGGACTACTCACCGCCCGGACACGCCTTCAAGATGGTGCCCTCCAGCCTCGGTATGCCGCAGTACGCTCCGGTGCCGGGCGACGAGGACCTCGCCCGTGCCGCCGAGGTGCTCAACGCGGGCGAGAAGGTCGCGCTCCTGGTCGGGCAGGGCGCCCGCGGGGCCCGGCAGGAGGTCATGGCGGTCGCCGACCGGCTCGGCGCCGGCGTGGCCAAGGCGCTGCTGGGCAAGGACGCCCTCGACGACGACCTGCCGTATGTCACCGGCTCCATCGGACTGCTGGGCACCCGGCCCTCGTACGAGCTGATGGTGGGCTGCGACACCCTCCTCGTCATCGGCTCCTCCTTCCCCTATACGCAGTTCCTGCCGGAGTTCGGGCAGGCGCGGGCCGTGCAGATCGACATCGACCCGCACATGGTCGGGATGCGCTACCCGTTCGAGGTCAACCTCGTCGGCGACGCCCGTCGGACGCTGGCCCGGCTGCTGCCGCTGCTCGACACGAAGAAGCACGACAGCTGGCGCGAGCGGATCGAGAAGAACACCGCCCGCTGGTGGGAGGTCATGCAGCGGCGCGCCGCGGTCGACGCCGACCCGCTCAACCCCGAGTACGTCGTCCACGCGCTGGACGGCCTGCTGCCGGAGAACGTGATCCTTTCCTCCGACTCCGGCTCGGCCGCCAACTGGTACGCCCGCCATCTGCGGCTGCGCGGTGCCATGCGCGGTTCGCTGTCCGGCACGCTCGCCACGATGGGGCCCGGGGTGCCGTACGCGATCGGCGCCAAGTTCGCGCACGGCGACCGGCCGGCGATCGCGCTCGTCGGAGACGGGGCGATGCAGATGAACGGCATGGCCGAGCTGATCACCGTCGCGAAGTACTACCCCGAATGGGAGGACCCCCGGCTGATCGTGGCGGTACTGAACAACCAGGACCTCAACCAGGTCACCTGGGAGATGCGGGCCATGGAAGGCGCCCCGCAGTTCCTGCCCTCCCAGTCGATCCCCGACATCGCCTACGCCGACTTCGCCCGCATGGTGGGCCTCAAAGGCATACGGGTCGAGAAACCGGGCGACGTCGTGGACGCCTGGCAGGCCGCGCTGGCCGCCGACCGGCCCTGCGTCCTGGACTTCGTGACCGACCCCGCCGTCCCACCGATCCCGCCGCACGCGACCCTCGACCAGATCGAGGCAGCGGCGACCTCGGTCCTCAAGGGCGACAGCGACCGGGCGGCCATGGTCCGCCAGGGCTTCAAGGCCAAGGTCCAGGAGTTCCTGCCCGGCCACCGCCACCGCACGGACCGGCCCGGGGCGAGGGACGAGAAGGACGGCACATGAGCGACAGCCCGGTCGTGGAGCGGGTGGACACAGCCGTCTACACCGTGCCCACCGACGCCCCCGAGGCAGACGGCACCCTCGCCTGGGACAGCACGACCCTGGTCGTGGCGACCGTCGCCTGCGGGAGCGTCACCGGCCTCGGCTACACCTACGCGCCCGCCGCGACGGCACGTGTCGTCGACGACCTGCTCGTCGGCGTGGTCACGGGCTCTCCCGCCCTCGACGTGCCACGGGTGAACGAAGCCATGCACCGGGCGGTGCGCAACGCCGGGCAGCCCGGCGTGGCCGCCCAGGCGATCTCGGCCGTGGACATCGCGCTGTGGGACTGCAAGGCCCGCCTCCTCGGCCTCCCGCTGGTGCGCCTGCTGGGCGCGGCCCGCGACGACGTGCCCGTCTACGGCAGCGGCGGCTTCACCACGTACGACGACGACCGGCTGGAACGGCAACTGCGCGGCTGGGTCGAGGACGACGGCATTCCCCGTGTCAAGATCAAGATCGCGGAGTCGTGGGGGTGCCGCGAGGAACGCGACCAGCGGCGCGTCGCCCGGGCCCGAGCCGTCATCGGTGACTCTGCCGAGCTCTACGTCGACGCCAACGGCGGCTACGGCGCCAAGCAGGCCGTGCGGATGGGCCGGGCGCTTGCCGACGAGGGCGTCACCTGGTTCGAGGAGCCGGTCTCCTCCGACCACCCGGGCACCCTCGCCGCGATCCGCGACCAAGTGCCCCAGGAGGTGACGGCCGGCGAGTACGGCTACACCCTGCCGTACTTCGCGCACCTGCTCGCCGCCGGAGCGGTGGACTGCCTCCAGGCCGACGTCACCCGCTGCGGAGGCATCACCGTCTGGCTGCGCGCCGCCGCTCTCGCCGAGGCCCACGGCATCGACATCTCCGGACACTGCGCCCCGCACGCCCATGCGCACGCCGCCGCCGCGGTGCCCAACCTGCGCCACCTCGAGTGGTTCCACGACCACGTCCGCATCGAACGCACCTTTTTCGACGGCGTCCTCTCCGCCCCCGGCGGCATCCTGACGCCCGGCGCCGACGGCGCGCCCGGCCTCGGTCTCGGCCTCGCCCCGGAGCGGGCACACCCCTACCGGGTGGCCTGACAGCAGGAGGCATCCGCCCATGCAGCCCACGGACTTCCCGCCGCACGCCCTGCACGACTACGCGTTGCTGGCCGACGGCGAGCGCGGCGCCTTGATCGGACCCGACGGAGCCATCGCCTGGCTGTGCGCGCCCAGCTGGCACGACGGCGCTGTCTTCGCCACCCTCATCGGCGGCCGTGGTGTGTATGCCGTCACCCCGCGCTGCCACTACGTCGCCGGCGGCCACTACGAGGAGGGCACGCTGATCTGGCGCAGTCGCTGGGTCACCACCGAAGGGGTGATCGAGTGCCGCGAGGCGCTCGCCTTCCCCGGCGAGCCGAACCGGCTGGTCCTGCTGCGACAGCTGATCGCCGTCGACGGACCCGCCCGCGTCCGCGTCGTCCTCGGCCCGCACGCCGAGTACGGCTGTGCCCCGGCCACCCCCAGCCGCGCCGAGGACGGCGTGTGGCACCTCACCTCCGGCCACCACCGCCTGCGCTGGCAGGGCGCCCCGGCAGCTGTCCCCCGAACACAGGGCCTGACCGCCGACCTGCTACTCAGGCCCGGCGAACAGCACGACCTGGTCCTGGAATGTTCCGCGTCCCCGCTCCACCGTCCACTCCCTCGGGCCGAGCAGGCGTGGGCCGCGACCGAGCATGCGTGGCATGAGGCGGTACCCCCGTTGAAGAACACCATCGCCACCCTCGACAGCCGACGCGCCTACGCCGTGCTGCGCGGCCTGACCGGCCACGGCGGCGGCATGGTCGCCGCGGCCACCACCAGCCTGCCCGAACGCGCGGAGACCGGCCGCAACTACGACTACCGGTACGTCTGGATCCGCGACCAGAGCTACGCCGGGCAGGCGGCGGCCGCCGCAGGAGCCCACGACCTGCTCGACACGGCCGTCCGCTTCGTGAGCGAACGGCTCCTCGCCGACGGACCGCGCCTCGCCCCCGCCTACACCGTGCACGGCGACACGGTGCCGCAGCAGCGGGAACTCGATCTGCCCGGCTATCCCGGCGGCTTCAGCCGCATCGGCAACCATGTGTCCGAGCAGTTCCAGCTGGACTGCTTCGGAGAGGCCCTCCTGCTGTTCGCCGCCGCCCAGCGCGCAGACCGTCTGAGCGCCGACGCCTTCAAGGCCGCCGAGGTCGCGGTACGAGCCATCGCCGAACGATGGCGCGAACCAGACGCCGGAATCTGGGAACTGGAGGCCCGTTCGTGGACCCACAGCCGCCTCACCTGTGTAGCCGGACTCCGCGCCCTGGCCGACACCGCTGCCCACCGTCCCCTCACCGACACCTGCACCCACCTCGCTGACACACTCCTCGCCGACACGTCCGCCAACTGCCTGCACCCGGGCGGCCACTGGCAGCGCGCCCCCGACGACCCGTCCGCCGACGCGGCACTGCTCCTGCCCGCCGTCCGCGGGGCCCTCACCGCCGACGACGCCCGCACCCGCGCCACCCTCGCCGCTTGCCGCGACCAGCTGGCCCAGGACCACTTCCTCTACCGCTTCCGCCACGACGCCAGGCCCCTCGGAGAAGCCGAGGGAGCGTTCTTGATGTGCGGGTTCGTGATGGCCATGGCCGAACACCAGCAGGGCTGCGCGGTCGACGCACACCGATGGTTCGAGCGCGGCCGCAGCGCCTGCGGGGCGTCCGGCCTGTACGCCGAGGAGTTCGACATCACCCAGCGGCAACTGCGCGGCAACCTCCCGCAGGGCTTCGTGCACGCCCTCCTGCTGGACAGCGCCGCCCACCTCGCCCACGACTGAAGGAGGCTGACCATGCCCGAAACCGTCGTCGTCACCGGAGCCAGCGCCGGCATCGGCCGCGCCACCGCCCGCCTCTACGGCGAACGCGGCGCCAACGTGGTGCTCATCGCGCGCGGCCGGGCCGGCCTCGATGCCGCTGCGAAGGAGGTGGAATCCCTCGGGGGCCATTCGCTCGTCCAGGTCGCCGACACCGCCGACGCCCACCAGGTCGAGAGGGCCGCCGAGGCCGCCGAGCAGTTCTTCGGCCCCATCGACGTCTGGATCAACTCCGCGTTCACCAGCGTGTTCGCCACCTTCGACGACATCACCGCCGAGGAGTACGACCGGGTCACCCACGTGACCTACTTGGGCTTCGTCAACGGCACCCGGACCGCGCTGAGGCGGATGCTGCCACGCGACCACGGCACCGTGGTGCAGATCGGCTCCGCACTCGGGGAGCGGGCCATCCCGCTGCAGTCGGCGTACTGCGGTGCCAAGCACGCCATCAACGGATTCACCTCCTCCCTGCGCACCGAACTGCTGCACCGGGGCAGCAACGTGCACATCACGGTCGTTCAGATGCCCGCAGTCAACACCCCGCAGTTCTCCTGGGTACGCTCCCGCCTGCCCCGGCACCCGCAGCCCGTCCCGCCCATCTATCAGCCAGAGGTGGCCGCGCGGGGCGCGGTGTACGCGGCCGATCATCCGCGCCGCAAGCAGTACTACGTCGGCGCCACCACGGTTGCGACGATCTGGGCCAACCGCCTGGCCCCCGCCCTGCTGGACCGCTACCTGGCCCGCACCGGCTTCGAAGCCCAGCAGACCGACCAGCAGCCGCCGAGCGGCGAGAGCAACCTCTTCGAACCGGTCGACCGGCCGAAGGGCACGGACCACGGCGCCCACGGCGCCTTCGACACGACATCCCACAGCCGGTCCCTCGAAGCCGCACTGGCCCGCCACCCCGCCGCAGCCTCGGCGCTCACGGCCGCGGTGGCAGCAACGGCGACGGCCGTGTGGAAGAGGCGCGCCCGCACCCCGTCGTAAGACCGACCGCGAGCCATCGCGTCAGGGTGCACCCGCCCCCCCTGACCAACGGTGGCGGTACTGTCCGGCGGCATCAGCCCCACGGCACGGGGGATCTCCCGCTTGGGAAGGTGGTGGCCCGCCTACCGAAATGCCTCCCGTCACGTGACCACAAGTCGTCGCCCTCTCACAGTTCGCGGAGCGCGAGCAGCAACTTGTGCTCGACCCATTAATGACAGCGACACCCGATGCAGCCGCTACTTCAGGCCGAGTTCGGCTTCCGCAGTGACCCAGTTCGTCGCGATTGCCTTCTGAACCGAGGCAAGAGTGACCCTGCCGCTGCAGATGGCCGTGTGCAGACGAGCCTCGACCTTGTCCTTGTCGTTGTTCGGCCCCGCTCCCGGCCTGCGCCCAGGGCTCGGGGGCTCGACCCAGAGGTTGCGCGGGTCGTTGGGGTCACCGCCCAGCGACAGAGAGACCAGGTGGTCGGACTCGGCATCGTGCAGACTGCCCCGGTAGCTGTACGACGTGGCGTTCGCCGACTTCTCCGCACCCGTCACTGACGCCGGGGGCCTGATCTTGGAGCTGTACCCCGGGTTGCAGATGGTGGTCCTGAGTGTCCTGGCAGTCACTTTCGGGTTCAGTGCGCCCGGGGTGCAGTGGCTGTCGGGCAGCGGCTGGTTCTTGTAGCTGCGGTAGTGGCAGACGCCTCGGGCCGATTGCTTCTGCACCGTGTAGTGGGCCTGCGAGCCCGGCCCATAGGGAAGGCCGGAGGTGGTGGCGCCTGCTGCGGTGCCACCGAAGACGAGTGCGGCGCTGGCGGCAAGTGGCCCTGCCGCAGCGACCACGCGCTGATACCTGGTCATGGTTCCCCGTTCTTGGAGCCGAGGCCCACCGGATGAGACGGTCACTCTCATCCCTGTGCCGCGGTCCGGCATGTATATCTACAGCCGGGTGATCACCGGCCGCGCAGAAACCGACCCCGTGAGTAACTTTTCGACCACTCTCAACCTTGAGACGGCGTCAGAGGCTCCGCGAGGGTTTTGTCCGGTCAGCATGGCTGGGCGAGAGGTGCGGGGCACGGCTGGCCCGGGGCCGGCAGTGTGATCACTGTGACACCGGCCCCGAACCGGCATGCCGGCAAGACGCGCCGTTGCACGAAGGTGGGCTATCGCCGCCTCACGCGACGGACTGCGCGCGCCGCTGGGCCGGTATCTGGCCGAGGTGCCGCGAGCACATCGGGTCGGTGCACAGTGATCCGTGGGCCAGGGCGGAGACGATCGCCGCCTGTGTCCGCGTCTGCTGTCCCAGCTTCGCCACGATGTTTGCGATGTGCGCTTTCACCGTGCGTTCCGCGATCCCCAGTTCCCGTGCGAGCTCGCGGTTGCCCTGTCCCGTTCCCAGCAGCAGGAGAACCTCTCTTTCTCTCTCGGTCAGTCGGTTCAGCCGCCACACGCCTGGCTCGGGGCTGTGCCCGGTGCGACGGTAGGGACAGGCTGTCGCTCCCGCGTCGGACCGTTTGGTCACGTCGGTCCTTCCTGGCCGCAGCGTTTCCAGCAGACCCCCGTGGCCTGGTTGCGTCTGCGACCGAAACCAACCTACCTGACAGTGATCGACCGTTCACGCCTTTACGAGGCCGTCAACTTCCCCTGCACGAAGGGGCATTGCCCACGTGTGAGGGGCCCTTTCGGGCATTGCCCGAAGGGGCAATGGAACTCAAGCGTTCGATTCTCCAGGCTTTTTAACGATCGCACAGTGGGCTCTGATCGAGCCGGGGTGCCGGGCCGCAATCGAGCCGACGTTGGCGGCCTGGAGAGGCCCGGCCCGGCCGCATCGGAGAGTACGCGGACAGCCCGTGCCCGAGCCTTTCGCCGGCATACTCCTCGACTGCATACGCACCGGGCGCCCGAACCGGCCCAACGCCACCCTGCCCGCCTGCGACTGGCTCTTCTCCGGGCGCCGGGCCGGACAGCCCGTGGACCCCGCCGCCCTCGGCAGACGCCTCACCGCCGCGGGCATCCCTCCCCCCAGGGCCGGGCCGCCACCCTGCGGCAGCTCGTGGCACCGCCCTCGGCCGTTGCCGGGATGGGTGCAGTTCCTTTGAAGGGAAAGGCGCGTCTGGCTGGGCGTGGCTATGAAGCGTCGGCGTAGGCGAGGTGGGTGCCGCAGACGGTGCAGCGGAAGAGCATGGCGCTTGCGCCCTGCCCGAGGTGGGTCAGGAAGTTCTCGAGCCGGGATGCGTCGTGCCAACCGCCCATCCGTAGGTCGGTTCGAAGCTGGTCGAGTGCGTCGGGGTGGGCTGCGAGTTCGGTGTATCCGACCTCGCCGATGAAGGCGGCCGCCTCGTTGCAGTGGACGAGCCAGTGCGGGTCCTGCCAGGCGTGGAAGCCGGGGGTGCGGCGGGTGACGTGCTTCAGGGTCTCCTCGCTGACGCCGCCGAGCCTGTATGAGTCGGTGAATTCACCTTCGAATCGTTCAGCGGCGCTGCCGTCAGCGATGCACCAGGGGCAGAACCGCCCGTTGACTTCCTGGGCTGTGTAGAAGGTCGCGGTGTAGATCCACCCGGTGCTGCGCTCGCAGCAGGCGCAGGTCTCGGCGCTCTCGCGGATGGATCCGCTTGCGAGGGGTTCGGGGTGGTAGCGGAAGGAGGGCAGGTTGGCGCTCACTGGCGAGCCTGCCTGCGCAAGGAGGGAACCGCGTCGACGCGGGCGGTCTGCGCGTCGGTGGGCACGCCTGTGAACCTCATGGGTCGCAGTCTGTCCACAAGTAGTCCCGTGATCAAGCGGCGAGGTCCAACCGCCGCTGGTCCGGGGTGGGGTAGAGGCGTTCGTGCTCGCGTGCGGCGTGGAAGCGCCAGTAGGGATCGAGGTCGCCGTTGGAAACGAACACCAGCCGGGCCTTCGCCGACGCCTGCCGCCAGGCCGGCGTCCGCCAGTCCATGAGCGCGATCGGCTCCAGCGCGGACAACGCGCTTGCCGAGTCCTTCAACGCGACGTTCAAACGCGAGACGCTTCAGGGCCGCAAGACCTGGTCCAGCGAACGCGAGGCCCGCCTCGACGCGTTCCGCCGGCTCAACCGCTACAACACCCGACGGTCACTCCCGCCTCGGACAACGCAGCCCGATCGCCTACGAGACAGCCTCCGAAACAACATCAACTACGCTGACACCAGCCGCATAACCCGTGTCCAGGATTCGGGGTCAAGGCCCGTGGGCCGGTATTGACTCTTCGGGCACTGCCCCGGGGGACGGCACGTCGGAGGCGCTGATGCATTTGCGGCCGTTGGCCGGGAGCGCCTTGACGGCGTGCGCGATTTCGACCAGGGCGACATCGGTGGGGGTGTCGGCGGAGATGACGGCTTCGGCGGCCGGGGTGCGGCCGTAGGTGACGATCGTCTTTTCCTGGTTGGCACCGAATCCCTTTTTGATGACCCAGTCGACGCCTTCGGTCGTCACACAGGTCTCTTCGGTGGGCAGCAGGGGCGGCAGTCCGCAGCGCAGGGTGATGTTCCCGTGGCCGTAGGAGGCGGCTCCGGGGGCGGTAGCGGTGCGTTTGAGGTCGCCGATCCGGTCGGGGTAGGTGCGAGCCAGGGCGCGGCAGGCGGCGGTGTGGGCGCGGGGGGCGGGGTCGAGGCGGTCTGCCTGCTCGTTGACGGCGACGGTCAGTGCGGCGGCTATGGCGGCGAGCGCGGTCAGCAGCACGGCGGTGCGGGTTCTGGTCACCTGCCCACGATAGAGGGCCGGTCGGGGGACCTGTGCGGGGTCTATTGCCTACAAGTGCGCTGCCCACAAAGGCAATACCGCCGGGTAGTGGGGCTGCGTAGGCTCGGGGTCCGTTTGATCGTTCGAGTCTGGAGGCGTGTATGCGGCCGGTGGTGCGTGGTGTGGTGTTGGCGGGAGCTGCGGCGGGGGTGCTGGCCGGGGCGGTTTCGCCGGCCGGGGCTGCGCCGGCTCGTTCGTGAACGTGCAGGTGGTGAAGAAGAGCGCGCCGGGATCGTGCTGGTCGCTGGACGGCTCGAAGCGTTCGGGTGCGGTGGTGAAGCTGCGGGGGTGCGCGAGGAAGGGCTCCGCGGCGGCGGTGACGCAGACGTTCACCCTGAAGTGGGTCAACCCGAGGGATCCGAAGGCGCAGCGCCTGTACGAGATCCGCAACAAGCGCTCGGGGCTGTGTCTGAAGGCGGTCGGGCCGCTGTCGGGTGGGAAGGTCGCCCAGGTCAAGTGCGCGGGCCACGACACGGCGAAGCGGTGGTGGCTGGCGGGCGGCACGTTCCACAACGTGGCGGCCGGCCGGGTGATCCTGGCCAAGGGTGACGCGCGGGGACGGCGCTGGTGATGGGGGATGCGACCAAGCGGAACAAGGCGCAGCGCGTCTTCGGGCAACGGTGAGCGCCGCGGTGAACAGGTTCGTTTCGGTGGCGGTGGCGGTGGCGGTGGCGTGTGCGGTGGCGGCCCTGGCCGGGTGCGCGGACTCCGATGACGCTCCGTCGGGCTCGGGTTCGGTGCAGGCTACGGCCGCCGACCAGGCGAACCCGTATGCGGGCATCCAGTTGGAGAAGGTGCTAGGCACGACGGGCTTGTGCTGGTCGCTTCCGGAGCATGAGCCGATGGAGCTGGCCAAGTGTGCGCCGAAGGGCTCCGATGGGGCGAGGACGCAGACGTTCACGCTCACCTGGATCAAGAACGACCCGAAGGGCAAGCGGTTGTTCCAGATCCGGCGGGACGGCTCGAACGAATGCCTGACCGCGCGGGGCTCCGCTATCGAGGGCGGGGCGTGTACGGCGCTTGCGCGGGCGCTGTGGTCGGTCAGCAACAGCCAGTTCGCCAGCGCGGATTCCCGCCGGGTGGTCACGGCGCCGAAGGACGAGGTCGGGGTGGGGCTGACCCTCGCGGCGGCGTCCACGACGGCGGTCTCCACGCAGAAGTTCGACATCAGCGGCCGGTAACGGCCCTATCCAGGAGGGGTTTTCAGATGAAGAAGACGGTGCGCGGGTTGGTGGTGTCCGGGGCCGCGGTGGCGGTTCTGGGTGGGGTGGTGGCGCCTGCGGGGGCCGCACCGGCGGAGTCGGATCCGTACAAGAACACGGGACTGACGAAGGTGTACGGCAAGATCGGCCTGTGCTTCTCCATGGAGGACTCGAAGAAGTCCAAGGCGTCGGTGAAGCTGCGGGGCTGCAACAAGAAGGCGACCACGCAGCGGTGGAACCTGCTGTGGGTGAACTCGAACAAGCCGGCTGAGCGGCCCCGGTATGTGATCCAGAACCGTAAGTCGGGCAAGTGTCTGGCGCCGACGTCGAAGAAGTCGGGGGCGGTCGTCAAGCAGTACGGCTGCAACAAGAAGTCGAAGGCGCAGTCGTGGGTGCTGTATGACCGGCGGATCATCTCCTACGACTCGGGGAAGCTGGTCATGTCCGCCCAGTCGGACAGGAAGGGTACGGCGATCACGCTGATGAAGTACTCGAACAAGACGGCGAACCTGAAGAAGCAGGCGTTCGCGCTGATGTGGAAGAAGAACGATCCGCCGCTGTCGAAGTAGGCGGACGTGCGAAGAGGGGCCCTCGCCCTGCGGGGCCCCTCTTCGCATGAGCGGTGGAAGGGGTTACTCGATGCCGCCCCAGACCGTCTTGCCCTTCTTGGCGTAGTTCCAGACGATGTAGTAGTTGCCAGCGCTGTACTTCTTCGGGTCGGCGAAGTACTCGGTGCCGTTGGCCTTGCCCTTGAGGGACTGGATCTTGGGGTCCTTGCCCTTGACGCTCTTGTAAACGGCGGCGGTCCAGCCCTCACCGCGGCCCTTGATCCCGAAGTGGAAGAAGTGCTTGCCCTTCTTCACCGGGTGGGCGGCGCTCTTCTGGCCTTTCTTGCCGCTGCTCTTCCAGGAGTCCAGCCAGCCGCCGCCGGGGCGCCGCTCGTAGTCCGCGACGGCTGCGGATCCCTTGGAAGTTGTCGTGGCGCTCGCGGTGGTGGCGCCGGCGATGCCGCCGAGCACGCTGGCCGCGAGGGCGGCCGAGATGGCGGCTTTGCCTATCTGCATGGCAGTCTCCGTTCGGTCTGCTTCCCGCCAGGGGTGGCGGGAAGCATCTGCCATGCTGCCTGAGTCGAACGCGTGGGCGATAGTGGATCTTTGGGCACTGCCCCGAAGGGCAGTACCCCGCCAGGGGGTTGACCCGTGCGAACTGGGAGGATGGCGCCAACGAGCTTGACTGGAGAAGGACTTGCCAATGACACGTTCCGTGCGTTCGATCGTTCCGTTTGCTGTGGCCGCCGTCTTGGCGGTGGGGGGCGCTGTGGTCATTGCGTCCATGGACAGCTCTGCCCCGACCGGCTATCACACGAGTGCTTCCGGGGCGCTGACCATCGATGCCAGGAACCGGCCCAAGGCCCCCGATCTGACCGGTGTCACGATCGACGGCAAGCCGTTCGACCTTGCCGCGTGGCGGGGGAAGACGATTGTGGTCAACGCGTGGGCGTTCTGGTGCGGACCGTGCCGCCGGGAGACGCCTTTGCTGGTCAGGTACGAAAAGGAGATGAAGGACAAGGGTGTGGTGGTCGTCGGCCTCAATCAGGGCAGTGGCACGGCGTCGGCGAAGGCGTTCGTCCGCGAGTTCCACGTTCCCTACCCGAACCTGCACGACCCGCAGGGCCGTGCGGTGCTGAAGATTCCCAAGGAAGTGCTTCGGGCCCAGGGTGTTCCGTTCACCGTGGTGATCGATTCTCAGTACCGGATCGCAGCGACGTCTGCCGGTGAGGTCAACCGGAGCACGCTGGACGAGATGACGGCCTGGGCCACGAAGCCGGACAAGAGCGGGAAGGTCAGCCGCTGACGGACGCCGTGCGCTCGGCCTGGGCCGGGCTGGTCTCCAGGTGGCCGCTGCACCAGGCGATCAGGGCCCAGGCGGCGGGGAGCTGGAGGGTGAACATGGCGAGGGTGGCGATGAAGAACGCGCCGTCGATGGCATCAGCCGCCGCGTCCCCCCGCATGACGGCGCTGGCAGCGATGCAGGCGATGAACGTCGTGAGGTAGAGGATGCTGTCGATGACGGCGGTCTTCCAGCGGGGATCGGTGCGGCGCAGCATGCGGGCTGCGGTCAGGACAGCGATGCAGATGACGGGGAAGATCCAGTCGGAGCGGCTGCCGTACAGAAGTGGCTCCCATGGGCCGCCGCTGACGGTGCTCCAGAGACGGTCGGCGGTGATGCCGGTGAAGACGGAGCCGAGGGTGACGCAGTGCGCGTAGTAGAGGGCGCTGCGGAATGTGACGTTCATGGTGAACCCCCTTCAGGCGGTCTCCCGCTGCGGGAGACCGCCTGTTGATCATTGCACCCTCAGGTCGGGGTGCGGGGGGGCGGGGTCGGTTAGCCCTTGGCGGCGATGTTGGCGATCTGGCACGCGGGCTGCGACAGGCAGGTCAGGTTGAGCATCTTGGCGCGGAAGATCGTCTTGGTCTTGTACTTCTTGCCGCTGTAGTTGTACAGGTACAGCTCGTGGTCGGGGGCCTGGCGGTACTTGCCGGTGACGTGGAAGCTGCCGGAGCGGGTGAGCTGGACCACGGCGGAGGCGCCGATTCCGGCGCGGCGGATGCCGCCGGAGGGGCAGAAGGGGTCGGTGGCCTCCACGATGATGCGCACGCCGCGGTCCTTGCCGTTGTGTGCGTTGAGGGCCTTGAACTTGATCTTCTTGGGGCTGGCCTGGCCGGTGGCGACCAGGCGGTTGTTGGACTTCTTGTAGACGCGGGTCTTTCCGGTGGCACGCGACCAGGGGGTCTTTCCGTTCTTCCAGTCGACGGTGCCGGTCACGGAGGCGCGGAAGCTGGAGCCCTTCTGCTTGGCGGAGAAACCGTGGGCGTCGCCGGCGTACTTGTAGCCCTTGGTGTACTTGCAGCCGGAGACGTCTTCGAGGTAGCCGGGGACGGTGGCCCATGTCGGGCGGATGAAGGAGCGCCACACCAGCTTGCTCTTGTCGTACTTGCGGGCCTTGGCCTCGATGCCCTTCGCCGTGGCGTTGAGGGCCTGGACGCTGTTGCTGGCGGGGATGGTGGCGCTCAGGGCCCAGGTGTGGGTGTCGCCCTTGGCGGTGCCGATGATGCGGTAGTCGACGTTGCTGCCCGGCGTGACCTGGGTGTCGCGGAAGCTGTTGGTGGACGTCGTGGCGATCTGGGTGCCGTCGCGGTAGACGGTGTAGTGGGAGGCGCCGATGTCGGCCCAGGACAGGTCCACGAAGCGCGACGAGGCGGCCCAGGCGGCGCGGGCCTGGGGGTCGGAGACGCGCGTGAGGGTGGTGTCGGACACGGCGCGCTCGTTGCCGGCGGCCAGGATTTTGGTGTCGGCGGCCTGGCCGATGTGGGTGGCCAGGGTGGTGACCTTCTGGCCGGTGGAGGTCATGGCGTCGAATGCCTGCTCGCCTGTGTCGAAGGTGAACACGGCGGCGGGTGCCGGGTTCTTGGGGGCGGCCTGCGGGGAGGCGGCGGTCGTGGTTGCGACGATGGCGGGCAGTGTTGCCAGGGCCAGGGCGGCTGACGCGGCACGGGAAAGACGCACGGTTCTCCCTCGAGATCGTTTATTGGGATGGAGGTTGAACCGTATCGGGGTCGAACGGGAGTACGTCAGTGTCTACTTGGGCGATGCACCGAAGGGCACATTGGCGTACGGGAGGGTCCCTGCGTTCTTGTGCGGGGACCCTCGGATCATGCAGGGGGCTGGGGCCAGACGGTCAGGTAGTAGTCGCCGTTTTCCGCCTGTGTGCCGCGCCCGCGGCTGTAGAGGGTCAGGGTCCACGCGGGGGCCTCTGGCAGCTCTACGTCGTTGTTTCCGGGGGTCACGTAGAGGGTGCCCGCAGGGCCGATCAGCGTGAACTCGCCTTCCTTGGTCCACCCCTTGGTTCCTTGGGCGCAGGGCCGGTCGAAGCTGATGACGGTTCCGTAGAGAGGCTTGTCTCCCCACTCGCCGAGGGAGACGGTTGCGGCCCTGCGGTCGGGCGCGACGGTCACGGTGTCCACGGTCGGGGGGAGCGGTGCGGCTTCCTGGTCGAGTGGAGGGTGAAGTACCCGTCGTTCTGGTCGAGGGGGATGGTGGTGGAGGAGATGAGTTCGGCGTCCGCACGGCCCTGGTTGATGTACTTGTGCAGGAGGTTCAGGCAGCCCGTGAACCCCAGGGCCTTGATCTCTTCGAAGAGATGGTTGACCGAAACGCCTGGGTCCTCGGCCCGAAGGTGCAGGTGCTCACGGAACGGATCGACCAGACTGGCGCGGTAATTTGGGACGCGGAGCATCCGCTCGGGCCGGTCGGCTCGGGCGTAACGTTTGACGGTGTTCAGGGCCAGCTGCAGGCGCCGGGCACATTCGAGCAGACCCACGCCCTGGTCGAGCAGGCCATGGACTTGATGCCAGCGTTCCAGCGTCGTCTGGGCTCGAGGCCCGTCATAGATGGGGGCGTCCAGCACGGTGGCCCAGCAGGTGCTGTGCGCTTTGACCTCGCTCAAGACGGCTTCACACAGGTTGTGCCACAGATGCCACCGATCGCCGATCTGCGTCGCACGGGGCAGGGCTCGGCGGATGGCCTCGGCGTAGGTCGCGGAGCCGTCGCGGCACACGACCTCGATGCCAGGATGCTCGCGAAGCCACGCCTCCAGGGTGTCGGCTGTGCGGTCGGGCAGCACGTCGATCCGCTCATGGGTATCGGCATCGATGATAACGGTGGCGTAGCGGTGGCGCCGGCGCAGAGCGAAGTCGTCGACGCCGATCACGCGGGGCGTCCGCCTTGCGGGTAGCGGGATGCGCAACAGGGTACGCAGAGCCGTGTGGCGCGAGATGCCCGCCGCGAGTATCCCCAGCAAACGTGCCTCGGCCCGGGCCGCTAACTCCTTAACCACGGCCTTGATTTGCCTGGTCAGACGGGTGGTGCGTCGCTGGTGTCGGTCCAGGACCCCGGGCACCTGCTCGCGGAAGGTATGTCGGCAGCCGCGGGTGGGACACACCAGATGCCGCACCCGCACACGGACCGCCACCCGTCCATCGGCCACGGTCCGCCAGTAATAGCCATGCACCCGCCCCGACGGCACCCCGCACACCGGACACGGCGCCATGTCCTGAGGCGTCCTCGCCCATACCGCGATCCGCTCACCCTCGTCGACCACGTTGTCTATGACCAGCGGGAACAGGACCGAAAACACCGTCTGGACAAGCTCGTTGATATTCTTTACACGAATGTCAACGACGCGTCACGACACTCAGTCACCACCGAAAGTGAGACAGGGCCGTTAAGTTGACACACCCGGGCCCGGACTTTTGGTGTCCAGGCCCTGGAACGATCGGCCCTCGGGCGGTCCTGCAGGAAGGCCTGCTGCCGGTTCAGCCGTGCACGACGCTACATGCGGGTCCCTTGCAGAGGCGTACACCGGGAACGCGTCCTTGCGGGGACCTGGAGAGCGGCGCCCGGCCGTCACCCCGTACGCAAGAGGGAAACGATCGCCTGACCAGGGCTGGACGGGGGAATCTGTCCACGGGCGCCGCTCGGTCTTTTGGGACGGGGGCCGCTCTCCTCGGGGGTGGGAGTGCGGCCCCCGCCGTGCGGGGGTGTTACTTCTGGTTGACGAGCTGGCCGATGAAGGCCTGCTTGGTGGAGTGGAGGGTGACGCGCTTGACGGCCTTCTTCCCGAAGGACTTGACCCGCGGGAGGGCGGTGATACGACCGCTGGCGTCGTTGCCCTTGACGCTGCTGGTGGCGTCGATACGGATCGCGGCGTTGATGTTGAACACGTCGGTGCTGGCCGTGGTGGTGCCGGGGAGCTTGCCGACGGTCGGGTAGACGAGGGTGGCGCCCTCGGTGGTGACGGGGATGTTGAAGATCTTCTCCGTCACGGAGAACGTCGCCGTGGTGGTGCGGGCCTTGCCCTTGGCGGTCTTGAAGGACGCCTTGGTGACGAAGGTGACGTTCTTGTTGTAGCGGTCGACAGTGGTGACGTTGCGGATCTTGCCCCAGGCCTTGCCGGTGAGGGCCTTGTAGACCTTCTGGTCCTGGAGGGTCTTGACGAAGACCTGCTTCTGGTTCTTGTTCAGCTTGGCGAACTGGGCGGCGGCCTTCTTTGCGGCCGGGGCGCTCTGCTGCTTCAGGTACTTCTCGTACGCCGGGACGGTCAGCTTGGCCGCCTGCTTCGCCGGGGCGGCGTGGGCAGCCGGGGCGAGGACGGCGAGCCCGGCAACGGTAGCGATGGCGGCAGAGGCGAGACGGCCGGTCGTGGACGTGAGCATGCGTGACTCCCGTGTCGTATGGGTTTCTGTGTGATCGTCAACGAACCTACGGACGGGACTCCTTGACCGAAATTGTCTCTTCAGGCATGGCCCGGTCGGGCACAGCCTGAAGGGACAATGCCCTTTCGGGCACCGCCTTTTCGGGTGTGGAGGCAACGTGACGATCCGCGATACCGTCGGCGCAAGCCGCTAGGTTGTAGATGATCAGCGCAGCAGCCCGGGCCACGGGGGTCTTCCGGGGAAAAGCGGTGGTCAGGAAGGGCCGGAATGACTGAACGGTCCGATGCAGGCGGTCATGCCTGTGCCTACCGTCGGATGGGCGCCCATCCGGTGAAGGGCCTGTGGAAGCTCAAAAGGCTCACAGGTCGTGAGCGGGAGGTACTCCTGCTCGTGGGCACGGGAGCCGGGAACCGGGAACTGGCCCGGGAGCTGGGGATCGCGGAGCGCACGGTGAAGGCGCACATTGCGCGGATCGTGGAGAAGCTGGAACAGCAGACGCGGCTTCAGGTCGCGGTGCTGGCCGTGCTCGCCCACGAGAAGCTGTGCACTGATCTCCGGTGCGAGTGCCGCGAGATGTCCCTGCCGCCGGGGTTCTCGGTGACGACGGCCGCCTGAGACGGGGTGCCCGCACCCGCATAGAGCAGGCGCGGGCACCCTCCCTTCCGGGCAGTGCCCCATGGGGCAGGCCCTGTCGAAGCCAACCGGTGCGCCCTGCACTCCCGCTGGCGCCTGTGTAGTCTTAACTCCCGTACGGCCGCCCCGTGAAGCGTTCTTCTTCATCGCCCTGCCAGAGCCCTCCGTCTGACTGGCTGCGGCCGGATTGCGGCATAACGCACGGGCCGCCGACGGGTGTTGGGGATTCCATGCGAAAGAACACCAGCCCCGCCGAGGGCACCGAAGGGCTTGTCTACCAGTGCCGCCTGCCGCTGTCGAGTGCCACCCTGGACTTGGTCTCCGGCCTGGTCCGGGGTCACTTGAAGAAGATCCGCTCCCGCTGGCGCAAGCTCCCGTCCGGCCGGATCGCCCTGATCGTCCTGGCGGTCCTCCGCCACGACCAGAGGCTTTCCGACTTGGCGGGTGGCAACGACGTCTCCGCCTCCACCGTGCGCCGCTGGCTGCTGGAAGAGATCGGCCTGCTCGCCGCGCGGGCTCCGCGGTTGGAGCCGGCGCTGAAGAAGATCGCCCGGAAGAGTGGCGTCGTTGTGTTGCTCGACGGCACTCTCGTCCGTACTCGCAGACGCACCGGTGACGCCAACCGGCCGAACTACAGCGGGAAGCACAAGGCCCATGGCCTGCTGTTTCTCGCTCTGCCCGACGAGCGGGGCAACCTGGTGTGGATCTCCGCGGCGAGGCCGGGCCGCTCCAGCGAGGTCACCACCGCCCGACACCACAAGATCACCGCCAAGCTGCGGGAGGCTGGCCTCGGGGCACTGGCGGACCTCGGCTTCACCGGCCTGGACGACGATCCGGACGACCCCGTGATCATCACCGGCCGCAAAGCGACCCGCGGCCATCCCCCCAGCACCGCCCAGAAGGAGGCGAACAAGCTGATCAGCCGTGAGCGCGCGGCGAACGAGCACGGCTTCGCCGACCTCAAGAACTGGCGGATCCTCACCAAGGTCCGCATGAACGCCCGACACGCGACCACGCTCCTGCGGGCTCTCCTCGTGCTGACGAACACCGAGATCCAGCGCTGACGGACGATCACCTGCTACTGATCACGCCCGCGACCGGCGCGAGCACCTCAGCCCCCGCCCACGCCAGCCCCATGACCAGCGAATTCAGGTTGCCGCTGCAGGGGTGCCGTGCCGCGAGGGCGGCCGCCGTCTCAAAGCCACCGCACCGCCTGCCACCAAGTACCGGATCTCCGTGGACGCCTCCCAAGAGCTTTGACCTGCTACTTCAAGTTGGCGGCGGCTCGGTGACGGCGCACTGCGCGGTCACGGCGACCAGCAGCACCGCGACCCCGACGGCGAGCCAGGCGACGTAGTCACCCAGGTGTCCCGAGTGCAGCCGCCGCAACGGCACGATCACCCGCCGTCCCACCGTCTCGCAGACAGCCGTGACCCGGCCCGCGAACGGCCACCGCCGAGCTGGTCCCCATACAGCGGCTGCGGCGAGGAGTACCGCCACAAGAGTCGTTCCGCGCCGGAGTGTTCGGTGACGGCCTTACCCAAGCCCGTGCCGAACGGGGGCAGGCCGGCGAGCGCGAGACCGCCGACGGCGAACAGCGCCCCGGCGAACGGCAGATCACGGCCCTGCCGGTACAGCCCGTGTTCGTCGACGGAGCCATACCGTGGCCAACCGCCACCGCAGCGGCGGAGTTTCTGCAGGCGACCGTCTGGGTGAACCATTGCCTGGACGTCGCCCTTGAAGTCATCCCCAACCTGGTAAGGGCCTGCTCCAAGATCCGGTACTGCTCTCCAGGCCAGTCTCGCTGTAGACCGCCAGGACACATGAACTCGGCAAACGAGGGGGAGTTTTCGTAGGTCACCCCGTATTCCTCCGGGAAGGCCCGGGTCAGCACCCTCCTGCTTCCAATACCTGCACAACTGGCAGGGCCGCGGGTCCCACCGGCAGTGCAGGCAGGGCCTGCGCGATTCCCTGTAGCGGAGCCGGGGTACAACGGAGCCCTCGCACGGGCTCCACCCCATCCTGACCAGCCGCACGACGGAGCCCCGCCGGACTGGTCCGGCGGGGCTCCGTCGTACATTCAGCTGTCACGGGCGAATCACAAACCCCGTGGACACCATCTCGCCACCGGATCCCGAAACTGGACATACGTTTCCACATAGGACTGGATGGACGGCCCTGGACGGCATCTACGACGTGTTCCATGTCGTCCCGAGCGAGGGGCCGAGAATGAGGACCGGGGCGTCTTCCGGGCCGTCGAAGCGGTATTGCAGGGTGTTCGTCGGTGTCGCACTCACGCCCTGCACGCTCTCGCATCTCACGATCTCTCACATGCCGGGGTCCGAATGTGTGCAAGTCGTCCCATGCCGTGGCGGCCGCGCGAAGAATCTGCATGTCCGTTTCACGAAGCGCTTCTCATCGCGCCGACGGGCCAAAGCGCGCGCAGGTGCGGAACAGCTCGAGTTGCCCAGGCTGGACAGCCGCTCCCGCAGGGCCGGGTCGGCCATGACCAGGACAGCCTCACGGCGACGATGGTCGCGCCGGAGCTTTCGTCTGGTTGATGTCGCCGATCACCTTCCATAATCGCAGCGCCTGCCCTCGGTGCTGGTGCGCCAGGTGGTGGTCGCCGGCGGCGGCGTCCAGGTCGCCGATCAGTTGCCAGCAGGCGGCCTCGTCCTGGCGGTCGCCGTGCCGGTGGAACAGGCCCGCCGCGCGCTCCAACGCCGGGCTCGCCCGGTCCCGGTCGTGTCGACCGGCGTACACGCGGCCGACTTCCAGCAGCGTGTACGCGGCGCACCGCTCGTCGGCCAGTTTCTCGAAGGTGGCCAGCGCCTGCCCCAGACAGCGCAGCGCCTCCTCCGGATCACCACGTCGATCGTGCAGTCGGCTGAACCGCCGCAGAACCACGGCCACGCGATGCCCGTCGCCCAGCTCCCTGGCCTGACTCAGTGCCCGGTCGAACCATGACTCCGCCTCGTCGAGCTTGCCCTGCATGAGCTTCATCACGGCCATGGCGCAGGACAGCTGCGCTTCGATGTGCCGGTCGCCCTCATCGACCGCGATGGCCAGCGCGTGCTCGACACGTTCGAGGGCTTCGTCGTCACGGCCCTGCACCCGGCTGACCGTGGCCAGCATGGCAACCGACAGCGCCTCGCCGCGTTTGTCCCCACAGTCCTGGCACAGCCCGAGGGAGGACTCCAGGGTCCGGGTGGCCCGGTCGAACTCGTCCTGGTAGATGTGCAGCTGGCCAAGACCGCGTAGCAGCACCGATGTGCCGCGCACGTTGCCTGCGGCCTCGGTCGCGTCCAACGCGAGCTGGTGTCCGTGCTGCCAGTCCTGATAGAGACACCGGTGGTCGTAGTAGGTCGCCGTGCCGGCCGCCAGCTCCCAGGCCGACTCGTCCAGGCCCCAGTCCACGGCCAGTTTCACCGCGCCGAGCAGGTTGTCGCGTTCCGCGTCGAACCAGCCGACCGGGTCGGCCGTCAACCGGTCCACGACCGCATCGGGCAGCGACCGGCGCGGTGCCGAACCGGGCGCGGCTGAAAGCAGCCCGGCTGCCGGCAGCCGATTGGTGCCGCGCCCGATCAGCTCGAGCCAAACGGACAGCACTCGGACGATCGCGTCCCGCTTGTCCTCCGTCGGCAGCGGGGCGGCGATCTCCACGGCACAGGTTCTGATCAGGTCGTGCAGCCGGTAGCGCGGCTGGCCGAGGGCGTCGGTGGCGGTCAGCCGTACCAGGCTGGCGTCGACGAGGGTGTCCAGCACTTCTTCGCCGTCCGCGCGGTCCAGCAGCGGGCCGACCACCCAGCCGGGCAGGGTGTAGGGGCCGAGCAGACCCAGCAGGCTCAGCGCGCGTACCGCGGCGGCCGGCAGCAGTCGCAAGCTGAGTTCGACGCTGGCTCGCACGCTGAGATCCCCGATCCTCAGCTCGGCCAGCCGCCGGGATTCATCCTCGATTCGTTCCCGCAGCACCCGCAGCGACCAAGCCGGGCGGCCCGTGAGCTTGCCGCTGGCGATTCGGATCGCCAGCGGCAGGTTGCCGCAGCAGTCGAGGATCGCGTCGGCCTCCCCCGGTTCCCGCTCGACCCGCTGCCACCCGACGATTCCGGTGAACAACTCCCGCGCCTCTGCCGGGCTCAGTACGTCCAGGTCGATGTGCCGAGCGCCGGGGAGTTGCGTCAGCAGAGTGCGGCTGGTGATCAACACGGCACAGCCCTCGGCGCCGGGCAGTAACGGCAGCACCTGATCGGCGTGACCGGCATCGTCCAGAACCACCAGCATATGACGGTCCACCAGCAACGATCGGTAGAGCGCGGCTCGCTCGGACAGGCCGTTCGGGATCGCGCTGCCGGCGATCGAGAGCGCACGCAGTGCCTCGGCCAGCATCAGCCCCGGGTCCCGTGGCTCGTCCGATGTTGCCGCGAGGTCGAGGTAGAGCTGGCCGTCGGGGAAGTTGGCGCTCGCCAGCCGCGCAGCGTGCGTCACCAGGCAGGACTTGCCGACACCGGGACCGCCCACGACGACGGCCACCGGGGCCCGGTTCGGCGCCGACCCGTCGAGCATCCCGGCGATCTCGGCCAGTGCTTCGGCCCGGCCCACGAAGTCGGGTACGTCGAGGGGAAGTTGACGCACCGGCATCGCCATTGCCGGCTCGGGAGCCGCCGGGGCGGGGCTCTGCGGTGGCGTGGCCGCGGGGCCATGTGCCGGGATCGTGGCCGCCAGGGCGGGATCTGCGGTCAGGATGCGCTGATGCAGCGCCTGCAGCGGCGGGGTGGGATCGACGCCGAGTTCGTCGGCCAGTGTCCGGCGCAGCCGCTCGTACACCTGTAGCGCCTCGCCTTGTCTTCGGCACCGGTAGAGGGCGACCATCAGGTTTTCGACGACCTGCTCGTCGTAGGGGTGCTCGCGGAGCAGAGCGGTCAGTTCGTCGATGACCTCTCGATGACGCCCCAGGTCGAGTTCGATGGCCAGGCACTGTTTGTGCGTGGCAGCGCGTTTCTCGTTCAGCCGTGCCGCATCGATCTCCAGGGCTTGGCTGGGAGTGTCGACCAGGGCGTTTCCGCGCCAGCAAGCGAGCGCCCGCCGCAGCGCGGCTGCTGTCTCGAACGGGTCCGTGTGCTGTGCGGAGAGATGTCGCTGGTGGTCGAACTCCAGCAGGTCGAGTTGATCTCGAGCCAGATGGATCTCGTAGCCGCCGCGCCGCGTGCTGATCAAGGAGCCGGGTGCTCCACAGGCGACGAGGTTGCGGCGCAGCCCGGAGACAGCGTCCTGGACCTGGCGGACCGCGGTGGCGGGCGCGTTCGTGTCCCACATCACGGCGACGAGCCGTTCCATGGCGACGATGTTGTTGGCGTCGATCAGAAGTGCTGCCAGCATCTTGGCCTGCCGCGGCCCGTTCAACGGGACCGCGCGTCCGGCGATCTGGGCGTGTAAAGGCCCCAGTAAGCCGAATTTCATGCTCCCCCTGGTACGTGACGATGAGCGCCGATCCCCCTGGCTGACCTCGCACTAGGACGAATCTAGGACGGCCGACGGATCTGTGTCCATAGCGTCTCTGCAGCACGGCTCACCGAAGACGCGTGGGCAGGCAATGGGTGCGGAGGGTGCTTCTCCACACCCACCACCGCACCACTTCCGATCGGCAAACGACAGAAGGAGCATTCATCAACCATGCTTCACAACTGGAAGACCTTCGGCGCACTGGCAGTCGCAGGTTGCTGCGCCATGATCGGCCTCACCACGGGCACCGCTGAGGCACAGACGCAAATAAAGACCGGCAACGTCACAGCAGTCGGTCCGTACAACGACAACGGCAGGACCGGCAACTACCAGTTCGTGGCGAACAATTGGGACAGCCGTTACCAGCGCTACCAGCAGTCGTTCGTCTGGGTGTCCGGGCAGGACGGCGGCAAGGACATGGCCCACTGCCTCCGGGGCAACGGCGGAGGGAACTGGTACGAGTCCTCGATCGTCGCGCGCAACGGTACGAACTCCTCGCACTACGACTGCACCAACAACGGCACCTACAACCAGGGTTTCGACCAGGTGGGCGTCGACCTGAGCAACTGGTGACAGGTGCCCGCGCAGGCAACAGGTGCCCTGGTGCGTCCCGTTCGGGGCGCGCCAGGGCACACCAGTCGAAGGAGGAGGCCCCGACGATGCTGGGCAAACACAAGCCTGTTGCGGTCTCGCTGGCCCTGATCATTGCCGCGATGGTCGCGGCGGGGTTCGCGTATTTCCCGTCCGACGACGGCCAGACGGACCGGGCGACGGCCAACACCCGCCGTTTCGTGCTGATCCTGGCAGGTGTTTCCGGCCGGTCGGAGTCGGAAAAGTTCGACCTCGAGGTTGCCGCTCGCACGGAGGCCCTGACCTCGACATGCATGAAGTCGCACGGCTTCCAGTACCTGCCCAAGAACCCGCACAGCGTGGTTGATGTCGAGGACGCATCAGACTTTTCGAGCCTCGACTACGCGCGCAAGCACGGGTTCGGAATATCGGTGTTTCCCCACTTCGCCCCTGAGGCCAAGGCAGCCAAGAGCTATCTGAAGACCCTTTCTGCCGCTTCCCTCAGGGCTTACGATGCGGCCCTTCCCGGTTGCGTCGACAGCTCACAGCGTACGACCGAGAAGGAATACGGAATCCCGGAGGCGAACTCCGAGTGGGCTCGGGTGGACGGTGAGGTGCAACACGACGGACGTTACCGATCGGCACTTGAGACGTGGAGATCCTGTGCGGCGGCGGCCAATCATCCGGCGCAATCCCGCCTCGCGCTCATTACGGACCTGCGCAAGAAATACACGTCCGTGATGGCAGGCATTCAGGGCGGGGACCACGCGCTGCCCCAGGACAGATTGGCTGCGCTGGCCGCTCAGAATCCTACGTGGCGAAGGTTCCATCAATCGGAACTCGATGCCGCCGTGGCAACATTTTCCTGCTCGCAAGCTGCCGATCGGACCTATGTTTCCCTATTTCTCCACTACCTGAACCGGAACGGTTGAGGGCGGCGCGCCGGAGGGAGCCGCCGGCCTCAGAGGTCGCCGGGTGTCCCCAGCCCGGTCAGCGCCCCTACCGGGTCCAGGTCCGGGGTGCCCCGGGGCCACCAGTCGTCCCGGCCCGGTTCCGATTCGTAGGCGTACCACAAGCCGTCGCGGCCCAGGCGGAGTTGGACATGGCCGTGAGGATGGGTGAGGTGGTTGCGCCAGGGGCGGAATGCCGGGAGGTCGGCGGCCAGGAGCAGCGGCCGGGCCCGGTCGAAGCGGCCCGCGGGCGGGTCCCAGGGCTCCTCCAGGACGGTGAGTCCGTCGAGCCCGCCCTGCCGCCAGGCGGCGACCGCGCGCGCCAGCTCGGCCGGGGTGCGGCCGGCGGCCGAGGCGAGCGAGGAGTAGAGGGCGCGGGTGCCCGCGGTGAGGCCGGAGCCGGGGCGGGCCGCCGCGAGACGTACCGCGTCCTGCCACAGCGTCAGTTCGCCGACCGGGTCACGTCCGCTGCCGAGCAGCGCGTGCGCCCGTGCGGCGGCGTCCGTCGCCAACTGGTCCAGGGCGAAGGGGTCGGGTCCGCCCGGGGACGCCGGATACACCGGGGGCTGCTCCGGGTGCGGGGGCACCGGCAACGGCGGTGGCAGGGGCGGGAGTTCGCGTGGGGCCAGGGCATCGGCCGCGCGTACGCCGGGCAGGGGCGCGGGTCCCTGTTCCTGCGCGGCGCGGGCCGCCCGGGCGGCATTGCGGCGGGACAGCGCGTCCAGGAGCTCGCGCTCGCCGCGGCCACGCAGCAGAAGCAGCACGAAGGGGTCGGCGTCGAGCAGGCGTGCCGTCTGGTAGCAGAGCGCGGCGGCGTGCTTGCAGGGGTGGCCGGAGTCGGGGCAGCTGCAGCGCGGTTCGAGGTCGCCGGGGCCGGGCAGGAGCGGGACTCCGCAGTCGGTGAGGGACTGCGGCAGTTCCTTGTCGAGCAGGGCGGCGATATGGCCGGGCCGGTCGGCGGCCGCGTCCAGGAACCGCTCCCAGTCGGCCTCGGCGAGCGTACGCAGCCGCACCTGCACGCGGTACGGCCGCGGGCGGCTGCCCTGCACATAGGCGAGGAGGAGGCCGGGCGTCACGGTGATGGCGTCCACGTGTCCCTGCGCCGCGTACCCGCGTCCGCGCGCCAGCCGCTTCACATCCAGCGCGCCTTGCTCCAGCGCGTCCACCCAGGCATTGCCCCACCAGGTCTCGGCGAACCCGGCGCCCTCCGGCGAGGTGCGGGGAGGGAAGGCGGGGAAGGTCCGGCGGAGTTCACCGTCGCGGTGAGGGGTGGCCATCGTCCGGGGGACGGGTGGGGGCGTGGGGGTGGTGGGGGGCGGGGACGGTCTATCGGGGCGCGAGTCGTCGTCGGCGGTCGGCCGGGAGGCTTTGGTGGAGGGCTCCGGGTCGTCCGCCGACGAGGGCATCCTGAACCCGTTCGCGAGCAACTGCCGTACGTCACGCGCCACCCGCGCACGGTCGACGTGGCCGGTCCCACCGCTTCGGGACGGGGAGGGCGGTCGGCGTGGCGCATCAGGCGCCGATGTCTCAGCCTGCGCCGCGGTCTTGGCCGCCTCCTTGCGGGCAGTGCGCAGCGCCTTCCGAGCGACATCACCGGGGCGCCCGGGGTGAGCGGTGGGCCGGTCGTCGCCGGCTCCCTCCGCGGTGGCTTCCGCCGTGCCGTCGCCGTCATCGGCGTCCGCCCCCGAGTCATGCCGGGCGGAGATCGCCTGCCGAAGCGCCGACCGCGCGACATCCCCGGGCCGCGCCTCGTCGGCGACGGCAGGCGCTTCCTGCGTACCGGCCGTGCCGTCGGTCTCGCCTCCCGGCAACTTCGCCCCGCTCGCCCGGTCCCGGGCCTCTCGCAGTGCCCGGCGTACCACGTCACCCGGACGTGGCTGCCCGCTCGCCGGCGTCATGACGACCTCCGCAGCGACACCAGGTCGGACAGCTCCCGGTCCGTCAGTTCCGTGAGGGCGGACTCGCCGGAGCCGAGGATCGCGTCGGCCAGGGCGCGCTTGGACTCCAGCATCTGGGCGATGCGGTCCTCGACGGTGCCCTCGGTGACGAGCCTGTGGACCTGGACCGGCTGGGTCTGGCCGATGCGGTAGGCGCGGTCGGTGGCCTGCTCCTCGACGGCCGGGTTCCACCAGCGGTCGAAGTGGATGACATGGCCCGCGCGCGTGAGGTTCAGTCCCGTTCCCGCGGCCTTCAGGGACAGGATCAGCACCGGGGTCCGCCCGCTCTGGAAGCGGTCCACCATGTGTTCGCGCTCCGGGACCGGCGTACCGCCGTGCAGGAGGTCGACGGGGACGGCGCGGGCCGAGAGGTGGGAGGCGATGAGGCGGGCCATCCCGACGTACTGGGTGAAGACGAGCGCCGAGCCGTCCTCGGCCAGCAGGGTGTCCAACAGCTCGTCGAGCAGGGCGAGTTTGCCGGAGCGGGCGGACAGGCCGTCGCCGCGCGCGTCCTCCTTCAGATACAGCGCGGGGTGGTCGCAGATCTGCTTGAGCCCGCCGAGCAGCTTCAGCACCAGGCCCCGGCGGGCCATGCCCTCCGCGGTCTCGATGGCCAGCAGCGACTCGCGCACCACCGCCTCGTACAGCGCGGCCTGTTCGCGGGTGAGAGGGACCGGGTGGTCGGTCTCCGTCTTGGGCGGGAGCTCCGGGACGATGCCGGGGTCGGACTTCTTGCGGCGCAGCAGGAAGGGACGTACCAGGCGGGCGAGACGGGCGACCGCCGCGCTGTTCTCGTCGGCCGCGCCGTTCTCCACGGCGCGCGCGTGCCGGGCGCGGAAGGACTTCAGGGGGCCGAGGAGTCCGGGGGTCGTCCAGTCGAGCAGGGCCCACAGTTCGGAGAGGTTGTTCTCCACCGGGGTGCCGGTGAGGGCCACCCGCGCGGGGGACGGGATCGTGCGCAGCGCCTTGGCCGTGGCCGAGTACGGGTTCTTGACGTGCTGTGCCTCGTCCGCGACCAGCATGCCCCAGGGTTGCTCGGCCAGTCGCGCGGCGGTCGACCGCATCGTCCCGTACGTCGTGAGGACGAAGCCGCCGTCCAGGCCGTCCAGGGTGCGTTCCGGGCCGTGGAAGCGGCGTACGGGGACGCCGGGGGCGAAGCGGGCGATCTCCCGCTGCCAGTTGCCGAGCAGGGACGCCGGGCAGACCACCAGCGTCGGCTCGGTGCGGGCCCGCTTCAGGTGCAGGGCGATGACCGTGATCGTCTTCCCGAGGCCCATGTCGTCGGCGAGGCAGCCGCCCAGGCCGAGGGAGGTCATGAGGTCGAGCCAGGCCAGGCCCCTGAGCTGGTAGTCGCGCAGGGTGGCGTGCAGACCGGTGGGCGGTTCGGCGGGCCGGAGTCCGGCCGTCAGGCGGTCGCGCAGGTCGGCGAGCGCGCCGACCGGCACCGCCGGCACGGTCTCGCCGTCGACCTCCGCGCTGCCGGTGAGCGCGACGGAGAGCGCGTCGACCGGGTCGAGCAGGCCGAGTTCGCGCTTGCGGGCCTTGCGGACGAGGGCCGGGTCGACGAGCACCCAGCGGTCCCGGAGCCGTACGACCGGGCGGTGGGCCTCGGCGAGTTCGTCCATCTCGGCCTCGGTGAGCGGGTCACCGCCGAGGGCCAGCTGCCAGCGGAACTGGAGCAGTTCCTCGCTCTCGAAGAAGCCGGTGCCGTCGGTCGCCGAGCCCGGTGCGGCCCGTACCACCGCGGCCGCGCTCAGGTCCTGTGCCAGGTCCCTGGGCCAGTGCACGGCGACCCCGGCCGCGGCGAGCCGGGTGGCCGCCGCGCCCAGCAGTTCACCGAGTTCGTCCTCGGACAGGGCCAGTACGTCGGGCACGTCCTGCTCGGCGAGCCGGTCCAGCGGCGCCCACACGCGGGCGGCGCGGCGCACGGCCAAGGCCGCGTCCACGCGCGCGCGGGACCCGAACGCCGTGTCGGCGTCCCCCGCCCACAGGGCCGCCGCGTCGGCCACGAGGGTGGGGTCGGCGAGGCTGTGCACCTGGACGATCGCCGCGCCCGCGCCGCGCGCGCCGTCGCCGCCGGGAGTGGCGTCGAACAGGTGGTACGCGGAGAGGTCCAGGCGGAGCGAGATCCGCACGCCCGCGTCCATCCCGGCGGCGACCTCCGCGGCCCACTGGTGCGCATGCGGCAGATGCTGGGGGTCGCGGGCGGCGAAGGGTTTGCCGGAGGTGTACGGCGCGGCCGGGGTGCGGGGCAGGGTGTCCGCGACCGCGTCCAGGAAGGAGCGCAGCAGCGCTTCCGGCTCGGGCAGTCGCAGCGGGCCGGGGCCGGGCAGGGGCACGGCGTGTCCCTCGGCGGGCAGGGCCGCCGCCACCGCGCGCAGATGGGCGATGTCGTCGGGTTCCAGGGGGCCGGCTCGCCAGGCGTCGTGCCCGGTCGGGGTCAGGCCGGGGAGCAGCCGGCCGCGGGCGGCGAGGCGCAGCGCGTGCAGGGCGGCCGCGCCCCAACAGGCCGTGGCCGGGTGGGCGGCGGGGTCGCGGCGGGCCCGCACGAGCACCGGTAGGGCCTCGTCGAGCGGCAGGGACAGCGCGGGCACCTTCCTGCGGCGCACCCCGGCTCCGTGCCGTCGTACGACGGTCAGTTCCTCACCGTCGGTGGCGGGCAGGTTCGCGTCGGCGGCCAGTGGTTCCCCGTCGGGGTCCCAGAAGGCGACGCGGCCCTCGCGAGGCAGGGGGGCGGGCAGATAGACGGCCGCGAGACGCACCGGGACCGGCTCCCGCGGGGTCCCGTTCCCCCGCGCGCTCCCCGCCACCGCGGCCGTGCCGCTCATACGTCCTGCCACCTCCCACCCCTGTGTCGGATCAGACGTCTTCGACTGTACGGGCGGGGACTGACAATCGGCCCCGGCGGGCGCCGGGGCCCACCCGTCAGGGCACCGTGCGCGAGACGACGTACACCATCGGGAAGTTCGGATCGGCCAGGTTCACGACCACGTCCTGGGTCGGCGCCGGGTTCTTCTGCTTGTGGGCCATGCCCCACCACGGGCCGGGGCCGGTGAAGTTCCAGCCGGTGATCTTCTGGTCGCGGGCGCCGATGGCGATGTCGTCCTTCTTCAGGTCGTTCCGGTCGACGCGCATGCCCTGAAGGAAGCTGTCCAGTCCGGCGCTGTTGGTGCGGAACTGGACGTAGAGACGGCTGGTCTTCCAGTTGTTCGTCTCGTAGTAGGCGAGCTGGTCGGCGGGATGCGGGATCGGCACCTGGTACAGCCGGCGCTGCACCTTCGACGGCCAGCCCGCGGTGAGGCCGGTCGCCGAGTACTTCTGTTCCTTGTCCTTGCCGCTGTTGCGGCTCTGGTTGGCGGAGATCACCAGGTAGCCCGCCGGGACCCCGATGAGCAGCACGATGATCAGCAGGGTGAGTGCCCGGCGCCTGGCCTTGTGGCGCGGGTCCTCGGGCGGGCGGCGCGGTTCGTCCGGCGGCGTGGCCTGGCGGGGCAGGGAGGCGGTCATGCGGTGTCCTGGGTACGGCGGGCCGCCACGTACCGCTCGTAGCGTTCGTAGCGCTCCACCCGGCGCCGCTTGGCGCGCCGGAACCGGCGGGCGACCAGGCGGGCGAGGTCGGCGGCGCCGACCATGCCGGCCTCGGGGCCGAGCTGGGCGCGGGTGATCCGGGCCTCGGGGCGGTAGCCGCGGCCGGTGAGGTGGCGTTTGAAGGCGTCCCGCGCGGGGCCGATCAGCAGGTCGTCGGCCGCGCTGACGCCGCCGCCGATGACGAAGCAGGACGGGTCGAGGGCGGCCGCGAGGTTGGCGATGCCGACGCCGAGCCACTGGCCGATGTCCTGGAGCAGCTCGATGCACATGGCGTCGCCCTCGCGGGCCAGCTCGGTGATCATCGGGCCGGTGATGTCGGCGATGTTGCCCTTGACGTGCTCGATGATCCCGTAGGCCACCGGCGAGTCGGCGGCGGCCAGCTCCTTGGCCTCGCGGACCAGGGCGTTGCCGGAGCTGTACTGCTCCCAGCAGCCGCGGTTGCCGCACGGGCAGCGGTGGCCGCCGGGCACGACCTGCATATGACCGAATTCACCCGCGACGCCGTACTTGCCGCGCTTGACCTGGCCGTCCTCCAGGATCGCGCCGCCGATGCCGGTGCCCAGCGTGATCATGACCAGGTGGTCCTCGCCGCGCCCCGCGCCGAACCGCCACTCCGCCCAGGCGGCCGTGTTGGCGTCGTTGTCCACGAGGACGGGCACCGACAGGCGCCCGGAGATACGGTCGCGCAGCGGTTCGTTGCGCCACGACAGGTGGGGCGCGAAGAGCACGCGGTTGCGGTCGGCGTCGACCCAGCCGGCCGCGCCGATGCCGACGGCGTGCACGTCGTGCCGGTCGGAGAGGTCCAGGACCAGTTCGACGATGGTGTCCTCGACGACCTTGGGACTCTTCGACTTGTCCGGGGTCTCGGTGCGGACCTTCTCCAGGATGTTGCCGTCGGCGTCCACAACGCCCGCCATGACCTTTGTGCCGCCGATGTCGATCCCCACGGTGGGGACCCGGGGCGCGGTCAGGTGAGAGCGGCGTTCCCGGGTGCCCACGGTGCGCAGCACCGGGGCCCGGCGGGAGCCGATGGGGGCGGTGAGGTCGCGGTAGGTGCTCATCGGGGCCGATTCTGCCTCACCGTCGCCCCGAGTGCCGTACGGGGGAGCGACGGCCCGCGAGGCCGCATGCGTCGCATTGTCCGGACATTGCGACGAATGCCGTCATCGGCCGGGCGGCGGTCAGGACCGTACGAGCAGCTGGAACTCGAAGGAGTAGCGCGAGGGGCGGTAGGTGTGGTCGCCGAACTCGACCGCGCGGCCCGTGTCGTCGAAGGTGGTGCGCCGCATGGTGAGCAGCGGGGCGCCCTCCTCCTCGGCGAGCCGCTCGGCCTCGGGGGCCGTGGCGCCGCGGGCGCCGATGGACTGCCGGGCGCTGTGCAGGGTGATGCCGACGGAGCGCATCAGCCGGTACAGGCCGGTGGCCTCCAGCTGCGCGGTGTCCAGGTCGAGCAGCCCGGGCGGCAGATGGTTGATCAGGTACGCCATCGGCTCCCCGTGGGCCAGCCGCAGCCGCTCGATGCGGTGCACGTCGCTGCCCTCGGCGACCCCGAGCGCGGCCGCGACCTCGGCGGAGGCCGGGACGACGGTGTTGACCAGGACCTTGGTCGCGGGGCGCTGACCGGCCGCCTCCAGGTCGTCGTAGAGGCTGCTGAGCTCCAGCGGCCGCTTGACCTGGCTGTGCACGACCTGGGTGCCGACGCCGCGACGGCGCACGAGGAGTCCCTTGTCGACGAGGGACTGGATGGCCTGGCGGACCGTGGGCCGGGACAGGCCGAGCCGTGCAGCGAGCTCGATCTCGTTGCCCAGGAGGCTGCCGGGAGTGAGGTCTCCGTGCTCGATCGCGGCCTCCAGCTGCTGGGACAGCTGGAAGTACAGGGGCACCGGCGAGCTCCGGTCCACGGTGAGGGCGAGCGACACGGTCGGGTCCACTTCTGGTTTCGGCACGGGCCGAGCGTAGCTCTGTGAATGGTTGACGGGAAGTTGTGTAGTTTGATTGTCCGGACATACGCATTGACAGCGCGGCGGGTCGCCCCTCACTTTGTTTCCATGCGCATCGGGGTCATCGGCACGGGCCGCATCGGAGCCATTCATGCGAACACGCTCAGCCGCCATCGCGATGTCGGATCACTGATCCTCACGGACCGGGATCCGGCGCGGGCCCAGGCCCTGGCGCACCGTCTGGGAGAGACGGCCGCGCCGGGTGTGGACGAGATCTTCAAGTGGGGCGTGGACGCGGTGGTGATCACCACGGCGACCTCGGCGCACGCCGAGCTGATCGGCCGGGCGGCACGCTCCGGTCTCCCGGTCTTCTGCGAGAAGCCCATCGCCCTCGACCTGCCGGGCACGCTGCAGGCACTCGGCGAGGTCGACGCGGCCGGGACGGTTCTGCAGATGGGGTTCCAACGGCGCTTCGACGCGGGTTACATGGGCGCGCGAGAAGCGGTGCGCTCGGGGCGGCTCGGGCGGCTGCATACGGTCCGGGCGATGACCTGCGACCAGTCCCCTCCCCCGGTCGAGTGGCTACCGCTGTCCGGCGGGCTGTTCCGGGACACCCTGATCCACGACTTCGACGTGGTGCGCTGGGTGACGGGGCGCGAGATCGTCGACGTGTACGCGACCGGGTCGGACGCCGGGCCCGCGATGTTCCGCGAGGCGGGGGACGTCGACACGGGCGCGGCCGTCCTCACCCTGGACGACGGCACCCTGGCCACGGCGACGGCGACCCGGCTGAACGGGGCGGGCTACGACGTCCGCATGGAACTCGCCGGGGAGCGGGACACCGTCGTGGTGGGCCTGGACGACCGTACGCCGGTCGCCTCGACCGAGCCGACCGGACCACCCGCCGCGGACAAGCCGTGGACGGGGTTCCTGGAGCGCTTCGGCCCCGCGTACGAGGCAGAACTGTGCGCCTTCGTGGACGTGCTGCACGGCGCCCGGGCCAACCCCTGCGACGGACGGGAGGTCCTCCAGGCCCTGCGGGTCGCCGAGGCCTGCGAGCGGTCCCGCCGCGAGCGAAGACCCGTACGCCTGATGGAGATCCCCGGCGGCGCCGCGTCCGCGCTCGGCTGAGAGCCGTACGACGGGAACGACCGCCCCGCAGGTCCGCAGCCGCTACCAGCGCACCGGCAGACTCCGCACCCCACGCATCAGCATCCCCGGCAGCCAGTCACCGGGCGGGCCGTCCCGGGTCACCCCGATCCTGCTGCCCTCGGACAGCCGGGGGTCGGCGAGGCCCCACGCGCCTCCTCGTACCCCACGACGATCCAGGTCTCGTGGTGCTGGTCGGGAGCCGGACGCGGTGCACGGGCTGTAGTTCCCGCAGGCGCGCGTAGACCGGATGCGGGTCCCTGCGGAACCCGTCCCCGAAGTCACCCAGGTCAATCACCGAGTAACCGGAGGATGCCCCGTCCTTCAGGGCGGGGAGGAACCCCGCTTCCCGCGTAGCGGGGCACGGGATGGAGCAGTCGCCGTCAGGGCGATTGGTCGTCTCCACCGTCCGGGCTGAGCGCGACCTCGAGCAGGTGGACGATCTCGGAGTTGAGGGACCGCCGGTCGGCACGCGCTCTCTCAACCAGGCGTGCATGCAGGTCCGTTGGCAGGCGGAGAGAGATCCGCTTCTGGTCTTCCCGGCTAAAATCGTGCCATGACGACACCAAAGAAGCACTCCGGGGATACCGGGCACGCCCGGTACACCTACCGGCTTCGCGTGCCGTCGACCGCCCGCGTCGCCCTGCTCGCCGAGTGGGACCGATGCCGGTGGATCTGGAACGAATGCGTCGCCAAGTCCCGGCAGGTACACGCCCACAACCGGGCGCACCCCGACGACAAGCTGACGTGCGGCCCGGCCCAGCTCGACAAGATGCTGACCGAAGCCCGCGCTAGGACGCGGTGGCTGTGCGAGGGCGCATCAGTTCCGCAGCAGCAGATCATCCGCGACTTCGCCAAGTCCCGGTCCAAGGCGCTGAAGGACATCGACAGGTGTCTGCCGATGCGGCAACGCGCGGGCATGCCCCGGCCGAAGAAGAAGCGTGAGGCGCTGCCTACGCTGAACTACACGCAGCGCGGTTCCGGCTGAAGGACGGCCGCCTGCACCTCGCGGGCGGCATCAGCCTGACGGTGGTGTGGTCCCGCGAACTGCCCGCCACGCCCTCCAGCGTGCGCGTGTACCGCGACACGGTCGGGCACTGGCACGCGTCGTTCGTCGTCGCCACCGAGACACAGCCACTGCCGCAGACGGGCGCCGTCCTCGGTGTGGACTGGGGCGTCAAGGAGACCGCCACCACCACATCCGACCCGCACGACCTCCCCACCCGCAGCACGGGCGCAAGGCTCAGGCGAAGCTGACCCGGTACAACCGGATGATGGCGCACCGCAAGCCGAAGAAGGGCCAGGCCGGATCGAAGGGCTACCGCGAGGCGAAGAAGTGGCGCGCGAAGACCCACGAGAAGATCGCGCGTCAGCGGCAGGACACCGCCCGCAAGTGGGCCAAGCGCGTCGTCCGGAACCACGACGCCATCGCGGTCGAGGACTTCCGGCCGAAGTTCCTGAGCCGTACCATCATGGCCCGCAAGGCCGCAGACGCGGCGATCGGCGCCGCCAAACAGGCCCTGGTCGAGATGGGCCGCAAGCACGGGCGGGACATCCGCCTCGTGCACCCCGCGCACACCACCATGGACTGCGCATCGTGCGGAGCGAGAACCAAGCACGCACTTCCTCTTTCGGAACGTACCTACACCTGCACCGCGTGCGGAGCCGTCTCTCCCAGGGACAAGAACTCCGCACGCGTGATGCTGGTCCGGGCTGGTCTCAACCCGGCTGGTGTCGGGGGCGCAAGACCTGCGGGAGCACCGCTCCCGGAGGCAGTCTGAGCCAGGAATCCCCTCCGCCAGGGAGGGGAGGATTCAATTGGCCCATGGTCTCCCAAAACCCCAAACCCCAATCCATCTCGGACAACCCCCGAAGTCCTCCGGACCGGTCCCAGTGCACAGACAACGCACGGCCGGCCCGACTAGCGCACCGGGTGCTCGTTGTTTCCTTCCTCTCCCTCTTCCAGCAGCCCCGCGTCGTAGGTCAACAGGGCGATCTGCACGCGGTTGTTGAGGCCGAGCTTGGCCAGGATGCGGGACACGTACGTCTTGACGGTGGCGACGCTCATGAACAGCCCGGCGGCGATCTGGGCGTTGGCGAGCCCGCGGCCGACCGCGACGGCGACCTCCCGTTCGCGGTCGTTGAGGCCGGCGAGCCGCTCCCGCGCGCGGGAGCGCCGGGTGTCGGCGGGGGTGCCGGCCGCGTGCTCCATCAGCTGGCGGGTGACGGTGGGCGACAGGACGGGATCACCGGCCGCGACCCTCCGCACCGCCTCGACGATCTCGGCGGGCGGGGTGTCCTTCAGGACGAATCCGGCCGCACCCGCGCGCAGGGCGCGCAGCACCTGTTCGTCGGCATGGAAGGTGGTGAGGACGACGACCTGAGGGGCGTCCTCGCGGCCGCGCAGCCGCTCGGTGGCCGTGAGCCCGTCCACCGACGGCATACGGATGTCCATCAGGACGACGTCCGGCAGGGTGCGGTCGACGATGGCCTCGACCTCGCTGCCGTCGGCGGCCTCCCCGACGATCTCGATGTCGTCGGCCCCGCCCAGCATGAAGGACAGGCCCGCCCGCACGAGGGGATCGTCGTCGACGAGGAGCAGTCTGATCGCAGTCATGGGCCTTACGTAATCACGCTTGTGGGACGGCGCATCACGGTTGCGGGACCACCGATCACGCTTGTGGGACGGCGCATCACGCCCCACGGCGTCACGCCCCGCCCCACGGCAGTCGGCCCCTTACCTCGAACCCGCCGTCCGCCGTGGGTCCGTGCTCCAGTCGGCCCCCGGCCAGCGTCGCGCGCTCGGTCAGACCGATGAGGCCCTGGCCGGAGCCGGGGACGGGCCGGGGCACCGACTCGGGGGCGGGGTTGTGGACCGAGACGGCCAGACCGTCGCCGGGGGCGCCCGTGACGGTCACCGTGACCTCGGCGCCGGGGGCGTGCTTGCGGGCGTTGGTCAGGGCCTCCTGGGCGATGCGGTACGCGGTGCGGCCCACGGAGGCGGGGACGCCGGCCGGGTCGGTGACGCGGTTGTCGAGGCTGACCTTCATGCCGGCCTCGCGGGACTCGGCGACCAGGGCGTCCAGCGCGGCGAGCGTCGGCTGGGGGCGGCCGGTGTCGTCGGATTCGCCCGCCCGCAGCACGCCGATGATCTCGCGCAGGTCCTGCAGGGCCTCGTGCGCGCTCTCCCGGATCACACCGGCGGCCCTGGCGATCTCCTCGCGGGGCGCGTCCGGCCGGAACTCCAGGGCTCCCGCATGCACGCTCAGCAGGGTGAGCCGGTGGGCGAGCACATCGTGCATCTCCCGGGCGATGGCCTCCCGGGCGAGACGCTGCGCCTGCTCGGCACGCAGCCGCGCCTCCGTCTCGGCGCGCCGGGCACGGTCGCGCAGGCTCAGCACGAGCTGCCGCTTGGAGCGGACGAACAGGCCCCAGCTGATGACCGAGACGGTCATCAGCGTGGTGAACGTGACGCCGGCCGCGTAGGGCAGGTCGGGGTCGGGGCGCAGCCAGTAGAAGCCCGGCATCAGCGCGAGGCCGATCCCGCCGACCCAGGCCACGTACCGGAAGGGGCGGTGCACGGCGAGCGTGAACAGGGTGACCAGAGCGGCGCCGCCCGAGGTGTTCGAGAGGAAGCCGACGGGGATCATGGCGACGGCGAGCCCGACCGGCCACCGGCGGCGCAGCCAGACCGCGGCGCAGGCGAGCACGCCGAGCAACTGGTCCACGACGGCCAGCGCATGGGGCGTGTGGGGGTCGTGATGCAGGGTGTCCGCGGCGGCCAGGCCGAGGGCGACGGCCAGCAGGAAGCAGGAGAAGTCGACGACCCAGTCGCGCGCGGTGCGCCGCGGCGGCCGCCCGTCGAGTCCGGCGTCCGGGTCGAGTTCGTGCACCACGGCGGACGGGAACAGCCAACGGCGTCCCACGAACACCTGCGGCGCCTGCGCCTGTTCGTCACCACTCACGGTCGACAAATCTACGCAGCGCGAGCCCGCGCGGTCTGCCCGTGCGCAGGATCGCCGACCAAAGTCGAGGCGCCGTGGACCTTCGGTGATCCAGCCCGGTGCGAGGACCGACTTCCGGCGGGACGGGACTCGCCCCGCGGCCGATGCGTGGGGGGAGACCGCGGGGCGAGAGTCGTGCCATGAAGAAGCTGCTGGAAGTGACCGGATTCCTTGCCCTGATGCAGGGCGTGCTGGGCCTGGTGCACGAGTTCACCCACTGGGGCGTGGGTCTCGTGCAGAAGGTCGGCTTCCTCGACGGCTACGAGGTGTACGCGAGCCTCGCCCTGGTGGTGCTGGCGTTCGCGTTGTTCGCCGCCGCGGAGAGCCGGAGGCCGGGCTGAGCGCGGGCCCGGCCTCCGGCTGGTCGCACCGTTCTTACGGAATCGGCTACCGGCTCAGCAGCCGAAGTCGATCAGGTCGAACGTGGCGTAGTGGTCCGCCGTGTAGTAGTCCTCCTGGTACTCCTCACCGGTGACGATGCGCCGCGCACCGCGCGTGGAGGAGCCGGGGGTCTTCACCGTGTACTCGTGGTAGTAGCCGGTCGGCTGCTGGGGCAGGACGCGTTCGCGGTTCTGGAAGACGACCCCGTCCTGCGAGTACGGGAACGGACCGCCCTGGTCGATGAGCCTCAGGGTGGTGTACGCCTGCGAGGGCAGGTCGCTGTAGCAGATGCTGCCGACGGACGAGGCAGCCGCCTCCGCCGTGGTGGCGGAGACCGTACCGCCGACGAGGAGGGCGGACAGGAGGGCGCCCGCGGCGCCGATGCCACTGATTCGTGGGGGGAATCTCATGGGCCCATGATGACGCGCGTAGACAGTGGCATGTCAATGACAAAGTTGAAGGTTTTCCCTTCAAGCCCGATGAGTTTTCAGGGAGTTAACCTGCGGACCACGGTCCCCACGCGGCTCCCACAGGCGCGCTAGGCGTTGTCCGGAAGCTCGTACGAGCCGTAGTCGGGGCGGCCCGCGAAGTCGTACGTCTGGATGGAGACGCCCGCCGCGGTGATCCGTCCCTCGGTGTGGCGGAACTTGGTGGGTGTGGCGCCCTCCTGGAAGAAGCGGCGGCCGGCGCCGAGGACGACCGGGAAGGTCAGCAGGTGGAGCGTGTCGACGAGGTCGAGGGACAGCAGGGAGCGGACGAGGGCTCCGCTGCCGTGGACCTGGAGCTCGCCGTCCGTCTGTTCCTTGAGGGCGGTGACCTCCTTGGCGAGGTCACCGCCGATGACCGTGGTGCCGGACCAGTCGGGCGCGGTCAGGGTCGAGGAGGCGACGTACTTGGGGAGTGCGTTGAGCCTGGACGCGATCGGGTCGGCGGGGTCGGTCATCTTCGGCCAGTACGAGGCGAAGATGTCGTACGTACGGCGCCCGAGCAGGAAGGCGCCGACGCGGTCGAAGACCTCGGTGACGAACCGGCCGAAGTCGTCGTCGCCGTACGGAAAGCTCCAGCCGCCCTGGTCGAAGCCGCCGCTGGTGTCTTCCTGGGGGCCGCCCGGCGCCTGGTAGACGCCGTCGAGGGTGACGAACATGGTGGAGACGAGCTTGCCCATGTCGGGTGCCTTCTTCTTGGTGTGGGGTCCGTTGTCAGCAGTGCAGACCCCGGAGGCACCCGAAAGTCATCGGTCCGCCCGTCGGAGGGCGGGATCAGCCGCCCAGTTCCTGGTGGCGGGCGGCCAGGGCGGTGGCTCCTTCCTCCGTCAGGGAGCCGAACAGGCGCAGGCGGGAGATGCCACCGTCGGGGAAGATGTCCACGCGCGCGTGCGTGCCGACGGCGGGGTCCGGCAGGACGAAGCGGTGGTCGGTGTCGGGCTGGAGGCGGGTGCGCGGGAGGATCTCGCGCCAGTCGCCGCTGTCGCCGTTTCGCACGGACACCGACGCCCAGCCGGCGCTGTTGCCCTTCAGATAGGCCGTGTCGATCTCGATCGCGCGGATCCGGGACCGGGCGGCCAGCCGGTAGCTGATCCAGTCGTTGCCCCGGTCGCGGCGGCGGCGTGTCTCCCAGCCGTCGTCCATCTTGCGCGAGCGGCCCGGCTGGATGGTGTTCGTCGCCGGGGAGTAGAAGAGGTCGGAGGCGTCCTCGACCCGGCCTCCGTTCTCCAGGGCGACCACGTCGAAGGTGCCGAGCGCCTCCAGCCAGCCGGGGTCGGGCACGACCTCGCCGTACACCCGCAGGCGCGCGATACCTCCGTCGGGGTGCTGGTTGACGCGCAGGTGTGTGAAGCGCTGTTCCACCGAGACGGCGAAGCCGTTCGCCGCGTGGCCGCCGACGGGCGTGCGCGGGACGAGGGTCGTCCACTTCACGTCGTCACCGAGCAGTTCCTGAGGGGACGGGGCGCCCGGCACGGACGTGCCCTCGACCGACACCGCCTGCGGGTAGTTGCCACGGAAGTGGGCCGTGTCGACGACGATGCCCCGTACGACACCGGGCGCGCCGAGGCGGACCAGCGCCCAGTCGTGGTCCTCGGCCGTGGGCCAGGGGTGCTCGGCGGAGGCCCCGCGGCGGCGGCGTGTCTCCCAGCCGTCCATGATCTTGCCCTTGTGCCCGAAGTGCTCCGGGTCGAACTCGGCCCGCCCGGGCACCAGCAGGTTCTCCCGCTGGGCGAAGAACTCGTCGTTGGCGGCGATGACACCGGCGCCGAGCTGCCGGTCGGCGAGGTTGGCGTGGTGGGTGAAGGGGAAGTCGGCGGTGCGGTAGTCCGCGTACGGGTCACCGCCTCCGTAGGGGTTCGCGTCGCCGGTGAAGCCGGCCGGATCGGATGGACGCTGTGCCGTCACGGTGATCAGGTGTTCCTTTCGGGAGTCGGCCGCCGCGGATGCGGGAGATCAGGGGGTACGGGTCAGCAGTCGGCCCTTCGGCTCGGTGAACTCGCCGTCCGCGACGATGCGTTCGCCGCGCAGCCAGGTGGACTTCACCACCCCGTACAGGGTCTTGCCCGCGTACGCCGTCACGCGGTTGCGGTGCTGGAGGGCCGCCGGGTCCACGGTGAACGTTTCGTCGGGGGCAAGGACGGCGAAGTCCGCGTCGCGGCCGGCCTCGATGGCGCCCTTCTCGGACAGGCCCACCAGGGCCGCCGTACGCGTCGACATCCAGCGCACGACGTCCTCCAGGCCGTGGCCGCGCCGGCGCGCCTCGGTCCACACGGCGGCCAGGCTGAGCTGAAGGCCGGAGATGCCTCCCCAGGCGGTGGCGAAGTCGTCGGTCTTGAGGTCGGCCGTCGACGGCGAGTGGTCGGTGACCACACAGTCGATGGTGCCGTCCGCCAGCGCCTGCCAGAGCAGATCCTGGTTGGCCGCCTCGCGGATGGGCGGGCAGCACTTGAACTCGCTGGCACCGTCCGGGACTTCCTCGGCGGTCAGGGTCAGATAGTGCGGGCAGGTCTCCACCGTGATGCGCACGCCCTCGGCCCGGGCGGCGGCGATCAGGGGCAGTGCGTCGCTGGAGGACAGGTGCAGGACGTGCACGCGCGCGTGGAGGCGCTTCGCCTGGGTGATCAGGCTCGCGATGGCGGTGTCCTCGGCGTCGCGCGGGCGGGAGGCGAGGAAGTCGGCGTACTTGGGGCCGCCGTGCCGCGGGGCCGCATCCAGGTGGTGCGGGTCCTCGGCGTGCACGATCAGCAGGCCGTCGAATTCGGCGATCTCGGCCAGCGACCGGGCCAGTTGCTCCTGGTCGAGGTGCGGGAACTCGTCCACGCCGGACGGCGACAGGAACGCCTTGAAGCCGAAGACCCCGGCGTCGTGCAGCGGGCGCAGGTCCTTGACGTTGTCGGGCAGGGCGCCGCCCCAGAAGCCGACGTCGACGTGGGCCTTGTCGGCGGCGACCCGCCGCTTGGTACGGAGGTGGTCGACCGTCGTGGTCGGCGGGAGGGAGTTGAGGGGCATGTCGACAAGGGTGGTGATGCCGCCGGCCGCCGCGGCGCGGGTGGCGGTCCAGAAGCCCTCCCACTCGGTGCGGCCGGGGTCGTTGACGTGCACGTGGGTGTCGACCAGGCCGGGCAGCAGGACGTCGTCGGCGAGGTCCGCCAGGCGGGCCGCGGACGGTACGTCGGCGTCGTACGGCAGTACGGCCGTGATCTTCCCGGCGGAGACCATGACCGAGGCGGCCCGCGTCCCTTCCGCGGTGATGACGCGTGTCGAGCGCAGTACCAGTTCGGCGTCGGACACCCGGGCCCCTCTCTCTGCCGCCGTCTTGCTTCCAGGAAACGGGATGTACTGCCACGTAACGGAATTCAACGTTCTGTTGAAGGAGTCTTCACTCCCGTCCTTGCGCCGTCAAGAGGCACACTTCTTCCCAGTGCACCCGGCGCCATTACTCTGGACGTTTCCATAAAGCGGAATTAGAATTCCAGCAAGGAGAACGTAGCTACCTACGAGCAGGGAGTCAACCGACTGCCGGGTAGGCTGCTGCCCTTCCTGCCAGTCCCGAAAGGAACGCGCCGTGCCGTCGTCCAGCGCCAGCAACACCGGCTCCGCCAAGTCCGCCGGTGGCGGGGTCCAGTCCCTGGAGCGGGCCTTCGATCTGCTGGAGCGGATGGCCGACGCGGGCGGCGAGGTCGGTCTGAGTGAGCTGTCCGCGAGCAGCGGGCTGCCGTTGCCCACGATCCATCGGCTGATGCGCACGCTGGTCGTCTGCGGCTATGTACGTCAGCAGCCCAACCGCCGCTACGCCCTCGGCCCGCGTCTGATCCGCCTCGGCGAGTCCGCTTCCCGGCTGCTCGGCACCTGGGCCCGGCCCTACCTCGCGCGCCTCGTCGAGGAGACCGGGGAGACGGCGAACATGGCGCTGCTGGACGGCGACGAGGTCGTCTATGTCGCCCAGGTGCCGTCGAAGCACTCGATGCGCATGTTCACCGAGGTGGGCCGGCGGGTTCTGCCGCACTCCACGGGCGTCGGCAAGGCGCTGCTCGCCCATGTCCCCGACCACGAGGTGCGCGCCCTCCTGTCCCGCACCGGCATGCCGGCCGCGACGGAGAAGACCATCACCACGCCGGACGCATTCCTGGCCGCCCTGGAGGAGGTGCGCCGCCTCGGGTACGCCGTGGACGACAACGAGCAGGAGATCGGCGTCCGCTGCCTCGCGGTCCCGGTACCGGACTCCCCCACCGCCACCGCCATCTCCATCTCGGGCCCGGCGGGCCGCGTCACGGAATCGGCAACGGACAAGATCGTGCCGGTACTCCAGCAGATCGCAACGGAACTGTCCCAGACTTTGGCGAGCTGAGCCCGCCGGGGGTTCGACTCCCTCGCTCTTCGAAGCCGGAAGCCGCCGACGAGCAGCAGCCCGCCCCGGCGCACACCGGTCCGGCCGGGGTCGGCGGCACGACCGCCATCGGTCCCGGTTCGTGGTGCCTGAGCGGGGGGGGACCGCAGTCAGCAGTCGGCCCGCCCAGTCGCCCGTCGACGTCGACGGGCGACGTCGACGGGAAGATAGGACGGCGGTCACCGTGAGCGTTCTCCGCAGGCGCCCGGGACCTCGACCGCCGCGTCCGGGTCGCCCATTCGTGCGCGAGCCCCTTCAGCGTCGCGGCGGCTCCCCGAACAGGTCCACCGCGTCCCGGACCTCCGACAACCCCCGTGCCAGCGCGCTGACCGAGCCGATCGCGCCCGCGATCAGGAGCAGGGAGCGGCGCAGGCGGGGTATCTCGGGGATGCCGCCGGAGGTCATCGCGGCCAGGGCCGCCAGTTCGTCCTCGGCTATGCAGCGGTCGGGGAACTCGGCCGGGTGTGCGGCGAGTTCGCGGCGCAGCCGGGACACCGCGGTGCGCAGTTCCGCCACTCTCGAGTCTTCGTCGCTGCCGGTCACCGGCCTCTGTCCCAAGCTCCGCAACACAGCCCTCCCCCTCGCACGCCGTCGTGTGCGCACTGCTGCCCCGTGGCGTAGGTCCGGCGCCGGGCGACGCGGGTCAGTAAACGCCACCCGGTACGGGGAGCGCCACTGCGCGGACCGAAATTCAGTCCATCGAAACCGGGCACCCCGCCCCGCGTCAGGTATGCAGGACACATGACGGACAACCAAGGCCGGATCGCCGGTCTGCTCCTTGCCGCGGGCGGCGGAAGGCGGCTCGGCGGTCGGCCCAAGGCACTGCTCGAACACCGGGGACGCCCCCTGGTGGAGCACGCGGTCGGGGTGCTGCGCACGGCCGGATGTGATCGCATCCATGTGGTGCTGGGCGCCCGCGCCGACGAGGTCCGGAAACGGGCGGACCTGAGCGGCTGCGTACTCGTGGACAACCCCGGCTGGGCCGAGGGAATGGGGTCCTCGCTGCGAGCGGGGCTCGATTCGCTCACCGGTACGGGCGCCCGCGCGGCCCTGGTCTCGCTGGTCGACCAGCCCGGCATCGGCCCCGAGGCGGTCGGCCGCGTCCTGGCCGCCCACGAGGACGACAGGTCCCTGGTCTCCGCCGCCTACGACGGCGTACGCGGACACCCGGTCCTCTTCGGCTGCGCCCACTGGGCCGGCATCGCCCGCACCGCGACCGGTGACCGGGGCGCCCGCGCCTATCTGAAGGAGCACGAGCGGGAGATCCGGCTCGTCGAGTGCGGCGATGTGGCCGAACCGTACGACATCGACACGACCGAGGATCTGATCCACCTTGAGTGAGCGGGATGGCACCGAGAGCCACCTTGCCTCGACCCGGAGAATCTCGACGTCAACAAACTATTGAAGTTCCACGATGAGGAAACTAGTATCCACTGTTCAGAAGCGCCCTGCCGCTCCCCGGGCGTCCTCAGTCCTACCCGGTACGACTGGCACCCGGTGCCACCGCTGAAGGAAGTGACAGCTCATGTCCGCACCAGCGCCGTCTCCGCTGGCCATCGTCGACGCCGAGCCCCTGCCCCGGCAGGAGGAGGTCCTCACCGACGCGGCGCTCGCCTTCGTGGCCGAGCTGCACCGGCGGTTCACGCCGCGCCGTGACGAGCTCCTCGCCCGCCGCGCGGAGCGCCGCGCCGAGATCGCCCGCACCTCCACGCTCGACTTCCTCCCGGAGACTGCCGCGATCCGCGCCGACGACTCCTGGCGGGTCGCCCCCTCGCCCGAGGCCCTGAACGACCGGCGCGTCGAGATCACCGGCCCCACCGACCGCAAGATGACCATCAACGCCCTGAACTCGGGTGCCAGGATCTGGCTCGCCGATTTCGAGGACGCCTCAGCGCCGACCTGGGAGAACGTCGTCCTGGGCCAGCTGAACCTGATCGACGCCTACACCCGGAACATCGACTTCACGGACGCCGGTTCGGGCAAGTCGTACGCCCTGAAGGCGAATGACGAGCTGGCGACCGTCGTCATGCGGCCCCGTGGCTGGCATCTCAATGAGCGGCACATGGTCGTCGACGGCGAGCAAGTTCCCGGCGCCTTCGTCGACTTCGGGCTCTACTTCTTCCACAACGCCCAGCGGCTGCTCGACCTCGGCAAGGGGCCGTACTTCTACCTCCCGAAGACCGAGTCCCACCTCGAAGCCCGGCTGTGGAACGACGTGTTCGTCTTCGCGCAGGACCATGTCGGCATCCCGCAGGGAACCGTCCGCGCCACCGTGCTCATCGAGACGATCACGGCCGCGTACGAGATGGAGGAGATCCTCTACGAACTCCGCGACCATGCCTCCGGGTTGAACGCCGGCCGCTGGGACTACCTCTTCTCCATCGTCAAGAACTTCCGTGACGGCGGGCCGCGTTTCGTCCTGCCGGACCGCAACGCCGTCACGATGACCGCCCCGTTCATGCGGGCGTACACCGAACTCCTCGTCCGCACCTGCCACAAGCGCGGTGCGCACGCGATCGGCGGCATGGCGGCGTTCATCCCGTCCCGCCGCGACGAGGAGGTCAACAAGGTCGCCTTCGAGAAGGTCAAGGCGGACAAGGACCGCGAGGCGAACGACGGTTTCGACGGCTCCTGGGTCGCCCACCCGGACCTGGTCCCGCTCGCCATGGAGTCCTTCGACAAGGTCCTCGGCGACCGGCCCAACCAGAAGGACCGGCTGCGCGAGGACGTGCACGTCGAGGCGGCCGACCTGATCGCGATCGACTCGCTCGGGGCCAAGCCGACGTACGCGGGTCTGGTCAACGCCGTGCAGGTGGGCATCCGTTACATCGAGGCGTGGCTGCGCGGCCTCGGCGCGGTCGCCATCTTCAACCTCATGGAGGACGCGGCCACCGCCGAGATCTCCCGCTCGCAGATCTGGCAGTGGATCAACGCGGGCGTCGAGTTCGAGAACGGCGAGACGGCGACCCCCGAGCTGGCCCGCAAGGTCGCCGCCGAGGAACTGGCCGCCATCCGTGAGGAGATCGGCGGCGAGGCCTTCGCGGCCGGCCACTGGCAGCAGGCCCACGATCTGCTGCTCCAGGTCGCCCTCGACGAGGACTACGCGGACTTCCTCACCCTGCCCGCGTACCAGCAGCTCACCGGCTGAGACCTCATCCTTCCGAGTGGCCCAGGGACTTTCCCGGGGCCACTCGGTCGCGTACGGCCCGCTTCACCGCCGTGGGCTCCGGGAAACCCTGCTCCCGCCGGTCCCAGACCACCTCGTCGCCCACGCGGACCACGAAGACCCCGCCCTTGCCGGGCTTGAGGGCGAGCTCGGTCAGCTCCTCCTCGAAGGTCGTCAGCAACTCCTGCGCGAGCCAGGCGGCACGCGGCAGCCAGCGGCACTGGGTGCAGTACTCGATCTCGACGCGCCCGCTCATCCGAGGTGCGCCGACCAGTCCTGTTCCGCCGCCGGCCTGCCGTGCAGGTCGGGAACCCGCTTGAGCCAGTTCGGACGGCCCTGCTGGGTCCTCGCCGCCCGGCCGGCCTCCTCGGCGGCCAGCTCCTCCCGGGTGGGGAAGTCGGTCGGGAGCCAGGCGGCCGACGCCCGCACGCGCGCGTGGAGGTAGTCCACATACGTCCTGCGCACCTCGTCCGGCGTCGTGAACCCCTCGTCCCCCCTCAGCCAGGCGTCGGGGACCCCGGCGACGATCTCCCGCAGCAACTCCTCCGTCACCCTGGGCGCCAGCTCCGCGTCGGCCGCCCGGGTGTCGGGCGCGTAGTGCCCGAGGGCGTGATGGCGGAAGTCGTACGCCTTGGCGGGATCCGACGCGTCCCAGCGGTGGTGGAAGACGAGGGCGGCGCCGTGGTCGATCAGCCACAGGTGCGGGGGTACGGTGCCGAGGGTGGGCCAGACCATCAGGTTGGAGCTGTGGACCGTGCGGTCGACGTTCACGGTGAGGGCGTCGAGCCAGACGATCCGGCCCGCCTCCAGTGGATCGACCCGGAAGGTCTTCGCAACCTCCGGGGTGAAGTCCTTCGCGCCCGGCAGATAGTCCATGCCGAGGTTGAGGCCCTGGCTCGCGATGTGCAGGTCCCGTACCTCCTGGTGCGGCTCGCTGTCGGCGATCGCCGGGTCGAAGTGCACCAGGACCAGCTCGGGGAACCGCAGCCCCAGCGCCCGCGCGAGCTCGCCCACGATCACCTCGGCGACCAGCGCCTTGCGGCCCTGCGCGGAACCCGTGAACTTGACGACGTATGTGCCGAGGTCGTCGGCCTCGACGACTCCGGGGACGGAGCCACCGGAGCGCAGGGGTTCGATGTAGCGGGTTGCAGTAATCTGCCTCAGCATCTTCCAACGCCTCGAAGCGCGCCTGTCTTACGTTCCATGGCCGACTCCACTCCCCGGCAGCCCGTCATGGCAGTACGTCCCTTGCTTCCGGCCTCCGGCACGAAGCGAGCATAGTAACCAAGCGTGACAGCCGGAAAGGAGCGGCCGAGCCGTCTGCCGGCGTCGCCACCGACTTCCCTGCCGGCAGCATGATCGAGGCCCAGGTGTGCCGCAGCACGTGGAAGCCGTCCTTCGGCGGCGCCTCCCACTGCCACTCCTTCGCGCCCTCGGCCGCGGCGGAATGACGCCGGCCTTGGCCGTCGCCGGTTTCCCATGCCTGTCCGCCTCCGGCTTCCCCGCGGAAGCTCCACCTCTGGAGATCTTCGACGGCGAAGGACGCCTCGGTCACAGTCGACGTCCTCCGGGCTCAACCCGAAGACTTCACCCTGACGATGTCCGCACCCGAGTACGACAGCTGTCCGACGTCACCGGCCGGTAACGGCGTCCCAGCCCGACGCGTCTGCTGCTGTCGGTCTGCCTGCGACCTGCCTGCGACCTGCCGCAGAAGGCGGCGATGTTCTGCCGGCCGACGGGCGTGACCTCCTGGCGAGCCTGATTACGGACGCCCGCGAAGCGGCCGTCGTACTCGCCGAAGCCAGAACTGCCGGCTTCGGCACCGGCGCGGGGACCCCTCGCAGGTGTTCACCGTCCATGGCGACGCCGCGCGGCCGGGGCTAGGGCTGGGGCCGGGGCTAGGGCTGGGGCTGGGGCTGCCCTACAGGATCCCGCGCTCGCTCGCGCGTGCCAGGGCCTCCACGCGGTTGCGGGCGCCCAGCTTCTCCAGCGTCCGCTGGAGATAGGTCTTGACCGTGTTCCGGCTCAGGCCGAGCACGTCGGCGATCTCCGGGTTGGTCTCGCCCATCGCCACCCTGCGCAGGATCTCGTACTCTCGGCGGGTCAGGCCACTCTCCTTGAGCCTTCGGTTCAGCAGCACGCTGAGCAGGTGGTCCGGACTGGTGCGGACCACCCGTTCCCCGGCGTTGACCCGGCGGACGACGTCCATCAGATCCGAACGCTGCGCGTCCTTGACGACCACGGCGTGCGCTCCGGCGCCGAGTGCCTCCTCCAGGGCGGCGTGCTCGGGATAGGCGGTGAAGATCACCACTTTGACGCCGGGGACGTGGGTCCGCAGCTCCCGGACGACCTCGGGGGCGAGCATGTCGGGCAGGCGCAGGTCCAGCAGGACTACGTCCGGCACCAGCCGCTCGGCCTCGCTGATCGCCTCCCGCCCCGAGCTCGCGTACCCGGTGACGGTGATCCAGGAGGCGTTGCCGAGCGCCAGGGCGACACCGTCGCGGACGATGGGATGGTCGTCCACGACCAGTACGCGCACCGTCGGTTCGTTCACGCCGGCACCCACATCTGGACAGTCACGCCGCCGTCCTCGTTGCTGCCGACGTTGACCCGGCCGCCCACCCGTTCCAGGCGCTCCGTCATGGTGGACAGGCCGATGCCCCCGGAGGAGCCGCCCTCCGGGGGCAGACCGACGCCGTCGTCGGCGATGGTCACGCAGACGCCCCCGGACAGGGTGAACACGCTCATCACGACGGAACGGGCCCGCGCGTGCTTCTCCACGTTCAGCAGCGCCTCCCGCGCCGCGTCGGTCAGTGCCCTGATCCCACCCGGCGCGAGGCCCGGCACCTCGGTCACCATGATCAGCCTGGCGATCACGCCGGTACGCTGCTGGAAGGCCCTGCAGTCACCGCGCAGCGCGACGCCGAGAGCCACCTCCTCCGGGGGCGCGTGCAGCGCGTGCAGGGACACGCGCAGCGCGGCGGCCGCCTGGATCGCCTGCTCCTCCAGGTCTGCCAGACGTGCCGACACGGCGTCCCCGGCCGGCAGCTCCTCGGCCAGCGTGCGGATGCCCGTGCCCAGGGTGAAAAGCATGGCCCCCACGGTGTCGTGCAGGTCCAGCGCGAGCCGGCGCCGTTCCTCGTGCACGGCGACCTCCGCCGCGTGACGGGCACGCTCCGCCACTACAGCGGCTGCCGCCGCCCGGCTCGCCGCCTGTTCCAGGGCCTGCGTCGTGCGGTCGCCGTACAGGGAGGGCTCGCGGTTCGCGCCGTAGAGGACGCCCAGCAGCCGGTCGTCGTGGATGACGGGCACGGCGATCATCGCACCGAGCCCCTCGGTCTCCGCCTGTGCGTTGAAGTGGTGGGTGATGGTGTCGGAGCGGCGATAGTCACTGACCCACAGGGGCCGGCGCCGGAGCATCACCTGTCCGCCCAGCCCGCACCCGGCCGAGACGACCAGGCCGTCCACGGCGGGCGTGCGGGCGTGCACGACGTGCCCGAGCACCAGCCGGTCGGCCCCGTCCGGTTCGCCCACCCACGCGACGTCCACGCCGCCCAGCTCGGGAACGTCGTCCACGATCCGGCGCATGGCTACGGACTGGTCGAGCAGCGCGAGAACCTGGCTGTATCCCTCGGTGAGCTCGAACAGGGCGCTCGGCAGTGGCCGGTCCCGGCTCCCGTCTGACACGTTCGTCATGGTAGGTCGTCTCCCGCCGGCGGACCAGGAGTGAACGCACGCACTCCGGTCCCACATCCTGCCTCGCCGCAAGTGCCCTGACCATCTCCGAATGGAGACCTCCGGACTCATATCTCCGCCTGGAGCTACTCGCGCCCCGGTGCGGCGCCCAGGATCGCGGCACGAGCCGCAGCGGCCGGTGAGGTGGCGGAGCCGCACCCACCGGCATCGAGATCCGAGGGACGCCCACGCACATGCCCAGCCGAGACCCCATCCACAGCACCATGCAGGCCGTGCCCCTGCTCGTGAGAAGACTGCTTGAGAACGGTATGAGACTGCACGGTGGCAGTGAGGTCGTCACCGCCACGGACACCGGCACCCGCAGCGCCGACTACGCCCGCGTCGGCCGCAACGCCGCCGCGCTCGCCCACGCGCTGGCCGGCCTCGGCGTAGGACACGGCGACCGGGTGGCCACCTTCATGTGGAACAACCAGGAGCACCTGGAGGCGTACCTCGCCGTGCCCGCCATGGGCGCCGTGGTCCACCCCCTGAACATCCGTCTCTTCCCCGATCAGCTCACCTACATCGCCAATCACGCAGAGGACACGGTCGTCATCGTCGACGGCTCCCTGCTGCCGGTCTTCTCCGCGCTGCTGCCCGGCATGCGCACGGTGCGGCACGTCATCGTCAACGGGGAGGCGGAGTCCGCGCTCACGCCCGACGCCACGGTGAGCGTCCATGACTACGGCCGGCTGCTGGAGGGGCGGCCAGGGTCGTACGACTGGCCGGACCTGGACGAGAACCAGGCGGCGGCCATGTGCTACACCTCCGGGACCACGGGCAACCCCAAGGGCGTCGTCTACAGCCACCGCTCGCTGTACCTGCACTCGCTGGGCATCAGCCTGCCGGACCTGATGAACATCTCCGCCCGGGACCGCCTGCTCGCCATCGTCCCGCAGTTCCACGCCCAGGCCTGGGGCCTGCCGTACGCTGCCTTCCTCACCGGCGCCTCGCTCGTCATGCCGGACAGGTTCCTGGCTCCCGCGCCGCTCGCGCGGTTCATCGCCGCCTCCCGCCCCAACAAGGGCGCAGGCGTGCCGACGGTGTGGCAGGGCCTGGCCGATCACGTCCGGCAGCACCCCGGCGCCGACGTCTCCAGCCTCGAGGAGGCCGTCGTGGGCGGCTCCTCCTGCCCGCCGTCGCTGATGCGGACCTACGAGGACGAGCTGGGCATCCGGCTGCTGCACGCCTGGGGGATGACCGAGGTCTCGCCGCTGGGCGCCCTGGCCCGCGCGCCCGAGGGCACCGAAGGAGAGGACGCCTGGCGCCACCGCCTCAGCCAGGGCCGCTTCCCGGCACCGGTGGAGGCCAGGCTCATCGGCCAGGACGGGGCCGTGCTGCCCTGGGACGGGCTGAGCATCGGGGAGTTGGAGGTGCGCGGTCCCTGGATCACCGGCTCCTATCACCTCGACGACGACCCGGAGAACTTCCACGACGGCTGGCTGCGCACCGGTGACGTCGGAACGATCGGTGCCGACGGCTTCCTCACCCTCACCGACCGGGTCAAGGACGTGATCAAGTCGGGCGGGGAGTGGATCTCGTCCGTCGAGCTGGAGAACCACCTCATGGCGCACCCGGCGGTGGCCGAAGCGTGCGTCGTCGCGGTCCCGGACGACAAATGGGGGGAGCGTCCCCTGGCCACGGTCGTGCTCCGGGACGGGAGCGGCACCACGCACGACGAACTGCGGCGGTTCCTCGCCGGCAAGGTGGCCGCCTGGCAGCTGCCGGAGCGCTGGGCGCTTCTCGAGGAGGTGCCCAAGACATCCGTCGGCAAGTTCGACAAGAAGACGCTGCGCAAGCAGTACGCGGACGGGGAGCTGGCCGTCGACGTCGTCTCGTGAGCCGCACCCCGTCCGGGACCATCCACCCATCTCCCCGAGGAACTGTCATGAGCCGCATGACCCTCCCCCCCGAAGAGGATCAACAGTCGGTGTCGGCCCTGTACCTGAGCCGGCTCGATCACGAGTCCCTGTATTCCGACGCGGAGCTGCTTCGGGCCATCGCCGAGACCGTCGAACGAGTCGGGGGGCGACAGCGCCTCGCCGACCGGTACGCCGAGACACTGCGCGAGGAGGCTGCGGCGGGCGGCGACAGGCGCGGCGAACGGCACAAGTGGGCCCTTCGCATGGCGCGGGAGCTCGCCCGCGACCCGGCCGGTGCCGACCACCGGCTCGTGCACCGGGCGGTCGGCGGCCCGGGCAGCGAGCCACCGAGAGGGACGTCATGAGCCCGGCGTTCCCCCCGCCGCCGTCGCGGGGGCCCGATCCGGGGCAGGGCTCCGGTTCCTGGCAGGACTCCGGCCCCTGGCAGGACTCCGGCCCCTGGCAGGGACAGCAGCCATGGACGGATCCCGGCCCTCGGCAACGTCCCGCCGCTTCCGGGCGGCCGATGCCCCCGCCCCGTGCGCACCCCGCCAGGTACGGGGCACCGGCACCGTACGTCCCCGAGCGGCCCACGGACGATCCGGCCCTGCTGCGTCTGCGCGCGGCACGCCGGCGCCCGGTCTTCACCGTGGCCGGCGCAGTCATCGCGCTCTACCTGATCAACGCCCTGCTGGCGAGTGAGGCGCGCGGCGTGATGGCGGTACGGATCGCCGGGCCGCTGAACGCCGGCCTGGCCATGAGTCTCCTGCAGTGCGTCACCACCGTCTGGGCGGTCCGGTGGTACAACCGCCATGCCAGGACCCACTTCGCCCCCGGCGGCCCGCATCCGGGTGACCGGTCCGGCTCACGGGAGGATGCGCGATGACCACTGCCGCATCCGCCGCCGGCTCGTTCCCGGTGTTCGTGGTCTTCGCCGCCTTCGTGGCCAGTGCGCTGTTCCTGGCCCTGTGGGTCACGACGGACCGGGTCGCCCCGGGCGACTTCTACGTGAGTGACGGCCGGCTCACGCCGGCACGCAACGGTGTCGCACTCTTCGGTGACTACATGTCGGCCGCGACCCTGCTCGGCTCCCCCGGAGTGGTCGCGCTGGCGGGGTACGACGGCATCTCCTATCTGCTGGGCCCGATCGTCGCCTGGGTGGTGATGCTCCTGCTGATCGCCGAGCCGTTCCACAGCACCGGGCGCTACACGATCGGCGACAGCCTGGGGCGGCGTCTGCGCCCTCGGTCCGTGCACCTGGCCTCCGGCATCTCCGCCGTCGTCATCTCCCTGGTGTACCTGATCGCCCAACTGGTCGGCGCCGGGGTGCTCGCCGCGCCGATCCTCGGTCTGGACGGCACCGGTGCGCGGCAGATCATGGTCGGTGCGCTCGGCATTCTCATGGTGATCTACGTGCTGATCGGCGGCATGCGGGCGACGACGGCCGTACAGCTGGTCAAGGCCGTCCTGCTGCTCGGCGGCGGCGGATGCCTGGCCGTCCTCGTCATGTCGCGTTGTGGCTGGAACCCCTCGGTCCTGCTGACCCGGGCGGCGGACCACAGTGGGCTGGGGGAGGCCTTCCTACGGCCGGGCGTGCGCTACGGCGACGACACCGTGGGCAGGCTCGACTCGCTCAGCCTGCAACTGGCCGTGCTGCTGGGGGCCGCGGGACTGCCGCACCTGCTCATGCGGCTCGGGGCGGTACCCACCGCACGTGCGGCACGCGGATCGGTCACGTTGGCGACCTATCTGACGGTGGTGTTCTGCCTGGCGGGCGGTGTGCTGGGATTCGGCGCGATGGCCGTGCTCGGACGCGGTGCCATCACCGCCGACAGCGCCACGGGCAACTCCGCCGTCCTGCTCCTGGCCGAGCGCCTCGGCGGGGCGTTCCTGCTCACCGTGATCTCCTGCGTGGCCTTCACCACGATCCTCGCGGTGGTCGCCGGAATCGTGCTGGCCGCGTCGACCGCGCTGGCACACGACCTCTACCAGGTCGGGCTGCGGGCCGGCGGGGCATCGGAGAAGAGCGAACTCCTGGTCGCCAGGGGCGGGGTCCTGCTGATCGGGGTCACCGCCACGGGACTGTCCATGTACGCCCAGGGCCAGAACATCTCGTTCCTGGTGGGCCTGGCCTTCGCCGTCGCGGCGTCCGCGATCCTGCCGGCGCTGCTGTACCACCTGTACTGGAAGGGCTTCACCACCAGGGGAGCGCTCTGGAGCATCTACGGCGGACTGCTCTCCTCGGTGCTGCTGGTGTTGTTCTCCCCCGCCCTGTCCGGAGGTCCGGCCGCGCTGCTGCCGGACATGGACTTCGCCGTCTTCCCGCTCAGCAACCCGGCGCTGGTGTCCATCCCGCTCGGCTTCCTGTTCGGCTGGCTGGGATCGGTCCTCGACCGGAGGGAACGGGGCGGGGCGGAGTACGCCGAACTGGAGGCGCGGGTCCTGCTGGGAGCCGGAGCCGGCCCGTCCCGCGGAACCGGCCCGTGACAGGGAGACCACCGCGTCGCTGAGCCGCCCCAACCGATCCGCCGTCCCCGGCCCACCTCGGGCGGGGACGGCGCGTGCGTCAGGTGCCGGGCGTTCCGGCGGACGGGAGCCCCGTCAGCAGACGGTGCGCCTCCAGAGCGAGGTGGATCTCGCTCGCCCCCACCGGGTCGGTGGGTGAGCGCCCCGTGAGTTCCAGTACGCGCCGCAGACGGTAGGTCACGGTGTTGCGGTGGCAGTACATCCGGGCGGCCGTCTCGGTGGCGGACCCGCCCGAGGCGAACCACCGGCTCAGCGTTTCCAGCAGCACGTCCCGTTCGTGCGACGGGAGTTCGAGAACAGGGCTGAGCACCTCGCGCACCGCGTGCCGGGCCGAGTCCGGGGCGCTCACCACCATCAGGCGGACCGGTGAGTCGCCGTACGAGACCACCTCGCTGGTGCCCGGCTCGACGCAGGCGCAGGCGAGCCGAGCCTGGCGGAAGGCGCTCGGCACCTGCTCCAGGCCGTGGAAGAGGGGGCTCACCCCCACCCGTCCGGCGCCTCGCCGGCGAATGAGTTCCATGGCCTGGGCAAGGCCCCGGCCAGACCGCAGCGAGAGCAGCCCCACCTGCGCGTCCTCTTCCTGGCGCCAGACCGACCAGATGCCTTGGACCCGCAGCGCGCCCTCCACGTCGTACAGCGAATCCTCGTCCGCCGGACGTCCCCCGGCCCCGCACTCGGCACTCACCACGGCGAAGACTCCGCGCTGCGGCAGCCGCAGCGCGTCGGCGCACTCCCACAGGTGCGTGCCCTCGTCCAGTCTGCCGTCGAGCAGCGCGGCGAGCAGCAGGCTTCTCACCTGCCGGTCGTGGTGGGCCCTTTCGGTCATGGTCTCGCGGTAGGCCGTCGCCACCGCGTCGGTGAAGGCGTCACTGACCGACCAGACGGCCGTGGCGACGTACGGCATCTCGCGGGTGACGGTGTCTCCCGCCTCGCTCAGGACGCACTCCCACAGGAACCGTCCGGCGAGCCGGTAGGCGTGCGTCACCGCCGACAGCGGCACTCCGTGCTCGGCCTTGAAGCGGCCGGTGTCGTGCGGCACGCGCAGGTCGAGGGCGTCCCGGCCCAGCTGGGTGACCATGGAGTGCAGGTTGTCCGCGCAGGAGGTGCGCAGCTGGTCGTGCTTCACGTGGCCGTGGTCGCGGTAGGCGTCCTCCTCCTCGGTGATCCGGCAGGTGAGGAGGTCGGCGAACCGGTCGATCCCGGGCAGCAGCACATCGACCAGCCTGCGCATGCCGTCGTCCGTTCGCGCGCCGTCGTCCTCGCGTACACCTTTGTCCTGGGAGATGACAGTCATGGGGGCTCCCGCAGCGAAGTGAGCGGGACCGCCGCGCGGGCGGTCCCACCACGTCGGGCCAGTGGCCCGGTAGGGCCGGGCCACTGGCAGAGTAACCACGCGACGTGGCGGTGGCGAGGGGCCGCCGACGTCAGACGCCGCCGACAGCAGTGCCGCGGATGAGGTCGGCCGCCCGCTCCGCGATCATGATCGTCGGCGCGTTGGTGTTGCCCCGGACGACGGTCGGCATGACGGACGCGTCGACCACCCGCAGCCCCGCCACCCCGTGCACGCGCAGCTCGTGGTCGACCACCGGGCCGATGGCGCAGGTGCTCGTGGGATGGTAGAGGGTCTGCAACTCGCGACGCGCGTACGCCAGGAGGTCGGCGTCACTGTCGGACGCCGGCGTCAGGAAGTCCGCTCTGCGGTGCGCCCGCAGGGCGGGCCGTCCGACGATGTCCAGCACCAGCCGCAGCGCGCGGACCGCCGTGGCCCGGTCCTCCTCGGTGGTCAGGTAGTTGTGCAGGATGCGCGGCTTCGCGCTGGGCAGCGCCGAACGCAGCAGGACCTTTCCCCGGCTGGTGGGAGCGAGCAGCACCGCACCGATGTGGAAGGCGTGGTCGGTGGCCGCTCCCAGCCCCTCCTGGTGGAACATCGCCGGTACGGCGTGGATCTGCACGTCCGGGGCGTCGAGACCGTCGGTGGTCCGGAAGAACCCGCCGCCCTCACCGACGTTGGAGGTGAGGGGCCCGCGGCCCTCGGTCTCCAGCAGCCGCAGGTTTTCGGGAGTCTCGGCGGTGAGCAGGGACTCGGTGTCGGTGAGGTGGACGACGGCCAGGTGCGGATGGTCCTGGAGGTTCTCGCCCACGGGCAGGTCCACCCTGGGCGTGATGCCGAGAGCCGCGAGTTCGTCGGCGACGCCGATCCCGGAGAGCATGAGCAGCTGCGGTGAGTTGTACGCGCCCGCCGAGAGGACGACCTCCCGTTCGCACCGGAGCTCCTGCGTCGTCCCGTCCCGGTCCACCTCGACACCGACGGCCCGTTCCGCGTCGAAGAGGATCCGGGTGCACTGCGCCCCGGTGAGCACGGACAGATTGGGGCGTTCCCTCGCCGGCTTCAGATACGCGGCGGCCGTGCTGCACCGCAGGCCCCCACGCTGGGTCAGCTCGTAGTAGCCGACGCCGTCCTGCTCGGGGCCGTTGAAGTCGGGGTTGACCATGTGGCCGGCCTGCCGCGCCGCCGCCATGAAGGCGTCGACGAGGGGACTGCGGGAGCGTCCGGGGCTGACCGGGAGCGGACCGCCGGCGCCGTGCCACTCGGAGGCCCCACCGTGGTGGTCCTCGGAGCGCAGGAAGTACGGCAGGACGTCGTCCCAGCCCCAGCCCTTGGCTCCGGCGGCGGCCCAGGAGTCGTAGTCCCGGCGGTTGCCGCGGATGTAGATCATCGCGTTCATCGAGGAGGATCCGCCGAGCATCCGGCCGCGCGGCAGATAGCGCCGGCGGTCTCCCAGGCCCGGCTCGGGTTCGGTGAGGTAGTCCCAGTCGTACTTGCTGCGGAAGAGCTTGGCGAAGGCGGCCGGAACGTGGATCTCCTGCGCGTCGTCGGCCGGGCCGGCCTCCACGAGCAGGACGCGTACGTCCGGGTCCTCGCTGAGCCGGGCGGCGAGCACACAGCCCGCGGATCCCGCGCCGACGATGATGTAGTCGTACATGGTGTGTCCTCTCCCGGGCGCCGGCGGCCGGCGGCCGACGGGCAGTCAGTGCTGGATGGCCTTGGTCTCCAGGAACTCCTCGAAGCCCAGGCGTCCGGCCTCGCGGCCCACGCCCGACTGCTTGTAACCACCGAACGGGGCAAGGGGGTTGAAGGCGCCGCCGTTCACGTCGACCATTCCGGCCCGGATCCGCCGGGCAACGGCCCGCGCCCGCTCGAGGTCGCCCGACCACACGGCGCCGGCGAGGCCGTAGGGCGTGTCATTGGCGATGGCGACCGCCTCCTCCTCGGTGTCGTAGGGAAGGATCGACAGCACCGGCCCGAAGATCTCCTCTCGGGCGATGGTCATGTCGTTGGTGACGTCGCTGAAGACGGTCGGGGCGACGAAGTAGCCGGGTCCGTCGTGCGGTGCGTCCGGGCCGCCGGTAAGGAGGGTGGCGCCCTCGGCGATCCCGGTCGCGATGTAGTCGCGTACCCGCTTGAGCTGGACGTCGGAGACCATGGGACCGATCCGTGTCTCCTCCTCCTGCGGGTCTCCGACGCGGTAGCCGCGCGCCACCTCGGCGGCGATCCGCCCGGCCTCCTCGAGCTTGTCACGGGGAACGAGCATGCGGGTGAGGGCGATGCAGGTCTGGCCGGAATTGAGGTAGCACTTGGCCACTCCGTCGGCGACCGCGGCCTGCAGGTCGGCGTCGTCCAGGATGATGTTGGGTGACTTGCCCCCGAGTTCGAGCGCCACCTTCTTGACGGTCCCCGCCGCGAGCGCCGCCACCCGGCGGCCGGCCCGGGTCGATCCCGTGAAGGAGACCATCGCCACGTCGGGGTGGTCCACCAGTGCCTCGCCCACCACCGGACCGTATCCGGTGACCACGTTGAACACTCCGGCGGGCAGCCCCACCGACTCGGTGATCTCCGCCAGCAGCATGGCGGACAGGGGGGCGACCTCGGACGGCTTGAGCACGACGGTGCAGCCCGCGGCCAGCGCGAGCGCCACCTTCAGCGAGACCTGGTGGAGCGGAAAGTTCCACGGCGTGATGCAGCCGACGACCCCGACGGGCTCGCGGACGACGTGGGAGTTGCCGATCTCCTCGGGCCCGAAGTCGAAGCCGGCCGCCAGGTCGGCGGCGTGTCCGAAGGTGAACACGGGCAGTCCCGACTGCAGGACCCGGCTCTCCTGGACGGGGGTGCCGACCTCGCTCGCCACCAGGCGCGCGATGTCCTCCGCGCGCTCCTCCAGCGCCAGGTGGATCCTCCGCAGGTAGTCCGCGCGGACCTCGGGGGCGGCCTGCGACCACGTCTCGAACGCCCGGGCCGCCGCGCGCACCGCCCGGTCGACGTCCTCGGGCGTACCGGCCGGAACCGAGCCGATGACGCGTTCGTCCGCCGGGTTGACGACCTCGATCACCTCGGGGTCCGGCGCCTGCGTCCACTGCCCGTCGATGAAGTGCCCGCTGTATGCCTTCATGATTGTGCTCCCTTGCCAACTGCCGGCCGGATGTTTCCGGGGCAGTGTGCGCGAGCCGTCATGGCGGGGTCGATGGAGCGGTGAAGCCGGATCGGCCCGCCCGATTGTGCATCTGCACATCCGGCCGGTTCCGAGCGGGTCAGCGGGCCGGAGACGGGGCCTTTCCCGCGTTCGGTCGGCCGGCGTCGGCCCTCGGTGCCCGTGCGACGCCGGCGATCTCGCGGACTTGCCCACGAACGGGAGCTGGATGTTCGCGTCGGCCGCAATCGCCCCAGGCAACGGCAGGCGCTGGGTGTTCCGTCACCGGTCGGCGTGAGGCAGCGCTCCCGTCAGGCGCCGAGGAGCGGGTTGGGCAGCGGCAGGTAGCGGGCGTCGGCGCCGTCCGCTCCGGTCCAGCGCAGCAGCAGGTTGGTCTTGCCGGGCAAGGTGGGCGAGGTGAGCAGGGCGGCGATCTCGGGGAGGCGGTGGCGGGCGAGTTCGCGGCGGGCGGCGGGCCAGGGGCCGAGGCCCCGGTGGTGCTCGGCCAGGGCCGCGGCGATCTCGGCCAGGTGGTTGACGACCAGGGTGTACACCAGCCGTTCCCACCCGGCGGCCCGGGAGACGTCCGGCAGCAGCTTGACGCCCTCGGCGTCCCGGAACAGCGCCTGCACGGGGGTGCCGGAGGCGTCCACGGCGATCAGGGAGTTCTGCAGATGGGCCTCCAGGACGACGCCGTGGTCCGCGAAGGCCGCCAGGGCCGGCGGCACCACCTGGCGCAGATAGGCCTCCCACCAGGCCTCGGGGTCGGCGGCGGTGGCGAGCGGGTTGCCGTCGAAGCCCTCCGCGAGGCCGGCGGCGAGCAGCGGGGTCGCGCCGGGCAGGAGGCGGCCGCGCAGGCCGTCGCGGACGAGGACGGCCAGTTCCTCGAAGGCGAAGTCCGCGGTGCGGTAGCCGCGGTCGCCCAGCCAGGCGGCGGGCGGGCCGATCCGGGCGAAGGCACGGGTCACGGCCGTGTCGGTGCGGCGCAGTTTCAGCAGGTCGTGGCGCCACAGCCGACGGATGTCGTTGGTGATGCGCACATCGAGGCTGAATTTCAGGTAGAGGTCGCGGCACGGCTCGTACAGGGTGCGGATCGCGGCCGTCGGCCAGGTCTCGAACCCGGTCGTGCCCAGCCGCACCAGGCGGCCGTCCGCGAACGCGGGGGCGAGATCCGGGCCGACCAGGTCGAGCTGCCAGGGGTGGGCGGGCAGCAGCCGGTAGCCGGGCGGGGCGGTGCCGAGGGCGTCCAGCGCGGAGGTGTCGCCCTCCTCGACGACGGTGTCCTCGCGCACGCCGAGCAGCACCAGCGGGAAGCGGGCGTGCGCCTCGGGGGCGTACGGCAGCCAGCCCGTGACGGGGCCGCCGCCGCGGGCCTTGGGGGCGGGATGGTAGGGATGGCCGGTGATGAGGGAGTGCTCGGAGCGCAGATACGGGTCGTCGGGCGCCGTCGCCCCGGCGCGCGCGGTGAGCAGCGCGGCGACCGCGTCGCGGCTGTCGGCCATCTCGATCGGCAGCTCGTCGTTCGACACCCCGGTGTGCCGGCGCAGCTCGTCCGCGACCAGCTTCACCAGATCGGCGTGGCCCAGCGGCTGCCAGAGGCCGTCCGCGTGCACCTCGGGCTCCCTGGGCCGCCGCTCGCCGCGCACCCGCAGCAGGCGGCCGCCGCCCGGCAGCCGGTACACCCGCCGTTCCCCGGGCTCCGGGAGGGGCTGGGCCACCTCCCGCAGCAGACAGTTGAGCAGGGGCGCGACCGCGTACGCGTCGGCACGCTGTCCGACGTCGTCGCTGGGGGGCATGGGGTCCACGCGTTCCATTCGTTCTCTCGCAGTCCACACGACCGCAGTCCACTCGTTCCCCTGCAGTCCACACGATCGCGGTCCGCACGGTCCGGTCGCGATCAGTATGTCTGTCGTCGCCGGCCGTCGTTGACCGTCGTCGACCTTCCTGTCCCGTACCCCGAGGAGCCCGTCCGTGCACCGTCCCCCCACCGCCGAGGCGCAGGTCGCCGCCGAGCTGGCCGAGATCCGGCCCGCTCTCCTGCCCCTGTATGCGGCCGGGCTGCCCGGTGCCCGGGCGGCCGTGCTGACCCGTCTGTGGCGGGCGCTCGCATACGAACCGCTGCCCTGGATCACCCGCCGTGTCCGCGGCCCGCGTGGCCTTGCCCTGTGGCTCTCCGACGGCCGCGCGCTGCACGGGCCGCACGCGGATCCGTACGCGACCACCGCGTACGTCACCACCGTGCACCTCGGCGGTGTGCCGTACGACGATCCCGCCCGCCTGATGACGGACCTCGCGGTGCCGCACGGGGCGGACTTCGCCGCCGAACTCGGGCACAGCGCGGCCTCGTTGGCGCTGTCCCTGGCCGGACACCCGGATCGCCCGAAAGAGTGGCCGACGCGGGACCGGGAGTGGGAGCAGCGGGTGGTCGACGGGCATCCGTTCCACCCCAACTGCCGTTCCCGGCCCGGTTTCTCGGTGGCCGAGCAGCTCGCGTACGGCCCGGAGCACGGGCCCGTGGTGGAACTGGGGACGGTCCCGGTCCGCCCGGAGGAGTGCCTGCTGACGGGGTCCTGGCCCGAGGAGATGCGCGACGGCGGGCACCTGCTGATCCCGGTGCACCCCTGGCAGGTCGAGCACGTCCTCAAGCTGCCCGTCGAGGGCACCCTGCCCGCACACCCCCTGATGTCCCTGCGGACCCTGGCCCTCCCCGACGGGCCGCACGTCAAGACCGCGCTGACCACCCGGCTGACGTCCTCGGTGCGGGACATCTCGGAGTACTCGATCGGCATCTCCGCGACCCTGTCGTCCTTCGCGGAGGACCTGGCGGCGCGCACGGACGGGCTGCTGCACATCACCCGCACGCGGGGCGCGGTGACGGCGCACTCGCCGGATCTGGCGGCCGTGCTGCGCGAGTCGCCGCAACGGTTCGCGGCGCCGGGCGAGTACGTGCTGCCGGTGGGCGCCCTGGCCACCACGGACCTGCCGGACTCCCCCGCCTGGCTGGCCGGCTTGATGCGCCTCGCGCTGACGGTCGGCCTGCGGCTGCTCGAGCTGGGCGTGGCGCTGGAGGCGCACGGCCAGAACCTCCTCGTGGTGCTGTCCGCGACGGGCTCCCCGCTGCGCCTGGTCTACCGCGATCTGGCCGACATCCGGATCAGCCCCGCCCGGCTGGTCCGCCACGGCATCACCCCGCCCGCTCTGACGGGGCGCGTGGTCACGGACGACGAAACGGCCCTGCGCCGCAAGCTGTTCGGCTCCCTGGTGGCGGGCGCGCTGGCGGGTGCGGCGGGTTCCGGCGCCGCGCTCGCCACGGCCCTGGAGACCGCCGTACGGGACCTGCCGCGCAGCCCCGATCTGACGGCCCTGTGCGAAGAGCCGCTGCCCGCCAAGGCGTTGACGCTGATGCGGCTGTCGCCGCGGACTCCCGGTGACCAGTGGGTCGATCTGCCGAACCCGCTCGTTTTGGAGCCCGACACCTCTGGTCACTAGGATCCGCCGATGATCAGAAGACAACGGCTGGCGGCGGGCGTCTGCGCCCTGCTCGCCACCCTGACGGCCGGGATCGCGTTCCCCGCCGGAGCGGTTGCCGACGAGACGGACCAGGCGGCCGCCCCGAAGGTGGAACTGGTTCTCGACGTCAGCGGTTCCATGCGGGCGCGGGACATCGACGGCGGCTCGCGGATGGCCGCGGCGAAGCAGGCGTTCAACGAGGTGCTGGACGCGACGCCCGAGGAGGTCCAGCTCGGTATACGGACGCTGGGCGCCAACTACCGCGGCAACGACCGGAAGACGGGCTGCAAGGACACCGCGCAGCTCTATCCGGTGGGCCCGCTGAACCGGACCGAGGCGAAGACCGCGGTGGCGACCCTGGCACCGACCGGCTGGACGCCGATCGGTCCCGCGCTGCTGAAGGCGGCCACCGATCTCGACGGCGGTGACGGCACCCGCCGTATCGTCCTGATCAGCGACGGCGAGGACACCTGCCAGCCGCTGGATCCGTGCGAGGTGGCCCGCGAGATCGCCGCCAAGGGCATCGGGCTGACCATCGACACGCTCGGCCTGGTGCCGGACGCGAAGACCCGTGACCAGCTCAGCTGTATCGCGGACGCGACGGGCGGCACCTACACCGACGTGCGGCACAAGGAGGAACTCAGCGACAAGGTCGGCCAGTTGGTCGACCGGGCGGCCGATCCGGTGGTGACGCCGGTGGCCACGCAGGGCGCGACGCAGTGTTCGAGCGCGCCCGCGCTGAAGTCCGGCCTCTACACGGACCGTGAGGAGTTCGGGCAGCAGCGCTGGTACAAGGTGGACGTCAACCCCGGCCAGGAGCTGCGCGCCTCGGTGAGCGTGGCGGACGACCGGGCCGTCAACCCGGACTACGGGGTGCTGCTGCGGGCGGTCACGGCGCACGGCCGCGAGATCGTGCGCGGGGAGGCCGCGGGCAACGGCCGTACGGACATGATCTCGACGGGTCTGCGCTACCCGAAGCCCGAGAGCGACGACGACACGGCGAGTGCCGAGACGGTGTGCCTCCAGGTCACCAACTCCTTCTCGGCGGCGGCCGGCGTGAAGACCACGCCGGGTCTGCCGCTGGAGCTGACCGTCGACGTCGTGGACGGCCCGGACAAGGTGAGCGACGTGGCCTCCTTCGGCCTCGGGCGCGGCTGGTGGCTGCTCGGCGCACTGGTGCTGACCGGCTTCGTCGCGGGTCTGCTGTGGGGCTGGGTGTCGCGCTGGCGGGTCGCGGTCTGGAGGACCAACTGATGCGAATCACACGTGTGCTGAGCGCCGCCCTGCTGGCCGTCGGGCTGGCCGCGGGTCCGGCCGTCGCCGACTCCTCTCCGTCCCCGAGCGCCTCGGACGACGGCAAGGCGCCCACTCAGGCGGGTACGTCCTTCCGTACGGCGGCGGAGATCGACCAGGGGCAGCAGGCCACGGCCGGCGCCTCCACCGGCGACTACCTGTACTGGTCGTTCCCGGCCGACGCCGGTCAGCGCCCCACCGTCAAGGCGACGGTGAAGCTGCCCGAGTCGCACTCCGGGCAGACCTGGCAGATGGACGTGTACGACGGTCTGCGCCGCCGTCAGTCCTGCCAGTACGGCGCCCAGACCCGCACCGCCGCCCAGGGCGCCGCCTCGGTCGAGCTGGCCTGCGTCCTGCGTACCGTGCGCGCCTGGTCGGAGCCGTGGGCCAACGACCCGCTGCCCGGCACGTACTACATCCGGCTGACGGTGGTGAACCTCGGCTCCGCCGACCTCGGCCAGCCGGTGAGCGCCGAGGTCCGCGTCGACTCCGAGGACATCGGCGGCTCGGCCGCGGTGGACGGCTCGCTCGCGAAGCCGCTGGTCCCCGGGATCGCGGTCAAGTCGGCGGCGGACGACAGCGGTTCGGACTCGTCGAAGTCGGCCGTACTGTCCGCCATCGAGCCCGACGACGGCTGGTCCTCCGGCTGGTGGACCGACCGCTGGGTGTGGACCGCGATCGGCGGTGTGCTGGCCGCCCTCGCGGGCATCGGCGGGTACGCGCTGACGCGCGGTACGGGACGGCCGGCACGGGTGCCGCCGGGCGCCTGAGCCGCCCCGGGCCCGCCGCGTTCGCGTGGCGGGCCCTGTCTTTTTCACGCCTCCCGCAACGTCTTGGCCAGGGTGCTGTCACCGGTCACCGTGATCCGGCCGTCCCGCACCGCGCGCAGCACGCTCAGCTCTCCGCGGGTGACGGCGGCGCAGGTGGCGGAGTCGAGTACGAGCCGGGCGTCGGGCTCGGTGGGGGCCCGCCCGTCGCCGTACACGGCGCCTTCCTCCGCTCCCAGGTACAGATGGAAGTCACCTTCCTCCACCTGGACCTCGACGATCCCCTCGCCCTCAAGACCGCGCGTCAGCGGCAGCGCGAACCAGTGCGCCCGTACGGCGTCGGTGGGCCGCCGCTCCCCCAGCTCGGCCTCGCCCCACGTGCCCAGCGCCTGCAGCACGGACAGCAACCCGCGTCCACGCCCGGTGAGTTCGTAGACGTAGGCCGCTCCCGGCGGAGGCAGCCGGCGCCGGGTCGCGAGGCCGTCGCGCTCCATGTCCTTCAGCCGTGAGGCGAGTACGTCCGTGCTGACCCCCGGCAGGTCCGCGTGCAGGTCCGTGTAGCGGCGGGGACCGGCGAGCAGCTCCCGGACGATCAGCAGGGTCCAGCGGTCGCCGACCAGGTCGAGCGCACGGGCTGCGGAACAGTACTGGTCGTAGCTTCGGCGAGGTGACATACGGCGCAGTCTAGACGTGTTGTTGGACTTTCCAAGCTCGAACTTGGTAAAACCAAGCATCACGAGTTCCTGGAGGGGCGCATGGAGTTCCGGCAGTCGAACAAGCTCAGCGAGGTCTGTTACGAGATCCGCGGCCCGGTGATCGAGCACGCCAACGCGCTGGAGGAGGCGGGCCACAGCGTGCTGCGCCTGAACACCGGCAACCCGGCGCTCTTCGGCTTCGAGGCACCGGAGGAGATCCTCCAGGACATGATCCGGATGCTCCCGCAGGCGCACGGCTACACGGACTCGCGCGGCATCCTCTCCGCCCGCCGCGCCGTGGCCCAGCGCTACCAGAGCCTCGGCCTGCAGGTCGGCGTCGACGACGTGTTCCTCGGCAACGGCGTCTCCGAGCTGGTGTCGATGGCCGTCCAGGCGCTGGTGGAGGACGGCGACGAAATCCTCATCCCCGCACCGGACTTCCCGCTGTGGACGGCAGTGACGACCCTCGCGGGCGGCAAGGCGGTCCACTACGTGTGCGACGAACAGGCCGACTGGAACCCGGACCTGGACGACATCGCGTCGAAGATCACCGATCGCACCAAGGCCGTCGTCATCATCAACCCGAACAACCCCACCGGGGCGGTCTACCCGAAGGAGATCGTCGAGGGCATCCTCGACCTCGCCCGCCGCCACGGCCTGATGGTCTTCGCCGACGAGATCTACGACCAGATCCTGTACGACGACGCCGTCCACCACTCCGCCGCCGCCCTCGCTCCCGACCTGGTCGTCCTCACCTTCTGCGGGCTGTCGAAGACGTACCGGGTGGCGGGCTTCCGCTCCGGGTGGCTGGTCGTCACCGGTCCCAAGCAGCACGCGAAGGACTATCTGGAGGGCCTGACCATGCTGGCCTCCATGCGCCTGTGCGCCAACGCGCCCGCGCAGTACGCCATCCAGGCCGCGCTCGGCGGGCGCCAGTCCATCCGCGAACTCGCCGCTCCCGGCGGCCGGTTGTACGAGCAGCGGAACGTGGCCTGGGAGAGGCTGAACGAGATCCCGGGCGTGTCCTGCGTCAAACCCAAGGGCGCGCTGTACGCCTTTCCGCGCCTCGACCCCAAGGTGCACAAGATCCACGACGACGAGAAGTTCGTCCTCGACCTGCTGCTCCGTGAGAAGATCCAGGTCGTCCAGGGCACCGGCTTCAACTGGCCCGCTCCGGACCACTTCCGCATCCTCACCCTCCCGCACGCGGAGGACCTGGAGGCGGCGATCGGCCGGATCGGACGGTTCCTGAGCGGATACCGGCAGTAGGAGACCGCGCGCACGGCCCGCCTGGCGGCACACGGCCGTCTGGCCCAGTCCCGCCTGCGGGCGGCGGGCGCCGTGTGAAACGGTGCTGTCAGGCGAGCGGGAAGGGCACGGACGTGGGTGACCTCTTTCTCGTCCGGCACGGTGAGACCGAGTGGTCGCGGTCCGGACGGCACACCGGCTGGACGGACGTACCCCTCACCGAGCACGGGAGACAGGAGGCGCGCCGGCTGGTGCCGCTGATCCGCTCGCACCACATCGGCGCCACCTTCGTCAGCCCCCTGCAGCGGGCCCGGGAGACCGCCGAACTCATCGGGATCCCCGACGCCCGGGTCGACGCCGACCTGCGCGAGTGGGACTACGGCGGCTACGAGGGCATCACCACGGTCGAGATCCAGCGCACCCGGCCCGACTGGTTCCTGTTCACGGACGGGGTCGCGCCGGGCCCGCCCGAGCACCCCGGGGAGACTCCGGAGCAGGTCGGGGAGCGTGCCGACCGGATGCTCGGCAAGGTGGACGCCGCCCTCGCCAACACCGAGGGTGTCGTCCTCCTGGTCGCCCACGGCCACTTCCTGCGCGTCCTCACCGCCCGCCGCCTCGGCCTGTGCCCGCAGCACGGGGCCCTGTTCCAGCTGGCGACGGGCACACTGTGCCGGCTCGGCACGGAGCACGGGCGGCCGGTGGTGGCGGGGTGGAACGTCCGGCCGCGCGACTGACCCGGACGGCTGCGGCAGCCGGCGGCCCCGGCCAGTCGTCAGACCCCGGCCGGTTGTCAGACCCGGGCCGTACTCTTCGAATGGGCCGTCCGACGGGTGAGCCGTCCGCCGGACGGGCCGTCCACCGGGAAGGAGCACGCCGTGACACGACCGCCGAGCGCCGCGCAGCGGCGTGTCATCGACGCCGCCGATCCGGTCACCGGTCTGCTGCGGGGTACGCAGGCGCAGCTCGCGTCGCTGGTGCGGCACGGGCTCGCCTTCCGGCACCCGCGTCCGCCGCACGACCACTTCCTGACACCGGCGGGGCATCGCATACGGGAGGCGGTGCCGACGGCGGCCGCCGCCGAACCGGTGGAGCCGTCACCCGCCGACGGGGTCTTCGCGGCTCGCGTCGGCGATCCGCAGGAGTCGGCGTCCGGCTCCGGCCCGGAGCGGGTGCGCCAGGTGCACAGCGCCTGGCAGGGCCTGCTGGAGCTGCGGCGGATGACCAATCCGGACGGTGCCACGGACCGGCCGTGCGGGTGGGAGCGTACGCATCTGGTGCGGGCCGCCGCGCTCGCCCTGGAGGCCGCCGGACACCGGCCTGCGGGGCAGGACGCCGACGGGTACCGGGTGCGCGCGACCCCGCAGCCCGAGGCGGTCGCCGTGTACGCGCCGGACGGCGAGGCCCTGAGCGCGTGCGCGGCCACACTGGAGGGCGCCGGCTGGCAGGCGGGTGAGTACACGGAGCCGCGGACGAGGGCGCGTTATCTGCTGGCGTCCCCGCGCCGGGTGTGAGCGGCGCGCCAGGCAGGCCCCCGCCCCTGAATTGGGATGCGGTGGACCGCTCCCGCCTGCGATGCTCCGGTTCCATGTCCGCACGACGTATCAAGCCGAGTCTGTACATCTCCGTCGACATCGAGGCGGACGGCCCGATCCCCGGCCCCTACTCCATGCTGAGCCTGGGGGCCGCCGTCGCCGGTACACAGGACGCCGACGGATTCACCGCCGCCGACCCCGAGCAGCTGACCTTCTATCGCGAACTGCGGCCGATCAGCGATGAGTTCGTGCCCGAGGCCCTCGCGGTGAGCGGACTCGACCGGGAGCGGCTGAGGTCCGAGGCAGCGGAACCCGCCCTCGCGCTGGCCGAGTTCTCCGCCTGGGTCCGGGAGGTGAGCGCGGGTGCCCAGCCGGTGATGTGCGGCTACCCGGCCTCGTACGACTGGACGTTCCTGTACTGGTATCTGATCCGCTTCACCGGGGCGAGCCCCTTCGGGCACTCGGGCTGCCTGGACATGAAGACGCTGTACGCGACGAAGGCCCGCGTTCCGCTGCGGGCCGTCGCCAAGGGGACGATGCCCCGGCATCTGCTGTCACGGCGCTCCCACACCCATCACGCCCTCGACGACGCCGTCGAGCAGGCCGAGTTGCTCGCCAACCTCATGCTGTGGCCGGGTCCCGGGTCGGGACCGGTACCTGACTGAAGCCGGGGCGGGACGGGGACCGTCCCGGGGCGTGCGCGTTCACGCACGCCCCGGACGCGGCCGCCACGGACCCCGCTCGGGTCCATGGCTTCCGGCCGGGAGCCGTCCCTCCCGACCGGAGTCCTTCGGTTGTTCAGCCCTGGGCGGCGATCCGTGCCAGGCGCTGGGCCTCGTCCCGCGTGGAGCGGGCGATGGCGTCCTCGTCGACGTGCAGCAGGCGGCCGTGCTCGACGATCTGCCGGCCGTTCACGAACGAGGCGGTGACCGGTGCCGCCGCGCCGAGGACCAGCGCGGTCACCGGGTCGGCGATGGAGGCGTGGGCGAGGGTGTCCAGCTTCCAGAGCACCAGGTCGGCGAGCTTGCCCGGCTCCAGGGAGCCGGTCTCGGCGGCCCGGCCGAGGACCTGGGCGCCGCCGTAGGTGCCGAGGCGCAGCGCCTGCCGGGCGTTCAGGGCGGCCTCGCGGTGGGCGCCGAGGCGGTTGATGAGCAGCGCGTTGCGCAGTTCGGTGTGGAGTTCACCGGACTCGTTGGAGGCGGTGCCGTCGACGCCGAGGCCGACGGGGACGCCGGCCGCCAGCATGTCGGGGACGCGTGCGATGCCCGCCGCCAGACGCGCGTTGGAGGAAGGACAGTGCGCGACACCCGTCTTCGTACGGGCGAAGGCGGCGATGTCGGAGTCGTTCATATGGACGCAGTGGGCCATCCACACGTCCTCGCCGAGCCAGCCGGTGGACTCGAAGTAGTCGGTCGGGCCCATGCCGAACAGTTCGTGGCAGAACTTCTCCTCCTCGACCGTCTCCGAGCCGTGGGTGTGCAGGCGCACGCCGAGGCGGCGGGCCAGCTGGGCACCTTCACGCAGGAGTTCGGTGGAGACGGAGAACGGCGAGCAGGGGGCGACGGCGACCTGGGTCATCGCCTCGAAGGAGGCGTCGTGGTGCTCCTTGACGGTCTGCTCGGTCGCGGCGAGGGCTCCCTCCAGCGTCTCGACGGCGAAGTCCGGGGGCAGGCCGCCGTCCTTCTCACTGCGGTCCATGGAGCCGCGGGCGAGGGTGAAGCGGACGCCCGTCTCACGGGCGGCGCGGATGACGGCGCCGGACAGGTCGCCGGAGTCCTTCGGGTAGACGTAGTGGTGGTCCATGGCGGTGGTCACGCCGCCGCGGGCCATCATCGCCAGGGACCCCTGAGCGGCCGCGTGGACCATCGGCTCGTCGATGCGCGCCCAGGTCGGGTAGAGCGCGACCAGCCAGTCGAAGAGGTTGTGGTCGGTGGCCAGGCCCCGGGTGATCCACTGGTAGAAGTGGTGGTGGGTGTTGATCAGGCCGGGGGTCACGAGGTGGCCGGAGGCGTCGATGCGCCGTACGACGTTCTCCAGTCCCTCGGGGGCCCTGCCCGCGCCGAGCGACTCGATGCGGTGGCCTGCGATGACGACATGTCCGGTGGCGTACTCGGTGTCGTTCGCGTCGACCGTGGCGATCGAGCAGTTCTCGATGACGATGCGCCGGGCTGCTGCCATGGTTCGTCCTTTGCGCTGTTTCGGAGGGGGCACGGCAGGACCCTGGGAGTTTGAGTGCCGCGGCCGGGGAGCGGGTGGAGCGGGGCTCTCCGGCCGCGGGTGCCGAAAGTGGGTTCTTACAGGTTGGTGAGGTCGACCGGGATCCTCGGCTCGCAGCCGTCCCGTACGACGGTGGCCTCGATGAGGCCGTAGGGGCGGTCGGCGGCGAAGTACACCTCGTTGTTGTTCTTCAGCCCGAAGGGTTCCAGGTCCACGAGGAAGTGGTGCTTGTTCGGGAGCGAGAAGCGGACCTCGTCGATCTCGTCACGGTGGTCGATGATCCGCGAACCCATCTGGTACAGCGTCTGCTGGAGCGAGAGCGAGTACGTCTCGGCGAAGGCCCGGAGCAGATGCTCCTTCGTCCGCTCGTAGGACTCCTCCCAGTCGGGCATCTCCCGCTCGTCGTCGGTCCAGTTGAACCGCCAGCGGCCGGAGACCTCGGTGGCGAGGATACGGTCGTACGCCTCGGGGAGCGTCGTGTACTTGTCCTTGACGTAGCCCCAGAACTCCGAGTCGGTGGAGTTCAGCACGACGAGGTCCTTGAGGCCGGAGACGACCTCCCAGGACGAGCCGTCGTACGTGATCTGGGCGAGCCGGGTCTCCTGGCCCTTGCGGGCGAACGAGTGCGCGCCCTCCTTGGAGTGCTCGATGCGCTCCCAGGCGTACTCCTCGATACGGATACGGGCCCGGCGGATCGGCTCCTGGCTCGTCACGAAGTGACGGGCGAGGTGGATGCCGAACTGCTCGGCGGACTCGATGCCGTGCTCCTTGGCGAACGCGTACACCGTGTTCTTGGTGGTGTCGGTCGGCAGGACATGCGCGTTCGAGCCGTCGTAGTGCACCGCGTCCATGTCACCGGACAGGGACACGGAGACGTTCAGGTCCTTGATGTGGTGGGTGGCGCCGTCCCGCGTGATCTTGACGACTCGGTTCTCGGCCTTGCCGTACTGGTTCTGTCCCAGAATGGTGGGCATCTAGCTAGCTCCCTCGGTAAACGGAGTAGCCGAACGGGTTGAGCAGCAGCGGTACGTGGTAGTGCTCCCCGCGGCGTACGGCGAAGGTGATCGCCACCTCGGGGAAGAACGCGGCACCGCTGTCCCGATTCGCGGGGGCGTCCTGCTGCGCATCGGCTTGCTTCTTCACGGATCTTCCGAAGTACGGTTCGACCGCGAAGTCGAGCCGTACGTGGGTCGTCCCCTCCGGCAGGTCCGGAAGGTCCTTGCACCGCCCGTCCGCGTCGGTCACGGAGCCGCCGAGCGCCTGCCATGCGGCGTCCCGGCCGCTGCGGGCCGCGAGCCGTACGGCGACGCCCTCGGCGGGGCGGCCGACGCTGGTGTCCAGGATGTGCGTGGACACGGAAGCGGTGGCGCTGGTGCTCATGCTGCTCTCAGTCCTCTTCGGCGATGCGGGCGAGCCGGATACGGTTGATCTTTCCCAGCTCGGTGCGGACGATCTCCCGCTCCCGCTCCGGCGAGTTGCCGATCCGCTCCTTGAGCGCGTCGCGCATCTGCTCGCCGGTTCTGCCGGTGGCGCAGATGAGGAAGACATGGCCGAACCTGTCCTGGTAGGCGAGGTTCAGTTCGAGCATCTGCGCCTTGAGCTCCTCGGAGGCGCCGGCCATGCCGCGCTGCTCCCGGGCGGAGGCCGGGTCGCCGGGCTTGGGGCGGCCGATCGGCGGGTGCCCGGCCATCGCCTCCGCGAGGTCTTCGCGGGTCAGCTCGGCCATGGCGGCGTCACCGGCTTCGTAGAGGTCGTCGGCGGTGGCGTACGGGCGGGCGGCGAGCAGCCGCCGGACCCATGCCGTGCAGGCGCACGCCTCGTGGAGGACGGCGAAGGCCGCCGGCTCCTCCAGGACGTTGAGCCGGGCCAGGCCCGTGGGCGTTGAAGTGGAAGTCACAAGTGCCTCCGTGGCCGCGGACGGCCTTCGTGCTGAACGGGCTGCGAACAGCTAACGCTCTCCGCCGGACGACGTCAACACTTTGTTGAAAATTCCGCGTTACATCCCCGCCGGTGCGCTCAGCCCTTCTCGCGGTTCAGATAGTTGTAGACGGTGAAGCGGCTCACCCCGAGCGCGCTCGCCACGGTCTCCACTCCGTGCCGTACCGAGAAGGCGCCGCGCGCCTCCAGTATCCGTACGAGCTCCTGCTTGGCCTTGCGGTCCAGATCGGCCAGGGGCTTGCCCTTCTTGCGCTCCATGGCCGCCAGGATGTGGTCGAGGGAGTCGGCGAGCTGGGGCAGGCGTACGGCGAGCACGGCGACACCCTCCCAGGCGAGCACGACGTCGTCGGGGCCGGCCTCGTCCGGCGGGAGCATCTCTGCGCCCATGGCGTCGACCAGTGGCTTCACGGCCGTGATGAAGGGTTCGTCCCTGCCGGTCACTCGCCCTCCCCGATGACGTTGACCTGCAGCGAGATCCGGGTGGCGCCCGCCTCCAGGGACCTGCGCAGCAGCGCGTCCACGGCGGTCAGCACCTCGTCGGCGCCGCCCTCCGCGGTGTTGCCGAACGGGCCGACGTCGACCGTGTCCAGCTTCGCCGCCCCGATCACCTCGCGGGCCGCCACCGCGTGCGCGGGCGCCTCCTCCAGATCGAAGGGCTCGGTGGTGAACTCCACTTTCAGTCGCACTGTGCCCCCATGGCATCCGCTCCGACCCGCGCGTTCCGCCAGGTCCACGACCGGGGTGGGAACACCCTGCCCGCTGCGTGAGACCTTAACCGACCCACCCACACACCTCGCCCCCGAAAGCACGCCCGAATTCCATCCCCACCCGGGCCGCGGGCGCCCTCACCCCTGCCCGCACGGGCTTTTTCTCATGAGGCCCCTTGACAGCCCTCCCCGGACACAGGCAGTCTTCCATTAAGCAGAAATAAACTTCCGCATTACGGAATCAGGTCGCCAACGGAAGGGAGCGCGGCCCCGATGGGATTCGCAGACCAGCGCTTCAACGTCAACCTGTCGATCCTCTTCACGGAACTCCCGCTCCTGGAGCGCCCCGCGGCCGCCGCCGCGGCCGGCTTCTCCGCGGTCGAGCTGTGGTGGCCCTGGGTCGGCTCCCCCACCCCCGAGCGGTCCGTCCTCGACGCCCTGAAGCAGGCCATCGAGGACGCGGGCGTACAGCTCACCGGGCTGAACTTCTACGCCGGACGGCTCCCGGGCCCGGACCGCGGCGCCCTGTCGGTCCCGGGCGAGGAGTCGGCGAGGTTCCGCACCAACATCGACGTGGCCGCCGACTTCGCCGCCTCCCTGGGCTGCGAAGCGCTCAACGCGCTGTACGGCAACCGCGTCGACGGCGTCGACCCGGGCGCGCAGGACACCCTGGCCCTGGAGAACCTGGCACTGGCGGCCCGGGCCGCCGACCGCATCGGCGCGGTCCTGCTGATCGAGGCGCTCAACCGGCCGGAGTCCCCGCTGTACCCGCTGGTGTCGGCCCCCGCGGCGGTCGGGATCGTCGACAAGGTCAACGACGCGACGGGCCTCGGCAACGCGCGCTTCCTGATGGACCTCTACCACCTGTCCATGAACGGCGAGGACCTGCCGTCGGTGATCGAGCGGTACGCCGCGAAGACCGGCCACGTCCAGATCGCCGACAACCCGGGCCGCGGCGCCCCCGGCACGGGGACGCTCCCGCTGGAGGAGCTCCTCGGCCAGCTGCACAAGGCCGGTTACGAGGGCTGGGTCGGCCTGGAGTACAAGCCGGGCGACCGCCCGAGCGCCGACGCCTTCGACTGGCTGCCCCACGAGGCACGCGCCGCCCGCTGACCCATCGCCCCGTACCGAGAGGCCCCCAAGATGAGCAACCCCGCGGATTCCTCCCGCCCGTCGATCGCCTGGATAGGCCTCGGCATCATGGGCTCCCCCATGTCGGAGAACCTGATCAAGGCGGGTTACGACGTCACCGGCTTCACCCTCGAGCAGGACAAGCTGGACCGCCTGGCCGCCGCCGGCGGCACCGCCGCAGGCTCCCTCGCCGAGGCCGTCAGGGACGCCGACGTGATCATCACGATGGTGCCCGCGTCCCCACAGGTCGAGGCCATCTCCTACGGCCCCGCCGGCATCCTGGAGAACGCGCGGTCCGGCGCCCTGCTGATCGACATGTCCTCGATCACCCCGCAGACCTCGGTCGACCTGGCCGCGGCCGCGGCGCGAAAGGGCATCCGCGTCCTCGACGCCCCCGTCTCCGGCGGTGAGGCCGGCGCCGTCGAGGCGGTTCTGTCGATCATGGTCGGTGGCGAGCAGGCCGACTTCGTCGAGGCGAAGCCGGTCTTCGAGGCGCTCGGCAGGACCATCGTGCTGTGCGGCCCGCATGGCTCCGGCCAGACCGTGAAGGCCGCGAACCAGCTGATCGTCGCCGTGAACATCCAGGCGTGCGCCGAGGCCGTGGTCTTCCTGGAGAAGTCGGGCGTGGACCTGACGGCCGCCCTGGACGTCCTGGGCGGCGGCCTGGCGGGCTCGACCGTGCTGTCACGCAAGAAGGAGAACTTCCTGAAGCGCGACTTCGAACCGGGCTTCCGTATCGACCTGCACCACAAGGACATGGGCATCGTCACGGACGCCGCCCGCACCGTCGGCGCCGCCCTGCCGGTCGGTGCCGTGGTCGCCCAGCTGGTCGCGAGCCTGCGCGCCCAGGGCGACGGCGGCCTGGACCACTCGGCCCTGCTGCGGGCCGTGGAGCGCCTCTCAGGCGCCCAGGTCTGAGCCCCCCAGCTTCCGGGCGGTGCCGCCGCCGACATCTGTCCTGTCGCGCCCAGGCGTCGGCGCCGCCCGGAATCCACTTCGCCAGGAGGCGGTCGGTGTCCTGCGCGAGGACTGAACTCCCGCACCGCGTACCGGCGAACGGCCCGTATGAGGGCTGGCCGTCGGGACCCGGTGCGGGCAGGTGAGGGCCGCGGCGGCGTGCGAGCCAGTGCGGTGGTGAAGGATCCGGTTCCCCTTCTCGACCTGAGGGGAGGGCGTTGCCGGTCCGTCGCCGCCGCCGCGGTCCCAGCCACACCTCATGGACATCGTCCGGCCAAGGCTCCTCGGGGGTGCGGATCCGTCCGCCCCGCAGGAGCCTTTACCCATGACGTATCCACCGACCGAGTTTCCGCACATCGTGGTGCACCCCCCGGCCCTGGACGGCTCCCGGCGGGTGACCGAGGGCGACGTGACCCTCGGCATCGCCTCCCATCTGGACGACGTGGTCGAGATCCTGCGCATGGCCGACCTGGACCGGATCGAGGTCGAGGAGAGCGACCTGATCGAGTGGCAGGGCGGTGGCCCGGAGGACTGGCCGGGTCTGATGGGGCCGGAACCCTGACGAGACGCGTACGGCACCGGGCGTACCCCTGCCTACGGCACCCTCAAATCAAGCTCTGAAACACCGCCGCCGAGGCTTCGACCACCCCCGTCGGCGGGCACATTCCCGGCACGCGGAGCCTGTCGGCACGGTGGCGGCCGGCGCCCGCACGGGGGTGGGTCATGAGCAGTACGCCGACGGGCCGGCTGGAGCCGTACGAGATCGCGCTGGTACGGGGCGGTCCTCGCGCCGCCGTCACGGTCGCGGTGCTGGATCTGCATCTGCGCGGCGCCGTCGGTGCGGGCCGGGCGGGAACGATGCGGACCTCGGGGCCAGTCGGCGGGTCGGAGCTGCCGCCCCTGACCAGGGCCGTGCACGCGGCCCTCTACCGGAGCGCGGGCATGCGCCAGTTGCTGGACCGCCAGGGCGTACGGTCGGCCCTCGCCGAGGCGCGCGGCAACCTCACGACCGCGGGGTTGCTGCGCAGCTTCCCGCCCGGCCGTCCCCGCGCCGCCCGCCGCGCCCTGAAGGACCTGCGCGAACAGCATCCTCTCCCCGCCGTTCGGACCGGCCTGTCGGCACGGGACACCCTGCTCGCGGTCGCCCTGTACGGCGACCGGGCACTGACCGCGCTCGCCCCGCGCTTCGCGCAGGAGGCGGGACTGACCGGCCGGGGCGGCACCACGGACCACGAGGTACCGCGCTCCTCCTCCGGCGGGGGCGGCTTCACCTGCGGCTCGGTGTGAAGGCCCGTTCTGTGCGTTGCAGGGTGCGGGTTGTTCGTGGCTGGTCGCGCAGTTCCCCGCGCCCCCTTTGGGTGGTGCTTCGCACCTACAAGATGGCAGGGCGGCCCGTCCCCCTCGGACGGGCCGCCCCCTCGCTGACGGAGGTCAGACCCTCAGGGCTTTGATCGACGTGGGCGCGTGGGACGGATCCGTGGCCAGTTCCTCGAACTCGACGACGTCGGAGATGTCGTTGGTGGTCGACATGGAGATGTCGGTGACGCGCTCCAGGATCGCCTCGACGACGACCGGCACCTGGAACTCGGTGGCGAGCTTCTTGGCCTGTTCGAAGGCGGCGCCGAGTTCGTTCGGGTCGGTCACGCGGATCGCCTTGCAGCCGAGGCCCTCGACGACCTTGACGTGGTCGACCCCGTAGACGCCCAGCTCAGGAGAGTTGATGTTCTCAAACTCCAGCTTGACCTGGAAGTCGATGTCGAACGCCCGCTGCGCCTGGCGGATCAGGCCCAGGTAGGAGTTGTTGACCAGCACGTGCACGTACGGGATCTTGTGCTGCGCGCCGACCGCCAGCTCCTCGATCATGAACTGGAAATCGTAGTCGCCGGACAGGGCGACTACGGACGCCTCCGGGTCGGCCTTCGCCACTCCCAGCGCGGCCGGAACGGTCCAGCCGAGGGGGCCCGCCTGGCCGCAGTTGATCCAGTGCCGGGGCTTGAAGACGTGCAGCAGCTGCGCGCCGGCGATCTGCGAGAGGCCGATGGTGGAGACGTACCGGGTCTCCGGTCCGAAGGCCTTGTTCATCTCCTCGTAGACGCGCTGCGGCTTGATCGGGATGTCGTCGAAGTGCGTACGACGCTGGAGGGTCGCCTTCTTCTCCTGCGCGGCCGCCGCCCAGGAGGACCGGTCGGGCAGCCTGCCCGCCGCCTTCAGTTCCCGCGCCACCTCGACGAAGAGCTCCAGCGCCGCCTTGGCGTCGGAGGCGATGCCGTAGTCGGGCGCGAAGATCCTGCCGATCTGGGTGGGCTCGATGTCGACGTGGACGAACGTCCGGCCGGCCGTGTAGACGTCCAGCCTGCCGGTGTGGCGGTTGGCCCAGCGGTTGCCGATGCCGAGGACGAAGTCGGACTCCAGGAAGGTCGCGTTGCCGTAGCGGTGCGAGGTCTGCAGGCCGACCATGCCCGCGTTCAGCTCGTGGTCGTCCGGGAGTACGCCCCAGCCCATCAGGGTCGGGACCACCGGAGTACCCGTCAGCTCGGCGAACTCGACGAGGAGTCCGGCCGCGTCGGCGTTGATGACACCACCGCCGGCGACGATCAGCGGGCGCTCGGACTCGCCCAGCATTGCGATCGCCTTCTCTATCTGCGGGCGGGTCGCGGCGGGCTTGTAGACCGGGAGCGGCTCGTACGTCTCCGGGTCGAACTCGATCTCGGTGAGCTGGACGTCGATCGGCAGGTCGATCAGGACGGGGCCGGGGCGGCCGGAGCGCATGAGGTGGAAGGCCTGCTGGAAGACGCCGGGGACCTGCGCGGCCTCCAGGACGGTGACCGCCGTCTTCGTGACCGGCTTGGCGATCGAGGTGATGTCGACGGCCTGGAAGTCCTCCTTGTGGATCACCGCGGTCGGGGCCTGGCCGGTGATGCACAGGATCGGGACCGAGTCGCCGATGGCCGAGTACAGGCCGGTGATCATGTCGGTGCCGGCCGGGCCGGACGTACCGATGCACACGCCGATGTTGCCCGGGTAGGTGCGGGTGTAGCCCTCGGCCATGTGCGAGGCACCCTCGACATGGCGGGCGAGGGTGTGGTTGATGCCGCCCGAGGCCTTGAGCGCCGCGTAGAAGGGGTTGATCGCCGCGCCCGGCACACCGAACGCGGCGGTGACGCCCTCGCGCTTGAGGATCTCAACTGCCGCGCGGGCAGCGGTCATACGAGCCATCGAGTACTCCTGCTTCGGCTGTCGGATGCGTACTCCCGTCGCGCCCCGCGGTGAGCACTGTGTCCCGAGTCTTCATTGGCTTCCGCGCGCTTCGACATGTCCCCCGATGCTTCCACATTGCGGAATTAAATTTCTGCTATCTGGAATCAATCTAGGTGGGTGCCCGAAGGTCGTCAAGAGTGGGACAAGTGGGGTCCGGCTGGAGCACGATGGGACCGCTGTCCCGACGCGAGGCCTTGGAGTCGGCCATGTCCGAGAGCGTGCCGGTGCGCTGTCCGGCCTGTCGGCGCGAGCACGTCTACACCGCGCCGTCGTATCCCTGCGTGTGCGGCGCGGCGGTCGCGCCACCGCTCGACCGCGGGGCCGCGGCGACGGCCGTCACCCACCGCGTCTGGGACCAGGACTGGATCACCGTCCGCTGCCCGGACTGCGGACGCCACGACGAGTGGCCCCAGCCGGAACTGGGGTGCGCCTGCGGCACGGTTCTCCGCATACCGGTCACCGACGGGCGCCCCGGCGAGGACGGCCCCGGTGCGAGTCCGGATCTCGCCGCGAGCACCGGACCAGGCCCGGCGCCGGAGGCGAACACCGACGTACGCCCAGGCACCGGCCCGAGCGGAGAGACGGGGGCCGGGTCCGTCAGGGGCTCGCACGCGAAGGGCACCCACGGCCGCCCCGGATCACCCCACGCGCCCAGATCCCCCCAGCGCCGACGCGCCTTTCAGCCCATCGCCATTCGTTCCGCCCGGGACGCGGTCACCGTCGCCGCGCTCTATCTGCGGTGGCTCGGGTACCGGAACATCCGGCGGGCCGATCAGCGGCCGCCGTCCGGTGTCGGGCTCGCCGCCCGTGGGGTCGTGGCCCAGGTGGACCCCACCGTCAGCCCGGCCTCCCTGCGGGACGTGGAGTGCCTGTGGCTGACGGCGATGGTGGAATCGACCGACTGTGTCTACTTCTCCCTCGCCGGGTACACCGACGACGCCCGCGCCCGCGCCGACTCCCTGGGCATCCCCCTGTTCGTCCTGGACCTCACGGGCACCCCGCAACCGGCCAACAGCCTCGCCGACGACCTGAACGCCACCGGCGCCTGACCTACTCGCCGTACTGCTCCCGCAGTTCGACCTTGCGCACCTTCCCGGACACCGTCATCGGGAAGGAGTCGAGGAGCTGCAGCCTGCTGGGGACCTTGTAGTGGGCGAGCCGCCCCTGGCAGAAGGCGCGCAGTTCCTCCAGCGTCAGCGGCTCGGCCGCGTCGTGCGGGATGACACAGGCGAGCACCTCCTCGCCATACGTCTCGTGCGGCACCCCGACGACCTGGACGTCCCTGATCTTCGGGTGGCCGTAGAGGAACTCCTCGATCTCGCGCGGGTAGATGTTCTCGCCTCCGCGGATGATCATGTCCTTGATCCGGCCGACGATCTCGACGTACCCGTCCTCGCGCATCACCGCCAGGTCACCGGTGTGCATCCAGCGCCCGGGGTCGACGGCCTCGGCGGTCTTCTCGGGCTCGTTCCAGTAGCCGAGCATCACGCTGTAGCCGCGGGTGCACAACTCGCCCGCGACGCCCCGGGGCTGGGTGACGCCGCCCGCCGGGTCGACGACCTTGACCTCCAGGTGCGGCAGGACACGGCCGACGGTGCCGGTGCGGTGCTCCAGGTCGTCCTCGATCCGCGTCTGCAGGGAGACCGGGGACGTCTCCGTCATGCCGTAGCAGATGGAGACCTCCTCCATGTGCATCTCGGCCACCACCCGCTTCATCACCTCGACCGGGCAGGGCGAGCCCGCCATGATCCCGGTGCGCAGTGACGACAGGTCGTAGGTCGCGAAGTCGGGGAGGTTCAGCTCCGCGATGAACATGGTCGGGACGCCGTAGAGGGAGGTGCAGCGCTCCTGCTGGACCGCCTCCAGGGTCGCCTTCGGGTCGAAGGACGGCGCCGGGACGACCATGCAGGCGCCGTGCGAGGTCGCCGCCAGGTTGCCCATCACCATGCCGAAACAGTGGTAGAAGGGCACCGGGATGCAGATCCGGTCCCGCTCGCTGTAGGCGATCGACTCACCCACGAAATAGCCGTTGTTGAGGATGTTGTGGTGCGAGAGGGTGGCCCCCTTGGGGAACCCTGTGGTGCCCGAGGTGTACTGGATGTTGATCGGGTCGTCGCAGGACAGCTCGCTCCCGCGGGCCCTCAGCTCCTCGGCCCGGTCGGGCGTCCCGCGCCGCAGCAGCACCTCCCAGCTCGGGTCGCCGATGTACACGACCTCCCGCAACTGCGGGCACCGGCCGCGCACTTCCTCGACCATGGCCCGGTAGTCGCTGGTCTTGTGGCTGAGGGACGCGAACAGCAGGGAGATTCCGGCCTGGTTGAGGACGTACTCGACCTCATGGGTGCGATAGGCCGGGTTGATGTTGACCATGATCGCGCCGATGCGGGCGGTGGCGTACTGGACCAGTACCCACTCGGCGCAGTTGACCGCCCAGATGCCCACCCGGTCGCCCTTGGCGACCCCGCTCGCCAGCAGCGCGTACGCCAGCCGGTCCACGTCCCCGGAGAACTCGGCGTACGTCCAGCGCCGCCCCGAGGGCACGTCGACGAGCGCCTCCCGGCCGGGCCAGGCCGCGACGGCCCGGTCCAGGTTGGCTCCGATGGTGTCCCCGAGCAGGGCGGTCCCGCTCGTCCCATGTGTGTACGACCGTTCGGTCACCGGAAGTCCTCCTCGCGGTACTCGTTGCCCGACCCCGCGGCCGTGGCCTCGCGCAGCTCGATCCGGCGGATCTTGCCGGAGACGGTCTTGGGCAGCTCGGCGAACTCCAGCCGGCGGATGCGCTTGTAGGGGGCGAGGGCCTCGCGGGAGTGCTCGAAGAGCACCTTGGCGGTGTCGGGTCCGGGCTCCCAGCCCTCGGCGAGGACGATGTACGCCTTGGGCACGGCCAGCCGCAGCTCGTCCGGCGCGGGCACGACGGCCGCCTCGGCCACCGCCTCGTGCTCCAGCAGGGCGCTCTCCAGCTCGAAGGGGCTGATCTTGTAGTCGGAGGCCTTGAAGACGTCGTCCGCGCGGCCCACGTAGGTGATGTAGCCGTCGGCGTCGCGGGAGCCGATGTCGCCGGTGCGGTAGTAGCCGCCGGCCATCGCCTCCGCCGTGCGGTCGGCGTCGCCGTGGTAGCCGGCCATCAGGCCCACCGGTTGTGTGGACAGGTCGAGCGCGATCTCGCCCTCGTCCACACCCGGTGCGCCCGACACCGGGTCGAGCAGCTCCACGCGGTAGCCCGGGCTCGGCCGGCCCATCGAGCCGGTCTTCAGCTCCTGGCCGGGACTGTTGCTGACCTGTACGGCGGTCTCGGTCTGCCCGAAGCCGTCCCGGATGGTGACGCCCCAGGCCCGCCGGACCTGCTCGATGACCTCCGGGTTCAGGGGTTCACCGGCGGCCACCGCCTCGCGGGGCGGGGTGCGCAGCTGGGTGAGGTCGGCCTGGATGAGCATGCGCCAGACGGTGGGCGGCGCGCAGAAGGTGGTGACCCCCGCCCGGTCCATCTCGGACATCAGCCGGGCCGCGTCGAAGCGCGTGTAGTTGTGGATGAAGACGGTGGCCTGCGCGTTCCACGGGGCGAAGAGGTTGGACCAGGCGTGTTTGGCCCAGCCGGGCGAGGAGATGTTGAGGTGCACGTCGCCGGGTTCGAGGCCGATCCAGTACATGGTGGCCAGGTGCCCGATCGGGTACGAGGCGTGGGTGTGCTCGACCAGCTTGGGGCGGGCGGTGGTGCCCGAGGTGAAGTAGAGCATCAGCGGGTCGTCGGCGTGGGTCTCGCCGTCGGGGGTGAAGTCGGCCAAGGCGGCGTAGGCGTCCTCGTACGGCTGCCAGCCCTCGGGCGCGCCGCCGACGGCGATGCGCGTGTAGTCGCCGGGCACCTCGTCGAACTTGTCGGTGTCGGCCGTGCGGACGAGCACGTGCCGGACCCGGCCGCGCTCGACGCGGTCGCGCAGATCGGCGGGGCCGAGCAGCGGGGTGGCGGGGATGACGACGGCGCGCAGTTTCATCGCGGCCAGGGCCGTCTCCCACAGCTCGGCCTGGTTGCCGAGCATGACGAGGATGCGGTCCTCGGCCCGGACGCCACGCGCCCGCAGCCAGTTGGCGACCCGGTCGGAGCGGTCGGCCAGTTCGGCGAAGGAGAGCCGGGTCTCCGTGCCGTCCTCCTCCACGATGTGCAGGGCGGTGCGGTCGTTGCCGTCCGCGATGACGTCGAACCAGTCCAGGGCCCAGTTGAAGTGCTCCGGGCGCGGCCAGGTGAAGCCCTCGTAGGCCGAGGCGTAGTCCTCGCGGTGTTCCAGCAGGAAGTCCCGCGCGGTGCGGAAGAGCTCCGTGGCCGTCGTCATCTGTCCTCCTAGGTGCCGGACCATTGCCGGGCGGCTCTCTGGCATCGTGTAATCCGTGATGCAAGTCTCACTACCCCCGAATGGGGGTGTGGGTCGCACGGAAGCCGCGACGAAGGGGTGAATCGGGTGGCAGCAGACTCCGTGGGGGCGGTCGAGATACGAAGTGCGCTGGCCCGGCTCCGGCGCACGACCGGTCTTCCGGTCGCGTTCGGCGGCCTGGTCGAGTCCGGCCGGCTGCAGATACGGATCACCGAGCTGAGCGGCACCAACACCGCGGCCCTGCGCTCGCTCGCGGTGACCTCCGGCAACGGCCTGGGCGGCAAGGCGGTGGCGCTGGCCCGGCCGTGCGCGGTGACGGACTACTCCTCGTCGCGGCAGATCAGCCATGAGTACGATGCGCCGGTGGCCGCGGAGGGCATCCGCTCGGTGTTCGCCGTGCCGGTGGTGGTACGCCGTCGGGTGCGGGGCGTGATCTACGGCGCCCTGCGCGCGGCCCAGCCGCTGGGCGACCGCACGCTGACCTCGGCGGTGGCGGTGGCCCGGGACGTGGAGCAGGAGCTCGTCGTACGGGAGGAGGCGCGCGGGCTGCTGACGGCGGCCCGGCCGGAGTCGGCCGCCGACACGGACGCGAACGCCGCCTGGGAGCAGGTGCGCGAGGCGCACGCGGCGCTGCGTGCCCTGGCGCCCCGGATCACGGACCCCCAGCTGCGGGAGGAACTCCTCGCAGCGTGCGGTCTGCTGACCGCGCCGAAACGGGCGGGGGACGTCGTTCTGGCGCCGCGCGAGCTGGACGTCCTGGCCTGTGTGGCCGAGGGCGCGACGAACGCGGTGGTGGCGGACCGGCTGGGACTGCGCCCGGAGACGGTCAAGGGCTATCTGCGCTCGGCAATGCGCAAACTGGGCGCCCACACCCGAGGGGAGGCGGTGGCGACGGCACGCCGGTCGGGTCTGCTGCCGTAGCGGTGAGGAAGCCTGTCTATTCAACCGCCGGTACCCTGAATTGCCCCGTGCCTACCTTCTGTTATTTCCCTCACCACGCCTTCCGTCCGGATTTCAAGGTACGTTGCCTAGAATTTGGGCCGGGACACGACACACGAGGGGAGCGGTGACCGTGCGACGGGACTTCCAGGAGCCTGCGAGATGCCGCCCCGACCTGGTCATCGGCCGGGAGGAGCCGTTCGGAGCCGCCCGTGAGCAGCTCACCTCGGGCGGCAGCGTGCTCCTGCACGGCCCCGCGGGAATAGGAAAATCGACCGTCCTGCGGGCATTGGCAGCGGAATACGCCGGCGCGGCCCGCACCGTGTTGCGCTGCTCGGCCACCGAGTCCGAATCGCACCTTCCCTTCCTCGCCCTGGCCGACCTGTTCGGTCTGGTCCTCGACCAGGTCTCCGGCCGGCTCCCCGCGGCCCAGCGCACTGCCCTGGAGTCGGCGCTCACCGGCCGCGGCGAATCCACCCTGCAGCGCGACGGTCTGGCCCTGCGCCTCGCGGTGCTGTCCGCGCTGCGCGCCCTGGCCGCCGAGGGCACCGTGCTGATCGTCGCCGACGATCTGCAGTGGCTGGATCCGGCCAGCTCGGAGCTGCTCGGCTTCGCCGCCCGCCGCCTGGGCGGCACCCCGGTGCAGCTGCTCTGCGCGGTCCGGACCGAGGGCCAGGAGTACGACCGCCATCTGCGCGCCGCTCCGCCGGACACCGTCGCCGTACGTCTCGACCCGCTCTCCCGCAACCAGGTCTCCGCGCTCCTGGACCACCGCGGCTACACCGGCCTGCCCCGCTCCACGGTCCGTGAGATACACCGCACCAGCGGCGGCAACCCCCTCTTCGCCCAGGAGCTCGGCCGCGCCCTCGCCGAGAACCCCACCCCGCCCAGGCCGGGCGAGCCGCTGCCGGTGCCCACCTCGCTGCGCGCCCTGGTGCTGAGCCGCCTGGACATGCTGTCGGTCGAGGCCCGCCGCACCCTGCTGGTGGCCAGCGCCGGAGCGCGTCCCACACCGGCGCTGCTGCTCGCGGCCGGCCGGGAGAACGTCGAGGCCGAGTGTGCCCAGGCCGCCGAACTCGGACTGCTCGCCACGGACCCCGACGGCCCTGCCGTGCGCTTCGCGCACCCCCTCATATCGGCCGCCCTCTACGCGGAGGCGCCCGCCCACGAACGGCGTGCCGCGCACGCCGCGCTGTCCACCGCCGCCTCCGACCCGATCGAGCGGGCCCGCCATCTGGCCCTGGCCACCACCGGGACCGATCCGGAGGTTGCCGCCCGGCTCGCCGAGGCCGCCACGCAGGCCCGGGACCGGGGCGCCCCGTCCGTGGCCGCGCAGCTCGGCCTGCTCGCCGCCCGTCACACCCCGGCCGACACCGTGCCCGGCCCGGACGAGCGCCGGCTGCAGGCCGCCGAGGACGCGATCACCGCCGGCGAGGTCGACCTCGCCCGGGACATCGCCCGCGAGGTGCTGACCCGGGCGACCGTGCCCGCGGACCGGGTGCGGGCCTGGATCATCGTGATCGACACGGCGGGCCACACCATGACGGAGGTCGACGCGGTCTTCCCGCAGGCCCTGGCCGACGCCGGGGAGGACCCGCGGCTGCTCGCCCTGGTCCACTACCAGCTGGCCTGGCGGGCCCTCATCGTGGAGGGCGATTTCACCGAGGCCCGCGAGGCGGCCGCGCACGCGGCGGAGCTGGCCGAGCGCGGCGCCGACCGGCGCACCGAACTGCTGGCCCTGGCCTTCCAGGCCCAGACCGAGACCCTCATGGGCCACCCGGCCGCCCCGGCGACCATCAAGCGCGCGCTGAAGGAGCCCCAGGACCCGAAGGTGGCCTGCCATCACAACGGCGCGGGCAGCGCCCGGTTCCGCTGGCTGGTCATGGGCGACCAGCTGGCCGAAGCGCGGGCGACGGTCACCGCGCTGCTGCGCGAGGTGCGCCGGCGCGGCTCGGTGGAGAGCGAGGTGCACTTCCTGCGCGGCCTCGCCGAGACCGAGCTGCGCGCCGGGCACTGCGGCCGGGCCCTCGACCTGGCCGGCGAGAGCCTCCGGCTGGCCCGGGACTCCGGGATCGGCGAGACCGCCTCCGCGATGCTCACCTCGCTCACCGAGGCGTCCGGCGGGGACGTGGACCGGGCGCTGGCGCTGGCCCGGGAGGCGGTGGAGCACGCCGAGGAGGACGGTGACCAGATGTATCTGTCCCGGGCCCTGGGCGCCCTCGGGTACGCCCAGTTGGTGGCCGGGGACCCGGCGGGCACGGTCCGCTCGCTGCGCCGGGTGCGCGAGCTGGAGCGGGGTCTGGGCATCACGGACCCGGCCCGCGGCCGCTGGCACGGCGACCTCGCCGAGGCGCTCGTCCGGATCGGTGAACCCGCCGAGGCGCAGGACGTCATCGACGTCACCCGGGAGCACGCGCTGCGGCTCGGCCGGGAGAGTGTCCTCGCGGTCCTGGACCGGGCCGAGGCGCTGGTGCGCGCGGCCCACGGCGACCACGAGGCGGCCGAGTCCCAGCTGACGTCCGCTCAGGACCGGCTGGCCAAACTGGGGTACGGGCTGGAGGAGGCGCGGGCCGCCTTCGCCCTGGCCTCGCTGCGCGGCCGACGGCCCGGGTCGCCGGCCGAAGGGGTGCGCCGCCCCAGCACATCGTCGTACGACGAGGCCACCCGGCTGTTCCGGCGCTGCCGGGCGCTGCCGTGGCTGCGCCAGGTGGACGCGGCCCTCGCGGCGCCCGAACCGGAGCCTGCCGCCGCCGCGGCCGCCGCGCTCGGCGGCGTCGACGGGCTGGAGGGTCTGGCCTCGATGGAGCGTCAGGTGGCGGCGCTGGTGATGGAGGGCGCGACCAACCGGGAGATCGCCGCGCGCCTGTTCATCAGTGTCAAGACGGTCGAGGCGACCCTGACCCGGGTGTACCGCAAGCTGGGCATCCGCTCGCGGGTGGACATAGTCCGTTTGGCGGCGGGACGGCGCGCGAAGTGAGAAGGCTGCCGGTTAACTGAGCCGGACCGAGGGTTTTCCCTGCCCTACTCCCCTAGGGGGTTCCCTCATTGGGCGGAGGGTGTACCGGCCCATAGCTTAAGGGCGTGCCGCTCGCCCGGGCACACGGGGGCCAGTACCGCGGCCCTTGTGCTCACCCCCCGTCACCCGCGCGTCCCCCCACCGGCCACCCCCACTGAGGAGACTCATGTTCGGGCTCAACCGCGCAAAGAGATCCGCTGCCGTCGTGGCGGCGACCGCCGCGGCCGCGGCGACCGCACTGCTCAGCGCTCCCACCGCTGCAGCGGCTCCGCAGCCCATCGTCGGCGGCACGACGACCACCACGACCGCGTACCCGTTCGTCATGCAGATCACGGACGCGTCGGGCAACCAGTTCTGCGGGGGCACCCTGGTGGCGGCCAAGAAGGTGATCACCGCCGCGCACTGCATGGTGGGCGAGAGCGCCGGCAACGTCCGCGTCGTGGGTGGCCGGACCTATCTGAACGGGACGAACGGCACGGTCAGCAAGGTCAGCAAGATCTGGGTCAACCCCAACTACACGGACGCCACCAACGGCGACGACGTGGCCGTGCTGACCCTGTCCACCTCGATGCCGTACACGACGGCGTCGTACGTCTCCTCCTCCCAGACGGGTGTGTACGCGGCCGGCACCACGGCCCGCATCCTCGGCTGGGGCACCACCTCGGAGAGCGGCAGCTCCTCCAACCAGCTGCGGACCGCGACCGTGCCGATCGTGGCCGACTCGAGCTGCCGCGGCTCCTACGGTTCGGACTTCGTCCAGACCGACATGGTTTGCGCCGGATACACATCCGGCGGCGTAGACACCTGCCAGGGCGACAGCGGCGGTCCCCTGCTCATCGGGGGCGTCCTGGCAGGGATCACTTCCTGGGGAGAGGGGTGCGCGGAGGCCGGTTACCCGGGTGTGTACACCCGGCTGACCACCTTCTCGAACCTGGTGACCACGCAGGTCAACTCGTAACCCGGAAAGCCTCCTGAGAACCCCTCAGGTAGATGCCAGGGGGGCGTTGCGAGCCACCACGAGCGGCCCGCAGCGCCCCCCTTTCCATGCGTTCGGCTACCTTGCGCTCGCCTGCCTTGCGTTCGGCTTTCCTTGCGTTCAGCGGTCGGCGCAGGCCAGCACCAGGGCGTCCAGGTGCGGGGTGGGATCGGCGACGGGCACCGCGAGGCCGGTGGACAGGGCCAGGCCAGGCGCCCGGAACGGTACGAAGGCCACGCGCGAGGAGTGCCGCTCGCGCGCGTGGGAGGCGTACACGACCATCCACAGCGGGCGGGCGCCGACGGCGGCGAGCGTGTCCCGCCGGGAGCCGCTCACCGGGCCCCGCAGCGGTTCGAACCCGGCCCGTCGGCAGGCGTCGACGACCAGGTCGACCAGTGCGGGGTCGGTGCGGCGCGGGGTGAGGGCGAGGGGCAGCCCGGCCAGTTCGGCGAGGTCGATCTCCGCGCGGGCGGCGAGCGGGTGCGCGGCCGGCAGGGCGGCCATCAACGGGTCGGCCCACACGGGCAGTACGCGTACCCCCGGCGGCGGTTGCGCGGTCCGGACGAACGCGGCGTCCAGCTGTCCGCCCGCGACCTGGCCGAGGCGCTCCTCGGCCGGGAGGGCGACCAGCTCGACGGGCACGTCCGGCACCCGCTCGGCGAACGAGGCCAGCACCCGGTCCACATACTCGACCGACCCGGCGGCGCTGCCGATGCGCAGCCCCATGCGGCGGCGCCACGGCAGCGCGGGCCTTCTCCGCGGCCGCGAGCACCGCCCGCGCCTCGGGCAGCAGCCGCTCCCCCGCGGACGTCAGCCGCACGCGGCGCGGTGTCCGGTCGAACAGCTCGGCGCGCAGCTCCCGTTCCAGCCGCTGTATCTGCTGGCTGACCGCCGACTGCACGATGTGCAGCCGCTCGGCGGCCCGCCCGAAGTGCAACTCCTCGGCGACGGCGACGAAGTAGGTGAGCTGCCGCAGTTCCATGGCGACGACTGTAGGGCCCGGACTCTCACGGTCGTACGCGGACCGAGGACTTCCAGGGTCGTACGCGGGCCAAGGATTTTCACGGTCGTACGCGGGCCAGGACTTTCACGTCGGTACGACGGTGCCGAACCGGATGTCGTAGGACTCCCCCGGGTGCATGACGGCGAGCATCCGCTCCCCCTCCTCTCTCACAGCCTCCCGCTGGGCCTTCGTGAGCGTCCCGAAGGGCTCTATGAGGAGTGCGTCGTCGGCCGGCTTCCACACGCCCGCCAGGAAGCCGTCGACGAGCAGGGTGCGGTAGGCCTGGTTGCCCTGCCAGCTGCGGCCCCAGTACTCGGGCGGTATGACCCGGGTGCGGTCGGCGTGGGACAGGAGGAGGTTGTCCAGCTCCGGGAGGAAGCGGGGCGGGGCCGGGGTGTCCGGGTCCGGACGCGGGGCCTCTGGGAGGTCGAAGAGTTCGACGCCATTGGCGTCCCGGAAGGTGACCAACTGCGGGCGGAGGCGCTCGAAGGCCTCGCGGAGCCGGGTGAGTCCGGCCCAGGTCTGCATGTCCCTCACGGACGCCGGTCCGAAGGCGGCGAGGTAGCGCAGGACCGTCGCGTCCGGGGCCGGGGCGGGCTCGGCGGCTCGGCCCAGCCAGTGTTCGGCGGTGGTCAGGGCAACCTGTCCGCTCCTGCCCCACAGCCCGCGCGGGGTGACCTGGACGAGCGGGAGCCTGCAGCGGGCGGCGACGGACAGGGACTGGGGGTCGGCGTCGGGCCATTCGGCGAGCAGGGCCTCGCGCAGCTGTGCCATGGTCCGCGGCTCGGCCTCGACCAGCTCACGGGCGAGCACGGCGAGGCGGTCCAGGTCGACGCCGGCCAGCCCCTTGCGGAAGACGTTCAGCTCACGGTCCCGTGCGGCCTGGACGAGCGGCCGCAGGGTGAGGCAGTCGTCGGCGGTGTGGGTGTGGATGGTGGAGCGCATGGTGACGATGCGCACGAGCTCGCGGTCGGCCATGGGCCGGGACAGCGCCTCGGGGGTGAAGCCTTCGAGCCGGGCGGCGAGCGCGTAGTACGGCGGCTTGACGTTCTGCGCCTGGAGCCCGAGAAGGTGCTCCACGGCGGCCCCGGCGGTCAGCAGCGCACGGCTCAGCAGCAACTGCCGGGCGAGGGTCGCCCGGTTGAGCGCACGGGTGTCGAGAGTGGGGGCGGGGGCCGGGGCCGTCCTCGTGATGCTCCGCTTCGTCATGCACCGTACGCTAGCGCCGCTTGCGGACACCTTCTGTCCGCAACTCTCGGTGGGACGGCGCGGGACACGAAGAGGCCCCGCGCCTCCCTGGTGGGGTGCGTCGAATGATTCACTGTGCGGTCTCGTAGTGAGCGACGTTCTTCGAGACCGCCGTGAGCAGCGGTTGCAGGCGATCGACCAGCTTCTGGTACTCGCTCTTCCGGCCGTCCGACCACTGACCCAGTCCCGCCACCATGGCGCGGCCCTGTCCGGTGAAGGCCTGCACCATGCCGCTGTCGGCCGGCAGGGTCGGCAGGCCGGATCCGGGGGGTGGAGCTTGCGCGGCCACCTCGTAGTCGTCGAAGTTCATGGACAGTTGGGTCACCAGCTTCACCGTCTCCTGGGGGTCCTTCATGGTGAAGACGGCCAGGTTGAACTGGTTGTTGTGCGTGTCCTTGTACAGGGCGATCTCCTCACCCAGACACCCCTTGCCGGCGGCGATCTCGGCAGCCAGAGCCGACCCGACCGAGTCGGGCTCGGTGCAGGACTTCAGTACGGCGGAGCCCACCTTGGTGAAGGTGCCGCCGTTCCCGTCCGCCACATGGCCCGGAAACGCCTCGGCCACCGGGATCATGGGCCGCTCTGCCGCACGAGCGGGGGTCGGTGAGGCACGCGGTGTGGGTGCGGCCGTTGTCGTGGCGGGTGCGGCGGCTTCGTGTTCCTGGGACGACGAGGTCGTGTAACGCACGGCAAGGAGGGCCGCCGTGACCGCGGTGGCCGCCGCTACGGCCAGCGCGGCATTCCGGGGCCAAGTGCGCGTCCGAGCGGGAACCGGGCCTTCATTGCTGCCGGCCCACCGGACGAAGTCGTCGTTGCGCACCCCGTTCCAGTGGTCGCCGTTCCACTGGCCGCCGTCGGGTATGTGGTGATTCGAACGTGAGTTCTCGTTACTGGGCACAGTGAGACCGTATTGATCAGGGCTCCCGAGGTGTATACGACGAGGTCACAGCATGATCACTATTGGGGTGAGCGTCCGGCCGGCGCGGACCGCGGTCGATCGGCGGGTACCGGCTGTGACCTGGCCCGATTCACCCACCCGCGGGATCCCCCGTATATCCTGCTGCGTGATCACCCCGACACACGCTCGACCGGGAGGCAGCCGCGATGCACGAGCGACGCGCCGGCTCCGGCGAGAAGAACCACCGCAAGTCCGTCTGGCGTCGCGCGCTGAACCAGCCACCGGCCGCCGCGCCGACCGCTCCACCGCCGCGCCCCCCGGGCGGGGAGGCGGTCGAACCCGTCAGCATCGTCCAGGCGGCCCTGTACCGCGACGGGGTGCGCGTCTCCTCCCCGGCCACGCTCACCGACACCTACCGCGAACTGCGCAAGCAGCCCTCCGGCATGGCGTGGATCGGGCTCGCCCGCCCAACCGAGGGTGAACTCCTCTCCCTGGCCGCCGAGTTCGATCTGCACCCGCTCGCGGTCGAGGACGCGATGGAGGCGCATCAGCGGCCCAAGCTGGAGCGGTACGGCGACACGCTGTTCGTCGTCCTGCGTGCCGCCCGCTATCTCGACGCGCCGGAGGAGGTCGAATTCGGCGAGCTGCACGTCTTCGTGGGCCCGGACTTCGTCATCACGGTCCGGCACGGGGCCGCTCCCGACCTCTCGGCGGTCCGCGGCCGTATGGAGGACTCCCCCGACCTGCTCAAACTCGGCCCGGAGGCGGTGCTGTACGCGATCCTCGACGCGGTGGTCGACGGCTACGCGCCGGTCGTCTCGGGGGTCCAGATCGACATCGACGAGATCGAGACCGAGGTGTTCCGCGGCGACCCCGAGGTCTCGCGCCGTATCTACGAACTCTCCCGCGAGATGGTCGAGTTCCAGCGTGCCACCCGCCCGCTTGTCGGCATGCTGCACGGTCTGATGGCCGGTTTCGCCAAGTACGAGACCGACGAGGAGCTCCAGCGCTACCTCCGCGACGTCGCCGACCACGTGACCCACATCAGCGAGCGCGTGGACGGCTTCCGCCAGGCCCTCACGGAGATCCTCACCGTGAACGCGACCCTGGTGAGCCAGCAGCAGAACGCGGAGATGCGGGCGCTGGCGGAGGCCGGATTCGAGCAGAACGAGGAGGTCAAGAAGATCTCGGCGTGGGCCGCGATCCTCTTCGCCCCCACCCTCGTCGGAACGATCTACGGCATGAACTTCCGCGACATGCCGGAGCTGCACTGGGCCCTCGGATACCCCTTCGCCGTCGGTCTGATGGGGATCGTCTGCGTCACTTTGTACCTCATCTTCAAGCGCAAGGACTGGCTGTAGCTCAGTGCGCCGGCGGGGCTTGGTCGCAGACCGAGGGGAGCCAGGTCAGGCCCGGTTTCCGGCGGAGGGTGTCCAGGGACTTCAGGAGGGACTCCAGGTCGCGGGGGCGGGCGAGGAACTCGATGGTCGCCTGGGCGAAGGCGTCGCGCACCGTGGGCGGCATGGCGTCGGAGGCGTCGAAGCAGTGCACCGCCCGCGGGTCGAGGAGGGTGGTGGCGAGTGAGTGGCGGTACTCGGTCACCGGTTCGTACGTGTCCAGCGGCACCTTGGCATCCACGGAGAAGCCGGACTCCTTGGCGCTCCAGGCCCGTTGCGCCTCGGCGGAGGCGAGGTAGCCGATCAGCTTCTTCGCCTCCGGGGTCGCGTGCAGCAGGGCGACCAGGTCGCCGGAGACCTCCCATGCGTCCGAGTCGCCCTTGCCGAGGAGCCGGGAGGAGGCCACGTACTGACCGTTGGCCTCCTTCCACGAGTGGGAGGAGTTGCGGATGAACGAGGCCTGGTGCTCCAGGCTGCACTGCCGCGGATCCTTCGTGACGAACGCGGAGGCGTCCTGGTAGTCGGTCAGCAGGGCGCGCCGCACCAGGTCGTCCGGCTCCCTGCCCGCGCCGACCATGGTCCCCCACTGCTTCCAGGCGTCGCGGACCACGTCGGAGTCCCAGGGGATCTCGCCCCGCGCCCACTTCTGGTACGTCTGCCAGCCCGACTGCTGGAGGAGGATGTCCTCGATCCAGTCGGTGCCGGGCCAGCCGCTGGTCGCACCGGAGCCCATCCCCAGGCACCACTGGCCCGGCTGCCCGGCGGCGTCCTGGATCTGCTGCTGGGTCATGCCACCGGGGTGCCAGACGATGCTCTTCAGGTCGGCCTTGAGCGGGAACCAGTACACGTGTCCGCCGTACGGCGTGGCCCAGGACTCGCTGAAGTCCCCCTTGGGGATGAGCCCTTCGAGAGGTTGCAGCTGGTTCTGCCGGACGTACGCGGCGAGTTCACCGGGTCCGGTGAGCACCACCGCGTCGGGCGCGGTGCCCGACTCCACGTCGGAGCTGAGCACCTGGCTCTCGGCGGAGCTGCCCTGGTAGTCGACACGGATGTGGTACTTGCGCTCGAAGGGGGCGAGCACCGCCTCCTTGAAGTTCTCCTCGTCCGTGCCCGTCCAGTTGGCCAGCAGGGTGACGGTCGGCTCCCGGCCGTAGACGCGGACGCCCACGACGACGAGGGCCGCCAGCAGGGCCAGACAGCTCGTCACGACCGTGACCGTACGGACGGTCAACCGGGGCGCGCTCACCGCGGCCTGAACCGGTAGTCGTTGATGTGCTGTCGCAGGCCCGTCTCGGCCAGCATCATGAGCAGGCCCCCTCCGATCACGATCCATACGGCCGCCGCCGCGCGGAAGCCGGTGTATGCGAGGTTCGCGGCGGTCTGCCGCCCCGCGTCGGTGATGGCGGACGGCTCGGACAGCTGCCCGTGGAGCAGCCCGCGGGTGTCCGACATGCCGTTGTGCGTCCACAGGGTGAACAGCGTCAGGGTCACGGCCCCCACGACCAGCAGGGCGACGGCCGCCAGCAGTTCGCGGTTGTACTTGCGCCGGAACCGCCGGCGCAGATAGACCTGCGTCTCCAGCAGGGCCGCCGCCAGGGCGAGGACCAAAAGCACCACGACGCTCCAGCCGAGCCACAGCGTCCAGCCGAAGCTCGTCTGCCGCCTCACCACGCCCTGCTGGTCCTTCTGCAGCTGATCCAGCCGGGTCCTTATGCCCGAGTGCCTGTCCTCCAGGACGCTGCTCGCATACCTGAGGTAGGCGTCGCGCAGCAGGCCCGCGGGTTCGAGCTGCGCCTTCTGGACCATGCCGTGGTACACGGTGATCAGGTCGGCGACCGTCTGCAGGGCCTGCCGGCCCGCCGGGCCGCCCACGTCGTCGGCTGCCGCGACGGCCAGGCTGCGGGCGGCGACGGAGATCTGCTTCTGGATCTCGCTGGTGGACGGTGCGGCGGCCATGGCCTCCTGCTGGGCCTGGGCCAGCGCGTATTGCGCGGTGTCGACGGCGAGGACACCCGGCGCGCTGGAGGTGCGCAGCGGGTCCGCGTCGCCGTGCACCCCCTCGTAGGAGACGAAGAGGCAGACGGTCAGTACGGCGGTGAGTCCCAGCAGCAGCCGACGGCGCACGGTGAGGTCGTGGGCGGTCGTGCTGGCGCCGTGCGGCGGGCGGTGCCGGCCGCCGAGGACCCGCTCCAACAGGCGCGGCAGAGGGCTGGGCGCGACGGGTGTTCTCGTGTCCCGGGGCGGGATGTGCGTGCTCATACGGGCTCCCCCAGCCGTCTGCCGCAGTCGCCGCCGCAGTACAGGGAGCCTGCCGGGCCGAGCCATTTGCAGTCCGGGCACTCCACGAGGTCGTCGCCGCCGTCACCGGCCGTGTCGGGGGCGTCGGGTCCGGCCGGGGGCTGCTGCGCGGCGGCATCCGGGTCCGGTGGGGTGGTCATGGCGCTGGAGAGGATCAGATGCTGCCAGTCGACGTCCTTGAGTCCGTCGCGTACGGCGACCCGGCCCCCGGGCTCCCGCCCCTCGTCCGTGATCTGCCGCAGGGCGCGCAGCAGTTGGGGATCGTCGAGCTCCCGCGCCAGTGCCAGGGCCCGGCCGAGTTCGGCGTCCGCCTCCGTCCGGCCGTCGGCGCCGCGCAGCCACGCCCGGTACGCCCGGGCCACGGCCGCGCCGGACTGCTCGTACAGCTGGTGGCGCCGGACTCCGGGGTGCTGCCGGGAGGCGTCGGCGGGGTTGTCGGTCCAGTGCACCAGGACCGGCTGCGGCGCGGGCAGCCGTACGGTGCGGCCGAAGTCGGGGACGAGCAGTTCCACGGCGGCGAGCTGGAGGTCCTCGCCGAGGTCCCGGCCGGACGGGTCGGCGGTGAGGACGACCTGGTAGTGCCGGACCTCGGCGCCCCAGCCCCGGGTGACGTACTCGGCTCCGCGCCCGGCCGATCCGGTGCTGACGGTGAGGAGTTCCTGTTCGGCCGGTACGACCTGTTTGACCTGCCGGATCACGGTGCCGGGGGTGGGGACGAGCCGGATGCGCAGCTCGGGGACGGCCGTGCCGAGCAGGCCGTTGACCAACTCCTCGTAGGCGGCGGGCAGTTCCGATTCATGGCGGACCGCGGCCGCGCGTCCGTGCAGCCGCCGGGCGATGCGCAGCAGTACGTCGGCGTCCCAGCCGTCGCCGATGCCCCAGGCGTCGCAGATGAACCGGCCGTCGCAGGCGTCGAGCGCGGTGTCCAGCCGCATGGCGGCGCGGTCGTCGTGTTCGTTGCGGCCGTCGGTGAGCAGCAGCACGTGCTTGATGGGAGCGTCCTGCCCGTTGAGGAGCCGGCGGGCGAGGTCGAGCCAGGTGCCGATGGCGGTGCCGCCGTCGGCGTCCAGGACGCGTACGGCGTACTCGGCGGCCTCGCGCTGCCCCGGGTCGGCGACGGCCATCGCCTCGGCGCCGGGGGCGGGGTGGACCACGGTCGCGTCGAAGCGGCCGGACAGCACGGCGAAGGCGGTGCGGTCGGGCAGCAGTCGTACGGCCGCGACCGTGGCGTCCTTGGCGGCGCGCAGTTTCGTGTCGGGGTGGAGCATCGACCTGGACGTGTCGACGATCAGCACCTCGGCGAGTGCCGCGCCCGAGCCGCCGGGCCGTCCCGGCAGCGGGCCGGACCCGGTGTGGGTGACCCCGATCTCCAGGATGGCGTGCATCTCCTGGTCTCCTGGCGGTCCGGCGGCGGTCGGTACGGCGGACAGGTACTTGTTCTGGCCGACCGCCAGTGTCACCTCGATGCCACCGGCCTCGCTCATCGCTGTGTTCCCCTTCGACGGCTCGTCATTGCGTCGGTTCGGAAGGTCGTAGTGCGGAAGGTCGTCGGTCGGAAGGTGGTTGTTCAGAAGGGCGTCATGGGACGGACGGCGTTGGCCAGGTCGAGCAGGCGGCCGTGTTCGTCGGCGGTGCGGGCCTGGCCCGCCAGGTGCCGGAAGGACTGTTCGAGGAGCGCGCGCAGCGCGTCCTCGTCGCCGGACCCGAGCACGGTCCCGGTGGGGAAGTCCGGTCCCCACCCTTGCGGCGGGCGGCGGCCGAGGGCGTTCTCCCGCACCTCGGCGACCAGCCGGGCCCGGGACTCGCCGTCGGTCGCTCCGCCGTCCAGGCGCAGTTCGGGCAGCCGCCGGACCGCGTCCCGCAGGTCGGCCACGGACGGCGGCCGGCCGTCCAGGGTGCCGGTGCGGATGCGCACCGCGGCGATACGGGCCGCGTCGTGGTGGCGGGAGGTGGAGGGGACGTGGTCGAGGACCCGTACCGCCTCGTCCCGCTCTCCGGAGGCCAGATGGCCGCGGGCCAGCCCGAAGGCGGCCGCGGCGTGGGCGGAGTCCCGCTGCCAGACGGCCTCGTGGAACTTCATGGCCCGCGCGGTCCGGGGATCGCGCTGCCCCTGGACGCCCTGCTGTCCCTGGGTGCCCCGCTGCGCCTGGGACTCGCGCAGCCGCTCCGCGCAGTAGCCGAGGGCGAGCTTGGGGACGTATTCGCCCGGCAGGGCCCGGTACACCGCCTCGAAGCAGCTGCCCGCATGGCTCACCTCGTCCTTGCTCAGGTGCAGGACGCCGCGGTGCCAGGCGATCCGCCAGTCGTACTTGGCGTCCTGCGCGCCGAGTTGGGCCTCGGCCTCGTGCAGCCAGCTCTCGGCGTCGCCCTGTCTGCCGCTCCTCAGATAGGCGCGGCACAGCCACAGCGCGGTCTCGGGGGTGCCCAGCCGTGACTCGCGGCGCCACTGGTCGGCGACGCGGTCAGGGGCGTCCGGCGGGAAGGTGTCGAGCAGCAGGGCGGCGCCGTCGGCGGGGTCCGGGACGGGCTGGGGCAGGGCGGCGGCCACCTCGTGGGCGGGCGGAGGGCTGATGTCCAGCTCGCCGGGGCGGGTGTCGGGGCGGGCCGTCCAGTGGGCCAGGGAGGGGATCGCACCGAGCCCGGCGTCGAGCGAGGCGTCGGTGGGGCGGAACCGGGTGGAGCTCTCGGGGAGCTGTTCGCCGAACCGCAGCGAGCGGAACTCCCGCAGTACTTCCCACAGTTGCCGGGACATCTCGGCCGCCGAGCGGAACCGGGCACGGGGTTCGGCGTGGGTCGCCCGGTCGATCAGGCGCCGGAAGGAGTCGGGGGCGAGGCCGCGGGCCGGTTCCGCGCCGCGGGCCAGGGCCTGCAGCGTCATGCCGACGGTGTAGAGGTCGCTGTCGACGTGCCAGCCGCGCTTCTCGATCTCCTGCTGCGGCGGGGCGAAGGTGCTCGTGTACACATAGGCGGAGGTACGGTCGCCGATCGCGCGCACCGCGCCGAGGTCGATGACCTTGATGCCGCGCCCGAAGTGGATGACGTTGGCGGGCTTCATGTCGCAGTAGAGCAGCCCCCGTTCGTGCATGTACTGGAGCGCGCCGAGGATCTTGCACCCGTAGGTCAGCACATGGTCGAGGCGGGGGCGGCCCTTGAAGAGCCGTTCCGCGTCCTCGTCGTCGAAGAGCTGCTGCAGGGAGCGGCCGCCGATGTAGTCCATGACCAGATAGCCGGTGGGCGACTGGCCGGGCACCTCGTGTTCGGCGTAGGTGATGATGCGGACGATGTCGGGGTGGTGCAGAGCGGTGAGCGAACGGCGTTCCTCGACGGCGTTGCGGCGGGCGAGCGCGTCGTGGACGTTGATCAGTCCCTTGAGCACCACGCGGTGCCCCTCGGCGCGGGTGTCCTCGGCGAGGTAGATCCAGCCGAGGCCGCCGCGGGCGAGACAGCCGAGGATCCGGTAGTGCCCGGCGACGATCTGGCCGGGGTGGAGCTGGGGCAGGAAGGAGTAGGGCGTGCCGCAGCGCGGGCAGCGGCCGGAGGACCGGGCGGGCTGTCCGCCGTAGCCGACGCCGATCATCATCGTGCACCCGTCGGCGCCGCAACGGCGACCGCCGGTGGGCGGTCTGGGCTCCTCGACGACCGGGTGCGCGGGGACGGGTACGTCGGGCAGGACGACCAGCCCGTGCTGGTCGAGGTCACCGACCCCGGCGACGGCATGGACCGGCGCATGGCCGGGCGGCTCGGGCCCCGACGGCACCGACTCACCCGGATCGCTCGGCACCGGCTTCGACGGCAACTCACCGATGAGCGCAGGCTTTCGCCCGCACGTGTCGCAGAAGCCCGTGACCATGAGACGGCCCGCACAACCGGCGTGGGTACATGACGTCACGCTGTGCCCTCCTCGTACGACTGCGGGTACCCGAAGCGGCACGGCGCGGGGACGAGCCCTTGCCGGCCCGACCGCGCCGGCCGGCGCCCGCACGTGTCGCAGAAGCCCGTGACCATGAGACGGCCCGCACAACCGGCGTGGGTACATGACGTCACGCTGTGCCCTCCTCGTACGACTGCGGGTACCCGAAGCGGCACGGCGCGGGGACGAGCCCTTGCTTGCCCCGACCGCGTAGCCGTGCCGCGCCCGCACGTGTCGCAGAAGCCCGTGACCATGAGACGGCCCGCACAACCGGCGTGGGTACATGACGTCACGCTGTGCCCTCCTCGTACGACTGCGGGTGCCCGGAGCAGTACGCGACGAACCGTCCGGCCGCGTGCTCCGCCGCGTCGACGTCGCACGGGGTCTCGCGCAGCAGTGCCGAGGCGGTGTCGTAGAGCTCGTACGCCGTGAGGTTGCGCTCGGCCTGCGCCGGGTCTGTCTTCCCCTTGGACAGCTCCCACACCGAGGCGACCCGGCCGCGTAGTTCGGCGCGGCGCGCGATGCGGGCGTCGAGCAGCGTGGCCGCCCGCTCCAGCCGCTGTGTCCGGCGCGCGGCCGCGGCCTCGTAGACGAACAGGTCGTCGGCCCGCGACGGTTCCGTCTCCCGGCCGGCGGCCTCGGCCAGTTGTCCGCGCAGCAGGCGGGTGAGCGGGATGCCGCGTCGGGCCCGGTCGATCAGGCGCGCGGTCTCGGGATCCCCGCCGGGCAGCACCCGGCCGAGGCGCTCGTCGAGGGCGGGTCCGAGCCGGTCCACGATCCGGTCGAGGTCCGCGTGCAGCCGGGCCCAGCGGTCGGCCAGCGGCCGGTGTACGAGCGTGTCCGCGGCCTGCGTGGCACGGTCGTTCGGGGCGCGGAACACCAGGAGCAGTCTCGCTCCCTGTTCGGCGAGCCGCTCCAGCATCCCGAGCAGCGGGTCGGGTTCGGCCGCCTCGTCGACGCCGACGAGGACGGCGGCGAGCGTGATGCCCATCGCCACGATCTGCTCGGGCAGCGGAACGGCGGTGTCCCTGGGCGTGCCGAGCCGCTCCGCGATCCGGTCCATGACCTGGGCGACCGTCATTCCCTTGACCACGAGGGCGAGATCGTGTCCGCCCGGCGGCGGGACGGTCTCGCGCGGATCGTCGGCGAAGCGGCTGGTGTTGTCACGGGTGCGCAGTTCGCGGTCGGCCAGGGTGACCGCCCGTCTCAGGGTCCAGGCGCGGCGGCCGCGCGCCGGGACGACGGTGACGAGCACCGGCCAGCCCTCGCCGCGGAACCAGGTGGCCAGTTCGGTGGCGAACGGCACGTCGAGTTCGCCGGTGCTCTCCTTGGGGTGCAGCCTCGGGTCGACGGCGGAGGGGCCGACCGTCCAGGCGGCGACCTGCGGGAGATGGCGCAGGATGGTCTCGGTGGGGCTCATGTAGGTGAACGCGGATCCGTGCCCCGCGTCGACGCTGAGCACGATGCCGATGAGCTCGCCGGTCGCGTAGTCGACCACTCCCCCGCCGCTGAACCCGGGTCCCGCGAGTTCGCCCGGGGTCTCGGGGCGAAGCTGCACCTGGCTGTCCCGGCCGCGCCCGCCGACCAGGGTGGCGCTGTGCCAGCGGCCCCCGTCGTCGCCCTCCGGGAAGCCGTACATGCCCACGCCCTCGCGCGAGGCCGCGAGCCGGCACAGCCGGGTGGTCTGCCGGGCGGGGCGAGGTTCGGCCAGCCGCAGCAGGGCCAGGTCTCCGGTGCGGTCGCCGAAGGAGTCCTCCTGCTGCGGAACGTACTCGTCAGGGCTGACCGTGGCGGCGACCGCCGGTACGCCCGGCACGCCGACGAAGTGGACGACGTACCGTTCGCCCGGGCTGACCACATGGGCTCCGGTGAGCACCCGGTCGGGCCCGAGCAGCACACCGGCGCCCACGACCGGCCCTCCGGCCTGCTGAATGCGTGCAACCCAACGCGGCGTCTCCATCCGCGACTTGACGGCTCGTTCCCCCGTGCGCGTCATGTCTGCCGAGGTTACTCCCCGTACCCGTCCGGTACCACTGGGATGCGCTGGGACTTGACAGACGGGGGTTGCCCGGGGCAATGGCCGGTGCCGAGCGCGGCGACGGCGTCCTCGGGCGCGTCTACGCCGGGGGCGTGGTCGCACGCCAGCCGGTCCAGTGCCGGACGGTTACGGCGATCACCGGGCCGGTGGGCGGGCGGTCGCGGTACTGGGGGTACTTGTCGCGGAGCAGCCCGAGCGCGGCGGTGTACGCGGCCCGGTCGTGTACGTCGGGTACGTCGCGTACATCGAGTGCGTCGGGTACTCCGGGCGCGATCACGCGGGCCTCGCCGTCGGCGCGGACCCACCACAGCTGGTCCCAGTCCTCGTCGTACAGGTCCGCCAGCAGACTCACGGACGGGCGGCCGGCGATGTTGCGCAGCCGCTTCAGCCGGGTCGTGGTCTTCGGCTTGTGGTCGACGGCCGTCACGATCCCGTCGGTGCCGTGCGCGGCGAACACGACCGGCACCAGGTGGGGGTGCCCGTCCGCGTCCACGGTCGCCAGCCGCGCCACGCGGGCCGCGGTGAACCGCCGCCGTGCCTCGTCCGCCGTCATGTCCGGCACCGTCGCACCTCCGCCTCCGCCTCCGCCTCCGCCTCCGCCTCCGCCGACGCCGACGCGGCTGTCAGTACCCGTCCAGCGCGTCGAGCACGTCGTCGTCCGTCAGTTGTCCGAAGTCGTCGTACCACTGACCGACGGCCGAGAAGCCGTACGGCTGGTGCAGACAGACCACGTCGTCGGCCTCTTCACTCAGCATGGCGAGCGAGTCCGGCGCGCCGACGGGGACGGCCAGGACGAGCCGTGCCGGGCCCTTGCGCCGTACGTGGCGCAGCGCGGCGCGGGCGGTCGAGCCGGTGGCCAGTCCGTCGTCGACGACGATCACCGTGTGTCCCCGCAGGTCCGGCGGCGGGCGGCCCTTGCGGTAGCGCCGCTCACGGCGGTGGAGTTCCTCTCGCTCCCGCTCCACCGTCGGGGCGAGGGACTCCTCGGTCAGACCCAGCCCGTGCAGCGTGTCCGCGTCGTAGAGCGGGGGGTCGTCTCCGGCGATCGCGCCGACGCCGAACTCCTCGTGGTGCGGGGCGCCGATCTTGCGTACGAGGAGCACGTCGAGCGGTGCTTCGAGCGCCCGGGCGACCTCCGCGGCGACCGCGACGCCGCCTCTGGGGAGGGCCAGCACGACGGGGTCCGGCAGGGCGCCCTTGTCCCGCAGGTCTTGGAGCCGTTCGGCGAGTTCGCGTCCGGCCTGCTTTCGGTCCTGGAAGCGCATGGGTCGTCCTCTCGCTGGAGGTCGGTCCTCGTCTTCCATGGTGATACGGGCAACCGTGCACATCTATACACGCCATCTATACCCGCTATGTATAGTCCGGGCATGCCTCTGTGGACCAAGAAGCTTCCGACCGAGAAGACGCCGAGACGGGGATCGGGGTTGCGTCGCACCGCGCTGACCGCCGCGGCCCTCTCCCTGGCACTCGCACTCACCGGCTGCGCGGGCAACGACACGACCGCGCCCAGCGCCGCCCGCGCCCACGCCGCCTCCGGATCCCAGGCCGCCCGGTTCGGGACCGTCGACTGCCGCGAGGCCAAGTGCATCGCGCTCACCTTCGACGCGGGGCCCAGCGAGAACTCGGCCCGGCTCCTGGACATCCTCAAGGAGAAGCAGGTCCCGGCGACCTTCTTCCTGCTCGGCAAGCGGCACATCGTGAAGTACCCGGAGCTCGTCAAGCGCATGGCGGCCGAGGGCCACGAGGTCGGCAGCCACACCTGGGACCACAAGATCCTGACCCGGATATCGGAGAAGCAGATACGCGAGGAGCTGGAACGGCCCAACGCGGCGATAGAGCGCCTCATCGGGCACCGGCCGACGCTGATGCGCCCGCCCCAGGGCCGCACGAACGGGACCGTGCACCGCATCTGCCGTGAGATGGGGCTGGCCGAGGTGCTGTGGAGCGTGACCGCCAAGGACTACACGACCACCGACTCCGCACTGATCACCAAGCGCGTCCTCGCGCAGGCGTCCCGTGACGGGATCATCCTGCTGCACGACATCTACCAGGGCACCGTGCCCGCCGTACCCGGCATCATCGACGCCCTGAAGGCGCGCGGGTACGTGTTCGTGACCGTGCCGCAGCTGCTCGCGCCCGGGAAGGCCGAGCCGGGGAAGGTGTACCACCCCTAGAGCAGCCCGGGGCAGCGCTGAGGCGCCCCTCACCACGTCAGATGAAGCTCGTGCGGAGAACGGTGGATCAGCGTGGGCCGCATGGTGACGGGGTGCCCGTCGGCCGGCCGCAGTCCGGGCAGTCGACGTGTCAACTCCTCCAGGGTGATGCGCAGTTGCTCGCGGGCCAGCTGGGCGCCGGGGCAGGCGTGAGCGCCGAAGCCGAAGGCGAGGTGGCGGCCGGGGGTACGGGTGATGTCGAAGTCGTCGGGGCGGGAATGGCACGAGCCGTCCCGGTCGGCCGCGCCGAACGCGACGAACACCGCCGCCCCGGCCGGGAGTTCGGTGCCCGCGAGGGTGACCGGGCGGGTGGTGATCCGGCGGAAGCCCTGGAGCGGGCCGTCGTGGCGCAGCGCCTCCTCGACCGCCGCCGGAATCTTTTCGGGCTCCGCGCACAGCAGCTCCCACTGGGACCGGTGCCGCATCAGCTGCAGGACGGTGGTGCCGATCAGCGCGGTCGTGGTGAGGTGCCCGGCGATGAGCAGGTTCTGCAGATGGGCGACGGTCTCGTGCCGCTGGTCCAGGGTGAGTTCACCCTGACCGGGGCCGGCCACGGAGGCGACGATCTCCGTGCAGAGGTCCTCGCGCGGCCGCGCGTACCGGTCCCGGGCGCAGCGGTCGAGGACGTGCTGCATCGCCACCACGTCCTGGGCGGCGGGCAGTTGCTCCGTCTCCTCGAGGGGCCGGAACAGCAGTTCCTCGGCGCGGTGTCCACCGTGCACCACCACGGGTACGTCGGCCGGGTCGAGGCCGACGATCCGCCCGATGACCTCACCGGGCAGCCGCCTGGCATAGCGGGACATCAGCTCCACGTGCCCGTCCTTGACGAAGCCGTCGACGAGGGCGGCGGCACGCTCGGCGGCGTACGGCACCTGCGCGGCGACCCGGGCCGGTGAGAGAGCGCGGACGAGCGGTGCCCGTAACCGCTGGTGCCGCTCGCCGTCCGAGGTGACCACCACCGGACGGCCGCCGAACCCGCCGCCGAGGGCGACGAGCGCGGCGGGCGAGGGGAGCACGTCCGGCCTGAGGGCGTTCGCCGACGAGAAGTCCTCGGTACGACGCAGCACTTCGCGTACGTCGGCGTCCCTGGCCACCAGCCATGCGTCGAGCTCGGCGACATGGGTAAGCCCCTCGGCCGTCCGGGCACGGGCGTAGTGCGGATAGGGGTCGCGCATCAACTCGTCGAGCCTGCCGTGCTGTTCGCGGTCCACGACGCCCTCCCGAACGCTGGTACGGGGACGCGCTCATGGTGCCGTACGGCCGCACGGGCGCGACAGGGGACGTACGGGCGCCGGCCGGTGACGTCGTCCGGGCCTGCGGGATCCCGCCGCGCTGACCAGCGTACGCCCGCTCGCAAAGCCCTGGTTGACGCAACCGCCCGAGGTCACTCGGGTCCCCTTTCGAGCAACCGCTTCCCTAAGATCGTTGCGTGGTCACCTTCCAGCTCGAACGCACGGCACCGCTGCCGATCGACGAGGCGTGGCGCCGGCTCACGGAGTGGCCCCGGCACGCCGACGCGGTCCCGCTGACGCGGATCACCGTGGTCACCGATCCGCCGACCCGGGAGGGCACGCGCTTCGTGGCCCGTACCGGGATCGGTCCGCTCTCCCTGACCGACCCGATGGAGGTCACCGACTGGCACCCGCCGAGCGACGGCGAGCCCGGACTGTGCCGCCTGGTCAAGCACGGCCGGGTGGTCCTCGGCTGGGCCGAGCTGGAGGTACGCCCGGGACCGGGCGGCCGTACCCGCGTGGTGTGGCGGGAGGAACTACGCCTGCGCGGCCTCCCGAGACTCTTCGACCCCCTCCTGGACCAGACGGCCCGGGCGATGTTCGGCAGGGCGCTGAACAGCCTGCTCAGGAGGGCGTGAACGGTGCTCTTCAGGAGGGCGTGAACGGCGAAAGGCATTCTCGGCCACGGCCCCTCAGGCCACCGAACCGATCCGGCCCGCCGGTACGGACGTCGTGTCGTGGTGGATCGGTGTGTGCGCGCCCGTGAGAGACACGCCGGTGCCACCGCGTCGGCTCGCGACGATCTCCGAGGCGATCGACAGGGCCGTCTCCTCGGGGGTGCGGGCTCCCAGGTCGAGGCCGATGGGGGACCTGAGGCGCGCCAGCTCCAGTTCGGTGACGCCGACTTCGCGCAGGCGCTCGTTGCGGTCCAGGTGGGTGCGGCGGGAGCCCATCGCGCCGACGTAGGCCACGGGCAGCCGCAGGGCGAGCCGCAGCAGCGGCACGTCGAACTTGGCGTCGTGGGTGAGCACGCACAGGACGGTACGGCCGTCGACGTCCGTGCGCTCCAGGTAGGTGTGCGGCCACTCGACGACGATCTCGTCGGCCTCGGGGAAGCGGGTCCGGGTGGCGAACACCGGCCGGGCGTCGCACACCGTCACGTGGTAGCCCAGGAACTTGCCGATGCGGACCAGCGCCGAGGCGAAGTCGATCGCGCCGAAGACGATCATCCGGGGCGGCGGGACCGACGACTCGACCAGCACGGTGAGCGGGGCGCCGCAGCGCGAGCCCTGCTCACCTATCTCCAGGGTGCCGGTGCGGCCCGCGTCCAGGAAGGCACCGGCCTCGGCGGCGACGGTGCGGTCCAGTTCGGGGTGGGCGCCGAAGCCGCCGTCGTACGAGCCGCCGGGGCGGACGAGCAGGGCCCGGCCCCGCAGCTGCGCCGGGCCCGACACGATCCGCGCGACCGCCGCGGCCTCCCCGCGCGCGGCGGCGGCCAGCGCGGCCGCGACCACCGGACGGGCGGGGTCGGCCGCCCGTACCGGGGTGACGAGGATGTCGATGACGCCGCCGCAGGTGAGGCCGACGGCGAAGGCGTCCTCGTCGCTGTAGCCGAAGCGCTCCAGGACGGTCTCGCCGTCCTGAAGCGCCTGCCTGCACAGGTCGTACACGGCACCCTCCACACAGCCGCCGGAGACCGAGCCGATCGCCGTGCCGTCGGCGTCCACCGCGAGGGCGGCACCCGGCCGGCGCGGGGCGCTGCCGCCGACCGTCACCACGGTGGCCACGGCGAAGTCGCGTCCCCGCTCGGCCCACCGGTCGAGCTCCTCGGCGATGTCCAGCATCTCTCGGTCTCCTTGACGACGGCTGTGTGGAGGGTCTTTCGGGGAGCGGCTGGTGCTAGTGCACGCCCAGCCAGCTCTCAATGGGATTGAGGGCGAAATAGACCAGGAAGATCCCTGTCAGGCCCCACATGAACGCCCCGATCTCCCGGGCCTTGCCCTGCGCGGCCTTGATGGCGGCGTAGGAGATGACGCCCGCGGCCACGCCCGCGGTGATGGAGTATGTGAACGGCATCACAACGACCGTCAGGAAGACCGGGATCGCGATGGCCCGGTCGGCCCAGTCCACATGCCGTGCGTTCATCAGCATCATCGCGCCGATCACGACCAGGGCTGCGGAGGCGACCTCCTGCGGGACGATCGCGGTCAGCGGGGTGAAGAAGAGGCAGGCCGCGAAGAACAGTCCGGTGACGACCGAGGCGAGGCCCGTGCGGGCCCCCTCGCCGACGCCGGTGGCCGACTCGATGAACACGGTCTGGCCGGAGCCGCCCGCGACACCGCCGATCGCACCGCCCGCGCCGTCGATGAACAGCGCCTTGGACAGGCCCGGCATCCGGCCCTTGTCGTCGGCCAGTCGGGCCTCGGTGCCGACGCCGATGATGGTGGCCATCGCGTCGAAGAACCCGGCGAGCACGAGCGTGAAGACGATCATCCCCACGGTCATCGCGCCGACCTTGCCCCAGCCGCCGAACTCGACGTGCCCGAAGAGCGAGAAGTCGGGCATCGAGACCGCGCTGCCGTGCAGTTCGGGGGCACCGCTCGCCCACTGCCTGGGGTCGATGACGCCGGCCGCGTTGAGGATCGCGGCGACGATCGTGCCGCCGACGATGCCGATGAGGATGGCGCCGGGGACGCCCCGGGCCTGGAGCATGAAGATCAGGAGCAGGGTGCCCGCGAAGAGGAGGACCGGCCAGCCCGTCAACTCACCGGCGGGGCCGAGGGTGACCGGGGTCGCCTTGCCCTGGTGCACGAAGCCGGACTTGTAGAAGCCGATGAGGGCGATGAACAGGCCGATGCCCATGGTGATGCCGTGCTTGAGCGCGAGCGGAATCGCGTTCATGATCATCTCACGGAGGCCGGTGACGACGAGCAGCATGATGACCACGCCGTACATCACACACATGCCCATGGCCTGCGGCCAGGTCATCTGCGGGGCGACCTGTGAGGAAAGGACACCGGAGACGGAGAGGCCGGCGGCGAGGGCGAGCGGCACCTTGCCGGCGAAACCCATCAGCAGTGTGGTGAAGGCCGCCGCGAACGCGGTCGCGGTGATGAGGGCCTTCTGGCCGAGCGTGTCCCCCGCCGCGTCCTTGCCGGACAGGATCAGGGGGTTGAGCAGGAGGATGTACGCCATCGCCATGAAGGTGGTGACACCGCCGCGCACTTCGCGTGCGACGGAGGATCCTCTCGCGGATATGTGGAAGTACCGGTCGAGCCACGACCTGCCGGCCGGGTTGCGGGTTCCCGCACCCGCGTCCTCGGCGGTGGATCTTGGCTCGGTCGACTGTGGGGTCATGGTGCCGTCTCCCAAGGTTCACAGGGGCACCCACGCGTCGTCTTCCACGACGTGCGGGATTTGGGATGTGCACGACCCGGGGGACGGCCCAGGACGAACAGTTGGGGCCTGGGGGACGAAGTCCCCCAGGAAAACAAGCCGGTTCAACCCCGGAGGGTCACGTTCCGGTGAGATGTTCCGGCCGGACCGGCGTCCTGTTCAGCTCCAGGCCCGTCGCGTTGCGGATGGCCGCGAGGACGGCGGGAGTCGAGGACAGGGTGGGGGCCTCGCCGACGCCACGGAGCCCGTACGGCGCGTGGTCGTCGGCGAGTTCGAGCACATCGACGGGGATGGTCGGCGTGTCGAGAATCGTGGGGATGAGGTAGTCCGTGAAGGAGGGATTCTGGACCTTCGCCGTCTTCGGGTCGACGATGATCTCCTCCATCACCGCCACGCCCAGGCCCTGGGTGGTGCCGCCCTGGATCTGGCCGAGGACGGACAGCGGGTTGAGCGCCTTGCCGACATCCTGGGCACAGGCCAGCTCGATCACCTTGACCAGGCCCAGCTCGGTGTCGACCTCGACGACGGCCCGGTGCGCGGCGAAGCTGTACTGGACATGGCCGTTGCCCTGACCGGTGCGCAGGTCGAAGGGCTCGGTCGCGCGGTGCCGCCACTCGGCCTCGACCTCGACCGCCTCGTCCTCGAGCACGTCCACCAGGTCGGCGAGCTCCTCACCGCCGTCGGTGACGACCTTGCCGCCCTCCAGCAGCAGCTCCGCCGTCGCCCAAGCCGGGTGGTACGTACCGAACTTGCGGCGCCCGATCTCCAGCACCCGCTCGCGCACCAGCTCGCAGGAGTTCTTCACGGCGCCCCCGGTGACGTACGTCTGCCGGGAGGCCGAGGTCGAACCCGCCGAGCCCACCTGGGTGTCGGCGGGGTGGATGGTCACCTGGGCGACACCCAGTTCTGTGCGGGCGATCTGCGCATGGACCGTGACACCGCCCTGGCCAACCTCCGCCATGGCCGTGTGCACGGTGGCCACGGGCTCGCCCGCGACGACCTCCATACGGACCTTGGCGGTGGAGTAGTCGTCGAACCCCTCGGAGAAGCCGACGTTCTTGATGCCGACCGCGTAGCCGATGCCGCGTACGACGCCTTCGCCGTGCGTGGTGTTGGACAGTCCGCCGGGCAGCTGCCGTACGTCGGCTCCCTCGCTGCTCTCCCACTGGCGCTCCGGCGGCAGCGGCATCGCCTTGACGCGCCGCAGGAGTTCGGCGACCGGGGCCGGGGAGTCGACGGGCTGGCCCGTCGGCATGATGGTCCCCTGCTCCATCGCGTTCAGCCGCCGCAGCTCCACCGGGTCCATGCCGAGCTTCTTCGCCAGCTTGTCCATCTGCGCCTCGTAGGCGAAGCAGGCCTGGACCGCGCCGAAGCCGCGCATGGCGCCGCAGGGCGGGTTGTTGGTGTAGAGGGCGATGGCCTCGATCTCGACGTCGTCGACGACGTAGGGCCCGATGCCGAGGGAGGCGGCGTTGCCGACGACGGCCGGGGAGGCGGAGGCGTACGCGCCGCCGTCCAGGACGATACGGCACTTCACATGCGTCAGCTTGCCGTCCTGCGTGGCCCCGTGCTCGTAGTACAGCTTGGCCGGGTGGCGGTGGACGTGCCCGAAGAAGGACTCGAAGCGGTTGTAGACGATCTTGACGGGCTTGCCTGTGCGCAGGGCCAGCAGGCAGGCGTGGATCTGCATCGACAGGTCCTCGCGGCCGCCGAACGCGCCGCCGACGCCGGCCAGCGTCATGCGCACCTTGTCCTCGGGCAGGCCGAGGACCGGGGCGATCTGGCGCAGGTCGGAGTGCAGCCACTGGGTGGCGATGTAGAGGTGGACGCCGCCGTCCTCCTCCGGCACGGCGAGCCCGGACTCGGGGCCGAGGAAGGCCTGGTCCTGCATTCCGAAGGTGTACTCGCCCTCGACGATCACGTCCGCCCGCCCGCGGGCCGCCGCCACGTCACCGCGGACGATCGGCTGGCGGTGGACGATGTTGGGGTGCGGGACGTGGCCGATGACGGGGGTCCCCCCTGGACCGGAGCTTGTCGGAGGCCCTTGGGGGAGGTCGTCGCGGTGCTCGTGGACGAGGATCGCGTCCGGGGCCGTCGCGGAGGCCTCGTCGGTGATGACCGGCAGTTCGCGGTACTCCACCTTGATCTTGGCGGCGGCGCGGCGCGCGGTCTCCGGGTGGTCGGCGGCGACGATCGCGACCGGCTCGCCGTGGTGGCGTACCTTGCCGTGGGCCAGGACGGGGGTGTCCTGGATCTCCAGGCCGTAGTTCTTCACGTCGGTCGGCAGGTCGTCGTACGTCATGACGGCGTAGACGCCGGGGGTCGCGAGGGCCTCGCCCGTGTCGATCGAGACGATCTCGGCGTGGGCGACCGTGGAGCGCAGGATCTGGCCCCAGAGCATGTCCTCGTGCCACATGTCGGACGAGTACGCGAACTCGCCGGTGACCTTGAGGGTGCCGTCGGGGCGGAGGGTCGACTCGCCGATGCCGCCCCTGGTCTGCGAACCCTGGGTGATCTTGGTGGGAGCGCCGGTGGGGGCACCGCCCTGCTCGAACGCAGTTGAGTGCTTGGGGGAGGACATGCTCAGACAGCCTCTCCCTGCCGGGCGGCCGCCAGGCGGACCGCGTCCATGATCTTCTCGTAGCCCGTGCAGCGGCACAGGTTGCCCGACAACGCCTCGCGGATGTCCGCGTCGGTCGGGTCGGGGTTGTTCTCCAGCATCTCGTCGGCGGCGACGAGCAGACCCGGGGTGCAGAAGCCGCACTGGACGGCGCCGGCGTCGATGAACGCCTGCTGGATCGGAGAGAGCGCTGCGCGCGGGGATGAGCCGGTGCCCTCACCGGTCTGCGAGTCCTGGCCCTCGGCGGCCCTCCCCCAGGCTTCGCCCGGGGGGAGGGCCAGCCGGGCGTCCTGCAGCGACGTACCGCAGGCGCCCGTCCCGCAGGAGCGCTGCTTGGCGTAGTCCGCCAGACCCTCCACGGTGACGACCTCGCGGCCCTCGACCTGGCCCGCCGCGACCAGGCACGAACACACCGGCACGCCGTCCAGGCGGACTGTGCACGACCCGCACTCGCCCTGCTCGCAGGCGTTCTTGGAGCCGGGCAGCCCGAGGCGCTCGCGCAGGACGTAGAGCAGCGACTCGCCCTCCCAGACGTCGTCGGCTTCCTGCGGGCGTCCGTTGACAGTGAAGTTGACGCGCATTACGCGGCTCCCTCCGTGATGCGGCGGGCGCCGCGGTACGACTCCCAGGTCCAGGTGAGCGTCCTGCGGGCCATGACGCCGACCGCGTGACGGCGGTAGCTCGCGGTGCCCCGGACGTCGTCGATCGGGTTGCAGGCGGCGGAGCAGAGGTCCGCGAACTGCTTGGCGACCGACGGGGTGATGATCTTTCCGTTGTCCCAGAAGCCGCCCTCTTCGAGTGCCGCGTTCAGGAAGTCCTCGGCGGTCTTCGCCCGGACGGGGGTGGGCGCGGCCGAGCCGATGCCGGTGCGGACCGTGCGGGTCTCGGGATGCAGGGCGAGACCGAAGGCGCACACGGCGATGACCATGGCGTTGCGGGTGCCGACCTTGGAGTACTGCTGCGGGCCGTCCGCCTTCTTGATGTGGACGGCGCGGATCAGCTCGTCGGGGGCGAGCGCGTTGCGCTTCACGCCGGTGTAGAAGTCGTCGATCGGAATCAGCCGTGTGCCGCGCACCGACTCGGCCTCGACCTCGGCGCCCGCCGCCAGCAGGGCCGGGTGGGCGTCGCCGGCCGGGGAGGCGGTGCCGAGGTTGCCGCCGACGCCGCCGCGGTTGCGGATCTGCGGGGAGGCGACCGTGTGCGAGGCGAGGGCCAGGCCCGGCAGTTCGGCGCGCAGGTTCTCCATGATCCGGGTGTACGGGACGGAGGCGCCCAGCCGCACGCTCGCCTCGCCCACCTCCCACTCGTAGAGGTCGCCGATGCGGTTGAGGTCGAGGAGGTACTCGGGCCGGCGGTGGTCGAAATTGATCTCGACCATCACATCGGTGCCACCCGCAATCGGCACAGCGGTGGGGTGCTCGGCCTTCGCGGCGAGCGCCTCCTCCCAGCTGGCGGGGCGAAGGAAGTCCATGACCGGCTCTCTTCTTCGTCTCGGGGTCGTACGGAATGAGCCAGATCGTGTGCGGCGGGCCCGGCTCGTTCATGTGCTGTTCACGCTGAGCCGGGCCAGTACACAGCGCTGTGGTCCGAGGGGGTCAGTCACGGAAACCATGAAGGAGTTGGCTGGCCAGCACGGGCATCTTGTAGATTCGTATGAACGGAGGCCATCAGAAACCTCTTCGTTTTCCTCCGGAAACACCACTGGGCCCCCGCCCCACTGGACCCTTCAAGATTCATCGTAGTTTTCGAGACAAAGACGAGACAAAGAACGGCGGCGACGAGAATGCGGCTGCGCGCACTGCTGGACACCGATGCGCTGGGCCTGCGGCTGCTCGGCGGCGAGGACGAGCTCGACCGCGCCGTGCGCGGGGTGATGACCACCGATCTGCGTGACCCCAGCCGCTATCTCTCGGGCGGAGAGCTGGTGCTGACGGGGCTGGCCTGGCGGCGGAACGCGGCGGACTCCGAGCCGTTCGTACGGATCCTGGTGCAGGCGGGCGTGGCCGCGCTGGCAGCCGGTGAGGCCGAGCTCGGGGATGTGCCGGACGACCTGGTGCTGGCCTGCGCCCGGCACCGGCTGCCCCTGTTCGCGGTGCATGAGTCGGTTGCGTTCGCAACGATTACCGAGCATGTGGTCCGGCAGGTCTCGGGCGAGCGGGCCGGTGATCTGGCGGCCGTGGTCGACCGGCACCGCCGGTTGATGACCTCGGGTCCGGCGGGCGGCGGCCCGGACGTGGTCCTGGACCTCCTCGGCTCCGACCTGGACCTGCGGGCCTGGGTGCTCTCCCCCACCGGGCGGCTGATCGCGGGCTCGAAGGTCGCGGGCCCGGCCCTGCCCCCGGAGACCTACGCCAGGCTCGCCGCCGAGCATCTGTCCGCCGTGCGCACCGGCCGTCGCGGACCGCACCGGGTGCCGCTGGGCTCCGCCCCCGCGCCCGCGACCATGTCGACGTATTCGCTGTTCCCGATCCGCAGCAGCGGCCGCTCCCCGCACGCGGCCCGGGACGTGCGCGAGACGGTGCTGTCGGACTGGCTGCTCGCCGTGGAGGCGGACGCCGGGGACTGGCCCGAGGAGCGCCTGGATCTGCTCCAGGGCGTCACCCAGCTGATCGCGGTCGAGCGGGACCGGCGGGACGCGTCGCGCACGGTGCGGCGGCGGCTCGCGCAGGAGGTCCTCGAACTGGTGCAGACGGGCGCCGCGCCCGCCGAGATCGCCGCGCGCCTGCGGGTGGCGGCGCCGGTGCTGCTGCCCGGCCTCGGCACGGCCCCGCACTGGCAGGTGGTGGTGGCGCGGGTCGAGTGGGACGAAGGCGACGTCGAAGGCGGCCCGGTCGCCCAGTCGCTGCTGGAGGAGATCCTGGTCGACCCCCTCGCCACCGGACCCGAGCCCTCCGACCGGATCGCCGTCGCCCACACCGGTGAGGAGGCCGTCGCGCTGGTCCCGCTGCCGGCCGTCCCGTCCGAGCACGACGGCTCGGAGCCCGGGATCCTCGCCGACGAGCTCCTGGAGACCGTACGGGACCCGCTGTCGGCGGGCCTGGGCGAGGACGGTCGGGTCACGCTGGGCGTCAGCGCGGCCGTGCACTCGGCGGAGGGGCTGCGGGGCGCGCTGGAGGAGGCGCGGCATGCGCGGCGGGTGGCCGCGGCGCGTCCCGGACGGGTGTGCGCCGCGGGCCATCAGGAGCTGGCCTCGCACGTGCTGCTGCTGCCGTTCGTGCCGGACGACGTCCGCCGGGCCTTCACCGCCCGCCTCCTGGACCCGCTGCGCGACTACGACCGCCGCCACCGCGCCGAGCTGATCCCGACGCTGGAGGCGTTCCTGGACTGCGACGGCTCCTGGACCCGCTGCGCCACCCGTCTCCACCTGCACGTCAACACGCTGCGCTATCGCGTGGGGAGAATCGAGCAGTTGACGGGACGGGACCTGTCCCGGCTGGAGGACAAGCTCGATTTCTTCCTGGCGTTGCGGATGAGCTGAGGCCGTCCGGGCGTACGACGGATGCGCGCCAACTGGTGGCGTGATCCCACGACTTTGTGAAATTATTCACCCACCCTCTTGGCCAGGCCACTCGATTGGTGCTGGAATGCCGCCACCACTCAACAGCTCGATGGCGCGCTCGGGGAGGGCAACGTGGCGCATACCGCCATGTCTGGTAACGGAACGACCTCTGGTGACGATCCTCTCCAGACCGCGGTATGGCGGCTGCGCTCGCGGGCCTGCTGGGCCGACGCGGCCGCGCTGCTCCCGCCGGACGGGGCGGCGGCCACGCTGCAACGGGCCGGGCTGCTGGTCGAGCGGTGTCTCTACACCGAGCGGGGCTGGGCGGAGGCCGAGGACGCGCTGCGTACGGCCGAGGCACAGGCCCGCAGCGACGAGGAGCGGGGCGCGGCCGCTTGTGAACGCGGGCAACTTGCGTACGCGGCCACGATCCACGGGGTGCGGGACCGGGCCGACGAGGCACGCTCGGCGCTGGGCCGGGCGGCGGCGCTGCTCCCTCCGGGATCGTCGGGCCGGGCCCTGCTGGACTTCCGGCGCGGGCTGCTCGCCGAGAACCTGGCCCGTTCCCCGCAGGCGGCGCTGGCCGCGTACCGCCGTGCCCACGCGGCCGCCGCCGCGCACTCCGACCCGCTGCTGCTGTCGTTCACCTGGCGCCACCTCGCCGGGCTGGCGCTGCGCGAGGGCGAGTTGGCGGAGGCGAGGCACGGCTTCGCCGAATCCCTGCGCATCCGGGAGGAGTTGGGCTATCTGGTGGGTACGGCACCGGCCCTCGCCTCGCTCGCCGACGCGGAGTCGGAGCCGGAGGCGTCCCGGCTGCGGGAGGAGGCCCGCCGGCTGTTCCGCCTGCTCGGCGGCGTACCGACCTGGCTGGCCCGCCAGCTGGCCCCGCCGGCTCCGGGGGCGGCCACGGCCTGAGCGCGGACCCAGAGGGAACTGAGAGGTTCCTGTGCCAGGCTGGCGCACCCGACCCCCTCACAGGAGTGCCCGATGAGCCTCGTCAATGGCCTGCCCGCACATGTCCTGCTCGTCCATCTCGTCGTCGTGCTCGTTCCGCTGACCGCGCTGGCCCTGGTGGTCTGCGCCTGCTGGCCGAAGGCCGCGCTGCGACTGGGCCCGCTGCTGCCCCTGCTCGCCTTCGTCGCCCTGGTGAGCGTGCCGCTGACCACTCAGGCCGGCGAGTGGCTGGAGGAGCACGTCGACGGCAACGCCCTGGTCCGCCGCCACGCCGAACTCGGCGACGGTCTGCTGCCCTGGGCGGCGGGCCTGTTCGTCCTGGCGGCGGCAGTCTGGTGGGCGAGCCGCCGCCGGCCCGCGCCGGACGCGCTGGAAGCCGGATCACCCGCCACCGCACGCCGCTACGCCCTCCCCCTGCGGATCACGTTCGCCGTACTGTCCCTGGCCGTAGCCACGGGCGCGGTCGTGGACGTGTACCGCATCGGCGACTCCGGCGCGAAGGCCGCCTGGCACGACGGCTTCTCAAAGACGGCAAGCCACAAGGGATCCGAGGACGACGGCTCCTGACCCACCCCGGGCCCGCGCCGCGCACCGCCCACCCGGGGGTGCACCGCGCCGGACACGACACGGACCACATCGCCCGACCCGCGCATCGGTACGCCCCACCCATGCATCAGCGACACCGGCACGACGGCTTCTCGAGGACTGCGAGCGGCACGGAGGGCGAGGGCAACAGTTCTTACCCCGGCGCGGGCCTGAGCCGGGCACCCCCAGCCCAAGCGCGGGGCACCACGCGGGCCCCCGCACACCGCGCCAGGCTCGCAGATCTCCGCACCGCAGGTACTTGCCGCTTCGCCTCCTGCGTCGACGGCAGGTCCTGCTTGCCCTGCGCCGCCGGCGTAAGCACCTCCCGCGCGGTGGGCCGTTCCAGCGGATCACGGCGGAGCAGTACGTTCAGGCCGCGCCCGCGAAGTGTTCGCCCACCAGGGCGCGTACGACGTCCAGGTCGCGGGCGATCAGGGCCTCCAGCAGTGCCGTGTGCTCCGCCGCGTCGGCGATGAGGTCGGCGTGGCCCGGGCGCGGTGGGCCGCCGACCAGGGGCCACTGGGAGCGGCGGTGCAGGTCCTCGGCGATGCGGACGAGCTGTTCGTTGCCGGAGAGGGCCAGCAGCGCGCTGTGGAAGGCGCGGTCGGACTCGGCGTACGTGGCGCGGCAGCCGGAGGACGCGGCGCGCACGGTGTCCTCGGCGAGCGGCCACAGCTCCGCCCAGCGCGCGGCGGGCACCGTACGGGCGAGTCGCAGCATCACCGGCACCTCGATCAGCGCGCGGATCTCGGCCAGTTCGGCCAGCTCCCGGGTGCCCCGCTCGACGACCCGGAACCCGCGGTTCGGCACGACCTCGACCGCGCCCTCCAGCGCGAGTTGCTGCATGGCCTCCCGCACGGGCGTCGCGGAGACCCCGAACCGGTCGCCCAGCGCGGGCGCCGAGTACACCTCGCCGGGCTTCAGCTCCCCCGTCACGAGCGCGGAGCGCAGCGCGTCGAGGATCTGGCCGCGCACGGACGAGCGCTGCACGACCGCCCGCGGCTGCGGAATCGGCCGCTCGCTGTGCGTGTGCTCGCCGCGGGCCTCGGGTGTCGAGGTGTCGCGCTCGCGTGCCACGTCCGCGGCGCGCGGCTGCGCGGGCACCCGCGTGGCATCGGCCGGATGATCAGGAATCCCCGTTGCGGCGGAGCCGTGTGCGCCCTGCTTCACGGGGGTCCTCCTCCGGGTTGTCGGCACTTGGGCTATTAACGGCGGGTTGTTACTCAGCCGTCAAGCACCTTAGGCGCACAACGCGACAGTTCAAATTCCGAACGAAGTGAGCGAATTGAGTAAGGTAAACCTTACCTTTTCAGCCGTCCACGATCACTGATCGGTGGTTCCGCCATGCCCGTCGCCGCCTCGACCACCCCGACCGCCTCGGCCCTCTCCGCCGCGTACGCCCGCCTCGCCGAGACCTACCCGGGGCCGGCCGTCACGGAGCCGGGCGCCGGGGACGCGGACCCCGGCGGGGACGGCTGGGTCCCCGCCGCCACGCTCGCGGACGGCGCGGACGGCCTCGACGCGTTCCTGGCGTGGGACGAGTCACAGACACTGCGGGACTATGGACACCGCGCCCGCCCGGACGTCGTCGCGAGCTTCGGACTGCACCGGTACGCCTGGCCCGCCTGCCTGCTGATCACCGTGCCCTGGTTCCTGCACCGCCGGGTCCCCCGCCTCCCCGTGACGCACGTCTCGTACGACCGCACAGCCGACCGCATGGCCCTACGCCCCGTCTCCTTCGCCTGCCTCCCGGGCGACCCCGCCGCGGCGCTGTCCGGCGCGGTCGTGGTGCCCGACGATGAGGCGCTGCGGGCTCAGGTGCGGGCAGCGGTGGCCGAGCACCCGGAACCCGTCCTCGGGGCGTTCGGGCCGCGCATGCGGCGGCGCGGGCGCGCGCTGTGGGGCATGGCGACCGACGAGCTGGTCGAGGGGCTCTGGTACGTCGCCCACCTCCCTCGGCGAGGAGGAGCGGGCCGTGCGCGAAGTGGAGCTGCTGCCTTCCGGGTGCTGACCGGACCCGACGGCGAAGCGCTGCCCACCCGGGGCCGGGCGAGCTGCTGCATGTTCTACACCCTCAGGCCGCAGGACACCTGCCCACACACCCGCGACGCCGACCGCATTGCCAAACCCACTGCGGCCACGGCCGTCTGAGGCACCCTCAGGACACGGCACGGTCCGGCGTGCACTAGGATCACCGGCGACTGGGACACCTCCGCGGAGACAGGCAGTTCACAACTTCCTCACTTTTCTCAGGAACTTTCCGTGACCCCATCCGTACGGGTAGTCTTATTCGAACTCAACTCCCGCCCCTCAAGCGGCAGTTCGAGCAGAACGCCGCCCTGGGCACCCCCTTGCACTTCGTTGGCGGCCTCTTGCCCCGAAACCCCCTGAGGGCCGTTGGGATTGGGCCACTATGGCGGGCGATACGCCCTATCCCAATGCAAGGGACCCCAGATGAGAGACATATCGCTGAACTGGCTGCTTCCGGGCGCCGTACTGCTCCTGGGCATGCTGGCGGCGGTCGCGGTGCTTGCGCGCGGTAAGCGCTCCTCGGGGAAGGACACGAGCGCGGACGACTCGTGGGAGCGCAGCGAGGAGCGCCGCCGGCGCAAGGAGGCGATATACGGCACCGCCTCCTATGTCCTTCTGTTCTGCTGTGCGGCGGTTGCCGCGGCACTCTCCTTCCACGGCCTGGTCGGCTTCGGCCAGCAGAACCTCGGCCTCACCGACGGCTGGGAGTATCTGGTGCCGTTCGGTCTCGACGGCGCGGCCATGTTCTGCTCCGTCCTCGCGGTGCGCGAGGCCAGCCACGGTGACGCGGCCCTCGGCTCCCGGATCCTCGTATGGACGTTCGCGGGCGCCGCGGCCTGGTTCAACTGGGTGCACGCACCCCGGGGCATCGGCCACGACGGCGCCCCCCAGTTCTTCTCCGGCATGTCGCTGTCTGCGGCCGTGCTCTTCGACCGCGCGCTGAAGCAGACCCGCCGGGCCGCGCTGCGTGAGCAGGGCCTGGTACCCCGTCCGCTGCCGCAGATCCGTATCGTCCGCTGGCTGCGGGCCCCCCGCGAGACCTACAAGGCCTGGTCGCTGATGCTCCTGGAGGGCGTGCGCAGCCTGGACGAGGCGGTCGAGGAGGTGCGCGAGGACCAGCGTCAGAAGGAGCAGACGCGGCTGCGCCGCCGCGAGCAGCAGCGGGTCGAGCGGGCCCAGCTCAAGGCGATCAGCCGCGGGCACCGCGGTTTCGTCGGCCGCGGCACCGGCCGGCAGATGGAGGTGCACGAGGTGGAACGCGGTTCCTCCCAGGTCACTGCGGAGCCTGCCATATCCGCGCCGGAAGCGCTGCCCGTACGCTCTCGGCCCTCCCTTCAGCCGGTCCGCAAAGGGGCTGACCCGGTCACGGTCGACCTGACCGCGGAGGACGACACCATGGCACTGCCGCGGCTCGACTCTCTCGAGCGCAAGCTCAAGGATCTTGAGCAGCAGTTCGGCTAGTCCGGCTGTTCCGGCCGGGGCCGGACACCACTCGGGACGGGGGCGTGACCTTGGGGGTCACGCCCCCGTCCCGTTGCCGTGGCTTATGCGGCCTCCGCGCCGAGTTCGAACCACACCGACTTCCCCACCCCGTGCGCCCGTACGCCCCACGCGTCCGCGAGGGACTGCACCAGCACCAGACCCCTGCCGTTCGTGCCCTCGTCGGCCTTCGGTGCGCACAACCTCGGCCTGCGGCCGACGAAGTCCCGCACCTCCACACGCAGTCCACGCGGTCCGAGGACGGCCGTCAGGACGGCGTCGTGCTCGGTATGGACGAGGGCGTTGGTGACAAGTTCACTGGTGAGCAGTTCGGCGATCTCGGAGCGGCCCGGCTTTCCCCAGTGCCTCAGGAGCTCACGCAGCGCCCTGCGCGCCTCGGGCACCTCCCGCAGGTCCGCGCGGCCGAGCCGGCGCCTGAGTTGCGGTGCGTGCCTCTGCTCCAAGACGTTGATGTCGACGGTCTCTTCCCCCACTGCCTTCGCCGAGGAGGCCCCGATCGCCACGGGACCGCCTCCTCGTGCCTGCCTCTTCATGACCCCCGCCCGCACGCTGTTGCCGGTACCCCTCCTGATCGAACACCTTCACGGGGATCCATGCCCCGTCCGTCAGGGGGCAGTCATGTCGAAAAGTCAACAACCAGGTCTTCGGCCACGGTTGGAGGGGACTTCAGGGCAGGCTCCAGTGCCCCCGGGTCCAGGTTCCGGACCTGGGGTGCGTAGTACGCCGCGACGGGTGCCCCGTCAAGGGCCTAACGGTTCCGTTCTGTCGTTCCGGCCTCCGCCATGGCGCGGACCGGGCACGCGATACGCCGCAGGGACGATTCTGCAGGGCCGGTGAAACTGGCCGGAATCAAACGGTCCCCACAGCCTGACCGACCCGTCAGGGCCGGGGCACGTTCCGCAGGTTGGAGCGGGCCATCTGCACCATGCGCCCCACCCCGCCGTCCAGCACCATCTTCGACGCGGACAGGGCGAGCCCCTTGACCATCTCGGCCTTGATCTTGGGCGGGACGGACAGGGCGTTGGGGTCGGTGACGACGTCGACGAGGGCCGGCCCGGGGTGCTTGAAGGCGTCCCTCAGGGAACCGGCGAGCTGCTTCGGCTTCTCGACCCGGATCCCGAAGGCACCGCAGGCACGCGCCACGGCGGCGAAGTCCGGGTTGGTGGTCGCCGTTCCGTACGAGGGCAGCCCCGCGACCAGCATCTCCAACTCGACCATGCTCAGGGAGGAGTTGTTGAACAGCACGACCTTCACCGGCAGGTCGTACTGCACCAGGGTCAGGAAGTCGCCCATCAGCATGGAGAACCCGCCGTCCCCGGACATCGACACGACCTGCCGCCCCCGGTCGGTGAACTGCGCCCCGATCGCCATCGGCAGCGCGTTCGCCATCGAGCCGTGCGAGAACGAACCGATGACCCGACGGCGGCCGTTGGGCGAGATGTAGCGGGCGGCCCAGACGTTGCACATCCCGGTGTCGACGGTGAACAGCGCATCGTCGGCGGCGAGTTCGTCGAGCACGGAGGCCACGTACTCGGGATGGATCGGGACGTGCTTCTCCACCTTCCGGGTGTACGCCTTGACCACACCCTCCAGCGCGTCCGCGTGCTTCTTCAGCATCCGGTCGAGGAAGCGCCGGTCGTCCTTGGGCCGCACCCGCGGGGTCAGACAGCGCAGCGTCTCGCGCACATCGCCCCACACGGCGAGGTCGAGGCGGGAGCGCCGGCCGAGCACCTCGGGTCGCACATCGACCTGCACGATGGCGACGTCGTCGGGCAGGAACGCGTTGTACGGGAAGTCGGTGCCGAGCAGGATCAGCAGATCGCACTCGTGGGTGGCCTCGTAGGCGGCGCCGTAGCCGAGCAGACCGCTCATGCCGACGTCGTACGGGTTGTCGTACTGGATCCACTCCTTGCCGCGCAGCGCGTGCCCCACCGGGGACTTGATCTTCCCCGCCAACTCCATCACCTCGGGGTGCGCGCCCGCCGTGCCGCTGCCGCAGAACAGGGTGACCCTCTCGGCCCTGTCGATCATCTCGACGAGCCGGTCGATCTCGGCGTCGCCCGGGCGCACGGTGGGCCGGGAGGTGACCAGGGCGGTCTCGGCGGACTTCTCCGGGGCGGGTTCGTCGGCGATGTCGCCGGGCAGGGACACCACGCTCACGCCGCGCCGGCCGACCGCGTGCTGGATGGCGGTCTGCAGCAGCCGGGGCATCTGTTTGGGGCTGGAGATCAGCTCGCTGTAGTGGCTGCACTCGCTGAACAGCCGGTCGGGGTGGGTCTCCTGGAAGTAGCCGAGGCCGATCTCACTGGACGGGATGTGCGAGGCGAGGGCGAGCACCGGGGCCATGGAGCGGTGGGCGTCGTACAGGCCGTTGATGAGGTGCAGATTGCCCGGGCCGCAGGAGCCGGCGCAGGCCGCCAGCTTCCCGGTGATCTGTGCCTCGGCGCCCGCCGCGAAGGCGGCCGTCTCCTCGTGCCGTACGTGGATCCAGTCGATGGCGGAGTTGCGGCGGACGGCGTCGACGACCGGGTTGAGGCTGTCGCCGACGACGCCGTACATGCGGCGTACGCCGGCGCGGACGAGGATGTCGACGAACTGCTCGGCGACGTTCTGCTTGGCCATGGCTCTCGCGTGCCCCTTCGTCTCCGGAGTAACCGTCCGGTGCCATCGGGTGCCATCCGGTGCCGTCCGGTCTCTGCGAGTTCCATGAATTCACAGGGTGCGCGGTTACGCCTCCCAGACGGCGGCCACCGTACGGTCGTCGGCGTACCCCTTCACCCGCACCTGCGTGTCCGCGAGGAACGCGGCCAGACCGGGCGGGGTGCCGTCGGACCAGCGCCGGGACAGGTAGGCGCAGAGGGCGGGCTCGCCGCGCAGCGGGTCGGCGAGCCCGCCGCTGCACATCAGCAGCGCATCGCCCGGACGGGCGACGGAGGCACGGAACCGGAAGGGCGCGCGGGGTGGTTCGGGAGCCGGCTCGTACGGACTCGGAGGCGTCGGGATGCCCAGATCCATGGTGAGCCGGTCGCCCTCCGGGGTCTCGGACGGCAGCGAGCCGAAGCCGACCACGGCCTCACCGGTGGTGTCGGCGGCCGTGACCCGTGGCTCGATGTCCTGCCACTCCCCGTTCCGCAGCCGGAACAGCCCGCCTTCGCCGATCCCGAAGAACACGCGGGTACGGCACTGCGGGTGGGCGGGCAGCAGCAGACAGCGCAGGGTGGCCGAATACTCCTCCGGGTCGATGCCCTGCTCGGCCGCGCTGGCGCGGAGCTTGCCGAGGCTGCGGTCGGTGAGCCGGTGCAGGCCGGACTTCAGGTCGCCGCGCCGGGCGGCCCGGATGTCCTCGCCGAGCCGCTCGTGACTGCGTCCGACGGCCCGCCCGATCCACTGGCAGACCTCGGCCGCCGCCCGGTGTGCCCCCGGCGTGGCCCGCGCGCCGGTCGCCAGGGCCACGAGGATCAGCGCCTGCTCCCCCGACCCGAACCGCGCGGTGAGCAACGAGTCGCGACGCGGCTCCCCCCGGTACCGCGCGGAGTCCCCCCGCACGGACACGGCCCGCAGCGTGCACGCCCCGTACCGGGCCCCGTCGAGCACCGTGTCCGCGACCAGATCGTCCAGCTCATCGGGATCGGCGACGGGCAGGGCGGTGGGCTCGGCGTCATAGGTGGGCGGCCCGGATCCGACGTAGTCGACGGTGGCGGCGGGCGCCGGGACGACGGGCAGATCGACCTGCGTGGCGGGACGGGGGCCCTGCCCGATGTCCTCGCGCGGGAACGTCGCGGGGCCCTCGGGTGCCGCGGGCGGCGGCTTCCAGGGGGCGCGCCGCCGTGGGGATTCCTCGTCCGGCGCGGTGGGCGCGCGTTGCGGTGGGACCGTGGACTCCACGGCGCAGGGCGCGTCCGAGGGGCCGTCCCCCGGCGCGGTACCCGATCGTGGGTCCACCGTGTCCGCCGCCGAGGCGAACCGGTCGTCCAGGGAATCGGCCGTGGCCGTGGGCCCGGCGTCATCGGTGGAGTCGTCGTACAGCTGCCCCCACCAGTCGTCCTCGTGACGGGTGGGCCTACCCCCCTGCTGGCTCATGCCCCTAATTGTCCACCGCACGGGCCGTATGAAAACGGGGCATCCGGAAAAACCGGCACACCTACCGGCCGCACACGCCGTACCGAGGGACGCGACGAACTGCCGTACGAGACAAGGCGATACGCACCACACCGCCCGGCGGCCCCCCTCGGCCGGGTGGCCGGGGACGACCGCTGACCCACCGCCTGATCTGCTTGATCTGCGCCGTCGCCCTGGCTCCGGCACGCTGGGCAGATGGGAGTGCCCGAGCTCCTGCTGGTCGGCCTGGTGATCGTGCTGGGCCTGTGCGGAGTGCTGGTGCCCGGGGTGCCGGGGTCGTGGCTGGTGTGGGCCACGGTCCTGTGGTGGGCGCTGAAGGATCCGCGGCCGCTGGCCTGGGGTGTCCTGGTGGGCGCCACCGTCGTCCTGCTCCTCTCCCTGGTGGTGCGCTGGGCGCTCACGCCCCGGCGGCTGCGCGAGAGCGGCGCCACATCCCGGATGGGGGTGTACGCGGGCGCCGGAGCCTTCCTCGGCTTCTTCCTGCTTCCCGTGCTGGGCGCGATCCCCGGTTTCATGGCCGGGATCTACCTCCACGAACGCCTGCGTCTGGGCCGTCACGGCGAGGCCCTGGCCGCGCTGCGTACGACGATGCGCTCGGGCGGCTCCAGCGTGCTGGCGGAGCTGTTCGCGTGCCTGCTGATCGCGGGGGCGTGGCTGGGCGCGGTGATCTGGGGCTGACGCGTCAGCCGAGGACGGCCGGCTCGACGGTGTCGGCCAGGGCCCGCATGCCCGCGTCGTTGAAGTGCAGATGGTCGCCCGGGTCGTAGTCGGGCCGGATCCGCTCGGGTGACGCCGGGTCGCGGACGACGGCGTCGAAGTCGGCGACCGCGTCGAAGACACCGCCCGCGCGGATGAGGGCGTTGACCTTCTGCCGTACCGCCTCACGGGCCGCCGTGAAGGCGGAGTAACCGGCGTAGGGCGTGAGGGTCACGCCGACGACCCGGATGCCGTGGGCGTGCGCGCGGGTCACGATCTCGCGGTACGCGTCCACGAAGGCGTCCGGGTCGCTCGCCTCCGGTGTGCCCTTGATGTCGTTGATGCCCTCGAGGACGATCAGGGCGCGCACACCGGCCCGGGACAGCGCGTCGGCGTCGAGCCGGGACAGGGCGCTGGGCCCGACGCCGTCCCGCAGGAGGCGGTTGCCTGCGATGCCCGCGTTCAGGACGCCCAGCCGACGGCCTTGGAGGCGTTCGGCGAGCCGGTCGGGCCAGCGGTGATTGGCGTCGGCGGTGGAGCCGTTGCCGTCGGTGAGGGAGTCCCCGAAGGCGACGACACTGCCGGCGGCCGGGCCGCGCACGTCGACGCCGGTGACGTAGTACCAGTAGTGGGTCTTGGCCGAGTACGCCGTGCCGTCCTCGTCGGCGGCCCGCCGCTCGCCCCGCGTGGCCACGTAGCTGGTCTGGAGGGCCGTGCGGTGATACGTCGCGGGGCCCGAGTCGGCGGGGGTGAAGACCGTGACCAGCAGATCGGCGGCGGCCGGCACGGCCAGCGGCACCGCGTCGGTGAGCACGTCCCAGCCCGGCGGCACGGTGACGGCCTCCACCCCGCTGAAGGTGGCGACGCGCATCGAACCGGCCACGGCCGCCGGGCCACCGCCCGCCCGCCGCAGGGCGACGGTGACCGCGCCCAGCGTCAGGGGCACGCTGCCGAACCGGTTGCTGACCCTGATCCGCACGGCCGTCCCGCCCACACTGGTGTGCACGACGTTCCGGACGGCGGCGCCGGGAAGCGCGGCGATGGTCCCCGAGGGGGCGGTCTCCCAGGTGCCGGTCCAGACGGGCGACGCCGGCGCGGGAGTGGTGCGGGCCGTCGCGGTCGTCGCGGTGGCACCGAAGAACAGCACGATCAGCAGTACGAGAACCCGCCCGGCCTTGACCATCTGTGCGCCCGCCTTCCCCGTCGCCCGCTGGAGGTGACGGTGACACACGGACGCGGCAGGACGACGGAGCGTCACCGCGAAATCCACCCGCACGGCCCAGCAGGGCGGTTCCGGACTAGGCCGTCGGCCCTAGGAGCCCTGGGCGATGTGCCGATGTGCCGGGCAGGGCGGGCGTGTTCGACTGGTGCCATGACCGGATTCAGCGAGGCCGAGCGGGCCTGTCCGGCGTCGCAGCGGCTGGGGCGCCTGGCCACCGTCGACGCACACGGGCAGCCGCAGGCGAACCCCGTGGGCTTCTTCCCGCAGGACGGCGGGACGATCCTGATCGGCGGCCGCTCGATGGGCACCACCAAGAAGTGGCGCAGCCTCCGGAACAACCCGAAGGTCGCGCTGGTCGTGGACGACATCGTCAGCACGCGGCCGGGGAAGGTCCGCGGCGTCGACATCCGCGGGGACGCGGAACTCCTCGTCGGCCCGCACGACTTGGGCCCGTACATGAGCGAGGAGGTCATCCGCGTCCATCCGCGCCGGATCATCAGCTGGTGCCTGGAGGACGACGGGGCCTAGGCATCCGCCGTGCCGAGTGCCCCTTCCCGCGTCAGCAGCCACATCTTCCGGTCGAGGCCGCCCGCGTAGCCGGTCAGGGAGCCGTCCGCGCCGATCACTCGGTGGCACGGGCGGACGACCAGCAGTGGGTTGGCGCCGATCGCGCCGCCGACGGCCCGTACCGCGGCGCGGGAGGCGCCGATGCGTGCGGCGATCTCGCCGTACGTCGTGGTCGCGCCGTACGGGACGGAGTCGAGGGCGGCCCAGACCCGCTCCCGGAACTCGGTGCCCTCGCTCCGCAACTCCAGCCGGAACTCCTTGAGTTCACCGGCGAAGTACGCGGCGAGCTGTTCCTCGGCCGCCCGGAACGGCCCGCGGTCCTGCCGCCGGTCCGCCAGGACCGTACGGCCGCCCTTCTGCCCGGGCACGGACAGCGAGGTCAGAGCCCCGTCCGGGTCGGCGGTGAGCAGCAGCGGGCCCAGCGGCCCGTCCACCCGGGTCCAGTAGGTCATGCGGATTCCAACTCCTTTTGCACACGCAGGTGTTGTACGGCGTAGGAACGCCAGGGCCGCCAGCCGTCGGGCACGTCCTCGCCCGGCGGGGCCACGTCGGGGTCGCCGAGCGCGCGGACCCGGACGGCGGCGACCACGGCCGGGTCCATACCGGGCAGGGCGAGCAGCGCCGCCTCGGCGTCGTCCCGGTCGGCGCCCGGGTCGAGCCGTACGGTGCCGTCGGCGAGCGCGGCGGCCAGCGCGCCCAGGGTGCCGTGCGGCTCGGCCTCCGCGAGGACGGCGGGCTCGGGGAACAGATGGGTCAGGCTGCCGCTGGGGGCGTCCAGCGCCTTGCCGTACCGCAGGACGAGCCGCTCGGCCTCCGCCCGCCCGACCAGGGCTCGTACCGCGAACTCCGCCGGATCGACGGTGCCGGGCGAGCGCAGTCCCGGCCGGGCGGCGACCAGCGGAGCGAGCCGCTCGTCACCGCCGAGCCGCTCGTCGACGGCGTACGGATCGGCATCGAGGTCGAACAGCCGTCGCAGCCGCTGCACGGCGGTGGTCAGATCCCGCGGATCGGTCAGCCGCAGCCGGGCGTCGAGCCAGCCGCCGGGATGCGCGGCGCTCCCCGCGCTCGGTGCCCCGGTCCGCTCCTCGACGGCGACGGTCCCGGTGCCGTACGGCAGCCGCAGCGTGCGCCGGTAGGTACGGCGGCCGGGCTCGCCGCCGACCTCCTCGAGCCCGCTCACGGCCTCGCGGGCGAGCAGGTCGAAGGCGGCGGCGGACCGGTACGGCCCCCGGTACGCGAGGCGCAGCGGGATCCCGGTGCCTGGGGTGGCCCGGCGCGCGCCCCGCTCCCGGGGCGCGGCGGCCCGTACCTCGGTCGGCGTCGAGGCGTACACGGCCCGGATCGTGTCGTTGAACTGGCGCACGCTGGCGAATCCGGCGGCGAAGGCGATCTCGGTGACCGGCAGCTCGGTGGTGTGCAGCAGCACGCGCGCGGTGTGCGCCCGCTGGGCCCGGGCGAGCGCGACGGGGCCGGCGCCGAGCTCCGCGGTGAGCTGCCGCTGCACCTGCCGTGTGCTGTAGCCCAGCCGCTCGGCGAGCCCGGCGACGCCCTCCCGGTCGACCACGCCGTCCCCGATCAGCCGCATCGCCCGGCCCACCACGTCCGCCCGGACGTTCCAGTCGGCGGAGCCCGGCACGGCGTCCGGCCGGCACCGCCGGCAGGCCCGGAACCCGGAGCCCTGCGCGGCGGCGGCCGTCGCGAAGAACCGCACGTTCCGCCGCTTCGGCGTCACGGCCGGGCAGCTGGGCCGGCAGTAGATCCCGGTGGTCTCGACGGCGAAGAAGAACTCCCCGTCGAACCGGGCGTCCCGGCTCCGCACTGCCTCGAACCTGGTGTCTTCGTCCATCACGCTTCCAGTGTGAGCGATGGACACCGGGCCCGACTGGCGGATATCGGACACGCACCTGGCGGGTCCGGCCGACACCGGTCGGCCCGTCGGGCGACGGCCGCACTGTCACCGGCACTGTCACCGTCACCGTCACCGTCACCGGGTGTCTACCGCCGGCGCCCCCGCTTCAGCTCCATCGCCGCCTTCCCCTCCGCCCCCTTCCGCTTCCAGTCGCGCCGCAGCTCCGCACGGACCCGCGCATCGGTCTTGGCCACGATCCACTGGTTCTCCCGCATGAGCTTGTGGTAGCTCTCCAGCCGCCGCTGCGGCAGTTCCCCGGCGTCGACGGCGGCCAGCACCGCGCACCCCGGCTCCGACTCATGGGCGCAGTCGTGGAACCGGCAGCGCTGTGCCAGCTCCTCGATCTCGGAGAAGACCTGCCCGACCCCGCTCCCGGCGTCCCAGAGCCCGACGCCCCGCAGCCCGGGGGTGTCGATCAGCACACCTCCGCCGGGCAGGGCGAGCAGATTGCGTGTGGTGGTCGTGTGCCGCCCCTTGCCGTCCATGTCCCGGATGGCCCGGACGTCCATCACGTCCTGTCCGACCAGCGCGTTGGCGAGGGTCGACTTGCCCGCGCCGGACTGCCCGAGCAGCACGGAGGTACCCCCGGCGGCGAGTGCCACGAGGACGTCGAGCCGCTCGCCGTACAGAGCGCTGACGGTCAGCACCGGCACACCGGGCGCGGTCGTCTCCACGTCCTGGACGAGGTACGACAGGGCCACCGCGTCCGGCACGAGGTCGGCCTTGGTGAGCACGACCACGGGCTGCGCCCCCGACTCCCAGGCCAGGGCCAGGAACCGTTCGATGCGGCCGAGGTCGAGTTCGACGGCGAGCGACACGGCGACGATCGCGTGGTCGACGTTGGCGGCGAGGATCTGCCCCTCGGACCGCTTGGAGGAGGTGGAGCGCACGAAGGCGGTACGGCGCGGCAGACACGTCCGTACATAGCGCGGGTTGCCGCCGGGCTCGACGGCGACCCAGTCACCGGTGCACACGACCCGCAGGGGGTCGTGCGGGGTGACGAAGGCGGTGTCCGCCCGTACGACACCGCCTGCGGTGACGACGTCGCACTGCCCGCGGTCGACGCGGACGACCCGCCCGGGCAGCAGTCCTTCGGAGTCGTACGGGGCGAACTGCTGCGCCCATGCCTCGTCCCAGCCGTAGGGAGCGAGAGCGGAGAAAGCGTTGCTGAAAGTCAAGGGAAACCCTTCACAAGGGCGGCCCCGGCTCCGCGCGAGTGTGCGCCGAGAGAAAGGTCAGCCGGAGGCCACGGAGGTGGAGTGGATGATCTTCTGGTTGCGGGCAGCGCCCATCACAGAGACAGCCATCGGTCACACCTCCCGTTCCTCACCCGGCCGACGGCGGCGGCCAGCGGCCGCCGTGCGAATCAGCCCTCACCCTAGAGCGGCACGCACCCGAGTGCCACCGATTTCCGACCCGGCGCCGACCTGGCGTCCTCGCGCCCCGGCGCACGCCTTGATGTTCCCGCGCGGGCCGATGAGCTGTGCTACGGTTTTCGCGTTGCAGTTGTGGTACCCATGAACCTATGTGCGCCTGACGGGAATGTTTATCCATCGGGCGCATTATTTGTTTTCCGGCATCTCCGGATGGGGCCTCTGCCTACAGAAGGAGAAAGTCATGGCACAGGGAACCGTGAAGTGGTTCAACTCTGAAAAGGGTTTCGGCTTCATCGCGCAGGACGGCGGCGGCCCCGACGTCTTCGCCCACTACTCGAACATCGCGACGCAGGGCTTCCGTGAGCTCCAGGAGGGCCAGCGGGTCTCCTTCGACGTCACGCAGGGCCAGAAGGGCCCGCAGGCGGAGAACATCGTCCCCGCCTGATCGCCGGACGCGTATCCGCTCACCGGGGTCCGCACCGTCATGGTGCGGACCCCGGTTTGTGCTGTTTCCAGGAAGGCAGAGAACCGCATGTCCCGCAGGCCCCAGAAGTCGAACCGGCGCGCCTCGTCACCCCCACCGTCCGCGTCGTCGCCAAGGGAATTCCGGCTGCCGGAAAGCACGACACCCGCGCTTCCCGCCGTCGAGGACTTCGCCGGTCTGGACATGCCCGCGGGGCTGCTGAAGACCCTCACCGCGCAAGGCGTCACCACCCCCTTCCCCATCCAGGCCGCCACGCTGCCCAATTCGCTCGCCGGCCGTGACCTGCTGGGGCGGGGACGCACCGGCTCCGGCAAGACCCTCGCGTTCGGGCTGGCGCTGCTGGCCCGCACAGCCGGACTGCGCGCGCAGCCCAAGGCACCCCTCGCCCTCGTGCTGGTGCCCACCCGGGAACTCGCCCAGCAGGTGGCGGACGCGCTGACCCCCTACGCGACGGCGGTGAACCTCCGGCTGGCCACCGTGGTCGGCGGACTGTCCATCACCAGGCAGGCCAATGCGCTCCGGCGCGGCGCCGAGGTGGTCGTGGCGACTCCCGGCAGACTCAACGACCTCGTGGAACAAGGGGACTGCGTACTCGACAGCGTACGCATCACGGTGCTGGACGAAGCCGACCAGATGACCGACATGGGTTTCCTGCCGCAGATCACCAGGCTGATCCAGCAAGTACGGCCCGACGGACAGCGCCTGCTCTTCTCGGCCACCCTCGACGCCAATATCGACCGCCTGGTGCAGCGGTTCCTGACCGACCCCGTGGTGCACTCCGTGGACCCGTCCGCGGGGGCGGTGACCACCATGGAGCACCATGTGCTCCACGTCCTGGACGAGACCGACAAGAAGGCCGTCACCACGCGCATCGCGGCCCGTGACGGCCGGGTCATCCTCTTCCTCGACACCAAGAGGTCCGCCGACCGGCTCGCCAAGCGGCTCCTGTCCGTCGGTGTCCGCGCGGCGGCACTGCACGGAGGCCGCTCCCAGCCGCAGCGGACCCGAACCCTGGAACAGTTCAAGAACGGCCAGGTCACCACACTGGTGGCGACGAACGTCGCGGCCCGGGGCATACACATCGACGACCTCGACCTCGTCGTCAACGTCGATCCCCCCAACGACCACAAGGACTACCTCCACCGGGGCGGCCGCACGGCCCGCGCCGGCGGCTCGGGCAGCGTGGTCACGCTGGTCCTGCCCGACCAGAAGCAGGACGTCACCCGGCTCATGTCGGACGCGGGTATCCGCCCCCGAACGGCCCGCGTCAGGTCGGGCGACCCGGAACTGGTCACCCTCACCGGCGCCCGCGAGCCTTCGGGCGTGCCCGTCACCATCGAGGTCCCCCAGCCGACGACACCGACGACGTCCCGCCCGGACCGGAAGACGGGCGGCACCGAGCGCGGCAGGCGGTCCGGCCGCCGACGCCGAAGCGGCGACGGGCCCGGGGCGACGACAGGTGCGGCCACCAGGAGTGACACCTCCGCAAGCAGCGGCCGCGGCTCTGCCCTCCGTGCGGGAACGGCCGGGGCCAAGGGGGCCAAGGGTGGTGCCGTCGGCGCGGGCGGGCGCGGTGCCGACCGCCGTGGCGCGGCCGGTGCGGCGACCGGCACCGCATCCGGCAAGGACGCCCGCGGATCCCGCCGACGAGCGGCGGCCGCATGCGAGCCACGGGTGGCGCTGCCGGCAGCGGCGGCCGTGCCTCCGGCGGCCGTGGCTCCGACCGCCGAGGCGGCCGCCGCACGTCGGCCACCTAGCGCGGCATCAGGCGCCACGTACCCCGGTACCACATCATGTGCGGGGCAAGCGGCCCCGACCGAAAAGTCACACCAAAACACCCAACTTCTGGGCGCAGCACGGAAGTCGGGGACACAATGCGTGACAGGCGGCATCTTGGCCAAAAACGAACGGCGATGCGAAGGGCCCAGTCATGACATCAACCGCTGCGCGCACCGGGCCCGCTCCGCGGCCGGTGGAAAGCCGCTGGCCGGAGGCCAGCCTGCTGGGTGGACTCTGCGGGGAGACGCGCAACCAGCTGATCGGACTCGGGCGGCCGGTGCGCTTCGAGGGCGGTGAACGACTGCTGCGCGAGGGCGAGTACGGCTCGCACGTCTTCCTGCTGCTGAGCGGCTGGTTCAAGGTGCTGGCCACGACGGAGGACGACCGGGAGGCGCTGATGGCGGTCCGGGCCGGTGGTGACATCGTCGGCGAACTGGCCTGCTTCGACGCGCAGCCACGCGTTGCCACGGTCGTGGCGGCCGGAGCGGGGACGGCGAAGACGATCACCCGGCAGGAGTTCCTCGCGGCTCTCGCGCGGCACGACGACGCCGCCCAGGCGGTGATGCGCGCGGTGGCGGGCAAGCTGCGCTGGGCAACCCGGAGGAGACAGGAGTTCGGGGGTTGTCCGGTGAGCACCCGGGTGGCCCGGGTACTGGGTGAGCTGACCCGGGTGTACGGCCGGGCCTGCGAGGCCGGGGTCTCGATCGGGGTGTCGCTCACCCAACCGGAGCTGGCGGCGCTGGTCGGGGCCTCCGAACCGAGCGTCCACCGGGTGTTACGCATGCTGCGCGAGCACCGGATCATCGAGACCGGGTACCGGCGGATCCTGGTCCGGGACGTCCCCGAACTCAGCCGGATCGCCGGTACGGACTGAGCCGCCGCGCCGCTCCTCACGTCGCCCCGGCCAGCACCAGCCATACGGCCGCCGCCACGACCATCCCGGCGACCCAGTAGACCGCGCGGGCCGTGTAGCGGTTCTTGAGCGAGGCGATCCGCGCGATGGCGTCCGCCGTCGCCCAGGCCTGGGCCGCAAGCCGATCGCCGCCCACACCGGCGTGGTCGGCGACGTCCAGTGAGAACCGGTTCGGTGCCGAGTGCCGCCCCGTGCGCGGGCGGATCACCTGGACCAGCAGGTATCCCGACACGGTGAAGCCGAGCAGATACGCCAGGGTGGCGAGCCAGAAGAGCACGGCCACCGGCTCGGTCGGCACCGGGGCACCGATCGAGCCGACCTTGGTGGCGACGACGGCCGCGAGACCGACGTGCACGGTGACCATCGTTCCGGCCTTGGCGTCGGCCTGTTGGGTGACCTGCTGGAATGAGGCCATCGCGGCGACCGCCGCCGCCAACTCCTCCGCTGCCGAGGTGTGTTCGGCCATGACTCAGTGCCCGCCGTGGTGGAAGTGGTCGAGGTGGTGGAAGTGGTCGCCAGGATCGTGGTGATGCGGATCCGGGCCATGGTGAGGGTGCTGACCGCCAGGGTGATGCGGGTCCGGATGGCGCGGATCCGGGTGATGCGGATCCGGGTGATGCGGATCCGGGTGATGCGGGTCGTCGTGGTACGCGTCGTGGTGATACGGGTCCGGGTGATGCGGATCCGGGTGATGCGGATCCGGGTGATGCGGGTCGTCGTGGTACGCGTCGTGGTGATACGGGTCCGTATGCGCGTCATCCGCGTGGTGGGCGCCGTACGGACCCGTGTGGTCCGGTCCGTCGAAGTCGTCGTCCCGGCAGCCCGTACCGGCACCGGACTCCGGCAGCGCCCACTCCCGCAGCGTCCGGGTGTGCGAGACCACGGTGGCCGCGAGGTGCGCGGCGGCCAGCGCCGGGACCACGAACTCCCGCATGGCCGCGCGCCCCGGCGAGTGCCCCCAGATCACCGGCTCCTGACTGGTGTCCCTGGCGGGCGCGGACCTCGGTACGTACAGCCAGGCGTCGGTGGCGAAGTCCTTCTTCTCGGTGACCACTTCGGACCGCCGGAAGTCGGCGGCGGGCAGCCCGTGGGACTGCTGCACGATCACGTCCCGGTAGAGCTCGCTCGACACGGCGAGGGCCAGGTCGCTGTCCTCGTTGCCTTCCAGTGCGCCGCGCAGCCCGTCGGAGTCCACCAGGCGGCTGACCAGCACCACGCAGTCGCCCAGATAGCCGCTGTCGGCACGGGATATGGACCCCTGCCCGAGCGCCGCCCGCATCCTCATCCGGCCGAAGGCCCCGGGCGCCCGGTTCGCCTCGTACAGGCCGTCCCGGAGCCCGAGGATCAGTGCCGGGACGGCCCGTACGAGGTCGGTGCGGGCCGGGAAGACCACCAACCGTCCGTCGCCCTGCAGTTGCTGCTGCGTGCGGACCCGCATGACCCGGGCGCGGCGCAGCGCGTGCTCGACGACGAGGCGGAGCCTGACCTGTGCGTCGGCCTGTTCGGTGTAGCCGTGGCGGCTGTACTGGCGCAGGTCCACGGCCATGCACAGACGCCTGCGGTAACGGGCCATCAGAGCAACGCCAGTTCGTCGGCCAGGTCGCCGAGGTCGTCACCGGCTTTGCGGAGCAGTGCGTCCAGCCGGTTCAGTTCGGCGCGGCGTTCCTCGACGGCCTCCTCGCCCTGCTGACGCGCCTCCCGTGCCGACTCCACGCTGCGGGTCAGTTCACCGGTCCGGGCGGAGAGCCCCGAGGTCACGTCACGGGCGATGGGTTCCATCGTCGTGGTGGCGAATGCCTGGGCCGCCTCGCGGGCCTGCTTGGGCGCGGCCAGCCTGATCTGGGTGGCCATCTCGCGGCCGACCGCCTCCCGCATCCTGTTCTCCAGCCGGCCGCCGGCCTCCTTGCTCTTGATGAATCCATGGACGAGCAGGCTGCCGATCAGGGTCGGGATTCCGAACGGGGTGAACATCCAGGCCATGGCGATCGCCAGCGTGATCGGCAGGGTGCGCAGCGCCTCCTTGGCTCCGAACCGGGCACCGACCATGCCGCCCGCGACTCCGCCGAGGACGAAGCCGGCCGCCCCCGAAAGGAACCTGGTGAGCGGCTGTTCCTCCTCGCGCTCCCCGGCGCGCCCGGCGTCCCGTACCCCGGTGAGGCTGATCCGCAGCTCGTCCAGGCGGGCCTCGAAGGAGTTCAGCTGAGCGTTCATCCGCTCGGCGAGCTTCTCCAGGTCCTGGTGGATCACCGGCTCCAGCGAACCGCTCACCCAGTCCGCCACCTTCTGCTCGATGAGCCTGGCGGTGCCTGCGGCGATCTCCTGGGTGACCTGTTCGGCCCGCTCCGGAACCTTCAGCGGATTCATGCCGATCCTGGTCGTCAGGGGGACCTCAGCCGCGATCGCCGGAGCCTCGTCCGCCACGGACGCGAGGTAGCCGCCGAGCAGGGCTTCCACCCGGTCCTGGAGCATCCGGGTCTGGTTGCGGATGTCCAGCGAGATCTGCCGGGCCTGTACCTCCAGGTCGCGCAGCGGCTGCTGGGCGGCTTCCCAGCGTCGTTCCAGGTCGGCGGACTTCGTGTCGAGCAGGGCGAGTTCGTGCGGGATGTTGCGGTCGAGCTCGCGCGCGAGGCCGCGCAGGGCACGGGCCGGAGCAAGCAGCTTGACCTTGTGACGGTCCGTCACCAGATAGCGTTCCAGGGCGTGTTCCAGGTCGGCCACACCGGAGTTCTGGTAGCCGGTGGCGTCGCCTGCGATCCGGGCGCGCAAAGCGGTCTTGGCGTCGACGAAGTGGAAGCGGTTCTCGTCCCGGTCCTCGCCGCGCAGTCCGACGATGCGCTGGCGCGCCCCGGCGACCACGTCGTCCCGCTCGGTGTCCTCGATGGCGTCGAAGTAGGTGAAGACGAAGAAGGGGTCGTGTGCGTCCAGGTAGGACGTGAGGAACTGCGACTCGCTGATGCTCATGGGGGCGATCGCGTGCTGGAGGAAGATCACCGCGTCGGCCTTGCGCAGGTGGGTGAGGGTGATCTCGTCGCGGTTGGCGTGCTCGTTGAGGCCGGGTGAGTCGATGAGCACCACGTTGTGGCGGCACAGCTCCAGTGGCCAGATGACCTCGGCCCTGACGAAGGGGTTGCGCTGGTCGCGTTCCTTGCTGTTGACGGTGATCAGGGAGATGAGGTCCTCGGGGTGGACGGTCTCGGGTTCCGCGGCGTCCTCCCGCCACAGCCGGGCGGCCGGGGGGTCGCCGAACTTGACCTCGGTGATGACGGCGGTGGCGGGCGTCGCCTTGACCGGCAGCACCTGGGCGCCCAGGAGGGCGTTGACGAAGGTGGACTTGCCGCGGTTGAAGTCGCCGACCACCATCACGTGGAAGGCATCGCTGTCCATCCGTTCGAGCAGCGCGGTCACAACGGATTCCGCCCCGCTGTTGCCGATCTGCCCGGCGATGCTCCCGAGTTGCCGGCAGACCTCCATGAGCCGCAGGCGCTGGGCGTCCGCGGCGCCGTAACCCACGGCTTCCGTGGTGGTCATGGTCGTCACTCTCTCCTTCATTTCTGCAGTTCGGCCCGGATACGTGCGGTCAGGGCGGCCGCGGGACGGGCCAGTGCCGACCAGTCGACGCCGGACCCGGGCGGGGCTTCGAGCGCGGCTCGTCTGGCGTCGTGCCAGACCGCGCGGGACTCGCGCAGCTGGTCGAACACGTCGGTGTAGAGGTCCGCGAGCAGGTCGACGGCCTGCCGCAGGAAGGCCGCCGTGCTGTCGTCGACCACGCGGACGAGTACGGCGTCGACCTCGTTGCGCTGCTGTTCGGTCGCGGACCGGATGGCACCCTCGGCCAGCAGGCCGCCGATCAGGCTGAATCCCGCGCCGTAGATCATCGGTATCGGCGCCGAACGGGCCAGCGCGATGAAGTAGCCGACGATGGCGCCGCCCTGGGCGCCGAGCCGGGTCGCGAGGCGAGTCCTGGACAGGTCGGAGATCTCGCCGGTGAGCTGTGGTTCCACGGCGGGTCCGAGCCAGGCCGGGACGGGAGTCGGCGAGGCACCCGGCAGTTGCCCGGCGACCTCTGTGTCGAGCCACTCGGTGTCGGCGGTCAGACCGGGCAGGGCGGTGCGTTCGGACCGCTGGGCGAGCAGGGACAGCTCGTGCCGCAGCCGGAAGGGCAGGTCCCGCTTCCACCAGTCACCGGGGTCCTGGGCGCGTTCCAGTTCCCAGCGCAGCCGCTCGATGAGACCGTCACGGTCCTGCTGGATCTGTTCGCGCAGCCGGGCGGTGAGGGCCAGTTGACGTCCTGTCAGGTCGATGCGGAGCTGCTCCCACCGCTGTTCCTCCTTCTCCAGCAGTGTCGTTGCCTGCGCGGCCCGCTCGTCGGCCTCGGCCTGGGACAGCCCGTCGGCCGCGATGGCCTCGGCGGCGATCGCGGTCATCGCCTCGCAGTGGTCGGCGACCTGGGCGGCGATGCGCCGGTCACGCCACAGCGCCCGGCCGCTGCCCCGGGCGAACTCCTCGACGAGCGAGCGCAGGGCCGCGAGCTCCGGCTCTCCGCCGCCGGGCTCCGGGGCCGGCAGCACGGCAAGGGTGCCGGGCAGGTCCTCGAGACGCTGCTTGAGGTGTCGTACGGTCTCCTCGCGGTCCTCGGGCGCGAGCAGGTCCAGCATGGTCACCACGACGGCGGTGAACGGGACGTGGCGGCACAGCACCTCCTCCTGGAGGAGGCGGTGTTCGGTGCTGCTCATGGGAGACACGGCGGAGACGACGAACAGGACGGCGTCGCTGGCCGCGGCCGTGCGGCGCACCTGTTCGAACTGTTCCTCGCTGCCGGAGTTGGCACCCGGCAGGTCCACGAGCTCGATGCCCAGCTCGGTCAGCCAGGTGTCGGCCACGGCGGCGACCACGGCGGGCTCGGGCGGTGCCGGCTCGGACTGCGCTCCGTGCGGCGGCCTCTTGGTGGGCAGGGTGCCGATGAGACCGTCCCAGGGGTCCTCGGCGTCGAGAGCGCGCACTTCGTCGTGCCCGTCCGGCCAGGTGAGCCGCAGCGACTCCACCTGGGCCGCCCGGACCGTCACCGGGGCACGAGTGACCGGGCGCGGTCCCGTCGGCAGCAGGTCGCGGCCGATCAACCGGTTGATCAGGGTGGACTTGCCCCGGTTGAACTCGCCCACCACCGCAATCCGGAAGAACTGCCTGCCGCGTTCGGCGGCCAGGGCTTCCAGGGCCGTGCCGATGCGGTCCAGCCCGTAGTCCCCGGCCAGTTGACGGGCCTCGCGCAGCCAGCCGGGAGCGGCGGCGGTGACGTCGGCGATGTGGGTGGTGGTGGGCACGGGCGGCGGGGTGCCGGCGACGGGCGGGGAACCGTTGTCCATGGGGTCACTGCTCCTCGGGGTCGGGGACGGTGCGGGCGGCCTCGCCACGCAGTGCGGCGACCTTTTCGCGGCGGCGTCCGGCGCCGTCGGCGGCCTCCTCCATGGCGGCGATGCCGGCGGCGAGTTCGGCGCGCCGCCGGTCGTTCTCGGCAGTGAGGCGGGTGATCTCCGCGCCCCACTCGTCTTCGTACTGCCGGCGAAGGGCGGCGATGCTGTCGGTGACGCCCGCGCGGACGCGCAGCAGGGAGTCGCCGACGAGGGTGCCGATCTCCTCGTGCGCGGCGGCGATGATCGGGCGGGCCCGCTCCAGGAACTGCTCGCGGGCCGCGTCATTGCCGCGTTTGCCGATGAGCGCGCCGAGCGCGCCACCGATGACGGTGCCGATGCCGGGGGCGATCAGGCTGCCGGCCAGGGCTCCGGCCATAGCCCCGCCGCCGGTGCGCCAGTTGTCGCTGGCGCTCAGCTGGGTGCCGATCGCGGTCAGCGTCTCGTCGACGTCGGAGAGGTCGGGGGCGGGCAGGTCGGTCGTCCGCACCGCGGGTGCCTCGGGCGCGGCCCAGACCTCACCGGCCAGCCCGGCCAGGGCGCTGTACTCGGTGGTGAAGTCGCGCGCCAGTTCCTCGGCTCCGGAGGTCAGCAGTTCGCCGGCCCGGTCCGCCGCGGTCCGCACAGCCCGCTCGGCCTCCTCCCGTAAGTGGAGCCGGACGATACGGGAGACGTTTCCGGTTGCCTCGGACATGTTGCCGATCTTGTCTCCGGCGACGGCGTCGGCCACCTTCGTCTCGAGCGCCGCCCGGGACGCCGCCGGGATGCCTGCCGAGGCGGCGTGGCTCAGCTCGCTTCCGGCCCGGTCCAGGGTGCGCTGGGCCCAGGTGTCCAGAAAGGCCGGGAGGTCCGGCAGGGACAGGGCGGCCAACCCGCGCTCCGTGCGGCTGAGTTCGGCACGCTGGGACTCCGTGGACTCCTCCACCGCCGTGAGCAGTTCCGAGAGCAGCCCGAGTACCGTGGCCGCGATGGCGAACTGCCGTCGCTCGGCGGCCAGTTCCGCGATCCGTGCCTCGACGGCGAGGAACCTCGCCAGATGCCCTTCCGTGTCGGGCGCACGGCCACCGGTCGTGGTGATCTCCCTCAGCGCCTGCCCCGGTGCACAGGGCAGCAGCACCGGATCGCCGATCCCCAGTTCCTTCAGCCGGTTCTCGACGACCTCGACGACCTCGGCCCGTTCGTCCTCGTCGAGCAGGTCGACCTTGGTGAGCACGAAGGCGCAGCGGTCCTGGTGGTCCAGCAGCGGTCCGCTCAGGAAGTCCACCAGCGTCATCGACATCGCGGCGACGGCGGGCACCACGACCAGCGCCAGGTCCGCCTGCCGTGCGGCGGCCACGGCCAGCTCCCGATGCCCCCGTTCGGTCACGCTGAACCCCGGTGTGTCGAGCACCGCCGTACCGCCGCCCAGCAGGTGGACGGGCGACAGTACCTCCAACTCCCGTACCTGCTCGGCCAATTCGGTCGTCAGCACCCGCTCGAGGGCATTCTCCAGATCACCCGGCCGGGACGTATGACGCAGCCCCGTCCACCGGGCGAACGCGGCGGACGGCCACGTCAGCACATCGTCGTCGGCGGTACGGAGCACCACGCCCTCGGCGCCGTCCCGGTGGCGCAGCACGGTCGTGGTGTGCGTGGTCACCCGGGCCGAGGAGGGCAGCAGTCGGCGCTGCAGAAAGGCGTTGAGCAGGGTGCTCTTGCCGCTGGACGCCTCGCCGAACACCGCGACCCTCAACTCCGGGTCCGCGGCGCGCGCTTCGACCGCGCGCAGACGATGACGCAGCGTGCTCCGGCGCTCGGCCGGGAGCCTGAGACCGTCGAGCAGGCCGCGGATCCACCGCAGGTGCCCGGCGACCGCCGAGTCCCACCGTTCCCCCGCGCCATCCACCACCAGCTGTTTCGTCACCTCGCCAGCGTAGAAACGACTGCCGGGTCAACTTCTCATCAGACGATGGGATCGGCGCGATATGCCGGAAGCTTGCGCCGATCAGCACTTGATCAACGGCGGTACGGCCCCGGGATCTCCCCCGACCCCCGCGGAATCAGCCGGGTGGGCATGACGACGGTCCGCGTCGGGGAGTCGTCCCCGTGGATGCGGGCGAACAGCAGATGCGCGGCGTTCGTCGCGAGCGCGACCGGGTCCTGGGCGATGACGGTGACCGGCGGGGTCAGCCGCGCGGCCAGGGCGAAGTCGTCGAAGCCGATGAACGCGATGCCCGGTGGCAGGACGGCCAGCGCCCCGAACGCGACGATGTCATTGCTGACCAGGACAGCCGTGGGCGGCTCCGGCACGGAGAGGATCTCGGTGACGGCCTTGGCGGCGTCCGGGCCCGACCTCAGTCCGTGCCGGACGATCGCCGGATCGGCGTCGATGTCCGAGGCCTCCAGCGCCGCCAGATAGCCCCGGTGGCGTTCGCCCACGGTCCAGATCTCCCGCTTGTCGCCGAGGTAGGCGATACGGCGGTGGCCGTGCGCGATCAGATGCCGGACGGCCTCCTTCACCGCGCCGAAGTTGTCCACCACGACGGCGTCCGCCTCCAGGCCCGGCGCGGCCCGGTCCACGCAGACGATCTTGGTGCCGCGTGCCTGGGCAGAGCGCAGAAAGCGGTGGCTGCCCGCGACCGGGGTGAGGATCAGCCCGTCCACGCGGCGCGCGGTGAAGGCAGCGATGACCTCCCGTTCCCGGCGGGGGTCGTCGTGGCTGGAGCCGATGAGCACCGTGCTGCCGCGCTGCCGGGCCACGTCCTCGGCGGCGGACGCGACCGCGGCCATGAAGGGGTCGGCGACGTTGTCGACCATCAGCCCGATGGTCTGGCTCGGCCGGCCGGCGCGGCGCAACTGCCGTGCCACGTCGTCGCGTTGGTAGCCGAGCCGACGGACGGCAGCCTCCACCCGGGCGGCGGTGCGCGGAGCGACCGACGCGTCACCGTTGACGACCCGGGACACCGTCATGGCGCTGACGCCCGCCGCCGCGGCTACGTCTTTCATCGTGGGACGGCTGGCCACGCCGCGTCCTCCCGCCACAATCCCGTTCGTACCCGACCCTTGACGCCCACCCACGGGCCTCCCAGAATCGACGGACTGTTAACGATACCAACCAGGGGGCACAACATGGCCTCTGCAAGGGAACCACTTCTCACGGCACATGGTGTGGTCAAGCGTTTCGGCCATGTCCAGGCGCTCCAGGGCGCCGATTTCACGGCATATCCCGGCGAGGTCGTCGCCCTGATCGGTGACAACGGTGCCGGCAAGTCCACTCTGGTGAACGTCCTGTCGGGCGTGCTCACCCCCGATGACGGTGAGATACGGCTGGACGGCGAGCCGGTCCGGTTCGCCGGTCCGATGGACGCGCAGCGCCTCGGGGTGGAGACCGTCTACCAGGATCTGTCGCTGGCGCCCGATCTGGACGCGGCGGCCAATCTCTACCTCGGCAGGGAGCTCCTGCGCGGGGGCCTGCTGGGGCGTATCGGTGTGCTCGACCGGCCCGCGATGCGGCGGGAGGCGGTCAGGGCGTTCGCGGAACTCGGCGTCGAACTGAAGGACGTCACGGCCGCCGTGACAACGTTGTCCGGTGGGCAGCGGCAGTCCGTCGCGGTGGCCCGTGCGGTCGCGTTCGCCAACAAGGTCATCTTCATGGACGAGCCGACGGCCGCACTGGGTGTCGTACAGCGCGCCCGTGTCCTGGACACCGTCCGCAGGGTCGCGGACCGCGGCATCTGTACCGTGCTGATCAGCCACAACATGCCCGAGGTGCTGTCGGTGGCGGACCGGGTCGAGGTGCTGCGACTGGGCCGCCGGGTCGCCTCGTTCACGGCGGCCGACACCACCATCGAGGAACTCGTCGGGGCCATGACCGGATCGCTGGACGGCCCCGCGCAGCAGAACGCGGCTCTCGGCTCGGCCGGTGCGGCGGAATCGGAGGACGCACGATGACCGCCGACAGCAAGGAAGTCCAGCAGACCGCTCGGGTGGCGGACCCGCCCCGGTCCGCGGGCGGAGGAATCGCGGTACCGGCATGGCTGAGGCGGGCGGCCGGCGTCAGCGAACTGTGGACCTTCGTGATCCTGGTGGCGCTGGTCGCGTTCTTCACCGTCGCCGCGCCCGGCAAGTTCTTCACCACCTACGACCTCACCCAGATCGCCGTCAACGCGGCCATCTATCTGGTCCTCGGCGTCGGCATGACGTACGTGATCATCACCGCGGGCATCGATCTGTCGATCGGCTCGGTGCTGGTCCTGGCCGCGGTGGCGGCGGGCAAGTACAACATCAGCCACGGCGGGGCCACCTCCGGCTGGGGCACGGTCGCCGTCTGTGTCGTCATCGCCCTTGCCGTGGGCACCGCTTGGGGCGCGCTGCAGGGAGCCGTGGTGGCGACCGGGAAGGTGCCCCCGCTGATCGTGACGCTCGGCGGTCTGGGCGCGGCGCTGGGGCTGGCCGAACTCGCCACCGGTGGACAGGATCCGGCCGGTGCGGCCTCCAACCATCTGCAGAACAGCCTGGGTTTCGGCAAGGTGCTCGGTATCCCGTGGCTGGTGGTCCTCGCCGCGGTGGTCACCGCGGTGTTCGGCGCGGTGCTGGGCGGCACGAGGTTCGGCGGCCACACCCTCGCGATCGGCTCCAATCCGACGGCCGTACGGCGTGCGGGCATTTCGGTGGGCCGGCATCTGATCAAGGTGTACGGGCTGATGGGACTGCTGGCCGGACTGGGCGCGGTGATGTGGCTGGCCTCGTACGGCACGACGTCCATCGCCGGGCACTCCACCGACAACCTGAAGGTGATCACCGCGGTGGTCCTCGGCGGCACCAGCCTGTTCGGCGGGCGCGGATCGGTGCTGGGCACCGTGATCGGCGTCTTCATCCCCGCCGTGCTCACCACTGGACTCATCGTCATCGGCGTCCAGCAGTACTGGCAGGACGTCGCGGTGGGCGTCGTGCTGGTCGCGGCCGTCTACATCGACCAGATGCGCAGGAAGAGCCGGGAGCGCTCATGACCAAGGAGGACACCGTTATGTCGAGTATGCCGAGCATGCGCAACAGGCGCAGGGTGCTGGTCGCCGTGGGCGCCGTACTGGTCCTGACAGGCGCCGCCGCGTGCGGTTCGTCGGACAGCGGCGGGGGTTCGGGGTCGGCGGGAGGCGCCGCCCACAAGAAGGTCAGGCTGATCACGGGCGTGAAGAGCGACCCGTTCTACATCACCATGACCTGTGCCGCGCAGGCCGAGGCCAGGGCCAAGGGCATGGACTTCGGTGCCGACGGCTCCGCGCAGTGGGACGTGTCGGTCCAGCGTCCGCTGCTCGACTCGGTGGCGGCGTCCCGGCCCGACGGGCTGCTGATCTCCCCGGTCGACACCAACGCGCTGACGCCGTCGCTCAAGCAGATCCAGTCGTCCGGGACCAAGGTCGCGCTCGTGGACACCACGGTCACCGACTCCTCGATCGGCATCACCCGTATCTCGTCCGACAACGAGAAGGGCGGACGGGTGGCGGCCGACGCGCTCGCCAAGCTGATGAACGAGAAGGGCTCGGTCATCGTCATCAGCGTCAAGCCGGGTGTCTCCACCACGGACGCCCGGATCAAGGGCTTCACCGAGGAGATGGCCAAGTACCCGGACATCAAGGTGCTGCCGACCCTCTACGACAACGACCTGCCGGCCACCGCGGCCTCGCAGATCCAGTCGACGCTGGCGGCCCATCCCGACCTGGGAGGCGCCTTCGCGGGCAACACCAACACCGGCACGGGCATTGCCACCGGCCTCAAGCAGGCCGGCAAACAGGGCAAGGTGAAGGTCGCCGCGTTCGACGCCGAGCCCGACGAGGTCGAGGCGCTCAAGGCGGGCACTCTGCAGGTTCTGGTCGCCCAGGATCCCGCGGCGATCGGCAGGCAGGCGGTCGATCAGCTCGCCGCGGCCTTCGAGGGCAAGAAGGTCGAGAAGTCGGTCGGCACCAACATGGTCGCCATCACCAAGGCGAACATGAACGACCCGGCGGTCAGCAAGTACTTCTACAAGTCGAGTTGCTGACGGGCGGACAAGGCGAGCTGCCGACCCCCGCACGGCCCACCGGTGACCCCGCACCGCGCGCGGGATCCCCGGTGGGCCGCGGGCGTCTCAACCGTGGGTGCAGGCGCTGCCGTTCAGCCTGAATCCGTACGGCGCGGAGTTCTTGCCGCTCCAGGAGCCGACGAAGCCGAAGGACAGGGTGCCGTGTGCGGCGACCGACTTGTTGTAGTCGGCGGCGGTGGCGGTGACCCGGGAGCCGTTCTGGCTGACGGTGGCGTCCCACATCTGGCCGACCTGCTGGCCGTCGCGGAACGACCAGGAGACGCGCCAGCCACCGAGGGCCTCGGCGGTGGTCACGGTGACGGTGGCCTGGAAGCCGTTGTTCCACTCGTTCACCTGGTCGTACTCGACCCGGCAGCCGGGCCCCGCGGTGGTGGAGGCGTGGTGGGACGGCTCGGTGCTCTCGGAGGCGGACGAGGAGGAGCCCTGGGGTTCCGGGTCGGGGTTCTTGTGGCCGGACTTGGCCGCCGTCCGGCTCGCGGAGGGGCTGGTGGCGGCGGACGCCGACGGGAGCGGGTCGGTGGACGGCAGGGAGGGGTCGAGGTCGGAGACCGGCTCACGGTCGTCGTGGGCGGCCGCGACGTCGTCGCCCGAGCCGCCGAACGGCATCATCGACACGCCGAGCGCGAGGACCGACAGCAGCACGGCGGTGGCCAGCAGGCCGTTGCGCAGGACGCGGCTGCGCCCCGCCCCCTCCTTCGGGTCGCCGTTGTCCGGGTCCGCCGCCCTCGCGGGGCCGCCCGCGCCCAGTCGTACCTCGGCGGCCCGGCGGCGCCGCTCCAGATAGGCGAGGCCGCCCCAGCCGATCACTCCGCCGGCCAGCGCCGCGGGCAGTCCGCCGCCGTGCAGACGCAGACAGGCGGCGGCCTCCGCGCACTGCACACAGGTGGCGAGGTGCCGGGAGAGGTCCTCGGGGGTGTCGGCGGCGGGCGAGCGGGTGACCGCGTCGAGCAGCCGGGCGTAGCTGCGGCACTGCGCGGTCATCGGTGTGTCGAGGTGCGCGCGATGGCAGCGGTCCCGGAACAGGCCGCGCACCTGGTCGAGTTCCTGGGCCGCGGCGGCCGGGTCGAGGCCCAGGCGGCGGGCCACGGCGGGCAGCGGCAGCGCCTCCACCTCGGCCAGCCACAGCAGCGACGCGTCGGCCTCCTGCATGTCCCTGAGGCCCCGCAGGGCGACCGGGCGCTGCAGCGGCGGGCCGGTGTAGCGGGTGGCGTTGTCGGAGTTGAGCCACAGCCGCAGGTCGGGGTCGAGCTTGTGACCGACGCCGTCGGCCTCCCAGCCGGCCGCCGTCGTGCGTACGGCGGTGAGCAGCAGCGGGATCATCGGCAGCCGGGGCGCGGTGCGGCGGCCCGCGGCGCGCACGGGTGCGGACTGGGCCGCGCGGGCCTCGCGCAGGCCGAGCGCGAACGCCTCGGTGGCCAGCTGGTTGGCCGCGATGGAGCCGGACGTGCACAGGTCCGCGTAGGAGAGCACCGCGTCCCAGCACTCGGAGAACAGCGCGGCCTCGGTGGCGTCCTGGGGGGTCGGCAGGTCGGGCATGGGTCTCCTGCATCCACGAGCGAGGTCAACTCGCCATATTGGCAATGGAGTCGGGGGGAACCTCGCGGCAGAGCAAGAGCTTTTCACGTCTCCGACACAACTGACAAGCGGCCTGTTCAGATCCGGTGACCGTCCGTCGCGCGACCGGTTTCACTCCGTCACGCAACACCCGCTCACCGTCATTGAGTTGACCGCAGGGCCGTAGTCTCCACCCGGTACGGCGACCGCGCATCGAGGTCGCGGACACCGTACAGGGCGAAGGCCACCGAGCGCCGCCCCCTGCCGAATTCGACTTCCGCGACGCCTCCTCCGGGGTCACACCTGCGCCGACTCCTCCGCCGTGTCCACCGCCGGGAGGCTGTCCATGAAGGAGCTCACCGAGAAGACCGCGCGGCCGGGGCCGGGCAGGCCGTAGCCGGGGGGCGAGGAGAGCCCGAAGTCCTCCATGGTCTGGCGGTAGGCCTGGAGCAGCCGGATGTGGTACTCCAGCGGGGCGCCCTGCGGGTTGGCCTTGCCGAGCGGGGTGGTCGGCTCCGGGCACCAGGTGGTGAAGCGGGGCGTGATGCCGTGCGACATGAAGAATCGCAGGCCCTCGGTGGTGGAGGCGATCGCCTCGTCGACGGTGGTGAAGCCGAACGGCTCGGCCATCTCCACGCCGGCCACGAAGTTGGGGATGACGTTGCGCGCGCCGAAGATCTCGGCCGAGTCCAGGATCCGCTTGTGCCACTCGTCGCGGCCGACGTAGCGCTCCTTGCCCGGGCAGTACAGCTCGAACAGCCGCCGGTCCCACACCTCGTAGTTGGGGTGGTAGATCTGCACGCCGTAGTCCTTGAACCGCTGCACGTCGTCACGCGGCAGCGCCTGCGCGACGACCTTGCCGATCCAGCGCCCGGGGAACCGCTCCTCGATGGCCTTGGCGTAGTGCCCGTAGAAGTCGGCCTCGTCGCGCCCGGCGACGGTCTTGGTGATCGCGCCGCCGGTCAGCGTGTAGGCGGTGGACGCCTTCGCGGTGTCGTACCGGTCGATGATCTCGAGCGCCTCCAGGACCTCCTCCACGTCCTTGACCCCGGTGTACGGCCGCCCGGCCGCCTTGTGCTGGCGCCAGTTGTGGTTGATGTCGCAGTACTGGCACTCCTCCTTGGCGCCGAAGTACTGGCAGACCCGGAAGACGGTGAGGTAGATCAGGTAGCCCCACTGGATGGTCGGGGCGACCTCCATCACGGACTTCCCGTTGGCGAGCTTGTGCCGGTAGTACTCCGGCATCGGCGGGACACCGACGTCGGCGATCCGTTTGCCGTCGAGGTAGAGCCCCAGGAGCCCCTCGTCGTCGGCGGCGACGCGGTACGGCGAGGTCGGGTTCACCCGCACCGACACGACGGTGCGCCGCAGGTCGTACGGCCCACCGGTGAGGATGATCTCCTCCGGGGGCCGCCTGAGCGCGGCCTCGCCCAGTTCCGGCAGGGTGCCGTGGTCGAAGGAGAAGATGAAGTACGACTTCGGCTTGACCTCGCCGCTCTCGTTGTCGGAGAGGGCCGACGCGTCGAAGGCGACCCCGCCCCGGAGCAGGTCCTCCTTGAAGACGGCTTCCCGCGGAACATGCGGGAACCTCTCCATCAGATCCTCGACCAGCGCGGTGCGGCTGCCCATCCCGTATCTCCTCCCGGCTCAGGCGTTCGGCTCCTCACGGTATGCCCCCACCCGTGGGTCAGCCGTGCCGGGTCCCCTCGCGCCGCGCCACGTGTTCTGGTACGGCGATGTCCGGGGGCAGCGCCGGATCGGCCACCCGGGCTCCCCAGACCGAGGTCAGGGGGAGGGTTCCGGCCCACAGGCCGAGCTCGGCGTCGGGTCCGTCGCCGTCGTCGGGCGGGCCGGTGCGGATCTTGACGGAGGCCTGTTCGAGGGAGAGGGCGAGCAGGGTGGTGGCGGCGAGTTCCCGGCGGTTCGGCCGCCGTGCGTACGACCACTGCCCCGGCATCGCGTGCTCGGTGAGCCGGGCGAGGCCCGCGAGCTTCTCCTCGGGGTCGGTGACCTGGCGGGCCTCGCCGTGGATCACGGCGCTGCGGTAGTCGACCCCGTGCTCGAAGACGGACCGGGCGAGGACCAGGCCGTCGACATGGGTGACGGTGACGCACACGGGCGCACCTCCCGCGAGACTGCGGCTGGCCACGGAGCCGTGCACATACAGCTCCCGCTCGTCACGCCCGTACACGGTCGGCACGACCAGCGGCCGCCCCTCGACGACCACACCGAGGTGACAGACGAAACCGGCATCCAGGATCGCGTTCAGCTCGCCCCGGTCCTGGCTGTCCTGCTCGCGCAGGCGACGATGGGGGTCCCCCCTGCTCGAGCGGAGTCGAGAGCTTGGGGGAGGGTGAGGTCGGTCGTCGGCAGGAGGGCGGGCAGTGAATCGGAGGCCATGCGCTAACGCTATCGATATCGCGGCACCTTGACCAGATAATTGCCGATCACGGCAGTATATGCCGCCCTGTACAACGAAATCCGCAGCCACCCGGGGTGCTCTTGGGGACGTGGACGGCGGTGAGGGAGAGGTGGACATCGTGGGCCATGGGGATGTCGTCGTGGCCGCGGACGCAGCCGAGGTGGGCGATGCGGTGGTGGCCGACCGACGGGAGGTGGCCGGTGAGGGCGCAGGCCCCGCCCTCACCGTGGTGGTCGACGACGGTGGCGGGCATGCCGGGGCCGAGCGGTGGCCGGCCCACCGGGACCAGCCGCGAGCCCGCGCGGTGCAGACCGTGCGCGACGCGGGTCGTGCAGCCCCGGTAGTGCTCGTCCTCCCAGCCCCGCCCACCACGGCGACCGCGTCGGCGCACGGCCCTCGGCTGCGGCCTGTTTCTCCGGGGCACGGGCGTGGGCATTGACCACGTGGTCCAGCTCGCGCTTCGCCGTCAGGACCCTGGAACCGATGGCCGCGGCGACCGGACAGCGCCGCCAAGGACCCGTGAGACAGTCGACGCGGAGCCTCCCGCCCGCTACGGCGCGCCGCTCACGCCACCCGTTCCAGAACCGTGGGGTCGACCGCGTGCCGCAGAGCCTCGCCGGACAGCAGCCGGCCCGCTTCCTCTACGACGGTGAGGCCGAGGCGGGCCGGCTCATTGCCCTGGGAACCCGCGAGGTGCGGGGTGATGAAGGCGTTGGGCAGGTCGAAGAGGGGTGAGTCGGGGGGCAGGGGCTCGGGGTCGGTGACGTCCAGGACGGCGGTCAGGCGTCCGGCGCGCAGTTCGGCGATGAGGGCGTCGTGGTCGACCAGGGAGCCGCGGGCGGTGTTGACGAGGACCGATCCGGTGGGAATCAGGGACAGTTCACGGGCGCCCAGGAGGTGCCGGGTCTCCGGGGTCTCCGGGGCGTGCACGGTGACGGTGTCCACGGTGCGCAGGAGGTCGTCGAGCGGCAGCAGGGGGACACCCAGCCGGGCGGCCTCTGCCTCGTCGATGTACGGGTCGGCGACGCTCACCCGCAGGTCGTACGGGCGCAGCAGTTCGATCAGGCGGCGGCCGATGCGGGAGGCGCCCACGATGCCCACGCGGCGGCCGTAGTTGCCGATGCCGGGGACGATGTCGCCGTAGGGGAAGGCACGCCGGGTGCGGAGCTCGTCGCGGAAGGCGAAGACGCCCTTCCCGGAGAGCAGGATCATCGCGAGGGTGTACTCGGCGACGGGCAGCGCGTTGGCCGCGGCCGCCGAGGAGACCGCGATGCCGCGCCGCCACACCTCGGGCGTGGTGAAGCCCTTGACCGAGCCGGCCGCGTGCAGCACCGCGCGCAGCCGCGGGGCCGCGTCCAGGGCCGCCGCGTCCAGGCGGGGGCAGCCCCAGCCGGTGACGAGGACCTCGGTGCGGGCGAGCGCCTCCCGCAGCCGTGGGTCGGTGAAGTCCTCGGCCACCGCGGTGGGATCGATTTCCACGCACTCACGCAGTCGCGCGAGCACCTCCGGCGGAAAGACGTGCGGCACGTTCTCGGCCTTCATGGCGAACATGGCCTGGAGACGCTCGGGCAAGGAAGGGCCCTTCCGGCTCGGTGACGCACCGACAGCAACCGTTCTCTACGGTAGGTCGGGGCAGATGAGAGGGTCAATGGACGCACTCACCGGGAGGACGACAGGGATGACGCAGACGGTCACCAACTGGGCGCGCAACATCACCTACACGGCCGGTGAGCTGCACCGGCCCGGCTCGCTCGACGCGCTCAGGGCCCTGGTGGGCGGGAGCTCAAGGGTGCGAGTGCTGGGCAGCGGCCATTCCTTCAACGAGATCGCCGACCCGGGCCCCGACGGCGTCCTGCTGTCGATCGCCGGTCTGCGGGAGGTGCTCGACGTGGACACCGAGGCCCGTACGGTACGCGTCTCGGGCGGCGTCCGGTACGCGGAACTGGCCCGCACGGTCCACGCACACGGCCTCGCCCTGCCCAACATGGCCTCCCTGCCGCACATCTCGGTGGCCGGCTCGGTGGCGACCGGCACGCACGGTTCGGGGGTCGGCAACGGCCCGCTCGCGGCGGCCGTACGCGAGGTGGAGCTGGTCACGGCGGACGGCTCGCCGGTGTCGATCGCGCGGGGGCAGGAGGGCTTCGACGGGGCCGTGACCTCGCTGGGCGCGCTGGGCGTGGTGACGGCGCTCATCCTCGACCTGGAGCCGGCGTACGAGGTCGAGCAGCATGTCTTCACCGAACTGCCGCTCGCCGGGCTGGACTTCGAGACGGTGGCGGCGTCGGCGTACAGCGTGAGTCTGTTCACCGACTGGCGCAAGCCGGGTTTCCGGCAGGTGTGGCTCAAGCGGCGCACCGACCAGCCGCCCGCACACTTCCCGTGGGCCGCGCCCGCGACCGAGGCGCTGCACCCGGTGCCGGGGATGCCCGCGGTCAACTGCACCGAGCAGTTGGGGGTGCCGGGGCCGTGGCACGAGCGGCTGCCGCACTTCCGGGCCGAGTTCACGCCGAGCAGCGGTGACGAGCTCCAGTCGGAGTATCTGCTGCCGCGGTCGGCCGCCGTCGACGCCCTGAACGCGCTCGACGCCGTACGCGAGGCAGTCTCTCCCGTGCTGCAGACCTGCGAAGTGCGTACGGTCGCCGCCGACCCGCAGTGGCTCGGCCCGGCCCACGGTCGTGACTCGGTCGCCCTGCACTTCACCTGGATCGCGGACACGGCGGCGGTGCTCCCGGTCGTCCGCCGGGTGGAGGAGGCCCTGGACGTCTTCGATCCGCGCCCGCACTGGGGCAAGGTGTTCACCGTCCCGGCCACGGTGGTGCGTGGGCGCTACCCCCGCATGGCCGACTTCCGGGCCCTGGCCCAAGCCCTCGACCCCGGTGGCAAGTTCGCCAACTCCTTCGTACGGGACGCCCTGGGCGACTGACTTCGGGATGCCCCGGGTGGCCGACTTCATAAACCCCCTTTCCTAACCCCTTGTCGAAATTCCTCCGCAGCCCATAGCCTTGCGCCGCGCCGGTGCCGATGTGCCCGGCCCGGCCTGGACGGGATGGGAGGGGCAACTCCGTGAAGCGCACATCACGTGACATCCGCACCGCGAACCGCTACGAGGTGCTGCGCCAGATCATCGCCGCGTCGCCCACCTCACGGCAGGAGCTGGCGTCCGCCACCGGACTGAGCCTGGCCACGGTCGCCACGCTCGTCGGTGAGCTGCTCGACCTCCGTATGATCACAGAGGTCGGTTTCGAGGACTCGGCGGGGGGTCGCCCCCGGGGTCTCGTGGCCGTCCACGCGGCGGGAGGCGCGCTGATCGGCGTCGACATCGCGGAGACGTACGTCCATGTCGAGCTGTTCGACCTCGCGCTGAACGTCCTGGCCCGCGCCGACGAGGACATGCGGCCCGGCGAGAGCCGCCCTGAGCAGGTGGTCGGCCATGTCGCGGCGGCCGTCGGCTCGGTGGTCGCGCAGGCCGGGGTGGAGGCGGCGCGGGTGCTCGGCGTCGGGGTGAGCGTGCCGGGCCAGGTGGACCGCGACACGGGTGTCTCCGAGTACGCCCCCAACTGGGACTGGCACGACGTGCCGTTGCTCGATCTGCTCTCCGAACACATCGCCTATCCGCTGTACTTGGACAACCCGCTGCGCGCCTGCGCGGTCGCCGAGCTGTGGTTCGGGGCGGCGCGCGGGCGCGGGGACGCCGTGGTGGTGAACCTCGGTACCGGAGTCGGCGCCGGACTGGCGCTCGGCGGCGGGCTGCACCGCGGCGTCAGCAACAGCGCCGGCGAATGGGGGCACACCACGCTCGTCCTGGACGGGCGGCTGTGCCACTGCGGCAACCACGGCTGTGTGGAGACCTATGTCGGCGCGCCCGGCATCATGCAGAACCTGCGTGAACTGAGCCCGCAGAGCCCGCTGTTGCACCCCGAGGACCAGACGGCCACGATCGACGCGCTGGCGCGCGCGGTCGCCGCGCACGACCCGGTTGCGGTCAAGGTGGTGCGGGACACGGCCCGTTACCTCGGGGCCGGCATCTCCGATCTGATCAATCTCCTCAACCCCGAGGTGGTCGTGCTCAGCAGCTGGGTCGCCGCCCGGCTGGGCGAGCCGCTGCTCGGCGAGGTGCGCGAGGCCGTCGCCCGGCACGCGCTGCGGCGGCCGCTGGCCGCCACCGAGATCGTCCTCTCCCCGATCCCCACCGACCCGGTGTCCCTGGGCGCGGCGACGTTCGCGCTGGAAGGGGCGTTGCAGCACGTCGGGCAGAGGAACGGAAGCAAGCGCACCACCGTTCCTAAGGACTGAGCGGGAGTGAGTCCTGTTGCCAGAACTCATGCTCAGCCGAATGCCCCGAACGGTGTTGGGCATTCTGGTCCACCGCGTTCGCGCCGCGTCCAGTGCCGACGGATCGTGTCCGTGGTCCGGGGATGCGGGGGCGGTTTCCCTCACGCCCCGAGGTGCCTGGTCGGGCCTGGACGGTCCGATGCCCCGCACGATCGCTCTGGTTGTGCGGGGGCGGTGCCGTCCGTCGCCGGATCGGGTGCCCCAGGGCGCGCCTGCCGATCGCCACGGCAGCTGCGTCGTGGCGGGTGGTTTTGCGGTTCTTGCTGGTGAGAGGTTTTTGCCAGTGTTGGGCGCCCCACTTGGAGGTGTAGGCCGGATCGACGGCGATGACGGTGATGCCGAGTTCGGCGGCCATGGACACCAGCCGGGCCCGCAGCCTGGCCACGGGCATGCCGGAGATGAGCTTGCGGAAGCGTTTGCGCCGCCCGTGCTTCTCCCGGGTCTTTTCCGCGGTGAAGTCGAGGTCTTCGACGGCGACTGCGAGATTCCGGCGTTTGGCCCAGTGCAGGAGGCGGATCAGCGCGTGGCGTACCTGCGCGTCGCGGTGGCCGGCGGTGCCGGTCAGGTCGTAGCCGAAGCGCAGTGGCTGGCCGACGGGGTTGCCGTGCTCGTCCAGGCGCCAGGCGGCGAGGTGGTCGGCGTTGGTGTCGACGCCGACCAGGCCGCCCGTGCGGGCTGCCTCCAGCGGCACGGTCTTCACTGGTGGGATGGTCCAGGACGCGGTCAGGTACCAGCGGCCCCGGATGGTGTCCTCGTGGATGCGGTAGGCGACCGCCCGGTTGGCGCTGACGCGGTCGCGCCACTGCTCGGCCCGGTGCGCAAAGCGCACCCGGGCGGTGAGCACGTACCGGCCGTGCCGGGCGTTCGCCAGATGCGCCAGCGGCGCCGGGAGCCTGAGGGAGACCTCTCCGTCCGGGGTGACGCGGATGGTCTCGTTGCCGTGCCGCTTCCCCAACTCGCCGTCGGCCTGCAGGAACCGGCGCTCGGCCCGCCACCGCTGCCGCCATTTTGACTCGGTGAGCTGCGCCGCCCGCAGGTGGTGCCGGGTGCGCAGCAACTGCTTCCCGCCGCGCACCACGTGCACGACACCGGCCTCACGGTCGGCCCGCGCAGCCTTGAGCCGGTCGCCCAGCAGGTGCAGGCGGCGGGTCTTGGCGAACCACTCCTGCCTGCTGCGGTAGCCGCCCGGAACACCCTTGGTGCCCTTCTGCCCGACCGGCAGGGACAGCCGGTGGGCGATCGTCCGCACTCCCGCCTCCAGGCCCTGGATGTGCGCGAGCTGGCCACGCCGGGCCAGCGCCCACTGATCGTGCGACGCCTTGGTGATGCTGCCCGCCCAACGCGACGAGGACTCATCGCTCACGGCCCGCTTACGCTCCGCCCATGCATCACTGTCGTGCTCCAGGCCGGCCGCGCACCGCGCCTTCAGATCACGGGACGCCAGCGTGCCCAGATGCTCGCCGACCAGGCGCAACACCTGCTCGTCCGCGGCAGTGAGGGCCCTGAGCCGGTCGCGGATCGCGACACCCGAGGGGACCGGCACGACAAACGACGCCGCCAGCTCCCTCAGCCCGCCCACCCCCTCACCCCCGCCCGCAGATCGAAGTCCCTCCCCTCGCATCCAACGACCGCCGCTGGCAAAGGTCACCCATTCGGCGGGCGAACATCCGCTCCCTTTGGGGTTCGCGGGTGCCGTGATCAAGACACCCGCTCATACACGCCAGAACACACTCATGCCCAGTTAACGGGCAACAGCTCCCAACCCCCGCACCACGACTCCCCACTCCACGACTTCCCGCACCAGAAGACCGGTCCTCCTGACCGCCGCGGCCGCCCTTGCCGTCGCCGGCCCCCTGATGTCCGCCCCGCCCTCCTCGGCGGCCACCCCCACGGCCAGATCGTCAACGAGGCGACCGGCAAGTGCCTGGACGTCGGCGGACAGGCGACCACCGACGGCAGCGCCGTGGTTCTCTACAGCTGCAACGGCGGCACCAACGAGGCCTGGACCAGGCAGTAACACCCCTGGACCGAGGGCCGCCGGCCACCTCCCTGACCCAGCGGCCTCAACTCCCTTGCCACTCCAGTGTGTTCGGGATTCCGAACCGGATACAACTCTTCGAACAGACTTCGTCCAACCCCTTGCTGAAGCCTTAGCCGAAGGTTAACGTCCCGCACCGCACAGCACATCCGAGCCATCTGGCCGAAGCCGTAGAGCCGCAGCCACAGCCACCGCCGCGCTTCGAGACAAGGACGTCAGCATGTCGGCAATGAGCAACAGCAACTGGTCCCGCAGATCACTGTTCCGCGCCGCCGCGGGCATGGCCGCCGCCGGCACGCTGGCCGCGTGCGGCAGCAACAACGGCCGTGGGGGCGGCTCCGGTTCGGGCAAGAATCTCGTGCAGTACTTCCACGCGTACGGCGAGGCGGGGACCGAGCAGGCGATCAAGCGGTACGCGAAGGCGTACAAGGACGCCAGTGTCACCACGCAGTGGATCACCGGCTCCAACTTCGAGAGCAAGCTCTTCGCCTCGCTGCTCACCGACCAGGCGCCGGACCTGTTCGAGTTCCACCCGCAGCTCCAGCTCGTCAAGAGCGGTCAGGTGGCCGATCTGACCGACCTCATCGAGCCGGTCAAGTCCGACTTCAACCAGGCCGACATCACGTCGCACACGGTGGACGGCAAGATCTACGGCGTCCGCATGATCGACGACCCGCAATTCTTCTTCTACCGCAAGTCGCTCCTGGACAAGGCGGGCATCCAGGCGCCCACCACCCTCGACGAGCTGATCGAGGCCGCCGCCAAGCTCACCACGAGCAAGGTGAAGGGCCTGTTCCTCGGCAACGACCTGCACGCGGTCATCAACCCGCTGATCTGGTCGGCCGGCGCCGACACCCTCGACGCGAAGAACGAGATCGCCTACCACACCGACGGCGTGGTCGAGGGGCTGAAGAAGATGCGCAAGCTCTTCACCAGCGGTCACCTGCTGCTCGACGCCCCCGCCGACTACTGGGACCCCTCCGCGCTCAACCAGGGCCTGTGCGCCATCCAGTTCTGCGGCATGTGGGCCATGCCGCAGTTCCAGCAGACCCTCGGCGACGATCTCGGCATCATGCCGTTCCCGAAGGTCACCGACGCGGGCAAGCCGTCCGTCTACAACGGCGGCTGGTCGATGTTCGTCAACGCCAAGGGCAAGAACGTCGACGCGGCCAAGGAGTACGTGAAGTGGCTGTGGATCGACCAGAAGAAGTACCAGGAGGACTGGGCGACCTCGTACGGCTTCCACATCCCGCCGCGCACCTCCATCGCGCAGTCGGCCACCAAGCTGAAGTCGGGCCTGCCGGCGGAGGGCGTGAAGCTCTTCGACGAGTACGGGCACTTCGACAACATCGGCTGGACCCAGGCCATGATCACCGCCACGGAGAACGTCTTCGCCGACTGCGTCCGCAAGGGCGGTGACCCCGAGGCCGCGCTCGACACGTGCGACAGGACGGTCGGTGCCGAGCTCAAGAAGCTCTTCGGATAGACCGCCCGACGGACACGGACCACGACATGTCGACGACCACCACACGTGGCCTCGCGAGCCCCGCCCCGGCCAAGGTCACCAAGACCCGGCCGCGGCGGGGGCCGCGGGGCACCCGCACCTTCAACTTCTGGCTCTTCACCAGCCCGTTCCTCATCGGGCTGATCGTCTTCGTCTACATCCCCATCGGCTGGAGCGTCTACCTCAGCTTCTTCGAGGCCCGCTTCACCGTGACACCCAGCGACTTCGTCGGCCTGGACAACTACCGGCAGATGCTGACGGACAGCAACTTCACCGGCTCGCTGGGCACCTTCACCGCCTTCGCCGCGTTCATCGTGCCCACCACCTGGGCGGTCTCGCTCGGCCTGGCGCTGCTGGTGAACCGGCTGCGCTTCATGCGGGCGTTCTACCGGTCGGTGTTCTTCCTGCCGACGGCCTGCAGCTATGTCGCCGCCTCGCTGATCTGGAAGATGTCCATCTTCAACGGCGTACGCTTCGGCCTGGCCAACACCGTCATCGGCTGGTTCGGCGTGGACAACGTCGCCTGGCTCGCCAACCCCGACCCGCCCTGGTACTGGCTGGTCATCCTCACCGCCCGGCTGTGGCTGCAGTCCGGCTTCTACATGATCCTGTTCCTGGCCGCGCTGCAGAACATCCCGCGGGAGCTGTACGAGGCCGCCGCGATCGACGGCGCGAAGCCCGGCTGGCAGACCTTCCGCCACATCACGCTGCCGCAGCTGCGCGCCACCTCGACGGCCGTGATCCTGCTGCTGCTCGTGGCCGCCTACCAGGCCTTCGACGAGTTCTTCAATCTGCTGTCCAAGACCACGTGGGGCCGTCCGCCGCTCGTCGAGCTCTACTACACGGCACTCGGCCAGAACCAGAACTACGGTGCGGGCAGTGCCGGAGCGGTGATCCTGACCCTGCTGATCTGCGTCGTGACCCTGTTCCAGGGCAGGATCATGGGCTTCGGAAGGGGTGACCAGTCCCAGTGACCACTGTCCCGGAGCGCCGCGTCCGGCGCGGTGGCGGGGTGATGAGCTCCACCGGCCTGTACGTCGCCATCAGCGTCGCCGCGTGCTTCTTCCTCGTCCCGTTCTATCTGCTGATCCGCAACGCCCTCTCGACCGATCCGGAGATCACCGGCGAGAACTGGAAGTTCTTCCCCACCCACATCCAGTGGGGCAACATCACCGAGCCGTTCGCCGATACCACGGTCGACTTCGGACAGTCGATGGTGAACTCACTGGTCGTCGGCGTACTCCACACGGTCGGCACGCTCTTCGTGTGCTCGCTCGCCGGCTACGGCCTGGCCCGCATCCCCTACCGGCACGCCAACAAGATCTTCTACGCGGTGCTGGTGACCCTCATGGTCCCGGCCGCCGTCACCTTCGTGCCCAGCTTCGTGCTGGTCTCGTCCCTCGGCTGGGTGGACAGCTACCGCGGTCTCATCATTCCGGGCCTGTTCAGCGGTTTCACCTGCTTCCTCTTCCGGCAGTACTTCCTGGGGTTCCCGAAGGAGCTGGAGGAGGCGGCGCGCGTGGACGGGCTCGGATACTGGGGCGCGTACTGGCGTGTCGTCGTCCCCAACTCGCTGAACTTCTTCGCGGCGATCGCCACGATCACCTTCATCAACGGCTGGAACTCCTTCCTGTGGCCGCTGGTCATCGGCCAGGACCCCAGCGCCTGGACGGTCCAGGTCGCGCTCTCCTCGTACACGACCAACCAGACCGTCAACTACCACCTGATCTTCATGGCCACCGCCATTTCCATCCTGCCCCTGCTGTTCGTCTTCCTCTTCCTCCAGCGGTGGCTGGTCCAGGGGATCGCACAGACCGGCATCAAGGGCTGAGCAAGGAGACCGATGTCTTTTCGCACCACGACGACGGCCATCGATTACGTTGAGGACGTGGCACCCGGCTCGGGGGCACTGCCGCCCCGGGCCTGGTACGCCTCCTCGGACGCCACATCTCTTTCCCTGAACGGCAGTTGGCGTCTCCGCGTGTCGGCCACCGCCGACGCCGAGGACGATTCGTTCGCCGAGCCGGGCTTCGACGCCGGCGACTGGGCGGAGGTCTCCGTCCCCGGCCACTGGGTCCTGCAGGGCCATGGCTCACCCATCTACACCAACCATCTCTACCCCTTTCCGGTCGACCCGCCCCACGTACCGGCCGAGAACCCCACCGGCGACCATCTGCACGTGTTCGACCTGCCCTCCGACTGGCCGTCGGACGGGGGCGCGGTGCTGCGCTTCGACGGCGTGGAGTCCTGCGCCCGCGTCTGGCTGAACGGCACGGACATCGGCGAGTTCAAGGGCTCCCGGCTGCCGCACGAGTTCGCGATCGGCCGGCTGCTGAGGCCCGCCGGCAATGTGCTGGCCGTCCGGGTGCACCAGTGGTCGGCGGGCTCGTACCTCGAGGACCAGGACCAGTGGTGGATGCCCGGCATCTTCCGTGATGTGACCCTGCTGCACCGGCCGGCGGGCGCCGTCCTCGACTTCTTCGTGCACGCCTCCTACGACCATGTCACCGGCGAGGGCACCCTGCGCGTCGACTCGGACGTGGACGGCCGGGTCACCGTGCCGGACCTGGGTATCGACGTCGCGACCGGCGAGCCGGTGACGGTCCCGGTGCGGCCGTGGACCGCGGAGACACCGCACCTGTACGACGGTGTGCTGGCCACCGAGGGCGAGCGGGTGCCGCTCAGGATCGGCTTCCGGACGGTCGTGCTCGACGACGGCCTGATCAAGGTCAACGGCAGGCCGGTCCTCTTCAAGGGCGTCAACCGGCACGAGTGGCACCCGGAGAAGGGCCGCTCCCTCGACCTGGCGACCATGCGCGAGGACGTGCTGCTCATGAAGCGGCACAACATCAACGCCGTGCGCACCTCCCACTACCCGCCCCACCCCGCCTTCCTGTCCCTGTGCGACGAGTACGGCCTGTGGGTGATCGACGAGTGCGATCTGGAGACCCACGGCTTCACCGAGCAGCGCTGGCGGGACAACCCCGTCGACGACGAGCGCTGGACCCCGGCCCTGCTCGACCGTGCGGCCCGCATGGTCGAACGCGACAAGAACCACCCGTCGGTCGTCATCTGGTCCCTCGGCAACGAGGCCGGCACCGGCCGCGGACTCACCGCGATGGCCGAGTGGATCCGCGGCCGGGACTCCTCGCGGCTGGTGCACTACGAGGGCGACGTCAACTGCCGTGACACGGACGTCTATTCACGGATGTACGCCGACCACGCGGAGGTCGAGCGGATCGGCCGGGGCCTGGACGGCGGGCCCCGTAAGCGCCGTGAACTCCCCTTCATCCTCTGCGAGTACGGCCACGCCATGGGCAACGGCCCCGGTGGCATCGCCGACTACCAGCGGATCTTCGAGTCCTACGACCGGCTTCAGGGCGGCTTCATCTGGGAGTGGATCGACCACGGCATCAAGGACGAGCGGTACGGGTTCGCGTACGGCGGCGACTTCGGCGAGGAGCTGCACGACGGCAACTTCGTCTGCGACGGGCTGCTGTTCCCGGACCGCCGGCCCTCCCCCGGCCTGATCGAGTACAAGAAGGTGATCGAGCCGGTCCGCATCGACGGCGACGGCGTCGACGGCACCGTCCGCGTCACCAACCGGCAGGACTTCGCCGATCTGTCCGCGCTCGCCTTCGTGTGGTCGTACCAGGTGGACGGTGAGACGGTCGCGTCGGGCGGCCTCCAGGTGCCCACCCTGGCACCCGGTGAGTCGGCCGACGTGAAACTGCCTCGGGCGCCCTCGGCCGCGCACGGTGAGACGCAGTGGACGGTACGGGCGCTGACGGCCGCCGACACCCCGTGGGCACCGAAGGACCATGTGGTGGCATGGGGCCAGTTCCCGGTGTCGGCGCGGCAGACCCCGTCCGTCGCCGCGACCGACGGGCCGGCGCTCGGCGAGGGGCTGATCACGCTCGGCCCCGCCTCCTTCGACGCCCGGACGGGCGCGCTCAGAACCGTCGGCGGGGTTCCGGTCACCGACCTGCGGCTGGACGTGTGGCGGGCGACCACCGACAACGACGACGGTGCCGCCTGGCAGACCGACACCCGCTACGGCCTGCTCTGGCGGAAGCTGGGCCTGCACCGGATGCGGCACCGTCCCGACGCCGTGGAACTGGGTGACGACGCCCTGACCGTACGCACCCGGGTGGCGCCCGCCGCCCGGGAGGTGGGCCTGTCGACGGTGTACCGCTGGACGTCGGACGGCAACCGGCTGAAGCTCACCGTGTCCGTGTCCCCCGAGGGCGACTGGACCGTACCGCTGCCGCGGCTCGGCATCCGGTTCGGGCTGTCGGCCGCCGACCGTGTGGAGTGGTTCGGCGGCGGTCCGGGTGAGTCCTATCCGGACACGGGAGCGGCGTCGGCGATCGGCCGCTGGCAGTCGACGGTGGACGACCTGCAGACGCCCTACGTCCGTCCGCAGGAGAACGGCGCACGCGCCGACGTCCGCTGGGCGGAGATCGGCGGTCTGCGCATCGAGGGCGACCCGGAGTTCTGGTTCACCGCCCGCCGCTGGACCACCGAGCAACTGGACGCCGCCGCCCACCGCACCGACCTCACCGCGGGCGACACGGTCTGGGTCAACCTCGACCACGGCCAGCACGGCATCGGCTCCCAGTCCTGCGGCCCGGGCCCCCTGCCCCAGTACTACCTACGGGTCGAGCCCACCGAGTTCTCCTTCGTCTTCTCGGAGGTCGACTGACCGACACGGTTCCGAGGACCCCCGGGGCAGACCGACCCGGGGGGTCTGGGGGCGTCCCCCAGAAACCTCTGCACCCGGCCGACCGCGTTCGAGCGCCCGTACATCGTGGTACGAGGGTGTCGTACCGCCGACGACCCGCCCGGCCGCAATATCCGCCACGGCGTCCAACGCGGCACCCAGCGCCCGCCGGTACAGCAGCGAGCCGAGACTGATCCGCCGTACGCCGAGGTCCGTGAGGTGGGGGACGGTGGGACCGGCGGGCGAGTAGAGGATGTTGAGGGGGACGTGGAGCTGCCGCACCAGGGCGCCGATCCGCTCGGGGTCGGTCAGCCCGGGGACGAACACACCGTCGGCACCGGCCTGTTGGTAGACATCGAGGCGCCGGAGGGTCCCCTCGCCCTCGCCCAGCCAGTACGTGTCGGTACGCGCGTTGACGAAGAGCCCGGGCGCGGCCGACTTGACCGCGGCGATCTTCGCGGCGTGCAGGTCCACGTCCCCGAGCCCGTCTTCGAGATTGACACCGACCGCTCCGACGGCCCACAACTCCCGTGCGAGCTCCCCCACTTCATCGGGCTCTTCGCTGAACCCACCCTCCGCGTCCACGGAGAGGAGGAAGGGTTCCGTACCGAGGGTGAGGGCGAGCCGGAGGGTGTGCTCCCGGGTCGCGGCCGCGCCGTCGGGCAGGCCGGCGGCCGCGGCGACGCCGAGGCTCGTGGTGCCGATGGCGGCGTAGCCGCGCGCGGCGAGGGCGGCCGCGGAGGCGTGGTCCCAGGCGTTGGGCAGGAACAGGGGCTCTCCCGCGCGGTGGAGATCGGCGAACGAGGTCATGCGAGCCTCCCGACGGCGTCGGCGTAGTACCGGGATCCCCCGAGGTGGTGGGCGAGTTCACGGAAGCTCCAGCCCGCACCGGGCGAGTCGTCGAGCTGCTCGTCGGTCAACACGTCCAGGCGGTCCGCCCAGATACGCGCGAGCCGGACGAGCCGGCTGCGGGCCTCGTCGAGGTCCTCGGAGGTGAAGGGGGCGAGGTCCGCCGCCGTCGTGATCGCGGAGGCGTGCCAGTGGTCCGCCTGGGGTGCCTGCCCCACCAGCCGGGCCTCCAGCTCGGCGAGGTGGTCGACCAGATGGTCCGCGGTACGACGGATCGCCTTGTGCGGGGTGTAGACGCGGTCGTCGATGCGTGCGGGCGTACCGTCCCAGACGGTCCAGGTGGCAGCCAGGTCCAGCACATGGTCGACCATGGCGGTGATGACCTCGGCGGGTGTCTCCGATGCGATGTCGGCACTCATACGAAGACGCTAGGCCCAGGTCACTTCGGCACCCGCCGAACTGTCCCGGACCTACCGCCCCCGCTCCACCACCCCACGCTCCACACAGAACTCGTTGCCCTCCGGGTCGGCCAGTACTGCCCAGCCCGTGCCGTCCTCCCGTCGGCGGTCGTCGATCAGTGTGGCGCCGAGGGCGAGGAGGCGGTTGATCTCCTCGTCGCGGGTGTGGTCCTGGGGCTGGAGGTCCACGTGGACGCGGTTCTTGACGGTCTTGGGGTCCGGCACGGTGACGAAGAGCAAGCCCGCGGCCTCGATCAGGGCCTCCGGGTCGCCGGGGTGGTCGTCCTCGTGCACGGGTTCGCCGAGGACCTGGGACCAGAAGGATGCGAGGGCATAGGCGTCGGCGCAGTCGATCGTCACGTGCCGGATCTTGGAAGTCATGCGTCGGATTCTGGTGCGTACAGAAGGAAAAGGGGAACGAATTCGGCAACCTTTTCGGGGGCCCGCGGCGACCGGAAGGCATGACTTCTGCACAATGCACGACACGTCACCGCCGCGTCCGGGTGGCGCGCAAGCCCGCCATCGGCGGCCTCGCGGCCGTCGGCCTGCTCGCCGGGGCCTGGTACGCCACCGCCGGGGCCGCGACCACCGCCCCGCTCGCGGTCACCAGTACTTCGGTCTCGCTGGCCGCCAAGTATCCGTATCTGTCGGCGGGTTACAACAACGTCCGTGAGTGGAACCGTACGGCCACCGCGGTGGCCCCCAACGGCACCCTGCGTGTGGCCTGGCCCGCCTCGGACGGCGTCCATGTCACCCCGCTGACCCCGGCCGGGAAGCGCTCGGGCGCGGACACGGTCGTCAAGGGTGCCAAGGAGGTCGGTGGTCTGGTCGCGCACGACAACGGCTTCGCGCTGCTCACCCGCGTCTCGGACAGCAACAAGTGGAAGGAGACGGCGGCCGCGATCGTCCGCTACACCAACGGCGCGAAGACCTGGAGCACCAAGCTCACCGGCACCGCCTCCCACGACACCGCCCCGACGCTGGACGGCCGGCTCACCTGGAACGGCACCAAGTACGGCGCCTACCTCGTCGTGCACGGCGCGGGCGGCTTCGCCGACGGGCACTACGGTGACAAGCTGTCGTACGTGAGCTCCGAGGGAGCCAAGCTCGGCGGCGGTTGGAGCTGGGGGTGCAGCCACAACGAGGGCATCGCCCTGCACGCCGAGAAGTCCGGCGCCTTCACATCCGTCTGCTTCGACGACTGGCGTTCGGGCCTGTTCGTCTCCACCGGGATCGGCGCCCCGGACGTGGCCCCGGTCGTACAGCGGGAGCAGTGCTGGGCGGGGTACTGCGGTGGTACCTTCCCCAGCCGCACCGGCGACCTGGTGAAGTCCGCCACCGGCAGATACGCGACCGCGTTCGCCTCCCGCGGTGCCGCCTCCGCGAAGAAGAACCCGGCCGACTCCAGCGGCCGCGGCTGGACGGTCACGCCGAGGACGAGCACCCACCAGGTGGCGATCGCCTTCCTCAAGAACCGCAACTCCGGCCCCGGCAAGGCGGTCTACCTGTCGAACACCAAGGGCACCGAGCACGTCGACGTGCATCTCGCCCCGTACGGCAAGGACAAGCTCCTGTTGTCCTGGGAGTCCCTGAAGAACGCCAAGTGCGCCGCGGGCACCTGCACCGGCACCTTCACCGGCACCCATCTGCGGCTCGTCGACTGGAACGGCAGGTTCGTCGGCGCGGACAAGGTGGTGAGCGCCCGTATCACCGGTGACCTCGCCGTGTCCAAGGACGGCTCCCTGACCTGGGCCTACGCACCCGTCACCCCGTCGTACGCCACCAAGCTCAGCGGGGCGTCACCGACCACGAAGACCCTGAGGATCGCCCGTCTGACGCCCTGAACCGGAACTGACGCACCGGGCCTTTGGCCCAGCTCACGCTCAGGTCGTACGGCCCCCGCACCTCGACGGAGACCAGCTCCCCGAGGGGCAGGGGGTCCGGCTCGCCGGTGAGGCGGGCCAGGGCCACGAACAAGGTTGAGCCGTCGCCCGTCGTACCGGAGAGGGCGACGTCGCCGGACAGGCCGTGGACCGGCACCAGTTCGGCGTGCTCGTCCTCCCACGGCACCCAGCCGGTGACACACACAGCGGTCCCTGGTGCCGCGCCGGTCACCAGATGGGCGCGCACCTCCACGGCACCCTCGGCCAGCACGAGGCTGGTGACCTCGATCCCGCCGCCGGCGCCCTCCGTGGTGTACCGGGAGGCCGCCCAGCCCTCCCCCACGCCCAGCGGGACGATGCCGGTGCGGGCCGCGTCCCCGCCCACCCACACAACGTTGTCGGGCGGCGAACCGAGCGGCCGTGTGACCGTCGAGTAGGCGAACCGCGTGTAGTAGGGGTCGTAGCGGATGTCCTCGCTGCCGTGATTGTGCAGTCGCACGACACCGTCCGAACTCGTGGACTGCAGCAGCCAGTTGGGTCCCGCGATCGGCGTCACCGCGTCGGCCCGCTCGGCCGGTCCCGGTTCCTCGGGCGCCGTCCACACCGCGTGGTCGGCGGGCAGGAGCAGCCCGAGGAAGCCCTTGCTCGCCCAGTAGGGGGAGGCCGGTCCCGAATAGCCCTGCAGGAGCGCCACGTCGGGGCCGTGCCAGCCGAGGGTGAGCAGACCGTGCTCGTCGACGGCCTCGCGGTCCAGAAAGTACTTCAGGGCGCCGGAGGCCAGCCGACGGGTCTCTCCCGGTGCCAGGGGCGTACGTCCCGTGAGTGCGCCCAGCCACAGCGGGGCCGTCGTCGCGAACCGGTAGGTGAGGGAGCGGCCCTGGAGCATCGGGGCGCCGTCGCCGCCGAACAGCCGGGCGTAGTCGGCGAGATGACGTTCGAGCCGGCCGCCGTACAGGTCGAGGAGCCCGGCGTCGTCGGCCAGCCACGCGTGCAGCACCGGATACAGGTGCATGGCCCAGCCGTTGTAGTAGTCGAAGGCGCGGCCGGGGCCGTCGCTGTACCAGCCGTCGCCGACGTACCACTGCTCGATGCGTTCCAGGCCCCGCTCGACGGCCTTGCGGGAGGCGTCGGCCTCGTACCCGATCTCCTCGAGGAATCCGCCGACCGTGACCGGGAACAACTCCCAGTTGCAGGGCCAGGGTTCGGCGGTCAGCGCGTCGGCCAGCCAGGCCGCCGCCCGCTCGCGCACCGGCTCGTCCAGCCGGTCCCACAGCAGGGGCCGCGTCAGCCGCAGGGCGAGGGCGATCGAGGCCGCCTCGACCAGGGGCTGGCCGCGGTCCTCGATGCGCGGCCAGATGCCCGAGGCCCCGGCGGCGAGTCCGTCCGCGTAGCGTCCCAGGGCGTTCTCGTCGCGGTGGAAGGCGGCCAGCAGCAGCGTACGGGCGTATCCCTCCAGGCCGTCGGAGAGGCGGCCCGACCAGCTCTCGTGGTCACCGGGGAGGTGGTAGAGGGCGCGGTCCTCGGTGGCGTACGGCTCCACCGCGGCGAGCAGGGCGTCGGCGGCGGCCTCCCAGTGGGCGCGGGTGTATCCGGTGCGCGGGCTCAGGGTGCGGTCGGGCTGGGGCAGGTGCATCGGGGGTGTGCTTCCTTCCCGCGGGGCCGGCCTGGGGCGCCCCGGTTCCGGTCGGGACGCCCCAGGGTTTCATCCCACCCTCACCTTGCCCTTCGGCACCAGATGCAGGGCGAGAAGTTCGTCACGGACCAGGCTCGCGTAGACCGTGGCGCGGCGCACGGAGGTGAGCGTGTTGTCCCGCTTCTCGTCGTAGAGGTACAGCGTCTTGGAGCCCTCCACGCCCAGGGACTCCACCAGCGCCTTCGTCTTCGCGGTGAGGTCGATCAGCGGGACGTCGCGGGCGGCGGCCACGGAGCGGATGACGGCCGGGTGGTCGACCCCGAGGCTGTTGACCAGGAGGGCGGTGTTGTGGTTCAAGGTGCCGTCCGCGTTGAACCAGCGGCGCACGATGGGCGTGACGAGGACCGGCTCCCCGCCCTTCACCCGTACGCCCGCCACCAGTGTCTCCAGATTCGCTCGGTACGTCGTCTCGTCCGTCGTCCTGTCATTGTGGGCCAACTGGATCAGGACCAGGTCACCGGGGCGGATCAGCGGCTGGACGGTCGCCCACAGCCGGGCTTTCTGGAGGTAGGTGACCGTACTTTCCCCGGACTCCGCGTAGTTGGCGACGGTGACGCCCCTGCGGAGGTACTGCGGGAGCTGCCGCCCCCAGCCGGAGTAGGGGTCGCCGGGCTGGTCGCAGACGGTGGAGTCGCCGATGAGGATGATCCGGCGGGAGTGGGGAGACGGGGTCACGCGGATGTCGGCCGGCGCCGGTGCCGTACCGCCGATGGCCAGGTCCAGGCCGGGAGTTCCGTCGGCGCCGGTCGGTTCGCCCTCGGGGGTGCGGACGTCGACGGTGAAACTGCGCGTGACGTGCCGGCCCGCCTCCGCGGCCGTCTCGGGGAGGAGGGAGCGCCGGGTCTCGCCGCTGATGCTCGTGCTGGAGGCGGCCTCGCCGCCGAGGCGGACCCGTACGTCGTAGGTGCCGGGTGGGACGTCGAAGTGGCAGGCGGTGGCGGTGCAGTCGGCGATGCCGAGCGGCGGCCGCCGGTCATGGGCCCGGGCAGGCGCGGCCGCCAGGGTGGCGCCCAGGACGACCGCCGCCGGCACGGCGATGCGCATGGCGCTGAATCGTCTCACTCGTGGCTCCTCCGTCACGGGGACAGGACCTGGCGTGGGCGAACCGGCCGTCCACAGCACATCGGTGGCGGTGTCCGCTGGCACGACCACCACGCTCAACACGATCACCGTCCCGTCGACGAACGAACCCCAGCAACGCGACCGCGATCTGGCGGATCGGCGACTGGAACGGAACGCCGAGCGGCTTCAAGAACGCGGACCTGATGACGTACGCGCATCCGTCCGACGTCCGGGCCGCGTCCTGGACCGGCAACGTGGTGATCGGCAGCGGCACGGAGACCTCCGCGTTCCCCTGCTGCCTCTGGAAGTACGTCAACAGCGGCCTGCTGGTGTACTTCAGGCTGACCGCCGCCCAGGCCGCCGCCGCGCACACCCTGCGGATCGGGGTGACGACCGCGTACGCCAACGGCCGGCCCCAGGTCGTCGTCAACGACACCTGGACCTCGTCGATCCCCTCCCCGCCCACCCAGCCGAGCACACGGTCACTGACCGTGGGCTCGTACCGGGGCAACAACCACACCTTCACCTACAGCATCCCGGCGAGCGCCTGGCGCACGGACACCGGCCAGTACAACGTGCTGAAGATCAACGTGGTGAGCGGTTCGGGGACGACGGGCTTCCTCAGCGCGGGGACGTCGGTCGACGCACTGGATCTCCTGGCCTGACGGGCCGGCCGGCGAGCAGCCGGCGCGCCTCGGCTGCGGACAGGGTCAGCGAGTTCTCACCGCCCGCGTCGATGACCAGCATCACCTCGTCCGCCGGCCAATGAGCGGCCAGCTGGCACAGGGTGACACGTCGGTGGCAGGGCACCTGGGGGAAGGCCCTGAGCAGCGCCTCCTCCGAGGTGAAGACCATGACAGCGGGGGCGCGGCGGACGCTTTCGACCACCGGCAGCACCAGCCGCTCGAACTCGGCGCGACCGCGTGCGTAACGGAAACCGCCGATCGCGGGGATCAGCACATCGCAGCCCGCCAGCGCTTCCCACGCACGGAGGCCGGGCGCTCCGGCCAGATCCCGCAGGGCCTCGCGCGCCACTGCCTCGAAGACTTCCGCGGGGATCTCGTTCATAGCGCCACCTCTGTCACAGGCCCCGTGTCCCGCCGCCACGGCGCGCCTACCCGCGATCGGACCGATCATGCGGCTGCCTCCGTGGGTCCGGTGTGGGTCCAGTCCTGGCGTGCCGGTCAGGTGCCGCGGGTCCACTGCTGGTTGGTGCCTCCGTTGCAGGTGTAGGTGATGATCGCGGCGGAGTTGGCGGTGGAGGCGCCGGAGACGTCCAGGCACTTGCCGGTGGTCCTGGCCTTGATGTTCACAGAGGAGCCGGAGGTGACCAGCGACCACTGCTGGGTGGTGGCGCCGGTGCAGTTCTCCTGGGTGACGTCGGTGGAGTTCTCCCGGAGGCACAGGGAACCGCCCCGGCCCATCAGCTCGTAGTAGCCGGTGCCCAGGTCCTTGAACCACCACTTCTGGTTGGCGCCGCCGTTGCAGGTGTACTGGCTGATGGCGACGCCCTGCCAGAGAGACTGGCTCGGTACGTCCGCGCACTTGGAGCTGTGCCGGGCGATCAGCGTGTCGTACGTCGCGCTCGTACCGGTGACCGTCCCGGCGGACGTGTCGACGGAGACTTCCGGGTACCAGGACATGGACATCGAGGTGGACGTCGGGAAGGTCAACGGCAGCCAGACGTAACGGGAGTCGTTGACGGTCCCGCCGAAGGAGTTGCCCCAGCGGTCGCCCATGTAGAGGTACGAGGTGCCCGAAGTCCCGGTGACCGGAAGGACGTACGCGGTCTGCGAGCCGTACGCCGTGGAGTCGCCGACGTTCGTCCAGGCCGTCCAGGGGCCGGAGGGGGAGGGCGCGGTGGCGTACTGCTGCTGGTTGGCGTTCCAGCCGGTCGCGCCCGACGTCAGCATGAAGTAGACGCCGCCCCGCTTGAACAGCGCCGGGGCCTCGCGATGGCCGCCCGGCCAGGGATTGGCGACCAGGCCGGCGATGGCGGTGTAGTCGGCGGTGAGCCGGTAGATGTGCAGGTCGTAGTTCTCGTTGGCGGCCGAGATCATGTACGCGGTGCCGTCCGTGTCCACGTAGGCCGTGAGGTCACGGGACATGTACTGGCCGAGCGGCCGGAAGCTGCCCTGGTAGGTGTAGGTCCCGTCGACGGTGTCGGAGACGGCCACGGCGGCACGGGCCTGGCTGTAGTCGACGCCGTTCTCCTTGTGCATCCACATGACGAACTTGCCGGTGGCCGCGTTGTAGATGACCTTCGGCCGCTCGATGTAGGCGGTGCCCAGCTCGGCGGCGCCGGCCTGCGTCAGAACGCGGTTGCGGAACTCCCAGGTCCTCAGGTCGGCGGAGCGGTACGCGTCCACGGACCGGAAGGTGTTGTCGGAGTTCCGGTCCTCGCCGAACCAGTAGTAGTAGCCGCCGACCTTGATGACCCCGCCGCCGTGCGCATGCACGACGGCGCCCGAGGTGTCGGTGAACTGGGAGCCGTTGGTGACGGTTCCGGCCGCGGCCGCGGCGGGTGAGGCGGTGACCAGGGCGCCGGTCAGCGCCAGACAGAGGGCGAGCAGGATCGCGTACGCACGTCTCATCTCACACGCTCCGGCAATGTTCGAGGCTGCGAACAGCATTTGTCATGGCGAACGTTGGGATCGCCGAAAAGGTAAGGGCGAGTCACCGGGAGGTCAACGGGTCCGACGGGACGGAGGGGAAGCGCTTTCCGCCGGCGCCCTCGCTGCGGTGCAGGGGTGACACCGGGCGGCCGATGACCGCCCGGGGCCGTTTCGACTAGCGTCGTGGCATGACCAGCGACATCCCCGCAGCGTCCCCCGGCCTCGTCGAAGCCCTCGCCACCGGGACCGTCGTGCTCGACGGCGGCATGTCCAACCAGCTGGCGTCCGCCGGGCACGATCTGAGCGACGAGCTGTGGTCGGCGCGGCTGCTCGCCGAGCGGCCCGAGGCGGTCACCGAGGCGCACCTCGCCTACTTCATGGCGGGCGCCGACGTGGCGATCACCGCGAGCTACCAGGCCACCTTCGAGGGCTTCGCCAGGCGCGGGATCGACCGTGCGGAGGCGGCCCGGCTGCTCGCGCTCAGCGTGGAGCTGGCCCGGGACGCGGCACGGCAGGCCCGCGACGAGGGGATCGTGCGCCCGCTGTGGGTGGCGGCGTCGGTGGGTCCGTACGGGGCGATGCTGGCGGACGGCTCGGAGTACCGGGGCCGGTACGGGCTGAGCGTCGACGCGCTGGAGCGCTTCCACCGCCCGCGCATCGAGGTACTGGCGGCGGCCGCGCCCGATGTCCTGGCCATGGAGACGGTCCCGGACACCGACGAGGCGACGGCACTGCTGCGGGCGGTGCGCGGACTCGGCGTACCGGCCTGGCTGTCGTACACGATCGACGGGGACCGCACCCGCGCGGGTCAGCCCCTGGACGAGGCGTTCGGCCTGGCCGCCGACGCGGACGAGATCGTCGCGGTGGGCGTCAACTGCTGTGCGCCCGGGGACGTGGACCGAGCGATCCAGGCCGCGGCCCGGGTGACCGGCAAACCGGTCGTCGTCTACCCCAACAGCGGCGAGACCTGGGACGCCGAGGCCCGCGCCTGGACCGGCCGCGCCACCTTCACCACGGCACAGGTCAAGGCATGGCACGACGCGGGCGCCCACCTGATCGGCGGCTGCTGCCGGGTGGGGCCCCAGGCGATCACCTCGATCGCGCGTGCGCTGGCGACAGTCTGACCAAGACCTGACCCCGCCGACACCCGCACGCCGGGAGGGCGCGCGAGTCAGTGCCTGCGGGTGCCCACCGAGCGGCGCAGGCGGCGTACCGCGGAGGCCAGTTCCGCGGCGCGTGCGGGTGTCGGTGTGCCGTTGATGCTGTCCGGCTCCGGGGTGTCGGTGCCCGCCATCGCCCACAGGGCGAGTTCGGCGTCCCGCGGGCCGCATTCGATGTGCGGTTCACCTTCGCCGAAGATCTGGACGGGGTGCTCGGCATCCCACGGCCGCCAACCCGGATCCCCCGTCTCGGCGAACCGCACCCAGGCCCCGTGCATGGCGTCGCACAGCTCCTTCGGCGCGCCCTCGCCGGCGAGTTTCGCCGAGTCCGGGACGTGCCCCGTGTCGAAGACGAACCCGAGTTCCAGAGCGTGGCAGGCCCCGAGGCCGGGCAGGTTGGAGGGCCAGGCGAACTCGTAGACGTACGACGATCCGGGACGCGCGTCCGCCAGCCGGTGCATCGGGCGGCGCAGCAGATGGTCCGTGACCATCTGTCCGACGATCTCGGAGGTGCCTGCCTCGGGATGCAGCGCGCGATAGCCGCGCGGCACCTCGTGACCGCAGCGGCAGCGGGCCATGGCGCCGGCGAGTGCCACCGGCCCGAGCCGGTCCACCCGGTCCACGAGGCCGCCCGGCACCAACCACAGCCGGTACTCGTCGCGGGTCCAGCCCATGAGCAGGTCGACGCCGCCCGCGGCCTCGCCCTCCACCAGAGCCTCCAGCGGGTCGCGCGGGACGAGGTCGCCGTCGACGACGATCCCGAACGCGGGACCGCCCAGGACCGGGCTGCTCAGCCGCCCCACCTCGGCCTGGGCGCGCAGCAGCAGATCGCGATCGACGGCGGCGAAGGCCTCGGCGGTGGCGGGGACCTTGAGCCGGGCCGCCATACGGCGGACCATCCGCCGTACCTTGTCGCGTTCCGAGGCCTCGGGCGGTCCGCTCTGCAGGACGGCACGGCGGACCAGGCCCTGGGCGCCCGGCGCGGCGATCAGCGCACCGATGCTGATGGCCCCGGCCGACTGTCCGGCCAGGGTGATCCGGCCCGGGTCGCCGCCGAAGGCCGCGATCGACTCGTACACCCATTCGAGCGCGGCCAGTTGGTCTCGGAGTCCGGGGTTGGGCGGCGAGTCGGGGAACAGTCCGTAGCCTTCGACGCCGAGCCGGTAGTTGACCGAGACGAGGACGACGCCGTCGCGGGCGAAGCCGTATCCGTCGTACACCGGCACGGACGAGGATCCCCTGGTCAGGGCGCCGCCGTGCAGCCACACCAGGACGGGGAGCCGGGCCGCGGGGCCGGGCTCGGGGGTCCAGACGTTCAGGTTGAGGCAGTCCTCACCGCCCACGAAGGGGTCGGAGAGGTACTGCGCGAACACGTCGGAGTACGGCGGTTTCGGGGCGGTCGGCCCGAAGGCGCCCGCGTCGCGCACACCGTCCCAGGGCTCGGGCGGCTCGGGCGGCCGGAAGCGGCGGGGCCCGAAGGGCGGGGCGGCGTACGGGATGCCGCGGAACACCGCGACCTCACGCTCGTACCTGCCGCGGACCGCCCCGTAGGGGGTTCCGACCACGGGGCCCGCCCGGTCCTCCGCCATCCGCCCACCAGCTCCTCCCGCGCTCGCGTTCGCACACCGGTACATGCAGAGCATCACATCGGCTCCGGGTATTCCTGTACACGAGGCGAACGGGAGGCCGTTCGGGTGGCGGAGCGCGCTGCTCGCACACGGAGCCGGAGGTTCGACAAGAGGAAGTGTGACGGCATGTCCGAAGAGTCCATCGGCATCGTGTTGTGCGTACTGGAACTGCTGGACCTGCCCGAGCCCCCGACGGCCGTGTTCGTCTGCTCGGACCGGATGGCCCTCGGGGTGTACACGGCGCTGGCCGAACGGGGCTGCGGGTGCCGGACGACATCAGCGTGGTCGGTTTCGACGACCTGCCCGAGGCCCGCTGGGTCACCCCGGCGCTGACCACGGTCCGCCAGCCGCTGTCGGAGATGGCGGCGGCGGGCCTGCGCCTGCTGGTGCGGATGATGCAGGGCGAGCGCCCGGAGGGGACGCGTACGGAACTGTCGACCCGGCTGGTCCGGCGGGCGAGCACGGCCACGCGGCCCGCGGAGACGGGCGCATGACCCGGCGTTCGTTCGAGGAACGAGGAGGCCGGCCCGACAGCGAGCGCGGCAGACCTCTCCGGAGTCACTCCCCGGCGAGCGGGCCCCGAGCAGACGCATGGCGCGCAGGGGGCTTGTGGTGTACGGGCCCCTGCAGCGCCAGGCGCAGCGGGGGCCCGTAGATGCGGGTTATTTCATCGATCGTCATGGGAGCGACGGGTTCGAGGCGCAGGATGTAGCGCGTCACGACGAGTCCGGCGATCTGCGCGCAGAACGCGCCGGCGCGCTTGCGGGCGTCCGCACCGCCGAGCATGGCGGCGATCTTGTCGATCATTTCCCGTTCCATCACCTCCTTGACCAGGCCGGCGATGGCCTGGTCGTGGGTGGCGGCGGCTATCAGTGCGCGCAGCGGGGCCCCCGATTCGGGGTCCTCCCACAAGGCGAGCAGGTCGTGCAGGGCGCGCTGGGGGAAGGTGGCCGGGTCGCCTTCGATGGTGCGGGCGAGAGTTTCGGCGGGGGTGGCGGCCAGGGCGAGGGCGGCGCCGAACAGGCCCTTCTTGGAGCCGAAGTAGTAGCTGACCAGGGCGACGTCGACACCTGCCTCGGCGGCGACGGACCGCAGGGTGACCGCCTGGTATCCGCCTTCGAGGAAGCGTCGGCGGGCGATGTCGAGGATCTGGGTGCGGGTGTCGGGTTTCCCGGCCCTTCTGCCCCGCCCCGAAGAATTCATCATGGTTGAGATTGTACGAGCGGCCGCGTGAATCTGTGCCGGTACCTGCTCCCGCAGCGAAGGACCGACCTCTGTGCTCTCCGATCCGCGACCGCCTGTCCTTGAGACTCCTGGCCGAGCCGTGCGCCAAGGCGCTGTCCTGGCGATCACCTGCCTCGCACTGGCGACCGTGGTCGCCGCGATGGCCTCACTCAACGTGGCGCTGCCCGACATCGCACGCCACACGCACGCCGACCAGACCCAGCAGACCTGGATCATCGACGCCTACAGCCTGGTGTTCGCCTCGCTGCTGCTGCCCGCCGGGGCCTTGGGGGACCGGTTCGGCCGGCGTCGTGCGCTCATCGTCGGCCTGGTGATCTACGGGGCCGGATCCGTGCTGGCGGCCCTGGCCACCGACCCGAACGTGCTGATCGGGCTGCGTGCGCTGCTGGGGCTGGGGGCCGCGCTGATCATGCCGGCCACCCTGTCGACGATCACCAGCAGCTTCCCGCGCGATCAGCGTGCCCGGGCGGTCAGCGTCTGGGCGGCGGTCGCCGGCGGCAGTGGGGTGCTGGGGCTGCTCGCCTCCGGTCTGCTCCTGGAGTGGTGGTCATGGGAGTCGGTGTTCTGGTTCAACGTGCTGCTCGCCTCCGTCGCGCTGGCCGGAACGCTGGTGTTCGTGCCCGAGTCGGCCGAATCGCGTCCGGCACCGCTGGACGTGGTCGGTGCGGTCCTGGCGGCGGCCGGAATCGGCGCGCTCGTCTACGCGGTGATCGAGGCCCCGGTGAACGGCTGGAGCGATCCGCTGACCGTCGGCGGCAGCGCGCTCGGCCTGCTCGTCCTCGGCGGCTTCGTCGCCTTCGAACTGCGCCGACGACACCCGCTGCTGGACCCGCGGCTGTTCCGCAACCGCCGCTTCGCGGCCGGATCGCTCTCCCTCACGCTGCAGTTCTTCGCCCTGTTCGGCTTCATGTTCGTGATCATGCAGTACCTGCAGCTGGTGCGCGGCTACAGCGCGCTCAGCGCCGCGCTCAGCCTGCTGGCCATGCCCCTCGGGATGATCCCCACCTCCCGGCTGAGCCCGCTGCTCACCCAGCGCCTGGGGGTGCGCGGCCCATGGGTCGCGGGGCTGCTGATGCTCGGCGCCGGTCTGGCCGTCCTGTCCCACCTGGACGGCGCCAGCACGTACGGGAACCTCGCTGCCGGTCTGATTCCGTTGGGCGCCGGTCTGGGGCTGGCGATGCCCCCGGCGACCACCGCCATCACCGACGCCCTGCCCAAGGAACTGCAGAATGTCGGCTCCGCTGTCAACGACCTGGCACGCGAACTCGGCGGCGCCCTGGGTATCGCCGTTCTCGGCAGCCTTCTGACCGCCGCCTACCGCAACGACCTCCACCTGACCGGCGTCCCGCCGCAGGTCGCCGAAGCCGCCGAGTCGTCGCTGGCGGGCGCCGCCGCCGCGGGCGGCACGGTCCTGCACCAGGCTCAGGCCGCGTTCACCACCGGGCTGCACATCGCCCTGCTCGGCGCCGCCATCACCGCCGTCGTCACCGCCGTAGCCGTGGCCGTCCTGTTGCGCCGCAGTCCGGTCGGCCGGACGCAGGACGCCGTCTCCCTCGATCCGGTGGCTCACGGCGGACAGCAGCGGCCGGAATGACGGAGGATGCTTTGCTCGACGGTCTCTTCGGCCTGCCCGCCCACCCGCTGATCGTCCACGCCACCGTGGTCGTCGTACCCACTGCCGCCGTGACCGTCGCGTTGGCCGCGCTGTGGCCGCGGTTCCGGGCATGGGCGGGACCGCTGCCTCTCCTGCTGAGCCTCACGGCCCTGACCCTGGTCCCGGTGACCGTCAAGTCCGGCGAGTCACTCGCGCGGCGCCTCGACGAGACAGCCCTGACACAGCGGCACGGTGACCTCGGCCAGGGCCTCCTCCCCTGGGTGGGCGCCCTCACCGTGGCGGCCGCCGCCCTGTTCTGGCTGAACCGGCGGGACGCACACCCCCCGCGCACGCAACACCCTGCCCGCCACCGACTCACCGCCGCCGCGCTCATCCTCCTCGCCCTGGCGGCGGCGACCGGCAGCAGTCTGCAGATCGTCCGCGTCGGCCACAGCGGCGCCGAGGCCGCCTGGACGCAACCCTGAACCCCGGCGGCGAGCCCGATTCCCCACCGAGTCGATCCCCTCCCTCCTGCCCCCTTCCTCAAAGCCCCGAACCCGCCCCGTACAAGGAGACGACCGTTGTCCCTGGGACCCGCACACGAGCAAGGCCTCCACATCCAGGACGCCCCACGGGCCGAACCGGACGCGGGCCACCGGACCGACGTCGACGTGCTGATCGTCGGCGCCGGCCCCACCGGCCTGACCGCCGCCTGCGAAGCGATCCGCCACGGCCTGACCGTGCGCATCGTCGACCGCAAACCCTCCCGCTCCACCTTCTCCAAGGCACTGGTCGTCCACGCCCGCACCATGGAGGTCTTCGAAACCATGGGCGTCGCCGACCAGATCCTGGCCGAGGGCACCCGCTTCGCCGCCCTCAACGTGCACACCCGGCGACGCGGCCCCGTACGCGTGGATCTGCTCGGCCTCCCATGGGGTGACACCGCCTACCCCTTCTGGCTGTCGATCCCCCAGTACGCCACCGAACGCGTCCTGGAGGCGCATCTCGACCAGGCAGGCGGCAAGGTCGAGTGGGGGGTGACGCTCGATCAGATCCACGACGACCACAACCACGTCCAGGCCGCCCTGAAGCATGCCGGGGGCCGGGACGAGACAGTTCGCGCGCGCTGGCTGCTCGGCTGCGACGGCGGCCGCAGCCGCGTGAGGGACGACGCCGGACTCTCCCTGGACCGCTCGGACGCCGGCGCGACCTTCGTCCTGGCCGACGTCAAGACCACCGCAACGCTTCCCGAGGACGAAGGCCACGCCTTTCTCGCCCCCGAGGGACTGCTGCTGATCGTGCCGATGCCCGAGCCCCGCAGGTGGCGCATCATCGCCCACGTTCCGCAAGCCCGGCAGGACACGCCCGTCCTCATCGGCGAAGAGTTCCTCGACCGCTTGATCCGACAGCGGTCGGGGATCGCCTTCGGCAGCCACGACGTGACCTGGAAGTCCCAGTTCCGGCTCAGCCACGGCCTCGCCGACCACTATCGCAAGGGACGCGTCTTCCTTGCCGGAGACGCCGCCCACATCCACAGCCCGGTCGGCGGCCAAGGGCTCAACACAGGGGTGCAGGACGCCCACAACCTGCTGTGGAAGCTCGCCGCCGCCCGGCGGACGGGCCCGGCGCAGGCCGATGCCCTGCTCGACAGCTACGAGGCCGAACGACGGCCGGTCGCCCAGGCCATGGTGCGCGGCACCGCCCGTGCCACCAGCGTCCTCACCACGCGCAAGGGCATACCCCGCGCGCTGCTCGGCCTCGTCGCGCCGACTGCCCTCGCCCGTCCGTCCGTGCAGGCACGGTTCGGGCGCGGCGTCGGCATGCTCGACATCGCCTACCGCAGCGACTCGTCACCTCTCGGTGCCGTCCGCGGCCCGCTCACGGCAGGCCGCCGCATGCCCAACCCCCGCCTCGGCAGCGGCGAACGGCTCTATCAGCGCCTCTCCCCTCTCGGCCTGTCCTGGGTCGTACGGGGACGCCCCGGCGAAGCACACCCGCACCACAGCGACCCGCGATGGGCGGGAATCCCCGTGCACTTCCTGGCCGACGACGAACTCATGGGCCTGCCCGAACTGACCACGGCAGCACCTGTCGTGCTCGTCCGACCCGACCGCTACATAGCGGCCGTCGGCCAGAACCTCACCCCGGCCGCCCAGCCGATTCCCCCACGTAGGTGGGCGACGAAGTCCGGCTCGGCGTAAGCCTCCTCGGCGTGTCCGAGCGCCGTGCAGAAGACCCGGCCCGCCCCCTGCTCCCGGCACCACACCAGGGGGTGGTCCTCCCCCATCCCTCCGCCGTCGTACGACGTCTCGTCCGCACGTACGAGTACGCGGACCGCACCCCGCGGGTTGGTCCGGAAGTCGTACCACTCGTCGGTGAAGTCCCAGACGGCCGGCAGATGCCGGGTCGCGGGATGCCCACGGCCCTCGACCACGGCCCTGCCGGGCTGGAACTCCGGGTGCCGCGCGAAACGGGCGCCGAGGAGTTCGCCGTAGTACGGCCAGGCGTACTCGGTACAGGCCGCCGCGTGCACCCCCACGAACCCCCCGCCCGACTCGACGTACCCGGCGTGCCGCTCACGCCCGGCGGGCGTCAGCACCTCCCCACCGGTGGAGAGGAACACGACAGCCGCGTACGCCTCCAGCGGGGCTTCCAGGGCGGCGGGGTCCTCGGTGGCGTCCACCTCGAAGTCACCCAGCGCGCGTACGGCTTCGACGGCGGCCGGACGGAGTCGTGGCGGTGGTCGGTGGTGCGGGTGTAGATCAGCAGCCGGGTAGTCATACGACCGAGTTTCGATGTTCCCGGGACGGGAGTCACGCTCCGTGTCCATGATGACGCATATGGGCACGGTTCGACGCGCACGGAAGAACGCCTCGGCGATGAAGATGGTGGGCGCGCTGCTCGCCCTCCACCGGCAGGCCGCCGGATACACACAACGGTCGCTGGGCGAGCGGTTCGTCGTCGGCGAGGAGCTGATCGCGTCGATCGAACAGGGCAGACGACCGCTGAAGCCGGATCTTGCCGAGCAGTTCGACGAATTCCTGGATACGAAGGGGGCGTTGTCGGTTGCGCTGAGCAAGATGCCGGAGGTGGATCTGGTTCCGTTGTGGGCGGAGGAGTACCTGGACCGGGAGCGGGAAGCGACCGTGATCTCGTGGTACGAGAGCCTGCTGGTGCCAGGTCTGTTGCAGACGGAGGCGTACGCGCGGGCCGTCTTCCGCAACAAGGTGCCGGTCTGCGACAAGGACGAGATCGAGCAACTCGTGGCGGCACGCGTCGAGCGTCACGAGATCCTGCACCGCAGGACACCGCCGATCCTGAGCTTTGTGCTCTGGGAGGCGGCGCTCTTGGATCATCTGGGCGGGGACGACGTGCACTTGGGACAAGTACGACACCTGCGGCACTGCGCCGACGTGCCCGGTCTGGCACTCCAGATCCTGCCTCTCGGCCGGACCTCACACGCCGGACTCGCAGGTCCGTTCATTCTCCTTGAGACCCCGGAACACCAGCGGCTGGCCTACACGGAGAACCAGCGCGGCAGCCAACTCATCGCGGATCCGGACGAGGTGGCAATCCTCAATCAGAAGTATGCGATGCTGCGGACTCAGGCCCTCACCACTGAGGACACGAGAGATCTGCTGGACCGCCTTCTGGGAGAGCGATGAGCGATACCGCGCTCGAGTGGTTCAAGTCGAGCTACAGCAGCGAGGAGGGCGGCGCCTGCGTCGAAGTCGCCACGGAACCCACCGCCATCCACATCCGCGACTCCAAGACCCCCACGACCGCCCACGTCACGGTCTCCCCCACCGCCTGGACCGCCTTCCTGATGCTGCCCCGCTAGCGGCACAGGGAGCGGTTCCGTACGAATGTTCCACAGGAAGGCGGCATTTCACTTGGGGTGCCTCTCTTGAACGGGGGCAGCGGCGCCCCTAGCCTCAGCCGGAATGAATGCCATCCCCCCGCTCCTGGACCACCTCGTCCTGGCAACGCCCGACCTCGCGGCGACGGTCGCCGAGTTCACCGAGCGGACCGGTGTGGTACCCGCTCCCGGTGGTGTGCACGTCGAGCTCGGCACCCGTAACTACCTGGTGTCGCTGGGCAGTTCCAGCTATCTGGAGATCATCGGTCCGGACCCGGAGCAGGAGGCTCCGTCGGACCTGCACGCCTTCGGGGTCGACGGGCTGACCGGACCGCGCACGGTCACCTGGGCGATCAGCCCGCCCGACCTGGACGCGGCGGTCGCGGCGGCCCGGGCGCGGGGGTTCGACCCCGGTCCCACGTACCCGATGAGCCGCCGCGCACCCGGCGGGACCCTGTTGGAGTGGCGGCTGACCTACACCGCGCACCCTTCGGGCCTTGTGCCGTTCCTGATCGACTGGGGTCGGTCCGTCCACCCGTCCGCGTCGGGGCTGCCCGTCACGCCGCTGGTGGAGGTCTCGGCCACCGCCCCCGACCCGGACGAGATCCGTGCCCCGTTGACCGCCCTGGGCACCGAACTCCGCATCGGCGAGGGGCCGGTGGGTATCGCCTTCACCGTGAAGACGCCCAAGGGGCCCGTGACCTTCGACTAGCTGGACGGGCTCGCGCGGATCACCGCCTGGTCTCCCCGTGGCCCGAACAGGTGCAGGATCTCGACGGCGTTCGGGCCCGCCGGGCCGAACCAGTGCGGCTCCCTGGTGTCGAACTCGGCCACTTCGCCGGGGCGCAGCGTGAAGTCGCGTTCCCCGAGGACGATGCGCAGCTCGCCCGCGAGGACGTAGAGCCACTCGTAGCCGTCGTGGGTCACCAGCTTCGGTTCGCGGGGCGACAGGACCTGCTTGAACACCTGCACCCGGCCGGGATACTGGGTCAGCGGCACGAGGACGCTGCCCTGACCGTGGCGCTGGGGCTTGAGGTGCACGCGAGGGTCGCCGGTGGCGGGTGCGGCCACCAGTTGGTCGAGTGCGACACGGTGTGCACGCGCGAGCGGGATGAGCAGGTCGAGGGTCGGGCGCCGTTTGCCGGATTCGAGCCGGGACAGCGTGCTGACGGAGATCCCGGTCATCGCCGCGAGGTCCTCCAGCGTGACTCCGCGGTCGCGGCGGAGGGTGCGCAGCCGGGGGCCGATGCCGTCGATTATCTGTTCCGCTTCCGCGTCCACGGAGTCCAGTTTTGCAGCCTTCGCAAGAACGCTGGGCCGCGGTGGCCGTCCGGTCGGACTCTTGCCGGGCTGAGACTCCCGGACGTGAGAGGCAGACCGTGACCACGACGACACATCCTGTTCCGCCGCCCCTTTTGAGCGCGCGCAGACGCTGGACGGTGCTGGCCGTCTGCTGTCTGAGCATGTTCCTGGTGGGTCTGGACACCACCATCGTGAACGTGGGCCTGCCCGCCATCGGGCGCGGCCTGGACGTCGGGACGCGCGGCCTGGAATGGACCGTGGACGCCTACACCCTCGTCCTGGCCGGTCTGCTGATCTCCTCGGGCGCGCTGGCGGACCGGTTCGGACGCCGGCGGGTGTTCCAGAGCGGGCTGGTCGTGTTCGGCACGGCCTCGCTGGTCTGCGCGGCGGCCCCCACGGCCGGCGCGCTCATCGCGGCCCGTGCCGTGCAGGGGATCGGCGCCTCGATGCTGAGTCCCGTGGCTCTGGCGATCGTGGTGAACGCGATGCCCGACCCGAGGGAACGGGCACAGGCGATCGGCGTCTGGGCCTCGGTCTTCGGACTGAGCATGGCCGCCGGTCCCGTCACCGGCGGCGCTCTCCTCGCGGGGTTCGGCTGGCGGTCGCTGTTCTGGATCAACGCGCCGGTCGTGGTGGCCGCCCTCGTCCTCAGCGCGGTGTTCGTACCGGAGTCCCGGACGGCGCAGCGGGTACGGCGGCTCGACGTCCCGGGTCAGACTCTGCTGACCGTGGTCATCGGGGTCTCGGTCGGTGTGCTCATCGAGGGGCCGCACATCGGCTGGACGTCACCCGTGGCGCTGACGGCGTACGCGCTCGCCGTCCTGGCGACGCTGGTGTTCGTACGGGTCGAGTCCCGCCGGCCCGAGCCACTGATGGATCTGGCGCTGTTCCGGCGTCCGGCGTTCACCGGCGCGGTGCTCGGCGCCGTCGCGGTCTTCGTCGCCCTGAACGTGACGCTGCTCCTCAACACCCTCTATCTGCAGCAGACCCGGGGGTGGACACCCCTGGCCGCGGGGACGGCGACCTTGCCGATGGCGATCGCGGCGACCGTCTGCGCGCCCCTGTCCGGACGTCTGGTCGGCCGCATCGGGCCGCGGCTCCCGCTCGTCCTGGCCGGCGCCTTCCTCACGGCGGGCGGCCTCTGCCTGGTCGGGCTCGGCCGGAACACGAGTGTGTTCCTCCTCCTGTCGGCCTACGCCCTCATCGGCGTCGGATTCGGTTTCGCCAACGCCCCCATCACCAACACCGCGGTGAGCGGGCTGCCGCCGAGCCGGGCCGGTGTGGCCGGGGCGATCACCTCCACCGCCCGCCAGTTCGGCGCCGCGCTCGGCATCGCCCTGGCCGGCGGCCTGGTCGCGGGCACCGCCCCGGCGGGGCTCGCCCACGCCTCCCGTCCCGGCTGGCTCCTGGTCGCGGGCTGCGGGCTGTCCCTGTTCGCCATGGCGCGAAGAATGACACGCAGGGATTGACGCGCGAGGCACGGCCCTGACCCATCGCGTCGGCCCCGCCCCCCTCACGTCCGATTCCTTCAAGACCACGCACCGCCACCCCGCCTACGGTGACCGCATGACTCCACGATTCGCCGTGATCGGCGTGGTGGCCTCCGACCTGGCCGCCTCGCTCGCCTTCTACCGCCGTCTCGGGCTCGTCTTCCCCGAGGGCGCCGAGGACCAGCCGCATGTCGAGGCCGAACTGCCCGGTGGGCTGACCCTCGCCCTGGACACCGAGGCAACCGTCCGCTCCTTCCACCCCGAATGGCAGCCGCCGGCCGGCGGGGGCCGGGTGGGGCTCGCCTTCCGGTGCGGGTCACCCGCCGAGGTCGACACCGTGTACGAGGACCTGGTGGGCGCCGGTCACCACGGCGAACTCAAGCCGTGGGACGCCTTCTGGGGCCAGCGGTACGCCACCGTGCACGACCCCGACGGCAATGGCGTCGACCTCTTCGCACCGCTACCGACCGCCGACTAGCCGCCCCAACGGCACACTCGCCAACTCCTTCACGTCCCGCGCCAGATGGGGCTGGTCCGCGTAACCGGCACGGACCGCCGTCTCCGCGAACGGCACACCGGAGCGGGCCAGCGCGAGCGCCCGCTGCATCCGCAGGATCCGGGCCAGGGTCTTGGGGCCGTAGCCGAAGGCGGCCAGGCAGTGGCGGTGCAACTGGCGTGCGCCCAGGCCGAGTTCGTCGGCGGTCGTGGCCACCGGGCGGCCCGCGTCCAGGGCGGTGACCAGCCGCCGCAGCAGGGGGTCGGGCGGGTCCAGGTCCGCCGCCCGTTCCAGCGCGCTCTCCTCCAGGGCCGTCGCCGGGTCCGCCGCCGCGTCGATCCGGGCGCGCAGGCGTCGTACCTCCCGGGCCGGCCACAGATCGGCCAACTCCACGCGCCGGTCGCGGAGTTCGGCGGCCGGTACGCCCAGGAAGGCGGGCGCGGTACCGGGGTAGAAGCGCAAGCCCTCCCAGCGCACGGCGGGGCCTTCGGGGACGTGGGCGCGGGTGTCGGGGCCCGCGACCAGCAGCCGTCCCTCGCTCCACAGCAGGTCCATGCAGCCGTCGGGCAGGACCGGCAGGACGGCGGGGTGCTCCAGGGTGCGGCGCCACACCACGGCGCCGGTCAGCCGGGACGCCCGCTCCTCGTACACGTACGCCAGGCTACGCCGCCCGTGTCCGGTACTCCTGCGGGCTGACCCCGTACACCCGTTTGAACGCGCTGGAGAGGGCGAACGCGCTGCCGTAGCCGACCTGGCGGGCGATGGCGCCGATGGTGTCCTCGCTGTCGCGCAGACGGTCACCGGCGAGCGCGAGGCGCCAGCCGGTGAGGTAGGACATCGGGGGTTCGCCGACCAGGTCGGTGAAGCGGCGGGCGAGCGCCGCGCGGGAGACTCCGGCCTTGGCGGCGAGGGACGCCACGGTCCAGAGATGCGCCGGGTCGTTCTGGAGCAGTCGCAGCACCCGGCCGACCACCGGATCCGCGAGGGCCCGGTACCAGGCGGGGGCCTCCGCCTCCGGGCGGGAGAACCAGGCCCGGAGCGCGGCGATGACCAGCAGGTCGAGGAGGCGGTCGAGGACGACCTCCTGGCCCGGTTCGTCGCGCACGATCTCCTCCATGAGGAGCGGGGTGAGCGGGCACTGCCACACGTCGGTGGTGAGGGTGAGCAGCGGCGGGAGCGCGTCCAGCAGACGGCCGCTGATCTCGCCCCGCATGAGGTACGTGCCGATGAGCATGACCGCGGAGCCGTCGAGGCGGTCGCCCCAGGTGCGTACGCCCAGATCCATGGAGCCCCGCAGGGAGGTTCCGTCGGGGTAGCGGCACTCGCCGCCCGGCAGGATCAGCGCCTGGGGGGCGGTGTCCGGGGCGTCGGCGCAGGTGTACGGGTCCGGGCCGCGCGCTATGGCCAGGTCGCCGGTCCGCAGCCGCACCGGCTCGCCGCCGCCGTCGGGCAGGATCCAGGAGTCGCCGCGGACCATGAGCATGACCGTGAGCGGGCCGCGGTCCTCCACCCGTACGGCCCAGGGCGGGTCGAAGCACGCCCGGATCATGAAGGCACCACGTGCGCGTGGGCCTTCCAGCAGGCCTGCAAGGGGGTCCCCCCGCGTGAGCATGTTCGAGCGTGGGGGAACGTCCATGGGGTCAGCGTACGAGTGGCTCCATGGGGTCGGCGTAGACGTGCGCTTATGGGAATGAGCCGTTCAGCGATGGCCGCCCGGGGTGGGCGGGCGTTGACTCGAGGCATGACACAGAACGCGTCGCAGACGCAGGACATGACCGTGGTGGTGACGGGTGCGTCGGGTCGTACGGGGCGCCGGGTGGCGGATGCCGCGCGGGCGGCGGGGCTGACCGTGCGCGAGGCCACACGGGCGCGGGGCTTCGACTGGCAGGACCGGTCGACCTGGGCGGACACGCTGCGGGACGCCGACGGGGCGTATCTGGTGTACCCGTCGGACGTGGGCTCGCCGGAAGCGGCTCTGGCGGTGGGGCTGCTCGCGCACGAGGCGGTCCTGCTCGGCGTACGGCGGCTGGTCCTGCTGTCGTCACGGGGCGAGGAGATGGCACGGCCGACCGAGGAGGCGCTGCGGGAGTCGGGGGCGGACTGGACGGTCGTACGGGCCTCGTGGTTCTCACAGAACTTCAGCGAGGGTCCGCTGGTGGAGGGGCTGCGGGAGACCGGCGAGCTGATCTTCCCGGGCGGCGAGGTGCGGGAGCCCTTCATCGACGTACGGGACATCGCGGACGTGGTGGTGGCGGTGCTCAGCGCACCCGACGACCGCTACGTCGGCCAGTCCCTGGCCGTCACCGGCCCCCGCCTGATGACCTTCGGCGAGGCGATCACGGAGATCTCGGCGGCCACGGGCCGCGAGCTGACCTACCGCCCGGTGCGGCCCCCCGAGTACGGCGAACGCCTGGCGGGCTTCGGCGTACCGCCCCAGGAGGTCGAGTTCCTGGTGGACCTGTTCGAATCCCTGCTCGACGGCCGCAACGCCTACCTCACGGACGGCGTACGCGAGGTACTGGGCCGCGCCCCCCGGGACTTCACGGACTTCGCCAGGGAGGCCGCGGCGACGGGGGTATGGAAGCGCTGACGGACGGCTGCGCCCACCACCGCCCCACGCAGGAGCCCCGGAGTCAACCCCTCGGAAGCGTCACCTGTCCTGGTGTGAGCCGTCCCTGCTCGGCTTGTGCGGGTGGTGCGTGCTCTTCACGTGGGTGCGCAGGCGGGCCGTCACATCCTCCGGAGGGAGGAAGCGGGACCAGCGTTCCGGGAACTCGGACGGCATGTCGGGGTCGTCGGGGTCGGCCTCGCGGGCCGCGGCCACGCGGGCCACGTACTCGGCGACCTCCGCCTCCCGGAGGCGTTCGTTCGCGGCGCGGGCCGCTGCCGTGGCGGCGGCCGGCCAGACACGGTCGATCGCGGCGTTCATCGCGGCGCCGACCAGCACCGCGAAGGCGGACACACCGATCCACAGGAGTACGGCGACCGCGGCGGCGAGGGAGCCGTAGATCGTGGCGCCCTCGATGGTGTTCGTGAGGTAGATGCGCAGCAGGAAGCTGCCCAGGACCCACATCGCGAGGGCGACCAGCGCGCCGGGAACGTCCTCGATCCACGGGGAGCGGACCGGCACGGACACGTGGTACAGCGTCGTCAGGAAGACGATCGACAGGATGATCACGACGGGCCAGTACAGGACCTGTACGACCGTCTCCGACCACGGCACGATCCGCACCACCGCGTCCGGCCCCGCCACCATCAGCGGCAGCGCCACCGAGCCGATCAGCAGCGCCACGATGAACAGCAGAAACGCCATGATCCGGGTCTTGACGATGCCCCGGACGCCGTCGAGCCCGTACATCACGGTGATCGTGTCGATGAAGACGTTCACCGCGCGCGAGCCCGACCACAGGGCGAACAGAAAGCCGATGGAGATGACGTCGGGCCTGCCGCCCTTCATCACGTCGTGCAGGATCGGCTCCGCGATCTCCCGCACGCCCTTGTCGGACAGCACGGTGCGCGACGCCTCCAGGAGGTTGTTCTCCAGGCCGGCGATGGTGTCGGCGCCGGTCCACGCGTCGACGTAACCGAGCAGCCCGATCAGGCTGAGCAGCAGGGGCGGCACGGACAGCAGCGTGAAGAACGCCGCCTCGGCGGCGAGGCCGAGGATGCGGTACTCCATGCAGGAGTCCACCGTGTCCTTCAGCAGCAGCCAGGCGGTCCTGCGCTTGGAGACGTTCCGGTAGAGGGCTCGGGCCCGGTGGAGCCGACCGGCCGGCTGCTCGGGGGGTTCGCTTGCTGGCTGCACGACCTAAAGGTATCCGTCGTGCCGCACCGTCCTCACCTTCCGGGGTGATCACCGGACGGCTCCGGCGCCGGCCGACCGGAGCGGACGCGTCCGGTCCGGCCGCTGTGTCAGTCTGGTGACCACCGCCGTCGCCCCCGGGTAGGTTCGCAGACATGGCACGCACCACCACCCACACCGTGACGAACCAGGCTCCGCCGCTGGTCGGATACGACGTCTTCGGCGCCGACCGCGCCCTGGTGGAGGCCGTCGAGCGGCACACCGACGCCGCCGTGCTGGACGAGGTGCTCGACGAGCTGTCCGCGCTGGGCAGGAGCGCGGGCTCGGCGCAGGTGCAGGAGTGGGGGGTGCAGGCGAACGAGAACCCGCCCCGGCTGCGCACGCACGACCGGTACGGCAACCGGATCGACGAGGTCGACTTCCACCCGGCCTGGCACCGGCTGCTCGGCAAGGGACTCGCGGCGGGACTGACCAGCGCCTGGGTGCGTCCGGCCGGGCATGTGCGCCGGGCCGCCGGGTTCCTGGTCTGGACCCAGGCCGAGGCGGGCAACGGCTGCCCGCTGTCGATGACCCACGCGGCGGTGCCCGCGCTGCGCACCGACCCGGAGCTCGCCGCCGAGTGGGAGCCGCTGCTCACCTCCACCCTGTACGAGCGCGAGCTGCGGCCGCCCCGGCAGAAGGCCGGGGTGGTGTTCGGGATGGGCATGACCGAGAAGCAGGGCGGCAGCGACGTACGCGCGAACACGACCGCCGCGCGGCCGCTGGCCGAGGCCGGGACGTACGAGCTGACCGGGCACAAGTGGTTCTGCTCGGCGCCGATGTCGGACGGCTTCCTGGTGCTCGCGCAGGCGCCCGCCGGGCTGACCTGTTTCCTCGTGCCGCGGGTGCTGGCGGACGGCACGCGCAACACGTTCCTCATCCAGCGGCTCAAGGACAAGCTGGGCAACCGGTCCAACGCCTCCGCGGAGGTCGAGTTCGACGGGACCTGGGCGCGCCGGGTGGGCGAGGAGGGGCGCGGGGTGCGGACCATCATCGGGATGGTGGCGGCGACCCGGCTGGACTGTGTGCTCGGCTCGGCGGGGCTGATGCGGCAGGCGGTGGCGCAGGCGGTGCACCACTGCACGCACCGTGCGGCGTTCGGCCAGAAGCTGGTGGACAAGCCGCTGATGCGCAACGTCCTGGCCGACCTGGCGCTGGAGTCGGAGGCGGCGACGGCCCTCGGGCTGCGGCTGGCGGCCGCTTACGACGACGGGGGCGAGCAGGAGCAGGCGCTGTTGCGGCTGGCGGTGCCGGCCGCCAAGTACTGGGTGACCAAGCGCTGTACGCCGGTGGCGGTGGAGGCGGCCGAGTGCCTGGGCGGCAACGGCTACGTCGAGGAGTCGGGGCTGCCCCGGCTGGTACGCGAGTCGCCGCTCAACTCGATCTGGGAGGGCGCCGGGAACGTCCAGGCGCTGGATGTGCTGCGGGCGCTCCAGCGGGAGCCGGACGCCTTCAACGCCTACCTCCTGGAGGTGGGCCGGGCGCGCGGCGCCGACCACCGTCTCGACGCGGCCGTGAAGAATCTGCTGGCCGAACTGGGCGACCTGGAGGGCGTCGAGGGGCGGGCCCGGCGGCTGGTGGAGCGCATGGCGCTGGTGCTGCAGGGGTCGTTGCTGGTGCGGTACGCGCCGCCGGAGGTCGCCGACGCGTTCTGTGCGTCCCGGCTCGGCGGTGACTGGGGCGCGTCGTTCGGGACGTTGCCGTACACGCTGGACCTGGCGTCGGTGGTGGACCGGGCCCGGCCGGCGGGCTGACCCGCGGGCAGGGGTCGCGGGGGTGATGCTGCGCCGACACGGCACCACCCCCGCTTCACGGCCCCCGTTCGAGGCCACGAACGCCGCTCGGAACGGCGCTGCTCAAGTTTCAGACACCCTCGGCCCGTCCACCAGGGTTGCAAGGGGTTGCAACTTGCTGGCATATATGCGCGGAGCATGTCCCTCCACCGCGTCCGAAACGGCACTATGAGACCAGCAGTCGGACCGGAAACCGCCGCCCGGACGGCTTGACACGCATGTGTTCGCAAGTGTTGCCGGGAGGATCCCAGTGGCGAACCCGCCGATGAACGTGGCGCAGCTCGCGGCCGTCGACGTGGCACAGACGGCTCGGTTGCTCAGCGAGGTGCGCGAGGCCGCACTCGCCGGTGAACGTGCGCGGATGGCGCCCCGCCCCGTGATCGGGCAGTCGTGGGGGCGGATGCTGCGCAACGGGGTGGATCCGGACCATGACTTCAGATCGGGGCTGCTCAGTCCCGAGGAGGTGCGGCGCAGACGGGAGGAGTCGCCGCTGCGGCATGTCCTGCCGGTGCTGCGGGAGGGTCTGCTTTCGGTCGCCGACGTCGCCCACCACATCATGGTGGTCGCCGACGGGGACGGCAGGGTGCTGTGGCGCGAGGGCAGTTCGCCGGTGCTGCGCAAGGCGGACGGGATCGGTTTCGAACTGGGCGCGGACTGGCGGGAGGATGTCGTCGGCACCAATGGCGTGGGCACCGTGGCCGTGGTGCGCAAGCCCGTCCAGGTCTTCGCCGCCGAGCACTTCGCCCGGTCGCACACCTCCTGGACCTGTGCGGGCGCCCCGATCACCGACCCCCGGGACGGCAGGCTGCTCGGTGTGGTCGACGTCAGCGGCGCGCTGGAGACGATGCATCCGGCGACGCTCGCCTGGGTCGACTCGGTGGCGAAACTCGCCGAGGCGCGGCTGCGGGAGCTGCATCTGACCTCGCTGGAGCGGCTGCGCGCGGTGGCGGCGCCGGTGCTGGCGCGGCTGGCCGGGCAGGCGCTGGCGGTGGACCGGGACGGCTGGACGGCGGCGGTCACGGGGATGCCGTACGTACGGCGCCTCGCGCTGCCCAAGTCGATGTCGGCGGGCCGCCGGTGGCTGCCGGCGTTCGGTCTGTGCGCGGTGGAGCCGCTGGCCGGGGGGTGGCTGGTGCGCGTGGTGGACGAGCCGCCGGCGTCGGACGCCTCCCGGGTGGTGCTGGATCTGACGCGGCCGCGCCGCTGGTCGGTGTCCGTCCGCGGCGGTGCGGGCGCCTGGTCGCGTGAACTCAGCCCCCGGCACGCCGAGTTGCTCTATCTGCTGGCGGTGCGCCGTTCGGGGAGCAGTGCGGCGGGGCTGGCCGAGGAGATGTTCGGTGATCCGTCCCGTACGGTGACGGTGCGTGCGGAGATGTCACGGATCCGGCGGTATCTGGGGGCGTTTCTGGAACACCGGCCGTATCGTTTCTGCGAAGACGCCGAAGTCGAGGTGCTGCTGCCCGAGGACCCCCGTGACCTGCTGCCGCACTCGACGGCACCGACGGTCACACAGCGGTGGGCGGCCACGCACACGCCGTAAGAGGGTACCGCCGGGGGCATATGCCGTGTACCGATTCGGCACATCCGGGGGGCATCTTCCGCATATTTGCGGGGTCTTCTGCCTCTGTCGCAGCTTGCTGCCGTAGCATCCCCTCTACGGGCCTCCCCACCTGCTCCTCGGTCAACGTACGGACCATCAGGCGCAGTTGGCTCGCCGAGGAGGAAGCATGAAGCATCGAGGCAGACATCGCCGGCGCAAGCGGGGCCGCGCCCTGCGCGCGTTCCTGACCGGAACCGCCCTCGCGCTCACCGCGGCCGCCACCATGATCAGCGCCTCGCAGGCCACGGTCGCCGACAACCCGGGCGCGCTCAAGCCGATAACCTCCTCCGCCGAGACCGAACCGCTGCGGCTCCAGGAGCGACTGGTGCCGCAGGCCACGCTCGACCGGCTGGCCGGCGCGATGGGCCGCCCGGTCGGCGTCTCCGCCGTACTGAAGGGCACCGACCGCACCCTGCTCGACAGCGCCGACTGCACCTCCGCCGCACGGAAGTCTCTGCCCGTCGCGCCGCGCGCCGCGCACGCATACTGCTGGGACCCCTCCGACACCACCGACCCCGACTGGCGTCCGGCGTCGGTGACCACCTCCGGGGACGCCGACGACGACGGCGCCTGGGGCGAGAACCGGGTGATCCTGTCCGGCTGGACGCACAGCGCGAGGACCGGCCCCGCCGCCGAGCGGGGACTGGCCAAGGTCGCCTTCGTCGACGCCGACGACCGCGCCCGCCTCACCTACAGCTGGGTGCTGCTCGTGGTCCCCACCGCCGACGGCCGCGACTACCGGGGCCTGGCCTCGACCGTCTCCGGCATGGTCTGGTACCAGGACAAGCTGCTGGTCACGGCCGGTACGGGACGGTCCGAGGCGCTCTACGTCTACGACGTGAACCGCATCCAGCGCACCACGGTCGGCGAATCGGCGATCGGCCGGGTGCCGGGCGGCTGGTCGGCCGACGGCTACCGCTATGTGATGCCCGCGGTGGGCACCTACCGCTTCCCCGCCGGACGGTGCGGCACGGACGGGCCGCCCTGCCCCGGCGGCCTCTCCCTGGACCGCGGATCGGCACCCGACAGCCTCGTCATGAGCGAGTGGACCCCGCCCGACAGCGACCGGCACGCCCGGCTGTGGCGCTACGCCTTCAGCGACGACCCCGCCCGCGGCGGCCTGCTCGCCGCGGACCGGGCGGGGCGGGTGGGCCCGGTCGAGGCCTTCGAGACACGGGCGGCCGGGATCCGGGGCGTACTGGCCTACCACCCGCCCGGGACCACAAAGACCTCCTGGTACGTCGAACGCCTGGCCGATTCCCCGGACGGCCGCGGCAGCCTGTGGCGCCAGGACACCTCGGGAGCGAAGGCCGCCCGCTGCGGCTCGGACAACACACACCACTGCTGGGCCGAGGGCGCGGGCTCGCTCTCCTACTGGCAGGAGACCGGCGAGGTGTGGTCACTGTCGCACCGGATGCTCTACTCCGCCCCAATGAGCTCGATCGACAGTTCGCTGGGGTAGATGGTTCCCTGGCCTGCATGAGCAGCATCACCGTGACCACCTGGTCCCTGGAACAGACGTCGCCGGCCGACCTCCTCCCCGCCGCCGCTCCCGACGGCGACGTCCGGATCGTCCGCTCCGAGGTGCCCTCCCCCGAGTTCAGCCGCTTCCTGTACGCGTCGGTCGGCGGCGACATCCTGTGGACCGACCGTCTCGGCTGGACCTACGCCCAGTGGCGCGAGCACCTGGACCGGCCGGGCGTGGAGACCTGGGTGGCCCACGACCGCGGCACCCCCGCCGGCTATGTCGAGCTCGACCCCCAGGACGACGGCGCCGTGGAGATCGTCTACTTCGGTCTCGTCCCCGCGTTCCGGGGCCGGCGCATTGGCGGTCATCTGCTCTCGTACGGGGCGGCCCGGGCCTGGGACCTGGCGGAACGCTGGCCGCAGCGCGTCCCGACCAAGCGCGTGTGGCTGCACACGTGCAGCAAGGACGGCGAGTTCGCGATGGACAACTACCGGCGGCGGGGCTTCAAGCTGTTCGACACCAAGGTCGAACCGGAGCAGGAGCAGCCCACTCCGGGTCCCTGGCCCGGCGCATACCCGGTCTGACCTGCGTCGACAAGAGCCCGCACCACCTATGTGATCGACGACACTCTTGTCTCGCATATCGAGACATACATGTCCACATGACGGACGAAGCTGGACTGAGTCCAGATTGCCATGACACGCTTCCGTCATGTCTGGAACTGGAATTGCCTTGGTGAGTCGGCGGCACGTCGACCTCGGCCGCATGTCCAGCGCCATCTGTCCGGCGAGCTGACAGTCCCAGCAGCGCCGACATCCCTGACATTCCCCGCCTCCTGCGCAGCGCCGCGCACGTATGCCCGCATGTGCCCATACGCGCAGGTCAGAGCCGCTTTCCGCCTGTCCCGAAGGACGTAGAACCATGGCCGCCACGCCACAGAACCCTGCCGCCTCCGCGCCCCGCCGCAAGGTGAGCCGTCACCGCGGCGAGGGTCAGTGGGCCGCGGGTCACTTCACCCCGCTCAACGGCAACGAACAGGTCAAGAAGGACGATGACGGTCTCAATGTGCGGACACGCATTGAGACGATCTACTCCAAGCGCGGCTTCGACTCCATCGACCCCAGCGATCTGCGCGGGCGTATGCGCTGGTGGGGGCTCTACACGCAGCGGCGTGCCGGGATCGACGGCGGCAAGACCGCGATCCTGGAGCCGGAGGAGCTGGACGACGAGTACTTCATGCTGCGGGTGCGGATCGACGGCGGCGCCCTGACCACCCGGCAGCTGCGGGTCATCGGTGAGATCTCCCAGGAGTTCGCGCGCGGCACCGCGGACATCACCGACCGGCAGAACGTGCAGTACCACTGGATCCGGATCGAGGACGTCCCCACGATCTGGGAGCGGCTGGAGGGCGTGGGCCTGTCCACCGTCACCGCCTGTGGCGACACACCGCGTGTGATGATCGGCTCCCCGGTCGCGGGCATCGCCGAGGACGAGATCATCGACCCCACGCCCGCGTTGGAGGAGATGAAGCGCCGCGTCCTGAACAACAAGGCGTACTCGAACCTCCCCCGCAAGTTCAAGACGGCCATCTCCGGGTCGCCGCTGCTGGACGTGGTGCACGAGATCAACGACGTCGCGTTCGTCGGTGTACGCCACCCCGAGCACGGACCGGGCTTCGACGTGTGGGTCGGCGGCGGTCTGTCCACCAACCCCAAGCTGGGTGTGCGGCTCGGCGCCTGGGTGCCCCTCGACGAGGTGCCGGACGTCTACGAGGGCGTCATCTCGATCTTCCGTGACTACGGCTACCGCCGGCTGCGCAACCGGGCCCGCCTGAAGTTCCTCGTCGCCGACTGGGGCGCGGAGAAGTTCCGGCAGGTGCTGGAGGACGAGTACCTGGGCGGGCGCAAGCTGATCGACGGACCCGCTCCCGAGCAGCCCGTCCAGCAGTGGCGCGACCACATCGGTGTGCACCGGCAGCGGGACGGCCGGTACTACGTCGGCTTCGCCCCGCGGGTCGGCCGCGTCGACGGCGCCACGCTCACAAAGGTCGCCGACCTGGCCGAGGCCCACGGTTCGGGCCGGGTGCGCACCACCGTCGAGCAGAAGATGATCGTCCTCGACGTCGAGGAGGGGCAGGTCGACTCGCTCGTCGAGGGCCTGGAGGCGCTGGACCTCACCGCCCGGCCGTCCTCGTTCCGGCGCGGCACGATGGCCTGCACCGGCATCGAGTTCTGCAAGCTCGCCATCGTCGAGACCAAGCAGCGCGGCGCGCAGCTGATCGACGAACTGGAGCGCCGCCTGCCGGACTTCGACGAGCCCCTCACCATCAACCTCAACGGCTGCCCGAACGCCTGTGCCCGTATCCAGGTGGCGGACATCGGTCTCAAGGGCCAGCTCGTCGTGAACGACCAGGGCGAACAGGTCGAGGGCTACCAGGTGCACCTCGGTGGCGCGCTGGGCCTGGAGGCCGGGTTCGGCCGCAAGGTCCGCGGTCTGAAGGTCACCTCGGACGAACTGCCCGACTACATCGAGCGGGTGCTGAAGCGCTTCCAGGCGGAGCGCACGGCCGACGAGCGATTCGCCGCCTGGGCCGCGCGGGCTTCGGAGGAGGCGCTGTCGTGAGTGAGCGAGCCGCTCCCTTCTACTGCCCCTACTGCGGCGACGAGGACCTGCGTCCGAGCGAGCAAAGCCACGGCGCCTGGGAATGCGCGGCCTGCAACCGCGCATTCCAGCTGAAGTTCCTCGGGCTGCTGGCCCGGGGGGTTCAGCGAGCCGACAACGGAGGGGACCGGACATGACGACGGCTCAGGAAGAGCGCACGGCCGAGGAGTTGAAGGCGCTGGCCGAGCGGGCGGGGCGCGAGCTGGAGGACGCCTCCGCGCTGGAGATCCTCCAGTGGGCGGTGGACACCTTCGGCAAGCGCTTCTGCGTGACCTCCTCCATGGAGGACGCGGTGGTCGCGCATCTCGCCTCGCGCGCGATGAAGGGCGACAGCTTTGTCGACGTAGTCTTCCTCGACACCGGCTACCACTTCCCGGAGACCATCGGCACCCGTGACGCGGTCGAGGCCGTGATGGACGTCAACGTCATCACGCTCACGCCGCGACAGACGGTGGCCGAGCAGGACGCGGAGTTCGGCCCGAAGCTGCACGACCGCGACCCGGACCTGTGCTGCAAGCTGCGCAAGGTCCAGCCGCTGGAGGAGGGCCTGAAGGACTACCAGGCCTGGGCGACCGGCCTGCGTCGCGACGAGTCCCCGACCCGGGCGAACACCCCGGTCGTCGGCTGGGACGAGAAGCGCCGGAAGGTCAAGATCTCCCCCATCGCCCGCTGGACCCAGGAGGACGTGGACGCGTACGTCGCCGAACACGGCGTACTGACCAACCCCCTGCTGATGGACGGCTACACCTCCGTGGGCTGCGCCCCCTGCACCCGCCGCGTCCTGGAGGGCGAGGACACGCGGGCCGGGCGCTGGGCGGGCCGGGCCAAGACCGAGTGCGGACTGCACGGCTGACATGACCGTGCCTTCTACGACATTGGAGAACGACGTGACGACCGGAGCCACCGTCTGGCTCACGGGTCTGCCGAGCGCCGGCAAGACCACCATCGCGTACGAGCTGGCCGGCCGGCTGCGCGAGGAGGGCCACCTCGTCGAGGTGCTCGACGGCGACGAGATCCGCGAGTTCATCTCGGCGGGCCTCGGCTTCAGCCGCGAGGACCGGCACACCAACGTGCAGCGCATCGGCTTCCTCGCCGAACTGCTGGCCCGTAACGGCGTCAAGGCGCTCGTCCCGGTCATCGCGCCCTACGCCGACAGCCGCGAGGCGGTGCGCAAGCGCCACCACGAGAACGGCACGACGTACCTGGAGGTGCACGTGGCCACCCCGGTCGAGGTGTGCTCCGTACGCGATGTGAAGGGTCTGTACGCCAAGCAGGCCGCGGGCGAGCTGTCGGGGCTCACCGGGGTCGACGACCCGTACGAGGCGCCCGGGGCGCCCGATCTGCGGATCGAGTCGCAGAACCAGACCGTGCAGGAGTCCGCGGCGTCGGTGCACGCCCTGCTCAGCGAGAGGGGACTGGCATGACGGCGATCGTCGCGACGGCCGAGGAGGGCACGGGCACGCCGTACGCCCTCTCCCATCTGGACTCCCTGGAGTCCGAGGCGGTCCATATCTTCCGTGAGGTGGCGGGCGAGTTCGAGCGGCCGGTGATCCTGTTCTCCGGCGGCAAGGACTCCATCCTCATGCTGCATCTGGCACTGAAGGCGTTCGCCCCGGCGGCCGTGCCCTTCTCCCTGCTGCATGTGGACACCGGACACAACTTCCCCGAGGTGCTGGAGTACCGGGACCGTGTGGTCGCCGCACATGGACTGCGCCTCCATGTGGCCTCCGTACAGGACTACATCGACCGTGGTGTGCTCAAGGAACGCCCGGACGGGACCCGTAACCCCCTCCAGACCGTCCCGCTCACCGAGAAGATCCAGAGCGAGCGGTTCGACGCCGTCTTCGGCGGCGGACGCCGCGACGAGGAGAAGGCCCGCGCCAAGGAACGCGTGTTCTCCCTGCGGGACGAGTTCTCCCAGTGGGACCCGCGCCGCCAGCGCCCGGAGCTGTGGAACCTCTACAACGGGCGGCACGCCCCCGGCGAGCACGTCCGCGTCTTCCCGCTCAGCAACTGGACCGAGCTGGACGTGTGGCAGTACATCGCCCGCGAGGGCATCGAGCTGCCCGAGATCTACTTCGCGCACGAGCGCGAGGTGTTCCAGCGGGCCGGGATGTGGCTGACGGCGGGCGAGTGGGGCGGCCCGCGCGAGAACGAGACCGTCGTGAAGCGGCAGGTCCGCTACCGCACCGTCGGCGACATGTCCTGCACCGGCGCCGTGGACTCCGACGCCACGACGCTGGACGCCGTGATCGCCGAGATCGCCGCCTCCCGGCTCACCGAGCGCGGCGCCACCCGCGCCGACGACAAGCTCTCCGAGGCCGCGATGGAAGACCGCAAGCGCGAGGGGTACTTCTAAGCATGAGCACGACGACGACCGAGGAACTCTCGGCCACCACCCTGCTGCGGTTCGCCACCGCGGGCTCCGTCGACGACGGCAAGTCCACCCTCGTGGGCCGGCTGCTGCACGACTCCAAGTCGGTCCTCGCCGACCAGCTGGAGGCCGTCGAGCACGCCTCCCGCTCGCGCGGCCAGGACGCCCCCGACCTGGCACTGCTCACCGACGGTCTGCGCGCCGAACGTGAGCAGGGCATCACCATCGACGTGGCCTACCGCTACTTCGCCACGCCCCGCCGCCGCTTCATCCTCGCCGACACCCCCGGCCATGTGCAGTACACCCGCAACATGGTCACCGGCGCCTCCACCGCCGAGCTGACGGTGATCCTGGTCGACGCCCGCAACGGCGTCGTCGAGCAGACCCGCCGGCACGCCGCCATCGCCGCCCTGCTCCGGGTCCCGCACGTGGTCCTCGCGGTCAACAAGATGGACCTCGTCGACTACCAGGAGCCGGTGTTCGCCGCGATCGCCGAGGAGTTCACGGCGTACGCGACCGAGCTCGGCGTCCCGGAGGTCACCGCGATCCCGATCTCGGCGCTCGCCGGTGACAACGTCGTGCAGGCGTCCGCGAACATGGACTGGTACGGCGGCCCGACGGTCCTCGAGCACCTGGAGACCGTCCCGGTCAGCCACGACCTGGCGCACTGCCACGCGCGGCTGCCCGTGCAGTACGTGATCCGGCCGCAGACCGCCGAGCACCCGGACTACCGGGGATACGCGGGCCAGATCGCCGCCGGCAGCTTCCACGTGGGCGAGCAGGTGACGATCCTGCCGTCCGGCCGGGGGACCCGGATCTCCGGTATCGACCTGCTGGGCAAGCCGGTCGACGTGGCCTGGACGACGCAGTCGGTGACCGTCCTGCTGGAGGACGACATCGACGTCTCGCGCGGCGATCTGATCGTGCCCAGCAAGGACGCCCCGCCGACCACGCAGGACGTGGAGGCGACGGTGTGCCACGTGGCCGACCAGCCGCTGACCGTCGGGCACCGGGTGCTGCTCAAGCACGGCACCCGCACGGTCAAGGCGATCGTCAAGGACATCCCGTCCCGGCTGACGCTCGACGACCTGTCGCTGCACCCGCACCCGGGACAGCTCGTCGCCAACGACATCGGCCGGGTGAAGATCCGTACCGCCGAGCCGCTGCCGCTCGACTCCTACGCCGACTCGCGCCGCACCGGCTCGTTCATCCTGATCGACCCGAGCGACGGCACCACGCTCACCGCGGGCATGGTCGGTGAGTCGTTCGCCGCTCCGGAGCCGGTCAAGGACGAGGCCGAAGACGACGGTTGGGACTTCTGAGCATGAAGACCCCCGATTTCTTCTCGATGTTCGCGAAGGAGGGCGGCCGCGTCGGCAGCGGCGCCCTCGGCAGCGGGCAGGGCGGAGTGGCGCGATGTGTGCGGTGACGTACGCGCACTGCCTGCGCGCCCTCACCCCTCACTGCCTGCGCAAACGAAGACCTGCCGATCTCCCGGCCACGACCTGAGAGACCGTGACCGCCGGGCCAACGAGAGGAACGCCTCCCGTGCCTGCCAACCGCTCAACGATCCTTCGCCGCGGCATAGCCGTGGTAGCCACACTTCCGCTCGTCACGCTCGCCGCTTGCGGGTACGGGTCCGAGTCCACGGCCGACAACGCCAAGGAGAAGGTCGCCGCCGGGTCGTCGAAGATCGACGGCCTCGACTCCGTCAGAATCGGCTACTTCGGCAACCTGACGCACGGCACCGCGCTCGTTGCCCGTCAGCAGGGTTACTTCCAGAAGCAACTGGGCGCCACCAAGGCGGACTACCAGATTTTCAACGCCGGCCCATCGGAGATCGAGGCCCTCAACTCGAAGTCCCTCGACATCGGTTGGATCGGCCCGTCCCCGGCGATCAACGGCTACACCAAGGCGAACGGCACCAACCTGCGCATCATCGGCGGCTCGGCCTCCGGCGGCGTGAAGCTCGTCATCAACCCGAAGAAGATCAAGTCCCTGAAGGACGTCAAGGGCAGGAAGATCGCGACTCCGCAGCTCGGCAACACCCAGGACGTAGCGTTCCTCAACTGGGTCGCGGACCAGGGCTGGAAGGTCGACGCGAACACCGGCAAGGGCGATGTGTCGGTGGTACGCACCGACAACAAGGTCACCCCGGACGCCTACAAGTCCGGCGCCATCGACGGCGCCTGGGTGCCGGAGCCGACCGCGTCCAAGCTGGTCGCGGCAGGTGGCAAGGTACTGCTCGACGAGGCGTCGCTGTGGCCGGACAAGAAGTTCGTGATCACGAACATCATCGTGCGGCAGGACTTCCTCAAGGAGCACCCGAAGGCCGTCGAGGCCGTGCTGAAGGCTTCGGTCGAGGCCAACAAATGGATCAACGCCAACTCTGACGAGGCGAAGGCCACGGCGAACAAGCGGCTGGAGGCGGACTCGGGCAAGGCGCTGCCGGCGGACGTCATCGACCCGGCGTGGAAGTCCATCCAGTTCACCGACGACCCGCTGGCCTCCACCCTCAACACCGAGGCGGAGCACGCGGTCAAGGCCGGTCTGTTGGAGAAGCCGAACCTGAAGGGCATCTACGACCTCACACTCCTCAACAAGGTCCTCAAGGCCGAGGGCGCGAGCCCGGTCGACGACGCCACTCTCGGCGCGAACTGAATCCCGACCCGAGTTCCCAGGAGGTGACGACCATGGCAACGACCCTCGCCAAGGCCGAGGAGGCGGTGGAGTACGCCGCTCGCCTTGAGCATGTCTCGAAGTCCTTCGCAGGACCGGGCGGGCAGCAGCTCGTCCTGGACGACATCAGCCTCGATGTCGCGCCCGGCGAGTTCGTCACCCTCCTGGGGGCCTCGGGCTGCGGCAAGTCCACACTGCTGAACCTGGCGGCCGGACTGGACCGGCCGACCGTCGGCTCCATCGCGACGGACGGCCGCCCGGCTCTGATGTTCCAGGAGCACGCCCTCTTCCCTTGGCTGACCGCGGGCAAGAACATCGAACTCGCCCTCAAGCTCACGGGATTTCCGAAGAACGAGCGGCGCGACAGGGCCGAGGAGCTGCTTGAACTCGTCCGGCTGAAGGGCGCGCACGGCAAGCGTGTGCACGAGCTGTCAGGCGGTATGCGGCAGCGTGTGGCGCTGGCCCGCGCGCTCGCCCAGGAGAGCAACCTGCTGCTGATGGACGAGCCGTTCGCGGCCCTCGACGCCATTACCCGGGACGTGCTGCACGACGAGCTGACCCGTATCTGGGCCGAGACCGGCGTGTCCGTCCTCTTCGTCACACACAACGTGCGTGAGGCGGTACGGCTCGCTCAGCGTGTGATCCTGCTGTCGTCCCGTCCGGGGCGGATCGCGCGCGAGTGGACGGTCGGCATCCCGCAGCCGCGTCGTATCGAGGACGCGCCCGTGGCCGAGCTGTCCCTTGAGATCACCGATGTACTGCGTGGGGAGATCCGCCGTCATGGCCAGCACTGAGACGACGCCGGCCCAGGACGCCGGAAGCATCGAGGCGGGCCTCGACGCCCTGGAGACCACGGCGAAGAGCAGTACGCCCTTCAGTCAGACCTTCAAGAACAAGATCCTGCCGCCGATCATCGCCGTCGTCGTGGTGCTGGTGGCCTGGTCGCTCCTCTACCCGGTCGTCGACAACCCGTCCAAGCTGCCCTCCCCGGCCGATGTAGGGGCCGAGGTCAAGGACCAGTGGCTCAAGGGGACCTTGCTCGACTACATCTGGGGCAGCGTCTCCCGCGGCCTGCTCGGCTTCCTGATAGCGCTGGCCATCGGTACGCCGCTCGGCCTGGTGGTGGCCAGGGTGAAGTTCGTGCGCGCGGCGATCGGCCCGATCCTCTCCGGTCTGCAGTCGCTGCCCTCGGTGGCCTGGGTCGCGCCCGCGGTGATCTGGCTGGGACTGAACAACTCGGTGATGTTCACGGTGATCCTGCTCGGCGCCGTTCCCTCGATCGCCAACGGCCTGGTGTCGGGCGTCGACCAGGTGCCCCCGCTGTTCCTGCGCGCGGGCCGCACCCTGGGTGCGACCGGACTGCGCGGCACCTGGCACATCGTGATGCCGGCGGCGCTGCCCGGCTATGTGGCCGGTCTGAAGCAGGGGTGGGCGTTCTCCTGGCGTTCGCTGATGGCCGCCGAGATCATCGCCCAGTCGCCGGACATGGGCATGGGTCTGGGCCAGCTGCTGGAGGTGGGCCGTACGAACAGCAGCATGCCGACGGTCTTCCTCGCCATCCTGCTCATCCTGTTCGTTGGCATCGCCATCGACCTGTTGATCTTCAGCCCGCTGGAGCGGTGGGTGCTGCGCAGCCGCGGTCTGCTGGTGAAGAGCTGAAATCCCATGTACAACAAGCCCGTCCTCCTCGTCATCGCCCACGGCAGCCGCGACCCGCGGCACGCCGCGACGGTGCACGCTCTCGTACGCCGGGTGCGCTCGCTGCGCCCGGACGTACGGGTGGAGACAGGCTTCCTGGACTTCAACATCCCATCCGTGCACGGGGTGCTGGAGTCCCTGGCGGCGGAGGGCGTGCGAGACGTCGTAGTCCTGCCGCTGCTGCTCACTCGTGCGTTCCACGCCAAGGCTGACATACCGGCAGTCCTGCGGGACGCGCCGCGCCGGCTGCGGATTCGGCAGGCAGAGGTGCTGGGCCCGTCCCCGCTGCTGCTGTCCGCGCTGGAACGGCGCTTGCACGAGGCGGGGTTGAGTCCCGCCGACAAGTCCTCGACCGGGGTCGTACTGGCCTCGGCGGGGTCCAGTGACCCGGAGGCGATCGCAGTGATCGCAGCAATCGCGCGGGAGTGGCGGCACACCGGTTGGTGCGCCGTGCGACCTGCGTTCGCCTCCGCGTCGCTGCCGCGTACCGAGGACGCGGTACGCGAACTCCGCGCCCTCGGCTGCAAGCAGGTCGCGGTCGCACCCTATGTACTGGCACCGGGGTTCCTGCCGGACCGTATCGCGCGTGGCGCGCAGGGTGCGGACGTCCTCGCGAGCGTGCTGGGCCCAGCGCCAGAGGTGGCCGCTCTGGTGCTGCGCCGATTCCACGCGGCGGCGTCGGACATTTCTTTGCCGCGAATCGCCTGAATTCGGGTTTCCACAACGTAAGCAGCTCAGAAGATCCTCAACTCCGTCGATCTGCATCCTGTTCATGGGCAAGGATGATGTTGACCAAGAAGCGGGGAAAGGATTCACCACCGGCCTCCCGGGGAGCGTGGGATGCCTTTCTCCGGAGCAGGGCACGATGTGGACGTTGGGTGACAAGGCGTCCGAGTTCAGCCTGACGACCGGTAAGAAAATCCGTGACACTGCGCAGTTCGCAAGTGATTGCGCGAGCTCTGAAACCTCGACCGTGCTCGGATCATTCTCCGCAACCTCTGACGAATCGACACAGGAAATTTCCATCACTTCAGGCAGCCGATCCACCCCGTTCAAGAAGGTTTCGGTCAAGAGCGCCGGGGAGATCGGTCTGTTCCAGGATTGCAGTGTTCTCCTCTCCAACGGCAGGCTGACCTCGTTCTCCGCTCAGGGGACAACGACCGAGACGCACATCAACGCCCACAGCGTGCTGACCACTCCTGACGGACGCATCTACAGCATCGGCTCGTCGGGCAAGGTGGAGCAGCGCACCATCACGGCCAAGGGCCGAAACTGCCGGATCGGCTGACCAGGTGCGCTCTGTCGGTGCCAGGGCCTGTCCGGCAGATCAAGTCGCAGGGTAGCAGCGGCATCTGATCAGGGCGGGTGAGCGGGGGCGAATGGGGGTGCCCCCGCGCCAGGTTGTTCGAGCGTGGGAGAGCGTGCGGCTGCAAGGCGGAGGAGGGAGTCGACGCGATGGGGGTCCCCCCTGTTCGAGCGCAGTCGAGAACTTGGGGGAGTCGGCGACCGACGACAACGCGGCTGGGGGTCCCCCCTGCTCGAAGAGCTTGGGGGAGTGCGTGCCAGGGCCCGCGACGCCGGGATGATCCAAACGACACCCCCTAACGGCACAGCTCGTCGCCCAGCCGGGTCCGTGCGTACCGTACGATCCTGCCGCTGCGGGTGCGGGTGAGCAGGCCCGCATCGTAGAGGACGCCCAGGTGCTGGCTGACCGCGCCCGGGGTGACGTCGAGGCGGTGGGCGAGTTCCGTGGTGGACGCCGGTTCCGCGAGCAGCAGGAGCAGGCGGGCGCGGGAGCGGCCCAACAGGCGTGTCAGGGCGCGGTCGGTGACCGGGGGCGGTTCCTCGGAGAGGGTGGCGCGGCCGCGTGCCGGATAGATGAGCACCGGGGGCAGCGAGTGGTCGAGCACCGTCTGCACACCCCGGGCGAAGATCGTCGGCATCAGCACCAGTCCGCGGCCGGCGATGCGGATGTCGCCCGACGGCCAGGGGACGTTGTCGGGCGGGTGGGTCAGCGACAGATGCTCGTCGCTCCACACGAGGCGCGGATCGAGCCCGGAGAACAACGCACCCGCGCCCTGTTCCGCCAACACCCGTGCCTGGTGGGCGAGATCGGCCTCCAGGATGGTCTGCACCCGTGGCCACCAGTCGGCGGCGAGACAGGTGCGCCAGTAGGCGTCGACCGCGTCCGCGAGCCGGGCGAGGAACGCCACGGGGTCGGCGAGGCCGCGCGCGACGACGGGCGGCAGGGCGTCCTCGGTGCGGTAGGTGGCCAGGAAGTCGGCGACGACCACGTCCGACGGGGTGGCGCGGACCTGGTCCAGTTCGTCGGCGAAGGCGGAGCGGGCCCGTTCGGGGCGCGGGGTGACGAAGTCCGGCAGCCACAGCCAGGGAGCGACGAGGGCGGTGAGCAGCTCGCGGTCGAGGGATTCCATGCGCGGGCGGATACGGCGCAGCCAGGGACGGTGGTGGGGATACCGTGCCGGGTCGTGCAGACAGCGCAGGGAGAACACCGCCTCCTGCAGCGGGGAGTACGCGAAGGAGGTCGTGGCGAGGTCGTCGACGGCGAAGCGGAACTCAATCATTGAGCGCCACGCTAAATGATTGTCGGCATCCCGTGGCCCAGCGGTTCGCTGGTCCCATGACGACGACACCGGATTCCCCGGCCGCCGGCCCAGTGACGGACGCGCGCCCGCAGCACGCCACCCGAGCCGGCGGACTGCTCCCCGCCGACCCGGCCCTGCGCAGGGCCACGCTCCTCACCGTGGTCAACTCCCTCGGCAACGGACTCTACTTCCCGCTGGGCGTCCTGTACTTCACCCGCGTCGTCGGCCTCGACGCCACCGCGGTCGGCTTCGGAATGACGGTCGCGGGCCTGGTCGGTGTGGTGGCGGGCGTCCCGGCGGGACGGGCCGCCGACCGGTGGGGCGCCCGGCAGGTGGGGGCGCTGCTGTGGGGCGGCACCGGGGTGGCCACGGCGGCCTACGCCCTGGTGGACTCGTACGCCGGTTTCCTCCTCTCGGTGGTGTGCGCGACCGGGCTGCAGATGGCCAGTCGCGGGGTGCAGGGCGCGATCTACGCGGACGTGCTGCCCGCGGCGACCCGGGTGGAGGCACGCGCCTATCTGCGGATGGTCACGAACGTGGGCATCGGCGTGGGCGGCGTGTTCGGGGCCGTGGCGCTCCAACTCGACACGCGGGCCGCGTATATGACGGCGATCGTGCTGAACGCGCTGTCGTTCCTCGGGCCCGCCCTGATGGTGCGCCGGCCCGCTGGCGCCGCACGCGCGGGACCGGCGGCCGCACGCGGCCGACGCACCGGCCGCCGACCGCTGGCGTGCGGTGCGGGACCTGCCGTATCTGGCGGTGACCGTGCTGAACGCGGTGCTGTGCGTGCAGTACACGCTGATCGAGGTCGGCCTGCCGCTGTGGATCGTCGAGCGCACCCAGGCGCCGCGCTGGACGGCGGCCCTGCTGCTGATCGTCAACTGCGTGCTGGTGGCGCTGCTCCAGGTGCGGGTGGCCCGGCGCGCCTCCCAAGTCCCCTCTGCCGTACGGGCGATGACCTGGGCGGGCCCGCTGCTCACGGCGTCCTGCGCCGCGTACGCCGTGTCGGCGGGGCTGCCCGCGGCGTGGGCCGTGCTCGCGCTGGCCGTGGGAGCCGTGGTGCAGGTCCTCGCCGAGGTGCTGTCCGCGGCGGGCGGCTGGACGCTCGGTTACGAACTCGCCGACGCCCACGCCCACGGCGTCTACCAGGGTGTGTTCGGCGCCGGGATGTCCGCCGGGATGATGGCGGGCCCGGCGCTGGTCACGGTGACGGCGATCCAGCACGGCAGGGTGGGCTGGGCGGTGCTGGGCGTGCTGTTCGCGGCGGCCGGCCTCGCGGTGCGTCCCGCCGTGCGCTGGGCCCGACGGGACGGTGACTGGCGGGGCGAGCCCGGCTGACAGGCCGATGGGCCGTCCGCGGTCCGGCGCTCCCCTGTGACGTCGGACCTCGGACGGCCGGCAGGCACACGGCTGTCGGCTCACGCGAGCCTCATTGCCGTGTCCCGCTTTTGATACTGCGTCTCCGGCGGCGAACGTGTCACACCAGGGGAGTTATCCGTCGCGGTCGGACCGGAATGGCCAACAGCGCTGCATTATGGGGCAGTTGCTAGCATTGTCACGGTGACCGAGGCCGCGGTCAGTCGAAGCGGAGCGCTCCCGTGCGGGTGCGCTTGAGCTCGAAGAAGTCCGGGTGGGCGGCCAGGACCCGGAAGCTGTCGAACAGTTCGGCCGCCGTGGCCCCGCGCGGAATGGCGCGCAGCACCGGGCCGAACCACACCGTCCCGTCGACGCGCAGGGTGGGCGTGCCCACATAGGCGCCGGTCTCCGGTTCGGCTCCGGAGTCATGGCTGCGGCGCACCGCGTCGTCGTACGACGGGTCGTGCGCGGCGGCCGCGAGGCCGGCCGGAAGGCCGAGTTCGGCGAGCGACTCGGCGACGACCGCGTCGAAGTCCTTGATCCCATGGTCGTGGATCCGTGTGCCGAGCGCGGTGTACAGATCGCGCAGCACCTGCTCGCCATGCCCTTCGGCCGCCGCCACGGCGACCCGCACCGGACCGATCGACCGGTCCACCAAGTCCCGGTACCAGTCGGGGAGTTCATTGCCGGTGTTGTGCAGGTACAGGCTCATCACATGGAAGCGGAGGTCGAGCGGGCGTTCGCGCTCGACCTCCAGCAGCCAGCGGGAGGTGATCCAGGCGAAGGGGCAGGCGGGGTCGAAGTGGAAGTCGACCCTGGTGGTCGCGGAGTTCGCCATATCGGAGTACGTCATACCGATGACGCTAGTCCACGAATGGCATAGGGTCTCGACCCAATCCAGCGCACTTGTGCTGGCCCAATCCCCTTACAGTCGGGGATCTCGTCCGCTCGCCGCCAGCGCCCGCTCGAAGAGGGGTGCGTCGTCCGGCACCGGCACCGGGTCGGCGAAGCCGTCGTACTGGCGGTAGAGCTCGCCGTGGGTCTCGACCACGTCGAGGACGAGCCGGGCCGCGCCCTCGGAGACGCGGTACTCCTGGCCGGTGGCGGTGGCGACGTCCCAGCCGTGCACCGCCAGCTCCTTGATGATCATCGAGGCGATTTCGGCGGCCGGCATCCTGGCCATGCCGAGGTCGACCTCGCCCTCCCACACGGCCGGGTCGGCCCAGGCGGCGACCGCGCGGTCCAGCTGGGCGGCGTACGCCTCGGCCCAGTCGGGGTCGGCGGTGAAGTCGCGGGCGGTCAGTTCCTCGGGGAGCTGCTTGCGCAGGGCGCGGTGCTCCAGGCCGTGCGAGGTGTACAGGACCCAGTGGTTGACCAGGGCGCGGACGTCCCAGTCGGTGCAGTGGCTCTTGTGGTCGAGCTGGGCCGCCGCGACACCGCGCGCGACGCGCGCCGCCTCGGCGGCACACTCGATCATGTACGGGTGCATGTCGTCGTACGTCATACACCTCACGCTAGGAAGGCCCGGCTCAGGCTTCTTGAACAAACGCGACAGCGTCGTCCGCCAGCCGTACGAGCTCGTCGACCGGCATCGATCCGGCGGCCCGCCGCTCGCGCGCGAACCGGTTGGCGAGCCGCTGGAGCAGCTCGTTCAGCGGGGTCCGCACGCCGTGCAGGCGTCCGGCCTGGGCGAGCCGTCCCCCGACGGTGCCGCCGACCGCCCCTGCCCCGATCGTGATGTGACGCATACCGGAGAGCCTGGCACAGCTGCGCGCGGCCCGGGGGTCCTGGATCCGGGATCCGGGATCCGGGATCCGCTCAGCGAAATGCGTTCCTACGACGAGCAGTTCGTGAGCTCCACCAGCTTCACGACGGTGTTCCAGTTCCGGGTCGTGGCGATCAGCCCCTTGGTGACCCGCGGCCGGGACAGGGCCCCCGCCAGCCTGGACTGGCCGAGGCCCGCCGGGACGTACAGGTACAGCGCGCGGTCGCCGAGCCGGAACTCCTCGGGGAGGTGGGCGGTCTGGTCGATCTCCACGAAGCGGTCGGCGGTGACCGGCGCGGAGAAGTACGTGACGTGGAGTTCCTTGCCCTCCAGCTCGGCCGCCGGGAAGGGGCAGGCGTCGGCCACCGCCGCCAGATAGGCGTGGTCGCGCACGATCACGTCGACGGGGAACCCGCAGTGCTTCCCGATCGCCTCGGTGAGTTCCGCGGCCAGGGACTCCTCGTCGCCGCGGCCGGTGCCGAAGACGGCCTGCCCGCTCTGCAGATGGGTGCGTACGCCCTGGTGACCGAGTCCCTCCATGAGCTGCCGGAGCTCGGCCATCGGGAGCTTCCTCTTGCCGCCCAGATTGATCCCGCGCAGCAGCGCCGCATACGTCTTCATCCCGACACCATAAGGCGGCCGTCGTGCCCCGTGGGGGCGGGCACGACAGCCGCTCGCCCGTGACCGGGCTGCGCGAAACTCTGGCCGATCAGGTGGGTGCGAATCAACCGCTACACGCAGCTGTGATTTGTTCAACAAGCTTTCGTAATCACAAAGTGGATCTCTGTCGACGGAACGGACAGCCCTGATCACCACCCCCGAGAAGCACCGATAGATGTAAGGGCCCGGCATCCTCCTCAGCGATGAGAACAAGGCCGCGCACTTCACCGGACAGCACGACGAGACCTCCTTATCCGCCCCATACCTTCGAATCGAACGCAGCAAAGACGTGGCGGCGGGGGCCGTCACCGCACACGAGGGGGCAATCCCGTCATGGGGAACGGAGACATACGGGTGCGGGGCCTGGCCGCCCGCGCCGGCGGATGGAGCGCCCAGCACCGCTGGGCGGCCGTCGGCATCTGGGTATTGTTCGTCGTCCTGGCCATGGGACTCGGTTCGGCGGCGGGCCGCGTCGACGTCGACCAGTCCGACCAGTTGTCGGGCGAGACCCACACCGCCGCGAAGATCATCGACGACGCGGGCATCAAGGACCCGGCGAGCGAGACGGTCCTGGTCCAGTCGAAGGACGGATCCGTCAAGGCGACGGACGCCGAGTTCCGGGCTACCGTCGCCGACGTCGTCAAGGCCGTCGAGGCCACCGGCAAGGTCACCGGCGTCACCTCGCCGTACGACACCCGGAGCATCTCGAAGGACGGCCACAGCGCGCTGGTGCAGTTCGACATGCGCGGCGACACGGACACCGCGGCCGACCGGGTCGAGCCGGTGCTGAAGGCCGTCGCGGGCGTGCAGAAGGACCACGAGACGGTGCGGGTCGAGGAGATCGGCTCCGCCAGCATGCAGAAGCAGTACAAGGACGCCTTCGGTGACGACTTCCAGAAGGCGGAGCTCTCCGCCGTGCCGGTGGCGCTCGGCATTCTGCTCATAGCCTTCGGCGCGCTGGTGGCCGCGCTGCTGCCGGTCGCGCTGGCGATCACCGCGATCATGGCGACGATGGGCCTGATGGGCATCGTCAGCCATCTGCAGCCGATGAGCGACACCGCGAACTCCGTGATGCTGCTGGTCGGTATGGCGGTCGGCGTCGACTACTGCCTGTTCTACCTGCGCCGGGAGCGCGAGGAGCGGGAGGCCGGACGCGACGCGGGGGCCGCGCTGCGGATCGCCGCCGCCACCAGCGGCCGCGCGATCATCGTCTCCGGTGTCACGGTGTGCGTGGCGATGGCGGGCATGCTGTTCACCGGGCTCCCCGAGTTCGAGGCGATGGGCCTGGCCTCGCTGATGGTCGTGGCGGTCGCCATGGTCGGCTCCGTGACCGTTCTGCCCGCGCTGCTGTCGCTGCTGGGCAAGCGGGTCGAGAAGGGCCGGATCCCATTCCTGGGCCGCCGCAAGCGGCGCGTCGGCGGCTCGGAGAGCCGGTTCTGGACCGCCGTCCTGCGGGGCGTGCTCGCCAAGCCCCTGATCTCGGTCGTGGTCGCTACGGGCGCCCTGCTCGCGGTCACGGCTCCCGCCCTCGGGATGAAGACCTCGCAGCTCACGCTGGACCAGGAGTTCGGCGACTCGCTACCGATCGTGCAGACGTACGACCGGCTCAACGACGCCTTCCCGGGCGGTTCCGAGCCTGCCTCGGTGGTCGTCAAGGCGAAGGACATCAACGCGCCCGAGGTGCGTCAGGCGCTGGCCGACTTCAAGAAGCAGGCGATCGAGTCGGGCGCCTCGCAGGGCCCGATCGACATCAAGCTGCACGACGCGCAGAACGTGGCCATGGTGTCCGTACCGCTGGTCGGCGGCTCCGACATGGGCAAGGCGACCAAGAGCCTGGAGAAGCTGCGCGACGAGGTGCGGCCCGCCACGCTCGGCAAGGTCGACGGCGTCGAGGCCCCGGTCACCGGACAGGTCGCGGGCAACCACGACTTCAACGACCAGCTGATCGGATCCGTGATCCCGGTCTTCGCCTTCGTGGTGGTCTTCGCCTTCCTGCTGATGCTGCTGTCGTTCCGCTCGCTGACCGTCGCGATCACGTCCATCGCGCTGAACCTGCTGTCGGTGGGCGCGGCCTACGGCATCCTCGTCGCCGTCTTCCAGCACGGCTGGGGTGCCTCGCTGGTGGGCGCGGAGGGCGTCGGCGCCATCGTGACCTGGCTGCCGCTGTTCCTCTTCGTGATCCTGTTCGGTCTGTCGATGGACTACCACGTGTTCGTGGTCTCCCGGATCCGTGAGGCCCGGCTGCGCGGCCGTACGACGAAGGACGCGATCCAGCACGGTGTGGTCACCACGGCCGGTGTCGTCACCAGCGCCGCGGTCATCATGGTCGCCGTGTTCGCGATCTTCGGCACGCTGTCCATGCAGTCCATGAAGCAGATGGGTGTGGGCCTTGCGGCCGCGGTGCTGATCGACGCGACGATCATCCGCGGTGTGCTTCTTCCCGCGGTGATGGCACTGCTCGGCGAGCGCAACTGGTACCTGCCGAAGTGGCTGCACCGGATGCCCGACCTCACCCACGACGAGTCGCCGGAGGCGGTGGCACCGGCGGTGCCGGAGGAGGGTGAACCGGTTCGGGTCTGAGTCTCCGCCGAACCGCCATGACGCGAGGGCCCGTTGGTCTCCCCGGGGGAACCAACGGGCCCTCGCTCACGCCCGACGCGCCGACAGGTCGGCCTCGATGAGATCGGCCGCCCGCCGGGTGCCGCCCTCCAGCTCCATTGCGGCATTGCCGAACTGGTCCACGCGCTCGCTGCCGCACGGGCCGCCGAGGCGGAGGCGACCGGCGGCCTGCTGGACATGGCGACGGAGGCGACCGGCCTGCTGGACATGGCGACGGGAGCGGCCGGGGCACTGGTCACGAGGGAACGCGAACAGCTCGCCGGGCTCACGGCGGGACCTCGCCGAGCGGGTCCGGCGGCACCGCAGACTCACCGTCCGCACCACGCTGCACGCCCAGCACCGGCACGGACACCGCTTCCTGTCCCAGGGAACCGGCCTACGCTGCGCGCCTCTCAGCGCTGGCAGCGGAGCAGGACCAGGTTGCCGTGCACCCGGTCCGACCTGTACGGATGCGAGACTGACGGTCGGACGGCAAGATCCTGGGGCCGTTTTGAGGACGGACGCGGAGGCGGGCGATGGACGAGGTGCGGGCGCGGGACGTACTGGCCACGGCGGGGGTGCTGCCGGGGCCGGCGCGGGACGCGCGGCTTCTCGCCCTCGGTGAGAACGCGGTGTTCGCCGCCGGTGATCTGGTCGTCAAGGTCGGCCGCGACGCCGAGCTGCTGGACCGGGCCCGGCGCGAGCTGGAGATCGCCCGCTGGCTCGACGAGGCGGGTGTGCCGGCGGTGCGCGCCGCAGTGTCCGAGCCGCTGCTGGTGGAGGGACACCCGGTGACCATGTGGCACCGGCTGCCCGAGCCCGTACGGCCCGCCGGGCCACGGGACTTGGCCGAACTGCTGCGGCTGGTGCACGCCCTGCCCTCCCCCTCCTTCGCGCTGCCGCCCCGCGAGCTGCTGGGCGGTGTGGAGCGCTGGCTGCGGCTCGCGGGTGACGCGATCGACCCGGCCGACGCCGCGTATCTGCGTGAGCGCCGCGACGGCTTCGCGACGGCCGCGACCGCGCTGACGCCCCAGCTGCCGCCGGGGCCGATCCACGGCGACGCGCTGCCCCGCAATGTGCACATCGGTCCGGACGGGCCGGTACTGGTCGATCTGGAGACCTTCTCCGCGGACCTGCGCGAGCACGACCTGGTGGTCATGGCCCTGTCCCGCGACCGCTACGGCCTGCCCGCCGAGGCCTACGACTCCTTCACCGAGGCCTACGGCTGGGACGTACGGGCGTGGGAGGGCTGCTCGGTGCTGCGCGGCGCCCGCGAGACGGCCAGTTGCGCCTGGGTCGCCCAACACGCCCCGGCCAACCCCAAGGCACTGACCGAGTTCCGCCGCCGGGTGGCGTCGCTGCGGGACGGGGACGAGACGGTGCGCTGGTATCCGTTCTGAGCGGCTGGGCCACATCACGCCGCCCCGGCTACACCGGTCTGCTCTCCGCCAGTTCGCGCAGCGGCCACACCCCGTCCACCACCGCTGTCGCGTCCCCCTTGCACCGCAGGAAGTTCTGGAAGTCCGCCGCCCATTCGGCGTACCAGCCGATCTGACGGCGGTGCAGTTCCGCCGGGCCGAGGGCGGCGATCTTGGGGTGGCGGTCGGCTATCGCGCAGGCCAGGCGGGCCGCGGCCAGGGCGTCGGCGGAGGCGTCGTGGGCGGTGTCGAGGGTGATGCCGTACTCCGCGCAGACGGCTTCGAGGTTGCGCTTGCCGCGGCGGTAGCGGTCGACCCAGCGGTCGATGGTGTACGGGTCGATGACCGGCGCCGGGTCGATGCCGTCGATGCGGTCGGAGAGCGACGGCAGTTCGTGGCGCCGCAGTTCGGCGGAGAGCAGGGTGAGGTCGAAGGCGGCGTTGTAGGCGACGACGGGGACGCCCGTCTTCCAGTAGCCCGTGAGGACGTCCGCGATGGCGTCCGCGACCTGGTCGGCCGGGCGGCCCTCGGCCGCCGCGCGCTCGTTGCTGATGCCGTGCACGGCCACCGCGTCGGCCGGGATCTCCACACCCGGGTCCGCCAGCCACTCCCGGCGTCCCAAGGGCTGTCCGGCCCTGACCTCTATCACGGCCCCCGTGACGATACGCGCCTCACGCGGATCGGTCCCCGTCGTCTCCAGGTCGAAGCCGATCAGCAGCTCCCGGTGCCAGCCCATGGGCGGCCCCCCTTCTTGGTGGTGCTTTCCCCCAGTGGTCTCCACCTTCGCATGCGCCACTGACAATCCGAGGACGGTGTTCCGCTTCGCCCGCCGAGGGGGGTTCAGGACACGGGCCGTGAGTCCGCCCAGGTCAGCTCGAACTCCTCGCGGTATGTCGGAAAGAGGCCACCTTCGTCCACATCGTCCGACTTGACCACGCGGCTTCCGTTGCGCAGCACCAGCACCGGCACCTCCATCCCGCGCGCCCCGCGCAGATAGGACTGCACCACGGCGACGCCGTCCGCGCCGTCACCGTCCACGAGGTAGGCCGTGAAGCGCGGTGTCTCGTCGTACACCTGGATCTCGAAGGCGTCCGGGTCCCGGAGGCGGGAGCGCACCCTGCGCATGTGCAGGATGTTCATCTCGACCGCGCGACTCAGTTCGCCCCGTTTCATCCCGAGTTCGCGCTCGCGCCGCTTCACCGCGCTGGAGGCCGGGTTCAGGAAGAGCAGCCGCACCCGGCAGCCGGACTCGGCCAGGCGCACCAGCCGTCGTCCGGAGAAGTTCTGCACGAGCAGGTTGAGGCCGATGCCGATGGCGTCGAGGCGGCGGGCGCCGCCGAAGATGTCCTCGGCGGGGAACTGGCGCAGCAGCCGTACCCGGTCGGGGTGCACGGCGACCACGTCGGCGTACCGGTCGCCGACCAGGTCCTCGACGGCGTCGACTGGCAGCCGGCGCGCGGACGGCACGTCGCCGCCCGCGCCGAGCATCTCCAGCAGCCGGGCGGAGGCGCGTTCGGCCTGGTTGAGCACGGCCTCGGACAGGGCCCGGTTGCGGGAGACGACGTTGCGGGTCACTTCGAGCTCGTCCAGGGCGAGTTCGACATCCCGGCGCTCGTCGAAGTAGGGCTCGAAGCAGGGCCAGTGCTGCACCACGAGCTCGCGCAGCTGGGGCAGTGTGAGGAAGCTGAGGACGTTGTCGTCCGCCGGGTCGAGCAAGTAGCCCTTACGGCGGCTGACTTCGCGTACGGCGACGGCGCGCTGGACCCATTCCTGTCCGGCCGGGCCGGCCGCGGCGACCACCCATTCGTCGCCGTGGACGGGTTCGTAGATGGGGCGCAGAACAGCGGCCACGACCGCGCGCAGCCGCTGTTCGACGAGGTTCAGCCAGATGTAGGCCCGGCCGGCCCGCTGGGCGCGCGTGCGCACCTCCAGCCAGGCGTCGGCGTCCCAGTCCAGCTCCGGCCCGATGGCACCGGCGTCCATGGGCCGTGCCAGGGACACCGCGCCGGGCGGGACCTCTGTGGAGTTCCCCTCGTGACCCTCGTCACCAGGGGGCAACTCCAGCCCTCCCGAGCCCACCCGCGCACCGCCTTCCGCTCCCCCGAGCTCTCCCCGTGCCAACGATCAAGGAAGGGTACTCCGGGACCGGTCGGCGGTGCAGCCGGATGGACGGGTCCTTTTCTCAACTACGCGGCCGCCAGTGGCCGTTCTGCCATGCCAGCTCGTCCGGAGTGAGCGGATTCATAGCCGTGACGTCGCGCGGAGCGATGGCGAAGCCCTGCCAGTGGATCGGCATGGGCTGCTGGTCCTCGTCCCGGGGGATGTGGTGGAAGCCGACGTTCATCCAGACGATGGGGTGGGTGAGCGTCTGGCCGTTGACCCACGTGTCGACCGACTTGCCCGCGCCGGCGGGGCAGTTGCCCGGGTTGTTGCTGGCGAACTGCTCGCACTTGTTGTACTCGGTGAAGTACACGTCGTGTTTGGTGAAGCTGCGTCCCGGGTACCGGGTGGTCGGGCCGGGGACGATCTCGTACGAACGCGCGTGGTCGTCCTTGTTCTTGCCGGTGGCGCTGACCACCCGCCACCAGCGGTAGGTCTTGGCGTCGCCCGCGAGTTCCTTGGTGACCTTGGTGCGGGTGGTCTTGTTGGTCGGGGCCTCCTGGCCGCGGGCCGGCGCGGTGACGGCCGAGTCGTACTGCTCGACCTTCGTCTTGGAGGAGCCGTCCAGGCCGAAGTCCAGCCGCCAGAAGACGTTGTGGCTGTGGCTGGTGGCGTAGGCCTTGGCGCCCTTGCCGAGGGGCCAGCCGCGCCCGTCACCGGCGTCGTAGTCGTTGTAGGACAGGCTGCCGGTGGCACCGACGTTCATGTTGACCGTGCCGTCGTCCTGGAAGCGCCACTCGGTCATGTACTCGTACCAGCCGACCTGGTTCACGGTGTAGACGAGCAGGTCCTTGCCCTGGGCCTGGTAGACCTTGTTGGCGCTGTTGCCCTGCATGCGGTAGGCGTGGCCGCGGGAGCGGGTGGTGGTGCACAGGCCCTTGACGTCGGCGTGCTGCGGGTCCCAGGCGTCGGGGACCCGGATGGTCTTGATGGTGCCGCCGGGGCACTCGCCCGGCGCCAGGTTCACCAGCCCCTGGGCGAAGCCGAAGCCCGTCAGATCGTCGTACTCGACGCTTCCGTCGTCGTAGGGGACGTCGATCTGGGCCAGCCGGGCGCTGTTGAGGACCTTGATCGGCTTGGTCTCGCCCTTGGGCTGGTACGAGACGTTCTCCAGGACCAGTCCGGCCTTGCTGTCGTAGCGCCAGCACATCCGCCAGGTCGTGCCGCCGGCGAGCTTCTGCTCGATCTTGTAGGCGGCACTGCAGTCGGCGGCCGCCGCCCGGGCGGTCTTCGGCTGGGCGGCGGCCGGTCCCGCGCCGGTCGTCGCGCCGGCGGCCAGCGCGGCCACGGACAGGCCCACGGCCGCCCGTGTGCGGGCACGGCTGATTCTGTTCGCGCGCATGAGGAAATGACTCCCTTGCAGGAGAAGCGGGTTGGAAGGGTGAAGGGGACGCACGGCCGCTCGGCCGGACGTCCGATCAGCCGCGGTCGAGCCGTGCGACCTTGCGTGCGCTCAGGTCGATGATCAGTGACCTGGCGTCGATCCACGGACCGTTCTTGACCTTCGGGAACAACCGCACGCACCGGTGTTCGCCGCACTTGTCGAGCACGGCGGGCTGGGCACCCGCAGTGGCCCGGTAGACCGCGCCGTTGAACAGCAGCTGGTCCGGCGAGGTGAGCTCGTGGCCGGTGGCGTCCTTGTAGTCGGCCTTGAGGCCCGCGCCCAGCGGGGCGGCGATCAGGATCCTGGCCGCCTCGGCGTTCTCGGCCCGGCTCAGCGGCGGCTGGACACCGTGCTGGCTGCTGGTCTGCTCGACCTTGCCCGTCGCCAGGTTGACGGTCTTGGTGACAAGGGTGTCGGTCTTGTAGTCGTAGAAGGTGACGTCGGCCCGCCGCGGCGCGTCGGGATCGTCCACCTCGTCGGAGTCCGGGTCCGCCAGGTCGACGCTGAGGCGCTGCGGACCGTGGCCCCCGTCGACGTCCTCGCTCGTGTGGAGCAGCTGCCGGTTCACGGCGATCTGCTCGACCCGCTTGATCTCGTCGTCGGTCAGCGGGTCGCGGCCCTTGCCCTTCGCGCCCTCGGCCGGCGCCTGCTCCACGACTCCCGGCCGCACGGCGCCGGAGTCCTGCCCGGCCTGCTGGGCGGACTGCGAATTCTGGTTGGCTCCTCCTGTTTCGTCGGCCCCTGCCGTCCCCGGCAGGGTGATCCCGACCATCACGGCGGTACCCGCCACCGCTACGGCCGCACCGGCCATCACCTTGCCCAGATGGCGGTGCACTGTCCTGCGCACATCTTCCCCCTACTCCCCCTGTGGCCCCGGGAGTACGTGTCTGCCCCACTGGATTCGGCATACCTCGTATGCACTGGTCGACCGATAAGAGGGACGTAAGTCACAGGGGGTTCCCTCACTTTCGGGCAGACTCGTGGCCAAGGCACCCCCAGGGGTGCGGGACACCTGGAAGAGTCGTTTCCATGCAGGTCTGGCCTGGAGAGGCGTATCCGCTCGGCGCCACGTACGACGGTGCCGGTACCAACTTCGCGGTCTTCACGGAGGCCGCGGACCGAGTAGAGCTGTGTCTGCTGCACGAGGACGGCTCGGAGACGGCGGTGGAACTGCGCGAGAGCGACGCGTTCGTGCGGCACGCGTATCTGCCGGGCGTCATGCCGGGGCAGCGGTACGGGTTCCGGGTGCACGGCCCGTACGACCCGGGGCGCGGGCTGCGCTGCAACTCGGCGAAGCTGCTGCTCGACCCATACGCGAAGGCGGTCAGCGGGGCCGTCCGGTGGGGCGAGGAGGTCTACGGCTACCACTTCGACGCGCCCGAGAAGCGCAACGACCTGGACTCCGCGCCGCACACGATGACCTCGGTCGTGGTCAACCCGTACTTCGACTGGGGCGACGACCGGCGTCCGCGCACCGGGTACCACCACACCGTGATCTACGAGGCCCATGTGAAGGGCCTGACCATGCGCCACCCGGGGCTGCCCGAGGAACTGCGCGGGACCTACGCGGCGCTCGCCCACCCCGCCGTCATCGAACACCTGACCGCACTCGGCGTCACGGCCCTGGAACTGATGCCCGTACACCAGTTCGTGAACGACCATCGGCTGGTCGACATGGGCCTGAACAACTACTGGGGCTACAACACCATCGGATTCTTCGCCCCGCACAACGCGTACGCCTCCTGGGGCGACCGCGGCCAGCAGGTTCTCGAGTTCAAGTCGGCGGTCCGGGCACTGCACGAGGCCGGTATCGAGGTCATCCTGGACGTGGTCTACAACCACACCGCCGAGGGCAACCACCTCGGCCCGACCCTGTCCTTCCGGGGCCTGGACAACGCGTCGTACTACCGCCTGGCGAACGACCCGCGCTACTACACGGACACCACAGGCACCGGCAACTCGCTGCTCATGCGGTCCCCGCACGTGCTGCAGCTGATCATGGACTCGCTGCGCTACTGGGTCACCGAGATGCACGTCGACGGCTTCCGCTTCGACCTCGCCGCGACCCTGGCCCGGCAGTTCCACGAGGTGGACCGGCTGTCGTCGTTCTTCGACCTGGTGCAGCAGGATCCGGTGGTCTCCCAGGTCAAGCTGATCGCCGAGCCGTGGGACGTGGGCGAGGGCGGCTACCAGGTGGGCAACTTCCCACCGCTGTGGACCGAGTGGAACGGCAAGTACCGCGACACCGTACGGGACCTGTGGCGGGGCGAGCCGCGGGCGCTCGCGGAGTTCGCCTCCCGGCTGACCGGCTCGTCCGACCTCTACCAGGACGACGGGCGGCGCCCGCTGGCCTCGATCAACTTCGTGACCTGCCACGACGGGTTCACGCTGCACGACCTGGTGTCGTACGACCACAAGCACAACCGCGCCAACGGCGAGGACGACCGGGACGGCGAGAGCCACAACCGGTCCTGGAACTGCGGTGTGGAGGGCGACACCGACGACCCGGACGTACGGGAGCTGCGCGGCCGCCAGATGCGGAACTTCGTCGCCACGCTCATGCTGTCCCAGGGCGTGCCGATGATCAGCCACGGGGATGAGTTCGCGCGCACGCAGCGCGGCAACAACAACGCCTACTGCCAGGACAACGAGCTGTCGTGGCTGCACTGGCCCGGTACCGACCCGCCCGGCGACGAGCACGGGGGCGAGCCAGGCGGTGAGCACAGCGGTGAACTGGTGGACTTCACGCGCGCGATGGTGTGGCTGCGCAAGGACCACCCGGTCTTCCGCAGGCGGCGCTTCTTCCATGGCCGTCCGGTGGAGGGCACGCACGACGACCTGTCCGACATCGCCTGGTTCACCCCGGAGGGCAGGGAGATGACCCAGCGGGACTGGGACTCGGCGCAGGCGTCGGCTCTCACGGTCTTCCTCAACGGCAACGCGATCTCCGAGCCCGGCTCGCGCGGGCAGCGCATCGGCGACGACTCCTTCCTGCTGATGTTCAACGCCTCGCCGAAGTCCCTGGACTTCGTGGTGCCGGTGGACCACGGCCGGCAGTGGCAGGTCGTGGTCGACACCGCCCGCGTCGACGGGGTACCGCCGGGCACGGGTCCGAAGGTGGGGGCCGGGGAGCGGCTGACCCTGGTGGACCGGAGCCTGACCGTGCTTCAGCGGCCGGCCTAGGACAGGGGCTTCGCTCGAATGCCGGTCGCGCGCGTGGGCCACGTGCCGGGCGCCGTGACACGAAGGGCGGCGGGATGGGTACGTAGTCTGCATGACATCAGAGCGACCCGACCCGGTGGTGCCGACGGCCACCTACCGCTTGCAGCTGCAGCCCGAGTTCCCGTTCGCGGCCGCGGCGGCGGCCGTCCCCTACCTGGCCTCGCTCGGCGTCTCCCATCTGCATCTGTCCCCCGTCCTGGAGTCCGTCCCGGGCTCCACGCACGGCTACGACGTGGTGGACCACGCGCGCGTGCGGGGCGAACTCGGCGGTGAGGAAGGCCTGCGCGCGCTGTCACGCACCGCGCGGGAGCACGGACTCGGCCTGGTCGTGGACATCGTGCCCAACCACATGGCCATGGCCCCGCGCCACAACCGCGCCCTGTGGGAGGTGCTGCGGGAGGGCCCCAAGTCGCCGTACGCGCGCTGGTTCGACATCGACTGGGACGCACAGGGCGGGCAGGTGCTGCTGCCGGTGCTCGGCGGGCCGGTCGGCGCGGAGCTCGGGCAGCTGGTGGTCGACGGCGACGTGCTGCGCTACCACGACCATGTGTTCCCGCTCCGCGAGGGCACCGAGGAGCTTGCGCTGCCGCAGCTCCTGGACGCGCAGTGGTACCGCCCGGTGTGGTGGCGGCTGGCCCGTACGGAGCTCAACTACCGGCGGTTCTTCAGCATCTCGGAGCTCATCGGGGTACGGGTGGAGGACCCGGAGGTCTTCGAGGCCACGCACCGCAAGATCCTGCGGCTGCTGTACGAGGGCGTGGTGGACGGGCTGCGCATCGACCATCCCGACGGTCTCGCCGACCCCGACGGCTACCTGGCGCGGCTGCACGAGGCGAGTGGCGGACGCTGGACGGTCGTGGAGAAGATCCTCGCCGACGGGGAGCCCCTGCCCGCCTCCTGGCCCGTCGCGGGCACCACCGGCTACGACGCCCTCCGGCACGTCGACGGCCTGTTCACGGACCCGGTGGGGGCCGGTGAACTGCTGGGCCGGTACCGGAGGTTCGCGGCCCCGCAGACGGACCGGGGCGGCGACTGGGAGGCGACGGTGCGGCGGGCGGCGTACAAGGTGCTCACGCATGAGCTGGCCGCCGAGACGGACCGGCTGACCCGGGCGGCGAACCGGCTGTGCACCGGCTCGCCGGACCCGGCGCTGCGCGACCGGGCCCCGTGGGCGCTGCGCACCGCGCTGCAGGAGCTGCTGGTGCGGCTGCGGGTCTACCGGCCGTACGCCTCCGGTGACGCGGCCGCCGTCGTCACCGAGGAGGCCGCCGAGGAGGCCCGCCGTGCCTTTGTCGTGCCCGAGGAGGGCCGGGCGGTCGATGTGGTGCGTGGCCTGCTGGTCGGTTCCGCGGATGACACTCCCGGGCTCGCGGAGTTCCGCGCGCGGTTCGCGCAGACGTCGTCGGCCCTGCGCGCCAAGTCCGTGGAGGACACGGCGTTCTACCGCTATGTGCCGTTGCTCTCGGCCACCGAGGTGGGCGGCGACCCGGGCCGCCCGGGGGTGTCCCCGGCGGAGTTCCACGCGTACTGCGCGCGTGTGCAGCGCGACTGGCCGGTCACCGGGACCGTGGTGACGACGCACGACACCAAGCGCAGCGCCGACGTGCGTGCGGCGCTCGCCGTGCTGACCGAGTGCCCCGGGCGCTGGGCGGACGTGCTCACCGAGGTGACCCGGGACGGCGAGGGCGTACCGGACGCGCAGCTGGCCTGGGCCGCCTGGCAGACGGTGTTCGGGCTCGGCCCGGCGGACGCGGAACGGGTCGGCGAGGCCCTGCTCAAGCATGTCCGCGAGGCCGGCCTGTACACGAGCTGGACGGAGCAGGAGCCGCCGTACGAGGAGGCGGTGGCCGCGTTCGTCGCGGAGGGGCCGTGCGGGGCGCCCGGCGAGCGCGTGGCCGCCTTCCGCGGCTCCCTGGAGGCCCACATCCGGGCGAACGTGCTGGGCACCGCCCTGGTCCATCTGACGATGCCCGGGGTGCCGGACCTCTACCAGGGCACGGAGGACGAGTACCGGGCACTGGTGGACCCCGACAACCGGCGCCCGGTGCGGTTCCCGCCCCCGCGGGAGGCGGGCACGTCCGGGGAAAAGGCAGCACTGACGGCGGCGGCAATCCGCCTGCGCGCCCGCCGCCCGGACGCCTTCGGCGACACGGCCACGTACACCCCACTGGACGCCGAGGGCCCGGCCGCGGCCCACTGTGTGGCGTTCGCACGCTCCGGGGAGGTGGTCACGGCCGTGACCCGACTGTCGCTCCGCCTGGCGCAGGCAGGCGGCTGGCACGACACCCGGCTGCCACTGCCCCCGGGACACTGGGCCGACGTACTGACACCGGAACGGAAGTTCACAGGGCACGCGCGCGTGGCCGAGTTGTTCGGGTCGAGGCCGGTGGTGCTGCTGGAGCGGGTCGGCGGTGCGGGCTGAGGACGGCCGGTGGTGCTGCTGGAGCGGGTCGAGGAGTGTCGTTCACGGGAGGTGACGGTCGTCGCCGTCGTCTCAACCTCGAATGCATCTGGGCGCCCCCTGGAGGCTCCCCCGCGCTGTTCTTGACAGTTCACCTACGCCGTGCGGCACTGGGGATTGCGAAGCCGGGCGGACAAGACGGGGGTGAGTCTCCTGCCGGAGCTGCGTTACCCCAGTGTTCCCGAACTGATCGCGACCGCCCGGGCATTGGCCGCTCACCGGCCCGGCCTGTGCACGTTGCGGCAGGTGGGGGTCTCACGCGAGGGAAGACCCCTGCACCTGCTGTCGGTGGGCCACGCCCGACCGGCCGTCCTGGTGGTGGCGGGCGCCCACGCCAATGAGCCGACCGGGGGCGGCACCCTCCTCGCGCTCGCCGAACGGGTCGTACGCGCCCCGGGGCTGCGCGCCGACACCTCCTGGCACTTCCTGCTGTGCGCGGACCCGGACGGGGCCAGCCTGCATGTGACCCCGGCGCCGCGCAGCCTGTTCGACTACCACCTGGGCTTCTACCGGCCGGCCGGCCCCGAGCAGCCGGAGTGGTCGCCGTCGGTCCTGCCGCCCGACCGGCTGCCGCCCGAGACACGGACCCTGACCGGTGTGATCGACGAACTGCGCCCCTTCCTCCAGGTGACCCTGCACGGGACCGATCTGGGCGGCAGCTGGGTGCAGCTGACCAAGGACGTGCCGGGGCTCGCCGAGCCGTTCGCCAAGTCGGCGGCGGAGCTGCACATCCCGGTGGAGACGGGCGCCTCGGACGCCGCGGGCTGGCCCGCCTCCGGGCCCGGCGTGCATGTGATGCCCGGACCGGAGTCGGGCGTTCCCTACCCGAGCATGCCGGACGACGCACGGCACAGCACCTGGTACCACGCCCACCGGTACGGCGGCCTGACCGCGGTGGTGGAGGTGCCGATGTGGGCCAGCGACCTGGTGGACGACCCGGCTCCGCACCCCGCCCCCGTGGCGGCGATGCGGCAACTCGCGCACCGGCTGCAGCGGGACGCGCTGGAGGTGGAGCGGGTGCTGGCCGAGGCCCTGCCACGGCTGGACGGCCCCGAGGGGCCACTGCTGCGGGCCGCGAAGTGGGCACTGGAGCTGATCCCGGGCCTGGCCGAGGACTGGATCCACACCCCACCCATCGACACCACCCGGGCATACGTGGGCAGTGTGGACGCCTTCGGACGGCGGCTGCCGCTGCGGGCGGCGGCGATGCTGCTACGGGTCCTCCAGGAGGCCGACGACCGCGCCGCTCCCGGGCTCGAACAGCTCGTCGCCTCCTGGTGCGACGCCTTCGCCGAGCGTTTCCGGGCCCGCTGGGTGCCGCTGGAGCACCAGGTGGAGCACCAGTCCCGTACGGTCCTCGTGGCGGCGCAGTACGCGCGCGAGCGGGTGGCGTGAGGCCCGGCACGGGGAGAGTGGCGGGGCGAGACCGGCACGCGTGCGTGGGGCACCGTCACGTCCCACACACGCGTGCCCGCGCGGCCCTGCCCGGCCGGACTCAGTCGTCCAGCCGGAACACCTCCCCCGTCCCCGCTTCCATCGCGCACGAGTTGGAGAACGTCTTCTCGTTCTGGACGGTCCGGCCGTGCCACTGCCCGAACACGCGGACGGTGACCGGGGCGTAGATCATCGGGCAGACGGCGTCCGCATTCGCCCGGAGGCTGCCGATGTCGCCGTCCGCCGCCTCCAGTTCGGCGCAGGCCTCGGCCGCGTGGGCGTGGCCCAGGGGCGGGTCGCACAGCAGCAGGGTGCCGCGCATGTCGCCGGACCGCGTGTCGCCCCGGGTGACGGTGAGGTAGAGCCAGTTGCCGGAGTGGGCGTCCCGGGCCGCCGCCTGGGCGGCCGGGGCGGGGCAGGCGGCAACGAGGGCGGCCGCCGCCAGCAGGGCGCCGCGTACGGCGGTCGCTTGCTTGAAGTACGTCATTCCCGGTGCATCGGCACGGCGGCGCCGGCACCCCAGCCCGACTCACCCGAACGGGACGGCACGCGCGCGTGCTGCCGTGCCAGTTCGAACGCGCTCAGCACGACACGCGCCTGGTACTCGGCCTGGCGGGCCACCGGGATCCAGCGCGCACCGCAGCCGTCGCGGTAGTCCGCGCACCACGCGTCGATGAGCCGGTCCAGGTCCGGCAGGACACCGGCCGGATCGTGCCCGGTGCTGAGCACGAGCCGCCGCAGCAGCCCGGCCGTGCGCAGCGCCAGCCGGCGCCCGGAGATGCGCAGGGCGGCCAGGTGGGCGGTGTTGAGCGCGGGCAGCGGGCGGGCGCTGCCGTCGTCGGTGTCGGGGTCCCAGGAGTCGGCGAGGCCGGGGCAGACCAGTAAATAGTCGTCGACCGGCGCGAGCAGGCTGCCCACGTCGGGCACGGCTGCCAGCTGGGGCCGGATCCGGGCGAGGACGTCGTCCAGGAGCCGGGTGTCGTGGCGCAGGGTGCCGCTGACGGTGCGCAGCACCGCGTCCCGGTCGGCGGGCGGTGAGCCGTCCTCCACGGCGGCCACGCCCCACATCGGCGCCTCGACGATCGCGGTCACCGTGCCGTACCGGTGCGGGTGGAACCAGGTCGACTCGACGGCGGCCTCGGTGATGGCCGCGGCCAGGTCACCCCGGCGCGGCGGCGGGATCCGGTAGACGGCGGGTCCGACGCTGGGCCAGTACAGGGTGTCGTACGCGCCGAGTTCGCGGGGGATGCCGAGCCGGGCCGCGGAGTGCGCGACGCGCCGGGCCAGGCCGGGCAGGTCGCGGGTGAGCTCCACGAAGCCGCCGCCGACGTCGACTCCGTGCAGGGAGCACTGGAGGAAGGGCCGCAGCTCGTCCTGGAGCTGGAGCAGGGCGCGCGTCTCGGGCAGTACGGCGGCGGCCGCGCCCTCGGGCAGCCATTCGGGCTGTTCCAGGAAGCCGGGCCGGAAGAAGTTCCGGAAGTAGTGGTCCAGGGTGTACGGCCCGGACAGCCAGCCCTCGTTGCGGCGGGAGCCGTCGGGGTCGAGGCACAACAGCAGGTTCCAGGTGGTGTCGGCGGCCTCGGTGAGCCGGGAGTCGGCGAGCGTGCGCTCGGCCAGCCGCAGGGCGGTGGCGCCGCCCACCGGCTCGTTGGCGTGCGGCCCGGCCACGACGAGGGCGTGCCGGCTGCCGTGACCGATGGAAAGCAGCCACAGGGGCGCGCCCGCGCGGGAGGTGCCGATGCGGCGCAGCCGGGCGTCCTCGGGGCGGCGGGCGACGAGCGCGGCCGCGCGGGCGCCCAGCTCGTCCACGGTCGGATAGCGGAGGAGCGGCAGGGCACACCTCCACAATGTGGTGCCGTCGTTTCACCTGGTGTGCATGGTGTACGCACAGTCAGTCACGAGTTCAGGGGTACGTCAACACCGCGGCGGACAACTCGTTTTCGGCCACCGTGTCCGGTGCCGGGCCTCGCTCAGTTCAACGAGAGCCGGAAGGCCATCCGGCCGAAACCCACCTGGTCGCCGTCGCGGACCACGGCGGCGCCGATCACCCGGCGCCCGTTGACGGTGGTGCCGTTGGTCGAGCCGAGGTCCCTGAGGACCCACATGCCGCCCTGACGGCGGAGTTCGGCGTGCACGCGGGAGACGGTCTCGTGGTTCAGCCGCAGTCCGTTGGCGGGGTCGCGGCCTATGCGCAGCGGATGGCCGTTGCCGGCGTGCGGCAGCATCAGCTTGGGCAGCCGCTCGGCCTGCCAGGCGGTGCGCAGCCGTACGGTGAAGCCGGAGACCGCCTCGACGGTGCCGAACAGGACCCGCGAGAGACGGTTCTCCCGGGGTAGGTCGGCGGTCAGCACGGCGAGTTCGTCGGCCCGGCGCGCGGCCAGGGCGAGTTCCATACGGCGCACGAACGTGTCGTGCGACAGACGGCCCATGGCGACGCCGTCACGGAGCACCTGCAGCGCCTTGTCGCGCTCCGCGTCCGAGAGCCGCGCGGGGTACGTGTTGAACTCGAAGGACGACGTCACGCTCGTGATTGTCGGTCAGTGAACCCCGGGTGTCCAGAAAACGGGGAAACGACCACCACGCGCGCGTACTGCCGGCGACACCCGCGGAGAAAGGAAGGATTCAAGGCGCATCCGTCCCGGTCACGGCACGATGGACGGGCTACATCACGGTGAACAGACGAAGGGGAACCGTCCGTGCAGTTCGAGGTGTGGGCACCGCAGGCAGACCGTGTGACGCTCCATTGCGACGGCGCCACGCGCGCGTTGGAGCGCAACCCCGAGCGGGCGGGGTGGTGGACCGGACAGTCGCCGGCGCAGGACGGGACGCGGTACGGGTTCGCGCTGGACGACGGTCCCGTGCTGCCCGACCCGTGCTCGCGCCACCAGCCTGACGGCCCGGACGGTCCGAGCGCGGTCGTGGACCAGGAGCGGTACGCGTGGCGTGCCGAGTGGGCGGGGCGCCCGCTGCCGGGGGCGGTCCTGTATGAGCTGCACGTGGGGACGTACACCCGCGAGGGCACCCTGGACGCGGCCGCCGAGCGGCTCGGGCATCTGGTGGAACTGGGCGTCACACATGTGGAGTTGATGCCGTTGTGCCCCTTCCCGGGGCGGCACGGGTGGGGGTACGAGGGCGTCTCGCTGTGGGCGGTGCACGAACCGTACGGCGGCCCGGAGGCGCTGAAGCGGTTCGTCGACCGGGCGCACGAACTCGGTCTGGGGGTGGTCCTGGACGTCGTGCACAACCATCTGGGGCCGTCCGGGAACCATCTGCCCGCGTTCGGGCCGTACTTCACCGAGACGCACCACACTCCCTGGGGAGCCGCGGTCAACCTGGACGCGCCCGGTTCGGACGAGGTGCGCGCGTATCTCGTGGGCAGTGCGCTGGCCTGGCTGCGCGACTACCGGATCGACGGTCTGCGGCTGGACGCCGTGCACGCGCTGCGGGACACGCGCGCGTACCCCTTCCTGGAGGAGCTGTCGGCCGCCGTGGACGGCCTCTGCTCCGAGCTGGGCAGACCGCTGTTCCTGATCGCCGAGTCCGACGTCAACGACCCGCGGCTGATCACCCCGCGCGCGGAGCACGGCCTCGGCCTGCACGCGCAGTGGAACGACGACTTCCACCACGCCCTGCACACCGCGCTGACCGGCGAGTCCCAGGGCTACTACGCGGACTTCGCCCGCGCCCCGTTCGTCGCCCTCGCCAAGACCCTCTCCGGCGGTTTCTTCCACGACGGCACCTACTCCGGCTTCCGGGGCCGCCACCACGGCCGCCCGCTGGACCGGGCGACGGTGGCCGGGCACCGGCTCCTCGGCTACTCCCAGACCCACGACCAGATCGGCAACCGCGCCCAGGGCGACCGCCTGTCCCAGTCGCTGTCCCCCGGTCTGCTGGCCTGTGCCGCCGCGCTGACGCTGACCGCGCCGTTCACGCCGATGCTGTTCATGGGCGAGGAGTGGGCCGCGGGCACCCCGTGGCAGTTCTTCACCGACCACACGGACCCGGAGCTGGCGCAGGCCGTACGGCAGGGCAGACGGCGGGAGTTCGCGGCGCACGGCTGGGCCGAGGAGGACGTGCCCGACCCACAGGACCCGGCGACCCGCGAGCGCTCCTGCCTGGACTGGTCGGAGCCGGAACGCGAGCCCCACGCGCGCGTGCTGGCCTGGTACCGCCGGCTGGTCGCCCTGCGCCGGGAGGAGGCGGACCTCACCGATCCCGACCTCGCCGACACCAAGGTGGCGTACGACGAGCAGGCCCGCTGGCTGGCCTTCCGGCGCGGGGACGTCCGGGTGGCCGTCAACCTGGGCAAGGAGCCGGCCGCGATCCCCCTGGGCGCCGGAGAAGTACGAGTCCTGGCCGCATGGGACCCGGTGGAGGCGCCGGGGGCCGACGGGCTGCTGCTGGTGCCCGGCGAGTCGTGCGTCGTACTGACGCAGGGCTGACCCGGCGGGGCTACAGCTCCTCGCGCGTCTCCTCGTCCCGGAAGTCGGTCACCCGCTCGAGCAGGATCGCCTCCCAGGCGCGCCGCAGCTGGGTGCGCAGCAGCGGGAGGGGGCCGGTGTCATGGCCGTCCAGGCGGTTCATGAGCCTGACGACGGTGTCGCAGCGGGCCAGCCACAGGCCGCGCAGGCAGGGGCGGGCGCCGTAGCCGGCGAGGGTGGCGGCGCGTACGGCCGCGCCGGAGCCGACGGCGAGGGCGAGCCCGGCGATGTCCTCGGCGGGGTCGCCGACGACCACGCCGGTCCAGTCGAGGATGCCGCGCACCCGGCCGTCGGCGCTCACCACGAGGTGCTCGCCCCTGAGGTTGTGGTGCACCAGGACGGCCGTGCCGGGCTGTGCGGCGAGCTGGGCGGCGCCGGCCGGGGTGAGCTGCAGGATCAGGGCGGGGTCGAACTCGTCGGCGGCGCCGAGCCGTTCCGCGGCCCGTACGGCCATCCGGCGCAGCGCCTCCAGGGAGCGCGGCGCGACGCGTGGCACGCCGAGCGTCTCCGCCTGCCGTACCGGTACCTGGCGCAGTGCCGTGAGCAGGCCGGACAGGTCGGCCTCGCCGACGGCGGAGACGTCGTGCTCCTCTCCCGTGCCGCCGGGCACCTTGGTGTCGAGCGTGTAGGTCAGTCCCGGGGCCCATTCGCCGTGCGCCACGCTGAGGGGGACGGTGACGGGGACGTGCGGCCGGACGAGGTCGCGCAGGCGCAGTTCGCGGCGCTGCCGGGCGGCGGCGTCGCGGTCGGGGGCGAGGCGCAGCACATGGCGGGTGCCGACCCACCACGTGGAGTGCTCGCCGCCCTCCGCGACGGGCCGCACGTCCGGCCCCGAGGTGCTGTCCGCGCTCTCCTTGAGCAGCGTACTAACCAGTCTGCGGACGGTGTCCGCGGTGGGTGTCGGTGCCTGGGTCATGTCGCGCCGTTGCCGTTCGGGGTGGTGTCGTCGAGGGTGCGTACGTCTCCTGGTGTCCGGGGCCACCCGGTCAGTCCACTATGACCATGTCACGAGTCGTGTTGTTGAGGCGACGGCCGCCGTCCGCGGTCACCGTGACGATGTCCTCGATGCGCACTCCGAAGCGGCCGGGCAGGTAGATGCCGGGCTCGACGGAGAAGCACATGCCGGGTACGAGGGGCTGTGCCTCGCCCTCGATCATGTACGGCGGCTCGTGGGTGGTGACGCCGATGCCGTGGCCGGTGCGGTGGATGAAGTACTCGCCGTACCCGGCGCCGGCGATCACCGCACGGGCGGCCCGGTCGACCTCCTGGCAGGCGACACCCGGGCGCACCGCGCGGAAGCCCGCCTCCTGGGCCGCGCGGACGATGTCGTGGACCTTCCGCTCCTCGTCCGTGGGCTCACCCACGTGCACGGTGCGGCTGGTGTCGGAGCCGTAGCCGTCCTTGAGGCCGCCGAAGTCGAGGACGACCATGTCGCCGTCGCGGATGACGCGGTCGCCGACCTCGTGGTGCGGGTTGGCCCCGTTGGGTCCGGAGCCGACGATGGTGAAGTCGACCTGTGAGTGGCCGAAGCGCCGCAGCAGGTCGGCGAGGTCGCGGCCGACGTCGGACTCGCGCCGACCGGCGAAGGACACCTTGCGGATCTCCTCGAACGCGGCGTCGGCGGCGGCTCCGGCGGACGCGAGCAGTTCCAGTTCCGCCGCGTCCTTCACGGCGCGCAGCATCGGCAGCGCGTCGGTGAGGGCGGCGTAGGAGGTGCCGGGCAGGATCTTCTGCAGGCCGAGCAGATGCATCGCCCAGGCGTTGTCGCTGATCCCGAAGCGGCCGCCGGCGTCGAGGAGGGCGGCGGTGACCGCGTAGGGGTCCGTGCCGTCGGTCCAGCCGCGCAGGGTCAGGGCGGACGCGCCGGCCGCCTTCTCGGCGTCCGGTGCCTCCAGGGTCGGTACGACCAGCACGGGGTCGCGTCCGGCGGCGAGGACGAGCACGGTGAGCCGTTCGGTGACCGCTGTGGGCGCGTAGCCGGTGAGCCACACCATGTCCGGTCCCGGCGCCACGAGCAGGCCCGCAAGACCGGCCTCGGCGGCACAGCGCGCGGCGCGCTCCATGCGGGCCCTGTAGTCGTCGGCCGTGAAGGGGGCGGGCATGCTACCGGTCATCCAGGCCTCCGGGGACGTCTGGGGGCGGGGCAAAGGACTACGGGCAGCATCCTGCCCGGACACGGAGGCCCGCGCGAGCCGGTTACGGGGTCCCGCGGCCACGATGTCGCCGGTCGCGGGTGGCGGCGGGAGGTCAGGTGACGACGCCGGGGACGGCCGTCAGCCGCTGGTAGCCGCCACCGCGGTGCCGCACCGTGAGCGTGACCTCGGCTCCGGGACGGGCGCGGGAGACGGCCCGCGCGAGGTCGGCGGCCGTCCCGAGGCGCGTCCCGCCGAAGCGCAGGAGTACGTCGCCGACGACCAGGCCGGCGATGTGGGCGGGGCCGGGCTCGTGGACGCCGACGACCAGCGCCCCCGACTTCTCGGCGTCCACGGCCTCCACGCCGAGGCTCACGCCGACCGGTGACGGCGCGGCCGACCGGGTGGCAGCCGCGGCCGGGGGCGGCGCCTGATGGCGCAGCTGGGCCAGCCGGCTCATACCGATCACCGACGCGCCGACCGTGCCGAGACCGACTCCGGACAACACCAGGACCGTCCCGACGAACAGGCTGAGCAGCAGGGTCCTGAGCCGCCTTCCGCGCCGGCGCGCGGCGTGCGGGCGCTGTCCGGCGCCGGGGGTGCCAGTGATGGTGCCAGGGGTGCCGGGGGTGCCACAGTCCCGCCGCTCCTGACCGGGCATCGGCTTGGGACGCAGTGCAGTCTCTTCCATGGTTCGCCTCCGGCTGGTGCTCTACCCGGCGTACGCGGGCGCGACGAGCCACGAACGAGTGAGACTGACCGGGGGTCAGCACAGGGAAGTCATAGGCATCACGGCCCGGAACGGGCCGCGCTCGCCGACATCCACGCCCTCACCGCCCTCACCGCACGCGCGCGTGTTCAGCCCGTGTGACCCGTGTGCTGCTCGCCATGGCCGCCGTGTGCCGCGCCGTGGTCGAACTTCAGGGCCTCGGGCGGCATCACGACGAAGGGCCGCATCATGCCCATGTCCTCGTGCTCCAGCAGGTGGCAGTGGTACATGAACCGGCCGTACGCGCCGTCGAACCGGCCCATGACCCGCAGGATCTGCCCTCCGGGGACACGGAACACGTCCTTGTGGCCGCGCTCGTTGGGGGCCAGCGGCAGCTGGGTCCCCGGGTCGAACGCCACCGGCTCGACCGTGCCGCCCACCGCCGGGTCGAAGCCCGAGACGTCGTAGGCGTCGCGGCCGAGCAGCTGGAAGTCGGCCAGGTGGATGTGCATGGGGTGGACGATCGGCGCGAGGTTGAGGAAGCTCCACTGCTCGTAGCTGCCCTCGGCGATGGTGAAGCCGAGCCCGTCGTTGAACGTCCGGGACGTACGCCGGTACGTCTTCGTGGTGCCGTCCGCACCCGTGAGCCGGATGATCCCGTCCGTGGGTACCTGGATGTCGCCGGCGTCCTCGACCTGGGTCATCTCCCAGATCTCCGGGTGACCGCCGGCGCCCTTGGTGGCGGGCGGGGTGAGCACGATCAGGCGGTGGCCGTGCGGGACGTCGTGGGTGAGCCGGCGGAAGGAGCCGGAGAGCACCTCAGGCAGCTCGAAGGTGTCCGTGCTCTCACAGTCCTGGACCCGGAACTCCAGGACGGCCGGATAGCGCACGTCACCGGCCGGGTCGGGTACGCCCGCCGGCCGGTTGCGGCCCTTGTCGACCAGGCGGAACCGCTTGCCCGCGAGGCCACGGAAGTCGACGAGCAGGTCGAAGCGCTCGGCCGGGGCGGCGGTCAGGGTGGGCAGGGTGTCGTCGAAGTCGATCGGCACGGGCCGCGGCAGGAGCCCTCCGTCGCTGCCGATCTGGTGGACCACGCCGGGCACCGGGTTGTCGTCCTCGTCGACCAGCACGAGGTCGTAGATGCGCGCGTTCGACGCGTTGACCAGCCGGAAGCGGTACCAGGCGGCGTCCACGTCGGCGTACGGCCAGATGCGGCCGTTGACCGTGGTGTACGGGCCGGTGAACGGGATGGAGACCGGCTTGCCCGTCTCCGGGTTCCGCTGCTGGACGATCACCGTCTTGTGCAGCAGCCGGCCGTTGAGGCGGCCGTCCTCGTCGGTGTCGAGGTTGCGGTCGGCGAGCAGCAGCGGGATCTCCCGCTCCCCGCGGGGGAGGTGGAGGGCGTCCTCCTCGTCGTCGCGGACCAGGTAGGTGCCGTACAGGCCCGTGTGGACGTTCCACCGCGTGATGTTCATGGCGTGGTCGTGGTACCACCACTGCACCGCCTGGTGGTCGTTCGGGTATTCCGACAGCTGCGCGTCACCGTGGCCGACGGCGTTGTCCGCCCAGCCGTCGTTGCCGCCGCCCGTCTGGGCGCCGTGCAGATGGGTCACCGTCCAGGCGGGCAGCGCGGCCACGTCCTTGTCCGGCTCGACGCCCTCGCGGCCGGGCTCGGTGGTGGCCTGCGGACGGCCGTCCGTGCGCAGCGGCACCTCCACCGAGGCGACCGGGTATTCGCTGTCCTTGGGAATGCGGTTGGTCCAAGCGATGCGGACGCGCTGTCCGCGGCGCACCTCGATGGTCGGGCCCGGCACCTGGCCGTCGTACCCCCACATCAGGGTCGGCGGCAGCTGCGGGTGCAGGCGGATCCAGGTCGGGCGCAGGGCGATCTCGGTCTCGTGCGTCACGTCGGCGGACGCGGGCCGCAGGACCGACGGGACGGGCAACGGTGCGACGTACGGCGTCAGTTCGGGCGGAGCCGACGGCTGTCCCCCGTCGACGGCCTCGGTGATCCTCTCGATGATCTCGGTCACGTTCGCACACCCCCGTGTGTTCTGTTGTGTTCTGTTCCCCTCGCCCCGGAAGACTCACGACGGTCCACCCACGTTCCCTGAATGTCCCACTCCGCACGAAAGTGTCTGGAAACCGCCCAAGAGGGGCGACGCGGGTCGTGCGTCCGGGAGGAAGCCGTGGGCACGGCGGGCGAGGTAGGGGGCCCTGTAGCGGTCGACCCGCTGGTGCCAGTGCAGGACTCCGGCCAGCCAGTTCTGCAGGTCGAGGACATAGCCTCGGACGGCCTCCCGCGTCTCTTCGGGCAGGTCGAAGTCGTCGTACATGACCGGCAGTTCGTTCGCCGCCACATGCTCGAACTGGCGCATGCGCTGGGTCATCAGGTCGTGTACGACGCCGAGTGCGGTCGGGTAGTCGACGCCGAAGAAGTTCTGGACGACGAGGACACCGTTGTGGATCTCGCCCTCGTACTCGATCTCCTTCTGGTAGGAGAAGACGTCGTTGAGGAGGCACCCGTAGTCCATGGCGGCGTTCTCCAGCGAGCGCACCGGCCCGCTGCGGTAGACCTCCGGCGGGATCGCGGGGCCCCGGCCCCTGCGGCACAGGCTCAGGGTGAGGTCGGAGCCGAAGGTGGCGCGCCGCATCTCCAGATAGTCGACCGGGTCTGGGATGCGGTTCTGCAGTTGGTTGGAGAGTTCCCACACCCAGCTCTCGGTCATCGCGTCGACCGACTGCTTCAGGGCGGTGCGTTCACCGGGGGGCATCTCGGCCGTCGTACGGGCCCACAGGTCGCATAGTCCGCGTTCCATGCCGTTGGCCGGGGCGGGGACCGCCTCGCCGTCGAGGGGCATGCACGCGGACAGCCGTCGTGTGGTGAGCCGGGCGGCGGCCAGGTCGCGGCGGTGTCCGAAGACGAGGGGGTAGTAGTCGTCGCCGTAGGCGCCCCAGGCGAGCCACTGCGCGCTGAGGTCGAGCGCCTCGGGGGTCGCGTCCGGGTCGAGGCCGGCCGAGCACAGCGCGAGGTCGTACGCGGTGAGCTTGTCCTCGTCCCAGACCCCCTCCCGGAGCATGCCTGTCCAGTGCATCCAGCCGGCCAGGCGCTCGCGCGCGCCGTCCAGGTGCTCGGAGAGCGCCAGCGGGAAAGGCATGCGGAAGTCGGGCAGCAGGGACGGGCCGACCTTCTGGAAGGGCACATGGGAGTAGGCGCGCAGCCGCTCTGCGGCGGCCGAGGCGAGCAGGGCGCCGATGTCGGCGGCGGAGGTGCCCGGACCGGTCAGGCCGTGCCGCGGGGAGACGGAGACGGCGCCCTCGTTCATGTACCGGCTGGAGCGCAGATGCCATTCGTGGCCGCCCGACTGCCAGTCCTGGAGTCCCTTCGTGTAGGCCGCGACCGCCGCGACCTGGTCGGGGGTGAGGCCCTTGTCGAGGGCGAGCGCCGGCACTTCGGTGAGCGCGGTGTGCTCAAACTGGTGCAGGCGCGAGGTGAGGATGTCGTTGACGGTGTCGGCGGCCTCCTGGGTGGTGCAGCCGAAGAAGGTCTCCAGGACCAGCACACCGTTGCTGTTCTCCCCCTCGTCCTCCACCTCCCGCTGGTAGGAGAACAGGTCGTTGCGCAGGTGCACGGCGTCGGAGAAGGTCTCCATCAGCACCCTGAGCGGCCTGGATCCGGCGACGCGGGCGGGCACCTCGGCGCTCGCGTACTCGACAAGGCCCGCAGACCAGGGGGCGCCGCCCACCTTGCGGCGCATCTCGATGTACTCGACCGGATTGGCGATCCGCCCCTCATCGATGTTGGACAGCTCCCACATCGACTCGTTGAGGAGGTGCTCGGTGGCCAGCGCGAACCGCCGGCGCCAGTCGGCGGACATCGACGGCACGGTGCGCGCCCACAGGTCCGCGAGGCCCGCCTCGACGGGGTTCTCCGGCTCCGGTACGGCAGTCGCCAGGTCCAGCGGCATGAACAGCGGCAGCCGGTCGAGGTGGGCCTTGCCGGCCGCGCGGTCCTGGGTGCGCTTGTACCTCTCCAGGAAGTGGTCGTCGAAGAAGAACACCCACACGTACCAGTCGGTGATCAGCGAGAGTGCGGGTCCGTCGCAGTCGGGATGGGTGTAGGCACACAGGAGCCCGTAGTCGTGCGCCTCCAGATCCGCCTGCGCCCAGACCCCGGAGCCCTCCAGCATGCCCATCTCACACGCCCACACCGTCGAGTGGGCGCGCGCCTCGTCGACATGCGGGTTCAGCCGCGCGGGGTACGGCATGTAGAAGTGCGGGAGTTCGAACGGCTGCGTCATGGCCGGGGCCCTACCCGTGGCCCCCGGCAACCATCCACCGGGCAACACGTGATCACACCATCGCGTGAACCGGGCGGAAACCCGCCAACTCGCCCCGTACGCAAGCCCCGTCCGCGCTCTTGCCGAGCCCCCGCGCACCGGTCACGGTGGTCGCATGACCTCCTTCGTGCTGCCCCATGAAATGCACGGCGACGGCGCCCACAAGGTGTTCGCCGTGCACGGCTGGTTCGCCGACCGGTCCGCCTACGCGGCCGTCCTGCCGGACCTGGACCGGGAGACGTTCACCTACGCGCTGGTCGATCTGCGCGGCTACGGACGGGCCAAGGACGCCGTGGGCGCGTACACCACCGTCGAGGCCGCGCTGGACCTGGTGGAGCTGGCCGACCGCCTCGGCTGGGAGCGGTTCTCGGTGGTGGGGCACTCGATGGGCGGCGCGGTGGCCCAGCGGCTGCTGGCCGTGGCCCCGCACCGGCTGCGCCGGATCGTCGGCGTCTCCCCCGTGCCCGCCTCGGGGCTGCCGCTGCCCGGCGAGCAGTGGGAGCTGTTCGCGGATGCGGCGCACCGGCCGGAGAACCGGCGCGCGATCATCGACTTCACCACCGGCGGCCGCCGTCCCGCGGCCTGGCTGGACCGGATGGTCGACACCTCGCTGGAGCGCAGCGACGCCAAGGCGTTCCGTGCCTGGCTGGACTCATGGGCGGGCGACGACTTCCGCGCCGACGTCGAGGGCTCGGACGTACCCGCGCTCGCCGTGGCCGGAGAGCTCGACCCGGCCCTGTCACCCGAGCTGGTCCAGGAGACCTGGATGTCCTGCTACCCGCGCGCGGAGCTACGGCGCCTGCCGAGCGCCGGACACTGTGCGATGGACGAGACCCCGCTGGAGCTGATCCGGGTGGTCGAGGACTTCCTGCGCGAGGACGGGCCCGGCAAGGACGGCACGGCGTGAGCGTGCGCCAGGCTCCACCCGTTCCGGACGTCTTCGATCCGCGCCGCTACGCGTTGGGTGTGCCGTACGACGACTACCGCGTCCTGCGCGACCACCACCCCGTGGCCCGGCAGGAGGAGCCCGAGGTGCTGGGCTGGCCGGCCGGGCCCGGTTTCTGGGCGGTGACCCGGCACGCGGACGTGGTGCGGGTGCTGAAGGACGCGGCGACGTATTCGTCGTACATCGGGGCGACCCAGATCCGGGATCCAGACCCGGAGGATCTGCCGTTCCTCCGGAGCATGATGCTCAACCAGGACCCGCCGCAGCACGGGCGGCTGAGGCGGCTGGTGAGCCGTGCGTTCACGCGCGCGCGGGTCGACCGGTTCGCGGACGTCACGCGGGAGCGGGCCCGCACGCTGCTCGCCGGCGCCGTGGCGGCGGCCCGCGCGTCGGACGGCACGGTCGACCTGGTCACGGCCGTCACCGACGAGTACGCGCTGCTCAACCTCGCCGACCTGCTGGGTGTCCCGAAGGGCGACCGGAGGCTGCTGCTGCGCTGGACACAGCGGGTGATCGGCTATCAGGACCCGGACGAGGCCGGTCCCCCGGTGCTCGACGGGGAAGGCAAGCCGGTCAATCCGCGGTCGCCCGCGATGCTGCGGGACATGTTCGACTACGCCCGGCAGCTGGCGGCGTACAAACGGCGCTACCCCGCCGACGACGTGATGACCACACTCGCACACGACGCCGAACTCACCGGAGCGGAACTGGAGATGTTCTTCTTCCTGCTCACCGTCGCGGGCAACGACACGGTGCGCAGCGCCGCTCCGGGCGGGCTGCTGGCGCTGGTAGAGCATCCGGAGGCGTACCGGTCGCTGCGCGACGGGCAGGTCCATCTCCCCACCGCTGTCGATGAGTTGCTGCGCTGGCATCCGCCCGTGCTGACCTTCCGCCGTACCGCGGCACACGACACCGAACTGGCCGGGCGGAAGATCCGGGCCGGTGACAAGGTGGTCGTCTTCCACGCCTCGGCCAACCGGGACGAGCGGGCCTTCACCGGTCCGGACCGTCTGGACCCGGCCCGTACGCCCAATCCGCATGTGTCCTTCGGGGACGGTCCGCATGTGTGTCTGGGTGCCCACTTCGCGCGGCTTCAGCTGCGGCTGCTGTACGAGGAGGCGCTACGGGTGCTTCCCGCACCACGCCTGGCCGGACCCGCCGAGCGTCTGGTGTCCAACTTCATCAACGGGCTCAAGTCGCTTCCGCTGTACGTGGATTGAGTGGATCGACCTGAATCAGTGCGTGCGTGCCACCGGTCCGCCAGCGCTGTCCCTCGGCAGCGACCAGGGCGGCCTCCGTGCGGGCGTCCAGGCCGGTGATCACATCGGACTTGAGCGTGCGCAGGGCGGCGACCGGGCCGGGGAAGTAGGCGGTGACGTCCCGGAAGGGCGTGGTCGGGGGCCACAGCCGGTCGCCCACCATGCGCCGGTAGTTGAGGTCGCCCTTGAAGAGCGTCAGCGTGGCCGCGGCGAACTCCGCGCGGAGGTCGTCGGGCATGTCCGTGTACGGCAGCGGGGCGCAGGTGAAGGGGTGGGCGCGTACGGCCAGTCGGCCGTCGGCCATGGCCGCCCACAGACGCCGCCCGTACGCGGCCGCCGCGCCCGGCGCCGAGACGAGCCGGCGCAGGGCGTCGACCACGTCGGCGGTCGTGGCGTCGGAGACGTAGTACGGGTACGGCTTGACGTGCAGCACGGCCCGCCCGATACGCCCCTCGGCGAGCAGGCGGGCGATCAGCAGCAGGTCCGGGACGAGTTCGCGGCCCGCGTTGTCCGCGACCAGGCACAGGGTGCCCGTGCCGGAGGGCGGCAGCAGGGACCACAGGGTCTCGCTGTCGTCGGCGACCAGGGCGGGCACGGCCTCCTTGGCCTCGGCACCGGCGTCGGACAGCCGGAAGCCGAGGTCGGCGCGGTTGCCCCAGAGCGAGCCGTGCAGCAGGGCCGGCGCCCGCTCGTGGGCCGGGCCGTCCTCCAGCGCGTCCAGCGCGGCCAGTTCCTCGTCCGTCTCCCTGGCGTCGAGTTCGGCCAGTTTGAAGGGGCGGAAGGGGTCGATGCCCCGCCAGGCGCCGGGCCCGAAGAAACCGACCGCGTCGAGGAGCCGGCGGTAGAAATAGCTCTCGGACCACAGCCAGGGGACGTCGAACCAGGACCGGCCGGTGTACGCGTCCATGCCCCACTCCCGCCATCGGTCCCGGTCGGGCGCGTCGGCGGGGAGCGGCTCGATCACGCCCTCGGTGCAGCTCTTGTGCAGCGCGTCGAGCGCGCGGTGCTGCTCGGGGTCGTACGGAAAGGCGTCCCGCACCTGCCGGATGATGGCGGGGTGCCGTTCGGCCAGCACGCCGAGGGGGAACGAACCGGGTTCGTTGCCGAGGATCACGGGCGCGGCGGAGGTGTCGGGCATGCGCGTCACCGTATCGCGCGCGTCAGACGGTTCTGATCTCCCGCTCCAGCTGCGAGGCGAGGGTCAGATAGCGGGCGCGCCGGGGCACCGGGACCAGGCCGCGGATCATGAGGTGCCACATCTCGGCGACTCTGCGCGGCAGTCGGGCGACGGGCTCGAGGGAGCGGCCCGCGACCCGGGTGCCGACGAAGAAATACACGAGTGAGTGAGCGACGGCATCGATGTCTATGTCCGGGTGCACATCGGACTCCCTGACGGCTCCGAGGAGTTTGCGGGTGGCCAGCTCCAGCCACTCGGCGAAGGGATGCCGCAGCGGCGGCCGTACGGCGACCTCCGCGGTGGCCAGGCGGAGCCCCGCCCGGGGGATGGGGCCCTCGACGGCGAGCCGGGCGATCCCGAACGTGGTGCGCATCAGGGCCTCCAGCGAGGAGCAGGTCCGGCTCTCCACTTCTCTCAGCACCTGCCGCGACGCCCTGGACTGGAGCTCCATGATGGCGTACGCCAGATCCTCCTTGGCGGCGAAGTGGAAGTACAGCGCCCCCTTGGTGACCTGGGCGTGTTCGACGATGTCACTCAGACTGGTGGATTCGTAGCCCTGACGGTCGAACAGGTCGGCTGCGGCTGTGATGATCGTTGCTCGGGTCTGCTCGGCGCGTAACTGCCTCGCCATCGACTGGACACTCCTTGCGGTCAGAAACGAACGGGACGTGCCGTTTGTTTTTTACCCCTCGCATACGATAGCTCACCCTGAGAGAACGGGAGTCGGGTGTTCGGGGCGAGTGGTCGACACGTGTAACTGATGTGTGGACGACCGTCGCCACCATCGATCCCCCACAAACGGACGAAGTCAAAGTACGTCCCTCCCTCGACGTCTCCCGTATTTCCGGAGGCTTTGGCGGCCGACGGGCCATCACACCGGTGATCGCCACGATACGAGGCGGGCGGCCCGTTCTCAATGGGCCCTCGACGGGACCTCAAAACAGACGGACCGGTCGGTCGTTGACTCTTGGTCGCTTTCGCGAGGACCGGCCGTACTGTGCGGCCGTGATGTGGGCCGTGATGTGAACGGGACGGGGGTCGTTTCCGTACTGCACGGAACAGACCGTTCCAGCGCCGGCCGAGGAGACGTCCCGGATGACTCGGATGACCGCACACCTCAGGGTCACGGGGGCCGCCGTCGCGGCCTCGGCCCTGCTCTCTTTGTGGGCGGCGGAGCCCGCCCTGGCGCACGGCGCGCCGACGGATCCGGTCAGCCGGGTGTACGCCTGCTCCCCCAGCGGCGGCAGCGCCTCGACGGCGGCCTGCCGGGCGGCGATCGCCGCGAACGGCACGTCCTTCGTGGCGTGGGACAACCTGCGGGTGGCGGGAGTCGACGGCCGGGACCGGCAGCTGATTCCGGACGGCAAGCTGTGCAGCGGAGGACTGCCCGCCTACAAGGGCCTCGACCTGGCCCGCGCGGACTGGCCGTCGACGCGGCTGGCCCCGGGCGCGCGGCTGACGATGACGTACGCCTCGACGATCGCGCACACGGGAACGTTCAAGCTGTATCTGACCAAGCCCGGCTACGATCCGGCCGGGCCGCTGAAGTGGTCCGACCTGCCCGCGCGGCCCTTCGCCCAGGTCACCGACCCGGCCCTGACCAACGGGGCGTACCACTTCACCGCGAAGCTGCCGTCGGACCGGACGGGCCGTCAGGTGCTCTACACCATCTGGCAGAACAGCAGCACGTCGGACACCTACTACTCGTGTTCCGACGTGGTGATCTCCAAGGCCGCCAAGGCGTCGGACGAGGCGGGCGGGGCGGGCGGTCCGGCGAAGAAGCAGGAGAGCTCCGGTCCGTCGAGGAGCGCGGAGCCGAGCCGTTCGACGTCCTCGAAGAGCGCCGCGACCCCGTCGACCCCGGTGGCGGCCGCCCCGCAGTCGGCCTCGGCCGAGGGCACCACCACCGACAGCACGCCGGTCGCCTCCGACACCGCGACCGGCTCGGGTCCGTCCGCGCCGCTGATTGCGGGCGGCGCCGCCGCGGTGCTGGTGCTCACCGGGGGCGCCGCCCTCGTGCTGAGACTGCGCCGGCGCTGAACGCCGGGGTTCGGTGCGTCAGTTCACGTAGACGGCCGCGCCCGCGTCGGTGACGGGGGCGTACTTCGCGGTGAAGAAGCCGCTGGCGAAGCAGAGCGAGGAGCCGGAGCTCTTGGTGAACTGCTGGTTGGTGAAGGCGATGCTGTTGTCGGCGTTGTCGGCCTTGCCGGTCAGACTGGCCGCCTGGTAGACGCAGGTGATGCTGCCCAGCAGGGTCTTCAGCTTGACCGTGGTCTGGATGGTGGAGCCGCTCGCCGGGGTGACGGTGAGGGTGCCGTCGGAGGCGACCGAGGTGGTGTACGGCAGGTTGTCGACCGTGATGCTGGTGACGCCGGTGACACCGAGGACGTTGCTGGTGCAGCTGCGGCTGTCGAAGGTCTGCGCGTCGACCGCCTCGGTGGCCGTGCCGGGGGCGGCGGGGTTGTCGGTGACGGTGGCCGTGAACGTCGAGGACGTGCAGGTCACTCCGCTGGTGCCGGTCGCGCTGGAGTAGAGCGTCGCGCTGGTGCCGCTGGCCAGCGGCGCGCTGAGCACATCGCCGACCGCCACGGCGGTGCCGCCGGCGCTGCCCGTGGTGAGCACGGCGCCGTCCGCGGAGGCGGGGACGGTGGCCGCGGCCGTGAGGGCTACGACGGTTCCGGCGAGGGCGAGGAGGGATCGCGTACGCATGGGGAGCCTCTTTCCTTGGGTGGGGGGCTGCGTGAGGTGAGGTGGGGGGTGAGTGGGGGCGCGTGCGGCGAAAGCCGTTGCCGACCCGTTACGCCTTCTCCGTACGTGACGGACCGGCAACGGCAGCCGGCCGGACACCGGCCGGAGACTTCGGGGGGAGAGGCCTCCGGCCGGGCCGGGTAAGGGGCGGCCGGGCACGGACCGAGGAGGGAAGGGACCGTGACCGTTGCCGCGCTGATGCGGAGCGGTGAAGGGGGTGGGGGGTTCGGGCCGGGACGCGGGCGATGCCGCGGCGGCGGATCCGGCGCCACGGATCCAAGGGAAACCAGGAAGAGTTGTAGACCTGAGAGTCCGTCAACGTCAAGGCCGGTCAAGGGAGTTCAAGGTCAGAGCACAACTGACCCACATTCAACACTCTTTTTTCACAACTCTCTTGACCGCGAAAAGTAACCCCCGGTAACTTCCTCGTCGGCTACTGACGCGTAATGAGAAAGCCCTTGCAATCGCCGGGAGTTGTGAGGAGTCGTGCGCGACAGCCGCTGTCCGCGCCAGGACATCGTGCCGCTGAAGCCCAACCCGCGTTGATTTTGCCCATGGGAGCAGAGATGGCCTCGTCCGCCGACAACATCCCCGAGAACCCGGAAAGCGGTTCCCGGGACATCACCGAAGGTATTGACAGACGCGGCCGGGTCCGGCTGCGCCGCGCCGCCGTGCTGGCCGTGCCGGCCACGCTGGCCGTCGCGGGCCTCGCGGTGCTCACCGCGGAGGGCGCGCTGGGTGTCCAGTTCGCCATCTCCGGCATGCCGTTCACGGTCACGGCGACCAATCTCGACGGCACCGGCTTCGAGCAGTTCGGCAACCTCGACAACATGGCCGAGGGAAGCCCGAACACGGGTGACACGGGCGGTCAGGTGCTGGTGGTCACCTCCGCGATCAAGAACGCCACGCTCACCAAGCTGTGCCAGAGCGTCGACCTCGGTGGCATCAATCTGAAGATCACCGCGGGCGGCGGCAAGGACAAGGTGACGGCGACGGACCTGACCACCGACTCCACCGAGCTGTCGGGCGAGGCCTCGTTCGACAACATCGAGATCGGCAACGACGCCAGCACGCTGACCAAGGCCGGGGTGAAGGGCCCGATCGGTGTCTTCAGCCAGCAGGCCGACACCGTGCACATCGGCAACCTGCGGCAGACCAACTACGCCACCACCGCCGGCGTGTTCAAGCTGCCGGGGCTGAAACTCGGCTTCAGCGACTCGGCCTGCTGATGACCGGCCGGTCACCGCAGGGGATGCGGCCCGCCTTCCGGCGCTGGCGGGCCCGCCGTCCGTTCTGGGGCGGGCTGTTGCTCACCCTGGGCGGGGCGGAGGTCCTGCTCACCATGAAGGCGTCGATGAAGGTCGTCATGCATGTCGGCATGCAGGGCCTGGCGGGCTATCTGCTGCCGACCGTGATGCTGCTGTGCGGCCTGCTGACCCTGTTCAGCCCGGCCCAGCGGATCTTCTACTCCCTCATCGGTGTCCTGGCCTCCCTGGCCACCTGGCTCACCTCCAACCTCGGCGGCTTCTTCATCGGCCTCCTGCTCGGCCTCATCGGCAGCAGCCTCACCTTCGGCTGGCTGCCGGACCAGGAGCCCCGGGTGAGCCGACGCCGCCGCCGACGCGAGCAGGAGGCGGCCCGGGCGACGGCGCCCGCCCTCGCGGAGGACACGGCCGAACCGGCGTGAGCCCGCGGCGCCCGTCTCACACCCCCGGCAGCAGCCGGGGTTCGAGGCGTTCCTCCACCACGGTGTCGCCGTCCCGCAGGACGACGTACGCGCCCTTGCCCGGGATCTCGGTGACCGCCTCGGAGAGCTCCGTGCCCCGGTAGACCAGGCCGACGCCGTCGTCCGTGCAGTGCGTGGTGGGCAGGGTGCCGTCGGCCACCAGCCGGTGGACCAGGGGGCGGCGGCCCCTGTCGGTGTCGTAGTGAACGCCGTTGCCGTACGGCAGGAAGCCGAGCGCGTCGGTGAGCGGGCGGAGTTCGGGGCCGAAGGAGTCGGTGGTGCCGCCCCGGAACCAGCAGAGGGACCCGGCGCTGACCCCGCTGAGCACGACACCCGGCTCCCAGGCCCGGCGCATGATCCGGTCCAGGCCGTGCACCCGCCGCACGGCCAGCAGATTGGCCACCGAACCGCCCATGACCCACACGACGTCCTGCGCGAGGACCGCGCCCTCGACGTCGTCCAGGTTGGGCATCGGGAAGAGGTGGAGCGGGGTCAGATCGAACCCCGCCACCCGCGCCGCCTCCGACATACGGGCGGTGAAGTGCTCGGCGTCGCCTATCGCCGTACCGACGTACATGACCCGCGGCGGACGGCCGTGGACGCCCGAGAGGTCCACCGCGTGATGGACCAGCGCGTCGAACTCGACCATGGTCCGGCCGCCCACGCGGTGTCCGCCGGAGGTGGCGAGGATGGTGGGTTCGGAGGCAGGCACGGTGCGGATGCCGGCGCCCTCCTCTTTCTTTCTTACGTTTCCCCCTCACCGACGGTTGCTACATTGCGCAGCTTGTACAACCCGGGGTGGAGACCGTGAGAGGGCGTCGATGACCATCGCCAGCAGGAGCGCCAGGGAACGGCGGCGCCGCCCCGGCGGCCGGATACGGACCGCGCTCGCCGTCTGCCTGTCCCTGCTCGTGCTCGTCGCGGGCGGGGCCGGCTGGCTGTATCTGAAGCTGAACGGGAACATCAACACGTTCGACTCGGGCGGCCTCTCCGACAACCGTCCCGCGGCGGGCTCGTCCAAGGGTGAGAACGTCCTGGTCATCGGCTCCGACGGGCGCACCGACGGCAACGCGGCCCTGGGCGGCGGCAACAAGGACGACATAGGCCGCTCCGACACGACCTTCCTGCTGCACATATACGCCGACCACAAGCACGCCCTCGCGGTCTCCATCCCCCGCGACACCCTGGTCACCGTCCCGCCGTGCGAACTCCCCGACGGCAGCTGGACGAAGACCCAGGCCGACACGATGTTCAACGCGGCCTTCTCCGTGGGCGAGACCGACAAGGGCAACCCCGCCTGCACCCAGAACACCGTCGAGAAGCTGACCGGACTGCGGGTCGACCACACCGTCGTCGTCGACTTCAAGGGTTTCGCGGCCCTGACCGAGGTGGTGGGCGGCGTCAAGGTGTGCGTGCCGGGCGACGTGTACGAGAACGACCTCAACCCCCACCGCACCACCCGCGGAGAGCTGCTGTTCAAGAAGGGCGAGCAGACCGTCTCCGGGCAGCGGGCCCTGGACTATGTGCGCATCCGGCACGGGATCGGCGACGGCTCCGACATCGGCCGTATCAAACGCCAGCAGGCCTTCGTGGCAAGCCTGTTGAAGGAGGTCAAGAGCAAGGGGCTGACCCCCACCAAGCTGCTGCCGCTGGCCGACGCCGCGACCAGGTCGCTGACGGTGGACACCGGGCTCGGCACCGCCGACAAGCTCATCTCCTTCGCGATGTCGCTGAAGGACATAGACCTGCACAACACCAAGTTCGTGACCATCCCCTGGCGGTACGAGGGGTCACGCGTCGCCGTCGTGGAGCCCGACGCGAACGCGCTGTGGGCCGCGCTCAAGGCCGACCGCACGATCGACGGCAAGAACGCCGACGGTAAGAAGGCCCCCCAGCCCTCCCCTTCCCCCTCCGCCGCCCCGGTCTCCGGTTCCGGCATCGACGTCGCCGTCTACAACGGCACCGCCGTGCCCGGCCTGGCCGCCCGGGGCGCCGCCGACCTCACCGCAGACGGTTTCACGGTCACCGGCACCGCGACGGCCACCACCCAGGACCACGCCACCACGGTCGTCGAGTACGGCCCCGGCCTGGCGGCGCAGGCACACACCGTGGCCCAGGTGTTCCCGGGCGCCCAGTTGGAGCCGATCGGGGCGGCAAGAATCAACGTCGTCCTCGGCCAGTCGTACGCCACCGCCCCCTCCGCCTCTCCGGCCCCGACCTCGGTCCCGTCCACGGTGGCAAGCGGTGCCCGCTCGGCGGACGACAACCCCTGCGCGAACCTGACCTACGGCTGAGACCGTTCACGACACGCCCTGGCCCCCATCATCCGGTCCGGGTGGAGAAAATGCTCACAACTCGGCAAGCACGGACAGGAGTTCCATCGCCGTGGTCACGTCGCCCGTGAGTGGGCGGTCCTCGGTGTTCGGTAGGAGGGCGGTGGCCGCTGCGGTGAAGGCGGGGATCGCCGGGGGGACTCGGCTCAGGCGCAGTGCCCGTACGGCGGTGACCAGTTCGCAGGCCAGGACTGTCGCGTAGGCGGTCGTGGCGCGCTCGGTCTGGCGGGCGGCCTGGCCGGCGAAGCTGGCGGCCTCCTCCAGGCCCTGGGAGACGACGGCATGCCCGGCGGAGGCGGGTACGGCGCATGAACGCAGGTCGGCGAGAGCGGAGTTGGCGGTGTACTCCAGGATCATCGTGCCGGAGCTGCTCGCGGGTCCGGCGGTGAGGTAGGCGGGCAGGCCGGTGAGGTCGGGGCGGCCGAGGGCGGTCAGGCGGGCGGCGGAGAGCTGGGCGGTCTGGAGCATCGCCAGGTTGAGGCCGTCCAGGGCCAGGCCCAGCGGCGCCGCGAAGAAGCCGCCGTGGTGGTAGGCGTGGCCGTCCGGGGTCAGGACGGGGTTCTCGGTGGGGCAGTTGACCTCCACCTCGACGATCCGGCGCAGTGCGGCGCAGGCGTCGAGGGCGGCGCCGTGCACCTGTGGGAAGGCACGGAAGCCGTACGGGTCCTGTATGCGGCGGCCGCCGGTGAGGGGCCGGTCGGGCCAGCCGAGCAGCCGCCGTACCTCGGCCGCCGCCTGGGCTGGTCCCGGGTAGGGGCGCAGGGCGTGCACGGGGGCGGCGTACGCCTCCGGGGAGCCGGAGACGGCGGCGAGGGAGAGCGCGGCGACGGCGTGCGTGGCCCGCAGCAGGACGTCGGTCCCGTGAGCGGCGAGCGCGGCACCGGCCAGGGCCAGGGCGTTGCTGCTGAGCAGCGCGAGGGCGTCGCCGGGGCGCAGGGTCACGGGCGCGGGCATGCCCGTCGTGTCCTCCGGTACGGCGGTCAGCCAGGGGCGTTCGCCGAGCAGGGTCAGGCCGGTCTGGGCGAGCGCCGTGAGGTCGCCGGTGCCGAGACCGCCGTACTCGTTGATCGCGGGGTGGACGCCGAGGCGCAGCGCCTCGGTGAGGGCGGTCACCCATGTGGGGTGGATGCCGGAGCCGCCGGCGAGGAGCTGGTTGGCGCGCACGGCCAGCATCGCGCGGGCCTGGCGCGGCGGGACGAGCCGTCCGGCGCCGCCCGCGTGGCTGCGCAGGAGACGCAGACCGTGGCCGGTCTCGTCGGCCGGTTCGACGGGGACGGAGCGGTGGGCGCCCACGCCGGTGCCGCGGCCGTAGAGGCGGCCGGTGCCGGCGAGGCGGTCGGCGCTGTCCCGGGCCCGGCGGACCCGGTCTAGGGCCTCGGGCGGTACGACGGGTTCGGCGGCCGCGTCGGCGAGCCGGACGAGTCCGGGCACGTCGAGTCCGTGGCCGTCGAGCACGACGCGGGTGTTCCCGGTGCCCGGGGGCACCCGCGTCGGGCCGTCGTGGGGCGTGCCCACTGGCGGAACGTCAGACGAGGCCGGCGGACTTCAGCCAGGCCTTGGCGACGTCCAGCGGGTCCTTGTTCTGCGACTGCACCTGGGTGTCCAGGTCCAGCAGGGTCGCCGTGTCGATCTTGGCGGACACGGCGTCGAGCGCGTCGACGCCCTTCTGGGAGAGCGCGCTCTTGTAGACCAGCGGCTGGACGTTCTCGAACCCGAACAGGTTCTCCGTGTCCTGGAGGACGATGAACTTCTCCTTGGAGATGTCCGCGTCCGTGGTGAAGATGTCCGCGGCCTGCACGGTGTTCTTCTTCAGCGCCGCCTTGGTGAGCGGGCCGCCCGCGTCGAGCGCCTTGAAGGACTTGAACTCCAGGCCGTACACGGACTTCAGGCCGACCAGGCCCTGCTGGCGGGTCTGGAACTCCGGTGAGGCGCCGATGACCAGGTCCTTGGCGACACTCTTGAGGTCGGAGATGGAGGACTTGTCCGTGAGGTTGTACTTCTTCGCGGTGGCCGCGTTGACCGTGACCGAGTCCTTGTCCTGTGCCGGCGCCGGCCGGAGCAGCCTCAGCTTGGAGTCGAGCTTGGCCTCGATGGCCGAGGTGGTCGCCTCGATGGTCTTCGGGGTGGCCTTCGGGTCGAGGTAGGCCAGTAGGGCGCCGTTGTACTCGGGCAGGACCGAGACGGAGCCGTTCTTGAGCAGGCCGTAGGTCGTCTCCCGGCTGCCGATGTTCGGCTTGTAAGTGACCTTGATTCCCTTGGCTTTCAGGGCCTCGCCGTAGATGTCGGCGATCAGGATGCTCTCGGGGAAGTTGTTGGAGCCGACGACGACGGTGTCGCCGCTCGCCTTGCCGCCGTCTTCCTTGAGCGGGTCGCCGGCCTTGTCGTCGGAGGAGGAACAGCCCGCCAGCAGGGCCGTAGCCGCGGCGAGCGCGACGGCAGCCGCGCCTCGGTGTCTCCGGATGGACCTGCTGGTGTGGGTGGTGGCAGTCACGATTCCCGTTCCGGACTCAGTGGTGGTGGGGTGGGGGGAACAGCGCTGGACGCAGCGCCGGGAACAGCACTCACTGATCCAATCCAGCCGGTTCTCGGTCAGTCAAGTGCCTCTTGGTCACCGATTGGATTCGATCCGTGGCAAGTTGTGGATGTGGAGCGGTCCCTTTGTAACGGATTCTTGATAAAAAGCGAGCCGGTTGGACCTTCAAGGACGCTGTAGTCTCGCGGCAGTTGATATCGGTCACAGCGGTGCACGGGGCCCGCTTCCATGTCGTTACGCATCAGTTCGGGTGGAGACACCCCGACCAAGGAGGCCCGGTGTCCACGAACGAGGTGGACGCGCCAGCTCGGCCTGACCGCCCGGAGCGGGCCGAACCACGGGGCTTCGCCGACCGCTGGCCCTTCCGGCGCAAACTCAACCTGCTGGTCGGCGTGCCGCTCGCCGTGATCGCCGTCCTGCTGACCTATCTCGTCAGCGACCTGGTCGAGGAGTCGAACACCACGGAGTCGGCGGCGCGCGTCGTCCGCGACAGCGCCACGGTGGCCCGGCTGGTGGACCGCGTGGAGGCGGAGCACCAGCAGGCCATCCTGCTCTCCGTGCGCTTCGAGTCCGGCTACTCCAAGCCCTCCCTGGCCGCCTACCGCGCGGCCCAGGACGCGGTGGACGAGCAGGTCGAGACGGTGCGCGACACCTTCGGCGACCGGCTGCCCGACACCGAGACGCAGGCGCTCAGGGAGGTCCAGGGTCTCTCCAGCCTGCGGCAGAGCGTCGAGCGGGGCTATCTGCCGGCCGACAACATCGACCCGGCCTACACCTCCGCGGCCAAGGGCGTGATCGACGGCCTCGGACTCGACCGCACCACGTCGCTCGCGTCCACCTTCACCGGCAACCTGCTGGACTCCCTGCTGCGCGCGGACGCCGCCCACGGCGCCTTCGAGACCAGCGTGTTCTCGGCGACGACCGGTGACACCAACGCCCTGATCGAGTTCACCAACGCGGTCGGCGCGTACGACCTCTACTCCCACCAGGCCGACCGCTTCAACCGGTTCGCCACACAGGACCAGGCGCGCAAGCTGGCTGGGATCGAGCACACCGCCGCGCAGCAGCGCATCGCGGCGTCCTTCGCCGAGTTGCAGATCGACCCCACGCAACTGGAGGCCGGGTCGCAGGACCAGATCCGCAAGGCGGTCCAGGACGCCCTCGCCGACTACCCCGCCTACCCGGACCAGGCCGCCGCCCGGCTGAAGATCACCACCTCGCTGATCGACCACATCGCCGAGCGGGCCGACGCGGCCTCCAACAAGGCACAGTGGCGCGCCCTCCTGCTGCTCAGCGGCACACTGGTCGGCTTCGCGCTGTGGATCGCCTTCTCCGTGCTGGTCCGCCGCTCGGTCATCCGCCCCGTGCAGTCCCTCACGGGCGCCGCGCGGGAGGTCGCCGATGTGGCCGGCCGGGAACTGGCCCGGGTGGCCGACGACGACGCCGAGGACGACGGGCCGCCCCGGCTGCGCGACATGCCCGTCACCGCGCGCGACGAGATCGGTGACCTGGCCGAGGCCTTCAACAACGTGCAGACGACCGCCGGGGCGCTGCTGGAGCGTCAGGTGCTCAGCCGCCGCAACGTCGCCGAGATGTTCGGCAACGTGGGCCGCCGCGTCAGCAATCTGACGACCCGCCAACTGGCCCTGATCGACGCCGTCGAGCGCGGGGAGACCGACCCCGCCCTGCTGGAACGTCTCTACTCCATCGACCACATCGCCGTACGTCTGCGGCGCAACGCCGACAGTCTGATGCTGCTGGCCGGCATCCGCGAGACGGCGCTGGACGCGGAGCCCACGGCCCTGACCAACGTCGTGCGGGCCGCGCTCGGGCAGATCGAGGGCTTCCAGCGGGTACGGCTGTACGCCGGGACGGACGCCGTGGTCGAGCCGGACATCATCGGCGACCTGACCCTCATGGCGGCCGAACTCCTGGAGAACGCGGTGTCGTTCTCCCCCGAGGGCAGCCCGGTCGAGGTGACCGTCCGCTCCGCCGGCGAGGCCGCGTACGTCGTGATCACCGACCATGGACTCGGTATGAGCGCCGAGCGTCTGGCCGAGGAGAACGCCCGGCTGATCCGCCGCGAGCGCCTGGACGTGGTGCCCACCAAGGTCCTCGGCCTGTTCGTGGTCGGCGCCCTGGCCCGCCGCTGGGACATCGGGGTCGAACTGACCCGCACCCCGGGCGGCGGCGTGACGGCCGAGGTGAAGCTTCCCGCGGCGCTGCTGCTGACGACGACTCCGGTGCCGGCGGATGCCTCGGGACCGGCGCCGGACCCGGAAACGAAGCGCGCGTCCGTGGCTTCGGAAGCAAAGCCCGTCCCCGTGGCCTCGGAAGCGAAGGCCGTACCCGTGGCCTCGGAAGCGAAGGCCGTACCCGTGGCCTCGGAAGCGAAACCCGCGCCCGTGGCCTCGGAAGCGAAGGTCGAGCCTTCCCCGGCCGTCTCCGGACCCGTACCCTCCGCCACCGTCGAGGACCGTGCCGCATCCCCGGACGCGGACCCGGACCACCCCACCACCCTCCCCCGCCGGGTCCCCCGCCGTGAGTCGCCGGTGGCCGACGGGCAGGCTCCGCTCGTGCCCGCCGCACGCACCGGGACGCCACTCGCCCAGGACACCTCCCGTCCGCTGCGCCGCCGGGTCCGCGGGGCCACCCTGCGGACCACCGCCGGTGCCGCGCAGGTCCTGCCGCAGGAGTCGCAGCAGCGCGACGCGGAGGCCGTGCGCAGCGCGCTGGAGGAGTTCGAGGCGGCCGTCGAGCGCGCCCAGCGCGACAGCGGCACCCAGAACTTCGCCCGCCCCGGCAGCGAGGCCGGTCCGGCGGCCGCCCCGCAGACCACGAACCCCCCGCAGGACCAGAACCACCTTCCGGAAGGAGCCGAGCAGTGACCACGTCGACAGGTGACACCCCGACGGGCGGCACCGCACCGACCGACCTGCAGGCAGCCGCGGCCGACTTCAACTGGCTGCTGAACCGTTTCGCGACCGAGACCGCAGGCGTCGTCGACGCCATCGCCGTGTCGTCCGACGGGCTGCTGATCGCGGTGTCCGAACTGCGTGAGCGCGCGCACTCCGAGCGGCTGGCCGCGATCGTCTCCGGCATCACCAGCCTGGCCGCCGGGGCCTCCGGCAACTATGGGCTGGGCGGTCTGAACAAGGTCATCATCGATCTGGAGGGCGGCCATGTCATCGTCTCCGCGATCGGCAACGGCGCCGTGCTCGGCGTGGTCGCCGACAAGGAGGCCAAGCTCGGCAACATCGCCTACGAGATGACCGTGTTCGCCAACCGCGCCGGTGCCGCGCTCAGCCCGCAGCTCGTGCTCGAACTGAAGAACACCGTCGGCTCCGTGTCGGCGCGCTGACCGGACGCCGGTCGAGAAAGGAAGCGACCCAGCCATGGCGGACGGCTCCCCGCCACCGGGCCCCGACCCGGTCGGCCCCGCCCCCGCCGTACGGCCGTTCCTGGTCACCGCCGGCCGGGTGGCGGACAACGCCCCCGGCCGGGCGATGCCGGTCGAGACCCAGGTGGTGGCCACCACCGCCGGGCTCGCGGCGCTCGGCCGGCTCTCCTTCGAGCGGCACGACATCGTCGCCGCCTGCCGGCTGCCGCAGTCGATCGCGGAGCTGGCGGCCCGGCTGCGGCTGCATCTCAACGTGGTGCGTGTGCTGGCCGAGGACCTGCGCGACGCCGGGCAGTTGGCGGTGTACCTGCCCGACGTCGAAGCCACCCACGACGCATCCGTCCTGCGCAGGGTTATCGACGGCCTCCGTGCCGTCCCCGACTCCCGAGGGGAACTCCGTGACACCGACTGAACCGCTGGTCCGCGGCACGCAGGCCGCCGTACGGCCACCGCTGCCGGTCAAGATGGTGATCGCGGGCGGCTTCGGCGTCGGCAAGACCACGGCCGTCGGCTCCATCTCCGAGATCGAGCCGCTGACCACCGAGGCGGCCATCACGGAGGTCGCGGCGGGCGTGGACGACCTCACGCACACCCCGTGCAAGACCACGACCACGGTGGCGATGGACTTCGGCTGCATCACCATCGACCCGACGCTGAAGCTGTATCTGTTCGGCACGCCCGGACAGGAGCGGTTCGGGTTCATGTGGGACGACATCGTCGAGGGCGCGGTCGGCGGGCTCGTCATCGTCGACACCCGCCGGCTGGACGACTGCTACGCGGCCGTCGACTACTTCGAGCACAAGGGAATCCCGTTCGCGGTGGCCGTCAACGCCTTCGACGGGAAGGTGGAACACACGCTGGACGAGGTCCGCTGGGCCCTCGACGTCGCCGAGGGCACCCCGCTCGTCGTCTTCGACGCCCGGGAACGCGGCTCGGTGCGGGACGCGCTGCTCGTCGTACTGGAGCTGGCACTGGCCCGCGCCGAGGCGTGAGCGTCAGCCGCTGCGCCGTACCCCCGGTGACACCGCGATCCGGCCCACCGCCCAGAACACCGCGAGCGTGGCCAGGGCCATCGCGGCGACCAGGGTGGCGCCGCCGACGACCTTCTCGTAGTTCTTCTGGTAGAGGCCGTCGATGACGTAGCGGCCGAGGCCGCCGAGGCTGACGTACGCGGCGATGGTGGCGGTGGACACGATCTGGATGGCCGCCGAGCGCAGCCCGCCCAGGATCAGCGGGAGCGCCACCGGGAGTTCCACCTGGAACAGGATCCGTGACTCCTGCATGCCCATGCCCCGGGCGGCGTCCACCGGGGACGGGTCGACGGAGCGCATCGCCTCGTAGGTGGTGACCAGGATCGGCGGTACGGCGAGGACGACCAGCGGGATCATCACGATCTCGATGCCGAAGCCCAGCCAGGTGACCACCAGCACCAGCAGGCCGAAGGTGGGCAGCGCCCGGCCCGCGGTGGCGATCAGCGCCAGCGCGTTGCCGCCGCGCCCGAAGTGCCCGGTGACCAGGCCGACCGGCAGCCCGATCACGGCGGCCAGCGCGAGCGCCTCCAGGGAGTACTGGATGTGCTCGGTGATCCGGGTGGGGATGCCGTCGTAGTTCTGCCAGTGGGAACTGTCGCTGAAGAAGGCGTGGATGAAGTTCAGTACGTTCACCGGGCCGCGCTCTCCTTCGGCATCCAGGGGGTCAGCACCATGCGCACGGCGACCAGGGCCGCGTCGACCAGCGTCGCCAGCACGGCGGTCGTCGTGACGGAGTTCACCGCGAGCACGGGCCGGTTGTAGATCTGCGCGTCGTGGAGCAGGTTGCCCAGCGCGCCCTGGTTGCCGATCAGCATGCCGACGCTGACCAGGCTGATGCTGGACACGGTGGCCACGCGCAGGCCGGCGATGATCGCGGGTACGGCGATCGGCAACTGCACCTGGACATAACGGCGTACGGGGCCGAAGCCCATGGCGGTGGCGGCTGCCAGGGTCTCCTGCGGCACCGAGCGGACCCCGTCCACGATCGCCGGGACGAGCACCACCAGGCTGTACACGGCCAGCGGGATCATCACCGTGGTCTCGCTCTGGCCGGTGTAGTCGATGAGGACGACGAAGAAGGCCAGCGACGGGATGGCGTAGAGCACGGTGGTCACGCCGAGCACGGGCGGGTACAGCCAGCGGAAGCGCACACAGAGCTGGGCGACGGGCAGCGAGACGACCAGGCCCACGAGGACCGGCAGCAGCGCCTCCCGCAGATGCAGGCCGATCAGGCCGGCGTAACTGTGCTGGAGGTCGCTGGGGATGTCGAAGAAGCCGTTCATCCGGCGGCCTTCACCTCGTCGACGCGTCCGTCGACGCGACCGTCGGCATGGGCGTGGCGAATGGCCTCGGCGATGGTCTGCTGCGACACGACCCCGACGACCCGCCCGGTGCCGTCCACGCCGACGGCCCAGCCGGTGGGCGACAGCACCGCGCAGTCGAGCGCGGCGCGCAGCGAGTCCTGGCCGTGCACGAAGGGCCGCCCGTGGGACAGCAGCCGCTCGGGCACGATCGCGCCCGCCGTGAGGTCCTTGGGCTCGCCCCAGCCGAGGGGCTTGCCGTCCAGGTCCGTCACGAGGAGATGGGGGACGTCTGCCGAGCCGCGCGCGGCGATCTTCTCGGCGTCGGCGTCCACGGCGACGATCGGAGCGGTCAGCAGCTCCAGTTGCCCGGAGGGGAAGAAGGACAGCCGCCGGATGCCGCGGTCGGTGCCGAGGAAGTCCTCGACGAACGGGTCCGCCGGCGCGGTCAGCAGTTCGGCGGGCGGCGCGTACTGGGCGAGCCTGCCACCGGTGCGCATCACGGCGACCATGGTGCCCAGCTTGATGGCCTCGTCGATGTCGTGCGTGACGAAGACGATGGTCTTGCCCAGCTCCTCCTGGATGCGCAGGAGTTCGTCCTGCAGCCCCTTGCGCACCACGGGGTCGACGGCGGAGAACGGCTCGTCCATCAGCAGCACCGGCGGATCCGCGGCGAGCGCCCGTGCCACGCCGACGCGCTGCTGCTGGCCGCCGGACAGCTGGTACGGGTACCGCTTGGCGAGGGCGGAGTCGAGCCCGACCCGCTCCATCAGCTCCGCGGCCCGGAAACGGGCCTTGTGCTTGCTCCAGCCCAGCAGGCGGGGCACGGTGGCGATGTTGTCGACGATCGTGCGGTGCTGGAAGAGACCGGCGTTCTGGATGACGTACCCCATGGACCGTCGCAGCGTGTTGACCGGCTGCTGCTGGATGTCGACACCGTCGAGGAGGATGGTGCCCTCGCTGGGTTCGACCATCCGGTTGATCATCCGCAGGGTGGTCGTCTTTCCGCAGCCCGAGGGCCCGACCAGGACGGTGATCGAGCGGTCCGGTATCTCCAGCGACAGCCGGTCGACCGCGACCGTGCCGTCCGGGTACCGCTTGGTGACTGAATCTATCCGTATCAAAACGCCGAATACCCTTCGGGTTTGGCAGAAACTGCCCACTTTCGGCCACGGTTGTCCTTGCGCAGGCCGTTGCGGGACGAGTCTAGACGGCGACTGTTTCGGCACCGTCCCAGGCCGTGACGTCGGTTTCGGCGGTGGACGATCCGACTAGCATGGGTGACGTGTCGTCACTTGAGGACCACGATCATCAACTGGCCCTGTTTTGTCAGCAGTTGCCGCGACTGCGGCGGATGTACCGGGGACCGGTGGGCGCGGCGAGACGGCCGGCGATCGACCGCGCGGTGACTGCCGCGCGGGCCGGTGAGCCGATCGAGGAGCATCTGGCCGCCCTGGGCCTGCCGCACGGAGGTACGGGGCGGGATGCGCGGGAGGACGAGACGCGCTCGACCCTGCCGCCCCCGGTCGCGGACGCCGCGCCGCGCGCCCTGCTCGGCGACCACGTCTGCCCGCGCGGGGTCTGCGCCCGGCGGGAACAGCGGTCGGCCGGTGCGCAGCGGCCGGTGTGCGAGGTCTTCGACCTGGCACTGCGCTTCGAAGCCGAGAGCTGAGCGGCCGGGCATGCTCACCGGATTCGTCACCGACGTCGGACGGAAGCTGGCCGAACGCTGGGCGGGGGCGGTGGTGCTGCCCGGGCTGCTGTTCACCTGCGCTCTGGCCGCAGGCGTGACGCTGCGCCAGGGTCACTGGTCCGACGTGGGGCTGCTGCGGCACCGGCTGACCGGGCTGAGTTCCGGTTCGGGCTCGACCCGTACGGCCGTGCTGCTCCTCGGCGCCATCGCCGCCTCCTTCGCGGCCGGACTGGTGGCCGACGCGCTCTCCGGGCCGTACGAGCGTGCCCTGCTGGGGAGCTGGCCCTGGCCCCTGGGCGGGGCGGCCGGTGCGCTCACGAGGCGGCGGCGCCGGATCTGGCGGGAGCGGGACGAGGCCTGCCGCCGGGCCCGGGGCGAGGGCGAGGACGCCGTCCGGATGGGCGAGCTGGAGGTGCGGCGCAACCAGGTGGCGCTGGTCCCGCCCCAGTGCCCCACCTGGACCGGGGACCGGCTGCGCGCTCCCGCCGTGCGGATCCGCCTGGAGTACCGGCTCGAACTGGCCGACGCGTGGCCCCGGTTGTGGCTCGTCCTGCCCGACTCCACACGCACGCCTCTGGCCGAGGCCCGGCAGCGGCTGGACGAGACACTGCGGCTCGGCGGCTGGGCCGTGCTGTATCTGCTGCTGGGCGCGGTGTGGTGGCCGAGCGCCGCGGCCGGGGCCTGCGCGGCGCTGGTGGCCTGGCGGCGGGGCCGGGAACGGGCCGAGGTGTACGCGGAGCTGGTGGAGTCGGCGGTCGACGTCCATCTCCCGGAGCTGTCCGAGCGGTTCGACGAGGAGACCCGTCCGGTCCGGGCGAGCCTGGGACCCGCACTCACCGAACGCTTCCGGAAGGGGGCGGGACCACGGCGACTGTGACGTGACCGGCATCGGGGACGACTCGGATCAGGAGTACGGAACATGACGACGGACACGACGGATCCGGGCCGGCGGCCCGGGGACACCGACCGGCCGGCCGAGCGCGAGCGGCTGCTCACGGCCGTACGGGAGCGGCTGGAGGGGACCGGCGATCCCGCGGGCAACGCGCGTCTGCACACCGAGGAGGCGCACGGCGAGACCGGCCGGCTGCTGTGGCACCTGATGGGCCCCGCACCGGACGGCGGCTTCGGACTCGACCCGGAGGTGGTGTACGTCCTGGGCGTGACGTACCTGTTCCGCGCGCACGACCGGCCCAGCGCCCCCACCGCCGAGCGGGAGAGCCGGTACGGCCTGACGCTCCTCGCTCCCTTCTACTTCCATCTGCCGGGACAGGAGGACGTCCTGCCCCCCGATCTGCGCTCCGCGCTCGACGAGATGGCGGGCCCCGGCGGCGAGCGGCCCGAGGAGCCGGCGCAGCTCGTCCAGCGGCACGCCGAGGCCCTGACGAATCTGGCGATGGTGGTGATGGAGCTCGCCGTCGCGCTGCCGTACCCGGAGGCGTTCGAGCTCGCGGCCGGGCTGACCCGGGACTCCCTTCCGCATCTGTCGCCGGAGGGCCCCGACCGCGCGCTGGCCGGCTGCAACCTCGGATACGCGCTGCTGCTGAGTGCCGTCCAGGGGGACAGCGGACCCGAGCCGCTCACCGAGGCCGTCGACGTCCTGCGCACCGCGTTCACCGCGACTCCCCCGGGCCATCCCAACCACGCCCGCTGCGCCAACGGGCTGGGGCTGGCGCTGCTCGCCTCGGCGGAGCAGCGGCGGGACCGCACCCTGGTGCCCGAGGCCGTCGCGATGCTGCGCACGGCGACCCGGGCCGCCGGCGAGGGCGATCAGAACGTGGCGCAGATGTACTCGGACCTCGGCTACGCCCTCATCGTCCTCGCCCACAGCGCACAGGACGGCGAGGCGCCGGGTCCGGCGCCGCGGGAGGAGGCCGTGGCCGCGCTGCGGCGCTCGCTGGACCTGACGGACGACGGGCAGCCGGAGCAGCTGCGCGAACGGCTCGGCCGGCTCGCCGACGCCGAGCTGATCGGCATCCCGGACGACGACCGGTCACGAGCCGCCGCACAGGCCTCAGAGGCCGCCGGGACCCTGCGGCGACTGCTCGAACTCACTCCCGACGGGCACCCGGAGCGGGGTGATCTCCTGTTGCGGCTGGCCGCGAACCTGGTGGTGGCCCAGCAACCGGGGGAGGCCGTCGGACCGCTGACCGAGGCCGACGCTTTGTTCGCCGGTGACGCCGAGCGGGCGGAGCGGGTGCGGGTGCTGCTCCTGCAGGCGTCGATGCTCCAGGGGGAGCTGGCCTCCCGCTCGGACCTCACACCCGAGCAGCGGGAGGACTGGGAGGCCGTCGACAGCGCCATGCGGTCCGCGCTGTCGGGGGACCCCTCCGGTCATCCGCTGGGCGCGGTGCTGCAACTCATCGGCATGGGCGCGGAGGAGGGTGGCGGCAGCCGCGGCCAGGAGCTGATGGAGCTCGGCAGCCTGGTGCTGGGCTACCCGGCACAGGTCTCCCTGAGCGATCTCTTCGCCAAGACCATGGAGTTGCAGGCCCGGCGCATCGCCCGGCTGCCCGAGGAGGAGCGCGAACAGGCCCTGGCCGACCTGCTGGCGGGTGAGAGCACCGGGCCCGAGCCGGATGTCGAGGAGCCGGTGGACACCGGCGCCCTCGACGAACTCCTGGACGTCCACGAGCGGTTGCTCGGCCTGCTCCCGGCCGGCTCCCGCGAGCACGGGCTGCTCAGGGGCAGCCGGAACCTGCTGCGCGTGCAGAAGATCACCTACGAGTCGATGAACGAACCGGACGAGGGCCCGGCCCGATTGCAGTCCCTGCGCAGGTCCCTGCCCCTGCTGCGGGAGATGTTCGACGACATGCCCGAGCAGCTGCGGCAGATGGGGATCGCCCCCGAACTCTTCGGCGCACACACGGCGTTGATGTTCTCCTCCGAGTCGCCGTTCGACCAGCTGGAGGCCGTGGAGGAAGGGGTGCGGGGCGCCCGCCGCAGACTGACCCGGCTCACCCCGGGGACACCGGAGTACGACGAGGCCAGGACGTCCCTCGCCGTCTCGCTCTTCTTCCGGGACGCCCTGTGGCCCGAGGAGGCGGACTTCGAGGAGGCCGTGTCCCTCGCCCGCGAGCTGACCGCCGTACCCGATCCGGGGCTGCGCACCGCGATGCTGCTGACGCAGTGGACCTCGGCCACCCGCTCACGTCTCGAACAGTCCCGGGCGCCGGATCGGCCCGCCGCCCGGTCGTTCAGCCGGATCACCCGGATGGCGTCCGACCGCGCCGCCAGGGCGCTCGACGAACGGGACCCCGTGGACGCGCTGGAGACCCTGGAGGACGGCCGGGCGCACCTGCTGTCCACCGCGCTCAACGCCCGTCGCGAGCTGGAGGTCCTGCACGGCGCGGACGCCGACCTGCACGCCCGGCTGCGCGTCGCACTGGACGAGGTCCGGGCGCTACGCCGCAGGGTGGAGCCCGGCCATTGGGCCGACCCCGGCGAGTTCGAAGCGGTGCGTGCCGCTTCCGCGGACGCCGCCCGGCTCGTCGCCGAGCTCCAGCGGCGCCCCGGCTTCCGGCGCTTCCTCACCCCGCTGCCGCTGGGCCTGGACGACCTGCTGCCCGCCGCCGCGGAGGGCCCGGTGGTGAGCGTGAACGTCCATCCCCGCCGCTGCGACGCCCTGGCGCTGTGCGCGGACGGGCTGCGCACGGTGCCGCTGCCCGAGCTGGACGCCGCCGACCTGGCGGCCCAGGCCGAGTCGTTCCGGCTCGCGGTCGAGGCGCTCACGGCCGGACCGCGCGATCCGCTGTTCGAGGAGGCGCGGGACATCTTCACGGGCACGCTGGCCTGGCTCTGGGACGTCCTGGCCGAACCGGTCCTGGACACCCTCGGATTGACCGGCCGTCCCCCAAGTTCTCGGCTGCGCTCGGACAGGGGGGACCCCCATGAGCCGGGAGCGCCGTGGCCGCGGCTGTGGTGGTCGCCGTCCGGTGTCCTCAACTCCTTCCCGCTGCACGCCGCCGGGCACCACGGAACGGACGGACCGGACGGAGCGGCGGTTCTGGACCGGGTCGTCTCCTCCTACACGCCGACGCTGCGCGCCCTGCTGTTCAGCCGGGCCCGCCGGCGCGCGGCACCTGGCCGACGCGGCACCCTGGCCGTGGCCATGCCGGACACGGCGGGGCAGGCGCCCCTGGCCCGTACGGTCGCCGAGGCCGCCGAGGCGGTCGCGGCGGGCGGCGGGGTCCCGCTGATCGGAGCGGCCGCCACCCGGGACGCGGTGCGCACGGCCGTACCGACCGCCTCCCTGGTGCACTTCGCCTGCCACGCCGACAGCGACCCGGAGAAACCGGCCGCGGGGCGGCTGCTGCTGGCCGACGGGGACCTGTTCCTCCAGGACATCGCCGAACTACGCCTGGAGTCGGCCGAGTTGGCCTATCTCTCGGCCTGTGGCACGGCCCGCGGCAGCGCCGCGCCCGCCCTGGCCGACGAGGCCGTCCACCTCGCCTCCGCCTTCCAGCTGGCCGGATACGCCCAGTCGGTGGCCACACTCTGGGAGGTCGGCGACACCTTCGCGGCCGACGCCGCCGCCCGGTTCCACCGCACGCTGGCCCCGTCCCTGCCGCGCCCCGGTCCCCTGCCCGCGGCGCAGGCCCTGCACCACACCGTGCGCGCGCTGCGCGCGGAACGGCCGGACCTGCCGTGGACCTGGGCGGCACTGGTGCATGCGGGGGCGTGAGCGGGCGGGGTGACGAAGGGACCGCGGGGCTCACCACCCCATCTCGGGAGCGCCCTCCAGCGGGATGTGGGAGCTCTGGCGCAGTCGTGGGCGGGCCGCCATGACCGCCACGTCGTCCTCCGCGTTCTTCACGTCGAGGCGGGTGACGATCGTCTCCAGGATCTCGTGGACGCCCGCGCCGACGGCGAAGCGGATCTCGGCCAGGCGCTGCAGGGAGCTGTCGATGTCCTCGTCGCGGTGCTCCACGAGGCCGTCGGTGAACAGCACCAGCGTCTGGTCGGGGTCGAGCCGGTACGTGGTCGACTCGTAGCCGCCGAAGCCGGTGCCCAGCGGTGGGCCGACCGGGGCGGGCAGCAGTGAGGTGTGGCCGCCGCGCGTGATCAGCGCGGCGGGAAGGTGGCCCGCGCTGGCCACGGTGAGCTGGCCGCGGGCCGGGTCGACACGTGCGATCAGACAGGTGGCGGGTCTGCGGTCCGCCTCACCGGAGGCGATGTCGTCCATCTGGCGCAGCACCCGGTGCGGGGGCAGGTCGGCGGAGGCGATGTAGCGCAGGGAGGAGCGGTAGGCGTTCATGTCGACAGCGGCCTCCAGGCCGTGGCCCATGACGTCGCCGACGACGAGCAGGGTGCGGCCGAAGTGCAGCCGTACGGTCTCGCACCAGTCGCCGCCGACCAGCGTGCGCGTGCCCGCGGGCAGATAGCGGACGGCGACGTCCAGGTTGGGGTGCGGCCGGCCGGGCTCGGCGAGCAGGGCGCGCTGCAGGTCGGCGGCGGTGCTGCTGATCCGGTCGTACTCGCGGGCCTGCCGGATGTGGGAGGCGGCGCGCTCGGCCAGCAGGGCGAGAAGCTCCACCTCGGAGCGGGTGAACGGCGGGCCCTGCCGTGCGCAGACGAGCACGCCGTACTGGAGCTCCCCGCTGGTCAGCGGCAGACAGACCGCGGGCCTGGTCCCGCCGTGGGCCGGGTACTCGGTCCACGGCTCGTCACGGCCGTCGGCCGCCGGGGTCGCGGCGGCCCGGGCCAGCGCGGCGGCCCAGCGGGCGTCGGGCAGGGCGTCGGCGTCCCCGATGATCGAGTCGTACCCGGAGACGCTTCTGCCGACCCGGTGCATGACCGCCGCCGCGCCGCCGGCCAGCCGTACGACCGCCCGGGCCAGTTCGGCACAGGTCGTGCTCTCGTCCGGCGTCGTGCCGATGCCGGCCGCCGCCATGCGCAGCGCCTTCAGCCCGTTCTCCCGGCTCCGGTCATTCTCCCGGTTCCGGCCGCTCACCCGGTTCCGGCCGTCGACCTGCGCCGTTCTTCGACGGGACTGGATCCACCGCACGACACCCAACACCCTCACAGAATCTCAAACCGGGGCATTCGGGGCATGCATCCAGTTCGCCCCTGCGGGGACGCCGTAGGCGCCCCTCGGTCCCATCCTCACCCGGCACCGGGCGCGGTGAGACGCTCTTGACGAAGATCACGCCGAGCGACAGGACGAGCATCGACGGTCACGCACGAGCCAGGGGCGCCGGACGGTGGGGCTCAGGAGCCGAGGAACACCCGGCACGTGCCGGAACGGTCGAAGACCGCTCCGACGATCCTGGGCTGTTTCGATCCCGCCGCCGATGACGCCCCCATGATCCACGGTCCCACATGCGCCACGTGCCCACGGAGCCATCATGGGAACCGTGAGGATCCCGAGGAGCCGTCCTCCCGAGGCGCCCGGCGACGACAGCGACGACCTGGCACGGTTCGGCTACCGTCAGGAGCTGAAGCGTTCCCTCGGGCCGATGTCCAGTTTCGCCGCGAGTTTCAGCTACATCTCGGTCCTGACCGGGGTGTTCCAGCTTTTCGGCTTCGGCTTCGCCTCCGGCGGCCCGGCGTACATCTGGACCTGGCCGATGGTGTTCCTCGGGCAACTCGCCGTCGCCCTGTGTTTCGCCGAGATGGTCGGACAGTTCCCGCTGGCCGGGTCGGTGTACCAGTGGTCCAAGCACCTCGCCCGGCCCCTCACCTCGTGGCTGTCGGGCTGGATCATGGCCGGCGGCGCGGTGGTCACCGCGGCCGCCGTCGCGGTCGCCTACCAGGTCGTCCTGCCGCAGATCTCACCGGCCTTCCAGATCCTCGGCAGTCCCGCCGACGCAGGCGTGACCGACACCCGCGGCGGTGCCCAGAACGCCATCGTGCTCGCTCTCGGTCTGGTGGTCTTCACCACCGTGGTCAACCTGTGCGGTGTCCGGCTGATGGCGAGGATCAACGACTTCGGCGTGGTGGTCGAACTGGTCGCCGTGACCCTGCTCGTCGTCATGCTGGCCATGCATGTCCGACGGGGGCCGCAGGTCGTCCTGCAGACGCACGGCACCGGGGCGGGCCACTCCTCCGGCTATCTCGGCGCGTTCCTGGTCGCCTCGCTCGCGAGCGCCTACGTCTTCTACGGCTTCGACACCGCGGGATCGCTGGCGGAGGAGACGAGGGAGCCCAGACGGCACGCGCCCCGTGCCATCCTGCGGGCGCTCACCGCGGCGTTCGTCTCCGGCGGGCTGCTGATTCTGGTCGCGATGATGGCGGTCGGCGACATCATGGACCCCGAACTGGCCGACCTGGGCATGCCCTACGTCGTCAAGTCCACGCTCGGCTCCGGGCTCGGGTCCGTCTTTCTGGTGTGCGTGGCGATCGCCGTCACCGTCTGCTGTCTGGCCGTGCAGACCGCGGCGATCCGGCTTCTGTTCTCCATGGCCCGCGACGGCCGGCTGCCCTTCAGCCGGGCCGTCTCCCGGGTCTCCCCGCATTCCAGGACCCCCGTCGTACCGGCCCTGCTCACCTGTCTGCTGACCATCGCGCTGCTGGTGGTCAACCTCGGCAACCGGCACCTGTTCTACACCCTGACCTCAGCCGGCATCGTGCTGTTCTACGTCCCGTATCTGCTGGTGACGGGCCCCATGCTGGTGCGTCGGCTGCGTGGCACGTGGCCTCGTGCCGACCACGGGCCGTACTTCTCCCTGGGCCGCTGGGGCCTCGCCGTGAACCTCGTCGCCGTGCTGTACGGCATGGCCATGACCGTCAACGTGGCCTGGCCACGGGCCGCGGTGTACCCCGGGGACGCCTGGTACTACCGGTGGGGGGCCCTGTTCTTCCCCGCCGTCATCGCCGCCGTCGGCGGTGCCCTCTACCTCGGCCGACGCCGCGCTCGTCCGGCGCCGGAGTGCCGGTAGAACTCCACGGGTTCGGGCGCCAGGGGCTCGTTGCCGAGGATGATGTCGGCGGACTTCTCGGCGAGCATCATCACCGGGGCGTAGATGTTGCCGTTGGTCACGTACGGCATCACGGAGGCGTCCACGACGTACAGCCCCGCCAGGCCGTGCACCGCCATGGTGCCGGGGTCCACGACCGATGCCTCGTCGATGCCCATCCTGCAGGTGCACGAGGGGTGGAGGGCGGTCTCGCCGTCGGCCGCCACCCAGTCCAGGATCTGCTCCTCGGTCTCGACCCCGGAGCCCGGGGAGAGCTCACCGCTGCTGAACTCCTCGAAGGCGGGCCGGCCGAGGATATGCCGGGTGATCCGGATCGCCTCGACCCACTCCCTGCGGTCCTTGGCTGTCGAGAGGTAGTTGAACCGCAGCGCGGGGTGCGTGCCGGGGTCGGGTGAGACGATCTTCACCGATCCCCGCGCGTCCGAGTACATGGGCCCGACATGCACCTGATAGCCGTGCCCCGGTGCGGGCGAGGACCCGTCGTAGCGGACCGCGGCGGGCAGGAAGTGGAACATCAGGTTGGGGTAGGCCACGTCCTCGTTGCTGCGTACGAACCCGCCGGCCTCGAAGTGGTTCGTCGCCCCGGGCCCGCGGTGCAGGAGCAGCCACTCGGCGGCGACCAGGGGCCGGCGCCACAGCTTGAGCGCGGGCTGCACCGACACCGGCTTCCTGCTGCCGTGCTGCACATACACCTCCAAGTGGTCCTGAAGGTTCTCGCCGACGCCAGGCAGGTGCAGCACCGGCTCGATGCCGAGCACTGCCAGTTCGTCCGCGTTCCCCACACCGGAGAGCTGGAGCAACTGCGGGGAGTTGACGGCTCCGCCGCACAGGACGACCCTTCCGCCGCGGCCCTGCCGCCGCCGGCCGCCGCCCCGCACCGTGTACTCCACGCCCACCGCCCGCCCGCCCTCGAACAGGATGCGGGTGACCGTCGCCCGGGTTCGTACCGACAGGTTGGGGCGGCTCATCACGGGGTGCAGATAGGCCCGGGCGGCGCTGAGCCGACGGCCGCGGTACACGTTCCGGTCGAACGCGGCGAAGCCCTCCTGACGGAAGCCGTTCACATCGTCGGTCACCCGGTACCCCGCCTGCTGCACGGCTTCGAAGAAGGCGGCGAACAGCGGACTGTCGGCCGGTCCCCGTTCGAGGACGAGCGGTCCGTGGTGGCCGCGGAACTCTCCCTCCGGGTCGGCGAGACAGTTCTCCATCCGCTTGAAGTACGGCAGGCAGTGGGCGTAGTCCCAGGCCGCCATCCCCGGGTCGGCGCTCCAGCGTTCGTAGTCCAGGGGATTCCCCCGCTGGAAGATCATCCCGTTGATGCTGCTGGAGCCGCCGAGCACCTTGCCCCGGGCGTGGTGGATCCGCCGGCCGTGCAGGAAGGGTTCCGGCTCGGACTCGTACCTCCAGTCGTAGAACCGGCTGCCGATGGGAAAGGCCAGGGCGGCGGGCATCTGGATGAGGATGTCCCACGGGTAGTCGGGGCGTCCGGCTTCGAGCACCAGCACACGGTTGGCGGGATCGGCGCTGAACCGTGCCGCCAGCGCGCAGCCGGCGGAGCCTCCGCCGACGATGACGAAGTCGTATCGATCGTCCAAGGCCTTGATCTCCTGCCTGCCCGTGGGGACCGCGGACGGGCCTTCCGTCGTGCGCCGGGCGAGCCGGGTCGGCGGCCGGACCCCGGCTCAGCCCCCGGGCATCGGCTGCTCGGCCCAGATGACCTTGCCGCGGGGTGTGTAACGGGTTCCCCAGCGCTGGGCGAGCTGGGCGACGAGGAAGAGGCCGCGGCCGCCTTCGTCGGTCATGTCGGCCTGACGCAGATGCGGAGAGGTACTGCTGGTGTCGGCGACCTCGCAGATGAGCATCCGATCGCGCAGCAGCCGTACCCGGAAGGGGCCCGTGGCATGGCGGATGGCGTTGGTGAGCAGTTCGCTGAGGATCAGCTCCGTGGTGAAGACGGCCTCCTCCATCTTCCAGTCGGTGAGCTGCCGGACCACGGCGCCACGTATCTCGGACACGATGGCCGGGTCCGGCGGAAGGTCGTCCCAGCAGGCCATGTCCGAGGCGTCCAGACCGCGGGGGCGGACGACGAGCAGGGTGACGTCGTCCTCGGTCGGCTGGGACGGCGGCAGGGCCGCCACGACGGCCTGGCAGGTCTCCTCCGGCGAGCGTCCGGGGTGGCCCAGGGTCTGCCGGAGCTCCTCCAGCACGGTCTCGATGCACCGTTCGCGGTCCTCGACGAGCCCATCGGTGTAGAACACCAGCTGGCTGTCGTCCGGCAGCTCGATCTCGACCGTCTCGAAGGGGAATCCACCCAGGCCGAGCGGCGGCGCGGCGGGCACCTCGGGGAAGGTGACCGTCCCGTCGCCGGAGATGAGCGCCGGTGGGAGGTGTCCCGCGCGCGAGAGACTGCAGCGGCGGGTCGTCGGGTCGTACACCCCGTACAGGCAGGTGGCCCCGATGAAGGCATCCGTGCTGCCCTCCTGCCGGGCCATCCGGGCGACCAGGTCGTCCAGATGCGTGAGGAGTTCGTCGGGGGCGAGCTCGAAGGAGGCGAAGTTGTCCACGGCGGTACGCAGCCGCCCCATGGTGGCGGCGGCGTGGACGCCGTGGCCGACCACATCGCCCACGACAAGTGCGATGCGGGCCCCTGACAGGGGGATCACATCGAACCAGTCGCCACTGACTCCGGTGTGTGCGGGCAGATAGCGGTAGGCGACCTCCAACGCGTTCTGTTCGGGCAGGCCGTGCGGGAGCAGACTGCGCTGAAGGGCGAGGGCGGTGGAGTGCTCGCGCGTGTAACGGCGCGCGTTGTCGATGCAGAGCGACGCGCAGTCGACCAGTTCCGCGGCTAGTGAGACGTCGTCGTCCTCGAAGGGCGCGGACCTTCGCGAACGGTAGAAGCCGGCCATCCCCAGAGGGACGCCACGGGCGCTCAGCGGCACGGTGATGAGGGAGTGTATGCCCCGCTCGAGGATCGTCGCGGCACGTACCGGGTCCTCGGCGGCCCAGCATCGCGAGGCCTTCAGGTCCGCCTCCATCGACGGAGAGCCACTGGCCAGACACTGGGCCTGCAGGCTGGTGGGGGCGAAGCCGATCTGCTCGCCCACCCCGCGGAAGGGGAAACCCTCCACCCCGCGCACCGCGGTGCGCCGCATCGGCAGCACATCGGCCGCCGAGGGCTCGTCGCCGCGGAGCACCGCGGGGTACAGGTCGACGGTGACGACGTCGGCGAAGTTCTCGACCACCACCTCGGCCAGTTCCTCGGCCGTGCGGACGACGTCCAACGTGGTGCCGATACGGCGGCTGGACTCGCGCAGCAGCTCCAGGCGGCGCCGCGCCGCGAGGGCGAGCCTGCCGATCCCCGGTTCCCCGACGGCCAGCAGCCATCGGTGGCACTGCTCCTCGCCCGCCTTCGCGGACGGAGCCGCGGTGGGATCCGGAACCGGGGTGGCAGCAGGAATCGCGGTAGCGGTAGGAGGACCGCGCCAGGCGCCGGGGGCCGTTTCGGGCGTGCCGGTTCCCAGCACGGCCGGTGCGGGGGCGGGCGTCCCGCCCGCGGAGAACAGCGCGCCACTCGCGGGAACGATGACCTCGACCGCGACCCCGTCGCACACGTCCGCCACCGGGCGTGCCAGGAGCGTGACCACCCGTCCACCGGACACGGGTACCTCGATTGCGGCCCTGCGGCCCGAGGCGATCAGTCCTGCCGCCTTCTCCTCCAGGAGCAGCCGGTCGGACCCCGTCAGCAGGTCCTCGGCCGGGGCACCGAGGACGATCTGCCGTCCGTGCCTGAACTCGGGTGCCCGCACCTGGCGAGCGGTCCGCATGTAGGCCCGCAGCAGGGTCCGCTCCCGGTCGGTCTTCTGCTCCAACAGCCTTCGTTCGATGGCGTGAGCGGCCTTGCGCGCCATGGTCTCCAGCATCGAGGTGAACTCGGACGACTCGGTCGCGAGGTCCACGACGCCGACGATGCGTCCGCTCAAGGGCTCGTGCACGGGCACGGCCACGCAGCCCTGCACGGTCCATGCGTCGGCGAAGTGCTCATGGCCGTAGACGCGGCTGGCGCGCCGCTCCGCGAGCGCGAGACCGATCGACGTGGTACCGCCGAGGGACTCGTGGAAGCTGAAGCCGGGCGCCCCGCCGCCCGCGGTGTCGAGATACCGGGACATCTGCGGCTCGCCGGTCAGACAGCGGAGCACCACGCCCTCACCGTCGGTGAGGATCACGGTGGACCAGGTCCCGGCGATCGCGCGGGCCACTTCGTCGAGCACCGGCTCCGCGGCGTGGACGAGTTCCGTGTCCAGGTCGGGTTCTCCCAAGTACGTGGTCCCCAGACTCGGACGCAGACCAATGGACTGGCAGCGGCTCCACGAGGACAGGATCTCGCTGCGTACCCCGGCGACCACCGGCCCTCCGGCCAGGAAGCGCTCACGGCTGCGCGCCGTGACGTCATCGCTCCGACCGTCGCGAGCCATCCGGACCACTCCCACCTGTAGACAAATCAGGTGACTTTACGAAAATACACCAGACGGTTTCGCACATCGCCTGCGCTCTCGTCTCCACGGCGGTCGGCGTCCTCGTCCAGCGCAGGAAGCCGGGCCCTGCGGCATCCTGAGCGCCGGTCTTCTCCCCGCCTGCGTGCAACACCCTGACCGACAGGCAGCGCGACGCCCGCCTACTCCTCGTCCGGCACCAATCGCAACGAGATCGAGTTGATGCAGTACCGCTGGTCGGTCGGGGTCGCGTACCCCTCGCCCTCGAAGACATGGCCGAGGTGCGAGCCGCAGCGGGCGCAGCGCACCTCGGTGCGCAGCATTCCGTGCGAGCGGTCCTCCAGGAGTTCCACGGCGTCGGTGTCCTTGGGATCGAAGAAGGACGGCCAGCCGCAGTGGGATTCGAACTTGGTCTCCGAGGTGAAGAGTTCGGCGCCACAGGCGCGGCAGGAGTAGACGCCCTTGGCCTTGGTGTTCGTGTACTCGCCGACGAAGGCCGGCTCGGTGCCGGCCTCGCGCAGGACGGCGTACTCGGCCGGGGTCAGCTCCGCGCGCCACTGCTCGTCCGGCTTCTCGACGTCGTACGACATGAGCCTCAGCCCCTCACTGCTGCGACAGGTGATCCAGGATCCGCGGGCCCAGGTCGGTCACGTCGCCCGCGCCCATGGTGAGAACGAGATCACCCGGCCTCGCCATTCCCGCGATCACCGAGGGGACCTCGGTCTTGTCGTGCAGGGCCATGACGGCCGCGCCCGCCGCGCGCGCCGCGTCGATGATCAGCTCGCTGGTCACACCGGGGATCGGGTCCTCGCGGGCCGGATAGATGTCGAGGACGACGGACTCGTCCGCGAGGGCCAGGGACTCGCCCATCTCCTTGCCCAGCTCCTGGGTGCGGGAGAACAGGTGCGGCTGGAAGACGACGAGGATGCGGGAGTCGCCCGCGGCCCCGCGCATCGCCTCCAGGTCGGCGGTCATCTCCGTGGGGTGGTGGGCGTAGGAGTCGATGACCTGGACGCCGGCCGCCTCGCCCTTCAGCTGCAGACGCCGCTTCACGCCGGTGTACGCGGCCAGCGCGGGCGCCAGCCGCGCGGCGGGGACGCCCAGCGCCACGCCCGCAGCCAGGGCGGCCACCGCGTTGTGCGCGTAGTGACGGCCGGGGACGGACACCGTGAAGGTCAGCTCCGCCCCGTCCAGCAGGACGGTGACCTCGCTCTTCAGGCCCTGCGGTACGACGGACAGGACGCGTACGTCGGCGTCCGCCGCCTCGCCGTAGGTCACCGTCCGCACCGAACCGGCCAGGCGCTCGGTCAGCTTCCGGGCGCCCTCGTGGTCGGCGGAGATCACCAGCGTGCCGCCGGGCACGATCCGGCCGGCGAAGGTCTCGAAGGACTCGTAGATCTCGTCGATCGAGGCGTAGTTGGCATGGTGGTCGAGCTCTACGTTGAGGACGATCGCGACCTCGGGCGCGTACTTGTGGAAGCTGCGGTCCGATTCGTCCGCCTCGGCGACGAAGATCTCGCCGTCGCCGTGCAGCGCGTTGGAGCCGGGGGCGTCCAGGTCGCCGCCGATGGCGTAGGAGGGGTCCAGGCCCAGCTCGGACAGGGAGACCGCGAGCATCGACGTGGTGGTCGTCTTGCCGTGGGTGCCCGCGACCGCGATCGGGCGCAGGCCCTCCATCAGGGCGGCCAGGGCGTCGGAGCGGTGGACCACGGGAATGCCCAGCTCCGCCGCGCGGGCCAGCTCCGGGTTGTCCTTGCGGATCGCCGACGAGACGACCACACAGCTGGCGTCGTCGGCGAGGTGCTCGGCCGCGTGCCCGATGTGCACGGTCACGCCCAGCGCGCGCAGCGCCTCGGCGGTCGCCGACTCCTTGGCGTCACTGCCCGCCACCTTGGCCCCGCGCTGCGCGAGGATCTTCGCGATGCCCGACATTCCGGCGCCGCCGATGCCGATGAAGTGCGGTCGGTCCATGGCGGTAGGAAGGCCCGGGGCCATGTGCGTCTCCCTGGAGTGGTGCGGCGAAGCGAACATTCAGCGCACCACCATATGGCCCCGGCACGCCCAACACCTATTAGGTCCGTTACGGGCAGCGGTCACGTCACGTCCGCCGCGATCGCCGGTCACGCCTTGCTGTGGGAGAACAGCTTGAGCACCGGTACGCCGACCTTGTGGCGGGCCCGGGACGCCCAGTCGCGGTGGAAGAACTCCTCCACGTAGTGGGGGTCGGTCAGGACGATCACCTCGTCGGCGCCGATCTCTTCGACCAGGGCCTTCAGGGCGTCCAGCGGGTGGTCCTCCACCAGCCTGCCCTCCGCCTCGCCGCCCGCCGCGCGCAGCGCCTTGAGGGACACCTCCAGGGCCTGCTCCGCGGGCTCCTTCGCCGCGGCGCCCTCGGGCACCCCGCGCTCGCGTGCCGCCTCGTCGAGTTCGCCGAGCGCGATGTCGTCGATGGCCCGCAGGAGGCGGTCGGCCTGGTCGCCCCGAGGCTGGAGCAGCACATGGAAGGAGATCTGCTCGTCTCCGTGCAAGGTGGTGACGAACTCCACGTCGGCGGACGTCAGGGCCTTCTCGATCATCAATACGCTTGTGAACACCAGCGCCCCATTCTGCTCCGTGGGCCGTGTCAGGCCCTGCGGAAACCATCCTGCCCCGTGATCGCACGGGTACTGCCGGATTTAGTGTGCCCGTCGAAAGCCAAGCGGAACGGTAGATTCCGCTGATTTCATGACCGACGGTAGCGACCGAACAGGAACCCGGCCTCTTCCAGGAGCGACACCAGTTCGAAGCGCCGCGGCACCGCGACCGACGGCCCCCCGGCGATGCGCTGCGCGTCGCCCGCGGTGAGCATCGGGGAGAGGGTCAGACAGAGCTCGTCGAGCGCTCCGGCGGCGATCAGCTGGCCCAGCAGCCGGGGGCCGCCCTCGGTGAGCAGCCGGGTGTGACCGAGGCCGGCGAGGGCTTCTACGGCCCGCACCGGGTCCACTCCGGCGCCGTCGCCCGCGATCACCACCCGCGCGCCCGCCTTCTCGGCGGTGGCGATACGGTCCGGCGCCGCCGAGGCTCCGGTCAGGACCAGGGTGGGCACCTGGGGGGCGGTGAACAGCGGGAGCGAGTAGTCCAGGTCCAGGCTCGCGGTGACGACCGCGATCGCCGGGGCCAGGGCCTGTCCCGCCGCCTTCCTGGCGTCCGCGAACTCCGCACGCGCGCGTGCGGGGCGGTAGGCCTCCTGCCGTACCGTTTCCGCGCCGACGAGGACGACGTCCGCGAGTGCCCGCAGCGTGCCGAAGATCCGCATGTCGGCCGCGCTGGAGATGGGCTGCGAGCGGCCCTCGTGCTGGGCGGCCCCGTCGAGCGTGGACACCATGTTGGCCCGCAGCCAGGTCCCCCGCCCGCCGGCCTGCGGCTCGGGATAGGCGTACGCGGCCGCCAGTTCCGCGAGACTCCACTCCCGGTCATCAAGGGCTGCTGTTTCGTCGGTCACAGGGAACAGGCGTCGCATGTCGAGCAGTGTGACACGGCGCTTAGCATGGGTAACCGTGTCGTCATCCACCGCCGCGTCCGCCGTCAGCCCGATAGCCGACGCGACCCCGTTGTCCCTGTGCGCCCGCGAGCCGCACGTCCCCGCGGACCGGCTGGTCGCCGAGATGGTGCCGCCGCCGCGCTTCGACTCGGTCCGCTTCGCCACGTACCTCCCGGACCCGGACCGGCCGAGCCAGACCGAGGCCGTACGGGTCCTCGACGGCTTCGCGGCCGGGCTCGGCGGGGCGCACGCCACCGGCACCGGCCGACGGGGATTCTTCGGGTTCGGCAAGGCGAAGGCGCCCAAGGTGCCGGCCGGGCCCCGCGGTGTCTATCTGGACGGCGGGTACGGCGTCGGCAAGACCCACCTCCTCGCCTCCCTCTGGCACGCCACCCCGGCCGAGCCCGCGCTCAAGGCGTTCGGCACCTTCGTCGAGCTGACCAACCTCGTCGGCGCCCTCGGCTTCCAGCAGACCGTCCAGACCCTGTCCGGTCACCGGCTGCTGTGCATCGACGAGTTCGAGCTCGACGACCCGGGCGACACCGTGCTGGTGTCCACCCTGCTCGGCAGGCTCGTCGACGCCGGTGTCGCACTCGCCGCCACCTCCAACACCCTGCCGGGCAAGCTCGGTGAGGGCCGGTTCGCGGCGGCCGACTTCCTGCGCGAGATCCAGGGCCTGTCCGCCCACTTCCGCGCCCTGCGCATCGACGGCGAGGACTACCGCCACCGCGGCCTGCCCGAGGCACCGGCGCCGTACTCGGACGAGCAGGTGACGAAGGCGGCGTACGCCACCGCCGGCGCCTCGCTCGACGACTTCCCGCATCTGCTGGACCACCTGGCCAAGGTGCACCCCAGCCGGTACGGCGCGCTGACCGACGACCTGAGGGCGGTGTGCCTCGTCGGTGTGCGGCCGGTACCGGACCAGTCGACGGCACTGCGCCTCGTGGTCCTCGCGGACCGGCTCTACGACCGCGAAGTCCCCGTACTGGCCTCGGGGCTTCCCTTCGACAAGCTGTTCAGCGAGGAGATGCTGAAGGGCGGCTACCGCAAGAAGTACTTCCGCGCGATATCCCGCCTCACCGCACTCGCCCGCGACGCGAAGACACTCGTGACGGCCGAGTAGCGCGCCGAACGCAGGGGACGACGGCCCAGCCGGACCCGGGCCCGGCTGCTGCGCGGTGCGGGGCGTGGCCCCGGACCGGATACCGGGCATATCGTTGCAGGAGTGGACACAAAGGGCCTCTTATGGAGGAGGTCGTCATGTTCCAGGAACTGCTGGGGGCGATCATCGCGGCCGGTGCCGTCGGACTGGTGTACGTGTCCGCGGGGGTGCGGGTCGTCAAGCAGTACGAACGCGGGGTGGTCCTCCGGCTCGGCCGCCTGCGGGGCGAGATACGTTCGCCGGGACTCGCGCTGATCATCCCGGTCGCGGACCGGCTCTACAAGGTCAACATGCAGATCGTCACGATGCCCGTGCCCGCCCAGGAGGGCATCACGCGGGACAACGTGACGGTGCGGGTCGACGCGGTCGTGTACTTCAAGGTCGTGGACGCGGCGGCCGCGACCATCAACGTCGAGGACTACCGCTTCGCCGTCTCCCAGATGGCACAGACCTCCCTGCGCTCGATCATCGGCAAGAGCGACCTCGACGATCTGCTCTCCAACCGCGAGAAGCTCAACCAGGGCCTGGAGCTGATGATCGACAGCCCCGCCATCGGCTGGGGCGTGCAGATCGACCGGGTCGAGATCAAGGACGTCTCCCTGCCGGACGCGATGAAGCGCTCCATGGCCCGTCAGGCCGAGGCCGACCGTGAGCGCCGGGCGAGGATCATCAACGCCGACGCCGAGCTCCAGGCCTCCAGGAAGCTGGCCGAGGCCGCGCAGCAGATGGCCGACACGCCCTCCGCACTGCAGCTGCGCCTGCTGCAGACGGTGATGGCGGTGGCGGCGGAGAAGAACTCCACGCTGGTGCTGCCCATCCCGGTGGAGCTGCTGCGCTTCCTGGAGAGGGGCCAGCAGCCGGCCGCGCTCGCCGAGTCGCACCAGCCGGACGGAATCACCGGCTCGCAACCGGCGGCCGCCGACGGTGACCTGGAACAAGGCGAACCGCCACAACCGGACGGCAGCGACGACGCGCAGCAGTCCCCCGCCATCGACGGCACGCAACAACCCACCGGCATCGGTGACTCCGCGGTCCCCCGGAGCTAACGTTCCGGGCATGCGCCGGAGCTTCCTGATCGTGTTGGTGGCCGCCATGGGCCTGGTCCAGGGCTGCGGGAGCGGCACGGGCGACTCGTCCGCCCCCAGCCCGGCCCCCACCCCCACCGCCTCGCACCGCCTCACGGTGACGAGCTCCGCGTTCGCCGAGGGCGGCACGATCCCTCGCCGTCACACCTGCGACGGCGAGGACGTGTCGCCGCCGCTCGCCTTCTCCGGCGTACCCGCGGACACCACCGGACTGGTCCTCGTGGTGGAGGACCCCGACGCCCCGCACGGCACGTTCACGCACTGGCTGGTGTGGAACATCGGCCCGCGGACCACGGAGCTGGCCGCCGGGCAGGCGCCCCAGGGCGCGACACAGGGCCGCAACGGCTTCCGCAGGACGGGCTACGGCGGCCCCTGCCCGCCCAAGGGCGACAGCCCGCACCACTACGTGTTCACGGTCTACGCCGCCGACCGGCGCCTGGACCTCGCCGCCGACGTCTCACCCGACGACGTCCGGCGCGCCCTGAACGGCCACGCCCTCGCCACCGGCACCCTGACGGGCCGCTACGGCCGCTGACCGGCCGGGGCGGGCGGCCGGGGGCGCGGCCAGGCGGGTGACTCCCGTACGACCGACAGGGCGCGTCGATCGGATGAGCATATTTACGATCATATCTTCATACGGTGTTCACTCTTGTACGCCGTGTCACCGCCCTCTGCGCCGTGGGCGCCGCCCTCGCCGCCTGCGGCACCACGAGTGCCCCGCACGCCGCCCACCAGGCCCCCAGCCCGCCCTCCGCATCCGCTTCCCCCTCACGACCGCCCATCCTCGTCCCGGGCCCGGGCGGCCTCACCCCGGTCTTCACGAACGGCCCGCGCACACAGGGCAAGACCGTCGCCCTCACCTTCGACGCCGACATGACCGCCGACCAGGGCCCGCGAGCGGCCGCGGGCGAGCACTTCGACAATCCGGCGCTCATCGCCACGCTGCGCAATCTGAAGGTCCCGGCCACCGTCTTCATGACGGGCCGGTGGGCCGACCAGTACCCGGCCGAGGCCCGCTCCCTCGGCAACGACCCGCTGTTCGAGGTCGCCAACCACTCCTACAGCCACTACGCCTTCACCGGCGACTGCTACGGCCTGCCGACCGTCGGCGACGACAGGATGCGCACGGACGTGGAGCGGGCGTACACCGCGATCCGCAAGGCCGGTGTGCCGCACCCGATGCCGTACTTCCGTTTCCCCGGCGGCTGCTACGACCAGAAGGCGCTGCGCGCGCTGAGCGGCCTCGGCGTCACCGCGGTGCAGTGGGACGTGGTGAGCGGGGACGCGTTCGCGACGGACGCCGACGCCGTCACCCGGCAGGTGCTGGACGGGGTGAAGCCCGGCTCGGTCGTCGTGATGCACTGCACCCGCAGCGCCGCCCCGACGACGGAGCAGGTGGTGCGCACGGTCGTACCGGAACTGCGCAAGCGGGGCTTCCGGTTCGTGAAGGTGTCCGAGCTGATCGGGGAGACCGGCGGCCACCGCTGACCGGCCTACCCTGAAGAGATGAGCGACGAGGACTACTGCACGATCATCGACACCACCGAGTCGCAGCCCGCGGACGAGCCGCCGTACGCGGAGTGCGTGCTGTGCCGGAAGCCGACGGAGTACCCCGCGTCGTACAGGGGCACCACGCTGTGCCCGGTCTGCATGGGGGGTCCCCCCTGTTCGAGCGAAGTCGAGAACTCGGGGGAGGCCGGAGGCGCAGCGCACGGCCTGCTCAGGGTGACCGGCGACGGGTGAGCGCGCAGGCCACGGCGAAGGCCGCGGCGGTCAGCAGGGCCGCCGCGGCCAGCGGCAGCAGCGGCACCGGGACCCGGCCCGACTGCGAGCCGGTGACCAGCCCGTTCACCGCCGCCTGCGCCGGTGAGCCCGCGACGACCACCGACAGCAGCGCGGCCAGCAGCATCGCGGGCACCGCCCGGCCGGGCGAGCGCAGCAGCGGCCAGTTGGTGAGCGCGCCGACGGCCGTCCCCAGCAGCGCACAGGAGAGCGCGGCCAGCAGCCCGGCCGCGCCCGCCTCGAAGCGTGGGACGTGGGCGCGATGGCCGTTGGCCGCCGGGTCGCTGATCAGCGTCACGGCCAGGGTCGCCACGGTGCCGAGCGCCGCCGACGCGAGGAGAGCCGCCAAAAGGCAGGCGAGGTGGGCCCTGGCCGGTCCGGCCGCGGCGGCGACACAGGCGCGGGCCGCGGGCGGCTCGTTGGTGACACAGATCCGCACCAGCCAGGCGGCGACCGGCAGCAATGCAGCGGCCGTGTAGCCGAGCGAGTCGAGCACCGGCTGGCCGCTCTGCACGCCGACGGCGAGGAAGGCCGCGTACAGGACGACGGGTGGCAGCCAGCGCTGGGAGCGTACGAGGAGTGCGGCCTGGTAACGCAGGAGTGCGGTCATGAGCGGCTTTCGGGATCGGGCGGCGTCTCGGGGGGTGTACCGGGGCTCACGCTCACCACGTGCCAGGGCGGGCGGGCCGTCAGCAGGGCACGGAGCAGGACGTCGGAGTGGGACTCGGGGACGGTGAGCCGGTGGGTGCGGGGCGCGGTCTCCTCGGCCGAGGTGACCGTCCGCGCGGCGTCGGGGGGCAGTTGTCCGCCCGACGGGCCCTGCGCGATGACCACGGCGTGCCGGCCGGCCGGTGAACTCTCGTTCCCGGTACGGCGGTCGAGGGTGCCGTCGGTGACCACGTACGTCTCGTCGGGCGCCCCGGCCAGGCGGCGCGGGTCGTGGTCGACGAACACGACGGCACATCCGGCGGCCGTGCGCTCGGCGACCGCCCGCTCCAGTTCCGCCCGGGCCGCGGCGTCCAGTCCCGTCCAGGCCTCGTCCAGCACGAGCAACTCGGGCTCCGCGAGCAGGGCCTGGGCCACCGCGACCTTCTGGCTGCTGCCCTTGGACAGCTGGGCCATCGGTGTGTCGGCATGGGCGGCGGCGCCGAAGCGGTCCAGCCATGCGACGGCGGCGCCGGCCGCCGTCCGGCGGGACAGGCCGTGGACCGTGCCGAGGTGGGTGAGATAGCCGGCGGCGGTGAAGGGGAGCGCCGAGGGGAACCGCTCGGGGACGTACGCCGTGCGGGGGCGGCCGGTGATACGGCCCTCCGTGGGCGCGTCCAGCCCGGCGAGAATGCGCAGGAGGGTGGACTTGCCGCTGCCGTTGGCTCCTTCCACGCGGATGAGCGAGCCGGGCGTGACGGTGAGGTCGATGCCTCGTAACACCCAGGGGCCGCGTATGCCGTAGCGGCGGCCTACGCGGGCCAGCCGAAGATCACGTCGCATGGGGCTATTCTGGTCCGGCTTTAGGGTTGGCTGTTGTGAGCCACGTTTCGACATCCCCCGGTGACAGTCCCTTCCGGTCCGAGCGCAGTGCGCGTGACGAGGCGCCGCAGTTCGTGCTGCCGCTGGTGGTGCGCATCGAACGCGGTGCGCCGCCCGCCCGTACAGATGCGCTGGAGACCGCCGCGCGTTCCGTGCTGACGCTGCTCGCCGACGAGCGGGCGCTGGGTGACGGCGAGTGGGCCGAGGCCGTACGGGACTGGCAGGACGCCCGGATCCGCAAGGTCGTACGGCGGGCCCGTGGCGCGGAGTGGCGGCGCGCGGAGGCACTGCCCGGGATCACGGTGACCGGCGAGTCGGCGCAGATACGGGTCTTCCCACCCGTCCCGCTGGACGGCTGGCCCAAGGACCTGGCCAAGCTGCAGGTGTCGGGCACCGACCTCGACGACCCGGAGCCGCCGGCCGGACCCGACCGTGCGCGGCCCGTGCTCTGGATGAATCCCGAACTCGACATGTCGGCCGGAAAGGCGATGGCCCAGGTCGGACACGGCGCCCAACTCGCCTGGTGGGAGCTGTCCGACGAGGACCGCGCGGCCTGGCGCGACACGGGTTTCCCGCTGTCGGTACGCACCGCGGACCCGGCCGAGTGGCCCCGGCTGACGGACAGCGGGCTGCCGTTGGTACGGGACGCGGGCTTCACGGAGATCGCGCCGGGTTCCTGCACCGTGGTCGCCGATCATCCGGCGCTGCGGCGGGATCCGGTGGACTCGCGGGGCGTGCCCGGGTAGGCCGGGTGCGGGCCGGGTTCCGGGCCGCGAACCTCGGATCCCGCTCTGCCGCGAACCTCACATCCCGCTCTGCCGTGAACCTCAAATGTTGCTCTGAAGGTGCGGGCGGCGGGGTTCGGGGCCGGGCGCCGGGGTGATACCCCCGTCACGCGAAGGAGGGGGAAGGACCATGCGGCGACTGGGAACGGGGATCGGCTGGCGGCCGGAGATCGCGGACGCCGTGGAGCGCATGCCCGGCATCGACTGGGTGGAGGCCGTGGCGGAGAACGTCTGTCCCGGACACCTGCCCGAGTCGCTGCTGCGGCTGCGCGAGCGCGGAGTGACCGTGGTGCCGCACGGTGTCTCGCTCGGCCTCGGCGGTGCGGACCGGCCCGACGAGGGGCGGCTGACCGCGCTCGCCGAGCGGGCGGCGGCGCTGGGCGCGCCGCTGGTCACCGAGCACATCGCGTTCGTACGGGCGGGCGGGCCGTTGACCGCCTCCCCGCGCCTGGAGGCGGGCCATCTGCTGCCCCTGCCCCGCACCCGGGACGCCCTCGACGTGCTGTGCGAGAACGTGCGCATCGCCCAGGAGGCGCTGCCGGTGCCGCTCGCCGTCGAGAACATAGCCGCGCTGATCTCCTGGCCCGGCGAGGAGATGACCGAGGGGCAGTTCCTGTACGAGCTGGCCGAGCGGACCGGGGTGCGGCTGCTCATCGATGTGGCGAATCTGCACACCAACCATGTCAACCGGGGCGAGGACCCGGCCAAGGCGCTGGCCGAACTGCCGCTGGAGGCCGTCGCGTATGTGCATGTCGCGGGCGGCTTCGAGCGCGACGGCGTCTGGCACGACAGCCACGCCCACCCCGTACCGCGGCCGGTGCTCGACATCCTGACCGACCTCGCCTCGCGGGTCGCGCCGCCCGGCGTGCTGCTGGAGCGGGACGAGAACTTCCCCGAACCCGGTGAGCTGGAGCGGGAGTTGGAGTCGATTCGGGGGGCGGTGGAGGAGGGGCGGGCGATGTGCCCCGTTTCCGGGGCGGTGCAGGAGGGGCGTGCGATACGCTCCGTTTCCGGGGCGGCGTCGCGGGTCCGCGCCGTGACCCCGCCCGTTGTCGTCGCCGACGACGACACCCGGGAGCGGCTCGCGCTCGCGCAGACCGCGGTGCTGTCGTCGCTGGTCGCCGGGACGCCCGTGCCCGAGGGGTTCGACCGGGTGCGGATGGGGGTGCAGGCGCGGGCACTGGCCGCGAAGCGGGCGTCCGTGGTGGCGAAGATCGCGCCCGAGCTGCCGGTGATTCTGGGGACGGAGTACCGGCCGGCGTTCCTCGACTACGCCCACGGGCACCCGATGGCCGGTGGTTACCGACAGGACGCGCTGGACTTCGCGGGGCAGTTGCTCGCGGGACGGATCGAGGACGCGGGGGTGCGGCGGGAACTGCGGGAGTGGTGGCTGGAGCGGTCGGGGCCGGTGCCCCGGTCGCGACGGCCGGTGGTGCGGGCGGCCCGGGCGGCGCGGAGGGTGCTGCTGCGGAGAAGGTGACAGCCGCAACACCGGCGCCCTATTTGATGGGTTCGCATACCTTATATCCCCCTGCCCGCACGGTGGTTGGCACTGACTCCGCAGTAATATGCCAACCCGCACCCACCCGAAGCGCACTGGCGTGCGGTGCCGCAAGCAGGAGGCACCATGCGACCGCGACCCCGACCCCCGATCAAGGGCAGAGGCATTTTCAGCGGGCTCGGGCTCATCATCACGGGCCTGGCCGCGACGCTGGCGGCGCTGCTGTTTCCCGTCTGGTCGTACGCGGACCGGACCGGCATCGCCGGTACCGGCGGCACCGGCGCCGACGTGCTGAACGCCCAGACCGTGACGACCCAGTACGGCCCCCTGTCCCAGGCGGACCGGGACTTCGTCACCAAGGTCCGACTGGCCGGGCTGTGGGAACTGCCCGCCGGACAGCTGGCCGAGACGAAGGGCACGACCGAGGCCGTACGGGCGGCCGGGCGACACCTCGTGGCGGGGCACACGTCGCTGGACGCGCATGCCCTCATCGTCGCCACCCGGCTCGGCCTGCCGCTGCCCAACGAGCCCAACGAGCAGCAGAAGCAGTGGCTCACCACCCTGAGCACGGCACAGGGGCAGGACTTCGATCGCGAGTTCGCCAACATCCTGCGGCTGGCCCACGGCAGGGTGTTCTCGGTCGTCGCCCAGGTCCGGGCCGGCACCCAGAACTCGCTGGTCCGCGATCTCGCCGACGACGCCGACACCACCGTGCTGGATCACATCAGGATGCTGGAGGCGACCGGCTACGTGGACTTCGCCGCACTGGCCCGGGACTTGGCGACCGCCGCCTCGCCCGTGCCGTCGCCGCCGGTGGTCCAGCCGGGCTCGGCGACTCCGATCGGCTCCTCGCCCTCGCCCACGTACCCGCTTCCGCCGGCCGCCTCCAGCCCGCCGCCGGGCGACGGCTCCTGATCCGCCCGAGAAGCGGAACGTCACGTACCGACAACACTCCGTCCGGATGGTGAAAAGGGCATGGCGTTTCCCAGGCCCCTGGCATAGAAAAACGTCATGTTCTGGGTCCTTCTCCTGCTGCTGGCCTGGGCCGTCGCGGGCACGGCGTGTACGCGCCTGTGCCTGGCCGCCGTACGCCTGGCGGCCGTCGACGCGGAGGGTGCGACCGCGGACCGGGGGCACGACCTGACGCTGTACGAGGCGGCGTTCCTGTCGGGCGGGCCCGCGCGGGTCGCCGATCTCACCATGGTCTCCATGGCCCGGCAGCGCCGGCTGCTGCTCGCGCACACCGGCTGGGCGACCGTCGTGGACCCACGGGGCCGGGACGAGATGGAGCGGTCCGTCATAGGGGCCATAGGGCCGGAGGGCCAGTCCCGCATCGAGCCCGTGCGCTCCGCCGCGGCCGGGGCCGACGCCGTGCGCAGCATCGCCGACGGGCTGGTCCGGGCGGGGCTCGCGGTGCCCGACGGGGCGCGTACGACCGTGGCGTCCGGGGTCCGTCAGGTCCGGCTGGCCGCGGTGGCCGTCGCCGCCCTGGGCGCGACCGCGCTGCTGATGCCGGCTCAGACCGACATGCCGCGCGATCTGGTCGCCGCCTGGTTCGCGCTCCCCTTCGCCCTGACCCTGAGCTGCCTCGCCATCGCCCGGGTCGAGGTGCACCCGTACTCGCGCTGGGCCTCGCCTGCCGGGCAGCGGCTGCTCGGCGCGCTGACCCGGCGGGCGACCGGGTCCGGTGACGACCGCACCTATCTGACCTCCGTCGCCGTGCGCGGAATCCGCGCGATCGGCGAACCGGAGCTGCGCGCGGCGTTCGCCCATCGCGACCAGCCCTGGCGGGAGTGACGGCGTCCGCGCGGGGGCGCACAGGGAGTATTGACGCCGACACCGGCGGGATGGTGCTTGCCTTCGCCGAGGCCCGAACGAAATATCCCTTTTGTTGCCGCGGTGTCCGTGCCGCGGCGCACCGAAGGGATACGCCATGCGAGCTGCCGCCCTCTACTCGGCCGCCGGGTCGTTGCTGCTGACCGCCCTCGTCGCCGCGCCGGCGGCGCGCGCGCGCCCGGTGCTTCGGGTGTGCCGGGCGCGGTGACCGAGGCGCGCGGCACGGCGGTCACCGCCGCGCGTGCCCGTGCGGAAGGCATCGCGTTCGGGAAGTGCCCCGCGGCGGAGGGCCTTCCGGACAGCCTGCGGTGCGGCACGGTGCGCGTCCCGCTGGACTACGCGCATCCCGACGGCAAGCAGATCGAGCTGACCGTGAGCCGGACCGCGGCCACGCACAAGGACCCGCGCAACAGCAAGCGGAAGGTGCCCCGGCAGGGCTCGCTCGTCTACAACCCGGGCGGTCCGGGCGCCTCCGGCATGGCCTTTCCGCTCGTCGGCGCACTGCCCGAGTGGCAGCGGATCGCGGCCGCGTACGACCTCGTCGGATACGCCCCGCGCGGGGTGGGCCGGTCGGCGCCGCTGTCCTGCCAGGCCCCGGACCGGTTCTTCAAGGGGCCCTCGCAGGCGCCGACGCACCCCTCGGAGTCGTACAAGAAGGAGCGGATCGCGGAGGCGAAGGCGTACGCGCACGACTGCGCCAAGCGCGCCGGGAGCGGACTGCGGTACTACAACTCGCTCAACAACGCGCGTGATCTGGACGTGCTGCGTGCCGCGCTGGACGAGGAGAAGCTGACCTTCATGGGCGCGTCGTACGGCACCTACTTCGGGGCCGTGTACGCGACGCTGTTCCCCTCGCACGTACGGCGGATGGTGCTGGACGCGGCCGTGAACCCGGACCCGGCGCAGATCTGGTACCGCAGCAACCTGGAGCAGTCGGCCGCGTTCGAGAACCGCTGGACCGACTTCCGTGAGTGGGTCGCCCGGCACGACGACGCGTACGGGCTGGGTGCCACGGCCGAGACGGTGCAGCGCAGCTACGACCGGGCGCGGGCGGCGCTGGCCGCGGAGCCGGCCGGCGGCAAGGTCGGGCCGGGGCAGTTGCAGGGCGCGTTCCTGATGGCCGGGTACTACGACGATGTCTGGCCGAGCCGCGCCGAGGCGCTGTCGGCGTATCTGAAGGGCGACACCGGGCCGCTGCTGAAGATCGCCTCGCCGGCCGGCGGGACGGGGACGGCCGCCGAGGCCGAGAACGCGAGCGCGGTGTACACGGCCGTCGAGTGCAACGACGCCCCCTGGCCGACGGACTGGGCGGTCTGGGACCGCGACAACACCCGGCTGGCGCGCGTGGCGCCCTTCGAGACCTGGGACAACGCATGGGCGAATCTGCCGTGCGCCTACTGGAAGACGCCCCGGCAGGCGCCGCTCGACGTGCGGACCGGGCCGGACGAGCTGCCGCCGACGCTGATCCTGGCCGCCGAGCGGGACGCTGCCGCGCCGTACGACGGGGCGCTGGAGATGAACCGGCGGCTGGCCGGCTCGGTCCTGGTGACCGAGCGGGACGCCGGTACGCACGGCGTCGCGGGCGGCCCGAACCAGTGCGTCAACGCCCACCTGGACGCATACCTCTTGGAGGGCCGCCTCCCGAACCGCCACACGTCCTGCGCCGCCCACCCGGAACCGAAGCCCCGAACTCCGTCCCAAAGAGACGCCCTGAAGGGAAAGGCCGACCAACACTGAGCCCTCACGGGCCCAGACGACACCGATGAGCCCCACAGGTCGGGTCGGGCAAGTCCGGCGATCGACTCGCCGACCACCGCGCGCCGACCGGTGCGCATCCCCCGGGGAAAACCCGGCCGACCCGGAAGACGCCGCACCCGATCGCACAAGCCCGCGATCACCTCACCGGCCTCTTCGCGGGCCGACCCGCGAAACACCGGGGCCCGTCAGGCCGACCCGCGATCAGCTCCCCGAGCCCCCTCGCGGGCTGGCCCACACAGCTCCGCGCCCGGTCAGGCGAGGCCCGCGATCAGTTCTGTGATCTCCTTGCGGCGGCCCGTGTAGAACGGGATTTCCTCGCGGACGTGCATGCGGGCCTCCGCGCCGCGGAGGTGGCGCATGAGGTCGACGATGCGGTGCAGGTCGTCGGCCTCGAAGGCCAGGAGCCACTCGTAGTCGCCGAGCGCGAACGAGGCGACCGTGTTGGCGCGGACGTCCGGGAAGCCGCGGGCCATCTTGCCGTGGTCGGCGAGCATGCGGCGGCGGTCCTCGTCGGCCAGCAGATACCAGTCGTACGAGCGCACGAAGGGGTACACGCTGACATAGTTGCGCGGCGTCTCGTCGGCGAGGAACGCCGGGATGTGCGAGCGGTTGAACTCCGCCGGACGGTGCAGCGCCATGTTCGACCAGACCGGCTCCAGCGCGCGGCCCAGCTTCGTACGGCGGAAGAGGTTGTACGCCTCCTGCAGCTGGTCACTGCTCTCGGCGTGCCACCAGATCATGAGATCGGCGTCGGCACGCAGACCGGACAGGTCGTACGTGCCGCGGATGGTCACGTCCTTCGCGGCGAGCTGGTCGAACAGCTCCTGGACCTCGTCCGCGTAACCCGCGCGGTCCTCGGGCAGCACGTCCTTCAGCTTGAAGACGGACCACAGGGTGTAGCGGATGACCTCGTTGAGGTCCTTGGCCAGCTTGCCCTTGTTCGGGATCCTGCCGGTCTCGGGGGTGGGTGCGTCGTCACTCATGTCCCTTATTCTCCCGCGCCACCGTGAAGACTCTGCACGGGGTCGGCGGTGAGGTCCCGCACACCGCTCGCATCGCCGCCCAGCCGGTCCACGGCGGCGTACGCGCTCGCGATGCAGGCCGGGATGCCCACGCCGTCGTACTGCGCTCCGCACACGGCCAGCCCCGGCAGCTTGGCGACGTGCTCGCGGATGCGGGCCACGCGCGCGTGGTGGCCGACGGGGTACTGGGGCAGGCCGTCGGTCCAGCGGGTCACGACCGTCCGCACGGGTGCGGCGTCGAGGCCGATGGCCGCCCTCAGGTCGTGCCGGGACACCTCGACCAGGTGGGCGTCCTCGTGCTCGAGGATCTCCGACTCGCCGTACCGCCCCAGCGAGGTGCGCAGGACGACCATGTCGGGGTCCTCCTCGGCGATCCAGCCCCACTTCCGGGAGGCGAACGTCGACGCCTTGACGGTGCGGCCGTCCACGGGCGGGACGAGGAAGCCGCTGCCGTCGGGCAGTGTGACCTCGTCGCGCCGGTAGGCGAGGGTGATCAGGGCCATGGAGGCGTACTCGACGGCCCGCAGCTCGGCCGCGGCCCCGGGGGACTCCGCGGCCAGCAGGTCCGCGGCCGCGGGCGCGGGGACGGCGACGACCACGGCGTCGGCGTGCAGGACGCGGTCGCCGCCACCGTCACGCGCCAGCCGCCGTCGGCGTCCCGGCGCAGCTCCGTGGTAGAGCCCGCGAGGTGAGGATCTCGCCCCCGCGCGCGGTGACGGACTCGGCGACGGCGAGGGGCAGTGCGCCGACACCGCCCTCGATGCCCATGAACACGGGTCCGGTCTGCCCGCCTGCCGCCGCCTTCGCCTGGATCTCGCGGACGGCCTCCGTCAGCGAGTCGTGGGTCTGTGCGGCCTGGAAGAGCTGCGGGACCGCCGAGCGCATCGAGATGCGGTAGGCGTCACCGGCGTACACCCCGCCCAGGAGGGGTTCGACGAGGCGGTCGACGACCTCGCGGCCGAGCCGCGCCGCCACGTACTCCCCGACCGCGACGTCCTCCCCGACCTCCGTGCGGGGGAGGTCGGCGTCGCGCTCGATACGGGCGAGGCCCTCGTCGGACAGCACGCCGGACAGGGCGGCGGCGGTGCCGGGGACGCCCATCACATGCCCCTTGGGCATGGGGCGCAGGGCGCCGCGGGTCCAGATCGAGGCGGCCGCGGTGGTGGGCGGCCGGAGCCGGTCGCCGAGGCCCACCTCGCGCGCGAGCCCGACCGCTTCGGGGCGACGGGCCAGCAGCGACTCGGCGCCGAGGTCGACGCGCACGCCCTCGATCTCCCCTGAGCGCAGTTTGCCGCCGAGTCTGCGGCCCGCCTCCAGCACGGTCACGCGCGCACCGCGTTCCAGCAGCCGGTGCGCGGCGGCCAGCCCCGCGATACCGGCCCCGATGACGACGACATGATCCGTGCCCGTAGGTGATCCGCTCATGGCTCCACCCTCTCAGACCCCACTGACAGTCCCGCCAGGGCCATGTGGCCCTGCCGAGTCCCGACCGTGACCGCATCGGGACTCCCCCGGCCAAACGTCCCGGCCCGGACCGGCGTCCAAGGAGCATCATCGTCACGACCCTCGGGGGTACGGCCACATGCGCACACGACATTCTGTACGACCGGCCCGGGCGCTGACCGGGATCCTGCTCGCCGCCACCCTCGCGCTCGCGGGCTGCGGCGGCTCGGACTCCTCCGGCGGAGGCACGAGCGACTCCAAGGCCGCCGCGGGAGGCGCGCCCCAGCGGGGCGCCTCCGACAGCTACTCCGGCGACGCCGCGAAGGGCTCCCGGGCGAAGGCACCCGACCTCACCGCGAACCGCATCATCCGCACCGCCTCCCTCACCGTGCGGGTCAAGGACGTGCCCAAGGCACTGGACGAGGCCCGTACCACCACCGAGAACGCGGGCGGCTACATCGGTGACGAGAGCACCACCCGGGACGCCCGCGGCCACGAGCGCACCCGCGTGGTGCTGCGCGTCCCCGTCGAGAAGTACGACGAGGTCCTCGCCGACCTCCAGGGCACGGGCAGGCTGATCGACCGCACGTCCAAGGCGCAGGACGTCACCGACCAGGTGGTGGACGTCGACAGCCGCATCCGGTCGCAGCGGGCCAGCGTGGCCCGGGTCCGGGAGCTGATGGACAAGGCGACCAGGCTCAGTGACGTGGTCACCCTGGAAGGGGAGTTGAGCAGCCGGGAGGCCGATCTGGAGGCGCTGCTCGCCCAGCAGGCGTCCCTGAAGGACCGCACGAGCCTGGCCACCATCACCCTGTCGCTGTCCGAGACGCCGGTGGAGAAGGCCGCGAAGGACGACTCCCCCGGCTTCGTGGACGCGGTGTCCGGCGGCTGGCACGTCTTCGTCACGATGCTGCGCTGGATCGCGCTGGCCCTCGGCGCGGTGCTGCCGTTCGCCGCGCTGGTGGCGCTGCTGGTGCTGGTGTGGCTGCGGGTCGTACGGCGCCGGCTGCCGCTGCGTGCGGCTCCCGCGGCCGGGGCGGCCGGGCCGGGCCCGCTGCCGCGAGCGGCCGGGAACCCGGTGAGGAGGGTGAGGAGAGCTGAGCGAGCCCGAAATGGCCCGCCCCCGTAGCGTGTTCACATGAGCATGAGCGGTGGGCGGGGCGCAACGGAGCGGCTGGTCGTGATCGGCGGTGACGCCGCGGGGATGTCCGCGGCGTCGCGGGCACGCCGGCTGCGCGGGCCCGGCGAGCTGGAGATCGTGGCGTTCGAGCGCGGCCACTTCACCTCGTACTCGGCGTGCGGGATCCCGTACTGGGTGGGCGGCGACGTCCCCGACCGGAACCGGCTGATCGCGCGCACCCCCGAGGAGCACCGCGCGCGCGGGATCGATCTGCGGCTGCGCACCGAGGTCACCGAGATCGACGTGGCCGGGCAGCGGGTACGCGCGCGTGACGTGGATTCCGGCGCCGAGTCCTGGACGTCGTACGACAAGCTCGTGATCGCGACGGGCGCGCGCCCGGTCCGCCCCGGCCTGCCGGGCGTGGACGCCCCCGGGGTGCACGGCGTACAGACCCTGGACGACGGCCAGGGGCTCCTCGACACGCTGGCACGCACGCGTGGCCGCCGGGCGGTCGTCGTCGGTGCGGGCTACATCGGCGTCGAGATGGCCGAGGCCCTCATCAACCGGGGCTACGAGGTGACGGTGGTCAACCGGGGCAAGGAGCCCATGGCCACGCTCGACCCGGACATGGGCCGCCTGGTGCACACGGCGATGGAGGGCCTGGGCATCACCATGGTCAATGACGCCGAGGTGACCGAGATGCCCACCGGGCCGGACGGCCGGGTGCGCGCGGTGGTCACAAAGGACGTGGAGTACCCGGCGGACGTGGTCGTGCTGGGCATCGGCGTACGCCCGGAGACCGCCCTCGCCGAGGCGGCGGGCCTGCCGCTCGGCGGGCGGCGCGGTCTGCTCACCGACCTCGCGATGCGGGTCCGCGGCCACGAGAACATCTGGGCCGGCGGCGACTGCGTGGAGGTCCTCGACCTGGTCTCCGGCCAGGAGCGGCACATCGCCCTGGGTACCCATGCCAACAAGCACGGCCAGGTCATCGGCACCAACGTGGGCGGCGGTTACGCCACCTTCCCGGGCGTGGTCGGCACGGCGGTGAGCAAGGTCTGCGACCTGGAGATCGCCCGCACCGGCCTGCGCGAGAAGGACGCGCACCGGGTCGGCCTGCGCTTCGAGACGGTCACCGTCGAGTCGACCAGCCGCGCGGGCTACTACCCCGGCGCCTTCCCCATGACGGTGAAGATGCTCGCCGAACACCGCACGGGACGGCTGCTCGGCGTGCAGATCGTCGGCCGGGAGGGCGCCGCCAAGCGGGTCGACATCGCCGCGGTGGCCCTCACGGCGGGCATGACGGTGGAACAGATGACCGCCCTGGACCTGGGCTACGCCCCGCCCTTCTCACCGGTGTGGGACCCGGTCCTGGTGGCAGCGAGAAAGGCGGCGGCGAAGGTACGCGCGAGCGCCGACGGCTAGGGGGTGTCGTTTGGATCATCCCGGCGTCGCGGGCCCTGGCACGCACATCTGCGGCGTTGTCGTCACTCGCCGACGCTCCGCGTCGACTCCCTCCTCCGCCTTGCAGCTGCACGCACCAGACCCCGCTCGGGGTCGGCCAGACCGCACCGTTCGTGACGGCCGACCTGATCCAAACGACACCCCCTAGGCCGAGCCGCTGATCCGCGGAAGCGCGGTCACGCCCGCGCTCGTCGTCGAGGTCGCCGGTGCGGGCTGTTCGCCCGCCGGTTTGGCGTGCGCGGCGGACGGGCGGGTGGACCGCAGGCGGTTGCTGACGGCCTCGTCCAGTGTCACCGGCCGCTGCATCTGCGCCGCCAGCCGCCCGGCCTCCTGGCCGAGTCTGGCGACATCCTCCCAGGGGAGCTTCACGACAAGGGAGAGCTCCGCCTCCCCGTCGGGCAGAGCCTGCATGGGAGGAGCAACTCGCTCGTTCATCGCCTGATCCTCACGTCGGTTGACCAGTGATACGCGTGCGCGGGCGGGCGTGTTCATCGATTCGCGGGCCGCATCGGGGGCACTACTTCTGTGTGGTCATCCCCGTGCATGACGTGAACCCGGTACGCCGCACCCCTTGGGTGACGTATGCGCTCATCGCCGCGAACGTCCTCGTCTTCGTGTCCACGCCCGGGATAGCCGGTTCCGTGGCCGGCGGCAGTGACCTGGCCCAGTTGTGCCACCTCCAGGCGTTCCTGGACCAGTACGCGGCCGTACCCCGAGAGCTGATCCACCATCAGCTGCCCCGGATGGTCCCGACGGGCGAGGTAAGGCCGGGCCCGCACGGCGCCGGGTGTGTCGTGGCCCCGCCGCGCTACGCCAAGTCGCCGCCGCTGTCGGTGTTCACGGCGATGTTCCTGCACGGCAGCTGGCTGCACCTGCTGGGCAACATGCTCTTCCTGCTGATCTTCGGCAACAACGTCGAGGACCGGATGGGCCACATCCGGTACTTCCTCTTCTACGTCGTCTGCGGCTACATCGCCGGCTACGGCTTCGCGCTGCTCAACGCCTCCTCGGGCGACCCGCTGATCGGCGCGTCCGGGGCGATCGCCGGGGTGCTGGGCGCCTATCTGGTGCTGTACCCCAGGGCACGGGTGTGGGTCCTGGTCCCGTTCCTGATCTTCCTGCCGCTGCGGCTGCCCGCCTGGCTGGTGCTGGGCTTCTGGTTCGTGCTCCAGGCGCTGTACTCGTCAGGACACGGTGTCTCCGGCGCCGGGACGGTGGCCTACGCCGCGCATGTGGTCGGCTTCGTGGCGGGGATGCTGCTCGCCTGGCCGCTCAAGCCGGGCACCCCGCCGCCACCGGAGCCGCGCAGCCTGCTGTTCGGCAGGCGGGCCCGGCCCCGGCACACGTGGTGAGTCAGTGGGCGGTTCGCGTGTGGACGTAGTCCACGAGCCGGGTCAGGGCGTCCGGGTCGGTGGAGGGCATCACACCGTGACCGAGGTTGAAGACGTGGCCCTCGAGACCGGCGGCCGTCTCGAGCACCTCGCGCGTCTTGGCCTCGACGGCCTCCTTGGTGGCGAACAGCACGGTGGGGTCGAGGTTGCCCTGGAGCGCCTTGCCGGGGCCGACGCGACGGGCGGCCTCGTCCAGCGGGACGCGCCAGTCGACGCCGACGACGTCCGCGCCGGCCTCGCCCATGAGCTTCAGCAGCTCACCGGTGCCGACACCGAAGTGGATGCGCGGGACGCCGTACCCGGCGACGGCCTGGAAGACCTTGGCGGAGGCGGGCAGCACCGAGCGGCGGTAGTCCGCGGGGGCCAGGGCTCCGGCCCAGGAGTCGAACAGCTGCACCGCGCTCGCGCCCGCCTCGATCTGGACCTTCAGGAAGGCGGCCGTGATGTCGGCGAGGCGGTCGAGGAGGTCGGCCCACAGTTCGGGGTCGCCGTACATCATCGCCTTGGCGTTCTCGTACGTGCGCGACGGACCGCCCTCGACGAGGTAGCTCGCGAGGGTGAAAGGAGCACCGGCGAAGCCGATCAGCGGGGTGGAGCCCAGCTCGCGGGTGAGCATCCCGATGGCCTCGGTGACGTAGGAGACGTCCTCGGGGGTGAGGTCGCGCAGCTGGGCCAGGTCGGCGCGGGTGCGGATCGGGCGCTCGACGACCGGGCCGACGCCGGGCTTGATGTCGAGGTCGATGCCGATGGCCTTGAGCGGTACGACGATGTCGCTGAAGTAGATCGCGGCGTCCACGTTGTGCCGGCGCACCGGCTGGAGCGTGATCTCGGTGACCAGCTCGGGCCGCATGCAGGACTCCAGCATCGGAATGCCCTCGCGCACCTTGCGGTACTCCGGCAGCGAGCGCCCGGCCTGCCGCATGAACCACACGGGGGTGTGCGGCACGGGTTCACGCCTGCACGCCCTGAGGAAGGCGCTGTCGTACGTCGCTGTCGGCTGCTGGCCCGTGGGGCTTGCGTTGGCACTCACGACGGCAAGTCTCGCACGGCCCGGAAGCCGACGTGGCCGCGGCCTTGAGGGTGTCTCTCCCTGCGCGAAGGCCCCGTTCCCCTTAATCTTCCCCGCATGGCTGCGGCTCAGGGACGACTGTCGGACGGCGCTGGCGAAATGGACGACGCGAAGGAGACGGGGGAGGCGGAGCGGCACAAGGACAAGGCGGCTCCGCCGGCCTTCCGGGCCGCGGTCGAGGCGATCAGGAGCGCGCGGCTGCGGCCGCAGGTCGAAGTGGAGCCGACACCGGCTCCGCAGCGGCTCGCCCCGTTCGCGTACGCCCTGGAGGCGGCGGTGGTGGACGGCGACCAGGAACTCGCCGACGGCCGACTGGTCATGCTGCACGACCCGGACGGGCACGAGGCCTGGCACGGCACCTTCCGGCTGGTGACGCTGGTGCGCGCCGAGCTGGAGCCGGAGATGGCGGCGGACCCGCTGCTGCCCGAGGTGTGCTGGTCGTGGCTGACCGGGGCGCTCCAGGCGCGCGGGCTGTCGTACGGCGAGCCGAGCGGCACGGTCACGCGCGCGAGCTCGCACTACTTCGGCGGGCTGTCCGAGCGCCCGGCCGCCTCCCAGATCGAGATCCGTGCCTCCTGGACACCCCGTGAGGGACTGGGCGGGGTCCCGGACAGCGCGGCGCATCTGGCCTCCTGGTGCGATCTGCTGGCCCAGGTCGCGGGTCTGCCGCCGGCCGCCCCGGGCGACGCCTCGGTGGTGACCCTGCCGCAGCGCCGCCGGGGACCGCAGTCCCGTTGACCGCCGACTTTCGTTGATCATCATCTCGTTGACCATCTCTTTGTCGATACGGCCACATTCAGTCCCGTAATCGCCACGACTCGAGCCGACTCGATCTTCGGGTGATCGATCGCGTGTCCGAATTGCACGGATTGTTACTCACTAGATCGTGATCATTCTCTAAAGGCGGACGGGTTTGATGCCGAAGACAGCTGTGACCTTGAAAGCACGGTTCGTCCCGGCTTCATCCCCAGAGCCGGCCCCGTCCCGCACTCCAGGAGGCCTGGTGTCCGTTCTTCTTGAGCAGCCCGCAAGCCTGGTCGCCTACCGCCCGAACAAGCCGACCGCCATGGTGGTCGTGGCCGACCCGCGCGTCCGCTCCACCGTCACCCGTCATCTGTGGGCGCTCGGTGTGCGTGATGTCATCGAGGCCTCGTCCATCGCGGAGGCTCGTCCCCGCATCGGCAACCCCCGCGACATCTGTGTCGCCGACGTCCACCTTCCCGATGGTTCCGGCCTGACCCTCCTCTCCGAGACCCGTGCAGCAGGCTGGCCGAACGGGCTGGCACTGTCCGCCGCCGACGACATCGGCGCCGTGCGCAACGCCCTGGCCGGCGGGGTCAAGGGCTATGTCGTCACCGGGACCCGGACCAACATCGGGCTTCCCACCAGACCGGGCACCTCCCCCATCGGCGCCACCGCCGCCCGTATGCACCGCCGCCCCCCGGGTTCCCCGAGCCACCCGGGTGGTTACCGCGAGCTGTCCGGCCGCGAGGTCGAGGTGCTGCGGCTGGTGGCGGAGGGCCAGTCGAACAAGGCGATCGGTGTCTCGATGGGCCTGTCCGCACTGACCGTCAAGAGCCACCTCGCCCGCATCGCCCGCAAGCTCGGCACCGGCGACCGGGCCGGAATGGTCGCGGTGGCCCTGCGCACCGGGATCATCCACTGAACCGGCCGAAACCGCACGCCGAGCCCGCCGGAGGCCCCGTACCCACCTACCGTGTTCGTTCACTCACGTGAACGAGATGTTTCACCGACCTGACTGGTTTACGACCCCCTGACGCCCGTCGACGGAACGTTCCGTCGACGGGCGCTGTCCACACACAGATACCCTTGACAGGTGACCGACGCCCAAGACACCGCAGCCGACATGCCACTGCGCACCACCGGAGGGACCCCTCCGGACGACGGCGGATCGTCAGCGGCGGGGGCGCCGATCCCTTTGCTCGAACCGCGTGAGGGCATTCCGCCGGTGATCGCCGACGAGGCTTCGCTGGCCGAGGTGATCGCCGCCTTCGCCGCCGGCTCCGGCCCCGTGGCCGTGGACGCCGAGCGCGCCTCCGGCTACCGCTACGGCCAGCGCGCCTATCTGGTGCAGCTACGCCGCGAGGGGGCCGGCACCGCGCTGATCGATCCAGTCGCCTGTCCCGACCTGTCGGGTCTCGGCGAGGTCCTGTCCGGTGTGGAGTGGGTGCTGCACGCCGCCACCCAGGACCTGCCCTGCCTGCGCGAGATAGGCATGGTGCCCAGCCGCCTGTTCGACACCGAGCTGGCCGGCCGGCTCGCCGGGTTCCCCCGGGTCGGCCTGGGCGCGATGGTCGAGGGCGTGCTCGGATTCGTACTCGAGAAGGGGCACTCCGCCGTCGACTGGTCGACCCGGCCGCTGCCCGAGCCATGGCTGCGGTACGCGGCCCTGGACGTCGAGCTGCTCGTCGATCTGCGCAACTCCCTGGAGAAGGAGCTGGACCGGCAGGGCAAGCTGGAGTGGGCCCGCCAGGAGTTCGACGCGATCGCGAGCGCCCCGCCCGCCGAGCCGCGCAAGGATCCCTGGCGTCGTACGTCCGGGATGCACAAGGTGCGGCGCCGGCGGCAGCTCGCCGTGGTGCGGGAGCTGTGGGAGACACGGGACCGCATCGCCCAGCGGCGGGACGTCTCGCCCGGGAAGGTGCTCAGTGACGCCGCGATCGTCGAGGCGGCGCTCTCCCTTCCGGTCAATGTGCACGCGCTCTCCGGGCTGAACGGGTTCGGGCACCGGATGGGCCGGCGCCAGCTCGAGCAGTGGCAGGCCGCGGTGGACCGGGCCAAGGCCCTCACGGAGGCGCAGCTGCCGCAGCCGGGGCAGCCCGTCGCCGGACCGCCGCCGCCCCGGGCCTGGGCCGACAAGGACCCGGCCGCCGCGGCTCGGCTCTCCGCCGCGCGCGCCGCGGTGTCGGCGCTGGCCGAGCGGCTCACCATGCCCCAGGAGAATCTCATCGCCCCGGACACCGTGCGGCGGCTCTGCTGGGAGCCGCCGAAGTCTGTGGACATCGACACCGTGAGCGGTGCGCTGTCCGGGTACGGTGCGCGGCCGTGGCAGGTGGCGCAGGTGACGCCGGCGCTCGTCGACGCACTGTCGGTGAAGGACGCGTAGCCGCCGCAGCGGTTCGTGACGCACCGCCGGCATCGAGATCACGCCAAGATCCTGGACGCCCCGCACGAGGAAGCGCGCGGGCAGGGCCGCCTCGTCGAAGGCGGCTCTGCCCACGCGCTTCCTGGTGACGGTCGCGTCCTCCTGATGGTCGCATCCTCGCCGATGTGACGTTCGCCGCTCCCCGCGTCAGGGGTGTGCAGCTACGTTACCCACAAGTAGCATGGGCCCTGAGCGCGCGCTCAGCTCTTGCGCGTCGCAGCAGTGCCATCCCGCACCCTGGAGGAGAGCCATCGTGCCTCGTACCGTCAGGGATGTCGTCTTCGTCGACGGCGTCCGCACCCCGTTCGGCAAGGCGGGCCCGAAGGGCATCTACCACGAGACCCGCGCCGACGACCTCGTCGTGAAGGCGATCCGGGAGCTGCTGCGCCGCAACCCCGGCCTCGACCCGAAGAAGATCGACGAGGTCGCCATCGCCGCGACCACGCAGATCGGTGACCAGGGCCTGACCCTCGGCCGCACGGCCGGCATCCTCGCCGGTCTCCCCCAGTCCGTCCCGGGCTACTCGATCGACCGTATGTGCGCCGGCGCCCTGACCGCCGTGACGACCACCGCCGGTTCGATCGCGTTCGGCGCCTACGACGCCGTCATCGCCGGTGGCGTCGAGCACATGGGCCGCCACCCGATGGGCGAGGGCGTGGACCCGAACCCGCGCTTCGTCAGCGAGAAGCTGGTCGACGAGTCCGCCCTGTTCATGGGCATGACCGCCGAGAACCTGCACGACCGCTACCCGACCATCACCAAGCAGCGCGCCGACGAGTACGCCGTGCGCTCGCAGGAGAAGGCCGCCAAGGCGTACGCCGACGGCAAGATCCAGCAGGACCTTGTGCCGATCTCGGTGCGCCGCACCAACCCCGAGGCCGGCGAGACCGGTTGGGGCCTGGTCACGGCCGACGAGCCGATGCGCCCGGGTACGACACTGGAGAACCTGCAGGGCCTCAAGACCCCGTTCCGCGTCCACGGCCGGGTCACCGCCGGTAACGCGGCCGGTCTGAACGACGGCGCCACCGCCTCGATCATCGCGAGCGAGGACTTCGCCCGCGAGAACAACCTGCCGGTCAAGATGCGCCTGGTCTCCTACGCCTTCGCCGGCGTGGAGCCCGAGGTCATGGGCTACGGCCCGATCCCGGCCACGGAGAAGGCCCTCGCCCAGGCGGGGCTGTCCATCTCCGACATCGGTCTCTTCGAGATCAACGAGGCCTTCGCCGTCCAGGTCCTGGCCTTCCTGGAGCACTACGGCATCGCCGACGACGACGCGCGCGTCAACCAGTACGGCGGCGCCATCGCCTACGGCCACCCGCTGGCCTCCTCCGGTGTCCGTCTGATGACGCAGCTGGCCCGCCAGTTCGAGGAGCAGCCGCACGTCCGCTACGGCCTGAACACCATGTGCGTCGGCTTCGGCATGGGCGCGACGGTCATCTGGGAGAACCCGCACTTCGAGGGGGACAAGTGAGCACCACCGCTGAGCTTCTGAAGGGTGCGGCCGAGCTGTTCCCCGACGAGGTCGTGACGTCCGCGCACGTACGCCACCTCGACCTGCCGTTCGGCGCCGGGCGCTTCGCGCTCATCACGCTCGACAACGGCTTCGACCACACCAAGCCGACCACCTTCGGTCCGGCGTCGCTGGCGAACCTCAACACTGCCATCGACCAGGTCGAGGCGGAGGCCGCGGCCGGCGACATCGTCGGTGTCGGCATCACCGGCAAGCCGTTCATCTTCGCGGTCGGCGCCGACCTCAAGGGCGTCGAGCTGCTGAAGAAGCACGAGGACGCGCTGGCCATCGGCAAGGGCGGCCACGAGGTCTTCAAGCGTCTCGCGGGCATCGCGGTCCCGACCTTCGCGTACTACAACGGTGCCGCCATGGGCGGTGGCGTCGAGGTCGGTCTGCACTGCGCCTACCGGACCGTCTCCAAGGCGATCCCGGCGTTCTCGCTCCCCGAGGTCTTCCTGGGTCTGGTCCCGGGCTGGGGCGGCTGCACGATCCTGCCGAACCTGATCGGCGCCGACAAGGCCGTCTCGGTGATCATCGAGAACAGCCTCAACCAGAACAAGCAGCTCAAGGGCCAGCAGGTCTTCGACCTGGGCATCGCCGACGCCATCTTCGAGGGCGCCGACTTCCTGGAGCAGTCGCTGATCTGGACCGCGAACGTCCTCAAGGGCGACATCGAGGTCGAGCGCCCGGTGATCGACCGCGGCGAGGGCTGGGACCAGGCCGTCGCCAAGGGCCGCTTCATCGCGGACTCCAAGGTGCACGGCGCGGCCCCGGCCGCCTACCGTGCCCTCGACATCATCGCGGCCGCCAAGAACGGCGACCTGCAGCAGGGTTACGACGCCGAGGACAAGGCGCTCGCCGACCTGATCATGGGCGGCGAACTGCGCTCCGGCATCTACGCGTTCAACCTGGTGCAGAAGCGCGGCAAGCGCCCGGCCGGTGCCCCGGACAAGAACCTGGCGCGCCCGGTCACCAAGGTCGGCGTGGTCGGCGCGGGCCTGATGGCCAGCCAGCTCGCGCTGCTCTTCCTGCGCCGCCTGGAGGTCCCGGTCGTCCTCACGGACATCGACCAGGAGCGCGTCGACAAGGGTGTGGGCTATGTCCACGCCGAGATCGAGAAGCTGCTCGGCAAGGGCCGTATCAACCAGGACAAGGCCAACCGCCTCAAGGCGCTGGTGACCGGTGTCCTGGACAAGGCCGAGGGCTTCGCGGACGCCGACTTCATCATCGAGGCCGTCTTCGAGGAGATCGGCGTCAAGCAGACGGTGTTCGCGGAGGTCGAGGCGGTCGCCCCGGCGCACGCGATCCTCGCGACCAACACCTCCTCCCTGTCGGTGACGGAGATGGCGTCGAAGCTCAAGAACCCCGAGCGGGTCGTGGGCTTCCACTTCTTCAACCCGGTCGCCGTCCTCCCGCTCCTGGAGATCGTCCGGGGCGAGAAGACCGACGACGCCTCGCTGGCCACCGCCTTCGCGGTCGCCAAGAAGCTGAAGAAGACCGCGGTCCTCACCAAGGACGCCCCGGCGTTCGTGGTGAACCGCATCCTGACCCGCTTCATGGGTGAGATCCAGAACGTCATCGACGAGGGCACCCCGGTCGAGGTCGCCGAGAAGGCCATCGAGCCGCTCGGCCTGCCGATGTCCCCGCTGGTGCTGCTGGAGCTGGTCGGCCCCGCGATCGGTCTGCACGTCTCGGAGACCCTCAACCGGGCCTTCCCGGACCGCTTCAAGGTCTCCCCGAACCTCGCGGCCGTCGTCAAGGCGGGCAAGCGCGGCTTCTACGTCTACGACAGCGGCAAGCCGGAGCTGGACCCCGAGGTCGCGGCGCTGCTCAAGCAGGGCGATGTCGTCCTGACCGAGGAGCAGGTCCGGGACCGCGTCCTCGACGCGGTGGCCCAGGAGATCGGTCTGATGCTCGACGAGGGTGTCGTGGCCGAGGCCCAGGACATCGACCTGTGCCTGATCACCGGCGCCGGCTGGCCCTTCCACCTGGGCGGCATCACGCCGTACCTGGACCGTGAGGGCGTCTCGGAGCGGGTGAACGGCAAGAAGTTCCTGGCTCCGGGCGTGGCGAGCGTCCCGGCGTAACCGGTTCCGCGGCGTTCCGTACGGACGATGCCCGGCGCACCCCAGTGGTGTGCCGGGCATCGGCGTCTCAGGAGGCGGGGGGACGGGCGTTCTCGACATGGACGACGTGCAGTTCCCTGCCGTCCTGGTCGCGCTTGGACCGGCCGTGGATCCCGACGGCCAGGTGCGAGGGGTCGGAGGGCTCGTCGAGCCCGACGAAGGTGACCACGTCCGGGTGATGACCCGTCACCAGCCAGCCCTCGTCGTTCTTGAGCTCGAGTACGCGGAAGTCGCCCGCGGGCCCGGCCACGTGCACGGGGCCGAACTCCCGCAGGATTTCGGTGGCCCGCTCGTCGAGTTGCCCCTCGGGATCCTCCAGCACCACGCAGGTGCCGTGCTCGAAGAGCACCCACGATTTTCCGGATCCGGCGAGCAGACGGCGCCATGTGTCGATGAGTGTCTCGGTGTCCACGCGGTCATCCTCGCGCACTCAGACCTCCCGCCACGCCTCCAGCGCCAGTCCCGGCTCGTCCTTGCGGCGGGTGACCAGGAGTCGGCCGCTCGACGGGGACAACGTTGCCGCGACCACGCGGTCGTTCTCGTCCAGCGCGAGGGCCACCACGGCGTCCGCGGGGAGCTGGGGACCCGACTCGGTCCACCAGGCACCCGCCGTCTCGTCCTGGGTCGGATACGCGGCGAAGGCCACGCGGCCGCTCGACGAACGCTGGGCGAGGAGGGTGCAGTCGTGACCGTCCAGTTCGCAGCGGACCGCCGCGACCGGGCCGTCACCGGCCGCGGGGAGCAGGGCTACGGGCTTGCCGCCGGGGCGCCAGGCGCAGATGTCGCCCGAGTCGTCGGTGTAGAAGAGGGTGGTGCTGTCGGGCGAGGTGGCCAGGGCGTGCAGGGTGCCCGGGCGGGCCGGGGCCTCCAGCGCCTCCTGAAGGACCGGCTCGGTGCCCGGTTCCTCCTGACGCCAGTGCAGTACGGCGCCGGGGACGGCCGCGTAGAGCTCGACCCGGCCGGACTCCCCCGTCACCGCCGCGAGTTCCTCCTGGACGTCCCGGCCCTTCAGATCGCGCCAGGGGCCCCAGCCGCCCTTCTCCTTCTGGGCCAGCAGGCTCACCGAGCCGCCCCCGTTGCGTACGAAGACATGGGCCCGGCCCTGTGCGTCCACGGCGACCGCCGGGGTGCCGGTGCGGTCGCCCTTCTTGTCGGGGTGTCCGACCGGAGCCCAGTCCAGGGCGGCGAGATGCGGCCGGAAGTGGGTGGAGTGCACCACGCCCGACTCACCGGCCACCGTGGGCCGCCAGGAGACCAGATGGGCGTAGCCGTCGGCACCCTGACCGACGGCGAGCACGGGATGCAGCCGCTGGTCACCGCCGACCTTCCGCGGAACACTCCAGGGACCACCGGAACCGCGCTCCGCCCGGCACAGGACGGCTTCGCCCGACCGCAGGTAGACACTGAGCCGGCCGTCACGGCCGCGTATGAGCCAGTCGCCGTTCACCGCATCACTCTATGCCGCACGAGCCGCCGACCGGGGCCCGCCCCTTGCCGGTTGCCGCGTCGGCGGCCGCGCGGGTGTTCTGTGGGTGTTCGGGGCGCGTCGCCGTGGGACGCTTGGCGTATGGACGAGGATGCGCCGCTGCTCGTGATCGTCGATGCCGCGAACGTGGTCGGGTCGGTGCCCGACGGATGGTGGCGGGACCGGAAGGGGGCCGCCGAGCGGCTGCGGGACCGGCTGGCGTCGGAGGGGCTGCCCGGTCATCCGAACCCCGTGGAGATCGTGCTCGTCGTCGAGGGCGCGGCGCGCGGTGTGGAGTCCGCGCCCGGACTGCGGGTGGAGTCGGCGCGGGGCAGCGGCGACGACCGTATCGTCGAACTGGTCGAGGAGAACCACGGCCGCCCCACCCTGGTCATCACCGCCGACCGCGAACTGCGGCGCAGGGTGATGGAGTTGGACGCGGAGGTGACGGGCCCCCGGGCGGTGCTCGGCGGTACGCCCTAGTCCCCCTGGTCCCGCGCCACCCGGGCGTACAGCACCGCCCCGTCCACCTCCCCCACCGGTTCGTACCGTGCCGCGAGGAGCCGGCGCAGGCCCGGGACGCGTTCCGGGGCGTACGGCTTGCCTCTGGAGTCGTCGACCACCAGGGCCGGTGCGTGGGTGGTCATCTCCTCGCGGAAGACGGGCCAGGTGCCCTGAACGGCGTACTTCTCGCCGACCTCGGGGCCGCCCCGGCCGCCGCTGAAGTTGGTGAGGAGCCCCGCGGTGAGATAGCGGCTGGCGGGGGTGCGCTCGGACAGCCAGTACGTCTCCGGGTGTATCCCCCATACGAGGACCCGGTCGGTCAGCGCCGTGCGGTGGGCCACGGCGGAGGCGAGGCGCTGGGCGTGGGTGAGTTCGGGGCGGGGCGCCAGCAGGCCCCAGGCCAGGAAGAGGACGCAGCAGCAGGCCGAGGTGAGGACCGCCGCCGTCAGCCGCTGCCGGGGCAGGATCTGCAGCGCGGCCGTCGCCAGCAGGGCGAGCGGCGGGATGAGTTGCAGGTAGTAGTGGCCGAAGAAGTGGAAGCCGAGGAGGACGGCCGGGGCCGACGAGGCGAGCCACAGCCACAGGTCGACCGCGCCCGTGCGGGCCAGCCGCAGGGCCCGTACCACCGGCGGGATCAGGCCCGCGCAGGCCACGGCCAGGATCACCGTGTTGGTCAGCGCCCGGACCAGGGCATGGAGTTCGGAGCCGGTGAAGGAGGCGTACGCCCCCGATCCGGTGACCGTCCAGAAGACGAAGCCGGCCGGATCGGTGACCAGGGCCGCGCCGAGCACCGGCAGGGTCACCCCGGCGACCAGCCGCAGCACCCCGCCGCGCGGCGCGCCGTGCCGGTACGCGAGCCACAGCACCGGCACCAGCACCGCCCCGCCGGTCTGCTTGGTGAGCAGGGCGCAGGCGGCGGCCGCCCCGGCCGCGCCCCAGCGGCGGCGGTCCGCGCACCACATCGCGGCGGCCGTGCAGGGCAGCATGAACACCTCGAACGTGGCGGCCTGCGCGTCCTCGGGGTTGAGCCCCACGGAGACCAGCAGATACAGCCCTCCGGCCGTCCGGCCCGCGGTGTCGCCCCACCGGCGCCGGGCGAGCGAGGCCAGCAGGACGGCGGTGAGCAGTTGTGCGAGCACGGCGAGGATCCGCACCGGGGTGAGCGATCCGGAACCGCCCAGCGCGAACGCGGCCTGGTACAGCCACGGCACGAGCGGCGGCTTGCGGTCCACCACCGTCTCGTACAGCTGTCCGCCGTGTGCCAGCATCCGGGCCTGCACGGCGAGAAAGCCCTCGTCGGGGTTCCACAGCGGCCGCGCGAAGGACGGCACACGGGTCACACAGGCCAGGGCCGCCAGCAGCGGCAGCAGCCGCGTCCAGTACGCCTTCCGTGCGATTACGGAACGTGGAGGGGCGGGCTGCGCGGCGGACATGGGGAGCACGCTATCCGGCCCCGCGGTCTCCACCGAAGCGGGACATACGGGGCCGGGGCGGCAAGCGGTTTGACTACTGTGCGTTCATGTTCTCCTATTCCGATGCGTCGCCCCGCTTGTGCTTGAACGCCTCGCCGACCGTGGTCTCCTCGTGACGTCCCAGGCGGCTGTGCGAGCGGCCGTACGCGAAGTACACGACGAAGCCGATCACCATCCAGATGGCGAACCGGAGCCAGGTCTCGGCGGGCAGGTTCAGCATCAGCCAGAGCGTGGCGGCGACGGACAGGACCGGGATGAAGGGCACCCACGGGGTGCGGAAGGCGCGGTGCAGGTCCGGGCGGGTGCGGCGGAGGATGATCACGCCGAGCGCGACGACCACGAAGGCGAACAGCGTGCCGATGTTCACCAGCTCGGCGAGTTCACTCAGACTGGTGAAACCGGCGATGACCGCGATGAGCACGCCGAGCAGGATGGTCGGCCGGTGCGGGGTCCGGAACCGGGGGTGGACGATGGAGAAGAAGCGGGGCAGCAGCCCGTCGCGGCTCATCGCGAAGAACACCCGGGTCTGACCGAGCAGCAGGATCATGCAGACCGTGGTCAGGCCGATGACCGCGCCGAAGCTGATCGCGCCCGCGTACCAGGGGTGACCGAGGGCCTTGAAGGCGTCGGCGAGCGGGGCGTCCACGGAGAGAGCGGTGTAGTGCTGCATGCCCGTGACGACGATGGACACCGCGACGTACAGCGCCGTGCAGATGAACAGGGAGCCGAGGATGCCGCGCGGCATGTCCCGCTGCGGGTTCTTGGTCTCCTCGGCGGCGGTGGCCACGACGTCGAAGCCGATGAAGGCGAAGAAGACGACGGAGGCGGCGGTGAAGATGCCCATCACACCGAAGTTGGACGGCGCCCAGCCGGCCATCAGCTGGATGAGCGGCGCTTTGAGAGTGCCCCCGGCCTCCACCGGCTGGGCCTTGGGGATGAACGGCTTGTAGTTGGAGCTGGTGATGAAGAAGGCACCGGCGATGATCACGATCAGGACGACCGTCACCTTGATGGCGACGACCACCTCGGTGACCCGCGCGGACAGTTTCATGCCGATCACGAGGATGGCGGTGAGCACCAGGACCAGCGCGGCGGCGAGGATGTCGAAGCCGAAGCCGTGGGCCCCGTCCCGGCCGCCGAGGTAGTCGGGCAGGTGCCAGCCCGCGTTGTCCAGGAGCGAGCGCATGTAGCCGGACCAGCCGACGGCGACCACCGCCGTGCCGAGCGCGAACTCCAGGACGAGGTCCCAGCCGATGATCCAGGCGGGCAGTTCGCCGAGGGAGGCGTACGAGAAGGTGTACGCGGATCCGGCCACCGGGACCGTGGAGGCGAACTCCGCGTAGCAGAGCGCGGCGAGTGCGCAGACGACGCCGGCCGCGACGAAGGCCAGGGAGACCGCGGGGCCCGCGTTCTCCTTGGCGACCTTGCCGGTCAGGACGAAGATGCCGGTGCCGATGATGACACCGACGCCGAAGACGGTCAGATCCAGCGCGGACAAGGATTTCTTGAGCGCGTGCTCTGGCTCCTCGGTGTCGAGGATGGACTGCTCCACCTTTTTCGTCCGGAAGAGGGAACTGCTCACGGGGTACCTCCCACGCTTGTCGTCCCCGACATGATCGAGAGGGGGCGTGGTACGTATGCCCCGAAGCATGCCGATTCACGCAAATGGGCCGGTTTCACCACTCTTGACAGTGGCAAAACCGGCCTGGAAGGACGCCTCCCCCGAGTTCCCTGTTGCTAGTCGCGCGCGGGCTCCACCGAGTCGATCTCGCTTGTCGGGCGGTCGAAGCGGCCGTCCAGCTTGGAGACCAGGCCGGTGACCTGGCGGGCGATGTCGGGGGCGGTCAGTCCGATCTCGGCCATGACCTCGGCGCGCGAGGCGTGGTCGAGGAAGCGCGGCGGGATGCCGAAGTCACGCAGCGGGACGTCGACGCCGGCGTCCCGCAGGGCCTGGGCGACCGCCGAGCCGACGCCGCCGACCCGGGAGTTGTCCTCGACGGTGACGACCACGCGGTGCCGCTCGGCGAGCGGGGCCATGGCCTCGTCGACGGGCTTGACCCAGCGCGGGTCGACGACGGTGGTGGTGATGCCCTGCTGGTCCAGCAGGCCGGCGATCTCCAGGCACATCGGGGCGAGGGCGCCCACGGAGACCAGCAGCACGTCCGGGGTGCCGGTGCCCGGCTCGCGCAGCACGTCCATGCCGCCGACGTGTCCCACGGCCGGTACGGCGGGACCGACCGCGCCCTTCGAGAAGCGCACGACGGTCGGCGCGTCCTTCACCTCGACGGCCTCGCGCAGCTGCGCGCGCACCTGGTCGGCGTCGCGCGGCGCGGCCAGCCTGAGCCCCGGTACGACCTGAAGGATCGACATGTCCCACATGCCGTTGTGGGAGGCGCCGTCGGTGCCGGTGATGCCCGCCCGGTCCAGCACGAAGGTCACACCGCACTTGTGCAGGGCCACGTCCATCAGCACCTGGTCGAAGGCGCGGTTGAGGAAGGTGGCGTACACGGCGAAGACGGGGTGCACCCCGCCCGTCGCGAGGCCCGCGGCGGAGACGGCGCCGTGCTGCTCGGCGATGCCGACGTCGTACACCCGCTCGGGGAAGGCCTTGGCGAACCGGTCGAGTCCGACCGGCTGGAGCATCGCGGCGGTGATGGCGACGATGTCCTCGCGCTCATGACCCAGCTTCACCATCTCGTCGCCGAAGACGGAGGTCCAGTCGGCCCCGGAGCTGGCGATGGGCAGGCCCGTGTCGGGGTGGATCTTGCCGACGGCGTGGAAGCGGTCGGCCTCGTCCTGGAGGGCGGGCTGGTAGCCGCGGCCCTTCTCGGTGAGGCAGTGCACGATGACGGGACCGCCGAAGCGCTTGGCGCGGGCCAGCGCCGACTCCAGGGCCTCGATGTCGTGGCCGTCGATCGGGCCGACGTACTTCAGGCCCAGGTCCTCGAACATGCCCTGCGGGGTGATGAAGTCCTTCAGGCCCTTCTTGGCGCCGTGCAGGGTCTCGTAGAGCGGCTTGCCGACGACCGGGGTGCGTTCCAGGACCTCCTTGGTGCGGGCCAGGAAGCGCTCGTAACCGTCGGTGGTGCGCAAGGTCGCGAGGTGGTTGGCGAGGCCGCCGATCGTCGGCGCGTACGACCGCTCGTTGTCGTTGACGACGATGACCAGCGGGCGGTCCTTGGCGTCGGCGATGTTGTTGAGCGCCTCCCAGGCCATGCCGCCGGTGAGGGCGCCGTCACCGATGACGGCGACGACATGGTCGTCCTTTTTGCGCAGCTGGTTGGCTTTTGCCAGACCGTCAGCCCAGCCGAGGACCGTCGAGGCGTGCGAGTTCTCGATGACGTCGTGCTCGGACTCGGCCTGCGAGGGGTAACCGGACAGGCCGCCCTTCATCTTCAGCTTGGAGAAGTCCTGCCGGCCCGTGAGCAGCTTGTGCACGTAGGACTGGTGGCCCGTGTCCCACAGCACCTTGTCCTTCGGGGACTCGAAGACACGGTGCAGGGCGATGGTGAGCTCGACCACGCCCAGGTTGGGTCCGAGATGTCCGCCTGTCTTGGAGACGGCGTCGACGAGGAAGGTCCGGATCTCCTCTGCCAGCTGGTCCAGCTCCTCCAGGCTGAGCCGGTCCAGATCGCGCGGTCCCCTGATGCGGGTCAGCAGCGGCACCCGTGCCTCCTTGCAGTAGAGCTGATCGAGCTGTTTCCGGGCCTGTCGAGTCTAATGTTCCGCCTGTGCGGCCGACGCCCGGGCTGCGCGTCATACGTCACGCGAACGGCCCTGCCCACCAGAAGGGTTCCCGAGACACCCCTGTGCCCGACACCACCATTGGCGCCGGGCACAGGGGTCTTGACGAGTAACGGCACTGCCAGACCCCTACGGCACGACCGCGCCGTACCCGACCAGAAGCACTCCCGAGACACACCTGTGCCCGACACCGCCATTGGTGCCGGGCACAGGGGTCTTGACGAGTAACGGCAGTGCGACACCCTCAGGGGCGCGGGTCCTGTCGATATGCGGCTCCGCCGCGGGGCGCGTCCAGCCACAACGAACCGGCACCCGCAGAACGACCCGCACGCCTACGACACGGCGCTACGCGGAGCGTTACGCGCGGCCCGCCGCCTTCTGGCTCTTGCGGGAGACCGAGTCGATGACCACCGCGCCCAGCAGAACCGCACCGGTGATCATGTACTGGATCGAGGTGTTCATGTTCAGCAGGTCGAGACCGGTCTGGATGGACTGGATGACCAGCATGCCGAGCAGGGCGGACCAGACGGAACCGCGTCCGCCGAAGAGGCTCGTACCACCGATGACGGCCGCCGCGATGGCGAGCATCAGGGTGTTGCCGCCACCGGCGCTCAGCGTGGCGCTCGCGGTCTGGCCGGCGAAGAACATACCGCCGACCGCCGCGAAGCCGCCGGAGATGGCGAACACGGTGATACGGATCATCGGCACGCTGATACCGGCACGGCGCGCGGCCTCGATGCCACCACCGACCGCAAAGACCTTCCGGCCGTAGGTCGTACGACGCAGTACGAAGTCGACGACCACCAGCGCGCCCAGGAAGATCACCAGCGCGTTGGAGACACCCGCGGCGTTGTTCAGCACGGCCGCGGCGGAGAAGGAGGCCACGGCGAGCAGGCCGACACGGAGCAGGATCTCGCTGGTGGGCCGGAACGGCACACCGGCCGCGCGACGGCGGCGCTGCTCGCTGAAGGAGCCCACGAAGGTCAGCACGACACCGAGGCCCGCCAGGATGTAGGCGCCGACGATGGCCTGGTCCATGAAGAAGGAGTTCTGGCCGAGCAGGTGCACCGGGCCGGAGTCGGCCGGGATGTTGATGGTGCCGCTGGAGCCGAGCAGCCACAGCATCAGACCGTTCCAGCCGAGGAAGCCGGCCAGGGTCACCACGAACGCGGGTACGCCGATCTTGGCGAAGAACCAGCCCTGCAGCGCGCCGATGACGGCGCCGATCACGATGGCCAGGGCGAGCGCCAGCCAGGCGTTCATACCGCGGTTGACGACGAAGACGGCGAACACGGTGGACGCCAGACCGCTGACCGAGCCGACGGAGAGGTCGATCTCGCCGAGCAGCAGCACGAACACCAGGCCGATGGCGAGCATGCCGGTGGCCGACAGGAAGTAGCTGATGTTGGACAGGTTGTCCGCGCTCAGGAACCGGTCGTTCTGGAGCTGGAAGATCGTCCAGATGATGATCAGGCCGATGACGACCGGCAGCGAGCCGAGTTCACCGCCCTTGACCTTGCGCTTGAACTCCGTGATGTAGCCCTTGAAGCCCTCTTCGCGGACCAGCAGTCGCGGGTCGACGACGGCCACCGGAGCGGCCGTGGGGTCGTCGGCGGGGGCCACGGTGTCCTGGGCCTTGGAAACAGGGGCGGCCTTCTCGACCTTGGACGTGTCACTCACTTTGCCGCCTCCGTGGTGCGACGCTCCGCACGACGAGTCACGGCGTTCTCCGTGGCTCCCGTGATCGCGGCGATGATCTCTTCGTGGCTGGTGCTCTTCACGGGGAAGGAGCCGTTGTTCCTGCCCAGGCGCAGGACCGCGACGGTGTCCGCGACCGCCTTCACGTCAGCCATGTTGTGGCTGATGAGGATGACGCCGAGGTTGCGCTCGCGCAGCCGCTCGACCAGGTCGAGGACCTGCGCGGTCTGCTCGACGCCGAGCGCGGCGGTGGGCTCGTCGAGGATGACGACCTTCGGGTCACCGATCAGGGCGCGGGCGATGGCGACGACCTGGCGCTGACCGCCGGAGAGGCTCGCGATCGGGATGCGGACGCTGGGGATGCGGATCGAGAGCGTGCTCAGCAGCTCCCGTGCCTGCTTCTCCATCGACACCTCGTCGATGACTCCCCGGTGCAGCAGCTCGCGACCGAGGAAGAGGTTGCCGACCACGTCGAGGTTGTCGCACAGCGCGAGGTCCTGGTAGACCGTCGCGACGCCGAGTCCCTGGGCGTCGTGCGGCTTGTTGATGCTGACCGGCCTGCCCTCCCACTCGATGACGCCCTCATCGATGGGGTGGACACCCGCGATCGTCTTGACCAGGGTCGACTTTCCTGCGCCGTTGTCGCCCACCAGGGCGACCACTTCTCCGGCGTGAACCTCCAGCTCGACGTCGGTGAGGGCCTGGACCGCACCGAATCGCTTGGAGACTCCGCGCAACGCCAGCACGGGCGTAGCGGACACGTGAACCATCTCCTTCGCCGCCTGACCGGCGGGGATGCCGCGCTTGGACTGGCGCGGAGGGACGTGCACGAAGCACGAGGTTTACAAGATGAACATGCGCGAATCCGCTGCCCTTGGCAACGGTTCCGTCCGACGCCCGGCCCGGCAGCGGGGTATGGAGGCCGGGTCGGGCGTCGGAGGGGTTCGCGGGACCGCCGTGGGCGGTCGGTGCCCGGTGAGGCTCGTACGCGCCTCACCGGGCGGGGGCCGAGTGCTTACTTGAGGCCGGCAGCCTTGCAGGCCTTGGCGTAGTCACCGGTGCAGATGTCCTGGACCGTGTACAGCTTGTCCTTGATCACCGTGTCCTTGATGTTGGCCTTGGTGACCGACACCGGGGTCAGCAGCTGGGAAGGCACCTTGTCGCCGGAGCCGCTGGTCAGCTCCTGGTTGGCGAGGGACTTGATGTCCTTGCCCTGGAGCAGGTTGACCGCGAGCTGGGCGGCGGCCTCGGCCTCCGGCTTGAAGGCCTTGTAGACGGTGGAGGACTGGGTGCCGGCGACGATGCGCTGGATGCCCGCGAGCTCCGCGTCCTGACCGGTCAGCGGGATGCCGCTGATGCCGGCGCCCTTGAGCGTGTTGGCGATGCCACCGGCCATGCCGTCGTTGGCCGAGTAGACACCCGCGATGTTCTTCTTGCCCAGCTGGGTGATGGCCGCGGACATCTTCTGGGAGGCGACGGTGTCCTTCCACAGGCCGGACTGCTCGTAGGCGATGTCGACCTTGCCGTCGAGGGCCTCGTGCGCGCCCTTCTTGAACTGGCCGGCGTTCGGGTCGGCGTCGTCACCGTTGATCATGACGACCTTCGACTTCTTGGTGGCCTTGGAGCCGAGCGAGTCGAGCAGGGCCTGGCCCTGGAGCTGGCCGACCTTGACGTTGTCGAAGGAGACGTACGCGGAGACCGGGCCCTGGGCGAGGCGGTCGTACGCGACGACCTTGATGCCCTTGTTGACGGCGGTCTGGATGGAGGACTTGATGGCGGCCGAGTCCTGGGCGCTGATCACGATGACCTTGACGCCCTTGGTGATCATGCTGCTGACCTGCTGGGCCTGCTTGGCCGGGTCACCGGCGGCGTTCGCGTACTCGACCTTGCAGTCCGAGCAGAGCTCGCTGACCTTCGCCTCGAAGTACGGCTTGTCGAACTTCTCGTAGCGCGCGGTCACGCTGTCGGGGAGCAGCAGACCGATGGTCTTGCCGCCGGAGGAGCTGCTGCTCGAAGAGTCGTCCTTCTTGTCGCCGGCCTTGCCACAAGCGGCCATGGACAGTGCCATCGAAACCGCGGCCGTACCGATGACGACTCTGCGCATCGTTGCGTTCATTTGGGGGTGCCTCCCTGACAGGGCCGCAACGCTGCGGCCGAGGTGGCTCGAAGTCAACTCGGCCGCAAGTTCGACGTCAAGAAGTAAATACTTAACGAGATGGCAACGGCGTCATGCGTTCTCTAAGTGAAGGCAGGTGCCGCAGCAGCCAGAGTACCGTCCAAAAGGGTCGAATCGCCCATCTCACTCAGGGCGAGAGCCAGCGCGCCGAGTACTTCCGCGCGGCCTCCGAGCGCCCCTGGGAGCACGGAGAGGCGGCGGGCGGCGCTGGGGATCGCATAGCGGCTCACGGACTCCCTGATGGGCCCCAGAACCAGCTCTCCGGCCTCCGCGAGATCACCGCCGAGGACCACCCGGCTCGGGTTCAGGAGATTGCAGAGATTGGCCACTCCACTGCCGATGTGGCGGCCGACGTCGGCGATCACCCGACGGCAGCCCGGATCACCGTCCCTGGCCAGCCGTACGACGCCTTCCATGGTCAGGTCGGTGCCATGACTGGACTGGAGCAGCGGGAGCACATAGCGCGCGGCCGCGAACGTCTCCAGGCAGCCGCGGTTGCCGCAGCGGCAGACCGGGCCGGACTCGTCCAGCGTAATATGCCCGATTTCACCCGCCGTGCCGCCTGGGCCGCGATAGATCTTCCCCTCGATCACCAGACCAGCACCGACACCGCTCGCGACCTTGATGTAAGCAAGATCACGAACTCCCCGGCCGCTGCCCCAGACCAGCTCGCCGAGGGCGCCCAGGTTGGCGTCGTTGTCCACGTGCACCGGTACGCCGAGCCGCCCCCGCAGCTCCTCGGCGGGTCTGGTACCGCTCCAGCCCGGCAGGATCGCGGACGAGCCGAGCGTGCCGGACTCCAGATCGATCGGGCCGGGTACGCCCAGACCCACGCCGGCAATCTTGGAGCGATCCACTCCCGTCGCCGCGATCAGGCGGTTGACCAGCTGTTCCGCCCGGTCGAAGCCCTGTGCCGCGGAGGCGTCCACATCCAGCGGCTCGGACTCCTCGGCAAGTACCTGATGGGCCAGATTGCCGACCGCTACCCGCAGATGCGTATGGCCGAAATCGACCCCGATCACTATCCCCGCGTCCCCGCTCAGGGAGACGCTGCGTGCCCTGCGGCCACCCGCCGACGTGGGCGTGACCTCGACCGTTCCGCCGTCCTTCAGCTCCCGAACGATATTGGAGACCGTTGCTGCGGACAGGCCCGTGGTCCTTGCGATCTCCGCCTGCGTGAGCGAACCGGCGAGTCGTACGGCACGCACGACCCTCTCCAGGTTGGCTCGGTGCAGTGACGACTGCGACCCCGGAGTCTCCACGACGACCTCCTGCGCGCGGGACCGCCTCGGCGAGGTCCCGTCTATGTCCAACTAGTGAACTCTAAGCTGAGCCGTTCGGGTCCGCTCCCGTCAAGAGGTTGAACTGTTTCCGGGGTCTTGCCCACACCACCGCGCGCCGCCCCCGGACCCGGGAACGGCGCGCGTACGGACCGTTTCGAAGCGCTACGCAGAGCGCCTGTCAGCAGGCACTATTTCAGGGTCGCCGAGGTCAGTCCGGCCTGCACCTGACGCTGGAAGGAGAGGTACACGACCAGCATCGGGATCATGGCGATCGTCACACCCGCGAAGAGAACTGGCAGGTCAGAGGCGTATCCTTGCTGTTGCTGGAGCTGGATGAGGCCCTGGGTGAGGACATAGCGCTCGGGGTCCGAGCCGCTCTGCGGCTGCATGAGGACCGTCGGCAGGATGAACTGGTTCCACTGGCCCAAAGTGTTGAAGATCCCGACGCTGATCAGTCCCGGCTTCGCCATCGGAAGCATCACCTGGAAGAAGGTGCGGGTGTGCGAGGCGCCGTCCAGGATGGCCGCCTCGAAGACCGCCGTGGGCAGGGTCCGGAAGAAGGCGTGCATGAAGAACACGGTGAACGGCATCGAGTAGGCGATGTAGACCAGGATCAGGCCCTGGTAGGTGTTCAGCATGTCCAGCCGTTTGACCATGAAGAACAGCGGGACCAGAGCCAGGAACACCGGGAACATCGCGCCGGCGACGAAGAAGTAGTAGAGGAGCCGGTTGCCCCAGAACTTGTAGCGGGCCAGGACGTACGCGGCCATCGAGCCGAAGAGCATCGTCAGCGGCACGCTGAACACCAGCACGATGACGGTGTTCAGGAAGTAGTCGCCGATACCCTTGTTCCAGGCGCGGTGGAAGACGTCGAAGGACCAGTCGTGCGGCCAGCCGAAGGCCGAGCCGCCGATCTGGGCGTCGGTCTTGAACGAGCTGAGCACCAGCCAGAGCAGCGGCAGCACGATCAGCAGGGCCCACAGGGCGAGGAAGCCGTGCGAGAAGACGTTCAGGACGATGCCCTCGCCGCGCTGCTCGCCGGGGTGTACGGAGACCTTGTCGACGGGCCGCTCGGCGGGAACGGCCTCGGTCTCCTTCGAAGGTGCGCTCATGTCGTCGTATCTCCCGCTCAGAACTCGACGCGCTCGCGGCGGGTGGCGCGCAGCATGACCACGGACAGGACCAGGGTGAGCACCAGCATGACCACGCCCATGGCACAGGCGTAGCCGCTCTTCCCGAAGTATTGGAAGTTGCGCATCATCACCGTCGACATCACGTCGCTGTGGTGATCGGGGCCGCCGCCGTACGCGCCCATGTTCTGAGTCATGGAAGAAACCAGGACGAACATGTCCATCGCGACGATACCCAGATAGACCCACGCGGTCTGCACGGTGTCCCACAACAGGGGCAAAGTGATGCGGAAGAAGGACTGGTTGCGGCCCGCGCCGTCGATGAGGGCGGCCTCGTAGATGTCCTTCGGAATGGACTGCATGGCGGCCGAGAACAGCACCAGATAGAAGCCGACGCCGTGCCAGACCACGGCGGCGATCAGCATCCACAGCACCAGGTTGGGCTCGTTGAGCCATTCCATGGGATTGTCGGGGTCGACGAGTCCGAGTTTGATCAGGAAGCCGTTGAGCAGGCCGCCGCCGTCACTGCGGTACACCGCGTTGAACAGCACCGCGACGATCGCCAGCGACAGCACCTGCGGGAAGAAGTAGACGATTTTGTAGAACCGGGATCCGGCGACGCCCTGCACTCCGCCCGCCCTGCCGCGGCCGCCCGCGTTCACCATGAAGGCGAAGAACAGGGCGAGCAGAATGGTGATCACCGGGATGAAGATCAGGAACAGGATGTTGTGCCAGATGGCCTGCATGAAGACGTCGTCCTGGAACAGCGCCTTGTAGTTGTCCAGTCCGACGAACTTGAAGGTCTGCGACTGGCCCTTCCAGTCGGTCAGCGAATAGCCGAACGTCTGGATGTACGGCCAGATCACGAAGATCACGTAAAGCGCCACGGGCACGAAGAGAAATCCCGCGACGAATCTGTACTGCCCTTTGCGCATTGGCCTTCCTGCCCCTGGTGTCCTCCCCCGGGCCGGATCGCTCCGGCCCGGGATACGGCGTGCGGTCAGTCCCGGTGGTTCTTCTTGGAGGCCGGGTCCTTGGCCTGCTTGTCGACCGCGGCCTGGGCCCGCTTGAGCCACTCCTTCGGCTGGATGCGCTTGGCCATCAGTTCGTTGGAGGCCGCCTGGATGGCGGTGTCCATCTCGCTGTACCACTCGGGGTAGAGGTACCGGAAGGTGTTGTCACCGGCCGCCTTGGACGCCTCGACCGTGGACTGGGTGCCCGGCCGGAGCTTGACGCTGGGGTCGACGCCGTCCTTGAGGATGGTGAGCGAGTTGGCCTCCTTGGCGAACAGCGTCGACCACTCCTTGGAGAGCATGCGGCGCATGAACTCCTTCGCCCCGGCCAGGTTCTTCGCCTTCGCCGGGATGATGAAGGGCTCGCCGGAGCCGGCCCGGATCGCCTCGAACGGCAGCTTGCTGCCGGGCAGCAGCGGCATCGGCATGAACTTCATGTCGAAGTCCGCGGGCGTCTGCTTGAGCTGCTCGTTCTCCAGCCAGGAGCCACAGGTGATGAAGGCGGCCTTGTACTGGTTCCAGCGGGTCTGGGACTCGGTGTGGGTCAGGCCGTTGGTGCCGGGCATCAGCAGGCCCTTCTCGACGACCTCGTAGATCGCCTCGACACCGGCCTTGGCCGCGTCCGAGCCGACGAACGCCTTGGGGTCGAGGTTGTCGATCGCCTTCATCGCGTCCAGACCGCCGGTCTTGGCGATCAGGTCCATGATGGCGACGTTGATGTAGTACGGGTACTTGCCCTGGTGGGCCAGGCCGCCGATGCCCTGCTTCTTGGCGTCCTGGCAGACGGTGAGGAAGTCGGCCCAGGTCTTGGGCTCCTGCCAGCCCTTCTCCTTGAAGAGCTTGCCGGAGTACCACAGACCCCACACGGTGTAGATGTAGTTGAGGGCGACGATCTTGCCCTCCTGCATACCCGCGTCGAGGGTGCCGGGGATGATGAGGTCACGGACCTTCTTGCTCGGGTCGTCGACCGCCGGCGCGTCGAGCACCGGGGCGAGGTCGAGCAGCTGGCCGTTCTTGTAGAGGACGTCGATCTTGATCTGCTGGGCGCCTGAGTCGTCCACGATGTCCGGCGGGTTGCCGGCGTTGAAGCGCGGCTGGAGCTTGCCCGTGATCTCCTGGGTGCCGGTGTGGGCGGAGGTGATGCCGAGCTTCTTCTTGTAGTCCGCCTCCCACGCCTTGGCGTAGTCGTCGCCGTAGCCGCCCTTGAAGACGACGACGTCGAGATTGCCGCCCTTCTTCACGCCGAACGGGTTCGACTTGGACGTCTTGCCCTGGTCGCCGCCGTCGTTGGAGCCGTCGCCACCGCCGCTCGCGCAGGCGGACAGGAAGCCCGCCGTGGGAATGGTGAGCAGACCGAGTGCGGCGGACCGCTTGATCAGATCACGGCGGCCCACACCCTCGGCACCGTGGTTCGCTGCGGATTGGGATCCCATGCTCAAGTCCTCGCCTTCTCCAGGACTCAGGCGGTGAACCGGATCCTCCCCGGCACCGCGGTCGGGTAGCGCTGGGTCGTGCAGGAAACGCCGACAGGTATAGTCCACTTCCGGCCGACGGAGCAAGATCGAACGCAAGGTTGGCCATGGGTCTTTTCCGAGTTGAGACCTCACGGAAATATGAGCCGCCTGTGACCGCGCTGCCGGAAAAGTCCGCGACATAGGCCCCTGAATGCCACACCCAACACCCTTGACATCAATGGCCACTTGGCCACCTACTGGATCCTGCGCACGAATTTGACAACGTTGTCCGAAGCCCGCGCAGGGAGGGAACCCGTTTTGTTGCAGCGGAGAACTCGGCACAGATTCGGTACGGCGGCCGTCCTCACGACCGCCTTCGCCATGGCGGTGGCCTCGCAGGGAGCCGCGGTCGCCCGGCCCGACCGGACGCCCGCCGCCGACCGGGAGTTCGCATCCTCGTTCGAAGCTGACGACCCGGCCCCGGACTGGCTGAACACCGTCGACACGGCGCCGGACGGGAGCAAGCGCGCCTCGGGCGTCGACGGCGGCTACAGCACCGGCATCCCGGGCAATGTGACCGACCATGTCACCGACGTTCGGGCGAGCGCCGAGAACACGGGCGCGGGCGAGGTGAAGGAGAACCTCGTCGACGGCGAACCGGGCACGAAGTGGCTGGCCTTCGAGCCCACCGGCTGGGTCGAGTTCGACCTGGACAAACCCATCGAACTCATGACGTACGCGCTCACGTCGGCCAATGACTACGACGAGCGCGACCCGAAGGACTGGACCCTTCAGGGCTCGACGGACGGCAAGGACTGGAAGACCCTCGACACCCGCTCCGGCGAGACCTTCTCCGAACGCTTCCGGACCAAGTCGTACGACCTCGCCCAGCCGGCCGAGTACCAGCACTTCCGGCTCGACATCACGAAGAACAACGGCGCCCCCGGCATCGTGCAGCTCGCCGATGTCCAGTTCTCGACGGGCGGCAGCGGCGGCCCGGTCCCGCAGGACATGCTCTCCCTCGTCGACCACGGGCCGAGCGGCTCGCCGACCGCCAAGGCCCGCGCCGGCTTCACCGGCACCCGGGCCCTGCGGTACGCGGGGCGGCACACGGGGGCCGGCCACGCGTACTCGTACAACAAGGTCTTCGACGTGAACGTGAAGGTCGGCCGGGACACACAGCTGGCGTACCGGATCTTCCCGTCGATGGCCGACGGCGACCGCGACTACGACGCCACGAACGTCTCCGTCGACCTGGCCTTCACCGACGGCACCTATCTGAGCGACCTCGGCGCGAGGGACCAGCACGGCTTCCCGCTCTCCCCGCGGGGCCAGGGCGCCGCCAAGGCGCTGTACGTCAACCAGTGGAACGACGTGGCCTCGCGCATCGGCTCGGTCGCCGCGGGCAGGACGGTCGACCGGATCCTGCTGGCCTACGACTCCCCGAGCGGCCCCGCCAAGTTCCGCGGCTGGATCGACGACGTGACTCTGCGGCCCATCGCCCCGGAGCCGCCCAGGGCCCATCTGTCCGACTACGCGCTGACCACCCGCGGCACCAACTCCAGCGGCAGCTTCTCGCGCGGCAACAACTTCCCGGCGACGGCCCTGCCGCACGGCTTCAACTTCTGGACGCCGGTGACCAACGCGTCCTCGCTGAGCTGGCTCTACGAGTACGCGCGCGCCAACAACGACGCCAACCTGCCGACCATCCAGGCGTTCAGCGCCAGTCATGAGCCCAGCCCCTGGATGGGTGACCGGCAGACCTTCCAGCTGATGCCGTCGGCCGCCGCCGGCACCCCGGACACCGGCCGCACGGCACGGGCACTGGCCTTCCGGCACGAGAACGAGACGGCACGGCCGTACTACTACGGCGTACGGTTCGAGAACGGGCTCAGGGCCGAGATGACCCCGACCGACCACGCCGCCGCGCTGCGCTTCAGCTACCCCGGCGACGACGCGAGCGTGCTCTTCGACAACGTCACCGAGCAGGCGGGCCTCACCCTCGACAAGGACCACGGGATCGTCACCGGCTACTCCGACGTGAAGTCGGGCCTGTCCACGGGCGCGACCCGGCTCTTCGTGTACGGGCAGTTCGACAAGCCGGTGACGGACGGCGACTCCAGTGGCGTCAAGGGCTATCTGAGGTTCGACGCGGGCGCGGACCGCACCGTCACCCTGCGCCTGGCCACCTCGCTCATCAGCATCGACCAGGCGAAGGACAATCTGCGCCAGGAGATCCCTGACGGCACCTCCTTCGCGACGGTGAAGGCACGCGCCCAGCGGACCTGGGACCGGCTGCTCGGCAAGGTCGAGGTCGAGGGCGCCACCCCGGACCAGCTGACCACGCTGTACTCCAGCATGTACCGGCTGTACCTGTACCCCAACTCCGGCTTCGAGAAGGTGGCGGGCAAGGACCAGTACGCCTCCCCGTTCTCCCCCATGCCGGGCCCGGACACACCCACGCACACCGGCGCGAAGATCGTGGACGGCAGGGTGTACGTCAACAACGGCTTCTGGGACACCTATCGCACGACCTGGCCGTCCTACTCGCTCCTGACACCCAGTCAGGCGGGCGACATGGTCGACGGGTTCGTGCAGCAGTACAAGGACGGCGGCTGGACCTCCCGCTGGTCCTCCCCCGGCTACGCCGACCTGATGACCGGCACCTCCTCCGACGTCGCGTTCGCGGACGCGTACGTCAAGGGCGTCCGCTTCGACGCGAAGGCGGCGTACGACGCGGCCCTGAAGAACGCCACCGTCGTCCCGCCGACCTCGGGTGTGGGCCGCAAGGGCATGAGCACCTCGCCCTTCCTCGGCTACACCGGCACCGACACGCACGAGGGCCTGTCATGGGCGATGGAGGGCTACGTCAACGACTACGGCATCGCCAAGATGGGCGAGGCCCTCTACGAGAAGACCAAGGAGAAGCACTACAAGGACGAGTCCGAGTACTTCCTCAACCGCGCCCAGGACTACGTCGACCTCTTCGACTCAAAGGCGGGCTTCTTCCAGGGCCGTGACGCCAAGGGGAACTGGCGCCTGGACTCGTCGAAGTACGACCCGCGCGTGTGGGGGTACGACTACACCGAGACCAACGGCTGGGGCTACGCCTTCACCGCCCCGCAGGACAGCCGGGGCCTCGCCAACCTCTACGGCGGCCGCGGCGCCCTGGGCGACAAGCTCGACGAGTACTTCTCCACCCCGGAGACCGCCTCCCCCGACTTCGTCGGCTCCTACGGCGGCGTCATCCACGAGATGACCGAGGCACGGGACGTGCGGATGGGCATGTACGGCCACTCCAACCAGGTCGCGCACCATGTGATCTACATGTACGACGCGGCAGGTCAGCCCTGGAAGGCGCAGCGGTACGTCCGCGAGGCGCTCTCCCGCCTCTACACGGGCAGCGAGATCGGACAGGGCTACCACGGCGACGAGGACAACGGCGAGCAGTCGGCCTGGTATCTCTTCTCCTCGCTCGGCTTCTACCCGCTCGTCATGGGCAGCGGTGAGTACGCCATCGGCTCCCCGCTGTTCACCAAGGCGACCGTGCACCTGGAGAACGGCCGGGACCTGGTGATCAGGGCACCCAGGAACAGCGCGAAGAACGTGTACGTACAGGGTCTGACCGTCAACGGCCGTCCCTGGACGTCGACTTCGCTCCCCCACTCGTTGCTCGCCAGGGGCGGGGTGCTGGACTTCCGCATGGGAGCCAAGCCCTCGGCCTGGGGCACCGGCAAGAACGCGGCGCCGGTCTCCATCACCCGGGACGACAAGGTCCCGACGCCGCGCGCGGACGTGCTGAAGGGCGACGGCGCCCTGTTCGACAACACGTCGGCGACGGACGCCGCGGTCACCTCGGTGGACCTGCCGGTGGGCGGCGCCACCAAGGCCGTCCAGTACACGCTGACGTCGTCCACGGACCGCACGAAGGCACCGGCCGGCTGGACGCTGCAGGGCTCGGCGGACGGCACGACCTGGCAGACCCTGGACCGACGCACCGGAGAGTCGTTCGCCTGGGACCGCCAGACCCGGGCGTTCACGATCGCCTCGCCGGGCTCGTACACGAAGTACCGCCTGGTCCTGGACGGCGAGGCGACGCTGGCGGAGGTGGAGCTGCTGGCCTGACCGTCCTCCTCAGCCGGCGGTACGTTCCAGCGCCGCCTCCAGTTGCGCCACACGACGGGGGGCGTCGATGGAGCGGACCAGTTCCAGCGCCTCGCCGTACGCCGCACGGGCGGCGGCGGGGCGCTCGGCGTGGAGGTGGATGTCGCCGAGGATGGTGAGCATGGTCGCCAGACCCGCCTGGTCACCCCGGTCGCGGTGGAACCCGATGGCGGGCGACAGGATCTCCTCGGCTTCGGCATACCGGCCCATCTGGTCGTACGCCAGGGCGAGATGCCACTGGCACCAGACGATCTCGGCGTCGTCCCCGCGTCGTCCGCTCTCCGCCAGGGCGTCCTCGAGCACGCGTGCCGCGTCCTGCGGGCGGTCCAACTGCCGGTAGGCGTCCCCCATGTGCGCGGCGAGCCAGATCTCGGCGCCCTTGTCGCCGCGTCGCTGGTAGAGGGCCCGGGCGTCGGCGTAGCGGCGCAGACCGTCCTGAGGGCGGTCGAGATCGCACTGGAGGTCGCCGAAGTGCGTGAGGATCCAGCCTTCTTTGTCCTGGTCGCCCGCGCCGCGTGCGATGTCCAGGGCCCGCTCGTACAGGCCGGTGGTCTCCTGCCGTCGTCCCAGGGCGCGGCGGGCCTCGGCGAGGTGGATGAGCGATCCGAGTTCGGCGGGTTCGTCGTGCAGTCGGCGTGCCGCTTCCACGGCCATGGCCTTGACCGCCTCCATCTCCTCCCAGTGGCTCCGGTGGAAGAGCAGTCCGTACAGCGAGCCGGCCAGCGCCAGGAGCGGCTCCCACTCCTGGGCGTCGTATGCCTGGCGCACCGCTGCCTGGACGTTCAGGTGTTCCTCGGTGAACCAGCCGATCGCGGCCTCGGGCGGCAGTTCGTGAGCCCCTGGCCTGCTCATCCACCCGTCGAGCCGGTTTGCGTACCACTCGAGGGAGCGCCGGACGGCCGCGTGCCGCTCGGTCTCCGGTTCGCTCTGCTCGGCGTGCTCCCTCGCGTACAGGCGCAGCAGGTCGTGCAGCCGGTAGCGCCCGCCGGTGACGTCGACGACCTCGACCAGTTGCCGGTCGGCGAGTTCGCCGAGCAGCCTTTCGGTGTCCTCCATCCCGGTGTCGGCGCAGCTCGCCGCCAGCTCGGGCACGAAATCGGCCCCGGCGAGCAGGCCGAGGTGCCGGAACAGGCGGCGGGTGTCCGGCCGCAGCGCCCGGTAGCTGAGCTCGAAGGTGCTCCGTACCCCGATGTCCTCGCCGTCCAGTTGCCCCTCCAGTTGCGAGATGCGCTGTCGTTCGTCGGCCAGCAACGTAGCGTGCGCGCTCAGCGTCTTGCGCAGGGCGAGGACGTTCCCTCCGGTGATGCGGATGGCGAGGGGCAGGCCGCCCAGGAGGGCGACGATGTCGTTCGCCGCGTCCGGCTCACGGGCGATCCGTTCGACGCCGACGATCCGCTCGAAGAGTCGCAGCGCGTCCACCGAGGGCAGCGGCTCGACCGGCAGCCGGTCCGCGCCGGTGACCGAGGGCAGCTCCGAGCGGCTGGTGAGGAGGGCGGCGCTGCCCGGCGCCACGGGGAGCAGCGGGACGATCCGGGCCACTTCGGCGACGTTGTCGAGAACGAGCAGGCTCGGGCCGTCCGAGAGCCGTTTCTGCAGTTCGGCGCGGCGGGACGGGGCATCGGGCGGCAGGCTGTCGCCGGTCAGTCCGAAGGCCTGCAGTACCTGGATCATCGCGGCGTCGGTGGACACGTCGAAGTGCCCTCCGCCGAGGTCGACCTGGATGCGCGCGTGCCGGAAGGTGGGCGCCAGCCGGTGGGCGATCTGGGTGGCCAGCTGTGTCTTTCCGACACCGGCCATGCCGTGCAGGACCACGACCGGGGCGCTGTCCGCCAGGCGGTCGGTGAGCAGCACGGTCGCCTTCGCGATCACCCGCTCCCGGTCGGTGAAGTCGGAGACAGCGCGGCCGAGTTGTGCGTACCGGGTCGGGCGGCGTCCGGTGCCCGACCCGGCACGTGGCAGGACGGCCCAGTTGTCGAGCTTCAGGTCCCGCCACCACGGCGTGCCCTCCCCCAGCGCCCGCAGTCCCGTCACCGGAGCCACGGTCAGGGTGGACGCCCCTTCGGGAAGGTGGTGCTGGGTGATGACCCCCACGGCCAGCGCTCCGAGCTCCGGGTCGTCGCTGAACACCACGGCCCCGGACATGCCGCGCCACTGTGAGCCGTGTCCCGCGCGGGGTCCCAGCGGTTCGGGCGTCGACGTCGTGCGCAGTTCCAGCAGTCCACGCCGCACATGGGACCCCGGTGGGATGACGCCCTGGATCTGGACACTGTCCCGCAGGGGGACGTCGGCCCGTTCCTCGAGATGCTCGTTCCACCCCGGATAGCCGATGGCCCAGCAGTTCTCCACCAGCCTGGTCTGGTGGCGGTCGACGCGGGCGAACCGGACGACGGGCATGTCGTCCAGGGACGGATCGGCGGGCACCTGCAGCAGGGCGATGTCCTTGCCCCGGTCCGCGGCCAGTATGGTCGCCGGCAGCTCGGAGACGTCCCCGCGCCGCACGGTGAGCGGGTCGTCGGGGCTGCCGTCGGTGAGGACGTTGTGCGCGGCGGTGAGCACCAGCCGGCCGCCCACGAGGTAGCCGGAGCCGACGCTCCAGGCGCCCGACGCGCGTCTGCGCAGCACTTCCACCGCGCGATCCACCGGGTTGATCACCAGTGTCCTCCGCGGCCGCCGGGTCAGGGCCTGACGAAGGAGTCGCGCGTCACCTGGACCGGCCGCCCGGCGCGGTCGGTCGGCGCCTCCAGGGTGACCAGGATCCGCTGGATCTCCTCCGTGCGGTACGAGCCCTGGCCGCCCAGCTCCAGCACCCAGAACTTGGCACGCCCGTCGCCGCTCGCCTCGCGTGTGACGCCGACGCTGAACTCCAGTTGCACCTGCCCGACGCCGAACCGGAAGTCGGCGTCAGTCGCGCCCGCGACGGCCTCAGCGAGTTCCTCCCGCAGCGCCGCGATGGTCTCGGCCAGCCCAAGGTTCCCCACAGTGATTCCCCCGTGTCCGTCTGAGAGTGCCCCCGGTGTGCGGGACGATTATTCCCAGCCGCACGGACGGCCACGCGGGAATCCGTGGAACGCTCCGGCACCCGGACCGCCATGGCATTCTGGCGGGTTCACCGGGGGAACCCTGGGTGGTCAGCGGTTCATCCGGTGGCGAGGGTGAACACGTGCAGATCCGTGTCGTCCGGCAGCTTCACGCTCCTGATGGTCTTGCCGGGCGGCGCCTCGAACGGCTTCGTCGCGAAGACGTACGTCGCCACCGGGTCCTTGTCCGCGCCCGCGACGTTGCGGTACGCGCTCTTGGCGACGACCTCGTTGCCGTACTGGACGGTTCCGCCGCCTCCGCCGACGGTCCAGTCGGTGAAGGAGAGGTCGACGGCCTCGGTGGTGCCGTCGGTGTAGGTGACGGTGGCCTTCGTCTGCTGGTTACCGTTGACGCCGCTGCCGATGAAGGACAACTTGGCGGCCGGGGCGGGCAGTTCGACGGTCTGGCCGGCCGCGGTGGCGTTGTCCGGGCGGCCGGTGGGCGAGTTCGGCCAGGTGAAGGTGAGCCCGTCCACCGTGCTCTGCCCGCCGGGGGTCAGGCCCGCCGCGGCCAGGGCCTGACGGGAGTAGCTCCAGCCGCCGCCGTCGTAGTCGGCCTCGTCGTGGTCACCGTTGTCGTCCGAGACGCCGGTGTTGTTGTAGGCGGCGAGGAGGGTGCCGGGTGCGGCCACGGTCAGGGCGACCGGCTGCGCGTACGAGGTGTCGCCCGAGGTCACCGTGACCTTGACGTCGTAGAAGCCCTGGCGTGCGCCGTCGGCCGCGGAGAGGGTGATCTCCTGCGCGCCGTCGGTGACGGTGCCCTCGGCGGGCGTGGCCGTGATGCCGTCCGGGGTCTCGACCCGGAAGCGGACCTCGGGGCCGGTGCCGCCGCTCAGCGACAGGGCGCGGACGCCGACCTCGGTGCTGCCGCCGGGGGCGAGGGTCGCCGCGGTGGGGCCGACGCCGATCTGGTACGGCTGCTCGCCCTCCCGGAAGGACGGGGGCGGGGCGGAGGTGCCCCAGGCCCGGTTCCGGGCGGCGGAGAGCGTGTAGTCCAGTCGGCCGCCGTCACGCACGAAGGAGGCAGGGAGCCAAGGCCGGTCACTGCTGCGGCCGTTGACCTTCAGAGACTGGACGTACGGGGCGTCGGCGGCCGCTCCGCTCGCGCGGATGGAGATGTCGTTGCCCTGCGGACGGTCGATCTCGACGCGCTCGAACAGCGGTGACGCGAGGACGAGTTCGGCGCGGGAGGGGACCTGCGGATACATGCCGAGCGCGGAGAAGACGTACCAGGACGACATGGCGCCGAGGTCGTCGTTGCCGGGGATGCCGCCGGGCTTCGTCGACCAGAGCTGCTTCATCGCCGCGCGGACCGTCTCCTGCGTCCTGTACGGGGCGCCCGCGTAGTCGTAGAGGTAGGGGACGTTGAGGGACGGCTCGTTGTCCAGCTCGGACTTGGTGCCGCCGCTGCCGGTGAAGGCCCAGCTGCCGTCCGCGTTGTGGAAGAAGTCGTCGAGCCGGGCCAGGGCCTTGTCCGTGCCGCCCATCGCCGCGAACAGGCCGGCCGGGTCGTGCTGGACCATCCAGGTGTACTGGGCTGCCGTGCCCTCGACGAACCCGTTGCCGGTGTCCGGGGTGAAGCCGGTGACCCAGCTGCCGTCGGCCCTGCGGTTGGCGATGTAGCCGCCGGTGGGGTCGGCGGCGATGTCGAAGTTGTTCTGCCACCACTGGGCGCGCCGGGCGAAGACCGCCGCCGTGTCCTTCTCCCCCGCCGCCGCGGCGAGCCGGGAGAGCGAGAAGTCGGCGGTGGACATCTCCAGGGTCTCGGCCGCGCCACCCCAGGCGTTGGACACGGACGGCATGTAGTGGTGGGTCAAGTACTTGTCCAGGGAGGGGCGTTGGCCGACGGACAGCACCGGCTTGCCCGCGGCCGAGAGGTCCTTGTCGGTCGGTACGGTCGCCGCCTTCACCAGCGAGTCCAGCGCGCCGCGCAGGTCGAAGCGGGTGCCGCCGAACGCATGGATGCCGGCGAGGGCGGTGGGCGACGGGTCGCCGTTCATGACGTGTGTGCCGCTCGCGCCGTGCAGCCAGCGGTCCCAGATGCCGCCGTTCTGCCGGGCGAGTTCGTACAGCGACTGGGCGATGTCCGAGCCGGTGCGCGGGTCGAGGAGGGTGAGCAGCTGCACCTGGTCGCGGTAGACGTCCCAGCCGGAGAAGGTTCCGTACTGGGCCCGGTGACCTCTGCCCACCCGGTGCACCTTGTCGTCGCTGCCCCGGTATCTGCGGTCGGCGTCGCTGATGACGTTCGGGTGCAGCAGGGAGTGATAGAGGGCGGTGTAGAAGGTGGCGCGGTCCGTCTCCGTGCCGCCGCCGACCCGTATGGCGCCCAGCCGGTGGCGCCAGGCCTGCCGAGCCGCGGCCTCGACCGAGTCGAAGGAGCGGTATGACGGGTTCTCGGCCGCGAGGTTCGCCTCGGCGCCCGCCCGACTGACGTACGAGATACCGACCTTGGCGTTCACCGGGCCGGTTCCGGACGCGAACTCGACGTACCCGCCCGCGCCCTTGCCCGCGACGGGCCGCCCGCCCTTGGCGAAGCCGCCCGTGCCGCCGGAGGCCGTGGTGGCTCCGGGGTCGAGCCGGTCGTCCTGCCAGGTGCCGGTGGACTTGAAGGCGCGGTCGAAGCGGGCGGTGAAGTAGAGGGTGTAGTAGGCACGTTGGCCCTCCGGGTCCAGGTAGCCGCAGAAGTCGCCGGAGGTGACGGAGCCGGAGATGGTGCGGGTCGCGGGGTCGATCACGACCGTCGAATCGGTCGACCCCACCTCGGAGTTGGCGGCGCGGACGAGCAGCGAGGCCGGCTTGTCCGCGGGGAAGGTGAAGCGGGCCGAGCCGGTGCGCGCGGTCGCGGTGAGGTCGGCGGTGACGCCGGAGGCGAGGCCCACCTTGTAGTGGCCGGGTTCGGCACTCTCGTCGGTGTGGCTGAAGTCGGAGGCGTAGACGGCGTCCTTGGTGTCGCTCGCCGGGGACGAGGTGACCTCGCCCGCGTACGGGAAGAGCGGGATGTCTCCGCTGCCGCCCGCACAGCCCGTGCCGGACATATGGGTGAGGCTGAAGCCGCGGATGCGGGTCGCGTCGTACTGGTAACCGCCGGGTGCGGCGGTGCGAGTGGCGTCGCCTCGGGTGTTCTCGGGGCTCCAGGAGAGCATGCCGAACGGCACGACGGCCCCCGGGAAGGCATTGCCGCCGTTCTTGGTGCCGATCAGCGGATCGACGTATGCGGTGGGGTCCTTGACGAGATCGGGGGGTGCGGCGGTCGCCGCCAGGGCGGGGGTGGCGCCGCCCACCGCGAGGACCGCGGCGAGCAGCAGTGACGTGGGGCAAAAACGCATGACGCGGCCCCTCCTCCTTCGGACGGGTCGCGCATCACAGGTCGCACAAGCCGCAGGGACAGTAACGCGCGTCGGCAGTACCACGGAAGACCGCGTGCACCACCGCCGACGCGCCCCAGGATCACCCTGTCGAGTGACCTCAACTTCCTTGACATCGTTGTCGGTTGGGGCGGTAGAGTCGTGTTCAGACCTACTAGACAACGTTGTCGCCATCACGGCGTCGACACAAGCCGCGCTCCACCCGGGCGGGCCGCACCCCCTCACCCGCCCGGCTCGCGGACCCGGTGCGCACTGCCACCGGGTCCGCCCAGAGCGACTCAGCCGACCTGACAGGGCAGGGTCGTCGCACTGTCACCGCCGGAGCCCTGGCCGACGTATCCGAACGTCGCGCTCCGCCCCGGACTCAGCGAGCCGCTCCAGTCGGCGTTGTGGACCATCACGTTTTGCCCGGTGTAGGTCGCGTTGCCGTTCCACAGACTGGCCAACGACTGACCGCCCGGCAGCGTCCAGTCGACCATCCAGCCGAGCATCGGCACATCGCCGCTGTTGGTGACGGTCACCTCGGACTGGTAGCCACCGGGCCGGCTGTTCGTCGTCCTGCGGGTGGCCGCGCAGGCGCCGGGCGGGGGCTCGGTGGGGCTGCCCGGGTCGTGAATGCTGCCAGCACAGGAAGGTGCGGCTGCCCGGTTTCATGGGGGTGCCGTGGGCCTCGGCACGGGTGCCGGTGGCGACGACGAGCCCGAGGGCCGGGCGGTGGTGAGCAGGGCCAGGAGGACCAGGAAGAAGGCCCTGCCGCGCGAGGTCGAGTGCCGTGACCCGCGCGAGGTCGAGTGCGGTAATCGGGGACGTCCGGCATGACAACCCTACGATCTACGGCCGTGCCGAAGGCGTGCGGATACGCACCGAGGGGCGCGTGGGGTGGGAGCGGGCCGCGCGGCGGGTTCCGGTCCGCCGCATGGGAGCGCTCCCACCCCACTCTCCCGTGAAACTAGCGCGGACCACGGCAGCTGTAAACGCCCGCTGCGCAGGGGCGGGTGACCTTCCGGGAGACGAGGGAAGTTTCCGGTAAGAAGATTCCGTTAAGAGAGGGGATTTTCCGGGCAAAAGGAGGCGGAGGCGTCGCCTGTGAAGGGGGTGCCGGCTGTCCGCACCTTGGGCCGGGCCATAGCCAGGGCGAATCACCGGTGCTACAAATATCGCATGGCGGACCGATTCGCCCGGTTTCGACGCTTCTCCTGGCGTTCGCTTGCCGGCAAGAGCCCGCGAAGTGTCGCCGGGCAGGTCTTCGTACTGCAGGTGACGCTGGTCGCGTTGCTGGTGGTCGGTGCCGTCTTCGCCCTGGTCCTGCAGTCGCAGCGGGACACCAGCACGGAGGCCAAGCGCCGCTCCGTGGCCGTCGCGCAGACCTTCGCGCACTCCCCGGGCGTCCTGGAGGCGCTGAAGACCCAGAAACCGTCGAAGGTGCTCCAGCCGCTGACCGAGGCGGGACGGAAGTCGGCGGGCGTCGACTTCATCGTGGTCATGGACACCAAGGGCATCCGCTACACCCATCCCCTGCCGGACCGGATCGGCAAACGGTTCGTGGGGGAGATCCAGCCGTCGCTGGAAGGAAAGGTCTACACCGAGAGCGTCCACGGCCCGCTGGGCCATGAGGTGCAGGCGACCGTGCCCATCGAGAACGCCGACGGCAAGGTGGTCGCCCTCGTGTCCGCGGGGATGAAGGTCAAGAACGTGACCAGCGAGGTGAACCGGCAGCTGCCGATCATCCTCGCCGCCGGCACCGGTGCGCTCGTGTTGTCGACCGGCGGGACGGCGCTGGTGGGCCGGCGGCTGCAGCGGCAGACCCACAGCCTGGCGCCGCACGAGATGACCCGCATGTACGAGCACCACGACACGGTGCTGCACTCCGTACGGGAAGGAGTGCTGATCGTCGGTGAGGACGGGCGCCTGCTCCTCGCCAACGACGAGGCGAGACGGCTCCTCGAGCTGGCCCCGGACGCGGAGGGGTGGCACGTGTGGGAGCTGTCCGACCTCGAGCCCGACATGGTGGACCTGCTGGTCTCCGGGCGCGAGGCCACAGACGAGGTGCACTTCGCCGGGGAGCGGCTGCTCGCGGTCAACCAGCGGCCCACGGACCGCGACGGCGGCCCCAGGGGAACCGTGGTGACGCTCCGCGACTCCACCGAGCTCCAGGCGGTGTCCGGCCGCGCGGAGCTCGCCCGTGAGCGGCTCAAGCTGCTGTACGACGCGGGACTCAGCATCGGCAGCAGCCTCGACGTGCTCCAGACCGCCGACGAGCTGGCGCAGGTCGCCGTCCCCCGCTTCGCCGACTTCGTCACCGTGGACCTCGCGGACGCCGTCATCCACGGCGAGGAACCCGCCCCCACGGCGACCGACATGCGGCGCGTCGCCGTGTGCGGCATCCGGGAGGACCATCCGCTCTACGAAAAGGGCCGGCTGATCGACTTCCTGCCCTCCACACCCCAGGCGCGCGGCTACGGCACCGGCCGCTCCGAGCTGGTGACGGACCTGTCGGACGCACCGGACTGGCACGCGCAGGACCCGGAGCGCGCCCGGGGCATCGTCGCCTACGGCATCCACTCGCTCATCGCCGCGCCGATCCGGGCCCGCGGTGTCGTGCTGGGCATGGCCAACTTCTGGCGCTCCAAACGGCACGACCCCTTCGACGAGGAGGAGCTGTCGCTGGCGGAGGAGCTGGTCGCCCGTGCCGCGGTGAGCATCGACAACGCCCGCCGCTACACCCGCGAGCACGCCCTGGCGGTCACGCTCCAGCGCAGCCTGCTGCCGCGGGCCCTGCCCGAGGTGAGCGCCCTGCAGGTCGGCTACCGCTACATCCCCGCCCAGTCGGGCGTGAGCGGTGACTGGTTCGATGTGATCCCGCTGCCGGGGAACCGGGTGGCGCTGGCCGTCGGCGATGTCGTCGGGCACGGTCTGCACGCCGCCGCGACGATGGGGCGGCTGCGGACCGCGGTGCACAACTTCTCCACGCTGGACCTGCCGCCGGACGAGCTGCTGAGCCACCTGGACGACCTGGTCGGCCGCATCGACCAGGACGAGGCGTGCGCGGAGGCGTCCGAGGTCGTGGGCGCCACCTGCCTGTACGCGATCTACGACCCCGTGAGCCGCCGCTGCGCCATGGCACGCGCGGGACACCTGGCGCCCGCGCTGGTCCATCCGGACGGCAGCGTCACCTTCCCCGACCTGCCCGGCGGGCCGCCGCTCGGCCTGGGGGGCATGCCCTTCCAGACGGCCGAGGTGGACATCGCGGAGGGCACTCAGCTGGTCCTGTACACCGACGGCCTCATCGAGGACCGTACGCGCGATCTGGACGTGGGCATGGAGCTGCTGCGCCGGGCGCTGGCGGGCCACCCCGACCGGCCGCCCGACGAGAGCTGCCGTGCGGTGGTGGAGGAGCTGCTGCCGGGGCGGCCCAAGGACGACGTCGCCCTGCTCATCGCGCGCACCCGGGCGCTGCCGTCCGACCAGGTCGCCGACTGGGACGTACCGCGCGATCCGGCCGCCGTGTCGGGGATGCGCAGCGCCGTCTCCGAGAAACTGGCCGAGTGGGACCTGTCGGAGCTCGACTTCGGCATGGAACTCATCCTGAGCGAGTTGATCACCAACGCCATCCGCTACGGGTCCGAGCCGATCCATGTACGCCTGATCAAGGACCGCACGCTGACCTGCGAGGTGTCCGACGGCAGCAGCACATCGCCGCATCTGCGGTACGCCGCGACGACCGACGAGGGCGGCCGGGGCCTGTTCCTGGTCTCCCAGATGGCCGAGCGCTGGGGCACCCGCTACACCCCGCAGGGCAAGGTGATCTGGGCCGAACTGGCCCCACCGGACGCCGACGAGGTCGCTCTGCTGGAGATCCCGGACGACCTCTTTCCGGACTGACGCATGAGCGGCCTCACGGACGGCCGGACCAGCGCACGAGGGCCTCGCACGGCCGGACTGACTTTCGTGACGCCCTTCGCGACGCCCTTCGTGACACCCTGCGCCGTACCCGGCCCGGACACGGCGAAGGGCCGCACCCCCGTCACCGGGGATGCGGCCCTGTACCGCCGTGCCCTACCGCTTGCCGCCTACTTGCTGATCAGGCTCCGGAGCACGTACTGCAGGATGCCGCCGTTGCGGTAGTAGTCGGCCTCACCGGGGGTGTCGATGCGGACGACCGCGTCGAACTCGACACCGGTGTCGGTCGTGACCTTGACCGTGCGCGGCGTGGTGCCGTTGTTCAGCTCGGTGACGCCGGCGAAGGAGAAGGTCTCCTCACCGGTCAGGCCGAGGGACTCGGCGGAGGCGCCCTCCGGGAACTGCAGCGGCAGGACGCCCATGCCGATGAGGTTCGAGCGGTGGATACGCTCGTACGACTCGGCGATGACAGCCTTGACGCCGAGCAGCGCGGTGCCCTTGGCGGCCCAGTCACGGGACGAGCCGGAGCCGTACTCCTTGCCGGCCAGGACGACCAGCGGGATGCCCTGCTCGATGTAGTTGCGCGAGGCGTCGTAGATGAACGACACCGGCGCGTCCGCCTGGGTGAAGTCGCGGGTGTAGCCGCCCTCGGTGCCCGGCGCGATCTGGTTGCGCAGGCGGATGTTGGCGAACGTACCGCGGATCATGACCTCGTGGTTGCCACGGCGGGAGCCGTAGGAGTTGAAGTCACGACGCGCCACACCGTGGTCGGTGAGGTACTTGCCGGCCGGGGTGTCGGCCTTGATGGCACCGGCCGGGGAGATGTGGTCGGTGGTGACCGAGTCGCCCAGCTTGGCGAGCACACGGGCACCGGCGATGTCGGTGACCGGGGCCGGCTCCATGCCCATGCCCTCGAAGTACGGGGGCTTGCGGACGTAGGTCGACTCGGCGTCCCACTCGAAGGTGTTGCCGGTCGGGATCGGCAGCGACTGCCACTGGGCGTCGCCCGCGAAGACGTCCGCGTAGGACTTGTTGAACATGTCCTCGCCGATGGCGTTCGCCACGACGTCGTTGACCTCGGCCTCGGTCGGCCAGATGTCGGTCAGGTAGACCGGCTTACCGTCCTGGTCGGTGCCGAGGGCGTCCTTGGTGATGTCCACCTTCATGGAGCCCGCGATGGCGTACGCGACGACCAGCGGCGGGGAGGCCAGGTAGTTCATCTTGACGTCGGGGTTGATACGGCCCTCGAAGTTCCGGTTGCCGGAGAGGACCGAGGTGACCGCGAGGTCGTGGTCGTTGACGGCCTTGGAGACCTCCTCCGGCAGCGGGCCGGAGTTGCCGATGCAGGTGGTGCAGCCGTAACCGACCAGGTTGAAGCCGACCTTGTCGAGGTACGGGGTCAGACCGGCCTTGTCGAAGTAGTCGGTGACGACCTTCGAGCCCGGGGCGAGGGTGGTCTTGACCCACGGCTTGCGGGTCAGGCCCTTCTCCACGGCCTTCTTCGCGACGAGCGCGGCGGCGACCATGACGTACGGGTTCGAGGTGTTGGTGCAGGACGTGATGGCCGCGACCGTCACCGCACCGTGGTCGATGGTGTAGGTCGTGCCGTCGGGGGCGGTGACCTGGACCGGGTTGGACGGCGTGCCGTTCGGGTGGACAGCCGGGGCGTCGGAGGCCGGGAAGGACTCCTCGCCCGCCTCGTCGGCGGTGGTGACGTAGTTCAGGACGTCGCTCTTGAACTGCTCGGCCGCGTTGGCGAGGACGATGCGGTCCTGGGGGCGCTTCGGGCCGGCGATGGAGGGGACGACCGTCGACAGGTCCAGCTCGAGCTTCTCGGAGAAGTCCGGCTCGGCCTGCGGGTCCAGCCAGAGGCCCTGCTCCTTGGCGTAGGCCTCGACGAGCGCGACCTGCTGGTCCGAACGGCCGGTCAGGCGCAGGTAGTTCAGGGTCTCGTCGTCGATCGGGAAGATCGCGGCGGTGGAGCCGAACTCCGGCGACATGTTGCCGATGGTGGCGCGGTTGGCGAGCGAGGTGGCGGCCACGCCCTCGCCGTAGAACTCGACGAACTTGCCGACGACACCGTGCTTGCGGAGCATCTCGGTGATGGTGAGCACGAGGTCCGTGGCCGTCGTACCCGGCTGCAGCTCACCGGTGAGCTTGAAGCCGACGACGCGCGGGATGAGCATGGAGACCGGCTGGCCGAGCATGGCGGCCTCGGCCTCGATGCCGCCGACGCCCCAGCCGAGGACGCCGAGGCCGTTGACCATGGTGGTGTGCGAGTCGGTGCCGACGAGGGTGTCCGGGTAGGCCTGACCGCCTCGCACCATGACGGTCCGCGCGAGGTGCTCGATGTTCACCTGGTGGACGATGCCGGTGCCCGGCGGGACGACCTTGAACTCGTCGAACGCGGTCTGGCCCCAGCGCAGGAACTGGTAGCGCTCCTTGTTGCGGCCGTACTCCAGCTCGACGTTCTGCTTGAACGCGTCCTGCGTGCCGAACTTGTCGGCGATGACGGAGTGGTCGATGACCAGCTCGGCCGGGGCCAGCGGGTTGATCTTCGCCGGGTCGCCGCCCAATTCCTTGACGGCCTCACGCATGGTCGCGAGGTCCACGACGCAGGGGACGCCGGTGAAGTCCTGCATGATCACGCGGGCCGGCGTGAACTGGATCTCCTGGCTGGGCCGGGCCTGCGAGTCCCAGCCGCCGATGGCGCGGATGTGGTCGGCGGTGATGTTCGCGCCGTCCTCCGTGCGGAGCAGGTTCTCCAGCAGGACCTTGAGGCTGTATGGCAGCCGGGCCGAGCCCTCCACCTTGTCCAGCCGGAAGATCTCGTACGACTCGTCGCCCACCTGCAGCGTGCTGCGGGCGTCGAAGCTGTTCGCCGACACGACAGTCTCCTTCATTGATGTGCGCGTACTCACCACGATCCTGCCGCCACGGCATCTGGGCCAATCCGCTAAGGTAAGGCTAAGTTAGGTAACCCTTACCACCAGACTCGGCAGCGGCGTGCGGCTGCGGTGCTCCTCGACAGATATCTCGATGTCGAGATAACTCTAGTACACGGGGGCCGGATGGTCATGTCCGGACCGAATCCGCCGCCCCGATATTCAGTGGCATGGCCCACACGACACGTACGGCACATTTTTCGCAAATCAGTACGCAAGACTCTTGTACGACTCATCATCGTCAAACCCCCTTCATCCGGAAGTACACTGACACTCCATCACCCGAATGGACCCCTCAACAGGCGCCATCTCATATCTGAGATAGCCTCAGCCTCATGGCAGACGACTACCTCGTACGCATCGGCAAGCTCATCCGTGACGCCCGGCAACACCGCGGCTGGACACAGGCGCAGCTCGCGGAAGCGCTCGGCACAAGTCAGAGCGCTGTCAATCGCATCGAGCGCGGCAACCAAAACATCAGCCTTGAGATGATCGCTCGAATCGGTGAAGCCCTGGACAGTGAGATCGTCTCGTTGGGCTACGCGGGCCCGATGCATCTGCGAGTGGTCGGCGGCCGCCGGCTGTCCGGGGCCATCGACGTGAAGACCAGCAAGAACGCCTGCGTCGCCCTCCTGTGCGCCACGCTCCTCAACAAGGGCCGCACTGTGCTGCGTCGGGTCGCCCGGATCGAGGAGGTGTACCGCCTGCTGGAGGTGCTCAACTCGATCGGCGTGCGGACCCGCTGGATCAACGACGGGGTCGACCTGGAGATCGTGCCGCCGGCCGAACTCGGCATGGACGCCATCGACTCCGACGCGGCCGTGCGCACGCGCTCCATCATCATGTTCCTCGGCCCGCTGCTGCACCGTATGGACGGGTTCAAGCTGCCGTACGCCGGCGGCTGCGACCTCGGCACACGGACCATCGAGCCGCATATGATCGCGCTGCGCCGCTTCGGGCTCGACATCGCCGCCACCGAGGGGCAGTACCACGCCCAGGTGGACCGTTCCGTACGGCCCGACCGGCCGATCGTACTGACCGAGCGCGGCGACACCGTGACCGAGAACGCGCTGCTGGCCGCCGCCCGGCACGACGGTGTCACCGTCATCCGCAACGCGTCCTCCAACTACATGGTCCAGGACCTCTGCTTCTTCCTGGAGGTGCTGGGCGTCAAGGTCGAGGGCATCGGCACGACGACCCTCACCGTGCACGGTGTGCCGGACATCGACGCCGACGTCGACTACTCCCCCTCCGAGGACCCGGTCGAGGCGATGAGCCTGCTGGCCGCCGCGGTCGTCACGGAGTCGGAGCTGACGGTGCGCCGGGTGCCGATCGAGTTCCTCGAGATCGAGCTCGCGGTGCTGGAGGAGATGGGCCTCGACCACGACCGCACCCCGGAGTACGTCGCCGACAACGGCCGTACCCGACTGGTGGACCTGACCGTGCGGCCCTCCAAGCTGGAGGCGCCGATCGACAAGATCCACCCGATGCCGTTCCCGGGCCTGAACATCGACAACGTCCCGTTCTTCGCGGCCATCGCGGCGGTCGCCCAGGGCAAGACGCTGATCCACGACTGGGTCTACGACAACCGGGCCATCTATCTGACCGACCTCAACCGCCTCGGCGGCCGCCTCCAACTCCTCGACCCGCACCGCGTACTGGTCGAGGGCCCGACCCGCTGGCGCGCCGCCGAAATGATGTGCCCGCCCGCGCTGCGACCGGCCGTGGTAGTCCTGCTGGCGATGATGGCGGCGGAGGGCACCTCCGTACTGCGCAACGTGTATGTCATCAACCGCGGCTACGAGGACCTCGCCGAACGCCTCAACTCGATCGGGGCGCAGATCGAGATCTTCCGGGACATCTGAAGGCCCTCGGAAAAGACGTCGTCACGCACCCCCTGATCTGCATAAACGCAAGGGAGGAGGGGCGTGACGGCGCCTCGGCCCCCCCTTGAACCTTGAGGTCTGCCGTGGCTCGGAGGGATAGCCTGCGACGATGACGGTCTATCTCCTGTGGCACATGGGGCACCAGAACGAAGCTGGTGACGGTGGTGCAACCGTGCACGTCGAGGGTCAGGCCGTGTATATCGATGAGCAGGATGGCGACGACGCGAAGCTGCTCGGCGTCTACTCCACCTGGGAGAAGGCCAGGGAACGTATGCGTCGCGCACGGCTCCTGCCGGGCTTTGCCGACGAGCCAGACTGCTTCGTCATCGATGAGTACACACTCGACGAGGACGAGTGGACCGAGGGTTTCGTGCGTATCCCCCCTGTCGTCCAGGACTCTCCACAGGTCAACGGGCGGACCGGATGAAGGTGCCTACGATGGGGAGTCCGGCGGACGTGCGGTGGTTCACCGTATCCGGACCGCCGTGAGCACCCCGTCGCCCACTTCCCGTAGGTCCACCGCGAAGTCGCCGGTCTCCGCCACGAGGGCGCTGAAAGCGGTGAGCCGGTCGCGGTGGCTCATGGCGTTGTCCACCGCCACGATGCCGTGCGGTGCCAGTACCCGGCGCAACTGCGGCCAGCACTCCACGTACGCGGGGCGTTCGGCGTCCAGGACGACGAGGTCGACCGACGCGTCCTCGGTCCGCGCCGGCACCTCACCCCCGTCGCCGTGCACCACATCCACGTGGTCCGACACTCCGGCGCGTTCGAGATTGCGCAGGGCGGCTTCGACCCGGACAGCGTCCGTCTCGACCGTGGTCAGCCGTCCACCGGTGTCCCGCACCGCGTCGGCGAACCAGATGGCTGAATAGCCGTTGGACGTAGGGATCTCCAGCACGGATCTACCGCGCTGGGCCCGGATCAGCAGGGCGATCAGGCCTGCCGCCTCCGGTGTCATGTTGCGTAAGCGCAGCGGCCGGTCGGCCAGCGGCCCGTCGTGTGCCCCGCCCTCCCGGTAGAGGATGCCGAGAAGAGCGGCCAGTTGACGGTCCACGCGGGCTCCAGTCGGGTTCGGATCTCTCGGGTGGCACTGTCCTGACCGTTGTCAGCACGATCCGGGGCGTTCCTCTGTCCTGTCTCGTCGATCTCACGTCCGCGGACGTCGTCCTTGCGACCCCACGGGACGTGTCTTCACAGCCGGCGTCCCTCGACCGAACGGACCGGCCCGGCGGAGTGTCGCTCCGCCGGGCCGGTCCGTTCAGTGGGACGGTCAGGCCCCGCGGAACCACGCCGTGTTCGGGCGGTCCTCGCGGAGCAGGGTGTCGGCGTGGCCGAAGCCGTCGGCGATGCTGATGAGGCGGTACTGGCGGTCGTGGAAGACCCAGGTCCAGGTCTGGCCGTTCATCCGGTACTTGCCGGGGACGAAGTGGAGGGCGTCGATCTTGGTGACGCCCCGCAGGGAGGTCCACTGGGTCAGGTCGCGGTCGGTGCGGACCACTTCGTCGGTGTGCATGCCGCCGTCGGCGATGGAGATCAGACGGTAGCGCTGGCCCTGCGCGGTGGTGTGGAAGAGCCAGTACTGCGTCTTGCCGTCCACGCGGCGCTGGTCCGGCACCGGCAGCACCGCGTCGACCCGGGTGACGTCCTTGAGGGAGCGCCAGGCGCTGAGCGCCCGGTCGTCGCCGATGCTGCGGCTGGTGTGCCGGGCGTCGCAGGAGATGTTGATGCGGCGGTAGACCTGGGTGCCGCCCACGGTGTGGAAGAGCCAGTAGCTGCTCTCTCCGTTCACGGACTGCTCGTCGGGGACCGGCACGATCGCGTCGACCTGTTCGACCCCGGCCAGCGCGGGCCAGGTGGAGAGGTCCGCGGCGGTGTCGGTGACGACGCCGGTGCTGTCGTCGCTCCCCGTGGTGAGCGCGCCGGTCTCGGCGGCGCCGGTGGTGACGACACGGACGGTGCGGCCGGAGAAGGTCCAGTCCCGCTCCTCCGAGTCCGGCCAGGGCAGGATCTCGTCGACCGGGCCGGGTTGCACGGGCGGCCGCGGCGGGCGGGTCTCGCCGCCGGTCGTGCTCGTCGTTTCCCACTGCTGGGTCCCGGTCTGCCCGCTGTTGTCCGGGACCGCCGCCTCCAGGCGGCCCCGGCTGAGGCCGCGCAGCGTGCTGATGGACGGAGTGAAGGCGTAGACAGAGCCCTCGGTGGTCACGAAGGGCTTGAAGTGGAGCGTGGTGGTGTTCCGGTCGCCGTTGACGCGGCTCTCGAAGGCGACCTCGCCCCGGGCGACTCCCGGGAGCTGGCCGCTGACCATCGGGTCCGGTCCGGGCTTGGGGTCGCGGTCGTGCGGGAAGTTGGGGTCGTTGACCCAGTCGGCCTGGATGAACTCGAACTGCGTGGCCAGGTTGGCCTGGTAGCAGACGAAGAGCAGGCCTCGCTGCTCGTCCGGGCCTCCCCCGTCCCCGTTGGCGGGGTCGAAGGGGGCGCCGTAGGGGATACCGCGCCGGATGATGCGGCGCAGGTCCATGAACTTCTCCTCGACCAGTTTGCCTCCGTCGACCAGTCCGTCGCGCGGAGCGGTCTTGCGCAGGTGGGAGAAGAGGGGAGTGGTGACGCCGTCGAGGTCGTCCTTGAAGCTGAGGTCGTTGTCGGGTTTGGTGCCCGGCGGGGGCGACTGGTCGGGGAACTTGGCGACCGAGGCGCCGCAGCGCCAGCGGCCCACCAGACGGGCGGCGAGCCACTCGCTCTTCGTGTTCTCGCCGACCACCTTGGCTTCCTTCAGCTTCTGGAGTTCGGCGTTGACCTGTGCCCACCAGCCGGGTACGTCCTGGGCGAGCCGTCGTACGACCTGGAAGGAGCCGTACTTCATCCACTCGGGAGCGCCCGTGGGCAAGGGGGTGTCGTCGGAGCCGAGGACGAACTGGCCGGCCGGGATCATCCGGGCGCCCTTGGCCTCCGCCGCGTCGTCGAAGCCCACCACGAACGGTTCGCTGACGCCGTCCTTGAAGCCGAAGTGCTCATTGCCGCGACGGTTGCCGGGCAGCGTGGCACCGTTCTGCTGGTGGACGATCAGCACTCCGGCCCTGGAGGCGGCCTCCAGTTGCCGGTTCAGCTCGGTGGTGCGGTCGAGGTCGAGGTCGGCGGCGACGGTGAGCACCGCGTGGATGACGGGTCTGTGGTCGGCGCCGAAGATCCAGTGCTTCGGGTCGTTGCAGCCCGTGTCGCCCAGGGCCTTGCAGCGGGCGGCGGACCCCTGAACGAACGCCTGGATCGTGCCGCCCGTGGGCACCTTGTCGAACACCTTCTCCTTGCCCGTGAGGAACAGCATGCCGGGGTGGGTGAGGCTCAGGCCGAGCCAGGTGGCCTTGAGGTTCTTCGGGTCGTCACCGGCGGAGTTCTTGCGGGCCCTGTGGAACTTTGCGTTGAAGGCGGCGACCTGCTGGGTGGTGGCGACGTTGGGGACCAGCTCGGCCAGCCAGTTCCGGGCGGCGGTCATGTCGCCGAACTGGAGGAAGAGCAGGGTCATGTAGTCCTTCTTGAACCCGGCGAGGATGTCGCCCTGGATCTCCGTGCTGTTGCGCAACGGCAGGGGGGTGGACATGGAACTCCCTTGACTGTGGGGACATATGGGGACATGCATGGCTGACCCGGGCGGCGCCGTGGGCAGCGCTGCCCGGGTGTACGGCGGCAGGGGACGAACAGGGGTCAGGCGCCGGGCTTGAGCTGCACCCACTTGGCGACGCTGGGCACACCCCGGTCGTCGAGCAGGAAGAGCAGGTAGAAGCCGGGCGGCGCGTCCTTGGCGGACTGCGGGGTGGTGAGGACGAGCTTGTTGCCGGCGCGGCTGGTGATGGGGAGTTCGATGCGGCGCTGGCTGGTGTCCACCGAGTGGGTGGAGGTGATGGGTGCCATCAGGACGGCCTTCTCCGCCTGTTCGGGCGTGCCCGTGCTGATCCGGAGGTCGGCGTTGTAGCCCAGGGGTTGACTCGGCACGTCCGTCAGGGTGGGGCGGACGCCGCCCTGGTGCAGATACGGCGGCTCGAAGATCTCGATGGTGCCGTTCATCCCGGACTTGATGTCCCGGTTGTTGGCGATCTCCTGCAGCTCGTCACCGGTGATCATGATGCGGCCGTCGGGCAGGATCACGGCGTTGGAGTGGTAGCCGCGCGGCAGCCGCTGGACCGGGCCGAGCCGCCAGGTGCCGTCGGTGCCGCGCAACTCGGTCTGGCGGTACTTCTCGTCGGCGTTGGGGTTGTACAGGCCGTTGCCGTAGTCGCGGATGTCGTAGCCGCCGTTGACGGTCCACAGCCGCCCGTCGGGGAAGATCAGCGTGTCGTCCTGGGTGCGGCCGAAGGCACGGGGGGTGTCCTCGGTCCAGCGGCCGCCGGAGAACTTGTACGTCTTGGGGTCGTTGCGGTCACCCCCCAGGATCAGCACGGAGTCGGGGCCCTGGCCCTTGGTGGTGCTGGGCAGGGCCACCGCCGAGCCGTAGTTGCGCATGCCGCCGCCGGGGCGGGGGCGCAGCACCTGATCGGTCTCGGTCTGCGGATCGAAGGCGAACTGCTCGTTGTAGTTGCGGCCGAAGCCGTAGATCAGGCCGTCCCGCAGGGAGAACAGGTGCGGGTAGTCGGCCATGTAGTCGGCCGTGATCTTCCACTTGTCGAGCGGCTGGCCGACGGGTCCGATCGTCTTGTCGTACGTGACGCCGGTGCCCTGGGCCGGGAAGCGCTCGATCGTCTGGGAGAGCTTGCCCCAGCCGGTGTCGCCGTGGCCGGAGGTGATGAACTGCCGGCCATCGGCGCCTGTGACCACGGAGGGGTACCAGCGGCCCTCGGCCATGTCCTGCTGCCGGTACCACTTGTTGTTCCAGGGGTCGAAGACCAGGGCGAGGTGGGCACCGGTGCCGTGGTTGCCGCCGAGGTTGCCGCCGAAGATGCCCACCATGCCGTTGGGCAGGTAGGAGTGCCCGGCGCAGAAGATCGGCGCGGCGCGCGGTTCGTCCAGGCCGTCGTCCATGTTGACCACGGGTGGCGGTACGGCCTTGAAGGCGGCGGGGTCGTCGGGCTTTTTGCTCGGGTCCCAGACGTAGGCGCGTCCGGCGTTGTCGCGGCCGATGACCTCGGTGGGCGCGGTCTCCTTGTTGGGGCTGTCCTCGACGGCCTCGAAGGAGAACAGCAGGACCTTGCCAGTGGGCAGCAGGGCGACGTGGTCGCCGTAGTCCGGACTGGAGAAGTAGTCGGTGAACTTGCCGAACGCCGCAGGGGTGAACTTCGCGTTCTGCTCCTTCTGCGAGTCGGTGAGCCGATTGAGACTGCGGTTCCGCATGGGCTGGGGGTAGCCCCGGTCGACGGCGCGCAGGCCGATGCGGTCGCGGGCCATCTGTTCGGCGCGGGCCCTGCCGAATGCCTTGACCTCGTCGGGGCGGATCTCCTCGGCGAGCTCCGCCTTCGAGATGTGCACCCCGTGCGGGTGCGGATCGGCCGGCCGTGCCGAGGACGGCAGGGGGACGAGACGGAACGGGGCGGCGCGGCCGGCGGGGGCGGTGAGTGACAGAACGACCGCGGCGCAGCCAGCCGCGATCGTCCACCTCCCTCTGCGGGGCATGGGGACTCCTCTTGGGGACACGTGGCGCACCGAGCCAGTACGGGGCAGTCCAGGGCGACCACGTAGAGTGACGGAATGACGTCAGTAAATCACGCAGGGTAGCGAAATGTGACCGCTTTCTCGAAAGAATGACCGCTTTGCCCCGATGGGATGCAACGCTGCGTGTCCGTAGACCCCTCGATCGCCACGGCGACTGCAATGGTCCCGGCCAGTCCCCCGTCCCCTTCCGAGGAGCACCCCCATGCCCCGAACACGTACCGCCGTCACCGCGGCCGCGGGAGCCGCGACCCTGCTCGTCTGTGCCGCCCCCGCCGTGGCCGACCCGCCCCAACCGCCGCACCACTTCTCGGTGTTCGTCCCCGGCGGTGCCGACGGCCGGCCGCACGAGGCGCTCTGCCCGGCCGCGCAGCACGCCTACAGCGGCGGATACACCATCAGCGCCAAGAAGGACGCGATCCTCGGCACGGACCGGACCGATGTCACCGAGGACCGCATGAACGACCACGCCACCGGCTGGATCATCACCGCGCGCAAGGCCCAGACCTGGCCCTTCCTCAGCCGCTCGGCTCCGGCCGACCTGACGATCCACATCGCCTGCACGGACGACGTCATGAGCCACGGAGCCGCCTGAACGCGGAGCGGCGGCCCGGCGCACCTGATGCGCCGGGCCGCCGTGTGTGCGCGCTCAGCCCTGGCCGAGCGTCACCTCCCGCACCTGGTGGGCGTGGAAGTACGGCAGCGGCAGACCGCCTTCGGGGCGCAGCTCCATCACGGTGGCCTCGACGTCGGCCGTGCCGGGGCGGACCCGGTCCTTCTCGACCTTGCCGGTGTTCACCCAGGTGTGTACGGCGCCGTCGCACACCGCCCGGGTGCCGCCGATGCCGTAGCGGACGGTCGAGGAGTCCTGGCCGACGGTGCTGCTGACGAACACCGGTCCCGTGCCGCCGGTGCAGCGATAGGTGCCGGAGAGGGTCACGGTGCCGTCCGCCGCGACGCGGCCCGTCGGATCGACGGTGACGGTCTCGTTCGGGTCGGCGGTCGCGGGGGCGACGGCGGTGCAGAGCAGCGCGGCGGCTCCGGCGGCGGCCGCGGCGAGGGCGGGACGTACGGGCATGGGGGGCCTTTCCGGTCGTACGGTGGGGGGTTCCCACTGGTACCGGGCGGGCGCGGCACCGTGTGTGAACGTCACTCCATCGGGGGCGAGTCACGGCGGTCGTGGAACGGTCAGGGAGTTGTCCGCGAGTTGTCACACTTCGCTTCAGGCCGTTCCGAGGAGTTCACGAGGGGAGCATGGTCTACTCGTGCCGGGCGCCGAACAGGCCGCAGGCACCCGTCAGATCCGACGCGGAGGTGTGCCATGTGTTCCCACCGGACCCCGACTCACGACAGCGGCGCCCCGCACATCGTCGCCGCCCACCCCGAGCAGGGCTGGAGCCTGCTGTGCGACGGGGGGATCGTCTTCGACGACACGGGCGAGCTGCACGCCGATGGCAGCGTCGTGCCGCCGCACCGGGCACCGGCCGAACGGCAGACGGTCGCCGTCTGAGCCCCGGCTCGGAGCCGCCTGAACCCCGGTTCGGAGTCGCCCGAGCCCCGGTTCGGAAGGCTCTGGAACTCCGGTTCAGGACGGCTCTAGGTGTACTCGGCCGTCACGTTGGTGACACGCAGCCGTCGGTAGTTGATCAAGGAAGGACCTCCGGGCGTAGTGGAGATAGCCGTCTTCACTCACCTCGGAGGTCCTGGTGGCCCACGCTAATGCCCGGCTGACTTTTCACGGCAGATGCCTGCTGGTGCGTCGTGTCGTACTGGACCGGCGTCCGGTCGCTCACGTCGCAAAGGAACTCGGCGTCTCCCGCCAGTGCGCCCATCGCTGGGTGAACCGCTACCGCGCGGAGGGCTGGAGCGGGCTGCAGGACCGCAGCAGCAGTCCGCACCGCCGTCCCACCCGCACACCCGCGGCCGTCGAACAGCGCGTGCTCAAAGCCCGCCGCACCCTGCGCACGGGTCCCGACGCCCTGGCCGAGCAGACCGGCGTCCCCGCCCGCACCATCAGCCGGATCCTCAGCCGCCACCAGGTGCCGGCGCTGTCCGCCTGCGACCCGCTGACCGGCCAGGTCATCCGCGCCACCAGGGCCAGCAGCCGCCGCTACGAACACTCCCGGCCCGGCGACATGATCCATGTCGACGTCAAGAAGCTCGGCAGGATCCCCGCCGGCGGCGGCCATCGCGCCCACGGCCGCGGTGAACGACCCGGATCGATGCGGGGACTGGGTTACGACTACGTCCACGCTGCCGTCGACGACCACTCCCGCCTCGCCTACGCCGAGATCCTCCCCGACGAGAAGGGCACCACCTGCGCGGGCTTTCTCACCCGCGCAGCCGCGTTCTTCCACGCTCACGGCATCACCCGCATCGAGCGGGTCATGACCGACAACGCCAAGAACTACCGGCTCTCGCACGACTTCCAGACCGCATGCCAAGCACTCGGAGCACGCCAGAAGTTCACCCGCCCGCACTGCCCGTGGACCAACGGAAAGGTCGAACGGTTCAACCGCACCCTGCAGACCGAATGGGCTTACCGGAAGGTCTTCACCAGCAATGCCCAACGCGCGCGAGCACTCGCGCCCTGGCTCGACTTCTACAACACTGGCCGCCGACACACCGCGCTCGGCGGCCAGCCACCGATCAGCCGACTGTCACCAACCTCATGACCGAGTACATCTAGGACAGCACCGCGAACCCGTCGAGCTCGACCAACGCCTCCTCGTCCCACAGCCGCACGACCTCCACGACCGCCATGGCCGGATAGGTGCGGCCCGCCAACCGGCGCCAGATCCGCCCGAGTTCGGGGGCATGCGCGCGGTAGGCGGCGACGTCGGTGGCATAGACGGTGACGCGGGCGAGGTCGGCGGGGGTGCCGCCGGCCGCGCGCAGGGCGGTGAGGAGATTGCCGAGCGCCTTCTCGAACTGCTCGAGGAGGGTGTCGCCGGTGACCTTGCCGTCGGTGTCGAGGGCCGTCTGGCCCGCGAGGAAGACCACGCGGGAGCCGGTGGCGACGACCGCGTGCGAGAAGCCGGCGGGCGGGGACAGGTCGGGCGGATTGACGCGCTCGGTCGTCACGGACGGGCCTCCCGGTCGGCGGTGGCGTACAACTCCTTGGCGATGATGCCGCGTTGGACCTCACTGGCACCCTCGTAGATGCGCGGGGCGCGCACCTCGCGGTAGAGGTGTTCGAGCAGATGGCCCCGCTGAAGCGCCCGGGCTCCGTGCAGTTGGACGGCCGCGTCGACGACGTACTGCGCGGTCTCGGTGGCCAGCAGCTTCGCCATCGCGGCGCGCTTGGGGACGTCGGGGGCGGACTCGTCGTACGCCGTCGCCGCCGCGTAGACCATCAGACGGGCCGCGTCCGTGCGCAGTGCCATCTCCGCCACAACATGAGCGACCGCCTGCAGATCCCTCAACTTGCCGCCGAACGCGTCCCGTCCGGCCGTATGGGCGAGGGTCGCGTCGAGCGCCGCCTGGGCCATGCCGACGGCGAAGGCACCGACGCTGGGGCGGAAGAGGTTGAGCGTGCCCATCGCGACCCGGAATCCGCGGTCGGCCTCCCCGAGCAGGTCGTCCTCGGTCACGGGTACGGCGTCGAAGTCGAGGCTGCCGATGGGGTGCGGGGAGAGCATCTCCAGGGGCGAACCGCTGAGGCCGGGCCGGTCGGCGGGCACCAGGAAGGCGGTCACCCCGCGGGCACCGGCATCGGGGGTGGTGCGCGCGAAGACGGTGTAGAAGTCGGCCTCGGGGGCGTTGGAGATCCAGCACTTCTGCCCGGTGAGCCGCCAGCGTCCCCCTCCCTCCGGATCCGCCCGCAGGGCGAGCGCCGCCGCGTCCGAGCCCGCCCCCGGCTCGCTCAGCGCGAACGCGGCCACCGCGCTGCCGTCGGACACCCGGGGCAGCCAGTGTTCCCGCTGGGCGGGGGTGCCATGGGCGTGGACCGGGTGGGCGCCGAGGCCCTGGAGGGCCAGGGCGGTCTCGGCCTGCGTGCAGGCCCGGGCCAGGGACTCGCGCATCAGACACAGGTCCAGGGCGCCGGAGGTGAACAGGCGCGACAGCAGACCGAGCCGGCCCAGCTCCGTGAGGAGCGCCCGGTCGACCCGGCCGGGCTCGCCCTTCTCCACGAGCGGGCGCAGCCGCTCCGCGGCCATGGCGCGCAGCTCGGCACACCAGGCGATCTGTTCCGGTTCGAGCGAGAATGCGGGCACTGCCGGTCCTCCCTCCACGGCGGGCCGTCATCGACCCCCGAACGACGGTATCGCGTACTGTTGACTGCCGTCACCAACACGATACGCTCCTTGCGCGAGCGCACCACGAGCCCACGCGAGCCCACCAGGCAAGGGGGCGAACCGTCATGAACGTCTCGGCGCACGTCGACACCTTCGCGCGCGACAACCTGCCACCACCCGACGAGTGGCCGGAGCTGCGCTTCGACCTGCCTGAGCTGCACTACCCCGAGCGGCTGAACTGTGCCGTCGAGCTCCTGGACCACGCCGACCCGGCGCGTCCCGTGTTCCACGCGCCCTCCGGCGACACCTGGACCTACGGCGACCTCCGTGCCTACGTCGACCGCATCGCGCATGTCCTCACGCGCGACCTGGGCGTGGTCCCCGGCAATCGCGTCCTGCTGCGCGGCCCCACCACACCCTGGCTCGCGGCCTGCTGGCTGGCCGTGCTGAAGGCGGGCGCGGTGGCCGTCACCGTGCTGGCCCAACAGCGCCCGCACGAGCTCGGCACGATCTGCTCGATCGCCCGGGTGGGGCACGCGCTGTGCGACGTCCGGGCCGTCGACGACCTCGCCAAGGCCGAGATCCCCGGGCTGCGCATCACGACGTACGGCGGTGACGCCCCGGACGACCTCCTCAACCGCCCGACACCCGGCACCCCGTACCCCGCTGTCGACACCGCGTCCGACGACGTCGCCCTGATCGCGTTCACCTCCGGCACCACCGGTCGCCCGAAAGGGTGCATGCACTTCCACCGGGATGTGCTCGCCATAGCGGACACCTTCTCGAAGCATGTGCTCAAACCCCATGTGGACGATGTCTTCGCGGGCAGTCCTCCGCTGGGCTTCACCTTCGGTCTCGGCGGGCTCGTGGTGTTCCCGATGCGGGCCGGCGCCAGCGCGCTGCTCCTCGAACAGGCGACGCCCAAGCGGCTGCTGCCCGCGATCGCCGAGCACCGGGTCTCCGTCCTGTTCACCGCGCCCACCGCGTACCGCGCGATGCTCGACGACCTGGACGGCCATGACGTCTCGTCACTCCGGCGCTGTGTGTCCGCCGGGGAGAACCTGCCCGCCGCCACCTGGCGGGCCTGGCACGAGCGCACCGGCCTGCGGATCATCAACGGCATAGGCGCCACCGAGCTGCTGCACATCTTCATCTCCGCCGCCGACGAGCGGATCAGGCCCGGGACGACGGGTGTCGCGGTGCCGGGGTGGCTGGCGCGCGTGCAGGACGCGAACGGGGATCCGGTGCCGGACGGGGAGCCCGGGCTGCTCGCCGTGCGCGGGCCGGTGGGCTGCCGGTACCTCGCCGATCCGCGGCAGCGGGACTATGTGCGCGCCGGCTGGAACATCACCGGCGACACCTATGTCCGCGAGGACGACGGCTACTTCCGCTATGTCGCCCGCGCCGACGACATGATCATCTCGGCCGGGTACAACATCGCCGGACCGGAGGTGGAGGACGCGCTCCTGCGCCACCCGGACGTGGTCGAGGCGGCGGTGATCGGGCGGCCCGACGAGACCCGCGGACAGGTGGTCGTGGCGTACACCGTGCTGAAGGAGGGCGCGCAGCGGGACGCCGACGCGCTGCGCGGCTTCGTCAAGTCCGAGCTGGCGCCGTACAAGTGCCCGCGCGAGATCGTCTTCCTCGACGCGCTGCCACGCACGGCGACCGGCAAGCTCCAGCGCTATCGCCTCCGTACCGAAGGCGACCGGCCGTGATGCCGAAGACCTAAGATGATCAACGTGTCCGAGCACCACGCACCACGGTCCCTCATCGTCACGCTCTACGGCGCGTACGGCCGCTTCACACCCGGTCCGGTACCCGTCGCCGAGCTGATCCGGCTGCTGGCCGCGGTCGGCGTGGACGCGCCCTCCGTACGTTCGTCGGTGTCCCGGCTCAAACGGCGCGGCCTGCTGCGGCCCGCCCGCACGCAGCAGGGCACGGCCGGGTACGAACTCTCGCCCGAGGCACGGCAGTTGCTCGACGACGGCGACCGGCGCATCTACGCGACCACACCGCCCGAGGACGAGGGCTGGGTGCTCGCCGTGTTCTCGGTGCCGGAGTCGGAGCGGCAGAAGCGGCACGTGCTGCGCTCCCGGCTGGCTGGCCTGGGCTTCGGCACCGCGGCCCCCGGGGTGTGGATCGCCCCGGCGCGGCTGTACGAGGAGACCCGGCACACCCTCCAGCGGCTGCGGCTCGACCCATACGTCGACTTCTTCCGAGGCGAGCACCTGGGCTTCGCGCCCACGGTCGAGGCGGTCGCCCGCTGGTGGGACCTGGCCGCGATCGCCAAGGAGCACGAGGCGTTCCTCGACGCGCACGAGGGCGTGCTGCACGACTGGGAGCGGCGCACGGACACCCCGCCCGAGGAGGCCTACCGCGACTATCTCCTGGCCCTGGACACCTGGCGCCACCTCCCCTACACCGACCCCGGCCTCCCCGTGCACCTGCTGCCCGCGAACTGGCCGGGCGCGCGGTCGGCCGAGGTGTTCCGGGGACTCCACGAGCGGCTGCGGGACGCGGGGGCCGCGTTCGCCGGGCTGTGAGCCCGGCCACAACACACGTCCCACAACGCATCGGGCTCGTCTCCGAGGTGCTCGTGCGCAACGGCGTGCTGTCCGTCGTGCCGGTCATCGCGCCGTACGCCGACAGCCGCGACGCGGTGCGGGCCCGGCACGAGAAGAGCGCCACGCCCTACCTGGAGGTGCATGTCGCCACCCGGGTGGAGGTGTGCGGCGAACGGGATGTGAAGGGCCTGTACGCCAAGCAGGCCGCGGGCGAACTGAAACGGGGTCGACGACCCGTACGAGCCGCGGGCCGATCCGGCGCTGGTGCTGCGCACACAGGAGCAGACCCCACAGGAGTCGGCGGACGCGGTGTACGCGCCGCTGGCGGAGCGGGGGCTGGTGTGAGCGCCGTGACCACTCCGCAGTCGATCGGTGTCGCCTGGCCGACGAGCGGGACGTCTCGCGCGGGGACATGATCACCGCGGGGGTGGACGCGCCCGTGCTCACCCGGGACGTCTCGGCGGCCGTGTGCCATCTGGCCGACCGGCCGCTGCGGGTCGGCGACCGGGTGCTGCTCAGGCACACCACCCGGACCGTGCAGGCGATCGTGAAGGACCTGGCCGGAGCCGCCGAGCTGGCGGTGAACGACCTGGGCCGGCCCTGCGCACGGCCGAGCCGCTCGCGCTCGACGACTACGCGGTCTCCCGCCGCACCGGCGCTTTCATCCTGATCGACCCGGCGGACGGCGCCACGCCGACCGCGGGCATGGCCGAGGTCAGTTCTCCAGAGTGAGCCGGGGCTTGGGGGCGTCCGTGCGTCCGGTCTGCGGGCGCCGGCTGCCCGCGCGGTACGGGTCGGGCCAGGCGACGCCCGGACCCTCGTACCCCTGCTCGGCGGCGGCGTGCAGCGTCCAGTGCGGGTCGTAGAGGTGGGGCCGGGCCAGCGCGCAGAGGTCCGTACGCCCGGCCAGGATCAGGGAGTTGACGTCGTCCCAGGAGGAGATCGCGCCGACCGCGACGACCGGGACGCGCACCTCGTGCCGGATCCGGTCGGCGAACGGCGTCTGGTACGACCGCCCGTACTCCGGCTCCTCCTCGGCCACCACCTGCCCGGTCGACACATCGATCGCGTCGGCGCCGTGCGCGGCGAAGGCGCGGGCGATCTCGACGGCGTCCTCGGCCGTGGTGCCGCCCTCGGCCCAGTCGGTGGCGGAGATACGCACGGTCATGGGCCGCTCCTCCGGCCACACCCCTCGTACGGCGTCGAAGACCTCCAGTGGGAAGCGCAGCCGCTTCTCCAGAGAGCCGCCGTAGGCGTCGGTACGCCGGTTGGTCAGCGGGGAGAGGAAGCCGGAGAGCAGATAGCCGTGGGCGCAGTGGAGTTCGAGCAGATCGAATCCGGCGCGGGCGGCACGCCAGGCGGCGGAGGTGAACTGTTCCCGGATGTCCGTGAGTTGGGCTCGGGAGAGCTGGCGTGGGGTCTGGCTCTCGGGCTTGTACGGGAGCGGGGATGCGGCCACGAGCGGCCAGTTGCCGTCGGGCAGGGGTTCGTCCATACCCTCCCACATCAGCTTCGTCGAGCCCTTGCGCCCGCTGTGGCCGAGCTGTACGCCGATCGCGGTGCCCGGTGACCGGTCGTGCACGAACTCGGTGATCCGCCGCCAGGCCTCGCCCTGTCCGCCGGTGTAGAGGCCGGCGCAGCCGGGGGTGATCCGGCCCTCCTCGCTGACGCACACCATCTCGGTCATCACCAGACCGGCACCGCCGAGGGCGCGGGCGCCCAGGTGGACGAGGTGGAAGTCACCCGGGATGCCATCGACCGATGAGTACATGTCCATGGGTGAGACAACGACCCGGTTGCGCAGGGTCAGGCCGCGCAGCCGGAAGGGGGTGAACATCGGGGGCGTGCCGGGCGGGCAGCCGAACTCGCGCTCCACGGACTCGGTGAAGCCGGTGTCGCGCAGCCTGAGGTTGTCGTGGGTGACGCGGCGGCTGCGGGTGAGCAGGTTGAAGGCGAACTGGCGGGGCGGCTGGCGCAGGTACAGCGCGATGTTCTCGAACCACTCCAGGCTGGCGCGGGCGGCGCGCTGGGTGGAGGCGACGACGGGTCTGCGCTCGGCCTCGTAGGCCGTCAACGCCTCGGCCAGGGTGGGCTGTTCCTCCAGACAGGCGGCGAGCGCGAGGGCGTCCTCGACTGCCAGCTTGGTGCCGGAACCGATGGAGAAGTGGGCGGTGTGGGCGGCGTCGCCGAGGAGGACGATGTTGCCGTAGGACCAGTGTTCGTTGACGACGGTACGGAAGTTGATCCAGGCGGACTTGTTGGAGCGCAGGGGCCGTCCGCCCAGCGCTTCCGAGAAGAGCTTCGCGCAGCGCTCGACCGACTCCCGCTCACCGAGTTCGTCGAACCCGGCGGCCCGCCACACCTCCTCGCGCATCTCGACGATCACGGTGGAGGCGCCGAATTGATTCTGGGGCCCGGAGGGCCTCGATGAGGGGTGGTGGTCGGGAGACGGGCGGGCGTAAGGGTAGCCGTGCAGTTGCATCACGCCGTGCTCGGTCTCGGCGATCTCGAAGCGGAAGGCGTCGAAGGCGAAGTCGGCTGCCAGCCAGATATAGCGGCAGTGGTGGGTGGTCACATGGGGCTGGAACACATGGGTGTAGGCCTCGCGGGTGGTGCTGTTCACCCCGTCGGCGGCGATGACGAGGTCGTATGCCTCGGCGAGCCAGGCCGGGTACGGTGCCTCGCTGCGGAAGCGCAGCTCCACGCCCAGGTTGCGGCAGCGCTCGTGCAGGATTTCCAGGAGGCGTTTTCTGCCCAGGGCCGCGAAGCCGTGGCCTCCGGAGGTTTGGCGGGTGTTGTGGTGGACGATGTCGATGTCGTCCCAGCGGACGAAGTGCTTCTGGAGGGCCTCGTAGACCACCGGGTCGGCGTGTTCGATGCCGCCCAGGGTTTCGTCGGAGAGGACCACTCCGAAGCCGAAGGTGTCGTCGGGGGCGTTGCGTTCCCAGACGGTGATTTCGCGGGCGGGGTCGAGGCGCTTGAGCAGGGCGGCGGAGTACAGGCCGCCGGGGCCGCCGCCGATGATCGCTACGCGTAGGGGGTGGCTTGTCGTGTCGGGCGGCTGCGGGTTGTGTGTGGCTTGTCGCGCAGTTCCCCGCGCCCCTGGGGTTGGCACCGTCCCGTCGGCTCCCACGGTCACCGCCCCCTCCACTTCGGGGGCCTCTTCTCCGTGAACGCCGCGTGGAACTCCGCGTAGTCCTCGCCGTTCATCAGCAGCGCCTGTGTCGAGGCGTCCAGCTCCACCGCCGCGGCCAGCGGCATGTCCAGCTCTGCTGCGAGCAGGGCCTTCGTCTGGGCGTAGGCGAGGGCCGGGCCGTTGGAGAGGCGGTGGGCCAGGGCGAGGGCGGTCTCGTCGGTGTGGCCCTCCTCGGTCAGTTCGCTGATCAGGCCGATCCGCTCGGCCTCCGCCGCCCGCACCGGCTCGCCGAGCATCAGGAGGCGGGTCGCGTGGCCGAGGCCGACCACGCGGGGCAGCAGATAGGCCGCGCCCATGTCACCGCCGGACAGGCCCACGCGGGTGAAGAGGAAGGCGAAGCGGGCCGTGGGGTCGGCGATGCGGAAGTCGGCCGCGAGGGCGAGTACCGCTCCCGCTCCGGCCGCCACCCCGTGCACCGCCGCGATCACCGGGAACGGGCACTCCCGTACGGCCCGTACGACCTGCCCGGTCATCCGGTTGAAGTCGAGGAGCTGCGCGGTATCCATGGACAGTGTCGCGCCGATGATCTCGTCGACGTCGCCGCCGGAGCAGAAGCCGCGGCCCTCGCCGGTCAGCACCAGGGCGCGGACCGACCTCTCGCGGGACAGCTCGGCGAGCAGGTCGCGCAGGTCGGCGTAGGCGCCGAAGGTGAGGGCGTTGAGTTTCTCGGGGCGCGCGAGGGTGACGGTGGCGACTCCGTCGGCGATCTTGACCCGCAGGTGCTCCCAGTCGGAGGTGCGGGCGGCGGAGCCGGTGAAGGGACTCATGACGGCGGCCTCCCAGGGCGGCGGTGCCTCACGTAGCTCTACCCCATGAAGCTATCACCCATTTATGACTGTCGTCACGGGCACGCGACACGAGTGGCGCGTTCGGCCGAGTGCGGTCACGCCGGTCACGGGTCGTCGACAGGGAGGTAACAGTGGGAGCGGCCGCGGTGGGCGGGTCGTGGTAGCGGGTAAGCCGCCCGTTACCGGGGCCACAGGCCCCCTGCGGTGCCCCTCGACAGACGCTGAAGCGGGGCGCCGTACCATCTCTTGGGTTGAAAGCAGGACAGCCTGCTCCATGAACGGAACCGTCTTGTACGAACGCCCCTCCACCCCAGCCTCGTGGCGCATCGCGCTGCCGCACACCGCCGCCGCGGTGCCCGTGGCGCGTGCGCTGGTCCGTACGGCACTGGCGGAACTGGAGCATGCGGCCGACAGCGACACCGCCGAGCTGCTCACGGCCGAGCTGGTCGCCAACGCGGTGGAGCACACCTCGGGCAACGGCCCGATAGAGCTGGTGGTGGAGTTGCGGCCGACCGGCTGCCAGGTCGAGGTGCACGACCCGGACCCGGCGCCGCCCGGCCATCTGACCCGGCCCGTCGTCGAGCAGCCCGATCCCTGGCAGGAGCACGGGCGCGGTCTGCTGCTGCTCCGCGCCCTGAGCTCGTCCTGCGGCCACCGCCCGACCGAGTCGGGCAAGGCGGTCTGGTTCAGACTCCCTGTGGTACCGCGTCAGCGGCGTCCCGCGTGACCTCGGCGTCCGGCGCCTCGGTGAGCGTGGAGTTCCGGCGGCCGTAGAGGACGTACACCAGGAATCCGGCCGCGAGGAACACCGCGAACTGGATCCAGGTCGTCCAGCCCGTCTCGTACATGAGGTACAGGCAGAAGCCGACGCCGAGCAGCGGGACGACCGGGTAGAGCGGCACCCGGAAGGAGCGGGCGAGGGCCGGTTCGCGGCGGCGCAGGGCGATCACCGTGATGTTGACGACGGCCATGATGGCGAGCGTGCCGATGGTGCACAGGTTCATCACGGCGTCCAGCGGGGCGAGGGCCGCCGGGAGCGCGAAGACGACCGCGACGATCAGGGTGCCGGCGACGGGCGTGGAGGTCCGGGGCGACACCTTCTCGAAGACGCGCGGGATGAGTCCGTCCCGGGACATCGACATCAGGATGCGGGTCTGGCCGTACATCACGGCGAGCACGACGGAGGCGATGGCGACCACCGCGCCGAAGGCGATGACCCCGCCGCCGATCGCCGAGCCGGTGACCTGGTTGACGACGTAGGAGAGGGCGGCGGGCCGGTTCGCGACCTGGTCGCCGCCGATGGCGCCGATGGCGGCGACGGCGACCGCGCAGTACAGCAGGGTGACCAGGCCCATGCACACGAGGATGGCGACCGGGATGTCGCGGCGCGGGTTCTTCGCCTCCTCGCCGGCGGTGGTGATCGCGTCGAAGCCGATGTACGAGAAGAACGCGGCCGTGGTGCCGGCGCCGACGCCGCCGAGCCCGGCCGGGGAGAACGGGGTGAGGTTGCCGTGCTTGAAGGCGCTGTAGCCGATGGCGCAGAAGGCGACGAGGATGGCGAGCTTGACCGCGGCCATGGCGGCGGTGGCCCGGGCGCTCTCGCGCGCACCGCGCACCAGCAGCACGGAGGCGAGGGCGATGACGATCACGGCGGGGACGTTGACGATCCCGCCGTCGGCCGGACCGGCCGAGAGCGCGGCCGGGAGCTGCAGGCCGGTGAGGCTGTGCAGCAGTTCGTTGACGTACTGGCTCCAGCCGACGGCGACGGCCGAGATCGAGATGCCGTACTCGAGGAGCAGGCACCAGCCGACCAGGAAGGCGGTGGACTCGCCGAGGCCCGCGTAGGCGAAGGAGTACGACGATCCGGAGACCGGGATCGCGCCGCCCAGCTCGGCGAAGGAGAAGGCGGTGAAGACGCAGGTGATCGCGGCGAGGACGAAGGAGACGACGACCGCGGGACCGGCCTGGGCGACCGAGTCGGACAGACCGACGAAGATGCCGGTGCCGACGATCGCGCCGATGCCGAAGCAGATCAGCTGGAAGAGGCCCATCGTGCGCTTGAGGCCGTGGCCTTCGCGGTCGGCGCCGGATTCGGCGACCAGCAGGGCGGGGGACTTGATGCGCGGCCTGGTGGGCTGAGCGGGCATGCGGATGGTGCTCGTTTCTGGTGGTGCGGGCGCGATCCGGTGTCGGTCGCTGCGGCGGCCGCGGCAGGGGTGGCGCCGCGCCGCCGGACAGGATAAGGCCTGGTGAGGCCGGTCAGGCAAGGACGTGTGAGGCAGGCCGCCCGAGGGTTGCCACGAGGACGGCCTTGATGGTGTGCATCCGGTTCTCCGCCTCGTCGAAGACGAGGGAGTACTCGGACTCGAACACCTCGTCGGTGACCTCGAGCTCGGTCAGTCCGTGCCGCTCGTGGATCTCACGGCCGACGGCGGTGCCGAGGTCGTGGAAGGCGGGCAGGCAGTGCAGGAACCTCACCTGCTCGTTGCCGGTGGCGCGGAGCACGTCCATGGTCACGGCGTACGGGCCCAGCAGCGCTATGCGCTCGTCCCAGACCTCCTTGGGCTCGCCCATCGACACCCATACGTCGGTGGCGATGAAGTCGGCGCCGCGCACGCCCTCCTTCACGTCGTCGGTGAGCGTGATCCGGGCGCCGGAGGCACCGGCGAGCTGCTGGGCCACCTCGACGATGGTGTCGTCCGGCCACAGCAGGCGGGGCGCGACGATCCGGACGTCCATGCCGAGCAGGGCGCCGGTGACGAGGTAGGAGTTGCCCATGTTGTAGCGGGCGTCGCCGAGATAGGCGAAGGCGATGTCGGTGAGCGGCTTGTCGCTGTGCTCGGTCATGGTGAGCACGTCGGCGAGCATCTGGGTGGGGTGCCACTCGTCGGTGAGGCCGTTGTAGACGGGGACCCCGGCGAAGGCGGCCAGTTCCTCGATGACGCCCTGTCCGTGCCCGCGGTACTCGATGGCGTCGAACATCCGCCCGAGGACCCGGGCGGTGTCCTTGACCGACTCCTTGTGGCCCAGCTGCGAGCCGGAGGGGTCGAGATACGTCGTCGAGGCGCCCTGGTCGGCGGCGGCGACCTCGAACGCGCACCGGGTGCGCGTCGAGGTCTTCTCGAAGACCAGCGCGATGTTCCTGCCCCGCAGGTACTGCGTCTCGGCCCCCGCCTTCTTGGCGGCCTTCAGCTCCGCGGCCAGCTCGACCAGGCCGCGGAACTCCTCCTGGGTGAAGTCCAGTTCCTTGAGGAAGTGGCGGCCGGCGAGGGCGGTCGGGACTGTCGCCATGGGGGGCGCTCCAGGGGTACGAGAACACGGGACGGCTGGAAGTCTATACGACCGACCACATTTCTATACAGCTTCCCGTTCTACGGGACAGCTCATGCAGCGCGGCCCACCTCTACCCCGGCCCAGTTCGCTGCCCGGGATCTCGATGACCTCGATGCCCTGCTTGCGCAGATGCGTGTTGGTGGTGGAGTTGCGCTCGTAGGCGACGACGACGCCGGGCTCGACGGCGAGGACGTTGCAGCCGTCGTCCCACTGCTCGCGCTCGGCCGCGTGCACGTCCTGGGTGGCGGTCAGGACGCGGATCTCGCTCAGCCCGAGGGAGGCGGCGATCGCCCGGTGCATGTGCTCCGGCGGGTGGTCGGTGACCTTGAGCTCCTTGTCCACGGCGCCGGGTTCGATGGTGTACGAGCGGAGCATGCCGAGCCCCGCGTACTGGGTGAAGGTGTCGCCGTCGACCATCGTCATCACGGTGTCGAGGTGCATGAAGGCGCGCCGCTTGGGCATGTCGAGCGCGACGATCGTGCGCGCCGAGCCCGCCGCGAACAGCTTGTGCGCGAGCATCTCCACGGCCTGCGGGGTGGTGCGCTCGCTCATGCCGATCAGGACGGCGCCGTTGCCGATCACCAGGACGTCGCCGCCCTCGATGGTGGACGGGTAGTCGGCCTGGCCCGCCGACCAGACACGGAACGCTTCGTCCCGGAACTGCGGATGGTGCCGGTAGATCGCCTCGAAGTGCACGGTCTCGCGCTGCCGGGCGGGCAGGCGCATGGCGTTGATGGCGACCCCGTCGTAGATCCAGGCAGAGGTGTCCCGGGTGAAGAGGTGGTTCGGGAGCGGGCCGAGGAGGAAGTCGTCCAGGTCCATCACATGGAAGCGGACGGAGGTCGGCTCCTCGTGCGCGTCCAGGAACTCCCGCTTGGTCATGCCGCCGACCAGGGCCGCGGCCAGGTCGCGCGCGGGCAGGGTCTCGAAGGCCGCCCGGAGGTGGTCGGTGGCGAGGGGGCCGTACTCCTTCTCGTCGAAGACCCGGTCCAGGACGAGCGTCCTGGCCTCGGGGATCTCCAGGGTCTCGGCGAGCAGGTCACCGAAGAGATGGACGGTGACGCCGCGGTCGCGCAGCACGTCGGCGAACCCGTCATGCTCGGCGCGCGCCCGGCGCACCCACAGCACGTCGTCGAAGAGAAGTGCGTCCTTGTTGCTGGGGGTGAGCCTTTTGAGCTCGAGGTCCGGCCGGTGCAGGATGACGCGGCGCAGCCGCCCGGCCTCGGAGTCGACGTGGAATCCCATGTCTCCATCCTGACCATTGAGGACCGCATTCACCCTCTGCTCGACCGTATCGGAATCTTCTTGTTTTTCGTCCCGTTGACGACAAGCACCTCCTCCGTTTATCGTCTATATGACGAAAATAGGAGGGGGTCCCATGGCCGACATCACCAGGCGCCTCGGCTGGCGCCATCTGCGCGGCGCCCCGACGGCGCACATCAGACACCACCGGTCGGGGAAGCTCGCGCACGACGGCCCGGGGCTCAGCTTCTGGTACCGCTCGCTGACCGCCGCGCTCTCGGAGGTGCCGGTCGACGACCGTGAACTGGCGATGACCTTCCACGCCCGCACGTCCGACTTCCAGGACGTGGCCGTGCAGGCGACGGTCACCTACCGGATCGGTGATCCGGCCGTCGCGGCCGCCCGTCTGGACTTCTCGATCGACCCCGACACGGGCGTGTGGCGGGGCGCGCCCCTGGAGCAGCTGGGCACGCTGCTCACCGAGACGGCGCAGCAGCACGCGCTGGCCGTGCTCGCCCGTACGCCGCTGTCGTCGGCGCTGGCCGACGGGGTGAGCGCGGTGCGCGAGCGGATCGAGGAGGGGCTGGGCAATGAGCCCCGGCTGCCGGCCATCGGCCTCGAGGTCGTCGCCGTCCGGGTGATGGCGCTGCGGCCCGAGCCCGAGGTGGAGCGGGCGCTGCGCACCCCGGCTCGTGAGCAGATCCAGCAGGAGGCCGACCGGGCCACCTACGAGCGGCGGGCGGTGGCCGTCGAGCGGGAGCGGACGATCGCCGAGAACGAGCTGGCCAGCCAGATCGAACTCGCCCGCCGCGAGGAGCAGTTGGTCGAGCAGCGCGGCACGAACACGCGCCGCGAGGCCGAGGAGCACGCGGCGGCCGACGCGGTGCGCGCCCAGGCGGAGGCGGCCCGGACGGTCCGGCTCGCCGAGGCCGAGGCGGCCCGGTCGGTGAAGCTCGCGGAGGCGGAGGCGGACCGGTCGGTGCGACTGGCCGACGCCGAGGCGCGGCGAACCGGGCTGCTCGCCGAGGCGGAGGCCGCGCGGACGGCCCGGCTGGCGGAGGCGGAGGCGGCCCGATCCACACGACTCGCCCGCGCCGAGGCCGAGGGGGCGCGCGAGGTGGGTGAGGCGCGGGCACAGGCGCAGGCCGCGTGGCTGCGGGTGCACGCGGACGCCGGAGTCGACGGTGTCGCGACGCTGCAGGCCCTGACCGCCACCCGGCTGGCGGAGAACCTGCCTCGGATCGACAGCGTGACCGTGTCGCCGGACGTGCTCACCGGGCTGCTGGCGAAGCTCGGCGGTACCGGGACGGAGGAATGAGTCTCGCCCCGCGTGCCGTGCTGGTCCATCGCACCACGGAGTACGAGGAGTTGGTGGCCCGGCACGGCACGCACGGCCAGGCCGCGTTCTTCCTGGCCTCCCGCGGCCGTGACATCGACGAGGTCGCCGAACGCCACCACCGCACGCGCCGCGCGCTGGCCGAGGTCGCCTCGGCGGTCCCGCTGACCTGGCGGCAGAGCCGGGTGGAGCGGGCCGACCTGGACCGTTTCCTGTTCGCGCCCGAGGACGTGGTCGTGGTGGTGGGCCAGGACGGGCTGGTGGCGAACGCCGCCAAGTACCTCGCGGGCCAGCCGGTGCTGGGCATCGACTCCGATCCGGGCCGCAACCCCGGTGTGCTCGTACGGCACCGGCCCGCGGACGCGGCGGCGCTGCTGCCGGCCGCTTTGGCCCGGGGCACCGGCGCCGACGAGCTCACCATGGTCGAGGCCGTCGCGGACGACACACAGCGCCTGGTCGCGCTCAACGAGATCTATCTGGGGGCGGCCGGACATCAGACCGCCCGGTACCGCCTGGGCCTCGACGGCGACGGGGGTGTCGTCGAGGCCCAGGCCTCGTCCGGGGTGCTGGTGGGAACCGGGACCGGGGCCACCGGGTGGCTCCGGTCGGTGTGGCAGGAGCGGGCCAGCCGGCTCGCGCTCCCCTCCCCCGGCGAGGACCGGCTGCTGTGGTTCGTACGGGAGGCCTGGCCGTCACCGGCCACCGGAACGTCCCTGGTGGCGGGCGAACTCGCGGCCGCCCAGGCCCTGTCGGTCACCGTCGAGTCCGATCGGCTGATCGCCTTCGGCGACGGGATCGAGAGCGACGCGCTGGAGCTCACCTGGGGGCAGACGATCCGGGTTCGGGTGTGCGGGCAGCGACTGCGGCTGGTCGGCTGACGCCCGGCGTCCACAGGCTCGCCGCCGCCAGCAGCGCCACCACCGCCGACCCGAGGAGCACGGGCACGTTGCCGATCCCGGCGGCCAGCGCGCCGCCCGCCAGCGCTCCGACCGGCACCGTCCCGAGGAGGGCAGCCTGTACGAACCCGGCGACACGGCCGCGCATGCCGTCCGGTGTGACGAGCTGCTGCAGCGTGGTCATGGAGATCGCCCAGACGGTGACGGCGAGCCCGTAACAGGCCTGGTAGCCGAGCAGCAGCTCAAACGCGGGGCCCAGCGAGGCCGCCGGGATCAGAAAGACCGCGCCGCCCGCCAGCAGGGCGCAGATCCTGGTGGCCGACCACAGCCCCGCCGTCCGGGCGAAGCGGCCGGCGACACCCACGCCCGCCAGCGTGGCCGCGCTGTGCACGGCGTACGAAATGCCCAACTGCCAGGCGGAAAGGGCGAGATCACGGGTCGCGTAGAACACGAGGAGCGCGCCCGACGCACCGCTGCCGAGGTTGAGCCCGGCGCCCGCGAGGACCATCAGGCGCAGCCTCGGTTCACCGCGCAGCACCTCAAGTCCCGTGCGGAGCAGGGAGGCCGGCGACTGCGCGCCCCTCGGTTCGGCCGGGTCGTTCAGTGCCGCGGGCAGGGCCAGCAGGAGCAACGCCTCGACGGCGTAGGCCGCACTGCCGGCCAGCAGGGCCGGGGCGGGGCCGAGGATTCCGACCAGCACACCGCCGAGTGCCGGGCCGCCGATCAGTCCGGCCGTACGGGCCCCGGTGAGCGCGGAGTTGGCGGACAGCAGCCGGTCCGGCGCGACGACCCGGGGCAGAGCCGTCTGCAGGGCGACCGAGAGGGTGAAGGTCAGCGCGCCGGAGACGACGGCGACGCCGTACAGCTGTGGACGGCCGACTCCGCCCAGGGTGTTCACGAGCGGGACCGAGCCCACGACCAGTGCCTGTGCGGCGGTGACCACGACGAGCAGCCGGCGCAGCCGCACCCGGTCGACGAGCACTCCGGCGAACGGACTGAGCAGGGCCCCCGGCAGATAGGTCAGCGCGAGCACCGCGGCCGCCCCGAACGGCCCCGTGCCCAGATCGGTCACCGCGAGCAGCGCCACCGCGAGGGCGGTGACCTGGCGTCCGACGGAGCCGGCGATCTGCTCGCCGCACAGCAGCACGAAGGCCCGCTGCCGCCGCAGCGGGAGCGGCCGGGCCTCGGCGGTTGCCGCGGCCACCCCTCAGATCCCCGTGCAGGGCACGGGCCAGCGGCCGATACGTGGCGGCAGGGCCACCGCCCATCCGTCGGTGACCAGGGCCAGCCGCTCTGCGGCCAGCAGTCCCGCGGCCTCGCGCGGGCCGGGGTCCAGTTCGTCGAGCGGCGTGGGGTTCAGCAGGGTGTGGAAGGCGGAGAGCAGATCGGGGTGGTCGAGGGTGAGCCGTACGGCGGTGCCGGGCTCCCTGCGGTCCATGACGGCGACGAAGTCCGGGCCACGGCGGTGGTAGAGCATCCCGTACGCATACCCCGCCCGCCACTCTCTCAATTCACCTGGCTCATCGGACACTTGAGCGGGCGGGGACAGATGGCGCAGCAGCCCGATGTCGTACGGCGTCTCCCTGTCGGCCGCCGTCCAGCCCACCCGGAGCCCGAGGCTCTGGCACTCGCGCAGGAACTGCACTGCCACCGCAGTGCGTTGCCCGCCCGCGCCCAGGCGAAGCGGCTCGGTCACCTCGACCCGGCGGCCGGTGACCCGGTGCGGGACGGCGGTGGGCAGCCCGGTCATCCGGCGACCCCTGCCCCGTCGGGCACACGGACCGTCTCGTCCCAGGTGGGCAGGGAGACATAGGTCCGGCCGTCACGGAACAACAGGCCTAGGGCGAAGGTGTGTTGGAGCCATTCACGCAGGGCTTCGGGGCTGACGGAGTGGCCGTCCGCCGTCAGCAGCCGGTGCAGCGCGGACTCGGTGCGCCCGTCCTCCAGGCGGCGCAGCGCGGCCGCCGCCCAGCCGGTGAAGCGGTGGGTGGCCGACGGCCGGCCGTGGCGCCGGTCGTGCACCAGGAGGGCGTCCGCTCCCCCTCCTTCGTCTCCCTCGGTTTCCTCGAACAGCAGCCGTGAGGTGTGATGTCCGGCGCGCCACTGCGCCACGGCCGCCTTGAGCCGGTGCTCCGTCTCCCCCCCGATGCCCGCGTCCTCCGTGTCGAACAGGTAGACGAGGTCGGCCAGTTCGTCCTCGGGCAGGTCGTAGACGTGCTGGTACATCGCGGCCGGGCGCCGCTTGCCGAAGCCCAGGGCCCGGTCGGTGAAGTGCGGGCTGAACCGCTCCAGCTGGATGCGGTGGGCGCCGCTGGGCGGCTGCAGATGGACGAGCGCCGGGAGCTGGTCGACGACATGGGCGTAGTCCTCGGCACTCTCGCCGGGGAAGCCGTACAGGAGGTTCCAGGAGCAGGTGAGCGAGTGGTTCTCGCACTCCCGGAGGGTGCGGATGTTGCGGGCGCCGCTCACGCCCTTGTCCATGAGGTCGAGCACGCGGCTGCCCAGGCTCTCGATGCCGGGCTGGATGTGCACGGTGCCCGAGCGGCCGAGGAGGCGGAGCTGGTCGGGGGTGAGGTTGGACTTGACCTCGTAGTGCAGCCGCAGGTCCCAGCCGCTGTCGACGACACGCGGGAGGAAGTCCCGGAAGTAGGCCATGTCGATGATGTTGTCGACGGTGACGATGTCGAGGATGCGGTGCCGTCGTACGAGGCGGTCGATCTCCTCCCACAGCCGCTCGCCCGGCTTGGCGCGAAAGGCCATGGACGAGCCGTTGAGCCCGCAGAAGGTGCAGTGGTGCTTCTCGCCCCACCAGCAGCCCCGGGCCCCCTCGACCACCAGTTTGGGGTGGACGTACTCCAGCACCGGCGAGGGCTCCAGGGCGGCCTGCCACTGGTCGTAGTCGGGTGAGGGTATGTCGGCGGGCGCCACCGTGCGCCGGGTCTCGGTGTTGGCCCGGGACATGTCCCCGTCCCACCAGCACAGGCCGGGGACGTCCACGGGCGGGGTGCCCGCGTCCACATGCCGCAGGAGCGCCGGTAAGGCGTACTCCCCCTCGCCGCGCACCACATGGTCCACGAACCGGTGGTTGCGGTGCAGGGCGTGGCCCATGGGGCCGTCGCAGTTGCTGCCGCCGAAGACGACGGTCAGCTCCGGGCGGCGGCGCTTGAGCTCACGGGCCAGCGCCAGGGAGGACACGTTCTGCATGAACGTGGTGGTGAACCCGACCACGTCGGGCTCGGCCGCGAGCACCTCGGCGGCGCACTCGTCGATGAATCCGGCCGCGTACGGCCGCATCTCGAGGGCGGTGTCGATGAAGACGTCCCGGTCCGCGGCGTAGGCGCGCAGCCGGGCCGAGCCCCAGTCGGGGTCGTCGTACAGGACGCCCGAGAACACCCAGTCGCCGAGGCCGTGGAAGATCGAGTCGCTGCCGACCGCCACATAGTCGCCCGGACGCAGCCGTCCTCCGGAGTGCTCCAGGAGGAACTCGGCCCAGCGCAGGGAGCCGTGGAACTCGGTCACCTCGTCGGCCGGGCGGGCCCGCCGCACCAGTCGGTGCAGCAGGCCCACTTGCAGCGAGGGGAGGTCGATCGGATGCCAGGGCATCGTCACCAGGTGAACGCGCATACCGCCCCTTCGGTCAGCGGGTCGGCCGCTTCTCCAGGATCGCCGGCCGGCGGCTGGTGCTCCGGTCCTCGCGGACGACCACCTTCTTGATCTCCATGTCCCTCACTCCCTCCGGTGTTCCGAACACACGTACGTCGCAAGGCGTTTCACCATATGGACACATACGTGTGAGGCACAAGGGCGGGTGGGACGGTTCACAAGCGCGGGTCCACCGGCTCCGACTCCAGGGCCAGCACCCCGAACACGGCCTCGTGCACCCGCCACAGCGGCTCGCCCTCCGCCAGCCGGTCCAGGGCCTCCAGCCCCAGCGCGTACTCGCGGATCGCGAGTGACCGCTTGTGGTTGAGGAACCGCTTGCGCAGCCGGTCCAGGTTGTCCGGACGGGTGTACTCGGGTCCGTAGATGATCCGCAGGTACTCACGTCCCCGGCACTTGATGCCCGGCTGGACCAGACGGCCCTCGTCACTGCGCACCACCGCGCCGACCGGCTTGACGACCATGCCCTCGCCGCCCCGGCCGGTCATCTCCAGCCACCAGTCGACACCCGCCCGCACCGACTCGGGGTCGCCGGTGTCGACGTACAGCCGCCGGGTGTTCTGCAGCAGCCCGGTGCCGTCGTGCTCGACGAGCCGGTCGATCAGCGCGAGCTGCTCGTCGTGCGGCAGCGCGGCCAGGCTGCGGTCCTGTACGGCCAGGATCTGGAACGGGGCGAGACGCACCCCGTCCAGGCCGTCCGTGGTCCAGCAGTAGCGGCGGTACGCGTCCGTGAACGCGGCCGCGTCGGCGGCCCGCTCGCGCTGCCGGGAGAGCAGCCCGGTCACGTCCACACCGCGTGCCGCCGCGCCCTCCAGAGCGGCCAGCGCGCCAGGGAACACCGCGCCGGAGGCGGCACCCACGGCCGCGTACTGCGAACGCAGCAGTCCGGACGCCTTCAGCGACCACGGCATCAGCTCGGCGTCGAGCAGCAGCCAGTCCGTGTCGAGTTCGTCCCAGAGGCCCGCCTCGCCGATCGCCGAGCGGACGCGTCCGAGGATCTCCTCGGTCACGGCCTCGTCGTCGAAGAAGGGACGGCCGGTACGGGTGTAGAGCGACCCGGTGGGACCGTCCACGCCGAACTTCTTGCGTGCCGCCTCGGCGTCCCGGCACACCAGGGCCACGGCCCGTGAGCCCATGTGCTTCTCCTCGCACACGACCCGGGCGACGCCGTCCTGCGCGTACTGCGCGAAGGCCTCCGCCGGGTGCTCCAGGTAGCCCTCCATGTGACTCGTGGCCGTCGGCGCCATGGTCGGCGGGAGGTACGGCAGCAGGCGCGGGTCGATCGCGAAGCGGCTCATGACCTCCAGGGCCGCCGCCGCGTTCTCCTCGCGGACCGCGACCCGGCCCGCGTGCCGTGTCTCCACGACCCTTCGGCCGTGCACGTCCGCCAGGTCCAGCGGCCGCCCGTCGTGCCCGCCGGGCGCCTCGCTGCGCAGCGGCTTGGCCGGCTCGTACCAGACCCGCTCGGCCGGTACGTCGACCAGCTGCCGCTCCGGCCAGCGCAGCGCGGTGAGCTTGCCGCCGAAGACGGCACCGGTGTCCAGGCAGATGGTGTTGTTGAGCCACGTGGCCTCCGGCACCGGTGTGTGGCCGTAGACCACGGCGGCCCGGCCCCGGTAGTCCTCGGCCCACGGGTAGCGCACCGGCAGCCCGAACTCGTCCGTCTCCCCCGTCGTGTCGCCGTACAGGGCGTGCGAGCGCACCCGGCCGGACGTCCGCCCGTGGTACCGCTCCGGCAGACCCGCGTGGCAGACAACGAGCCGGCCGCCGTCGAGGACGTAGTGGCTGACGAGGCCGTCGAGGAACTCCTTGACCTGTGCCGTGAACTCCTCGCTCTCACCCTCCATCTGCTCGATGGTCTCGGCGAGCCCGTGGGTGTGCTGCACCTTGCGGCCCTTGAGGTAACGGCCGTACTTGTTCTCGTGGTTGCCGGGCACGCACAGCGCGTTGCCCGACGCGACCATGGACATCACGCGGCGCAGCACGCCGGGGGTGTCCGGGCCGCGGTCGACGAGGTCGCCGACGAAGACGGCCGTACGGCCCTCGGGGTGCACGCCGTCGCTGTAGCCCAACTTGCCGAGCAGCGACTCCAGTTCCGAGGCGCAGCCGTGGATGTCGCCGATGACGTCGAAGGGGCCGGTGAGGTGGGTCAGGTCGTTGAAGCGCCTCTCGGTGACGACGGTGGCGCCGTCGGCCTCCTCGACCCCGCGCAGGATGTGCACCTTGCGGAAGCCCTCGCGCTCCAAGTGTCTGATGGAGCGGCGGAGTTCACGGATGTGCCGCTGGATCACCCGGCGCGGCATGTCCGCCCGGTCGGTGCGCGCCGCGTTGCGCTCGGCGCACACCTCCTCGGGGGTGTCGAGGACGATGGCGATGGGCAGCACGTCGTACTTCCTCGCCAGTTCGATCAGCTGACGCCGGCTGTCCTGCTGCACGCTGGTGGCGTCGACGACGGTACGGCGGCCGGCGGCCAGCCGCTTGCCGGCGATGTAGTGCAGGACGTCGAAGGCGTCCGTCGTCGCGCTCTGGTCGTTCTCGTCGTCGGAGACCAGACCGCGGCAGAAGTCCGAGGAGATGATCTCGGTGGGCTTGAAGTGGCGGCGGGCGAAGGTGGACTTGCCCGAGCCGGAGGCGCCGACGAGCACCACGAGGGAGAGGTCGGTGACGGGGAGCACCCGTGCCTTGCGTGTCTCTGTCATGCCGCCTTCGCCTCCTTCTCGTTGGTGGTCCTGATGCTGAACGCGGCCATCTGCGTGGGCGGGCCCACCTCGGGGTCGTCGGGTCCGACGGGCCGGAACTCGACGTCGTAGCCGTGCCGTTCGGCCACCACCCCGGCCCAGGTGCGGAACTCCTCGCGGGTCCACTCGAAGCGGTGGTCGCCGTGCCGGACGTGCCCGGCCGGGAGGGACTCCCAGCGGACGTTGTACTCGACGTTCGGGGTCGTCACGAGGACCGTGCGCGGCCGGGCGGCGCCGAACACCGCGTATTCCAGGGCGGGCAGCCGGGGCAGGTCGAGGTGCTCGATGACCTCGCTGAGCACGGCGGCGTCGTAGCCCTTGAGCCGGCTGTCTGTGTAGGCGAGCGACCCCTGCTGGAGCCTGACGCGCGAGGCCTGCCGCTCTCCCATCCGGTCCAGCTTCAGCCGCCGTCCGGCGATGGTGAGCGCCCGCATCGACACATCGACGCCGACGATCTCGGTGAACCGCGGGTCCTTGAGCAGCGCCTGCACCAACTGGCCCTGTCCGCAGCCGAGGTCGAGGACCCGGGCGGCACCGGACTCGCCGAGCGCGGCGATGATCGCGTCCCGACGCTGCACGGCGAGCGGGGTCGGCTTCTCCTCCGCCTCGCTGTCCTCCTCGACGGCGTTGTCGATCTCCTCGACGTCGCTGTCGTCCGCCTCCGCGAGGCGTACCAGCTCCAGGCGCTCCATCGCCTGCCGGGTGAGCGACCAGCGGCGGGAGAGATAGCGGCTGGTGATGAGCTTCTGCTCCGGGTGGCCGGGCAGCCAGCCCTCTCCGGCGCGCAGCAGCTTGTCGACCTCGTCGGAGGCGACCCAGTAGTGCTTGGCGTCGTCGAGGACCGGCAGCAGCACATACAGGTGCCGCAGCGCCTCGGCGAGGGTCAGCGCCTCCGACTCCAGGACGAGCCGCACATAGCGCGAGTCGCCCCACTGCGGGAACGCGGTGTCCAGGGCCACCGGTTCGACGCTCACCGTCCAGCCGAGCGGCTCGAAGAGGCGTCGTACGAGCTCGGGGCCGCCGCGGGCGGGCAGCGCGGGCACCTCCACGCGCAGCGGCAGCGGCTGCGTGGCGCGCTCCGGGCGGGCGGCGCACACGCCGCGCATCGCGCTGGAGAAGACGCTGCTCAGCGCCACGGCGAGCAGCGAGGAGGCGGCGTACGGGCGGTCGTTGACATACTGCGCGAGCGCCGCGTCGGGGGCTCCGCCCCGGCCCTTGCCCTTGCCCCGCCGCACCAGCGCCACGGCATCCACCTCCAGCAGGAGCGCCGCCGTGCAGCGTTCCGCGTCCGCCTCTGGGTAGAGGACGTGCGCCGTGCCGTAGGAGGTGGAGAACACCTGCGCCTTCTCGGGATGCTTGTGCAGCAGAAAGCCGAGGTCGGTGGCGGGGCGCTCCGGGGTGCCGGTGGTGCCGATGGTCAGGAACATGCCCTGAGTCTCCCTGGCCAGGGCGCCGTTGACCAGCGGTTTTCATACGGTAGCGGACCGACGACCGACCGTCGTGATGCCCTCGACGGCCGATCGTCGTAGGCCCGCGCCCGTTGTGCCTAGGACAGCTGCGACTGGACCTGGGAGGAGATCAGCTCCAGGTGGTCCAGGTCCGTGAGGTCGAGGACCTGGAGGTACATGCGCTGCGAGCCGATCGCGGCGTACCGGCCGATCTTGTCGACCACCTCGGCCGGGGAGCCGGCCAGACCGTTGGTCTTCAGCTCGTCGACCTCGCGGCCGATCGCGGCGGCCCGGCGGGCGACCTCCTGGTCGTCGCGGCCGACGCAGACGACGAGGGCGTTGGAGTAGGTCAGGTCGTCGGCCCTGCGACCCTCGGCCTCCGCGGCGGCACGCACCCGCCCGAACTGCCGCTCGCTGTCCTCGATCGAGGCGAACGGCATGTTGAACTCGTCGGCGTACTGCGCGGCCAGGCGCGGAGTGCGGGTGGCGCCGTGTCCGCCGATCAGGACCGGGACCTTGGCCTGGGCGGGCTTGGGCAGTGCGGGCGAGTCGGTGAGGTCGTAGTGCGTGCCGTGGAAGTCGAAGGTCTTGCCGGCCTCGGTCGCCCACAGACCGGTGACGATCGCCAGCTGCTCCTCCAGGCGGGCGAACTTCTCCTTCGGGAAGGGGATGCCGTACGCCTTGTGCTCCTGCTCGAACCAGCCCGCGCCCAGGCCGAGTTCGACCCGGCCGCCGGACATCTGGTCGACCTGGGCGACCTGGATGGCGAGCACGCCGGGCAGCCGGAAGGTGGCGGCGGTCATCAGGGTGCCGAGACGGATCCGCCTGGTCTCACGGGCCAGCCCGGCGAGCGTGATCCAGGCGTCGGTAGGTCCCGGAAGGCCGTCGACGTCACCCATCCGGAGGTAGTGGTCCGACCGGAAGAAGGCATCGAACCCGAGGTCCTCGGTGGCCTTCGCCACGGCGAGCAAGGTGTCGTAGGTCGCCCCTTGCTGGGGCTCGGTGAAAATTCGAAGGTCCATACATCCATCCTGCACGCCAACGGCTCCGCCGACCCCATCGGCACCACGCGTCGCTTGCCGGGTGGGTGAGGCCGCCGCCCTCAGCCCGGTTCCTTCTCCGGTAGTGCCTCCTCGCGGGCTGCCAGTTTGCGGAGCATCTCCAGGACTCGGTCCCGGGATTCGTCCGCCGCGTCGATCGCCTCCATGCACTGCCAGTATCTCGCCTGGTCGTCCGCGGAGCTGGCCATGCCGACGAGGGCGATGCCGACCTCGCCGAGTAGGCCGCCCAGGCCGAGGAGGGTCTCGCGGGCGTCGTCCAGTTCGGTGAGCTGGGCGGCGCGCAGGTCGCCCGGGTCGAGTTGCGGTGCGTCCAGGACGCCGCAGCCGCGGCCCGCCAGTTCGGTCAGGCCCAGTGCCTCGCCCCGTAGTTCGGGTGGGCCGGAGACGGCCAGGCGGCTGCCGATCGCCTGGGCCAGGGCCTGGGCCTGCCACACCTCCGCCAGGATCTGGGGAGCGTCGCCGCTTCCCGCCAGGGCGCTTCTGCTCGTCACGATGAGCCGCATCGCTTCCATGGGCCGTCCCCGTCCGCCCGACGTGCTCGCGCACGCCTTCCGCCCGAACTCCTCTGTCCACTACCCAGAGTGAGTGGGGCTGAGACAGAAAGCCAGAGGAAGACGGAAATCTGTGGACAACAATTCGGATTCGGGCGACATTTTGACTCCGGAGAGTGATTTCGGAATCAAGGATTCCCTACGTGTCGCCCTCCCCCGGCACCGGGAACCTCCGCTCGTTCCGGTCGATCTTCGCGGCAAGGGCTGCCAGCGGTTCGATGCCGAGCACCTCGCACAGCTGCAGGAGGTAGGCGAGCACGTCGGCCACCTCGTCGGTGACGCGGTGCGCGGTGTCGGGGTCGTCCATGACGCGCGCGGACTCCTCGGGCGTCAACCACTGGAAGATCTCGACCAGTTCGGACGCCTCCACGCTGAGGGCGGCCGCGAGGTTCTTGGGGGTGTGGTACGGCTGCCAGTTCCGCGCGGCCGCGAACTCGGCCAGCCGGCGCTGCAGTTTCGCCACGTCCAGGTGTTCCGTCACGGGTTCAGGTGTACCACCGTGACTCCTTCGGCCTCCGTGGCCCACGAGGCGTCGCTCACCGCGCCCACCAGGCGGATGTGCCCGAGGCCGCACATCCCGGTGGCGAGCCGCAGCAGTTCCGTGCGCTGACGACCGTCCAGCGCACGGTCGAAGCCGTCGGCGAGGACGGTGAGGGCGCGCATGGCGTCGGGGACCTCGCCGGGTGTGTCGACGTCCAGGACGCCCGGGCCGGTGAGCAGCACCAGGGCCTGCGCGAGATATGTCAGCTCACCGTCCCCGAGTCGGCCGAGGTCGGTCCGGATTCCGTCGCCGCGGTCGAGCAGCGCCCGTACCGTGCCGTCGCCCAGCGGTTCGGCGACCAGGTCGGCCACGGGCCCGGCGCATCCGGCGTGCACCGCGGCGACGAGTCGGGCGTGCCGGCGGCCGCATTCGGAGCGGGTGCGCCACAGCACCTCGGCGAGGTTGTCGCAGCCGGGCAGCAGGCGTCCGGAGCCCAGCGGGACGGCCTCGCGCATCCGGTCGGGACACGGGTCGCAGGCGAAGACCGAGCGCAGGGCGACCACCGTCTGTTCGGCCGCGGCGAGCACCTGGCGCTGCCCGTCGGTCTTGCCGGCCACGCGCAGCGGGAGCAGAGCGGTGCCGAGCCGGTCGTCGGGGAGCGGGGCACGTGTCACCGGTGCGGATCCCGCGGTGTGCCAGGCGGCCTGTACGGCGGGGCGTCCCGGGTCGCGCAGCGCCGTCTCCAGGAGGACGAGTCCGCCCGCGGTCAGCCGCTCTCCGACGATGCGCAGTTCGGGCTCGGCCTGTACGGCGACGTCGAGCCGTACCGGACCTTCGGGACCGTCTGTCGTACAGCCGATGCGGAAGCCGCGCCGGCGCTGCGGGTCGGGCCGGGCGCGCTCGGGCACACAGGCCGCCGGATCCGGGAACGCCGCGGCGAGCGGCGCGCCGCCGCCGAGCCGGGCGAGCGCCTCGTACGCCCGCAGCGCGCTCGACTTGCCGCACCCGCTGGGCCCGGCGAAGAGGGTGCACGCCCCGACGGGGAGCCCGACGCCCCGATGCCCCGCGAACGCGGACAACCGCAACTCGGTGACCCTCGGCGGCGCCCATCTGTCCCGACCGGCCGGGCCGTCGAGGACCGCCCGCGCGGACGGTGGCCGCGCTGCGGCGGGGGCCTGCTCCCGCTTCGGGCCGGGTGGGGTGGGCCCGGGTGCTCGGCCTGGAGGGACGGAGGTGGGGGGTGCGGTCATATCCGGACCGTAGGGGCCCCGGTGGCAGGGGAACCGTTCCGGCGTCGGGACCTTCCTACGAACGGGGGACCGGCCTCAGGTGCCGGAGATCCCGGCGCCCTCCATGAGCCCGCTGACCTCGGTACCGGGCGGGGTGAGCAGGAACACGTTGCGGTCCACGCGGTGCATTCCGCTGCCCAGGCCGAAGACGACACCGGTGCTGAAGTCGAGGACGCGCTTGGCCACCTCGGTCTCCGCGCTGGAGAGGTCGAGCAGGACCGGCACGCCCGCCATGAGCGTCTCGGCCACCTCGCGGGCGTCCGCGAAGACATTGACCCGCAGGACGACGAACCGCCGCCGGGTCTCGGTCTCCGCGTCCGGGAGGGAGCGGTGACCCACCGCGGACGGCCAGGCGTCGCGCCCCCGGAGCGGCACGACCTGCGCGAGCCCTTCCCACTGTTCATCGGTGACGTCGTAACGGCTCACCGGATCCCCCCGAACTGACTCGCACTCCATGCCTGCACCTGCCAATTCTTACGCCAAGTCACCCGTTCGGCCCAACAGCGACACGAAGCGCGACCCGACCGACGGGGTCCTGCCTCCGTCACCTCCTGTGACACTTGTGCGAAATAGCCCGCTTCTTACCGCCCTCACACCGGACTCTTCACCTCCTGCGATCCCCCGCTCACCGGTCCCGATTACGGTCCGATGTCGTGCACTTGGCAGAAAAACAGCTGGTGACACCCGGCCGGCGGACGCAGTCGGCGGTGTCCGCCGCCCCGGGGCTCCCGGCACAGTGGCACCGTGTCCTGACCCTCCTCGCCGACGTGAGCCTGTTCATCGGGACCCGCGCGGTGTGGACACAGGCGGCGACCCATCGTCTCGTCCTGGCGGCGGTCATCTCCGTCTGCTACGCCTCGATCCTGGTGACCGGGGTGCTGGCCCTGACGGTCCGCCGTGCCCGCTCGCTGGCCCGACTGGACCTGGTGGTCCTGGTGACCGCGGTCGCGCTCACCCTGTGCGGCTGGGCACTGAACCACGGCGGCGGCGACGAGGCGGTGCTCACCACCCAGGCCGCCAGGGAGCTGGTCGCCGGGCACACCGTCTACGGACAGCCCTGGCCGTGGCTCTTCGGCGGCAAGGGCGTCGCCGTCACGCCGACGATAAACGGCGGCTACGACTTCACGTACGGCTATCCCCCGCTGGCCCCACTGCTGGCCGCCCCGCTGCTGTGGCTGGGGCACGGGGGCGCGGCCGCAACGGCGGTCGGCACCGGCGCGCTGGTCGTCGGGGCGGTCGTGATGTGGCGGATGCTGCCGGTGCCGTGGCGGTCGGCGGCCACGATGGCCTGTCTGGGCTTCGGGTTCCTGCCGACGTACGCCCGGCTGGGCTATCCGGCGATCCTCGGCATGGCCCTGCTGGTGCCGGTGGTGGTGCGCTGGCCGCGGATCGGGAGGGGAGGGCGGCTCGGCGGTGCCGGGATCGCGCGGGCCGCGTGCCTGGGGGCCGCGTGCGCGGCGCAGCAACTTCCCTGGTTCGTGGCGCCGTTCCTGCTGGCCGGGATCTACGCGGTGCGCCGCGGCGAGCTGGGCGGGCGCGCGGCGGGGCTGGTGGTGCTGCGGATCGTGGGGATCGCCGTCACGGTGTGGCTGCTGATCAACACGTACTTCATCGTCTCCGAGCCCGGTCCATGGCTGGCGGGGATCGCCCTGCCGCTGACGCAGGGCGCGGTGCTGCACGGCCAGGGCCTGGTGGACATCTCGCTGTACTTCACCGACGGCAGTGACCGGCTCGACTGGTACTCGCACGCGAGCATGCTCCTCGCGGCGGCCCTGCTCGCGCTGTTCGTGCTGTTCGTACGGCGGCTGGGCCCGGCGGCGACCGTGCTGCCCTGGCTGGCCTTCTATCTGGCGACCCGTTCCCAGGACGGCTACTACCTGATGATGACCCCGCTGTGGCTGGCCACGGCGGTCACCGCGCCCCTGGCGGAGTTCGAGCACGCCTGGCAGCCACGCCCGGGGCCGCTGACCGGCCCCCGGCGCCGCCCGGCCCTGGCCGCGGCGATCGTCCTGCTGGTCGCGCCGGCCCTGGTGTGCGCGGTGCTGGCGGTGTCGGGCAGGCCGCCGCTGAGGATGGAGGTCGCCTCGGTGCGCCGGGCCTCGGCGAACGCGATCTCGGCGCTGACCGTGCGGGTGGTCAACACGGGCGACACCGCGCTCACCCCGCACTACACGCTCACCACGGGCCAGGGCATGAACAAGTACTGGTCGCTCGCCCGAGGTCCGGCCACGATCCCCGCCCACGGCACGGCGAACGTGGAACTCCGGCCGCCCAAGGGCAGGTTCCCGCTCCCCAGACCGAGCGTCCGCATCCGGCTGCGCGCCTTCACGGCGTCCCCGCAGACGCTGTCCAGCCAGGACATACGACTACGGAAGAGCACCGGCACAACAGGCTGACCGAACGGATCAGGCCGCCGCGCGAGTGAACCGCAGCGTGGCGGTCACCGTTGTCAGGCCGCGGATCATCCCCAACTGGTTCCAGCCCATGCCGAACTCGGCGCGGTCCACGGTGAACTCGGTCTCCAGCGTGAGCGCGTCGGCGGTCGCCGCGGTGACGCGCGCCGTCAGGGACTGCGGGCGGCTGATGCCGCGGACGGTGAGCCGGCCGTCGACGTGTGCCGTGTCGTTGCCGCGCGGTTCGGCGCCGCGGACGGCGAAGGTGATCTCCGGGTGGTGGTCGGCGTCGAAGAAGTCGGCCGAGCGCAGATGGGTGTCGCGCTTGGCGTTCTTGGTGTCCAGCGAGGCGACGTCCAGGGTCACGGTGCCCGTGGCGGACCCGTCGGGCCCGACCTCGCCCCGGCCGGCGACGGCGGCGAAGGTGCCCTTCACGGCCACCAGGCCCCAGAAGGTCCTGTGGCTCAGGGCCACGGTGGTGGCGGTCGGGTCGAGCTGCCAGACACCTGTTTCCACGGCGACGGTCATGGTCGTACTCCCATGCGATGTATCCGAGTGATGATGTATCCGAGTAGTTCAAATTTGGATGACCGCAACGCTAGCTCATCATCCAAATTTGGACAACAGGTAGACTCCAACCCATGGCCGCCCCCGACAAGCACCCCGCCGACCAGCCCGAATGCTGTGCCCGCGAGGGCAGTGGGCTGCTCCCCGGAGAGCTGCGCGCCTGGATGCTGCTGCTGGCCGCGACCGGGGCGGTGGAGCAGCGGCTGCGCTCCGTGGTGAAGGAGAACCTCGACGTCTCCCACGACGAGTTCCTCATCCTGTGCCTGCTGGCCGAGCACCCGCGCGACGGCCTGCGCATGACCCGGATCGCCGACCTCCTGGGCCGCCCCAAGACCCGGCTCACCTACCAGATCGCCTGCCTCCAGCACGCCGGCCTGGTCACCCGCCAGACGGTGTGCGGCGACAAGCGGGGCGTCCAGGTCACCCTCACCGAGAAGGCCCGGCGGCTGCTGAAGGAGACCTCCACACTGCTCGCCACGACGGTCAAGGAGGCGCTCGCCGAGTTCGTCGGACCGGAGCAACGCGACGCGGTGAGCGGACTGCTGCCCGGACTCGCCGACGGGGCCTGCTGACGGGGCCTCGGACAACCCCCGCCGACGGTACGAGAACAGCCCCGCTGACGGTACGAAAGGGGGCGTACGGCACCGGAGAGGCACAGGTCACAACCGCGAGGAGGGAAACGTCACAGCCCCCGCGCTGCTGCCATTTAAGCGGCCTGCCCTAGCATCCGAGCCATGACGGTCCTGCCTGACGACGGGCTCTCACTGGCCGCCGAGTTCCCTGACGCGACACACGAGCAGTGGCAAGCCCTGGTCGAGGGTGTGCTGCGCAAGTCGGGCAAGGAAGTCTCGGGCGCGGCAGCTGAGGACGCTCTGTCCACGACGCTGGAGGACGGGCTGCGCACCCGTCCCCTGTACACCGCGCGCGACACCGCGCCCGACCCCGGCCTGCCCGGCTTCGCGCCCTTCGTGCGCGGCGGCCGCTCCGAGGGCGGCACCGCGGGCGGCTGGGACGTACGGCAGCGGCACGCGGCGGCCGAGGACGGCGCGATCCTGACCGACCTGGAGAACGGCGTCACCTCGCTGTGGCTGGTCGTCGGCCAGGGCGGCATCCCGGTGTCCGGCCTCGCCCGCGCCCTCGACGGTGTCTACCTCGACCTGGCTCCGGTGGTGCTCGACGCCGGGCGCGACGTCGAGGCCGCCGCGGCGGAACTGCTGCGGCTCTGCGAGGAGCGGGGCGTCGACCCGAAGGCGGTCCGCGGCAATCTCGGCGCCGACCCGCTCGGCCACGAGGCCCGCACCGGCACCGCCCAGGACTTCGCGCCGATCGCCGCCCTCGCCGCGCGGTGCGCCGAGACCTACCCGGGGCTGCGCGCGCTGACCGTGGACGCGCTGCCGTACCACGAGGCCGGCGGCTCGGCCGCACAGGAGCTGGGCGCCTCCCTGGCCACCGGTGTGGCCTGTCTGCGCGAGCTGACCGAGTCGGGCCTCACGGCCGAACAGGCCCTGGCGCAGCTGGAGTTCCGTTACGCGGCCACCGCCGACCAGTTCCTGACCGTCGCCAAGCTGCGCGCGGCCCGCCGGCTGTGGGCGCGGGTCGCCGAGGTGTGCGGGGCGCCCGGCGCGGGCGCGCAGGTGCAGCACGCGGTGACCTCGCCGGTGATGATGACCCGCCGCGACCCGTGGGTGAACATGCTGCGCGCGACCGTCGCGACGCTCGCGGCCGGGGTGGGCGGCGCCGACTCCGTCACCGTGCTGCCGTTCGACCACGCGCTCGGCCTGCCGGACGCGTTCGCCCGCCGTATCGCCCGCAACACGTCGACGATCCTGGTCGAGGAGTCCCACCTGGCGCGGGTCATCGACCCGGCGGGCGGCTCCTGGTACGTGGAGTCGCTCACCGACGAACTCGCCCGCGCGGGCTGGGAGTTCTTCCGGTCGATCGAGCGCGACGGCGGCCAGGCGGCCGTGCTGCGCTCGGGCCGGATCCGTACGGACCTGGCCACGACCTGGGCGGAGCGCTCCAAGAAGCTCGCCAAGCGGCGTGAACCCATCACCGGTGTCAGCGAGTTCCCGTTCCTGGCCGAGAAGCCCGTGGAGCGCGAGCCCGCTCCCGATGGGCCCTTTGGCGGGCTGCCGCGCGTGCGCCGCGACGAGGCGTACGAGGAGCTGCGCGCCCGCTCCGACGCCCACCTCGCGGCGACCGGCTCCCGCCCCCGGGTCTACCTCGCCACGATCGGCTCGGCCGCCGCGTACACCGCGCGCTCGACGTTCGCCGCCAACCTCTTCCAGGCGGGCGGCATCGAGCCGGTCACCGAGGGCGGCTTCGAGGACAGCGGCGCCACCGAGGCCGTGCTGTGCTCCAGCGACGCGCTCTACGAGGAGCAGGCCGAGCAGCTGGCCCGGTCCCTGAAGGCGGCGGGCGCCCGGCATGTGTTCCTCGCGGGCCGCCCCGCCGAGTACACGGACATCGACTCGTACGTCTTCGCGGGCTGCGACGCCGTCGCCACGCTGTCCGCGACCCTCGACCGCATGGGAGTGTCCTGATGGGAATCCCCGACTTCGCCGGGATCGAGCTGGGGACGCCGGTCGCCGACGGCGGTGCCGAGGAGTGGCGTACGGCCGTCAAGCGGGCGACCGGCGCCGAGGAGCAGCTCTGGGAGACCCCGGAGGGCATCGGCGTCAAGCCGCTCTACACCGGCCGTGACCTGGAGGGCCTGGACTTCCTGGGCACCTACCCGGGCATCGCGCCGTATCTGCGCGGCCCGTACCCGACGATGTACGTCAACCAGCCCTGGACGATCCGCCAGTACGCGGGCTTCTCCACAGCCGAGGAGTCCAACGCGTTCTACCGGCGCAACCTCGCGGCCGGTCAGAAGGGCCTGTCGGTCGCCTTCGACCTGCCCACGCACCGGGGTTACGACAGCGACCACCCGCGCGTGACCGGTGACGTCGGCATGGCGGGCGTGGCGATCGACTCGATCTACGACATGCGGCAGCTGTTCGACGGGATCCCGCTGGACAAGATGACCGTGTCGATGACGATGAACGGCGCCGTGCTGCCGGTGCTGGCGCTGTACATCGTGGCGGCGGAGGAACAGGGCGTACCGCCCGAGAAGCTGGCCGGAACCATTCAGAACGACATTCTGAAGGAGTTCATGGTCCGCAACACCTACATCTATCCGCCGAAGCCGTCGATGCGGATCATCTCCGACATCTTCGCCTACACCTCGCAGCGGATGCCCCGCTACAACTCCATCTCCATCTCCGGCTACCACATCCAGGAGGCGGGTGCGACGGCCGACCTGGAGCTGGCCTACACGCTCGCGGACGGTGTGGAGTACATCCGGGCGGGCCGCGAGGCGGGTCTGGACGTGGACGCGTTCGCGCCCCGGCTCTCGTTCTTCTGGGCGATCGGCATGAACTTCTTCATGGAGATCGCGAAGTTGCGGGCGGCCCGACTGCTGTGGGCCAAGCTGGTCTCCCAGTTCGAGCCGAAGAACACCAAGTCCCTGTCCCTGCGTACCCATTCGCAGACCTCGGGCTGGTCGCTGACCGCGCAGGACGTGTTCAACAACGTCACGCGCACCTGTGTGGAGGCGATGGCGGCGACCCAGGGCCACACCCAGTCGCTGCACACCAACGCCCTCGACGAGGCGCTGGCGCTGCCGACCGACTTCTCGGCGCGCATCGCCCGCAACACCCAGCTGCTCATCCAGCAGGAGTCCGGCACGACCCGGGTCATCGACCCGTGGGGCGGCAGCGCGTACGTGGAGAAGCTGACGTACGACCTGGCCCGCAAGGCCTGGGCGCACATCCAGGAGGTCGAGCAGGCCGGCGGTATGGCGCAGGCCATCGACGCCGGTATCCCGAAGCTGCGCGTGGAGGAGGCGGCCGCGCGCACGCAGGCCCGCATCGACTCCGGCCGTCAGCCGGTGATCGGCGTCAACAAGTACCGCGTCGAGAACGACGAGGCGATCGAGGTCCTCAAGGTCGACAACTCCTCCGTGCGCGCCCAGCAGATCGAGAAGCTGCGGCGGCTGCGCGCGGAGCGGGACGAGACCGCGTGCCGGGACGCGCTGGACGCGCTTACCCGCGCCGCGGACGGCGAGGGCAACCTGCTGGAGCTGGCCGTGCGCGCGGCCCGCGCCAAGGCCACCGTCGGCGAGATCTCCGACGCCCTGGAGACGGTGTACGGCCGCCACGCGAGCCAGATCCGTACGATCTCCGGCGTGTACCGCAACGAAACAGGCCAGTCCCCGTCCGTGGACCGCACCCGCGCCCTGGTGGACGCCTTCGAGGAGGCCGAGGGACGCCGGCCGCGCATCCTGGTCGCCAAGATGGGCCAGGACGGTCACGACCGCGGCCAGAAGGTGATCGCCACCGGCTTCGCCGACCTCGGCTTCGACGTCGACGTCGGCCCGCTGTTCCAGACCCCGGAGGAGGTCGCCCGTCAGGCGGTCGAGGCGGACGTCCATGTGGTCGGCGTGTCCTCGCTGGCCGCCGGTCACCTCACCCTCGTACCGGCGCTGCGCGAGGCGCTCGCCGAGGAGGGCCGGGAGGACATCATGATCGTGGTCGGCGGGGTGATCCCGCCGCAGGACGTGCCGACGCTCCTGGAGATGGGCGCCACGGCCGTGTTCCCGCCCGGGACGGTGATCCCGGACGCGGCGTACGACCTGGTGAAGCGGCTGTCGGCCGATCTCGGCCACGATCTGTAGAGCCCCATGGCAGCGATCGATCTCGACACGTATGTGAAGGGTGTGCTCGACGGGAAGCGGGCGATCGTGGCCCGCGCGATCACTCTCGTCGAGTCCACCCGGCCACAGCACCGGGCGCTGGCGCAGGAGTTGCTCACCGAGCTGCTCCCGCACAGCGGACGGGCGCGGCGGATCGGCATCAGCGGGGTGCCGGGCGTGGGCAAGTCGACGTTCATCGACGCGTTCGGCACGCTGCTGACCTCGCTGGGGTACCGGGTCGCGGTGCTCGCCGTGGACCCGTCCTCCACCCGTACCGGCGGCTCCATCCTGGGCGACAAGACCCGGATGGAACGGCTGGCGGTGGACCCGAACGCCTTCGTACGCCCCTCCCCCAGCGCGGGCACGCTGGGCGGGGTCGCCAAGGCCACCCGCGAGTCCATGGTCGTGATGGAGGCGGCGGGCTACGACGTGATCCTGGTGGAGACCGTGGGTGTCGGCCAGTCCGAAACCGCCGTCGCCGACATGGTCGACTCCTTCCTGCTGCTCACCCTGGCCCGCACAGGCGACCAGTTGCAGGGCATCAAGAAGGGCGTCCTGGAGCTGGCCGACGTGATCGCGGTCAACAAGGCGGACGGCCCGCACGAGCGCGACGCGCGCGCGGCCGCACGGGAGTTGGCGGGCGCGCTGCGGCTGATGCACGGCAAGGACGCCTTCTGGACCCCGCCGGTGCTCAGTTGCAGCGCCCGCGAGTCGGCCGGCCTGGACGTCGTCTGGGAGCGGCTTGAGCAGCACCGTACGCTCCTCGACTCCACGGGCCGGCTCACGGCCAAGCGGCGGGACCAGCAGGTCGGCTGGACCTGGGCGATGGTGCGCGACGAGCTGCTGGGCCGGCTGCACGCCGATCCGGCGGTGCGGGAGGCCGCGCCCGGCCTGGAACAGCGGGTCAGAGAGGGCTCGTTGACGGCGACACTGGCGGCCGAGCGGATCCTGGAGGCGTTCCGGGGGCCCGTCGGCTGACCTCGACGCGACCGAACCACGCGAGGGCCCCCGGACGGGGCGGATCCGGGGGCCCTCGCGTGGTTCGTTCCTCAGTCGATGCCGCGCACGATGTGCGACTCGGCCGGGTCCTCGTCCACCCCGGCCAGGTACAGCACGGGGGCTTGGGCTTCTTCCTGGTGGTCGGGGTGCATGGCTCGCTCCTCGGGGTGACTGGACGTCAGTAGCGGTAGTGGTCCGGCTTGTACGGGCCCTCGACTTCCACGCCGATGTACGCGGCCTGCTCCGGGCGCAGCACGGTGAGTTTGACGCCGAGGGCGTCGAGGTGGAGGCGGGCGACCTTCTCGTCGAGGTGCTTGGGCAGCGTGTAGACGCCGGTCGGGTACTCGGACTGCTTGGTGAACAGCTCGATCTGGGCCAGGGTCTGGTCCGCGAAGGAGTTGGACATCACGAACGAGGGGTGGCCGGTGGCGTTGCCCAGGTTGAGCAGCCGGCCCTCGGACAGCACGATGATGACCTTGCCGTCGGGGAAGGTCCAGGTGTGGACCTGCGGCTTGACCTCGTCCTTGACGATGCCCGGGACCCTGGCCAGGCTACCATGTCGATCTCGTTGTCGAAGTGACCGATGTTCCCGACGATGGCCTGGTGCTTCATCTGGGCCATGTCGGAGGCCATGATGATGTCCTTGTTGCCGGTCGTGGTGACGAAGATGTCGGCCTTGTCGACGACCTCGTCCAGGGTGGTGACCTGGTAGCCGTCCATCGCCGCCTGCAGCGCGCAGATCGGGTCGATCTCCGTGATGATCACCCGGGCGCCCTGGCCGCGCAGCGACTCCGCGCAGCCCTTGCCCACGTCGCCGTACCCGCACACGACCGCCGTCTTGCCGCCGATCAGGGTGTCGGTGGCGCGGTTGATGCCGTCGACCAGGGAGTGCCGGCAGCCGTACTTGTTGTCGAACTTCGACTTCGTCACCGCGTCGTTGACGTTGATCGCCGGGAACAGCAGGACACCGTCGCGCTGCATCTCGTACAGGCGGTGCACACCCGTCGTGGTCTCCTCCGTCACCCCACGGATCTCGGAGGCGACGGCGGCCCAGTCAAGGCCACTGCGCTCCAACAGGGCGCGGATCACGGCGAGTTCGTCGTTGTCGGGGGCCGGCAGGTGGCCCGTCTTGGCGTACTCGACACCCTGGTGGACCAGGAGGGTGGCGTCACCGCCGTCGTCCAGGATCGTGTTCGGGCCGCCGGTGGGGCTGTCCGGCCAGGTCAGCGCCTGCTCCGTGCACCACCAGTACTCCTGAAGGGTCTCGCCCTTCCAGGCGAAGACGGGGATTCCGGCGGCGGCGATCGCGGCGGCCGCGTGGTCCTGGGTGGAGTAGATGTTGCAGGAGGCCCAGCGGACCCGGGCGCCCAGGGCGACCAGGGTCTCGATGAGCACTGCGGTCTGCACGGTCATGTGCAGGGAACCGGTGATGCGGGCACCGGCCAGCGGCTGCGTCTCGGCGTATTCCTTGCGGATCGCCATCAGACCCGGCATCTCGTGCTCGGCGAGAGTGATCTCCTTGCGGCCGAACTCGGCAAGGGAGAGGTCGGCGACCTTGAAGTCAGGGGGTGTGGCGGGCATGCGCGGGCCTCTCGGTGCGGTGGGTGAGGTTGCGGTGGATGTCGAGGGTCGCCGTGGAGCGGTTGAGGGTGATGTAGTGCAGGCCGGGCGCGCCTTCGGCGAGGAGCCGCTCGGCCAGGGCCGTGGCGTGGTCGACGCCGATGCGGTGGGCGGTGTCGGGGTCGTCGCGGGCCGCTTCCAGGGCTTCGGCGAGGTCGCGCGGGAAGCGGGCGTCGCTCAGTTCGGCGAAGCGCTGGATCTGGCGGGCGTGGACGGCCGGCATGATCTCCGGGATGATCGGCGTCTCACAGCCTGCGGCCGTGACGCGGTCGCGCAGCCGCAGATAGTCCTCGGCGTCGAAGAACATCTGCGTGACGGCGTAGTCGGCGCCGGCCCGGCACTTGGCGACGAAGTGCCGGATGTCGCTGTCCCAGTCGGGTGAGCGCGGGTGGCGCTCCGGGAAGGCGGCGACGCCGATGCTGAAGTCCCCTGCCGCGCGGACGAGTTCCACGAGCTGGTAGGCGTGGCGCAAGCCGTCCGGGTGCGCGGTCCAGGGGCCGCGCGGGTCGCCCGGCGGGTCGCCGCGCAGGGCCAGGACGTCGCGGATGCCGGCGTCGGCGTACTGGCCGACGATGTGCCTGAGCTCGGCCACCGAGTGGTCGACGGCGGTGAGATGGGCGACCGGGCGCAGCGTCGTCTCGGCGGCGATACGGCGGGTGACGGCGATCGTACGGTCGCGGGAGGAGCCGCCCGCGCCGTACGTCACCGACACGAAGGTGGGGCCGACGGCCTCGATACGGCGGATCGCGTCCCACAGGGTCCGCTCCCCCGCCTCCGTCCTGGGCGGGAAGAACTCGAAGGAGAAGGTGCGGACTCCGGCGGCCAGCAGTTCCCGCAGGGAGCCTGCCGATGAGGTGGTGGCGGCTGTGGTCATCGGGCGGTCTCCTCGGCCGGGCCACCGGTCGTCTTGAAGTAGACGGCCTCCGGGTGGTGCAGGATCAGGGCGTCCGTGGACTGTTCCGGGTGGAGCTGGAACTCCTCGGAGAGCGTGACGCCGATGCGTTCCGGGCGGAGCAGACCGGCGATCTTGGCGCGGTCCTCCAGGTCGGGGCAGGCCGGGTAGCCGAGGGAGTAGCGGCAGCCCTGGTAGTCGGTGCGGAGCATGCCGGCCAGGTCGGCGGGGTCCTGGTCCGCGATGCCCAGTTCGGCGCGGACGCGGGCGTGCCAGAACTCGGCCAGTGCCTCGGTCAACTGCACGGACAGGCCGTGGAGTTCGAGGTACTCGCGGTAGGAGTCGGCGGCGAACAGCTCGTTCGCGGCCTCGGAGACGCGGTTGCCCATGGTGACCGTCGTGGAGGCGACGACGTCGGTCTCGCCCGAGTCGGAGTCCTGGGGGCGGAAGTAGTCGGCGAGGCTCAGGTACCGGTCGCGCCGTTGGCGCGGGAAGGTGAAGCGGGTGCGTTCGGTGCCGTCCTCGTCGAGAACGATCAGGTCGTCGCCCTTGGACACGCAACGGAAGTAGCCGTGCACGACGGCCGCTTCGAGGAGGTTGTCGGTGTGCAGCCGGTCCAGCCAGGCGCGCAGCCTCGGTCGGCCCTCCGTCTCGACCAGTTCCTCGTACGAGGGTCCGGTCCCGCCGCGGGCGGCCTTGAGCCCCCACTGCCCCATGAAGGTGGCGCGTTCGTCCAGCCAGGACGCGTAGTCGGCGAGCGGGATGCCCTTGGTGACGCGGGTGCCCCAGAAGGGCGGGGTGGGGACGGGGTTGTCCGTGGCGACGTCCGAGCGGGCCGGCAGGGCGTGTCGGTCCTCGGTCGGCCGGGCGGTCGCCGTGGCACGCACCCGGCGGCGCTTCAGCTCGGGCAGCGCGGCTCCCGCCTCGCCGCGCCTGAGCGCGCTGAGGGTGTCCATGAGGCGCAGGCCCTCGAAGGCGTCGCGGGCGTAGCGGACCTCGCCGTCGTACAGCTCGTGCAGGTCCTGTTCGACGTACGCCCGGGTGAGCGCGGCTCCGCCGAGGATGACGGGGTAGGTGGTGGCGAGGCCGCGGTCGTTGAGCTCCTGGAGGTTCTCCTTCATGATCATCGTGGATTTGACCAGGAGGCCCGACATGCCGATGGCGTCGGCGCGGTGCTTCTCGGCGGCCTCGACGATCGCGGAGACGGGCTGTTTGATGCCGAGGTTCACCACGTTGTAGCCGTTGTTGGTGAGGATGATGTCGACGAGGTTCTTGCCGATGTCGTGGACGTCGCCCTTGACCGTGGCCAGGACCAGGGTGCCCTTGCCGGAGGAGTCGGAGCGCTCCATGTGCGGTTCGAGGTGGGAGACGGCGGCCTTCATCACCTCGGCGGACTGGAGCACGAACGGCAGTTGCATCTGCCCGGAGCCGAAGAGCTCGCCGACGGTCTTCATGCCGTCGAGGAGGATGTCGTTGACGATCTCCAGCGCGGAGTGCTCGGTCAGCGCCTCGTCCAGGTCGACGGTCAGGCCGCCCCGCTCGCCGTCGACGATGCGGCGGCGCAGCCGGTCGGGCAGGGGCAGCGCGGCCAGTTCGGCGGCGCGGGAGGCCTTCACGGAGCGGCTGTCGACGCCCTCGAAGAGTTCCAGATAGCGCTGGAGGGGGTCGTAGCCCTCGCGGCGCCGGTCGTGCACCAGGTCCAGCGCGCACTCCAACTGCTCCTGGGGGATACGGGAGATGGGCAGGATCTTGGAGGCGTGCACGATGGCGGAGTCGAGTCCGGCGGCCACGCACTCGTGCAGGAAGACCGAGTTGAGGACGGTGCGGGCGGCCGGATTGAGCCCGAAGCTGATGTTGGACAGGCCCAGGGTGGTCTGTACGTCCGGGTGGCGGCGCTTGAGTTCCCGTATCGCCTCGATGGTCTCGATGCCGTCGCGGCGGGTCTCCTCCTGTCCGGTGGCGATGGGGAAGGTCAGGCAGTCGACGAGGATGTCTCCCTCGGCCATCCCCCACGCACCGGTGAGGTCGGCGATGAGGCGCTCGGCGACGCGCAGTTTCCACTCGGCGGTGCGGGCCTGGCCCTCCTCGTCGATGGTGAGCGCGACGACGGCGGCGCCGTGCTCGGCGACCAGCGGCATGATCCGGGCGAACCGGGAGTCGGGGTCGTCACCGTCCTCGTAGTTGACGGAGTTGACGACGGCGCGGCCGCCCAGCCGTTCCAACCCGGCTTCCAGGACGGCGGGTTCGGTGGAGTCGAGGACGACGGGGAGGGTGGATGCGGTGGCGAGCCGGCCCGCGAGCTCCTTCATGTCGGCGACGCCGTCACGGCCCACGTAGTCGACGCACAGGTCGAGCAGATGGGCGCCGTCGCGGATCTGGTCGCGGGCGATCTCGACGCAGGTGTCCCAGTCCTCGCGGACGAGTGCCTCGCGGAACTTCTTGGAGCCGTTGGCGTTGGTGCGTTCGCCGATGGCCAGGTAGGAGGTGTCCTGCCGGAAGGGGACGGAGGTGTAGAGGGAGGCGGCGGCCGGTTCGGGGCGCGGGTCACGGCGCGCGGGTTCGATATCCCGTACGGCTTCGGCGACCTGGCGCAGATGTTCGGGGGTGGTGCCGCAGCAGCCGCCGACCAGGCTGAGGCCGTGCTCGGTGACGAACTGGCGGTGCGCGGCGGCGAGTTCCGCCGGGGTGAGCGGGTAGTGGGCGCCGTCGGTGGTCAGTACGGGCAGGCCGGCGTTGGGCATCGCGGAGATACCGGTGCGGGCGTGCCGGGACAGCTGGCGCAGGTGCTCGTTCATCTCGGCCGGGCCGGTGGCGCAGTTGAGGCCGATCAGGTCGATGCCGAGGGGTTCGAGGGCGGTGAGGGCGGCACCGGTCTCGGAGCCGAGCAGCATGGTGCCGGTGGTCTCGACGGTGATCTGCACGAACAGCGGCAGGTCGGCCCCCGTCTTCCGCAGGGCGCGGCGGGCGCCGATCAGGGCGGCCTTGGTCTGGAGCAGGTCCTGGGTGGTCTCGACGAGCACGGCGTGCGCGCCGCCCGCGATCAGGCCTTCCGTCTGCTCCTGGTAGGCGTCGCGCAGATCGGCGTACGGGGCGTGCCCGAGCGTGGGCAGCTTGGTGCCGGGGCCGACCGAGCCGAGGACCCAGCGGGGGCGTTCGGCGGTGCTGTGGCCGTCGGCGACCTCCCGGGCGAGCCGGGCGCCGGCCTCGGCGAGTTCGCGGATACGGGAGGCGATGCCGTACTCGCCGAGGTTGGCGAGGTTGGCGCCGAAGGTGTTGGTCTCGACGCAGTCCACACCGGCGGTGAAGTAGGCGTCGTGGACGGAGCGCACGATGTCGGGGCGCGAGACGTTGAGGATCTCGTTGCAGCCCTCGTGGCCCTGGAAGTCGTCGAGGGTCGGCTCCCGGTCCTGGAGCATGGTGCCCATGGCGCCGTCGGCGACGACCACCCGGGTGGCCAGGGCTTGCCTCAACTGCTGTGCGGTCGCGGTGCGTTGGCTGCTCACAGGGCGGCCTCCAGGAGTGGCGCGAGGGCGGCGGCCGGCTCGCCGTAGCCCTCGGTCAGCCTCGCCGTCACCGTCGTACGGTCCAGGACGTACTCCTGGGGGCCCGGTGCCTCCAGGGCGAGGCCGGCCACGACGCAGCCCAGGCGGGCCGCGGCCGCTCTCGGGCAGACGGCCGAGCGCGGCGAGGAAGCCGGCGCGGAACGCGTCGCCGACGCCGGTGGGGTCGACGGCCTCGCGGACGGGAGCGGCCGGCACGGTCACGGCGGGCTCGCCCGCGCGCTCGATGCGGACGCCGTCCGCGCCGAGGGTGGTGACCCAGGAGCCGACGCGGTCGAGGATCTGCCGACCGGTCCAGCCGGTGCGCTCCCGGACCAGGACGGATTCGTAGGCGTTGGTGAACAGGCGCTGGGCGCCGTCGACGAGCGTGCGCACCGCATCGGGTTCGAGGCGGGCGAGCTGCTGGGAGGGGTCGGCGGCGAACGGGATGCCGAGCCGCCGGCACTCCTCGGTGTGGCGGACCATCGCCTCGGGGTCGTTCGGCGAGATCAGCACCAGGTCGAGTCCGCCGAGCCGTTCGGCGACCGGCGCGAGGTCCAGGGTGCGGGCCTCGGTCATGGCGCCCGCGTAGAAGGTGGCGATCTGGTTCTGTGCCTGGTCGGTCGTGCACACGAAGCGGGCGGTCTGTGCCATGGGCGACACATGCACGGAGTCCGTGTCGACGCCGTGCTCCTTGAGATGGACCCGGTAGTCGGCGAAGTCCGGTCCGACGGCGCCGACCAGGGCCGGGGACAGGCCCAGCCGGCCGAGCCCGTAGGCGATGTTGGCGGCCGCTCCGCCGCGTCGTACCTCCAGGGTGTCGGCGAGGAAGGACAGCGAGACGTTCGACAGCTCACCGGGGACCAGGTGGTCGGTGAAGCGGCCGGGGAACGTCATCAGATGGTCGGTGGCGATGGAACCGGTGACGGCGATCCGCATGACCCCGCCCCGCTCAGCCGGTGGCTGCTTGGCGGAGCTTGTCCGCCCGGTCGGTGGCTTCCCAGGTGAAGTCGGCGCCGGTGCGCCCGAAGTGGCCGTACGCGGCGGTCTGCGCATAGCGGGCGCGCAGCAGGTCGAGGTCCCGCACGATCGCGGCCGGGCGCAGGTCGAAGACATCGGTGACGGCCTGCTGGATCCGCTCGACGGGTACGGTCTCGGTGCCGAACGTCTCGATGAACAGGCCGACCGGGGCCGCCTTTCCGATGGCGTAGGCGACCTGCGCCTCGCAGCGCCGGGCGAGACCGGCGGCGACGACGTTCTTGGCGACCCAACGCATCGCGTACGCGCCGCTGCGGTCCACCTTGGAGGGGTCCTTGCCGGAGAACGCGCCGCCGCCGTGGCGGGCCATGCCGCCGTACGTGTCGACGATGATCTTCCGTCCGGTCAGTCCCGCATCGCCCATCGGGCCGCCGATCTCGAACCGTCCCGTGGGGTTCACCAGGAGCCGGTGCCCGTCCGTGTCCAGGTCGAGGCCGGCCAGGGCCGGTTCGACGACGTGGTCGCGGAGGTCGGGCACGAGCAGTGTGTCCAGGCTGATGTCGGGGGCGTGCTGCGATGAGACGACGACCGTGTCCAGGCGGACCGGGCGGTCGCCCTCGTACTCGATGGTGACCTGGGTCTTGCCGTCCGGGCGCAGATAGGGCACCGGGCCCTCCTTGCGGACCTCGGCGAGACGGCGGGCGAGACGGTGCGCGAGCGCGATCGGCAGCGGCATCAGCTCGGGGGTCTCGTCGCAGGCGTAGCCGAACATCAGGCCCTGGTCGCCGGCGCCCTGCCGGTCGAGTTCGTCGGCCTGGGAGGCGCCGGAGGAGCCCTCCACCCGGGTCTCGTAGGCGTCGTCCACGCCCTGGGCGATGTCGGGCGACTGGGCGCCGATGGAGACCGAGACTCCGCAGGACGCGCCGTCGAATCCCTTCGCCGACGAGTCGTAGCCGATGCCGAGAATCGTCTTGCGGACCAGTGTCGGAATATCGACGTAGGCGGAGGTGGTGACTTCGCCGGCGATATGCACCTGGCCGGTGGTGATCAGGGTTTCCACGGCGACACGGGCCGTCGGGTCCTGGGCGAGAAGTGCGTCGAGAATGGTGTCGCTGATTTGGTCTGCGATTTTGTCGGGATGACCCTCGGTCACCGACTCCGAGGTGAACAGTCGACGGGACACGCTTTCCTCCAGCAGTTCCTCGAGCCGGAACCGGCCCAGGTACGGGAATTGTTGTCGAAAGAGCGTGCGTCGTCATGGTTGGGGACGACTAAAGTGTTCCGTTCCGCGGTGCTGTTTTCCGCTTTAGCGGCCCGCAAGGGGCGGCTGACTCAATGGCGGGTAGAAAGGAGCTTTCCATGACCCGCTACCTCATCAGCTTCCTACCTTGGATCGCCTACGCCGCGATCGCGACGAGCGACGAGTGGCGCAGCGGCGCGGAGTGGGGACTGGGGATCGCCGCGTTCGTGATCTTCCAGGGACGGCGGTCGGGCAAGCACTTGGACGAGATGGTGATCGAAGTGAGTGCCCTCGTGTTCTTCGCGGGCATCACCTGGCTCTCGTACAAGCAGCCCGATTCCGGACTCATCCCCTACGGCCCTGCCCTGGTCGACGCCTGGCTCGCGGCCACGGCGTTCGGTTCGCTGCTCATCGGGCGGCCGTTCACGCTGGGGCTGGCGCGCAAGATCGCGCCGGAGCATGTGTGGAAGACGAAGGCGTTCTTCCGCACCAACGCGACGATCACCACGGTGTGGGGGGTGTCCTTCCTCTTCGCTGCCGGTGCGCTGGCTGTGCTGATCAAGGCCGATCCGCACGCCACGACCGCCGCGATCGTCATCAAGGTCGTCACGTTCGTCGTCCCCGTTCTGTTCACCATGCGCTATCCGGCCATCGCCGCGCAGAAGGCTCGGCAGGCCGCGGTTCACTGACGTGGTCTTGCGGGGTCATTGAGCGCCGTTGGCCTGGGATTTCCCGGGCAGCGGCGCTCTTTGGCGTGCCCGGTACTTCGGCCCAGGTACCAAGGGGGCTCCGCCCCCCGGCCTTTGCCCGCCCACCGCCCGACTCGGTCGGCCGAGAAGCGAGCAGTCGACTCGGTCGGCCGGGAGGCGAGGTACGGGGAAGCGCCGCTGCCCCCAGCGGGTCGGCAGCGGCGCCTCGGGGTGGGGCGTGGCTAGGGCTCCGACCAGGCGCCCGGTAGGCGGTGGGTGCCCCGGACCCAGCCTGCCGTCGGGGGGCGCGGGGAGGTGGCCGGCTCTGCGCCTCGCAGGAGGGCCAGTAGGACCAGTGTGACGGCTGCCAGTTGTTCCGGGTCGGGGTCGCCGCGCACGACTCGGACGGTGTGGTCCTCGGCGGTGCTCATACCGGCTGGTTCCCGTGTTTGCGGGACGGCATCGTGGCGTGCTTGGCACGGAGCATCGCCAGGGAGCGGATGAGGACGGCCCGGGTGTCCGCGGGGTCGATGACGTCGTCCACCAGGCCGCGTTCGGCGGCGTAGTAGGGGTGCATCAGTTCCTCCTGGTACTGCTGGATGCGCTGCGCGCGTGCCGCCTCCGGGTCCGGCGCGGCGGCGATCTCGCGGCGGAAGACGACGTTCGCGGCGCCCTCCGCGCCCATCACCGCGATCTCGTTGGTGGGCCAGGCGAAGGTCAGGTCGGCGCCGATGGACTGGCTGTCCATGACGATGTACGCGCCGCCGTACGCCTTGCGCAGGATCACCGATATCCGGGGGACGGTCGCGTTGCAGTAGGAGTAGAGGAGTTTGGCGCCGTGGCGGATGACGCCGCCGTGCTCCTGCTCGCGGCCCGGCAGGAAGCCCGGGACGTCGACGAGGGTGACCAGCGGGATGCTGAAGGCGTCGCAGGACTGGACGAACCTCGCCGCCTTTTCACTGGCATGGATGTCCAGGACGCCCGCGAAGGAGGCCGGCTGGTTGGCCACGATACCGACGACATGGCCGTCGAGCCGGGCCAGGGCGCAGATGATGTTGGTGGCCCAGCCCGCGTGCACCTCGAAGATCTCGCCGTCGTCGACGATCTCCCCGATGACGGGACGCATGTCGTACGAGCGTCCGGGGTCGCCCGGCACCAGGTCGAGCAGGGCCTCGCCCCGGCGGGTCGGGGAGTCGTCCGGCCGTACGGCGGGCGGCAGTTCACGGTTGTTCTGCGGCAGCATCGACAGCAGATAGCGCACCTCGGCCAGGCACTCCGCCTCGTCCTCGTACGCGAAGTGCGCGGCGCCGGAGACGGTGGCGTGCACATCGGCACCGCCGAGCCCGTCGTGGCTGATCCGCTCGCCGGTGACGGCCTGCACCACGTCGGGGCCGGTGATGTACATCTGCGAGGTGCCGCGGACCATGAACACATAGTCGGTGAGGGCAGGCGAGTACGCGGCGCCGCCGGCGCACGGGCCGAGCATCACGCTGATCTGCGGGATGACCCCGGACGCGGCGACGTTGCGGCGGAAGATGCCGCCGTACCCGGCGAGCGCGGTGACACCCTCCTGGATGCGGGCGCCGGCGCCGTCGCTCAGCGCCACCAGGGGCGCGCCCGCGGCCAGCGCCCGGTCCATCACCTTGTGGATCTTCGAGGCGTGCGCCTCGCCGAGCGAGCCGCCGAAGATGCGGAAGTCATGGGCGTAGACGAAGACCGTGCGGCCCTCCACCGTGCCCCAGCCGGTGACCACGCCGTCCGTGTAGGGCCGCTTGTTCTCCAGCCCGAAGCCGGTGGCCCGGTGCCGGCGCAGCGGCTCGATCTCCTGGAAGCTCCCCTTGTCGAAGAGCAGTTCGAGGCGCTCGTGGACGGTCAGCTTGCCCTTGGCCCACTGCTGCTCGGTGGCACGCGGACCGGGGCCCTCACGCACCGTCTGCTTGACCAGCTCGAGCAGGGCCACCCGGGAGCGCGGGTCGGGGCGCGGCGGGGGCTGGGTCATGGGGGCGAGTGAGGTGGTGTCCTCGGTCACGGTCATGGGTCACCCATCCATGTGGCTCGGGGTATTCGGACCGTCAATTCAAACCGGGTGGTCCGGCAAGGGGCCACAGCGCACACCCCCTATGGTCGGCGGCCGCCCCCCTACTAAGGGTGGCGGACGGGGTCGAATAGGGGTTGGTGGGGCCTTGCCCGGCATCTAGAACTGTCCGGACGAGGCCAGTTCGCGACAAGACGGGTGCTGCGATGACAACGGCGATGGTATTCCCGGGAATGGGGCCGACACGCTTCCGGGAACTCGGGCGCTTCCTGCTTCTCGATTCCCATGCCAAGAAGCTGCTTCCGGTCGCGGACGACGTCCTCGGCCATTCCCTTTTCGAGGCGTTCCGGGAGAGCGAGGACGAGTACGCCCCGGCGGCCCAGGTCGCCTTCATGGTGGTGTGCACGGCGCTCGCCGAACGGGCCCGCGAAGACCTCGGCATCGAGCCGGCGGTGTGCACCGGACCCAGTTTCGGCGAGAAGCCCGCCATCGGCTTCAGCGGGGCGCTCGACTTCGCGGACGCGGTGCGGATGACGGCCGCTCTGGCGCGCTGCACCGCGCAGTACTTCGCGCGCGAGCACCGGGACGTGGTCACGCAGTCGTTCGTACGGGCCCCGGCCGCGCCCCTGCGTGAGCTGTTCGCCGGGATGGACGCCCGCGGGGCCTGGCACGAGGTGGCCTGCCGCCTCGACGAGGGGTTCCAAATGGTGTCCGTGCGGGAGGACGAACTGGGGGCCTTCCAAGGGGAGTTGCGGTCGATCGGGGCGCTCCCGCTCTACGTGATGCGTCCTCCCATGCACTCCTCGCTGTTCACGGGACTGCGCGAGCTAGCGGCCCGCGAGGTCATCGACGCCCTGCCGCTGCGCGACCCGCTGCTGCCGCTGATCGCCGACCAGGACGGCACCGAACTGACCACCGCCGCCGGGCTGCGGCAGATGCTCCTGGACCACTTCGTACGCCCCGTCGACTGGCCCGCGACCCTGGACGCGCTGCGCGCCCGCGGCATCGAGCGGCTGGTGATCGCCGGCCCGGACGCCCTGTTCGGCCGCGTCGAGTCGGCGACCTCCCGCTTCGAGGTGGTCCCGGTCTCCCCGGAGCGGACGCCGCGCGCGCCGTCCACCCGGCCCGCGACGGCTACGGCTACGGCTGCGGCGGGTGTGTGACATGGCGACCCGGGTCTTCTCCGGCCGCGAGGAGCGGCTGACGTCCGGCGAGGGCGCGTACGCGGGCAGTCTGCACGGGCTGTTCCTGCGCGGGCTCTCCGTGTCGGGCGACCGGGAGTGCTTCCGGGTCGACGGGCACGGCACCACCTATGCCGAGGCGCACCGGGAGGCGCTCGCGCTCGCCGGGGCGCTGGTCGAGGTGTGCCGGGGCGTGCCGCGGACCGTGGCGGTGCTCGGCAGCAAGAGCGGAGAGGCGTACACCGGGCTGCTGGCCGCGCTCTACCTGGGGGCACGGGCCGTACCGCTGCACCCGGACTTCCCCTCCGTCCGTAACCGTGCCGTGCTGGAGGCCGCCGAGGCCGACGCCGTGATCGCCGACGCCCGGGGTGTGGCGGCGTACGAGCGGATCGGCATGCCCGGCGTGCCCCTCGTCTCGGCGGGCCAAGGACCGCTTCCCGGCACCCCGCTGGACGCGCCGCGCGCGGTGGACCCGGAGGACACCGCCTACATCCTGTTCACGTCCGGCTCGACGGGCCGCCCCAAGGGGGTGCCGACCACGCACCGCGCCGTCGACAGCTACTTCCGTACGCTGCGCGGCCGTTACGACTTCGGGCCCGGTGACGTCTTCACCCAGACCTTCGACCTGACCTTCGACTGCGCGATGTTCGACCTGTTCTGCGCGTGGGGCGCGGGCGCCCGCGTCGTACCGCTGCCGATGCGGGCGTACCGGGCGCTACCGGAGTTCCTCGCCGAGGAGCGCGTGACGGTGTGGTTCTCGACGCCGGGGGCCATCGCCCTCGCCGGCCGCTCGGGGGCGCTGGCGGCGGGCGCCCTGGACGGGCTGCGCTGGTCGCTGTTCGCGGGCGAGCCGCTGCACCGGCACGACGCGGAGGCGTGGCAGGCCGCGGCACCGCACAGCACGGTGGAGAACCTGTACGGCCCGACGGAGCTGACCATCACCGTGACCGCCCACCGCCTCACGGCCGCCACCCCCGACGAGCGGTACGTCAACGGTGTCGTCCCCATCGGGCCCGTGTACGGCACGCTCGACCATGTGCTGCTCGGACCCGACGGCTCCACCGGCGGCGACGAGGGCGAACTGTGCGTCACCGGGCCGCAGATGTTCGACGGCTATCTCGACCCCGCCGAGAACGAGGGCCGCTTCCTCGAGCACGACGGGCGCCGCTGGTACCGCACGGGTGACCGGGTACGCCGCTGGCCGGACGGCGAGATCGCCTATCTGGGCCGGGCGGACGACCAGGTGCAGGTGCGGGGCTGGCGGGTGGAGCTGTCCGAGGTCAGCCACGCCGTGCGCGCCCTGGACGGGGTGGAGGACGCCGTCACGGTCGCCGTGCCCGCGGACGGCAGCCATGAGCTGGTCGCCTTCTACACCGGCCGCGCGTCCCAGAGCGCCCTGCTCGCCAAGGAGTTGAACGCGGACCTGCCCAAGGCGATGGTGCCGCGGCTGCTGACGCACCTGGACGAGTTCCCGATGAACGCCAACCGCAAGATCGACCGCTCCGCCCTCAGGTCCCGCGCGCGGACGCTCCTGGACCGCGGCCGCAGCACCCCGGGCCGACCCGACGCCGATCTGCCTCGGACCACTGACGGCGATCCTGCCACGGCCAACTGACGCCGATCCTGCCACGGACCACTAAGGAGAGACCCCGTGGACGAGAACCTGACCGAGGACGCGAGGCTGCTGCACCACCTCGTCGACGCACAGGCCGCCGCACGTCCGCAGGACGTCGCCGTGCGCGACGCCCGGGACTCCTGGACCTGGGAGCAGCTCGCGGCGCAGACCCGGGCGGCCGCCGACTGGCTGCGCCGGGCCGGTGTGACGCCGGGCGACCGGATCGTCGTACGCCTGCCGAACGTGCGCGAGACGACGGCGCTGCTGCACGCGGCATCCCGGGTCGGTGCCGCGCTGGTGCCGATCAGCGCCGAGATGAAGGAGTTCCATCTGCGCGCGGTGATCGCCGACTGCGAGCCGCGGCTCGTGGTGGTCACGGACGGCGCCGGCGAGTGGGTGTCGGGCCTGACCGAGCGACCGGTGTACGAAGTGGGCGGCCTGTGGGCCGAGTTGGCGGCCGACGGCGATGGAGCCGAGGCCGGCCAGGCATCCGACGCCCCGGCCGTGCTCATCTACACCTCGGGCTCCACCGCCACCCCCAAGGGCATCATCTGCCCGCACGCGCAGATGCTGTTCGCGGCACGGTCCATCAACGAGGTGCTCGGCTACCGCGCCGACGACACCGTCTTCGTCCGCGTCCCGCTCTCCTTCGACTACGGCCTCTTCCAGATGCTGCTGTGCGCGGTGTCCGGCGCGACCCTGGTCCTCGCCGACTCCGAGGCGGACTCCAAGCTGCACATCCTGATCCGGGAGAGCGGCGCCACGGTGCTGCCGCTGGTGCCGTCGCTGGGCGGTCCGCTGATCCGGCTGGCGCAGCGCGACCCGCGCCCGACCCGGCTGCGCATGTTCACCAGCACCGGTGCGGCGCTGGAGCAGCGGATCATCGACGGCCTGTGGAAGTGCTTCCCGGGTGCCCGGGTGGTGCGGATGTATGGCATCTCGGAGTGCAAGCGCATCACGATCATGCCGCCGGACCAGGACCGCGAGCGTCCCGGCTCCTGCGGTCTGCCGATCCCGGGGACCCGGGTGGCGATCCTCGACCCGGACGGCAACGAGGTGCCGGCCGAGGAGAGCGGCGAGATCACGGTGACCGGTCCGCATGTCATGGCCGGCTACTGGAACCTGCCGGAGATCACCGCGCGCACCTACCGGCCCGACCCGGGGACCGGCGAGACCCGCCTGTTCACCGGCGACTACGGCCGCGTCGACGCCGACGGCTACCTCTACTTCGAGGGCCGCCGTGACGACATGTTCAAGCGCAAGGGCATGCGGGTGTCCACGATCGAGATCGAGGGCGCCGCGATGGACATCCCGGGAGTGCGCAACGCGGCCGCCCTCAAGCCGACCGCCGACCGCGACCTGATGATCTTCGTGGAGTCGGACGAGCTGACCCCGCAGGCGGTGCTGCGCGAGCTGGCGACGCGGCTGGAGGCCGTGAAGGTGCCCGCGCTGTGCAAGGTGCTCGACGCCTTCCCGCTGACCTCGAACGGCAAGAACGCCAAGCAGCAGCTGGCGGCGATGCTCGACGCCGAGGCCGCCAAGTGACCACGTCCACCAACGCAGGCGATGAACAGGCCGCGTCGGCCCGGGACTTGGTCGCTCGCTACGGCTCCCCGCTCTACGTGTACGACCTCGACCGGGTGGCCCGCGCCCGCGCCGATCTGCGCGCCGCCCTGCCCGACGGGGTCACGCTGTTCTACTCGCTCAAGGCCAACCCGCACCCGGGCCTGGTGCGGGCGCTGCGCGAGGGCCCCGGTGGCTGCCGGGCCGAGGTGTGCTCCACCGGTGAGCTGGCCTCGGCCCTGGAGGCCGGGCATCCCGCGGAGTCGATCCTCTACTCGGGTCCGGGCAAGACCGCCGGTGAGCTGGCCGTGGCGCTCACCGAGGGGGTGCGCACGTTCTCCGTGGAGTCGGCGGGCGATCTGCGCCGGCTCGGCGCCCAGGCGGTGCGCCAGGGGGTGGTGGCCCAGGTGCTGCTGCGCGTCAACAGCGCGGCGGCCGCGGCCACGACCAGCATCCGGATGACCGGAACCCCGTCGCAGTTCGGCATCGATGCGGAGACCCTGCCGGGCCTGCTGCCCGCCCTGCTCGACGTGCCGGGCACGGAGGTGGCCGGGGCGCACTTCTTCCCGCTGTCCAACTCCAAGGACGAGGAGAGCCTGATCGCCGAGTTCACGGCGACGATCGAGCAGGCAGCGACGCTGGAGAGCGAACTCGGCCTGCCGCTGCGGATGCTGGACATCGGCGGGGGCTTCGCGGCGCCGTACTCGGTGCCGGGCGACCGGCCCGTGTACCCGAATCTGAAGGCCGCCCTGGAGAAGGCCCTGGACACCCGGCTGCCGCACTGGCGCGAGGGCGGGGTGGAGATCGCCTGCGAGTCGGGCCGCCACCTGGTCGGCGACAGCGGGCGACTGCTGACGTCCGTGACCAACGTCAAGGAGAGCCGGGGCCGCACCTTCGCGATCCTCGACGCCGGCATCAACACCCTCGGCGGCATGGCGGGCCTCGGCCGACTGCTGCCGCTTTCCGTGGACCCGGCCTTCCACCGCACCGGCGAGCCGGTGCCCGTCAGCCTCGCGGGCCCGCTGTGCACACCCGGCGACCTGCTGTCCCGCTCGGCGCGGATGCCGCCGCCGGAGCCGGGCGATGTGCTCGCGGTGCCGAACATGGGCGCCTACGGCCCCACCGCCAGCCTGCTCCTCTTCCTGGGCCGGCCGGCTCCGGTGGAGCTGCTGCTCAGCGGCGGCGAGGTGGTCTCGGCCTCGCGCCTCGTCACGACCCGTACCGAAGTCGCATAACCCACACTGGAGTTCAGTGACCATGACCGAGTCCGCCGCTCAGCCCGCCCACGACCTCTCCGAACAGCCCGTGACGGCAGTCGAGTTGACCGGTATGCCCAGGGCCGCCCAGGAGCGGCGGCTGCTCGGGCTAGTCGTCGAGCAGGCCGGGGCGGCGCTGCGCAAGGCGGGCCGGGACACGGGCGGGGCACTCGATCCGTCGCTGCCCTTCCTGCGGCTGGGACTCGACTCACTGGCCATCGTCGATCTGCAGCGACGCCTGTCGGCCGCGACCGGTGTGGAACTGCCGGTGTCCATCGCCTTCGACCATCCCACCCCGAGGGCCCTCGCCGGTCGGCTGGTGCGCGAGCTGCTCGGCGAGTCCGCCGACGGGACCGAGGTCCCGGACGCCGAGGGGCTGGACCCGGCCGAGCCCGTCGCGATCGTCGGCATGGCCTGCCGCTACCCCGGCGGCATCGCCTCCTCCGGCCAGCTGTGGGACCTGGTGGCGGCGGGCGGCGACGCGATCGGGCCGCTGCCCGAGGACCGCGGCTGGGACGTGGCCGGACTGTACGACCCGGACCCGGACGCGCCCGGCAAGACGTATGCGCGCGAGGGCGGATTCCTGTACGGCGCGGCCGAGTTCGACGCCGACTTCTTCGGGATCAGCCCGCGCGAGGCCGCCGCGATGGAACCGCAGCAGCGGCTCGCGCTGGAGACCTCGTGGGAGGCCCTGGAGCACGCGGGCATCGACCCGGCCGCGCTGCGCGGCAGCACCGCCGGGGTCTTCGTGGGCGCCGAGCCCCAGGAGTACGGACCGCGTCTGCACCAGGCGCCCGAGGGCTACGAGGGTCATCTGCTGACCGGCGGCGCCACCAGCGTCATCTCCGGTCGCGTCGCCTACACGCTGGGCCTGGAGGGCCCGACCCTGACGGTCGACACGGCCTGCTCGTCGTCCCTGGTCGCGATGCATCTGGCGGCGCGCGCGCTGCGCTCGGGCGAGTGCTCCCTGGCGCTCGCGGGCGGGGTGGCCGTGATGTCGAGCCCGGGCACCTTCACGGCGTTCAGCCGACAGCGCGGCCTGGCGCGGGACGGGCGTTGCAAGCCGTTCGCGGAGGCCGCCGACGGCACCGGATGGGCGGAGGGCGTGGGCTTCCTCGTCCTGGAGCGCCTGTCCGACGCGCACCGCAACGGCCACAAGGTCCTTGCGTTGATCCGGAGTTCTGCCGTCAACCAGGACGGCGCGAGCAACGGGCTCACCGCGCCGAGCGGCTCCGCCCAGCGCCGCCTCATCCAGCGGGCCCTCGCCTCCGCCGGTCTGACGGGCGCCGACGTGGACGCCGTGGAGGCCCACGGCACCGGCACCCGGCTCGGCGACCCCATCGAGGCGGGCGCGCTCCTGGCGACCTACGGCCAGAACCGCGCCGAGCCGCTGTGGCTGGGGTCGGTCAAGTCGAACCTGGGGCACGCACAGGCGGCCGCGGGTGTGGCCGGTGTCATCAAGATGGTGGAGGCGCTGCGCCACGAGCTGCTGCCGCGCACCCTCCATGTGGAAGAACCCTCCTCCCGGGTGGACTGGTCGGCCGGATCGGTGGCCCTGCTGACCCGGGAGCGGCCCTGGCCGGCCGGGGAGCGGGTACGGCGCGCGGGCGTGTCGTCGTTCGGGATCAGCGGCACCAACGCGCATGTGATCGTCGAGGAGGCACCCGCCGAGGAGCCCGCCCCGGCCACCACCGCCGAGACGGCACCGCCGGTCGTGCCGTGGATCGTGTCCGGCAGGACCGACGAGGCCCTGCGCGCCCAGGCCGGGCGGCTCGCCGGGCATCTTCGCGACCACCCGGGGCTTTCCGCCGCGTCGGTGGCGTCTGCCCTCACGGGCCGTACGGCGTTCCCGCACCGCGCCGCCGTCGTCGCGACCGACCGGGAGGCGCTGCTGTCCGGCGTCGAGGCGATCGCCCGCGGCGAGGCCCCGCTGCGCGCCGAGCCGACCGGCGGACTGCTGGCCTTCCTGTTCACCGGTCAGGGCAGCCAGCGCGTCGGCATGGGACGGGGTCTGTACGAGTCCTTCCCCGTGTTCGCGGCCGCCCTCGACGAGGTCTGCGCGGCACTCGACGTGTATCTCGAACGCCCGCTGCTGGACGTCATGTTCGGCGACAGCAGCCTGTACGGCGAGGCCGGTGCCGAGCTCGACGAGACCCACTACACCCAGCCTGCCCTGTTCGCCCTGGAAGTCGCCCTGTTCCGGCTGCTGGAGGCCTGGGGCGTACGGCCCGACGTGCTGGCCGGACACTCCATCGGCGAACTGGCCGCCGCACATGCGGCCGGCCTGTGGTCCCTGGACGACGCGGCGCTGATCGTGTCGGCACGCGGCCGTCTGATGCAGCAGCTGCCCGCCGGGGGCGCGATGGCCGCCGTACAGGCCACCGAGGACGAGGTACGCGCCGCCCTGCCCGAGGGCACCGGGATCGCCGCGGTCAACGGACCGGTGTCGGTGGTCGTCTCCGGACCGGAGGCGGGCGTGGAGGAGGTCGTACGGCATTTCTCGGAGGCGGGTCGCAAGGCCAAGCGGCTCACCGTCAGCCACGCCTTCCACTCCCCGCTGATGGAGCCGATGCTCGCCGAGTTCCGCCAGTTCGCGCAGGTCCTGAACCCGATGCGGCCGGGCATCCCCATCGTGTCGACACTGACCGGCCACGAGGTACCGTACGAGGAACTGGCCGACCCCGAGTACTGGGTACGGCACGTCCGCGAGGCGGTCCGGTTCGCGGACGCGGTCCGCACGCTCCAGACGCAGGGCGTCGCCACGTTCCTCGAGTTGGGCCCGGACGCCGTGCTCACGGCGATGGGCGCGGAGTCGGTGACCGACGGGCAGCTGCTGTCCGCCCTGCGCCGTGGACACGACGAGCCCGGCTCGCTGGTCACCGCGGTCACCGCGCTGCACCTGCGTGGCGTGCCGGTCGACTGGGCGGCGTACCTGGGCCCGGAGCGGACGGCGGCCGAGCTGCCCACCTATGCCTTCCAGCGCAGCCGCTACTGGCTGGACGCCCTGGAGGACGGCCCGGCCGACCCGGCCGCCCTCGGCGTCGCCGACGCCGAACACCCGCTGCTGGGAGCGGCGTTGACCGTCGCGGGCTCCGAGCGCCTGGTCCTCACCGGACGGCTCTCCGTACGCACCCACCCGTGGCTGGCCGACCACGCGGTGGGCGGAACGGTCCTGCTCCCCGGCACCGGATTCGTCGAACTCGCTGTACATGCGGCCGACTTGGCAGGATGCGACACGGTCGAGGAACTCACGCTCCAGGCACCGCTGACCCTGGAGGACGCCGACTCGGGCGTCGAGATCCAGCTCGTGGTCGAGGAGCCGGGGCCGGGCGGCCGCCGCCCGCTGACCGTGCACTCCCGCACGGCCGACACGGACTGGACCGCACACGCCCAGGGCATACTGGCCCCGGCCGCGCCCGCTCCCTCCGACACCCCGGGAGTGTGGCCGCCACGGGGCGCCGAGCCGCTCGACGTGACCGGCGCCTACGCACGCATGGACGCCCAGGGCTACGGCTACGGCCCCGCGTTCCAGGGCCTGCGCGCGGCCTGGCGACGGGGAGAGGAGCTGTTCGCCGAGGTCGCCCTGCCCGACGGCGTGGACCCGTCCGGCTACACCGTGCACCCGGCGCTGCTGGACGCCGCCCTGCACGTCATCGGCCTCGACGAGGACGCCGACGGCCCCGAACTCCCCTTCGCCTGGACCGATGTGACGGTACGGGCCGCCGGCGCGACCGCGCTGCGCGTGCACGTCACCCCGGCCGCGTCCGGCGTCTCGCTGCACCTGGCGGACCCGGCCGGAGCCACGGTCGCCACGATCGGCCGACTCGTCCTGCGCCCCACGGCCGGCGCGAGCCGGACCGGCCGGGCGGTACCGCTGTACCGGGTCGGGTGGAGCCCGATCCAGGGACCGACGGTGAACGGCGCCGGGTACGTGGACGGCTCCGGATTCGAGGTGGTGTCGGGTGCCACGGTGCCCGAGGTCCTGACCGCCCTGCAGTCCTCGCTCGCGGGCGAGGCACGGACGCTGGTGGTGACCCGGGGCGCGGTGACGGTCACCGTCGGCGCGGACGAAGGTGACCTGGAGCAGGCGGCGGTGTGGGGCCTGGTGCGCGCCGCGCAGGCCGAGCACCCGGGCCGGATCGTCCTCGTGGACGTCGCCACCGACGCCCCCGTTCCGGACGTACTGCCCTACGGTGAACCGGAGTTGGCGGTGCGCGGGGCCGAGTGGTTCGTGCCGCGCCTGGTGCGAGAGGTCGCATCGGCGGAGGCCGGCTCATGGTCCACGTCTGGCACGGTCCTGGTGACCGGTGGCACCGGCGGCCTGGGCGCGCTGACGGCACGGCATCTGGTCGCCGAACACGGTGTGCGCGGGGTGCTGCTGGTGGGCCGGCGTGGCGCCGAGGTGCCGGGCGTCGACGAACTCGTGGCCGAGCTCCGCGAGTCGGGTGCCGAGCACGTGACCGTGGAGGCGTGTGACGTCTCCGACCGGGAGGCGGTGGCCAGCCTGCTCGCCGCCCACCCGGACATCACGGCGGTCGTCCACGCGGCGGGCGTGCTCGACGACGCGACCTTCGACACCCTGACGCCGGAGCGCCTGGAGTCGGTGTGGGCACCGAAGGCACGCGCGGCACGGCATCTGCACGAGCTGACGGCCGACCGCAAGCTCGACGCGTTCGTCCTCTACTCGTCGGCGGCGGCCTCCTTCGACGCCCTGGGACAGGCGAACTACGCCGCCGCCAACGCCTACTTGGACGCCCTGGCGACCCACCGCCGAGCCCTCGGTCTCCCGGCGCTGTCGCTCGCGTGGGGCCTGTGGGACCCCGAGGCGGGCGGCATGGCGGCCGGTCTCGCCCCGGCCGACGTGTCCCGCGCGGCACGAGCCGGAACGCCCGCACACGGCGTGGCGGCTGGCCTGGCGATGCTGGACGCCGCGGCCACCCTGCCGGACGCTCCCGCCCACGTCCTCGCCCTGCGCCTCGACCAGCAGGCCCTGACGCGCCGCGCCCGCTCGGAGGAACTCCCGCCGGTACTGCGCGGCTTGGTCCGCACGCCGGCCCGCCGCGCCGCGAGTTCGACGACGGAGTCGGAGGGCGGCTCACTGGCGCACGAGCTGGCGCGGCTCGGCGCTGCGGACCGCGAACGACGGCTGCTCACTCTCGTACGCACCCACGTCGCGGCGGCGCTCGGCCACGACGGCCCGCAGGCGGTCGACCCGGAGCGCGGCTTCGGCACCCTGGGCTTCGACTCGCTCGCGGCGGTCGAGCTCCGCAACAAGCTCGGCGCGGCGACCGGGCTGCGCCTCCCCGCGACCCTCACGTTCGACTACCCGAACGCCGCCGCCGTGGCGCGCTACCTGGACGAGCAGTTGGTGGGTGTCGATGAGGCGTCGGAGGTCGTGTCGCGGGTCGGGGCGTCGACGACGGAGGCAACGACGGACGATCCGGTCGTGATCGTCGGCATGGCCTGCCGCTACCCCGGCGGGGTGACCTCGCCGGAGGACCTGTGGGGTCTGCTCGCCGCGGGCGCGGACGCGGTCTCCGAGTTCCCGTCCGACCGTGGTCCGCTGTGGCAGGAGTCGTACGACCCCGACCCCGAGGCCATCGGCAAGACGTACGTCAACCAGGGCGCCTTCCTGGAAGAAGCGGCCGACTTCGACGCCGACTTCTTCGGCATCAGCCCGCGCGAGGCCCTTGCCACGGACCCGCAGCAGCGGGTGCTGCTGGAGACGTCCTGGGAGGCGTTCGAGCGGGCGGGCATCGACCCCACGTCCCTGCGCGGCAGTGCCACGGGCGTCTTCGCCGGCGCCATGTACCACGACTTCGCCCCACGCCTCCACGACGTCCCGGAGGAACTCGCCGGTTACCTCGGCAACGGCGGACTGGGCAGTGTGGTGTCCGGCCGGGTGTCGTATGCGCTGGGTCTTGAGGGGCCTGCGGTGACGGTGGACACGGCGTGTTCGTCGTCGCTGGTGGCGGTGCACCTGGCCGCGCAGGCGCTGCGGAGCGGTGAGTGCTCGCTGGCGCTGGCGGGTGGGGTGACGGTGATGTCGACGCCGGACACGTTCGTGGACTTCAGCCGGCAGCGGGGGCTGGCCTCCGATGGGCGGTGCAAGCCGTTCGCCGAGGCGGCCGATGGCACCGGCTGGGGCGAGGGTGTTGGCGTCCTGGTGCTGGAGCGGCTGTCGGACGCGCGTCGCAACGGTCACCGGGTGCTGGCGGTGGTGCGGGGTTCGGCCGTCAACCAGGACGGCGCGAGCAGCCAGCTGACGGCACCCAACGGACCGTCCCAGCAGCGGGTCATCCGCCAGGCGCTCACCTCCGCGAACCTGGCCCCGACCGATGTGGACGCGGTCGAGGGGCATGGGACGGGGACCCGGCTGGGGGATCCGATCGAGGCGCAGGCGTTGCTGGCGACGTACGGTCAGGACCGTGCCTCGGATGCGCCGCTGTGGCTGGGGTCGATCAAGTCGAACCTGGGGCACACGCAGGCGGCCGCCGGTGTGGCCGGGATCATCAAGATGGTCCTGGCGATGCGTAACGAGCAACTGCCGCAGACCCTCCATGTCGACGCGCCTTCGTCGCATGTGGACTGGTCGGCGGGTGCGGTGGAGCTGCTGACCGAGGCCAGGCCGTGGAAGCGGGCCGGGGAGCGGGTGCGGCGGGCTGGTGTCTCGTCGTTCGGTATCAGCGGCACCAACGCGCACGTGATCGTGGAGGAAGCCCCGGCCGAGGAGCCGACGCCGGTGGCGGAGGCGACGGCTGGGCTGCCGGTGGTGCCGTGGATCGTCTCCGGCAGGACGAACGAGGCGGTTCGGGATCAGGCGGCGCGGCTGCTCGAGTTCGCCGTGACCAGGCCGGAGCTGGATGCGGGGGATGTGGGCTGCTCGCTGGTGACACAGCGGTCGGCGTTCGCATGTCGGGCGGGTGTGGTGGCCCGCGACCGGGACGGGTTGCTGGCTGGGCTGGAGGCCATTGCCGGCGGGGGCGTCACGCCCACGGTCGCCGGGGGTTCGGTGGCGTTCCTGTTCACCGGGCAGGGCAGTCAGCGGGCCGGGATGGGGCGTGAGCTGTATGAGGCCTTCCCGGTGTTCGCGGCCGCGCTGGACGAGGTGTGTGCCGCTCTGGACGTGCACCTCGAACGGCCGCTGAAGGACGTGATGTTCGGTGGGGAGGGGCTGGACGAGACGGGGTGCACTCAGCCTGCCTTGTTCGCTCTGGAGGTGGCGCTGTTCCGGCTGCTGGGGGCGTGGGGGGTGCGGCCCGAGGCGCTGGCCGGTCACTCCATCGGCGAGTTGGCGGCGGCTCATGTGGCCGGGTTGTGGTCGCTGGAGGATGCGGCGGTGCTGGTGGCCGCGCGTGGCCGTCTGATGCAGGAGCTGCCGGCCGGGGGTGCGATGGCCGCCGTACAGGCCACCGAGGACGAGGTGCGGGCCGTGTTGCCGGAAGGCACGGGTATCGCCGCCGTCAACGGGCCGGTGTCCATCGTCGTCTCCGGGCCGGAGGCGGGTGTGGACGAGGTCGTACGGCACTTCTCCGAGGCGGGCCGCAAGACCAAGCGGCTGACCGTCAGCCACGCTTTCCACTCGCCGCTGATGGAGCCGATGCTCGCCGAGTTCGAGCAGATCGCCGCCCAACTCAGCTACGCCGAGCCTGCGATACCGATCGTCTCCACCCTCACCGGCACGGCGGTCTCGTACGACGAGCTGTCGCAGCCGTCGTACTGGGTCCGGCACGTCCGTGAGGCGGTCCGCTTCGCCGACGCCGTGGCGACACTGGACGGCCAGGGCATCGGCACGTTCCTGGAGCTCGGCCCCGACGCCGTACTGACCGCGATGGCCGCCGACCCGCGCGCCGTACCCACCCTGCGCCGCGACCGCACCGAACCCCAGGCCCTGGTCGAAGCCCTCACCCGACTGCCCGCAGTCGACTGGACCACCTTCTACGGCCCCGGCCGGCACCCCGTCGACCTCCCCACCTACGCCTTCCAGCACCAGCACTACTGGCTCGCCGCCACGGCCGCGCGGGCCGGCAACGCATCGGAGTTCGGACAGTCGGACGCCGAGCACCCGCTGCTGAGTGCTGCGGTGGAACTGCCGGACGGCGACGGCGTGTTGTTCACCGGTCGGCTGTCGCTCGCCGCCCAGCCGTGGCTGGCCGAGCACGCCGTGCACGGCACGGTGATCGTGCCCGGAGCCGCACTCGTCGAGATCGCCGTACGCGCCGGAGACCAGGTCGGACGCGGCACCGTCCGCGACCTGACGCTGCACGCCCCGCTCATCGTGCCGGAGACCGGCGCGGTCGCCCTGCGCGTGCGCGTCGGTGAGGGCGACGAGCCCGCCGTGACCGTCCACTCCCGTCCCGAAGGCGAGGACGGTCCCTGGACCCTGCACGCCGAGGGCGCCCTCTCCGCCGACGCCGTGGCACCCGCCACCGACCTCATCGTCTGGCCCCCGGCCGGGACCGAACCGGTCGACACCGCCACCCTCTACGACGACCTGGCCGCCATGGGACTGGAGTACGGCCCGCTGTTCCAGGGCCTCACGGCCGCTTGGCGCACCGCCGACGGCACAGGCACGGTCCACGCCGAGGTCGCGTTGCCCGAGGGCACTGATCCGGGTGCCTTCGCACTGCACCCCGCGCTCCTGGACGCGGCGCTGCATGCACTCACATATGCGGGTGCGGCGGAGAGCGCGGAGCTTCCCTTCTCCTGGAGCGATGTGGTGGTACACGCGTCGGGGGCGACCGCCCTACGGGTGCGTGTGACCGGCGAGGGTTCTGGCTACCGGCTCGATCTCGCCGATCTCACGGGCGCCCCCGTCGCCACGGTCACCGGCCTCGCGCTGCGACCGCCGGCCCCGGTCGGCAGCGCAGCCGCGCCTCGTGATCTGTACCGGGTGGACTGGGTGCCGGTTACCGCGCAGGCGACCGAGCCCACCGCCTCGTACACGGTCCTCCGTGCCGCCACGGCCGGCGAACTGCTCCCGCGGCTCCAGGCGCACCTCGACGGCGAGCAGAGCCTTCTCGTCCACACCACCGGTGCCGCCACCGACCCGGAGCAGTCCGCGATCCGCGGCCTGACCCGGGCCGCCCAGGCCGAACACCCCGACCGCATCGTCCTCATCGACACCCAGGACATCCCCGAACACATCCCGGCCGGAGAGCCCGAACTCGGCCACCACGACGGCGAGTTCCATGCTCCCCGACTCGCCCGGGAGACGGCCGCGGCCGCCACCGGCACCTGGCCCACCACCGGCACCACCCTCATCACCGGCGGAACCGGCGGCCTCGGCGCCCTCACCGCACGCCACCTGATCTCCACCCACGGCGTACGCAGCATCCTGCTCACCAGCCGACGCGGCACCCAAGCCCCCGGCGCCACCGAACTCGCCCTTGAGCTCAAGGAGTTGGGCGCGGAAAACGTGGTGGTCGAGGCGTGTGACGTCTCCGATCGGGAGGCCGTGGCCCGTCTGCTCGCCGCCCACCCGGACATCACGGGCGTCGTCCACACCGCGGGTGTGCTCGACGACTCGACCGTCGAGCATCTCACCGTGGAGAGCCTGGCCAGGGTCTGGGCGCCCAAGGTCGATGCGGCGCGGCATCTGGACGAGTTGACGGCCGGCCATGGCATCGAGGCCTTCGTTCTCTACTCCTCCACCGCTGCCACCTTCGACGGCACCGGTCAGGCCAACTACGCTGCCGCCAACGCCTACTTGGATGCCCTTGCCGCGCGGCGGCGGGCCCAGGGGCTGCCGGGTGTCTCGCTGGCCTGGGGCCTGTGGGCTCCGGAGGCCGGAGGCATGGGCGCCGGGCTGAGCGCGGCCGATGTGGAGCGGGTTGCCCGGACCGGACCGCGGGCGCTGGGGCGTGAGGCCGGGCTCGCGCTGCTGGACGCGGCGCTCGGGAGCGGGCGGGCGCATCTGTTGCCGGTGCCGTTCGACACGGGTGCCCTGGAGCGGCGGGCCCGGGACGGGGCTCTGCCCGCGATGCTGCGGGAGCTCGTCCGGGTCCCGGTTGCCCGGCGCCGTGGCGCGGCGACGGAGGCGCGGGGCGCCGAGGCGCTCAAGGAGCGGCTGCTGCGGCTGCCCGCTGCCGAACGGACGCCGTACGTCCTGGAGTTGGTGCGGGCTCGGGTTGCGGCGGTGCTCGGGCACGCATCGGGGGACGCGGTCGACGCCGAGCGCGGCTTCGGCGGGCTCGGGTTCGACTCGCTGGCGGCGGTGGAGCTGCGCAACCAGCTGGCGCCGCTGACCGGGCTGCGGCTGCCCGCGACGCTGACCTTCGACTACCCGACCTCGCGGGCGCTCGCCGAGTACGTGCGCGAGCAGCTCGTGCCGGACGAGACCGGGCCCGCGGCGCTGCGTGCCGTGGAGGGAGAACTCGCCTTGCTGGAGGCGAAGTTGGTGGGTGTGGTCGGGTCCGGTGGGCTGGACGCGGGCGATCACGCGCGGGTGGCACAGACGCTGCGCACCCTCTCGGCGCGCTGGTCCGAGCTGCAAGCGCCCCGAGGCGCCGCGGAGCCGGCCGGCGACTCACTGGCGGACGCCGACGCCGAGCAGATCTTCGACATTCTCGACGGCGAGTTCGAGGGCATCGATATCGACTGACGTCAGCCCGACCGGGCTGTTACTGCGATGAGGAGCACCGTCATGGCCACACGCAAGGAGACCGACCTGTGGCTGCTGGAGCGGCTCGTGCCAGGGGCCGGGGTCAACAATCTGTCCGTCACGTTCGATGTCGACGGGGTCATCGAACCCGCAATTCTGTCCAGGGCTCTGACGCTGGTGGTGCGCAGGCAGGAGGTTCTGCGGACCGTCTTCAGGGCCTCGGAGACCGAGCTCGCCAAGAGTGTCCTCGCGCCCGAGGCGGTGGCGCTGCCGGTGTCCGCCGTGCCGGTGGGCGCGGGTGACGTACAGGCCGCCGTGGAGGAGTTCGTGGGGGCGCCGTTCGCGCTCGACGGCTCGCTGCTGCTGCGGGGGGCGGTGTTCACGTCGGACGGTGGCGGCTGCACGGTGAGTGTCGCGCTGCACCATCTGGTGTTCGACGCGATGTCCACCGTGTCGTTCCTCAGTGAGCTGCTGCACGCGCTCCAGGACCCGGACGGCTACGACACGACACCGTCCGTGCCGGCTGCCGTGGAGCCCGAACCCTCCGAGGAGAGCCTGGAGTTCTGGCGGGATCAGCTGCACGGCTACCGCGCCGGCGACGGGGGCGGCCTGTGGTTCGGCAACCCGCCGTCCGACACACCGGATCTCGCCGGGGAGAGCACCTGGTACACGTTGTCGCGTCCGGCGCACGAAGTGGTACGGCGGCTGTGCCGTGAGCTGCGCGCGCCGGAGGCCGTGATCCTGCTGTCCGCGTACTGTCTGCTGCTGTCGCGGCACGGCGCCGGGCGGGATCTGGTCGTCGGTTCGCCGGTGAGCGTACGGCCCGCCGGGCGAGAGTCGGCGATCGGCTACCACGTGAACGTGCTGCCGCTGCGGGTGCGTATCGATCCGGCCAAGCCCTTCAAGCGCTTGGTGAACCGGGTGCGTTCGGTGTTCCTCGAGGGGATCGGGCACAGTGGGGTGCCGGCCGAGCTGGTGCTCGACGAGGTGCGGGACGCGGATACCGGCGCGAGCTGGCGCAACTCGCTGTGCACGCATCTGTTCAACTATGTGCCCGGCGGCACGTCCGGTGACTTCGCGGTCGGCGGGTTCCCGGCGCGCATGCGGGACGTGGAGAACGGCTTCAGCAAGTTCGACCTGGAGTTCTTCTTCATGCCCGGGGCCGGGCCGCAGCCCGGGGACGAGGAGGAGCTGCGCATCCGTGCCGTGTTCCGCACCCAGGTGTTCTCGCCGGCCGAGGTGGGCCTGCTGCTCGCCCGCTACGACGCGCTCCTGGTCCGACTCGGAGAGGAACTGGGCAGTCCCGTGGGCGAGTTGTCGGTGTGGAGCGATGCCGACCGGGCCGCGGTCGCCGGAGGCCACCGGCACGGGCTGCCGACCGCGGTACCCCTCTCCCCCGCGGTCGCGCAGCTCTCGTCGTACGCGCCGGGCCAGTGGTCGGCCGTACGGGCCCTGGTGGCGGCGCCCGACGGTGGGGAGCTGCCGGTGCGGGTGCGCGGGGAGCTGTGCCTCGCGGAGGCGGACGGGACCGTGCGGCGCACCGGGGAACTGGCGCGCTGGCTGCCGGACGGGCGTCTTGAGCTGCTGGGCCGGCTCGACCGGCAGGTCACGGTCCAGGGGGTCGCCTTCGGGCTCGACGAGATCGACGCGGTGCTGCTGGCCCATGCGGAGGTGGCGGGTGCGGCGAGCGTGTCGGTGGCGGGGCGTGTGGTGTCGTTCGTGGCGCCCACGGGCGGCGGCCCGGCCGAGGGTCTGGCCGAGCGGCTGCTGAAGCAGATACGGGTGTCCCTGCCGGCGTCCGCCGAGCCGGACCGGGTAGTCGTGGTGGACGCGCTGCCGTCGGTGGGCGGACGGCCCGACCTGGAGGGGCTGCGGCTGCGGGCTCAGGCCCTGGCCGGGCGGGAGCGGGGCGCGACGAGCGGCATCGACACCGATGAGCTGACCGATCAGCTCGTCGTCCTGTGGCGGGAGTTCCTCAAACGCGAGGACCTGAAGGCCGGCTCGGGGTTCTTCTCGCACGGAGGGCACTCGCTGCTGGGGGTGCAGCTGCTGCAGCGCATCAAGCGGACGACGGACGTGAAGGTGCGCGTTCGCCTCGCGGACCTTTTCGCCCATCCGACGCCGCGGGCCCTTGCCGGGTTCATCGCGGAGAAGTCGGAGTAGGCCTCCGGTCGATCAGTACGGAAGTCGATCAGCACCGAAGGGGGACCGGGCCTCGCCCGGTCCCCCTTCCGCGTTCGTGCGCTCAGCCCACCTGCGCCAGCCACTCCCGCATGACCGTCTCGAAGCGCTCGGGCTCCTCGACGTGGGGCATGTGGCTGGAGTCCTCGAAGAGTTCCCAGCGGGCCTGGGGGATATGGTCCAGGAAGGGGCGGATCGTGGCCTCGGTCGCCTCGTCGTGGGCGCCGGTGATGACCAGGGTGGGGACGTCGATCGCGGGGAGGCGGTCGATGACGCTCCAGTCCTTGAGGGTGCCGATGACATGGAAGTCGGCGGGGCCGTTCATGGTGCCGTAGACGGTGGGGTCGCTCTGCAGGGCGAGGAGCGTGCCGGCGACTTCGGGGGGCAGCGGGCGGGCCCGGCACAGGTGGCGTTCGTAGAAGGCGAGGACGGCGCGCTGGTAGTCGGGGTGGGCGAAGTCGCCGGTGGCCTCGTGGCGGCGCAGGGTGTCGCGGACGTCGGCCGGCAGCTCGTCCTTGAGGCGCTCGCACTCCGCGCGCCACAGGGGCATGGAGGCGGGCGAGTTGGCGATGACGAGGCCGCGCAGTCCGGCCGGGCGGCGCACGGCGTGCTCCGCGCCGAGCATGCCGCCCCAGGACTGGCCGAACAGCAGGTAGTCGTCGGCGATGTCCAAGTGGGTGAGAAGCGCGTCCAGTTCGGCCAGGAACAGGTCCACAGTCCAGAAGTCGGCGCCCTGGTCGGGCAGGCGGGTGGACTGGCCGTTGCCGAGCTGGTCGTAGTGGATGACCGGGCGCCCGTCGGAGGCGAGCGCCGTCAGGCTCAGCAGATAGTCGTGGACGGAGCCGGGGCCGCCGTGCGCGACGACGAGGGGGGTACGGCCGCTGTGCAGGTCTCCGGTGACGCGGTACCAGGTGTGGTGGCCGCGGAAGGGGACGACTCCCTTGCGGCTGGGGGCCAGGAACATAGGGGTCCCTCTCGGTCGGGTTCGGGGCAGGACAGGGAAGGTGGACGGCTGGACATGCGAGTGGGCGCCGACCTCCTCGGCCGGCGCCCACCTCTTCTTCGTATGGCTGAGACTCGTATGGCTGAGACTCGTACGGCCGGGACCGCTCAGGCCCGGGCCGCCTCGCGCCGGTAGCTGAGGACCACCGCGCCGGAGAACACCAGCGTCCACGCGGCCAGCACGGCCGCGCCGACCAGGGCCCGGGTGTCGTGCAGCAGGGCACCGTGGCCGATGTCGGCGAGCCAGTAGCTGGGCATGACCTTGATGATGTCGACCAGCCAGTCGGGGAACCCGGTGGTCGGCAGGAGCAGTCCGCCGAGGAAGCCGAAGAGGATGATCAGGCCCTGGAGGTACATCTGCTGCTGCTCGGGGGCCACGTACAGGCCGATGACCAGGCCGAGTACGGCACACGGCAGCGCGGCGATCCAGATGCCGAGGGTGATCTGCAGCCAGCCGCTCGCCGACAGGTGTACGTCCTGGACGAGCCAGCCGAACAGGGCCACGAAGGCCGGGCCGGGCAGCGCGACGACCATCGCCACGAACACCTTGGTCAGCAGGTAGGTGCGCGGCAGCAGCGGGGTCAGCCGCAGCTGCCGGTGCCAGCCGATCTGCCGTTCGTGGGCGACCCGGGCGGTGGTGTGCATGGAGGAGGTGAACGCGCTGTAGGCGGCCAGGCTGCACATCAGCCAGGCGCTGTAGGTGATGCCGTGGGAGTGCGGGATGGTCTGCTTCTTGTAGAGCATGCACTCCAGCAGGTACATCACGACGGGCACGACGAACGCGAAGACGATGAAGCGCGGTCCGCGCAGCATCCGCTTGATCTCGATGGCCAGGTAGCCGGTCATGCGGCCTCGTCCTCCGTGTTCCGCGTGTCGTCCTGGGAGGCGTCGTCGTCCGAGGTCAGCGTGAGGAACGCCTCCTCCAGGCCGGTGGCGCTGATCTCGATGTCATGGGCGTCGGCGTACCGCGTCACGAGCGCGCGGACGGCGGCGTCGGAGTCGTCGCAGTGCAGCTCGGCCTGGCCGAGGCGGATGCTCGCCGCGGTGACACCGGGCAGCTTCTTCAGCTCGTCGGCGGTCGCCCCCGGTACGGCGGCGCGCAGCAGCCGGCCGGCGGTGAGGGCGCGGATCTCGGCGACGGTGCCGTCGGCGGCGATCTGTCCCGCGCGCATCAGGACGACACGGTCGGCGAACTCCTCGGCCTCGTCGAGGTAGTGCGTGGCGAAGACGACGGTACGGCCGGTGTCGGTGAACTTCCGCATCGACTCCCAGAACTTGCGGCGGCTGCCCACGTCCATCGCGGAGGTCGGCTCGTCCAGGATGAGCAGCTGCGGGTTGCCGACCAGGGCGCAGGCGAACCGGGCGCGCTGGCGCTGGCCGCCGGAGAGCTTGGTGCCGCGCCGGTCGACGATGTCCTCGATGTTGGCGCGGCGCAGGACCTCGTCCATGGGCAGCGGGTCCTTGTAGAGCGAGGAGATCATCCCGAGGGTCTCGCGGACGCTCAGGTCGTCGATGAGCGAGCCCTCCTGCAGGACGGCGCTCGCCATGCCCTCCCGTACGGCGACGTACGGGGCCTTGCCGAAGACGGTGATGCTGCCCGCGGTCGGCTTGGCCAGGCCGAGGATCATGTCGACGGTGGTGGACTTGCCTGCTCCGTTGGGGCCGAGCAGGGCGACCACCTCACCGGGCGCGATGCTCAGGTCGAGTCCTCGGACGGCCTTGACGTCGCCGTAGTCCTTGCGCAGTCCGGTGATGCGCAGGGCGGGCTCGGGAGCGGCGTGCCGGGGACCCTTCACGGCAGCCGGCTTCTTGTCCTGCTCCGGCACCTTCTCGCTCTCCGACGTGTTCTTGTTCTCCGGCGCCTTCTCGCTCTCCGACGCCTTCGTGCTTCCCGGCTTCCTCCCGCTCCGGGTCTTCTTCTTGTTGTCCGGCTTCGCTGCTGTGCTCGTGGTCGGGGAAGGGGACGCGGCCGTGACGGTGGTGCCTCCCTCGTCCCTTGCGGTCCTGGTCTCTGGGGTCGTCGTCATGTCACATCCGGATCTGTCGGGAGAGGTCCTGCGGGGACAGCAGCGCGTCCAGGGCCTTCGCGGCGTCCTCGTCGCGCAGCAGGTTCATGTGCTCGCTGCCGAACCGGATTTCCCCCGACACGACGCGCGCCGCGGTCTCGGGATCGGTCGAGCGGAGCCGGTTGAGCCCGCTGAGCGGGCTCGCCGAGGTGAAGGCGACCGCCTTGTGCCAGTTCTCCATGGAGTCGAAATCGCCCGCGGCGACAACATAGGCGACGAAAGCGGTGAAGGATTCGGTGAATTCGGCACGGCTCTCCTCGTCGAGGTCGAGCTGGTCGAACGCGGGTTCACTCACGCCACGGAAAAGACGCACCAGTTCGGTACCGAGAACCCGAATGTCGTCGGTGCTTTCCAGGACGTGGTGCCCCTCGGTGTTGGCGGCCGAGACCGGCTCGGGGCCCACGATGGATTCGAAGAGGCTCAAGGACATGTGGAACTGCCAGTAGAGACCGAGCGGGTTGGCGAGTTCCGGGTCGAAGAGAATGAGCTGCGGGGCGCTTTCCTGCCATTGCGTGAGGCGTTCGGCCAGGGCGGCCGCATACACGGAGCCGGCGCAGAAGCCGAGGACCGCGCCGACCGGCCGCCCGCTCTCGCGCACGGAGTCGAACCAGCGGTCCAGATACTCCTGGCCGCCGGGCCCCACATCGGTGGCGACGGCCTGGGGCATCGTCTCCCAGACATGGTGGCGGCCCGCCGCGGTGAGCGAGAACAGGTCGGAGAAGCGGGCGTCGGGACGGCCGGTGGCGGTGAAATCGACGGCGAGCACCAGTTCCTCCTGGCTGCTGCCGCCGATTTTCAGCCACACGTCGTTGTTTTCCACCGGCTGCCCCTTCCTGACTGGTGTGTCGCGTTCTCGACTTGGCATCCGGCCGGTTCTGCCGGGTGCCCTCGATGCTAGAAGTGGCCATGGCGGGTGAGAGCCCCTATGGCCACCCCTAGCGCCCCCTACCGGGTGGCGTCCGTCGGGCCCACCGCGGGCGCGTCCTCGAGTTCTTCCGCCAGGTACTCGACGAGTTCTTCCGGGGTCCCGTATTCGTAGATCACGGCGGCGGGCAGTTTCAGGCCGAGCGCCGCGGTGAGCCGGTCACGGAATTCCACCGCGAGCAGCGAGGTGAATCCGAGATCGAGGAAATCACTGTCCGGTTCGACGGCGTCGTCGGCCCCGGTGTGCCCGAGCACCCCGGCGGTGACCTCGCGCACCAACTCCCCGAGCAGGGCGGCACGCCCCGCTTCATCGGCGGACCTCAGCTCCGCCAGCCGCGCCTCACGATCGTCCGGCTCGGCCTCCGGCAGCACCGCCTCCCCCACGCTCACACTGCCGCCGGTCCGCCCCGCCGAGGCCAGCCAGTAGTGCTGGTGCTGGAAGGCGTAGGTGGGGAGGTCGACGGGGTGCCGGCCGGGGCCGTAGAAGGTGGTCCAGTCGACTGCGGGCAGTCGGGTGAGGGCTTCGACCAGGGCCTGGGGTTCGGTGCGGTCGCGGCGCAGGGTGGGTACGGCGCGCGGGTCGGCGGCCATCGCGGTCAGTACGGCGTCGGGGCCGAGCTCCAGGAACGTGCCGATGCCCTGGCCGTCCAGTGTCGCCACGGCGTCGGCGAAGCGGACCGCCTCACGGACGTGGCGGACCCAGTACGACGGCTGCGACAGCTCGTCGTACGAGACCGCCGTGCCGGTGAGGGTGGAGACGATCGGTATCGCAGGCTCGGCGTAGCTGAGTTGGGCGGCGATCTGCTCGAACTCGGCGAGCATGGGCTCCATGAGCGGGGAGTGGAAGGCGTGGCTGACGCTCAGCCTCTTCGTCTTGCGGCCTGCCCCGGCGAAGTGCCGTACGACCTCGTCCACGCCCGCCTCCGGCCCGGAGACGACCACAGCGGACGGACCGTTGACGGCGGCGATACCCGTGCCTTCCGGCAACACGGCCCGCACCTCGTCCTCGGTGGCCTGTACGGCGGCCATCGCACCCCCGGCCGGCAGCTGCTGCATCAGACGGCCGCGCGCGGCCACCAGCGTCGCCGCATCCTCCAGCGACCACAACCCGGCCACATGAGCGGCGGCCAACTCGCCGATGGAGTGACCGGCCAGCACATCCGGCCGCACCCCCCACGCCCCCAGCAGCCGGAACAGCGCCACCTCCAAAGCGAACAAGGCAGGCTGCGTGTACCCCGTCTCGTCCAGGCCCTGCCCGCCGAACATCACGTCCTTCAGGGGCCGTTCGAGGTGCACGTCCAGAGCGGCACACACCTCGTCCAGCGCGGCCGCGAAGACGGGGAAGGCCTCATACAGCTCACGCCCCATCCCGGCCCGCTGACTCCCCTGCCCGGTGAACAGGAACGCCACCGAACCCCCGGCGACCGTGGGCGTGACGCCCCCGCCGGCAATGGCCTCCAGCCCAGCCAGCAACCCGCCCCGGTCACCGGCCACCGCACTCACCCGATACGCGAACGAGGCACGGCGCATGGCCAGCGAGAAGCCCACGTCGGACGGGTTCAACTCGGGCTGGGAGCGGGCGAATTCAAGCAGGCGTGCCGCCTGTGCCCGTACCGCCGCCGCGGTCTTGCCGTAGACGGTCCAGGGCACGACCGGCAGATCGGCGGCCCGCGGGGTCTCTGGCGGCTCCTCGGCGGGCGCCTCCTCGACGATGACGTGGACGTTGGTGCCGCTGATGCCGAACGCGGACACCGCCGCCCGGCGCGGGCGGTCGGCGGCGGGCCAGGGGCGGTTCTCGGTGAGGAGTTCCACGGCACCGGCCGACCAGTCGACGTGTGGGGTCGGAGCGTCGATGTGCAGGGAGCGGGGCAACACGCCCGCGCGCAGCGCCTGCACCATCTTGATGACGCCGGCCGCGCCCGCCGCCGCCTGGGTGTGGCCCAGGTTGGACTTGACGGACCCCAGCCACAGGGGCTCTGTCCGGTTCTGGCCGTAGGTCGCGAGCAGCGCCTGTGCCTCGATCGGGTCGCCGAGGACGGTGCCGGTGCCGTGTGCCTCGACGGTGTCGACGTCGTCGGTGGACAGGCCCGCGGCGGCGAGGGCGTCGAGGACGACCTGTTGCTGGGAGGGGCCGCTGGGCGCGGTGAGGCCGTTGCTGGCGCCGTCCTGGTTGATGGCCGAGCCTCGGACGACGGCCAGCACGCGGTGGCCGTTTCGGCGGGCGTCGGAGAGGCGTTCCAGGAGGAGCACGCCGACGCCCTCCGACCAGCCGGTGCCGTCGGCGGCCTCGGCGAACGGCTTGCACCGGCCGTCGGGGGCGAGCCCGCGCTGTCTGCTGAAGTCGATGAAGGTGTCCGGGGTGGCCATGACCGTGACGCCGCCCGCCAGGGCGAGGGAGCACTCTCCCGCCCGCAGCGCCTGCGCCGCGAGGTGCAGAGTGACCAGGGAGGACGAGCAGGCGGTGTCGACGGTGACGGCGGGTCCGGTCAGGCCGAGGGCGTAGGAGATCCGGCCGGACAGGACGCTGCCCGCCGTGCCGGTGCCGAGGAAGCCCTCGACGCCGTCGGGCAGTGCGGCGCGGTCCGAGCCGTAGTCGTGGTACATGACGCCCGCGTAGACGCCGGTACGGGTGCCGCGCGCGGCGGCGGGGTCGATGCCCGCGTGCTCGAACGCCTCCCAGGACGTCTCCAGCAGCAGCCGCTGCTGAGGGTCCATGGCGAGCGCCTCGCGGGGGCTGATCCCGAAGAACGCGGCGTCGAACTCGCCTGCCGCGTCGAGGAATCCGCCTTCCTTGGCGTAGCTCTTGCCGAGGGCGCCCGGGTCGGGGTCGTAGAGGTTGGCGGTGTCCCAGCCGCGGTCGTCGGGGAAGCCGCGCATGCCGTCGCCGCCGCGGGCGACGAGCCGCCACAGGTCGTCGGGCGAGGCGATGCCTCCGGGGTAGCGGCAGGCCATACCGACGATCGCGATGGGCTCGCGGGCGCGGGACTCCAGGTCCTCGATGCGCCGGCGGGCCTGCATCAGGTCGACGGTGGCCTTCTTCAGGTAGTCCCGCAGCTTCTGTTCGCGTTCACCGGGGACTTCGGTGGCCGCGGTGGGTCCAGTGCTTGCTGCCATGGTCGTTCAGCTCCCGGTCTCGCCGTCGAGGAGGGCGAAGAGTTCGTCGTCGGATGCCGCTGCCAGGTCGTCGGCGGCCACCTGCGCTGTTTTTGGCCGCGGGTCGTCCGAGTCCTGCCAGCGGGCCAGGAGGGCCTGCAGCCGTACGGTGATCCGGGACCGGGTCAGCTGGTCCAACTCCTGCGTTCCGATGAGGGGTTCGAGGTGGTCGAGGCCACGCAGCAGGGCAGTGGCGGGGTCGTCGTCGGCTGGTGCCAGTTCCTTCAGCAGGTGGGCGGCGAGTTCATGCGGGGTGGGGTAGTCGAAAACGAGCGTGGCGGGGAGCCGTACGCCGGTCTCGGCGGCGAGCGCGTTGCGGAACTCGACGGCCGTGAGCGAGTCGAAGCCGAAGTCCTTGAAGGGCTTCTCGGCCTCGACGGTCTGTCCCGCGCCGAAGCCGAGGACGGTGCGGACGTGCCGGCGCACCAGGTCGAGCACGAGTGAGGCCCGCTCCTCCCGGTCGCCGATCACGGCGAGTCGGTCGCGCAGTCCGGTACCGCCGCCCGTCGCGCCGCCCGCGGCGGTACGGCGGGAGGGGACACGGACGAGCGAACGCAGCAGGCCCGGGACGCCGCCGCTGAGGGACCGGGCGAGCGCGGGCACGTCGAGGCGTACGGCCACGGTGAGCGCGTCCGCCGCCGCGACGGCCGAGTCCAGGACGGCGAGGCCCTGTTCGGCGCCGAGCGGCCGTACGCCGGTACGGGCCATCCGCTCCAGGTCGGCATCGGTGAGCTCGGAACCCATGCCGCCGGTGGCCGGGTCCCACATGCCCCAGGCCAGGGACACCGCGGGCTGCCCGTGGGCGCGCCGGCGCGCGGCGAGCGCGTCCAGGTAGGCGTTGGCGGCCGCGTAGTTGGCCTGTCCGCCGCCGCCCAGCACGCCGGCCGCGGACGAGAAGAGCACGAACGCGTCGAGGTCCTGGGTGAGTTCGTGCAGATGGTGGGCGGCCTCCGCCTTGGGGGCGAGGACGCGGCGCAGTTGGGCCGGGGTGAGCCGTCCCAGGGTCGCGTCGTCGACGACACCGGCGGTGTGCACGACCGCGGTGACGCCGGGGTGCGCGGCGAGCAGCGCGGCCAGCGCGTCCCGGTCGGCGACGTCGCAGGCGGCGAGGGTGACCTCGGTGCCCGACTCCCGTAGCTCTGCAGCGAGTTCGGTGGCACCGGGGGCCTCGGGACCGCGTCGCCCGACGAGGACCAGGTTGCGTACGCCGTGCTCGGTGACCAGATGCCGGGCGACCAGGGCACCCAGACCACCGGTGCCGCCGGTGATCAGGACGGTGCCGGTGGTGGGCCAGACCGGTTCCGGACCGGCTGCTGCCGCCGCCGTCGCACGACGCACCAGGCGCGGTGCGAGCAACGTGCCGCCGCGCAGCGCGAGTTCGTCTTCATCGGAACCCAGGGCGGAGAGGGACGGCGCGTCACTGTCGACGTCGAGGAGCAGCAGCCGCCCCGGGTATTCGGTCCGGGCCGCCCTGACGAGTCCGGTGACAGCTGCCTGGCCCAGGTCCGTGACGTCCTCTCCGGGCGCGGTGGCCACGGCACCCCGGGTGACGACGAGCAGCCGCTCATCCGGTGCGGCCCGCTCCAGCCACTCTTGGAGCGCCGCGAGGACGACGGTCGCGGCCTCGGTGGGCGAGGTCGCGGCCGGGGCGGTCAGCGCGGACCAGCCGGCAGCGGGCAGCGCCTCCACGCGGCCGGGCTCGGGCAGCGGCAGCGGCTCCTCGGCTCCGGCGCACGGCAGTCCCTCGACGACGGTCCAGTCGACGCCGTACTCAGCGTCGCCCGCGCCCGACGCGCCCGCACCCGCTCCGGCCGCCACCGGCACGGGCCTGAGCGCGAGTGTCCCGACGGACAGCACCGGCCTGCCCTCGGCGTCGGCGGCGTCGAGAGTGATGGCACCGGGCGTGGTGACGGCGACCCGGACGCGCAGGGTACGGGCGCCCGTGGCGTGCAGGGTGACGTCAGACCAGGAGAACGGCAGCCAGGCCGAGCCGGGTTCGGGCGCCGGCAGCAGTTCCCCCGCGGCCACGGAGTGCAGGGCCGCGTCGAGAAGCGCGGGGTGGATGCCGTACCCGTCGGTCTCGGTGTCCTCGGGCAGCGTGACCTCGGCGCACACCGTGTCCCCGTCGCGCCAGGCACTCGTGAGGCCCTGGAAGAGGGGGCCGTATTCCAGGCCCAGGGCGGCGAGTCCGGCGTAGAGGTACTCGGTGTCGATCGGCTGTGCGGCCGCGGGCGGCCAGGCGACGGCACCCGGGCCCGGCTCGGACCCGGCCGCCGAGAGAACACCCTCGGCGTGCAGGGTCCAGCCACCCTCCTCGCCTTCGGGGCGGGAGTGGAGGGTGACGGCGGGCTCGTCGCCCTCGCCGACGCGCACGCGCAGGGCGATCGCGCCGGTCTGCGGCACGATGAGCGGGGCGTGCAGGGTCAGGTCGCGGACGGTGCCGCGTCCGACCTGGTCTCCGGCGCGTACGGCGATCTCGACCAGGGCCGCACCGGGAACGATCACCGTGCCGTTCACCGTGTGCTCGGCCAGCCATGGGTACGTCGCCAGGGACAACCGACTGGTGAACAACGCCCCTTCGGAGTCGGGCAGTTCCACCGACGCGCCCAGGAGCGGATGCCCACCCGCCGCGAGCCCGAAGTCACCGGGCTCCCCAGAGCCCACCGAGTTGCTGCGGAACCAGTAGTGCTGGTGCTGGAAGGCGTAGGTGGGGAGGTCGACGGGGTGCCGGCCGGGGCCGTAGAAGGTGGTCCAGTCGACTGCGGGCAGTCGGGTGAGGGCTTCGACCAGGGCCTGGGGTTCGGTGCGGTCGCGGCGCAGGGTGGGTACGGCGCGCGGGTCGGCGACCATCGCGGTCAGTACGGCGTCGGGGCCGAGCTCCAGGAACGTACCGATGCCCTGGCCGTCCAGTGTCACCACGGCATCGGCGAAACGGACCGCCTCACGGACGTGGCGGACCCAGTAGGCGGGGGTGGAGAGGTCTTCGTACGACACCTGCGCGCCCGTCAGGGTCGACACGATCGGGAAATTGGTCTTGCTGTAGGTGAGTTGGGCGGCGATGCGCTCGAACTCGGCGAGCATGGGCTCCATGAGCGGTGAGTGGAAGGCGTGGCTGACGGTGAGCCGCTTGGTCTTGCGACCCGCCTCCGAGAAATGCCGTACGACCTCCTCCACGCCCGCCTCCGGCCCGGAGACGACCACGGCGGTCGGGCCGTTGACGGCGGCGATACCGGTGCCTGCGGGGAGAACCGCCCGTACCTCGTCCTCAGTGGCCTGTACGGCGGCCATCGCACCCCCGGCCGGCAGCTGCTGCATCAGACGGCCGCGAGCGGCCACCAGCGTCGCCGCGTCCTCCAGCGACCACAACCCGGCCACATGAGCGGCGGCCAACTCGCCGATGGAGTGACCGGCCAGCGCCTCGGGCCGTACCCCCCACGCCTCAAGTAGCCGGAACAGCGCCACCTCCAGAGCGAAGAGAGCGGGCTGCGTGCACCCCGTCTCGTCCAGCCCCTCCCCGCCGAACATCACGTCCTTCAGGGGCCGTTCGAGGTGCACGTCCAGAGCGGCACACACCTCGTCCAGCGCGGCCGCGAACACCGGGAAGGCCTCATACAGCTCACGCCCCATCCCGGCCCGCTGACTGCCCTGCCCGGTGAACAGGAACGCCACCGAACCCCCGGCGACCGTGGGCGTGACGCCCCCGCCGGCAATGGCCTCCAGCCCAGCCAGCAACCCGCCCCGGTCCCGCGCCACCACACCCGCCCGACATGCGAACGCCGACCGCTGTGTCACCAGCGAGCAGCCCACATCCCCCGCATCCAGCTCCGGCCTGGTCACGGCGAACTCGAGCAGCCGCGCCGCCTGATCCCGAACCGCCTCGTTCGTCCTGCCGGAGACGATCCACGGCACCACCGGCAGCCCAGCCGTCACCTCCGCCACCGGCGTCGGCTCCTCGGCCAGGGCTTCCTCCACGATCACGTGCGCGTTGGTGCCGCTGATACCGAACGACGAGACACCAGCCCGCCGCACCCGCTCCCCGGCCCGCTTCCACGGCCTGGCCTCGGTCAGCAGCTCCACCGCACCCGCCGACCAATCCACATGCGACGACGGCCTGTCCACCCCGAGGGTCCGCGGCAGCCGTTCGTGGTGGAGGGCGAGCACCATCTTGATGACTCCCGCCATGCCGGCGGCGCCCTGGGTGTGGCCGAGGTTGGACTTGATCGATCCGAGCCACAACGGCGTATCCGAGGCACGGTCCTGGCCGTAGGTCGCGAGCAGCGCCTGCGCCTCGATCGGGTCGCCGAGCCGCGTGCCCGTGCCGTGCGCCTCCACGGCGTCGACCTGCTGCGGGGTGAGGCGCGCGGACGTCAGGGCCTGCTTGATGACCCGCTGCTGGGAGGGGCCGTTGGGGGCGGTGAGGCCGTTGCTGGCGCCGTCCTGGTTGACGGCCGAGCCCCGCACCACAGCCAGCACCCGGTGACCGTTGCGGCGCGCGTCCGACAGCCGCTCCAGGACCAGGACGCCGACGCCCTCGGAGAGCCCCGTACCGTCGGCCGCGTCGGCGAACGCCTTGCAGCGGCCGTCCCCGGAGAGGCCGTCGGCGCGGCTGAACTCCAGGAACGTACCGGCGGAGCCCATGACCGTGACGCCGCCCGCGAGGGCGAGGGTGCATTCGCGGCCGCGCAGTGCCTGGGCCGCCAGGTGCACCGAGACGAGGGACGAGGAGCACGCCGTGTCCACGGTGAGGGACGGGCCTTCGAGGCCCAGGACGTAGGAGACGCGCCCGGACAGGACGCTCGCCGCGACGCCGGTCATCATGTGGCCCGCGATGGAGTCGGGCATCCGGGTCAGGCCGCGCAGATAGTCGTTGCTGCTGACGCCCGCGTAGACGGCGGTGCGGGTGCCGGCCAGGGTGTGCGGGTCGATGCCGGCGCGTTCGATCGCCTCCCAGGAGGTCTCCAGGAGCACGCGCTGCTGCGGGTCCATGGCGAGCGCCTCACGGGGGCTGATGCCGAAGAACTCGGCGTCGAATCCGGCGGCGTTCTGGAGGAACCCGGCGCGGCGGTCCGTGTCGCCATGTCCGTCGCTGGCGGAGAGCTGGTCCAGGTTCCAGCCCCGGTCGCGGGGGAAGGGGGCCATGCCGTCGCGGCCGGCGTCGAGCATGGCCCACAGGTCCTCGGGCGAGCCGACGCCGCCGGGGAACCGGCAGGCCATACCGACGATCGCGATGGGCTCGTGTTCCCTCTCCTCGGCCTCACGCAGCCGCCGACGGGTGTCGTGCAGGTCGGCTGCGACCCGCTTGAGCGTGTCGACCAGCTGTTTCTCGTCAGCCATTTCTTCCCCTACTTCCCCTCTGATCCCCTCGTACGACGGCGACAGCGGCGGACGTCCGCGGGGGCGTCCGCCGGTTGGCGGGACGCCCCTTCGAAAGTCCGCCGGATGTCAGATGCCGAGTTCGTCCGTGATGAAGGCCAGCACCTCGTCGGACGAGGCGTCCTGCAGTCGTGCGCCGACGTCGTCCGTGCCGTCGGTGTGCGCGGTCCGCATGCTCTTGAAGCGGGCGAGCAGGTCCTCCAGCCGGGCGGTGACCGCCGCGTGCGCCTCGTCGTCGAGCGACGCGTCCGGCAGATGGCTCTCCAGGCGGTCGAGTTCGGCGAGGACGCCCTCGGCCGGGTCTGCCTGCTCGGGTGCCAGTTCGGCGTGGAGCAGGCGGGCCAGGGCGAGCGGTGTCGGGTGGTCGAACACGGTGGTGGCGGAGAGCCGGATGCCGGTGGCGGCGGTGAGCCGGTTGCGGAACTCGACGGCGGTCAGCGAGTCGAAGCCGAGTTCCTTGAAGGAGCGGGTGGCGCCGACCGCCGAGGGCCCGGCGAAGCCGAGGACCGCGGCGGCGTACGACTGGACGAGGTCGAGCAGCGCCGTCTCCCAGCCGTCGGCGGGCAGGCCGGCGAGGCGGGCGCGCAGTGCCTCGCCCGGTCCGCCCGCGCTCTCCGCTCCGGCCGTCGCGGCGGTGGTGATGGCGTGCGCGGTGGGCCTGGCCTGGGTGCGGACGAGTCCGCGGTACAGGTGCGGCACGGGCGCGCCGTCGGTCGCGCCGCGCAGTGCGGCCGTGTTGAGGCCGATCGGCACCAGGTGCGGGTGCTCGTGTCCGTACGCGCCGAGCGCCGCGTCCAGGAGTGCGAGGCCCTGCTCGGGGTCGAGCGGACGGATGCCGGAGCGGGCGAGACGGCCGAGGTCGGCGGTGTCGAGGTGGCCGGTCATGCCGCTGGGCTCGGCCCACAGGCCCCAGGACAGGACGGTGGCGGGCAGGCCGCTCGCGCGCCGGTGGGCGGCGAGGCCGTCCAAGTAAGCGTTGGCGGCGGCGTAGTTGGCCTGTCCGGCGTTGCCGAGGACGCCCGCCGACGAGGAGAACAGGACGAAGGCGTCCAGGTCGTGGCCGGCGGTGAGCTCGTGCAGGTGCTGTGCCGCGAGCGCCTTGGGGGCGAGGACGGCTTCGAGCTTCTCCGGGGTGAGGCGGCCGAGGGTGGCATCGTCGAGGACTCCGGCGGCGTGGATGACGGCGCGCGGGGCGTGCCGGTCGAGGAGGGCGGCGAGGGCGTCGCGGTCGGTGATGTCGCAGGCCTCGGCAACGACGGTGGCGCCCAACTCTGCGAGTTCGTGGGCGAGTTCGGTGACGTAGGGGGCGTCGGGTCCGCGCCTGCTCGTGAGGACCAGGCTCCGTACGCCGTGTTCGGTGACCAGGTGGCGGGCGACGAGGGCGCCGAGGCCGCCGGTGCCGCCGGTGATCAGGACGGTGCCGTCGGGTGCCCAGGTGTGCGGTGCGCCCTGGTCGGCCGGTTCGGTGCGGGTCAGGCGCGGTACGCGGATCTCGCCGTCGCGGAGCGCGAACTCGGGTTCTCCGGTGGCGAGGGCCGCCGCGAGCAGGGCACGGGAGGGGATCTCGGTGCCGATGTCGGCGAGGACGATCCGGTCGGGGCTCTCGGTCTGCGCGGTGCGCACCAGTCCGTGGACGGCGGCCTGCGCGAGGTCGGCGATGTCCTCGCCGGGTGCCGTGGACACGGCGCCGCGGGTGACGACGACCAGGCACGCGGTGTCGGTGCGCGGGTCGGACAGCCACACCTGGAGGTCGCCGAGGGTCTGCATCACGGCGTCGTCGACGGTGCTCTGCCAGTGCACGGGCGCCAGGACGGTGCCGATGCCGCCGTCGAGTTCCTCGGTGCTGAAGATCTCCGGCAGACCGGGGAAGAGCGGGTCGTCGCCGAACACCGCCCAGTCGTCGGGGACTTCGTTGGCTTCGGGGGCGGGCAGGGCCGTCCACTCGACGCGGAAGAGGGTGTCGCGGAACGGGCTGCCGCTCGCCTGGGAGAGGCGGGCCAGCGCGTCGGCGGGCAGCTGCCGGAGCCGGAGCGTCTCGACGGTGGCGACGGGGGCGCCCGCGGTGTCGGTGGCGGTGACGGACACCGCGCCCTCCCCCGCCGCGGCGATCCGTACGCGAAGCGCGGAGGCTCCGGCGCTGTGCAGGGTCACGCCGGACCAGTTGAACGGCAGCCAGGGCCCGCCGTCGCCCGCGTCCAGGAACCCGCCGAGCGCGATGGCGTGCAGTGCGGAGTCGAGCAGGGCCGGGTGCAGGCCGAACTCCGGTGCCTGAGCAGCGGTTTCGAGGGGCAGGGCGACCTCGGCGTACAGGGCGTCGTCGGTGCGCCAGGCGGAGCGCAGGCCGCGGAAGGCGGGCCCGTAGTCGAGGCCGAGGGCGCCGAGGTCGGCGTACAGGCGTGAGGTGTCGACGCTCTCGGCGCCCTCCGGCGGCCACGGCGCGAGATGCTCCCCGGCCTGCGCGGGCCGCCGGGTGAGCAGGCCGGTGGCGTGCCGGGTCCACGGGTCGTCGGGCAGCGCGTCGGCGGGCCGCGAGTGCACGGTGACGGTACGGCCGTCGCCCTCGCCCGACGCGGAGACCACGACCCGGAGCTGGATCTCGGTGCGCTCGGGCAGGACGAGCGGCGCTTCGAGGGTGAGGTCGGCCAGGTGCGGGTAATCGGCCTCGTCGCCGGCGCGCACCGCCAGCTCCAGGAGCGCGGTGCCGGGTACGACGACGGTGGAGCCGACGGCGTGGTCGGCGAGCCAGGGCTGCGCGGTGAGCGAGAGCCGCCCGGTGAGGACGAGGCCGCCGTCGCCGGGCAGCGTGACGGCCGCGCCGAGCAGCGGATGCCCGGCATCGCTCTGGCCGACGGCACCGGGGTCGGTGGCGGCGACGGCGGGCTCCAGCCAGTACCGCTCGCCCTGGAACGGGTAGGTCGGCAGCGGCACCCGCCCGGTGGCTCGGCCCGCGAACACGGCGTCCCAGTCGGGCCGTACGCCGTGCGCGACGAGCCGGCCGAGGGAGGCGAGGACCCGGGCGGCGCCGCCGTCGTCGCGGCGCAGGGTGCCGGTGACCACGGCGGTGTCGGCGCCCGCGTCGGCGAGGGTGTCAGTGAGCCCGACGGTCAGGACGGGGTGCGGACTGCACTCGACGAACACGGTGTGTCCGCTGTCGGCGAGGGAGCGTACGGCGGGCTCGAAGCGGACGGTGTGGCGCAGGTTGCGGTGCCAGTACCCGGCGTCCATCTCATGCCCGTCGATGAGCCGGTCCTCCAGCGTGGAGTGCAGCGGGACGCGTCCGGCGCGGGGGCGTACGGGGGCGAGGATCTCCTCCAGTTCCTCGCGCAGGGACTCGACGTGGGCGGAGTGGGAGGCGTAGTCGACGGGGATGCGGCGAGCCCGTACGCCGTCGCTCTCGCAGCGCTCCAGCAGTGCGTCGAGGGCGTCCGGGTCGCCGGAGACGACGGTGGACGCGGGCCCGTTGACGGCGGCCACGGAGATCTGGCCCGGCCACCGCTCGATGAGTTCCTCGACGCGGGAGGCGGGCAGCGGCACGGACACCATGCCGCCGGTTCCGGCGAGCTTGACCAGGGCGCGGCTGCGCAGGGCGACGACGCGTGCGGCGTCCTCGACACTGAGCGCTCCGGCGACGCAGGCCGCGGCGATCTCTCCCTGCGAGTGCCCGACGACGGCCGACGGTACGACACCGAGGGACTCCCACAGCGCGGCCAGCGACACCATCACGGCCCACAGGGCGGGCTGTACGACATCGACGCGCTCCAGTGAGGCGGCACCCTCGGCTCCGCGCAGCACGTCGAGCAGCGACCAGTCGGTGAAGGCGTCCACCGCCGCCGCACACTCCTCCAGGCGCGTCCGGAACACCTCCGAGGTGTCCATCAACTCCCTTGCCATGCCAGCCCATTGGGAGCCCTGACCGGGGAAGACGAACACCGTCCTGCCGACGGGTCCGGCAAGCCCCTCCTCGACCCCGGCGGCCGGTGTGCCCTCGGCGAGGTCGGACAGGCCCTGGAGCAGCTGCGTGCCGTCGTCGCCGACCAGGACGGCGCGGTACTCGAAGGGGGTGCGGGTGGTGGCGAGGGAGTGGCCGATGCGGGCCAGGTCGGCGGAGGCCAGTTCCCGCCCGGCGAGCCGCTCGCCCAGTCGGCGGGCCTGCTCGCGCAGGGCCTGCGGGGTGCGCGCGGTGAGCAGCCACGGCACGGGCCCGTCGGCCTGTTCCGGCTGCTCGGGTACCGCCGCGGGTGCGGGCGCCTCCTCCAGGATCACGTGGGCGTTGGTGCCGCTGAAACCGAACGCGGAGACACCGGCCCGGCGCGGTGCCGCTTCCCGGCGCGGCCAGGGCCGGGCCTCGGTGAGCAGGCGTACGGCACCGGCCTCCCAGTCGATGTGCGAGCTGGGCTCTTCGGCGTGCAGGGTGGCGGGCAGTTCCTCGTGGCCGAGGGCCTCGACCATCTTGATGACACCGGCGATACCGGCGGCGGCCTGGGTGTGTCCGAGGTTGGACTTGACCGAGCCGAGCCACAGCGGGGCGTCGGCGGGGCGGTCCTGCCCGTAGGTGGCGAGCAGGGCCTGTGCCTCGATGGGGTCGCCGAGCCGGGTGCCGGTGCCGTGCGCCTCGACGGCGTCGACGTCGGCGGGCGCGAGGCCCGCGGTGGCCAGGGCCTGCCGGATGACGCGCTGCTGGGAGGGGCCGTTGGGGGCGGTGAGGCCGTTGCTGGCGCCGTCCTGGTTGAGGGCGCTGGCGCGGACGACGGCGAGGATGTCGTGGCCCTTGCGCTGGGCGTCGGAGAGCCGCTCGACGAGGACCATGCCGACACCCTCGGCCCAGCCGGTGCCGTCGGCGGACTCGGCGAAGGCCTTGCAGCGGCCGTCGGCGGCGAGCCCGCGCTGCCGGCTGAAGTCGACGAAGGTGTCGGGCGTGGCCATCACGGTGACCCCGCCGGCGAGCGCCATGTCGCACTCGCCGCGCTGCAGCGCCTGGACGGCCATGTGCAGGGCGACCAGTGACGAGGAGCAGGCGGTGTCCACGGTGACGGCCGGGCCTTCGAGCCCGAGGACGTAGGAGATACGGCCGGAGGCCACACCTCCCGAGGTGCCGGTGCCGAGGAATCCCTCGACGCCGTCGGGGAGATGGGTGAATCCGGAGCTGTTGCCGTAGTCGTGGTAGATGAGCCCGGCGAAGACGCCGGTGCTGCTGCCGCGCAGGGTGTGCGGGTCGAATCCGGCGCGCTCCAGGGCCTCCCAGGAGGTCTCCAGCAGGAGCCGCTGCTGCGGGTCCATGGCCAGGGCCTCGCGGGGGCTGATGCCGAAGAAGCCCGCGTCGAACAGGGGCGCGTCGGGCAGGAAGCCGCCCTGGTCGGTGTAGCTGGTGCCGGGGCGTTCGCCGGTCGGGTCGACGACGGCGTCGATGTCCCAGCCACGGTCGTCGGGCATGGCGTCCATGGCGTCGCCGCGGGTGGCGAGCAGCCGCCACAGGTCCTCGGGCGAGCGCACACCGCCGGGGAAGCGGCAGGCCATGGAGACGACGGCGATGGGCTCGTCGGTGCCGATCGCCGGACCGGCTCCGGCCGTCTCGGCGGGCAGTGAACCGACGAGTTCCTCGCGCAGATGTCCGGCGAGCGCCTCCGGTGCCGGGTAGTCGAAGACCAGCGTGGCGGGCAGCCGCAGACCGCAGGCCGCGGCGAGCCGGTTGCGGAACTCGACGCCGGTGAGCGAGTCGAAGCCCAGGTCCTTGAAGGCCTGGGTGACGTCGACCGCCTCGGGCGCGCTGTGGCCGAGCACGGCGGCGGCGTGGGTGCGTACGACGTCGAGCAGCAGCGCGAGCTGCTCGTCGGCGCCGAGCCCGGCGAGCCGTGTGGCCAACTCCCCACCGCCGGCTGCCTTCTCGGCGCCTCGGGCCGTGCGCCGCGCCGGGGTGCGCACCAGGGCCCGCAGCAGCGCGGGCACCTCCTCGGGCGCGGCGGAAGCGGGCAGGTCGAGGTGGATGGGCACGAGCGCGGGGTGCGGCAGGGCGAGCGCGGTGTCGTACAGGGCGAGGCCCTCTTCGCCGGTGAAGGCGGCGGAGCCGGAGCGGGCCATACGGGCACGCTCGGCCGCGTCGAGCGACTCGGCCATGCCACCGCCCTCGGCGGCCCACAGTCCCCAGCCGAGCGAGAGGCCGGGCAGGCCGTCGGCCCGGCGATGGGCGGCGAGGGAGTCCAAGTAGGCATTGGCGGCCGCATAGTTGGCCTGCCCCGCATTGCCGAAGGTGCCGGCGGCGGAGGAGAACAGCACGAACGCGGAGAGGTCGGCGAGCCGGGTCAGCTCGTGCAGATGCCGGGCGGCGTCCGCCTTCGGGGCGAGCACCTTGTCGAGCCGCTCGGGGGTGAGCGAGCCGAGCACACCGTCGTCGAGGACGCCCGCGACATGCACGACGGCGGTCAGCGGATGCTCGGCCGGTACGCCGTCGAGGGTCGCGGCGACCGCGTCCCGGTCGGCGGCGTCACAGGCCACCAGGTCGACGACGGCACCCAACCCCCGTATGGAAGAGACGAGTTCCTCGGCACCCGGCGCCTGCGCGCCGCGCCTGCCGGCCAACAGCAGCCGCCGTACGCCGTACTCGGTGACCAGATGCCGGGCGAGCAGTCCGCCGAGCGCGCCGGTCGCGCCGGTGACCAGGACGGTGCCCTCGGGGTCCAGCGGCGCGGGCACGGTCAGCACCAGCTTGCCGGTGTGCCGGGCCTGCCCCATGACACGCAGCGCCTCCGGGGCCTCACGCACGTCCCAGGCGGTGACGGGCAGCGGACGCAGCGCCCCACTCTCGAACAGCGCGAGCAGCGCGCCGTACATCTCCTGGATGCGGTCCGGGCCCGCGTCCATGACATCGAAGGCCTGGTACACCACGCCCGGATGCTCGACGGCGACGGAGTCGGCGTCCCGGATGTCGGTCTTGCCCATCTCGACGAACCGCCCGCCGCGCGGCAGCAGCCGCAGCGACGCGTCCACGAACTCCCGTGCCAGCGAGTCGAGTACGACGTCCATGCCGCGCCCGCCGGTGGCCTCCAGGAAGTGCTGCTCGAACTCCAGGGTGCGGGAGTTGGCGATGCGGTCCTCGTCGACGCCCAGGGCGCGCACGGCGGCCCACTTGGCGGGGCTGGCCGTGCCGTACACCTCCGCGCCCAGGTGCCGGGCGAGCTGCACGGCAGCCGTGCCGACACCACCGGCGGCGGCGTGGATGAGCACGGACTCCCCGGCGCCGAGGCGCGCCAGGTCGACGAGGGCGTAGTAGGCGGTCAGATAGACGACGGGCGCGGCGGCGGCCTCGGCGAACGTCCAGGTGGACGGCATCGGGGAGACAAGCCGGTGGTCGACGACGGCGAGCGGTCCGAACGCCCCGGAGAACAGCCCCATCACCCGGTCACCCACGGCGAACCGGTCCACTCCGGGCCCGACCTCCACCACGACACCGGCCGCTTCCAGACCGAGCCGCCCGGCGTCTCCCGGGTACATCCCGAGGACGTTCATGACGTCACGGAAGTTCACACCGGCGGCGCGGATCGCGACCCGGATCTGTCCCTCGGCGAGCGGTGCGGCGGCCTCGGGGAAGTCGGCGACATAGAGGCTGTCCAGCGTGCCGGTGGCGGTGAAGTCGAGCCGCCAGGGCGCGTCGCCCTCCGGGATGCTCAGCTCGGCGCCCACACTCCGGACGAGCCGCGGGGCGAGCAACTGCCCGGCGCGCAGCGCGAACTGGGGCTCGTCGGTGCCGGTCAGGGCGGGCAGCAGGACGTCGGCCGACTCGGCGGAGGTGTCCAGGTCGACCAGGACGATGCGCCCCGGGTGCTCGGACTGGGCGGACCGGGCCAGACCGACCACGGCGGCGGCCGCGGGGTCGGGCACCCGGTCGCCGGCCGCGGCGGCCACCGCCCCCGAGGTGACCAGCACCAGCCGGGCCCCCTCGGGCCGCGCGCCCTCCAGCCACTCCTGTACGACCTCCAGAGCGCGGTGCACCGCGTCGCGCGGCTCCAGCCCGGCGGTGACGAACGTGGCGAAGACCAGCTGGGCCTCGTCGGTCTCGGCGGCCTCGTCCACGTGTCGCCCGCCGGCCTCCACGACCAGGTCGACGAGCCCGAGCGGGTCGGGCCCGATGACACGGCACGGAACGGGGGCCGACCGCTCGCCCGCGGCGGCATGGGCGACCTTCTGCCAGTCGAGACGGTAGAGGAAGGCGTGCCCGCGACCGCCTGCCGCCGGGGCGGGCAGCGCGCGCAGGGCCAGCGCGCCGACGGTGGCGACGGGAGCGCCGGACGGGTCGGCGAGGTCGAGCCGGTAGCCCGTTCCTTCAGTGGTGACCCGCACCCGCAGCGCCGAGGCACCGGCCGCATGCAGCGCGAGGTCCGTCCAGGAGAAGGGCAGTTGGGCGCCCTCGGCGTCGCCTTCCAGCAGGCCGATGGCGTGCAGGGAGGCGTCGAGGAGGGCCGGGTGGATGCCGTAACCCTGGGTGTCGGTGTCCTCGGGCAGGGCGACCTCGGCGTAGACGGTGTCGCCGTCGGCGGCGCGCCAGGCGGCCTTGAGGCCCTGGAACAGCGGACCGTACTGCAGACCGATGGCGGCCAGATCGTCGTAGAGGGCGCCGGTGTCGACCGGTCCGGCGCCGGCCGGGGGCCAGACGGTGAGGTCGGCGGCGGGCTCGACGGTGTCCGCCGACAGGACGCCTTCGGCGTGCAGGGTCCAGGACTCCTCGCCCTCCGGGCGGGAGTGGACGGTGACGGCGGGCTCCTCGCCCTCGCCGACACGGACGCGCAGGGCGACACCGCCGCGCTCGTCCAGCACGAGCGGGGCGTGCAGGGTCAGGTCACGGACGGTCCCCGCACCGACCTGGTCTCCGGCGCGTACGGCGATCTCGACCAGCGCGGCACCGGGCACGACGATCGTGCCGTTCACCGCGTGCTCGGCCAGCCACGGGTGGGTGGCGGGCGACAGCCGACCCGTGAACAACACGCCCTCGGCGTCCGGCAGTTCCATCGCGCCGGCGAGGATGCGGTGGCCCGCGGCGGTCAGTCCGAGTCCGGCGGCGTCGGATGCCGCGTACGGAGCGGTGTTCGGCCAGTAGGCCTCGTGCTGGAAGGCGTAGGTCGGCAGGTCGACCGGGCGCCCGGCGGTGTCGGCGTAGAAGGCCTGCCAGCTCACCTCGCCCCCGGCACAGTGCAGCCGGGTGAGGGCCTCGACGAGGGCCTGGGGTTCGGTGCGGTCGCGGCGCAGGGTGGGGATGGCGCGAGGGTCGGCGACCATGGCGGTCAGTACCGCGTCGGGGCCCAGCTCCAGGAAGGCGCCGATGCCCTGGGCGTCGAGCGTGGCGACGGCGTCGGCGAAGCGGACGGCTTCGCGGACGTGGCGGACCCAGTAGGAGGGGTTCGAGAGGTCGTCGTACGGCACCTGCTCGCCCGTGAGGGTGGAGACGATCGGTATCGCGGGTTCGGCGTAGGTGAGTTGGGCGGCGATCTGCTCGAACTCGGCGAGCATCGGTTCCATCAGCGGGGAGTGGAAGGCGTGGCTGACGGTGAGCTTCTTGGTCTTGCGGCCCGCTTCGGAGAAGTGCGCCACGACCTGCTCGACGCCGTCCGCCGGTCCGGAGACGACCACGGAGGTCGGCCCGTTGACGGCAGCGATACCGGTGCCCTCCGGAAGGACCGGCAGGACCTCGCCCTCGGTGCCCTGGATGGCGGCCATGGCGCCGCCGGCGGGCAGTTGCTGCATCAGCCGACCGCGCGCCGACACGATCAGCGCGGCATCCTCGAGAGACCACAGCCCGGCGACATGTGCGGCGGCCAGCTCACCGATCGAGTGCCCGGCCAGCACCTCGGGGCGTACACCCCAGGCCTCCAGCAGCCGGAACAGAGCGACTTCGAAGGCGAAGAGGGCAGGCTGGGTACAGCCCGTCTCGTCCAGTCCCTCCCCGTCGAACATGACGTCCTTCAGGGGACGTTCGAGGTGCGGGTCCAGGGCCGCGCACACCTCGTCCAGCGCGGCGGCAAACACGGGGAAGGCCTCGTACAGCTCCCGGCCCATCCCGGCCCGCTGGCTCCCCTGCCCCGTGAAGAGGAAGGCGGCCGGTCCGGCCTTCGCCGACGGCGTGTCCTGGTGGGTGATGGCTTCGAGGCCGGTAAGCAGGCCCTCGCGGTCGGCGGCGACGGCGCTCGCACGGTACGGGAGTGCCGAGCGGCCGGTGGCGAGGGCCCGGCCGATGTCGGCGGGGTCCAGTTCCGGGTGTGCGGTGGCGAAGTCGAGGAGGCGGGCCGCCTGGGCACGGACGGCGTCGGCGGTCCTGCCGGAGACGATCCAGGGCACGACCGGCAGCTCGCCGGTGGGTGCCGTCGTGTCGGCGAGGCTCTCTGCGGGCGCTTCCTCGATGATGACGTGGGCGTTGGTGCCGCTGATGCCGAAGGAGGAGACACCGGCGCGCCGGGTGCGCTCCCCAGCCGACCACGGCCGGGCCTCGGTCAGCAGTTCGACGGCTCCCTCGGTCCAGTCCACGTGGGAGGAGGGGACGTCGACGTGCAGGGTCTTCGGCAACTGCTCGTTGCGCAGGGCGAGGATCATCTTGATGATCCCGGCGACGCCCGCGGCGGCCTGCGTGTGGCCGAGGTTGGACTTGATCGAGCCCAGCCACAGGGGCGCATCCGAGGCGCGGTCCTGCCCGTAGGTGGCCAGCAACGCCTGCGCCTCGATGGGGTCGCCGAGCCGGGTGCCCGTGCCGTGTGCCTCGACCACGTCGACCTGGTCGGGCGAGAGGCGGGCGGCGGCGAGAGCCTGGCGGATGACGCGCTGCTGGGAGGGGCCGTTGGGGGCGGTGAGGCCGTTGCTGGCGCCGTCCTGGTTGATGGCCGAGCCGCGGACGACGGCGAGCACACGGTGTCCGTGGCGGCGGGCGTCGGAGAGCTTTTCGAGTACGAGCATGCCGACGCCCTCGCCCCAGCCGGTGCCGTCGGCCGCCTCGGCGAACGGCTTGCACCGGCCGTCGGGCGCAAGACCCCGCTGCCTGCTGAAGTCCACGAACGTGTCGGGCGTCGCCATCACGGTGACACCACCGGCGAGCGCCAGCGTGCACTCACCGCCGCGCAGCGCCTGCGCGGCCAGGTGCACCGCGACGAGGGAGGAGGAGCAGGCCGTGTCCACGGTGACGGCAGGGCCTTCGAGCCCGAACGCATAGGACACCCGGCCGGAGGCGATGCTGCCGCCGACGCCGAGGAAGCCCTCCAGGTCGTCGGTGGCGCGCGCAAGGACCTCGCTGTAGTCGTGGTACATGACCCCGGCGAAGACACCGGTGGCGCTGCCGCGCACGGTGGCCGGGTCGATACCGGCCCCCTCGAACGCCTCCCACGACGTCTCCAGCAGCAGCCGGTGCTGCGGGTCCATCGCCAGCGCCTCACGGGGGCTGATCCCGAAGAAGGCGGGATCGAACTCGGCCGCCTGGGAAAGGAATCCGCCCTCGACCGAGTAGGTCCGGCCGACCGCGTCGGGATCGGGGTCGTAGAGGCCTTCCGTGTCCCAGCCGCGGTCCTCTGGGAACCGGCTGATGGCGTCGCCGCCCGAGGCCAGCAACTGCCAGAGTTCATCGGGCGAGTTGACGCCACCGGGGTAGCGGCAGGCCATGCCGACGATCGCGATGGGCTCATGGGCCGAGGCGGTCAGCCTGCGGTTCTGCTCGCGCAGCCGCTCGGTCTCCTTCAGAGACGCCCGGAGAGCCTCGACGATCTTCTCGTTCTGTGCAGACACGTTCTGTCCAGACACCTCTTACCTCACCCAATCCGCGTCGCGCGTCGTCAGCCGCGTCATCAGAAGTCCGATCCTTCGAGCGCCATCGAGATGAGGCTCTCGGCATCCATGTCGTCGATGTCGTCCACGTTTCCGGCGCCTTCGCCCGCCGGGTCGTCCGCCGCCAGGTGTGTGCCCATGGCCGTGGGCCGGTGGCCCGCGAGTTCGAGCAGGGCGTCCAGGAGGCCGGCATCCCTGAGCCGGGCCAGCGGAATCGTCCGCAGGGTCGCCCGCACGCTCTCCTCGTACGTCCCGTCGGTCCCGTCACCGGCCTCGGCGGCATCTTCGGGAACCAGTTGCCGGAGCAGGAATCCGGCGAGTTCGGCCGGGGTCGGGTAGTCGAAGACGAGCGTCGCCGGGAGGCGGACCCCCGCTTCGGCGCCCAGGCCGTTGCGCAGCTCGACCGCCGTGAGCGAGTCGAATCCGAGTTCCTTGAAGGGCTTGTCCGGGGTGATCTCCAGGGCCCCGCTGCCGCCGCCCCCACCGAGGACGCCGGCGACATGCCGGTTGACCACCTCGAGGGCGAGGCGCTGCCGCTCGGGAGCCGCGAGCCCCGCCAGCCGCTGCGCCAGCTCCTGCCCGCCCTTGGCAACGGCACCGGCGGCGGACCGGCGCACGGCCATCGACCGCGCCAACTGCGCAAACAGCGCGGGTACTTGACCTCCGGAGATACGGGCGAGGGCGGAAACTTCCAGCCCGGCGGGAACCAGCAGGACGCGGCCCGCCCCGATCGCCGCGTCCAGCAGTGCGAGCCCCTCGGCCACCGTCAGCGGCCGTACGCCGGAGCGCGCCATGCGCTCGATGTCCGCCTCGCCGATCCCGGCTCCCATGCCTCCGGCCTCCGGCGCCCACAGGCCCCAGGCGATCGAGATGCCCGGCAGCCCCTGCGCACGCCGCTCGGCGGCCAGGGCGTCCAGGGCGGCGTTGGCGGCGGCGTAGGCACCCTGCCCCGCACCGCCCAGCACACCGGCGGCGGAGGAGTAGAGGACGAAGGCCCCGATGTCGTGCCCGGCCGTCAGTTCGTGCAGATGCCGGGCGGCATCGATCTTGGGCCCCCGTAGCGCGTCGAGCGCCTCCGGCGTGAGCGAACCGATCGTCCCGTCCTGCACCACTCCGGCGGTGTGGACGACGGCGGTGATGTCGGGGTGCGCGGAGAGGAGTTCGGCGAGCGCGGCACGGTCGGTCACGTCACAGGCGACGATCTCGACCTCGGCGCCCAAGTCCGTGAGCTCAAGGGCGAGTTCGGTGGCGCCGGGGGCTTGGGTGCCGCGTCGGCTGGTGAGCAGGATGCTGCGTACGCCGTGGGTGGAGATCAGGTGGCGTGCGGTGAGGGCGCCGAGGCCGCCGGTTCCGCCGGTGATGAGGGTGGTGCCGGTGGTGGGCCAGGTGCCGGTGGCGGCCGCGGCCGTCTCCCGGGCGAGTCGGGGAGCATGGAACTCGCCGTCGTGGTGGGCGAGTTCGGGCTCTCCGGCCGGGATGTGTTCGGGGATGTCCTGGGTGTCGATGAGGACGATGCGGTCGGGGTGTTCGGCCTGGGCGGCCCGGGTCAGGCCGCGGATCGCGGACTGCTCCGGGTCGGTGGCGGCACCGGTGGTGTGGACGAGAAGGCTCTGCTCGCCGTCGAGGTGCGCCTGGAGCCGCGGGAGCAGTTCGCCGGCCGTGGCGGCACGGAGGACCGTGTACGAGGCGGTGGGCTCGGTCGCCTGCGCGGTAACCGGCACCCAGTCCACCCGGTACAGATCACGGACGGTGGCCGTCTCCACCGCCGGCGGACGCAGGGTCAGCGCTCCGACCGTGGCCACCGGAGTACCGGTCGGATCGGCGGCGTCGATACGGAAGCCCGACCCGGTGCGCTCGATACAGAGCCGCAGCGCCGAGGCTCCGGTGGCGTGCAGAGCGAAGTCGGTCCAGGAGAAGGGCAGCTGGGCGGTGTCGTCGCCGCTGTCCAACAGGCTGATGGAGTGCAGGGACGCGTCGAGGAGGGCCGGGTGGATGCCGTAGCCCTGGGACTCGGTGCCCTCGGGCAGCGCGACCTCGGCGTACACGGTGTCATCAGCGGTGCGCCAAGCGGCCGAGACCCCCTGGAACAGCGGGCCGTACTCCAGTCCCATGGCGGCCAGGTCGTCGTAGAGGGTGGCGGTGTCGACCGGTTCGGCCCCGGCCGGGGGCCAGACGGTGAGGTCGGTGGCGGGTGCCACGGCGTCGGCGGAGAGGGCGCCCTCGGCGTGCAGGGTCCAGGGACCGTCCTCACCTTCGGGGCGGGAGTGGACGGTCACGGCGGGCTCGTCGCCCTCACCGACACGAACATGGAGAACGATCGCGCGGTCGGCCGGCAGGACGAGCGGGGCGTGCAGGGTCAGGTCGCGGACGGTGCCGCGTCCGACCTGGTCTCCGGCGCGTACGGCGATCTCGACGAGGGCCGCGCCGGGCACGATCACCGTGCCGTTCACGGCGTGCTCGGCCAGCCACGGGTGCGTGGACTGGGACAGTCGGCCGGTGAACAACACGCCGTTGTCGTCCGGCAGTTCCACGGCCGCGCTCAGCAGCGGGTGCTCGGCGTCCGACTGCCCGAAGCCCGTCGCCGTTCCGGCGCCCGTGTCCGCGAGCCAGTAGGTGCCGTGCTGGAAGGCGTAGGTGGGCAGTTCGACGGGGAGGGCACCGGTTCCCGCGAAGAAGGCGGTCCAGTCGACTTCGGGCAGTCGGGTGAGGGCTTCGACCAGGGCCTGGGGTTCGGTGCGGTCGCGGCGCAGGGTGGGTACGGCGCGCGGGTCGGCGACCATCGCGGTCAGCACGGCGTCGGGGCCGAGCTCCAGGAACGTACCGATGCCCTGCTCGTCGAGAGCAGTGACGGCATCGGCGAAACGGACCGCCTCACGGACGTGGCGGACCCAGTAGGCGGGGGTGGAGAGGTCTTCGTACGACACCTGCGCGCCCGTCAGGGTCGACACGATCGGGAACTTGGTCTTGCTGTAGGTGAGTTGGGCGGCGATGCGCTCGAACTCGGCGAGCATGGGCTCCATGAGCGGGGAGTGGAAGGCGTGGCTGACGCTCAGCCTCTTCGTCTTACGGCCCGCCTCGGAGAAGTGCCGTACGACCTCGTCCACGCCCGCCTCCGGCCCGGAGACGACCACGGCGGTCGGGCCGTTGACGGCGGCGATACCGGTGCCTTCCAGCAACACGGCCCGCACCTCGTCCTCGGTGGCCTGTACGGCGGCCATCGCGCCCCCGGCCGGCAGCTGCTGCATCAGACGGCCGCGCGCGGCCACCAGCGTCGCCGCATCCTCCAGCGACCACAACCCGGCCACATGAGCGGCGGCCAACTCGCCGATGGAGTGACCGGCCAGCACATCCGGCCGCACACCCCACGCCCCCAGCAGCCGGAACAGCGCCACCTCCAGAGCGAACAAGGCAGGCTGCGTGTACCCCGTCTCGTCCAGGCCCTCCCCACCGAACATCACGTCCTTCAGGGGCCGTTCGAGGTGCACGTCCAGAGCGGCACACACCTCGTCCAGCGCGGCCGCGAACACCGGGAAGGCCTCATACAGCTCACGCCCCATCCCGGCCCGCTGACTCCCCTGCCCGGTGAACAGGAACGCCACCGAACCCCCGGCGACCGTGGGCGTGACGCCCCCGCCGGCAATGGCCTCCAGCCCAGCCAGCAACCCGCCCCGGTCCCGCGCCACCACACCCGCGCGGCAGGAGAAGGAGGCGCGTCGGGCCGTCAGGGAATGGGCGATGTTCGTGGAGTCCAACTCCGGGTGGGCCGTGGCGAAGTCCAGGAGCCGGGCCGCCTGGGCACGTACGGCCTCGGCGGTCCTGCCCGAGACGATCCACGGCAGTACCGGCACCCTGCGGGCCGAGGCGTCCGGTTCGGCGGAGGTCTCGGCGGGCGCCTCTTCGATGATCACGTGAGCGTTGGTGCCGCTGATGCCGAAGGAGGAGACACCGGCGCGCCGGGTTCGCTCCCCCGCCTTCCAGGGCTTGGCCTCGGTCAGCAGCTCGACCGCACCGGCCGACCAGTCCACGTGCGAGGACGGCTCATCCACATGCAGCGTCCGCGGCAGTTGCTCATTGCGCATCGCCAGGACCATCTTGATGATCCCGGCCACACCGGCGGCGGCCTGGGTGTGTCCCAGGTTGGACTTGATCGACCCCAGCCACAGCGGCGCATCCGAGGCACGGTCCTGGCCGTAGGTGGCCAGCAGCGCCTGTGCCTCGATCGGATCGCCCAGCCGGGTGCCCGTACCGTGCGCCTCCACCGCGTCGACCTGCTGCGGGGTCAGCCGCGCCGAAGCGAGTGCCTGGCGAATGACGCGCTGCTGGGAGGGGCCGTTGGGGGCGGTGAGGCCGTTGCTCGCGCCGTCCTGGTTGATCGCCGAACCCCGTACCACCGCGAGGACGTTGTGTCCGTGGCGGCGGGCGTCGGAGAGCTTTTCGAGTACGAGCATGCCGACGCCCTCGCCCCAGCCGGTGCCGTCGGCCGCCTCGGCGAACGGCTTGCATCGGCCGTCGGGCGCCAACCCGCGCTGCCTGCTGAAGCCGACGAACGTCTCGGGCGTCGCCATCACGGTGACGCCACCGGCCAGGGCCATCGTGCACTCACCGCTCCGCAGCGCCTGCGCGGCCATGTGGACGGTGACCAAGGAGGAGGAGCAGGCCGTGTCCACGGTGACGGCAGGGCCCTCGAGTCCGAGGACGTAGGCGACACGCCCCGATGCCACGCTTCCGGAACTGCCGGTGCCGAGGTAGCCCTCCAGGTCGGACGGATAGCCGTTCAGCCGGATGCCGTAGTCGTTGTACATGACGCCGGCGAAGACACCGGTGGCGCTGCCGCGCACGGTGGCCGGGTCGATGCCCGCCCGCTCGAACGCCTCCCACGACGTCTCCAGCAGCAGCCGGTGCTGCGGGTCCGTCGCCAGCGCCTCACGCGGGCTGATCCCGAAGAAGGCGGGATCGAACTCGGCTGCCTGGCCGAGGAATCCGCCGTGCCGCGAGTACGTCTTGCCGATGGCCTCCGGGTCGGGGTCGTAGAGACCCGCGACATCCCATCCACGGTCCGTGGGCAGCGAGGTGATGGCGTCACGGCCGGAGACGAGCAGTTGCCACAGCTCCTCCGGCGAGTTGAGGCCACCGGGGTAGCGGCAGGCCATACCGACGATCGCGATCGGCTCGTCCACGGCGGCGGCCACGGCGACGGCCGCTCTCTGACCGGTGGCCAAGTCCAGCTCGTGCCCAACCAGTTCGGTCAGCAGGTAGTCGGCAACCGCCGTGGGGCTCGGGTGGTCGAAGACGAGCGTGGCGGGCAGCCTGAGGCCGGTGTCGGCGCCGAGCGCGTTGCGGAACTCCACTCCGGTGAGCGAGTCGAAGCCCAGCTCCATGAAGGCCGCATCGGCCGAAACAGCCTGCGCTCCGGCGAAGCCGAGCACGGCCGCCACCCGCTTGCGGGTCAGATCGAGCAGCAGATCACGGCGCGCCGCGGTGTCGGGCAGGGCGGCCAGCCGGTCCTGGAGGGAGTTCCCGGCCGGGCGGCCCGTGTCCGAGCCGAGCGAGGCCCGTACGGCACGGCGTGCCCGGGGCCGTACGAGATCACGCAGAAGCGCCGGCGCGTCCGTGTCCCATGCGCCTAGGTTGAGTTTGATGGGCACGACGTGTGCCCGGCTGACCGACGCCGCGAGCGCCGCTTCGAAGAGCACCGTGCCCTCCTCCGCTCCGATCGCCTCGACGCCCGCGCGTGCCATGCGGTCCAGGTCGGTCGTGGTGAGTTCGGCGCCCATGCCGCCGGCCTCCGGTGCCCACAGGCCCCAGGCGATCGAGATGCCCGGCAGCCCCTGGACCCGGCGTTGCGCGGCGAGGGCGTCCAAGTAGGCGTTGGCGGCCGCGTAGTTGGCCTGTCCGATGCCGTCGAAGCACCCTGCCGCCGAGGAGAACAGGACGAACGCTTCGAGCTCGAGGTCGGCCGTCAGCTCGTGCAGATGACGGGCCGCGTCGGCCTTCGGAGCCCGGACACCGGCCAGGCGCTCACCGGTGAGGTGCTCCACCGTCGAGTCGTCGAGCACGCCGGCGGTGTGGACGACGGCGGTGATGTCGGGGTGCGCGGAGAGGAGTTCGGCGAGCGCGGCACGGTCGGTCACGTCACAGGCGACGATCTCGACCTCGGCGCCCAAGTCCGTGAGCTCAAGAGCGAGTTCGGTGGCGCCGGGGGCTTGGGTGCCGCGTCGGCTGGTGAGCAGGATGCTGCGTACGCCGTGGGTGGAGATCAGGTGGCGTGCGGTGAGGGCGCCGAGGCCGCCGGTTCCGCCGGTGATGAGGGTGGTGCCGGTGGTGGGCCAGGTGCCGGTGGCGGCCGCGGCCGTCTCCCGGGCCAGTCGGGGAGCATGGAACTCGCCGTCGTGGTGGGCGAGTTCCGGCTCTCCCATCGGGATGTGTTCGGGGATGTCCTGGGTGTCGATGAGGACGATGCGGTCGGGGTGTTCGGCCTGGGCGGCCCGGGTCAGGCCGCGGATCGCGGACTGCTCGGGGTCGGTGGCGGCGCCGGTGGTGTGGACGAGAAGGCTCTGCTCGCCGTCGAGGTGCGCCTGGAGCCGCGGGAGCAGTTCGCCGGCCGTGGCGGCACGGAGGACCGTGTACGAGGCGGTGGGCTCGGTCGCCTGCGCGGTAACCGGCACCCAGTCCACCCGGTACAGATCACGGACGGTGGCCGTCTCCACCGCCGGCGGACGCAGGGTCAGCGCTCCGACCGTGGCCACCGGAGTACCGGTCGGATCGGCCAGCTCCAGCCTCTGGCCGGCGCCTTCCTTGGTGATGCGCACTCGCAGAGCCGAGGCCCCGGATGCGTGCAGGGTCACGTCCGACCAGGAGAACGGAAGCTCTGCCCGGGCCTCGTCCCCCGTGTCCAGCAGGCCGAGCGAGTGCAGGGATGCGTCGAGGAGGGCCGGGTGGATGCCGTAGCCCTGGGTGTCGGTGCCCTCCGGCGGCGCGACCTCGGCGTACACGGTGTCATCGGCGGACCGCCAAGCAGCCGAGACCCCCCGGAACAGCGGGCCGTACTCCAACCCCAGGGCGGCCAGATCGCCGTAGAGGTTCGTGATGTCGACCGACTCGGCGCCGGCCGGGGGCCAGGCAGTGAGATCGGCTACCGGCTCGACGGCATCGCCCGTCAGGGAGCCCTCGGCGTGCAGGGTCCAGGGACCGTCCTCACCTTCGGGACGAGAGTGGACGGTCACGGCAGGTTCGTCGTCCTCGCCGACGCGCACGCGCAGGGCGACCGCGCCGGTCTCCGGGACGATGAGCGGGGCGTGCAGGGTCAGGTCGCGGACGGTGCCGCGTCCGACCTGGTCTCCGGCGCGTACGGCGATCTCGACCAGGGCCGCACCGGGAACGATCACCGTGCCGTTCACCGCGTGCTCGGCCAGCCACGGGTGCGTGGCCAAAGACAGCCGACCGGTCAACAACACGCCGTCGCCATCGGGCAGTTCCACCGCAGCACCGAGCAGCGGGTGGTCGGCGGAGGCGATGCCCACCGCGTGGACGTCACCGGCATCGAGCGTTGAGTGCTCGGGCCAGTACGGCTGGTGCTGGAAGGCGTAGGTGGGCAGGTCGACGGCCTTCCAGCCCCGGCCGAAGTAGGCAGCCCAGTCGACAACCGGCAGCCGGGTGAGCGCCTCGACCAGAGCTTGCGCCTCGGAACGGTCACGCCGCAGACCCGCGACAAGCGTCGCTTCCGTACCGGTGTCCGCGGCCATCGCCGTGAGGACGGCGTCGGGGCCGAGCTCCAGGAACGTACCGATGCCCTTCTCGCCAAGGGTGGCGACGGCGTCGGCGAAACGGACGGCCTCGCGGACGTGCCGGACCCAGTAGGCGGGCTCGGCGAGGTCCTCGTACGACACCTGCGTGCCCGTCAGGGTGGACACGATCGGTATCACAGGCTCGGCGTACGTGAGTTGGGCGGCGATGTCCTCGAACTCGGCGAGCATGGGCTCCATGAGCGGGGAGTGGAAGGCGTGGCTGACGGTGAGCCGCTTGGTCTTGCGACCCGCCTCCGAGAAATGCCGTACGACCTCCTCCACGCCCGCCTCCGGCCCGGAGACGACGATCGACACCGGCCCGTTGACGGCGGCGATACCGGTGCCTTCCGGCAGCACGGCCCGTACCTCGTCCTCGGTGGCCTGTACGGCGGCCATCGCACCCCCGGCCGGCAGCTGCTGCATCAGACGGCCACGAGCAGCCACCAGCGTCGCCGCGTCCTCCAGCGACCACAGCCCGGCCACATGTGCGGCGGCCAGCTCACCGATCGAATGCCCGGCCAGCGCGTCGGGCCGTACACCCCACGCCTCAAGCAGCCGGAACAGCGCCACCTCCAGAGCGAACAAGGCAGGCTGCGTGCAACCCGTCTCGTCCAGGCCCTCACCACCGAACATGACGTCCTTCAGAGGCCGTTCGAGGTGAACATCCAGAGCCGCACACACCTCGTCCAGGGCGGCCGCGAACACAGGGAAGGCCTCATACAGCCCCCGGCCCATCCCGGCCCGCTGACTCCCCTGCCCGGTGAACAGGAACGCCACCGAACCCCCGACCACCGACGGCGTCACGGACCCATCGGCGATGGCCTCCAGCCCGGCGCGCAGACCATCCGGGTCTCCTGCGACCGCGGCGGCCCGATGCGCGAACGCCGACCGCTGGGTGGCCAGTGAGAAGCCCACATCCGCGGGGTCCAACCCATCCCCGTCACCGATGAGTTCGAGGAGGCGTGCAGACTGCTCACGTGCGGCTTCGGCAGTCCTGCCGGAGACGATCCACGGCACCACCGGCAACCAGGCGGCCTCCGCCATCGGCACCGGCTCCTCGGTCGGAGCCTCCTCCACGATCACGTGGGCGTTGGTGCCGCTGATGCCGAAGGAAGAGACACCGGCGCGCCGGGTCCGCTCCCCAGCGGCCCACGGCCTGGCCTCGGTCAGCAGCTCCACCGCACCCGCCGACCAGTCCACATGCGACGAAGGCGCATCCACATGCAGCGTCCGCGGCAACCGCTCATGACGCATCGCCAGAACCATCTTGATGATCCCGGCCACACCGGCGGCCGCCTGCGTATGACCCAGGTTCGACTTGATCGACCCCAGCCACAGCGGCGCATCCGCGGCACGGTCCTGACCGTACGTCGCCAGCAACGCCTGCGCCTCGATCGGATCCCCCAGCCGGGTCCCCGTCCCATGCGCCTCCACCGCGTCGACCTGCTGCGGGGTCAGGCCCGCTGCCGCCAGCGCCTGCTTGATGACCCGCTGCTGAGCGGGACCGTTGGGAGCGGTGAGGCCATTGCTCGCGCCGTCCTGGTTGACGGCCGAACCCCGCACCACCGCCAGCACTCGATGACCGTTGCGACGCGCGTCCGAGAACCGCTCCAGCACCAGGACGCCCACGCCCTCACCCCAGCCGGTGCCGTCGGCGGCCTCGGCGAACGGCTTGCACCGGCCGTCCGCCGCAAGACCCCGCTGCCGGCTGAAGTCCACGAACGTGTCCGGCGTCGACATCACCGTCACACCACCGGCAAGGGCCAGCGAGCACTCACCACCCCGCAGCGCCTGCGCGGCCAGATGCACCGCCACCAACGACGACGAACACGCCGTGTCCACCGTCACCGCGGGACCCTCAAGCCCCAGCGCATACGACACCCGGCCCGAGGCGATGCTGCCTCCGACGCCCATGAAGCCCTCGGTGTCGTGGTGGGCGGAGCGTTCGAGCACCGTGGCGTAGTCGTGGTACATGACGCCCGTGAAGACTCCGGTGGCGCTGCCGCGCACGGTGACGGGGTCGATGCCCGCCCGCTCGAACGCCTCCCAGGACGTCTCCAGCAGCAGCCGGTGCTGCGGGTCCATCGCCAGCGCCTCACGCGGGCTGATCCCGAAGAACCCCGGGTCGAACTCGGCAGCCTGGGAAAGGAATCCTCCGTGCCGGGTGTAGGTCTTGCCGATGGCCTCCGGGTCGGGGTCGTACGACTCCTGCCACAGCGGACCACGGTCGGACGGGAACTCGCTCACCGCGTCACCGCCCGCGGCGAGCAGACCCCACAGGTCCTCCGGTGAGGCCACCCCGCCGGGGTAACGGCACGCCATGCCGACGATCACGACCGGATCGTCCGTCGCCGCCTCTGTCGTCACCGGCATGGCCTTTGACGCCTCATCGACGCCCACGAGTTCGGCTTCGAGGAAGCCGGCGACCGCGGTCGGCGTCGGATGGTCGAAGACGAGTGTCGCCGGAAGCCGGAGACCCGCCTCCGCGGCCAGCCGGTTGCGGAACTCCACTGCCGTGAGGGAGTCGAAGCCGAACTCCTTGAAGGGCTTTTCGGGCGCGACGTCGGACGCGCTGCCGAATCCGAGGACGGAGGCGACGTGGCGGCGTACGAGATCGAGCAGGACGCGGGTGCGTTCGGCGGCCGGCAGCCGTTCGAGTCGGCCGGCCAGGTCTCCGGCCGTGGTCTTCGAGCCGGTCGCGAGGGCCCTGCGTGCGGCGGCCGAGGGCCGGACCAGTCCGTGCAGGGCATGGGGCAGTTCACCGCGCCTGGCCCGCTGTTCCAGGGCTCGGGCGTCCATGACGACGGGAAGCAGATGCGCTTGCTCGCCGTACGCGCCGGAGAGCACCGCGTCCAGCAGGGCGAGGCCCCGTTCCTCGTCGATGGGCAGGACTCCGACGCGTGCCATCCGGTCCAGGTCGGCCGCGGTGAGGTCGGCGCCCATGCCACCGACCTCCGGAGCCCACAGGCCCCAGGCCAGCGAGACGCCCGGCAGCCCCTGGGCCCGGCGACGCGCGGCAAGGCCGTCCAAGTAGGCGTTGGCGGCCGCGTAGTTGGCCTGTCCGGTGCCGTCGAAGGTGGCCGCGCTGGAGGAGTAGAGGACGAACGCGTCCAGATCCCGGTCGGCCGTCAGTTCATGCAGGTACCGCGCCGCGAGTGCCTTGGGTCCCCACACCGACTCCAGGCGCTCCGGTGTCAGTGACTCGATCGTCGAGTCGTCGAGTACGCCCGCGGTGTGCACGACCGCCGTGATGTCCGGGTGGGCTGCCAGCAGACGGGCCACCGCCTCCCGGTCGGAGACGTCACACGCCTCCACGGTCACGTGCTCGGCGCCCGACTCGCGCAGCTCAGCTACGAGTTCGACGGCACCGGGAGCCTCGATACCGCGTCGGCTCGTGAGCAGGACGTTGCGAACACCGTGGGCGGCCACCAAGTGGCGAGCGGTCAGCGCGCCCAGGCCTCCGGTGCCACCGGTCACCAGTACCGTGCCCGACGTGGACCACGAAGCGCCGCCGTCCGCCGACGCGGTCTCGCGAATCAGTCGTGGTGCGTGGAACCGGCCCTCCTGATGGGCGAGTTCGGGCTCACCGGCCGGGATGTGCTCGGGCACGTCCCGGGTGTCGATCAGGACGATGCGGTCGGGGTGTTCTGCCTGGGCGGCGCGGGTAAGGCCGCGGATCGCGGACTGCTCCGGGGCGCTGGCAGCCCCGACTGTGTGAACTAGCAGAGTCCTCTCGCCGTCGAGGTGGGCCTGGAGCCGCGGGAGCAACTCGGCGGCCGTGGCAGCATGCAGGACGGTGTACGAGGCTGTGGGCTCGGTAGCCTGCGCGTTCACCGGGACCCAGTCCACCCGGTACAGATCACGAACGGTGGCCGTCTCCACCGCCGACGGACGCAGGGCCAGCGCACCGACCGTGGCCACCGGAGTACCAGTCGGATCCGCGAGGTCGAGCCGGTAACCCGAGCCCTCGTCCACGACACGCACCCGCAGCACCGAGGCCCCGGTGGCGTACAGCGTGACGTCCGACCAGGAGAACGGCAGTTGGGCCGTGGAGTCCGCCTCCTGCGCCAGGGTGATGGCGTGCAGGGCGGCGTCGAGGAGGGCGGGGTGGATTCCGAAACCGTCCGTGTCGGTGCCCTCGGGCAGGGCGACCTCGGCATGGACCGTGCCGTCGGCGGAGCGCCAGGCGGCCGTGAGCCCCTGGAAGAGCGGACCGTACTCCAGACCCACGCCGGCCAGGTCGCCGTACAGGTTGGCGATGTCGACCGGTTCGGCGCCGGCCGGAGGCCAGACGTCGAGGTCGCCGAGCGGCTCGACGGCATCGGCCGACAGGGAGCCCTCCGCGTGCAGGGTCCAGGTCTCCTCACCCTCCGGGCGGGAGTGGACCGTGACAGTGGGCCGGTCCCCCTCACCGACACGCACCCGCAGCGCGACCGCACCACTCTCCGGAACAACGAGCGGGGCATGCAGCGTCAGGTCACCCACGGTCCCGCATCCGACCTGGTCTCCCGCCCGCACGGCGATCTCGACCAGCGCGGCGCCAGGCACGATCACCGTGCCGTGCACGGCATGCTCGGCCAGCCACGGCTGGGCGGCGAGCGACACCCGACCGGTGAACAACACGCCCTCGCCGTCCGGCAGTTCCACCGCCGCGCTCAGCAGCGGGTGCTCGGCATCCACCTGCCCGGCACTGACGACGTCACCGCGCACCGCACCCGCGTAGGCGTCGAGCCAGTACGGCTGGTTCTGGAAGGCGTAGGTGGGCAGATCGACGGAGCGCCGGCCGGGGCCGAAGTAGGCCGCCCAGTCGACAACGGGAAGCCGGGTGAGCGCCTCGACCAGGGCCCGTGCCTCGGAACGGTCACGCCGCAGACCCGCGACAAGCGTCGCTTCCGTACCGGTGTCCGCGGCCATCGCCGTGAGGACGGCGTCCGGGCCCAGCTCGAGGAACGTACGGACCCCGCGCCCGTCGAGGGTCGCCACGGCGTCGGCGAAACGGACCGCCTCACGGACGTGCCGGACCCAGTACGACGGCCGCGACAGCTCCTCGTACGACACCTGCGCGCCGGTCAGTGTGGAGACGATCGGTATCGCGGGCTCGGCGTAGGTGAGTCGGGCGGCAAGCTGCTCGAACTCGGCGAGCATCGGCTCCATGAGCGGGGAGTGGAAGGCGTGGCTGACGGTGAGCCGCTTGGTCTTGCGGCCCGCCTCGGAGAAGTGCCGTACGACCTCGTCCACGCCCGCCTCCGGCCCGGAGACGACGATGGACACCGGCCCGTTGACGGCGGCGATACCGGTGCCTGCGGGGAGAACGGCCCGTACCTCGTCCTCAGTGGCCTGTACGGCGGCCATCGCGCCCCCGGCCGGCAGCTGCTGCATCAGACGGCCACGAGCAGCCACCAGCGTCGCCGCGTCCTCCAGCGACCACAACCCGGCCACATGTGCGGCGGCCAGCTCACCGATGGAGTGACCGGCCAGTGCGTCGGGCCGTACGCCCCACGCCTCCAGCAGCCGGAACAGGGCAACTTCCAGGGCGAAGAGAGCGGGCTGCGTGTACCCCGTCTCGTCCAGGCCCTCCCCGCCGAACATCACGTCCTTCAGGGGCCGTTCGAGGTGCACGTCCAGAGCGGCACACACCTCGTCCAGCGCGGCCGCGAACACCGGGAAGGCCTCATACAGCCCCCGGCCCATCCCGGCCCGCTGACTCCCCTGCCCGGTGAACAGAAACGCCAGCGGCTCCCGCCCACCGCTCGCCAAGGGGGCACCCCCACCGGCGATGGCCTCCAGCCCGGCGAGCAGCTCCTCCCGGTCGCCGCTCGCCACAGCCGCCCGGTACGCGAACGAAGACCGCTGTGTCACCAGCGAGTAGCCGACATCCGCCAGATCCAGTTCCGGCCTGGTCACGGCGAACCCGAGCAGCCGCGCCGCCTGCCCGCGCACGGCCTCGGCGGTCTTGCCGGAGACGATCCACGGCACCACGGGCAGCGTCATCAGCTCGCCCGCCTCGGCGGGATCCTCGGCCGGGGCTTCCTCCACGATCACGTGCGCGTTGGTGCCGCTGATACCGAACGACGAGACACCAGCCCGCCGCACCCGCTCTTCGGCCTGCTTCCACGGCCTGGCCTCGGTCAGCAGTTCCACCGCACCGGCCGACCAGTCCACATGCGACGAAGGCGCGTCGACATGGAGGGTCTGCGGCAGTTGCTCGTTACGCATCGCCAGGACCATCTTGATGATCCCGGCCACACCGGCGGCCGCCTGCGTGTGCCCCAGGTTCGACTTGATCGACCCCAGCCACAGCGGTGCATCCGCGGCACGGTCCTGACCGTACGTCGCCAGCAACGCCTGCGCCTCGATCGGATCCCCCAGCCGGGTCCCCGTACCGTGCGCCTCCACCGCGTCGATCTGCTGAGCGGTGAGCCGGGCGGAGGCGAGTGCCTGGCGGATGACCCGCTGCTGGGACGGTCCGTTGGGTGCCGTCAGCTGGCTGCTCGCGCCGTCCTGGTTGACGGCCGAACCCCGCACCACCGCCAGCACCCGGTGACCGTTGCGACGCGCGTCCGACAGCCGCTCCAGGACCAGGACGCCAACACCCTCGCCCCAGCCGGTGCCATCGGCCGCCTCGGCGAACGGCTTGCACCGCCCATCGGAGGCCAGCCCCCGCTGCCGGCTGAAGTCCACGAACGTGTCCGGCGTCGACATCACCGTCACCCCACCCGCCAGCGCCAGCGAGCACTCACCGCTCCGCAGCGCCTGCGCAGCAAGGTGCACCGCCACCAGCGACGACGAACACGCCGTGTCCACCGTCACCGCAGGCCCCTCAAGACCCAGCGCATACGACACCCGGCCCGAGACGACGCTCGCCGCGCTGCCGTTGCCGAGGAAGGCGGAGATGTCCTGGGGAACATTCTGGAGGTGGGCGCCGTAGTCGTGGTACATGGCGCCGGCGAAGACGCCCGTGGCACTGCCGCGCAGGGACGTGGGGTCGATGCCCGCCCGCTCGAACGCCTCCCACGACGTCTCCAGCAGCACCCGCTGCTGCGGGTCCGTGGCAAGGGCCTCGCGCGGGCTGATGCCGAAGAAATCGGCGTCGAAGTCGGCGGCCCCTTCCAGGAAGCCGCCCTCGACGGAGTAGGTCTTGCCGGGGGCGTCCGGGTCCGGGTCGTACAGGCCCGCCGCGTCCCAGCCGCGGTCGGCCGGGAAGGGGGTGATGGCGTCGCCGCCGGCGGCCAGCAGGCTCCACAGGTCCTCCGGCGAGGTCACCCCGCCGGGGTAGCGGCAGGCCATGCCGACGATCGCGATCGGCTCGTACTGCTTCTCCTCCTCCTCGCGCAACCGCCTGCGGGTGTCGCGCAGTTCGGTCGTGGCCCTCTTGAGGTAGTCGAGGAGCTTCTGTTCGTTCGACTCATTCGACATGCGGTCGTCCACCTGTGGGAGAGGAGCGGGAGGGAGGCTGGATGGGGATGAGGGGTCAGCTCACGGCTGCGGCGCGCAGGCCGGACAGCGTGCGCCAGAGCGCGCCCGGCGTGCTGAACGTCTCCATGGACAGGGCGTCGTCGGTGAACTTGACCTCGTAGGTGTTCTCGATCTCTATGAGCAGGTCGACGATGCCGAGCGAGTCGAGGCCCGCGTCGCGCAGGTCGAGGTCCTGGGTGAAGGGGGCGTCCTCGGGGAGGAAGCCGAGGTGGGGGCGGACGAGGCCCTCGAACTGGTCGTCCCACATGGCGGGTTGGTCCTCTCTGGAGGCGGGTGGGGATGCCGGTCGGCGGGGTGGGTCAGTCGCGGGTCGCGAGGACGCACTCGACGACGCTGTGCTCGGTGGAGAGATTGCGGATCGACCGCACTTCGAGGCCGGCGCCCTCGGCCTGCCTGCGCATGTCCTCCTCGGACCGGATGCGCGTGCCCTCCTCGCAGACCACCATCTGGAACAGCGAGCGGATCGCGGAGGCGTTGTCGTGGCCGAGGAGCGGCTCGATGACGAAGAGGACGGGTTCGGCGGCGAGTCCCTCGGACTCCTCGACGGTGCGTGCCATGGCCCGCTGGACCGTCTTGAGGATGCGGGTGCTGCTGTCGGGGCTCCAGTTGTGCAGGACGTTCTTGAGGAAGTAGGCGTCGGCGCCGCTCGGGACCTCCTCGAAGAAGTCGGCCTCGGTGAAGGAGAGCCGGCGGATCAGGTCCTTGTCGCCGGACTCGTCGAGGAGCTGGGCGCCGCGCTTGGCGACGTCGGCGCGTTCGGCGACGGTGCCGTGGATGTCGGTGTGGGCGGCGAGGATGCCCTTGAGGAGGTGGCCGGTGCCGCCGCCGACGTCGATGACCTTGGAGATCCGGGAGAAGTCGAAGTCACGGGCGAGTTCGGCGGCCGCGGGGCGGGTGATGTCGGCCATGGCCTTGTCGTAGACCTCGCCGGCGTCCGTGTCCTTGTCCATGTAGGCGTAGATGGACTCGCCGTACTCGGAGCGTGAGGCGGGCTTTCCGGTCTTGACGGTGGTGAGCAGGTCGCGCCAGACGTCGTAGTACATCTCGCCGCCCAGGACGCACCAGTAGCGCATGGACTGCGGGTGGTCGTCGCGCATCCGCTCCGAGGTGTCGGTCTGCTCGAAGGTGCCGTCCTCGCGTTCGTGGAAGACGCCGACGATGCCCAGGACGCGCAGCAGGTAGAGCACGCCGTCCGGGTCGGCGTCGGTCAACTCGGCGAGTCGAGCGGGCGACTTGGGGCCCTCGGCGAGGTGGTCGGCGATGCCCAGGCGGGCGGCCACGCCGAGGGACCGGGAGATCCAGCCCATGCCGGCGAGCTGCAGCAGCTCCATCGTGTCTCCAATTCCTGGTGCTTGTTCTGGTGCCTGTTGTGGTGCCTGTTGTGGTGCCTGTTGTGGTGCTGGTTGTGGTGCATGTCGTGTGGGTCAGTGCGCGGCGAGTGCCTCGCTCAGGCGGCGCACCGTGCGGTGGTCGGCGATGTCCTGGAGGCCGATGCGGATGCCTTGCCTGCGGGCCTTGTTGGCGACCTGGGCAGCGCCCAGGCTGGTGCCGCCCAGGGCGAAGAAGTCGTCGTCGAGGCCGGCCTTGGCGGCGCCGGAGAAGGTGGCGAACAGGTCGCACAGGAGGGTCTGTTCGGGGGTTTCGGGCGCCTGGTACGTGGTGACGGCGGCGAAGTCGGGGGCCGGGAGGCGGTCCGTCTCCAGCTTGCCGTTGGCGTTCAGGGGCAGGGTGTCGAGGGTGAGGAAGGCGCTGGGCACCATGTAGTCGGGGAGGGTGTCCGCGAGGTGTGCCTTCAGCGACGAACCGTCGGGCATCGTCGCACCGGCCGGGACGATGTAGGCGACGAGGTGGGTGTCGCCGGTGCCGGTCCGGTGGACGGTGACGGCGGTGCGGGAGACGGCGGGGTGACGCAGCAGGGCCGACTCGATCTCGCCGAGTTCGACGCGGTAGCCGCGGATCTTGACCTGGCCGTCGAGGCGGCCGAGGAAGGAGAGGGTGCCGTCGGGGGCGCGGCGCACACGGTCTCCCGTGCGGTACATGCGGGTGCCGGGCGGGCCGTACGGGTCGGCGACGAAGCGTTCCGCGGTGAGGGCGGGGCGGCGCAGATAACCGCGGGCCAGCTGGCCGCCCGCGATGTACAGCTCCCCGTCGTCGGTGGAGCGCAACTGCCCGTCCAGGACGCGGAGTTCGCTGGTCCAGGTGGGCCGGCCGATGGCGACGGCGCCGGACGGGAGGTGGTCACCGGGGTGGACGGCGTGCACGCAGCAGCCGACGGTGGCCTCGGTGGGGCCGTACTCGTTGAGGACGGTGACGTGGGGGTGGCGGGCGCGGAAGGCTTCGACGGTCTCGGAGAGCAGGAGTTCGCCGCCGACGACGAGTTGTTCGGTGGGTGCCGCCTGTGGCGGGAGCGTGGCGAGCAGGGCCATGTGCGACGGCGTCACCTTGAGGAGGGCGGGGCTGGGGCCCGGTTCCTCCAGTGATCCGATGCGGATGGTGCCGCCGCTGGTGAGGGGCGCGTACAGGGTGGTGACCGTCATGTCGAAGGCGACGGAGGAGTGCAGCAGGGTGGTGCGGGCGGCGCTCGGGTAGGTGCCGCGGGCGTAGCCGAGGTAGGCGGCGAGCGGGCGGTGGGTGACGACGACACCCTTGGGGCGGCCCGTGGAGCCGGAGGTGTAGATGACGTACGCGGGGTGGTCGGGGTGCAGCGGCCGGACGCGGTCGGTGTCCCGGGGGTCGGTGGTGGGGGCGGCGGCGATCTCGGCGCGCGTGGCGGCGTCGTCGAGGAGGACGATGGCCGCGGTTCCGGCCGGGGCGGCGCTGCCCGTGCGGGTGATCAGGGCGGCCGGGCGGGCGTCCTCGGTCATGAGGGCGAGGCGCTGTGGCGGGTTCTGCAGGTCGAGCGGCAGATAGGCGGCACCGGCCTTGAGTACGGCGAGGAAGGCGGCGACGAGCTCCGCGCCGCGCCGCATGCCGACCGCGACGATGTCCTCCGGACCGAGGCCGAGGGAGATCAGATGGTGGGCCAACTGAGCCGACCGCTCGGCGAGTTCGCGGTAGGTGACGATGGTGTCGCCGTCGACGAGGGCGGGGGCGTCCGGGGTACGGCGGGCCTGCTCGGCGAAGAGGGCGGGGAGCAGGGTGGGGTGGTCGGGGCAGCCCGCGGGCTCCGTCGCCGGGCGACCGGGCACCGGAACGGCAGCGGCAGCGGCAGCGGCAGCGACAGCCGCCGTTGCAGCGGCGGTGGTCGTCGTCACCATCGGTCACCCGGCCTTGCCGGTCGCGGCGACGGGCGACTCGGCCAGCAGCCGTTCCAGCGCCCGCGCGGTCTCGGTGGAGCGCAGGAGGTCGTCGTGGGCGACGGGGACCCGGTGTTCGTGGCCGACGGGCTGGTCCGGCGGGGTCGTGGTGAGGGCCGTGGCGGTGCTCCAGGCGGGCAGCGGGCTGAGGGTGGTGGCCGCGGTGAGGTAGGAGACCAGGGAGACGAAGGCGCCGGAGAGTTCGTCGCGGATGTCCTCGTCCAGGTCGAGCCGGTCCGCCGCGGTGGCCACGGCGGTGGTGAAGGTGTCGGCCAGTTCGCGTCCGACGACCGGGAGCCGGTCGCCTCCGTACTGTGCCTCGAGGGCTTCGCCGCGGGCGTGGAACGCGTCGAGTTCGGCGGGGGTGAGCAGCGCGGCGAGGGAGTCGCCCGCGGTGTGGAAGTCGTCGTACAGGCCGCTCGTCGCGGGGAGTTCGGGGTCGAGCAGGATGAGCCGGGGGGCGGGCTGCCAGTAGGCGATGCGCTCGGCCAGGGCGGCCGCGAAGACGCCGCCGGCGCAGTAGCCGAGTACCGCCTCCACCGGGGTGCCGGAGGCTCGTACTTCGCCCAGCCACCAGTCGAGGTAGGCGTTTCCGGTGGGCGGGACCTGGTCGTCGGGGCCCGGGGGGCGGCTCGCCCAGAGGGTGAGCGGCGGTTCGAGGAGCGGGGCGAGGTCGGCGAATTGGGCCGGCGCGCGGCTTCCCGCGACGAAGTCGACCGCCAGCAGGAGACCTTCGCGCTCTCCGCTGCTCAGCGTCTTCCACGCTATTCGACTCACGGCTATTCCCTATTCCTGTCCTCTGGCCACGAAAAAGGAGAATTCGTGGCGGCGGTGAACTTCACGCTAGATGCGGGTGGTCGCGGTGCGGACCCCTAGTCCGGGCGAGGTCACCCCTATCCTCGGACCGTGGCGGTGGCGGCTATCCGCGAGGTGATGGCGTCGAGCACCTCGCGCTGCCGGTCGGCGAGGTAGAAATGGCCGCCGGGAAACGACTGCACCTCGCAGTCGGCGGTGGTGTGCCCGGCCCAGGCGTGGGCCTCGTCGAGGGTGGTGTTGGGGTCGGTGTCGCCGATCAGGACGGTGACGGGGCAGTCGACACTCACTCCGCGGTCGACGCGATAGGTCTCCACGGCCTTGTAGTCGTTGCGGATCGCGGGCAGCGCGAGCCGCATGATCTCCTCGTTGCCCAGGACCCGGTCGTCGGTGCCGCTCAGCCTGCGCAGTTCCCTGATGACGCCCTCGTCGTCGCGGGTGTGGACGCGGTCGTCGCGGGTGCGGGAGGGGGCGCGGCGGGCGGAGGCGAACAGCCGGGCGGGGGCCGGGAGTCCGGCGTCCCGGAAGCGGCGGGCGATCTCGAAGGCGACGGTGGCGCCCATGCTGTGGCCGAACAGGTACAGCGGCCGGTCGGCGTAGTGGCGCAGTTCCTCGAAGGCGAGCCGGGCCAGTTCCGGGACGTTGTCGATGAGGGGTTCCCTACGGCGTTCCTGACGGCCCGGATATTGCACGACCAGGACGTCGATCCCGGGGGTCAGCTCCTTGGCGACCGGGAAATAGAAACTCGCCGAACCGCCCGCGTGCGGAAAGCAGATCAGACGGGGAGCGTCGGCGACGGCGGGGTGGTAGCGGCGAATCCAGGCACTTTCCGCGGTGGTCGGCACCGGGCTCTGCTGCGTCGTCATGAGGAGTACCTCAGTTCTCGTCTTGGTCCATCTCGTGTGCCGGGTCACGGAGTTCCGGCAGGAATCCGAAGAGCATTTCGGTGAGCTGCCACTGCCCGGCGAACTCGGCGAGTTCGGCTTCGGGGACGGGTACTCCGGCCCGGTGCAGTGCCGCGCCCAGCTGCCGGCGGGTCTCCGCCTCGGAGGGTGCGCCCTGCGGCAGGGCGACGGGGGCGGGCGGCGTGGCGGGGAGCGGGGCTGGGGTGCGCAGATGCCAGTCGGTGCCCTGCTGGTAGGCGTCGGCCACGGCGAGCAGGGCGCGGTCGGTGCCGGGGGCGCCGGCCAGTTGCAGGGACAGCGGCAGTCCGGCGGTGTCGAAGCCCATCGGCAGGGCCACGGCCGGGAAGCCGACGGCGCTCCACAGGCTGGGCAGCCAGGACACGGTGGCCAGGCCGGCGGGGTCGTCGTAGCGGGGGGCGGCGGTGGGCCAGGTGGGGGTGGCGAGGGCGTCGAGTCCGTCGAGGCGGCCGCGCAGCGCGCCGGCGCCCCAGGTGCGGACGCGTTGCGCGTGGACGTACACGGAGGCGGGGATCAGGCCGCCGAGCACCAGGGTGCGCCTGAACGGCCGCCCGTACTCGTCCCAGCGGCCGCGCAGCCCGGCGCCGTGCCGTTCGAAGCCCTCGGCCAGCAGGGTGATGAGCTGGGCGGCGAACAGCGGGTACAGCTCGGGGAGTTCGACGCTAACGATCTTCGCGCCCTGGTCACGGAGGGCTTCGAGGGCGGTGTCGAAGGCCTCGCGGCACTGTGGGGACAGCTGCCCGGACTCCTCCAGGGCGCGGTCGGGGACGCCGACGCGGATACCGTCCAGGTCGGCTCGCCAGGCGGGCTCGGGGCTGTCCCAGGCGGCGGCGACGCCGAGGGCGCGGGCCGCTTCGCGGACGGTACGGGCCAGGGTGCCGACGGTGTCGAGGCCGGGCGCGAGGGGGTGGCAGCCGGCGGTCGGGACTAGGCCGTGGGTGGGCTTGACGCCGGTGACGCCGCACAGGGCTGCGGGGATACGGATGCTGCCGCCGGTGTCGGTGCCCAGGCCGACGTCGAACAGGCCGTTGACGAGACCGGCGGCGCTGCCGCTGCTGGAGCCGCCGGGGTAGCGGTCCGGGTCCCAGGGGTTGCGCGGCACGGGGAACGGCAGGGCCGGGTCGGGGCGGCCCAGGGCGTGCTCGGCGGCGGTGGTCAGGCCCAGCGGTACGGCTCCGGCGTCCCGCAGACGTCGTACGGCCACGGCGTCGCGGCCACGGTGCCAGTCGGCGTCGTACACCCTGCTGTGTGCCGTGGGGACCGCCTCACGGGTGGCGAAGACGTCCTTCACGCCGAGGGTGACGCCCCGCAGCGGGCCGGAACCGGCCGGTTCCGCACGAGAGATGTCGAAGCGGCGCACGAACACCCCGAGCCGCTCGTCGAGCCGGTCGGCGGCGGCCTGCTGCCGTTCCATCCGCTCCGTCCGCGTGCTGACGTCCACCATGGCCGCTCCGTAGATCCGCCTGCTGCCCGGGCCCTCCGGGTCTTCGACCCTAGGAACGGCGACCGCCCGGACAGTCCCCCTTGCCGGACCCCTCAACACCCCTGAATCGCCACCCCTGCCTGCGGGTTGTCCGTGATTTCCCGGGCTACCGTGACGGTGACGCGGGGGCAGACTGACCCAGACTGGTGGTGAGACCGACCGCCGCGTTCCCGGGTCCGGAAAGGGGGGATTTCCTTGCTGCGGGACGACGTTCCCCTGCCCGTGGGCCAGGTGGCGCTGCGCGACGAGCGCGGCGCCATGTCACCGACCCGAGTCTTCGTCTCGGCGCTGGGCGATCTCTACGATCCCGAACCCGTCCAAGAGCCGGGTCCCGCGCCGCTCGCCCTGCGCACCGTGACGTCCGTGGTGGACCCGCCGTTCTTCGGCAACGGCGACATCGGGCGGCTCGCGGTGTGCGCGGCCGTCAACGCACTGGTGGTCGCCGGTGCGACGCCGCGTCGGCTGGCCCTGGCCGCCGTCGTGGAGGCGGGGCTGCCGACCGCGCTGCTGCACCGTGCCGCGCAGTCCGTGCGGGAGGCGGTGGAGGAGGCCGGGGTACGGGTCGCGGCGGTGGACGCGCGGGTCGTACGGGCCGGTGAGGTCGACCGACTCGCCCTCACGGCAACGGGGTTCGGGGTGTTCACACACCCGCCGCCGGACCCCGGCACGCTGCGCCCGGGTGACCGGATCCTCGTCTCCGCGCCGCTGGGCAGCCATGCGGTGCATGTGCTGTCGCTGCGCGCCGGGCTCGGCTTCGAGTACCACGTGCCCAGCGACGTGGCTCCGCTCGGCGGACTGGTCGAGGCGGTCCGTACGGCACTGCCGCCGGGCGCGCTGCGGGCGGCCGGGATGGTCGCCGAGGGCGGACTCGCCGCGGTGCTGCGGGAGTTCGCGGGACGCTCGGGGCACGCGGTACGGGTCGACGAGGCCGCGCTGCCGGTGCCCTACGGCGCCCGGGAGGCGTTCGACGTCCTGGGACTCGACCCCCTGTACGCGGCCGGCGCGGGCTGTGTCTGCCTGGTGGTCGACCCCGCGGCGGAGGCCATGGCGCTGACCGCGCTACGGGGCCGGCGCAATGGACGCCTGGCCACGACGGTCGGCTCGGTCACGCCTGGTCCGCCCGGAATGGTCGAACTCCGGTCGGCGGAGGGCGATACGGCACCGCTTCCGGCCGACGGGGACGAGGACGGGGCTCCGGCGCGGTTGCTGTGACGCCGCCCCAGCCCGGGTGGGGACCCGTCCTCAGCCTCGGCCCCGTACTCCCCGGCCCAGTACCGCGGCGGCGACGAGTGCCGCTGCCGCCGGGGTCAGGCCGATGCCGACGAGGATGCCCATGTGTGCCGTCGCCGACTGGGTGACGGCGTGGCCGGTGCCCGAGGAGACGTAACCGAAGAGGGCGAGAATCAGGCCGTAGAGGAAGGGCCCGACCGCCAGTCCCAGGGTCTCGCAGGTCGTGAAGAGACCGGAGGAGACGCCCGCCCCGCGCAGCTCTTCGCCCGCGATGCAGTCCTGCAACATCGCGTAGAGGAAGAGGAGTTGCCCGGCGTGCCCGGCACCGGCGAGGGCCATGACCGCCAGTACGAGGGGCAGGGGGAGGGCGGGAGCCGCGAGCAGGAGCAGGCAGCCCGCGGCGAAGACGGCGCACGCCCACCGGTACCCGGCCCGGTGGCCGACACGGGCCCCGAGCCGGGTCCAGGCGCGCACGGTGAGCAGGTTCGGGGCGACGAACGCGGCGACGAGCAGTCCCGTGGCAGCCTTGTCGCCGAGGATGTGCTCGCTGAAGTAGGGGGCCCCGGCAGTCAGTCCACCGGTCGCGACGGACTGGACGACGATCCCGACGAGCAGCGCGGGGAACCCCGGCACCCGTCGTGCGAGGGCGAGTTGGCGGCGCAGACCGGGCCCGGTGGGCCTCGTGGCACCCCGGGGAGCGCGCTCGATGCCGATCAGCACTCCCGCCGTACCCACCAGCACGCACACCGCGCCGAACAGCCCGACCATGCGGTGTCCCGGCACTCCCCCGCCGCCCGCGTCGACGAGCGCGGGTCCGGCGGCGCCGATGAGCAGCGCGGAGACGGCGATCACGGCGACGCGGCCGGCGACGAGGGCGACCCGGTCGGCGAGCCGGTCGGTCACTTCGGCCGGCAGGGCGGAGTAAGGGACCTGGAAGAAGGCGTACGCGGTGGCGGCGAGGAAGAAGCCCACCGCGGCCCACCATGCCCCGGCGGAGGCGGGCCCCGGTGCCGAGAACATCAGCGCGAACGCGGCGGCGACACCGACGCCCCCGCCCAGCAGATGGGCGCGGCGGCGCGGCCGACGGTCACCGGCATGCCCCACGAGCGGCCCCAGGAAGGCGTTCCACACCTTGGGAACGAGGATCACGGTTCCGGCGAGGGCCGCGCCGACGCCGAGCGTGTCGGTGAGGTACGGCAGCAGCAGGAGGCCCGGGAGCGTGCTGAACGCACCGGTGACCAGGGCCCCGGAGGCGTACCCCGCCCGCAGTCCACGGCTCGCGCCGGACGCGTGGAGGGCCGTCACCGGGCGGGCGGCGGGTTCCGATTCGACAGCCATGATCCGAGCCTGACCTCGTACGGGCGGTGTCAGTAGTCCGGGAATCACCCGACGCCTCAGGGACTTCCTGTCGTGCAACTACCGGACAAGGCAGCGCTCTTGGAGTCCCCGGTCCGGGTGGGAGATGGTCGCGGTGACCAAGGGGGAGGTTGAGGCCCGGATGCGTACCGACGAGGCCCCGGACGCCACGGCGCGGGCGAGCGCCGAGCTGTTGAGCTTCGTGGCGAGCGGCTTGCACCGCGAGGCCGCGGCGGCCGCTTCGCTGCTACGGCTGTTCCCGCCCGACGACAAGGAGGCAAGGCTCCTGCGCGCCCGGGCCCTGGTACTGGCCGGCCTGCCGGAGTCCGCACTGCGGGAGTACGCGTCCGTGCCGCTGACCGCCCGGGATGCCTTGGTGTACGCAACCGCCCTGCGTCTGCTGGGCCGTTGGGACGAGGCTGAACGATGCCTGGAGCGTTCGGCCCCTTCCCTGCGCACCCTGCCCGCCACGGCATCGGCCCTGGAATGCGCCGCGCTGGCCCTGGACCGGGGGGAACCGGCCCTGGGGCGTACGGCGCAGCAATGGGCGCAGAGGGCCCTGCACGAGGCGGAGTTCGGCGTCGGGGTCGGGGCCGGAGAAGGGGACGAGGCGGGAGCCGGGACCGGAGCCGGGTCCGACGTCGACATCGTCCACGCCCGCTGTCTGCTCGCCGCCTCATACGCCGCCGTGGGCCGTTTCGGTGCCGCTCTCGACGCCGCCGACGCTGCCGCGCGCTTGTTGGACGGGCTCGGTCAGGACGCGCTGTTGCGGCGCCTCGACTCGGTGTACCGGCTGGCCGACGCGCTGTTCTACACGGGGCGCAGGCGGGAGGCCGAGCGGCGGCTCGGGGAGGCGCTGGTGCGGGCCCGTGACGCGGCGCAGGAGCATGTGGCGGGCCTGCTGGAGCTCGGGCTCGCCCGGGCCCGGCTCGCGGCGGAGGATCTGGCGTCGGCCGGGCGGTGGGCCGAGCGGGCGGCCGAGTCGGCGCGCCGCACCGGCGGGGTCCCGCTGGCCGTGGACGCGGCGCTTTGTCTGGCCCAGGTGCGGCTGGCGGCGAACGACATCGCGGGCGCCCTGGAGGCGGCGGAGACGGCGGTGCGGGACGCGCGCGCCCTGGGCGGGGTGTGGCGGGACCGGGCGGCCGCCCGGCTGCGGGAGGTCCGTGTGGTTCGGGAGCATGAACGGCCCCCCGCGGTGCCGAGCGACAAGGCGGAGCTCAGCGGCGGCGCGGGGCCGTTGCTCGACGCGCTGAGCGGGCGTGAGGCGCAGGTGGCCGTCCTGGTCAGCGAGGGGTGTACGAATCAGCAGATCGCGGCGCGGCTCCGGCTCAGCCCGAAGACCGTCGAGACGCATCTCAGCCGCATCTTCAAGAAGCTCGGCAGCACCTCGCGCGCCCAGGTGGCGCACTGGGTCGGGCTGACCGCGGGCCCCGCCCGGGACGACGGGGGATGACGTCCGGGGCGGGGCGGGCGATCGGCGCGGGCACGCGGTGACAGGGGGTGGCCGGGTGCGACCGCGCCTTGACACCCACCGTGCCGTCGACCGCCTGAGCGGGGCTAAAGCGGGGGTTGCCCACGGGCAGGCCCGGCACCCCAACTAACTGCCGTGCAACTTGCTGCCACCGTCCCCGGCTGGCATCCGGCACCTGGGTCTCCGCACCCTGGTGTGCCTGGGCCGTCCGCGTGGCGGCCACGGGGACAGTGCGCGCCGCAGGACGGGCCCTCCCCAAGCTCTGTGAGCCGGGAGCGCTCCCAACGCGCCGAGGAGAGACCATGACTGTCGACACGACGAGCACCGCCGCCCGGGGGCTCAAGTACGCGACCCGCCATCTGATCCACTGCCCGACGTCCTGGGAGCACTACCTTCTCGACGCGCCCAGCAGCGGCGAGGAGAACTTCGTCCTGGCCGGCTCGGTGCCCACCGGGCATCCGCTGTTCAACGACGGTCCCGGCCACTTCCACGACGCGCAGTCCGTCACGGAGGAGGTGCGCGAGGTCGGCGAGTTCGTGGGGCACCGGTACTTCGGTGTGCCGCGCGAACGGCCGGGCCTGTTCTACCGGTTCGCGCTCTCCCTGACCGATCTGCGGGCCTGGCGCGCCGGGGACACCGAGCCGCCCCGGATGACGACGCGGCTGACCGCGCGGCCCGACCATGTGATCGGCGGGGTGCCGCGGGGGCTGACATTCTCCGTCGACGTGCGCATCGACGACGTCCCGTGCTGTACCGGCAGGGCGGGGCTGGTCTTCCTGATGCCGACGCTGCACCGCAACCACATCGAGCACAGCCGCCGCGCACTGCGTGCCGCCCCCGAGCTGGACGACGTGCCGGACGGCGCGGGCTGGCCCGTCGACCCGGCCGAGATCGGCCGTCGCGCCCCCGGCAACGTGGTGGTGTGCGAGCCGGGCATGTCGGCGCACGGCCGGTTGACGACATGGATCCTCACCCGCGGGGACAACCCGGCGCTCGCCCCGTCCGCGGACGGCCAGGTCTCCGGGCTGCTGCTCCTGGAGGCGCTGCGCCAGACCTCGATCCTGACCGCGGGCCGGGCCAGTGGCGTGGACGCCGACCGGGCCGTGGTGGCCGACTGGGACGTGCACTTCCGCGGGTATGCGCAGGCGGGGCTGCCGCTGCGCTGTGTGGCGGTGCCCGGGCCGCTGGAGCGGGACGCCGAGGGGCGTCCGTCGGTGCCGGTGACGCTGACGGTGACCCAGCACCGGCGCGCGGTGGCCGAGGCCCGCACGAGTGTCGTGCAGGATCTGTGACGCGGGTGCCGTGATGAGGTTCCGCATCCTCGGCCCGATGGAGATCGAGGGCAGCGCGGGCCCCGGCGTCTCGTACACGCCCCGGGCCGCGAAGCTGCGCGTCGTCCTCGGCGCGCTGCTGGTGCGCAGCGGCGAGGTGGTGTCCGTGGAGGCGCTGACGGACGAGCTGTGGCAGGACGATCCGCCGCGTACGGCGACCACCACGCTGCAGGTGTACATCTCGCAGCTGCGCAAGCAGCTCAACACGGCCCAGGACGGGTTCGGCCGGGAGGCGCTGGTGACCCGGCAGCCCGGCTATGTGCTGAGCCTGGAGCCGGACCGGCTGGATCTGGCCCGGTTCGAGGCGCTGCACGCGAGCGGCCGACAGGCCCTGGAGGCGGGCGACTTCGCCCGGGCGTCGGCACTGCAGCGGCAGGCGACCGACCTGTGGCGCGGTCCGCTGCTCTCGGACACCCCGCACGGACCGGCGCTGGAGGCGGCGGCGGTGCGGCTGGAGGAGGCGGGCGTGGCCGCGCTGGAGCAGCGGGTGCGCGCGGACCTGGAGCTGGGCAGGCACCGCGATCTGATCGCCGAGCTGCAGTCGGTGACGACGCGCTATCCGTTGCGTGAGGAGTTCCACGGGCATCTGATGCTGGCGCTGTTCCGGGCCGGCCGGCAGGCGGAGGCGCTGCGCGCGTTCGGGCAGCTGCGCCGCACCCTGGTCGAGGAGCTGGCGATCGAGCCGGGCCCGGCGCTGCAACAGCTGCACCGGCGGATCCTGGAGGGCGACGCGGGTCTGCTGGTCGACGAGGCGGCACCGTCCGGAGCGGTCACGGTGAGCCAGGCGCGCGGCAGGCCCGTGGCGCTGCCCGCCGCCGATCCGGCCTTCACCGGCCGGGAGGACGAACTCGCGCGGGTGGTGCACCTGTTGAGGTCGTCACCGGCCGGTACGTGTGTCGCCGTGGCCGGGATGCCGGGCGTGGGCAAGACGGCGCTGGCCGTGGAGGCCGCGCACCGGTGCGCGGACGCCTTCCCGGACGGGCGGCTGTTCGTCGATCTGGAGCCGGAGCCGGGCCGTCCGCTGACCGCGGCGCAGGCGCTGACGCGGCTGCTGCGGCGAGCGGGCGAGAACGGCCCGCTGCCCGAGGGGGTGGAGGATCTGCGCGACACCCTGCACACCTTCCTCGCGGGCCGGCGTCTGCTCCTCGTCCTGGACCACGCGGGTTCCGAGGCGCAGCTGCGCCCGCTGCTGCCGACCGGCGAGGGCTGCCGGGCCCTGATCACCATGCGCCGTACGCCCGCTTCGCTCACCGCGGTCCGCACCGTCTCGCTGGCGCCGCTGCCGTCGGAGGCGGCCTGCGCGCTGCTGGCTACGGTGTCCGGCAGGGGTCCCGGCGGGGGTGCGGAAGAGGCACGGCAATCCATCGCGGCCGCCGCCGATCCCGAAGTGGCGGCGGCCCTGCTGGAGGTGGCCGGTCTGTGCGGCCGTCTTCCGCTGGCCCTGCGCAGCGCGGCGGCGCAGCTCGCGGCCCGCCCGCACTGGACACCGCAGACGCTCGCCGCCCGGCTGCGGGACGCCCGGGACCGTCTGGACGCCCTGCGGGTCGGTGAACTCGACGTGCGGGACGTGCTGTTGACGGGGTGCGCGGCGGCGACGGCGGAGCAGCAGCGGTCGTTCCGGCTGCTGGCCCTGCTGCCGGACGCCCCGGTCGAACTCCGCCCGGCGGCGGCGGTGCTGGGCCTCGGGACCGACGCGGCCGGCCGGGTCGTCGAGGGTCTCGTCGACGCGCGGCTGCTGGAGGCCGACGACTCGGGCAGCTATCGCTTCCACCCACTGCTGCGGCTGCTCGCCGCCGAGTTGCTCGCCCGGCACGAACCGGAGGACTCGACCCGGGACGCGGCGGGCCGCCTCGCCGAGGCGTACGCGAACACCGTGGCGTCCACGGGTCCCTCGGCCACCACCGCCGCAGGCACCCACACCGACACCGGCTCCGGTCTGGCGGTCCTGGTCGGTGTGCTGCGCACGGCGCACGCGCACGGTGCCTGGCAGGCGGCGCTGCGCCTGGCCGACTCCCTCTCCGGTGGCCTGGAGTCGCATGCCGCGTGGCACTTCTGGCGGACCGCGCACACGCTCGGCCTGGACGCGGCGCGGCGGTCGCGGGACCGGGCGGGCGAGGCGCGGATGCTGCGCTCGCTCGGGGATCTGGCCTGGCAGCAACGGGAGTTGGCCCGCAGCGAGGAGCTGTACGAGGCGGCCGTGCGGGCCGCCCGCGGCTGCGCCAACGACCACGAGCACGGGCGCGCGCTGGTGGGTCTGGCCGACGTACGGCTCGACGCGGGTGCGTACGTCGAGGCGGGCGCGCTGCTCGACACGGCGCTCGGCTCGCTGCCGGACCGTTCCCCGGCCCGCTTCGACGCCCTGCGCGCCGGGGCGCTGCTCGCCCTGGACCTGGGGGACGAGGCGACGGCGAGGGCCCGCTTCACGGCCTGCCGCGATCTGGCGACGTCGCTGCGCGACCGACGGCTGGAGGCGTATGCGCGGCGCTGCCTGCGCCGTCTGGCCGACATGCCGCGGGAGCCGGAGCCGGCGGTCGAGGTGCGGCCGGGGGTGTGGCGGCTGCGTGAGGCGGCGTAGCGCGGCCTCGACTGCGGGTCCGAACCGTCGGACCGAGCCACACGTATTCAAGGCCGAACCGCACGTACTCAAGCCCGAGTCACCGTATTCAAGCCCGAACCGCCGTGTTTAAGCCGGACTTTGTCCGCCGCGGCCACTCTGCTCCCAGCCGTCTCCAGGGGGAAGCCATGACCGTCACACAGCAGGCTCCGAGCGCACCGGGGATACGTCCGGCGTCGGCGGGGAGCGGACGCGTCCTCGTCGGAAGGGACGCCGAACTCCTCGTACTGCGCGGCAGACTGGCCGATCCGGAGGCACATCTGGTGACGCTCACCGGGCCCGGCGGCGTCGGCAAGAGCGTGCTGGCCGCGGCGTTCGAGGCCGCGCCCGGGCAGTTCCGCGGCGTGCGTACGGCGGACCTGGGGCCCGCCGCCTCCGCCGACGAGGCCGCGGCCACCGTGCTGCGCCTGGCGGCCGAGCTGCGCCGCGTCCCGGGTGAGGCGGACGCCCTGCTGGTGCTCGACGGCTGCGACCACCACGGTGAGCCGCTCACCACGGTGCTCGGTGAACTCCTCACCCCCGCAGGCCGGTTGGCGGCGCTGGCCACCTCCCGCGAGCCGATGCGCATCGCGGGTGAACGATTGCTTCCGGTAGGACGGCTGCCGGTGCCCCCGCCGGGCAGCGACGACCCGGACGAGCTGGCCGGCAACGCGTCGGTCGCGCTGTTCACGCGGGCGGCGCGCGACGCGGTGCCCGGCTTCGCCCTCACCGAGGAGAACGCGGCCGCGGTCGCCTCCCTGTGCACCCTGCTCGAAGGGCTGCCGCTCGCCCTGGAGCTGGCGGCGGGCCGGCTGCGGCTGTTCACGCCGCAGGTGCTGCTCGCCCGGCTGCGGCACCGCGGCGGCGCTCTGACCGCGCTGTCCGGCGGGCCCTCGGGCGCTCCCGCCCGGCACCGTTCGCTCGCGGCACTCGCGGAGTCCGCCGTCACGGGTCTGAGCCGCGGCCAGTTGGCGCTGCTCGGCCAACTGGCCGTGTTCGAGCCGGGATTCGGGCTGCCGATGCTGGAGCGGGTCTCGCCGCTGCCGCGCGCCGACACCGACGCCGTGCTCGACTCGCTTCTCGACCGGAGCCTGGTCCTCGCCCTCGACCAGGAGCAGGGCGAGCCACGGTTCGCGGTGCCCGAGCCGGTCCGCTCCCACATGGCCGAGGAACTCTCCGCCGACGGGCTGCTCGACGCGGCCCTGGACCGGCACGCCGCCGCGTACCGGCAGCTGGTCACCACTGTGGAACCGCGGCTGACCGGCCCCCGGCAGAGTCACTGGCTGCACCTGCTGGCCGCCGAGCACCGCAACGTCGTGGCCGCGCTGCACCGGCTGCACCACCGCGGTGCGGCCGAGGACGTCGCCTCGCTGGTGCTCGCACTGCGCACGCCCTGGCTCGTACAGGGACATCTGAAAGAGGGTGTGGAGTGGTGCGACGCGGTGGGCCAGGACGAGGGGCCGGGGCGGGGGCCGGAGCCGGGGTCGGACGGATCGGCGCCCCGGCCCGCGCTGTCGGAGCCGTTGCGCGCCCGGCTCGTCGACCTGTCGGCCACGTTCACGCTGGCGCTCGGCGACGCCGATCTCGCCGTGCGGCGTCATCGCCGGGCCCTCGCGCTGTGCAAGCGGCTCGGCGACCGGCGGCAGACGGCGCTCGTGTCGGCGCGGATGGGGCTGGCGCTGCTGCGGTTCGGCGATCCCGCGGGCGCCCTCGCCGCGCTCGGGCCCGCGGTGACCGCCCTCGATTCGCTGGGCGCGACCGCGGCGGCGGCCGACGCGACGGTCGCGCTGGCGACGGCGCTGCGCGCTCAGGGGGACACCCGCAAGGCACGGGACCTGCTGGAGAAGGGTCTCGACGCGCACCGCAGGGTCGCGGACGCGCGCGGTCTCGCGATGGCGCTGCGGGAGTGGGCGGCCGCCGCCGGGGAACGCGAGGACACGCAGGGCGCGGCCCGTGCGCTGCGCGAGTGCCTGGAGCTGTACGGCTCGCTCGGCGAGCGCACCGAACTGCCCGGCGTGCTCGAGGAGTTGACTCTACTGCGGTTGCGCACCGACCCCTCGGCGGGTCCCTGGGCGACGCGCACCCTGGCGGCGTGCGCGGCGCTGCGCCGGGCGCTGGGCAGCGTCCCCGCGCCGGCCCGCCGGGCCGCGGTCGACGAGGCCCTCGGCACGCTGCGCTCCCGCATGCACGCCTCGGGCTACGCGGCCGCCTGGGCCGAGGGCCTCCGTATGACGCCCGCCACCGCTCTCGAGGAGGCCCTGGCCGCGCCCGATCCCGACTCCCGCCCCACGGCCCCCACACCGGAGGCGCAGCCACTCACCCCGCGCCAGGTGCAGGTGGCGATGCTGGTCGCCGAGGGCCTGACGAACCGCCAGATCGCCTCACGCCTCGACATATCGGAGTGGACGGTCGTCAATCACGTACGGCAGATCATGCGCCGGCTGGGCTGTACGACCCGTCTTCAGGTGGCCTGGTCGGTGGGCCGATGGACATGACGGCGGACGCTCCCCTGCTCGGACCGCTGCCGGACGGTTCGAGTGTGCCGCCGGACGTCGCGGAGCGCTGGCGCGCGGCCGGGCTGTGGCGTGCCGAGGGCTTGGTGCACGACGTGCTGCGCACCGCTGCCGCGCACCCCGACCGCCCGGCCTTCGTCGGTCACCGCGCCCACCACCCGGAGGACCGGCGGACGGTCACCGTGTCGTACGCCCGACTGGCCCTCTACATGGACCGGTTCGCGGCGGCGCTGCGTTCGCTCGGGGTGACCGAGGGCGATCCGGTGGCCCTGCAACTGCCCAACTGGTGGGAGGCCGCGGCGCTCATGCTCGCCTGCCGGCGGATCGGGGCCGTGGTGGTGCCGGTGCTGCCCGGCGTCCGCGCGCCCGACCTGGAACGCATCCTCACCGTCACGCAGGCCCGGGTGTGTGTGGTGCCGGACCACTGGGAGGAGTACGGGAACGCGGAGGTCCTGGCCGAGCTCGCGCACCGGCTGCCGTGGCTGCGGCGCCGGGTGGTGATCGGGGACGCGGCGGCGACGGGTGCCGTGGACTTCGGGACGTACTTCCTGCGCACCGCTCACGAACGCGGCCCGCGCGCACGGGAGTTGTCTCTCTCACTGGCGCATCCGGACCGGCCCGCGCTGCTGCTGACCGTCATGGGCATGGGCGAGGACCACGGCGCGGTCGTGCACACGGGCAACACGTTGTACGCGGGCCTCGCGGCGCAGCGCGACGACGGTACGACGGCGGGGCCGGACGCCGGCGTCTTCGCCTCCCCTCTTCCACTGACCTCCCTCGCCGCCCTGCTCTACACGGTGTGCTGGCCGCTCGCTGCGGGTGGCACCGGGGTGTTCCAGGACGTGTGGGACCCGCGTGTCTTTCTCGGCCTGGTCGAGTCCGCCCGGGTCGGCCAGGTGTACGCCACCCCCGCGCACTGGGCCGAACTGCTCGCCGCGCAGCGGCAGGAGCCCCGTGACCTGTCCGCGCTGCGGCTCGTCCTCACGGGTGGACGGGTCGGCACGCCCGAGGCCCTCCTCGGGGAACTGCGGGCGGAGCTGGGCGTCCCGGTGCGGAGCGTGTGGGGGGCGCCCGAGGCGGGGCTGGGCGCCCTGTCGCACGGGTCCGGGGAGCAGCCGCTGCCGGGCCTCGAGGTCGCCGTGGCGGAGGGCCGGCTCCGGGTGCGCGGCCCCTCGGTGGCTCCGGCGGCCTGGCGGCACGCGGGCACGGTGGAGGCGGCCTGGGACAGCTCGGACGGCTGGCTGGACACGGGGGACGTGGCGACCGTGGGCGGGCCCGGCGAGGTCACGGTGGTGCGCCACGCCGACGAACGCACCGGTGGCCTCTTCGTCGTACCGGTGGACGAGCTGGAGGAGGGGCTGCGTGCGCATCCTCGGGTGCGGGAGGCCGCCGTCGTGGAGTACACGGACGCGACGTACGGCGAGATGCCCTGTGCCGTCGTCGTCCCCACGCTCCAGGAGGAGCCGCCGGGACTGGTGGAACTCCGCGACCACCTGGCCCGGCGCGGACTGACGGAGGCGTTCCTGCCCACCCGTCTGGAACTGGTCGGCTCCCTCCCCCGGGACCCGAACGGCGAACTCCGCAAGGAGGCCCTGCGCACCTGGCTCGTCCGCCTGCGCCCCGGCACCCCCCGCCCCCGTCCCGAGGGCGTGTGAGAGGCGAGCCTCGCAGGGCGTACGACAGGCGAGCCTCACACCGGACGGCGGACATCCCACCCCACGTGCCTCGGATTGACTCGGACCACCTCAGACCGAAGCCACCCGCAGCCCGAACGACGCCAACTCCCCGCGCCACGCCCCCGACACCGCCGCCTCACCCGCCGTCCGCCCCGCCCGGCTCACCAGTTCATGGATCATGCCCTCGGCCACCTCCCGTTCGTCACCGTCGAGCAGCGCCTCACGCAGTAGCTCGGCATCCCAGGCATACGCGGCGCCCCGCCCCGAAAACGTGCAGGAGGCGAGGGCCACACCGGCCGCGGACACTCCGCCCCACACACCTCAGACCGAAGCCACCCGCAGCCCGAACGACGCCAACTCCCCGCGCCACGCCCCCGACACCGCCGCCTCACCCGCCGTCCGCCCCGCCCGGCTCACCAGTTCATGGATCATGCGCTCGGCCACCTCCCGTTCGTCACCGTCGAGCAGCGCCTCACGCAGTAGCTCGGCGTCCCAGGCGTACTCGGGGCCTCCGTCGAGGAAGCCGCGCAGGCGCCAGGCGGCATGCAGGGCGCCGGAGTACGCCTCGTAGGCGGGGGTCAGGTCGTCCCGGCCCGCCAGCGCGGCGCCGATCAGCAGCGGGGCGCGCAGCGCGTACCAGCCCGCCCGGCAGCCGCTGTCGCAGCCGGAGACGCACCGGCCGGGCCACGGGTCGTCGAGGTAGGCCGCGGTCATGGCCTCGCGCGCGTACATGCCCACACAGCGGTCGGCGCGCAGTTCGTCCCAGTGAGCTCGCGCGCTGCCGGTCAGCCCCGCGGCCAGCCGGTCGGCGCAGGCGAGCGCGAGGTCACCGGCGAGCGTCGCGGTGTACGCGCCGTAGCGTCGCGCGTCGCCGCCCCAGCCGCCCCGCTCGTGCTCGGCCGCGCGCGCTACGTGCAGGGCCGGCATGCCGCGCCGTACGGCCGCGTTGTCGTGCACGTCGGAGCGCAGCAGCATGGCGGTGTCCAGCAGTTCGAGCGCGGCGGCCGTGTCGATGGCGCGCGGGTCGTCCGGGGCGCCGCCCGCCGCGAGGTAGCCGGTGAACAGCACCACGGGACGCACCCGTTCACCACCCGCCGCGACCAGTTCGGCCAGCGACTCGACGAGGACGGCGGCGCGGGCGTGCCCGCAGTGGCGGCGGTACTCGTCGTTCAGCAGGGCGCGCAGTCTGGCCTCGACCCGGTCCAGCATCTCCTCGCGCCGGTGCGCGGGAGCGGGCGTCCTGTGGTCCTGATCCGTGATCATGGCGGCCTCCTGCTGGGCTTACGGATTGCGACCGACCCTGCCGGATGCGTCACGGGACCACAATGCGGGAAGCGGAGGTTCCGCGTCGTTCGCGGTCCCGCCACGAGGAGCATGACGGCTTCCTGCCATGCCCGTCTGACCCGCGACACGACCTTGCCATGCGCTTGCCACAGCCCATCCGACGCTTTAGCGCCATGGCGCTATATGGACACGCTGCTCGACACGCAGACCGGCTCCGGCCCGGCCAACCGCTCGTCCTCAGGAGAACTCATCGTGAACAACTCCCCGGCGAACAACTCCATGTCGAACAACAGCAACAGCGCCAACTCCTCCGACAACAACAGCAACATCAACAACTCTGCGATGGCCGACGACTCCGACGCCCCGCGTCTGCAGAGCGTGACCGCCACGGACATCAACGCCCTCGCGGAGGACCTGTCGATCGTCGCCAACGAGAACAACAACGACGGCAACGCCAACAGCAACAGCAACAGCGCCGACAACTCGAACAACAACATCAACAACTGACCGTGGCACCCCCGCGGGGCGGGACGCACCGGCCCGCCCCGCAGCACGACCTCACCGGCGACCCCCGGGCCGTCGCCGCCTATCGCGACGAGCGCCGGCGCCTGCAGCGCGAGGCCGTGCTCGGCACCGGTGAACTGATCGAGACGCTGCTCCACGAGCGCCGCTCCCGGCTGGCCGCACTGCGGCAACTGGCCTGGGTCCGGCGCTTGTTCGACGTCACGCACCATCAGGTACGACAGGTCCTCGCGGCCCCGCGCTACGCGGCCGTACTGCCGCTGCGCCGCTCCATGCTCGTGCACCTGGCCGAGCTGCCCCTGCCGCTGCCCGCCGACGACCTGATCCTGAGCCACCCCACCCACGCCCCGTCCGCCGAGATCCTGCCGGAACTGCCTCAGCTGCGTCCCTGGCGCGACCGTGTGCTGCGCATCCTCGCCGAGTCCTCCCTGGCGGAGCACGGCACGCCCTTCCGCACCGTCGGGCCCCCGCACGCCGCCGTGATCCTGGGCGCCGACGGCCCGACGGTCGGGGCGCTGGCCGGTGTCGCCCACGAGCTGGGCCACTGTCTGTACGAGCGGTCCCGACCGGGCACCGGCATCCGTGCCCGGATCGCCTCGGAGCGCCTCGCGCACCGGCTGGAGGAGCAGCTAACGGCCGTGTATCTGAGGGAGCACGGCAGTGCCGAGGAGTGCCGGCGGTGGTGGCTCTACCAGCGACAGGTCGACGCGTTCAATCTGTACTACTTCGAGCTGGAGCGGGCGCTGATGTACGAAGAGGCGGACGCGGTCGAGGAGTTGACGACCGAGTCCGCCTCCGCGCTGCGCGAGTCCCTGTTCATCGTCCCGGGCAGTCAGGCGGTGTACGCGAGGGCGTCACTCGCCCGGCTGCCCGTCGACGGCCCGCAGTGAGGCGGGGCGCGGGTCGGTCCAGGCGCGGTCGATGTGGTCGAGCACGGCCTGCCGGGGTGACTCGGTGAGGGCGACGCGCCAGCCGGCGGGCACCTCGGCGGCGGCCGGCCACACCGAGTACTGGCCCTCGTCGTTGACCAGCGCCAGATAGCCGGCGTCGGGGTTCTCGAACGGCGTACCGCTCACGGTCGTACTCCTTCGGTCTGTCATGCGAGGTCGTCTGTCACGCGAGTTGTCTGTCACGCGAGGTCCAGCGCCTCGCTGAACGGCAGGTCCACGGGCAGGTCCTGACGGCGGGTGATGTTCAACTTGCGGTAGACGCGGGTCAGATGCTGTTCGACCGTGCTGACGGTGATGTACAGCTTCAGCGCGATCTCCCGGTTGGTGTGGCCGTGCACGGCGAGCAGGGCGACCCGCTTCTCGGACTCGCTGAGTTTCGCGTCGAGTTCGGCGTGCGTCGTACGCCGGGAGCCGTCGGCCGGCTCGACGGCGCCGGCCCGGCCGGGCAGAATCCGCTCGCGCAGGGTCTGCGCGCCGCACTCCTTGGCCAGGTGCCAGGCGCGCCGGTTGACCATGTTGGCCCGGGCCGGATCACCGCACTCCTTGAACGTCTCCCCCAGATCGGCCATGGCGCGGGCGAGTTCGAGCCGGTCCCCGGAGCGGCGCAGCTCGTCGACGGAGCGGGCGAGCAGCGCGGGCCGCTCGGCGGGCGGGCCGAGCGCGGCCTTGAGCCGGAGGGTGAGGCCGTTCACCCAGGGGTGTGCGACGTCCCGGGAGGCGAGCTGGTCGGCGACCAGCCGTGAGGCCTGGCGGACCTCACCGAGCTGGAGCAGCGCGTCGGCGGCGTAGGTCCGCCAGGGCAGCACGACCGGCCGGTCGATGCCCCAGCGGCGCATGGCCCGTCCGATGTCGAGGTAGTCGGCGAGCGCGGCCTGGTAGCGGTTGGTGGCGAAGTAGTAGGCGCCGCGTGCCTTGAGATGGGCGAGCAGCGGCAGGCTTCCGGCGAGGCGTTCCGGCTGTGGGCGGCACACCTCGCGGCCCGCGTCGTCGTGGCGGCCCATGGGGGTGCGTGCCGCGGCCAGCGTGGCGCCGGCCCAGCTGTGGAAGAGGCTGTCGTCGTGCTCGGGCACCGAGGCGCGCGCCTGAAGGGCGAGTTCCTCGGCTCCGGGCAGGTCGCCCTGGCGCAGCAGTACTTCGGCCCGGGTCAGGGCGAACACGGCCTGCCAGCCGGGGGCGCCGCGGCGGGCGGCCTCGTCCAGGCAGGTCTGGGTCCAGGGCAGCGCGCGGCGCGGCCCGTCGAGGTGCAGCAGGGCCCGCAGCGCCTGCAGTACGGGGGCGAGGGTGCTCTCGGCGAGGCTGGTGCGGCGCAGCAGCGCCTCCGCGCTCTCCACGGCGCGCGTCGAGCGCTCCCACTCGGGCACGCCCCAGAACGCGGCGGCCCAGCCCGGACCCTGCGGGGCGGGAGCGGGATGGGTCACCGTGGCCGCGGGGGCCACCGTGCCCGCCGGGGCCGGCCTGCGGTGTGTTGTGGGCTCCCGCTGGCGGGGCAGGGTGATGGGCGGTGCGGGACGCGGGGACCAGTGCGGGAAGGCGGACAGGCCGTCCAGCGGTCCCCGCCTCGGGTCGTCCCACGAACCTCCCTCCCCCGCCTCGGCGTTGACGCCGAGTTCCTGGAGCACCTCGGCCGTCTCGTCGATCCGGCCCTGGGTGACCAGGAGGCGGGCGAGCCGGGCCGCGACGGGTGCCGGAAGCCGACCGGCGCGCACGGCGGCGAGCGGCTCGGTCAGCTGTGCTTCGGCGGCCGCCGGGTCGACGGCGAGCACCGCGGCGGCCAGCGCGGTGCGCAGTTCGGCGCTCTGTGCCGGGTCGTCGGTGCCGGCCAGGGCGGCCTCCAGGCACTCCAGTGCCCGACGGTGTTCCCCGTCGGCCAGCAGCCGGTCCGCGGCGGCGCGCAGCACCGGCCCGGCCCAGGCGGGCGCCGGGACGCCGGCCGTGAGCAGTTGAGCCGCGACGTCGGTCGCCGAGTGCCCCTGCGCATGGGCGAGTTCGGCGGCCGTCAGGTGCCGGCGTGCGCGCACGCCGCCGTCCAGATGGTCGAGTACGGCTGTGCGCGCGGCGGGGTGCCGGAAGGCGGTGCCGTCGAGGAGTCCGGCGAGGCCCAGGGCGTCCAGGCACGTCTGCACCTCGCCCTCGGGGAGGTCGAGCAGGGCGGCGACGGAGGAGGGCGCGGCGAGGGTGCCGAGCACGGCGACCGCTCCCGCTACGTCCTCCGTCCGGCTGCCACAGCGGCGCAGACAGGCGAGGAATGCCTGGACGAACGCCCGGCCGGGTCCGCCGTCCTCGGTCAACGCCCTTAACAGCAACGGGTTTCCACCGCTGAGCGCATGCGCCTCGGCCGCACCGGGACGTGTGACGCCGGCCCGCTCCAGGGTCGCCTCGACGTCCTGCCGGGTGAGTGGTTCGAGCCGTATGCGCGCGAAGCCCGGTCTGCGCAGCAGGTCGGTGCCGAGTTCCGGGTCGTCGGTGCGCTCGTGCGGTGATTCGGCGAGCACCAGCAGGACCCTTGCCTGTCGCAGTCGGCCCGCGAGGTGGAGCAGATAGTGGCGGGACGGCTCGTCGACGAGGTGGAGGTCGTCGACGCAGATGGCCACCGGTGTGCGCTCGGCGAGCCGCTGCACCGCGGTGGCGAACGCCTGGCGGGCGGCGACGCGTCCGGCCCCTGCCGTCGCCTCCGGGGCGGGTGGCACGGCGTCGAACGCGTCCTCGGGGGCGGCAGCCGTGAGCTGGCCGATCACCCCGAAGGGAATGTCGCGTTCCGCTCTGGTCCCCTCCGCCCGCAGCACCAACAGCCCCGAACGTGCGGCTATTTCAGTTACGGATTCAATCAACTCGGTCTTTCCGCAGCCCACCACGCCCTCGACGAGCACGATCCTGGCCGCCCCGTCGGCGGCCTCCCGCACTGCGGATTCCAGCAAGCGGATTTGATTTTTCCGGTCCATATGCATCACCGCCGCCTCGCCATCCCCCGTTGTTAAGCAAGCCGAAAATCCACGGGGAATTCCTGGATCACCGCAGGCATTTCCCCATGACTTTCTCCGGCCGTCCCCATGCTTTCCCCAAGACGACGCAAAGCGATTCCTTTGCGCGGGGCAACCGTCCTTCAAGACGCCAAGTCTACGCAGCACGTTGGCCCGCCCCGCTGACCGAAAGTTGCACGGCAGCAAGTCACCTCGGGCGCCGCCGGAGGGCCGTCAAGCGGGCAGAATCAGCCGCGGCACGTTCCGGGGATGGCCGGGTCTGCGCCATTCGCGCGGGTAGCCGACCGACACCTCCTCGAAGCGCACGCCGTCGTGGAACGTCGTGCGCGGGATGTGCAGATGGCCGTACACCACGGCGGCGGCCCGGAACCGCACATGCCAGTCGGCGGTCAGTTCGGTGCCGCACCACTGGGCGAACTCGGGGTGGCGCAGGATGTCGGTGGGGGTGCGCACCAGCGGGAAGTGGTTCACCAGGACGGTCGGCAGGCTCGGGTCGCACCGCTCGAGCCGCCGCTCGGTCTCGGCGACCCGCGCCCGGCACCAGGCGTCGCGGCTCGGATAGGGGTCCGGGTGCAGCAGGAACTCGTCGGTGCACACCACTCCCGCCGCGTAGGCCTGTTCAAGGGCCTCTTGCCGGGTGCCCGCGGCCGGGGTGCGGAACGAGTAGTCGTACAGCAGGAACAGCGGGGCGACGACGACGGGTCCACCCGGCCCGCACCAGACCGGATACGGGTCCTCCGGGGTGTGCACGCCAAGGCTCCGGCAGATCTCCACGAGCCGGCGGTAGCGGGCGTCGCCGCGCAGCTGCACCGGGTCCTCGTGGGCGGTCCACAGATCGTGGTTCCCCGGCACCCACACCACGCGCGCCCACCGCTCGCTGAGCACCCCGAGCGCCCATTCCACGTCGGAGAGCAGCTCCCCCACGTCCCCCGCGACGAGCAGCCAGTCCCCGGGATCGTCCGGCCGCACCCCTTCCAGGATCCGCCGGTTCTCCTCGAACGCGACGTGCAGGTCACTGATGGCCATCAGCTTTCCGTGCGCCATCCAACGACCCTACGCAGCAGAACCAAGCACCGAGTACCCCTGAAACCCCCTAAGCAGCAGCGCCCCAAAGGGGCGCGGGGAGCTGCGCGCCCAGCCCCCACACACCCGCAAGCCGAATGACAACCGCATAGCAGCCGTCCACCCCACCATCCCCCGACTAGCAAGAGACAGGAGCTTTCCACCCCCGGGGAGGACGAGTACAGCCCAGCCACCCAGTTCCCCATGGAGCCAAAGCCAAGCGCCGCGACACCGTGGGGACATCGCCGCGGACAACCCGGTCGCGGCCCGTCCCTCAAGGGTGATCCCATGATCGAAGCGCTGCTCCCGGCCGAGGTCGCCGCGGTCGACACGACCGTCGACCGCACCGACGTCACCCTCTTCCCGGGCGAGGAGGCCCAGATCGCGCGGGCCGTCGAGGCGCGCCGGCTGGAGTTCACCACGGCCCGCTGGTGCGCCCGGCGCGCGATGGCGGCTCTGGGACAGGAGCCCGCCCCGGTCCTGCCGGGTCTGCGCGGCGCCCCGCGGTGGGCGCCCGGACTCGTCGGCTCCATCACCCACTGCGCCGGTTACCGCGGCGCCGTCCTGGCCCACGCGCACGACATCGCCGCGCTCGGCATCGACGCCGAGCCCAACCAGCCGCTGCCCGAGGGGATCCTGGAGTCGATCGCGCTGCCGCAGGAGCGGTCCTGGGTGACGCGGCTGCTGCGCGGCCTGCCCGAGGTGCGCTGGGACCGGCTGCTGTTCTCCATGAAGGAGACCGTCTACAAGGCGTACTTCCCGCTCACCGGGCACACCCTGGAGTTCGAGGACGCGTTGCTCACGGTGGACCCGGAGCGCGGCACGTTCCGCGCGGCGCTGCTCAACGACCCGGCCGCGCGGCCGGGTTCGGCACGGCGTGTTCTCAACGGGCGGTTCTCGGCCGCGAACGGTGTGGTCCTGAGCGCCATCGCGATGCCGGCCGCGCGACACGCGGCACTGGCCGAAACGGCGTCAGGCGCCCCCCTGCTGGTGTGAGCGGGAGGCGCCTGACGGCAGATAAAGCAGAACAGAGAGTGGTCAGTCTCCGTCTACCACTGGTCGTCATCGTCGTGCACAGGCTGCGAAGCGGTCACAATCGTTCCGCTTTGCGCAGCCACCCGATCCCCGTCGTGGTGCTGCCCGAAGAGCAAGACGCCGGTAAACAACACACCAAGAGCACTACCCAGAGCTGCACCACGAGCGACGATGTTGATCATGTTTGCCATGACGTGCACGTTTCCCCCTGTAGGTTCGATGTCGCTGCGTTCCGAACGGGAAGGATCGTCATGGGCTTGAGCGCCGCGCCGAGAGGTCGTCCGTCCCGTCGTCGGGAACACCATCTCGAATCCCTCAAGCGAAACCCAAGCGATATCCGATGGCTCAAAGCTGCACGGCAACAACTTCACACGCATCCCACAACACCCTGGCGCGCGGAATGAGTTACTCCCAATCCGAATTCGCCGAACTCGACGACATCAGCGCTGCGGCCTATGGTCACGCCGTGGAACTGGGCCGCTTCGTGCGGGAGGACATAGCCCTGCGTCTGGCATTGTCCCCGGCCGAGGTCGAGCACGCGGAGAAGGTGCTGACCCTGCTGCGACTGCTGCAACCGATGCCGGGCGACCCCGACGTACTCGTCCCCGTGGGTCCCGACGTCGCCACCGCCGATCTGGTGAGCTCGGCCGAGACACAGATCCGCGACCTCCAGCAGGCCGTCACCGACGTGCGCAGCCGTCTGATGTCGCTGACCCCCGTCTACTTCGAGGGCCGCCGGCTGCGCAACCGGCTGGAGGCCTTCGACGTCATCACCGACCAGGGCACCGTGCAGTGCATGCTCGACCACCTCAGCACGCACTGCCGCCTGGAGGTGGCGTCCGTCGCCCCCGGCGGCGCCCGCCCCGGCCCACAGCTGCAGGCGGCCCGCAAGTCGTCCCTGAGCATGCGCGAGCGCGGCGTCGACGTCCGCACCATCTACCAGCACACCGCCCGCAGCGACCTCGCCACGCGTGCGTACGTGCGCGACGTGACGGCGGCCGGCGTCGAGGTGCGCACCGCCGACCAGGTCATCGACCGGATCCTCATCTACGACCGGGAGACGGTCTTCCTGCCCACGCACGAGCAGCAGGACGAGGAGTCGACCGGTGGCGCGATCGTCGTGCGGGAGCCCACGCTGGTGGCATTCGTCTGCAGCGTCTTCGAGCACCTGTGGGACGGCGCGACGCCGTTCGTCCCGGACACCTCGCGCGCGCCGTCCATCGCCGACGACCTCAAGCAGTCGATCCTGCGGCTGATGGCCAAGGGCTACAAGGACGAGATGGTCGCCCGGCGGCTGGGCATGTCGGTGCGCACCTGCCGTCGTCACATCTCGGAGATCACCGAGGAGCTGGAGGCCACCAGCCGTTTCCAGGCCGGGTACAACGTGGCCGTGTCCGGCATGCTGGAGCAGCGCGCCGGACGTGAGACGGACTCCGGCTGACGCTCATGTCTCGCCCAGCGCCTCCTCGATGGTCCGCACGCAGTCCTCGTCGAGCATCGTCGTGATGTCCGTGCCGCCCGGCGGCCCGAACCCGGCGTCGTAGACGGCCGCGCTGATGCAGTAGCCGCTGGCCAGCGGGAAGGTACGGAAGGCCCATTCGGCCCCGGTGCCCGCGCTGCCGTCCGGCCGCTGGACCCGCACCGGCTTGCCGTCGGGTCCGAAGCCGAACTCGGTGAACCGGAACTGCATGCCCTGCCCGATCGCCTTGCTGTACGCCTCCTTCAGCGTCCACAGGCGCACCAGGGACGGGTTGCGCTGCTCCTCGGGCAGCGCGGCGAGCGTCACCATCTCGTACGGCGTGCACACATGCCGCCCGAGACCGCCGCCGTACATCTGCCGGTCGGCGCGCTCGGCGTCCACGCCGATCAGGCCCCGTGTGGTCAGTCCGACCACGAGCAGGTCGTCGGTGTGGCTGAGGCTGATGTCGATCTGGTCGCAGCCGCGCAGATACGGCCGTCCGGTCGGCCCGTACGCCAGCTCCAGGGCGTCCGGGTCACCGCGCAGCACGGCGGCCGCGGCGGACTTGAGCAGCACCCGGGAGGCCGCGTACCGGTCGCGCACATCGGCGTGGGCGAGACCGAGATAGCGCGACCAGTCGCGGCCCAGCAGCCGGCGCAGCCCGTCGCCGCCGGGCACCTGGGGCTGCAGAACGGAGCGGTGGGCGTAGAGCAGGGCGGTCCCGCACGCCGACAGGTCCCCCCGGACCCGGTCCCACGCGGCGTCGTCGACCCCCACCTCGACGGGTGCGCCGAGCGGCGGCCCGAGCGTGGAATTGCCGGGGACGGTCATGCCTGTGCCTCCACACTGTTCTGTTGCGGCAGTTGCCGTACGACGACGGCGTGGATCTCGGCGAGCGTGCGGGCCTGCAGAACGGGGGACAGCGACAGCCGCCGGCCGGTCTCCTCCTCCACCAGCGTGACCAGCCTCAGCAAGTACAGCGAGTCCCAGCGGGGAAGATCCACCAGGCTCAGGTGAGCCTCGTCCACGTCTGTATCGAGACCCAGTTCGTCCCGGAGCAGTGCCAGGAACCCGTCGAGAGTGTCTACCGCGCTCATGTGTGCTTCCTCCCGTCGGGGCCGGTGGTCAGCGGCCCGGTGATCCTCACGTGCTCCGGTGGCACCGGCAGCCGCCGCAGGTCGTGCCGGAACTGAAGCGCCCCGTCCCGCTCTCCGGCGGGCGTGAAGCCCAGCGAGGGGTAGAAGTCCCGGGCCCGGTGGTTCTTCGGGGTGGGCCGGAACGCGGCGAGCACGGCACGGTGCCCCCGGTCGCGGGCGTGCGCCAACACGACGGCCAGCAGGGCCTGTTCGATCCCGCGGGCCAGGACCCGGCAGCTGAGCCAGGTGTTGTCCACGCGCAGCTCGTCCCCCTCGCGGGTGGCCAGCAACGCGCCGGTCAGGCCGTTCTCGCCGAACCGGTCGGCGGTGCGCGCGGCCAGCAGCAGCCGGTCGGCATCCGCGACGGCCGCCGCCGCCCCGGACGGGGTGAGACGCATGCCGGTGAGGTTGAACTGGTTGGTGCGTTGGGTGAGTTGGGCGAGCCGTGCGAGTTCGTGGGCCCATGGCTCGGAGAGGTCGACGGTGATGTCGAGTCCGCGCAGGAACTCCTCGTGCGAGCCGGACCCGGCGCGCAGCGCGGCGCGGGCGCCCGCCGCGCGGTGGTGCCCGGCGCGGGCCCGGTCCTCGGCGGTCACGGTGAGCGTGTCGAACCAGCCGTCGATAAGCAGCCGTTGCAGATGCAGCGCGGGCTCGTCGTCGAGCGGCACCACGGCGGCACGCACGCCGCTGTGGCGCACCTCGGCGCGCTCGGCGGGCGAGTCGTCGGCGAACACGAGCGCGTCGTCGCCGATGCCGAGCGCCTCGGCCACGGCGGCGAGGTGGCCGCTCTTGGGCTCCCAGTCGGCGTGCACGGCCGTGAAGTCCCCCTCCCGCAGGGCGAGATCGGGGTGCGTGCGCAGCGCGTCCAGCACGGCGCCGCGCTCGTTCTTGCTGCTGACGGCCAGCAGCACACCCTGCGCGGCGAGTTGGCGCACGGCCCGCTGGAACACGCCGAACGCCTCGCCGCGCAGGGTCCCCGCGGCGGCGATGCCGTCGGGTCCGTCGTCGCCGAGCACGCCGTCCCACAGCGTGTGGTCGAGGTCGAGGACCAGACATTTGCGTGTGCGGCCCGTCAACGCCCGGACCAGATGGGCGACTTCACGGGCATAGGCGTCGAGCAGCCCGGCGCCGATGCGGGCTGAGGCGTACTGCGCCAGGCGTGTGTCGGCGACCGGCCCCGAGGCGGCCAGCAGCGGGTCGAGGTCGATCACGACGACGCCCGGCTCCTCGGCCCCGAGCCTCAGCAGCCGTGCGTTGAACTCCCGCCAGAGCACGCCGAGCCGGGCCCGGGAGTGGTGGTCGACGAGCTGATGGGTGCGCTCGCGCGGCAGCGGCAGGGTGTTGAGCGCGAGGGTGGCCGCGCCGGTCCGCGCCCGCTGCCGGACCAGGCCCTCGAGGCGCGCCGCCACCTCGTCCGCGGCCCGCTCGACGTCGTCGGGGCCCCACACCGCGGGCACCTCGGCGAAGACGGTGGTGTCGTCGAGGAGGCAGAGCGCGAGATCGGCGTCGAGGCCCCGGAAGGCGCCCATCGGGTCGGTGAGGTCACGCAGATAGGCGCCGTGGTCGCCGACGACCGGGTGCAACAGGAGCCCGTGCCGGGCCAGTTCGCCGGTCAGCGGCTCGACCACGTCCGCGACGGTGGACTGGCCGGTGACCGCCACGGTCACCTGCGCGAGGTGCGGATGCCGGGCGAGAACGGCGTCCCGGTCGGCCCGGCCGAGCAGCCGCCCGGCCCGCCGCGCCCAGCCCGGCGGCGGCTCGGGGTCGTCGGCCAGCTCGGCGAGGAGCGGCACGACCTCGTCGTACGCCGTCTCCAGCCGTCCTTGCGCAGCGAGGTCCCGCAGCCGTTCCAGCGGCTCGCCCCGCGTCGTCATGCGCACCGGTACCGCCATCTCCTACACCTTCTCCAGGCCGAGCCCGGTCTTGATCCACTTGCTGGACTCCACGGCGATCGCGAGCGCCCGGCCGCCGGTGGGCAGGTCCGGGAGGAGCCGCGCGAGCTGCAGCAGGACCAGGGCGTTGCCGGTGTTGCCGGTCTCGGCGACGCAGGACACCTCCTTGGCGCCGGGCACGCCGAGGTGCTCGGCGATCCGCTCGGTCATCCGGCCCGACAGCTGGGGCGGCAGCAGGAAGTCCAGGTCGTCGGGGGTCCATTCGAGCTGGTCGAGGAGTTCCCAGAGGATCTCCCGGGCCATGGTCGGCACGGACTCCTCGATGGCCTTGTAGTCCTCGACGACCATGGGGCGTTCGCTGTGCCGGTCGCTGATCCCGTACCAGTCGACGGTCTGGCCCGGCGGGCGGCCCAGTCCCGTGAAGCGGTTGAGGACCCCCTTGATCTCGACGCGCTCGGCCACCGGCTCGGCGGTGAGCACCGCGGCACCCGCGCCGTCACCGAACAGCACGTAGTTGACCAGCTCCTCGGTGGGCATACGGGCCACCTGGCGGTGGACGTCGAGGTGGCGGTGCGTGACGTCGCCGCCGATCACCAGCCCGGCCCGGGCACCCCCGGCGATCAGGGTGCGGCCCAGGTCGAGCGCCTGCACGGCGCCCGCGCAGCCGGACTGGATCTGGAAGGCGGGCAGATACATCAGACCGAGCCGGTCGGCGACCTCGCTCGCCGTGGTCGGCAGCAGTGTGTCCGGCGTGGCGGTGGCCAGCAGGACGAACTCGATGTCGACCGGGTCGAGTCCGGCGGCGTCGATGGCCGCTCCGCCGGCCTGCGCGCACAGGTCGGCAAGGGTGTGCCGGACCTGTCCGGTCGCCACGTCCCAGCCGAAGTGCCGGGTGCGGGTGCCCACGAAGATGTCGACCCACTCCTCGCTGACCCCGAGGGCCCTGCCGAGCGTCGCGTTGTCGACGGGCGGGCCGGGCAGCGCGCTTGCGGCCGCCGCGAGATAGGCCGTGGCGCTCACACGCACACTCCTTCCGGGTGAAGGCCGTGAGAGACGGCCTCATCGAGTTCAGCGCCGCGGGGGACCTCGGATGTCACGCTCGCGCGCTCCCGGGCGCGCCGGGCCGCGGTGGTGCTCACACCCGCACCCCTTCCGTGAGGTGCCCGCCGAGGAACTGGGCGAGGCTGCCCACCGACCGCAGGGCGGGCAGGAGTTGCTGTACGGAGACCTCGCCGAGGTGCGGCAGCCGGGCCTCGATACGGTCCTTGAGCTGCATGATCATCACCGAGTCGAAGCCGAGGTCCTCGTAGAATCGCGCTGTGTGCACGACCTGCTCCAGGGGGTACGAACCGACCTCCGCGACGGCGTCGACGACCGCGGCCAGGACGGGGTCCCGGTCCCGGGACACCGGGTCGCTCGTCGCGGGTCCGGCCGGTGCCGAGGCGGGCCGCGGCGGTGTCGTCGCGGACCGCGCCGGGGCCGCCTCGTCCGCCCGCGGCGCGGTCGGGGACGGCGGTGCGGTCCAGTAGCGGTGCGCGGTGGAGAAGGAGTAGCCACGCAGCTTCTCACCGGCGCCGGACGTGACGTCGGAGTCGTAGAGCCGCTCCCACTCCGGGTCGAGCCCGGCACGGTACAACTGGGCGACCAGCTCGGCGAGTTCGGTGCCGTCCGCCGCCGGCCCGGGGACCGGGTGAAGGAACTCCACGCTCGACGAGAGACCGGCGCGTCCGGCCAGCGGCAGCAGTTGCGGGCGCGGTCCGATCTCCACGAGATGGGTGGGCGCGCAGACCGTCTCCAGGTCGGCGAGGGCGTCCGCGAACAGCACCGGTGACTCGGCCTGGGCGGCCCAGTAGTCGGCGTCCAGACGCTCGGTGGGGGCGAGGAGTCTGCCGTAGCGGGTGGAGAACACGGGGACGTCGGGGACTTGGGGTTCGGTGGTGCCCGCGGCCGCCCTGAGCCGGTCCAGCACCGGCCGCACCAGCGGCGAGTGGAAGGCGGTGGGCGCCTGGAGGTCACGGGCGCGCACCTGTGCCTCCTCCAGGGTCTCGGCGATCCGGGCGAGGGCCTCCGCGGTGCCGGAGAGCACGGTGTCGCGGGGCCCGTTGACGGCCGCGATGTGCGCCCGCGGCTCCTCGGCGAGGAGCTGCCGCAGGGCGCCGGGGGCGGCCCGCACCAAGAGCATGGCGCCGCCGTCCGGCAGCGCGTGCATGAGCCGGCCGCGGGTGGCGACCAGGTGCGCGGCCTCGTCGAGGGTGAGCGCCCCGGCGGTGACGGCCGCCGCGAACTCGCCGATGCTGTGCCCGAGGACGGCCGCGGGCCGGATGCCGAGGGCGGTGAGCGTGGCGGCGAGGGCGTACTCGACGGCGAACAGGGCGGGCTGGGTGAGCTCCCCGGTGACGCCCTGCTGGTCACCATGGTCGTCGCCCTGCTCGTTGCAGGCCAGGAGCAGGTCGCGCACGGACGTGTCGACGTACGGCAGCAGCGCCACGTCCGCCGCGTCGAGGTACTGCCGGTACACGGCCGACTCGCGGTACAGGCCCGCGGTCATGCCGGGGTACTGGGCGCCCTGCCCGGTGAACAGGAACGCCACGGACGGCACGCTCCACGGCCGGTGCGCGATCTGCTCGGGCAGCCCGCCCGCGGCCGCCTCGCGCAGCGCGGCCGCCAGTTGCCCGGTGTCCCCTGCGGTGACGGCGAAACGGTACGGCAGCCCGGTCTTGACCCGGTTGCTGTCGCCGGCACAGCGCGGCCGCGGCGGCACGCGGGCGCCGGGCGACGGCGTCGGCCTGCTCGCCGAGGTTGCGGATGAGGGCGCCCGGTGTGTCGGCGGTGAGCGTGAACACGCCCACGCCGGGCCGGGAGCGCTTGGCGGTGGTACGCGGTGCGGGGCGCGGCGCCGAGGCGAGGACGGCGTGCGCGTTGGTGCCGCCCATGCCGAAGCTGGACACCCCGGCGACGGTGGGTCCCGGCGGCAGCCGCAGCGGCGCCCGCAGCAGCCGCAACCCGCGCTGGGCGAGCCGCAGTTGGGGGTTCTCGCGGTCGGCGAACCGGCTGGCGGGCACGATCCGGTGGTGCAGCGCGAGGGCGACCTTGATGAGCCCGGCGATGCCGGCGGCGCCCTCGGTGTGCCCGAGGTTGCCCTTGACCGAGCCGATCGCGCAGGGTTCGGCGCGGCCCTCGCCGTGCAGGCTGCCGAGCGCGGCGCACTCGATGGTGTCGCCGAGCGCGGTGCCGGTGCCGTGCGCCTCGATGAAGGCGACCTCGCGGGGCTCGACGCCGGCGCGTTCGCAGGCGGTGGCCACGACCTGCTCCTGCGACCAGCGGTTGGGCGCGGTGATGCCGTTGCTGCGGCCGTCCTGGTTGACGGCGGTGCCGCGGACGACGGCGTAGATCCGCTGTCCGTCGGCCATGGCGTCGGCGAGGCGGCGCAGTACGACGAGACCGACGCCCTCGCTGCGCCCGATCCCGTCGGCGAGCGCGCTGAACGGCTTGCAGCGCCCGTCGGTCGCGGCGAGCCCCAGCTGGTGGTAGACGAGCCCGAGCGCGGGCGACATGACGAGGTTGACGCCGCCCGCGAGCACGGTGTCGCACTCCCCCGACAGCAGCGCCCCGACCGCGAGGTGCACGGCGACGAGCGAGGACGAGCAGGCGGTGTCGACGGCCATGCTCGGCCCGGTGAAGCCGAGTTGGTAGGAGATCCGGTTCGCGGTCATGCCCGCGCTGCTGCCGGCGCCGAGCTGGGGCGTCACCCGGTCGTAGTCGCCCAGGTGCAGCCGCCCCCACTCGCCGCCCATCACCCCGATGTAGACGCCCGTGCCGCTGCCGGCCAGCGAGCCCGGTGCCACCCCGGAGTCCTCGACGGCCCGCCACGCGCTGTGCAGCAGCAGCCGCTGCTGCGGGTCCATGGCGGCCGCCTCGCGCGGCGGCACGGAGAAGAAGTCGTTGTCGAACACGTCGGCGTCGTCGAGGAATCCGCCGCGCGCGAGCCCGGCGCGGGCGGCGCCGTCGGCGGCCGGGAAGGCGGCCGGGTCCCACCGCTGTTCCGGTACGTCCCCGATCGCGTCGCCGCCGCGCAGCAGCAGTTCCCAGTAGGCGTCGGTGTCCCGCGCGAGCGGGAAGGCGCAGTCGATCCCGACGATCGCCACGCCGTCGCCGCACGCCGCCGCGTCCGCCATCACCGCTCCCCGCGCGCGTCGGCGACCGTCAGCTCGGCCGCCAGGAACCCGAGCAGGCTCTGCACGGTGGGGTGGTCCCACAGCAGGGTCGGCTCCACCACGAGCCCGAACTCGTCCTCCAGGTCACCGCACAGGCTCAGCGCGCACACCGAGTCCATGCCGTACTCGGCCAGCGGCACGGTGGGGTCGATGGTGGCTGCCTCCCTGCCCAGGTAGAGCGCGACCCGGTCGAGCAGCCAGCCGCGCTGCGGTACGTCGTGCTGAGCGCCGGGCGCGGGGAACCCGGACTGCCGGGTGGACGGTACGTTCATGGCCGGACGCCTTTCGCTGGGATTCGCCGGACCGGAATGCGGGGCGGGTGCCGCGCTCATCCCGGCAGCGGGGTGTCGTAGAGGTCGTAGCTGCGCCGGTCGCTGAAGCGCAGCTGCACTTCGTGGCTCACGCGCAGCTCGCACTCGGCCGGCAGGTCGGGCGCGGACGCGCCGAGCCGGCGCGCGATGCGGTGCAGTGCGGCCGCCGCCCAGGCGGGGTCGGCGAGGAACGGGTCGGAGCCGTCCTGGTTGTGGCGCCAGACGCCGAGCACCGCGGAGGCGGCGAGCAGATGGGCGTAGCGGTCCATCAGCGGGAACGACGCCGCGCCGGGCTGCGGGCCGAGGGCGAGCACCCGGGCACGCAGATCGCGGAACTCGTCGACGAGGCCGAGCGCGAGCTCGCGCAGCACCCGTTCGACGGCGCCGCGCCCCGGTGTCTCGGCGGCGACCGCGAGCAGGGTGGCACTGAGGCTGTCCTGGCCGCAGGCCAGAGTGAGCCGCGCCAGGTCGTACGGGGGCAGCGGGTCGCGCGGGCGGAACAGCGTGGCCGGCGCCTCGCCCGCCACGAACCACGAGCGGCGTGCCAGCCGCGGCAGTTGGGGGATGACGGTGCTCTGGCAGGCGACGGACCCGGCGTGCCCGAGGGTGACGACGGGCACGTCGCGTACGTGCTTCTGGAAGATGCCGAGGGTTCCCTCGCGGGTGTAGAACCCGGCACCGAGCACGATCGACAGGTCGTACATCGTCTCGGTCAGGACGCGCGGCAGCAGGTACTTCACGGCCGCGGAGTACACGCTGGTCTGCTCCGGCAGGACGTGGACGGCCCGGGTGGCGACCGTGGCGAGCGCGTCGTACAGCAGCAGGTTGACGAAGGCGCCGGTGATCGCGCTGGTGGTGCGCTGCGAGTCGGAGCCGCCGGTGGACCAGCCGCCGCCGCGGTGTTCGTGGTCGAAGCGGACGGCGGTGCGCAGGCTGGTGTCGACGGCGGCGAGCACCATGGACGAGATGACCGTACGGCTGATCTGGAAGGAGCGCAGCGCGATCGGCACCCCGTCGCCGACGGGCCCGAGCAGGGCGCTGTCCGGCACCGGGCAGTCGTCGAAGTCGACACCGCCGAACACACAGCCGCGCAGCCCCAGGGAGGTGTGCCGGCGCAGCAACTCGGCGCGCCCCTCGGGGAACCGGGCCGGGTCGAGCAGCAGCGCGGTGTGGCTGCGGCGGCCGGGCGACGGGTCGGTCCTGGCGAACAGCACCAGGGCGTCGGCCCGGTCGAGGTTGTTGATGACGGGCTTGCGCCCGCTGAGCAGCAGCCTGCCGTCGGCGCCGCGCCGGGCGGACACCTGGCTGCGGACGTAGTCGTTGCTGTGCGCGGTCTCCAGCTGGGCGATGGCGGCACGCGAACCGCGCAGCATCTGCCGGGCGAGACCGACCTGTTGCCCCTCCGTTCCGGCCATCCACACATCGGCGGCGGCCATGAAGGACATGGCTCCGTATCCCATGCCGAGGCCGACGTCCCGCCGGAAGACGGGCCGCATGACCCGCACCAGGGTGTCCATCGACTCCAGCCGCCCGCCGAGCTCCACGGGCACGTACTCGCGGTGCATCCCGAACCGGTCGAGTGCGTCCTCGCCCGCCTCGCTGCGCACGGCGTCCCGGTCGGCCTCCAACAGGGCCGCGTAGCCGCACGGGTTGGCGGTGTCGCCGGGGTCACCGAGCAGTTCCTCCACGGCGGCCACCCGGCGCTGCGCCTCGGCCTCGCGCACCGGAGCGGCGGCGACGGTCACCATGCGCCACCGCCGACGGTGGACTGGAGCAGTCCTTCCCCGAGCAGCATGTCCCCGGCCCGCACGAGCGAGCGGACGGCCGGGTCGAGCACCTCGTACTCCCCGTGCAGCTCACCGGCGAGGAACTCCCGCCGCATGAGGGTGCGCTGCACCTTCCCGCTCGTTGTACGGCGCACGGTGCCGGGCCGCACCAACAGCACGTTCCCGGCGGGCACATGAAAGTCCTTGCCCACCAACGCCTGGATCCGCTGAGCGAGTTCACGCAGCTGCGGCCCGTCCAGCTGCTCGCCCCTGACCTCCTGCACGAGGACGAGCTGCTCGCGCCCCGCCTCCACGGAGAACGCGGCCCCGGTCCCGGCGGCGAGCGCGGGATGCAGCGACTTGACGGCGTGCTCCACGTCCTGCGGGTACACGTTCCGTCCGTTCAGGATGACGACTTCCTTCAGACGCCCGGTGACATACAACTGTCCGTCGTCGAGCACCCCGAGGTCCCCGGTGCGCAGGAACCCTCCCTCGCCGTCGTGCAGTACGGCACGGAAGGCGGCCTCGCTCTCCTCGGGCTTCCCGTAGTACCCGGCGGCGACGCTCTCGCCGCGCAGCCAGATCTCCCCGACGGCACCCTCCGGCAGTTCCCGGTAGCCGACGGGGTCGACGATCCGTACGTCGAACTCGGTGACGCGCCCGCTGCTGACGAGCGTCCGGCTCTCCTGACCCGCCTCGGCGGGCGCGACGACGTCACGCGCGAGGGCGGTGGCATCGACGTCGCGCCGCCGGTACGCCTCACCGCCGACGCCCCCCGAGACGACGAGGGTCGCCTCGGCGAGCCCGTAGCACGGATACATGGCCTCGGCCCGCAGACCGGCGGCCGCGAACCGGCGCGCGAACGCATCCAGCGTGTCTGCGCGCACCGGCTCCGCGCCGTTGAGCGCGAGCCGCCAGCGGGAGAGGTCGAGCCGGGCGAGCTGTTGGTCGGTGACCCGGCGCAGAGCGAGGTCGTAACAGAAGTTGGGCCCGCCACCGATGGTGACCCCGTACTCGTCGATGGCCTGCAGCCAGCGCACGGGACGCTTGATGAACGCGGTCGGTGTGAGCATCACGGACGAGCTGCCCAGCCAGATGGGATGCAGCAGATGCGCGATGAGCCCCATGTCGTGATAGAGCGGCAGCCATCCCCCGAAGCGATCTCCGGCCGTGGTCCCCAACACCCTTTGCAGCGCGGCCTGGTTGGCCATCAGATTTTGGTGCGTGACCATCACACCGCGCGGCTCGGACACGGAACCGGAGGTGTACTGCAGGAAGGCGAGGTCGTCGGGCCGGGTGGCAGGCGCCACGTCCTCCGGCCCCTCCCCCAGGGCATCGCCCGCGACGCACACGACGTCGTCCCGGCCCTCGGTGGCCAGCCACAGCGCGACGTCCGGGGCGCTCGCCCGGTCCGTGAGCACGACGGGCGCCTTGCAGTCGCGCAGCATCGCCGAACTCCGCCCGAGCCGCCCCTTCACGCTCCCCTCGGGAAGCGGCGCGGGCACGGCGACGGCCCCGGCGTACAGACACCCGACGAACGCCTTGAGGAACTCCAGGCTGCCCGGACACATCAGCAGCACGGGCCGCCCCTGGACCCCGTGCGCCCGCAGCGCCCCCGCGACACGGCGGGCGGCGCGGTCGAGTTCCCCGTACGTCAGCCGCTCGGCGTCCGGTCCGTCCTTGGTGTCACGGAGTTGGATGTGTACGTTGTCGCCCGCGAACTCGGCGCACCGCGCCCGGACGAGGTCGGTGAAAGTGGCGAAGCGTGACAACTGCATCCCCCTCGCATGTCTCGCACGGCCCGCACGGTTCGCGAACCCAGGTCAGAGGGATCTTCCGACGGCGGGCTAAAGGGGCGCTTGCAGCACGTGTGGTCGCCCCGCTCCTTCCGTACCGCGGGCCCAGCCATACCGCCCGGCGGTCGTCGTGGTCAGGTCGGCATGCCGCGCTCGGCGAGGCCGCTCTCATACGCGATGATGACCAGCTGCGCGCGGTCCCGGGCGTGCAGCTTCGCCAGGAGGCTGCCGACGTGGGTCTTGACCGTCGGCATGCTGATCACGAGGTGTGCGGAGATCTCCGTGTTGGACAGCCCGTTCGCGATCAGTACGAGGACTTCCTGTTCCCGCTTGGTGAGTCCGACGAGCCGCGGTTGCGGCCGAGTCGCCTCGCAGCGGCGGGAGAAGCTCGCGATGAGGCGCCGGGTGACCGTGGGCGCCAGTACGCCCTCCCCGGTGGCGATGACCCGGATGCCGTCGACCAGTTCGGACGGTGAGGCGTCCTTGAGCATGAAGCCGCTGGCGCCGGCCTGGAGGGCCGGGTAGACGTACTCGTCCATGTCGAACATGGTGAGGGCCAGCACCCGGACCCCGGCCAGCGTCTCGTCGGAGCAGATCTCCCGGGTGGCCGCGATGCCGTCGAGGACCGGCATGCGCAGATCCATCAGGACGACGTCCGGGGTGAGTTCACGCGCGAGCCGGACCGCCGTGGCGCCGTCGCCCGCCTCGCCGACGACCTCCATGCCGGGCGTGGAGTCGACCAGGACCCGAAAGCTTCCGCGCAACAGCCCCTGGTCGTCCGCGATCAGCACCCGGACCGCCTCGGCCATCGCGTGTTCCTCGTCCGCTCGTGAAGGTTGACGATCGGCCGCAGTTTAGCCGCGCTCGGTCATCGACTTGCCGGTGCCGTCAGGTGTCCCAGCGGTGGTGGCGGATCCAGCCCCACAGGAGAGCGGCGACGGTCCAGCCGAGCAGTACCGTGAAACCGAAGGCCGTGTGCGGCGAGTCGACGGTGAGCAGTTCCCTTCCGGCCTGGTCGGGGAAGTACCGCGCCATCTCCTCGGTCGCTCCGATGAGGGACAGGATGTGTGTCCCGGCGAGCACCATCGGCAGCAGAACAGCCATCGGAACGACGGCGCTTCGGGCGATCGCCGCGATACCGGCCGCGAAGAGGCACATCAGGGTCAGATACACGACCGCGCCGGCCAGGGCGCGCGGGACGCCGCTCGCGGCCGGCGAGGCGCCGTGGGATCCCAGCGCCCACTGGGTGACCAGATAGCCGAGGACAGTGACGGGAACGGAGACGCCCAGCGCGGCCACGGCGGTGACGGCCGTCTTGGCGGCATAGAGCCGGCCGCGCCGGGGCACGGCGAGCAGCGAGACGCGCATCATGCCGGACGTGTACTCGCTGGTGACGACGAGCACACCGAACACGATCAGCGCCAACTGGCCGTAGAGGATGCCGTCCAGACCGGCCTGCTGGGGGGTGAAGTCCGAGCGCAGGGCGGGGTTGCCGGACTCCAGCGCGCCCTTCGCGGACCAGCCGTCGAGGGCGGCGACGAGGATGCTGACCACGGCGAACACCAGCAGCGAGAGGTGCGTGCCACGGATGCCGCGCAGCTTGGTGGTCTCGGCGCGGACGGCCGCGAGCGTCTCAGACACGGGTGTTCCCGCCTCCCTCCGCGATGACTTCGAGGAAGGTCTCCTCCAGGGATCCCGCGTGGGTGCTCAGTTCGTCGAGCGGGAAGCCGCCCAGCGCCGCGAGCCGACTGATCTCTCCGGCCGGCATGCCGACGACGTCCAGACCGCCGTCCGCGGTACGGGCCAGGGAGGCGCCGTTGCGTTCCAGTTCCCTGCCGAACCCCTCGGTGTCCGGGGTGCGGACACGCACGTACGGCCGCCCGTGGCGCTGGATGAAGTCCGGCATGCTCGTGTCCGCGAGGAGCCGGCCGCGGCTGATGACGATCAGATGGTCGGCGACCATGGACATCTCGCTCATCAGATGGCTGGAGACGAGTACGGTCCGGCCCTCGGCGGCCATCGAGCGCATCAGGTCGCGCAGCCACCGGATGCCCTCCGTGTCGAGCCCGTTGACCGGTTCGTCGAGCACCAGCACGGGCGGGTCGCCCAGGAGGGCGGCGGCCCTTCTCTGCGCAGCACCCTGAGGGTGGCCCGCATGTCGCGCAGCGCCCGGCGGCTGACGTCCTCGATGACGGTCAGCGCCTCCCTCGCCTCCTCGGGGTGGGTGTCCACCACATGGTTGGCGACACCGGCCTTGATCGCGATCAGGCCCACGCTGTGCGTGACGACGTCATGGATGTCCCGGGCGATCCGTATGCGCTCCTCGACCTTGGCCTGTTCGGCCGCCTGGTCGATGGCCCGCCGCAGGCTCTCGCGTCGTTCCCGGACGGCCGCACCGCCGGCCCAGGTGGCGCCGAGGACCAGCAGCCCGAACAGCAGTTGCACCGCCCGGGTCCCGCCCGCGTAGTGCTGCCCGCCCGTCACGGTCAGCAGGGCCGCGCCCGCCGCGCTCGCCCTGCCAACGAGGACGGCCGACCTCCCGGGCTGCCGCGGCCGCGTCGTCGCGACCGGGTACAGGGCGTAGGCGGCGGCGAGGAAGACGGCCGGGCCGAGACCGGCGGCCAGTGCCGCGCAGGAGGCGACGAGGACGATCACGAAGACCGGAACGGGCCACAACCGCCGTACGGCGAGCGGCAGCGCGCTGCCGAGCGAGAGCAGACAGGCGCTGACCGCACCGGGCGCGCCACCGGTGTCCGGCCGCACCAACGACAGTTGAGGGAGCAGCGCGAACCCGAGTGCGGCCGCCCCGTCCAGGAGGATCAGACGTCGACGCGAGACATCTCCCATGCCCCGAAACCTAGGCGCTGGGCCGGACGGAGGTCCAACTCCCCTGCGAGCCCCTTCCTCACTGAGAAATGGGATAGATTCCGTTAGGTAAGCGGAGGAAGGACGATAGGACATGAGCGTGTCAGCAGGCGAGAAGAGCCTCGGGCTCGACGTGCAGCGCATCAGGGCGGACTTTCCCATTCTGGGCCGAGTGCTGCGTGGCCGCGCCCCGCTGGTCTACCTCGACTCCGCGGCCACTTCCCAGAAGCCCGTCCAAGTGCTGGACGCCGAGCGTGACTTCTACCTCCGGCACAATGCCGCCGTGCACCGGGGCGCCCACCAGCTCGCCGAGGAGGCCACCGAGGTCTACGAGGCGGCGCGTGCCACCGTGGCCGGGTTCATCGGTGCCGAGACCGACGAGGTGGTCTTCGTCAAGAACGCCACGGAGGGCATCAACCTCGTGGCCTACGCGCTGGGCACCGCCGGCACCGTCACGGCCGGCAAGAAGATCGTGATCAGCGAGATGGAGCACCACGCCAACCTGGTGCCGTGGCAGGAACTCGCCCGACGGACCGGGGCGACGCTCGACTGGTTCCCGATGACCGACGAGGGCCGGCTGGACCTGAGTTCGATCGACGACCTGATCACCGAGGACACCGCCATCGTCGCTCTGACGCACCAGTCCAACGTCGTGGGCACGGTCAACCCGGTGGAGCTGATCGCCGAGCGGGCCAGGCGGGTCGGCGCGCTCGTCCTCCTGGACGCGGCCCAGTCCGTGCCGCACCGCCCCGTCGACGTGGCGGCGCTCGGCGCCGACTTCCTGGTCTTCTCCGGGCACAAGATGCTCGCCCCGAGCGGCATCGGTGTCCTGTGGGGCCGCCGTCACCTCCTCGCGGAGATGCCGCCGTTCCTGACCGGCGGCTCCATGATCGAGGTCGTCACCATGGAGCGGTCCACGTATCTGCCGCCGCCGCAGCGTTTCGAGGCCGGGGTGCCGATGACGGCACAGGCGGTCGGTCTGGCCGCGGCCGTGGACTACCTCACGGCCCTCGGGATGGAGGAGGTCGAGCGGCACGAGGACGAACTCACCGAGCAGGCGCTCGCGCTGCTGTCCGGCATCCCGGGCGTGACCGTCATCGGGCCGCACACCGTCGAGGACCGCGGCGCCACCGTCGCCTTCACCGTGGACGGAATCCACCCCCATGACGTCGGGCAGGTACTCGACGAACTCGGGGTGGCCGTCCGCGTCGGCCACCACTGCGCCCGGCCCCTCAACCAGCGTTTCGGCGTCGCGGCGACCACCCGGGCCAGCTTCTACGTCTACAACACACCCGAGGAGGTGGAGACGCTGGCCCGGGGCGTACGGGAGGCGCAGAAGTACTTCGGCTGACGGTGCCGTCCTCCCGCCGCGCGGCGCGGACCGGTCGGTTCACGGCAGTTCGAAGGGGAGATCCATTCCGGTCAGGGACCCGGGGCACGGGCACGTCCGCTGCTCCGGCAGCCGCCGTACCGTCTCCAGAACGATCTCCCGCATGCGGGCGGAATTGCGCGCGAACTCCGCGAAGACATCGTCCTGCTGCACGCCCTCACCGACGCCCAGGCCCGCGTCGTAGTCGGTGACCAGGGCGATCGACGTGTAGCAGAGGGCGAGTTCGCGGGCCAGAGCGGCCTCCGGCTGTCCGGTCATGTTGACCAGCGACCAGCCGGCCGCCGCGAACCACTGGGACTCGGCGCGGGTGGAGAACCGGGGTCCTTCGACGACCACCATGGTGCCGCCGTCGTGCGCGTCGGCACCGACGGCCGCCGCACCCTTGAGGACGGCGCCGCGCCCGTCGGGGCAGTACGGGTCCGCGAAGGGCACGTGCAGCGCCCCCTGGTCGAAGAAGGTCCGCGTCCGCCCACTCGTGCGGTCCACCAGCTGATCCGGTACGACGACGGCACCGGGGCCGTGGTCGCGGCGCAGCGATCCCACCGCGCAGGGGGCGAGCACCTGACGCACCCCGAGGGCGCGCAGGGCCCACAGGTTGGCCCGGTAGTTGATGCGGTGGGGCGGATGGGCGTGGGTGCGGCCGTGCCGGGGCAGGAACGCCACCCGGCGCCCGGCCACCGAACCGACGGCAACGGCGTCGGACGGCGCGCCGTAGGGCGTGTCGACGGTGAATTCCTCGGCGTCTTCGAGCAGTTGGTAGAAGCCGCTGCCACCGATGACGCCCAGGGTCGGGGCGGCCTGGGTCGTTGCGGTCATGGGGCTGTCCTCCGGTCTGCCGGGTCGTCGCCCAGGCGGGCGAGCAGGCGGGCGACGCTCGTGTGCGTCGTCGAGTCGAACGCCTTGACGTAGCCGAAGCGCCGTTCCTGCGTGCAGCCACGGGACAGCTTGGTGCTTTCGGAGGCGACGGCGTAGTCGAGTGTGGTCGCGCCGATCCGGCTCGCGTGCTCCACCGGTTCGTAGAAGCACAGGGCGAAGTACAGCGGCAGCTTGCCCTGCCAGTCGTAGTCGTAGCCGGTCAGGCGGATGTACAGACGCGTGCCCCGGCGCACGACCAGCGAGAAGCCGCGCACCGCGCCGTCCTCGGAACGGGCGGTGATGACCTCGGCGTCCGCGCCGCAGTGCGTGGCATGCAGGTGCAGGGTCCGGGTCATCGCCTCCGGGGCGTAGGCGTGCCCGTACTTGCTGCCGTGCTTCAGCAGCAGCGGCACCAGTTCCCCGGTCAGGCCTGGCGTGAGGGGCTCTGTCCGGAAGCCGACGCCGGCCGCCTCGAGACGGCGGCGCTCGTAACGCACCTTGCGCCGGCGGTCGCTGGGCAGCAGGCTCAGATACCCCTCGAAGCCCGGCTCGGGCAGCCGCAGGGTGGAGTAGTGGGCGGTGGGGAACTCGGCGTGGCCGCGCTCCCGCAGGACGTCCCGCAGCCCGGTGTCGGACGCGGCGACGAAGAGGAAGGCGGAGCTGGCCGCGCCGGCGGCCCGCGCGTCGTCCTCGGCGGCCTCGACCAGTTCGGCGATCCGGTGCCGGCGCCGGTCCTCGGGCAGCCCGGGCGCCGTGACGAGCGCCGTGTCGGGGACCCTGCGCCCGCCGAACAGCCGGGTGGGCAGCAGCGCGTCGACGGCACGGGCGGTGTCCTCGTCCGGTTCGATGCCACGGGCGCCGGCGAGCATGCGCACGGTCCGGTCCACGCGCATGAACGGCCAGGGTTCCGAGGAGGCGTCGAGCGGGTAGCAGGACAGGCCCGCCTCGGCCCGTCCGGGCTCACCCGCCAAGTAGTACCGGGGCGGGATGTTGGTCTGTTCGCTCTCCAGCGCCAGCCAGCCCGGGGAGCGGAAGAGGTCGTCGGGCGGTACGACGGTGTCCCAGCCCGTCTCGCGTGCCTCCGCCAGGCTGTCGGTCGTCCATACGGTCATGTCCCGGCTCCTCGGTCCCGGCCGGCGCCGGCCACCGCCACGGCCACCGGGTCCGCGGCCTCGTCCGTCGTGAGCGCCGCGGTGACCATGCGCTGGACCTCGTGGCGGGCCTGGGTGAGATAGAAGTGCCCGCCGTCGAACACCTCGACCTCGCAGTGTCCTTCGGTGAGTTCGGCCCAGCCGGCGAGCGAGGCGGTGGGCACCAGGGCGTCCGCGGAGCCGCCCAGCACGGTGACGGGGCAGGTCAGCGGGGTGCGCCGGATCCACTCGTAGGTCTCGTACGCGGCGAAGTCGGCGCGCATGGCGGGCAGCATCATCCGCATGAGGGCCCGGTCGTTCCACAGCTCGTCCGGTATGCCCTGGTAGGCGCGGCGGACCTCCGCGAGGAACTCTTCGTCGGGCAGGTGCGCGAGGGGTGGCTCCTCCACCAGCCGGTGCGCGGGCGGGCAGGCGGAGACGAACAGCCGGCGGGGCGCGACGGTGAGCCGCCGTGCCGTCTCATAGGCGACGAGCGCGCCCATGCTGTGCCCGAGGAGGACGAAGGGCAGGTCGAGCAGGTCCGCGCAGGCGCGGCCGACGCGCTGGGCGATGGCCGTGATGTCGTCGATCGGCAGCTCGGTCAGCCGTGCCTCGCGCCCCGGCAGATGCACCAGGCACAGCTCCACGTCCTCGGGGAGTTCGGAGACCCAGTGCGCGTAGTACGACGGTCCCGCCCCGGCGTGCGGGACGCAGAACGCCCTGGAGCGAGCCTCGGGACGCGGACGGGGCCGCTTGATCCACTCCGTTGCCGTCATACGCACGCCCTCGCCTTCGTTCCTGAGGTCAGACCGTCGAGCACCGAGCAGAGCCGCGCCAGCTCGGCCTCGCTGTTGTAGTAGTGGACGGAGATCCGTAACAGGCGGTCGAGGCCGCGCTGTTGCATGTCGTGGCAGGCGGCGTTGTCGAGGCACACCCAGCTGTTGATGCCGGCTCGCAGCAGCTCGGCCCGCACCTGGAAGGGGTCGAGGCCGGCGAAGGTGACGGCGATGTTGCCGCACCGCTCCACGCCCCGGTCCTCCACCGTGACACCCCGCATCCCGGCCAGGTCGGCGCGGAGTCCGGCGGCCAGGGAGCGGATCCGCTGCCAGGTGCGCTCCACGCCCCAGCCGCGGGCGTAGTCGACGGCCACCCCGAGCCCGATCCGGGCCGCGGCGTTGACCTCCCAGGTCTCGAAGCGGCGTGCGCCGGGGGCGAGCCGGTACGCCCCGGCATGCCACTCGACGCCGTCCAGGCCCAGCACCGCCGGGGTGAGGAGGGGGGCGACCGCACGGTCGACGTAGAGGAAGCCGGTGCCGCGCGGACCGCGCAGGTACTTGCGGCCGCAGCCCACCAGCAGGTCGCAGCCGAAGTCCTGGACGTCCACCGGCAGCTGGCCCACCGACTGGCAGGCGTCCACGAGGAACAGGGCGTCGGTCCCGCGCACCACCTTGCCCACCTCGGCGACCGGGTTCACCAGGCCGTCGTGCATGGGGACGTGAGCCATGGCCACGAGCTTGACCCGCTCGTCCAGACACTCCTCCAGCGCGGCGACATCGACGAGGCCGTCGCCGTCGATTGGCAGGAACTCCACCTGGACGCCGGTGCGTTCGGCGAGATGGAGCAGCGAGATGTGGTTGCCGCCGTACTCGACGGGTGACATCAGCACCCGATCGCCCGGCCGCAGCGGGATGCTGGACAGCGCCATCCCCCAGGAGCGGCTCGCGCTGTCCAGGATCGCGATCTCGTCGGGGCGTGCGTTCAGCAGCGCCGCGAGAGCGTCATGGGCGCGGCCGACCGCCTCGTGGGCGCGTTCGGCGGCCTCGTACGCGCCCACTCTGCTCTCCAGCGCGAGGTGCTGGGTCATCGCGTCGGTCACCGCGCGCGGGGCCAGGCTCGCGCCCGCGTTGTTCAGGTGCACGACATGGGCGACACCCGGTGTGTCGGCGCGGGCCCTGGCAAGGTCGAATTCCATCGGTTCGGTCACCTGTCTTCGGCCGGCGTCTTGGCGAGACGCCTGTGGTGGAGGTCCCGGGAGCGCTCCGCACAGATCGCGGAGCGCAGTGCCGCGTCAGCCGGCGAGATAGCGCAACGCCTCCTCGGCGCCGTCGCCGTCGTCCGTCCGCTGTGCTCCGGCGCTCGCCCGGCACACGTCGGCGAGGTCGGCCAGGGTGGAGCAGCCCCACAGGTCGGCCATGGGCAGCTTCAGCCGCAGCGCGCCCTCCAGCCGCACCACCACTTCCAGCAGGGCGAGCGAGTCGCAGCCGACGGCGAGCAGTTCGTCCTCGTCCCGCGGCCCGGGGGTGTCGGTGATCTCTCCGACGACATCGCGTACGAGGCTGCCGATCTCCTCGCGGGTGAGGGCGCCCGGTGTGCCCTCACGCGCGGCGGCGTCCTGCCGACGCCGTTCGAAGGCGCGGCGGATGCGCTCGATGCGGTCGGCCAGGGGCACGGTGGAGACGACACACTGCGCCTCGCCGCTGGTCAGGACGGCGCCAAGGACGTCGGCGGCCTGACCGGGCCGGATCGCGGTGCGCGCGGCGGCCGCGCCGATGCGTCCGGAGCCGTTCTCGTCGAAGCGCCAGGAGTCCCAGTCGACGCTGACCCAGGGGGCACCCTGGGCGCGCCGCCGGTGCGCGTAGCTGTCGAGGTAGCGGTTGGCCACCGAGTGGACGCCGAAGGCGATGCCGCCGAGGAGAGTGTCGAGGCTGGAGCAGACCAGGCAGAACTCCAGTGGCTCGTCGCGGGTCACCCGGTCCAGGACGGCCACGCCGGGGACCTTGGGCCGCAGGGCCGCCAGGGCCCGCTCGGTGCCGGTGTCGGCGATGAAGGAGAAGTTGCGGCTCTCCTCGATACCGGCCGAGTGCACCACCCCGTCGATGGCTCCCCAGCGAGCGTGCACCACGTCGACGACGCTGCGCATGGCCGTCTCGTCGGCCACGTCGGCGCCCAGCACGAGCACCTCGGCCCCGAGGTCGCGCAGTCGGCGCACGCCGGGCGCGTCCGCGTCCGGGGTACGGGAGACGAGCGCCAGCCGGACCGGGGCGGTACGCGCGAACAGCTCGGCCATGACCAGACCGATCCGGCCGAGGCCGCCGGTGACGAGGTACACCCCGCCGGGGCGTACGGGCACCGGCACCGGGCCGCCGTCGGGCGCGGGCAGTTGCTCCACCGTGGGCAGCAGCCGGTCACCGCCCCGGTACACCACCTCAGGGTCACCGCTCGGGGAGGCCATCTCCGCGAGCAGCCCGGCGGCGGCCTGCGCGGGCGGGGTGTCCAGGGCGAAGTCGACGGCGTGGCAGCGCAGTTCGGGGTGCTCCTGCGGGACGACGCGGCACAGTCCCAGCACCGCGGACGCCTCCAGGCGCAGGGTGCGGTGCGCTTCCCCGGACGCGGTGGCCGCGGCGCGCGGGGCGGCGGCGGTCTGGGCGTTCTCGGTGCCGATCCAGAGGTCGGCGCTCTGCCGTGCCGCCGCGAGTGCCTGCACCAGGTGCAGCACCGCGAGGGCGCCCCGGGCGATGCCGGTGTCCTGGTCGGCCGGTGCGCCGTAGGCCCACAGATGGACGGCCTCGGCCACCGAACCGCCCCGGGCCACGGCCCAGTCCACCAGCTGCCGGAAGTCCTCGGCCACCGTGGGACGGACGACGGCGTGGTGGTCGTCGGTCACCTCGAACCGGCCGCCGGGAGCGACGTGCAGCACGGTGCGTCCCGCCGCGGTCAGCTCGGCCGCCAGCTCGTCGGCCGGACCGCCGTCGCCGTCGCCGAGCAGCAGGGTGACACCGTCGACGGGGGGCAGGTCGCCGGTGAGGTACGGCCGGGGCAGCGCGGTGCGTTCCCAGGCCGGCCGGTGGAGCCACTCGGTGACCGGGGCCTGTTCCTGTGCCTCGAGTTCGACTGCGCCCTCGGCGTCGGCGGGGGCGGCCTCGATCCACAGCCGCTCGCCCTGCCACGGATAGCCGGGCAGCGAGACCCGGCGCCGGTCGGCCGCGTCGAACACCTCGTCCCAGTTCGCGTCGCCGCCCTCCGCCCAGGTCCGGGCCAGTTCGGCGGCGCGCGAGCCGTCGGGGGCGGGCGGGGCGCCGTCGAGTGCGCGCAGCAGCGCGTCGGTCGAGTCGGCCGACACGGCCCAGCGGTGGGCGAGCGGGCGGCGGCCGGTGGCGAGCGTGTGGGCGAGGGCGACGAGATCGGTGTCCGGGTGGGCGCGCAGGTGGGTGGCCAGGCGGCGTTTGGCCTCCGCCAGTGCCTCGTCGCTCCGGGCCGACAGGACGACGGGGAGGGTCCGCCCGGGGCCGGATCCCTCGCTGCCCGCGGCGGGATCAGGGGCCTGTTCGAGGATGAAGTGGGCGTTGGTGCCGCCCATCCCGAAGCAGCTGACGCCGGCCCGGCGGGGACCGGGCTGCGGCCATGGCTCGACCGTCCGGTTGAGGTAGAACGGTGTGTCGGTGAAGTCGATGTCCGGGTTGACCTCCTCGAGGACCGCCATGGGGGGCAGCTCACCGTGTTTCAGGCACAGGACGGCCTTGAGCAGCCCGGCGATGCCGGAGGCGAAGCACAGATGGCCGATGTTCGCCTTGACCGAGCCGAGGGCGCAGTAGTCGGTGCGGTCGGTGAAGGCCCGGTAGGCGCGTGCCAGGCCACGTACCTCGATCGGGTCGCCGACCTGGGTGCCGGTTCCGTGGCCCTCGACCATGGCGATGGTGTCGGCGGGGACACCGGAGGCTTCCAGCGCCGCACTGATCACCTGGGACTGTCCCGCCACGCTGGGGGCCGAGTAACCGGCCTTGGCGCGGCCGTCGTTGTTCACCGCGCTGCTCTTGATCACCGCGTGGACGTTGTCCCGGCGCTCGAGGGCGTCCTCGAGGCGGCGCAGGACGAGCACGCCGGCGCCGTCGCCCTCCACATAGCCGCTGGCGCCCTTGTCGTAGGCGCGGGTGCTGCCGTCGGCGGACAGGATGAACCCGTCCTGGTGCTCGTACGCCAGGGTCTCCAGCGCGCTGATGCTGGCGGCGCCGACCAGCGCCATGTCCGCTCGGCCCGCCCGCAGCGCCTCGCAGGCGAGGTGGACGGCGACGGCGGCGGACGAGCACGCGGACTGGACGTTGACGCTCTCGCCGGTCAGACCCAGCTTGTAGGAGATACGGGTGGGCAGGGTGTCGGGACCGTTGGACAGCTGGATGAGCATGCGTTCGGCCGCCGAGCGGGCGCCGAAGTCGCGGGTGCCGTAGTACGTGTTGGGACCGACCGAGGTGTAGACGGCGACGCTCTCGCGCACCCGGTACGGGTCGTAGCCGGCGTCCTCCATGGCGTTCCAGGACAGCTCCAGCAGACGCCGGTGCTGCGGGTCGAGAACCTCGGCCTCGCGGCGCGGAATGCCGAAGAACTCGGCGTCGAAGCGCCGGACGTCCTTCAGGACGCCGCGGGCGTGCACCCGGCGGCGGCCGGTCGCGGGGTCCTCGACGACCCGCGGGGAGCCGTGCGTGATGGACTCCTCGCCCGCGCGGATGTTCTCCCAGAAGGCGTCCAGGTCGTCGGCGCCCGGTAGTTCGGCGGCCATGCCGATGACAGCGATGTCGGGATGGTGGGGGGCGGTGGACTGAGGGTTCACAGGTGTCAGACCTCGTGTTTGGCCATGGCTTCGGCTAGTGCGCGAACCGTGGGGTATTCGTAGAGGGCCGTGGACGGGAGACGGACGCCGGTCCGCTCCTCGAGGCGGAGCTGCGCCTGCTTGATGGAGAGCGACGTGCCGCCCAGGTCGAAGTAGTTGTCGTCCATGCCGACCGCCTGGACGCGGAGGACCTCGGCCCAGATCGCGGCGATCAGCGTCTCCAGCTCGCCGGCCGGGGGCCGGTAGGCGGTGCCCAGCTCCAGTCGTGGCGCGTCGGTCTCGGCGCGCAGCGCGGCCCGGTCGGTCTTGCCGTGCCGGGTGAGCGGCAGTTGCTCGAGGCGGTGGAACTCGGCGGGGATCATGTAGTCCGGCAGCCGGGTGGCGAGCCGGGCGCGCAGCTCGGCGACGGTGGGCTCGGCGCCGTACGCCGGAATGACATAGGCGGCGAGCACCCGCTCGGCCCCCTCGCCGCGGTCGACGACGGCGGCCTGGGCGACGGACGGCTCGTCGAGGAGGGCGGCCTCGACCTCCGTCAGCTCCACCCGGTTGCCGCGGATCTTGACCTGGCTGTCGACACGGCCGACCACCTGGACCAGTCCGCCGGGGAGCATCCGGGCGAGGTCGCCGGACCGGTAGATGCGCCCGTCGGCGGTCTCGCCGAACGGGTCGGGCAAGAAGGCCCGTTCGGTGAGGTCGGGGCGCCGATGGTACTCGCGGGCGAGCGCGGGTCCGCCGATGTACACCTCGCCCAGCTCCCCGTCGGGCACCGGCCGCATCCGCTCGTCGAGGATCCAGACCCGCGTGCCGGGCAGCGGGGCGCCGACCGGCGGGGGCGCGTAGGCGAGGTCGGCCGCCCGGAAGATGTGGCAGCAGGTGAAGACGCCGGCCTCGGTCGGTCCGTAGCCGTTGGCGAAGCGGATGTCGGTGGACCGCATCGCCTGCGCCAGGTGCGGGGTGGACACCACTTCTCCGCCGACCACCACCTGGCGCAGCCCGCTGTTCTTCAGCCGGCCCTCGTCGACCAGCTGGTTGAACAGGGTGGGGGTGAGCCAGCAGGTGGTGACGCCGTGGCGGCGGACGGTGTCGATGACGGCGTCCGCCGACGAGCGCTGCTGCGGCAGCAGGACCAGCCGCGCGCCGTTGGCGAGGGCCGCCCAGATCTCGAACACGGAGGCGTCGAAGGACAGCGGGCACGCCTGGAGGAAGGTCTGGTGCTCGTCGAAGTCGCCGTAGATGCCGGTGCGGACGATCCGGGCGGCGGCGCGATGCGGGACGGCCACGCCCTTCGGGGTGCCGGTGGTGCCGGAGGTGTAGATGACGTAGGCGAGGTTCTCCTCGCTCGCGCGGGCGGGGCTCTGTGCTGCCGGGATCCCGGCGCCGGGGGCGTCGGCCCGTACCCGCGCCCCGTCGAAGTCGAGGCCGCGCTCGTCGGTCACGGGGGTTGTGACAACGACCCGTACTCCGGCGTCGCGCAGGATGAACGACAGCCGGTCCGCCGGGTCGTCCACCCGGAGCGGCAGATAGGCGCCGCCCGCCTCCAGGATGCCGATCATGCCGATGAGCATCTCGATCGACCGCTCCGCGAACAGACCGACCACCACGTCGGGTCCCACGCCCTCCGCCCGCAGCCGGTCGGCCAGGGCGCGGGCACGCTCGTGCAGTTCCGCGTAGGTCAGGGACCGCTCGCCCTGGACGACCGCGACGGAATTCCCGCGGCGCCGTGCCTGTCCGGCGAATGTGTCGTGCAGGCATTGGCCGGCCGACCGTGAACCCGCATCCGACTTCGCCTGTTCAGCCATTCCGTACCCTCAACCCTCATTCTTTGCCGGACGACGGCCGCTTCCGCACTTTCTTTCCGGGCAAGCGTCGAACAGCAAATCCGGCGGGAACTTCTTTGTCAACGCCGTTCCTGCTCGGCACCGGCCCCGACTCCGGCCGGAAAGACGTCAGTTCCCGGCATGCGCAGGGCCTCTCGAGCGACCGCGGAACATTTCTCACCGGGCGAGAAACACACTGTTCTTCTCGACGGGCGAGAAAGAAATGAGTTCGCTCCGCGGCGGCCCACCGGAATACCGTACGATCCACGGACGGTGAAATCTCCCGGCGGCCCGGGAAGGACCCGCCGGCCTTCTTTGCGGATGGAGTTCTGATGACGCTGCTGACCACTTGGCCCGATTCCGGCCCGGAGACCGTTCTGCGCCGCACCTTTGATCCACAGGAGATCAGGGCCGCGCTGGCTCCGCTCGGCGTCGACTACGAGCAGTGGCCGGTACAGGACGACCTGCCGCCCGGCGCCGAACCGGAGGGCGTGCTCGCCGCGTACGCCGACGCGGTGGAGGCTCTCACCGCCCGGGAGGGGTTCGTCACCGTCGACGTGGTGTCGCTGCATCCCGACGGCACCCCGGACTGGGCGGACCGGGCCCGCGCGGCCCGGGAGAAGTTCCTCGCCGAGCACACCCACGAGGACGACGACGAGGTCCGCCTGTTCGTCTCCGGAGCCGGCGTCTTCTATCTGCACGCCGACGGTGTGGTGCACGCCGTGTACTGCGAGAAGGGCGATCTGCTGGGCGTGCCGAAGGGGACGACGCACTGGTTCGACATGGGCACCCGGCCCTCGTTCACCGCGATCCGCTTCTTCCACGAGGAGGACGGCTGGATCGGCACGTTCACCGGCAGCGACATCGCCGGGCGCTTCCCCGACTTCGACGCGCTTCAGGCCGGCCGCACCGGGGGGCGCGCGTGACGCTCCGCTTCCGGGCGGCGGCCGTGGTGCTGGACATCGAAGGCACCACCAGCGCGACGCGCCATGTCACCGACGTCCTGTACCCGTACTCCCGGCGGCGGTTCGCGCGGCTGCTCACCGAGCGGCAGGACGAGCCGGAGGTCCGGGCCGCCGTCGAGCAGGTCCGCGAACTGCTGGGCGAGCCGGAGGCGGACGCGCGGCGGGTCGAGCGTGCCCTCGACGACTGGCTGGACGAGGACCGGAAGGTCACACCGCTCAAGACGCTGCAGGGCATCATCTGGGCGGAGGGCTTCGCGCGCGGCGAGCTCACGGCGCACTTCTACCCCGACGTCGTACCCGCCCTGCGGCGCTGGCACGAACGAGGAACACAGCTGTACGTCTACTCCTCCGGCTCGGTGTCCGCCCAGCGCTCCTGGTTCGGGCACACCGCGGAGGGAGATCTGCGAAGGCTGGTCAGCGGCTTCTTCGACACCCGCAACGCCGGGCCCAAGACGGCGTCCGCGTCCTACCGGGCCATCGCCGCCGCGACCGGGGTACCGGCCGCGGACACCTTGTTCCTGTCCGACAGGGCGAGCGAACTGGACGCGGCACGGGAGGCGGGATGGCTGACCGGCGCCCTGGTCCGGCCTCAGGAACCGCGGCAGGCGACGGGCCGTACGGTCCACCCCGCGGCCCGCTCGTTCACCGAGATCGACCTCGTCCTCACGAAGGGAATGTCATGACGGGAGCCACGGCCACCGGTACGCCGGAGACGGCGGGTTGGGGCAGGACGCTGGTCGCGGAGGCGGCCCGGTTCGCGGCGCTCGGGTGGATGCGGGGAACCTCCGGGAACCTGTCGGTGGTCACCGGCCGGGACCCCCTGCGCCTGCTGGTCACCGCGAGCGGCCTGGACAAGGGAGAGCTGGGTCCGAAGGACACCGTGCTGGTCGACGAGGAGGGCGGCGCCGTGGAGGGCACCGCGGCCGCCGGGAAGCCGTCCGCGGAGGCGGCCCTGCACGCCCGGGTGGTACGGCTGACCGGCGCCGGCGCCGTTGTCCATGTGCACACCGTCGCCTCCGTGGCGATGGGCCACCGGCGTCCAGGGGGCATCGCGTTCCGGGACCTGGAGATGCTCAAGGGCATCGGCCGCGCCGCCCATGACGAAGAGGTCGTCCTGCCGGTGATCGCCAACTCCCAGGACATGCGCACCCTCGGCGACCGCCTGGAGGCCGCCCTGAACCCGCGGGTACCGGCGGTCGTCGTGGCGGGCCACGGCTTGTACACCTGGGGCACGGATCTCCGGGAGGCCCGCCGCCACACGGAGGTCGTCGAGTGGCTGCTCGAACTGGAGCTGGCGCAGGAGCGGGGGCGGTAGAGGGGCGGGCAACCCGGCCGAGACGGGGGCCGCGGGGTCAGGCCCAGTGGTCCCCCGGCAGCTGGCCCGACGAGACCTCCAGGACGCCTCGTTCCGATGTCAGGGCGGTGATCAGGGTGCCGGGGGTGACGTCGAAGGCCGGGTTGTGGGCGTGGGTCCGGGTGCCGTCCGGGGCGGTGATGCCGCCCGCTATGAGGTTCAGTACTTCCTCCTCCGCGCGTTGCTCGATGGGGATGGAGGCGCCCGTGGCCGTCGTGAGGTCCACCGTGCTGGTGGGCGCGGCGACCATGAAGGGCACGCCCGTGTAGGCGCAGGCGAGGGCTATGGCCAGGGTGCCCGTCTTGTTGGCGGTGTCACCGTTGCGGGTGATCCGGTCCGCGCCGACGATCGCGGCGTCGACCAGCCCGCCGACGACAGTGGCCGCGGCCGCCGCGTCCGCCTGCACCTTGTGCGCGATGCCCTCCTGGGCCAGCTCCCACGCCGTCAGCCGCGCTCCCTGCAGCAGGGGACGCGTCTCGTCGACGTACACCGTCTCGAGCAGCCCCCGTCCGTGCAGTTCCCGGATGACGCCGAGCGCGGTGCCGATGCCCGCGGTGGCGAGCGCGCCGGTGTTGCAGTGGGTGAGGATCCGCAGCGGCCGGCCGGCGGCCACCCGCTCGACCAGCCAGTCGGCGCCGGCCGCGGCCATGGCCCGGTTGGCCGCCAGGTCCTCGCGGACGATCGCGTCGGCCTCGGCCAGTACGGCGTCCGGTCCCTGCGGTATCCGCGCGGCGGCCCGGTCCACGCAGACGGCGAGGTTCACCGCGGTGGGGCGAGCGGCACGCAGGCGGGCGACGGCGTCGGCCAGTTCGCCCTCGGTCCAGTTCTCCCGGCGGGCCTGCGCCACGGCCAGCGCGACACCGTAGGCGCCGGCCGCGCCGATGGCGGGTGCGCCGCGTACGGCGAGCCGGAGGATCGCGTCGATCAGCGCGTCCACGTCACGGATGTCCAGACGCCGCAGGGTAGTGGGCAGGGTCGTCTGGTCGATGAGGGACAGGGCGTCGCCCGTCCAGCTGACGGCGCGCGGTTCGTGGCTCACGAGGCTCTTTCCGGTGAGGGGTCGGGGTGGACGGGCTCCGGCACGTCGGGGGTGCGCTGGTCCGGCGCGCTGCGGTGCCTGAGGCGGACGGCCGCCAGTCCGGCCACGACGCTCACGGCGGACAGCGCGGTGGCGAAGAGCCAGATGGCGTGGTCCCCGAAGGACTCCTCCAGGCGCAGCCCGGTGAGCGGAGCGATCATCCAGGCGAGCAACTGGCTGCTGGTGTAGCCGCCGAGGTAGGCACCGTGCATGTGGGGCGGCGCCAGGCGGGCGACGGTGGCCTGCATGGTGGGTACCCAGAGCATCTCGCCGAAGGCGAAGACGAGCATCACCAGGACCACGGCCACGATGTGATGGGAGATCAGGAAGAGCAGGAACGGCGGCCCCATCAGCAGGACCCCGAGACTCAGCGTGAGCGACGCCGGCCAGTCCCGCGTCCAGCGGGTCAGGTGCATCTGGAAGAGCAGCACCACCACGGGATTCATGGCGTACAGCAGGCCCCAGGTCTCGGGGGCGAACCCGAACGACGTGACCGCGACGACCGGCAGCACCGTCTCGAACGACATGTAGACCATGAAGCCGAGGAGTGTCGCCACCAGCAGGAGAAGAAGGGACCCGTCCGTCAGCACCACGCGCGCGGTCTGTGCGGCGTTGCCGCCGCGGTGGGCGCGGGCCCGGTCGCGCGGCAGGAGCCGGACGGCGAGCGCGCAGGTGAGGCCGCCGAGCAGGGCGATGCCGAGCAGAAACGCCGTCCAGTCACCGAGGAACAGGAACAGCGAGGCCAGCGGCGGGCCGACGACCACACCGAGGTTGTTGGCGGTGCGCAGGGCCGCGTACGCCTGGCCCTGGCGTTCCGGAGGGACGATGTCCGCGACGATGGCGTTGACGGCGGAGCGTCCCGGTGCCCACACCACCCCGGCCAGGACGACCAGGGCGATACCCCAGGCCGCGCTGTGTCCGGTGAGGCACAGACAGACGATGAGCAGGGACTGGACGCCGGTACTGGCCACCAGCACGCTGCGGCGGCCCACCGCGTCGGAGACGAAGCCGCCCAGCCAGGCCGCGGGCGGGCTGAGGACGGCGCTGAGGAGAAACATCAGGCCCACCTGACCGGTGGTCGCGCCCAATGCCTTGATCGCCCAGACGCCGGCGTAACTCCAGAAAGTGGAGAACGAGGCCCCGCTGATCAGGTGCACCACGGCCGCGCGCCCCAGTAAGGGGTCCCACTCCATACCGAGGAGCAGTTTCCCGTAGCTCCCTCGACGGAGGGCGGCAGGCATTTTCGTCATGCGTGCAACTCCCAAGAGTCGGGGAGAATCACGGGGCGATCTCGTTCTCGCTGCCGACTGGTCCCCCGACCGAAAAACTCAGTTCCGGAAGCGTAGCAAGACGTCCTGAGAATGCGTCAATCGATTCTCCCCGCAGCCCTTCCGCCTTTTCTCACGGGGCGAGAAACGGGCTCCGATTTCTCGCCTGTCGAGAAATGCCGTAGCGACGATCGCGGAATTACCGCGGCAGCACAGGATTTCACGGTGTCCAGACCTCTCACGGTGTCCAGACCGACGAAGCGTTCCACCGACAGCGCCAGCGAGGCGCGCAGGCGGTGCAGGGCGGTGTCGGAGACCTGAAAGGCGCCGCCGACGGCGATCCGGGTGCCCGCCTCACGGCGGGGCTCGCCGTCCTGGACGGGCCGGGCGCCCGGTGCCCGGTCCGTCCAGGACCGCAGGACGGTCACCAGCCCTCCGCCGGGGCGCTCGCACAGGAGGCTCTCGGCACTCCCGTCGCGTACCGCGCGCACCAGCAGCCGCCGGCCGACGAGCGGGTGCGGCCGATGGGTCACCGTGACGAGGTCGCCCGGCCCGACCGCCCCGGTCACGGTCATTCCACCGGGGCGAGCAGGGTGCCGGAGCCGGCCTCCCGGACCAGGATGGCCTCCATGGGGCAGGTCTCGGCGGCGTCCAGCACCGCGTCGTCGGGTCCGGTGACGGGTTGTACCGCGTGGGACCGGCGGTCGCGCACCGCGAAGTGGCCGGCCGCCACGGCCACGCACACGCCCGAGCCGACGCACCGCGCGGGATCGACGGTCACCTCCCACTGCGACTCAGCCATGTCCGACCTCGCTCTCCCGGACCGTGGCGGCGGCGGGCAGCGTGTCCAGCCGGACGCCCTGGAAGGTGATCCGCAGATGGTCAGGGCCGCGTACGGCCACATGCGGCCGGTAGCGCAGCGACGCCTCGTCCAGCCGCGGCTCGACGAGGGCCTGCGCGAAGGCGTTGAGCGCGATGGCGCCCTCCATGCGGGCCAGCACGGAGCCGAGGCAGAAGTGCGGTCCGGCGGCGAAGCCCAGGTGTCCCGGATCGCCCCGGGTGATGTCGAACCGGTCCGCGTCGCGGTGCTGCGCGGGGTCCCGGTTCGCGGCGGCCAGCAGCAGCAACAGCGGCTGCCCGGCGGCCACTTCGTGCTCGCCCAGGGTGAACGGCTCCCGTGCGATCCGGGTGACCATCTGGGTCGGGGCGTCGTACCGCAGCACCTCCTCCACCGCGGCCTCGGCCAGTTCGGGCCGCTCGCGCAGCAGCCGAAGCTGGTCGGGGTGGCGCAGCAGGCCGAGGAGGCCGTTGAGGATCAGGTTGGCGGTGGTCTCGTGGCCGGCGACCAGCAGCAGGACGCAGGTGAGGATCAGGTCCCGTTCGCCCAGATGGTCGCCGCCCTCCTCGGCGGCGATCAGCTCGGACAGGATGTCGGCGCGCGGTTCCCGCTTGCGTTCCTCGATCAGCCGGGAGAAGTAGCCGACGAAGCCGGCGCGGGCCTCGTCGACGTTCCGCTCGACCTCGGTGGTCAGCTCACCGGGGACCAGCTGCGGGTCGATCGTGAAGGCGATGGAGTGCGCCCACTTCTCGAACACCGGGTGGTCCTCCCGGGGCACACCGAGCATCTCGCAGATCACCCGGACGGGCAGCGGGTAGGCGAAGGCGGAGACCATGTCCACGCCGTCGGCGCCGCTCGCGGCGATGTCCGCGAGCAGTTCGCGCACGATGGCCTCGATCCGGGGCCGCCAGCGTTCGATGACGCGCGGCTTGAACGCCTTTCCGGCGAGCCTGCGCAGCCGGGTGTGGTCCGGCGCGTCCAGGTTCATCAGGTTGGGCTGCTGGGGCACCTTGGTGATCCCGGCGCCCAGCCGGTCGCTGCTGACCCGGGGGCTGCGCAGCACGGTCTCGCAGTCGGCTCGCCGGCCGACGACGACGATGCCGCCGGCGGGGTCGGTGAAGGGGGACGCCTCCCGCAACTCCCGCAGGAGGTCGTAGGGATGGGCTCGCGAGGCGTGGTCGGCGAGCCGGGCAAGACCGGTGGTCAGGGTGGTGGTCACGTTCTGCGTGCTCCTTTCGGGGCGGGTGCACGGGGCCGTCGGCGCGGGGTGGCCGAGGGCGCCCTCACCGGCCGTAGAGGGTGCGCACCATGCGCACCAGGGTCGGCATCGTCCCCGGGCGCCGGCGGAAGGACGTGGGCTGCATCAGCGGCCGGAACCGCTGGCTGGTGACGGCCTGGGTGCGGGTGAACTCGCGCAGCCCGTCCGGGCCGTGGACCCGGCCGAAGCCGGAGTCGCCGACCCCGCCGAAGGGGACGGCGGGCATCCCGGCGAAGGCGATCACGGCGTTGACGGACACCATGCCGGCCCGCAGCCGGGCGGCGACGCTGCGGCCGCGGCTCCGGTCGCGGGTGAAGACGGAGGCTCCCAGTCCGTAGCCGCCGGCGTTGGCGCGTTCCACGGCCTCCTCCACGGAGGCCACCCGGTTCACGACGAGCACCGGCCCGAACGTCTCCTCGGTGACGGCGGCCGAGTCCTCCGGTACGTCGGCGAGGATGATCGGGGCGACGTAAGGCGAGGTGACGGACTGCGGACCGCCGAGGACGGCGCGGGCGCCGCGGGCCAGCGCGTCGCGCACATGTCCGGCGATGACGTCCAGTTGCCGGGGCAGCACGATACGACCGAGGTCGGCCTCGGGCCCGTCGCCGACGCGGAGGGCGGCGGCGCGCTCGGTGACCAGGTCCAGGAAGCGGTCGGCGACGGCGTCGACGACGTAGACACGTTCCAGTCCGACGCAGGTCTGCCCCGCGTTGGTCATCGCCGCCCAGACCGCGGCGTCGGCGGCGGCGTCGAGGTCGGCGTCCGCGGCGACGACCATGGCGTCCTTGCCGCCGCCCTCGATCACCACCGGCGTCAGATTGTCGGCGCAGGCCGCCATGACCCGGCGTCCGGTGGCGCTGGAGCCGGTGAAGGAGATCTTGTCGACGGCGGCCCGGCACAGCGCCTCCCCCGCCGCCCCGTCGCCGGTGACGACGTGCAGCACCCGGATGTCGCCGGTGACCTCGGCGAGGGTGGCCGCGAGCCACTCGCCGGTGCGGGGGGTCAGCTCACTGGGCTTCAGCACCACGGTGTTGCCACCGGCCAGGGCCGCCGAGACAGGGCCGACGGGGATGAACGCGGGGTAGTTCCAGGGGCCGATGACGCCGACGACCCCGAGCGGCCGGTGGGCCACCTCGACCGCATGGTTGAACATCAGCAGGCCGGGCGAGACCCTGCGCCGGCCGAGGACACGGGCGGCGTGGGCGGCGGTCCAGCGCAGGTGGGCGGCGACGAGGACGACTTCGAGACGGGCGTCGTCGGCCGTCTTGCCGGTCTCGGCGCGGATGAGGTCGACCAGTTCGTCCGAGCGGCGCAGGATCAGCGCGCACCAGGCCTCGAGGATCCTGCGCCGCCCGGCGAAGCCGAGCGCGTCCCAGCCGGGCTGGGCGCGGCGGGCGGCCGCCAGGGCGGAGTCGACGTCGGCCGTCCGGGCGGCGGCGGGCGACGGGTCGGTGGCGGTGGTCATGTCCGGACTCCCGCCTCGCGCGGCTCGGGAAGGGCGAGCACTTGGGTCATCGGGCGCAGCGAGATGGAGGTGTCGCCGTAGCGCAGGAAGTCGCCGGGCACCAGCCGCAGCCGGAACCGCTGGTGGATCATCGCCGTGATCATCCGGAGTTCCAGCAGGGCCATGAAGTTCCCGATGCACATGCGCGCGCCGGCACCGAAGGGGAAGTAGGTCATCCTGGGCCGCTCCTTGACCCGGTCCGGATCGAAGCGGTGCGGGTCGAAGGCCTCGGGGTTGTCCCAGTAGCGGGGGTTGCGGTGGGAGACCAGGGGCGAGAGCAGGACGGAGGAGCCGCCGGGGATGTGGAAGCCGCCCAGCTCGTCGTCGGCGACGGCGTCCCGGGGGTAGATCCAGATCGGCGGGTACATCCGCAGGCTCTCGTCGACGACCTGACCGGTGTACGGCAGCCGCTCCACGTCCTCGGGTGTGGGCTCGGCGTCGCCCAGCACCCGGGCGAGCTCGTCGTCGAGTTCCTCGGTGACGGACGGGTGGTTGGCGAGGGAGACCAGCGTCCACAGCAGGGCGACGGCGGTGGTCTCGTGTCCCGCGAGATAGATGGTGAGCATCTCGTCGCGGATCTCGTCGTCGGTCCAGCGCGCGCCGGTGGCCGGGTCGGTGGCCGCCTCGATGAGCTCCATCAGCGGCCCCTGACCGGTGGCCGCGTGGTTGTCGCGGATCTCGGTGACGAGCCGGGTGAAGATCCGCCGGTCGCGGGCGATGAGCCGGTTGCGCCGGGTCGGCACCCAGGCGGGCAGCATCTCCGCGACCGAGCCGTGCTTGAACATCACTTCGATCACGTTGTCGACGATGTCCTTCAGGATCGGCGTGGCGGGCCGGATGTCGTAGCCGAACAGCGAGCGGCTGAGTGTGACGAGGGTCAGGCGCAGGGTCTCGGTGACCAGGTCGACGGGTTCGCCGCGGCGGGCGCGGACCTCCCAGTCGTCGAGCATCTCCCGGGTGGCGCGCACCACGTTGGGGCCGATGGCGGCGACCGCCTTGCGCAGGAAGACCGGCTGGACAGCGCGCCGGTGGGCCTTCCAGTAGTCGCCGTCGGTGGTGAGCAGCCCGTTGCCCATGACGAGCCGGAACTGTTCGTAGAGGACGCCGCGCGTGTAGTTGGCGCTGTTCTCCTTCAGGACCCGTCCCACGGCGTCGGGAGCCGTCACCAGGTGCACCGTGTACGGGCCGAGGCGCAGCCGGGCCACCTCTCCGTGGTCACGCTGGGCGCGCAGCAGGAACTGGGCGGTGTCGGACTTCCACTGGGGCAGGTTGCCCAGCAGGGGTACACCCCGTGGGCCGGGGGCGACCGCGCCGCGCGGGGCGGTCGCGGGGGTCGGTGCCAGGGTGGTCATGTCTCTCGTCACCTCGTTGGTTCGCCTGGGGAGCTGCCGGGTCCGCTGATGCCGCTCATGGCAGTCACGCCGCTCACGGGACCGGGAACTGCCGCCGTATGAACGCGTTGTCGAAGATCCGGTCCGGGGTCAGCCGACGCAGCGCGAAGGTGCTCGCGGCCAGGAAGCCGACGGGATAGCGCGAGCGCGGGGAGCGGGACCCGACGGCCCGGACGATGGTGCCGGCCACCTGCTCGGCCTCGATGGCGAACGTGCCGGCGAGCGTGCGGCGGGTGCCGTTGTAGATGGCGTCGTAGTAGGCCGCGGTCCGTTCGTGGAAGCGGCGGTACGGGGATCCGGCGCGAGCCGTTCCCTCCGGGATGTGGTCCATGAACCGCTGTCCCCAGGGGGTGCGCACGGGTCCGGGTTCGACGAGGACGACCTTGATGCCGAAGGTCGCCACCTCCAGCCGGAGTGCGTCGCTTAGGGCTTCGACGGCGTGCTTGCTCGCGTGGTAGTAGCCGCCGCCCGGGGCCGCGTACCGCCCGAAGATGGAGGAGACGTTGACGACGGTGCCGCGGCCGCGGGCGCGCATGCCGGGCAGCACCAGCTGGGTGAGCCGGACCAGGCCGAAGACGTTGGTCTCGAACTGATCGCGCACCTGCTCCAGCGGGGTCTCCTCGAAGGTCCCGGACAGCCCGTATCCGGCGTTGTTGACGAGGACGTCCACCGCGCCGTGCTCGGCCTCGACGGCCTCGACCGCGGCCTTGGCGGACTCCGGGTCGGTGACGTCGAGGGCCAGGGTGCGCAGGCCGCGCGCGGCCAGTTCGTCGAGCGTCTCGGGCTTCCTGGCGGTGGCGTACACCCGATGGCCGGCGGCGTGCAGGCGCAGGGCGGTGGCCCGTCCGATCCCCGACGAACACCCGGTGACGAGGGCGGTCGAGCGCTGTGTCATCGTGCCTTCCCCTTCCTGGGGGCCTCATACGTACGGATTCCTGGGGCCTCATGCGTACGGATCGGGTGTGCCGGCCGCGCGAAGAGGGTGGTCACGGACGGCCGGGGGCGGGCATCGACGGGAACGCCCCCGGCCGTCCGGGTCGGCGGGCGGAGCCGTGGGCCGGCTCCGCGCCCGGGTCAGCCCAGCGCGCCCAGCTGCTGGGCGAGTTCCATGCCGTCCATCGAGAACCAGCTCTCGACGATCTTGCCGTTGACGAAGTGGTCGATGACGATCCCGGAGATCTCGATCTTCCGGCCGCTGGCCGGGATGCCGTAGTAGTCCTCGCCGGAGTGGCTGCCGCGGGCGGTGAACCGCTGGACGACCTTGTCACCCTCCTCGATCCATTCGTCGACGACGACGTGCAGGTCGGGGAAGGAGGCGCGCTGGATGCGGACCCACTCCTTGAGGTGCTCCACGCCCTCGAAGCCGTCGGCGCGGGTGCCGTGGCTGATGTGTTCCGGGATGGCCTTTTCGTAGACGGCATCGAGGTTGCCCTTGTTCAGGCACTCCTCGTAGTAGTGCTCCAGCAGCTTGCGGTTGGCGCTGACGGGCTTGGTGTCGCTCATGTCGTGAACTCCTGGGATCAGAGAGGTCAGAGGGATCAGAGGGATCAGATGCGGTTGGCCGCGAGTCCGCGGACGCGGACCACGGTCTGACCGGTGTCCGCGTGCCGCGCACGCCAGACACCGAGTGCCGGGTCTCCTTCGAGCCGGACTGGTCCGCCGACAGGTGCGTCGGCCGCCGGGAAGGAGAGGTGACGGATCGTCAGCGGTTCGTGGGTGACGGACAGTCCGGGGGTGCGTTCGGTGACCGCGCGAACGATGTTCTCGACCGCGGCGACCGGCACCAGGCACGCGGGCGGCTGCGGCACCACCCACAGGTCGGGTGCCGTGCAGCGGCCCGCCTCGGCGACGATCCGGTGCCGGCCGTCGGGGCGCCAGCGCGCCACCGGCACCACCACTCCGTGCCAATGGAGCACGGGCGTGGCGGTGAGCAGGGTGGTGCGGGCGGCGTCGGCGCCGCCCTCGGCCGACGGGCGTTCGCGCGGGGTCGCGGCGTCCTGTGCGGCGGCGGCCGCCGCGCCGCCGGTGCGCCGAAGACCAGCCGCAGACGCGCGGTGTCCACGTCGTCCGCGCCCGTCTCCCCCGCCGTCGTGGCCCCGGCCGGCCCCGCCCTGCGGAAGGTGACGTCCACCTGCCAGCGGCCGTCCGGGCTCTGCCGCGCCCGGATGTCCCGGCGCAGCCGCAGCGGCCCGCCGCCATCCGCACAGCGCAGCACGCTCCACGGGACGCGCAGGCCCTCCACCGCGTGCAGGGCGTGGTCGGGCAGGTCGGCGGGGGTCACCCACTCCGCGCCGCGCACGGCGCTCTCCAGCAGCATGCCGAGGGGCACGGCGGGCGCGCCGTGGACGGTGAAGTCGCCGATCGCCGGGCTCGTCGCGGGGTCGAACGTGACCATGCAGCAGAGGCGTTCGTGCGGCTGGAACACCTCCGGTTCGCCCAGGTGGAAGACCTTCGGGTAGGTCTCGGCGTAACCGGGCAGGGAGGGCGGCACCGGGTAGCCGACGGCCTGCACCGGGTCCAGCGCGCGGCCCAGCGGACCGACGAAGGTGATCTCGCCGCGGCTGCCCGCGAGCAGCTCCGCCTGCCAGTGGTCCAGTCCCTCGAAGACATCGAGCGCCGCCATGTAGCGCAGGCTGGCCTCGAAGTTGGAGATCAGCCCCAGCCGGGCCCAGGTCGGCCAGGCCAGCGTCATCACCGGGTACGGCAGCTGCCGCCCGGCCCACAGGCCCAGGCGGGCCAGGCACTCGTTGGCGGCCGCGTAGTCGAACTGGCCGACCATGCCGCCGAGCCGCCCGGTGAGCGAGCCGACGGTGCACAGCAGCTTCAGCGGCCGGTCGCGCACGGCCCGTACCAGGTGGACGAAGGAGTCGACCTTCGTCGCGACCACGGCGACCACGTCGTCGTCGGACTTGTTGGGCAGCCGGGTCGGCCGGTCCACGCCCGCGTTGTGCACCACGACGGTCAGGCCGGGCAGTTCGGCGACGAGCTCCCGCACCTGGTCGGTGTCGGTGAAGTCGCACTGCCGGTAGTCCAGGCGCAGTCCCTCGGCGCGGGCGGAGCGCAGATGGCCGACGAGTTCCCAGGTGCTCTCAGCGCGCCCGATGTCGCGGCGGATGTCGGCCACGGCGCGCCCCTGCCGGTGCGTGGCCCACAGCGCGGCCCGGTGCTCGGCGAGCCGCTCGGGGGTGTGGTCGTCCCAGGTGTCCTCGGCGGGCAGCCGCCCACGTCCGGTCACCACCACCCGCGGCCCGAACTCGGCGCACAGCCGCCGGGCCAGCGCCATGCCGATGCCCCGGCTGCCGCCGCTGATCAGCACGGTGTCGTCCGGGCCGAGGCGCACGGCAGGCGGCCCCGCCGGTACGGCGTCCGGCGTCAGGGTCCAGCGCAGTCCGTCCCGGTGCCCGATCTCGCTCAGGCCCGGGCGGCCCAGCTCGTCGCCGACCAGCTCGGGCAGGCCGACGCGCGCGTCGAGGGCGATGTCGAGGATCCGGACCCGGCAGTTGGGCAGCTCCCGGTGCAGCGTCTTGGCCAGGCCGGCCCACAGCCCGCCGAGCGGCTGGGCGATGTCGTCGTCGGGGTGGTACCCCATGCCGCCGCCCTGGTACGTGACAGCGAGGTAGGTGAGCCGCCGCGCGGAGGTCTCCTGGCTCCACTCGGCGTAGCAGTGGCGCAGCGCGTCGAAGGTGCGCAGCAGTGCCGTACGCCACCGGCCGCTGCCGGCGTCGGCCGAGAACCGCTCGGCGAGCGTCAGGTCGACCACGGTGTCGGGCACCGGGCCGGCGGCGGCCGAAGCGCCGGGCAGCACGGTCGCCCCCGGGCGCGCAGTTCGCCGCGCACCCGCTCCGCGTCGTCCGGGGTGCCGCCCAGGACGAGCACTTGCCGGCCGCCGAGGTCGCGGGGGCTGTCGGGGGCCGGGGCGGGGGCGAGCCGCCACAGCATGCGGCGCACCGGACGGGTCATGGGGTCGGCTCCGTCGTCGACGGCGGACGCCGGCCGGTCCCCGGTGCGGTCGTCGAGGACCGGGAGGTCCACATGCGTGGTCATGCGGTACGCCCCCTTGTCCCTGCCGACCCCGGTGCGTTCCCGGCCGGCCCCTGCGCGGGCGGACGCACCTCGCCGGTGTCCGGGTCGAGGTACCCGATCACGGTGGCGTCCAGGTCCTTCATCTGGGCGACGACGTGCCCGCCGGGGGCGACGGCGACGAACCGGTTGCCGGACCGGGGCGCGGCCGAGAACCCGGGCTGGGTGACGTACAGGTCCAGCGCTCCGTGGGTCTGCGCCAGTTCCAGGTCGTTGGCGCTCTGGTACAGATCGATGCGGCGGACGGACAGCGGGGCGGCGACCGGGACGAGCCCGTCCACCGGGTCCAGCACCCCGGTCCGCGCCAGGGCGTCCAGCAGCACGGTCGGCATCAGGAACTGCCGCCAGGGGCCGGTGGCCGGGTCCAGCTCCGGCCGGAACACCGAACGGGCGCCCAGCCGGTGGCGCCGGGTGTCGGTGGTGGCCCGGAAGGGCCCGCTCAGCAGGACCGGAGCCGACGGCACGTGGTACGGGTCCACGACGGGCTGCTCGTCCTCGTCGTCCCACCGCTGCCACTTGGGCGCCGTGGGGAAGGCGCCGGCGACCAGGACCCGCACGGTGAAGTGCGGTTTGTCCGACACCAGCAGCACTCCGGACGGGGCGATCACATCATGGGTGACGGAGACCTCCACGGTGGTCAGGTCGCCGACCCGGTCGGTGATGCGGGCCGTGATCCGCTTGGGCGCCTGCGAGACGCCCTCCCGGACCTGGAGGAAGTGCAGGAAGCGCAGATCCTCGAAGGCGACCACGCAGCCGTCCGGTACGAGGGCGAGGGCGGCCTCGGCCGCGATCTCGGTGACGAAGGTGCCGGGCAGCGTGGGTACTCCGCGCACCAGGTGCCCGGTGAGGTAGCCGTCGGTGTCCAGGTCGAAGGGGCACTCGAAGCTCAGGGTGCCGTCGCGGTCGCCGGTGTCCGGCGGCGTCGTACGGCGCAGATAGAACCGGCCACGGGCGGGGGCGGTGGGGGCGGCCGGGGACTGCAGTGCGGCGGCGACCGCCGGTTGCCCCACGGCGAGATAACCGGGGTAGAACGACTCCACCGTGGCCCGTTCCGCCGCCCCCATGTGCACGAGCGAGGGGGTGCGGTCGGCGGTGCCCAGTTCGGCCAGGAAGTGCCGGATGCCCTCGGCGACCGGCATGTGGCTGTAGGAGCCCGCCCGCTTGAAGTACTCGCGGGTCAGCTCGTCGGCGCCCATCCCGACCTCGTCCCAGAGGGTCCAGCCGATGACGAACTCGTCGCTGCCGGTCGCCTTGGCGGCGTAGGCGGCGGCTGTGGCCAGGTAGTCGTTGCCGGACGCGTAGTCCGGCTCGCCGCGCTGCCCGAAGTAGCCCAGCAGGGACCCGAAGTCGCACCACAGGCGCGGCGGACGTCCGGCGAGCGCGCGGTGCAGGTGGCGATGCGCGACCAGCTTGAGGTCACGGATGCGCCGGAACTCGTCGAAGTCCTTGTCCTGGATCAGCGCCGAGCGGTTCAGGCCGGGCGCGTTGACGAGCAGATCGATCCGGCCGTGCGCGGCGTGGACGGTGTCGAGGGCACGGCGCACCGACTCCTCTTCCCGCGCGTCGCAGTGCAGGTACGTCACCCGCCCCGCACCACTGTGCCGGGCCATACGGTCCAGGTTCCGCCGGGCGGCTCGCGCGTCGGCCATGCGGTCGAAGCTCCTGTTGATCTCGGCGACGGTGCGGCCGCCGGCCGTGAGCTGCTCGCGGATGTACCGGGCCCGGGTGGCCGCGAACTCCTCGTCCGTGCCCTCGAAGGCAGCGGCCGGGTAGCTGTCGACCGGGTTGCTGCCCAGCGCGTAGATACGGCTGCCGTACCGCTCGGCGACCGCCGTGAGGAGTTCGGCGGTGATGCCGCGGGCCCCGCCGAGGGCGACCACCACGGACTCCCGGTCCAGCGGGGCCGGGCGGTCCGCAGTGGTGGCCGGCCGTGCGGTGAGGGTGGGCACCCGGCGCTGTTCCCCGTCGCGGTGGACGACCGGGAAGGGGCGCTCGCAGGCGCGTTCGGCCGCGATCAGCTCCGCCGCGGCGTCCGGGTCGCCGGTGGCGGTCAGCAGGGCGAAGCAGTCGGCGTCGGGGCGTTCCAGGCGCACGCACTTCAGCAGGCCGGTGAAAAGTCCGGCGAGCGGGTGGGCGGTGCCCTGCGGCTCGGCGCCGAGCAGGGCGAACACCACGGAGGCCGGCGACTCGCCGAGGTCGGCGTAGCGCTGCTGTACGACGAGGAAGGCCAGGTCGTGCAGGGCGGTCAGACCGAGGTGGTCCGCGGTGAGCGCGGTGCGCGGCGGCGCGGACGCGATCAGGTCGGTGACCAGGAGGACATGGCGTACCGGGCGGCCCAGCGAGTCCAGGGCCGCGCGCACGCTCTCGGGGTCGCTCGTCACCTGCCGTACCGCGGGCCGCTCGCCCGTGACGGGCGTGGTGCTGAACACCGTGCAGTCCCGGGCCCGTCGGGCGAGGCGCTCGGCGAGGTCGGGCCGGTCGGTGAGGATCAGCGCACCGTCGGGCACCGCCGCGGGCACCGGGCCGCGGGGTGCCGCGGGTGCCGGGGTGAGTGTGACGGCGTACCGCTCGACCAGGTCGGCGGAGGCAGTGGTCGGGGCGTTGGTCGCAGCCTCGGTCACGGCATTGCTCACGGCCTCGGTCTGCACGGGGCCGGGGCCCTGCGGGTCCCGCACCGCGTCTCCGGCAAAGACGACGAGATGGGTGGCCATGTCGTGGCCGTTCTCCCGGCAGTGGATGCGGGTGGTGGTGCCGGTCCGCTGGAGGGCGCGCAGGATCTGCGGCCCGCCCGCGGCGCCGAGGTAGTGGCCGTAACCGCCGCGCGAGCCGCAGTCGAGGACATTCGGTGCCGTCTCACCGGCACCGGCGCCGCGTACATCGGCCTCGTCGACGATGCCGAGGATGCGCAGTCCGGCCTCCCTGGCGGCGCGCTCCGTGGTGAGCCCGAACAGGAAGGCGCCCTCGGCCGGTTCCACCGGCTCCTCGAAGACATCGCTGAGCAGACCCTGGAGTTCGGGCAGGCTGTTGCCGTTGATGCCGCCCGCGAGCACGAAGTCCAGCTCGCCGCCGCGCAGATAGCGGACGGCCGTCGCGAACGCCGTCACGGTGGAGGCGAGTCCCGCGTCCACGGTGATGTTCGGGCCCTTGAGGTCGAAGTAGTTGGCGACGCGGGCCGAGATGATGTTGGGCATCATCCCCGGGAAGGAGTCCTCGGTCGACGGCGGAACCAGGGAGCGGACCCGTTCACGCAGCCCCTCCAGCAGCGGCGTGAGCTGCGGGGTGCCGGCGAGTTCGGGGTCCTGGCGCAGGGCGTGCTCGATGTCGTCGAGGTAGCAGCGGTTGGCGTAGAGCATGGCGGCGCGGGTGGGACCCATGTGGCCGACGACGACACCGGTGCGCCCGGTGTGCCGCTGCCAGAAGTCGCCCAGCTGGTCGCGCAGGTCGTGGGCGCAGGCCAGGATCATCAACTGGCAGCGGTCGATGGTCCGTACGGTGGCCGGGGGCATCCGCACCTGCTGGAACGGCGGCGCCGGATACTGCTCGCCGAAGCTCCGCTCGATGTCCTGGTCACCGGAGAGCCACTGCAGGACCTGGTCACGGTCCTCGACCCCGGGCAGCTTGGCCGACCAGCCCACCACCGCGATGCGGTCGGTCCCGGCCCGGGCCGCGGCGGCGGTACGACGCTCCGTCTGCTCGACGTCAAGGCCCTCCGACTCGTGCGTCTCCTGCGTCTCCTCCGTCTCCTCCGTGAGGATCAGGTGCGCGTTGGTGCCGCCGAACCCGAAGCCGGAGACCGCCGCCGTGCGCGCCCGGCCGGGGACGGCGGGCCAGGGCCGCGGGCCGCCGGAGATCTCAAGCCGGGTGCGGTCCAGTTCGAACGTCTTGGGGGCGGAGGAGAACCGGTACTGGCCGGGGATGGTCTCCCCCTGCAGCGCGAGGACCGACTCGATGAGCGAGACCACTCCCGCGGCCCAACCGGTGTGTCCGATCAGCGACTTGTTGGAGGTGACGGCGGTGGAGCGGGTGTTGCCGTAGTGCTCCCGGAGCGTGGTGAACTCCGCGAGGTCACCAGCCGGGGTTCCGGTGGCGTGGGCGTTGATCCAGTCGACCTCGGCCCCGTCGAGACCGCCGGCCGCAAGGGCCCGCTCCACGGCCAGGTTCTGCCCGGTGGAGCTGGGTGCGTAGATCGCCTTGCCCTTGCCGTCCGAGGAGGACCCGAACGCCTTGAGCACGCCCAGCACGCGGTCCCCGTCGGCCCTGGCCCGGCTGAGCCGCTTCAGTACGACGACACCGGCGCCGTCGGCGAAGATCACGCCGTCCGCCTCGGCGTCCAGCGCGTGCACCGCGCCCCGCTGGGACAGGCCCTTGAGCTTGGAGAACAGCACGGTCCCGCGGGGAGCCAGCGCGAAGGCGCCGCCGCACACCGCGATGTCCTGCTTGCCCATCAGCAGGCCCTTGATGCCGATGTCGATGGCGTACAGCGAGGAGGAGCAGGCCGTGTCGACCATCTGGAGCTGGGTGTCGTCCGGCAGGATGCCCGCCATCGCGGTACGGCCCACCTGGTGCGGCAGGAACCGCGGCGCGTCGGTGGCACCCCGGTGGTAGCGGCCGGACAGGACCTTGTCGACGCGGCCGACGATGCGGGCGCGTGCCTCCTGCGTGAAGTCCGGGCCGGCGGCGATGTCCGCGGTGAGATGCCGGACGGCGTGCAGGACGCCCGCCTCCTCCAGGTGCTGGCTGCCGTCGGCGGTGTAGCCCACGTGGAAGGAGAAGCGGTCGGTGTCGCCGACGCGCACCCCGTCCAGGGCCTGGACCAGCGAGTGCCGCAGCCACAGGGTGGTCAGCTCGGTCTCGTCCGGTGACTGGGACAGCCCGTCGAGTACGGCGCGGCCCGGCTCGAAGTCCGTGATGAACACGCAGGTGTCCTGGTAGGACTTGTCCTCGGCGGACCGATCGGGCGACGAGAACCGGGCCCGGTCCCACCGGTCCTCGGGCACCTCGATGAACAGCTCACGGCCGGTGGTGCGCAGGCGCCAGAACGCCTCGGGACTGTCGGCACCACTGACGACGAGCCCCATGCCGACGACGGCGATCTCGTCATCCTCGGGACTACCCGCGTCCGCCTCCGCCGAGGCGAGGGGGACGGGCAGCGACGCGGCGGATGCGGTCGCAGGCGGCGCAGCCTCCACCCTCTCCGCGGCCCGCGTGGCCGCAGCCGCCGTCGCCCCGACGACCGTAGCCGCCGCGCCCGTGCGGGCGGTGTCGGCGCTGACTGCCTCCGGCGCCACAGGGGCGGCAGGTGCGGTCGCGGGCGGCGCAGCCTGCACCGTCGCCCCCATGGCCGTAGCCCCCGCACCCGTGCCGGCGATCCCGGCGCTGACCGCCTCCGGCGCCACAAGATCGGCAGGTGCGGTCGCGGGCGGCGACAGCAGCGGTGCGCCCAGGGACAGGCCCCCGTCGGCCAGGACCACCTGGCCGGTGATCCAGCGGGCCCGGTCGGAGGCGAGGAAGGCGACGAGCTCGCCGAACTCCTCGGGCGTGCCCAGGCGTCCGAGCGGTGTGCTCGCCGCGACGGCTGCCTGCATCGCCTCGGCGTCGGGGAAGGCGTCGGCGACCTCGCTGACCAGCATCGCCGCCGAAGCGGTGTTCACCCGGATGCCGAAGGGCGCGAACTCGACGGCCAGGTAGCGGGCGGCAGCCTCGACCGCGGCCTTCGCGGGTGCGCAGGCCAGGTAGTTCGCCATGACGAGCTGTGAGCCGCCGAGGGCGGATATGTTCACGATGGAACCGCCGCCGGCCCGTCGCATCAGCGGGGCGGCCGCCCGGGCGCAGCGCAGGCCGCCCTTGAGGTTGGTGTCGAGGGCCTTGTCCAGATGGGCGTCGGTGACCTCGGGGCCGGGGACGAGCGCGCCGTCGGCCGCGTTGTTGACGAGGATGTCGAGCCGCCCGAACCGCTCATCGATCTCGGCGAACATCCGGTCGACCTGCTCGGGGCGGGCCACGGAGGCGCGGAGCAGGTCCACCTGGGCGCCGCGGGCGCGCAGTTCGCGCTGCGTCTCCTTGGCCTGCTCGTGCGAGTGGAAGTAGTTGACGAGGACGTGGGCGCCATGGTCGGCGAGGGTGGCCGCGATGGCCTTGCCCACATTGCGGGCGCCGCCCGTGACGAGTGCGATCTTGCCGGTCAGGTCCTTCATGGACGTCGTTCCTCCGGTCCGCCCGCTCACGCCGATGCGCCCTGGAGCCGATGGCCGCTCAGTTCGTGGTGGATGAGGTCGGCGATCTTGTCGAGCGTCTCGAAGTCCGCCAGCCGGAAGTCCGCACCCCGCGCCGGCAGCCCGAAGTGCTCCGACGCCCGCGACAACAACTCCACCTGCTTCACCGAGTCCACCCCCAACTCGGCCTCCAGCAGCACACCCGGCGTGAACACCTCCTCCGGGTACTCCAACGCACGCGCGTACAACCCCCGCACCGTCACGAACACCTCGTCCCGCCCCGGCACACCGACCACAGCCGCACCCGGCACGCCCTCGGCACCGGCGTCCGGCCGCTCGGCACCCACGGCACCGCGCAGGGCGCCGAGTTCGTGGTGGATGAGGTCGGCGATCTTGTCGAGCGTCTCGAAGTCCGCCAGCCGGAAGTCCGCACCCCGCGCCGGCAGCCCGAAGTGCTCCGACGCCCGCGACAACAACTCCACCTGCTTCACCGAGTCCACCCCCAACTCGGCCTCCAGCAGCACACCCGGCGTGAACACCTCCTCCGGGTACTCCAACGCACGCGCGTACAACCCCCGCACCGTCACGAACACCTCGTCCCGCCCCGGCACACCGACCACAGCCGCACCCGGCACGCCGTCGGCACCCGGCTCCGCAGCGCCCGTGTCCGCCGTGCCGACCGCGTCGTCCTGCGGCGCGGTACGGAAGTCCGACAGCCGCTGGTTCACCAGCGCGGTGATCTCGTGGCCGGTGGTGGTCCAGAAGGTGGAGAACTCGGCGGCGGTCAGCTCGGGCGCCAGGTACTGGCGCAGGGACTCCAGTCCGTCGCCGGCCGCCAGGCCCGCCCGCTGGAGCTCGGCCAGTGTGTCGGGCAGCCGCAGGGTGTTGCCGCGGCCCACGGACAGCGTGGACAGTGCGGTGAGGTCGTCGGGGGCGCCCAGGATCTTGGGCACCAGCGAGGTGAGGGCGGCGCGTCCGCCGGCCTCCACGAAGGTGCGCGCACCGTGCTCGTGGAGGAAGGCGATGGCCGAGGAGAACCGCACGGGCAGGGTGAAGTGGTCGGCGAGCCGGTCGCCGAGGCTCTCACCCCGGTCGTAGAAGCGCTGCAGGATCGGCGAGTACACGGGCACGCTCAGCGTGCCGCGCGGCAGGTCCCGTACGGCCGCGGCGAAGTCGGGTGCGACGGAGGCGAGCGAAGGGTTGTGGAACGCGAACGCGGCGTCCAGTTCGGCGCAGCCGATCCTGAGCTGCTCGGCGATGGCCTTGACCTGGTCGATGGCCTCGCGAGCACCGCTCAGCACGGTCTGCGCGGCATGGTTCTCGGTGGCGACGGCGAGGCGCTCGCTGTCCACGAGTCCGATCAGGTGCCGGGCGCGGGAGGGTGAGACGGCGAGTGCGACCATCGCTCCGGTGCCTCCGTCCCGCCCGGCGATGGCGGCGGTGCGGCGCAGTACGATCCGGGCGCCGTCCTCGACGGAGTAGCCGCCCGCCGCCACCAGCGCCGTGATCTCGCCGAGGCTGTGGCCGACCAGGGCGGACGGCCGTACGCCGTGCTCGGTCAGCACACGGTGGGCCGCCAGAGAGGCCCCGTAGATGGCGAGCTGGGACACCCAGGGCTCGTCCTTCAGCAGTTCGGTCAGTTCCACGGGGGTGTCGCGGAACAGAGCCGGGGACAGGTCCCGGCCGTGGAACTGCCGGGTCACGGTGTCGATCTGTTCGAAGACGGCCCGCACCTGCGGGTAGCCGTCGGCCGCGCGGCTCAGCGCGGCACCGTCGAAGCCGCCCTGGCCGGGGAAGAGAAGAACGGGACCCGCGTACTGCTGCGTACCGGTCATGGTGAGAGTCCTCCAGAACGAGGTGTCACGAGGCTGTGCCCCGAGCAGCCGCACAACGGCGTCGGTGCGCGTGCGTGTCGTCGAGGGGCAGAAAAGGGCCGGGTCGTACTTGGGCGCGGCTCAGACGGCCGTGCTGCGCAGGAGGAGCTCACCCATCAGGCCGAGCCGGGCCGCCAGCAGCCGGTCGGCGAGCCGGGCCGTGGCCTCCGGCCGGCCGGGGACGGCGTGCAGCAGCCAGCGCAACATGCGGATCTTCGGCGGGAGTCCGCCCTCGTCGAGGAAGTCGAACAGTTCGCGGAAGGTACGACGGGAGTAGAACTCGGTCGGCGGAACGACCGTGGCGAACAAGCCGATCATGCCGCGCGCGTGCCAGGGGCTGCGGCTCATCGCCTCGATGAGCGCCCGCTCCTCCGGCGTGTGGTCGAGGATGCGCGCGTAGTCCCGGGTGTAGTCGTAGTGGTCCCCTACGAGCGCGTCCCGGGCTCGGGCGTACGACGCCAGCTCCAGGTCCATGCCACGGCCGCCCGACAGGCCCCGGTGCACGGCGTCCGCGAGGAGTTCGGCACCCAGCACGGCATGGGTGATGCCGGACGCGGTGATCGGGTCCCGGGTGGCGGAGGCGTCCCCCACGAGGGCCCAGCCCGGACCGTGCGGAGTGCGCAGGAAGTTGGGGACGGAACCGGTGAGCCAGCGACCGGCCCGCCGGCCCGCCCGGACCTCTTCGGCGAGCTCCGGGTCGACGTCGGCCAGGGCGGCGATGACCGTCCGGTCGGTCGCCTCGTCGCTGCCCGGTGAGGGGAAGTCCGCCGTGGGCCAGGCCACTCCGACGATGGACAGCCCGTCGTGGGTGGGCCAGGTGAAGGGATGCCGGCGGTTCTTGCGGTAGGTGCGGACGAGCGAGGTCTGCGGCAGCCCCTCCCAGTACGTCCACAGGCTCTTGCTCAGCACCGGTTCCGCGCGGTACAGGTCGGCGCCGGTCAGCCGGGCCACCTTGGAGTTCTTGCCGTCGGCGCCGATGACGACGGTTGCCTTCTCCTGGAAGCGGCCCGAGCCCTTGGCGGTGCCCACGACACCGACGACGGTGCCGTCGGCGTCGCGCAGCAACTCCTGGACGGAGGTCTCCTCGCGCACTTCGGCGCCGGCGTCGGCAGCGCAGCGCACCAGTGCCTCGTCCAGCTCGACGCGAGGCGGCGACAGCGCGTAGTCCACGTCCTCGACGGCGGGCAGCTGGGCCTCGAGCCGGACCGGTCCGCTCTCCAGACGGTAACGGCTGATCCGCGGAATCGCGTGGCCGCCCAGCCGGTCCAGGACGCCCCATTGCGTGAGCCGCTGGACGCCCGGTGGATGGATGAGATTCGTGGACGACGACGTCGGGCTCGGAAAACGCGCCCGGTCGACCAGCAGCACCCGGTGGCCGCGCCGCGCCAGCAGCAGAGCCGTGGATGCGCCGGATATTCGCCCGCCTACAACAATGACGTCATACACGAAAGCCCCCGTCCACCAACAAAGATCTCCGGATGAAAATCCGGCACGAGTAGCGTAACAAGACGTCCCGACCATCCGTCAATCATTTATTGACCGCCCGCCACCTGCGCATTCTCGGCCGCCGAGAAAACCCGCCCGTTTTCTCGGTGGCCGAGAAATATCGCCGACCAATCGCCGACCACCGCGAAGTCCCTGGTTTCTCATGTGCCGAGAAAAGGGGCCACTATTGCAGAAAATCGGCTCGCATCCCGTTACGCTGCTTCCGGTACGACTGATTCCGGGCACAGCTGATTCCGGTACCGCCGGTACGGGCCGACACAGCGGAGTGAGCAGAGTTGGACAGCACACAGACCCCATTCCCCGACAGCCGGGCAGCGGGCGAGGGCCCGCAGCCCCATCCGTGGATCACACCCGCCCTCGCCCTGCTCGGCAGCTGGCGCGGGTCCGGCAGCGGTGGATACGACACCCTGGCCGACGGCTTCTCCTACGAGCAGGAGATCACCTTCAGTCATGACGGCCGGCCCTTCCTGCGGTACGAGGCGCGTGCCTGGCTGACCGACACCGAGGGCCGGCCCCTGCGGCCGTCAGGACGCGAGACGGGCTGGTGGCGGGTCGGCGCCGACGGCTACCTCGAGGCCGTGGTCGCCCATCCCATCGGGATCGTGACCACGTATGTCGGCCGGATCTCGGGCAACCAAATCGAGATGGCGTCGCGGGACATGGCCGTCACCCCGCACGCGAAATCGGTCACCGCCTCCCGGCGCCGGCTCACCCTCCACGAGGACGAACTGACGGTCGTACAGGAACTGGAGGCCGTCGGGCAGCCGCTCCAGCAGCATCTGTCCGCCCGTCTGCGGCGTCTGCCGCTCTGACCGGGCCCGGACACGTGGAACTGTGGTGGTGGCGGCACGGCACGGCGGTGCCCGAGGGCTTCGCCGAACTGCTCGACGCGACGGAACACGCGCGGGCCGCGGCCTACCGCTTCCCGGCGCACAGCGCCCGGTTCGTCTGGGCGCGAGCCCTGACCAAGCGGATCGTGGGCACGGCCGCCGGGGTGTCCGCCCGGGACGTACGACTGACCCGGGAGCCCTGTCCCGGCTGCGGTGACACCGGGCACGGCCCGCCGGCGGCAGAGCTCGCGGACGGCACGGCGCACCTCAGCCTCTCGCACAGCGAGGGCTACTCGGCCCTGCTGCTGTCCTTACGGCATCCGGTGGGCCTCGACATCGAGCGGGTACGGCCGATGCCCGTGGACGTCCTCGCACCGACGACCCTGTGCGAGGACGAGCGGACCTATGTGTTCGACGAGCCCTCGGGCCCGCGCCGCTCGCTCGCCTATCTGCGCTGCTGGACGCGGAAGGAAGCCGTTCTGAAGGCGGTGGGCACCGGCGTCGTGGGCGACCTGACCAGGCTGGGCGTGCGGCCGCGGGAGCGAACGGCGCGCATAGCGCACGGCTCGGGCCGGCGTGCGGGCGAGTGGTGGACAACCGACCTCAGGCCGGTCCCGGACCTCGTGGCGGCGGTGGCACGGCCGGCCGCCGGCCCGGACGAGCCCGTCACGCTGCACCAAGCCGGCGCGGAGCTCACCGGCCTGTCCGGCTCGATGACTTGATGACTCGACGACTTGATCGCTCGATGGCTTGATGACGACTGCCCTTCGCACCGGTCGGAGCCTTTCGTTCCGCCCGCCGCCCCGCAGCGCTCTGTGGTCCACACCAAGGCGGAGTATTGGCACGGCAAATTCCAGCCGAACCCGTTAGAGAGTGAGGCCGGTCACATCCCCACCGGTCGGATCCCTGTACCGTCCAATGAAACGCACCGCGCTCGCCGGCGGCAGGCAGGGGAACCATCCGTTCGCCGGCCCGGCAAGTAATTGCACAAAGAACAAACGGGGGCTGTGACATGCATTTCGCGCCATTGGCAACTCACCTGATGGCACCACAACCGGACACATTTCGTACACCTCGGCCTTTCATGCCAAGACACACGCGCACCCGTCACTGAAATCACTCGGTGACTCTGACCCCCCACCGGCTGCGTGCCGCCATTTCTGTGTCGAGAGGCCATACCGTGCGCCATGGTGCCATCCACCAGTCCGGAGCCACACAGACCCATTTTGCCGTAACCCGGCAGAACAAACGGAAAACCCAACCCACCAACACATCGCACACCGCCGGGACGAGCCACGCCGAGCGCGTGTTCCGCGTGCAGAACGCCTTCACCCAGCTGGGTGGCGAGGTGCACGGGCTCGCGGAACTGGCCCGAGCCTCCTCGCTGGACGACTCCACCGTGTACCGGATCCTTCGTTCCGGTGTCCAGCAGGGCGCGTTCGTGCAGGTCGCCCGGGGCCGGTACCGGCTCGGTCCCGCCGCCGCACGGCTGGGCACCCAGGCACTGACGCCCCGGCTGGACCATGACGCGCTCAGCGAGTGCCTGGAACAACTGCGCCTGACTGCCGACGGCGGGATGGTGTTCCTGTACGGCCTGACCAATTGGGGCCACCCGCAGCGGCACTGCATCGACATGGCGGTGGGCTCCCACGACCTGACCGAACTGGGCATGCCGCCCAGAGAGATCATGCGGGTCAACCGCTCGCTGCGGATCGGCGCCTCGGGCCGGGCGATCCTCGCGCACCTGCCCGACAACCTGCAACACCGGGTGCTCGCGGAGCAGTTGCCCCCGACCGTCGGCCCGGGGGTGTACCGCGACCGCAAGCAACTGCTCGCCTCCCTGACGGAGATCCGGGTCAAGGGGTACGCGATCGGCCTCCAGGAGTGCGCACGCGGCTGGGACTCCTTCGCCGCGCCCGTACTGTGGGACGGCACCGTGCTGGGCTCGCTCGGCCTGCTCAAGCCGGCCCACCTTCCGGCGCCCGTCCGTGACCGTTGCATACTGGCCGTCAAGTCCGCGACGGCCGAGGTGAGCCGGCTGATAGGAGTGCCGGAACCACAGCCGCGCGGCCGGATCGCCTGATCTGTCACCATCCGGCTCACCACAGGGGCTTCGCACGGCACCGCTGTCCGGTCCGCGCGAAGCCCCTGCGCGTTCACGCCCTCAGCGCGCCGTGACGGCCCGGTCCTCGGCCGGAGCCGCACCACTGTCCGCCTCGGCCTGCCGCAGCTGACGCCTGATCAGCAGGTAACCCGTCTCACCGATCAACAGGCCCACGACGACGATCGCGGCCGACGGCACACCCAGGTAGCGCATGTCCACGTCGTGGTCGAGCAGGAAGCGGCCGACCACGGGGGCGAGGGAGACACCGACGTAGTTCGCCGAGGAGCTCAAGGAGATGGACATCTGCGCGACCGCGGGGTTCACCCCGGCGAGCCGGTGCTGGATCGGGACGAGCATCGCCCATCCGCAGGCGCCCCACAGCATCACGGCGACGAAAGCGGTCACGAGGTGCCGGCTGGTCCACGGGGTGGTGGCGAACACGGCGACCGCGATGACGCCGGCCGTGTTGATCACAACGCGATTGCCCAGCTTGTCGGTCAGGCGCCCCGAGGTCATGTTGCCGACGACGGCCGCGATTCCCCAGGCGAACAGCAGCCAGGCCAGGGTCCGGCCATTGCCGTCCGTGGCCGGGGCGAAGACCTGGCTGACGTAGGTGTACAGGATGAACAGGCCGCTGTAGCCGACCAGGACCAGCAGCAGCGTCAGGGCGATCCTCGCATCGGTGACGGGCGACAGACGCTGCTTCAGCGTCACCGCCGGCGGGCTGGGCACGGAGGGCAGGGCCACGGAGATGGCGATCGCGGCCACGACACCGACCGCGGCGACGAAGACCATGGTGCCGCGCCAGTCGGTGAATCCGCTGATCGCGGTGCCGATCGGAGAACCGAGGGCGGTGGCCGCGCTCAGTCCGCCGAACAGGATGGACAGGGCGGTACCCCGCCGCTCCGGCCCGGCGAGCGCGACGACGACCCCGGCCGCGGTCGGTGTGAACATGGCACCGCCGAGCGCGGCCATCACCCGGAAGCCCATGGCCACCTCGAACGAGGGCGCGAGCCCGGTACCGATGTTGCCCGCGATGAACACCAGCAGGCCGCTGATCAGCAGCACCCTGCGGGGCACGCGGGCGGCCACCGCCGCCACGACGGGCGAGAGGATGGCGTAGGACAGCGCATAGGCCGTGATGAGCTCCGCGCTGGTGGGCACGGAGACGTCGAGGTCCTTGCCCACGCTGGGCAGGATGCCGGCGACCACGAAGCTGTCCGTGCCGATGGCGAACATGCCGATGGCCAGGGTGATGAACCGTAAAGTGAGCCCTTTGTCTGTCTTCTCCATAAGGATCCCCATAGTTGACAACGGAAGCCGGGACCGGCCGACCTGACGGAAACCTAACGGCAAACATTCCCATTCCCCGTTAGCCACCGTCGACACTATCCCAGCCTCACGGAAACTCTCAAGTGCTAGCGTTAGGTCATGGACGCTGCCGAATCCTCCCCCGCGACGACCCTGCCGCAGACTCCCGGCGAGGACCGCCACGGCGCTCTGGCACTGGTCAACACCGAGTTCAGCCGACCGAGCGGCCCGTACGACGGCCTGCTCGACACCGAGAGCGCGGCCACCTGGCTGTATGACCGGGAGTTGGTCCCCTCCGGAGCCCAGCTCAGCGCCCAGGATCTGGATCAGCTGCTCGAACTACGGCGCTCGCTCAGGGAGTTGCTCGACGCCCACCTCAACGGCGCCTCCCCCGACCCGGCAGCCCTGTCCACGCTCAACAGCTCGCTCGCGGCGGCCCCCGCCGTCCGTGAGATCCACTGGGAGGAAACCGGCCCGGTGGCGGCGGTGTGCCGCCCGGCCGACGATCCCGTCGCCGCGGCCCTCACCACGCTGGCCGAGGACGGCGTGGAACTGCTGACCGGCCCGCCGAGCGGACGTCTGTCCGCGTGCGCGGCACCCGGCTGCACCCGTCTCTTCGTCCGCAACCACGGCGCCCGCCGCTGGTGCTCGGACCGCTGCGGCAACCGCGTCCGCGCCGCGCGCCACTACGTCGACCACCACCCAGCACGACGCCGACCGGCGTGAGACGGGCTCCTGGGCGACGGGTCCCTGGGCAGGCTCCCTCGAACAGCGGGTCCGCATACACCCGATGGTTGGTGGTGGCTCACACCGAACACATGCGCGCGGGGTGACGAATCACCCAGTGTCCAGGTGTCGGAATTTCGGGGGTCACTCCACTCCGGGTCCACCCCGCGTCACCCCACGGCAATGGCCAGGACGGCGCTCAGCGGCGTCGGTTCCTGGCTGGGCGAGCGGTTCTCGCGCTAGGACGTGAAGGGCGGTTCCTCTGTCCGGAACGCCCGCTGCGAGATGCCCTTGCGGCGGGCGCGCCGTTGCTGTGGTGGGGGTGTGAGCGCGGTGCGGAGGGCCTCGATGCGTTCCTCGTCGAAGTGGACGGCGGGGTCGGCCTCGACGAACGTCATGGCGATGCCGGCGAGCGCGAGTGCGAGCTGTGTCCAGTCGGCGGGTGCGTGTGCGCCGAACGGGTCGGCATGGACGGTGTGGGTGGCCAGTTCGGGGCTGGCCGGCGCCATCATGACCATGCCGCGTGTGGCGGCGGTGGTCAGACGGGCGACGTCGGCGTACGTGACCTGCAGTTCGGGGCGGAGACGGCAGCCCAGCAACTCGGTGATCCGCTCGTAGGCAGCGGCCAGCCCGGCGGTCATGTCGGCCTCGGACTTGCGCAGGGAGGCCTGGATCTCGGTCCGTAGCTCGCTGTCGGCCAGGCTCACGAAGGTGGCCTGCAGGGCGAGGTAGGTGCGCCACTCCGGGGAGTCGGAGAAGATCTGGAGCTCCTTGAGAGCCCCCTGGCGCAGCACCTCCGCCACCAGGGCGGTCCGCAGTCCGGGCTGCGCCACCCAGTCCAGATGGTCGAGGATGACCTGGCGGACCGCCTCGGCCGTCTCCGGATTGGACATGCTGATGGCGGGGTTGGCGCCCCTGGCCAGTTCCTTCAGGAGGTCGCTGAAGAACAGGTCCTTGTAGGGCCAGCGGCGGTAGGCGGCGCTCCGGGCGACGCTGGCGTGGCGGATGACGTCCTCGAAGCTGATGTGGTCCAGCCCCACGGTCAGGCCGGAGCTGTTGATCATGCTCATTGCGGCCTGGAGCATGCGTTGCTCGGTTTCCTCGTCGGACAGCCTGCGCCGTCGGCGGGATAGCCCGGACCCCATGGATGACACATCGGCCAAGTCGTTCACCCCTCACGGTAACCACGTCTGCAGAACGCTACGCCGATTCGACGGGCGAACGTCGACCCGCGGAAGCGCGGATGCGCGGACACTTTATAGATCTTTGATGCTGACTCCTGATACTCAGGATTCTGAACACAGAGTCTCAATTCTCGTGTCGTCGCCGACGGCAGGGGGGATCAGCAGGAGGATGTGGGTGACCGCCCTCGGGGTGCCGCGCGCCGCCTTCTCCGCCGAACGACTCCCGGGCTGCTGGTGGAGCACGTCGGTCGCCGCGGTCCTGGACTTCGCGCTGATCGGCGGCCTGTTCTTCATCACGCTCTACCTGCGCAACGTGCCCGGCATGGGCCCCGCGGCTGCCCATGCCCGCCGGCATGCTGATCATGTCTGTCCGGCCAAGTCGCCCGGCGCCGCCCGGCGCGCCGCGAACGGCGTCGCCGAGCGGCCGGCCGTGAAGTGGGCCGGCCTAGCTCCCCGGCACCGGCACCGGCACGGGCACCGGCGTGAGGTGGGCAAGGACGAGCCGTACGACTTCGAGAGCCATTCCGTTGATGAAGAAGTGATCGCCGGGTAGCAGACGAAGGCGCGAGCTGGTCGACTGCCCGCGCCATCCCTCCAGTTCCGAGGGCCGCACCGTGCGGTCGTGGATACCGCCGAACACCGTGATCGGCACGTCGAGCGGTGGTTCCTCGTGATACTCGTACGTCTCCAGGACCGCGAAGTCGGCACGGAGCACGGGCAGGATCAACTCCATGAGCTCGTCGTTCTCCAGGACCTCGCGCGGCGTTCCGTTGAACTCGAGCAACCGGGCCTTCAACTCGGCGTCGGAGGCGTTGTGCAGCACCGGCTCACGGCGCCGGGCGGGGGCTGCGGAAGCCGACACGAACAGGTGGCAGGGCACGGGCCACCCGCGGCGGCGCAGCAGCCGTGCCAGCTCGAACGCCACCAGTCCGCCCAGACTGTGCCCGAAGAGTGCGAAGGGCCGGTCGAGCAGCGGCTCCATCGCATCCGCCAGCGCACGGACCAGCGAGGGGAGGCGGGAGAAGGGCTGCTCACCGATGCGCATGCCGCGGCCGGGCAGCTCGACCGGACGAACCTCCACGTCGCTCGGTACGAGCTGATCCCACGTGCGGTACACCGCGGCCGACCCGCCGGCGTACGGCAGGCACACCAGGCGGGTGGCCGCGTCCGGCCGGGCCCGCGGCACCCGGAACCACTGCTCCGTCACTCTTCGCTTCCCTCCGCGCCGGCGCCGCTCGCGGTGGCGGGCACCTCGTCCTCCCGCAGGAGCCGGCACAACTCCTCGATCCGGCGGTCGGGATCGTCCACCACCATCTCCAGCAGCCGGCTCCACTGGCGGGTCACCCGGCCGACCAGCCGTGGATCGACGCGTTCGACGGCGTGCATCCAGATTCCGCGCAGCGCCTCCGCGTCCTCGAGCATGATGAGGCTGAGATCCACCACCCCCGGTTCCATCTCCGGCGGCACGTGTACGAAACCCCAGTCGGCGTCGAGCGGCTCCAGCCGGACGTCACGCAGCACCGCGGCGGGCAGTGGCGCGTTGAGCAGGTTGAACCCCAGGCGGACCCGTTCGCACTGCGGCGCGAACTCGCGGCGCAAGGGTTGCAGCGGCACGCTCTGGTGGGCGTACGCCTCGAGGATCCGCTCCCGGGCCCGGCCGACCAGCTCGCGGAAGCTGGGATCCCCGCCGAGATCCGCGCGCAGCACCAACGGGTTCACGAAGAAGCCGATGAGCTGCTCGGTCTCCGGCCGGTCCCGGCCCGCGACGGGGAAGTCGACGGCGAGGTCCCGGCTCCCGGTGCAGGCGGCGAGCTGGGCGCCGAAGGCGGCCAGGAGCACCATGAAGAGGGTCGCGCCCTCGCGCTGGGCGAACTCCCGCAGCGCGGCGGTCAGTTCCGGGGACAGCTCGAAAGCGTGGCCCGAGGCGGCCGGCGCCGCCTCGTGCGGGAGCCGGACATCGTCCAGCCGCGGCGGCGGCGGAAGCTCCGCGAGGGTACGCCGCCAGTACTCGGTGTCCGCGTCCAGCGCCCCGCTCTCGAACGCCTGGCGCTGCCATGCCGCGAAGTCGGCGAACTGGAGCGGAAGTTCCGGAAGCGTCGGCTCCCGCCCCTCGGCGAGGGCCTCGTAGGCGCCGGCCAGGTCCTGCAGCAGCACCCCGTACGACCAGTTGTCGGTGACGGCGTGGTGGACGGTGAGCACCAGGATCCGCTCCTCGTCGCCGAGGGTGAGCAGCCGCCCCCGTACCAGCGGGCCCTCCGCCAGGCGGAACGGCCGGCTGCTCTCCTCCTCGAGGATGCCGCGGATCGCCTGGTGCGGATCCCCGGACGCGGCGCCCTCCAGGCGGGACCGGGTCAGCGGCCAGGTACCGGTGGCGTCGACGACCTGTGCCGGCCCCGCCGGCCGCGTGACCAGGCGGGTACGCAGCGATTCGTGCCGCCGCACCACGTGGTCGAAGGCGCGCGCCAAGGCTTCCTCGTCGAGCCGTCCGCGCAGCCGCGCGGCGGTCACCACGTTGTGAGCGGGACTCTCGGGGCCGACCGGGTGGTCGACGCAGAGCCATTCCTGCGCGTACGACAGCGGGAGTTCCCCGCCGCGCTCGGCCCTCGGGATGGGCACGAGCACCGGGCCGCCACCCTCCGCGCCGCCGTCCACCAGCCACGCGGCCAGCGCCGCGACGGTCCGATACTCGAAGATGTCGCGCAGGGACACCTCCCGTCCCAGCCGGGTCCGGATCCGCGAGATCGCCTGGGTGGCGAGCAGCGAGTGGCCGCCCGATTCGAAGAAGTCGTCGTGGATGCTCACCCCCTCCAGGTGCAGGAGCTGTTCCCAGATCTCGGCGAGGTCCCGCTCCAGGTCGCCCCGCGGCGCCTCGTAGGGCGTGCGCGGATCGGAGCGGACGACCTGGGGCTCGGGCAGCGCCTTGCGGTCCACCTTCTCGTTGGGGGTGAGGGGCAGCGCGTCGAGGAACACGAACACGGAGGGGAGCATGTACTCGGGCAGCTTCTCGCCCAGCACGGCACGCAGGTGCGGCTGCAGTTTGCGGGCGCGGCGGGACGCGGCGCCGTTCACCCACGCGGACAGCGGCCCGGGCGGCACCGGAGCCGCCTGGAGGAAGGCCTGCGCCGAGGCCACGGGGTGCCCGTCGCCGTCCAGCCGGCGCAGCACGAGGTCGAACGCGCCGTCCGAGCCGTGCCGGGTCCAGTCCGGTTCCGCCCGGTATCCGGTCTGCTCGGCCAGGGCGGCCAGCTCCTCGGGATCGACCGCGCCCGCCGACCCGGCGGCCAGGCTCTGCCGCAGGTCGGCGGCCGTACCCCCGGCGGTGCCCAGCCGCTCCACCAGGTCGGCGAAGGGCCGAACCCGCGCGTTCGGCACGTCCCGGACGGCGATGACGTCCGCGGTGGCCGGGACGAGCCGCTCCCGGAGGGCCGGGAGGGAGAGCCCGCCGGCACGCCAGTCGAGCGGGGAAAGGCCGGCAGGCGGGGCCTCCGGTTCGCTGGTGAGGATCACGTCGTACCGGAAACGGGTCAGCTCGTTGTCGTACCGGCCGCGCTTGGGCAGGATCCGCACCTCGGCGATGCCGGGCAGCCGGGCCCGCAGCGCCAGGAAGAAGCGCGGGTCGATGACCAGCTCCTCCTCCTCGGCGGCCCGCCGCCGCACCCGCCCCCGCAACGCGTCGGCGCTCAGGTCGGGTGCCGCCCGGTGCAGTTCGACCGAGGCGTGGAACGCCTCGAGCAGCGGAAGGCTGCGGACGTCGCCCACCACGACGGCGCCACCCGGGGCGAGCCGGGGCAGCGCTCCCTCGATCACCCGGGCCAGGTACTCCTCGTCGGGGAAGTACTGCACCACCGAGTTGAGAAGGACGACGTCGAACTGCTGGTCCGGCAGCCGGTCGAGCTGGTCCGCGGCGCATTCGTGCAGCTGCACGTCGCCGGGGAAGCGATCGGGATCGGCCGCCGCCCGCCGCAGCCGCGCCAGCGCCACGGCCGAGAAGTCGGTGCCCCAGTACCGCTTACAGTGCGGCGCGACCGCGTGCAGGATGAGGCCGGTGCCGCAGCCCACGTCCAGCACCGACTGCGGCGCGCGGCTCAGCACGCGCTCGGCGGTGCGGTCGACCCAGTCGCGCATCTCCTCGGCGGGGATGGGCTCGCCGGTGTAGCTGCTCGTCCAGCCGCTGATGTCGAAGGACGGGTCGACGTCCGCGGCCGGCTCGTCGTACGCCGTGTCCCAGATGTTGCGCCACTGGTCCAGCTCGTCGGGGCTCGCGCCGGAGTCGGCTGCGGACGGGTCGGCCACCACGTACGCCACCAGGCGCTGGTCGCCCGGCGTGTCCTCGCGTACGGTCACCACCGCCTGCCGGACGACCGGCTGCTGCTCCAGGACCGCCTCGATCTCCCCCAACTCGATCCGGAAGCCGCGCAGCTTCACCTGGTGGTCGATGCGGCCGAGGAACTCGAGGCTGCCGTCGCCGCGCCGGCGGACCAGGTCCCCGGTGCGGTACAACCTCTCGCCGAGGCCGATGGGGAACGGGTGCGGCACGAACCGCTCGGCGGTCAGCTCCGGGCGGCCGAGATAACCGCGCGCCAGTCCGGTGCCGCCGATGTGCAGCTCTCCGGGAATGCCCGGCGGGACGAGCGCGCCCCGGGCGTCGAGCACGTGCAGCTCGGTGTTGGCGATCGGCTCGCCCAGGGAGACGGTGCCCTCGTCGATCCGGGCCACCGCCGACCAGATGGTGGTCTCGGTCGGGCCGTACATGTTCCACAGCTCGCCGCCGTCGCGGCTGAGCCGGCGGGCCAGGTCGGCGGGGAGCGCCTCACCGCCGCAGAGCATGCGGAAACCGGGGCGCGGCGACCAGCCGGCGTCGAGCAGCAGCCGCCACGTGGACGGCGTGGCCTGCATCAGCGTGGCCCCGGACTCCGACAGCACCGCGCGCAGCCGTCGGCCGTCGGAGGCCACCTCGCGGTCCACCAGGATCACCCGCGCACCGGTCGTGAGCGGCAGCAGCAGCTCCAGCATGGAGATGTCGAAGCACAGCGTGGTCACCGCCACCAGGGCGTCGTCCGGGCCGATCCCCGGCCGCTCGCTCATCGACCGGAGGAAGTTGGCGAGCGCGCGGTGCGGGATCTGCACGCCCTTGGGCTTGCCGGTCGAGCCGGAGGTGTAGATGACGTAGGCCAGGTCCTCGCCCGGGGTCTCCACGTCCGGCCGGGTGGCGGGCTCCGCCTCCAGCGCCTCGGCGGCCTCGTCCAGGCAGAGGACTCCCACGGCCGGCTCGGGCAGGCCGGCGAGGACGGAGCGCTGGGTGAGCAGGAGCTTGAGCCCGGAGTCCTGCAGCATGAAGGCGAGGCGCTCGCTCGGGAACGCCGGGTCCAGCGGCACGTAGGCGGCGCCGGACTTGAGGGTGCCGAGGACCGCGGCCACCATCTCCGGCGTGCGCTCGGTGCAGATCCCGACCAGGTCGCCACGCCCGACGCCCAGCCGGTGCAAGTGGTGCGCGAGCCGGTTGGCCCGCCGGTCGAGTTCGGCGTACGTCAGGGTCTGCTCCCCGCAGCGCAGGGCCTCCGCCTCGGGTGTCTCCCGGGCCCGCTCCTCGAAGCCGTGATGCGCCCAGCGCAGGTCCGGCCGGACGCGCCGGGTGTCGTTGGGCTCCCGGGCCAGCCGGTGCCGCTGCTCCTCGGTGAGCAGGCTCAGCTCGGAGAGACGGCGGTCGGGCGCGTCGGCGATCTCCTCGACGAGGACGCGCAGCGACTCGGAGAGTTGCTCGATGGTGGCGCCGTCGAACAGGTCGGCGTTGTACTCGAACCAGCCGCTCAGCCCGTCCGGCCGGTCGAAGACCTGCAACTCCAGGTCGAACCGGGCGGTGGCGCTCTCCAGCGTCAGCGGGGTGACCCGCAGCCCGCCCAGGTCCAGCTCCGGCATGTCGATGTTCTGGAAGACGAACGACACCTGGAACAGCGGCGACCGGGAGAGGTCACGCTTGGGGTGCAGCTCCTCCACCAGCCGTTCGAACGGCAGCTCCTGGTGGGCGTAGGCCCCCAGGCAGGTCGCGCGCACCCGCGCCAGGGCCTCACGGAAGGTGGGGTCGCCGGAGAGGTCCGCCCGCAGGGCCAGGGTGTTGACGAAGAACCCGATCAGCGGCTCCAGTTCGGGACGGGTCCGGTTGGCGATGGGCGCGCCGATCACCAGGTCGTCCTGGTGGGCGTAGCGCTGGAGCACCACGGCGAACGCGGCCAGCAGCGTCATGAAGGGCGTCGCGCCCTCCCGTCGGCTCAGCTCGCGCAGCCGCGTCATCAGCGGTCCGGGCAGCTCGAAGGGTTTCGATCCGCCACGCGAGGTCTGCACGGGCGGGCGCGGGCGGTCGGTCGGAAGGGCGAGAACCGGCGGGGCGCCGTCGAGCGCCTGCTTCCAGTACGCGAGGTCGCCGGCCACGCCGGAGCCCTCCGCCTGGCCGCGCTGCCAGGCGGCGTAGTCGGCGTACTGGAGGGGAAGTTCGGGCAGCGGTGAGCCGCTGCCCGCGCGCAGGGCCGGGTAGAGGGCGACCAGCTCACGGACCGCCACCGCCATGGACCAGAGGTCGGCGACGATGTGGTGCATGGTGAGCAGCAGGACGTGCTCCTCGGGACCCAGCCGGAACACCCTGACCCGCAGAAGGGGGCCCTGCTCCAGCACGAACGGCCGCCGGACCTCTTCCCGGGCCAGGCGCTGGACCTCCCGCTCGCGGTCGTCGCCGGAGAGGTGGGTGCAGTCGACCACGGCGAAGTCGGCCCGCCCCGTCTCGGCCACCCGCTGTACGGGCTCGCCGTCGACCTCCGCGAAGGTGGTGCGCAACGCCTCGTGGCGCCGCACGATCTCGTCGGTGCAGCGCCGCCACACGTCGAGGTCCAGCTGCCCGTGGATCCGCACCGCGCTGGGGACGTTGTAGGCGGCGCTGCCCGGCACCAGCTGCTGCAGGAACCAGAGCCGCTGCTGCGAGAAGGAGAGGGGGAACTGGCGCACCCGCGGTCGCCGGGCCCGTCCCAGCCGCTCGGCCAGAAGTCTCCGCTTCTGCTCGGCGGTCATGCCGTCCAGATCGGGCATGCTCATGCCTCGGTCTCCCCTTCCACAGCCGCCTCCGCCGCGAGGAGCTCCCGCAGCATGGCGTCCACTTCGTCGTCCGCCAGCTCGTCCACGTCGGTCACCTCGGCCGGCTCGTAGCGCGCGAGCCGCACGATGGGGGCGGGTTCCTCCGCCGCCGTCGCGCTGTCCGAGCCGCCGGCGGCGAGGAGCCGGGCGGTGTTGGCCACGGTCGGCCGGTCGAAGAAGTCACGCAACGTCAGCTCCACCCCGAAGTGGGCCCGGAGCCGGGTACCGATCTGCACCGCCGCCAGCGAGTGACCGCCGAGCGCGAAGAAGTCGTCGTTCAGGCCGACCGGTTCGACACCGAGCGTCTCCTGCCAGATGGCCGCGATGGCGGCCTCCTCCTCGGTACCCGGCGCCACGTACGGGGTGTCCAGTTCGGGACGCGGGTGCACCGTGGTCGGCGCGGCCGTCTCCAGTTCCGCCGCCAGCCGGGCCGGGTCGATCTCGGCGGCCAGGCGTTGCACGGTGGCCAGGTCCTGCCGGGAGACGACGAGCTGCGCCGGCATCGGCCGGGCCCGCAGGATCCGGCCGAACAGCTCCGTCCCCTCCTCCGCGGTCATGCCGGCGGCCAGGGCGTGCAGCGCCGCCAGTCCCCCCGGCCGGTACGCGGCGGGCTCCGGGGCCTCGGGCGCCGGGGCCGCCGCTGCCGACTCGACCTGTTCGCGCATCGCCTCGGGCTCGTGGATGCGCTTCATGATGAAGTCACCGAGCCGCACGAGCAGCCGGCCCTCGTCGTCGTAGACGTCGGCGTCGCAGACCAGGGTCTCGCCGGACGTGTCGCCGCCCTCCTTGATCCGGATGTGGCAGGCCATGCGCCGGGTCAGGCCGCGTACGAACCGCAGGCTGCCGTACCAGAAGGGCAGGTAGTAGCCCTCGGCGGCGTGCACGCGGGACGAACCGCCGACCACGTCCAGCAACGCCGGGTGCAGCCGGTAGGTGTCGAGGTCGTCGGCGTACTGCTCCGGAAGCTCCAGGACGGCCACCATGCCCCGGGGGCCGACGTGGATGCGGGTGAGGCAGCGCCAGCGGCCCTGCACGGCGAACCGGATGATCCCGCCCTCGGCGGCGAAGTCCAGCCGGAGCCGGCGCCGCAGCGCCTGCTCGCCCTCGATCACCTCCTCGGCACCGCATTCCTCGAGCAGCCCGGCGACTTCGCGCGGCGCACGCTCCGAGCGTTCGTGCAGCAGCACGGAGCCGGTGGCGTGCTCCTGCCAGTTCTGCGCCGCCCCCGGCACGTGGCTGCGGATCCGGAAGCTCAGGTCGCCGTCCTTGTCCTCCAGGACCGTGTACAGGTCACGCTCCTGCCCGTCGGGGACGATCACCGGCAGGTGGAACAGCACGTCGCGGAACTCGATCTCGCGTCCCGCCGCCAGGGGCTCCACCGCCGCCCGGACCATCTCCAGGTACGTGGTGCCGGGCACCAGGCCGTGCCCCTGCATCCGGTGCTCGTCGACGATCCAGCTGTCCGAGGTGCGGATCGTGGTCAGGAAGACCTCGGTGCTCTCCGTCCGCTGCAGGCGGCGTTGCAGCAGCGGGTGACCGAAGTCCTCGCCGGTGCCCGCGTCGGCGCCGGGAAGCGCGTGCAGGCCCGCCGCCATGCCGGTGTCACGCCAGGTGTCCCAGGCCACCGCCGTCACGGGCGCGGACCCGCCCGCGCTGCGCCGGGCGGCGTAGGCGTCCAGGAACGCGTTGGCCGCGCAGTAGTCGACCTGACCGGGCCCGCCGACAACCGCGGTCCGCGACGAGAACAGGAGGAAGAAGTCCAGGGGGTCGCGGGAGCACACCGTGTCGAGCACCAGCGTGCCGCGCGTCTTGGCGGTGAGCACGGTCTCGGCGTCGGCGCGGGACTTCCCGGCGAGCAGCCCGCTCGCGGGGGCCCCGGCGGCGTGGACGACGCCGTTGAGCGCGCCGAAGCGGGCCCGCAGCTCCTCCACCGCGCGGCTCGTCTGCTCGGCGTCGGTGACGTCGGCACGGAGCACCACCGGCCGGGCGCCCAGGCTCCGCAGGGCTTCCAGGCGCCGGATCCGGGCGCTGGTCGGGTCGTCGGCGCCATGCTCCGCGAGCCACTGCGGCCAGGCGTCCTCCGGCGGGAAGGTGCCGCGCCCGAGCAGCCCGATGGCCGGTGCCCGCACGGAGCGGGCCAAGTGCTCGGCGAGCGCGAGGCCGATGCCGCCCAGCCCGCCGGTGATGAGGTAGACGCCCTCGTCGCGCAGCCGCCCGCTGTCCGGCTCGCCCTCACCCGCGTCCAGAGGGACGGGGTCGAACGTCCGCGCCCACCAGTGGCTGCCGCGCCAGGCCAGCACGTGCTCCGCCGGGGGTGCGGCCAGTGCCGCCCGCAGGGCGTCGAGCACCGTCTCGGGCGGCGCGGCCAGGATCTGCCCGCTGAGGTCGAGAAGGCGGCAGCCGACGTCCGGCACCTCCTGCGGGATCACCGTGCACGGGCCGAGGACGGTGGCGTTCTCGGGCTGGAGCAGCTCCTCCCCGGTCACGCCGAAGACGCCGCGGGTGAGGACGTCGAGCGCGAGGGGCGGTTGTCCGGGTGGCCGCTCGGACAGGGCCTGCGCGAGGGCCAGCAGGCTGTGGAAGCCGGCGTCCTGGGCGCTATCCAGCCGCGCCCGGTCCAGTGCCGCGGCGGGCAATGTTTGCCCGTGAAGGAGCGGCGTCCGGTGCGTGCTCTCGGTGTGCCGGCCGGAGGCCCCCGTACTGGACGTACTTGGGTCTTCGGCCGGTGCGGCGAGAGTGCGTGCCGGGCGTCGCGACGGGGCGAACGTTGCCCGTCGCGGCACTGGGTCCGCGGCGGGTTCGCCGGCGAGGCTCCACAGGTGCAGGACCCGGGCCGGTCGCAGGTCGTCCGCGCCGAGGGCAGCGAAGAGGCGTTCGAAGTCGTCCCGGCCGGCCGGGTCGACGGTGAAGGAACGCTCGCCTTCCCGCGCGAAGCCGTCACCCGCGGACACCCCGACGACGGTGCAGCCGGCGGCCTCCAGGCCCTGCCGCAGCGTCCGGCCCAGGGGCAGGTCCGTGCCGAGTACGAGCCACGGTCCTGACGCGGCGAGGGGCCAGGAGGCGGGCGGTGGGAGGCGCCGCCAGCTCGGCGTGTAGGTCCACGTCGCGGGCTCCGCCGCGCCGGGCTCGGCGGAACCCTGCCCGGCACGGTCCGCCGGGCCGGGGTCCACCCAGTACCGCTGCCGCTGGAAGGGGTACGAGGGAAGGCGCACCCGTCGGCGGCTGCCAGCGTCGTGCTGTGCTTCCCAGTCGACCTGCGCGCCCGCGGACCACATCGCCCCCACGGCCTCCAGCAGCACCTGCCGGTCGGGGCGCTCCTCGCGGGGCTGGCGCAGTGTGGCGGCCACGACCCGGTCCGGCGTCCACGAGCGGTGCTGCCGGGCGAAGTTCGACAGCGACTGGCCCGGACCGACCTCCAGCAGGAGCAGGTCCGGGTCGGCGAGCAACGTCGACAGGTTGTCGGCGAAACGCACGGCGGAGCGCAGGTGGGTGCCCCAGTACTCAGGGTCGGTGGCCTGGGCGTCCTCGATCCAGGTCCCGCTCACGTTGGAGCTGAAGGGGATCCGCGGGGGGTGCAGCCGGATCTTGCGGACCTCCTCCCGGAAGGGGTGCACCGCCCCCTCCACCAGGGGCGAGTGGAACGCGTGCGAGGTGTGCAGGCGCCGGCAGCCGACGCCGGACGAGGCGAGCCGCTCCCGCAGGCGCTCGACGGCCTGGACCGGACCGGCGACCACGCAGAGCGACGTGGCGTTGACGGCCGCGACGCAGAGGTCGTCGTCGAGCAGCGCCTTCGTCTCGTCCTCGGGCAGGAAGACCGCGAGCATCGCCCCGTGCGGGGTCGCCCGCATCAGCCGGCCGCGCGCCGCCACCAGCGCGGTGGCGTCCTCCAGCGTGAACACGCCGGCGACGCAGGCGGCCACGTACTCGCCGATGCTGTGACCGGCCATGGCGTGCGGCACGAGACCCCACGCCATCAGGGTGCGGGCCAGGGCGTACTCCACGGCGAAGAGGGCGGGCTGGGCGAGCGCCGTCTCCTCCAGGCGTTCCGCGGCCTTCTCGGCCTCCTCCGGCGGCGGGAACAGGGCCGCCCGCAGATCCTCGTCGAGATGCTGGTCGAACAACGTGAGGCAACGGTCGAGTTCGGCGCGGAAGACCGGCTCGTCGGCGTACAGCTGGCGGGCCATGCCGGGGTACTGCGTCCCCTGGCCCGGAAAGAGGAAGGCCACCTTCGCGGCCCGGCCCGCCGTGCACGGCTCGCCGGCGCGTGCCGCCTGCCGCAGTCGCCGTACGGCGTCGGCACGGTCCACGCAGACCACGGCCCGGCGCTGTTCGAAGGCGCGCCGGCGCGCCGCCAGGGTGAAGGCGACGTCGGCGAGCTCCTCGCCCGGGTCGGTCTCGAGGTGGTCCGCCAGTCGCTCCGCCGCCTGCGCCAGGGCCTGGTCGGTACGCGCCGAGAGGGTCAGCAGCTGCCAGGGTCGTCCGGGCTCGCCGGGCCGCGGCGCGGGCCCCTCCTCCAGCACCACGTGCGCGTTGGTCCCGCCGATGCCGAACGAGCTCACCCCGGCCCGGCGCGGCACCTCGCCCCGGGGCCAGGGCCGGTGCGTGGTGTTCACGAAGAAGGGGCTGGACTCCAGCCGGAGCTCCGGGTTGGGCCGCTCGAAGTGCAGGCTGGCGGGAATGGCCTCGTTCTTGAGCGCCAGAGTGGCCTTGATCAGTGCGGTCGCACCGGCGGCGGCGTCGAGGTGGCCGACGTTGCTCTTCACCGACCCGATGGCGCAGTAGCCGCGCGCCTCGGTCTCCTCACGGTACGCGCGGGTCAGGGCGGCGATCTCGATGGGGTCGCCGAGGGCCGTACCGGTCCCGTGGGTCTCCACGTAGCCCACCGTCTCCGCCGACACCCCCGCGATTCCCAGCGCCTCGGCGATCACCTCCGCCTGGCCCTCGACGCTCGGTGCGGTGTAACCGACCTTGAGCGCGCCGTCGTTGTTGACGGCCGAGCCCCGGATCACCGCGTCGACGAGGTCACCCTGCTCGCGCGCGTCGGCGAGCCGGCGCAGCACCACGAGGGCGACGCCGTTGCCGATGACGGTGCCCCCGGCGGCGGCGTCGAACGGGCGGCAGTGTCCGTCCGGCGACAGGATGCCGCCCGGTTGGTGCAGGTAGCCGTTGCGCAGCGGGACGTTGACGGAGACGCCGCCGGCCAGGGCGATGTCGCACTCCCCGGAGAGCAGGCTCTGGCAGGCGAGATGGACCGCCACCAGCGAGGTGGAGCAGGCGGTCTGCACCGTGATGCCGGGGCCCTTGAGGCCGAGCTTGTACGAGGCCCGGGTGGCGAGGAAGTCCTTGTCGTTGGCGAGCTGGGTCTGGTACTGGCCGAGGGTCTCGACGACGCCACGGTTCGCCAGCAGGTTGAAGAGCAGGTAGGTGTTGAGGCTGGCACCCGCGAAGACGCCGATCCGGCCCGGGAACGCCTGCGGGTCGTACCCCGCCGACTCCAGCGCCTCCCAGGTGCATTCGAGGAAGACGCGGTGCTGCGGGTCCATCAGCTCGGCCTCGCGCGGGGACAGGCCGAAGAAACCGGCGTCGAAGGTGTCGGCCCCGTCGAGGACGCCCTTGGCACGCACGTACCCGGGCTGTGCCAGCAACGCCGGGCTGACGCCCTGCTCGCGCAGCTCCTCCTCGGAGAAGAAGGAGAGGCACTCCTCACCGGCTGCCAGGTTGTCCCAGAACGCGCCGACGTCGGCCGCCTTGGGGAAGCGCCCCGCCATGCCGATGATGGCCACCTGCGACAGGTCGTCGGTCGAGTCGCTCACGGTCGGTCTCCTTGAGATTCGTTGCGGTTCCGGGAGCGCCGGCCGGCGGCCTCGCGGCGCGCCGCCATGGCCTCCCGGCGGCCGGCCACCCGCCCGCGGGCGTCGGCCATCGGATCGGCGGCCGTGCCCGGGGTGTCGGCCAGGTGCCCGGCCAGGGTGCGCACCGTCGGGAACTGGAACAGTTCGACGAGCGTGAGGGGACGCCGTAGCTCCGTCTCGAGCGCGCTGCGCAGCTCGGCCATGAGCAGCGAATGGCCGCCCAGCTCGAAGAAGTTGTCGTTGACGCCCACCTGATCGAGGCCGAGCAACCGGGTCCAGGCCTCGGCGATGGTGCGCTCCACCCGGTCCCCGGGCGCCTCGTAGGGCACGGCCAGTTCGGGGCGGGACAGCTCCGGCTCGGGCAGGGCGGCGCGGTCCACCTTGCCGTTGGGTGAGAGCGGGAAGGCGGGCAGGGTGACGAAGGCGGCGGGGACCATGTAGTCCGGCAGCCGCTCCTTCAGACAGGTGATGAGCTCGCCCGCCGTGGGTGGCTCGTCGGCGGTCAGGTACGCCACGAGCCGGGTGTCGTTGCCCTGTCCGCGGGCGGTGACGATGGCCTCCTGCACGGCGGGATGACCGGCCAGCACCTGCTCGATCTCGCCGAGCTCGATGCGGAACCCGCGGAGCTTCACCTGATGGTCGAGCCGGCCCAGGTATTCGATGGCCCCGTCGTCGCGGAAGCGCGCCAGGTCCCCGGTGCGGTAGATGCGGGCTCCCGGATGCGGGTCGAACGGATGGGTGACGAAGCGCTCGGCGGTCAGCTCCGGGCGGTCGAGATACCCGCGGGCCAGGTTGCGGCCGCCGATGCACAGCTCGCCGGCGACACCGCGCGGCACCGGTCGCAGCGCCGGATCGAGCACGTACATCTGCGTGTTGACGATGGCGTGGCCGATGGGTACCGGCCGGGTGCCCCCGTCGCGCCGGCAGGCCCAGGCGGTGACGTCCACGGCCGCCTCGGTCGGGCCGTACAGGTTGTGCAGCTCGGCCGGCAGGCGGGCGAAGAAGCGCTCCTGGAGCTCCCGGGGCAGCGCCTCGCCGCTGCAGATCACCCGGCGCAGGCCGCGGCAGTCCTTCGCCCCGTCCTCCAGCAGGAACACGTGCAGCATCGCGGGCACGAAGTGGAGTGTGGTGATCCCCTCGCGCTGGATGGTCTCCACCAGGTAGCGGCTGTCCTTGTGCCCCTCCGGACGGGCCACCACCAGGCAGGCGCCGGTCGTCAGCGGCCAGAAGAACTCCCAGACCGACACGTCGAAGGAGTACGGCGTCTTCTGCAGCACGCGGTCGGAGGCGTCCAGCCGGTAGGCGTCCTGCATCCACAACAGGCGGTTGCGGATGCCGGCGTGGACGTTCATGACGCCCTTGGGACGCCCGGTGGAGCCGGAGGTGTAGATGACGTAGGCAAGGTCCTCGCCGCCGACCCGGACCTGCGGCCGCTCGCCGGACTCGCGCCCGAGGTCCTCGGCCGCCTCGTCCACACAAAGCACCGCCGCCTCGTGGTCCGGCAGCCCCGGCACCAGGCGGCGCTGCGTCAGCAGCACCGGCACGCGCGCGTCGGCCAGCATGAACTCCAGGCGCGAGCGCGGATAGCCGGGGTCCAGAGGCAGGTAGGCGCCGCCGGCCTTGAGCGTGGCGAGCAGCGAGACCACCAGCTCGGTGGAGCGCTCCATGCAGATGCCCACCAGCACGTCCCGGCCCACGCCCAACCGGCGCAGACGGTGGGCCAGACGGTTGGCGCGGCGGTCCAGTTCGGCGTAGGTGAGCCGCTCGCCCTCGAAGCGCAGCGCCTCGGCGTGCGGCGTCGCGTCGGCCTGCGCCTCGAAGATCTGGTGGATGAGGCCCGCGTCCGGCCACTGCCGCGGACCGCCGTCGCCCAGCGCCAGCACCTCGCGGCGCTCCGCCTCGTCGAGGATCGGGAGGCGGCCGACGGGCTGGTCGGGCCGGTCGGCCACGGCGGCGAGCAGGCGCTGGAGGTACTGCGCGATGCGGCCGGCGGTGGGCGCGTCGAAGAGGTCGAGGCTGTACTCGAGACGGCCGTGTACGGTGTCGCCCTCCTCGTTCAGCAGCAGCTCGAGGTCGAACTTGGCCGTGCCGCCGTCGGCCGGCATCGGCTCGACGTGCAGCCCCCCGCCGCTCCAGGCCGGGAACGGGACGTTCTGCAGGGCGAACCCGACCTGGAAGACCGGGGTACGCGCCAGGCTGCGCTCCGGCTTGAGCGCCTCGACCAGCCGCTCGAACGGAACGTCCTGGTGTTCGTACGCGTCGAGGCACACCCGCCTCACCCGCCCGAGCAGCTCCCGGAAGCTGGGGTCGCCAGAGAGGTCGGTACGCAGCGCCAGCGTGTTCACGAAGAGGCCGATCAGCGGTTCGAGCTCGGGCAACCGCCGGTTGGCCACCGGCGTGCCGATCACGACGTCGTCGGTGCCGCCGAGGCGGGCGAGCAGTGCCTGGAAGGCGCCGGCCAGGACCATGAACAGCGTGGCACCCTCCTGCCGGCCGAGCGCGCGCAGCCGCCGGACGACGAGCGGGTCGAGCCGCAGCTCCAGCGCGGCGCCCCGGTAGCTCTTCTCCGGTGGGCGCGGGCGGGCCAGCGACAGGTTGAGCTCGGCGGGTGCCCCGCGCAGCTGCCGGACCCAGTATTCGAGGCCGTCGCCGTCGGCCTGTCGGCCGAGCGCTTCCTGCTGCCAGAGGGCGAAGTCCGGGTACTGCACGGAGAGTTCGGGCAGAGGGCTCCGTCGGCCGGCACCGAAGGCGGCGTAGAGGGCGAGCACCTCCCGCAGCAGGACGCCCAGGGACCACTGGTCCGAGACGATGTGGTGCATGGCGAGCAGCACGACGCTCTCCTCGCCGGAGACGCGGAGCAGCTCGAAGCGGAGCAGCGGTCCGTCCGAGAGCCGGAAGGGACGCGCGAAGAAGCTCTCCGCGCGGGCGCGGACCTGCTCCTCGACGCCGTCCGGACCCGCGAGGTCGTGCACCTCCAGCTCGGCGGGGACCTCCGGGCGTACGACCAGCCGGGGCCGGCCGTCGATCTCGGGGAAGACCGCGCGCAGCGCCTCGTGACGCCACATCACCTCGTCGCAGGCCCGCCGGAACACATCGGCGTCGAGACGGCCGCGGACGCGGAGGGCGGCGGGTATCAGGTAGGCGCGGTTGCCGGCGGAGAGCTGTTCGAGGAACCACAGCCGCCGCTGCGCGAACGCCGGCGGCACGGGCAGGCCGGGGTCGGCACGGCGGGGCACGGTCGACACCTCGCCCTCGCCCGGTGCCGTACCCGTCTTCGGTTGTGCGCCCCGTTCCCGCAACCGGTCCGCGAGCGCGGACGCCGTGGGGCGTTCGAAGAGCTCCCGCAGCGGCAGCTCCACCCCGAGGACGGACCGCAGGCGGGTGGTGACCTGAGTGGCAAGCAGCGAGTGGCCGCCCAGCACGAAGAAGTCGTCGTCCACTCCCACCCGGTCGACGCCGAGCAGGCCGGCGAAGACGTCGGTGATCGCCTGCTCCAGCGGGTCGGCGGGGGCACGGTAGGGCGTCCGCAGACCGGCGCGGCCGAACTCCGGCTCCGGCAACGCCGCGCGATCGATCTTGCCGTTGGGGGTGAGCGGGAACGCGGTCAGGAACACGAACGCCGACGGCACCATGTACTCGGGCAGGCTGTCCCGCAGGAAGGCGGCGACCTCCGCGGGCGCCGGCGCCTCGGCACAGGCGAGGTGGGCGACCAGCCGGGTGTCCCCCGCGTGCTCGCGGGCGGTGACCACCGCGGTGCTCACCGCGGGGTGGGCGGTGAGCGCCTGCTCGATCTCCCCGAGCTCGATGCGGAAGCCGCGGACCTTCACCTGGAAGTCGATGCGGCCGAGGAATTCGATGCTGCCGTCACCGCGTCGGCGCACCAGGTCGCCGGTGCGGTAGAGCCGCTCCCCCAGGCCGTTCGGGGCCGGGTGGGCGACGAAGCGATCGGCGGTCAGCTCCGGCCGGTTCAGGTAGCCGCGGGCCAGCCCGGCGCCGCCGATGTGCAGCTCGCCCGGCACGCCCGTGGGCACCGGCTGTCCGCGCCGGTCGAGGACGAGCAGCTCGGTGTTCGCGATCGGCTCGCCGAGGGAGATCGGCCCGGTGTCGATCCGGGAGACCGCCGACCAGATGGTGGTCTCGGTGGGGCCGTACATGTTCCAGAGTTCCGCGCCCAGGGGGAGGAGCCGGCCTGCGAGACTCGGCGGCAGTGCCTCGCCGCCGCACAGCATCCGCAGGTGCGGCCGGCCCGCCCAGCCCGACTCGGCGAGCATCCGCCAGGTCGCGGGGGTGGCCTGCATGAGCGTCGCTCCGACGGCGTCGAGCGCCTCCGCCAGCGCCGGGCCGTCGGCGGCGACGTCCCGCGGGACCACCACCACGCACGCGCCGGCCACCAGGGGCAGCAGGAGCTCCAGGACGGAGATGTCGAACGAGAGGCTGGTGACGGCGAGGAGGACGTCGTCGCGGGCGATACCCGGGCGCTCCTGCATGGAACGCAGGAAGTTGGCGAGAGCACCGTGGGTGATCTGCACACCCTTCGGCCTGCCGGTCGAGCCCGAGGTGTAGATCACGTACGCGAGTTCGCCGGGGCCGACCTGCTCGCCGGGCGCGTCGGTCGGCTCGTCGGCGAGCTCCTCGCCCAGCTCGTCGAGGCAGAGCACGGTGGCAGCCCCGGCCGGCACGTGCTCGACCACGCTGCGCTGGGTGAGCACCACCGGGGCCCGCGAGTCCTCGATCATGAACTCCAGGCGTGAGCGGGGGTAGACCGGGTCGAGGGGCAGGTAGGCACCGCCGGCCTTGTGCACAGCCAGCAGGGCGACCACCATCTCGGGCGAGCGCTCCAGGCAGAGAGCGACCAGCACGTCCCTGCCCACCCCGAGGCGGCGCAGCCGGTGGGCGAGCTGGTTGGCACGCCGGTCCAGCTCCGCGTAGGACAGGTCGTGGTCCGCGAAGCGGACCGCCTCGGAGGTGGGCGCTTCCTGTGCCCGGCGAGCGAACCGCAGGTGAGCGAGGTCGCCCTCGGGCCAGGTGCGGCGGGTGTCGCCGCCCGGCGCCAGCAACGACCGCCGCTCCTCGTCGCCGAGCAGCGGCAGCGCCCCGATGGGCCGGTCCGGGTCGGCCACGGCCTCCCGCGCCAGCCGGCACAGGTGGTCCGCCAGCCGGGCGACGGTCGCCTCGTCGAAGAGGTCGCTGTTGTACTCGAACAGTCCGCTCAGGCCGCCCTCGTCCTCGACGAGCTGCAACTCCAGGTCGAACCGGGCCGTGCGGCTGCGGACAGTGACGCGGGAGAACTCGAGCCCCGCCACGTGCAGGGTGGGCAGCGGCTGGGTCTGGTAGGCGAAGCTGATCTGGACGATCGGCGGCCGGCCGAGATCGCGCGGTGGCTTCAGCTCCTCCACCAGCTTCTCGAACGGCACCTCCTGGTGTGCGTAGGCGCCGAGGCAGGCGTCACGCACCCGCTCCAGCAGTTCGCCGAAGGTCGGGTCACCGGAGAGATCGGTGCGGACGGGCAGGGTGTTGACGAAGAAGCCGATGAGCCGTTCCAGTCCGGCCCGCTCACGGCCTGCGACCGGGATGCCGACGACCACGTCGTCCTGTCCGGCGTAGCGGTGCAGCAGCACCTGGAACAGCGCGAGGAGAACCATGAACGGTGTGGCGTCGCGTTGCCGGCCGACGGCGGCCAGGTCGCGTACCAGCCGGCCAGGCAGGTCGAAGTGCCACGAGCCGCCGCGGAAGGACTGCACCGAAGGACGCGGGTGGTCCGGCGGCAGCTCCAGCACCGGCGGGGCTCCGGCGAGGCGCTCCTTCCAGTAGAGCAGTGCTCCGGCCGATGCCTCCGGCTGCGCGTTCCGCCGCTCCCACAGGGCGACGTCCCCGTACTGGATCTCCAGCGGGGGCAGCGGGGAGGGACGGCCCTCGGCGAAGGCCGCGTAGAGCTCGGCGAACTCCGCGAAGAGCACGGTCACCGACCAGCCGTCCGAGACGATGTGGTGCAGGACCACGACGAGGAGGTACTCGTCGTCGGCCGTCCGCAGCAGCCGCATCCGCAGCAGCGGCCCGGCCGTCAGGTCGAACGGTGCCGAGATCTCGGCTGCGATCCGCTCCGTGCAGGCCGCCTCGCGCTCCGCCGCGGGCAGTGCGCGCAGGTCCTCCTCCGGCATCTCCACCGCCATGCGCGGCGCCACCACCTGCACCGGGGTGTCGTCGCGTTCGGCGAAGGTGGTGCGCAGCGACTCGTGCCGGTGGACCAGCTCGGTGACGGCGGCGCGCAGCAGGCTGCGATCGAGGGCACCGCGCACGCGTACGGCCGCGGGCACCACGTACGCCGTTGTGCCGGGCGTGAGCCGTTCCAGGAACCACAACCGCTGCTGCATGGCGGAGAGCGGATAGACCTTCTCCCGCGGCTGTGCCTCCAGCCGCTTCACGAGGAGTTCGCGCTGCTCGGGTGAGAGACTCGCCAGCCGTTCACGCAGGCTCGCCATCAGCGTCCCTCCTCGAGCAGCGCGCGGGCCTCGGCCTCGGGCAGGCGCTCCAGCTCGGCGAGGAGCGCGTCGGTGTCGTCGGCCGGCGCCTGCGCGGTGCCGGTCTCCGCGTCGTCCAGCTGCTCCAGGACCTGCTCCGCCACCCGCCGGACCGATGCGCCCTTGAGCAGCGCGACGAGCGGCAGGGTGACCCCGAGCTGCTTCCGGATCTGGACCCGCAGGCCTGTGGCCATCAGCGAGTCCAGGCCCAGGTCGAGCAGAGGCTGGTCGAGCCCCACCTCGACGGTGGCGGCGCCGAGGCGGCGGCGCGGGCCGCTGCCGGACCCCAGGGCCGCCCCGACGCCGCGGGCGAGATGGCCGGCGAGGATGTCGAAGCGCTCGTCCTCCTTCAATGCCAGCAGCGCCTCGCGGGTGAGCAGCGAACCGTCGGCGGCGGACGCGGCCGTACTCTCCCCTGCGACCGGCGTCTCCTGCCGGCCGGCCTCGTCACCGACCGTCGTGGCCACGGTGGTCGCCGGCGCGTCGTACCAGTGGCGCGTCCGGACGAAGGGCGAGGTGGGCACCGGCACCCGCGTACGCGAGTAGCCCCGGTCGAACCCGGCCCAGTCGACGTCGGTGCCGTGCTCGTACAGCTCGGCGAGGGTGGACAGGACGGTACGCCAGTCGTCCTCGCCGGCCCTCAGACTCGGCGCGGTGAACAGCTCGTCGCCGGGCTGTTCCACCCGTATCCGGTCGACGAGGGCGGCGTCCGGGCCGATCTCGACGAAGCGGGTGTACCCGAGGCTTCTCAGCGTCGACACGGCGTCTGCGAACCGGACCGGCCGGTGGATCTGCCGGCACCAGTGCTCGGCATCGGGGGCCTCGTCCCACGGCCAGAGCGCTCCGTCCAGGCCCGAGACGAACGGGATGCGCGGCGGCAACTGGGTGATCTCGCCGGCGACCTGACGCAGCGGCGCGAGGTCCGCCTCGGCCGGCGGTGAGTCGGGCGGGAACTGCAGGCGGGCCCGCTGCGTCACGAGCCGCAGCGCGTCCTCAAGGCTCATCACCCCGGCCGTGCAGGCGGCCACGATCTCGCCCGGGCCGTGCCCGAACACCGCGGCCGGCCGCACGCCCCACGTGCGCCACAGCTCGGTGAGCGCGTACTGCACGGCGAAGAGCGCCGGCTGCGCCAAGGTGGGCCGGCCCAGGTGCGCCGCGCCCGGATCCTCGGCGAACAGGACGTCGAGGAGCGGAACCTCCAAGTCGGCCCGGAGCAGTTCGTGACAGCGGTCCAGTGCCTCCCGGAAGGCCGGCGCGCTCTCGTACAGGGCGTGGGCCATGCCGGGACGCTCGGTGCCCGCACCGCTGTAGAGGAACGCCACCTCGGGCTCGCGCCCGTCGGCGGAGACGGCCCGGTTCGGCGCGGAGCGGTCCAGGACGCCGACGAGCTCCGCGTCGAGTTCGGCCGCCGACCTGCCCACCACCGCCAGGCGGTGCGGGAAGTGGGACCGCCCGGTGTTGGCGGAGTAGCAGTGGTCCGCGACCGGCACCGGAGCCGTGCGCCCCAGCCGGTCGCGGTGCCGCTCCACGAGCAGGCGCAGTCCGGCCTCGCTGCGGGCGGAGAGGGAGAGAACGTTCAGCGGCCGGCGCTCGTCCGCGGTGGCCGGCGCCCGGCCGGGGCCCTCCTCGACGAGGAGGTGCACGTTGGTCCCGCTCAGGCCGAAAGCGCTGACGCCGGCGATACGGCGGCCGTCCCGCGGGGTCCACTCGGTCAGCTCGGTCGGGATGGCGAAGGGGGGCCGGTCGACCGCGATGTGCGGATTGAGGCGCTCGAAGTGCAGGTGCGGCGGGATCGAGCGGTGACGCAGCGCCAGGACCACCTTGATCAGTCCCGCGATCCCGGCGGCCGCCTCGAGATGACCGAAGTTGGTCTTCACCGAGCCGAGGTGCCACTCGCCGCCCGGTGCCGCCGGGTAGACGTCGGCCAGCGCCTCCACCTCGATGGGGTCGCCGAGAGTGGTGCCGGTGCCGTGCGCCTCGACGTACGACACCTGCCCGGCCTCGACACCGCTCGACTCCAGGGCGCGGCGCAGCAGCTCGCGTTGGGACAGCACGTTGGGGGCGGTGAGGCCGGTGCTGCGGCCGTCCTGGTTGACCGCACCGCCGCGGATGACGGCGAGGACCTCGTCGCCGGCGGCGACGGCGTCGGAGAGGCGCTTCAGGACCACCATCCCGCAGCCCTCGCCGCGGACGAAGCCGTTCGCCCCGGCGTCGAAGGTCCGGCACCGCCCGTCCGGCGACATCATGCCGAACTGCGAGAAGCCGACGGTGGCCAGCGGCGAGAGGATGACGTTCACGCCGCCCGCGAGGGCCATGTCGCACTCGCCGGTCCGCAGGCTCTGGCAGGCGAGGTGAACGGCGAACAGCGAGGAGGAGCAGGCGGTGTCGACCGACACCGCCGGGCCACGCAGGTCCAGCAGGTACGCGAGGCGGCCCGAGACGATGCTGTGCGAGTTGCCGGTCACCGCGTACGGCGTCAGGTCCTCGGGGCGGGAGAACCGCTGGATCCCGTAGTCACTGCCGATCACGCCGACGAACACACCGGTCCGGCTCCCCGCCAGGTCGGCGTACCCGGCGTTCTCCAGCGCATCCCAGGCCACCTCCAGCACCAGGCGCTGCTGCGGGTCCATCGCCTCGGCCTCGCGCGGTGAGATGCCGAAGAAGGCGGCGTCGAACTCGTCGATCCGGTCGAGGAAGCCGCCCCACTTCGTGGTCATCTTCCCGGGGCGGCCCACCTCGGGGTGGTAGAAGGCGTCGGTGTCCCAGCGGTCGGCCGGAACCTCGCGGATGGCGTCTACGCCACCGGCGAGCAGCCGCCAGTACGAGTCGGCATCGTGCACGCCACCCGGGAAGCGGCAGCCGACGCTCACCACCGCGATGGGCTCGGTGCGTCCGCGGCGTGCCGCCTCCAGCTCGCGCTGGAGCCGGTCGATGGCGACGAGCGCCCGCTTCAGCGTGGGGGACGACTTGGTGTCGGCCGGCTGGCTCATCTCAGGCCCTTTCTTCGACAGCGTCATGTCGGCCTCCCTCGAGGGATTCCAGTCGTTGCAGGAGAAGCGCCTCGACGTCGTCGTCGCTGAGCGCCTCGACGTCGAGCGCCGGCTCGGCGGCCTCGGGCGGTGCGGCGGGAGGGCCGTCGGCGGCGGCCGCGTCGAGCGGGATCCCCATGCGCTCGGCGAGGAAGGGCGCGAGCGCGTCGATGGTCGGGTAGCGCCAGGCGAGCGTGGCCGGCAGGGCGACCTCGACGGCGGCCTCCAGGCCCTTCCTGACCTCCAGGGCCATCAGCGAGTCGAGGCCCATGCTGGTGAACGGCACGGTGGCGTCGACGCGGGCCGGGTCGAGCCTCAGCACGCGGCCGACCTCCCGCCGGCACCGGTCGACGAGGACGCCGCGGCGCCGTCGTCCCGGCTCCACCGCGAGCAGCGCCCGGCGCAGCTCACCCGTCCGGCTCTCACCCGCCGCCGGAGCGAGCCCGCCCGGCCGGAGGGCCCGCTGCGCTTCGGGCAGGTCGTCGAAGAGCGGACGGGGGCGTGCCGCGGCGTAGGCGGGAGCGAACAGCGACCAGTCCATGTCGGCGACGACGGTGGTGGTCTCGTCCCGGCCCAGTGCGCGGTCCAGCGCCACGAGGGCCGGGCCGGCCTCCATGAGCCGCAGTCCGCGGCGCGCCAGCTCGTGCTCGTGCTCGTCGTGTGCCCGCCCGGCCCACGGGCCCCACTGCATCGAGGTGGCCGTCAGCCCCAGGCCGCGACGGTGCTCGGCAAGCGCGTCCAGATAGGCGTTGGCGGCGGAGTAGGCACACTGGCGCCCGCTCCCCCACACCCCTGTGATCGAGGAGAAGAGCACGAAGGCGTCGAGCGGGCGGCGCAGGAGATCGTGCAGGTGCAGGGCGCCCGCGTCCTTGCCCGCGACCACCTGGGCCAGCTCGGCGGTGGTGGTGTCGGCGAGCGGCTTCACCAGCGAGACGTCGCCGGCGACGTGGAACACGGCACGGACCGGGTCACCGTCCGCCTCCAGCCCGCCCAGCAGCGCGGCGAGGGCGTCTCGGTCGGCCGCGTCACAGGCGGCCAGCGTGACCCGGGCGCCCAGCCCGGTGAGCTCCGCCTCGAGGTCCGCGGCGCCCGGGGCGGCGGGACCCCGCCGGCTGGCGAGTACGAGATGTTCCGCGCCCCGCCGCGCCAGCCGCGCGCCAGCCGGACGCCGAGGGCGCCCGTGCCGCCGGTGACGAGAACGGTCCCCTCGGGCCGGTACGCCGGGGGCTCGGAGTCGTCGGACGGCGCCCGTACCAGCCGCCGGGCGAGGAGGCCGGCGGGCCGCAGCGCGATCTGGTCCTCGTGGTCCGGGTTGCTCAGGGCGACGGCCAGCCGGTCGCCCGCGGCCTCGTCGAGCGGACCTTGGACGTCGACGAGTCCACCCCAGCGCTCCGGATGCTCCAGGCCCACCACCCGGCCCAGTCCCCAGGCGAGCGCCTGCACCGGGTGGGTGACCGGGTCGTCCGGGCCGGTGCCGACGGCGCCGCGGGTGAGGAGCCACAGCGGCGCGCTCACGCCGATGTCGCCCAGCGCCTGCACCAGCGCCAGGGTCAGGGCGGCCCCGCGTGCCAGCCCGGGTTGACCGGGCACCGGCGTCTCGTCCAGGGCGAGCAGCGACACCACTGCGCGCAGGGCGGGCTCGCGCCAGGCCGGGCCGTCGAGCGCCGCGGCGAGCGCCGCACGGTCGGCGTCCGCGGCGACGGCGATCTCGGCGACCGTGCCGCCCCGCGCGGCGATCGCCGCGCGCAACCATCCGGTCAGCTCGTCCGGGACCGGCCGGTCCGGGGCCACGACCAGCCAGGTGCCGGGCAGCGCGGCCGTGGCCATACCGGCCTGCGGGGTCCAGGCGACCCGATAGCGCCAGGCGGCGGCGGTCTCCCGGTCGAGGCTCTCCCGGTGCCAGGCCGAGAGCGCGGGGAGCACGGCGGCGAGGGCGTCGCGCTGAGCGGCGCCGGCGATTCCCAGCACACCGCTGAGCGCCTCCGCGTCGCCGCGCTCGACGCTCTGCCAGAGCGCCTCCTCGGCGCCGGAGCGCGGCGGAGCCGTCCCCTCCAGGGGGCCGGTCCGGCCCGCGGCCGGTGCTTCCTCGATGCCGGGGAGCCAGCAACGTTCACGCTGCCAGGGGTACGCGGGGAGCCGCACCACCGGCGGTACGGCTCCGTACAGACGCGTCCAGTCGACCGGGAAGCCGGCGCAGTACAGCCAGCCGAGCTCGCCGAGCAGAGCGGCGCGGCCGGGACGGTCACGGTGCAGCGACGCCACGGCCACGCCCTGCGAGCCCCGGGTCTCGAGCTTCTCGGTGAGCGCGCCGACCAGCATGGGATGGCCGGAGATCTCCACGAAGACGTCGTGCCCGGCGTCGAGGAGGGTGTCGACGGCCTGGTCGAGCAGCACCGGCCGGCGCAGGTTGGTCGCCCAGTACCCGGCGTCCAGCTCCGTGCCCTCGATCGCCCGTCCGGTGACGCTGGAGACGACGGTACGGTCCGTCGGGCGCGGCGTGAGACCGGCGACCGCATCCCGCAACTCGCCCTGCAACGGCTCCATCTGGGGGCTGTGCGATGCGTAGTCGACCGACTCGAGGACCCGGCAGAACACCCCTTCCTCGTCGAGGGTGGCGGCGAGGCGTTCGATCGCCGTGGTCTCGCCCGAGATGACGGTCGACGTCGGGCTGTTGCTCGCGGCGACCGAGACGGATCCGTGGTCCAGCCGGTCCAGGATCCGTTGCGTCTCGTCGAACGTGGCGCCGACGACGGCCATCTTGCCCCGGCCGATCACGGTGCGGATCACCCGGCCACGGTGCAGGGCCACGCGGAGTGCGTCGTCGAGGTCGAGCGCGCCGGAGACGTGCGCGGCCGCGATCTCCCCCACGCTGTGTCCCACCACCGCATCCGGCTCGACGCCCCATGACCGCCACAGGGCGGCGAGGGCGATCTGCAGCGCACAGGTGGCGGGCTGCACCACGCCGGGGTCCGCGAGCCGGGAGCGCTCCGGCGCCATGGTGAGCTGATCGATCAACGACCACTCGACGTGCTGCCGGAGCGAGGCGTCGCAACGCTCCAGGGCCTCGCGGAACACCGGCTCCTGGTCGAGCAGCTCCGCGGTCAGTGGCCACCAGCGAGGTCCCTGACCGGAGAAGACGAACGCCACCCGGGAACGGCGGCCCGTGCTCCGGCCGCTCCGGGCCACGCCGGGGTGGTCCTCGCCGCGCACGAACGCGGCCAGGCCGTCACGGAGTTCGGCCGCCGATCGGCCGACGCAGGTCAGTCGCTGCGCGTGGTGGGTCCGGCGCACCGCGGCCGCGGCGCAGTACTCCGCCACGGTGGCTTCGGCGCCCGGTGCGTCCAGCTGAGCCATGTGCCGGGCGGCGAGCTCGCGCAGGGCCTGCTCGGTCGGGGCGGAGACGGTGAGCAGGTGGGCCCGGTCGCCGAAACGGTTCGACTGCGGCGCGACCGACGGCGGGGCCTCCTGCAGAACCAGGTGGGCGTTGGTGCCGCCGAAGCCGAAGGCGCTCACCCCGGCCAGGGCGGGACCGTCCCCGGCCGGCCAGGGCTGCGCGGTGTCGGCCACCCGCAGCGCCAGCTCCTCGAAGGGGATGTGCGGGTTGGCCTCGTGGAAGTGCAGGCTCGCCGGGATCCGGCGGTGGCGCAGCATCAGGGCGACCTTGATCAGACCCGCGACGCCCGCCGCGGCCTCCAGATGACCGAGGTTCGACTTGACCGAGCCCACCAGGCAGGGCTGGGCGCGGTCGCGGCGCGCGGAGACCACGGCCGCGAGCGCCTTCGCCTCGATGGGGTCGCCGAGCAGCGTGCCGGTGCCGTGCGCCTCGACGTAGTGGACATCCTCCGGCGCGACGCCCGCCCGGGCGTACGCGGTGTGCAGGACCGCTTCCTGGGCGCGCGGGTTGGGCGCCATGAGGCCGTTGGTCCTGCCGTCCTGGTTCACCGCGCCGCCGCGGATGACGGCGTACATGGGATCCCCGTCGCGCAGCGCCGCGGACAGCGGCTTCAGCACCACCACACCGGCACCCTCGGCGCGGACGTAACCGTCGGCGCGCGAGTCGAACGTCTTGCAGCGCCCGTCGCGGGCCATCGCTCCGGCCTTGGCGAAGTTGATCGCCAGCGCCGGGGAGAGGATGAGGTTCACGCCGCCCGCGAGGGCGAGCGTGCAGTCGCCCTGCGCGATGCTCGCACAGGCCTGCTGCACGGCGACCAGGGAGGACGAGCAGGCCGTGTCGATCGCCAGGCTCGGCCCGCGCAGGTCGAACAGGTAGGAGAGGCGGTTCGCGGCGATGCTGAGCGCGTTGCCGGTGCCGGTGTGCGCATCGATCTGGTCGAGCCGCTGGTACTGCAGGTGACCGTAGTCGTTGGTGGCGACGCCCATGAACACGCCGGTGGCCGAGCCGGCCAGGCGCTCCGGCACGATGCCCGCGTCCTCCAGGGCCTCCCAGGCGACCTCGGCGAGCAGCCGCTGCTGAGGGTCCATGCGGGCGGCCTCACGCGGGGAGATCCCGAAGAAGGTCGCGTCGAAGCGGTCGACGTCCCGGAGGAACCCGCCCCACCGGGTGGTGGTCTTCCCGGGCACGGTGGGGTCCTCGTCGAAGAAGTCCTCGGCCTTCCAGCGGTCGGCGGGCACCTCCGTCACCGCGTCCCGGCCCTCGCCGAGCAGTTGCCAGAACTCGTCCGGCCCGTCGGCACCGCCGGGAAGGCGGCAGCCGATACCGATGACGGCGACCGGTTCGGTGCCGTCGCCGCCCGCGGCCGGGGTGGGCAGCGGCGCGGCGGCCTCGGCGCCGTCCGCCAGGAAGGCCGCCAGGGCCTCGACCGTCGGGTATTCCCAGGCCAGCGTGGCCGGAAGCGAGCGTCCGGACCACCGCTCCAGTTCGCCGATCATCCCGACCAGCTCCACGGACTGCAACCCGTAGCCGGCGAGCGGCATCCGGGGGTCGAGGCTTTCGGGGGCGACGCGCAGACGCCCGGCGAGCTCCTCGAGGAGGCGCTTCTCATACGTCGCGCGAAGCTCGCCGTTCGCCCGGGTGGCCGGCGCGCCGCGCACCTCGGGGGAGTCGGCGGGGGCCGAGGGAGCGCTCCACCGCCCGACCGCGTCGAGCGTACCGGCGAGGTACGCCTCCTTGCAGGCGTAGCGCTGCAGTTTGCCGCTCGACGTCTTCGGGATGCTCCCCGGCGTGACCAGCACGATGTCGTGTACCTGTAGGCCGTGATGTTCGGCGACCGCCGCCCGGACGGCCGTGAATATCTCCTCGGCCGCGGCGCCGGCGGCGCCCCGCACGGCCTGCACCACGACGAGTTCCTCCGCCTCGCCCGAGTCCACCGAGAACGCGATGCCGGCGCCACGGCGCAGGGCCGGGTGCGCCTCCTCAACGGTGCGCTCGATGTCGTGCGGGTAGTGGTTCTTGCCGGCGATGATGATCAGGTCCTTGATCCGGCCGGTGACGTACAGCTCGCCGTCGTGCAGGAAGCCTAGGTCGCCGGTGCGCAGGAACGGCCCTTCGCCGCCGGCGAGGCGGGCCTCCAGCCGCTCGGCGCTCTCCTCGGGACGGCCCCGGAATCCCCGCGCGATGCTGGGACCGGCGACCCAGATCTCGCCGACCTCCCCGTCCGGCAGCGGGGTACGCGCGTCCGGCGCGACGATCACCAGCCGATGTCCGGAAATGATCTGTCCGCAGCTGACCAGGGTCCGGGTGCCCGCACCGGGCTCGGCGGGCTCTGCACGGTTCTGTTCCAGCAGGTCGGCACGTACCCGCAGCAGGGGCGGTTCGGTGGTGCACGCGCCGCCGGCGACGAGCAGCGACGCCTCCGCCATCCCGTAGCAGGGATAGAACGCCGAGCGGCGGAACCCGTTGGGCGCGAAGGAGCGGGCGAACCGCTCCAGCGTCTCCGCGCGTACCGGCTCGGCGCCGGAGAAGGCCACCTGCCAGTTGCTGAGGTCGAGGCCGGCGCGCTCCTCCTCGGAGATCTTCGATACGCAGAGGTCGTAGCCGAAGTTCGGGCCGCCGCTGTGGGTGGCCTTGAAGTCGGAGACGGCGCGGAGCCAGCGGGCGGGCCGCTTGAGGAAGGCCAGCGGCGACATGAACGTCACCGGGTATCCCCGGTAGGCCGGCTCCAGCAGGCCGCCGATGAGTCCCATGTCGTGGTAGGGCGGCAGCCAGACGACACAGCTCGGCTCGGCGCCGTCGAACATGTGCTGGTCGATGGCCGCCAGGTTGGCGAGCAGGTTGTCGTGACTGAGCATCACGCCCTTGGGGCTCCCCGTGGAGCCGGACGTGTACTGCAGGAAGGCGAGATCCTGCCCGCGCACGCCCGGCCGGCGCCAGTCCGCCGCCCCCGCCTCGTCGACCTCGTCCACCGCCAGCCACGGCAGCGCCGCCATCTCCGGTGCCAGCTCCGCGATCTGACCCGCCATCGCCGCCGCGGCGGCGGGCGCCAGCACCACCGACGGCGCGGCGTCCTGGACCACGCCCAGCAACCGGCGAAGCATCCGGGGGACGACGCCGGAATCCGGCGGATAGGCCGGCACCGCCACCACTCCCGCATAGAGGCAGCCGAAGAAGGCCGCCACGTAGTCGATGCCCGGGGGGCAGAGGATCAGAGCCCGGTCACCGACCGCCGCGCGTTCACTCAGCGCCACCGCGACGGCGCGCGCACGCCGGTCGAGCACCGCGCCGGTGAGCAGCTCGGCCTGGTCCTCCCCATCGACCAGGAACCGGTAGAACGGTTCCTCGGCGCGCCCCAGCAGGACGGCGCCGAAGCGGTCGATGAGCGTCTGGTTGGAGGAAGCCCCCGTCATGTCCATATCTCCACCTCATGCGGCGTAGGTCCTGCCTTGGAATCAGGCCGTGGGAAGGCGGCCGAGCCCGGAACACACCCGGCTCGCCGCGCGGCGGCCGGCGCACCGGCCCGGGTCCTCAGTCGGGTCCTCAGGCGAGCGAGGCCCCCCACTGTTCGGCGCGGTCCACTTCGCCGTCGGCCAGCGGACCCTGAGTCGAGGTGACGAGGAAGCTCGAGCGCTCGACCACGCTGACGGAGCGCCGGCGAAGTCGCTTCTCGATCGCCTTCGCCGCGGATCCGCAGAAGAACCCCGTGCCGGTGACGGTGTCGAATGCCGCCACGCGGCATCCCGGGTCACCCGGAAGCGCCTCGAGCCACTCCGCCACACCGGTGGCGGGCACCTGGCCGCCCTTCTCCCGGGCCTGCCGCCGCGAGGCCGGTGAGGGAAGCCCCATGTTGTGTGTGGCAGCGCCCAGGATCAGCAGGTCGACACCATCGAGCGCCGGTCCGAAGCCCGCGGCGGCGACGGTCACGGTCGCGTTGCGGGACCGCAGGCCCGTGGCGATCGCCTCGGCGACCCGCGAGGTGTTGCCGAAGTAGGACTCGGTGATCACCAGAACGTTCATGTTGGCTCCTCAGGGCGGACCGCCGCCGGGTTGCCCGCCCGGCACACGGCACGGTCCGCAGGTGTACGAAAGTCAGGAGGCCGGCCGAGATGTTCGACGGCGTCGGCCCATGGGTTCATCGATCCCCCGGAAAAAACGAAAATCCTCGCGCTGAAAGAGTCACTGCCGCATCGGCAGCTAATCCTGAAAAGGCGCCAGTACGAACATGCACTTAGGACATTACGTTCGTGTGCGGGCTGGTCAGATGTACTTGACGGATAGTCTCGATGTCCGGTGGAAGTGTCAACGCCTCGTTTGTTGACCCCGGATCCCTTGGTCACCTACTGGGCTTGCCTCAATTCGTCGGCGAGGCCGGGTCGGGACCTGCCCCCCTATGTCCGAATTCCACCCGAATTCTATCCGTGAGAGAAATTTGGCGAGTTGAGGGTGAGCGATGGGGGGTGGACGGGATAGCAATTATTGCGCCATAAACTCGCGATTTCCAAGAGCGGACCGCACCTGCATCATTCGGAACTTCCCGCAAGTGCCATCCGGCTCTCATCGTGTTCAACCGTCCAGCTTGGCCGGTTGAACACCCAAGGAACCCGGCTCACTTGGGGTTCCTCGGCGCCTGTGGCCCCGCCGGCGACCGCCGCCCGCAGCCGCTCTTGCAGGATCGGGCGACCCGATGTTCTTATCGAGGTGCGCCGCCAGGCCCGCCGCCCAATAGCACTTCATTTCCCTCGCGTTCTCCCGGGCCGGGGCAGTCCTGTACCACTGGCGTGCGGACGTGAGGAGGACCCGTGCCGGAAGACCTCGGACGGGCAAGCCGTGAGTTGATTCACCCTCACATAACGAAAGATGCTGCCAAGTTGTGCAATCTTGTCAGCATGCATGCAATCGAAGCGGAAGCTCTCTGTAAGAGGTTCGGGCGCACGCAGGCCCTGGACGGCCTTGATCTCACCGTGCGGCAAGGCGAGGTGCACGGGTTCCTCGGGCCGAATGGCGCGGGAAAGAGCACCACAATCCGCGCACTGCTGGGTCAGATCAAGCCGGATTCGGGCCGCGCCACAATCTTCGGGCTGGACTGCCGGAGCCAGTCCGTGCAGGCGCACCGGCGCCTCACCTACGTGCCCGGCGACGTGGCTCTCTGGCCGGGGCTCAGTGGCGGCAGCTGCATCGACATCCTCGGCCGGCTGCAGGGTGGCCTCGACCCGAAGCGGCGCGACGCCCTCGTCGAGCGGTTCGAGCTGGACCCCACCAAACGGACCAGGACGTACTCCAAGGGCAACCGGCAGAAGGTCGCCCTGATCGCGGCGCTGAGCGTTGACGCGGACCTCTACCTCTTCGACGAGCCGACCTCCGGGCTCGACCCGCTGATGGAGGACGTGTTCCAGCAGTGCGTCCGGGAGTTGAAGGACGCCGGCCGCACCGTCCTGCTGAGCAGCCACATCCTGTCCGAGGTGGAGGCCCTCTGCGACCGGGTCAGCATCGTCCGGCGCGGCGTGGTGGTCCGCGAGGGTACGCTGGCCGACCTGCGCAGCCACACGCTGACGACGGTGACCGCCATAACCGGGACCGCCGTGACGCGGCTGGCCGACCTGGACGGCATCGTGGACCTCACCGCCGAACAGCAGCCGGACGGCGTGCACACCCGCTTCCGGGTCGGCCCCGCCGCGCTGGCAAGCGCGGTCGGACACGTTGCCGCGGCCGACCCGACGGCCCTCACCGTGGAACCGCCGAGCCTGGACGAGCTGTTCCTGACGAACTACCGCACCGATACGGTGGCCGACCAGGGGGCCCCGGCATGACGGGATACTGGCGCCTGCTCGCCCTCAGCCTGCGCACCGCGCCGGCCCAGATCCTCGGCTGGGCCCTGGCCGTCTCCGCGCTCGTTGCCAGCAGCGCGTCCACCATCAGCGACAACTACACCGAGCAGGCGGACCGGGCCGCCTACGCGGCCACCTACGTCGGCACGCAGAGCAGCGCCGCTCTTCAGGGCCGCGGCTACAACTTGGAAACCCTGGGCGGCATCCTGGCCAACGAGATGGGTTACCTGACCCTCATCATGCTGCCGCTGATCGGCCTGCACCTGGCAATCCGCTTCACCCGCAGCGTCGAGGACACCGGCCGGCTCGACATTCTGACCGCGGGGTCGGTCCACCGGCTCGCCCCGGCCGCCGCCGGGCTGACCGCCGCCGCCCTCACCGCCGTCCTGACCTTCCTCCTCAGTGCCGCCGCGCTGGTCACGCTCGACTATCCGGTCGCCGGATCGCTGCGGTACGCGGGCGGCCTCGGTGCGCTCATGCTGGCCTTCACCGGCATCGGCGCCCTGGTGGCCCAGTGCTGCCGGGACGCGCGCACCTCATACGTCCTCGCCGTCGCGTGCTGGATGGTCAGCTACCTGGCCCGTGCCGTGGTGGACGCCCGCGGCGTCGATCTGACCTGGGTGAATCCGGAGTCCTGGCTGTCGGAGATCCATCCGTTCGCGGACCGGCCGCCGCTGTGGCCGTGGCTTGCCATCGCAGCGACGGCTGCGGTCTCGTTCACAGCCGCCGGCGTGGTGGCCACTCGTCGCGACCAAGGTGCCGGGCTCATCCCACCGCGCCCCGGACCAGCCACAGCGCCGTCCTGGATGACGAAACCGCTGCATCTGCTGATCCGGCTCACGCGCGGGAGCTGTCTCGGCTGGACCATCGGTGGGGGCCTTTTCGCCTTTTCCTTCGGATACCTGACCAAGCAGATAAGCGTCCTGAGCGCGCTCTCCGGCGCCACACGGGACGACAACATCGACGCCGCTCTGTCGCTCTTCGTCCAGATGAACGCGGTGCTCGCGGCCGCGGCTGCGATCCAGCTCACCCAGTGGCTGGCCACCGAGGAGACTGCCGGACGTGTGGGGTACGCCCTCGCGAGCCCGGTGAGCAGGCGACGTTGGTGGGGAGCCTCCGCTTCGCTGGTAACCGCCTGGTCGGTCATCCTGCTGATCTGCATGGGCGTCTGCACAGGTCTCGGACTCGCGGCCGGACTCGGAGACGTCGGCTATCTCGATGACGGCCTGCCGGCCACACTCGCCTACACGCCGGCGGTGCTGCTCCTGGCGGTGACCGCTGTGACACTGCAGTCGGTGAACCCCCGCACGGTCAGCGTCATGTGGCTCGCCGTCGGCTGGGGCATCGTCGTGTGCCTACGTGCGGACCTGCTCGACCTCCCGGAGTGGGCACGGCGGCTGTCTCCGCTGCATTGGGTGGGTGCCGTTCCTCGAGACGACTGGGACCGGCCTGCCGCGCTGGTCATGGCACTCCTGGCGCTCGCCCTGGCAGCAGCTGCCGTTCTCGCCTTTCAACGCAGAGATCTGCGGGCCGGCTGAGCCCGGTCAATCCTCCAGAAAGGAAGTTCTACCGCATGGAGACGGACAGCAACTGCGCCGTAGTCGGAAGCGGTCTCTTCGGCATCCAGGCCGTCCGCGAGCTCACGCGCCGAGGGATCTCTGTCGACTGGTACTCATCGGATCCCGAACCGGGTGGAATCTGGCAGCCCATGCCGTGGGGCAAGACCCGCGAAAGCACTGAGCTGGTGAATCCGGGATGGTGCATCGCCCCCGAATTCAGAACGAAGCCGACGGTGACGGTCCAGGAGTTTCGTGCTCTCCTGAAGTCCTGGTCCGACGAGAGAACCAACCTCCAGCGCAGACGTTTCCTCACCCGCGTCGACAGTGTCGTGGAGCACGACTCACACGTGCGCGTCACCACCCCTGACAGCGAGACATCGTACGCGTTCGTCGTCGTTGCGACGGGTCGCTACGGGGCGCCGCGCATCCCGGACGAGTGGAGGGACAACTGCTACCACGCCTCCAGCCTGCAGGACCTGTCGTGCATCCAACCCCACGAGTCGGTCCTCGTGATCGGCGGTGGACAGAGCGGGGTGGAGCTCTGCGAGGAGATCATCGAGGATCGGCCCGACATACGACTGTCGTGGTGCACCGGGCGCAAGGTGAGGCTGATATCCCGGCACTCCCCCCTCGCCATGCTGGGGACGTGCGTGCGATATTCCACGAAGGATGAAGCGCCTCGCGGATTCGTGATCACCAAGAGCCCCTCCATGGTCTCGACCCGCTGCAAAATCACGCCGACCCGTGTCCTCCAGGTCGATGGAGGTCGAGTTGAGTTCTCCGACGGGAGTATTCAAAAATTCGACCGCATCATCGCTGCGACCGGGTACGCGTCGCCGGTCGGCTTCGACTTCCCTGCCCCGAATCCGGGCAGGACCAAGGGCATGCGTCTTTCCCCGCGCAGTCGAATCGCCTCCCTGAACCACGACGGCGACGGCTGCGGGGGCGCGTCGATGACCTGTGCCCGCAAGCAGGCAGCTGCGGCTGCCCGGCTCTACGCGGACTTGGGATCCCCGGAGAAGTCGCCGGCGTGACCGGAAGCCGCTCCAGCCTGGAGTGACCCCCAGGGTGGCAGAGCGGAAGAACTGTCCCGAAGAGTTCAAGCGGGACGCGGTGGCCCTGGCGCGATCCTCGAAGGAAGGCCCGCGCCCAGGCGGCCGACGGCGGAGGAGATGCCGGCACGACTCCCGCCGAGAAGGAGGAGCTCGAACATCTGCGGCAGGAAGAAGCCGACGCGGAAGAGGAGTTGCTCCACCGCATTCGGGAGATTCACACCGACTCTCGAGGGGCCTACGGCGCACGACGGATCACCCTGAAGCTGCATCACCAAGGCCACGCCGTGAACCACAAACGTGCCCTGCTGGGAGAATTCAACCGGGAGCGGCTCCACTCGACGATCGGCCACATCACCCCGTACCAGGCGAGGACCCGCTGACACAAAGCGGAAGTGTTCGGGACCTGAGGGGGCACTTCAACCACCGCCCTGCCCGTATGCGTCCCCCGTCGCATACCGGTGGGGCGGTTCCCCTGTGGTCGCGACGTCCCTCAGCCGGCCCGAGCGGCGTCGAAGTCGACGAGCAGTGCTTCGAGGGCGAAGTCGATGCGTGACGCCGTATCACGCCGCTCGTCAACACCCGCACCATCGCCGGAAGCATCGCGTCCGGCCTCGCCGAGCCGCTCGGCGCCGGTGCCGTCACCATGGCCGCGGCGAGCGAGCACCCGGCGAACTCGACCCGGACATCACGCTGTTGCTGGTGGGTGCCCCCGCCCATGAATACTCGCTGCCGAAGCGGGGAACGCCTGCGCAGGCCGCCGCCAAGGGCGCGACCGGGCTGGACGGCATCGGGGTCCGTGAGTGGATCGCCCACGTCACGCCGCGGGCCGAGCGGCCGTCGGCGAGGAGACCCGGGCCCGGACCTGGGGGCCGCACGGGCGGCATCGCTGCACCCCTGACCCGCCGGCACGGGCACAGGCCGTCCGCAGTCGACCGTTTTCGGGTGCCGCTCGTCCCATCTCCCCGGCTCCTCCCCCACCTGACTTCCCTCGCCGCGCTCGGCCACTCTGCCCTCAGGACGCGCCAGGGCAAGGGATGTCGTTGGTTTTAAGCCATAAAACACTATGTCTCAAACGTTGACCTTTGTTCGAATAGGCAGGTCAGCGACGCATAGAGAAGATACACAGTATCTCAAACTTCAAATGCGCTTTACTTGAATCGCCTCACAAGTTGTTGCAAGCCCTCAGGGAGGCTTGTAATCTCACGCCCGGCGGTTTCCGGACAAGGCGTCGGTCCCATCACCGCATCGGCAGTCGCATCGGCACCACAGCCACTGAAGTCCTCAACACCCGCTGAACCACCGGCACATGCCACCGAGGTAGTCATCGGCGTCGGATCGCACCCGGGATGACACTGAGCAGCCGAATACGGGGGGAACGTCAATGATTGCTGTCCACTTCGAGCCACCGCTGCGTGCCCGCACCACGCGTGAACCGAGCACCCCGCCCCGGGAACGGGGCCGGCACCCGGACCTCCCCGCGGTCACCACCGTGCCGATCGCGCTGCTGCTGCCCGCGGACTCGCCCCGCCTGTCGGGTGAGAACCTGGAGCACGCCCACACGCTGGCGGCCTCGGAGCAGGAACTGCCGCCCATCATCGTGCACCGCCAGACCATGCGCGTCATCGACGGGATGCACCGGCTCCGGGTGGCCGTGCTGCGCGGGCAGCCGGAGATCCGGGTCCGCTTCTTCGAGGGGTCCGCGGCCGACGCCTTCGTGCTGGCGGTGAAGTCGAACGTCGGACACGGTCTGCCGCTGACGCTGACCGAACGGGTGAGTGCCGCCGAGCGCATCATCGCCTCCCACGCCCAGTGGTCCGACCGTGTCATCGCCTCGGCGACCGGGCTCTCGGCCACGACCGTGGGGGGACTGCGGCGCCGCAGAAGCGAGACGGGCACGGCCCCCGCCTCCCGCATCGGCCGGGACGGCAGGGTCCGCCCGCTCAGCACGGCGGAAGGGCGCCGGACCGCGGGCAGACTGATCGCCGCGTCGCCCGACGCACCGTTAAGGGAGATTGCGAAGCAGGCGAACCTCTCGCTGGGAACCGTGCGCGATGTGCGCAACAGGGTCCTGCGGGGCGAGGACCCGGTACCCGCCCCCCGCCGGGCGGCGTCGAGGCAGCGGACGCGGCCACCGGCGCAGAACTCGGTGCCCCGGCTTCCCGGGGCGATCGGTGAGAAGGAGCAGCCTCGCGTTGCTGGGCCGGACGCGCCGTCGAACCCGTCGGCCGCGAAGGCTCCCGGCGGCGGCCCACAGGCAGATCTGACCGCGGTCTTCAAGAACCTGTGCGGAGACCCGTCCCTTCGCTACACGGAGACGGGGCGACTGCTGCTGCGGATGCTGGAGACGCAGATCGCCGGCGTACGGCGCTGGGACGAGATCGCGGAATCCGTCCCCTCCCACCGGGCCGCGATGGTGTCCGCCGCAGCCACGGAATGTGCCAGCGCCTGGCAGAAACTCGCGCGGAAGATCTCACAGCAATCTCCTGCATGAACAGCGAACCCCGCGCCGCATTTATTTTCGCCGAGCCGGACAATCAAGAAAATCTTGATCATGGCATATAAGAGTCGGTAGCATCTGAGACCGGTCCAGCCATGGCATGCCCATTCTTTCTTCAACTCGCGAGACTGCCATTTGGGGTATCGCATGCCTTCACACGAAGCCACTGCACGCAGCTCGACCTTACCTTCCGATTCTTCCGAATCCATGGGATCCTCGGAATCCTCCGAATCCGGACCACAAATGTGGCGTGGCCTGGTGCGACTGTCCAAGATCGGAGTGATCCAGCACTACTTCGGCCTGTTTCTCGCCTGGCTCCTGCTGAACCGAGCAGCTCTGGAACGCCCCGGGACGACCCCGGCGATGCTCCTGTTCCTGCTGGGCTCGGCCGCGATCGTGGCCTGCGCCTGCGCCGCGGACGACGTGGTCGGCTACCGCAACGGCAGCGACGCCATCAACTACCAGGAGGGCGAAACCCTCCGGGACATCCGCAAGAAGCCCCTGCTCAGCGGTGCTGTGACGGAGCGGCAGGCGATCGGCTTCGCCATCTCGGCAGGGGCCGCAGCCCTGCTCGCCGGCGCCCTGGCCTTCTGGGTGCTCCGCTGGCAGGCACCCGCCGAGGCCTACGTCATCTATGCCGCCGGTTTCTTCTTCAGTGTGCAGTACTCGGTCGGAATGAAGGTGAGCTACCGGCGGGGCGGCGGGGAAACCCTGCTGTGTCTGTCGACGGCCGCGGGGCTGCTCGCCCCGTTCCTCGCGGTGAACCGGGAATGGACCCGGGCCGCGGTCATCCAGTCCCTGCTGCTCGGCCTGTGGCTGGTCATGGTCAGCAGCTACTCGAACATGAACGACGCCGAGGGCGACCGGTCGGTCGGCCGCAAGACCCTGGCGGTCACCGCCACTCCGACCGTGATAACCGCCATGCAGATGGTGCTTTTCCTGACGTCCACATCCCTGCTGATCTGGATATCCCTCGGCGACCTGCCCCGGTGGACCCTGCTCGCGAGTCTGCCGACTATCGCCCTGCATGGCGCGCAATTGTTCCACGGGCCTCACAAGAAGAATTGGCTCCGGGCTCGCAACCTGGGGCTCATCGCCTACAATTTCGGCTTCGCGGGCCTCGCCTTACCGATGCTGTTCAGTTGAGCGGGGGGAAGAATTCACATGGAATTGAAAGTACCCGAAAAGACAGCAGTAGCGGAAGATCTTGCCAGGCTGCCCGCCCTGTACGACGGCTGCTTCCATGAGATCGCCTGCGCCTCGCGGTCGTCCATCTCCCGGACCGGACTGCGCGGTCTGCGGAAGCTGGATCAGTTCAACGAGGAAGCGGTCGAGGCGCGCAAGGACATCCATGGCGTACTGCGGTCCTGGGCCTGCGTGGCCGCCGAACGGCACGGCATGGCCCTCCCGGAGAGCAGCGTCGGCGCGCTCGTGGCCTTCCTCGTGTCCCACCTCGACTGGCTGACGAGCTTTGCGGCCGCACCGGAGTTCGCCGCGGAAGTCGCCGGCCTGTGCTCCCGGGCCGAGCAGGTCACCAGACGTGCCGCCGCCACCCCCCTGCAGCACGATCTGGGTCGTTGCGTCGAGACGGCTTGCGACGGCCGGCTCACCGCCCGCGCGGTCGCCGGCCGTTCGGCCGCCTCGACGATCGGATGCGACCGCGGACACACCTGGCGGCCGCAGGAGTGGCTGACGTTGTCGGCCCGCCTCAGTGAGCGGGAGACGTCGTGAGCGGGCCCCCGAGACGCCGCCGCGTCAACACCGAACTGGCGGCGCTCGCCGCGGGGGTCTCGCCCGCGACGATCCGTCAGTGGGTCCGGCGCGGCAAACTGACCCGTTACGGCTCACCCAGCCGGGCCGAGTTCGATATCGCGGAGTTGCTTGCGGTTACGCGGCGCGGCAAGGGGTGATGTCGGCTCTGTTGTCCGGTGGGCGTTGGCTTGCCTTGCCGGTGCTGGGGGCTGCCGCCCCCAGACCCCCGCTTCGGCCCTTGAGGGGCACTGCACGGAGATCGGGGTGTGTCCGCCGACGGGCACGCTGCCGACCTCGATCCGCCGCGAGGCGCGCCGCACGGCCGGCCCGATCGGTACGGACGGCATGCCGAGACGCACCGGCGGCGCCATGCGAGAGACCGTGCTCATGAAAGCCCCCTGTGGGTCGCCGTGATGTCGCGGGCGATGTCAGCCGCGGTGACTCCCGACTCCTCGAGCACCTCGCCCCGTGTTCCGTGCTCGAAGAAGCGCTGGTCGAGGCCGAAGTGCCGCACCGGCACCTGCACGCCGGCCGCTTTCAGCGCCTGGGCCACGGCCGAACCGGCCCCGCCGATACGGCCGTTGTCCTCGACCGTGACCACGAGGTCATGACGTGCGGCGAGCGCGCACAGCCCCTCGGCCACCGGCTTCACCCAGCGCGGATCGACGACCGTCACCCGGATTCCGTCCTGGGCGGCCCGCTCGGCCGCCGCCAGGCAGAGGCCGGCCACCGCGCCGACCGAGACGATCAGGACGTCGGAGTCCCCGGCCGGGCGTGCGAGCACGTCCATCCCGTTCTCCACGCAGACCGCTTCGTGATCGGCGGACACCGCTCCCTTCGGGAAGCGGACCACCGTGGGCGCGTCCCTGACGGCCACGGCCTCGCGGAGCAGCCCGCGCAGCCTCGCGCCGTCCCGTGGCGCCGCGATGCGCAGCCCCGGCACCACCTGGAGGATCGACAGGTCCCACATGCCGTTGTGGCTGGCTCCGTCGCTGCCCGTGGCACCAGCCCGGTCCAGTACGAAGGTCACCCCGCACCGGTGCAGCGCCACATCCAGCAGTACTTGGTCGAAGGCCCGGTTGAGGAACGTCGCGTAGAGCGCGACCACGGGGTGCATCCCGCCCAGGGCGAGTCCCGCCGCGGAGGTCACGGCGTGCTGTTCGGCGATGCCGACGTCGAAGGTGCGCTCGGGGTATGCCTCGGCGAAGCCGGCCAGGCCCACCGGCCGCAGCATCGCCGCCGTGATCGCGACCACGTCGGGCCGCTCGGCGCCCACCTTCACGAGTTCGTCGGAGAAGACGGAGGTCCAGGATTCGACGGGGGGCTTCGCCAGCGCGGCGGCGGCGTCGACCGCGTGGAAGCGGTCGGCCTCGTGCTCCTCGGCGGGCCGGTGTCCCCGGCCCTTCTCCGTGATGCAGTGCACGATGACGGGGCTGCCGAATCTCTTGGCCCGCCGCAGCGCGGCCTCGACGGCCGCGAGGTCGTGCCCGTCCACCGGGCCGATGTACTTCAGTCCCAGGTCCTCGAAGAGGCACTGCGGAGCCATCAGGTCCTTGAGCCCCTTCTTGAGCCCGTGCAGCGCGGAGTACAGCAGCCCGCCCACGGCCGGAGTCCGTCCGAGTCCGTCCTTGCCCCACTCGAGGACCCGCTCGTACCGCTGCGTCGTGCGCAGCGCCGTCAGGTGGTCGGCCAGGCCGCCGCGTGTCCTCGCGTAGGAGCGGCCGTTGTCGTTGACCACGACGACCAGCGGGAAGTCCTTGATCAGTGCGATGTTGTTGAGTGCCTCCCAGGCCATGCCTCCGGTGAGCGCCCCGTCGCCCACGACGGCCACGACGCTGCGGTCCGTCTCGCCGCTGAGCCGGTACGCCTTCGCCAGGCCGTCGGCGTACGAGAGTGCCGTCGAGGCATGGGAGTTCTCGATGATGTCGTGCGGCGACTCCTGTTGGGAGGGGTAGCCCGACAGGCCTCCCCTGCTGCGGAGCCGGCCGAAGTCCTGACGCCCTGTCAGGAGCTTGTGGATGTACGCCTGGTGGCCGGTGTCCCAGAGCAGGCGGTCGTGGGGGGAGTCGAAGACGCGGTGGAGGGCGATCGTCAGTTCGACGACGCCGAGGTTGGGCCCGAGATGGCCACCGGTGCGGGACACGTGGCACACCAGGAAGTCGCGTATCTCCCGGGCGAGAGCCGGCAGCCGCTCGGGAGGGAGTGCCCTGACGTCGGCCGGCCCCTCGATCGTGTCGAGCAGTGCGTGCTCGTACGGATGCGTCATGAGCGCCGCCTACCTGTCCCGGAAGGCGACCATGTGGGCCATGGCGCCGAGTTGCTCCCGCCAGGCATCGTCGAGTGCCGCCTCGGCGAGGGCCCCGCGCCCCTTCTGCACCAACTGGCCGATGTGGTCCTCGATGTCGGCGCGGACCCCGGACTCGACCAGCACGCGGCGCAGTTGTTCGGAGCCGTGCTCGTCGTCGAGGAACAGGTCACGCACGCGTGCGTCGCGCTCCATGGCCAATCCCATGAGGAGCGTCATCTTGTGGCGCTCGAAGTCGAGGCCCGCCGGTTTCCCGGTCACCTCGCTCTCGCCGAAGGCGTCGATGAGGTCGTCGCGCAGCTGGAACGCCTCGCCGACCGTGACGCCGTACTCCTGGAACGGTGCGGCGAGATCGGGCCGGCCGGCCAGCCGGGCGCCGACGGCCAGTGGCCGGTGGATGGTGTAGTGACCGGACTTGGCCACGGCGATCCAGCGGGCCAGCTGGGGGTCGGCCGAGAACTCGGCGGCGGCGAGGACGTCCATGTACTGGCCGATGATCAGCTCGGTGCGCAGTTCGCACCAGATGTCGCGGACGGTCGCCGGGGCCTCGGCCATGATCCGGTCGGAGTAGATCAGCGCCAGGTCGCCCGCGAGGATCGCGACGTTCTCCCCGTACCGCTCCGCCGCGCCCTGCCACCCGCGCTCACGGTGTTCGTCCCGGTGGCGCACATGGGCCGTCGGCTCGCCCCGCCGCTGGTCGGACTGGTCCATGACGTCGTCGTGGATGAGCGCGCAGGCGTGCAGCACCTCGAGTGCCACCGCGGCCGAGACGACCCCGTCGTATCCTTCGGGGCCGCCCTCGCCGGCGAGGTAGCCGGCGATGCAGAACGCGGGCCGCAGCCGCTTGCCGCCCGCCTGGACGAGCGCCGCGATGGCGTCGATGGGCACGCGGGCCCGCGGGCTGACCCTCGCCCAGATCTCCGCCTCGGCGGACAGGAAGTCGTGAAGCCGCCGCTCCGTTGCGGCGAGCAGGTGGTCGAGGGCCTCGCGCTGGGTGCCGGAGAGCCTGGATCCGCCCTGTTGCGCGGGCGCGTTGGTGGTCATGTGACACTCCTGTGGGTGGATTCCGCGGCGGCGCTCGGCCGAACGCTCGCGTGGTAGCGGGTGAGGACGCGGTTCACCAGTGCTGCCGCCGAACCGAGGTAGGCCTCGGGGGCCATGAGCACCCGTACCTCCCGCTCGGTGACGGCGGCGGGCCAATCGGGGTCGGCGGGCAGCGCGGCGCCGAAGGGCGTGCCGTCCGTCGTGCCGTGCAGGGCGACCCGGGCGATCAGCTTCTTCGCGCGGGTCCTGCCGAGATGGGGGGCAAGCGCGGCGTTGAGCCGCTCCGAGACGATGGCGCCGTCGCTCAGGGCGAGGTTGCGCCGCATGGTCCCGGGGTGGACGTGCCATCCCCGGGCGAGTTCATGTGCCGTCTCGACCAGGCCGGCGACGGTGCGCAGGCACTCGCGCAGCGGCTGCCGCTCCGCGTGCCAGGCGCCCGGGGCGCGTTCGTCCTCGTGCAGCAGGCACTGGTGCACCGTGGCGGCGAGGCCGGGCAGTTGCCGGGCCGCGGCGATCACCATGGTGGCCGGCAACGGGTTCCGCTTCTGGGGCATCGCGGACGACACGCCGCGTCCCTCGGCGGCCGGCTCGGTGACCTCGGCGAACTCGGTGCGGGACAGGGTCTGTACGTCCAGGCCGAACTTGCCGATCGCCCCGCCGACGTAGGGCCGCGGTCGCCGCGATGTCGGCGACCGGGGTGCGCAGCGCGTGCCACGGCACGTCCGGCGCGCCGAGCCGCAGCTCCGCGGCGAACCCGCCGAGCAGTTCCGCGCCGTGGTCGACGGCCGCCGCGTCGCCCGCGGCCGGCGCGGCGTACTCCTGGTAGGAGGCGAGCGTGCCTGCGGCGCCGCCGAGTTGGTGAACTGCCGTACCAGCTCGACCACCTGGTTCGCGGCGCCCCGGGCGGCCCTGGCCGGCTGTGCCACGTCCAGCCGCTCGGCGCGCGCCGCGTCGGTGATCGGGCCGAGCGCAGCAACGGGTACGACATCCAGCCGTACCTGTGCGCGGGTGAGGGCGACCTCGGTGTCCGGCATGGCCTGCGGCCACGCCTCGTGCGTGACCGGCGCCGCGCCCCGCCGCGACCAGCCGGGCCCACTCGTACAGCGTCGGCCCGGCCACCAAGGGCACCTCGCACTCGACGCTGGGATCCGGGCAGCGGTGCGTTCGCCAGGAGCCGTTCCACGGCGCACATGCCGCGCGGCCCGGCTCCCACGACGCAGATCTCGGCCGAGTCCGCCATGGTCAGAACTCGCTGATTTCCTCGTCGACCTTGATCCCGACGTGGCGGCCCGGCTCCGTGACCCGGCCGAGCAGCAGGGTGCCGGGGACCACCTCGGTGAGGTTCAGCGGCTTGCCCTCGGCGCTCATCACCCGTACGTGCCAGTCGTCCTGGAGGAAGGCGTTGACCGTGACGTCGCCGTAGCGGGCCTCGACCAGCCGCAGCGGGCGCAGTTCGACCTTGATCCGCCCGACCATCGCCTCGCGGAACCGGCCGTCGGTGTTGACGGCGTAGCACTTCTCACCAGCCGCGAGATCGGTGATGTAGGCCGTGGTCCCGGTCCCGAAGACGTACGAGTGCACCGCACCGGCGTTGACCCGGAAGGGCCGCAGATTCATGTACGGCAGGTAGTGCACCTCGGCGCAGACGAAGATGCCGCCGGACGAGGTGGAGCCGATGACCATGCCTTCGTCGTCGTCGAACAGGTGGGTGGTGTCGATGCAGCCGCGGTAGCCCATGCCGACCGGCTCGGAGCGGACGACCTCGAGCGGTACGAGGTCGAGCTGTGCGTGCCGCTCCGCCCGCAGTACGGCGGCGACCTTGTCCAGGTCCGCGAGGTGCCCGGCGCCGACGACGAGCCCGGCCGGTCCGGTCTCCAGCACCCCGGCCACGCTCGCGGTCTCGGCGCTGGTCAGCAGCTGCTTGTAGACCTGTGTCCGGGTGCCCTGCGCGCGGGCCAGGAGGAGCTCCAGCGGGATGTTGGTCTCGTCGGCGAAGGCCGCCACCAGGAAGTCGGCGGTCCCGCAGAGCGAGGCCGCCTCGTTCATGGTGTCGCCGTCGGTGATCTCGCAGCGCACACCGACCGCCCGGTTGCCGGCGGCGGCGCGCACGCCGTCGAGCTCCTGCGGGGAGGCTGCGATCAGCGTCTGGACGCGGTCGTCGTCGAGGCGGCCGGCCTCCTCGGCGGTGACGAGGGACGCGACGGCGATCCGGGCCAGCGGCTCCCAGCCGTCGAGCTGGTCGGGACGCACGAGTACGCCGCTCGCGTCCGAGGTCCGTATGAGAGCGAGGGCGACGTCCGTGGCGCCGCCCTTCATCAGTGTGACATCGGCCCAGAGTCTGGTGTCCATCTTCGCGTCCTGCCTTTCGCTGACGGTGACGGGGAGGTGCCGGCGGCCCGCTGCGGGGGCGGCGTCCGGGCACGACAACGCGTTCCGGCGCCGGCCGCGGCGGGCCGGCGCCGGAACGCGCAGGGTGTATTGGTGAGTTGTACGAGCGAGGTGTGCGAGCGGGCCGCTACCGGACGCCGGCGTACGGCGGGGCACCGGGTGAGCGCGGCGCGTCGGGGGCCTGCGACGACTCGTGGAGGCCGAACCTCACGTGCACTCGCCGCAGGAAGCCCGGCGCCCACCAGGTGGCCTTGCCGCCGAGCCGCATGAGCGCGGGGAGCAGGGCGCCGCGGATCAGGGTGGCGTCCATCAGCACGGCGAGCGGGAGTCCGACGCCGTATGCCTTGACGTAGGAGATGCCGGAGACGGTGAAGCCGAGGAAGACGATGGAGATCAGTACGGCGGCTGCCGTGACCATGCGTCCGATGCGTTCGAGTCCCTGGGCCACCGCGGTGGTTCCGGAGCCGGTGCGGACGTACTCCTCGCGGATCCGGGCCAGCATGAACACCTGGTAGTCCATGGCCAGTCCGAAGGAGAGCGCGAACAGGACGACCGGGATCGTCGAGGCGATGCTGCCGGTGACGGTGACGTCGCCGAGCAGCGACACGAGGTGGCCGTCCTGGAAGATCCAGACCAGCGCGCCGAAGGTGGCGGTGAGGCTCAGAGCGCTGAGTGCCAGGGCCAGGAACGGCAGCATCACGCTCCCGGTGAGCAGGAACAGCAGGACGACCATGGCCACCATCACCGCGCCGAGGGCGTAGGGCAGCCGGTCGAGCAGGGTGTCGGTGGTGTCGATGCTGTCCGCCGCCATGCCGCCGACGAGTGCCTTGAACGGCGCGTGCTGCGCCCGTACGTCATGGACCAGTTGCTGGGCTGCGTCCGGGTCGCCCGATGCGGGGACCACCGAGAGACAGCTGCCGTCGTCCAGGGCGAAACGTCCGTGCGCCGGGGTCCTGGCGACGGCCTGTGCGCCCTTGACGTAGCTGCCGGTCGGGCCGTCCACGCGGGCGACCCCGGGCAGCTTCGACAGGGCGGCGGCGTACCCGGGAAGGTCCTTGTCGCTGTCGGTGACGTCGGGCAGGACGACCTGCGCGGCGTTCTGCTCCGCGCTGTCGAACTCGGTCCTGATGATCGTGGCGACCTGCCGTGCCTCGGAGGACGCGGGCATGGAGCGTTCGTCGGGCATACCCACCTCGACGCCCAGGAAGGGCGCCCCCAGCAGCAGGAGGAAGGCGATCACCACGGTGGCGACGGGCACCGGGCGGCGCATGACGAAGGTGGCGAGGCGGTGCCAGAAGCCGTGCTCGACCTCCCGCCCGGCGCGTGCGTCCCGGCGCCTGCCGAAGACGCGTCCCTTCTCCACCCGCGGGCCGAGCGTCAGGAGCAGCGCCGGCAGCACGGTGAGCGCGCCCAGGGCCGAGAGCAGGGCCGTCACCATGCCCCCGATCCCCATGGACCGGACCGCCTCCAGGGGGAAGAACAGCAGTCCGACGAGGACCAGGGCAATGGTGACCGCGGAGAAGAGGACCGTACGCCCCGCCGTGTTCATGGTGGTGCGGATGGCCTGTTCGGGTGACGCCCCGTCCCGCAGTTCCTCGCGGTGGCGGTTGACGATCAGCAGGCTGTAGTCGATCGCGAGCCCGAGACCGAACAGGGTGACGACGCTGACCACGAAGACGGAGAGGTCGGTGAGGTTGGCCATCACCCACAGCACGCCGAAGCCGAGCATCATCGACACCACGGCCACGGCCAGCGGCAGACAGGCGGCGACGATGCTGCCGAAGACCAGCACGAGGACGATCATCGTCAGGGGGAAGGCTATGGTCTCCCCCTTGGTGCCGTCCTCCTGGCTGATCTCGGTGGTCTCCTTCTGGAACATCGCGTAGCCGCCGACCCTGACGTCCAGGCCGTCGTGGGTTCCCTCGTACCGCGGGGCCAGTTCGTCGAGCAGCTTGGGCACGGACGTCTCGTCGCCGCGGATCGTCGCCCCGACCAGCGCCTTGTCGCCCTTCTCACTGCGCAGTTGGGGAGGGCGTCCCGCCGTCCAGTAGGAGGTGACGTTGATGACGTCCTTCTCCTTGGCGAGCCGTTCGGTGAGTCGGCTGCCCGCCTCCGCGGCGGCGGGGGCGTCCACACCGGCCGGGCCGACGGTGACGACGAGGGTGAGATTGGGCTGCCCCTGGCCGTTCTTCTCCAGGATGCGGGTCGCCTGCCCGGACTCCGATCCCTTGTTCGTCAGCCCTCCTGCCGTCAACCTCCCGAACAGGGTCGCGCTGGCCGCGCCCCCGAGGAGCGTGAACAGCAGGGCGACGACGAGCACCGACCTGCTCCGCCGTAGGACGAGCTCGGACAGGTACTTCATCATGGTGGCGGTCTTCCTCTTCCTGTGTTGCTTTCTCTGTTTCTTCTCGGTGGCACGAGGCGGTGGCACAAGGCGCCGAGCAGCGCGCGGTGACGCCCCCGGTCAGGCGACGGCCGGGGCGGTCGACGGCTCGTGGACGACCGGATCCGTCACAGGCGGCCTGTTGAGCGCCCAGGGAGACTGGCCCTCGGCCCGAATCTGCCGGAAGACCATCCGGACGTAGGTCAGGTCCAGCACGAGAATGATGACGAACCAGAACAGCACGAGGGCGCGGCTCGGGAAGATGATGAGCACGTTCAGGCCGGCGAGGAAGGACCCCAGCGTCTTGCAGACGGCGATGTGCACCGACTGGCCGGCGGACGACCGGCGCTGTCTGAGGGTGATGATGAAGGACGCGCTGAGACCCACGTTGAGGGCCACACCGCTGTACATGCCGAGCACGTCACGGAATTCATAGGCCATCAGGTAGTGCTGCACCGCGCAGTAGCCGCAGATCCCCCAGAACAGCCGCTGGAAGTTCCGCTCCGTCAGCTTGGGGAAGTCCTTCTTCCCGTACTTCATCACCTGGTACACGATGATGATGTCGAAGAAGAACCAGATGAAATTGGCCGGACGCTGCGCGGGCTCCTGGTCGATGACGAAGGAATGCACGAACTCCCAGGAGAAGTTGATCGCGACCACGACCGTGGGGATTCCGGTGCGCTTGTCCACATAGGCCCGGTGGATGGCAAGGCAGTAGGCGAGGAACCAGAACAGCGCGATCCCCACGACGATGGCCCAGAACCAGCCGTTCCTGAAGTCCCTCGGCTCCGAGGCCGAGGGAGCGACGGAGGGGAGGTCGACGAGTGCCGGCGGCAGCCAGTTCACGGCACACCTGCTTTCCAGTCTTGTCGGTTCATGTCCATTTCCCGCTGCCGACAGTCGCGTTCGTGCCGAGAACCTGCTCACGCAGTACGGCCCTGCGGACCTTCCAGGTGGCCGTCCTCGGGACCTCTTCCCAGGGCACGACGCGCGGCTCCGCGAGTTCCGGCAGCCCGGTGACGGCACGCTGCCATTCCTCCGGGTCCAACCGGTTTCCGCGCATGCACAGAACGGGGACGGGAGCCTGTCCCGGAACACCGAGAATGGTGACGTCCGAGGCGTTGTCGAGCCGCTCCAGCAACGTGCTCTCCAGCTCTATGCAGCTGATGCCCGGGATCATGTCCACCTCCCGGTCGAGCAGGCGGACCCGCCCGAGTCCCACCCGCTCGCCGAGGTCACCGCTGTTCCACCACCGGCCGTTGAGCTTGGCTCGATAGCGGTCGTCCTCCCCCAGGTAGCTCAGGCACCGCGCCTTCGTGGAGACCATGATCATCCCCGGCTTGCCCCGTGGCTGCCGACGGCCGGTCTCGGGGTCGACCACCTTCAGCCGCAGCAGCATCGGCCAGCCCAGGTTGGTCGCCTCCGGACGGCCGGCGCGCACCGTGCGGCGGGTGAACAGGTTGGCGACGATGCCGGTGATCTCGGACTGGCCGAGGCCCCAACCCCAGGTGGGGAACCGGCCGGCCGAGGCGCTGAGGAACTTGCGGACGGTCCGCGGGTGCACCGCGTCGAAGGTGCTCACGTACAGCCGCGTCTGGGCGAACAACTCCGGCCGTTCGTCCACCAGTTGCTCCCAGTACTGGAACACGTTGGGGAACGCCTCGATGGAGGTGGGCCGGTGTTCCTCCAGGATGCTCTCCATGTTGGCCACGAGCGGGTCCGAGACGGCCACCAGTTTGCGCGGTGCCATCTTGAGCTGGGACGCCGTCCACGCCATGACCCGGATGTGCGCGAAGGAGACCGCCGCGGCCACCACGTCGCCGCGGCGGGTGGTGAGAAACGGAAGCCGGTAGCGCTCCATCCGTGGGGGAAACCTGCCGATGGCCGTGTTCGCCGTGTGCAGCACGAGTTTGGGCACTCCGGTCGTGCCGGACGTGTGCGTGGCGACCATGGGATCGTCGTCGCCGCCGAGCCGCACGGGCGCCGTCGCCCCGCCGCGCAGCTCGTCCAGCGGCACCGCGGTGCCGGTGCCGCTGCCCTCCGGCCCGACGCGGACGATCCGCACGCTCCGGTCGGCGAGTTCGACCCCGGCCTCGACGGCCCGGGAGAGCAGACCAGGACCCGTGATCAGGAGCCGCGGGGCGGCCCGCTCCACCATGGTGCGCACTGCCTCCGGCGAGTTGGCCGCTGCGACCATGACGGGAACGGCGCCGATCCTGGCCGCACCCGCCGCCAGCAGAACCATGTCGAAGTGGTTCTCCTTGGCCACGACGACCCGGTCGCCCTGCCGCAGACCGCCGACGTGCAGACAGTCCGAGAGCTCCCGCACCGTCGCCGCGAGCGCGGGCCCGTCGTGGACGAGGCCCGCCTCGGGTGCGATGTCGAACGGCCGGTCGAGGTGCAGCACGCTCTGGGCGGACCGCTCGGCATGCCACTCGAAGATCCGGCCGAGATGGAAGTACGACGTGGTACGCCGCTTCATGCCCGGTCGCCCTCAGCCTTCACCATGGACGATCGCCCGCAGGTCGGCGGTGGCGCGCACGGGATCGGCGGCCCCGAACATACGGCGGCCGACGCACAGGCCCGCGACGCCGGCGCCCATCGCGGCCTTCGCGGACTCGCAGAACTCGTCCCAGCCGCTGTCCGCCTGACCGCCCGCCAGCACGACCGGCGCGGGCACGGTGGCCGCCAGTTCCGCCACATGCTCGTCGCCCGGATGAGCCGCCTTGACGATGTCCGCGCCCAGTTCGGCCGCGATGCGCGCCGCGTGCAGCACGGCGGGACCGGGGTCGGGCGCCTCGGTGCGCACGTACGTCATCGCCAGCAGCGGTATGCCCAGCCGGTCGCAGTCTGCGGCGAGCGAGCCGAGATCGGCGAGCGCTGCGCGGTCCTCGGCCGAGCCACCGCCCAGCGTGACGTGGGCGGAGAGGGCGTCGGCCCCCAGCGCGAGCGCCGCCTCCGGGGCACAGACCCGCGTCTTCAGCTCCGATCGCGGGCTCAGCGCCGTGGCGCCCGAGAGATGGACGACGAGCGCGGTCCCGCGCTGCACGGGCATGCAGCGGGCGGCGGAGCCACGGTGACTGACCACGCCGTCGGCGCCGCCCGCCACGGCCGCGTCCATGACGGAACCCATGTCCGTCAGACCGCCGATGGCACCGAGCGTCAGGGAATGGTCGACGGCGACCAGCAGGGTCTTGCCGTCCTCCCCGAGGAGCCGGCGAAGTCGGCGTTCTTTTCCAGTCACCATCCGGTGCTCCTTCAACTCACGGTGGATTTCGGGCACATGAAGAAGCCCCCGGGCACATGCACGGGGGCACTTCGAAACTGAGGGTGGATCAGCGGCGGCCTCGTCGGCGCGGAGGGCGAAGCGGGCGACGCCGCCCGGAGATCGTCTTCGTCGGCACAAGGCGCCGGGCACACCCGCTTTCGGGCACGGGAGACGTGCGGCAAGCGTGACACACGAGGGTCACCCCGCCCCAGCCCTCTCTGATGTGGCCTACATCACATACACCTATGGGCCGAACGGCTCTGGCAGCGCAAGGCCGAAACGCGTTGCATGGGGGCCGCCAGACCTCAGTGGCACCGACCCTGTGCGGCGGACGAGTACCGCCGTGCGCGAAGGACATCCGCTCATGACGCATCGGCTACCTCCCGAGCCGCGCCGCACCGTAGAACTGGCCCCCGACGAAGCCCTGCGCCTGCTCAGCAGCGTCCCCCTGGGCCGCATCGTCCTACCGATCGACTTCCCGCAGCGGGCGCTGCCCGCCGTACGCCCCGTCGACCACATCCTCGACGACGGCGACATCATCGTCTGCGCCCGCAACGGCGCCGCCCTCACCGCCCCCACGGAGCAGGCGGACTCCCAAGGCGTCGCCGTCGCCTACCATGCCGACGAGATCGACCACAACACCGGCCTGCGGTGGAGCGTCGTCGCCACCGGCCACTGCCACCTCGTCACGGACCCGGAGCAGGTGGCGCGTTACCGCGCGGCACTGCGCCCGCAGTCGGCCCACGGCCCGGACCACCTCGTACGCATCCACCCCGACCTGGTCACCGGCATCCGACGGGCGGTGAGCGACTAGGGCCTTGTCCCACGAGGCTCCGGCCTCGGACGACCACTGCGACAAAGCCGCAGGTCAGCCACTCTTCGCCGCAGGCTCAAGGATCGCCGTGCACTCCACATGATGCGTCATCGGAAGAATGTCGGCCTGAACGGAAACCAGAAAAGCCCTGGTCACAGCCGTCTTCTCGGCTCATGGCCCTTCGTGCAGACGCCCAGAGCGTCACACGGGCGTCAAGGCCGGGAGTCCGTCCCGCTCAGGGCTGAGCAGGACGGCGGCAACCAGCTCACCCGGGGATCCGCCCCCGCTCGCTCCCACAGCACCCCGCATCCACCCCGCATCCACCCCGAGGGACGTCTCGGGCACGGACGCCGAGGTCCTCGCGCTGTACCGGGAGAAGTTCCGCCGCCGTCTGCCGGAGTCGCTGGACGACCCGGCGATCCGCCACCGCTCGGTCCGAACGCCGGCTCGCACATCATGACCCTCCCGACGGGCTGACGGGGAGCTGCCGACCTGCCGGGCCGCGTGGGCGTACGGCGAGGTTTTCGGCGATGGCGCGCAGGGGGTCGTCGCCGCCGGAGCCTCCGGGGTCTTGAGCACCAGCGGGGTGCCGGCGTCGCCCGCTTCGCGGAGGCGGGGGTCGAGAGGTACCTGGCCGAGGAGGGGGACGTAAGTGCCGACCTTGCGGGAGAGCGAGCCGGCGACTGTCTGGCCGCCTCCGGAGCCGAAGGGTTCGGCCCGTGACCCGTCCGGCATCAGGAGCCAGGACATGTTCTCCACGACGCCGGCCACTCGCTGGCCCGTCTGCAGGGCGATGGCGCCGGCCCGCTCGGCGACCTCGGCAGCGGCGGGCTGCGGGGTGGTCACCACCAAGAGCTCCGCGCGCGGAAGCAGTTGGGCGACCGAGATCGCGATATCGCCGGTGCCCTGCGGCAGGTCGAGGAGGAGGACGTCCAGGTCGCCCCAGTAGACGTCGGCGAGGAACTGCCGCAGCGCGCGGTGCAGCATCGGGCCACGCCAGACCACGGGTGCGTTGCCCGGGGTGACATTCCGATGGAGATCACCTTCACGCCGTTGACCCGTGGCGGCGTGATCATCTTCTCGACCTGGGTGGGATTGGCCCAGGCGCCCAGCATCCGCGGGACCGAATGACCGTGGATGTCGGCGTCCAGACGCCCACCGACAGCCCGCGGTCGGCCGTCGCCGCGGCCAGGTTCACCGTGCGGGCGCGCCAGGCGCCGATGAGCCAGAAGCGGCAAGATCACTGATGGGTCCGGCCGCCGCAAGGTGACAACCCGTCAGAACGAGCGTCATCTCAGCGTCGAGACGACCTGCCGCCGTCCGCGCCGAGACGGAAAGCATCTACCCGCCATCCCGGCGCGAGTCAGGAAAACGGGGGGCAGCGTCACTCGTGTTCGGCGCGGCCGAACAACAGAACGTAGCCGGAGGGGAGTTGATGCAGGATGCGGGTGAGGAGGTCGGGGCCGGCCAGGGCTGCGACGACACAGAGGACGGATCCGGTGTCCCAGCGGGTGGTGCCCAGGGTGGCGCCGGTGCGGGCGGCGAGGTCTTTGACGAAGGCCCAGCCGGTCAGGGGCTGGGTGTCGGGGATCTGCGCGGTGAGGATCGTTGCGGCTTCGAAGGGGAGGCGGGCGGCGAGGTCGACGCGTTCGTCGCCCGTCAGCTGGCGTCCGAGTCCTGCGAGGACCAGGCGGACGGCTTCCTCGGCTCTTTCCCGGGTGGGGTAGGCGCCTTCGTAGCGGACCTTCTCCAGCAGCTGCTCGTACGTCATCACGGGTGTGTGCTGGAGTGGTGCACGCCGGTCGGTCATCACTGGGGTCGTTTGCCCTTTCTGTCGCCGGAGGTCGTGGTGCCTGTGCGAGGGCACCGGGGTGTGGGTGGTCAGGCGGGCTGGGGGTGACCGAAGAGGAGGTCGTAGCCGGCGGGGAGCTGGAGCAGGATCTGGCCCAGCAGGTCGTCGCCGACCGCGTCGGCGACCGTGCTGAGGACGGCGCTGACGTCCCAGGCGGCGGTCTGCTCGGTGGCCCCTTCGATCCAGGCGGCGGTCGCGCGCAGGAACCGCTCCGGCGGCAGGGGCTCTCTGCTCTGCAGCGGGTTGAGGAGGATCAGGGCGAAGTCTTCCGGCAGCCGCGCGGCCAGCTCGGCGCGGACCTCGCCGACCAGGCGCGCGCCGAGCAGGGCGAGCACCACGCGGGCCGCGCGTTCTGCTTCTGACAGGCTGTCGTACTCGCCGCGTTCCCTGACATGTTCCAGGAACGCTTCTTGTCGCAGGGGCACGTTCATCGCCGCCCTTCTTCGAGTCCGTCCCGTGGGGTGCGGAGGACGGGGTGAGGGGGAGATCAGGTGCCCGTCCTCCGCCGGCGTTCGGCCCGGATCGTTCGGCTCAGCCGGAGATCTCCTTGCGGTCGGATCCCGAGCCGATGGAGATCTTGCGGGGCTTGGCGCGCTCGGCGATCGGGATGCGCAGGGTGAGCACGCCTGCGTCGTAGTCGGCCTTGATCTGCTCGGTGTCCAGCGTGTCCGCGAGCACGATCTGGCGGGAGAAGACGCCCAGCGGCCGCTCGGAGAGTTCCATCTGCACGTCGTCGCCCTTGGCCACGGGGCGGCGTTCGGCCTTGACGGTCAGCATGTTGCGTTCGACGTCGATGTCGATCGCGTCCGCGCTGACGCCGGGGAGGTCGAAGGCCACCACGTACTCGTGCCCCTCGCGGTACGCGTCCATCGCCATCGCGGACGGCCGCGACCAGGTGCCCGGGCCCATCAGCTGCTGAGCCAGCCGGTCGAGCTCACGGAAGGGGTCGGTGCGCATCAACATCGAAAACACCTCCAGAAGGTTCGGGCAGTTGCTGCCAATGCGCCTCACTGAAACCGTTGTAACATGTCATCCGATGGATGACAAACAAGAGCGTCGTCGGAAAGATGACAGTCTGAGGGAGGTGCACGTGACAGCAGCCGACCAGCCAACTTCTTCCAGCACCGGCGCGCAGAACCCGGCATCGCTTCTGGCCGCCGCGGCGGCCCTGCACGCCATAGACGACGCCCTGCGCGCCGCCCGGCACGAGGCCCCCGGCTCCCCCGATGTCCCCGGCGTCGGCCCTGAGCAGGCCCTGGCCTCCCTGCTACTGCTGCGGCAGGTGCGCGAGCAGCTCGCCGGATGGGAAACCGGCCTGATCGAAACCGCTCGCCACGCAGGCGCCAGCTGGGCCGACCTCGCGCACCCCCTCGGCGTCGCCAGCCGCCAGGCCGCCGAGCGCCGCTACCTGCGGGGCCCCCGGCCCCGCAGGCACCACCGGCGAACAACGCGTCCAGGCCACCCGCGAACATCGCGCCGCCGAACGCAGCGCCGCCACCTGGGCCCGCCGCAACGCCGCCGACCTGCGCCGCATCGCCGGCCAGATCACCGCCCTCACCGACCTTCCGGCTGCCGCGCGTTCCCCGCTCAGGCGGCTGAACGCGGCCCTCGCCGACGACGACCCCGCCGCCCTCATCCGCCCCCTGGGCGCCACCCGCCCCCACCTGGCCACCACCCACCCCGGCCTCGCCGCCCGGCTCGACGCCCTCACGGACGCCGCCAGAGCCACAGATGCCGCCCCCGACTGACATCCGATGTACAGCTCCATGTGCGACGTCGGAACTCACGCGGCAGGCTCCTGTCGACTGGCCGTCGCCTGCCGCTCTCCAAGAGATCAACTTCAGCAAGCCATGGTTGCCCCTTGGCGGCGCTGTCACCGTGGCAGGCGGGCATGGATGGTTTTGCCTCGCCCGGGGCCAGGAGTGACGGTCGCCTCGCTGGTGAGGCGGCGGACCGTGGGCCACCCGAACCCGCCGGCGCCACCGCCCAGGTCGGGGCCACATTCCCGCGGGGGTGACGGGTTGAGGTCGGTGACGGCGACGTGCACCGCGTCGACGGTGGCGCCGAGTCGGAGGGTGTGCGGCCGCCGCCGTGGCGCAGGGCGTTGGTGGCGAGTCCGGAGACCATGAGAGCGAGGGTTTCCGCCGTCTCGGAGGCCGGAGGCGGATTCAGGCCTTCGACGCCCTGCGTGCGTGTCGTCTCCATGTCGGTCATGCGCTGTCACCCTGCCCTGGATCGGTTGTGCTTCTCGGCTCGGCGCGTGCCCGCCGAGCCGGGAGGCAACGCCGTGACAGCACTCTTTCGGGTGTAAGTGCGGCAGGACTCCACTCGTGACACTTGGAGTAAATCTGTCGTGGCAGCAGTAGACATTGGTTCGTCGCGGAGTTACCGTTGTGTTGTACCCAGGAAGTCCAAGAGGGCACGGCAGGTACGAACTGCCGTGCAAGCAGGACGCGGCCCGCAGAGGCCGCGAGCGGTACCAGCGGTATCCAGCAGTACAACCGAGTAACCGAGGTAAAGGAGCGAGACGCCATCAGGATCGCCCGGGCGAGGAAGGAAGTCCGCCCGGGTATCGCAGGCCCCGGATTGGAAGGTGGTCCCCGGTCACGCATTCACGATCCCCGCAGCCCCGCCCTCCCAGGCGGAACCTGCGGACACAAAAGTCCGGCACAGTCAGCCGGTAGATGGTGTTGAAAGCTCGGGGCCCGGGTGCCACTACGGCACCCGGGCCCCCCGACGCGTCCGCCGAAAGAAGAGGTTTATGCCCCCTGCCGCATCCCGTCCCGTCGACAACCTCGACGACGACGACTACCCGGCCTACACCATGGGCCGAGCCGCCGAGATACTCGGCACCACCCCCGCCTTCCTCCGCTCCCTCGGTGAACACCGCCTGATCACCCCCCTGCGCTCCGAAGGCGGCCACCGCCGCTACTCCCGCTACCAGCTGCGCATCGCCGCCCGCGCCCGCGAACTCGTCGACCAGGGCACCCCCATCGAGGCCGCCTGCCGCATCGTCGTCCTTGAAGACCAGCTCGAAGAAGCCCAGCGCATCAACGAGCAACTGCGCACACAAGGCCGCGAGAACCGATCGAAGCCCTCAACCTGACAGGACGCCTTGTCCGAGTTGGACACCGACCGCCGGCGGGCGAGGCCGCCATCACAGGTCTGCACAGTCAAAAACCGGCAGTGGGCGGGCAGGGACCGAAGCCCCTCGATCGAGGCAACGGGGCCTTCCCCACCGAGTAGGAGCCTGCCGGACGCGCGATGTGGGCTCCCTGCAGGTGCAGAGTTGGTGTGATCAGCGGTGGCAGGCAGTGGGCTGCTCGGACCAGATGGTCTTGCGGTTCTGGCCATGGCGGCAGCCCCAGCGCTCGGCGAGTTGGGCGACGAGGAACAGGCCGCGTCCGCCCTCGTCGGTGGTGCGGGCGCGGCGCAGGCGGGGCTGGGCGCCGCTGGAGTCGGTGACCTCGTAGACGAGAACGTCGTGACGGATCAGTCGAAGCTCGCCGGCGGACGACCGTAGCGGATCGCGTTGGTGACCAGTTCACTGACGATGAGTTCGGTCGGGAAGAGGAGGTCGCCCAACCCCCACGCGGCGAGTTGGCCGGTCGCCCATGCTCTGGCATCCGATACAGCGGCCGGATCGTCCGGGATCCGCCGGCGCGCGGGTGTCCTCGGCCGGTACGGCGCGGGTAAGGGCCGGCAGCAGGGTCGCGTCGTCACGCGGTGCTTCGTCCACCAGAGCGTCCAGGAGGGCCCTGCCGGTCTCGTCCAGGGCGCGGTCCGGGCGGCAGGACGTGGTGAGCGCGTCGGTCAGCCGATGGAGCCCGTCGTCCACGTCGTGCGGGCCCCGGTGGACCAGGCCGTCGGTGTAGAGCGCGAGGACGCTGCCCGGCTTAGCTCGATCACCGTGGTCTCGTACGGCATGCCGCAGACGGTGAGGGGTGGCCCCGGGAGAAGGCCGACGGCTTCGGCTCTCCCGTCGGGCCGGACGAGCACGGGCGGCGGGTGCCCGGCACTGGCCATGGCGCAGCGCCGGGTGACCGGATCGTAGATCGCATAAAGGCAGGTGGCAGCCATGACGTCATGGCTGCCGGGAGGTGCTTCCGCCGCGAGACGCTGGACCAGGTCGGCCATGCGGGTGCAGCCGGACCGACGCCGCCCTGGCCTGGCGCCTGGGGATGCCAAAGCCGTCAGCATCGGCCGACCCGGCGACGACCGAGGAGACCAGGCGGTGCGACGGCTGGTGCCGACTCGTAGGCTGCCGACATGAGCGAGATCAAGACCCCGACGCCCCGCGACGCCTTCGAGCTGCTGCTGGCCGGTAACCAGCGCTTCGTGGCCGGCACCCCAGAGCACCCGAACCAGGACGCCGCTCGCCGCGCCGAGACCGCACCGTCCCAGCAGCCCTTCGCCGTGCTGTTCGGGTGTTCCGACTCCCGGCTGGCCGCCGAGATCATCTTCGACCGAGGTCTGGGCGACCTGTTCGTGGTGCGCACCGCTGGCCACGTCATGGGCCCGGAGGTGCTGGGCAGCATCGAGTTCGGCGTGGAGGTGCTGGGCTGCCCGCTGGTCGTGATCCTCGGGCACGACTCGTGCGGCGCGGTCGGCGCGGCGTGCGCCGCGCTGGAGGACGGCGTGACGCCGGCCGGGTACGTCCGGGACGTCGTCGAGCGAGTGACCCCCAGCGTGCTGGCCGCCCGGGCCGCCGGACGGGTCGAGCCGGAGGAGATCCTCGCCGAGCACATAAGGCACACCGCCGACCTGCTGCTGGACCGCTCCCGGGTCCTCGCCGACAAGGTCGCCGCCGGCCAGACCGCTGTGGTGGGCCTGCGCTACCGCCTGGCCGACGGCAGTGCCCGACTCGTCGCCGTTCGCGGCCTCGACGCGGCTGTGCCCACGGCGTCCTGACCGCCGCGACGCGGCCCCTCAGCGTGATCTGCCGTGGTCGGCCGTCAGGAGACGGGAGGCACAGCGCGGGTCGGGGGTCCCAGGTCTCCGTACAGGGCGGCGTGGAGTGCAGCCGCGAGTTCGCGGGCTCGGTCTTCGCTCCGCACGCCGTGCATCATGAAGTAGATCGGTCCGGCTTAGGCGTCCAGGTCGACCTCACGGTTTTCGACCAGGCAGGTGATCGCGGCCCGGACCGCATCGTTCACGGCATCGTCGACAGCGTGGCCGGAGCCAGCAGTGAGCGTGTCTGCCTTCACGGTCCACCGCTGCCGTCTTTCGGATTCGATGGCGACGAACACAGCCTGCTGCCATGGCCGTCCGGTACACGTCGTGGAAGGCGTCGGTGCCGGTGGCGTCCGGAATGAGGTGGGCGGGGCAAGGAATGGGCAGCAGCTGCACGAGGGCATTGTGCACAGAGGAGCAGATCAATCGCGTCCGGTGACGCGAGAGGTCCAATGTCGGTGCTGGTCACGCGGCGAGCCGGGGCCCCGCGGCGCGGCGCAGCCGGTTGGCGATCGCCAGTCCCAGCCCCTCCTCCACCGGCAAGGAGGCGACGATGAGATTGCACCCCCGCCGGTCGAGTTCGCGCAGGAACCCGTACAGCTCGCGCGCGTAGTCGGCCAGGGACGCTGGGACATCCACCACGGCGTGCGCCTTCACCGGGGTGTCGGCGAGCAACGGGGGAAGAAGGACGCCGACCTGGTGCCCTTGCTCCTGCGCGAGCCGCGCTTCGTCGACGACCTTCTCCGGCTCGACCAGGACGACCCGCGCAGACGGCGCGTAGTGCGACGGGTGCTGACCCGGCACCCGGATATGGCTCATGGACGGGACCTCGATCGGATGTCCCAGCACCGCTTCGAGGTCCTCGCGGGTCACTCCGCCGGGCCGGAGGACGGCCGGGGTCGCACCCGTGACGTCGACGATGGTCGACTCGACGCCGACGCCACAGGGACCGCCGTCCAGGACGAAGTCGACGGCATCGCCGAGCTCCGCCCGGACGTGGCCGGCCGTGGTGGGGCTCACCGAGCCGAAGCGATTGGCGGACGGGGCCGTGACACCGCCGTCGAAGGCCGACAGCAGCGCGAGGGCAACGGGGTGGTCGGGCACACGCACGGCCACCGTCTCCAGGCCACCCGTGGCTTCCAGGGGCACCCGCCGACCACGCCGCAGGACCAGCGTGAGCGGCCCCGGCCAGAAGTGCTCGGCCAGCAGGCGCGCCGTCGCGGGCACGTCCTGGACCCAGTCGTCCAGGTGCTGGGCGCCGCCGATGTGGACGATCAGCGGATGGGAGGGTGGACGTCCCTTGACCTGGAAGATTCGCGAGACGGCAGCGGGGTCTTCGGCGTTGGCGCCCAGTCCGTAGACGGTTTCGGTTGGGAGGGCCACCAGGCCGCCGGCGCGCAGCACACCGGCCGCCTTCTCGATGTCACTGGTTCTTGCCATCACCCTCGAAATCCTCTCACCGTTCCGCTCTCCCACGTTCCGCGGTCTCGTCGGCGCATAACGACCAGACCACGGCTCTCGGCACCCCGTGAGAAGCTCGGCAGAACGCTGCGGCCAGGGTTCCCGCCCCAGTGATCAATCTCGGGGTCGACCACGGTTGGCTGTCATTCCCATGCGGGAGTCTGGGGCTCCAGCGATCGAACACAACGACTTGCCACTGGAACGGGACGAACGTGGCCGCTGGGAAGCGGCCGCCCTGCTGGTGCGATGGCGGTGCGGCCACGGCATAGTCGGACCGCCAGACGAAGCCTCCACTGTTCGCTCGCCGTGCACTGATGACCAACACCGCACTCACCGGTGCGACCTGGGTTCGGGCACGATGACCGCCTCAGGGCGCCCGGCCCCGCCTGGTCGAGGGCGGCACGGCCGGCCATGAAGGCGCCGAGGGCGTGCCCTTGTCACCGAAGCGCCCTTGAGGCCCGCGGACGCGGTGAAGTCGATACGGGCGCCAGGCGCTGGCGGACCAGGGCGGCAGAAGATCACTCAATGCGTCCGACCGCAAGGTGACAGCCCATCAGCAGGAGCGTCATCTCAGCGTCGAGGCGACCTGCCGCCGTCGGCGCCAAAGGTGATCATTCACACGTCGCCCCGGCACGATGTTAAGAAACGCCAGGTCAGCGTCGTTCGTGAGGCATACGAAGCGCTTCACGTCATGCACTTCGGAAAACAGGTCGAGCAGAATCGGCCGCACCTGAGGAACCCAAGTAAGCCGCAGGTCAAAGACCCCTCTGGGCAGGCTCAAGAATCGCCACGCACTCCACGTGCGACGTCATCGGAAACAGATCGAACGCCCGCAGCGTCCGCACCCGGTACCCGCCCTGGCGGAAGTAGCCGAGGTCCCGGGCCAGGGCCGCCGGATCGCAGGCCACATACGCGATGCGGCGGGCGCCGAGTGAGGTCAGGTGGGTGACCGTCTGGCGGCCGGCCCCGGCGCGCGGGGGGTCGAGGACGATCAGGTCGACCTCGGTGATGCCGGTGCGGGGCAGGACGGACTCGACCTTGCCCTGTTCGATGCGGACCCGGGGGAAGTCGGCGAGATTGTGGCGGGCGTCCTCGACGGCGCGCTTGCCGGACTCGATGCCGAGGACCGCGCCCTTCTCGCCGAGGCGGTCCGCGAGGGCGCTGGCGAACAGGCCGACACCGCAGTAGAGGTCCAGGGCCATCTCGCCCTTGCGCGGGAGCAGACCCTGCATGACCGCCGTCACCAGGGTGTCCGCCGCCTTCGGGTGGACCTGCCAGAAGCCGCCGCTGCCGACGCGGTGGGTGCGGCCGTCGGCGCGTTCGCGGACGAAGGGGCGGCCGTGGACGCGGTGCACGCCGCCGTCCTTCTCGCCGATCCGCATGACCGAGACGGGCTTGTCGAGCTCGACGATCGGGAGGCGGGCGCCCGGCCGCGGCGTCAGGATCACCTGGCGGTCCTGCGAGCCCGTCGCCGCGATCGCCTCGATCGACTCCATGCCGGTCCAGTCGCGCTTCTCGATGCCCAGCTCGGTCACACCGGCCGCCGCGATCATGCAGTGGTCGATGCGCTCCACCTCGTGCGAGCGGTGGCGGCGCAGACCCGCGTGGCCTTCGGCGTCGACGGCGTACTGGACACGGGTGCGCCACTGGGGCACCTCGCCCGCCGGCAGCTTGTCGCCCTCGGCGGGCATCACCGTGCCGTCCCAGCCCGCCTCCTCGGGCGTGAGGCCCGCGAGCCGCCGCAGCTGCTCGGCGATGACCTCGCCCTTGAGGCGGCGCTGGGCGCCGGGCTTGGCGTGCTGCCAGTCGCAGCCGCCGCAGCGCCCGGGGCCGGCGTAGGGGCAGGGGGCCTCGATACGGTCCTTCGAGGCATCCAGCACCTCGACCGCGTCCGCCCGCAGATACCGGGCGCCCTCCTCGCCCTCCGTCACCCGGGCCACGACCCGCTCGCCCGGCAGCGCGTGCCGGACGAACAGCACCTGGCCCTCGGACGTACGGGCGATGCAGTGGCCGCCGTGGGCGACGGCGCCGACCTCGACCTCGTACTCCGCCCCCACGAGCGATGCCACCTGCGACTTCTTCGGTTCTGCCTGCATGGTGGGGTGACTCCAGATCGGGGGCGTACAACAGCCCACCAGTCTACGTCGTCACCCGCACCACTCAGTTCCCGGCGGTCGGCTCCTTCGGCCGCTGCTGGGCGGGACCGCGGCGCACCGCACCCGGCGCGTTCCACTCCTGGCGCTTACGGGCCCGGATCTTGGCGGCCTCGGAGGACTCCAGCTGGTACGGCACCGAGGTGACCATGACGCCCGGGGTGAACAGGAGACGGCCCTTGAGCCGCAGGGCGCTCTGGTTGTGCAGCAGATGCTCGTACCAGTGGCCGACCACGTACTCCGGGATGATCACCGAGACCGCGTCGCGCGGGGACTCCGCGCGCAGGCCCTTGACGTACTCGATGATCGGGCGCGTGATCTCGCGGTACGGCGAGTCGAGCACCTTCAGGGGCACGTCGATGCCGCGCCGCTCCCACTCCTCGCGCAGCGCCTTCGTCTCCGCCGGGTCGACGTTGACGGTGAGCGCCTCCAGAGTGTCGGAGCGCATCAGCTTGGCGTAGGCCAGGGCGCGCAGGGTGGGGCGGTGGATCTTGGAGATGAGGACGACGGAGTGGACGCGGGAGGGCCGCACGCTGTCGTCGCTCGGGCCCTCGGGGGCGGCGATCTCATCGGACACACGGTCGTAGTGGCGGCGGATCGCGGTCATCGTCGCGTAGAAGATGACCATGCCCAGCAGGGCCACCCAGGCGCCGTGCGTGAACTTGGTGACGAGGACGACGACCAGGACCAGGCCGGTGAAGAAGGCACCGAAGGTGTTGATCGCGCGGGAGCGGACCATGTGGCGGCGCTTCGCCTGGTCCTTCTCGACGGCGAGGTGGCGGTTCCAGTGCCGGACCATGCCCGTCTGGCTGAGGGTGAAGGACACGAACACGCCGACGATGTACAGCTGGATCAGCCGGGTCGAGTCGGCGCCGTAGATCACGACCAGCAGGGCCGCCGCGCCCGCGAGCAGCACGATGCCGTTGGAGAAGGCGAGGCGGTCGCCTCGGGTGTGCAGCTGGCGCGGGAGGTAGCGGTCCTGGGCGAGGATCGAGCCGAGGAGCGGGAAGCCGTTGTACGCGGTGTTCGCCGCCAGGAACAGCACCAGGGCGGTGGCGGCCGCGAGCAGGATGAACAGGAAGCTGCCCTTGCCGAACACGGCCTCGGCGACCTGGGAGATCACCGGGTTCTGGACATAGCCGGAACCGATCGGGACGCCGTTGTGGATCAGGTCGCCGGCCGGGTTCTCGGCCATGCGGACCTTGGTCGACATGGCGAGGGCGATGATGCCGCAGAACATGGTCACGGCCAGCAGGCCCATCATCGCGAGCGTGGTCGCCGCGTTCTTGGACTTGGGCTTGCGGAAGGCGGGAACGCCGTTGGAGATCGCCTCGACGCCGGTGAGCGCGGCACAGCCGGAGGAGAAGGCGCGCAGCAGCAGGAAGACGAGGGCGAAGCCCGCCAGGCCCTGGTGCTCCGCCTTGATGTGGTAGTCGGCGGTCGGCGCGCGCATGGTGTCGCCGAGCACCAGGCCGCGGAACGCGCCCCACGCGATCATGATGAAGACGCCGCCGACGAACACATACGTCGGGATCGCGAAGAGCTTGCCCGACTCCTTCACACCGCGCAGGTTCATCAGCGTCAGCAGCACGATCACCGCGCACGCGCAGAGTACCTTGTGCTGGACGACGAAGGGCACCGCGGAGCCCAGGTTCTCGATGCCGGAGGCGATGGAGACGGCGACGGTGAGGACGTAGTCGACGAGCAGCGCGCTGGCGACGGTGAGGCCCGCCTTGGGCCCGAGGTTGGTCGTGGCCACCTCGTAGTCGCCGCCGCCGCTCGGGTAGGCGTGGACGTTCTGCCGGTACGAGGCGACCACGGTGAACATCAGCACGACGACCGCGACCGCGATCCAGGGGCTGAAGTGGTACGCCGACACGCCCGCGATGGACAGGACCAGCAGCACCTCTCCCGGGGCGTAGGCCACGGAGGACAGCGGGTCGGAGGCGAAGACGGGGAGTGCGATGCGCTTGGGCAGGAGCGTTTCGCCCAGCCGGTCGCTGCGCAGAGCGCGCCCGATCAGGATCCGTTTGGGCACGTCGGTCAGTTTGGACACGACAGAGAATGCTAAGCCTTCGAACTGGCTGTCGCCCACCCGCGTCCACCGATCTGCCTCAGCGCGTCCACCGATCTGCCTCAAGAGTGAAAACAGCCACGACTGGAACTGCGGATTCCATGGCCGGGGCGATCACCGTGTCTAGATGACAGACGCCGCCTGTCGCCGACCCCGGAGGTCCCATGCCCACGATCGCAGAGCTCATCGGTGCCGCGTCCGCCGTCGTCGGCCTCGGAATCCTCACCCTGTGCAGCGTGCGCAGCATCACTCGGCGCCGGGCGGTCCGGCGGCCGTCCGGGTGTCCGGCCGAGTCCCGCTTCTGAACCCGGGTCCGGACCCGGACCCGGACCCGGCTCCGCGCGCCGGGCGGTCGGCCGGGCCCTCACCCGCGCGGTCCAGGCTCCCTGGAGGCACCGGCCGGGCTGTCGGTCCGTGCCGTTACGGTGGACTTGGGCACACACGGGCAGCGATCCGTACCCGCGGGGGATCACTGAGGCGATTCCCCGGCATGATGTTGCCCGGTGGACCGCGAAACAGGTCCCCCGACCCGTTGCCCCGGCGAGCCGAGAGAAGGATATGAGCACTGCGTTCACGCAAGTCAGCGGCCTACCGAGGAGTGCGGGGTAAAGACCGTGCACATCGTCATCATGGGCTGCGGAAGAGTGGGCTCCGCTCTTGCCCAGACCCTGGAACAACAGGGCCACACGGTCGCCGTGATCGACCAGGACCCCACGGCCTTCCGTCGGCTGGGCCCGGGATTCGGCGGGCGCCGGGTCACCGGCGTCGGCTTCGACCAGGACACCCTGCGCGAGGCCGGCATCGAGGAGGCGGGCGCCTTCGCCGCCGTCTCCAGCGGCGACAACTCGAACATCATCTCCGCGCGCGTGGCCCGCGAGATGTTCGGTGTGGAGAACGTCGCGGCCCGTATCTACGACCCCCGCCGCGCGGAGGTCTACCAGCGCCTGGGCATCCCCACCGTGGCGACGGTCCGCTGGACCGCCGACCAGATGCTGCGCAGGCTGCTGCCCTCCGGGGCGGAGCCGCTGTGGCGCGACCCCACCGGCGGCGTCCAGCTCGCCGAGGTGCACGCCTCCGCGAAGTGGGTCGGCCACAAGATCAGCAAGCTGCAGGAGGAGACGGGCGTCCGCGTGGCGTTCCTGACCCGCCTCGGCGAGGCCATCCTGCCCACCTCGCAGACGGTGCTGCAGGAGGGCGACCTCGTGCACGTGATGATGCGGACGGACGACGTCGAGAAGGTCGAGGCGGCGTTCGCCGGGGGCCCCGAAGAGGAGGGCGGTCACTGATGAGGGTCGCCATTGCCGGTGCCGGCGCGGTCGGCCGTTCGATCGCCGGCGAACTGCTGGAGAACGGCCACGAGGTCCTGCTCATCGACAAGGCGCCGACCGCCATCTCGGTCGAGCGCGTCCCGCAGGCGGAGTGGCTGCTGGCCGACGCCTGTGAGATCACGTCCCTGGACGAGGCGGCGCTCCAGCGCTGCAACGTGGTGATCGCCGCGACCGGCGACGACAAGGTCAACCTGGTCGTCTCCCTGCTCGCGAAGACGGAGTACGGCGTCCCGCGTGTCGTGGCCCGGGTGAACAACCCCAAGAACGAGTGGCTGTTCAACGAGTCCTGGGGTGTCGATGTCGCCGTCTCCACGCCGCGTCTGATGTCCGCCCTGGTCGAGGAGGCGGTGAGCGTCGGCGATCTGGTCCGCCTGCTGCGCTTCAGCCACGGCGACGCCAACCTCGTGGAGCTGACCCTGCCGGAGGAGTCGGCCCTGGCCGGCACCCAGGTCGGCGACGTCGAGTGGCCCGAGGACACCTCGCTGGTCACGATCATCCGCGGCACCCGCGTCCTCACCCCTTCCAGGGACGACTCCCTGGAAGCGGGCGACGAACTCCTCTTCGTGGCCGCACAGGCCCGGGAGGAGCAGTTGGAGGACCTGCTGTCGGTCCGGCGGGAGAACGGCTGACAACGGCTGGGGTTCGAGGGGTACCACGACGGGGGCGCCCGGAGATCGATCTCCGGGCGCCCCCGTCGTCGTATGCGAAGTACGTGAACTCCGTGGGGTGGGCGAACTGTGCGGAACTACCCGTCCCGGCGGTGTCGTCCGCCCGTCGTCTCGCCCCGCTCCGCCGTCAGTGCCGCCCTGCGCTCCTCCTCGGCCTTCTCCTCCGCCTCCATCTCCGCGAAGACATCGATCGGCGCGGGCGCCTTCGCCAGGAAGACCCAGGTCAGCCAGACGGCGAGCAGGAAGGGCGGGATCTTGAGGGCGACCAGGACCCAGCCGAGCTGAGCGGTGTTCGCCCACCAGTAGAGCGGGAAGAGGATCGCGCACTTGGCGAGCAGGATCAGGCCCCAGGCCCAACTCGCCTTGGCGTAGGCCTTCTTGCGGCCGGGGTTGCGGGTGCGCCAGGAGAGGTTCTCCTTGAAGACCGGGCCGAGGATCAGCCCGATCAGGGGAACGCCCGCGAGGGTCGTGATGATGTACGCCAGCGCCAGGCCCAGCGTGTAGAGCATGCCGGGGAGGTAGAAGTCCTTGGCGTTGCCGGTGAACATCGCGAAGACCACACCGAAGGCGACGCCGAAGACACCGCTGAAGGCGTGCTTGACGGTGTCCTTCATCGCCAGCCGGACCACGACCAGGACGAGCGACACGGCCAGCGCGGCGATCGCGGACCAGTGCAGATCCTTGTTGATCGTGAAGATCGTGACGAAGAGAAGGCCGGGCAGGACCGTCTCGACCATGCCCCGGACACCGCCGAACGCCTCGAACAGCGCGGCCTCGGTGACCGCCCGGGCCTCGTCCTGCTGAGTGGTGTCTTCGGTCGGCTTGTCGAGTGACGTCACGGGCTACTCCCGTCCGAGGGGTCTCAGTTCGTACTTGGGGTTGAACAACACGCGGCGGCCCCGGCTCATCGAGATCCGGCCCGACGCGATCAGCTTGCGCCCCGGTTCTATCCCCACGATGGAGCGCCTGCCGAGCCACACCACGTCCAGGGCGGCGGAGCCGTCGAACAGCTCGGCCTCCAGGGCCGGCACTCCGGCGCGCGGCCGCAGGGTGACCGTGCGCAAGGTACCAGTAACCGTGACGATCTGCCGGTCGTGGCAATCGCCGATCCGGATACAGCCCGCGATGTCGGCGTCCTCCCGCAGCTCCTCGGACTCCAGGTCCTCCTGGGACGAGGAAAGCCGGTCGAGCATGCGCCGGAACCGGCCCACCGGCTTTTCGGAACGAGGAACAGCACTCATATCTGAAGCGTACCGGTGAGCACTGACGGCCACGCACCCGCGGCCCCGCGCCCCGGACCCGCGCCGCCCCGGCTCAACCGATACTCCCCGGCCGCCCCGCGGCTCACCTCTCGAACCGATACCCCATCCCCGGCACCGTGACGCTGCATTCCCCCGGGGCACAACCCCCGGGACCCCCGGCCGCCCCGCAGCTCACCTTTCAAACCGATACCCCATCCCCGGCTCCGTGATGAAGTGCTTGGGGTGCGAGGGGTCCGCCTCCAGCTTGCGGCGCAGCTGGGCCATGTACACGCGCAGATAGTTGGACTCGGTCCCGTACGACGGCCCCCACACCTCCTGCAGCAGCTGCTTCTGGCTGACCAGGCGGCCGGTGTTGTGCACCAGCACCTCCAGGAGATGCCACTCGGTCGGAGTCAGCCGTACGTCCTTCCCGGCCCGGTTGACCTTCTTCGCGACCAGGTCGACCGTGAACCCCTCGGTCTCCACCAGCACGTCGTCCTCACCGCCCCCGGCGACCGGTTCGGCCCGGCGCACGGCGGCCCGCAGCCGGGCCAGCAGTTCGTCCATACCGAAGGGCTTGGTCACGTAGTCGTCGGCACCGGCGTCGAGCGCCTCGACCTTCTCGTCCGAGGTGTGCCGGGCCGACAGGACCAGGATCGGCACCCGGGTCCAGCCGCGCAGGCCCCTGATCACCTCGACGCCGTCCATGTCGGGCAGGCCCAGGTCCAGGACCACCGCGTCGGGGTGGCGGGAGGCGGCGAGTTCGAGGGCGGTGCGGCCGTCGGCGGCCGCGTCCACCTCGTACTGGCGTGCCTTGAGGTTGATCACGAGGGCGCGCACGATCTGCGGCTCGTCGTCGACCACGAGCACCCGGGTCATGTGACCTGCCTTTCCGGTGGTACGGGAGTGAGCTGTCCGGTACGGGATCCGGCCGCACGCAGGCTCAGGACCATGGTGAGACCGCCGCCGGGCGTGTCCTCGGCGTCGAGGGTGCCGCCCATGGCCTCGGCGAAGCCGCGCGCGACCGCCAGGCCGAGGCCGACCCCGGCCCCGCGCGGGGCGTCGCCGTAGCGCTGGAAGGGTTCGAAGATGCGCTCCTTGGCCGAGTCCGGGACGCCGGGCCCCCGGTCCACGACGCGCACCTCGACCCGGTCGGCGATGGCGCTGCCGGAGACGAGCACGGGCCGGTCCGGCGGGCTGTACTTGACGGCGTTCTCCACCAGGTTGGCCACCGCGCGCTCGAGGAGCCCGGCGTCGACGGCGACCATCGCCAGGCTCTCGGGGATGTCCAGGTCCACGCTGCCCTCCGGTACGCCGCCCAGCGCCATCGGCACGACCTCGTCGAGGTCTATCTCGCGGATGATCGGGGTGACCGTCCCGGTCTGCAGCCGGGACATGTCGAGCAGGTTGCCCACCAGGTGGTCGAGCCGGTCGGCGCCCTCCTCGATGCCCTCCAGGAGCTCCGCCTGGTCCTCCTCGGACCAGGCCACGTCGTCGGAGCGCAGCGAGGAGACGGCCGCCTTGATACCGGCCAGGGGCGTACGGAGGTCGTGGCTGACGGCGGCCAGCAGTGCCGTGCGGATGCGGTTGCCCTCGGCCAGCGTGCGGGCCCGGTCGGCCTCCTCCTGGAGGCGCCTGCGGTCCAGCGCGACGGCGGCCTGCGCGGCGAAGGCGGCCAGCACCCTGCGGTCCTCGGCGGGCAGCACCCGGCCGGTCAGCGCGAGTGCCAGGTGGTCCCCGACCGGCATGTCGACGTCGGCGTCCTCCGGCCGCTCCAACGTGGGCCCGAATCCGGCGCGGCCGGCGCAGGTCCAGGGCTCGGTCTCGCCGGCCCGCTCCAGCAGGGCCGCCGACTCCATCCCGAAGGTCTCCCGGACCCGCTCCAGCAGTTCCTCCAAGCTGGTCTCGCCGCGCAGCACATTGCCGGCCAGGAAGGAGAGGATCTCCGACTCGGCGCGCAGCCGGGCCGCCTGATGGGTACGCCGGGCCGCGAGGTCGACCACCGACGCGACGGACACCGCGACCCCGAAGAAGATCACTATGGCGACGATGTTCTTCGGGTCGGCGATCGTCAGCCGGTGCAGCGGCGGTGTGTAGAAGTAGTTCAGCAGCAGTGATCCGAAGGCCGCCGAGGCCAGGGCCGGCAGGAGCCCGCCGAGCAGGGCCGCCGCGACCGTGAGGGTCAAGAACAGGAGCATGTCGTTGGCGAGGCCGAGGTTGACGGTGGTCAGCAGCACCGCCATGACGGCGGGGCCCGCCAGTCCCACGGCCCAGCCCCAGATGATCCGGGCGCGCCCGAGCCGTGCGCCCCGGGCCACGGGCAGTCCGCGGCCCTTGGCCACCTCTCCGTGGGTGACGATGTGGACGTCGAGGTCGGGTCCGGACTCGCGGGCGACCGTGGCGCCGACGCCGGGCCCGAAGACGTACTGCCAGGCCTTGCGGCGCGAGGAGCCGAGAACTATCTGGGTGGCGTTGACCCCGCGCGCGAAGTCGAGCAGGGCGGTGGGTATGTCGTCGCCGACGACGTGGTGGAAAGTGCCACCGAGGTCCTCGACGAGGGTGCGCTGGACGGCAAGTTCCTTCGGGGAGGCCGAGGTCAGGCCGTCGCTGCGGGCTATGTAGACGGCGAGCACCTCGCCGCCGGCGCCCTTCTCGGCGAGGCGGGCGGCCCGGCGGATCAGCGTGCGCCCCTCGGGGCCTCCGGTCAGGCCGACGACGATCCGCTCCCGGGAGCCCCAGATCGCCGAGACCTGGTGCTCGCTGCGGTACTGCTTGAGGTACTCGTCGACCCGGTCGGCCACCCACAGCAGCGCCAGCTCGCGCAGCGCGGTCAGGTTGCCCGGCCGGAAGTAGTTGGACAGGGCCGCGTCGACCTTGTCGGGCTGGTAGATGTTGCCGTGCGCCATCCGCCGGCGCAGCGCCTGCGGCGACATGTCGACAAGTTCGATCTGGTCCGTCCGCCGTACGACCTCGTCCGGCACGGTCTCCCGCTGCGGTACACCCGTGATCGACTCGACGACATCACCGAGCGACTCCAGGTGCTGGATGTTGACGGTCGAGATCACGTCGATGCCGGCGGCGAGCAGTTCCTCGACGTCCTGCCAGCGCTTGGCGTTGCGCGAGCCCGGGACGTTGGTGTGGGCGAGTTCGTCCACCAGGGCGACGGCGGGCGCGCGGCGCAGGACGGCGTCGACGTCCATCTCGGTGAAGACGGCGCCGCGGTACTCCAGCTCCCTGCGCGGGATCTGCTCCAGGCCGTGCAGCATCACCTCGGTGCGCGGCCGACCGTAGTGCTCCACGAAGGCCACCACACAGTCGGTGCCCCGCTCGACACGCCGGTGCGCCTCGGACAGCATCGCGTAGGTCTTGCCCACGCCCGGTGCCGCGCCGAGGTAGATCCGAAGCTTGCCGCGTGCCATGGCCCCATTGTCTTCCGGTTACTGCCGCATACGCAGCGTCGACCTTACGGCCAACAATCCCGGCCAATGGGGCACGGGGCCCGGCAGCGGGCATCTTTGACGCAACCCTGACGGGCTGCCCTGATGCGCGCTCAGTGCTCGACGATCTCCCCATCGCCCGGTTCCAGCGCCCGGTCGGCGCTGCTGCCGGCCGCCGGACAGCTCGCCGGGCCGCTGGGCAGGACGTTCTCGACGCGCACGATGGTCTTGGTGACCACCTGACTCATGTCGCCTCCCCCGTGGACGGGCGCCGGTATCACCGCCGGACGCCCGGCCGTTCAACGGGTTCGCCGGAGGGGCTGTCAGCCGGGGTTGTCTCCGTGGGTGAGGGTCTCCCAGGCAACGAAGAGGTTGTTGCTGCCCGCCGGGCGGTTGTTGAGGGTCAGCGCCTGGGTGTCGGTCATGGCGATGCCTAGACGGTTGTGCAGGGCGTTGTAGCCGACCTCGGTGACCGGCCCGAGCCCGAGCTTGAGCGACCCGCCGCACAGCCAGCTGGGGGCGGCCGTGCCCAGCTGGTACTTGGACTGGAACCCGAGCGCCTGCCGCAGCCGCTCGCCGACGTCGGTGCCGTACAGGTCCTGGCCCTGGATCCGGCTGGTCTCGGCGATGTGCGAGATCGCGGAGATGCCGTAGCCGGTGTGCACGAAGTCCCGGCAGGTCTCCTGGGTGAGCCCGGTGACGAAGGTGGACTGGCCCTGCCAGTAGGCGACGATCTTGGCGGTGGTGTCGAGGTGCTGGCTGGGCACGGTCTTCGGCACGGAGCCGTCGGAGGACAGATAGACGTAGGCGGCCGCGCGGGTGCGGAACTTGGCCATGGCCATGTCGTACGACGTCTTGTCGTCCAGGAAGACGGAGATGCCGACGGCGGCCTCCATCATCGACAGCTCCCAGTTGCCGTTGGAGTTGGAGCCCTTGATGAGGACCGGGAGGTAGACGTTGCGGAGCATGGTCGCGAAGCGGCCCTGGTTGGCCCAGCCGCCCGTGTAGGTGTACTTGATGATCTCGGCGGCCTTGGGCCAGGAGGAGCCCGCCCAGCCGGTCTGCAGGGGCGCGTTGCTGTTGGTGTGACGGGTGATCGTGCCCGACCAGGCGTCCATGATCTGGATGGCCTTCTGGGCGTAGCGGGCGTCCCGGGTGATGTACCAGGCGAGGGCGTCGGTGTACGCGGCGACCGCGTCCTCGCGCTCGTCGGTACAGCCGTGGTCGGGGTTGGAGTAGGAGCCGCACTCCACGGTGGCGCGGGGTTTCGGGGTGCGGTTCAGGTCGGCGTACTTGCTGGCCAGCATCCGGTCGTAAGCGCCCTTCCAGGGCTGGGCACCGGCCAGGACCTTGTCGCGGGCGAAGTCCAACTGACCCTTGGAGACGGTGACTCCGGGATGGACGAAGGTGCTGGGGGCGGTAGGGGCGGAGCGGGCGGCGGGTGCCATTAAGCCGCCCAGCAGCAGGGAGGCCACAACTGCGGGCAGTGCGGTTCGACGCACGGGGACTCCGTTCTCATACATGAACATGGGGCGCCTTCATGAACACAGGCGCTGGCCGGAGACCGTAGGTACAGACCATTCACCCGTCAAGGGGTCACGCATACGAAAGGACCGCACCCGACATCGGAATACGGCCCTGAATGCCTCAGCCGAGCCCGGCACCCAGGTCCAGTCGCCCGCGGGACGGGCCCAGCAGCGTCAGGGCCCCCGCCCGAGCACAGCCGACGCGAAGAGCTCGGGGGAGCGCGCAGGGCGTCGCGGGGCAGACGGGAGCCTGGCGACGGCAGGCGAAAGGGCCGCACCCGACTCGGGGTACGGCCCCTGAACCGCCAAGCCGAGCGCAGCGCCTAGCAGACCTCGGTGATCTCCGGGCCGCGCTGCAGCCGACCCATGTCACGCGGGCACGGCCCTGAACCGCTCAGCCGCGCGCAGCGCCCACGTCCTGGCGTCTGACTCACGTCGTCGACCGCCGGGTCGACGGGAGTTTGACGACGGCACGCCAAAGGGCCGCACCCGGCACCGGGGTACGGCCCCTGAACCGCCAAGCCGAGCGCAGCGCCTAGCGGACCTCGGTGATCTCCGGGCCGCGCTGGAGCTGGCCCATGCCGCCGGAGAAGCGTGAGGACTCCTCCTGCTGGACACCCTCGGGGACCATCTGGGCGTCGTTCGGCAGCTTGAGGACGATCGGGTCGCGGGGCGCCATCGGCCCCTCGCCGCGGACCACGACCGTGTCCCGGAAGATCTGCTCGAGCAGACCGGCCGCCTGCGGCTGCACCGCGCCCTGGCCGGAGATCACACCGCGCAGGAACCAGCGCGGGCCGTCCACACCCACGAACCGCACGACCTGGAAGCCACCCGTGCCGTCGGGCAGCTGCACCGGCACCTGGGCGCGCAGCTCCCAGCCCAGCGGACCCTCGACCTCGTCCACGATGCCGCCCTGCTGGGTGATGCCGGTCGCGATCTCCTCGCGCACCTCGCCCCAGATGCCCTCGCGCTTGGGCGCGGCGAAGGCCTGCAGCTGGACCGCGCTGTCGCGCAGCACGACCGTCGCCGCGACGATCGCGTCGCCCGCGACCTCGACCCGCAGCTCCATGCCCTCGACGCCGGGCACGAGCAGACCGCCGAGGTCCACCCGCCCCTCGCCCGGGTCACGCACCTCGGAGTCGTCCCACGGCCCGTCGGGCCGGGGCTTCGGCTCCAGGCGTACGCGCTCGCGCTCGCCCTCTTCCTCGTCCGCCTCGGTGTCGACGTTGTCGACGACCTGCTCGGCCTCGCCGGCCGCGTCCTCGGCGGCACCCTTCTTGTTGCGACGTCCGAACACGTCACTGTCCTTCCCGGTCGGATACGGCCGAAGCGTATCGATTCCCACCCGTCTGACCGCCTTCGACGGTCTGACCGTTTGTGCCGCTCACGTCGCCCACCGCGGCATGACCGCCGGTGGACCCGAAGCCCCCCTCGGCCCGTGCAGAACCGGGAAGCTCCGCGACCTCCTGGAAGCGGACCCTCTCGACCTGCTGGACGACCAGTTGGGCAATCCGGTCGAAGCGCTCGAACCGCACGGACTCGCGCGGGTCGAGATTCACCACGATCACCTTGATCTCCCCACGGTACCCGGCATCCACCGTCCCCGGGGCATTCACGAGGGCGACACCGCAGCGGGCCGCGAGACCGGATCGGGGGTGCACGAACGCCGCGTACCCCTCCGGGAGGGCGACAGACACTCCCGTGGGCAGGACGGCCCGCTCCCCCGGCTTCAAGTCGCAGCCCTGAGTCGTCCGCAGGTCGGCTCCCGCGTCACCGGGGTGCTCGTACACCGGAAGCGGTACGTCGGGGGCGACGCGGCGGATCAGCACGCTCAGGGGTTCACGGCTCACGGATTCACGGCTCACGGATTCACGGCTCACGGATTCACGGCTCACGGGTTCACCTCGAAGGCACGAGCGCGCCGGATCTGGTCCGGGTCGCTCATGGCCGCCTGGATCTCCTCCTCGCGGCCGTTCTTGACGAAGTGATCGACGTCGACCTCGATGAAGAGGGCGTCGGCGCGGACGGCGACGGGCCCGTCCGGGCCGCCGATCCGGCCGGTGCCCGTGGAGTAGATCTTCCGCCCGGCGACGGCGGTCACCTCGGCCTCCAGATGCAGCGTCGTCCCCACCGGCACGGGCCGCACGAAGTCCGTCTCCAGCCGACCGGTGACGGCGATGGTCCGCAGCAGCCAGTTGAGCGAACCGAGGGTCTCGTCGAGGGCGGTGGCCAGCACCCCGCCGTGCGCGAGGCCGGGCGCGCCCTGGTGGGCGGGCTGCACCGTGAACTCGGCCGTGAGGGACACGCCCTCGCCGGCCCGCGCCTCCAGATGCAGTCCGTGCGACTGCCCGTGGCCACAGCCGAAACACTGTTCGTAATGCGCGCCGAGCGGCTCACCGGGCGCGGGGGCATCGGGGTGCCGCACCGGCTTCACGGCATCGGCGGGAGGCTTGAGACCTGCGGAACTACCACTCACAGGCGCAGACCTTACCCGCGCGTCGGCGGTACCCGGACACCGTGCCAAGCTTGGCTCCATGCAGCTCTCCGCCAGCCCCTACGAAGAACGCCTCACCGCCCCCCGCTCCTGGTGGCTGATCAGCTTCCTGGTCGGGGTCTCGTTCGCCCTGATCCTGCTCCCGTTCGGCCCGTTGCCGGCACTGGGCGGCCTGGCGGGCGGCACGGCGGCGGCCGCGGTGGTCGCCAGCTCGTACGGCTCGCTCCGTATCCGTGTCGTGGGCGACTCCCTGATCGCCGGCGAGGCCAAGATCCCGGTGTCGGCCCTGGGCAAGTCGGAGATCCTGGACCCGGAGGAGGCCCGTGCCTGGCGCACGTACAAGGCCGACACCCGCGCCTTCCTCCTCCTGCGCGCCTACATCCCCGGGGCCCTGCGGGTCGAGGTCACCGACCCGGACGACCCGACGCCGTACCTGTACCTGTCCACACGGGAGCCGGAGCGCCTGGCGGCGGCCATCGAGGCGGCACGCGGGGAAACGACGGCGTAGGCCTCCCACGGAGGCGTGTGGCAGGAGGTGGCGGGGCGGGGCGCACAACGGTGGGACTGGGCGCCCGGCACGGCGGGACAGGGCGCTCAGCGCCCCAGTTCCTTGGTGATGTCCCCCATCGTCAGCGGATGCTCAGGCGCCTCCAGCGGGGGCAGTTCGGCCAGGGCCTCCCACGGGACCTGGACCTTGCGCAGGTCCGCACGGATCCGTGCCGCGAGTCTCCTGGTGTCCCTACGGTTCATGACCGCACCGACCGCCGCGCCGACCATGAACGGCATCAGATTGGGCAGGTCGCGCACCATCCGCTTCATGATCTGCTGACGCAGCTCACGCTTCATCTGGCCGCCGAGGGCGCGGTCGTACGTCGACGGCCTCAGCATCTGGATCCCGCGCTCCCCCGACCAGGAGGACAGATACGCGGTACTGCGGTCCTTGAGGCTGCCCGGCGGCCGTACGCCGTAGACCTCGTGCAGCTCGGCGATGAGCTTCAGCTCGATCGCCGCGACCCCGGTGATCTCCGCGGCCAGCTCGGTCGGCATGGCGGGCGGCACCGGAAGCATCGCCGCGGCCCCGATCCCGGCCCCGACGGTCGAGGTCCCGTAGGCCGCGCCCGCCACGAGCCTGTCCGCCAGTTCCTCGGGTCCGAGGCCCGGGAACTGTCTGCGCAGCGTGGCGAGGTCACGTACGGGAATCCGCGGGGCGATCTCGATGATCCGGTCCGCGAGGTACCCAAGGCCCGCCTTGGCGCGGCTGCCGCCCTTACGGGCGCCTTCCCGGGCCATCTCCCAGGCCTTGTCCCGGATGACCGCGACCCGCCGCCTCGCGACGGGCGCGGGCACCTCGGCCGACGCCGGGAGGTCACCCCGGTCGGCCACCGGTTCGAGCGAGGCTCCCTTGCCGGATGAGCCCCGCTCGTCGTCACGCGCACCGATCGGGCCGTCGGACGGCCCCTGGTCCGCTCCCGTCGGACGGAAGCGGCGCTTCCTGGGAGGGGTCGAGCCAGTCACGGCCGACCCGTCCTCAGTCGCAGTCGCGGCAGATCGGCTGACCGTTCTTCTCCCTGGCCAGCTGGCTGCGGTGATGCACCAGGAAACAGCTCATGCAGGTGAACTCGTCCTGCTGCTTCGGCAGCACCCGGACGGCCAGCTCCTCGTTCGAGAGGTCGGCGCCGGGCAGCTCAAGACCTTCGGCGGCCTCGAACTCGTCGACGTCCACCGCGGAGGTCGACTTGTCGTTCCTCCTGGCCTTCAGCTCTTCGAGACTGTCCGAGTCGACGTCGTCGTCGGTCTTGCGTGGAGTGTCGTAATCGGTTGCCATGTCGCTCTCCCCCTCTGGGTGTCTGCGGTGTCTCCAGCGCACGTAACGCGTGAGAGGCCGGACTTGTGCCCGACCCGAGGCGGAGATTTTGCCTCACATCAAGGTCTGTTACTCAATCGACACCCAACCGGACTCCTCAAGAGTGATCGGCTTGGATGGCGATGGGGACCGTACACGGTCCTGATGCCGCACCTCAAAGGCGTCTCACCGTGTACTTCCCGTGATCAAGACCCCTGAAAACCCGGATTTTCCCGGCTTTCTGCCCACAGTCATGATCACGGAGAGTAGATGGCCTGAAAACCGCTCATGTGATCGATCACACACGGGGAAGCCCGTCCCGTCTCGCGAGAATTCCGCGCAAAGCGAACACCCCCGCGTGTGTCGAGATGCGACAAGTTGTGGATCACACCGGCAAAGTGACCCGCATCACGAGCCCGCCCCCCTCGCGCGGCTGCGCCGCGATGTGGCCGCCGTGGGCGCGCGCCACGGACCGCGCGATCGACAGGCCGAGGCCGACACCCTTGTCGCTGCCCGTACGCTCCGTACGGAGCCGTCTGAAGGGCTCGAAGAGGTTGTCGATCTCGTACGCCGGCACGACCGGCCCGGTGTTCGACACCGTCAGCACCGCCTGCTCGTGCTGGATCTCGGTGGTGACCTCCACCCAGCCGTCCTCGGGGACGTTGTAGCGCACCGCGTTCTGCACCAGGTTCAGGGCGATCCGCTCCAGCAGGACTCCGTTGCCCTGGACGACCGCGGGCTTGCGCTCGCCCTCGATCCGCACGCCCTTGGCCTCCGCCTCGGCATGCACTTGGTCGACGGCCTGCGAGGCGACCTCGGCGAGGTCGACGGGCTTGCGCTCGATGATCTGGTTGTCGCTGCGGGCGAGCAGCAGCAGACCCTCCACGAGCTGCTCGCTGCGCTCGTTGGTCGCCAGCAGCGTCTTCCCGAGCTGCTGCAGCTCCACGGGCGCGTTCGGGTCGGACAGGTGCACTTCCAGGAGCGTGCGGTTGATCGCGAGCGGGGTCCGCAGCTCGTGCGAGGCGTTCCCGACGAAGCGCTGCTGGGCGGTGAAGGCGCGCTGCAGCCGCTCCAGCATGTCGTCGAAGGTGTCCGCGAGCTCCTTCAGCTCGTCGTCCGGGCCGTCCAGCTCGATCCTGCGGGACAGGTCCGAGCCGGCCACCGCGCGGGCGGTGCGGGTGATCCGGCCGAGCGGGGAGAGCACCCGGCCGGCCATCGCATAGCCGAACGCGAAGGCGATGATGGCGAGGCCCAGCAGGGCCAGCAGGGAGCGGCTGAGCAGGTTGTCCAGGGCCGCCTGGCGCTGGTCTTCGGCGCATCGGCTGATCGCGCCGTTGAAGTCCGCCAGCTGCAGGGTGTTGGTGATCGCGGGACAGTTGTCGCTGGAGACCTGCAGCTTCTGGAAGCTGACGATCTTGAACAGAGGCGCGTTCCCGGTGGTGATGGCCTGCGCGGCCAGCAGATAGATGATCGACAGCAGCAGGATGCCGGCGATCAGGAACATGCCGCCGTACAGCAGCGTGAGCCGTATGCGGATGGTCGGGCGCAGCCAGGGGAACGGGGGCTGCGGCCGCCGGGGGTCCCAGGTGGGTTTCGGTGGCGCCTGCGGGGGCGCGGGTGCGGCTGCCATGGCGGATCAGATCCGGTAGCCGGAGCCGGGGACGGTCACGATGACGGGCGGCTCACCCAGCTTGCGGCGCAGAGTCATGACCGTCACACGCACCACGTTGGTGAACGGGTCGGTGTTCTCGTCCCAGGCCTTCTCCAGGAGCTGCTCCGCGGAGACGACCGCGCCCTCGCTGCGCATCAGCACCTCCAGGACCGCGAACTCCTTGGGCGCCAGCTGGACCTCCTTGCCCTCGCGGAAGACCTCGCGGCGGTTGGGGTCGAGCTTGATGCCGGCACGCTCCAGGACGGGCGGCAGCGGGACGCTGGTGCGCCGGCCGAGCGCACGCACGCGCGCGATGAGCTCGCTGAACGCGAAGGGCTTGGGCAGATAGTCGTCGGCGCCGATCTCCAGGCCCTCGACGCGGTCGCTGACGTCGCCGGACGCGGTCAGCATGAGCACGCGCGTGGGCATGCCGAGCTCCACGATCTTGCGGCAGACGTCGTCACCGTGCACGAGGGGGAGGTCGCGGTCGAGGACGACCACGTCGTAGTCGTTGACGCCGATGCGCTCCAGGGCGGCCGCACCGTCGTACACGACGTCGACGGCCATGGCCTCCCGGCGCAGTCCGGTGGCCACCGCATCGGCGAGCAGTTGCTCGTCCTCGACGACGAGTACGCGCACGTCGCTTGTCCTTCCTGTGTCCACCCGCGTAGCGCTCCGTGAGCGCACGCGGGCAGGGGGCTTCGTGGGGTGTGACTCCATCCTGCCCTTTTCGGCCATAAGTCGGCTGTAAGACGGGGGCGCCGGCCGGAGGGATCGGGCCGGGCGGACGGGAATGCGAGATTTTCTCCTCCGGTTGAGGTTTCCGCGGAAGGGAGTGGGGGGAGGACGGCTTTACACCCCACGATCACGCTCTGCATGTGCCGCAACACCATGCGGTACATCGCGATCCGCTTTTCCGTGGAGCGGGCGTGGGTGTCCGGCACCGTCGCCGCCCAGCAGGGCAGCGCTGGGCACCCGCAGGAGACGTGATCGTCCCTTCCGAACGGCACACCCCCGTGCCACCGACCCACGACCCAGGACGAGGGGGCGCAGCATGGACGCATTCACCGCAGGACTTCTGCAGCGCATAAAGGCGACCGAGTCCGACCTCACGCGGGCTCGTGACGAGGGCGACGACTTCCTCGTCGAGGTGGAGCAGGCAGAGCTCGACGACCTGCACCGCCTCGCCGCCGAACACGGTGTGGAGGTCAGCGCCTAGCGTCTGATCGCGCGTATGCACGACAACGGGACCCCCGGCGAATCCAGCGCCGGGGGTCTCCTTTTTTGGCTCGTCCGCCTGCGGGGGCGCCAAAGCCGGTGACGAGAGGGCGATCGTGCTCAGCCCTTCGGGTCTCCGCGCTCCCCCAAGCTCTCAACTTCGTTCGAGCAGGGGACCCCATGCCCTCTCGACACCGGCGCGCCCCCTACGGCTCTCTCGCGGCCGACGCGTTGGGGCAGTGGGCGTTGGTGGGCCCGTGCCGTGGGCTGCCGTGGGCAGCCATGGGCCCTCCGTCGCCGGGGCCCCACCGGGAGCCGCCACAGTGGGCCCTCGCCCTGCGTGCCCCGTCGGCGAACGGGCCGTCCGACCCAGTCGGGTGAGCGGGCGGCTCAGTCGTGCCAGGCGCCGAAGTCCTCCAGGAGGCGCTGGAGGGGTTCGAAGACGCCGGGTGTGCCCGCGACCGTCAGATCGCGTGCGGGGCGCTCTCCGGGGCGTCCGCCCGTCAGCGCGCCCGCCTCCCGGGCGATCAGGTCGCCCGCGGCGAAGTCCCAGGCGTTCAGCCCGCGCTCGTAGTAGCCGTCGAGGCGGCCCGCGGCCACGTCGCACAGGTCGACCGCGGCCGAGCCGCTGCGCCGGATGTCGCGCAGCAGCGGGATCAGCCTCGCGGCGACCTCGGCCTGGTGGGCGCGGACCTCGGAGACGTAGTTGAAGCCGGTGGACACCAGGGCCTGCTCCAGGGGCGGCGCGGGGCGGCAGGACAGGCCGCGCTCGCCGTCCCAGGTGCCGGTGGCCCAGGCGCCGGCGCCGCGCACCGCGTGGTACGTCTCGCCGCGCATCGGGGCGGCGACGACCCCGACGACGGTCTCCCCGTCCTGCTCCGCCGCGATCGAGACCGCCCAGGTGGGCAGACCGTAGAGGTAGTTGACCGTGCCGTCGAGCGGGTCGATCACCCAGCGGATGCCGCTCGTGCCCTCGATGGAGGCGCCCTCCTCGCCGAGGAAGCCGTCGTCGGGGCGGTGGTCGGCGATCAGGTCGGTGATCAGCTTCTCCGCCGCGATGTCCATCTCGGTGACGATGTCGATCGGGCTGGACTTGGTGGCGGCGACCGCGAGGTCGGCCGGGCGGCCGTCCCGCAGCAGCGCGCCGCGCGGCGGCGGCGGCCTCCTGCGCCAGCCGCAGCAGGTCGGAATGCGGGGCGTCGGTCACGGGGCTCCTCATGCGTAGGGGCTGTCGGCGCCCGCGGCGGCGGGGCGGGGGGTGCGGGCCGGGCAGCAGCCGACCGGGCAGAGGTTGTGGCTCGCGCCGAGCGTACCCAGGGCGCACGGCGTGACCTCCTGCCCCTTCTCCGCGGCGGCGCGCTCCAGGATCAGCTCGCGGACGGCCGCGGCGAACCGCGGGTCGGCGCCGACGGTGGCCGAGCGGCGCACCGGCAGGCCCAGTTCGTCGGCCTTGGCCTTCGCCTCGGTGTCGAGGTCGTACACGACCTCCATGTGGTCGGAGACGAAGCCGATGGGGGCCATGACGACGGCCGGCACCCCGGCTCCGTGCAGCTCCTCCAGGTGGTCACAGATGTCGGGCTCGAGCCACGGGATGTGCGGGGCGCCGGAGCGGGACTGGTAGACGAGCCGCCAGGGGTGGTCGACGCCGGTGTGCTCGCGGACGGCCTCGGCGATCAGCTCTGCCACGTCCAGGTGCTGTTCGACGTACGCGCCGCCCTCGCCGTGGTCCTCGACCCGGCCGGAGGTGTCCGCGGCGGAGGTGGGGATCGAGTGGGTCGTGAACGCGATGTGGGCACCGTCCCGGACGTCGTCGGGAAGGTCGGCGAGGGACTCGAGCACCCCGTCGATCATGGGCTGCACGAAGCCCGGGTGGTTGAAGTAGTGCCGCAGCTTGTCGACCTCGGGCAGCTCCAGGCCCTCGGACTCCAGCACGGCCAGCGAGTCGGCGAGGTTCTCGCGGTACTGGCGGCAGCCCGAGTAGGAGGCGTAGGCGCTGGTGGCCAGGACCAGGATGCGGCGGCGGCCGTCGGCGGCCGTCTCGCGCAGGGTGTCCGTCAGATAGGGGGCCCAGTTGCGGTTGCCCCAGTAGACGGGCAGGTCCAGGCCGTGCTCCGCGAAGTCCTTGCGGAGGGCGTCCAGCAGGGCGCGGTTCTGGTCGTTGATGGGGCTGGCCCCGCCGAACAGGAAGTAGTGCTGCCCGACTTCCTTGAGGCGTTCCTTGGGGATGCCGCGCCCGCGCGTCACGTTCTCCAGGAACGGGACCACGTCGTCCGGGCCTTCCGGGCCGCCGAAGGAGAGCAGGAGCAGGGCGTCGTAGGGGGTGGCATCGAGCGCGTCTGGCATGGATCCGATCCTGCCACCCGGCACTGACAGGCGGGAAACAGCGGGGTGACGAGTGCGGTTCGGGGCGGTGCGTCAGGCTCGCCTGACCCGTAAGCTGTAACGACTCTCTTCACACCTTACGGAGCCCCGCGTGCCCAGCCCTTATCGCGCTCTGTTCGACGCTCCAGGCACCAAGGCCTTCTCCGCCGCGGGCTTCGTCGGCAGGATGCCGCTGTCGATGATGGGCATCGGCGTGGTCACGATGATCTCCCAGCTCACCGGGCGGTACGGGCTCGCGGGGGCGCTGTCGGCCACCATCGCGCTGGCCGCGGCGGCGGTCGGGCCGCAGGTCTCGCGGCTGGTGGACCGGTACGGGCAGCGCCGGGTGCTGCGCCCGGCGACGCTGGTCGCGCTCGCGGCGGCGGCCGGGCTGCTGGTCGCCGCGCACTACGGGTGGCCGGACCGGGTGTTGTTCGTCTGTGCCGCGGGGATCGGCTCCGTGCCGAGCCTGGGCGCGATGATCCGGTCCCGCTGGGCGGCCCTGTACCGGGGCACCCCGAAGCTGCACACCGCCTACTCGTTCGAGTCCGTGGTGGACGAGGTCTGCTTCGTCTTCGGACCGATCGTCTCCATCGGACTGTCCACGGCCTGGTTCCCGGAGGCGGGGCCGCTGCTGGCCGGCTGTTTCCTGGCCGCCGGTGTCTTCTGGCTGACGGCCCAGCGCGCCACCGAACCGGAGCCGCACCCGCGCGAGCACCACGGCGGGGGTTCGGCGCTGAGCTCCGCGGGGCTCCAGGTGCTGGTGGCCACTTTCGTGGCCACGGGGGCGATCTTCGGGGCGGTCGACGTGGTCACCGTGGCCTTCGCCGACGAGCACGGCCACAAGGCCGCCGCGAGCGTCGTCCTGGCGCTGTACGCGGCGGGTTCCTGCCTGGCCGGGGCCGTGTTCGGGCTGCTGCGCTTCGCGGGGGCGCCCGAACGCCGGTGGCTGCTGGGCATATGCGCGATGGCCGTGAGTATGATCCCCCTCCTACTGGTCGGAAACTTGCCGCTTCTGGCCGTGGCGCTGTTCGTTGCGGGCCTGTCCATCGCGCCGACGATGATCACGGCGATGTCCCTCATCGAAGAGCACGTACCTCGCGCGAAGCTCACCGAGGGGATGACCTGGGTGAGCACCGGCCTCGCGGTCGGGGTCGCCGTCGGTTCCTCCGTGGCCGGCTGGGTGATCGACGCGTTCGGCGCACGCGCCGGGTACGGGGTTCCGGCCGTGTCCGGAGCCGTCGCGGTCGCGGTCGGTTTCCTCGGGTACCGCCGGCTCAGCAGGCCGGCCGCGGGTCGGGGAGGCACCGTTGAGCACCGCAGCGAGCGGGAAGAACGGCACGTGGCGTAACTGGGGCGGCAATGTCGCCGCCCGTCCGGCCAGAGAGGTGACGCCCGCCTCCGTGGAGGAGCTGGCCGCGGCCGTGCGCCGGGCCGCCGAGGACGGCCTGAAGGTGAAGGCCGTCGGCACCGGGCACTCCTTCACCTCCATCGCGGCCACCGACGGCGTGTTGATCCGCCCTCAACTGTTGACCGGCATCCGCACCATCGACCGTGAGGCCATGACCGTCACGGTCGGGGCCGGCACCCCGCTCAAGAGACTCAACATGGCTCTGGCGCGCGAGGGTCTGTCGCTCACCAACATGGGCGACATCATGGAGCAGACCGTCTCCGGGGCCACCAGTACCGGCACCCACGGAACCGGCCGCGACTCCGCCTCCATCGCCGCCCAGATCAAGGGCCTGGAGCTGGTCACGGCCGACGGCTCGGTGCTCAGTTGCTCGGAGAAGGGGACCGAAGAAGAACGCGCCGTTTTCGCGGCCGCCCGAATAGGCCTGGGCGCCCTGGGCATCGTCACCGCGATCACCTTCGCCGTGGAGCCGCTCTTCCTGCTGACGGCCCGCGAGGAACCGATGTCCTTCGACCGGGTGCTCGCCGAGTTCGACGAACTCTGGGCCGAGAACGAGCACTTCGAGTTCTACTGGTTTCCGCACACCGACAACACCAACACGAAGCGCAACAACCGCAGCGCGGGCCCGGAGAAGCCGGTGGGGCAGCTGGCCGGGTGGTTCGAGGACGAGTTCCTCTCCAATGGCGTGTTCCAGGTGGCCCAGTGGGTCGGCCGGGCGGCGCCCGCCGCGATCCCGACGATCGCCCAGGTCTCCAGCAAGGCCCTGTCCGCACGCACCTACACGGACATCCCGTACAAAGTCTACACATCGCCGCGCCGGGTGCGGTTCGTGGAGATGGAGTTCGCCGTCCCGCGCGAGGCGGTGGTGGACGCGCTGCGGGAACTCAGGGCGATGGTCGACCGTTCACCCCTCAGGATCAGCTTCCCGGTGGAGGTCCGCACCGCGCCCGCCGACGACATCACCCTGTCCACCGCCTCCGGCCGGGACAGCGCCTACATCGCCGTCCACATGTTCAAGGGCACGCCCTATCAGGCGTACTTCACCGCCGCCGAGCGCATCTTCACCGCGCACGAGGGCCGGCCGCACTGGGGCAAGGTGCACACCCGGGACGCCGAGTACTTCGCCGAGGTCTACCCGCGCTTCGGCGAGTTCACCGCCCTCAGGGAGCGGCTCGACCCGGAACGACTGTTCCAGAACGACTACTTGCGGCGGGTTTTGGGAGCGTAGGGAGGCTTACGAGGGCATACGCCCGGAACCATTGATTCCGCTTGCGGTAATTGTGTGGAACATGTCCCGTTCATGATCGGGAAAATCCGCTTGCGCACGACCAAGTCCCGTCCCTTGCCAGAAGTTGGGCGGCGCGCCAATCCACGCACGTGGCCCGAATGGAGTACTGTTGCGAGCCTTGGGCCGGGCCTCCCGTCAGGGTGTCCGCGGCCCTGCAGGACCGCCGGGAGGGGGCTAGTTGCACAGGGTGACGGAGTTGGTCACTTAGCGTTGCGAATAGGTAACCGTGCCATAACGGCGGTCCAGGGCCCGTGCCCGACACGCCAGGCAACTCGGCAAGGTTGTGGCAGGCTGCACCCGGGCAGGCCACACTCGACTAGCGGAAGCAGCGACGCACGTGACGTCGGCAGGCACCACCCGGGAGGTCCCCATGCCCGAACTGCGTGTCGTGGCCGTCTCGAATGACGGCACACGGCTGGTGCTCAAGGCTGCCGACTCCACGGAGTACACGCTTCCGATCGACGAGCGGCTGCGCGCCGCCGTGCGCGGCGACCGGCCCCGCCTCGGCCAGATCGAGATCGAGGTCGAGAGCCATCTGCGCCCCCGCGACATCCAGGCGCGTATACGTGCGGGCGCGACCGCGGAAGAGGTCGCGCAGCTCGCCGGCATCCCCGTGGACCGCGTACGGCGGTTCGAGGGCCCGGTGCTCGCCGAGCGCGCCTTCATGGCGGAGCGGGCCCGCAAGACCCCGGTGCGCAGACCCGGCGAGAACTCCGGTCCCATGCTGGGCGAGGCCGTCCAGGAACGACTGCTGCTGCGCGGCGCCGAGAAGGACACCGTGCAGTGGGACTCGTGGCGCCGCGACGACGGCACCTGGGAGGTCCTGCTGGTCTACCGGGTCGCGGGCGAACCCCACTCGGCGAGCTGGACGTACGACCCGCCCCGGCGGCTCGTGCAGGCCGTCGACGACGAGGCACGCTCGCTGATCGGCGAGTCCGACGACCTCGCCGTACCGGAGCCGAGCTTTCCGTTCGTACCGCGCATCGCCCGGCTGCCCCGCGATCGCCCGCTGGACCGTTCCGTGGACCGCGAGCGGCCGAGTCTGCCGGCGCAGGCGTCCGAGCCCGCCGAGGAGAGCGCGGGCGAACGGGACTCGCTGACCAGCCTGTTGGAGGCGGTGCCGAGCTTCCGGGGCGACATGGTGGTCCCGGAGCGCCCGGCGGAGGTGCCGGAGGAGCCCGTCACCGAGCCCGAGGCGGAGGAGCCTCCCGCCCCCGCGGCCTCGGCCGGATCCGCCTACGCGGACGTCCTCATGCCGCGCTCCGTCGGCAGCCACCGCGACCGTCTCATCGGCGCCACCGACCGCCAGGCCGAGGCCGACGGCGTCCGCCCCGGCCGCCGGGCGGCCGTCCCCAGCTGGGACGAGATCGTCTTCGGGACGCGCCGCAAGAAGCAGGAGTAGCCGGTCGAGCAGCAGGAGTTGGCCGGTCTCGTACGACCGCGCACAGAAGGGGCCCCGCTCGCGAGCGGGGCCCCTTCTCCTGCCGCTACCGGAGGTCAGGTTCTTCTGCCGCTACTGGGGGTCGGGCCCCACGGCCACCGGCCGGGACGGATCCGAGGACCACTCCGACCAGGAACCCGCGTACAGCGCCGCGTCAATGCCCGCGACGGCGAGCGCCAGGACCTCGTGCGCCCCCGAGACACCCGAGCCGCAGTACACGCCGACCTCGGCGTCCTCGGACGCCCCGAGGGACTTGAAGCGGGTCCGCAACTCCTCCGCGGGCAGGAACCGCCCGTCCGCCGTCACGTTCTCGGTCGTCGGCGCGGACACGGCCCCCGGGATGTGCCCGCCGACCCGGTCGATCGGCTCCACGTCGCCCCGGTACCGCTCCCCCGCCCGTGCGTCGAGCAGCACACCGGAGCGGGCCAGCGCGGCGGCGCCGTCCGCGTCCAGCAGCCCGACGGCGCCCGGCGCGGGCACGAAGTCGCCCTCGGCGGGCGTGGACACGTCCGTCGACAGCGGCCCCTCCCAGGCGGGCAGTCCGCCGTCCAGGACCCGCACATCCGGATGCCCCGTCCAGCGCAGCAGCCACCAGGCACGGGCCGCGGCCCAGCCCTGACCGCCGTCGTACACAACCACCGGCCTGCCGGTGGTCACACCCGCCCGGCGCATGACGGCGCCGAAACCGGCCGTGTCCGGCAGCGGATGCCGGCCATTTCTGCCCGGGGGCGAGGCGAGTTCCCGGTCCAGGTCGACGAAGACCGCGCCGGGGATGTGCCCGGCCTCGTACTCGGCCCGGCCGTCGAAGGCCGGCGCTCCCGCCGCCTTGGCCAGGCTGAGCTGCCAGCGGACGTCGAGCAGCACCGGCGGGTTGTCCCCGGTCAAGTCGTGCGCGAGCCGCGTTGCGGTGATGATGGCTTTCATGGCCTCCATCCTTACGTCAGGGGTGGCCGCATCGTCCAGGTCCGACTACTGTGCTCGGCCGGACAGGCTCGATCACCAGGCGTACGGGATCGGGCACATGCTGTGCAGCTGATGGACACCCGGCGGCAATCACCCGGAAACGGGAGAGAAAAGGCAGAGCAGGCATCCTCGCGGCGGCGCCGCACGGCGACGGCGCGGCCGCGACGCGTGGTGTCACGGAGGGTGCGAGCATCGGCACGGGGCGTGCGCGTGACTGCGGCACACCGATCCGGAGAGCGGAAGCGACACGGCCACCGCGAGGGGCCGGGGAGAGAGTGACGATGACCGAGGCACGGGGGTCGGCGGGCCCGAACGGCACGCGAACTCGGCGCGAGCCCGGCACGCCCTGCTGGGTGACCCTGATGGCACACGGGCTGGCCGCGACCGAGGAGTTCTACGGAGCTCTGTTCGGCTGGGAGTTCGAGCCCGGTCCCCAGCAGCTCGGCCCCTATGTGCGGGCTCTGCTCGACGGGCAGGAGGTGGCGGGCATCGGTCAGCTGCCGCCGGACCGCCATCTGCCGATCGCCTGGACGCCGTACCTCTCCTCGGACGACGTGGACCAGATGGCCGAAACGGTACGGCTGTGCGGCGGCACCGTGGGCGTGGGCCCCCTGGACATGGCCGAGGCGGGTCGGCTGCTGATCGCCTCCGACCCCTCGGGGGCGGTGTTCGGCATCTGGCAGGCGGCGGAGCACCACGGCATGGCCGTCTCCGGTGTGCCGGGCACGCCCTCCTGGAACGAGTTGCTCACCTTCGAGACGGCGAGCGTCGCCAAGTTCTACAAGACGGTGTTCGGCTTCCAGGAGGAGGCGGTGGTGTCCGCCGGCTTCGACTATGTGACGCTGCACGTCGGTGGCCGCCCGGTGGCCGGCATCCACGGCGTCGGCAACGCGCTGCCCCGTGACCGGGGCCCGCACTGGCTGACGTACTTCGAGGTCGCCGACACCGACGAGACGCTGCACCGGGTCGCCGAACTGGGTGGCCAGGTCCTGAAGCCGGCCCATGACACCGAGCACGGCAGGGTGGCGACGGTGGCGGACCCGGAGGGCGCGGTCTTCTCCGTGGTCCAGAGCCCGCGCTGAGCCCCGGCGGGGCGCCTCAGTCCGTCGGGACCGGCAGGACGTCCGGGGACAGTGCCGCCGCACGCGCCGTCGCGGCCGTCATACGGCGCCGGTGGTGCCGGCGGCACAGCACCTCGTAGCCGACCTCGTCCATGGACTGGTTGACGTCGCCGACGACCACCTGGGCACCCTCGACGACCATTTCGCCGCCGACCGTGCGCGCGTTGTGGGTGGCACGGGCTCCGCACCAGCACAGGGCCTCGACCTGGAGGACCTCGACCCGGTCGGCGAGTTCCACCAGCCGCTGGGAGCCGGGGAACAGCTTGGAGCGGAAGTCGGTCGTGATGCCGAAGGCATAGACGTCGACGGCCAGGTCGTCGACGACGCGCGCCAGTTGGTCTATCTGCTCCGGGGCGAGGAACTGCGCCTCGTCGGCGATCACGTAGTCCGCGCGGCGGCCCTGGGAGAGATGGTCGACGAGGTACGCGTACAGGTCCTGGCCGTCCCCGACCTCCACCGCGTCGGTGACCAGGCCCAGACGGGAGGACAGCTTGCCCTCACCGGCCCGGTCGTCGCGCGTGAAGATCATGCCGACGAGACCGCGCGCGGAGCGGTTGTGCTCGATCTGGAGAGCCAGCGTCGACTTCCCGCAGTCCATCGTTCCGGAGAAGAACACCAGCTCGGGCATGGGGAGTTGAGCACCTTTCAGCGAGGCGAGGACGGGCGGGGCGACGACGGGCGGGACGGCGGGCGGTGCTTCGAAAGCGAACTTCGAGCTTCAGGAGCGTACTTCGAGCAGGGGCACCAACTGCTCGGCAGGGGTCATCGAACCGTGGTTGCCGATCAGCGCCGACTCCTTCGGCTCCCGCTCGGAGGCGATGATCAGGACGTCGTCGTGCGCGGCCGCGACCACATCGCCGATCCGTGCGTACACCCGGTCGTCGATCCGGGGGCCGAACCAGCCCGCCGCGATCGCCTCGTCCCGCGAGGCCACCCAGAACTGCTCGCCGAGCACCTCGCGCCAGCAGGTGAGGACGTCGTCCTCGGCGCCCGGCAGCGCGTAGACGTGGCGGGCGCGGCCCTCGCCGCCCAGCAGGGCGACCCCGGCGCGCAGTTCCCAGTCCTCGTCGAAGTCGATGCGGTGCTGCTCGTCCGAGGGCACGTCGACCATGCCGTGGTCGGCGGTGACGTACAGCGCGGTGCGCGGCGGGAGCTGCTCGGCCAGCCGCTGGACGAGGCGGTCGACGTACATGAGCTGGCCACGCCAGGTGTCGGAGGCGACGCCGTAGCGGTGCCCGGCGCCGTCCAGCTCGGCGTAGTACGTGTAGACCAGGGAGCGGTCGGCGGCGGCCAGTTGCTCGGCCGCGATGTCCATGCGGTCCTCGCCGGTCAGCCGTCCGTGGAACGCTCCGCCGCTGAGCGCGATCCTGGTCAGCGGGGTGTTCTGGAAGGCGGGGGACGACACCTGGGCGGCGTGCACGCCCGCCTCGTGGGCCAGCTGGAAGACGGTGGGGTACGGCTGCCAGGCACGCGGGTCGGTGTACGGCTGCCAGCGGAGCTGGTTCATCAGCTCACCGGTCTGCGGGTTCCGGGCCGAGTAGCCGGGCAGGCCGTGCGCGCCGGGCGGCAGGCCCGTGCCGACGGAGGCCAGCGAGGTCGCGGTGGTCGCCGGGTAGCCGGCGGTGATCGGGCGTCCCGTACCCCCGCGTGAACTCGCGAGCAGCGAGGTCATGAAGGGGGCCTCGTCCGGGTGGGCCCGCAACTGCTCCCAGCCGAGCCCGTCGATCAGGAAGACACAGTTGCGGTCGGCCGCGGTCAGTTCCCGGATCCCGGCGGTCATACCCGGTACGGCCATACCGGCGGCCAGGGTGGGCAGGAGGTCGGCGAGCGAGCCGCTGCCGTACTCGGGGAGCGGCGCGGTGCCGAGGGCCAGGGGTTCCGGGTGGTCCCAGGCGGTGGAATCAGGAGGTGTGGGCGCGGAGCGCCCTCGATCATGGGCGGCGGGGGGAGACGGGTGGGCCATCAGCTTGTGATGTCCGCTGTCGCTTCGGAGACGGCCTGCGCGAAGGTGAGTGCCTGGCGCACCGTCTCCGGGCCGTCCCCGGCCTCGCTGACGCGCAGGCTCAGGTCGTCCGCCGTCGAGTTGCCCGTGTAGCCGTGGTCGGCCTCGCAGTTGGGGTCGCCGCAGGCGGCGGGCTCCAGGTCGATGCGGGAGACGGCACCCCAGCCGATGGTCAGCACGACCTCGCGGGGCAGCGTGCCCGGCGCGTACTGCTCCGGGTTGGCGACCACCCGGCTGACCACGACGGACGAGATCCGGCCGAGCTTCACGGACTCCGTGGACGTCGTGGCGTACGGCGTCGGGGAGGTGCTGTCGGCGGCCTGCTCGTCGGTGTGGCTGACGATGAAGCGGTTGCCGGTGAGGACGAGGACGGTCACATGCCGCCGCACCTCGTTCTGGTCGAACGTCGTCTCCTGGTGGACCAGGTACGACCGGATGGGCTCGCCGCCCACAGCGGCCTCCACCGCCTCGGCCACGAGGGCCGGGTAGTAGCCGCTGCGCTCGATCGCCGCGCGCAGCCCCTGGGTCGTCGTACTGGTCTTGGCCATGACGTCCATCCTAATCCGTGGGCAAGGGGGGTCCGGGCCAGTCGTGGGCGGCCGGGGCGGCATGGGCACCCGCGCGCGGGTGCCGGAGGACGAGCCCGGGCCGGATGTCGAGCCGTTCCGCGGCGATCAGGCAGGTGACGGGCTCACTGCCGTCGGCGTCCGCTTCGAACGCGACCACCAGGGGCGGTGTTTCGCCGAGCGTCCGCACGAGACGTGCCGTCTCCTCGGTGGTGGGCGGGCGGAAGACGGGGTCCTGGAAGCCGAGCGGACAGGACACGAGGGCCGGGGCGACGAAGACCAGCTCCAGGCCGTGGTGGTAGGTGAGGTCGTGACCGGCGGCCAGGCGCAGCTGCCCGGCGTCCCAGACGATCACTTCCCAGTCCCACCAGCTGCCGTCGGGCAGCTCCCGTCCGGCGATCTCCATGCGGTACCCCCTCCCCGCTCAGTAGGCCGGCAGCGTGCGCGGGCCGAGGTCGTCACGGGCGGGCGGCGGCGCGAGCCGCAGGGTGGCGCCGAGGACGCTCACCCCGTGCGGGGCGACGACGACCGGCTCCAGGGTCACGGCGACGACCTCCGGGTGGTCGTCGACCAGTCGGGAGACGCGCAGCAGCAGCTCCTCCAGGGCGGGTGTGTCGACCGGGGTCGACCCGCGCCAGCCGAACAGCAGCGGCGCGGTCCTGATCGACCGCACCAGCGAGGTCGCCTCCCGGTCGGTGACCGGGACCAGCCGGTGGGCCATGTCGCCGAGCAGCTGGGAGGCGGCTCCGGCGAGCCCGAAGGACAGCACGGCCCCGGCCGCCGGGTCGATCACGGCCCGTACGACGGTGTCGACGCCCCGGGGTGCCATCGCCTGTACGACCGGCCGCAGCCCCTCCGGCTTCCCGAACAGCTCTGTCAACTCGGCGTACGCCCGTCGCAGTTGCTCCTCGTCCGCCAGATCGAGCCGGACGCCGCCCAGGTCGGCGCGGTGGCGCAGATGGGGGGCGGTGGCCTTGAGGGCGACCGGGTAGCCGAGGGTCCGGGCGGCCTCGGCGGCGGTGTCGGGGGTGGGGGCGGGCAGTGCGCGGCGGACGTGGATGCCGTACTTCCCGAGCAGCTCGCAGGTGTCCTCCGAGCCGAGCGTGAGTCCCTGTCCGCGCTCGAGCAGCCCGCCGATCAGCTCCGCGGCGCCCTTCTCGTCGATGTCGTCGTACTCGGGGACCCGGCCCGGATCGGCGGTCTCGCGGCGCCACTGCGCGTACTTCACGGCTTCGGCGAGGGCCCGGGCGGCCCGCTCCGCGGCGGGGTAGGCGGGGATCAGGCGGGAGCCGTCCGGGGCGGCGTCCGCCGGAACCGGTGCGGCGCCGGGGGACGGCTGTGCCGCTCCCGCGCCGGGCGTGCGTTCCGTGGGGCGGTTCGGTGCCGTACTGGCCGCGGCCGACAGCGCCTCCGCGAGCCCGCCGAGCTCCACGTGCACGACGAGCGCCGGTTTGGAAGGCGCGGCAGCGGCGGCGGACCGCAGTGCCTCGGCCAGCTCCGCGTCCCCGGGTGACCCCTCCCCGATGGCCGGGATGGCCGTGACGACCACCGCGTCGCACGAGTCATCGGCCAGCGCCTGGGACAGGGCCCGCCGGAAGTCCTCCGCGGTGGCGCCCGTCGTCAGGTCCAGGGGTCGCTGCGGCCGCAGCCCCTCGGAGAGGCACGCGTCGTACGTCAGCTGTCCCAGGGACTCGGAGTTCCCCAGGATCGCCACCCGCGGCCCGCCGGGCAGGGGCTGCCGGGCGAGCAGCAGCCCCGCGTCGACCAGTTCGGTGATCGTGCCGACCCGGATCACCCCGGCCTGCCGCAGCAGCGCGGAGACGGTCTCGTGCGACAACTGCGTGGCCCGGACCGCATGGCCCTGTGGAGCGGACCCGGCCCCCTGCACCACGACCAGCGGCTTGGCGGCGGCCGTCCGCCGGGCGAGGCGGGTGAACTTGCGCGGGTTGCCGATGGATTCCAGGTACATGAGGACGACGTCGGTGTCGGGGTCGTCGTACCAGTACTGGATGACGTCGTTGCCGGAGACGTCGGCGCGGTTGCCGGACGCGACGAAGGTGGACACGCCCGTGACCCCGGTGACCCCGCCGCCGCGCCGGTGCAGCCGGGACAGCAGCGCGATGCCGATCGCCCCGGACTGGGCGAAGAGCCCGATCCGGCCGGGGCGGGGCAGCTCCGGTGCCAGGGACGCGTTGAGCCGCACCTCCTCGGAGGTGTTGATGATCCCGAAGGCGTTGGGCCCGATGATGCGCATGCCGTACGCGCGCGCGTGCCGGACGAGTTCACGCTGCCGCTCACGGCCCTCGGGTCCGCTCTCCGCGTATCCGGCGGAGAGTACGACGAGCCCCTGCACGCCGTGTTCCCCGCACTCGGCGACCACCTCGGGCACGCGCTCGGCCGGTACGGCGACGACCGCGAGGTCGACGGGGCCGTCGATGTCCCGCACCGAGCGGTGGGCGGGCACGCCGTCGATCTCCTTCAACTCGTCCGGGAAGGCCTTGTTCACGGCGTGCAGGCGGCCGGTGAACCCGGCGTCCCGGATGTTGCCGAGGACGCCGCGGCCCACCCCGCCCGGCGTGCGTCCGACGCCGACGACCGCGACGGAGCCGGGCGCGAGGAGCCGCCGTACGGACCGCGCCTCCGCGCGCTGCTCCCGCGCGCGCTGCACGGCGAGCGAGCGGTTCGTGGGTTCGAGGTCGAATTCCAGGCGTACGACGCCGTCCTCGAAGCTGCGTTTCTGGGTGTAGCCGGCGTCCGTGAACACCTTGATCATCTTGGAGTTGGCGGGCAGCACCTCGGCGGCGAACCGGCGGATGCCGCGCTCGCGCGCGACGGCCGCGATGTGTTCGAGGAGGGCGGAGGCGACTCCGCGCCCCTGGTGCGCGTCCTGCACGAGGAAGGCGACCTCGGCCTCGTCGGCGGGGGCGGAGGCGGGCATGCCGCCGGCACCAATGCGGTCATAGCGTACGGTTGCGATGAACTCGCCGCCGATGGTGGCCGCGAGTCCCACCCTGTCCACAAAGTCGTGGTGCGTGAAGCGGTGGACGTCCTTGGCGGACAGTCGTGGGTACGGCGCGAAGAAGCGGTAGTACTTCGACTCGTCCGAGACCTGCTCGTAGAAACTGACCAGGCGGTCGGCGTCATCAACGGTGATGGGCCTGATGCGCGCGGTACCCCCGTCGCGCAGCACTACGTCCGCCTCCCAGTGAGTGGGGTACTCGTGCCGGTCCTGCCGGCCCGCCGAGGTCTGCATGGGCCCCAGAGTACGGCTCGCGTCGGACAACGGCGCGAGGCAGTCTGTGGAGGACGGAAGTCGGATCGAGGCCGAGGTCCGACGTCATCTCCGGAGCGGAGCACAGGCCCGCTCCGGGCATGCTTCACGATATGGGAAACTGGTCTAGACAACCCTGAAACAGTGAAGGGCAGCATCACATGGCTGAGCGCCGCGTCAACGTCGGCTGGGCCGAGGGCCTCCATGCCCGCCCCGCCTCCATCTTCGTCCGGGCCGCCACGGCCTCCGGCATCCCCGTGACGATCGCCAAGGCCGACGGCAACCCCGTCAACGCGGCCTCCATGCTGGCCGTCCTCGGGCTGGGCGCCCAGGGCGGCGAGGAGATCGTTCTCGCTTCCGACGCCGAGGGCGCGGACGCCGCCCTCGACCGTCTCGCGAAGCTCGTCGCCGAGGGCCTCGAGGAACTGCCCGAGACCGTCTGAGCCACCGCGCCGAACGCCGGAGCCGCGTCTGCCCTTTCGGGCGGCGCGGCTTCGCCGTATTCGCACGGAAATTCCGGACGCACGGAAATCAGGGCAGCACGCACAGAAATCAGGGCAGCGGAAATACACCTCCGCCGAATACCCTTCTTTGTATACGGCGCTCGTGTTAATGCCGCAGGCCCGACATGTTTACGGCATGTTGCGAAGTCCTCACACGGTCCGAACGGTCCCCGCCGCCGGGAAAGCGCAATCGGTGCGCGGATGTCGCGCGCTCGGTGTGCAGTGCCGTGATCGCCCGCGCGCGCTCGCCGTCGCCGCGCGCCACCGCGTCCACGATGGCGCCGTGCTCCGTCCAGGACTCCACCGGGTCGGCGGGCGCCTCCACCGTGTACATCCAGGCGATCTTGTGCCGCAGCTGGGTCAGCATCGAGGTCAGCGCGTGACTGCCGCAGGCCTGCGCGAGCGTCTCGTGGAACCAGCCGCCCAGGGAGCGCAGATCCTCGCTGTTGCCCCGCCTGGCTCGCTCCTGGCCCAGCCTCACCAGGCCGCGCAACACCTTGAGATGGGCCTCGGTGCGCCGCTGCGCGGCCCGGGAGGCGCCGAGCGGCTCCAGCAGCATGCGCATCTCCAGCAGATCGGCGGCCTCCTGCTCGGTCGGTTCGGCGACGCACGCGCCCGCGTGCCGCCGGGTCACCACGAAGCCCTCGGCCTCCAGGGTGCGCAGTGCCTCGCGGACGGGGACGCGCGAGACGCCGTAGCGGCGCGCGAGGAGTTCCTCGGTGAGCCGGCCGCCGCGCTCGTAGACACCGGCGACGATGTCGTCCCTGATCGCCGTGCATACCGAGCTCGCCGGAATACGCATGACCGACCTCCGCTTTAATCCCCGTGAAACGTCGCCGCTTGACGTGTGTTCCGTGACTCTATTGCAATCAACGGGAATTTCCGATGGCGTGCCGGAATCCATGGATATTTTTTGGACAGCCAGGCGGCCGAAACGGCGAAAGCCCCGGCTCGGGGAGCCGGGGCTTCGGGAAGCGGTGCGCCGTGCCGTCAGACGTTCACGCCGTGCTTGCGGAGGTAGGCGAGGGGGTCGACGTCCGAGCCGTACTCCGGGGTCGTCCGGGCCTCGAAGTGGAGGTGCGGCCCGGTGACGTTGCCGGTCGCGCCGGAGAGGCCTATCTGCTGGCCGGGCAGGACCTTCTGGCCCACGGAGACGCCGATGGACGACAGATGGCCGTACTGGGTGTACATGCCGTCCGCCATCCGGATCACGATCTGGTTGCCGTACGATCCGCCCCAGCCGGTCGACACGACCGTGCCGGAGCCCACCGCGTGCACGCTGGTGCCGCTGGAAGCGTGGAAGTCGATGCCGGTGTGGGAGCCGGAGGACCACAGGGATCCGCCGGTCTTGTAGCCGGTGGAGACATACGAGTTCGCGATCGGTGTCACGAAGGCGTTGAGCCGCTTGCGCTCGGCCTCGCGGGCGGCGCGCGCCTTGGCCTCGCGCTCCTTCTCCGCCAGCGCGACGGCCTTCTTGCGCGCGGCCTCCTCGGCCGCCTTCTGCTCGGCGGCCTGCTCCTGGGCCGCGGCCTGGGCGTCGATCTGCTCGGCGACCGAGTCGCCCATGGTGATGACCGGCGTGAGACCGGTGTCCGCGGGGGCGGGCTCGGCGGCGAGGGCCGGGGAGGCCGCGAGGGTGCCGATGGCACCGGTGGTGGTGAGGGCCGCGACGCCCGCCGCGCGGGCGGTGGTGCGATGCATCCGGCCGGGACGGCGGTGCTTCCCGGTGGCGCGCGTGAACGCCATGTAGTGGCTGGTCCTTTCCTTCCCTCTCGCCTACCGGGTTAGCTGACGGGTTCGGAGCAGGAAGGTCTCCTACGGACCCCCTCGCGGCACGCGCGGGTGTCCGATTCACCCCAGGGACTGCGTGGGTCCCCGGCTCCCCTGGCTCGCGCCGTACGGGGACTCGGCGATGACTGTCCGGTGCCGCGGGTGCGGCGCACTGCCCGACGAACAGCCTGGACGACGCTATGCGGGCGGTCTTTCGATCCCCAAACCGATCACTGTTTTTGTAGCGCATCCCACAGGGCAGACAGGCAACCTCCACCCCAATTCGGACATCTTGGGGAAAGGTCCGTGGGGTCCTGACGGCCCGTCGGCCGTCAGGACCCCACGCGCAGGACCCACGCGCGCGTGCCCCTACTCGGCGGAGACGACGGTGACTTCGCCGATGCCGAGAGCCTCGACCGGCTCCTTGATCTGGGCGGCGTCGCCCACCAGGACCGTCACCAGACGGTCCACCGGGAAGGCGTTGACCGCCGCGGCGGTGGCCTCCACGGTGCCGGTGGCGGCGAGCTGCCGGTACAGCGTCGCCTGGTAGTCGTCCGGCAGATACTGCTCGACCTGGTCGGCCAGCGTGCTCGCCACGGCTGCCGCGGTCTCGTACTTCAGCGGCGCGACCCCCACGAGGTTCTGCACGGCGACGTCGCGCTCGGCGTCGGTGAGGCCCTCCTCGGCGAGCTTGCGCAGCACCGCCCACAGGTCCTGCAGCGCGGGACCGGTGTTCGGGGTGTCCACCGAGCCACTGATGGCGAGCATCGAGGCACCCGTGCCGTCCGGGGCGGACCTGAGGACCTGCCCGAACGAGCGCACACCGTAGGTGTAGCCCTTCTCCTCGCGCAGGACGCGGTCCAGACGGGAGGTGAGGGTGCCGCCGAGGCAGTACGTGCCGAGCACCTGGGCGGCCCACACGCGGTCGTGCCGGTCCGCGCCGACCCGGCCGATGAGCAGCTGCGTCTGGACGGCTCCGGGTCGATCCACGATGACGACCCGGCCGGTGTCGTCGGCGGTCACCGGCGGCACGGGCCGCGGCTGCGCCGAGGAGCCGCTCCAGGCGCCCAGGGTCTCGCCGAGCAGCGCGTCCAGGTCGATGCCGGTGAGGTCGCCGACGACCACGGCGGTGGCCGTGGCGGGCCGCACGTGCCGGTCGTAGAAGCCGCGGACGGCCGCCGCGTCGATCTTCTCGACCGTCTCCTCGGTGCCCTGGCGCGGGCGCGACATGCGCGCGGTCGCCGGGAACAGCTCCTTCGAGAGCTCCTTGGCGGCACGGCGGGAGGGGTTCGCCAGCTCGTGCGGGATCTCGTCGAGGCGGTTGCGCACCAGCCGCTCCACCTCGCTCTCGTCGAACGCGGGTGCCCTGAGGGCGTCGGCGAGCAGGCCCAGCGCCTTGCCGAGGCGGGAGACGGGGACCTCCAGGCTCAGCCGGACGCCCGGGTGGTCGGCGTGCGCGTCCAGGGTCGCGCCGCAGCGCTCCAGCTCGGCGGCGAACTCCTCGGCGGAGTGCTTGTCGGTGCCTTCGGAGAAGGCGCGCGCCATGATCGTGGCGACGCCGTCGAAACCGGCCGGCTCGGCGTCCAGCGGCGCGTCCAGCAGCACCTCGACGGCGACGACCTGCTGGCCGGGGCGCTGGCAGCGCAGAACGGTCAGGCCGTTCTCCAGCGCGCCACGCTCGGGGGCCGGGAAGGCCCACGGCTTCGCCTCGCCCGCACGGGGCTGGGGGTGGAACTCCATCGCGGCGAGCTCGGTCACTTGGCCGCCTCCTCGTCCTCGTTCTGGTCGGCGGTGGACGCTTCCACGGTGGCTTCCGACTCCGGGTCCTCGGGGAAGTCCTCGTCCTGGGTGTGCTCCGCGGACTCGGCGGAGAGCGGCTCGTAGACGAGCACCGCGCGGTTGTCCGGGCGCAGGCGGGCCTTGGCCACCTCCTGGACCTCCTGCGGCGTCACCTCCAGGACGCGCTGGACGGCGGTCAGGGCGAGCTGCGGGTCGCCGAACAGGACCGCGAACCTGCACAACTCGTCGGCGCGGCCCGCGACCGTGCCGAGCCGGTCCAGCCACTCGCGCTCCAACTGGGCCTGGGCGCGCTCCATTTCCTCGGGGGTGGGACCCTCCTGAGCGAAGCGGGCGAGCTCCTCGTCGATGGCGGTCTCGATGACCGGCACCTCGACGTCACCGGAGGTCTTCACGTCCAGCCAGCCCAGCGAGGGCGCCCCGGCCAGCCGCAGCAGACCGAACCCGGCCGCCACGGCCGTACGGTCGCGGCGCACGAGCCGGTTGTACAGGCGGGAGGACTCGCCGCCGCCCAGGACGGTGAGCGCCAGGTCGGCGGCGTCCGACGCGCGCGTGCCGTCCTGCGGGAGCCGGTAGGCGGCCATCAGCGCGCGGGCCGGGACCTCCTCCACGACGACCTCGCGCAGCTGCTCGCCGATGACCTCCGGCAGCGAGCCGTCGCGGGGCTCGGGCTTGCCGTCGTGCGAGGGGATCGAGCCGAAGTACTTCTCGATCCAGGCCAGGGTCTGCTGCGGGTCGATGTCGCCGACCACGGAGAGCACCGCGTTGTTCGGCGCGTAGTACGTCCGGAAGAACCGGCGCGCGTCCTCCAGCGTGGCCGCGTCCAGGTCGGCCATCGAACCGATCGGCGTGTGGTGGTACGGGTGGCCCTCCGGGTAGGCGAGGGCGGTCAGCTTCTCGAAGGCGGTGCCGTACGGCACGTTGTCGTAGCGCTGCCGGCGCTCGTTCTTGACGACGTCCCGCTGGTTTTCCATGGACTCGTCGTCGAGGGCGGCCAGCAGCGAGCCCATGCGGTCGGCCTCCAGCCAGAGGGCGAGCTCCAGCTGGTGGGCGGGCATGGTCTCGAAGTAGTTGGTGCGCTCGAAGCTGGTGGTGCCGTTGAGCGAGCCGCCGGCGCCCTGCACGAGTTCGAAGTGGCCGTTGCCCTTGACCTGCGCGGAGCCCTGGAACATCAGATGCTCGAAAAGGTGAGCCAGGCCCGTACGGCCCTTGACTTCGTGGCGGGAGCCGACGTCGTACCAGAGGCACACCGCCGCGACCGGGGTCAGGTGGTCCTCGGAGAGCACCACGCGCAGACCGTTGGCCAGGCGGTGCTCGGTCGCTGTCAGGCCCCCGGAGCCTGCCTCGGCCTTGGTCGTGTGACCCATGGGCATGTACGTCCCTTCGATCGCGGACGCGGTCGTGAAACCGCGGCGTTCCTGCCGGTCCTGCCACTGTATGCAAGCGACCGGAGCCTCGGTGAAGTTCCCGCCGGACGTACGCCCACAGCGGATCGCGTAGCCTGCGGGAGTCGTGCCGCGGGGCGGCTCCTCCGGCGCCGCGCGCCACCGGGAAGGGCCACCGGCACCGGGTCCTGGCCCGGCTTGTCAGTACCGCGGTCCACAATGGTCCGATCAGACCCGTTCACGCTTCAGAAAGAGTGAGCCGAAGGGGTGCGTCGACACCGACGTGAGCGACCCGTAGGCGAGCGACCAGAAAAGAGGAGCCGGCAGCGATGGCCCGCCGCAGCACGAAGACCCCGCCGCCCGACGACTCGTACGAGGAGAAGATCCTCGACATCGACGTCGTGGACGAGATGCAGGGCTCCTACCTCGAATACGCGTATTCGGTCATCTACTCGCGTGCCCTGCCGGACGCCCGTGACGGCCTCAAGCCGGTGCACCGCCGGATCGTCTACCAGATGAACGAGATGGGCCTGCGCCCCGACCGCGGCTATGTGAAGTGCGCGCGTGTCGTCGGCGACGTGATGGGCAAGCTCCACCCGCACGGCGACGCGTCGATCTACGACGCCCTGGTGCGCATGGCCCAGCCGTTCTCCATGCGCGTCCCGCTGGTCGACGGACACGGCAACTTCGGCTCGCTGGGCAACGACGACCCGCCGGCCGCCATGCGGTACACCGAGTGCCGGATGGCCGAGGCCACGAGCCTGATGACCGAGTCGATCGACGAGGACACGGTCGACTTCGCCCCCAACTACGACGGCCAGGAGCAGGAACCGGTCGCCCTGCCCGCCGCCTTCCCGAACCTGCTGGTGAACGGCGCTTCGGGCATCGCGGTCGGCATGGCCACGAACATGCCGCCGCACAACCTCGCCGAGGTCGTCGCGGCCGCCCGGCATCTGATCCGCCACCCGAACGCGGACCTGGACACGCTGATGAAGTACGTCCCGGGACCCGACCTGCCCACGGGCGGCCGGATCGTCGGCCTCTCCGGGGTCCGGGACGCGTACGAGACGGGCCGCGGCACGTTCAAGATCCGCGCCACGGTGGCGGTGGAGAGCGTGACGGCGCGCCGTATGGGCCTCGTCGTCACCGAGCTGCCCTTCACGGTCGGCCCGGAGAAGGTCATCACCAAGATCAAGGACCTGGTCAACGCGAAGAAGCTGCAGGGCATCGCGGACGTCAAGGACCTCACGGACCGCGCGCACGGCCTGCGTCTGGTCATCGAGATCAAGAACGGCTTCGTGCCGGAGGCGGTCCTGGAGCAGCTCTACAAGCTGACGGCGATGGAAGAGTCCTTCGGCATCAACAACGTGGCCCTGGTGGACGGCCAGCCGCTCACGCTGGGCCTCAAGGAGCTCCTCGAGGTCTATCTCGACCACCGCTTCGACGTGGTGCGCCGCCGCTCGGAGTACCGCCGCGGCAAGCGCCGCGACCGGCTGCACCTGGTGGAGGGCCTGCTCACCGCCCTCGTCGACATCGACGAGGTCATCCGTCTGATCCGCTCCAGCGAGAACAGCGCGCAGGCGAAGGAGCGCCTGATGGAGCGCTTCTCGCTGTCGCAGATCCAGACCCAGTACATCCTCGACACGCCGCTGCGCCGCCTCACCAAGTACGACCGCATCGAGCTGGAGGCGGAGAAGGACCGGCTCAACGCGGAGATCGCCGAGCTGACCCGGATCCTGGAGTCGGACGCCGAGCTGCGCAAGCTGGTCTCCGCCGAACTGGCCCAGGTGGCCAAGAAGTTCGGCACCGAGAGGCGTACGGTCCTGCTGGAGTCGTCGGGCGCCCCGGCGGCGGCCGTGCCGCTGCAGGTGGCGGACGACCCGTGCCGGGTGCTCCTGTCGTCGACGGGTCTGCTGGCCCGTACCGCGAACGGCGAGCCCTTCGCGCGGGACGCCGAGGCCAGACGCACCAAGCACGACGTGATCGTCTCGGCGGTGCCGGCCACGGCGCGCGGCGAAGTGGGCGTGGTGACGTCGGCGGGCCGTCTGCTGCGGCTGAACGTGGTCGACCTCCCGCAACTGCCTGAGACGGTGGCGGCGCCGAACCTCTCCGGAGGGGCACCCATCGCGGAGTTCGTCTCCCTGGAGGACGACGAGACGGTGGTCTGCCTGACCACGCTCGACGAGTCGTCCCCGGGCCTCGCGCTCGGCACGGCACAGGGTGTCGTCAAGCGTGTGGTGCCCGACTACCCGTCCAACAAGGACGAGTTGGAGGTCATCACGCTCAAGGAGGGCGACCGGATCGTCGGCGCGGTGGAGCTGCGCACCGGCGAGGAGGACCTGGTGTTCATCACGGACGACGCGCAACTGCTGCGCTACCAGGCGTCCCAGGTCCGTCCCCAGGGCCGGCCGGCGGGCGGTATGGCGGGCATCAAGCTCGCCGAGGGCGTGAAGGTGATCTCCTTCACGGCGGTCGACCCGGCGGTGGACGCGGTGGTCTTCACCGTCGCGGGCTCGCGCGGCACGCTGGACGACTCGGTCCAGACGACCGCCAAGCTGACCCCGTTCGACCAGTACCCGCGCAAGGGCCGTGCCACCGGCGGTGTGCGCTGCCAGCGGTTCCTGAAGGGCGAGGACTGCCTGTCGGTGGCCTGGGCGGGCGCGTCCCCGGCGCGGGCGGCACAGAAGACCGGCACCCCGGTCGAGCTCCCGGAGATCGACCCGCGCCGGGACGGCTCGGGCACGTCGCTGGCGAAGACCGTGTCGGTGGTGGCGGGTCCGGTCTTCTGACCGGCCGGTCCGGTCTGTCAACCCGCCGGTCGGGTCTGCCGACTAGACCGGTGGGGCCTCTTCTTCGGGGTCCCGTACGTAGCGCAGGACGCTCCACATGCCGTGCACGTCGGCGTGTGGAGCGTCGTTCCCGCACGCCTGCAGTTCCTTGGCGAGGGTGGCGGTGTCGATGCCGGAGCCGATCAGGACGAGCTGGGTGAGGCGTGCGTCGGCGGACGTCCATGGCTGCGGGTAGAAGCGCAGGAACCGCCCGACGGCGTGGACGGCGTAGCGGTTCAGGGCGTCGTGGGGCCCGAAGTCGACGTACCCCTTGATGCGGTAGAGCCCTTCGGGCCGGCCGTCGAGGAACTCCATCAGCCGACGGGGGTCGAGGGGGACCTCGGAGACGAACGGCAGGCTGTCGTACGCCGTGTGCGGATGCCCGGCGTGCTCGGCGTCGCTGTCGTGGTCGTGGAGGTCGTCGAAGGACAGCTGCCCGACGCGCTCCTCGCTCGGCCTGCAGTCGAAGAGGAACTCCGGGTCGATGCGTCCATAGGTGGCGGGGACGACGGCGGCACGGTCGGTCAGCGAGCCGACGAGGCCGAGGACACGCTCGGCATCGGCCGCCCGGTCGAGCTTGTTGACCACGACCAGGTCGGCGAGGGCGAGGTGCCGGTCGATCTCGGGGTGCCGCTCCCGGGTGGCGTCGAACTCGGCCGCGTCGACGACCTCGACGAGTCCGCCGTACACGATCCCGGGATGCTCGCTGGCGAGCACCATCCGCACGAGCTCCTGGGGTTCGGCGAGTCCGCTGGCCTCGATGACGATGACGTCGATGCCGGCCGACGGGTTCGCGAGCCGCTCCAGATACAGATCCAGTTCGCTCGCGTCGACGGCGCAGCACAGGCATCCGTTGCCCAGGGAGACCGTCGAGTCGCCGAGTGCGCCGGCCACGGCCATCGCGTCGATCTCGATGGCCCCGAAGTCGTTGACGATCGCCCCGATGCGGCTGCCTCCGCTGCGGTGCAGGAGATGATTGAGCAGCGTGGTCTTCCCCGAGCCCAGGAATCCGGCCAGTACGACGACCGGGATCTGCTGCGGACCTCGGCTGTGCCCCACTCTGCGACCTCTCTCACGCGGACGCGTGCACCGGCCCTCGGCCCGGCGCACGAACGACGATGGAATGCCGACCCAGGATACGAGCGGGAAGAAACACCGCGAAGTGAACGATTGTTAGCACCTCTCGCGGGGCAGACGATGGGCAGGCGCCGGAGTGTGCGACCCTTGCTTCCCTCCGTGCGCCTCCTCTCCGCCTCCCCGCCGATCAGAGCCGCTCGGCACACTCTGGGAGACGGCAAGCGCCGCCCACCGCTCGCCGGTCCCCTCCAGTCGACCCGCACCCCGACGACCGGCGGACGGCCGCCTGATTCGGGGGTTGACATGGCCACACAGAGTTCAGGGATAGGGAGGATCGTTTCGGCTGCCAAAGCAAAGCTTGCAGCCGTCACCGACTCCATCGGCACGCGGAGGTTACGTCACCGCAGAAGGGCCGCTCTCACTCAACAACACCGGCTCCACTTCGACTTGATGTGCAAGGCCATGGACGATCCCGCCCTGGCCGCGGTGCTCGACACCTACGAAACCGACATTCCGCTGGACAAGCAGCGCCAGTTCCTCTTCGCGAACGCGCTCTACATCAACGCCCTGTACTTCCATCGGATCGAGGCCCTGTCCAAGGCGGAGCTCTACGGACACCTGCGGATCATGTGTCAGAACAGAGTCTTCCGTGAGTACTGGGAGGCGACCCGCCACCACAGGAAGAGCCTGCCCGAAACGTCGGAGGAGTTCCTTCTGGGCCGGATGATGGACGACCTCATCCAGGAACTCGCCGATTCCGACACGGACGAGTGGTGGGTTGTGGGCGAACCCCCCAGTGACCCGTCCTGATCGCACCGGTCCCTGCTTCACCCCTTCCCGGGGGATCCGTCAAGAGGCAGCGACCGAACTTCACTCGACTGCCTTGTCGCAACTCGGCCCCCGCGAGCACCAAAGTCGCTATCTTGTCGCTTGCCCTCTCCGGGCACTCCGATCCGGGCACTCCGACGAACACCCCTGCGCTCGGAGACAGATCGCTCCGACGCACACACCTGCCCGGAGACCGCCAAGCTCGGAGGAGACCTACTTACTCTGAGCCACAAGGCGGGTATCTCCCTGTGAAGATCGTGCGACGTGTCGGGGCCTCGCCTCGCGAGCGTGGCAGCACCACCGGTCAGTCATGCCCCGACATCTTCGAACTCAGTAACGGCGACTTCGCCGTCATTGGGCGAGAAGCCACCGCGGAACTCGACCCCGAGCTCCCTCCGGACGCCGCACGTGCCGACTATGAGCGCATCGTCGTCATCACACGCGAGACCTTGGTACGGGCCAAGAACGAGATTCCCGACGCCTGACAACGCCTGGCACAGTACAACGAGTTCTGCCGAGCACGGCACAACGAGTTCTTTCGCCACCGCCCTCGGTTGCCAGGTACGGCACTTGACTGGTCACGGCGGTCATCCCGATCGCCTTGGTGTGCCTGGCCTCCGTTGCCGTCACGAAGGCTGGTGCAAAGCCCCTCGTTCCGTCGCTACTGGCTCCTCTCCCGTCGGACAGCGTCGAAGGACGCTTGTTCCGGCTCTTCGACCGGGCCGTCAGTGAAACACGGACCGGAGATTCACCACCTGCCTGACTGCCGCTCGTGTCATCCCACCGTGGGCACCGCCGCCGGCTCCGGGCCCACATACCGGGCAACCGGACGGATGATCTTCGAATCCTGGGCCTGCTCCAGGATGTTGGCGCTCCAGCCCACCACGCGGGCCGCGGCAAACGTGGGGGTGAACATCTCGCGCGGCAGGCCGCACAGTTCCATGACCACGCCCGCGTAGAACTCGACGTTCGTGTGCAGTTCGCGTCCGGGCTTCAGCTCGGCGAGGATCGCCTCCACCTGGCGCTCGACCTCGACGGCGAAGTCGACGCGCGGGCCGCCGAACCCCCGGGCGATGTCCCGGAGCATCCGCGAACGGGGGTCCTCCGTGCGGTAGACGGCATGCCCGAAGCCCATGATGCGGTCACCGGCGAGAACGCGTCCCCTGATCCAGGAGTCGATCCGGTCCGGGGCCCCTATCGCGTCCAGGGTGTCCAGCGCGCGGCTGGGCGCACCTCCGTGCCGCGGCCCGGACAGCGCACCCACCGCTCCCACGAGACACGCCGCCACATCCGCGCCCGTCGACGCGATGACCCGGGCCGTGAAGGTTGACGCGTTGAAGCCGTGATCAATGGTTGAGATCAGGTACTGCTCGATCGCCCGGGCCCGCCGGGCATCCGGCTCCACACCCGTGAGCATGTAGAGGTAGTTGGCCGCGTACGACAGGTCTTCGCGCGGCTCCACCGGGTCGAGCCCCTGCCCGAGCCGGTACAGCGCGGTGAGCAGGGTCGGTACGGCCGCGCAGGCGGCGAGGGTGTCCGCGCGGCGCCGGTCCGCGTCGATGTCGTACACCGGCCGGAATCCCTTCGCCGCGCCCAGCAGCGACAGTGCCGTGCGCAGCCCGGCCAGCGGGCCGGACGTGCGGCTCGCGGCGGCGACGGCGGGCAGGGCAGCCCGGACCTCGTCGGGCAGGCGCCGCAGCCACGCGGTCCGGGCGGTGAAGGCGGTGCGCCGCTCGGCGTCCGGCAGTTCGCCGTGGACCAGGAGATGCCAGACGTCCTCGAAGCCGCGGGTCCGCGCGAGTTCGACGGCCGAGTACTGGCGGTAGTGGTAGAAGCCCTCGATCCCCCGGACGTCGCCGATCTCGGTGTCGGTGACGACGACGCCCGCGAGTCCGCGCGGGACGTCGACGAGGGTGGCCGCGGCCCTGTTGATGGACATGGTTCTCCTCCCTGGACTTGATTCAACTGTCAATGCTTGACTATTGCTCTGTCAATATTGATCCAGTCAATATATCGGGAGGCGGCTACGGTGATCCCCATGCGCGATCAAGAACCGGCTTCCGGCCGCCCCGGGCGGAGGCTGAGTACCAAGGAGACCGCCGAAGCGCTCGGTGTGAAGCCGGAGACCGTGTACGCGTATGTGAGCCGCGGTCAGCTCAGTAGCAGGCGCGAGCCCGGCGGCCGCGGCAGCACCTTCGACGCCAAGGAGGTGGAGGCCCTCGTCCGGCGCAACAGGCGGGAGAGCAGCGTGCGTTCGGGTTCCGGCGGTGAACTGTCCGTACGCACCCGCATCACACTGATCGACAAGGACCGGTACTTCTTCCGGGGCGTGGACGCCACCCGGCTCGCCGCCGACCACTCCTACGAGGAGGTCGCCGAGTGGCTGTGGACCGGGCGGATGCGCGCCGGCGTGACCTTCACCGCGCCAAAGGCCGTCGTCGCCGTCGTCCGCCGCGCCGTGGACGCCCTGCCCGAGCACACGGCACCCACCGACCGGCTGCGGGTCGCGGCGATCGCCGCGGCGGCGGAGGACCCGCTGCGCTTCGACCTGTCCGAGGAGTCCGTGCTCGGCACCGCGCGCGTCCTGATCCCCACGCTGGTCGCCGCCCTGCCGCCCCAGCCGTACGCCCACCACCACGACGACGGTCCGCTGGCCCACCGGCTGTGGGGCAGGCTGACCGGGCTCGAGGCCGACGAGGCGTCACTGCGCGCCCTGGACACGGCACTCGCCCTGCTCGTCGACCACGACCTGGCCGCCTCGACGCTCGCGGTGCGGGTCGCCGCCTCGGCCCGCGCCCACGCGTACGCCGCCGTCTCGGCCGGACTCGGCGTGATCGAGGGCCCGTTGCACGGCGCGGCCAGCGGACTCGCCCACCGGATGCTGCAGGACGTGCTCGAACGGGGCACCGCGGTCCCGGTGATCGCGGACGAACTGCGCGCCGGCCGCCGCATCCCCGGACTCGGCCACCGGCTCTACGCGGGCGAGGACCCACGCGCGCGTGCCCTGTTCGCCCTCCTGGAGCGGGTCCCGCGCGCGGAACCCGCCCTGCTCGCGGCCCGCGACGTCGTCGCCACCACCGCCCGCCACACCACGCTGCACGCGAATGTCGACCTGGCCCTCGCCGTACTCACCGTGTCCTCGGGCATGCCCGCCACGGCAGGCGAGACGATCTTCGCCGTGGCCCGGACAGCGGGCTGGATCGCCCACGCCCTGGAGGAGTACGGGGAACGCCCCTTGCGCATGCGGCCCAGCGGACACTACGTGGGACCGAGACCACCTCAACCGCTGCCTGAGTAGGACACCAGCCCGGCTGGAAGTCGCTCCGAGGAAAGTCAGGTTAGGCTCACCTCTGTGAGTAGGTGTGCGACCGTCTCCAGGAGCCTCGAAGAGCCCGTTTCCGGCACCGCGGCCACTGCGACGACATGGCTGCTGCTGGAACAGCCCGGTCCCTGGGGTGCCAAAGCGCTCGCTTCGAGCCACCTGGACCCCGCACTGGGACGCGCGCTGGAGGCAGCCACCGAGGGAACCGGCGTACGGATCGCGCTGATCCGGCGTCCCGGACGCCACGCCGACCTCGGCAGGACCGCCATGCGGCAGGTCTACGCCGCCCACACCGTTCCCGGGAACACCTGGCTGCGCAGCGCCACGACCTGCGACCCGGAACAGCTGCGCGCCCTCGACTTCACCGCCCTCGGCGCGGGTGACCACCGTTCGTTCGACGTGGCACTGCGCGCCCAGGCGTACCCGGACGGCCCGCTGGCGCTCGTCTGCACCAACGGCAAGCGCGACCGCTGCTGCGCCCTTCTGGGCCGCCCGCTCGCGGCCGAGCTCGCCGCGTCCGGTGTGCGCGGCACCTGGGAGGTCACCCATCTGGGTGGTCATCGTTTCTCGCCGACCGTGCTCGTGCTGCCGTACGGCTACGCCTACGGCAGGGCCGAGGCGCACGCCGTCAAAGAGGTCATGCACGGCGCGCGGGAGGGCCGTGTCGTCGTCGAGGGCTGCCGCGGGTGCTCGGCCTGGGAACGTCCCGGCCAGGCGGCCGAACTGGCCGTGCGCACGGCCGCCGACGAGTACACGGCGGGCACGCTGAGCGTCGTACGGACAGAAGGCGGGGCGCAGCGCTGGGAGGTGACCGTGGCCCATGCCGACGGGCGCCGGTGGCGCGTCACCGTGGCCCAGGGCGCCTCGCTGCCGCCCCGGCCGGAGAGCTGCGGGGCGTCGGTGCTCGGTACCCCGGCCCGGATGGACGTGGTGGCGGTGCACGAGCTGACCACGACGGCCCTGGCGAGCTGACGGCCCGGGGCGAGGCCCACCCGGATCTCCCACGATCCGGTCAAGAGATCCACGCCACACCCCCTACGGCAGGGCGCGCCCGTCCACGCACCGTCGTGGGTATGAGCCCCACTCCCCCCGCAGCCGTCTGCGCCGGTCTGCCGCGGCGGGTGTTCTCCCAGGTGCTGCTGATGCAGGTGGCGATCGCCGCGGGAGTCGCCGTGCTCGCGACCGGGCTGTTCCTGGCGCCGCTGAGCAAGCAGCTCGACAACGAGGCCATGCGTCGTGCGCTGGCGATCGCGCAGACCACCGCGCAGAATCCGCAGGTCGCGACGGACCTCCAGAACTCTCCGCCGACCGCCGACGGCCCGGTGCAGCGGGAGGCGGAACGCATCCGGCACATCACCCACGCCGAGTACATCGCGGTCATGGACCTGCGGGGCAACCGCTGGTCGCACACGAACCCGCGGCAGATCGGTCTGAAGGTCTCGACCGACCCGGAGGATGCCCTGGCCGGCAAGCAGGTCATGGAGATCGACACCGGCACCCTGGGCCGCTCCGCCCGCGGCAATGTGCCCCTGTACGACGCCGACCACCGGATCGTCGGGGCGGTCTCGGTGGGCATCGCGTACGACAGCGTGCGGGCCCGGCTGATCAGCTCGACCCCGGGCTGCTCGCCTATGCGGGCGGCGCGCTCGCGGTCGGCGCGCTGGCCGCCTGGCTGATCTCCCGCCGGGTCCAACGGCAGACCCGGGACCTGGCCTTCTCGGACATCTCGGCGCTGCTCGCGGAGCGCGAGGCGATGCTGCGCGGTATCCGAGAAGGTGTCGTCGCCATAGACCGCACCGGCCGCATACGTCTGCTCAACGACGAGGCGCGGCGGCCGCTGGGCATAGGTGACGAGGCCGTCGACCGGACGCCGGACGACGCGCTGGGCGAGGGCCGTACGACGGACGTCCTGACCGGCCGGGTGACCGGCACCGACCTGCTCACGGTCCGAGGCCAGCGGGTTCCCGGCTTCCGGGTGGCCGCCCGCGCACAGCGCCACTCAGGCCCTGGCCAGCGTGGAACGCGGTGGCATCGACCTGGTGCTGCTCGACCACTGTCTGCCGGACCGGACCGGCCTCGAACTCGTCCACCTGATGCGGGAACAGGGCCATGGCCCCGACGTCATCATGATCACGGCGGCCAGCGATGTGACGACAGTGCAGAAGGCGATGCGGCTGGGAGCCCTGCGCTATCTGGTCAAGCCGTTCACCTTCGCCGCCCTGCGCACCCGCCTGGACTCCTACGCCGCCCTGCGCCGCACCGTCGACCTGGTCGGCGGCCGGGGCCTGACCGGGCAGGAGCAGGTCGACCGCATCTTCGGCGCGCTGCGGACCACGCCCGCGCCGAGCGCGCCCGGCCTGCCCAGCGGTCAGTCCGAGCCCACCACGGACCTCATCTGCGGCGTCCTGCACCGCGCCGGCCACCCGCTGTCCGCCCACGAGGTCGCCGCCGAGACCGGCCTGAGCCGCTCCACCGCCCAGCGCTACCTCCGCCACCTGGAACAGGCGGGCCGGCTCCGCCTGTCCCTGAAGTACGGCGACGCGGGACGCCCCGAGCACCGGTACGCATGGGTGGCACCGTGACGTGTCGTCGCCCGGGCGCACGGATGTCTCCGCGGCGGATCACCGCCCTGGCACGCGGGCCGCACTACACGGCCCCCGCTCCGGTCAGCGACCGCACCTCGGTCTCCGCGTGCTTGGCCTCGTCCGGGACCTCGGCCGAGGTGACCGTCCCCAGCCAGCCCGCGAGGAAGCCCAGCGGGATGGAGACGATGCCGGGGTTCTGCAACGGGAAGTACTGGAAGTCGACGGCCGGGAACAGCGAATCCGGGCTGCCGGACACCACCGGGGACAGCAGGACGAGCCCCAGGGCCGGAACAAGCCCTCCGTAGACGGCCCATGCCGCGCCGCGTGTGGTGAAGGCACGCCAGAACAGCGAGTAGAGCAGCACCGGCAGATTCGCCGACGCGGCCACGGCGAAGGCCAGGCCCACCAGGAAGGCCACGTTGAGGTCTCGGGCCAGCAGGCCCAGCCCGATCGCGACCACACCGATACCGACCGCCGCGACCCGGGCCACCGCCACCTCGCTGCGCGGCCGGCCACCCCCGCGCCGCAGGGAGGCATACAGGTCGTGGGCCACCGACGCGGAGGAGGCGAGGGTGATCCCGGCGACCACGGCGAGGATCGTGGCGAAGGCGACGGCCGCCACGACCGCGAAAAGCACCGTTCCGCCCGTGGAGTCGGCGCCGCCGCCCAGGTTGAGCGCCAGCAGCGGAACCGCCGTGTTCCCGGCCGCGTTCGAGCCGCTCACAGCCTTCGGCCCGACGATCGCGGCCGCCCCGAAGCCGAGCACGATGGTCATCAGGTAGAACCCGCCGATCAGCCCGATCGCCCACACCACCGAACGGCGCGCGGCCCGCGCGGTCGGCACGGTGTAGAACCGGGACAGGATGTGCGGCAGTCCGGCCGTGCCCAGCACCAGTGCGAGGCCCAGGCTGACGAAGTCGAATCGTGCCGTCCAGTCCCCGCCGTACTTGAGGCCGGGCGCCAGGAACGCGTCCCCGTGACCGCTGCGCTCGGCGGCCGTGAGCAGCAGTCGGTCGACGTCACCGTGGAACCGCAGCAGGACCAGCACGGTCAGCGCGATCGTCCCGCCGAGCAGCAGAACAGCCTTCACGATCTGAATCCACGTCGTGGCCCGCATCCCTCCCAACGACACATAGATCACCATGAGCGCACCGACCCCGATGACGGTCCACGCCTGCGCCGCCTCGCCGCTGCGCCCGAGCAGCAGCGCGACCAGGCTGCCCGCCCCCACCATTTGCGCCACCAAATAGAGAACGGACACGGTGACCGAGGACGTTCCCACCGCGATCCGCACCGGACGCTCGTTCATCCGCGCGGCCACCACGTCGGCCAGCGTGAACCGTCCGCAGTTGCGCACCAGTTCGGCGACCAGGAACAACACCACCAACCAGGCCACCAGGAAGCCCACCACGTACAGCAGTCCGTCGTAGCCGAACAGGGCGATGAGACCGGTGACTCCGAGGAACGAGGCGGCCGACATGTAATCGCCTGCAATGGCAAAACCATTCTCCATAGGGGAGAAGAGCCGCCCGCCGGCATAGAACTCTTCGGCGGAACCCCGCCGGTTACGGCTCACCCACGTGGTGATCGCCAGCGTGATCGCCACAAATCCGCTGAACAGCAGCAGTGCCAGCGTCTGGTGATGGCTCGTCATGAAGCACCACCGCGCACACCACGCGTCAACTCCTGTGTGTCCCAGCGCAGATCAAGCGCCGCCCGGTCCCTGTGCAACCGCGCATGCCGGGTGTAGGCCCAGGTGAGGAGGAAGGTGGTGACGAACTGCCCGAGTCCCGCGAGTATCGCCACGTTCACCGCGCCCACCACGGGCCTGGCCATGAACCCGGGCGCCGTCGTCGCCGTGACCACGTACCCCACGTACCAGGAGAAGAAGACCGCGACCCCGGGCACCACGAACCTGCGGTACCGACTGCGCACTTCCTGGAAGGCCGCGCTGCGCTGCACCTCCAGGTACACGTCGCGCGCCCGAAAGGCCACCCGCTCCTGCCCTTCGCGCGCGGCCGGCACCACCGGAGTGGGCACGCCCGTACCGTCCAGCTCGCCCCAGCCGGAGGCCAGTGCGTCGTACCAGGGGTCTTCATATCCCACGTTGCGGGAAGCCGGGCCATGGTCTTCGTGATTCCCGGCCGAACTCTCGGGGCCGCCTCCGCCTTCACGGGGACGGCCGTTGCTTGACTGCATGCCCAAGGATGGACAGATCGGGAAGATCCCTGACTCTTCTTCCCCCGGCTCTCACCCCATCAGGTGACTCAACCGGCCGGTGGACGCACCAGTCCCTTTCCGTACGCGTAACGCACCGCCTGGGCACGGTCCTTGAGCCCGGTCTTGGCGAAGAGGTTGTTGATGTGGGTCTTCACGGTCGCCGTGGAGACGTGCAGCCTGCGGGCGATCTCCTGGTTGGTGAGACCCTCGGCGATCAGCACCAGCACCTCGGTCTCCCGCGCCGTCAGTCCGTCGGGCGCCTCGGCGCGCTCCGGTCTCGGCTCGGGCTCCGACAGCCGCTCCAGCAGGCGCCGTTGGACACTCGGCGACAGCCCGGCGTCACCCGAGAGCACGCTCTCCACGGCCCGCACGATCTCGTCGCCGCCCGCGTCCTTGGTCAGGTAACCGCGAGCCCCCGCTCTGAGCGCGGGGAACAGCGACTCGTCGTCTGCGTACGTGGTGAGCACCACGACCTGGGTCCCGGGGTGCTCCGCCCGGATCCGCCGGGTTGCCTCGACACCGTCGCAGCGGGGCATCCGCAGGTCCATCAGGACGACGTCCGGGGCGAGTTCGGCCACCAGCTTCACCGCCTCCTCACCGTCGCACGCGGCCCCGACGACCTCGACGCCCGGCAGCAGCCCGAGCAGCATCACGATGCCCTCCCGGACCACGGTCTGGTCGTCCGCCACGACCACCCGCGCGGGCCTCCTGCCTGCCTCCTCCGTCATACGGGCACCTTCAATGTCACCGCGAACCCCTCCTCGTCCGGCCCGGCCTCCAGCGACCCGCCCAGCAGCTCGGCACGCTCCCGCATGCCCAGCAGACCGTACCCGGCGCCCGACCCGGTGAGTTCGCCCGCCGCACCGCCCGAGTCCCGCACGTCCAGGGTCACTTCACGGTCGCTGTAGTCCAGCCACACCCGGACCTTGGCGCCGTGGGCATGCTTGCGCACGTTCGTCAGCGCCTCCTGGGCGACCCTGCGCACGGCCTGGGACGCCTCCGCGGGCAACGGTCTGCGCTCACCCGTGACGGTGACCTCGGCGCCGTCGGCCGCGCTGACGAGCTCGCCGAGGAAGTCCTCCAGCGGGGTCAGGTCACCGCGCAGCGCGGAGAGTGCCTGCCGGGTCTCGGCGAGACCGTCCCGGGCCATCCCCCGCGCCGCCACCACCCGTTCCAGGATCTGCTCCCGGTCGGCGCCCCGCTCGATCAGCAGGCGGGCCGCCTCCAGGTGCACGAGCTGCGCCGAAAGGCTGTGCGCGAGCACGTCATGGATCTCCCGCGCGATCCTGGCCCGCTCCGCCAGCGCCGCCGACTCCGCCTCGGCCACCCGGGCGGCACGCTCCTGCGCGAGCAGACGCTGGGCGTTGCCACGCGCTTCGGCGTCGAGGCGCAGGACATAGCCGGCGAGGGCCATGCCCGCGACGGTGGCGGCGGTGGTCAGCCAGACGTCGTTGTTGAAGGCCGAGTACGAGGCGAGGGCGACGGAGGTCACCGGCAGAGCGGCGGCGAGTGGCAGTCGCTCCAGGGCGGAGATGCCGCACCCGCACCAGATCACCAGGGCGGGCGCCTTGAAGCCCGTGGCCTGCGCCGCTACCGCGATGCCCAGCAGCACTCCGATGAGGGCCAGGGAGGGCAGGAGCCGGTGCGCGTACGTCGTGCGGAAGAAGGCCCAGGAGACGACTGCGGCCACTATGACGGCCACGGTGGCGGCGACCGCGCCCAGGACATGGACGTGACGAGCGTCGAAGGCTTCCCAGAGGAGTATGGCGAGCACCAGGAGCCGCACGGCCCAGGCGAGCATCCTCCGGGGCCGGGAGATACCCGTGCGACCGAGCGCCTCGCGGGACGGCCAGCGCGTCCAGGCGTTCTCCGTCATACACTCTCCTTCCACGCCGGCCCGGCCACGCCGTCACCGTACGCCGCGGCCTGTGCGACGGGTGTCCTCAGCGACTGCGCACGCCAGGCCAGGATCCCGGAGCGGACCAGCAGGGTGCCCGCGAGTGCGACCATGAGCGCGGAGGTGTCCTGGCGCACGCCGATCACGGCGCCGAGCGCGAAGAGTCCGACGCGCGCACCGATGCCCACGGCCCAGACGAGCACGCTCGCCTTGGTGCTCTTGGTCCAGACGACGCCGTCCGGCTCCTCCCACACACGGGTGGTCCAGGCCCAGCCGACGCCGGTGGCCAGGCCTATGAGCACCTCGGCGGCGAGCAGCAGAGCGGATCCGGTGCGGTGCTGGGCGCCGAGTATGCCGGGCCCGCGCAGCGCGAGGACCGCGAGGATCACGGGCACGACCCACCATCGCCGGTCGGTGTCGATCGGACGGGCACGGAACTGCCGTACGACCACCAGCGCGACAACGGCCGCGATCACCAACGCGTTGACGAGCCCGGACATCAGAGCCTCCGTGAGCGGGAAGGGGATGCCGGCAGCGAGTCCTGCCGACGCCTTCGACGCTACGGAAATTCGCAGGTCAGCAGATCGGAGCGGGGGTGGATCGTGGGTGGATCCCCGCGGGCGGGCCTCATCCACCTACGGGTGGAGATGCGCCGAAGCCGCACGAGTACCGCGAGGCCGCACGAGTACCGCGAGGCCGCACGAGTACCGCGAGGCCGCACGAGTACCGCGCAGTGAGGCGAGCCCCGTTGGACCAGGCCAGCCTCGCGGAACCAGGCGAGTGCCGGCAGAGCCCGGCGAGTACCGCCGAGTCACCCACCTGGGCCGGTCAGGCGACCGGCCCAGGCCCGGCGCAGCCGCTACGCGTCGATCCGCGACCGGTCCAGCGTCGCCGCCGAGCTGGAGATGAACTCCTTGCGGGGCGCGACGTCGTTGCCCATCAGCAGATCGAAGACCTGTTCGGCGGCCTCCAGGTCGGAGAGGTTGATCCGGCGCAGGGTGCGGTGGCGCGGGTCCATCGTGGTCTCGGCCAGCTGGTCCGCGTCCATCTCGCCCAGACCCTTGTAGCGCTGGATGGAGTCCTTGTACCGGACGCCCTTGCTCTGGAACTCCATGAGCTTGTCGCGCAGCTCACGGTCCGAGTAGGTGTAGACGTACTTGTCCTGGCCCTTCTTCGGCTGGACGAGCTCGATGCGATGCAGCGGCGGCACCGCGGCGAAGACACGGCCGGCCTCGACCATGGGCCGCATGTAGCGCTGGAACAGCGTCAGCAGCAGGCAGCGGATGTGGGAGCCGTCGACATCGGCGTCCGTCATCATGATGATCTTGCCGTACCGGGCCGCGTCGAGGTCGAAGGTCCGGCCCGAGCCCGCCCCTATGACCTGGATGATCGCGCCGCACTCGGCGTTCTTCAGCATGTCCGTCACGGACGACTTCTGGACGTTGAGGATCTTGCCGCGGATCGGCAGGAGCGCCTGGAACTCGGAGTTCCGGGCCAGCTTCGCCGTGCCGAGCGCGGAGTCTCCCTCGACGATGAACAGCTCGCTGCGCTCGACGTCGTCGCTGCGGCAGTCGGCGAGCTTGGCGGGCAGGGACGAGGACTCCAGGGCCGTCTTGCGGCGCTGCGCGTCCTTGTGCTGGCGGGCCGCGATGCGCGTACGGGCGGCGGCGACCACCTTCTCCATGACGACCCGGGCCTGGGCGGCCGCGTCGCGCTTGGTGGAGGTCAGGAAGGCCTTGAGCTCCTTGGTGATCACGTTGTTCACGATCCGGCGGGCGGCCGACGTACCGAGGACCTCCTTGGTCTGGCCCTCGAACTGCGGCTCCGCGAGACGGACGGTGACGACCGCGGTGAGCCCCTCCAGGGCGTCGTCCTTGACGATGTCGTCCTCGGCGACGCGCAGCAGCTTCTTGGCGCGCAGCACCTCGTTCATCGTTTCCTTGACGGCCTGCTCGAACCCGGCGACGTGGGTGCCGCCCTTGGGAGTGGCGATGATGTTGACGAACGACCTGAGGGTCGCGTCGTAGCCGGTCCCCCAGCGCAGCGCGACGTCGACGCCGAGCTCGCGCGTGACTTCGGTGGGCGTCATCTGGCCGTGGTCGTCCAGGACCGGGACGGTCTCCTTGAAGGTGCCCTGTCCGGTGAAGCGGAGGACGTCGCAGACCGGCTTGTCGGTCGCCAGGTACTCGCAGAACTCGCTGATGCCGCCGTCGAAACGGAAGGATTCCTCGCCCTTGCTGCCGCCCTCGCCCAGGCCGTACTCGTCACGGACGACGATGGTGAGGCCGGGCACGAGGAACGCGGTCTGGCGGGCGCGCTGGTGCAGCGTCTCCAGGGCGAGCTTCGCGTCCTTGAGGAAGATCTGGCGGTCGGCCCAGTAGCGCACGCGCGTGCCGGTGCGGGTCTTGGGGATCCTCTTGGCCTTGGCCAGGCCGCTCTTGGCCTCGAACTTGGCATCCGGGCCGTCCTTCGCGAAGACGCCCGGGACACCCCGGCGGAAGCTGATGGCGTGGGTGTGGCCGCCGCGGTCCACCTCGACGTCGAGACGGGCGGACAGCGCGTTGACCACGGAGGCACCGACGCCGTGCAGACCGCCGGAGGCCGCGTACGAGCCACCGCCGAACTTGCCGCCGGCGTGCAGCTTGGTCATGACGACCTCGACTCCGGACATGCCGGTCTTGGGCTCGACGTCCACGGGAATGCCGCGGCCGTTGTCCCGCACTTCCACGGAGCCGTCGTCGTGGAGGATCACCTCGATGTGGTCGCAGTAGCCACCGAGGGCCTCGTCCACGGAGTTGTCGATGATCTCCCACAGGCAGTGCATGAGGCCGCGGCTGTCGGTTGATCCGATGTACATACCGGGGCGCTTGCGCACGGCCTCGAGGCCCTCAAGGACGAGCAGGTGCCGCGCGGTGTAGTTGGAACCGTCCCGGTCTGCTCCTGCCAGCAACGCTGTGGACGGCACGGACTTATCGGCGGTCACGCGGTTCGCTCCTCGCTGAATTTCAGTTGGGCCCCTTCTGGGTAAGGGCCCGGCTTCGGTCGCCGCTCAGAGGGTACCGAGGCCTGGTAGAGCCGTTGTAACGCCACCCTCACTCTGAACTCAGACTAGTCCAGAGTCGCATGCATGTTCGATCCCTCGATGGAGTGAAGTACATATCACGTTCCCTTCGAGGCATGAACCATTTAGGCTCCGGGCACGTCCTCATGAACAACCGGCAACCCAGCCGGGGGACCCAAACCGATAGACAGCGCGAACCCGTAAGCACACAAGACACGCAATACGGCACATTCGCCGCCAACCGGCAGCAGACAGCCGCCCCGGAAAGATTTTTTCGAGGAAAAGCCACGAGCGGGAACGTTTTCGGGCTGGTTGGATGTTGACCCTGGTACGACAGCTCGTCGAGCTAGAGAAGAGGCGACGTGACTACTGTTCTGACCCCCGCGAGCCCCCTGACGGCCGCCGATCGCTGCGACCGCTGTGGCGCCCAGGCCTACCTGCGCGTAGTCCTGCTCAGCGGCGGTGAACTGCTCTTTTGCGCCCACCACGGCCGCAAGTTCGAGCCGGAACTCAAGAAGATCGCCGCTGAGATACAGGACGAGACGGAGCGGCTGACGTCCGTTCCGGCATCCGTCTCCGAAGAAGAGCGCTGACCTCTCGCATCCACGACGAGCCAGCCCCGGCACTGGCCGGTGTTCGGGCGGTCGCTCCCCCAAGGAGCGACCGCCCGTCCTCGTCCCCACGGCGTCTCAGGCCCCCCGGTGCGCCTTCGGCGACCCGCTCCCGCCGACCTGGCCCAGCGTCCGCACGACCTCGGACACGCGGGTGTAGACCCCCGGGCTCCCCGCGCGGCCACAGCCGTCCCCCCAGGAGACGAGCCCGATCAGCCGCCCATTGGCGACCAGCGGGCCCCCGCTGTCACCCTGGCAGGCGTCGGGGCCGCCCTGTGTCTGCCCCGCGCACAGCATGGAGCCGGCCTGGTACGTGCCTTCCTCGCTGCCGGGATAGGCCTCCTTGCACAGCTCGTCGGGCAGCACGCGCACGCGTGCGGCATGTAGTTGCCTCGTGTAGTCGCCCGTGCCCGTCGTATCGCCCCATCCGGTGACCATGGCGCTCGTTCCGGGCGTGTAGGCGGCGTCACCCGCGGCCGCCATGGCGATGACCGAGCTCTGCGGCAGGGGCTTGGCAAGGGTGAGCACGGCGAAGTCTCCGGAATTGCCGACCGGGTCGTAGTGCGGATTGATCCGGACCGAGCGCACGGCGATCTCCTCGCCCCGGCCCGACAAGAGGTCCGTACGGCCGGCGATGACCCTGAGATCGCGCGCCTCGTCCGGCGGGCCGCCCAGGACGTCCTCGCCCAGGCAGTGGGCGGCGCTCAGCACAGTGCTGCGGTCGATCGCCACGCCGCCGCAGAACTGTCCCGCACGCATACCCCCGAACCGGTCACGGCTGGACAGCGCGACCGTCCAGGGAACCTGGGACACATCGACAGGGAAGCCACCTACAACAATGCTGTCCGCGGCGACCGGGGCCGCGGACACCAGCGGTATTGCGGCCGCGGCAGCCGCCATGACCAGCGGCTGGACCAGTGCCCGCGCAAACGTACGACGCATGCTCGCTCCTCACTCAGGGTGCTCTCGGAACACCCAGAGTCGTCCAGAGCGCCGCACCGCGCAGCGCGACGGCCCGGCCCCCCACGGGGAGACCAGGCCGTCGAGGTCGTACGAGGGTGACCTAGTCGAGGTAGTCGCGCAGCACCTGGGAACGCGACGGGTGGCGCAGCTTCGACATGGTCTTGGACTCGATCTGGCGGATCCGCTCACGCGTCACGCCATACACCTTGCCGATCTCGTCGAGGGTCTTCGGCTGACCGTCGGTGAGACCGAAACGCATGGACACGACGCCCGCCTCGCGCTCGGACAGGGTGTCGAGGACGGAGTGCAGCTGCTCCTGGAGGAGCGTGAAGCTGACCGCGTCGGCCGGGACGACGGCCTCGGAGTCCTCGATGAGGTCACCGAACTCGCTGTCGCCGTCCTCGCCCAGCGGGGTGTGCAGCGAGATGGGCTCGCGGCCGTACTTCTGGACCTCGATGACCTTCTCCGGGGTCATGTCGAGCTCCTTGGCCAGCTCCTCCGGGGTGGGCTCGCGACCCAGGTCCTGGAGCATCTGGCGCTGCACGCGCGCGAGCTTGTTGATGACCTCGACCATGTGCACCGGGATACGGATGGTGCGGGCCTGGTCGGCCATCGCGCGGGTGATGGCCTGACGGATCCACCAGGTGGCGTACGTGGAGAACTTGTAGCCCTTGGTGTAGTCGAACTTCTCGACCGCGCGGATCAGACCGAGGTTGCCCTCCTGGATGAGGTCCAGGAATAGCATGCCGCGGCCGGTGTAGCGCTTGGCCAGAGAGACCACCAGACGGAGGTTGGCCTCCAGGAGGTGGTTCTTGGCGCGGCGGCCGTCCTCCGCGATGATCTCCAGCTCGCGCTTGAGCTTCGGCGCGAGCTTGTCGGCGTTCGCCAGCTTGTCCTCGGCGAACAGACCGGCCTCGATGCGCTTGGCGAGCTCGACCTCCTGCTCGGCGTTGAGCAGGGGGACCTTGCCGATCTGCTTGAGGTAGTCCTTGACCGGGTCGGCGGTGGCGCCGGCCGCGGCGACCTGCTGCGCGGGCGCGTCGTCCTCGTCCTCGTCGGACAGCACGAAGCCCGCGCTCTCGGTGCCCTCGGGCTCCTCGGTGCCCTTGGCGTCCTCGAGCACCTCTTCCTCGATGAGCTCGCCGTCGTCCTTCTTGGCGGTGGTCTTCTTGGCCGCCGTCTTCTTGGCGACGGTCTTCTTCGCGACAGCCTTCTTGGCGGTCGTCTTCTTGGCAGCGGCCTTCTTGGCGGGTGCGGCTTCCTCGGCGGGGTCGACGGCGGCAGGTTCGGCGGGCGCGACCGGGGCAGCCGTGCTGGCGGTGGCCTTCCTGGTGGTCACCGTCTTCGCCGCGACTGTCTTGGTGGCGGTGCGCTTGGCCGGACTCTTCGCTGCGACGCTCTTTCGGGTGCGCTTGGGCTCCGCGGCACTGACCATCAGCGTCACACCCTCTTCCTCGAGGATCTGGTTGAGGCTGCGCAGTACGTTCTTCCACTGAGTGGCCGGAATCTGGTCAGCTTCGAAGGCCCGACGCACGTCATCGCCGGCGATCTGCCCCTCAGCCTTTCCCCGCTCGATGAGCGCCATGACAGAGACGGATTCGGCAATCTCCGGCGGGAGCGTACGGGATGTGCTGGCCGACACGAACAACCTCTCGGAACGTTGGAAAACGGCTTCCGGCCCCGTCCAAACGGACTGGAGCCGACCGCCGGCTTGGGGATGGGCCGACGGCGCGGGCGGGGGCCGGGAAGACTCACAGCGCCATGAACGGCGTCCATATTCCCTCCGCGGCTGTCACCTCTTAAGTCATCGCGCTGATCCCGTGAGCGTTACGTCCAATCTGCGTGGCCCGAGTCACACCGCGTAACCACTCAAAAACGGTCAGACACGGGCAGAGGATGTCACCGATGCCCTTGACCGGGGCCGCTCCGACGCATATGCCACCTCGTCGCACCGCCGGACCCCGCCGGACTTCTGAGGGTCCGGCGGGGTCCGGCGGCAGACGGGTTCCGGGGCCCGGCGCAGCCACAAGAACGCGGCACTCACCGACCGCACCGCCCGCGGGGCGGGCTCAGTGTTCGCGTGGCGCGGGCACCACGCGCTCCACCTCGGGATGAACGGTCAGCAGTTGCCGCATGGCCGCCTCGGCCGCCGCGCCGTCGCCGGTGCCCAGGGCGTCGACGATCCGCGCGTGCTGGGCCAGGGACCCCTCGTTCGGCCGATCGCAACCGGTGACTGGGCCGCCGGAGACCTGCAGGGCGGCCGACACGATGCCGGAGAGGTGCTCCAGCATGCGGTTGCCCGCGATCTGGATGAGCAGCGTGTGGAACTCGGAGTCGGCGCGGGAGAAGGTGAGTGCGTCACCCTGTCCCATGGCGTGGCTCATGATCTCGACCATGTCGGAGAGGCGCTGCTGGACGTCCTCGCGCCCGTGCCCGGCGGCGAGGCGCGCGGCGAGCGGCTCGATCGTCCAGCGCAGCTCGCTCAGCTCGCGCCGCTGGTCGTCGCGCTGCGGCCCGAAGGCCCGCCACTCGATGATGTCCGGGTCGAGAAGGTTCCAGTCGCTGACGGGACGCACGCGCGTGCCGACGTTCGGGCGGGCGCTGACCAGGCCCTTGGCCTCCAGGACCCGGAGGGACTCGCGGACTACGGTGCGGGAGACCTCGAAGCGCTGGCCGATCTCCTCCGGGACGAGCGGGCGGTCCGCGCCCAGGTCGCCCGAGACGATCATCTGGCCCAGTTGCTGAACGAGTTGGCCGTGCAGTCCGCGTCCGCGGCTGCCCGCGGCACGCCGGCCCACCCGGCCCAGCTCGGGTTCCGCACCGTCCCAGACAGGCGCTCCGACGCGGTCGGTGGCGGGGGCCTCCGCGTAGGGGTAGCGGTCGAGTTCGCCCGGGCCGACCAGACCGGAGTCTGCGGGGCGGGCGGCGGTCATCATGGTGTGCGCAAGGGTACTCACGGATCCTTTGTCGGCGCCGTCTCCAACTCCCTTGAGGTCTTTGGTGAAAAGCACACGAAAGGGTGATCGCTCACCCCGTCGCAATTGACGCCTTATCGGAAAGAAATGGGCGTTCTCCGGGAGGTTGTGTGCACGGGCGGACCCGAAGCGTACGGAGGTCGTCATCGGACCCTGCTCCGCAGGGTCGTCAGCACATACGCGCAGAGCAGGGCGGTCAGCGACAACGTGAGGGCGCCGCCCACGGGTTGGACGAGCACCCGGGCCGCCACGGTCAGATATCGCTCCCCCCCGAACGGCCACTGCAGCAGGAACACCTCCCGCATCCGTCCGGGAAACCCCGCCGCCATCCGCACCGCGGGCCCCTGCAGCACCTTCTGCACCAGGGGCACGACCACGACGGGCACGGCGAGCACCGCGGCGAGCCCGGCCGCGGTGGACCGGAAGACACCCGCGGCCAGCACTCCGGCCCAGGCACACCCGATCACGAGTCCGAACCAACTCGCGGTCGCCGAAAGCCAGTCGGCGGGAACCTGCGTGAGCTCCCGGCCGTATACGAGATAGAGCGACTCGGCGTCGCAGCCCACGGTGAGGAAGGCCAGCATCAGCGCCGTGGCACCGGAGACGACGAGTTTCGCGGTGAGCAGGCCCAGCCGACGGGGCACGGTGCCGCGGTCGGCCGCCAGGGCGGGATGACGGAACTCGTCACCGAAGGCCAGCGCGCCGAGCAGCCCCGCACCGAGCGCCGCGGGCGGCAGGGGCAGCTCCTCGGGCCACGCCGCGAACAGCCGAGCCTGCGTGGTGTGGCCGAGTCGGGCCAGCAGTACGGCGGTGAGCGCGGACACCACGAGCACGGCACCGCAGGTAACGAAGCCCGTGCCGATGCCGGCGGCCCGGCGGAGTTCGTAGCGGAGGGGGCGGAGGGGGCTGGGGGCGGGGCGGACGGAGATGGGGGGCGGGAGGGGGGACGGATCACCGGGAGCGAGGGAGTCGGCGGGGCGTGAGTGACCGGTCCGGAGCCGGGTTCCGGACGCGTGGTGGCGATGCGCGGCAGTGGTGGACGGGGCGCTGTCGTCGGTTACCTCCACATCGGCGGTGCGCACGCCGCTAACCTGGGGCTGCTCGCTCTCGGCGGCGGAGACCGGGGCGGCGGGAGGCCCTGCGGGTACTGCGGCCGGCGGAGCGGGCGGACCGGGGTCGGACCGCGACTGATGCGGCACGTTGGGCTCGTCGAGGGTCTGCGGTTGGCTCAGTTCAGGGAGGTCGTCGAGGATCTGCGACCGGTCGGTGGCGGCTGCGTCGCCGGGCTTTTCCGGTCGGTCTGCGGCGGCGGGATCATCAGGCGTCTTCGGCCCATGTGCCGCAGCCGGACCGTCCGACGTCGTCGTCTGATCCGTCGTCACCGCACGGCCGAACGCCTTGGGCCCATCCGCCGCCCCCGGGCCGCCAACCTGCTCCGTCTGCTCCACGGCCGGCGCGCCGCCGGGAGTCCTCGCCTGTTCGGCGGTCGCCGGCTCGTCGGCGGCTGCCGGACTGTTCGCCTCCGCCGATCCGTCGGCCGGGTGGGATCCGTCAGCCGTCGGCACTCCGGCCCCGGGGCCCATGTCACCCGTCTCGTCCGCGAGTTGATGGACGAGGATGCCGTGGCGGAACGCGGCCTCGCCCACGTCGGCGGTCGTACTGCCGTACACGGAGAGGCGGTTGCCGCCCTCGTGCACGACCTCGACGGAGCGCCGGGCAGTGCGGGCCTCCTTGGTGAGTACGGCGGCCAGGCGGGCGGCATGCGGGCTGCGGACGGCCACGCGGGGGCGTAGGCGGGTGCGGCCGAACTCCGCCGCCTCCTGGTCGGCGACGAGCCTTCCGCCCTCCAGGGTGACGACTTGGTCGGCGGTGCGCGCGGCTTCCTTGGGGTCGGCCGTGGCGAACAGGACCGTGCCGCCCTGGCTCGCGTGCGCCCGAAGCATGCCGTGCAGCCACCGGGCCTCGCGGGCCGACAGCCCGCGCGCGGGGTCGTCCAGCACGAGGGTGTGCGGATCGGACAGCAGGACGCAGGCCAGACCGAGCCGGCGGTCCATGCCCCGGGACAGTGTGCCCAGGCGCTCCTCGCGCAGGCCTGCGAGGCCGACCACTTCGAGGACCTCGTCGGCGCGCCGGGCGGGGACCCCCGCCGCGGCGCACAGCATGCGCAGGTGCCCCCGGACCGAGCGGGCCGGATGCCCGGGCACATCGCCGAGGAGGACGCCGACTTCGCGTGAGGGGTGGGTGATGCGGTGCAGAGGCCGGCCCCTGAAGCAGGTGATCCCGCGGCCCTGTTGGAGTTCGAGCATCAACCGGAGTGCCGTCGTCTTGCCCGCGCCCGATGCCCCGAGGAGCGCGGTGACACGGCCTGCGCACGCCTCGAACGAGACGTCGTCGACGGCGGGCGGGTTCGCCTTGCGGGGGTTGCTGGTCAGTCCGAAGGCCTGGATCACCTGAAGCAAGATAGCGCGCTTCGTCCAATATTTCGGGTATCACCCCATCCACCCGCCGGAGCCGCCGGTCCGGTCTCCGTCGCCGCGGTGTCAGACCTCCGGGCGCAGCATCGGGGGGTTGAGCAGTGTGGCGCCGCCCGCGCGGAAAAGCTGGGCCGGGCGGCCGCCCTGGCGTGTGGTCGTACCACCGGCGGGGACGAGGAATCCAGGAGTGCCGGTCACCTTGCGGTGGAAGTTGCGCGGGTCGAGGGCCACGCCCCAGACGGCCTCGTACACACGGCGCAGCTCTCCGACGGTGAACTCGGGCGGGCAGAACGCGGTGGCCAGCGACGAGTACTCGATCTTGGAACGGGCCCGCTCGACCCCGTCGGCCAGGATCTGGGCGTGGTCGAAGGCGAGCGGCGCCACCGGCTCGCCGTCACGGCCGTATCCGCCCTGCTGGAGCAGTTCCTCCACCGGTGCCCAGCGCGCGTTGCTGGCGTCGCCTCCCGCCCGGGGTGCCGGCAGGTCGGGGGCGAGGGCGAGGTGCGCGACGCTGACCACTCGCATGCGCGGGTCCCGCTTGGGGTCGCCGTAGGTGGCGAGCTGCTCGAGGTGGGCGCCGCCGCCCTGGACGGGGGCGGAAGGGTCGTGGGCGTGCAGCCCCGTCTCCTCGGCCAGCTCGCGGGCCGCGGCCTGCGCCAGGTCCTCGTCCGCCCGTACGAAGCCGCCGGGCAGCGCCCAGCGCCCCTGGAACGGCGGCTCACCCCTGCGCACCGCCAGCGCGCACAGGGCATGGCGGCGCACGGTCAGCACGACCAGGTCCACGGTGACGGCAAAGGGCGGAAACGCTGACGGGTCGTAGGGCATGCGGCGATCATAGTCGTCTGCCTGACGATAAACACTCCCTTCTTGAGCCGCATCGACGGCTGATCCACTTCCGTCCGGCACGGGAGCCACGAGTCTGCTCGCGCGCTTCGCACGGGTCGTGTCGTACGACGTCACAGTCCCAACTGCAGGCCCTCCGCCGCCTCCTCGACCATGGCGAGTCCGAGTCGGCTGACCCGTACGGCGAACGGGGCCCCGGCGATCCGCAGCCCCGTGAAGCCGATCTCGCCCAGGGGCACACTCCGCACGGGGCGCAGCGTGATCGTCCGGGCCGGGGCATCGGGGCGGATACCCGCGAGCGCGGTGAGCAGCAGGACCCCGGAGGCCGCCGCCACGGCCGCCGGACGACAGGCCGCCGGGTGGGGAACGGGTGCGCTCCCCTCGCAGCGCTGCTCGCCCGCGTACATCTCGGGCAACCGGTGGCCGAAGCGCTCGGCAGCCGCCAGGACACCGCGCAGCAGGCCGCACGCCTCCTGCTCATGGCCCGCGGCGGCCAGTCCGGCGACGGCGAGCGCCGTCTCGTGGACGCGTACGGCCCCGGTCCGGTGGCCGAACGGGTTGTGTCCCGCCTCCTTCGTGCCCAGTCCGCGCAGCCCCCAGCCCGAGTCCAGCGCGGGGCCGCCGAGCAGCCGGGCGAGCTGGTCGGTCTGCGCTCTGTCGAGCAGACCGGGCGCCAGTTCTCCAGCACCGAGCAGACCGGTGTCGAGGAGGTGGGCGCTGGTGGCGCCGAGGTGCGGGAGCAGGCGTCCGTCCGGGGCACGGGCCGCCGCCGGACGACCACCGCCACGGTCCTCGAACCAGAAGTCGCTTTGGAACGCCGTCCGAAGTTGCCCCGCCCACTGGCGTAGTTCGGTGCCGCCGGGTCTGCCATACGCCTCCAGGAGATCGGCGCCGAGCAGTGCCGCGCGATGGGCGTGGGCCTGGGTCTCGCAGCGGACGGGGCCTGCGGGCTGTGGGTCGCACAGGTACGTGCTGCCGCGCACGGTGGTGCGCAGCCAGGTCAGACACCACTCGGCCGTGGGCACCAGTTCCTCGGCCTCCTGTTCCGGGAGCCCCCAGCGGCGGGCCTCCGCGAGCAGAACCGGGAACAGCAGTGTGGCTTCCGTGCCCGTGCAGCCGGGCGGCACATGCGTGCCCGCATCGCGTCGCGGTCCGGGGATCATGCCCGTCTGCGGTCCCGCACCGGTGAGTTGGGTACGGGCGAGGGTGCGCAGTGTGCCGACGGCGAGCCTGGTGCCGAGTGGCAGCGTCATGCGCGCGGCGGCGAGTGCCTCGGCCGGGGCCGTGCCGCAGCGCCAGGGCGCCCCTGCCGCGAGATAGGTGTCGGTGGGGTGGGCCGGATCCCGCAGCAGCAGGGCCCGGAGATCCTCGATGCTCGTCCGCATCAGGGGCGCGACCCTGGGGTCGTCACCCGCCGCCCGGGCGTGCGCCAGGGGGTTCGTCGCCGCACGGCCCGCCGCCCTGAGCAGTCCCGCCCCGCCCGGCCGTACGCGCAGTTCCACGGTCACCGTTGCACCTGGTGGCAGTTCGAACTCCCAGCGCAGCAGTCCCGCCGAGGCCAGGGCGTCGGCAGGTGGCGGGGCGGCCGTGACGGTGGAGGTCCCCGTGGCGCAGGTCCAGCGCAGGCCGGCGTCGTGGACGGTGGCGGGCAGTTCGGGGCCCGCGTTGCCGGAGGCGATGGCGCTCAGGTCCGTGAGGTCCGTCCCGAGGGACACCTCGACCGGCAGCCGCAGCGGGCGCAGGGCAGCGCTGTGGAAGGAGATGCGTTCGGCGCCGTCGGCGTGCCGGATCCGCTCGACGACGACGTCCGGGTCCGGTCCGGCGGCCGAGGCGGTACGCACCGTTCCCACGAAGCGGGCCTGATCCGCTCCGGCCATCCTGGCCTGCACCGCCAGCGGTTCTCGTCCGCCCACACGGACCTGGCAGCGCGCAAGAAGCCGTCGGCCCGCCCGGAAGAACCCCTCCAAGCCCCGCCCGGAAAGCTGCCCGTCCTCCATGGAGATGGCGAGGCCCGGCAGGGCGACGCAGATCAAGGCCGTGTGGGTGGGCGGAAGGTCGGCGGAGCGGCGGAGGGTCGATTGCGGCGTGCCTGCGGTGGCCCCCTGAGGCGGGGGCGCGAGCGGACGTGGGACCCGGCGCGCAGGCACGGACGAGGGCCGGTCCCGGGGCGTCGAGGAGGCTGGAGGCCTGCCTTGCCGCGCGGACGACCGGTGGGGGTCTTCCGTGAGCCGGGGATCCGTGAGCCGGGGAAAAGACCCGGTATGCCACAGCGCAGGCATGGGGTCGGCTCCCGGGGCCTGTGGCAGGGCCGGCGCCGCCGTGCTGTTCGGTCGCTGGGGGACTGCGTCGACGGGTGGTGACGGTGCAGGGCTGTCAGGGACAGGTCCAGGGCTGTCAGGGACAGAGGGGTGGTCGTCGGTTGCGAAGGGCGGAGTCGGCTGTTGCATGGGGCGGTTTCTTCTGCGCTCTGTGCGCCTCGGACGTGCTCGGCGCCGGGTGGCGTGCTCCGGAGGAACATCGGACGTGCGGCGGCGCGGCCCGTCCGGGGGTACCACCACCCAGGTGAACGGACCGGAAGTCCGCCTGGTCACGCCTCCCATCAGGGAAGCGACCGAATGGCGGCGGTTCTTGAGTGCGGTTTCACCCTTCGGACCCACAGCCCGGCGCCGACACCGATGCGGCGGCAGCCGGCCACCGGGCCACGTCGGCCCGGTCAGTCGCCACCGGCCCCGACCGGACAGCAGGCACCAGGCGACCAGCAGGCACCAGGCGAGGGAGGCAACGCCCCAACCGTTGCTCATGCATCCGCCTCTGAGCCATTGCTTCCGGACCGATTGCCTCCCGATGCGGCGTCGTCACGCCGCGTGTCGCCCTTCCCGGCAGCACGCGTGCGCGTACTGGCCGGCCTTGAGGCACCAGGGCGCGTACGGCCTGGTGCCGGGGTGCGCGGACGCGTGCCGTCCGTCCGGGGCCGCCGGCCCTTCGCACGTGTCGGGCGCGGCTGACGGTCGGCGCCGTCGGCGGCACGAGGGCGGTCGTGTCGGCGGGAGACACCCCCCGAGGCACCCGGCCGAGTCGGGGCCGCGTCCGCCTCCGTCCCCTCCTCCTCAGCGGCCTCCCTCTCCGCGCCTCCCGTACGTCCCGCACGCAGGCAGCGACGGATCGCCTCCGGGTCCAGGCCCTCGTTGCAGGCCTGGTGCAGAAGGCGGGCGAACAGGTAGTCCGGGTCCGCGCCCAGGGCCATCGCCAGGGCCTCCCTGGCCTCGAGGTCGTCGCCGCTCGACCAGGCGACCCAGCCCGCGAGGGTGAGGGGCGCGGCGGCGTGTTCGCCGTACGGTCCGACACATCGGCGGGCCAGCGCACGCCACAGACGCAGCGCCGGACCGGCCTCGTCACCTTCCATCCATGCCGCGGCGCGGTCCCGGGTCGTGCGGTCCTGCAGGCCGAGGATCAGCGTCGCCGCCTCCTCGTGCGTGATCAGTTCGTCGTCGCGAAGGTCCGCGGGGAGCATGCCGGACACCGACGGCGCTGCGGCAAGCCGGGCCATGACCCGCTCGGCGAGGCCGAGGGTCTCCTCGGCGACCTCCGCGCGCGTCGCGTCCTCGATGATCCTGGGCACCACGGTCATGCCCATGGTGTCCAGGACGATCTCCTGTTCCAGTGCGGCAGACGTCTCCCAGGGCAGGAACCTGGCCCGCAACTCGCGCAGCGTGCCGCGCACTTGGATACCGGCGTAGGTGGCCGCGGCCGCGAGTACGGAGGTGCCGGGCAGGCCCATCGGTGTTCCGTCGTCCGGACAGCACCCCTCGTTCGGGCAGCAGTAGGACCAGAAGCGGCCGTCCGAGATGCACACCGCCTCGATGACCGGCACGTCGAGGTGCCCGCACTCTGTGCGCAGCAACTGGGCGAGCGGACGCAGTCGCCGCATGACGTCCCGGCCCGACTCACCCTCCACCGGTTCCTGACAGACGTAGGCGACCATCCGCTCGGGCCGGGCGCCCCTGCGCTCGCCGCCGGCCACCAGGCCCTGGGCCAACTGACGGGCGGCCGACTCCCAGTCGTCCGTGCTCGCGGGAATGCCGAGCCGGGCCCGGCCGCCGAAACGGCCGCGACCGCCCCGGTCGTGCAGGGCCACCAGCACGATGCTGTCCTCGGGGCGGTAGCCGAGCAGATAGGGCAGGGCGTCGGCCAGTTCGGCCGGGGTGCGCAGGGTGACCTGGCTTTCGTGTGCCGTGGGCCCGAGGTCCGCGAAGCGCGCTGGCTCCGCTCGCTGCGCGTCCGCGGAGCGCCCGCTGTGCGCGTCTCGTCCTGCGATGTCGCCGTTTTCGGAGGGTCCTGTCGTTTCGCTGTGATTCGTCATACGCAGACGATCTCGCGGATCCCGAGATTCCGCTTGGGCCTGTGGATAAGTCCGAACAGGAACACGACAAACAACCGGTGCGCTTCCGCCCGCCGTCCCGCGGACCGCCCGGATGTCAGTGCCGTCCTGTTGTATAGGACGCATGGAGCACACGAGCAACGCGGACCTCAGGACGCAGGCCGACGCCGTCCTCGCCCGTCTCGTCGGGGACGCCACGGGCACGGCCGGACTGCGCGAGGACCAGTGGCGGGCGATCGAGGCGCTGGTCGCCGACCGGCGCCGGGCCCTGGTCGTCCAGCGCACCGGCTGGGGCAAGTCCGCCGTCTACTTCGTGGCGACCTCGCTGCTGCGTGCCCGGGGCAGCGGTCCGACCGTCATCGTCTCGCCGCTCCTCGCGCTGATGCGCAACCAGGTGGAGGCGGCAGCCCGCGCCGGCATCCACGCCCGGACCATCAACTCCTCCAACACCGAGGAATGGGACACCATCCAGGGGGAGATCGCGGCGGGCGACGTCGACGTGCTGCTCGTCAGTCCGGAACGCCTCAACAACCCCGACTTCCGCGACCAGGTCCTGCCCAAACTGGCCGCCGCGACCGGACTGCTCGTCGTGGACGAGGCCCACTGCATCTCCGACTGGGGCCATGACTTCCGCCCCGACTACCGGCGGCTGCGCACCATGCTCGCCGACCTCCCGCCGGGTGTGCCCGTACTGGCCACCACGGCCACGGCCAACGCGCGGGTGACCGCCGACGTCGCGGAGCAGCTCGGCACCGGTGGCGCGTCCGACGCACTGGTGCTGCGGGGCCCGCTCGACCGGGAGAGCCTGAGCCTGAACGTGCTGCGGCTGCCGGACGCCGCACACCGCATGGCCTGGCTCGCCGACCACCTCGACGACCTGCCGGGTTCCGGCATCGTCTACACGCTCACCGTAGCCGCGGCCGAGGAGGTCACCGCCTTCCTCAGGCAGCGGGGACACGCCGTCGCCTCGTACACGGGAAAGACGGAGAACACCGACCGGCAGCAGGCCGAGGACGATCTGCTCGCCAACCAGGTCAAGGCGCTGATCGCCACCTCCGCACTCGGCATGGGCTTCGACAAGCCCGACCTCGGCTTCGTGGTGCACCTCGGCTCGCCCTCCTCCCCCATCGCCTACTACCAGCAGGTCGGCCGTGCCGGGCGCGGTGTCGAGCACGCCGAGGTACTCCTGCTGCCGGGCAAGGAGGACGAGGCGATCTGGGAGTACTTCGCGTCGCTGGCCTTCCCTTCCGAGGAACTGGTGCGCCGCACCCTGGATGTCCTCGCCCGCGCGGCCGGCCCCTTGTCCCTGCCCGCCCTGGAACCGCTGGTGGAGCTGCGCCGGTCGCGTCTGGAGACCATGCTGAAGGTCCTCGACGTCGACGGGGCGGTCAGGCGCGTCAAGGGTGGTTGGATCGCGACCGGTCAGCAGTGGACGTACGAGGCCGAGCGGTACGCCTGGGTGGCGCGGCAGAGGCAGGCCGAGCAGCAGGCGATGCGCGAGTACGCGTCCACGACAGGCTGCCGGATGGAGTATCTGCAGCGCCAGCTGGACGACGAGGGTGCGAAGCCCTGCGGCCGCTGCGACAACTGCGCGGGGGCGCGTTTCACGGCGGACACCTCAACGGCCGCGCTGGACGCGGCGCGTGTCGATCTGGGCCGCGCGGGAGTCGAAGTGGAACCCCGTCGCATGTGGCCGACGGGGCTACCGGCGATCGGCATTGATCTCAAGGGGCGCGTTCCGGCCGGGGAACAGGCTTCGGCGGGGCGGGCGTTGGGGCGGCTGTCGGACATCGGCTGGGGCAACCGGCTGCGGCCGATGCTCGCGCCGCAGGCGCCGGACGCCCCGGTGCCGGACGATGTGGCGAGGGCCGTGGTGGGCGTCCTGGCCGACTGGGCCAAGGGCCCCGGCGGCTGGGCTTCCGGCGAGGAAGGCGCGCTGCCCCGCCCGGTGGGCGTCGTCACCGTCGCCTCGCGCACCAGGCCGCGGCTGATCCAGTCCCTGGGTGCGCACATCGCGGAGATCGGCAGACTGCCACTGCTGGGCACCGTGGAGTCCATGGGCGAGGTGCCGCGCGGCTCACGCAGCAACAGCGCGCAGCGCCTGAAGGTCCTCGACGGCGCGCTGACCGTTCCACCCGCCCTGGCCGCGGCTCTGACCGAGGCAAGGGGCTCCGTTCTGCTCGTGGACGACTACACGGAGACCGGCTGGACCCTGGCGGTCGCGGCCCGGTTGCTCAGGAGGTCCGGGGCGCAGGGGGTGTTGCCGCTGGTCCTGGCCGTGCAGGGCTGATCCGCGGATGCGCGGGCGCCGCCCCCGTCCGCGACGTACGCACGTGTCGTGCTCGAACGTCACGTACGTTGCCAGGCGCCTCACAAGGTAGGGATATAAGCCACGCACCACCAGATAACAGTCGGTGGCCCCAATTGCTCGTTGCCGCATCCAAGTTCGACAGGAAGAATTGAAGTCCGCTCCCCGCACGGCTCGCTCGTGATCCGGATGGGCTTCGCTGCGGTGTGCGCTCCCCCGAATCCGACCCCGCCCGCTGTATGGGCGCGTAGCCGAAGGGAGGAACGTGACCTTCGGATTCGCTCCGTCCTCGGTGGCCTCGTTGTCGACGTCCGCGTCCGCCGCGTCCGCCAGCCGTCTGCTTGAGCCTGCCGAGTGGGCGGCCGCCGGCATTCCACTGCTCCGCAACCCCCGCGAGGTCGTCAGCGGGCTGCACACGCGGCACCGCCCCAGGGCGGCGACGGCGATCGTGGCCGTCCTCGACCCTGAGGAACGGCTCCTGGCGAGCGCCTCGTTCACCCGGCGCCCGGCCCCGGCCGACGGCTGGATGTTCCGCAACGCCCTGCTGGACCAGCTGCGCCGCGTCATACCGCACGATCTGCGGCGCCGCACACCGGTGCGCACCGCTGTGCTGCTCTACTGCCGCGAGGGGGACGCACGTTGGACGGAGGAGGACGGGGCGTGGATGTGGGGGCTACGTGACGCCTGCACGCTGCACGGGCTGCGCTGCGGGGCGTACATCACGCTGACCCGCGACGGCTGGCAGGTGCTCGGCGAGGGCCGTGGTGGCCGCCGCCCGAACTCGGACTCGACACCTGAGCCCTTCGGCATATCGGACGTGCCGCCCCCGTCGCCCCGCACCGGCGGCGCCATGTCGGACGTCCTGCGCCGCGCCGCGGCGCGCTGAGGAGTACCGGGCCCGCGTTCGTGTGGCGCCGACCGAGCCTGCACCGGGTCGACCGCTCTCGAAGCGCTGCGCGCCGCGCAGGTGAAGGCGGGTCCACGGCGGCTCGGGGAGGATGCCCCCGCCCGTCGGCCCCGACGGCGCCGATGCGCCCCGGGAGTCCTCCGCGCGCGGGACACGGGACCCGCGTACGCACCGGTTCACAGCGAGTGGGTACGGCGCCCGCGCGATGCCGCACCGCGGAGCGGGGACGGGTACGACACCCCGGACCCGCGGCCCGAAGGGCGCGTCGGCGTCCTCACGCCGCACGCCCCCACCAAGCCCTGAGCCGCCCGTCCATCCGGAGGGCGCCCTTCAGCGGGGCAGGGCCGCCACCGGATTCCGGACACGCCAAAGGCCACACCGTGCCGGTGCCATCGCTACGGCACCTTCGGCACCTCCGGTGCTCCCGGAGGTGCCCGACAGGGCTCAGACGCCCGCGCCCAGCATCGAGTTGATCTGCTGCGGGTCACCGCAGACGATCAGCAGGGCACCGGCCCGGGCGTGGGCCAGCGGAAGGGCGGTCGCGGCAGCGGCGGCAGGACCACCGTTGACGGCAACCACGACGACAGGACGGGACGCGGCACGCGAGGCCATGGCGGCACCCGTGTAGAAGACGTCGTCGCCCGAGTCGTGCTGGGCCCAGTAGGAGGCTTCGCCGAAGGACAACTCGTGGTCGGCCCACGGGTGCGGTTCGCCGGTGGTGATCACCAGCACGTCACCGGGGGCACGGCCCGAGTCCAGGAGCAGGTCCACTGCCTCCTCGGCGGCGTCGAGGGCGCCCTCGACAGAGGCCGGGATCAGCTGGATCTGCGGGGTCGCCGCGGCCGCGGCGGGAGCGGCCGGACCCGACGGGCCCGGCTTGGCGGCCATGTCGCGCGGCGTACGTTGCACCGGTTGCCCGGGCCGGAGAGGGCCGGGGCGACCGGGACGCGACGGAGCCGCGGGGCGGGGGCCGGGTACGGGGCGAGGGGTCGGCGCGGTACGGCCACTGGCCGGAGTGACGCGGGGACCCTGGGCACTCTCGTGAATCTGAGGCTCCTCGGGAATGAGAGGCATGAGCTGATTTTTATCAAACGTTGGTGCGACTTGCGCGACCGGGTGGCACAACAGTGCGGGAACGGTCAGAAATCGAAGCCCAGCTGACCCTCGATCTCAGGAACGCTTCCCTCCGCCCAGCTGCGGACCTTCTTGAGGTGCCGCCACTGGGGCAGCGCATCAAGATACGCCCACGACAACCGGTGGTACGGGGTGGGGCCCCGCTCCTCCAGTGCGGCCTTGTGGACGGGCGACGGATACCCGGCGTTGTCCGCAAAACCGAAGTCTGCATGGTCGATACCCAGTTCGGCCATCATTTTGTCGCGCTGAACCTTGGCGATCACCGAAGCCGCCGCCACCGCCACGCACGAGCGGTCGCCCTTGATCACCGTGCGGACCTTCCAGGGGGCTCCGAGGTAGTCGTGCTTCCCGTCGAGGATCACCGCGTCCGGGCGGACCGGTAGGGCATCCAGGGCCCGTACGGCGGCGAGCCGCAGCGCCGCCGTCATCCCCAGAGCGTCGATCTCCTCCGGGGAGGCGTGTCCCAGGGCATAGGCCGTCACCCAGTTCAGCAGTGCCGCGGACAGCTCCGTGCGGCGCTTGACGGTGAGCAGCTTGGAATCGGTGAGGCCCTCGGGCGGCCGACGGAGTCCGGTGACCGCCGCACAGACGGTGACAGGTCCCGCCCAGGCGCCGCGTCCCACCTCGTCGACACCGGCAATGACCTTCGCTCCGGTCGTGGCGCGGAGGGAGCGCTCGACGGTGTGAGTGGGCGGTTCGTACGGCATGGCGCCCTCAGCCTACGCCGCCCGGATCCCCGAGCGACACCCCGGCTCACTCGTCGGCCACGGGGCCGACACGGCCCCGGATCAGGCCCCGTCCGAGCGCAACAGCGGAAGCATCAACTGGTCGATCATCTCCTCGAGATCCTGGTCACTCCATTCGCTGGAGCACATCTTGGACCGGTACATCATCATCGCCGGAATGGCATCGAAGACATAACTGTTCGCCGCATCGGAGCGAACCTCTCCCCGCCCTATTCCACGGGTGATGACCTCGCGCAGCAGTCTGACGGTCGGCTCCACGACCCCTTCGAAGATCAGGCCATGGAAGCGCTCGGCCTGCACTGGATCACATTCGTGAATGACGGCCCGGAGGGCGAAGCCGGGTCGCGAGAACATCGCGCGACGCGCCTGGCGGCACAGGGCGAGCAGTTCCTCGCGCACCGTGCCCAGGTCGGGCGCCTCCTCCAGACGCGGCAGTCCGGCCTGGAGCGCGTCGGCGACAAGATCCTCCTTGGACGGCCAGCGGCGGTAGACGGCCGCCTTGCCGGTCTGGGCGCCGGCGGCGACACCCTCCATCGTGAGGCCCTTCCAGCCGACCGTGCTGAGCTGCTCCAGCGCGGCGTCCAGGATCGCGCGTTCGAGCACGGCGCCGCGCCGGCGAAAGGAGGCCGTCCGAGCGGGGGCGGCCGTCCAGCGCGAGGTAACCATCTGAGTTTCTCCAGCGAGCAGGGTGAAGCGGGGATTGCGGGACTGGGGACACATCGCGCGACGCCAGAGGGGGACGCGAGGCGCGACGGTGAGCTAAGTGAACGCTTGCGTTCTCTGTCGAGAACTCACTACCGTTGACCGGACAGTGAACGCCTGCGTTCACTAACACCTTCGTGGGGGATCCATAGTGACAACCTCTCAGCTGATACAGAACGAAAAACCAGGAGCAGCCCGCCGGGAGGGTCACCCCGGCATCGCGCTCACCGTCATCGCGGCCTGCCAACTCATGGTGGTACTCGACGCGACGATTGTGAACATCGCTCTCCCGCACATTCAAGACGCGCTCAAGTTCAGCACCACGGACCTCACATGGGTGGTCAGCGCCTACACGCTGACCTTCGGAGGCCTCCTCCTGCTCGGCGCACGAGCCGGTGACATCCTCGGCCGCCGCCGGGTGTTCATGACCGGCATCCTGCTGTTCACCTTCGCCTCGCTGCTCGGCGGCATCGCCCAGGAGCCCTGGCAGCTGCTCGCCGCGCGCGCCTTGCAGGGCATGGGCGGCGCCATCGCGTCGCCCACCTCGCTGGCGCTCATCACCACCACGTTCCCCGAAGGGCCGGAGCGGAACCGGGCGTTCGGCGTCTTCGCCGCCGTCTCCGCCGGTGGTGGCGCCATCGGCCTGCTCGCGGGCGGCATGCTGACCGAGTGGCTCGACTGGCGCTGGGTGCTCTTCGTCAACGTGCCGATCGGCGTGCTCATCGCAGCGCTCACCCCTATCTACATCAACGAGTCCGAGCGGCACCCCGGGCGCTTCGACATCGCGGGCGCGCTGACCTCGACAGCCGGTATGGCATCGCTCGTGTACGGCTTCATCCGGGCCTCGGAGGACGGCTGGCGCGACAGTCTGACCCTCGGCTCCTTCGGCGCCGCCGTGGTCCTGCTGGTGGCCTTCGCCCTCACCGAGATGCGGGCCAAGGAGCCGATCACCCCGCTGAAGATGTTCGCCGACCGCAACCGCTCCGGCACGTACGTGATCATGCTGAGCCTGGCGGCCGCGATGTTCGGCATGTTCTTCTACATCGTGCTGTTCGTGCAGAACGTGCTGGGCTACAGCCCGATCAAGGCCGGTCTGGCGTTCCTGCCCGTAACGGTCGCCATCGCGGTCGGCGCGGGTCTCTCGCAGCGGTTCCTGCCCACGCTCGGCCCCAAGCCGTTCATGATGACCGGTGCGACGTTCGTCGTGATCGGGCTCGTCTGGCAGTCGTTGATCACCCCCGACAGCTCGTACGCCGGCGGCGTGCTCGGCCCGATGCTGGTGTTCGGCTTCGGCATGGGGCTGAACTTCGTGACGGTGACCGTGACAGCCGTCTCCGGCGTCGCCCAGCACGAGGCGGGTGCCGCGTCCGGACTGCTCAACGCCACCCAGCAGGTGGGCGGTTCGCTGGGTCTGTCGATCCTCACCACGGTCTTCGGCTCGGCCAGCAAGGACGAGGCGAAGAAGCAGCTGCCGAAGTTCCTCGCCAACGGCTCGCCGGAGCAGAAGGCGGAGTTCGCCAAGACCCATCAGCTGCCCGCACCCTGGGGTCACGAGGTGCTCGCCCACGGCATCTCTACCGCGTTCATTCCCGCCGCCTCGATGGCCGTGCTCGCCCTGGCCACCGCGTGGTTGGTGATCAAGGTCCGCAAGAGCGACCTCGATGCCCTCGCCGGCACGGCGGGCCCGGCGGTCGGCTGACACGACCGGATCCGCACAGGACCGCGGAGGGCCGGACCGCGCCCGGGGGACAGCCGGCGAGGGCGACGGTCCGGCCTTCCGCACTTCGGCCGACAAGGCCACGAGAAACACCAGCACCAGCACCAGCACCAGCACCAGCACCAGCACCAGCACGAACGACACCCCAACACCCCCTGCCACCCACGGAACCCCTCGCCCGTGCGCATCCACACGCCACACGGCTGATGCCAGGACAACGCCCGACCGTCACGCAGAGTTCCCGACGGACACAGAGAGTTTTCGAGACAGGCTCGGCCCCACGGGCATCAGCGCGGCCCCACGGACGTCAGCGCGGCCCCCACGGGCATCAGGCGGACGCGGCCACCCACTCCGGCAGCGTCTCCGTACGCTCCACCCACGTGGCTGGCGGTGTCCCCGCCTTGCCCGACGCGAGCACACCGCCCACGATGGCGCAGGTGGTGTCCACGTCCCCGCCGACCTGTGAGGTCGTCCAGAACGCCGTCTCGTAGTCGCCGAGGGCCCGCGCCGCCGACCAGAGGGCGAAGGGGACGGTGTCATGGGCGCTCGTACGCCGTCCGCAGCCCAGAACGGCCGCGACGGTGCCGGCGTCGCCGTAGTCGAGCATGTCCCGGGCGCGACGCAGGCCCGCACCGACGGCGCTCTTCGGCACCAGGGCGACGACCCCGTCGAGAAGTGCCTCCGGGGTGGGCGGGCCGCTGGGGGAGGCGGCCAGCGCGGCCGCCGCGGCGACGGCCATGGCGCCGACGACGGCCTCACGGTGCTGATGCGTGGGGTACGCCGAGATCTCGGCCTGGTGGGTCGCCTGCTCCGGGTCGTCCGCGTACCAGGCGCCCAGCGGCGCGATCCGCATCGCGGCGCCGTTGCCCCAGGACCCCTGCCCGTTGAACAGGCCGGAAGCCAGCTCACGCCAGTCGCCGCCCTCCCGCACGAGGCGCAGCAGCCTGTTGACCGCGGGGCCGTAGCCCCGGTCGAAGTCGTGGTGCTCGGCGAAGGAGAGCGCCAGCGCGTCCTGGTCGACGCGGTGGTGTGCGGCAAGGACGGCGACCACGGAGCAGGCCATTTCCGTGTCGTCCGTCCACTGCCAGGAGCCGGGCGGCAGCTCGCGGCGCTTCAGCAGCGGATAGTTCGCCGGAACGAAGAACTGTGAGCCCAGCGCGTCTCCCACCGCGAGTCCGCGCAGGCTGGCCAAGGCGCGGTCCAGGCGCCCGAAGGAAGAGGAGTCAGCGGTCATCGCCCGCCACTCTAACCGGTGACCCAGTGCGGCACCGGGTCCCGCCAGCGCTCGAAGGGCCGGTCCAGTGTGTACTTGCCGTCGTCCCCGAGAACGAGCATTCGCATTTCGGCGTTCCCCGGGTTCGAGAGCGACTCGAATTCGGCGACCGTCCAGTGGAACCATCGCATGCAGAACAGCCGCATGGCCAGACCGTGGGTCACCAGCAGGACGTTCGGCGGATGGTCGGGGGCCTCGAAGCTGCGGAACAGACTCTCCAGGAAGCCGCCGACCCGGTCGTACACATCGGCGCCGGACTCTCCCTGGGGGAAGCGGAAGAAGAAGTGCCCGTAAGCGTCCCGGTAGGCCTTCTGTACGCGTACGTCGTCGCGGTCCTGCCAGTTTCCCCAGTCCTGCTCGCGCAGCCGGGGTTCCTCGCGCACCCGTATGAGCTCGGGGTCGAGATGGAACGCGCGGAAGGTCTCGTGCGTGCGGCGGTACGGGGAGACGTACACGCTCACCCGCTCCCGCCCGAAGATCTCCCGGATCCGCTTGCCGGTCTCCTCCGCCTGCCGCCAGCCCCGCTCGGTGAGTGCCAGAGCGTGGTCGGGTTCACGCTCGTACACGGAGTCATCAACATTGCCCGTTGACTCGCCGTGCCGGACAAGGACGATGCGCCGTGGTCGTGCCATGCCAAAACCCTAGATCGGCCGACGCCCGATCGAGCACTCGTACGGGCTCCATACGGCGTACGTCACACGAATCCCGCACCATGAGTCACAAAGAGGCACACATTTTACGCGTTCGGATTTCAAACCGTCCAGGACGGTTCCAGCTCCACGATGTCGCCGGTCAGCGATGCGATGTCCGTCTCCGTCTGGGCCCGCAGGGCGAGGCGCTCCACCCGCTCGGTGCGGTACTTACCGTGCTCGGCGGCCGACCGCCACATCGACAGGACGAGGAACTCGTGCTCCGGGGCCTCGGCGAACATCCCCCGGATCATGCCGGGTGAGCCGGCCATCGCGGGGTTCCACACCTTCTCCTGCATCAGCGTGAAGTGCTCGACGCGCTCCTCGTGGACACGACAGAGGGCGACACGGATCAGGTCGGAGTCCGTGAACCGCGGCTCGAAGCCGGTCTTCACGTCGAACCGGTACTCGAAGAGTTTGGCCTGCGCGTCCTTGAACGTGCCGGACTGGGCAGCCGCCAGCCGGTCATGGGAGCGGGCCATGAAGGAGTCGTAGAAGGCACGGCTCTCCCAGAAGGCGAAGATGTGCGCCACTCCCGGCCGCTGCCGGCTCCAGCCACCCCCCTGTCCCCGAAACCCCGGCTCCCCCAGAAGCCCCGCCCACTTTCGCTGCCCCCGCTCGAAGCCGCGGCGGTCCACCACGGTGCAGCGAATCCACTTGACCAGCACCGCGCCATCGTAAGGCCATGGGGCGTGGCGTCGGTCACGCTCCGGCAGAGATCACCCGCGCGCACTCCCCCGCGCGCATGGCACGATGGACAACGTGTCTCAGCCGCCCGGGAGTTGGGGCACGAGGCCGCGAGGGGGAAGGGGACGCCTGTTGAACGGCTTCAGCAAGGGGATCCGCAAGGTCGAGGTCGCACTGAAGTGGGACCCGAGTCCGGCGGGCCAGTCGCCCACGGATCTGGATATCGTCGCCGCTCCGTACGCGGCGAACGACCCGTACGGGGCACCGGCGTACCTGGTGCACTTCGACAGTCGCTCGCCCGACGGCACGATCTTTCTCAACCGGGACAGCAAGGACGGCAAGGGTTTCGGCTGGGACGAGGTCATGACGCTCGAACTGGACCGGCTCGACGCCCGGTACGCGCGCGTGGTGGTCGGTATCGTCATCCAGCAGCGCACGGCGGAACGGACCTTCGTCAATGTCCGGAGTCCGTCCGTGCGCATTCGGGAGGGCTACAACGTCCTGGCCGAGGACGACTTCGGCTCCGTCCTCGGATCGACGGCGGCGACGGTCGCGGAGTTCGTGCGCGACGGGTCCGGCGGGTGGAGCTTCCACCCCGGCATACACGGCTCCGACGACGACCCCGCGGCCTTCGCCCGGAACATGGGCAGGGCGCATCAGCCCTGAGGGCCGCCCGGCGTAGGGGGCGAAGCTCGCGATCGTCGCCACGCCCGGTGTTGGAGGCCCCGCCGGGGACCGGTCCGGGCTCGCCCGTCCGGAAGGCACGGGCCCGCCCGGACAGTTCCCCAATATCACCGTCGTACCTCGGCGGTGTCGTCACGAGCGGAGGCCGCGGTCTCGTCGGGCGCAGGGACACGGAAAAGGGGCGCCGGCACATGGCCGGCGCCCCTCAGCTCAAGGGCTTGCCGTCGGCGTCAGCTGCAGCCGCTCGTCGAGCCGCAGCCCTCGCAGATGTAGCAGGAGCCGGCCCGCTGCATCTTCGTGCCGCAGGAGAAGCAGAGCGGGGCGTCCGCCTGGATGCCCAGCTGCATCTCCACCAGTTCGGCGCTGGTGTGGGCCTGCTTCGGGGCGGGCTGGGCCGCGCCGGACTCGGCCTTCGGCGTGGTGACGGCCTTGAGGTCCGTCTGGCGCGGCGCCGACTGGGCCAGGCCCTCGACGTCCACCTCGTCCTCGGAGGGCTCGTACGAACCCGTCTCCAGGTGGCGCTGACGCTCCTCGGCGGAGTGGATGCCGAGCGCGGAGCGCGTCTCGAACGGCAGGAAGTCCAGCGCAAGGCGGCGGAAGATGTAGTCGACGATCGACTGCGCCATCCGCACGTCCGGGTCGTCCGTCATACCGGCCGGCTCGAAGCGCATGTTCGTGAACTTCGAGACGTACGTCTCCAGGGGCACGCCGTACTGGAGACCCACCGAGACGGCGATGGAGAAGGCGTCCATCATGCCCGCGAGGGTGGAGCCCTGCTTGGACATCTTCAGGAAGACCTCGCCCAGACCGTCGTCCGGGTAGGAGTTGGCGGTCATGTAGCCCTCGGCGCCACCGACGGTGAAGGACGTGGTGATTCCGGGACGACCCTTCGGGAGGCGCTTGCGGACCGGTCGGTACTCAACGACCTTCTCGACCGTCTCGCGGATGGTCGCCTCGGCCTTCTCCGTGATCTCGGCCTTCTCCTTCTCCTTGGTCTTGGCGGAGAGCGGCTGGCCGACCTTGCAGTTGTCGCGGTAGATGGCGAGCGCCTTGACGCCCATCTTCCAAGCCTCGAAGTAGATCTCCTCGACCTCTTCGACGGTCGCCGACTCCGGCATGTTGACCGTCTTGGAGAGGGCGCCGGAGATCCACGGCTGGATCGCGGCCATCATGCGGACGTGGCCCATCGGGGAGATGGCACGCTCGCCCATGGCGCAGTCGAAGACCTCGTAGTGCTCGGGCTTGAGGCCGGGGGCGTCGATCACATTGCCGTGCTCGGCGATGTGGGCGACGATCGCCTCGATCTGCTCCTCCTGGTAGCCCAGGCGGCGCAGGGCCTGCGGAACGGTGCCGTTGACGATCTGCATCGAGCCGCCGCCGACCAGCTTCTTGAACTTGACCAGGGCGAGGTCGGGCTCGAGGCCGGTGGTGTCGCAGGACATCGCGAGACCGATGGTGCCGGTCGGGGCGATGACGGACGCCTGGGAGTTACGGAAACCGTTCTGCTCGCCGAGGCGGACGACGTCCTGCCAGGCCTCCGTGGCGGCGGCCCACACCGGCGTGTCCAGGTCGTCCATGCGGACGGCCGTCTCGTTGGCGTCGGCGTGCTGCTTCATGACGCGCTTGTGGGCATCGGCGTTGCGGGCGTAGCCGTCGTACGCGCCGACGACCGCGGCGAGTTCGGCGGAGCGCCGGTACGACGTGCCGGTCATCAGGGAGGTGATGGCGCCGGCGAGGGCGCGGCCGCCGTTGGAGTCGTACGCGTGACCGGTCGCCATCAGCAGGGCGCCGAGGTTGGCGTAGCCGATGCCGAGCTGGCGGAACGCGCGCGTGTTCTCGCCGATCTTCTGGGTCGGGAAGTCCGCGAAGCAGATGGAGATGTCCATCGCGGTGATGACGAGCTCGACGACCTTGGCGAAGCGCTCGGCGTCGAAGGACTGGGTGCCCTTGCCGTCGTCCTTGAGGAACTTCATCAGGTTCAGCGAGGCGAGGTTGCAGGACGTGTTGTCCAGGTGCATGTACTCGCTGCACGGGTTCGAGCCGTTGATACGGCCGGACTCCGGGCATGTGTGCCAGCGGTTGATCGTGTCGTCGTACTGGATGCCCGGGTCGGCGCAGGCCCACGCGGCCTCGGCCATCTTGCGGAACAGGGACTTGGCCTCGACCTCCTCGATGACCTCGCCGGTCATCCGCGCGCGGAGACCGAACTTGCCGCCCTGCTCGACCGACTTCATGAACTCGTCGTTCACACGGACCGAGTTGTTGGCGTTCTGGTACTGGACGGACGTGATGTCGTCGCCGCCCAGGTCCATGTCGAAGCCCGCGTCGCGCAGGGCGCGGATCTTCTCCTCCTCCTTGACCTTGGTCTCGATGAAGTCCTCGATGTCGGGGTGGTCGACGTCGAGGATGACCATCTTGGCGGCGCGGCGGGTGGCACCGCCGGACTTGATCGTTCCGGCCGAGGCGTCGGCACCGCGCATGAAGGACACAGGACCGGAGGCGTTGCCGCCGGAGGAGAGCAGTTCCTTGGAGGAACGGATACGGGAGAGGTTCAGGCCGGCGCCGGAACCGCCCTTGAAGATCATGCCCTCTTCCTTGTACCAGTCGAGGATCGACTCCATGGAGTCGTCGACGGACAGGATGAAGCAGGCGGAGACCTGCTGGGGCTGCGGGGTGCCCACGTTGAACCACACGGGGCTGTTGAAGCTGAAGATCTGGTGCAGGAGGGCGTACGCCAACTCGTGCTCGAAGATCTCGGCGTCGGCGGGCGAGGCGAAGTACTTGTAGTCCTCACCGGCCTTCCGGTACGTCTTCACGATGCGGTCGATCAGCTGCTTGAGGCTGACCTCGCGCTGCGGGGTGCCGACGGCACCACGGAAGTACTTGCTGGTGACGATGTTGACCGCGTTCACCGACCAGGAGTCGGGGAACTCGACGCCACGCTGCTCGAAGTTGACCGAGCCGTCGCGCCAGTTGGTCATGACGACGTCACGGCGCTCCCAGGCCACCTCGTCGTACGGGTGCACGCCGGGGGTGGTGTGGATGCGCTCGATACGCAGCCCCTTGGTGGCCTTGGCGCCCTTGGCTCGGGAACCTCGTGCCGGACCGCTCGCCGTCTCTGTCATGCCGCCTCCCTGTACGGGCTAAAACGCCCTGAAGTGCCACGATGTTCCCGTGACACGGTGTTCTGTCATGTGTTGCGGGCACCCTCACGCTGCCGCCCGCAACAGGTCTTGGATGCCGCCGTCCGGCCGGATCCGGGACCTGGGCCCGGCTCCGCTCCGCCGGTCAGTCGGCGGCGTGGGCGGGCACCGGAACCTGGCTGGTCCCTCCGGCCCCGCAGTCGTCTTCCTGGCTCCCCGCTCCCGCGTCTTCGTCGTCCACGGCGGGGCCTCGCCTCGTTTCCCTGAGCTCCGCGATGGCTGCCTCGAAGTCCTCCAGCGAGTCGAACGCCCGATAGACGGAGGCGAATCGCAGAAAGGCGACGAGGTCGAGCTCCTGCAACGGACCGAGTATGGCCAGCCCCACGTCATGGGTGGTCAGCTCGGCGCTTCCGGTGGCCCGCACCGCCTCCTCGACGCGCTGGCCGAGCTGGGCGAGCGCGTCCTCGGTGACAGGCCGCCCCTGGCATGCCTTGCGCACGCCGTTGATGACCTTGGTACGGCTGAAGGGCTCGGTGACTCCGGACCGCTTGACCACCATGAGCGAGCACGTCTCCACGGTCGTGAAACGACGGGAGCAGTCAGGACACTGGCGGCGCCTGCGGATCGACGTGCCGTCGTCGGTCGTACGACTGTCGACCACACGGCTGTCGGGGTGCCTGCAGAAGGGGCAGTGCATGATCTCCAACCCTCCTCACAGCAGACTGAACAGCCTCGCGAGACCACTTGGGCCCCTCGAAGCAGCCCCAAGCATAGGCGATCTCGGAGACACCGGAGACCCGGGGGACCACAACTTGTGGGCTGCTGCTGCAATCCAACCACTAGATGTGGGGCTTGGCTGATACATCGACCGTACGCGCGTGTCGCACGCGCGCGTGCCCGCACGACACGGCAGGCAGGCCGCTACGGAACACACACGTGCGCCTGCGTAACGCTGCGGCGCTTACGGAGATACGGTGGGCGCCGCACGGAGGTCACGTAGGACTCCGGCACAGAAGGGGACCGGATCCTGGCTGACCGGGTTCCGGATGGCAGACTTGGGACACAACCCACGAGGTCATCACCCCGGCGGTGAAGAGTACAACAATGGGCCCTTTTGTCCGCCAGGTGCCGCGTTAGCCATACACCCAGACACATGATCGCGTCAGGTGAATCGAGGTTTTTCACTCGAACGTGTGTTTGGCGCAACCTTTCGAAAGCAACTACCGTTGTGCAGCAGGGAGACCATCGAGAGGGGCCGACGTGACCACCACCGCAGACAGTGCCACCATCACTGCCCAGGACCGCTCCCAGGGCCGACTGGATCCGGTGCATGCGATGAACGAAGCCACGAATCCCGAGGCGCACAAGCGCTCGCTGCCGGGCCGACCTCCAGGCATCCGGGCGGACAGTTCGGGGCTCACCGACAGGCAGCGCCGGGTGATCGAAGTCATCAGGGACTCCGTGCAGCGGCGCGGCTACCCGCCGTCCATGCGGGAGATCGGCCAGGCCGTCGGACTGTCCAGCACCTCCTCGGTCGCGCACCAGCTGATGGCACTGGAGCGCAAGGGCTTCCTGCGCCGCGACCCGCACCGCCCGCGCGCGTACGAGGTGCGCGGTTCCGACCAGGCGGTGACGGTGCAGCCGACGGACACCGCGGGCAAGCCCGCCGCGTCGTACGTCCCGTTGGTGGGCCGTATCGCCGCCGGCGGTCCGATCCTCGCCGAGGAGTCGGTCGAGGACGTGTTCCCCCTGCCCCGACAGCTCGTGGGTGACGGGGAGCTGTTCGTCCTCAAGGTGGTCGGCGACTCCATGATCGAGGCCGCGATCTGCGACGGCGACTGGGTCACCGTGCGCCGTCAGCCGGTCGCCGAGAACGGCGACATCGTGGCCGCCATGCTGGACGGCGAGGCCACCGTCAAGCGCTTCAAGCGCGAGGACGGCCATGTCTGGCTCCTCCCGCACAACTCGGCCTATGAGCCGATCCCCGGCGACGACGCGACCATCCTGGGCAAGGTCGTCGCGGTGCTGCGGCGCGTGTGACGGCTGCGGCAGGCGAGCACTTCAGGCTCGTCACCTGACCGGGCCCCGGGACCCCTGCGCCGGTTCCGGGGCCCTGTTCTGTCACGGCCCGGCTCCCTGGCCGCTTGGTGTCGCTGGGTAGCCTGTCCCGGCGCCGGGACAGGCTACCCAGCGATCACTCCGCTTCCTTCTGATTCGCCGCCGCGTCGATGGCGGCGAGCGACTTCCGGACCTGGTTACGATCCGTGGTGAACCAGAAGTCGGGCAGTGACGCCTTGAGATAGCCGCCGTACCGCGCGGTGGCCAGCCGCTGGTCGAGCACGGCGACCACACCACGGTCCCCGGACGCCCGCACGAGACGCCCGGCGCCCTGCGCCATCAGAAGCGCCGCGTGAGTCGCGGCGACCGCCATGAAGCCGTTGCCGCCGGCGTCCTCCACCGCCTTCTGGCGGGCGCTCATCAGTGGGTCGTCGGGACGCGGGAACGGGATCTTGTCCATGACGACCAGCTGGCAGCTGGGCCCGGGGACATCGACACCCTGCCACAGCGACAGCGTGCCGAAGAGACAGGTCTTCGGGTCCGCGGCGAAGTTCTTGATCAGTTCCCCGAGGGTCTCCTCGCCCTGGAGCAGGATCGGGAACTCGGGAATCCGCGAGCGCAGTTCCTCGGCGGCTAGTTGGGCGGCGCGCATCGAGGAGAACAGACCGAGCGTGCGGCCGCCTGCCGCCTGGATGAGCTCGGTCAGCTCGTCGAGCATGTCGGCACGGTCGCCGTCGCGCGCCGGGCGCGACAGATGCCTGGCGACGTACAGGATCCCCTGCTTGGGATAGTCGAAGGGTGAGCCCACGTCGACGCCCTTCCACTGGGGAAGGTCCTCGCCCTCCGTGCCCTCGGGGGCGAGCCCGAGGGAGGCGCCCACTCCGTTGAAGTCACCACCGAGCTTGAGCGTCGCCGAGGTGAGGACCACGGAACGGTCCGCGAAGAGCTTCTCCCTGAGGAGGCCGGAGACGGACATCGGGGCGACACGCAGCGAGGCCCCGAAGCGGTCGTGCCGTTCGTACCAGACGACGTCCCACTCCGAGCCGTTCACCACGCGCTCCGCCACGTCGTGCACCGTCTCCACCGAGGCCAGCGCCTGCTTGCGGACCGCGTCCTCGTCCTGAACGGACTTGTCGCGGGTCGCGCCGATCGCGGAGATCACGGTCCGGGCGGCATCCCGGAGCGCCATCAGGGCATAGGCGAGGTCCTCCGGGATCTCCTCCAGGCGCCCCGGCAGGGCCAGCTCCATCAGCCGCTCGAAGCCCTCGGCGGCGGTCTGGAGCTGATCGGCGGCCTTCTCGTTGACCAGCTTCGCCGAGCGGCGCACCGCACGGTTGACCTGCCCGGGCGTGAGCTCGCCGGTCGCGGCACCCGTCACGCGCGAGACCAGCTCATGGGCCTCGTCCACGATCAGCACCTCGTGCTGCGGCAGGACCGGGGCGCCCTCGATGGCGTCGATCGCGAGCAGGGCGTGGTTGGTGACGACGACCTCGGCCAGCTTGGCGCGCTCGCGGGCCATCTCGGCGAAGCACTCGGCGCCGTACGCGCACTTCGAGGCGCCCAGGCACTCCCGGGAGGACACCGACACCTGGGCCCAGGCCCTGTCGGACACTCCGGGCGTGAGGTCGTCGCGGTCACCGCTCTCGGTCTCATCGGACCAGTCCCGCAGCCGCAGCAGGTCCTGACCCAGCTTGCTGGTGGGCGCGGCCGCCTCGAACTGGTCGAAGAGGCCCTCCTCCTCGTCCTGCGGCACACCCTCGTGGAGCCGGTGCAGGCACAGGTAGTTCGACCGGCCCTTGAGCATCGCGAAGTCCGGGCGGCGGCGCAGCAGCGGACGCAGCGCGTCGACGGTGCGCGGCAGGTCGCGCTCCACGAGCTGGCGCTGCAGGGCGAGGGTGGCGGTCGCCACCACGACGCGCTCCCCGTGCGCGAGTGCGGGCACCAGATAGCCGAGCGACTTTCCGGTGCCGGTGCCGGCCTGGACCAGCAGGTGGGATCCGTCGTCGATCGCCTCGGCGACCGCTTCGGCCATGGTCACCTGGCCGGGGCGCTCCGTACCGCCGACGGCTGTGACGGCGGCATGCAGGAGTTCGGGGAGTGAGGGCTTCGTCATAGCGCGACCACCCTACGGCCCACCACTGACAAACGGGTGATCAACGCTGGGAACGGGGGCGCGACCAGGGGCGGGACCAGGGGTCGGAGCACGGCCGGGACTCCTCGGGCGGGACGGGGCGAGGGCTGGAACGGGCCAGGGCCGGAACGAGGCCACAGCTGGGACGGGCCAGGGCTGGGACGGGGCCGGGCTGGGCCGGAGCGAGAGGTGGTCGCCACTGGGGCCTACATCAGGCCGCGCAGGGACCGGTCCCGGATCATGAGGGCGGCCCGCTTGGCGGGCAGGTCGACCTCGGCGGCGAACCGGAACCCGGCCTTCAGGAACGCGGCCACGGAAGGGGTGTTGCGAAGATCGGGTTCCGCGACGACACGCGCGCAGGCGGGGCGTCGGTCGAGCACCAGGTCGGCCACGGCTCTGAGCAGGGCGGATCCCAGGCCCCGCCCACGGTCGGCGACACCCCCGACGAGGAGGTGGACACCGGTGTCGTGCGGGCGGGCCGGATAGTGCCGGGCGAGCGGGTCCAGGTCCGCCCGGTAGATCTCCCAGTAGCTCATCGGGGTGCCGTCCAGGACGCCGACGCACGGGACGCTTCGCCCGTCCCCGTCGAGCTGAGCGCGCACATGCGCCTCGGTCTGGGTGCGGGAACCGGCCAGCTCCCAGAACGCGGCGACGGCCGGATCGTTCATCCAACGGCTGATGAGGGGAAGGTCGCGGTCGAGCTGGACGGGAACCAGTTGGAACGGACCCACCGGTGTGACGAACGGGCCCCAGTCGCCGACGCGGTCCAGCAGGTCGTCGGCGGCGGACGCAAAACGGTCCTCGACGGGCGCGAGCTTGTCCTCGACCGGTGCAAGCCTGTCCTCGACCGGGACTAGACCCTCCGCCGCCTCCCCGGCGATGAGGGCGAGGAGTTCGTCGGGAAGGCGCAGGTCCAGCGTGTCCTCACTGTCCCCGCCAAGACCGGAGCAACCGGGGTGACCGGGAACAGGGACGGCATCGGCGCTCGCGTCGGTGGGAGGCACGGCTGGCTCCTATCAAGAGACGAGTCAAGAGACGAGGCGGGTCGTGCGGGTTCAGCTGTGAAGGGGGTTGGCCACGGTGACGTAGACGGACTGGGTGTCGACCGGGCCGACCAGCTCGTCGAGCCCGTGCAGCCGCGTCAGCAGGTTGGCCTTGCAGCGCAGCACGGGTGAGTCCAGCAACCGGGCCGGCAGGGACGTCCGCAGCGGGGCGGGTCCCGAGGCGACGTCGGTGAGGAAGCGGCGGAAGGCGGCGAGCAGCAGCTGTTCGTCGACGAGGCGCTGGGAGCCGAACGCGCCGATCAGGCCGAGCACATTGTTGATGGCGAGGTAGTACGCGAAGCGTTCGTCGGTGACCTCGTCGGAGACGAACGTGTCGCTGTGCTCGCCGATGCCGGGCAGTCGGGCATCGAGTTCGGCGCGCCGGGACTCGCGGAAGTAGTAGCCCTGGTTGTCGCGGTAGCGGCCGCCCGCGGGCCAGCCGTCGCCGTCCAGCAGGAGCAGGGTGTTCTGCTGGTGTGCCTCCAGGGCGATTCCGGCCTCGCCGTCCAGCCACAGCACGGGGCGCACGACGTGTTCCAGGTAGCGCAGGAACCACTCAGCGGCGACGGCTCCCCGGGGCCGGCCCGTCCTTTCGGCGAGCCTCGTGACGACGTGGGCGAGACGGGATCCGATCTGCGGCGTCCCCTCCGGCATGGGGCTGTCGACGGAGGCGGAAGCAGAAGCGGCGGCAGGACAAGGCCGGGGCGAGACCAGACCGGCGATGCAGGAGACGTCGTCGGACGGGGCGAACGGGTTGTGCCGGATCACCACGTCGAGTCCGGGCACGGGGCGGCCGTCCGGGCCGTCGACGGCCAGCCAGGCCGGGTCCCGGACGATGTCGAAGCCGGGGTGCACGGCCTGCCACGCCTTGGACAGGCCGGCACGCAGCAGGCGGTGCACCTCGACACCGCGGTGGAGCTCCTTGCGCAGGTTCTCACGGCGGGAGTTGGTGATCCGCAGACCCAGCGACAGCTTGAGCATCACGGGAGCGCCGGACCGGTGAACGGTGCGTACGGAGGATGTGGGGTGCCACGGCGAGCCGTGGGGGCCGAGGTCGCGGAGCAGTCCGGCGTCGAGCAGGGCGGCGGTCTCGTCGCGGTGCCGGACTTCGCGTGACTGCCAGGGGTGCAGGGGCAGGGCGGCGTAGCCGTCGGGCAGCGGTAGTCCGGGGCCGGCGAGCCGTGTCGTGAGCAGGTCCGCCGGAATGGGCCGGCCGCGCTCGGTCCAGGCCGAGTCGACCGCGAGCACGGGGGGGGCGACAGCCATCCAGTGCAGGGGGAAGGAGCCGCTCAACTCCGGTGAGTACAGGCGGGCCTCGCCTTCGGACAGGCCCTCGCGACTCTTCGGAGTCGGGTGGAAGGGGTGGCCGAGCAGGAGTGCCTGTTCGGCGTCGAGGAAGAGGTCAGGACCGAGGAAGAGGTCGGGGCCGTCGGCGGGTCGCTCTCGCCGGTCGGTGATGAAGGTGAGGGTACGGCGTACGGATTCGGCGACCCGGGCCACGAGGTCACCGCCGTCCGTGCTCACGACGGCCTGCGGACCGGTGGAGGCGGGCTCCGGCCTGCCGGGCGTCTCCCGGGTGAGAAGCGCCGCGAGCGTGACCGCGTCGAGGGGTGGGGCGTCCTGCGGGGCACCGGCCAGGCGCGGAAGCCCGAAGCGGTGCCAGCCTGTCGGAGACCAGTAGTGGACGGGTGCGGTCAGGGAGACACCGCTGGTGGGCAGCGGGATGTGGAGGGTGTCGGTGTCGGGAGCGGCCAGGTTCGTCTCCCGCACCCAGCAGCGGAGCAGGTTCTCCACTGCGGCGGCCTGGGCGGCGGTGTGCGGGTCGGGGTGGTCCAGGAGGTCGGTGGCGGTACTTCGTGGGTGCGCGGCTTCCGACGTGCGGGGCTTCTGCTGGGGTACCGGCTCGGCCTGCGGCGCGGGCGGGGCCTGGGTGCCGTGGGCGTCGTCGTACTCGGGGGTGTGGGAACGGCCGTTGGGGAGGGGGATCGCGTTCAAGACTGTTCCTTGGGGCGTTCGGATGTGCTGGGGGACTGCGTCGGCGGTGCCGGAACAGGGGCGGAGGCGCCTGGTTCAGCGTTGCGACCGAGGTGGGACGACCTGTGCGGTGGCGCCGCGGGCCACCGCCGCCACCGCGTCGGTCAGCCGGTCGAGTACGGCCGCCGCCTGCTCGTCGCTGATGGTGAGGGGCGGGAGGAGCCGTACGACGCTTGAGTGGCGGCCGCCGATTTCCACGATCAGACCGCGGCCCAGGCACTCCCGCTGGACGGCGGCGGCGAGTTCGGGGGCGGCGGGACGAGGAGTGCGGGCGGGCTCCAGCCCGGCGACCGCCCGTTCGGGAGCTTCCGCGGGACCCGGCCCGAGTCCACCCGGGCCGCCCTCCCCCACGAGATCCGTACCCACCGGGTCCGCCCGCTCCGGATCCACCAGCTCGACGCCGATCATCAACCCCCGCCCCCGGACATCCCCCACGCACGGGAACGCCCGCTCGAGTTCGCGAAGTTGGTTCAGCAGCTGGGAGCCCAGCAGGGCCGCGCGCTCCGCGAGGCCGTTCTCGCGGACATGGGCGAGGGTGGCGGCGCCGGCGGCCATGGCGAGCTGGTTGCCCCGGAAGGTCCCGGCGTGGGCGCCGGGTTGCCAGACGTCGAGGTCTTCCCGGTAGACGACCACGGCCAGCGGGAGGCTGCCGCCGATGGCCTTGGACAGGACCATCACATCGGGGATGACACCGCTGTGCTCCACGGCCCAGAAGGCGCCGGTGCGTCCCACGCCGGTCTGGATCTCGTCCGCGATCAGCGGGACGGACCGGGCGGCGGTGATCTGCCGCATGCGCCGCAGCCAGTCGTCGGGGGCGGGAATCACCCCGCCCTCGCCCTGAACGGGTTCCAGGATCATCCCGGCCGGGAGCGGTACCCCGGACTTGGGGTCGTCCAGGACGGACTCGGTCCAGCGAGCGGCGAGTTCGGCGCCGCGGGGGCCGCCGACCCCGAAGGGGCAGCGGTAGTCCTGGGGGTACGGGAGACGGGCGACCCGTACATCACAGGCGCCGCCGGACGCGGCCAGGGCTCCGCTGGTCATCCCGTGGTAGGCGCCGGTGAAGGCCAGGATTCCGGTGCGTCCGGTCGCCGCTCGGACCAGCTTGAACGCGGCCTCCACGGCGTCGGTGCCGGCCGGTCCGCAGAACTGGACGCGGGCACGATCGGCGAGGCCTGGTGGCAGGGTGCGGAACAGTTCGGTGATGAAGGCGTCCTTGACGGGGGACGCCAGGTCGAGCACGGAGAGAGGTGCGCCCGAGTCGAGAACCTTGCGGATGGCCTCCAGGACGACGGGGTGATTGTGGCCGAGGGCGAGTGTTCCGGCGCCGGAGAGGCAGTCGAGGTAGCGGCGGCCGTCGGCGCCCTCGATGGTCAGCCCGCGGGCTCGGACCGGCACGATCGGGAGGGCGCGCGCATAGGTGCGCGCTGCCGACTCGCGCGCCGACTGGCGCCTCAGGATCCCCTCGTGCGCGGCGCACGCTCCCCCGGATGTCCCCCCGGTCACCGATTCGGTCACGGCCACGGCTCGCTGTCCTCCCGCTGTACAGAGGCGAGTTGATGCGCGGGGACCGGACGTGGGCAGCGGCCCCCACACCGCTACAACCCCGAACCGCCCAGCTGGTTACGGGTTGCTTCAAGATCCTTGCCGTGACGGAACCGTTGCCGTTCCGTCGGAAGTCCCCCACAGCGAGCGCATAGTGTGTGATGCCGTTCCCGGACGTCCCTGAGAGCGTCGTGAACTCCCCATGAGTTCCGGCCGGTGTCGCGGGCACAGCGCCCAGTTCCTTTACAGCAGGGGGAGTCAAGACCATGCGATCCATACGGCCGTCGTTCACCGTTCGCCGAGGAGGGAGCGCGCCTCGCAGAACCTCCCCCGTGCTGGCGGCCGTCGCCCTCGCCTCGGCGCTGGCGCTGACCGCCACTGCCTGCAACGGCTCCGGTGACGACAACGCCGGCGGGCAGGCGACCGCCTCCGCGACCGGCGGAGACAGCAGCGACGGCAAGATCCAGATCCCGGACGACATCAAGAACAAGCTCAAAGAGCACGGGATCGACATCGACAAGTGGAAGAACGGCGCCTGGAAGAACTGGGACAGGGACGAGTGGCTGCGCGAGGCCAACGACTTCATCAACCCGATCATCAAGGGTCTGTGGGACCCGGACCGCATGCGGGACTCCAACGACCCCGACAAGGGTGTCGACGAGAACGACATCTCCGGTGACCAGGGCGTGACCGATCCGACGCCGGCGCCGGTCAAGGCGCAGCAGGTGCAGCCGGCGTACCACGCCCATGCGGCCACCGCCGGAAAGGTGTTCTTCGACGCCCCCGAGGGCAAGATGGTCTGCTCGGCGACGGTGGTGAAGGACCCGGCCCACCCCGGCAAGTCCAACCTCATCTGGACGGCGGGCCACTGTGTGCACGCCGGCAAGAAGGGCGGCTGGTACCGCAACATCGTGTTCGTGCCGTCGTACAACGACAAGGGCATGACGAACGAGCAGCTGCGGAAGGCCACCAGGGAAGAGGTCGCACCGTACGGCGTCTGGTGGGCCGACGGGGCCCAGACCTCGCAGCAGTGGATCGACCAGGGCGGGGAGACGGGTGGCGACGGCGCCTCGTACGACTACTCCGTGATCCATGTGACGCCCGAGCAGGGCAGCGGCGGCAAGTCGCTGGAGGAGACGGTCGGTTCGGCGCTGCCGGTGAACTTCAACGCCCCGGCCGTGCCGAAGGCGCAGGACATCACGGCCACCGGCTACCCGGCGGCGCCGCCGTACGACGGAAGTTTGCTCTACCAGTGCCAGGACAAGCCGGGACGGCTGTCGATCAACAAGTCGGACCCGACGATGTACCGCATCGGCTGCACCATGACCGGTGGTTCCTCCGGCGGCGGCTGGGTGGAGACGGGCTCGGACGGCAAGCCGGCACTCGTGTCCAACACCTCCATCGGACCGGTCACCGCGGGCTGGCTCGCGGGTCCGCGGCTGGGTGATGTGGCCAAGGGCGTCTACGACTCGGTCAGCAAGAAGTTCGCCGGGCAGTAGCGGCCGGCCGGCACGGCCAGGTCACGGACGGCGGCGCGGCGGGTGCGGAAACCTTCACCGGCTCGCCGCCGTTCGTCCCCAGCCCCACGGGCATAGTGGGGTGTCACCATCGCTTCAACGGGGGTAATCGCAGCATGCGTTCCATACGTACGCCCTTCGCGCACCGGCGCGCACGGCGGCGCACCGTCCTCGCCACCACCGGTCTGGTCGCGGCCCTGACACTCACCGCCACGGCCTGCAACGGCTCCGACGACGACAAGTCGGGCGACAAGGCCGGCGCCACGGCCACCTCGGCGGACGGCGACGCCGGCAAGGTCGAGATCCCGGCCGACATCGCGAGCAAGCTCAAGGAGCACGGCGTCGATGTCGACAAGTGGGCGGACGGCGGCTGGAAGAACTGGGACAAGGACAAGTGGCTCAGTGAGGCCAAGGACTTCGTCAACCCGGTGATCGAGGGCCTCTGGAAGCCGGAGCGGATGCGGTCCGCGAAGGAAGCCAACAAGACGGTCACGGCGAAGGACGCAGCCGCCGACCAGGGCGTCAGTGACCCGGATCCGCAGCCGGTGCGGGCCACGGCGGAGAAGACGCCGTACCACGACAACGCGGCCCCCGTCGGCAAGGTCTTCTTCGACTCCCCCGAGGGCTCGATGGTCTGCTCCGGCACGGTCGTCAAGGACGTCAACCACCCGGGCAAGTCCAACCTCGTGTGGACGGCGGGCCACTGTGTGCACGCCGGCAAGAAGGGCGGCTGGTATCGCAACATCACCTTCGTGCCGTCGTACAACGACCTCGGCAAGCCGGAGTCGCAGCTGGCCGATGCCACGAGCTCGCAGATCGCCCCGTACGGCACCTGGTGGGCGGACTGGGCGTCCACCTCGAACGAATGGATCCAGGGCGGCTCGGAGACGGGCGGCGCGGGTGCCGCGTACGACTACGCGGTGCTGCACGTGAAGCCGCAGTCCGGGTCGAAGTCCCTGGAGGAGACCGTCGGCGCGGCGCTGGACGTCGACTTCTCGGCCCCGTCCGCGACCGAGGTAGCCAAGATGGGCGCCTGGGGATACCCGGCGGCACCGCCGTACAGCGGTCTGAAGATGTTCAAGTGCATCGACCGGCCCGGCCGGCTGTCGCTCAGCCCGGCGCTGCCGACGATGTACCGGATCGGCTGCACGATGACCGGCGGTTCGTCCGGCGGCGGCTGGTTCCGGGTGGTGGGCGGAAAGACCGAGCTGGTGTCGAACACCTCGATCGGTCCGGCGGACAACACCTGGCTCGCGGGCCCGCAGCTGGGCAAGGAGGCCGAGGGGCTCTACCAGAACATGAGCAGGACGTACGGCGGTCACTGACCCGGCACACCGAAGGCCCGTCCCCCGCACCGAGCGGGAGGCGGGCCTTCGGCCTGTACGGGTCAGGCCGCGGGAGTGGGCACGTACGGTGCCAGCTCCGCGGCCAGCTCCTCGTGCACCCGCACCTTGAGCAGCGTGCCCTCCGCGGTGTGCTCCTCGGAGATCACCTCGCCCTCGGTGTGGGCACGGGCGACGAGCTTGCCGTGGGTGTACGGCACGAGCGCCTCGATCTCGACGGACGGCCGCGGCAGCTCGTTGTCGATCAGCGCGAGCAGCTCGGCCATGCCCTGGCCGGTGCGGGCCGAGACCGCGATGGAGCGCTTCTCGATGCGCAGCAGCCGCTGGAGCACCAGCGGGTCGGCCGCGTCGGCCTTGTTGATCACGACGATCTCGGGCACGTCGGTGGCGCCGACGTCCCGGATCACCTCGCGCACGGCGGCCAGCTGCTCCTCCGGCATCGGGTGCGAGCCGTCCACCACGTGCAGGATGAGATCGGAGTCGCCGACCTCCTCCATGGTGGAGCGGAACGCCTCGACCAGGTGGTGCGGCAGGTGCCGGACGAAGCCGACGGTGTCGGCCAGTGTGTACAGCCGGCCGCTCGGGGTCTCCGCCCGGCGGACGGTCGGGTCCAGGGTCGCGAACAGGGCGTTCTCGACCAGGACGCCGGCTCCGGTGAGGCGGTTGAGCAGGGAGGACTTGCCGGCGTTGGTGTAGCCCGCGATGGCGACGGACGGCACCTTGTTGCGCTTGCGCTCCTGGCGCTTGATCTCGCGGCCGGTCTTCATCTCCGCGATCTCCCGGCGCATCTTCGCCATCTTCTCGCGGATCCGGCGCCGGTCCGTCTCGATCTTGGTCTCACCGGGACCACGGGTGGCGAGGCCACCGCCCTTGCCGCCGCCCATCTGACGGGACAGCGACTGACCCCAGCCACGGAGCCTCGGCAGCATGTACTGCATCTGCGCGAGCGCGACCTGCGCCTTGCCCTCTCGGGACTTGGCGTGCTGGGCGAAGATGTCCAGGATCAGGGCCGTACGGTCGATGACCTTGACCTTGACGACGTCCTCGAGGTGGATCAGCTGGCCGGGGCTCAGCTCACCGTCGCAGATCACCGTGTCCGCGCCGGTCTCGATCACCACATCGCGCAGCTCCTCGGCCTTGCCGGAGCCGATGTAGGTGGCCGCGTCGGGCTTGTCGCGGCGCTGGATCACACCGTCGAGCACGAGCGCGCCCGCGGTCTCCGCGAGGGCGGCGAGCTCCGCGAGGGAGTTCTCCGCGTCCACCACCGTTCCCGAGGTCCAGACGCCGACGAGCACGACCCGCTCCAGGCGGAGCTGGCGGTACTCGACCTCGGTGACGTCCTCGAGCTCGGTGGACAGGCCCGCCACGCGGCGCAGGGCCGCGCGCTCGGAGCGGTCGAACTGGTCGCCGTCCCGCTCTCCGTCGGTCTCGTGGCTCCAGGCGACGTCCTCTTCCATCAGGGCATCGGCCCGAAGACCTTCGGGGTAGGCGTGCGCGAAGCGCTTGGTGTCCTGGGAAAAGGAAGAAGAGGAGGTCATTGGGTCCTTACGTCGATGGGGATTCCGGTACGGCGGTCATTGTGCTACGGCGGTCACTGTGCACAACGTACGAGCCTCCTGGGAGATTCCCGGGCCCGTACCAGGCCAACCCGAAAATGGTCGCACGGGACTCCCCGTCTCGTCACCGCCTTATTCGCCGTGCGCGGCCTTGCCGGGCAGGGCCTTGCCGTGTGCGTTCTTGGCGGGTGCGTCCTTGGTCTGTGCACCCTTGGTCTGTGCGCTTTTGGCGGGTGGCGTGGACTTCCAGTCCGGGTGGCCCGGCATCGGCGGGGTCTTTTCTCCGTAGAGCCAGTCCTTGAGGAACCCGCCGAGGTCGCGGCCGGCGATCCTGGAGGCCATGTCCACGAAGTCGGCCGTGGTCGCGGTGCCGTCCCGGTGGTCGCGCACCCACGTCCGCTCCAGACGCTGGAAGGCGTCCTTCCCGATCTCCTGCTGCAGGGCGTACAGCGCCAGCGCGGCTCCGTCGTAGACGTTGGGCCGGAAGATGCTGATCTTCTGGCCCTCCTTGGGCGGCTTGGGGGCAGCGGGCGGGCCGCCCGAGGCACGCCAGCGGTCCGAGGCACTGTAGGCGGCCTTCATGCGGTCGACCATGGGCTTGTTCCCCTTCTCCTGCGCGTACAGGGACTCGTACCAGGTGGCGTGTCCCTCGTTCAGCCACAGGTCGGACCAGCTGCGGGGGCTGACGCTGTCGCCGAACCACTGGTGGGACAGCTCGTGCACCATGACCGACTCGATGTACCACTTGGGGTAGGCCGGCTCGGTGAACAGCTCCTTCTCGAAGAGGGAGAGGGTCTGTGTCTCCAGTTCGAAGCCGGTGGAGGCCTGGGCCATGAGCAGGCCGTACGTCTCGAAGGGGTAGGGACCGACCTTGTTCTCCATCCAGGCGATCTGGTCGGGGGTCTTGGCGAGCCAGGGTTCGAGGGCCTTGCCGTCGGCGGCGGGGACCACGTCGCGCACCGGCAGCCCGTGGGGTCCGGTGCGGTGCAGGACGGCGGAGCGCCCGATGGACACCTGGGCGAGCTCGGTGGCCATCGGGTGCTCGGTCCGGTACGTCCAGGTGGTCGAGCCACCGGCCCGGCCCACACCGGCCGGTACTCCGTTGGCCACGGCCGTGAAGCCGTCGGGGGCGGTGACCCGGATGGTGAACATCGCCTTGTCGGACGGATGGTCGTTGCACGGGAACACCAGGTGCGCGGCGTCGGCCTGGTTGGCCATGGCGAGGCCGTCGGAGGTCCGCACCCAGCCACCGTCCCGGCCCTTGGCGGGCACCGGGTCACTGGTGTGCCGCACGGTGATCCGCATCCACGAGCCCCTGGGCAGCGGGACCTGAGGAGTCACAACCAGATCCTCACCGGCGGCGGCGAAGCCGGCGGGCAGGCCGTCGACCTCGACGGACTCGACCTTGCCGTGCGCGAAGTCGAGGTTGAGGCGGTCCAGGTCGGCGGTCGTCCGGGCGTCGATGGTGGTGACGGCCTGGACGGGCTTGTCGTTGGTGCCGGGATAGGTGAAGGAGAGGTCGTACGACGTGACGTCGTATCCCGGGTTGCCCAGGTACGGGAAGAGGCGGTCACCGACGCCCAGCGGCCCGGCGGGTGCGCTCGCGGCCAGGAGGCAGACGGAGACGGCGGAGGCGAGGAGGGCCGCCGTGCGGTGCCGGGAGGTCCACGTCCTCTTCGGCCGGGGAGGGCGGGTGCGGAGGGTGAGCAGCATGCACCACCGCTACCAGCGCGCGCCCGCCCCGCGGCGGCGACGCGCGCCCGGCCCACCCGAACGGGTTGATGGGGCCGGTTCCTCAGGAGGCCTGCGGTGTCATCCCTCAGGAGGAGGCGGGAGCCTGGTGCTGGGCCCGGCCCACGTCGTACACGCCGGGCACGTTCCGCATCGCCCGCATGAGGGCCGGGAGGTGGGCCGCGTCGGGGAGTTGGAGGGTGTACGTGTGGCGTACGCGCTGCTGGCTGGGTGGTTCGACGGTCGCGGAGACGATCTCGGCGCCTTCCAGGGCGATCGCTTCGGTGAGGTCGGCGAGCAGATGGGGGCGGCCGAACGATTCGGCGACCAGTGTGACCCGGCACTCGGTGGTGTCGCCCCAGCGCACGTCGACCTCCGCGCGCCCTGTGCTCGTCATCCGGGCCACCGCGGCGCACTCCACCCGGTGCACGGTCACCACTCCGCCGCGCACGGCGAATCCGGTGATCCGGTCGGGCGGTACGGGGGTGCAGCACCCGGCGAGCCGTACGGCGGCTCCCGGCGGGTCCACGAGGACGTCGGCGCCTCGGGTGCGTGCGGCTCGGGCGTCGCTCCCGGGGTGAGCGCCGGGGGCATCCGTGGTGACGCGCGCGGCGGGGGCGTCGGGACCGGCTGTGGGGCCGTCCGCGCCCGCACCGGCCTCGGCCTTCTGGGCGTGCGTGCCGTCGGTAGCGTCCCGGGGTGCCTCGGCCGCGCGGGTCGCGGTGCCGTCGGACGAGTGTGCCGCCTCGCTCGTACGGGCCCCGGCGTCCCCTGCCTCGCCCTCCGGGTGCGCCGCCAGCCAGCGCTGGATGGCGATGCGCGCGGCCGGGGTGTGGGCGTGCTCCAGCCACTTCCTGGAGGGCTCGGAGGCCGGGTCCTGGCCCATGAGGAGCTGGACGCTGTCGCCGTCCTTCAGGACGGTGCTCAGCGTCGCGAGGCGGCCGTTGACGCGGGCGCCGATGCACGCGTGCGCGTCCTCGCCGTACTGGGCGTAGGCCGCGTCGACACAGGTGGCGCCCTCGGGCAGGCCGAGCGTGCCGCCGTCGGGCCGGAAGACGGTGATCTCGCGGTCCTGGGCCAGGTCCTCCCGCAGGGTGGACCAGAAGGTGTCGGGGTCGGGCGCGGCCTCCTGCCAGTCGAGGAGGCGGGAGAGCCAGCCGGGGCGGGTGGGGTCGGCGCGCTCGCCGTCGCTCGCGGACTGCTCCTCCGAAGGAGGAGCGTAGGGATTGCCGAGCGCGACGACCCCGGCCTCGGCCACCTTGTGCATCTGGTGGGTGCGGATGAGGACTTCGGCGACCTGGCCGTCCGGGTGGGCCACCGCGGTGTGCAGCGACTGGTACAGGTTGAACTTCGGTACGGCGATGAAGTCCTTGAACTCCGAGACGACGGGCGTCATACAGGTGTGCAGCTCGCCCAGGACGCCGTAGCAGTCCGCGTCCTCACCCACCAGGACCAGCAGGCGGCCGAAGTCGGCCCCGCGCAGTTGTCCGCGTTTACGGGCCACCCGGTGGACGGAGACGAAGTGGCGCGGACGGATGAGGACTTCGGCCTGGATGTCGGAGTCGCGCAGGACCGTGCGCACCTCGTCGGCGATGTCCGCGAGCGGGTCGTCGGGGCGTGCCGCGTTGTCGGCGATCAGACGGCGGGTGTGTTCGTACTCCTCGGGGTGGAGGATCGCGAAGACGAGGTCCTCCAGTTCGGTCTTCAGGGCCTGGACGCCGAGCCGTTCGGCGAGCGGGATGAGGACGTCGCGGGTGACCTTGGCGATGCGGGCCTGTTTCTCGGGGCGCATGACGCCGAGGGTGCGCATGTTGTGCAGCCGGTCGGCGAGTTTGATCGACATCACACGGACGTCGCTCCCGGTGGCGACGAGCATCTTGCGGAACGTCTCGGGCTCGGCCGCGGCTCCGTAGTCGACCTTCTCCAGCTTGGTGACGCCGTCGACGAGATACCGCACTTCCTCGCCGAACTGCTCCCGCACCTGATCCAGCGTCACGTCGGTGTCCTCGACGGTGTCGTGGAGCAGAGAGGCCGTCAAGGTGGTGGTCTCGGCACCGAGTTCGGCCAGGATCAGGGTCACGGCGAGCGGGTGGGTGATGTACGGCTCGCCGCTCTTGCGCATCTGGCCGCGGTGCGAGGACTCGGCCAGGACGTAGGCCCGGCGCAGCGGTTCGAGGTCGGCGTCGGGGTAGTGGGCGCGGTGGGCCTCGGCGACATGGCCGATGGCGTCCGGCAACCGGTCGCGGCCGGCGGGACCGAGCAGCGCGACACGGCCGAGTCGACGCAGGTCGATCCGGGGGCGGGCCTTCCTGCGGGCCGCTGTAGGGGCTACAGGGCCTGGGGTCGCAGGGTTCGTGGCCTCCGCACTCATGGGCACCTCCGGCTTGTGGACCGGCGGACGGGGCCCCAGGGCATACACGGCTCAGGGTTGGCGACGTTCCCCCGTCCGTGCCGGTGCTTGATGCTACCGAGCCCATCACGCCCGACCGACCTGCTCCCGCCGAGCGTGAAACGGATCACCCATTCGAGCGACGATGTGGAGGTTTACGGTTTTGCGCCACCTGCCTCGCGCACTGCCGTTGTTTCGCACCGCCCCGGACGCCGGGATCCACGGATCCATGCGCCCAGGGCTGCGGGAGGTGCGTTTCTCGCGGTCAGCGAACCACGTTTTCCAGCCACTCGGCGTCGATCCCGCCCTCGGCGACGATCACCGCCGGGCCGGTCATCTCGACCTCGCCGTCGGGCCGCTCGGTGATGACCAGACGTCCGCCGGGCACGTCCACGGTGTACGTCGCCGGGGTTCCGGTGGCTGTGGGGTCGGCGCCGTCCCGGCGCGCGGCGGCCACGGCGACGGCGCACGCGCCCGTGCCGCAGGAGCGGGTCTCGCCGGAGCCGCGCTCGTGCACGCGCATCGCGACATGGCCGGGCCCGCGGTCCACCACGAACTCGACGTTGACCCCGTCGGGGTAGGCGGCGGCCGGGCCGAAGGGCGGCGGGTCGAGCAGATTGCCGGCGTGCGCGAGGTCGTCGACGAAGGCGACCGCGTGCGGATTGCCCATGTTCACGTTGCGCGCGGGCCAGCTGCGCTCGCCGACGCTCACCGTGACGTCCCCTTCGGGGAGGCGCGCTCTGCCCATGCCGACGGTGACGTCACCGTCCTTGGCGATGTGGACGGTCTTCACTCCCCCGCGCGTGGCGATCGAGAGGTCCCCTTCGGCCACATGTCCGGCGTGCTGGAGGTAGCGCGCGAACACACGGACACCGTTGCCGCACATCTCCGCGATCGAGCCGTCGCTGTTGCGGTAGTCCATGAACCATTCGGCGTCGGCGGCCATGTCCCTGGCCTCCGGGTGCGTGACGGAGCGCACGACGTGCAGCACGCCGTCACCGCCGATACCGGCGCGGCGGTCACACAGGGCGGCCACGGCGGCCGGGGTCAGGTCGATGACGTTCTCGGGGTCCGGAACGATCACGAAGTCGTTCTCGGTGCCGTGACCCTTGAGGAAGGCGATCCGCGTGCTCATTCCTCGATCGTACGGGGTCGGTACGACAGCAGTACGACGATCAGCAGGCGGGATACGACGGCTAGCGCAGCCGGGCCACGCGCCACACGGCGAGGACCGCAATCACCGCCACCAGCAGGACGTAGCCGATGACGACCCGCCAGTCCGGGCGGCGGCCGGAGCCCCGCGGGGGCAGGCCGGGGAAGGTGTAGCCGACGCGGCGGGCGGCCATCATGCCCCAGCCCGCGGCGCACGAGCAGATCAGCAGGCCCAGCATGGCGATCACCGCGCCGCTGTCGCCGAAGTCGAAGGCGAGGGGGAAGGCGAACATCAGGGAGCCGACCGCGGCCAGGCCCACGATGGGCGCGAGCTGCCAGATGCGCAGCCGACGCTGTGGCCGCAGCTCGACCTCGACCTCCGGTCCGCCGGCGAACATCTCCTCGGGCTCCGGACCGTCGTCGGTCACACCGCCCGCGGTCTCGTCGGGCCCGTCGGAGCTCAGACGGGCCTCGCCCGGTTCCGGTTCCACGCCGTCGACGCCGACGTGCCCGGTGTCTTCTTCCGCCTGTGCGGTGTCGCGAGGGCCGGCCTCCATCGCCACGCGCCCTCCCAACTAGGACTCCACTTGGTCGATCGAAGCTCGATGATGGCACGGCGCCGGAGGCCTCGATGACCGGCGGCGCATCCCGATGCCATCACGTGATCAGGCTGTAACCGGTCGTTCGACCAACGCCAGTGCGAGGTGCGGAAGTTCTGTGAGATCCGTCGCGGCCCCACTCAACCACTGCACGCGGGGATCGCGCCTGAACCACGAATCCTGACGGCGCGCGAAGCGCTTGGTGGCGCGCACGGTCTCGGCCCGCGCTTCGTCCTCGGTGCACTCCCCGCAGAGCGCGGCGAGCACCTGCTGGTAGCCGAGCGCGCGCGACGCCGTACGCCCCTCGCGCAGGCCCTGCGCCTCCAGTGCGCGCACCTCCTCCACCAGACCCGCGTCCCACATCCGGTCGACCCGGCACGTGATGCGCTCGTCGAGCTCGGGACGGGCGACGTCGACCCCGATCTGGACGGTGTCGTAGACGGAGTCGTGACCCGGGAGGTTGGCGGTGAAGGGCTGGCCGGTGATCTCGATCACCTCGAGAGCCCGGACGATGCGGCGGCCGTTGCTGGGCAGGATCGCCCGCCCGGCCTCGGGGTCGGCGGCGGCGAGGCGCGCGTGCAGCGCCCCGGAGCCGCGCAGCGCGAGCTCCGCCTCCAGCCGGGCCCTGACCTCGGGGTCGGTGCCGGGAAACTCCAGGTTGTCGACGGCTCCACGGACATAGAGGCCGGAGCCGCCGACGAGGACCGGCCAGCGCCCCCGGGCGAGCAGGTCGTCGATCCTGGCACGGGCCAGCCTCTGGTACTCGGCGACTGAGGCGGTGACGGTCACGTCCCAGATGTCCAGCAGATGGTGCGGGACACCGCCGCGTTCCTCGGGCGTCAGCTTGGCGGTGCCGATGTCCATCCCACGGTAGAGCTGCATGGAGTCGGCGTTGACGACCTCACCGCCGAGCTGCTGGGCCAGGAAGACGCCCAGATCGGACTTTCCGGCCGCGGTGGGACCGACGACGGCGATGACGCGGGGGGCGGAGGGTGCGCTGCTCACCGCACCAGTCTCGCAAACCTCGCACCCACGTCTCGAACGGGTTACGTGACGCACCGGGTTCGGCGTCGTTGCCCGTTGCGAGGTTCCGGCCGCCGGTTTCGAGGGGCGGTGACCCGGGCGACGCAAACGGACGCTCCGGGTGACGCGGGATTTCGCCCGCACGAGTAACGTATGGAGTGGATATGGGCGTTTTTGCACGACTTCTTGGGAAGTCGAAGGCGACGGAGGAGACCTCGGCCGCCGAGGCGCGGACCGGCACGGAGCCGGCCGGGGCCGAGGCACAGGAAGCGGCGAAGGTCACGGCGGAGGACGCGGCAAAGGGACCGTCGGACACGACGGGACCCGCGGGAGACCGCGACGAGAGTGCGACAGAAGCCGCGACCGACGCAGCCAAGGGTGCCGCCGCCGAGAGCGCCGACATTCCCAAGCAGCAGTCGGCCGAGAAGGCCGCCGACAACGACGCCGGTGAGGACGCCCGTGCATAGCTGACCCACGAGGGAAGGTGGATCATGCATCTCTTGGACACCCTGAAGGCCAAGCTCGCCCCGGCCAAGGAGAAGGCGGCGGACCTCGCACACCATCACGAGGACAAGATCGACAAACTCGAGCACGGTCTCGACAAGGTCGCGCAGGTCGTCGACGAGAAGACCAAGGGCAAGTACAGCGAAAAGATCCATGCGGGCACCGACAAGGCCAAGGGCGCCATGGACCGCTTCACGCAGAAGAGCGGCACCGAGCCGGGTGAGGGCACGGCGACACCGCCCGAGGCGCCGCCACCGGCGTCCTGAGCGGTCGCGGCGGTGGCCCGGCGGGTTGATCGGCGGACGGCCGAGGAGCGTGGGGGCTCCCGGCCGTCCGCCGTTCCGGGACGTGCTCAGGACCAGGCGGCGACCAGGTACCCCACCCCATAGGGCGCGTCGTCGTAGAGCAGCGCGCCCGCGAGGTTCACGCCCTCGGCCGCGCCCGCGAGAACCTGCCAGGGGGCACGGCCGGAGACCTTCAGCTCGTACGCCAACTCGACGTCCAGGGCCTTCAGTGCCGCCACGTCCGCCGTGCCCAGCGCACGCGCGACCTGCGCGTCGAAGGGTGCCGCCCGTTCGTCGAGGTAGCCCGGCGCCTTGAGCGTGCGGCAGGCGCTGGCATCGCCCATCACCAGCAGTGCCACCCGGTCGGCCCGCGCTCCGATCGCCCTTCCGACTTCCGTGCACCGCTCGGGCGTGAGCGATTCCTCCACGCCGAGTCCCTCGATCGGGGCGTCCGCCCAGCCGGTCCGCTCCAGCAGCCAGGCGGCGACGGCGAGCGACGGCGGCAGCTCCCGCTCGGACTCGGCGGCCTGCCCCTGGCCGAGCCGTACGTCGAGGTCGACGCCGAAGCCGCGGAAGGAGCCCCGGGCGCCCTGCGGATAGGGACCGCTTCCGCTCTCCCCCGCGGGCCCGACCACCACCAGCCGGTCGGGACGGGCGGCGGCGAGCACCCCGAGCGCGTCCGTGCACGCGACGCGTGCGGCGTCCAGCTCGGCCGCGGCGCCCGAGGCGACCTGGGGCACGAGGAGCGGTGGACAGGGGCAGACTCCTGCGGCGACAAGCATGATCGGCAGGGTAACGCCGTACGGCGGTCCTGACGTCACTCCTCGTCGAGCACGTCCGCCGGATCGATCACCGACGCGTCGAGCTCGCCTGCCGGATCGATCACCGCGGCACCGAGCACGCCCGCCGAACCGATCACCGCCATGCCGAGCACACCCGTCGCCGCGTGTCGGTCACCGCCGTGCGTCAGGCGTGGCCGCAACCGCTCGTGGCCACCGGCAGCGGCGCCGGGGCGCCGATCGTCGGCAGGCCGAGCATCACGCCGGCCGGCTTCGCCGCCTCCGCCGCGTTGCGCTTCGCCCAGGCGTCACCCGCACGCGTGGGACACACGTCGAGGACGGCGCCCTCGGCGAGGAGGTGGTGCGGGGCAGCGTAGGTGACCTCGACGGTGACCACGTCGCCGGGGCGTACGTCCTGCTCCGGCTTGGTGAAGTGGACGAGGCGGTTGTCGGGGGCGCGGCCGGAGAGGCGGTGCGTGGCGCCGTCCTTGCGGCCCTCGCCCTCGGCGACCATCAGCTCCAGGGTGCGGCCGACCTGCTTCTTGTTCTCCTCCCAGGAGATCTCCTCCTGGAGGGCGACGAGACGCTCGTACCGCGCCTGGACGACCTCCTTGGGGATCTGGTTCTCCATCGTGGCGGCCGGGGTGCCGGGCCTCTTGGAGTACTGGAAGGTGAAGGCCTGCGCGAAGCGGGCCTCGCGCACCACGTGCAGAGTCTGCTCGAAGTCCTCCTCGGTCTCGCCGGGGAAGCCCACGATGATGTCGGTCGTGATCGCCGCGTGCGGGATGGCGGCCCGCACCTTCTCGATGATCCCGAGGTAGCGCTCCTGCCGGTACGACCGGCGCATCGCCTTCAGGACGGTGTCCGAGCCGGACTGGAGCGGCATGTGGAGCTGCGGCATCACGTTCGGCGTCTCGGCCATGGCCGCGATCACGTCGTCGGTGAAGTCGCGCGGGTGCGGAGAGGTGAAGCGGACGCGCTCCAGGCCCTCGACGGTGCCGCAGGCGCGCAGCAGCTTGCTGAAGGCCTCGCGGTCACCGATGTCGGAGCCGTACGCGTTGACGTTCTGCCCGAGCAGCGTGATCTCGGAGACGCCCTCGCCGACCAGCGCCTCGACCTCGGCCAGGATGTCGCCGGGGCGGCGGTCCTTCTCCTTGCCGCGCAGGGCGGGGACGATACAGAAGGTGCAGGTGTTGTTACAGCCGACGGAGATCGAGACCCAGGCCGCGTACGCGCTCTCGCGCCTGGTCGGCAGTGTGGAGGGGAACGCCTCCAGGGACTCGGCGATCTCGACCTGTGCCTCCTCCTGGACGCGGGCGCGCTCCAGCAGGACCGGCAGCTTGCCGATGTTGTGCGTGCCGAAGACGACGTCCACCCAGGGCGCCCTGTTCACGATGGTGTCGCGGTCCTTCTGCGCCAGACAGCCACCGACCGCGATCTGCATACCGGGCCGGGCCGCCTTCTTCGGCGCGAGGCGACCGAGGTTCCCGTACAGCCGGTTGTCGGCGTTCTCCCGTACGGCGCAGGTGTTGAAGACGACGACGTCCGCGTCCCCGTCCGACCCCTCGGGGGCGCGCACATAACCGGCCTCTTCGAGCAGCCCGGACAATCGCTCGGAATCGTGGACGTTCATCTGACACCCGTAGGTGCGTACTTCGTAGGTCTTCACGCCCACGGGCCGGCTCCGGTCGATGCTGCTCATGTGACAAGGGTAGGGGGTTCCCGGAGCACCCCCTCCCGAAGCACCCCCTGCCGGAGCGATGGAGCTGCTTAATTGCGAAACTCGGCAATTACCTGCTGACCCCGGTGCACTGGTCACCGCGTTCGGATCCGACGCGGTCGCACGAGAGGATGGGCCGTATGTTCCTGACAAGTGGGCGGACACGATGCGCCGAGGTCCGGCAGGCGGTGCCGTGCCGCCATGCCGGAGAAGGGGCGACACCGTGAGTGCGCCGCTGTACCAACTCAAGGCCGAGTTCTTCAAGACACTCGGCCACCCGGCACGCATCCGCGTCCTGGAGCTGCTGAGCGAGCGCGAGCACGCGGTCGCCGAAATGCTGCCCGAGGTGGGCATCGAGCCCGCGCACCTGTCCCAGCAGCTGGCGGTGCTGCGGCGCGCCAACCTGGTCAGGACCCGCAAGGAGGGCGCGAACGTGTACTACTCGCTGACGAGTCCGCACGTCGCCGAGCTCCTGCGGGTGGCCCGCACCATCCTGTCCGGCGTCCTGGCCGGACAGGCCGAGCTCCTCGCCGATCTGCGGGCCGCACAGGGTGAGGAGAAGCCGTCGTCGTAGCGGCGGGGTCGAACGGCGATACGGGTGGGTGATCCGGCCTGCACCGCGGCCTGAAATCGCCGTGGTTCAGGTCACGTTCATATGTGGCCGGATTGTGGACGTCGCCCGTGCAGGGCCATGGCATGCTCATGGCTCGTCACAGAGTTACCGGCCAGTACGACGCATTGCCGCTGTCCGCCGGTACCTCCTTGCCACCCCCCATCCTCAGGAATCACCTTGCGCAGACGCACGAGGCACACGCATGCCCTCATGCCCGCCGTCGCCGTGACCGCCCTCTTGTTCGCCGCCGGATGCTCCTCGGCCCCGCCGCAGGCCGAGCAGCCCGCCGCGGGCCGGAGCCAGCAGACCCAGGGCACGGACAGCACCGCCACGACCGCCGCGGACCACTCGCTCACGGTCGCCGCCGCTCCCGCCACCACCCCGACCGCGGCCGCGGGCCCGGACGGCTCGGGCAGGGCGGCGCACAAGACCACACTCACCGTCAGCTCGTACGACAACAAGACCCGACGGGCCGTCATCTCCCAGCAGAAGAAGCCCGGTTCCCCCTCCCCTTCGGTGTCCTCCCCCTCCCCCGGCGCCTCCGCCGGCCGGCACGAGGCCGCCGTCGGTGACGTCATCGCCAGTGCCCCGGCACCCGGTGCGCCGCACGGTCTGCTCGCCAAGGTCACCAAGGTGATCGGCGAGACGGACAAGGGCACGGAGGTGCAGACCGAGCCCGCCGCGCTCAACGCCCTGCTCGGCGACGACACGGCAAAGGGCACCGTGCCCGTCGACCCGGCCTCCTTCGACATCGACAAGCTGCTGCCCGACGTCAAGGTCTCCTGGTCCAAGACCGGTGATGTGCACGTCGGCCCCAAGGGCGCCACAGTCCCGCTGGGCAGCCTGCGGCTCGACGTCTCCGCCGAGGTGCCCACGCCCGAGGGCGCCCCGGTCTCGGCAGCCGCCTCGGTGTCCGGCTTCGTGCAGGTCGCTCCGCAGGTCGACTTCAAGTACGGCGGCCAGGGCACCGACACCGCGCCCGGCTCCGCGTACCTGGGTGTGTCCGGCGACTGGACCTCGGGCTGGGCCGTCAAGGGCCGCGCCGCCGCCTCCGCCACGCCGCTGCGCATCCCGTTCGCGAAGCTGCACGCCGACCCGGTGCTGCAGGTCGGCCCCGTCCCTGTCGTCGTCAACCTCGACCTGACCTGCTACTTCCAGATCAGCGCCGACGGCAAGGTCACCGTCGATGTGCAGCAGAGCCTCAAGGGCGACTTCAAGGCCGGCGGTACCTTCGGCGCGGGCAAGGGCTGGACCCCGGTGAGCACCTCGGACATGACGAGCACACCGGTCCGGACCTCGGTGACCGCCGACGGGAACGTGAAGACGGCGCTCGGCGCCGAGGCCTCGGTCGGTCTCTACGGCACCGTGGGCGTCACCGCCGACCTGGCGCCGTACCTGCGCGGCGAGGCCTCGGGGACGGTGGAGGCCTCGTCGGACACCACCGGCACGAAGACCACCGGCAAGTGGGGGCTGTACGGCGGCGTGGATCTGTCCGGCACCCTGCGCCTCCAGCTGTCGATCTTCGGTACCCCCGTCCTCCAGCGGAGCATCCCGCTGGGCGCGCTGCACCGTGAGTGGCAGCTGGCGGGCGACTCGCTCTGAGCGACGTCAGGCGCCGCCGGGTATCCATCCCTGGCGGCGCAGGACGGCCGTCACGTCCGGCGCCGCGTAGTGCTCGCCCTTGAGCACCTTGCCGTCGGCCCGGCGGGCGACCTGGCCGTCGGGGCCCAGCTTGCTCATGTTGGAGCGGTGCACCTCGGCGATCACCGCGTCCAGGTCGACGCCGTGGACCAGGGCCGTGCCATAGGCCACGTAGACGACGTCGGCCAGTTCGTGCGCGAGCCGGTCGAGCGGGCCGGAAACCGCGACCTCGGCAACCTCCGCGGCCTCCTCCGCGAGCAGCTCCCCGCGGTGCGCGGCCAGCTCGGCGGACACCTCCGTCGGCCTGCTGCGGGCGTCGAGGCCGAAGGCGAGGTGAAACTCACGGACGAGGTCGGCGGGCGAGGAACTGCTCATACGGCGACTCTAGCGGCCGCCACCGACATTCCCCCCGCGGCGAACCCGGCGCTGGTCAGGACCGCGGGCGGCTGGCAGGATCGCGCGCATGTCCAAGGTCTTCCCCGGTATCGGCAGGCGCCACGCGCTCCAGGGCGCGGCCGCCGGCTTCGTCGCGTTCGGGCTGCTGCTGTGGTGGCTGCTGCCGCTCGGCGAGGAGCCGCCGAGCGGGACGATCGTCTTCAGCACCGGCACACCCCGGGGCGTCTACCAGCAATACGGCGAGCGGCTGCGCACCGAACTCGGCAGGGACATGCCGGGTCTGACAGTGAAGCTCCTGAACAGCGCGGGTTCGCAGGAGAACGTGCGGCGGGTGGCGACCGGGAAGGCCGACTTCACCATCGCGGCGGCCGACGCGGTGGAGTCGTACGAGCTCCAGCGCCTCAGCGGTGCCGGGCGGCTGCGCGGTGTGGCGCGGCTGTACGACGACTACGTCCAGCTCATCGTGCCGCGTGACTCGAGTGTCAGGTCCCTCTCCGACCTGAAGCACAAGCGGGTGGCGATAGGGCTGCCGAACTCGGGGGTGCGGCTGATCGCCGTCCGGCTGCTCAAGGCCGCGGGGATCGATCCCAGGAAGGACATCACGCCGGTGTCCGACGGCATCGACACCGGGCCCGGCAGGCTGGCGCAGGGGAAGATCGACGCGTTCTTCTGGTCCGGCGGGCTGCCCACGAACGGTCTGGCCCAGCTCACCAAGACCTTCGACTTCAGGTTCGTCCCGATCGACGGCGGCGTGGTCAGCAGGCTCCACGCCGAGGGGGACACCACCCGCTACTACCGGGCCACCAACATGCCCGAGTCGGCGTACCCGTCCGTCCAGGAGGGGTCGACGGTGGCCACCATCGCGGTGTCCAACGTGCTGATGACCCGCAAGGACATGGACCCCCGGCTGACCGAGTGGGTCACCCGAACCGTCATCAAGAGCCGCGACGACATCGGCGCCCACGTCCACTCCGCGCAACTGGTCGACCTCCGCACGGCCATCTACACCGACCCGCTCAGGCTGCACGAGGGGGCACGGCGGTACTACCGGTCGGTGAAGCCGTAACGGGGAGCGTGCGCGGCCTCCGCCGCCTCAAGCCACCGTCTCGCTCCTCGGCACCCGCACCGTGACGCTCAGGCCGTGCGGGGCATGGTGCTCGTACTCGATGGAGCCGCCGCCGGCCGCGAGGAGGGCGCGGGTGATGGAGAGGCCGAGGCCGGAGCCCTTGACGTTCTGGTGGCGGCCGCTGCGCCAGAAGCGGTCGCCGACGCGGGCGAGTTCCTCCTCGGTGAGGCCGGGGCCGGTGTCGGTGACCACGACCGTCGAGGACTCGCCGTTGGAGGCGACGGTCACCGTGACGGTGCCGTCCTCCGGTGTGAACTTCACGGCGTTGTCGATCACCGCGTCCAGCGCGCTGGACAGCGTGATCGGGTCGGCCCAGCCGGTGGTCGGCGGGCAGTCGCCGGTCAGCCGGACCCCCTTGGCCTCGGCCGCCGGCGACCACGCGGCCAGCCGCTCGGCGGCCAGCTGTCCGACGTCCGTCAGCCGCAGGTCCGCCTCGGCGTGCTCGGCCAGCGCGAGGTCGAGCAGGTCGTCCAGGACCTGCGCGAGCCGCTTTCCCTCGGTACGGACCGAGGCGATCTCCTCGTTGCCCTCGGGCAGTTCGAGGGCGAGCAGTTCGATGCGCAGCAGCAGCGCCGAGAGCGGGTTGCGCAGCTGGTGCGAGGCGTCGGCGACGAAGGCACGCTGCTGCTCCAGCACGTCCTCGACGTTGTCCGCCATCTCGTTGAACGAACGGGCGAGCCGGCGGAGTTCCGGCGGCCCGCCGGCCACCGCGACCCGGGACTTCAGCCGCCCGGTGGCGATGTCGTGCGTGGTGGCGTCGAGCACGCGTACCGGCTTGAGCACCCAGCCGGTCAGCCGTAGCGCGGCGCCCACGGCCAGCAGCATCGCGGCGATCTCACCGGCCCCGATCAGCAGCCAGCCACTCAGCGTCCGCGACCGCATGGGCCCCGTGGGCGAGTCGGTGAGCACGACCGCCACGACGTCCCCGTCCCGGATCACCGGCGAGGCGACGATGAGGTGGCTGCGCTGCCAGGGCCACACCTGCTCGGGGTCGTGGCTGCGGCGGCTGAGCAGCGCCTCGTCGAAGGCGTCCCGCGCCTCCCCGCTCTGGGGCAGGAACCAGTCGTCGGGGGCGTTGGCCATCGGCACACCGTTGCGGTAGAAGACGCCCGCACGAATGCCGTAGACCCCGTAGTAGCTGGTGAGTTCGCGGCGCAGCATCTCCTGACGGTCGTCCTCGGTCGAGCGCGGGGACCCGGTGCCGTCGGTGACGAACTGGGCGAGCGCCGCGAACCGCGCCGTGTCGTCGATCCGGTCGACGACCACCTTCTGCTGCTGGGCCGCGGCCACGCTGACCGCGAGCGGCAGGCCCAGTGCGAGCAGCACGGCCGCCATCAGGACGATGAGCAGCGGCAGGAGACGTGTGCGCACCCGTCCCCGCTACCCGGCCGGGGCGACGAGTCGGTACCCGACGCCGCGTACGGTCTCGATCAGCGCGGGCATGCGCAGCTTGGCGCGCAGGGAGGCGACGTGCACCTCAAGGGTGCGTCCCGTTCCCTCCCAGCTGGTGCGCCACACCTCGCTGATGATCTGCTCCCGCCGGAAGACGACTCCGGGGCGCTGGGCCAGCAGCGCGAGAAGGTCGAACTCCTTGCGGGTCAGTTGGACGACCGAACCGTCGACGCTGACCTGGCGCGTGGGCAGTTCGATGCACACGGGCCCCAGGCGCAGTGCGTCCTCGGTGCCCGGCACGGCGTCTTCGTGGGCGGTGCGCCGGCTGACGGCGTGGATCCGGGCGAGCAGTTCCCCGGTGTCGTACGGCTTCACCACGTAGTCGTCGGCACCGAGGTTGAGGCCGTGGATGCGGGAGCGCACGTCGGAGCGGGCAGTGACCATGATCACCGGGGTGCTGGTGCGCTTGCGGATCTTGCTGCAGACCTCGTATCCGTCCTGGTCGGGCAGGCCGAGGTCGAGCAGGACCACGCCGAAGCCGGGGCCCTCGGGGACGAGCGCCTGGAGTGCCTCCTCGCCACTGCGGGCGTGCGTGACATGGAATCCGTGTCGCGCGAGGACCGCGGAAAGCGCCGCGGCGACGTGGTTGTCGTCCTCGACGAGCAGCAGTCTCATCCCGGCCCCCTCCGGTTCCGTGGTCGTACGGTTCTGGTTCGTTCTCGGCTTGTAGAAAACGCGCGCACGCGCGCGTGCACCATGTGCAGTCACTCCGATGGATGATGATGGCGTCAAGCGGGTTCCGGTTGCCTGCGGGTTCCGTTACCCGGCCGATACGTGCCCAGGGCACCACTGCTACGACACGTGTCCGATTGCTATCGGATCGTGATGCTCAGATTCCCCTCAGATGTAATGACGCTGGTCATGCGGGGTTACTACATTCCTCCGAAACCGAGGAGGACGGAGCCCGAAAGCGATGACCGAAGTATCGGTGGCCAAGCAAGACATGGCCGCGACCGGCGACCTGGTCGTCCTGCAGAGCGTCAACAAGCACTTCGGCGCGTTGCACGTACTCCAGGACATCGATCTCACGATCGCCCGCGGCGAGGTCGTGGTGGTCATCGGGCCCTCCGGGTCCGGGAAGTCCACCCTGTGCCGCACCATCAACCGCCTGGAGACCATTGACTCGGGCACCATCACGATCGACGGAAAGCCACTGCCCCAAGAGGGCAAGGAGCTGGCCCGGCTGCGGGCGGACGTCGGGATGGTCTTCCAGTCGTTCAACCTCTTCGCGCACAAGACCGTGCTCGAGAACGTGATGCTGGGCCAGATCAAGGTCCGCAAGACCGACAAGAAGCAGGCCGAGGACAAGGCCCGCACCCTGCTCGACCGGGTCGGCGTGGGCACCCAGGCCGACAAGTACCCGGCACAGCTCTCCGGTGGCCAGCAGCAGCGCGTCGCCATCGCGCGCGCTCTGGCCATGGGTCCGAAGGTCATGCTTTTCGACGAGCCGACCTCGGCCCTGGACCCCGAGATGATCAACGAGGTCCTCGAGGTCATGCAACAACTCGCCCGCGACGGGATGACGATGATCGTCGTCACCCACGAGATGGGCTTCGCACGATCGGCTGCAAACCGAGTGGTCTTCATGGCCGACGGCCGGATCGTCGAACAGGCTGCGCCCGACCAGTTCTTCAGCAATCCGCGCAGCGACCGGGCCCGGGAGTTCCTGTCGAAGATCCTGCACCACTGATACCGACTCGGCGCCACCCCCGCCGACCGGTGCCCACGACCAGCCGGAACCACGCAACGCCGAACCTGCCGAATCGAAGGATGTCCACCATGAAGTACCGCACCTCTGCCTCCGCGGCAGTCCTCACCGCCCTCGCGCTCGCCCTGACGGCCTGCGGCGGTGAGTCCGGCAACGCGGGCGACCAGCCCGCCGGCGAGAGCACGGGAGCGAACGCGCCGAAGTTGCCGACGTACGCCGTCGCCACCGGCGTGAAGATCGACTCCCCCACTCTGAAGAAGGCTCAGCAGGCCGGCAAGCTCGTCATCGGCGCCAAGAACGACCAGCCGTTCCTCGGCTTCGAGGACACCACCGGCAAGCGGTCCGGCTTCGACATCGAGATCGCCAGGATGGTTGCGGCGGACCTCGGCTTCAAGCCCGACCAGATCGAGTTCAAGACCGTCGACTCCAACGTCCGCGAGACCACCATCTCCAAGGGCGAGGTCGACCTGTACGTCGGTACGTACACGATCAACGACGAGCGCAAGAAGCAGGTCGGCTTCGCGGGCCCGTACTTCAAGGCCGGCGCGGACCTGCTCATCCGTAAGGATGAGAAGGGCATCACCGGTCCGGACTCGCTCAAGGGCAAGACCGTGTGCTCCATCAAGGGATCGACTCCGCTGCAGGAGATCAAGAAGCCCAAGTACGGTGCGAAGACGGTCGAGCTGTCGAAGTACTCCGAGTGCGTCCAGCAGCTTCTCAACAACGAGGTCGACGCCGTCACCACGGACGACGCCATCCTCAAGGGCTACGCCGCGCAGCGCCCCACCAAGCTCAAGGTGGTCGGCAAGCCGTTCACCCAGGAGCCGTACGGCGTCGGCATGAACAAGGACGACAAGGCCTTGCGCGACGCGGTCAACGACGCGCTGGAAAAGCACGAGAAGAACGGCGACTACAAGAAGGCGTACGAGGCGACGCTCGGTCTGTCCGGCTCGCCGTACGCGGAGCCGCCGGCCGTCAACCGCTACTGAAGCGCTGCTGAGACGTCGCCGCCGAGGCGTCGACTGAGCCGGCCGCTGCCGATCCGGTTGGTTGTGGATCGGCGGCGGCCCGTCGGCCCCTGCCGGCGACGCCGCCCGGCGCACCGTCCCGGACGCGGCCTTCCCTGCCCGTACACCGCCACGAGGACCTCCCCGTGAACGTATTGCTCGACCATCTCGCGGACTTCCGCGAGGGGTTCATCGGCACAGTACTGCTGACCCTGGCCAGCGGACTCGTCGCGATGATGCTGGGGGTCATCATCGCCGGGTTCCGCGTCTCTCCCGTGCCTCCGCTGCGGATGTTCGGCACCGCGTGGGTCACCCTCTTCCGGAACACGCCCCTGACGCTGCTCTTCCTCATCGCGTGGTTCGTCGTGCCGGTCATCTTCGTGCCCGGTCTCAGCCCCTGGATGAAGGCCCTGCTGGCCCTGAGCTTCTACACCTCGGCCTTCGTCTGCGAGGCCGTGCGGTCGGGCATCAACACGGTGCCGCTGGGGCAGGCGGAGGCCGCCCGCTCCCTCGGCATGACCTTCTCCCAGACCCTGCGTCTGATCGTCCTGCCGCAGGCGACGCGGACCGTGATCGCCCCGCTCAGCTCGATCTTCATCGCCCTGACCAAGAACTCGGCGATCGCGGGCGCGTTCAGCGTCACCGAGTTGTTCGGCGTGCAGAAGCTGCTGAGCGACAAGGGCTTCCCCATCACCTGGATCTTCCTGTGGGTGGCTCTGGCCTATCTCGTCATCACCTTCTCGATCAGCGGTCTGTTCCGACTGCTGGAGCGGCGCCTGGGGGTCGCGCGATGACTGCAAGCGTTCTGTTCGACGCGCCGGGCCCCAAGGCCCGCCTGCGCAACCGCCTCTACTCGGTGCTCGGCTCACTGGCGCTGCTCGCGCTGCTCGCCTTCGCCGTGTACCGGCTCGACGCCAAGGGGCAGCTGGACCCCGCGGTCTGGAACATCTTCAACAACGCGGGCGTGCGCACCAACATCCGTGACGGCGTGCTGACCACCTTGAAGGTGTTCGCCGTGGCGGGCGTCCTGTCCCTGGTCCTGGGGCTGCTGCTCGCGGTGGCGCGGCTGTCGGAGCACCGGCCGGTCCGCTGGTTCGCGACCGGCTTCATCGAGCTGTTCCGTGCCGTCCCACTGCTCATCACGATCTATGCCCTGTGGGTGCTGTTCCTGACCTACAAGAACGACCTCGGGGTAGTGGGGGACAACACCGCGTTCTGGGGTCTCGTCATCGGTCTGACCGTCTACAACGGCTGTGTCCAGGCCGAGGTGTTCCGCGCCGGCATCAACGCCGTGCCCCGGGGACAGGTGGAGGCCGCGTACGCGCTCGGCCTGCGCAAGCATCAGGTGATGACGACGCTGCTGCTGCCGCAGGCGGTCCGCTCCATGCTGCCGACGATGATCAGCCAGCTGGTCGTCACCCTGAAGGACACCTCGCTCGGCTACGTCATCACGTACACGGAGCTTCTGTACGCCACCCGGACGATGGCCAACAACATCGTCGTCAACGGAGAGAACCCGTTCACGGCGGTCACCATCGTCGTCGGCGCGATCTACATCGCGATGTGCCTCACCCTTTCCTCGCTCGCGACCTGGATCGAACGTCGGGGGCGCCGTGCGAAGACCGGGGTCGCCGTGGCGGCCGCGGCGGAGCCGGCGGAGCAGCCGGGTGTGCTCGATGTGGCCCATGGGCCCTTGGGGCCGGTCGACGGGGACGCGGACCACACACGGTGAAGTAGTCACGGAGCGCATGTGCGGGCGACAACCAGTGTGCCGCCCGCACATGTGTTACGCCTCAGCCGCCGTCAGTGGACGGGCTTGATGACAGTGCTCGCTGTCATGTCCAGGGGGTCTTGATGGATGGTGGGATGCACGCCGCCCGCATCGCCCGGCAGGCGGACACCGCCGTACCTCCGGCCTGAGGCATCGCTCCGGGCCGTCGGTCGCCCTGATCAACACTCAGCCATGCGGCGGCCCCCGTCACTTGACGCAAACCCCGCCAATGGGTTGCATACGTTCTGTGATCGTGCACCCTGCCCCAACCTCTTGTTCACGCATGTCCGTCAGGGCACAGCTGCGGACAGGGGGCGGCGCGCCGTGGACCCGGTGATCATCGTCGGTGCGGGGCCCGTCGGGCTCACGACGGCCCTGGCGCTGGCCCGTCACGAGGTGCCGTCCGTCGTCCTCGACGAGGGCCCCGGCAGGAACGATCCACGCGCCGCGCGCACGGTCGTCCTGCGCGAGGAGACCGCCGCGCTGATGGAGCGGCTGACCGGGTTCCCGCTCTCCGAGCGGGGCGTGCGCTGGGCCGGATGGCGGTCTCTGCGGCGCAAGCAGGTGATGCGCGAACTCGTCTTCGACGACACCGAACCCGCTCCGCTGCACCTGGCACAGCACGTGCTGACCGAAACCCTGCGCACCGCCCTCGCCGACGAGCCGCTGGTCAGGATCGCCGTCGACAGCCGGCTCGACACCATCGAACAGGAGCGCTCGGGAGTCACCGCGCACACCCGGGGCCCCAAGGGCACCTGGTGGCGGGGCAGTTATCTGGTCGGCTGCGACGGCCCACGCTCGACCGTGCGCAAGCTGCAGGACATCCGCTTCCCCGGCCGTACGGCGGTGGAGCGACACGCCGTCGCCGCGCTGCGCGTGGAACTTCCGTGGCCCGGCCAGGCGTTGCTCCATCGGATGCCGCCGTGGCGGACGTCCTGGCCCTCGGCCGGGGAGGTGACCGCCCGCCCCCTCCCGGACGGCGTGTGGCGCCTGGACTGGCTGCTGCCGCCGGGCAAGGACCTGGTCACGCCCGACCTCCTGGTGACCCATGTCCGCGAGACCCTCGTGGGCTGGACGGACGGCCCCACACCGACGTACGAACTCCTCGACACCGGAGTCCACACGGTGCACCACCGCCTCGCCCGCCGGTGGCGCGCCGGCCGGGTCTTCCTCGCCGGGGACGCGGCGCACCTGCTCGGCACGCTGGGCACCCAGGGGCTGGACGAGGGGCTCAGGGACGCCGACAACCTCGCCTGGAAACTGGCCGTGGCCTGGCACCACGGACCGCACGAGGCACTGCTCGACAGCTACCAGGCGGAGCGGCGCGCGGTGGTCGCCGCCCGGTTGCGCGCCGCCGACCAGGTGCTGCCGGTGCTGCGCGGCAGTGGCGGGCTGCGCTCGTACGTCCCCGGCTCGGGCCGGGGCCATGAGGCACTGCTCACGGACGGTCACCTGGGGCGCGGGACGCTGGGCGCGCCGGGCTCGTACGCCGGTTCACCGCTCGCGCCCCGGCACCTGGAGGCGGAGGTCTCCATCGACACGCCTCCCGGCGCGCCGGTGACCGATGTGCGGGTCACGGCGGAGGACGGCTCTTTCGTACGGCTGCGGGACCGGCTCGGGCGGGGCGCACTGCTCGTCGTGCTGATCGCGCCGGGCACGGGTGTGTGGGACCGCAAGCACTGGGTCTCCGCGGGGCTCATGCCCCGGCTGGCCGCCGCGGTGACCGCGCTGCCGTACCCCGCGGAGCTGCTGGTCGCGGAGGAGTATCCGGGCGCGCCGGCGCACACCGTGCTGCTCGTGCGCCCCGACGGTCACCTGGTCACCGCGCTGAGCGGGGTCCGGCCGGCCGACCTGTACGCGGCGGCGGAGGCGACTCTCGGTGGGGCGGTGAAGGCCGAGAAGGAGACAGAGACAGAGACGGAGTCGGAATCGGAGGCGCAGGCAGAGGCCGGGGCCGGGGCGGGCTCCCGCGCGCGTTGACCGTGAGTGCGGTCACCCTCCGGTCCACATAGTGACTGTCGGTTGACCGCCATGCACCGGCGTGGTCTACTCCGGATCGTGACCGACACCGATGTGCGCCTGTGGCGGAGGGTCCATATGGACCTGGTCCGCTATGCGGGCTGCGTGTGTCGCACGTCCTGCTGAATTCGCATCGCTGAATTCGCCATCCCTCTCTCTTCCCGTCGCACGCCGTTGCCCACATCGCCGCGCGACACCTCAGCGAACGCACCTCAGGACGGTGTATGTGTCTGCCTCTCCCGCTCTTTCCGCCACTCCCCCCGCCCAGGGGTCCGCTTCCGCGCCCACGCAGGCGGACCTCCTCGACTTCGTACGGCGGGTGGCCGCCGACGCCGAGCTGATCGCCTCGCTCCCGCTCGACCCGGAAGGCCGCACCTGGGTGCGACTGGAGGGCCCCGGCGGCAGCGAGGCCTGGCTGATCGGCTGGCCGCCCGGCACCGGCACCGGCTGGCACGACCACGCCGAGTCCGTCGGCGCCTTCATCGCCGCGACGGGCGAGCTCAGGGAGAACTCCCTCGCCGTCCGGCTGCCCGCCGACGGCTGGAGGACCCTGGAACTGACCGACGACGTGGACCGCGAGCGGCAGCTGCCGGCCGGGCAGGGCCGCTCCTTCGGCCGGCACCACGTCCACGAGGTGCTGAACGAGTCCACCGACCGGCACGCGATCTCCGTGCACGCCTACTACCCGCCCCTGCCACGGATCCGCCGCTACAGCCGCACCGGACCGGTGCTGCGCCTGGAACAGGTCGAGCGCCCGGAGGACTGGCAGTGAGCGGGGCGGAGGAGCAGCCGGAAGAACAGCCGGCGGGCATCGACGAGCTGCTGCAGCGGGTGCGCGACGGCTACCGGCGGATCGAGCCGCTGGAGGCGTACGACGCGGTACAGGCCGGCCAGGCCCTGCTGGTCGACATCCGCTATGCGGCCCTGCGCGAGAGGGACGGACTGATCCCCGGCGCGCTCGTCGTGGAGCGCAACGAGCTGGAGTGGCGCCTGGATCCCCGCGGCAGCCATCGCGCCCCCGAGGCGACCGGCCACGACCTGCGTGTCGTGGTGGTCTGCAACGAGGGCTACGCGTCCAGCCTGGCGGCGGCCTCCCTGCACCGCCTTGGCCTGCACCGGGCGACGGACCTGGCCGGTGGCTTCCAGGCGTGGAGGGCGGCAGGGCTGCCGGTCACCTCCTGACGCGCGGTCACTCCTCGGGCGGGCAGTACAGCGGGGCCATGTCCGTGGTCGGCGAGGCTCTTGAGCGCCGGTGCTACTCCTTCGCGGTCGCCACCGTCACCGCGCGCACCCTGAGCGCCACGCGTCCCGGGAGCGCGGTGGCCACGAGGGCGAGAACGGCGGCGACCGCGACGACGGTGACGTACAGCAACGGCGTGACAGTGGGCGCGGCGCGGCCCGTCATACCGATGCCGAACGCGGTCAGCACCGCGAGGGCGATGCCGCTGCCGAGCGCCGTGGCGAGGAGCAGGACCGACAGCGCCTCGGTGCGCAGCATCCGGAGCACCTGGCGCCGGGTCGCCCCGGCCAGGCGGAGCAGCGCGAACTCCCGGACGCGTTCGGAGACCGACATCGCGAGCGTGTTGACCACGGCGATGGCCGTGAAGGCCAGGACGAGCCCCATGGCCAGATAGTTGACCTCGGCGTTCGCCTGCTGCCGGTCGGCCTGGAGCGAGTCGGCGGCGGCCGGAGAAAGAATCCGGAGTCCTGGGAACTTACGGAGAGTAGTCGCGAGTTGTGTCTGTGTACGGGTCGTGCTGACGAGGACGGAGGAGGCGAGCGGGTTGTCGACGTGGTGGGCGACGAGGTCGTGCGCGAAGGTGATGTCGCCGAAGCCGAGACCCCTGGCGTAGACGGCGGCGACGGTGAGCGTGGCGGGCGTTCCGTCGCCGAGAGTGAGTTCCAGAGTGCTGCCGGGCTTCAAGTGGAGCTGATCCGCGGCGAGTTCACTGACCGCGACGGTGTTCCCGGTCAGCCGGTCGAGGGAGCCGGCGGTGACCTTCGGGTCCCAGGTGCGGGTGAGTCCCTCGGGGGTGAGGCCCTGGGCGGCGTACTTGTCCAGGCCGACGCGGACGGTCGTGCGGACCACTTCGGTGACGGCGTCGTCGTGGGTACGAAGCTGCCGTGCGGCCCCGGCCGGGACGCCCGGCCCCTGGGCGGCGACGACCCAGTCCGCGGTGACGCCCTCGCGGGCCTGGGCCCGGGCGGCGCCGCCGAGGGTCGACTGGACGAACAGGACGGTGCAGGTCATGCCGATGAGAAGGGTGAGGGGGGTGACGGCGGAGGCCATCCGGGCGGCGTTCCCGCGCAGGTTGGCGGTCGCGAGCCGCCCGCTGTGACCGGTGAGCCGCAGCGGGCCGGCGAGCAGCAGCGCGGCTGCCCTGACCAGCAGGGGACCGAGCAGGGCGACGGAGGTCGACAGGACCACGACGGCGAGGAAGGTCACGGGAGTCGAGGCGGGCTCGGTGCGCAAGGAGGTGAGGACGACGACGAGGACGACTCCGCCGGCGAGCAGCAGCAGACCGGCGACGATACGCCCCCAGGGGGTGCGGGCGCGCTCGGTCCTGGCCTCGGCCAGTGCCTCGGCCGGGCGGATCCGGGCGATCCGGCGCGAGGCGATACGGGCCGCTGCCCACGCCCCGAACAGGGTCGCCGCCAGGGCGGCGAAGGGCGGGAAGACGCTGACGGTGTGCTGCAGCGTGTCGGGGACGGCCCCCAGGGCGACGAACCGATCGTGCAGCAGACCGCCCAGGGGAAGCCCGAGGAGCGCGCCGACCGTGCCCGCGGCCGCGCCGACGACCAGGGCCTCGTGGCCGAGCAGCCTGCGGATCTGGCCGGACGTGGCGGCGATGGCGCGGAGCAGGGCGAGTTCGCGGTGGCGCTGCTGGACGGAGAGCGCGAAGGTGCCGACGACCACGAGGACGGCCACGAGCAGCGAGGTTCCCCCCATCGCACCGCCCATGCTGACGAGCCGGGTCCGGGCGGCTGCCGCGTCCAGGAACTCGACGGGGCCGCGGGCGTCTCCGCTGCTGACCTGGGCGGTGGTGCCGTGCAGCGTCCGCGCCACCGCCTGTCGCAGCCGGTCCGGGTCCGTGCCCTTGGCGGGGAGAACGCCGTATGCGGTCACCTGCCCTGGGTGCGCGGCCAGTCGGCGGGCCTCGGCGGTGGAGAAGAACAGCGACGTCTGATGGCGTACGTCCGTGGCGGGAGCGGCGATTCCGGAGATCCGGTAGCGGCGCGGGGACTGCGTCGACTGCACGGTGAGGTGGTCACCGGGCCGAAGGCGGGCGCGTGCGGCCAGGTACCGGTCGACGACGAGGTCGGTGGCGGTCTTGGGGGCGGTGCCGGCGATCAGCCGGTACGGCGTGAGCGCGGCGGAGTCCCAGGCGTGTCCGTAGGCGGTACGGCCGCCGGTTCCGGCCGGGGTCAACGGCTCGGCGAGAAAGGTCAGTTCGGGGACGACCCGGGCCGCGCCCGGGGTGCGGGCGAGGGTGCGCTCCAGGCCGACCGGGAGCCAGGCACGTTCGGCGATGGGTTTCGCCTTGTGCTTGATCTTGGTCTTGCCCTTCTTGTGCTTGACGGTGGTCTGGTGGACGTTCTGGTCGGCGGAGACCACGACGGGGGCCGCCGCGTAGCGCTCGGTGCGGATCGTGCCGCGCAGGCCGGTGTCGAGAAGCGTGCCGCAGGCGGTGATGAGTGCGGCCGCGCACATCAGGGCGAAAAAGGCGCCGAGGAATCCGGCCTTGCGGGCACGGACGGTCCGGAGGGCGTAGCGCAGCATCATGAGGGCCGGGTCTCTTTTCTGTTGTCGGTCCGGGTGTTGTGGTCTGCCGGGGCGGGGAAGGCGAGCAGGCGTGTGAGTACGGTGCGGGCGTCGGGCGGGGTGTCGGCCTCGGGGCGCTTGTAGCGGTTGAGGAGGGCGATGTACTCCTCGAAGAACTCATGGAGTTCGGGCAGGGTCAGCCGGATGGTGCCGCGCGAGCAGGGGAAGGCGTCCGCCCATGGGTCGCCCTCTTCCGCGTCCAGCTGGAGCTGCTCGAAGAGCTCCAGATCGGCGGCGTAGGCGTGGTGGTTCAGCTCGTCCATGACGTGCCGGAGTTCCGCGCTCTGTCGGCTGCGCGGCGGGAAGCGCAGGTCGCCGGGGACGGCCCGCCACCAGCGTTCCCGACCCTGGCCGACGGCCGCGGTGGTCTCCTCGACGAAGCCGTACCTGGCGAGTTCACGCAGGTGGTAGCTGGTCGAGCCGGTGTTCAGCCCCAGTGCGCGGGCGAGCGTGGCGGAGGTCGCCGGGCCGTGCAGGGTGAGGTGCTGGAGCATGCGCTGCCGACGCGGGTGGCCGAGCGCCTTGAGCGCGGCAAGGTCGGAGAGCTCGACGGGAACGGGCGGTAGGGGCATGCATACACAGTCGTCTGTGCACAGGTGCCTGTGCACTGCGGTGCTCCGGCCTCTTCGGACGGGGGTTAACCCCACCCCGTCCATGGAGGAGCGGCCCGGCAGGCGTCGCCAGGGGCGAGTGGGCGATGGTCGCCGGGAAGCGGTACGCCCGGTCGGCGAGCACGCGGCGGATCACGTGAGGGATCTAGGCCCTCACGAAGGCCCCTCGGTCGAAGGCCCTCAACCAAGAGGAGCGGGCCACCAATAGGAGCGGACCGCCCGGTCGGGCGGCCGACGGTGGCTCAGGACTCCTCGCCCTCGAGGAACTCCATGTCCTCGCCCTCTTCTTCCAGCGCCTGCCGGACCACCCGGAGAGCCATGCCCTCGGAGTACCCCTTGCGGGCGAGCATCCCCGCGAGGCGCCGTATCCGCTTGTCGCGGTCGAGGCCGCGGGTGGCGCGCAGCTTGCGGACGACGAGTTCGCGGGCGGTCGCCTCCTCCTGCTCGGAGTCGAGCCGGCCGACGGCCTCGTCGATCAGCGTCGAGTCGACGCCCTTGGTCCGCAGTTCACGCGCGAGCGCGCGCCGGGCCAGCCCCCGGCCGTGGTGCCGGGACTCCACCCAGGCGTCGGCGAACGCGCTGTCGTCGATCAGGCCGACCTCCTCGAACCGCGACAGCACTTCGCCCGCGACCTCGTCCGGGATCTCCCTCTTGCGCAGGGCGTCCGCGAGCTGCTTCCGCGTGCGCGGGGTCCCGGTGAGCAGGCGCAGACAGATCGCCCGCGCCCGCTCAGCCGGGTCCCCCGGGTGCTCCTTCTTCTCGGCCCTCGACGAGGAGAAGGAGTCCCCGTCCTCATCAGGCACCGCACCGGATGCCTCACCGAAGCCACCGCGCCCGCGCCGTCCGCGCGAGCCGCCCCGGGCACGCGTCCCACGGCCACCGCGCCGTGAACCGCCGCGCGGATCGTCGCCGTACGGGCCGTCACCCCCGTACGGCCCGGTGGCGGACGCGCCGTCGCCCCCCGCGCCGTCGCCCGTCCAGGCAGGACCCGCGCCGGCTCTCCCCCGCCGCTCCCGCGGAGCGTCGGGGTGCGCGTACTCGGCCCAGTCGGTTCGTCGTGTCACGGGTCAGCTCTTGGCTGCGCCGGCCTTGGGCTTGGCGGCCTTGCCGGCTGCCGGGGCGGGCGCCGTCTTCCCGGCGTCCGTACCGGCCGCGACCACGGCGTCGGCGCCCGGCTCGGCCGTGGGCTCCTCCGGCCGCACTCCGACGCCCAGCTTCTCCTTGATCTTCTTCTCGATCTCGTTGGCCAGGTCGGGGTTGTCCTTCAGGAAGTTGCGCGCGTTCTCCTTGCCCTGGCCGAGCTGGTCGCCCTCGTACGTGTACCAGGCACCGGCCTTGCGGACGAAGCCGTGCTCGACGCCCATGTCGATCAGACCGCCCTCGCGGCTGATGCCCTGGCCGTAGAGGATGTCGAACTCGGCCTGCTTGAAGGGCGGCGCGACCTTGTTCTTGACGACCTTGCAGCGGGTGCGGTTGCCGACCGCCTCCGTGCCGTCCTTCAGGGTCTCGATGCGGCGGATGTCGATGCGCACCGAGGCGTAGAACTTCAGCGCCCGGCCACCGGTCGTGGTCTCCGGGGAGCCGAACATCACGCCGATCTTCTCGCGGAGCTGGTTGATGAAGATCGCGGTGGTCTTCGACTGGTTGAGCGCGCTGGTGATCTTCCGCAGGGCCTGGCTCATCAGACGGGCCTGCAGACCGACGTGGCTGTCGCCCATCTCGCCCTCGATCTCCGCGCGCGGGACGAGCGCGGCGACGGAGTCGATGACGATGAGGTCGAGGGCGCCGGAGCGGACCAGCATGTCCACGATCTCCAGGGCCTGCTCGCCGTTGTCGGGCTGGGAGAGGATGAGGTTGTCGATGTCGACGCCGAGCTTGCGCGCGTACTCGGGGTCGAGGGCGTGCTCCGCGTCCACGAACGCGACCTGACCGCCGGCCTTCTGTGCGTTCGCCACGGCGTGCAGGGTCAGGGTCGTCTTACCGGAGGACTCCGGGCCGTAGATCTCCACGACGCGGCCGCGCGGCAGTCCGCCGACGCCCAGGGCCACGTCGAGCGCGGTCGACCCGGTCGGGATGACCTCGATGGGCTCCTTCGACCGCTCGCCCATGCGCATGACCGCGCCCTTGCCGAATTGCCGTTCAATCTGTGCGAGCGCGGCGTCGAGCGCCTTCTCGCGGTCGGTTCCTGCCATGGGTTCCACCCGGTTTGCTTGAGTCGATCGCTTCACGTCAAAGACGCTAACGCCTGCCACTGACAATGCGCCCCGACGCCGGCCCGGCCTGTGGATAACTCGGACACTTCTCCACCCAAACCGTGTCGAAATCCCCGTCGAGAGCCTCGCCCGAGCCTCCATAAGAATGGATGTTCGATTTTTATGTCAAGCGCACCAGGCGCCACCTGCGATGCTTCGTCGTGGCCCTGGCGAAGCCCCTGCCGAAGCCACTGCCGCGCACCCGACACCGGCCCAACGCCGCCCGGCCCGCGCGGCTACTCCGGGCGGTGTACGACAGTTGTCTTCGACCGGACGACGACCGCGCGGGACGCCCCCGGGAGCCTTGAGCCATGCTTCCGTCCCCGTCACAGTCCCAGAGGAACCCGCGGTCCATGAAGGACCTGCCGTCCATCGACGCCCGGCACGCCGTCGAGCGTCTCTGTCACGCGACCGGTCTGCTTCTCGTCGCCTCCGGTCTGGCGCACCTGGTGGTGTTCGCGGTCGACGGCGGTCCCTGGGACGGTCCTGTCTCCTGGCGCAAGCCCGTCACGTTCGGGCTCTCCTTCGGGGTGACGCTGATCGCGGTCACCTGGGTCACGTCGTATCTGCGCGTCGGGCAGCGGCTGCGCACCGTGCTGCTCGTCGTGATCGCCGCCGACTGTGTGGTGGAGGTCGGCGGCATCACCCTTCAGGCGTGGCGCCGGGTGCCCTCGCACCTCGACATGGAGACCCCCTTCGACACGGCTGTGTCCATGACGCTCGCGGTGGGCGGCGGTGTGCTCGTGGTGCTGCTCACCGTCTTCGCCGTGGCGTCGTTCCGGAACCGGGCGACGGGCCCGGCGGGCATGCCGCTCGCGGTGCGCTCCGGGTTCGCGATCCTGCTCGTGGGGCTGGCCTCGGGCGCCGCGATGATCGCCCGCGGTGTGGTGCTCACCCGGACCGGTCACCAGGAGGCGGCGTACCACTCGACGGCCCCGCTCAAGCCGCTGCACGGAGTGAGCCTGCACGCCGTCCTGATCCTGCCGACGCTGGCGTGGCTGCTGTCGCACACGTCCTGGAGCGAGCGGACACGGCAGCGCATCGTGGCCGTCGCGGTCGGCTGCTACGCGGCCGCCGTGGCCGGTGCCGGGGTGTGGGCGGTCCTCACGTACTGAACCCGTGCGTCAGGAAGACTCCTCCGGAAGCCCCGCCCCGGGCTCCGTCGGCCCCGGCTGCCCCGCCCACAGCCGACGCGCACGCGCCATCAGGCCGGGACCGGACGCCCCGCGTGTGCGGTGCCCCTGCACCCGGGGGTCGTCCGTGACCTCGTACCTCTTCACATACGCGCCCAGGAAGGCCTGCAGCGTGGCGACCGCGGGGATGGCGATCAGGGCGCCGACGGCACCGAGCAGTGCGGTGCCCGCGATGACGGACCCGAAGGCGACCGCCGGGTGGATGTCGACGGTCTTCGAGGTCAGCTTGGGCTGCAGCACATAGTTCTCGAACTGCTGGTAGACCACGACGAAGGCCAGCACCCACACCGCGTACCAGGGGTTGACCGTGAACGCGATCAACATGGGCAACGCGCCCGCGAGATACGTGCCGATGGTGGGGATGAACTGCGAGACCAGACCCACCCAGACGCCCAGCACGGGCGCGTACGGCACGCCCAGGGCCTGGAGCAGGATGTAGTGCGCGATCCCGGAGATGAGCGCCATGAGGCCGCGCGAGTAGAGGTAGCCGCCGGTCTTGTCCACGGCGATCTCCCACGCGCGCAGCACCTCGGCCTGCCGGGCGGGCGGCAGGACGGAGCACAGGGTGCGGCGCAGCCGCGGCCCGTCGGCGGCGAAGTAGAACGAGAAGAGGGTGACCGTCAGCAGCCGGAACAGACCGCCGAGCACCTGGGCGGAGACGTCGAGCACACCGGCCGCGCTGGTCTGCGCGTACTTGCGCAGCCAGTCGGAGTGGAGCAGCCCTTCCTGGACGTCCACGCGTCTGAGGTCGGTGTGGAACGTCTGGTTGACCCAGTTGATCAACGAGTCGAGATAGCCGGGGAAGCCCTCGACCATCTTGACGATCTGGCCCGCGAGCATCGACCCGAGCAGCGTGATGAAGCCCGCGGTCACGATCATCAGGCCGAGGAAGACCAGGAAGGTGGCGAGTCCCCTGCGCATTCCGTGGGCGGACATCCAGCTCACCGCGGGTTCTATCGCGAGGGCCAGGAAGAACGCGATGAGGATGTTGATCAGCAGCCCGGTCAGCTGGTGGAAGGCCCAGCTGCCGAGCTGGAACACGGCGACGAGGGCGAGCGCGAGCACCATGGCGCGCGGCAGCCAGCGCGGCATGCGGGCGGCCGGTCCGGCGGCGCCCTCGGCCGGGGTCCGGGCGGGCGGCGTCGTACCGAACGGGGATGCGTGCTGGGCGAGCTGCCCGGTGTCGTCAGTGGGGGCCACGGTGCAAGTGTCGCCCACGCCGCTGACAGCCCGCTGTCGGCCCGCGATCTTCGTTACCGGTCAGCGCCTCTCCCCCGGCACGTTCATGACGGTGCAGACCACCCGCCATACGTCCTTGGCCTCCCAGCCGGCGTTCAGCGCCTCGTGCACCGTGCGTCCGCCCAGCTCCGACATCACATGATCGCGCGCGAATGTCTCGGCGTACCCCACTCCGAAGTGTTCCGCCATCCGCTGCCAGAAGACCGTCAACCGCATGACACCAGTATCCCGCCCCTTGGGGTGGGCCCTGCCGGGGACCGCCTTGCGAGACCGCTTTCCGTCCTACGGTCTGACGCATGCCCGAAACAGGAGCTTCTCCACTCCACCCTGTGTCCCCGGCGCGCACACCGCTCATCCGCGCCGAACAGTTCGTCTGGCTCACCGCGCGCGTGCTGGAGCAGCGCCTGTTCGCCTTCCACTTCCTGAACGGCGGTGCCGATCCGGTGGAGACGGCGCTGGACGCCTACCGCAACGAGGACGGCGGGTACGGCCATGCTCTCGAGCCCGATCTGCGCGGCCCGGTGAGCCAGCCGCTGCACACGGGCCACGCGCTGCGCGTCCTGGACGCCGTGGGACGGTGCGGCGGGCAGCGGGTGGAGCGGGTGTGCCGCTATCTGACGTCCGTCTCCACCTCCGACGGCGCCCTGCCGGCGATCCATCCCAGCCAGCGCGGCTATCCGGCGGCCCCGTTCATCCCGATCGTGGACAACCCGCCGAGCGAGCTGCTGGCCACCGGACCGGTGGTGGGCCTGCTGCACCGCAACGAGGTGTGGCACGCCTGGCTGTTCCGGGCCACCGACTTCTGCTGGCAGGCCGTGAACGGCCTGGAGGAGTCCCACCCCTACGAGGTAGAGGCCGCGGTGGCTTTCCTGGACTCGGTGCCCGACCGCCCGCGCGCGGAGGCGGCCGCCGACCGCCTGGGCCGCCTGGTGCGCGAGCAGCGGCTCGCGGCACTGGACCCGGAGCGGCTCGAGGAGTACCCCGTCGCTCCGGGCTATGCCCCTGGCGAGCATCACTTCCCGCACGACTTCGCGAGGACACCGCAGTCGCTCGCGCGCGCGTGGTTCACGGACGAGGAGATGACACGTTCCCTGGACTTCCTCACGGCCGAGCAGCAGGAGGACGGCGGCTGGCCGGTGCGCTGGCGTCAGTGGGCGCCCGGCACGGCGCTGGAGGCCCGCCCCGTGGTGACGATCGAGGCCCTGCGCACCCTCAGGGCGTACGGCCGGTTCGTGGGCTGAGCCGGGGCACCGTCATCCTCCGACGGCCCGCACCCCCGCCGTGACCACCACGGCCGCCGCGACGACGAGCAGGAACGGGGCACGCAGCACCAGCGCCACGGCGGCGGCCGCGAGCCCCGCGGCCCGGGCGTCCAGCACCAGCGCGTGCCCGTGGGCGAAGGTCTGCTGGGCCGTGAGGGCGGCGAGGAGAGCGACAGGCAGCAGGGCGGCGAGCCGCTTGACCAGCGGGCGCTCCAGGGCTCCCGCGGGCACGAGCAGTCCGGCGAGCTTGACGGCGTAGCAGCCGAGGGCGGTCACGCCGATCGCGATCCAGGTGTTCAACGGTCTTCCTCTGGTGCGTCGTCGGGTACGTCGTGTCGGGTACGGCCCCTGCGGCGGCCCTCCGCCCACAGGACGACCGGCGCCGCGAGCGCGGCCACCAGGACGGGCACACCGGCGGGCAGGACGGGCAGCAGGCCAAGTCCGAGCAGCACCGCCAGGGCCGCGACGGCGCGCTCGGTGGCGGTCTTCACCATGGGGGCGAGCAGCGCCAGGAACACGGCGGGTCCGGCCGCGTCCAGGCCCCACGCCTCGGTGTCGCCGATGGCCTTGGCACCCAGGGCGCCGAGCAGCGTGGTGAGGTTCCACAGCAGGTACAGGCTGAGGCCGGTGACGGTGAAGCCGATCCGCACCGCGCGCCGGGTCGGCTGCGCCAGCGCCACCGCCGTCGTCTCGTCGATCACCCACTGGGCGGCGAACGGCCGCACCGCGCGCGGGAGGGCCAGCAACTGCGACAGCCGCAGCCCGTAGAACGCGTTGCGCACCCCGAGGAAGAAGGCACCCGCGGCCGCCGTGAGCGGGTTGCCTCCTGCGGCCAGCGCCCCCACCAGGGCGAACTGCGAGGCGCCGGTGAACACCAGGAGGCTGAGCGCACAGGTCTGCAGCAGGCTCAGTCCGCTGCCGGCCGAGGTCACCCCGAAGGCGAACCCGGACAGTCCTACGGCGACCCCGACTCCGAGGGCGTCGCGTACGACGGCGGCATCCGGTTTCCCTCCGTCGTCGGCGCGTATGTCTGCGAGAGCTGTCTGTTGTGCCACGCGTCGGACGTTACGAGCGGTCCGCGCCCCAGGTCTTGTACGTTCTTGCGCTCTCGCTGGTACGCCCCCGGGGGCACGCCGACGATCCGGGCGAAGTGCCGGTTGAGGTGCGACTGATCGGTGAAGCCGACGGTGACGGCCGCCTCCGCGGGTGCGGTCCCGGCGTCCAGCAGGTGCCGTGCCCGGCGCACCCGGGCGTCGGTCAGCCAGGCGTGGGGCGGCATGCCGTAGGAGTCACGGAACGCCCGCAGCAGCGCGAAGGGACTGGTCCCCAGGTCGGCGGCCAGCCGCTCCAGGGTGGGCGGCTCCGTCATCCGCTCCTCCAGCACGGCACGCGCCCGTGCCGCGGTGCGGGCCCCGGCCGTGCGCACCTCGCGCCGCGGCAGCGGCCCGCCGTTGAGCCGCAGCAGCCGGGTCACGGCCACCCGCAGCAGGGTGTCGGCGGCCAGCGCGTTGCCCTCGTCGGCGGCGCGCAGCACCTGGTGCACCAGGCCGACCGTGTACGGATCGTCGAGCACGGGACTGACGAAGCCGGGGGTGCCGCGGATCATGGTGGTCTCGGCCGCGATGGCGCCCACCACCTCGGGCGAGGGGTAGACCGCCCCGTACCGCCAGCCCTCCGGAACACCCGCCCGTCCGGTGTGCGGGGTGTCCGGATTGACCAGGGCGAGCGCTCCCGCGCCGACCTGGACGTCGGACCCGCCGTGGTGGAAGACCTCGACGCCGTCGGCGATGGCGGCGATCACGAAGTTCTCGTGGGTGTGCCGGACGAAGGTCTTGCGGATGTACCGGGCCCACAACAGGTCGACGCCGGGCAGTTCCTCGTACTGCCAGTGCCTCGCCCGCTCACCCGATCCCGCCATGCGGTCATTCTCCTGCACACCCACCGACCAGCGGCCGCCCGCGGGCGGACCGGCCATCGGGTTCGGTCCGGTTTTCCCAGGTCAGCGGGATTGTCAGTGCGCGGGTGCAGGATGGACGCATGGTCAGCTCCGCACACCGAGCCCTCGACGGCTTCTCCCCCGCGACCCGCGGCTGGTTCACGGGGGCCTTTTCCGCGCCCACCGCGGCCCAGGCGGGCGCGTGGCAGACCATCGGCGAGGGCTCGGACGTGCTGGTGGTGGCCCCGACCGGCTCCGGCAAGACGCTGGCCGCCTTCCTCGCCGCGCTGGACGAGCTCGCCTCCACGCCCGCGCCGGCCGACCCGAAGAAACGCTGTCGCGTTCTGTACGTGTCACCGCTGAAGGCCCTCGCGGTCGACGTCGAGCGCAACCTCCGCAGCCCGCTGACCGGTATCCGCCACGAGTCCGTGCGCCTGGGCCTGCCCGAGCCCGAGATCAAGGTCGGCATCCGCTCCGGCGACACCCCGGCCGCCGAGCGCCGCGCCCTGTCCACACGCCCGCCGGACATCCTGATCACCACCCCGGAGTCCCTGTTCCTGATGCTGACGTCGGCCACGCGCGATGCGCTGACCGGCGTGGAGACGGTGATCCTGGACGAGGTGCACGCGGTCGCGGGCACCAAGCGCGGCGCGCATCTGGCGCTCTCCCTGGAGCGGCTGGACGAGCTGCTGCCCCGGCCCGCCCGCCGCATCGGTCTGTCCGCGACGGTCCGCCCGGTGGACGAAGTGGCCCGCTATCTCTCCCCGCGCCGCAAGGTGGAGATCGTCCAGCCGAAGTCCGGCAAGGAGTTCGACCTCTCCGTCGTCGTCCCGGTCGAGGACCTGGGCGAGCTGGGCGGCTCCCCGGTGGCCGACGGCAACGAGGGGGGCGAGCGGCCCTCGATCTGGCCGCATGTCGAGGAGCGGATCACCGACCTGGTCCAGGCCCACCGCTCGACGATCGTGTTCGCGAACTCACGCCGTCTCGCGGAGCGGCTGTGCAACCGGCTCAACGAGATCGCCTACGAGCGCGCGACCGGCGAGCCCCTGGAGGAGCACCACTCCCCCGCCGAGCTCATGGGCGGCTCGGGCGCGGCCCAGGGCGCGCCCCCGGTGATCGCCCGCGCGCACCACGGCTCCGTCTCCAAGGAGCAGCGCGCCCTGGTCGAGGAGGATCTGAAGGCGGGCCGCCTGCCCGCCGTGGTGGCCACCTCCAGCCTCGAACTGGGCATCGACATGGGTGCGGTGGACCTGGTCGTCCAGGTCGAGTCCCCGCCGTCGGTGGCCTCCGGACTGCAGCGGGTCGGCCGTGCGGGACACCAGGTGGGCGCGGTCTCCACCGGCGTGGTCTTCCCGAAGTACCGGGGCGACCTGGTGCAGGCCGCGGTGGTCACCGAGCGGATGCGTTCCGGCTCCATCGAGTCCCTGAGGGTGCCCGCCAACCCCCTGGACGTACTCGCGCAGCAGCTCGTCGCGATGACGGCCCTGGACAGCTGGCAGTTCGACGACCTGCTCGCCGCGGTCCGCCGCGCCGCGCCCTTCGCCTCGCTCCCCGAATCGGCCTTCACGGCGGTCCTCGACATGCTCGCGGGCCGCTACCCGTCCGACGCCTTCGCCGAGCTGCGTCCGCGCGTGGTGTGGGACCGCGTGACCGGGACGATCACCGGCCGTCCGGGCGCCCAGCGCCTCGCCGTCACCTCCGGCGGCACGATTCCCGACCGCGGTCTGTTCGGGGTCTTCCTCGCCGGGGCGGATCCCAAGAAGGGCGGCGGGCGGGTCGGCGAGCTCGACGAGGAGATGGTCTACGAGTCCCGGGTCGGTGACGTGTTCACGCTCGGCACCAGCTCATGGCGCATCGAGGACATCACCCGCGACCGCGTCCTGGTCTCCCCCGCCCCCGGCGTGCCCGGCCGCCTCCCCTTCTGGAAGGGCGACCAGCTGGGCCGCCCGCTCGAACTGGGCCGCGCGGTGGGCGCGTTCCTGCGCGAGGTCGGCTCGCTGCCCAAGGACGACGCCCGCCTGCGTCTCCTCGCCGCGGGCCTCGACGCCTGGGCCGCGGACAACGTCCTGTCCTACCTCGACGAGCAGCGCGAGGCCTGCGGCCACGTCCCGGACGACCGGACGATCGTCGTGGAGCGCTTCCGCGACGAACTGGGCGACTGGCGGGTCGTCGTGCACTCCCCGTTCGGCGCCCAGGTCCACGCCCCGTGGGCGCTCGCCCTCGGCGCCCGCCTCTCCGAGCGGTACGGCATGGACGCGCAGGTCATGCACGCCGACGACGGCATCGTGCTGCGGCTGCCCGACGCCGATCTGATGGGCCTGGACCTGCTCGACCAGGAGCCGCGGAAGGCCGGCACGGAATACGACGCCGACCAGGCTCCGGTCGGCGCGGCGGACGTCGCCTTCGACAAGGGCGAGGTCGACCAGATCGTCACCGACCAGGTCGGCGGCTCAGCCCTGTTCGCGTCCCGGTTCCGCGAGTGTGCCGCCCGCGCGCTGCTGCTGCCGCGCCGCAACCCCGGTAAGCGCACCCCGCTGTGGCAGCAGCGCCAGCGCGCGGCCCAGCTGCTCCAGGTGGCCAGCGAGTTCGGCTCGTTCCCGATCGTTCTGGAGGCGGTGCGCGAGTGCCTCCAGGACGTGTTCGACGTCCCCGGCCTGGTCGAGCTGATGGGCGACCTCGAGTCCCGCAAGGTGCGCCTGGTCGAGGTCACCACCCCCGAGCCCTCCCCCTTCGCGCGCTCCCTCCTGTTCGGGTACGTGGCCCAGTTCCTGTACGAGGGAGACTCCCCGCTCGCCGAGCGCCGTGCCGCGGCGCTCTCCCTGGACTCGCGGCTGCTGGCCGAGCTACTGGGCCAGGCGGAGCTGCGCGAACTGCTCGACGCGGACGTGCTGACCGAACTGGAGCGGGAGCTCCACTGGCTCACCGAGGACCGCCGCGTCAAGGACGTCGAAGGCGTCGCCGACCTGCTGCGGATGCTGGGCCCGCTCACGGACGCCGAACTGGCGGAGCGGGGTGCCGAGCCACAGTGGGCCGAGGAGCTGGCCGGAGCCCGCCGCGCCATCCGGGTGCGGATCGCCGGCGCCGAGCACTGGGCGGCCGTCGAGGACGCGGGCCGGCTGCGCGACGCCCTGGGCACGGCGCTGCCGGTCGGCGTCCCCGAGGCCTTCACCGAGCCGGTCAAGGACCCGCTGGGCGACCTTCTGGCCCGGTACGCCCGCACACACGGCCCGTTTACCTCGGCCACGGCGGCCGCCCGCTTCGGCCTGGGCGTGGCGGTCACGGAGGGCACTCTGCAGCGGCTCGCCGCGGGCGGCCGTGTCGTGCAGGGCGAGTTCCACCCCGCGGGGATCGGCCAGGAGTGGTGCGACGCGGCCGTGCTGCGCCGACTGCGCCGCCGCTCGCTGGCCGCCCTGCGGCACGAGCTGGAGCCGGTGCCGCCCGCCGCGCTGGCGCAGTTCCTGCCGCAGTGGCAGCACATCGGCAAGGGCCACGGCCTGCGCGGTATCGACGGACTGGTGCGTGCCATCGAGCAGTTGCAGGGCGCGTCCGTGCCCGCGTCCGCCCTGGAGAAGCTGGTCCTGCCGTCCCGCGTCGTGAACTACACCCCGGCGATGCTCGACGAACTCACCTCCGCGGGCGAGGTGGTGTGGGCCGGAGCGGGCGCGCTGCCCGGCAAGGACGGCTGGGTCTCCCTCCATCTGGCGGACGCAGCCCCGCTGCTCCTGCCGCCGCCCCATCCCCTGGAGCTGACCGCACTTCACCAGTCCGTCCTGGACGCGCTGTCCGGCGGCTACGGCCTGTTCTTCCGTCAGATCGCCGACCAGGTGAGGGCCACCACACACCCTGACGCCACCGACCCTCAACTGGCCGACGTCGTCTGGGACCTGGCCTGGTCCGGACGGCTCACGAACGACACGCTCGCACCGATGCGTTCCCTCCTGGGCTCCGGCCGGACCGCGGGCTCCACGGCCCATCGCGCCAAGCGCACGGTCCCGCGCGGGCGTTACGGTTCCCTGACCGCGGCCGCCCGCACCGCCTCGCGCACCGGACCGCCGACCGTGGCCGGCCGCTGGTCGCTGCTCCCCCAGCGTGAGCCGGACGCCACCGTGCGCGCCCACGCCCTGGCCCGCGCACTCCTCGACCGGCACGGCGTGGTCACCCGGGGAGCGGTCTCTGCGGAGGGCGTCGAGGGCGGCTTCTCCGCCGTGTACCGGATCCTGTCCGCCTTCGAGGAGAGCGGCCAGGCCCGGCGCGGCTATGTCGTGGAGGGGCTCGGTGCGGCCCAGTTCGCGATGGACGGGGCGGTGGACCGCCTGCGCACGGTGGCCAATGCCCGCGAGCGGGGCGAGGGCCTGCCCGGTACGGGCCCCGGGAACGGCGGCTCGCCGGGCTTCGGGCAATCGGACGACACCGTCTTCCCGGCTCCCTTCGGCCAGGCCGACACCGGATTCGACCCGGCCGCCCTCGACGCCGACTTCGACGGCTACTTCGACGGGCCAGCAGACCACCGCACCGCACCGGGCGACCATGTCTCCCCCCGGGACTTCGCCGCGCCCGGTTACGGCGGCCCCCGGGGCGGTCCGACCGCCCCTTACGCTTCCGGCTACGGCGACCGCCGTACCCGTACCCCCTCCGCCGACACGCGGGCCGTCGTCCTCGCCGCGGCCGACCCCGCCAACGCCTACGGCGCCGCCCTCGCCTGGCCCGAGCCGCCGACCGGGGCCGGGCACAAGCCGGGGCGCAAGGCGGGCTCGCTGGTGGTGCTGGTGGACGGCGAGCTGACCCTCTACATGGAGCGCGGCGGCAAGACGCTGCTGGCCTGGCCCTCCGCCCCGGACACGGAGGCGGGCGACGATCCCCGCCTGCGGTCAGCCGCGGAGGCCCTGGCGGCGGCCGCCCGCGCGGGCACCCTCGGCACGGTCACGGTGGAGCGGGTCAACGGCGCCTCGGCCCTGACCTCCCCCATAGGTGCCCTCCTGGAAGGAGCGGGCTTCATCGCGACCCCGCGCGGACTGCGGCTCAGGGCATGATCCGCGGGGCAACGGCGGGACGACCGGCATGTCACCCTTGAGCCATGCCCGAGGGTGACACGGTCTGGCAGACCGCGAGGCGGTTGCACGACGCGCTCGCGGGCCGGGTGCTGACCCGCAGCGACCTACGGGTGCCCAAGTACGCCACGGTCGACCTCACCGGCCGTACGGTGCTGGAGGTCACCCCGCGCGGCAAGCACCTGCTCACCCGGATCGAGGGCGGCCTGACGCTGCACTCGCACCTCAGGATGGACGGATCCTGGAAGGTCTACGCCAACGCCCAGCGCTGGAGCGGCGGCCCGGCCCACCAGATCCGCGTGATCCTCGGCAACGCGGAGCGGACCGCGGTGGGGTACCGGCTCCCGGTCCTCGACCTCCTGCGCACCACCGACGAGTCCCGTGCCGTGGGGCACCTCGGCCCCGACCTCCTGGGCCCGGACTGGGACCCCGACCAGGTCCTGGCCAATCTCCTCGCGGACCCCACCCGCCCCCTCGGGGAGGCCCTGCTCGACCAGCGCAATCTGGCCGGCATCGGCAACGTGTACAAGAGCGAGCTCTGCTTCCTGCTCGGCGCCACCCCCTGGCTCCCGGTGGGCGCACTGCCCACCGACCGGGCCGCCAAGCTGCCCGCGCTCGCCAGGAAGCTCCTGGAGGCGAACCGCGACCGCCCGGTGCGCAGCACCACGGGCCGACGCGGCCAGGACCTGTTCGTGTACGGCCGCGCACCCCGCCCCTGCCTGCGCTGCCACACCCCGGTCCGCGCGGCCGACCAGGGCGACGGCTCCCGGGAGCGCCCCACCTACTGGTGCCCGGGCTGCCAGCAGGGCCCCGCCCCGGCACCGGGCTCCCCGCAGGCCCGCCGGTTCCGTCCCCGTACCGGCAATTGACGATCCATCAGAAACACTCGTACCGTCGCTTCATGCCCGTCAAGGCGTACGACCTCACCGGACGCACCGCTTTCGTCACCGGCGCCGCCGGGGGCATCGGCCGGGCCTGTGCCGTCCTGCTCGCCGAGGCGGGTGCGACCGTGCACCTGGCCGACCTGGACGCGGACGGACTGCACGGCACGGCCACCCTGATCAAGGACCGGGGCAGCAGCGCCCGGACCCATCTTCTCGACGTCACCGACCGGGTGCGGTTGGCTCAGGCCGTGCGGTCCTGCGAGCGCCTGGACGTGATGGCGGCGATCGCCGGGATCATGCACAGCAGCCCGGTCCTGGAGACCCGGGACGAGGATCTCGACCGGGTGCTGAACGTCAACTTCAAAGGCGTGCTGTACGCCTGCCAGGAGGCGGCCCGGCTGATGCTCGCCCAGGGCACCGCGGGCAGCATCATCACCATGGCCTCGGGCGCCGTCGACACCGGCGGACCGGGGCTGCTCTGCTACGGCGCGGCGAAGGCGGCCGTGGTCCAGTTGACGAAGACCCTCGCGAACGAGGTCGGCCGGCACGGCATACGTGTCAACGCCGTCGCCCCGGGCTGGGTCCGTACGCCCATGACCGAACGTCACGACCGTGAGACACAGGCGCATGTCGAGTCGCGCATGGCCCGGATGTCACCGCTCGGCAGGGTCGGCGAGCCGGACGACATCGCGCATGCCGTGCTCTATCTGGCGTCCGACGCCTCGTCGTTCACGACGGGTCAGATCCTGCGCCCGAACGGGGGTGTGGCGATGCCGTGGTAGCGGTCGTCACGCTCCCCGCCCGCCAGGCCGCCACCCATCGCCCCGAACCCACGGCCCTCACGGCCCGCATCTTGGGCACACAGTGCACCGGCAGCAGGCTCAGCCCCCACCCGCCTGCCACCACGGTTCCCTCCAGCACCCCCGTGTCCGCCCCCGACGCCAGCCGAAGCGCGGCCCACCACCACACCACCCCGAGCCCCAGAGCAGCCCCCCACCGCACTATCCGCCCCACCATGGCCGCCACCTCCAGCCGGACGCCAGATCGCCGCCTCACACTCCTGAGAGGCGCACCAAGGGCTCATCGATGCAACACAGGGCGACAACAGGGCTGGGTGTCCGGGCGGCAGCCGTCGTCAGAGGCACGCTCATGCGTTCTCCGCCTGGAACATCCAGTGATGCTTCTCGAGATCCGCCGTGATCGAGATGAAGATGTCCTGCGACACCGGGTCCGCCTCCCCGGTCGCCTCCATCCGCTCCCGCATCCGTGTGATCACCCGTCCGAGTGCATCCACGAGCGTCCCCACCGCGTCCGTGTCCTTGACCCAGCCTGCGGGTGTCGCCCCGATGCCGCTGCCGGCCGCCACCGTGGAGGCGCGTCCGTCGGGCGGGACTCCCAACGTGGACGCCCGCTCCGCCACCGTGTCGGAGTGGGTCCGGGCGGAGTCGACCACCTCGTCCAACTGGAGGTGGATCGACCGGAAGCGGGGACCGACGATGTTCCAGTGGATCTGCTTCGCGGCCAGCGAGAGGTCCACCAGGTCGACGAGCGCACCCTGCAGCGCCTCGGACACGGTCTTGCGGTCCGCGTCGGACAGCGTGCTCTTCACGACGTACATGCGCATCCTCCGTTGGCTCCGCCCCGCCACATCCCTCCACCATGACGGCTCCACCCCATACCGGCAAATGGACGCAAACCAGACCACCGGAAAGTGTGGCGAACCGCACGAAGGCCCCGGCGGCACTCCCCCGGGTCTCCCCGGAGAAGCCCCGGCCGGGGCCTCACACGTGTTGCGTCACAGAGCCACGCGCGTGAACGTCACGCGGCGACCACGTCCACCGCTTCGGCAGGCGCCTTGATGGTCACCCGCTCCGGTGGCACACCGGTCACCGAGACGGAACCCAGCATCGGGCGAACCGGCGTGGGTACGGGCTCGGTGGCCGCGGCAGACTGGGCCAGCTCGGCGAGGGCGAGCTCGTCGCTCACTTCCCGCATGAGCTCGGACATCCGTACGTCCAGCGCGTCGCAGATGGCGGCGAGCAGTTCGGAGGAAGCCTCCTTCTGCCCCCGCTCCACCTCGGAGAGATAGCCGAGTGAGACTCGGGCGGACGAGGAGACTTCGCGCAGAGTACGGCCCTGGCGTTGGCGCTGCCGACGCAGCACGTCACCAAGCAGGCGACGGAGCAGAATCATCGGTGGCTCCCTCCTCGGACCGCGTAGCCGCATCCTTCACGCCCCACCGTACCGCCTCGCGCCGCGGCCGTGCGGGGAGCGATGTCGTGTTCACTCAGGGCTGCAAACATCAAAACCCCCCGTTCTGTTCCGTATCCTGTGCCCGCTCATTTCCGGTCTGTTCGCCCGCAAGCTCCTTCAGGAGCAGTGCGAGTACGCTCCGTACACTCTCCATACGAATTTCCGCGCGGCCACCGTTCAACCGCAGGGCCTCGACTTTTCCGCCACCGGCGGAACCGGAGTGCGCCCCGAAGGGGCCGTCGACGGCCACGAAGACCGTCCCGACGGGCTTGCCGTCCTGTGGATCGGGACCGGCCACACCGGTCGTCGCAAGGCCCCAGTCGGCCCCCAGCGCCTTCCGTACTCCGGCCGCCATCTGGGCCGCGACCTGCGGATCCACCGCACCTGACTGGGCCAGCAGGGTGGCGTCGACGCCCAGCAGCTCATGCTTCAGCTCGGTGGCGTAGGCGGTGACCGATCCACGGAAGACCTTGGAGGCCCCGGGGACCGTTGTGATCTCCGCGGCGACCAGACCGCCGGTGAGCGACTCCGCGACGGCGAGCGTCTCACCCCTCACCGTGAGTAGTCGCACCAGTTCGGCGGCCGCAGAATTCACGCTTCCGTCTCCTCCGACGCCGCCTCGCGCTCGGCGATTCCCTGCCTGCGCAGCACAATGGCCTGTCTCACATAGTCGACGCCGGTCACCACGGTCAGGACGACCGCCGCGGCCATCACCCACCACCTCAGGGTCGCCAGCCATCCCGTCAGTGCCAGCACGTACATGCCCACGGCCACGCCCTGGGTGAGGGTCTTGAGCTTGCCGCCGCGGCTCGCGGGAATGACGCCGTACCGGATGACCAGGAAGCGCAGCAGCGTGATCCCCAGTTCCCGGCCGAGGATGACCCCCGTCACCCACCACGGCAGATCGCCCAGCGCGGAGAGACAGATCAGCGCCGCTCCCATGATCGCCTTGTCGGCGATGGGGTCGGCGATCTTCCCGAAGTCGGTGACGAGGTTGTAGGTGCGCGCGATATGGCCGTCGAACAGGTCGGTGATCATGGCGATGGCGAAGGCGGCCCAGGCGAGCGAGCGCCACGCCGGGTCATAGCCACCGTCCGCCAGCATGAGCGCCACGAAGCCGGGGACGAGAACCAGCCGGAGCATGGTCAGCAGATTGGCCACGTTCCACAGGCTGGCCTCGTTGACGGCCGCGGCCGCCAGCTTCCCGCCGCGCGCGGGCCTCGCCCCGCCCTGCGGGTCGGAGCCCTTACCGGACGTACCGGAAGCAGAGGCAGAAGCAGAGCCGGGGGCGGCACCGGAAGCGGCGGCGGAGCCCGTGGCGCCCTGCGCGCCCGGGGAACCACCCGCGGCGGATGCCGGTACTCCGGTCATCTGCCCGCCTCCTCACCGCACGCGAACGAGTCCTGCAGGGGCTCGGCCACCAGGTCGACACCCTCCGTACCGACCACCTTCGCCTCGACCATACGACCGACGGACAGACCTTCGCCCCTCGTGAGCAGGACCTGGCCGTCCGTCTCCGGGGCCTGGTGCGCCCCACGGCCGTGGACACCCTCCTCCTCGTCGACGGACTCGACGAGCACGTGCACGGTCTCGCCGAGGCGCTCCTCGGCCCGCTGCGAGACGAGTTCCTCGGCCAGCCGCGAGATATGGGCCAGGCGCTCGGCGACGACGTCCTCGTCGAGCTTGCTGTCGTACGTCGCCGCTTCCGTGCCCTCCTCGTCGGAGTAGCCGAAGACGCCGATGGCGTCCAGGCGCGCATGGTTCAGGAAGCGCTCCAGTTCGGCCAGGTCGGCCTCGCTCTCGCCGGGGAAGCCGACGATGAAGTTCGAGCGCACACCGGCCTGCGGGGCCTTGCCGCGGATGGTGTCCAGGAGCTCCAGGAAGCGGTCGGTGTCCCCGAAGCGGCGCATCGAGCGCAGCACGTCGGGCGCGGAGTGCTGGAAGGACAGGTCGAAGTACGGGGCGATCTTCGGGCTGGAGGTCAGCACGTCGATCAGATCCGGGCGCATCTCGGCCGGCTGGAGGTAGCTGACGCGCACCCGCTCGAGGCCGTCGACCTCGGCGAGCTCGGGCAGCAGGGACTCCAGGAGACGGATGTCGCCCAGGTCCTTGCCGTAGGAGGTGTTGTTCTCGGAGACCAGCATGATCTCCTTGACGCCCTGCTCGGCCAGCCAGCGCGTCTCGTTCAGCACATCGCTCGGGCGGCGGGAGATGAAGGAGCCGCGGAAGGACGGGATGGCGCAGAAGGAGCAGCGCCGGTCGCAGCCGGAGGCGAGCTTCACCGAGGCGACCGGGGCACCGTCCAGCCTGCGACGCAGGGGCGCACGGGGGCCGGACTGCGGGGCAAGGCCCTCGGGGAGGTCCGTGGGGGCGCCGTGACCCGGCAGGGCCACCTCCGTCGCCGAGTCCTGGCGCTCGGCCGGGCTGATCGGCAGCAGCTTGCGCCGGTCGCGCGGGGTGTGGGCCGCGTGGATGCCGCCGCCCAGGATGGTCTGCAGGCGGTCGGAAATGTTCGCGTAGTCGTCGAAGCCGAGCACGCCGTCGGCCTCGGGGAGGGCGTCGGCGAGTTCTTTGCCGTACCGCTCGGCCATGCAGCCCACGGCCACGACGGCCTGGGTTCTGCCGTGCTCCTTGAGGTCGTTGGCCTCCAGGAGGGCGTCGACGGAGTCCTTCTTGGCGGCCTCGACGAAGCCACAGGTGTTGACCACGGCGACATCGGCGTTCGAGGCGTCCTCGACGAGCTGCCAGCCGTCCGCCTCCAAACGGCCTGCGAGCTCCTCCGAGTCCACCTCGTTACGGGCGCAGCCAAGAGTGACGAGTGCGACGGTACGGCGTTCAGGCATGGGCTCAAGACTACTTCGTCCCACTGACAGCCCACGTCGACGGGGTTGGCCGATCTTGGCCAACCCCGTGCGTTCTCGACCGATCGGACCTCTTATCCGACCTCGGGGTCACCCTTCGTGTACGTCAGGCGCTCCACGGCGCCCGGCTGGAAGGCGTCCTCGATCTTCTTGCCGTTGACGTAGAGCTGGATCGCGCCGGCGTCGCCGAGGATGAGGTTGATCTTCGAGCTGTCCTGGAAGGTCTTCGAGTCGCCCTTCTTCAGGAGCCCGTCGAAGAGCATCCGGCCGTTGTGGTCCTTGGCGGAGATCCAGCTGCGCCCGTTGACGGCGCTCACCTGGACCGTGACCTTGTCCTGCGGCGCGGCCGCGATGGCGCTGTCCGACGGCTCGGGCTTGTCGGCGGGCTTGCTCTTCTTCGGTGTGGGCGAGGCGGACTTGTCGGCCGTCGGCGAGGCGCCCTGGGCCACCTGGTCCTTGGCGTTGCTGCCGTCGTCGCCGCCCTTGAACGCGGTGAAGCCGACGAAGCCGATCACGACGACGATCGCGGCGACCATGGCCGCGGTCCAGTTGGGTCCGCGGCGCTCGGGGCGGATACGTTCCGCCTCGAACAGCGGGGCGGCCGGCGTCGGCGCGGGGCGCCCGCCGTGCTCGGCGTCGTACTGCTCGATCAACGGGGCCGGGTCGACGTGCACGGCCCTGGCCAGGGTCCGGATGTGCCCGCGGGCGTAGACGTCTCCGCCACAGGGAACGAAGTTGTCGGCCTCGATGGCATGCACGATGGCGATACGGACGCGAGTGGCACTGCTGACGTCGTCGACGGTGAGCCCGGCCGCGATGCGCGCCTGCTGGAGGGCGCGCCCGACCGAGGTGCGGGCTTCCTCGGACACGTCGTGGAACGGACGCTCGTCTTCAGGGGAGTTGCCGATGGACACGGGGGCGCCTTTCGAGCGTTTTAGCCACCTGTGCTGGAGATTCAGTCTAGGGGGGGTACGAAAGGGTGAGGCAACCGGGCGGTATGACTTTGTACGCCATCGGTATGGCCGGTCATCCCGATGACGGGCCAGGCACGAACCCAGTGTGGAACCCGCGCCTGTCCTCTCGCTCAACTTGACGTACGTTGCAGGGAAACGGTTGCCCGCGGATCACTAACGGGTGGATCACGACCGTGTCTCCACCCGGCTCCTACCGGTCCGGCGGGCGGACATATCCCTACCCTTCAGACTCCCCGCGTATCACAGCGAGGACGCCGTCCAGCTCATCGGGTTTCACCAGAACGTCGCGCGCCTTGGAGCCCTCGCTGGGTCCGACGATGTTCCGGGACTCCATGAGGTCCATCAGCCGCCCGGCTTTGGCGAAGCCGACGCGCAGCTTGCGCTGGAGCATGGACGTCGAGCCGAACTGTGTGGTGACCACCAGTTCGGCCGCCTGGCACAGCAGGTCGAGGTCGTCGCCGATGTCCTCGTCGATCTCCTTCTTCTGCTTGGTGCCCACGGTGACGTCGTCCCGGAAGACCGGTGCCATCTGGTCCTTGCAGTGCTGGACGACGACGGCGACCTCGTCCTCGGTCACGAACGCGCCCTGCATACGGGTCGGTTTGTTGGCGCCCATCGGCAGGAACAGACCGTCGCCCTTGCCGATGAGCTTCTCGGCGCCGGGCTGGTCGAGGATGACGCGGGAGTCGGCCAGGGACGAGGTCGCGAAGGCGAGCCGCGAGGGCACGTTGGCCTTGATCAGGCCGGTGACGACATCGACCGAGGGGCGCTGCGTGGCCAGCACCAGGTGGATGCCGGCCGCGCGCGCGAGCTGGGTGATGCGCACGATCGCGTCCTCGACGTCACGCGGCGCGACCATCATCAGGTCGGCGAGCTCGTCGACGATCACCAGCAGGTACGGGTACGGCTGGAGTTCCCGCTCGCTGCCCTCGGGCAGCTTCACCTTGCCGTTGCGGATCGCCTCGTTGAAGTCGTCGATGTGCCGGAAGCCGAACGCGGCCAGGTCGTCATACCTGAGGTCCATCTCCCGTACGACCCACTGGAGCGCCTCGGCGGCCCGCTTCGGGTTGGTGATGATCGGCGTGATCAGGTGCGGAATGCCCTCGTAGGCGGTCAGTTCGACGCGCTTGGGGTCGACGAGGACCATCCGGACGTCCTCGGGGGTCGCGCGGACCATGACGGACGTGATCAGGCAGTTGATGCACGAGGACTTGCCGGAACCGGTGGCTCCGGCGACCAGGATGTGCGGCATCTTCGCGAGGTTGGCGGTGACATAGCCGCCCTCGACGTCCTTGCCGAGCGCGACGAGCATCGGGTGGTCGTCCTCGGACGCGTCCGCCAGGCGCAGCACATCACCGAGGTTGACCATCTCCCGGTCGGTGTTCGGGATCTCGATGCCGACCGCCGACTTGCCGGGGATCGGACTGATGATCCGCACGTCCGGGCTGGCGACGGCGTACGCGATGTTCTTGGTGAGCGCGGTGATCCGCTCGACCTTCACGGCGGGGCCGAGCGTGACCTCGTACCGGGTGACCGTCGGTCCGCGGGTGAAGCCCGTGACGTCGGCGTCCACCTTGAACTCGGCGAAGACCTGGCGCAGCGAGTCGACGACCACGTCGTTGGCGGCACTGCGCGCCTTGCCGGGTCCGCCGCGGGCGAGGAGGTCGAGCGAGGGCAGGGAGTAGGTGATGTCGCCGGAGAGCTGGAGCTGCTCGGCGCGCGGCGGCAGGTCGCGCGCCTCCTCGGGGGCCGCCTTGGTCAGGTCGGGTACGGCCTGCTCGACCGCGAGCTTCTCCTGCCGGGGCCGCCTGGCCGGGGCCGGGACGGGGGTGGGGGCCGGTGTCGTCTCCTCACGGTCGCCGATGCTCACGCCGTGGGTGAGGTCGGCCACCAGCGGGGAGGGCGGCATGCCGTGCAGCACGGCGCCGTCGAGGTCGGCGGCGGCCGCCGCGGCGATGTCCACGGCGTCCAGCTGCCGGTCCATCGCGGGCTGCGGCACCGCGGAACGCCTGGGGCGGCCGCGGCGCTTGGCCAGGACCTCCTGCTCGGCGCCGTCGGGGTCGTAGTCCTCCGGGGCGCTCCGGCGCCTGCGGGAGCGTGCGGGCAGCGACTCGCGCCACTGTTCCTCGTAGCGCTCGTCGTCGTCGGTGAGGCCGTCCTCCACGGGATCGTGTACGACGCCGAGCCGCACGCCGAGGGCCCGCAGCCGCTGCGGGATGGCGTTGACCGGGGTGGCGGTGACGACGAGCAGCCCGAAGATCGTGAGCAGGACGAGCAGCGGTACGGCGAGGACCTGGCTCATCGTGTAGGTCAGCGGGGTCGCCGCTCCCCAGCCGATGAGACCGCCGGCGTCCCTTATCGCCTGCATGCCGTCACCGCGTGCGGGCGAACCGCAGGCGATGTGGACCTGCCCGAGCACGCCGATGACGAGCGCGGACAAGCCGATCACGATGCGGCCGTTGGCCTCGGGCTTCTCGGGGTGGCGGATGAAGCGCACCGCGATGACCGCGAGCAGTATCGGCACGAGCAGGTCGAGACGCCCGAAGGCGCCGGTCACCAGGATCTCGACGAGGTCGCCGACGGGACCGCGCAGATCGGCCCAGGTGCCGGCGGCGACGATCAGCGCGACGCCGAACAGCAGCAGAGCCACGCCGTCCTTGCGGTGCGCCGGGTCGAGGTTCTTCGCGCCCTGCCCTATGCCGCGGAAGACTGCGCCCACGGCATGCGCGAGCCCGAGCCAGAGGGCGCGCACGAGCCGGTAGATGCCCCCGGTGGGGCTCGGCGCGGGCTTCGGCGGCGGCGACTTCTTCGCCGCGGCCTTCTTGGCGGGGGCCTTCTTCGCGGCGGCCTTCTTCGCCGGTGCCTTCGCGGGAGCGGCCGCCTTCTTGGCTGGCTGCTTCTTCGCTGCGGAGGGACGTGAGGCCATGGAAATGAGATTACCGGTGGAGACGACAGTGGACACGTGTGCTTGGTGCTTCACCCGATCGTGTCGCCCTTGCCGGAACGCGAAACTGACGCGCTCTCATGCGCAACTGCGGGCGAGACGGGCGTCAGTTCTGCGTGGGGACCGAGGGGGCACCGGTGCCCGTGCCCGGTTCCAGGGCGTCGAGTGCGCGACGCAACCCGGTGAGTTTGCGTTCGAGATGGGCCGCGGTGGCCACCGCGGCCGCGTCCGCGGAGTCGTCGTCCAGCTGTTTGGACAGCGCCTCGGCCTGCTCCTCGACGGCAGCGAGCCTCGCGGACAGCTCCGCGAGCAGCCCCGCCGGCTCCTTGCCGGCTCCGACCGTGCCCTTGCCGCCGCCCTCCAACTGGAGCCGCAGCAGCGCCGCCTGCTCCCGCAGCTGGCAGTTCTTCATGTACAGCTCGACGAACACGGACACCTTGGCGCGCAGCACCCAGGGATCGAACGGCTTGGAGATGTAGTCGACCGCGCCCGCCGCGTATCCGCGGAAGGTGTGGTGCGGGCCGTGGTTGATCGCGGTGAGGAAGATGATCGGGATGTCCCGGGTCCGCTCCCGTCGCTTGATGTGCGCGGCGGTCTCGAAACCGTCCATGCCCGGCATCTGGACGTCCAGCAGAATGACCGCGAAGTCGTCCGTGAGCAGTGCCTTGAGCGCTTCCTCCCCGGACGATGCCCGCACCAGCGTCTGATCGAGCGCAGAGAGGATGGCCTCCAGCGCCAGCAGATTCTCCGGCCGGTCATCGACCAGGAGGATCTTGGCCTTCTGCACCATGGCCCGCCCTCCTCGCCCCGGCGGTACACCGGGCGCCGCCCCAGGGGACGACTCCCTATCGCCGCCCGTCCTTGTGCCGGTCATGGTAGCCGCACCCCGACCGTCGCCACACCCTGTCACCGCGATGTCACTGTGCACGTAGCAGAAACGCAGCGGGAGACCAGAAGGTTCCCCGAATCCCGCACTTCTACACGGGTTCGGCCACCCTGAGTCAACAACTCCGCTCGTACACCGAAGGTTCCCACGGCGTTCGCCCCGGGCCCGCGCCCGCCCGTCACTCCTCTCGCATCCACTGCCGCATCACCGTCAGCAGGTGGTCGGGATCGACCGGCTTCGTCACATAATCGGATGCACCCGACTCGATCGCCTTCTCCCGGTCGCCCTTCATGGCCTTGGCGGTCAGCGCGATGATCGGCAGCCCGGCGAACTGCGGCATCCTGCGGATCGCCGTGGTCGTCGCGTACCCGTCCATCTCGGGCATCATGATGTCCATCAGCACGACCGCCACGTCGTCGTGCTGCTCCAGGACCTCGATGCCCTCGCGGCCGTTCTCGGCGTACAGCACGGACAGGCCGTGCTGCTCCAGAACGCTGGTGAGCGCGAACACATTGCGGATGTCGTCGTCGACGATCAGCACCTTCTCACCGCCGAACCGCACCCCGCGGCGCGTCCGGGGCGCCGCGTGCTGCTCGCCGACCGTCCACGCCTCCGTCCGCTCCTCGGCCCCCGGAGCGCCCCGGCGGCGGCGCCGGAAGAGCGCGGCGGCGCCGTTCTGCGTCTCCTGGTACGACTTCACCTCGGCCGGCATCTCGACGTCCGAGCCGGCCAGCTCCAACCGCGCCGCGGAGGCGACCAGGTCGCCCGCCTCCAGCGCGGGCACCGGCTGCTGATAGCCCTGCGGCGGCAGTTCACTCGGGTGCAACGGCAAATACAGCGTGAACGTCGAACCGCGTCCCGGCTCGCTCTGCGCGTGGATCTCACCACCGAGCAGCTGTGCGATCTCCCGCGAGATCGACAGCCCGAGGCCCGTGCCGCCGTACTTGCGACTGGTCGTGCCGTCCGCCTGCTTGAAGGCCTCGAAAATCACCCGCATCTTGCTCGCCGCGATACCGATACCGGTGTCGGTCACGGAGAACGCGATCAGCTCCGCGTCCGGGTCGCTGACCGACCCTGCCTCCAGCAGCTGCTCCCGGATCGCCACCGGCACTCCCGAGCCGGCCGGCCGGATCACCAGTTCCACCGACCCGGAGTCGGTGAACTTCACCGCGTTGGACAGCAGGTTGCGCAGCACCTGCAGGAGGCGCTGTTCGTCGGTGTGCAGCGTGGCCGGCAGCTCCGGCGACACCCGCACGGACAGATCCAGGCCCTTCTCGGCGGTCAGCGGCCGGAAGGTGGCCTCCACGTAGTCGACGAGCTGGACCAGCGCGATACGCGTCGGAGAGACGTCCATCTTGCCCGCCTCGACCTTCGACAGGTCGAGGATGTCGTTGATCAGCTGGAGCAGGTCGGAGCCGGCGCCATGGATCGTTTCGGCGAACTCGACCTGCTTCGGGGAGAGGTTCCCCTCGGCGTTGTCGGCGAGCAGCTTGGCCAGAATCAGCAGTGAGTTGAGCGGCGTACGCAGTTCGTGCGACATGTTGGCGAGGAACTCGCTCTTGTAGCGCATCGACACGGCCAGCTGCTCCGCGCGCTCCTCCAGGACCTGCCGCGCCTCCTCGATCTCGGTGTTCTTCACCTCGATGTCGCGGTTCTGCTGGGCCAGCAGCTCGGCCTTCTCCTCCAGTTCGGCGTTGGACGACTGGAGCGCCTTCTGCCGGTTCTCCAACTCGGCCGACCGCTCCCTCAGTTGCTCGGTCAGCTCCTGGGACTGCCTCAGCAGCACCTCCGTCTTGGTGTTGACGGAGATGGTGTTGACGCTGGTCGCGATCATCTCGGCGATCTGGTTGAGGAAGTCCTTCTGGATCTGCGTGAACGGCGTGAAGGAGGCCAGCTCGATGACGCCGAGCACCTTGCCCTCGAACAGCACCGGCAGCACGATCACCTGTGCGGGCGGCGCCTCGCCGAGCCCGGAGGAGATCTTCAGATAGCCGCTGGGCGCGTTCTCCACCAGGATCGTGCGTTTCTCCTGGGCGGCCGTCCCGATCAGCGCCTCACCCGGCCGGAACGACGTCGGCATGGAGCCCATCGAGTAGCCGTACGAACCGAGCATGCGCAGCTCGTACGCGTCCTCGCCCTCCGCGCCCGGGTCCTTGCCGTCGACCAGCGGCATACCGAGGAAGAACGCGCCGTGCTGCGCGGAGACCACCGGGGTCAGCTCGCTCATGATCAGCGAGGCCACGTCCTCCAGATCGCGACGGCCCTGCATCAGTGCGGAGATGCGGGCGAGGTTGCCCTTGAGCCAGTCCTGCTCCTTGTTGGCGATGGTGGTGTCCCGCAGGTTGGCGATCATCTTGTTGATGTAGTCCTGCAGCTCCTGGATCTCACCGGACGCGTCCACGTCGATCTTCAGGTTCAGGTCGCCGCGGGTCACCGCGGTCGCCACGCGCGCGATGGCACGCACCTGCCGGGTCAGGTTTCCGGCCATCTCGTTCACGGACTCGGTGAGGTCGCGCCAGGTGCCGTCCACGTCACGCACGCGTGCCTGGCCGCCGAGCTGTCCCTCCGTGCCCACCTCGCGGGCGACCCGGGTGACCTCCTCGGCGAAGCTGGACAGCTGATCAACCATGGTGTTGATCGTCGTCTTGAGTTCGAGGATCTCACCACGGGCGTCAATGTCGATCTTCTTCGTCAAGTCACCCTTGGCGATGGCCGTGGTGACCATCGCGATGTTGCGCACCTGACCGGTCAGGTTGGACGCCATCTGGTTCACCGACTCGGTGAGGTCCTTCCAGGTACCCGCCACACCCGGCACATGCGCCTGACCGCCGAGGATGCCGTCCGTGCCCACCTCACGGGCCACCTTGGTGACCTGGTCCGCGAACGAACTCAGCGTCTTGACCATGGTGTTGATGGTGTCGGCGAGCTGGGCCACCTCGCCCCGCGCCTCGATCGTCACCTGCCGCGTCAGATCGCCGTTGGCGACGGCCGCCGAGACCTGGGAGATATTGCGCACCTGCATGGTCAGGTTGTTCGCCATCAGGTTCACGTTGTTGCTGAGGTCCTTCCAGATGCCCGTGACACCCGGCACATGCGCCTGACCGCCCAGGATGCCCTCCGTGCCCACCTCACGGGCCACCCGGGTCACCTGCTCGGCGAAGCTGGACAGCTGATCAACCATGGTGTTGACCGTCGTGACGAGCTCAAGGATCTCGCCCTTCGCGTCAACAGTGATCTTCTTGGACAGGTCGCCCTTGGCGACCGCGGTCGTGACCTCGGCGATGTTGCGGACCTGGATGGTCAGGTTGTTCGCCATGAAGTTCACGGACTGCGTGAGGTCCTTCCAGGTGCCCGCGACCCCCTGCACCTCGGCCTGACCGCCGAGGATGCCCTCGGTGCCCACCTCGCGGGCCACACGCGTGACCTCCTGGGCGAACGACGACAGCTGGTCGACCATCGTGTTCAGGGTGTTCTTGAGCTCCAGGATCTCCCCGCGCGCGTCCACGGTGATCTTCTGGGAGAGGTCACCCCGGGCCACCGCCGTGGCGACCTGGGCGATGTTGCGGACCTGGGCGGTGAGGTTGCCCGCCATGCCGTTCACGGAGTCCGTCAGGTCACGCCACACACCGGCCACACCGGGCACCTGCGCCTGACCGCCGAGCCGGCCGTCCGTGCCCACCTCGCGGGCCACCTTGGTCACCTGGTCGGCGAATGCGGAGAGCTGGTCGACCATCGTGTTGATCGTGTTCTTCAGCTCAAGGATCTCGCCGCGCGCGTCGACATCGATCTTCTGGGACAGATCGCCCCGCGCCACCGCCGTCGTCACCTGGGCGATCTGCCGCACCTGCGAGGTCAGGTTCCCCGCCATGAAGTTGACGGAGTCCGTCAACTCCTTCCATGTGCCCGAGACGCCGTCCACCCGGGCCTGACCGCCCAGCCGGCCCTCCGTGCCCACGTCCCGGGCCATCCGCGTGACCTGGTCGGCGAAGCTCGACAGCTGGTCCACCATCGTGTTCACGGTGTTCTTCAGCTGGAGCATCTCACCGGAGACGTCGACCGTGACCTTCTGCGACAGATCACCGTTGGCCACCGCCGTGGTCACCTGGGCGATATTGCGGACCTGGCCGGTGAGGTTGCGGAATGCAGTGTTGACGGAGTCCGTCAAGTCCTTCCATGTACCGGCCGCGCCCGGCACCTGGGCCTGACCGCCCAGCTCACCCTCGACACCGACCTCCCGGGCCACGCGCGTGACCTCGGCACCGAACGACGACAACTGGTCGACCATGCCGTTGACGGTGTTCTTCAGCTCCAGCATCTCGCCGGCCACGTCGACCGTGACCTTCTGCGACAGATCACCACTGGCCACCGCCGTGGTCACAGCCGCGATGTCCCGCACCTGCGTGGTCAGGTTCCGGAACACCGTGTTGACGGAGTCCGTCAGGTCCTTCCAGGTGCCCGCGGCACCCGGCACATTGGCCTGGCCGCCGAGCCGCCCCTCCGCGCCCACCTCGTTGGCCACGCGCGTGACCTCGTCCGCGAAGATCCGCAGCGTCTCGGTCATCTGGTTGATCGTCTCGGCGAGCTGAGCGACCTCACCGCGTGCCGGGACGGTGACCTTCTGCGACAGGTCACCGCTGGCGACGGCCGTGGTGACCTGGGCGATCCCGCGCACCTGGGCGGTCAGGTTGCCCGCCATCGTGTTGACGGAGTCGGTGAGCTCCTTCCACACACCGGCCACCCCGGGCACCTGCGCCTGACCGCCCAGAATGCCCTCGGTGCCCACCTCGCGCGCGACCCGGGTCACCTCGGAGGAGAAGGAGGACAGCTGCTCCACCATCGTGTTGACGGTGTTCTTGAGCTCCAGCATCTCGCCGGCCACATGGACGGTGACCTTGCGTGACAGATCACCCCGGGCGACCGCGGTGGTCACCAGGGCGATGTCCCGCACCTGCGCGGTCAGCCGGTTCGCCATCGTGTTGACGGACTCCGTCAGGTCCTTCCACGAACCGGACATACCGCGCACCCGGGCCTGTCCGCCCAGCTTGCCCTCGGTGCCGACCTCACTGGCCACACGCGTGACCTCGTCGGTGAAGGTCGACAACTGGTCGACCAGATTGTTGACGGTCCGCCCGACCCTGAGGAACTCGCCGCGCAGCGGATGCCCGGTCCCGTCCGGCGCCTGCGTCCGCAGCTCCATGCGCGGCGACAGATCGCCCTCGGCCACCGCCGTCAGCACCCGGCCGACCTCGGAGACGGGCCGTACGAGGTCGTCCACGAGCGCGTTGGAGGCGTCGATGGCGGCCGCCCAGGAACCCTCACAGGCCGCCGTCTCCAGCCGCTCCGTGAGTTTCCCCTCACGTCCGACCATGCGCCGCACACGCGACAGCTCACCCGTCAAATGAAGGTTGCGGTCGGCGACCTCATTGAAAACCGCGGCGATCTCCGACATCACGCCGTCACCGGACACCGTGAGCCGCTTGCGGAAATTCCCGTCACGCATCGCGACGAGAGCGGCCAGGAGACGGTTCAGGGCAGCCGTGTCCACCGCCGTCGTCCCGTTGCGCTGCTTGCTCAGGGACTGTCCGCCTTTCGCGCGCGTCTTCGTTCCACGCGTCGCTTCGCCAGACTCCACTGTGTCCCTCCCGCAGGGGTCGACCGTTACTGCCGTGCTCGGGCACTTCTGCTCGGTGTACCGGTTACCTCGGCGTACCGGTTACTGCTGCGTATTTCTGCCAGATGTATTCCGGCCACACCAGGGCTGCTGCCCCCCGTACACGGAACACACTCAGACTGGCCGGACCTTCACCAGAAGCTTGCCCAGTGTTTCACCCCTGCTGAACCCGGCCATAACAGTTCGGCAGCTTCGCACATCGTCCGCACACTCTGAGGGCGTAAACACCGACGACCGGCATCCGATCGGGCGGCGAAGGTAAGTAACCTTGCATGCGGCTGTCCAGCCGCACCGGTCCGTCCGGCCTGGGCGGCGGCACGAGAACGAGCGCGCATCGGAGGGGCGGCCGCAGACCATGACCACGGGAGTGATCCCCGGGGGACAGTCCCCGGAGCCGCGGCCGACGGGCACGCAGATGCCGCACCAGCGGCACGAGCAGGTCGGACACGGCGCCCACCACATCGACAACCGGTCGAGGAGTTCTGTGATCACCGCGCGCGCGGCCGCCAACTTCGAGCCCGTCGGACGGTCGGTCGCGACCGCCCGGTCCTTCGTCCGCGACACTCTCCAGGGATGGGGATTCGCCGACATCGTCGACGACGCCGTGGTCCTCACCAGCGAACTGGTGACCAATGCCGTGGTGCACGCGGGCACCCACGCCGACGTTCTGTGCCTGCGCAGCGAGGACGGCGTACGGATCGAAGTGGCCGACCGCTACCCGGAACGCGAGGTCCCGCTGCAGAGCTCGGCCGTCAACATGGGCAGCCCCGACCGCGAGGGCGGCCGGGGCCTCCAGCTCTGCGCCGCCCTGGCCGGCCGCTGGGGCGTGGAGTACACGCCCACCCACAAGAACGTCTGGTTCCAACTCGACCTCCCGGAGCGCCCGCTGGGCACCCGGGCCGCGGGCCCGTCCCTCCCCGCCGACCTCCTCCCGCTCGCCGACGGCCGGGTCCGCGTCGCGGTCGTACAGATCGACCGCAAGGGCTCGGTCACCGCCTGGAACGAGGACGCCGAGGAACTTTTCGGCCATCCTGCCCACCAGGTCACCGGCAGGCCGCTCACCGACCTCGCGGCCTGGCCGCACACCCCGGGCACCGGCACCGGCATCGCGGAGGCGCTCCAACTCTCGCGCTGGGAGGGCAGTTACGGAATCCGGGGCGCGGACGGCCGGGTGACACCGGTGTACGCCTCCCATCTCCGGGTCCGCGACACCGGCGGCGAGCCCTCCACGGTCTGCCTCCTGGTACGGGACCACGAACGCGCGGTCCTGCAGACGCCGTTGCGCGTCCCGGCCTCCGACGCGCCCGCCTCCTCCGACGGACAGAGCACCGACCCCTTCGAGGTGTTCATCGGCTCCCCCGCCCCGGACGACCTCGACGGCCTCCTCCAGCGCACGGTGGAGCGCGCCCGGGACATGCTCGACGGCGACTCCGCGTTCCTCCTGCTGGCCACGGACGACGAAACGGAGCTGGAGGTCCGCGCCTCCACCGGCCTGCCCTCCGCCCGCCAGCGCTTCGCCCGCGTCCCCGTCGAGGCCGGCCCCGGCCGCTACGGCTCCGCCCGGATGCCGGCCGTACACGACGACCTGGCGGCCGTACCAGGCGCCGTACCGCTGCTGAACGGCACGGGCATGCGCTCGGTCGTCACGGTTCCGCTGAAGGTCGAGGGCCGCCTCACCGGCTCCCTCGGCGTCGCGGCCGAGGCCCCCGGCAGATACTCCAACGAGGAGGCGCTGCGCCTCCAGTTCGCCGCCGACCGCATCGCGCTGGCCGTCGAATCGGCCCGCCTGGGCGAGCTCGAGCGCCTGCGCCGCGGCTCGCTCAGCTTCCTCGTCGAGGCCTCCGACCTGCTCGCCGGAACCCTGGACCGCGACCAGACCCTGGCCCTGATGGCCCAGATGACGGTCCCCACCCTCGCCACCTGGTGCGCCGTCTACACCATCGCCGACCAGGCCTCCGAGCCGTATCTGTCGTACGTCCTGCACGAGGACGAGGAACTCATCGACGGCATCAAGTCGTTGCTCTCCAAGATCTCCCCGCCCGACCCGGTGCCCACGCCCGGCGCCCGCGTCTGGACGGCCCCCGGCGAGGCCGCCCACGAAGCCGCCCTGCGCAGCTCGATGCGCAGCCTCGGCCTGACCGGCGGCCCGACCCGCCAGGTCGCCCCGGGCATCGGCCCGACCCTCGCGACGGCCTCCGCGGTCGGCGGCGAGACGGTCGTCCTTCCACTCGTCGCCCGCAACCGCGTCATCGGCATGCTGACGCTCGGCAAACCGACCGACGAACACTTCCGCCAGGAAATCCTGGAACTGGCCGAGGACTTGTCCCGCCGGGCCGCCCTGGCCCTGGACAACGCCCGCCTCTACTCGGAGCGCACGGCCATCAGCCAGTCCCTCCAGCGCAGCCTCCTGCCGCCCGAGACCCCCGCCATCCCGGGCGTCGAGGTCGAGGTCATCTACCGAGCGGCCGGCGAGGGCAACGAGGTCGGCGGCGACTTCTACGACGTCTTCCCGATCCGCGACGGCGCGTACGGCTTCGCCATCGGCGACGTCTGCGGTACGGGCCCGCACGCGGCGGCGGTCACGGGCCTGGCCCGGCACGCGCTCCGTCTGCTCGCCCGCGAGGGCCTGAGCGGCCCGGCCGTCCTGGAGCGCCTGAACTCCGCGATCCTCGACGAGGGCGCCCGCAGCCGCTTCCTGACCCTCCTGTACGGCGAGATGCGAATCCAGCAGGACGGCAGCGCGGAACTGAAGGTCGTCTGCGCCGGCCACCCGCTTCCGCTGCGCCTGCGCCAGGACGGCACGGTGGAGGCCGCGGCCGAACCCCAGCCGCTGCTCGGTGTCATCGAGGACCTGGAACTGTACGAGCAGACAGTCACCCTCGACCCGGGCGATGTCCTGCTCTGCGTCACGGACGGCGTCACGGAGCGCCGCGAGGGCAGCCGCATGCTGGGCGACGACGGCCTCGCCGACGTCCTCACCACCTGTACCGGCCTCACGGCGGGAGCGGTCGCGGCCCGCATCATGCGCGCGGTGGAGCGCTTCGCCTCCGACGCCCCGTCCGACGACATGGCGATCCTGGCGATGCGGGTGCCCGGCCTCCACGTGGAGTAGGACCAGGGCCACACCAGGGCATGAAAAAGGCCCCGCCCATGTGGGCGGGGCCTTTTTGGCTGAGCCCCCAAACGGAATCGAACCGTTGACCTTCTCCTTACCATGGAGACGCTCTGCCGACTGAGCTATAGGGGCCTGTCGCTTTTCGAGGTTTCCCTCGCGGCAACGGAATAGATCATACCCCGAACAGAGCCGTGTTCCCAAACCCGTTCAGTGATCGTCAGAAAGCGGGCTGAAGAAGTCCCCCGAGGGCATTACACGCGGAAACCACCCGCTGCATCTCCCGCTTCGTCAACGACGCGTCCACGGGCAGTGCCAGCGTCTCGTCCGCGGCCCGCTCGGTCTCCGGCAGCGACACGCACCGCCGGTACTCCGGCAGCCGGTGCACGGGCGTCTTGACCGGCACCCGGCACTCAACTCCCTTGGCCCGCACGGCGCGCGCGAAGGCGTCACGGTCCGGACGCCCGTTCCCGGGCACCCGCACGACGTACTGCTGGTACGTGTGTCCGTCACCACCGTCGGGGGTCCATACGCCCCGCAGCTTGCCGTCCAGGAACGCGGCACGCTCCCTGCGCTGCGCGATCTCGTCGTACGGCGCCTCGGACTCCCCCTGCTCCAGCACCAGGAGCCCGTTCCGCTGCCCGACACCGTGCAGCCGCGCGATGTCGGCCAGGCGTCCGAAGCGGTGGACGACAACAACCGCCGCGGAGCGCGGAGTTATGGCCGCCTCGACGGCCGACACATCCAGGCAGTACGTCACCGGATCTATGTCGGCGAACACCGGGAGCGCACCGGACAGCGTCACGGCCTCGGCGACTTCCACGTTCCCGAAGGCCGGGACGACGACCTCGTCACCGACGCCGACGCCGGCTGCCCTGAGCATTGCAGCAGTACCCATGCTGTGGATGTTCCTGTCGGAACGTGAACGTCAAGTTACGCATACCAGAAAAGGGTCGGTCCCCGAACCGAAGTTCGGGGACCGACCCTTTCAAAGTTTGTTCGGCGATGTCCTACTCTCCCACAGGGTCCCCCCTGCAGTACCATCGGCGCTGTGAGGCTTAGCTTCCGGGTTCGGAATGTAACCGGGCGTTTCCCTCACGCTATGACCACCGAAACACTATGAAACTGTGAACGCCGCACCATGCCTGAAAGCATGGGGCTGTTCGTTGCCTCAGAACATACACAGTGGACGCGAGCAACTGAGGACAAGCCCTCGGCCTATTAGTACCGGTCAACTCCACCAGTTACCTGGCTTCCATATCCGGCCTATCAACCCAGTCGTCTACTGGGAGCCTTACCCCATCAAGTGGGTGGGAGTCCTCATCTCGAAGCAGGCTTCCCGCTTAGATGCTTTCAGCGGTTATCCCTCCCGAACGTAGCCAACCAGCCATGCCCTTGGCAGAACAACTGGCACACCAGAGGTTCGTCCGTCCCGGTCCTCTCGTACTAGGGACAGCCCTTCTCAAGACTCCTACGCGCACAGCGGATAGGGACCGAACTGTCTCACGACGTTCTAAACCCAGCTCGCGTACCGCTTTAATGGGCGAACAGCCCAACCCTTGGGACCGACTCCAGCCCCAGGATGCGACGAGCCGACATCGAGGTGCCAAACCATCCCGTCGATATGGACTCTTGGGGAAGATCAGCCTGTTATCCCCGGGGTACCTTTTATCCGTTGAGCGACGGCGCTTCCACAAGCCACCGCCGGATCACTAGTCCCGACTTTCGTCCCTGCTCGACCCGTCGGTCTCACAGTCAAGCTCCCTTGTGCACTTACACTCAACACCTGATTGCCAACCAGGCTGAGGGAACCTTTGGGCGCCTCCGTTACTCTTTAGAGGCAACCGCCCCAGTTAAACTACCCATCAGACACTGTCCCTGATCCGGATCACGGACCCAGGTTAGACATCCAGCACGACCAGACTGGTATTTCAACGACGACTCACCGCGAACTGGCGTCCGCGTTTCAAAGTCTCCCAGCTATCCTACACAAGCCGAACCGAACACCAATATCAAACTGTAGTAAAGGTCCCGGGGTCTTTCCGTCCTGCTGCGCGAAACGAGCATCTTTACTCGTAGTGCAATTTCACCGGGCCTATGGTTGAGACAGTCGAGAAGTCGTTACGCCATTCGTGCAGGTCGGAACTTACCCGACAAGGAATTTCGCTACCTTAGGATGGTTATAGTTACCACCGCCGTTTACTGGCGCTTAAGTTCTCAGCTTCGCCCCACCGAAATGGAGCTAACCGGTCCCCTTAACGTTCCAGCACCGGGCAGGCGTCAGTCCGTATACATCGCCTTACGGCTTCGCACGGACCTGTGTTTTTAGTAAACAGTCGCTTCTCGCTGGTCTCTGCGGCCACCCCCAGCTCACCGAGTAAATCGGATCACCGGAGCTGGCCCCCCTTCTCCCGAAGTTACGGGGGCATTTTGCCGAGTTCCTTAACCATAGTTCACCCGAACGCCTCGGTATTCTCTACCTGACCACCTGAGTCGGTTTAGGGTACGGGCCGCCATGAAACTCGCTAGAGGCTTTTCTCGACAGCATAGGATCATCCACTTCGCCACAATCGGCTCGGCATCAGGTCTCAGCCGTATGCAAGGCGGATTTGCCTACCTTGCGGCCTACACCCTTACCCCGGGACAACCACCGCCCGGGATGGACTACCTTCCTGCGTCACCCCATCACTCACCTACTAACCGCTTGGTCCGGCGGCTCCACCACTCCCCTCAACTCCGAAGAGATCAGGGCGGCTTCACGGCCTTAGCATCACGATGCTCGATGTTTGACGCTTCACAGCGGGTACCGGAATATCAACCGGTTATCCATCGACTACGCCTGTCGGCCTCGCCTTAGGTCCCGACTTACCCTGGGCAGATCAGCTTGACCCAGGAACCCTTAGTCAATCGGCGCAAACGTTTCTCACGTTTGTATCGCTACTCATGCCTGCATTCTCACTCGTCAACCGTCCACAACTACCTTCCGGTGCTGCTTCACCCGGCAGACGACGCTCCCCTACCCATCACAGCACCCGTTGGGGCTTATGCTGCAATGACACGACTTCGGCGGTACGCTTGAGCCCCGCTACATTGTCGGCGCGGAATCACTAGACCAGTGAGCTATTACGCACTCTTTCAAGGGTGGCTGCTTCTAAGCCAACCTCCTGGTTGTCTGTGCGACTCCACATCCTTTCCCACTTAGCGTACGCTTAGGGGCCTTAGTCGATGCTCTGGGCTGTTTCCCTCTCGACCATGGAGCTTATCCCCCACAGTCTCACTGCCGTGCTCTCACTTACCGGCATTCGGAGTTTGGCTAAGGTCAGTAACCCGGTAGGGCCCATCGCCTATCCAGTGCTCTACCTCCGGCAAGAAACACACGACGCTGCACCTAAATGCATTTCGGGGAGAACCAGCTATCACGGAGTTTGATTGGCCTTTCACCCCTAACCACAGGTCATCCCCCAGGTTTTCAACCCTGGTGGGGTTCGGTCCTCCACGAAGTCTTACCTCCGCTTCAACCTGCCCATGGCTAGATCACTCCGCTTCGGGTCTTGAGCGTGCTACTGAAACGCCCTGTTCGGACTCGCTTTCGCTACGGCTTCCCCACACGGGTTAACCTCGCAACACACCGCAAACTCGCAGGCTCATTCTTCAAAAGGCACGCAGTCACGAGATACAGCAAGCTGCATCCGACGCTCCCACGGCTTGTAGGCACACGGTTTCAGGTACTATTTCACTCCCCTCCCGGGGTACTTTTCACCATTCCCTCACGGTACTATCCGCTATCGGTCACCAGGGAATATTTAGGCTTAGCGGGTGGTCCCGCCAGATTCACACGGGATTTCTCGGGCCCCGTGCTACTTGGGTGTCTCTCAAACGAGCCGCTGACGTTTCAGCTACGGGGGTCTTACCCTCTACGCCGGACCTTTCGCATGTCCTTCGCCTACATCAACGGTTTCTGACTCGTCCTGTCGCCGGCAGACGACAGAAGAGAGATCCCACAACCCCGCATGCGCAACCCCTGCCGGGTCTCACACGCATACGGTTTGGCCTCATCCGGTTTCGCTCGCCACTACTCCCGGAATCACGGTTGTTTTCTCTTCCTGAGGGTACTGAGATGTTTCACTTCCCCTCGTTCCCTCCGCACTGCCTATGTGTTCAGCAGTGGGTGACAGCCCATGACGACTGCCGGGTTTCCCCATTCGGAAACCCCCGGATCAAAGCCTGGTTGACGACTCCCCGGGGACTATCGCGGCCTCCCACGTCCTTCATCGGTTCCTGGTGCCAAGGCATCCACCGTGCGCCCTTAAAAACTTGGCCACAGATGCTCGCGTCCACTGTGCAGTTCTCAAACAACGACCAGCCACCCGTCACCCCACTGGAAACCAGCGAGTACACCGGGGCCGGCAACTGAAGGAAGTTCATTCCCTCAGACACCCAACAGCGTGCCCGACACCCTCGCCTCCCCATCTCGCGTTCCACGCCGAAGCAGTACTAGCGACCAGAGCAGGTCAAGTGTGCCGAGTAGTCAACGTTCCACCCATGAGCTGACCACCGTCGGACGTTTGCCGACGTAGTGGCTCTGGATCTCTTACGAGATCTAGATGCTCCTTAGAAAGGAGGTGATCCAGCCGCACCTTCCGGTACGGCTACCTTGTTACGACTTCGTCCCAATCGCCAGTCCCACCTTCGACAGCTCCCTCCCACAAGGGGTTGGGCCACCGGCTTCGGGTGTTACCGACTTTCGTGACGTGACGGGCGGTGTGTACAAGGCCCGGGAACGTATTCACCGCAGCAATGCTGATCTGCGATTACTAGCGACTCCGACTTCATGGGGTCGAGTTGCAGACCCCAATCCGAACTGAGACCGGCTTTTTGAGATTCGCTCCACCTCACGGTATCGCAGCTCATTGTACCGGCCATTGTAGCACGTGTGCAGCCCAAGACATAAGGGGCATGATGACTTGACGTCGTCCCCACCTTCCTCCGAGTTGACCCCGGCGGTCTCCTGTGAGTCCCCATCACCCCGAAGGGCATGCTGGCAACACAGAACAAGGGTTGCGCTCGTTGCGGGACTTAACCCAACATCTCACGACACGAGCTGACGACAGCCATGCACCACCTGTACACCGACCACAAGGGGGACCCTGTCTCCAGGGTTTTCCGGTGTATGTCAAGCCTTGGTAAGGTTCTTCGCGTTGCGTCGAATTAAGCCACATGCTCCGCCGCTTGTGCGGGCCCCCGTCAATTCCTTTGAGTTTTAGCCTTGCGGCCGTACTCCCCAGGCGGGGAACTTAATGCGTTAGCTGCGGCACCGACGACGTGGAATGTCGCCAACACCTAGTTCCCACCGTTTACGGCGTGGACTACCAGGGTATCTAATCCTGTTCGCTCCCCACGCTTTCGCTCCTCAGCGTCAGTAATGGCCCAGAGATCCGCCTTCGCCACCGGTGTTCCTCCTGATATCTGCGCATTTCACCGCTACACCAGGAATTCCGATCTCCCCTACCACACTCTAGCTAGCCCGTATCGACTGCAGACCCGAGGTTAAGCCTCGGGCTTTCACAATCGACGTGACAAGCCGCCTACGAGCTCTTTACGCCCAATAATTCCGGACAACGCTTGCGCCCTACGTATTACCGCGGCTGCTGGCACGTAGTTAGCTAAGCGCTTCTTCTGCAGGTACCGTCACTTTCGCTTCTTCCCTGCTGAAAGAGGTTTACAACCCGAAGGCCGTCATCCCTCACGCGGCGTCGCTGCATCAGGCTTTCGCCCATTGTGCAATATTCCCCACTGCTGCCTCCCGTAGGAGTCTGGGCCGTGTCTCAGTCCCAGTGTGGCCGGTCGCCCTCTCAGGCCGGCTACCCGTCGTCGCCTTGGTGAGCCATTACCTCACCAACAAGCTGATAGGCCGCGGGCTCATCCTTCACCGCCGGAGCTTTCCACCACCCGACCATGCGGTCAGTGGTTGTATCCGGTATTAGACCCCGTTTCCAGGGCTTGTCCCAGAGTGAAGGGCAGATTGCCCACGTGTTACTCACCCGTTCGCCACTAATCCACCCCGAAGGGCTTCATCGTTCGACTTGCATGTGTTAAGCACGCCGCCAGCGTTCGTCCTGAGCCAGGATCAAACTCTCCGTGAATGTTTACTCGGCCAGTAAATTAATACAGCCGGTTGAACACCACGAGAGCGGTGCGAGAGGAGGAATAGTCCCCTCGCACACAGCGTCCTCGCTGTGTTATTTCAAAGGAACCTCGTCCCAGTCATGACGACCGGAGACGGGGTATCAACATATCTGGCGTTGACTTTTGGCACGCTGTTGAGTTCTCAAGGAACGGACGCTTCCTTTGTACTCACCCTCTCGGGCTTTCCTCCGGGCGCTTCCCTTCGGTCTTGCGTTTCCGACTCTATCAGATCTTTTCCGACCCGATTTCCTCGGTGCTTTCCAGGTTCTCGCTCTCGCGTTTCCCTTTCCGGCGGCTCCGACTTTATCAGAGATTCTGAGTCGGAATTTCCACCCGCTTCGGGAGGGTCTCTTGCGCGCACAACGCGGCCGAGGTTCCCGTTCAGGCGGAGCCGTAAACGTACTGGAGCGGGGCGCCCCGATGCAAATCGAGGCGCCCCGCTCCGGGTTCACGCTTACGAGGGGTCGTACGTGTGTCAGACCTCCACGACGACCGGCAGGATCATCGGCCTGCGCCGATAGGTGTCGGAGACCCACTTGCCCAGCGTGCGGCGGATGAGTTGCTGCAGCTGGTGGGGTTCCACGACGCCGTCCTGAGCCGACCGCTCCAGTACCTCGGTGATCTTCGGGATGACCTCTCCGAAGGCCGAGTCGTCGATCCCGGAGCCGCGAGCGTGGACGTGCGGGCCGCCCGTGATCTTGCCGGTGGACGAGTCGACCACCACGAAGACCGAGATGATGCCCTCGTCGCCGAGGATCTTGCGGTCCTTGAGCGCCGGCTCGCCGACGTCGCCGACCGAGAGGCCGTCGACGTACACATAGCCGGCCTGGATCTTGCCGGAGATCTTCGCCTTGCCCTCGACGAGGTCGACGACCACGCCGTCCTCGGCGATGACGATCCGGTCGTGCGGTACGCCCGTCAGGGCGCCCAGCTCGGCGTTGGCCCGCAGATGGCGCCATTCGCCGTGGACCGGCATCAGGTTCTTCGGGCGGCAGATGTTGTAGAAGTACAGTAGCTCGCCCGCGGAGGCATGGCCGGAAACATGCACCTTGGCGTTGCCCTTGTGGACGACGTTCGCGCCCCAGCGGGTCAGGCCGTTGATGACGCGGTAGACCGCGTTCTCGTTCCCGGGGATGAGGGACGAGGCCAGGATGACCGTGTCGCCCTCGACGATGCGGATCTGGTGGTCACGGTTGGCCATCCGGGACAGAGCCGCCATCGGCTCTCCCTGGGAGCCCGTGCAGACCAGGACCACCTCGCTGTCCGGCAGGTCGTCCAGCGTCCTGACATCGACCACCAGGCCTGGTGGGACCTTCAGATAGCCGAGGTCGCGGGCGATGCCCATGTTGCGGACCATCGAGCGGCCGACGAAGGCGACCCGGCGGCCGTACTCGTGTGCCGCATCCAGAATCTGCTGGATGCGGTGGACGTGGCTGGCGAAGCTCGCCACGATGATCCGCTTGCGGGCACCCCCGAAGACCTGGCGCAGGACGTTGGAGATGTCCCGCTCGTGCGGGGTGAAGCCGGGGACCTCGGCGTTCGTGGAGTCGGCGAGGAGGAGGTCGATGCCTTCCTCGCTCAGGCGTGCGAACGCATGCAGATCCGTCAGTCGGTTGTCGAGCGGCAGCTGGTCCATCTTGAAGTCGCCCGTGTGCACCACCATGCCGGCGGGGGTGCGGATGGCCACGGCCAGGGCGTCCGGGATGGAGTGGTTGACCGCGACGAACTCGCAGTCGAAGGGGCCGACGCGCTCGCGGTTCCCCTCCGCCACCTCCAGGGTGTACGGGCGGATGCGGTGCTCCTGGAGCTTCGCCTCGATGAGCGCGAGGGTCAGCTTGGAGCCGATCAGCGGGATGTCCGGCTTCTCGCGGAGAAGGTACGGAACGCCGCCGATGTGGTCCTCGTGGCCATGGGTGAGGACGATGCCCTCGATGTCGTCGAGGCGGTCCCGGATGGACGAGAAGTCCGGCAGGATCAGGTCGATTCCGGGTTGCTCCTCCTCGGGGAAGAGCACGCCGCAGTCGACGATCAACAGGCGGCCGCCGTACTCGAAGACCGTCATGTTCCGGCCGATCTCGCCGAGGCCACCGAGCGGGGTGACCCTCAGACCGCCTTCGGGGAGCGGCGGGGGCGGGCCCAGTTCAGGATGCGGATGACTCAAAAGACTCTCCTCACCACGCACGCCACGTACCGGTAGGGCACGTGGCGCGCGTGACGTTCGTGCAGAAGCAGTTGTCGTTGTGGGGTGCAGGCACCGGTGTCCTGCCTATTCAGTTGTGAAGTCTGGTGTCAGAGCTGTACCCCGCCGGCGGCAAGATCGATCTTGAGCTGGGCAATCTCCTCGGTCGAGCATTCGACCATGGGCGCGCGCAGCGGCCCGGCGGGCAGGCCCTGGAGGGCGAGCGCGGCCTTCGTCGTCATGACGCCCTGGGTGCGGAACATGCCCGTGTAGACGGGGAGCAGCTTCTGGTGGATCTCGGTGGCCTTCTGGACGTCGCCGGAGGTGAAGGCCTCGACGAGGGCCCGCAGGTCCGGAGTGACCACATGGCCGACGACCGAGACGAAGCCGACCGCGCCCACGGAGAGCAGCGGCAGGTTGAGCATGTCGTCGCCGGAGTACCAGGCCAGGCCGGACTGGGCGATGGCCCAGCTGGCGCGGCCGAGGTCACCCTTGGCGTCCTTGTTGGCGACGATTCTCGGGTGCTCGGCGAGGCGGACGAGCGTCTCCGTGTTGATCGGGACGCCGCTGCGGCCGGGGATGTCGTACAGCATGACCGGCAGCTCGGCGGCGTCGGCGACGGCCGTGAAGTGCCGGTACAGGCCCTCCTGCGGGGGCTTGTTGTAGTACGGGGTGACGACCAGGAGGCCGTGTGCGCCCACCCGCTCGGCGGCTCGCGCCAGCTCGATGCTGTGGTGGGTGTCGTTGGTGCCGACGCCGGCCACGATGTGGGCCCGGTCGCCGACGGCCTCAAGTACGGCTCGTACGAGATCCGATTTCTCCGCGTCGCTGGTGGTGGGGGACTCACCGGTGGTGCCGTTGATGATCAGGCCGTCGTTGCCTGCGTCCACCAGGTGGGTGGCGAGCCGCTGCGCGCCGTCGAGGTCAAGTGCGCCGTCCGCCGTGAAGGGCGTGACCATGGCGGTGAGGACCCGCCCGAAGGGGGTCTGCGGAGTGGAGGTCGGAGCCATGGGTAACACGCTACTCGCTGCCCAATACGTGGTCTGCCCTTGGGGTGCGGGGAAAGTCATGACAAATGTGGAGCCCGGCACTGCCTGCTCGGGGGTTCAGGCAGTGCCGGGTCCGTTTGATCAGGCTAGATGAACTTCCGCAAATGCCGCAATACGGACACTTCACCTGGCTGACCCGTACACGTGTACCGGGCTACGGTGCGACGCGGCCGTTGGCGTTGAAGGCGGCGTGCGTCAGCGGCATGAGCTCGGCCCATGCGGCCTCCATCCTCTCGCCGACCATCTCGATCTCCCGCTGCGGGAAGGACGGCACCTTGGCAAGCTCGTGCTGGGTGCGCAGGCCGAGGAAGTGCATCAGCGAGCGGGCGTTGCAGGTGGCGTACATCGAGGAGAACAGGCCGACCGGGAGGACCGAGCGGGCCACCTCGCGGGCGACACCGGCGGCGAGCATCTCCTGGTACGCCTCGTACGCGTGGACGTACGAGTCCTCCATCACGCGGCCGACCAGTTCCTGCTGGGCCTGGGTGCCCTCCACGAAGACGTACTTGCCCGGGCGGCCCTCCTGGACCAGCTTGCGGGACTCGTCGGGGACGTAGAAGACCGGCTGGAGCTCGCGGTAGCGGCCGCTCTCCTCGTTGTACGACCAGCCCACGCGGTGCCGCATGAACTCGCGGAACACGAAGATCGGGGCGCTGATGAAGAACGTCATCGAGTTGTGCTCGAAGGGGCTGCCGTGCCGGTCCCGCATCAGGTAGTTGATCAGGCCCTTGGAGCGCTCCGGGTCCTTTGTCAGCTCGTCCAGCGACTGCTCGCCGGCGGTGGAGACGCGGGCGGCCCACAGCACGTCGGAGTCGGCCGCGCTGTGCTTGACCAGCTCGACGGTGACATCGCTCCGGAAGCTGGGCTTGAGGGCGTCGGCGGGGGTGTCGGTCACGGCTCGGAGGGTCCTTCCATCACTTCTCTCGGGCGGCGCCCACTCTACGGCCCGGCACTGACATCGGGGCGTTCGGTACCGGGGCGCGACATCTTCGGCGAACTTCGGATTCGGCGAACTTCGGAGAACTTCTGTGAATTCGGGGCAAGAGGGCACCATTTGCGTCTCTCGCTCGTCTGTGTTGGTGAGAGCCACTCGTTCGATCCCCGAAGGGAGACGCAGTCCGATGTCCCGTCGGCGCGAGCCCGTCCCGTTCGCCTTCCTCGCCGAGGCCGACACGTTCCGCAGCAATGTCGCTCCCCCGCCCCGCCGGCGGTCTTCCGTCGGTCAGGTGGCCGGGCGCTGGCTGCTGGGACTCACGATCGTCGCCGGGCTCGTGGGCTCCGTCGTCCTCGGTGGACCGGCGCTGTCCACCCCCTCCACCACGCGGACCCAGCAGTCCCAGGCGTCCCAGGGGCACTGACCCTTCCGGACCCCCACGGGTGGTGGGGGTTGCACACAGGCGGATAGCCTCACCGGGCACAGCCCATGTGGAATGAGTGAGGACCAGCCGTGCCCCTGCCCTTCCTGACGGCCGACCGCACCTTCGAGGCAGCCGACGACGTCGCCCTGCCCTACGACGACCGCACGCGCTGGCGGCGCCCCTACCGGCCCGGGCCGTGGCGGGTGGCCGTCGCCGCGCTGTGGCTTCTGCTCGCCTCGTATGTGCTGTTCGCGGCGGTCCTGATCGCCCTGACCGGCTCGTCGTCCTCCGCCACGGTGATCCTCTGCATCGCGCTGGCCTTCATCGCCGTGGCGCTGCGGCTGCTGCGCATGGGCGTGTGGGTGAGCGCGCGCGGGGTGCGCCAGGTGGCCTTCCTCGTGACGCGTACGGTGCCCTGGAAGCAAGTGGTCTCGGTGCGCACGGCGCAACAGCCGGTGCGCTGGCTGGGGCTGCCGCGCACGGTGCAGGGCCAGGCGCTGACCTTCGTACGCAAGGACCGCGCCGCCGGGGACACGGCCCCGCTGCTGACCACGCACGACCTCGACTTCCTGGGCCGCGCTTCGGCCTTCGACAGGGCAGCGGACGCGGTGGAGGCATGGGCGGCGGAGTACCGCCAGGGCTGACGGGGGCTGCCGCGACGGGGCTGCCGCCCGGGGCAACGCGAGAAGGCCGGCCTGCTGCAGCCTGCGGGCGAGCCTCTGCTCCATACAGGTGCACCGGGGACCCTGGGCTGCCGCTCGGGCGCCGCGAAGGGACCGGTCCGCGGTGGTGCGGGCCGACCCCTTCCTTCGCACCCGTGCGGCAGAGGGTCCTTTGAAGACCTCGGCGGTGGAATGCGGCGGGGCTGCCTCTCGCAGAACGCGAAAAGGCCGGTCCGCGGCAGTTCGGGCCGGCCTCTCTTACGCGCAGGTACGGCCGAGGGCCCGTCCGCGGTAGTGCTGGTCGGCCCCTACCGCGGGACGCGTCCGTGTCAGGTCTGAGCCGGCTTGCCCGCGTGGAGGGCGATGGCTCGTTGCATTGCCTTGCGGGCTCGCGGGGTGTCGCGGGCGTCGTGGTAGGCGACCGCCAGGCGGAACCAGCTGCGCCAGTCGTCGGGGGACGCCTCCGTCTCGGCCTTGCGCTTGGCGAAGACCTCGTCGGCCGAGTCACGGTCGATACGGCCGCCGGCGGTGCGTTTGAGCTCGTCGACGGGCAGGCCGCCCTCCGCGTCGAGCTCGGCGGCGAGCCGGTTGGCGTTGCGGACGAACTGGGTGTTCTTCCACAGGAACCACAGACCGATCACCGGCAGGATCAGCACCGCGACCCCGAAGGTGACGGTGATGAGCGTGCCGGACTGGATGAGCATGACGCCGCGGCTGCCGACCAGGACGAAGTAGAAGACCAGGACGGCGGCCGTCACGGCATAGGAGATCTTCGCGCGCATGTGCAGGGGTCCTCGGTCAGCCCAGGTCCAGGAAGTGCTCCAGGCCGAACGTCAGGCCCGGAGTCGACACCACGCGGCGGGCGCCGAGCAGGATGCCCGGCATGAAGCTGCTGTGGTGCAGGGAGTCGTGGCGGACGGTGAGGGTCTCGCCCTCGCCGCCCAGCAGGACCTCCTGGTGGGCCAGCAGGCCACGCAGCCGGACCGCGTGCACCGGGATGCCGTCGACGTCGGCGCCGCGGGCCCCCTCCAGGGCCGTCACGGTCGCGTCCGGCGCCGGGGCCGTACCGGCGGTGCGGCGGGCCTCGGCGATGAGCTGGGCGGTGCGCGTGGCGGTGCCGGACGGGGCGTCGACCTTGTTCGGGTGGTGGAGTTCGACGACCTCCACCGACTCGAAGTACGGTGCCGCGATCTGCGCGAACTTCATGGTCAGAACGGCCCCGATGGAGAAGTTCGGCGCGATCAGCACACCGACCTCCGGGGACTGGGCGAGCCAGCCCCTGAGCTGCGCCAGGCGCTCGTCGGTCCAGCCGGTCGTGCCGACGACCGCGTGGATGCCGTGGCGCACGCAGAAGTCGAGGTTGCCCATCACCGAGGCGGGGGTGGTCAGTTCGACCACGACCTGGGCACCGGTCTCCACCAGGGTCTCCAGCTTGTCGCCCCGGCCGAGGGCGGCGACCAGCTCCATGTCCTCGGCGGCCTCGACGGCCCGTACCGCCTCGGAACCGATCCGGCCCTTGGCACCGAGGACCGCCACGCGCAGCTTGCTCATCTTCATGCTTCCTAACCGGAGATGTTCGGCCGGGGGTGTTCAGCCGGAGGGTTTCAGGCGACGGCGTCGTGCAGCCGGGAGGCCTGCTTGTCCTTGAGCGGGCCGATGACCGACAGCGACGGACGCTGTCCCAGGATGTCGCGGGCGACCTCGCGGACCTCGTCCGGGGTCACGGCCGCTATCCGGGTCAGCATGTCGTCGACGGACATCTGCTCGCCCCAGCACAGCTCGCTCTTGCCGATACGGTTCATCAGCGCGCCGGTGTCCTCGAGCCCCAGGACGGTCGAGCCCTGCAACTGCCCTATGGCGCGGCCGATCTCGTCGTCCGACAGACCGTTGCCGGCGACATGGTCGAGCTCGTCGCGGCAGATCTTGAGCACGTCGTGGACCTGCGAGGGACGACAGCCCGCGTACACGCCGAAGAGACCGCAGTCGGCGAAGCCGGAGGTGTACGAGTACACGCTGTAGGCCAGGCCGCGCTTCTCCCGGACCTCCTGGAAGAGACGGGACGACATACCGCCGCCGAGGGCCGTGTTCAGCACGCCGAGCGCCCAGCGGCGGTCGTCCGTGCGGGCCAGGCCGGGCATGCCGAGGACGACGTGCGCCTGCTCGGTCTTGCGGCCGAGGAGTTCGACGCGGCCCGCGGTGCGGATGCTGCGCCGGCCGTTGCGGGGCGCGACGGGCTCGGCCGCGGTGGTCTTGAAGGCGCCCGCCCTGTCGAAGGCGGCACGGACCTGTCGTACGACCTTGTTGTGGTCGATGTTGCCCGCGGCCGCGACCACCAGGTGGGTGGGGTCGTAGTGCTTCTTGTAGAAGCGGCGGATGCGGTCGGCGGTCAGGGCGTTGACCGTGTCGACCGTACCGAGGACCGGGCGGCCGAGGGCGTTGTCGCCGAACATCGTGTGCGCGAACAGGTCGTGCACACAGTCGCCCGGGTCGTCCTCGGTCATCGCGATCTCCTCGAGGATCGCGCCGCGCTCGACGTTGACGTCCTCTTCGAGGATCAGCGAGCCGGTGAGCATGTCGCAGACGACGTCGATGGCGAGCGGCAGGTCGGTGTCGAGCACGCGCGCGTAGTAGCACGTGTACTCCTTCGCCGTGAACGCGTTCATCTCGCCGCCGACCGCGTCGATGGCGGAGGAGATGTCCAGGGCGGAGCGGCGCGTGGTGCCCTTGAAGAGCAGGTGCTCCAGATAGTGCGTGGCGCCGTTCAGCGCGGGCGTCTCGTCGCGGGAGCCGACGTGCGCCCAGATGCCGAAGGTCGCCGAGCGCACGGAGGGCAGGGTCTCCGTGACGATGCGCAGGCCGCCCGGGAGGGTGGTCTTACGCACCGTACCGATCCCTCCGGCGCCCTTGATCAGGGTTTGGGTACGGGCGACGGCCCGCGCCTCCGAAGAGGTGCGGGCCGTCGCCTTGGAGCTACTCGACGTCACTTGTCGGTGTCGTCCTTCTTGTCCTCGCCGCCCGCGGCGGAGCCGCTGTCGGCTGCGGATTCCTCGCCCTCGATCACGGGGATCAGGGAGAGCTTGCCGCGGGAGTCGATCTCGGCGATCTCGACCTGGACCTTCTGGCCCACGCCGACGACGTCCTCGACGTTCTCCACGCGCTTGCCGCCGGCCAGCTTGCGGATCTGCGAGATGTGCAGCAGACCGTCCTTGCCGGGCAGCAGGGAGACGAACGCACCGAAGGTGGTCGTCTTCACGACCGTACCGAGGTAGCGCTCGCCGACCTCGGGCATCGTCGGGTTGGCGATGCCGTTGATCGTGGCGCGGGCGGCCTCGGCGGACGGGCCGTCGGCGGCACCGATGTAGATCGTGCCGTCGTCCTCGATGGTGATGTCGGCGCCGGTGTCCTCCTGGATCTGGTTGATCATCTTGCCCTTGGGGCCGATGACCTCACCGATCTTGTCGACCGGGATCTTGACGGTGATGATCCGCGGGGCGTGCGGGGACATCTCGTCGGGCCGGTCGATGGCCTCCATCATCACGTCGAGGATGTGGAGACGGGCGTCGCGGGCCTGCTTGAGGGCCGCGGCCAGGACGGAGGCCGGGATGCCGTCCAGCTTGGTGTCGAGCTGGAGGGCGGTCACGAACTCCTTGGTGCCCGCGACCTTGAAGTCCATGTCACCGAAGGCGTCCTCCGCACCGAGGATGTCGGTGAGGGTGACGTAGTGCGTCTCACCCTCGATCTCCTGGGAGATCAGACCCATGGCGATACCGGCGACCGGGGCCTTCAGCGGCACACCGGCGTTCAGCAGCGACATGGTGGAGGCGCAGACCGAGCCCATGGACGTCGAGCCGTTGGAGCTCAGCGCCTCGGAGACCTGGCGGATCGCGTACGGGAACTCCTCGCGCGTCGGCAGCACCGGCACCAGCGCGCGCTCGGCGAGGGCGCCGTGGCCGATCTCGCGGCGCTTCGGGGAGCCGACACGGCCGGTCTCGCCGGTGGAGTACGGCGGGAAGTTGTAGTTGTGCATGTAGCGCTTGCGGGTCACCGGAGAGAGGGTGTCCAGCTGCTGCTCCATGCGGAGCATGTTCAGGGTGGTGACGCCCAGGATCTGGGTCTCGCCACGCTCGAACACCGCGGAACCGTGCACCCGCGGGAGGGCCTCGACCTCGGCGGCGAGCGTGCGGATGTCCGTCACGCCACGGCCGTCGATGCGCTTCTTCTCCTTGATCACGCGCTCGCGGACCAGCTGCTTGGTGAGCGAGCGGTACGCGGCGGAGATCTCCTTCTCGCGGCCCTCGAACTCCGGCAGGAGCTTCTCGGCGGCGAGCACCTTGACGCGGTCCAGCTCGGACTCGCGCTCCTGCTTGCCCGCGATGGTCAGCGCGGAGGCGAGCTCCGGGCGGACGGCGGCGGAGAGCGCCTCCAGGATGTCGTCCTGGTAGTCGAGGAAGATCGGGAACTCGGCGGTCGGCTTGGCGGCCTTCGCGGCGAGGTCGGCCTGGGCCTTGCACAGGACCTTGATGAAGGGCTTCGCGGCCTCCAGGCCAGCGGCGACGACGTCCTCGGTCGGCGCCTCGGAGCCGCCCTCGATCAGCTTGATCGTGTGGTCGGTGGCCTCGGCCTCGACCATCATGATCGCGACGTCGCCGTCCTCCAGGACGCGACCGGCGACCACCATGTCGAAGACGGCGTCCTCGAGCTCGGTGTGCGTCGGGAACGCGACCCACTGGCCGCGGATCAGCGCGACGCGGACGCCGCCGATCGGGCCGGAGAAGGGCAGACCGGCCAGCTGCGTGGACGCGGACGCGGCGTTGATCGCCACGACGTCGTACAGGTGGTCGGGGTTGAGGGCCATGATCGTCGCGACGACCTGGATCTCGTTGCGCAGGCCCTTCTTGAAGGACGGGCGCAGCGGGCGGTCGATCAGACGGCAGGTGAGGATCGCGTCCTCGGAGGGACGGCCCTCACGGCGGAAGAAGCTGCCGGGGATCTTGCCGGCGGCGTACATCCGCTCCTCGACGTCCACCGTCAGGGGGAAGAAGTCGAGCTGGTCCTTGGGGTTCTTGGATGCGGTGGTGGCCGACAGCACCATGGTGTCGTCGTCCAGGTACGCAACGGCGGAGCCGGCGGCCTGCTTGGCCAGGCGGCCCGTCTCGAAGCGGATGGTACGGGTGCCGAAGGCGCCGTTGTCGATGACGGCCTCGGCGTAGTGGGTCTCGTTCTCCACTAGCGTTTTCTCCTCGTCTTCGTCCCTGGCTGCCCGTATGGCAGGGGGACGGTTGCGGAGAAGCGCTCCGTGCGGTGCGGGCCGGTCTTCGATCGAAGCACCCGGGGTTCGCTTCCCCCCGGGGGCCACTACCGAGGACCGGCGGCGGCTAGGTGCGCTTCTCCTCTTCTTGTTGTGCTGTGTCGTCCGTAATGCGTTGTGCTACCACACTACAAAGCGTGAGTGACACTCCGCACGTTTCCGCACGTACGGCAAAGGGAGCGGCCCCCGAGTCGTATCGGGAACCGCTCCCTTCACGGCGTCTTACTTGGCGCCCGCAGCACCGCGGCGGATGCCGAGGCGGTCGACCAGCGTACGGAAGCGCTGGATGTCCTTCTTGGCCAGGTACTGCAGCAGCCGGCGGCGCTGACCGACCAGGATGAGCAGACCACGGCGGGAGTGGTGGTCGTGCTTGTGGGTCTTGAGGTGCTCCGTCAGGTCGGAGATCCGACGGGAGAGCATGGCGACCTGGACCTCGGGGGAGCCGGTGTCACCCTCCTTGGTACCGAACTCGCCGATGATCTGCTTCTTCGTAGCGGCGTCGAGCGACACGCGTACTCCTCATAGTCCGTGAGTGGCCGACCGAGCGCCCCCGGTCTTCTGCTCGGGGGAACTTCCATCACTCGGAAGGCGGAGATCCGCTGCGCGCGGCCTCCAGGGCATGCAGGGGGTGCCTGCGGGGCTCCGGGGGTGCGTACACATACGGCCGTCACTCAGGGTACCAGCCCGGACGGATGGCCCTGCCCCCGGCTCAGCGCACGCTCTCGATGCCGACCGCGACGGTAGCGATCTCGCCCACCTGGCCCTTGTTCTCCGGTCCGTCGACGCTCGTCTCGGCGAAGTAGGCCCGGCCGTGCTCGTACAGCACATCGCCCGTCGTCGGATCACGGAGAGGCTGCATGTCCACGTCGGGGCTCTCCGCGAAGAGCAGGAGGAGCTTCTCTCGTCCCGTGGCCGGGTCGATGGCGACGAAGACGCTGGGCGAATAGCCACCGCTCTCACGGTAGGCGATCAGTTTGCCGCCGCTCATTCTTATGGGGTACATCTGCCCGCCCGACGGGGAGTCGAACTTGAGCTCGCTCTTTCCGGTGGCCAGGTCGAAGGCGACGATGTCCTCGTCCGTGGCGATGTAGACCTGCCGCTCCCCCACGACGATCGCATGGCAGCTGTCGACCTCGGGGCTGAAGGTCTTGTAGCAGTCGACGGTCTGGTGCTGCCGGATCAACGGGATCCGCGCGCGGGCGCGGCCCCCGTCGTCGAGGGAGATCAGGTCGGTGACGAGGTCGTCACCCGCCGCGACGGCGATGACGGCCGGCGACGAGGAGACCAGGTAGACGTCCTTGACGCCGCGGGCCACTCTGTACGTCCACTTCGTACGGCCACTGCGGGGGTCGATGCGTTGTACCTGGTACGTGGGTGCGGCCGAGTCACCGCAGTTGAGGAGCGCGAGCAGGTGCCGTCCCCCGGCGAAGCCCTCGTCCGCGCAGGCCGAGGGGGTGGTGTCGGCCCACAGCCGCCGCCCGCTGGTCATGTCGTAGGCGGCCGAGCCCTGGCTCCAGGCGAGGGCGACGGCGCCGTCGGTCATGGTCACGGTGACGCCGGTGGGCGGATTCTCCCCGGGCAGCTTGGCCTGCCAGAGCTTCCTGCCCTTGTCGAGATCGACGAGCGCAAGGCCGTCGCAGAGCCGTGTCATGGTGACTTCGGGGGCTGCCGCGGGCTCGGCGGCCTCCGTGGAGAAGGCCACGGCTGTCCAGCCCGCCACGCTGACGTGGCGTGTCGTGGCGCAGAGGGGGCCGGGAAAGGTCAGCTTCCATGTCCTGGCCTTGGCGTCCTTCTTCTTCTCCTCGGGAACGTCCATGGCCACGCCCTGTATGTGGTTCCCGAAGCCCTTGGCGAATGTCTTGTCCGTGGCCCACGTGCCCGGTGCACCGACCTTCTTGCCCACCTCCTTGATCTGCTCGGTGTACTCGAACGCCGCCTTGCCCTCGACCGACTTCGGGGGAGTCTCCACGGTCTCCCTGATGTCGTCGGGATCCTGTCGGGCAGCCGCCCGACGCTCACCGGCCGATGTCCCGCCACCGGCCTCGGCAAGACCCCAGACCGCCAGACACGCGGCCGCGACCACCGCGGCCGTCACGCCCATGACGAGGTGTCTGCCGCGTCTTCTGCGCCGGTCGCCCTCCAGTGCGGACTGCGTGTACGGGGACGGCGGCGGGCCGAAACTCACGGGTGAACTCTTTCTGCCGGGAAGGCCGACGCCTGTGACGGTGTTGTCACCCTTCGCGAACGGGCGCACATCGGTGAACGTCTGACCTGGGACAACATTGGCAAGTAGGGTGACTGCGCAGCTCGTTGAGACAGCAGGAAGGACCTGGTCGCCATGACCGATGCCGAGGACAGGGAACTCAAGGCGCGCAAGGAGCGGGAACGGGACGAGCTGTACGCGCTCGACATCTCGGACGTCGAATGGCACTGCGCACCAGGAACGGAGGAGCACGAGGAGCGGGTCGAGATCGCGTACCTGCCCGAAGGTGCCGTTGCGATGCGGTCGTCCCTCGACCCGGACACCGTGCTGCGGTACACGGAGGCCGAGTGGCGGGCGTTCGTGCTGGGGGCGCGGGACGGGGAGTTCGACCTGGAGCCGATGGAGCACAACGGAGGGCTCACCCCGCAGTGACAGGAAACGGGCGGCACGCGCGCGTGCCGCCCGTCCACGCATCCCTGCGGCTCAACCGGCACTCCCGACACCGAGGGCCGACAGCACTGGGTCCTTGGGGTGCTTGGGGTCTGCGGACAGCTCCTGCTTCGCGAAGAAGACCCGGCCCCGCTCCACGACGATGTCCGACTGCTCGGGATCGCCCAGCATGTGGTTGTCGCCGCCCGAGAGGCTGAAGACGAGCAGGGCCGTCTCCTTGCCGGTGCGCGGGTTCCAGCTCACGACGGCGTCGGGTTCGATGTCGCTGAACGAACGCCGGTACACCAGCAGGTCGTCGCCTCCCATCCGCAGGGGGAAGACCGGTGACTGGGCACGCCCGTCGATCTTCCCTTCGGTCTTGCCGGTCTTGATGTCGAAGGCGACGATCCAGTTCTCCGGCTGGTCGATCTCGGTCTGGTCCTTGCTCATGACGAAAACCTGGCTTCGGCCGACGACCATGCCGGGGCACTTCTCGACGACGCCGAAGAAGCCCATCCCGTCACCGCACTTGGGGTCGTACGCACCGCTGTCCATGGAGATCGTGGCGAGGTGCCTGCCCTTGTCGTCGAGCGTGATCAGGTCGGTGACCGAGGTGTCCCCGGCCGCGACCGCCAGCACCGGCGGCTCGGACGACGGCAGGTAGACGGACTTGATTCCGGGGGCCGGCTTGTACGTCCACTGCGCCTTGCCCGTGCGCGGGTCGAGCTTCTCGACCTGGTAGGTGGTGTCGGGCGCGTCTCCACAGCGTTCCAGAGCGAGCAGCGCCCTCCCTCCGGCGAAACCCTGGTCCTCGCACTTGGAGCGGGTCGCGCTGTTCCAGAGCTGCTTGCCGTTCTTCATGTCGTACGCCACGGAGCCCTCGCCCCAGGCGACGGCGACCACGCCCTTGGTCAGGGTCAGGTTCGTGTTGGTGACGAAGGCCGAGTTCGCCGAGGGCATCGAGGACTGCCACAGCTTCTTGCCGTTGTTCAGGTCGACGAACACCACCTCGTCGCAGATGCCCGCGCCGGCGGTGCCCTTGCGCTTGGCGGGCTGCACCACGACAGCCGTGCGGCCGTCGACCGTGACGTGGCTGCTGGTGGCGCATATGTGCCCGTCCAGCTTGAGGGTCCAGGCCGTCTCGTCGTAGTGCGGCTCGACCTTGATGCCCACGATCCTGTCGGCCACGCCCTTGGCGAGGATCTTGCCTGTTGCCCAGGTGCCGGGCGCGTAGCGCGGGTGCGACTCGGTGACCCCCGCCAGTCCTTCCTCGTTGTGGTCGACCACCACCTGTCCCTCGGGCGCGGCCGGGACCTTCTCGACGGTATCCCTGACCTCGTCCGCGGCGGGAGCGGCCGCCTCCTGATGGGTGCCGGACGGTTCTCCGTCGCCGGCGCGCGTCAGGAGCCAGCCGAACACACCCAGGGCGACTGCGAGTACGGCCGCCGCAATGCCGAACAGACGCTTTCGATACCTCTTCCGCTTGTCGTGCGCCGTCAGTGAGGACTGTGTGAAGACGGAAGGAGGCGGGCCGAAGCTCACGCTGAAGGATCCCTTTCTCGACTCTCGAGGTTGCATCGCCGCGGGTGCGGTCCGTACCGGCGGGGCCGGCCGGGGGTCACTAGCTGGTCATCGCCCGAGCGGTGGCGTACACGTCGAACACGGCGAGCGCCAGAGGCACCAGCGTCAGGAGCACGAAGCCCTCGACGATCTCCAGGAATCGGCCCCAGAAGGGGCTGAGACCGCGGCGCGGGACGATGAGGCCGAGCGCGGCGACGAGAGCCGCCGCTGCCGCGATCGCGGCGACGAGCCAGATCGTACGGATGTCCAAAGCGCTGCGGTCCCCCGTGACGGCCTCGCGGATCAGCGGGTGCGGCGGGTTGAGCGCCAGGCCGAGACCGAGCAGGACGAGTGAGCCGAGCCCCGCGGCCAGGAGCGGGGCCACCTGACCGGTGTAGCGGAAGAGCTGGGCTCGCGTGAGCAGCGCGACGGCGGTGGCGAGGGCGAGGAGCTGGGCCCAGATGTCGTCGGAGAATCCGAGCACCGCGCACGCGGCGACACCGGTCAGCGCACAGCCGCCCACGAGCCCCACGAGGATTTCATGGCCACGGCGGGCCTGTGCCTCGATCCGGCCGAGGTCCACCGGCTCGGGTGCCACGCCCTCCGCGGCGTACACGCTGCGCGGTGCGGTGTCCGGCGGGTCGAAGCCGATCGGCAGCCTGGCGAAGCGCATGGAGAGGCCCGGCAGGAAGGCCAGGCCACCGACCGCGACGGGCGCGCACAGAGCGGCGATCTCCGTCGGTGTCCAGTGCACGAGGATCGCCACGAACACGGTGATCAGCCCGACCGCGGAGGCGACGACGAAGGCGACGAACGGTCCGTCGCCGCCGGGTGCGCACAGGGTGAGGATCACCGCGACGACCAGGACCGCCGCACAGGCGAGCAGGAACTGCAGCTTGCCGATGCCCTGGCCGTGGGCGAGGGAGAGAAGCCCGGAGCCCGCTACACCCACGTTGGGAAGGGCACCGAGGCCCAGGGCCGTGGCCGCCCCCCGGTCGTCGTATATCCGGCCGCGCACGACGGCGAACACGACCAGCAGGACTCCGGCGACTCCGGCGAGGACGCCGGGCAGACTGTGCATGTCGTGCCGCGGATCGGCCGTCCATGCGACGAAGGAGAGCAGGACGGCGAGGACGCCTGCGCCTACGAGTCCCGCGGCACGCGTCGGTTCGCCGCTCCACAGGGTGCGATGCGGGGTCACCGCCGAGGCGACCGCCTCCGAGACGTCGTCGAAGACCGCGGGCGGCAGCGACTCGGAGAAGGGGCGCAGGGTGAGGAGTTCGCCGTCGAGGATCCGCTGCGCGGTGAAGGAACGCGAGCTGTCGAGAACGGTGCCGTCCCGGCGTACGAGGTGATAGCCGACCGGTGCGCCTTCGGCGGGGCTCTGGCGGGAGAGCCTGAGGATCTCCGGGTAGATGTCGGCGACCGGGATGTCGTCGGGCAACGCGATGTCGATCCGGCTGTCGGGCGCGACGATCGTGACGCGGCAGAAACCGAGCCCCGACCCCGTCCCGGCGCCGGGCACAGCTGTCCCCGTGGCCGTCGTGCTCACCTTGTGCTCCCCCTCAGTGATGGTTCCGCGTCCGTGATGTGAGAACCCGCGTCTTGCTCCCGTCTGGGCTCGAGCGGACGACACACAGGGCGCCGCCCGGCCCCGCCAGGAGTGGCGTGCGCCGACGCCTCGCACGGAATACCCCGGTGCGCGGGGTCTGTTCGCATGTGCTCGAGCGAACACCCGGCACCCTACCGCCACCCGGTCATTCGTGGAGTCAGTAGGATCACGCGGCGGCCTGCGTTCGCCTGTAAACGGGGGGCGGACCTCATTCTTGGGGCCCGACAAGGGAATTGGGGAGCAGTGAGTCACATCGTCGTGAAGCGCCCGCCTCGGGCGCTGCCGTCCGAAGTGCCCACGGGAGAAGTCGCTCTTCAGCCTCCCCCGGAACTTCCGCGGGGCCAGCACGAGAGCGTGCTCATGCAGTTGCTGCCGACGCTCGGCATGGGTGGCTCGGTGGTGTTCTTCTTCACGAGCGGGCAGCCGTTCATGAGGATCATGGGCATCGTGATGATCGCGTCGACGATCGCCATGTCCATCGCGATGGTGGTCCGTTTCCGGCGTGGTTCCCAGGGCCAGTTGGCCGACCTGCGGCGCGACTACCTTCGGTACCTGTCGCAGACCCGGCGGGCGGCCCTGGACACCGCCGGGGCGCAACGCGACGCGCAGTACTACCTGCATCCCTCCCCCGAGCAGCTGTGGGCCCTGGTCGCCGAGGGCAGCCGGGTGTGGGAACGCAGGCCGGGAGACGAGGACTTCGCCCAGGTGCGCGTCGGATTGGGCGCGCAGGGGCTGGCTACGCCCCTCGTCGCCCCCGAGACCGGTCCGGCCGGCCGGCTGGAACCGCTCACGGCGGGCGCGATGCAACGATTCCTCAGCCTCCACAGCACTCTGGACGACCTGCCGATCGCGGTGTCGCTGCGCGCCTTCTACCACGTCACCGTCAGCGGCGCCCCGGATTCCGTACGCTCCTGCGTGCGTGCCCTGGTCGGTTCGCTGACGGCGCTGCACTCTCCGGAGGACCTGGTCGTCGCCATCGCGGCGGGACGGGACGGGTTGCCGAACTGGGAGTGGGTCAAGTGGCTTCCCCATGCGCAGACGACCGATGCCGTTGACGGGGCGGGCGCCCGCCGGCTGATCGGCACCGACGCGCAGGCCCTGGAGACGCTGCTGACCGCCCGGCTCACCGGCCGCCCCCGGTTCCACCCGGAGGCCGGGCCGCTCCCGGACGAGCCGCACATCGTCGTCGTGCTCGACGGTGCCTCCCTGCCGCCGGACTCCGCCCTGGCCAATCCCGAAGGCCTGCAGGGCGTCACCGTCGTCGAGGTCGTGCCCGGTGAACTCACCGGCGCCCGCGGCGACCTCGCGGTCGTCGTGCAGCCCACCGTGCTGCGCCTGGAGTCGGCGGGCGGCAACGTCTACGAAGGCACTCCCGACTTCCTGTCGTACGAATCCGCCGAAGCACTTGCCCGGCAACTGGCCCCGCTGCGCATCGCCTCCGGCGGCGACGACGACGAACCGCTGCTGGCGAACCTCGAGTTCACCGACTTGCTGAACCTCGGGGACGCGGCGTCCGTGGATCCCCAGCGCACCTGGCGGCCACGCGGGCTCGCCGAACGGTTGCGGGTACCGATCGGCATCGGCGAGGACGGCCGTCCCGTCATGCTGGACATCAAGGAGGCCGCTCAGGAGGGTATGGGCCCGCACGGTCTGTGTGTGGGCGCCACCGGTTCCGGCAAGTCGGAACTGCTGCGCACGCTGGTGCTGGGCCTGGCGGTGACCCACTCCTCCGAGACCCTGAACTTCGTCCTCGCGGACTTCAAGGGCGGAGCGACGTTCGCAGGCATGGCACAGCTGCCCCATGTGGCGGCGGTCATCACCAACCTGGCGGACGACCTCACACTCGTCGACCGCATGGGCGACTCCATCCGGGGCGAGCTCAACCGGCGCCAGGAGATGCTGCGCGACGCGGGCAACTACGCCAACATCCACGACTACGAGAAGGCCCGTGCGGCGGGCGCCCCCTTGGGGCCGATCCCCTCCCTCGTGCTCGTCATCGACGAGTTCAGCGAGCTGCTGACGGCCAAACCGGACTTCATCGAGATGTTCGTCCAGATAGGCCGCATCGGGCGGTCGCTCGGCGTCCATCTGCTGCTGGCCTCGCAGCGTCTCGAGGAGGGCCGGCTGCGCGGCCTCGAAACCTATCTCTCGTACCGCATCGGTCTGCGCACCTTCTCCGCGGCCGAGTCACGTGCTGCCCTGGGCGTGCCGGACGCCTATGAGCTCCCGAACATCCCCGGGTCCGGCTTCCTGAAGTTCGGCACCGACGAAATGGTCCGGTTCAAGGCGGCGTACGTCTCCGGCGTGTACCGCTCCGGTGCCCGGCAGGCGGCAGCGGCCGGGGGGCCGCTGCCCGCGGACCGGCGGCCGGTGCTGTTCACCGCCACGGAGGTGCCCCTGCGGTACACGTCGGTCCCGCGGCCGCGGGCAGAGACGACACCGCAGGTCGACGACGCGCTCGCGGACACGGTGCTCGATGTGATCGTGCGCCGTCTGGAGGCGCAGGGCCCGGCCGCCCACCGAGTGTGGCTGCCGCCGTTGGACAGCCCTCCCTCGCTGGACGGACTGCTGCCCAAGCTCACGGCCGTGCCGGGACGCGGCCTGACGCAGCCCGGTTACGAGGGTGCCGGGAACCTCGTCGTCCCGGCAGGTCTGGTCGACAAGCCGTACGAGCAGCGTCGTGAGCCGCTGTGGCTCGACTTCTCCGGTGCCGCGGGTCACCTCCAGATCCTCGGCGGTCCGCAGTCCGGGAAGTCGACGCTGCTGAGGACGCTGATGTGCTCCTTCGCGCTCACGCACACGCCGTACGAGGTGCAGTTCTACGGGCTGGACTTCGGCGGCGGCGGCATGGCGGCGGTGGCCGGCCTGCCGCACGTGGGCGGTGTGGCGTCCCGGCTGGACCCCGAGCGGGTGAGGCGGACCGTCTCGGAGGTGTACGGCGTGCTGCGGCGCCGGGAGGAGTACTTCCGGGCGTCGGGCATCGCCTCGATAGCGGACTTCCGTACCCGGCGTGCCCGCGGTGACATCTCGGTCGTCGACCAGCCGTGGGGCGACGTGTTCCTGGTGATCGACGGCTGGGGCAACTTCCGCACGGAATACGAGGGTCTGGAGCCGGCGGTCCTGGAGATCGCGTCGCGAGGACTCGGTTACGGCATCCACCTGGTCCTGACGGCGTCACGGTCGGTGGAGGTCCGGGCGAACCTCAAGGACCACATGATGAACCGCCTCGAGCTGCGCCTCGGTGACACGATGGACTCCGAGATCGACCGGAAGGTCGCGGCGAACGTCCCCACCGGGGTGCCTGGACGCGGGCTGTCGCCGCAGCGGCTGCATTTCATGGCCGCCATCCCGAGGATCGACGGCTTGACGTCCGACACCGATCTCGCCGACGCGACCGCGGCCCTGGCGACCGAGGTGTCCCGGCACTGGGAGGCACCGGGAGCGCCGGAAGTCCGGCTGCTGCCCCGCGAGTTCCCGGCCGAGCAGCTGCCGCCGGGGGATCGGTTCCCGCAACTGGGGGTCGCGTTCGCCCTCGACGAGAACAACCTGGAGCCGGTGTTCGTCGATTTCGAGCAGGACCCGTTCTTCCTGGTCTTCGGCGAGAGCGAGTCCGGCAAGTCGAACCTGCTGCGGCTGCTCATCAAGCGGCTCACGGAGCGGTATTCGGGCGACGAGGCGAAGTTCTTCGTGGTCGACAACCGACGGTCGCTGCTGGACGTCACCCCGGCCTCGCATCTGGCCGAGTACATCCCGATGTCCAATTCCATGGACCATCACATGGTGGCCCTGTCCGAGCTGATGAAGCGGCGCACACCCACCGCCGACGTCACCGCCCAGCAGTTGCGGGAGCGGAGCTGGTGGCAAGGGCCGACGGTGTACGTGGTCGTGGACGACTACGACCTGGTGTCGACCTCCAGCGGGAACCCGTTGGCCGGCCTCACCGAACTGCTGCCGTTCGCCCGCGACGTCGGCGTGCGGTTCATCATCGCGCGATCGACGGCGGGTGCGGGGCGGGCCTCTTTCGAGGCCTTCATGCAACGGCTCACAGAACTCGGCGCACAGGGAGTGGTCCTGGCCGGTGACCCGAGCGAGGGTGATCTGCTGGGCGGCGTGCGACCGCGGCCGATGCCGGCGGGGAGGGGCGTCTTCGTCTCCCGTCGCAAGGGCAATGCGTTGGTGCAGACGGGGTTGATGCCCGTTGAGTACTAGGTGGGAGGCAGGCGCTCGGCGAGGGCGGTCACGTCACCGCTTGGGCGCCACCCCTGATCGTGCACAGCACGTGCTCCCCCGCTCCCACGCCCTGAAGCCCCGCCTACAGCCTGTCCGAACCTGATCACCCTGAATGGATCCCGTCATGGCGAAAGTTCGTCTGTCCGCAGCAGCTTGGGGCCTCTCGGCCGTGGCCGCCGGCACACTGGTCGTCGGCTGCTCGGTCTCCGTCAACACGGGACACGCCAAGCCGAAGATACTCAAGGACAAACTGGGCGACACCGTCGCCACAAGGCTCGCCGCCACGACAGGCCAGCCGAAGCCGGACGTCACCTGCCCCGAGGACCTCGTCGGGGAGGCCGGTACCACCACCCGCTGCACACTCACGACGGGCGACGGCAGCACGCTGGGCGTGACGGTCACGGTGACGTCCGTCGACGGGGACAACGTCAACTTCCACATCAAGGCCGACGAGACGGCTACCCCGGCTGCGAACTGACAAGTCCTGACCTCGCGGGAACGCCATCGGGGCAGGTGCCGGGACCTTGTGGAGCCGCTCCCGCTCGGCCTGCGTCGGTGCCTACACGTTCTGGAGCACGGCGTGGCATCCCTGTGCCACGCACCCGACCTGGACCAACGACCAGGTCCTCCGCGTCATGCTCAACACCATCGGCATGGTGACGCTCTGCCGCTGCGATTGTCGTACGATGCGTCACTGTGGCGATACAGAATCCGTACCCGTGGGGAGCACCGTACGGCGGCCCGCCGCCTCCGCCGCCGAACATCCCGGCGAGGGACTTGCGGCCACGACGCATCTGGTACTTGGTGGCCGCATTGCTGGGTCTCGTACTGGTCGGTGCCGGTACCGCTTTCCTCGTGACGACGGTGAAGGGCGCGGTGCACTCGGTCGACACTGCCCGAAGCTTCTCCAGCGGGGACTCGCAGACGTTCAGCTTCGTGGAGGGGAAGACCAAGGCGATCTACGTCTCACAGTCCGGGAAGGGCCGGGTCGACTGCCGGATCCCGGAGATGCGGTCCGGGTCGATGACCCAGCCGGACAGCAGCTTCCGCATCACCGTCGGGTCCCGCACCTGGGAGCGCGTCCTGGAGGTGAAGCCCGGCAGCAGCGGCGACTACACACTCACCTGTACTTCAGAGCTGCCGGCCGAGTTCGCGCTGGGAGAGCAGCCCCGGGTGGGGGCCACGATCGGCAGCGTCGCCGCGGGGATCGGCTGCTTCCTTGCCGCGTTTGCCGCGGCGGCAACCATCGCCGTCATCACGGCTGTCCGACGCAGCCGCCACCGTCGACAGCTTGCCGCTGCATGGGTCCCTCCGCAGCAGTGGAGCCAGCCGCCCTCCGGTCCCGTCCCGGGGCCCCCGCCTGGCCCTCTGTCCTAGTCGGTCAGTGCGATGGGCTTGTCACAGATCAGTACCCATCACCCTGGAGGCAACGGGCGGATCGCTACCCTGGCAGGTGCACGCTAGGGACATCTCGACGGGGGCAAAGGCTTCGTGGCTGGCACAGCAGGAGAGCGGCACATAACCGGAAACGCGGCTGCCCAGCCGGTCGGCATGCGTCTGAACCAAATGGCCGATCCGGGAGGTGGGGGCGGTCCGTCGGGGCTGACGTCGTCGCCAACTGAGAAGCAGGCCGCGGCGAATGCGATCGAGCGTGACATCGAGCCGGACACACGCACGGCGGGGGCCTGGACGGACCACGAAACGAGCGCCGTGGTCAAGGCGTTCGGGGCGAAGGACGGGCATGGTTGGCTGACGTCCGGAGCCGTTCAGAGGGCGCACAAGACGTGGGGCGAGCAGGTCAAGGACCTCATGAACCTGTTGTCGGCAGACAAGGGGTCACTACGGGCCGCCAACACCACATTGCAAGGCACGGATGTCGATGTTGCCGCAGGAGTGCGCAGGCCGTCGATGCTCGACCAGTACTCACCGCCGCCGCAGAACTGACCTCTTCCTGATTCGACTCGTACGCCATCGCACTCAACGGGGACCCATGCCGACGTACCACGAGATCATGACGACCGACCTGTCCACGCTCACCACGGCGGCCGAACGTTGGGACGGGATGGCGAAGGAGTTCCACAAGCAGGAGACGGCGTACGGGAAGAACGTGCACGGCATCACCCTCGGTCCGTCGTGGACGGGGTTCAGCGGGGATGCCGCCCAGAAGCGCCTCGGCATCACTCTCAAGGAGTTCCAGAAGGCCCAGGTCGAGGCCAAGGCGATCGCCTCGCTCCTCCGCGATGCGCACACCCAGTTCGTGGACCTGCGCAAAAAGCTGGAGTCGGCCCGGGACGACGCGATCGCCGCAGGGATGAAGGTGTCGGACCAGGGAGTGGTCTCGTACGACACCGGGAAGCTCAGCCCGGGGGACCGCCAGGCACTGGCGCACGACCCCGACTACCAGGACAGTGTCCGTAAGTCCGTGGCCTCCTGGCAAGCCAGCGTCGACCAGTGCGTGAAGGATGTGGACGACGCCGACAAGGACGTCGAGTTCGCTCTCCGGACCGTGGTGGTCGATACCGACGCCACCGACGGCACCTTCAACGGCTTCAACGGCAAGGCGCAGGGTGACCTCGGCAAGTACAAGGCCGAGGAGCCGCCCAAGGACAAGGCCCACACGAAGACCGACGGGTGGCAGTGGCATGGCAAGGCCACGGCGACGGGGCCCAGCGCCGGCGCCTCCGCCAGTGGTCCCAAGTACGGAAAGGAAGGTACGGCCAAGGCATACGCCGACCTCGACCACATAACCGGGCAGGGAACACTGTCCAACGGCGACCTGGAGCTCTCCACGATTGGCGACCTTGTGGTGGGGGCCAGGGCGTCGGCATCCGGCGCCATGACGGACAAGGGCATCTCCGGATCCGTCGAGACGTCCGCGGGAGCACGAGCCCTCGTGGAAGGGCGAGCTGAGTACGGCTATGTCGGCGGCGCCTACGTGCGGGGGACGGGATTCGACGGTGCCGAGGCCCAGGCCAGTGCCGGGGCAGGTCTCGACGGCCTCAACGCCGGCGCGAAGGCGTTCGCCGGGGCGAAGGCCGGCGTCGCCGGGGGAGGCGAGGTCGCGGGTATCGGTGCCGGTGCCACGGCCGAGGGGTGGGCCGGTGTGGGCGCGGAGGCCAAGGTGACCTTCGGCAAGGGAGATGACGGTAAGTTCCATATCGGTACGAAGGCGGGCCTCGCGGTCGGACTCGGCGGCTCTGTGGGCGCGGAGTTCACCGTCGACCCACACAAGGTGAGCGCCGCCGCCAGCGATGCAGCCGATGCTGTGGGAGGCGCGGTCGACGCCGTCGGCGATGCCGCGAGCTCTCTCAAGGACGACATCACCAGTTTGCTCTGATGGACCACTCCGTGGAAGGTACGACCCTGATGGCCTCGACCCTGCCGGTACCGATCGAATTCCGCCTGCCCGACGGCTGGCGCCCCGCCCCTCCGGACGAGGTCGGCGCCTCCGAGGCTGCCTTTGTCGCGCTTCATCCGGAGCCTGACGCCGGTTTCACCGCGAACATCACCATCGATGGCGAGTTCCCGCCTGACGCGGTGGGGTTGCTCGAACTTGCGGATGAGTCGGTGCAGCGCTTGCACGAAGTCGCCGAGTCGGTGGTGGTGGTGAACCGACACGAGGTCGGCTCCGAGGCCGCGCCCGCCCTGACACAGAGGCTGACGTTCTCGGCCGTCATCGGCGGTGTGCACCGTGATCTCGTTCAGTCCCAGGTGTACTTGGCCATGCTGGACACCGATGACCCGCGCAAGCGTGCGGTGATCCGGACGTACCTGACCGCCACCGCGGCACAGCACGACACCGTTCTGCCGGATTTCCAGGAATTCGTTCGGACGGTCCGCCCGGACGCCGGAGCGGTGTCCTAGCCTGGCACTTCACAGGTCACCCGATCATGAAGATCAACCGGTCACGGCCGGTCGCCCTCGGGTAGCCGGTGCCGCGCGATCAGTCACGGCCGAGCTGATGCGGCCGAGACCAGCCGACAATCTTGAGTTGCGGCGTTCCTGAGGGCTGACCTGCGAAGTACGAGGCTGGCGTCCTACACCGCACCCAGAGATCTCACGTTGAGTGACTAGACCTTCATAGGTGGTAGCTTGATGGGTTTGTTCGACATATTCACCGGTACCAAGCGCCCGAAAGGCGGCGTCGCGCCGCGATCCGTCGAGGAGATCCGGGCGGCGTTGCTCGAAGTCAGCGGGCCGGACACGCCTCATGTTGTGCGCGATGGTGCCGTTGAGGGGGCCGATCTGGTCGCGGAATGGCGTATCCGGGATCCAGCCTGGCACACCTTCTTCGCCCGGACCCAGGTGAGCCGGACCGTTCAGATCAGGATGCGCCTGGTCCCGGAGAGCCGCGAAGTCCGCGCTCTCGACCGCGAGTGGGAAGTCACCTGGATCGGAAGTACGCCCAGGTTGGCGGTGCCGGCAGAGCAGTCCCGCGGGCAGGTGAAGACCGTTTCCCGGCGCTGGACGGTCGAGCGGGGGGCCGACGGCCGCCTCCAGAAGACGGAGGAGTTCCTCTTCGATTCCGCGGAGCTGAAGACACCCCTGCAGGAAGCGGTCCTCGGCGCGGGGTGGACATGGCGCGGGGTCCTGTTCAAACTGTGATCGCTCCGCCTGCGACTCGACCTGTCCCTGCCAGGCCTGACCGGGCCGGGCCGGATCCGGCCGCGGCCATCGCCGGGGCGAAGTCCTATGCCGCTCGCCAGTAAGCAGGTTGCCCGCCCCGTTTGCGTTCAGATGGCGGCCGTCTGGCGCGGCAAGCAGCTCAGGGGGTGGGCACCTCCCCGCGCGTGCCCACCCCCGCTGCATTGCCTCATCGGCTCACTCGAAGTAGCTGGCGCCCTTCAGGTCGCCGCCGCGGTAGTCGCCGCCGGCCTCGTGGACCCGGTGGGTGATGGAGAGCAGCGCCTGGTGGATGGCGTTGGCGTGTTCGTCCCACTTCTTGGACTTGGCCTGGAAGGCGCGGTACGCCTCGCCGTCCCAGCCCTCGGCGACGTCGAGGACGCCCTTCTTCAGGTGGCCGAGGTCGGCTTCGAGCTTCTTGGCCGCGTCACCGAGTTCGGTGGCGAGGGCGTCCAGGACGCCGTACTTGACGGAAAGATCCTGAAGGTGCGGTGTGCCGGTCATGTTGTCCTCTTCTCCCCGGGATCCGTCAGTAGTAGTTCAGCGCCGAAGTCGTCGCACCGGCGTCGACCTCGATCTTGGTGATCGTCGAGTGCAGCTCGTCCTCGAGCTTGTTCTTGTCCGACTTCGTGAGGTGGACGCCCTCGAGGAAGTCCTCGAGCATGCGCCCGATGCCGGCCATGTGCGTGTTGATCTCGTGCTGCTTCGTCTTGAACGCGTTGGCGCCGTGCCCAGTCCAGTTGGCCTCGATCATGTCGATCGTGCCCTGGAGCTGGCGGAGCTGGTTCTTGATGGACTCGTAGCGGTCGATGACGTTCGTCTGCAGCTTTTGTGCGTGTACGTCATCAAACTTGCGGCCGTCGGCCATTGCGGCACTCCCCTTCGTGAGAGCTTGTGCTTCGTCTTCCGTGCGCTGCATCACCGGGTGGTGATGGCTTCTCGGGTGCGCTGTCAGGCACGTCGCCGTGACCGGATGACGGCGAACGCCGCCCCACCGATCACCACGAGCGCGGCCACCGTGCCGACGGCCACCCATGGCAGAGTGTCGTCGGACGACTTGGAGGTTCCGTCGGCCGCAGAAGTCCCGCCGCCGGAAGCGGACTTGGCAGGCGGTGCCGAAAAGGACGCGGAGGCGGAGGGTGCGGCCCCCGCGTCGCCCACGGAGTTCTCCTTGGCGAGCGGGTCGGCGTGCGCCGGGCCCGGGTTGTAGTCGGTCTTCTCCAGCACCTTCCGGGGACGGATGAGGCCGTAACCGAGGTAGTTGCTGGGCGTGTCCTTGGGCCAGTCACGGCCGGCGGTGTCGATCAGGGCGCGCAGCACCTGGTCGGCTGTCCATTTGGGGTGGGCGGACCAGATGAGGGCGGCGGAGGCGGAGGCCACGGCGGTGGCGGCGCTGGTGCCCTTTCCGTGAGAGCAGTAGGAGTGGAAGGTCGCATCGCACCACAGGGGTACGTCGACGCCGGGGGCCGCGAGGTCGACGTAGCGGCCGTGGGTCGAGAACTTGCCCACGGTGCCTGTCTTGTCGGCGGCGGATACCCCCACGACGTACGGATACGAGGCCGGATACAGATTGGCGTTGGTGGTCTCAGCATCGTTGCCGGAACCGGCGAACATCAACTTGCCCTTGGACGCGGCATACTTGACTGCCTCCGCCTCCTGGTCATAGCTGACGTCGTCTCCGAACGACATATTGATGATCTTCGCGTCGCTGTCGGCGACAGCCTTGATCACCGCTGCGATGCTGGGAGCCTTCGCCATCTCCGACTTGCCCTTCAGCCCTCGCAGGGCGATCCGGTATGGCACGACCTTCGCACCTGGAGCAATGCCTCTGATACTGCCACCAGCACCCGTGCCAGCTATCAATTCGGCTATCGACGTTCCGTGGCCCGTGTAGTCCTTGGTCGCACCGTAAGCGACGGGCTTCGGTACCTCATCGGCCAGCACCTGGCCCTTCAGGGCAGGAGTCGCCGAATTGACGCCTGTGTCAATGACGGCAACCTTGACTCCCTTGCCGGTGCTCGTCTCCCACATCTGGTCGGCCTTCATGGCCGACAGGTACCACTGCTGCAACTGGACGTCGTCGGCAGCCGCGCCGGGGGCGAGGCCCACCGGCAGGGCCATCAGTGCACCGAGTGCTGCGCACACGGCGGTCACTCGTCTCCTGCTCGCTGACAACATGCCTCTCGTACGTCCTCGCTTCGTCTGGTTACTCGGTGCCCGGCTGTATGTCGCGCCGTGCCTCGGGTTTCTTGCGACCCGGTGTCTTCCTGCCCCGGTCTGCTGCGGAGCCGCGGTTGCCGACGGGTGCCCGCCCAGGGGCACCGGTGCCGGACGCCGACCCACCGTTCCCGGAACCTTGCGTCCTGTCGTTCGGCGTGCCAACGACGCCTTCTGCGGAACTCACGGGCGTGCGCGACGCCTGGCTTCCCCCCGTTCGCTGCTCAGGGGCCCTGATCACTCCTCGCTGACCCGGCCTCTCGACGGCCCGCGGGATGCGGGAGGCGTTCTCACCACCGATGACCGTGCCGCGTGGCACCTGGCTGCCGGTCACGCCTCGTGAGGGTCCCGTGGTGGGCTTCCCACCGATCACCCCGCTGGTGCGCTCTGCCCCGGTCGGGCCCGTCCCACGCATGCGGTCGGCCGGTAGACCTCCGGTTCTCGGTATTCCGCCAACGATGTTGCGGCTCGCGGGAGCCTTGCCTGCAGGACCGCCTCCCATGGGCGCCCTGCCCACTGGTGACACCGGCCCACGGGCTCCCACCTGGCCGGGCACAGCAGGTCGGCCCACCGGGCCGACAGGCGTGCGCCCTGTGCCGCCTCCGACTCGCGAGGCTCCACTGGCAGGCGGGGCCATGCGCGGCGGTGCCACGACGGGGCCTCTGGTTCCGCCCGACCCGCCACGGCCCACAGGAATGCCCGTGGTCGGGGGGATTGGCCCGATGGGAACAGGCGGGAGGTGGCCTCCGGCGCCGCCGCTGGGGGCAGGCGCGACCGGGGTCGCAGGCTTCGCGGTGTCCGGGGGAAGCGTGTTGACACTGTCGATGTTCGTGCCCACAGGCTGGGACGGGTCCGTGTCCATGTGCCGATCCGGCGCCGTGACAACGTCGTGCAGCTTCTTTCCGGAATCGAGATGCTCCGCCGCTCCAGGGCCTTCTGGTGCGGCCACAGCGTGATGAGACGGCGTCCCAGTATCACGAGCAGTTCCGCCGAGCGCGCCTGACGAGGTCCCCTGCCCTGTCACGTTGATCGGCGTTCCACGCGTGGGTTCCGCCTGCGGCACCCCCATCTCCGGCATCTTGCCGAAGACGGGCATCTCCTGCCCCCGCATCCCTTCTTCCGAGACCGTGTAGAAGGACGCCAACCGGTTCATCTGGTTGATCGCCTCCTGGCGGTGCCCCTCCGTCTTCAGGGCCGCCTGGTACTCCTTGTTGGTGTCGAGCTGTTCGACCACCGGGAAGGAGTCCGCGCTCTTGGCGACGAGTCTGTCGTCGCGGGGCGGCATCGACTTGCGGACGGAGACCAGGCCCTCTCCGGCCGCGGTGATGTGCGTGCCCACGTTCTCCGCGGCCAGGGCGAGGCTGTACGCGTTGGTGACGAGGCCGTTGGCCCAGTCGCGGAACGCGGTGGCCGCCTCGCCCTCCCAGTCGACGCGGCCGATGTGGCCGCTCAGCTCCTCGGCTGCGTCGTTGATCGCGTCCCGGGCGTCCCAGAGCGACTTGCCGGCGGTCTCCAGGTGTTCCGGATTCGCGGACTCCACCATGTCGATCATGTCGTTCAACTGGTGCTTGTCGAAGTTGGTCCGGCCGAAGCGGATCCCCGTACCGAAGCCGAGTGGATCGATAGCCCGGGACGCGGCCATGACCCCGTCAACGGCACCGATCTCCTGCTTGGCCTGCTGCATGTCCGCTGCGTGCTGATCCGGCTGTGTGTGGTGGTCGCCCATCAGTACCCCGCCTTGGCATGCCGCTGATCGGAGCGCTTCTGATCGCTGTGCGCCTCGGCCTGCTCCTCGTTGATCTCGGTACGGATCTCATGGAAGCGTCGCCGGAGATCGTCCTCCAGCTTGTCGTAGCCGACGTCCGCCCCGTGCACGGCGATCTGCATCGCCTCGATCTGCAGGGCCAGCGACTTGGACAGTGAGGTGATGCGCTCGTGGACGCGCTCGTACTCCCGGTGCAGACCGGTGGCCTCGGCGAACTCGCCCTTGCCGCACAGCGAGGCGGCCGAGAGGGTGTGCGCCGCCACCTTCGTGTAACTGCCCGGCGATCCCTCGAGGTCCGTGAGCAGAGTGTCCACACGCTTCTTGAAGGTCTTCAACGCCTCCAGCCCACGCTTCAGGCCGCTCCCGCCCGCGTCGTCAGGAAGCACGTTGCGCTACCCCCGTTTCCAATCCCCCGCTCGAGGCACCTGCGCACCTCAAGTATTCGTCTTCGCAACGGAATCACTCTAGTAAATCGAACTGACAGTCCCAACTCGCTTGTGCAACAACCCTGCTACTGCCGAGTCAGCCGTCCGGCCTCGTGCACGGGACCACCGCTCCCGCTGCGTCTGCGCGCGTCGCGGATCGCCACCGCCGCCCCGCCCAGGGCTGCCACCAGAACAGCCGCTCCCACCGACGCATACGTCGCCAGGCGGGCGTTGCGTTCGTCGGCCGTCTCCCCGAGGTGCAGTCGAGCCGGGGCCGGGGCCTCGGCCCGTCCGAGGCCCTCGTGCGGGTCGGGTGTCTCGATCGGGTGGTCGTCGTCGGTCAGGGCCCGGACCGGGTCGACCACTCCCCAGCCGACCAGACGGTCATGGCCGGCGACCGAGCGTTCCGCGGTCTGCTCGATCTGCGCGACGACCTCGCGTGGAGTCCACTTGGGGTGCTTCGCCTTGATGAGCGCGGCGACCCCGGCCACGTAGGGTGCCGAGAAGCTCGTACCGCTCTCGGAGCAGTGGCCGCCTTTGGGGACGGTGGAGATCATGTCGACACCGGGCGCCGCGACGCCCACGAAGTCACCGGACTGGGAGAAGGCCGCGCGCTCGTTGTTGCGGTCGGAGGCGGCGACTGCGAGGACACCGGGGAAGGACGCGGGATACGTGGGCTTGTCGTTGCCGTCGAGGCCGTCGTTGCCCGCGGAGGCGACCACCACGATGTTCTTCCGCAGCGCCTCGTTGATGGCCCGTTGCAGGTCCGAGGCCGGCTTCACCGCGTTCGTGGTGTCCTGGGAAATATTGATGACCTGGGCCTTCTCCCGGATCGCATACCGGACGGCGTCGGTGAGGGTCTTGGTGTCGCCGCTGCCCTCCGCGTCGTTCTGCTTGACAGGGATGATGGTCGCCTCGGGGGCCAGTCCCGCGAACCCCGTGCCGGCGATCGGGCGAGCAGCGATGATCCCCGCCACCCGGGTGCCGTGGCCGACCGTGTCCGTCGTACCGTCGGACCTGCCGCGGTCGATCTTCTCCCCCTTGGCGTTCTTCTGCGGGAGGAAGTTGGCGCCGCTCGACGCGTCCACCGCATGGGTGAGCTGTGGATTCTTGGTGTCCACACCGGTGTCGATGACGGCCACTCGTACACCCTTGCCCTTGGACTCGCTCCACAACTCGTCCAGCAGCACGCGTTGCAGGGCCCAGGGGCGGCCGGAGTACTTCTTGTTCGGGAAGGTGCACTGGTCGCTGAAGGAGTCCGCGGCGGCGGGCGGTGCAAGAGCGAAGGTGGCGGTGCACAGGGTCGCGGCCGCGATCGCCGCGGTACGGACGAGACGCGATGAAGGCGAGGACGAGGACGAAGGTGCGTACGACACTTCTCTCCCCCTACGAACCCTGCGGCTGGCTCGCAGCCGTCGTCGACAGACGCGGTCCCGTCGGCAGGAACACGGACCAGGCCGCCGGGATCGGGGCGGGATCCACGTCGGCGTACCCGAGACGGATCTGGGCCAACTGGGCCTCCTGCCGCAGTTCTTTGCGCTGCTTCTCCGTCATGCCGAACTCGGTGCCGTCCGAGTCGCTGTCGGCATTGGACTGCATGGCGTAGCGCAGGCCGGTGTCGGTGACGAGGAAGACCCCACCGACCTTGGTGTCCGTGCCCTGGAACTGACGGTAGAGCTGCCCCGAGCCGGGGGTCACGTAGGCACTCGACGACCCGGTGGGGAGCGTGGCGGGGAAGTCCGATCCCGCCCAGGTGCTCAGGGTGGTCTTCGTACCGTCGCTCTTGTCGACCTCGCGCAGGACGTTGCAGATGGTGTTGCGGCCGCCGGCCGTGAGGCCCGCGTCGTTGACGACCTTCGGGGTGAGGTTCGGCCAATTACGGTCCGACGCGAACGGGGTCTTGCCGGGCACGAACGCGCCCGCGCTGACGTCGAGGGCCTTGCCGGCCTGGCCGAGAACGGACAGGTCCTTGCTGTTGCGGAGCAGCGTTGCCGTGAAGTCCGAGACCGGGAGAACCTTGTCCTGGTCGACGATGTAGTACTGCTGATGGTCACCGTTGGGGGCGCGCAGCACCATGCCGACACGGTTCGCCTCGCCGGGCAGAGTACCCGGGATCCCAGCGGTGGCGCCCACGCGCCCCTTGATCCTCGGGAACTCGACGGGGTCCCCCCGGTGAAGGGTCTCGATCCACTCCTGCGACACGCGCTCGGGCTGCCGGCCCGCGCCGACCAGGGTGCGCAGCAGCAGTTCGTCGTTCTTGTCGACCTCGTACGCGGTGCCGTGGGCGTCCACGATGTAGCGCTTGCCGTTCTGAGCGGCAACGTACAGCAGCTCGCCGCCGTGGAGCTTTTCGCGTGACCCCTCGGTCCTGTGCAGGTCGCGGGCGGCGAGGACGAACGCCGCCTTCTGGATCGCCCGGCCGCCCGCGCTCGGGCGCTCGCAGACGGCCCAGCGCTTCTTGGCACCCGCCTCATCGCCGGAAGGCAGGCGATCGGGTGCGTAGGGGATGCCGATGGTGACACCGTGCGGGATCTTGCCGTTGTCCAGGATCGACTCGTCGACGGTGACCACGTCCCCCTTCCCGTCCTTCAGGAGGAGTTTCGCCGATGCCATGTTGAGGACCGGATGCAGTTGCCTCTTGCCGTCCGTCGTGAGGATGACGTAGCGGGTGGTGGACTTACTGGCGACGATCACCTTTTCACCCGGGGTGTCCCAGCCCTGCGGTGCGGTCGGCCGGAACATGCCCCAGGCGCCGAACACGGCCATGACGACCACCCCGACGATCGTCCCCGGCAGCACCGCCCGCAGCGGCCTGGGGGCTCCTTCCTCCGAGCCGTCGGAGGAAGGCTGGACGAACGCCGCGAGCATGCGCCGCTTCGCAAAGGTGTAGGCGTTGAGTTGATCCCGCCGAGATGCCATCTGCCCCTGATTCTCCCCGTGTCCCGTCCGAGTACGGGCCGGAGACCGACGCCTCCGCCCCTTTGTTGTCGGACCGACCCCCTACTATGCCTGGTGTCTGATCGATTCCGTGGAGCGGGTAGGGTGCCTGGGCTGTCAAGAGCCTTGCCAGGTGGCGGGATTCCAGCGAATTGCAAGGAAAACGGGGGGACGAATTGAGGGCTTCGGCAACGCGAGTCCGCTCTCGCCGGCAGGGGCCCACACGGAGCCCCTCGGCGCGGGGTCCGGAACCGGCCGGGCAAGGGCCGACGCCGCCCCCGCGCCGGTCGCAGCCGGACGCGTCGCAGCCAAGTATGCGTCCGGCACAGTCCAGTTCATTCCGCCTGCAACGCCTCGTGCTGCCCGAGCTCGCGGCAGCCGCAGTCCTCGTCGGCTGGGCGATCACCCCGGTGGCCCTGGCGCCCGCGGTCGCCGTCGCCCTGCTGCTGACGGGGCTCGCCTTCTTCCGCCGTCACGGCCGTTCGCTGCCCGACTGGCTCATGACGGCACGCGAATTGAAGGTACGTCAGAAGCGTGCGGCGAATACCCCGATACCACCGGGCACGGAACCGGCCCTGGTACCGGCCCTCGAATGCGACCCCGCCCTGCGCACCTACACGTACGGTGCCCGCGACCGGCGGTCCGTCGGCATAGTCGGGGACGGCACCTTCGTCACCGCCGTGCTCCAGGTGGAGGCCGACGCGACCGCGTTGCGGGCCGAGCGGAGTCGGCGGCCGTTGCCGCTCGGGCTGGTGCGGGACGCGCTCGAAGTGGACGGGATCCGGCTGGAGTCGGCGCAGATCGTGCTGCACACGCAGCCCGCGCCGGCGCTGCACCTGCCGCAGCAGTCCGTGGCCGTGGCCAACTATCTGCCGCTGCAGGAGCAGACCGGCGCTCCGGCGGTGCGTATCACCTGGATCGCGCTGAAACTCGATCCCGAGTTGTGCGCGGAGGCCGTCGCCGCGCGCGGGGGCGGGCTGCTCGGGGCGCAGAAGTGTGTCGTGCGGACGGCCGATCACCTCGCGAGCCGGCTGACGGGGGCCGGATTTCGGGCGACCGTGCTCGACGAGGAGGAGCTGATCGCCGCCCTCGCCACTTCGGCCTGTGCCAACCCCCTGGTGACGGCCGACGCCGGGCGGACCGAGGCCCGGGAGCGGCGGACGGAGGAGTCCGGCCGGAACTGGCGCTGCGACAACCGCAGACACACGACGTACTGGATCCGGCGATGGCCCCAACTGGGCGGCGGCAGCGAGGCGTCGCTGCCCCAGCTCGTCGCCCGGGTCACGGCCGTACCCGCGCTGGCCACCACCTTCAGTCTCACCCTCGCGCGCGGGGAGCGTCAGGAGGTGTCGCTGTGCGGGCACCTGCGGGTGACCGGACGCAGTGATGACGAACTGGTCGCGGCCCGGCGCGCGTTGGAGGGTGCGGCACGACAGGCCGGTGCCGGACTCGCCCGGCTCGACCGGGAGCAACTGCCCGGAGTACTGGCCACGTTGCCCCTGGGAGGTGCGCGGTGACGACTCCGGTGACACAGCGGACGGGTGGTCCGGAGGCCGTTCCGGAGGGTGGTTCGGTCTCCGCGGGGCGACGGATGGGTGAGCGGCTGCGCAACGGCTTCGGTCTGATCGGCCCCCGGCACGGGCGGCACGCGCTGTCCGCGCAGCTGCTGGACGCGCTCGCGCTGCCGATAGGTGACGACGGGGTCGTCGCCGGGGTGGACACGGAGGGGCAGCCCGCCGTGCTGGGGCTCAACCGGCCCACGCCGTACGACGTCGTGCTGATCGGCGGGCTGTGGACGGCTCAGGTCCTCGCGCTGCGTGCCGCCGCGACGGGGGCGCGGGTCGCCGTGGAAACGGGACGGCCGCAGGCATGGACGCAGATGGTGCACGCCATGGGCGGCGGCCAGAACGGTCTCGCCGTGTACGACGTGGGGCGCGTCCCGCCCCAGGGTGCGTCCGCCGGTACCCCCGTCCTGGTGGTACGGGATTGCGGCATGCGGCCTCCGCGCGGGCGGGTCGCGTCCGGTCCCTGGCAGTCGGTGGTGACGCTGCTGCCGTACCTCAGTCCGGTCGCGCCCCGGCTGCTGAAGCAGGCGCGGCTCGCCGGCATCCAGCGGGTCTCCCCGGACGAGGCCGCGGAACTGGGGCGCACCATGGGGCTGACCCGGAGCGAGGTGGAATCCCTGCCCGCGCTCCCCGACGGCGTGACGCTGTGGTGCACCGACCGGGACCGGCAGTACGTGATGACGCAACCCACCGAGGCCGAGACCGGACTGTTGGGTATGCCACGGCGGATGGACTGACCGGATGGCCTGAACTGGCCACTCTTGCCCGTTATGTTCACCAATTGTTCGCCAATAGGAAAGCTGCGTACGGCTCTTCTGGGCAAGGTGTGCGGTGATGGGCGGGTGCTGACAGGTGGACGGGCCTGCCGGGGTGGGGCATGCGGTGATTAGGCTGGTACCGGGCGCGATGCCAGAACCCGTGGACCGGGCGTCGGCGGCCCAGGGGGAGAGCCGGTGGATCGGACTGCCTCCAACGACTTCGGACGACTGAGAACGACACGAACATGGTCGCCCCGGCACGGCATGAGGGTGCTCGACCACACCAGGAGGAACTGTGAGCAGCGATCGGGACGGGATCCGCGGGGGCTGGGCCACACCCGGCGATGACCAGCCCGACGCCGAGTCCGCCATCGAGACGACGGGCGAGTTCACCATCGACTACGCACCGCCCGCCTGGTACACGCAGAACGCGTCGTCCGGGTCGTCCGGCGCGTCGGGGGCCTCGGGGGATTCGGGGAGTTCGGACGCGGGTGCGGGTGCCGGCGGGGCCTCCGGGGCGCAGTCCCGGCCCACGGGGGCGGCCGGGCCGGGGGGTTCGCCGTTCCCGGCGGGCGCTCCGCTTCCGGGGCTGACTCCTCCCCCGCACGCGAATCAGGCGGCCGAGGCTCCGGCACCCGGTGCGCCGTTCGCTCCGCCTTCGCCCGCCCCGGCGGCCCCTGCGCCGGGGGCGCCTTTCGCGCCGCCCGCTCCTCCGGCTCCGGGTCCCGGCGCTCCGTTCACGCCGCCCGCACCGGCCGCGCCGCAGGGTGGAAGTCCCGTCGCCGTGCCCAGGCTGCCGGTGGGAAGCGGGTTCGAGCCTCAGCAGCCAAAGCAGCAGGCGGAGGCGTCGGCGCAGGGGCCCGCGGAGCCCGCGTCGCCGACGGCCGTTCCGAACGTTCCGGCGGGCGGGTATCAGGCCCAGTGGGCTCCTTCCACGCCCGCGGCGCCTCCGGCTCAGCCCGCCGCTCCGGTTTCGGCTGCCGCTCCAGCTTCGCCTGCAGCTCCTGTCGCGGACGAGCAGGAGTCCGGGAGCGGTGACCTGGAGAGCGGCGCGACCATGCGGTTCTCCGCCGTTGTGCTGAAGCGCGAGATCGCCGAGGTCGCGCAGCGGCATGCTGCGGCCGAGGCCGCCGTCGAGCCCGAGACGCCTGAGGAGCCAGAGACGCCCGAGACGCCCGAGAAGCGTGCGGGTGACGACGACTTCGCGGACGTCGGCGTGGTCGCGAACGAGGCCGACGAGGAGGGCACCGGGTCCCTGTCCGCCGAGGCCGAGGCCGAGGAGAGCGCGCGGCAGGCTGCCGCCGCGGAGGACGTGGAGGCGGGCGAGGACGTCGAGTCCGCGCAGGCCACGGCCGACTCCGTGGAGATCGGGGCCGATGCCGAGCCCGAGACCGGGTCCGCCGAAGCGGAGCTCACGGAAGACACCCTTCAGGGTGACGCCGTGTCGGATGACGCCGTGTCGGATGACGATCATGACGTGGCTCTCGTCGTGACCGAGGACGCGATGACCGCTGAGGCCGAAGTCGCCGACGAGGCGCCCGCGGAGCCCGAGCCCGACGAAGACGCGTCGCCTCAGGACTCCGTCCCTGCCGACGTCGAGCCCATGGACGCCGTACCGCAGGACAGCGCGCCCGAGGACGAGGTCCCCCAGGACGCCGTACCGGCCGCGCCGCCCGCGCCGCAGGACGCGCCGCCCGCCTGGGCTCCCCCGCCGACCCCGCAGAGCGGGCTGCCGCCGCTGCCGCCGTCGTACCAGCCCGCCGCACCCGCTCCGGCGGCCCAGTGGCCCGTACAGCCCGCGCCGCAGCAGCCGGACCCGGTGCCCGGTCCGCCGCAGCCCGCGGCCGCGCAGGGGCCGTCCGTGCCGCCGGCCCCGCAGCAGCCGTTCCAGCCCCAGGCACCGCAGCCCGCACCGGCCGCCTGGAACCAGCCCGCGCCCCCGCAGCCCGCTCAGCCCTACGCCCCCGGTGTCCCGGCGGCACAGCAGCCTCCGGCGCCCCAGGCTCCCGTCGCACCCAACCCCCAGGCCGGCTACGGCTTCCCGAACCCCGGCACCCCGGCCCCGGCAGCTCCTCAGCCTCCGGCACCGCAGCAGCCCAACGCCGTTGCCCAGCCCCAGGCACAGCAGCCGGCCGCCACCCCCGCCCCGGCTCCGGCCCCCAACGCGCCCGCCTACTACGGCTTCCCGCAGCCGGGCGCCCCCACCCCGCCGGCACCGGGCGGTTACGGCTTCCCGCAGCCTCCCGCCCCGCAGGGTCAGCCCGGGCAGCCCGATGCCCCGCAGGCCTTCCCCGGGCAGCCACAGCAGGCGCAGCAGGCCCAGCAGCCCGGTCAGGCGCCACAGACTCCGCAGGCCCCGTACGACCCACACGGCCCCCAGACCCCCAGGCACCCCAAGCCCCCCAGGCGCCGCAGCAGCCGGTCGACCCCCGGGCCGGAGCCGCCTGGCCGCAACCCATCCGGCACGATCAGCGGCAGCCGACCAACCCCGGTGCCGCGCCGCTCGGTTACACCGCGGCCGTGGAGCTGTCGTCGGACCGGCTGCTCAACAACAAGAGGCAGAAAGCGAAGAGCGGACGACCCGCGGCGGTGCCGAGCCGGTTCAAGATCGGCGGCAAGAAGGAGGAGGCCGAGCGGCAGCGCAAGCTCGACCTGATCCGGACGCCCGTGCTGTCCTGCTACCGGATAGCGGTGATCAGCCTCAAGGGCGGTGTCGGCAAGACCACCACGACCACCGCCCTCGGCTCGACGCTCGCCACCGAGCGCCAGGACAAGATCCTCGCCATCGACGCCAACCCGGACGCCGGCACGCTCGGCCGCCGGGTGCGCCGCGAGACCGGGGCCACCATCCGTGATCTCGTCCAGGCGATCCCGTACCTCAACTCGTACATGGACATCCGGCGGTTCACCTCGCAGGCCCCCTCCGGCCTGGAGATCATCGCCAACGACGTCGACCCGGCCGTGTCCACGACCTTCAACGACGAGGACTACCGACGCGCCATCGACGTGCTCGGCAGGCAGTACCCGATCGTCCTCACCGACTCGGGCACCGGACTGCTCTACAGCGCCATGCGCGGCGTCCTGGACCTCGCGGACCAGCTGATCATCATCTCGACGCCGTCCGTGGACGGTGCGAGCAGCGCCAGTACGACGCTGGACTGGCTGTCCGCGCACGGGTACGCCGACCTCGTGTCCCGTTCGATCACGGTCATCTCCGGTGTGCGTGAGACCGGCAAGATGATCAAGGTGGACGACATCGTCAGCCACTTCGAGACGCGCTGCCGCGGTGTCGTGGTCGTGCCCTTCGACGAGCATCTCGCGGCCGGTGCCGAGGTCGACCTCGACATGATGCGGCCGAAGGTGCGGGAGGCGTACTTCAACCTCGCGGCGATGGTCGCCGAGGACTTCGTACGGCACCAGCAGGCGCACGGGCTGTGGACCAACGACGGCAACCCGCCGCCGGTGGCCGCCCCGCCGATGCCGGGCCAGCCCCTTCCTGGCCAGCCGGGTCAGCACGGGCAGCCGTACCCGGGCCAGCCGTACCCGCAGCAGGGCCAGCCCGGTCAGCCGTACCCGCCCCAGCAGCCGCAGCCGCCGGCCCAGCCCTACCCCCAGGCTCCGGCGCCCGGCCAGCCGTACCCGCCGCAGCAGGGGCAGCCGGGTCAGCCGTATCCGGGTCAGCCGTACCCGCCGCAGCAGTAAGGCGGCAGAGCGAAGGGCGGCCGGTGCCTCGAAGGCACCGGCCGCCCTTGTGTGACGCCGTCTGTCGTCGCGCGACTGCTACTCGTCCGCCGCGATCAGCTCGCGGCAGCGCTTCACGTCCTCGGCCATCTGCTCCAGCAGGGCCTCGAGGGAGTCGAACTTCGCCTGACCGCGCACATAGGTCAGGAAGTCGACGCCGACGTGCAGGCCGTACAGGTCGAGCCCCACACGGTCGATGGCGTACGCCTCCACCGTGCGCTCGGTGCCGTCGAACTGCGGGTTCGTACCGACAGAGATCGCGGCCGGCATGATCTCGTCCTGGGCGTGGAGGTAGCCCGCGTAGACGCCGTCGGCGGGGATCGCGGTGTGCGGCAGCGTCTCGACATTGGCCGTCGGGAAGCCCAGCTCGCGGCCGCGCTGGGCGCCGCGGACGACCACGCCCTCGACGCGGTGCGGGCGGCCCAGGATCTCGCGGGCGCCCTCGACGTCGCCCTCGGCGACCAGGCGCCGGGTCAGGGTCGAGGAGAAGGGCTCGCCGCCGCCCGCGGCGCCGGTGACGTACAGATCGACGACCTCGACCTCGAAGTCGTAGACCTTGCCCTGCTCGACGAGGAACTCGACGTTGCCCGCGGCCCGGTGGCCGAAGCGGAAGTTCGGGCCCTCGACGACCGCCTTGGCGTGCAGCTTGTCGACCAGGACCTTGACGACGAACTCGGCGGGCGACAGCTTCGAGAACTCGGTGGTGAAGGGGAGGATCAGCATCGCGTCCACGCCGAGGTCCGCCATCAGCTCCGCGCGGCGGTGGTGCGGGGCGAGCAGCGGCGGGTGGCTGCCGGGGCGGACGACCTCGCTGGGGTGCGGGTCGAAGGTGACGACGACGGAGGGAACGCCCAGCTCACGGGCGCGGTCCACGGCATGCTTGATGATCAGCTGGTGACCGCGGTGGACTCCGTCGTAGGAACCGATGGTGACGACGCTGCGCCCCCAGTCCTGGGGGATGTCCTCCAAGCCACGCCAGCGCTGCACTGTGACCGCTCCTCGAACCCGTGTCCGTATCTACCGACCTGTTACGCAGGTCTAAGGGTGCCATGCCGTGCGCCCCGGGCCCGCATCGGCATGGGGGCTGTGACGGGGCGCACGTGCGGAACCGGGGTCAGGCCGGGACCGGGACGCCCGCCAGGTTCCCGATCATGCGCCGGGTGCTGGGCCCCACGACCGCGGCCCACTCGTCCGGAGTGTCGGTGAGCCAGCGGGCCATCAGCGCGGCGAAGCCGGGGACGTGGCGGCCCAGGTCGACCAGGCCGCGGTCGAAACGGGTCGCTCCGTCCGGGGTGCGGACGAGGAGGAGGCCGGTGCGGTGGACCAGGTCGCGGACGTCCTCGCCGCGGTACGCGACGGAGTGCAGCAGGGCGTCCAGGACGTCCGGCTCGCGCTCGTGGGTCAGCAGGAACTCCAGGAGCTCGCGGCGCAGCGGGCGGGAGGCCGGGGTGCCGGGCGCGGCGAGCACGGCCGCGACGGCCGCCCGCACCCGCTCCGGTCCCGCGTCGAGCAGGCCGGTGACCAGAGGCAGGAGCACGGCGCGGGCGGCCGGGCCGTGGTCCAGGCCGCGGTCGACGTACGCCGCCACGTGCCCCGCGATGTCCGGCCGCAGCTCGACGGCCTCGCGGACGAGCGCGGCGATCCGGCGGGCCAGTGCGGGAGTGGTGACGTCGGCGAGGGCGCGCAGCGCCTCGCCCGCGTCCGGGCCGACGCGCACCCGGTCGCGGAAGGCGTCGAGGACCGGGTCCGGGTGGGTGGTCAGGGCGGGGACCAGGGCGCTCGGCGGGATCCGGGGGTCGCCGGACGCGAAGTGCCGCAGGGCCTGGAGGAGGTGGCGGGCCCGGGTGCGCGGGTCCCGTACGAGGAGGGCGAGCGCGCCGCCGTGCAGGCCGCTGTCCGCGGGGCGGGCGAGCAGGGCGAGCGCGGCGTAGCGCAGCAGCTCGCGGTCGGCCTCGGTACGGACGTGGGGTGCGGCACGCAGTCCGTACGCCACCGCCGCCGCCCGCCGGGCCGGCCGCGCGTCGTGCGCCCACCGGTCGACCGCCCGGCACACGGCCGACGGCTCGTCCTCGGCCAGCACGGAGAGCAGTTCGTCGGACCGCCGGTGCGCGCTGTTCACGAGCAGCTCGGTGAGCTCGTCCAGGGCGCCGTGGCGGTGGGTGTGCAGCAGCGCCTGCGCGGCCGTGGCCACGGTGGCGTGCGGGGTCGCGGGCAGCGGGCGTTCGTCGTCGAACCAGCGGGTCAGGTGGGGTTGTACGGCGGTGGGGTCGGCGGCGAGCAGACGGGCCACGGCGTCGAGGTACCGGAGGTACCTGAAGTGCCGGAAGTACCGGGTACTGCCGGGACGGGTCCCGAGGACGTCGAGGGCGCTTCCGCCGCGGCCTTCGGGCCGGTCCCCGTCCGCTCCCCCGGGCTCCGGCGGAGCCTCGTCCGCCAGGACCAGCCGGCGCAGCAGCTCGAAGCGCTCGGCGTCCGGGACGGGCAGGGCGGTCCAGAAGGAGGGGCCGAACTCGGCCGGTACCGGGCGCTGTCGGCGGCGCCAGGTGACGATCCGGTCGGCCAGCACGCGCAGCACATCGGTGTACGGCGTCGCGTCGGGCACGCGCAGCAGCGTCCGGGCGAGCAGTCGGGCGGCCCACCAGGAGGCGGGGTCGGTGTCCAGGGCGTGGATCAGCTCTTCCATGCGGCGGGCCAGTCGGCGGGCGCCGTGCTGACGGGCGAGGAGGAGCAGGGCCTGGACGACGGGGCCGACGCGGTGGCGCGGGACGGGCAGGGGGTCGGCGGTCGGCGGGGTGCGGCGGCGGTGGACCAGGGCCTCGAGTGCCTCGTCCAGGTCCAGGTGCATGCCCTGGATCCAGTCGGCGACCTCCTCGTGGGCGAAGCGGTAGCCGGCGCCGGCGGGGACCAGGAGGCCCTCGGCGAGCACGGCGTTCGCCCAGCCGGAGCCGCCGCCGAGCCGGGCCGGGGCGGGTCCCCAGGGGAACACCGCCTCGAAGGACTCCCGGTCCAGTTCGCCGTGCCCGGGACCCAGACTGCGCCGGGCGGCCTCGTGGACCTGTCCCGAGACCCGGGCCGCGAGGCGGCGTACGGCCGTGCCCCGCAGACCGTTCTCAGCAGCGAGCCGGACCGCGATGCGCAGGCACATCAGGTCCAGGTGGGCGGACAGGACGTCATGACGGTCGAGGCCGGTGACGGCCGGGGCGTCCGGGAGCGCGGCGCGGACCTCGGAGAGGAGGCGGAGGGTGAGGGGATGGCGGGCGTCACGCTCGGCGAGGGCGCCGTCCGGGACGGCGTAGCGGGAGCGGGCTCGCTGGGCCTCGTCGGGGGTGAGGTCGGTCAGATGCACGCAGGGCGGCAGGCTGTGCGGGGCGTCGGCCGGGACGTACGGATGCAGCAGCTCGCGCGGGAACCACGCCCCGGCGCCCTCCCAGTACTCCTCCCGGCACGCGACCACCAGCCGCGCCCCGGTCTCGCGCAGCCACACCGCCGTCCCCTCCGTCCACTCGCGCAGCCGGTGGGCGAGGACGGGCGGCATCTCCTCGGGGCTGTCGAGGAGGAGCAGCAGGGGGCGGCCGGTCTGCCGGGCGAGGCGGGCGAGGCGCTCCGGGGTGATGTCGCCCAGGTCGGGCGGGAGCAGGGACCGGGAGGCGGCGACGATACGGGCCGCACGCACCAGCGTCCGGCGCACCGCGTCGGCCACCGAGTCGTCGCCGTCCTTGAGATCGGCGCCGCGCAGCCACAGCGTGGGTGCCGGTTCCGTGCCACGGTTGCGGCGGGCGGCGAGGGCCGCGAGCTCCGTCGTACGACCGCTGCCCGGGGCGCCGACGAGACCGAGCACGCTCGCTCCCTGCAGGCCGAGCGCGGTGGCTCCGCCGGTCGCGAAGGCGGTCAACTCCCTTGCTGCCTCGGCACGTTGGACCGGCTCCACCGGCCCCGGTCCCCCGGCGCCGACCCGGCCGACGTGACCGTCCAGCGCTCCCGGCGGGCCGTCCTGGCCGATCGAGGTGGCCGTGAGTTCCAGTACTCCCGCCAGGTTGAGGTCGGCGCCGTAGGCGGGCACAGTCGCCGCGTTGCGGGCGAGCAGCTCGGCGAGCGGGCCCAAGGCGGGGTGCGGCCGCACCGCGAAGCCGGCGTCGCGCTCGCCCGACTGGAGCGCCGTACCGAGCACACCGAGCACGGCGCCCGTCTCGGCGTCGAGCACGGGCCCGCCGGCCGCCCCGCCACCCAGTCGCAGCGCGTCCCGCCCGGCCGTGCCGATCGCCAACTCCAGTGCGTCGCCGATCAGATGGAATCGGTCCGTGGCCGTGTACGTCACCCGGGTCGCGCCGAGCACCCGGGCCTCGCGCCAGCGGTCCGCGGCGATCCGCACATATGTACCGCTCCCGATCCGCTCCCGCACGGTGATCGGGAGCGGGTCCCCGCCCAGGCCCTCGGTGCGTACGAGGGCCAGGTCGAGGGCGGGCAGCGGAGTGACGGCGTCGGCCGTGACGACGCAGGTCCGCTCACCGGCAGCGTGCAGCACGAGCCGGGACAGGCCGTCGACGGCCTCGTGACTGGTGACGACCGTGCCGTGATGGTCGGCCAGGAAGCCGGTGCCGCGCGGCCGGCCGGCCAGGTCATCGATCCGCACCAGGGAGGCATGCGGAGGACTCGGCCGATCCGGAAGAGCCGACTGATCCTGGCGACCCGCTTGATCCGAATGGCTCGGGTGGCGCGCGCCGTCCGTACGGCTCGTGCTGTCCGCCGCCTCCAGCGCACCGGCCGCCGATCGGCGGCCGCACCCGGTCCTGGGGCCCCTTACCGCCATGATCGAACCTCCGCGCCCGTACATCCGTGCCCTGTCTTCGAAGGTAGGCGCGGAATGATCAGCGGGACAGATCGCGCGGGGAAAGCGCCCCCTTCCGCTCCCCCGGTTCACTCCAAGCGCCTGCTCGGTCGGGTGAATAGGCGGGGGCGGGTGGATACACCCTAGGGGTGGGGGAACCGAGGGGGGACCGTGGAGCGGCGACAATGGATGTACCCCGTGGTCGCCGCTCCACGGACAGACACCCACGGGGTCCCCGGCCCGACCCGGCCGGGTCGGGTCAGCCGAAGACGGCCAGGCTCTTCGCCTTGCCCTTCTGCTCCTCGACGAGCGCGAGGAAGCGGCCCTCGGGGTCGAAGACAGCCACGGGGCCGGTGCCCGCGTACTCGTCGGGCATCTCCAGCCGTACGCCGTTGGTGAGCAGCCGGGCCCGCTTGGCGTCCACGTTCCAGCGCGGGAACGCAGCCGCGGCGGCGTCCGCGATCGGCATCACGGTCAGCTCCTGCTGGAGCTGGTCGAGGGTGCGTGCCGAGTCCAGCTTGTACGGCCCGACGCGGGTACGGCGCAGGGCGGTGAGGTGTCCGCCCACACCGAGGTCGGCGCCCAGGTCACGGGCGAGGGCCCGGATGTAGGTGCCGGAGGAGCAGACCACCGAGACCACCAGGTCGAGCACCGGGGTGCCGTCCTCGGCGACGGCGTCCCGGACGTCGTACACGGTGAAGGACGAGACGGTCACGGGCCGCGCGGGGATGTCGAAGTCCTCGCCCTCGCGCGCTCGCTTGTACGACCGCACACCGTCGATCTTGATGGCGCTGACCTTGGACGGCACCTGCATGATGTCGCCGGTCAGCTTGGCGATGCCGGCGTCCACGGCTTCGCGGGTGACCTCGGAGGCGTCGGTGGACGAGGTGATGTCGCCCTCGGCGTCGTCGGTGACCGTGTTCTGGCCGAGACGGACGGTGCCGAGGTACTCCTTCTCGGTGAGGGCGAGGTGCCCGAGGAGCTTCGTCGCCTTCTCGACGCCGAGGACGAGGACGCCCGTCGCCATGGGGTCGAGGGTGCCGGCGTGGCCGACGCGGCGGGTTCTGGCGATGCCCCGCATCTTGGCGACGACGTCGTGCGAAGTGAAGCCCGACGGCTTGTCGACGATGACGAGGCCGTCGGGCGGGGTGGGCTTGCGGGTCATTCGGCGGTGTCGTCCGTCTCGTCGGCCTCGTCCTCGGCACCCGGCTTCTTGTACGGGTCCGCCTCACCGGCGTAGGCGGCGCCGGCGGAGGCCTCGCGGACCTTCGCGTCGGAGGCGCGCGCCTTGTCCAGGAGGTCCTCGATGTTCCGGGCGGTGTCCGGGAGGGCGTCCGCGACGAAGGCCAGGGTCGGCGTGAACTTCACGCCGGCCGCGCGGCCGACCTCGGAGCGCAGGATGCCCTTGGCGCTCTCCAGGCCCGCGGCCGCGGCCTTCCGCTCCTCTTCGTCGCCGTAGACGGTGTAGAAGACGGTCGCCTCCCGCAGGTCCCCGGTGACCCGGGTGTCCGTGATGGTGACGTGCGAGCCGAGCCGCGGGTCCTTGATCCCGCGCTGCAGCTTCTGGGCCACCACCTCTCGGATGAGGTCCGCCAGCCTTTTCGCCCGCGCGTTGTCGGCCACTGGTCCGTCTCCCGTTCTTTCTTCTCTGCGTTCTGTGGAGTTCTATGAAGTTTCGCGGAGTTCCGCGGTCTAGTCGTCGTCGCCGTGGAAACGCCGTCGCACGGACAGCAGTTCCACCTCGGGGCGCGCGGCGACCAGCCGCTCGCACCGGTCCAGCACGTCGGTGAGGTGTGCCGCGTCTCCGGAGACCACGGCGAGGCCGATGATGGCTCGCCGGTGGAGGTCCATGTGGTCCACCTCGGCCGCGCTCACGGCGTATTTCCGCTGGAGTTCGGCGACGATCGGGCGGACGACGGAGCGCTTCTCCTTCAGCGACCGTACGTCGCCGAGGAGGAGGTCGAAGGACAGAGTCCCCACGTACATGTGTGTAGCCGGTTCACCCGCCGGTACGGGATCGATGGCCCTGCGTTGGTGTGGGCAGGGACATCAGAACCGTACAACGAACCTGCCGGTGGCTCGACGGGGTTTATCTTTGCCCACCCACCTACCCGTCTCGGTCGGCCTTCCAGGCCGACCGAGACGGGTAGGTGGGTGGGCAGGCTGCTGGCCGACAGGGAACGCTCCCCGTCGGCCAGCATCAACCGTCGGCCGAAATCACACCCGCGGCTTCTCGCGCATCTCGTACGTCGCGATGACGTCGTCGACCTTGATGTCGTTGAAGTTTCCGAGGTTGATACCGCCCTCGAAGCCTTCGCGGATCTCGGTGACGTCGTCCTTGAAGCGACGCAGACCGGAGATGGTGAGGTTCTCCGCGACGACCTTGCCGTCGCGGATGAGGCGCGCCTTGGTGTTGCGCTTGACCTCGCCCGAGCGGATGAGAACACCCGCGATGTTGCCGAGCTTGGACGACTTGAAGACCTCGCGGATCTCCGCCGTACCGAGCTCGACCTCCTCGAACTCCGGCTTCAGCATGCCCTTCAGGGCCGCCTCGATCTCCTCGATCGCCTGGTAGATGACCGAGTAGTACCGGACGTCCACACCCTCGCGCTCGGCCATCTGCGCCGCGCGGCCGGCCGCGCGGACGTTGAAGCCGATCACGATGGCGTCCGAGCCCATCGCCAGGTCGATGTCCGACTCCGTGACCGCACCGACACCGCGGTGCAGGACACGGATGTCGACCTCTTCGCCGACGTCCAGCTGGAGCAGGGAGGACTCGAGAGCCTCGACCGATCCGGACGCGTCGCCCTTGATGATCAGGTTCAGCTGCTGGACCTCGCCGGCCTTCAGCACCTTGTCCAGGTCCTCCAGGGACACGCGGCGCGTGCGCTTGGCGAACGCGGCGTTGCGCTCACGGGCGGCGCGCTTCTCGGCGATCTGACGGGCCGTACGGTCCTCGTCGACCACCAGGAAGTTGTCGCCCGCACCCGGGACGTTGGTCAGGCCCAGGACCTGCACCGGCGTCGACGGGCCCGCCTCGGCGACGTTGTTGCCGTTGTCGTCGAGCATGGCGCGGACTCGGCCGTAGGCGTCGCCCACGACCATCGTGTCGCCGACCCGCAGCGTTCCTCGCTGGACGAGGACCGTCGCCACGGCACCACGGCCGCGGTCGAGCCGGGACTCGATCGAGATGCCCTGCGCGTCCTGGGCCGGGTTGGCCCGCAGGTCGAGCGAGGCGTCGGCGGTGAGGACGACGGCCTCCAGGAGGCTGTCGATGTGCAGACCCTGCTTGGCGGAGATGTCGACGAACATCGTGTCGCCGCCGTACTCCTCGGCCACCAGGCCGTACTCGGTCAGCTGACCGCGCACCTTGGTCGGGTCGGCGCCCTCGACGTCGATCTTGTTGACCGCGACGACGATCGGGACGTCGGCCGCCTTGGCGTGGTTGAGCGCCTCGACCGTCTGCGGCATGACGCCGTCGTTGGCCGCGACGACCAGGATCGCGATGTCGGTCGACTTCGCACCACGGGCACGCATGGCGGTGAACGCCTCGTGACCCGGGGTGTCGATGAAGGTGATCTTGCGCTCTTCGTCGTTGACCTCGGTCGCGACCTGGTAGGCACCGATGTGCTGGGTGATGCCGCCGGCCTCGCCCGCGATGACGTTCGTCTTGCGGATGGCGTCGAGCAGTCGGGTCTTGCCGTGGTCGACGTGACCCATGACGGTGACGACCGGCGGACGGACCACCAGGTCCTCCTCGTCGCCCTCGTCCTCGCCGAACTCGATGTCGAAGGACTCGAGCAGCTCGCGGTCCTCCTCCTCGGGGCTGACGATCTGAACTCCGTAGTTCATCTCGCCCGCGAGGAGCTGCAGCGTCTCGTCGGAGACGGACTGCGTGGCCGTGACCATCTCGCCCAGGTTCATCATGACCGCGACGAGCGACGCCGGGTTGGCGTTGATCTTCTCCGCGAAGTCGGTGAGGGACGCACCGCGCGACAGGCGAATGGTCTCGCCGTTGCCGCGAGGCAGCATCACGCCGCCGACCGACGGGGCCTGCATGGCCTCGTACTCCTGGCGCCTCTGCCGCTTCGACTTGCGGCCACGACGCGCGGGACCACCGGGACGACCGAAGGCGCCCTGCGTGCCTCCACGGCCACCGGGGCCACCCGGACGACCACCGAAGCCGGGACGGCCGCCGCCGCCACCGCCGAAGCCGCCGCCACCGCCGGCACCGGGGCCACCGCCACCGGGACGGCCGGCGAAGCCGCCGCCACCCGGACGGGCACCGCCGCCGCCACCGGGACGACCGGCGAAGCCGCCGCCGCCCGGACGGCCACCGCCGCCACCGGGACGACCGGCACCGGCCGGGCCACGGCCGCCACCACCGGGGCCACCGCCGGGACGGGGACCGGCAGCGGGACGCTGCGGCATCATGCCGGGGTTCGGACGCGGACCACCGGGACCACCGCCGGGACGCGGACCGCCCTGCGGACGGGGCATGCCGGACGGGCTCGGACGGGAACCGCCCGAAGCCTGCGGACGCGGACCGCCGCCCTGGGCGCCGGGCGCCTGCGGACGGGGACCGCCACCGGGGCCGCCGGGACCGCCATGGCCGCCGGGACGGGGTCCGCCCTGCGGACGGGGCGCCTGCGGGCGTGCCATGCCGGTGGAGCCACCGGACGTGAAGGGGTTGTTACCCGGACGCGGACCGGCCGGACGGGCACCCGGACGCGCGGCCTGGGCACCGGGACGCGGACCGCCCTGACCCGGACGGCCCTGACCCTGGCCGGGACCGGCCGGACGGGCACCGGGCTTCGGGCCACCGGGGCCCGGACGGGCACCGGGACGCGGACCCTGCGCGGCGGCCGGGGCCGGAGCCGGGGCCGACGGCGGGGCCGTGAACTCGGGCGCGGCCGGAGCCGGACGCGGCGCGGGCTTGGGACCCGGGACCGGACGCGGGCCGGATGCGGCCGGCGCGGGGGTCACCGGGGCAGGAGCCACGGGGGCCGCGGGCTGCGGGGCCGCGGGAGGCTTGGGGGCGGCCGGCTTGGGAGCAGCCGGACGTGCCGCCTGCGCCGGAGAGGGCGCGGCGGGCCTGGGGGCAGCCTTGCGCGGGGCGGGCCTGCCGGCGGACTTGCCGTTGCCACCCTGGAAGGCGTCAGTCAGTTTGCGTACAACGGGCGCCTCGATCGTCGAGGACGCCGAACGGACGAATTCACCGAGTTCCTGGAGCTTGGCCATGACGACCTTGCTCTCAACCCCGAACTCCTTGGCGAGTTCGTATACCCGGACCTTAGCCACTTCGCTCCTTTTAGGTCCGGGTGCGTCCGGACCGTCGCTACTTCATGGGCGTACTCATCGCGTGCTCATCGAGTGCTCATCGCAATCTCGACCTACTTCCAACTCGCGGGGTACCAGAGCCGCGCGGACGTTCCGTGCGACGCTTCTTACGGTGTTGCCTGCTCGGCAACTGTCGACTGTTCGACGTACTGGCGCAACGCCTTTGTGTCGAGCGCTCCCGGGGCGCGAAGCGCCCTCGTGAACGCCCGGCGGCGCACCGCCTGGTCGAGACAGACCAGGGCAGGGTGCACATAGGCACCCCGGCCGGGCAGCGTACCGCGAGGATCGGGGACACAGGTGTCCTTGATCGCCACGATGCGCAGCAGTTGCGTCTTGGCCGATCGCTCCCGACACCCCACACAGGTGCGTTCAGGGCATACTCGGGCGTGCATCCGGCCAGACACAGCTAAGTCTACCTCCCCGCGGCGACCTCACCCTTTTGGGTAAGGTCTCGAACAGTTGCCGCGTTGTAACCTGACGTAATCTGAGCCACCGCAGGCCGAGATCTATTCCTCGGACTGCTCCGTGTCCGGACGGATGTCGATCCGCCAGCCGGTGAGCCGGGCCGCGAGGCGGGCGTTCTGGCCCTCCTTGCCGATCGCCAGCGACAGCTGGTAGTCCGGCACGGTGACCCGGGCGGACCGGGACGCCAGGTCGACGACCTCCACCTTGGACACCCGCGCGGGCGACAGCGCGTTCGCCACCATCTCGGCCGGGTCGTCCGACCAGTCGACGATGTCGATCTTCTCGCCGTTCAGCTCGCCCATCACGTTGCGCACCCGGCCGCCCATGGGACCGATGCACGCGCCCTTGGCGTTCAGGCCCGAACGGGTGGACCGTACGGCGATCTTCGTGCGGTGACCGGCCTCACGGGCGATGGCGGCGATCTCGACGGACCCGTCGGCGATCTCCGGCACCTCCAGGGCGAAGAGCTTCTTCACCAGATTGGGATGTGTACGCGAAAGGGTGACGGACGGACCGCGCACACCCTTCGCCACCCGGACGACGTACGAGCGCAGGCGCATGCCGTGCGGGTACGTCTCCCCCGGCACCTGCTCCTGCACCGGCAGGATGGCCTCCAGCTTGCCGATGTCGACGAGCACGTTCTTGGGGTCGCGCCCCTGCTGGACCACACCGGTGACGATGTCGCCCTCGCGGCCGGCGTACTCGCCGAGCGTCGCGTCGTCCTCGGCGTCGCGCAGCCGCTGCAGGATCACCTGCTTGGCGGTGGTGGCGGCGATGCGGCCGAAGCCGGACGGGGTGTCGTCGAACTCGCGGGGCTCCTGGCCCTCTTCGAGGTCCTCGGGGTCCTCCTTCGCCCACACGGTCACATGCCCGGTCTCCCGGTTGAGCTCCACGCGCGCGTGCCGGCGGCTTCCCTCGGTGCGGTGATAGGCGATGAGGAGGGCCGACTCGATCGCCTCGACCAGCAGGTCGAAGGAGATCTCCTTCTCCCGTACCAAGCCCCGCAGGGCACTCATGTCGATGTCCACGGCTACGCCTCCTCTTCCTTCTCGTTCTTGTCCTTGCGGCTGAACTCGACCTGAACGCGCGCCCTGTCGATGTCGGGGAAGGCGAGTCTGCGGGCGGTGGCCCTGCGGCCCTTCACTCCGGGGACTTCCAGGTCGAGGCCTTCGTCGTCGACCTTCAGGATCCTGGCGACCAGTTCGCCGCCCTCGGCCAGCTGGAACTTGACCAGCCGGTCCACGGCGCGCGCATAGTGCCGGTGCTCCGTGAGGAGGCGCTCCGCGCCCGGGGTTCCGACCTCCAGGTCGTAGGCGCCCTCGCCCATCGCTTCCGTCTCGTCGAGCTTCGCCGAGAGCGCGCGGCTCACATCGGCGATCTGGTCCAGGTCCGCACCGGTGTCGGAGTCGACGACCACACGCAGCACCCGCTTGCGTCCGACCGAGTCCACGGCGATCTCTTCGAGATCCAGGCCCTGTGAGCTGACGAGCGGTTCCAGCAGTTCTCGCAGCCTCTCGCTCTGGGTGGTGCTCATCCGGGTGACTCCTCGGCCGCGTGTGCTGTTGTGGGATGGGTCGCGTGTCTGGTCAAAGGGTATCCGGTCGCGGACGGTGTTGCCGTCCACCTGCGGCCGGGCGGTGCCGATGACCGGTGCGGGGAGGTGCCGATGACTGGTGCCGGACGGGTGCGCGGGTACCGTGATCACTGGCGTGCCCGCCCCCTTCTTCGTACGAGTTCCCCGAGGACGTCTGCCGTGCCGTTCCCCCCGCTCCCGCGCACCCCCTCGGGGCCGCGCAGAAGGTCCCTGCTCGCCTCGGCCGCGGGGGCGGCCCTGCTCGTGGGCTGTTCCCCGGGCGCCGATCCGCACGGCGACACGGGCGGCGGTCCGTCGGCCACCGAGCGGGCACGCGCGCGTGCGGCCCGGGACAGTTTCGGGCTGGTGGAGCGGTACGACGCGGTGATCGCCGTACATCCGGCGCTCGCGGAGCGGCTGCGGCCGCTGCGGGCCGAGGTCGCGGCGCACGCGCAGGCGTTCACGGACGGCACGCCCACGCCCACGCCGTCGCGCTCGCCGAAGGAGTCCGGCTCGGCCTCCCCGACCGCCGCCCCGACCGTCCCGGCGGTCGAGAAGGACGCCCTCGCCGATCTCGCCGCCGCCGAGCGGTCGCTGGCCGACCGGCGGGCCAAGGCTCTCCTGGACGTCCCGGGCGAGCCGGCCCGGCTGCTGGCCTCGGTGGCGGCGGCCGGGGCGGCGCACGCGTATCTGCTGACGGAGGGTGGCAAGTGAGCGACGAGGCCGAGAACGGCGAACTGAAGGCCCTGCAGGCGGCGCTGGCCGCCGAGCACGCGGCGGTGTACGGCTACGGGGTCGTGGGCGGGCGGATCGGCAAGGAGCGGCGGTCCGAGGCGCAGGCGGCGTACGACGGCCACCGGGCCCGGCGGGACGCGCTGGTGCGCGAGGTGCGCGACCTGGGCGGCGAGCCCATCGCCGCGAGCGCCGGGTACGCACTGCCCTTCCCGGTGCCGGACTCGGCCGCGGCGGTCCGGCTCGCCGCCGAACTGGAGGACCGGGTGGCCGGGGTGTACTCCGACCTGGTGCGGGCGGCCGTGGGCGAACGGCGCGGCGCGGCCGCCGCGGCGCTGCGGGAAGCAGCGGTGCGGGCGGTGCGCTGGCGCGGGGGAGCGTAGCCTTCCCTGGTCTCGCCGAGCGGGCGGGCCAGGCGGCCGGTACGGCATCGCCCTCGGCCTCGGTCTCGGCCTCGGCGACCGCGTCGGCGTGACCGAACACGCCGCGCCGTACAGCAGGAAGGGAACGACTCGCGCATGGCTTTCGAACCGCCGCAGCGCCTGGCAAGGGCACTCGGTGAGACGGCGCCCGAAGGGGACGACTGGTTGGAGAAGCTGCCGCGGGCGGCACAACAGGCCGTCGCTCTACGCGAGTTGACCGTCGAGCGGGTGCAGGTGCCGGGCGGCCGCAGCAGCCTCGTCGTGCTGGTGCGGCAGCCGGACGGCACGCCGGCCGTGCTGAAGCTGGCCCCGCCCCGGGCCCGGCCGGAGAGCGAGCGGGCGGCGCTGCGGCACTGGGACGGCCTGGGCGCCGTACAACTGCTGGAACCCGTCGCGGCCGGGGGCGTGCTGCTGCTCGAACGACTGCATCCGGACGTGTCGCTGCGGTCGCTGCCGGAGGCGAAGGCGCTGCTGGAGGCGGCGGGGACGCTGAGACGGCTGTGGGTGGAGCCCCCGGGTGACGACGCCGCGCCTCGCTTCGAGACCGTGGCCGAACGGACCGGCCGGCAGGCGGAGGCGATGCGCGCGAGTGCCGCAACGGCTCCGCAGGCGGCACCACTGGTCGACGCGGCGCTCGCGGTCCGTGCGGAACTGCTGGCCGCACCGCCCGAGCACCGGCTGCTGCACGGCACCTTCCGGCAGAGCAAGGTCCTCGCCGGTGAACGCTCGCCGTGGCTGGCGGTGGGCCCGGACCCGGTGGTCGGCGAGTGCGCCTTCGACCTGGCTCGGCTGGTACGCGACCGCGTGGAGGACCTGATCGCCTCACCGTCGGGAGCGGCGACGACCCGCCGACGGGTCAAACGTCTCGCCGAGTCCCTGGACGTGGACCAGGAGCGGTTGCGCGGCTGGACCCTGTTCCGCGCCGTGGAGTCGGGGGTGCGAGCCCTCCGGGTGGGGCGGCCGAAGGATGCCGAGCTGTTGCTGGAGTTCGCCGGGTGGCTCTAGGGCGGCTCCGGTCGGCGGCCCAGATCCTGGCCGTGGCGCCCAGGTCGAGGCGAACGCCCTCCGGGCCGGTGTCCGTTCCGGTCGCGCGATCGAGCCGCACCCGGCGGCGGCCGTCGGTGTGACCGCCGCCGTCGGGTTCTGAGCGGTTCCGGCTACTGCGCCGTGAGGCGGGCGATCGCCTCGTCCACCGTCAGTTCCTCGCGCTCGCCCGTCTTGCGGTCCTTGAGTTCCAGGACGCCCTCGGCGGAGCGGCGGCCCGCCACCAGGATCTGGGGTACGCCGATGAGTTCGGCGTCCGTGAACTTCACGCCCGGGGAGACGCCGGCCCGGTCGTCGACCAGGACGCGCAGGCCGGCCGCCCGCAGCTTCTCGGAGACGTCCAGGGCGAGTTCGGTCTGGAGGGCCTTGCCCGCGGCGACGACGTGGACATCGGCCGGGGCGACCTCCTTGGGCCACACCAGGCCGTGCTCGTCGGCGCTCTGCTCGGCGATGGCGGCCACCGCACGGGAGACACCGATGCCGTAGGAGCCCATGGTCACGCGGACCGGCTTGCCGTTCTGGCCGAGCACATCGAGCTTGAGGGCGTCGGTGTACTTGCGGCCCAGCTGGAAGATGTGGCCGATCTCGATGGCGCGGTCGAGCTTGAGGCCGGTGCCGCACTTCGGGCACGGGTCGCCCTCCTGCACCACCACGACGTCGACGTACGTGTCCACCTCGAAGTCACGGCCCGCGACGACGTTCTTCGCGTGCGTGCTCTCCTTGTTGGCACCGGTGATCCAGGAGGTGCCGGGGGCGACGCGCGGGTCGGCGAGGTACGTGACCTTCTCCAGGCCCTGCGGGCCGACGTAGCCGCGGACCAGGTCCGGGCGTCCCGCGAAGTCGGCCTCGGTGACCATCTCGACGACCGCCGGGGCGAAGTGCGCCTCGACCTTGTCCATGTCGACCTCGCGGTCGCCCGGGACGCCGACGGCGACGATCTCGCCGTCGACCTTCACGAGGAGGTTCTTGAGGGTCGCGGAGGCCGGGACGCCGAGGTGGGCGGCGAGGGTCTCGATGGTCGGGGTGTCCGGGGTCGGGATCTCCTCGGCGGCGGGCACGCCGGTGGCGTCCACCGGCTTCAGCTCGTACGTGATCGCCTCGGTGTTGGCCGCGAAGTCGCAGTTCGGGCAGTCCGCGAAGGTGTCCTCGCCGGCCTCGGCCGGGGCGAGGAACTCCTCGGACTTGGAGCCGCCCATGGCACCGGCGGTGGCGGCACAGATGCGGTAGTCGAGGCCGAGACGCTCGAAGACCCGCTGGTAGGCCTCGCGGTGCAGGGCGTAGGACCGGGCGAGGCCCTCGTCCTCGGTGTCGAAGGAGTACGAGTCCTTCATCAGGAACTCGCGGCCGCGCAGGATGCCGGCGCGGGGGCGGGCCTCGTCACGGAACTTGGTCTGGATCTGGTAGAGGATGACCGGCAGGTCCTTGTAGGAGGACGCCTGGTCCTTCACCAGCAGGGTGAAGATCTCCTCGTGGGTCGGGCCGAGGAGGTAGTCGCCGCCCTTGCGGTCCTGCAGCCGGAACAGCTCGGCGCCGTACTCGTCCCAGCGGCCCGTCGCCTCGTACGGTTCCCTCGGCAGCAGGGCGGGGAGCGACACCTCCTGGGCGCCGATCGCGTCCATCTCCTCGCGGACGATCCGCTCCACGTTGGAGAGGACCTTCTTGCCGAGCGGCAGCCAGCTCCAGATGCCGGCCGCGGTACGGCGGACGTAGCCGGCCCGGACGAGGAGCTTGTGGCTGAGGACCTCGGCGTCCGCCGGGTCGTCGCGCAGCGTCTTCGCCATCAACTGGGACATGCGCTGGACCGGTGCGTTCGCCATGGTTCTCGTACTCCTGCCGGGAAAGGGTGATGGCAAGGAGGTTAGCCGGGCTTGCTGTGCCGGTGGAAATCGGTTAGGGCCTGCCCGGGATCCGCCGGGCAGGCCCTAACGACGGCGTAGGGGCAGCGGGGCGCCCATCACCGCGTACGGCTTGGGGGCGCTGGGGAAGAGGACCTGGCGGGCCAGGTCCTGGTAGCCCAGGGAGTGGTAGAGGCCGCGGGCGGGGCTGTCGGTGTCGATCGCCGAGAGGATCGAGCGGGGTTCGGTGGCGCCGTCGGTGATCGTGGTGATCAGGGCGCGGCCGATGCCGCGGTTCTGGTAGCGCGGGTGGACGTGAAGCTCGGTGATCACGAAGGAGTCGTCGAGCCATTCGTCGTGGCCCTGGGCGCGCAGATAGGGCTCCACGACGGTGGACCACCAGTGGGCGCGGTCGTTGGGCATGCCGTACACGAATCCGGCGAGGCCGCCGTCGGGGGTGGTGGCCCCGAGGGCGCGGGCTCCCGGGTAGGTCATGTGGCGCAGGACGATCTGACGGCGTACGGCGACCTCGTCCGCGCCGAGCCCGAAGGCGACGGCCTGGACGGCGAGGGCCTCGTCGACGCGGGCCGGCAGGTCGAGCGGGCCGATCACGATGTCCTCGTGATGGCGGTGCCCGTGACCGGGAAAGCGCAGCATGCGGGGAGACTACAGGTCTCGCACCGGGCCTTGAACTGCACTGTGGAGCACGGCTGGATCACGCCGCGCAGGAGCCGGAAGCAGGTGCGGGAAGCGGGAGTGGGAGGCAGGAGCTGGAAGCTGGAGCTAGAACAGGATGCTCATGAACGCGCCGACCTCCTGGAACCCCACTCTTCGGTAGGTCCGCCTGGCCGCCGTGTTGTAGTCGTTGACGTACAGGCTCACCATCGGCGCCACGTCCGCCAGCGCATACCGCAGCACCGCCGCCATGCCCGGCGCCGCCAGCCCCTTCCCCCGGTGCTCGGGGGCCACCCACACGCCCTGGATCTGGCAGGCCTGGGTGGTCGCCGCGCCGATCTCCGCCTTGAAGACGACCTTGCCGCTCTGGTCGATGCGGGCGAAGGAGCGCCCGGAGCCGACGAGTTCGGCGACCCGGGCCTGGTAGAGCAGCCCGCCGTCACCGGCCAGCGGGGAGACGCCGACCTCCTCGGTGAACATCGCCACGCACGCCGGCATGATCGTTTCCATCTCGTCCTTGCGGATGCGGCGGACGTAGGGATCCGGGGCGATGCCGACGGGCATGCGGTCGGTGACCATGAGCGGCTGGCGGGCGCGGACCTCGCGGGCCGGGCCCCAGTGCGGCTCGAGAAGGCGCCATAGTTCGGAGGTGGACTCGGCGGGGCCGACGATGGAGGAGCAGCGGCGGCCGGCCCTGCGCGCGCGGTCCGCGAAGGCGCGTACGGCCCTCGGGGTGGCGCAGATGGGGACGAGGTTGGCGCCCGCGTAGCACAGGGACGTCAGCATGCCGTCCTCGTACCAGCCCCACATCTCGCCCCCGAGCCGCCACGGGTCGAGGCCGGCGATCTGGACCCGGGAGGTCACGAAGGCATTCGCGACGGGCTCGCGGTCGAGGACCGCGAGCGCCGCGTCCAGGTCGCTCGGTTCGAGCACCCGAGAGGTGGTCTGGGTCAACACGTGCGGGGCCTCACCCTGGGGGTTCTGCTGATCTCCGCACTATAGCTGCGCTGCTTTGGCTGTGCGCCTCCTAGCTCGGGGGCTGTGCTTCGCCGGCGAGTGCGGGTCCGTTGTGGCTGGTCACGCAGTTCCCCGCGCCCCTCAAGGCGCTGCAGTTCAGCCCGCCACCGACACCGACGGTTCGCCCGACGCGGTGCCCTCCGCCTCCATCTTCTCGGCCAGCTTCATGGCCTCCTCGATGAGGGTCTCGACGATCTTGGACTCGGGCACCGTCTTGATGACCTCGCCCTTGACGAAGATCTGGCCCTTGCCGTTGCCGGAGGCGACGCCGAGGTCGGCCTCGCGGGCCTCGCCGGGGCCGTTGACGACGCAGCCCATGACGGCGACGCGCAGCGGGACCTCCATGCCGGTCAGGCCCGCCGTGACCTCCTCGGCCAGCTTGTAGACGTCGACCTGGGCGCGGCCGCAGGACGGGCAGGAGACGATCTCCAGGCCGCGCTGCCGGAGGTTGAGGGACTCCAGGATCTGGTTGCCGACCTTGACCTCCTCGACGGGAGGCGCCGACAGGGAGACGCGGATCGTGTCGCCGATGCCCTGGCTGAGCAGCGCCCCGAAGGCCACCGCCGACTTGATGGTGCCCTGGAAGGCCGGGCCCGCCTCGGTCACGCCGAGGTGGAGCGGGTAGTCGCACTGGGCGGCGAGCTGCCGGTACGCCTCGATCATCACGACCGGGTCGTTGTGCTTGACGGAGATCTTGATGTCCCGGAAGTCGTGCTCCTCGAAGAGGGACGCCTCCCACAGGGCCGACTCGACGAGCGCCTCCGGGGTGGCCTTGCCGTACTTCTGGAGGAGCCGGCGGTCGAGGGAGCCCGCGTTCACACCGATGCGGATCGGGGTGCCGTGGTCCTTCGCCGCCGTGGCGATCTCCTTGACCTTGTCGTCGAACTGCTTGATGTTGCCGGGGTTGACCCGGACCGCCGCGCAGCCCGCCTCGATGGCGGCGAAGACGTACTTCGGCTGGAAGTGGATGTCCGCGATCACCGGGATCTGCGACTTGCGGGCGATGGCGGAGAGCGCGTCGGCGTCGTCCTGGGTGGGGCAGGCGACGCGGACGATCTGGCAGCCGGACGCGGTCAGCTCGGCGATCTGCTGGAGGGTGGCGCCGACGTCGGACGTACGGGTCGTGGTCATGGACTGCACCGACACCGGCGCGTCTCCACCGACCGCCACGGAGCCGACCATGATCTGCCGGCTCTTGCGGCGCTCGGCGAGCGTGGTCGGAACGGACGGCATGCCGAGAGAAATCGCAGTCATCTGCTGTGCAACCCCAAGTCGTGGATCAAGGTCCGGTCCCGTGACCGGCGGGCTCCAGGCTTCGAGATTACGGCACCGGCGAAGGCCCGAGCACATCCCACCCGGTTAAACCCACTCGGTGGAAGGCGGCCCGGAGCACAGGGCTGCGGGCCGCCTCGAACGTGGCGTGGCTAGGAGATTTTCACCGGGTTGACCACGTCCGCGATCAGCACCAGGATCGTGAAGCAGATGAAGATCCCGGCCACTACGTAGGCCACCGGCATCAGCTTGGCGACGTCGAACGGACCGGGGTCCGGGCGGCGCAGCACCTTGGCCAGGTGACGGCGGACGGACTCCCACAGGGCGCCCGCGATGTGCCCGCCGTCCAGCGGGAGCAGCGGGAGCATGTTGAAGAGGAACAGGGAGAGGTTGAAGCCGGCGACCAGCATCAGGGCCATGGCCAGCTGCTGGGTCGGCGGGATGTCCAGCGTGAAGATCTCGCCGCCGACGCGGGCCGCGCCGACCACGCCCATCGGGGAGTCGGGCTGGCGGGGGGCGCCGTCGAAGGCCGCGTTCCACAGGGCCGGGATCTTGCCGGGCAGGCCCGCGATGGAGTCGACGGCCTCGCCGAGCCGGTCGCCCATCCAGGTCAGGGACTGGCCGAAGTCCTGGCGGACGACGCCGCTCGCGGCGCTGAAGCCGAGGAAGCCGGCGTAGGTGTAGCCGTCGATGATCTGCCCGTGGGCGTCCTTCTTGGCGACCTTGTTCCGGACAAGCTTGGCCTGCAGGGTCACCTCGTGGCCCTTGCGCTCGACGACCATGGACACGTTCTTGTCCGGGTTGGCCCGGATCAGGTCGGAGAGCTGGTTCCAGCTGTCGGTCTTCACCCCGTTGAAGGAGACGATCTTGTCACCGGCCTTCAGTCCCGCTGCCGCCGCCGGGGATTCGGGGTCGGACTTCTTGCACGTGTCGCGCTTCTCGGTCTGTGCGATCACGCACTGGGAGACGGAGCTGACGGTCGTCGTCTGCTGGGAGATGCCGAAGCCCATCAGGACCGTGAGGAACAGGGCGACCGCGAGGATCAGGTTCATGAAGGGGCCCGCGAACATCACGATGACGCGCTTCCAGGGCGCGCGCGTGTAGAAGAGGCGGGTCTCGTCGCCCGGCTTGAGCTCCTCGAAGGCGGCCGAGCGGGCGTCCTCGATCATGCTGCGCCAGGGCGAGGTGGAGCGCGCGGTGATGCGTCCGTCCTCGCCGGGCGGGAACATGCCGATCATCCGGATGTAGCCACCCGCCGGGATCCCCTTGATCCCGTACTCCGTCTCGCCCTTCTTCCGCGACCAGATGGTGGGGCCGAAGCCGACCATGTACTGCGGTACGCGGATGCCGAAGAGCTTGGCGGTGGACAGATGCCCCAGCTCGTGCCAGGCGATCGAGACCAGCAGGCCGAGCACGAAGACGACTATGCCGAGGATCATCATCAGGGCTGTCATGCACGCGCCTCCGCGGTCGCCGTGTGTGCTGTCAGATCCCGGGCCCGGGCCCGTGCCCAGGTCTCCGCTTCGAGGACGTCCGACACCGTGAGTGGAGTTCCCGTTCCGGGCGTTCCGTGCTCCTCGACCACCCGTGTGACGGTCTCCATGATCCCGTTGAAGGGCAGGGCACCGGCACGGAACGCCTCGACGCACTCTTCGTTGGCCGCATTGAACACCGCGGGTGCGGTGCCCGCGAGCTGTCCGACGTGCCGGGCGAGGTCGACCGACGGGAAGGCCTGGTTGTCCAGGGGGAAGAACTCCCAGGTCGAGGCCTTGCTCCAGTCGAAGGCGGGCGCCGCGTCCGGTACCCGTTCGGGCCAGCCGAGACCGATGGCGATCGGCCCACGCATATCGGGGGGCGTCGCCTGGGCGAGTGTGGATCCGTCGGTGAACTCAACCATCGAGTGGACATACGACTGCGGGTGCACGACAACCTCAATGCGGTCGAAGGGAATGTCGTACAGCAGGTGTGCCTCGATGACCTCCAGGCCCTTGTTGACGAGGGTCGCGGAGTTGATCGTGATGACCGGGCCCATGGCCCAGGTGGGGTGCGCGAGGGCGTCCTCGACGGTCACCCGTGCCAGCTCCCCCTTCGTACGGCCGCGGAACGGGCCGCCGGAGGCGGTGACGACCAGCTTGCGCACATCCGCGCGGGCACCGGCGGCCAGCGCCTGGAAGAGCGCGGCGTGCTCGGAGTCGACCGGGATGATCTGGCCGGGCTTGGCGAGCGCCTTGACCAGCGGGCCGCCCACGATGAGCGACTCCTTGTTGGCGAGCGCGAGGGTGCGGCCCGCCTCCAGGGCGGCGAGGGTCGGGGCGAGGCCGATGGAGCCGGTGATGCCGTTGAGGACGGTGTGACAGTCGGAGGAGGCCAGGTGGGTGGCGGCGTCCGGCCCGGCGAGGATCTCGGGGAGCGCCTCCCCGACGCCGTACTGCGCGGAGAGCGCCTCGCGCAGTGCCGGTACGACGTCCTCGCGGGCGACCGCGACGGTCCGCACCCGCAGCCGGTACGCCTGCTCGGCGAGGAGGGCCACCCGTCCGCCGTTGGCGGACAGGGCGGTGACCCGGAAACGGTCGGGGTTGCGCAGCACGAGGTCGATGGCCTGGGTGCCGATGGACCCGGTGGAGCCGAGGATCACCACGTCCTTGGGGCCTTCCCCGGCGAGGGGGTCGTAGACGAGGTGCGGGTCGGCGAGGGGCGCTGGACTGTCGCTCATCCCCCCATTGTTGCCGCAACCGGTGTCCGGCAGGGCAAGCGCGTCCCTCGGGCGGGTGCCTTATCAGCTCTCGTTGCCGATTGAGGCGAAATCACCTTTGTGAAGCTGACGTGAAGACCTTGTGATAACACTTCTGTTCTGGCCGGTCGGACAACCGGCCCGCGGACGACATCCTTGGGGGGATCTCTCCATGCGTACCCTGCGCATACGCACTGCCCTGCCCGCTCTCGCGGGCGCGGCGCTGCTCACCGGCACCCTGCTCAGCAGCCCGGCCGAGGCCGCCGGCGGCGTGGTCATCCATCACGTCTGGTTCGACAGCCCCGGCTCGGACACCGGGTCCAACACGAGCCTGAACGGCGAGTGGGTGCAGATCAAGAACACCAGCGCCTCGGCGATCTCCCTCAGGGGCTGGATCCTGAAGGACGCCTCCAACCACAGGTACATATTCCCGAACGTCAGGATCGGCGCCGGGAAGTACATGAAGATCCACACCGGCAGGGGCACGGACACCGCGTCGAACAAGTACCAGGGCCGACGCGCCTACGTGTGGAACAACACCAGCGACACGGCGACGCTGACCAAGGCGAGCGGCGCCAAGGTCGACTCCTGCTCCTGGACGACGCGGGATCCGAGCGACAAGTACTGCTGACCTACCGGATGGGGCGGTGCACGTTCTCCCGCGTGCTCGGGCCCGGGGTCGCGTCGGCGATCCACGGGCCCTCGCCCGAGGGGTCGACGATCCCCCGCTCCAGCCACTCGTAGTCGCCGCCGAGGACACCCTTGACGATCTTCCGGTCGTTGTCGTCGGTGTTGCTCCACAGGCGGCCGAAGAGCTCGTCGACCCGGATGCGGGACTGCCTGCAGAAGGCGTCGGCGAGCCGGTAGGCCTCGCGGCCGTGGTCGCCCTGGCCGCGCAGGAGCTCGGCCCGGACACAGGCCGCGCTCATCGCGAACAGCTCGGCGCCGATGTCCACGATCCGGCCCAGGAAGACCTGCTTGGTCTCCATCCGGCCCTGCCAGCGGGACATGGCGTAGAAGGTGGAGCGGGCCAGCTTGCGGGCGTGCCGCTCGACGTACCTCAGATGCGGGGCGAGGTCCACTCCGTACTTGAACCGGCCGTAGGAGGAGGGGAGCTGGCCGGGCCCGGCGACCAGCTTGGGCAGCCACTTGGCGTAGAAGACGCCCGCGTTCGCGCCGGCCTTCGCCTTGTCCGACAGGGACTTCTCGGGGTCGATGAGGTCGCCGGCGACCGAGAGGTGGGCGTCGACGGCCTCGCGCGCGATCAGCAGGTGCATGATCTCGGTGGAGCCCTCGAAGATCCGGTTGATGCGCAGGTCGCGCAGGATCTGCTCGGCGGGGACCGCGCGCTCGCCACGGGCCGCGAGCGACTCGGCCGTCTCGAAGCCGCGGCCGCCGCGGATCTGCACCAGCTCGTCCGCCATCAGCCAGCCCATCTCGGAGGCGAACAGCTTGGCGAGCGCGCCCTCGATGCGGATGTCGTTGCGGTTCTCGTCGGCCATCTGGCACGACAGCTCGCTCACGGCCTCCAGCGCGAAGGTGGTGGCCGCGATGAAGGAGATCTTCGACCCGACCGCCTCGTGCTGGGCGATCGGCTTGCCCCACTGCTCGCGCGCCGCGGACCACTCCCGGGCGATCTTCAAAGCCCACTTGCCCGCGGCGACGCACGAGGCGGGCAGCGACAGCCGCCCGGTGTTCAGCGTGGTCAGCGCGATCTTCAGGCCCGCGCCCTCCGGCCCGACCCGGTTGGCGGCGGGCACCCGGACCTGGTGGAAGCGGGTGACGCCGTTCTCGATGCCGCGCAGTCCCATGAAGCAGTTGCGGTTCTCCACGGTGATGCCGGGCGAGTTGGTCTCCACGATGAAGGCCGTGATGCCGCCCTTGTGGCCGTCGCTCTTCGGCACCCGGGCCATGACCACCAGCAGGTCGGCGACCACGCCGTTGGTGGTCCACAGCTTGACCCCGTCGAGGACGTAGTCGTCCCCGTCGGGCACCGCGGTCGTGGCCAGGCGGGCGGGGTCGGAGCCGACATCGGGCTCGGTGAGCAGGAAGGCGCTGATGTCGGTGCGGGCGCAGCGCGGCAGGAAGGCGTCCTTCTGCTCCTGCGTGCCGAACAGCTTCAGCGGCTGCGGTACGCCGATCGACTGGTGCGCCGAGAGCAGCACGCCGACCGCGGGGCAGGCCGAGCCGACCAGCGCGAGCGCCTTGTTGTAGTACACCTGGGTGAGGCCGAGCCCGCCGTACTTGGTGTCGATCTTCATGCCGAGGGCGCCGAGCTCCTTGAGCCCGTCGATGACCTCGTCCGGGATCCGCGCCTCGCGCTCGATGCGGGCCGAGTCGATCCGTGTCTCGCAGAAGTCGCGCAGTTTGGCGAGGAACTCCTCGCCGCGCTGCATGTCCTCGTCCGCCGGGAGCGGATGAGGGTGGATGAGGTCGAGCCGGAAGCGGCCGAGGAACAGTTCCTTGGCGAAGCTGGGCTTGCGCCAGTCCTGTTCCCGGGCGGCCTCCGCGACCTGACGGGCCTCCCGCTCGGTGACCGTGGGTTTGGTGATGGGGGCGGACATGAGGCTCACCTCGCCGCGAATAGGGTTGTAGGGGACCGTTCGCTACTGGCCAGTGCTACTGGATCGTTGGTACCCGAAACGGGCCGCCCCCACCAGTCCTCGCGCGCCCGATCGACGCGTTTATCAGCCGATGTCGACGGAGTACGACTTCGTGTCGAGCCGCCCGGAGCCCTTGAACACCTCGGTCCCGGACTCGATGCCGGAGACGTACTTGTCATTGCTCATCAGCTTGCGCCGAACGAGTGCCTGGGTGAAGTCGTCGAGGTTCAGTGTGGCGCTGGTGGTGTTGGTGCGCCGGACGAAGGAGTAGACGTTCCAGCCGATGTTGCCCCGGTAGATGTCCCACATGGAGCCGCCCAGGCTGACGCTGCCGTACTTGGTGCCCAGCGGTCCCGCGCCGCCCTGGCGGTTCAGCCAGATCATGACCTCGTCGGTGGGCCGGTCCTGCCAGTCCGCGGTGCTCTTGGCGTGCAGCCACAGGTCGTAGGCCACGTTCATGGTGCCGGGGTTCGAACCGACCGAGAAGCTCCACTTGGCGGTGACCTTCTTGCGGTCGCCGACCCGGATCGGCAGCCCGGTGCTCGCCTTGTCGGCCTTCCAGCCCCAGTGCCAGCCCAGGACCGTACTGGCGTACGACTTCACGTCCGAGTCGGTGCCCTTGGCGCTGTTCGCCCAGCTGTAGCTGGTGCCCCAGGAGATCGTCGAGCCGCTTCGGGAGTTGTCCCAGACGCACTGGGTGCCGGTGCCCTTGTCCTGGCCCCACAGGTTGTTGTTCACGTAGTACTTGCCGAGCGCGATGGTGTCGAAGGCCGCGCACTTCTTGCTCGACTCGCCGGCCTGCGCCACGGTGACGCCCGCGGCGGCCGCCAGGGCGACCGAGGCCGCGACGAGCGTCTTCGCCTTCGTGGACAGGCGCGGTCTGCGGTGTTGCATCAGGGGTCCTTCCGAGGGACGGTTCGTGTGCCGCCCGTGTGTGGTCGCCACCCGGCCGAAAGGTTGCCGCCCTCTCGCCACGGCAAAAACTGTCGAAGCGCTTCGACAACCTATGGACACCCACCCCGCTGAAGCTACTGTCGAGACACCCTCACTCACCCTTGTCAGCAATGCGCACTGTCGAAGCGCTTCACAAACCTTGGAGAGCTGGATGGTCACCCTCGCCGAGGTCGCCCAGCACGCCGGAGTCTCCGCGAGCACGGTGAGCTATGTCCTCAGCGGCAAGCGGTCCATCTCCGCCATCACCCGGCAGCGGGTCGAGCAGAGCATCCGGGAGCTCGGCTACCACCCGAACGCGGGCGCCCGCGCCCTGGCCAGCAGCCGGTCGAACATCATCGCGCTGATGATTCCGCTGCGGACCGACATGTACGTGCCGGTGATGATGGAGATCGCCATCGCGGTGGCCACCACGGCCCGCACCCACGGGTACGACGTCCTGCTGCTCACCGGCGAGGAGGGGCCGGACGCGGTGCGCCGGGTCACCGGCAGCGGGCTCGCCGACGCGATGATCCTGATGGACGTCGAACTGGAGGACGAGCGGCTCCCGCTGCTACGAGGCACCGACCAGCCGTCCGTCCTCATCGGGCTGCCCGTCGACACCACCGGTCTGACCTGCGTCGACCTGGACTTCGCGGCGACGGGCGCCCTGTGCGTCGAACACCTGGCCAAGCTCGGTCACCGCGACATCGCCGTCGTCGGAGAGGCGCCCGCGGTCTACGAACGGCACACCGGCTTCGCCGAGCGCACCCTCGACGGACTCCGTTCCCGCGCTCGGGAGCTGGGCCTTCGGGTGCTGCACCGCCCATGCGAGGGCGGGTACGACGCGATGGCCGTCACCCTCGCCCGGATCTTCGACGAGCGTCCGGGCACCACCGGGTTCGTCATGCAGAACGAGTCCGCGGTCGAGCCGCTGCTCGCCCTGCTGCGCCAGCAGGGCCGGGCCGTGCCCGAGGACGTGTCCGTGGTCGCGATCTGCCCGGAGCAGGTCGCCGTCCAGGCGTCGGCGCGGCTGACGTCCGTGGCCATCCCCGCCCAGGAGATGGGCCGGTACGCCGTGGAGCATCTGGTGGCCAAGCTCGACGGCCGCGGAACCGACGAAGTCGTGCTGATCGCACCCGAGTTGACGGTGCGAGCCAGCTCGGGTCCGGCCCCGGCCGCCCCCGCCTCCTCCTGACCAGCCCTCGCTGCCCTGCGGGGCACCTCATGTCGTTTCGGGAGCACCCTTCGTGAATCCGCCTGCCGAAAACCAGTCCCAGGTGAGCCTCGCGCAGTCGTCACCCACCGTCGGCACCTTCCGCGAGCGGGACGGCGCGCTGGAGTGGAGCGGCCGTCAGGAGAGCGTGCGCATCGAGCCGTGGGGTCCGGGCGCGTATCGGTGGCCCGGTGCGGCGCGTGGGCGAGGCGGTGTCCAGGGAGGTCCGAGCGATGCGCGCCCACGACGAGCGCGTGGGCCTCAACGTCTGGTCCCCGACGGTCAATCTGCTGCGCCACCCGCTGTGGGGCCGCAACGAGGAAGGCTACTCCGAGGACCCGAAGCTGACCTCGGCGATCGCCACCGCCTACACGCACGGCCTGCGCGGCGACCACCCGGTGTACTGGCGCACCGCGCCGGTCCTCAAGCACTGGCTGGCGCACAACAACGAGACGGGCGCACGGACGGAGCTGACCTGCCAAGTACCGCTGTCCGCCTTCGAGTTCTGGGACATGGCCCTGGGCCGGTGGCGTCTGGAGCCGTACGACCTGCTGGTCGGCGCGTCCAGTGAGGACGTCCGGCTGCGTACGACCGTCCTCCTCGACGGCGAGCCCGCGGTGCCGCGTCCGGTGTGCGAACTCGGCCTGGACGCGGCCGGCTTCGACGAGCAGTCCGGCATCGCCATAGTCGACCGCACGAAGGTGTCGGGGGACGCGGTCACCCCGGTGGACGGCGGCAGCGGCGAACTCGCCTACCGGGACTGCGACTTCGGTGACGGCGTGACGGAGGTGACGGTCCAGGTGGCGGGCGAGGGCATGGTCGAACTGTTCCTGGACGGCGGCCCGGTGGCTGGTCACGCTGGTGCCGGACACGCCCGGTCCGTACGAGTACCGGACGCTCGGCGCCGGGATCGTCACCGAGGGCGTGCACGACGTCCGCGTCAGGCTGCGCGGGCCGGTGCGCGGCTCGCGCACGTCGGCTTCTCCGGTTGAGGGTCCGGAGGGGGCCGGCACGGAGAAGGGGCCCGGCACCGGAAGGCATCGGTGCCGGGCCCCTTCGGGGGACCTGGGTGAAATCGGTCCCGTGAACTACGTGGTCTAGAGGGCGAGTCCGGTGAGGACCAGCACGCGCTCGTAGGTGTAGTCGTCCATCGCGAACTTCACGCCCTCACGGCCGACACCGGACTGCTTGGCACCGCCGTACGGCATCTGGTCCGCGCGGTAGGACGGCACGTCGCCGATGACCACACCGCCGACCTCCAGCGCGCGGTGGGCGCGGAAGGCGACCTGGAGGTCATGGGTGAACACGCCCGCCTGCAGGCCGTACTTGGAGGAGTTGACCGCCGCGAAGGCCTCGGCCTCGCCGTCCACCTTCTGCACGGTGAGGACCGGTCCGAAGACCTCCTCGCAGGCGATGGTGGTGTCGGCCGGGACGTCGGTGAGGACGGTCGGCGCGTAGGAGGCGCCGTCGCGGTCACCGCCGGTGAGCAGGGTGGCGCCGGCCTCGACGGCCTCCTTCACCCAGGACTCGACGCGCTCGGCGGCGGCCTCGCTGACCAGCGGGCCGACGTCCGTCTTGTCGTCGGACGGGTCGCCGGTGGCCTGAGCCTCGACGGCGGCGACGATGCGCGGCAGCAGACGGTCGTGGACGGAGGCGTCGACGATCACGCGCTGCACCGAGATACAGGACTGGCCGCCCTGGTAGTTGGAGAAGGTCGCGATGCGGGTCGCGGCCCAGTCCAGGTCCGCGTCGCTCGCGAAGTCACCGAGGACGACGGCCGCGCCGTTGCCGCCCAGCTCCAGGGTGCAGTGCTTGCGCGGCACCGAGTCCATGATCGCGTAGCCGACCTTGTCGGAGCCGGTGAAGGAGATGACGGGCAGACGCTCGTCCTGGACCAGGGCGGGCATGCGGTCGTTGGCGACCGGCAGCACGCTCCAGGAACCGGCCGGCAGGTCGGTCTCGGCGAGCAGCTCGCCGAGGATCAGGCCGGAGAGCGGGGTGGCCGGGGCGGGCTTCAGGATGATCGGCGCGCCGACGGCGATCGCCGGAGCGACCTTGTGGGCGCACAGGTTCAGCGGGAAGTTGAACGGCGCGATGCCGAGCACGACGCCCTTCGGGAAGCGGCGGGTGAGCGCGAGGCGCCCCTGGCCGCCGAGGTCGGTGTCGAGGCGCTGGGCCTCGCCGCCGTTGAACCGCCGGGCCTCCTCGGCCGCGAACCGGAACACGGACACGGCACGGCCGACCTCGCCGCGCGCCCACTTGATCGGCTTGCCGTTCTCGGCGGAGATCAGCTGGGCGATCTCCTCGGTGCGCTCGGCCAGGCGCTTGCTGACGTGGTCCAGGGCGGCGGCGCGCACATGGGCCGGGGTGGCGGCGAACTCGTCCCGCACGGCGTACGCGGCGGCCACGGCCTCCTCGACCTGGGCGTCCGTCGGCACGCTGACCTTGCCGACGAGTCGGCCGTCCCACGGGGAGGTGACGTCGAAGGTGTCCTCGCCGGTGACCTGGCGGCCGGCGAGCCAGAAGGCGTGGGTGGAAGTCATTGTGCGAGTCCCGGCCTTTCCGCGTTGGGGATGTGCGTTCGTGTCCCACGGTAGGGCGGGGGTGCGCGGGGGGCGCTTGTCCGAGTCGTAGTGGTGGGGGGTGGGGATGTGCCGGATTGGCGTGGTGGGGGGCTGGGGCCGGGAGTTTTCCGCCCCCGCCGCCCCTACCCGTCCCGTCCCAGGGGCTCCGCGCCTTCGACCCCGCCAGGGGGCTCCGCCCCCGGGACCCCCATAGGCCTGAACGGCCTCGTCCTCAAACTCCCCCAAGCTCTGCGAGCAGGGGGTACCCCCAGACGGGCTGTCTTTGTGCGGCTACTCGGGGGTGGTCGCCTTCAGGGCCAGCCACAGCTCCATCCGTACGTCCGGATCGTCCAGGGAGCGGCCCAGGATCTCCTCGACCCTTCGCATCCGGTACCGCAGCGTGTGTCGGTGCACACCGAGGTCGGCCGCGGCCGCGTCCCACTGGCCGTGCCGGGAGAGCCAGGCGCGCAGGGAGGCCACCAGGTCGCCGCGCCCGATCGCGTCGTGCTCGTACAGCGGGCGCAGCAGGCCGTCCGCGAACGCCTTCACCGCGTCGTCGGCCAGCAGCGGCAGCACCGAGCCCGCCGCCAGCTGCTCGTGCTCCACGAGCACCCGCCCGCGCCGCCGGGCCACCGACAGCGCCTGTTCGGCCTGCTTGTACGCGGCGGCCGCGGCGATCGGCCCGGCCGGCGCCGACAGGCCCACGACCAGCTCGTCCTCGTCCACTGCGGCCTGTTCGGGTACGGCCCGTGCCGCCTCCAGCGCCTGCGCGTACTCCGTGCATGCGGTGACCGCCGCTCCCCCGTCCCCGGCCAGCACGACCAGCCGCTCCCCCTCGGGGACGACCAGCACGGCCTCCCCGGAGCGCGCGGCGGCGGCCTCCACGGTCTCCGCGAGCCCGCCCAGCGGATCGCCGCCCGCGTCGGCGGCGGCCAGCGCGCCGGCCGGGCTGGGCTTGGCCACCGGTACCGGCACGCCCGAGTGGGCGTGGGCGTCCGCGTGTGCTCGGGCGGCCGACGCGGACACCGGCTCGGCGAGGATCACCCGGAACGGCGCGTCCAGGAGCCCGCCGTACAGACCCCCGGCGACGGCACGGGCGTGGTCCGGCTGCCCGGCCAGCAGCATCCGCAGCACGGCCGCGCCGATCCGCTGCTCGGCCGCCTGCAGCGAGCGGGAGCGCTCGGTGGTGAGGGTGAGCAGGGCGATCGCGGAGTGGACGGCGTACCGCTCGGCGGTGCCGAGGGCGGCGGCGGTGCCGACGGCGAGTGCGGCCCGCGGGCGCCTGCCGGTGCCCAGGGAGTGCAGTTCGACGCGGTCCTCGGTCTCCGGGCTGCCGACCACCGAGGAGGCGGGCGCGGGCCGCTCCCGCAGCCGCTCCACGTCCGCGGTGATCCGTGCCGCGCGCCGCCCGGCCCATTCCGGCGCGGTCGCGACGACGGCGCCCGAGGCGTCGTACAGGGCCGTCCAGCCGTCGACCTGCGCGGCGAGCGCGGCGAGCAGTCCCTCCGGGCCCGCGATCAGCGCCTGCCTGGTCAGCTCCCGCTGGGCGGCGAACCCGGCCGTGACCGCGCGGTACTGGTCGGCGGCGATCGCGGCGGACACGGCCTTGCTGATCGCGAGGAAGGGGGTGCGGCGCGGCACCTCCAGCAGGGGCAGGCCCTCCTGTTCGGCCGCGTCGACCAGGGCCTGGGGGATCTCGTCGTAGTTGACGCCGACGGCGAACCCGAGCCCGACGACTCCGGCGCCGACCAGCCGCTTCACATACCGGCGCATCGCCTCGGGGTCCTCGGCATCCAGCTTCAGCGCGGTGATCAGCAGCAGTTCCCCGCCCTCCATGTAGGGCACGGGGTCGGCCAGCTCGCTGCCGTGCGCCCAGCGGACGGGTACGTCCAGGCGGTCCTCGCCCGCCCGCACGGTCAGCTTGAGCGCGGAGTGGTGGACGAGCGAGGCGAGCGTCGGGGGCATGAGGCCTTCAGGTCTGGGGAGATCGGGTGACCATTGCGATCATTTGGCCGCTTCGTATGAACAGCCTATGCCGATTCTGCCTCACCGTATGGAGACCGGGTGGCCTCATGGTCGGACCTCAGCCCGTGAGATCCACCAGCAGGGGCGGGGCGTGCTCGCCCTTGACGTTCGTCAGCGACAGCACCGCGTGCCCCGGCGGCACCCCGTGCGCCAGCTCGGACGCGGACCAGCGCTCCCGCTCGACCTGCCGGACGGTCACCGCCCGGGCGGTCGGCGCCTTGCCGGTGATCACCCGGCGCAGCACATGCACCGCCTTGCCGGCCGGAGTCTCGGCGATGATCTGCCGGTCGGTCACGTCCCGCGCCTCGGTCCACTCCTTGCCCCACACCTCGGCGAAGTCCTGACCGTCCCACGGGGTGAGCCCGGACAGGGCCATCCGGCATCCCGCGGCACCCAGCAGCGGCCCGCGCAGCGGGCGCGGTACGTCGTCCAGGGTGCGCAGAGTGAGCACGGCACCGGCATTGGCGGAGCGCAGCCGCTGGATCCCACGCACGGCCTCCGGGGTCACCGCTCCGGTCGCGTCGTCCAGGAGCAGACAGGCGAACAGCGACCGGTCCTCCCGCACCGTGACGCTCGCCGTGAACTGGGCGAGCACCAGCCGCGCCAGGATCCGCGAGGCGTCCGCGTGCCCGCGCTCGGGCAGGTCGATACGGACCCGCACCGGGTGGTCAAGCGCCTGGAGCGAGAAGGGCCGGGACTGCCCGGAGGTGTCGAAGAACCCGGCGAAGGCAGGCCGGTCGAGCAACGCGATCCGGTCGGCGAGCACCGCACCCACGTCCCCGGGGTGGTCCATCTGCCGCTCGCGCGCGTCGAGTTCGCGCAGCAGCAACTCCTGCCCGGTGTCCTGCAGCGCCTTGCGGAGCGCGGCCAGCGGACCAGGGGTTCCGTCGAGCAGCTGACGCAGCTCCGGTACGGAGGGGAAGCGGGCGTGGACCGCCCGGAAAGGTCCGAGCAGCTGGGCAAGGACGGTGGTGGAACGACGGCTGTCGCCTCCCGGGTGCGGGTCGGCGAGGTCGCCGACGAGGGCTTCGGCGAGTATGGCGGCGGCCTCATCCGGGTCGGTGGTGCCGCCGTAAAGGTCAAGGTCGTACACGGATTCGGGGTGGGCGATCCGTACGACGACGTCGTACGCATCGGCCGTGCCGAGCCCGGCGCCTGCCCCGCCGACCACCACGACGGAGGCTCGTCCGGCGAGCGCATGCAGGCACAGCGACTCCGCGAGCGGCCGTACGACACTGCCGGTCTTGCCGGAGCCGGCCGGGCCCACGGCGAGCAGGGAGGTGCCGAGCAGGTCGGGGCCGAGGGCGAGTCCGGAGCCGCGGTAGTGGTAGGGGTTGCGCGGGTCGTCCGCGGTGGTCCCGAGCCGCACCTGCCCCGTGACCAGGTCGTGCCGGGCGAGGCGGCCTAGCAGGTCTCGCTCCCCCGAGGGGTGCAGACAGGCGGCGGCGCCGTCCTTGACGACGGCGGCGGTGAAGGCGGCGAGGCTGTGCCGACCGCTGCGCACGCCCTGCCAGGCGCGGGCGATGCGGGCCAGGTCGACGTCCCGCATGAGCCCGGAGCGGGCATCGGCGGCGAGCCGGTCGGCGGCGTCGGCAGCCCCGGCGGCGCGCAGGTGGGGCCACTGGGCGGGGTCTTCCTCCGGAGCGGGCGGTTTCTCCATCGTGGGCTCGGCCTGGGTCCAGGCAGGGGGCCCGTAGCGCCGCCAGACCTCACCCCAGCGGCCGAGTCGGCCCACAGTGATCATGATCGCAAGCGCAACAACGACGTACCACGCATAACCGAACATTACGCGGCTGTACGAGTTGGGCGCCGTCCAAGAGTCCACCATGGCATTGAAGGGCAGCAGCCACCAGCCGCCGAGGTAGCCGTTCCACAGCAGCGACCAGAGCAGCCATCCGACGAGGAACGCAATCAGCGCCCCGCTCAGCAGTTGCCTAGCCGGGATGAGCTCCGGCTCCTTCTCCGGCCGCGGCCGGTGCCCGAACCGCCACATTCCCGGGGCCGCCTCCGGCCGGGGCGCCCGCAGCCAGGCCAGGAACGCCGATCCGTCGGGCAGCGGCGGAACCCCCGGGGCATGAGTCGGCCGAGGCGGTACCGAGGGCGCCTCGCGGGGCATCGCGGGAGCGTCCTGTGGCATCGCCGGACGCGGTACGGGATTCGCATGCATACCCCGCGTGTCCTGCGTCCCGTCGCTGTCCATCGCCCTTTCCCCCTGACCAGCCGTACCGTGCACCATCAGCGAGTCAATCTAACGCCCCCGCAAGGGGAGTTCACCGCTTACGCGGCCGAGCGGGCCGAACCGGGTCCGGCCGCGCCGTCGCCCCGCTATGTCCACCGCGGACAACCGCGGGTCCCGACAACGCCCACATGGAGCATGCCCGCCCCCCATTCCCGGTCCTAGCCTGCGAGAAAAGAAAAGTAGACAAGAGTCCGTAATACCCCCGGGAGCCCCTCATGAGCGCACTTCCGCAGGAGCGCCGCGTCGTCACCGCCATCCCCGGCCCGAAGTCGCAGGAGCTGCAGGCCCGCCGCAGCGCCGTGGTCGCGCAGGGCGTCGGCTCCGTGCTGCCCGTGTTCACCGCGCGCGCCGGCGGCGGCATCATCGAGGACGTCGACGGCAACCGCCTGATCGACTTCGGCTCCGGCATCGCCGTGACCTCGGTCGGCGCCTCCGCCGAGGCCGTCGTACGCCGTGCGAGCGCCCAGCTGGCCGACTTCACCCACACCTGTTTCATGGTCACCCCGTACGAGGGCTATGTGGCGGTCGCCGAGGCCCTCGCCGAGCTCACCCCGGGTGACCATGCCAAGAAGTCCGCGCTGTTCAACTCGGGCGCCGAGGCCGTCGAGAACGCCGTCAAGATCGCGCGTGCGTACACCAAGCGCCAGGCCGTCGTCGTGTTCGACCACGGCTACCACGGCCGGACCAACCTGACGATGGCGCTCACCGCCAAGAACATGCCGTACAAGCACGGCTTCGGTCCCTTCGCCCCCGAGGTCTACCGCGTCCCGGTCGCCTACGCCTACCGCTGGCCGACCGGCCCGGAGAACGCGGGCCCCGAGGCCGCCAAGACGGCCATCGACCAGATGTCCAAGCAGGTCGGCGCGGACAACATCGCCGCGATCATCATCGAGCCGGTGCTCGGCGAGGGCGGCTTCATCGAGCCGGCCAAGGGCTTCCTGCCGGAGATCGTGAAGTTCGCCAACGACAACGGCATCGTCTTCGTCGCCGACGAGATCCAGTCGGGCTTCTGCCGCACCGGCCAGTGGTTCGCCTGCGAGGACGAGGGCATCGTCCCCGACCTGATCACCACGGCCAAGGGCATCGCGGGCGGTCTGCCGCTCGCCGCCGTCACCGGCCGCGCCGAGATCATGGACGCCGCGCACGCGGGCGGCCTCGGCGGCACCTACGGCGGCAACCCGGTCGCCTGCGCCGGTGCGCTCGGTTCCATCGAGACCATGAAGGAGCTCGACCTCAACGCCAAGGCCAAGAACATCGAGGCGGTCATGAAGGCGCGCCTGGGCGCGATGGCCGAGAAGTTCGACATCATCGGCGACGTCCGCGGCCGTGGCGCGATGATCGCCATCGAGCTGGTCAAGGACCGTACGACGAAGGAGCCGAACCCGGAGGCCACCGCCGCCCTCGCCAAGGCCTGCCACCAGGAGGGCCTGCTGGTCCTGACCTGTGGCACCTACGGCAACGTGCTGCGTTTCCTGCCCCCGCTGGTCATCGGCGAGGACCTGCTGAACGAGGGCCTCGACATCATCGAGCAGGCGTTCGCGCGTATCTGAGTCACAGTCCGGCGCCCAGCGTCAGGCCGTGTGAAGAAGGTGTGCGAGGTGGATGGCGGGACGCGATTCCGTCTGTCTTGGAGCCACCCCCTGCCGTAGGTTCTTCCTCAGATGAGAGATACACCCCGCCCACAGGGGACTGTGGGCGACATCAGGCCGTCGCCTCCCCAGCTTCGACCTGGTCGTGCCCTCGCGCACACAACCGGGGCCTTCGGCCTCGGAATCTCCTCACCGATCGGACAGTCGCCCGCCCCAAACCCCCCGGGGCGCGCGGCGTTCCGATCCGGACGGCCGCCTCGGAACTACCCCCCCTGTTCCGGGGCGGCCGACCTCCTTCTCCCACACTGGTGACCATGCGTCGCATTCCGACATGTGTTCTCAGTGCCTCCGAGCCGCCGAGCGTCAGCAACGGCCATGCCGTCGACCGCTTCGTACAGATCGGCTCCCTCACCAAGGTCCTCACCGGCACCGCGCTCATGCGCCTGGCGGCAGCCGGCGCCCTCACCCTCGACGACCCCGTGGAGCGCTGGCTGCCCGCCGCGCCCGGGACCGGGATCACCCTGCGGCAGCTGGCCGAGCACACCTCCGGCCTCCCCCGGCTGCCGCCGCAGGCCGCCGGCCGGGACCCGTACACGCCGTTCGACGACCGCGCGCTGCGCGACGTGCTGAACCGGCTCGACTCGATCGCGGTCCGGCCCGCGGGCCAGGAGGAGGAGTACTCCAACCTCGGCTACGCCGTTCTCGGTGCGGCCCTGGCCGCCGCGACCGGCACCTCGTACGAGGAGCTGGTCACCGAGCATGTGCTCCGGCCGCTGGACGTGGCCGAGGTGAGCGCCGACCCCGATCCCGCGCGACGCCTGCTGGCGCCCGGCCTGTTCGGGGGAACCCGCAGGCCCTGGACGATGGCGGGCCCGATCCTGCCGGCCGGCGGTCTGTGGGCCACTCCTCGCGCGGCGGCCGATCTGCTCGTACGTCTGCTCGTGGAGCGCCGGCTGGGGGATCCCGCCCCGACCTGGCAGACGGCCGGGCCGCTGCGCTGGCACAACGGGGCCACCCGCGACGCGTCGGTCTTCGCCGGGGCGACGAACGACGGCCGCTGGGTCGTGGTCCACCGGCTCAACGGCGATCCGGATGACACCGATCGGGTGGGAATCGGCGTTCTCAAGGAGTCCCGGCAGCGCTGATGAGGACTCCTGAGAGGCTGTGGCCCGTGACCGCCGTACCCCTCCTCCTCTTCGTCCTGATCACCTGGCAGGTGATGGCCGACGGCCCGCTGCTTCGCGTGGACGAGCGGGTGAGCCGCGCCCTCGTCCATCCCGACCGGTTCTCGGCGGCCCTGTCCGACCTGGGCAATGTGCAGGTGGCGGTGCCGGTGCTCGCGGTCGCCATAGGCCTCGTCCTCTGGCTGGGCCGCCGCGACGGCGCCGACCGCTGGTGGCTGCCACCGGTCGCCGCCGCCGTCCTGATGGCCCTGGTCCCGGCGATCGTCGTGCCGTTGAAGGCCTGGACCGACCGTCCGGGAACCCCGGTCATGCCCTGGGCGGGCGGCTTCTACCCGTCCGGCCATACGGCCACCGCGGCCGTCGCGTACGGCGCGGCGACGCTGATCCTCCTCCCGTGGCTCGTCACGGCGCTCGCCCGGCGGCTGCTGGTGGCCGGGTGTGCCGTGGTCAACCTCGGTGTCGGTTTCGGGCTGATCCGGCGCGGCTACCACTGGCCGCTGGACGTCGTGGCCAGTTGGTGTCTGTGCTTCGTGCTGCTGTTCGCGCTGTGGGTGTTCCTCAGCCGAAGTACGCGTCGAAGTTCTTCTGGAACTCCCAGTTGGCGAACCGGTCCCAGTTGACCGACCAGGTCATCAGGCCGCGCAGGGCGGGCCAGCTGCCGTGGGTGGCGTACGAGCCGCAGTTCGACCTCTTCGTCAGACAGTCGAGGGTCTTGGTGACCTCCGACGGGGAGACATAGCCGTTGCCCGCGTTGGTGGACGCGGGCATGCCGATCGCCACCTGGTCGGGGCGCAGTGGCGGGAAGACGTTGTTCGCGTCGCCCGCGACCGGGAAGCCGGTGAGGAGCATGTCGGTCATGGCGATGTGGAAGTCGGCGCCGCCCATCGAGTGGTACTGGTTGTCGAGGCCCATGATCGGGCCCGAGTTGTAGTCCTGGACGTGCAGGAGCGTCAGATCGTCGCGCAGGGCGTATATGACGGGGAGGTAGGCCCCGCAGCGCGGGTCCTGGCCGCCCCACTTGCCGGTGCCGTAGTACTGGTAGCCCATCTGCACGAAGAAGGTCTCGGGGGCCATCGAGAGGACGAACTTCGCGCCGTAGCGGGCCTTGAGGGTCTTCAGGGCCGAGATGAGGTTGACGACGACGGGTGTCGTCGGGTTCTTGAAGTCCGTGTCGTTGACGTCGAGCGACAGCGAGTGGCCCTCGAAGTCGATGTCCAGGCCGTCGAGGCCGTAGTCGTCGATGATCCTGGAGACGGAGGAGACGAAGGTGTCACGGGCCGCCGTGCTGGTCAGCTGCACCTGGCCGTTCTGGCCTCCGATGGAGATCAGCACCTTCTTGCCGACCGCCTGCTTGGCCCTGACCGCCGCCTTGAAGTCGGCGTCGCTCTCGACGTTCGGGCACTCGGTGACCGGGCAGCGGTTGAAGCGGATGTCGCCTGACGTCACCGAGGTCGGCTCGCCGAAGGCCAGGTCGATGACGTCCCAGCTGTCGGGGACGTCGGCGAGACGGGTGTAGCCGGAGCCGTTGGCGAAGGTGGTGTGGAGGTAGCCGACCAGGGCGTGGGTGGACAGGTCGGTCGAGCCGCCGGGTCCTGCGGTCGTCGTGGCGGTCACCGTCGCGGACTTCGCGGACTCCCCCGCGTCGTTGACGGCGGCGACCTGGAAGCCGTACGCCGTCGAGGGCGTCAGGCCGCTCACGGTCGCCGAAGTGCCGCTCACCGTCCGGTCCTTGACCCCGTCGCGATAGACCGTGTAGCCGGTGGCGCCGGTGACCGCCGTCCAGGACAGGGCGACGCTGGAGGAGGTGACGGTGCCCACCTTGAGGCCGGTCGGGGCCGCGGGCGGCTGTCCCGGGTCGACGCCGGGGCCGGTCAGGGAGATGTCGTCGGCGTAGTAGGCGCCGGTGCCGTACCACCCGTGGGTGTAGATGGTGACCTTGGTGGTGGCGGCACCGGTACGGAAGGTCGTGCTGAGCTGCTGCCAGGCGGGGGCCGACTGGGTCCAGGTGGAGACGTCGGTGGTGCCGGTGCCGCTTGCGCCGAGGTAGACGTAGGAGCCGCGGACGTAGCCGGACAGGGTGTACTGGGAGTCGGGTTTCACCGTCACGGTCTGCGCGCACTGGGCGTTGTCACTGCCGGCCGGGGTCGCCTGGAGGGCCGAAGTGCCGCCGTGCACAGGAGAGTTGACGTTCGTTCCACTGTTCGCCGTACAGCTCCAGCCGTCGAGACCGGACTCGAAGCCACCGTTCTTGGCGAGATCCGCGTCGGCCGCACGTGCGGCCGACGAGAGCACGGTGATACCGGGTACGGCCAGGAGCGCTGCCGTGAGCGCGGCGAGGAGGGACCTGGTACGGGGTCTGACGCGATCCACAAGTGCCTCCGGGCATGGGGGGAATGGGAGGGGTGGAGTGCGCTCAACTTGGTCCAGACCAATCCGGTTGTCAAGACCTCCGACGGCAGCTGCGGGACACGGTGCCCTGGGCCACACCCGGGTGCGGCGGCGGGCATGGCCGAACTGCGCGCCACACCCGGTGACGGCCCGTGCCGGTACGCCGCCGGGATCACCGCGCCCATGTGCACCCGCGATCTCACGCCCGGCCCAGGCGTGCTGCACGCCGGTGGCCGCGACGGACAGAGCGTCAAAGACACGTAAACAGGACCGCCGTACCCACTACCCGGCCTCATCCGTCACCAGACGAGCCACCGCCTCATGCAACGCCAGCTCCAACAGCACCGGATCAGTGAGCGTGCCCAAGCCGTCCGGCCCGACCAGCCAGCGGACCCCGCCGGACGGCCGGCCCGGGTGCGGCACGACGATCCAGGTGCCCGTGCCGACCGTGCGGATGCCCGTGCCGAGCCAGCGTTCGGCTGTGCCCGGGGGCACGAAGAAGCCCATCCGTTCGTCGCCGGGGTAGGCCAGCACCGGGCCGGGCCGGTCGAGTATGCGGGTGAGTACGTCGAGCGTCGGGCGGCCGAGGGCAGCCGGCACGACGAGCACGTCCCACGCCTTGCCGGCCGGCAGCAGTGTCAACCCCCGGGGGTTGCGCTCCCACTCCCGGCGGCAGGCATCGGGATCCGGTGCGACGGATGCCAGCCACTCGACCGCCCTCTTTGCTCCAGTCATGAGAAGACCTCCCCCTCTCCCGTCGACGCGGTCGCGTCAGCAGGAGAGAGGGAGGTCCTCAGCAGGCATTACGCGGGTTGTGGTCCCTCCTTGGAGTGAACCAGGCCACTCCCGGCCGGGCTCAGCTGTCGAAGCCCAGGCCCAGCCGGTCCATCGTCCTCAGCCACAGGTTGCGCCGCCCGCCGTGTGCGTCCGCGCGGGCCAGCGACCACTTGGTGAGGGCGATGCCGGTCCAGGCGAAGGGCTCGGGCGGGAAGGGCAGCGGCTTCTTGCGGACCATCTGCAGGCGGGTGCGCTCGGTGTCCTCGCCCGCCAGCAGGTCCAGCATCACATCGGCGCCGAACCGGGTGGCGCCCACGCCGAGGCCCGTGTAGCCCGCCGCGTACGCCACCTTGCCCTGGTGGGCGGTGCCGAAGAACGCCGAGAAGCGTGAGCAGGTGTCGATCGCGCCGCCCCACGCGTGCGTGAAGCGGACGCCCTCCAGCTGCGGGAAGCAGGTGAAGAAGTGCCCGGCGAGCTTGGCGTAGGTCTCGGGGCGGTCGTCGTACTCGGCGCGGACGCGGCCGCCGTAGGGGTAGATCGCGTCGTACCCGCCCCACAGGATCCGGTTGTCGGCCGACAGCCGGAAGTAGTGGAACTGGTTGGCGCTGTCCCCGAGGCCCTGGCGGCCGCGCCAGCCGATCCCGGCGAGCTGCTGCTCGCTCAGCGGCTCGGTCATCAGGGCGTAGTCGTAGACCGGCACGGTGTACGCCCGGACCCGCTTGAGCAGGCTCGGGAAGATGTTGGTGCCCAGCGCGACCCGGCGGGCGCGCACCGAGCCGTACGGGGTGCGTACGGCCATGCCCGCGCCGTACGGCTTCAGGTCCAGGGCGGGCGTGTGCTCGTAGACACGCACGCCCAGCTGGAGGCAGGCGCGCTTCAGGCCCCAGGCGAGCTTGGCCGGGTGGAGCATGGCCACGCCCCGGCGGTCCCACAGGCCCGCCTCGAAGGTCGGCGAGTTCACCTGCTCGCGCACGGCGTCCGCGTCCAGGAACTCGATGCCGTCGGCCAGGCCCTTCTCCTGCATCTCGCGGTGCCAGTCACGCAGTTCCGACGCCTGGTAGGTCTCGGTGGCGACGTCGATCTCGCCCGTGCGCTCGAATTCGCAGTCGAGGGAGTGCCGGGCGACCGCCTTCTCGATCTCGTCGAGGTTGCGCTCGCCCAGCTCGTGGAGCGTGTGGATCTCGTCCGGCCAGCGGGCGAGACCGTTGGGCAGTCCGTGCGTGAGGGAGGCGGCGCAGAAGCCGCCGTTGCGGCCCGAGGCGGCCCAGCCCACCTCACGGCCTTCCAGCAGCACCACGTCCCGCTGCGGGTCGCGCTCCTTGGCGTTGAGCGCGGTCCACAGTCCGCTGTAGCCGCCGCCGACGACCAGCAGGTCGCAGGTCTCGGCGCCGGTCAGGGCGGGCTCGGGGTGGGGCTTGCCGGGGTCTTCGAGCCAGTACGGGACCGGCTGTGCTTCGGAAAGAGACTTGGTCCAACGGGTCATGGCGCTTGGGGCCATGATTTCAACTCCCTACAGAGTTCTTCCGGTCATGCCTTTTGCTTGTTGCGGCGGTTCGTGACGACCATCGAGGACAGCACGAGCAGTACGGCGACCAGGAACATGGCCGTACCGATGACATTGATCTGGACGGGCGTGCCGCGCTGCGCCGAGCCCCACACGAACATGGGGAAGGTGACGGTCGAGCCCGCGTTGAAATTGGTGATGATGAAATCGTCGAAGGAGAGCGCGAAGGAGAGCAGCGCGCCCGCGGCGATTCCGGGGGCCGCGATGGGCAGGGTGACCCTCAGGAAGGTCTGCGCGGGACCGGCGTACAGGTCCTGTGCCGCCTGCTCCAGGCGCGGGTCCATCGACATCACGCGCGCCTTGACCGCGGTGACGACGAAGCTGAGGCAGAACATGATGTGCGCGATCAGGATCGTCCAGAAGCCCAGCTGGGCGCCCATGTTGAGGAACAGGGTGAGCAGCGAGGCGGCCATGACGACCTCGGGCATGGCCATGGGCAGGAAGATCAGCGAGTTCACGGCGCCGCGTGCGCGGAAGCGGTAGCGGACGAGCGCGAAGGCGATCATCGTGCCGAGCAGCGTGGCGCCGATCGTCGCCCACAGGGCGATCTGGAGGCTGAGGGACAGCGAGCCGCACATGTCGGCGACGCCGCACGGGTCCTTCCAGGCGTCCGTGGAGAACTGCTGCCATTCGTAGTTGAAGCGCCCCTTCGGTTTGTTGAAGGAGAACACCGTGACGACGACGTTGGGCAGCAGCAGATAGGCGAGCGTCAGAAGTCCCGCGATGACGACGAGATGGCGCTTGAGCCAGTTGACGAAGGGCATCAGACCAGGTCCTCCGTCCCGGACCGGCGAATGTAGATCGTGACCATGAGAAGGATCGCGGCCATGAGGATGAAGGAGAGAGCGGCGGCCGTCGGATAGTCCAGAATCCGCAGGAACTGTGTCTGGATGACGTTGCCGATCATTCGGGTGTCGGTGGAGCCGAGGAGTTCGGCGTTGACGTAGTCACCGGCCGCCGGGATGAACGTCAGCAGCGTCCCGGAGACCACACCGGGCATCGACAGCGGGAAGGTGACCTTGCGGAAGGTCGTCCAGGGCTTGGCGTACAGATCGCCCGCGGCCTCGTGCAGCCGGCCGTCGATCCGCTCGAGCGAGGTGTAGAGCGGCAGGATCATGAACGGCAGGAAGTTGTACGTCAGACCGCACACCACGGCGAGTGGCGTCGCGAGGACACGGTCGCCCGCGGTCCAGCCGAGCCAGCTGGTGACGTCCAGGACGTGCAGCGTGTTGAGGGCGCCCACGACCGGGCCGTTGTCCGCGAGGATCGTCTTCCAGGCCAGGGTGCGGATCAGGAAGCTGGTGAAGAACGGGGCGATCACCAGGATCATGATCAGGTTCCGCCAGCGGCCGGCGCGGAAGGCGATCAGATAGGCCAGCGGGTAGCCGAGCAGCAGGCACAGGACGGTCGCGCCGGCGGCGTAGAACACCGAGCGGAGGAACTGCGGCCAGTACTCGGCCAGCGCGTCCCAGTAGGTCGCGAAGTGCCAGGTGACCTTGTAGCCCTCCTCCAGGGAGCCCGTCTGCACGGACGTGGAGGCCTGGTAGATCATCGGCAGCGCGAAGAAGATGATCAGCCAGAGGATGCCGGGCAGCAGCAGCCAGTAGGGGGTCCACTTGCCGCGCTTGCGCGGGGGCTTCTTCTCGGGGGTCGGCGTCAGGGGTGGCGCCTCGGTGACAGCGGCCATCTCAGGCGGCCTCCTCGTCGACCGTCTCCACACCCGCGTCGATGTCCTGGTCCGCGTCCAGACCGAAGGTGTGGGCGGGGCTCCAGTGCAGGACCACGTCCGCTCCCGGCACCAGCCGGGCGTCGCGCTCGATGTTCTGGGCGTAGACCTCGAACTCGGGGCAGACGGCGCTGTCGATGACGTACTGCGTGGAGACGCCGATGAAACTGGAGTCGGCGATCTTTCCGCTGATGTGGTTGCGGCCCTCGGGGATGGAGCCCGCGTCGTCGGCGTGCGTGAGGGAGATCTTCTCCGGGCGGATGCCGACGAGGACCTTGCCGCCGGTCCGCGTCGGGGCCGAACAGCGTGCCTCGGGCAGCACCAGCTTGCCGCCGCCCGCCTTGAGGACGATGTCCCCGCCGTTCTTGCTGTCGACCTCGGCCTTGATGAGGTTGGAGGTGCCGAGGAAGTTGGCGACGAACGTGGTCTGCGGGTTCTCGTACAGGTCGGCGGGCGAGCCGAGCTGCTCGACGCGGCCCGCGTTCATCACGGCGACCGTGTCGGCCATGGTCATGGCCTCCTCCTGGTCGTGCGTGACATGGATGAAGGTGATGCCGACCTCGGTCTGGATGCGCTTGAGCTCCAGCTGCATCTGGCGGCGCAGCTTGAGGTCGAGGGCGCCGAGCGGCTCGTCCAGGAGCAGCACCTTGGGGTGGTTGATCAGCGCGCGGGCGACCGCGACGCGCTGCTGCTGACCGCCGGAGAGCTGGTGCGGTTTCTTGCGCGCCTGCTCGCCGAGCTGGACCAGGTCGAGCATCTCCTCGACCTGCTTCTTGACGCTCTTGATCCCGCGCCGGCGCAGACCGAAGGCGACGTTCTCGAAGATGTCCAGGTGCGGGAAGAGCGCGTACGACTGGAAGACGGTGTTCACCGGCCGCTTGTACGGCGGCAGATGGGTCACCTCCTGCTCGCCGAGGTGCACGGTGCCGGAGGAAGGCTCCTCCAGACCGGCGATCATGCGCAGGGTGGTGGTCTTGCCGCAGCCCGAGGCGCCGAGCAGGGCGAAGAAGGAGCCCTGTGGCACGGTCAGGTCGAGCGGGTGTACGGCGGTGAAGGAGCCGTAGGTCTTGCTGATCCCGGTGAGGCGGACGTCGCCGCTGGTGTCTGTCGTCATCATCGTCACGCCCCTGTGAGCTTCGCGAACTTCTCTTCGTAGGCCGTCTCTTCCTTCTGGCTCAGCGAGCGGAAGGAGTGGGACTTGGCCTGCATGGCCTTGTCGGGGACGATCAGCGGGTTGTTCGCCGCGTCCTTGTCGATCTTGGCAAGGTAGGGCTTCACGCCTTCTACGGGAGTCGCGTAGTTGATGTACGCGGCGAGCGCGGCGGCCTGCTCCGGCTCGTAGTAGAAGTCGATCAGCCGCTCGGCGTTCGTCTTGTGACGCGCCTTGTTGGGAACCAGCATGTTGTCGGTCGACGTCATGTAGCCGCTGTCCGGGATGATGAAGTCGACGTCCGGGCTGTCGTGCTTCAGCTGGACGATGTCGCCGGCCCAGGCCACGCAGGCCGCGATGTCGCCCTTGGTCAGGTCCGAGGTGTAGTCGTTGCCGGTGAAGCGGCGGATCTGGCCCTTGTCGACGGCCTTCTGCAGCCGGGCTATGACGGCGTCGAAGTCGTCGTCGGTGAACTTCGCCGGGTCCTTGCCCATGTCGAGCAGGGTCATGCCGATGCTGTCGCGCATCTCGGACAGGAACGACACACGGCCCTTGAGCTTGGGGTTGTCGAGCAGGTCGGAGACCGACTTCACCTCGATGCCGTCGAGCGCCTTCTTGTTGAAGGCGATGATCGTCGGGATGCCCTGCCACGGGTACGAGTAGGCGCGGCCCGGGTCCCAGTCGGGGTTGCGGAACTGCGGCGACAGGTTGGTGTACGCATGCGGCAGGTTGGACGGGTCCAGTTTCTGGACCCAGCCCAGACGGATCATCCGGGCGGCCAGCCAGTCGGTGAGGACGACGAGGTCGCGGCCGGTGTCCTGGCCCGCGGCGAGCTGCGGCTTGATCTTGGCGAAGAACTCGTTGTTGTCGTTGATGTCCTCGGTGTACTTGACCTGTATGCCAGTCCGCCTGGCGAACGTCTCCAGCGTCGGGTGGTGCTTGCCGCTGTCGTCGAGGTCGATGTACTCGGTCCAGTTGGAGAAGTTGACGACCTTCTCCTGCTTCGAGTGGTCCTCGGCGGACGTGCCGCCCTGGGTCTTGCCGGCCGCGGGGATGCCGCAGGCGCTCAGCGCCCCGAGTCCACCGACCGTGAGCGCGCCCCCGGCGGAGGCGCGCAACAGCGACCGGCGGGTCATGGCCGCCCTGCCGTTGCGGAGGCTGCGCCGCACGGCGGCCGCTTGGGCCGGGGTCAGGCGGTCGGGCTCGTACTGCTCCATGCGCTTGGTGCCCTTTCGGGAGGTGGCGGCCGCGGGTCATGCGGCCTGTTGTCGCTAGCGGTCCCCGAAGATCGTGCGGTGCCAGTCCTTGCGGACCACCGCCGCGTTGTCGAACATAACGTGCTTGACCTGCGTGTACTCCTCGAACGAGTACGTTGACATGTCCTTGCCGAAGCCGGACTGCTTATAGCCGCCGTGCGGCATCTCACTGATGATCGGAATGTGGTCGTTGACCCATACGCATCCCGCCTTGATCTCGCGGGTGGCGCGGTTCGCCCGGTAGACGTCCCGGCTCCAGGCCGAGGCGGCGAGGCCGTACGGGGTGTCGTTGGCCAGCCGGATGCCCTCATCATCACTGTCGAACGGCAGAACGACCAGCACCGGACCGAAGAGCTCGGACTGGACGATCTCGCTGTCCTGGGGCGCGTCCGCGACGAGGGTGGGCCGATAGTACGCGCCGTTCTTGAGCTCCCCCTGGGGAGCCTCACCGCCGGTCACCACGCGCGCGTAGGCACGCGCCCGGTCGACGAAGGCCGCCACACGGTCGCGCTGGACGTGCGAGATGAGCGGGCCGAGATCGGTGCCGGCGGCGAACGGGTCGCCGAGCCGGACGCTGTCCATCAGTTCCGCGGTCTTCTCGACGAACGCGTCGTACAGCGGCCGCTGCACGTACGCGCGCGTGGCCGCCGTGCAGTCCTGCCCGGTGTTGATGAGCGCGCCGGCGACCGCGCCGTTGACCGCCGCCTCCAGGTCCGCGTCGTCGAAGACGACGAAGGGGGCCTTGCCGCCGAGCTCCAGGTGGATGCGCTTGACGGTGGCGGTGGCGATCTCCGCGACACGCTTGCCGACCGCGGTGGAGCCTGTGAAGGAGGTCATGGCCACGTCGGGGTGGCCGACGAGGTGCTGACCGGCCTCCTTGCCCGCGCCGGTCACGATGTTGACGACACCCTCGGGGATCCCGGCGTCCGTGGCTGCCTGGGCGAAGAGCAGTGAGGTCAGCGGCGTGAGCTCGGCGGGCTTGAGCACGATGGTGTTGCCCGCGGCGATCGCCGGGAGGATCTTCCAGGCGGCCATCTGGAGCGGGTAGTTCCAGGGTGCGATGGACCCGACGACGCCGATGGGTTCACGGCGGATGTAGGACGTGTGGTCGCCCGAGTACTCACCGGCGGACTGCCCCTGCAGATGCCGGGCCGCGCCCGCGAAGAACGCGATGTTGTCGATCGTGCCCGGGACATCGAACTCGCGGGTCAGCTTGAGCGGCTTGCCGCACTGCAGGGACTCGGCACGGGCGAATTCCTCGGCGCGGTCGGCGAGCACGGCGGCGAAGCGGTGCAACGCGTCGGAGCGCTCGCCGGGGGTGAGGCCGGCCCAGCCCGGGAAGGCGGCACGGGCCGCGGCGACCGCCGCGTCCACGTCGTCCGTCCCGGCCAGTTCATAGGTGTACACCTCCTCGCCGGTGGCGGGGTCGACCACGGGGTGGCGGCGGCCGGACGTGCCCTTGGTCAGACGTCCGGCAACGAACTGTGCACCGTCCGCGAGGCGCTCCCGCGCCGGGAATCGTTCCGGGGTCGCGGTGCCCGGGTTGTCCATGTCGCTCTCCTCCGCCGTCGTCCCGTCCCAGGGGGTGGGTGGCGTAGCTCCAGCTCGATTTGAGTGCCGATCCTGACAGAGCAAGGGGAGTCCAACAAGTGATTCCGTTGTTGCCTTTTGGTTACGCGACGGAATCTGTCGACCAGGTGTCGAGTCGGCGCGGAAAAGGCAGGACGGAGTGTCAGTGGTGCGTGCCACACTCGCGTGCATGGGGAAGATTGACAGTTTGGACGCCCTGACCAGGGAAGTTCACGCAGGCACGCGCATCAGGTACCTGTGCTTCTGGGGGCACCGGCCGCGCCCGGACGGGCAGATCGGGGCGGGCTGTCTCAGTCAGTGGTGGCCGTCACCGTTCGTGGTCGACGATGTCGCCTACGCGACGGCCGAGCACTGGATGATGGCGGGCAAGGCGCGGCTCTTCGGGGACGCGGAGGCGGAGCGACGGATTCTGGCGGCCGGCCATCCCTCCGAGGCCAAGAAGGCCGGGCGGCTGGTGCGCGACTTCGACGAGGCGATATGGGAGCGGGAGCGCTTCCGGATCGTCGTGGAGGGCAGCGTCCACAAGTTCACCGCGCACACCGATCTGCGCGGGTTCCTGCTGAACACGGGCAACCGCGTCCTGGTAGAGGCGAGCCCCGTCGACCGTGTGTGGGGCATCGGGCTCGCGGCGGACGACGAGGCGGCGATGCACCCGGAGCGGTGGCGGGGTCCGAACCTGCTGGGGTTCGCGTTGATGGAGGCGCGGGAGAGGATCGCCCAGGGTGCCTGAGGCCTCGCGTACGGGCGTCAGGTGCAGGTTGTACGAGCGTCAGGTGGCGTTCGCGATCTCGAACGCCACCATCACCAGGGCGAGGACGATGCCCGCGGAGCCGCAGATGATGCCGGCCAGGGACTGACCCGGGTTCGTGGCCTCACCGCGGCGGGCCTTGGCACGGCCGATCCCGCCGAAGATCACGCCCAGCACGCCGAGCACGAGGGCCAGGGGCCACAGGCAGAAGGTGATGGCCGCCAGAATGCCCAGCACCAGTCCGGCCGTACCCATGCCGTTGCTCGGCATGGGCTGCACACCGGGCCATCCGTAGTAACCGGCCGGGGCGCCGTGCGGTGCCGGGTAGCCGTACCCGGGGGGCCCGCCCGGGGCGCCATGAGGTGCCGGATAACCGTACCCGGCGGGCCCGCCCGGGTAGCCGTACGGCACCTGACCCGGGCCGTCGGGGGCTATGGGCGGCGGCGGAACGAGGGCGTCCTGGCGGTGAGGGCCTGTCGCAGCGGGCGGGGCGAAGGGATTTCCCGCGGCCGAGGCGGGGGCGGGCGGGGGAAGGGGGTCCCGGCAGGGGACTCGGGGGTCGGCGGGGCGAACGGGTTCGGTGCCGGGGACGCGGGGCTCGGCGGGGCGAACGGGCTCGGTGCCGGGGGCGTCGGGGACGCGAAGGGGTTGGCCCAGGCCGGGGGTGCGGGCTCGTTCGGGAAGGACGCGATGGTCTGCTGGTCGTGGACGGAGGGCGGGGGCGGGGTTCCGGTCCCGGTCCCCCCGGAGAACACCGTGTCACCGGGGCCGGGGCGGGCCGCCGGGGCGTCGTCGGCGGGGGGCGCCCAGGGGTCGGGGTCGGGCCGGTGCGTTGCCGGTGGGACGGGGTCTTCGGCCGCAGTCTCGCCGGCGGGCTTGTCCAGGGGCACCCCGGGAGCCGCGCCCCACGCGGGCGATCCGGGCGTCCCGGACGACGGGACATCGTCGGCAGGTCCCCGGTCGGCTGGCGGCGCCCAGGGACCCGGGGAGCCCGAGTCGTGCGAACCCGGGGAGCCTGAGTCGTACGAGGTGTCGTCCCGAGGAGTCGACCGGTTCTCGGCGGTGTTCTCCGGTGACTGCGGCACCTCGTCGGCCATTGCCTGGGATCCCCTCTGCTCTGCGTCCCGTCATGCTACGGGTCGCTCCTGCCGCTGTCGGGCCCGGCCTACGATGACCCGGATCACCGATCAGCCGATCACCCGCGCCCGGACCACGGTCCGCCGGCGCCGTTCCCGGGGAGGAACCCTTGACCGACACCGCCGCCCGCGATCCGCACGCCTTCATCGCCGGACTGCCCAAGGCCGAACTGCATGTCCACCACGTCGGCTCCGCCTCCCCCCGTATCGTCTCGGAACTGGCCGCCCGCCACCCCGACTCCAAGGTCCCCACCGACCCCGAGGCCCTGGCCGACTACTTCACCTTCACGGACTTCGCCCACTTCATCGACGTGTATCTGTCCGTCGTCGACCTCATCCGCACTCCGGAGGACGTACGTCTGCTGACCTACGAGGTGGCACGTGACCTGGCCCGGCAGCAGGTGCGCTACGCCGAGCTGACCATCACGCCATTCTCCTCGACCCGGCGCGGCATCGACGAGCGCGCCTTCATGGACGCGATCGAGGATGCCCGGAAGGCGGCCGAGGCCGAGTTCGGGACCGTGCTGCGGTGGTGCTTCGACATCCCGGGCGAGGCGGGTCTGGAGGCCGCCGAGGAGACGACACGGCTCGCCACCGACGACCGGATCCGCCCGGAGGGGCTGGTGTCCTTCGGGCTCGGCGGTCCGGAGATCGGCGTACCGAGGCCGCAGTTCAAGCCGTACTTCGACCGTGCCATCGCCGCCGGGCTGCGGTCCGTACCGCACGCCGGCGAGACGACGGGCCCCGAGACGGTCTGGGACGCCCTGCGGGAGCTGGGCGCCGAGCGCATCGGGCACGGCACCAGCTCGGCACAGGACCCGGAGCTGCTCGCCCACCTCGCCGAGCACCGCATCGCCCTGGAGGTCTGCCCGACCTCCAACATCGCCACGCGCGCGGTCCGCACGCTCGACGAGCACCCGATCAAGGAGTTCAGCCGGGCCGGGGTCCTGGTCACGATCAACTCCGACGACCCGCCCATGTTCGGCACCGACCTGAACACCGAGTACGCGGTGGCCGCCCGGCTGCTCAAGCTCGACGAGCAGGGCCTGGCCGGCCTGGCGAAGAACGCGGTCGAGGCCGCCTTCCTGGACGCGGCGGGCAAGGCCCGGATCACGGAGGAGATCGACACGTACACCTCTGCGTGGCTCGCGCCCTGACGCCCCGCACAATGGGCCCATGCAGACCCTGACCGCCGTGGCCCACCGCGGCGACCCCTACCGCTTCCGCGAGAACACGCTCGACTCGCTGCGTTCCGCGCTCCAGCAGGGCGCGGACGCGGTCGAGTTCGACGTACGGCTCACCCGTGACGACGTACCCGTACTACTGCACGACGAGACGCTGAAGCGGCTGTGGGAGCACGACCGGCCGCTGCGGTCACTGTCCGCGGACGAGGTGCGCGGGCTGACGGCGGGCGGGGTGCCGACGCTGGCGGACGCGCTCGCCGCGACGGACGGCAGCCGGGTGCTGGTCGACCTGCCGGGGCGGGTCGACCGCCGGACCGCACGCGCCGTCCTGGACGTCGTCCACCAGTGCGGCGCGCGGGACCGGGCCTACTACTGCGCGGGCGCCGAGGCGATGCTGGCGGTGCGCGCCGCCGACCCGTCGGCCGAGATCGCCCTCACCTGGACGAGCCTCGCGCCGCCGCGTCCGGCGGTGCTGGAGGCGGTGCGCCCGCGCTGGCTCAACTACCGCTTCGCGCTGGTGGACCACGACCTCGCCGCCCGTGTCCACCGCGGCGGCCACCTGCTGTCCGTCTGGACCCCCGACACCCGCCGCTCCATGCGCCGCCTGGTCGACCTGGGCGTGGACTCGATCACCACGAACCGCATCGACACCCTGTGCGCGCTGCGCGAAGCCGACGGAGGCTACACGCGCGAGCGCTGAGCGACCGTCGCCGCATCGGCCGGGGTCGTCCGGGTGACGTACTGCGGTACGGGTGCGGAGTCCTTGCCGTTGTCGCGCACCAGGCCGTAGCGGATCGCGCCCTGGGCAGGCCCGGTGCCGATGTCCTGGTCGACCGCGTCCCAGGTCGACGGGAAGACGATGATGCCGTAGTCGCAGCCCCGTTCGTTCTGGGTGAGGGTGACCGTGCCGTCGAGGTAGAAGTACTCGTTCTGCCACATCTGCTGGGTGCCGTCGGGCGGCACGGCGTACCCGATGGCCGGGCCGCCCATGCCGGTCGCGTAGCCGTCAGGGCTGCCCGCGAGCGCGTCGTCCATCCGGCGCCCGCCGCCCGACGCGACATGGAACAGCCTGCCCTCCAGTCCGGTCCAGGCCCGCATGACCAGTGCTCCGGACCGGTTCTTCGGCGATATCTGCCAGCGGACCAGGACGTACCCCTTGCCGCTGAGGGTCACGTTGTCCCCGCGGTGCTGCATGACGGCCTTGGCGCCACCGGTGCTGGTGATCCCGGTCTCGGGGCCGCGCGCTCGGGCTGGGGGCCCGGTCGACGGCGTCGACGACCGATCCGTAGAGCTCCGCCTTCCCGGTCCGGCGCGGGACAGAGGGCGAGGCGGACGGCGCCCGCCGGTCACCCACCTGCGCGGCCTCGATGGTGGCACGCCACTGCCGCCCGTGCACGTCCGTCCTCACGCCCGCACCCTCTCAACCGGGGACGTGATGTTGGCAATGTCCGGGATCACAGTGCGGAGACGGAGTGGGTGCCTCCGGAATAACACTTTTTCGCCGCCCGCGCTCTCCGCCCTAGCGCACGCTGTCCGACGCCTTCTCCGGAATCCGCGGCACTTAGGGGGCCACCCGGACAACCCCCTTATGGAACCGGCGACTTAGTGGGGGGACACATCAGGGCCACATGCCCTCCCCGCCGACGATCCGGGCGCCGGCGCGCGGCCGGAGGATGATCACGAACTTCCCGCAGTCCGGCCCCGATCTCCTCAGGAGCACCCGATGCGTGTCAGTCACCGCACCACCGTCCTCGCCGCCTCCTCCCTCGTCCTCACCCTCTCCCTCGCGGCGACCCCGGCCTTCGCCACCACGGCCCCGGCCTCCGCACCCACCATGACCGCCAAGGCCGCCCCGGACGCCGAGTCCCTGCGCGCCGCGATCGCGAGTCTGCCCGACGCGGACGCCACCGTCGCGCTGGTCCGGGTCGGCGGCACCGACGGCAGCTGGCGCGGCAACGCGGGCGTGCACGACCTGGCGAGCGGCCGGGCGGCGGACCCCGACGCCCGCTTCCGGGCCGGCTCGACGACAAAGGTGGTGACGGCGGCGGCCGTTCTCGAACTGGCCGCGCAGGGCCGGATCGACCTGGACACGCCGATCCAGCACTACCTCCCGGACCTGCTCACCCCGGCCTTCGAGCCGATCTCGGTACGGCAGCTGCTGAACCACACCAGCGGCATCCGGGCGGGCGACGGCTGGGGCGACTCCTTCGAGGACCAGTACGCGCACCGCTTCGACACGATCACCCCGGAGCGGGTCGTGAGGTCGGCGGTGGCCAAGGGGCCGGAGTTCTGCCCGGGCCGGAAGCAGGACTACCTCAACATCAACTACACGATCCTCGGCCTGCTGATCGAGAAGGTGACGGGACACTCGTACGCCTCGGAGGCCACGCGGCTCGTGCTGCGCCCCGCCGGAATGCGGGACACGTACTTCCCGGGCACCGACCCCGGTATCCACGGCCCGCACAACCACGGCTACCAGACGGTGAAGCGGCCCGACGGGACGACGGAGTTCGTCGACGTGACGGAGTGGAACCAGGCGGACCGGTGGGCGGCCGGTGACATGATCTCCACGACGGCGGACCTGGAACGCCTGCTCACCTCTCTCTTCCGGGGCCGGATCGTGCCCGGACCGCAGCTGGAGGAGATGTTCACGGTCCCGGCGGGCATCAAGGGCGCCACCTACAGTGCGGGGCTCCAGCGGTTCGAGTACCAGGGCCGGGTCTACTGGCTCAAGTCCGGTGCCCGGTACGGCTACAGCGCGGTGCTCGGCGGGACCCGTGACCTGAGCCGCACCCTCGTCTACTCGGTCGGCTCGACGGACGCCAAGGGCGAGGACATGAACCCGGTGGCCCAGCGGATCGCCCTGGCGGCGCTCAGGTAGCGAGCGCGGTCGCGGGAGCCGGGGTCAGCGCCTCCAGCCGCTTGATCTTCTTCCGTACGACGTACAGCGGGACGACCCCGAACACCCCGAACGACATGTCGATCAGGGTCCACCAGAAGGGGATCTGACGGACCGGTCCGCAGATCAGCGCGAGCGGGATGATCCCTGCACAGGCGATCATCCCGAATTCGACCACCCAGATGTTGCGGACCGGATCCCGGTAGGGCCCGTAGAAGGCGACGGCGATGACGAGGTGCGCGAACGCCAGCCAGTCCGTGCCGTACAGCACGAAGGGGTACTCGGCATCGGCGGTGTCCAGCCCCTGCCTCACCCGCGAGATCCAGTCCATCAGTCCGGGCAGATGCTGCGGCACGGACAGGGACCGCAGGACGTCCTCCGTCCACCGCAGTTCGTGCACCAGCGGAAAGGCGGTGGCACCACTGAGCACCAGACACACGACGAAGAAGACCAGCCAGACGCGAATGCCCTTGAGCAGGGTGGCTCTGTCGCTCATGAGCAGAGCGTACGCCGAGAATTGAACATGTTCAAAACTGAGGAGTCTCGTCGGTCTCGCGACACTGAGAGAGCGTGCCGCCGGCGGGCGGCACGCTCTTGCGCTGGTGCAGGGGTGAGAGGGGGCGGCGGTTGCCGTTGCTCTCCCCCTCTTTCGGGGTCAGCGCAGGCGGAGTGCCTCGCGGATGGTGGTGAACAGGTCGGTCTGGTTGGTGACGCCGAGCACGCGGTAGGCCAGCGGGCCCTGGGCAGCGATGCGGACCTGGGTGCCGGTGTGCTCCTGGGACCGGCCCGGGGTGTTGGTCGAGTAGTTGACCTTCAGCTGCTGGCCCTCGTTGGTGACCAGGGTGGAGGACAGGCCGGGCGGGGTGGCCTCCAGCGGGACGATCTGGCTGGTGTGGCCGTGGTCGGCGGTGGTGACGACAAGAGTGTCGGGGTGCTTGGCGGCGTAGGCGCGGGCGACCTTCACCGCACGGTCGAAGGCGGCCGTCTCGCCGATCTGGCCACAGGGGTCGGCGGCGTGGTCCTGCTTGTCGATCGAGGCACCCTCGACCTGGAGGAAGAAGCCCTGCTTCGAGTGCTTCTGCTTCTGCTTGGCCTCGAGCAGCTGGATTGCCCTGGTGGTGGAATCCACGAGGCTCGGGGTCGTCGACGACCGGTTCGGGTTGGAGGTCACGCACCGCTGCGGGTCCGTGCCGCCGACGGCCGCCGCCTTGCCGGTCCACTCGACCGGGACGTTGCCGGAGGCGAACAGGCCCAGCACCGGCTTGCCGGACTTCACGCTCTTCAGGCCGGAGTTGTCGGTAACGACCTGGTAACCCAGCTTCCGCGCCTGCTGGGTTACGGTGAGGCCCTTGTACTCGCCGTCGGTGACGGTCTGGTCGAACCGCTGCTTGCCGCCGCCGAAGAGCACGTCGACCTTGTGGTTGACCTCCTGCTCGGCGATCGAGCCCGGACCGTCGGCGGCGATCGTGTCGGCGGGGCACTTGGCCATGTCGGCCGGACCCTGGCAGGAGCGGTCGGTGGCGTGGGAGGCGAGCACGGCCGGGGTGGCGTCGGTGAGTTCGGCGGTGGTGACGTTGCCGGTGGCGTACCCGTTCTTCTGCGCCAGCTCCAGGAGGGTCCGCACCGGCTTGTCGGTGCCGGGGGTCTTGGAGATGCGACCGTTCATGGTCTTCACGCCGGTGGCCCAGCCGGTGCCGCTGGCGGCGGAGTCGGTGACGTAGTCGGGGGTGCCGTCGGCGTGGACCGCGTACGTGGTGTAGGCGCCGGTCAGCGGGAACTTGTCCATGTTCAGGCGGCCGTTGGCGCCGACGGTGTAGTCACGGGCGAGGGTGATCTCCGAGTCGCCCATGCCGTCACCGATGAGCAGGATGACGTTCTTCGCCTTCCCGCCCTTGATCGCGTCCTTCGTCTGCTGCGCGTTGTCGAAGGCACCGGCGGCGGAGGTGACAGCCACGGCGGCCGTGGTCGCGGCGACCAGGACAGTCGCGACCATGAGGTGACGGCGGGTGGGTCTGTGCATGAAATGACTCCTGGAACGTCCGATGGAAGTTGCGGGTACCAACGGGAGCCAGATGACCAGGCGTTGGCAAAGCAGAGGTAAACGACTGATCATCTGAATGCATCCAGGGCATGACACACATCAGGGCGGCCCAAACCGTGTCCAGTGCTGTCGCCCACGCAGGGCATGAAGGGCGACGGGCGGGAAGAAGCGGAGCGTCAGTGCCCGTGTGGGCCCGGGACGCGGGCTGGGCCCCACCTCGGCGGTCGCCGACTCGAAGCAGACGTGCTGTGCACCTGTCTGTCAGCCGCACGCTCGCCGGACTGCTCACCAACTCCCTCATGGGTTGGTCGTGGGCCGACCCGGTTGCCGCCGTAGTCATCTCCACCGTTGCCCTGAAGGAGGGCGTGGCGCTGCCCACCGCTGGACCAGACCGGCTTCATCGTCGCCCGTCGTGGAGCCAGGTCGGGTTCGTCCCCACCGCGCCGGGATGAGAAAACTCCTCGTCACAACGGCTGTGACCAGGATTGCTAGTTGACACAAGGCACCCTTCGCGACCTGCGCGGATGCCAAGTAGTTCCAGCAACCGCAGGGACAGCATCAGAGAGATGGTCGGCACCTTGGTACAGCGCAGGCCAGGAGGGGTGTCGATCGGAGACATGTGGTTCACGAGCTACTTCTTCGAGATCGAGGAGATCGAGTTCACCTTCGACCCTTGCGACGTTGTGGATCCAAAGACCTTCGAGTCTGTGCGCGACTTCGTTACATGGCTGGGAACTGCCACGGGCCGAGAAGTCATCGTCACTATGGAGACCACCGACCACTCCACCATCCCCGCGCTCCTTCGATGGCGGCCGCAAGACTCTTGATATCCGCTCTTCCTGCAGCCTTGACGCAGAGTCGATCTTGGTGTCAGGAATCGATTGCGAGTGTCACCCAGAAATCCTCGCCACAACGTGTGACCAGGATTGCTAGTTGGCATCAGGCAATGTTCGTGACCTGCACTGATGCCAAGTAGCTTCACTGACTGGCGGCGCCGAATCAGAGAGATAGTTGGCACTTTGGTACAGCGCAGGTCACGAGCGTGTCGCCGCAGCCCGGGATCGCTCGACGGCGTCGCCGGCGCGGGGCGGCGACCCGGACAGGGGACCAACCTGGCTCCGACAGCGGTGACTTCCGTCGCGTAGCCCCGCACGGTGGCAGCGGAGCCGCCTTATTTGATGTTCCGTGCCGGCCGGGTGGCGAGATGGAGAAGTTGTTCCAGGGGGCCGCGCCGGAACAGCCGGGTCCATACGGTCGCCAGGAGCGTGGCGGCTGCGATGAAGCCGAGCAGCACCGTGAGGGCGGACAGGGTCTGGCCCTCGATCGCGGCCACGTACCAGACGTCGCTGAAGAACCACAGCGCGACGATGTGCAGGGCGTAGACGGTCAGCGCCATCATGCCCACCGCGGCAACGGGTCTGGCCAGGCGCGTCAGGCGCGGCATCCGGTCGGCGACGGTCAGGCACGCGGCGACCACGGCGAGGGCGACCCCGGTGTTACCGACGATGGAGAAGGTCGTCTGGCTGTGCGGTGCGGCCACGAGCAGCCAGGCGAGCGGGGGGTGGTCCTCGGGTTCGCCGACGGTGTCGGACCACCACGCGGACGATGCCGAGCCGCCGTCCGTGGCGGAGGCGACGGCGGACAGGGCGTGGGGGACCAGGCGCAGGGCAAGCCAGGAGCCGCCGTAGCCCAGCACGGAGAGCGCCCCGCCGGCGAGTGCGAGGCGAGATCTGATGCCCGGCCGTGCGAGGTCAAGCCTGGCAACCGCCATGCCCGCGATCAGGAACGGGATCCAGGTGAGCACCGGATACTCGCCATTGAACAGGAGTTCGATGACGCCGTCGGTGCCGGTGGTCAGGGCCAAGGGGTCACGGGCAGTGACGATGTCGGCCCAGTTCCCGTCGTCGATGGACGTTCTGATCACGTACAGGACCTGGGGCAGTATCAGCGCACTCGCGGCAGCGATGAGGGCGAGCGTCCCCGCCCGCAACCGGTACAGCGGGAGGACGGTCAGGAAGAGCAGAGCGTAGAAGCTGAGGATCACGTCGACCTGGGTGTCCAGGGCGGTCAACGCGTAGCCGAGCGCGAGGAGGACGACGGCACGGATCACGATCCTGGCCACTGCCTGCCGGCCTGAGCGCCCGGTCCGGGGATGCGGGCGGCCCGTGATGATGACCACCGAGAAGCCGGCGAGCAGCGCGAAGAGGGCGGAGGAGCGGCCACGTGCCGTCTCCAGCAGGAATCCCACCGGGCCGCCGACCGTCACGTCGGGGCCGACGTGGGCGGAGTACATGCCGAAGACCGCGAGGCCGCGGGCCAGGTCGATGCCGATCAGTCGCCTCGTCGAGGGCCTGTCGGAGGGGACGGAGGTTTGGTCACCCTCAAGCGGCGGTGACACGTCTGTCGGGAACACCGACGGTGCTTTCTGACTCATGCCCAATGCATTCACCCAAGACCCGCCCTATCCTCCCCGGCAGCTTTCCGGAGGCACCCCGCCGACCGGCCGAGGCCACGCCGCCAACCGACGGGAATCTCGCTTCGGTCGCGGACGGGTGGCGCCCACAGGGGTAGGGATCGAGCAGCAGGCATGCGACGAGCGGAGCGCACGTGATCCGTGTACTGGTGGTCGACGACGAAGCCTTGGTCCGCACGGGCTTCACGCACATTCTCAACAAGGCGGACGACATCGAGGTCGTCGCGGCTGTACCCGGCGGCCAGGCCGTGCAGACGGTGCGGGAGCTGCAGCCCGACATCGTCCTGCTCGACATCCGGATGCCGGACGTGGACGGGCTCACCATTCTGGCGGACCTTCGCCGCATGCCACAGGCCCCGGTGGTGGCCATGCTCACCACGTTCGACACCGACGACTACGTGGCGACCGCCCTGCGCTCGGGCGCCGCCGGGTTCCTGCTCAAGGACACCGACCCCGAGCAGCTTCCCCACCTGGTGCGCACCCTGGCCCAGGGCGGGACGGTGCTGTCGTCCGAGGTCACGCGCATGGTGGTGGACAGCTACCTCAACAACGGCGTCCGCGAGCCCGCCGCCGTCCGCCTCGCCGCCCGGCTGACCGAACGCGAGCAAGCTGTCCTCCTCCTCATGGCCGAAGGACTCGCCAATCCCGACATCGGCGAACGGCTGCACCTGAGCACCGGCACCATCAAGGGCCACGTCACCAACGTCCTCGGCAAACTACAGGTCAGCAGCCGCCTGCAGGCGGCCCTGATCGCCGAACGCGCGGGCCTGCTCACACCGGCCCAGAACGAGGGCGCCCGGTGAACGCCCGACGGACGCGAGCCCTACTACTCGACACCGCCCTCGTCGCGTTCGCGCTGGCGGACGCCTGGGCTCATGTCGATGCCGGGGAGCAACCGGCCACGGCTTGCGCGCTGCTCGGCGCCCTCGCCCTCATGTTGCGTCGCCACCTGCCACTGACGACCTTTCTTCTCACGCTTCCCACCGCCCTGGTCACCGAGGCGGCGGTCGCCCCCATGGCCGCGCTGTACACACTCTCCTCACTCAGCCGCAACCGCCTCCTGCTGGGAGGCTGCGCCCTGAGCTATGCGATCACCGACTTCTTGCCGTGGCCGTGGTCGTCCCTGAGATCCACCGAACTGGTCCAGACGGACGGCCTGTTCCACGTCAGCCTCGCCCTGGCCACAGCGGCCGCTCCCGTCTTCCTGGGCCAACTTGTCCAGGCCCGGCACGAACTTTCTCTGCGGCTCGCCGAGATTTCCGAGGCCCGCGAGCACGAGCGGCTGCTGACCGCCCAGAGCGTGCTGGCGAAGGAGCGCGCACAGCTTGCCCGGGAGATGCACGACGTGGTCTCCCACCAGGTCAGCCTCATCGCCGTACAGGCGGGAGCACTCCAGGTCGGCGGCCGGGACGCCGAGACGAGACAGGCCGCGGCCACGATCCGCCGCCTCAGCGTACAGACCCTGGAGGAACTGCGGCACATGGTCAGCGTTCTGCGGGCCTCCGGCAGCAGTCCCACGGAACTCACCCCCCAGCCTTCCCTCGCCGATCTGAAGCGCCTCGTCGACGCAAGCGGCATCGAAGCGCAGTTGGAGACCGACCTGCCCGACGAGCTTGCACCCACGGTCCAGCGCGCCGTTTACCGCACTGTGCAGGAAGCGCTGACCAACGTCCGCAAACACGCCCCTGGCGCCACAGCGACCGTGCGTATCCACCGCAGGGACGGCGCCCTCCGGACCACCATCACCAACACGGCACCCACGCGAAGTGCACTCGCCCTGCCGAGCGCGAACCACGGCCTGGTCGGCCTGACCCAACGGGCCGAGCTCCTCGGCGGCACCGTCACATCCGGCCCCACGCCTCAGGGGGGCTACGAGCTCTGCCTGGAACTGCCCGTCGAGCGGAACCGGTGAACGCCCGTGCCGAGAGGGCGGGATTCGGCTGCCCCCAGCCGCTCATGGTGTCTCCTTCCATGGACGAGAGTTCTCCCCTCGCCGTGCCATCACGTTCCTCGCCCCGGATGAGCCCTTCAAGTCGGAGAATCGGGACGAAGCCGTCTCTTTACTGATCCGGATGGACCGGGGCGTGCGGGGGTGCCTACTGGCGCCAGACGCAGTGGAGCGCGAGGGCGGAGCAGCAGTATGGCGAGCGGGAGACTCCCGGTGGGTCGCGCGGCGCGGCGCCGCCCGTGCCGGGCGCCGAGGCCGGGGTGACGGCGAGACAGTCGGTCCCGGGCTCAAGGAAGTGGCTCGCGGGCTCGAGGAAGCGGTCGTCGAGGGCTACGGACCGCGGCCGGTCGGCGGCGTGATCGATGTGCCCGTCCGCGTGGTGGGGAGCGAGCCTGCCGGCGTCCGCAGCGTGCTCCCAGACATCGACCGCCAAGGCGCCGATGTGCGGGCCCTCGAACGACGCACCATGCACCGCTCCCCCCAGGTGAACAGCGACTGCCACAACGAGGCCGAGCAACAGGCCGAGCCGGCCCGAACCCCTGCCGGTTCCCGTGCAGGTCCGCAGTCCGATCACATGCGCAGCGTATTCGACCGAGCACTGTCCGTCATACGCTCAGCCATCGCAGGCCCCTTCTCACGGGCGTCGCAGGACTGTCTTGACAGCGTTATGAACGCACGCTCATTATTGAGTTATGAGCCTGCGCTCATAACTCTGGCAGGGAGGATGCATGCGGTTGAGGCTGCGACGGGACCTGGTCATCGCGGTGTCCGCGATTGCGGTGGTCGTGCTCGTGCACGTCCTGCTGACCTTGGAAATCGTGCGGGTGGGCCAACGGTGGCTCGGCGGCATCACTGTCGGGCTGCTGGTCGCCGTCGCGGCCGCCCTGCACGTGGCCGCCTTCCGTCGGCTCGCCGTGCGCCGCGGACGGAGGTCCCCGTGAGCAGACCACTGCCCGCCCGCGTCCAGTCCGCAACGGGCGGTGACACCGAGGCCGTACGCGAGCACATTCTCACCGCCGCCTACCGGGTCGTCGCCCGGGACGGGCTCGCCGCGGCCTCGACCCGGGCCATCGCCGAGGAAGCGGGCCTGGCGGGCGGCACGCTGTACAACTACTTCGGCAACCGGGTCGGGCTCGTGGCCGCCGCGATCGTCCACCGTGCGCGCACTATCACCGACCCCGTCGCCGATCTGCCTGCCCGGGCCGGAATCGGCACCCTCGCCGAGAACCTGGAGTACTTCGCCGACCAGGCGTCGACGGTGCTCGGCGAACTGGTGCCCCTGTTCGCCGCCGCGTTCTCGGACACCGCGCTGCTGGCGGAGGTCCGCCGCCGGATGGCGGAAGTCGGCATGCTCAGCGACCCGGCCACAGCCGTCGAGCAATACCTCGTCGCGGAGCGTCGTCTCGGCCGCATCGCCGCCGACGCGGACTGCAGGGCCGCCGCATCGATCGTCGTGAGCATGTGCCACGACGACGCCTTTCAGAGCTATTTGCACGGGGACGGCGCGGGGCGGCGGTCCCGGCGGCGGGAGATCGAGCTGGTCGTGCGCTCGCTGACCGGCTCCCAACCCTCAAGGAGTGGAAAGTGATCTACCTTGCGATAGCTGTGACCGCGGTCGCGGTGTTGACGCTGCTTGTGCTCGCGGTCGTCTACCGCGTGCTGAAGTCCGCCCACAGCCGGCCGACCGGCGCCGCGCCGCACCAGCACAGCCGCTTCGACCGCGCAGTGCTTTCCCAGGTAACGCGCGCCATCAGGCTCCTGGTCCGCTCCGGCGTCCGGCTCGGCCCGGTGATGATGCTGACGGTGCGCGGCCGCAAGAGCGGCGAGCCGCGCACCAACCCGGTGGACCTGTTCGAACGCGACGGACGCCGGTGGCTCGTCGCCACCCACGACGCGGACGCGCAGTGGGTGCGCAACCTCCGTGCGGCCGGCGAGGGATCAGTCTCCCGCGGACGCCGACACTACGCCTTCACCGCGGTGGAGTTGTCGCAGGATGAGGCCGCGGTGGTACTGCGAGAAGTCCTGGGGCCCCGGCTGGCCCGGCCCATCGGCGGCTTCGTCCTGCGCCGGACACTCGCCCTGCCGCCGGGCGCCACGCCCCAGGCGTTCACCGCGGCCGCTGCAGAGCACCCCGTGTTCGAACTCACCCTGCGCGGTGCGGGCGTGGGCGAGCAGCAGGAACGGCCCGTCGCACGGCGGCCGGTCAACGTCCCCGCTCTCACCATCGGTGCCGGCGTCCTGGTTGCTCTCGCACACGTCGTCCTGGGGGCAAGCGGCGTGATGACCACCGGGCAGTGGGCGAGCGGGGTCGTGGTCGGCCTGCTGGTGGCCGGCCTCGGCAACCACCTGCGGATCTTCGGACGCCGATCCTGAAGCCCCGGGGCACCGGCCCACGGAGGTATTCGGGCCGCACCGGTCGTTGACCCGCTCTTCGGCGAGGTCGTCCCGGTCTCACGCGGCACGCGTAGCCGTCGTCGTCTTGGCGATCTCCTGCAGGACAGGGCTGCAAAGAGAAAAGGGCCCGCTGAACCCCCGCGGAAGCGAGGGCAGCGTTCCCTTTTCCAATTTCCGAACCGACCGCCTGCACGGCTCGGGGTCGGGTGTCAGAGTTCCTTGATGCGGATGTTCCGGAAGGCGACCTTTCCCGTGTGGGCCTGGAGTCCGATGAAGCCCGAGGTCGGGTCTGCGGTGGCCGGCTTGCCGCGCCAGGTGTCGGTGTTGGTGAACAGCGAGGTCTGGGTGCCGTTCACTCGGACCGTGTACGTGTCGCCGCGGACCTCGATCTCGTAGTCCGTCCACTGCGAGGGGAGCAGCGGAGCGGGCCGTTGGTAAGCCTGGCCGGCCGGGACGGTAATCCCGTAGACGGCGCCAGTGCGGTGCATGTCCTGGCCGTCCGGTGCTGCGGTTTCGTCGATCTGGATCTCGAAGCCGGTGTCGACGGCGACCCAGTGCTGGTTGTTGTAGGGGATCAGGCGGGTGGGGTCGGCCCGGTCGGGGACGGGCTGTCGTGGGTCGCGAGAGCGTACGAAGATTCCGGAGTTGTCCTGGACCGTTCCGATGCGGAATTGCAGCCGGAGGACGAAGTCGCTGAACGGCTGGCGCGCGTAGTAGAGCAGCCCCAGTTCGGCACCGCCGGGCTGGGCGACGATGGCGCCGTCGACCAGGGCGAAACTGCCCCCGCCGACACCGCGCCACAGGCGATAGGTCCGGTCGGTGCCGTCGAAGAGGTGACGGAAACCGGCTTCGGGAGCCGGAGGTTGCGGGCGGGGCTGGATGTGGTCGGCCGTGCGGCGGGACAGGGCGACCCCGGAGAGCATGGGGTTCGGCGAGCCGATGGTCGGCAGGACGCACGGGCCCACCGCGTGGAGGTTGTCGCTCTCGTGCAGACGACCCCAGACATCGGTCACCGAGGATGCCGGGTCCTCCCCCATCCAGAGGGTGCCGCTCTCGTGGTGGGTGGAGGAAAGCGCGTCGCGGCGGGCGTCGGTCGACGGCGGGGTGTTCTGCCAGCCACCGCTGCCGAGGTACTGGACCGGCCCGCCGTTCGCCAGGATCAGTGCGACCTCGTCGGCGGCGCGGTCCAGAGCCTCCCACAGCGCCATGTTGCGTCCGATCGGATCGGCCGGGTCCTGCGCCTCCAGGCGTACGAGTGCCCGGGGCTGGCCGTAGTCGTAAGGGCCCTGCGGGCCGAGCACGTCCAGGGCGACCCGGTTCTCCGGGTCGGGCGACGTCTTGTCGCCGGTCATCTCGCCGATACCGCGCAAGGTCACGACGACCCACTCGTCCGTCAGGTCGCGGAAGCTGTCGAGCGTGTCGATGTCGGGGATCTTCTTGAACAGCTCCGCCTCGGAGTCGGTGCCCAGCGCCCCGACGCCGGAGGCCGTGATCTGGAGGTGGAAGTGCCCGAGGCTGCCGTCGGTGTGGGTGTGAACGCCCTTGACGAACAGGGCTGAGACGGCGAGTTCCTTGACGCCGGCCAGGGCGTTGCCAAGGGCGGTGCGCGGCACGCGGATCGTCACGTTGGAGCGCAGGTGTGCCATGAGGTTGCGGCCGATCAGGCCGTGCGTGTTCGGCAGTGTGGCCAGGGCGACCCGGGTGTTTTCCACCGTGCCCAGGCCGAGGAAGACGTGGCCGCTCGCGGGGACGTCGATCGTGCCCCGATTGGTGACCACCCGTGTGATGCGGCCGCCCTGCCGTTCCAGGCGGATGACCCTGGTGCGGTCGACGAGCATGAGCCGCTTCATCACGTCCCGCTCGCCGGGACCGCCCACGGCGCTGTTTTCCGCTTCGGCTTGGGCCAACCGAGCGGCCCGGATGAGCAGTTGCATGGCGTTGAACTTGTTGAACGGGAAGAAGCCGGGGCGCGGGGAGGCTGACTGCACGGCGAGCGGGGCATCGAGTTCGTGCAGCAGTTGTTTCTTCGGTCGGCTGGCGGTCATCGGCGTGCCCCGGTTGCCCACCAGGGCAGTCGAGTTGTTCGCGCGGGCGCGCAATCCGTCGAACAGGCGCTCTTTCAGCGCCTGGTGGAATGGGCCGTAGACGAAGTCGTTGGTCTGGGCAGTGCCGATCTGCTCGGCTGCCGTATCGAGGTAACCGCCCGCGGTGAGATCGTCGCTCACGGACTTGGGCCATCCGGCCAGTTCGGAGTCGATGAAATACGGTGACCATCCGCCCCAGAACAGCGACCGGCCGCCCGGACAGAAGGCGAGACCGGGGAAGCGCTGATTCCATGGCTGGGGACTGTCCGAATTCCACGGAACTCCCCACACTTCTCCGGGGCTCAGCTGGGGCGGGAGATTCTGCACGTGTTCCGGGAGCGCGAACGACCCAGCCTCTAGTACAAGAATTCGATGTGCGTGCGAAGTGTCGTTGTAGAACAGGTGGCCGGCGAGGATCGACCCGAAACTCCCGCCACCCAGCACGATCAGATCGAAGGGCCGTGCATCGACATGAGCAGTCGTATCAGTGCTGGCCAGGGCCTCGTCAAGGCCGTTGCAGACGTAGCGGCCAAGGACGTCCAGGGTGAAGTCGGTGGTCTGGGGGACGAGACTGGTCGCCATGGGCGATCCCTTCGCCGGGAAGCTGTGCGGCGGATCAATTTCCGGCGCATCTGGCTGACTGGTTTAACCCTCAATACGCAAACCGTCAACGAGACGGAAGAAGTGCAAGAACCTCTTCCGCTCTTCCTCATTCCCTCGCGTGTCCCGGAGTTTCACCCACAACAGGTGCACCAACGAAGATACTGCGCTCAGACCAACGAGGCGTCCCGAGAAAGGGTCAGCATTTCTCAGCCCAGGGAGCCGGAAGTGGCCCTGGCGCCTTCAGCCCCTTCAAGGGGACGCAGTCGGTGGGCATCGTCGAACAGGGCGCGTTCGGCGAGGCGGACGGCAGTGAGCGCGGCGAGCGCCGCTGCGGCGAGCAGCATGTACATCACGACGATCTGGTAGCGGATCGCCGTGAAGGGGTCGACTCCGGCGAGGATGAGGCCGGTCATGGCGCCGGGCAGGCTGATGACGCCGACGGTCTTGGTGGAGTCGAGGGCAGGGATCAGAGCCGTACGGACGATGGTGCGCTGGTGCGGGGCGAAGGCGTCGGTGGCGGAGAGGCCGAGGCTGAGGCGGGCCTCGATGGCAGGGCGGGCCGTGCGGACCTCGTCGTGCAGGCGGGTCAGGGCGAGGGCGGTGGCCTGCATGGCGCCGGAGACGACCATGCCGCCGACGGGGATAACGACGCGGGCCTGGGTGGCGATCACACCGAGGGCGAGCAGGGTGCCCATGGTCGCCGCCGTACCGAGGGTGATCGCGACGGTCGCCGTGAGGAGGGCTTTGGGCAGGGCGGGGGTGCGGCGGGCGGCCACCTGCCCGGCGACGAGCACCATGATGCCGAGCCAGCCGATGGCACCCGCCAGTCCGGTGTGACGGAACACCAGCAGCAACAGGGCACCGACCGCGGCGAGTTGAAGTGCAGCGCGGACGGCGGCGACGGCGATGTCACGGGCCAGGTGGAGGCGTCCGTGCCAGGCCACGGTGATGGTGAGGGCGATGAGGGCGGCGGAGGCGGCGACTCCCGCCCAGGTGGGGACGGCGGGGTTCACGCGGGCTCCTTCAGGTAGTCGACGCGGTGGGCCTCGCCCTGTTCGGCGAGGCGGCCGTCGTCGAGGACGAGGACGTGGTCGGAGAGGCGGCGGGCCTGTGCGGTGTTGTGGCTGACCAGGACCACGGTCAGGCCGTCGGTGACCAGTTCGTGTACGACGCCTTCGACGGCGGCGGTGCCGACCGCGTCGAGGGCGGAGGTGGGTTCGTCCAGGAGCAGTGCCTGGGGAGTGATGGCGAGGGCTCTGGCCAGGCAGACGCGTTGGGCTTCGCCGCCGGAGAGGTTCGTGGTGGCGCGGTCGAGGTAGGTGGCGGGCAGGTGGGCGCGGTCGAGCAGGGCAGCGGCTTCGTGCCGGTCGAGGTCGGGGCGGCCGACGCGCAGGTCGTTCAGGACGGTGTCGGTGAGCAGCACGGGTTGCTGGCCTACGAGGGTGACCTGGCGGCGCAGGGTCAGGACGTTCCAAGCCGGCAGGGGGCGGCCCCGGAAGGCGACGGTCCCGTCGTGGGTTCTTCGAGCCGGTTGAGGAGGCGCAGGAGGGTGGTCTTGCCCGCGCCGCTCGGTCCGACCAGAGCGGTGCAGGCCGAGGCGGGGATGGAGCAGGTGATCTCTTCCAGCAGGGTCGCGTCGCCGCGGCGGACCGTGACCTGGTCCAGGGCGAACGCGCTCGTCTCCGCGGACCCATCTCCACCTATCACCGCAGTCATGCAACCATGGTTACATCAATTTGGCCGATGCCGTCAGAGGGGTCACGGTCCGGGCCGGTACACGAGCAGCGCGGGGTGTCCGTCGGAGCCGTCCGGGACGGGGTAGTAGCTGCGGTGGGTGGTGGGGTCGACGGCGACGACGTGGGCGCCGTCCGCGAGGTGGGCGCGGCCGGTGACGGTCAGGCGCCCGTTTCGGTTGTCGGCGGTGGTGACCCAGCCGGACTCGGCGGCCACATACAAGTGGCGGGCGCCGGGGTCGTAGGCGAGCACGTCGGGGTCCTGCCCGACCCGGTCGCTGCCGGTGATGCGCCAGGTGGTCAGGTCGACGGTCAGCAGGCGGGCGTTGCCGTCGCAGGCGACGAAGGCCAGGTGATCGGTGGGGGCGAGGGTGAGGCCGTGGTCGTGGTCGCAGCCGGGCAGGGGCACGCGGCGGGTGATGTGGAGGGTGGTCGGGTCGATGACGGCGAGTTCGTTGCGGCTCTGGACGTCGACGAGCATCTGCCGGGTGGTGGGGTCGTAGGCGACGTTTCCGGCCTCGCCGCCGAGGGTGACGGTGCCGCGGGATGCTCCGGTCGCGGCGTCGACGACGGTCTCCGAGCCGCCGGACTCGTTGGTGGTCCACACCGTGCCGTGTAGCGGGTCGTAGGCCAAACCGTCGGGGTAGTCGCCGGTGGGGCTTCGGTGCAGCACGGTGCCCGTGGCCTCGTCGATGGCGGCCACCTGGTTGGCGTCGGTGGAGGTGGCGTACACCGTGTGGCGGGACGGGACGACCAGCACGCCGTGGACGCCGGGCAGTCCGTCGATGGTGCGCACGACGCGGTCCGTGTGAACGTCCACCTCGATGACCTGGCTCGCGCCGAGGTGGGCGATGAACAGCAGCCCGCGGTCGGGGTCGAGGCTCGCGTAGTCGAAGCGGGAGCTGTCGCCCGGCAGGGCGATCTCCTTCACCAGGCGGAGCGGCAGCGCCACCTTGGGCGGCTGGCCACCGCCCCGCGTGAGGAGGACGCCGGCCACGGCGGCGACGACGGCGAGGACCAGACCGGCAGTCAGGGCGAGCAGGGCGCGGGGGCTGGGACGACGGATCATGTGCGGGCTTTCCCGGTTCGGTGGTGAAGCGGCCCGGTCGTCCCGCCGCTCGCTGTCCACCGAGAGCGGCGGGACGACCGAGGGCCGTTCAGTACAGGTAGATGTCGACGAGCAGGGCCGCGGCGGCGGCCAGGAGTGCGTAGCGGAGGCTGGTGCGGCTCGGCTGCGCGGCCAGCGGGCCGAGCCCGTAGCCGAGGGACGCGGCGGCGAGGGTGAAGACGCCGGAGCCGGTGTCCTGCCAGCTGACGGGGAAGACGATCACGGGTGCGTCGGTGAAGAACTGATCTCCGTGAGCGGCCCGCAGGATCGCGTTCCAGGCCAGGGGCCCGACCGCTGCGGCAAGCGCACCGGTCACCAGGACAGCACGGCTGCGGCCCCGGGCAGCGGCGATGAGGACGGCCGCGAAGATGGCCGACAGCACGGCGCCGTAGACGATCTGCCCCCAGCCGATCACGCCGGAGCCAGGGCGGTCGCGTCAAGGGCCGGTCGGAGTGCCTTGGCCAGGGTGACGCCGTCACCGGTGGCCCAGAAGTGCAGGTAGAACAGGCGCGGCTGGTCGGTCAGAGAGTGGTTGTGGAGCTCGACGATATCGATGCCTCCCTTGCGCAGAGCCTGGATGACCTTCTGCACCTCAGGTGCGGTCATCACGAAGTCGCCGTTGATGGCGGCCTTGTTGCCGCCCAGGGGCTGGAAGTTGATGCCGGTGGTGATGCCGAGCGCGGGCGGCAGCACGTGGGTGCCGTCGGTGACGGTGTTCGCGCGGGCGATGGAGAACTTGTAGATGCCGCCGTCAGCCGTGCCCTTGCGACCGAGTGCCTTGTCGATGCCGGCGGTGTTCAGGTCGATGGGCGGCTGGGTGGCCGGGGGCGGCGAGGCGGGCGGGATGGCGGTGGCGGCGAGCGCGGGCTTCAGGCCCTTGGCCAGAGTGACCGGGTTGCCCATGGCGTCGATGTGCGTCCACCAGATCGCTGGGGACTGCTGGAGCAGGTGCTTGTGCAGGGCCGTCTGCTCGATCCCGGCGGCCTGCAGCGCGTCGGTGACCTTGGGCAGTTCGTCCTCGGTGACGACCAGGTCGCCCATGAGCATGGTCTCGTGCTCGTACTTGGCGAAGGCCACGTAGCCGCCGAGCGACAGGCCCGGTTTCACGGTCACGCCCTGGGTGGTGACCGTGAGGTCCTTGCGGGGCAGCGGGACGCGGTACACGGTGCCCTTCATCAGCGTTCCAGTGCGGCCGAGGGCATCGGCGACCGGCTTCCAGTCCGCCTCGGTGGTCTGGACGGGCTGTTCAAGGTGCTGGTGCCGGGAGGCGGCCTGCGCCGCGACGACACCGGTACCGCCGCCGGCGTGGCTTCTCGTCTGGGTGCCGCAGCCTGCCATCAGGCCGGTGCTCGCCACCAGCAGGAGCGCAGCCGCCGTCCCTGCGGTCGGCTTCGTGCGCGAACGGGGTGACATGACCACTCCTCGTCGGGGTCGTTGTCGAAGGTGCCTGTGTAACTCAGCGAAGCCGCCGCTGATGAAGTTGCCATGAAGACCCACCCACTCGGGTGACTTCATGCCACCTTCATCAGCGGCGGGGATCGTGAAGGGTGCGACGACGTGCGCGGTGACGGCGGACGAGGGAAGGTGCGATGCGGATCCTGGTGGTCGAGGACGAGCCCAAGATGCGGGACCTGCTGTGCCGGGCCCTGACAGAGGAAGGCTATGCCGTCGACACGGCTCCCGACGGCCCGCAGGCCCTCGCCCTCACCGACGTGGCCGCCTACGACGCGATGGTGCTGGACGTGACGCTGCCGGGCCTGGACGGCTTCGAGGTCTGCGTAACCCTCCGGCAACGCGGTGTGTGGCTGCCGGTGCTCATGCTGACCGCCAAGGACGCAGTCGCCGACCGCGTGCGCGGCCTGGACGGAGGAGCGGACGACTACCTGACCAAACCGTTCAGCCTGGAGGAGCTCTTCGCACGGCTGCGGGTGATGATCCGCCGTGGTCCGTTCGAGCGCCCGGCCGTCCTCACCGCCGGCGATCTGCGTCTGGACCCGGCCACGCGCACTGTGCAACGCGGCGAGGAGGAGATCTCGCTGACCGGCAAGGAGTACGCGCTGTTGGAGGCGCTCCTGCGCCGCCCCGGCACCGTGCTGACCCGCGCCATGCTCGTCGAGCACTGCTGGGACCTGGGCACAAGCCCCGGCTCCAACGTGGTCGACGCCCACATCAAGGCCCTGCGCGACAAGATCGACCGCCCCTACGGCACCCGGGCCGTCGAGACCGTCCGCGGCGCCGGATACCGGATCCGCCGCGACGGCGGCCGCACCACCACCCGCACACCATGAACCGCATCCCGCTCCGCATCCGCCTCACCGCGATCTTCGCCGCCGTGATGGCCCTGGTCCTGACCGGCGCCGGCTACCTCACCCTCAGCCGCTTCCGCGAGGCCCAGAGCGAATACGGCACCGCCACCGGCATCGCCCAACAGGCCCAGCAGGAAGCCCTCGACGACCTGCTGCGCGAGCTGCTCACGGCACTGCCCATCGTGTTCGTGCTGGCCGCCATCGGCGCCTACCTGCTGGCCGCCGCGGCCCTGCGCCCGGTGGAACGCATGCGCACCCAAGCCGCCGCCGTCACCGAGGACACCCCCGGCTACCGCCTCGACGTGCCCCCCAGCCGCGACGAGATCGCCCGCCTCGCCACCACCCTCAACGACATGCTCACCCGGCTTCAGACCGCCCTGGACCATGAGCGGCTCTTCGTCGCCGACGCCAGCCACGAACTGCGCACCCCGCTCAGCCTGCTACGCACCGAGATCGAACTCGCCCTACGGCACCCCCGCGGCGCCACCGAACTGCACGCCGCCCTCGTCTCCGCGCACGAGGAGACCGAACGGCTCGTCCAGCTCGCCGAGGACCTGCTGCTCCTGGCCCGCACCGACCGTCGCGACACCACCCCGGCCGGGTCGACGGTGCACGACCTGGCCCCTCTCCTGCGCAGCGTGGCCGCCCGTCTCCGCAACGGCTCCCCTGGCAGGGCCGTCACCGTCGACTGCCCCGCCGGACTGACCGCCGCCATCCCGAGCGACCGGCTGGAGCGAGCGGTGACGAACCTTCTCCACAACGCCCAGCAGCACGGCCGCGGCCCCGTTGAAGTGACCGCCCGCCCCTACGAGAAGCAGATCCGCATCGAGGTCCGAGACCACGGCCCCGGCTTTCCGCCCGACTTCCTTCCACACGCCTTCGACCGCTTCACCCAGGCCGACCGCTCCCGCGCCACCACGGGAACCGGCCTCGGACTGGCCATCACCGCCGCCATCGCCCGCGCAGCCGATGGCGCGTACGGCGCCTTCAACCACCCCGACGGAGGCGCCGTCGTATGGATCACCCTCCACACCCTTCCGCTCCCGCCCGTGTCCACTTGATGCACCCCAAGCAGCATGCAACCATGGTTGCATTCGATCTGACTGTGGGGAGCATCGATGGGCCGGACAACGTCCGATGCAGGGATCGGTACACGCCGTGACCGCTGACCGGCCGACCCGCAACCCGGGCGAGTGGGTCCTGCTCTCCTACCGGATGCCCCGAGAACCCTCCACGCCCCGCATCAAGATCTGGCGCAAGCTCAAGCGCCTGGGAGTCGCCCAGCTCTCCGACGGCCTGGTCACACTGCCCGCCGACGCCCGCACCCGCGAACAGCTGGAGTGGATTGCCGACGAGGCCATCGAAGCCGGTGGCTCCGCCTCCATCTGGCTGGCCCGGCCGGCAACCCACGCCCAGGAGCGCGAACTGGCGACGGCCATGGCCACCGCCCGCGCCGCCGAGTACCAAGCCGTCATCGACCAGGCAACCCAAGCCGCCGGCGCGGCCAACGCCGCATCGGTCGTCCGCAGGCTGCGCGCCGAACTGCGACGTATCGGCCGACGCGACTTCTTCCCGCCCCTCGAACGCGACCGCGCACATGCCGCCGTACGCGCCCTCGCCGACGAGCCAGGCGGCAAAGCCGGCGCAGCGCCGAAGACCGCAAGCCATCCGGGGAAGAGCGCATGAAGTGGGCGACCCGCGCCGGGATCCACATCGACCGGGCCGCCTGCGCCTGGCTGATCCGCCGGCACGTCGACAAGGAGGCGCAGTTCGTCTTCGTCACCGACCCCGCCGAAGTCCCGGACGACGCGACCCCGTTCGACATGCGCGGTGTGGAACTCGGCCACCACGGCGGCGACTGCTCCTTCGAGACGATCCTGCGCCACTACGAGCTGGCCGACCCCGTGCTGTGGAAACTCGCGGAGATCGTCCACGAGGCCGACCTCGACGACGAACGCTACGACGCCCCCGAAGCCCCCGGTGTGGACGCAGTCCTGCGCGGCCTGTCCATGATCTGTGACGACCAGCGGATCCTGGAGCTGACCGGCCCCCTCTTCGACGGCCTGTACGAGTACCACCACCGGGCCATGTTGATAGGGCGCGCCCCCTCCTGAAGTCGTTCGACCATCTGTACGAGTCATCCGGGAGCAAGCCAGGTCCCTCGTCATCGCCTCGTTGCCCGAAACGGCATGCGGCCCGGGTCCAGTCCGGACGTCCCGATGGTGACCGCAGCATGGTCGTGGCGAACCGACGGAATTCGCTGACCTGCTGAAACGCGGCCTCTGCGGAGTGGAGGTCCCACGATGGAGTGTCGAGTTTCCCGGCGAACTGCGGTACGCCGGTGTCGTCGGTCTGGGTGGTCATGGCGGGTTCCCAGGTTGGGAACCAGATGGTGGCGAAGACTTCGAGCGTGGTGAGGAAGACCTCGAAGGCGGCCGGGAAGCCGCGTCCGAAGCGCCCGCTGATCCGTCTGGGGGAGATCAAGACCGGTCGAGTCGTGAACCGGCTGCGGGAGCTGCACGAGCTGGGCAGCGCGCAGGTCGATGACCCGTTTGTGAGGGAGCTGCACGGGCTGAAGGTGCGCACTGGTCTCAGTCTTTCGGCCCTGGCCGCGCGCACCCCGTACAGCAAGTCCGCCTGGCACCGCTATCTCCGCGGCGTCCAGCGGCCCCCTCGTTCGGCCGTGGAGGAACTCGCCCGGCTGGCGGGCGTCGACCCCGCGCCGGTGCTGGTCCGGTGGCAGGAGGCCGATCATGCGCTGGTCCCGGGGGCGCCGCCGGGCGGCGCCCCCGTGGCACGGCCCGCCCGTTCCCGGTTGCTGCTGTCGGCGTTTGCCCTGGTCGTCACTGCTGCTGCGGTGGCCGTGATCCCATTCCTGGCCAACCGCTCCGGTGATCCAGGCGAGCGGCCCGCCGTGGGCTTCTCGCCCGGTGGTCCGGGCGAACGGCCCGCGGTGGGCTCCTCGTGCCGGGGCAGGGCCTGTGAGGGACAGCTACCTGACCTCTCCGACTGCGACCGCGATGCGCAGACCAAAGCCCACGTCCATGCCGACTCGTACGTGGTGCGGCTGGAGTACTCCCCGTCCTGCGGCACCGCTTGGGCCGAGCTCCAGGCGCGGAGTTCGGCCGCTCGCGTCATCTCCGTCCGGTCCGGGAGCAACGTGCTGTCCGTGACGTATCCGGGCGACGGTTCGGGTGGCTGGGCCAGCCCGATGCTTGCCGTGGCATCACCCCAAGGAGTGGAAGCCTGCGCCAAAGTGGACAGCAGGCTGGCGTGCACCGGCCTGGGTGCGTAACCACCGCAGGGGCGTTGACCGGTGTCCTCGCCTATAGGCCCAGGCACATCCCGTGTTCCCTGTCCCGCCGGGCCCGCAGCGGCCCGCTCCGAGGTACGACAACCACGTCGCCGAACTGCTGGAGCAGGCCCTGTATCACGTCGAGCACCTGCGCCTCGGCCTGCGTGACACCCCGGCCGCGGCAGTCGCCGCCTCCAAGGCTCACTGAGCGGATCGGATGGATCACACCGAGTTCGCCCTGGTGGCGGAGCCGCGTCGGCCGACTGGCGGGGTGGTTCCGGACATCAGGCGGATGGTGCGCCGGGAGGGTTTCCGACGACCCTGGAGCGCACGAGTCCCGACGTGGCGGCAGCCGTGCCGGGCCAAGAAGGAGGTCCGTCCGATGACGATCTGCCTGACGTTCCTGTGTGCGCCCGGCGGTGACGCCACCCTGGATCCGGTTCTCGGTGACGCTCCCCTGAGCGAGTGCAGCCTGCGCAAGGCAGGCGCCGCGGCAGAAGCGCTCCCTCCCCACGGCCCGACTGTCCGGGCCCCTTCGGTCCGCTGCACGCAGACCGCTGACGCCCTCGGCCTGGCGGCAGTCTCCGAGCCTGCGCTGCGCGATCTCGGCCTCGGTGAATGGTGCGGTCGTACTGTCGACGACGTCGCCGCAACCGATCCTGACGGGTTCACCGCCTGGCTCACCGATCCGGATGCCGCACCACACGAAGGTGAGTCCGTACGCCGGCTCTGCCGCCGAACAGCGGACTGGCTGAGCTTCATGGAGCCCGCCACGGGCCACACCGTGGCCATCACCGAAGCAGCCGTGATCCGGGCAGCGCTCATCCATGCTCTGGGCGTACCGGCAAGAGCCTTCTGGCACCTCACTGTGCCGCCGCTGTCCACGGTCACCCTCACCTGGCGAGGTGGCCACTGGGACGTACGGCTCGGCTACGTCGCCACTGCGCGGGAGGTCGGGCGAGGGCCGGCCTCTCCCCGGATCAGCGGAGCCAGGTCGGCACACCGGCAGGCTCGAAATGCCTCGTCCAGCACGGGTGTCATCGCGGCCGGACAGTCAGCGGTTCGGCACTCCTGAGAAGACGCGCCCGGGCCCGCATTCCGCAGCACTTCGTCCTCCACGCTGACCCGGCCGCCCAGGCCACATGCCCATGACTGTCCTGGTCGAGCAGTGCTGGCGCGAGATCAGCACGGGCCTCGCCCAACATGCGCAGATCGCAGAGGCCGTCAAGAGTTGAGGTCCGCCCGCGGCTCCAGATCGAAGCATCCGGGCCCTTACGCGGCCCTCGTCGCTACGGCCCGAGCAGATGCCGGAGCGCAGATGAACCTCGCCTGGCAGCAGGCGTCGATCACCACCGACAGCGGAATGAACCTCGGCACCCCGTATCCGCGAGATCGCTCAAACGCCGCCCAGGCCGTGCATCGAAGTGATGCGCCGTCAACTCTGCAAGTGGCAGCCGATCATGGTGCCAACTATCCCTCTTTTGTGCCAACTAAAAATCCTCGTCACACAACGGCATCGCTGTCGTCACAGCCCCACGAGCTTGTTCCAGCGCTTCGCGAACTCCACCCGCTCCGTGGACTTGATGTCCCGGGCGATCGCCAGGCGGCGGCGCATCGCGGTGTCCGGGAAGATCAGTGGGTTGTCCGCGAGGGCCGCGGTGTCCTTGTCCTTGGAGGACGCCAGGACGTCCCTGGCCGCCGGGACCGGGCAGACGTAGTTGACCCAGGCGGCGAGTTCCGCGGCGACCTCGGGCTCGTAGTAGTAGTCCACCAACCGCTCGGCGTTGGCCTTGTGGCGGGCGCGGTTGGGGATCATCAGGGAGTCCGACCAGAGCTCCGCGCCCTCCTCGGGGACGACGAAGCGGATGTCGGGGTTGTCGGCCTGGAGCTGGATGACGTCGCCGGAGTAGGCCTGGCAGGCCAGTACGTCCCCGCTGACCAGGTCCTTGGTGTAGTCGTTGCCGGTGAAGCGGCGGATCTGGCCCCGGTGGACCTCCTTCTCCACCTGGTCGCACACCCCGTGGAAGTCGTCCGCCGTCCACTTGGTGATGTCCACGCCGTTGCCCTGCATGAGCAGCGCGAACGCCTCGTCCAGGCCGGACAGGAGGGTCACCCGGCCCTTGAGGTCGCTCGCCCAGAGGTCGGAGACATGACGGATCTCGCGGCCCAGCTTGCGGCGGTTGTACGCGATACCGGTGATGCCGGACTGCCACGGCACCGTGAACCTGCGGCCGGGGTCGAAGGCGGGCGAGCGCAGAAGCGGGTCCAGGTACTTCGCCACGTTGGGCTGCCGGGCTCGGTCCATCTTCTGGACCCAGCCCAGCCGCACGAACCGCGCGCACATCCAGTCGCTGATGACGATCAGGTCGCGGCCCGTCGACTGGTGGTTCATCAACGACGGGCTGATCTTGCCGAAGAACTCGTCGTTGTCGTTGATCTCCTCGATGTAGTCGACGGATATCCCGGTGCGCTTCTCGAAGGCCTCGAGCGTCGGCCGCTTGTTCGGGTCGTCGTCGTCCGTATCGATGTAGAGGGGCCAGTTCGCCCAGGTCAGCTTCTTGTCCTTGGCGGACAGATCGGCTACGGCGCGGTCGCCGGGCTTCACGTACGCGGCGGGCACCCCGCAGCCGGCGAGGGCGCCGAGCCCGGCGGTGCCGCCCAGCGCGCGCAGCAGGGAGCGGCGGGAGAGCGCGGGCGTGTGGGAAGAAGTCTGGGGCACCCTGGCAGCATGCCTCCCCGGCCTGCGGCCGGACAATCGACGGTGCGTCGAGCGGGCCCGGACGTAGCCGACACCTTGTCGATACGATCAGGTCCCCGCGCGGGGACGCGGACCGACCGGAGCCGGACCGACCTCCACGGTCAGCCCGCAGTGCGGATGCGTCGCGTCCGCCCGGTCCGGACAGAAGCCCAACTGCCCTCCCCCGCCGGGCGGTCATGCCGTACGGCATTGTCGGCGATGTTGACGACCAGGCCTCCGGCCACGACGCACTCCAGCCCCCGCACCCGCGGCAGCCCCCTCAAGGGCGGCGGGCCCCCTCGTCGCGCGGCCCCGCGACGGTCCGCCCGCCGCGCAGAAAGACACCGCGGCCCCGGACGGGCTGTCCTCCGTCCGGGGCCGCGGGTTTGTGGCGTCAGCCGTCCAGCGACGTCATGACGTGCTTGACGCGGGTGTAGTCGTCGAAGCCGTACGCCGACAGGTCCTTGCCGTAGCCGGACTTCTTGAAGCCGCCGTGCGGCATCTCGGCAACCAGCGGGATGTGGGTGTTGATCCACACACAGCCGAAGTCGAGCTTCTTGGACATCCGCATGGCGCGGCCGTGGTCCTTGGTCCAGACGGAGGAGGCGAGGGCGTACTCGACGCCGTTGGCCCACTCGACGGCCTGGTCCTCGTCGGTGAAGGACTGGACGGTGATGACCGGGCCGAAGACCTCGTTCTGGATGATCTCGTCGTCCTGCTTCAGGCCGGAGACGACGGTCGGGGCGTAGAAGTAGCCCTTGTCGCCGACCCGGTGGCCGCCCGCCTCGACCTTGGCGTGGGCAGGGAGGCGCTCGATGAAGCCGGTGACCTGCTGGAGCTGGTTCGGGTTGTTGAGCGGGCCGAACAGCACGTCCTCGTCGTCCGGCTGGCCGGTCTTCGTCTCGGCGGCGGCCTTGGCGAGCGCCGCGACGAACTCGTCGTGGACGGACTCCTGGACGAGGACGCGGGTGGCGGCCGTGCAGTCCTGGCCGGCGTTGAAGAAGCCCGCCACGGAGATGTCCTCGACGGCCTTGGCGATGTCGGTGTCGTCGAACACGACGACCGGCGCCTTGCCGCCCAGCTCCAGGTGGACGCGCTTGACGTCCTTGGCCGCGGACTCGGCGACCGACATGCCGGCCCGGACGGAGCCGGTGATGGAGGCCATCGCCGGGGTGGGGTGCTCGACCATCCGGCGGCCGGTGTCACGGTCGCCGCAGATGACGTTGAAGACGCCCTTGGGCAGGATCGAGCCGAGGATCTCGGCGATCAGGACCGTGGAGGCCGGGGTGGTGTCCGAGGGCTTCAGGACGACGGTGTTGCCCGCGGCGATCGCCGGGGCGAACTTCCACACGGCCATCATCATCGGGTAGTTCCACGGCGCGACCTGGGCGCAGACGCCGACCGGCTCGCGGCGGACGATGGAGGTCATCCCCTCCATGTACTCACCGGCGCTCCGCCCCTCCAGCATGCGGGCGGCGCCCGCGAAGAAGCGGATCTGGTCGACCATCGGCGGAATCTCTTCGGAGCGGGTCAGCCCGGTCGGCTTGCCCGTGTTCTCCACCTCGGCCGCGATCAGTTCCTCGGCGCGCTCCTCGAACGCGTCCGCGATCTTCAGGAGGGCCTTCTGCCGCTCCGCGGGCGTCGTGTCGCGCCAGCCGGGGAAGGCCGCGGCGGCGGCCGCCATGGCGGCGTCGACGTCCGCCTGCCCGGACAGCGGTGCGGTCGCGTACGCCTCGCCCGTCGCGGGGTTGACCACCTCGGTGGTCCGTCCGTCGGCGGCGTCCCGGAACTCGCCGTCAATGTAGTTCCGTAGTGTGCGCAGCCCACGCAGCTCGGTGCTCACTGCCGGCCTCCTGATCAGGTTCAAGCTGTCCAATCGCTGAGACACCCACCCTAATCCGCGGTCCCACGTTTTCAACACCCCCATCGGGGCCACTTCTGCGAAATCCGCAGGACTGGGTCACACAAACAACGAATTTCATCGATACGGCCTTGCGGAAGTGTCGAGACGTCGTGCACAGTGAGCTCGTGGCCAGTCGAAGCGCAGACCAGAGGGACTCCCGCGAGTCCAGGAACGGCACCCCCCAGCTGGACGCCGTCTCCCTCGCCATCATTCAGCAGCTCCAGGAGGACGGCCGCCGTCCGTACGCCGCCATCGGCAAGGCCGTGGGCCTGTCCGAGGCGGCCGTGCGCCAGCGCGTCCAGAAGCTGCTGGACCAGGGCGTGATGCAGATCGTGGCCGTCACGGACCCGCTCACCGTGGGCTTCCGGCGGCAGGCGATGGTGGGTATCAACGCCGAGGGCGATGTCGAGTCGATCGCGGAAGCGCTGACTGACATGTCGGAAGTCGAGTACGTGGTGATGACCGCGGGCTCGTTCGACATCCTCGCCGAGATCGTCTGCGAGGACGACGACCACCTGCTGGACGTCATCAACAAACGCATCCGGGCGCTGCCCGGCGTGCGCTCCACCGAGAGCTTCGTCTACCTCAAGCTCAAGAAGCAGACCTATATGTGGGGAACCCGATAACCGTGAGCCAGAAGGACCTCAGCCGCACCGCGTACGACCACCTGTGGATGCACTTCACCCGCATGTCCTCGTACGAGAACTCCCCCGTCCCGACCATCGTCCGGGGCGAGGGCACCTACATCTACGACGACAAGGGCAAGCGCTACCTGGACGGTCTCGCGGGTCTGTTCGTGGTCCAGGCCGGTCACGGCCGCACGGAGCTCGCCGAGACCGCCTTCAAGCAGGCCCAGGAGCTGGCGTTCTTCCCGGTGTGGTCCTACGCCCACCCGAAGGCCGTGGAGCTGGCCGAGCGCATCGCCGACTACGCCCCCGGCGACCTGAACAAGGTCTTCTTCACCACTGGCGGCGGCGAGGCGGTCGAGACCGCCTGGAAGCTGGCCAAGCAGTACTTCAAGCTCACCGGCAAGCCGACCAAGTACAAGGTCATCTCCCGCGCAGTCGCCTACCACGGCACCCCGCAGGGCGCCCTGTCCATCACCGGCCTGCCGGGCCTGAAGGCCCCCTTCGAGCCGCTGGTGCCGGGCGCGCACAAGGTTCCGAACACCAACATCTACCGCGCCCCGATCTTCGGCGACGACCCGGAGGCCTTCGGCCGCTGGGCCGCCGACCAGATCGAGCAGCAGATCCTCTTCGAGGGCCCCGACACCGTCGCCGCGGTCTTCCTGGAGCCCGTGCAGAACGCCGGCGGCTGCTTCCCGCCCCCGCCCGGCTACTTCCAGCGGGTCCGCGAGATCTGCGACCAGTACGACGTGCTGCTCGTGTCGGACGAGGTCATCTGCGCCTTCGGCCGCCTGGGCACGATGTTCGCCTGTGACAAGTTCGGCTACGTCCCGGACATGATCACCTGCGCCAAGGGCATGACCTCGGGCTACTCCCCGATCGGCGCCTGCGTGATCTCCGACCGCCTCGCCGAGCCGTTCTACAAGGGCGACAACACCTTCCTGCACGGCTACACCTTCGGCGGCCACCCGGTCTCCGCGGCCGTGGGCCTGGCCAACCTGGACCTGTTCGAGCGCGAGGGCCTCAACCAGCACGTCCTCGACAACGAGTCCGCGTTCCTGTCCACCCTGCAGAAGCTGCACGACCTGCCGATCGTCGGCGACGTCCGCGGCAACGGCTTCTTCTACGGCATCGAGCTCGTCAAGGACAAGGCGACGAAGGAGTCCTTCAGCGAGGAGGAGACCGAGCGCGTGCTGTACGGCTTCCTCTCCAAGGCGCTCTACGAGAACGGCCTGTACTGCCGTGCCGACGACCGCGGTGACCCGGTCGTCCAGCTCGCCCCGCCGCTGATCTCCGACCAGGACACGTTCGACGAGATCGAGCAGATCCTGCGTGCGACGCTCACGGAGGCGTGGACGAAGCTCTGATCTTCCGCCTGGATGATCAACGTCGGCCCCGGTGCCGTCCGTTCGAGTGAGAACGGACGCCCGGGGCCGTGTGCTGTCCGGCCTCCCGCCGGGACCTGCCTAGCGTGCCAGTGACCGATCGGCCCGGCTTTCGTTCCCCCGGAAGGCCCTTTCGTCATATTCCCGTCGCCCGTCCGGAGGGCAGGCGGGCGTGCGACGACGGGGCCTCACGGGGGATCGAGCACGGGAAAACGGATCAGAACCGAGGTGTACGCCATGGAGGCCCCGCCGGACAACGACGTGCTCTGGGCACGCTCCCTGCACCACCGGCACCCCGACGGCTCGCCCGCGCTCGCCGGCGTCTCGCTCGGCGTACGGGAGGGCGAGATCCTCGCCGTCAGCGGCCCGCGCGGCAGCGGCAAGACCACCCTGCTGCGCTGTCTGTCCGGCCTGGTGCCGGTGCGGCACGGCGAGGTCTGGTTCAACAGCGTGCCCCTGCACAGCATGGGCCCCGTCGGCCGCGAGCGGCTGCGCCGGGACCGCTTCAGCTGGATCGATCCGGCACCGCTGCTCCTGCCCGAGCTGAACGTCTGGGAGAACGCGGCCCTCCCCCTGATGCTGCGCGGCACCAGCCGCCGCCGGGCCAAGACCGCCGCCCTCGAGTGGCTGGAGCGTCTCGACATCGGCGACAAGGCCCGCAGGCGCCCGCACCAACTGCACCAGGCCGAACGGCAGCGCGCCTCCATCGCCCGCGCCCTGGCCCCCGCCCCGACCGTCCTGTTCGCCGACGAGCCGACGGCGCCGCTGCACCGCGCCGACCGCTCCCACGTCCTGCGCACGCTGATGACGGCGGCCCGCTCGCACGGCATCACGGTGGTGCTGGCCACGCACGACGCCGAGACCGCGGCCCTCGCCGACCGCACGGTGTCCCTGCTGGACGGGCGGCGCGTGAACACCGTGCATCTGCCTCCGGCGCCCGATACGGAAGGCCGGGCCGCGTGCTCGCTCTCCGCCTGACCCGGGTCGCCCACCCCGCGGTCCAGCTGCGCCGCCTCCTCGTGGCCACGGCCGCCGCGGGCACGGGCTTCCTGCTCCTGGCCGCCCTCGGCTACGCGCTGAGCCACCCCGATGACCCCGCCGCCCCCGCCGCCCCCGCCGCCGGCTCCCTGCGCCTGGCCTGGTGCGCGCTGCCCCTGGCGGCCACGGTGTACCTCGCGGTCGGGGTCGCCCGCACCGACCCCGGCACAAAACCCCGCCCCGGCCTCTCGGCCCTCGGTCTCGGCCCGGCCCGGCTGATGGCGATCTCCGTGGTCACGACGGCCCTGTCCTGCGCCCTTGGCTCGATGCTGGCGCTGCTGCTCTTCCTCCATCTGCGCGGCGACCTCACCGGCATGCCCTTCGACGGCGCCGCGAAGGAGTTCCTGGCGGCAGGCGAGCCCCTCCCACTGCCGGGCACGCTCACCCTGCTCGCACTCGTACCGGGGATCGCGTCCGCGGCGGTGGCCTTCACGCTGCGCCCCCGGGACACCCGCCCCGCGGCCGGCCGCACCGCTCGCGGGGACGGCCGCTTCGGGTCGTACGGCCACGCGGCATCGCGGGAGACCTTCGGGGCGTACGGCCGCTTCGGCACACGCCTGAGGATCGGCGCCGCCGCCCGGCCCCGGGCGGCCGGAACACCGAGACGGACGCACACCCGGCCACGGACGCCCACCCGGCCACGAGCGTCCCGGCACCGGGCGCCCCGGCCACGGGCGTCCCCGCACCGGCCGACGGCACCTCGCACGACCCGGACCACGAGACCGACCCCCACGCGGCGGCGCCGCACGCCCCGGGATGGACCGGCACCCTCGCTCCCGACCCGCACGGCTCCCCGGCCGGGCTCCCCTGGGGCTTCGCCGTCCTCGCCGCCGGCCTCGCCGTCGAGGCGTACACGAGCCGCTCCGGCCCCGTGGCCCTCCCCGGCGACGCCGTCGGCGGTACGGCCGGAGTACTGGCCGGCTGGGCCCTGACGGCCCTGGGCCTGATCCTGGCCGCCCCGGGCCTCACCCATCTGTGCGGCCGCCTGCTGCAGGCGGCGCACCCGGGAGCGCTCCGCCTCCTGGCCGGCCGTGTCCTCATGGCGGAGGCCGGCCGCATCGGCCGCCCCGTGGGCGTGGTCTGCGCGGTCGCGTCGGGCACGTACGCCATGACCGCGCTGTACGGCGGCGCCGTACCCTCCTTCTTCGGCCCGCTGACCGTCCTCGGCACCCTCCTGGTCACCGGCTGCACCACGGCCACGCTGTTCACGGCGGCCGTGGCGGCCAGGCAGTCCCGCGCCGACACCACCGCGGCCCTGCTCCGTCTCGGTGCGCCCGCGCGCATGCTGCGCAGCGCCGCCGCCCTGCGCGCGGGCGCCCTGCTCGCCCTCTTCGCCCCGCTCGCGCTGGTGACCGCGCAGCTGACGGCGCTCCCGCTGGCCCACTGAGAATCCGCGGAAAAAGTTCGCGGACCGCCGATGATTTCTCCGGCGGCCCGGTGTCTACCCCTGCGAACGGCACGACCCCCGAGGGAGAGAACGGCATGTACCAGCAGATGATCTTCGTGAACCTGGCCACCAACGACGTCGACGCCGCGAAGAAGTTCTTCACGGAGCTCGGCTACTCGATCAACCCGCAGTTCAGCACCGACGACAACGCCTGCGTCGTGATCAGCGACACGATCATCGCGATGCTGCTGAGCAAGCAGCGCTACGCCGACTTCACGAAGAAGGAGATCGCCGACTCGACGAAGACCAGCGAGGTGCTGATCTGTCTGAGCGCCGAGAGCCGCGAGAAGGTCGACGAGCTGGTCGACAAGGCGATCGCGGCCGGCGGCTCGGCGACCGGCGAGACCCAGGACCAGGGCTTCATGTACGGCCGCGCCTTCGACGACCTCGACGGCCACACGTGGGAGGTCGTGTGGATGGACCCGGCCGCGGTGCAGGGCTGACGGGATACCGGTTCGCCACCCCGAACGCCTGTGCCGGCATGGGCGGGTGCATCCGGCACCCGCCCAGCCCGACCGTGCCGCCCACGACCATGAGATCGAGTCGCCCGCCGAGTTCGACGAGGTCGTCGCCGGACACGGCTCGCTCGCCCGGTTCCGTGTCCAGGCCGTCGATCTGACCGGCCGTACGGACGCCCTGCTCTCCGTCGACTCCACCGGGGCCGTCTTCCTCGGCTGCCCGATGGACCCCGAGGCCGCCGCCCGGGTGCGGGTGGCGGGCGCGCTGGTGTTCCCGCCCGTACCGGACCTCCCCTTCGACCCGTACCGGGGGTTCGTCTACTCCCCCGACGAACTGTTCGACTCGCTCGACAACGGATACGAGGCGACTCCGGACGCGCGGGCCTACGGCTGGTTCCAGCGGACGAAGGCCGACGGGGACGTGTACGCCTCCATGCCGCGCGCCGTCCACGACGACGCCGTCTCCGACGCGCTCGACGAACTCCTCGTGGACACACGGGTGGTGGGGGATGGGGGCACCTCCCGCGCGAGCTGATTCGAGCGTGGGGGAGGGCGGACACGCCATGGCCCGCGGCACGGAGGCCTACGGCGGCGCCGCCCGCCTCGGCCGTGAGCTGGCGCGCACCGGTCTCACGGTGGCCACCGGCGGCGGACCGGGCGCCATGGAGGCGGCGAACCTCGGCGCGTACGCCGCCCCGTTCGACGACGACATGCTGACGGAGGCGCTGCAACTCCTCGCCAAGGCACCGTCGTTCCGGCCGTCCGTCACCGACTGGGCCCGCGCGGCCTTCGAGGTGCGCGACCGCCGGCCGGGCGGCGGGGGCTCCGTGGGCATCCCCACCTGGTTCTACGGCCATGAACCGCCCAACGCCTCGCCGCGCACTCCCCCAAGCTCTCAACTTCGTTCGAGCAGGGGGTACCCCCACCAAGTACTTCGCCAACTCCGTCCGCGAGGACGGCCTGCCGGCCCGCCACCGGGGGCGTGGTGTTCCTGCCGGGCGCCGCCGGGACCGTACAGGAGATATTCGACAACGCGACTCCCAACTACTACGAGTCGCGGGGCGAGCCCACGCCGATGGTGCTGGTGGACCGGGCGCACTGGACGGAGCGGCTGCCGGCCTGGCCGTTGCCGCAAGCGCTCGCCGGGGAACGGCGGATGGAGGCCGGAATCGCCCTGGTTGACCGGATCGAGGAGGCTCCGGAGGCGTTGAAACGTCTCGGCGGTTAACGAGCGGGCAAAGTCAACACCTGTAGGCGGCATATGCATTGACACTGCCGATGGAGCGCTTATAAACCTGTGAGTCACCTGGGGCGCTGGAGCCTCACCTCATCACTGCTTCATCTGCCCCTCAACCCCCCGCAGTTGTGCAATACGTAAAGGACAAACGTGTCCATAACCCGCCGCAGTGCACGTTCCGTGCGCATCCTGGGTGTCGCCTCCGCTTCCGCCGCGCTGGTGCTGGGCCTCGCCGGCAACGCGCTCGCGTGCGACATCAAGGAGTTCTCCGCCGAAGCCACCTGTGACGGCTCCAAGGGCGTCATCGTCGTCACCGACAAGGACGGCTCCGGTACCCCGGCCGTCGTCACCGTGTTCCTGGAGAACAACGGCGCCGACGCCAAGAAGGTCGGCAAGCCGGAGAACATCAAGGGCTCCAAGGAAGGCACCACGGTCACCTTCGCCGAGGACTGGAAGCCGAACGCGACGTACCGTATCCACGTCAAGGCCGGCAACCAGGTCGACGCGGACATCGCGCCGAACCTGACCACCCCGTCCACTGCCTGCAAGGCCGAGGACAGCCCGACCCCCACCCCGTCGGCCACCCCGTCGCCGTCGAAGTCCGCTCCGGCCGAGACCGACTCCCCGACCCCGTCGGCTTCTCAGAGCACCAGCACCGCCCCGGCACAGACCTCGAGCAACGCGCCGTCCCCGGCGGCCGGTGACTCGAACCTCGCCGAGACCGGTGCGAACTCCAACACCGGTCTGATCGCCGGCATCGCGGCCGCCCTGGTCGTCATCGGTGGCGGTGCCGTGTTCTTCGGCATGCGCCGCCGTGGGGCGAACAACGGTCGCTGACGCCTCACTTCACTCCCGTACACCGTCGTGGCCCGTCCCCGTATCCCCGGGGGACGGGCCTCGGCCGTTCAGCCGAACGTGGTCTTCTCCAGGGCGCAGATGATCAGCCGAGTACGACGATCTCGGCCGGGTCGAACTCCACCCCGACCGCCGCCCCGACCTCCGGCGCCGCCCGCAACGCGCATGCCGCCTCAAGGCGCGGGCCGTCGTCCTCGGGCCGGAGATGGACCGCGACATGGGTGCCCTTGAAGGTGCGGGCGGTCACCGTGCAGCGCAGTCCCTCGTCGGCCGCCACGAGCCGCACCCCGGCGGGCCGTACGAGCAGCGAGCACGCACCCTGCGGCGCGTCCTGCGGCACCGGGAGCTTGCCCCACGGCGTGACCGCGGCCGCCCCCGCGACCGTCGCCGGCACCAGGTTGTCGAAGCCGAGGAAGCGGGCCACGAACTCGTCCGCCGGGCGCTGCCAGACCTCGAGGGGCGTTCCGGACTGGGCGATGCGCCCGTCCCGCATCACCACCACCCGGTCGGCGAGCGCGAACGCCTCGCCCTGGTCGTGCGTCACGGCCAGCACGGTGGTGCCCAACCGGCCGAAGAGCTCCCGGAGTTCGACGACCAGCCGCTCCCGCAGCGAGCGGTCCAGCTGACCGAGCGGCTCGTCCAGCATCAGCAGCCGGGGCCGGGGCGCGAGGGCCCGCGCCAGCGCCACCCGCTGCTGCTCACCGCCGGACAGCCCGGCGACGGCCCGGCGGGCGGCGCCCGGAAGGCCCACGAGCTCCAGCAACTCCCCTACCTGGGCGTCCCGTTCCCCCTTGGCCGCCCCGCGCATCCGCAGCCCGAACGCCACATTGCCACCCACGTCCCGCTGCGGGAACAGCTGATGGTCCTGGAACATCAGCCCCACCCCGCGCTTGTGCGCGGGGACCCCGCCCTGGTCGCGCCCGTCCAGCGACACCCGTCCGAGGTCCAGCGGCTGGAGCCCGGCCACCGCCCGCAGCAGCGTCGACTTGCCGCTGCCGCTGGGCCCGAGCACACACACGATCTCGTGCTCGGCGACCTCGAGGTCGACGGCGTCGAGCACGGCCCGCCCGCCGAAGCGCACGGTCGCGGCCTCAAGGCTCAGCAGCATCAGAACTCCCCCGTCCGCTCGGTCCGCAGCCGCTCGAGGACCAGCAGCGCCACCGCGCACACCACCATCAGAATCGTCGACAGGGCCATCGCCTGCCCGTAGTTGAGATCGCCAGGCCGTCCGAGCAGCCGTGCCACCGCGACGGGCAGTGTCGGGTTGTCGGGCCGCGCGATGAACACGGTCGCGCCGAACTCCCCGAGCGACACGGCGAAGGCGAACCCGGCCGCGATCAGCAGCGCCCGCCGCACCATCGGCAGATCGACCTCCCGCCACACCCGCCAGGGCGACGCCCCGAGCACGGCCGCCGCCTCACGAAGCCGCCCGTCCACCGCCCGCAGCACGGGCAGCATGGTCCGTACGACGAAGGGCACACCGACCAGCGCCTGGGCGAGCGGTACGAGGATCCAGGACTGGCGCAGATCCAGCGGCGGTTTGTCGAGGGCTATGAGGAATCCGAAGCCGACGGTCACCGCGGACACGCCCAGCGGCAGCATCAGCAGCGCGTCGAATCCGCGGACGATCCGGCCGGCGTCCCGGCGGGCGAGCGCGGCGGCGGCGAGAGCGCCGATGAACACCGCGACGGCGGTGGCGGCGACGGCGTACTGGAGCGAGTTCTGGATCGCGCTGATCGGCGCCACCAGGAACGTACCGCCGTCCTCGCGGGTCAGCGCCCGGTAGTAGCCGAAGCCGGGGGTGTCGAGGGACCGCTGCACCAGCACGGCGAGCGGCAGCACGAGGAGTACGGCGACGGTGGCGAGCACACCGGCCAGCAGCGCCCACTGCCCCGCCCCGCGCGGCCGGCGCGCCGTCACCGACGCGTCCACCAGCCGCAGCGCGGTCTCCCGGCGTCGTACGGTCCACGCGTGCACGGCGAGGATCGCGCCCACGGCGACGAACTGGACGATGGTGAGGACCGCGGCCGTGGAGAGGTCGAAGATCTCGGAGGTCTGCCGGTAGATCTCGACCTCGAGGGTGGAGAAGGTGGGACCGCCGAGGATCTGCACCACACCGAAGGAGGTGAAGGTGAACAGGAACACCATCAGGGCGGCGGCGGCCACGGCGGGGGCGAGCGCCGGGAGGGTCACCTTGCGCCAGGCCGTCAGGGGCGAGGTGCCCAGCATCCGCGCGGCCTCCTCCTGGCGCGGGTCGAGCTGCGCCCACAGGCCGCCCACCGTGCGGACGACGACCGCGTAGTTGAAGAAGACGTGCGCCAGCAGGATCGCCCACACGGTCGTGTCCAGCCGTACGCCCCACAGGTCGTCGAGCAGTCCGCCCCGGCCGACCAGCGCGAGGAACGCCGTGCCGACGACGACGGTGGGCAGCACGAACGGGACGGTGACGACGGCCCGCAGGACCTGCTTGCCCGGAAAGTCGAGGCGCGCGAAGACATATGCGGCGGGCAGCGCGACCAGCAGGGTGAGCGCAGTGGAGGCGAGCGCCTGCCAGGTGGTGAACCACAGCACGTGCCGGATGTCGGACTGCGCGAGTACGTCCGTGATCCGCCCGAACCGCCAGACCCCGTCGGCCTTCAGACCGCGGGCGACGATCGCGGCGACGGGGTAGGCGAAGAACAGCGCGAAGAACGCGACCGGCCCGGCCATCAGCCCGAGCCGTGCCGCGTTGCCCGTACCGCCCTTGCGGTGGGCTACTTCAGTACGAGCGAGGTCCACGACTTGACCCACTGGTCACGGTTGGCGGCGATCTTGTCGGGGGCCATGGTCTCGGGGTCCTTGGCGGCAGAGCCGTACTTCGTGAAGTCGGCGGGCGTCTTCGCGCCCTGGACCACCGGGTAGACGAACATGTTGAGCGGCATGTCCTCCTGGAACTCCTTGGCGACCAGGAAGTCGATGAGCGCCTTGCCGCCCTCGGTGTTCTTCGCGTTGCTCAGCAGCCCGGCGAACTCGATCTGCCGGAAGCAGGTGCCGTACGACACTCCGGTCGGGGCCGTGTCGGGCTTCGGCTTCGCATAGATGACCTCGGCGGGCGGGGAGGAGGCGTACGACACGACGAGCGGCCGGTCGCCGTGCGCCTTCCTGCCTCCGGCCGACCCGGAGAACTCCTCGTTGTACGCCTGCTCCCAGCCGTCGACGACCTTGACGCCGTTGGCCTTCAGCTTCTTCCAGTAGTCCTGCCAGCCCCCGTCGCCGTACTTGGCGGCGCTGCCGAGCAGGAAGCCGAGGCCTGGCGAGGACGTGGACGCGTTCTCGGTGACGAGGAGGTTCTTGTACTCGGGCTTGACCAGGTCGTCGAAGGACTGCGGCGGGGTCAGCTTGTGCTTGCTGAAGTACGTTTTGTCGTAGTTGACGCAGATGTCGCCGTAGTCGATGGGTGTGACCCGGTGCTTGCCCTGGTCGAGTTGGTACTCGGCACCGACCGTGCCGAGCCCCTTGGCCTCGTACGGCTGGAACAGCCCGTTGTCGAGGGCGCGGGAGAGCAGGGTGTTGTCGACGCCGAAGAAGACGTCACCCTGTGGGTTGTCCTTGGTCAGGATCGCCTTGTTGACGGCCTGGCCGGCGTCGCCGTCCTCGAGGAACTTGACCTTGTACCCGGACTGCTTCTCGAAGTCCTTGAGCACGTTCTTCGAGATGGCCCACGAGTTGTGGCTGACGAGGGTGACGGTCTTGGAGTCCGCCGCCGGCTCCTTGTCGCCGGACGACCCGCACGCGGACAGCGTGACGAGGCCGAGCCCGACGGCGACGGCGACAAAGGTCTTGTTGTGCACTGGATTCCTCCTGGGGTGGACCAGGAAGAGACGCGGCCCTGCCCGGATTGTCCGGGCAGGGCGCAACAGCTTGAGTAGTGACCGAACTTCCTACCCAGAATGACCTGGGCGAGGTTCAGAGGGTCTGCGGCCCGATCGCCGCACTCTCAGCGCTGTGGCGCTCCCCTGTCGGAATATGAAGATGTGGTAAGACGCGACCAGATTACCGCTCGGTGGCCGCGAGCTGACCACACGCCCCGTCAATCTCCTGGCCACGGGTGTCCCGGATGGTGACCGGCACCCCATGGGCGGCGATGGCCTCGACGAACGCCTTCTCGTCCTCGGGCCGCGACGCGGTCCACTTGGACCCCGGCGTCGGGTTCAGCGGGATGAGGTTGACGTGCACGGGCTTGCCCTTGAGCAGCCGGCCGAGCCGGTCGCCGCGCCAGGCCTGGTCGTTGATGTCCCGGATCAGCGCGTACTCGATGGACAGCCGGCGCCCGGACCTGGCGACGTACTCGAACCCGGCGTCCAGCACCTCGCGCACCTTCCACCGCGTGTTCACGGGGACGAGGGTGTCTCGCAGCTCGTCGTCGGGAGCATGCAGGGAGATCGCCAGCCGGCACTTGAAGCCCTCGTCGGCGAAGCGGTGGATGGCCGGCACGAGCCCGACCGTCGACACGGTGATTCCGCGCTGCGACAGCCCGAGCCCGTCCGGCTCGGGATCGGTGAGCGCACGGATCGCCGCCACGACCCGCTTGTAGTTGGCGAGCGGTTCGCCCATGCCCATGAACACGATGTTGGACAGCCGGGCCGGGCCGCCGGGCACCTCGCCGTCCCTGAGCGCCCGCATCCCGTCCACGATCTGGTGCACGATCTCGGCGGTGGACAGATTCCGGTCGAGACCCGCCTGCCCGGTCGCGCAGAAGGGGCAGTTCATACCGCACCCCGCCTGCGAGCTGATGCACATCGTCACCCGGTCCGGGTACCGCATCAGCACCGACTCGACGAGCGTCCCGTCGAACAGCCGCCACAGTGTCTTGCGCGTGGTCCCCTGGTCGGTCGACAGATGCCGCACGACGGTCATCAGCTCGGGAAGCAGCGCCTCCTGCAGCTTGGCACGCGAGCCGGCCGGAATGTCCGTCCACTCCGCCGGGTCATGCGCGTACCGCGCGAAGTAGTGCTGAGACAGCTGCTTGGCACGAAACGGCTTCTCCCCGACCGCGGCAACGGCGTCCTTGCGCTCGGCGGGCGAAAGATCGGCGAGATGCCGCGGCGGCTGCTTGGCTCCGCGGGGGGCGACGAATGTGAGTTCTCCGGGCTTAGGCATGGCTGTACCAGTGTCGCAGATCCACATGGGTGACCCGCGTGCTCAGCCGATCACCGCGTACGCCGACGAGCCTCCGTCCTCATCGGTGAGGGCAGGGGCTCGCTCGGGATGGTGGGTCGTGGTTATGCCGAGCCGACGAACAGGACCAGCAGGAGCCATACCACCGGTGCCGTCGGCAGTAGTGAGTCCAGGCGGTCCATGATGCCGCCGTGGCCGGGGAGCAAGGTGCCCATGTCCTTGATGCCCAGGTCCCGCTTGATCATGGATTCGCCCAGGTCGCCGAGCGTGGCGCTGGCCGCGACCGCGAGGCCCAGCAGGAGGCCCTGCCACCAGCTGCCGCCGTCGATCAGGAACTGCATGCACAGCGCGCCGGCCACCATCGCGAAGCCGACCGCACCGAGCAGGCCCTCGCGGGTCTTGCCGGGGCTGATGCGCGGGGCGAGCTTCGTCCTGCCGAAGCGCCAGCCGACGGCGTACGCGCCGGTGTCGCTGACGACCGTCAGCAGGAGGAAGGTCAGGACGCGGAACGGGCCGTCGTCGGCCGTGAGCATCAGCGAGACGAACGTGGCCAGGAACGGCACGTAGAACGCCGCGAAGACACCGGCCGTGACGTCCTTGAGGTACCCCTCGGGCGGCTCCGTCATACGCCAGACCAGCACCGCGAGCGACGTCAGCGCCATCGCCACCCAGGCGCCCTCGACGCCCCGGACGTACCCGGCGACGACCATCGCCGCGCCACCGACCGCGAGCGGCACCAGGGGCGCCTTGATGCCCTTGCGCTCTTGGAGGCGGCTGGTCAGCTCCCACAGGCCCACCACGACGGCGACCGCTACGACGCCGACGAAGACGGCCTTGACGATGAACAGAGAGGCGACGATCACCACACCGAGTCCGACGCCGACGCCTATGGCAGCACTCAGATCGCGGCCCGCACTCTTCTTCTGCGGTGCGGGCGCCGGCTGCGGGGCGTCGGGCATGGGCTCCGGATTCTGCGGCGCCACCGGGTGTGGCTGCGCCGTCGGGGTCTCGTCTCGGAACAAGGGGCCGCTCAGCCGGGCGGCCCCCCGGTCCTCATCCTGGTCTCCGCCGTACGCGGGTACGTCGTCGGGCACGATGGGCATGGGGCGAGTGTGCTGCGCGTCATGCGCATCGTACGTGGGACCCGCCGGGGCGGCTCCCGGGGCATGGCCTTGGGCGTAGCCGTGGACATGCCCCTGGTCGGTGGGCCCCCAGTACCCGGTCTGTGGCGGCGCCCCCCAGGAAGAGTCGTTCATCAGACCTCGAGCAGCTCCGCTTCCTTGTGCTTGAGGAGCTCGTCCACCTGGGCCACGTACTTGTGCGTGGTGTCGTCGAGTTCCTTCTCGGCGCGGCGACCCTCGTCCTCGCCGGTCTCGCCGTCCTTGATCAGCTTGTCGATCGCGTCCTTGGCCTTGCGACGGACGGAGCGGATGGACACGCGCGCGTCCTCGGCCTTGCCCTTGGCGACCTTGATGTAGTCGCGGCGGCGCTCCTCGGTGAGCTCGGGGAACACCACGCGGATGATGTTGCCGTCGTTGCTCGGGTTGACGCCCAGGTCGGAGTCGCGGATCGCCTGCTCGATGTTGCGCAGGGCGCTCTTGTCGAACGGGGTCACGACCGCCATGCGCGGCTCCGGCACGGAGAACGAAGCCAGCTGGTTGATCGGCGTCGGCGCGCCGTAGTAGTCGGCCACGATCTTGTTGAACATCGCCGGGTGCGCACGGCCGGTGCGGATCGCGGCGAAGTCCTCCTTGGCGACCACGACGGCCTTCTCCATCTTCTCCTCGGCTTCGAGGAGGGTCTCTTCGATCACCACTTGCTCCTGCGTGTCTTGAGTAGGCCCGGCTGCGTTCCTTGGCGGTGGCGGCGGCCGGCTGCGTCGCGTCTTCTTCCTGCACGGTTCCCGACCGGCAGGACATTGTCCATCCCCCGGTCAGGGACCGGGTGCATCTACGGTCAGTCCCGGGTGCCCTGGTCACCCACCAGCGTGCCGATCTTCTCACCCTTGACGGCCCGCGCGATATTGCCCTCCCCGAGGAGCTCGAACACGAGGATCGGCAGCTTGTTGTCGCGGCACAGCGTGATGGCGGTGGCGTCGGCGACCTTGAGGTCGCGCGTGATGACCTCGCCGTAGCCGAGGGAGTCGAACTTGACGGCGTCCGGGTTGGTCTTGGGGTCGGAGTCGTAGACCCCGTCCACGCCGTTCTTGCCCATCAGCAGCGCCTCGGCGTCGATCTCCAGCGCGCGCTGGGCGGCGGTGGTGTCGGTGGAGAAGTACGGCATGCCCATACCGGCGCCGAAGATGACCACACGGCCCTTCTCCAGGTGGCGCACGGCGCGCAGCGGGATGTACGGCTCGGCGACCTGGCCCATGGTGATGGCGGTCTGCACCCGGCTGTCGATGCCCTCCTTCTCCAGGAAGTCCTGGAGGGCGAGGCAGTTCATCACGGTGCCGAGCATGCCCATGTAGTCCGAGCGGGCCCGGTCCATGCCGCGCTGCTGGAGTTCGGCGCCGCGGAAGAAGTTGCCGCCGCCGATGACGACGGCGATCTCCGCGCCGTCCCGCACGACGGCCGCGATCTCGCGGGCGATCTTGTGTACCACGTCGGGGTCCACGCCCAGGCCCCCGCCGCCGGAGAATGCCTCACCGGACAGCTTCAGCAGAAACCGGCCGTGTACTTTGCCGTCGTCGCTCTTCTGGGCCTTGGTGGTCATGGAGATCCCGCCTCTTTCACGTCTTGCACATACGAAGAAGGCCATTGCCGATGGGGTCGTTTTTCGCTCCCATGCGCGGCAATGGCCTCCTCGTCAGATCTGCTGTCGTCCGTCACGCGCGTGTGCGGGGCGGCATACGCGAACGGAACGGCCGACTGCTGTCGACCCTATCGGGGTCGGGCGTCGATCGCGGTACGGACTCAGATGCCGACCTTGATGCGCGTGAAGCGCTTCAGGGTGACACCGGCCTCGTCCAGCACCTTCTGGACCGACTTCTTGTTGTCGAGCGCGTACGGCTGGCCGAGCAGCGTGGCGTCCTTGAAGAAGCCGTTGACACGACCCTCGACGATCTTGGCGATCGCGGCCTCGGGCTTGCCCTCGGCGCGGGTGGTCTCCTCGGCGATGCGGCGCTCGGACTCGACGACCTCGGCCGGGACGTCTTCCTTGGAGAGGTACTTCGGCGCGAAGGCGGCGATGTGCTGGGCGACGCCCTTGGCGACCTCGGCGTTGGGCTTGTCGAGCTCGACGAGGACACCGATCTGCGGGGGCAGGTCGGGCATCGTGCGGTGCATGTAGGCGGTGACGAAGCCGTCGGAGAACTGCGCGAAGCGGTCCAGGACGATCTTCTCGCCGAGGTTGGCGTTGGCCTCGTCCACGAACGCCTGGACGGTCTTGCCGGGCTCGATCTCGGAGGCGAGCAGGGCCTCGAGGTCGGCCGGGGAGGTCTTGGCGACGTGCGCGGCGATGGTGTTGGCCACGGCCTGGAACTTGTCGCCCTTGGCGACGAAGTCCGTCTCGCACTTCAGCTCGACGAGAACGCCGGAGGAGTTGTCGTCGGCGATGATGGAGACCACGGCGCCGTTCTCGGCGGAGCGGCCCTCGCGCTTGGCGACGCCCTTCTGGCCCTTGATGCGCAGCGCCTCGACGGCCTTCTCGACGTTGCCCTCGGCCTCGTCCAGCGCCTTCTTGCAGTCCATCATGCCGGCGCCAGTGAGCTCACGAAGCTTCTTGACGTCGGCGGCGGTGTAGTTCGCCATGAGTCTGTGAATCTTTCTCGAAGTCTGGAGGATCGAAGATCAGGGGATCTGCAGTTCCCATGTAGCCGGGGCTGCTGACGCGCCGCTGATCCGCGGGTGAACGGCGGGGGCGGACTTCACCGCGCCGGAGGCGCGGTTGGGTGCAGTGCCGCCCCCGCCGTCAACACTGACGCTGGCGGGGTCAGGCCTGCTCGTCCTCGGCGGCCGGGGCCTCGGCGGCGGGTGCCTCGGCGGCAGGAGCCTCGGCGGCGGGGGCCTCAGCGGCCGGAGCCTCAGCGGCGGGGGCCGCGGCAGCCTCGGCAACCGGAGCCTCGTCCTTCTTCTCGCCCTCGAGCAGGTCGCGCTCCCACTCGGCGAGCGGCTCGCCGGCGGCCTTCTCGCCCTTGTCGCCGGTGGCGACGCCGGAGCGGGCGATGAGGCCCTCGGCGACGGCGTCGGCGATCACACGGGTGAGCAGGGTGACGGAGCGGATCGCGTCGTCGTTGCCCGGGATCTTGTAGTCGACCTCGTCGGGGTCGCAGTTGGTGTCGAGGATGGCGACGACCGGGATGTTGAGCTTCCGGGCCTCACCGACCGCGATGTGCTCCTTCTTGGTGTCCACGATCCAGACGGCGCTGGGCACCTTCTGCATCTCGCGGATACCACCGAGGGTCTTCTCCAGCTTGGCCTTCTCGCGCGAGAGCACGAGAAGCTCCTTCTTGGTCAGACCGGAGGCGGCGACGTCCTCGAAGTCGATCTGCTCGAGCTCCTTGAGGCGCTGCAGACGCTTGTAGACGGTCGAGAAGTTGGTGAGCATGCCGCCCAGCCAGCGCTGGTTGACGTAGGGCATGCCGACGCGGGTGGCCTGCTCGGCGATGGCCTCCTGCGCCTGCTTCTTCGTACCGACGAACATGACCGTGCCGCCGTGGGCGACGGTCTCCTTGACGAACTCGTAGGCGCGGTCGATGTACGACAGCGACTGGAGCAGGTCGATGATGTAGATGCCGTTGCGCTCGGTGAAGATGAAGCGCTTCATCTTCGGGTTCCAGCGACGGGTCTGGTGACCGAAGTGGACGCCGCTCTCCAGCAGCTCCCGCATCGTGACGACGGCCATGGCCGTTCTCCTTGAGTTTCTCGGTTGTGCCGCGGGTACCGGCCGGCACCCGCGCCTGACGCCCGAGTGCGCCTTGCCGCGAGGGACCGAGAGGCGCTGACACCTGTTTGTGATCTTCAGGTGTCGGGGCGTGCGAAGTCGACCCGGTGGCCCGGATCGCCAAAAGAAGTGTACGGGACCCGCGAGGCACCGGGTGACGCCGCTGTCCACAACCGGTGAGTTGTCCACAGATCCCGGCCATGATCGACGAGGCTGCGGGACCGTTCTGACATGCGACGAGTGATGCGACGAGCGAAGTCTTGCGGGTGGACGTGGGCGGGGTTGCTCCTGGGACCGGCGGCGGTGCTGCTCGCCCCGTTCGCCCGGGCGGACGTACCGCCGCCGGCTCCGCCACCGCCGGTACCCGCGATCGGCCGCGCCTGGCCGGTGGGGACCCGCCCTTCGGTGGTACGGGGCTGGGAGCCCCCGGCGACACCGTACGGTCCCGGCCATCGCGGAGTGGACCTGGCGGCGGCACCCGGGACACCGGTCCGCTCGGTGGCGGCGGGCCGGGTGTCCTTCGCGGGCCGGGTTGCGGGGAGAGGGGTGGTCGCCGTGGAGCTGGCGGGAACGGACCTGCGGACGACCTACGAGCCCGTACGCCCGTCGGTGAGGAAGGGCGACGAGGTGGCGGCCGGGGAGGTGGTGGGGACCCTGGAGCCGACGGGATCGCACTGCAAAAGCGCGTGCCTGCACTGGGGCCTCATCCGGGGCGAGACCTATCTGGACCCGCTGTCCCTGCTGCCGCCGTGGCTGCTGAACCGGGGGCCGTCGAGACTGCTCCCGGTGCTGGGCGTGCCGCTGCCCAGCTGAGCGGGGCTCAGCCCCGCACACCCCGCAGCGCCATCGCCACAGCCGCGTCCGTGATGTCGGCAGGGTCCTCGGCCGCACCCAGCTCGATACGGCGCACCGCCGCGTCCACGACCCCCTGGAGCAGCATCGCCGCCAGCCGGGGCTGCGCGTGTCCCATGTCCCCCAGCGCCTCGACGATCATCGCGACGAGCCCGCCGTGCGCGGCCCTGATCCTCTCGCGTGCCCCCGCGTCCAGCTCACTGGCCGAGATCGCCACGACGGCCCGGTGCCGGCGGTCCCCCACCAGCGCCAGCTGCCGGCGCACATACGCCTCGACCTTGGCCTCGGCCGACTCCGCCCGCTCCATCGCCGCCGAGACCTCGGCCGCCCACACCGGGAAGTCGACCTCGCACAGCTCCTGGACCACGGCGGCCCGTGACCGGAAGTACTCGTACACGGACGACCGCGCGAGACCCGTCCGCTCGGCGAGGGCCGGGAAGGTCAGTGCCTCCGTCCCGCCCTCGGACAGCAGGGACCGTGCCGCGTCCAACAGGGCGGCTCGCTGCATCGACCGGTGCTCGGCCACGGAGGCCGCTCGAATCCTTGGCACGTCAACCACTTTACGGATGTATCACCCCGGACGGGAGGCGCTCCGCCCTCACACGGCGTTTCCGCCCCTTCACCGACCGAAGCTCGCCAGCTTCGCCCGCAGCTGGAGCACCGACTTGGTGTGGATCTGACTCACCCGGCTCTCGGTGACCCCCAGCACGTTCCCGATCTCGGCGAGGGTGAGGCCCTCGTAGTAGTAGAGGGTGACGACGGTCTTCTCCCGCTCCGGCAGCGTGTTGATCGCCCGCGCCAGGAACCGCCGCAGCTCCCGGTCCTCGGCCACCTCCACCGGATCGTCCGCGGCGGTGTCCTCCAGCGTGTCCATCAGGCTCAGCCGGTCCCCGCCCTCACCGCCGACATGCAGCAGCTCCTCCAGGGCCACCACGTTGGCCAGCGACAACTGACTGAACACCGCGTGGAGTTCGTCGACCTCGATGCCCAGCTCCGACGCCACCTCGTACTCCGAGGGGGTGCGTCTGAGCCGCGCCTCCAGCGTGGCGTACGCCCGCTCCACGTTCCGCGCCTTCTGCCGCACCGACCGGGGGATCCAGTCCAGCGCCCGCAGCTCGTCGATCATGGCGCCACGGATCCGGGTGATCGCGTACGTCTCGAACTTGATCTCCCGCTCGATGTCGAACTTCTCGATCGCGTCGATCAGCCCGAACACCCCCGAGGACACGAAGTCGGCCTGCTCCACGTTCGGCGGCAGCCCGACGCTCACCCGTCCCGCCACATACTTCACCAGCGGCGAGTAGTGCAGGATCAGCTGCTCCCGCAGCCGATCGTCCCCCGTCGCCTTGTAGGACCGCCACAGCTCGTCGAGCGTCGACGGAGCGGGCGGCCGCACGCTGCCACCGTCGCGGGCGGCTGGGGGGATCGCCGCCCGGTCGGACCCGGAGGTGTGCTGGGGCATTCGTCGCCTTGTGCCGTTCTGCAGTGAAGTGCCGGGATAAGGGTGAAGGAGAGTGCCTGCGTGAGCTGTCGGTCTGGTGTCGAGTTGGCGCGGTCCGCGTCGGGGTCTTCGTGAGCGTAGCGTGACTGGGGAGTCGCGGTGTGCGAACAACGAGGCACCACCCCTGCGCGAACCCCCTCCGAGGCGCGCCCCACCGAGCTCCGCACGTCGCTCTGCGTGACGGAGCGGAAGTGTCAACTGGGCGAAATCCCAAGGGCGTCGGGGATTCCCCCGGACGGCCGAACCCATTCGGTCAGCACCGACCGTGACCGTCACGGACCGAGATCAGCGCCTGGCGTGTCAACTTCCAGCCATCGTCGTGTCGTTCGACATAGCCAAGTGATCGGAGTTCGTACAGCCTCGCGATCGCCTCGTCCTCCGTCGTCTGCGCGCCGCGCGCGATCTCCCCGGGCCGTGCGGCGCGGCTCCCGGGCACGGCGGCCAGGACCTGCCGCGCGGCCGGTTCCAGCAGGTCGCGCGGCAGCACCGGGCCGCGCCGGACCGGGGCCAGCTCACCCATGTCGCCGACCAGCTCGACGACTTCCGCGGCATCGGTGACCAAGGCCGCCTCCCCGCGCAGCAGCTCGTGCACGCCCGCGGAGAGTCCGCTGGTGACGGGTCCGGGCACACCCATGGTGAACCGCCCCAGGCGCTGCGCCGCCCGCGCCGTGACCAGCGAACCGCTGCGGTAGGCGGCCTCCACGACCACCGTGCCCCTGGTGAGCGCCGCGATCACTCTGTTCCGCAGGACGAACCGGCTCGGCGTCGGATGATCACCGGGCGGCAACTCCCCGACCACCAGCCCCTGTTCCGCGATCCTCGCGATCAGCTCGGTGTGCCCGCGCGGATAGGGCCGGTCGACCCCGCAGGCCAGTACGGCGACGGTGGCGCCGCTCGCGCCGAGGGCACCCCGGTGAGCGGCGCCGTCGACCCCGTAGGCGCCGCCGGACACCACCACCCACCCGCGCTCGGCGAGCCCCGCGGCCAGCGTGGACGCCATGTGGGCGCCGTATTCGGTACAGGCCCTGGCCCCGACGACGGCGACCGAGCGGAGCGCCCATATCCGCAGGCTGGGACTGCCGCGCACCCACAGTCCCATGGGCCGGGCGTCCCCCAGGTCGTCGAGCTGGGCGGGCCACTCGCCGCCCCCGGGGTACACGAACCGCACGCCGGCCTCCCGCGCGGTGTCCAGATCCCGTCGTGGCTCGGCCTGCGCGGCCCGCGCCACCAGCCCCGCCCAGCGCGTCCCGCTCACCCCCGGCAGCGGCTCCCCACCGACCCGCAACCGCCGGACGACCTCCCGCACCCCGTACTCCCGCAGCCAGCGGCCACCGACCTCGTCGCCGGGTTCGATGACACGGGTGAGCAGGACGCGGCAGAGCAGATCGCACGAGTGCGGATCGCGGGGGCGATCGCGGGACCGCAGGTCACGGGACTGCGGATCGCAGGGCGGCGGATCACAGGGCCGCGGATCGCCGCCGGGACCCTCGCCCGCGGTCACGTCAGTGCCCCGATGGCCATGGGCACGCCCCGTGGGACTCCGGTGCGCAGTTGCAGGGCGAGGGCGACGTCCGTGGCGTCGGGCCGGTCGTGGCCGGCGAGGTCCGCGACCGTCCAGGCGACCCGCAGGACGCGATCCAGCCCGCGGGCGGTCAATACGCCTCGCTCCAGGTTCCGCTCCGCCTCGTCCATGGCGCCGGTCGCCGCGTGCCAGGTGCCGCGCAGTTCCCGGCCCGGCACCTCGCTGTTGGTCCGCCACGGGGTTCCGACGAGGCGTGCCGCCGCTCGTTCCCGGGCTTCCCGGACCCGGTCGGAGACCGTCGCGGTGGACTCGCCCCGGGCGCCGGGCTCGGTGAGCTGTGCCCGGGTCACGGGGTCGACCTCGACGCGGAGGTCGACCCGGTCGAGCAGAGGGCCGGACAGCCGCGCCTGATAGCGGCGGATCGCCGACGGCGGGCATTCGCACAGGGTGTCCCGCCGGGAGAAGCGGCCGCAGGGGCACGGGTTGGCCGCGAGCACCATGAGAAACCTCGCCGGGAACCGCACCACGCCCGCGCTGCGCGCGATCACGACGTGCCCCGACTCCAGGGGCTGGCGCAGGGCGTCGAGGGTCTGGCCGTGGAACTCCGGGGCCTCGTCGAGGAAGAGCACTCCCCGGTGGGCCAGTGACACGGCTCCGGGCCGTGCGATGCCCTGGCCGCCGCCGACCAGCGACTGCATGGTGGCCGAGTGGTGCGGGGCGCAGTAGGGGGCGACGCCGATGAGCGGCTTGCCAGGCGGCAGGAGTCCGGCCACCGAGTGGACGGCGGTGACCTCCAGGGACTCCTCGCGGGTGAGCCGGGGCAGGACGGCGGGCAGCCGCTCCGCGAGCATCGTCTTGCCGGCACCGGGCGGCCCCTCCAGGAAGAGGTGATGGCCGCCCGCGGCGGACACCTCCACCGCCGTGCGCGCCGAGCGCTGGCCCACCACGTCGGCCAGGTCGTGGTCCTGCTCGTGGCGGCCGGTGCCCAGGTGCATGCCGGTGGCGGCTCCGGTGCCGGGCACGCGCAGTCCGGCCAGGAGCGGATCGGGGCGGCCCTGCTCGTCCGGCTCCTCCTCGGGCACCGGCTCGTCCGTCAGCACGGCGATCAGCTGCCGCAGGCTGCGGATGCCCAGCACCGACACCCCGGGCACTAGTGAGGCCTCCGCGGCGGCGCACTCCGGCACCACCACCTGCTCGTATCCGGCGTCGGCCGCGGCCAGCACCGCCGGCAGGACACCCCGGACCGGGCGCACCCGGCCGTCCAGCCCCAGCTCTCCGATCATCACGATGTCGGCGAGCACTCGCGGGTCGATCCGCTCGGCGGCGCCGAGCACCGCGCAGGCGATGGCGAGGTCGAACCCGCTGCCCGCCTTGGGCACCGACGCCGGGCTCAGGCCGACCGTGAGCTTCTTCGACGGCCAGGAGGCGCCGGAGTTGACCACGGCCGCCCTCACCCGGTCCTTACTCTCCGTCAGGCTCTTGTCCGGCAGCCCCACCAGGGTGAACGCCGCCACCCCGGGTTCCAGGTCTGCCTGGACCTCGACCACCACGCCCTCGACGCCCACCAGCGCCACCGAGCACGTACGGGCGAATCCCATGTCAGGCCACCCCCCGCGCATGTTCGACGACCGGGGCGCCGCGGTCGGGCAGGAGGATGCCGACGAGGTCGATCCGGACGCCTCCCGGTGGGGCCCCGCCGTGGGCGTGGATCCACCGTTCGGCCAGGCCGCGCAGTCGGCCTGCCTTCTCGGGCGTGACCGCCGCCATCGGATGCTCGAAGCCACCGCTCCTGCGGGTCTTCACCTCGCAGACGACCAGCACGTCGCCGTCCCTGGCAACGATGTCGATCTCGCCCGTCCTGCCTCCGCGCCAGTTGCGCTCCAGGACCGTCATCCCGGCCTCGGCCAGCCGCCGTGCGGCCAGTTCCTCGCCGTACCTGCCGAGTGCACCGCGTGCGTTCATGTCGGCACCACCTCCGGCGCCAACGTTCACGCATCCGTCCCCAAGAAGTGGATCTTGGTGGACGGCTCAGCCGTTGTGGACAACTCCGTCACCCGCCCGGAAGCTCCAGATCGGTCTTGTTCAGCTCCTCGATGTTCACGTCCTTGAATGTGAGGACACGCACCTGCTTCACGAAGCGGGCGGGCCGGTACATGTCCCAGACCCAGGCGTCGGCCATCGACACCTCGAAGAACACCTCGCCCTGTACCGAGTGCACCTGCATCTCGTAGTCGTTGGTGAGGTAGAAGCGCCGCTCGGTCTCGATCACGTATTTGAACAGACCGACGACATCGCGGTACTCCCGGTAGAGCTTGAGCTCCATCTCGGTCTCGTACTTCTCGAGGTCCTCGGCGCTCATGGCATGTTCCCCTTCACCCGTGCGATCCCACCATTGTGCGCCAGTCCCGCGGGCCCCTAGACGATTTCCGGGTCAAGGGTCACGGGCCCGGCCGGGGGACCTTCGTCGAGCAGCCTCCGCAGCAGCTCGGCAAGTCTGGTCGGATACACCGTCTCATGCGCCCGGGTCAGTTCCTGGCACGTCCACCATCGAGCTCCTGCGACGCTGCGCCGCTCCAGCTCGGTCAGACCGGCCGCCGCGGTCACCGTCTGGGCCGTACGAGCCAAGTAGTACCACTCGTCCTGGTCCCAGTGGCGGCCCGCGAACGGGAACGAACACACGCGCCGCCACAGCACGGGGCCGAGTTCGACCTCGGTGATACCCGTCTCCTCGGTGAGTTCCCGCAGCGCGGCCTGTTCACGGGTCTCGTCGCCCTCCAGGCCGCCGCCCGGAGTGAACCACCAGTCGTCGGCCGGATCGTCCGGCTCGTGCCCGTGCAGCAGCAGGATACGGTCCTCGGCGTCGAGCAGGACGACCCTGGCGACCTTGCGCAGACCGCCCTGGTACGAGTCCTCGTACGCGTTTGCGGGGCCCCCGTCGTCCCTGGCGGCCGTCTCGCCCGCGTCCGTGGCCTCAGCTGGCACTGGTGGGCTCCGGCCGCTTACCGGCGCGGGAGCGGGCCATCCGCTTGGCGATCGGGCCGTACGCGCCGCCGCCCAGGACGAGGACCGCACCGCCGACGACGCAAGAGAAGATGATGCGCAGCGGGCCGGGCTGGGACAGGGCGCCGAGGTCCTCGAAGCCGGTGGGGCGCTTGAGCATGCCGTTCATCGGCCAGATGACGGCGTCCACGCGGGCGCTCACGGCGTTGCGCGAGACGGTGCCGCTGGCCGCGTCCGTGAGGTGGGCGGTGGAGTCCAGGGAGCCCCGGCGCTCGTCGCCGAGGAGGAAGAGCCGGCCCTCGGGGACCTTCACGGTCGGGATGTTCTTGACCTCGGCCAGACTGCCCTTGGGCAGATACGGCTCCTCGATCTGCTTGCCGTTGACGGTGAGCTTTCCGTCGGTGCAGCAGGAGACCGTGTCACCGCCGACGGCGACCACGCGCTTGACCACGTTCGCGTTGGTGACCCAGGACTTGTCGCGGAAGACGACGACGTCACCGCGGCGCACCTCGTTGCCGTCGATGCGCTGGGCCAGGACGCGGTCGCCCATGGTGATCGTCGGCTCCATCGAGCTGGTGGGCACGGTGTACGGCCGGTAGACCACCGCTGCCCACACGAATCCGCCGAGGAACAGCACCAGGCCCAGCGCGACGGCCAGCCCCGACAACCGCTGTCCCAGCCGGCTGCCGACCTGCGCCGTGCCTCTGCCGCCGCTGCGCGGGGCCGTACGTGTAGTGCTCTCGCCACCCATGGACCCGCACCCTACCCGGCGGTACGGGACCGGGGGAGCCCCTCTTTCGCGACCCCGGTCACAAGCTCTCCAAAGCTTTCACCGCTTCCGGAGGGCTTCACCGCCTTCTGAGGTGTCACGAGCGTCATGCGTGGGCCCCCGACCCGTCACGGGACCGGGGGGCCGCATGGAGGCCGCCGCTCGCGGCCTACGCCTTGGTGCCGGCCGATGCCGACCGGGCGGCGGTGCGCCTGCGCCGCCACACCGCCACCGGCAGCACGCCCACGAGCGCGAGGGCCTGCGGCGCGACCGGGAGGGACGAGGCGGCGGAGGACTGCTGGTCGAGGGGCTGGTCGAAGGTGTCCGGGACCGGCAGCGTGCCCCAGCGGTTGATCGGCCAGGCCTTGACGATGGCACGGCCGACGACCTTGTCGACCGGGACCATGCCGTGGTTCTTGTCGTCCTGGTTGTAGCGGGAGTCACGGGAGTTCTGGCGGTGGTCGCCCATCACCCAGATGTAGCCCTCGGGGACCTTCACCTTGAACTGGCCGCCCTGGTCGTCGACGCTGCACGGCGTGTTGCCGGGGTAGACGTAGGGCTCGTTCAGCGCCTTGCCGTTGACCTTCAGCGGGCCCGAGCCCTTGCACTCGATCGTGTCACCGCCGACGCCGATGACCCGCTTGATCAGGTCCTTCTCCTCGGCGGAGGGCATCAGGCCGATCCAGCTGAGGACCTTCTGCACGGCGTTGGGGGTGGGCGTGGGCTCGCCCTTCAGCCACTCGGCCGGGTCGTGGAAGACGACGACCTCGCCGCGCTCGGGCTCGGAGCCGAACCACGGGGTGAGCTTGTCCACCAGGACGCGGTCACCCTGCTGGAGGGTGTTCTGCATCGAGTCGGACGGGATCGAGAACGCCTGCACCAGGAACGTCTTGATCAGCAGCGCCAGCACCAGCGCGATGCCGACCAGGATCGGCAGCTCCTTCCAGAAGGAGCGGGGCTTTTGGGGCCCGGCGGCCGAGCCGCCCGGCCCGTCGTCCCCGCTCCCCGGCTGCTGCCCGCCCGAGGACGGGCCGCCACCGGCCGGTCCGGGCTCATTCCCTGAGGTCATGTCTCCGTCCAGGCCGGGGACACTGTCTTCCGCGGGGCGCCCGGGGTGCTCCTCGCCGTCGTGTCCCGACCGTGCGCCAACCGCTACATCCCCCACGCCAACTCCTTACTCTGTGCCGCCGCCTGCCCCGTGCACGACGCAGGCCCACCACTCCCATAACGAGCGGGAGTTCCGCAGGGGTCGGGAGTTGGATGAATCCGTTCGGTTCGTCGGAGGCAACCCTATGCGACAGTTCGGGAGCGGCGGTCGACCCCGACACGGAGTTCGACACGCTTGCGAAGGTTTTAGGTTCCTGCAGCCTGGTCCAGTGGTCGACGGGCCAGCCGATCACCATGGCCCGGCCCACCACGGAGTCCACGGAGACCGTGCCGCCGTAGTCGGTGTTCTGGTGCGCGCGGGAGTCGGCGGAGTTGCCCCGGTGGTCGCCCATCACCCACAGCCGTCCCTGGGGGACGGTGATGTCGAACGGGGTGGTGGAGGGGGCGTTGCCGGGAAACAGATAGTCACCCTCGGTGAGGGGCACGCCGTTGACGGTCACGCGTCCCTGTGCGTCACAGCACTTGACGTGGTCTCCGCCGACACCGATGACCCGCTTGATGAGGTCCTTCTCGTTGTCGGAGGGCAACAGACCGATGAAGGTGAGCCCTTCCTTGAACTGCTTGACGACCACCGGGTCGTTCTTCTTCGTGGTCTGCTCGTCCGCCAGCCAGCCGCCCGGGTCGTGGAACACGACGACGTCCCCGCGCTGCGGCTTGGAGCCGAACCACGGGGTGAACTTGTCGACCAGGACACGGTCGCCGATCCGGATCGTCTGCTCCATGGAGCCCGACGGGATGACGAAGGCCTGGACGAGGAACGTCTTCAGTACGAGGGCTATCAGGACGGCCACACCGACCAGCAGCGGTATCTCACGGGCCGCGCTGCGCCTGCGCTTGCGCTTGACCTTACGCTGGAGTTTGCGCCGCTCCGCGCGGGAACGGCCGCCGGCCGGGCTCGCGGCGCGCCGGCTCCCGGTGGGCAGCAGGTTGTCCGCGGCGCTGCTCGGCATACCGCGCGGTTTTCCGCGGTTACCCATGCGCGCCCTCCGCCGCGGGCACGCGCGCGTAGGCGGCGGGGCGGTTCAGGTGCCTGACGTGGCCCGTCGGCCAGACGATCCAGTCGGCGCGGCCGATGACGTCCCCGACCGGGATCATGCCGCCGCCCGGAGAGCCCAGGTGGTCACGGGAGTCACTGGAGTCGCTGCGGTGGTCGCCCAGGACGAACAGTGTGCCGTCGGGCACGACGACGTCGAAGGGGACGGCGGAGGCGCTGTCCCCCGGATGGAGGAACGCCGTCTCGTCGACCGGCCGGCCGTTCACTTCGATCCTCCCCTTCTGGTCGCAGCAGACCACGTGGTCTCCCCCCACACCTACAACGCGCTTGATGTAGTCGGCGTCCCCGAAATACCCGGTGCCGTCGAACACGACGATGTCGCCGCGCCGCGGCTCGGCACCGAAACGGTACGCCAACTTATTTACGAGAACGCGGTCCCCGATCCTCAATCCCTGTTCCATGGATCCGCTGGGAATCTGGAAGGGTTGCACCACGAAAGTGTTGAGAAGCAGCAAAAACAGCAGGCAGACGAAGAGGGTGAGGGTGATCCACCCGCCCGGCAGCCACTCGGTGATCCGCGACACCAACGCGAAACGCGACCGTTCCTCCGCGGCCCCCGTGTCGGGGCGGGAGGAGCGGTCGCGCTCCGTCGGCTGTGCTTCGGTGTCCATCGGAGCCAGATGTTATCCGGCTCCGCTGTGACGTCCCAGAAGCGCTCAGCTCTCGCGCTTCTCCTTGATCTTCGCGGCCTTGCCACGCAGCTCGCGCAGGTAGTACAGCTTCGCGCGACGCACGTCACCACGGGTGACGAGCTCGATCTTCTCGACGATCGGGGTGTGCACCGGGAAGGTGCGCTCGACGCCGACGGAGAACGAGACCTTGCGGACCGTGAAGGTCTCACGGACACCGGAGCCCTGGCGGCGGATCACAACGCCCTTGAACTGCTGCACACGGGAGCGGTTGCCCTCGATGACGCGGACGTGGACGTTGACGGTGTCACCCGGGCGGAAGGCCGGGATGTCGCTGCGCAGCGACGCGGAGTCGACGGAGTCGAGCAGGTGAGACATTTCGTCTGCTTTCTTCGCTGATGCCACAGGTCATCAACGGGAACTAGGTTTCCATGAGGACTGCCGTGCGGGTCGGGGCGGGCGTCGTGTCCCCCTGTGGCAGGGGCGCTCGCCGGACGGACGCACAGCAGCGGTCTATTCTTCCATGCCCTCTGGCCTGCGCCAAAATCGGCCGTACGGCTCCCCGTCCGGGTCCGGGGCCCAGCCCAGGATGGAGAGCATCTCGCGGTCCTTCTTGTCGAAGGCCTTGGGGTCGCAGCGCTCGATGAGATCGGGCCGGTTGGCCGACGTACGCCTGAGGGCCTCGTCCCGGCGCCAGCGGGCGATCTTGCCGTGGTGGCCGCTGAGCAGCACGTCCGGGATGTCACGGCCGCGCCAGACGGGCGGCTTGGTGTAGACGGGGCCCTCCAGGAGGCTCGCCATCGCGCCGGGCGCGAACGAGTCGTCCCGGTGGGACTCGGCGTTGCCGAGGACGCCGGGCAGCAGCCGGGCGACGGCCTCGGTGACGACGAGCACGGCCGCCTCGCCGCCGGCCAGGACGTAGTCGCCGATGGACACCTCGTACACCGGTATCCGGGTGGCGTACTCGTCCATGACGCGCCGGTCGATGCCCTCGTAGCGGGCCGGCGTGAAGATCAGCCAGGGGCGCTCGGAGAGCTCCACGGCCAGTTCCTGGGTGAACGGGCGGCCGCTGGGGGTGGGGACGATCAGCGCCGGCGCGTGGGAGCCCGTCTCGTAGCCGTCGGCGAGGACGGAGTCCAGGGCGTCGCCCCAGGGGTCGGTCTTCATGACCATGCCGGGGCCGCCGCCGTACGGCGTGTCGTCGACCGTGTTGTGCCGGTCGTACGTCCAGGAGCGCAGGTCGTGCACGTGCACGTTCAGCTGTCCACGCGCGCGTGCCTTGCCGACCAGGGAGACGTTCAGCGGCTCCAGGTATTCGGGGAAGATCGTGACGACGTCGAGCCGCATCAGGACGCCTCTCCCGCCGAGTCCTGCGCCGCGTCCTGCTCGTCCCCCGGTTCCCGGGAGGAGGCGATCTCGGCCCGGTCGTCGATCAGGCCCGGCGGCGGGGCGACGACCGCCCGCTGCTCCTCCAGGTCGATCTCGGTGACGATCTCCTGGACGAACGGGATCATGACCTCGGTGCCGTCCGGCCGCTCCACGATGAACAGGTCCTGCGAGGGCAGGTGCGAGATCTCCGTGATCCGGCCGACCTCCGTGCCGTCCTCGGTCACCACGTCGAGGTCGATGAGCTGGTGGTCGTAGTACTCGTCCTCGTCCTCGGGGAGCTCGTCGGGGTCGACCTCGGCGATCAGGATCGTGTTGCGCAGCGCCTCGGCGCCGGTGCGATCGGTGACTCCCTCGAACCGCAGGAGGAGCCGACCGCTGTGCACCCGGCCCGCCGCGATGGTCAGCGGCCCCACGGAGGCGGGATCGGTGGCGAGTACGGCGCCGGGGCCGAGCCTGAGTTCCGGCTCGTCGGTACGGACCTCCACGGTGACCTCGCCCTTGATGCCGTGGGCGCGGCCGATCCGCGCGACTACCAGCTGCACTGTGCTTGCTCTCCTGTCATACGACTGCGGGCCGGGGACGGCCCAGTGGCCCTCCCCGGCCCGAGCCGGTGCTGCGAAACGTCAGCGGACGTGGTCCACGTCGACGAGGTCGACACGGACACCGCGGCCGCCGATGGCGCCCACGACGGTGCGCAGGGCGCGCGCGGTGCGGCCGTTGCGGCCGATCACCTTGCCGAGGTCGTCGGGGTGCACCCGGACCTCGAGAACGCGCCCGCGGCGCAGGTTGCGCGAGGCCACCTGCACATCGTCAGGGTTGTCGACGATGCCCTTCACGAGGTGCTCAAGCGCCTCTTCGAGCATGCTGCTCAGGCCTCGGTCGACTCGGACTCAGCCGCGGCCTCGTCCTTCTTCTCAGCCTTCTTCTTCTGGGTGATGGCCTCACCCTTGCCCTCGTCGTCACCGCCGAGAGCCTCGAACGACGGACGCGTGGCCTTCGACTCGGCGACGAGCAGCGGCGCCGGGGCGGGCTCGCCCTTGAACTTCTGCCAGTCGCCGGTCTTCTTCAGGATGGCGAGGACGGGCTCGGTCGGCTGCGCGCCGACACCCAGCCAGTACGCCACGCGCTCGGCGTCCACCTCCATGACCGACGGGTTGTAGGTCGGGTGGTACTTGCCGATCTCCTCGATCGCACGGCCGTCACGACGGGTGCGGGAGTCGGCGACGACGATGCGGTAGTGAGGCGAACGGATCTTACCCAGACGCTTCAGCTTGATCTTGACTGCCACGGGAGTGGATTCTCCTGGATTTGACGTGGTTGGGCACGGCGAGACTGCCGCGTGGGGTTGCGGTACCCGAGTGCCCGATGGACGCGTCAGCCGGAGGAGAGAGGGGTCCTGTGCGGCTGTCGAGTACAGCTAGCCATTGTGCCACACCCCGCGGGTCGCTTTTGGCCGAGGGGTCCGGGCGGGTGATCTTGGGCATGCCTGGGGGGCACCCGGCGTGGAGGTGACCGTACGTCGGGTGCGCCACTCGGCACCTGCGGGGCCTGCCGGCCGCGACTGCCACGAGCAGCCGCGGCCTCAGCTCGCCGCCGCTCCCACGACCTCCGGGATGCGGAACGGCTTTCCGCAGCCGCCGCACACGATCGGGGCCTGGGCCAGGACCGACGGAACCACCCGGACGTTGCGGCCGCAGTCGCAGACCGCCTTGACACGGACGCCGCCGCCGGAGGAGCCGTGGCGGGCGGCCGGGCCGCGGAAGGTGCGGGTGGTGTCGGCGGACGTGGCCACCGTGTGGGCCTTCAGGGCGCGCTGAAGGCGTTCGATCGTCGGCCGGTAACGCCGCTTCGCCTCGGCGTTCAGCGTGACCAGGGAGAAGCCACTGCTGGGGTGCGGTTCGTCGGGGTGGTCCAGGCCCAGTTCCTCGGCGATCGCGAGGAACCTGCGGTTGTGGTAGCGGCCGGCGCGGGAGGTGTCGCGGACCCCGCGCGCGGCAGCGATGCCGTGGACTGCCTCATGGAGCAGTCGTTCGAAGGAGAGCTCGTGACCGCAGGCGGACGACGACTCCCCGATCAGGGACTCTGGCGCGGCAAGGTCAGGCAGTTCGGGGTGGTACCGCTGAATGTCGGCCCACGCCTGTGCCAGCTCTGCGGCGAGAACAGGTGGTGTCTGTGTCGTGCTCACGTAATGACAACGAGCCTGAGGGCTCCAGTGTTCCGATTCCGGGCCATCCCAAATAATTTGCACTTACCCGTCAGTTGCCGCTGATGCGTCCTGACGAGGGCGGGTGCGCTGATCTGCGGAGAAGCCTCACAGCTCATACCAAGCCGGTGCGTAGCCTGACGTACGACCCAGCGCGTAGAAGAAGTCCGCGCGCCGGGGCGGGCGTAGTCGGCGGTTGCGCAAGAGGCGTTTCGGTCGCTCTCGTGGCGAAGGTCGCTACTTCAGTAAGCGCGCGCGACGACCGCGACGTTACTCGGGGCGTCCCCGTCCTCCGGCACCGACCCGTCCTCGGCGAGCAGACACCGTACGGTCATCGCGTGCTCGGCCAGCGCGGCCTCGCCCTCCTCGCCGAGCGTGGCCCACGGGATGCGCGCCCAGCCGCCGGCGGTGACCGCCTCGACAGCCTCCCCGATCGTCGACACGTCCGCGGTGCGCGACTCACGGCGCTCCCGGGACTGCTTCAGCAGCAGCGCCTGGTCCTCCTGGAGGATCGCCGGGAGGAGCCCGGCCACGGCGTCCAGGGCCACCGGTTCCTTGCCGCCCGGGATGCGGCGGACCAGCATCGCCGTGCCGTTCTCCAGGTCACGGGGGCCGACCTCGACACGGACGGGCACCCCCTTCAGCTCCCAGTCGACGGCGCGGCGGCCGAAGGGGATGTCGGTGCGGTCGTCCACGTGAACCCGGATGCCCGTCGCCCTGAGCCGCTCGCCGATCTCACGGACCTTGGCCAGAACCGCCTCCTCGCCCTTGATCGCGAGGACGACCGCCTGGATCTGCGCCAGCCGCGGCGGGACCCGCAGGCCGTTGTCGTCGCCGTGCGTCATCACCAGCGCGCCGATCATGCGGGTCGTCGAGCCCCAGGAGGTCTGCCAGACGTACTCCTGCGTACCGTCCTTGGACAGATACCGGGTGTTGAACGGCTTGGCGAAGTTCTGGCCCAGCTCATGGCTGGTGACCATCTGCAGGGCCTTGCCGTCCCCCATCATGCTCTCGAGCGTGAGGGTGTTGACGGCGCCCGCGAAACGCTCCTTGAGCGTCTTGCGGCCGGAGACGAAGTCCATCGCGAGCACGTGCTCCAGGAAGTCCCCGTAGACGTCGCGCTGGATGTGCGCGGCGAACTCCCGCGCCTCCTCGTACGTGGCGTGCGCGGTGTGTCCCTCCTGCCACAGGAACTCGGAGGTGCGCAGGAACAGACGCGGACGCAGCTCCCAGCGGACCACGTTCGCCCACTGGTTGATGAGCAGGGGCAGGTCCCGGTAGCTCTGCACCCACTTCGAGAAGTACTCGTTGACGATGGTCTCCGACGTGGGACGGACGACCGCGGGCTCCTCCAGCTCCTTGCCGCCGCCGTGCGTGACCACCGCGAGTTCGGGCGCGAACCCCTCGACGTGGTCGGCCTCCCGGGTGAGGTACGACTGCGGGATCAGCAGCGGGAAGTACGCGTTCTGAGTGCCCGTCTCCTTGATGCGGGCGTCCATCTCCGCCTGCATCCGCTCCCACAGCCCGTAACCGTACGGCCGGATCACCATGGTGCCGCGCACCGGCCCGTTGTCGGCCAGCTCGGCCTTGGCGATCAGGTCCTGGTACCAGCGCGGAAAGTCGTCCGCCCTGGGGGTGAGAATGGATGCCTTTGCCATGGCGCGATGCTACGGGCTCAGGTTGCGGGCATGTGAAATCTCGCCACGGGCGCCGCGAACCCACAAGGAGGGCCCCTGGACCCCTGGACGTCACCGCGAGCCGGGAGTTACCTGACATACGTGGGGAGTGCGAGCGCACATCACGGGGGCCACGGAATCGGGCACACCACCAACTCTCGGCGGATTGGGGCGCTTACCTATGACACCTACGCTCGTGCGGCACACCCTGTCTCACGCGGGATCCGCACCCCGCGTGAACCTGGACGCACGCGCGCGTGACTGGTCCGAGATCCAGGAGCGGATGCTCGTCCCGCTCTACGAGGCCGTCTACGAGCGACTTGAAGTGGGCCCCGCCAGCAGGCTGCTGGGCCTCGGCTGCGGCTCCGGGCTCGCCCTGCTGATGGCGGCCTCCAGAGGAGCGGCCATCACCGGTGTCGACTCCGCCCGTCCCGAACGGCTCGTCCTCGCACGGGCCCGGCTGCTGCCCGACACCTGGGGCACGCGCGCGCGTGCGGCCACCCGGATCGCCGAGCGCTTACCCGGGGACACGGCCGGCACCAGGACGTCCGCGTACACCCTTGTGACGGCCTTCGAGCCGATCGGATGCCTGGCGGGCGACTCGGAAGGACTCGGTGAGATGCTCGCCTCCGCGACACCGCTCGCCGAGCGCGGAGCGCCGGTGGTGCTGGTCGGCTGGGGCCCACCGGAACGCTGCGCCACGTCGTCCGTGCTGCGGGTGGCCACGAAACTGGCCGATCCGCTGCGCAGCGCGGGCAGTTGGCGCCCCGCCCTGCGCGACGACCTGGAGGAGGTCGCCCAGCGGGCCGGCCTGAAGCCGGACGGATCGGGCCGGGTCGCCTGTCCGTTCGGGTACGCCGATCCCGACAGTGCCGTACGGGGCCTGCTGTCGACGGGCCTGTTCGACGCGGCGATCGCGGCCACGGACCAGGAGCAGGTGGACAAGGAGCTGAGGGAGGCACTGCACCCGTACCAGCGGCCGGACGGGACGGTGTGGATGCCGAACGTGTTCCGCTATCTGATCGCCCGCACACCCTGAGCGTCGCGCACGCCCAGAGCGTCGCGCACGCCCAGAGCATCACGCACACCCTGAGCGTCGCGCACGCCCAGAGCATCACGCACATCCTGAGCGTCCCTCACGCCCAGAGCGTCCCTCACGCCTCCGCGTCCTTCGTCAGGCGCGTGATGCCCGCGATCCGGTACGCGTCCGCCTCCTCCAGCGTCTCGTTCTCCAGCAGGGCCTCGGTCAAGGCGTCCAGTTGGGAGCGGTGGTCGCGGAGCTTGCGGCAGGCCTCCTCGTAGCACTCGTCGACGATCCTGCGCATCTCGGCGTCGATCACGTCGAGGGTCTGCGGGGCGGCCGAGAGCCCGTACGCCTGCTGGGCGTCGCTCGGCAGGGCGGAGAGCCGGCCGATGCGCTCGCTCATGCCCCAGCGGGCCACCATCCCGCGCGCGATGGCGGTGACCTGCTCGAGGTCGTTCTCCGCGCCCGTGGTCACGACGCCGTAGACCACCTCTTCCGCGGCCATACCGCCCAGGGCGCCGATGATCCGGCCGCGCAGATACCCCTCCGAGTGCGCGTACCGCTCCACCTCGGGGGTCGACATCGTCACCCCGAGCGCCCGGCCGCGCGGCACGATGGTGATCTTGCGGACGGGGTCGGCGCCGGGCTGCAGCATGCCGAGCAGGGCGTGCCCGCTCTCGTGGTAGGCGGTGCGCCGGCGGTCCTCCTCGGGCATCACGAGGGTGCGCTCGGCACCGAGCTGCACCTTCTCCAGCGCCTCGGACAGGTCCGACCGGGTCACCGTCTCCTGCTTGCGCTTGACCGCGAGCAGCGCGGCCTCGTTGGCGAGATTGGCCAGATCCGCGCCTGTCATGCCCGGGGTGGTCCGGGCCACCTGGGCCAGGTCGACGTTCGGATCGAGCGGGATCTCACGGGTGTGGATCCGCAGGATCGCCTCACGCCCGCCCCGGTCCGGCGGGGAGACGTGGACCACCCGGTCGAAGCGGCCGGGCCGGGTCAGCGCCGGGTCCAGGATGTCGGCGCGGTTCGTCGCCGCCACCACGACCACGCCCTCCGAGCCGGAGAAGCCGTCCATCTCCGTGAGGATCTGGTTCAGCGTCTGCTCGCGCTCGTCGTGGCCGCTCACCGACGGGCCGCCGCCGCGCTGCCGGCCGATCGTGTCGATCTCGTCGATGAAGATGATCGACGGGGCCACCTTGCGGGCCTCGGCGAACAGCTCACGGACCCGGGACGCACCGACACCGACGATCATCTCGATGAACTCGGACGCGGAGGCGGAGAAGAACGGCACGCCCGCCTCGCCCGCCACCGCGCGCGCCAGCAGGGTCTTGCCGGTGCCGGGCGCGCCCGCGAGCAGCACACCGCGTGGCATCTTCGCGCCCATCCTGCGGTAGGCGTCGGGGTTCTCCAGGAAGTCGACGACGTCGTCCAGCTCGCCCTTGACCTCGTCGATGCCGGCCACGTCGGCGAACGACGTGCGCTGGGTGCCCGGCCGGAGCCCGACCGGCTTGGGCGGGGCCTTGCGGCCGAGCATGCCGCCCACACCGCCCGGTCCCCCGCCGATCCGCCGCGCGAAGAAGATCCACACGGCGACCAGCAGCACGATCGGCACCAGCGAGATCAGCAGGTTGGACAGCAGACTGCGCTCCTGCACGACGGGCTGCGCGGTCACCGTGACGCCATGGCTGCTCAGGTTCTGCCAGAGCCTGTCGTCCGCGAAGGCCGGGCGCTGCGTCCTGAACTTGGTGTACTGGCCACCGCCGCTGGGCTTGGCCTGGGACGTCCTGAGCTCGCCCTGGATCGCGTCGCCCTTGGAGTAGATCTTGGCGACGTTGCCGTCGCTCACCTGCCTGCTGAACTCCGTGTACGAGATCGTCGGCTCGTTGCCCTGGCCCAGGTAGTTCAGCCCGATGTAGGCCAGCAGAAAGACGATCACCGCGGTGACGGCGAGGCCCCACCACTTCCCGCGTATCCGTCGGCCACCGGGCCGCCGGGGCGGCTCGTCCGGGGTGCCCTCGGTACGCCACGGCTGCTCAGGGTCCTTCCGCGGCGGCGCGGCATTGCTCATATCTGGACGTTACGGCACACAGCGAGCCGCGGCACGCGCTGAGGGCGCCCTCCTCGAAGGAGGACGCCCTCAGTGCCGTACGACGTGGGTACGCGCCGGGCCGTGACCGTCGGGTCAGCCCATGAACTTCTTGAACTCGTCCGGCAGCTCGAAGTCCTTGCCGCCCTGCTGCGGCAGGCCGAAGGCGCCACCGCCCTGGGCGGCCGCCTCACGGCGCTGGGCCTCCTCCAGCTCCTGCTGCTTGCGCTTCATCGGGTTGCCGGAGCGCTGCTTGCCCTTGGCCTTCTTGGGCTGCTTCTTGGTGCGGCCGGGGCCGCCGCCCATGCCCGGGATCCCCGGCATACCGGGCATGCCGCCGCCCTGGGCCATGCGGGACATCATCTTGCGGGCCTCGAAGAACCGCTCGACCAGGTTCTTCACGGCGCTGACCTCGACGCCGGAGCCCTTGGCGATACGGGCGCGACGGGAGCCGTTGATGATCGTCGGCTCCTGGCGCTCGCCCGGGGTCATCGACTTGATGATCGCGGCCGTGCGGTCGACGTCCCGCTCGTCCAGGTTGTTGATCTGGTCCTTGATCTGGCCCATGCCCGGAAGCATGCCGAGCAGCTTGCTGATGCTGCCCATCTTCCTGACCTGCTCCATCTGGGCCAGGAAGTCGTCCAGGGTGAAGTCCTGGCCCTTCTTGGACGCCAGCTTGGAGGCCATCTTCTCGGCCTCTTCCTGGCTGAACGTCTTCTCCGCCTGCTCGATCAGGGTGAGCAGGTCACCCATGTCGAGGATGCGGGAGGCCATCCGGTCAGGGTGGAACGCGTCGAAGTCGTCGAGCTTCTCGCCGTTCGACGCGAACATGATCGGCTTGCCGGTGATCTGGCGGATCGACAGGGCCGCACCACCGCGGGCGTCACCGTCGAGCTTGGAGAGCACCACACCGTCGAAACCGACGCCGTCGCGGAAGGCCTCCGCGGTGTTGACGGCGTCCTGACCGATCATCGCGTCGACGACGAAGAGGATCTCGTCCGGGGAGACCGCGTCCCGGATGTCCGCGGCCTGCTGCATCATCTCCTGGTCGATGCCCAGGCGGCCCGCGGTGTCCACGATCACGATGTCGTGGACCTTGGTCCTCGCGTGCTCGATGGAGTCCTTGGCGACCTTGACCGGGTCGCCGACGCCGTTGCCCGGCTCGGGCGCGAAGACCGCGACACCGGCGCGCTCGGCGACGACGCTCAGCTGGTTGACGGCGTTGGGGCGCTGGAGGTCGGCGGCTACGAGCAGCGGCGAGTGGCCCTGCCCCTTGAGCCAGTGGCCCAGCTTACCCGCGAGGGTGGTCTTACCGGCACCCTGCAGACCTGCCAGCATGATCACGGTGGGGGGCTGCTTGGCGAAGCGCAGGCGCCGGGTCTCGCCGCCCAGGATGGTGACGAGCTCGTCGTTGACGATCTTCAGCACCTGCTGGGCAGGATTCAGCGCCCGGGAGACCTCGGCGCCGAGGGCCCTTTCCTTGACGTTCTTGATGAACGTCCGGACGACAGGCAGGGCCACGTCCGCTTCGAGGAGTGCGATGCGGATCTCGCGGGCCGTGGCGTCGATGTCCGCCTCGCTGAGGCGCCCCTTGCCGCGGAGATTTTTGAAAGTCGCGCTGAGGCGGTCGGAGAGGGTATCGAACACGGTGGCGTCGGTCCTCGGGGTCGGGGTCGTCTTGGGCTGCCCTCCAGAGTATCTGGCCCGGCAAGTGAATCGTCCCCGCCTGCTCAGTTCGGCCGGCGGAGACGATGGAAACCCCGCAGTGGCGGGGAGCATGTTCGGTGGCCTCGTCGGCCGCCTCAGCACGACGGACCACCCCCGCATCAGCGGGGAGCGCACCCGATCAACGCTTGACACGACCGCAAGGTCACCCCCGCAGCGTCTCCTCCAGCTTCCGCGCCACCGAGGCCGCCTCCTCCCCCGGCAGCGGAGTCCCGGCGGCGGATGTCACATAGAAGGCGTCCACAGCGTTGCTGCCCAGCGTGCTCACATGGGCGCTGCGCACCCGTACGCTCGCGTCCTCCAGGGCCTGGCCGATACGGAACAGCAGTCCCGGCGCGTCCTGCGCGCGGACCTCGATCACGGTCGCGTGCCGGGAGGCCGCCGACGCCACCGCCACCCGGGCGGGCGGTGCCACCCAGCCGCGGCGCCGGGGGTAGGCCGCGTCGCGCTCGGCGAGGCGGGACGCGATGTCCAGGGAGCCGTCCAGGGCGCGGACCAGGTCGGCGCGGAGCCGGGCCGCCTGCGGCAGGGAGCCGTACTCCGCCGCGACCCGCCAGTTCAGCAGCAGGACGGAGCCCTCGTCGACGTCGTCCGGGAGGCGCAGGGCGCGCAGTTCCGCGGTGCGGACGGTCAGCCGGTGCACGGCGAGCACACCGGCCACCGCGGGCAGCACGCGCGGCTGGTCCGGTACCGCGATGACGAGCTCCACGCCGAGGGGCTCGGGCTCCCCGGTGGGTTCGTCCTCGGGCCGGGGTTCGGTCTGGGCGCGCAGGGCCAGAACCGGGCCGCGCGTGCGGAACGCCTCGATGGCGAGCCGTTCCTGTTCCGCGGTGGGCGCGGCGGGCTCGGGCTCCTCGGGGGTGTCCCCGGCGAGCACGGCCGAGACCCGTTTCACCAGGTCGGCGACGAGGGAGCCGCGCCAGGTCGACCAGGCGGCCGGGCCGGTGGCCAGCGCGTCCGCCTCGGTCAGCGCGTGCAGCAGTTCCAGCGTGCTCTGCGAGCCGACCGCGTCGGCGACCGAGCGGACGGTGACGGGGTCCTCCAGGTCGCGCCGGGTGGCCGTCTCGATCAGCAGCAGATGGTGCCGTACGAGGGTGGAGAGCACCGCCACGTCCGCGCGGTCGAAGCCGATGCGCACCGCCACGTCCTTGGCGATGATCTCGCCGGCCACCGAGTGGTCGCCGGGCCAGCCCTTGCCGATGTCGTGCAGCAGCGCGGAGACCAGGAGGAGGTCGGGGCGGCTGACGCGGCGGGTCAGCTCGGAGGCGCGGACCGCCGTTTCGATGAGGTGGCGGTCGACCGTCCAGATGTGGACGGCGTTGCGCTGCGGGCGGCAGCGGACCCGCTCCCAGTCCGGGAGCAGCTGGGTGATCAGGCCTTCCGCCTCCAGCGCCTCCCAGACGTCGATGGTCGGGCGGCCCGAGCCGAGCAGGGTCACGAGCTGCTCGCGCGCCTCGGCGGGCCAGGGCGTGGGCAGGGGGCGCACGGTGGCCGCCAGATGCCGTACGGCGTGCAGGGAGAGCGGGAGACCGGCCTGTGCGGCGGCGGCCGCGGCGCGCAACGGCAGCACTGGGTCGCGTTCGGGGCGTGCGGCGCGGGCGAGCACCGCCTCACCGTCCTGCTCCACCACGCCCTCGGCCAGCGGAGATCTTTCGGCGACGGGCTTGCCGCCGCCCAGCATGGCCCGCAGTCGCGGCCGCACGGCGCGTGAGCGCAGAACGCGGCCCACTTCACGCCAGGTGACATCACTGGCGTACGAAATGACGCGCGCGGCCTCGTAGACCTGGCGCAGCAGGGTGTCGGCGTCGAGCAGGCCCAGCTCGGCCGCGACCTGGTCCTGTTCCTGCAGAGCCAGCCGGTCGGTGGCCCGCCCGGTGGTCAGGTGCAGTGCGTCGCGCACGTCGAGCAGGCGCCGCCGGGCGTCCGCGAGGCCCTCGCGGGGGCGTCGGCCAGCCAGGACGCGGCGACCGCGCGCAGGGCGGTGGCGTCCCGGAGGCCACCGCGGGCCTCCTTGAGGTCGGGTTCCAGGAGGTACTGGAGCTCGCCCTGGCGCTCGGCGCGCTCGCCGCACAGCTCCTGGAGTTCGGGGAGGCGCTTGGGGGCCTGATTGCGCCAGTCGGCGAGGACGGCCGTGCGTAGTCCGGCGGTGAGGCCGAGGTCGCCCGCGACATGGCGGGCGTCGAGGAGACCGAGCTGGACCTTGAGGTCCTCACCGGCGGTCTTGCGCGCCTCGGCCGGGGTGCGCACCGAGTGGTCGAGGGCGAGGCCCAGGTCCCAGACGGGATACCAGACGCGGTCGGCGAGGGCGGCGACCTCCTTGTTGTCGGCGCCCTCGTGCAGCAGCAGGAGGTCGAGATCGCTGCGTGGGGACAGCTCGCCGCGTCCGTAGCCGCCGACGGCCACCAGTGAGACGCCCTTGAGGCCGTCGGCGGCCGCGGTGAACAGTCCCGTCAGCCACTCGTCCGTCAGTTCGGCGAGGGCCGCGCGGCGCGGCGGCCCGGACCGCGCCCCCTCAGTGAGGAGGCGCAGCCGGGCCGCCGCATAGCCGCTGGGTCCCGAGTCATCCGCGTCTTTTCGAACATCCGTACTCGTCACCCGGCGACTCCTGTCCATCTTCTGTGGTGAGCGGGTCCGCCGTCCGCGGTGGCGGATCCGCTCCGAGCGGGTCGGCTCAGAGCGCGTCCGGGCCGCGCTCGCCGGTCCGTACCCGGACGGCCGTCTCGACCGGCAGGGACCAGACCTTGCCGTCACCGATCTTTCCCGTACGGGCCGCCTTGACGACGACCTCGATCAGCTGCTCGGCGTCGTCGTCCTCGGCCAGCACCTCGATACGGATCTTGGGGACCAGGTCGACCGTGTACTCGGCACCGCGGTAGACCTCGGTGTGTCCTCTCTGACGACCGTAACCGCTCGCCTCGGTGACCGTCAGTCCGTGGACGCCGAAGGCCTGAAGGGCCTCCTTGATCTCGTCGAGCCGGTGGGGCTTCACGACGGCGGTGATGAGCTTCATGCGTCCACCTTCTTGGTCTCGGCGGTGGGAACGGAAGCCGCGGCGACGCCGGAGAGCCCGCCTCCTGCCCCGCTGTAGTCGTACGCGGTTTCGGCGTGGGCCGTCTGGTCGAGACCCGTGACCTCGTCCTCCTCAGTGGCCCGGAACCCGATCGTCTTCTGGATCAGGAAGGCCAGGATGAGGGTCACCACGAAGGTGTAGCCCATGACCGAGAAGGCGCCGATGGCCTGGGAGCCGAACTGCTTCCATCCGCCGGCCCCGCCGGTCGCGAGGAATCCGACCATGAGCGTGCCGATCACGCCGCCGACCATGTGGACGCCGACGACGTCCAGGGAGTCGTCGTAGCCCAGCTTGAACTTGAGACTGACCGCCCAGGAGCAGAACGCTCCCGCGACCACGCCGATCAGGAGTGCGCCGAACACGTTGACGTTGCCGCCGGACGGGGTGATCGCGACCAGGCCGGCCACGGCTCCGGAGCAGGCACCGAGCGTGGTGAAGGCTCCGTGGCGGATGCGCTCGTAGGCCAGCCAGCCGAGCATGGCCGCACCCGTGGCGACCTGGGTGTTCAGGGCCATGTTGGCGGCAGTGCCGTCAGCCGCGAGCTCGGAGCCCGCGTTGAAGCCGAACCAGCCGAACCACAGCAGAGCGGTGCCGATCAGAACCAGCGGCAGGTTGTGGGGCCGCATCGGGTCCTTCTTGAAGCCGACCCGCTTGCCGAGCACCAGGACCGCTGCCAGAGCGCCGGCACCGGCGTTGATGTGCACCGCGGTACCGCCGGCGAAGTCGATGACCGCCGGGTCCAGCTTGGCGAGCCAGCCGCCGCCCCAGACCCAGTGGGCGACCGGGAAGTACACCACGGTGACCCACAGGCCGATGAAGACCATCCACGAGCTGAACTTCACCCGGTCGGCGAGCGCACCGCTCATCAGGGCCGGAGTGATGACCGCGAACAGCATCTGGAACAGCGAGAAGGCGAACAGCGGGATCTTACGGCCGGCGAAGTTCTCCATCAGGGTGTCGCCGTGGACACCCTTCAACCCGATGAGGTCGAGGTTGCCTACAAAACCTCCGACGTCGCCGCTGAAGGTCAGCGAGTGTCCGAACAGCACCCAGAGCACGCTGACGATGCCGAGGCTTACGAAGGACATCATGAGCATGTTCAGCGTGCTCTTGGTGCGGACCATGCCTCCATAGAAGAGGGCGAGGCCCGGCGTCATCACCATGACCAGCGCGGCGCTGATCAGTACGAATCCGGTATCTCCAACATTCAAGGCCTGAGACTCCTTCTGCGGAACGGCCCTGTGCGGATGCCTGTGACAACGGGCCGACTGTGTTCAGGAGACTGACCCAGACCGGTTTCACGTAGCGCGTAGAAGTGTTTCTTGGACGTGACGAAGCCCGCCACCGTGTTACGCCGAGGTGAATCAGGCCACAGCGCCGAGGGCCGGGCAGCCATCCGACCAACCCGGCCCTCGTACGCGTGCGAGCGTTATGGGATCAGCAGTGCCCGTAGGTCTGGCACCAGAGCTTCACGCCCATCTTGTGGTTGAAGTCCTGCCACTTGCCGGTGGCGAAGCTCTTGTTGATGGCGTCCGGCACCGTCGGGTGCGTGACGTACGCCCACACATGGAGCATCAGGTAGTGCGTGTTCTTCTCCGAGTAGAACTGGAAGTAGACCTTGGAGCCGGCCCCGTCGAAGTGGCCCTTCTCCGCGGTGAAGTACCAGCCGTTCTTGACGCCCCCGTGGTAGCGGACGGGGGCGTTCCTGCAGCCGAAGGGGCCGGCCGCGCACGCCTTCAGGGAAAGGTGCTGGTTCTCCTTCGGGTACTTCTTCGGTGCGCCCTTGATCGGGAAGGTGCAGTTGAAGCACCTGTGCAGTTCCTTGATCGCCAGGCTGGGCGCCCAGGCGACGCCGACGTGTCCGCGGAGGTTGTTCGGCTTGACGCGCATGCGAATGTCGTAGAGCTTGCGCGCCTTCTTCGCCGAAACGGCGCCTTGCGCCTCCACCGCCGTGGACCGAGTGACGCTCTGCGTCTTCGTGACCGCGCCGGCTTCGGCCGCCGGGCCGAGCGCGATCAGCACGGACGCAACGCCTGCCGCGAAAGCGGACAGGACTGATTTCATCTTCATGTGTCCCCGTGAATCCCCGTTGTAACGGTCGTCTGTCGCAACTGAGTCAACTTCAGTGACTTGTATGCGAGTTGCCGCGAAGATCGACTCCGCGACAGCCGTCACAGTACTCACACGGGCGCCACGTCGACCAACGTGTAACGCAGGTTTAACATCCAAGATCCGATCACCCCGGCAACGGACCGGTCCGGCCGCGGCGGGCCTTCCGAGGACCTGGCGTGGGGGAGCCGAGTCGGACAGTTCGGGAGGGCCGGCCGCGGCCGGGGCTATGGGTTTCCTGCGATTCCCGGGGCCTCAGACCGCCTCGGCCGTCTCGGGGAGGTCGACGGCGAGCTGCTCGGTGAGGTCGATGACCTCCGCCAGGTGCCCGAATTCGCGCACGGCCGTGTCGACGGTCTTTCGGATACGAGTGTTCACCCGCTCGGAGCGGACCTTCTTGGCGATGCCCATGGCCGTGGAGGCATAGGCGGTGCTCTGCTCGGGCTCGCGGCGCAGCAGATGCACGGTGGCCATGCCGATCAGGTTCAGTGCGTACGACCGCTGGTGCTCGGAGTCCTTCGCGAACCGCTCCACGGCCTGCTCCATCAGGGGCTCGGCCAGGGAGGCGTAGGTCGGGCTGCGGCCGGCGACATACGCCAGGTCGCGGAAGGAGTGGGAGTTCTCGCCGTACAGCTCGGCCTCGGAGAAGAAGCGGATCCAGTCGGGGTCCGGTTCGTCCCACTCGTCGACCTCGGCGAAGGTGTCCTCGGCCATGCGGACGGCCCGCTTGCACTTGCCGGGCTGGCCCATGTTGGCGTAGGCGCGGGCCTCCATCGCATACAGCATGGACTGGGTCCGCGGGCTCGCGCAGTCCCGGCTGCCGTACTGCGCGAGGTGGATCAGCTCCAGGGCGTCGTCGGGCCGGCCGAGGTGGATCATCTGGCGGCTCATGCTGGACAGGACGTACGAGCCGAGCGGCTTGTCACCCGCCTCCTTGGCGGCGTGCAGGGCGAGCACGAAGTACTTCTGCGCGGTGGGCTGGAGTCCGATGTCGTAACTCATCCAGCCGGCCAGCTCGGCGAGCTCGGCGGCGACCTTGAAGAGCTTTCTGCTGGTGGCCTCGGGCTGGGGCTCCTGGAGGAGGTCGGTGACCTCGTGCAGCTGGCCGACGACCGCCTTGCGGCGCAGACCGCCGCCGCACTGGGCGTCCCACTGGCGGAACATCACCGTGGTGGACTCCAGCAGGTCCAGCTCGGGCTTGGACAGCCGGCCCGGACGACGGGAGTCGTGGTACGGCTCGGGCTCGGGCTCGGAGAGCTGTCCGGACGGTGCGGGGACGAGCCAGCGCTGCATGGGTTCGATGAGGGACGGGCCCGCGGACAGGGCCAGCGAGGTCCCGAGGAAGCCGCGCCGCGCCAGCATGAGGTCGCTGCGCGAGAACTCGCTGAGCAGGGCCACCGTCTGCGGGCCCGTCCAGGGCAGGTCGACCCCGGTCGCGGAGGGTGACTGGCGGGCGGGCCGCAGGCCGAGGTCCTCGACGGAGACGACACAGCCGAACCGCTCGGAGAACAGCTCGGAGAGGATTCTCGGGATCGGCTCGCGCGGGTTCTCCCCGTCCAGCCAGCGGCGCACCCGGGACGTGTCCGTGGAGATGTGGTTGGCACCCAACTGGCGTGCCCGCCGGTTCACTTGCCGGGCGAGCTCGCCCTTGGACCAGCCACTGCGCACGAACCACGAGCCGAGCAGCTCATTGGGGCGCTTGTCAGCGTTCGTCCCGCCACCGCCGTTGCCGCCCACTGGAACGCCCCCATCCCTGAGACCACTTGTCGCCGAGTGCGCCAAGCCCTATCAGAATGCCGTCAAACAGGGCCGCCCGTCCGCTGGTTCTCATCCTTCGAACGGGATGCCGAGTTGCCTCCGGCATACCCACGAGGGCATGTGCCCCCAGGCCTCGTGCACTCAAAGTAATCCTACGATCACGGGTCCAGCCATGGCGATCCCGGAAACGCCACCATTCGCCACCCCTTCGAATGAACTCACGGTCGCCCAGGCGCGATTCACTTGACACAGGACGGCCACGAGTGGATGCAGGAGTGCACTCGGGGGCGCACATCGCCGGGTGCACCACCGAAGTCACCTCGGCGCGCCGCTTGCCTTCAGTGAGCGTGGGCACCTGTGGTGACATGGAGTCACTTTCCGCGTCCGTCCCGTTCCGTGGCGTAACCACCGGCGCGCTGGACCCGTTGGAGGGGGCATGGGCTTCACGATCGGCGGTATTCGCGAGATCCGCACCGGCGCGCGTCGGCGCGGCCGTTCGTCGGAGTGCACCGACGTCGCCGAGTTCACCGGGCTGTGGGGCTGGGACGTGGTGCCGGGAGCGCGGGCCGCAGCGGGCGCCTGTTCGTGCGGCCGGGCGGACTGCGGTGCGCCGGGCGCGCATCCGCTGGAGTTCGCGCCCCAGATCTCCTCCGGGGCCACGCTCGACGAAGTGACCAAGGCCTGGGGCGAGTTCCCGGGTGCTTCGGTGATGCTGCCGGTCGGGCGGGCATTCGATGTCATCGAGGTCGCCGAGCCCGCCGGGCGCCGCGCCCTGGTCCGCCTCGAGCGCATGGGCCTTCCTCTCGGCCCGGTGACCGCGACTCCGGACGGCCGCGCCCAGTTCCTCGTCGCCCCGGGCGCCGCCGCAGAACTGCCCGCGCTGCTCTACCGCATGGGCTGGGACGACCCGTCCTCCCTCGACCTGCACGGCCTCGGCCCCGGTACGTACCTCACGGCGCCGCCCTCCGACCGGGGCGGCCTCGGCCCGGTGCGCTGGCTGCGGCCACCGGCCCTGGACTCGGTGTCGAAGCCACCCGCAGCCCGCCTGCTGCTGGGGACGCTGGCCTATGTGGCGCATCGGTCGCGGGCCTAGGGCCCTGCCTGGTGATTCCCCGGTCGTACGCGCAGACGGCGAAGCGCCCGTCCCAACTGGACCTTGGGGCGGGCGCTTCTCGACGGCGTAGCGAATACGGTGGGTGACTTCACTCCCCGATAAGGGCGTCAACGAACGCCTCCGGCTCGAACGGCGCCAGGTCGTCGGCCCCCTCGCCGAGACCGATCAGCTTGACCGGCACACCCAGCTCACGCTGGACCGCGACCACGATGCCACCCTTGGCGGTGCCGTCCAGCTTGGTCAGCACGATGCCGGTGATGTCGACGACCTCGGCGAAGACGCGGGCCTGGACGAGGCCGTTCTGGCCGGTGGTGGCGTCGAGGACGAGCAGCACCTCGTCGAGCGGGGCGTGCTTCTCGACGACGCGCTTGACCTTGCCCAGCTCGTCCATGAGGCCGGTCTTGGTGTGCAGCCGGCCGGCGGTGTCGATGAGCACCACGTCGACGCCCATCTCCTTGCCCTCCTTCACCGCGTCGAAGGCGACGGAGGCGGGGTCACCTGCCTCCGGCCCGCGCACGGTGTAGGCGCCGACCCGCTCGCCCCAGGTCTGCAGCTGGTCGGCGGCGGCGGCACGGAAGGTGTCGGCGGCGCCCAGCACGACGGTGCGCCCGTCGGCCACCAGGACCCGGGCGAGCTTGCCGGTGGTGGTGGTCTTGCCGGTGCCGTTGACGCCGACGACCATCACGATGCCGGGCTTGCGGTCCTCGGGCTCGGTCCTCACGGTGCGGTCGACATCGGTGCCGACCAGTTTGAGGAGCTCGTCGCGCAGCAGGCCGCGCAGCTCCGTGGGGGTGCGGGTGCCGAGCACCTTGACGCGCTCCCGCAGGCCCTCGACCAGCTCCTGGGTGGGCTGGACGCCGACGTCGGCGGTGAGCAGCGTGTCCTCGATCTCCTCCCACGTCTCGTCGTCGAGGTGCTCGCGGGAGAGCAGGGTGAGCAGGCCCTTGCCGAGGGCGTTCTGCGAGCGGGAGAGCCGGGCGCGCAGCCGCACCAGACGTCCCGCGGTGGGCTCCGGGATCTCGATCGCGGGAGCCTCGACGGCTTCGGCGGCAGGGGGTTCCTCGACGGCGACGGAGGCCGAGCCGTCCGGGAGGTCCACCTCCTCTATCGTCCGGCGCGGTTCGTCGCGCGGCGTCTCGGCCTCGTCGCCGACGTGCGGCTCGGCCGGAGGTGCGGTGATGTCGGGCGTGGCGGGGGGCGGCGGGGGCAGCTGCTTCTTGCGCCGGCTGCCGACGACGAGCCCGCCGAGCACCGCGAGCACCACCACGGCGATGACTACAGCAAGGATGACGGTTTCCATAACGCGTCCAGTATCCATCCCTCCCCCAGCAGGGCCCTTGATCCGCCGGGAGGGTTTTTTCGTAGATTCCTCCAAGGCGGCCTGGGCGGCTCGATACCCACGCCACCGCCATGGTGATCTGACGAACCGTCAGCTAACCTCCTCCCTCGCCGACACCCCACCCGGCGAAGGGGGACGTCCCATGCCCGTCACGGTCGTACGTTTCAATCTCGTCGAACCCGGCGCGACCCCCGCCTCGCTCGCCGCCCGCTACCGGGCCGCCCTGGAGATGGCCGCGTACGCCGACGAGCACGGCATCACCACCGTGCAGACCGAGGAGCACCACGGAGCCGAGAACAACTGGCTGCCGTCGCCGTTCGCCTTCGCGGGCGCGGTGTTCGGGGCGACCCGGCGGATCGCGGTCACCGTCTCGGCGATCATCGGCCCGCTCCACACCCCGCTGCGGCTCGCGGAGGAGATCGCCGTGCTCGATCTGCTGAGCGGAGGGCGGCTGGTCACCGTCGCCGGGATCGGGTACCGCCCCGAGGAGTACGCCCTGTTCGACGTGGACTGGAAGCGGCGCGGCAGGCTCCAGGACGAGCTGCTGGAGACCCTGCTGAAGGCCTGGACCGGCGAGGAGTTCGAGTACCGGGGCCGTACGGTACGGGTCACCCCGCGCCCGTACACCGATCCGCACCCCCTGCTGCTGGTCGGCGGCTCCTCGAAGGCAGCCGCCCGCCGGGCCGCCCGGTTCGGCCTGCCGTTCTTCCCCAGCGCGCATCTGCCGGAGCTGGAGACGTACTACAAGGAGCGGCTCGTCGAGTACGGCACGGAGGGCTGGACCATGATGCCCGCCGCCGAGACCCCGCTCCTGCACATAGCCGAGGATCCGGACCGGACGTGGGCCGAGTACGGCCGGCACTTCCTGCACGAGGCCCGGACGTACGCCTCCTGGCAGTCCGGTGACATCCGCTCGGCGGTGCGGTCGGCGGCCACGACGGTGGACGAGCTGCGCGCCGAGGGCGTCTACCGGATCCTCACCCCACAGCAGTGCGCGGCCCAGGGCCTGGACAGCCTCGTCCTCCATCCGCTGGCGGGCGGGATGCCGGTGGAGGAGGGGTGGCGGAGCCTGCGGCTGTTCGCGGAGCGGGTGGTTCCGGCGGTGGGTGGCTGACCGGCGGCGATATCCGGTGGTCCGGTCGGGGCCGCCGGTGATCCACTGGGGTCATGAGCCTGACAGTGGAAGTGTTCGTCCGGGAGCCGGACGGTGGGATACGGATCCTCGACGTGCCGGACGACGCGTTCCACTCCGGCGGCTTCGAGTCCTGGCGTACGACGGTGTGGGGATCGGAGTTCGTGCGCTCGCCGGCTGCCCGCTTCCTGCCCGTGCTGGCCGAAGGCGATCTCTACGTCGAGGCCGGGGAGGTGCCGGACCTGCTGCGTGAGGTGGCCTCGCTGCGCACCCACCTGGACGCGATCGCCGTCGGCACGGAGCGCCCCCGGACACTGGAAGAGCACCGCGACAACCTCGACGTCAGGTTGCGGATCATCGAGGAGAGCTCCCACAGGGCCCTGGAGATCGGCGGCGGCGTCCTGATCTGGTGAGACCCCGGACGTGACACCTGGTGAACCCCCGGACATGACACCGCCGCCCCGGTCCGGGCAGTGGCCGGGCCGGGGCGGCGGAGGGGTACGAGGAGAGGGGCAGCGGGGACTTGGCCCTTCTCCTCGAGTCCGTGGGGCGGGTCAGCCCATCTCCTCCAGCGACTTGCCCTTCGTCTCCTTGACGAACTTCAGGACAAAGGGGATGGAGAGTGCCGCGAAGGCCGTGTAGATCACGTAGGTGACGGAGAGGTTCCAGTCGGCCAGGGACGGGAAGCTCGCGGTGATGGCCCAGTTGGCGATCCACTGCGCGGCGGCGGCCACGCCCAGGGCGGCGGCGCGGATCTTGTTCGGGAACATCTCGCCGAGCATGACCCAGACGACCACACCCCAGGACAGGGCGAAGAAGAGGACGAAGACATGGGCGGCGATCAGGGCGATCCAGCCCTGGGTGGCCGGCAGCCTGCCGTCGACCAGGTCGTAGGAGAACGCCCAGGCCTCCAGCGCGAGACCGACGGCCATGCCGATGGAGCCGATGAGGGCGAGCGGCTTGCGTCCGACGCGGTCCACGAAGATCATCGCGATCACGGTGCCGACGATGTTGATGATCGACGTCGTGAAGGAGTAGAAGAACGAGTCCGTCGGGTCGACGCCGACCGACTGCCACAGCGTCGAGGAGTAGTAGAACGCGACGTTGATGCCGACGAACTGCTGGAAGACCGACAGGCCGATGCCGACCCAGACGACCGGCTTGAAGAAGAAACCGCCACCGAGCAGGTCCTTGAAGGTGGACCTGTGCTCGCTGGTCATGGCCTGCTCGATCTCGGCGACCCTGGCATCGAGGTCACGGCCCCGGCCCTCGACCTCGGCGAGGATCTCGCGGGCGCGCTCGCGCCTGCCGACGGAGATCAGGAAGCGGGGGGACTCGGGGATCGCGAAGGAGAGCAGACCGTAGAGGACGGCCGGGACGACCATCACGCCGAGCATGACCTGCCAGGCCTCCAGGCCCATCAGACGGCCGCGCTGGTCGCCGTCGGCGGCGTTGAGCAGGCCCCAGTTGACCAGCTGCGAGATGGCGATGCCGATGACGATCGCGGCCTGCTGGAAGGAACCGAGGCGGCCGCGGTAGGCCGGCGGGGCGACCTCGGCTATGTAGGCGGGGCCGATGACCGAGGCCATGCCGATGGCGAAGCCGCCGACGACGCGCCAGAGGGCGAAGTCCCACAGCGAGAAGGGCAGGGCCGAGCCGACGGCGCTGACCGTGAACAGCAGGGCGGCGATCTGCATGACGCGGATGCGGCCGATCCGGTCGGCCATGCGGCCTGCCGTCGCGGCACCGATGGCACAGCCGATCAGGGCGATGGCGATGACCTGGGCCAGCGCCGCGGAGCCGATGCCGTAGCGGTCCCGGATGGCCTCGACGGCGCCGTTGATCACGGAACTGTCGTAGCCGAAGAGGAAACCGCCCATCGCGGCCGCCGCCGCGATGAAGATGACGTGCCCGAGATGTTCGGGTTGAGCCGTCCCGGCTCCTGACTTGGGTACCTGCGCTGTGCTGGTCACGCAAAACTCCTCGGGCACCCGGCAACGCTGCCGGGGTGGGGTGAGCCCTTCAACCTGAAGGTAAAAGCAACGTTGCAGAGACTATGCCTTCAAGTATCGAAGTCAATAGGGCTAGTGATGTGACTTTAGAACGTAGTCCGGCGAGGTTGGCTTCAAGAAGTAAAGAAATCAAGAAGTGCAGGTCGTGATGCGCGTAGTCCGCACCGGTCTAGCGCAGACGCTGCGAGATGACCTTCGACACACCGTCACCCTGCATGGAGACGCCGTAGAGCGCGTCGGCGACCTCCATGGTCCGCTTCTGGTGGGTGATCACGATCAGCTGCGAGGACTCCTGCAGCTCCTGCATGATGCGGATCAGCCGCTGCAGGTTGGTGTCGTCGAGCGCGGCCTCGACCTCGTCCATGACATAGAACGGGCTCGGCCGGGCCTTGAAGATCGACACCAGCATCGCGACGGCGGTGAGCGACCTCTCGCCGCCCGAGAGCAGGGAGAGCCGCTTGACCTTCTTGCCCGGCGGCCGGGCCTCGACGTCGACGCCGGTGGTCAGCATGTTGTCGGGGTCGGTCAGGATCAGCCGCCCCTCACCGCCCGGGAACAGGCGGCTGAAGACGCCCTCGAACTCCCGGGCCGTGTCCCGGTAGGCCTCGGTGAAGACCTGCTCGACGCGCTCGTCGACCTCCTTCACCACCTGAAGCAGGTCGGCGCGGGTCTTCTTCAGGTCCTCCAGTTGCTCGCTGAGGAACTTGTGCCGCTCCTCCAGGGCCGCGAACTCCTCCAGGGCGAGCGGGTTCACCTTGCCGAGCTGCTGGTACGCCCGCTCGGCCGCCTTCAGTCGCTTCTCCTGCTCGGCCCGCACGAAGGGCCTCGGCCGGTTGCGCGGGTGCTCCGGGTCCTCGGGCAGCACCTCGCCCTCGGCGGGCGGGGACGGCGGTACGAGCTGATGCGGGCCGTACTCGGAGACGAGCCCGGCCGGCTCCACGCCCAGCTCCTCCAGCGCCTTGCTCTCCAGTTGCTCTATGCGCAGCCGCTTCTCGGCGCCGAGCACCTCGCCGCGGTGCACCGAGTCCGTCAGCTTGTCGAGTTCCGCCTTGAGATCGCGTCCGGTGCCGCGGGCGGCGGTCAGTTCCTGCTCCCGGCGGGCCTTGGCGGCCTCGGCCGCGGCCCGCTCGCGCTCGGCCCGGCCCAGCGACACCTCGACGTGCGCGAGCAGTTGCCGCGCACCGGAGCCGACCGCCTCCGCGACGGCTGCCTCGTGGCGCAGCCGCGCCCGCCGCTGCTCGGCACGCGCGCGTGCCTCGCGTTCGGCGCGGGCGCCCCGGTCGAGCGAGTCGGCCCGCCCGGCGAGCCCCTTGACCCGCTCCTCGTGCGTACGCACCTGGAGCCGGGCCTCCATCTCGGTCTGCCGGGCGTTGGCACCGTCGGCGGCGAGCCGGTCGCGCGCCGAGGTGTCCGGCTCCTCCTCGATGGGCATCTCCTCGGCGACGGCGAGCCGTTCGGCGAGCTCCTCGGCGTCCTGTACGGCCTTGTCGAGCGCCTCCTGCGCGCGTGCCGCCGCCGCGGTGGACCGCTCGGCCTCACCCGCGGCACCGCGCGCCTGCCCGGCGAGCCGTCCGAGCTGCTGGGCGACGGCCGACTTCTCCCGGTCGGCCGCCCGCCGCCGCTCCCCCAGCTCCTCGACCAGCGCGGCACACTCCCCGCGCCGCTCGGCGGCCCGGCCCTGAGCCTCGGACAGCTCCTCGCAGCGCACGGCCAGCTCGGCCAGCTCGGCCGCGGCCTCGTCCACGGACGCCTGCACCTCGAGCAGACTGGGCGCCCCCGCGGACCCGCCGTGTGCGAAGTGCGCCCCCAGCAGGTCGCCTTCGGCGGTGACGGCGGTGAGGTCGGGGTGGGCGTAGACGAGATCCTCGGCGTCCTCGAGGGTGCCTACGACGACGATCCCGCGCAGCAGGCGCCGTACGGCAGGCATGAGATCGGCGGGACCACGGACGAGGTCGGCGGCGAAGGGGTGCCCGTCGGAACGGAAGCCGCCCGCCTGCCGCCCACCGGAGCCGACGGCATGAACGTCGGCTGGGGCACCCATTCCGCCCGCAGTACTGGTCATGGCACCCGGATCGAACCCGCCCACGCGTGCCTCGCCGGAGCCGGGGGCCCCAGCGGCACGCACGCCATCCGGCGAACCCGCCCCACTCAGCGCACCCGTACCGAAGCGACCGGTCCCGTCGCCCGCGACAGCCCGGGAGGCCGGTCCACCTGCCGCACCGGTCATGGCTCCCGGATCGAACCCGCCCACGCACGGCTCGCCAGAGCCAGGGGCTGCCAGGGCTCCGGCGCCACGCACGCCATCCGACGAACCCGCCCCACTCGCCGCACCCGCACCGGACCCATCCACGCTCAGCTGGCCGGAGCCGGAGCCGGAGTCGACGCCCGGGTCCCCGGCGCCGGCAGGTGGCCGCGGGTTCGCCGCGCCGTGGGCACCCGGTCCGGGCCCGTCGGCGCTCAGCCCGACGGGGCCGGGAGTACCCGTGGCTTCCGGGGAGGCGGGTCGGCCCGGCCTACCCTTCGGCGCCACGTCCTCCGGTGCTCCCGCCAGCAGGAGGGACGCGCGGCCGGCGTCCTGTTTGCGGAGGAGTCTGATTGCCTCGGCCGCCGAGGCCGGGGTCGTCACCGCGATCGCGTCCGCCGCAGCGCCGAACGCGGCGGCCAGGGCGACCTCGTGGCCCGGGGTCACCGTCAGCAGCTCGGCCGCCGGGCCGAGCAGGCCGCTGAGCCGGTCCTTGGCGCCGAGCAGCACGCCGGTGCCGTCCTTGCGCCGCAGGCCCAGGGACAGTGCCTCGTGGCGGGCCTGGGTCGCGGCACGTCGGCGCTCCGCCGCGGTGACGGCCTCGCGGGCGGCGGTGAGGGCGGACTCGGCCTCCGCGAGCTGCCGCTTGGCCGTGTCGTGCCGCTCGCCGAGTTCGGCGTCGCCCGCGTCGAGGCCGTCGACCTCGGCCTTCAGTGCCTCGTACTCCTCCTGCGCGGCGACGGCCCGCTCCTGGGCCTCGTCCCGTGCCGCGGCCAGCCGGTCGATCTCGGACTGGGCGGCCGCGGCACGCGAACGGGCCGCGTTGACCTGCCCGTTCAGCCGGGCCAGGCCCTCACGACGGTCGGCGATGGCACGGGCGACGTCCTTGAGGCGCCGTTCCTCGAGGGCCAGTTCGCGTTCCAGTTCGGCGCGGTGGGCGACGGTGTCGTCGAGCGCGCGCTGGGCCGCTTCCAGGGCGGCCTCCAGCTCGGCCTCCTGCTCGCGGATGCGGGCGGCCTCGCGCTCCATGTCCTCGGGGTCGCGGCCGCGCCGTTCCTCGGCGGGCACGGAGGTGGCGCTCTTCACCCGGGCGTCGGCCAGCGAGATCGTGCCGCGGACGCGCTCGGCGAGCTGGGAGAGTTCGTACCAGGTCTGCTGGGCGCGCTGCAGGCGCGGCGTGAGTTGCCGTACCTCGTCCTCCAGGAGCGCCTCGCGCTGGAGCGCCCTCTTCAGCTCCTGTTCGGCGGTCTCCTTGCGCTCCTTGAGCGCGGCCTCGTCGGCGATCTCGCTCTTCAGGGCTTCCCGGAGCCGTACGAGGTCATCGGCGAGCAGGCGCAGCCGGGCGTCGCGCAGGTCGGCCTGGATGACGGCGGCCCGTCGGGCGACCGCGGCCTGACGTCCCAGCGGCTTGAGCTGCCTGCGCAGCTCGTCGGTGAGGTCCTGCACGCGCGCGAGGTTGGCCTGCATCGCGTCCAGCTTCCGCAGCGCCTTCTCCTTGCGCTTGCGGTGCTTGAGGACACCGGCCGCCTCCTCGATGAAGGCGCGGCGGCCCATGGGGTCGGCGTGCAGGACGGAGTCGAGCTGGCCCTGGCCGACGATGACGTGCATCTCGCGGCCGATGCCGGAGTCCGAGAGGAGTTCCTGGATGTCGAGGAGACGGCAGGTGTCGCCGTTGATCTGGTACTCGCTGCCGCCGTTGCGGAACATGATCCGCGTGATGGTGACCTCGGCGTACTCGATGGGGAGAGCCCCGTCGGAGTTGTCGATGGTCAGCGACACCTCGGCGCGGCCCAGCGGCGGACGCCCGGTGGTGCCGGCGAAGATGACGTCCTCCATCTTGCCGCCGCGCAGCGACTTGGCGCCCTGTTCGCCCATGACCCAGCTGAGCGCGTCCACGACATTGGACTTGCCCGAGCCGTTCGGTCCCACGACACACGTGATCCCCGGTTCGAACCGGAGTGTGGTCGCCGAGGCGAACGACTTGAACCCGCGGAGGGTCAGGGCCTTGAGGTGCACGCCGCTGGACTCTACCTTCCGCCGGTATCTCACTCCATGAACCCTCGCAACCCCGCGGTTTCGCCCATGAACATGCAGGGCACATCAGACGTTAAAGAGGGTGAAAGGATGCGCGGGGTAGGTAAAGACAGAGACGGGGGCAAGAAAGAAGGGACGCCGAAGCGTCCCTTGCAACTCTGACAACTTAGCGGTTGATACGGGCAGCCCAACCACTGCGTGTGCTGTCGTGGAGCGATGCAGCGATCAGGTGAGCGCAGGCTCCGCCTGGTGTGCGTCGATGCTCTCCATGATCCTGTCGTGAGAAGCGGCAGCCGTCAGCGCGTCGTTCTCCGCCTGGATTCGTACGAGCTCCGATTCCAGGTCCTGTACGCGCTGCTGGAGCCGTCGCATCTCGGCGAGGAGTCGCGGGTCGGAGCCGCCGACGTAACCGAGAAGCGCCTTTGCCATGATGGATGGTCCTCCACACTGAGTGACCGACCGAAGCGGTGTGGGTCGTGAGGGATTCGCACCCGCGGTGCTTGACACACTCGAGTGTTGCTCTGCCATTGCTACATGCCAAACAGCTAAGGTGCGCGGGGCTTTCAGCGTCTCACCAAAAAGTTTGACGGTCAACACGATCACGCCCCGTATTGGCGGGCAACCCGGGCGTGCGCGGCCGGGAAGCGGCGGCGCTGCGAGTCCTGCGGGGCCCTCGGGGCGTAGCGGTGATCCGTATCTGCGGAGCCTGCCACGACAAGCGGTTCTTGGCAACCACCAGGTGGTTTCTGCTGTGGGCACCTGCCAGTGGCATGCCCCTCCCCTTCGGCCTGCGGGGCTTTACGGAAGGGGGTCAGCGGACGGCGAAGCCGTCGTAGCCGCCGCGGGGTGTGTCCCAGATCTCGGTGACACCGTCCACATGCCCGGGCGTGTCGTTGCCCTGGAGCCAGTCGAGGAGTCCCTCGCATCCCTCGCGCGAGCCCTCGGCGACCACCTGGACCCGTCCATCGCCCAAATTGAGAGCAAAACCACTCAGGCCGCCGATCTCCAGCGCCTTGGCCCGCGTGAACCAGCGGAAACCCACACCTTGGACGCGGCCACGTACCCAGGCGACCAGTCGCACATCCTCGCTCATGGCTGCAACCTAACCAACCAATGTCACTCGCGGCACTTCTTCCTCTGGCGCCATGCGGTACCGTCCCCACCCAATGAATCTCATATGAAACTCACTCGATCGAGTGAGTTGGGTTGGCCCACAAGATCGTATGGGTGCGGTTGACCGCGAGACGAGGAAGGCAAGGACATGGGACGCCACCGACGCTCCGCCGCCGGCCGCGCCGCCACGAGCCGCGCCACGGGGGTCACACAGACGCACGGCTCGTACTCGGGGAGCCACGACCCGCAGGACTCGTACGCGGGCGATCACGCCACCATGGGCATCGCTCCGTATCTGAACCCGGAGGCGTACGCCGACACCAACGCGAGAAGCTCGGCGTATCTGTACGCGACGGATCCGTACTCGACAGATCCGTACACGACGGAAGACGGATACGGGCCGGTCACGGAGACGGCTCTCTTCCCCGCGGACGGGTTCAGCCCCGCACTCGCCCCCCGGGAACGCGGACACCGACGCAAGAAGAAGGCCGCCACGCCCGTGCGTACGGGGCTGCTCGGGGTCTCCGCCGCCGTCGCCCTCGGCACGGTCGCGGTGGCCACGGGCGCGGTGCCCGGCCTCGACAACTACCGGCTCGGCGGCACCACCAGCACCTCCGGCAGTGACAACGTGCAGGCCGCGGGCTCGCCCAGCAACACGGCCGCCGAGCAGGGCGGCACCTCCGGCGCCGCCGACAACGGCGATGGCGGCGGGGCCGCCGGCTCCTCGACGGGCCACGGCGCCGCCGCCGCTCGGTCGCGCCGACGCCGTCCGCCTCGGCGTCCTCCGCGCCCACGCCGACGAAGCCGCCGTCCGCTGAGCCGTCGGCCACCACGCCGTCGAAGAAGCCGAAGGGCAAGCCGCAGAACAAGGCGCCGAAGGCCCCGCCGAAGAAGTCGTCGCCGGTCACGATCTCCGCCTCGGCCGCCGCGGAGGCACATGTGCTGAAGCTCGTGAACCAGGAGCGGGCGAAGGTGGGCTGCAGCCCGGTGTCCGCGAACAGTTCGCTGTCCAAGCTGGCCGAGGCCTTCAGCGACGACATGGCCCTGCGGGACTTCTTCGACCACACCGACCCGGACGGGGCGACCCCGTGGGACCGGGCGGCCCAGGCCGGCATCACCGGTCTCGGCGGCGAGAACATAGCCCGGGGCCAGGCCGACGCGGCCGCGGTCATGGACGCCTGGATGAACAGCCCGGGGCACCGGGCCAACATTCTGAACTGCGACTTCAAGACCCTGGGCGTCGGCGTGCACCTCGGCGCCGGCGGTCCCTGGTGGACGCAGGACTTCGGGTACTAGACCCGCTGCCCCCGGTGCCGTTGACGACGGTCGCTCAGGCGGCCGTCGCGCGTCCCTGAAGGAACACCCTCGTCGTCTCGGCGACCCGGCGACCCAGGTGCTCGGCCGTCGCCACGTCCGCCTTGTGCACGGCCTCCGGGCCCTCGTCGACGTTGGTCTGCGCGGCCGCACCGGCGAAGACGCCGAGGCGGTTGAGGTCGTGCTCGGAGCCGGCGCTGTTGTTCCAGCCCGGGTGCAGGCCGAGGTTGACCCAGTTCATGCCGTGCTGGGCGGCGAGGATCTGGAAGAACTGCAGGGTGTGCAGCTTGTCGCCGCTCTTGGACCCTGAGTTGGTGAAGCCGGCGGCGAGCTTGTCCTTCCAGTCCTGTCCGAACCAGCGCTTCGAGGACGCCTCCGCGAAGACGTGGAAGGCGCCGGACGCCGTGCCCATATAGGTCGGCGAGCCGAAGACGATCGCGTCGGAGGCGTCGAGGGCCGCCCACTGCTCGTCGGTGATCTCGTCGACCTTGATCAGGTGCACCTCGGCTCCGGCCTCGGCCGCTCCGGCGCGGACGGCCTCGGCGAGTACGGCGGTGTGGCCGTAGCCGGAGTGGTAGGCGATGGAGACAACAGGGGTGGTCATGATGAGTACTCCTCGAATGGGCAGCTCAACTGCGGTGAGCAAAGGAAAGCACTAACCATGAGTTAGCGCAACCTGCCGGTTGGCGCTGCGTTCGAGTACGCTGGGGACATGAACAGCACCGGGGAGCGCACGGAGGAGCAGGACCTCGCCTACGACGTGTTCGCCAAGGCCTGCCCGTCGCGGGGCACGCTGGAGCACGTCACGGGCCGCTGGGGCGGCCTCACGCTCGGCGCGCTGCACGAGGGCTCGATGCGCTTCAACGAACTGCGCCGCCGTGTCGACGGCGTGAGCGAGAAGATGCTGTCCCAGACCCTGCAGGCGCTGGAGCGCGACGGTCTGGTGCACCGCGAGGCACAGCCGACGAACCCACCGCGCGTGGACTACGAACTGACCCCCCTGGGCCATCAGATCGCCGAACGGCTGCTGGGCCTCATCCACTTCGTCGAGGACTCCATGGACAACGTCCTCCGGGCCCGCCAGGAGTACGACTCCCGGCAGCCGTGAGCGGCCGGGTCGGTTCAGGCGGCCCGCACACGCGGTGGCCGCTGGCACTTCGGGCAGAAGTAGCTGGAGCGGTTCATCCAGGGGCGGCGGCGCATCGGGGTGCCGCATCTCTTGCACGGCAGGCCCTCACGCCCGTACGCGTCCAGTGAGCGGTCGAAGTAGCCCGACTCGCCGTTGACGTTGACGTACAGGCTGTCGAAGCTGGTGCCGCCGACGGACAGGGCCGCGTTCATCACGTCCCGCACATGGCCGAGGAGTTCGGCGGTGCGCGGGCGGGTGAAGCCCGCGGTCGGGCGCTCGTAGTGGACCCGGGCCCGCCACAGGGCCTCGTCCGCGTAGATGTTGCCGACTCCGCTGATCAACGACTGGTCCAGCAGGGCCCGCTTGATGGTGGTCCGCTTGCGGCGCAGCGCCTGGTGGAAGGCCTCGTCGTCGAACAGCGGGTCGAGGGGGTCACGGGCGATGTGCGCGATGACCGAGGGCAGTCCCTCGGGGGTGTTGTCGTGCAACGACAGCCCGCCGAAGGTGCGTTGGTCGACGAAGCGCAGCTCCGTGTCCACCTCGTCCGCGAAGCGGATGCGGATGCGCAGGTGCTTCTCGTCCGCCGCCTCGTGCGGCTGGACCAGCAGCTGGCCGCTCATGCCGAGGTGGGCCAGGACGGACTGGTCCGTGTCCTCCAGGGGCAGCCACAGGTACTTGCCACGGCGGCTCGGGATGCCGATGCGACGGCCCTTGAGACGGTGCGCGAAGTCGTCGGCACCTGCCACATGACGGCGTACGGCGCGCGGGTGGAGCACCTCGGCGTCGGCGACGGTGCGATGGGCGACCCACCGCTCCAGGCCACGCCGTACGATCTCGACCTCGGGCAACTCGGGCATGGTGACCCCCGTAACGGACCGTATGTGAGCCGAGCGCCCGCCCCCGGGGCGGGAGCGGGCGCTCGGGTCGCGCTGTTCTGTTCGTCAGGCGGAGGCGGAGGGCGGTACGGCGTCGCCGCCGGCGGCCTCCATGGCGGAGTCGAGGGCCTCCTTGGCCTCCTTTGCCGCCATGGCCCGCTCGTCCGCCGCGGCCCGGATGGACCGCCAGGCGGACTCGGCGGCCTGCTGCTCCGCCTCCTTCTTGCTGCGGCCGGTGCCGGTGCCGTACGAGACGCCTCCGACGCGGGCGGCAGCAGTGAAGGTCTTCTCGTGGTCGGGGCCGGTCTCCGTGACCAGGTACTCGGGCACGCCGAGCCCCTCGGTCGCGGTGAGCTCCTGGAGACTGGTCTTCCAGTCCAGTCCGGCTCCGAGGTTGGAGGACTTCTCGATCAACGGGTCGAAGAGCCGGTGCACCAGCTCCGACGCCGAGTCGAGGCCCTGGTCGAGATAGACCGCGCCGATCACCGCTTCCAGGGTGTCGGCCAGAATGGACGCCTTGTCCCGGCCGCCCGTGCCCTCTTCACCACGGCCGAGCCGGATGAAGGAGCCCAGGTCGAGACCGCGGCCCACCTCCGCGAGCGCACGCGAGTTCACCACCGCGGCCCGCAGCTTGGCCAGCTGGCCCTCGGGCAGGTCGGGGTGGGTGCGGTACAGCGTGTCCGTGACGACGAGGCCGAGCACGGAGTCCCCGAGGAACTCCAGGCGCTCGTTCGTCGGCAGACCGCCGTTCTCGTACGCGTACGAGCGGTGGGTCAGCGCACGCACCAGAAGGGCGGACTCGAGCCGGTAGCCGAGCCGCCCTTCCAGAAGCGTGTGGGACGAGGCCGTGCTGTCCGTCTTCTTCTTGGCGGATGGGTCCGCCTTGGCGTCTTCCGCCTTCTTGGGACTGGACACAGTGCCTCTCACCTAGCCACTCAGACTTCGAGGACCTGGCGCTTGTTGTAGGTGCCGCAAGACGGGCACGCGATGTGCTGCTGCTTGGGCTCGTGGCAGCGCTCGCACGCAACCAGGGTGGGGACCGCAGCCTTCCACTGCGACCGGCGGTGGCGCGTGTTGCTGCGCGACATCTTCCGCTTCGGAACAGCCACGGCTACTTCTCCTGCTTCTCGTCGACGCCCGCTTCCGCGTCAGCGCCGCTCATCTCGTCCTTCTCGCCGTCCTTCATGGAACCGGCGAGTCCCTGCAAAGCCGCCCAACGGATGTCGACGGCGTCGTGATGGTGGTCCGGGTCGTCCGCAAGGCGTGCCCCGCACTCGGCGCACAGTCCTGGGCAGTCTTCCTGGCACACCGGCTGCATCGGCAGTGCGAGCACCACCGCATCGCGCAGCACCGGTTCGAGGTCGAACAGTCCGTCCTCGAGGAAGAGCCTGTCCTCGTCGTCCTCGGCGTCGTCGCCCGGCTCCGCGATCACGCGGCCCCGGTCGTCGGCGTCAGGGTACGAGAACATCTCCTGGAAGTCCGCTTCGAGCTCGTACCCGAGCGGCTCCAGACACCTTACGCACTCCCCCTCGGCCTGTGCACGGGCGGTGCCTGTGACGAGCACACCTTCCATGACCGACTCGAGTCGGAGTTCGAGCTCCACCGGGGCGCCTTCCGGCACTCCGACGACTCCCTTGATACCGAAGTCCTTGGGAGCGTCGATCGTGCGGGTCAGCCGCTGCAGCGCACCAGGACGCCTCCCCAGCTCGTGCGTGTCGAACACGAGAGGGTTGCGGTGGTCGAGGCGGGCGTTAGAGGCCATTCCTGCTTTCGATCTTTGAGCTCAGAGGGACACTGCCCTTCGGTATTCCCGGGCAGCGCTGATCGCGGACGTACACGCGACCGAAGAGCCAGGATACTGGACCTTTCGCTCTCGGCCCAATCCGGGTGGGTGCCCCCGGCCCGCGAGGGCGTTCCGGGGCGCCCCCTACAGGCCGCGTTCCCGCTCGTAGGCCCGCAGCTGCTCGGGCGTGATCATGCTGGTGTCGAAGAGGCTGGTCTCGTCGAGCGAGTAGCCCTGGTGCCCCTGCTGCCCCTGGTGCGGGACCTGCCCCTGGTGCGGGACCTGCTGCTGGTCGTAGCCCGCCTGCCCGCCGTCGTAGCCCTGGAAGGAGGCGCCCTCCGCCGGGGCATAGCCGGGGGCGGGGGCGTACGGGTCGGCCTGCTGATAGCCGTACGCGTCCTGCTGGGCGTAGTCCTGCTGCTGGTAGCCGCCGTAGACGTCCTGCTGCTGATAGCCGTAGGCCGGCTGCTGGTCGTACTGCTGCGCCACGGGCTGCTGCGGCGACGCCGACTGCTCGGCCGCGGCCTCCTCCTGCTCGGCGAGGGCCGCGAGGTCGGCCAGGTAGTCGGAGTCGCTGGAGTGCTGGAAGGTCGTGTTGTCGTCGGCGAGGGCGCCGAGGTCGTCGGAGGCGATCCGGCCGTGCAGCTTCTGGCGGCCGCGGCCGACGGCCTCCAGGGTCTTGGCGAGGACCGCCTCGAAGGCGCCCAGCTTCGCGTCCACATAGGCGTCCGCGTCGCGGCGCAGGGTCTCCGGGTCGTGGCTGCGCTCGGGGGCGTCCTCGTCCTCGTAGCCCTGCTCGTCGAGGCCGGGGCCGGTGCCGAGGAGCTTCTCGCGGCCGCGGCCGACCGAGCCGAGGGTCTTGGTGAGGACGACCTCGAAGTTGGCGAGCTTGGAATCGACGTAGTCGTCGGCCTCCACGCGCACGTCCTCGGCCTCCTTGCGGGCCTCGGCCAGGATGCGGTCGCCCTCGGCCTGGGAGCGGCGGGCGACCTCGGTGTCCGAGATCAGCGAGCCGCGCTCGGCGTGCGCCTGCCCGATGATCCGCTCGGCCTCCTGGCGGGCCTGCTCCACCATCTGCTCGCGGCCGCCGATCAGCTCCTCGGCCTGCGCGAGGGAGCCGGGCAGGGCCTCGCGCACCTCCGCGAGCATCGCGAGCAGGTCGGCGCGGTTGATCACGCACGACGCCGACATGGGCATGGCCCGGGCGCCGGAGACCATGGCCACGATCTCGTCGAGCTTCTTCTGCACGTCCACCTGTGCTCGCCACTCTCTACAGCTGTGTTGGAGACGGACGGGACGACTGTACGGCCATGGGGCGACCGTCCGACACCGGGTGATGGATTGTCAGGATCCGGCGGATTTCGCTGTGCGCCCTCAGTCCTGCTTCAGGCGCTCGGTGAGGGCCTGGAGGACCACCGGCGGGACCAGGTGGGAGACGTCGCCGCCCCAGGTCGCGACCTCCTTGACCAGGGAGGACGACAGGAAGCTGTAGGTGGGGTTGGTGGGCACGAAGAGGGTCTCGACGCCCGAGAGGCCGTTGTTCATCTGGGCCATCTGCAGCTCGTAGTCGAAGTCGCTGACGGCTCGCAGGCCCTTGACGATGGCGGGGATCTCACGCTGCTTGCAGAAGTCCACGAGGAGGCCCTGGAAGGCCTCGACCCGGACGTTCCCGTACTCGGCGGTGACCTGGCGGATCAGGTCGATCCGCTGGTCGATCTCGAACAGGCCCTTCTTGGACTTGTTGATCATGACCGCCACATAGACCTCGTCGTACAAGCGCGAGGCACGGGAAATGATGTCGAGGTGTCCGTTGGTGATGGGGTCGAACGACCCGGGACAGACGGCGCGGCGCACTTGTGATCCCTCGCTCTCCGGTCCGGTCATCGTGCGTCTTCGCACGTAGAGGCGGCGCGACCGTACCAAAACGTTCCCTCGCCATAGCGACGGGCCCGGAGCGCTTCGAAACCGTCCGGCCAGCGGAATTCGCCGCCTCTGGTGCTGCGCTCCACGGTGACGAGGGCTTCCTCCGTGAGCCACCCCTCCGTGCGGAGTGTGAGCAGAATCTCGCGAAGATCGTCGTCCGAGACGGCGTAGGGAGGATCGAGGAAGACGATGTCGTACGGCTCGGCCGGCGCCGGTGTCCTGATGATCTGTTCCGCTTTGCCCGCCCTGACCTCGGCGCCGGGGAGGCCGAGGCTGCGTACGTTCTCGCGGACCGTACGGGCCGCCCGCGCGTCGGCCTCGACGAGCAGGGTGTGGCTCGCGCCGCGGGAGAGGGCCTCCAGGCCCACGGCCCCGGAGCCGGCGTAGAGATCCAGAATCCGCTCGCCGTCCAGGGGGCCGCCGAGCAGGGACTGCCAGGTGGAGAAGAGACCCTCGCGCGCACGGTCGGACGTGGGGCGGGTGCCAGTTCCTGGCGGAACGGCCAGGCGGCGTCCACCGGCTGCGCCGGCGATCACGCGGGTCATTTCGGGGTCCTTGTTCGTGGACGGCTTTGCGTTCAGTTTGGCAGGCGAAGGGGGTGGGCGCGTGATGACCGTCGGCCTGTGCGGGTGTGCGGGGGCTGGTCGCGCCCGCGCGGCGGTAGCCGCACAGTCCATACAGCCCCGCGCCCCTGGGCGGGCCCCGCTCAGCCCTTTTCCAAGTACTGCTCCCTCTCGTCGTCCAACAATGCGTCAAGGGCCGTGCGCAGGCCCGGCAGCCGCTCCAGGTCCGGGTCGGCCGCGACGACCGATGCCGCCTCCTCGCGGGCCTCGGCGATGATCTCCTCGTCCTCGATGACCGCCAGGACCCGCAGGGAGGTGCGGGCGCCCGACTGGGCCTGGCCCAGGACGTCGCCCTCGCGGCGCTGTTCCAGGTCGATGCGGGAGAGCTCGAAGCCGTCGAGGGTGGCGGCGACCGCGCCCAGCCGCTGACGGGCCGCACTGGCCTCGGGCATCTCGGTGACCAGGAGACACAGGCCGGGGGCGGAGCCACGGCCGACGCGGCCGCGCAGCTGGTGGAGCTGGGACACACCGAACCGGTCGGCGTCCATGATCACCATCACGGTGGCGTTCGGCACGTTGACGCCGACCTCGATCACCGTCGTGGCGACCAGGACGTCGGTCTCCCCGGCCGCGAAGCGGCGCATGACGGCGTCCTTGTCGTCGGGGTGCATACGGCCGTGCAGCACCTCCACCTTCAGGCCGGTGAGCGGGCCCTTGGCCAACTGGTCGGCCACGTCGAGGACGGCGAGCGGCGGGCGCTTCTCGGCCTCGTCCTCCGGGGACTTCTTCTTGGGGTCCACGTCCTCGTCCCCGATCCGGGGGCAGACGACGTACGCCTGATGCCCGCCCGCCACCTCTTCGCGGACCCGCTCCCAGGCGCGGGCCAGGAAGTGCGGCTTGTCGGCGGCCGGGACGACATGGCTGGCGATCGGCGAGCGCCCCGCCGGGAGCTGGTCCAGGACCGAGGTCTCCAGGTCGCCGAAGACGGTCATCGCGACCGTGCGCGGAATGGGCGTGGCGGTCATGACGAGCAGGTGCGGCGTCCGCCTTTCCCCCTGGGAGTGCGCCTTGCCGCGCAGGGCGTCGCGCTGCTCGACCCCGAACCGGTGCTGCTCGTCGACCACGACGAGCCCCAGGTCGTGGAACCGCACCTTGTCCTCGATCAGCGCGTGCGTGCCGATCACGATCCCGGCCTCCCCGGTGACGAGATCGAGCAGCGCCTGCCGGCGTGCGGCCGCTCCCATGGATCCGGTGAGCAGCACCACCTTGGTGGCCTGCTCGGCCCCGCCCAGCATGCCGCCCTCGGCGAGCTCCCCCATCATCTCGACGACCGACCGGTGATGCTGCTGGGCGAGCACTTCGGTGGGCGCGAGCATGGCGGCCTGACCACCGGCGTCGACGACGGCGAGCATGGCGCGCAGGGCCACCATCGTCTTTCCGCTGCCGACCTCGCCCTGCAGCAGGCGGTGCATCGGATGCTCCGTCGCCAGGTCGTCGAAGATTTCCTTGGAGACCTTCTGCTGGCCCTCGGTGAGGGTGAACGGGAGGCGGTCGTCGAAGGCCGTGAGGAGGCCGTCGCTCTTCGGTCTGCGGGGCACCGCCGGGAGTTGGGCGTCGGCGTGGCGGCGGCGGGCCAGGGCGATCTGGAGGACGAAGGCCTCGTCCCACTTGAGGCGGGCGCGGGCGTCGGCGATGTCCGCCTTGGTGTGCGGGCGGTGGATCTTGAGGAGGGCCTCGGGGAGGGAGACCAGGCCGCGGCCCTCACGCAGGGAGTCGGGCAGCGGGTCGAGGGCCTCCTGGGCGCTGAGCAGCACCGTCTGGATCGCCTTGCCGATCTTCCAGGACTCCAGCTTGGCGGTGGCGGGGTAGATGGGGATGAGGGCTCCGGCCCAGGTCTCCACCGCTTCCTCGGTGTCTCCCTTCAGCAATTCATAGGCCGGATGAGCCAGTTGGAGCCGGCGGTTGAACACGGAGACCTTGCCCGCGAACATCGCGCGTGTGCCCGGCAGAAGCTCCTTGTGGGGCTTGTGAACGCCGTTGCCGAAGAAGACCAGTTGGAGGCGGCCGCTGCCGTCCGTGATGGTGACTTCCAGGCGCTGGCCCTTGCCGCGCGGGGCCTTGGCGGAGGCGAAGGAGTGCAGGCGGGCGTCGGCGACCTGGGCGACCACCGTGACGTGCTCGTCCATGGGGAGGTCGGCGAGGTGGGTGAGCTGGCCGCGCTCCTCGTATCTGCGCGGGTAGTGGTGCAGGAGGTCGCCGACGGAGTGCAGGCCGAGATGCTCGGCCATCACCTTCGCGGTGGCGGGGCCGAGCACTGACTTCAGTGGCTGTTTCAGTGGTTCTTGCAGTGCGGGCACGAGATCCATTGCACACCACGCCACTGACATTGCCGTATACGTCTCGTGAAACCCCTGGTCAGACGGGCTGTTCGGGCTCTAGGATAGCCCGCTCCGGCCATCCCCCGCGGTCACCGCTCCACCAGGGACCGCCCGACCCCGCGCCGAAGCACCTCCCCCACCGGCGCTGCGACGATGGACTTCCAGACCTCACAGTCATCCCAGGCATCACAGTCACCTCATACGTTCCAGGTCGACCTGCGTGGTCTGGTGGACCTGCTCTCCCATCACCTGTACTCCAGCCCCAAGGTCTACCTGCGCGAGCTGCTGCAGAACGCCGTGGACGCCATCACCGCAAGGCGGGCCGAGGAGCCCGAAGCCCCGGCCCGGGTGCGGCTGTACGCGGACGGCGGATCGCTCCGGGTGGAGGACTCCGGCGTCGGGCTCACCGAGTCCGATGTGCACAGCCTGCTGGCGACCATCGGCCGCAGCTCCAAGCGCGCGGACGGGCTGCAGGAGGCCCGTTCGGACTTCCTGGGCCAGTTCGGCATCGGGCTGCTCGCCTGTTTCGTGGTCGCCGAGCGGATCCGGGTCGTCAGCCGCAGTGCCCGTACGCCGGATGCCCCGCCCGTGGAGTGGACCGCGCGCGACGACGGCTCGTACACCGTGCGGACCCTGCCGGACGAGGCACGCCCCGAACCGGGCACGACCGTGCACCTGGTGGCGCGGGCCGGGGCCGCGGAGTGGCTCTCGCCGGAGCGTGTCCGCACCCTGGCGCGGGACTTCGGGTCGCTGCTGCCGTACGACGTCCGGGTGGGCGACGAGGCGGTCACCGACCTTCCGGCGCCCTGGGACCGCGCCTACCCCTCACCCGCCGGCCGCCGGGTGGCCCTGGCCCGCCACTGCCACGAGCTGTTCGGCTTCACCCCGCTGGACTCGATCGAGCTGAACGTGCCGCTGGCCGGGATCCGCGGGGTGGCCTATGTGCTGCCGTCGGCGGTCAGCCCCGCCCAGCGGGCCACGCATCGCGTGCACCTGAAGGGCATGTTGCTGACCGAGCGCGCCGAACAGCTGCTGCCGGACTGGGCGTTCTTCGTGCGCTGCGTCCTGGACACGGACAGCCTGCGGCCCACGGCCTCGCGCGAGTCGCTGTACGAGGACGAGACCCTCGCCGCCGTACGGGAGGCGCTCGGCGAAAGGATTCGCTCCTGGCTGACGGGGCTCGCGGCGGGCGATCCGGAACGGCTGTCCGCGTTCCTGTCGGTGCACCACCTGGGCGTGAAGTCGCTGGCGCGGCACGACAGCGAGATGCTGCGCACGATGCTGCCGTGGCTGCCGTTCGAGACGACCGACGGGCGGCTGTCCCTGGAGGAGTTCGCGCAGCGGCACCCGGTGGTGCACTTCACGCGGACGGTCGAGGAGTACCGGCAGGTCGCGCCGATCGCGTCCGCGCAGGGCGTCGGGGTGATCAACGGCGGCTACACCTACGACAGCGAGCTGGTCGAGGCGCTGCCGTCGGTGCGCCCCCGGACGGTGGTCGCCGAGCTGGACGCGGACACCGTGACCGCCCATCTGGACGGGGTCGACCCGGCCGAGGAGCTGGCGTTGTCCGGCTTCCTGGCGGCCGCGCGGGCCAGGCTCGACCCGCTGGGCTGTGACGTCGTACTGCGCGCCTTCCATCCGCTGTCCGTGCCCGCGCTGCACCTGGACGACCGGGCGGCCCGGCACGAGCAGGCGCGGGCCGAGGCCGAGGAGCGGGCCGACGACCTGTGGGCGGGCATCCTCGGCTCGCTGCGCGGCAGCGCCCCGCGCGCGCGTCTGGTTCTCAACCATCTCAACCCGCTGGTCCGGCGCATCAGTTCCCTGACGGAACCGGAGCTCATCGGCACCGCGACGGAGTCGCTGTACGGGCAGGCGCTGCTGATGGCGCAGCGTCCCCTGCGGCCCGCCGACTCCGCGCTCCTGAACCGGGCGTTCATCGGCCTCCTGGAGTGGGCCACACACGGGGAGGACGGTCACCGATGACCGACGACACCGGGATCACGGACTTCGACGAGCTGCGCCGGGCGATGGCCGAGAACGGCGAGCAGCCGGAGGGTCCGGCCCGCAACGCGCGCGCGGAGCGCCTGCTCGCCGAGGCCGAGCGGCTGAACATCCCGCTCGCCGTGATCGAGGCGCTCGGGCACCAGCTGAAGGTCTACAACTACAGCTCCGAGAAGGACAAGATGTTCGTCCCGTTCGCGCGGCTGCTGCGCATGTGGGACGAGCGGCCCGAGGACTTCGACGAGTACGAGGCACACTCGCTGCACTGGGTCTTCAAGTGGATGTCGGCCGGGATGCTGGACCAGCCGCACATCCCGCTCGCCTCGATCGAGAAGTGGCTCGGCGAGATGGAGCACCGCTACCGGCTGGCCGGGCACTCGGAACGGGCGGTGCGCGGCGCCGAGTTCAGTGTGGCGGCGCACGTCGGGGACCTGGACCGCGCGGGGCGGGCGTACGACGCCTGGCTGGCCGCCGACCGGGACCGGATGGCGGACTGCCATGCGTGCGAGCTGCACGGGCAGGGCACCTGGCTGGTGGAACTGGGCCAGGACGCCGAGGCGCTGGAACTGTGGCGGCCGGTCCTGGAGGGCGAGTACACCTGCGCCCACGAGCCGCACACCGTCCTCGCGTCCTCGCTGGTGCCGCTGCTGCGGCTGGGCCGCGTGGACGAGGCCCGCGCCCACCATCTGCGCGGTTTCCGGCTGGTACGGCCCATGGAGAGCATGCGCGGCGCGTACGCGGACCATGTGGAGTTCTGCGCGCTGACCGGCAACGAGGCGCGTGGTCTGGAGCTGCTCGCGGAGCGGCCGGCGTACTTCACGGACTCGGGACAGCCGCGCAGCCGGCTGGACTTCATGGCCGTGGTGACCCTGCTGATGGACCGGATGACCGGGCTCGGGCACGGCGATCAGCGGGTGCCGGGGCCGGCCGGGCGGGCGTGGACCGCCCGGGAGCTCGCCGCGCACGCGCGCGGGGAGGCCCTGGAACTGGCCGCGCGGTTCGACCGGCGCAACGGCACGCCGTCCGTCGGCGAGCGGGTACGCGCGCGCATGGCACAGCGGCCGCTGGTGGAGCGGCTGCCGCTGGGGGTGCGGACGGCCGCCGCGCAGTCCCCCGTGGCACCCCCGCCCGCCCCCGTCACGGACCCGGCGGGCGAGCCGGACCTGCCCGCGCTGCTCGCCGAGGCCCGTCGGCTGTCGGACGCTCTCAGGCCGCACGCGATCGAGGCGTGGGCGGCGGTCGCGCGGGCCGCCGAGGGCGTGGAACTGGACGCGCGGGACCGCGCGGAGATCGCCGACCACGAGGCGATGGACCGCGGCCCCGACGGCGTCGGCCTCTTCGAGCGGGCCGCCGGGCTGTACGCGGAGGCGGGCGACCCCGGGGAGGCACTGGCGGCACGCACGCGTGCGGCGTACGTACGCGCCCTGTCGGGTCAGGTCGACGAGGCGCTGGCGGCGGTCGCGGAGCCGTACGACGAGGTCCTCGCCCTGTACGCCGACGAGGCCACCGGTGTACGGCAGACGGCGGCCGTGCTGATGGGGCGGGCGCGCATCCTGATGCGGCGGGTGCACGAGGACGCCCCGGGTGCCGTCGCCGCGGCCGAGCAGGCCGTACGGGAGCTGCTGGCGCTGGTGAACGGGCACATCGGCGACGACGTGCGGCTGGCCTCCCGGGCCGCCGAGGGGCGGGCGATGCTCGCGGAGCTGGCCGAGCACGCCGGGGACGCGGAGCGCGCGGCGGAGCTGTTCCGGCGGGCCGCGCGGGGGTTCGTGGAGGCCGGGCTGCCGTGGTTCTGCGTGGAGTACGAGGTGCGGGTGGCCGCTCTCGCGCACCAGGGCGGCGACATGGCGGAGGCGGAGCGGGCGCTGCGGGCGTCCCTGGAGCACGGCGGGCCGTACATCGAGGCGACCGGACGGGCCCAGCTGCACCTCCAGCTCGCCGAGGTGGTGGGCGGCCGGGGTGCGGTGCCGGAGGCCGCGGAGCACGCCCTGCAGGCCGCGCACTGGGCCGACGAGGCGGGCGAGAGCGCGACGCTGGGCGCCTGGGCGCGGCACCAGCTGGGCGGCTTCCTGCTGCGGCAGGGGCGGTTCGCCGAGGCCGCCGAGGTGCTGGAGTCGGCGCTGCCCGACCTGGACGCGGACACGCACGGCGACGGCGCGGTCGTGCAGACGCAGTGGTGGCTCGGTGACTGTCTGAGCGAGCTGGGCGAGCACCGAGCCGCCGCCGAACGCCGGCTGCGGGCGGCCGAGATTGCCCGGCACTGGCCCGAGCAGCAGGACCACGCGACGCTCGCCCACCTCGCCGCCGAGTCCCTCGGGCAGGCCGGGCTGCGGGAGGAGGCGGACCGGGCCTACGCGCGCGCGGGCGGCCTGTGGCGCTCGCTCGGCAATGTGCACGGCCTCGTCCGCTCGCTGCGTGCCCGCGCATGGCTGGCGCTGCGCACGGAGGCCGGGCCGGCCGGGGCGCGGGAGCTGATGACGGGCGCGGTCGAGGAGTGCGCGACGGCGCTGGCGGCGGCCGGCGACGAGGAGACGCGCGGGCGGCTGCTCGCCGAACTCGGGCACACCCACCGTCAGTTCGGCGACCTGCTGGCCCGCTCGGTGTCCGAGGAGGCCGAGGAGGAGCTGATCCGGGCCGCGTTCGAGGAGGCGCTGGCCCAGATGGAGCGGGCGGCCGCGGTATTCGGCTCACTCGGCGACGACGCCCTGCACAGCCGCACGGGGGCGGAGCTGGCCGCGGGCTGGCTGGAGGCCGACCTCGGCCACCCGGCCGACGCGGCCGCACGCGCGCGTGCGGTACTGACGGCCTACGAAGGGGCCGACGACACGGACGAGACCGTACAAGCACGCAGGGCCGAGGCGAGCCAGATGCTGGAACTGCCGGAGCCGTGAGCACAACTGGCCGCAGGGTGGCTGGAAGCCGACCTCCGCCACCCGGCCGACGCGGCCGCACGCGCGCGTGCGGTACTGACGGCCTACGAAGGGGCCGACGACACGGACGAGACCGTACAAGCACGCAGGGCCGAGGCGAGCCAGATGCTGGAACTGCCGGAGCCGTGAGCACAACTGGCCGCAGGGTGGCTGGAAGCCGACCTCCGCCACCCGGCCGACGCGGCCGCACGCGCGTGTGCGGTGCGTGCGTGGTCCCTGCTCCCTGCGGGAAGCTGAACGATCAGGACGCGGCCGCACGCGCGCGGTGCTCATGTCGCGCGCGGTGCTCATGTCGGGTGGCGCTGCCGCACGGCGGGCGTGCGGTTCATTCCACGCCGATGAGCAGCAGGGCTCCCTGCCGACCGCCCCGGTACACCACCGTGTCGACGGCGAGGTAGGTCTCGCGGACGCGGGCCTCCAGGCGGTCGGCGATCTCCTCCGGTGCGTCGTCGCCGAGGACCAGGGTGACCAGTTCTCCGCCGGCCTGGAGCATGCGGTCCAGGACGGTCTCGGCGGCGGCGGTGACGTCCGAGCCGATGACCGCGACGTCGCCGTCGATGAGGCCGAGGACGTCGCCGGCCTGGCAGATGCCGGCCATGGTCCAGGACTGGCGCTCGGCGACGGTGATCTCGGCGTAGCGGGTGGCGCCGGCGGCCGAGGTCATCTGGACGACGTCCTCGTCGAAGCGGCGCTGCGGCTCGTGGACCGCGAGCGCGGCGATGCCCTGGACGGCCGAGCGGGTCGGGATGAGGGCGACGCGAATGCCCTCGGCGCGGGCCTGTTCGGCCGCCGCGGCCGCCGTGTGGCGCAGGTCGGCGTCGTTGGGCAGCAGCACCACCTCGCGCGCGTGGGCACGTCGTACGGCCTCGACGAGCTCTCCGCTGGCGGGCGGCTCGCCGGGGCGGGCGAGCACGGTGGTGGCGCCGGCCTCGGTGTACAGCCCGGCCAGGCCCTCGCCGGGCACGACGGCCACCACGGCGCGCTGGATCCGCTCGCGGGGCGGCCGGGCGCCGCCGGTGTGCACATCGCCGAGCCCGAAGTGGGTGATCCGGATCCGGTACGGCCGCCCGGCCTCGACGCCCGCCTCCACCGCGGCGCCCGCGTCGTCGACGTGCACATGGACGTTCCACAGCCCGTCCCCGCCGACCACCACGAGGGAGTCCCCGAGGGCGTCGAGCCGGTCCCGCAGCCGTGCCACGGCGTCGTCGTCGGCCTCCAGCAGATAGATCACCTCGAAGGCGGGACCGCCGTCCTCCGCCCCGTCGCCGCACCTTGTCGCCTCCGCGGAAGCGGCCACCCCGCGCGCGTGCGCCTCCGCGACGGCCGCCAGGTGCCCCACATAGGCGGGCGCCGCCCCCTGCGCGCCCGTCGGCGCCTCCCCCGTGAACGTCTCCACCAGGGCGGCCAGGACCGCCACCAGCCCCCGCCCGCCCGCGTCGACCACTCCGGCCCGCTGCAGGACGGCCAGCTGCCCCGGAGTCGCCGCGAGAGCCGTACGCGCCCCCTCGTAGGCCGCGCGGGCAACCGTCCCGCAGTCCCCCTCGGTGCCCTCGGCCGCGGCGGCGGCGGCCGTGGCGACGGACAGGACCGTGCCCTCGACGGGGTGGGCCACGGCCCGGCGGGCCGAGTCGGCAGCGTGCCTCAGGGCGAGTCGCAGCCCTTCGCCGTCCGTGTGGGCGGCCGCACCGTCGGCGGTGAGCACCTGGGTCATGCCGCGCAGCAGCTGGGCGAGGATCGTCCCGGAGTTGCCCCGCGCCCCGATGAGGGCCCCGTGCGCCATGGCGTGCACGGCATCGGCCAGCGACGGCCCCGTGCCGTTCGCCGGGGCCGTCTCGTACCCGGCGAAGACCGCCTCGACCGCCGCCTCGGCCGACTCCAGGGTCAGATACAGGTTCGTGCCGGTGTCCCCGTCCGCCACCGGGTACACGTTGATCGCGTCGATCTCCTCGCGCGCCTGCCCCAGCGCCCGGAGCGCGAGACCGCACCAGGTGCGTACCGCGAGAGCATCGAAGAATGTCTGCGGCACCTGCGCCACCTGCGCCTCCCTGAGCTGCTGGACGTCGGACGCAGCGTAGACCCCGGGTCGCCGTCCACCGGAAGAGGGCCGGGAGCGGGGCCCTGAGCTGCCATGGTAGTTTCGTTGTACGGGCGCAGTCGTTGTATGCTGCTCCGGTTGCCCGATCCGATCGGGCCATTCCCCTGGCAACGCCACTCAAGATCTCAGGTTCTAGAATCTAGGTCCCGGCTTGCCGGGATCAACCGTAAGTGCATCTGAAGTCTTTGGAGTGACCCGTGGCTGCCAACTGCGACGTCTGCGGCAAGGGGCCGGGCTTCGGCAACAACATCTCGCACTCGCACCGCCGTACGTCCCGCCGCTGGAACCCGAACATCCAGCGTGTGCGTACCGTGGTCGGCGGGACGCCGAAGCGCGTGAACGCCTGCACCTCGTGCATCAAGGCCGGCAAGGTCTCGCGCTGACACATCGCAGCGCGCGGCCACTGCTGGTTCGCTGCATCGAGCCGGTCCACCTGCGGGTGGGCCGGCTTTTTGCCGTTCCTACGAGTCAGGCGCGGAACCGCCAGGCGTGATCCACCGGCCCGATCCCCCCGCCCAGCGCGAACCCGCCCGCGATCGCCCCGGTGACGTACGCCTTCGCCTCGGTGACCGCCTCCGGCACGGAGCGCCCCTGCGCCAGCCCCGCCGCGATCGCGGACGCGAGTGTGCAGCCGGTGCCGTGCGTGTGCCGGTTGTCGTGCCGAGGCGCCCGCAGCCAGTGTTCCTCTGACCCGTCGGTGAGCAGGTCCACGGCGTCTCCGGGCAGATGGCCGCCCTTGATCAGCACCCAGCGCGGGCCGTGGGCCAGCACGGCGGCCGCGGCCTCCCGCAGCCCCTCCTCCGATTCGACCCGCACGCCGGTGAGTTGGGTCACCTCGTCGAGGTTCGGGGTGGCCACGGTCGCCACCGGCAGCAGCTTCGTGCGCATCGAGTCAAGCGCGGAGGCGGCCAGCAGCGAGTCCCCGTGCTTGGAGACGCCGACCGGGTCCACGACCGCGGGGGCGTCCGTGTCGCCGATCAACGCGGCCACGGTCTCGACGAGTTCGGCCGAGGCGAGCATGCCGGTCTTCACGGCCTGTACGCCGATGTCGTCGACGACGCTGCGGTACTGGGCCCGCACCGCCTCCGCCGGCAGCTCCCAGGCCCCCCGCACGCCGAGGGAGTTCTGCGCGGTGACCGCCGTGATCACGCTCATGCCGTGCACACCGAGCGCGAGCATCGTCTTCAGGTCGGCCTGGATGCCCGCGCCGCCGCCGGAGTCGGAGCCGGCGACGGTCAGGACCCTCGGCGGGGCGCTCACGGCTCCATGTCCCCGAAGTGGTCCCAGCCGCCCTTGCTGGTCCACGGTGCCCCGTCGACCGTCACCTGGGGCAGCGCCGAGGGGTTGAGGACCTCGCCGATGACCTTCCAGCGGGCCGGCAGCTTCACGTCCGGCGGGAAGGTCGCCACGATCGCGTGGTCCTCGCCCCCGGTCAGCACCCACTGGAGCGGGTCGACGCCGACGGCCTGACCGATGTCGTTCATCTGGGACGGGATGTCGATCGCGCCGGAGCGGATGTCTATGCGGACCTTGCTGGCCTCGGCGATGTGCCCGAGGTCGGCGATCAGTCCGTCGCTCACGTCGCACATCGCGGTCGCGCCGAGCCCGGCGGCCGCGGGACCGGCGTGGTACGGCGGTTCGGGGCGGCGGTGGGCCTCGACGAAGGCGCGCGGCGAGCGGAAGCCGCGCGAGAGCACCGCGTACCCGGCCGCGGACCAGCCGAGCCAGCCGGTCACCGCGACGAGGTCGCCGGGCTGCGCTCCGGCCCGGGTCACCGGCTCCTGGTTGCGCAGATCGCCGAGCGCGGTGATCGACACCATGATCGTGTCGCCCCGTACGACATCCCCGCCGACCACGGCGGCGCCCGCGACCTGGCACTCGTCGCGCAGGCCGTCCATCAGCTCGCTGGGCCAGGTGACCGGGAGTTCGGCGGGGACGACCAGACCGAGCAGCAGCGCGGTCGGTACGGCGCCCATGGCCGCGATGTCCGCGAGGTTCTGCGCGGCCGCCTTGCGCCCCACGTCGTACGCCGTGGACCAGTCACGGCGGAAGTGCCGCCCCTCCAGGAGGATGTCGGTGCTCGCCACGACCCTGCGGTCGGGCGCGGCGACCACCGCGGCGTCGTCGCCGGGACCGACCCGGACCACCGGGGTGGTCGTCAGACGGGAGGTGAGCTCCCTGATGAGCCCGAACTCCCCGAGCTCACCAACAGTGCCCTTCATTGACCCTTCGCCCCTTCTGTCCCTGTCCGTGCCCGTTCGCGCACCATCATCGTCCTCGATACGGTCGAGGTGACCGTCAACTTCTGTCGTGCCTGCACCCCGGCGCGGATGTCCGGGCCTGCGCAGGTCTCCCCGCGGCGAGCGACGACGCGATACCGTGGCGTTCCTTTTCCCCACATGATCCTCGTGGCCGCCCTGGAGGTTCCGTGGTACAGGCGTACATCCTGATCCAGACGGAGGTCGGCAAGGCGTCGACCGTCGCCGAGACGATCAGCAAGATCCCTGGAGTCATCCAGGCCGAGGACGTGACCGGACCGTACGACGTCATCGTGCGGGCGCAGGCCGACACCGTCGACGACCTCGGGCGCATGGTGGTCGCCAAGGTCCAGCAAGTGGACGGCATCACCCGCACCCTGACCTGCCCGGTCGTGCATCTGTAGCCCCCGTCTACCCTTGGCCGGTGAACATGTTCCGTCACCGGCTCATCGGTCTGCCCGCGCTGGCCCTGCTGATCTCCGTCGCGGGCTGCTCATCAGCAGACGACAGTGCCACCGTCGCGGTTCCCAGTCCCGACGCGAAGACGGCCGGGTTGTGCCGCGAGCTGCACGAGGTGCTGCCGAAGAAGCTGGACGGACGGAGCCGCAACGACCCCGAACCCCGGTCCGCCTACACGGCGGGCTGGGGAAGCCCGGCGATCATACTGCGCTGCGGTGTCGTGCGGCCGCCCAAGATGATCGACCCCAAGGTGGCCCACGGCACCGACCCGAACGCGATCGGCGGCGCCGTCGACGGCGTCGACTGGCTCATGGAGAAGCAGGACGACGGGACGTGGCGGTTCACCACGGCCCAGCGCGAAGCCTATGTGCAGCTGATCCTGCCGAAGGAACTGTCGAGTCAGGACGACAGCGCCCGGGTGCTCGCCGAGATGGCGGCTTCCGTCAAAAAGGCGATCCCCACGGGGATCGCCTCCATGACTTGACTTCTCCCCCAGCCGGAGCAGGGGATTCAACCCCCACGGGTTGGCCTTCTGCTTCATCGACAGCTGCCGACCCGAACTGACGGCGAAGGGTTGGAGTGCCAACCATCGGTCTTACACCAGCTCCACAGACCTGACATCCCGCCGGCCCGGCGGCAGGCCCAGCCAGCTTGGTTTTCGCCGACCGGGCAGGCCCGACCCCATCGCCACGGGCCGACTCTCTAGCGCAGCCCGGTCGAGCGGCGCAGCGCGGCCTCGACCAGCCGGTCCACCAGTTCCGGGTAGCTGATCCCGGTCGCCTGCCACATCTGCGGGTACATCGAGATCGGCGTGAAGCCGGGCATCGTGTTGATCTCGTTGATCACGAACTCGCCGTCCTCGGCGAGGAAGAAGTCGGCGCGGACCAGACCCTCGCACGAGGCCGCCTCGAAGGCGTCCACCGCGAGCCGCCGCACCTCGGCGGTCTCCTCGTCGGTGAGCGGCGCCGGGACGATGCCGGGCGTGGAGTCGATGTACTTGGCCTCGAAGTCGTAGTAGGCGTGCGCGTCCGGCGGCGGGATCTCGGCCGGCACGGAGGCCCGCGGCCCGTCCTCGAACTCCAGGACGCCGCACTCGATCTCGCGGCCGCGCACCGCGGCCTCCACCAGGATCTTGGGGTCGTGGCTCTGCGCCTCGGCGATCGCCTCGTCCAGGCCGGACAGGTCGTCGACCTTGGTGATGCCGATCGACGAACCCGCGCGCGCGGGCTTCACGAACAGCGGCCAGCCGTGCTCGCCGGCGAAGTCGATGATCTTCTTGCGGGCGGCGGACTCGTCCTGCTGCCACTCGCGGGGCCTGATCACCACGTACGGGCCGACCTTGAGCCCGAAGGAGGTGAACACCCGCTTCATGTACTCCTTGTCCTGGCCGACGGCCGAGGCGAGCACACCCGCGCCCACGTACGGCACGCCGGAGAGTTCCAGGAGGCCCTGGAGGGTGCCGTCCTCGCCGTAGGGGCCGTGCAGCACCGGGAAGACCACGTCGACCTCGCCGAGGGCCTTGGGCACCGATCCGGGCTCGCTGTAGACGACCTCGCGGTTGGCGGGGTCGACGGGGAGCACCACGCCGCCCTCGCTGGACTCCGCGAGCTCCTCGACGGTCGGGGTGCGGCGGTCGGTGATGGCCATCCGGTCCGGCTCGTCGGCGGTGAGCGCCCAACGGCCGTCCCGGGTGATGCCGATCGGGAGGACGTCGTACTTCGTCCGGTCGATGGCGCGTAGTACGGCGCCAGCGGTGACCACGGAGATCCCGTGTTCGGAGCTGCGCCCGCCGAACACGACGGCCACGCGCGGCTTGCGGGACGGCTGCTCAGGGCTCTGGGGGAGGTTCTCGGTGCTCATATCGCGTTGAGAGTACCCGGTGGTAGGGCCCCGAGACAGCGTCCTACAGGCGGGATCGCTCAGCGTCGTTCCGGCTTTGCGCTGCGCGACATCAGCTCCTTGAGGGCCACCACCGGCGGCTTGCCCTCGTGCACGATGTCCACGACCGTCTCCGTGATGGGCATGTCGACGCCGTGCCGGCGGGCCAGATCCGCCACGGACTCGCACGACTTGACGCCCTCGGCGGTCTGCTTGGTGACCGCGATCGTCTCCTCCAGGGTCATGCCCTTGCCGAGGTTGGTGCCGAAGGTGTGGTTGCGGGAGAGCGGCGAGGAGCAGGTGGCCACCAGGTCGCCCAGGCCCGCGAGTCCGGAGAAGGTCAGCGGGTCGGCGCCGAGCGCCAGGCCGAGCCGGGTGGTCTCGGCGAGGCCGCGGGTGATGAGCGAGCCCTTGGCGTTGTCGCCGAGGCCCATGCCGTCGGCGATGCCGACCGCGAGGCCGATCACGTTCTTGACCGCGCCGCCGAGTTCGCAGCCGACGACGTCGGTGTTGGTGTACGGGCGGAAGTACGGCGTGTGACAGGCGGCCTGGAGCCGCTGGGCGACCGCCTCGTCGGTGCAGGCGACCACGGCGGCGGCGGGCATGCGCGCGGCGATCTCCCGGGCCAGGTTGGGCCCGGTGACCACGGCGATACGGTCCTGGCCGACCTTGGCGACGTCGTCGATGACCTCGCTCATCCGCATCGCGGAGCCCAGCTCGACGCCCTTCATCAGGGAGACGAGAACGGTGTCGGGGGCGAGCAGCGGAACCCATTCCGCAAGGTTGGCGCGCAGGGTCTGGGAGGGGACCGACAGGACCGTGAAGTCGGCGCCTGCGGCGGCCTCGGCCGGGTCGGTGGTGGCCCGCAGGTTCTCCGGGAGCTCGACGCCCGGCAGGTAGTCCGGGTTCGTCCGGGTGGAGTTGATCGCCTCGGCGACCTCCGCGCGGCGCGCCCAGACGGTGACCTCGCAGCCCGCGTCGGCGAGCACCATGCCGAAGGCCGTGCCCCACGAACCGGCGCTGAAGACCCCTGCCTTGACCGGCTTGCTCACTTGCCCTGTCCCTGCCCTTCTGCCTGCTTGCTCTGGGTCTGCGTCTGCGCCGCGGTCCTGCGTCGCTGCTCGATCCGCTCCCGGCGCGGGTCGTAGGGCGTTTCGGGCGCCTTCTCGCCGCGGATCTCCTCCAGCAGGCGGGTGATGGCGGCCATGATGACCTCGGTGGCCTCCTTGAGGAGCTCCGGAGTCATCTCCTGGTCGTAGAAGCGCGACAGGTCGACCGGCGGGCCCGCGAGGACGCGGTGCGTCTTGCGCGGCCAGAGGTCGGGCTTCTTGGCGTACGGCGCCAGCAGTTCGTTGGCGCCCCACTGGGCGACCGGGATGACCGGGCACTTGGTCTGCAGCGCCACGCGCGCGGCACCGGTCTTGCCGGTCATGGGCCAGCCGTTCGGGTCGCGGGTGAGGGTGCCCTCGGGGTAGAAGGCGACGCACTCACCGCGCTCCACGGCGTCGATCGCGGCCCGGAACGCGCTGAGCGCGTCGGTGCTCTCGCGGTAGACGGGGATCTGCCCGGTGCCGCGCATCGCGGCCCCGACGAATCCCTTCTTGAAAAGCCCGCTCTTCGCCAGGAATCGCGGAACCCGTCCGGTGTTGTACTGATAGTGCGCGTACGCGAAGGGGTCGACGTGTGAATTGTGGTTCACCGCGGTGATAAATCCGCCGTCGGCCGGAATGTTCTCCATTCCATGCCAGTCCCGCTTGAGCAGAACCACCAGCGGCGGTTTGCAGAGGACCGCTGCGAAGCGGTACCAGAACCCGATTCTGCGGCGGGACACACGGACACCTTCCTCTAGGCCTTCTCCCCGGGTGCGGGGGCCGCACAAGTGTCGCCCCGGGCCGCCGGTCTGTCGAGGACACCGTACGCCCGATGACCGGAACCGCCGGATGACCCGGGTGACAATGTCCGCAACAAGAGAGGGACGGTACGTCGGTGCAGTGGACCTTGGTCATACCCCTCAAGCCCCTCGCGCGGGCCAAGAGCAGGCTCTCGGACACCGCCGCCGACGGGGTGCGCCCGGCACTGGCACTCGCGTTCGCGCAGGACACGGTGGCCGCGGCGCTGGCATGTCCGCAGGTCAAGGATGTGGCGGTCGTCACGGACGACGAGCTGGCCGGGCGCGAGCTGGCGGCGCTGGGTGCCCGGATCGTCCCGGACGAGCCGGCCGGCGGCCTGAACGCCGCGCTGGCGCACGGAGCGGGGGTCGTACGGTCGTCGCGTCCGGGAACTCCCGTGGCGGCCCTGAACGCCGACCTGCCGGCCCTGCGGCCCGCGGAATTGTCCCGGGTGCTGGCGGCCGCGGCGGAATTCCCGCGTGCCTTTCTCGCCGATGCGGCCGCAATCGGGACCACCCTGCTGGCGGCGGCCCCGGACCGGGAATTGGACCCGGCATTCGGCACCGATTCCCGGTCCCGGCACCGCGCCTCGGGGGCGGTGGAACTCCGCCTCGAAGCGGTCGACTCGGTACGACAGGACGTGGACACGGGCGATGACCTACGAGCGGCCCTGGCCCTCGGGGTGGGCCCCCACACGGCGTCGGTATCGGCGGGCTTGCTGATACCGGGGTCCTGAGACGCCCGGCGCGGGGCGCCGGGCCCAGGGGCGCGGGGAACCGCGCGACCAGCCACGACAGACCCGCAGTCGGCAGACGGCCCGCAGCCCGACGGCGAGCCGCCGGGGGCACTACGCTGACCGTCATGCACGCGACGGCATACACGTACGACCCGAACACCCGCAGCGGTCAGGTGCTGCTCGACGACGGCACCCCGCTGCCCTTCGACGCCCCCGCATTCGACGCCGGAGGCCTCCGCCTGCTGCGCCCCGGCCAGCGCGTACGGATCGAGACGGAACCGGCGGAGGGCTCCGGAAAGGACCTCCGCATCACGCTGGTGACCCTGCAGACGTTCTGAACGCGCCGCGGGCCGGGCTCCCGAGGGGAGTCCGGCCCGGCGTGTGAGTGCCCTGCGCCCTGCTGATCAGCGGGCGGTGGCCTTCTTGGCGGTGGTCTTGCGTGCCGTCGACTTCTTGGCGGGGGCCTTCTTGGCCGTGACCTTCTTCGCCGGGGCCTTCTTGGCGGTGGTCTTCTTCGCCGCCGCCGTGGTCTTCTTCGCCGCGGCCGTGGTCTTCTTGGCGGTCGTCTTCTTCGCCGTGGTCTTCTTCGCGGTGACCTTCTTCGCGGGTGCCGCCTTCTTGGCGGTGACCTTCTTGGCCGCCGCCTTCTTGGCGGTGACCTTCTTCGCGGCGGCCTTCTTGACCGTCGCGGCCGCGCCGCCGGTCAGGCTGCCCTTGGGTGCCTTCTTGACGGCGACCTCGCCGCCGCGCGGGAGCTTCTTCGTGCCGCTCACCAGGTCCTTGAAGCCCTGACCGGCGCGGAAGCGCGGCACGGAGGTCTTCTTGACCCGAACCCGCTCGCCCGTCTGGGGGTTGCGGGCGTAGCGGGCGGGACGGTCCACCTTCTCGAAGGAACCGAAACCGGTGACCGAGACCCGGTCCCCGGCGACCGTCGCGCGGACGATGGCGTCCAGGACCGCGTCGACAGCGTCGGCGGCCTGCTGGCGGCCGCCGAGCTTGTCGGCAATCGCTTCTACGAGCTGCGCCTTGTTCACGTCTTCCCCTTCGGAGACATCGCCAGAACGAAAGTGTTCAAGCTTTTTCGCACGTTAGGCAGATATATACCGCAAATCAAACACGAAACGGGCTTATCACCCGTGCGCCGCAACGGACTCGGCTGTCTCGTGCGGTTCAGCCTTCCTCGTCGGGGAATCGACCCTCGTCGAGGTCCGCCGTGAACCGCTCCAGACGCCTTGCCGCATCGGCGAGATCGTGCTTGGCCGCGGCCGTAATGACCAGCAGCTTCCGGGTCAGCGCCATCCGTACGCCCTCCGGGACTTGCAGTGCGCGCACTCTTGTGTGCGCTTCCTTCAGTTGGTCCGCGACCGCCGCATAGAGCTCGAGTTGGCCGTCGTGTTCCATGCACAGATTGTGCCATCTGGGGCGAGTTGTCGCCTGCGCAGGGTGCAACTGCCGCCTCAAATGGCCTTCCGGGCACTTGCGAAGGACGCGGATACTGCACTCACGTACCCCGGCAACAGCCTTCGTAACGTGGGAAGTTGGGCCGACGTGCGAGAACGCGCGGGGCCGTTCGGGTGCAGACATGGCTGTACCCCCAATCGTGGCGATCGGGGGTACAGAAGAGGCGCTGCGGTGGCCGAAATCAGACCTGGATCAGGCGCCGGTCAGCTCTGGAGCGTCCGCGGCTTGTACGACGGGCGCTTGGCCTCGTACGTGGCGATGTCGGCCTCGTTCTGGAGGGTGATGGAGATGTCGTCCAGGCCGTTCAGCAGCCGCCAGCGGGAGTTCTCGTCCAGCTCGAAGGAGGCGGTGACGCCCTCGGCGCGCACCTCACGGGCCTCAAGGTCCACCGTGATCTCGGCCGTGGGGTCCTTCTCGGTGAGCTCCCACAGCGCGTCCACGGTCTTCTGCTCCAGAACCACTGTGAGCAGGCCGTTCTTCAGCGAGTTGCCCCGGAAGATGTCGGCGAAGCGGGACGAGATCACCGTCTTGAAGCCGTAGTTCTGCAGCGCCCAGACTGCGTGCTCACGGGAGGAGCCGGTGCCGAAGTCGGGGCCCGCGACCAGGACCGTGGCGCCCTTGCGCTCGGGCCGGTTGAGGATGAAGCTCTCGTCCTTGCGCCAGGCCTCGAACAGCCCGTCCTCGAAACCGTCCCGGGTCACCTTCTTGAGCCAGTGAGCAGGGATGATCTGGTCCGTGTCGACGTTGCTGCGGCGCAGCGGGACGGCCCGGCCGGTGTGGGTGGTGAATGCTTCCATGACTGATCAGACTCCAGCGGGCGCGGGGGTGTCGGCGGACAGGTCGGCGGGGGACGCCAGGTGGCCCAGGACGGCCGTCGCGGCCGCGACCTGCGGCGACACCAGGTGCGTACGGCCGCCCTTGCCCTGCCGGCCCTCGAAGTTGCGGTTGGAGGTGGACGCGGAGCGCTCACCGGGGGCCAGCTGGTCCGGGTTCATGCCCAGACACATCGAGCAGCCCGCGTGCCGCCATTCGGCGCCGGCCTCCTTGAAGACCACGTCCAGGCCCTCGGAGACGGCCTGCAGGCCCACGCGCGCGGAGCCCGGGACGACCAGCATCCGTACGCCGTCGGCGACTTTGCGGTCCTTGACGATCTCGGCGGCGGCGCGCAGGTCCTCGATGCGGCCGTTGGTGCAGGAGCCTACGAAGACGGTGTCCACCTTGATGGAGCGCAGCGGCTGACCGGCCTCCAACCCCATGTATTCCAGGGCCTTTTCGGCGGCCAGGCGCTCCGAAGCGTCTTCGTACGAAGCCGGGTCGGGGACGGACGCCGAAAGCGGCGCGCCCTGGCCGGGGTTGGTGCCCCAGGTGACGAACGGCGAGAGGGCGGCGGCGTCGATGTGCACCTCGGCGTCGAAGACCGCGTCCTCGTCCGTCTTCAGGGTCTTCCAGTACGCCACGGCGGCGTCCCAGTCCTCGCCCTCGGGGGCGTGGGCGCGGCCCTTGATGTACGCGAAGGTCGTCTCGTCGGGGGCGATCATGCCCGCGCGGGCGCCGGCCTCGATCGACATGTTGCAGATGGTCATGCGGGCCTCCATCGAGAGCTTCTCGATGGCGGAGCCGCGGTACTCCAGGATGTAGCCCTGGCCGCCGCCCGTACCGATCCTGGCGATGATCGCCAGGATCAGGTCCTTGGCGGTGACGCCCTCGGGCAGGTCGCCGTCGACCGTGATGGCCATGGTCTTCGGGCGGGCCAGCGGGAGCGTCTGGGTGGCCAGCACATGCTCCACCTGGGAGGTGCCGATGCCGAACGCCAGCGCGCCGAAGGCACCGTGCGTGGAGGTGTGGGAGTCACCGCAGACGACCGTCGTGCCGGGCTGGGTCAGACCCAGCTGCGGGCCGACGACGTGCACGACGCCCTGCTCGACGTCGCCCAGCGGGTGCAGCCGCACACCGAACTCGGCGCAGTTCTTGCGCAGGGTCTCCAGCTGGGCGCGGGAGACCGGGTCCGCGATGGGCTTGTCGATGTCGAGGGTCGGGGTGTTGTGGTCCTCGGTCGCGATGGTGAGGTCGAGACGGCGCACCGGGCGGCCGCTGAGGCGCAGGCCGTCGAAAGCCTGCGGGCTGGTCACCTCGTGCAGCAGGTGCAGATCGATGAAGAGGAGGTCGGGCTCGCCCTCGGCGCGCCGGACGACATGGTCGTCCCAGACCTTCTCCGCGAGTGTCCTACCCATCGCTTTCCCTCCGGCCGGCAAAGGTGCGCCGGCCCAACTAGAGATCTTGGGAGGCGGTCCCCGCACCCTGTGCCGGGCGCCTGCCGCCAGGCCCGTTCGGTGCGCGGGCCGCTGTTCGTACAAGGGTTGCGCGTCTCACGGAAAATTGAACTTGCGTTTCACAGAGTGAGACGTGAGTATCGTTGCATGGACAACAGTAGCGGCGTCGGCGTTCTGGACAAGGCAGCCCTTGTCCTCAGCGCTCTGGAGTCCGGTCCGGCCACCCTCGCGGGTCTGGTCGGGGCCACCGGACTGGCACGACCCACGGCCCACCGGCTTGCCGTGGCTCTGGAACACCACCGCATGGTGGCACGCGACATGCAGGGCCGGTTCATCCTCGGGCCGCGCCTGGCCGAGCTGGCCGCGGCGGCGGGCGAGGACCGCCTGCTGGCGACGGCGGGCCCGGTGCTCACGCATCTCCGCGATGTCACCGGCGAGAGCGCGCAGCTCTACCGGCGCCAGGGTGACATGCGTATCTGTGTGGCCGCGGCGGAGCGGCTGTCCGGCCTTCGGGACACCGTCCCGGTCGGCTCCACCCTCACCATGAAGGCCGGCTCCTCGGCGCAGATCCTGCTCGCCTGGGAGGAGCCGGAGCGCCTGCACCGGGGACTGCAGGGGGCTCGCTTCACGGCGACGGCCCTGTCGGGCGTACGGCGCCGCGGCTGGGCCCAGTCCATCGGCGAGCGCGAGCCGGGCGTCGCGTCCGTCTCCGCGCCCGTGCGCGGCCCGTCCAACCGCGTGGTGGCCGCGGTGTCCGTCTCCGGCCCCATCGAGCGCCTGACGCGCCACCCGGGCCGTATGCACGCCCAGGCGGTCATCGACGCCGCCGGCCGCCTCTCCGAGGCACTGCGCCGCTCCGGCTGACCCCTTCGCACCCTCGGAACACGCACCGGGGAGGCCCGCCCCAACGCCGCGGCAGGCCCTCCCCCACGCCCCCGTTCCACGGCAACAGCCCTGTCAGGCGTACGGCGCCGCGGCTGGGCCCAGCCCATCGGCGAGCGCGAGCCGGGCGTCGCGTCCACCTCCGCGCCCGATGCGCGACCCATCCAACCGCGTGGTGGCCCCGCCCCGTCGAGCGCCTGACACGCCACCCGGGCCGTATGCACGCCCAAGCCGTCGTCGACGCCGCGGCAGGCCTTCCCGCCGTCCCCCCGCCTCAGCCGGCCTTCTCGGTCTCGGGCGTCCGCCGCGACCGGTATGCGAGCCGGTCCTTCGCGTATCGGCCCCGGCGCTCCAGCGGTACCTGTCCGTGCGCCGCTGCCAGGCCGAACGGCGGCATGTCGCCGTAGACGGACTCGTACGAACCCTCCGGCACGACATACGTCTCGTGCCAGATGCCCACGTGCCCCCGGACCTTCCCGGCCTTCTCCTTGCGGTTGATCAGCGCCCAGGCCCGGTGGTGGAAGGCGTCGGGCGCGGTCGCGTACGCGTAGAGCTTCTCCTTGGACTCCCAGTACTGCACGACGTAGTACGTGCGCGGCGAGGCGGTCAGCAGGATCCGCCCCAGCAGTCCCCGGCTCCGGTCGCGAGCCAGCTCCCGCAGCATGCGCAGCATCGCCAGCAGGACCGGGAGCCACTGGTGCACCGCCCAGAAGCGGTTGATGCGCATGCCGATCAGCAGGACCACCACGTCACCCTCTGCCGCCGCGGTGGTGCGGTCCGGAACCGGTCTGGTGGACATTCGCGACCCTCTCGTCCGATCGGATAGCAGCACTATCCTTCCATTCAATGCTTGGATAGTGGCACTTCCCAAGGAGAGGCGCAAGGCATGCGGCTTGCCGAGCTGAGTGAGCGCAGCGGTGTGTCGACCGCGACGATCAAGTACTACCTGCGCGAAGGGCTGTTGGCGCCCGGCCACCAGGTCAACGCGACGACCGCCGAGTACGACGAGGAGCATCTGCGCCGGCTGCGGCTGGTGCGCGCGATGATCCAGGTCGGCCGGCTGCCGGTGGCGACGGTGCGGGAGGTGCTGGAGCATGTCGACGACGACTCACTGGGCCGCACCATCAGGCTGGGCGCCGCCCTGTGGGCGCTGCCGCAGGTGCCGGAGCCGGACGAGGACGACGAGTACGTGCAGGCCGCCCACCGTGAGGCGGACGGGCTGCTGGAGGTGCTGGGCTGGGCCAACGCCCGGATGCTCACCACCGTCTCCCCCTCGTACCGCTCCCTGGTGGTGGCGATCGCCGCGTTCCGCCGGCTCGGCTACGACTGGGACGCCCAACGACTGGTCTTCTACGCGATGTTGATGCACGAGGCGGCGCGGTACGACCTGGACTTCGTGGAGGCGCAGCCGTCGGAGGCGGAGAAGGCGGAGAGCGCGGTGATCTCGGCGGTGCTGGTCGAGCCGATGCTCCAGGCGCTGCACCGGCTGGCCCAGGAGGAGGAGTCGGCGCGGCGGTACGGCTTCGGGTGACGGTGAGGGCCCTCCAACGCCGAAGGCCCTCCACCGAGGTGGAGGGCCTTCGTCCTGTTGTACCCCCGACCGGATTCGAACCGGCGCTACCGCCTTGAGAGGGCGGCGTGCTAGGCCGCTACACAACGGGGGCGAGGATCTTACGTTTCCGCAGATCCGAGCTGGTCTACCTGGACTCGAACCAAGACTAACTGAACCAGAATCAGTCGTGCTGCCAATTACACCATAGACCAATGATGGTTTAGACCAGTCAGTACCCCCGACCGGATTCGAACCGGCGCTACCGCCTTGAGAGGGCGGCGTGCTAGGCCGCTACACAACGGGGGCCCTAGCGATTCCGAGTTGATCGGAACCAGTACCCCCGACCGGATTCGAACCGGCGCTACTGCCTTGAGAGGGCAGCGTGCTAGGCCGCTACACAACGGGGGCTTGCGGATGTGATCCGCGGTGCAGATGAGCTCTGCGAGCTGGCCTACCTGGACTCGAACCAAGACTAACTGAACCAGAATCAGTCGTGCTGCCAATTACACCATAGGCCACTGGAACGCAAGCCCTTGAGCGGACCTTGTTCTAGTTTTGCGCCCCGGGGTCCTGGTCTTCCGACCCGCTCCCCTCGGCGCAGGAAGAACATTACCCGAAGGTGGACGGCGCTCCAAAACGGGTATCCGCGCCGACGATCGCGGGGAGTTCGGCGAGAGTGGAGATCCGGTGGGGTACGGCGGCCCCGACACGGTCGGCGTACACCCCGCCGCGATCGATCCACACGGACAGCAGACCGGCCTCGGCGGCGCCCCGCCCGTCGATCTCCGGGTGGTCGCCGACGTACGCGACCTGGTGCGGGGCGAGGGCCAGGGCGTCGCACGCGGCGAGGAACGCCTCGGCCTGCGGCTTGGAGACGCCCAGTTCGGCCGCGCACAGGACGGCCTCGAAGCGGTCACGCAGGCCGAGCACACGCAGCTTGCGGTCCTGGACGATGAGGCTGGAGTTGGACAGCACCGCGTGCCGGTGGCTGGCGGCGAGGGCGTCGAGGGCGGGCAGGACGTCCGGGAACAGGGTCCAGGCGGCCTCGTAGTGGCCGATGTAACGCTGGAACCAGGCATCCGCCTCGGCGTCGGTCAGCTCCTGGTCCAGGAACACCCGTACGCGGTCGCGCCGCTGGCCCTCGAAGGAAATCTCCCCCGCCGAGAACCGGGCCCACTGCGCATCGGTGATCTCCCGCCAGCGCACCAGGGCCCGCTCCGGGGTCCCGTACCCGTGGAGCATGCCCTCCGCCGCCAGATGGGAGCGCATGCCCTCGCGATCCGCGCTCGTGTAGTCGAAGAGGGTGTCGTCCACGTCCCAGATCACGGCCCTGATCGTCATGCCCCCAGCCTAGGCCGAACGAGCCGGACGACGCCGGGCGAAGGCCGAGGGGCGGCAACCGGTGACCCGGTTGCCGCCCCTCGGTGTGCGTGCTAGGCCGTCAGCTTCGCCAGGGCCGCGTCGATGCGGGCCAGGGTCTTCTCCTTGCCCAGGACCTCCAGGGACTCGAAGAGCGGCAGACCGACCGTGCGGCCGGTGACGGCCACGCGGACCGGGGCCTGGGCCTTGCCGAGCTTGAGGCCGTGCGCCTCGCCGGCGGCCAGGACGGCCTCCTTCAGGGACTCCGCGGAGTTCCAGTCGGCCGCGTCCAGCTTCTCGCGGGCGGTACGCAGCAGGGCGTCCGAGCCCTCCTTCATGGCCTTCGTCCAGCTCGCCTCGTCGAAGACCGGCTCGGCGAGGAACAGGAAGTCGACGTTGTCGGTGATCTCGTCGAGGACCTTGAGGCGGGTCTGCGCATGCGGGGCGATGGCCTGCCACTTCGTCTCGTCGAAGGCCTCCGGGGCCCACGGGGCGAACGGGGCCTGGAGCCACGGCCGGCAGCGCTCGGTGAAGTCCTTCACGTCGAGCAGACGGATGTGGTCGCCGTTGATCGCCTCGGCCTTCTTCAGGTCGAAGCGCGCCGGGTTCGGGTTCACGTCGGAGACGTCGAAGGCCGCCACCATCTCGTCCATCGAGAAGATGTCCTGGTCGGCCGAGAGCGACCAGCCCAGCAGCGAGAGGTAGTTGAGCAGGCCCTCGGGGAGGAACCCGCGCTCGCGGTAGAGGTTCAGCGAGGACTGCGGGTCGCGCTTGGACAGCTTCTTGTTGCCCTCGCCCATCACGTACGGCAGATGCCCGAAGGACGGGATCCGCTTGGCGATGCCGAGCTCGATCAACGCCTTGTAGAGGGCGATCTGGCGGGGGGTGGAGGAGAGCAGGTCCTCGCCGCGCAGGACGTGGGTGATCTCCATCAGCGCGTCGTCGACCGGGTTCACCAGCGTGTACAGCGGGGCGCCGTTCGCCCGGACGATGCCGTAGTCCGGCACGTTCTCCGGGGTGAAGGTCAGCTCGCCGCGGACCAGGTCCGTGAAGGTGATCGTCTCGTCGGGCATCCGGAAGCGGACGATCGGGGTGCGGCCCTGGGCCCGGTACTGCTCGACCTGCTCGGCGGTCAGGTCGCGGCAGTGGCCGTCGTAGCCGGAGGGCCTGCCCGCAGCGCGCGCGGCCTCGCGGCGGGTGTCCAGCTCCTCCTGGGAGCAGTAGCACTGGTAGGCGTGACCGCCGTCCAGGAGCTTCTGCGCGACGTCCTTGTAGAGGTCCATGCGCTGCGACTGGCGGTAGGGCGCGTGCGGGCCGCCGACCTCGGGGCCCTCGTCCCAGTCGAAGCCCAGCCAGCGCATCGCGTCGAGCAGCTGGTCGTACGACTCCTCGGAGTCGCGGGCCGCGTCGGTGTCCTCGATGCGGAAGACCAGGGCGCCCTGGTGGTGCCGGGCGAACGCCCAGTTGAACAGGGCGGTGCGGACCAGGCCCACATGGGGGTTACCGGTGGGCGAGGGGCAGAAACGGACGCGTGGGGATACCCCCTGTCCGAGCGGAGCCGAGGACTTGGGGGAGGGAGTGCCGGATGCGCTAGCCACGCTTGACAACCTTGTTGGTGAGAGTGCCGATGCCTTCGATGGTGACGGCGACCTCGTCGCCGACGTGCAGGGGGCCGACGCCGGCCGGGGTGCCCGTGAGGATCACGTCGCCGGGCAGCAGCGTCATGGCCTCGGAGATGTTGACGATCAGATCCTCGATGGGGTGGATCATCTCGCTCGTACGGCCCAGCTGGCGCTGTTCGCCGTTGACCGTGAGCTGGACGGTCAGATCGTTCGCGGCGGCGAGGTCCAGGTCCGTCTCCACCCACGGGCCGAGCGGGCAGGACGTGTCGAAGCCCTTGGCCCGGGCCCACTGTTTCTCGCGTCGCTGGACATCGCGGGCGGTGACGTCGTTGGCGCAGGTGTAGCCGAAGATCACGTCCTTGACGCGGTCGCGCGGCACCTCGCGGCACATACGGCCGATGACCACGGCCAGCTCCGCCTCGTGGTGGAGCTCCTCGGAGAAGGAGGGGTACTGGATCTCGTCGCCGGGGCCGATCACCGAGGTGGACGGCTTGAAGAAGGCGAACGGGGCGTCGGGGACCTCGTTGCCCAGCTCCCTGGCGTGCTCCGCGTAGTTGCGGCCGAAGGCCACGACCTTGTTGGGGAGCACCGGCGGGAGCAGCCGGACCTTGCTCAGCGGCACCTTCGTACCGGAGAGCTCGTGATCCGCGAACGGGATGCCCTTGATGATGTCCAGGACGAGCTCGTCCTGCTTCTCGCCCTCGACCGCGCCGAAGGCGACGTTCCCGTCGATGGAGAACCTGGCGATGCGCACGGGATCCTTGCGCCCCTTAACTGAGCCGGCTGGAGTCTGACGCTCCAGGCTAACGCGGCAAAGGGGGGCGCCCCGGAACTTCCGCGCCGACCGCCTTGAGCATCCGGCGGCCGTCCGTCGTACTACTGCGCGACGGAGGAGGTCACGGGGACCTCCATGAGGACGGTGCGCTTGGGGTTGGCGGTCTGGGCAGGCAGGTCGACGGAGTGTTCCGGCTGCTCCGGGGTCTGCAGTTCGCCGGCGTCCTCGAGGTGCGCCAGGGTCGTGCGACGCGGGTTGGCTATGTTGCGGAACATCATCGTCTTCACGGTTGTACGAGGCCCTGTCGTGAGTGGTTGTCAGAGAGTTACGTCCTGTAAAGCGCCAGGCTAAACATCCAATTCCCCGGCGAAGTCGCCAAGTGCCCTGGATCCGCATGTGAGTTTGCTCACGACTCCGCGCGCAAACCGGTCAATTCAGGCTCGCAATCCATGCCCACGAAACGGACATTCGCCCCCTGAAGCCATCATTCCGCTCCTGATCATGGCGACTGGGACACCGCCACGACTCCCGCCACTCGCGCGGATTCGTCCGTTATGTACGAGATCATCTTCTACGTCTCGTAACCTCCCGCTCACATATTGTCACTCAGGTCACAGCTCGGTCCACGGCCCTTGTTGGAGATCCTGCACTGTGCTGGAATTCCACGGACCGCCGCGGGATCGAGCCGGCGCGCAGGGCGCAGAGCAGCGCCGAGCGGCGGCGAGAAGGGGGAGCCAGCGTCGGTAGCCCACGAACACCCGGGGGGCGTATTCAGGACGCTCCCCACAACGCCGACACCGTGTCCTTCCGCTCGCGCGGAGGGGCGCCTGGTCCAGAGGTTGCGACGCTAGTGCAGGGACGTTTCAAGAGGGATGGCAGCGCTTCGGCGGAGCCGGAGCCGCACGGCGGGACCGACCGCGGTTCCTCGCCCCAGCACGCCCAGAACCCCCCGGGCCCGGTTCCCATCGGCGACGGCGGTGAGCGCTCCGGGCGCCCCGGCGCGGCCGGAGCACCGAGCCCCGCGCCGACAGTCAGCTCCGTCCAGGGTCCGACCGGCCCCGGGGCCCGAATAGCACTGCGCAACTGGCGCATCTCCACGCGCCTGGTGTCGCTGCTCGCGCTCCCCGTGGTCGCGGCCACCTCGCTGGGCGCGCTGCGCATCAGCGACTCCATGACCGACATCCAGCAGCTCGACAACATGAAGCTGCTGACGGACATGACCAAGCAGGCCACCGAACTGGCCAACGCGCTCCAGGAGGAGCGCGACCAGTCCGCCGGTCCGCTGGCCCACGGCCTCAAGGCGACCGACTACACGGTCAAGGGCTACCAGGACAAGACCGACCGGGCGAAGCAGAACTTCATCAACTCCTCCGAGGAGATCGACGCGGCGAGCAAGAACGGACAGCTCCAGGGCGTCCGTGACAGCCTCGTCGGCCTGGTCGGCCAGCTGGAGGGTCTCGCGAAGATCCGCCGCGGCGCCTACGAGTCCAAGGACAACTCGACGCAGACGGTCGAGTCGTACCACCGGCTGATCACCCAGCTGGTCGATCTCTCGCAGGACATGGCGGAGGCCTCCAGCAACCCCGAGATGATCCAGCGCACCCGCGCCCTGGCGGCGTTCTCCACCGCCAAGGAGTACGCGTCCGTGCAGCGTGCCGTCATCGCCGCGGCACTGCCCGACAACAACACGACGGCCGGCCGGCTCTCGGACAACGACCGGCTCTACGGCCAGTCGGCACTCTCCAGCGAGGGCTCCGAGCTGACGATCTTCCGGAAGATCTACGCCGGCGGCAACGTCGCCGAGCTCCTCAAGCCCATCGACTCGGGCAACTCGATCATCGAAGCCTCGGACACCTACGCCAAGCGCGCCCTGAGCGGCCCCAGCGGCCTCACCGACCAGAGCAAGCGCTCCTACCGCGACTGGGTGGACGACAGCTCGACCAAGCTGCTGCAGATGAAGAAGATCGAGCACTCACTGCTCGAGGACATGGAGCAGAAGGCCCGCGAGCTGCGCAACGCCACCGAGCGCGACGCGATCATCTCCGGTGCGCTGATCCTCATCGTCCTCGGCGTGTCGCTGGTCGGCGCCTTCGTCGTGGCCCGCTCCATGATCCGCTCGCTGCGCCGCCTCCAGGAGACCGCCACCAAGGTCGCCCAGGACCGGCTGCCCGAGCTGGTCAAGCAGCTGTCCGAGTCCGACCCGCAGGACGTCGACACGTCGGTGGAGTCGGTCGGTGTGCACTCCCGGGACGAGATCGGCCAGGTGGCCGCGGCCTTCGACGACGTGCACCGCGAGGCGGTCCGCCTCGCCGCCGAGCAGGCCCTGCTGCGGGGCAACGTCAACGCGATGTTCACCAACCTCTCGCGCCGCTCCCAGGGCCTCATCCAGCGCCAGCTGTCGCTGATCTCCGAGCTCGAGTCCCGCGAGGCCGACCCGGACCAGCTGTCCTCGCTGTTCAAGCTCGACCACCTCGCGACCCGCATGCGCCGTAACGGTGAGAACCTTCTCGTGCTCGCCGGTGAAGAGCCCGGCCGCCGCTGGACCCGCCCGGTCCCGCTGGTCGACGTCCTGCGCGCCGCCGCGTCCGAGGTGGAGCAGTACGAGCGCATCGAGCTGGCCGCCGTGCCGACCACCGAAGTGGCCGGCCGCGTGGTCAACGACCTCGTGCACCTGCTCGCCGAGCTGCTCGAGAACGCCACCTCGTTCTCCTCGCCGCAGACCAAGGTCAAGGTCACCGGTCACGCGCTGCCCGACGGCCGCGTGCTGATCGAGATCCACGACACCGGTATCGGCCTCTCCCCCGAGGACCTCGCGGCGATCAACGAGCGGCTCGCCTCGCCGCCCACCGTGGACGTCTCGGTGTCCCGCCGCATGGGTCTGTTCGTGGTCGGCCGTCTGTCGCAGCGCCACGGCATCCGCATCCAGCTCCGCCCGTCCGACTCCGGCGGCACGACCGCGCTGGTCATGCTCCCCGTCGACGTCGCCCAGGGCGGCAAGAAGCCCACTCCCGGCAAGCCCGGCGCCCCCGCGGCGAGCGGCGGTCCGGCGGCCGCGCAGGCAGCGGCCGGTGCGGCCGCGGCCCGCCGCAACAACCAGGGCGGCTCCTCGGTGCCGGTGCCCCCGGTGGCGCCCTCGGCGCCGGCGGCGGACGGCTCGGCTCGGGCCCCGGCGCGCGGGGCCAGGTCGGCTCCGGTCAGGGTCCGCGGGCGGCGCTGCCCGGCGCGGGCCAGGGCGGCCGTCCCGGTGCCCCGGGCGGCGCGCGTGGTCAGCAGACCCCGGCCGCGAACCAGCAGGGCGGCCGACCCTCCCCCAAGCTCTCAGCTTCGTTCGAGCAGGGGGCACCCCCATCGGCCGGTGCCGGCTTCGGCGGACAGACGCCGGGTGCCCCGCAGGGTCTGCAGGCGGCCGGTACGGGCGCGTCCCAGCAGGACATGTTCGGCGGCCGCGGTGGTCCCGCGGCGCCGAAGCGCGGCAACAACGCCTCCGACCAGGGCCGGCAGATCCCGCCGCGCGGCGGTGCGCGGGCCGAGCTGCCCGGCGGCAACCCGCAGCAGCGCACCCCGAGCTGGAGCGACGACAACGCGCAGCCGCAGGTCTCCCGCGCCTCGCTGGACGCCCCGCGCGGCCACGACGAGCAGGACCCGGCGCAGACCTCGCGCATGCCGCGCGTCGACGACCGGCAGGGCCCGGGTTCGACGGCCGAGATTCCGGTGGTTCCCCGCCAGGACTTCAACAGCTCGCAGAACACCGGTCAGTTCGCCCGTCCCGGTGCGAACGGCCAGCAGGACACGGGCTCCTTCGTCCGCCCCGACGTCTTCGGCGCTCCGGCCGGGCAGCCGAACGGCTCCGGCACGGGCCAGTTCGCCGCCCCGCAGGCGTACGACGCCGGTTCCACCGGCCAGTACCCGGCGCCGGGCTACGACGGCGGGTCCACCGGTCGGCACTCCCTGCCCGGCCGCCAGAACCTCGCCCAGCCGACGGGCCAGTACGAGCGGCCGCAGGCGGGCGACTTCGGCGGGCAGCGTCCGCCGGCCCCGCAGCACCGTCCGGCCCGTCAGGAGCCCGAGGCGCTGCCGCCGGCGAGCGGTCCGGGCGACGGTCGTACACCGCTGTACGACACCCTGGAGACCAACTGGTTCCACGGCGGCCAGCAGGCGGGGCAGCAGGGCAACGGCTCGGCGCCGGCCCCGCAGCAGTCGCAGGCCTCCGCTCCCTCGGCCGCTCCGGCGGCTCCCCAGCGTCCCGCTCCGAGCGCCTGGCGCAGCTCGCCGAACGACGATCTCGTCCGGCAGGCAGAGCGCGTACGGCAGCCGGCGGCGGGCGGCGTCACCACCTCCGGCCTGCCGCGCCGGGTGCCCCGGGCCAACCTCGTACCGGGCACGGCTCAGCAGCAACAGCACCAAACCGGTCCGCAGGTCTCACGTGCGCCTGACGACGTACGCGGCCGACTGACCAATCTCCGTCGGGGTATCGCACAGGGTCGGCAGGCCAACAACGGCCAGACCGGCAGCTACCCGAACCCCACTCACCAGCAGGAGCGTTAGTTGAGCCAGATGAGCCAGGCGGCACAGAACCTCAACTGGTTGATCACCAACTTCGTGGACAACACCCCCGGTGTGTCCCACACCGTCGTCGTGTCCGCCGACGGTCTCCTTCTGGCGATGTCGGAAGGCTTCCCGCGGGACCGTGCCGACCAGCTGGCGGCCGTCGCGTCCGGGCTCACCTCGCTGACCGCCGGGGCGTCCCGGATCTTCGAGGGCGGCAACGTGGCGCAGACGGTCGTCGAGATGGAGCGCGGGTTCCTCTTCCTCATGTCGGTCTCGGACGGCTCGTCCCTCGCCGTCCTGGCCCACCCCGAGTGCGACATCGGCCTCGTCGGCTACGAGATGGCACTGCTCGTCGACCGTGCAGGGGCGGTCCTCACGCCGGACCTGCGCGCCGAACTCCAGGGCAGTCTGCTCCACTGACCGGCCCCGGTAACACCCACCTCACGAAATCACCGTCCGGCCGCCACAATCCCCCCACCGGCCCTGTCAGACGGCAAGACTGACCGACCTGCTGTCCCGCCCGGAGGATTCATGACCCCGCCCACCGCCTCTCATGATCCGTACGCGGAGCCGTACGGGGACGAGGGCGACCAGCCGCTGGTACGTCCGTACGCGATGACCGGCGGCCGGACGCGGCCGCGCTATCAGCTCGCCATAGAGGCGCTGATAAGCACCACGGCCGACCCGGCAGCGCTCATGGGGCTGCTCCCGGAGCACCAGCGCATCTGCCACCTGTGCCGTGAGGTGAAATCGGTCGCGGAGGTGTCGGCGCTCCTCTCCATGCCGCTCGGTGTGGCCCGGATCCTGGTCGCCGACCTCGCCGAGGCCGGCCTGGTCGCCATCCACCAGCCGGGTGGCGACGAGAACAACGGCGGCGCTCCGGATGTGACGCTGCTCGAAAGGGTGCTCAGTGGACTTCGCAAGCTCTGACGCGGGCCGGGCCACCACCTCCGCGAAGATCGTGGTGGCGGGCGGCTTCGGCGTGGGCAAGACCACGTTCGTCGGCGCCGTCTCGGAGATCAACCCGCTGCGCACGGAGGCCGTCATGACGTCCGCCAGCGCGGGCATCGACGACCTGACCCACACCGGAGACAAGACGACCACCACGGTCGCCATGGACTTCGGCCGTATCACGCTCGACCAGGACCTGATCCTGTACCTGTTCGGCACGCCCGGACAGGACCGTTTCTGGTTCATGTGGGACGATCTGGTGCGCGGCGCGATCGGTGCCGTCGTACTGGTGGACACCCGGCGACTGGCCGACTGCTTCCCGGCGGTGGACTACTTCGAGAACAGCGGTCTGCCGTTCGTCGTCGCGCTCAACGGTTTCGACGGGCATCAGCCCTACCAGCCGGAAGAGGTGCGCGAGGCGCTGCAGATCGGACCGGACACCCCGATCATCACGACCGACGCCCGGCACCGGGCCGACGCCAAGAGCGCGCTGATCACGCTGGTCGAGCACGCCCTGATGGCACGGTTGAGGTAGCACGCAAGTCGAAAGTGGCATACGGCAGTTGTCGTAAACGTTTCGGAGCCGGCTGTGGCCTTTGACACGGTCGGCTCCGGTGTTCATAACGTTTCGGCAGAGGAATCAGGTGGTATCGCCACGCGTCGCGGTCGATCGGTGCCGCTGCGCTCACAAAAGCCCCGCCTTTTGGCGGGGCTCGCTCTTTTTGACCGTTTTATCTGGGGCTTACATCCCTCCCAATCCGAGGTTTGCACTGTTTGGAAGTGCGCTGGTCGACGTGCTGGAATGCCTGAACTGCCCAATAGTCAAAGACGTACTCAGTAGTGGTCTGTGACACACCGGGCTTGAGAGACTGCGGCACGTCGTAGGTGCCCGCCGCCGAGAGGTTGTTGGTCGAGTGAGGCGAAGCAAGAACGGTCCCGAGCCGTCGGCACGGGGCAACTTCACCCCGCCGCCGCGCGCTGCGGCGCCCACCCCTGTGCCGGGCTCGGAGCCGACGGCCGCCCCCGCGAAGAGCGGCGGCCGTCTCTCGCCGCGCAACTGGCGAGTGCCGACCAGGCTGAACGCGATCCTGCTCATACCCGTGCTGGTCGGCCTCGTCATGGGCGGCTTCCAGGTGAAGAGCTCGATCGACACCTGGCAGGAGGCCCAGGACGCCGAGAACACCGCGCGCCTGGTGCGCGCCTCCCTCGGCTACGCGGACGCCCTCTACAACGAGCGTGACATCACGGCGGCGCCGCTGCTGCAGGGCAAGGGCCAGAGCAACAGCACCGTCGTCTCGGCCCGCAAGCAGACGGACGAGGCCGCCGACGCCTTCGACCAGGCCGCGCAGAACATGCCGCAGAAGCCGGGCCTGCAGCGCCGCCTGAAGCTGTTCCGCGAGGAGGAGCCGAAGCTCCAGGACCTGCGCGCCGCGGCCTACACCACCAAGATGACCGGCGTGAACACCGAAGAGGGTTACGTCGGGATCGCCCACCCCCTGATGGAGTTCGCCAACGAGCTCGGCCTGGGCACCGGCAACATCACCTCCTACGGCCGTACCGTCTACGCCATCTCGCTGACCAAGGCCGCCCTCTCGCTGGAGCGGTCGATCGGCATGCACCTGCTGGTCAAGCCCGGCCCGGACCAGCCGAACCTGGCGACCCAGCGGGTCTCCCTGTCCTCCTACGCCTACCTCGAGCGGATCGCCGTCGAGGAGTACGTCGGCGGTGGCACCGAGGCCGACGCGCAGAAGCTCACCGACGCCGAGGCGAAGATCAAGACCGACGGCGCGGCGATGGCCGAGGCGGCCAAGGGCAAGGACCCGAGCTACGTGCCCCCGCCCAGCGTGACGAAGATGGTCGCGGCCCTGGCCCAGCTGCCCGACACCAGCACCACCACCCGCGCCGCTCTGGCCGCCAAGGGCACCACCGCGCAGAACTGGTGGGCGGTCAACACACTCAAGTACGACGCCTACCGCAACATCGAGTTCGGTCTCGCCGACAAGGCGGTGGACGAGGCCTCCGGCATCGCCGACGACGCCAAGACCTCCGCGTTCATCACCGGTGCCACGGTCGTGGTCGCCCTGCTCGCCGCGTTCATCCTGGCCGGCATGGTGGCCCGCCAGATGAGCCGCTCGATGCGCCAGCTGCGCAACGCCGCCTTCGGCATCGCCGAGCAGCGTCTGCCGATGCTGGTCGACCAGCTGTCCCGCACCGACCCCGGCCGGGTCGACACCCGGGTCGCGCCGATCCCGATCACCTCGACCGACGAGATCGGCGAAGTCGCCCGCGCCTTCGACCAGGTCCACCGCGAGGCCGTCCGGCTCGCCGCCGAGCAGGCCCTGCTGCGGGGCAACATCAACGCGATCTTCACCAACCTCTCGCGCCGCAACCAGTCGCTGATCGAGGGCCAGCTGACCCTGATCACCGACCTGGAGAACAACGAGGCCGACCCGGACCAGCTGGAGAACCTCTTCCGCCTGGACCACCTCGCGACCCGTATGCGCCGCAACGGCGAGAACCTCCTGGTCCTCGCGGGCGAGGAGCCCGGCCGCCGCTGGGACCAGCCGGTCCCGCTGGTCGACGTCCTGCGCGCCGCCTCCTCCGAGGTGGAGCAGTACGAGCGCATCGAGCTCTCCGGCGTCCCGGAGGCCGAGATCCACGGCCGCGCCGTGACCGACCTCGTGCACCTGCTCGCCGAGCTGCTGGAGAACGCCACCACGTTCTCCTCCCCGCAGACCAAGGTCCGCGTCACCGCGACCCGTCTGCCCGACGGCCGCGTGATGGTCGAGATCCACGACAAGGGCATCGGCCTGACGGCCGAGGACTTCGCGGACATCAACCACAAGCTGGCCAACCCGCCGACCGTGGACGCCGCGATCTCCCAGCGCATGGGCCTGTTCGTGGTCGGCCGGCTGTCCGACCGGCACGGCATCCGCGTCCAGCTGCGCCCCTCGGGCGAGCAGGCCGGCACGACCTCCCTGGTCATGCTGCCCGACGCGATCACGCACGGTGGCGGTGGCGAGCAGCCGCTGGACCGCGAGGACTTCACGGTTTCCCAGATCATCCCGGAGCAGCAGTTCCAGGGCGAGAGCTTCAACCAGCTGCAGCAGCCCGCGATGCGTACGGCGGCCGAGCTCGGCTTCGACGACAGCCGCTACGCCGACGTCCCCGACGACATCCGCGAACTGGACCCCGTGGGCCGCTCGCTGATACGCGAGGAGCGCCGTGCGGCCCTGGAGTCCCAGTCCGCGGCCGGACAGGCCCCCCAGGAGGCCCCGCAGGCCCCTGAGGCCCCCGTGTACGACGAGTTCGATGCCCGAACGGGCTACGACGGCAGCCGTACGGGCTACCAGGAGCAGCCGGCGGCCTACGACCCGCAGGCTGCGTACCAGGAGCAGCAGAGCGCGTACGCGGAGCCGCAGCAGCCGTCGTACGACGAGCAGTACTACGCGCCGAACGGTGGTCTGCAGAACGGCGGCTACCCGGAGCCCACGTATGCGGAGGCGGCCCAGGAGGGGCCCGGCGCCGCGGGCAACACGGCCCCCGAGGGCTACCCGGCCTACGAGGAGCAGTCCTACCAGGACGACTGGCCGCAGCAGGACGGCTACCGGAACGGCTACCCGGCCCAGTACGCTCCCGAAGCGGAATCCGCGCAGGCCGGTGACGTGAACGAGCGTGACCGCGTAGGCTTCGACCGTCCGGGCGGGGCCTCCTCCGCCTCCCACCAGCTGACCGACGCCGGGTTGCCCCGTCGCGGATCCATCGCGAGCGGTACGAACGGTTCGAATGGTGCGGGCCGCGCACGCCAGGAAGCACCGGCCTCCGTGCCGGAGACCAACGGCGACGGCTGGCGTTCGGCGAACGACGAGCGCTGGCAGCAGGCCTCGCAGCTCCGGAAGCCCAAGGCGGGCGGAGTCACCTCCTCCGGACTGCCGCGGCGCGTGCCCAAGGCCAACCTGGTCGAGGGAGCCGCCGAGACCACCCCTCAGGGAGGCCCACAGGTCTCCCGCGCCCCGGAGGACGTCCGGGGCAGGCTGAGCAACCTGCGTCGGGGCGTCCAGCGCGGACGCAGCGCAGGCAGTGAAACGAACGGCCAGGGCTTCGGCCCTGACAGCACCTACAACCAGGAGCGTTAGTGTGAGCCCGATGAGCCAGGCGGCACAGAACCTGAACTGGTTGATCACCAACTTCGTGGACAACACCCCGGGGGTGTCCCACACGGTGGTGGTCTCCGCCGACGGACTCCTTCTGGCTATGTCCGAAGGCTTTCCGCGCGACCGCGCCGATCAGCTCGCGGCCGTCGCCTCCGGTCTGACGTCTCTGACGGCAGGCGCCTCCCGGATCTTCGAGGGAGGCAGCGTGAATCAGACGGTTGTGGAGATGGAGCGGGGATTCCTGTTCCTCATGTCCATTTCCGACGGTTCGTCGCTGGCGGTCCTGGCCCACCCCGAGGCGGACATCGGCCTCATCGGGTACGAAATGGCACTCCTGGTCGATCGCGCGGGCACGGTTCTCACCCCGGACCTGCGCGCCGAACTCCAGGGAAGCCTTCTCAACTAACAGTCAGACGGTGCGTTTTCGCGTCCCGGGGCCGTAAGGTTTCGGGACGCGGCTCCACAGGGATGGGTGCCCGGCACGGTCGGAGGAGGAGAGAAAGTGGCAACACCCCCAGGCGGTTCGAATACGGGCAACTGGTCGTACGGCCCTGCCCAGGGCCAGGGCGACGGATCCGCGAACCGGTACAACTTCCCCTCCGCCCCCAGCCACCGGCAGCCGTACGCGCCGCAGGGCCCCGGCCCTTCGCCGTACGACCAGCCGCCGGCACCGCGCATCCAGCCGGTGCAGCCGCAGCGCCGTCCCGAGCCGGCGCCCGCCGGGGCGTCGAACAACCCCTTGGTGCGTCCGTACGCCATGACCGGCGGCCGGACCCGCCCGCGGTACCAGCTCGCCATCGAGGCGCTGGTGCACACCACCGCGCAGCCGCACCAGATGCAGGGCCAGCTGCCCGAGCATCAGCGGATCTGCAACCTCTGCCGAGAGATCAAGTCGGTGGCCGAGATCTCGGCCCTGCTGACCATTCCCCTCGGCGTGGCCAGGATCCTCGTCGCCGACTTGGCGGAGGCGGGCCTGGTCGCCATCCATCAGCCCGGCGGCGACGAGAACGCCGGTGGCCAGCCAGACGTGACACTGCTCGAAAGGGTGCTCAGTGGACTTCGCAAGCTCTAGCGGCGGTCCTTCCCGCTCCACCACCTCCGCGAAGATCGTGGTGGCGGGCGGCTTCGGCGTGGGCAAGACCACGTTCGTCGGCGCCGTCTCAGAGATCAACCCGCTGCGCACAGAGGCCGTGATGACGTCCGCGTCTGCCGGCATCGACGACCTCACCCACACCGGAGACAAGACCACCACCACGGTGGCCATGGACTTCGGCCGTATCACCCTGGACCAGGACCTGATCCTGTACCTGTTCGGTACGCCCGGTCAGGACCGCTTCTGGTTCATGTGGGACGACCTGGTGCGCGGCGCGATCGGCGCGATCGTCCTGGTGGACACCCGGCGTCTCGCCGACTGCTTCCCCGCGGTCGACTACTTCGAGAACTCGGGCCTGCCCTTCGTCATCGCCCTCAACGGCTTCGACGGCAACCAGCCGTACCAGCCGGACGAGGTCCGCGAGGCCCTGCAGATCGGCCCGGACACCCCGATCATCACGACGGACGCCCGCCATCGCGCCGACGCCAAGTCGGCGCTGATCACGCTGGTGGAGCACGCCCTGATGGCCCGCCTCCGCTAGCCCGGTACGCCGAATGGATGGGCGGGCCCTCCCCGGTGGGAGGGCCCGCCCATCCATATGGCACAGACCGCTTCGACAACACTGGAAAAGGGGCCCCTCTGCGAAGAGGGGCCCCTTTCCTACGGCTGAGCGGCGCAGCCTAGCCGTGCCAGCTGTGCGGGGCGCGGAAGCCGGGCTCGCGCTCCAGACGGCGCCAGCCGGCCTTCAGGCGGCCGCGGTGGCTCTGGGCGGTGGAGTCGGAGTCGGTCGGCTGAGCGGCCGCGCGGGCCAGGAGGACGGCCGTGATGGCGGCCACTTCCTCGGGCTCGGCGTGGCCCTTCTCGACGCGGATGTCAGGGGTGTTCATAAGTGTCAGTCTCCGTGAGAGAGGTTTCCGCGGGGGTACCGCGGAGGATCCGCCGGGTTACTGCGGGGGGTTGCCGTGCTTGCGCGACGGCAGGTCGGCGTGCTTGGTGTGCAGCATCGCCAGTGACTTGATGAGCACCTCGCGGGTCTCGGCCGGGTCGATGACGTCGTCGACCAGGCCGCGCTCCGCCGCGTAGTACGGGTGCATGAGCTCGGCCTTGTACTCCTTGACCATCTTCTGGCGCATCGCCTCGGAGTCCTCGGCCGCGGCGATCTGACGCCGGAAGATGACGTTGGCCGCGCCTTCCGCGCCCATGACGGCGATCTCGTTGGTCGGCCAGGCGTACGTCAGGTCGGCACCGATGGACTGGCTGTCCATGACGATGTAGGCACCGCCGTACGCCTTGCGCAGGATCAGCGAGATCCTCGGCACCGTCGCGTTGCAGTACGCGTACAGCAGCTTCGCGCCGTGCCGAATGATCCCGCCGTGCTCCTGGTCGACACCGGGGAGGAACCCCGGAACGTCCAGGAACGTGACGATCGGGATATTGAAAGCGTCACACATCTGGACAAAGCGCGCAGCTTTTTCACTCGCCTCGATGTCCAGGACACCCGCCAGCACCTGGGGCTGGTTGGCGATGATGCCCACGACCTGGCCGTCCATCCGGGCGAGGGCGCAGATGATGTTGCGGGCCCAGCGCTCGTGGACCTCGAGGTACTCGCCGTCGTCGACGATCTCCTCGATCACCTTGGCCATGTCGTACGGCCGGTTGCCGTCCGCCGGAACCAGGTCCAGCAGGACGTCGCTGCGCCGCTCGGCCTCGTCGGAGCACTCCACCCGCGGCGGGTTCTCCCGGTTGTTCTGCGGGAGCAGGGAGAGGAGGTAGCGCACCTCGTGGATGCAGGTCTCCTCGTCGTCGTAGGCGAAGTGGCACACACCGGAGGTCTCCGCGTGCACGTCCGCGCCGCCCAGACCGTTCTGGGTGATCTCCTCACCGGTGACCGCCTTGACCACGTCCGGCCCGGTGATGAACATCTGCGAGGTCTCACGCACCATGAACACGAAGTCGGTGAGGGCGGGGCTGTAGGCCGCGCCGCCCGCGCAGGGGCCGAGCATCACGCTGATCTGCGGGATGACACCCGACGCCTTCGTGTTCCGCTGGAAGATCCCCCCGTAGCCCGCCAGGGCCGAGACACCCTCCTGGATCCGCGCGCCCGCACCGTCGTTGAGGGACACCAGCGGCGCACCCGCCGCGATGGCCATGTCCATGATCTTGTGGATCTTCGTCGCATGGGCCTCGCCCAGCGCACCACCGAAGATCCGGAAGTCATGCGCGTACACGAAGACCGTACGGCCCTCCACCGTCCCCCAGCCGGTGATCACACCGTCCGTGTACGGCTTCTTCGCCTCCAGCCCGAAACCCGACGCCCGGTGCCGCCGCAGCTGCTCGACCTCCTGGAAGGAACCCGGGTCCAGGAGCAGCTCGATCCGCTCCCGCGCCGTCAGCTTGCCCTTGGCGTGCTGCGCCTCGGTCGCCTTCTCGCTGGGGCCCGCCACTGCCTGAGTACGAATCTCGTGCAGCTCGGCGACCCGCCCGCGCGCGTCCGTCGGCTCGCCGGTCGGCTCGCCCGTCTTCTCTTCCACAACGGTCATGTAGCGACCTTACGAAGGACAGCAAGCAAAGCGGGCCGTCGACTCCGTACAGTCTCCGGACCGTTTTCCTGGTACCCCTGAACAGAACCTCGACGGCATGCAGGCCTTCCGACTGCTCAGAGGGCGTCGTCGTTGTGGAGGTGCCACAAAGCGGTCACCGAAGAGCCACCTCACATTCTTGTGTGGCACATGCCATCCCCGGAGTGACACGGAGCCTCAAACGGCGGCCTGCCGACAGTACCTCGACCGTGTCGTCCGCCCGGACCACCGAGCGCACGGGACGATCCCAGACGATCTCCAGCGGCACGCCCGTACGCTGCGGCTCGCTGACGCGGACGGTGGCCGTACGGCCGTGCCGCCGGACCATGACGCTCGCTCCCCCGGACGCCCTCAGGGGCCCTGCCGAACCGGCCTGCCAGAAGTTGGCCGCGGTCAGGCCGAGGGACGGGACCGCGACCGCCTGCGCCCGGGGGTCGTTGGCGAGGACGGACAGCCAGTGGCGGTCGGCCGCGCGGGCGGCGACGGCGTGGCGGGAGGCGCCGGGCAGGAGGAGGTAGACGTAAGTGGCGTCCGTGGGGTCGGTTCCGTGGTCGAGCCACAGTGTCTGCCAGCGCCGGGTGCGGCGCTCCGCCGTGCTCGTGGCGTTGATGTCCGACCAGGCGCCGGTGCGGTCCTCGCGCAGGACGCGCAGATCGCCTCCGCACGGCAGGACCCAGCCGCCGTGCCCCTCCAGGTGGGCCCAGGACCGGCCGCGTACGAAGGCCTGGGTGCCGCCCTCCCCCAGGTTCCGGTTGTCCACGACCGTCTCGACGGCCACCCCGTCGGCGCAGGTGATCCCGGCGCCGAGGCAGATCACGGCGTCCGCGACGCAGAACCACGACTTGCGGGCCTCCAGCGTGGAGCCGAGGCCCTTCAGATGCTGCCCGACCGCCGCGTACTCCCCGTCCGTCGTGCCGCCGACCCACCGCACGTCCGGCTTGGGCGCGCCCCACTCGCCGCCGGCCCGGTCGGCGAGGCGTCTGGTGGAGACGGTGGTGCCCGGCAGCCGGTACCAGTCCACCGTGGGCCAGAACCAGTCGGTGTACTGATCGCTCGGGCCGTCGGCCCACCACTGGAGCATTCCGGCGCCGGTGTGCCAGCCGCGCGGGTTCTCGCCGTTGCCGCACTCGTAGTGCGCGATCCGGTCGCTGCTCATGGAGAGGCAGGCGACGAACCCGGGGCGACGGTGCACGGCACGGTCCATGGCGGCGAAGAGGTGATGACCGACGGGCTCGGGGGCGGCCGGTACGGGTGAGTCGGCGACGGCGTGCAGCCGGGCCAGATCGCCGACCCCGAGCTGACGACCGGTCAGGATCGTTGTCACATCGTCCCGTTGGATCCATCCCTTGATCCGGCCGTACCACCGCTCCCGCTCCCCCTCGTCCACGCCGCCCGCGAACAGTGTGACGGCCGCAATGAGCGCCTGCCCGTGGAAGTGGTCGCTGCGCATGACGTGCAGGTCGTCGTCGGCCAGGTAACCGCGGCTGATGGCACGGCCGTTGACGCCGTCCATCACCAACCCGTCGTGGATCAGCGGCGCGTAGGCCCTCTCGACGCTGTCCAGGACGTTGTGCCTGCCGGGGTCGGTGACCTCCCACGCAGAGCCGGCGAGGAGCGCGAAGAGCCGGCCGAGTCCGTCGAGCATGACCTGTCCGTACGTGCCGGAGTAGGCGACCCAGGTGTGCTGGACGAACGAGCCGTCGGCGTACAGCCCGTCCCCCTTCGTCACGTACGGAAAGACGGGCGACAGGGCGTCGCGGGCGAGCGCGATGCGGTCGCCGGACCGGCCGAGGACGCCGCGCAGGGCGACGGAGCGGCACAGGTCGACACGGTTGGCACCGGTGGATGTGCCGGAGTAGTCCGTGAGCGCGCTGTCCGGGATGAAGTGGTCGACGGCCGCGCAGGCCGCGCTGACGCGGGCGTCGCCGAGGTGGTCGTACAGGGCGGCCGTGATGTCCATGAGGAGGCGGGGGCTGCCGATCTGCCATTCCCACCAGTTGCCGTAGCGGGTGGTGGAGGGGTTGTAGACGGTGACGGAGAGGTGGTCGAGGCCGCGCAGGACGTCCGCGAGGAGACCCGCATCGCCCGTCGAGCCGGTGCCGGCCTGGACGTAGGCCTGGGTCATGGTCCACAGGCGGCTGTAGCTCCGGGTGATACCGGCGGGCGGGTCGAAGGAGTGTCCGGGCCACAGGGAGGTGGCCGTCGGGGTCATGGTGGCGCGTAAGGCGCGGGCCAGTTCGCCGGTCTGGGCCAGGCGGGAGGCGTAGGGCTCCGCGGCCGGGTCGTAGCCGGTGCCGAGGGCGATGTCGAGCCAGCGCCGGCGGAGGGCCGCGTGGGGGTCGGCGCCGGTGGCGCGGGCTGTCGTGACACCCGGGGCCAGGGCGCTCGCGAGCAGGGCGGCGGTGAGGAAGGTACGACGCGTGGAGGTCATGCCCTTGGCGTCTACCACCCACTCTTCACCCGGTCACCACGTGACGCACCGTATAGGTGGAAACACGCCGGTGGACTATGTTGAACATTGAACGGAATAGGTCTACGGTCATCCGTGTTGACCTCATTGAACATTCAACATCAAGACCTCCGTCCCCAAAGGAGCACCGTCATGGGCATCTTCGGCCGCAAGAACACCTCCGAGTCCACCGCCGCCGCCCCCGCCGCCGCGCCGGCCGCCGTGAACCCGGACCTGGCCGCGCTCACCGGCGAGTACACGATCGACCCGGCCCACACCACGATCGGCTTCGTGGCCCGCCACGCCATGGTCACGAACGTCAAGGGCGGCTTCCTCGAATTCACCGGCTCCCTGCACCTGGACGGTTCCGACCCGACGAAGTCCACCGCGTCCCTCGACGTCAAGATGGACAGCATCGACACGGGCAACGCCGACCGCGACGGTCACCTGAAGTCGTCGGACTTCTTCAGGACGGACGAGTTCCCGGCGATGACCTTCCGCTCGACCAAGGCGGAGGCCCTGGGCGGCGACGACTACCGCATCACCGGCGACCTCTCGATCCTCGGCGTCACCAAGCCGCTCTCCATCGACCTGGAGTTCAACGGCTCCGCGAAGGACCCCTTCGGCAACGAGCGTGTCGGTTTCGAGGGCAGGACGGAAATCCTGCGCTCGGAGTGGGGCCTCACCTGGAACGCCGCGCTGGAGACCGGTGGCGTCCTCGTCTCCGACAAGATCAAGCTGAACTTCGACATCTCGGCGATCAAGAACGCGTGAGCCTCCGGCGGTGGGCGGCGCAACCCTGCGACCGCCCGCGCCGTCTCTCAAGGCAACACCGTTGGGGGAGGCACATCGATGGCCATGGTCGGCCTGTTCTGGATCACCGAGGACTGCGTGTACGTGGGGACCGAGCCGGTCGGCACCGCGTCTGGCGTACGTCTGACGGAACACGGCGTCGAGGCCCTGGGCGTCGATCACGGCACGTCCTGGAACTGGAGCGAGGTACGGCGGATCGAGGCCCGTGACGTGGCCGTGCGGTCGGCCGCGCGGCGCCTCGCTTCCGTCGCCTTCGACTCGCTGATCGTGCTGGTGACCGGCGACGGCGTCCTCCCGCCCGCCTACACCGTGCGCGTGGAACCCGTTGCGGACGACGCCGACCCCGTCGATGTGAGCGTCCACTCCGCCGTCTCGGGTGGGATCTACACCCCGGAGGAGTACGACCTCTCCCGCACCCTCCTGGAACACCTCACCGACGGCCGCACACCCCTCACCGACCTGCTCGCCTGGCGCCGCGACCACGCCACCGAGAGCACCCCGCCCCGCGAGGAGCGCGAGGCGCTGCTGCGGAAGTGGACCGGCGGCTAGGACCCGCGCACCTCGAACTCGCACCACACGAACTTGCCGGGGTTCCTCTCCCCCACGCCCCACTTGTCGGCGAGGGCACTCACCAGCAACAGCCCCCGGCCGTGCTCCGACTCCGGGGACGGATCCGGGACGCGGACCGTGCCGGGGCCGCTGTCGTGGAGTTCCAGCCGCAGCACGCCGTCACCGTCCAGGACGAGACGCAGACCGAAGCCCCGGCCCGGCGGTACGCCGTGGAGCAACGCGTTGGTGGCCAGCTCGCTCACACAGAGCAGCACGTCGTCGCCGCGCTCGGCCACTGCCCAGTCGGCGAGGGCGTCGTGCGTGAACTCCCGGGCCAGGCGTACGGATCTGCGGTCGCGGCGGTAGAACGCCTCGCGGGTGTGGGGGTGTTGATTTTCCGCGTTCATGAGGCGAGTGTCACTGTGTGTCACTAGAGTGGACCAATGAGTGAAGTCGTAGTTCTGATCGCTACGACTCCACTACGAGGACTTCGGGTGCGCACGGGGGAAAGGACTTCCCAATCGTGATGTCAAGCCGCAGCCGTGACGGGAGGTGAACCTTGATAGCACTCTCCGTCACGGATCATCGCCCACAAGACGTTGAGCCTGCGGCGAGCGAGGGCCAGCAGGGCCTGCTTGTGTCCTTTCCCCTCGCTGCGCTTGCGCTGGTAGTACGCCTTGGAGGCGGAGCATGTCGTGATGCTGACCATCGCCGAGAGGTACATCGACCGCAGCAGGCCACGGTGGTACCGCTTGGGCCTGCGCAGGTTGCCGCTGACGCGGCCGGAGTCGCGTGGTCTGGGGGCCAAGCCGGCGAAGCCGGCCAGTCGGTCGGCGCTGCCGAAGGCGTCCATGTCACCGCCGGTGGCGGCGATGAACTCGGCACCCAGCTTGGTGCCCATACCGGGGAGGCTGCGGATCACCTCGGCGTGCGGATGCTCGCGAAACCTGGCCTCGATCAGGGCGTCGAGCTCGGCGATCTCCTCATCGAGGGCCATCACCCCCTTCGCGAGGCGGACCACCATGGCGGCGGCCAGCCTCTCGCCGGGCAGCGCAGTCTGCTGGGCTTGCGCGGCTTCCACCGCCTTCTTCGCGAGCGTGGCGGCGCCGCGGACCTTGCGGTGCTTCAGCCAGGTCTCGATCCGCTTGACGCCGCGCGGCGGATCGCGGCCGGGGTCTGGTAGCCGGTCAGCAGCGTCACCGGGCCCTTGTTGACCAGGTCCAGCGACCGTTCCAACGCGGGGAAGATCTCCAGCAGTTGAGCCCGCAGACGGTTGATCTGCCGGGTGCGGTCGAAGACCACGTCCAGCCGCCGGGTGGTCAGAGTGCGCAGGTCGACGGCGATCTCGTCACCGGGCCGCAGCAGCCCGAGGTCCCGGCGGACCCGGGCCTGGTCGGCGATGACGAAGGCGTCCTTCGCGTCGGTCTTGCCCTCGCCCTTGTAGGTGGCCGAGGCCCGGTGGACCGCCAGGCCGGTGAGGTAAGCCATCGGCTGGCCGTGATTGAGCAGCAGGCCAATCAGCAAAGCGGCGCCGCCGTGGTTGAGGTCGACGGCCCACAGCACGTCGGTGGATATCGCCAGGACATCGCCGATGAGCTGCAGCAGCTCGGTCTCGTCGTTCAGGACCCGACGGGACAGCAGACGTTCGCCATCCGCGTTGATCACCACGCAATGGTGGTGTTCCTTGCCGATGTCCACTCCGGCCCAGATCTCGGGCACGTTCCCCTCCGCCAGCTCGCCATCACATCGATCCCGCAGACGACCTCGCCGACGTTGTCCTACAGCAGCGATCGAGTCGCGTCTCCCAATTGGCGGTCGAGTCGTCGCGGGGCTCCGGGCGGCCAAGTCCTTTGAGCCGTCGAACCGGCGCTCGCATGACAGCCATACCGAGAACCCCTGGGCCCTCCGATCTTACGAATGACCAGAGCAACCACCCTTGAAAGGTAGGACCACGCATGCACGTGGCGAAGAAGCCCAAGAAGGTCGGTTCGTGGCAGGCGGTCGGGGCGCTGGTCGCCCACTATCGGAGGCAAGCGCGGCTTACGCAGGAGCAGTTCGCCGAGATGGCGAACGTGCACGTGGACACGGTGAGGTCGATCGAGCAGGGGAGGCTGGCTCTTCAGCCGGATCGTGCCGATCAGTTCGATGAACTGCTAGGTACGGGTGGGGCGTTTGCCGTGCTGGTGGCGAAGATGCCGGTGCGTGAGCGGATCGTGCAGTTCGCGCAGGGGCTGGTGGATCACGAGCAGGAGGCGGTCAGTCTTCTCTCGTACGAGGTTCAGGTGGTGCCGGGGCTGATTCAGACCCGGGACTACTGTCGCGCCGTATTCGGCTACCGGTATCCGGCAATCGGGAGCGAGACAGCCGAGCAGTGGGTGAACGCGCGCATGGAGCGGCAGTTGGTCTGGCAGCGGGAGCGGCCGCCTGTGGGTCACTTCGTCATCGAAGAGGGCGTCCTGCGGCGAAAGGTCGGCAGTTCGGAAGTGATGCGGGAGCAGTTCCGACAGATCCTGGAGTACACCGAGCCGATCCACATGAGCTTTCAGATCATGCCTGAGGACCGGACACCGCACGCCGGTCTCGGCGGCCCCATGGTTCTGCTGGAGACACCCGAGCACGAGCGTCTGGCGTATCTGGAAGTGCAGAGCGCCAGCTTCCTCGTGGACGACCCAAATGAGGTCAGCAACTATCACCACAAGTATGGAATGCTGCGGTCACAGGCACTCTCTCCGGACGAGAGCGTGCGCCTCTTACGCGAACTGCTAGGAGACCGATGAGCACCGCACTTCAGTGGTTCAAGTCCAGCTACAGCAGCAGTGAAGGCGGCAACTGCCTCGAAGTCGCGTACACATGGCGCAAGTCCAGCTACAGCAGCAACGAGGGTGGCGACTGCGTCGAGGTAGCCACCACCCCCGCCACCATCCACATCCGTGACTCCAAGACCCCCGACAGCCCCTTCCTCTCCGTCTCCCCCTCCACCTGGAGTGAGTTCCTTGACCGTGTCACCCGCGACTGAGCAGATCGACTGGGTCTACGTCCTCTCCTTCGAGAACGTGCCGAGGCGTCCTCGCGGCGTCGTCGCCCTCTGCGCTTGACTGCGTGAACACGGCATCGACTGGATGCCGTTCGCGATGGAAGAGATCCGGTTCGATACCTGGTGCCGGCGTGAGCCCTCGGGGCGGTGGAGCGATTCGATCGGCCTCTCCATCGACGCCCGTGCCCTGTGGCGGCTTGGACTCCATCCCGATCAGCCGAGCTCCGTCGTCGTCAACGGGCCCTCGCCGCCTGCCTGGTGGCACGCCGCCGGTGAGCGTTACGCCCTCCGACGGGAGCCCGTCGTCAAGCGTCACGCGTCCTGAACAGCGGGCCGGCGCCCGTCGGCAACCCGATCACGTCGGCCGCCAGGGCCTCCAGGCCTTGTCGGGACCGGCAGCAGCCACCAGGCCGCCGCGACGGACAGGACGGCGCCGACGGCGATCGCGGCCAGGCGGGTGGGGAGCAGGCTGCTCGCGTCCTGGCCGAAGTAGCCGAGCAGGAGAGACAGGGCCGTGGTCATGCCGGCTGCCCAGTAGGCGTAGTTGAGCGGGCGCAGCCACAGGGCCACGGCCAGGACCGCGAACATGACGGCCACCGCGGTGTGCCCGGAGATTCCCAGCGCCGCCACGCCGGTGGCCAGCAGCGTGCCCGCGCAGGCTCCGGCGAAGCGCTCGACTCCCTTGCGCAGTACGTCGGTTCGGCCTCGGTTGCCGCTCCCGACAACGTACGCGGTGAGTACGGCCCACGGCCAGTGGTGGTCGAAGAGGAGCCGGCCGAGGGCGAAGGAGGCCGCGACGGCCACCGCCATCTGGACGGCCATCCGAGTGCTGGGGCGGGGGCGGAGCCGGGACGGCCGCCGTGGGGAGGGAGCGGTCGCGGGTTCGGCGGGCCAGGGGCCGTATCTGTCGGCGAGCGCCTGCACCAGCCAGACGCAGCCGCACGCCAGCACTCCGATCAGAGCCGACCAGGCCCAGCTCACCAGCGCGCCCTGCGCCGCGGACGGCAGTGCCGGGCCGGGGACGACGAGCAGCGCGACGAACGGCAGGGTCATCAGCGTGCCCGCCCTGGTGGCGACGGGGCCGTAGCGGCGGATCCAGATGGGCAGCGAGATCCCGGCGGTGAAGACGGCGGCGCCCACCGCGTAGTGCGCGGCGATCAGATGGCCGATCAGCGCGCAGACCGCGGCGACGGCGGGGAGCAGGACGAGTGCGGTGAGCCGTTCGCGGGTGTCGGCCGTCCGCCCGATTCTGGCGAGGGTGAGGGACAGGGCGACCGCGAGGACGACGGAGTCCGTGTGCAGCCCGGCGGCGCCCTCCAGGCGGAGGGCGGCGGCCCAGCAGAGCAGCACGGCCGTCATCGTCAGCGCCGCTTCGTACGCGTTACGTAATGGTTTGGCGGTCACTCAGTCGATCGTACGGGGGATTCTGGTGCGCGGATAGTAAGAGTTGGCGTACGATTCCGGTCATGGATGACCTCTCCGAAGCCGCCCACATCCGACGCGGCGTCGTACGGCTGAACCGTCGGCTGCGTCAGGAGCGCGGGGACGGCAGCCTCAGCCCCAATCAGCTCGCCGTCCTCGGGCATCTGCACCGGCACGGTCCCGCCACCCCCGGAGAGATCGCGGCAGCGGAGCGGCAGCGGCCGCAGTCGCTCACCCGGGTCTTCGCGGAACTGGAGACGGAGGGGCTGATCGCGCGGGAGCCGGGCACGGAGGACCGGCGCCGGTCGGTGCTGACGCTCACGGCCGACGGACGGCGGGCGCTGGAGCGGGACATGGCCGACCGCGACGCCTGGCTGGCCACCGCGCTGGCGTCCCTCGGCGAGACGGAGCGGGGCGTGCTGGCGCTGGCGGGCGCGCTGCTGGAACGGCTGGCCGACCTGCCCGGACCGGAGGCCTGAGCAGCCGGACAAGGCGAGGGCCTCGGCTCACATCCCCCCGCCGAAGTCCCCTCCGCCGAAGTCGCCGCCGCCCCCGAAGTCCCCGCCCCCGCCGTCCCCGAACCCGCCCCCGAAGTCGCCGGGGTCGAAGTCCGCGCCGGAGACGTCGCCGCCCTCGTAGCCGCCGCCGAAGTCGCCGTACCCGGTGCCGTAGTCGGCCGCGTAGGACGGGGTGGCCATCGCGCTGCCGAGCAGGGTGCCGACGAGCAGTCCCGGCAGGATGCCGCCGCCGAAGTAGCCGCCCGCCCAGGGGCCGTAGGCCGGGCCCGCGTCCCAGTAGGGGCGGCGCCCGTAGTCGGTGTCCACCTCGCGGACGACCGGGTCGCGGCCGTCGGCCAGCCGGGTCTGGTCCGCCGCGCAGACCGGTACCTCACGGGACGAGCCTCCGGGCGGTGTCCAGATCGCGTCGGCGACCGAGGGGCCGTGGCGAGGGTCGAAGAAGCAGGGCGGACGGCGTTCGGGCAGCGCGCGGCCCTCGCGGCGGGCGGCCAGCTGGGCGAGGGAGAAGCGGCCGTCCTCCAGGGCCTGGGTGACGGCCCGGACGTCCTCCGGTCTGCGGGCCTCGGCCATGGACTGCTTCGCCTGTTCGTAGGCGTCCAGCGCGCGCTCGTAGTCCGCGCGCATCGCGTCGTCGGCGCCCGCCTCCGCCGGGTGGAAGTCCAGCCGGTCCAGCTCCTCGCCGAAGGCGGTGATGTCCTCGTCGACCACCACCCGCAACCGCTCCAGGGCGGCCCGCTGCTCCTCCTCGCGCCGCCGGCGGCCGCGCCGGACCACCGCGTACGCGCCCGCGCCGACCGCCACGACCACGACACCGGCCGTGATCACAGCCGTGCTGGAGACTCCCTGGCCGCTTCTGGAGGAGCCCCAGGAGGCGGGGGCTCTGCCGCCCATGTTGGCCAGGGCGCGGTCGGTGAAGTCGGTCAGCTGGGTCCTGGCGTCCTCGCCCTGGACGCTGGTGACCAGGTTCCGTACGGCCGTCCGCGGCAGGACCGAGGAGTCTGCGCGGGCGTCGAAGCCGTTGCCGAGGCGGACGGCGTAGAGGCCGGTGATGCCGGTGGCCGTGCGCAGGTCGACGAAGAGGTTCCGGGTGGGGTAGCCGGTCGGCAGGACCGCGATGAAGAGCGGCTTGTCGGCGCTCTTGATCTGTCTGTCGAGCGCCTGCACGGACGCCGCCGACAACTGTCCGGAGGCCGCCGGGTCGACGTACACGGGGTTCTTGCGGAGGGCTTCGGCGATCGTCGAGACACTGGTGACGCCGGTGGCGTCGGTGGCCGCCGAGGCGCCCGGCGCGAGCACGGTGAGAAGGGCAAGCGCCAGGGCCAGCAGCAGCCCGGCCGGGCCTCGGGTCCGTACGACGGCCTTCATGTCTCGAAGCTACCCGAACCCACAGAAATTGGTCAGATATCGCGGGAATGGTCATATATGCAGCTGGGAGGCGCCCACCGCCGGATGCGCCTCCCAGCTGCGGCTCAGGCCGCCCGATAGGCCGCCGTCAGCTCCCGCACCGCCTGTCCGTACCGTCCGGTCAGCAGCAGATGGTCCGCGGCGGCGAAGGGTTTCGCCACCGCCGCGGTGATCCGCTGCCCGATCTCGTTCTGCACGATCAGCCGCGCCTTGGCGACCAGCGCGCGCCCCGTGCCGTCCGCGCCCTTCTTCTCGGCCACCGTGGCGGCGGCCCCGAGCGCCCGCAGCGCCTTCGCCCCGCCCCGCGGGACCTCGGTCCGGGTCGTGAGCCCCCAGCCGTAGGGGAACTGCGGGTCGTACGACGCGTCGCCGACGTTGATCGGCAGCTGGGCCTCGGACCGGGGCCAGGTCACGGGGAGCTGCCCGGTGAAGGGCCGCCTGCCGTACAGCACGTCGGCCACGCCGTCGCCCTCCGTGCCCGGCAGCCAGGACGCGACCAGCGCGTCTATCTCGCCGAGCCGGTCGCCGATCAGCTGCGGCCGCCCGGAGACGATCAGCACGACGCACTTCATGGCCGCGCACACCTTGTCCACGGCGGCCTGGTCGGCGGCGGACAGCTGCAGGTCGTGGCCGTTGCCGACGTCTCCGACGCCCTCGGCGTACGGGGTCTCACCGACGACGACCACGCCGACGTCATAGCCGGACGTGGGCGCCGAGGCGTCCTTGGAGTAGGTGACGGACCCGCCGGCATCGCGCAGGCCCCGCAGGACGGTCGTGCCCTTGGTGATGTTCCCGGAGGAGCCCTGCCAGGTGAGCGTCCAGCCGCCGCTCTGGCTGCCGATGTCGTCGGCATTGGAACCGGCGACGTAGACCTTCTGCGACTTCTTCAGGGGCAGCACGCCCCCGTCGTTCTTCAGCAGCACCTGGGACTCGGCGGCGGCATGGCGGGCGACGGCCCGATGCTCCGGCGAGCCGATCCGCGCGGCGCCACCGGTGTCGGCGTACGGGTGCTCGAAGAGGCCGAGGCGGAACTTCTGGGTGAGGATGCGGGAGACAGCGTCGTCGACGCGCTTCTCGCTGATCCGGCCGGCCTTCACCTCATCCACGAGCTTCGCGCCGAAGTCCTTGTAGGAGTACGGCACCATCATCATGTCGACGCCCGCGTTGACCGCCGTGCGGACGTGGGACCCGTAGTCGCCGGGGAGTTGGTCGATGGCGTTCCAGTCGCTGATGACGAAGCCGTCGAAGCCCATCCGGCCCTTGAGCACACCGTTGATCATGTCGGCGCGGGCGTGCATCTTCACCGGTCCCTGTCCGTCGCCGAGGATGTCGAGCGAGGAGTACGAGGGCATGACCGTGCCGATGCCCCGGTCGACGGCGGTCTCGTACGGCGCCAGGTGGACGGCCTCCAGCTGCTGCCGGGTGACCTTGGTGACGCCCTGGTCGATCGTGTACGACCCGGTGGTCGACGAGCCGAACTCGGTGCCGCCGTCGCCGACGAAGTGCTTGGCGGTGGCGAGGACCTTGTCGTTCCGGCTCAGGTCCTTGCCGTTCGCGCGTCCTTGGAGGCCCTGGATGATCGTCTCCATGGACTCGACGAGCGCCGGGTCCTCGCCGAAGGACTCGTAGGAGCGGCCCCAGCGTTCGTCACGGGTGACGCAGAGGCAGGGCGCGAAGTCCCAGGGGATGCCGGTGGCGCGCACCTCGGCCGCCGTCACCGAGCCCGCCTGCTGGGCGAGTTGAGGATCCCGCGTCGCGCCGATGCCGATGTTGTGCGGCATGATCGTGGCGCCGGCCAGGTTGTTGTGGCCGTGGACCGCGTCGACGCCGTAGATCAGCGGGATCTGGTAGCGGGTCGCCTGTGTCCTCAGCTGGAAGGCGTCGATCATCTTCGCCCAGGCCTCGGGGATGTTGGGCGTGGGGGTGGAGCCGCCGCCGGAGAGCAGGGAGCCGAGACCGTAGGTGGCGATGTCACCGCCGTTCGCCACGGCACCGCGCTCGGCCTGGGTCATCTGGCCGGCCTTCTCCGCCAGGGACATACGGGAGAGCAGATCGGCGACGCGCTTCCTCACCGGCAACTTGGCGTTCAGGTACGGCAGTCCGTGCGCGTCGACGACGATCTGCGGGGTCTCGGCCGGGGGTTTGGCGCCGGTCACCGTGAGCTTGAGGGGGATCGCCTCGGCGGACTCGGCCGCCTTGTCCTTGAGGGTGGGGACTCGGACGGTCTGCGCGGCGCCGGAGGCCGTGCCCGCCGGGAAGGTGAGGGTGCCGGAGACCGGGGTGTAGTCCTTGCCGGGGTCGGCGCTGCCGGTGGCCGCCGTCTCGTACGCAACGGTCACGGGCTCGTCGAGAGGGGCGGAGCCGGTGGTGGCGAGGGTGACCTCGACGGTGGCCGTGTCGCCCTCGCGGACCGGGTAGACGGCAGCGTCGGTGGTGACGGAGGCGCGCAGGGACTGGTCGGCCTTGCCGTACAACTCGACTTCGTCCATGGCGAATTGCCCGTGTACGCCGACGGGGAGCGTGAGGGCGTACCCCCACATCTGCGTCAGTCCGAGGACGTGGTCGATGCCGCCGACGGGCTGGTAGTCCGTGCGGTACACGAAGTCGGTGAAGGGGATCTCGATCTGCTTCCAGCCGGTGAAGTCGTCGGTGAAGGAGGTGGTCCAGAGCTCGGAGGCCTCGCCGCCCGCGCCACCGTCCTTGATCTCGAAGGCGATCTTCTTCCCCTTGTCCTGGCCGTCCCACCAGAAGCGGATGCCCTTGTGGGCGGACCAGTCGTGGGCGGGCTGGTTCGCGGCGTAGTCGTGGGTGAAGCCGCCGTAGCCGCTGATGTCGTACGTGCCGGAGAGGACCTTGGCGCCCTCGGGGGCGTCGGTGCGGTCGGCGAGGGTGAGGGTGGGCGGGTCGTCGCTGTCGCCGCCCCAGGTGAAGATGCCCTCGGCGGGCTGGGAGGCGAAGGGGACCTCGCCCTCGAAGCGGTCGACGGGGACGGGCGGGGGATCGTCGGCCGCGTGGGCCGACGCGACCGGTAGGAGCGCGGTCAGCAGACCGGCGGAGGCGAGCAGGGCGGTTCTTCGCATGGACCTTCCCTTGGCTCTCGTGGTTCACTCATGACTTAGCTCACGTCATGAGTTAACTAGCGCCCCGGAAGCCCGTCAAGACGTCACGTCAGCACGGATTCGGGTCCAAATCCCCTCTGCGACAGGCTTGTTGTCCCCCACGAGAAGGGCTGCGCAGAATGCGAAGAACACCTCCCACGGTCCGGCTGCTGTTGGCCGGACTGCTCACCGCGGCGGGCTTCACCGCGGCCGTACCCCCCGCGCACGCGGCCGGCGAGCAGGTCACCGCCTGGCTGACCACCACCGACGACGACGCCGGACGCCATGTGGTCCGCGGGCTCCAGGCGCAGACGCCGTTCGCCTTCCAGTCCGGTGCCGGAGGCGGCGGCGAGAACATCACCGTCGACGAGAACACCCGCTACCAGAGCTTCACCGGGGGCGGCGCGTCCTTCACGGACACCGCGGCCTGGCTGATGAACGGCAGCGGGGCGCTGTCGCAGTCGACCCGGGACGCGACCATGCGGAAGCTGTTCTCGCCGACGGACGGGATCGGGCTGTCGTTCCTGCGCAATCCGATGGGCGCCTCGGATCTGGCGCGGTACGGGTACACGTACGACGACGTGCCGGCCGGGCAGAGCGACCCCTCCCTGGCGAAGTTCTCGATCGCGCACGACCTCGCGGACGTCGTCCCGCTGACGAAGCAGGCGCTCCAGCTGAACCCGTCCCTGACGGTGATGGCCTCGCCCTGGACGGCACCGGCCTGGATGAAGGACAGTGGCTCCCTCAACGGGGGCTGGCTGAAGGCGGAGGACTACGGGGCGTACGCCTCGTACTTCGTGAAGTACCTCCAGGCGTACCGGGACCAGGGCGTCGACGTCTCGTACGTGACCCCGCAGAACGAGCCGACCTGCTGTTCCGGCTACCCGTCGATGAGCTGGAACGCGAGCGGTCTGGCGTACTTCTTGAAGAGCGAGCTGCTGCCGAAGCTCCAGTCGGCGGGGCTGAAGACGAAGGTGCTGGCGCACGACTGGAACTGGGACGTCTACGACTCCTACGCCGCCCGGTCGGTCGACGACGCGGCGATCCGCAACCACCCGAACTTCGGCGGGATCGCCTGGCACGGCTACGGCGGTGACGTCGGCAAGCAGACGTCCGTGCACGACCAGTACCCCTCGCTGGACGCCTTCGGCACCGAGCACTCGGGCGGCACCTGGATCGCCGACCAGCAGCGCGAGGACATGCTCGACATCGTGGACTACACCCGGAACTGGGCGAAGTCGGTGACGAAGTGGTCGCTGGCCGTGGACCAGAACAAGGGCCCGCACAACGGGGGTTGCGGCACCTGCACCGGCCTGATCACCGTGCACAACGGGGACGGGCAGAGCGGGACGGTCGACTACACGGTCGAGTACTACACGATGGGTCACCTGACCAAGTTCGTACGGTCGGGAGCCCAGCGGATCGCCTCGACGGCCTCGTCATCGGTCCCGAACGTGGCCTGGCGCAACCCGGACGGTTCGAAGGCGCTGATCGCCTACAACGACGCGTCCGCCGCGAAGACGATCACGATCAACTGGGGTTCGCAGCACGCGACTTACTCGCTGCCCGGCAAGACGTCGGCCACCTTCACCTGGTCGGGCACGCAGTCGGGCGGGGGCGACAGGTCGGGAGCGTTCATCGGGCTCGCCGGCAAGTGCCTGGACGTGGCGGGCGCGTCGAGCGCCAACGGTACGGCGGTGCAGCTCTACGACTGCAACGGCACCGCGGCCCAGCAGTGGACCGTGGCGGCCGACGGTTCGGTCAGGGCACTGGGCAAGTGCCTCGACGTGACGTCGGGTTCGACCGCCGACGGGGCGAAGACGCAGTTGTACGACTGCAACGGGACCGGTGCACAACGGTGGTCGTACAACTCCTCCACCGGTGATGTCGTGAACACGGCGGCAAACAAGTGCCTCGACGTGACGGACAACTCGTCGGCGAACGGGGCACGGGCACAGATCTGGTCGTGCACCGGGGCCGCCAACCAGAAGTGGCGGTTGCAGTAGGACGGGTCGTGTCCCGTCCGTGAGGGGGACGGGACATGAGACGTGCCGGTGCGGCAGCGGTGGGCATCGTCGCCGGGGCGCTGCTGCTCAGCGGGTGTGCCGCCGTCGATCTGCCCCTGGCCGGGGTCCGGATGGGGGCGGACGGGGTGCCGTACGCGCTGATCCGGCCCTGTGGGAGCGACAGTTACCGGACGCCGTCGCTCGACGGGTGGGCGGAGGGGGCCGAGGACGGGCCGGTCACCACCGGGTGGGACGTGCGGAAGGAGAAGCTGAGCGGGGACGCCGAGTTCCCGCTCTTCTCGCCGCCTCACGCCTGGCGGGCCCGGCACCGGGGCGCGCAGCGGCTGCTGCCGGAGCACCGGTACTCGCTGGCCTTCGGCCACTACGTCGCCGGCGACTCCTACAACGGGGTCGTCGAGTTCACCACCGCCCGGATCGCCCGGCTGAAGCCCGGCCGGGTCTGGGCCGACGGCCGGGCGATGAGCCTCGGCGAGTTCGAGAGGCTCGCCGAGGACTCCTGCTGAGCACCGGTCACTGGGCGGGCTCCACGCCGGCCCGCAGCAGGCCGTACGTGTAGGCGTCCTCCAGGGCCTGCCAGGAGGCGGCGATGACGTTCTCCGCGACGCCCACCGTGGACCACTCGCCCGTGCCGTCGGAGGTGGAGATCAGGACCCGGGTGGTGGACTGGGTGCCGTGCACGCCCTCCAGGATGCGGACCTTGTAGTCGACGAGGTCCAGCTTGGCCAGCTGGGGGTAGATCTTCTCCAGGGCGACGCGCAGGGCCCGGTCCAGGGCGTTGACCGGGCCGTTGCCCTCCGCCGTCGCGACGATGCGCTCGCTCTTGGCCCAGAGCTTGACCGTGGCCTCGTTGGCGTGGGTGCCGTCGGGGCGGTCCTCGACGATGGCGCGCCAGGACTCGACCTGGAAGTACTTCAGGGGCTTGCCCTCGACCTCGGCGCGCAGCAGGAGTTCGAAGGAGGCGTCCGCCGCCTCGTACGTGTAGCCCTGGAGCTCGCGCTCCTTCACGCGCTCGACCACCCGGCCGACCAGCTCGCGGTCGCCGCCGAGGTCGACGCCGAGCTCCTTGCCCTTGAGCTCGACCGAGGCGCGGCCCGCCATGTCGGAGACCAGCATCCGCATGGTGTTGCCGACCTGCTCGGGGGCGATGTGCTGGTACAGGTCCGGGTCGACCTTGATCGCGGAGGCGTGCAGGCCCGCCTTGTGGGCGAACGCGGAGACACCCACGTACGGCTGATGGGTGGAGGGAGTGAGGTTGACGACCTCGGCGATGGCGTGCGAGATGCGGGTCATCTCGCGGAGCCGGCCCTCCGGCAGGACCTTCTTGCCGTACTTGAGCTCCAGCGCCGCCACGACCGGGAAGAGGTTGGCGTTGCCGACGCGCTCGCCGTAGCCGTTCGCCGTGCACTGCACATGGGTGGCGCCCGCGTCCACCGCCGCGAGGGTGTTGGCGACCGCGCAGCCGGTGTCGTCCTGGGCGTGGATGCCGAGCCGGGCGCCGGTGTCCACGAGGACCGTCGAGACCACGGCCTGGACCTGGGCCGGGAGCATGCCGCCGTTGGTGTCGCAGAGGATGACCACGTCGGCGCCGGCCTCCGAGGCCGCCCGGACGACCGCCTTCGCGTACTCCGGGTTCGCCCGGTAGCCGTCGAAGAAGTGCTCGCAGTCGACGAACACCTGGCGGCCCTGCTCGCGCAGGTAGGACACGGTGTCCCGGACCATTTCCAGGTTCTCGTCGAGCGTGGTGCGCAGCGCCAGTTCCACATGCCGGTCGTGCGACTTGGCGACCAGGGTGATCACCGGGGCGCCGGACTCCAGCAGCGCCTTGACCTGCGGGTCGTCCGCGGCCTTCGCGCCCGCCCGGCGGGTGGCGCCGAAGGCGACCAGCTGGGCGTTCTTGAAGTCGATCTCCTGCTGGGCGCGGGCGAAGAACTCGGTGTCCCGCGGGTTGGCCCCGGGCCAGCCGCCCTCGATGAAGCCCACGCCGAAGTCGTCCAGGTGCCGTGCGATGGCGAGCTTGTCCGCGACGGTGAGGTTGATGCCCTCGCGCTGCGCGCCGTCGCGCAGCGTGGTGTCGAAGACGTGGAACGAATCGTCGAGCTCGCTGGTTGCGGTCATGGTCTCAAGGCTCCTGTGTTCAATCTCGGTCTTACCGGAATGACCGGCTCCACCGTCCCTCCATACTCCCTCGCGCTCCGCCCCCGGCTGAAGGTGGGCCAGGAAAACGAAAAAACCCCTCGCGGGTGCGAGAGGTCTGCGCGCGGGTCTAGGACGACGGTGGCCACCCGTACCTGGTCGTACGTGGTGGTCACTGCGGACCGGCGCGCCTGCTGCCAATAATCATGGCGAACGTGAGCACGGGGGCAGTCTGGCACAGCCCCGTCTCCGACTCACCGGTTGTCTCAGGATGCGGTACGTACGAAGCGTCCCGCTCGTCTCTCATGTCCCGTTCGGGCGGCGTCAGGCGCCGGGGGCGAGCAGGGCGTCCGCGATGAACTCGCGCACATGGGTCATGATCTGCTCGCGGTCCGTGCCGCGCAGCCCGACCGCGACATGGATGGAGAAGCCGTCGAGCAGGGCGCGCAGCCGGGCGGCGAAGCGGTCGGCGTCGACGGGGCGGAACTCGCCGCGCGAGATGCCCTCCGCGATCAGGGCGACGAGGTCGCGGTGCCAGGCGCCCTCGATGGCGGCCTGGCGGTCGCGGGCGTTGTCGTCGGCGTTCTGCGAGCGGTTCCAGACCTCCAGCCACAGGGTCCAGTGCGGGTCACGGTGCCCGTCGGGAACGTACAGGTCCACATAGGCGTCCAGGCGCTCCCGGGCCGGGACCCCGCGCAGGAGCAGCCGCCCGCGCTCGACGCCCAGCCTGCCCTCGCTCCACTCCAGGGCCTGGAGCAGCAGTTCGTCCTTGGAGTGGAAGTAGTACAGAAGATGGCCACTGCTCATACCGACCGCACGACCCAGCGCCGCCATGGTGAGCTTCTCCAGACCACGCTCGGCGATCATGCCCATGGCGGCGGCGAGGACCTCCTCGCGCGGCGGGGCGTTCTTGCGCGCACGGGCCGCACCTGCCATCTGCTGCTCCTGTGCTGTCAGACCTTGGGCTGCTGCTGAGTGATGCAGTGGATGCCACCGCCACCGGAGAAGATCGTACGGGCGTCCACGAGTGTCACCGTCCGCTCCGGGAAGAGGCGGCGGAAGATGCCGGCGGCCTGCTCGTCGCGCGGGTCGTCGAAGGCGCAGAGCACGACGCCGTCGTTGCAGAGGTAGTGGTTGATGTAGGAGTAGTCGGCCCAGTGGCCGTCGGCCTCCAGGACGGTCGGGGCGGGCACCTCGACGACCTCCAGGCGGCGACCGTGCGCGTCCGTCTGGGCACGCAGGATGCCGATGACCTCCCGGGTCACCTCGTGGTCGGGGTGTGCCGGGTCCGGCTGGTGGTGGGCGACCACGACGCCGGGGCGGGCGAACGCGGCGACGATGTCGACATGGCCGAGGGTGCCGAAGCCGTGCGGGGGATAGTCGCCGGTGAGGCCGCAGGGCAGCCAGATCGCCTTGCGGGTGCCGAGGTGGGCGTGGATCTCGGCCTCGACCTCCTCGCGCGACCAGCCCGGGTTGCGCTCGGGGCCGAGCTGGACCGTCTCCGTCAGCAGCACCGTCCCCTCGCCGTCGACATGGATCGCGCCGCCCTCGTTGACCAGCCGCGAGGCGTACGTCCGCGCCCCCGCGAGGTCGGAGACGTACGAGGCGATCTTCGCGTCGTGCTCCCAGCGGGCCCAGCTCTGGGCGCCCCAGCCGTTGAACGTCCAGTCCACGGCGGCGAGTTCACCGCTGTTGGTCAGGAAGGTGGGACCGATGTCGCGCATCCAGGCGTCGTCGAGGTCGCGCTCCACGGTGTCGATGTCCGGGCCGAGGAGCGTGCGGGCCTCGGTGGACTGTCCGGGGCCGCACACGACCGTCACCGGTTCGAAGCGGCGGACGGTGCGGGCCACCGACGCCCAGGCGGTGCGGGAGGCGGCGAGGTCGTCCGGGTCGTCGAAGGTGGGGTTGGGGCTCGGCCACGCCATCCAGGTGCGCTCGTGCGGGGTCCACTCGGCGGGCATGCGGAAGCCGTCGGCTGCGGGGGTGGTCATGTCGCGGGTCCTTAGAGGAAGTAGAGGCGGTTGAGGGAGACCGAATCGGCGGGTTCCGAGGCGAGCGGGTCGCCGTCGAGGGTGACCAGTCCGGTGCGCCCGTCCACGTCGACGGTTCCGGTGCGGGAGTTGAGGCGCAGGTCGGCGGGGCCGATGCCCCGGGTGCCGCGGACGGCGACCCTTCTTCTGCGCGTCGGCATCGAGTCGTTGCCCTGGTCCAGGGCGGCGCGGGCGACGAAGGCGACGGAGAGGTCGGCGGGCGTGGCGCCGTGCGCCCCGAACTGCGGGCCCAGCACCAGGGGTTCGCAGGTGTCGGTGGCCGCGTTGGGGTCGCCGGTCACGCCGTACGCCGGGAAGCCGGCCTTGAGGACGAGCTGCGGCTTGGCACCGAAGAACTCCGGGCGCCACAGCACGATGTCGGCGAGCTTGCCGGCCTCGATCGAGCCGACCTCGTGCGCGAGGCCGTGCGCGAGGGCGGGGTTGATGGTCAGCTTGGCGATGTAGCGCAGCACGCGGGCGTTGTCGTCGCCCTCGCCGTCGCCCTCCATCGGGCCCAGCTCGGCCTTCATCTTCCCGGCCATCGCGAAGGTACGGCGCACCGTCTCCCCCGCCCGGCCCATGCCCTGCGCGTCCGACGAGGTGATGCCGATCGCGCCCAGGTCGTGCAGCACGTCCTCGGCGCCCATGGTCCCGGCCCGGATGCGGTCGCGGGCCATGGCGGCGTCGCCGGGCAGGTCGGTCTTCAGGTCGTGGACGGAGACGATCATGCCGTAGTGCTCGGCGACCGCGTCCCGGCCGAAGGGCAGGGTCGGGTTGGTGGAGGAGCCGATGACGTTCGGCACGCCCGCCATCTTCAGCACGTTGGGCACGTGTCCGCCGCCGCAGCCCTCGATGTGGAAGGCGTGGATCGTACGGCCCTCCAGGACGCGCAGGGTGTCCTCGACGGACAGGCACTCGTTCAGTCCGTCGCTGTGCAGGGCGACCTGGACGTCGTGCTCCTCGGCGACCCGCAGCGCCGTGTCCAGGGCGCGGGTGTGGGCACCCATGTCCTCGTGCACCTTGAAGCCGCACGCGCCGCCCTCGGCGAGGGCCTCGACGAGGGGCGCGGAGCGGGACGACGACCCGCGGCCGAGGAACCCGATGTTGACCGGCCAGGCGTCGAAGGCGTTGAACGCGTGCCGCAGCGCCCACGGCGAGTTGACCCCGACCCCCCACACCGGCCCGAACTCCTGTCCGATGATCGTGGTCACGCCGGAGGCAAGCGAGGCCTCCATGACGCGCGGGGACAGCAGATGGACATGCGTGTCCACGGCACCGGCGGTGGCGATCAGCCCCTCGCCGGACACGATGGACGTGCCGGTGCCGACGACGACGTCGACCCCGTCGAGGGTGTCGGGGTTCCCGGCCCGCCCGATCGCGTGGATGCGTCCCTCGCGGATGCCGATGGAGACCTTCCGGATGCCCTGCACCGAGTCGATCACGACGACGTTGCTGATCACGACGTCACACGTCTCGCGGACGGTGGCGGCTTTCAGGTGCAGCCCGTCCCGGGCGGTCTTGCCGAATCCGGCCAGGAACTCGTCGCCGTACCGCTGGGCGTCGGACTCCACCCGGACGGTGAGGCCCGAGTCACCGAGGCGGATCCGGTCGCCGGCCCGGGGGCCGTGGGTGGCGGCGTACTCGTACGGATTCACCGCTCCGCCCCCAGGTATCCGCAGGCGGCGGCCCTGCGCAGGGCCTCTTCCCGGGCCCCGGGGGCGTCCAGCGGCCCGTCGACGAGCCCGGCGAAGCCGATCGCGATCCGCTCGCCCCCGATCGGCACCAGGCCGACCTCCACTCTCTCCCCCGGCCCGAACCGCACGGACGACCCGGCGGGTACGGCGAGCCGCATCCCGTAGGCGTCGGCGCGGGCGAAGTCGAGCCGTGGGTTGGCCTCGAAGAAGTGGAAGTGGGAGGTGACGGAGACGGGCACGGTCGCGGTGTTGGTGACCGTCAGCCGTACCACCGGCTCGGGCTCGGTGTGCCCGGGCCCCGGCAGCAGCGCGCCCGGGGCGTCCGCGCCCAGCCCGCCCCCGATCGGGTCGGTGACGACCGCGAGCCGCGAGCCGTCGTCGAAGACGGCCTCGACGTGGACCTCGGTGACGACGTCGGCGACGCCCGGCAGGACGTCGGCCGGGCCGAGCACCGCACGGGCGCGCTCGACGGCCTCGGCGAGCATGGCGCCGTCCCGGGCGGCCTCGCAGACGGTGTCCGCGATGAGCGCGGTGGCCTCCGGCACGTTCAGCCGCAGTCCGCGGGCGCGGCGGGCGCGGGCCAGCTCGGCGGCTCCGAAGAGCAGCAGCCGGTCACGTTCCGTCGGGGTCAGTCTCATGACGCGGCACCTCCTTGCTTCCAGCAGATTAGAGCATCACTCTAAACGGAGGATTCCGCAATCAGAAGCACTGACGGCTGGAATGGAGGCGTCGACGGATGAAGCAGAGGGACTGGTGGATGAAATCAAGCACGCTCCATTGAACGTCGCTCTAACTGGGTGACGAGCGGGCACGCGCGCCCCCTCCCCCGTGGACTCGGGAGATGCCCGCACGAGGGAGGCGAAGCGCGTCGGACGGACGGCTGGGATTCGCTCAGCCCAGCGGGTGCATCCAGCCGTGCTTGTCCTCGGCAATGCCGCGCTGGATGTCCAGGAGGGCCTGGCGGAGCCTGAGGGTGACCTCGCCGGGCTCGCCGTCGGACTGCTTCCACTCGGCGCCGGCCCGCTTGACCGTGCCGACCGGGGTGATGACGGCGGCGGTGCCGCAGGCGAAGACCTCGGTCAGGGTGCCGTTCTCGGAGTCCGTCTGCCACTGGTCGATGGAGACGCGGGCCTCCTCGGAGACGTAGCCGAGGTCGCGGGCGACGGTCAGCAGGGAGTCGCGGGTGACGCCCTCCAGGATGGAGCCGGTGAGGGTGGGGGTGACGATCCGGTCGCCGTACACGAAGTACAGGTTCATGCCGCCGAGTTCCTCGACCCACTTGTGCTCGACAGCGTCGAGGTAGCAGACCTGGTCGCAGCCCTGGGCGGCGGCCTCGGCCTGGGCGAGCAGGGAGGCCGCGTAGTTGCCGCCCGTCTTGGCGTCGCCCATGCCGCCGGGGACGGCGCGGACGCGGTCCTCGGACGCCCAGATGGAGACCGGCCTCACCCCGCCCGGGAAGTAGGCGCCGGCCGGGGAGGCGATGACGATGAAGAGGTACTCGTTGGCGGGCTTCACACCCAGGCCGACCTCGGTCGCGATCATGAACGGGCGCAGATAGAGGGACTCCTCGCCGCCGTGCGCGGGCACCCAGCCCTTGTCCTGCTGGACCAGGACGTCGCAGGCCTCGATGAACGTCTCGACCGGCAGCTCGGGCATGGCCAGACGCTTGGCGGAGCGCTGGAAGCGCTTGGCGTTCTGGTCCGGGCGGAAGGTGGCGACCGAGCCGTCGGGGCGGCGGTAGGCCTTCAGGCCCTCGAAGATCTCCTGGGCGTAGTGCAGGACGTTGGTGGCCGGGTCGAGGGGGATCGGCGCGTACGGAACGAGCTGGCCGTCGTGCCAGCCCCGGCCCTCGGTCCACTTGACGGTCACCATGTGATCGGTGAAGTGGCGGCCGAAGCCGGGGCTGGCCAGGATCGCCTCCCGCTCGGCGGCGGGCAGCGGGTGGGCGGAGGGCTTGAGCTCGATCGTGGGCGTCGTCATGGGTGCTTTGTCCTTCACCGGTTGTAGTGACGGGCCGCGCTCACGCCCGCACGGCCGGTGGCCAGTGTTAGGACGTCCGAGCATTCCCTCATACCGCGGCTCCGTGTTCGATTATCGCCCGGGGGCGACGGCGGAAGGAATCGGGGTGAATGCGGCCCAGGGGTCGATGGTGGCACCCGGCGGGGACATGGGGAAGCCGCCGGGGGCTGGTGTGACCCGGCGGCTTCGAATGGTTTCGAGTGGCGCGGGTCAGCCGGCTACTCGTACGGAGAGGGCGTCGCCGATCTCGGTCGTGCTGCGGGCCGGCAGCTGGCCGCGCTCCGCGAGGTCGGCGGAGACGGCGTCCTCGATGCGGGTGGCCTCGGTCTCGTAGCCGAGGTGGCGCAGCAGGAGGGCGACGGACAGGACCGTGGCGGAGGGGTCGGCCTTGCCCTGGCCGGCGATGTCGGGCGCGGAGCCGTGCACGGGCTCGAACATCGAGGGGAAGTCGCCGGAGGGGTTGATGTTCCCGCTCGCGGCGACGCCGATGCCGCCGGAGACGGCCGCGGCGAGGTCGGTGATGATGTCGCCGAAGAGGTTGTCGGTGACGATGACGTCGAACCGCTCGGGCTGGGTGACCAGGTAGATCGTCGCCGCGTCGACGTGGATGTAGTCGGTCTCGACCTCGGGGAACTCTGCGGCAACCTTGTTGAAGATGTTCGTCCACAGGTGCCCGGCGAAGGTCAGCACGTTGTTCTTGTGGACCAGCGTGAGCTTCTTGCGCGGGCGGGCCTGGGCGCGGGCGAAGGCGTCGCGGACCACCCGCTCGACACCGAAGGCCGTGTTCACGGAGACCTCGGTGGCGACCTCGTGCGGCGTGCCCTTGCGGATGGTGCCGCCGTTGCCGGTGTACGGGCCCTCGGTGCCCTCGCGGACGACGACGAAGTCGATCTCCGGCTGGCCGGCCAGCGGGGTGGCGACGCCGGGGAGGAGCTTCGACGGACGCAGATTGACGTGGTGGTCGAAGGCGAAGCGGAGCTTGAGCAGGAAGCCGCGCTCCAGGACGCCGGACGGCACCGACGGGTCGCCGATGGCGCCGAGCAGGATCGCGTCGTGCTGCTTCAGCGCGTCGAGGTCGGCGTCGGTGAGGGTCTCACCGGTGGCGTGGTAGCGCTTGGCGCCGAAGTCGTACTCCTTGGTCTCCAGCTTCACATCCTGCGGGAGGACGGCGGAGAGGACCTTGAGGCCTTCGGCCACGACTTCCTGGCCGATGCCGTCACCGGGGATCACTGCGAGATTGATGCTGCGAGACATGCCCGGCACCCTACCCCTCGTCCCATGGGATGACATGGCCTGTCCGCCATCCGGACACTCCGAAAGAGGGACGGCGTCATCCCGTTGGATGGCGTTCACCCGTACGTGTAGCGGGCGTTGGCCTTCGCTGGGAAGTTCACCTCCATGGAGACCCCCGACGTCGGCATTCCGCCGCAGCTGGCCCGCCGGATGAGCATGGCCGAGCAGTACGAGTACCTGCACACCCGGCTCACCCGGCGCCGCACCCTGGTGACGGCGGGCGCGGTGGCGGGCGGGCTGCTGGCCGGCTGCTCGACGGCGTCCGGCAGCACGACGGCGAACGCGGCACCGGCCACGACGACCTCCCGGGTCCGCGGCTCCGCGATCCGCCCCTTCGGCCGTCATCTCGCCTTCGGCTCGGACCCGAAGACCCGGATGCGGATCTCCTGGCAGGTGCCGTTCGCGGTCAAGCGACCGTTCGTGCGGGTCGGGTTGCGCCCCGACGACCTGGGCCGCCGTGTCGAGGCCGAGGTACGCGCCCTGCACACGCCGGGCGTGCAGGGGGTGCGCTCGGCGGTCGAGCAGTACTACGTGCACGCGGCCCTGGACGGCCTCAAGCCCGGCACCACGTACTACTACGGCGTCGGCCACGACGGCTGGGACCCGGTCTCCCCCGCCCACCGCTCGACGATCGCCTCCTTCCGCACGGCTCCCGCGACCCCGGAGCGGTTCGTCTTCACCGCCTTCGGCGACCAGGGCGTGAGCACGAGCGCGAGCGCCAACGACAAGCTGCTGCTGCGCCAGAAGCCGGCCTTGCATCTGCACGCGGGCGACATCTGCTACGCGAACGTCAACGGAACGGGCACGAAGTCGGACGGGTACGACCCGCGGTTCTGGGACCTGTTCCTGAAGCAGACCGAGTCGGTGGCGAGGTCGGTGCCGTGGATGGTGACCACCGGCAACCACGACATGGAGGCCTGGTACTCACCGGAGGGCTACGGCGGCCAACTGGCCCGCTTCTCCCTGCCGGACAGCGGCTTCGACCCCCACCACGCGCCGGGCGTGTACGCGTTCACCTACGGCAACGTCGGCTTCGTGGCGCTGGACGCCAACGACGTGTCGTACGAGATCCCCGCCAACCTCGGGTTCACCCAGGGCCGGCAGACGCGGTGGCTGGACCGGAAGCTCGGTGAGCTGCGGGCGGCGAAGGGAGTCGACTTCGTGGTCGTCTTCTTCCACCACTGCGCGTACTCGACCTCCCAGCACGCCTCCGACGGCGGCGTCCGCAAGGAGTGGCTGCCGCTGTTCGCCAAGCACGAGGTGGACCTGGTGATCAACGGGCACAACCATGTGTACGAGCGGACGGACGCGATCAGGAAGGGCGAGGTCGGCAGGACCGTGCCGATCGGCGCGTCGACGGATCCCACGCGCGACGGGATCGTGTACGTGACCGCGGGCGGGGGCGGGAGGAACCTCTACTCGTTCCCCTCGGGGGTCAAGGACAGCTACGAGGGGCACGTCACCCGGCACGACGCGGTGAAGACCTTCCACTGGACGAAGTCCCACGGTCCCAGCGCGGAGTCGGTGGAGTGGTCGAGGGTGCGGTACACCGGCTTCTCCTTCCTCTCGGTGGAGGCGGAGGCGGGTACGACCCCGAGGCTGAAGGTGTCGGCGCTGGCGCAGAGCGGGGAGCGGATCGACCACTTCGAGGTGCGGCGCGGCGGATGAGACCGCCGCGGCCGCACCCCGATCGGGTGCGGCTCCCGGCTGTGGGGTGTCGCACGAGCCACGCGAGCGGGCGAGTGGCACGTGTAACAGGTGAGGCGAGCGGCTCAGTGGCCGGTCTCGCCGCCGTTGTCACGGCGGTCGAGGGCGCGCTGGAGCGCGGCGGCGGCGTTCTTGCGGTCGGACTCGCTCGTGCGGGTCACGTGGCGGACTCGGCGGCGGACGGTCGTCTCGGCCATGGGAAATCGACTCCTTCGACGAACGTGGAGTTCGGCAGGGGATACGAGACGCCGGAAGGGGCGGGGAGCGGTGCCGCAGGGGTTGCCTGCACGGGGCCCGGCTCACGACCGCCATTCGCTTGGTCGAGCGAGACGTTCGGCTTCTACAAAACTAAGCGAGGGACGCGCTTCTGTCTCCACAATTACTCGGACTTCCTACTATCTGAGACGGCGGATCGCGTCACACCGCTGTGAGCTGGGCTTTCGCCCCGCGTGGAGGGCAGGACCCACTACTCCTGTCAGAGCACATCCCCGTCACGCCAGTCGAAGACCAGCTCCTGGCCGGGGTCGAGCGGACCGGCGAGCGCGGGGCGCAGACAGACGCTCCCCTCCTCCTCCGGCAGATGGACGATGCCGTCCGGGGAGAGCGCGCAGACACGGCCGGTCCAGGGCTGCCAGCCGCGGGCCGCGTAGAGCCGGGCGCCGTCGTCGCTGGCGGACAGCGCGCCGAGGTCGTAGGCCCGGTCGACGAAGCGCTCCAGCGCCTCCATCACCCGCCCGCCCAGTCCGGTACGGCGCACATCGGGCCGTACGCCGACGGCCTCGACATAGCCGACCCGCAGCCAGCGCCCCCGGTGCCGGGCACGGCGCATCACCACCGACCCGTGGGCGAGGAGCCCGGAGCCGTCGTGCACCAGGGCGTGCATACCGCCCAGCCCGTGCTCGAAGTCCTCGTCGTCGAGCTCACCGTCGAAGGCGTCGCGGAGGAGGGCACGGACTTCGCGGAGTTCGGCGGGGGTGAGGTCGGCGGTGTGGGCGGTGCGGAGGCGGGTGGTCATGGATCGAATGTCCCCGTCGTGCGTGCCGGGAATTGGAGACGGGCCGGGAAGCCTGCTCGGGGGTCAGGCTTCCCGGCCCGTGTTCGGGAGGGCCGGTCAGCCCATGTGCGGGTACGAGTAGTCGGTCGGCGCGACCAGCGTCTCCTTGATGGCGCGGGTCAGGGTCCAGCGCAGCAGGTTCTGCGGGGCGCCGGCCTTGTCGTTGGTGCCGGAGGCGCGGCCGCCGCCGAAGGGCTGCTGGCCGACGACGGCGCCGGTCGACTTGTCGTTGATGTAGAAGTTGCCCGCCGCGTAGCGCAGCTTCTCCATCGTGTACGCGGCCGCCGCACGGTCGTTGGAGATGACCGAGCCGGTGAGGGCGTAGTCGGACACCGACTCCATCTGCTCCAGCATCTCGTCGTACTTGTCGTCCTCGTAGACGTGGACGCCGAGGAACGGGCCGAAGTACTCGGTGCGGAACACCTCGTTGGCCGGGTCGCTGCACTCCACGACCGTCGGGCGGACGAAGTAGCCGACCGAGTCGTCGTAGGTGCCGCCCGCGACGATCGTGCAGGTCGGGTCCTCCTTGGCGCGGTCGATCGCGGCCTTGTTCTTGGCGAAGGCACGGTCGTCGATCACGGCGCCGATGAAGTTCGACAGGTCGGTGACGTCACCCATGGTCAGGTAGTCGACCTCGGCCGCGAACTCCTCCTTGAAGCCCGAGTTCCAGATGGAGGCCGGGATGTACGCGCGGGAGGTGGCCGAGCACTTCTGGCCCTGGTACTCGAAGGCACCGCGGGTCAGGGCGGTCTTCAGTACGGCGCGGTCGGCGCTCGGGTGGGCGACCAGGAAGTCCTTGCCGCCGGTCTCGCCGACCAGACGCGGGTAGGAGCGGTACTTCTCGATGTTGTTGCCGACCGTCTTCCACAGGTACTGGAAGGTCCTGGTCGAGCCGGTGAAGTGGATACCGGCGAGGTCACGGTGCTCGAGAGTGACCTTGGAGACCTCGATGCCGTCACCGGTGACGAGGTTGATGACGCCCTTGGGCAGACCGGCCTCCTCCAGCAGCTGCATCAGCAGCACGGCGGCGTGGGTCTGCGTCGGGGACGGCTTCCAGACCACCACGTTGCCCATCAGCGCGGGCGCGGTGGGCAGGTTCGCGGCGATGGCGCTGAAGTTGAACGGCGTGATCGCGTAGACGAAGCCCTCCAGCGGGCGGTGGTCCAGACGGTTCCAGACGCCCGGGGAGTTGGCCGGGGGCTGCTCGGCCAGGATCTGGCGGGCGTAGTGGACGTTGAAGCGCCAGAAGTCGACCAGCTCACAGGGGCTGTCGATCTCTGCCTGCTGGGCGGTCTTGGACTGGCCGAGCATGGTGGAGGCGGCGATGGTCTCGCGCCAGGGGCCGGCCAGCAGTTCGGCGGCGCGCAGGATGATCGCCGCGCGGTCGTCGAAGGACATCGCGCGCCAGGCCGGCGCGGCCGCGAGGGCGGCGTCGACGGCGTCCCGCGCGTCCTGCTGGGTGGCGTTGCGGAGCGTGCCGATGACGGCCTTGTGGTTGTGCGGCTGGACGACCTGGAAGGCCTCGCCGCCGCCCATCCGCTTCTCCCCGCCGATGGTCATCGGCAGCTCGATCGGGTTCTCGGCCAGCTCCTTGAGCTTGGCCTCCAGCCGGGCACGCTCGGGCGAGCCGGGGGCGTAGCCGTGCACCGGCTCGTTGACGGGGGTGGGGACCTGGGTCACAGCGTCCATCGGTTACCTCTTCCGAGTGTTTCTCGGGCTTCAGCACGGGAGAGCCGAAGCGGTTGCGTATGGTGAGCAGCGGTTAGGGCTTGACCATCACGGACTCGCTGCGGCGAGCTCGTGAGAAGCCCCCTCGGGGGCGGAGTCACGAGATCCGTAACTCCTTCCACACGGATCTGGGTCCGGCTCAGCCGACCTCAGGGCGGCGGCTGTTGGTCTCCGAAACTCCTCGGGGACCGACAGTCGCGGCTCATCCAGCGCATCACCCCTTGCTGACCATCGAGCGGAGGAAGAACCGGAGGTTGGCCGGCTTCTCCGCGAGCCTCCGCATGAAGTAGCCGTACCAGTCGGTGCCGTAGGCGGTGTAGACACGCATGCGGTGGCCCTCGGCGGCCAGGCGCAGGTGCTCGTCGCTGCGGATGCCGTAGAGCATCTGGAACTCGTACTCGTCCATCTTGCGCCCGGCCTCGTGGGCGAGCTCCTGGGCGATGGAGATCAGCCGGGGGTCGTGGGAGCCGATCATCGGGTACCCCTCGCCCTCCATCAGCGTCTTCAGGATGCGGACGTACGCCTTGTCGATCTCGTGCTTCTGCTGGTAAGCGACCTCGGCGGGCTCCTTGTACGCGCCCTTCACGAGCCGTACCCGGCTGCCGGCCTCGGCGAGGCGGCGGGCGTCAGCCTCGGTGCGGAAGAGGTAGGCCTGGATGACGCAGCCGGTCTGCGGGAAGTCCTTCCGCAACTCCTCGTGGATGGCGAACATCGAGTCGAGGGTGGTGTGGTCCTCGGCGTCGAGGGTGACCGTGGTGCCGATCGCGGCGGCGGCCTCGACGACCGGGCGGACGTTCTCCAGGGCGAGCTCGTGGCCGCCCTGGAATGCAGGGGTGGGCCCGGAGGGCCCTTCGATCAGGGCGGTGGTGGGCGACGGGAGGGCTTGGCCGAACATCGAGAGCTTGACCGACATCTCGACCTTAGGGCCGAGCTGAAGGTCCTCGAGGCGCTCGATGAGCTGCAGGTACGCGTCCCGGGCGGCGGTGGCCTGCCCGGGGGTGGTGATGTCCTCGCCGACGACGTCCATGGTCAGTTCCAGGCCCCTGGTGGTGAGCTCCTGGATGATCGGGACGATCTCGTCGACGGTCTCGCCCGGGATGAAGCGGTCGACGACCTGCTTGGTCACCGGGGCCGCCGAGATCAGGCGACGCATCCGGTCGCTGCGCGACGCGGCGAGAATCACGGGACCCAGCACGGGGCACCTCCACAACAAGACCTACGGAATGCCGACCCGAAGCAGATGATTTTTTGGGTACGGCACGGAGAACCACCGTGAAACCTAAGGATCCCTCCGATCGTCTGCCATCGACAGCTGTCACGCATCCGTTCCCCGGATCTCAGACAGTTGTATGAAGGCGGTACGGAAATGCGGGAGAATGCCCGTGTGACGGCCGATTACAAGGGTGACTACCAGGAACTGGTCGACGAGATCTCGGAGCTCCTGGACGCGCCCGCGACGCTGGAGAACCGCGACTTCGAGCTGATCGCCTTCGGTGCCTACGACAGCGAGGGCGAGCTCGACCCCTCGGCCCTGGACCCGGTCCGCACCCGCTCGATCCTGACCCGGCGCTCCACGGCGGCGGTCCGCACGTGGTTCGAGGGCTTCGGCATCACCCGGGCGACGGGACCCGTCCGCATCCCGCCCACCCCGGAGGCGGGGGTGTATCGGGGACGCATCTGCCTTCCGGTACGCCATCGGGGTGTCGTCCTCGGTTACGTCTGGCTCCTGGACGACGATCCTGGCCCGAGCGAGCGGCAGCTGACGGCGGCCATGGCGGTCACGGTCCGTATCGGCGCGCTGCTCGCGGACGAGGCGCAGGCCGGAGCCGATCTCACCCGGGAGCTGCGGGCGGTGCTGACGGCCGAGCCCGGCTGGCAGCGGGACATGGCGGTGGCCGAGCTGCGCACGGCCCTCGGTACCCGCGCGGACGGCCCGCACACGGTGGTGTGCGTGGCCCCCTGGCCCTCGGCCGACCCCGAGGACGCGCCGTCGGTACGTACCCTGCCGGGCGCCACGGCCCTGTGCACCGTGCCCTGGGGTACGTCCGCGCAGTCACTGGCCCTGCTGGTGCGGCTGCGCTCGACGGACACGGTGACCCCGGCGGTCTCGACGGCGGGACGGCTGCTGGAGCGGGTCGGCGGCGCGGGCGGGAGCAGGGGCTCCGCGGCGGCCGCCGGGATCGCCGCCCCGCGCCTCGGACTCGCCGAGCTGGGGACCGCCTGGCACGAGGCGGTCGGGGCGGCCCGGGCGGCGCTTGCGGAGTCGCGGTTCGGGCCAGTGGCCGAGTGGGCGCGGATCGGGCCGTACCGGCTGCTGACCTCGCTGCCCGCCGAGGCGGCCCACGACGGGGCGGTGGCCCCGCTGCTCGCCCCCGCCCACCAGGAGCTGGCCCGCACCGCCGAGGTGTACCTCGACCGCGCGGGCCAGGCCGGCCGCACCGCCGCCGAACTGGGCATCCACCGCCAGACGCTGTACTACCGCCTGTCCCGGGTGGAGCAGCTGACGGGCCTGGACCTGGACGACGGCGAGGACCGCCTGCTGCTGCACATGGCGCTGAAGGGGGCCCGGATCTAGAGGGGCCCGGCCGGCAGGTCCCCCGCGGCGGCGATCTCCTCCTGTCGTCGGTCCCGTGAGACAGGTCACGGGTGGAAGCCGGCGGCCGAACCCGTCAGCCGCGCGGCCAGGGCGTGCCGGTCGAGGGCGGCGCGCAGGGCTTTGCGGCGGGCCGCGCAGAGGGCACGCAGGCGGTGCGGAGGGCGGTCGTAGCGGCCGGACTCGATCAGCCGGGCGAGGGCAGGGGAGCCCCACGCCCCGTCACGTCCTGGTGGCGGCCTCGATGATCCGGCGCAGGCCCTCGGTGAGCGATGCGCCGTCCGGTGCGGTCTTCGGGTCGAAGGTCCACTGGGCGATGAGGCCCGTCATCAGGGTCATGTAGAACCGGCCCAGGGTGTCGGCGGTCTCGTCCGACACCTCCTCCTCCGGGACACCCATGAGCAGGGCGACCAGGCCGCGCCCGCCCTCCCGCTGGGCGCGGGCCAGATGGTCGCGCACCTCGGGCAGGTCGATGGTCATGACCTCCATGCTGAGCCGCCAGATGGAGCCGGGGTCCCGCATGGAGTCGGCGATGTTCGACCACACCTCGCGGAACCGCTCCAGCGAGCCGGGCGCACCGCTGAGCCCGGCGTCCCCGTCGCCCTCGAAGGACATCTCCTCCACCAGCGCGATGTACGCCTGTGCCAGCAACGCGTCCTTCGAGCCGTAGTGATAGCCGATCGAGGCCAGGTTCGTCCCCGACTCCTTGACGATGTCGCGCGCCGTGGTGCGCGCGAACCCCTTCTCCAGCAGGCAACGCTTGGCGCCTTCGAGCAGATCCTCACGGTGTCCCATGATGGCCAGCCTATCGCCGATCCATACAGCCGTCCTACACGCATGACTTATACAAGCGTTCTAGACAATCGTTTAAGACGCTTGTACATTCACCGTCATGACAGACACGACGAGCACCACCACGACCCCGACCGCCCGTGCCGGCCGCCGCGAATGGACGGCGCTCGGTGTGCTGATGCTTCCGCTGCTGCTGGTCTCGATGGACGTCTCGGTCCTCTACTTCGCGATCCCCGCGATCAGCGCCGGCCTGGAGCCGAGCGGCACACAGCAGCTGTGGATCTTCGACATCTACGCGTTCGTACTGGCCGGCCTGCTGATGACGATGGGCTCGCTGGGCGACCGCATCGGCCGCCGCAAACTGCTCCTGCTGGGCGCGGCCGCCTTCGGCACCGCCTCACTGGTGGCGGCGTACGCGAACAGCGCGGAGACCCTGATCGCCGCCCGCGCGGTCCTCGGCATCGGCGGCGCGACCCTGATGCCCTCGACCATGGCGCTGCTGCGCACGATGTTCACCGACCCCGGCCAGCGCGCCAAGGCGATCGGCATCTGGTCCGGCGTGATGACGGCGGGTATCGCACTGGGCTCGGTGATGAGCGGTGTGCTGGTCCAGTACTTCTGGTGGGGCTCGGTCTTCCTGGTCAACCTGCCCGCGATGGCACTGCTCCTGGTCCTCGGCCCGGTCCTGCTCCCCGAGTCCAGGAACCCCGAGCCCGGCCGCTTCGACTGGCTGAGCGTCCCGCTGTCGATGGCCGCCGTGCTCCCCGTGATCTACGGCCTGAAGGAGATCCCCTCGCAGGGCTGGCACCCGCAGTACGTCGTCTCGATCACGCTCGGCCTGCTGTTCGCGGCCCTCTTCGTCCACCGCCAGCGCACCGCGGACTCCCCGATGATCTCCCCGGCCCTGTTCCGCGGCCACGGCTTCGCCCCGGCCGTCCTGCTGAACCTCGTCTCCGCCTTCGGCATGATGGGCTCGGCGTTCTTCACCACGCAGTACCTGCAGTCGGTGCTCGGCAAGAGCGCGATGGAGGCGGCCCTGTGGGCGCTGCTCCCCTCGGTGCCGATCGGCATGGCGGCCCCGCTCGCGACCGCACTGGTGCAGAAGGGCGTCAACCGCGGCTACGTCGTCGCGGCGGGCTTCGCGACCGCGGCGGCCGGGTACGCGATGCTGGTCCTCACCGGCACGGACTCCCTGTGGCTGTCCCTCGCGGCGGCCGGCGTGCTCGCCTCCGGCATCGTCATGGTGATGTCCCAGATGACCGACCTCGCCATGGGGGCCGCCCCGGTCGAGCGGGCGGGCGCCGCGTCCTCCCTCCTGGAGACCGGCGCGGAGTTCGGCGGCGCCCTCGGGATGGCGGTCCTCGGCTCCATCGGTACGGCCGTCTACCGCCACGACATCCCGGCGCCGGCCCCCGCCGAGGCCAGGGAGACCCTGGGCGGCGCCCTGGCGATCGCCGGTCATCTCCCCGGCGACACGGGCAGGGCCCTGGCCACGACGGCACGCCAGGCGTTCACCAGCGGGATGCACGCGGCGGCGATCGGCGGGACGGTGGTGCTGGCGGCAGCGGCGATCGCCTCGGCGGCGACGCTGCGCAGGATCGGCGGCGGCGACAAGCCGGACGCCTGAAGCGTGTGAGGCAGGCGACGAACAGGACGCCTGGAACACAAGACGCCGGGCGGGCTGAGAGACGATCTCTCAGCCCGCCCGGCGTTGGTGCGCAGGGCTGTTCGGGCCCCGGTCGCTCAGACCAGGTTCACCGAACGGGCGAACGTCGCCCCGATCTCGTCGGCGACCTCGGCCAGCACGGTGGCGCCCACCGTGTCGTCGACCGTCAGTACCGCCAGCGCCTCGCCGCCGGCCACCGCGCGGGCGACCTGCATACCGGCGATGTTGATGCCCGCCTCGCCGAGGATGCGGCCGACCGTGCCGACGACACCCGGACGGTCCTCGTAGCGCAGGACGGCCATGTGCTCGGCGAGCGCGAGGTCCACGTCGTAGTCGCCGACCGCGACGATCTTCTGGAGGTGCTTGGGGCCGGCCAGGGTGCCCGAGACCGACACCTCCTCGCCGTTGCCGAGCGTGCCGCGCACGGTCACCACGTTACGGTGGTCCGTCGCCTCGGAGCTGGTGGTCAGCCGGACCTCGACCCCGCGCTCCTGGGCGAACAGCGGCGCGTTGACGTACGACACCGTCTCGTCGACGACGTCCTCGAAGACGCCCTTGAGCGCGGACAGCTCCAGCACCTTCACATCGTGCTGGGTGATCTCGCCGTACACCTCGACGTCGAGGCGGACCGCGACCTCGCCCGCGAGCGCGGTGAAGATGCGGCCGAGGCGCTCGGCGAGCGGCAGCCCCGGCTTGACGTCCTCGGCGATGACACCGCCCTGCACGTTCACCGCGTCCGGCACCAGCTCGCCGGCGAGGGCGAGGCGGACGGACTTGGCGACGGCGATGCCCGCCTTCTCCTGGGCCTCGTCGGTGGAGGCGCCGAGGTGCGGGGTGCACACGACCTGGTCGAACTGGAACAGCGGGGAGTCGGTGCACGGCTCCTTCGCGTAGACGTCCAGACCGGCGCCCGCGACGCGGCCCTCCTTGAGCGCCGAGTACAGCGCCTCCTCGTCGACGATCCCGCCGCGCGCGGCGTTGACGATGCGCACGCTCGGCTTGACCTTGCGCAGCGCGTCCTCGCCGATGAGGCCGAGGGTCTCGGGGGTCTTCGGCAGGTGCACGGTGATGAAGTCGGCGACCTCGAGCAGCTCGTCCAGCGAGAGGACCTTCACGCCCATCTGCGCCGCGCGCGCGGGCTGGACGTAGGGGTCGTACGCGACGACCTTCATGCCGAACGCGGACATGCGCTGCGCGACGAGGGCACCGATGCGGCCCAGACCCACGACGCCCAGCGTCTTCTCGGCCAGCTCCACGCCCGTGTACTTGCTGCGCTTCCACTCGCCGTTCTTCAGCGCGGCGTTGGCCTGCGGGATGTTGCGGGCGGTGGCGACGATCAGACCGCAGGCCAGCTCGGCGGCGGTCACGATGTTGGAGGTGGGGGCGTTGACGACCATCACGCCGGCCTTGGTGGCGGACGAGACGTCGACGTTGTCCAGGCCGACGCCGGCACGCGCGACGACCTTCAGCTTCTTGGCGGCGGCGATCGCCTCGGCGTCGACCTTGGTGGCGGAACGGATCAGGATCGCGTCCACCTCGGCGATGGCCGGGAGCAGTTCGGCGCGGTCCGCGCCGTTGCAGTGCCGGATCTCGAAGTCGGGGCCGAGTGCGTCCACGGTCGCGGGCGACAGCTCTTCAGCGATGAGTACGACAGGTTTCGAGCTCACGTGAGGTCCTCACAAGTCCAAAGCATGCGGACGGCCGTCCCGACGGCCGCAGGCGGAGGAGGGGCTAGCCGCGGAAGACGCACGACGCTGTGGGCCTGACGCGTTTGTTGAGCAGCAGTGTAGTTGTGCGGCTGAGGTCATCATGCGCCTCTGCGGAAGGATCACCCGTCCGGGGCTGGACGGGATGGACAACGGGGCCGGAGCTTTTCGCCCCGGCCCCGGCCCTGAGGCCTACGCCTCCTCGTTCACCCAGCTCATCAGCTTGCGCAGCTGCTTGCCGGTGGTCTCCAGCAGGTGCTCGGAGTCCTGGGTCTTGTACTCGTTGTACTTCTTCAGACCGCCGTGGTACTCGTCCATCCAGTTCTGGGCGAAGGTGCCGTCCTGGATCTCGGCGAGGACCTGCTTCATCTCGGCCTTGGTGGCGGCCGTGATGATGCGCGGGCCGGTGACGTAGTCGCCCCACTCGGCGGTCTCGGAGACGGACCAGCGCATCTTCTCCAGGCCGCCCTCGTACATGAGGTCGACGATCAGCTTCAGCTCGTGCAGGCACTCGAAGTAGGCGATCTCCGGCTGGTAGCCCGCCTCGACGAGGGTCTCGAAGCCGGCCTTGACCAGGGCGGAGGTGCCACCGCACAGCACGGCCTGCTCACCGAACAGGTCGGTCTCGGTCTCCTCGGTGAAGGTCGTCTTGATGACGCCGGCGCGGGTGCCGCCGATCGCCTTGGCGTACGACAGCGCCAGGTCGAAGGCGTTACCCGTGGCGTCCTGCTCGACGGCGGCGATCGCCGGAACGCCGCGGCCCTCCTCGTACTGGCGGCGGACCAGGTGGCCCGGGCCCTTCGGGGCGACCAGGGCGACGTCCACGCCGGCCGGGGGCTTGATGAAGCCGAAGCGGATGTTGAAGCCGTGGGCGAAGAACAGCGCGTCGCCGTCCTTCAGGTTCGGGGCGATGGACTCCTCGTAGACCTGGGCCTGGATCGGGTCCGGGATGAGGATCATGATGACGTCGGCCTCGGCGGCGGCCTCGGCCGGGCTCACCACGCGCAGACCCTGCTCCTCGGCCTTGGTCTTCGACTTGGAGCCCTCGTGCAGACCGACACGGACGTCGACACCGGAGTCGCGCAGCGACAGGGCGTGCGCGTGGCCCTGGCTGCCGTAGCCGATGACCGCGACCTTGCGGCCCTGGATGATGGACAGGTCGGCGTCGGCGTCGTAGAACAGCTCGGCCACTTTGGGTTCTCTCCTTGGTGTGCAGATGTTGCTCCCACCGTATGACGGCGGGCGGAAGTGACGTTTCGGGGTCTCGGCATACGGGCGGCGCGAAACCGCCCGTACCCAGCCTTACGCGGATCGGTCCAGAGCGCGCAGCGAGCGGTCCGTGATCGAGCGGGCGCCGCGGCCGATCGCGATCGTGCCGGACTGGACCAGCTCCTTGATGCCGTACGGCTCCAGCATCTTGAGCATGGCGGTCAGCTTGTCGCTGCTTCCGGTGGCCTCGACGGTCACGGCCTCCGGGGAGACGTCGACGGTCTTGGCACGGAACAGCTGGACGATCTCGACGATCTGGGAGCGCGTCTCGTTGTCGGCGCGCACCTTCACCAGAACGAGTTCGCGCTGAACGGCCTGCGCGGGCTCCAGCTCGACGATCTTCAGCACGTTGACGAGCTTGTTGAGCTGCTTGGTGACCTGCTCCAGCGGCAGGTCCTCGACGTTCACCACGATGGTGATGCGGGAGATGTCGGGGTGCTCGGTGACGCCGACCGCGAGCGAGTCGATGTTGAAGCCACGGCGCGAGAAGAGGGCGGCGATCCGGGCCAGGATGCCCGGCGTGTTCTCCACCAGGACGGAGAGCGTGTGCTTGGACATTTCTCTGTGGTCTTCCTCGCTCAGTCGTCTTCGTTGTCGCCGAAGTCGGGGCGGACGTCCCGGGCGGCCATGATCTCGTCGTTGGAGGTGCCGGCGGCGACCATCGGCCACACCATCGCGTCCTCGTGGACGATGAAGTCGACGACGACCGGGCGGTCGTTGATGGAGTTCGCCTCTTCGATGACCTTGTCCAGGTCCTCCGGGCTCTCACAGCGGATCGCGTAGCAGCCCATGGCCTCCGACAGCTTCACGAAGTCGGGGACGCGGGTGCCCCGGGCGGCCGGGTTGACGTCGTTCGGGCCGCTGTGCAGGACGGTGTTGGAGTAACGCTGGTTGTAGAACAGGGTCTGCCACTGGCGGACCATCCCGAGGGCGCCGTTGTTGATGATGGCGACCTTGATCGGGATGTTGTTCAGGGCGCAGGTGGTGAGTTCCTGATTGGTCATCTGGAAGCAGCCGTCGCCGTCGATCGCCCAGACCGCGCGGTCCGGCACGCCGGCCTTGGCGCCCATCGCGGCCGGGACCGCGTAGCCCATCGTCCCGGCGCCGCCGGAGTTCAGCCAGGTGGCGGGCTTCTCGTACTGGATGAAGTGCGCGGCCCACATCTGGTGCTGGCCGACGCCCGCCGCGAAGATCGTGCCCTCCGGGGCGAGCCGGCCGATGCGCTCGATGACCTGCTGCGGGGACAGCGAGCCGTCCTCGGGCTGGTCGTAGCCGAGCGGGTAGGTGTCGCGCCAGCGGCTGAGGTCCTTCCACCAGGCGGTGTAGTCGCCCTTGCGGCCCTCGCTGTGCTCCTTCTGGACGGCCTGGATCAGATCGGCGAGGACCTCGCGGGCGTCACCGACGATCGGCACGTCGGCCTCGCGGTTCTTGCCGATCTCGGCGGGGTCGATGTCGGCGTGGACGATCTTGGCGTACGGGGCGAAGCTGTCCAGCTTGCCGGTGACGCGGTCGTCGAAGCGGGCTCCGAGGGCGACGATCAGGTCGGCCTTCTGCAGCGCGGTGACGGCGGTGACCGAACCGTGCATGCCCGGCATTCCCACGTGCAGCGGGTGGCTGTCGGGGAACGCGCCGAGCGCCATCAGGGTGGTGGTGACGGGCGCTCCGGTGAGCTCGGCGAGAACCTTGAGCTCCGCGGTGGCGTGTGCCTTGAGGACACCGCCGCCGACGTAGAGGACGGGCCGCCTGGCGGAGGTGATCAGCTTGGCGGCCTCGCGGATCTGCTTGGCGTGCGGCTTGGTGACGGGCCGGTAGCCGGGCAGGTCCATGACGGGAGGCCAGGAGAAGGTGGTCTTCGCCTGGAGGGCGTCCTTGGCGATGTCGACCAGGACCGGGCCGGGGCGTCCGGTGGAGGCGATGTGGAACGCCTGCGCGATCACCCGCGGGATGTCCTCGGCCTTGGTGACGAGGAAGTTGTGCTTGGTGACGGGCATCGTGATGCCGACGATGTCCGCCTCCTGGAAGGCGTCCGTGCCGATCGCCTTGGACGCGACCTGGCCGGTGATCGCCACGAGCGGCACCGAGTCCATGTGCGCGTCGGCGATCGGCGTGACCAGGTTCGTCGCACCCGGGCCCGAGGTCGCCATGCAGACGCCGACCTTGCCGGTGGCCTGCGCATAGCCCGTGGCCGCGTGACCTGCGCCCTGCTCGTGGCGGACCAGGACGTGGCGGACCCTGGTGGAGTCCATCAGCGGGTCGTACGCCGGCAGGATCGCGCCGCCGGGAATGCCGAATACCGTGTCAGCGCCGACCTCCTCGAGCGAACGGATGAGGGACTGCGCACCCGTGACGTGCTCGACGGTCGCGGACTGCTGTCCGGAACGGGGCCGCGGCTGCGGATGGTGGGCCCCGGGGGCCTGCTCGGTCATCGGCATTCTCTTCTCGATGCTGAGGGTTTTCGCGAGGTTCGTACGGGTTTGTACGTCCGTACGGATGGTGCTGGTGCAACAAAAAACCCCTCGTGCCAAAAGGCAAGCGAGGGGAGCGCGCCGGTGTGGTCGCTGGGGTTTCCGGATCGTCCTCCGGTGGGCCCCAGGTCAGCCGACGCGCTGTCCAAGTACGAGAATTCGGGTGCGCATGGCACTGACCCTCCCCCCGACGCGCACCACGTGTCAAGTGGGTGGGACGGGAGTCTCATTATGTGAGCGAAGGGCACTTCCGCCTCCGAAGACAGCGGGCACACCACTTGTGTACACCCCCGCGCCGCCGCCCGCGAACGCCGGCTCGGCCGGTCCCAGCGGAACCGGATAATGGCCGGATCCGAGCGCCCGGCGCAGGCGGTACTCGTCGAGCGGTCCGGCGAACGCCATGCCCTGCCCGTGCGTGCAGCCCATCGAGCGCAGCGCGACCACCTGCTCCGGGAGGTCGACGCCCTCGGCCACGGACTGCATGCCCAGGTCGGCGGCGATGCGCAGCAGCCCATTGGTGATCTTGTGCAGCCGCGCGGACTCGACGACGCCCTCGACCAGGCTGCGGTCGAGTTTCAGCACGTCGACGGGGAGCCGCCGCAGGGCGGTGATCGCCGCGTAGCCGCTGCCGAAGCCGTCCAGCGCGATCCGGACTCCCAGCCGCTTGAGGGCGCCGAGACGCCGCTCCAGCTCGTCCAGGGAGACCCGTGGGTCGGTGTCGGACAGCTCGATCACCAGCGCGCCGGAGGGCAGCCCGTGCCGGGTGAGCAGGGCCTCCACCGAGCCGAGCGGCATCGACCGGTCGAGCAGCCGCCGGGCGGACATACGCACGCCCACGGGCACGGTGAGCCCCGTCGCGGCGCGCTCGGCGGCCTGCTCCACGGCCTCCTCCAGGATCCAGCGGTCCAGTTCGGAGGCCTTGTCGCTGTCCTCGGCGACCCGCAGGAACTCGGCCGGGGTGAACAGCACTCCCTGGGAGGAGCGCCAGCGCGCCTGCGCGGAGACCGCCGTGATCCGGCCGTCGGCCAGGCACACCACCGGCTGGTGCAGCAGGGCGAACTCGCCGTCGTGCAGCGCGGCACGCAGGCGCGTGGCCAGCTCCGCCTTCCGTACGACGTCCTGCTGCATCTGGGGCTTGTACAGCTCGACCCGGCCCTTTCCGGCCGACTTGGCGCGGTACATGGCGAGGTCGGCGTTGCGCAGCAACTCGCCCGCGCCCAGGCCCGGCTCGGCGAAGGCGACGCCGATGGAGGCGTTGACACGGACATCGTTGCCGTCAATCAGATACGGCTGGGAGAGGGTCAGCCTGAGGCGGTCGGCGAGCTCCAGGATGTGCCGCTCCCGGGCACTGCGGTCACGGGTGCCGTCCCCGACGATCAGGGCCGCGAACTCGTCGCCGCCCAGCCGGGAGGCGGTGTCGCCGTGCCGCACCGCGTCGTGGAGTCTGCGGGCGGCCTGGACGAGCAGTTCGTCCCCGGCCTGGTGCCCGATCGTGTCGTTGACGGCCTTGAATCCGTCCAGGTCGATGAAGAGGACGGCGGTGCCGCGCAGATGGGCGCCGCGGTCGGAGGCGCGGCGGCCGGACACGGCCTGCTGCACGCGCTGGGTGAACAGCGCGCGGTTGGGCAGGTCCGTGAGCGGGTCGTGCTCGGCGTTGTGCTGGAGCTGCGCCTGCAGCCGCACCCTCTCGGTCACGTCCCGGCTGTTGAAGATGAGGCCGCCGTGGTGGCGGTTGACCGTGGACTCGACGTTGAGCCAGCCTCCCCCACCGCCGGACCGGAACCGGCACTCGATGCGGGTGGTGGGTTCCTCCAGGGGGCTGGCGGCGAGGAACCGGCGCACCTCGTGCACCACGCAGCCCAGATCCTCCGGGTGGATGAGAGTGGCCAGCTCGGTGCCCACCAGGTCCTCCGCGGGCCGGCCGTAGACCCCGGCGGCGGCCGGGGAGACGTAGCGGAGGATGCCGTTGGGCGCGGCGATCATGATGACGTCGCTGGAGCCCTGGACCAGGGAGCGGAAGTGGTTCTCCTTCTGGGCCAGTTCCTGGGTGAGCGTGATGTTGTCGAGCAGCATGATGCCCTGGCGCACGACGAGCGCGAGCACGACGGCACCGGCGGTGATGAGCACTACGTGGTCGGGACTGCGGCCGTTGAGGACGTTGTACAGGATGCCCAGCGTGCACACGGCCGCGGCCAGATACGGGGTGAGCGCGGCCAGCGAGCCGGTGATGGGCCGGCCGGCCGGATACCGGCTGTGATCACCCCCCTGAGCGGGCGGGGGCACCTGCGGGTGACCGGCCTGCGGGTGGTCGGCCTGCGGATGGTCGACCGGCAGACAGCCGGCCTGCGGATGCCCGGCCGCACGCTGGCCGGGCACGTGCTCGTGGACCACGCGCGTGTGCCCGTCGCCGCCCGGTCGCTCGGGCTCCGGCGGGCCAGGCCGCCAGGGTGCGGCCCAGGGCGCGTAGGCGAGGAGCAGTGAACCGGCGAACCAGCCCGCGTCGAGCAGCTGGCCGGAGTGGTAGCTGCTGTGCAGCAGCGGCGAGGTGAACAGGGCGTCGCACATCACGGTCAGGGCGAGCGCGCCGATGGCGGTGTTGACCGCCGTGCGGTTGCCCGGCGAGCGCCGGAAGTGCAGCGCGAGCACCATGCTGACCAGGGCGATGTCGAGCAGCGGATACGCCAGCGACAGCGCGGTGTGCGCCACGCTCGGCCCGTCGAACCTGGCCGCCTGGGCGAGCGCCAGGCTCCAGGAGAGGGTCAGCAGCGAGCCGCCGATCAGCCAGGCATCGAGCGCCAGGCAGATCCATCCCGCCTTCGTCACCGGCCGCTTGGCGAGCACCAGCAGCCCCACGATCGCGGGCGGCGCGAAGCACAGGAAGAACAGATCGGCGTAACTGGGGCTGGGTACGGGCTCGTCCAGGACGACCTCGTACCACCCCCAGACCGCGTTGCCCAGGGCCGCCATCGCCGAGGAGAGGGCGAACAGCAGCCAGGCGGGTCGAAAGCGGATCCGGGGTGTGCGCGCGTAGAGGAAGCACGAGACGGCGGCGGTGCCCGCCGCGGCGGTCAGTCCGAAGTCACCCATGATCAGCGCGACTTCGTTCGAACCCCAGCCGAGCGCGGAACCGACGGCGTATCCCGCGCTCACCAGGGCCAGGACGAGTTGGTGGACCAGGCCGGACCCGCCGCCGAGAGCCGGCGGCCGGGTCAGCGGCGTCCTCGACGGAGGCTGCGCCCGCAGCGTCCCGTTGAGGGCGGTCGGCACTGCGGGCGGCGGGCTCACCGGGTGCTCCCGGTCCGCGTCGCTCCCGGGTCCCTCGGGCTCCGGGGCGCTGGGTGCGCATGCCTCCTGCGTCCGCTGGGCTTGTGGTGGTGATGGCTGCTGTGGTGATGGCTGCTGTGGTGGCCGCGTCTGCGCGCGGTCGTGCGCCAGGGTCGCCGCCGGCGACTCCGCCGCGTCGGATCGTTCGTCCATAGGCCGTGCATCGCCCGTCGCCCCCCTCACATATCTGAAATGTCCATCCCCGGCGCCGAACGGTGCGCGGCGCAACCCCTGTCGGGACGATACACCAGTCTCGTCACTCAGGGACATAGCTTCTCTACGCTCCGTGACGATCAGCGGCGAAAGGCGCACGCACCGCGTTTGGAAGACTGCGGAGGGTACCCGAAGCGGATTACACGCCTGTTGCGCTCGTCGTCATGCGCCGGTGGAGCCCGTCGTAAGGATCACGTTGCGCAGGGGTTCCCGGTTCACGAACCGGTGCAACTGGTCCACCAGCAGCCGCTTCGCGCGCGGCAGGAAGGCCGAGGTGGGCCCGCCGACGTGGGGGCTGATGAGCACACCGGGCGCCTGCCACAGGGGGTGCCCCGGGGGCAGCGGCTCCGGGTCGGTGACGTCGAGGGCCGCGCTGAGCCGCCCGGTCTCCAGCTCCGTGAGCAGGGCCTTCGTGTCGACGATCGGCCCGCGGGCGACGTTCACGAGCAGCGCCCCGTCCTTCATCCGGGCCAGGAACTCGGCGTCGACCAGGCCCATCGTGGACTCCGTCAGGGGCGTGGACAGGATGACGACGTCCGCTTCCGGAAGCAGAGCGGGCAGTTCGGTGAGCGGGTGCACCAGGCCGCGCGCCGTGGTGCGCTCGGAGCGCGCGACGCGCGCCACCCGCGCCACCTCGAAGGGCACGAGCCGGTCCTCGATGGCGGAGCCGATGGAGCCGTAGCCGACGATCAGGACGGACTTGTCGGCCAGGGCGGGGTGGAACTCGCTCTGCCACTGCCCCTGTTGCTGCGCCAGGACGAACTTCGGGATGCCGCGCAGGGCGGCGAGGGTGAGGGCGAGCGCGAGCTCGGCGGTGCTCGCCTCGTGCACACCGCGCGCATTGCAGAGCCGGACGCCGGGCACGATGGACGACAGTCGCGCGGTGACGTCGTCGACGCCGGCTGTCAGGGTCTGGACGACCTGGAGGTTCCGCATCGGCTCCAGGGGGCGCACCTTGACGGACTGGCGCTTCATGTACGGCACCACGTACACCACACAATCCGCGGGATCGCCGGGAAACGCCTGATTCCCGTCCTCGCCCCCGTCCCAGAACAGGTAGTTCAGCCCGTCGGGAAGCCCCTCGATGTCCTGCGGCGGAATGGGAAGCCATACGTCTGAGGTCATGGTCAGGAGGCTATGTCAGGTACCCGGGCAGGCAGAGGTTAGGTTGGGGGCCGGCACAGGGAGGTTCACGAGCAGGTGGAGCGCAGGACGATCGGCGCGGGGGCGCTCGCGGTGGGGGCCGTCGGACTTGGCTGCATGCCGATGAGCTGGGCCTACAGCGGGTCGCGGCAGCGGGGGGACGAGTCGCTCAGGGCGGTGCACCGGGCGCTGGACCTGGGCTCGACGCTGCTGGACACGGCCGACATGTACGGGCCGTTCACCAACGAGCTGCTGCTGGGCCGGGTACTGAAGGAGCGGCGCGCCGACGCCTTCGTGTCGACGAAGGTGGGCCTGCTGGTGGGCGATCAGCACATCGTGGCCAACGGGCGGCCCGGATATGTGAAGCGGGCCTGCGACGCCTCGCTGCGCAGGCTGCAGACGGATGTGATCGACCTCTATCAGCTGCACCGCGCCGACCCTGAGGTCCCCGTCGAGGAGACCTGGGGCGCGATGGCGGAGCTGGTGCGGGCCGGGAAGGTACGGGCGCTGGGTCTGTGCGCGGTGGGCGCGCGCGGCGGACGCCGGTCCGGAGCGCGGCTGCACGACGCGACGCTCCGGCAGCTGGGGCGGGTGCAGCAGGTCTTCCCGGTGAGCGCGGTACAGGCCGAGCTGTCGGTGTGGTCGCCGGAGGCCCTGGACGCGCTGCTGCCGTGGTGCGAGGCGCGGGGCATCGGCTTCCTGGCGGCGATGCCGCTGGGCAACGGGTTCCTGACCGGCACGCTCACGCCGGGCGAGGGGTTCGAACCCGACGACCTGCGGGCCCGCCACCCCCGCTTCACGGCCGAGATGATGGCCGCCAACCAGCCGATCGTCGCGGGCCTGCGCCGGGTGGCCCGTCGGCACGGGGAGGAGGTCACCCCCGCGCAGGTGGCGCTGGCCTGGGTGCTGTCCCAGGGCCGGCACGTGGTCCCGGTACCCGGCACCAAGCACCACCGATGGGCCACGGAGAACGCCGACGCGGCCGACGTACACCTGACCCCGGAAGACCTGACGACACTGGCCCAGCTGCCACCCGCACAGGGATCGTGGGACTGAGACATCGGACCGGGCTCCGATTCCCGGAGATCGGGAACCCGGGCGGTGTGCGCGGGTGTAAGAGAAGTAGGACCTGCCGCCGGGCCGCCGCGTCGAAGGGACGATGATCGTGCAACGTCGAGCTGTGACAGCCGTACTGGCCGCGGCCGCGCTCCTGCTGACGGCCGGCTGTTCCTCGGGGGGCGGGGGAGCGCCGTTCGGGGGCGTGAGTACGACGCCGAAGGGGACGGCGTCCGGTGGCTCCCCGTCCGGGTCGGCGACCGAGTCGACCCCGCCCGCGAAGGGCTCGGTGAAGGTGCTGCGTACGGTCGCCGAGGGTCTGAAGACCCCGTGGGGCCTGGCTCCCCTGCCGGACGGCGGGCTGCTCGTCTCCTCCCGCGACGACGGGACGATCACCCGCGTCGACGAGAAGACGGGCAAGAAGACCGAGCTGGGCACGGTCTCCGGGGTGTCCGCGGCCGGCGAGGGAGGCCTCCTGGGCATCGCCCTCTCCCCCGACTACGCCTCGGACCACATGATCTACGCGTACTTCACCTCGGCCTCGGACAACCGCATCGTCCGCATGATCTACGACGAGCACAGGCCCGCCGGTGATCAGCTGGGCGCCCCCGACACGATCTTCAAGGGCATCCCCAAGGGCTATATCCACAACGGCGGCCGGATCGCGTTCGGCCCGGACAACATGCTCTACGCGGGCACCGGCGAGAGCGGGCAGCGGGGCCTCGCCCAGGACAAGAAGTCGCTGGGCGGCAAGATCCTGCGCATGACCCCGGAGGGCGAGCCGGCCCCGGGCAACCCGTTCCCCGACTCTCCCGTGTACACCTATGGCCACCGCAATGTGCAGGGCCTCGCCTGGGACGACAAACAGCGGCTGTTCGCCTCGGAGTTCGGCCAGGACACCTGGGACGAGCTGAACGCGATCAAGCCCGGCGACAACTACGGCTGGCCGGAGGCGGAGGGCAGGTCGTCCGACCCCGCCTACCACAACCCGATCGCCCAGTGGCACACCGACGAGGCCTCCCCGAGCGGCATCGCCCATGTCGACGGGGTCATCTGGATGGCGGCCCTGAAGGGACAGCGCCTGTGGCGCATCCCCCTGAAGGGCACGCAGGCCTCGGCGGCCACGCAGGCCTTCCTCACCGGTGAGTACGGCCGCCTGCGCACGGTGTTCGCGGCAGGCGGCCACAAGGTGTGGCTGGTCACCAGCAACACCGACGGCCGGGGCACGCCGAAGAAGGGCGACGACCGGATCCTGGAACTGGAGGTGCGCTGACCGTCGGTCTACTCCTCCACAGACTCGTCAGCAGGCTTGGGCCGGCGCACCACGACCCTCCCGGATTCCAGGTCTATCGGCCCCCGCCCGGGATCGTTGTCACCCACGTCCTCCCGGGTCAGCTCCAGCCTGTTGGCCTCGTCGCGTGTGTGCTTACGGCCCGGTGCGAACAGGTCATCGAAGATGTTGAACACGGCGCCTCCCCCATGCCGGTCCTCACGGTGTCGGACTCACCCCGCCGTCCTGGCGCGGTGCGGGCCGGACGGAAACAGCCCCAGCCGATGGGCCACCGCCGCCGCCTCACCCCTTCCTGAGACGCCGAGCTTGCCCAGGATGTTCGACACGTGGACGCTCGCGGTCTTCGGGGAGATGAAGAGTTCCTCTGCGATCTGCCGGTTGGTGCGGCCGGCGGAGACCAGGCGGAGCACGTCGCGTTCCCTGCTGGTGAGGCCGAGCGCCTCGACGGGGTCGGCGGGGCCGGGCGTCTGCCGCGGGGCGCGGGTCAGGCCGAGGCGGGCGCGCTGGGCGAGGAGTGCCACGGCGTCGGCCAGCGGGCGGGCGCCGAGGTGGTCGGCGACGGCCCGGGCGAGGCGCAGCAGTTCCGTGGCCCGGTCGCGCTCGTCGTCGCCGCCGTCGGCGAGCAGGGCCTCGGCGAGGCGGCGGCGTACGCGCGCGCGAGGTCGTAGGGGCGCTCCAGCGACTCGAAGGAGGTGACCACCTCCGACCAGATGTCCGGGGTGTCCGTGCCCTCGGCGCGGTGGAGTTCGGCGCGGACCCATCTCTCGTGGGCGAGCCAGACGGGTGCACCGGTGGTGAGGCTCTGGGCGGTGTCGCGCACCCGGTCGAGGGCCTCGGCGCGGCCGGGCTCCGCGGCGGGCAGGGTGCGGGCGTCGGCCTCGGCGGTGGCGGCGGCGAGGAGCAGGGGCCAGGCGTAGCGATGCGTGCCGGGCGGGAGGCCTCCTCCAGGGCCCGCTCCAGCTCGGCGCGGGCGTCCAGCAGCCGGCCTTCCGCGGCGGCCACGCCCACAGCGGTGCGGGCGAGGGGCAGCCACTGCTGGGGCATGGGGTCGTGGGTGCCGAAGTGTCGGCGAGCCGCGGCGAGTTGACGGGCCGCCTCGGCGAGGTCGCCGGCGCCCAGGGCGAGATGGGCCAGGCACATCGCGGCCGCGCCGAGCGGCTTGGCGCTCGGTCCCCGGCGGGCCGCGTCGGCCGCGGCACGAGCGGCCTCTTCCCAGCGGCCGAGGGAGTACAGCGACTTGGAGAGGTTGGCCCACACCCAGGCCTCGGAGCCCAGCAGTCCGAACTTCCGGGTGAAGCGGGTGCCTTCCTCCAGGATCGGGGTGGCTTCCCGGGAGCGGCCGACCGCTTCGAGCTCGGAGGGGAGGTTCACATAGGCACGTCCGGCGACATAGGGGAAGCCCTCCTGGAGTGCCTGCTCCTTGACCCGGAACATCTCGGCGAGGCCCGCCTCGACCGCGCCCGAGTCGACCATGAGGCCGCCGAGCGTGACGCGCGCGTTCAGCTCCGTCTCGCGGGCGTCGACCATGCGCGCGTACTCCACGGCCCGTTCGGCGGCGGCGAGGGCCTCGGGGCCCGGCTCGTGCAGCATCGACCAGTTGGCGACGCTGCTCAGCACCTCGGCGTGCACCTCCGAGGGCGGCAGACCGCGCACCAGGTCCTGCGCCGTGGCCAGTTCGTGCCAGCCGTCGCCGCGCCCCATCGCCTGGACCAGGCTGGAGCGCTGGTTCCAGAACCAGGCGGCGCGCAGCCGGTCGTCCTCGTCCTCCAGCAGGCGCAGCGCCCGCTTGGTGATCTTCAGGGCGCGCTCGCGCTCCCCGCACAGCCGCCCGGCGACGGCGGCCTCCGCCATCAGGTCCAGAAAGCGCAGGGGTGAGGTGGCGGGGTCACAGCCGCAGGGAGGGTAGACGTCGGTGTAGTCGACGGGGCGCAGGGCGGCCCGTATGTCCTCGGGGGCGGCGTCCCACAGCTCCATCGCCCGCTCCAGAAGCCGTAGTTGCTCGCTGTAGGCGTGCCGGCGGCGGGCGGCGACGGAGGCGTCCAGGACTGCGGGCAGGGCCTTGGCGGGGTCGTGGGCCTGGTACCAGTAGCTGGCCAGGCGGGTGTCACGCTCGTCGGCGGGGACGAGTGCGGGGTCCGCCTCCAGGGCTTCGGCGTAGCGGCGGTTGAGGCGGGAGCGTTCGCCGGGCAGCAGGTCGTCGGCGACGGCCTCGCGGACCAGGGAGTGGCGGAAGCGATAGCCGTCGCCGCCGGGCGCGGCGATGAGGATGTTGGCGTTCACGGCGGCCCGCAGCGCCTCGATGAGGTCGTCCTCGGCGAGCCGGGCGACCGCGGCGAGCAGCCGGTACTCGACGGTGGAGCCGCCCTCGGCGACGATCCGGGCGACCCGCTGGGCGGACTCCGGCAGCGTCTCGACGCGCACGAGGAGCAGGTCGCGCAGGGAGTCGGTGAGTCCGGTGCAACAGCCCTCGTGGGCGGCGACGGCGAGTTCCTCGACGAAGAAGGCGTTGCCGTCGGAGCGCCGGAAGATCTCCTCGACCTGGACGGGGTCCGGTTCGGCGGCCAGGATGCCGGCGATCTGGCGGCCGACCTCGGCGCGGTTGAAGCGGTCGAGTTCGAGGCGGCGGACGGTGCGCAGCCGGTCGAGTTCGGCGAGCAGCGGGCGCAGCGGGTGGCGGCGGTGGATGTCGTCGGAGCGATAGGTGGCGAGGACGACGAGTCGGCCGGTGCGCAGGGTGCGCAGGAGGTAGGACAGGAGGTGCCGGGTGGAGGCGTCGGCCCAGTGGAGGTCCTCCAGGGCGAGGACGACCGTACGGTCGGCGGCGACGCGTTCCAGCAGGCGGGCGGTGAGTTCGAAGAGTCGGGCCATGCCCTCCTCGTCGTGCCGGCCCGCGGTCCGGGTCGGCGCGGCCTCGTCCAGCTCGGGCAGGAGCCGGGCCAGTTCCTCCTCCTGTCCGGCGGCCGCGGCGGCGAGTTCGCCGGGCAGGGCGCGGCGCAGGGCGCGCAGCGCGGTGGAGAAGGGCGCGAACGGCAGTCCGTCGGCGCCGATCTCCACACAGCCGCCGAACGCCACGACGGCGCCCCGGCGGCAGGCGGCGGTGGCGAACTCCTCGACGAGGCGGGTCTTGCCGACACCCGCCTCACCACCGACCACCCATGCCTGCGGCTCGCCCGCGTCGGCACGGGCGAGCGCGTCGTTCAGCATTGCCAACTCATCGGTACGACCGACGAAAACGGGACTGACGGACCTGGTCTCCACGGGTCCGAGCATCGCACGGGGGTCCGACAGCACGGCATCGGTTTTCCACAGGGCGACGGCATTCGTCGTACCGGACGCGACAGGTGTCGTACGGCGGACCGGGGAACGTTCCCCACGGCCGTACGGGAGGAGGCGGCCGACCCCCGTGCGGCCGCCCTCCCCCGTCCCGACGGTCATGCGGCACGGGCGAATCGGGGCCTGCGTGGGCGGTCGGTATGGGCCTCGGCCGTGGCGGCCCGGTGGGCCTCCTCCTCTCGGCGGGCGGCGCGACGGCCGCGTACGGCCGCGCGGGCCAGGCGCTCGTGCTCGGCCCGGCGGAGCAGTTCGGCGGCACGGAATCGGTGGAGTTCGTACTCGAACACGGTGTGTCCCCCAGTGAGTTCGGTTTCGGGCTTCGCTCTCTGCGATGCCTCTACCTTCGTCTCCCAGGGGGGTGTGCCACATCGGGAGAGTTCCGCATCTTGGGGCGGGCGACGGGCCCTGGACGCGCGTAAGGGGCCTTAGGAGCTCCGTAAGGTGCTTACGGATGCCCTAAGGCCCCTTGTGGACCGGGGTGATTCAGCTCGTGGTCGGCAGCGCGAGGAGTGCGTCGGAGTACTTGAGGACGGCCAGGAGCAGGCCGATGACGCCGAGCGAGACGCCCGCCCAGGCGACCGACTTGATCCAGGGGGCCTGCGGCCTGCCGGGGGTGCCGAACGCGGGACGGGCCAGGACGGCGACGCCGGTGATCAGCGCGGTCAGGGCGAACAGGCCGGCCCACAGCGCGGTGGTGTGCCAGGCGTCGCCGTACACCTCCTTGATCTGCTGGGCGACGGCCGCGTTCGACGCGGTCCGGAGCTGGCCTATGAGGGTCTCGCGGGCCGCGGCCACGGTGCCGACCCAGCCGCCCGTGAGCGAGACGAGGCCCAGGACGGCGGAGACGACGGCTGCGGCGCCCTGGCCGACGCCCGAGGGGCCCTCGCCCTCCGCGGCAGCTGTCTCATCGGCTGTCTCATCGGCCGTCTCGGGTTCGGCCACGTCATCGGGCCGGTCCTCGGCCTCGGTGACGTCCACCGCCGGATCGGCGTTCTTCGCGTCGTTGTCGTTCTTCACCTCGGTGCCCGTCCCGGCACCGTCGTCTGTCTTCGTTGCCATGCCCCGCACCGTACGGAGGCTGTCTGAGAGGTCCCTTAATGATCGCCGCGGGACGCACGCGCGCGTGCCGCTCGCCACTCGGGTGCCAGTACCGACCACACCTCGATGTCGTGCCGCACCCCCCGGTGCAGGCGGCTCTCGCGGAGCACCGCGTCCCGGGTCATCCCCAGCCGCCGGGCGACGTTGATGCTCGGCCCGTTGGCGGTCGCCGCGTACCACTCCACGCGGTGCATCCCGCGCTCGTCGACCGCCCAGTCGATGAGGACCGTGATCGCGCGGGTGACGAGTCCCCGTCCGGCCGCGGCGGGCTCCAGCCAGCAGCCGGCCTCGCAGTTGCCCTGCGCGGCGTCGAAGGTCCGGAACAGCACCCCGCCGACGAGCTTCCCGTCCAGCCAGATCCCGTGCAGGCTGCCGCTGTCCGCGGCGCGCTTCTCGGCGTAGGAGGTGAGCAGGGCCCGCGCGGAGTCCACGTCCGTCTCCCGCGCCCCGAAGCCGATGTACTGGCCGATGAACTCCCGCCCCCGGTCGAGGTGCGCCAGGAACTCCTCGGCGTGCCAGGGCTCCAGGGGGCGCAGTTCGGCGCCGTCGTCACCCAGGGAAATCGCGTACATCCTGCCGCCGCTCCTTCGTCAGTTCCTCCATGGCCTCGGTGAGCCTCTCATGGGCGGCGCGGCACTCGGGCGGTTCGATGCTGATCCGCGGCATACGGCGGTCCAGCCAGCGCGGGAGCCACCAGTTGGCGCCGCCGAGCAGATGCATCAGGGCGGGCACGAGGAGGGTGCGCAGGACGAAGGCGTCCAGGGCGACCGCGGAGGCCAGCGCGATACCGAACATGGCGATCACGCGGTCGCCGCTGAGCACGAAGGCGAGGAAGACGGAGATCATGATGACCGCGGCGGAGTTGATCACCCGGCTGGTCTCGGCCAGCCCGACGCGGACGGCCCGCCGGTTGTCGCCGGTCTCCAGCCACTCCTCGTACATCCGGCTGACCAGGAAGACCTGGTAGTCCATGGAGAGTCCGAAGAGGACCGACACCATGATCACGGGGAGGAAGGGCTCGATGGGGCCGGCCCGGCCGAGGCCGAGCGGTTCGCTGCCCCAGCCCCACTGGAAGACCGCGACGACGATGCCGAAGGCGGCGGCGACGGCGGCGATGTTCATGGCGGCGGCCTTCAGCGGGATGCCGAGCGAGCGGAAGGCGAGCAGGAGCAGCACGCAGCCGAGTCCGATGACGACGCCGACGAACAGCGGCAGCTTGCCGACGATCACCGCGGCGAAGTCGTCGTAGCCGGCGGTCACTCCACCCACCTGTAGATCGAGCGAGGTGCCGGTCTCCGCGCGCGGGAGGACCTCGGTACGCAGCCGGTCGACCAGGTCGCTGGTGCGCCGCGACTGGGGCGCGGAGTCGGGGACGACGGTGAGGTAGGCGGTGCCGCCGCCGGTGTCGAACCTGGCCGGTGTCGCCGAGGCGACGCCCGCGGTCTCGCGCAGCGTGGTGTCGAGGTTGTCGAGGGCGAGCCGGTCCGCGGCGCCGTCGACCCGGGTGACCAGGGTCAGCGGGCCGTTGACGCCGGGTCCGAAACCCTCGGCGAGCAGGTCGTACGCCTGTCGTGTGGTCGACGCCTCGGGGTCGTTGCCCTGGTCGGACGTGCCGAGGCGGAGGGAGAGCGTGGGCAGTGCGAGGGCCGTGATGACGGCCACGGCGAGGGTGCCGAGCAGCTTGGGGTGGCGCTCGACGAAGGCGGACCAGCGGGCGGCCAGTCCGGTCGGCAGCTCCGGCCGCGGCCCGCGCCGGGCCAGCCTGCGCCGCTCCCGGCGGCTCAGGGCGCGGGGTCCGATCCAGGACAGCAGGGCGGGCAGCAGGGTGACGGAGGCCGCGACGGTGAGCACGACCGCCAGCGAGGCGGCGACGGCGACGCCGTTGAGGAAGCTCAGCCGCAGGATCAGCATGCCCAGCAGGGCGATGCAAACGGTGGCGCCCGCGAACACGACCGCGCGGCCCGTGGTGGCGACGGCGTCGGTGGCGGCCTCGGTGACGGTCAGGCCGCGCTTCAGCCCGCGCCGGTGTCGCGTCACGATGAACAGCGCGTAGTCGATGCCGACGCCCAGTCCGATGAGCATGCCGAGCATGGGCGCGAAGTCGGCGACGGTCATGGCGTGTCCGAGCAGCACGATCACGGCGTACGCGGTGCCGACGCCCACCAGCGCGGTGGCGATGGGCAGCAGGGAGGCGGCGAGCGAGCCGAAGGCGAGGAACAGCACGACGGCGGCGACGACCACGCCGACCGCCTCGGCGACATGCCCGCTCGACGACTCGGTGAGCCCGACGGCGCTGCCGCCGAGCTCGACCTGGAGCCCGTCGGCCTCGGCGGACCTGGCGGCGCGGACGACGGCCAGAGCCTCGGCCTTGTCGATGTCCTCGGCCGGGTCGGCGAAGGTGACGGTGGCGTAGGCGGTGTGTCGGTCGTGGCTGATGCGACGGGTGCCCCGGCCCTCGTAGGGGCTGGTCACGGAGGACACACCGGGCAGGTCGGCGATCTCGTCGAGGGTGCGGGTCATCGTCTGCTCGACGTCGGCGGCGCGGACGGTGCCCGAGGTGGTGTGCCAGACGACGGTGTCGGTGTCGCCGCCGAGGCCCGGGAAGCCCTCCCGCAGCAGCTGGGCGGCGCGGCCCGACTCGGTGCCGGGCACCTCGTAGTCGTTGGAGTACGCGGAGCCGGTGACGGCGGCGGCCGCGGTGGCCCCGCCGAACGCGAGGAGCCAGAGCAGAACGGCGACCAGGCGGTGCCGGACACACCAACGCGCAAGGGCTGCCACGGACGTGCTCCCAGGTGACGATTTGAGGATCTTTGACCGGGAAGGATCGTCCATGAACTGAACAGCCCGCAAAGAACGCATGAGCAATCGGAAGGCACTCTTGCAGGTGAAAGTGATCGTTTATCGCGTTCCGGGGGTTCTCCACCAGAGTGGGAGGCACATCACAGGACAGTTCGGTGAACTCTGTCGCCCCGCCGCGCACTTCAGTCGAACTGGTCCCCCAGCGCCATGATCATCGTGCCCACGATCAGCAGCCACAGGGCCCGGCGGGTACGGCCCCGGGAGCCGAGCACCGCGGCGAACGTGCACACGGCGGCCCCGAAGGCGTAGGCGGCCGGGACGAGCACCGGGGCGGCACCGCTCAGGCGCAACAGGGCCGCCGCCAGGCCCGCGAGGGACAGCAGGGCTCCGGTGCCGGTCGCCGTCCAGCGGGCCCGGCGCGCCTGACCGGCGGGGTCCTCTTCGTCGTCGTCCACGTCGTCCATGTCGGCTGCGCCGTCCACCTCGGCCGTCTCGGTTCGGGTATCGGAATCCGTGCGTCCACTCATGGCGGGCGAGCGTAGTACGTGTGCCTGAACAATGCGGGTGCGGGGAGCGGGAAGCGCTGTTAGCGTCCCGGCGTCCGCGGTCCCCGAAGCCGGCACCTCGCCGCCGACCGAAGCAGGTGCGTTGTTCGACGGTCCGACCGAGCTCCTCCGCATACCTCTCCCGTACGAAGGACTCAAGGAGCCCGTTCACCGATGTCCGACAGCATGTCCGACGCCACATCCAAGACATCCACGACCTCCGACAACCCTGACACCCCTCTGGCCGACCGCCTGACCGACCCCCGCCACCCGCGCAGCGACCGCTACGACGTCCGCTGGACCATCGAGAACCAGATGGGCCCGCACGCCCTGTGGCTGCTGGAGTGGCTGGCGCCCGCGCTCGGCCTGGCGGATCTGCGCCCCGGGGCGCGCGTCCTCGACCTGGGCTGCGGCCGCGCCATGACCTCCGTCTTCCTCGCCCGGGAGTACGACGTCCAGGTCGTCGCCGCCGACCTGTGGGTGAAGCCCGACGACAACGCCGCCCGGATCGCCGAGGCCGGCGTCGCCGACCGGGTGCTGCCCGTGCACGCCGAGGCGCACGCTCTGCCCTTCGGCGAGGGGACGTTCGACGCGATCGTCTCCGTCGACGCGTACCAGTACTTCGGCACGGACGACCTGTATCTGCCCACACTGACCCGGCTGCTGAAGCCCGGCGGACGGATCGGCGTCGTCGTACCGGCACTTCGCGAGGAGCCGCGGGGCACGGAGCCGCCGGCGCATCTCGCGCCGTGGTGGGAGCCGGACTTCTGGTGCTTCCACTCCCCCGACTGGTGGCGGCGCCACTGGACGCGCGGCGGGGCCGTCGAGGTCGAGGCGGCCGACTGGCAGCCGGACGGCTGGCGGGACTGGCTGCTGTGGTGCGAGGTGGTCGCCGAGGAGAGCCCGGAGGAGTTCCATCGCACGATGGCCCGCCGGGTCGGCGAGATGGTCCGCGCGGACGAGGGCCGCGCACTGGGCTTCATACGGGTCGTGGGACGCCGTAGATAGCCGTACGGCCCCGGAGGCGACGCCTCCGGGGCCGTACCACACGCGGGACTCAGCCCTCGCCGACGCCCAGCTTCTCCAGGATCAGCCCCTTGACGCGGGCCGCGTCGGCCTGGCCGCGGGTGGCCTTCATGACCGCGCCGACCAGGGCGCCCACCGCGGCCACCTTGCCGCCGCGGATCTTGTCGGCGATGCCCGGGTTGCCGGCGATGGCCTCCTCGACGGCGGCCGTCAGCGCGCCCTCGTCGGAGACGACCTTCAGACCGCGCTTCTCGACGACCTCGTCCGGGGTGCCCTCGCCCGCGAGGACGCCCTCGATGACCTGACGGGCCAGCTTGTCGTTCAGGTCACCGGAGGAGACCAGGTGGGCGATCCGGGCGACCTGCTCGGGCGTGATGGCCAGCTCGTCGAGCGCCTTGCCCGACTCGTTGGCGCTGCGCGCCAGCTCACCCATCCACCACTTGCGGGCCGAGGCCGCGCCGGCACCGGCGTCGATCGTGGCGACGATCGGGTCCAGCGCGCCCGCGTTGAGGATCGCCTGCATGTCGGTGGCCGAGATGCCCCACTCCGCCAGCAGACGGGTGCGGCGGGCAAGCGGCATCTCCGGCAGCGCGGCGCGGATCTGCTCGACCCACTCGCGGGAGGGGGCCACCGGGACGAGGTCGGGCTCCGGGAAGTACCGGTAGTCCTCGGCCTCCTCCTTCACGCGGCCCGAGGTCGTGGACCCGGTGTCCTCGTGGAAGTGACGGGTCTCCTGGATGACCTTGCCACCGCCGTCGAGCACGGCCGCGTGCCGCATGATCTCGAAGCGGGCCGCGCGCTCCACGGAACGCAGCGAGTTGACGTTCTTCGTCTCGGAGCGCGTGCCGAACTTGTCACCGCCCTTGGGCATCAGCGACAGGTTCACGTCGCAGCGCATCTGGCCCATCTCCATACGGGCCTCGGACACGCCGAGCGCCTTGATGAGCTCGCGCAGCTCACGGACGTACGCCCGGGCGACCTCGGGAGCGCGCTCCCCGGCACCGACGATCGGCTTGGTGACGATCTCGATGAGCGGGATGCCGGCGCGGTTGTAGTCCAGCAGCGAGTGCTGCGCGCCGTGGATGCGGCCGGTGGCGCCGCCGACGTGCGTCGACTTGCCGGTGTCCTCCTCCATGTGGGCGCGCTCGATCTCCACGCGGAAGGTCTCGCCGTCCTCCAGCTGTACGTCGAGGTAGCCGTTGTAGGCGATCGGCTCGTCGTACTGGGAGGTCTGGAAGTTCTTCGGCATGTCCGGATAGAAGTAGTTCTTCCGGGCGAAGCGGCACCACTCGGCGATCTCGCAGTGCAGCGCGAGACCGATCTTGATCGCGGACTCGACGCCGGTCGCGTTGACGACCGGGAGCGAGCCGGGCAGGCCGAGGCAGGTCGGGCAGGTCTGCGAGTTGGGCTCGGCGCCCAGCTCGGTCGAACACCCGCAGAACATCTTGGTCTTGGTGCCGAGTTCGACATGGACCTCGAGGCCCATGACGGGGTCGTACGACGCCAGCGCATCTTCGTACGACACCAGGTCGGTCGTGGTGGTCACGGTGAAACTTCCCTCTCAGCCCAGCAGGACGTCGTCGTCGCCCAGCCGCTTCAGCTCGCGGTACAGGATGGCGAGGCCGGTGACGATCGCGACCGCGGAGACGGTGGCGTCGATGAGCCGCAGCGTGTCGTGCTCGGCGCGAGCCTTCTTGATCTGCTTGGTGACACCGATCGCGCCGAACGCGGTCGTTGCCATCGACAGGTACGTACCGGACTTGGACTTCTTGAAGCCCTTGGCCTTCGACAGTGCATTGCTCACAGCGACGGAGCCTCCTCGAGCAGCGGGTGACCCCACTTTTCCACGAACGCGGCCTCGACAGCGGCGCCGACCTTGTAAAGACGGTCGTCCTTCAGCGCCGGGGCGATGATCTGCAGACCGACCGGGAGGCCGTCCTCCGGGGCCAGACCGCAGGGCAGCGACATGGCCGCGTTGCCCGCCAGGTTGGTGGGGATGGTGCACAGGTCGGCGAGGTACATCGCCATCGGGTCGTCGGCGCGCTCGCCGATCGCGAAGGCGGTGGTCGGCGTCGTCGGGGAGACCATCACGTCGACCTGCTCGAAGGCCTTCTCGAAGTCGCGCGTGATCAGCGTGCGGACCTTCTGCGCGGAGCCGTAGTACGCGTCGTAGTAGCCGGAGCTCAGCGCGTACGTGCCCAGCATGATGCGGCGCTTGACCTCGGGGCCGAAACCCTCCTCACGGGTGAGGGAGGTGACCTCCTCGGCCGAGTGGCTGCCGTCGTCGCCGGTCCGCAGGCCGTAGCGCAGGCCGTCGAAGCGGGCGAGGTTGGACGAGCACTCGGACGGGGCGATCAGGTAGTACGCCGACAGGGCGAGGTCGAAGGACGGGCAGTCCAGCTCGACGATCTCGGCGCCCAGCTCCTTCAGCAGTTCGACGGACTCGTCGAAGCGCTGGATGACGCCGGCCTGGTAGCCCTCGCCGCGGAACTGCTTGACCACACCGATCCGCATGCCCTGGACGCTGCCGTTGCGGGCGGCCTCGACCACCGGCGGCACCGGGGCGTCGATGGAGGTGGAGTCGAGCGGGTCGTGTCCGGCGATCACCTCGTGCAGCAGCGCCGCGTCCAGGACCGTACGGGCGCAGGGCCCACCCTGGTCGAGGGAGGACGAGAAGGCGACCATGCCGAACCGGGAGACCGCGCCGTAGGTCGGCTTCACACCGACCGTGCCGGTGACGGCGGCCGGCTGACGGATGGAGCCGCCGGTGTCGGTGCCGATGGCGAGCGGGGCCTGGAAGGAGGCGAGGGCGGCGCTGGAGCCGCCGCCGGAACCGCCGGGGATCTTGGTGAGGTCCCAGGGGTTGCCGGTGGGCCCGAAGGCGCTGTTCTCCGTCGAGGACCCCATGGCGAACTCGTCCATGTTGGTCTTGCCGAGGATGACCACGTCGGCGGCCTTCAGCCGCTTGGTGAGCGTCGCGTCGTACGGCGGGATCCAGCCCTCGAGGATCTTCGAACCGACGGTCGTCGGAACGCCCTCGGTGGTGAAGATGTCCTTGAGCGCGAGGGGAACGCCGGCCAGCGGCCCGAGCTTCTCCCCCTTCGCCCGCTTCTCGTCGACGGCACGGGCCTGCGCCAGGGCGCCCTCGCGGTCGACGTGCAGGAAGGCGTGCACCTTCTCGTCGACGGCCTCGATCCGGGCGAGGTGGGCCTCGGTGACCTGGACGGCCGTGAGCTCACCGGAGGCGATCTTCTCCGCGGTCTCGGCGGCCGTGAGCTTGATGATGTCCGTCATGGATCAGTCCTCCCCCAGGATCTGCGGCACCTTGAAACGCTGCTGCTCCTGGGCCGGGGCGCCGGAGAGCGCCTGCGCGGGGGTGAGCGAGGGACGGACCTCGTCCGCGCGCATGACGTTCGTCAGCGGGAGCGGGTGAGAGGTCGGCGGTACGTCTTGGTCGGCGACCTCGCTGACGCGTGCGACCGCGCCGATGATGTCGTCCAGCTGGCCTGCGAAGTGTTCGAGTTCTTCGGGCTTCAGCTCCAGACGCGCCAGCCGGGCGAGGTGGGCGACCTCCTCGCGCGTGATGCCAGGCATGCAGCGATCCTCTGGGGTGAGAGTTTGTGGTTTGGGCCCAATCCTATGGGGCGGGGTGCGAAGACCGTTAAACGGTTTGCTCAGCGCTCGGGCCCTCGGCGGTGGGCGTCCCAGGCCGGGCTGCGCAGGAAGTGGTTGTCGTACAGGTCCTGCACCCCCAGAAGGCTCTCCGGGGTGGCCTCGCCGAGGGCGATGCGCCGCAGATGACGGAAGTACTCGAAGCGCTCGACGCCCGGCGTGATGACGATGAGCAGGTCGGCGTCGCAGCCGGGGACGGCGGCGAAGGCGTGCGGCCTGCCGGGCGGGACGACGACCAGGTCCCCGGGCCCGGCGGTGACGACCTCGTCGCCGGAGAGCAGTTCGGCGGCGCCGTCGAGCACGAAGAACATCTCGGCCGAGCCGTCGTGGCGGTGCGGGGAGGCGCCGTCGGCGCCCTGGGTGAGGGCGACGCGCTGCGTGGACAGGGCCCCGCCGGTACTGCCGCTGTCGGCCAGCAGCCGGACGGTGGTGGGCGCACGGCCGACGACCTCGGCCTCCGCCTGCCGGACGACCACGGTCTCGTCGAATGTCGGAACGATCAGGGACATGGCTGGTGGCATCGTCTTTCTGTACGGGCCCCGTACCGGTCCCGCGACGGCCGCGGCGGCCGTGCCGGGCTAGCCGATCCGCCCCGGGTCGTCCGCGGCGGCCGCCGGGAGGGCTGCCCTCGGACGCTGCCAGCCCCGCGAGCCGCGGGCACGCAGCCACGCCGTGGTCTCCTCCGGCGGCATCGCCGCGGCGACCAGCCAGCCCTGTACGGCGTCGCACCCCAGGTCGCGCAGCCGCTCCCAGGTCTCGTCGTCCTCGACGCCCTCGGCGACGACCAGCAGCCCGAGGGAGTGCGCCAGGTCGACCGTGCACCGCACGATCTCCGCGTCCTCCGTGTCCACGGCCAGCCGGGCGACGAACGAGCGGTCGATCTTCAGTTCGCTGACCGGCAGCCGGCGCAGATGCACCAGCGAGGAGTAGCCGGTGCCGAAGTCGTCCAGCGACATCTTCACGCCGTGCCCGGTCAGCCCGGCGAGGGTGTCGGCGGCCCGCTGCGGGTCCTCCAGCAGCACGTGCTCCGTTATCTCCAGTTGGAGCGCTCCCGCCGGAACGCCGTGCCGGGCGAGCCGCGCGGCCACGGATCCGGCGAAGCCGGGCGTGTGGACGTCACGCGGGGAGACGTTGACCGCGACCGGCACGCACAGGCCCTGAGCGCGCCACCGGGCGACCTGCGCGAGCGCCGTCTCCAGCACGTACTCCGTCAGATGGGGCATCAGCCCCGAGGACTCGGCGATCGCTATGAACTCGTCCGGCGGCACCTTGCCGCGCTCGGGGTGCACCCAGCGGACCAGCGCCTCGAGCCCGGCGACCTGGCCGTCGAAGCGGACCTTGGGCTGGTAGTGCAGCTGGACCTCGTGCGCGTCCAGGGCCCGGCGCAGATCGCCGAGCAGGCCGAGCCGGTCCGGGGTGTTGGAGTCCCGCTTCGACTCGTACACCTCGACGCCCGTACGGTCCCGCTTCGCCTGGTACATGGCCACGTCCGCCCGGCGCAGCAGCCCTTCGGCGTCCAGGGCGTGGTCGGGGAAGACGGCGACACCCGCGCTGGCCTCCAGGACCAGGGTGAGTCCGTCGAGGTCGAGCGGGGAGCTGAGGGCGGCCACCAGGCCGCGGGCGACCCGGGTCGCCGACGTCGTGGAGTCGGCGACGGGCAGTAAGACGGCGAACTCGTCGCCGCCGAGCCGGGCGGCCTCCGCACCGCGGGGCAGTGCCAACCGCAGCCGGTCGGCGATCTGCAGCAGCAGCCGGTCACCGGCGAGATGACCGAGGGTGTCGTTGACCGAGCGGAAGCGGTCGAGGTCGATGAGCATCAGGGCGGCCCGGGCGCCGATGCGTTCGGCGTCGTCGAGGGCCGTCCAGATCCGCTCCAGGAGCCACTGCCGGTTGGGCAGGCCCGTCAGCGGGTCGCGCAGCTGCTCCTCCGCCCGGGCCCGGGCTATCCACAGGGTGGAGTCGAGGGCGACGAGGGGGATGGAGAACAGCGGGAGCAGGACCGGCTGGGCGTCGGCGACCACACAGACCAGGGGTGCGATGCCGAGCAGCGCGACCGCGACCAGGCCCTGTCTGACCAGGGCCGTCCGGGCGACGGTGGGCAGTCCGCCGCCGCGCGGGGCGTGCAGGAACCACAGCAGACCGCGGGTGACGGCGAGATAGGCGGCCGCGACGAGGACGACCTCGGGGGCGGTGGCGAAGGTCCAGCTGTCGGGGTTCCAGGGCGACTCGACGGTCGGTACGCGACCGAAGGCGCCCAGCACCAGGGCGCCGGCGCCGATGCCGAGGATGTCCACCGCGCCCTGCAGCACGCCCTGTCGCCAGCGGTTGCGGCGGGCTGTGCCGACCAGGACGACGACGGTGAGGCTGACCATGCCGGCGGGCACCCAGCCGTAGAGCAGGAGTACGGCGAGGGTGAGGGCGGCGCCGGAGCCGGTGCCGCCCCACCAGCGGGAGCGGCCGAGCATGACGAGGTGGCCGACGATGATGCCGGTCAGCACGGCCAGCGACCAGCCGACCGTGCCGGACGGGAAGAGGGCGTGACCGTCGGTGAACGCCTGCAGGAAGCCGGCGCCCAGCGCGAACCCGGCGGCCGCGACGACGGCCGCGGGCAGCGCGGGCCAGGACAGTCGGCGTTCGTGGTCCGCGCCCGGGAGTTCCGGGGCGGCCTCGATGGCCAGGGGGCGGGGCCGAGCGGGTCCGTCGCGACACGCGGTCCCGCGGCGCGGACCGCCGCGCCCGCCCGCTCCGCGGCCCGTCCCGTCCACCGGCTCCCGCGCCAGGCGCCCATCTTCAGGCGCAGGCGCAGCCGTGCGTCAGGGGCGGCGCTCTCGGTCGGTTCCATTCCCGTCCCTCTCACAGCCGGCGGTGCCCACGCCACGCGGTCCGATGCCCGACGACCATCAACGGCTCCGCGTTGGAAAACCCTTCCCCGTGCTCATCAAGAGCACGGGGATGCCCCGACCGCAGCTGGGCACGGCAGGCGCACATCTCAACAGTAGGCCGCAGAAGGCTTCCACGGGCAGCGGTCGTCCACGGTTGCCCGAATGCGCCCCAGCCACCCGTATGCATCTGATATGCACCGATCGGGTGGCCTTCAACCGCTACTCCCCGGTCGGAAGGGCGACTTCGGCCGCAGCCTCCGGTCCCTGCTCCAACAGGACGCCGAAGCCGTCCTCGTCGAGCACCGGCACCTTGAGCTGCATGGCCTTGTCGTACTTCGATCCCGGGTTCTCCCCCACGACGACGAAAGACGTCTTCTTCGACACCGAACCGGTTACCTTCGCTCCGCGGCTCTGCAGCGCCTCCTTGGCGCCGTCGCGGGTGTGGTTCTCCAGGGTGCCGGTGACGACGACGGTAAGCCCTTCCAGCGGACGCGGGCCCTCCTCCTCGCCGGACGTCTCGTCCTCCAGCCGGACTCCGGCGGCCTTCCACTTGCGGACGATCTCGCGGTGCCAGTCCTCGGCGAACCATTCTCTGAGCGCGGCGGCGATGGTCGAGCCGACGCCCTCGATGCGCGCCAGCTCCTCCTCGCTCGCCTGTTCGATGCGGTCGATGGAGCGGAACTCACGCGCGAGGGCCTGCGCCGCGACCGGGCCGACGTGCCGGATCGACAGCCCGTTCAGGAACCGGGCGAGCGGCCGCTCCTTGGCGGCCTCGATGTTGGCCAGCAGCGCGAGGGTGTTCTTCTTCGGCCCGCCCTCCTTGTTGGCGAAGACCGTGGCGACCTTGTCCTCGCCCGTCCTGGGGTCCCGCTTGGGCAGTCCGCTGTCCGGGTCGAGGACGTACGCCTTGATGGGCAGCAGCTTGTCCACCGTGAGGTCGAACAGGTCACCCTCGTCGGCCAGCGGCGGGTCGGCCGGCTCCAGCGGCCGGGTGAGCGCGGCCGCCGCCACCTCGCCGAAGTGCTCGATGTCCAGGCACTCGCGGCCCGCGAGGTAGGAGACACGCTCCCTCAACTGGGCCGGGCAGGTACGGGCGTTGGGGCAGCGGAGGTCGATGTCGCCCTCCTTCATGGGCCGCAGGGCCGTCCCGCACTCGGGGCACTCGGCGGGCATCACGAACTCGCGCTCGCTGCCGTCGCGCAGGTCGACGACCGGGCCGAGGATCTCCGGGATCACGTCACCGGCCTTGCGGATCACCACCGTGTCGCCGATGAGCACGCCCTTGGCCTTGACCACCTCCTGGTTGTGCAGGGTGGCGAACTCGACCTCGGAGCCGGCGACCGTGACCGGCTCGACCTGGGCGTACGGCGTGACGCGGCCGGTGCGGCCGACGCCGACCTTGATGTCGATCAGCTTGGTGTTGACCTCCTCCGGCGCGTACTTGTACGCGATCGCCCAGCGCGGCGCGCGGGCCGTCGAGCCGAGCCGGCCCTGGAGGCGGATCTCGTCGAGCTTGACGACCACACCGTCGATCTCGTGCTCCACGGAGTGCCGGTTCTCGCCGTAGTACGCGATGAACTCCCGTACGCCGTCGAGGTCGTCGACCACCTTGTTGTGCGGAGAGGTGGGCAGGCCCCAGGTCTTGAGCAGGTCGTAGGCCTGCGAGAGGCGGGTGAGGCCCCCGTAGCCCGCCAGCGCGCCGATGCCGTGGACGACCATGTGCAGCGGGCGGGAGGCGGTGACCCGCGGGTCCTTCTGGCGCAGTGAACCGGCCGCCGCGTTGCGCGGGTTGGCGAAGGGCTTGTCACCGGCCGCGACCAGGCGCTCGTTGAGCTCGAGGAACTTCTCCATCGGGAAGTAGACCTCGCCGCGGATCTCCACGAGATCGGGGACCTGGTCACCCGTCAGCCGGTCCGGGATCTCCGCGATCGTACGGACGTTGGGGGTGATGTCCTCGCCGGTGCGGCCGTCGCCGCGGGTCGCCGCGCGCGTGAGGCGGCCGTGCTCATAGGTGAGGTTGACGGCGAGGCCGTCGACCTTGAGCTCGCACAGGAAGTGGTAGTCGGAGGTGCCGACGTCCTTGGCGACGCGCTCGGCCCAGGCGGCCAGTTCGTCGTCGTTGAAGGCGTTGTCGAGCGACAGCATGCGCTCGCGGTGCTCGACGGAGGTGAACTCCGTCTCGTACGCCCCCGCGACCTTCTGGGTCGGGGAGTCGGGCGTGCGCAGCTCGGGGTACTCCTGCTCCAACGCCTCCAGGGTGCGCAGGAGTCGGTCGAACTCCGCGTCGCTGACGACGGGAGCGTCCTTCACGTAGTACCGGAAGCGGTGCTCCTCGATCTGCTCGGCGAGCTGCGCGTGCCGCTCCCGTGCCTCGGCGGGCACCGCCGTCTCCGCTTGCTGCTTGTCGCCGGCCACCGTGTTGTCCTCCCGTTACTCTGGGTTGTCCGCAAGTGATCTCGCCGCCCGGACGCAATGGGCGAGAGCCTTGCGTGCGTACGCGGGGGAAGCGCCCGCGAGGCCGCACGAGGGGGTGATGGTGACCGCCTCCGCGAGAAGCCCCGGATGCAGCCCCAGCCTGCGCCACAGCGTCCTGACACCCATGACGCTACCGGCAGGGTCTGACAACGGGCCGTCCGTGCCGGGCACGACACCGGCGAACAGTCGCGTGCCGCCTTCCACGGCCTCGCCGATGGTGTCGTCGTCACGCTCGGTGAGGAGTGAGAAGTCGAGGGAGACCGCGGCGGCACCCGTGCGGCGCAGCAGGGCGATGGGCACGTCCGGGGCACAGGAGTGGACGACGACCGGGCCGGTGCGGTGCACCGCGACGAGGTCGCGGAGGGCGGCCTCGACGATCTGCCGGTCCACGGCCCGGTGGGTCCGGTAGCCGCTGGCGGACTTGACCTGGCCGCGCAGTACGGCGGTGAGGGAGGGCTCGTCCAGCTGCAGGACGAGCCGTGCGCCCGGGACGCGGCGCTGTACCTCGGCGAGGTGCAGGCGCAGGCCCTCGGCGAGGGAGGCGGCGAGGTCGCGGCAGGCGCCGGGGTCGGAGAGGGCGGCCTCGCCGTTCTTCAGCTCGACGGCGGTGGCCAGCGTCCACGGGCCGACGGCCTGCACCTTCAGCGGGCCCTCGTACCCCTGGGTGAACTCCTCAAGGGCGTCGAGGTCTTCCCCGAGCCAGGAGCGGGCCCGCTTGGTGTCCCGGCCCGGCCGGTCGCCGATCCGCCAGCCGCTGGGCTCCACGCGCGCGTACAGCTCGACGAGCATTCCGGCGGTACGGCCGATCATGTCCGCGCCGGGTCCGCGGGCCGGCAGCTCGGGCAGGAACGGGAAGTCCTCGAAGGACCCGGTGACGGTCTTGGCGGCCTCCCGCGCGTCATCACCGGGCATGGACCCGACCCCGGTGGCGGCGCCGAACCTGAACTGGCTGTTTTCACTCACCCCGAAAGCCTACGTATTCCACCGGGGGTGGCTTCAACGGGTGTGCCACGTGCCGTTCCAGGAACGCGAGCAGCCCGGCCGGATCGGCGACCGTGAGGTCATTGCGAAAGCGGCCGCGCTCCCGGGCGACGGCCTCCCCATGCAAGCTCCCGCCGCCGAGGAACTCGCCCTCAGCGTCCAGCAGGGCGACGGTCAGGCTGCCGAGGCAGCGGCAGATGTCGCCCGTGAAGTCGCCGGTCGTGGTCAGGACGCACAGCTCCGCGAGGGCGTCGTCGTCGTAGATCTCGGCCGGCACCGGGCGACGGCCGAGCGGCCCGGCGCCGTCGCCGCCCCGCAGGATCAGCGCGGCCTCGGTGCGGTCCCAGACCTCGTCCAGCCAGGCCCGGACGTCGTCGGCGTGCGCGTTCATCGCCCGGGGCGCACCGTCAGGTCGTTGATCTCCGCGTCCCTGGGCAGGTCGATGGCCAGCAGGATCGTCGTCGCCACCGATTCGGGGTCGATCCAGTGGGAGGCGTCGTAGTCCTTGCCCTCCTGCTGGTGGACCTTGGCCTGCATGGGGCTGGCGGTGCGGCCGGGGTAGACGGAGGTGACGCGGACGCCGTTGCCGTGCTCCTCGTGGCGCAGGGAGTCGGCCAGGGCCTTGAGGCCGTGCTTGGAGGCGGCGTACGCGGACCAGCCGGCGTGGGCGCTCAGGCCCGCGCCGGAGTTCACGAAGACCACGTGACCGCGGGCGGCGCGCAGTTGGGGCAGGAAGTGGCGGGTCAGCTCGGCGGGGGCGACCAGGTTGACGTTGAGCTGGTGGCGCCAGGACTTGGGGGTGAGGTCACCGACGTCGCCCAGGTCGACGACCCCGGCGATGTGCAGCAGCGAGTCCACGCGGTCGGGGAGCGTCTGGTGGGAGAAGGCCCAGGAGAGCTTGTCCGGGTCGGAGAGGTCGCCGACCAGGGTGCGCGCCCCCGGGTACTCGGCGGCCAGTTCCTTCGCCCGGCCCGCGTCGCGCGCGTGAAGCACGAGTTCGTCCCCGCGCGCGTGCAGACGGCGGGCCACGGCCGCGCCGATGCCGGAGCCCGCGCCGGTGATCACATGAGTAGCCATGTCCGCCATGCTCGCATCACCGCACGCCCAGGCTCTCCTCCAGGTACGCCAGTACGCCCACGGGCTCGTCCGCGAAGAACACCAGGTCGGTGAGCGGGCGGGGCAGGAAGCCCTCGTCCTCCATCCGGCGGAACTGCTCCTTCAGGCCGTCGTAGAAGCCTTCGGTGTTGAGCAGGACGACGGGCTTGTCCGTGTGCCCGTGCTTCTTCAGCTCCAGGATCTCGGTGGCCTCGTCCAGCGTCCCGGTGCCGCCCACCATGACCACCACCGCGTCGGCCTGCTCCAGCAGCAGCCGCTTGCGCTCCGCCAGGTCCTTGGCGATCACCATCTCGGCGCCGGGCCGCGCCTTGGCCGCGAGAAACCCCACGGAGACGCCGAGCAGTCTGCCGCCCGCCTCCTGGACGCCGTCGGCGACGACCTTCATCAGACCGACGTCGGACCCACCCCACACCAGCGTGTGGCCCCCCTTGCCGATCAGTTTCGCGAACTCGCGCGCGGGACGCGTGTAGCGGTCGTCGAGGTCGGCGGAGGAGAGGAAGACACAGATACGCATGAGGTCAGCCTAGGCGGGAAGAACCGGGGGCCCGCGAGCGCTTTCCAGGTATGGCCGATGGACACACGATCACGATCGAGCAGGGCGACCGGCCCGTACGCGTGGTGCGCGGGGACTTGGTGCTGGCGGAGAGCCGGCGCCCCCTGGTGCTGCGCGAGACCGGCTGTCCCGTGCGCTACTACATCCCGGCCGAGGACGTGCGCCTCGACCTCCTCACCCCCTCCGAAACCCACACCGTCTGTCCCTTCAAGGGGACGGCGTCCTACTGGTCCCTGCCGGACGCCCCCGACCTCGTATGGTCCTATCCCGAGCCCAAGGACGGGGTCGCGCAGATCAAGGACCACCTGTGCTTCTACGACGTGGAGGTCCAGGAGGAGACACGCGCGGTGTCGTGACCGATTAGTCGCGTGCCCGATGGCAGTCTCCTCAGGCATGGACAAGCAGATCATTTCGCGCGACGGCACCCGGATCGCGTACGAGCGCGGCGGGCAGGGTCCGGCGGTCGTCCTTGTGAGCGGTGCGATGTCCACGGGCGCCACGCTGGCCCCGCTGGCCGCACGGCTCGCCGGGCGCTTCACGGTCGTCCCGTACGACCGGCGGGGACGCGGCGCAAGCGGGGACACGGCGCCGTACGCCGTCGCCCGCGAGGTGGAGGACCTGGCGGCGCTGATCGAGGCCGTGGGCGGGGAAGCGGCGCTGTACGGCATCTCGTCGGGCGGCGCACTGGCGCTGGAGGCGGCGGCGAGCGGGCTGCCGGTCAGTCAGGTGGCCGTGTACGAGCCGCCGTTCGCCGTCTACGAGGGCGGCGCCGAGGAGCGGGCGGAGTACACCCGGAACCTGACCGAGGCGCTCGCGCAGGGCCACAGGGGAGACGCGGTGGAGCACTTCCTGCGGCTGACGGGCCTGGCCGAGGCGATGATCCAGGGCGCCCGCCGGTCCCCGATGTGGGCCGACATGGAGGCGATCGCCCCGACGCTGGCGTACGACGACGCCGCGATGGGCGACGGCCTGGTGCCCCGGGAGCGGCTCGCCGCGATCACCGTGCCCGTGCTGACGGTCGCGGGCGGTGCGAGCCCTTCCTGGCTGCGCGAGGCGGCACGGGCGGTGGCGGAAGCGGTCCCCGAGGGGACGTACCGCACCCTGGAGGGCCAGACCCACATGGTCGACCCGGACGTCCTGGCACCGGTGCTGGCGGAGTTCCTGGCCGATGGCTAGGCGGAGTTCCTGGCCGATGGCTAGGCGGAGTTCCTGGCCGATGGCTAGGCGGAGTTCCTGGCCGATGGCTAGGCGGAGTTCCTGGCCGATGGCTAGGCGGAGTTCCTGGCCGGTGGCTAGGCGGAGTTCCTGGCCGGTGACTGGACCGACGCGGCCGTGGCCCTGACCGTCGACGCGATCGTCGCCGAACCCACCACGCGCGTGCCGTCGTACAGCACGATCGCCTGGCCGGGGGCGACGCCGCGGACCGGCTCGGTGAAGGTGACCCGCAGCTCGCCGTCGACCGGCTCCGCCGTCACCTCGGTCTCGCCGCCGTGCGCCCGGAGCTGGGCGGTGTAGGTGCCGGGACCGGCCGGGGCCACGCCGCACCAGCGGGGCTTGATCGCGGTCAGTGCGGTCACGTCCAGCGCGGCGGCCGGGCCGACGGTCACCGTGTTGTTCACCGGGGAGATGTCGAGGACGTAGCGGGGCTTGCCGTCGGCCGCCGGGATGCCGATCCGCAGGCCCTTGCGCTGGCCGATGGTGAAGCCGAACGCGCCCTCGTGCGTGCCCACCTTGGCGCCGGACTCGTCGACGATGTCACCCTCGGCCCTGCCGAGGCGGGAGGCGAGGAAGCCCTGGGTGTCGCCGTCGGCGATGAAGCAGATGTCGTGCGAGTCGGGCTTCTTGGCGACCGCGAGGCCGCGGCGCTCGGCCTCGGCACGGATCTCGTCCTTGGTCGTCACCGTGTCGCCCAGCGGGAACAGCGCATGCGCGAGCTGCTGCTCGTCCAGGACGCCGAGGACGTACGACTGGTCCTTGGCCATGTCGGAGGCGCGGTGCAGCTCGCGGCTGCCGTCCTCGTTCACGAGCACCTTGGCGTAGTGGCCGGTGCAGACGGCGTCGAAGCCGAGGGCCAGGGCCTTGTCCAGGAGCGCGGCGAACTTGATCTTCTCGTTGCAGCGCAGACACGGGTTCGGCGTGCGGCCGGCCTCGTACTCGGCGATGAAGTCCTCGACGACGTCCTCGCGGAAGCGGTCGGCGAGGTCCCAGACGTAGAACGGGATGCCGATGACGTCGGCGGCGCGGCGGGCGTCGCGGGAGTCCTCGATGGTGCAGCAGCCCCGCGCTCCGGTGCGGAACGACTGCGGGTTCGCGGAGAGCGCGAGGTGGACGCCGGTCACGTCGTGGCCCGCCTCGGCCGCGCGGGCGGCGGCGACGGCGGAGTCCACGCCGCCCGACATGGCGGCGAGGACGCGGAGGGGACGGGTGCGCTGCGGGGTATCAGTCATAGCCCTTCCAGAGTACGGGGGCGCGGGAACCGGAGCCCGCGAGTATCCGTTGACGATCACATGGGGGAGACACGGGCGGACACGGCGAGCGGCGACTCGGATCGGCGGCTGGGGCGGCGGGCGCTGCTCGTCGGGGGTGTCGCGGCGGCCGTGGGGACCGCGGCGCTGGCCCGGGATGAGCTCTCCCATCTGTGGTGGCGGCTGCCGGGGGTGGAGAAGTCGCGGGTCGAGGGCGCGGTGGACTTCCGGGGCGCGCGCTGGGTGGCCGCGTCCCCGGCGAACTACCGGCGGGCGGACCGGCCGGACGACTATCCGATCGACCGGGTGGTCATCCATGTCACGCAGGGCGACTACAAAACCGCGGTCAAGGTCTTCCAGGACCCGGCGCACAAGGCGGCCGCGCACTACATCGTGCGCAAGGACGGGCGGGTCACCCAGCTGATCCGCGAGCTGGACGTGGCGTTCCACGCGGGGAACCGGGAGTACAACGAGCGGAGCGTCGGCATCGAACACGAGGGATTCGTGGAGCATGCCTCGTCCTTCACGGACGCGATGTACGCGTCCTCGGCGCGGCTGACGGCCGCGATATGCCGTCGGTACGACATACCCGTGGACCGGGAGCACATCATCGGGCATGTGGAGGTCCCGGGTACGGACCACACGGATCCGGGACGGCACTGGGACTGGGACCGGTACCTGGGGCTCGTGCGGCGGGCCTGAGGCTGGTGCAGCGGATCCGAGCCCCTGGGGCGGGCCCGAGCCTGTATGGCGCACGTCACAGATCTCCGTCAACGGCGAGGATCCCAGCGGGGTCGAACTCGGCTGGTACGACACCTACGAGGTGGTCGGCGGCGGCTCCATCGAGATCGCGATGGAGTTCACCGACTTCGCCGATGACACGTACATGTACATGCTCCACTGCCATCTCCTGCAACACGAGGACGAGGGCATGATGGCGTCCCTGATGGTGACGGAGAGTTAGCTCTTGGGCCTGCCGGCCCCTCAGCCTCTCAGGTGAGCCCCGCGGCTCGGGCACGCTCGACCGCCGGGCCGATCGCCTTCGCCACCGCCTCCACGTCCGCCTCCGTGGAGGTGTGGCCCAGGGAGAAGCGGAGGGTGCCGCGGGCCAGGTCGGGGGTGGTGCCGGTGGCGAGGAGGACGTGGCTGGGCTGGGCGACGCCGGCCGTGCAGGCGGAGCCGGTGGAGCACTCGATGCCCTGGGCGTCCAGCAGCAGGAGCAGGGAGTCGCCCTCGCAGCCCGGGAAGGTGAAGTGGGCGTTGGCCGGGAGGCGGTCCACCGGGTCACCGCCGAGGATCGCGTCCGGAACCGCCGTACGGACCGCCTCGATCAGGTGGTCCCGCAGGGCGCCGATCTCCCGGGCGAACCACTCGCGCTGCTCGGCGGCGAGCCGGGCGGCGACCGCGAACGCGGCGATCGCCGGGACGTCGAGGGTGCCGGAGCGGACGTGGCGCTCCTGGCCGCCGCCGTGCAGGACGGGGACGGGGGTGTACTCACGGCCGAGGAGGAGCGCCCCGATGCCGTAGGGTCCGCCGATCTTGTGGCCGGAGACCGTCATCGCGGCGAGGCCGGAGGCGGCGAAGTCGACCGGGACCTGGCCGACGGCCTGGACCGCGTCCGCGTGCAGCGGGATACCGAACTCGGCGGTGACGTCGGCGAGTTCACGGACCGGCATGATCGTGCCGATCTCGTTGTTGGCCCACATCACCGTCGCCAGGGCGACGTCGTCGGGGTTGCGGGCGATCGCCTCGCGCAGGGCCTGAGGGTGCACCCGGCCGTAGGTGTCGACGGGGAGGTACTCGACGGTGGCGCCCTCGTGTTCACCGAGCCAGTGGACGGCGTCGAGGACCGCGTGGTGTTCGACGGGGCTGGCGAGGACCCGGGTTCTGACCGGGTCGGCGTCACGGCGGGACCAGTACAGGCCCTTGACCGCGAGGTTGTCGGCCTCGGTGCCGCCAGAGGTGAAGACGACCTCGCTGGGGCGGGCGCCGAGCGCTTCGGCGAGCGTCTCGCGGGACTCCTCGACCGCACGGCGGGCCTTGCGGCCGGACGCGTGAAGGGAGGAGGCGTTGCCGGTGACGCTCAGCGCGGCGGTCAGCGCCTCTGCCGCCTCCGGGAGCATCGGTGTCGTCGCGGCGTGGTCGAGGTAAGCCATGGTGAGCCCGATTCTACGGACCCTTGGGGGCGGCGCGGAGGCCAGGGCCGGGCGTTGCCGGCGGCCGTGCCCCGTCGTCCTCGGGGCGTCAGCCGTTGGTCAAGGCACGTTCTGAGGGCTCACAGGCTCCACGAAACCGTGTTGGACACCTCCATGGCGAACGCCAGGACCGCCAGGTCGGCAACGCCCAGCGCGAGGCCGAGATACGCGCGGCCGCGACGGGCCGTGCCGCGCCACAGGGCGACACTCGCGAGGACGAGGGCGACCGGGCCGAGGAAGATGTTGAGGACGAGAAGGCCGACGAGGCCGAGGATGAAGGACGCCACGGCCATGCCGTCGGCGTCGCGCGTGCCCGAGCGGGTGTCGGTGCGAGGCGTGGCCGGTGCGGTGAGTTGCATGGTGCTCAGCTCCTGCGGATCGATGCGGGCGGTCAGTTGACCGATGAGTGACGACGGCGGCCGTGGCGCTCGCGGAGCGCGAAGATGCCGAGCCAGACGGCGATGGCGGCGGCCACGGCGAGGCTGACGGTCAGCGGCGCGTGGGCCACGGTGCCCAGCACGACACCGAACAGCATGAGCGCGGCGACAAGGAACAGCATGGGATTCGATCCCCCCTCCATGAAGTTTCGGTGAACGGTTGTAGTAACAGTTGTTCACTGACTTTGAGTCTAGCGCCTCCTACGGCTTTTCAATTCCGGAGAACAGTTGTTAACTGGATGACATGAGTCACACCCTCGGCATCCGGCAGGCCCAGAAGCAGAAGACCCGGCAGGCGCTCCTGGACGCCGCGTTGGGCCTGCTGGAGGAGCAGAGCCTGAGCAGCCTGGGCCTGCGTGAGGTCACCCGGGCCGTCGGCGTCGCCCCCACCGCCTTCTACCGGCATTTCCGCTCCACCGCGGACCTCGGCGTGGCCCTCGTCGACGAGGCGCTGGGCAGTCTGCACCCGATGGTGCGGACCACGGTGTCCACGGCCGGCGACAGCGACGAACGCATCACCCGCGCCATCCGTCTGATCGCCCGGCACGTTCAGACGCACCCCGCCCACGTCCGCTTCATCGCCCGCGAGCGGCACGGCGGCGTCCAGCCGGTGCGGGAGGCCATCCGGGCCCAGCTGACCAGGTTCGCCGAGGAGGTACGGACCGAACTGGCCAAGGACCCGGAGGCGGTCGGCTGGAACGAGGACGACCTGCTGATGCTCGCGCACCTCTACGTCGACCAGATGCTCATCACGGCCTCCCTGTTCCTGGAGGCCCTGGAAACCTCGGCCTCGGAGCAGGAGCGGGAGCGCGTCGCCCAGGTCGCGGCCCGTCAGCTGCGGCTGGTCAGCCTCGGCCGACGGCACTGGCTGGACTGACCCCGGCACGGCACGGCACAGCACACAGGGGCGGCGCGCCCGTTCACCGGGCGCGCCGCCCCTGTCGTACGCGATCCCGTCTCAGCCCTGCTGGGCCTGCTGCCCCTGGCCGGGCTGCCCGCCGCCCGGACCGCCGCAGTCGCCGCCCTGACCGCCACCCGGGCCGCCCTGACCGCCGCCGGGGGCACCACTCGGGCCGCCGCTCGGCATGCCCGAGGGGACGCCGGTGGGAGTGCCGGTCGGCCTGCCCGAGGGCGCGCCGGACGGGGCGCCGCTCGGGCGGCCCGACACACCGCCGGAGGGCATGCCGGACGGTGTTCGGCAACCCTGTTGCCCAAAGGTGCCGTTCGAGGACGACGAGTCGCCCGAGCCGCACGCGGTCAGCAGCAGCGGGGACAGCGCCAGCAGGGCGACGGCGGGGACGAGGCGTGCACGCTTCATGACAGACAGCTCCACGGATGCTGAGGAAGTCCTGAGGCGGGCACTCAATCAACGGCGCTTAGGCCGTTCTTGCGTCCTCCCTGTCGACGGCCTGTCAATCGGGTAAAGGGCACCCCAAGGAACCGCGTCGACCTGGTCTTTCAGTCGTGACCCTCGGCCGCCGTCTGGTACAGCTCCGTGACAGAACGCGCCGCGGACGCCAGCTCCGCGCGCACCTCGGGCGGGGAGAGCACCTCCACCGAGTCGGAGAACGCGAGGAGTTGACGGGTCGCGGGGAGAAACGGGTACGACAGCCGGGCGGTGACCCACCCCTCGTCGCCCTCCTCATCGCCCTCGCCATCGGGGAGTTCGGTGAGAGAGGAAGCCGCCACGCGCTGGAACATGTCGAGACGGTCCCTGCGGACCCGTACCGTGACGTCGATCCCGGCCGGCCGCTCCTCGACCTGGCGCCGCAACACCTCCCAGACATCGGCGAGTTCGACACCGCTCCGGCGCCGTACCGGGTCGTCCAGCAGACGCGCCGAACGCACCCGGTCGGCCCGGAACAGCCGCGGCCTCGCCCGCCGGTCCGCGACCAGGTACCAGACGCCCGCCTTGGCGACGAGGCCGTACGGGTCGACGGTGTACGTCCGCGCCTCCCGCTCCCCGCTGTGCCGGTACCGCAGCCTGAGCCGCCGGTCGGCGAACACCGCGTCCTGCAGCACCTCCAGGTCGACGGCCTTCTGCGGGCCGCCCTTCCAGCGCGTGGCGTCGACCAGGACGCGCCGCGAAGCGACCTCGGCCGCCGGGCGGTACGGCGCCGGCAGGGCCGCCATCACCTTGCGCAGCGCCGACGCGAGCGCCGCGTCCAGGCCGAGCGCCGCGTGCGCCCCCTGGGCGGCCAGGATGAACAGGGCCCGGGACTCGTCGGCGGTCAGGCCGGTGACGTCCGTGCGGAACCCGGCGAGCAGTTCGATGCCGCCGTGCCGGCCGCGCTCGGCGTACACGGGGACGCCGGAGGCCGACAGGGCCTCGATGTCGCGGTAGACGGTGCGCACCGACACCTCGAGGCGGTCGGCGAGTTCACGCGCCGGGACGCGGCCCCGGGTCTGCAGGAGCAGCAGGATCGACAGCAGGCGGTCGGACTTCACCCGGCCACGATCGCGCCGCCCGGGGCCCGGACGCAAATGTTGACGGAAACTGTCAGGTTATCCGGGGATCCTCGGCTCACCGACCCAAGGAGAGGCTCGTATGAACGCCACGAACGTGAACGCCACCAACGCCCTGCCCATGGACCCCCGTCCGCTCTACGCCCGCGCCACCGAACAGGCGGCCGCCCTCATCAGGACCGTACGGCCGGAGCAGCTGTCCGGACCGACTCCCTGTGCCGAGTTCGACGTCCGCACCCTGCTGAGCCATGTCGTCGGAGGCTCCCGGCGGATCGCGGTGGTCGGCGAGGGCGGCGACGGCATGGCCGTGCACCCGTTCGCGGACGGCGTCGAGGACGACGGCTGGGCGGCCGCGTACGACGAGGTCCGGGAGCGGGTGCTGAAGGCCTGGGCCTCCGACGAGCGCATGACGGCGACGGTCCGCGTGCCCTGGGGCGAGGCCCCCGGCCACGCGGCCCTGTCCGGGTACCTGATGGAACTGGTGACCCACACCTGGGACCTCTCCGAGTCCCTCGGTCACCCGCACGCACTCGACCCGGAGCTCGCCGAGGCCGCGCTCGCCACGGCCCGGCGTGTCCTGCCCGACCCGGAGCGCGACTCGCAGACCCCCTTCGCCTCGGCCCGTCCGGCCCCCGAGGGAGCCGACCCCTACCGGCAGCTGGCGGCCTGGCTGGGGCGCGAGCCGATCAGGGCAGCCTGACGCGGGCCAGCTGACGGGACTGGGCGACCAGACGGCCCTCGCTGTCCCAGACCTCGGCGTCCTCCTCCAGGAAGCCGCCCGCCAGATTGCGGGTGGTGATCGAGATCCGCAGGGGGCCAGGGGCCGGGCGGTGGCGCACGTGGACGGTGAGTTCGACCGTGGGGACCCAGCCCTTGAGGCCGATCTCGAACGCGGTGGGCGGCAGGGCGTCCACCGCGAGGAGGAGGGAGAAGGGGTCGGCGTCGCGGCCGTCCGCGAGACCGAACCAGGCGCGCATCTCCCCCTTGCCGGAGGGCGCGCCGAGGGCCCAGCCCAGGGTGGAGGGGTCGAGCTTGAGCATCAGACGGTCGGCGATGGCGGAGCTGCCGTCGACCGGGGCGGGACCACCCGACGGTAGTCGGATATCGGATGCGGCCTCGGGGCCGAAGCACTGGTCCATGGGTGGGATCGCGGGCGGCGTCGCCGTCGTACGGACGTCGTCGGGGAGGGTGTCGAGGTCGCCGTAGGAGGCGAGGACGCGGATGCGCTCGACCTCGTTGCCCTGCTCGTCGTACTGGAAGAGGGAGGCCTGGCCGGTGGACAGGCCGCGGCCGCTGCGCACGGTCTCGGTGCGGACGACCGCCGGGCCCGGCTGGGACGCCGTCAGGTAGTGCGCGGAGATGGTGAAGGGGTCCGGGTGCGGCAGGGCGTCGGCAAGGGCTCGGCCCAGCACGGCCAGCAGATAGCCGCCGTTGACGGCGTTGATGATCGTCCAGCCGGCCGAGAGGTCGATGTCGTAGACGCCGGGCTCGCGCCGGGCGACCGCGGTGTCGCGGTCGAACTCGCTGTCGCCGATCACGGCCCGCGACGATGAGAGTCCCCCCGCTCGAGCGAAACCGAGAGCGGGGGAGGGTGCGGTAGCTGCTTCTGGCATGCCTGAACGGTACAACACGAAATTACTAAGCGGTAGCTTTGGAGTGGTGGGCGACGCAGCCGGCCTGACGCTCGTCCGGTGATCGCCCTGCCGGGTGAGGTTCCGGCAATTTCTCGGTAAGTGTCAGGACACGTCCACAACCCCGAGCCGCTCGATCCCCTCTATGAGGACATGAGCCTCACCGGGACTCCGTTCCTCTACACGACCCTCGTGTTGTCCGTCGTCGCCCTCATACTGCCGCTCGTCCTGTGGTCGAGGATGCCGGGGCCCAAGGTCCTGCGCGCCACGGCCCGGGTCCTGATGCTGCTGTTCGCCCAGGGCACGGCCGTCACCCTGGTCTTCGTCCTGGTCAACAACCAGAACAACCTGTACGACAACTGGGCCGACCTGCTGGGCACCGGCAACCACGTCCAGCGGGCCGCGGACCTCGGCCGGGACGGCACCGGCGGGATAGCACTGAAGAAGCTGCCCAAAGTGAAGCAGACGTTCAGGGCGGCCGACGGACCGGGTATGCGCCAGGCCGGCGGCGTCCAGGTCACCCAGCTCAAGGGCCGGGTGTCCGGCGTGAACGCCGAGGTCTACGTCTGGCTGCCGCCGCAGTACGGCGAACCCGCCTACCGACACAAGAAGTTCCCGGTGGTGGAGGTGCTGCCCGGCTACCCCGGCTCGGCGAAGGCCTGGTTCGGGTCGCTGAAGGCGCACGAGCAGCTGCTGCCGCTGATGAGGAGCGGCCAGGTGGCGCCGTTCATCCTGGTGGCGCCCCGCACCAATCTGCTGGCCGGAGTGGACACCGGCTGCGCGAACACCCCCGGGGAGGTGAACGCCGACAGCTGGCTCAGCATCGACGTGCCGAAGATGGTCATGGACAACTTCCGCGCCGACCCCGCCCCGGCCGGCTGGGCCGTCGCCGGGTACTCGGCGGGCGCGCACTGCGCGGTCAAGCTGGCGGTCGCCCACCCCGACCGCTTCCGGGCCGCGGTCGGCCTGTCCGGCTACAACGACCCGATCGGCGAGCGCAACTCGCTGGCCGCGCAGAACCCGAGGGTGCGGGCCGAGAACAATCCTTACCTGATCCTCAAGAAGGCGGCCGTGCCGCCCAGGATCTCCCTCTACATCTCCGGCCAGCCCCACGACGGCTACGAGGCGGGCGTGGCCCTCGAATCGGTCGCCAAGGCGCCGACGACCGTGCACGTGGTGTTCCTGCCGCGCAGCGCGGGCGGCCACACCATGGCGCTGTGGAAGCCCCAGGTGGAGCCGGTCTTCCGCTGGCTGACCCTGCAGATGGGCCAGAGCCGGGTCAGGACCGGGACTACTCCTCGGTCACCGTCGACCGCCGATTCCACGCACGCGGCGCTCGCCAGTGGTACCGCATCGCGAGCAGGCGCAGGACGAAGGCGGTGACGACCGCGAGCCCGGTGGTGAACGGGGTCAGCGCGTCGTAGTGGATGCACAGCACCACCATGGTGGCGCCGACGATCGCTGGGACCGCGTACAGGTCGCGGTCCCAGCGCAGCAGCGAGGGCACCTCGTTGGCCAGCACGTCCCTGAGCACACCGCCGCCGACCGCGGTGGCCAGGCCCAGGGCCGCCGACGCGGTGAGGTTGAGGCCGAAGTCGTACGCCTTCGTCGTACCGCTGACGGCGAACAGGCCGAGGCCGGCCGCGTCGAACACGAGGACAGCCGACTGGATCCGCTCCACGTGCGGGTGCAGGAAGAACACCATCAGCGCGGCGAACAGCGGAGTGAGGAAGTACCCCAGGTCCGTGAAGGCGGCCGGGGGCACCGCCCCGATGATCACATCCCGGAAGATCCCTCCGCCCAGCGCGGTGACCTCGGCTAGCACGGCGATGCCGAAGACGTCGAAGTTCTTGCGGACGGCCAGCAGCGCGCCGGAGATCGCGAAGACGAAGATGCCGATGACATCGAGCGTGTGCTGGACGGAGGGAGTGAAGAGTTGCTGGAGCACCCTTCTATTCTTACTCAGAGAACGGCGTGCACCTTGCAATGCAAGGATCAGGCGGCAGGTTTCCCTGTCGTGAACAGCCACGTCCGGAACAGGTCGTCAAGCTGCCGCCCACTGATCCGCTCCGCGAGCCGGATGAAGTCGTCCGTGTCCGCGTTGCCGTAACGGTGCAGCCAGGTCCAGGCGGGCAGCAGCCTGAAGAAGGCCGCGTCACCGATCCGCTCCCGCAGCATCTGGAGCGTCATCGCGCCGCGCTGGTAGACGGCGGAGGCGAACATGGTGTCGCGCCGCGGGTCGGCGACCTCGGTCTGCCAGAAGGCCGAGCCGGCGGGGCGGGCGTCGTAGGCGGCGAGGAAGGAGTCGTGCGCCGAGCGGGTGCCCTGGTGTTCCGCCCACAGCCACTGGGCGTAGGTGGCGAAGCCCTCGTTGAGCCAGATGTCCTTCCACCGTGCCACGCTGACCGAGTCGCCGAACCACTGGTGGGCCAGCTCGTGCACGATCGTCGTCTCGTTGCGCACGGCCGAGTAGGCGGGCTTGGACTGCACCTCCAGCGAGAATCCCGCCTCGGGCATGTCGTCGACGATCGCGCCGGTCTCCTCGAACGGGTACGGCCCGAAGACCTGGGACCAGTAGTCGGTGGCGGCCGCGGTGACGGCGTACACGTCGACGGCGTTGCCGCCCGCGAGGGTCGGATCGATGGCGACATAGATCGGGATGCCACCGGGGGTCCGCCCGGTGCGCACGTCGAACTTCCCGATGGTGGCGGTGGCGAGGTAGGTCGCCATGGGCCTGCGCTCTCGCCAATGGGTATACGTCGAGCCGCCCTTGTCGTACGTCGACACGAGCCGGCCGTTGGACACCGCGGTCAGGCCTCTGGGGGCCTTGATCCGGATGTCGTAGGTGGCCTTGTCGGCGGGGTGGTCGCTGGACGGGAACCAGGTGGAGGCCGCGTTGGGTTCGCAGGCGACGAAGACCCCGTCGCCGGTCTTCATCCAGCCGTAGTCGGAGCCGAACACGATGGGGCCGTTGAGGGGCTGGGGGATGCCGCCGTAGGTGACGGTGGCGGTGAAGTCCCGGCCCCTTCGCAGGGGGCCTCGCGGGGCGACGACGAGTTCGTCGCCGTCGCGGGTGAACTGGGCCCGTCTGCCGTTCACTTCGACCTGGGTGACCTCCAGTTTCTGGAGGTCGAGGTCGAAGGAGGAGAGGTTCTGGGTGGCACGGGCGGTGAGGGTCGTACGGCCGTCGAGGCGGCCGGTGGCCGGGTCGTACGCGATGTCGAGGGCGTAGTGCCGGGCGTCGAAGCCGCCGTTGCCGAGCTGCGGGAAGTACGGGTCACCGATGCCGGGGGCGCCCGGGGTGGGGGCGGAGGAGGCGGCGATGACCAGGAAGGAGGCGGCCGCGGTGGCGACCGCGCCTGAACGTGCCGAACGGGAGAGTGCCATGAGTCGTCCCTTTCGAGCGGTGTCTGTCAGTGGACGGACACGGTCGACTCTGCGCTCTCCCGTTCGGCATGTACATGACTTTGCCAGTTGTCATGCGTTACTTGTCGGTTGACTCCTGGGAGTTGTCAGCGGCGGACTCGCCGGCAGGCGCCTCGGCGGCGTCCTCGGACACGACGGTGTCCTTGGCCACGGCCGCGGGCTCGTCCCCGGTCTCCGGGGCCTCCGCCTCGGCGACCGCCGCCGCCACCGCGGTGGAGGTCTCCGCCGACTCCTCCAGGACCGCGTCCGGCACCAGTTCCGACGCCTCCTTGGCGGCGGTGATGAGGACCGTGTCCTGGGGGGCCTGGTCGGCGAAGTTCTCCGGGTGGTGGCAGGCGACCCGCTGACCGGGCTTCAGCTCGATGAGCTGCGGCTCGGTCGTCTTGCAGATCTCCGTCGCCTTCCAGCAGCGGGTGTGGAACCGGCAGCCGGAGGGAGGCGCGATGGGGGACGGCACATCGCCCTTGAGCAGGATGCGCTCGCTCTTCGCGGACCTCCGCTTCGGGTCCGGGATCGGCACGGCCGACATCAGCGCCTTGGTGTACGGGTGCATCGGCGCCTTGTACAGCGACTCCCGGTCCGCCAGCTCGACGATCTTGCCGAGGTACATCACCGCGATCCGGTCCGAGACGTGCCGGACGACCGAGAGGTCGTGCGCGATGATCACGTACGTCAGGCCGAGCTCCTCCTGGAGGTCGTCCATCAGGTTGACCACCTGCGCCTGGATCGACACGTCCAGCGCGGAGACCGGCTCGTCGGCGACCACCAGCTTGGGCTTCAGGGCCAGGGCACGGGCGATGCCGATGCGCTGGCGCTGACCGCCGGAGAACTCGTGCGGGTAGCGGTTGTAGTGCTCGGGGTTGAGACCGACCACCGACAGCAGTCGCTGGACCTCCTTCTTGATGCCGCCCTCGGGCTCGACGCCCTGCAGCCGGAAGGGGGCGCCGACGATCGTGCCGATCGTGTGGCGCGGGTTCAGCGACGAGTACGGGTCCTGGAAGATCATCTGCACATCGCGGCGCAGCGGGCGCATGCCCCCGACACCGAGGTGCGTGATGTCCTTGCCCTCGAACTCGACCTTGCCGGCGGTCGGTTCGAGCAGCCGGGTGATCAGCCGGCCCATCGTGGACTTGCCGCAGCCCGACTCGCCCACGACGCCCAGGGTCTCACCGGCCCGGACCTCGAAGTCGATGCCGTCGACCGCGTGCACCGCGCCGACCTGCCGCTGAAGCAGCCCCTTCTTGATGGGGAAGTGCTTCTGCAGGCCGGTGACCTTCAGCAGGACCTCGCCGTCGGCGCGGTCGGCGCCGTTGCTCTGCGCAGGAATCGTCACTGCTTTCTTGTCACTCACAGCTTCGGCGCAATCTCTTCGGTCCAGATACGCTCCCGCTGCTCCTTGCTCAAGTGGCAGGCGGCCCAGTGCTTGCTGCCGACCTCGGTCAGCTCGGGGCGGACCGTGCGGGTGACGTTGTCCTTCGGGATGTCCGCGTACGGGCAGCGGGGGTGGAAGGCGCAGCCGGACGGGATGTTGATGAGGGAGGGCGGGGAGCCCTTGACCGGGATCAGGCGGTCCTGCTGCTCACGGTCGAGGCGCGGCATCGAGCCGAGCAGGCCCCAGGTGTAGGGGTGCCGGGGCTCGTAGAACACCTTGTCCGCCGGTCCCCGCTCGACGCAGCGGCCGCCGTACATCACCAGGATGTCGTCGGCCAGCTCGGCGACGACGCCCAGGTCGTGGGTGATGATGATGACCGCGGAGCCGAACTCCTTCTGCAGATCACGGATCAGGTCGAGGATCTGCGCCTGGACGGTCACGTCCAGGGCGGTCGTCGGCTCGTCCGCGATGAGCAGCTCGGGGTTGTTGACCAGCGACATCGCGATCATCGCGCGCTGACGCATACCGCCGGAGAACTCGTGCGGGTAGTTGTCGACGCGCTTGTCGGGCTGCGGAATGCCCACCCGGTCGAGCATCTCGACCGCTCGCCTGCGCGCGGTCTTCTTGTCGACCTTGTGGTGGGTCCGGTACGCCTCCACGATCTGCTGGCCGATCGTGTAGTACGGGTGCAGGGCCGACAGCGGATCCTGGAAGATCATCGCCATCTCGCGGCCGCGCAGCTTGCGTACGTGGTCGGGGTCCGCGGACAGCAGCTCGGTGCCGTCCAGCCAGATCTCTCCGGATATCCGCGCCTTGCGCTTGCCGTACTGGCCGGCGGTGTGCAGGCCCATGATGCCGAGCGAGGTCACCGACTTGCCGGAGCCGGACTCGCCCACGATGCCGAGGGTCTTGCCCTTCTCCAGCGTGAAGTTGAGCCCGTCCACGGACTTGACCAGGCCGTCGTCGGTCGGGAAGTGCACCTTCAGGTCGCGCACTTCGAGGAAGGCGGTCGGGGTGTGCGCGGAGGTGGGCTCGCCCACGGCGGCTCCGGTCTTGCTGAGTTCGGTCATGACAGCCTCACGCGGGGGTCGATCACGGCGTACAGGATGTCCACCAGGAGGTTGGCGATGAGCACCGCGAGAGAAGTGATCAGGGTGACGCCCAGGATGATGGGCAGGTCCTGGTTCTTGATGGCGTTGAGCACCGCCTGGCCCAGACCGGGCAGACTGAACGTCGACTCCGTCAGGATGGCACCGCCGATGAGGGCGCCGAGGTCCATGCCGAGCATGGTCAGGATCGGCGTCATCGTGGAGCGCATCGCGTGCTTGCCGATGACGACCTGCTCCTTGAGGCCCTTCGCCCGCGCCGTGCGGATGTAGTCCTCGCCGAGGATCTCCATCATGGTGGCGCGCGTGATCCGGGCGTACATCGCCGCGTAGAGGAAGGCGAGGGTGATCCAGGGGAGGATCATGCCGCCGAACCAGCCGCCGAGGCTCTGGTCGAGGGGCACGTACTTCGCGTCGAGCCACTTCAGACCGAAGGCGAAGATCGCCAGGGAGAGCATGCCGGTGAAGTAGATGGGGAGCGAGACACCCGACAGCGCCACGAGCATCGCGCCGCGGTCCCAGAGGCTGCCCCGCTTGAGCGCGGAGAGCACACCCGCCGCGATACCGAAGACCAGCCACAGCACGGCGGCACCGAGCGCGAGACCCAGGGTCACCGGGAAGCGGTCGGTCAGCACCGGCCAGACGGCCTGCTCGCTGCGGAAGGAGTAGCCGAAGCACGGCGCGGCACAGTGGGTGACGTCACCGCCGGCCGCGTAGGTGCGGCCCGCGAAGATGCCCTTGAAGAAGTGCCAGACCTGGGTGTAGATCGGGTCGCCGAGTCCCAGCTTCACGCGCACGGCTTCGACGGCGGCCGGGTCGGCCTGCTTGCCCACGAAGCTCGAGGCGATGTCCACCCCTGCCCACTTGGGGATGAGGAAGAAGATGCCGAAGACCACCATGACGATGACCACGAGCATCACTGCGGCGGCGAACAGCCGCCTGATGAGGTAAGCGAGCACAGCTCTCGGCCCGCCGCGGACCGCGGGCCACCTACGGTCTCCCCCACTGCCTTATGGGCGTGGGAGGTACCCCCAGGTGGCCCGCGATCACACGTCGCCGGCCTTCACCTGCCTTTCGTGCCGTTCGGCGGGTGTGCCGGGTTTACTTCGCTGACTTCAGGCCGAGGTTGACGAAGTCGTACGTACCGCTGTAGCCGTCGGTGGTGTACACGTTCGCCAGGTTGTCCCCGCGCCAGTTGATGAACTTCTCGAAGACGAAGGGCAGGTAGTACGCGCCCTCCATGACCTTGTGGTTGATCTCCGTGGAGATCTTGGTCTTGCCCGCGTCGTCCAGCGTGGTGGTGTACTGGTCGAACAGGCCGTCGATCGTCTTGTCCTTGATCAGCGCGTAGTTGGAGTTACCGCTGTCCAGGATGTACTTGCTGTCCCACAGCGGCAGACCGAAGCCCTGGACGGACGGGAAGTCCGGACCCCAGCCCATGATGATGATGCCGTAGTTCTTCTTCTTCACGTTGGCGGGGCTGCCGATGATGCCGGTGGTCTGCGAACCGTCGTACTGGTCGATCTCGGCGGTGATGCCGATCTTCTTCAGCGACGCCTGCAGGGACTGGGCGGTGGCCACCTCGACCGGCTTGTTGTTGCGGACGGCGATGGTGGTCTTGAAGCCGTTCGGCTTGCCGCAGGCCTTCAGCGCGGCCTTGGCGTCGGCCTCGTTGCCGCTCTTGTTGGCGCCGGCCAGCTTGTACGGGTCGTACTTCTGGCCCTCGGCGCCCGCGACGGACGGCGGGAGCATGTTGGTGCCGATGTCGCCACCGGCGATCGGGCCACCACGGGCGGTCTGCAGCGACACGTGGTCGGCGCCCAGGATGACGGCCTTGCGGCACTCGATGTTGTCGAACGGCTTCACGCTCTGCGGGAAGACCGCGTAGCGGATGTAGCCGGAGACCGGGTTGTCCAGGTTGGCCTTGTGCTCCTTCAGGGCGGTCGTGCGGCCCTGCGGCGACATGCCGGTCTGGTTGATGTCCAGGTCCAGGTCACCGTTGATCAGACGCTGGTCCAGCTGGTTGGCGTCCGAGAAGAACTGGACGGTGATCTTGTCCGGGTAGGCCTTGCGGATCGGGTCCGAGGCCTGGCTCCACTTGTCGTTGCGGACCAGGGTGAGGTCCTTGCCCGGGCTGTACGAGGCGAACTTGTACGGGCCGGAGGAGAACGGGTGCAGACCGTACTTGGACTTGGTGTCCATGTCCTGGCGGACCGGGGACGCCGAGACCAGGGCCAGCATCTCCTCGAAGTCCGAGTTGGCCTTCGGGAGGTGGAAGACGATGGTCTTGTCGTCCGGCGTGTCGATCGCCTTCAGACCCAGCTTGTCCTTGGCGGAGTCCTTGTACGGGCCCTTGTACGCGCCCTTGGGGTCGAGGACGTCCTTCAGGTACACCGGACCACCGGACAGCACGTCCTGCGCCCACACGCGCTCGATGCCGTACTTGATGTCCTTGGACGTGATCGGCTTGCCGTCTTCCCAGGTGACGCCGTCACGCAGGGTGTACGTGTAGGTCTTGCCCTTGTCGGTGACCTTGGCGAGACCGGTGGCGAGGTCCGGGGTCAGCGTGGCGCCGTCCTTGCCGGGCTCGGTCTTGTTCGTGACGAGCTGACGGCTGTAGTAGCGCGCGAAGTTCCACATGAAGCCGTAGTAGCCACGCGTGGTGTCCCACGAGTCGGCGTCCTGGGCACCACCGAACCGCAGCGTGCCGCCCTTCTTGGCGAGGTCGGCCTGGGCAACCTTGTTGTTGGCCGCGTCGAAACCGGCTGCGCCCGTCTTCGAGCCCTTGTCGCCGTCATCGCTGTTGCCGCCGCCGCACGCTGCCGTGGTCATCAGCGCGGCGACCGCGACAGCAGCGGCCAACGCCTGCTTCCGCCGCCCTGAGGTGCGTTGGGTAGTCACGATCTCGGATCCTCCGGATTTGATGAGAGACCCCGTGGCAGTGCCACGGGACGCTTGGGGTAAGGCGGTTCAGCGGGAGCCCTTCGGGTCCAGCGCGTCCCGCACGCCGTCGCCGAAGAGGTTGAAGGCAAGAACGGTCACGAAGATCGCCACGCCCGGAACCACCATGTACATGGGGTCCGACTCGTAGTAGTCGATCGCGCTCGAGAGCATCTGCCCCCAGGAGGCGGTAGGCGGCTTGACGCCTACGCCAAGGAAGCTGAGTGCCGCCTCGGTGAGGATGTTGGTCGGGATCATCATCGTCGTGTACACGACGATGGGCGCGACGAGGTTGGGCAGCAGTTCCTTGAAGAGGATGTAGAAGCGGCCGGCGCCCAGCGACCGGGCGGCCTCGACGTACTCGCGCTCACGCAGCGAGAGGGTCTGTCCTCGCACCACGCGCCCGATGTACGGCCAGCCGAAGAACCCGATGACCAGGATCATCACGAACACCCGCACGCTGGAGCCGGTCAGGCCGAGCATGTCGTTCGGCATGACGGAGACCAGGGCGATGGTGAACAGGAGCTGCGGGAAGGCCAGCAGACCGTCCATGACGCGGCTGATGAGGGAGTCCACCCAGCCGCCGAAGAAGCCGGCCAGGATGCCCAGCACGGTGCCGAGAACGACGGCGACCATGGCGGACAGGAAGCCGACCAGGAGCGAGACCTGAGCACCGTAGAGGATGCGGGCGAAGATGTCGCGGCCGTTGACCGGCTCGACACCCAGCAGATGGTCTCCGCTGATGCCGCCCAGCGACCCCTTCGGGGTGCCGAACAGCGGGTCGATCAGGCCCTCGTGGTAGGCGTCCGGGTCCTGCCCGAGCAGGTTGGTGATCACCGGCGCGAGCAGGGCGAGCGCGATGAGGGCAAGCACGACCACGCCACCCGTGAGGGCGAGTTTGTCCCGCTTGAGGCGCTCCCAGGCGATCCGGCCCAGGGAACGTCCCTGTACGGCCTTTTCACCGACAGCGGCAGCCGCCGCTTCTTCGGCCGCGCTCGGGGCCGCTTCCGCAGTCGGCTCGTGCAATGGTGCCGTCATCTGGCAGGGACCCCTCTCAACCGGCGGTAGCCGGCCCGCACTTGCCGCTGGTAGCGGCCTCATTCAGTCCGTCGTACACAGGGGCGAACCCCTTGAAGTGGGAGTCTTCAACGCTTCGCCGATCAGTTGCCAGACTTGACAGTGAATGGATGCGCAACCGTGATGCAGGCTGTGGTTACCCGTTATGCGGACGGGAAGTTGCGGGGGGCGGACACCGCCAAACCGCCTATGGATGAACAAAAGCCGAAAATTCACCCAAATCTACGCGCGAAGATCTCTCCAAAGCGACAAACCCGGACATACATGCTGAAGTTGGCCGCGGGGCTCAGTACGCTCCGCTCTGTGGCAGCTGGGCCCAGTAGCCCCCGCCTGCGGCGGGAGCCGCGTGTGCCTCGCGGTCGTAGAACGGGCGGGCGCCCGCTCGCATCCACATCACGACCGGGTCGTACTCGTCCGTCATCGCCACCGTCGACACCGGCAGCCCGTCCGGTACCGCGCCGACGGACTGCTGCATCATCGCCCGCACCGAGTCGACCGCGGGCGGGGAGGTGTCGTACACGTCCAGGCCGATGGCCAGGTACGGCGCCCCCAGCGCCGGCTGCACCCAGGCCCGGCGCAGCGAGCGGACCGCGGGGGTGCGGTGGGCGTTCTGCGCGAGCAGGGCGTAGAACTGGGGGATCTCGATGGCCGGTTCGGTCAGCCGCAGCGGGCCCGCGGGCTGGCGGTCCAGGCCCGTGGCGATGCGGCGCAGGTCGAGCCAGGGGATGCCCACGCCGCCGCCGGGCGCGTGCGGGTTCAGCCAGAGGCCGTACTGGTCGGGGTAGAGCGTGCGGGCCACGTCGAGGCCGTCGACGACCTCGTACGATCTGTTCCAGCCGCTGGCCGACAGCTCCTGGGCGGAGGTGACGCAGGGGGCGTAGCCGTACCCGTCGACCTCCATGTTTCCGTACTGGGCGTCCGGTGAGCCGCCCTGGCCGTGCCACAGGAGCATCCACACCTGGCCGGAGGACGGGGTCGCGAGTGCGCGCAGCAGCGCCTCGTAGGCGTCGTAACGCCCGGGCGTGACTTGCCGCAGCATGTGCTCGACCTGTCCGGTCGCGGTGCCGCTGCCGCTCGCGCTCACCTGGTTTACCGCCTCTTCGAGAAGTTGCCCCGCGTATGGAAACAGCTTAAGCGCCCAATGGCTCGAGACCCGGTGCGCGTCGGGGAAGCGCGCTTCAGTGGCCGTGCTGATAGAAGGGGCGGACGTTCGCCCTCATCCAGTGGCCCACCGGGTCCTCCGCCACGTCGAGCAGTACGAGGTTGACCGGCCAGCGCACCGGGACCTTTCCCAGGGCCTTGCCCAGGGCTTCCAGGGGGAGGGCTCGCAGGTCGCCCTCCCACTGGGACAGTTCGACGCCCACGAACATCACCGGGTCCGCGGTCTCGATCGCGGCCAGGCAGCGGCGGGCCGTGGCGACCACGCCCGCCGCGGCGAACTCCGCCGAGGCCGCGGTGAGGAAGTCGACCGGGTCGTCCTGCCAGTCGGGTTCGAAGAGGCGGACGCGGCCGCCGGTCGAGGGTCCGTCGAGTGCGGTGCGCCCGGCCCGGCACAGCTCGGCGACCGCGGCCGGCGGGAGCGGGACGCCGACCACGCCGTCCGGGTTGACGGCGAGGCCGACCTGCGGGGGCAGACCGCGGGCGAACTCCACGGCGGGCGCGATGGTGTACGACATGTGGGAGCCGACGACCTGGCGGAACTGCTCCTCGGAGCTGAACACCGGGACGTACACCTGGCCCTCTATCTCCAGCGTGGGCAGATCGAGGGGACCGCTGTCCGGGCCGCCGCCGTTGGGCAGCGGAATCCATACGAAGGCGCGGCTCAGGACCTCGACGATCCGGGCGCCGGCCGACGGCACGCCGAGGGACGCCGACAGCACCTCCTCCAGCTCGTTGCCGGGCCATCCGCCGTGCGGATGGGGGTGCGCCTGTGCCGGGAAGTCCGTGGGGAAGTCCGCCGGGAAGTCCATCTGCCTACCGCCTGCTGGGAACCACTGGTATGGCTCGAAAGGCTAGCGGGTTCCGGTGACCCGGTTTCACCCCGCGAAGCCGATCCGGTGCAGGACGTCCGCCGCCGCCCGGTCCAGCAGCACCGCCGAGCCGCAGCCCGGGGGCAGCTCGCCCCGTTCCACCGTGCGCAGGAGGCGGGCGGCGGCCCCGCGGTGGCGCAGGAAGGCGTAGCGGGAGACGCCGCGGCCGCGCTCGCGCTGGCCCTCCAGCGCGGTGCCCGGGGTGACGTCGAGCAGCAGCAGGTGCAGGGTGCCGCCGCGGCGGCGGGCCTCGCGGGCCAGCCAGTCGCGCACCCAGGTCTGGGCGCCGCAGTCGTGCACGACGACCCCCTCGCCGGAGCGCAGGGCGCGGCGCAGCCCTGCGTAATGAGCGAGGCGGACCAGGGGGCGGTAGAGCGCGTACGGCAGGAGGCGGGGCATGCGGGCGTCCCAGCGGTCGCGGGTGTCCTGGGAGTCGATGCGCGCGCCGCGGACCGCGCGCCGCATCAGGGTGGACTTGCCGCTGCCCGGCAGGCCGGTGATCACGACCAGGTCGCGGGGGCCGAAGAGCAGGCCGTGCGGGCTGTGCCCCGCACGGTCGCGCAGATCGCGGACGACCGGTGCCGGGTGCTCGTCGCAGCGTCCACGGGCCTGGGCCGCGGGCCGCTTCGGCAGTGCCATGCCCGTGGTCGTGGCGTACGCCGTGGTCCTGTTCACCGTGATCGTCCTCCCCTTGGGCTCGGAGACCGCCTGCCCGTCGAGTGTAAAGAGAAGGTAATGCCTGGTGTCTCGCGTTTTCGTGCGCGTACTGCCACAGCCCGGTTACAGAAGCCGACCTGCCGCACGCGGGCGAGGCGTGCAATGATGTGGCCGCCAACTGCATACCGGCCGTTTGAATCCGCGCGGGAGAGTCCTCGGCAACACTGCCGGGGCGCCGAAGGAGCAAGTCCCTCCCTTGAATCTCTCAGGCACCGTTACCGCGCGGGCGAGGCACATCTGAAAAGCGGGCCGCCGTGAGGTGGCCCCACCCAAGGTGCAAGTCCTGGTCGTCCCGACAGGGGTGGTCATGGCGAACCTCTCAGGTTCCGATGACAGATGGGGAGGAACGACCTCGCCCTCCCCCACGCTCGAATTCGGCTCGCGCGGGGGACCCCATCGCCTTGGGAGACGACCGACCGATGAGCAGTACCGAACTCCGTCATACCGCGCTCGATGCGCTGCATCGCTCGCTCGGTGCGACCATGACCGACTTCGCCGGCTGGGACATGCCGCTGCGTTACGGCTCGGAGCGCGACGAGCACATCGCCGTGCGCACGAAGGCCGGCCTCTTCGACCTCTCGCACATGGGCGAGATCACGGTGACCGGCGCGGAGGCGGCGAAGTTCCTGAACTTCGCGCTCGTCGGCAACATCGGCTCCGTCGGGGTGGGCCGTGCCCGCTACACCATGATCTGCCAGGCCGACGGCGGCATCCTGGACGACCTGATCGTCTACCGGCTGGCCGAGACCGAGTACATGGTCGTGGCCAACGCCTCCAACGCTCAGGTGGTCCTGGACGCGCTGCTGGAACGTTCGTCCGGCTTCGACGCCGAGGTTCGCGACGACCGCGACGCGTACGCCCTGATCGCCGTCCAGGGCCCCGAGTCCCCCGGCATCCTGAAGTCCCTCTCCCCCAAGCACTCGACTCCGCTCGTGCAGGGAGGTGCCCCCATCGCCGACCTGGACGGCCTGAAGTACTACGCGGGCCTGCCCGGCACCGTCGCCGGTGTCCCCGCGCTGATCGCCCGCACCGGCTACACCGGCGAGGACGGCTTCGAGCTGTTCGTGAAGCCGGAGCACGCCGTCGAGCTGTGGCAGGCGCTGACCAAGGCCGGCGAGGGCGTCGGTCTGGTCCCCTGTGGCCTGTCCTGCCGTGACACGCTCCGCCTGGAGGCGGGCATGCCGCTGTACGGGCACGAGCTGACGGCCTCCCTCACTCCCTTCGACGCCGGACTCGGCCGGGTGGTGAAGTTCGAGAAGGAGGGCGACTTCGTGGGGCGCGAGGCCCTCACCGAGGCCGCCGCCCGCGCCGAGCAGAACCCGCCGCGCGTCCTGGTCGGCCTGGTCGCCGAGGGGCGTCGGGTCCCCCGTGCGGGGTACGCGGTCGTCGCCGGCGGCGCGGTGATCGGCGAGGTCACCTCGGGTGCCCCCTCCCCGACGCTGGGCAAGCCCGTCGCGATGGCCTACGTCGACGCGGCGCACTCGGCGCCCGGTACGGCGGGCGTCGGCGTGGACATCCGCGGCAGCCATGAACCGTACGAGGTCGTGGCACTGCCCTTCTACAAGCGCCATAAGTAGAGACTGATCACCGGGGCCCTCACCCCGCCCGTTTGTGATGCCGGGCACATCACCCTGCTCACCTGCGGTTTCAGTACTCCCCCAGTCATCAGCACATCCCCGCGTACAGGAGAATTCAGGCCATGAGCAACCCCCAGCAGCTGCGCTACAGCAAGGAGCACGAGTGGCTGTCGGGCGCCGAGGACGGCGTCTCGACGGTCGGCATCACCGAGTTCGCGGCCAACGCGCTCGGCGATGTCGTCTACGCCCAGCTCCCCGAGGTCGGCTCCACGGTCACCGCGGGCGAGTCCTGCGGCGAGCTGGAGTCCACGAAGTCGGTCTCCGACCTGTACTCGCCGGTCACGGGTGAGGTCACCGAGATCAACGAGGACGTCGTCAACGACCCCTCCCTGGTGAACTCGGCCCCCTTCGAGGGCGGCTGGCTGTTCAAGGTGCGCGTCGCGGACGAGCCGGCCGACCTGCTCTCCGCCGACGAGTACGCCGCCCACACCGCCGGCTGAGGAGTCGTAGACGTATGTCCGTCCTGAACACGCCCCTGCACGAGCTCGACCCGGACGTGGCCGCCGCGGTCGACGCCGAGCTGCTGCGCCAGCAGTCCACCCTCGAGATGATCGCCTCGGAGAACTTCGCTCCGGCCGCGGTCATGGAGGCCCAAGGCTCGGTCCTCACCAACAAGTACGCCGAGGGCTACCCGGGCCGCCGCTACTACGGCGGCTGCGAGCACGTCGACGTCGCCGAGCAGATCGCCATCGACCGGGTCAAGGAACTGTTCGGCGCCGAGTACGCCAATGTGCAGCCGCACTCGGGCGCCTCGGCCAACCAGGCCGCGCTCTTCGCGCTGGCCCAGCCCGGCGACACCATCCTCGGTCTGGACCTGGCCCACGGCGGCCACCTGACCCACGGGATGCGGCTGAACTTCTCCGGCAAGCAGTTCAATGTGGTCGCCTACCACGTGGACGAGGCCGGCCTGGTCGACATGGCCGAGGTCGAGCGGCTCGCCAAGGAGCACCGTCCGAAGGTGATCATCGCGGGCTGGTCGGCGTACCCGCGGCAGCTGGACTTCACCGAGTTCCGCCGGATCGCCGACGAGGTCGAGGCGTATCTGTGGGTCGACATGGCGCACTTCGCCGGTCTGGTCGCGGCGGGTCTGCACCCGAACCCGGTCGAGTACGCCGATGTCGTCACCTCCACCACCCACAAGACGCTGGGCGGCCCGCGTGGCGGCATCATCCTCGCGAAGAAGGACTTCGCGAAGAAGCTGAACTCCTCCGTCTTCCCGGGCTTCCAGGGCGGTCCCCTGGAGCACGTGATCGCGGCCAAGGCGGTCTCCTTCAAGGTCGCCGCCTCGGAGGACTTCAAGGAGCGCCAGCGCCGTACGGTCGAGGGCGCGCGGATCCTCGCCGAGCGGCTCACCGCGGCCGACGCCCGCGAGGCCGGGGTGAACGTCCTGACCGGCGGCACCGATGTGCACCTGATCCTGGTCGACCTGCGCGAGTCCGAGCTGGACGGCCAGCAGGCCGAGGACCGCCTCCACGAGGTCGGCATCACGGTCAACCGGAACGCGGTCCCGAACGACCCGCGTCCGCCCATGGTGACCTCCGGTCTGCGGATCGGTACGCCGGCCCTGGCGACCCGCGGCTTCGCGGCCGAGGACTTCGCCGAGGTCGCGGATGTGATCGCGCAGGCGCTGAAGCCGTCCTACGACGCGGAGGCCCTCAAGGCCCGGGTCAAGGCCCTGGCCGACAAGCACCCGCTGTACCCGGGGCTCTCCAAGTAGTTCACCCCGGCGCGGGCACCGCGCACACTGGAAGCGCACGTTTCTTCCGTGGGCGCGGTGCCCCACCCCTTCGCACCACCCCCGTACTGAGGAGTCACCGTGGCCATCTCGGTCTTCGACCTGTTCTCGATCGGCATAGGCCCGTCCAGCTCCCACACGGTGGGACCGATGCGCGCGGCCCGCATGTTCGCCCGCCGACTGCGCAATGAGGGTGTGCTGGAGTCGGTCGCCTCCATACGCTCCGAGCTGTACGGCTCCCTCGGCGCCACGGGCCACGGCCACGGCACGCCCAAGGCGGTGCTGCTGGGCCTGGAGGGCGAGTCCCCGCGGACGGTGAACGTGGAGACGGCGGACGAGCGGGTCGCGGAGATCAAATCGGGCGGCCGGATCCGTCTCCTCGGCGAGCACGAGATCGCGTTCTCCTTCGACGACGACCTGAAGCTGCACCGCCGCAAGGCGCTGCCGTACCACGCGAACGGCATGACCCTGTGGGCGTACGACGCCGAGGGCACGGAGCTGCTCTCGAAGACGTACTACTCGGTGGGCGGCGGCTTCGTCGTCGACGAGGAAGCGGTCGGCGCCGACCGGATCAAGCTCGACGACACGGTCCTGAAGTACCCCTTCCGCACGGGCGACGAGCTGCTGCGCCTGACGAAGGAGACGGGTCTGTCGATCTCCGCGCTGATGCTGGAGAACGAGCGGGCCTGGCGCACCGAGGAGGAGATCCACGAGGGCCTGCTGGAGATCTGGCGCGTGATGCGGGCGTGCGTGTCCCGCGGTATGACCCGCGAGGGCATCCTGCCGGGCGGGCTGCGGGTCAAGCGCCGGGCGGCGGTCACCGCCCGCCAGCTGCGCGCCGAGGGCGACCCGCTGGCCCACGCGATGGAGTGGATCACGCTCTACGCGATGGCGGTGAACGAGGAGAACGCGGCGGGCGGACGTGTGGTGACCGCCCCCACCAACGGCGCGGCGGGCATCATCCCCGCGGTGCTGCACTACTACATCAACTTCGTCCCCGGCGCCGACGAGGACGGCGTGGTCCGCTTCCTCCTGGCCGCCGGCGCCATCGGCATGCTCTTCAAGGAGAACGCCTCGATCTCCGGCGCCGAGGTCGGCTGCCAGGGCGAGGTCGGCTCCGCGTGCTCGATGGCCGCGGGTGCCCTCGCCGAGGTCCTCGGCGGCAGCCCCGAGCAGGTCGAGAACGCGGCCGAGATCGGCATGGAGCACAACCTCGGCCTGACCTGCGACCCGGTCGGCGGCCTCGTCCAGATCCCGTGCATCGAGCGCAACGGCATGGCCGCGGTCAAGGCGGTCACGGCCGCCCGCATGGCCATGCGCGGCGACGGCTCCCACAAGGTGTCCCTGGACAAGGTCATCAAGACCATGAAGGACACCGGCGCGGACATGTCCGTGAAGTACAAGGAGACGGCGCGGGGCGGGCTGGCCGTGAACATCATCGAGTGCTAGGGAAGTAGGCCCTGACCAGCGCGTTCGTGTCACCCCACCTCAATAACAAGAGTTCTGAAATCGCTGCATGACCACGTCCTCGGCTCCCGGCGAAGGCCCGTCCGGCCTGTCTCCGTCTCTCTCCATGAAGGCACGATCGCGGCTCACAGGGCGCGTACGGGCAAGCGCGGCATGTCCGCCTGCGTCGAAGCCCTCATCCAGCGCCAGTTGGAGCGCGAACGACTGCGCGAACTCATCGAAGACGCGGAAGCCGAACACGGCCCGGTGGGCCAGGTAGCGGTCGAGACCAAGCGGGGCATCCTGCGTACGCCCTCGACGCCATCGTGGCAGCAACCGCACTCGCCTCACCCGCCCCCGTAAGCGTCCTGATGTCGGCCCCCGAGGACCTCCTCATGCTGTGCGGCCGCGGCATCCGCGTCGTCAAGGTCTGAGTATGTAGGCCGCGTCTCAACGGAACGCGGGTATCCCCGGTCAACGGCGAACGTGCCGGACAGGACTACAGCCTGACATCGGTGAGCATGGACAGCTTTGCTGACAATCCAGGCGCGCGAACGGATCACTCGTGCAAAGGTGGGACTGACAACACATCAGCTCCTGTCACCCCACTGGCACTTCAGGGAGTTCCGCATGTTGCACGGCATCGACGTGAGCGCGTTCCAGTCCTCCTCGTACGGCACGGACGGCCTCTCCTTCGCCTTCATCAAGGCGACGGAGGGGCGTTCGTACATCAACCCCAGGCTCACCGCCCAGACCAAGACCGCCCGTGACGCCGGACTGGTCGTCGGCTTCTACCACTTCCTGTGGCCCGGCCATCTCACCGCGCAGGCCGAGCACTTCGTCCGGCACGCCCCCGAGCGCGCGGGCGACATCCTCGCCGTCGACTGGGAGACGACGAGCGACGGAACGCACGCGAGCAACGCGGAGAAGGACCTGTTCATCCGGAAGGTCAAGGAACTGAGGCCGCACAACAAGGTCGTGCTGTACGCCAACCGGAACTACTGGCTGGATGTCGACGTCACCTCGTACGCAGGTGACGGCCTGTGGATCGCCGACTACGTCAGCGCGGGCAAGCCCCGCATCAAGGCCAAGTGGCTCTTCCACCAGTACACCAGCGAGCCGCACGACAAGGACGTCGCCGCGTTCGAGAGCAGGGCCGCGCTCCGGGAGTGGGCGGGCGACGACTGATCGGGCCACACTGGTGCGGTCCCGGTACGGTGGCCCGACGACGGGAGGACGGGGCATGGCGAGGACGGGTTCGATACGGGTCGGGCGGCGGTGGGCGCGGTGGGCGTCCGCACTTGGGTCCCTGGCCGTACGGCCGTTGGGCTGACCGCCGTGGGTCTTCGCCCCGCCCCCTTCTGGGAGGCGCTCGACGCCGATGACCGGGCCGCGGTGCTCCGGGCGGCGACCCGGGTCGTGGTGGCGGCCGAGCGGCAGTTCCTGACGCAGGGCGAGGACTCGGACCATCTGGTCGTGCTGGTGCGCGGCTGGGTCAAGGTGATCGCCCAGTCGCACGCCGGGTATCGGGCCCTGCTCGCGCTGCGCGGTCCCGGCGAACTCCTGGGCGAACAGGCCTCGGTGGAGAGCGGGCGGCGCTCGGCCTCGCTCGTCACGGCGACCCCGGCCGAACTGCTGCAGCTGCCCGCCACCCGCTTCCACGTCCTCGCCCGCGCCCGGCCGGGCATCGCCGCCTCCCTGGAACAGACCCTGTCGCGGCGGCTGCGCGAGGCCGATCTCCAGCGCGTCGGCATCACCGAGCCGGTGCCCGCCCGGCTCGCCGCGCTCCTGCTCGACCTCGTGGAGCGGTGCGGCATGCCGGAGCCGGACGGCACCGGCCGCCGTCTCGCCCTCGCCCTGTCCCAGGACGACCTGGCCGGCCTGCTGCTGACCTCCCGGCGCACGGTGAGCCGTGTGCTGGAGCAATGGCGAGGCAGAGGATGGGTGGTGACGGGGCGTCAGTACCTGTCGATCCGGGCGGTGGATCAGCTGAAGGCGCAGGCCTTCGGCGGGTGAGGGTCAGCAGGAGGTGTAACTCACCCCGTCCCTGGGCGCCTTGTAGATCCGGTAGCCGCTCGAGTCGGTCAGCTGGTAGGTGATCGTCCACTGGTCGCAGGTGTCGGACGGGCTGGAGGCGGGGCCGTATCCGGCGTCCTGGTGGCTGGTGAAGTTCAGGGTGGCCAGCGTGTAGGTGCCGTCCGAGGACAGGTCGCTCAGGACGAAGTCGCTGTCCTGGGTGGTGGACATGACGTCCTTCCACTGGTTCCGGGCCGACGTGGAGCCGAGGTTCACCACCGAGGTGCTGGGATCGTAGTGGTCCAGGGCCGTGTCGTAGTCGTGCTTGTTGATCGCGCCGAAGAAGCGGGCGAACATGGTGGCCACGTCCTCGGCCTCGGGGTCGTCCGCGACCTGGGAGTAGTCGACGGTGGCTCCGGGGGCCACGGCCCGGTCGGACGGGGTGTCCTCGCCGGAGTCCGGGGTGTTGACGCCGTCGTCCGAGTCACCGCTGGTGTGCACGTCATCGGTGGCCGTCGCCGAGGGCCCGCCCGGGGATGCCGACGCCGAGGCGTCCGTGGAGTCCATGTGGGTCGCCGCGTAGCCGACGAGGCCGCCCACCAGGACCGCGCCCAGCAGCCAGCCGGCCACCCTGTTGCCCATCGAGCCGCTCTGGGCCGGGCGGCGGGGCTGGGGCTGGGTGGGGAAGGTGAACCCCTGGGGAGGGGACACCGGCTGCGGCTGCGGCTGGGGCTGGGGCCGGTAGGGGCCCGCGGGCGTCGGGGTCGGGGCCGGCGGCTGCGTGGTGTGCGCCGTGGCGCGCCGGGTCCGCTTGACACGGTTGTGCACCAGTTCCAGCGCGGTCAGCCAGTCGGACATCGGCGGCCGTCGCTGCGGATCGCGGCTCTGGGCGAGGCTGGCGAGCTGGGCGAGCTCGGTGGACACGGCCCGCAGCGGGCCGAGGTCGGGACTGTGCTGGTCCCGGTTGAAGACCCGTGCGGCGAGCAGACCGAACTTCCACGAGTCTGAGGCGACCGTGGCCTTCTCCGGCTCCGGCGCCTCCCAGCCGGTGGTCTCCACCTGCTGAAGCACGTCCTTGCCGGTGTAGCGCATGGAGTCGCAGTCGATGAACCGGCAGCGGGCCTGGCCCCGCAGGGTGAACAGGACGTTCTTCGGCGAGAGGTCGCCCACCATCACCCCGCGCCGGTGCAGCCAGTCGAGGGTGCGGGCCAGATCGAGCAGGAGTTCCACGCGGTGCGCGTCGTCGACGAACAGGCCGACCCGGGTCATGTAGGCGTCCGAGTTGAGCAGGAACTCCAGCGCCTGCAGCTTCACCTCGCCGCTCGGCATGCGCAGCTCGTAGTCCTGGGTGACGCGCCGCATGAGGAAGCCGACGACCCTGCTGCGCGGGTTCCGTGACGGGCGGGGGTCCGTCGGGGTGTCGCCCAGGTAGACCAGGGCGAGCGGCCAGGTCAGCCGCTCGTCCAGGAAGGCACGGTCGGCCGGGGACAGCAGCTGGCGGAAGCACACCATGTCGTACAGGACGTCGCTGTCGTACGCCTCCGTCGGCCGGTACTCCTTGTACGCCAGATACTCGCCCGCGAACTTGCCCGGCGGGTCGGGCACCCCGTACACGATGCCCTGCCCGCCGTCGCCCAGCTGGTGCCCGGTGTAGGTGCCCAGCTTGTCCGGCAGTACCCAGGGCACCGTGACCGCGCTCATCGCGGACCCCCCGCCGCGCCCCCGCGCGGCCACAGGGCCACCAGCGTGCGGTCGTCGTCAAAGGTCTCCCGGTAGAAGTCGAGCAGATGGGCGAAGCCCAACGGCGGTACCGGGCGCTCCAGTTCACGGCAGAGCAGCTGGGCCACCACGCCCCGCCCGTCGCCGACCGGGTCACCGAATCCGTCCGTGCCGATCAGCAGCACACAGGGCGGCTCCAGGACGTACTCGAACGGGACGACCTCGGCGGGAACGTACGGCAGGGGCCGTACGGCGGAGGAGACCAGGCCGTCCGCGCCGACCGTCTTGCCGCCCTGGAGCGGATACAGCGCCCCGTTCTTGATCAGCCACACCCCGGAGTCGCCGACCGACACCAGCGCCACGCGTACCCCCGCCGGCGTGGGCGTGGCCGCCCCGGCGACCAGCGTGGTGGCCAGCAGGTCGGCCGTCTCGTCGACGGTGGCGTCCTCCTGGTGCAGCAGCCGGCGGGCCTGCACCCGCAGCTGCCAGTGGACGGTGCTCAGCAGCTTGGGCCAGTCGGTGACGAACCCGCCACTCGCGCGCACCTGCCCGAGCATCTCGTCGACCGCGCTGCGGCAGGCGAGCTGGGAGCCGATGTGCGGCTGGCGGGCGTCGGAGACACCGTCGGCGACGGCGAACACCACGGTGCGCGTGTGCTCGTCCCAGGCCGCGGCCGCGTCGTCCTCCCGCGGCCGGCCCTCGGCCCGGTGGGCATAGCCGCGCACCGAGGCGAGCCGCAGGTCGAGCGCCTCGGTGGACCAGCCGTCGCAGACGGTGTCGGGGCGGTACGACAGGGCTCCGATCGGCGGTCTCGGGTCGAACTCGGGAACGGCGCCGTCCACGCTGATCGTCTGCCATCCCTCGGCGAAAGCGTCGGACCGGGTGGCGGAAGCCGGTGCCGGGTCGGGGGGCGGGGGCGGCTGGGCGGGCCGGCCGACGGGCGGCCAGGGCCGCCCACCGGCCAGTCGTGGCCGTAGGAGCCCGCCGGATCCGGCCGGTCGTAGGGCTCGGCCGGTTGCTGCGGGTACAGGTCGGGCGCGGGCCGGGGAGGCGGCGGCACGGGCCGCTGCCCCTCCCGGTCGTCGTCGGGGTGCCGGTTGGGAATCCAGGTCACGTCAGATCACATCGATCGCGACGGTGAAGCCTTCCGGCTTGTCGACCACCAGCTGCGGGGACGCCGAGCCCAGCGAACGGCCCGAGGAGATCACGCTCTTGGTGAGAGCGGTGCAGAACTTCGCGATGGCACCGCCCACATCGACGCCCTTGTTGGCGACGAACCCGAACTGCGGTTCCGTGGCCACCTGGTCGATGGTCTGCGCGTCGGCGTCCACGATGCCGCACGCGATGATGTTCGGCGCGCCGAGCGTGACCGAGCGGTCGGTGAGCCTGCGGTGGGCGTCCTGCCAGTCCTCGCCGTGGTTGGGCAGTCCGTCGCTGAGGAAGAACACCGCGGGCCGGTGCACCTGGTAGCCCTCGCTCTTGAGGGCGTTGACATCGCCCGGGATGCGGTTGATCAGGTCCTCGAAGGCGGCGAGGTAGCTGGTCATGCCGCGGGTGCGCAGCAGTGGGAACTCATTGGCGCTGCGCAGGTCGACCAGGTGGACCCGTTCGACCACGTCGTCCGAGAAGCCCAGGACCGAGAAGCGCACCTTGGCCGCGGCCATCGGTTCACCGAGCAGCGCCTGGTGCAGTGAGCGCAGACCGTCGTTGAGGTCGTCTATGTGCTCGGTCATCGAGCCCGACTCGTCGGCCAGGACGTAGATGGGGAGCAAGTGCCCCCGATTGCTTTCCATCATCGTCTTTCCGTTCTTGCGTGGTGGGACTGACTGCGTGGGAGGTGGTACGGATCAGTAGGCGTCCTCGGCCCGCCGGAAGCCGTCGGGCGGGTTGACCGAGAACTGCGGGTCGCCGGAGGCGAGGCGCCGGGCGTAGCCGACGACGCTGTCGCGCAGGAACCCGGCACAGCTGTGGGCGGCCGACACGGCGTCCTGGTTCGGCGGTGCCATGAAGCCGAACTCGGGCCGGGTGGCGACGGCACGGACCGCGAAGGCGTCGGCCCGGCCGAGGCCGAGGGCGATCACGTTCGGCGCGGCCGGGTTGCCGCCGGTGTCGGTCAGCCGCTGATGGGCCTCGCGCCAGCCGTTGCCCTCGTCGGGGACGCCGCCGGTGAGGAAGTACACGATCGGCCGCAGCACCTGGACGCCCTCGGCCTTGACGACGGCGACGTCCTGTCCGACGACGGTCTTCAGCAGCTGGAAGGCGCTGCTGTACGACAGCCCCGGGCGGCCGGTGAGGATGGGCGTCCGGGTGCCGTGGGTGACGGTCTCCAGCTGGAGGCGAGGTTCCGCGGTGGCGGCCATGCCGAGCACGGACAGCCGCAGGGACCTGGCGACCTCCGGTGCGCCGGAGAGCGCGGCGTGCAGGTCGTTCAGGCCGCGGTTGAGCTCCTGCAGGCTGTCGCGGTCGAGGGACTCGTCGAGCACCAGGTAGATCAGGGCGGCGTAGGTGGGAACGGCGGGCCGTCCGGCGTACGGGGGGAGCGAGTCGCCCACGACGGTCGACCCGGGGCCTTGGCCGGTGAATCCGGCGCCTTGCACGGTGAAGCCGGGCCCTTGGCCGGTGAACCCGGGCCCCTGGCCAGCGAAGCCGGACCCTTGGTCCGCGGGCCGGGGCGGCGGTGCCTGGGTCTGTGTCTGGGCGGATCCGGCGGTGGACGCCGAGGGGAGCTGGGCGGCCGGGGCGTCCCAGGGCCGGGCGCCGGGAAGCTGCGGGGTGGTGGCTGAGGGGAGCTGGGCTGCGCCGCCGGTGGCGCGGCCGACCACGTCGGTCAGCAGCTGCCGCATCACCTCCAGGTCACCGGCCTGGACCAGGTTCTTGTCGGCCATCGCCTGGAAGAGGGCCAGCGCGCGCTGGTTCTGCAGTTCGGCGGTGGCGAAACGGGCCTCCTCCAGCTTGCGCAGCATGTCGAACGCGCCCGCGGCGTCCTCCGGGTGCGTGTTCATGTACTGCCGGATCAGGCCCTCGCTGTCCATGGCGACATGCCTGAGGGCCTCGGCCTGGCGGGCGGCGGCCTCCATCTCCTGTTCCTGCTTCTTGGCCGCGATCTGCCCCTCGCGCAGCACATCGCCCATGTTGGGCACGTGTTCGGCCTGGCCCAGTGCCTCCCGGCGGCCCGCCTCGATCAGGGACTCCAGGTAGGCCTTGGACTTGGCGTCGGGCTGCACCGACACCTGACAGCCGTAGACGACCAGCCCTTCGGCGAGGGTCACCTGCTGTCCGCACCGCTGGCCCAGGTAGTGCTGGAGGCCGAAGGAGTCCTCGATGGCGAAGCGCTGTCCGGCGGCGTGGAACAGGCTGGTGAGGTAGGTGTGCACCAGGGGCAGCGGGTTGTCGATGCCGGAGCGGACCAGGGCCTTGGCGCCGTCCCAGCCGTCCACGCGGAAGGCGAAGTCGACCTTCACCTCGAAGGCGTGCACGCCGTCCCGGGAGACCAGCGGGTTCCGGCCGAGGACGGCGCTGCGCCGGTAGCCGCGCAGATCGACCTCGTAGCGGGTGCGGTACTTGGAGAAGACCTGCTGCGAGGGGGTCATCGGGCGGCCCTCGAAGCACTCCACCTCGCCGGCGGCGGTGGCGTACACGACCGCCAGGTGCGGCTGGGTCGCCTTGGTGGGCCCCACCGCCATGCGGGGCACCGGACTCCGGTTGACGATCAATGAGACCGGCTCGGTCACCGGCCACCTCCTGGCTGAGTGGGTCGGGCGGGCGGGGCGGTGTTCAGTCGGGCGCCGAGGACCCGGGCGGAGCGGGGCAGCGGGCGGAAGCGGTCGCGGTCGGTCCAGTGCCGGGCGTAGCGCTCCAGGAGCATTCCGGCCCGGGGACTGCGCGCAGCCACGTCCTCCACGAGGATGCGAACCAGGTCGTCGAGGAGCTGGGGGTCGGCCTCGGCCTGGGCGGCCCAGGCCTCCAGCACGGTCCCTGCCTGGTCGGCGAAGAGTTCGCCGCCGATCGCCTCGGACCACAGATAGCCGAGCAGGCGGCGCAGTTCGCCGCCGGGCGGGGCCTGGGCGGCCAGCCGGAGCAGGGTGGGGCGGCTGCGCGGAGGGGCGCCGCCCGCCGCCGGCTCGTCGGTGGCCAGGGCGTCGGCGAGGATGAGGAACGCGAGGTGGCCGGAGGGGCGGCTGGCGGGCTCGTGCGACATCTCGGCGATGGCGCGCAGCACCAGGGGGGCGTGGGTGTCGACGTCCTCCTCCATCAGGTCGGCGAAGGCGTCGCCGATCTCGATGGCGACCTGGATGTGGTCGACGGTGCCGAGCCGGGTGAGGGTCTGCAGGGCCGTCGGGAGGTCGGCGCCGCCCAGGCACAGGCCGTGGGCGCGGGCGGCCGCGGCCTGGAACTGCCAGGTGCCGCTCATGTACCAGCCGTCGACGAGGTTGCGCACGCCGGTGCGCAGCGCGGGGTCGCGGGCGCACACGCGCAGGGCGTAGGCGATGGCCTCGCGGCGCTGCGGGCCGGTGTCCTCGTCCATGACCCAGCCGGGGAAGATCTGGGTGGCGATGTGGTCGAAGGACTCGGTGGCGATCAGACCGAGCGCGGTCCCGGCGAAGCTGCGCACCTGTTGGGAGGGCCGGTCGACCAACTCGCCGAGCCAGGCGACGAGTTCCTGCTGGATGCGGTACTCCGACCAGACGTGCCGGATGATCCGCGCCGGGTACTCGAGGTTGCGGTACTCGGCGACGGTGCACGGCAGCCAGCCGAAGTCGCCCCGGGTGACGGCGGAGTAGGTGCGCGCCCGGAGTTTCTCGGCGAACTGCCGGCGGGACTGGCTGAAGGGGTCCTGGCGCAGCGGTACGGGTCCTTGCTCGACGCTGGCGGCAAGGACGCCGCGGTCGCTGCGGAACCGGTCGAGGAGGGAGCTCGCGGCCAGGGAGACATACTCCTGGGGCAGTCCGCCGAGGACGGCGAGGGCGATGGCCTGGGTGCGCAGTCCCATGTCGCCGAGTCCCTCGAACCACTCCTCGGGGCCCTCTCCGCCGGTCTGTTCCATGCGGGAGCGGATCCGCCGCGGGTCGACGGCGCCGTCGCGGTGTTCCTGTTCGAGGATCCAGGCCAGCTGGGCGGCGATCCGGCAGGCGGCGCCCTGGTCCAGGAGTTCGGCGGTGAGTTCGGCGACGCCGTTCGTGGCGAGGACGAGTTCGGCCTCCGATTCGCCGATCCGGTGGGCGAGATGGGCGGCGAGCACGGTGTCCAGGGCCTCGGGGTGGGCGATGCGCTGCACGTACTCGCCGAGGTCGCGGTCGAGTTCGGCCTCCGGTCCCGCGGTCACGACGACATGGGCGTCGGCGTCCCGCAGCAGGCTCTCCAGGCCGGCCAGCTGGGGGCCGCGCAGCAGACCGAGGTCGACGGGCCGGTCGAGCAGCAGGCCGGCGCCGGCGATCTGTCTGAGGTCGGTCAGCCGGGTCAGTTCGGCCACCGAGTCGATCAGATAGAAGGCCTTGGCCCGGGCGGATATCAGCAGGCGTACGGCGGCCGCGGTCTTGCCCGCGCCGCCGGGGCCGCGCAGTACGACCGAGCGGCGCTGCCAGGCGTCGACGACGACGTCGTCCCAGCGGGGCGGGGCCCGGAAGGTGTGCTGGACGGCTTCCACGTCCATGGCGGCCAGGGTGCGCAGCACGACACGGTGTTCGCCCCCGGCATGGATGACGATCTTGTCGCCCTCGACCCGGTCGCCGCCGATGTGGGTCCAGGCGGTGCGCAGCAGCCCGGCGCGCAGACTGCCCTGTCCGGTACGGGCGGTGGCCTGGCTGGCGCTGTCGCTGCCGCCGACGGTGTTGTCGGGGGCCGCCGGTTGGGGTGTGCCGCCAGGCTGGGGCGTACCGCCGTCCGCGCCGCCTGCGGTGCCGGGCTGGGGCGAGCCGCTGTTGCCGCTGCCCGCGGCACCGCCCTGCCCGGTGTGCCGCCGCCGGGCGGAGGTGCGCCCTGCGGGGACGGCGCCCCTCCCCCGGTGGGCGCCGTCGTCGTGGGGGTGGGGGCAGGGGCGGCGGCGCGGGGGCGGGCGGTGTGGTCATGAGCCGTCCGCCGAGGTGCCGCGGTGGGGTACGTCGCGGGAGCCGTGGTGATGCTCGATCTTGTTGCCGTGCACATAGTCACCGCCCACGGCCATCGCCCCCTCCCCCACGGCGATCTGAGCGTGCGTCACATCGCCGACGTGGAGTGAGGGCGGCAGGACCGGGCTCCCCGGTTCGGCCCCACCGCCCGCTCCTCCCGCGGTACCGCCCGTGCCGGGGTCCGCCCCCGGTCTCGTTCTGCCACGTGGCGGCTCCCCCGATTCCGCGGGAAGTCCTGGTGGCGCCGGATAGCCGGGCACGGTGACCCAGCCCCGGCGCGGTTCGCCGTGCTTGGTGACGAAGTCGGCGGGCAGATACGCCGCCGGGTCGATGCCCGGGTAGCGGCCCAGCACCACCTTGCGGTGGATGTCCTCGGAGACGACCACCACCAGATGGGCCCGGCCGGCCCGGGCCAGCACCTGCTTGACAGGGCCGGCGTCGACCAGCCGGGAGAGGTCGTTGATGGCATTGCTGGTCCACCGCTCGCCGCGCCTGCTGACCAGCCCCTGCTCGAACCCGACCCGCAGCCGCATCCGGTGGTCGTGGTTGTAGGTGTCCCGGTGGTGGACCAGCGCGTCCTCCAGGCCCCGCACCAACTCCCTGAGCAGCAGGGTGGGTCTGGTGTCCGGCGGGGCCAGCAGCAGCATGCCGTCCCCGCGGTCCTGCACCTCGCATCCGTCCAGGCCGAGCCCGGCCCGCCGTAACCCGAACTCGACCACGTGGTACAGGTCGTCGTGCAGCGTCGCCTGGGTGGTCTCCGCGCGCAGACTGAAGTCCTCGATGTCGAGGAGCACGATCCAGTGGCTGTGCGGATCTTCCGGAACCACCACCATGTGCGACCTCCCCGTGCCTGTAGCAGGGGCCGCGTCCGCCCCACGCATCTCTGGATAGAACCTGCTGTCGGCAGTGTCTACGCCAACTGGCGCACAGTGCCCTCTTGTCGACGCCTTCGCCGCCGTATCCGACGGAACGTCACACTGCTGCGCAACATGCCGCGACGACGTTCACGTAACCCCCCGAACGGAAACCGCCGTTCCGTCATAATCGATGCGACAGATGGTAGTTGACTGCCTACTGCCCGCGCAGACGGATGATGGAGGGGGCTCCGGGTGCGCCAGTTCCGCGTCCCGCCGCAGCTGCTGATCGGCTTCGTCCTCGGTCTGGTGGTCGTGGTGTTCGCCCGCTCCTGCGGGGACGGCCCCGCCGGCCCGGACGGCGCCGCGGCCGCGGCCCCCTCGGCGGCCGACGGCAAGGCGCGTACCACCCGCGCCGGAAGCACTCCGGCGGATCTACCGGCCCTGTGGCCCGCGCCGCGCAGCGTGCGCCGTGACGCGGGTTCGGTGCGGATCGGGCGCGGTGTGGCCGTGCGCGCGGACGCGGGGACGGACGCGGCCACCCTGGACGCCGTCACCCGGGCGCTACGCGCGGGCGGCGCGGGCGAGATACGCCTGGGGGACGCGCCGAAGTCCGGCGAGCTGCTGGTCACGGTGGCGTCGGGCGGCACGCCGGGCGCCCTGGCTCCGCTGCGTGCCGCCCCACCCACCGGTCTCGCCGCGGGCGGGTACGTCCTCGCCGTCGGCACCGACCACGGGCAGCCCCGGGCCGTCCTCGCCGGGGTGGATCCGGACGGTGCCTTCCACGCCGCGCAGACCCTCGCCCAGTTGGTGCGCCCCGTCGGTTCCCGGGCCGCGCGCACCTCGCTGCCCGCCGTCCGCATCCGGGACTGGCCGGCCACCGCCGCCCGCGGGATCGTCGAGGGCTTCTACGGCACACCCTGGTCCCGGCAAGAGCGCCTGGATCAGCTGGACTTCGCGGCACGCTGGAAGCTCGACACGTACCTGTACAGCCCGAAGGACGACCCCTATCTGCGCGGCCGCTGGCGCGACCCGTACCCCGAGCCCCGGCTCGCCGGACTGCGCACCCTGGCCGCGCGGGCCGCGGCCGACCACATCTCCTTCGTGTACGCGCTCTCCCCCGGCCCTTCCATCTGCTACTCGTCGGCCTCGGACACGGCCGCGCTGGTGCACAAGTTCCGGCAGCTGTGGGACGGCGCCGGGGTGCGGGCCTTCGCCGTGCCGCTCGACGACATCGAGATCGACCGCTGGAACTGCGCGCGCGACGCCTCCGTGTACGGCAGCGGGCGGGGCGCGGTCGGGCGGGCCCAGGCGGATCTGCTGAACAAGGTGCAGCGCCAGTTCCTCGACACGCGCACCGGTGCCGCTCCGCTGATCACCGTACCCACCGAGTACGACGGGGCGCGGGCGAGCGCGTACAAGACCGCGCTGGCCGGGCGTCTGGACCGGGACGTACGGGTCATGTGGACCGGGCCCCTGGTCGTCTCACCGGCACTGCGCACCGAGCAGGCCCGCGAGGCCGCGCGGCTGTACGGGCACCCGCTGCTGGTGTGGGACAACTACCCGGTCAACGACTACACGGCGGACCATCTGCTGCTCGGCCCCTACACGGGCCGCGAGGACAGCCTGCCCGGCGCGGTCGCGGGCCTCCTGGCCAACCCGATGAACCAGGCGGCCGCCTCCGACCCGGCGCTGTTCTCGATGGCCGCGTACGCCTGGAACCCCACCGCGTACCGGCCGGCCACGGCACTCGACGCGGGCCTGTCCGCGCTGGCCGGCGGCGACCGGCGCGCGCTCACCGCCCTGCGCGCCTTCGCCGACGTCAACCGCGCCTCCCGCCTGAACACCACACAGGCACCGCAGCTCGCGACGCTCATGGCGGCCTACTGGCGAAGCGGCGCGAAGGCCGAACCGGCCCTGCGGGAAAGGCTCACCGTCCTGGCCGGGGTACCGGACACGGTCCCCGCGCCCCTGGGCACCTCGGCCGCCCCCTGGCTGGCGTCCACCCGGGACTGGGCCCGCGCCGCCCTCGCCGCCCTCGACCTACGGGACGGCAAGGGCACCGGGGCCCAGGTCCGGTCCCTGCGCACGGCGGCCCGTTCCCACACGATCACCGACTGGCAGGGGCGCACCCGTGCGGTCGAGGTGGGGGCGGGGGTCCTGGACACGTTCGTGGCGAGGGCGCTGGGCTGAGGACCGGACCGGTCCCCGCCTCTACCCCCTGAAGTCCGCCGGCCTGTCCTTCGGCGCCTCGGCCAGCGCCTCGGTCACCCCGTCGACGCCCGCGCGCAGGCCGTACACCGGGGTGCCGGGCTGCTGGTGCCAGGAGTCGTCGATACCGCCCGCGTCGACCGTGTCGAAGCCGAGCTCGTGGATCAGGTCGCGTACGACCCGCTTGGCGGCCGCGTCGTCCCCTGCCACCGGGAGGGCCAGCCGGTCGGGGTCGCCGACGGGACGGGGGCCGTCCAGGATGTCCTGGGCGTAGGTGCCGTTGAAGGCCTTGATCACAGGGTGCCCGATGTGCCGCTCGGTCCAGCGGCTCTCAGTGAGGCCCTCGTCCTCGATGCCCGCGATCCTGCCGTCGCGCTGGGGGTAGTAGTTGCCGGTGTCGATCACGGCGACCCCCTCGGCCGCGCCGTCCAGCAGCCCCGACGGAAGGCCCGGGACCGCCTTCAGCGGGACCGTGACCACGACGACCTGCGCGCCGCGCGCGGCCTCCTCGACCGGTACGGGGGTCGCGCCCGTCTCCTGGGCGAGTTCGGTGAGCGTGTGCGGGCCACGGGAGTTGGCGACCGAGACGTCGTGACCGAGGGCGGTGAGCCGCCGGGTGAGGTTGCCGCCGATGTTGCCCGCGCCGATGATGCCGATCTTCATGACAGGCCCTTCCAGGATCGATGCATGTGCATGCGTCTGCTGTGCGGCGTCAACCCCGCGGGCCGGTGGACTATTCCGATGCGGAAGGGGGGCACCCGGGCCGGGTGCCCCCCTTCCGTGCGGGCGTCACTTGTTCAGGTAGGCCCAGAACTCGTCGAACGACAGGACCTTGTCGCCGTTCAGGTCACGGCTCTTGATGATGGCCTCGGCCACCGCCTCGGTGACGTTCCAGTCACCCTCCTGGGCCATGGCGGACTTGAGCTCGGCGGCGGTGATGAAACCGTCGCCGTTCGCATCGATCCGCTGGAACTGCTTGCGTGCTTCCTCGATGTCCGCCACCGATCCGCCCCTTTTTGTCGCGTTTTCTAGGTCATACAGGCGTACTGCCGCAGGTCAGACTAACGGCCCGCGCGAAACTCCAGTGCGGCGACCACCCAGGCGAGGTCCTCCTCGTGGGCGGGCTGGGCCGTCCCCTTGAGGATGCCGAGCAGTTCCCGGTAGCGGGCGGCCCGGACGTTGTGGGTCGCCTTCCTGCGGGCGAGCACGTCGCCGCGGTCGGCCGTGCCGAGCAGATCCCGCAGTACCGGCTCGGCCTGCGGCGACTCCGGGGTGATCCCGCGCTCCCGGGCCCGGCCCACCAGCTCGACGAGCCGCTTGAAGAACCACATCGACGCCCCGGCACGCGCGTCGTGCCCCCGGTCGGCGGCGTTGAACCCGGCCGCGCCGCGCATCAGCGCCCGGAACTCGGGGTCCTGGATCAGCTCGGCCAGCTCCACCCAGGCGTCGACCTGCTCCGGCGTCGGATCGTCCGGCAGCGAGAGCGCGGTGTTCCGCATCCGCTCGCGGATGTCCGGGTCCGCCGTGGCCAGTCCGTGGAACATCTCGTCCACGAACTCCTCCAGGATCCGCCTCCGCTCGGCCGCCGACAGCCGTGCCGGCTTGTTCATCAGGGGCATCTCCTCTGCGGTCGAACCGCGTCGCGCCACGGTCGACAGCACCGCACGGGTCAGCCGCAGCGAACTGATCTGCGCGTCCAGCGCGGCCACATGGGCGGCCGCCACCCGCGCCACCGTCGTCTCGCCCGTCGGCACCGCGCGCACGTCGTCCAGGCCGAGGCCGAGCTCGCGCAGGGTGCGGATCAGCTCCAGGCGGGCGACGGACTCGGCGTCGTACAGGCGGTAGCCGCCCGCGGAGCGGGTCACGGGGGACAGCACGCCCTCGTCGGACCAGTACCGGATGGTGCGGACCGTGAGTCCGGTGCTCCGGGCCAGCTCGCCGATGGTGAGAAGTCCGGTGCCGTCGTCGATCATGTCTGCGAGTCTGGGGCTTCCAGTCGGTGGAGACTCAAGGGGCGCGGTGGTGGCAGAGACTCTGCGGGACATTCTCGACGCGGCCGCGCGCGGTGTCTTCCCGCCGGACGACGGCGGTACGACGGTCGTGCCCCAGCACACGCGCCGGGACGCCGGGGTCATCGCCTTCACGGCGCACTCGGTCGTCTTCACGGACGAGGATCCGCGGTGGGTGCGCGAGACGCTGCGGGCGGTGGCGGGCGACTGCGACGCGCTCGCCGCGACGCTGAACGCGCGGTTCCTGGCGGCCTTCGTGGAGCGCACGGGCCGTACGACCGACACCATCGACGCCCTCGTGGTGGGCTCGCCCCTGCCGGGCCGGCCGCCGCTCGCGCTCACGCAGATCGCCGACCCCGGCCATCCGCGCGCCGTACGGGCCCGTGCGCGCCGTGACGACGTGCGGCTGTGGGAGGCGGACGGCGGTGTGGTCGTCCTGGGACGCGGGGTCGCGGGCCGGCTGGAGGTCGCGGTCGAGGTGGACGAGGGGGTACGGCACCGGGGGCTGGGACGCCGGCTGGTGACGGCCGCCCTGCACCTGGCCGGGGAACCGGTGTGGGCCCAGGTCTCCCCGGGGAACGCCCGCAGCCTGCGGGCGTTCCAGGCGGCCGGATACCTGCCGGTGGGGGCGGAGGCGCTGCTCCTCGCGCCCTGCGGGCAGGCTGATGACCGTGCCTAGCGGAAGATGCCGGTGTGGCCCAGCGAGTAGCGGCCCGGCTGCGGGTAGACGGCGAGACCGTGCGGGCCGCTGCCGACCCTGATGCGGGCCAGTTCGGCCCCCGTGGCGGTGTCGATGGCGTACACCTCGGAGTTGTAGCGGCCGGACAGCCACAGGACCTTGCCGTCGGCCGAGACCCCGCCCATGTCGGGGCTGCCGCCGCCCGGCAGGTGCCACTTCTTGGTGAGCCCGTTCTGGGCGAAGTCGAAGATGGAGATGGTGCCCTCGCCCCGGTTGGAGATGTACATCTCGCGGGAGTCGCGGCTGACGTACAGGCCGTGGGCCCCCTTGCCGGTGGGCAGGAGGGAGGGTCTGGTGAACCGGTCGCCGTCCAGGATCCACACGCCGTCGGCCATCATGTCGGCGATGTAGAACCGCTTGCCGTCGGGCGACACCTTGACATCCTGCGGCATCGCGCCCTGGAACGGCAGCTTCTCCTGGCCGACGACCTTCATCCGCGCGGTGTCGACCTTGAGCAGCTCGCCGCTGAACTCGCAGGAGACGATGAAGTAGCGCCCGTCGAGGGAGAAGTCGGCGTGGTTGACGCCGTAACAGCTGACGGGCACGGTCTTCACGCGCTTCATGGTGTGCGCGTCGCGGAAGACGAGTTCGCGGTCGAGGGAGGCCATGACGACGGCGTACTTGCCGTCGGGTGTGAAGTAGAGGTTGTACGGGTCGTGGACGGAGACCGTCTTACCCGCCTTCGCGGTCCTCGGGTCGATGGGGGTGAGGGTGTTGCCCTTGTCGTTGTTGACCCACAGCGTCTGCAGGTCCCAGGAGGGCACGACGTGCTGGGGCTGCCAGCCGACCGGGATCGTCTCGATGACCCTGTACGTCTTCGGGTCGATCACGGAGACGGTGTTGGAGTTGGTGTTGGGGACGTAGACCCGGGACGGGAAGTCCTTCACAGCCGGTGAGAAGAGGTTGGGGCGGTCGGCGGCGTAGACGTCGTGGGGGTCGAGCACGGGCGGCATCCCGGGCAGTCCGTCGACCAGTTGCTTCTTCTGGGGCGGTGCGGGCGCCTTGCTGCCGAGGGCCTCGTTCTCGTGGCGCTCGGACCCGCTGCTGCACGCGGGCAGCAGCGTCAGGGCGGCGAGGGCGGCGCCGGCGGCCAGGACGCGGACGGCTTTGGTGGGACGCATCAGCTCAGCAGCTCCGTGGTGGTGACCGCGTGCAGTCCGCGGCTGTCGAGTTCTTGGAGTACGGCGGGAAGGGCGGCGACCGTGTCCGGGTATCCGAAGTGCATGCTCACCACGGACCCGTTTCGGACCTCGGCCAGGACCTTCCGGGTGACGGCGGGGGCGCCCGGCCGGGTGTAGTCGAGCGAGTCGACGTCGTACGACAGCACATGGGGGTAGCCCGCGGCGCGGGCCAGCCGGACAACGAGCGGGGAGGCCGTCGGGGCACGGGAGGGGCGGAACCAGGTGCCGATCGAACCGGTGAGCCGTCTCAGCCGGTCCGCGCACTCGGTGATCTCGGCGCGGGCGCCGGTCTCCGGCATGGTGTTGACGGCGACGTGCCGCTGGGTGTGGTTGCCCAGGTCGTGGCCGCCGTCCAGGATCCGGCGGGCGATCTCGGGCTGCTCGTCCAGCCAGGTGCCCACGGCGAGCACGGTGATCCGGGCGCCGTGCCGCTCGGCCTCGGTGAGCAGGGCGTGGGCCAGCGCGGGGTCGCCCTGGCCGTGGAAGGTGAGTGCGACGCGGGGGTGGTCGCGGGAGCCGTGGGTGATCTGCGCGGGCTGCCGGGGGAAGGCGCGCGGGGCGGGGGCGGCGAGGGGGGTGGGCTTCGCGGGGGTGCGCGAGGGGGCGGCTCTGGCGGGCGTGGGCTGCGCGACGGGGCCGGTGGCGGACGAGCATCCGCCGACGAGGGCGCCCCCGGCGACGAGCCCGGCCCCCGCCCGCAACGCCCCGCGGCGGTCGGTCGTGGTCACCCGCACCATTTAAGGGCGATTGGGTAAGAAAACCGCCGATTGACCCGTTCGGTGGAACCGTACGGGTCGTCACCTCCGCGCATGCGCGCTCAGCGGTCGGCGACCCTCATCTCGAACCAGGTCGTCTTGCCCCGGGGCAGCAGATCGACGCCCCATCGGTCGGCCAGCTTGTCCACCAGGAACAGCCCCCGGCCGCTGATGTCCAGCTCCTGAACCGGCATCAGACAGGGCAGCCCGCGGGAGGGATCGCGGATCTCGACGCGGATCCAGCCACGGCGGCGGCGCATCCGGAGCCCGAAGACGCGGGCGCCGGTGTGCCGTACGGCGTTGCCGACGAGTTCGGAGACGAGCAGGACCGCGTCCTCCGTCATCTTCGGGGTGAGTCCCCAGTGGCGCAGAACGACGACCTGGGCGAGCCGGCGCGCGGTGGCCGCGGACTCGGGGCGGGACGGCAGCGGGACTTCGGCCTCCGTCGGATTGCCGAACAGCTCCAGTGCTTTGAGTGCCCGTTCGTCCTCGACCGCGGGCGACCAGCGCGCCGCGGCCGCACGGCTGTGTCCCCGCGGCTGTTCGATGCCCTCCAGCCCCGCCATGCCCCCCATCATGGCCGCCCGGAGCGCCCTCCGTGGGCGTTCCTGAGGAATACGACCCCCGGAAACCCCTATTCCGGGCCATCCGGTCGGCATATGCCGGTGGCATTTCGGTGGCGTCGGCGGCACACCCCACCTGCGCGGACGGCCCGAATCCGGGCATGGGACGGATCACCTCGACAAGACAGGCTTAAGGTTGCCTTAAGGTTTCCATAAACCGCCCCATCGAGGGACCCGGGTGAGACGTCACGTCAATTGCAAGGGGGTTGCACGGAAAACCCGGCGAAGTACGGGAACCCGGCGGAACTCAGAGGAACTTGGCCTTGCCGGGCCCTTCCTCCACAAAGCTCTTCATGCCCCGCTCGCGGTCCTCGGTGGCGAACAGGCCCGCGAACCAGTTCCGTTCGACGGCGAGACCGGTGTCGAGGTCCGTCTCCACCCCCGTGTCGATCGACTCCTTCGCCGCGCGCAGCGCGATCGCCGGACCCTGCGCCAGCCGGGCCGCCCAGGCGTGGGCCTCGGTGTACACGTCGGCGGCCGGGACGACCCGGTCCACCAGGCCGATCGCCAGGGCCTCGTCGGCCTTCACCATCCGGCCCGTGAAGATGAGGTCCTTGGCCTTGGAGGGGCCGACGAGCCGGGGCAGCCGCTGGGTGCCGCCCGCGCCCGGGATGAGGCCGAGCAGGATCTCCGGCTGGCCCAGCTTGGCGTTGTCGGCGGCGATGCGGTAGTCGGCACACAGGGCCAGTTCGCAGCCCCCGCCCAGCGCGTAGCCGGTGACGGCGGCGACGACGGGCTTGGGGATGCGGGCCACGGCGGTGAAGGAGTCCTGAAGGGCGCGGGCGCGCAGGACCATCGCGGTGTGGTCCATGGCCTGCATCTCCTTGATGTCCGCGCCCGCCGCGAACACCTTCTCGCCGCCGTAGATCACCACGGCGCGCACGTCGTCGCGCCGCGTGGCCTCTTCGGCGAGTTCCTTGAGCCGGTCCTGGGTGGCGACGTCCAGCGCGTTCATGGGCGGCCGGTCCAGGCGCAGCGTACCGACGCCTTCGGCGACTTCGAGAGAGACGGTCATGCTCCGCAGGTTAGCGGGCGTTCACGCGCCGTGGGACACCGGTACGCCGTCGACCACCGGCCGTGGTGGGTCGCTCGCGCCTCGCGGCGGAGCCGCATGTCGGCAGAGCCCCGCGCCCCTGAGGGGCGCGGGCGCGCCCGTCCTCTTACGACTTCCACTTCTCCCAGGACATGTTCCAGCCGTTGAGGCCGTTGTCCGGGGCCACGGTGTCGTCGTGGGAGTTCTTGACGACCAGCACGTCGCCGATCATCGAGTGGTTGAAGAACCAGGCCGCCGGCACGCTCTTGCTCCAGCCGCCGCGCACGTCCCGCAGGCCCACGCAGCCGTGGCTGGCGTTGAAGTTGCCGAAGGCGCCGCCGCCCCAGTAGTTGCCGTGCACGAAGGTGCCGGAGTCGGTCAGGCGGATGGCGTGCGGGACGTCCTTGATGTCGTACTCGCCGCCGTAGCCGACGGTGTCGCCGTTCATCCGGGTCACCGTGAGCTTCTCGCTCATGACCATCTGGCCGTTCCAGGTCTCGTAGCCGGGCTTGCCGGTGGTGACCGGGACGGTCTTGATGACCTTGCCGTCCTGGGTGACCTTCATCGTGTGCTTCTTGGCGTCCACGACGGAGACCTGGTTGCGGCCGATGGTGAACTTCACCGTCTTGGCCTGCTTGCCGTAGACCCCGGGGCGGCCCTCGACGCCGTCGAGGTTGAGGTCGACGGTGACCTTCGTGCCCGCCGCCCAGTACTTCTCGGGCCGGAAGTCCAGGCGGTCGTTGCCGAACCAGTGGCCCTCGACGTCGACGGCCGGCTCGGTCTTGACGGTGATGGCCTTCTCGACGTCCTCGGGGTGCGTGATGCCCCGGGTGAAGCGGATGGAGAACGGCATACCGACGCCGACCGTGGAGCCGTCCTCGGGAGTGAACGAACCGGCGAAGGTGTTCTGCGGCGTCAGGGTGGTGAAGCTGGAGTCCTCGGCCGCCTCGCGGCCCGCGGAGTCCTTGGCGACCGCGTGCACCGTGTACTTGGTGGAGGCGGCCAGGTGGGACGAGGGCGTCCAGGTGGCGCCCCCGTCGGATATCTTGCCGTCTATCCTGCCGCCCTTGGCGTCCTTGACCTCGACCACGGTCAACTTGCCCTTACCGGCGGTCACCTTGAGCGCCCCGCTGGTCTTCACCGACTTCGCGCCGTCCTTGGGCGCGATGCCGACGACCGCTTCGGACTGCTTGCCCTGCTGCGTCGCGTCCTTGCCGTTCCCGGCACCGGAGCCGGAACCCGAGTCCGACTCTCCCCCGCCGCACGCGGTCACGGCCATGAGCAGGACGCCGGCTATGAGCACCGGCATCCCCTTCCGGCCCCGCCCCCGCGCGTCAACCGACGCCCCCGATATCGGCCGCACGTTCACGTTCTCTCCCCTCGCGGGGCCTGGTCAGGCCCGCTACCCGGCGCGTCCCGCGCACCCACTGGCGCATATTAACCGCAGGGTTTTGAGCTTCGCGTCAGGCAAAGGTCACCGTTCCGTCGCAACTTCGGCGGTTTGTCGTCGCCCCGAACCTCGTCCCCCTCCTGGTTACTTGACCGCGCTGCCCGCCTTCCACTCGTTCCACCCCATGTTCCACCCTCCGAACCCATTGTCGGGAGAGACCTTTTTGTCATTGCTGTTGACGACTTCGACGACGTCCCCGATCAGGGTGCGGTCGAAGAACCAGCCCGCGGGCGTGTCCGCACTGCCGCCCTTGACGTCCATCAGGCCCACGCAGCCGTGGCTGACATTGCTGTTCCCGAAGGCGTCCCCCGCCCAGTAGTTGCCGTGCAGGAAGGTCCCGGAGTCGGTGAGCTTGATGGCGTGCGGGACGTCGGGGATGTCGTACTCGCCGCCGAAGCCGACCGTCTGGCTGTTCATGCGGGTGACCTCGAGCATCTCCATCACCACCATCTTCCCGTTGTAGGTGGTGGTCTTCGGGGCGCCCGCGGTGATGGGCACGGTGGTGAGCAGCCGGCCGTCGCGTTTGACCTCCATGGTGTGCGCGGCCGCGTCCACCAGCGAGACCTGGCTGCGGCCGATGGTGAAGGTCACCGTCCTGTACTGGAGTCCGTAGACGCCGGGCGCCGCCTCGACGTCGCGCAGCCGCAGCCCGACGGTGACCTTGGTGCCGGGCTTCCAGTACTGCTGGGGGCGGAAGTCGAGGCGGTCCTTGCCGAACCAGTGCGGGCTGATCTCGACGGGGGGCTTCGCCGTGACGCGGACGGCGCGTTCGACGGCCGCGCGGTTCTCGATCGGCCGGTTGAAGGCCAGCGAGACGATCATTCCGGTGCCGACCGTGGAGCGGTTCTCGGGGGTGACGTACCCGATGAACCGCTTGTCGGGGACGTACGTCGTGAAGGTGGCGTGCCGGGCCGAGCGGCGCCCGTGCCCGTCCAGCGCCACCGCGTCGACGGTGTACTTGGCGGCGAGCGCCAGCTTCCGCTCGTCGGGTTGCCAGGTCCTGCCGTCGTCGGTGATGTGTCCGGCCACGGGGGTGTCCTGGGCGTCCTGGACCCGGACCACGCTCACCGATTCGAGTCGTCCGTCGGACACCCGTACCCGTAGTGGCTCGCCGGAGCGAACGGCCTTGCTGCCGTCGTCCGGGGAGACGCGGATGATGTCCGCGGCTGCCGGGGGTTTGCCGAAGATCCGGTCGAGGGCGTCGCCGCCCGAGCCGTCCCCGGTACAGCCGGCGGCTCCCGCCAGCAGTCCTGCCCATGTCAGTACGGCGGCCAGCACGGCCCCCGCGCGCCGTGCGCGCCCTTGTGCATACCTCACGAGCGGCTCAACGACCGGGCCCGCCCTGGGGAAACGTGAGTGCGACGCAAGCGCTGGGCAGAACAGTGGGAGGACGACGCGATGGGGAGCCGCGCCCGTGAGCCGCGGGGACAGCCGGCGCCGGGAGGTCGTGCGCGCAGCGGCCCCGCCGGGGGCCGGGCGCGGCGGCCGCCTGGGCACTGGCTGAGAGCGCTCCGAAGGCGAACGAGCCGACACAAAGGGGCCGCAAGGTGACGAGCGCAGCCGAGCAGCAGACAGTGGCCCAGGAGCGGGCCCTCGACGGCGGCCGCCCGGCCTCCGCGGTGAACGGCGCCCAGCGCGCCACCGCGCCGACTCCACCCGTTTGGCCGGGCGCGCCCATGCCGCTGGGCGCCCGTTTCCGGGCGGGCCCGGACGGGGTGGCGGGCACCAACTTCGCGTTGTGGGCGGCCGGGGCGGAGGCGGTCCAGCTGTGTCTGTTCGACGAGCGGGGCCGGGAGACGGGGGTGCGGCTGACCGAGCTGACGCACGAGATCTGGCACGGCTTCGTGCCGGGGGTGATGCCAGGACAGCGCTACGGCTATCGGGTGGACGGCCGCTGGGACCCGTGGATCGGCGCCCGCTGGAACCCGGCGAAGCTGCTCCTCGACCCGTACGCGCGCGCGGTGGACGGCGAGTTCAGCCTGCCGCCGGAGGTGTACGGGCATGTCCGCGACTGGCCGGAGCAGCATGTCGCGGACACTGTGCGCGACGACCGGGACTCGGCGCCGTACGTCCCCAAGGGCGTGGTCGTCCACGATGACGACGACTGGGCGGACGACCGCCGCCCCAAGACGCCGTGGGCCGACTCGGTCATCTACGAGTTGCATGTACGCGGCTTCACGCGACTGCACCCGGACATCCCGCCCGAGCTGCGCGGCACGTACGCGGGCCTGGCGCACCCGGCGGCGGTCGAGCACCTGGTGAAGCTGGGCGTGACGGCGGTCGAGCTGCTCCCGGTGCACCAGTTCGCGCACGAGGACCATCTGCTGCGCCGCGGTCTGAAGAACTACTGGGGCTACAACTCGATCGGATACTTCGCCCCGCACGCGGCGTACGCGGCCTCCGGTTCGACGGGACAGCAGGTCGGCGAGTTCAAGCGGATGGTCCGCGCCCTGCACGCGGCGGGCATCGAGGTCATCCTGGACGTGGTCTACAACCACACCGCGGAGGCGGGCGAACTGGGCCCGACGCTCTCCCTCAAGGGCATCGACAACCGCGGCTACTACCGCCTCCAGGACGACGCCCGCCGCTACGCCGACTACACCGGCTGCGGCAACACGCTGCACGTGGTGCAGCCGCAGGTCCTGCGCCTCATCACCGACTCGCTGCGGTACTGGGTGACGGAGATGGGCGTGGACGGCTTCCGCTTCGACCTGGCGGCGGCGCTGGCGCGCTCCATGCACGACGTCGACATGCTCTCCCCCTTCCTCGCGGTGATCGCCCAGGACCCGGTGCTGCGCCGGGTGAAGCTGATCGCCGAGCCCTGGGACATCGGCTCCGGCGGCTACCAGGTGGGGGCCTTCCCCCCGCTCTGGACGGAGTGGAACGACCGCTACCGCAACGCGATCCGCGACTTCTGGCGCGGCGCGCTCCCCGATGTGCGCGACCTCGGCTACCGCCTCTCCGGCTCCAGCGACCTGTACGCCTGGGGCGGCCGCCGCCCCTACGCCTCGGTCAACTTCATCACCGCCCACGACGGCTTCACCCTGCGCGACCTGGTCTCCTACGAGGGCAAGCACAACGAGGCGAACGGCGAGAACAACCGCGACGGCTCGAACGACAACCGCTCCTGGAACGGCGGCGCGGAGGGCGAGACGGGCGAGGAGCCGGTACGTGCGCTGCGCCGCCGCCAGTTGCGCAACCTGCTGACCACGCTGCTGCTGTCGACCGGTGTGCCGATGCTGGTGGCGGGCGATGAGCTGGGCCGCACACAGCGCGGCAACAACAACGCGTACTGCCAGGACAACGAGATCAGCTGGCTGGACTGGTCCCTCCTGGACGACCCGGCCTGGCGCCGGCTCTTCGACCTGACCTCCCGTCTCATCGCCCTGCGCCACCGCCATCCGGTCCTGCGCCGCCGCGCCTTCTTCTCCGGCCGCGCCCACTCGGCGGACGGCCTGCGGGACCTGGCCTGGTTCACGGCACGCGGCGAGGAGATGACCGAAAGCGACTGGTACGCCCCCGCGGCCACGCTCGGCATGTACCTCTCCGGCCGCGACATACCGGGCCGCGACGAACAGGGCGCCCCCATCACCGACGACAGCTTCCTCACCCTCCTGCACGCAGGCGACCGCCCGGCGACATTCGTCCTGCCGGGCCCCCCGTGGGCGGAGCGGTACGAGGTCGTGGTCGACACCTCGCGGGAGGAGCAGGGGGAGGCACCGGGGGTGGTGCACGGGGCGGGTACTGCGATCACGGTGCCGGCACAGGCGGTACTGTTGCTGAAGGTGGGCTGAGGGTGGGCAGAGGGTGCTGAAGGCGGGCTGAGGGCCCGCCCCATTGCTCCCGTACGACCCCTCGAACTCGCTGGTCGTAGGACCAGCGGCCGATCGCGGTCCGGCCAAAACTCGGTGGGCGTTGTCAGTGGCGGTCCGTAGGCTCGCGAGTGATGCCCACGACACGTGCAACCACCAGCGATCGCTCAACTGTACGCATCCTGTTGCGGCTGTGGCCGTACGTCCGGCCGGTGCGGGTGCGGCTGTTCACCGCCGCGTTCGTCGCGGTCGTCGCCTCCTGTCTGGGGCTGGTGATCCCGCTCGTCCTGAAGTGGATGGTGGACGGGCCGGTCGCCGACCGGGATCCGGGCGGGGTGTGGCTCGGCGCGCTGTATCTGCTGCTGCTCGGGGTCGCGGAGGCGGGGCTGTTCGGGCTGCGGCGGTGGCTGGTCGCGCGGCCGCTGTCGAACGTCGAGGCGGAGATGCGGGCGGGCCTGTACCGGCATCTGCAACGGCTGCCGGTGGCCTTCCACGACCGGTGGGCCTCCGGCCAGTTGCTGTCCCGCGCCACGACCGATCTGATGCTGCTGCGCATGTTCCTCGCCTTTCCGCTGACGTTCCTGCTGGTCAACGGGGTGACGATCCTTGTCGGCCTGGTCATCATGCTCCAGCAGGATTGGACCCTGGGGCTGGTCGTCCTGGGTCCCGCCGTGCCCGTGATGTGGACCTGCGTCGTCTTCGAGCGGCGGTACGCCGAGGTGGCCCGGCTGGCCCAGGACCAGGTCGGCGACCTGACGACGGTCGTCGAGGAGAGCGTGCTCGGGATCCGGATCATCAAGGGGTTCGGCCGGCACCGCAGCCAGGCGCGGGTGTTCCGCACACTGTCGTGGACGCTGCGCGGCACCGAGCTGCGCAAGGCCCGGCTGCTGGCGACCATCTGGGGCGTCATCGTGACACTGCCGGAACTGGCGATCGGCGCGGCGCTGGTGCTGGGGGCCGTACAGGTGGCGGACGGGGACCTGTCGACGGGGACCCTGGTCGCCTTTCTGAGTACGGCACTCGCGCTGCGCTGGCCCGTGGACTCCATCGGGTTCCTGCTGGCGATGACCCAGGAGGCGGCGACCGCGACAGAGCGGTACTTCGAGGTGATGGACGCCCGGCCGGAGGACCCGCACGTCACCGGCCGGACCGGGAGACCGGCGGCCGCACGGTCCGGTCTGCGGTTCGACGGCGTCACGTTCCGCTACCCCGACGCCCCGCCCGGCTCCCCGCCCGTCCTCGACCGCATCGACCTCCACATCCGCCCCGGCGAGTCCATGGCCCTGGTCGGGGCCACCGGCAGTGGCAAGACCACGCTCACCGCGCTCGTCCCCCGGCTGCACGAGGTGACCTCCGGGCGGATCACGCTGGACGGCGAGGACATCACCGCGATGTCCCGCGAGGAACTGCGCTCCAAGGTGGCGGTCGCCTTCGAGGAGCCCACCCTGTTCTCGGCGAGCGTCGGGGAGAACGTGCTCATGGGGGCCGACGACGGCGCCGGTGCGCCGGAGCTGGAGCGGGCGCTCGCCGTCGCACAGGCCGAGTTCGCGCACGGGCTGCCGCAGGGCACGGGGACACAGGTCGGTGAGCAGGGGCTGAGCCTGTCCGGCGGGCAGCGGCAGCGACTGGCGCTGGCCCGCGCCGTCGTCGGCCGGCCCGGGTTCCTGGTCCTCGACGACCCGCTGTCCGCGCTCGACGTGCACACGGAGGCCGCCGTGGAGGCCGCGCTGCGACAGGTCCTCGCCGACACCACCGCGCTCATCGTGGCCCACCGGCCCTCCACGGTGCTGCTCGCCGACCGCGTCGCCCTGCTCTCCGAAGGCCGCATCACCGCGGTCGGCACCCACCACGAACTGCTGCGCACGAACGCCGAATACGCCCATCTGATGTCGGGCGAACCAACGAGGGAACCGGCCGGGGATCCGGACGGAGAACCGGGCGAGCAGCTGGCCAAGGAAGCGAGCGGGCAACCGACCGAGGAAGCGGAGGACGACCGATGACCGCCCCCACCACCTCCACGTCCACCTCCACCTCCCCCGCGACCGGTGACGACGGCGAACTCCCCCGCCCGCCCGACGGCACCGACCCCTTCGACCGCGACGTCCTGCCCACCCGGCCCGGTGCCACGGCCGCCCTGCTGCGGTCGCTGCTCGCCCCGATGAAGGCCCGTGTCGCCGTCACCACCCTTGTGCTGCTGCTCCAGCAGGCGGCCGTCCAGGCGGGCCCGCTCCTGGTGGCGTACGCCATCGACCGCGCCGTACCGGCGTTCCAGGACCACGACCACGGTCCGCTGATCGCGGTGGCCGTCGCCTACGGCCTGTGCGCGCTGGTCTCCGGCGTGCTCCAGTTCGCGTTCATCGAGGCCTCCGCGCGCGTCAACCAGGACGTGCTGCTCGATCTGCGCGGCCGGATCTTCCGGCACGCCCAGGCGCTCAGCGTCGACTTCCACGAGCGGTACACCAGCGGTCGCCTCATCTCCCGCTCCACCACGGATGTCGAGTCGCTGCGCGAGCTGCTCAGCGAGGGGCTCCAGGAACTGGTCACGGTCGTCCTGTCGTTCGTCTACATCTCGGCGATGCTGCTCTGGCTCGACCTCGGCCTGGGCGCGGTCGCCGTGGTCTCGTTCGTGCCGCTCTATCTCCTCGTACGGCTGTACCAGCGGCGCGCGGGACGGGTGTTCACCGCGCGGTCCACGGCGATCGCGGCCGTGATCGTGAAGTTCGTGGAGACGATGAACGGCATCCGGCCGGTGCGCACCTTCCGCCGGGAGGCCGCGAACGACGCCGACTTCCGCGTCCTGAACCGGCGCCACGAACGCACCAACGGCGACGCCCTGCTGGAGATGGCCCGCTATGTGGTCGGCTCCCGGCTGGTCGCCAACACGGCGGTCGCGGTGATCGTGCTGTGGGGCGCCCACCGGGTGGCGTCCGGCTCGCTGGAACTCGGTGTGCTCGCGGCCGCGGTGCTGTATCTGCGGCGGCTGTACGACCCGATCGACCGGCTGGGCATGTTCCTCAACTCGTACCAGTCGGCGGCCGCCTCCCTGGAGAAGATCGCCGGGCTGCTCGCCCAGACCCCGTCCGTGCCGGAACCCTCGGCACCCAAGGAGCTCCCGGCGCTCGAGTCGGCGGACCACCCCGGCCGCGAGGTCGTCTTCGACGGCGTGCGGTTCGCCTACCGCACCGGCGGCGAGGTGCTCCCCCGCTTCGATCTCACGCTGCCGGCCGGGCAGACGGTCGCGGTCGTCGGCTCGACCGGCGCGGGCAAGTCGACGCTGGCCAAGCTGCTCGCCCGCTTCTACGACCCGTCCGACGGCCGGGTCCTGCTGGACGGAGTCGACCTGCGCGAGCTGGCCGTGCGCGAACTGCGGCGCGGGGTGGTCATGGTGACCCAGGAGGCATTCCTGTTCTCCGGCACGGTCGCCGAGAACATCGCGATCGGGCGGCCGGACGCGAGCCGTGCGGAGATCGAGCGGGCGGCCAAGGCGATCGGCGCGCACGAGTTCATCAGCGCGCTGCCCGACGGGTACGACACGGACGTACGCAAGCGCGGCGGCCGCATCTCCGCGGGGCAGCGCCAACTGGTGGCCTTCGCAAGGGCCTTGCTCGCCGACCCGGCGGTGCTGATCCTCGACGAGGCGACCAGTTCGCTGGACGTCCCCGGCGAGCGGGCGGTGCAGCGCGCGATGTCGACGGTGCTGCGGGGCCGTACGGCCGTGGTGATCGCACACCGGCTGTCGACCGTGGCGATCGCCGACCGGGTACTGGTGATGGAGCACGGACGGATCGTCGAGGACGGCCCGCCGGACGAACTGATCGTCGGCACGGGCCGGTTCGCCGATCTGCACCGGGCCTGGCGGGACAGTCTGGCGTAGTGGGCGGAAACGGGGGCTGAGGATGATCGACGCGTACGAGGATCCAGGGACGCCCGACTGCCGTGGCGGCTGGCGCTTCCTGTGGTGGCTGGTGCTGCGGCAGCCGGGCCGGTCGCTGTGCGGGGCGCTGCTGGCCAGCGTCTGGATGGTGCTGATGGCGATGGCGCCCTATCTGATGTCCCGGGCCGTCGACGACGGTCTGGTGCCGGGGGAGCTGGGCCGGCTGGCCTGGTGGACGCTGTTGCTGTTCCTGGTCGGGGCCGTCAACTCATGGGTGAGCATCATGCGGCACCGCACGATGACACGGGTACGGATGGACGCCAACTTCCGCACGGTCAAGGTGGTCGTCGGGCAGGCCGTGCGGCTGGGTGCCGCGCTGCCGCGGCGGGCCGGGGCCGGGGAGGTCGTCACGATCGGCGTCGGCGACGTGCAGACCATCACGCAGTCCCTGACCGTCGTCGGGCCCGGGGTGGGCGCCGTGGTCGTCTACGCGGTGGTGGCCGGGGTGCTGCTGTCGATCTCGGCGCCGCTGGCCGCGGTGGTGCTGCTCGGGGTACCGGTGATCGTGCTGGTCGCCGGGCCGCTGACGGTGCGGTTGCAGGGGGCGGAGGCCGAGTACCGGGAGCGGCAGGGTGTGCTGACCGCGCGCATCGGCGACCTCGCGGGCGGGCTTCGCGTCCTCAACGGCCTCGGCGGGAAGGGCCTGTTCGCGGACACCTTCCGACGGGACTCGCAGCGGCTGCGGGAGCAGGGCTACCGGGTCGGCGCGGTGGCCAGCTGGGTGCAGGCACTCGGGGTCGGGCTGCCGACGCTGTTCCTTGCGGTGGTGACCTGGCTGGCGGCCCGGCTGGCCGCCCAGGGGCAGCTCACCATCGGCGAGTTGGTGTCGGTGTACGGCTATGTGGCCGTGCTGGTCGGGCCGGTGGCGTTCTTCCTGGAGATGGGCTACCAGCTCAGCCGTGGCGTGGTGGCCGCGCGCCGGGTCGTACGGCTGCTGCGGCTGGAGCCGGAGCCGGACGACGGCACGCTGTCCGCGCCCGCGGAACCGTCCGCGCTGTACGACCCCGAGTCGGGGGTGCGGGTGCTGCCGGGACGGCTCACCGCCCTGGTCGGCGCCCGCCCCGCGGACACCGCCGCGGTGATCGACCGCCTCGGCCGGTACGCGCCGTCGGCCGCCACCTGGGGAGACATACGGCTCGACGCCATTGAGCTGGCCGAGGTGCGGGCGCGGATCCTGGTCGCCGACAACGAGGCCGACCTGTTCGCGGGTCCGCTGCGGGAGGTGGTGAGCGGGCACCGGGACCACGACGACGCCACCGTCGGGCGGGCGGTGCACGCGGCGGCCGCCGACGACGTCGTGCAGGGCCTGCCGGACGGCCTGGACTCGGCCGTGACCGCCCAGGGCCGCAGCCTCTCCGGGGGCCAGCGGCAGCGGGTGCGGCTGGTGCGGGCGCTGCTGGCCGACCCGGAGGTGCTGCTCGCCGTGGAACCCACCTCGGCCCTGGACGCCCACACGGAGTCCACGGTCGCGCACCGGCTGCACACCGCCCGTGCGGGCCGTACGACCGTGGTGACCACCACCTCCCCGCTGGTCCTGGACCGGGCGGACACCGTCCACTACCTGGTCGACGGCAAGGTCGCGGCGAGCGGTACGCACCGCGGGCTGCTGGAGTACGAGCCCGGGTACCGGGCACTGGTGGCACGGGACACGGAGGAGGTCGTACGGTGACGCAGCCTGCCGCGGGTCAACTGCCCGTCGCCGAACGGGCCGAGGTACGACGGGCGGCCGTCCGGCTGGTGAAGGCCGACCGAGGGTCCTTCGCCGCCGTACTGGCGCTGAACGCGCTGGCCGCCGGGTCCGGTCTGGCCGGGCCGTGGCTGCTGGGGCGGATCGTGGACGAGGTGCGGGCCGGGCACGGGACCGGGGCCGTGGACCGGCTGGCGCTGTGGATCCTGGCGTGTGCGCTGGCGCAACTGCTGCTGGCCCGCTGGGCCCGGTACGTGGGGCACCGCTTCGGGGAGCGGATCCTGGCCCGGGTCCGTGAGGAGTTCGTCGACCGGGCGCTGGCGCTGCCGGCGTCGGTGGTGGAGCGGGCCGGCGCCGGTGATCTGACCGCGCGCGGCACCGCCGACGTGGGCACGGTGGGCGCCACGCTGCGGGACACCGGGCCCGAGCTGCTGGTCTGCTCGGTGCAGGCGCTGTTCGTGCTGGGCGCGGTGTTCGCGCTCGACCCGCTGCTCGGGCTCGTCGGGGTGTTCGGGCTGACGCCGATCTGGTTCGCGCTGCGCTGGTATCTGCGCCGGGCCCGGGACGGGTATCTGGCCGAGGGCGCGGCCACCTCGCAGGTCGCGGAGATCCTCGCGGCGACCGCGTCCGGGGCCCGTACGGTGGAGGCGTTCCGGCTCGGGGAGCGGCGGACCGCGGCGAGCCGGGACGCGCTGGAGACGTCCCGCAGGACCCGGCTGTACACGCTGTATCTGCGGAGCGTGTTCTTCCCCGCGGTCGAGGTGTCGTACACGGTGCCGGTGGCCGGGGTGCTGCTGATCGGCGGGGTGCTGCACGCACACGGGCGGGTGGGGCTGGGTGCGGTGGTGGCGGCCGCGCTGTATCTGCGGCAGTTCACCGAGCCGCTGGACCAGATCCTGATGCGGGTGGAGCAACTCCAGAACAGCGGGGCCTCGTTCGCCCGGGTGGAGGGGCTGGCGCGAGCCCCGCGGGCGGCGGAGGACGCCGGCTCCCCGACTCCCGCGGACGACCGGATCGACGTGTGCGGGGTGCGGTACGCCTATGAGCGCGGCGGCGAGGTGCTGCGCGGGGTCGATCTGACGGTGCGGCCCGGGGAACGGCTGGCCGTGGTGGGCCCCTCCGGCGCGGGCAAGACGACCCTGAGCCGGCTGCTCGCGGGCGTCGACGCGCCGGGCGCGGGCACGGTGACGGTGGGCGGGGTGCCGATCGCCTCGCTGGAGCCGGAACGGCTGCGCCGTCAGGTGGTACTGGTCACCCAGGAGCACCATGTCTTCCTCGGCACGGTCCGCGACAACCTGCTGATCGCCGAACCGTCGGCCACGGACGAGGAGTTGTGGACGGCGCTTGCGGCGGTGGGCGCGGAGGACTGGGTACGCGAGCTGCCGAACGGCCTCAACGCCACCCTCGGTACGGGCGGTTGCCCCACGGACGGCTCCCAGGCCCAGCAACTGGCCCTCGCCCGGGTGGTGCTGGCCGACCCGCACACCCTGATCCTGGACGAGGCCACGGCCCTGCTGGACCCGACGACCGCCCGGCACACCGAGCGCGCCCTGGCCGCCGTACTGGAGGGCCGCACGGTCATCGCCATCGCCCACCGCCTGCACACCGCCCACGACGCCGACCGCGTGGCGGTGATGGAGAACGGCCACCTCACCGAACTCGGCACCCACGAAGCCCTGGTGGCGGCGGAGGGTGCGTATGCGGCCCTGTGGCGCACGTGGCACGGGGACGCCGCGCGCTGAGCGGGCTCAGGAGGGCTTCGCCTTCGCCCATCCGGCGGCGTTCGAGAAGGACTCGTGGGAGTAGCGGGTGTCCCGGCCCCACGGCTCGCCGGTGAGGTGTGCGTACGCCGCGTCCGGCACATGGAGCAAGGGCTCCGCCCAGACCAGGCCGGTGGCGTACGGCTCGAAGCGGGCCGGGTCCCGGAGGACCGCCTCGTACCGGCCGCGGCCGTCGGCGACGACGGCGGCACGCGTGTTCAGGAAGGCGTCCCCCGACAGCCCCTCCCCGAACTCCCGCCGGTCCAGGCGGTACAGCGCCCACGACAGCTGTTCGGCGAATCCGACGACCGACGCGACCGGACCGTTGGACAGGCGGGCCGTGAGGGCCGCCGCCAGCTCTTCCGCGTCGGGATCGAGGGCGCCGGGGCGGCAGTCGTCGATCAGCTGCCAGAAGGCGTTCTCGTGCATGCGCCGAGCATGACGGACGGCACTGACACTCGGCGCACCCCCGGCCGGTCGCACCCCGGGCCAACGGTCCGCATAGCGAACATGAACATCCGGTCAACGGACCATTTCCGGCCAAATTTCTGACGCGGTCCTGACAGATGGCTTGATCCCCTGCCACTCTTCCCACGGCCGACTCACAGCAACCCCACAGCTACATCTGCTCCGTACGAGCCGGCCCCGCACAGGCACATGGTTCCGCGTTACGCCCTGTTCTGCCCGGACGCCCCAACCCACCGTCCGGATCTCCCCTGGCCGCGCGACCCGCGGCCATGCAGAAGGAGTCAGTGTTGAGAAGCAGTTCCTCTCGCGGACGCACCTCCCACACCATGCACCGCCGCACCGCAGCCGTCGCCCTCGCAGGCGTCACCGCGCTGATCGCCGCCGCCGTCCAGTCCGGCGCGGCCAGCGCCGCACCGGCGTCCCAGGCCCCGTCGGCCAAGGGCAACCCGGCTCACTCGGCGGTCCGGCTCACCCCCTCGCAGCGCGCCGAACTGATCCGCGACGCCGGTGCCGCCAAGGCGGACACGGCCAAGGCGATAGGCCTCGGGTCGCAGGAGCGGCTCGTCGCCCGTGACGTCGTCAAGGACACCGACGGCACCCTCCACACCCGCTACGAGCGCACCTACGCCGGCCTCCCGGTCCTCGGCGGCGACCTGATCGTCGACACCGCGAAGTCGGGTGCGACCCAGCGTGTCATCAAGGCCACGAACGCCACCATCAAGGTCGCCGGCCTCACTCCGGGCGTCACGAAGGCGGCCGCCGAGCGGCAGGCCGTCAAGCGCGCCCAGGCCCTCGGCGGCACCCGGTCGACCGCCGACAGCGCCCGCAAGGTGATCTGGGCGGCCACCGGCAAGCCCGTCCTCGCCTACGAGACCGTCGTCGGCGGACTGCAGGACGACGGCACCCCGAACCAGTTGCACGTCATCACCGACGCGGCCACCGGCAAGAAGCTCTACGAGTACCAGGGCATCGAGACCGGCGTCGGCAACACGCGGTACAGCGGCCAGGTCACGCTGACCACCACCCAGTCCGGGTCGAACTACACCCTCACCGACGGGGCGCGCGGCGGCCACAAGACGTACAACCTGAACCACGGCACGTCCGGCACCGGCACGCTCTTCTCGCAGACCAACGACACCTGGGGCAACGGCACCAACTCGAACGCCGCCACCGCGGGCGCGGACGCGCACTACGGCGCCGCCCTCACCTGGGACTACTACAAGGCCGTCTTCGGCCGCACCGGCATCAAGAACAACGGCGTGGGCGCGTACTCCCGGGTGCACTACGGCAACTCGTACGTCAACGCGTTCTGGGACGACAGCTGCTTCTGCATGACCTACGGCGACGGGTCCGGCAACAACGACCCGCTGACCGCCGTCGACGTGGCCGGTCACGAGATGAGCCACGGTGTCACCTCCAACACCGCCCGCCTCAACTACAGCGGCGAGTCCGGCGGTCTCAACGAGGCGACCTCCGACATCATGGCCGCCGGCGTGGAGTTCTACGCCAACAACTCCGCCGACCCCGGCGACTATCTCGTCGGCGAGAAGATCGACATCAACGGCGACGGCACCCCGCTGCGCTACATGGACAAGCCCAGCAAGGACGGCGCGTCCAAGGACAGCTGGTACTCCGGGCTCGGCGGCATCGACGTGCACTACTCGTCGGGCCCCGCGAACCACTTCTTCTACCTGCTGAGCGAGGGCAGCGGCGCCAAGGTCATCAACGGTGTCACCTACAACTCGCCCACGGCGGACGGGCTTCCGGTGACCGGCATCGGCCGGGACAAGGCGCTGCAGATCTGGTATCGCGCGCTGACCACCAAGTGGACGTCCACCACCAACTACGCGGGCGCCCGCACCGGCACCCTCGCGGCGGCGGGTGAGCTGTACGGCACCACCAGCACCGAGTACAAGGCGGTGCAGGACGCCTGGGCGGGCGTGGCGGTCGGCTCGCGGTCCGGCGGCGGGGGCGGCGGCGGTACGTCGTACGAGAACACCACGCCCGTGTCGATCCCGGACAACGGGCCCGCGGTCACCTCGAACATCACCGTCTCCGGCCGGAGCGGCAACGCCCCGAACAACCTCCAGGTGACGGTCGACATCTCGCACACCTGGCGCGGTGACCTGGTGATCGACCTGGTCGGCCCGTCGGGCACCGCGTATCGCCTGAAGAACTTCAGCTCGTCGGACTCGGCGGACGACGTGAACCAGACCTTCACGGTCAACGCCTCCTCCGAATCGGCCAATGGAACCTGGAAGTTGAAGGTCCAGGACCAGGCGGCACAGGACGTCGGAACGATCAACAGCTGGAAGCTCACGTTCCCGTAAACCGCACGTCACCGGCTCGTCGGCAGGGCGCCGTCCGGGAGGTTCGACTCCCCCGGGCGGCGCCCGTTTTACATGGCCGCAACATTTACCGGACAGTCGGTTTTCGGCCAACATCACTTCAAGGTCCTGACATGTACGCGTCCTCGATGTCACTCTTCCCTCACCCGCCGCACAGCTGCACTTCCCACTCCGGTCAGTAACCCCACACTGCCCGGACTCCCCCACGAGAAGGAGCTTGAGTGAGCCCCCTCTACGCGCGTCACAAGCGCACCACTCTGGCCATCGCCACCGCTGTCGCGGCCGGAGCCCTGCTCTCCACCGGTCTGACCACCAGTGCCTCCGCGCAGACCCCGAACGGGTCCGCCTCCGCCAAGCCCCTGGCCGCCGCCCCGACCACGCTGTCGGCCGCGGCCCGCACCACCCTGGTCCAGCAGGCGCAGGCCGACGCCGCCGAGACCGCCCGCAGCATAGGCCTCGGCACCAAGGAGAAGCTGGTCGTCAAGGACGTCGTGAAGGACGTCGACGGCACCGTCCACACCCGCTACGAGCGCACCTACGCGGGCCTCCCGGTGCTCGGCGGCGACCTGGTCGTCCACACCTCGAAGGCGGGCAAGGCCGAGGGCGTCACCAGAGCCGCGAAGGACGCCATCAAGGTGGCGTCGCTCAAGCCGCAGATCGCCGCCGCCAAGGCCGAGAAGCAGGCGCTGACCGCCGCCAAGTCCCTCGGCTCGGCCAAGACCGCCGCCGACGGCGCGCGCAAGGTCATCTGGGCCGGCTCCGGCAAGCCCGTCCTCGCCTACGAGACCGTCGTCGGCGGCCTCCAGGACGACGGCACCCCCAACCGGCTGCACGTCATCACCGACGCGGCCACCGGCAAGAAGCTCTTCGAGTACCAGGGCATCGAGAACGCCACCGGCACCGGCAAGACGCTGTACTCCGGCACCGTCAGCCTCAACACCAACCTGTCGGGCTCGACGTACCAGCTGTACGACACCACCCGCGGCGGGCACAAGACGTACAACCTGAAGCACACCACCAGCTCCGGCACCGGCACGCTGTTCACCGACTCGGACAACGTCTGGGGCACCGGCAGCGCCTCCAGCTCCACCACCGACCAGACCGCGGCCGCCGACGCCGCCTACGGCGCGCAGGAGACCTGGGACTTCTACAAGAACACCTTCGGCCGCAGCGGCATCAAGAACGACGGTGTCGGCGCCTACTCGCGCGTCCACTACGGCAGCTCGTACGTCAACGCCTTCTGGGACGACGACTGCTTCTGCATGACCTACGGCGACGGCGAGACCAACAACCACCCGCTGACCTCGCTGGACGTGGCCGGCCACGAAATGAGCCACGGCGTCACCGCGAACACCGCGGGCCTGAACTACTCGGGCGAGTCCGGCGGCCTGAACGAGGCCACCTCGGACATCTTCGGCACCGGTGTGGAGTTCTACGCCAACAACTCCTCCGACGTCGGCGACTACCTCATCGGCGAGAAGATCGACATCAACGGCGACGGCTCGCCGCTGCGCTACATGGACAAGCCCAGCAAGGACGGCGGCTCGGCGGACTACTGGTCCTCCACGGTCGGCAACAAGGACGTGCACTACTCGTCCGGCGTCGCGAACCACTTCTTCTACCTGCTGTCGGAGGGCAGCGGCTCGAAGACGATCAACGGCGTCACCTACAACTCGCCGACCTACAACGGCTCCACCGTCACCGGAATCGGCCGCGCCAAGGCGCTGCAGATCTGGTACAAGGCGCTGACGACGTACTTCACGTCGACGACCAACTACAAGTCGGCCCGCACGGGTACGCTGAGCGCGGCCTCCGCGCTGTACGGCTCCAGCAGCACCGAGTACAAGGCGGTGGCGGCGGCCTGGTCCGCGGTCAACGTCAGCTAGTCACAGTCACCTCGTAGCCGACAGGACGGCCCCCGGGACGAAGGCATCCCCGGGGGCCGTCCTACGCTAGGGACCCATGTCCTTCACCTACGAGCCGGTAGGCGCGACCCGCGAGAACCTCACCGTCTGCCCGCCCGGCTTCCACCCCCTGCACGTGCGCACGCGCATCGGCGAGGGCGAGGAGGTGTTCCAACGGGCGGCCGCGGCGGTGCTCGACTGGGAGATGCACCGCGCCATGGGCGTCGGCATCGACGCCACCGCCGACCGAGCGGCCCCCGACGTCGACGTCACGGTCACCCTCGCCGGCCTGATCAAGGCCCCCTGCCGCATCATCTGGACGGTCGAGGAACCCCGCCGCGCCGGCTGGGCCTACGGCACCCTGGCCGGCCACCCCGAATGCGGCGAGGAGGCCTTCGTGGTGGACCGCACGGGAGACGGCACGGTGTGGCTGACGGTGGCCGCGTTCAGCAAGGCCCAGAGCTGGTACGCCCGCGCGGGCGGGGCGGCGACCCGGGGACTGCAGCATGCGTACGCCCGCCGCTGCGGGGTGGTACTACGACGGCTGTGCGCCGACGCCGCGACGGACTGACCGTCCTCCCGGCCTGACGGCTCCGCAATGCCACGGGCTCCGCCGAAGGATTTCCCTCAGCGGAGCCCGTGGCACATCTCCGCGGCCCGCCTGGCCGGAAACTACCCGTCCGCCATCGTGGCAGGGGCCACGTCCCAGCCGAGGACCTCTGCGAAGTCAGCGGTGCGCATGACCCGGTCCGGCGCTCCGGGACGGCCCGACAGCAGACCGTCGACGATCGCGCGCGCCCGGGCCGAGCCGAGTCCGCCGGAGACCGGCCAGACGAGTCGGCCGGTCTCCTCGTCCCCGAACTCCCGGACGAGCACCGCACTGTCGGCGTCCGGGATCGACCAGATCCAGAAGAGCCTGTCGTCCAGGTCCGAGGAATCCGCGCACTCCGCGAGCAGCTTGAAGTAACAGCAGGCAGCGCGGCCCCTCCACCTCAGGATCCCCTCGAGCGGCCCGTCGCGCCAATCGAAGATCACCACTACGTCGACAGGGCCGTACCGGTCGCCGGTTTCCCCGGCCATGTCATCGCCTTCCGAAGACCTCATTGAAGGCTTTCTACGCGGTCGAAGTCCCTAGCGCATCAGCACCCCCGCCCCCTCCACGACCTCCTCCGACGGCACCGCGACCAGCCCCAACTCGACACTGGAAGCGAGCAGTTGGTGAGCGGGGAGGATGCGGACCGTGTAGCCGTAGGGGCCGGTGCGGTCGAGGGACAGGGGGCCCTCGTAGACCCAGCGGCCCTCCAGGTCGGCGCCGCCCGCCGGCTTCAGCGGGACCGTCGTCGCGTCGGTGATGCGGTCCTGAGAGTCGACGCGGCCGGAGACCACCTGCACCTCGACGTCGTCCGGGCCGAGGTCGCCGAGGGCCACGCGCACGCGCAGACCCAGCGTCGTGCCCAGCTCCGCCGTGGCCAGGGCGGCCGTCGTCTCCACGTGGTCGACCGTCACCCCGTGCCACGCAGCGCGCACCCGGGACTTCCAGCGGGCCAGTTCGCCGGCCGAGTCCGCGGTCAGTGCCCGGTCGGCCTGGGCGGCGGGGGCGTAGAGCCGCTCGACGTACTCCCGGACCATGCGGCCCGCCAGCACCTTCGGACCGAGCAGCGTCAGCGTCTGGCGGACCATCTCGATCCAGCGGTCGGGCAGGCCCGCCTGGCCACGCTCGTAGAAGCGGGGGGTCACCCGCTGTTCGAGGAGGTCGTAGAGGGCGGCGGCCTCGATGTCGTCGCGGTGGTCGGGGTCCGTGCCCGCGCCGTCCGCCGTCGGGATCGCCCAGCCGAAGTCCGGCTGGAACCACTCGTCCCACCAGCCGTCCAGGACGGACAGGTTGAGGCAGCCGTTCAGGGCCGCCTTCATACCGGAGGTCCCGCAGGCCTCCAGTGGGCGCAGGGGGTTGTTCAGCCAGATGTCGCAGCCAGGGTAGAGCTTCTGCGCCATCGCCATGCCGTAGTCCGGGAGGAAGACGATGCGATGGCGCACGCGCGGGTCGTCGGCGAACCGGACCAGCTCCTGGACGAGCCGCTTGCCTCCGTCGTCCGCGGGGTGCGCCTTGCCCGCGACCACGATCTGGATCGGGCGTTCGGGGTGCAGCAGCAGGTCCATCAGGCGGTCGCGGTCGCGCAGCATCAGGGTCAGGCGCTTGTACGACGGGACCCGGCGGGCGAACCCGATGGTCAGCACGTCGGGGTCCAGGACACCGTCGATCCAGCCCAACTCGGCCGTGCCCGCGCCGCGTTGCCGCCAGGAGGCGCGCAGCCGCTCCCGTACCTCCACGACCAGCTGCTCGCGCAGACTGCGCCGCAGCTCCCAGATCTCCTGGTCCGGGATGTCCGCGACCACGTCCCAGCGCTCCGCGCCACCGGCCGACAGCTCGTCCTCGGCGCGCTCGGCACCGAGCTGGCGGGCGCCGAGGCTGAACACCTCCGGGGCGACCCAGGTGGGAGCGTGCACTCCGTTGGTGACGGAGGTGATCGGCACCTCGTCGGGGTCGAATCCCGGCCACAGTCCCGAGAACATCTCACGGCTGACGTGCCCGTGCAGCTGGGAGACGCCGTTGGCGCGCTGGGCGAGCCTGAGGCCCATCACGGCCATGTTGAAGAGATTGGCCTCGCCGCCGGGGTAGGTCTCCATGCCGAGCCGCAGGATGTGCTCGACGTCGATGCGCGGCAGTTCGGCGTCGGGGCCGAAGTGGTGGGCGACCAGCTCCCGGTCGAAGCGGTCGATGCCGGCCGGGACGGGCGTGTGCGTGGTGAACACCGTTCCGGCGCGTACGGCTTCCAGTCCCGCGTCGAAGTCCAGTCCCTGGTCGCAGAGTTCGGCGATGCGCTCCAGGCCGAGGAAGCCGGCGTGGCCCTCGTTGGTGTGGAAGACCTCGGGCTCCGGGTGGCCGGTGAGCCGGCAGTACGTCCGTACGGCCCGTACCCCTCCGATGCCGAGCAGCATCTCCTGCAGCAGCCGGTGCTCGCTGCCGCCGCCGTAGAGCCGGTCGGTGACGCCGCGTTCGCCGAGGTCGTTCTCCTCGACGTCCGAGTCCAGCATCAGCAGGGGCACGCGGCCGACCTGGGCCAGCCAGATCCGGGCGTGCAGCTGTCGGCCGCCGGGCAGGGCGAGGGAGACCTGGGCGGGGGTGCCGTCGGGCTCCTTCAGGAGCGCCACCGGCAGCTCGTTGGGGTCGAGCACCGGGTAGTGCTCCTGCTGCCAGCCGTCCCGGGAAAGGCTCTGCCGGAAGTAGCCGTGCCGGTAGAGGAGGCCGACCCCGATCAGCGGTACGCCGAGGTCGCTGGCGGCCTTGAGATGGTCACCGGCGAGGATGCCGAGGCCGCCGGAGTACTGGGGCAGGGCTGCCGTGATGCCGAACTCCGGGGAGAAGTAGGCGATGGCGGCGGGCAGTTCGGCGGACTGGGTCTGGTACCAGCGGTCGCCGGTCACATAGTCGGTCAGGTCGTCGGCGGCCGCGGTCAGGCGACGCAGGAAGCGGCGGTCCTCGGCGAGCTCGGCGAGCCGCCCGGGGCGCACACTGCCCAGCAGGCGGACCGGGTCGCCCTCGGAGGCGGCCCAGCGTTCGGGGTCGACGGACTGGAAGAGTTCGCGCGTTTCCGTATGCCAGGACCAGCGCAGATTGCGCGCCAGGTCGCTCAGCGGCCGGAGGGGTTCGGGGAGCACGGGACGGACGGTGAACCGACGGATCGCCTTCACTAGCCACCTCGGCGCGTTCGCTGGATGGACGCACGGCACTGTGCGTCCGGTCACGCAGCACGGTACCGGTGTTGCCCTGAGCTCCGCTGGGACCTCGCGTTCAAAGTTCGCCCTCGAACTTCTCCCTCGAAGCTCGCCCTCGAACTTCGCCCTCAGACTTCGCCCTCGAACCCCCTCGAAGCCCTTCGAACACCGGAACGACCGTACGGCGCGAACCGGTGAGATGGCCGATTCTGCGCACCCAGGCGTTCTTGTGGCGCTCCGCCCCGCACGAGACGCTGCCACTGGAGTGGAGGAGGGGAACTCGGACCATGGCACGGACGCGAACCGGGCGTCTGCGCCGGGCGGGAGGCCTGACCGCGGCCGTCACGGCCGCGGTGCTCTCGGCCGCCACCCTGCCCGCGCACGCCGCACCGGAGGGGAACATACTCGGCGCCGACGAGCCCGGCTCCGTCGGCGGAAGCTATCTGGTGACCCTGGGAAAGGGGATCGAGGCCCCGTCGGACGCGGGAAAGAGCCTCGCCGCGAAGTACGGGGTCGAAATAGGCCATACCTACGGCAGTGTCCTCAACGGGTATGCCGTCAAGGCCAATGAGAGACAGGCGAGGCTGCTCGCGGCCGACCCGCGGGTCGCCTCGGTCGCCCAGGACGGTCGCGTGGCGCTGGACCGCACCCAGAAGAGTCCGCCGTCCTGGGGCCTGGACCGCGTCGACCAGCGGAACCTGCCGCTCGACCAGCGCTACGGCTGGCCGGACTCCGGGGGCGCCGGAGTGACGGTGTACGTGATCGACACCGGCATCCGGATCACCCACCGCGACTTCGGCGGACGGGCGAGCTACGGCTGGGACTTCGTCGACGGCGACCGGACGGCCGGGGACGGCAACGGGCACGGCACCCATGTCGCCGGGACCATCGCCGGAACGCGGTACGGCGTCGCCAAGAAGGCCAGGGTCGTCGCCGTACGTGTGCTGGACGACGCGGGCTCGGGCACCATCGCCCGGGTCATCGCCGGCATCGACTGGGTGACCCGGCACGCGCACCGGCCCGCGGTCGCCAACCTCAGTCTGGGCGGCGGCCACAGCGAGCAGCTCGACGCCGCCGTGCGCGCCTCCATCGCGTCCGGCGTCACCTACACGGTCGCGGCGGGCAACGAGGGTCTTCCGGCCGGCCGTTACTCCCCCGCCGACGTGCCGGAGGCGATCACCGTCGGCGCCACGGACCGGACGGACACGCGGGCCGCGTTCTCCAACTTCGGTGTCGCGCTGGACCTGTTCGCGCCGGGAGTCTCGATCACCTCGGCGTCCCGGACGAGCGACACCGGGACGGCGACCTACTCCGGTACGTCGATGGCGGCCCCGCACGCCGCGGGCGCGGCCGCCCTCTACCTTGCCGAGCACCGCAGAGCCGGCCCCGCTCAGGTCGCCAAGGCCCTTGTGGGGCACGCGGCGACCGGCGAGGTGTCCGGTGCGGGACCTGGCTCCCCGGACAAACTCCTGCAGGCTCCGCCGCCGTGATGGCAGAGTGTCGCCGCCGGCCCCGTTCTCACCGGACGGGGCCGGTCCTGTGCGAAGAGATACGCGTGAGTAGTTAACAAAGTGCCGGATTGCTCACCCGAACAGGGTGGGAAGGCTCCTCCGGTAGACCCCGCAGAGGCACCACGGACACACCCCGCAGAAGCACCACAGGTACACCCGCAGGACCCACCTCCCCCATCCATCCGCCACACCCACGTTGACGCGGACAGGAGCGGTCATGCCCGCCAAGCACCACTCGTCAGCACCCCCGACAAGCAGCAGGAACAGCTCGAAGGGCACGGCCGGCACAGCCGCCGCCCTGCCCCCGCCGGTACGCCCGGCCGACTCCGGCCCCCCGACGCGGCAGCAGTCCTCCGCGGGCGGGACCACCGTGACGGGCCGCATCCCCGTCCTCGACGTCCGCCCGGTCGTCCAGCGTGGATCCAGGCCCGCCAAGGCGGTCACTGGAGAGACGTTCGAGGTCTCGGCCACGGTGTTCCGAGAGGGACACGACGCCGTGGCCGCCAATGTCGTACTGCGGGACCCCGAGGGCCGCCCCGGACCCTGGACGCCGATGCGTGAACTCGCCCCGGGCACCGACCGCTGGGGCGCGGACGTCACCGTGGGCGAAGCCGGTCGCTGGACGTACACGGTGGAGGCGTGGGGAGATCCGGTCACCACCTGGCGGCACCACGCGCAGATCAAGATCCCGGCGGGGATGGACACCGAACTGGTGCTGGAGGAGGGCGCCCGGCTGTACGAGCGGGCGGCCGGCGCGGTACCGAAGCGCGACGGGCAACGGGACGTCCTGCTCACCGCGGTTGACGCCCTGCGGGACGAGGGACGGCCGGCCGCCTGGCGCCTTGCGGCGGCGTTGGCGCCGGAGGTGGACGGGGTGCTGGCGCGGTATCCGCTGCGGGAGCTGGTGACCGCGTCGGAGCCGATGCCGCTGCTGGTGGAGCGTGAACGCGCGTTGTACGGCTCGTGGTACGAGTTCTTCCCGCGCTCGGAGGGCACGCCCCAGCAGCCGCACGGCACGTTCCGTACCGCCGCGCGGCGTCTGGAGGCGATCGCCGCGATGGGCTTCGACGTGGTCTACCTCCCGCCGATCCACCCGATCGGGACGACGTTCCGCAAGGGCCGCAACAACACCCTGACCATGCGGCCCCGACGACGTCGGCGTGCCCTGGGCGATCGGCTCCCCCGAGGGCGGCCACGACGCCGTCCACCCCGGCCTGGGCACCCTGGAGGACTTCGACCGCTTCGTGGACCGGGCCCGCGGACTGGGTCTGGAGGTGGCGCTCGACTTCGCGCTGCAGTGCTCCCCGGACCACCCCTGGGTGCACAAGCACCCCGAGTGGTTCCACCACCGCCCCGACGGCACGATCGCCCACGCGGAGAACCCGCCCAAGAAGTACCAGGACATCTACCCCATCGCCTTCGACACCGACCTGGACGGACTGGTCGCCGAGACGCTGCGGGTGCTGCGGCACTGGATGGCGCACGGGGTACGGATCTTCCGGGTGGACAACCCGCACACCAAACCGGTCATGTTCTGGGAGCGGGTGATCGCGGACGTCAACGCCTCCGACCCCGATGTGCTCTTCCTGGCCGAGGCGTTCACCCGCCCGGCGATGATGCACACCCTGGCGCAGATCGGTTTCCAGCAGTCGTACACGTACTTCACCTGGCGCAACACCAAGCAGGAGCTGACCGAGTACCTGACGGAACTGTCCGGGGAGGCGGCCGCCTACATGCGGCCCAACTTCTTCGCCAACACCCCCGACATCCTGCACGCCTACCTCCAGCACGGCGGCCGGCCCGCCTTCGAGGTGCGCGCCGTGCTCGCCGCGACCCTCTCCCCCGCGTGGGGCATCTACAGCGGCTACGAACTGTGCGAGAACACCCCGCTCCGGCAGGGCGGCGAGGAGTACCTCGACTCGGAGAAGTACCAGCTCAAAGCACGCGACTGGGCCGCCGCCGAACGCGACGGACACACCATCACCCCCCTGATCACCCGCCTCAACACCATCCGGCGCCACAGCCCGGCCCTGCGGCAGCTGCGTGATCTCCACTTCCATCACACCGACAAGGAAGCGGTGATCGCGTACAGCAAGCGGAGTGGATCGAACACGGTTCTGGTGGTCGCCAACCTCGACCCCCACGACACCCAGGAGGCCACGGTCTCGTTGGACATGCCGCAACTCGGCCTGGAATGGCACGAGTCGGTGCCGGTGCGTGACGAACTCACCGGCGAGACCTACCACTGGGGCAGGACCAACTACGTGCGTCTCGAACCGGGTCGGCGACCCGCGCACGTCTGCACGGTTCTGCGACCGTCCAACCCGCAGATCGGAGGGTCACCCACAAAATGATCGTCAACGAGCCCGTTCCGGACACCTTCGAGGACACACCCGCCAAGGACCGGGACCCGGATTGGTTCAAACGCGCCGTGTTCTACGAGGTCCTGGTCCGCTCCTTCCAGGACAGCGACGGCGACGGCATCGGCGACCTCAAGGGCCTGACCGCGAAACTCGACTACCTGCAGTGGCTCGGCGTCGACTGCCTCTGGCTGCCGCCGTTCTTCAAGTCCCCGCTCCGCGACGGCGGTTACGACGTCTCGGACTACACCGCCGTGCTGCCCGAGTTCGGCGACCTCGCCGACTTCGTGGAGTTCGTCGACGCCGCCCACCAGCGGGGCATGCGCGTCATCATCGACTTCGTCATGAACCACACCAGCGACCAGCACCCGTGGTTCCAGGAGTCCCGCCGGGACCCGGACGGGCCCTACGGCGACTACTACGTCTGGGCGAAGGACGACAAGCAGTTCCAGGACGCGCGGATCATCTTCGTCGACACCGAGGCCTCCAACTGGACCTACGACCCGGTCCGCAAGGAGTACTACTGGCACCGCTTCTTCTCCCACCAGCCGGACCTCAACTACGAGAACCCGGCGGTCCAGGAGGAGATGATCTCCGCGCTGAAGTTCTGGCTGGACCTGGGCATCGACGGCTTCCGGCTGGACGCGGTGCCGTATCTGTACCAGCAGGAGGGCACCAACTGCGAGAACCTGCCCGCCACGCACGAGTTCCTGAAGCGGGTGCGCAAGGAGATCGACGCGCAGTACCCGGACACCGTGCTCCTGGCGGAGGCGAACCAGTGGCCGGAGGACGTGGTCGACTACTTCGGCGACTTCCGCAGCGGCGGCGACGAGTGCCACATGGCCTTCCACTTCCCGGTCATGCCCCGCATCTTCATGGCCGTACGCCGCGAATCCCGCTACCCCGTCTCCGAGATCCTCGCCAAGACCCCCGCCATCCCCGCCGGCTGCCAGTGGGGCATCTTCCTGCGCAACCACGACGAACTCACCCTGGAGATGGTCACCGACGAGGAACGCGACTACATGTGGGCCGAATACGCCAAGGACCCCCGCATGCGCGCCAACATCGGCATCCGCCGCCGCCTCGCCCCCCTCCTCGACAACGACCGCAACCAGATCGAACTCTTCACCGCCCTGCTGCTCTCCCTCCCGGGCTCCCCGATCCTCTACTACGGCGACGAGATCGGCATGGGCGACAACATCTGGCTCGGCGACCGCGACGCCGTCCGCACCCCCATGCAATGGACCCCCGACCGCAACGCCGGCTTCTCCTCCTCCGACCCCGGCCGCCTCTACCTCCCCACCATCATGGACCCGGTCTACGGCTACCAGGTCACCAACGTCGAGGCCTCCATGTCCTCCCCGTCCAGCCTGCTGCACTGGACCCGCCGCATGATCGAGATCCGCAAACAGAACCCCGCCTTCGGACTCGGCTCCTACACCGAGCTCCAGTCCTCCAACCCCGCGGTCCTCGCCTTCCTGCGCGAGCACGAGGACGACCTCGTCCTGTGCGTGCACAACTTCTCCCGCTTCGCCCAGCCGACCGAACTCGACCTGCGGCGGTTCAACGGCAGGCATCCGGTCGAGCTGTTCGGCGGGGTCCGCTTCCCGGCGATCGGCGAACTGCCGTATCTGCTGACCCTGGCGGGGCACGGCTTCTACTGGTTCCGTTTACGGAGGGAACACGGTGAGTAGTGGTACGATTACGCCGTTCCGGTGATCGGAACCCGAGCCCGCCGGGCGGGTGGCTCGGTCATCAACTGCGCCCGCTCGTCGCGTAAAACCGTTCCGGGCGATCGGAACGGACACGCCACCGGCTTGGGTGGCGTGAACGCCAATGGTTCCGGCTCCGCAACCCGCCGGTCGCGGCCTCTGGTCGCACTTGAGGGCGGGACGGTTTTCGCCGTCCCGCCCTGGGAACTCTTCACGCAACCCGATGCTCCTCCGCAATGCGACGCGGAAAGGACGCACGCCATGTCGGAAGCCGTCACACGTTCCGCCACGACAACTCCCGGCTCCCTCCTCGCGTCCCTTGATCCACTGCTGCGCGAGTGGCTGCCGAGGCAGCGGTGGTTCGCGGGCAAGGGGCGCCCGGTCACCGGCTTCTCCCTGGTCTCGGCCACCGAGCTGCTGCCCTCCGACGGCAGGCTGGGCCTGCACCATCTGCTCGTCCGTGCCCATCAGCCACCCGTCCTGGGCGCCGCGGCCCACCCCGGCGACTGCTACCAGCTCCTGATAGGCGTGCGCGAGGCGCTGCCGCCCCGGCTCGCGCCCGCGCTGATCGGACACGTGGAGGAAGGGCCGCTCGCCGGACGCACGGTGTACGACGCCCTGTACGACCCCCGGCCCGCCGAGGTGCTCCTGGAGGCCCTGCGCACCCAGGCCCGCATCGGCGGGCTGCGCTTCGAGCGGGACGGACGCCAGGAGATACGCGACGGCCTGGTGGCCCGTCTGATGACCGCGGAGCAGTCCAACTCCTCGGTCGTCTACGGCGATACGTTCATACTGAAGCTGCTGCGCCGGATCGTCCCCGGCGACAACCCCGACCTCGAGATACCGCTGGTCCTGGCCCGCAAGGGCTGCGCCCGGGTGCCCGCGCCGACGGCTTGGCTGATGGCCGACACCGGCGAGCCCGGCGAGGAGTCCTATGTCCTCGCCGTGCTCCAGCCGTTCGTGCGGGGCGCGACGGACGGCTGGGAGCTGGCGCTGCGCGAGCTGGCCAAGGGCGAGGACTTCACCGCCGAGGCCCGCGCGCTGGGCCGGGCCACCGCCGAGGTGCACACGGCCCTCGCCCACGCGCTTCCCACGACCACCCTGGGCCATGTCCAGCTGCGGCTCCTGGTGGACGGCATGATCGAGCGGCTGGAGGCGGCCGTACAGGCGGTGCCGACGTTAGGTCCGTACGAGCCGGGGCTGCGCTGCGCCTACGAGGCGCTGGCCGAGCTGGCCGCCGAGGGCCGCACCTGGACCGCCCAGCGCATCCACGGCGACCTGCACCTCGGCCAGTGTCTGCGCTCACCCTCCGGGCAGTGGTCGCTGATCGACTTCGAGGGCGAACCGGCCCGCCCGCTGGCCGAACGGCGTATGCCGCAGCCGACGGTGCGGGACATCGCGGGGATGCTCCGCTCCTTCGACTACGCGGCGCACTCGGCGACCCCGCCGGCCCCGGGCTGGGCGGCGGCGTGCCGGGCCGCGTACTGCTCCGGGTACGCCGAGGTCGCCGGGCGCGACCCGCGCACGGATCCCGTTCTGCTGCGGGCCCACGAGACCGACAAGGCGGTCTACGAGGTCGTCTACGAGGCCCGCCACCGCCCCGACTGGCTCCCCGTACCGATGTCGGCGGTACACCGCCTGGCCCTGTCCGACCAGCTCTGACCTCACCCTCGCCCAGGAGGCTCGTCCGTGACCCCCAGCCCCCCGTCCAGCGGTTCGGATCCGAAGAATCCACAGAAGACGGCGGCCAAGAAGACAGCGAAGACAGCCGAGCAAGCGGCCGAGACGTCGGCCGAGAAGCCAACGGCCAGTAAGGCAGCGGCCAAGAAGACGGCCGGCGCGAAGAAGGCGACCACGAAGGCCGGCGCGAAGAAAGCCACGGCCAAGAGGGCGACAGCCAAGAAGGCCCCGGCGAAGAAGGCCTCCGCCAAGAAGGCTTCCCCGAAGAAGGCGGTCACGAAGACGGCCGTCACGAAGAAGGTGGTCCCGAAGACGGCCGTCGCCCCCGCCGAGACCGCCGTGTCCCCCGCCCTCGACGCCGCCGACCGCGAGCGGCTGCTGCACGGCACGCACCACGACCCGCACTCCGTCCTCGGCGCCCACCCGGTGCCCGGCGGGATCGCCGTCCGGGCCCTGCGCCCGTACGCCCGGTCCGTCACGGTGGTGTCGGGCAGTCTGCGGGCCGAACTGCACGACGACGGCGACGGCTTCTTCTCCGGGCTGCTGCCCCTGATCGGGGTCCCGGAGTACCGGCTGCTGGTGGCGTACGACGAGACGGTGCGGGAGACCGAGGACGCCTACCGGTTCCTGCCCACGCTCGGTGACCTCGATCTGCATCTGATCGGCGAGGGCCGGCACGAGCAGCTGTGGCAGGCCCTGGGCGCCGAGCCGATGACGCACCAGGGCGTGACCGGCACCCGCTTCACGGTGTGGGCGCCGAACGCTCGGGGCGTACGGCTGGCCGGTGGCTTCAACTTCTGGGACGGCACGGGCCACCCCATGCGGTCGCTGGGCTCCTCGGGGGTGTGGGAGCTGTTCGTGCCGGGCATCGGCGAGGGCGAGCTGTACAAGTTCGAGATCACCCGCCCGGACGGCTCCCGGACCCTGCGCGCCGACCCGCTGGCCCGCCGCACCGAGGCCCCGCCGAACACCTCCTCGATCGTGCACGCCTCGCGGTACGAGTGGGGCGACACGGAGTGGATGGCACGCCGGGCGGACACTGCGGTGCACGAGGCCCCGTTCTCCGTGTACGAGATCCACCTCGCCTCCTGGCGTCCCGGCCTGACCTACCGCCAACTGGCCGAACAACTCCCCGCGTACATCAAGGACCTGGGCTTCACCCACGTCGAGCTGATGCCGGTCGCCGAGCACCCCTTCGGCGGCTCGTGGGGATACCAGGTCACCGGCTTCTACGCCCCCACCGCCCGGCTGGGCACCCCCGACGATTTCAAGTACCTGGTCGACGCCCTGCACCGGGCGGGCATCGGTGTGCTGATGGACTGGGTGCCGGCCCATTTCCCGCGGGACGACTGGGCGTTGGCGGAGTTCGACGGGCGCCCGCTGTACGAGCACGAGGATCCGTCGCGGGCCGCGCATCCCGACTGGGGCACGCTGGAGTTCGACTTCGGCCGCCGCGAGGTGCGCAACTTCCTGGTGGCGAACGCCGTGTTCTGGTGCGAGGAGTTCCACATGGACGGGCTCCGGGTGGACGCGGTCGCCTCGATGCTCTACCTCGACTACTCCCGTGAGCCCGGCCAGTGGTCGCCGAACGAGCACGGGGGCCGGGAGAACCTGGACGCGGTGGCGTTCCTGCAGGAGATGAACGCGACCGTCTACCGCCGGGCGCCCGGCGTGGTGACGATCGCGGAGGAGTCGACCGCCTGGGACGGCGTGACGCGCCCCACGCACCACCGGGGCCCGAGCGGCTTCGGCGGTCTCGGCTTCGGGCTGAAGTGGAACATGGGGTGGATGCACGACTCGCTGGAGTACATGCAGCACGAACCGGTGCACCGCAGGTTCCACCACCACGAGATGACCTTCTCGATGGTGTACGCCTACAGCGAGAACTACGTCCTGCCGATCTCCCACGACGAGGTCGTCCACGGCAAGCGTTCGCTGGTGTCGAAGATGCCGGGCGACTGGTGGCAGCAGCGCGCCAACCACCGTGCGTACCTGGGCTTCATGTGGGCCCACCCCGGCAAGCAACTCCTCTTCATGGGCCAGGAGTTCGCCCAGGGCGCCGAATGGTCCGAGGCCCACGGCCCCGACTGGTGGCTGCTGGATTCGGCGTACGGCGCCGAGGCGGACCACCGCGGCATCCGCGACCTGGTCCGCGACCTCAACGCCCTCTACCGCGCGACCCCGGCCCTGTGGCAGCGGGACACCGACCCGGCCGGCTTTCAGTGGATCGTCGGTGACGCCGCGGACGACAACGTCTTCGCCTTCCTGAGACTGGACGCCGAGGGCAACCCCCTCCTGTCGGTCTCGAACCTCTCCCCGGTCGTCCGCCACGACTACCGCCTCGGCGTACCGGAGGACGTCCCCGCCTGGCACGAGACCCTCAACACGGACCTCGGGAGGTACGGCGGCGGCGACGTCACCAACCCCGACCCGGTCAAACCGGAGCCGCAGGGCGCACACGGCCGCCCCTCGAGCGTCCGCCTGACCCTGCCGCCCCTGGCTACGGTGTGGCTGCGGCCTGCCTGAGCCCCTCGGGCAGCGCGCCCTTGTGCAACACGCCGAGCCGCTGTGTCGCCCGGGTCAGGGCCACGTACAGGTCGCTGGTTCCATAGCTGCCCGGCTCCACCACCAGGACGGAGTCGAACTCCAGGCCCTTGGCCTGGCGCGGATCGAGCAGGACGACGGTCCGCGTCAGGTCGGGCTCGGCGCCCGCCGTCACCCCGTCCAGCCGTGCGGCCAGCTTCCGGTGCAGGTGGCGCGGGGCGATGACGGCGAGCCGGCCCTCGGCGGGGGTCAGTTCCTTCACCGCCTCGGCCACGGCGCCCGGCAGGTCGTCGCTCGCGCGCACCCACGGCCGTACGCCCGTCGACCGCACCGAACTCGGCGGCTCGAAGCCGGGGTCCTCGGCGCGCACCACGGCCGCCGCGACCTCCATGATCTCCGCCGGCGTCCGGTAGTTGACGCCGAGGCGGGTGTGCTCCCAGCGGTCCTCGACGTACGGCTGGAGGATCTTCTGCCAGGAGCCGACGCCCGCCGCCTCCGCGGTCTGCACCGGGTCGCCGACCAGGGTCATCGAGCGGGTCGGGCTGCGCCGCATCAGCAGCCGCCACGCCATCGGCGACAGCTCCTGCGCCTCGTCGACGATGATGTGCCCGAACGCCCAGGTCCGGTCGGCCGCCGCGCGCTCGGCGGCGCTGCGGTGGTCCTCCTCCTCATGGCGCTCGGCGAACCGCTCGGCGTCGATGATGTCGTGCGCGGACAGGACCTCCGAGCCGTCGGGATCGCTGTCCTCCTTGTCCTCGAACTCGTACGTCCGCGAGGCGTACGAGACATCGAGGACGCCCTGGGCAAAGGCCACCTGCGTCTCCCGCTCCTTCTCCGCCCGCGCCCGTGCCAACCGCTCGTCGACCCCGAGCAGTTCGGCCGCCTCGTCGAGCAGCGGTACGTCCGCCACCGTCCACGCCCGTGTGGTCGGGCGGCGGACCGCGGCCGCGTCCTCGTCCGAGAGGTATCCCACGGGGTCGGCGAGGAAGTCCGCGACCAGGCGCTGCGGCGTCAGGCGCGGCCACAACTGGTCGATGGCGGCCCATACTTCGGGGTTCTCGGCGAGTTCGTCGCGGATCTGGGTGATGTCGCTGGGGTCGAGGAGGTTCGTGCCGTCGTACGGGTCGGTGCCGATGCGTTCGGCCACCATGTCGGTGAGCGTGTTGAGGATGTGACCCTCGAAGTGCTCGCGGGCGACGTTGTGCGGCAGCCGGGCGGCACGGGTGCGCTCACGGGCCACCTTCACCAGGCCGTCGTCGAGCATCAGGATCTCGCGGTCGTGCTCGATCGCGATCACCGGGTCGGGCAGCGACTGCCAGTCCCGTACGACCTCGGCGAGCACGTCCGCCATATCGGCACGGCCCTTGATCGCGGCCGCCTCGCGGCTGTCGGTCGCCGTCGCCTTCACGCCGGGGAAGAGTTCGCCGACCGTCGCGAGCAGCACGCCCGTCTCGCCCAGCGAGGGCAGCACCTCGCCGATGTAGCCGAGGAACGCCGGGTTGGGGCCGACGATCAGGACGGCCCGCTTGGCGAGCAGTTCCCGGTGCTCGTAGAGGAGATACGCGGCGCGGTGCAGCGCGACCGCCGTCTTGCCGGTGCCGGGTCCGCCCTCCACCACCAGCACCCCGCGGTGCGGCGCCCGGATGATCTCGTCCTGCTCGGCCTGGATGGTCTGCACGATGTCGTTCATCCGGCCGGTGCGCGCGGAGTTGAGCGCGGCCAGGAGCACGGCGTCCCCAGTGGGGTCCTCGTGACCGGTGCGGGTGGCGTCGCCGAGGTCGAGGATCTCGTCGTGCAGGGTGGTGACGCGGCGCCCGTCGGTGGCGATGTGCCGGCGCCGGCGCAGCCCCAGCGGGGTGTGCCCGGTGGCCAGATAGAAGGGGCGGGCGACGTCGGCCCGCCAGTCGATGAGGACGGGGGTGCGCTCGGCGTCGTCGGTGCGCAGCCCGATACGGCCGATGTGGTGGCTGACACCTGAGGTCAGGTCGATGCGGCCGAAGCAGAGCGAGCCGTCGACGGCGTTCAGCGCGGCGAGCAGCCCGGAGCGCTCGGCGACCAGGATGTCCCGCTCCAGCCGGGCCTGCATGGGCTTGTCGCCCTGCGCGAGGGCGTCCGCGACGGAGACCTCGGTGTCGCCGCGCAGCGCGTCGACGCGCGCGTACAGTCCGTCGATGAATTCCTGCTCGTGCCGCAATTCATCGTCCGGAAATTCGGTGTTTGACAATTCCGCTCCCGCCCGGATATACTGTGCTCACAGAACTTCACCGCGCCTCAGTTCATTTGAAGTCGCGAACCACTGAATATACGCACAGAAATCCCCCGAGCGCAATTGCTCGGGGGATTTTTTGTGAGCCCGTGGCTTTACCTACCAGACGTCGGAGAGCTCCTCCAGAAGCCTGCGCCCGGAACGCGCCCCGACCATCGCCTTGACGGGTTCACCGGCGCGGAACACCATGAACGTCGGCATCGACAGCACCTTGTACGCGTTGGTGGTCGACGGGTTGGTGTCCACGTCCAGCTGTACGACCTTCAGGCGGTCGCTCGTCTCTTGGGCGAGTGCGCCGAGCACCGGCCCCATCTGCCGGCACGGCGGGCACCAGTCGGCGGTGAACTCCACCAGTACGGGCAGATCCGAGCCGAGCACCTGAGCCGCGAAGTCCGCGTCCGTCACCTCGGTCACGCCGTCCGCCTTGATCAACGCTCCTGCCCTCCCAGTTCGCACAACGGTTCCGGACCTCCCGGAACCAGCGCTTCGGCGGCCAGTTCGGACCGCGCCCGCTCGGCCCGGACCAGCTGCCCGGCGACCTTCTCCCGCACCGCCCGCAGCTCCCCGATGAGCGCGTCGAGCTCGTCCAGCTTGCGCCGGTAGACCGCGAGCGAGGCGGGGCACGAGTCACCCTCCGGGTGCCCGGCCCGCAGACACTCCACGAACGGCCGCGTCTCCTCCAGGTCGAACCCGAAGTCCCGCAGCGTCCGTATCTGGGTGAGCAGCCTGAGGTCGGCCTCGTCGTAGGACCGGTACCCCTTGTCGTCGCGCCGCGCGGGCAGCAGCCCCCGCGACTCGTAGTACCGCAGCGCCCGCGTGGTGGTCCCGGCCCGTGCGGCCAGCTCGCCGATTCGCATGGGTACGACCGTAGGCGTTGACGTCGGCGTCAGGGCAAGGCCGGCGGGAACGGAGTCATTCGTCTTCGTCCTCTTCTTCCTCGTCCCCGTCGCCGTCCCGCACGCCGAGCAGGCGGCGGGTCAGGCGGTCGCGGTCGGAGAGGAGCTCGTCGAGGGCCTCGCGGACGTCCTCCGGCTCGGTGCGGGGCGACTCGCGCTCCGCCGCGATCAAGACGGACCGCCGCACCAGCTCCTTGGTGAAGGAGGCCGTCGTGCCCTCCGTACGGACCACCACCTCGTCGGCGATGTCCTTGCCGAGGCCGAGCCCCGCGCCGTACAGGCCGAGCAGGGCCGCGCGGCCCTCCGCGTCCGGCAGCGGGATCTCCACGGCGAGGTCGACGCGGCCGGGGCGCTGCACGAGGGCCGGTTCCAGCAGGTCGGCGCGGTTGGTGGTGAGCAGGAAGGCGACGTCGGCGTCGTCGCCGAGGCCGTCCATCTCGTTCAGCACCTGGAAGAGCAGGGGCTGTTCGCCGCCGCCGTAGTCACGGGACTCGGCGATCAGGTCGCAGTCCTCCAGGACGACGAGCGCGGGCTGGAGCATCCGGGCCAGGGCGCAGGCCGGGCCGATGGCCTCGATGCTCTCGCCGGACAGGATCACGACCGTGAACTGCGGGAGGTGGGAGAGGAGATAGCGGATCGTGTGGGTCTTGCCGGTGCCGGGCGGGCCGTACAGCAGGAGGCCCCGGCGCAGGTGCTGGCCCGCCGCGCGCAGTTGCTCACGACGCCGGGCCACGCCCACGACCTGCCGCTCCACCCGCTCCAGGAGCCCGGCCGGCAGCACGATGTCGTCACGGGTCAGGCCGGGGCGGCGGTGGAAGCGGAACGGGCCGAGGCCGTGCCCGAACTCCGAGCCCTCGAAGGAGAGCACCTGCCCGCGGAAGACACTGTGCTCGCGCACGAGCGCGTCGATCCCGGCAAGCAGCCGGTCCGCGAACTCCTTCTCCCCGGCGAGGACTTCGACCTCGACCTTGTTGCGCCCGTACTCGTCCTGCGGGCCGCGCAGGAGGACGACGAACCGCTCGTCGTCCTCCGCACCGAGGTAGAACCCGCAGGAGACGCAGGCCAGTTCCTCGTCGGGTGAGACCGGCAGATGGGCGTAGTCGACGGCGCCGACCACGAAGCGGTCGTAGCGGTCGGCGGCGTCGATGATGTCGCCGAGGGTGAGGTCGCCGTGGTGCTGGGCGCCGCGCATACCGATCAGCTCGTACGAGCGGCCGTCCGCGGCGAACCAGCGCTCCAGGGCGAGGTGGACGTTGGGCAGGTCGAAGGAGGCGTAGGCGGCCTTCACCACCGGGCGGTCCGTCGGCGCCGACCCCAGGTGATCGCGCAGCCGCTTGGCGAGGTCGCGGCTGCCGTCGGTGTCCGGACGCTTCGGGCGGGCGACCGCCATGAGGAACTCGGAGAACAACTCGTTGATCTGCTCCAGCGAGAGGGGTGACGGCTCCCTCTCCGGACCGTATCGGGCCTCGTACTCCTGCTTGCTGACGATCTCCACCCTGCCCGGCTCTCCCATGTCCACCTCCGTACGTCGCGTGCGCTTCGAGGCCATCAAGCCTGGGCCGGACCGGCGGGCGGGTCAAAGGAATTGAGGTGAGGTTCGCCGAGCCGTTCACCACGAGCCGGCGAAGCGGCGGGCCCGGTCGCGAACCCGCCGCTTCACTCCCCCGCGGTCCCCCGTGGTCCCTGGGTGTCTCACTGCTCCGGTACGGCGGCCCGCTCGAACCACTCGCGCGCCGCTTCCGGACGCCCGGTGAGCAGCAGGAGCAGGGCCGCGATCGGGCCGTGGACCTCCTCGCCCCCGCCGCGCGTCCACGCGATGTCCGTGGCGACGAGCCGGGCGTGCGGGAGGGGCCATGGCCGGGGCGGGACGCGCATGGTCCACACCCGGTCGGCGGCGTCGCGGGCGGCCTCTCGGGGCATCTCGCGGGTCCGGCCGAGAGCGAGGGCGATGTCCTGGCCGTGGACGAGAACGTCGAGGAGGGACTCGCGGGGCGTGGTGAACGGTGCCGCACGGCGGGAGCCGACGAGTGAGCGCAGGTGAGCGACGATCTCCTCGACCGGCGCCTGTCCCTCGCAGACCGAGGCGTCGTGGATCATCCGGTCGAGGTTGCCGCGGGCCCGGACGAGTTCGCCCAGCACCTGCCGGTAGCTGAAGCGCGCACCCATGGTCAGATGCGCGGCGACGTCCCGCACCCGCCAGTCCCCGCACCGCGTCCGCGTCTCCCACTCCCCGGGGCTCAGGCCCGCCAGCAGGTCGGCCAGACCCGCCCGCTCGCGGTCGACGACCTGCCAGAGTTCGTCCACGTCCAACGCCACGCCCATGCGGATCACCGCCCACTCAAGTGGTAAGCTTCTCTGACCAAAGTAGTCAGAGACTCTGACCAAAGTCAAGGCATGCGAAGGGGGCGTAGACGGTGGTGGCGGAGAGCGAACTCAACACGGGACTGCTCCTGTTCATCCCGTACCGGGCCCTGGAGAACCGTATCTTCGGTGTGCTCGCCGAGGCCGGCTTCGACGACTTCACGCCCGCCCAGGCCCGGGTCCTCCAGCGCGTCGGCCCGGACGGCACACGCCTGACGGAACTGGCGGAACAGGCCCAGATCACCAAGCAGACCGCGGGCTTCCTGGTCGACCAGCTGGAGAAGGCGGGCTATGTACGCCGGGCCCCGGACCCGACCGACAAGCGGGCCCGGCTGGTGTGTCTGGCGGAACGGGCGTGGGCGGCCAAGGAGATCGCCGACGCGGTGGTCGCCGAGGTGGAACGGGAGTGGGAGACCCACCTGGGCAAGCGGCGCATGCAGCAACTGCGCGAAGCGCTGACCCTGCTGCGGGAGATCACGGATCCCTGGGCGCAGGCCTGACCCGCCTCAACGGCAGAGTTCGTCGAGATCCTCGGCAAAGGAGGGCAACACCGCACGGGCCTCGGCGACGATCTCCAGGGCCGGCCGACGCGGGGTGCTCGCATGGCGCGCGGCGAGTTCGGCCAGACCGGGGTCGGGCCCGGCCGAGCGCTCCTCGTCCTCGTGCAGGGCGGCCTCCCGAGGGCCGTAGCCGTCGGCCGGCACCCACAGAAAGCCGGAAAGGTTTCCCGCGACCAGGCCACACTCGCCCTCCGAGCCCATGAACACCACGGGCTGCTCCCCGAGCGGACGGCCCGGCCGGGCGAACCAGACGGCGACGAGACCACCGGAACCGACCCGACCGAAGACCCGGTAGGCGCCGCCGTCGAGTTCACGGTTGCCGGTCCACAGCGCACCCAGTCTGTGGTCTCTTCGGCGGAGTCGAAGACGGGGTACGGCTCGAAGTCGACGCCCTCACCGTCGGCGTGGTCGAACTCGACCCGCGCCACGTCGGCCAGGGCAGGAGGAAGGCGGCGGTCGTCCTCTGTCACGTGCACCCGCGCAGGGTATCCGCCGCCACGGACAGGCGCCCCTAGACCGCCACGCCGGCCGACTCCTCCACCTCCATCAGCGAGGCGCTGTGCCGCTCCTCGTCGAAGGCTTTCCGTCCGCCCCGCAGCCCGAACAGCCGCTTGGTGACGGCGATGTAGAGGACGGCGAGGATGTTGAGGACGAGGGTGGTGATCTTCAACCAGCTGATGTGCTCGGTGAGTTCGTAGATCTCCAGCGGGAGGAACGCGGCGGTGGCGACCACCGTGAGGTACTCCGCCCAGCGCTTGGCGTACCAGAGGCCGACCGCCTCGACGAGTTCGATCACCGCGTAGGCCAGCAGCAGGGCGGCCACCAGCAGCAGCGTGGAGTGCTTGTAGCCGAATGCCTTCTGGATGGAGCCGACGACCGGTGAGTGGTCGAGGTCGTAGTGGAAGTGCCTGAAGACCGGGCGGAAGACGTCGAGGTTCTCGTTGAAGAGCCGCCGTACCGCGTCCTGGCTGTTGCTGAACTTCCACACCGCCACCGCGACCAGCACGATGAACACGCCGCGCACGGCCCGCTCGATCGACAGGAACCGCAGGATGAACAGGTCCCGCAGCACCTTCCCGCGCGGCACCAGCGGCGCGTCGTCGGCCGGCCCCGAACCGTGCGGCTCACCGAGCACGAAGTCGCCGCAGCGCAGACAGCGCCATACGTCGCCGAGGGCGGTCTGGGCGTGCAGCCGCTCCCGGAACCTCGGCTCGTCCGGCACATACGTCACGTGTCCCTTACGTGCGCAGTGCCGCCGGTCCCAGTCGATCTTCATCCCCCGTGCCTCCATGCATACATACGAGCAAACGAACACGCAAAAATATGAACGTGCCGTTCCGGCTGGTCCGGCACGGCACGTTATTGACTGCTCCCCTCCCGGGGGGAAGGGGATTCCTGGCTCAGGCCGCCTCTTGGAGCAGCGCTCCAAGAGGCCTTACGCCATCCACACCAGCCGGGGCCAGACCAGCCCGGACGAGCATCACACGCGCGGAGTTCTTGTCCCTTGGAGAGACGGATCCGCACGCGGTGCAAGTGTAGGTGCGTTCCGACAGCGGAAGTGCGTGCTTGGTTCTCGCTCCGCACCGTCCGCAGTCCATGGTGGTGTGCGCGGGATGCACCAGACGCACGTCCCGCCCGTGCTTGCGGCCCATGTCCAACAGGGCCTTCTTCGTCACGCCGATCGCGGCATCCGCCGCCTTGCGCGCCATCGACGTCTTCGCAAGGAACTTCGGCTTGAAGTCCTCCACCGCGATCGAGTCATGGTCCCGCACCACCTTCTTCGCCCACTTGCGGGCCCCGTCCTGCCGCTGGCGGGCAATCTTCTGGTAGGTCTTCGCCCGCCACTTCTTCGCCTCCCGATACCCCTTCGACGCGGCCCGCCCATTCTTCGGCCTGCGGCGGGCCATCATCCGGTCATATCGCGACAGCTTCGCCTTCGCCTTCTTGCCGTGCTCGGGGTGGGGCTGGTCGTGGGTATCAGACGTGGTGGTCGCGATCTCCTTCACGCCCCAGTCCACACCGACCACTCGGCCGGTTTTCGGCAGCGGCTCGACACGAACAGGGACGACGAAGGAGGCGTACCAGTCACCAACCCCGTCCCGGAACACCCGCACTGACGAGGGCTCGACAGGCAACTCCCGCGACCACACCACCCTCAGCACGATCCCGCCTGCCAGGTGGAGCCGCCCGTCCCTGAGCCGGAAATTGCGCCGCGTGTAATTCAGACTCGGATCAGCCTCATGCTTCTTCTTGTAGCCTGGCATCCCCGCCCGCTGCTTCACCGGCAGCCGTTCCCTGATGTCCTTGAGCGCTTTCGCCCGGGACTTGCCGAAGTCACGGATCAGTTGCTGCTGCGGCACGCTGGCCCCCTCGGCCAGCCACGGTGTGACCGCGCGGGCCTCGGTCAACATCCGATCCAGCCGTGCCGCACCGCACTCCTCGCCCTCCGCATGGGCCTTCTTGGAGCGAGCCACGCACTCGTTCCACACCCACCGGCACCGGTCCCACTCCCCAGCAGCCCCGCCCGGGCCGTTGCCGACACCCGCAGCCGGTAGGTGTACCGAACATGCCCCACCCCGTCCTCTTCCTTCACCACCAGACCGTACGTACGCCAAACGAACACCCGCACCCTCATCCCGCCTCCGCCACCCCAACCAGGGAACGTAAGTACAGACGTTCGATCCCTGACTCCACCAGGCAGGCCATGCGGGCGTTCCGCAACGGGTGCGCGGGTCAACCAGCCGCGCTGTCCACCAGTTCCCGCTCCTCTTCCCGTACCGCCGGAACAGCCGACTCTTGGCGGGGGAGCAGGAAGGCCACCAGGATCGTGCCGACGCCCAGGACCACCGCGCCGACCAAACTCGTGTGGGCCACCGCGTCCGAGAAGGCGGAGCCGACCGCGTCGGCCATCTGGTGCGCTCCCGTGGCCAGTTGGGCCGATTGTTCCTTCAGCTTCGCGGCCTGTTGCGGGTCGGTCGCCTCGGCCGCCTGCGCCGCGAGTCGGCGCGCCTTCCCGCCGATGCCCTGCGCGACCGCGTAGCCGGCGCCGACCGAGTCCTGGGCGGTGGTCAGGGCGTCCGCCGGGAGCCCGCTGCCCGCGGTGGCGTCGGTGAGGTGGTTGCCGTACGACGTCGACAGCAGCGAGCCGAGGATCGCGATGCCGAGCGAGCCGCCGAGCTCCAGCGAGGTGTCGTTCACCGCGCCGCCGACGCCCAGTTCGGACTCCGGGAAGGCGCCCATGATCGCGTCCGTGCAGGGCGAGAGGGCGAGCCCGATGGCCAGGCCGAGCACGATGAGCGGGGCGACGAGATCACCGTACGACGACGACGCGTCCACCCGGGTCAGCAGGGCCAGCGCGGTCGTGCCGCCGACCATGCCCGCGGTGACCGTCCACTTCATGCCGACGCGCGGGGTGAGCCAGCCGGTCAGCGCCGAGCCGACGAAGACGGCGCCCGCGAGCGGGAGCATGCGCAGACCGGTGCCGAGCGCGTCGTAGCCGAGCACGAACTGGAGGTGCTGGGTGAGGTAGTAAAAGGCGCCGAAGACGGCCAGGAAGAAGAGGGCGACCGCGAGATTGGAGCCCGCGAACCGGCGATCGGCGAAGCGGCGCACGTCCAGCACCGGACGCGGGTGGCGCAGTTCCCACACGACGAAGGCCACCAGGCCGACACCCGCGGCGACCGCGGCGCTCACGGCCTTCACGCCCCAGCCGAAGTGCGGCCCCTCGATGATCATGTAGACCAGCGAGCCGACCCACAGCACCGACAGCAGCCCGCCGACGTAGTCGATCCGGTCGTGGTGACCGGCCTTGGACGGCGGCACGAGGACGAGGGCACCGACGATCGCGACCGCGGCGATGGGCACGTTGATCAGGAAGGTCGACGACCAGCCGTGGTCGCGCAGCAGTGCGCCCGCGACGACCGGACCGGCCGCGATGGCGAGTCCCGCGGTCGCCGTCCACAGGGTGATGGCCTTGGCCCGCTCGGCGCGCGGGAAGGTCGCGGCGAGCAGGGAGAGCGTGGCGGGCATGATCAGCGCGGCGCCGACGCCCATCACGGCACGGGCCGCGATGACGGCGGTGGAACTGTCGGCGAGGTAACCGGAGACGGCCCCGCCCCCGAAGACCACGAGCCCGAGGATCAGCGCGCCGCGCCGGCTGTACTTGTCGCCGATCGCGCCGAGCAGCAGCATCAGCGCGGCGTACGGGACCGTGTAGCCGTCGATCACCCACTGCAGGTCGGCGCTGGACAGACCGAGGTCCTCGGTCATGTCGGGGGCCGCGACCGTGAGGGCGGTGTTGGCCATCACGATGATCAGCAGGCTCAGGCAGAGCACCAGCAGGGCCCACCAGCGCCGGGTATAGGGGCGGTCCGTCCTTTCGACCGGTTCGTTCATGACGAGTCGCATGAGCAGGGGTCGCCTTCCTCACAGATCCACACGGGACAGATGCACACGACCGGACTTGCACAGTGGCGTGCAATTGCACAACGATGTGCAATGTACGGCTACTGCACAGCGTTGTGCAAATGGAGGAGGTGAAGCCCTTGCGGACGGACCGTGAGGCCCTCCGCGGGGCAGGCAGAATGGCAGCCATGACCACGGGTAACAGCTCTCGCGCCGACGCCAACCGGCGCCGCATCCTCGACGTCGCCCTCGCCGAGCTGCTGCGCGACCCCGACGCCTCCATGGACCAGATCGCGCGCGCCGCGGGGGTCGTACGGCGGACGGTGTACGGGCACTTCCCCAGCCGCGAGGCCTTGATCGGCACACTGGTCGACGGGGCGGTGGAGGCGCTGGCGGCCGCGCACGCGGCGGGACGCGAGGGGGTCGACGACCCGGCGGAGGCCGTGGCCCGGTCGGTGCTCGCGGTCTGGGAGATCGCCGACCGCTACCGGCTGCTGGTCGCGCTGGCCCAGCGTACGGTCACCGTGCAGGGCATCCGCGAGCGCCTCACGCCGGTCCGCGAAGCCTGTGCCGAGGTGCTGCGGCAGGGCCTGGAGCAGGGGACGTTCAGCTCGCCGCTGCCGGCTCCGGCGCTGGCGTACGTGCATGAACAGATGCTGTTCGCGGTGATGGAGGCGGTGAACGACGACCTGCTGGCGGCACAGGAGGCGGGCCGCTCCGCCGCGGTCGCCGTACTGGCCGCGTCGGGCGTGCCCGCCTCCCTGGCCACCGCGCTGGTGGCGAAGCTGAGCGAGCAGACGCCGGGGTGGGTGAGTTGACGCCGTAGTGGGCGAGTTGACGCCGGAAACAGAAGCCGGGCGGCTGAGCTTCGGGGGGAGACTCAGCCGCCCGGGGCGGTGGACCGGGCGCCCGGCCCGGGTTCAGGCAGGGCCGGGCGCCCGGCGGTCGGAAGGGACGTCGGAAGGGACGTCGGGCATCGGAAGGGGCGTCGGAAGAGGGCCCGTTCAGGCCTTCGCGAGTTCCTTCTCGCCGTCCTCGGTCGGCTCGGTCGGCTCGGGGGCCGCGGTGGCCTCGTTCTCGTCCAGCAGGGTCGTCTCGTCGAACGGCAGCTCGCGGGCGAGCACCTGCTTGACGCGGTCCTTGTCGATCTCCTTGGTCCAGGTGCCGATCAGCACCGTCGCGACGGAGTTGCCCGCGAAGTTCGTCAGGGCCCGGGCCTCGCTCATGAAGCGGTCGATGCCGACGATCAGGCCGACGCCGTCGACGAGCGCGGGCTTGTGCGACTGCAGACCACCGGCAAGGGTCGCGAGCCCCGCGCCGCTGACGCCCGCCGCGCCCTTGGAGGCGAGGAGCAGGAAGAGCAGCAGCGGGATCTGCGTGCCGATCGACATCGGCGTACCGAGCGCGTCGGCGATGTAGAGCGACGCCATGGTCATGTAGATCATGGTGCCGTCGAGGTTGAAGGAGTAGCCGGTCGGCACGGTGATGCCGACGACGGCCTTGCTGACGCCCAGGTGCTCCATCTTCGCGATGAGCCGAGGCAGCGCGGACTCGGAGGAGGAGGTGGACAGGATCAGCAGGAACTCCCGGCCCAGGTACTTGAACAGCGAGAAGATGTTCAGCCCGGAGACGGCGCGCAGAAGCGCGGCGAGCACGATGAAGACGAACAGGAAGCAGGTCACGTAGAAGCCGAGCATCAGCACGGCGAGGCTCTTGAGCGCATCCAGGCCGGCGGAGCCGACCACGGCCGCGATGGCGCCGAAGGCACCGATCGGGGCGGCCCACATCACCATGGCGAGGATGCGGAACACGAGCCGCTGGATGTGCTCGATGCCACGCAGCACCGGCCGGCCGACCGGCCCCATGGCCTGCAGCGCGAACCCGGTGAGCAGCGCCACGAGCAGGGTCTGCAGGACCTGTCCCTCGGTGAAGGCGGAGACGAAGGTCACCGGGATGATCGACAGCACGAACTCGACGGGCGGCAGCGCGTCCGCGGACACCTGGTCGTGCCCGGTCGCCTTGAGCGCGTCGGTCAGGTGCAGCCCGTCGCCCGGGTGCAGGACGTTGCCGACGACGAGCCCGATGCTCAGCGCGACCAGCGACATGACGAGGAAGTAGCCGAGGGCGATACCGCCGACGGCGCCGACCTTGGCGGCCTTGCGGACGGACCCGATCCCGAGCACGATCGTGCAGAAGATGATCGGCGAGATCATCATCTTGATGAGGTTCACAAAGCCCGTACCGAGGGGCTTGAGCTCGACCCCGAGGTCGGGCCAGATGAGCCCCACGGCGATGCCGAGCGCGACCGCCGCGATGACGGCGATGTACAGATAGTGGGTGCGGTCCCGCTTCACGGCGGGTACGGCTGGTGCCGTATCGGGGGTACTGGCGGCCACGGCTGCCCTCCTTGACGTCTTCGTCGGCAACACACCGGCGTGCGGCTCACGTCCGGGGGTTATGGGGAATGCCGTGACTATCTCCCGCCCTGTGAGGGCGGTCACCCTTCCGTTCATTTAGTTCACGCTTAACCGCGGATGCACACTGACGACATGCGCTTCCCGTCCGTCCCCCGTCCCCGCAGCCTGGCCGGCCAGCTCTTCGCCATGCAGGCCGTGCTGATAGCGGTGCTCGTGGCCGGGTACGCGCTGTTCACCTACGTCAGCGACCAGCGACAGGCCGAGGACGCGGCGGCCCGGCACGCCACGGCCGTGGCCCGCTCGATCGCGGACTCCCCCTCGGTCCGCTCGGCCATCCACACCGCCGACCCCACCCTCCGGCTGCAGCCGTATGCCCTCCAGGTGATGCGGGACGCGGACGTCGACTTCGTGACGATCATGAACCCGTCCGGCATCCGCTGGACGCACCCCGACGAGAAGCAGATCGGCAGGCACTTCCTCGGCCGTATCGGCCCCGCCCAGCACGGCCGCACCTTCACCGAGACGTACACCGGCACCCTCGGCCCCTCCGTCCGGGCGGTCACGCCCGTGGAGGAGAACGGCCGCGTCATCGGCCTGGTCAGCGCCGGCATCAAGGTCGAGGCGATCAGCAAGCGGGTGCGGGGCCAGGTCACGGCGCTGCTCGCGGTGGCCGGCGGCGCCCTGCTGCTGGGCGCGGTCGGTACGTACGTCGTCAACGCCCGGCTGCGCCGCCACACCCACGGCATGAACGCGACCGAGCTCAGCCAGGTGCACGACTACCACGAGGCCACGCTGCACGCGGTGCGCGAGGGGCTGTTGATGCTCGACGGCCAGTACCGGGTGGCGCTGATCAACGACGGCGGCCGGGAGCTGCTGGGCGTGCCGACAGAGAAGGACGTGATCGGCACGTCGGTGGCGCGACTCGGGCTGCCGGCCCCGCTGACGGGTGCGCTGCTGGCCTCCGAACCCCGGGTGGACGAGGTGCATCTGACGGCGGACCGGGTGCTGGTGGTGAACACCTCACCGGTGTCGGGCGGCGAGCGCCGCGGCACGGTCGTGACCCTCCGGGACGTGACCGAACTCCAGTCCCTGATGGGCGAGCTGGACTCCGAACGCGGTTTCACACAGGCGCTGCGCTCCCAGGCGCACGAGGCGGCGAACCGGCTGCACACGGTCGTCTCCCTGATCGAACTGGGCCGCGCTCAGGAGGCGGTCGACTTCGCCACGGCGGAACTGGAACTGGCGCAGGCGCTGACGGACCAGGTGGTGGCGGCGGTGAGCGAGCCGGTCCTGGCCGCCCTGCTGCTCGGCAAGACGGCGCAGGCGAACGAGCGGGGCGTGGAACTGGTCCTCTCCGAGGACAGCCGACTGGACGACGGGGTGCTCCCGCCCGGCCTCCCGGCCCGCGATCTGGTCACCATCCTCGGCAACCTGATCGACAACGCGGTGGACGCGGCGCAGGGCAGCGTCGGGGCGCGGGTGACGGTGACGGCGTACACGGAAGGCGGGGTGGGCGGGGAGAGCGAGACGAGCGGGGAACTCGTCCTGCGGGTGGCGGACACCGGCACCGGTGTGGATCCGGCCCATGCGGAACTGGTATTCCAGCGGGGGTTCACCACCAAGCCGGCGGGACCGGGCGGGCGCGGGCTCGGTCTGGCCCTGGTCCGGCAGGCCGTGCACCGTCAGCAGGGGACGCTGACGGTGGCGGAGGCCGACGGTGGTGGAGCGGAGTTCGAGGTGCGGTTGCCGTTGCACACGCCGGCCGGGCCGTCCCCGGTGTCTGGAGGCGACGTATGACGAACGAGCAGTCCATCCGCGTCCTGGTGGTGGAGGACGACCCGGTGGCGGCGGACGCGCATGTGACGTACGTCGGCCGGGTGCCGGGGTTCGTCGCCGTGGGCAAGGCGCACACGGGGGCGGAGGCACGGCGTCTCCTGGACCGTACGCCGGTGGACCTGCTCCTTCTCGATCTGCATCTGCCCGATGTGCACGGTCTGCAGTTCGCGCGCTCCCTGCGGGCGGCCGGGCATCACGCCGATGTCATCGCGGTGACGTCGGCACGGGATCTGACCGTGGTCCGGGAGGGGGTCTCGCTCGGAGTCGTGCAGTACGTCCTGAAGCCGTTCACCTTCGCGACGTTGCGGGACCGGCTGGTGCGGTACGCCGAGTTCCGTGCGGCGGTGGGCGAGGCGAGCGGCCAGGACGAGGTGGACCGGGCGCTGGCCTCGCTCCGGGCACCCGGTCCCGCGGCACTGCCGAAGGGGTTGAGCGGGCCGACGCTGGAGCGGGTCACGGTGACCCTGAGGGACAGCGCGGAGGGACTCACGGCCGCCGGCGTCGCCGAGGTGGTCGGCATCTCCCGCATCACGGCCCGCCGCTATCTGGAGCACCTGGTGGACGCGGGGCGGGCGGCGCGCAGTCCGCAGTACGGGACCGTGGGGCGGCCGGAGTTGCAGTACCGGTGGGTCAGGGGGCAGTGAGCGGCCACCCGTCACCCGGAGGTGTTCGCCCCGGCGTACGACACGACCTGTGCGCCGAGACCGACCACGGCCAGGGCTTCCATGACGGACACCACGAGAAGGCCGCCGCTGCCCTGCCCGCCGGTCCAGTAGACGGTGAGCCCGGCGAGCGGCACCAGGCAGAAGGCGAGCAGGTCGATGACGCACTGCACGGCTTTGCGTGACCTGCGGCGCCGGTCGCCACGATGGACGCGCTCCCAGAGGAAGACCTCCTCGGCCTCTCCCGGCTCTCCGGTTCCTTCCGTCCGGGCGAGCCGCGCGAGCCGGGGTCCCAGGTCCTCGCGTACGTACCGGCCGATCGCCGAGATCTTCTGGTCGTTGACGAGATAGGTCCAGCCGAGGACCACACAGACCGGCGGGAGCGCGAGCAGCATGGCGGGCTGTCCGGCCTGCGCCGACGCGGCGACGACGGCGGCGACGACGGTGAGCGTGACGTAGAGGAGGTTGTCCCGGAACCCGATCCTCGTCTTCTGCTCGTCCTTGACGGTCTGGTACTCGATGAGCAGCAACTGCCCCACGGTGACGTGTCGTTCCGGCACTACGCCCCCTTCCCCCGGCAGTACCTTAAGAGGGTGCCGGAGACGCAGTCCACCGTTCTGGTCCTGACCGCACTCGCGCTGGAGTACTCCGCCGTCCGCGCCCATGTCGAGGACCGGCAGGATCTCGTCCACCCCGGCAACGGCACCTGGCTCGAACGCGGGCGGCTGCCCGGCACGCCCTGGCATGTGGCGATCGGCGAGCTGGGCGAGGGCGCCAGGGCCACCGCCGCGCTCACCGCGTCGCTCATCGACTGGCTCCGTCCGCGGGCGGTCCTCTTCGTCGGTGTCGCGGGCAGCCTCAAGGACGACATCGGCATCGGCGACGTCGTCGTCGGGACCAAGGTGTACGGCATCCACGGTGGCAAGCAGACCGCCGAGGGCCTGCTGATCCGCCCGGAGGCCTGGTACGGCTCCAACGCACTGGTGCAGGCCGCGCGTTCGGCCGTACGGGACATGGCGGACGTACGGACCCACTTCAAGCCGATCGCCACCGGGGACGTCGTCCTGGCCGACGCCGGCTCCGAGATCGCCCGCCAGGTCCGCGAGCACTACAACGACGCGGCCGCGATCGAGATGGAGGGGGCGGGCGCGGCCCACGCGGCGCATCTGAGCGGGCAAGTGGACGCCCTGGTCGTCCGGGGCATCAGCGACCGCGCCGACGCGCTCAAGTCCGAGGCGGACGCCGGGGGTTCACAGGAGAGGGCGGCCGCGCAGGCGGCGTCGGTGGCGATGGCGGTGCTGCGCAAGCACCGGCCCGGAGGCGGCGATGTGTCCGCGCGCTCCGAGGAGGAGCCCCGAGCCGTCCACGGGGGCGACCACATCGACTTCCGTGGCGGGACCTTCTACGGACCCGTGATCGGGAAGCGAGTCGACCGGCGGTAGGCACGTGTCGGATCCGCCGTCCGTCCCCAGCACCCGGAACCAGACATTCCTACAATCCGTGATTGTGGCCGAACAGACCGTAGTCATCACCGGCGAGCACCCGTACGTTGTCCGCTGTGCACCGACCGCCAGCCCCACGGAACCAGCCAGGTCCCCCCTTCAACGCCCCCGCCGCCCGCAAACTCCGTGCCGCTCTCGGCATGGGACCCGAGCAGGTCGCCTACGGAATGCGTGCCTCGTACGGGTTGCCCTACGTCACCGCTGACCTGGTCGTCACCTGGGAGCGGGGCCTCGTCACCCCCAGCAGTCCTGAACTCGCCGCTCTCGCGGGGGTGTTGTGGTGCTCGCCGGGTGAACTGATCGGGCGGCCGCGCAGTCTGCGCGAGCACCGCACGGCCCGTGGGCTGGCGGCGGAGGACGTCGCTCTCGCCGTCAGGCTGGAACTCCTCGCCTATCTGCGGATGGAGGAGCACAACGAGTGGCGCGGCACCGAGCGGCAGTCCGCCGCCCTCGCCGCGCTGCTCGCGTTGTCCCTGCCCGACTTCGTGACCGTCAGCGGCCACGACGCGAAGCTGGCGGAATTGCTGCGCGGTGCGGTCACCACGCGCTGGCGGGCCTATGTGCGCCCGGTGGGCCGTATGGTGCCGCTGGACCGCCGGCTCCTGGAGGGCACCCTCCAGGAGCTGCACCGGGACTACCAGGGGCAGATGGTGGCCACGCTGAGCTGGGGCGGCACCGGTGCCGCGGACGACTCGAGCGGCAACGGCCGTGACTTCCTCGACCGGATCGTGGACCACTTCTGGTCACGGGTCGAGGCCAGTACGGCCTGACAGCAGGACGGCCGGGGCGGTCCTAGAAGACCGACTCCGTCTCGTCCATCCGGTCCTTCGGGACCGTCTTCAGCTCGGTGACCGCCTCCGCGAGCGGCACCATCACGATGTCGGTGCCGCGCAGCGCGGTCATCCGGCCGAAGTCGGCGCGGTGCGCGGCCTCCACCGCGTGCCAGCCGAAGCGGGTGGCGAGGATGCGGTCGTACGCGGTCGGGGTGCCGCCGCGCTGGACGTGGCCGAGGATGACGGGCTTGGCCTCCTTGCCGAGGCGCCGCTCCAGCTCGTACGCCAGTGCCGTGCCGATGCCCTGGAAACGCTCGTGACCGAACTGGTCGATCTCGCCCTTGCTGTAGTCCATGGTGCCCTCGGCGGGGTGGGCGCCCTCGGCGACGCAGACGACGGCGAACTTCTTGCCGCGGGCGAACCGCTCCTCGACCATCTTGACCAGGTCGGCGGGGTCGAAGGGGCGCTCGGGCAGGCAGATGCCGTGGGCGCCGCCGGCCATGCCGGACTCCAGGGCGATCCAGCCCGCGTGACGGCCCATGACCTCGACGACCATCACGCGCTGGTGGGACTCGGCGGTGGTCTTGAGGCGGTCCATGGCCTCCGTGGCCACGCCGACCGCGGTGTCGAAGCCGAAGGTGCGGTCCGTGGAGGAGATGTCGTTGTCGATCGTCTTCGGCACGCCCACGACCGGCAGCCCGGCGTCGGAGAGCATCCGGGCGGCGGTCAGCGTGCCCTCGCCGCCGATCGGGATCAGGGCGTCGATGCCGAACTCGCCGACCATGTCGGTGGCCCGCTCACAGGCCTCGCGCAGCCGGTCGCGCTCCAGGCGGGAGGAGCCGAGGATGGTGCCGCCGCGCGCCAGGATGCCGCTGACCGCGTCCAGGTCGAGGGTGCGGTAGTGACCGTCGAGCAGTCCCCGGTAGCCGTCCTCGAAGCCGATGACCTCGTCGCCGTACTGCGCCACCGCCCGGTGCACGACAGACCGGATCACTGCGTTCAGGCCGGGGCAGTCGCCGCCTGCGGTGAGAACTCCGATGCGCATCGTGCTGTGTCTCCTGGTCGCTGTTGGTACCGGTGATGGTCGCTGTTGATACCGGTGAGCAAGTCTGATTGTTTCACGTCCGCCAGGGGGCCGATGACCTGACGGGCGCCTTATCTAGCGCCAGGGGTATTGTCAAGAGGGATCTGCTCACCTTGGTGGGCGATTTTTATGCGGAGATGTGACAGACGAAACGGAGTGCCCACGTGACGCGCAGCGTGTACGTGACGGGGATCGACCGCGGCGACGGCCGCCAGGTCGTAGAGCTGGGAGTCATGGAGCTGCTGACCCGGCAGGTCGACCGGGTGGGGGTGTTCCGGCCGCTCGTCCACCACAGCCCCGATCGCCTGTTCGAGCTGCTACGTGCCCGGTACCGGCTCTCCCAGGACCCGGCGACGGTCTACGGCATGGAGTACCACAAGGCGTCCGCGCTGCAGGCCGAGCAGGGGACGGACGAGCTGGTGTCCACTCTCGTCGACCGGTTCCACCTGGTCGCGCGGGACTACGACGTCGTCCTGGTCCTCGGCACCGACTTCGCCGACACCCAGCTCCCGGACGAGCTGTCCCTGAACGCCCGGCTCGCCAATGAGTTCGGCGCGTCCGTGATCCCGGTCGTGGGCGGCCGCCGGCAGACCGCCGAGTCCGTGCGCGCCGAGACGCGCAACGCGTTCCGGGCGTACGACAGTCTCGGCTGCGACGTCCTCGCCATGGTCGCCAACCGGGTGGCCCGCGAGGACCGCGACGAGATCGCCGAGCGGCTCACCAACCGGCTGCCGGTCCCCTGCTACGTGCTGCCCGACGAGCCCGCGCTGTCCGCGCCGACGGTCTCCCAGATCACCCAGATCCTGGGCGGCACGGTGCTGCTCGGGGACGACTCGGGGCTGGCCCGGGACGCGCTCGGCTTCGTCTTCGGCGGCGCCATGCTGCCGAACCTGCTCAGCGCCCTGACCCCCGGCTGCCTGGTGGTGACCCCGGGCGACCGCGCCGACCTGGTGATCGGCTCGCTCGCCGCGCACAGCGCCGGCACCCCGCCGATAGCCGGCCTGCTGCTCACCCTGAACGAGCGGCCCTCCGAGGAGATCCTCACCCTCGCCTCCCGGCTCGCCCCGGGCACCCCGGTCGTCTCGGTGCCCGGCACCAGCTTCCCCACCGCCGAGCAGCTGTTCTCCCTGGAGGGCAAGCTGAGCGCGGTCACCCCGCGCAAGGCGGAGACCGCGCTCGGCCTGTTCGAGCGGTACGTCGACACCGGCGATCTGCTCAAGCGGGTCTCCGCGCCGAGCAGCGACCGGGTCACCCCGATGATGTTCGAGCACAAGCTGCTCGAACAGGCCCGCTCCGACAAGCGCCGTGTCGTCCTCCCGGAGGGCACCGAGGAGCGTGTGCTGCACGCCGCCGAGGTGCTGCTGCGCCGGGGCGTGTGCGATCTGACCCTGCTCGGTACCGTCGACCAGATCCGCAAGAAGGCCGCCGACCTCGGTATCGACCTCGGCGACGCCCAGCTCATCGACCCCGCCGCCTCCGAGCTGCGCGACGCCTTCGCCCAGACGTACGCCGGGCTGCGGGCCCACCGGGGCGTGACGGTGGAGCTGGCCTACGACGTCGTCTCCGACGTGAACTACTTCGGCACCCTGATGGTCCAGGAGGGTCTCGCCGACGGCATGGTCTCCGGCTCCGTGCACTCCACGGCGGCCACCATCCGGCCCGCCTTCGAGATCATCAAGACCACCCCGGAGTCGTCGATCGTCTCCTCCGTGTTCTTCATGTGCCTGGCCGAGAAGGTGCTGGTCTACGGCGACTGCGCGGTCAACCCGGACCCGAACGCCGAGCAACTGGCCGACATCGCCATCCAGTCGGCCGCCACCGCGCAGCAGTTCGGCGTGGAGCCGCGGATCGCGATGCTGTCGTACTCCACGGGTACGTCCGGTTCGGGCGCCGACGTCGACAAGGTGCGCGAGGCGACCGAGCTGGCGCGCTCGCGGCGGCCCGACCTGAAGATCGAGGGGCCGATCCAGTACGACGCGGCCGTGGAGCCGTCGGTCGCGGCGACCAAGCTGCCGGGCTCCGAGGTCGCCGGACAGGCCAGCGTGCTGATCTTCCCCGACCTCAACACCGGCAACAACACGTACAAGGCCGTGCAGCGCTCGGCCGGCGCGATCGCCGTCGGCCCGGTCCTGCAGGGTCTGCGCAAGCCGGTCAACGACCTGTCCCGGGGCGCCCTCGTCCAGGACATCGTCAACACCGTCGCCATCACGGCCATCCAGGCCCAGAACCCGAGCGAGAAGGCAACCGCCCAGTGACCGCCCACCCGTCACCCACCACCGCCCTGTCCGACGAGCTTCGCTCGGCCCCCCTGGTTTCCCGCGTCCTCGTCCTCAACTCAGGCTCCTCGTCGGTGAAGTACCAGCTGCTGGACATGCGTGACAGCAGCCGGCTGGCGGCTGGTCTCGTCGAGCGCATCGGCGAGCAGACCTCCCGGCTGAAGCACACCTGTCTCACCTCGGGCGCCACCCGTGAGGAGAACGGCCCGATCGCCGACCACCACGCCGCCCTCAAGGCCGTGGCCGAGGAACTGGCCAAGGACGATCTCGGTCTGGACTCGCCGGAACTGGCCGCGATCGGGCACCGCGTGGTGCACGGCGGCATGTTCTTCACCGAGCCGACCGTCATCGACGACGCCGTACTGACCGAGATCGAGCGGCTGATCCCGGTCGCGCCGCTGCACAACCCGGCCAACCTCACCGGCATCCGCACGGCGCTGGCGCTGCGCCCCGACCTGCCCCAGGTCGCGGTCTTCGACACGGCGTTCCACACGACCATGCCGGAGTCCGCGGCGCGCTACGCGATCGACCCGAAGCTCGCGGACCGGCACCGCATCCGGCGCTACGGCTTCCACGGGACCTCGCACGCCTACGTCTCCCGGGCGACCGCCGAGCTGCTCGGGAAGGCGCCGGAGGAGGTCAATGTCATCGTGCTGCACCTGGGCAACGGGGCGTCCGCCTCGGCGGTGCGCGGCGGCCGGTGCGTGGACACCTCGATGGGGCTCACCCCGCTGGAGGGGCTTGTGATGGGGACGCGCTCCGGCGACCTGGATCCGGCCGTCATCTTCCATTTGCAGCGAGTTGGCGGAATGTCCATGGACGAGATCGACACTCTTCTCAACAAGAGAAGCGGTCTGTTCGGGCTGTGCGGTGACAACGACATGCGGGAGATCCGCCGTCGGATCGACGAGGGCGACGAACAGGCGCGTCTCGCCTTCGACATCTACATTCACCGCTTGAAGAAGTACATAGGCGCCTATTACGCGGTGCTCGGACGGGTGGACGCGGTCGCCTTCACAGCCGGAGTCGGGGAAAACGCGAGTCCCGTGCGAGAGGCTGCCCTGGCGGGCCTGGAGGAGCTGGGCCTGGCGGTGGACGGCGAGCTGAACGCCGTACGCGCCGACCGGCCTCGGCTGATCTCGCCCGAGAACGCGAGGGTGGCCGTCGCCGTGGTGCCCACCGACGAGGAACTGGAGATCGCCACACAGACCTACGCACTGGTCGGAATGAACAGCTGAGTGAACAGCTGAGCATTTAGGTGAACAGCTGAGCAATTACACGGCGGTAACACGAGTGAGCGCACGTCCGCCCATTTGTATCTTCCACCAGACGGAATATTCCGTAGCGAAACAAACCGATAGGATCGCTCCATGCGCCGTTCGAAAATCGTCTGTACTCTCGGCCCCGCGGTCGACTCCCACGAGATGCTCGTCTCCATGATCGAGGCCGGCATGAATGTGGCTCGGTTCAACTTCAGCCACGGCACCCACTCCGAGCACCAGGCGCGGTACGACCGCGTCCGGGCCGCCTCGAAGGAGACCGGCCGCGCCATCGGCGTCCTCGCCGATCTGCAGGGCCCCAAGATCCGTCTGGAGACCTTCGCCGAGGGTCCGGTCGAACTGGAGCGTGGTGACGAGTTCGTCATCACGACCGAGGACGTCCCGGGCGACAAGCAGATCTGCGGGACGACGTACAAGGGCCTGACGGGTGATGTCGCACGGGGCGACCAGATCCTGATCAACGACGGCAACGTCGAGCTGAAGGTGGTGGACGTCGAGGGTCCGCGGGTGCGGACGATCGTCATCGAGGGCGGTGTCGTCTCCGACCACAAGGGCATCAACCTGCCCGGCGCGGCCGTCAACGTGCCCGCACTGAGCGAGAAGGACATCGAGGACCTGCGGTTCGCGCTGCGGATGGGCTGCGACCTGGTCGCCCTGTCCTTCGTCCGTGACGCCAAGGACGTGAACGACGTCCACCGGATCATGGACGAGGAGGGCCGTCGCGTCCCGGTCATCGCCAAGGTGGAGAAGCCGCAGGCGGTGGAGAACATGGAGGACGTCGTGATGGCGTTCGACGGCGTGATGGTCGCCCGCGGCGACCTGGCCGTCGAGTACCCGCTCGAGCGGGTCCCCATGGTGCAGAAGCGCCTGATCGAGCTGTGCCGGCGCAACGCCAAGCCGGTGATCGTGGCGACCCAGATGATGGAGTCGATGATCACCAACTCCCGCCCGACCCGCGCCGAGGCCTCCGACGTGGCCAACGCGATCCTGGACGGCGCCGACGCGGTCATGCTGTCGGCCGAGTCGAGCGTGGGCGCGTACCCGGTCGAGACGGTCAAGACGATGTCGAAGATCGTCACCGCGGCCGAGGAGGAGCTTCTCTCCAAGGGCCTGCAGCCGCTCGTCCCCGGCAAGAAGCCCCGTACGCAGGGCGGTTCGGTCGCGCGTGCCGCGTGCGAGATCGCGGACTTCCTGGGCGGCAAGGGCCTGATCGCCTTCACGAAGTCCGGTGACACCGCCCGCCGGCTGTCCCGCTACCGCGCGGCCCAGCCGATCCTGGCCTTCACCACGGACGAGGGCACCCGCAACCAGCTGACGCTCAGCTGGGGCGTGGAGTCGCACATCGTGCCGTTCGTGAACAGCACCGACGAAATGGTCGACATGGTCGACCAGGAGCTGGCCAAGCTCAGCCGTTTCACCCCGGGCGACACGGTCATCATCACCGCCGGCTCGCCCCCCGGCGTCCCCGGCACCACCAACATGGTCCGCGTCCACCACGTCGGCGGCGACGGCAAGTAACGCCCCACTGAAGGACCTTGCACGACACTGAGGGCGCCCCCTGCGACAGGGGGCGCCCTCAGCCCGTTTTCACACCGGCTCAGCCGACGCTGCCCGACTCCACCGGAAAGTCGATCCCGCAGCACGGCGAACTCCTCGGGCGATGACACGGAACAACCGCCCCTCGCGGATGAAATCTGCCATGCGCGGATCCTCCCTCCTGTTCAGGCACCGGGTCGCCGTCGGCGTACTTGAACGGCTCCGGGCGCGCATCATGCCGTGGCCCGGCCCTCCACGATCGGAGGGCCGGGCCACGGCATTGCGGCTCCGGAACGGGCTTGAACGGCCACTCAGTCGGTCGTGTACACCTGCATCCCGGGCACGTGAAGGCTTCCGCCGAACTGAGCGGCCTGCGTCACCTTCACGTTGGTGAAGTAGATCAGGGGGATGTTGAGCGGCGGCGGGCTGTCCGGGCTGAATGTCACGGGGATCAGGCCGAACAGGTTGCCGGAGATGCTCTCCGTGTACATCACCGTGTCACCGTCACGGATCGTGGACGTCGAGCCGGAGGCCGCCTGCACGTGGTAGGTCTTGCCCGACTGCTTGTCCTTCACCGTCTGGTGCAGGTCCCCGATGTCGGTTCCGCCGGAGATGACGTACTTCAGCACCTTCTTCGTGGTGCCGTTGGCCGTCTTCACCTCGACGATGCCCTGGTAGTCGGCGCTCTTGAGCAGCAGCGAGCTGGCGTTGAGGTACCAGGGTTCGTCCGCCACCGGCACCTTGTTGTCGACACCGCTCGTGGCGTCGGTGGCGGCCGGGCAGTTGTCCGCGGACGTGGTGGAGCTCGCCGACGGGCTCGGACTGGCGGTGGCCGTCGCGGTCGCGTCAGCGGCGTTCTGGGCCGCCGTGGTCGCCGTGTCGGTGACCTTCTTGACGGTGTCGTCGACCGTCTTGGTGGCCGTGCCGGCCGTGTCCTTGACGGTGTCGGTGGCGGTGCTGCCGGACGCCTTGCTGTCGCTCGACGTGGACGCGGAGGCCGACGGCGTGGGGCTCGCGCTCGCGGTGGAGGTCGCGTCGCCGCTGCCCCCGGTGAAGACGTCCTTGATCGCGTCACCGATCGTGTCGAGCAGGTTCCCGCTGGTCGCGGACGGCGACGGGGTCGCGGTCGCCGTGTCGCCGCCAGAGGACGACGACGTGTCCGACGAACCCGACGAGGGCGTGGCGGACGGCTCGGGCGTGGCCTTGTCGGCGGTACCCGAATCCGACGACGAGGTCTTGCCCGAGGTCGGGTTCTGTGTGGTGGCCGACGCCGTGGGGGTCGGCGTGGCCGTGTCCTTGGTGCCCGTCGACTCGCTCGCGCTCGCCGAGGCGGTGGGCGTCGGCGTGGCCGAGGGGTCCTTGGACGCGTCCAAGGCCGTGACGCAGTCCTTGTACTCGTCGGCAGTCAGGCTCGACGACGACGGCGCCGGCGAGCTGGTGTCGGCGAGGGCCAGGCTCGATGTGAACCCCATGCCCACGAGCACCGCGGTCGGCATCGCCACCGTGGCTATCGCCTTGCCTGCCGGCATGTGGAACCTGGTGAACAGCGGCTTCTTGGGTGCCGCATGCCGCGGCCCGGTTCTCACACGGGACTCGTCCACATCAGTCCCGTGGGTCACCTCGTCAGCCGGCACTGTGCCTCCCGTTCGCCCCGTTCGCCGGGCTCGTTCCTGACAGGTCGTTCAACTCGCCCACGCCGCCCGTGTCCTTGCCGAGCGCGACCTCAGGGGTGGCCTCTGGGGCAACCCCCGGTGCGGCCTCGGGCGCGTCACCCTCGCCCGTGGTGGCCTCCTCGGCCAGCTCCGGCTGCGGAGGCACTCCCGGCGCCCACGCCACCGCCATCGCTCCGCCGACGAGGGCGAGCAGGAAGCCCAGGAGGAAACCGCCGAAGTTGGAGACGGGGAGAGACACCAGCCCCAGCAGGATCGCCGCGACACCCGCGAAGGTGCGCACGTGCTTCTGGAACCAGAGGCTGATGCCCAGTACGACGAGCAGCACGCCGATGATCAGGGAGCCGGCCCCGGCCGTGGTCGCCATCGCCAGCGTCAGATGTCCGACCTGGAGATTGAAGTACGGGAAGTAAATGATCGGAAGACCGCTGAGCAGGACAAACAGACCGGCCCAGAACGGACGAGTGCCCCGCCAGGCGCGGAACTGCAGCCTCCGGCGGGTGAACTGGCCGGGTACGACGGCAGGAATCTCGGCGCTCATGGAAAACAGCTCCCTGGTGCGGCGTTGCTGTGGTGGTGATGTGTGCCGCGCGTGAAGACGTGGCTGGAAGGTGGAACGGGCGGGGGCGCCATCGGCTCCCCCGCCCGTCAGCGAGTGCTTAGTAGCACTCGATTCCCGCGCCGCTGCCCCGGTGCAGCGACATGTGCAGACCGCTGAGCTTGAAGGTTCCGGCGGTGGTCGCCCACGCCGTCTGCTTCACGTTGCTCAGGTCCGCCGACTCCGCCTGCTGGGCGAAGCCGAACGGGTTGGCCTGCTCACCGTTGCCCTTCATGCCCGGACCCTTGCTGGCGTCCTTGGCGGCCACACCGATGTCGATGTTGTGGAAGGTGGCGTCGGCGTCGAGGGTGTCGACGTCGATGTACAGGCGCTCCGCCTGGACCTGCTTGGCCTCGTCGGTGCTGTCACCCGCCTCGAGGCGCAGCGTGACGTCACCGAGGATCGGGATGTCCGGGGTGACGACCGACTGGCACATCTTCTGGATCGTGGCCGTGTTGAAGGCCGAGACCGCGACGGGGTGAGCCGACTTGCCACCGGACAGGGTGTAGCCCTGGTCGATCGCCCCGTACTGCGCGAAGCCCTTGCCGTGGAGCTCCTGCGCCGTCACCTTGAACGACTGACCCGAAACGCTGAACGACGCGGCCAGAGCGCCCTGCGCGAGGGCGACACCTATACACGCCGTGGCGGCGACGCTGGGCACCATGACCACAGCGAACCGCTTCCATCTGGTCCCGCCACGCACCTGGGACTCCATATTTCCTCCTTCTCGGACGTACATCTCCTGGCCCTGACTAGCCACCAGTCGGGCGGCTCAGCCGGGCAGGGATGGGAGAAGTGCTACGTCCTCGGGAAGGGGAGCGCCCGTAGTCGGAGGCGCGAACCGCGCCCGAATCACCGGCGATCACCCCCGAGCGACAACCACTGGTCGCGCCTGACACGCATCACGCACAACCCTGCTGGACAGGCTTCGCCGTGAGGCGAAGACCCCCCTGTCCAAGAGCCGGCGCCACTGCCGCCGACTCTGCTCGGTGGGGACCCAGTTGAACCCGTGCACCCGACCGGCTGTCGGGGTGGGGAATGGACCGAGCGTGGCCGATCGTGGTGCATTCTCGCCGCCCGCACAAGGGGGTTCGTTACTCGCTAGTAACGGCCGGATAACCGAACAACGACCCGGCGGTCTCGGAAGGCCACCCTCAGTGGCACCCGGGGGCGGAGCAAACCTGTTCATTCTTGGACAGAACCAGACAGAACTACGCCCTGGATTTACTCCGAGTAACAGCGGCCGCGATTACCAAGATTTGGTAAAGCGCGGCCGCACTGACGACTCGTCGGTAAAACTTTCACTCCGGCATCACTCGACGTGACGTTTAGCAACTGGTCAGAAACCGGCCCGCCACCCCGCTCGGGAGCCGGTCAGAACAGCGCCCGGGCCAGCGCCCGGCGCGCCCCGATCACTCTCGGATCCTCGGCACCGACCAGCTCGAAGAGCTCCAGGAGCCGACGCCGTACGGCATCCCGCTCGTCACCCGCCGTACGCGCGACCGTCTCGATGAGCCGCCCGAAGGCGTCCTCCACATGCCCCCCGACCAGATCCAGATCGGCGGCGGCGATCTGCGCCTGCGCGTCCGCCGGCTTCTCGGCCGCGTCCTTGCGCACCTGCTGCGGTTCGCTGCCCTGCACCCGCTCCAGCAACTCGGCCTGCGCCAGACCCAGCTTGGCCTCGGAGTTGCCCGGGTCCTCGCTCAGCACGTTCTTGTACGCCTGGATCGCCCCGCCCAGGTCCCCCGCGTCCAGGGCCTGTACGGCGGCCTCCAGGACCGCGTCGTGCGGCCCTGCCGGTGCCGCGGGGGCCACCCGCGCACCCGGCTCGGCGTCGGGGTCGACGGTCAGGCCCGTCAGCCCGAAGCGCTGCTCGGCGACCTGCACCAGCTGGTCGAGGGTCTCCCGGATCTGCTGCTCGCCGGCCGCTCCCTGGAAGAGCGGCAGCGCCTGCCCCGCGACGACGGCGAAGACGGCCGGGATGCCCTGCACCCCGAACTGCTGCATCAGCATCTGGTTGGCGTCGACGTCGATCTTCGCGAGCAGAAAGCGCCCGTTGTACTCGACGGCGAGCCGCTCCAGGACGGGGCTCAGCTGCTTGCAGGGCTGACACCACTCGGCCCAGAAGTCGATGACGACCGGCACCTCTGCGGAGCGCTGCAGTACGTCGAGTTCGAAGGTGGCCTCTTCGACGTCGATGACGAGATCGGCCGGGGAGACGGCCCCCGCCCCGCCCTGCCGGGCGGACTCGGCGCGCGCCTGCTCCGCCTTGGCCTTGGCCTCCTGGGCCGCCTTCACCGCGGCGAGGTCGACGACGCCGCTCATGGACATGTTCCGTGGCTGCATGCGTCTATCCTCCCCCGTTCCCGCGCGTGAGTGAAAAACGATGTGAAAGCGCCGGGTCCCCACCCCACGCCACCGGGTCATCGTGCGTGTGCGCCGCCCGCGCACGTCCAGCGCGGGCTTTCGCTACGAGTCGTAGCGTAATCCCATCGGGGGTCCCGGCGACACCACGCACCGGTGATCTCCCTCACGACTCCACAAGAACGGCCGGTTATGGTCGTGGGATGCAGAGCCGTACTCCCGCCACCCGCGCCGGACGCCCGCGCAACGCCGCCGCGGACACCGCGATCCTGGCGGCGACCCGGCAGGCGCTGGTCGAGCTGGGCTGGTCGAAGCTCACCCTGGGAGACGTGGCCACGCGGGCCGGGGTCGCGAAGACGACGCTCTACCGGCGCTGGTCGGGCAAGAACGAGCTCGTGGTGGACGCGGTCGCCGAGCTCTTCGACGAACTCGTCCTTCCCGACCGGGGCTCCCTGGCGGCCGACATCGAGGGCGTGGTGCTCCAGTTCGCCGCGATCCTGGCCCGACCGGAGGCGAAAAGTGGCTTGATGGCGGTGGTCACGGAGTCGACCCGGGACGAGGCCCTGCGCGAGCGCATCCGCGACTCCATCGTGGACCGCCAGAAGTGCCTGGTCCTGGAGGGCCGCGCACGGGCCCAGAAACGCGGCGAGCTGCCCCCCGAGGCAGGCCCGGAGGACGCCGCCCGCACGGTGGACCTCATCTTCGACATGGTGGCGGGCGCGGTGGTGCACCGCACCCTCGTCAGCGCGGAGCCGGCGGACGAGGAGTGGGTGCACAGCTTCACCCGGGTACTCCTGCTGGGCCTGACAGGAGCGTCGCAGGACGTCTAGGGGCACATCGCGGATGCTGTGCCCCTGCCGGCCTTCCGACGTGCCGACGTCAGCGGATCACAACGGTGCGCGTCGCACACCAGTCGGTGTGCGGCGCGCGTTCGGTATGCGGCTCGGGTGGCTCAGAAGCCCGCGGGCTCCGTGTACACCCCCCACTCGTCCCGCAGCACCCCGCAGATCTCGCCCAGGGTCGCCTCGGCGCGTACGGCGTCCAGCATGGGCTCGATCATGTTGGAGCCGTCGCGTGCGGCGGCGAGCATCGCGTCGAGGGTCGTACGGACGCGGGCCTCGTCGCGCCCGCTCTTGCGCGCACCCAGCACCCGGACCTGCTCCCGCTCCACCTCGTGGCTGACCCGCAGGATCTCCAGGTCGCCGGTGACGGAGCCGGTGTTGACGTTGACGCCGACGACCCGCTTGTCGCCCTTCTCCAGGGACTGCTGGTAGCGGAACGCGGACTCCGCGATCTCGCCGGTGAACCAGCCGTCCTCGATCCCGCGCAGGATGCCGGAGGTGATCGGACCGATCGGGTGCCGCCCGTCGGGGTGGGCGCGCAGCCCGCGCTCCTTGATCTGGTCGAAGATCTTCTCCGCGTCGGCCTCGATCCGGTCCGTCAACTGCTCGACGTACCAAGAACCGCCCAGCGGATCGGCCACGTTGGCGACCCCGGTCTCCTCCATCAGCACCTGCTGCGTGCGCAGGGCGATCTCGGCGGCCTGCTCGCTCGGCAGCGCGAGGGTCTCGTCCAGGGCGTTGGTGTGCAGCGAGTTGGTCCCGCCGAGCACCGCCGCGAGCGCCTCCACGGCAGTGCGCACCACGTTGTTGTACGGCTGCTGGGCGGTCAGCGAGACACCGGCGGTCTGGGTGTGGAAGCGCAGCCACTGGGCCTTGTCGCTCTTCGCGCCGTACACGTCCCGCATCCAGCGGGCCCAGATCCTGCGCGCCGCGCGGAACTTGGCGATCTCCTCGAAGAAATCCACGTGGGCGTCGAAGAAGAAGGACAGGCCGGGGGCGAAGACATCCACGTCCAGGCCGCGGGACAGGCCGAGTTCGACGTATCCGAAGCCGTCCGCGAGCGTGTACGCCAGCTCCTGCGCGGCCGTCGCCCCGGCCTCGCGGATGTGGTAACCGGAGACCGACAGCGGCTTGTAGGCGGGGATGCCGGCGGCGCAGTGCTCCATCAGGTCGCCGATCAGCCGCAGATGGGGCTCGGGCTGGAAGAGCCACTCCTTCTGGGCGATGTACTCCTTGAAGATGTCCGTCTGCAGCGTGCCGTTGAGGACGGACGGGTCGACGCCCTGGCGCTCGGCCGCGACCAGGTACATGCAGAAGACGGGGACCGCGGGTCCGCTGATCGTCATGGACGTCGTGACATCCCCCAGCGGGATGTCCTTGAACAGGACCTCCATGTCCGCCGCCGAGTCGATCGCCACGCCGCAGTGCCCGACCTCACCCAGCGAGCGCGGGTCGTCGGAGTCGCGTCCCATGAGCGTGGGCATGTCGAACGCCACGGACAGACCGCCGCCGCCGGCGGCCAGGATCATCTTGTACCGCTCATTGGTCTGCTCGGCGTTCCCGAACCCGGCGAACTGGCGGATCGTCCAGGTGCGGCCGCGATAGCCGGTCGGATACAGCCCGCGGGTGAAGGGGTACTCCCCGGGCCAGCCGATCCGCTCGAAGCCCTCGTAGGTGTCCCCCGGCCGGGGTCCGTAGACCGGCTCCACGGGGTCACCGGAGAGCGTGGTGAAGTCAGCGTCGCGCTTGCGCGCTGCGTCGTACCGGGCCTGCCAGCGGGTGCGGCCCTCATCGATGGCGTCAGCGTCCATACCATCGAATTTACTAGGACGTCCTAGTAAATGTCGATGGCAAACCGCCACGCGATACTCGCGCGGCGGTGGAGCCTATGCCTTGGCGACGGCCGGGACCTGATCGGCGGCCTTGGCCTCCAGCTCGCGGCTGACCTTCCGCTCGACGAAGAAAGCGGCGGTCGGGACGGTGCCCGCGAGGAGCACCCACAGCTGCTTGCCGACCGGCCACTTCGCCTTGGAGCCCAGGTCGAAGGCGAAGACGAGGTACACGACGTACAGCCAGCCGTGGGCGATGGCCACGACCCGGGTGAAGTCCGCCGCGCCGTCCATGTCCAGCCCGTACTTGGCGATCATGCTCAGGCACAGCAGCACGAGCAGTACACCGGTGACATAGGCGAGGACGCGGTAGCGGGTCAGCACGCTTTTCTTCATGCCGATGAGCGTAACCGCCCGTTCCGGGAGATCTTGTCCCGGGTCACCGCACGTCGACGCCGTACCGGGTCACTGCTCGTCGAAGTCGTGTGCCGCGACCCGCAGCGGCCGCAGCATCGCGAAGATCTCCCCGCACTCCTCCGCGTCGTACGCCCCGAGCCCGAAGTCCATCGCCATCAGGTCCCGGGTGGCCGCCTCGACCACCTCGCGGCCCTTGTCCGTGATGACGGCGAGCGTGCCGCGCCCGTCGTTGGGGTTGGGCCGCTTGGCCACCAGACCCGACCTCACCAGCCGGTCCACGGTGTTCGTCACGGAGGTGGGATGCACCATGAGCCGCTCACCGATCTTCGACATCGGCAGCTCGCCGGCCTTGGAGAAGGTGAGCAGCACCAGCGCCTCGTAACGCGCGAAGGTCAGTCCGTACGGCTTCACCACCGCGTCGACCTCGCCGAGCAGGATCTGGTGCGCACGCATGATCGAGGTGATCGCGGCCATCGACGGCACGTTTCCCCAGCGCTGCTTCCAGAGGTCGTCGGCACGGGCGATGGGGTCGAAGGGAAGACTGAGAGGCTTCGGCACGGCACCGACCCTACCGGCCGGTCATTTCGGGTTCAGCTCTGTCTCGGCTTTCGGTCGCCCGGAGCTTCCGTACGCCGGACCACGACCGCCAGCACGCAGCAGGCCACCGTGCCCAGCACCCCGACACCCGCGACGGTCGCGGTCACGCCGACGGCCTCCGCCGCCGCACCCGCCAGGGCCATGCCCACACCCTGGATCGTCATCAGCCCCGCGCTGAGCACGGTCATGGCACGGCCGCGCAGCTCCTGCGGCACGTCCCGCACGAACCACTGGTCCAGGCCCAGGGTGTATGCGGATCCGGCGCCGGAGAGCAGCAGCAGGAGCAGGGCGGCCGGCAGGCCGGGGTGCAGGGCGTAGCCGAGGTAGGGCAGCAGCGTCAGGCAGACCAGCGGCAGCGCGATCCGCTCGCGGGTCACGGGCCGCAGCCGGGAGCCCACGAACACCTCACCCGCGACCGTCCCCACGGGCAGGGCGCACATCAGCAGGCCGAGGCCGGTGGAGCCGACGCCGAGCTCGTCGGCGTACGGCGCGGCCAGCGCCTCCGGGGCCACGGAGAACATGGGCGGCACCCAGGACAGGAGCAGCAGGACCAGGACCCGCCGGTCGGCGAACACCTGCCGGGCGCCCTGGGGATCCCCGGCCTGCCTGGCCCGTGCGGGGCGCCGCCGGGTGCCGAGGCGCAGCAGCGCGGCCGAGGCCAGGAAGGTGCCGACGGTGATCAGCAGCGCGTGCCGCGGTGCCACGACGGTGAGGAGCAGCCCGCCCAGGCCGTATCCGACCAGCAGAGAGCTCTGCGCGACGATCCGCAGCAGGGACCGGCCCAGCACGAACAGGTCGCCGTCGCCGAGGATGTCCGCGAGGGTCGCCATGCGTGTCCCCGCGAACACCGGGGAGACGACGGCGAGGCCGCAGCGCAGCGCGAGCAGGACGGCGATGTCCGCCCCCGGCAGCGCCATCAGCGCGACGCACCCCGCGCACACCAGGTCGCACACCACCAGCACCCGCCGGGCCGGGAAGCGGTCGGCGACGCCGGAGAGCAGGGTGCCGCCGACGAGATACGGCAGAAAGCCGAGCGCGAAGGCGAGCGCGCTCAGCAGTGGCGAGCCGGTGAGGTCGTACACGAGCACGGACAGCGCGATCTCGCTGACGATCACGCCGAGCATGGACAGCGTGTGGGCGGCGAAGACGGCCCGGAACTCGGGCACGGCGAAGACACGGGCATAGCCGGCGGGCTGCGCCACCGGTCTGTGTTGCACGGCTGACATGGACGGCAGCGTGCAGGCGCCGGGGGCCCGGCCCCTAGAGATTCGGTGTGGGCCGAATCTCAGAAGTTCAGCTCGCGGTCCGCACCTGCCAGGTCTCCTGGTCGGAGATGTAGAGCGAGACGCGCTGCTCGAACCAGGCGGAGGCCGCCGGCAGGTCGCGGATCAGCGCCGGGATCTCCGGCTCGAATCGCAGCACGGTCAGGGTCTTCCAGCCGTGCGGGATCTCGTCGAACATCCGGCCGAACTGCTGGGTCACCGCGACGACCGTGACCGCGACCCGGGCGACGTCGCTCTCGTCCGCTCGCCGGAAGCAGCAGTCGTAGCGTCGCCCCAGCGGTACGTCCGCATAGTTGTACGAAAGGAAGAGGGCTTCCTCGTTGCCGGACCGCTCGGGGAGCTGATGCCCGAGGGCGGCGAGGGCTCCGTCGTCGGCACGGCTCTCGACGAGGAGAATGCGTTCCACCGGCGGGGTGTCCTCTTCGGTTCTCATGTCGTCATTCTGGGGAGGTCCGCCGTGCCGTCGCGCCTGTATTTCGAGGACGCGGACTTTCTCAGGTGCCGGTTCGCGGTGTCGCCGCTGTGGGAGACGCAGGACGCGGTGCGTACGCTCAAGCGCCCGGACCGGCACGGGTACCACGCGCCCTGGCTGCGCCGGATCCGCCGGGCGGCCGCCGAGCTCGATCTGACCCCGCTGTGGCTGCTGATGCCGCGCCGCGGCCACTCCCCCGACTGGCTCGGCTCGCCCCCGCTCGGTCCGGCGGCCACCTTCGAGGAGGAGATCGCGGCCGTGCGCGCGGCCGATCCGGAGGCGGCCCGCGCGGACACGGCCCGGTCGCTCGCGGACACCCCCGGCGCGCTGGAGTCGCCGTACGGCCGGGCCTGGCTGGCCGACCCGGAGCGGATGGTGCGGGAGCTGGCCGTCGCGATGGAACAGGCCTGGCACGTCCTGGTCGAACCGGACTGGCCCCGGCTGCGCGCCCTGCTGGAGGCCGATGTCGCCTTCCACTCCCGGCGGCTGGCCGAGGTCGGCCTGGGCGGCCTGCTGCCAGAGCTCAGCCGGCGCTTCGGCTGGCACGCCGGGACGCTGACCGTCGAGTCGGCGGGCGAGTACGAGCGGCACCTCGGCGGGCAGGGCCTGGTGCTGATGCCGAGCGTGTTCAGCTGGCCCGACGTCGTCACCGGCTTCGAGCCGCCCTGGCAGCCCGCCCTGGTCTATCCGGCCCGCGGTATCGGCGGGCTGTGGTCCGAGCCCGCGGACCGCGCCCCGGACACACTGGTACGGCTCCTGGGCCGAGGCCGGGCCGCCGTGCTCACGGCGCTGGACGAACCGTCGACCACCACCGCCCTCGCCCACCGCCTCGGGCTCGCCTCGTCCTCGGTGTCCGCGCATCTGACGGTGCTCCGGGACTCGGGCCTGCTGACCTCGCGACGCTACGGGCACCAGGTGCTGTACGAGCGGACACCGCTGGGGATCATGCTGGCGTCGAGCGAGTAGGGCACCTTGCGAGGGGCCGTCAGCGGCGGCCGGCGCGGCGCAGGTGATGGCGGACCGCGCGCTGGCCGACGGGACCGAGTTCCTCCAGGGCGGCCACGAGGGCGCCGAGTTGCTCCAGGGCGTCGAGGGCGGCGTGGGCGCCGGCCTCGTCCACCCCCTCGTACAGCTCGATGCCGACGAACGAGGCGGCGAGGGCGCGGGCCAGCCCCGCCGGGTCGGTGAACTCGCCGAAGGGGGTGTCGGCGAGCACCCGCCTCAGCACCTGCTCGATCTCGGTGATCCACAGGTCGAGGCCCGCGGCGGTGGCCGGGCGCAGGCTCTCGTGGGTCTGGGCACCGGCGAGCAGCTGGCCGAGGAGGGCCACATGGCCCCCCGCCCGCTCCTGCTCGTGTATCTCACGGCCGACGGCGAGGAGTTCGGACAGGGAGGCGACGGCGGCAAGGCGGCCGCGGTAGCGGGCCACCGCCTTCTCGGCGCCGTAGCGGCAGGCGGCGGCGAGGAGTTCGTCCACGGATCCGAAGTGGTAGAAGACGAGCGCCTGGTTGACTCCGGCGGCCGCGGCGACCGTTCGGGCCGACGTCTTGGCGATGCCCTGTTCGGTGAGCGTCCGCAGCGCGCCCTCCAGGAGTTTGGTCTTGGTCTCCTGGGACTTCACCGTCTCCGGGCTCATGCGCGGGACTCCTCGCGCACCGGGCGCAGACCGGGTCGTACGCCACAGGTCCGGATGTCCGTGTAGGACGCCGTGAAGGAACCCTCGTAGCCGAAGAGCGGGCCGAAGTACTTGTTCACCACCCGTACGCGGATGCGGAAGCGGCCCGCCGCGTCGTCGTAGGACTCCCGCACCTCGGCCGTGGCGCCGATGAGTTCGGGCACCCGGACGTCTACCGCGCCCTCCCGGAAGCGGTGTTCGCCGGAGCGGATGAGCAAGGAGCCGTCGGGCTCGGCGCGGAAGTGCAGCTCGCTGGCGAGGTGCTGGTGGGTGCCGAGATAGTCGAGGATGCGGTCCCCCTTGGGGCTCAGCACCATCTGGGCGTCGAAGCGGCGGGAGCGTCCCGGCAGGTCGAAGGTGCGCACGAACGTCACCGTCTCACGCCCGAAGGTGTCCTCGTAGGGCACATTCTCGATCTTGAAAGAAATGTTCCTGCCCTCGCGCGGAACCAGGATGTTACGGGTGGTACCGAGGGCCAGGAACGGCTTCACGAAGGCCCCGCCGTGCCAGATGCGGTCCATCACGCCCCGGCCGGTGCAGGCCTCACCGCTCGCCAGGCCCACCGAGAAACGGCGTCGCAGCTGAGGGTGGAGGCGGTCGAAGCCGGCGCCCATGACCGTGCGGAACATCGAGCTCAAGACGGGTTCTCCAGGGTGCACAGCAGTCGGGGGGCGCGCACGCGCGAGGGCGGGGTGCGCCGACAGCGGCGGGCGGCCGGGGTGCCGGAGCGCGGTGCCATGAAGAGGGCCAGGGAGATCGCGACGAGGAGGAGGAGCGGGCACAGGAAGGCCACGGTGGGCGCGAGCGCCCCGAGCAGGCCGACGAGGGAGCTGAGGCCGAGTCCGGCGCAGCCGGCGGCGAGCACGAGCGCGCGGACCGTCAGTTCGGCGAGCCAGTTCAGCAGCGCCCGCTCGGGGGTGATCCCGCGCTCCAGCCACAGCCGCAGCCGGTCGAAGGACCACGCGGTCGCCCAGCCCATCAGCGGACGGAACAGCACCCGGTCGGCGAGCGCCCCGAAAGCGCCCCAGCGGGGGCGGTAGTCGTAGCCGGTGAGGAAGCGCACGCCGTCGGCCTCGGGGACGTAGCGCCAGTAGCCGCTGCCCTCGGCGATCAGCGATAGCGGGTGCGGGGAGGTGAAGCGCAGGGCGGAGGTGCGGGTGCCGTCGGGGCGCTCCTTCTCGCCGGCGGAGACTCCGGTGCCGGAGACGGTGAGGAACGGCAGGAGGCGCGTCGCGTACCGGAAGCGCTGCGGCTCGCCCTCCGCGCGCGGGAGGTAGTCGATCTCGGTGAAACGGAGGTCCCAGCGCTGGTGCAGGGCGGGGTCCTGGGTGCGGGCCCACAGGTCGTCGAGGTCGGCGCGGATCCGCGCCTCGATATAGAGCGCCTTGCTCCTCATTCGGTGTTCCCCCATGTCAGCCAGATTTTTGAGCGACCGCTCAAACCATCTGGCCAGGAAAATACACCTCTTTGAGCGGTCGCTCAAACACAGGGCGCGAGAAAACCCCGGCCCTGGGGACCGGGGGTTCTGCGCGGGGCCATCTGGCCGGCTAGCCGGCCAGATGGCGCTCGACCGTCTCCACCTTGGAGGTGAGACCGTCGGTCACACCGGGACGGATGTCGGCCTTGAGGACGACCGACACGCGCGGCGCGCGCTCCCCCACGACGGCGACGGCACGCTTCACCACGGCCATGACCTCGTCCCACTCCCCCTCGATGGAGGTGAACATCGCGTCGGTGCGGTTGGGCAGCCCCGACTCACGGACGACACGCACGGCGTCGGCGACGTACTCCCCCACGTCCTCGCCGACCCCCAGAGGCGTCACGGAGAAGGCGACGATCATGCGTTCACGATCCCTTCCTTGCGGGCGCGGGCGGCGATGACCGCGGACTCGGCCTCGCGGCGCAGCTTGCGCTCGGCGAAGAAGCCACCGGTGGGCAGCACGGACAGGACGAAGTAGAACGCCGCGGTCCTGCCGCTCCACTTGGTGCGGTTCCAGGCGTCGGCCCAGAAGATCACGTACAGGATGAACAGGACACCGTGGGCCGCGCCCATCACGGGCACCGCGTTGAAGTCCGTGGTCCGCTTCAGTACCGAGCAGAGCAGCAGGATGAGGAACGACACGGCCTCGGGGGCGGAGATCAGGCGGAGGCGGCGGAGGGCGGTGGCGGTCTTGATGTCCACGAATCACCTTCAGTGGGAGGGGGAGGTCTACGGTTCGTGCGGCGGCGGGTGGCGCGGTTTGTGAACGCAAGCACAAACGTTTGCCCATTGTGGCAAACGCCCCACCGGTCCCGGGGAGAGGGGTCTGTCCGTCATCGGCCGTCCGCCGCTACCGTCGCTGCGTGGCGATGTTCCGACTTCAAGGAAGCAAGGTACTCGCCGTCGACATGACCGGGGACGCCGTGAAGGCGAAGAACGGCTCGATGGTCGCGTACGACGGGCAGATGGCCTTCAAGAAGCTGAGCGGCGGCGGTGAGGGGCTCAGGGGGATGGTGACCCGGCGGCTCACCGGCGAGCAGATGACCGTGATGGAGGTGAAGGGACACGGGACCTGCTGGTTCGCGGACCGTGCGTCCGAGATCAACCTCGTGAATCTCCAGGGGGACAAGCTGTACGTGGAGTCGAGCAATCTGCTCGCGACCGACGCCGGGCTGCGCACCGGGACGACCTTCACCGGACTGCGGGGGGCCTCCCAGGGCAACGGGCTGTTCACGACCACCGTCGAGGGACACGGTCAGGCGGCCATCACCTCCGACGGACCGGCCGTCGTGCTGCGGGTCAGCTCCCAGTACCCGCTGATCGTCGACCCGGGGGCCTACATCGCCCACCAGGGGAACGTACGGCAGTCCTTCCAGTCCGGTGTGACGTTCCGCACGTTCTTCGGTGAGGGCGGCGGCGAGGCCTTCCAGATCCGGTTCGAGGGGGACGGACTGGTGTACGTGCAGCCGAGCGAGCGGAACACGATCGCGGGGGACGTGTGAGATGGCCCTTCGGGAGATCAATTCCAAGATGGTCGAGGCCACGGTGCTGCCCGGCCAGCGGTTGTTCAGTCAGCGCGGGGCCATGCTCGCCTACAAGGGCGACGTCTCCTTCACGCCCAACGTCCAGGGCGGCCAGGGCGGGATCATGTCGATGATCGGCCGCCGCGTCGCCGGCGAGGCCACCCCGCTGATGACCGTGGAGGGCAGCGGCACCGTCTTCTTCGGGCACGGCGGCCATCACGTCCAGGTCATCAACCTCTCCGGCGACACCCTCTACGTCGAGGCCGACCGGCTGCTCGCCTTCGAGGGCACGCTCCAGCAGGGGACTATGTTCATGGGCTCGCAGGGCGGGGTCATGGGGATGGTCCGGGGACAGGTGACGGGGCAGGGGCTGTTCACGACCACCCTCAAGGGGCACGGGGCCGTCGCCGTGATGGCGCACGGGGGCGTGTTCGAGATTCCCATCACTCCGCAGCGCCCGGTCCATGTCGATCCGCAGGCCTATGTCGCCCACCACGGCGACGTGCGCAACAAGCTGTCGACCGCGCTGGGCTGGCGCGACATGGTGGGGCGCGGCTCCGGCGAGGCGTTCCAGCTGGAGCTGAGCGGAAGCGGCACGGTGTACGTCCAGGCCTCGGAGGAGAAGCTGTGACCACGTATCCGGGGGGCGGGGCGGCCGGCCCCGTGATCCACGACCCCATGACGCTGCCCGTCGACGACAACGTCAACAAGTACACGTTCTGCGTGGAGCTCAAGAGCGGGCAGTGGTTCCTGCAGAAGGGGAAGATGATCGCCTACTACGGGGCGATCGAGTTCAACGGCGTCGGGCACGGTCGACTCGACCGACTTGTCCGTTCGGCGTTCCATTCGCCTCTGCACGCGAGCGACTGGGTGGTGGCGGAGGGCTCGGGCAAGATGCTCCTCGCCGACCGGGCCTTCGACGTGAATTCGTATGACTTGGACGACGGCAACCTGACCATTCGCTCGGGCAACCTGCTCGCTTTTCAGCCAAGTCTCGCGCTCAAACAGTCGATCGTGCCGGGTTTTCTGACCCTTATCGGAACCGGCAAGTTCGTGGCCGCATCTAACGGCCCGGTGGTGTTCATGGAACCTCCGATCCGGGTGGACCCTCAGGCACTGGTCGGGTGGGCCGACTGCCCCTCGCCGTGCCACCACTACGACCACGGTTACCTGACCGGCGTAATGGGCGGTCTACGTGCAATGACGGGCCTCGGCGGGGCCTCCGGGGAGGAGCATCAGTTCGAGTTCGTGGGGGCGGGCACCGTCCTGCTCCAGTCGACCGAAACCCTCATGGCCGAGCAGGCCACGGGAGCGGTTCCGCACGAGCCCGGCGTACCCGGTGGCAGCGGGGTACCCGGAGGTCACGGACAGGCTCCGGGCGCACCGCGCCTTCCCGGACAGCTGGGGGACCTCCAGCGTCGCTTCGGGCTGTGAGCGGTAGTCTGCGGAGTGTGACGTCGAACGCGTGCGCACTGTCACACCGCCCTCACTAGTTCATCTTTCAACTTCTTAGGTAGACTTCATTCATGGAGACCGACACGGCCACGCGCTGGCTGACCGATGCGGAGCAGTGCGCCTGGCGCACCCACCTGGAGGTCAACAGGCTGTTGACGTACCAGCTCGAAAAGGATCTGCAGCCGTTCGGCCTGACAATGAACGACTACGAGATCCTGGTGAATCTGTCCGAGTCGGAGGACGTACGGATGCGGATGAGCGATCTCGCGTCCGCCACCCTCCAGTCCAAGAGTCGCCTCTCGCACCAGATCACGCGCATGGAGAACGCGAACCTCGTGCGGCGCGAGAACTGCGAGTCCGACCGCCGCGGGCTCTACGCCGTGCTCACCGAGCACGGCATGGAGACGATGCAGAAGGTCTCACCGCATCATGTGGCGTCCGTGCGGAGGCATTTCATCGATCTGCTGTCGACGGACGCGCTGGCGGAGCTGGACAAGGCGCTGAAGCCGATCGCCGAGCATCTGCGGGGGCAGCGGGGGCGTCCCTGACGGCGGTCCGAGCGAGCGGCCTGGCGGCAGACGGGGCGGTTCAGGTCCCGTCTGCCGTCTGCTGCCCGGCGCTGAGGCCGGCCCGGGTGGGCGGGGCAGGGCGGCAGGCCGGTGCCGTCACCACGGCCACCGCGCCCGCCAGCACGAAGCACCCCCACAGGGGAACTCGGCCGAGCAGCAGGCCTGCCGTCATCGAGCCGGTCGAACTGCCCGCGTTCACGGCCGCGTTGACCCAGGCCCCCGCCCGGGTCCGGGTTGCCTCCTCGGCCGTCTCCTCCGCGAGGAGGTACGCCGTCGTCAGGGTCGGGGCGACGAAGGCGCCCGCGCAGCTCATGGCGGCGGCGAGGGTCCATGGCCCCGTGGCCAGACCCGCCAGGGAGAGGGTCACGCCCGCGCCCGCCATGAACCACGGCAGGCGTTCCCGCGCCGGGGCGCGCCAGGCGATCGCCCCGTTCAGCAGGCCGCCCGCCGCGCTGCCCACGGAGAGGGCGCCGATGATCCAGGGGACCACGGCGTCGTCGTACGACCGCTGCCGTGCGAAGGCCGTCACGAGCAGCTCCGCACCGCTCAGGGCTAGGCCGAGGCCCGCCGCCGCGGCCACCGGTTGAAGCAGTCCCGGTGGCAATCCGCGCCCCCGGCGTACGCCCCCCGGCTTCGGGCGCCGGGTGCCGCGCACCGCCGGTGACGTCACGAACGCACAGGTCCCGGTCACCATCAGCGCGGCGCTGAGCAGCAGCCCGACGGGCGGCGGGCCGAAGCGCAGCAGGACGCCGACCAGGGCCGGTCCGGAGACGAACAGCAGTTCCTCCGCGACACCGTCCAGGCTGTAGGCGCGCTGCAGGAGCCGCCGGTCACCGACGAGTTCGCCCCACACCGCGCGCATGGTGGGGCCGAGCGGGGGCGCGCAGGCGCCGGTGAGGGCCGTGACCGCGGCGAGCGTCACCGGGGATGCTCCGGGATGCCAGGTCAGAGCCGCCAGGGCGCAGAGCAGGGCGCTGTGGGCCATCGCCATGGGGAGCAGGGAGCGGCGCGGGCCGTGGCGGTCGACGAGGGCGGCCCGTACGGGCATCAGCAGGACCGCCGAGGCGCCGAAGACGGCCATCACGGCGCCGGAAGCGGCGTACGAGCCGGTCGCCCGGGTCACCGACAGCAGCACGGACAGCGCGACCGTGCCGTAGGAGAGACGGGCCGCCAGGGCGGCGGCGAAGGTGCGGCGCGCGTGCGGGACGCGCAGGACGGCGGCGTACGAGGGCCGTCGTGAGGTGGGGGCGGGGCATGGCGAAGCGGGCGCGGACATGCGTGCGGTTCCTCGGAAGGAGACGGAGCGGGGACACCTGATCGCCTCGACAACCGGTGGTCGTCGCGGCGCGGTGTGCGCTCTACGCCAAGGAGAGGAACATGCGGATCAAATTAGCAGCCGCGCCTCGGGGTTGGCGACCGCCAACGCTCCGTCAGACCTTCCACCAGTTCGCCCGCCCCGCGATACGGATCCAACTCCGCCGGCGCACCGGGTTGGCGGTCGCCATGCAGGTCACCGATGCGCTCACACAAAGCCGTCACCGCGATCGTCTCGACCTCGCGGAAGGCGCGGACCGGCCGACGCCCGGCCGCCCCTCCACCCGCGCCCGATGCTCCTCCAAGGCCTCCACACTGCGCTCCGCGAGCGCACCGAGGTGACGGTCGCCATGCAGCTCACCGATGCGCTCACACAGAGCCGTCACCGCGATCGTCTCGACCCCACGGGACGCGCAGGCCGGCCGACGCCCGGCCGCCCCTCCACCCGCGCCCGATGCTCCTCCAAGGCCTCCACACTGCGCTCCGCGAGCGCACCGAGGTGACGGTCGCCATGCAGCTCACCGATGCGCTCACACAAAGCCGTCACCGCGATCGTCTCGACCTCGCGGAAGGCGCGGACCGGCCGACGCCCGGCCGCCCCTCCACCCGCGCCCGATGCTCCTCCAAGGCCTCCACACTGCGCTCCGCGAGCGCACCGAGGTGACGGTCGCCACGCAGCTCACCGATGCGCTCACACAAAGCCGTCACCGCGATCGTCTCGACCCCACGGGACGCGCAGGCCGGCCGACGCCCGGTGCTTCTCCAAGGCCTCCACGCGCCCTCGCCGATGGCGACCGTCAGCGTTCCGTCAGGCCTTCCACCAGTTCGTCCGCCGCGCGGTACGGGTCCAGCTCACCCGCCACGATGCGCTCCGCCAGCGCACCCAGGTGGCGGTCGCCGTGCAGGTCGCCGATGCGCTCGCGGAGGGCCGTGACCGCGATCGTCTCGACCTCGCGGGAGGCGCGGGCCAGTCGGCGTTCGGTCAGGACGCCCCGCTCCTCCATCCACGCCCGGTGCTTCTCCAAGGCCTCCACGACCTCGTCGATGCCCTCGGCGCGGGCGGCGACCGTCTTGACGATCGGCGGGCGCCAGTCGCCGGGGCCGCGGGACTCGCCCAGACCGAGCATGTGGTTCAGTTCGCGGGCCGTGGCATCTGCGCCGTCGCGGTCGGCCTTGTTGACCACGTACACATCGCCGATCTCCAGGATTCCGGCCTTGGCCGCCTGGATGCCGTCGCCCATCCCAGGTGCGAGGAGGACGACGCAGGTGTCGGCCTGGGAGGCGATCTCCACCTCCGACTGGCCCACGCCGACCGTCTCGACCAGGATCACGTCGCAGCCCGCCGCGTCCAGGACGCGGATCGCCTGCGGCGCCGACCAGGCCAGGCCGCCCAGATGGCCGCGGGTGGCCATGGAGCGGATGTAGACGCCGGGGTCGGAGGCGTGCTCCGACATCCGGACGCGGTCTCCGAGCAGGGCTCCGCCCGAGAAGGGGGACGACGGGTCGACGGCCAGGACGCCGACCCGTTTGCCCTGTTTGCGGTACGCGGTCACCAGCGCTGAGGTGGACGTCGACTTGCCGACGCCCGGGGAGCCGGTGAGACCCACCACGTAGGCGTTGCCGGTCAGCGGCGCGAGCGTCGCCATGACCTCCCTGAGCTGCGGGGACGCCCCCTCCACCAGGGAGATCAGCCGGGCCACGGCCCGCGGCCGACCTTCCCTGGCCTGGGCCACCAGAGAGGAGACGTCCTGCATCACAGCTCCGTTCGCTTACGAGACGTACCGCTTGCTTGTCGTACGGGGACTCAGGCCTTGGGTACCCGGACGATCAGCGCGTCACCCTGACCGCCGCCGCCGCACAGCGCGGCCGCGCCGACCCCGCCGCCGCGGCGCTTCAGCTCCAGCGCCAGGTGCAGCACGAGACGGGCACCGGACATACCGATGGGGTGGCCGAGGGCGATGGCGCCGCCATTGACGTTCACCTTTTCGGTGGAAACGCCAAGGTCCTTCATTGACTGGACCGCGACCGCGGCGAACGCCTCGTTGATCTCGATGAGGTCCAGGTCGGAGACCTCCAGGCCGTCCTTCTTCAGGGCGTGCAGGATGGCGTTGGAGGGCTGGGACTGGAGCGAGTTGTCCGGCCCTGCCACGTTGCCGTGGGCGCCGATCTCCGCGATCCACTCCAGGCCGAGCTCCTGGGCCTTGGCCTTGCTCATCACGACCACGGCCGCCGCACCGTCCGAGATCTGCGAGGCGGTGCCGGCGGTGATCGTGCCGTCCCGGGTGAACGCCGGGCGCAGCTTGCCCAGGGACTCCGCGGTCGTGTCGCCGCGGATGCCCTCGTCCTTGCTGAAGACGACCGGCTCGCCCTTGCGCTGCGGGATCTCGATCGGGGTGATCTCGGCCTCGAAGATGCCGTTCTTCTGCGCGGCGGCGGCGCGCTGGTGGGACAGGGCGGCGATCTCGTCCTGCTCGGGCCGCTGGATGCCCAGGCGCGTGTTGTGCTTCTCGGTGGACTCGCCCATGGCGATTCCCTCGAAGGAGTCCGTCAGACCGTCGTACGCCATGCAGTCGAGCATCTCGATCGCCCCGTACTTGAAGCCCTCGCGGGACTTCGGCAGCAGGTGGGGCGCGTTGGTCATGGACTCCTGGCCGCCGGCGACCACGATGTCGAACTCACCGGCGCGGATCAGCTGGTCGGCCAGCGCGATCGCGTCGAGGCCGGACAGACACACCTTGTTGACGGTGAGCGCCGGGACGCTCATCGGGATGCCCGCCTTGACCGCGGCCTGGCGCGCCGGGATCTGCCCCGCCCCGGCCTGCAGCACCTGACCCATGATCACGTACTGGACCTGGTCGCCGCCGATTCCCGCACGGTCGAGGGCAGCCTTGATCGCGAAGCCGCCGAGGTCGGCCCCGCTGAATGACTTGAGCGAGCCGAGCAACCGCCCCATCGGGGTGCGGGCACCCGCGACGATGACGGAGGTCGTGCTGTTCGTTCCTGACATGAGGTGCGATCCCCTTCCAGCTGCACAAAGCTGAGGAGTGAACGAGGGTTTACTTCGAATGTACTGAGCGGTACTGGGCCCCGTCATCGGGCCGTCGGTGTGATCGCGCGCACGTTGCGTAACCACCTCCGGGGCGCTCCACTGAATCCATGCTGACGCGAATCGACCACATCGGGATCGCCTGTCATGACCTCGACGCCACCGTCGAGTTCTACCGGGCCACGTACGGCTTCGAGGTTTTCCACTCCGAGGTCAATGAGGAGCAGGGCGTGCGCGAGGCCATGCTCAAGATCAACGATACGTCCGACGGCGGGGCCTCGTACCTCCAGCTGCTCGAACCGACCCGTGAGGACTCCACGGTCGCGAAGTGGCTGGCGAAGAACGGCGAGGGCGTCCACCACATCGCCTTCGGTACGGAGGATGTCGACGCCGACGCCGCGGACATCCGTGACAAGGGCGTACGCGTTCTGTACGAGGAGCCACGGCGCGGTTCCATGGGGTCGCGGATCACCTTCCTGCATCCCAAGGACTGCCACGGTGTCCTGACAGAACTGGTCACTTCGGCGCCTGTTGAGTCACCTGAGCACTGACCCTCGTACATAGGGGCCGGTAGGGTTGGGGGCGGTCGTCGCCACCACGCGGGCGGCCGCATGCCGGGGTCCGGGTTTCGGGGGGCGAGCGTCGGGCAGCAGCGCCCGAGCTCAGCCGTTGATCTGACACCATTCCCCGGGGGCCCCGTTCGGCGGATGGACGGAGCTCGTTTGGACAGGCCTGCTACCAGGGGACGGATGGGACCGCGCAGTGCGGGGCTACGAGAGCCAGGAGCGAGAGCCGGCGGCTGACGTCGACCACCTCTCTCGGTTCGAGGCCGAGATGAAGCGGCTGAAGACCGAGCGGGAAAAGGCGATCCAGCACGCCGAGGACCTCGGCTACCAGGTCGAGGTGCTGCGCGCCAAGCTGCACGAGGCGCGGCGCACCATCATGTCCCGGCCCGCGTTCGACGGCGGTGACATCGGCTATCAGGCCGAGCAGCTGCTGCGGAACGCGCAGATGCAGGCCGACCAGCTGCGCATGGACGCCGAGCGGGAGCTGAGCCAGGCCCGCGCGCAGACCCAGCGCATCCTCCAGGAGCACGCCGAGCAGGCCGCCCGGCTGCAGGCCGAGCTGCACGCCGAGGCCGTGGCCCGCCGCCAGCAGCTGGACCAGGAGCTGGCCGAGCGCCGGCAGACCGTCGAGTCGCACGTCAACGAGAACGTGGCCTGGGCGGAGCAGCTACGGGCCCGTACGGAGTCCCAGGCCCGCCGGCTCCTCGACGAGTCCCGTGCGGAGGCCGAGCAGGCCATGGCGGCCGCGCGTGCCGAGGCCGAACGGCTGACCGACGAGGCCCGGCAGCGGCTGACGAGCGACGCCGAGGCGGCGCGCGCGGAAGCCGAGCAGCTGCTGCGCCGGGCCCGGACCGACGCCGAGCGCCTGCTGAACGCCGCGTCCACGCAGGCCCAGGAGGCCACCGACCACGCCGAGCAGCTGCGCAGCTCCACCGCGACGGAGTCGGACACCGCCCGCCGCCAGGCGACCGAGCTGAGCCGGGCCGCCGAGCAGCGCATCGCCGAGGCCGAGGCGGCGGTGCGCAAGGCGCAGTCCGAGGCCGAGAAGCTGGTCAACGAGGCCAAGGAGGCCGCCGCCAAGGCGCTGGCCAACGCGGAGTCGACCAACGAGCAGCGCACGCGCACCGCGAAGGAGCAGGTCGCCCGGCTGGTCAGCGAGGCCACGAAGGAGGCCGAGTCCACCAAGGCGGACGCCGAGCAGATCGTCGCGGACGCCCGCGCCGAGGCGGAGAAGGTCCTCGCCGAGGCCGGCGAGAAGGCCCGCAGCGTCACCGCCGAGGAGACCGCCTCCCAGCTGGGCAAGGCCGCGAAGACCGCGGAGGACGTCCTCAACAGGGCCTCGGAGGAGGCCCGGAAGACCACCAAGGCGGCCGGCGAGGAGGCCGAGCGGATCCGCCGTGAGGCGGAGACCGAGGCGGACCGGCTGCGGGCCGAGGCGCACGACCTCGCCGAGCAGCTCAAGGGCGCGGCGAAGGACGACACCAAGGAGTACCGCGCCAAGACGGTCGAGCTGCAGGAGGAGGCGCGCCGGCTGCGCGGCGAGGCCGAGCAGCTGCGTGCCGACGCGGTCGCCGAGGGCGAGAGCATCCGTGCCGAGGCCCGGCGCGAGGCCGTCCAGCAGATCGAGGAGGCGGCCAAGTCCGCCGAGGAGCTGCTGTCCAAGGCGAAGGCCGACGCGGACGAGCTGCGGCAGAGCGCCACGACGGACAGCGAGAAGGTCCGTACGGAGGCCATCGAGCGCGCCACCACGCTGCGCCGGCAGGCCGAGGAGACCCTGGAGCGCACCCGCAAGGAGGCCGAGCGGCACCGCGCGGAGATCGACGAGCAGGCCGAGGCGCTCAAGCAGGACGCCGAGCGGGCCGCACGCGAGCTGCGCGAGGAGACCGAGCGCGCCGTGGAGGCCCGGCGTCTGGAGGCCGCCGACGAGCTGACCCGGCTGCACACCGAGGCCGAGGACCGGCTCACCTCCGCCGAGCAGTCGCTGTCCGAGGCCCGCGACGAGGCCGCCCGCATCCGCCGGGAGGCCGCCGAGGAGTCCGAGCGGCTGCGCGCCGAGGCCGCCGAGCGCATCCGTACGCTCCAGCAGCAGGCGGAGGCCGAGGCCGAGCGGCTGCGCACCGAGGCGGCGGCCGACGCGTCCGCGTCCCGGGCGGAGGGCGAGAGCGTCGCCGTACGCCTGCGCTCGGAGGCCGCGGCCGAGGCCGAGCGGCTGAAGTCGGAGGCCCAGGACACCGCCGACCGGGTACGGGCGGAGGCGCAGGCCGCCGCCGAGCGCCTGGGCACCGAGGCGTCCGAGACGCTGGCCGCCGCGCAGGAGGAGGCCGTACGGCGCCGCCGCGAGGCCGAGGAGCTCCTCGGCTCCGCCCGCCAGGAGGCCGACCAGGAGCGCGAACGGGCCCGCGAGCAGAGCGAGGAACTGCTGGCCTCCGCACGCAACCGGGTGGAGGAGGCGCAGGCCGAGGCCGTCCGGCTGGTCGAGGAGGCCGACCGGCGCGCCACCGAGATGGTGTCGGCGGCCGAGCAGCACGCCCAGCAGGTGCGGGACTCCGTCATCGGCCTGCACGAGCAGGCGCAGGAGGAGATCACCGGCCTGCGCTCCGCCGCCGAGCACGCGGCGGACCGTACGCGCCGGGAGGCCGAGGAGGAGGCGGACCGCGTCCGCGCCGACGCCTACGCCGAGCGGGAGCGGGCCGGCGAGGACGCTACCCGCCTGCGGCGTGAGGCGAACGAGGAGTCGGAGGCGGCCAAGAGCCTCGCCGAGCGCACGATGGCGGAGGCGATCGCCGAGTCCGAGCGGCTGCGTTCGGACGCGGCCGCGCACGCCCAGCGGGTGCGGACGGAAGCGTCCGACACCATCGCCCAGGCGGACCAGGACGCGACCCGCACCCGCGCGGACGCCCGCGACGACGCCAACCGCATCCGCTCGGACGCGGCGACGCAGGCGGACACCCTCATCACCGAGGCGCGTTCCGAGGCGGAGCGGCTCCAGACGGAGACGATCGCGGAGGCCGACCGGGTCCGGGCGGAGGCCATCGCCAAGGCCGAGAAGCTGATCACGGACGCCACCGGGGACGCGGAGCGGCTGCGCGCCGAGGCCGCCCAGACGGTCGGCTCCGCGCAGCAGCACGCCGAGCGGGTCCGCGCCGAGTCCGAGCGGCTCAGGGCGGACGCGGAGGCGGCGGCCGAGCGGCTGGTCTCCTCCGCCCGCGAGGAGGCCGAGCGGACGCTGGACGAGGCCCGCAAGGACGCCAACAAGCGGCGCTCCGAGGCGGCCGAGCAGGTCGACACGCTCATCACGGAGACCACGGCCGAGGCCGACAAGCTACTCACCGAGGCGCAGCAGCAGGCGCTGCAGACCACCGCGGACGCCGAGTCGCAGGCGGACACCATGGTCGGCGCCGCCCGCAGCGAGGCGGAGCGCCTCGTCACCGAGGCGACGGTCGAGGGCAACGGCATGGTGGAGAAGGCCCGTACGGACGCGGACGAGCTGCTCGTCGGCGCCCGCCGGGACGCCACCGCCATAAGGGAGCGCGCGGAGGAGCTGCGCGACCGCATCACCAGCGAGATCGAGAAGCTGCACGAGCGGGCCCGCCGCGAGGCGTCCGAGACCATGAAGTCGACCGGCGATCGCTGCGACGCGCTCATCAAGTCCGCCGAGGAGCAGCACGCCAAGGCGCAGGCGAAGGCCAAGGAGATCGTCTCGGAGGCCAACTCCGAGGCGGGCAAGGTCCGGATCGCCGCGGTCAAGAAGGCCGAGACGCTGCTCAAGGAGGCCGAGCAGAAGAAGGCCGCGCTCGTGCGGGAGGCCGAGGAGCTCAAGGCCGAGGCGATCCGCGAGGCCAAGAAGACGGTCGAGGAGGGCAAGCGTGAGCTGGAGACCCTGGTGCGCCGCCGCGAGGACATCAACGCGGAGATCTCCCGTGTCCAGACCGTGCTCGAGGCGTTGACGTCATTCGAGGCGCCCGGCACGGGCAAGGACGGCGGCGTCAAGGCGGGGGCATCGATCGGAACGCCTCGTTCGGGTGGCAAGTCTTCGGATGACTAGCCGAACCCGTCGATTCCGTTGCCTTCTGGGGCCTTTGTCCGAGTCGTTGGCAAGCGGTGCGCGGGTTGACCACTCAAAAGAGGTGTCATTCTCCAGATCAAACACGTATCCGCTCGATGACACACCGCTTCGGCCCCTAGGATTCCACCTATCACCTCACCGGTCTCATTCGACAGGAACCCCATGAGCGACACTTCCCCCTACGGCTTCGAGCTAGTGCGGCGTGGGTACGACCGCGCTCAGGTGGACGAACGGATCTCCAAGCTCGTCTCCGACCGTGACAGCGCTCTCGCCCGCATCACCGCTCTGGAAAAGCGCATCGAGGAGCTCCACCTCGAGACACAGAACGCCCAGGCCCAGGTGACCGACGCAGAGCCGTCGTACGCCGGACTCGGTGCGCGGGTCGAGAAGATCCTCCGCCTCGCCGAGGAGGAGGCCAAGGATCTGCGCGACGAGGCCCGGCGCGCGGCCGAGCAGCACCGCGAGCTCGCCGAGTCGGCGGCCCAGCAGGTGCGCAACGACGCGGAGTCGTTCGCCGCGGAGCGCAAGGCCAAGGCCGAGGACGACGGCGTCCGGATCGTCGAGAAGGCCAAGAGCGACGCCTCGCAGCTGCGCTCCGACGCGCAGAAGGACGCGCAGTCGAAGCGCGAGGAGGCCGACGCCCTCTTCGAGGAGACCCGCGCCAAGGCCGCCCAGGCCGCGGCCGACTTCGAGACGAACCTCGCCAAGCGCCGCGAGCAGTCCGAGCGCGACCTGGCCTCCCGTCAGGCCAAGGCCGAGAAGCGTCTCGCCGAGATCGAGCACCGCGCCGAGCAGCTGCGTCTGGAGGCGGAGAAGCTGCGCACCGACGCCGAGCGCCGTGCCCGCCAGACGGTCGAGACGGCCCAGCGCCAGGCCGAGGACATCGTCGCCGACGCCAACGCCAAGGCCGACCGGATCCGCTCGGAATCCGAGCGCGAGCTGGCCGCTCTGACCAACCGCCGCGACTCCATCAACGCCCAGCTGACGAACGTCCGCGAGATGCTCGCCACGCTCACGGGCGCCGCGGTGGCCGCCGCCGGCTCCCCGGCCGAGGACGAGCCGATCTCCCGGGGTGTTCCGGCCCAGCAGTCCCGGTAACCCCAGGCGTACGCCGACACGACGGGACGAAGCCCTCTGCCGCTCCGGTGGCAGGGGGCTTCGTCGCGTCTTAGCGTGTCCGCATGATCGAGCTGGCGGGGCTGACCAAGCGGTACGGCGAGAAGGTCGCGGTCAACAATCTGACCTTCGCCGTGCGGCCGGGCATCGTCACGGGGTTTCTCGGGCCCAACGGCGCCGGGAAGTCCACCACCATGCGGATGATCCTCGGACTCGACCACCCCACCGCGGGCGACGTCCATATCGACGGCAAGCACTACGACCAGCTGAAGGACCCGCTGACGTACATCGGGGCGCTGCTCGAGGCGAAGGGGGTGCACGGCGGGCGGAGCGCGTTCAACCATCTGCTGTGCCTCGCGCAGAGCAACGGCATCCCGAGGAGCCGCGTGCACGAGGTGCTGGACACCGTGGGGCTCACGGCCGTGGCGCGGAAGAAGGCCAAGGGGTTCTCGCTGGGCATGGGACAGCGGCTCGGCATCGCGGCCGCACTGCTCGGTGATCCCCGGATCCTGATGTTCGACGAGCCGGTCAACGGGCTCGACCCCGAGGGCATCCACTGGATCCGCAACCTGATGAAATCGCTGGCCGCGCAGGGCCGGACCGTGTTCGTCTCCAGCCACCTGATGAGCGAGATGGCGCTGACCGCCGACCATCTCGTGGTCATCGGTCAGGGGCGGCTGCTCGCCGACACCTCCATGGCCGACTTCATCCGGCAGAACTCGCGGTCGTACGTCCGGATCCGCACCCCACAGCGCGAGCGGCTGCTCGACGCGCTGCACGAGGGCGGCATCACCGCCGTCGAGTCCGGCGGCGGCACGCTGGAGGTGGACGGCGGCAAGGCCGAGCAGATCGGTGAGCTGGCCGCGCGAGGCGGGATCGTGCTGCACGAGCTGAGCCCGCAGCAGGCCTCCCTGGAGGAGGCGTTCATGCGGCTGACGGCGGAGTCGGTGGAGTACCACGCACACGCGGACACCACCCCCGTCCAGCAGGACTGGGGCGCCGACTGGAAGGGAGCCTGAACCGTGGTGGTCGCACAGGTCGTCCGGTCCGAGTGGACGAAGATCCGGTCCGTCGCGTCCACCGTGTGGACGCTGTCCCTCGCCGTGGTCGTCACCGTCGCCCTCGGCATGCTGATCTCGGCGCTGTCGAGGAGCCAGTTCGACAAGATGCCCGTCCGCGAGCGGGTCTCCTTCGACCCCACCTTCATCAGCTTCGCGGGCATGACGCTCGGGCAGCTGGCGATGATCGTGTTCGGGGTGCTCGTCGTGTCGAACGAGTACAGCACCGGCATGATCCGCACCTCGCTGGCCGCCGTACCGCAGCGCGGCACCTTTCTGTTCAGCAAGATCGCGGTGGCCACCGGGCTCGCGCTGGCCGTCGGCATGGTCACCAGCTTCGCCGCCTTCTTCCTCGGGCAGGCGATGCTCGGCTCCCACCGGACGGAGATCGGCGACCCCGGGGTGCTGCGGGCGGTCCTCGGCGGCGGGTTCTACATGACCCTCATCGCGATGTTCTCGATGGGCGTCGCCTCGATGCTGCGCTCGCCGATGCTGTCGCTCGGCATCCTCATGCCGTTCTTCTTCCTGATCTCCAACATCCTCGGCAACGTGGACGCGACCAAGAAGATCGGCCGGTTCCTGCCGGACCAGGCCGGCAGCCGGATCATGCAGGTGGTCCCCCGGGTCGACGACGACACCCCTTACGGCCCCTGGGGCGGGCTCGGGATCATGGTGCTGTGGGTCGTCGCCGCGATCGCGGGCGGTTACGTTCTGCTGAAGAAGCGCGACGCCTGATGTTTTACCTGCCCTTGGGCGGAACCGTCAGCGCCCGGTTATCCTCCTAACCCTTACGGGGGCGTGTGCCCCGCTGTCCTGAACCTTTCGATGGGTGCGGAGCATGATCGAGGCTGTCGGCCTGACCAAGCGCTACGGCGACAAGACCGCCGTGTACAACCTTTCCTTCCAGGTGCGGCCCGGAGCCGTCACCGGCTTCCTCGGGCCGAACGGCTCGGGCAAGTCGACGACCATGCGGATGATCCTGGGACTGGACAACCCGACCGCGGGCACCGTGACGATCGGCGGCTACCCGTACCGCAAGCTGCCCAACGCCCCCCGCCAGGTCGGCGCACTGCTGGACGCCAAGGCCGTGCACGGCGGCCGGCACGCCCGCAACCACCTGCTGTGCCTGGCCCAGCTGTCGGGCATCCCGGCCCGGCGGGTGGACGAGGTGCTCGGGGTCGTCGGCCTGCAGGACGTGGCGAAGAAGCGGTCCAAGGGCTTCTCGCTCGGCATGGGGCAGCGGCTCGGCATCGCCGCGGCGCTGCTCGGCGACCCGCAGGTGCTGCTGTTCGACGAGCCGGTCAACGGCCTCGACCCCGAGGGCATCCTCTGGGTGCGCAATCTGATGAAGGCGCTGGCGGCGGAGGGACGGACCGTGTTCGTCTCCAGCCACCTGATGAGCGAGATGGCGCTGACCGCCGACCACCTCATCGTCATCGGACGCGGCCAGCTGCTCGCCGACATGAGCGTGAAGGACTTCATCTCGACGAACTCGGCCGACTTCGCGCGCGTCCGGACGCCCGACACCGAGCCCCAGCTGCGCGAGAAGCTGACCTCCGCGCTCACCGAGGCGGGCGGGCATGTGATGCCGGAGCAGGACGGGGCGCTGCGCGTCACGGGACTCCCGCTCCCCCGCATCAGCGACCTGGCGCACGAGTCCGACGTACGGCTGTGGGAGCTGTCGCCGCACCAGGCCTCCCTGGAGGAGGCGTACATGCGGATGACGCAGGGCGCCGTCGACTACCGCTCGACCGTCGACCAGAAGGCCGGACTCCAGCAGCCGCTGCCGCCCGGCGCCCAGCCCCCGATGCCGGTACCGGGCCAGGGCCAGCCGGGCTGGTACGCCCCGCCGCCGCCCCAGCAGGGCGGCGGGCCGGTGCCGGGCGCGGCACCCACGGGGCTGTACGGCGCTCCCGGCGCTCCCGTCGGGGCCCCGGGGGCCGGACAGCCGAACCCGTACGCGCAGCCCGCCGCGGCGGCGCCCCAGCAGCCGCCCACGGCCCCGGCCCCCGCCGCCGAATCGTCACCGCAGCCGGCCGCCGCTCCCGCCACCGCCGACCTGACCAAGCCCGAGGACGCCCGATGAGCACCCACCAGCCCCCGATGCCGCAGGCAGCCGCAGCCGCGCCGAACTGGCAGGCGGCGCCCGGCGGGCAGTACCCCGGTTACACCTCGCCGATCCCGGTGGTGCGCACCCACCTCGGGCATGCGCTGGCCTCCGAGTGGACGAAGATCAAGTCGGTGCGTTCGACGATGTGGACGCTCGGTGTGTTCGTGGTCCTCGTCGTCGGCATCGGCCTGCTCGCCGGTGCGGTGGTCAGCAACTCCACGTCGGACCTGTCGGGCGAGAACCCGCTGAGCCTCGGCTTCTTCGGGCTGCTCCTGGGCAGCATGTGCATCATCACGCTCGGCGTGCTGACCACGGCCTCGGAGTACGGGACGGGGATGATCCGTACGACGATGACCGCCTGCCCCAGCCGCGGGCGCGTGCTCGCGGCCAAGGCGATCGTGTTCTTCCTCGTCGCCTTCGTGGTCACGCTCGCGGCCGCGTCGTTCGTCGCCATGGTCCAGGCGTCGCTGCTGGAAGGAAACGGGGCGCGGACCCCGTCCGGCGGCGAATGGCTCAAGGGCACCGTCGGCATCAGCCTCTACATCGCCCTGCTCGGCCTGCTCTCGCTGGTCGTCGGCTCGATCATCCGGCACTCGGCGGGCGCCATCACCATCATGATCGGCGCCGTGCTCGCCCCGCTGGTGATCGCGCTGTTCATGTTCTCCGCGTCGCTGGAGAAGGTGCGCGAGGCCCTGTTCGAGTACTCGATCCCCAACCAGCTGAGCGTCTTCTACGCCAACTCCCTCAGCGAGAAGGGCCCGTCCGGCTGGGACCCGCTGTGGATCATCCTGGGCGTGACGGCCGTCGCGTTCGCCGGAGCGCTCGCGCTGCTGCAGAAGCGGGACGTGTAGGTCGTACGGAGCCGAATGGAGCCGTACGAAGCTCAGAATCTCGGCGCGTTCCTGGACCGCTGCACCCGCGTGGTGCGGCGGTCCTTCGCGTTCCAGCAGGCCTTGTGCCAGTGCCGACGGTCGTCGACGCCCGCATGGTCCGGCCAGGCCACGACGTGCGGGACGCCGGAGGGGATCACCTGGTCGCAGCCGGGGCAGCGGTATGTCTTGCCCCCCGCGCTCGCCCCGGCCACATGGCGCACGTACCACTCCTCCCCCTGCCAGCTCTCCGTGGACTGCCAGCCGCCGTAGCGGCCGCCGCGGTCCTCCTCGGCGCTCCGGCCGGACGAGCCGGCTCCCTTGGCTCGGTTGCGACGCGGGGACACGGGACACCTCTCGGGGCTATGCAGGAAGCACGGGCTGTGTCCAGCCTACGCGGCGCGGACAGGGGCACGCGTAGGGAACCAACCCGCACAAGTCCCTCTCCAGGGCGACCCGTTCTGCAGACAATCCGGAAATCTCTTCGCGAGGCCGTGTCCTCGGCACGTGTCGGACGGTTATGCCGGGTGGGGGAGCTCCGCGTCGGAGCGCCAAGGAAGCAGGAAAAGAACGATGCGCGTCGGAAGTTTTGTGCTGGCGGCCCAGTTCCCGGGCCAAGGCCAGGGGGAGGCCCTGCACCGGGCGGTCCGCTCGGCGGAGGTCGCCGAGGAGGCGGGGCTGGACACCGTCTGGCTGGGCGAACACCACTTCGTGCCGTACGGCACCTGTCCATCGGCGGTCACCATGGCCGCCCTGCTGCTGGGCCGCACCCACCGCATCCGGGTCGGCACGGCGGTCAGCGTACTGCCCACCGTCCACCCGGTCGCCCTCGGCGAGCAGGCCGCGCTGCTGCATGTGACGAGCGGCGGCCGCTTCACCCTCGGCCTGGGGCGCGGCGGGCCCTGGGTGGACCTGGAGGTGTTCGGCTCGGGCCTGGAGGCGTACGAGCACGGGTTCCCGGAATCACTCGATCTGCTGGTGCGCTGGCTGCGCGAACCGGCGGTCGCGGCCGCGGGGGAACGGTTCTCCTTCCGTGAGGTCCCCGTCGTACCCCGCCCGTCGGAGGCGCTGACGGACACCCCGGGTCCCGAGGTCGTCGTCGCCTGCACCTCGCCGGCGACCGTCCGCCTGGCGGCCGAGCGCGGGCTGCCGATGCTGCTCGGTATGCACATCGGGGACGAGGAGAAGGCCGAGATGGTCGCCCTGTGGCGGCGATACGCGCGCGCGGCGGGACGGCCCACGGACGAGATCCTCGGCGCGGCCCATGTCTCGGCGGGCGTCTGCCAGATCGCGGACCGGCGCACCGACGCGGCGGAGACGCTGCTGAAGGCGATGCCGGGCTGGCTGAGGCAGGGCCTGGAAGCCCATGTGACGGTGGACGGCCGCGAGCGCGCGATGCGCGACCCGCTGGCGTACACCGAACTGCTCTGCGGACTGCACCCGGTGGGCACCCCGCGACTGTGCGCCGACCGGCTCGCGGCGACCTCGGAGCGAACCGGGATCACCCGGTTCGCCCTGATGGTCGAGGGTTCGGGCGACCTGGCAGCGACGGAGGAGAACGTCCGGCGGCTCGGTGCGGAGGTACTCCCCGGCCTCCGCTGAACGAACCGTCCGTCGTACGGGTCAACACCCTTGCCACGCAGAGAGCTTGCCGCCCCTGTACCGATTGCACCTCCCGCGTGTGGAGCGGCAAGCAAGCGGCTCACTGCGTCAGCGGTCCCGGGGCTCCGCCTCAGCAGTCCCGGAGCTCCGGGGACTGGTTCAGCAGCTGACTGCGCACCGAGGTGAAGCGGGCCAGCGTCTCGTCGACCGAGGCGTCCAGCGGGAACACCGCCACCCGGTGGCAGTTCTGGAAGGCCAGCCGCACCCCGAAGTGCCGCTGCAGCGCCCCGCGTATGGCGTCACTCGCGAGTACGCGGAGCAGTTGGCCCCGTGCCTGCTCGTCCGGCGGGGGCGTCTGGTTGTCGGCGAACTGTCCGCCGTCCACCTTCAGCTGGGCCACCAGGGAGCTGATCATCTCCCATGCGTAGGGCAGGGAGGTCCGGACGCAGTCGACGAAGTCAGCTTCGTCGACCTCGCCTCGCTCGGCCTGTTCGAGTAGGGCCGGTGAGACGTCGAGCGACATGGGTTCTCCTCTCGCACCCCCGACGAGCAGGGGTTGCCGGACAGGTAAGAGAGTTCGCGATACCGAACACGCTGCGTACACATATCGCGACCTCCCGTTTACTACGGTAGGCAACGGACGGTGACCACACCAGCAGATTGCGTACTTGGCCCGGTCCCGTTGGGGGCACAATCGGCCAGGGATGAACAAGAGTTTCCAAAGCAAAAGGGGCGGCCCCGAGGGTCTCCGGCGAGGGATGAGGCGGGAGACAGGTGGGCGAATCGCGTGGGCGCCACGGTGTCGAGTAGCGTTGCCGACCATGCGTCTCGTCATTGCCCGGTGCTCCGTCGACTACGCCGGCCGGCTCACCGCCCACCTCCCCTCGGCCCCCCGCCTGATCCTGGTCAAGGCGGACGGCAGCGTCTCGATCCACGCGGACGACCGGGCCTACAAGCCCCTCAACTGGATGTCGCCGCCCTGCACGCTGAAGGAGGGGGCCGGCAACGAGGAAGGCGTCTGGACCGTCGTCAACAAGACGGGCGAGAAGCTGATCATCACCATGGAGGAAGTCCTCCACGACTCCTCGCACGAACTCGGCGTGGACCCCGGCCTGATCAAGGACGGCGTGGAAGCACACCTCCAGGAGCTGCTCGCCGACCGCATCGAGACCCTCGGCGACGGCTACACCCTGATCCGCCGCGAGTACATGACCGCCATCGGCCCGGTCGACATCCTGTGCCGGGACGCCGAGGGCCAGACCGTCGCGATCGAGATCAAGCGGCGCGGCGAGATCGACGGTGTGGAGCAACTCACCCGCTATCTCGAGCTGTTGAACCGCGATCCCCATCTCGCTCCGGTGCGCGGCATCTTCGCCGCCCAGGAGATCAAGCCCCAGGCCCGGGTCCTCGCGACCGACCGGGGCATCGGCTGCCAGGTCCTCGACTACGACGCGCTCAGGGGCATCGAGGACGACAAGCTGCGGCTGTTCTGAGGCGCCGGGAGCGGCTTCGGTACGTACGACGGTGAGGGCCGGGTCCCGGACGGGGACCCGGCCCTCATGTGCCGTGGGAGACCTGTGCGCGGACTCAGATCACCGCATGGGCCGAGCCGCTCGACGTGGCGGGGGAGCTGGGGGCGGGGCCGCTGGCCGAGTTGGAGGTCGTCGGGGTCGACGACGGGGTCGGCGTGGGCGTGGGCGTGGGCGAGGGGGTCGGGGTCGACGACGGGGAGTGCGGGGTCGACGGCCGCGGAGACGTCGGGCTCGGGGACGTCGGGCGCGGGCTGGACTTGGACGGCTTCGGCGAGGTGCCGCCGCTGCCGCCGCCCGACCCCTTCGTTCCGCTCGGCCGGTCCGAGGGCTCGGGGGTGTCCGACGGGGAACCCGGGTCCGTCGGGCGGCTGGTGGCCGTGCCCGTGTCGCCCTTGCCGCCGTCGTCCTGCGTCGGGTCCGCGCCGAGGCTGCCGTCGTCGGTGCCCTGACTGGCCGACGGGTTGACGCTCACGTTGTTCGCCGGGTCGTCGGCGCTGTCGTGCGACGTCATGCCGAGGGTGACCACCGTGCCGAGCACCGCGGCGAGCAGGGCGCCGGAACCGGCGGCGACAAGGTTGCGCCGGGCCACGCGCCGCAGGCCGCCACCCCGGGTCTTCGGCGCCGGGTCCGAGGACCGGTGGGTGACCAGCGTGTCGCCCGCGGGCGGCAGCGCCGGCAGATAGGCCGCGGGGACCCCGCCGGGCGGCGACGCCGACTCGTCGTGGCGTGCGTCGGGCACCTCCTCGCCCGCCATGGCCCCTACGCCGGGCACGTCGCCCGCGCGGTCGGCGACCAGGGCGAGGGCGCGACGGCCGGCGACGGTGCCGCGCTTGTCGGCGAGGGCGCCGCGCAGACCGTTGGAGGCCTCCAGTTCGGCGCGGGCCCGGTCAAGCTGTCCGCCGCAGAGCGCGAGTATGCCCAACTCATGGTGGAAGTAGGCCTGTTCGGAGACCTCACCGGTCTGCCGGGCGGCCTCGGAGCCGGAGCGCAATGCCCGGTCCCAGGCGTTCCAGTGCAGGCCCGCGGCGAAGGCCGGGGCGGCCGTGCGGGCCAGCTCCACGGCGGTGCCGCTCTCCGCGTCCTCGGCCGGGGGCGTCGTCGCGGGCACCACGGCGGCCAGCGCGGCGAGCAGGGCGTCGGCCTCGGCGCACACCCGCTCCGGGGTGACGGAGGGATGTCCGGCCCACCAGGCGTAGTGCCGGGCGGCGGTGAGAGCGGTGCCGTCGGCGTCGTCGACGTATCCGGCGGCCTCCAGCTGGGCCTGCACACCGGCAGCGAGGCGGTAGCGGGAGCCGACCGGGGAGACCAGTCCGCAGGCGGCCAGCTCGGCGAGCGCGGCATCCGCGTGGGTGTCGCCGACCAGGGCGGGCAGATGGGCCTGGTGGGGCACCTCGCCGCCCAGGGCGACGGCGAAGCGCAGGGTGGCGCGCGCGGAGGCGCTCAGCCGGGAGGCGAGCAGCGGTGCGGGCGCGGCGGCCTCACCGAGGGACGGCAGGGGCACCTCCGCCGCGTCGACGGGTTCCGCCTCGACGGGGGCGGTGGGGGTACCTCCCTGCTCGAGCGCAGCCGAGAGCTTGGGGGAGGGGAGCCGTACGTCCTCGAAGACGCCGACCTCGTCGACCGCGCCCGCGCTGGCCCGCAGTTGGTCGCGCTGCCGCAGCAGGGCCCCGGCCTGGACGAAGCGCAGGGGCAAACCCTCGGACTCGAACCAGAGGTCGCCGACCCAGTTGGACTCGTCCTCGGTGAGGACGCGGCCGACGGCATGCTCCATCAGGTCCACGCCCGCGGCGCGGTCCAGGCCGCTGAGGAAGACCTCCTCGATCGCGGAGTCGGCGGAGGGGGCGGACACGTCCGGGGTGGCGCCGATCAGGAAGGCGCACTCAGGGGTGGCGTCGATCAGCTGGTCGAGCCCGGCGCCGCCGAACTCGATGTCGTCGACGACGACGACCGCGCCGATCTCCCGGACCAGCTCCAGCAGTTCGTCCTGGGCCGGCCGGTACAGGGGCGCGTCGTAGACCGCGTGGAACAGGTCGTGGAGCAGGTCGCTCGTGGTGCGGTGGAACCCGGTGAGGCGGACCACGCCGTCGGGGGCGAGGTCCGAGCAGTCGTCGGCGACGAGGTCGAGGAGGGCGCTGCGGCCCGCTCCGGCCGGGCCGGTGAGCCGTACGGAGCGGCCGCGGGCGAGCAGCCGCACCAGGCGCTCGCGCTCTTCCTGGCGTTCGAGGAGCGGCAGCGCGGGCTGCGCGGGTCCCGGAGGCACGGGCGGCCGGGCGGCGCGCTCGGTCTCGGCGCGCTCGGCCGCGGTGCGCTTCGCGGGACGGGCGGGCCGCTCCGCGGGCGGGCAGAGCTCTATCTCGCTGCCGTCGACGGGATTGACGGTGAGCAGGAGATCGCCCGAGACGAGCTGCACCGTACGGGCGAGCGCGGGCGCGCTCTGGCCGAAGTCTGAAGTGAGGGATTCCCGGGGCGGGCGCTGGCGCGGCGTGCTGCCGTCACCGTCCTGGCCGTGCCCCTCGGGTCCCCGGTTGATCGGGTCCATAGGTTCCTAGCCCCCCAAAAGCGTCGTGTGCCCGTGTCCGGCCCCTCCCGGCCTGCTGCACACCGCGCTGTCGCTTCTGGTCCGGGCCCGCTCGAGGGTTGCATGGCTGCGGGCGACCGAACCTTAAACCTTGGCACAGTATCTCCGACAGGCCGGGGTACCGGGCCGTCCGAGACGTCACAGTCTCGTGAGGATTGCGCGCGACGTGCGGTTCGCCGAGGTCCGACCGGGTCTCGTCCGCACCCTGGAGCACACCCGGTCGAGGAGTTACACGCGGGGCAGCGACTCCACCCCGATGCCCCCCTCGATGGCCAGGATCCGGTGCAGCCGGGTGGCCACCAGCAGGCGCTGCATCTGCGGCGGTACACCGCGCAGCACCAGGCGGCGGCCGCAGCGGCCGGCCCGCCGGTGGGCACCCATGATCACCCCGAGTCCGGTGGCGTCCCAGGAGTCCAGTTCTGACAGGTCGAGCACGAGGTCGCCGACTCCGCCGTCGACGGCCGCATGCAGGACCGTACGGGCGTCCGCCGCGCTGCGGACGTCGAGGCGGCCCCCGACGACCAGCCCGGCGTGGTCGCCCCTGATGTGCATATGCGCTCCCTGAGAGTGCGGCGTCGTGCTCCAGGTAGTCCAAGACGATGCGTTGCATCGTCTGACTGCTTCAGCGGCGACGAGGTTGCCGTCTGTAAGCGAACCGATACCGAATTCACCCCCGCGGGTGATACCCGCGGGGACTGTGCGGTTTCAGCGGCGGTACGTAGGTGAGTTCCAGGGCGGCACGTACATGAGTTTCAGTACGTGTAGAAGCCCTGCCCGCTCTTGCGTCCGATGTCACCGGCGTCAACCATCCGGCGCATCAGCTCCGGCGGCGCGAACTTCTCGTCCTGGGACTCGGTGTAGATGTTGCTGGTGGCGTGCAGCAGGATGTCGACGCCGGTCAGGTCCGCCGTGGCGAGCGGGCCCATGGCGTGTCCGAAGCCCAGCTTGCAGGCGAGGTCGATGTCCTCGGCCGTCGCGACGCCCGACTCGTACAGCTTGGTCGCCTCGACGACGAGGGCCGAGATGAGGCGGGTGGTGACGAAGCCGGCGACGTCCCGGTTGACGACGATGCAGGTCTTGCCGACGGACTCGGCGAACTCCCGCGCGGTGGCGAGGGTTTCGTCGCTGGTCTTGTAGCCTCGGACGAGTTCGACGAGCTGCATCATCGGCACCGGCGAGAAGAAGTGCACACCGACGACCCGCTCGGGGCGCTCAGTGGCCGCCGCGATCTTGGTGATCGGGATCGCGGAGGTGTTGGAGGCGAGCACCGTCTCCGGGCGCACGATCTTGTCGAGCGCGCGGAAGATCTCGTGCTTGACCTCGAGCTTCTCGAAGACGGCCTCGACGACGACATCGGCGTCCGCGGCCGCGTCCAGGTCGGTGGTCGCGGTGATGCGGCCCAGGGCGGCGTCGGCGTCGTGCGCCTCCATCTTGCCCTTGCTCACGAACTTGTCGTACGAGGCCTTGATGCCGTCGGTGCCACGCTTGAGTGCCTCGTCGGTGACGTCACGCAGGACGACGTCCCAGCCCGCCTGCGCGGAGACCTGGGCAATGCCGGAACCCATGAGACCGGCCCCGATGACGGCGAGCTTCCGTGCCACTCCGACTCCCCTTACACGCTGTTTACGTACGACTCTTTCGCGGACGATAGCGCTCGTGAGGGGCCGTGTGACCAGTAAGTAATGCGCGTCACGTCTCAGCTGACGGACATCACACCGGGAGGGGTCATTCCAAGCCTCGGACGGCGTAGTTGAGCACCTTTTCACTCAACAGGTCCTCTATGTCATCAAGGAGGACCAGCATCTCTCGGGACACTTCACGCGGATCGCGACCTTTGATCATCTCGCACGCGATGGCGGACATGACGGCGCCGTGCGCCCAGTTGATCTGACCCGCCATCAGAGCGGGAAGCGGATCATCCTCGGCCGCACCGGTCTCCTCGCGCAGCACCGCCTCGAGATTGGCTTGGATCTCCTGCTGGATCGCCCACAGCCGGGAGCGCAGCGCGGGCGCCTCCTCGATCACCCGCATGAAGCGGGCGTAGCCGGGGATCAGCCCGACCCGGGGCGAGACCGCCTCGACCTCCTCGCGCAGTTCACGCAGCACCGCCACGGCGGCCGACTCCCCGCCGGCCCGGCCGCGCACCCAGCGGGCCGGCCGGCCGGTCATGCCGGAGGAGCGGTCGAAGAAGAGGTCCTCCTTGGCCGGGAAGTAGTTGTAGACCGTGTTGACGGAGACATCGGCCGCGTCGGCGATCTCCGCCATCGTCACCGCGTCGAATCCACGCTCGATGAACAGGCCCGTGGCGACATCCGAGATGTACTGCCTGGTCTGCCGCTTCTTCCGCTCCCGGAGCCCTTCTGCCATGTCCGAATCCTAGCCTCGCCGGGCCGCTTCACTGGGCAGAGTGAAAACTTAGAGTCATTGCAAAATTTCAGGGACTCTGTTTTTCTGTCGGCATGACAGCAGTCATCAGCGCGGCCGGACTGGCCCGCACCTTCCAGACGAAACGCGGCGCCGTCGAGGCCGTGCGCGGCATCGACCTCACCGTCCGCGAGGGCGAGATCCTCGGCTTCCTCGGCCCGAACGGCGCCGGCAAGACGACCACCCTGCGCATGCTCACCACCCTGCTGAAGCCGACCGGCGGCGCGGCGACCGTCGCCGGCCACGACCTGGCCACCGACCCGGCCGGGGTACGCCGCGCATGCGGCTACGTCGCCCAGTCCGGCGGCGTCGACGGGCAGATCGGCGTGCGGGAGGAACTGGTCACCCAGGGCCGCCTCTACCGCCTGACAAAGGTCCGGGCCGTCGAACGCGCCGCCGAACTGGCCCACGACCTGGACCTCACCGAGTTGCTCGACCGCAGGACATCCGCACTGTCGGGCGGTCAGCGACGACGCCTGGACATCGCGATGGCACTCACCCACCGCCCGAAGGTCCTGTTCCTCGACGAGCCCACGACCGGTCTCGATCCCGGCAGCCGCGCGGACCTCTGGGCCCTGATCCGCCGACTGCGCGACGCGCACGGCACAACGGTGTTCCTCACCACCCACTACCTGGACGAGGCCGACACCCTGGCCGACCGGCTGGTCGTCGTCGACCGGGGCGTGGTCGTGGCCCAGGGCACACCGAGCGCGCTGAAGCTGGAGTACGGCGGCTCGATCGACGCCTCGCTCCAGGACACGTTTCTCGCCATCACCGGCCGCGGGCCCTCCCCGGCCGACGCCACCCCCGTAGCCGTATAGGACCGCCAGGATGCTCCTCCACGACACCGCACTCATCTACGGCCGCTATCTGCGCCAGTCCCTGCGCTCCCGCTTCGCGCTGCTCTTCGGCGTGCTGATGCCGCTGCTGTATCTGTTCTTCTTCGGCCCGCTGCTCACCGGCCTCCCGCTCGGCGCACGGGGCAGTTCCTGGCAGGTCCTCGTCCCCGGGCTGCTGCTCCAACTCGGCCTGTTCGGCGCCGCCTTCGCAGGGTTCGCGATCATCATCGAGAAGGGGCAGGGGGTGGTGGAGCGCATGCGCGTCACTCCGGTCAGCCGGCTCGCCCTGCTGCTCGGCAGGGTACTGCGCGACGCCACGGTCTTCGTCTTCCAGGCGGTGCTGCTGGTGCTGGCCGCGGTGGCGATGGGACTGCGCGCGCCGCTGCCCGGCATCCTGATCGGCTTCGCGTTCGTCGCCCTGCTCACCGTCTCCCTCGGCTCGCTGTCGTACGCGATGGCGATGAAGGTCGGCACCCCGCAGGAGTTCGGCCCGCTGGTCAACGCGCTGACCATGCCGTCGATGCTCCTGTCGGGCCTGATGCTGCCGATGACCCTGGCACCGGGCTGGCTGGACGTGCTCTCCCACTTCGTCCCGTTCCGCTATCTCGTGGACGCGGTGCGGGATGCGTACGTCGGCTCCTACACGACGGCCCACATGTTCTACGGCGCCCTCGTCGCCGTCGCCTTCGCGACTGTGGCCGTGACGGTGGGCACACGCGTCTTCCGAACGGCCGGAGGGTAACTACGCTGGCCATATGGTCAACCTCACGCGTATCTACACCAGGACCGGCGACAAGGGCACCACCGCCCTCGGCGACATGAGCCGGGTCGCCAAGACCGATCTGCGGATCTCGGCCTACGCCGACACCAACGAGGCCAACGCGGTGATCGGGACGGCGATCGCGCTGGGCGGCCTGGCGGAGGAGATCGTCACAGTCCTCACCCGCGTGCAGAACGACCTGTTCGACGTGGGCGCCGACCTGTCGACGCCGGTGGTGGAGGACCCCAAGTTCCCGCCGCTCAGGGTCGAGCAGTTCTACATCGACAAGCTGGAGGCGGACTGCGACCGCTTCAACGAGGAGCTGACGAAGCTGCGCTCCTTCATCCTCCCCGCCGGCACCCCGGGCGCGGCCCTGCTCCACCAGGCCTGCACGGTCGTACGCCGTGCCGAGCGCTCGACATGGGCGGCCCTGGATGTCCACGGCGAGATCATGAACCCCCTGACCGCGACCTACCTCAACCGCCTCTCGGACCTGCTCTTCATCCTGGCCCGCACCGCCAACAAGGAGGTCGGGGACGTGCTGTGGGTGCCGGGCGGGGAACGTTAGGGGAGCTTGGCAGGCTCCCGCCCGGGGAACAGGGTGTAGGTCGCGGCGATGATCACGTTGATGCCGATCACCCACACCATCCTCAGCTGCCACGCCCGCAGCGAACCGGTCCCGGCGTCGTCACCGACGTACCAGACCGCGCCCTGGAGCAGGGCGATGGCCACCACGGACGCCAGGATCCAGCGGCCCGCGACCTTCCACTCGTGGACGGCGCGGGCCGTGCCGTACTTCGGCGGCCTCACCGGCGGCGGGCCACCGGCGAACCGGTGCGCGATCCGGGCGTCGGCCCACTTGATCGTGGAGTGCCCGAGGCCCACCGTGAAGCCGATGTAGACGGCCGCGAGGCCGTGCCGCCAGTCGGGCTCGGCACCGTTCTTGAGGTCGATCGCCGTGACGGCGAACAGCACGAGCTCCAGCAGCGGCTCGCACAGCAGCAGGGCCAGTCCGGTGCGCGGCATCCTCAGCGGATAGCGGAAGGCCAGTCCGGCCGCCAGCAGCACCCAGAAGGCCACCTCACAGGCCACGATCAACGCGACGATCACGTCTCGCTCCTCTCGGTCGCCCTTCCAGGCTCCCGTCGGTCCGCGCGGGCCGCGTCGTCGGCGGTGACGAACTCCCCGTACATCGAAAGATGCAGTTCGGGACCGTTCCACAGGAGCACGCGGGCGGTGCGCGCGCCGTGTTGGATGGGGGCATGGCCCTGACGCTTCCGCGCCCGCACCGCGACGACATACGCATCGCCGTGGGCGGCTTCCTCGGAGGTCTGCTGATGTGGGGGCTGGGGCTCAGCCCCCGGGAGGTCACCGACGGCCTGGTGCTGGTGCCGCAGCGGTGGGCCGTGCTGGTGCCGCTGGCCGTGACGGCCGCGTGCGAACTGCTGCGCCGCACCCGGCCGAGGTTCGCCATGCTGGTCGGCACCGCCATGCTGACCGTGGACACGGTGACGCGGGGCAGCGTGGTCACGGTCGTCCTGTTCACCGACCTCATGTACGCGGCCGTCCTGTACGGCACCCCGGCCTCCGCCCGCCGCATCCCCTGGATCACCGGGCTGCTCACGGTGATCGGCGGGGTGGTGCCGGCCGCGCTCTGGCGTGACCCGAAAGGTCTGCTGATCGGTGTCGGCGTCGGTGTGGTGGCGCTCGCCCCCGCCGCGACCGGGTGGGTCGTGCGCGACCACCGTGACGCGGCCGAGGCCGCCCGGCTGCGCGCCGAACAGACCGCACTGCTGGCCGAGATGGACCGTGTCCAAGCGGTGACCGCCGAACGGGCGCGGGTGGCCCGTGAGTTGCACGACATGGTCGCCAACCATCTGTCCGCGATCGCCATCCACTCCACGGCCGCCCTGTCCATCGACGACCCCGGGACCAGCAGACAGGCCCTCGCCGTCATCCGGGAGAACAGCGTCGAAGGGCTCGCCGAGATGCGGCGGCTGATCGGGATCCTGCGGGACCGTGGCGGCGAACACGAGCCGTCCGCCACCCTCACCCTCGACGGCCTCACCGCCCTGGTCGACGGCGCCCGTGCCAACGGCCTCGACGTCACCCTGGACACCGACCACGGCCGGGTGCCCGCCCCGGTCGAGCTGGCCGCATACCGCATGGTCCAGGAGTCCCTGACCAACGCGCTCAAGCACGCCGGCCCGGGCCGTGTCACCGTCCGCCTGACCCAGCGGGACGGCATGCTCGACCTCCATGTGACCAGCCCTTACGGTCACCGGGACACCCCCCGCGCCCCCGGCTCCGGCGCCGGACTGATCGGGATGCGGGAGCGGGCGGCACTGCTCGGCGGCCGGTTCGACGCCGGCCCCGAGGGCGCACTCTGGGCCGTACGTGTCACCCTGCCCGTGACCGAAGGAGACCCCGAATGATCCGCGTCCTGGTCGCGGAGGACCAGTCCGCCGTGCGCGCCGGGCTGGTGCTCATCCTGAACAGCGCGCCCGACATCGAGGTGGCCGGCGAGGCGGCCGACGGTGAGCGGGCGGTGGCACTGGCCCGCGAGCTGCGGCCGGATCTGGTGCTGATGGACGTTCAGATGCCGCGCCTGGACGGGGTGTCGGCGACCCGGAAGGTCGTCGCGGAGGGGCTCGCGGATGTGCTCGTGCTCACCACCTTCGACCTCGACGAGTATGTCTTCGGGGCGCTGCGGGCCGGTGCGGCCGGGTTTCTGCTGAAGAACACCGAGGCGAAGGATCTGCTGGAGGCGGTGCGTACGGTGGCGCGCGGGGAAGGGATCGTCGCCCCGGCGGTCACCCGGCGGCTGATCGCCGAGTTCGCCGCACGGCCGGTGCGGGAGTCGAGCGCCGATCCCGCGGCCTTGGAGTCACTGACCCCCCGTGAGCGCGAGGTGCTGTCCTGCCTCGGAAAGGGGCTGTCCAACGCGGGGGTCGCCGAGCGGCTGGACATGGCGGAGGCGACCGTGAAGACCCACGTCAGCCGTCTGCTGGCGAAGCTGGAGCTGCGCAGCCGAGTTCAAGCGGCCGTGCTGGCCCAGGAGTTGGGGATCTAGGGGGATTCCGGACGAGTGGTCCAGACCTATTGACGCGTGGTCCAGACCTTTCTATTCTCGCGGCACCGTGGGCGTGAAGGCTCAGTCATGCCCCTGACACCCCCGAGATAGAGGGAGGCGCAGCATGCGCTTCAGACACAGAGCCGCGGCAGGGTTCGCGACCCTGTTGCTCCCCCTGGCCGGACTGGTCGGCCTCACGAGTCCCGCCCAGGCCGCGGCAGACTCCGCCGGCGCTACCGCCACCTACGCCAAGACCCAGGACTGGGGCTCCGGCTTCGAGGGCAAGTGGACCGTCAAGAACACCGGCACCACCGCCATCAGCTCGTGGACGATCGAGTGGGACTTCCCCTCCGGTACGTCCGTCACCTCGGCCTGGGACGCGGACGTCACCTCCTCCGGCACCCACTGGACCGCCAAGAACAAGTCCTACAACGGCTCCATCGCCCCAGGTGCCTCCGTCTCCTTCGGCTTCAACGGCGCCGGCTCCGGCTCACCGTCGGGCTGCAAGCTGAACGGCGACAGTTGCGACGGCACCACCGTCCCCGGTGACGCGGCGCCCTCCGCGCCCGGCACCCCGACCGCGTCGAACATCACCGACACCTCGGTGAAGCTGTCCTGGTCGGCGGCGACCGACGACAAGGGCATCAAGAACTACGACGTGCTGCGCGACGGCTCGAAGGTCGCCACCGTGACGACGACCTCGTACACGGACAACGGCCTGAGTGCCGGCACCGACTACTCCTACACCGTCCAGGCCCGTGACACCGCCGACCAGACCGGTCCGGTCAGCGGCGCGGTCGCGGTCCACACCACCGGCGGCGGCACCAATCCCCCGCCCCCCGGCGACAAGGTCAAGCTCGGCTACTTCACCGAGTGGGGCATCTACGGCCGCAACTACAACGTCAAGAACCTGGTGACGTCCGGCTCGGCCGCCAAGATCACGCACATCAACTACGCCTTCGGCAACGTCACCAACGGCCAGTGCGCGATCGGCGACTCCTACGCCGACTACGACAAGGCCTTCACCGCCGACCAGTCGGTCAGCGGCGTCGCCGACACCTGGGACCAGCCGCTGCGCGGCAACTTCAACCAGCTGCGCGAGCTGAAGGCCAAGTACCCGAACATCAAGGTGCTGTGGTCCTTCGGCGGCTGGACCTGGTCCGGCGGCTTCGGCCAGGCCGCGGCCAACCCGGCCGCGTTCGCGCAGTCCTGCTACAACCTGGTCGAGGACCCGCGCTGGGCCGACGTGTTCGACGGCATCGACATCGACTGGGAGTACCCGAACGCCTGCGGTCTGTCCTGTGACACCAGCGGGGCGGCGGCCTTCAAGAACGTGATGTCCGCGCTGCGCGCCAAGTTCGGCTCGAACAACCTGGTCACCGCCGCGGTCACCGCCGACGGCTCCTCCGGCGGCAAGATCGACGCGGCCGACTACGCAGGCGCGGCCCAGTACGTCGACTGGTACAACGTGATGACGTACGACTTCTTCGGCGCCTGGGCGGCGCAGGGCCCCACGGCCCCGCACTCCCCGCTCACCTCGTACAGCGGCATCCCGACCGCCGGCTTCACCACGGCCGACGCGATGGCCAAGTACAAGGCGAAGGGCGTGCCCGCGAGCAAGCTGCTCATCGGCATCGGCTTCTACGGCCGCGGCTGGACCGGCGTCACCCAGGACGCCCCGGGCGGCACGGCCACGGGCCCGGCGGCCGGCACCTACGAGCAGGGCATCGAGGACTACAAGGTCCTCAAGACGTCCTGCCCGGCCACCGGCACCATCGCGGGCACGGCGTACGCGCACTGCGGCAGCAACTGGTGGTCGTACGACACTCCCGCCACCATCAACAGCAAGATGGCGTGGGCCAAGTCCCAGGGCCTGGGCGGCGCCTTCTTCTGGGAGTTCAGCGGTGACACCAGCAACGGAGAGCTGGTGAGCGCCATCAACAGCGGGCTGTCGTAAGACAGTTCGAAATAGTAAGAAGCGTTGAGCGACGTTCACTCTCCTCCGGACTTCACTTCGTCCGGGGGAGAGTGAATGTGGCTACGCCACATTCACTCGCTGACCGGGCGGGGCTGCTTCCAGCCACGCGAGAAATCCGGTCAGCGCGTCTTCGGTCATGGCGAGTTCGAGGCGGGTGCCCCGATGGGTACAGGCGAGGATGACGGCGTCGGAGAGCAGCGCCAGTTCCTCCTCGCCCTCGGGGAGCCGGCGGCCGGCCACCTCGATCTGCGAGCGTTCCAGGACGCGGCGCGGGCGGGGGGCGTAGGAGAAGACCCGGTACCACTCGATCCGGTCGCCGTTGTAGCGGGCCACGCCATAGCTCCAGCCCTTGCCGCTGGCGTCGGGTTTCTCCGGTACGTCCCAGCGCAGGCTGCAGTCGAAGGTCCCGCCGGACCGCTGGATGAGTCTGCGCCGCAGGCCGAACAGGAAGAGTCCCACCACCACGAGCGCGACCACGACTCCGCACACAGTCAGAGCGAGGACCATCGGCACCGACCTCCTCGTCTCCTAGGTAACGGAACGGAAAAAACACCCACATCTGCCTCAGCCGCGGCTGGTACCGGATTGCTCCGGTCCCAGCCGCGGCTGAGTGACGTCATCACACAGTGCGCTGGCTCAGCGCGCCGTCGCCGCACGCAGTCGAACGTCCGCGCGGCGCTCGGCGGAGGCGTCGGCCTCCGACTTCGCGCGCTCGAGCGCCCGCTCCGCGCGCTGGACATCGATCTCGTCCGACAGCTCGGCGATCTCGGCCAGCAGCGACAGCTTGTTGTCCGCGAACGAGATGAAACCGCCGTGCACCGCGGCGACGACCGTTGCACCATCACTCGTACGGATGGTCACCGGGCCCGACTCCAGCACACCGAGCAGCGGCTGGTGACCGGGCATGACGCCGATGTCGCCGGAGGTGGTGCGCGCGACGACCAGGGTGGCCTCGCCGGACCAGACCTCTCGGTCGGCCGCGACCAGCGCGACGTGCAGCTCAGCAGCCAAGGGTGGCTCCTCGGGTCACCACCCGGCGGATCTGCCGGGTGTTGGTTACAAGTCTAGTGGGCGTGAAAGAGGGGGCGGGACGTACCCCGCCCCCTCAGGTGTGAGCCGCGGGGCTCACGGTGAACTCAGGGAGTTCAGGAGACGCCCAGCTCCTTGGCGTTGGCCTTGAGGTCCTCGATGCCACCGCACATGAAGAACGCCTGCTCGGGGAAGTGGTCGTACTCACCGTCACAGATGGCGTTGAACGCGGCGATCGACTCGTCGAGCGGCACGTCCGAGCCGTCCACGCCGGTGAACTGCTTGGCGACGTGGGTGTTCTGGGACAGGAAGCGCTCCACACGACGGGCACGGTGGACGACGAGCTTGTCCTCCTCGCCGAGCTCGTCGATACCGAGGATCGCGATGATGTCCTGGAGGTCCTTGTACTTCTGCAGGATCGTCTTCACGCGCATGGCCGCGTTGTAGTGGTCCTGCGCGATGTACCGCGGGTCCAGGATGCGGGACGTGGAGTCCAGCGGGTCCACGGCCGGGTAGATGCCCTTCTCGGAGATCGGACGGGACAGCACCGTCGTCGCGTCGAGGTGGGCGAAGGTGGTGGCCGGGGCCGGGTCGGTCAGGTCGTCCGCGGGGACGTAGATCGCCTGCATCGAGGTGATCGAGTGACCGCGGGTCGAGGTGATCCGCTCCTGGAGGAGACCCATCTCGTCGGCCAGGTTCGGCTGGTAACCCACCGCGGAGGGCATACGGCCGAGCAGCGTGGAGACCTCGGAACCGGCCTGCGTGAAGCGGAAGATGTTGTCGATGAAGAACAGCACGTCCTGCTTCTGGACGTCACGGAAGTACTCGGCCATGGTGAGGCCGGCCAGCGCGACGCGCAGACGGGTGCCCGGGGGCTCGTCCATCTGACCGAAGACCAGGGCGGTCTTGTCGATGACGCCCGAGTCCGACATCTCCTCGATGAGGTCGTTGCCCTCACGGGTGCGCTCACCGACACCGGCGAACACGGAGACACCGTCGTGGTTGTTGGCGACGCGGTAGATCATCTCCTGGATGAGCACCGTCTTGCCGACGCCGGCACCGCCGAACAGGCCGATCTTGCCGCCCTTGACGTACGGGGTGAGCAGGTCGATGACCTTGACGCCCGTCTCGAACATCTCGGTCTTGGACTCGAGCTCGTCGAAGTTCGGGGCCTTGCGGTGGATCGGCCAGCGCTCGCCGTCGTAGGTCTCGTCGACGTTCAGCACCTCACCGAGGGTGTTGAACACCTTGCCCTTGGTGAAGTCGCCGACCGGCACCGAGATGGCGGAGCCGGTGTCGGTCACCTGGGCCTGGCGGACCAGACCGTCGGTGGGCTGCATGGAGATGGTGCGGACCAGGCCGTCACCCAGGTGCTGGGCGACCTCCAGGGTCAGCGTCTTCTTCTCGCCTGCGTTGGCCGGGTCGGCCACCTCGACGTGAAGGGCGTTGTAGATGTCCGGCATCGCGTCGACGGGGAACTCCACGTCGACGACCGGGCCGATGACCCGGGCGACGCGGCCCGTGGCCGTCGCGGTCTCAACAGTGGTGGTCATTAGCGGTCACTCCCCGCGGTCGCGTCGGCCAGGGCGCTCGCGCCACCGACGATCTCGCTGATTTCCTGGGTGATTTCGGCCTGGCGGGCCGCGTTGGCAAGCCGGGAGAGGCTCTCGATGAGCTCACCGGCGTTGTCGGTCGCCGACTTCATCGCGCGCCGCGTGGCGGCGTGCTTCGAAGCGGCCGACTGGAGCAGCGCGTTGTAGATACGGCTCTCCACGTAGCGCGGCAGCAGGGCGTCGAGGACGTCCTCCGCCGAGGGCTCGAAGTCGAACAGCGGAAGGATCTCGCCCTTGGGCGTCTCCTCCGCGACCTCTTCGAGGCGCAGCGGCAGCAGCCGGGCGCCGAGCGCCGTCTGCGTCATCATCGAGACGAACTCGGTGAAGACGATGTGGAGTTCGTCCACGCCGCCGTCCGCCGTCTCCTTCTCGATGGCCTCGATCAGAGGCGCCGCCACCTTCTTGGCGTCCGCGTACGAGGGCTCGTCGGTGAAGCCCGTCCACGACTCCGAGATCTTGCGCTCACGGAAGTTGTAGTGGGCCACACCACGGCGGCCGACGATGTACGTGTCGACCTGCTTGCCCTCGCGCTCCAGGCGCTCGGTCAGCTGCTCCGCCGCCTTGATGGCGTTGGAGTTGAAGGCACCGGCCAGACCGCGGTCGCTCGTCAGGAGCAGGACCGCGGCACGGGTCGGGTTCTCCGTCTCCGTGGTCAGCGGGTGCTTGGTGTTCGAACCGGTACCGACCGCCGTGACCGCGCGGGTGAGCTCGGTCGCGTACGGCGTGGAGGCCGCCACCTTGCGCTGCGCCTTGACGACACGCGAGGCGGCGATCATCTCCATCGCCTTGGTGATCTTCTTGGTCGCGGTGACGGATCGGATGCGACGCTTGTAGACCCGGAGCTGGGCTCCCATGAGTCAGGTCCCTTCCTTACGTCACTTGGCGGCAGCGGCCGGAGTGTCCTCGCCGAGCAGCTTGCCGTCGGAGGTCTCGAACTGCTTCTTGAAGTCCGCGATCGCGTCGGCCACGGCCGTCAGCGTGTCGTCGGACATCTTGCCGCCCTCCTTGATGGAGGTCATGAGGCCCTGCTCCTTGCGGTGCAGGTACTCCAGGAGCTCCTTCTCGAAGCGGCGGATGTCGACGACCGGAACGTCGTCCATCTTGCCGGTGGTGCCGGCCCAGACGGAGACGACCTGGTCCTCGGTGGACATCGGCTGGTACTGGGCCTGCTTCAGCAGCTCGACCATGCGCTGACCGCGCTCCAGCTGCGCCTTCGAGGCGGCGTCCAGGTCGGAACCGAAGGCGGCGAACGCCTCCAGCTCACGGAACTGGGCCAGGTCGACGCGCAGACGGCCGGAGACCTGCTTCATCGCCTTGTGCTGCGCGGAACCACCGACTCGGGAGACGGAGATACCGACGTTCAGCGCGGGACGCTGACCGGCGTTGAACAGGTCCGACTCCAGGAAGCACTGGCCGTCGGTGATGGAGATGACGTTGGTCGGGATGAACGCCGAGACGTCGTTGGCCTTGGTCTCGACGATCGGCAGACCGGTCATCGAGCCGGCGCCCATGTCGTCGGAGAGCTTCGCGCAGCGCTCCAGCAGCCGGGAGTGCAGGTAGAAGACGTCACCCGGGTAGGCCTCACGGCCCGGCGGGCGGCGCAGCAGCAGCGACACGGCGCGGTAGGCGTCGGCCTGCTTCGACAGGTCGTCGAAGATGATCAGGACGTGCTTGCCCTCGTACATCCAGTGCTGGCCGATGGCCGAGCCGGTGTAGGGCGCCAGGTACTTGAAGCCGGCCGGGTCGGACGCCGGGGCGGCGACGATGGTCGTGTACTCCAGCGCGCCGTTCTCCTCCAGCGCGCGGCGGACCGACGCGATGGTGGAGCCCTTCTGGCCGATGGCGACGTAGATGCAGCGGACCTGCTTGTTCGGGTCGCCGGTGCGCCAGTTGTCACGCTGGTTGATGATCGTGTCGACGGCCAGGGCGGTCTTGCCGGTCTGGCGGTCACCGATGATCAGCTGACGCTGACCACGGCCGACCGGGGTCATGGCGTCGACGGCCTTGTAGCCGGTCTCCATCGGCTCGTGCACCGACTTGCGCTGCATAACCGTGGGGGCCTGCAGTTCGAGGGCGCGGCGACCGGTGGTCTCGATCTCGCCGAGGCCGTCGATCGGGTTGCCGAGCGGGTCGACGACGCGGCCGAGGTAGCCCTCGCCGACCGCGACGGAGAGGACCTCACCGGTGCGCTGCACCGGCTGACCCTCCTCGATGCCGCTGAACTCACCGAGGACGATGGCGCCGATCTCGCGCTCTTCCAGGTTGAGCGCGAGGCCGAGGGTGCCGTCCTCGAACTTCAGCAGTTCGTTGGCCATGGCCGAGGGCAGGCCCTCGACCTTCGCGATGCCGTCGCCGGCAAGGGTGACCGTACCGACCTCCTCGCGCGAGGCCGCGTCCGGCTTGTACGACTGGACGAAGTTCTCCAGCGCGTCCCGGATCTCCTCCGGCCGGATCGTGAGCTCCGCCATCTGGGTTCCCTGCTCTCCTTGTTGGGCCCGAAGTTTCACTTGGGGGGATGGGGACTCCCCCCTGAACGAGGTGAATCCTCTGCACGGCCCAACCAGGGCCGTAATTACTTTTTTCGATTTCCGCGTTGCTGCTAGCTCGCCATGCGGCGGGCGGCGTCCTCGAGGCGGTCCGCGAGGGAGCCGTTGATGACCTCGTCACCGACCTGCACCCGGATCCCGCCGACGACCTCGGGGTCGACGTCGAGGTTGAGGTGCATCTTGCGGCCGTAGAGCTTCGCGAGGGCGGCGCCCAGGCGCTGCTTCTGCGTGTCGCTCAGCGGCACCGCCGAGGTGACGACGGCGACCAGGCGGTCCCGGCGCTCGGCGGCGAGCTTGGACAGGGACTCCAGTCCCGCCTCCAGGCTACGTCCCCGCGGCGCGGTCACAAGGCGCGTCACCAGACGCTCGGTGGCCGGCTTGGCACGGCCGCCGAGCAGCCGGTGCAGCAGCTCGATCTTGGCCGGGGTGCCGGCCTTGCGGTCGGTCAGCGCGGCGCGCAGCTCGGTGTTCGAGGCGATGATCCGGCCGAACCGGAACAGCTCGTCCTCGACGTCGTCGAGCGTGTGCGCCTTCTCCGCCGCCGTGAGGTCGGCGACGTCCGCCAGCACCTCCACCGCGTCCACCAGGTCGCGAGGCTGTGACCAGCGGGAACGGACCATGCCGGACACCAGGTCGGCGGCCTCGCCGCTGACCTGGCCGCCGATCAGACGGCGCACCAGCTCGGCCTTGGCCTCCCCGGCCTGCGCCGGGTCGGTGAGGACCCGACGCAGCGACGGCTCACGGTCGAGCAGCGCGGTGACGGCCGCCAGCTCGTCGGCGAGCCGCGCCGCGTCCACGGACGTGGTGTCCGTCAGCGCGTCGAGACGCTCACGTGCGGCTGCCAGTGCCTCGCGGCTCGCTCCGTGCATACCCGTCATCGGGTCGCCTCGGCCTTCTCCTCGAGCTCGTCGAGGAAGCGGTCGATCACGCGGCTCTGACGGGCGTGGTCCTCGAGGGACTCGCCGACGAGCTTGCCGGCCAGTTCGGTGGCGAGCTTGCCGACGTCCTGACGCAGCGCGGCGGAAGCGGTCTTGCGGTCGGCGTCGATCTGGGCGTGACCGGCGGCGACGATCTCCTCGCGCTGCCGCTGGCCCTCGGCCCGCATCTCGGCGATGAGCGTGGCGCCCTGCTCCTGCGCCTCCTGGCGCAGGCGCGCGGCCTCGTGCCGGGCCTCGGCGAGCTGAGCCTTGTACTGCTCAAGAACGCTCTGTGCCTCGGTCTGCGCGGCCTCGGCCTTCTCGATACCGCCCTCGATGGCCTCGCGGCGCTGCTCCAGAACCTTGTTGATGTTCGGAAGGAGCTTCCAGGCGAGGAAGCCGAAGACGATGACGAAGGCGAGCAGGCCGATGACGAGCTCGGGGATCGGCGGGATGAGGGGGTTTTCCGCCTCCTCGGCCGCCAGAATGAGCATCTGGCTCATGTCAGTGCCTTTCGTCTAGGGGGCTGTCGCTGACCGGCTGATCAGGTGCCGTAGACGAACGGCATGACCAGGCCGATGAGGGCGAGCGCCTCACAGAAGGCGAAGCCGAGGATCTGGTTGGCGCGGATCAGGCCGGCAGCCTCGGGCTGGCGGGCGAGGGCCTGCGTGCCGTTACCGAAGATGATGCCGACGCCGACGCCGGGGCCGATGGCGGCGAGGCCGTAGCCGATGGAACCGAGGGAGCCGTGGACGCCGTCGGCAGCAAGGGTCTGGAGAGCGGACATGCCGATTCTTCCTTCTTCTTTACGGACCGGTGGGGGTTGGCCACCGGACGATCAGGGGGTGGTGAAGCGAGGCGCTCAGTGGTGCTCGGCGAGGGCGCCCTGGATGTAGGTGCACGTGAGGAGAACGAAGACGTACGCCTGCAGTGCCTGGATGAAGAGCTCGAAGGCTGTCATCACGATGGTCATCAGGAAGCTGACGCCGGCGTAGGCGATGCCGATGCCGTTCAGCAGGTACCAGCTGGCGATCGTGAAGAGCAGCAGCAGGGTGTGGCCCGCGAACATGTTCGCGAACAGTCGCACCGCGTGGGTGAAGGGCCGCACCAGCAGGTTCGAGAAGAACTCGATGGTCATGGCGAGCGGCAGCACCGCGCCCAGCGACTTGTCGTACCCGGTGACGTTCTTGAAGAAGCCGACGAAGCCGTGGCGCTTGAAGGTCAGCGAGATCCACAGGACGTAGACGATGAGCGCCAGGACGAGCGGGTACGAGATGATCGCCGTCACCGGGAAGGAGGCGACCGGAATGATCGACCAGAGGTTCATCATCCAGATGAAGAAGAACAGCGAGACGACCAGCGGAACGTACTTCTCGCCCTCCTTCTTGCCGATCGTCTCGTAGACGACACCCCGCCGGATGAAGTCGTAGCCGGCCTCGGCGACCATCTGCATCTTCCCCGGGACGACCTTGGGCCTGCGGAAGGCCGCCCAGAAGAAGCCGACGATGATGATGGAGCCGAGCAGCGCCAGCAGCATCGTCTTGTTGAAGTACACGTTGCTGTCGGCGTCGCCCCACAGGGGCTTGAACAGGAACGAGTGCAGGCCGGGAGCCGGGAAGCCACAGCCGTCGAAGATGTGGCAGTCGGTCTCGAAGGCGAGCACCTGCGTCGGGTCAGCACTCACCGCGGGCTCCTTCAACATGGCGCATAGGTACGGCAACCTCGTTGTGTCGGCGCGGCGTGCGGCCGCGGTTCGGCACGGGACTGGTGTTACGGATGTGGGGGCGGCTGTGGGGCATCTCGCCTCGCGATTGAGCAGGCGTCAGCTCGGATGCCCGCGCCCGCGATGCCGCAGTTGGCACCGGACGATAGCAGGATCTCTTGTGCGCCTTTATCCCGGCCCTACCTCTCACGACGAGTGCCCGGTCTTCTCGGACTTCTCGGGCTCGACGTAGAGGATCTTGGCCCTCATGTGCGCACGCGTCTGGGCGCCGATCCACGTGAGGGTGGCGACCACGAGCGTGATGGCGAAGGCCTTGGGATTGAACAGCGTGGTGTTCTTGAAGGCGGCGACGAAGACGAACAGCAACAGCAACTGCGCCGTGTAGAGCATCAGCCCCATGGCCTGGAACAGGTGCGGAAGCGATTTGGCAGTGCGCTGCAGGACATAGAGGCCGATCCCCATGAAGAGGATCACCACCAGCGTCGCGACGACGGCCCCGATCGCCCCCTTGCCGCCCGCGACCACGGCGCTGACGCCGGCGGCGAGCGCGCCGACGGCAGCCGTGGGTACGGCGGCCTGGGCCAGGATCCGGACGTCATTGGACGGCATGGCGGCAACTCCGCTTTCACAGGGGGCAGGGTGTCGTCATGGACGAGCGTAGTCCCGGTCAGAGAGTCCTAGACCTCAGGCCATTGGACCGTCGTACTGGGGTCCTTCGGCTCTATCCGGGGTTCTCGTGAACCGTATCACAAACTATTTGATGAGGTCTTTACCTGGTACGTGTGCTCGCTGTCACACATGAGAGTGACCCTGCGCGTCTGTGCAGAAACTGGGGTGAGATGTCTGGTATTAGGGAGCTTTGCTCCCCCACGAGTTGGCAATGCTCTAGTCAGATTCTTACCTTGGCGAACTCGCCCAGGAGAACGTCAGCGCGACGATCCGGCCTTACGTCCGTCCAGGAACCGCGAACGGGGGCCGATGGCGGTCGCGCCGTTGACCCCGGTCAGACCGGCGGGCACCGGGGCGGGCTGCTCCTCGTCGGCCGCCGGGGCCGCCTCGAAGGCCGCGGCGGGCGCCGCGGCCGCGCGGCGACGGCGGTAGCGCGGCGGCACGAAGCGTTCGGCCCAGCGCGGGGCCCGCGGGGTGAACCGGGGCAGCAGGAGCAGGATCAGACCGATCGCGCTGAAGAACACGACGCCGAGCACGATCCACATCGACGCGGAGTTCACCGAGTAGGCCAGCGCGCCGAAGCCGATCAGCGCCGACCAGAAGTACATGATCAGCACGGCCCGGCTGTGCGAGTGGCCGATCTCCAGGAGCCGGTGGTGCAGATGCCCCCGGTCGGCGGCGAACGGCGACTGTCCGCGCCAGGTGCGGCGCACAATGGCCAGCACCAGGTCGGCGGCCGGCACCGCGATGATCGTCAGCGGCAGCAGCAGCGGGATGTAGACGGGCACCGTCTGGTGCACCGCCGCCTTCTCGGAGCCGGTGAACAGGGCCAGCGCGTCCGGGTCGAGCTGACCGGTGATCGAGATCGCCCCCGCGGCCAGCACCAGCCCGATCAGCATCGAGCCGGAGTCGCCCATGAAGATCCGCGCGGGGTGCATGTTGTGCGGCAGGAAGCCCAGGCACATGCCCATCAGGATCGCCGCGAAGAGGGTCGCCGGGGCGGCCGCCTCGATGCCGTACGAGTACCAGATCCGGTACGAGTACAGGAAGAACGCGGTCGCGGCGATGCCCACCATGCCCGCGGCCAGGCCGTCCAGGCCGTCCACGAAGTTCACCGCGTTGATCGTGATGACGACGAGCGCCACCGTCAGCAGCGTGCCCTGCCACTGGGTCAGCGCCACATTGCCGACACCCGGGATGGGCAGCCACAGGATCGTCAGACCCTGCATGACCATGACGCCCGCGGCGATCATCTGGCCGCCCAGCTTGATCAGGGCGTCGATCTCGAACTTGTCGTCCAGGACACCGATCAGCCAGATCAGCGCGGCCCCGGAGAGCAGGGCTCGTGGCTCGTTCGACTTCTCGAAGACCTGGTTGAGGTTGGTCAGATGGTCGGCGACCAGCAGACCCGCGCACAGCCCGAAGAACATCGCGATACCGCCGAGGCGCGGAGTGGGCTCCCGGTGCACGTCACGTGCCCGGATCTCCGGCATGGCTCCGGCCACGATCGCGAACTTACGTACCGGCCCTGTCAGCAGATACGTCACCGCGGCCGTGATACAGAGCGTCAGCAGGTATTCACGCACGGGCTTCCCCACAGGTCTCGCTGGCCATCACAGCCCCACACCCTAGCGACGTACGCATATCAGTGGGGACTTCCGGGTAGCGACGATGGTTGCACGCAAGGCTGTGTACGAGGGTCCACTTCCGTGCGTCTACCCCCGCTCAGCCGGGATACGGCGGAAATCTACCCGCCAGTTCCCGCACCTCGTCGCGCGCCCCGGTGGGGTCGATCTCACTTCGCAGCACTCCCGCCATCAGCACGGCGATCCGCGCCATCTCCGGCTCCCCCATGCCCTGGGTGGTCAGCGCCGCGGTGCCAAGACGCAGCCCGCGTGCGTCGCCGTGCGGCAGGGCGCAGCAGTCCAGCACCATTCCGGCGGCCGCCAGCCGGCCGCGCGCGGTGCGTCCGTCGACGCCGAGCGGCGACGGGTCCGCGGTGATCAGATGGGTGTCCGTGCCCCCGGTGGTGACGGCGAGACCCTCGTCGGCCAGCTCGGACGCCAGGACCCTCGCGTTGGCGACCACCTGATGCGCGTACGCGGCGAACGCCGCCGTCGCCGCCTCGCCGAACGCGACCGCCTTGGCGGCGATGGTGTGCATCTGGGCGCCGCCCTGGGTGAACGGGAACACGGCCCGGTCGACGCGCTCGGCCAGCTCCGCGCCGCACAGGATCATCCCGCCGCGCGGCCCGCGCAGCACCTTGTGCGTGGTCGCGCACACGATGTCGGCGTACGGCACCGGGTTGGGCGCCGCTCCCCCGGCGACGAGCCCGATCGGATGGGCGGCGTCCGCGATCAGATACGCCCCGACCTCGTCGGCGACCTCGCGGAAGAAGGCGTAGTCGATGTGGCGGGGGTAGGCGATGGAGCCGCACACGACGGCCTTGGGCCGGTGGTTGCGGGCGAGGTGGCGCACCTGATCGTGGTCGATGAGCCCGGTCTCCGCGTCGACCCCGTACCCCACGAAGTCGAACCAGCGGCCCGAGAAGTTGGCCGGGGAGCCATGGGTGAGGTGCCCGCCGTAGGGCAGCCCGAGGGCGAGGACGGTGTCACCGGGCTGCAGCAGGGCGGCATAGGCGGCCAGGACGGCCGACGAGCCGGAGTGCGGCTGAACGTTGGCGTGCTCGGCCCCGAACAGCGCCCTGGCCCGGTCGATCGCGATGCGCTCGGCGACGTCGACGATCTCGCAGCCGCCGTGGTAGCGGGCCCCGGGATAGCCCTCGGCGTACTTGTTGGCGAGCGGTGAGCCCAGCGCGGCCAGCACGGCAGGCGAGGTGAAGTTCTCGGCCGCGATCAGCTGCAGCGTCGTCGACTGCCGTTCGACTTCCCCCAGCAGGATCCCGGCCAGCTCGGGGTCCTGCCGCCGCAGGACATCGGCCTCGAGGGTATGGGTGACCGACATGGCGGGCTCCCGGGCGGTCGACGGTGACGTAGGTCCAATGTAGGCCCGGCCAGGACGGGGTGCGCGACGTCTACGACCACTGGTGCGACGGCACCGGGAGTTGCTGGACACGGGGCAACGACGACCGCCGGCACGACGCCCCCGGAAACCACCAGACCCGGAGTCGACCACCACCGGTGCAATGGCATCAACCACCACCGGTGCAACGGCGCCGGCAGCCGCCAGGTACGCGGAATCGACCACCGCTCGTGCGGCCGCGCACCGGCAGCCGCTAGGTGCGCGCCGGTACCCCGGTCAGGGCCGTGACCACGGGGTCCAGTGCCTCGTGTATCTCGTCGCCGATCGAACGGAAGAACGTCAGCGGCGCCCCGTACGGGTCGTAGACCTCGTCCGCCTCCGCCGTCGGTGCCAGCAGCCACCCGCGTAGCGCCGCCGCGGCCCGGACCAGGGCGCGCGCACGCGCGACCAGGCCGTCCTCCAGGGGCGGCAGGGTCGCCGGGTCTATCGCGCGGACCAGGCGGGTGAACTCCTTCAGCGTGAAGGTGCGCAGCCCCGCCGAGTGGCCCATGGAGATGACCTGGGCGCGATGGTCGCGGGTCGCGGTCAGCACCAGGTCGGCCATGATGACGTGCTCGTCCAGCAGCTCCCGGCCGGTGAAGCCGGAGGCGTCCGCGCCGAACTCGGCCAGCACGGTCTCCGCGTTGGCCTCCATGGGCGCGCCCTCATGACCCCAGGTGCCCGCGCTCTCCACGATCAGCCCGCCGCCCAGGATGCCGAGCCGCTGTTTCACGAAATGCCGGGTCAGCCGCTCGGTGATCGGCGAGCGGCACACGTTGCCGGTGCTGACGTGGAGGATGCGGAAACTGTCGCGCGGAAGCCCGACGAAGGTGGTCGTAATCTCCGCTGCACGTTCCCCGTTGCCTATGCCACGCCCCGCTTCAGGGGCTGTCAATTCGCCACCTCGAGGTCGGGTACGACCTTGCGCAGCTCCTCCGCCGAGATCGCGCCCGCGCGCAGCAGCAGCGGCACGTCGCCGGTGACGTCGATGATCGACGAGGGCACGTTGCCGGGGGTCGGGCCGCCGTCGAGGTAGACCGAGACGGAGTCGCCGAGCATCTGCTGGGCGGCGTCACAGTCCTCCGGCGCCGGGTGGCCGGTGATGTTCGCGGAGGACACGGCCATCGGGCCGACATCGGTGAGCAGTTCGATGGCGACCGGGTGCAGTGGCATGCGCACGGCAACGGTGCCACGGGTGTCGCCGAGGTCCCACTGCAGGGACGGCTGGTGCCGGGCGACGAGCGTGAGGCCGCCCGGCCAGAACGCGTCGACCAGTTCCCAGGCCAGCTCGGAGAAGTCGGTGACGAGACCGTGCAGCGTGTTCGGGGAGCCGATCAGGACGGGGGTGGGCATGTTGCGGCCCCGGCCCTTGGCCTCCAGCAGGTCGGCCACGGCCTCCGAGGAGAACGCGTCGGCGCCGATGCCGTACAGCGTGTCGGTCGGCAGCACCACGAGTTCGCCCCGGCGGACGGCGGACGCGGCCTCGCGCAGACCCGTCGCGCGGTCGGTCGCGTCGTTGGTGTCGTATCGCCGTGCCATGTCTAGCGGGCCTCCTCGTACACGTACTGCTGGCTTGAAGTCCGGGGCGTGCTCACGGCAGCGCCCGGCGGGCGGTCGCGAAGCGCGGGCGGTTGTTGAGGTCCGGGTGGTCGGCCGCGTCGGCCCAGCCCCGCTCCTCGGTGAAGACCCATGGCACCTGGCCCCCCTGGGTGTCGGCGTGCTCGATCACGACGACTCCGCCGGGGCGCAGCAGCCGGTGCGCGGTGCGTTCCAGGCCCCGGATGAGGTCGAGACCGTCCTCGCCCGAGAACAACGCCAGCTCGGGGTCGTAGTCACGGGCCTCGGGAGCGACGTACTCCCACTCGGTGAGCGGGATGTACGGAGGGTTGGAGATGACCAGGTCGACCTGGCCGTCGAGGTCGGGGAAGGCGTCCAGGGCGTTGCCCTGGCGCAGGTCGACCCTGGAGCCCTCCATGTTCTTGCGGGTCCACTGGAGGGCTTCCTCGGACAGCTCCACGGCGTGCACGCGCGAGCGCGGGACCTCCTGGGCGAGGGCCAGCGCGATCGCGCCGGAGCCGGTGCACAGGTCGACGATGAGCGGTTCGACCACGTCCATGGCCCGCACGGCGTCTATGGCCCAGCCGACCACCGACTCGGTCTCCGGCCGCGGCACGAAGACGCCCGGCCCGACCTGGAGCTCCAGGTACCGGAAGTAGGCGCGCCCGGTGATGTGCTGGAGCGGCTCGCGCTGCTCGCGCCGGGCGATGACCTCCCAGTAGCGGGCGTCGAAGTCGGAGTCCTTCACGGAGTGCAGTTGGCCCCGCTTCACACCGTGCACGAACGCGGCGAGCTCCTCCGCGTCGTTGCGCGGCGAGGGCACGCCGGCGTCGGCCAGCCGCTGGGCGGCCTGGGCCACCTCCGCGAGCAGCACGCTGCGGGGGCTTGGGGGTCGCCCCCCAAAATCTTGCTGCACGCTCGTCCTCCGGGTATTCGGTACTTCGTGACTCGCCTTACGCGGCCGCGAGCTTGGCCGCCGAGTCCGCGTCGACGCAGGCCTGGATCACCGCGTCGAGTTCGCCGTCCAGGACCTGGTCAAGGTTGTACGCCTTGAAGCCGACGCGGTGGTCCGAAATGCGATTCTCCGGGAAGTTGTACGTACGGATCTTCTCGGAGCGGTCGACGGTGCGGACCTGGCTGCGGCGGGCGTCGGCGGCCTCCTTCTCGGCCTCCTCCTGCGCCGCCGCGAGCAGCCTGGAGCGCAGGATACGCAGAGCCTGCTCCTTGTTCTGCAGCTGGCTCTTCTCGTTCTGGCAGGAGGCGACGACTCCGGTGGGAATGTGCGTGATGCGCACCGCGGAGTCGGTGGTGTTGACGGACTGGCCGCCGGGCCCGGAGGACCGGTAGACGTCGATGCGGAGGTCGTTCGGATTGATCTCGACGTCGACCTCCTCGGCCTCGGGGGTGACCAGGACACCGGCGGCGGAGGTGTGGATACGGCCCTGGGACTCGGTGGCCGGCACGCGCTGCACGCGGTGCACACCACCCTCGTACTTCAGCCGGGCCCACACGCCCTGGCCGGGCTCGGTCTGGCCGCGGGTCTTCACCGCGACCTGGACGTCCTTGTAGCCGCCGAGCTCGGACTCGGTGGAGTCGATGATCTCGGTCTTCCAGCCGACGCGCTCGGCGTAGCGCAGGTACATGCGCAGGAGGTCCCCGGCGAACAGCGCCGACTCGTCGCCGCCGGCGCCCGCCTTGATCTCCAGAATGACGTCCTTGTCGTCACTCGGGTCACGCGGGACGAGCAGGAGGCGCAGCTTCTCGGTGAGTTCCTCGCGCTGCTTGTCCAGCTCCTTGACCTCGGCGGCGAAGTCGGGGTCGTCGGCGGCGAGTTCGCGTGCGGTCTCGATGTCGTCGCCGGTCTGCTTCCAGGAGCGGTACGTGGCGACGATCGGGGTGAGCTCGGCGTAGCGCTTGTTCAGCTTGCGCGCGTTGGCCTGGTCGGCGTGGACCGACGGGTCGGCGAGCTTCGTCTCCAGGTCGGCGTGCTCACCGACGAGTTCCTCGACGGCCTCGAACATCTTGGGCTCCTGTACTGCTCGGAAAGGGGGAAGGCGGGCGACCAAAAACGCCGGTCCCGGTGCGTCCCGAAGGCGGGACACAGCCGTGGACCGGCGAAATAGGGCTCGCTACTTCTTGGAGCCGGCGGCAGCCTTGCCGAAGCGGGCCTCGAAGCGGGCCACACGGCCACCGGTGTCGAGGATCTTCTGCTTGCCCGTGTAGAACGGGTGGCACTCGGAGCAGACCTCGGCCCGGATGGTGCCGGACTCGATGGTGCTACGGGTGGTGAACGACGCGCCACAGGTGCAGCTGACCTGCGTCTCGACGTACTCGGGGTGGATGTCGCGCTTCAAGGGTGTCTCCTAGGTTCGGGAGGGCACCGGGTCGCAACCGCGGGCTGCGGAGGCGTGAACCGGGGCCGACGTACCAGTCTGCCAGGACTGGCCGCATCCCCCAAAACCGGGGGGCTGGGCGTTCTATTCCCGGGGGTCCGGGCGTGCCCGGGATCGTCCGGGAGCATTCGGGATCGGGGCCCTCGCGCCGTATACGGGGCCGTCCGCGCCGTACGACGCCGCCGCGCCCTACGACGCCGTCACCACGCCCTTGGCCTCGCCCGTGGCCGTGCCCTTCGTCGCGCTCGCCGGGATCGGCAGGTCGTTGCTCAGGGCGGTCCACACCTGCTTGGCCTTGGCCTCGGCGACGACGACCCGGTTGGGGTTCGCGGGGTCGTACTGCACCGGCATCGTGACCATCTTCATGTGCGACGAACCGATGCCCTTCAGACCGTTCGCGAAGTCCATCAGGGAGTTCACCGTGCCCAGGTCGGAGTCGGTGGTGACGGCCTTGGTCGCGGTGTCGGCGAGGTCGAACAGCTTCTTGGGGCTGGTCAGGACGCCGATCTGCTTGATCTGGTCGACCAGGGCCTTCATGAAGGCCTGCTGGAGCTGGATGCGGCCGAGGTCGGAGCCGTCGCCGACGCCGTGCCGGGTGCGGACCAGGCCGAGGGCCTGCTTGCCGGTCAGGGTGTGCGTGCCGGCCTTGAGGTGCAGATGGCTCTCCGCGTCCTCGATGTTCCTGGTCGTGGTGACCGTGACCCCGCCGAGGTCGTCGATGAGCTGCTGGAAGCCGGAGAAGTCGACCTCCAGATAGTGGTCCATGCGGATGCCGGTGAGGGACTCGACCGTCTTCACCGCGCAGGCCGCACCGCCGGTGGAGTACGCGGAGTTGAACATCACGCCGGAGGCGGCGGCGTGCTCGGTGCCGTTGGTGTCGGTGCACGCGGGGCGGTCGATGAGGGTGTCGCGCGGGATGGAGACCACGCTCGCCTTCTTGTGGCCCTGGTACACGTGGACGACCATCGCCGTGTCGGAGCGGGCGCTGCCGTCGTCGGTGCCGCCGCCGAGCTTCTTGTTGGAGCCGGAGCGGGTGTCCGAGCCGAGGACCAGGATGTTCTCGGAGCCGTTGTCGACCTTCAGCGGACGGTGGCTGCCGAGGGCCTGGTCGATGTCGACGCTCTTGAGGTTGCCGTTGAGCTTGAAGTACAGGTACCCGGCGCCCGTGCCCCCCAGCACCAGGATGCCCGCGGCCGTCCAGGCCGTGACGAGCAGCGCCTTGCTGCGCCCGCTGCGGGGCTTGCGACGGCAGCCCCGGCCGCCGCGGCCGCGCGGCCGGCTCGTGCCGGTCTCGGCACCCGTCTCGGGTATGCCGGGCTCCGGCATGCTCTCGGCGGACATGTGCTCCTCGGTTCTCGTCCCGGTCGGTGTACCCCCTGCTTTCGCGGACGGGCCGGGTCGTAGTGACCCATACCGCACCATCGTCACTCCATCGGGTCAGACGGAGAAACTCGGGAAAGGGTTGCACAAAGCAGAGTGCCCACCGCGTGAAGCGATGGGCACCCTGTGTAACCGAGCAAACGGGATCAATCCCGCTCACCTGCGATTTCAGCCGAAAATGTCGTACTGCTTGAAGTCGGTACCGACGGAGATCCGTGTGGCGAAGATCTCGCTGGCCGCCTTGCCGGTGCCCTTGTACAGGTAGAGCGTGCCGCCGGGCGTACGGGCCAGGAAGTCGGCCTTGCCGTCGCCGCTGATGTCACCGACCGCGTCGAAGGCGTTGTATCCGGTCCAGGCGCTGCGCACCTTGACGCGGGTGGAGAACGCGCCGGTGCCGGACTTGCCGGTGCCCTTGTACAGGTACAGGTCGCCGGTGCTGCTCTTGCGAGCGAGCAGGTCGGCCTTGCCGTCGCCGTTGAAATCGCCGTGGCCGCGCACCATGTTGTACTGATTCCAGCCCGTGCCGACCTGGACGCGGGAGGAGAAGGTGCCGTTGCCCTTGCCGGGGTAGATCCACAGGGCGCCGCCGGAGTCGACGGACAGGAGGTCGGGCAGGTAGTCGCCGGTGACATCGCCGGGGGCGATGATGCGGGTGCGGGTCTTCCAGCCGGTGAAGATCTTGGTCTGCGACCAGGAGCCGGTGGACAGGACGTAGTGCATCCAGTAGACGTCACCGGTGCCGCTGTCGCGGACCACGAGGTCCTCGATGCCGTCCCGGTTCAGGTCGGTCTGCAGGACGACGTTCACGCCGTTCCAGTTGCCCCAGGAGATCCGGGCGCCGAACGACGTGCCCTTGGAGTCCTTCTCGTAGCCGGTCTTGGTGGAGGAGTTGCGCACCCACAGGTCGGCCTTGCCGTCGGTGTAGCTCAGGTTGCCGTCGTCGATCTGCGCGTAGGCGGCACCGACGTACGTGCTCACCTTGGTGAAGACGCTGTAGGCGCCCTTCTGCACGCAGTCCACGACGCCCCAGGAGACGACGCCGACGATCCGGCCGTTCACCACGAGCGGGCCACCGGAGTCGCCGTTGCAGGCGGAGGTGGTACCGGTATCGCTGCCGGTGGCGGGGTTGCCCGCGCAGACCATGTGGCCCTTGACGAAGTCCGTGCTGTAGAAGCCGGAGCAGGTGGTGTCCGACTGGATCGGCAGCGTGGCCGTCTTCAGCGTGTCGGAGATGTCCTGGGTGGTGGAGCTGGTGCGGCCCCAGCCGTAGAGCTTGGCGCTGGTGCCCGCGGCGTAGGAGGCGGTGTCGCCGGACGTCGTCATCCGGATCGGCGTGGCCTTGACCGGGTTGTCCAGCGTGAGGACGGCGATGTCGTTGTCGATGGTCGTCGCGCTGTACGACGGGTGGTTCCACTGGCGCAGCACGGCGGTCGCGGTGCCGCCGTGCAGGTCCGTGCCGCCGGCGCCGTCGCTGGTCGGCAGCTGCGAGGTGCCGGTGAGGACGGCGCCGTTGGCCTGCCAGTTGTAGCCCTTGACGCAGTGCGCGGCGGTGAGGATCTTCGTCGGCGAGACGACCGAGCCGCCGCAGAAGAAGCCGATGTCGTCGCTCTCGTCGGTGGTGCCCTTGTCGTCGTAGTACCAGAGCTGGGCCATCCACGGAGCGCTGGTGATGGTGGTCTCGCTGCCACCGATGATCTTCGGGTCGACCGTGGCGGTGTTGGTGCTGGTGCTCGCGCTCAGGGACGACTTCTCGGTCGTCTGTCCCGCGGTGTCGTCACCGGCGAGGGCGCCCGCGACCCGCTTCTCCAGCGTGGCGAGCGACGGCGAGGAGAGGGCCGGCTTGACGGTCGGGGTCGGCACCGAGGTGGCCGCCCCCGCGGACGAGGTCATCAGCGCCGCGGTCACGGCCGCGGCGACACCGGCGGCGGCGAGGGGCAGGGCGATGCGTATCCGGCGTCTGTGACGACCGCCGCCGGACGAAGCTGTGGACAAGGAAGTCCCCCCAGAGATGCATGAGTCGGAAGGGACGCAAGGTGCGCCCACTCCTCTCAGCGCCAAAAGGCCGACCCCTGTCACTCATGTGACAGGGGTCGGCCTCAACAGCCCAGGGAGCTCGACTGCGACTAGTCTCCGTTGCCGGGCATCGGAGTCGTCTTCTGGATCTGCAGCAGGAACTCGGCGTTCGACTTCGTCTGCTTCATCTTGTCGAGCAGCAGCTCGATCGCCTGCTGCGAGTCGAGCGCGTGCAGCACCCGGCGCAGCTTCCAGGTGATGGCGAGCTCGTCGCTGCCGAGCAGGATCTCTTCCTTGCGGGTGCCGGACGCGTCGACGTCCACCGCCGGGAAGATGCGCTTGTCGGCGAGCTTCCGGTCGAGCTTGAGCTCCGCGTTGCCGGTGCCCTTGAACTCCTCGAAGATCACCTCGTCCATGCGGGAGCCGGTGTCGACGAGAGCGGTCGCCAGGATGGTGAGTGAACCGCCGTCCTCGATGTTCCGCGCGGCACCGAAGAACCGCTTCGGCGGGTAGAGGGCGGTCGAGTCGACACCACCGGACAGGATGCGGCCGGAGGCCGGGGCGGCGAGGTTGTACGCACGGCCCAGACGCGTGATCGAGTCGAGCAGTACGACGACGTCGTGACCCAGCTCCACCAGACGCTTGGCGCGCTCGATGGCGAGCTCGGCGACCGTGGTGTGGTCCTCGGCCGGGCGGTCGAAGGTCGAGGAGATGACCTCGCCCTTGACCGACCGCTGCATGTCGGTGACCTCTTCCGGACGCTCGTCGACGAGGACGACCATCAGGTGGCACTCGGGGTTGTTGTGGGTGATCGCGTTGGCGATCGCCTGCATGATCATGGTCTTGCCGGTCTTCGGCGGGGCCACGATCAGACCGCGCTGGCCCTTACCGATCGGCGACACCAGGTCGATGATGCGGGTGGTCAGCACGCCCGGGTCCGTCTCCAGACGGAGGCGGTCCTGCGGGTACAGCGGGGTCAGCTTGTTGAACTCCGGGCGGCCACGGCCGTGTTCGGGCGCCATGCCGTTGACGGAGTCGAGGCGGACCAGCGCGTTGAACTTCTCGCGGCGCTCGCCCTCCTTGGGCTGCCGGACCGCGCCGGTGACGTGGTCACCCTTGCGCAGGCCGTTCTTGCGGACCTGGGCGAGGGAGACGTACACGTCGTTGGGACCCGGCAGGTAGCCCGACGTACGGATGAAGGCGTAGTTGTCGAGGATGTCCAGGATGCCCGCGACGGGGATCAGGACGTCGTCCTCGGCGAGCTGCGGCTCGTTGCCGGCGAACTCGTCACGGCCACGGCGGCCACGGCGGTCGCGGTAGCGGCCGCGACGGCCACGGCGGCCGCCCTCGAAGTCGTCGTCGTCCTGCTGGCCCCGGTCCTGACGGCCGCCGCCCTGCTGCTGGCCCTGCTGCTGGCGCTGGCCGCCCTGGCCCTGCTGCTCGTCGCCCTTGTTACGGCGGTCACGGTCACGGCCGCGGTCACGGCGGTCCCGGCGGCCACGGCCCTCGCCGTCACCGGCTTCGCCCTTGGCCTCGCCCTGCGCCTGCGGAGCCGGCGTCTCGGCTTTGGCCTCGCTCTTCGCCTCGGCGGCGATCGTCTCGGTGCTGCCCGCCTGAGCGGCCGTCGGGCTGCCCGCCTCGGCAGTAGCACGGCGGCGGCGACGCTCGGTCGGGGCGTCGTCTCCCCCACGCTCGGCTTCGCTCGCGCGGGAGGTACCCCCATCGCGGGCGGTGCCGCCGGCCGGCTGGCCGGGGATCTCGATCTGCTGCTGCGCCACGGCCTTCTCGGCGGGCGCCTCGGACTTGGCCGCCGCCTTCTTCTCCGCCTCCTCGCCCGTACGGGCCCGGGAGGTGGTGCGGCGCTTCGGCTTGGTCTCGGCAGCGTCCCCGGCGGGAGCCGCGGCCTTGGGGGCGGCTCCGCCGCCGGCCTGCGCCTCCTTGATGACCTCGATCAGCTGGCTCTTGCGCATACGCGCGGTGCCCCTGATGCCGAGGCCGGATGCGACCTGCTGCAGCTCGGCCAGCACCATGCCCTCGAGGCCGGTACCGCGGCGCCGCCGGGAGCCGGCACCGGTGGCAGGCGCGGAGGCGTCCGTGGCGGGCGCGGCAGCGGTCTCCTCGACACGTGCGCCCATCAGATCGGTGGTGTCGCTCACGAAGGGTCCTTCCCTGGAGCGGACGTCGGCCTGTCTGGCTCGGCGACCGGTTGTGCTGTCCGGCATCGGTTCTGTCTCTTGTGAACCAAGCCGGGGCGGTGGTCCGCCAACGCGGCGGAAGAGATATCTGGTGATGGCGCTTCCCCGACGGGCCGTGGCACCCAGTGTCACGCGGCGCGGTCGCACCGATTCCGGAGTGTGCCCAGCGGCCCGCTCAGTGCCCGCGTACGGCGTACTGACCAGGTACGACGTACGGAACGCAGAGTGGCTTGGGAGACTCCCGGAAGAATGTCTGTCCCGGACGGGGACACGAGGCACCTCGCCATGGTGGGGTCGGGTGCAGACTTGAGATTAACACTACCGGATCCAACAAACATTCCCCCTCTCCAAATCCGGCAACCGTGTGTCAGGTCGCAAGCGGCAGCACGCTCGCTCCCTGGACATCCAGGCTCAGCCGGTTGGCGGCCCAGTCCACGCCGGCCAGGGCCTCCACCTTGTCGGCGGTCCCGGCGTCGGCCAGTGCCATGACGGTGGGCCCGGCGCCCGAGATGACGGCCGGGATCCCGTCGGCGCGCAACCGCTCCACCAGCGCGGCGCTCTCCGGCATGGCCGGGGCGCGGTACTCCTGGTGGAGGCGGTCCTCGGTGGCGGGCAGCAGCAGCTCGGGGCGTCTGGTCAGGGCCTCGACGAGCAGGGCGGCACGGCCCGCGTTGGCGGCGGCGTCGACGTGCGGCACGGTGCGCGGCAGCAGGCCGCGCGCGGTCTCGGTCAGGACCGGCTTTCCGGGCACGAAAACCACCGGAACGATGGAATCGTTGGGCTCCATCCTGATGGCCCGCGCGGCGCCGCCCTCCATCCAGGAGAGCGTGAAGCCGCCGAGCAGACAGGCCGCGACGTTGTCGGGGTGGCCCTCGATCTCCGTGGCGAGTTCGAGCAGCGCCGTGTCGTCGAGCTTCGCCTCTCCGCCTATGGTCACGGCGCGGGCGGCGACGATGCCGGCGCAGATGGCGGCGGAGGAGGAGCCCAGGCCACGGCCGTGCGGAATGCGGTTCGCGCAGACGATCTCCAGGCCGCGGGGCTGTCCGCCCAACAGATCGAAGGCGGTGCGCAGGGACCGTACGAGAAGGTGACTCTCGTCTCGCGGCAGCGTCTCGCTGCCCTCACCCGCGATGTCGATGTGCAGCCCGGAGTCGGCCACCCGGACGACGACGTCGTCGTAGAGCCCCAGCGCGAGGCCCAGGGCGTCGAAGCCCGGACCGAGGTTGGCGCTGGTGGCGGGGACGCGCACCCGGACGGCGGCGGCGCGGAACGCTGGACCGGCCATCGCTCGATGACTCTCCTTGAGCTGCGTGATTGTCGAATGACATTCGATAGGGATGTGAGGACCCTCAGGCCGCGGAAACGGCGCGGCGCCCTGCCTGATGCGCAGGCATATGCGGCGGGCGGGTTGACTACAGCCTATCGAAGGAAGGTTCTGTGGCGACATAGGGCGCACAGGAGGCGCACGATGCGTGTCGCAAGCCCCCTGTGCCCCCCTCGTAGGGACTTCCCAGGTTAGGACGCCGCCAGCGGTTCTCGGGTTGCCCGGGGGCGTTCCCCGAGCGCACCCGGAGCAGACCACGGGCGGCCCTGCCTCAGGCGTCAGGCGTGAGGCGTCAGGTGTCTGGCTCTGACACCTGACGTCTGACATCTGCCTCAGGCGAGACCGAGCCGCTCGGCCGCGGCCACCGCGTCGACCGGGACGGTGACCGGCTGCGGTGCGCCCGCGACGGCCCAGTCCGGGTCCTTGAGGCCGTTGCCGGTGACCGTGCACACGATCCGCTGGCCCGGGTCGACCTTGCCCTGCTCGGCGGCCTTCAGCAGACCGGCCACGGACGCGGCGGACGCGGGCTCCACGAAGACACCCTCCTGCGCGGCCAACAGCCGGTAGGCGCGCAGGATTTCACGGTCCGTCACCTCGTCGATGAGACCGCCGGACTCGTCCCGCGCCGCCAGGGCGTACTGCCAGGACGCCGGGTTGCCGATGCGGATGGCGGTGGCGATGGTCGAAGGATCCTTCACGACCTCGCCGCGCACGATCGGCGCACTGCCGGAGGCCTGGAACCCCCACATGCGAGGAGTCCTGGTGGACACGCCGTCGGCGGCGTACTCCCGGTACCCCCTCCAGTACGCGGTGATGTTGCCCGCGTTGCCCACCGGCAGCACATGGATGTCCGGGGCGTCGCCCAGCATGTCCACGATCTCGAAGGCGGCCGTCTTCTGCCCCTCGATACGCACCGGGTTCACCGAATTGACCAGCGCCACGGGGTAGTTGTCGCTCAGATTGCGGGCGAGGGTGAGGCAGTCGTCGAAGTTGCCGTCGACCTGGAGGATCTTCGCGCCGTGCACGAGGGCCTGGCCCATCTTGCCGAGCGCGATCTTCCCCCGCGGCACCAGTACGGCGGAGACCATCCCGGCACGCACGGCGTAGGCGGCGGCGGAGGCGGACGTATTGCCCGTGGAGGCGCAGATGACCGCCTTGGCCCCCTCCTCCTTGGCCTTGCTGATGGCCATGGTCATACCGCGGTCCTTGAAGGACCCGGTCGGGTTCGCACCCTCCACCTTGAGGTGGACCTCGCAGCCCGTGCGCTCGGAGAGCACCTGCGCGGGCACGAGGGGCGTGCCGCCCTCGCGGAGCGTCACGACCGGCGTGGTGTCGGATACCGGCAGCCGGTCCCGGTACTCCTCGATGATTCCGCGCCACTGGTGGGTCATTGCTGGTTACTCTCCTTCAACCCGCATGATGCTGGCGACACCCCGCACGGTGTCGAGCTTGCGCAGCGCCTCGACGGTGCCGCCGAGGGCCGCGTCGGACGCACGATGGGTGACGACGACGAGGGAGGCCTCGCCGTCCTTGCCCTGCTGCCGAACCGTATCGATCGACACCCCGTGCTCGGCGAAGACGGTCGCCACCTGGGCGAGAACACCCGGTTTGTCGGCGACGTCGAGGCTGATGTGGTAGCGGGTCACGACCTCGCCCATGGGCGAGACGGGCAGCGCGGCATACGCCGACTCGCCGGGCCCCGTTGCCCCGCTGAGCCGGTTGCGGCAGACGGCGACGAGGTCGCCGAGAACGGCCGAGGCGGTGGGAGCGCCGCCCGCGCCCGGGCCGTAGAACATGAGCTGCCCGGCGGCGTCGCTCTCCACGAACACGGCGTTGTACGCGCCGCGCACGGAGGCGAGCGGGTGGCTCAGCGGAATCATCGCGGGGTGCACGCGCGCGGTGACCGAGCCCCCGTCCGCCGCCCGCTCACAGATGGCGAGCAGCTTGATGGTGCAGCCCATCTCCTTCGCCGAGGCGAAGTCGGCCGCGGTGACCTCGGTCATGCCCTCGCGGTAGACGTCGTCGAGGCGCACGCGCGTGTGGAAGGCGATACCGGCGAGGATCGCGGCCTTGGCGGCGGCGTCGAAGCCCTCGACGTCGGCGGTGGGGTCGGCTTCCGCGTACCCGAGGGCGGTCGCCTCGTCGAGGGCCTCCTGATATCCCGCCCCCGTGGAGTCCATCTTGTCGAGGATGAAGTTGGTCGTGCCGTTGACGATGCCCAGCACCCGGTTGACCTTGTCGCCGGCCAGGGACTCGCGCAGCGGCCGGATCAGCGGGATGGCACCGGCGACGGCGGCCTCGTAGTAGAGGTCCTTGCCGTTCGCCTCGGCGGCGGCGTGCAGGGCGGCCCCGTCCTGGGCCAGCAGCGCCTTGTTGGCGGAGACCACGGAGGCCCCGTGCTCGAAGGCGGTGGTGATGAGGCCCCGCGCGGGCTCGATCCCCCCGATCACCTCGACCACGACGTCGATGTCGCCGCGTTTGACGAGCGCGGTGGCGTCGGTGGTGACGAGAGCCGGGTCGATGCCCTCCCGTACCTTGGACGGCCGCCGTACGGCGACGCCGGCCAGCTCCACCGGGGCACCGATCCGCGCGGCGAGGTCTTCGGCGTGCGTCGTCATGATGCGCGCCACCTCTGAGCCGACAACCCCACAGCCCAGCAGCGCCACCTTCAGCGGACGCGTACGCATCATCCGACCTCGTTTCCTCATACCGTCTACGGTTGCACCAGTCTCACTCACCGGACGGGAGTTTCTACCCTTCGTCCGGATCGTGAGATGTCTATTTCATTTTGCCGGGACAGAAAGACCGGAGATCTTCCGGTCGGTCTCTTCGCTGCTCAGCCGGTCCGATTGTTCCCTGCTCAGCCGGTCCCGTTTTTTCTTCGTTACTCATCCGACGTCGAGACGCAGGAGATCCTCCTCCGTCTCGCGGCGGACGATCACCCGGGCCTCGCCGTCGTTCACCGCGACGACGGGCGGCCGGAGTACGTGGTTGTAGTTGCTGGCCATGGACCGGCAGTAGGCACCGGTAGCCGGGACCGCGATGAGGTCACCCGGTGCCAGGTCGGCCGGCAGGAACGCGTCCTTGACCACGATGTCCCCGCTCTCGCAGTGCTTGCCGACAACGCGCACGAGCATGGGCTCGGCGTCGGAGGTGCGGGAGGCGAGGGCGACGCTGTACTCGGCGTCGTACAGCGCGGTACGGATGTTGTCCGACATGCCGCCGTCGACGGAGACGTACGTACGCAGCCCGTCGAGGGGCTTGATGGTGCCGACCTCGTAGAGCGTGAAGGCGGTGGGCCCGACGATGGCGCGGCCGGGCTCGACGGAGATACGGGGCGTCCGCAGCCTGGCGGACTCGCACTCGCGGCCGACGATCTCGGTCAGCGCCTTGGCGATCTCATGGGGCTCACGCGGATCGTCGTCACTCGTGTACGCGATCCCGAGGCCACCGCCGAGGTCGATCTCGGGCAGCTCGACACCGTGCTCGTCCCGGATGTCCTTCAGCAGCCCCACCACGCGATGCGCGGCGACCTCGAACCCGGACATGTCGAAGATCTGCGAGCCGATGTGCGAGTGGATCCCGATCAGCTCGAGCCCGTCGAGCCGAAGGGCACGCCGCACGGCCTCCGCGGCCTGCCCGCCGGCCAGCGGGATCCCGAACTTCTGGTCCTCATGGGCGGTGGCGATGAACTCGTGCGTATGCGCCTCGACGCCGACGGTGATCCGGATCTGCACGCGCTGCCGCTTCCCGAGGGACTCGGCGACATGGGCGACGCGCACGATCTCCTGGAAGGAATCGAGAACGATCCGCCCCACACCCGCGTCGACGGCACGCTCGATCTCGGCGACGGACTTGTTGTTGCCGTGGAAGGCGATGCGATCGGCGGGCATACCGGCGGAGAGCGCGGTGGCCAGTTCACCGCCGGAGCACACGTCGAGGTTGAGCCCCTCCTCGTGCAGCCACCGCACAACGGCGCGCGAGAGGAACGCCTTCCCGGCGTAGAAGACATCGGCATCCTGCCCGAAGGCCGTACGCCACGCGCGGGCCCGGGCCCGGAAGTCGGCCTCGTCGAGGACGTAGGCGGGCGTACCGAACTCCTCGGCGAGCCGCTTGACGTCGATGCCGCCCACGCTGACGACACCCTGCTCATCACGGGTGACGGTCTGGGCCCACACCTTGGCGTCGAGGGCGTTGAGGTCGGTGGGCGGGGCGGAGTAGTGCCCCTCGGTGAGGACGTCGGCGTGACGGGGCCCAGCGGGATGTGCGGAACGGCTCATTTGTCTATGGCTCTCTTTTGGCTCTCTGGGCGTCGCTTCTGCTCGTCTGCTGCTCTGCTGCTGCTCTTCTGCGTGCGCGCTCAGAGGTGGTCGGGTGCGTCGATGCCGAGCAGGGACAGGCCACCGGCCAGCACCGTCCCGGCGGCTTCGGCAAGGGCGAGCCGGGCACGGTGGGCGGCCGAGGGTTTCTCGTCCCCGTACGGAAGCACGGCAGGCAGAAAGGGCAGGACGGCATCGGCGACGGTGACGAGATGCCGGGCAAGCCGGTCCGGGGCACGGTGGGTGGCGGCCGCGGTGACGATACGGGGGTAGTCGGCGAGGGCGTCGACGAGATCACGCACATCGATGTCCTCGATGCCGGCGGGCGTGGCCTCGAATCCCAGGCGGGCGGCATTGCGGCTGAGGGCCCGGGTGCGGGCATGGGCGTACCGGACGCGGAAGAGAGGATTCCCCTCGCGCTGTACGAGATGGTCGGCGGTGATCCGCGGCCGGTCGTGCGGCGCGGGATGGAGCAGGGCCCAGCGGGCGGCGTCGGGACCGAGCGGGGCGGGGTCCTCCGGGGCGGGGACGGGCCGCAGATTGACGGGCTCACGGTGATCGATCTCCACCCGCCCGCCCTGAGCGGCAACGATCCGCACGAGCACGTCGGCAACAACCTCGGCACGGGCTTCGTACGGCACACGCAACTCGACGACTTGCCCGGCGAGGGCATCGCCGTGCCCGTACGCCTCCCCCCGCTCCCCAATCTCCCGAACCAGAGAGCCAACGGGATCGGCCGCACCCGACAAACAGATGTTGATGAACCCGGGCCCGGTGACGACGACGTCACGGACCCCATCCGCCCCCACGAGATGCGGCCGCAGAATCTCGGCGACACGCAAGGGCGGCTGTCCGGCCGGGCGGGCGAGCTGGAGCGCGATGTTGGTGGCGTAGTCACCACACCCCCCGGGCCCCGGCGGCGTAACCACGACCCGCTCCGGAACGGTCACACTCAGCTCCCCTCCATCCACAGCACGACGCACCGCGCGCAGCACGGTGCGGGAGAGCTCGACGGGGGTCACGGGACAAGCGTAGGGGAGGAGGGGGGTGGGTATGCGAGTTGGTTTGGGGAGGGGTCCGGGATGTGGACGGGGGTGGGGGGTGGATCAGCACTCTGCAGAAAGGACAACCGAACCCGCCGGGGCGCGACACGGCGCGCCACTCATACGCAACCGTACGCAACCGTCCGAATCAGGCACCGGCCCGCCCGGCACGCTCCGTCGAAAGCTCGACCTCTTCGGAACCGATGGAGCCACCAAGGACAGACTCACTCCCCTCTCCATCCCCGCCCCTATCCCTATCGACCGGCCCGCCACGCCCCTGCTCGATCAACTGCCGTACGACGCTGACGAGTTCGGCAGGCTCGAACGGCTTGGCGAGAAAGGCGTCGACCCCGATGTCCAGCCCGCCCTCGACCTCGTACTGGGTGCAGGCACTGACGATGGCGAGGGGAAGATCACGGGTCCGGGGGTCGGCACGCAGCAGGGCGGCGGTCCGCAGTCCGTCCAGCCGCGGCATGACGACGTCCAGGGTCACGACATCGGGCCGCACCTCATGAACCACATCCAGACACTCGGCACCATCGGCCGCGGTCACGACCTCAAGCCCCTCCAGCTCAAGATTGACCCTGATCAGCTGCCGGATGACCTTGTTGTCGTCCACAACAAGCACCCGACCCGACGCGCCCGACACAACTCGAGAGTAGGTCCGCACCGGCCACCGCGTCCGGCTTTTCCCCACTTCCACCCACGCGAGGGAGCCACCCTCTCCGTCCAGCAGTAAACCCGTTCATGAACACCCCGAGGGAGCTGGTAGTGTTCTACCCGTCGCCAGGAGCAAGCAGCCTCCACAGCAGACACGCCCCCGTAGCTCAGGGGATAGAGCAACGGCCTCCGGAGCCGTGTGCGCAGGTTCGAATCCTGCCGGGGGCACCCACTATGAGGTGCCCAAAGACCCCGCCATCAGCGCTTTCGCTGAGGACGGGGTCTTCGCGTATGTGCAGGGGGATGCCGCCGAAAGCAGCCGTTTGCCAGTGATCACGTTGTAATGGCGTGTTGATCTTAAAGGGCTTCGCGGCAGGTCAGAAGGCGTTCCGTGGACCTCTGAGCGTAGCCCTGTGGACCACCTGTGGACGGACCGGAGCCCCGGACCGGAGGCGGCCCGGGGCTCCCGTTCATGGGTCATGTGGTCGTGTCAGTCCATGAGATCGTCCCCCTCCCCCAGGCCCTGCATGATCCGGTCGTTCATCTCCTTCTCCTGGCCGTCGATGCACTTGGCGTAGATCTTCAGAAGGACGTCCACCGAGTGGCCGGCGCGAGCGGCGACCTCCGGTGCCGGAACACCGGAGTTGAGCCACTGGGAGACGCCCGCATGGCGGAGGTCGTACGGCCGGAAGGCCAGGACCGAGGAGACCTGATCGGGGACCAGCGCCAGTTCCCGGGCCTGTTTCCACGCCCGCGAGTACGACGAGGCGGCGATCACGTTGCCCCGCTCGCTGAAGAACAGCCGCCCGTCCTTCGCCGTACCGAACTCCTTCAAGTGCTCGCGGAGCAGCCGCACCAATGGAGGCGGTACCGGCACGATGCGCACCTCACCATGGGCCCGCTGCTTCAGTCCGCGCCGATCGTGAGCCTCGCCGGAGTCGGTCCATGCCTTACCTGCCGTGGGACGAGTCTCCGCCAATTCGATACGGCCCCAACCCGACGCCGGAAGGGTGCAGTCGGAACGCCGAAGCCCCAGCGCCTCCCCGGGTCGCATGGCCGCGTAGTACAGGCACGCGAAGAACGCCCGCAGGCGCCGGCCGCTCGCTCGGTCATAGCCGCCCACGTACGTGAGCGCGGTCAGGAGCTCCCGAGCCTGCCGAGGATTGACCACCACTCGGCGGTCAACCTCCTGCACAGCCCGCTTCCCCCGCTTGCGTCGAACTCGGCTCAGCGGGTTGGAGGGCAGGTGTTCGAGTTCAACCGCGAACTCAAGTGCGTTGAAGACCACGGCTCGCCGTCGCCGGTACGTCTGGGTCGCCGCGGGCTTCCCGTCCAGCCTCCGCCCCAGCGCATCGATCAGCTCATGCACACGGGCGATCTCTTGCAGCTCTCCCACCGGAAGCGACGCCTTCTCGATCCAGCGCACCGCCGCGTCAATCTCCTCCGGCCGCTCCCGCTCCCTACGGGGGACGGGCAGGACGTACGACCGCAGCGCCCGACGGAGAACCTCGGGAGCGGGCCGCCCACGTCCCGGCTTCACAAGGACGGGGACGACCGTCGCCAACGCGTCCGTCATGCTGTCCCGCTGCTTGGCCGACGCCTCCGCCCAACGGGCATCCACGTACTTCACCGCCAGGTCGAGGAACGACAAGGCAGCTTTGCCGCCACGCAGCGAGTCAGGCAGACCGGTGACGGTGTCGAACGGCTCACCCTTGTCGAGCGCCCGCACCAGCTTGGCGCGGAAGCGGTCGGCCAGCGCCTTGGTCTTGTACGACTCGCTGAACGGCTGACCATCGACGACCCAGCGCACGAGGTAGGTCAGTTTCTTGGTGGTCTTGTTGACCGAGATCTTCCAGACGGAGACCTTGTACGACTTCACGACGCCGCCCTCTCTGCCCGGTCCTCCAACCAGTCGTTCAGCACGTCCCGCCGAACCCGGAGCTCCCCGTTCGGCAGGCGGATGCAGGCGGGGGCGATGCGCAGTTCCCGCCAGCGGTAGAAGGTGCGTCGGGAGATCCCGCCCAGTTCGTCGAGTACCTGCCGCACCGTGAGCAGCTCAACGGCCGGACCACGGTTCTCACGCGTCATGACGACCACCGCCCTCCCGAACGGAGGCAGCCAGGAGAGCCGCCTCCGGCGAGTAGCCGCGCCCCGCATAGCGCCATTGGCCGACCGTGACGGTCGGGACGTCAGCCAGGCCGAGAGAGGCCCGCTGTTCCTCCGCGCGATGCTCGGCACGGGCCTCCCGAAGGGCAGTCAGCGTGGTCGAGTAACGGCGTGACTTGGTGGAGAAGTGGCCGCCGTACCCGAGCATGTGAGCCCACCGGCGCAGCCCGAGCGGCGCGAACTCAGGCAGGCCGCCGAGCCACCAGCACGTGCCGATCATGCGTAGCACGTGCGCGCGCACGGGCAGCACGACCATGTCCCGCGCGTGGTAGATCCGGCCGTCCACCGCGCCGGCGGACTCCGCGCCCTTGGTGGCGTACTTGGCGATGTAGCCAGCCACAGACGCCGCGGAGGCCGGCCGCTCCCCCGCATTGCGTCCGTACGAGGTGACTGGTCGCACGTCGACCTGCGTGCCGAAGCGGAGCACCCGCGGACCGATGACGTCCGCGCCCGGAGCATTCAACTGCACACGACCGACTACCGTCCGTACGGCGTCCATGAGGAGCGCCACAGTGGCCCAGCCCGGCGGAGACGAGTCGGGCCCGTCTGGCCCGTCGAGGCGGATCACGCCATGGAAGTGGACCAGGCCGCGCCGCTGGTACTCGACGACCTTTGCGTACGAGACTCGGGCGACTTCCCCGAACTCCTCACGTGACAGCCCGACTTCCGTGCCACCTCCCGCCGCAGCTCCAGCCCGAACCGGTGCCAGAGCCGACCGGCGAACGCGTGCCAGAGGACCGCGCCCGCGTAGTCGTAGCATCCCGGGCAGAGCGGTTCGCCGAGGCGGGGGTCGTCCGCTGAGTGGCGGGCACGGCATCCGGTCGGCCGACCGTGCGGGCAGCACTCCCCCGGCCGACGGGGACGACAGGCCCGTACGCGCCCATCGTGCTCGCGGCGCGTGTGGACCGGGCCGAAGCCGGGAGCGGTGAGCGTGGCGAACACGCGCGGGTACTCGCTCACCGCCTCCGGGACGTTCTTGCCGCCGACGAGGCCAGCTCGTACGAGTTGGTACGTGTCCGCCCGATACAGCGCCGAGCAGGCCCGGCAGACTGTCGCCCGCCGGTTACCGCATGCAGTAAGCAGGCGACCGCCGTAGACGTCCGACCCGTGCGAGAGCAGGGCCGCGCCCGTAGTCGTGTCGAAGACGGTCGCCGTGCCGACGAGGTGAATCGGGTTGGTGCAGCCACCGAGGCGGACGATATTCCGGCGCCAGGCAGCGAACTCCCGGTCTGAGGCCCTGGCGACCAGAGCGGCTGCGCCGCCCGGTACGAGGGTCGTGGTCATCGGCGACCACCCCCGCCGCCGAACGCGTGCGCCATCACAGCCGAGATGCCCTCCGGCCTGGTCTTGGCGCTGAAGCGGAGCGTCGGGTCCGTGAGCCAGAGCGCCGCAGCGTGCGCGGGACACAGGTGCTGCTCGGTGTCGTCGAGCCCGACGAGGACGACCTGTTCCCGTCCGGCACAGGTCGAGACCTCCGCGTCGCGCTGCCTGAGGTCGCAGTCGGTCAGCGGGGATTTGCGCGAATGATGCGCGGTGGACAAAGTGTGAGTGCTCCTTTCACTGCTCATGTGGCGGATGGAGTGGGTTCCTGACGGGGTCGGGTTTGGCGACTTCGCGCCCCGTCGGGAGCCCGTCGTACGGGCGATCACTGCCGCTCCTCGGGAGGAATCGCTACGACGACGTACGCGATCGGTCCGAATTCGCGGCGTGCGTTGAAGTAGCCCTGGCTGAGGTCTTCCGTCGGTACGCCGAGCGGAGCAGCGATGGACTCCACTCCCTCTCGGCGAGCGGCGGAGTCAGATGCGTCGACCAGGACGGCGACGGACGCACGGCGCGGCACGACGACCGCGGGGTTGACTGTCAGGAAGTCGACCAGCTCTCGCAGACCGGCCAGGAACTCGGCGCGGTCACCGGAGCGGATGACGTAGTCGGACACGGGAAGTCCCCTTCTCGGGTCAGCGGGTCGGTTCAGAAGCGGAGTTGGCCGAGGATGCCGTTCACGCCGTCGAGGAAGGCCTGAGCGAACGGCGCGGCCACGGTCTTGGAGAGCAGGAAGCCGAAGGCTCCGCAGAGCAGCGCATCGACCCACCGCAGGTAGCGGATGCGCAGGAGGAACCAGATCAGCAGGCCGAGCAGCAGGACAGCGGACATGGACACCAGCACGGCAGGCCCCTTTCACGACGCTTCGACGTGCAGTTCGGACAGGACAGGAGTCAGGTACGCGTACTCGGCAGCGACGGCTTCCGCCTCCGCCTCCGTGATCAGGTGCGACCGGGCACGTTCCCAGCCGTCGCCTGAGGCGAGGACGGCAGTACCGGCCTGTTCCGGGGTGATGGCCTGCGCAGCCTTGAGCGCATCGGGGTTGAGGTCGCCGAGCGCCATTTCCGCTGTCCCCGGGTCGGCCACGCGATGGCAGACCCGGCCGCCGAGCTGTGCCCGCAACGCGGTGACACCGGGCCCCAGATCGGAGCCGACGCGTTGGCCGGCGACGACGAGGAAAACCCCCAGCGCCGCGCCGAGTTGGGCCAGGCGGATGAGTGCCGTACCGGCGGCGTGGGCTTCGTCCTTCTCACTCCGGCTCGCGATGAGGAACAGTTCCGCGATCTCGTCGACGATCACGACGACGGGGACCGGTCGTTCCTTGTCCGGCAATCCCCAGACGTTGCGAACGCGCGCCGTCCGGCACAGGCTCATGCGGTCGAGGGTCAGGTCCACGAGCGCGGAGAGCAGCCGGACCGCCTGCTCACGGTTGGTGGCGAGGGCGGACAACCGCAGCTCGTAGAGCGACAGTTCCATACCGCCCTTGCAGTCGATCCCGACCAGGGCGACGTGCTGAGGAGCCAGGCCCGCCACGAGCGCGTTGATCAACGTCGACTTGCCTGAACGCGTGGCTCCCACGATCAGCCAGTGCGGCACGCGCCGCAGGTCGACCACCCAGGCGGCACCGGTCTCCAGCACACCCACGGCCACCCGAAGCAGATGACCAGACCCCCGCTGCTTAGGAGCCCGAGGAGCGGCCAACGGGTCGGACGCCGACGCGACGATCCGTACGACTCCCGGCTTCCAAGAGGTCACCCGCACCGCGTGAACCTGCCAGTCCTCGGCCATAGCAGGCGCAGCCTTGACGAAGTCCTCCGGCACCTGGCCTGGCAACAGCCGTACCAGCAGCACGAAGCCGCCGGAGGTCGGGTGTATGAGACCGCGACGCGGTACGCGCGGCTGCGGTGGAGGCGCACCGTTGCCGACAAGCCCGGACACGACCGTCAGAGCCGGTCGCCGACTGACGGCGAGCCCACAGCCCGCCATCAAGGGCCGCCAGGTCTGCATGACCCGCAAGGCCACGACCGGGAAGCCGAGTAACAGCCACCAGGCGACGGGGTAGCGGCGGCGCAGGGCCGGGCCCGCGAGAAGCAGGCCCGGCACCAGCACTGCGGCCACCACCAGAACCCAACTCGGCCCGGACGAACCGGCCGAAGCGGTGGAGGAGGCCAGATTCATCACTGTGCGGCCCCCTTGCCCGCCGGAGCGGGAGCGCTCAGGGGCCGGATCTCTGCCGCGCGGAACGCGATCCCGTGCCGCCCGTCGTTCTCCCAGGGCGTCGCGACCAGGTCCCGCACGGCCACCGGCATGCCGAGCTGCACGCCGCTCGGTTCACCGGCCACGCTCACGTTCACAACGTCCGCCGACGCCCCTGCCATCAGGCAGAGGCCGACTTGGTACATGGTCTTGCCGGTCTCGCGGTCCACGCGGAGCTGACCGGTCTCACGGTTGGCGACCCGCGGAGCCGGGGGTACGGCGCAGATGATCCCCGTGAACTTCGCGGTGTCGATCGGAAGGCTTGCCACTTTTCGTCTCTCCTCATCACTGGGCACCCAAAGGCCGACCCTCCGGGTTGCTAGACCACCCGTAGTACGGGTGACGCAAACCAGAGTGACGACCCGTAGTACGGGTTGTCAACCGTCTAGCGATGGGGGAAGCTGTTCACGCTCGTAGACGAGTCGTCTACGCCAACGCACAGCCGCAGAAGCAACGGCCACGGAGGGCCCACATGCCGCCGAAGGACACGCAGCCGAAGTACCGGCAGATCGCCGACTACCTGCGCGATGGCATCTTGGACGGCACCTTCCCGGCCGGCCAACCGCTACCGTCCGAGGAAGCGTTGGCGAAGCAGTTCGGCGTGACGCGTCCCACAGTCCGTCAGGGCCTCGCTGAGCTACGGGCGTCAGGTCTCGTCGAGGCCATCATGGGCCGCGGCACCTTCGCCCGTTCCCCCCACAGCCGCCCAGGTCTCACGCGCCCGCGTGGCGTACGCCGAGCCTCCGACGGCCGCTACATCGAGGCCGACGGTATCCGCTGGGCCGACGCCGAGCCCCCGGTCGCCACCCGCACGGATGCTCCGATGGCCCTGGCGGACCTACTGCGTATCCCTCCGGGCGAGCCGATGTTCACGTACGACGCTCTACAGACGGCAGACAACGGCCGTCTCCGCCAACTCCACCGCACGTACGTGCCGTTCTCGGTGCTCATCGACTCCAAGTACGAGGAGGAGGCCCCACCGCCGGCGCCAGAGCTCTACGCCGCGCTTGCCGACCTGGGGCACGAACTCCACTTCACGGAGTATGTCCGCACCCGCATGCCCCTACCGGACCAGGCCCAAGCCCTCCGCCTGGCAGACGGGGTCCCCCTCCTGCACGTCCTGCGCGTGACGCTCACGGAGGCCGACAAGCCCTTGGCCCTGGAGGAATTCCACCTACCGGGCGACGAGTTGGAGCTGTCGTTCAGGCTGTAGCCGACCCTCGGTTGGCTCAGAATTTCTTCACGTAATCAAGGCGGCTCGCTCCGCTCCCCGCGCGCGGCCCGGCCCCCGGCCGGGCCTGCGCTCATGTCTCCGCTCCAGCCCGGCCGGCGCCCGTGCCGCGCTCAGAGCAATCAGCCACCTAATGCCAGAGAACGGGTACGTCGTGGCTGGGGCGGTCGGCTCCACGGCTTTAGCCACCTCCCCGGTCCGGGTCCCGCATCGAACAAGACCAGGGGGCCACTCGTGCTAATTGCGGTCAGGCCCAAAGCCTGCCCGAGTTGCCAACCAGCGTACGGCCCCCTGATCATGCTCGACCCCAGACCGGGCAGGCCACCGGCCAAACCCGCTCCGCCGACCAACTTTCCGAGCAGCTGGCGAATCGCGTAAGCGGAGTCTGGGCAGGCTCACCGGGCAATCGCGCCCCTCGCACGACCACGCCGGGGTTGGTTGAGCTGAAGACGGCAGGAGAGCCATGCGGCAAGAAGCACGCGAGGTGCTACTCACACGTCAAGGCATAGGCGGAATAGCATCCGCATCCTTGGCGTCCTTTGGACTACTCAGCGCGGCGTTTCAGGTCGCCCTTGCTGTGTGGCCAGATATGGCACGACACGATGTCGCTATTTTAACCTCCCTTGCCGGGAGTTGCCTCATGGCTGGCATTATTCACGCATGGCCGAAGATAGATACAAGTCACCATTACCGGTATCCGGATTTCACAATCCAAATAAAGTGCGGCGATCTCCTGAATGAACAGGAGAACGTGATTATTGGATTCACGGACACCTTCGACACCGACATTCACGACGGCGTTGTAATTAATCCAAGTAGCATACAGGGGCAATTCGAAAGAAAATACTACAGCCAGGATACTTCGCGCTTGGACCTAGAGATACAAGAGAAACTGCAAGATATTCCCATTGCAAGCCGCGAAACGGCAATAGCTAAGCGCAGAGGAAAACTCGACCGGTATCCGATTGGCACAACAATCGTTCTGACCAACAACGATACGCGATTTTATGCAGTGGCCTATGGATTCATGAGAAACGACCTGCGCGTGAGCTGCTCAGTTGATGCACTGTGGCAAAGCCTGACATCCGCCTGGGACGCTGTTAGGACTAACGGAGGTCTTGAGCCTGTGGCAATACCCATCATCGGGTCAGAGCTTGCGCGCGTGGGCTCGCTGGACAGAACGAGCTTGCTCAAGATGATCGCACTCTCATTCGTAGCCTCATCGAGGCAGGAAATAGTCTCTCGTCGACTCACGATAGTCATACACCCGAAAGATCGACAATCTGTCAATCTAGTGGATGCGGAGAAATTTCTAAAGTCCCTTTGAATCACCGCGGCAAGTAAAGGGCCATGTCGATGGCGGCAACAACATCATAGTAGTAGCCCTCGTCTCGCTCGCGATACTTATCCAAGAAAGCTTCGAGTTCATCCCTTCCCATTCGCAGCGCGACCGACTCCCATACCACCATCCGCACTTCCTGATGAGAACTGTAAAGTAGCTGCTGAAGTTCGCCAAGTGAAATGGACTGATTACAGGCGAGCTCTTTAGCACCGATAAGCGCAACCTCCCCATCTTTGTCATGCGCCATCTTTCTAGCGGTGTCCACCCCACCTGCTCTGGCCGCTCCTCTGAGCATCTCCTCTTTCTCATCTCCATAGCTCTTCGCTGCCCGGGCGAGCAAGGTATCCACGTCCTGTGAAGTTCCAAGTCTTGCCAACGCCCGCGCAGCCGGCGCAGCGCTCAGCCAGTCATTACGGGCAAGCTCCTCGCGAAATCGGACCAGGTCGAGCTCTCTCTTGTCTGAAGCAGGGACTCGTGCGAGAAGATCCACTGCAGCAGCCTTAAGTTTTGATTTAAGGAACTCCGTCAAGTCGTCATCGTACCCCAACTCAACGAGCTTCTCGGCATCGAGCGAGTTGGCGCAATCAGAATCAAGGATTTCTCGAGCTTCATCTGCCATGCCTGCTCCACGTCGCCACGAAAGGGCAGACCATGCAGCCACGAAAGATGGCGGGCTCAAAAGTTCAGCGCTCAACTCCTCCTCGGTTGCCGTGAGAGACTTCAATCGTGGCGCGAAATTACTCAGCGCATTCTCGTTCTTGAGTTCAGAGACAGCAGCGAGTAGATTGCGTGTCGCGTCACAGCGCTCGGCCGCGTCGAATGCGAATGCAATCAGGTGATCGCTCCCACTGTTGAGTACCCTACTAAACTCTTCCGCAGACGGAACGCGACGTTGAGAAACCAAGTCCAGAGCATTGTGGATTACTCGGTCCGGTAGAGCACGCCCCAGTAGCACGGATGCAAGCTGCTCGGTCGTCATCCTAGGGATGGAAGACAGAAGTAGGTGCTCAAAGCACGATCCTTCGCTCACGTAACGTGTCGCTGCCATCTCAGCGAGCCCCGAAAGATCGCCCTTCGCGTGCTCCACGAGGGCGCGAAGCTTGAACGACACGGCCTTATTATCCAATCGCTCAATAACAGCTCCCAGGAGATCGGCATCAGAGTCCCTTACTACAACTGCAATATATTCAAGGGCGGCATTTTCTACCTGGAGTGACTCAAGAATGTGCACCCACTTGTCAACGGGCGCTTCGCCCACCACCGCTAGTGAGCCGCCTGCTAGGTTTGCCTCGGCGACTCCATGCTCGTCACTTTCCCATAGTTCCAATGGGCGTGCCTTCATCTCGGCGAGAATGTAAAAAGACCCGGTCACAACCGAGAAATCTGCACTCGGATTTAGGATCTGATAGGTCAGAGTATCTACAAGATCACTTGTGTATTCGCCGCTCGGCGGTGCAACAATCTTAAATCCGGGTGCGATGCTGTGCAGAGTGCCGTCTTTCTCTCTTCTAATATTGTCCGCAATCGTCCAAAGAATCAACCTGTACTCCATAACGGACAGTACAAGTTCATGAGCCTTAGCGTAAATCCTATTCAATGAGTGAATAGGCATCGCGATCATTTCCGGCTGAGCGGCCATCGAAAAAAGGAGAAGCCTATCAGAGTCCAGTTCCTCCTCGGAGACTTCATTTCCCCGCTCGGCAAGATTGTAAAAATTCCGCAGTGTGGTGGCGATTTGACTTCTGGCTTCGTCCTCAATTTGCGGCTCGGAAGAAGCGGTGAGCGGGGTGGTAGTGGTCGCATCAGGCTTCGCGACCGTTCCGTCAGGTGAAGAATTCTCTACTGGGTTCCACTCATCTATTATCACCGAAGTGAGGTAGTGGGTAACTAGGTCTCGGAAATCACTTGTCGAATCGAATTGGCGGTACAGAGCAATATGCTGATCTTCTAGTCTCCTCTTGAAGGCGAGGACCCTCGACAGGGAAGGTCCAGCGTCTTCAATTTGATCATCGGGCACCCTCTTAAAAAAGATGCTAATGCGCGGCCGTTCTCCGTTTCTTGCTCGGCTGGCCGCTTGTTCGTACTCCTCCTCAAAGCCGGAAGTGTATTCACCCGTCGGGGTGCCCCACTTGCGATAAAGCAATCCAATGAACACATCGCACTGCTCAACTAGCGGATTGATTACCGCTTGCGGTCGCCCAAAGCTTGGTTGAGTTTCCTCCCACCCCGTTACGCGTAGTCGGAGTGCGACCTTAGATGCGAAGAGAGAATTAACGCTGGCAACTGCTTGACGTACAGCGTTACGCTCATCAACCAGATCCCCAGGTGACGCGATAAAGACCACCATCTCCTGCACGCTGGCCAATTGCCTATTCCTCCCCGCTTGCTGTTAGCTACGTCCAGGCATCTTACTGGACATGGTCAATACACGGCAGCCGTATGCACGGAGTTCTGCAGCCCGCGCTGTCCAGATGCGGCGCAACCCGCGAGTTGACGGCGTCCAAGGTCGCGCGCTCGCCAACCAGGTAGCTTCGCGCCTGTGCGTGACGAAGCGCCGAACTGCCCCTACCCACTCCCGATCTCTGATCGAACTCCAACGGTAGTTGCCAGCCCACCTAGCCCGGTGCGGACCGGCGTTTTTCGCAAGAGCACGGCTGTGAGCCCGTTCAACTCATGCCACGTCTGCACAATAGTGGGAAGCATTGGGCAACGACACTCGCGAACAGGTAACGCCTACAGTGTTCCGCAGCGGCCCGAAAGTCACTACCCTTCAGTAATCCGAACTTCACAGAAAAGAGCACACGTTCGATTATCCTATCTGCTTTGGCAGACCCGCGTGGCGCGTCCTCGGGGTTTCTGGTAGTCCAGTCGAGAGGGCGAGCGGGTACCGCACCACCCAGACATCGAGCGCTTTTACGCACAGACCGCACCCCGAGCAGGCATGCTGGGCTACATGACCGACGCATCACCCCCAGCACACAGCCCTAAGGCATTCCTCTCGCATGCAAGCGAGGACAAGGCCTCGTTCACGGAACCACTCGCTCGTGATCTGGCCCGGCTAGGGATCGATCCCTGGCTGGATAGGTGGGAGATCCGCCCGGGCGACAGCCTGGTGCAGAAGTTGTTCGACGAAGGGCTCGCAACCGCCGATGCCGTAGTGGTGATCGTTTCTCGCCACTCGGCAACGAAGGCGTGGGTGCGGGAAGAACTGGACCAGGGCATGGTCTCGCGGATCGAGCGTGGCACCCGGCTGATTCCTGTCCGATTGGACGATGTCGAGGTCCCCGCGCCGTTGCGCCACCTGGTGTGGCATAACGCAGAGCGCAGCCCGGAGGGCATTGCCAAGGCAGCCCAAGAGATCGCTGACACGTTGCATGGAACGACTCGCAAGCCGAGCATCGGCGCCGCCCCTACCTATACGCAGGCGTCAGCTCAGATTCCTGGGCTAGCTTCAGCAGACGCCTTTTTGCTCACGCTGGCGATCCGAGCCGCAATCGATACAGGCCACCCGCAGCTACTGGACTGGCCTGGGATCGAACGGAAGGCTAATGAGGCCGGCCTTGTGGGCGCCAACTTGCACGAGTCCACCATGGCACTGGCCGAGCAGAACTACCTCGATATCCGTTTTTTCGGCGAACGTGTGAATCAGGCTGATTTGACGCCCTACGGGTATGACGCGGGCATCGAGGCCGTCATGCCCGATGTCGACGAGGGCCGCCGCCGCACAATCGCGCTGCTGGTCAATGATCCACCGACCGGGGACCGCATCATGCACGAGCTCGCAGAGCGTGCGAACGTTCCCCTACTCGTGGTGCGTGAGCTCCTTGAGGACCTGAAACTTAGGGGCCTTTTGTCCTACAGCCTCACCATAGGGGATCACACACGGCTGCACAGTGTTAGCCCGACTCTGCGACGGGATCTCTGAGTCGCGCTCTGACCAGGAGACCTCTGGCAGCGACAAGGTGAGTGTCTAACTGCGTGACAACGCCGACGAACAACGGCGGGCGAGCGCGAACGTCTGCGGACCATCAGCGCAGGTGAGAGGTACACCAGCCAAAGGCAGCGCCCCCATCCGAGTTGCTTCGGGACGAAGAGGTCCGCGCCCATCCGTCGCGACGACTTTCAGGCTTGTCTCCACCCTGACCGCTCAGGAGCAATTGCAGGACCAGGCGTAGGCAATGAATGCGGCCGCCACGGCAAACGTGGCGGCCGCCCCGCCAGCCAGTCGCCCGCGCCGCCCTGGCCTCGAGGGACGGAGCAGTTCCCAGCCGCCATAGACGAGGAAGGCCAGCAGGGCGCCACCTACACCGCCGGTAACGATCGGGCTGCGCTCCCACCACCAGACGAACGCGTGCCGGATCCACACTGAACTACGAATCCCGGGTGCCTCTGACATCCACGGCTGGCATCAACGACGCTGGACGGGGGCGAACATCAGCGTCACTGACCGGCCGTCGTATCAGTCACCGACCTCAGCCGAAGCAGTCTCGGATCGAACTCCTAAAGCGGGTGTCGAGGACCGACGTCAATCCTCGCGGCACTGAGCGAACACCTGCTGTTGCTCGTCCCGCCAGCTCCAGTTAGCCGGCCGGGAGAAGGGCAGGCTTCGGGCAAGGCCGGAGAACTGGTCGGATGGCTCCCGGCTGGCCTTGTTCACCACGATCGCCGAGAGCATCGCTGCTCGTCCGTCTTCGTTGCGGTGGAGGCAGACATCCTTGAGCAGGTAGGTCATGACTCCGTGGTGAGGCGGGATGGAGTCGAAGCCCTGTGCCGCCAACTCGGCGCTCAGCTCCCCGTACGTGATGGTCTGTTCCTGCCGGGCCCGCTTCCGCAGGATCTCCACGGCCACTTCGACCGCTGCCGGGTACTCCGGATCCTTGATCCTCACTGTCCCTCCCCCACCGCGTGGAGACTGCTCAGCCTGCGCATCGTACCGGCCAGACACCGCCCCGTACTTCTAAAAGCGGACGAAGAGGTCGTGCCAGAACCGTGCCAGATCGTGCAGGGAACCACGGGGGATGACGGGGACCAGGGCGCCAGTCAGTAAGGCCCCAGGGGCGCTCCGCCGCCCCTCACTCCTGCCGGCCAGCGACCATCCACCGTGGTGGCCAGGTTTGATCATGGGCTTCGCGCGCATCGATGATATTCGTCGCGTGCTTCGCGATATTCGCGCCATGCCTGCGCCCAGCTGTCTCTCGTGGCCGGGATCTTGCCGTGCGCCATCCAGGACAGCTGCCACAAGGCGTGGTTGAGGACGCGTGCAGCGCTGATCGTGTCCGTGTCGGTCAGGAGTCGCAGGTTCTCCAGGAGATGACCGCGCCGATCTTCGGCAGCCGCCGCCTCACCGAGCGCTTCTTGCGTGGGTTCCAATGGCGACGGGTAGTCAGTGAGACCACGACCGGCCGCGAGGCGGAGGCTGACCATGCATACCTCCTTCACGGCCCTGGCGTAGTCCGTATATGCCGACAGTCGGCGTTCATCCCACCTAACGGCTTGCTGACGACGCCAGCGCGACCGCTCCGTAGCCACCGTGGCCAGGTAGGAAGTAGCAGCACCAACCACCACACCAAGCAGAGTGGGGATTTGATCAACCAACGCCATCTCGAAGCCTCTCTCTCGATATGCTCTGCCTGGACGCTGCAACGCCGAGGACATATGCACCCGAAAGCACTTTGAGCGCCCCGGCCCAGTGGAGCACAGCTATCGCAGCTACATACCTGAGAGTTCCACTCGCTCCTGCCACCAGTTCAACAGTGCGCCACGAGTGATGTAGGCCAAGACCCATAGGTGCATAGGGACTTGCTTGGCCTTCCACGCACTCCTACCAGCCATGATCTCGGTGTCCCGCTCAATGCACTCCGGTGGCCTCCCGTCGTCACCGAGCTCTAGATCTACACCGATCATGCCTGGTGGCATCGGTCGCCCAGCGTGGAGATAGTTAGAGCGGTGCTCATAAACGAAGGCAAGTGCCCTCCTGAGTGAATCCCAGTCCAGTCGCACACCCTCGTTATCGGGCCGTTCGGACGGCGGCGGGGGTGCATAGTGGCAGGTAAAATCTAGAAATCTCCTGGTAGCCTTCGCCGTCTCAACCAAAACATTGGCAACCGCTGGCAAGATGTCAGAAACTTCCCTGCCAGTGATCAGTTCGACGAGTTTAGGATAGGCATCCTGCAGTACCTCCATAGGATTAAGGGCGTCCGTCTGCATGTGCACAGCCAGTGTCTCCAGCGCCGTCACTAGGTGAAGCCATGCCTGTTGCGGATCGTTGTCACCGACCCAAAGTGCGTCGGCGTAGCAGCGGGCCGCCTTCGCCAAGGCGATCGCCTCTGCCGGCTGTAGCTTAGGATACAGAAGCAGCCATTTGACACCATGAGCAAGCTTGACCTCCTTGCCGCGTAGACCTGGGAATTGGATTCGTCGGTCTGGTACCGGAATTGAGGTGGGTGCACGATGATTGTGCAATTCTGGTTCCCCAGCCGGATCTTTGCCATGCTGGAACCTACGGATCAGCCCACCGTCGCGTAGACGAACCCCGAGAGCCACGCTGAGCAGTGCCGCAACTTCCTCACCTGCATACATTTCGATGTAGTGGTTAGGCGACGACTCATAAGGACGATTCCCTGGTGGCAACACCGGCGAACCGTGATTAAAACGCACCACCAGTTGACCCGAGAGGTACCCGTTCCCGACTTCTGCAGCGGTTGGAAACAGCCTGATCGGACCAACGCTTGTCGGCGACCCCCAATAGGGTTCGCCCTGGATCATCGAATCACTATAAATTAGACATTCGAAACCATCCGATTCTAGGTCTGGGTGTTTCCAGATCTGCCATGCGTCGGGTGCGTCAAACCTCGTTGCTGGCTTTTCTCGCTTCGTGCCCACCTTCACTGAATCCTTCCGCCCAAGCGTTGATGGCCCAGTGTCCTGCGAGACTGCGAGCGCTCGCCAGTGAATTCAAGGGTGCGGGTGCCATCGCGGCTCCCTTTGGTCGACGACACCCGCCGACAGCGTGGCTGAGGCCGGGTGGGGATGCAACGAGACGTACGTGTGCGCAGTCGGTCGGCAAGCCCACTGTCATCGGCTCAGGAACAGACGCTCCCTACTCCAGTCTCAGCCCTGCCGTTCGTCCGGGCTGCGGCGCTGGGGCGCCGGTCCCGGCCGAGCGGCAGGGCAACTGACTGCTGGGGTGCAGTTCAGGCCGCAGGGGCTTCCTGCGGAAGCAGAGGGCCGTCCGTCGTCGCGTCACTCGCTTCTGCGGCCAGTCCGGCCGCAATCAGCGTCGCCAGCAACTCAGCCGTTTCGGGTCGAACGTTCCCGAGCTGCACCAGTCCGTCACCAAACACGTTCACGTCGGCCACCAGGCCGGGGAAGTCCGAGTCCAGCCCGAGGAGCACGAGCTGATCAGCCAGGGCGCCGGCGCTTCGTCGTGCGCGGTTCCAGCCGCGTACGTAGGGCACGCCGGGCGACAGGTTCTCCGCTCGTTTGGCTACCACTCCGCGCCGGTCGGTCATGTCGTCAGGCCCTTCCTTTGTGTTTTTCTGCGATGGTCTGCCCGTGATCGTCGTCGGTATGGTCCCGGCCGAAGCCGCTTGCCAGGGCCAGGCGCAAGAGCTCTGCGAGACGCTCGGCCGTTGCGGGGGACACTCGGCCCAGTTCGACGAGACCGTGCCCGAAGGCGTTCAAGTCCGCGCGCAGGTAGGGGAAGTCCCTCTCCAGGCCGGCGCGCACGAGGACGTCTCGCAACGCGGTGGTGGCGTTTCGGGCCGCGTACCAGCCGTCGCTGTCGAGGGGCGACCATGCGGCAGCGTCGCGCCCGTCGGTCGGCTCAGTCGGCATCCGTGCTCGTCTCCTCGGAGAGCGCGGCGACCGCCGCGTACGGCGTCGGGTACTGCTCGTCGAAGCGGTCAATCCGTGCCAGGAGTTCCGCGGAGGCGACCAGCGCGGTGGCGAGAGCGACGGGGCGCAGCGGGTTGGCTTCCGGTCGGCGTGTAGGTGCGCGGAGCCACTGATAGCGGTCATCGGACAGCGGGATGGGGCCCGGTACGACGACGGCACAGTCGTGGCTCAGGTACCGGTATGGCGGCGGCGATGACGTTTCGCGTTCGAGGTAATGCGTGAAGGTCTCGCGGCTCTGCGAGCAGAGGAAGAACCCGACTCGCTGGGCCTTGCGGTCGACGACCGTCGGTCCGAACGGCATCGCACTTCGGAGGAGGCGATCAAACATCTCCATCCCGAGGCGCTGTTCCACGCTCAGCACGTCGAAGTAGCGGCCGGTCGGCAGCAGGCAGGGCATCCGGGGATCGTCCGCCCAGATCTGCCGGCACTCGGCGGGGTTGTCCGCTGCCGCCGACAGCCACTCCATGCCTCTCCTGGTCATCCTCTGCACGTCAACTCACCTCGATCGAGACTCGGTTGCGGCCGCAATGCCGCCCTGTGTCCAGGCTCGGGGTCGCCACCGTGGCCAGGGCAGATGACAAGAGGTGACGGGGGATGACGCGTCACGCGTGGACGCGTCATCCCCTGTCACGGATCAACAAGCCTCGATCTCCGGTTACTTGCAGCGCACAGTGAAGAACAGCGCGTACATTCGGTTGTGAGGCCAAAGAGTCGTGCGCCCCAGAAGTCGCACCCGTGCTCAGATGGGGAGGGAACGGTCACGTCTTCGCTGGAACCGGTCAGCGTTCGCTTACGTCAAGCGCGCGTGGGCCGCGGCTGGAGTCAGCCGCGGTTGGTGCGCGAACTGCGTCAGGTTGCGCTTCGCCGCGGACACCAACTTCCGTCGGACGCCAGCGTGAAGCGCCGTATCGCCAGTTGGGAGAACGCCCACAGCGCGCCGGACGACTTCTACGGTCCGTTGTTGTGCGAGGCATACGATCTCAGCGCGGCCGAGTTGGGGCTGAACCACGAGGGCGTGCGGGACACCGGGCTCTTGGACGCCAACTATCCGGCGAGCCCCGAAGGAGCAATCGATACCGTCGGGCAGCTGTGGCGCGCTGATCTCAACCGGTACGAGCCCCTATTGCAGGCCGAGCCGTCCGAGCCCGCGTGGAACGAAGCCTCGCTCCGTTGGCTGGTCGCACCCGAGCCCGCCGTTCCTCGGCAGCGTCGGGACGGAATGCGCGTCGGTTTCGGGGACGTCGCCGCCATCAAGACCACCGCGGACATGTTCGCCGAGTTGGACGACCGGTTCGGCGGCGACCACGCTCGGCACGCGGCCGTCCAGTACCTCAGCACAGAGGTGACGCCGCTCCTGCACGGGCAGTACAGCGAGCAGGTTGGGCGAGCGCTGTTCTCGACCGTGGCAGAGGCAACCCTCTTGGCCGGTTGGATGTCCTACGACGCCTGCCGTCACGGCCTGGCACAGCGGTACTTCCTCCAGGCCCTCCGGCTGGCCCAGGACGCCAATGACCGCCGGCTCGCCGGAAGCATCCTGTCCGCCATGAGCCATCAGGCAACGTTCCTCGGTCGCTACACGCAGGCCGCGACGCTCGCCCGCGCCGCTCTCATGGGCATCTCTCCCGTAGCCACGCCGACGCTGCGCGCCCAATTCCACGTCATGGAGGCCCGCGCTCTTGCTCGGACCGGTGACGTGGGGGCCTGCGAGGCCGCGTTGAATGCGGCCACACGGGCGTTGGAGAGTCGGAACAGCGACGACGAGCCCGAATGGATCAGCTACTTCGACGAGACTGAGCTTGCGGCTGAAGCTGCCCACTGCTTCCGCGACGTCAACAGCGCCCGGCAGGCTGTCGCCCACGCCGAGAACGCCATGAGCGGCAATCACGTCCGAAGCGACTTCTTCGCGACGATGGTTCTCGCCGACGCCCACTTACGGGCCGGCAACGTCGAGGAGGCTTGCAGCGTGGCGCTCGATGCCCTCGACCTGGGCGAGCAGCTCAAGTCGGCCCGCTGCGTCAGTTACCTTGCCGAGTTCCGGCAGAACCTTGCGGGGGTCAGCAAAAACAAGGACGTACAGGCCTTCACCGAGCAGGTCAGAGAGCACAGACTGTGGATCGCCTCTGGTGATCACGTAGGTTCCTGAGAGGCCCGGTCAGAACGGGCCCCATTCGTCTCGGCCCTCCCCGGTGCGGAGGGACCGAACCCGCCGGGCGAATTCCGCCGCAGCCCGGTCGCTGCTCGTCACCTGGTGGCCGAGCCAGGCAACCATCATCAGTTCGCGCAGGTCCGCGAGGGTCTCGTACCCAGGCCAGTTCATCAGGTCGAAGCCGTACCGGTGCACGAACTCCGCGTACTCCGCCTCGGTGTGCCAGGCGTACCGCTCGTAGAACATCGCTGTCTGGACCAGGTCCCACTCACGTGGGGCGAGAGCGAAGCCGTCCAGGTCGATGAGCACTGCGTGCCCGTCCCGATGGCGGAGGATGTTCCCGATACTGGCATCGCCGTGGATCATGCCGAAGGGAAGGACAAAGTCCAGTCGGTCGTACTCCTTGCCGAGGCTCGCCGCTCGCTCCTCCAGGAACGTTCGGTCCTCTGCCGAGATGCCGTCCAGACCTTCGAGGGAAGCCGCCACCTTGGCCAGCGGCTCGAAGTACGGCAGGCCCAGAGATTCAGGCTCTTCCAGCCAGTGCAACCGGCGTAGAAGGTCGGCGAGTTCCCGGACCGTCGCGTACTCCTCGTTCTCCTGAACGCTCTCCCAGAAGGTCACCACGAAGCCGCCGATGACGAGTGGTTGGGCCACCGACGCCGGCACGCGCATGGCCGGGAAGTCCCGCGTCTCAAGCCACCGGGCCACGCTCACAGCCCGTTCCATCTCAGTGAGCACCGCCGGATCACGCGCGATGCGGACGATGACCGGTAACGACGCCAGGCGATAGACTGCGTTCGAGCCGAGCCGCAACAACTCGGCGCCGCGGGAGTCGAGTTCGGCCGTGGCGCATGCCTCCCGGAGGACAGGCTCGAGGCCCTCCGCCGTGAACTCCGCGCCGCCGTCCGCTCCCCCGCTGCTGCCCGAGATCATGCTTCGACCATACGGGCCGGATCGAGAGCCCGACAGGCCGCCCACGTAATAGGGACGTAATGATCTTGATCAGCGCCGACCTCCGCAGCCCCTCCGCCGCAGGTCACCACCCCCAAAGCGCAACGGTCTCTGCTGGCCTCCGGAGCCGTGTGCGCAGGTTCGAATCCTGCCGGGGGCACTTCACATGAAGTGCCCAAAGACCCCGTCGACAGCGGAAACGCTGAGGCCGGGGTCTTCGCGTATGTGCAGGCGGATGCAACCCGAAGCGGCCCTATGTCGAGGTCTGTGGACGAGGCGTGGACGGGATCTTGAAGCATCGCCGCAGGTGAGCCCCGCCAAAGCAACGCGACCCCGGACGAGCGCGGGGCCGCATCGCGAAGCGGTATCGGCCCCCCTTGAGTCTGTCCCGTCAATAATCTCGCGGCTGACCCCAGGCCCAGCCTCGCCCCACCGCGTCGCCACCCTCGCACCGCAGTGCGGCAACCAGCCTGGTGAACTGCCGCGGGCCGAGCCCGGTGAACGGGGTTGTCCAGGGCGACTCCGGCACCGTGATCACGCCAGCCATCCCAAGATCGTGGCATCAATCTCACTGAGCTTCTTCAGCGTTGCCGCTCCAGGGTGAGGATGGCTTTGGCGATTGACGTCATGCGGTTTGGGCTGCATCGGGATCTGCGGAAGATCCTCCAGGACTTCAGTCGTGCGACGCCGCGTTCGACCGGTGCCCGTGTCGCGGCCAGGGCCCGGTTGACGGTCTTCTCGGTGAGGGTGAGTTCTTGCAGGGGTCTGCGTTTGATGCCCGTGGTCAGCCAAGGGCCGCCGCCCTGGTAGGCGAGGTCGGCCAGGACGGGAACGCCCTGGCGCTCGCAGATGCGGATGATCCGGTGGGTACGGGCAGCGGTCAGGTCGTGAGCTCGGCCCGGCAGGGCGGGTGACAGCCACAGCAGCCGGCCGTCCGGGTCGGTGACCACCTGCACGTTCACTCCGTGTCGGCGGTGCTTGGCCGAGTAGTCGGCCCGTCCGTCGCCGGCCCGGTCGCACTCGGCGAGCGTGCCGTCCAGCAGGACGAAGTCCACATCGGCCTCGCGCAGGACCTTCAGCAGACCTGGCGCTCGTTCGGCGAGCAGGTGGATGACTGCGCTGGTGTAGGCGTGGGCGGTGGACTCGCTGATCCCGAACCCAGCAGCGATCTTCGCCAGGGTCGTGTGTTCGCGCAGGTACACCAGTGCCACCGTCGCGCGTTGGGACGGGCGGAGCTTGCACCGCCGGTCACCCTCGCGGGTGACGAGAAGCATGGTGACCCACTCCACGAGCGCATGGGGCAGGTCGAGTGCGGCAGGATAGATGACCAACGAGGCCCCGAGCAGCGTGGTTGAGACGTCAGACATCTCGATCAACAGCTCGGTGGCCTCGCTCGTTGCGGTTCATCGACCGTCACCTGATCGGTGGCCAGCTCGAAGAACCTCACCGACTGCAAGATCTGTCAGAGCGTCGCCCCAGGGGCAGCAGGGCATCCTCTGGCAGACCGTCCTTCAGGAGCGGGAAGCTTCTCTCGGGGTCCTGAAGGACGCCGCCGCCGTCCCCCGGCAGCAGGTGCGGGACGACGGCTGAGCGGCCTCCGGACGAACAGCGCGCCGATCGGGCCGCGGACGGCGCGTCCGCGGCCCGATCGCCATGTCACCGTCAGGCCGACGGCCGGCAGGGCGAGCTGAGGTAGCAGGTGCCGCAGGACGTGTAGCCACCGACCACATGGCAGATCTGCCGGTAGTAGAAGCTGTTGCGCTGGCTGCAGTAGCAGATCTTCTCGAAGGTGGTGTCCGCCTGGGCCACGGCCTTGGGCACGAGCCTGCCCAGAATCTTGTCGCCCATCGTCCCCATGAATCCCATCACTGCCGTTTCCTTTCGAGTACGCACTGCCGGAAAGAAGCAGATTCGACCGTAGCAACGGCAGATACGGCGCTTCGTACAGTTCGGATACAGCGAGCGGAAGAGACCAGTCCGCAAACCGTGTCCAGCGAACCGCCCGATACACCCATAGACACCCAACTTCCACGCGAATTGCAAAGGGGGCGAACAGGGCGCGACGCACCCCCGGGTTTCCCGCGGGGGCAAGAAGAAATACATTGACAGGCAATACGGCGGGCGGGCACGATCACACCGACCGGCGGAACCCACGGGGGGTGTCTATGCCTGTTCTGTTGATTGCCGTTGGGTTCCTTGTCGGCCTCGCTGGCGCCGTCCTTGCCGCGCTCCGCATACGCGGCCGATACACCGTGGTCACCGTGGAAGGCACCAGCATGGCGCCGACGCTTTCGCCCGGCGACCGGGTGGTGGTGGAACGCCGCACCGTCGACCAGGTGCGGACCGGGGACATCGTCGTACTGCAGCCCCCGCGAAGGACGGGCGACTACGAACCGCTGAGCGACCGCGCATGGAACATCAAGCGGGCCGCCGCGCTTCCCGGGGACCGTATTCCGGAAGGAATACCGGGAGGCGGAGACCTCACTGAGGTCCCGGACGGGCGGCTGGTGGTGCTCGGCGACAATCCGGACAGTATTGATTCCCGTCATCGGGGATTTTTCGAGGCCGACCGGATCATGGGCGTGGCGGTCCGCCGACTGGGCGGCAGTGCTTTGTAAAAATCACATACCGGGGGACAGCCACAAGCATGACCGTCGAGTTCCGGGCCCTCGGCCCGCTGGAAATAGTGGACGGTGGCCAGACCGTCCGTATAGCCGCTGACAAACAGCGCACCATTCTCGCGATGCTGGTCGCCCACCGGGGCGGCGTCGTCTCCGTGCCCGCCCTCGTGGAAGAACTCTGGGGCGGCACCCCGCCCCGGTCGGCGGTGCCCAATCTGCGCACGTATGTGATGCAGTTGCGCCGGCTCCTGCCGCCCGCCGCGGACGGCACGCACCCCCGGCTGATCACGTCCCGCTCCGGCTACGCGCTCCGGACGGACGACGGCGAGACCGACATCGCCCGCTTCGAGGCCCTCGTCGAGCGGGCACGGCAGGCGGCGGCCGGGCACGACCTGGCGGGGGCCACCCGCGCACTGGGCGGCGCCCTGGCACTCTGGCACGGGGCGCCACTGGAGAACGTCGTCAAAGGACCCGCCCTGGAGGGCATCGCGGCGGACCTCACCCAGCGGTACCTGAGCGCGATCGAGGCACAGGCGGACGTGGAACTCGCGCGCGGTACCGGGGCGGCCGTGGTCGACACCCTGCGCCGGGCCGTGCGCCAGCATCCCCTGCGCGAACGGCTGCGCAGCCGCCTGATGCTCGCCCTGCACCACAGCGGCGACACGGCCGGCGCGCTCGCCGCCTTCACCGACGCCCGCGAAACGCTGCGCAACGAACTCGGCCTGGACCCGGGGCCGGAGCTGTGCCGCACCCAACAGGCCGTGCTGCGCCGGGAACCGGATCCGACGTCCGTCCGGGAGGTCACCGCCCTGACGACGGCGCGGCCCGCGCACCCGGCCACCGGTACGGTGCCGCGCCAGCTCCCCCGGGCTCCCGGGCCGTTCGCCGGACGGGCGCACGAGACGTCCCTGGTGCGGGACGCCCTGCGCACCCGGGACGGGACGACCGCCGGGGCGCCGGTCGTGGTGCTGCACGGGCCGGCCGGACGCGGGAAGTCGGCGCTGGCCCTGCACGTCGCCCACCGGGCCGCCGCGGACTACCCCGACGGCCAGCTCTACGTCGATCTCGACAGCCCGCGGGCCGGCGCCGGCCCCCTGACCCCGGTCACCGTGCTGCGCCACTTCCTCCGCTCGCTCGGCATGCCCAGGGCGGACGTGCCGACCGCCCTCTCCGAGGTCTCGGCCTACTACCAGTCCATGGTCGCGGGCCGGCGCGTCCTCGTGGTCGTCGACAACGCCTTCCACCGCGGCCAAGTCCTTCCGCTGCTGCCCGCAGGCCCGGGGTGCGCGGTGCTGGTCACGAGCCGGAGCGTCCTGCCCGCGCTGGACGCGGTGCATGTGCCGGTGGACCCCCTGGACGAAACGGACTCCGTCCGCCTGCTGTCCCTGCTGGCCGGGGACCCGCGCGTCACCGCGGAGCCCCGGGCGGCGCGGGAGATCGCACGGCTCTGCCACGGAAACCCCCTCGCGCTCAGCATCGCGGGGGCCCGCTGCGCCGGCCGCCCGCAGGGGAGCCTCGCCGGACTCGCCGCCCGGCTGCGCGACCCGGCGCGCACCCTCGACGAATTACGGGTCGCCGACCTGACGATGCGCTCGTCGTACGCCAGGAGCTACCGGGAGCTGTCGGCCCACGACCCCGAACACCGCGCCGCCGCACGGGCGTTCCGCCGGCTGTGCACCCTCGGGGCGCCCTTCAGCGCGACGCGCGCCGCCGAGGCCATCGGCGCCGCCCTGCCGGCCACTGAGCGGGCCCTGGACTGCCTGGTGACCGTCGGGCTGCTCACTCCGGTGGCGCGCGAGGGGTTCCGGATGCCTGATCTCGCGGGCCTGTACGCGAGAGAGCTCGCCGCCCGCGACCAGGTCCGCTACAGGGAGCCGGTGCTCAGCCGATCGGCGATATGACCGCGTGCGACGGCTCCGCCGCCGGTGCCCCGGGCCGGTCCGCCACGTCCGGACGAGCCGGTGCGTCCGGGGCCTGCGGTGCGTCCGGGGCGTCCACGGCCTCGGGTGCGTCCGGGGCGTCCGGGGCGCGATAGCCCTCGGCCTGGATGGCGAACAGACGCGCGTACTCGCCCTCCCCGGCCATGAGCTGCTCGTGCGTTCCCCTTTCCACGATCCGGCCGCCCTCCAGCACGACGATCGCGTCCGCCTCGCGGACCGCGCCGAGCCGGTGGGAGACGAGCAGGCTGGTGCGCCCCGCCCGGTGTTTGCGCAGCCGGGCGTGGATCTCCGCCTCCGCCTGGGCGTCCAGGCCGGCACTGGGCTCGTCCAGGATCAGCAGGTCCCGGTCGTCGCGCAGCAGGGTGCGGGCGAGCGCCAGCCGCTGCCACTGGCCGCCGGAGAGCACGACCCCGGACTGCGGGTCGTCCTCGGCCTGGTCGGCGAATATGCGGCTGAGCATGGTGTCGTAGCCACGGGGCAGCCGCTCCACGGTGCCGTCGGCATCGGCGAGCCGGGCGGCCTCGCGCAGTCGCGGGCGGTCGTCGAGCGCCTGGAGTTCCCCGACGCCGATGTTCTCCGCCGCCGTCAGGTCGTAACACATGTAGTCCTGGAACAACACGCCTATACGACGGCGCAGTTCGGCCGGCGGCACGTCGCGGATGTCCACTCCGTCCCAGTAGATCGCCCCTTGGGTCGGATCGTAGAAACGGCAGAGCAGTTTGATCAGGGTGCTTTTCCCCGCGCCGTTCAGCCCGACGAGGGCGACCGCGGTTCCGTGCGGGACGGTCAGGTCGACGCCCCGGAGAATCCACGGATGGTCCTCGGCGTACCGGAACCAGACGCCGCGCAGTTCGATGCCCCGGCGCAGGGCCGGCAGTCGCCCCGAAGGGTCCGCCGACGGCAGGTCGTCGGGGAGCGACATCACCTTGTCGTGGTACCCGAAGACGAGCAGCGCCTCGTGCGCCATCGCGACGTTGTCCACCAGACCGGTCAGGGCGGCCTGGGTACCGGCCACGGCGGCGACGAACGCCGTCACGTCGCCCACGCTCAGGGTCCCGGTCGTGGCGGCCCGCACCGCCCACACTAGTCCCAGTCCCGCGACCACTGTGGACAGCAGCGCGAGGAGGGACTGCGTCCGCGCCTCCTGGCGGTCGAGCCGCTGTTCGCCCTCCTGCCGGATCGCGAGCTCCGTGAGCATGCGCCCCTTGAGGAAGTCGCCGAGGCCGAACAGCCGGGTCTCCATCGCGCTGCGGACGTCGGTGAGAAGCAGCGAGTAGAAGACCTGGCGGCGGACCGCGGGGGAGACTCCCGCGAGCATGCCGACCCTGCGCCGGGACAGGGAGAGCCGCGCGAGGAGCGCGGGGACGGCGGCCACCGTGACGAGTGCGGCCATCGACGGGCTCAGCAGCGCCAGCGTCCCGAGCAGGCTCACGAGCGTGATGACGTTGCGCGCGGTGTCGAACAGGCCCGTGGTGACGGGGCCGAGCCCGCCCCCGGACGCCTGCATGGCCATGTTGAGGTCGTTACGGAACCCGGGGTTCTCGAACCGGGACAGCCCCTGGAGCCGGTTGACGGCGCCGTACAGGCGGTCCTGCATCAAGCGGTCCAGCCGGCGGCCCAGTTCGTTCTGCAGGTAACCGCTCAGGTGCGGCAGCACACCGGCCGCGAGGCCCACGGCGGCCAGGCCCGCCGCCAACTCCAGCATGTGTTCCGGTCGTCCGCCGGCCAGGTCGTCCACGACGAGTTTCGTCAGCCATGCCGTGGCGGTGGGCAGCAGGCCGAGGACGACGGTGACGAGCGAGTACGCCAGCGCGTGCCACGGTCCCGCCCGCCAGCACATCGACCAGGCGACCCCGAGGTGCCGCACGGTCCGCCTCGGCCCCGCCGTGACCGCCCGCCCGGCGGGCCCGGCCTGCGGTCCGTTCTCCACGCTCACGCCGCCGGGGCCGGCTCGGGCAGCTCGGCCAGCTCGGTGGACGCCTGCACCACGGACCCCTCCCCGTCGACCAGGACGAAGGTGGGGAAGGCCTGGATGCCCATGTCGTCGGCCACGGCGTGGGCGTCCTCACCTCGGATCACCGCCGCGTCCGGACCCACCGCGGCGACCAGCTCGTCGGCGCGCGCCCCGTCGCCCGACACCACCGCCAGCGCCCCGTACCGGCGGGCCCGGACGGCGAACTTCGGCGCGTGGTCGTGGCAGGTGTCGCACTGCGCGTCGAAGAAGGCCACGAGGGTGGCGCCGGATGCCCGGGCGGCTTCCGGAAGCCGGTGGCCCACCAGCATGCCCGGGTCGTACGAGGAGAAGCCGGGCCGACCCGCCAGCCGTTCGAGTTCCGCGGTGTGCTCGCGCAGCCGGCGCAGCACCGCGAAAGTGAGGAGCAGGTCGAACAGGCACAGCACACCGACCAGGACGACGGCGGCAATCAGAAAAGGCATGAAGGGGACCTCACTTGTGGACGGCGCGTGGACGGGCGGCGACCGGGGCCGGCCGGCCGGTGCGGAAGAGGGCGGCCAGGTCGTCGAGCCGGGCGACCAGCAGGGCCGCGACGATCGCCGCGACCGCCGCGACCGCGCCGCCGCCGGCGTGAGTACCATCCGGCGGCGGGCAGCGCGGTCATCACCGCGAAGCCGGCCGCGCCCGTTCCGGCCAGGATCAGGTTGCGGACCACGTGCAGCGGTCCCAGCGGAGTGGCCGATGCTCCGAAGCAACGGCACGGGGCGCGGCGTCCGCCGCGCAGTGCCACCACGATGCCCGCGGTGAAGGCGAGCAGCAGGAGCACCGCGGCCGCCAGCCCCAGGGGCGCCGTTCGCGGGGGCACGAGCAGCAGAAGTACCGCGACTTCTCCGGCGATCACCGCGGCGGCCGCCGCCCTCGACACCTTCCGGGGAAAGAGCCGCAGGTCAGTGATCGACCGGGCGAACGAGGCGAAGGCGGTCCTGCTGCGCACCTTTCCGGCGAGCGCCAGCAGAAAGACACCGAACAAGAGAATCCGGCATGCGAAAGCGACGTAGGTCATGCGCGAAGTCCTCGTATGTGGGGCACGGGAGCGGACGGCCCGGACGCGTGCCAGCGCCGCCCGCCCCGCACTCGTGTTCTGTCAGCAGCCGATGTAGCGGACGTTCTCGCACTTTCCGCACGAGGTTCGTCCGCCCACCACGTGACACAGGCGGTAGATCTTGCGCCAGTCGGCGGTGCAGTAGCAGTACTCCCACCAGCTGGTGTCCGCGGACGCGGACGCCTTCGGCACGAAACGCTCGAGCACCCGGTCGGCGACCTTGCTCAATGACGGCATCATGAGTTCCCCTCCTCCTTTCGGCAGACGGTACGCACGCGCCATAGACCGGCCCGTACAGCGGACATACAGCGGCCGCCGGGCCCCCGCGCCGGTACGGGAGTCCGGGGCGGGGCCCGGGGCCGGCTCCTCAGCTTCCGGCCGGGGGCGCCACCGGGAGCGTCACGCTGCTGAGCCCGGTCCTTAGAGGGCATTTGATCTAGGCGAATTGCCCTTTCTATTCTAGTAAGTCCCTCGCCAGGTTGGTGTCGTCTCGTCCGTTATGCGCTTGGCGAGGTTGTCGATCGAGGCGACGTGGATCATGGCCTCGGAGCTGGCGGGAAGGGTCTCGTAATCGCGAGAAAGGCGCCGGTGCAACATAAGCCAACCCAGGCTTCGCTCGACTACCCAGCGTCTTTTGACAACGTGAAAGCCGTGAACTCCGGGGTTTCTGTTGACGACTTCGACGTCGATTCCGAGACGTGCGCCGTGCTCGATGACGGCGTTCTTGAAGCCGGTGTCGACCCAGCTCTTGGCGATGGTTGGATACGTCTTCTTGGCTTGGTCGAGAAGACGTATTCCTACGGCGTTCTCGGAGAGGCTCGCGGCGGTGACAGTCACGGCGAGGATGAGTCCGATCGTATCGGTGAGTATGCCTCGCTTGCGGCCGACGATCTTCTTGGCGGCGTCCGTTCCCTGGCTGGTCAGGGGCACGTTGGTGGAGGTCTTCACGCTCTGGGTGTCGATGACGGACCCTGTGGGTTCGGGCTTGCGCCCTTCCTTCACGCGGGCGAGCCCGGTCAGGTCGTAGTTGAGCTGGGCGAGGATTCCCTCATCGCGCCAGGCGGCATAGTAGGCGTAGACGGTGCCGTAGTTCGGGAAGTCGTGTGGGAGGTATTTCCAGGGGATTCCCGTGCGGTTGATGTAGAGGAGTGCGTTGAATACGTCGCGCAGGTCGACCTTGGTAGAGCTGCCCGGTGGGTCTGCGGTCGAGCCGGGCTTTTCTCCAGGCCGTCAACGTCGGCTCGATTAGGGCCCATCGGGCGTCGGAAAGGTCGCTGGGGTACGGCTTCCGCTGGCTCACGTTCCAGAGGGATCATGGGTGTGACGGAAGATCGGGTTCCGGTGATCATCGGGCGGTTCCGTGCCATCTCTACGTCAGACACGCTTCGAGGATCGAAGCCGAGCGAAACGGGCGGGCAGGTCCGGAAGTCTTGAAGTGATGAAGCGCATTGATCCGCCGAAAGACCTCAAACTGACACAGCGACAGAACTCGCATACCGGCATGAGGCATACCTGAACGCCCACTGAGAGGTCGTTTTCTCCCGATGTTTCATCCCGGAATTGGTGTTTGATCCCCAGGTGTCGGGTCGCGCCAGGAGATGGTGGCTTCGCCGGTGAGGCGGCGGGCCATCAGGTCGGTCATGGCGAGGTGGATCATGGCTTCGGAGCGGGCGGGCAGGGTCTCGTAGTCGCGCGCCAGGCGGCGGTGGAACATCAGCCATCCGTACGTGCGCTCCACGGTCCAGCGCTTAGGCAGCGGAGTGAACCCCCTGGTCCCGGGGGTGCGTTGGACGATTTCCATGTCGATGCCGAGCTGAGCGGCGTGCTCGACGAGGTGCTGGCGGTAGCCGCCATCGACCCAGACCTTGCGAATGGTGGGGTGAGCGGCCGCGACCTGGTCGATCAGGTGAGTTCCTGCTGCGGAGTCCTGCACGCTCGCGGCCGTGACCAGTACCGCGAGCAGTAGTCCGAGGGTGTCGGTGACGATGCTCCGCTTGCGGCCCACGATCTAATGGGCAGCAGTTGGAGCCGGAGAAGCCTCGTCCTGACCCAGGTGGATGAACCCTGAAATCGAGAGTGGCTCGATGGTTCTGACTCCGATCGATGGCGGGAGGGACGGGTTGTACTCGTCGTGGGTTCCCGGGGCCAGGACCCCTTGAATGCAGAGTCGAGCCGCCGCTTCTCCCGCCGTCCCGGTCACGTTGCCGGACACCGGCGTCAGCACGATGCCCTCCGTTGATCCGGGCTTGAGCCCCTGAAAAGACCGGCGGGTGCTGGCGCTCGTGGTCGGCAACGTGACCGATCACATGATCAGACCGTTGACGTTCATGGTCCGAGCCGCTCGCAGGGATCACCTCTGACCTGTTCAGGAGCCATCGAGCTCTTCTCAAGACTGAGGACCCTGCAGGTCGCTGGGGTCACGAACGGCTAATCGGATGACGGGCCATCGAGCCCTGCCATTAGGGAGACGCGTGCCCCGCACGGCTGTGACCAGCCAAAATACGCGACTCACCCGAGAGGACGTGAACCGTATTGAGCGTGTTCTGCGGCATCGACTGGGCCAGCGACCACCACGACGTCGTCCTGGTCGACAACGCCGGATCCTTACTGGACAAGGCCCGTATCGACGACAACGCCGACGGCCTGGCCCACCTCCTGCAGATGCTTACCGAGCACGGCGACAGCGCCGAAGCTCCCATTCCGGTGGCCATCGAGACCTCCCGCGGGCTGCTGGTCGCCTGCCTGCGCGCGACCGGCCGCCCCATCTACGCGATCAACCCGCTGGCCGCAGCACGCTACCGCGACCGGCATGCGGTCTCCCGCAAGAAGTCCGACCACCTCGACGCCGTGGTACTCGCGAACATCCTGCGCACCGACGCCGCCGCCCACCGCCAGCTGCCGGCCGACTCCGAGCTCGCCCAGGCAATCGCGGTCCTCGCCCGCGCTCAGCAGGACGCCGTGTGGGACCGCACCCAGGCCGCCAACAAGCTCACCTCGCACCTCCGCGCGTACTTCCCCGGCTTCCTCGCCTCCGTCGGCGTGCGCCGCGAGGGCGTCTGCCACCCCATCGCCCGCGTCCTGCTTGCGGCCGCCCCCACCCCCGGCCAGGCCGCCCAGCTGACCCGCGCCCAGTTGCGGTCGTTGCTGAAGAAGGCCGGTCGCAAGAACACCATCGATGCAGAGGCAGAGCGTCTCCAGACCGCGCTGCGCGCCCCGCAGATGCGCCAGCTCCCGCTGGTCGAAGAGGCCATGGGCCGCCAGACCCTCGCCCTGCTGCGGCAGCTGGATGCCGCCTGCGCCAGCGCCGACGACCTCGCCGAGGCCGCGATGGAGTCTTTTAAGCAGCACCCGGACGCCGAGATCATCACCGGCTTCCCAGGGCTCAGCGCGCTCAGCGGCGCCCGGGTGTTCGCCGAGATCGGCGACGACCGATCCCGCTTCGCCGACGCGAAAAGCCTCAAGGCTTACGCCGGTTCGGCCCCGATCACCAGGGCCTCCGGCAAGAGCGTGGCCGTCCTTGCCCGCCGGGTCAAGAACCAGCGACTGGCCGGTGTCGGCTACGTGTGGGCCTTCGCCGCCATGGCCCACTCAGACGGCGCCAGAGCCCACTACGACCGCCGCCGCAAGGCCGGAGACCGCCACACCGCCGCTCAGCGCAACCTTTTCAACCGCATGCTCGGCTGCCTCCACCACTGCCTCACCCACCGCGTCCACTACAGCGAAACGGTGGCCTTCGCCGCCCCATCAGACACTCAACTAGCGGATGCCGCTTGACAGTTCTTCCGCATCGGATGTCTGCTTCGCCGCGTCGGTGCCCTGGCCGGCGGCCGGGACGCTGGTGGAGGTCTTCACGCTCTGGGCATCGATGACGCACGCGGACGGCTCCGCACGCTTGCCCTCCTGCTGCCGTAACAGCCTGCGCAGTACGCCGGTGAGCTGGGCGAACACGCCACTTCTTCTGCCACTTGGCGAAGTAGCCGTAGCAGGTCTCCCAGGGCGGGAAGTCGTGCGGCAGGTAGCGCCACTGCACCCCGGTGCGGTCCACGTACAGGATCGCGTTCATGATCGCTCCGCGACCTACTCCGGGACAATCCGCCGAGCCTGAAGACGACGCTGGCAATCTTGATTGGCATTGCTGACGGCCTCGTATATGTACGCGAGAAGATTCCAGGTTTCGTGCATGCCGACCTCAAGCCAGAAAATGTACTGATCAATGAGAGCGGTACCGCAAAGATCACAGATCTTGGCCTGTCGCATATAGCCAAGTCTGACAAACGGTTTGATGGGCGCTCACCTGACACGCCCCACCTCATCGACGCCACCACGGCCGGGACCGGCGTGTCGGTCGGTGGCGGCACCCCCCTCTATATGGCTCCTGAGCAGATCACCCTTGGCAGAGCGCAGCCCGAGAGCGACGTGTATGCCATCGGTTGTATCGCCCATGAGCTGGCCACTGGCACCCCCGCCTACGGCCTGCCATCCACCCCGGCGGACTACCTCCTGCGCCACCTATATCGCCAGCCGCTGCGGCTGGAGGCAGTCCGCACTGGTACCCCGCCTGCATTCGCGGAGCTGGTAGCCACGATGCTCGCGAAGGCACCGCAAGCCCGCCCTTCTTTGGTTGAGGTTCGCGACACCTTACGCGCCATTGCGGCCAAGCTCGGAATTCGGCTACCTTTCCCAGAGGCTGCCCCTGCCGAGAGCCATATGCGTCTCACCGCTGCATGGGGATTGCTCAATCTCGGGCTCCACTCGGAGGGGCGGCGCGCTGCGCAGCAACTGCTCACCGAAAACATTACGCAGGATGACGAACTTCGAGCTCACATCCTCATCGCCCGTTCCTACAACGAGGCTGGCGACTCGGAGGCTGCGGACGCCGAGCTGAGTCGGGCCGCCGCGCTGCTGAACGGCGACACTCCATCGGGGCCTCGGGTTAATTACTACACCGAACGTCTGGCGGCAGCTAGTAGCCTTGGCGACGATCCGGCGGCGCTCCGGTACGCCCACCAGGCGATCGAGGCAGAACCAGGGGCATCTGCCGGCTATGGCAACCTGGCGGCGGTATACGAACGCCTCGGCGATCCTGAGGCGGCGATCACGAACGCCCGCAAGGCGCTGTCCATCGCAGGTAACTTCCTTTATTATGCCCAGCTCAATCGACTGCTGTGGAGCGCGGGTGAGGGAGTAGAAGCGCTGGTCGTCTGCGACTTGATGGTGGCCTCCCATCCGACCTTGGCGGATGCGTATGCGCTCCGAGGAATAACCCGGGCTCTGGTCGCTGACGCCGCCGCACCGCTGTCCCCGGAGGCCGCGCAATTTCTCCGCGCCATGCTTATCTCAGACCTGAAATCCGCTCTGCGCTACGGTCCGTCGAATCTGCCTAGAACTGAGGTGCTTCACCTGATCGTCACGGAACTTGGTTGAAGGCCGTGGACAATGTCAGGGATGCTCGTGCAAGCGTCGGAAGAGTCTCCTGATAAATGATCCCGCGAGGTGTACATCGCCCGCCACGCGCGGTGGTCCGGTCCATCCGTGCGCCCCAGCCTCTCTCCTAAGCAGTGGTCGGTGGCGGCTCCGTGTCCCTGGCGAGCCCAGCCTGGCGGGAAGCTGCGCTGAGCCGGCTCACCATGCCCGCACCCCGACACACCTCCGACACAGTCTGGGTCCCTGGCGCCCTCTGGCGAACTCCGTCGCACGTCAGAGAGTTCTGCGGGGTCATCAGCGCAATCACTCCGGAGCCGTGTGCGCAGGTTCGAATCCTGCCGGGGGCACCCCTTATAAGGTGCCCAAAGACCCCGCCACCAGCGAGAACGCTGAGGACGGGGTCTTCGCGTATGTGCAGCCATATGCAGCGCTGAGCGGCCCTAGGACGGGGGCCGTGGACTATTTGTGGACAGGATCTTGGAGCGTCTGCCCGGGTCAAAGCAGCTACCTCCGAGCGGACACAGCCCGGCGTGCCAGTCCCGCTCCAGAGCCACTGCGCCGAATACGCTGCGAAGACGTTCAACCGGACGTCCTTGACATTGCGTGCACGCAGCGGACTGACGCACGGCGGTGGCTCTTCGCGTCGGCCGGGATGGCGCAGCCGGCGGATGCAGGAAGGGGTGAGGCATGAAGTCCCCAGCCGTGCATCTCCGGGAGATCACCGACGACAACCGGGATGCCGTTCGTGCCCTCCGCGTCCGACGCAACCAGAAGCAGTTCGTCGCCTCCGTGTCCAAGTCGCTTAAGGAGGCGGCAAAGAAACCAGAGGCCAATCCCTGGTACCGCGCCGTGTACCGCGGCGACGAGCCGGTCGGCTTCGTGATGCTGTCGTGGAAGCCGCCGGCTGGTCCTTACAAAGGGCGGCACTTCATCTGGCGCCTCCTCGTCGACAAACGGCACCAGAGGCGAGGAATCGGCCGAGAGACGCTCACGCAGATCGCCGCCCTGGTTCGCGCGGACGGCGCCACCGAGTTGCTGACCAGCTACGATCCCGGCGACGGCGAACCGTGGCCCTTCTACCAAAAGTTCGGGTTCGAGCCTACGGGCGAGATCGACGACGGCGAGATCGTTCTGCGACTGACCTTCCCCGCTCGGTGAGCTCATACGGGTAGCGGCGGACAGTATTGGCCTCCGTTGGTCAGATGACGAAGAGGCCGGTGGGCTCCTGGAAAGTCGATGCCCCTCAGCTTCGTGTCTGCCTTAAGCGACCGTTACCCCGCATCCGGCCATTCCTCCGGAGGCTCTGGCGGCTCCGGGTCGGCCTGCCGCTCCACTCGCCGCCCGTTCTCCGCTCGCAGCGTCGTCAACCACGGCCAAAGATCCGGCTGCGGTTGCGCCGAGCAGGCCAGCCGGTGCTCGATACGGCACCGTTGAAACGGATCCGGCGGACACACCCCATAGACGGTTACCCGACCGTCGGAGAGCTCGATCCACCGATGCTCCGCTGGCACCGTATGGGCCAGCGGAGTCATGTCCGGCTCAAGCAACACCCAGTCCTGCTCCAGCGTCGCCACGCGATCCGCCGGCAGGCCGCAGTACAGGCAGCGCGGCTGCCCACCTCCCAGCCGGCGCGGTCCCTCTTCTAAAACCCCCATACCGCGAGAGTCGGCAGCCCGACGACGTATGCGTAGACCGCGAACTGGACGGGACGCCTGCGACAGTCGTCCATCCGTGAAATGGGACGCGACCCGGCAGGTGCAACTAGCAACCAGCGGCCGAAAGTACACGGCCGAGACACGACGAAGCCCCCGGCCAATGCGGGCTGGGGGCTAAAGGCCAAGACCGGGAAGTTAGGGCGGTTCGATCATGCTGGAGCGGCTGGTCAGCGTGATGGCGGTGGTCACTGTCGTCTTGTGCCCGACGCTTCCTTTGGTCTTGTTGTAGGCGTAAGGCGAGAGGGTGCGCTTGACGCAGCGTGGGCTGGTGCGGGAACGACGCCTGGCGGGTGCGAGATTGCGGGCCGGGACCAGGATCGCAGCCAGGGCTGCAGGGTCTGACGTGCTGGCGTTGATCACGGTGAGCCGGACGGTGTGCAGGGCGATGGACAGGGACAGCCGGTCCGGATCAAGACGTGCAGTGGTGGCGGCTTCCGTGATGGCCCGGCGACTGGCCTGGTAGAGGACCAGCAACGCGTAGAGTTCCTGCTCGACGCCGTCCACCGTGCGCGAGCGCAGGACGCGGTTGGCTCCGCGCAGGGTGACCTTCAGCCCGTAATAGGCGGTCTCGATCTCCCACCGCTGGTGGTAGAGGGCGGCCAGTTCGGCGGCCGGGTAGCGGGCGGGGTCCAGGAGCGTGGTCACCACTCCGCACAGCCCGCCGCGACCTCACCGTGCCGCCACACCTCGAAGCTCCGCCCATCCCCGTCGCGCTCACTCTCGGCCACGACGAGATCAAGAGCATTGGCCGCGGCCGAGCCGGACACCCGCCGCTCGGCCCCACTCCCACCCGACTCGACCAGATGGCCGAACCCGCCCTCCACTACCCGCTCGGAGACGGAACCGACCCCCAGAGCTGGGCCGCGTTCCAACACCTCACTCAGCACCTGAAGCAGGTATGACCGGCTCTGGGCCCGGCACTCGCCGCGCAGCGCCTCGTCGGAGCGCCGGGCTGTGATCGACGTCGGTCAATCCGTCGTCGATGTCCCCGAGCGCATGGCCGACCAGCCGGCGCGCGAGCTGCTCGGGATCAGGGCGTGCCGCACGACGCGCGTCGAGGCGGGCGCCGGCGAGGTCCGCGCGAGGGCCGCCACGCCAGAGGCGGCGGGTTCGCGCTCCGGCAAACATCTCTCTGTGCCCCAGTCATGCGCCCCCAGGGACTCGAACCCGCCGCTGCGCGCCCCCGGCCTACCGGTTCAGCTGCAGCCTGGGAAGGGGGCCCATCCCGCTACCAGGCCATCTCCCTGGCACCCGGCTGCGCCAGGGCCGGCCAGACCCCGTGGCTGGGCCGTCTCCGGGCCGTCATGAGTGTGACCGCCGGCTCCGCCAGGAGCGACCGTCGGACGGGGCACCATCGGGTCCCCTCACGTCAGGTCACTGGCAGCTCCGTCAGGTAGTGGGCCTCCTTCAGCTGCCCGACGCTGGGCACTGTCGCATATTGCAGGGCCAGGCCGGGCTGGGCGAACCAGGGCCTCGTGGGACCGGCCTGGACGGTGAAGTCCTGGTCGACCCGGTAGAGGTGATAGCTGTTCGGGTGGGCCGCTTCGAAAGTGATGAGGTTGCTCGGCGGAATCGCACGCTCGCCGAAGGGGGTACCCGCCGCCGCCAGGAAGTGACCGGAGTCGCCCCTGCCGAAGAGGTCCAGCAGTGTGCCCGCGCGGAGGGTGACGCGTCGTTCGACCGGTTGCTGGTTCCTGATGACGAAGCCGCTGTTGCTGGGGAACCACCAGCCGGACTGCCCTGTCGGAAGGTTCGTCTGCCAGTAGCACTGGAAGAAAGCGTCCTGCGGCTTCCCGCCCAGTCGGTTGTAGCCGCGCAGGATCTCGCCGATCCGACCGGTTCTGGGAAGGTCCTTCGGTCCGAGGCGCCAGTCGCCGTGGTAGTAGACCTGCTTGACAGTAGGTGCGTTGTTCACCACCCTGACCCGGTTCTGCACCGGGCAGTCGCCGCCGTGGGACGTACGGGCCGCGTCGGCCTGGACTGTGGCCGGTGTGGAGCCGATCAGCAGGAGCGACGCGAGCGCACCCCACACCAGACGCCGCGGAAAGCGCATCGGATATTCCTCCTTCTGAAAACCGCCTTCACATGGATTAGTCCCAGTCCACCGGCATCGCCCGCGGCAAAGAGGCAAGCGCCGCCGCCACACACCCGAATGTCGGCGCACGATCCCTCCAATGCCCGAGCGGCGGTGGTGAACCGGCAGTCCAGCACGCAACGAAAATCTGCTGATGGTGGCGACAAGGCCTGGATCCGTTCGGCGGAATCCCTTGACACGAATTACCGATCGAGCCGAATCGTCCCGCTGACACTCGTGGTCACTGTGGGAACCTCGCCACGAAAGCGAGAAGGCGTTGGGCAGGTGAGGCGATGCCCAGTGATCAGAAATGAGGAGCCCGACAGTGCCCGAAGTTAAGAAATCGTGTCGATCCGGCGGCCGCAGGGGTTACGCGTGGCGCCTCAGTGGGCTTTTCGCGGTGACAGGAACGGTCCTTTCCTGGGTTCTCGTCGCCCCGCCCGCGGCCGCCCAGAACGCGGTCCGCATGGACAGCCACGTCGGCTCCGGCGCCTTCGAGAAAGGCGGCAACAAGTGCGTGACAAGTCGCGATCTCGCCTCGGTCGTCGTGGACGACGGGGAATTCGCGGGCACGCAGTTCCGCGTGACGACGGACACCGAAGGACGTGCGTTCTTCAACGACAGCCGGGCCGAGGGAGACTGGATCAATCTCGCCGCGATCCCGTACGCACCGAGCTGCGTGGTGGATGCCGCTCTCGGGTACACCGAGAGCGGAGCCACTCCCCCTGCCCCCAAGAAGCCCAACAGCCTCTACGTGGACCTGCTGGCCGCGAACGGCACCGTCTACCAGGCCGTGTGCACCATCAACAAGGATGACCCGTTCAGGGCCTACAACATCGCGGCTTTCTGCGGAGACCGGTTCATCCCGGTACCGGGTACGCCCGTAGGCTGACACGCGCGACACATCCGGGCCCCGCCTGTGCACGAGCCCGTGCTCCGCAGTATTGGACCACGACACTCCCACAGCCCACGCGGATGTACGGAAAGCGGGTCAAATCTGCCCCGAACGGGCAGGCGGCGGTGCTCGGGAGGGGAAGCCTCGGTCGGGCCGCGCAATGCGGCCCGGCTCCGCCCCACACGGAAGCGGCACGGACGAGGAGGCCCCTTGCGTACACGCACCTATCGACTCACCTTGGCTGCGGCATCCGCAGCTGTGGTGCTGCCGCTGATCGCGGCGGCACGGCCGCCCGGGGAACCAGCCGCCGGAGCCCCCGACCGTCCGGCGGCGCAGGCGGCCGCGCCGATGCAGTCCACCACCGGCAACTGGGTGGTGAAGTGGCAGCCCGACAACTACGCCAACGCGATCTCCAGCCTGCGCACCGCCCTGAAATTCCGGTCGGGTTACACGTACACCAAGCTCAACGAGCTGCTGTTGGCCGCCAACCGCACGGCGACCCAGAGGTGCCCGAGGGCCAGGAGCCGGCAGGACAACGGCGCGCTCTACGACGGCGTCAACCCCGTGAACTGGTTCTGCCTGCAGGACGCCGCCCCCAACTCCGATGCACGGACTACCCGTTGGATGCCACAGGGCGTCAGCGGCACCTCGGACGCCCAGCAGGGCGGCACCGTCGACGGTTCCCGGGCCTTCGCCTTCACCTGGCACCATTCCGGCGACAGCCGGTCCAGGGTGACCTTCCTCAACGAGGAGCCGCAAGCCGGTACGTCGCCGCAATACCGGCACGTCCTGTTCGTCCGGCCGGTCATGAAGGGGGGCAAGCCCGACTGGGAGAACGTGGCCACCCATGCCGGGGGCCTGCTCTGGTACCACGACTACCTGCTGGTCGCGGACCGCGCCACCGGCCTGCTCGTCTTCGACATGCGCAACTTGTGGGACATGCAGCAGAGCTCCGCATGGGATCGGAGCGCCACCCATTTCGGTCGCCGGAGCGACGGCACCTATGGCACCTACGGCTACCGGTACGTGCTGCCGTTGATCGGCCAGTGGCAGACGCAACTGCCCAACGGGGGGAACTTGGCCCCGCGCTGCACCTCCAACAAGAAGAGCCAGCCCTGCTACGACTACACGGGACTGGACCGCAGCACCTCACCGCCGACCATGCTCACGGGGGAATTCTGCAACGGCAACCCCGACTCGAGCGGGTGCCCGGGCCAGACGGCCCGGTGGACGATGGAGACGGGCAACTGTACCAACGGCTGCCTGAAACACGACGCCTCAGGTGTGGCCAGGGCCACCGCGGTATACACACAGCCCGGCCCCTACATCCAGGGTGGCGTCTCGTGGAACGGCGTCTACTACTTCACCGCGAGCAACACCCGCCACGCACTGGGCACCCTCTACGTCGACCGGCCCAACGTCGCCCCGCTCAGGTACCAGGCGGGTGTGGGCGTCCAGGATCTCTACTGGCTGCGGACCAACAACCGACAACTGTGGTCGCTGACGGAGTTCCCTGGTCGCTATAGGCGCACCCTGTACGGGGTGTCGGCCCCCTAGCCTCGATCTTCGTGACGGTCCGTCGAGTCATCCGGCGGGCCGTTTCGGCTTTTCAGGCTCGTGACGGGCAGGCCAGCCCGGCTGTCGCGTCGGGTGGGCGCCGGGTTCCACTGCTCCGGCCGGCGGATGTCTCGTCTGGGGCTCCTGTTCGCCAGTAGCGCCGTTGTATCAGTCCGCGGTGTCGTCCTCCTCCCCCAGTCCCTGCATGATCCGGTCATTCATCTCCTGCTCCTGGCCGTCGATGCACTTGGCCAGGGCCGAGGCCTCCTGATCGGGGACGAGCGCCGGTTCCCGAGCCTGCTTCCATGCACGGGAGTAGGACGAGGCCGCGATCACGCTGCCCCGTTCGCTGGAGAACAGCCGCCCGTCCTTCGCCGTACCGAACTCCTTCAAGTGGTCCCGGAGCAGACGCACAAGCGGAGGCGGAATCGGCACGATGCGCACCTCACCCTGCGCCCGTTGCTTGAGGCCGCGCCGATCGTCCGCCTCCCCAGGTCGGCGACCTGGGGTTTGTTTGTCGCCCAGTACCGCAGTGGCCTGTTGGCTCGGAGCCCTGTCCGGCTCAGACACCGGCCCGGTCCAGGGCGCTCTGCAGGGACTGCTTGTACCCCGCGCTGGTGTACGTAGCGCCGGACACCGTGTCTATGTTCGCGCTTTGCGCCTCAAGGGTCTCCTGGTTGAGCTTGGGGACGGCCATGGAGGAGATGTCCTTGCTCCGCGCCGTCTCGTCGGGAGACTGGACGGCTGTCGCCCCGGTGATCCTGCTGCCGCTGAGGGTGATCCGCACCTGGACCGGACCGTACTTCGTCTGGGCCGTGGCGCCGGTGACGGAGCGCGTGGTGGGCGCGGCCGACGTGGTCTTCGGGGCGGAGGGGGCGCTGCTGGTCTTCGCCGGAGCGGCCGACACCCGGCGCGGCGGCGACGCGCTCATGCTGGACGAGGGCTGGGCGTGCTTCTTCCTGGGCGCCTTCGACGGCGAGGCCGACGTGGACGGGGAGGAGGAAGGGGACGCCGGCACGGAGGGGGACTCGGATGCCACCGCCGTGATCCCGGCCGTGGGGCCACCGGCCCGCGCCGGCGACGGGTCCGTGGTCGGCTTGAGCGCGAGCAGCAGCACAATGCCGGAGACGGTGCCGACTGTGGCCAGCAGCGCGTGGCGAAAAGGATGCTTCTTCCTCACAGGACTCCCAGCGCGTCGGGGATACGAGGTGTCACAGGCTCGCTCAGAACTCGAAGGACTCGTGGTGGATGCGGCGGTGCGGGACGCCGGCCTCGCGGAGTGCGGCGTACGACTCCTCGGCCAGTCCCGGCGGCCCGCACAGGTACACGTCGTGACGGGCGATGTCCGGCAGGATCCTGCGCAGCATCTTCGCGGTGATCGCGGGTCGTCGACCGTCCGGGCTGTTGACCGCGTACAGCAACTGGGCCCCTCGTTCGTCCGCGATCTCCTCCAGTTCGTCCCGCAGCGCCAGTTCCTCGGCCGTGCGGGCCCGGTAGAGCAGGGTCAGGTCTCCCGGTGCACCGGGCAGTGTCTCGAACAGCGCCCTCAGCGGCGTGATACCCGCTCCGCCCGCGAGCAGCAGCACCTTGCCGCGACTGCGGCGAGCGGCGGTCATAGCACCGTACGGCCCTTCGGCCCACACGCGTGTGCCCGGCCGCAGCCCGGCAAGCGCGGCGCTGTGCCCGCCGACGGCCTTGACGGTGATCCGCAGCAGGTCGGGCCGGGGCGGGGCGGAGAGTGAGTACGGGTTGGCGCTCCACCGCAGCCCCTTGGCGAGGAACCGCCAGCGGAAGAACTGGCCCGCCTCGGCGCCCAGACGGTGCAGCCGCCGGCCCCGGATCAGCACGGAGACCACGCCCGGAGCCTCCTGCACGACCGACTCGACCCGCATGCGGTGCCGCAGGTTGAGCCGCACCGGGGTGAGCGCCCGGTACCAGAGGAGCAGGGCGCCCACCACGACGTACAGGGCGTACCAGGCCGTACGGGCGGTGGCGTCGGCGACGAACTCATTGCCCGTGGCGAGTTGGTGCCAGAAGGCGAGGTAGACCGCGGCGTAGGTGAGCAGGTGCAGGTAGTACCAGAGTTCGTAGCGCATACGGCGGCGCACGGCACCGGCGGACACGAAGCCGACGAGGAGCAGGAGCAGCGTTCCTGCGGCCGCTTCGATCATCCTGGGGTAGTCGGTGACGACGGAGACCGTCTGCGCCACGATGCCGGTGTCCGCCTGCAGCGCGTATCCGTACAGGATCAGCACGACGTGGGCGAGGGTCAGGCACAGTGCGTAACGGCCGGTTCGCGCGTGCCAGCGGACCACACGGTCGGACCCGACCCGGCGTTCGAGGGCCGGGATGCGCGCCATCTGGGCGATCACCAGCGCGATCACATAGCCGGCGAGCAGTCCGGTGATCCGGCCCGCGTTCACCATCCGGTCGGCGGTGGTCGCGGCGACGGCGGGAGTGTTGTGCCACCAGAGCCAGAGCACGGCGGCGGCACCCGTCCAGGAGAGCACGAGGAGGGGTGTCGCGGGCGAACGCCGGGGGCGGATCCGGCGCATGGCCTGCCGTCTTCCCGCCCGGCTGTGCTGGATCGTCGTCAAGGCTGTTCTTTCCCTTTCCGGCCTTGCTGTCCCGGCACCGTACATCGGACAGGTGGCTGAAAACCATCAGCGGCAGGTGAGGGTGCGACTCCGCGTGATCCAGGCACGGCAGGGGCGCCCGACTACGCATTTCCCTGCAACCAACTAGTAGGGCTTGGTCATCTTCACTCCTGAGTGGCGTGTCTGTTGCCTCGTGGGTGGCGTTGTCGTGGTGTGACACCTGAGGAGATGACCGAGGCCCGGGGGGACCTGGAGGCGTTCGCGGCGGAGTTGTTCGACGGGTTCTTCCGTGCGGACCAGCGGCGGTGGGGACAGGCGTATGTGCGAGGGCTGCTGCTGGACGGGCGGCGTAAGTCGGTGGAGCCGATGGCAGCCCGCCTCGGCGAGGACGGCAACCGGCAGGCGCTGGCGCACTTCATCACCTCCAGCCCGTGGGATCCGGCGCATGTGCGGGCCCGGCTGGCCTGGAGGATGCACGAGGCGATCGGTCCGGAGGCGCTGATCGTTGACGACACCGGCTTCCTCAAGGACGGGGACGCGTCTGCGTGTGTGTCGCGGCAGTACACCGGCACCGCGGGCAAGGTCACCAACTGCCAGGTGGGAGTGTCGCTGCACCTGGCCCGTGAGCAGGCCTCGGCCGCAGTGAACTGGCGGCTGTTCGTGCCCGCTTCATGGGATCCGGCCTCTGGACAGGCGGATGCGGCCAAGGTCGCCCGCCGCGGCCGTTGCGGCATCCCCGCCCAGGTGGGGCATGTGGAGAAGTGGCAGCTGGCCCTGGACATGATCGACGAAACCCGGTCGTGGGGCGTCGATGTCCCCTTGGTCGTGGCGGATGCCGGATACGGCGATGCCGCCGCCTTCCGTCTGGGGCTGGAGGAACGCAGCCTGCCCTATGCGGTCGGGATCTCCTGCCGCCACACCGCCCATCCGGCCGACGCCCGGCCCGTCCAGCCCCCTACGCGGGCACCGGCCGCCACCGAAAGCGCAGTACCCCGACCCTGCGCAGACGGTGAAAGACCTGGTCATCGCGGTAACCGGGCGGCTGCACGGCCGGTTTCCTGGCGGGTAGGCTCCCGGCCGGGCACGGGCCGAAACGGCTTCAAGCGCATGTACTCGCGGTTCGTCGCCCTCAGGGTCCGGCCCGCCGGACGGGGCCTACGCAAGACCACGGACGCTCCCGAGCTGCCTGAACGCTGGCTGCTGGCCGAGGCCCGCCACCGAGAGCGAGCCGGTGCAGTTCTGGCTGTCCAGCCTGCCCTCCGGCATGCCACTGGCCACCCTGGTGCGGCTGACCAAGCTGCGCTGGCGCATCGAGCACGACTACCGGGAGATGAAACAGGCCCTGGGACTTGCCCACTTCGAAGGCCGCACCTGGGGCGGCTGGCACCACCATGTCACCCTCGTCTCCGCCGCCCATGCCTTCTGCACCCTCAGGCGCATGGCTCGCGCCCCAAAAGACACAGCGGCGGTCTGAGTCTCTACCAGATCGTCCGTGAACTGCAGACACTCCTCGCCCTCTGGACCGGCGCCTGCCCCACCTGCCGCCGCGACATACCCGCACCGATAGCAAGATGACCAAGCCCTACTAGTCCAGCGCACGGACGGGGTTGGACGTCACAGCCGCCATGGCGCGGTACCCGTCAGGCCTCTTTCGGACACACCCGCGGTAACGGTTGTGGCTACACTCGCCGCCCACGCAAGAGCCCGACCGAAAGACAAATCACCGTAAAACCTGTCGCTGCCCGGCTGGCGTCAACGCCTTCCGCCTGCGCGGGAAGGCCGTGCGGCAGGACCGGCCAGTCGCGGGAGCCTGCTCCAACCGCAACCGGCCGGGGACTCCGACGCAAAGTGGTCAGGCGACAGACCGGTTGCGGCGAGTGCTCTTGCCCTCTTGCGACGTCTCGGCGGGCATCAGCGCCTCTGCCGCGAGGCGCGACACGATCAGTTCAGCCGGCTTCAGAGCCGCATCGGGCCGCACGATGCCGAGGCGTACGAGGCCGTCGCCCGACACGTTGCCTTCGGGATCCCCTGCGAGGTCCGGTCTCTCAGCCGCCGGCGAGGGCGACGAGCTTGATGAAGACCAGGTCGGGATCGGTGGTGAGATCCACGGCTTCGTCCAGGTCCTCGACCTGGCGGTCGCCGGCCAGCACGAAGAAGCCGTTGGACAGGAAGGCGCGCTCGGCGATCTCGGCCTGGCGCTCCCCGTCGATGCGGCGCGGTTCGCGGAGTCGGTAGCCGTTCAGCTCCGTCTCGGCGTCGTCGGGGCGGACGAGGCCGTTGAAGCGGTTGGCCGGGCGGGCGTTGTGCCGGGCGGCCTCCTCGCGGACCCGGAGCCTGATCAGCTCCCGTACGGTCATCCGCGCCGGCTGCCCGGCCACCTCGAACTCGGTGAGCGGCTTGCCCGTCGCGGTCTCGTCCCGGAACGTCACGGTGGCCATCAGGCACCTCGCTCGATCTGGCGGAGGATGGTCTTGTCGGTGATCTTGGTGTCGGCGGCGAGCAGGAACGCCTTGCTGAGGATCAGGGAGAGCCGTTCGTCCTCGAACGGGAGGAATACCTTGCCGTCGGCCTTGCCGCGTGCCGGGACGATGCACAGGTAGGCGTCGTCCGGTTCCATCAGGATGTTGGCCGAGCCAAGGTGGATCTTGTACGTGCGCAGATCCCCGCGGACCAGTAGGAAGCGGCCGTCGAGCGTGCAGCGGGCGGCGATCTTCAGGCGCGGGAGGATCCGTTCCAGGGCCTCGCGGCGGACCTCGGCGCTTGCCGTCAGGGCGCCGAACGTGGCCGTCCGCCAGTACGCGGTGTAGCGGTCCTCGCCCCGGTCGGTCCAGTCGGGATCGGCGGCGATCGACGTCACGCCGACGAAGAGGTCGAGGTCGCGCATCGCCTCGCTGAACACCAGCGGGGGTACCTCCGCCAGCGGAACCCGGCGCCAGCGTCGGCCGTCGCGCCGCTCGAAGCGGACCTGGTCCGTCGCGGCGTGCTCGGGCGCGTAGCCGCCGACGTCGTCCGCGGCGGGCTCGTGGTGGAAGCAGGCCCGCCACTCACCGTCGGCGAACTCGGCCCGTGCCTGCCCGTCGTAGCCGCCGTCGTAGCGGCCGAGGAAGTTGGCCTGCCAGCCGCGTTCCTTGAACAGCGCGTAGAGCTGCCGGTAGTGGACGATGTGGGCGGCGAACCGGTTGGAGTAGACGCCGGTCTCCTCCTCCGCCGGGGTGAGCAGGTAGATCTCCCGGAAGGCCTGCTTGAACGGCTGCCGCAGCCGCTCGGCGACGAGCCGCTCCCGCCACGCCCTGATGTCGTCCCTCGACGCCCGGATCGGATGCCACAGCCGGACGCGCTCGGGCTCGCCGGGCGGCTCGGCCATCGGTGCCACCGCACACCACTCGCCGTCGGCGTCCTGGAACTCCCAGACCAGGCCGCGGACCAGAGTCCCGGTGACCGGATGGTCGCGGTAGTGGCGGCACCACTCGTCGTACGGCCACTCGCGCCCGGCCGACATCAGCGCCTCGACGCGGGCCCGCTCCCCCGAGAGTGTGCTCCGTACTTCCTTGGCCAGCGTCTTCAACTCCTGGAGCTCGTCGGGAAAGTTGTCCTTCACTGTTGGCGGAGTTGTGCGGGACGTTGCCCCGTCGGGGCGCGTGAAGGTGAGCCGTACGGTCGCCGCTTCCTCGATCGCCACCCGTACCCGGTGTCCGCCCAGCTCCCGTTCCAGCGAGCCGTCCGGCGTCAGGCCGTGGTCCGGCACGCTGCGTTCGATGAGCTGCTCCGCCGTGATGCCCTGCTTCCCGGCTGCCGTCACCAGCGCGGTGTCGAGCTGCTTGCGCAGAGCCCGGTGCCTGATCCGGGACTGCAACCGCCACAGGGCCTCGAGCGAGGCCGGATCGCCGGTCTCGGCCAGCGCGTTGATCGCGGCGCCCGCGAGCTTGAGGTCCTGCGTCACGTCGCTTCGGGGGCCGCCGGTCCGCAGAGCGAGCGCGCCGAGGTGGCGCACCGCGGCCGGGCCGCCGGTCAGCGCGGCCGCCCAGACGGCGCCTCGCGCCAGGTCACCGTCGTTCTGGTGGATGACGTAGTGGTAGTGGTATCCGTCATGCAGCCAGCCGGTGTGCGTACCGCTTTCCCTGCTGCACAGCGGATCGTCCTCGGCCAGCATCCGCAGGACGTCGGCCACGACGTCCCGCGCCGACGCCGCGTCTACGAGTCCGAGGCACGTCCGCCGCCACCTCTGCGCGGGGCGCGGCCCCGACAAGCTCGCCAAGTGCCTTACGAGGCCGGCCAGTTCCGGCGTCGGAGAGGTCTTCGCGCGGTCCCTCAGCGGGACGGCCCAGGGAGCGTCGGCGGGGATCAGTCCCTCGGGGATGTGCGCCTCGTCCACGCTCGCGAGCAGTGCGCGGAGGCGCTGGGCGAGCGATGCGTGCGAGCTCGCCCCGACAGTGGTGTCCATGAGCTCCGTGTGTGCGTGCTGCAGCCAGGGCATGACCGCACGGCGGCCGTCGGCGCCGAGCTGCTCGGCGGCGTTCAGCACGAGCCCAAGCGAACTGCCGAACCAGTGGCCCATGTCGTACTCGGTGGCGCGGAGCAGCATCACCGCGACCTCGTCGGGTGTCCAGCCACGCACCCGCGAGACCAGGGTCCCGATCTCGGTGTCGTACTGCCACAGGCTCGTGTCGTCGAAGCAGGCGGCCAGCATGAGGCACAGGACCGCCGCCCTGCCCTCCTCGTCCGCGCAGGCCGCGAGCCGCCTGTCGATCTCGGCCCGGGTCGCCGCGCCCGCCGCCTCGTATCGCCGGTGGTCGCCGTGTATGGATCGCCGGAACTCGGTCCGCTGACGTTCCAGGAGGTCGACGAGCCAACGGACGTGGTGCAGCGCCGCGGACCTCACGTCGTCGAGCGAGTCGTTCCTGCGGGATTCGGCCACCAAGGCGTCGAAAAGCATGGCGGGATGATGACAGGGGGGACTGACAATGCGATCAGCCAATGCGATCAGCCCGCAAGGCTTCGGGAACAAGCCCGACAGCCTCACAGAACGCCGGTTCGCCGACAGGCAGTAGATCAGGTGGATCAGACGGCACCGTCACTCGTACTCGCGCGAGAGTTCTGCTTGTCTTGCCTCTCCTTCACCCCAGGAGCACCCTGGTGCCATGGGTGCGCGTGAGGGGCCCACGCTCATCGGGTCCGTCCAGCGGGCGTTTCGGCTGTTGGAGGCCGTGAGCGGGCATGTGAACGGGGCACCGGCCAAGCAGTTGGCGCGGGAGACCGGGTTGCCCCTGGCCACCGCCTATCACCTGCTGCGCACGCTGGTGCACGACGGGTACGTGCGGAAGCTGGACGACGGCGGGTTCGTGCTCGGGGACCGGCTGCGGGTGCTCACCGACGCCGGTGGCGGGCAGGCGCTGCTCAGCCGCGTTCGGCCGACCCTCGCCACGCTGCGCGACGAACTCTCGGCCGCCGCCTACCTCACCTTCTACGAGGAGGGCGAGATCCGGGTCGCCGAGATCGTCGACGGACCGCGGGCGCCCCGGGTCGACGTGTGGGTGGGGTTCGAGGACGCCGGGCATGCCACCGCTCTGGGCAAGACCGTGCTGCGGGAGCTGGACGAGGACTCCCGTATGGATTACCTGTCCCGTCACTCGCTGGCCGATCTCACCCCTCGGACGATCACCGATCGCCCGGAGCTGCTCCGGCGGATCGACGACGCGCCCTTGGCACCGGCGGTCACGGACATGGAGGAGTACTCGCTCGGCACGGTATGCGTCGCGGTGCCCGTCTACTGCGGGGACACCCTCGGCTCGCTCGGCGTCTCGCTGCGGGCGGACCAGCTCTCCCGGCTCGAGGAGGCCAGGGCCCTGTTGATCCCGATCGCGAGCCGTGTGACCAGGAGTCTGTCGCTCACTATCTGAAAATCCGCCGCTTGTGGCGGCCCCAGTCGAACCCTTTACCTGGACTGAACAGACATTCCGGGCGAGCTTCGCCCCCGTACAGGTGAGGACTGCGGACCGATCATGAGCCAGAGGCGAGACCACGGTGGCGAACGCCGGCGGACGTGGCCCTTCATCAGCCGTACGGCCGGTTCCGCGCTGACGGTCCGGGGGTGGACCGCCGAGCAGCCGGCCACCGCCCTGCTGCCGGTTCTGCCAGTTCTGCCCGTGCTGATCGTCTCCGCCGTCGTGGCCGTCGACCTCGTCTGCGGCACCGGGCTGACCTGGGTACCGCTGCTCGCCGCCGGGCCCGCGCTGGCCGCCACCACCAACGGGCCCCGCGGCGTCCTGTGCGTGGGCCTGCTGGCCACGGGGCTGGGCACGGCCCTCGGCCTCCGGGACCGTTCCTCGGGCCACGAGCTGGCGATCGTACTGGCCGGACTGGTGGCCGTCTCCCTGGCGAGTGCCCTGGCCAGCGCATTGCGCAGACGCCGGGAGCTGGTGCTCGCGGCCGTTCGCTCCGTGGCGGAGGCCGCCCAGCACGCGCTCCTGCAGCCCGTCCCGGCGGCCGTCGGCCCGTTCCAGGTGGCCGTCCGCTACAGCGCGGCCGCCGCGGAGGCCCGTATCGGCGGCGATCTGTACGCCCTGGTGCCCACCCCGCACGGTGTACGGCTCATCGTCGGCGACGTACGCGGCAAGGGACTGCCGGCTGTCGGGACCGCCGCTCTCGTACTGGGCATCTTCCGCGAGGCCGCCTACGACGAGCCCGATCTCCTCGCCGTCGTCGACCGGATCGAGCGCAGCCTCGCGCGCAACCTCGGCCAGGACGACTTCGTCACCGCCGTGGTCGCCGGTTGTCCCGAGCCCGGGCGGCTGGAGGTCGTCAACTGCGGCCACGCGCCCCCGCTGCTGGTACGCGACTCGGAGGTCGTCGCCGTCGAGCCCGCCCAGCCCGCTCCGCCCCTCGGACTGCGCGCCCTCAGCGGTGAGAGCCCCCGCCTCCAGGTGCTGTCCTTCTGCGACGGGGACCAGCTGCTGCTCTACACGGACGGGGTCACCGAGGCCCGCGACCACGGCCGTGAGTTCTATCCGCTCGCCGAAGGACTGGCGCGGCACGTGTGCCATGAGCCGGCCCGCACGCTGACCGCACTCCACGACGACCTGCTGGCGCATGTGGGCGGCCGGCTGCATGACGACGCGGCTCTGCTCTTGCTTCGCAAGCCCGACGGGGCCGATGTGGCCGACGTGGCTGATGCTGCTGACATGGCTGGTGTAGCCAACGTGGTCAATGTGGCTGATGTGGTCGACGTTGCCAATGCGGGCGAAGTTGCCAATGCGGCCGATGTCGCCGATGCGGTGGATCAGCGTGATCAGGCTCTTGAGCAGAGGGCCGCCGCCAAGGTCACGGTCCAGCACTGACGCCGGGGCGCCGAGGCTCCGGCCCGCCGTTCACGCGGTGCGCTTGCGGGGTGTGGCCTTCTTCGCCGCCGCCTTCGTCGCCTTCTTGGCGGTCGTCTTCTTGGCGGTCGATTGCTCAGCGGTCGTCTTCTTCGCGGTCGTCTTCTTCGCGGCGCTCTTGGACGTGCTCGCCGTGGTCTTCGATGTCGACTTGGCCGCGGTCTTCGCCGTGGCCTTCGCCGTGCTCTTCGTCGTCGTCCTGGGCGCCGCCGTCTTCTTCGCCGCGGCCGTCGTCTTCTTGCCGCCGGTCTCCTTGGGCGCGGCCCGGGTCGTTCTGCGCGGCGGGAGCGGGGTGACCTCGGCATCCCGTGGCTCGCCCACCTCGGCCGCCTCCCCCACCTCACCGGCCACTTCCTCGCCCCGGGACTCCTTCGCCGCCCGCACGCTCTTCTCCAGGGCCGCCATCAGGTCGAGCACCTTGCCGCCGGGCGCGGGAGCGGGGGCCTCGGGGAGTTCCTCGCCGGCCGCCTTCGCGGCGATGACCTCTTCCAGGGCCACGCGGTACTCGTCGTGCAGGTCCTCCAGGTCGACCTCGCCGAGGGTGTCCATCAGGGCGTCCGCGAGGTCGAGCTCCTTGTCGCGGACCGTGACGTCCACGTCCGGGGCGACACCCTCGGGGGCGCGGACCTCGTCCGGCCACAGCAGGCCGTGCATGGCGATGGCGTCGCCGACCACGCGCAGCATGCCCAGGCGTTCGCGGCCGCGCAGCGCGTACTTCGCGATGGCCACCTTGTTGCTGCGCTTGAGTGCCTCGCGCAGCAGGGTGTACGGCTTCGCGGCCGGGGCGCCGCCGGCGGCGAGGTAGTACGCGGCGTCCATCTGGAGCGGGTCGATCCGGTCGGCCGGGACGAAGGCGACGATGTCGATGGTCCGTGCCGTGGGGATCGGGAGGTTGGCCAGGTCCTCGTCGGTGATCGGGATGATCGTGCCGTCCGCGTCCTCGTACCCCTTGCCGATCTCCCCGCCGCTGACCTCACGGTCCTCCAGTTCGCAGACCTTGCGGTAGCGGATGCGGCCGCCGTCCTCGGTGTGGATCTGGCGGAAGGAGATCGCATGGCTCTCGGTGGCGTTCACCAGCTTGATCGGGATGCTGACCAGGCCGAAGGAGATGGCGCCGTTCCATATGGATCGCACGTGCAGCACCCTTCCCCTCGACATAAGCCGGGTTTGTTGCAGTTTCGTGGGATTCTCATCGTATGACGCCGATCACTGAGGTGGAGGGGCGGCGGGTCGCGCTCAGCAATCTGGAGAAGGTGCTGTATCCGGCGACCGGCTTCACCAAGGGCGAGCTGCTGCACTACTACGCGACCGTCGCCGAGGTCCTCCTTCCGCATCTCCGGGACCGGCCGGTGTCCTTCCTGCGGTACCCGGACGGGCCGGACGGCCAGGTGTTCTTCACCAAGAACGTGCCGCCCGGTACGCCCGACTGGGTCACCTCCGCGCAGGTGCCGCGGTCGGACGGGCCCGCGCGGATGGTGCTCGTACAGGATCTGGCCTCGCTGATGTGGGCGTCGAACCTCGTCACCGAGTTCCACACGCCCCAGTGGGTGATCGAGGCGCCCGGGGAGGCGGACCGGCTCGTCTTCGACCTCGATCCCGGCTCCCCGGCGACGGTCGCGCACTGCTGCGAGGTCGCGTTGTGGCTGCGGGCGCGGCTGGCCGACGACGGGGTCGAGGCGTATGCGAAGACGTCCGGGTCGAAGGGGCTCCATCTGCTCGCGGCGGTACGGGGGGTGTCGTCGGAGCGGGCGTCGGAGTACGCCAAGGGGCTGGCCGTGGAGGCGGAGCGGGCGCTGCCCCGGCTGGTGGTGCACCGGATGACGCGGAGTCTGCGGCCCGGGAGGGTGTTCGTGGACTGGAGCCAGAACGCCGCGCGGAAGACCACGGCGGCTCCGTACACCGTTCGGGCGCGGCGTGAGCCGGCCGTCTCCACTCCGGTGACGTGGGAGGAGGTCGAGCAGTGCCGGGAGGCGGGGCAGCTGGCGTTCCGGGCGGGGGACATCGCGCCGCGGTTGCAGGACTTCGGGGATCTGATGGCGCCGTTGCTGGACGCGGGGCGCGCGAGTCCCTTGCCGTGAACGCCGCGCTCACCCGATGACCGGGAGGCGAGCCCTCACACCCTGGACCACGTGTTCCGGTCCCGGGCCATCGCGTGCAACGCCTCCACATCCGCCGGCTTCAGCACACCCCCCAGCCGGGCCAGCCCCGCCAGCTCGGTGTCCTGCAGGACGCGGATCTCGCGGAGCGGGGCCGGGACGGAGAGGGTCGCGGGGCCCGCCAGGGCCAGGACCGGGCGGACCTCGGCGGTCAGGGCGTACGACGCCCGGTCGGCGTCGGCGCGGACGCGGCGCAGCAGCGGGCCCGGCTCGCGGCGGCCCAGGGCGACCATGGGATCGGCGACGTGGACCCGCTGCTTCCGGGCGTAGAGGGCGTACAGGGCGAACAGCCCGCCGGGGCCGATGAGCAGATGGTGGATGCGGTCGCCGCCGGGCAACGGAATCGAGTGCAGCGCGTGCCAGCCCACGCCGTCCAGGCGGTCCAGGGCCTCGCCGATCGCCTGCTCGGCCAGCAGGGCACGGCGGCGCGGGTCCGGGCGGAGGCGGTGGGGCGGGGCCGGGTCCCGGTCGAGGGCCACGAGCAGGGCCTCGCCGGGGCGGTTGGGGGCCAGGTCGTCGTCGGGGTGAAGGGAGAGGCGGGCGAGCTCCGCCGGTGTCGGGACCGGGGGCGGGCCCACCGCCACCGGGCCGGTCAGGAAGGGGCCCAGCGCCTCCAGTACGTCCTGTCTGCTCTCCTCGCTGAGCAGGTTGACCCTGGCCGCCTCACGGTCGTACCAGGCGATGTTCCTTCCGTCCGTGAGACAGACGTACAGCCGTTCCTGGCCGTGCCGCCAGACCGGCACGACGCGCAGTCCGCTCATGTGCCATCACCCCTTGACCATGGGAACAGGAGGGGTGCTCCAGGGGCAAGAACCCGGCTACCTTTGAGACCAGTTGGGAGGGGCAGGTGGGGAGGCGCCATTGCGGACCCGCAGGAAGCAACCCGACGTACCGGCTCCGGACAGCCCGTGGAGCGAGATAGTGCCCGGTCTGTGGATGGGCGGGCACGAGTTCAAGGGACCCTCGGGGCTGGAGCTCGCCGTCGTCCGGGATGAGTTCGATCTTGTGCAGACGCTGCTGAGGCTGCCGGGGCACGGGCCGGACCCCGGTGTGGAGCACCATGTGTGGCCGATACCGGACGGTCCGCTGGACGGCACCCAGCTCGCCGGTGTCATGCGGCTGGCCCGGGCCGCGGGTGACGCGCTGGACACGGGGCGCAGCGTGCTCGTCCGGTGTTACAGCGGCTACAACCGCTCGGGGCTGGTGGTCGCGCACGCCCTGGTCGACCGGGGGCACTCCGCCGAGGAGGCCATCCGGCTCATCCGCCGCCGGCGCTCCCCCTGGGCCCTGCACAACGAGCTGTTCGTCGACTATCTGCGCACGGGCCTGCCGACCGTACGGCTCCTGGAGGAACTGGCCGAGTAGTGAAGCCCTGCCGCTGAGCCCGCCGCCGAGCGGCAGGGCCCGCCGCCGGGACCTCCAGACAGCGGGATGACCCAAGTAGCGGGATAACCGTTTCTCCGGACGAATAGGGTGTACGGCGCCACCGATCGATCCGAGCCACAGGAGTACCGTGCCCTTCAGCCGTCCCGCGCGCACCGCCCTCTCCGCCCTCGCCGTCGGCCTTCTCGCGGCGACGGCGGCAGCCTGCGGCGACACGGGCGAACTGCGGCGCGACGGTGCGACCCCCACCGCGATCAGCCCCGTGAAGCTCTGGCCGGATCTGCGGCCCGCGTCCAGCCCGGCCTATGAGTACGACGAGGGGTCGACCGAGGTCGTGAAGGGCTTGACCGATCCCGGACGGGACATCCGCAAGATCGATCCGGTGGCCGTCGTACGGGCGGAGATCGCCGCGCACCCGGCCGACTACGGCGCCAAGGGCCCGTACCACGAGACGGCCGTGCGGATGGACGAGTGCGGCAAGGGCGGGGACCGCGGCCGGTGCCCGCTGCTGAAGGCGTACTACCGGGACCTGACCGGCGACGGACGGCAGGACATGACGCTGGGCTTCCGGCTGTTCCCGACCAACCAGACCGCCGTGCGCGTCTACGCCTTCGAAGGGGACCGGCTGGTCCAGGTCATGTCCGACAACGACGCGATCATCGGGGTCGAGCTCGCCGGACGGGCGGTGATCGTCCGCTCTCCGGCCGGGATCACCGGCTACGAGTACCGCACGACCTGGGAGTGGGACCAGAGCCAGCACGCGATGGTGTTCACGCGCGACGAGTTCCTGCGCACCGGCCGGAGGAAGCAGTCACCCGCCCCGTCCCCCTCTGCCTCCCCCTCCGCGAGCGGGCGATGAGGATGAGGATGAGGATGAGCCTGCCCCAGTGGGCCGGGACACTCGCGGCGAAGTCCGCCGCGTTCATCGCGGTGATGCTCTGTGCGCTGGCCGCCCTGCTCGGCATCCTGGTGCACGTCTCGGTGACCAACCAGACCGTCGGCCAGGCCCGGGACCAGGCGCTGGACCGGCTGGCGGACGCGACCAGGGCGTACCAGGCCGGGGACGCGCTGCTGCCGGGCGCCGGGGTCGACCCCGCCGGGCTGCCGGAGCCGCTGCGGACGCTGGCGGTGGCCGGGGACCGGGGCACGATGGTCGCGGCCCATCGCGGGCACCCCACGATGTGGGCGGCGGGCCCCGCCGACGGCGAGCGGGCGCTGGCCGTCGAGGTCGACTACTCGCAGCAGGCCCGCACCATCTCCGCGCTCGACCGGTCGATCCTGTGGTCGTCGGCGCTGGCGATCGGGGTGACCCTGCTGATCGGCGCGTTCGCGGTGACCCGGGTGACCCGGCGGCTGCACGGCACGGCACGGGTGGCCCGGCGGATCAGCGCGGGCGACCTGGACGCGCGCGTGAACGACCCGCATACGAAGGACGTGGCACGCTCCCACGACGAGGTGGCCGCGGTCGCCGCCGCGCTGGACTCGATGGCGTCGTCGCTGCAGAGCAAGCTGCAGAGCGAGCAGCGGTTCACCGCGGACGTGGCGCACGAGCTGCGCACCCCGCTGACCGGGCTGCACGCGGCGGCCGAGCTGCTGCCGCCGGGCCGGCCGACGGAGCTGGTGCGGGACCGGGTGGCGGCGCTGCGCACGCTCACCGAGGACCTGCTGGAGATCTCCCGGCTCGACACCGGGCGGGAGCGGCTGGACCTGGACACGGAGGAGCTGGGCGCGCTGGCCCGGCGGGTGGTGCGGGCGTCGGGCACCGACACCGAGGTGAAGGTCGTACGCGACGTCCGGGTGGAGACCGACCGGCGCCGGCTGGAGCGGGTGCTCGGGAATCTCGTGGCGAACGCGCACAAGCACGGGCGGGGCCCGGTGGTGCTGACGGTGGACGGTCCGGTCGTGGTCGTACGGGACCACGGGGACGGTTATCCGGACTACCTGGTGGAGCACGGACCGCAGCGCTTCCGTACCGAGGGCGGGGCGAGGGGCCACGGTCTCGGGCTGACCATCGCGCTGGGCCAGGCGGAGGTGCTGGGCGCCCGGCTGACCTTCGCCAACGCCCTCGACGACGGCGCGGTGGCCACACTGACGCTGCCGTCGGCCCCGTCGGCGGCCGGTCCGGTGGCGTCCGAGGCGACGTGACGGAGCCTTGGCCGGGGCTCGCCACGCTGGCGTCGGCCACAGGGCGCGCAAGGCGTCCCATTTAGGTAAGTTCCGGACATGACGAAGGCCGGAACCACCGTGGCGGCGAGGCAGGCCCCCGCGTCCGATGTACGTCTCCCCCGGCGCCGTGGCATCGAACTCGCCCTGATCGTGCTGGCCGTACTGCTGTCCGTGTACGGCTACTGCGATGTCGGCCTGGCGAAGACCGGCACCGTCCCGCCCGGTGCCCTCGGCTACGGCGCCGGGCTCGGCGTGCTCGCCCTGCTCGCACACATCGCGGTCCGCGTCCGGGCCCCGTACGCCGATCCCCTCCCGCTGCCCATCGGCGTGCTGCTCAACGGCCTCGGTCTGGTCCTCATCTACCGGCTCGACCTGGAGACACCCGGCGACCGGGCCGCCCCCGCCCAACTCGTCTGGTCCACGCTCGGGGTGGCGCTGTTCATCGTGGTGGTGCTGCTGCTGCGCGACCACCGGGTGCTCCAGCGCTACGCGTACGTCAGCGTGGTCACCGCCCTCGCCCTGCTCATGGTGCCGATTCTCTTCCCGGCCGTGAACGGCGCCCACATCTGGATCCTGTTCGCCGGATTCTCCATCCAGCCGGGCGAGTTCGCGAAGGTGCTCCTCGCGGTGTTCTTCGCCGCGTACCTGGCGGCCAACCGCAACGCGCTCGCCTACGCCGGCCGCCGGATCTGGTTCGTGCAACTGCCCACCGGGCGGGTCCTCGGCCCGGTCCTCGCCATCTGGCTGATCAGCGTGGGCGTCCTGGTCCTGGAGCGGGACCTCGGCACCTCGCTGCTCTTCTTCGGCCTGTTCGTCGTGCTGCTGTACGTGGCCACCGGCCGCACCGGCTGGATCGCGGTCGGCCTGCTGCTCGCGGTGCTCGGCGCGGTCGCCGTCGGCTGGCTGGAACCGCATGTGCACAGCAGGGTCCAGGACTGGCAGCACCCGTTCGCCACGATCGAGGCGGGCCTCGGCCCCAACCAGCTCGCCCAGTCCCTGTTCGCCTTCGCGGCGGGCGGGGTCCTCGGCGCCGGGCTCGGCCTCGGCCACTCCATCCTGATCGGCTTCGCGGCCAAGTCGGACTTCATCCTGGCGACGGCCGGAGAGGAGCTGGGCCTGGCCGGCCTGTCGGCGATCTTCATCCTCTACGGGCTCCTCGTGGAGCGCGGCTACCGGGCCGGGCTCGCGCTGCGCGATCCCTTCGGCCGGCTGCTCGCCCTCGGCCTCGCCTCGATCGTGGCGCTCCAGGTGTTCGTGATCGCGGGCGGGGTGACCGGGCTGATCCCGCTGACCGGCATGGCGATGCCGTTCCTGGCGCAGGGCGGCTCCTCCGTGGTCACCAACTGGACGATCGTGGCCCTGCTGATCCGGGTGAGCGACTCGGCCCGCAGCCAGTACGACGGCCGGGTGGCCCCGTGACCAAGTACATGCGGCACGCAGCCGCGTTCTGCGCCCTGCTGATGGTGGCGCTGCTCGTCAACGCCGCCCGCGTCCAGGTCGTCCAGGCTCCCTCCTACGACGGGAACGCGGCCAACCGCCGCTCCGCGATCGCCCGTTACGGCCAGCCGCGCGGCGACATCCTGGTCGACGGCATCCCGGTCACCGGTTCCAAGGACACCGGCGAGCAGCTCCGCCACGAACGGACGTACCGGAACGGGCCGTTGTACGCCCCGGTGACCGGCTTCGCCTCGCAGGTGTACGGCACGACGTTCCTGGAGCACGCCGAGGACGGCATCCTGTCCGGCACCGACCCGATGCTGTCGCCGTTCCCCCTGTGGAACGACGTCACGCGCGCGCGGAACCGGCCCGGCGACGTCGTCACGACGCTCAACCGGGCCGCGCAGGAGGCGGCTTACCGGGGGCTCGGCGCGCGCAAGGGCGCGGTGGCGGCCGTCGAGCCGTCGACCGGCCGGATCCTGGCGCTGGTCTCCACCCCCTCGTACGACCCCGCCGAGCTGTCCGGGAACGGCGACCGGGTGACCTCGGCCTGGGCGCGGCTCAACGACGACCCGGAGCAGCCGATGCTCAACCGGGCCGTACGGCAGACCTATCCGCCGGGTTCCACCTTCAAGGTGGTCACCGCGGCGGCGGCGCTGGACGCGGGGACCGTCAGCGACCTGGACGCGCCCACCGACTCCCCCGACCCCTACAGGCTGCCCGGTACGAGGACGCGTCTGACGAACGAGTCCGACGACTGCGAGGACACCTCGGTGCGGACCGCGTTCGAGTGGTCGTGCAACACGGTGTTCGCGAAGCTGGGCGTGGACGTGGGGCTCGAGGCCATGGCCTCGACGGCCCAGGCCTTCGGCTTCAACGACACCGGCCTGAGGATCCCCTTCTCGGTCGCGCCGAGCACGTTCGACACCCAGGTGGACAAGGCGCAGTTGGCCCTGTCCTCCATCGGCCAGTACAACACGCGGGCCACGCCGCTCCAGATGGCGATGGTCGCGGCGGCCGTCGCCAACGGCGGGCAGGTGCGGACGCCGTATCTGGTGGAGCGGACCGTCCGCAAGGGCGGCGAGACGGTCGCGACGACCGGTTCCCGTCCGATCCGCCAGGCGATGAACCCGGCGACGGCCGTGCGGATGCGGGAGTTGATGACCGACGTGGTGCGGGAGGGCACCGGCGCCAATGCCGCGATCCCCGGTGCCACGGTCGGCGGCAAGACGGGCACCGCCCAGCACGGCATCGGCAACTCCGGTGTGCCGTACGCCTGGTTCGTGTCGTGGGCGCAGCGCGACGACCAGCTGGAGCCGAGGGTGGCGGTGGCCGTGGTGGTGGAGGACGCGGCGGCGGACCGCGGGGACATCAGCGGGGGCGGGGACGCGGCACCGATCGCCAAGGCGGTGATGAGGGCGGTTCTCGACTCGTGAGACGGGGGCTACCGCGGGCCGATGTCCCGACCTACCGTTCGGTCATGACCGCATCCACAGCCGCGTACGAACTCGCCCAGGTCAATATCGCCCGCCTCAAGTTCCCTTTGGATTCACCCGAGTTGAAGTACTTCGTCGATGCGCTCGACCCCGTGAACGCGGTGGCGGACGCCGCCGACGGGTTCGTGTGGCGCCTGCAGAGCGACACCGGCAACGCGACCGACATCCCCGTCCTCGGGGACGAGTGGCTGGTCATCAACATGTCGGTGTGGCGGGACACCAACGCGCTCACGGCGTTCATGTATCAGGGGCAGCACCGGGAGTTGCTGGCCCGGCGGCGGGAGTGGTTCGAGCGGGTGAACGAGGCCATGGCCACGCTGTGGTGGGTGCCGGCGGGGCATCGGCCCACGGTGGGGGAGGCGGAGGAGCGATTGCTGCATCTGCGCGCCAACGGCCCGACACCGTACGCCTTCACCCTCCGGACGTCGTTCCCGGCGAGGGCGTCGGCGCCGGTGCTCGGCGAGGTGCCGCAGGGGCTGGGCTGCGGTGTCTAGCGGCGGCGGTTGATCGCGGTGAGATCGATCTCGATGGGGAACGGGACGGTCAGCTCAAGCTTGTCGTGGAAGATTCCGGTCAGGCCGTAGGCCTGGGTCGCGGGGTCGAGTTCGTAGACGTAGACCACCGGAAGACCCTCGTTCTCCTCGACGCGCCAGTAGTGCGGAATGCCCGCGTGCGCGTACTTCCGCGGCTTGACCTCCCGGTCCCGCTCCTCCGAATCCTCCGACACGACCTCGACAGCGATCACGACGTCCTCCGGCCGGAACCAGGTCTGCTTCGGACCGGTGTCGGCCCCCGCACGGAACACGAGGACGTCGGGCTCCGGACGGTTGCGCTTGTTGAGCTTGATGGTCATCTCCCGGATGACGTCCAGCTCGTCCGGCACCTGATCCAGCAGAGTGTTGTCCAGCAAGCGCATGGCACGTGAGTGGAATGTGGTCTGCGGACTCACGAAGACAAGACTCCCGTCGATCAGCTCCGTGTGCGGAGGAAGATTGGGAAGCTCGTCGAGGTCGTCCGCCGTCCAGCCGCCCTCCGGCGGGCGGGGCCACTCGTAGTCGTCGTCCAGCCCGTAGTCACGTGCGGCGCTCATGATTGCTCCCATACGCCGGAGTCTGCCTGGCAGAGTCAGCGTACCCAGAGGAATATGCCGATTCGCCCGTCGATCGAGTGATCAACCGATGAGGCGTTGACCCTCGTCGATCGCCTCCTCCACCTCCGCCACCCGTTCCCGCTCCTCCACGGCGAAGCGCTCCGCGTCCAGGTGTTCGGCTATCTCCTCGTCCTGGGCCATCAGCAGGTCCAGGTTGGAGTCGCCCATCTCCAGCACGCCCATGTCGACATAGGCCCGCTGCAGGCGCTCGCCCCACAGGCCGATGTCCTTCACGCAGGGCACGATGCGGCTGAACAGCAGCTTGCGGAAGAGCTGGAGGAACTCGGAGCGCTCGCTGAGCTCCTCGGCCTCCGCCTTCGGGATGCCGAAGTTCTCCAGGACCTCGACCCCGCGCAGCCGGTCGCGCATCAGATAGCAGCCCTCGATGACGAACTCCTCGCGTTCACGGAGTTCGGCGTCGGTGAGCTGCTTGTAGTAGTCGCGCAGCGCCATGCGGCCGAAGGCCACGTGCCGGGCCTCGTCCTGCATGACGTAGGCCAGGATCTGCTTGGGCAGGGGCTTGTCCGTGGTGTCCCGGATCATACCGAAGGCGGCCAGCGCGAGCCCCTCGATGAGGACCTGCATGCCCAGGTAGGGCATGTCCCAGCGGCTGTCGCGGAGGGTGTCGCCGAGCAGGGACTGGAGGTTGTCGTTGATCGGGTAGAGCATCCCGATCTTCTCGTGCAGGAAGCGGCCGTAGATCTCGGCGTGCCGGGCCTCGTCCATGGTCTGGGTCGCGGAGTAGAACTTGGCGTCCAGGTCGGGGACGGACTCCACGATGCGTGCCGCGCAGATCATCGCGCCCTGCTCGCCGTGCAGGAACTGGCTGAACTGCCAGGAGGCGTAGTGCTGCCGCAGGTCGCCCTTGTCCTTGTCGGTGAGTTTCGGCCAGTACTTGCTGCCGTAGAGGGACATCGCCTCGTCGGGGGTGCCGAGCGGGTCGTACGGGTCGACCTCAAGGTGCCAGTCGATCCGCCTCTGTCCGTCCCACTGCTTGTCCTTGCCCTTCTGGTAAAGGGCGAGCAGACGGTCACGTCCTTCGTCGTACTCCCAGCTGAACCGGGCCGCTCCGGTCGCGGGCACCTGCCAGTGGGGGTCTCCCGGGTGCTTGGCGTACAGGTCGTTGGTCGGCATACCCGCAGGCTCACACGTAGACGGCGAGTCAACAAGTCATGCGCAAGGGATTGACGGTCTTACTGACAGGCAGTCTCATAAGAGTCGACTACTTACTTCCGGGTAACGAGATGAGGGAGTTATGACGACCCTGACGGAAGCCGACGCGGTCGAGGGTCTGCGCGACGCGCTGGGCCTGCTCAAGGACCGCGAGCAGGTGGCCGAGCGGCTGCTCGTCTCTTCCGCCAAGCACTCCTTCGACCCCGACAAGGAGCTGGACTGGGACGCGCCCTTCGAGGAGGGCAAGTGGTTCTGGCCACCGGAGCTGGTGTCGCTGTACGACACGCCGCTGTGGAAGCGGATGAGCGAGGAGCAGCGGATCCTGCTCTCCCAGCACGAGTCGGCGGCGCTGGCCTCGCTGGGCATCTGGTTCGAGATCATCCTGATGCAGCTGCTGGTACGGCACATCTACGACAAGGCGGCGACGAGCGCGCACGTCCGGTACGCGCTCACCGAGATCGAGGACGAGTGCCGGCACTCCAAGATGTTCGCCCGGCTGATCTCAAGGGGCGACGCGCCCTGGTACCCGGTGAGCCCGGCCCACCTGACGCTGGGCCGGGTCTTCAAGACGATCTCCACCACCCCGGGTTCCTTCACCGCCACGCTGCTCGGTGAGGAGGTCCTCGACTGGATGCAGCGGCTGACGTTCCCCGACGAGCGCATCCAGCCGCTCATCCGCGGGGTGACCCGTATCCACGTGGTCGAGGAGGCCCGTCACGTCCGCTACGCCCGCGAGGAGCTCCGCCGCCAGATGCTGGCGGCTCCCCGTTGGTCCCAGGAGTTCACCCGGGTCACGTCCGGCGAGTTCGCCCGCGTGTTCTCGGTGGCCTTCGTGAACCCCGAGGTCTACACCAACGTGGGCCTGGACAAGCGGGAGGCGATGGCCCAGGTGAAGGCCAGCGCCCACCGCCGCGAGGTGATGCAGACGGGAGCTAGGCGCCTGACCGACTTCCTGGACGACATCGGGGTGCTGCGAGGCGTCGGCCGACGCCTGTGGAAGTCCTCGGGGCTGCTGGCTTAGGGGTGTCTGCCCGGACTCACAGACGGGCCAGGATCTGGCGTACGGGGTGACCGAGGGCGTCGGCGATCTCGGTCAGCTCGGCGTCCGTCAGCCATGCGCGGTCGGGGTAGAGGACCTCGAGCCGGAATCTCGCGAACCCCATCGGCCAGTCGTAGACCAGGTCGTTCAGCGAGATTCCGGCGCCGCAGCAGGGGACGGTGACGTCGAGCGTGGCGAAGCCGTCCTCGAAACGCTCCGTGATCGCCTCGCCCAGCCGGCTCCCGGTGGACAGATCCGCGCCACAGCGGGGGCAGGTGACCCGCTCCAGGTTCCCGAAGCTGTGCACCACCTCCACGGTGTCGTGCCACAACGCCTCGAGGCCCCGTCGCCCCTGCTCGGAGAGCATCCCGGCGAGTGCCGCGGCGGCTCGGTCCGCCGCCGCGCGCTCCGGTTGCCAGTACGGATCCTCCGGGATCACGATCAGCCAGTTGTCACTCATCCCCACCTCCGGCCGTCACCGTAGCGCCGCCACGGTTACGCTGCGGGACATGACCCCGTCGGCAACCACCCCCGCCTACCGTCGCCTCAGCGTCGAGGAGCGGCGGCGCCAGCTGCTCGACACGGCGCTCTCGCTCTTCGCGCACCGCGCCCCGGAGGACGTGTCGCTGGACGATGTGGCGGAGGCGGCCGGGGTCTCGCGGCCGCTGGTCTACCGGTACTTCCCGGGCGGCAAGCAGCAGCTGTACGAGGCCGCGCTCAGGTCCGCCGCCGACGAGCTCCAGCAGTGCTTCGACGAGGCCCGCCAGGGCCCCCTCCTCCCCCGCCTCGCCCGCGCCCTGGACCGCTACCTCACCTTCGTCGACGAGCACGACGCCGGCTTCAGCGCGCTGCTCCAGGGCGGCAGCGTGGTCGAGACCTCGCGGACCACCGCCATCGTGGACGGTGTGCGCAGGGCCGCCGCCGAGCACATCCTCAGCCACCTCGGCGTCACGGCCCCGGGCCCGCGTCTGCGCATGACCGTGCGGATGTGGATCACGGCCGTGGAGGCGGCCTCCCTGATCTGGCTTGACGAGGACAAGCAGCCCCCCGCCGACGACCTCCGCGACTGGCTGGTCGAGCAGTTCGTGGCCGTCCTGACGGTCACCGCCGGCCGCGACCCGCAGACGGCCGCGCTCGTCGCGGCGCTGTCGGCGGATGGCTGAGACTGGTGGCGTGAAGACACAGGACACCCCCTTCGAGGGCGGGCCCATGGACGGGCGCGTGCTCCCCGTGCTGGTGGGACCCACCGGCCACCCCCCGAAGACGTACCGCATCCCGGTCCCGGACGAGCACGGCGGCAGGCCCACCGTCCTCGTCTACCGCCGCGTGCCCCGGGGGCACAGCGTGGGGGTCCCCCCGCGCGAGCGAAGTCGAGCGTGGGGGAGGCTCGGGCTGGTGCAGTCGTGGAAGTACGCGTACGACCCGGAGGGCAGGAAGAGCGGCCGGCTGAGGTGGCCCTGGTCGCAACCCGGCATCGAGCCAGACGCCACGCCGTCCGGCAACCGGGATGACACCCACGGGTGAAGCCGTTGCACCGAACCGCGTACGTTCGACGCGCGAGTCGCACCACCACGTCTATTTCTCACGGTGCGGAGAGAAGCGGAAGGCCCGCCCTCCCCGGTCCGGAGGTGACGACGTGTCAGAAAGGTTTCTGCGCCTGGCTTGCACGGCCGCTGTGGCGGCCCAGGCCATGCTCGCGCCCGTCCCCGCGGCGGCCGCGCCCGGCCCGCAGCGCCCGGTGTCCCAGCTGCTGACGGACCTTCAGCGGCTGTACCGGCAGGCCGAAGAGGCCACCGAGACCTACAACGCCACCGGGGAGAGGCTGAAGAAACAGCGCGCCCGGGTGGAGCGGCTGGACGACGAACTAGCCCGTGCCCGGCTCGCCCTGCTCGGCAGCCGCAGCGCGGCCGGACGGCTGGCCCGGCAGCAGTACCAGGGCAGCACCGGGATCTCCTCGTACGTACGTCTCCTGCTCGCCGACGACCCGCAGCACGCGCTCGACGCGGGACATGTGATCGGGCAGTTGTCACGGGAACGGGCCGAGACGGTGGGGCGGCTCGTGGGGAGCGAGAAGAAGAAGGAGGACCTGGCGCGGGAGGCCCGCAAGGCCCTCGACAGACAACTCAGCCTCGCCGAGCGGCAGAAGAAGCAGCGGGACGACGTGCGCAAGCGGCTCGACGACGTCGAGGAGATGCTCGCCTCGCTCAGCCGCGACCAGCTCGCCGCGCTCGCCGAGTTCGAGCGCGTCGGGATCGCGGGCGCGCAGCGGAAGGTCATGGCGTCCGGTGCCCTCAGCAGCGTGCGGGCCCCGTCGAAGCAGGGCGACGAGGCCGTTCGCTATGCGGTGGCCCAGCTCGGCAAGCCGTACCAGTGGGGTGCGGTGGGCCCGGCGGCGTACGACTGCTCGGGGCTGACCTCCCAGGCCTGGGAGCACGCCGGGACGCCCATCCCGCGGACCAGCCAGGAGCAGTGGGCCCAGCTGCGGCACGTTCCGCTGCGCGAGCTGCGGCCCGGTGACCTCGTCGTGTACTTCCCGCAGGCCACGCACGTCGCCCTCTACCTCGGCGACGGCAAGGTCGTACAGGCACCGCGGCCCGGCGCCAAGGTCAAGGTGTCACCGATCGCGGCCAACCCGGTGCTCGGCGCCGTACGCCCCGACCCGGGCGGGGAGCCCCTGCCGCGCTACTCGCCGCCGAGGCTCCCCCGCGGTGCCCTGAAGGGCGCCGACCAGGGTTACGCCCCGGCCGCCGCTCCGGCCACGGCGGCGAGGTAGGCCTCGGTCTTCTCGGGCTCGCAGAAACCGGCCCGTAACCCCACAGGCTTCTCACCTGTGGTTTCTTCTCAGCCAGAGGCACACAAGGGGTGGTGGGCCGTCTGTGGGCCGTCAAGCCGGACGTTGGCCTTGTCGTAGACGGTCGTGCTTGCCCTGCGCGCCGCCCCTGGCCGCTCGTCACGAGAGGCGCAGTTCCTCCGCAGCGGGGCCGCGTTGCGGCGCCGCTGCGGACCAGCTACGGGACTGTGAAGCGAATCCGAGCCCTTGACGCGGTCTTGCTGGCAGGACACTTGGTCGCCACCATGAGGCTTCAGGCACCTGACAGGGGGCGAAGTGGCGTTAATGGAACGAGTTGCGCTGCGAAGAATAGCGGCTTGGGTTGCTCTTGCGGCCGGCAGCACAGCCTCAGTCCTGATCACTCCATTCATTCTCAATTGGATGGCACCCTCAGGACTTAATTGGGGAAAACTCAGCAACATCAGCCAGACTTACGGAGGCTTGTCAATCTTGGTCTCGACCGCCGCCCTCATAGGCGTCGTCGCCTCCATCTCCTATCAGGCAAGGCAAGTTCGCATCGAGCACCAGGAAGGGCAGCGCGCGTGGCACAGAGAGCTGATTCTTTGGTCTTTGAATGACCCGGAACTTCTTACTTGCTGGGAGCCCCCACGCATCCCCGTTTCACGCGAAAGATACAAAAAGATTCTCTTCGTCAACCTGATCATGGCTGCATGGATTACCGACCTCCGGTTGCGAAGAACCAGCGAGGGGGCAGCCCTGGCTAATCTCAGGGACCATTTCCGCGGCGAAGTTGCCCGTGCCCACTGGGCTGAAGGAAGAGAGAAATGGCGCGCGTTCTCCGAGGCCCAAGAGGGAGATGCCCTGGGACTGCGATTCGTCGACCTTGCAGATCAGGCATACCGTGAAGCAATTACTGCGGGGCCTCCAGTAACGGAGGACGACTACTTTAGAGATTCGTCTCAGTAAGGCACCCTCCCCGACTGCTCGGCATGAGGTGCGCGTAGATCCGCAGCGTCAGCGCCGCGTTGCTGTGTCCAAGGTACTGAGCGACAGCCTTGACGTTCTCACCGCCGTCCAGGAGCGCGGACGCGTAGAAGTGCCTCAGCGCATGCATGCCGTGCTCGCGCGCGGCCGCGTAGCCCTCCTCCTTGGAAACCATCTCATTTGGGGCCGGAGGAGGTCTCTGCTACGAGTAGGGCGAGTTGGCGCAAGCGCTGGTAGTACTGGGTACCGTCGGGATCGGTGATCTCAGGCATGACCCGGTCCAGGTCCTCGATGCAACTTTGCAGGATGCGACTGCGCCCCGGGTCGAGAGTGCCGCCGTTGTTCAGCCACGTGAAGACGCAGCCGGCGATGTCCGCGTCGAGCAACACCATGTCCGTGCCCCCGAACTCGGCGCCTCGTAGGCTGGCGGGAAAGGGGGCACGGCGGTGCTCGTTCCAAAGACGGGTCGTGTTCTGCACCTGCTCGGATGATCTGCTCACCTGCACCATATTGCTGCAGCCAACGCCGTGTCGGGCAGGCGTGCTCCTCTTGCTTGTGCAGGGCGGGGTCGAGCCGTCTGTGGACCGTCCGAGAGCGGCCGACACCGACAGGTGACGACAGGCAATGACGGCCGAAACGCAGGTCAAAGACGCATCAGGCTCCAGTGAGCGACGCCAGGTAGGCGCCCGTCTTCTCGGGCTCGTAGAAGAAGTTCTCGAAGTCGGCCGGGTCGTTGAAGCCGTTGGCGAACCGGTCGGCGACCGGCTGGAGCGCGCCCGCCGCGCCGATCAGGTTGAGGATGTGCTCCGGCGGCGGGGCCAGCATGGCGTTCGTCCACTTGGTCACGTGCTGGGCCGTGTTCCAGTAGCGGTCGAACGTCTGCCGCATCCAGGCCTCGTCGAACTCCTTCTCGCCCTGCTCGAGGATCGAGGCGAGGTACGACGCCGCGCACTTGGACGCCGAGTTGGCGCCCTGTCCGGTGATCGGGTCGTTGGCGACGACGACGTCCGCGACACCCAGCACGAGGCCGCCGCCCGGGAGGCGGCCGACGGGGTTGCGGACGGTGGGGGCGTAACGGCCGGCGAGGGTGCCGCCCGCATCCGTCAGTTCGACGCCCTTGGTCCGGTCATGCTCCCAGGGCGTGAACCTCTCCATGAGTTCCAGGGTCAGGGAGAGGTGCTCGGCCGGGTCCTTGACGCCGTTGAAGGCGTCCAGCGGACCACCGGGGATGCCTTCCCAGAACAGGATGTCCGCGCGGCCCGACGTGGTCAGCGTCGGCATGACGAACAGCTCGCCGACACCGGGGACCAGGTTGCAGCGGACCGCGTCGTACTCCGGGTGCTCGGGGCGCGGGCCCAGGCCGTGGACGTACGCCACCGCCAGCGCGCGCTGCGGCTCGCTGTACGGCGAGCGGGCGGCGTCCCGGCCGAACATGGAGACCAGCTCGCCCTTGCCCGCGGCGATCAGCACCAGGTCGTAGGCGCGGGAGAAGTAGTCGAGGTCGGAGACCGCCGCGCCGTGGATGACCAGCTGGCCGCCGCGCTGGGCGAAGGTCTCCATCCAGCCGGCCATCTTCACCCGCTGGTCGACCGACTGCGCGAACCCGTCGAGCCTGCCCACCCAGTCGATCGCGCGGGCCGCGGGGCCCTCGCTCCAGGAGCCGGGGGCCGCGACCGAGACGCCGAGTCCTTCGATCTTCGGGGCCTGGGACTCCCAGAAGTTCAGCTGGAGATCGCGCTCGTGCTGCAGTGCCGTGTCGAACATGCACTGCGTCGACATGACCCGGCCGGAGCGGATCTCGTCCGCGGTCCGGTTCGACATCAGGGTGACCTCGTACCCGTGCGACTGGAGTCCGAGGGCGAGCTGGAGTCCGGACTGGCCGGCTCCCACGACGAGTATCTTGCGCATTCGGGTGGTGCCTCCTACGGCTTGGGGGCTACTCGGGGGTTTCCTCGAGCGCGTGGGCGACGAGGGCCAGGAGGGTCTCGATCACCGAGATCCGGCGGCGCGCATCCATGATCATTACAGGGATGCGCGCCGGGATCGTCAACGCCTCGCGAACGTCCGCCGGTTCGAACAGCTCGCTGCCGTCGAAGTGGTTGACCGCGACGACGTACGGCAGTCCGCAGCTCTCGAAGTAGTCCAGCGCGGGGAAGCAGTCCTTGAGGCGGCGGGTGTCGGCCAGGACCACGGCGCCGATCGCGCCGCGCACCAGGTCGTCCCACATGAACCAGAACCGCTGCTGACCCGGCGTGCCGAACAGATAGAGCACCAGATCGTCGTCGAGGGTGATGCGGCCGAAGTCCATGGCCACGGTGGTGGTGAGCTTGCCGGGCGTGGCGGTGAGGTCGTCGGTGGCCTCGCTCGCCTCGGTCATCAGCGCCTCGGTCTGCAGCGGCGTGATCTCCGAGACGGCGGTGACCAGCGTCGTCTTGCCGACGCCGAAGCCGCCCGCCACGACTATCTTCGTGGCTATCGGGGCTCGGGTGCGGTCCGTCTGCCAGGACCTCAGATCCTGGTCGGGTTCGTCGAGGCCGACGAGGGGAGCGACGCCATGAGCGGCGTCAGAGACGACGGAGTCCACTCAGCACCCTTTCCAGCAGAGCGCGGTCCGGGCGGCCCACCCCGTGGCCGGTGCCGGTTCCGTACACACGGATCTTTCCCTGGTCCGCGAGATCGCTCAGGAGGACGCGGACCACGCCGAGCGGCATCTGCAGCAGCGCGGCGATCTCGGCCACCGTACGCATACGGCGGCACAGTTCGACGATGGCCCGCATCTCCGGCATGACCCGGGTGTGGAGCGAACCGTTCGTCAGTTCCTTGCGCCCCTCGGGGCCCTCCAGTGCCGCCGTGCTGGCCGTGCTGGCCACGAACGTCTCCACGAGGAGGACGTGGCCGAAGCGGGTGCGGCCGCCGGTGAGCGAGTAGGGGCGGACCCGGGCGGGCTTGCGGTCGCCGCCGCGGACCGGGAGCTTCTTCTTCGCGAAGTCGCTCATCGGGCGCTCCCCGGCACCGGCGACTCCATCGATTTTCGGAGCTCGCTGCGGAGTTCGGGCGTCAGGACGTGGCCGGCCCGCCCGACGAAGAGCGCCATATGGTACGCCACGACGCTCATGTCGCAGTCCGCGGAGCCGTGCACGCCGAGCAGCGAGCCATCACTGATCGACATCACGAAGAGGCTGCCCTCGTCCATCGCGACCATCGTGTGCTTGACCCCGCCGAAGTCCATCAGCCGGGCGGCGCCGACGGTGAGGCTGCCGAGGCCGGAGACGATGGCGGCGAGGTCGGCGGAGGAGCCGCGGGGGCCGGTCCGGCGCTCGGTGCGGGCCTCTCTGGCCTGGGCGATGCGGCCGGGGTCCGAGGAGAGCAGGAGGAGGCCGTCGGAGGAGACCACGGCGACCGACTGGATGCCCGGCACCTCCTCGACGAGGTTCGTCAGCAGCCAGTGCAGGTTGCGGGCCTCACTGCTCAGTCCGAAGGTACTGGGCGCGGTCAACTGCTTGCCTCCTCGACTGTGCCCCCCGTGACATCTCCGGCGTGTGCTGGTGCTGCGTCCGGCCGCTCGTTCTGGGCCGTCTCTTCGGCGATCTCCGCCTCCACGTCCCTGCGGCCCGCTTCCGCCCCCCGACGGAAGCCGCCAAGACGCCGCCGGAGGGCTTCGGCGTCGACGGAGCCGGTCCGCTGCCGCGGGGCGCGGTCCGGGGAGGTGATCTTCGGGGTTCGCTTGGGGAGGCCCTTGCTGGTGACCTCGTCCTCGATGTCGGCGGCCGGCTCCGCCGTGACTGCCGGTCCCGCGGCTCCCGCCTGTGGTGCGGTTTCCGCCGTCGGCGCGGGCACGGCGGCCTCGTCGGGAGTCCGCTCGTGCGCGTCCGGCCCGATGGCGTACGGGTCGGTGACGGGCACCGGGGCCAGCAGCTCCATCGTGGTCTCGGCGGGAGTCTCGACCGGGATCTCGGCGTGAGTCCGGGCCGGGATCTCGGCGGAAGTCCGGGACGGGGCCTCGGCAGAAGCCCGGCCTAGGGCCTCGGCGGCATTCCTGGACGCAGTCTCAGCCGAAGTCCGGGACGGGGCCTCGGCGAAAGCCCCGGCCGGAGCCTCGCTGGCCGTCCGAGCCGGAGTCTCAGCGGAAGCCCCGGTCGGAGCCTCGGCGAAAGCGCCAGCCTCAGCGGAAGTCTGCAACGGAGCCTCGCCCGAAACCCCAGCCGAGGACTCGGCGGAAGTTCCAGCCGGATCCTCGGCGAAAGCCTCGGCCGGCGTCCGGGACGGGACCCCGCCGAAAGCCCCTGCCGGGGACCCAGCGACAGCCCCAGCCGCAGTCTCGCCGGAAACCCCAGCCGCAGCCTCAGCGGAAGTCTGCAACGGAGCCTCGCCCGAAACCCCAGCCGGGAATTCGGCGAAAGCCCCCGCCGGAGTCTCAGCCGAGCCACCGGCCAGGGCCGGGCTCTCGTCTGGCGTGGCTCGTGTGGGCTGTTCCGCCAGGGGCGCCAGTGGATCGGTGACCTTCGCGCGGCCGTGCAGGACGTTGGAGTTGACCTCGGCGTCCGCGCCGGGCAGGGAGAAGGTGTGGGTGCCGCCGGGCACGGTCTCGGTCGGCGGGACCGCCGTGGCCGGGGCCTGGGCCAGCAGCGCGCCGGGGAGGACCACGACCGCCGCGGTGCCGCCCTGCTTCTGCTCGCGCAGCTGGACACGGGCGCCGTGACGGTGGGCGAGGCGGGCGACGACGTACAGGCCGAGGCCCAGGCCTTCCTCGCCCTCCTGCTCGTACGGGGACTCCGGGTCGAAGTCGGCGAGCCGGGAGTTGAAGCGGGCCAGGCGCTCGCCGGTCAGGCCGATGCCCTCGTCCTGCACGGAGAGCATGACCTCGCCGCTCTCCAGCAGCCAGCCGGAGACCTCGACGTGCACATCGGGCGGGGAGAACGAGGTGGCGTTCTCCATGAGCTCGGCCAGCAGATGGGAGAGGTCGTCGGCGGCGAAACCCGCCACGTGCGCGTGCGGCGGGAGCGCCGCGATACGGACCCGGTCGTAGCGCTCGATCTCGCTGACCGCCGCCCGTACGACGTCCACCAGCGGGACCGGCCCGTGGTGCTGCTGGACGTGCTCGGTACCGGCGAGGACCAGCAGGTTCTCGCTGTGCCGACGCATGACCGTGGCGAAGTGGTCGAGCTTGAAGAGCGTGGCGAGGCGCTCGGGGTCCTGCTCACGCTCCTCCAGGCCCTCGATGACCGCCAGCTGCCGCTCGACGAGGCCGAGGGTGCGCAGGGCCAGATTGACGAAGGTGCCGCCGATGCTGGCCCGCAGCCGTGCCAGCTGGGCCGCCGCGTCGCCGAGTTCGGTGCGCAGCTCCTCGCGGGCGTCGGCCATCTTCTGGCGCTGGCCGACCAGGTGCTTGCGGTCGGACTCGAGCGTGGCGATGCGCTCGTGGAGGGCGGCGGCGTGCGCGTGCAGAGCGTTGACGGAGCGGACGACCTGGGCGAACTCGTCGTTGCGGCCGGTGAACTTGACGGGTTCCTCGGCGGCCGGGTTCTCCGACTCGGCCAGCCGGGCCGAGCCCCGCCGCAGCACCGACAGCGGGCGGGTCAGGGTGCGGGCCATGGCGGTCGCGATGCCGACGGCGACCAGCATCAGCGCGCCCAGGACGGCGATGCGGATCTCCCACGCGGTGACGTCGTCGTCGCGCAGCTGGGCGAGATCCTTGGTGCGGTGGTCGTAGAGGGCGGCCTCGGCGCCGCGCATCTGGTCGACGCGGGCGGACAGGGCGGCGTCCAGCTTCTTGGCGCCGACACCGAGGTCGCTGTCGGAGAGCGTCGGCTGGTCGGTGAGCTGGGCGAGGTACTTCTCGGCGGAGTTCACCTCGGGGCCGGTGACCGTCGAGTCGTACGAGTCGACCGCGGACTTGGGCGCGTCGTCGCGGAAGTCGGCGAGGGCCGCGTCGGAGCGCAGCCGGGCCTGCTGGGCGGCGGCGCTGAGGGCGTCGCGCTGCTTCTTGTCGGCCGCGGAGATGGTGGACGTCGTGCTGGGCAGGCCCGTGAGGGGGTCGGTGACCGTCTGGGTGGTACTCGGCACGCTGAGGGCCGCGAGGAGCAGGCCGCGGGCGGAGGCGGACTGCTGAACGGCGGAGTCCAGCTCGGCGAGCGCGTACGCGCCGGCGCCGGCCCGTGGAGGCATCTGCTCGGCCAGGTCCCCGGCCAGCCGGTGCAGCTCGTTGATCGCGGCCGAGTAGGCCTGGTGCGCCTGAAGCGCCGTGCTCTTGCCGGTGAGCGCGGCCCTGCGCACGGCCGCGATGCCGTCCAGGTCCGAGCGCAGCGAGTCGGGCGTGTCAGTGTCGGCGCGCAGATCCTCCACCTGCCGGTCGACCCGCGCGCTGCGCTGCTCGGAGGGCGCCTTGGACTTGGGGCGGCCGGCCGCGACGTAGGAGGTGACCTCGTCGCGCTCGTCGGCCAGCGAGTGGGCGAGGGCGAGCGCGTCCTGGGTGCGCCCGGCGAGGGTCACCAGGTCCTGGGAGTCACTCAGCTGCCCGGAGGCGGCCAGCACGGACGGGGCTCCGGCCCCGGCGATGGCGGCGGCCACCACGGCCACCGCGACGATCAGCCGGTTGCGTACGTGGGTCGGGCGTCCGGTGCCGACGGGAGTGCGCTCGGCGCCCCCTTCGGAGGCCGTCTGCCTGGCTGTGCCCCGAGACCGCTTCTTCTGCACCGATGCTCGCATTCCTGAACTCGTCTACCCATGGGCCCGGGTGGCACCCTGTCGTTCCGGTGCCGAGCAATGCGTTCACCCTCCACCACGCTCGGCTTCGGCTTCGGCTCGCGCGCGGGACGCCCCCATTGGTCCCCGACCCTCCCAGCGCCGGTGGGCAGTGGTCGTGCATCACCTGACCGGCCACCCGAAGGAGTGAACATCGGAGGGGAGTTGGCGGGCAAGTTGCCGCGGCGGGTGCGGGGGCGATGACCGGCGGGCCGGTTGGACGCGGGCCGCGGGCTTTGACAGGATTCGCCGACACGCCTTCCCGGAGTGCGTCATTCCCGCCCAAACCAGGCGCCTGACCTGCGCCGCCGTGTCAATTCCGGGACCCTTGCCAGCCTTTGGCGAACACTGTGAAGGCCTCGTGCAGACTGGCCGAATGCGTACTGAAGTCGTATCGGAGCCCGGCAGCGCGGACCGCCCCAACGAGGACTTCGCCGGTGTCGGACTACCGGCCTCCGGGCAGGGGGGCTGCGTGATCGTCCTGGACGGGGTGACCCCGCCGGACAGCGGTACGGGCTGTCTCCATTCGGTCCCCTGGTTCACCGCGCGACTCGGCGGCGCCCTGACCGGACTGACCGTTTCCGACCGAGATCTGACACTGGCGGAGATTCTTTTCGCGGCGATCGCCCGCACCGCGGAGACCCACGCGGCCACCTGTGACCTTTCTCACCCGCGCACACCCCAGGCCACGGTGGTCCTGGCCCGCTGGTCCACCGACACGGTCGAGTACCTGGTCCTCTCCGACTCCACCCTCCTCCTGGAGTCCCCCGACGGCACGGTCACCCCCGTCCTGGACGACCGTCTCTCCCGGCTGCCCCGCGCGTCCCTGGTCAGCGACGCCGTCGCCGACGCCACGGTCCGCAACAAGGAGGGCGGCTTCTTCACGGCGGCCGCCGACCCCTCGGTCGCCTCCCGGGCGGTCACGGGCACGCTCCCGCGCGACGGGGTCCGCGCCCTGGCCGCCCTCACCGACGGAGCGACCCGCTGGGTGGAGAAGTTCCGTGAGGGCGACTGGCCGGACTGCTTCACCGTCGTACGCAAGGAGGGCGCGCGGGTGCTGGTGGAGCGCGTACGGGCGCTGGAGGAGGCGGACCGGGAGGAGCGGGCGTTCCTGCGGCGGAGCAAGACGCACGACGACGCGACGGTCGTGTACGTGGAGCTGTGAGACACGACTCCGGCGCCGCCCCGCCGGGATGCGCCACTCTTCGCCCTACTTGTCCATGACGCCGTTCAACTCGTGCAGCAGTCGCGCCAGTTCCGCGACCTCCTGCCGGTCCCAGTGGGCGAGCTGGCTGACGTAGCGGGCGCGGCGGGCCTCGCGGACCCTGCCGACGCGGCCGCGGCCCTCGGCGGTGAGGGCCACCAGCCAGGCACGCCCGTCCGCGGGGTCCGGCTCGCGGGCGACCAGGCCGAGCTCCTCCAGGGCGCGCAGCTGGCGGGACATGGTGGCCTTGCCGACGCCGATGTAGCCGGCGAGCTCCGTGGCGCGCTGGCCGCCGTGTTCGTCGAGGCGGACCAGGAGGCCGTACGCGGCGGACTCCAGGTCGGGGTGGACCTCACGGGCCATCTCGCCCTGATTGGCGCGGGCCCGCCGCAGCAACACCGTCAACTCGCGTTCCAGCGCCAGGAACTCCTGGTCTGCACCACTGGGTGTCACCTGGCCGGCGACGTGACGTCCGTCGCCGTTTCCGTCCTCGTGCACGTCAGCACCCCTGATCGGTTTCGCGGTCCTGAAAGTTTCTGCCATACGCCGCCGTTGCCGCAGCTCCGTCAGTATTTCGCAGGCGTAGACCAACGGCAGCCTCCGAACCCCCTTTCCACCTGCCCGTCTACGTGCGTAGTTTCATTAACAGGCAACTAATGGCATGCCCACGCCAGTGGGTCATCCGTGGTCCCCCCATCTCCCCACCCCGTCCTCGGGGTCCCCCACCCCGTCTTCGGGGTCCCCCCACCCCACCCTCGGAGGCACGTCATGCGCGTGCACAGACCCGGTCCCATCCGCCCGCGCCCACTCACGGCCCTGCCGGCCGTGCTCCTGGCGGCGCTCTCCCTCACCCTCCCGCTCTCCACCGCCGACGCCGCGACCACCCCCACGCGCGGCTCGGCGTACATGGGCATGGGCGTCCTGGCCCACGACGGCAGGAGCCGCACGCCCGACACCGCTGACGTCGCCCAGACCGAGGGCGTCGACGTCTCCGGCTACCAGGGCAACGTCGCCTGGTCCACGCTGTGGAACAGCGGGGTCCGCTGGGCCTACACCAAGACGACGGAAGGCACGTACTACACGAACCCGTACTTCGCCCAGCAGTACAACGGCTCCTACAACGTCGGCATGATCCGCGGGGCGTACCACTTCGCCACCCCGGACACGACCAGCGGCGCGACCCAGGCCAACTACTTCGTCAACCACGGCGGCGGCTGGTCCAGGGACGGCAAGACCCTCCCCGGCACCCTGGACATCGAGTGGAACCCGTACGGCGCCGCCTGCTACGGGAAGTCGGCCGCCGGGATGGTGAGCTGGATCGCCGACTTCCTGAACACGTACAAGTCGCGCACCGGCCGGGACGCCGTGATCTACACGGCCACCAGCTGGTGGACCCAGTGCACCGGCAACTACGGCGGCTTCGCGTCGAACCACCCGCTGTGGATCGCCCGGTACGCCTCGGACCCCGGGACGCTGCCCGCCGGTTGGTCGTACTACACGATGTGGCAGTACACCTCCTCCGGACCGACGGTCGGCGACCACGACAAGTTCAACGGGGCCCTCGACCGGGTGGTCGCGCTCGCCAACGGTTGATCGCACGCGCACGGGAGCACCGGGCCGGCCCGAGGACGCCGGCCCGCTACTCCCGTGCTGTGTACGCCGCTCAGCCGACCAGGCCGGTCGGGTCCCGGGGCACGTCGCCGGCGGGGGCCGTCCGCTGCTGCGGGAACACCAGGTCCGCGGCGCCCGCCGGGCCGTCCGCCTCCCGCTCCACCGCGGCCCGGTCGGCCAGGGCGTTGACGGCCGCGTTGAACCGCTCCAGGGAGGTCGGGTGGTCCGGGCCCAGGACGTACTCCTTGAGGGTGCGGCGCTGCGCGGCCATCGGGTCGTGCCGCGGCTCGCGGACCGAGCGCAGGATCTCCGGCAGCCGCTCACAGGCGCGGTCGAGCAGATGGGCGCCCCCGGCGGTGGTGTACGCGGCGCGGAACTCCTCGTCGGGCAGGTCGTGGGCGTTGGTCAGGACGTACGGCTTGAGACTGGCGACGAAGTCGGCGACCACGGAGGAGACGTCGCTGATGAGGACGTCCGCCTGGTTGAAGCACTCGTAGAGCGTCGGCAGCTGCTTGAGGACGACGTGGTGCCGGACCGGGCCCCGGCTCTCCCAGTACAGGCGGTGCCACTCGGCGTGCAGTTCCCGCCACTCGGCGGCGCCGTCCCGGTCGGGGACCCGCGCGTCACGGATCTGCTGGGCGTCGTCACCGTCGTGCCGTCCGGCCAGTTCGTCGAGCCGGGCTCTGATCTCCCGCAGCCGGGGCGCGGCGGCGGTGACGGCGGCCTCCGCGTCCGCGGCCTCGCGCCGCTCGTTGTCGGCCCGCAGCAACTCCCGGACGGCACGGTCGGCCGCGGCCGCCTCGGGCGAGCGCTTGCCGGTGAGCGGGTGCGGCTTGTAGACGACGCGCACGTTCTCCGCGAGCAGGCGCTCGACCAGGGCCACGCCCATCGGGATCAGCGAGGTGTGGCAGTCGTCGTCGCTCCAGCCCTCCCAGGTGGGGGCGTAGAGCACGGTCGGCAGCGGGCCCGGCGTGTGGTCGGCGTGCAGCCGGATCGGGGCCAGCTGGGGCCGGCCCACCTCGACGATGGCCTCGCCGCTGATGGCGTGCCGCACCCGTCGGTAGCGGTCGCGGCCCGCCCGTCCGGCCACCCAGATCTCGTCATAGACCTTGCTGACCCGGTTGCTGCTGGCGAGCTTGTCGCTGTCGCCGTGGCCGATGAACACATGCTTGGCCTCGGCGACGCGCAGCATGTGCACGTTCTTGCCGGCGTTGCCGGGATACAGCACGACCCGGACGCCGGACAGTTCCAGCTCGGCCAGGTCGTCGGCCTTGGGCACGCAGACCACCGGGATCCAGGTGCGGCTCAGATGGCGGAACGAGGCCCGCTCGCGCAGCACGATCACCGGGCGCAGGTCGAGCCGTTCCAGTGTCTCGATCCACATGTTGACCTGGTACATGAAGTCCCGGGACACGGAGGCGAAGCTGAAGTACAGGGCGACTTCGGGCCCGTACGCCGCCAGTTGCCGGTTGACCTCGGCGAACACCTCGTCCCTGCCCGGCATCCGGCGGACCCGGCGGTACTGCCCCAGCAGGGCCGCCACGGCCGCCACGGACAGCCCGGTCGTCAGCGCGAAGCCGATGCCCGCCGGGTACCAGGCCCCCGCCGCCAGCGCGGCGAGCAGTCCCGCGTGGGCCGGCACGTCGAGGTGGAGCAGCTTGCGCAGGAAGCGCCGGTAGAGAATGCCGGGCGGGCGCCGTGGGACGTCCAGTGCGCTCAGGTCGAGGTTGCGCACCACCAGCGGCAGCACCCGGCGCAGCCGGATGGCGTGGTGGGCGGCCGAGTACAGCATCACCAGCGCGAAGTGCGCGCTGAAGACGGCCAGCGCGACGACCAGCACCCGGTCCGGCGCGTCGGTCCGGCTGGCCAGCGCGAGCAGCATCACCGTGCGGACCGCGAACCGCAGGGTGCGGTTGAGCTGCAGCGTCGCGAGCCGGCGGACGAAGCCGGGCGCCCGGGTGTGCAGCACCTCGTCCACGACATAGGTCACGGCCGACGCCACGGCGAACCCCGCGACCGACGGCAGCAGCGCGAAGACGGGTAGCGCGGCGAAGCCGGCGCCGAGCAGGAGTACGAGGAGCAGGTCGGTCGTCCCCCGTACCCGCAAGGCACCGCACAACCGACGAATGATCACGGACAAGGCGTTCCCCCCACGGGATTGCACACGGTCTGCCAAAAGCCGTTGTTCGCCAGTTCGACAGAGATGGGGGGTAAAGAGTTGTACATCTGGCGCTCGGAAATATTTCACTTTGCGTTGGTGCGGGGTTGACCTCGCCATGGGGCACGGAAAAGGCCCGGGTCTCCCTCACGGGACCCGGGCCTCTCCTTCATCCGATGACGCCCGTCACGCCGCCACCGGAACCTCCGGCGCCGCGCCGTTCGTGGCCGGCGACAGGGCCAGCTCCAGGACCTGGCGGACGTCCGTGACGGCGTGCACGTCGAGCCTGTCCAGCACCTCCGACGGGACGTCGTCCAGGTCGGGCTCGTTGCGCTTGGGGATGATCACGGTCGTGACCCCGGCCCGGTGCGCGGCCAGCAGCTTCTGCTTCACGCCGCCGATCGGGAGGACCCGGCCGGTCAGCGAGACCTCACCGGTCAGCGCCACGTCCGTACGCACCAGGCGTCCGGACAGCAGCGACGCCAGGGCCGTGGTCATCGTGATGCCTGCGCTCGGGCCGTCCTTGGGGACCGCGCCCGCCGGGAAGTGGATGTGCACGCCCCGGTCCTTGAGATCGGCCACCGGCAGCTCCAGCTCGGCACCGTGGCTGCGCAGGAAGCTCAGCGCGATCTGCGCCGACTCCTTCATCACGTCGCCCAACTGGCCCGTCAGGGTCAGACCCGCCGCGCCCGTCTCCGGGTCGGCGAGGGACGCCTCGACGAACAGGACGTCTCCACCGGCACCGGTCACCGCGAGGCCCGTCGCCACGCCGGGGACCGCCGTGCGGCGCTCCGCCGGGTCCTGGGCGGACTCGGGCACGTGGTGCGGCCGGCCGACCAGGGCCCGCAGGTCCTCGTCCCTGATGGTGAACGGCAGCTCGCGCTCGCCCAGTTCGTGCTGGGCCGCGACCTTGCGCAGCAGCCGGGCGATGGACCGCTCCAGGTTGCGGACGCCCGCCTCCCGCGTGTACTCGCCGGACAGCTTGCGCAGCGCGCTCTCGTCGAGGGTCACCTCGTCCTCGCCGAGCCCCGCCCGCTCCAGCTGGCGCGGGAGCAGGTGGTCACGGGCGATGACGACCTTCTCGTCCTCGGTGTAGCCGTCCAGGCGGACCAGCTCCATACGGTCGAGCAGGGCCTCCGGAATGGCCTCCAGGACGTTGGCGGTGGCGAGGAAGACGACGTCCGACAGGTCCAGCTCCACCTCCAGGTAGTGGTCCCGGAAGGTGTGGTTCTGGGCCGGGTCGAGGACCTCCAGCAGGGCGGCCGCCGGGTCGCCCCGGAAGTCGGAGCCCACCTTGTCGATCTCGTCCAGCAGGACCACCGGGTTCATCGACCCGGCCTCCTTGATCGCTCGCACGATCCGGCCGGGCAGCGCCCCGACGTACGTACGGCGGTGGCCGCGGATCTCGGCCTCGTCGCGGACGCCACCGAGCGCGACGCGGACGAACTTGCGGCCCATGGCGTGCGCGACGCTCTCGCCGAGGCTCGTCTTGCCGACACCGGGCGGGCCGACGAGGGCCAGGACGGCGCCTCCGCGCCGGCCGCCGATCACGCCGAGGCCGCGGTCGGTACGGCGCTTGCGCACCGCCAGGTACTCGGTGATCCGCTCCTTCACGTCCTCCAGGCCCGCGTGCTCGGCGTCGAGGACGGCCTTCGCGCCCTGGATGTCGTAGGCGTCCTCCGTCCGCTCGCTCCAGGGGAGTTCGAGGATCGTGTCCAGCCAGGTGCGGATCCAGGAGCCCTCCGGCGACTGGTCGGAGGAGCGCTCCAGCTTGTCGACCTCCTTGAGCGCGGCCTCGCGGACCTTCTCGGGCAGGTCGGCGGCCTCGACGCGGGCACGGTAGTCGTCGGACTCCTCACCGTCCTTCTCGCCGTTCAGCTCACGCAGCTCCTTGCGAACGGCTTCCAGCTGACGGCGGAGCAGGAACTCGCGCTGCTGCTTGTCGACGCCCTCCTGGACGTCCTTGGCGATGGTCTCGGCGACGTCCTGCTCGGCGAGGTGGTCGCGCAGCTGCTGGGTGGCGAGCTTGAGGCGGGCCACCGGGTCGGCCGTCTCCAGCAGTTCGACCTTCTGTTCGGTGGTCAGGAACGGCGAGTAGCCGGAGTTGTCGGCGAGCGCGGAGACGTCGTCGATGGCCTGGACCCGGTCGACGACCTGCCAGGCGCCGCGCTTGCGCAGCCAGGCGGTGGCCAGCGCCTTGTACTCCTTGACCAGTTCGACGACGTGGCCCGGCAGCGGCTCGGGCACCTTTTCGTCGACGCGCGTGCCCTCGACCCACAGCGCCGCGCCCGGTCCGGTGGTCCCGGCGCCGATCCGCACGCGGCCGCGGCCGCGGATCAGCGCGCCCGGGTCACCGTCCGCCAGCCGGCCGACCTGCTCGACGGTGCCGAGCACACCCGTGCTCGGGTACGTCCCGTCGATGCGCGGCACCAGGAGAACCTTCGGCTTTCCGGGCTCCGACCGGGCGGCGGCCTGGGCGGCCTCCACCGCGGCGCGTACGTCGGCGTCGTTCAGGTCCAGCGGAACCACCATGCCGGGCAGCACGACCTCGTCGTCGAGCGGCAGCACAGGCAGAGTGAGCGGTGTGAACGCCGTGGACTCAGCAGCCATGATCTCCCCTTCGGCAATCAAGTTGAGCTATGCCGACTCAATGCACGGGAGCCCGCGGATGTTCCCATGACCGCGTTCGCTCTGAGCGATCACCGAATCACGCTGCACCGACAGCGGAAACGGGGGTGGGTGCGCGGTTATGCCCTGGGGGACCCGGGAGTTCACGCATGGCGGAGTCCAGCGACGGCAGCGTGCTACGCCGACTGGGCCCGCTCCACCGCCCGGACCACATGCGTGGGCCGGACCGACCGCACGCCCCGGGCCCGGTGCCGGCGGCGGATCGCGGGCCACATCGCGACGCCTATCGTCAGCGAGGTCAGATGGCCCCAGTTGGTCATCGGGTCCGTGTACGCGATCAGGTCCTGCAGGAGCATGCCGCCGAACAGCGCGAGGACGGACCAGCGCAGCCAGGGGGTGAGCAGTCCGGCGAGGGCACCCGTGCTGGCGGCGACGCCGAAGCTGATGCCGTAGTCCAGGCGGTGCAGGGAGCTGCCGGGCAGGTGTCCCGCCAGGACCGCGATCCCCACGGGGACCTCGGTCGCCAGGGTGGCGAGCACGTGCCCGAGCAGGAAGACCGCGGCCGCACGCAGTCCTCCTATGCGCCGCTCCAGCGCGGTCAGGACGACCAGGAAGCACATGGCGTACGGCGACACGACCCCGCCGGCGATCCACAGCGCGCTCGCCAGCAGGACCTGTACGGGGGTCCGCACCAGGTGCGCCACATCGGTGCTGGACGCCTGGTAGAGGCTGTGCACCAGCCCGGGGGCGGCGTCGGCGGCGATCAGCGAGGTGACCGCGAGCACGGCCGCGTAGGCGAAGGTGAACGGCGTTCCCGTGGGAGTGGGCAGCACCCGCCAGGGGTGCAGGGCGCGCAGCCGCCGGGCGAGGAGACGGTGGGGGGCGGGGAAGGACTGCGCGGGGGCCGGCGCAGTGGTCGCCGTCGCGGTGGCCACCGGCTCGTCGGCCCGGGCCCGAAAGGGCGCCATGGCGCCGCGCTGGCGCGGCATCCCGTCCAGCAGGTCGGCCAGCCCGGAGGACGACAGCGCACTGTCGTCGGGAAGAGGCGCACCCGGGGGCGGGGGTGAGGGCGAGGCCGCCGTGCCGGCCGTCGCGGTCGGTTCCACGCTGAGGCGCTCCTTCCGTCCCGCCCCACACTTCGCGCCGCACAGGCCCCTGTCTATGACCGACGCCACCCAAGACCTTGATTCACAGGATTTTCTGAGGAACCGCTCGACCAACGCTGGGGTTACGACAGAACACGCTGAGGTTACGACAGAAGCAGAAGCGCTCGAACGAGTGATGTGCGCCGACCTGCCCGTCATCCGTAATTCACGTGGCCGTAAAGCCGTGTTCGTGCAGGATGGGCGCATGGCCGCCACGTACGACACTCCCGTAGTCCTGGACCGTCGCGAGGGCCCGCACGGGGAGGTGGTGCTGCGCAGACACGGTGAGCTGCTGCAGATCATCGCCAACGGCTGCTTCCTCATGGACACCTCCGACGGGCGCTCGGAGCGGCTACTGGTCGATGCCGCGTACGACGCCCTGGACGGACGGCCGGAACCGGACGTGCTCATCGGCGGCCTGGGCGTCGGGTTCTCGCTCGCGCATGCCGCGGCCGACCCCCGCTGGGGGCGGATCACCGTGGTGGAGCGCGAGCCCGCCGTGATCGGCTGGCACCGCGCGGGCCCGCTGTCCGGGCTGTCCGCCGCCGCGCTCGGCGATCCGCGCACCGAGATCGTCGAAGGCGACCTGTTGACGCACGTCAATGAGACTTCCGCCACGTACGACGCCCTGTGCCTGGACATCGACAACGGCCCTGGCTGGACCGTGACCGAGGACAACGACGGCCTGTACTCACCGGCCGGACTGGCAAGCTGCGCAAAGGCGTTGACGCCCGGAGGGGTACTGGCCGTATGGTCGGCGCGGCCCTCTGTGGATTTCGAGCAAACCTTGTGGAATGCCGGGTTCCGGCAGGTGCGTACCGAAGAGATCCCCGTTGCCCGGGGCGTTCCGGACGCTGTGCATCTCGCCGTACGCCCTGGATAGCGACGGTGCCTCCGGTCCCCGTAATGTGCTTCCCTGACGCGGATCATTCAAGCGTCAATCGCAAACCATGCGCAGACCGAGGAACCACCCCACTGGTTCCGGAAAGCACACTCAGGGGCGGGCGATGGAGCAGACACACACCTCGCACAGCGGTACGGCGGCGGCTACTCCGGGCGCACAGCGCCGAGTGCTGGTGATCGAGGACGACCCGACGATCGTGGACGCCATCGCGGCCCGACTCCGCGCCGAGGGATTCCTGGTGCAAACCGCGGCGGACGGTCCTTCCGCGGTCGACACCGCCGAGGCCTGGCAGCCCGACCTGCTGATCCTCGACATCATGCTGCCCGGTTTCGACGGCCTGGAGGTCTGCCGCCGTGTGCAGGCCCAGCGCCCGGTGCCGGTGCTGATGCTCACCGCGCGCGACGACGAGACCGACATGCTGGTCGGGCTCGGTGTCGGCGCCGACGACTACATGACCAAGCCGTTCTCGATGCGGGAGCTGGCCGCGCGCGTGCACGTCCTGCTGCGCCGCGTGGAGCGGGCCGCCATCGCCGCGGCCACGCCGCGCTCGGGCATCCTGCGCCTCGGCGAGCTGGAGATCGACCACGCGCAGCGCCGGGTGCGGGTGCGCAGCGAGGACGTGCACCTCACGCCCACCGAGTTCGACCTGCTGGTCTGCCTGGCGAACACCCCGCGCGCGGTGCTCTCCCGTGAGCAGCTGCTGGCCGAGGTGTGGGACTGGGCGGACGCCTCCGGCACCCGGACCGTCGACAGCCACATCAAGGCGCTGCGCCGGAAGATCGGCGCCGAGCGGATCCGCACGGTGCACGGCGTGGGCTACGCGTTGGAGACACCGACGCCATGAGCGACGGGCCGGCCGCACGGAGGAGCCCCGGGGAGGAGCCCTGGGGCGGCGTACGCCCGTTCTCGATCAAGACCAAGCTGGGCGCGCTCGTCGTCATCTCGGTGCTGATCACCACGGGTCTGTCGATGATCGCGGTGCACACCAAGACGGAGCTTCGCTTCATCACGGTCTTCTCGATGATCGCCACACTGTTGATAACGCAGTTCGTGGCGCATTCGCTCACCTCGCCGCTGGACGAGATGAACGCGGTGGCCCGGTCGATCTCGCAGGGCGACTACACGCGCCGGGTGCGGGAGAACCGCCGGGACGAGCTGGGCGACCTGGCCGGGACGATCAATGTCATGGCCGACGAGCTGGAGGCCCAGGACCGCCAGCGCAAGGAGCTGGTGGCGAACGTCTCGCACGAGCTGCGCACGCCCATCGCCGCCCTGCGGGCCGTCCTGGAGAACGTCGTGGACGGCATCGCCGAGCCGGACACCGAGACGATGCGTACGGCGCTCAAGCAGACCGAGCGGCTCGGGCGGCTGGTGGAGACGCTGCTGGACCTGTCCCGGCTGGACAACGGCGTCGTACCGCTGCGCAAGCGGCGTTTCGAGGTATGGCCGTACCTCTCCGGCGTGCTGAAGGAGGCCAACATGGTCGCCTCCGCGCGCGGGGGCATGGCGTCGGGCTCCGGGAACCACACGCGGACGGACGTCCATCTGCACCTGGACGTCTCCCCGCCGGAGCTGACCGCGCTCGCGGACCCGGAGCGGATCCACCAGGTGGTGGCCAATCTGATCGACAACGCGGTCAAGCACAGCCCGGCGCACGGCCGGGTCACGGTGAAGGCGCGGCGCGGTCCGCAGCCGGAGTCGCTGGAGCTGGAGGTCCTGGACGAGGGCCCCGGCATCCCGAAGTCGGAGTGGCACAAGGTCTTCGAACGCTTCAACCGGGGAGCCGTCAGCCGACCGCACGGTCCGGGCAGTGACGGCGGTACGGGTCTGGGGCTGGCGATCGCCCGCTGGGCGGTGGATCTGCACGGCGGCCGGATCGGCGTGGCCGAATCCGAGCGGGGTTGCCGGATCCTCGTCACCCTTCCGGGACAAGCGACCCGGACCAAGTTGACGTAAAGTTCGAACCGGAGCCACAAGATCCACGAGCGTCCCCACTGACGGACACGTGTGATCAGGGACGGCCCGCGCCTGTCTGGTGCCGAGGCCGTGGCCGACGCATCCCTGCCACAGGCGAACCACACTTGTTTCCCGCCATTTCAACCGCCGAAACGCGCTTTCTGATGTGACTTACACGACGATGAACGGGCCCGACCTGACCTTCGCCCTCAGGGAGGCGTAGCCTTTATTTCCGCTGTCCACCACCTTGTGAAGCGGAAGAGGGCGGTTGCCGCCGTGTCGCCACAGTCCCCCAGTAACTCGAGCTCCCCCAGCCTCCGGCCGGGCGGTGCCCCCACGACCGAAGACCAAGCCGGGAAGAACCCCGCTGCTGCGTTCGGTCCCAATGAGTGGCTCGTCGACGAGATCTATCAGCAGTACCTCCAGGACCCGAATTCGGTAGACCGAGCCTGGTGGGACTTCTTCGCCGACTACAAGCCGGGCGTCGCTGCCGCCCAGGCTCCGTCGGGTGCTGCGGCCGCGGGGGCCGCAGGAACCACCACGACAGCCGCTCCGGCCCGGCCCGCGGCTCCGGTGGCCCCGGCCACGCCCGCCGCCGGGGCGCCCGCGGCCCCGAAGCCGGCCGCCGCCGCTCCGGCCGCCGCCGCTCCGGCACCCGCCGCTCCGGCACCCGCCGCTCCGGCCGCGCCCAAGCCCGCCGCCGCGGCCCCGGCCGCCAAGCCGGCCGCGAAGGCCGCGCCCGCCGCCGAGGCGACCGAGGGCCCCGAGTTCGTGACGCTGCGCGGCCCTCCGCCGCCGTCGCCAAGAACATGAACGCCTCGCTGGAGCTGCCGACGGCCACCTCGGTCCGCGCGGTCCCGGTGAAGCTGCTGTTCGACAACCGCATCGTCATCAACAACCACCTGAAGCGGGCGCGCGGCGGGAAGATCTCCTTCACGCACCTCATCGGCTTCGCGATGGTCCAGGCCATCAAGGCCATGCCGTCGATGAACCACTCGTTCGGCGAGAAGGACGGCAAGCCGACCCTCGTCAAGCCGCCGCACGTCAACCTCGGCCTGGCCATCGACCTGGTGAAGCCCAACGGCGACCGCCAGCTCGTCGTGGCCGCCATCAAGAAGGCCGAGACCCTGAACTTCTTCGAGTTCTGGCAGGCCTACGAGGACATCGTCCGCCGCGCCCGCGACGGCAAGCTGACGATGGACGACTTCACCGGTGTCACGGTCTCCCTGACCAACCCCGGCGGCCTCGGCACCGTCCACTCCGTGCCGCGTCTGATGCCCGGCCAGTCCGTGATCATGGGCGTCGGCTCCATGGACTACCCGGCGGAGTTCCAGGGCACCAGCCAGGACACCCTGAACAAGCTCGGCATCTCGAAGGTCATGACGCTCACGTCGACCTACGACCACCGGGTGATCCAGGGCGCCGCCTCCGGCGAGTTCCTGCGCCAGGTCTCCAACCTGCTGCTCGGCGAGAGCGGCTTCTACGACGCCGTCTTCGAGTCGCTGCGCATCCCCTACGAGCCGGTCCGCTGGCTCCGGGACATCGACGCCTCGCACGACGACGACGTCACCAAGGCCGCGCGCGTCTTCGAGCTGATCCACTCCTACCGGGTCCGCGGCCACGTCATGGCCGACACCGACCCGCTGGAGTACCGCCAGCGCAAGCACCCCGACCTCGACATCGTCGAGCACGGCCTCACCCTGTGGGACCTGGAGCGCGAGTTCGCCGTCGGCGGCTTCGCCGGCAAGTCGATGATGAAGCTGCGCGACATCCTCGGCGTGCTGCGCGACTCGTACTGCCGCACCACCGGCATCGAGTTCATGCACATCCAGGACCCCAAGCAGCGCAAGTGGATCCAGGACCGCGTCGAGCGCCCGCACTCCAAGCCGGAGCGCGAGGAGCAGCTGCGCATCCTGCGCCGGCTGAACGCGGCGGAGGCCTTCGAGACCTTCCTGCAGACGAAGTACGTCGGCCAGAAGCGCTTCTCCCTGGAGGGCGGCGAGTCCGTCATCCCGCTGCTGGACGCGGTGCTGGACTCGGCCGCCGAGTCCCGCCTGGACGAGGTCGTCATCGGCATGGCCCACCGTGGCCGGCTGAACGTGCTGGCCAACATCGTCGGCAAGTCGTACGCCCAGATCTTCCGCGAGTTCGAGGGCAACCTCGACCCGAAGTCGATGCACGGCTCCGGCGACGTGAAGTACCACCTGGGCGCCCAGGGCACCTTCACGGGCCTGGACGGCGAGCAGATCACGGTCTCGCTGGCGGCCAACCCGTCCCACCTGGAGACCGTCGACCCGGTCATCGAGGGCATCGCCCGCGCCAAGCAGGACATCATCAACAAGGGCGGCACGGACTTCACGGTGCTGCCGGTGGCGATCCACGGCGACGCGGCCTTCGCGGGCCAGGGCGTGGTGGCCGAGACCCTGAACATGTCGCAGCTGCGCGGCTACCGCACGGGCGGCACGGTCCACGTCGTCATCAACAACCAGGTCGGCTTCACGGCGGCCCCCGAGTCCTCGCGTTCCTCGATGTACGCGACGGACGTGGCCCGCATGATCGAGGCCCCGATCTTCCACGTGAACGGCGACGACCCGGAGGCGGTCGTGCGCGTCGCGCGCCTGGCCTTCGAGTTCCGCCAGGCGTTCAACAAGGACGTGGTGATCGACCTCATCTGCTACCGCCGCCGCGGTCACAACGAGTCGGACAACCCGGCCTTCACCCAGCCGCTGATGTACGACCTGATCGACAAGAAGCGCTCGGTGCGCAAGCTCTACACCGAGTCCCTGATCGGTCGCGGCGACATCACCCTGGAAGAGGCCGAGCAGGCGCTGCAGGACTACCAGGGCCAGCTGGAGAAGGTCTTCACGGAGGTCCGTGAGGCGACCTCCCAGCCCATCTCCGCGGAGGCCCAGGCGCCGCAGGACGGCTTCCCGATCGCGGTGCCGACGGCGATCTCCTCCGAGGTCGTCAAGCGCATCGCCGAGTCCCAGGTCAACATCCCCGACCACGTCACCGTCCACCCGCGGCTGCTGCCGCAGCTCCAGCGCCGGACGGCGATGGTCGAGGACGGCACGATCGACTGGGGCATGGGCGAGACGCTCGCGATCGGCTCGCTGCTCCTGGAGGGCACGCCGGTCCGGCTGTCCGGCCAGGACTCCCAGCGCGGCACTTTCGGTCAGCGCCACGCGGTGCTGATCGACCGCGAGACGGGTGCGGACTACACCCCGCTGCTCTACCTGTCCGAGGACCAGGCCCGGTACAACGTCTACAACTCGCTGCTGTCCGAGTACGCGGTCATGGGCTTCGAGTACGGCTACTCGCTGGCCCGCCCCGACGCGCTCGTGATGTGGGAAGCGCAGTTCGGCGACTTCGTCAACGGCGCCCAGACGGTCGTCGACGAGTACATCTCGGCGGCGGAGCAGAAGTGGGGCCAGACGTCCGGCGTCACCCTGCTCCTCCCGCACGGCTACGAGGGCCAGGGCCCGGACCACTCCTCGGCCCGTGTCGAGCGCTTCCTCCAGCTGTGCGCGCAGAACAACATGACGGTCGCGATGCCCACGCTCCCGTCGAACTACTTCCACCTCCTGCGCTGGCAGGTGCACAACCCGCACCACAAGCCGCTCATCGTCTTCACCCCGAAGTCGATGCTGCGTCTGAAGGCGGCGTCGTCGAAGACGGAGGAGTTCACGAGCGGTGAGTTCCGTCCGGTCATCGGCGACGCGTCGATCACCGACCCGGCGGCCGTGAAGAAGGTCGTCTTCTGCGCGGGCAAGGTCTACTACGACCTGGAGGCCGAGCGGCAGAAGCGCGGTGTCACGGACACGGCGATCATCCGCATCGAGCGCCTGTACCCGCTGCCGGGTGCGGAGATCCAGGCGGAGGTCAACAAGTACCCGAACGCCGAGAAGTACCTGTGGACCCAGGAGGAGCCGGCGAACCAGGGTGCCTGGCCGTTCATCGCGCTCAACCTGATCGACCACCTCGACCTGGCCGTCGGCCCGGACGTCCCGCACAGCGAGCGGCTGCGCCGTATCTCACGTCCGCACGGCTCGTCGCCTGCGGTGGGTTCCGCGAAGCGGCACCAGGCCGAGCAGGAGCAGCTGGTCCGTGAGGTGTTCGAGGCGTAGGTCTCGCGACTCGACAGCGGAAGGGCCCGGCCCCGGAGAGAACTCCGGGGCCGGGCCCTTCGGTCATGTCCGGGGTGCGTCGTCGGTCATGTCCGGGGTGCCGGGCCGCTCACGACACCTGGGGCTCGAAGTCCCAGTAGGGCCGGTTGCGGGCGCGTGCCGACAGGGTGTGGGCGTGCTGGGGGCCGAGCGTGGCGGCGAGGTCGGACAGCGCCTCCTGCTCCGTCTTCTCGGCCTCGCGCCGGTTGCCGAGACCGCGCAGATCGGCGGCGTGGGCGATACGGGCCGTCAGGGTCAGGGGGTGGGTGCGGCCGAGGATCTCGGTGGCGCGCAGGGCGGCGGACCTGCTGAGTCCGGCCGCGGACTCCGTGTCCCCGACCAGATTGCGCAGGGCGGAGGCGTTGACGGCGCAGCCCACGGTCCAGGGATGGTTCTCCCCCACGGCCGCGGTCATGTCGGCCATCGACTGCTCGATCAGGGCGTGGGCCTGGTCGCGTTCGCCGACGCTGCGCAGGATGAGCGCATGGTTGGTGCGGGCTCCGGCGAGGAACGGATGTCCTTCGGCGTGCATGGCCTCGTAGCGCGCGATGACGTGCTCGCTGGTCTCCCGTGCCTGGTCGATGTCGCCGTGCTCGCGGGCGAAGCAGCTGTGGCTGATGGCCGCGGCCAGCGTCTGCGGGTCCTTCTCGCCGAGCTTGCGCTCATAGCGCTCCAGTACGCGGGTGAACATCGGCCCCGCCTTGCCGCGGTCGCCGATGCGGTAGAGGCACAGGGCGAGGTTGTGCTCGGCCAGCAGGGTCTGCGGGTTCTCGGCGCCCATCACGAGGCGGTACTCGCGCACGTTCTTCGCCTGGACGGACTCCGCCTCGGTGTAGCGGCCCAGCAGCCGCAGATTCGTCGCGTAGTGGATCTCGGAGAAGAGCGTCCACGGGTGACGGTTCTTCAGCAGCTGACGGCGTGCCTCCATGGTCCGCCGGTCGATCTCCAGGCTCTCCCCGTAGCGGCCGAGCAGCCTGAGCGCGAAGCCCAGGTTGTTCAGGGCGTTGAGGGTCCGCGAGTCCTGTTCGCCGAGCAGGTCGCGGTAGGCCGGGTAGAGCCACTCGTACAGCTCCCGCGACTCCTCGTAGCGCCCGAGGCCCCACAGGTCGGCGCCCAGGCCGTTGGCCGCGCGCAGATGGTCCAGGTCCTGCTCGCCGCGCTCCGCCCGGAGGTGGTCCACGGCGACGCGCTCGATGGCCTCGGTGCGCCCGTACTCGCCGGCCGCGCGCAGCAGGTTGGCGTAGTGGTAGGTCAGCTCCCAGATCCGCGGATGGGTGTCGCCGAGCAGCGACTTCCACGCCTTCATGGCGCGCTCGCCGAGCTTCATGCCGGACTGGTACTCGCCCGTGAAGTACATGTAGCGCAGGCAGTTGAGGACCAGGTTCTGCACGGTCCGGTCCTTGCTGTTCAGCACGTCCGCGTGCTTGAGGTGCGGCACGATCTCCGCGTACTCGTCCCACAGGCGGGTGTCCGTGGCCCGGCCGGGATCGGCGGCGGCCAGGGCTCTGCGGACCACGTCGTTGAACTCGCGCCGGTCCTCGTCGGGCATGTCCTTGTGCACGATCTGGTGCACCATGCGGTGCAGATACACCGACTCGCCGGAGGAGACCGACTCGTCGCCGGCCGACTCGTGTGACTCCAGGCGTACGACGGAGTACTGGCGGAGCTGGTTGATCGCCTTGTTCCACAGGAGGGGGTCGTTGAGCAACCCGGCGATCTGCTCGGGCAGTTCCTCGTGCGGCATCTCCCGCAGAAGCCGTACGGGGATGAAGCCGGGCGCGAAGAAGGTGCACAGGCGCAGCAGGTCGACGGATTCCGGGACGGTCTCGCGGAGTTTGTTCAGCAGTATCGACCAGGCCGTCTGGAACGCGACGGGGAAGTCCGCGGAGACCTTGACCACGTCCCCGTCGATGCCGCCCTCCAGGAGCGCGATGTAGTCCTCCACCGACAGGTCGGAGTCATTGAGCCAGCCGGCGGTCTGGTCGAGCAGCAACGGCAGGTCCTCCAGCGCCTCGGCCAGCTGGTCGGCGTCCTCCTCGTTGAGCCGCGGCGCACGGCGGCGGACGAAGGCCACCGACTCGTCGCGGGAGTAGACGGGCACCTCCAGCAGCTTGCTGTTGTGCTCGCCCCACTCGGGGTTGCGCGAGGTGATCAGGACATGGCCCGGCCCGGTGGGGACGAGGTCCCAGATCTGGTCGGGTTCGTCGGCGCCGTCCAGGATCAGCAGCCAGCGGGGGTAGGGGTCGCCGCGGCGCAGCGCGTCGCGCACGGCGCGCAGCCGCTCGCCGTACTCGGCGCCGGTGGACAGGCCGAGCTTCGGGGCGAGTTCGGCCATCAGCCGGCGGTAGGTCACCCGGCCCTCGGCGTTGACCCACCACACCACGTCGTACTCGGAGCCGAAGCGGAAGACGTACTCGGCGGCGAGCTGTGTCTTGCCGACCCCGGACATGCCGTGCAGGGTCAGCACGCCGGCGCCCGGCTCGGAGCCCTGCAGCAGGTGGTAGGCGTCGTTCAGGAACGGCTCGCGTCCGGTGAAGCGAGTGTTGCGCCGCGGTACGCCGCCCCACACCTCGGGCATGGACGCCGGGAAGCGCGGGCCGCGCCGCTCGCCCTCGGCCGGCTCCGGGGGCGGGTCGGTCGGCAGGCCGAGCCGGTCGAGCAGGCGCCGTTCGGCCTCGTCGGCACCCATGTTGGTCAGCTGTGCCGGGGCGAGCACGGTGGTGGCGGTGGGTACGGAGGCGGTGGTGATCGAGACGGCGGCGAACCGGGACGGGTCGGGGGCCACGATCTCGCGCAGCGCCCCGTTCCACTCCTCGTGGGTGCGCGGCCCGAGTTGGAAGTACCACTCGCTGACGAGGATGAGAATCCGGCCGTCGGCGAGTTTCAGGTCACGCAGCAGGTCCACCAGCGGGACCTCGGCCGGGGAGTCCCAGCGCATGGAGACGACTCGCAGGCCTCGCCGCTCCAGCCGGTCCGCGATCCAGGCCGCCCAGGCCCGGTTGAAACCCGCGTAGCTGATGGTGACAGTGGGCTTCGCGGTCCCTTTGTCGGCTGCCCCGACCGGCCTACGAACTCCAGACATGCAGCGGCCTCCCCGCACGTAATGTTAGAACCTCTGCGCGGCACCGCGATAGGCGCTGACAGGTATCCGTCGGACTCGCGCGCTTCGGTCACATCTCTTCCCGCAAGCGCAACGATCTTCACTCGAACTGGCAACATATTTCACCCAGTTGGCGGAATTCGACGCGCCGAGAACAAGCCACGCGCCGCGCCCACATAGGCCTGCGCCCGTACGGCGTGCCCACGGGGCGCGGGATGCTCGTCGAGCCGTTCGAACACGGCCACCATCTGGTCGACGAACCGGCGTCCCGGCACGGTCAGGTCCGGCGATCCGACGAGCGCGGGCAGCGCCGCGCCCACCTGTTCGCGGCAGCGCGCGTGTTCGGCCCAGGCCGCCTCCCGGTCGGCGGGCCGCGTGAGGGTGAGCGCGCGGCGCTGGAAGAAGTCGGCCAGCGCCAGATGCGAGTAGGTGCCCTGCAGCAGACCGTCGTAGGGGCGTGGATCGGGGCGCCAGGGGGCGAAGTACCGATTTCGCCCGTCGGCCCGGTGGAGGGTGACCGCCTCGCTGAGGGCGACGAGTTTGGTGTGCTGAAGCTCGTGCACCAGGGTCGCGGCCAGCACCGTCGGGCCGTGCGGGGCGCTGCTGAGCACGGCGCCGAAGGCCTCGCGCCGGGTGCCGCTGCAGGTGCCCGTGCAGTCGCCGGGCTCCGAGCCGGGCGGCGCGGCGAGCGGAACGAGGCAGCGCAGCAGGCGGACGGCCTCCATCAGGCGCTGCTCGCCGCCCAGCCGGAGTTCCACCGCGGCCCCCGACCAGGAGTGCAGCCAGCGCTTGCGCTCCGCGTCGTCGAGGCTCGCCGGACCGCTCAGCCCGAGGTGGTGGACGCTGTCCTGCACCCACCGGTACGGGTCGAGGTCGTCCAGCGGGGTGGGCGGGGCGCCGCTGGTGAGGCCGGGCAGGGCGTACGCGGGCGTCCAGGCGGCGGCGCCGGACCAGGCTCCCGTGCCGCGCTCCACATGCACGACGACATCGGCCGCGCCCCGCTGCCGCATGGTCAACCGCCCGCTCCTGTGGACGACTTCGACCGCGACGTCCCCCGCCGCCGTGCGCAGCGCCCCGAGGGAGGGCAGCACGAGCAGTCCGTCCCGGGCGGTGAGCCGCGCGGCGAACGACAGCCCGGCGCGGGCCGCGGCAGCGGCGGCCAGTGCGCTGAAGTGCCCCAGGTCGCGCCCGAGTTCGCGGGCCCGCTGCGGCGCGCCCGGCCGTGCGGGGTCCGTGCCGAGCCCGCGCAGACAGCGCTGGGCCCAGGCGCCGACCAGCGGGGCGAGCAGGCGAGCGCGGGCGGGTGAACCCGTCGGGCCTCCCGTGGGCGCCATGTCTCCCACCGGCTCATTCGTCACAGCGGCCGCGTCCGCCGCCTCCAGCAGCGCCCAGTCCTCCAGGAGCCGCCTCCTGGCGTCGGCGGGGCACAGTGCCGGGTCGGCTCCCGCCACCGCGTCGAGCACCGCGCGCAGCAGGAGCAGCCGACGGGTGTCCTGGTCGCGGGCCAGGAACGCAAGAGCCTCGGGGCCGCCTTCGGTACGGCCGAGTGCGACAAGGACACGGTCCGGGACCACCGGAAGCATCACGGGACACCCCCTTCCCGGGAGACGGCGGACGGGGCGGCCCGCACCGTGTCCGCGCGGAGCCGGCCCGCCACATGACGGATGAGGCGCTGCAGGTCGGCGCAGTACACGGAGGGGTTGATGAAGCCGTGCCCGGCGCGGTAGCGGTGGGCGTACTGGCCGCCGCCGCAGACGTTCAGCAGCGGGCAGGCCCGGCAGGCCGCCGCCAGCGACGCGGCACCCGCCTGCCGGGCCGCCACCGCGGGGTGCCGCAGCGCGTCGTCGAAGCCGTGCCGGTGGATGTCGAGGCCGGTCCGTGCGGCCCCGTCGTACGCGGACTTCAGCGAGTCGACCTGTTCGATCGACCCGTCGGTCTCCACCACCACGGCGTCGAAGGGAGTGAGGCCGAGCGACTCCGTGGCCGCCGGCAGGCCCAGCAGCAGCGCGAGGCACTCCTCGAACAGCCGTACCCGGGTCTCTCTGCGCCCCGCCCGCCACCAGCGGTCGAAGACGGCGCACAGCCAGTCGCCGTACACGGTGCCCGAGTCGTCCCAGTGCGGCGGCGGAGCCGACCAGTTCCCGTGCGGCAGCAGCAGGTCGAGGGCGGGCGGGCCCAGGGCGACCAGGGACTCGTACATCTCCACCGGATCCAGGGTGGGATCCACGACCGCGAGGATTCCGGCGTACGACTGCGGGAAGCGGGCGGCGACGAGCCGGGCGCCGCGCGAAGCGTCGGGCCACGACGGCCGCCCGGACGGGCGGACCCTCAGCGCGTTGTGGGCGGGCAGGCCCCCGTCGAGGCTGATGCCGACGCGGATGCGGTGGCGGGCCAGGACCGCGAGGCGCCGCTCCGTCAGCAGGGTGGCGTTGGTCTGGACGGTGGCGTGGACCGTGCAGCCGGCCGGGACCCGGTCGCGTACCAGACCGGTGAACCGGGCGAGCGTGGCCACACCCGCCAGCAGCGGCTCTCCCCCGTGCAGGACCAGGGAGAGGTCGGTCAGCCCGTGGGCGCGCGCGTGTTCGGCGATGCGGGAGGCGGTGCGGTCCAGCACCCCGGGGGGCGCCGCGGCGGGGCGGTCGCGCCAGGTCCGGTCCGGGCCCTCGTAGAGGTAGCAGTAGCGGCAGGCGAGGTTGCAGCGGCCGTGGACCTTCACGACGAACTGCCGGAAGGGGATGCGGCGTGTCGCTGCCGGATCGGGTGCACCCTCTCCAGACACTCCAGCACCCCCATGCCGTACGTCCGCGCCGCGAGCCCCGCTCGTACGGAACCGCCTTCCCTGGCCGGTCATCCCCACAAACGCGGATCGTTCGACGTTGACCGATTCAATGGCGAAAATGACCGGCGTTACCTGGTTTCAGAGCGCGCTGTTGAAGCCCCAGAGCATCTCGCTCGGCCGGGTGGACCGCTCGCGCAGATCCTCCACCACTTCGCGCAGCACAGGGTGCTGAATGGTCCTCAGCTCGGGCAGACTCAGCTCCGACAGATCCGGAAGCGGCTCCTCCGCCTCGGTCCGGTGCACGGCCATCTGCCGCTGCGACTCGTTCCCTACGTCCATCCCATCCCCCTTGCGTCGCGTGGCGTCCCGCCACGACCGGGTCACTCCAGGTCGGCCAGCCGCTGTGCCGTCTGGCCGGCCGTCGGCTCGCTCGTGCTCACATGGTCGTCCGGCAGCTTCGACCACTCCGCCCGGGCCGCCCGATAGGCCTCGCGGGCGGCGCGTGGACGCATGGCCGCCTCGTAGGTCATACCCCGCCAGTGGTGTGCCTGCGCACCCAGTTCGACTGATTCCTGACGGCGGCGGTCCGTCTCCGCGTCCTGCTCCGCCTCCCGGGCCGCCTCCGCGGCCGACCGGAACGCGTCGACCGCCTCGTCCAGCCGTGCCGGGCGGCCCAGACTCTGGTACGCCTCGAACTGGACCTGCCCGCGTTCCAGCCAGCACCGCGCGGCCAGCAGCGGATCGTCGGCGCCGGCCGCCGCGAGGCCGAGGAGATGTTCGGCCTCGCGCAGATCGACGCGGTCGCCGCGCGCCCGGTACCTGAGCATCAGCGCCCGGCCCAGCAGGAGGAGACGGCCGGCCAGCAGGGCGCTGCCCACGGGCGTCTCCGTGCGGCAGTCCCGCAGCACCCGGATCGCCCGGGACAGCGGCTCCTGGGCGGAGAACCCCCTCTCCAGCGCGGCCCGGCGCAGCAGTACCTCGCCCCACTCGGCGAGCACATCGGCGTGGGCGGACTCGTCCCGGGGCATCCGCTGGGCGGCCTGCTCGAAGTGCCGTGCCGCCTCCTGGAGTTCATGCGGATCGCCCGACTCGTCGTACCGGGCCGTGCCGATGCGTCCGGCACGCACCAACAGGGCCGAGCGCGGGCTCTGTTCACGAGTACGGGTCAGCGCCTCGTCGACCCGCGCCTGCGCCTCGTCCAGCGCTCCGCCCGATACCAGGAGCGCGTCGACCAGATCGAGGAGAACCCTCACGGGGGGATGCCCTTCGCCTGCGTCGGAGTCGTGCTCAAGAGCACTGCGCAGCGACTGCGCGCTCTGCTCCGCGTACCGGCGGGCCTGTTCCCGGTCGGGCGTCACCCCGGACAGCCGCAGCAGGACGCGGCCGTGTGCGAGGGGGAGTTCGGGCGGACGGCCGCGGCGGTCGGGCCACGCGTCGGCGAAGGCCTCCAGCATGCCGACCGCGCCCTGCAGCAGGGCACTGTCGCCGCCCAGCCGCCACTGCGCCTCCAGGGCACCCACCCGTTCCAGGGTGAGCCGGAGCGCCTCCGTCTCGTCCAGATCGGGCGCCCCGCACGCGACGGCGTACTCACGGTCGGCACGGCGCAGCAGTTCGAGCGCGCCGTGCTGGTCCCCGTGCCGCCTGCGGTCCGTCGCCGCCGCCCGCAACACCCGTGCCAGTACGGCCCGTTCGCGCACCGCGCGGGGATGGGTGACCGCGCGCTCGGCGGCCGTCTCCGCCTCGCGCAGCAGCTCCGCACCGCCCTGCATCTCCCACAGCCGCAGGACACAGTGGGCGTACTCGGCCCACAGTTCGAAGTCCCGGCCCGCGGGCCGTTCGTGCTCGGTGGCGCCGCGCAGCAGCTGAACGGCGTCGATGATGTCCTGCACCATGCCCTCGCGGTCGAACCGCTCGACCAGCGTGCGGGCCCGGAGAACGGCCGGGTGCGCGGGGCGGCTCTGGTCCGTCTGCTCCCGCTCCCGGCTGCCGTACAGGGCGAACTGCTCGGGCAGCGGCATGAACCGCTCCAGGACGCGCGCGGCGACCTCGGCGAAGGGCTGCGGGACCGGAGTCGCGGCGCTGCCGTCACCGTTCTCGGCCGGGTAGCCGCCGGGCGCGTACGGGCGCCCCCCGCCGCCGCTGCCGAGCTGGGCCAGGGCCAGCGCCGGGAAGTTGGGGCCGCCCTTGCCGAAGCGCTGCTCGATGTACTCCGAGCAGTGCTTGAGCACCAGCAGGGCCTCGTCCCGTCCCAGCGTCGACAGCAGCGACTCCTGTACGCCCGGCGCGAACTCGTACCACTGGACGCCGTCCTGGGCGCGCTCCTCGCGGGCCCGCGCCAGCAGGCCGCTGAGCAGCACCTCGGCCAGTTCGGAGGGACCGGAGTCGGGCATCATGGTCCGCTGCACCAGCTGCATCACGGGCAGGCAGAGCGGGGCGGCCGCCAGATGGACGGCGAGGCGTCCCGCGGCCGGGGAGGCCGTGGAGCGGAACCTGCTGACCAGTTCGAGCGGGGACGCACGGCGGCCGGGACGGCCCGCCGACACGGGCGGCTGGTCGGCCCGCACCCAGCCCACGGCACCGGCCACGGGCCCGGTGCCGGCCTTGGACAGCAGCCGCGCCCAGGCTCCCAGGGCCACCGGCTCGGGCGGCAGCACGGGCACGGGCAGCTCGCCGCGGCGGGCCTCCGTGGGCGTTCCGGCGTGGGTGCGCACCCGTAGCGCGGCGGCGCCCCCCAGGCTTTCGCCCCGCATCAACTCGCCGTAGAGCACCGGGAGCCGGGTGCGGTTCCACATGCGCTGCGGCAATGGCTGGAGCACGGCGGCCGGGGCCTGCCGGGAGAGATGGTGGAGCAGCCGGTGGGCCTGGCCGGACCGCCACAGAGGGCCCGCGCAGTCACTGACCAGCAGGGTGATGCGGCGTCCCGTGGGATCGCTGAGCCGGTCGACGGAGTGCAGCGGGGCCGCATGGGGTTCGGGGCTGCGGCTGACGGCCGGTTCGCCGTCCGGACCCTGGTGCAGATGGCTGACCTCGATGTCCCAGAAGGCGCCCAACTGCGCGAAGACCTGCTCCAGTTCGGTGAACATGCGGTCCCACACCCGCATGGACGAGGAGGCGTCCATCACCAGCTGGAGCCGCGCGTCGGCCCGGCGCACTGCCCGGAACACGGGAATGACGAGTCCGCCCGCCCGCGCGCTCAGCTCCGCCGTCGCCGTCTCGTCGAGCGCCGAGCGCAGCGGTGGAGCCGGGCTCCGGTAGCCCTGCAACGGCCGTAAAGCGCGCTGGAGTTCGAGTGGAGCGGGAAAGGCGGGGGCAGCGGGTACCCCGACGGGCAGGGGTGCCACCCGCCCCGGAACCCCCTTGGGCGGGGCGCCGGAGAACGGCAGCGGATACAGGGCCACACGGCGGTCGACGCCCGCGTCGTACTCCTGTGGCTCCGGTGCCTCGGGGGCCCGGTCCGGGGTCCGGGGCCGGGCCGTGGCGGATGCCGGGTCCGGGAAGGTCCGCTCGCCGCCGTTCCCCGCCGCCGGGCCACTCGGCCGGGTGACCGGGTCCTCGGGCTCGGCGGCACACGTCGGGTGCGTCCGGCCGGCCAGCCACAGGGCGTCGCACAGCCCTTCGGCGTCCGGGTCGAGGCCGATCTCCCGCAGCCGGGCGATCAGTTCGGCGATCGGATCGGCAATCGAGTCGGCGGCGATCGGGTCGTCGGTGATCGGGTCGCCGCCGGGGACGGGGGAACCCACGGCTTCGGGCGCGCCCGGAGGCCCGTCCTCGGGACCGCTGCCGGGCTGGACGGGGCCATGTCGCCCCCCTGCGTCGGGCATCAGCGCCTCACCTCGGGCGGTCGAGTCGCTGGATGAGCAGGTCGGCGAGGCGGTCACGACTGGGCGGGGCCGCCGCGTCGGTGAGATAGATCGCGTTCAACAGCTGGTCCGCGGCGAGGAGTTCGCTGCGGGAGCGCTCCAGGAAGCGGCTGATCAGATCGTCGCCCGCACGCGCCGCCTCGTCACCGAGGTGGGCGCGGACGAAGGTGGCGAGCCTGTTGTGGTCGGGGCGGCCCAGTTCGAGGTGGATGCAGCGGCGCATCAGGGGGGCCGGGAAGTCCCGTTCCCCGTTGCTGGTGAGGACCACGAACGGGAAGGCCCGGCAGCGCACCCGGCCGTCGCGGACGCGGACCTTGGTGCCGTCGGCGGTGAGCACCTCGGTTTCGCCGTCGGGCAACCGGTCGGCGAGACGCTGCAGTTCAGGGATCTCGAACTCGCCCTCCTCCAGCACGTTCAGCAGGTCGTTGGGCAGATCGATGTCGCTCTTGTCGAGCTCGTCGATGAGCAGCACGCGCGGGGTGTCGGAGGGCAGCAGGGCGGTGCCGAGCGGGCCGAGGCGGATGTAGCTGCCGATCGCCTCGACCGCCCCGGGACTGCCGGCCGCCGATCCTCCCCCAAGTTCTCGGCTTCGCTCGAACAGGGCGGTGCCCCCATCCCCCTGGGCGGCGATCTGCACGTCCTGGAGGCGGGCGATGGCGTCGTAGTGGTACAGGCCGTCCTGGAGCGTGGAGCGGCTGACGATGGACCAGCGCAGGACGTCGCCGAGTCCCAGCTCGTACGCCACGGAATGGGCCAGCGTGCTCTTGCCCGCGCCGGGACTGCCGGTGACGAGGAGAGGGCGGCGCAGATAGAGCGCCGCGTTGATCATCTCGAGTTCCTCGGCGCCCGGCCGGTGCAGTTCCGCCAGATGCCGGTGCGCGCCCAGTCTGCGGTCCTGGGAGCCGTCGCCGCCACCGTCGCCGTCGCGCGCCGCGTCCCGGCCGGCGAAGTCCCGCCAGGGCGGCGGGGGAGGCAAGCGGCTCATTCCGTCGTGGGGTTCCCCGGCGCCTCGGTAGATGAGCCACTCACTGGATTCGGTCATGGTCCGGTCCTCGTCGTCACTCGTACCACCACGGCAGCCGTCGAACGTGCTTCACGGTATCGACACACGGCAAAGCTGGTAAGGGGCCGGAAGGCGCATGGAGCGCGTCGCGCGAGGGGGCGTCGCATCAGGGAGCCTCCAGCAGATCGCCTGTTCCGGGCAGGGGTTGGTGCGGATCGTCGTACAACAGCGCGATGCCGTCGGCCCAGTAGGCCTCGACGAGACCCGCTCGGAGGTTCACCCGGAGCCGGTGCACCAGGTCGGGCAGGAACGCCGCGCCGTCCCCGTCGTCGACGACCTTCTTGGCTCCGCGGTGGAACTCCCCGCACACGGCGTCCGGTTGGCCTCGCCAGCGGCGCCACAGGACCACGCCGAAGCCGGCGTGCACGATCCTGCCGAGCGCGGCGCCGTCGTCCTCGTAGCGCCGGTCGCCGTAGCGGCACAGCACCGGGATCGTACGGGGCCCCAGACCGCGCAGTTCGTCCATGGTCGGCACCGGCTCGCGCACTCCGTCGTCGCAGTCGAGGACTTCGGCCTGCGCGTCACGGGCGTGCAGCCGCCGCCAACGGTCCAGGCGCTCGTGGCCCTCGTCGCCGTCCTCGCCCCACTCGGGGCCGGACATCCCGAACTCGCCGTCACCGGGCAGCTGGTCGCGGTCGGAGCAGCGCACGACGACCGGACGCTGCTCGCCCAGCGGGGGCCCGTCCGGCCGCAGCCTCCACTCGTCCACGGCCAGCCCGAGCAGCTGGTGCGGCAGGGCCGCGTGCAGGGCCACGGGCCGCCCCGGCACGTCACAGCGGCGGAAGGCCTCCGCGAGCGGTGTGACGACCTGAGCCGGAAGGTCGTCCAGCAGTGTGCGCTCGGCCTCGTGGAGACGGGTCACGTCACCGTCGGGACGGGCCACGCAGACGGACCAGTCGCAGCGGTCGGGCTCCCAGCCCCTGGGCAGCACTTCGAGCAGCACGGACAGTGCGGGCCCGGCGTCCCGGGGGTGCTCGGGAAGTTGCTCCCCCGGTGAAGTCGGCCCGATCGCGGGACGGCGCCGCAGCCCCAGCCACTTGGCACGCTGCCGGACCAGGCCGTTGCGGTAACCGCTGTCGAGCCCGGTCGACGCCTTCTTCACCCAGTCCCACAGGTCCTGTTCGGCGTCCAACATGCTGGGCGTCGCTGGACGCTCGGCGCACATGACCCGCATCGCGTAGTCGAGTACGAGTTTCAGCTCGCCGTCGTGCCGGGCGTTCTCGTACAGCATGCCGAGGCCGTCGCGCCAGCCGCGCGGCGCGGGCATCAGGGAGGGGAACTGGAAGTTCGGCAGGGAGTCGAGGAGGTCGAGCAGAGCGCGGGTGGTGGCGGGAGGCGGCAGGTCGGCGAGCCGGCCGAGCAACTCGCTGCGCTCATAGGGGCCGAGCGTGCGGCCGGGGCGGGTGCCGAGTTCCCCCTGCACGTCGGCCCAGGTGGGGCGGCGGGAGTCGGAGGGCTGCTGCCGGTCGCGGTGGTAGCGGTCATGGGCGTGGAAAACGGCCTGGTAGACGTCGTCGTGCTCGGTCCGCACCGCGTCCGGCGGCACCTGTGACGTCCGCAGGCGCTCGATCCCCGTGGAGGTGCCGCCCGTGCCGTGGTCGGCGCGGGACTTCAGTACGCCGATGACCTCACCGCGCACCGGATCGATCACGGGCCCGCCCGAGACACCGGGTGGCAGATCGTTCTGCCCGAGCCGCATCTGCACCCCCGCCGACCAGCCGCCGATGGTTCCCTGCACGGAGAGGAACCCGTCCAGGATCTGCAGCTGACCTCCGGTCACGGTCCAGCCCGCGTAGAACACCCTGCCCTCGCCGTAGTGCGCCGTGGGCCGCTCGGAGACGTACACGCAGTCGTGGTCGACGGGTTCACGAAGCCGGACGAGCGCGAGGTCCGGGGCGGGCCAGCTGCCGGGCATCCGGCGTTCGACGTGCTCGGGCAGGGTCACCGCGACCCGGCCGGGGACGGCGGACGGTCCCTGGCCCGGTCCGGTCTCATAGACCACGGCCACTTCGCCGCCCTCCCCTCCGTCTACGACGTGTGCGCAGGTCAGAACCCAGTTCGGCGCGATGAAGAAGCCGCTGCCGAGGAAGGTGCCGGGTTCGTCCAGGGCATACCCGACACCTGTGCGATGAATGCGCACGGTCGCCGCCATGACGAGTTCACGCAGAGCATGGTGGGCGGCATGAAACCCATCCGATGCGCCCCCGTCGTGCCGATCGGTCATACCCCGCCCCCACCGAAGTCCCCCCGGGCGCCCCCATGCACCGGAACGCCGGTGGACGCGCCCGCGCGTGGGGTGCGGTCGAGGTTGGGTGGGGGGTTGTTGCCGGGGGCGGTGGGGGAGTTGGGATGGCCCGACCCCGCCCGACCCCCGGCCCCCGGCTCACACCGTGAGGGCAAGCCTGAGGGGGGAGCCGCGTCGGGGGCCGGGGATGCCGTGGGCGCCGGGGATGCCGGGGTCGGGGCAGCGCCAGGGACCACACGATCGGGCCGGAACGCCGTGACGACAGCCGGGCCTGTCGATGCCGAGGCCGAGCGCGAAACCGCAACCGGGACACGGCCCACAGACGCCGACGCCGAGCCCGGAGCGGGAGACAGGGCAGGGCCCATGGATGCCAAGGCCGACGCAGCGCCGGAGACCACAGGATCGACGCGGGGCTCCACGAGCGCGGCCGGGCCTGTCGATGCCGAGGCCGAGCGCGAAACCGCAACCGGGACACGGCCCACAGACGCCGACGCCGAGCCCGGAGCGGGAGACAGGGCAGGGCCCATGGATGCCAAGGCCGACGCAGCGCCGGAGACCACAGGATCGACGCGGGGCTCCACGAGCGCGGCCGGGCCTGTCGATGCCGAGGCCGAGCGCGAAACCGGAACCGGGACACGGCCCACAGACGCCGACGCCGAGCCCGGAGCGGGAGACAGGGCAGGGCCCATGGATGCCAAGGCCGACGCAGCGCCGGAGACCACAGGATCGACGCGGGGCTCCACGAGCGCGGCCGGGCCTGTCGATGCCGAGGCCGAGCGCGAAACCGGAACCGGGACACGGCCCACAGACGCCGACGCCGAGCCCGGAGCGGGAGACGCGGCAAGGGCCGTGGATGCCGGAGTCGGGGATGTTGCCGGGGGCGTGGGGGCCGGGCTGGAGGGCGGGGTCGGGTGTGCAGTCGGGTCCGGGGCGGGGTCCGGGGACGACGGATCCGGTGGGCCGCCGCCGTTCCACGTCAGGGTCACCGTGATGCCCGCCTTGGCCTCGCCGTCCGCGAGCAGGCCCACGACCTTGCCGGCCTTCGCGGTCAGCTCGATCCCGAACTCCACGCTCACCTCGTCCGGCCGCACCGCGCGCAGCGGACCGGCCAGTGACCGTGCGACCCCGGTGACGAGCGAGTGCAGGCTCTCGACGCTCGCCTCCACCCGCTCGGCGAACCCGGTGTCCGTGTACGACAGCTCCCCCGACGGCACGGCCAGCTCCTCGGCCCCCGATATCCGGGCCCACACCGGCGTACCGTCCGGCAGCTCGATCCGCGCTACCCGCGTCACTTCCTGTGCCATACGAATCCCCCGTTCCCCCGTGCCGGTGCCCGCTGGGCGGGCCGACCCCGGGGTGTCCGCGGCGCGAGAGCCCAGTCCGAGTTCCGCCGGGCTGTGCGCTCCCTACGCCCCTGCTCCTCGTCGTTTCCCGTTCTGCTCGTAGGGCAAGGCCTCACTGCCCGTACCGGAAGACCTCACCTTTCCCGCAGGGAAAGAGTCCTTCCCCCGGCAGGCGGGGCCTACCCCTTCATCGGACCAAGGCCGAAAAGTGCACCTCCCGCACCAGAAGCCGCCGACGGTACGCGCAGCCGGGTCCGCCGCCCCGAAGGACGGCGGACCCTGCGCTCACCGCTGGTTCCACCAGATGAGGCCGGTCACGATGGCCCCGCCGGTCGCGGACGCCAAGCCCTGGACCAGGCCATGACCGGCGGTGCGGCCCAAGGACCGCAGATCGCGACGCCGCTTCGGCGCGTCTCGCCCGATGGGAGACCCCGTCGGTGAGCCGGTCGTCGCCCTGCGGCGAGCGCGGCAGGACGACGCGGTCTCCGGGTCCCCCGTAGGTTCGGGTAAGCAACCCATGGTTCCCTCCCTGAGTCGGTGGAGCTGTCGGGCTACGCACGCGGCCACCCGTGAGCGCAGGTCTGCCGGACAGGAAGCCCGCTGCCGATGGGCCTTTTCCGCAAGGCAGTTGCCGTCGGAAGGCCGTACGTATCGGTATCGACCGCCGGGAATCCTGGTAAGGGACCGCTGTGCGACCCACGCCGGCGCCGAAGAATCACCTCCGGCTCCAGGAGGGGCCGGTACGGATCGTCGTGGACGAGCGCCATGAACGAGCCACTGGAACCCGGCGTCCTGTGCGGCAGCCCTCGTACAGCCCGCCCAGGCGCTCCCGCCAGGTCCGGAAGGCCCATGGCGAGAGGCCGGACGGCCCACGGGTGCCGCACCCGGCACGCCTATCCTTTTCTTGTCCGTCCCTCGCGGCTTCCCGCACGGGAAATCGCGCTTCTTCTTTCCCACGGAGCACCACCCATGTACTTCACCGACCGAGGCATCGAGGAACTGGAGAAGCGGCGCGGCGAGGAGGAGGTCACCTTCGAGTGGCTCGCCGAGCAGCTCCGTACGTTCGTCGATCTGAACCCCGACTTCGAGGTCCCGGTGGAGCGCCTGGCGACGTGGCTGGCCCGCCTGGACGACGAGGACGACGAGTAGGAACCGGACGGGCCTCCGTCGGAAGTCCCGGTCAGTCGCGCGGGCGTACCAGCTCGTAGGCGAGCCCCAGCGTCCCGTGCGCCGCCAGCAGCGCCCCCGCGACGACCCACCCTCCACTACGGCGCCGTACGCCCCACACCATGACCGGCAGGCCCACCACCACCTGGGCCAGGGCGAGCGCACGGGCCTGCGGATCCCCGGCCCACGGGAGCCACGGCGCCAGCCGCCCCCGCTCCACCACCTCGAGCTCGGCACGCACCGCCTCCCGCCAGCCCGCCACGACCCCCAGCCCCTCGATCCGCCGCGCGTCGGCCGGGACGAGGGCGGCCTCATGGAGCCGGTCGGCGGGTTCACCGGGGAGCACCCCGGCGGGCAGAGCCACTCCCGCGCGTGTGAGTACGGCGAGCAGCCCGCGCAGCCGATCGCGGCCGTCGGCCTCGGAGTCCGTCCCGGTCAGCAGGCCGAGGGAGTCCACGTCCAGTACGGGATCGAGCCCCAGCCGCGCGGCGAAGGTACTCATCGCCTCGTCCTCCCCCACCGGGGTGCCATTGGCCAGCCAGACGTAGCCGACGGGGCGGCGAAAACCGGAGGCCAGGGTGAACCCGGCGCGGTCGGCGTCCCACCACAGCGCGAGCACGGGCCAGGACGAACCGACGGCCAGCGCCGCGGCCCAGCCGTTCGCGACACGGTCGACCGGCTCACCGGCGTGGAGCCACGGGGTGCCCTCTGGCACGAGCACGCTCCATCCGTCGCCGGCCGCGGTGAGCAGCATCCGCTCGCGCAGCAGGTTGGCGGCCGGGGCGACGGAGTCCGGTGCCGCCCGGCAGAGCAGCAGGGCTCCGGGGGCGACAGCGCCCCGTGAACCGGCCCGAAACCCATCTGTCGACATGGTCACACGCTAGGCAATTCATCCCTGTCACGCCCGATATGAGGCACCGCTGATCACGCGAACGAGTGTCTTGACTTTCCATGACCGCGATATATCGTGTTTCACGGAAGACGCGATATGGCGTGTCGCGTCCCGTGAAGGAGGTCAGCACCATGTCCGAGTGGTCCGTCACCGAGCCCACGAAGCTCACCTTCGACGATCCGGTGAGCGAGCTGCACGTACGCATCGTCAACGGAGCGGTCAACGTCATGGGCACGGACGAGGGTTCCGCGCGTCTGGAGATCTCGGACATGGAGGGCCCGCCCCTGGTGGTCACCCAGGAGGGCGGCACGCTCACGGTGGCGTACGAGGACCTGCCCTGGAAGGGCTTCCTCAAGTGGCTCGACCGCAAGGGCTGGCGCCGCAGCGCCGTCGTCTCGCTCGCGGTCCCCGCGCAGACCCGCGTGGAGGTCGGAGTGGTCGGCGCCGGCGCCGTCGTCTCGGGGATCCGCGGGCACTCGGAGGTCAAGGGCGTCACGGGCGACACGACCCTGGTCGCCCTCTCCGGCCCGGTCCGCGCGAGCACGGTGTCCGGAAACCTGGAGGCCCAGTCCGTCACCGGCGACCTGCGCTTCAACTCCGTCTCCGGCGACCTGACCGTCGTCGACGGCTCGGGCTCCTCCGTGCGCGCCGACTCGGTCAGCGGCTCCATGATCGTCGACCTCGACCCGGACGGCCCGACAGACGTCAGACTGACCAGCGTCTCCGGCGAGATCGCCATAAGGCTCCCGCACCCGGCGGACGCCGAGGTCGAGGCGAACACGGCGAGCGGCACCATCTCCAACGCCTTCGACGGTCTGCGGGTCCACGGCCAGTGGGGCGCCCACAAGATCACCGGCCGCCTCGGCGCGGGCACCGGCAGGCTCAGGGCCACCACGGTCTCCGGCTCGATCGCCCTGCTGCGCCGCCCCCCGAGGGAGGACGAGGGCGACGACGAGGCGTGGGAGGCCGAACCGCCAGTCAAGGAGGCCGAGTTCATCTCCGATGCCGTGACCGAGGGGACGGGGAACCTATCGACAGACGGTACGGCGGCCGGAACACAGGGCGACTTGGGGGAGAATTCCGTTTCCGGCCCGGACGCCGCCGCGAGCACAGACGCCGCGAGCGACGACGCCCCGGCCGACGGCACGACCGACAAGAAGGTGCTCTGACATGCCTCCCGTCTTCGCCCACGGCCGCCTCCGCCTCTATCTGCTCAAGCTGCTCGACGAGGCCCCGCGCCATGGCTACGAGGTGATCCGCCTGCTCGAGGAGCGCTTCCAGGGGCTGTACGCACCGTCGGCGGGCACCGTCTACCCCCGCCTGGCCAAGCTGGAGGCCGAGGGCCTGGTCACACACACCACCGAGGGCGGCCGCAAGGTGTACGCCATCACGGACGCCGGCCGCGCCGAACTGGCCGACCGCAGTGGTGAACTGGCCGACCTGGAGCTGGAGATCCGCGAGTCGGTCGCGGAGCTCGCCGCCGAGATCCGGGCCGACGTGCGCGGCGCGGCGGGCGACCTGCGCCGTGAGATGCGCGCGGCCGCCACCGAGGCCCGGCACGGCACCTGGACCGGCACCGGGGACTACGGCGACGTGGGCGACAAGGAGGCCTGGCGGGCGGCCAAGGAGGAGATGCGCCGCGTCAAGCAGGAATGGAAGGAGCAGGCCCGGCGCGCCAAGGACGAGAGCCGCCGCGCCCGCGAGGAGGCCCAGCGCGCCCGCCGCCAGGCCCAGGAGGCACAGAACCGGGCCCGGGCCCAGGCGCAGGAGGAGATGCAGCGCATCGCCCGGCGGGTCCAGGACCATGTGCAGGACCACTTCGCGCGGGGCGACTGGCCGACAGGGGTGCGCGAGGGCCTGACCGAACTCGCCAAGGAGTTCGGCGAGTTCGGGAAGGACTTCGGGAAGGAGTTCGGCAAGGACCTGGGATTCGGACGGCCCGGGACAGGGACTGGAGCCGGGGCCGGTTCAGCCACCGGCAAGTCCGCGTCGGAGCCGGAGTACACACGGACCCCGGAGGACTTCCCGGCCGACTACGAACCGGCCTGGGCCCACGAGGACGCCACCGATGACCCGGCGCGCGACCTGGACCGTCTCCTCGACCGCTTCCGGGACGACATCCGCGACGCCGCCCGCGACCACGGTGTCACGGCCGACCAGCTCCGCGACGCCCGGCGCCATCTGTCGACGGCGGCGGCACACATCGGCGTGATGCTGCGCGGGCCGAAGGTCTGAGGGCCTGCCCGGCAGCGCGCCCACAGTGAAGGGCGGGCGCGCTGCCGGGAGGCGGCGGCCGTCAGCCCGCCTTGGCCTCTCCCCCGCCGTACAGCACGCGGGTCAAGGACTCGTGCGTCACCCCGTACTCGGCGAGTGCCTCGGCGGCCACGCCCGGGCACGAGGTCAGGGCGAGGAGGAGGTGCTCGTCGCCGATGTGACGGTCGCGGTGCCCGAGGGCGACGCGCAGGGACCGGGTCAGCAGATCCTTGGCCCCGCGACCGAACGGCCGCCGCCCGGAAAATCCCTTCCGCCCGGTCGCCAAGGCCCCCTCCCCATGGGCCTCCTCCACCCGGGACACGATCTCCGAGAGGTCGATCCCCAGCCCCGACAGCGCGTCCGCGTCGGCCCGGGAGAGCCCGCCGCGGCGCCGGGCCTCGGCCAGGGCTCGCACCACTCCCTCCCGCCGCCCCGCCGACAGTCCGAGCGACGTCAGGGCGAACGAACCCCGGCTGCCCTCCCGGTCGAGAAGGGCGAGCAGGAGATGGGACTCCTCGACCCGCTCGTCGCCCAGCCGCTCGGCATGCGCGACCGCACCTTGTACGGCGCCACGGGCATCCTTCGTGAACCGTTCGAACATCACTGCCTCCCGTACTTCTTGTGCACGGCCTGCCTGCTGACGCCGAGTTCGGCGGCGATCTCCTGCCACGACCAGCCCTGATTGCGGGCACTGCGCACCTGCACCGCTTCCAGCTGCTCCAGCAGCCTGCGCAGTGCGGCGACGGCGCGCAGTCCGACCCGCGGATCGCGGTCGCCGGCCCGCTCGGCGAGATCCGTTGCTTCGGTCATAATGTCAACCTAAGTTGACACAAGGAGTCCTGTCAACCGTGATTGACAAATGCCGACGGCCGGCCCGGCGCACCGGGCCGGCCGTCGGACGGTGGCGACGATCAGCTGGTGGTGAGCACGATCTTCCCGAACTGGTCCCCGGACTCCAGCCGCTCGAAGCCCTCGCGGGCGCGGTCGAGCGGGAGGACCTCGTCGATGACGGGACGCACACCGGTGGCGGCGCAGAAGGAGAGCAGGTCCTCCAGCTCGTCCTTGGTGCCCATGGTGGAGCCGACGACCTTCAGCTCCAGGAAGAAGATGCGGGTCAGCTCGGCGTGTGAGGGACGGTCGCCGCTCGTGGCGCCGGAGATGACGATCGTGCCGCCCGGACGCAGCGACTTCACCGAGTGGGACCAGGTGGCGGCGCCGACGGTCTCGATGACGGCGTCCACCCGCTGGGGCAGCCGCGCCCCCGGCTCGACCGCCTCCACGGCGCCGAGTTCCAGGGCGCGCTTGCGCTTGGCCTCGTCCCGGCTGGTGGCGAAGACCCGCAGTCCCGCAGCCTTGCCGAGCACGATCGCGGCCGTGGCGACACCGCCGCCGGCGCCCTGGACGAGGACGGAGTCCCCGGGCCGTACACCCGCGTTGGTGAAGAGCATCCGGTAGGCCGTCAGCCAGGCCGTGGGCAGGCAGGCGGCCTCCTCGAAGGAGAGCTCCTTGGGCTTGGGCAGGATGTTCCAGGTCGGCACGGCGACCTGCTCGGCGAAGGTGCCCTGGTAACGCTCGGTCAGGATCGAGCGGGGCTCGTCGGGGCCGACGCCGTGGCCGCTCTGGCCGATGACGGAGTGCAGGACGACCTCGTTGCCGTCCTCGTCGACACCGGCGGCGTCGCAGCCGAGGATCATCGGCAGCCGTTCCTCGGGGAGGCCGACGCCGCGGAGGGACCAGAGGTCGTGGTGGTTGAGGGAGGCGGCCCTGACGTTGACGGTGCTCCAGCCGGGGCGGGCCTCGGGGGCCGGGCGCTCCCCCAACTCAAGGCCGGCGAGCGGCTGGTCGCGGTCGATTCGGGCGGCGTAGACAGCGAACATGGGCTCGACGATAGGTTCCCGATCAGCCGGACGGAACCACGGTCCGCTGTGACACATGCCCTGTTGCGCAACGGCACGGGGGTCCGGGGCGGCGGCCGCCGAGGCGACAACACCCCCGAAATCACCCGGACAGCCGGGTGGGTGGGCAAAAAGAATGGCCCCGCCCGAACGGACGGGGCCAATTCAAGCGTCACCGACGGGCGACGCCCTCGGCCCGCGCGGCAGCCGCGACCGCCGCGGTCACCGCCGGAGCGACCCGCTCGTCGAACGGCGACGGAATGACATAGTCGGCGGCGAGATCGTCACCGACGACCGCGGCCAGCGCCTCGGCCGCCGCGATCTTCATCCCCTCGGTGATCCGGGAGGCCCGCACCTGGAGCGCGCCCGCGAAGATCCCGGGGAACGCCAGCACGTTGTTGATCTGGTTCGGGAAGTCCGACCGGCCGGTGGCGACGACCGCCGCGTACTTGTGCGCGACGTCGGGGTGCACCTCGGGGTTCGGGTTGGCCATCGCGAAGACGAAGGCACCCTTGGCCATGGAGGCCACCGCCGTGTCGGAGACCGTACCGCCGGAGACGCCGATGAAGACGTCGGCGCCCGCCAGCGCGTCCTCCAGCGAACCGCTGATGCCCGCCTTGTTGGTGAACCCGGCGACCTCGCGCTTCACGGGCGTCAGGTCCTCCCGGTCGGCCGACACGACGCCCTTGCGGTCGGCCAGCGCGACATCCCCGATACCGGCCCCCACCAGCATCTTGGCGATGGCGACACCGGCCGCGCCGGCACCCGAGATCACCGCGCGCAGGTCACCGATCGAGCGCCCGCTCAGCCGCGCCGCGTTGCGCAGCGCCGCCAGCGTCACGACCGCCGTACCGTGCTGGTCGTCGTGGAAGACCGGGATGTCCAGCCGCTCCTGGAGCTTGCGCTCGATCTCGAAGCACCGCGGCGCCGAGATGTCCTCCAGGTTCACCCCGCCGAAGGACGGGGCCAGCCGGACGACGGTCTCCACGATCTCGTCGACGCCGGTGCAGTCGAGCGCGATCGGGACGGCGTCCACGCCGCCGAACTGCTTGAAAAGGATCGCCTTCCCCTCCATGACCGGAAGGGAGGCCTCGGGGCCGATGTCCCCGAGCCCGAGGACGGCCGTACCGTCGGTCACGACCGCGACCACGGACGACTTCCACGTGTAGTCGTTGACCAGGTCCGGCTGCTCCGCGATCGCGGTGCACACGCGCGCGACACCGGGTGTGTACGCGAGGGACAGGTCGTCCTTGTCGCGCAGCGGCACGGTGGCCTGCACAGCCATCTTGCCGCCGCGGTGCAGCGCGAACGCCGGATCGAAGGAATCGAGGGGTTCGGCCCCGCCGTCCTGCTCCGTACTGTTGTCGCTGCGAGGATTGACGATCTCCGCTGCCACTTCGTTTTACCCCTTAAATATTCATGGTTTGAGGGTTGACCACTCCTGGTGAAGAGCGGGCGGGACCGCATATGACCCGATTGCCTGATACGTACGGGTCGTACGCGACGGGCGCGCCGCACACGCGCCCTGAGCCCCGGATGAGGGGTGTAAAGAACCTTCTTACCCGACGACAGGGCCGACGACGAGTCCATTAGGTGCAAGGTCACATCACGGGACTAGAAGGTCACGTCCTGATGACATCGAGGCGACATCGAGGCGAGATGGAGCGCCTTGGGCACGCGATGCCCGTCCGGGCAAGGGCCGACCACATAGTGAGACGTGACCGAAGGAATTTCGGCCAGCGCCGGGGATTTCCGCAGACGGTCCGGCTTGATGTGCCGACCTGAGGCGGTTCGGGGGGTCACCCGTTATCCGATTTTGACATAGCGAGTCCCCTGAATAGCGCAGACCGAATGGCAAGATGCCGTAAACCCACGAGGTCGCACCACCCGATGGTGTGTGTTCTCGTCGACCTAACGGCAAGCTCCACCTCTTCCGCCGGAGGAACAAACCATGACCGCAAGCTCCACCCGTCGTACGACCGCCCGCACCCGTACCGCCGCGGTCGGTGCGATCGCGGTCGCTGGCGCCCTCATCCTCACCGGCTGCGGTGACCAGACCGACAACGGCAGCGACGGCGGCTCGACCACGGCCTCCGCCTCGGCGCCGCTCGCCGACAAGCTTCCCGCGGACATCAAGAAGGCGGGCGTCATCAAGGTGGGCTCCGACATCGCCTACCCGCCGGTCGAGTACATGGAGAACGGCAAGGCCGTCGGCATCGACCCCGACATCGCCGACGCCCTCGGCAAGCAGCTGGGCGTGAAGTTCGAGTTCCAGAACGGCAAGTTCGACAACCTGATCGTGGGCCTGCAGGCCAAGCGGTTCCAGGTGCTCATGTCGGCGATGAACGACACCAAGGACCGCCAGAACGGCATCGACTCCGACACCGGCAAGAAGGTCGGCAACGGCGTCGACTTCGTCGACTACTTCACCGCCGGCACCTCGATCCTGGTCCAGAAGGGCAACCCGAAGGGCATCAAGTCGCTCGACGACCTGTGCGGCAAGGTCGTGGCCCTGCAGAAGGGCACCACGTCCGAGGGCATCGCCAAGGCGCAGAGCAAGAAGTGCACGAAGGACGGCAAGAAGGCCATCAACCTGCAGACCTTCGACACCGACCCCGAGGCGCTGCTCCGTCTGAAGCAGGGTGCGTCCGTCGCCGACCTGAACGACTTCCCGGTGGCGGCCTACAACGCGAAGACCTCCGGCGGCGGCAAGGACTTCGAGGTCGTCGGCGAGCAGATCGAGGCGGGTCCGTACGGCATCGCCGTCGGCAAGGAGAACACCCAGCTGCGGGACGCCCTCCAGAGCGCCATGGCCGCCATCATCAAGAGCGGCGAGTACCAGAAGATCATGGAGAAGTGGAACGTCACACAGGGCGCGGTCACCGAGGCGAAGACCAACGGCGGCTCCTGAACAGCTTCTGGCAACACTGAAGGGCTGTCACTGTGACTGATCCGATCGACAAGACTCCGGCGGCGTCGGTGCCGCCGGAGCAGATCAAAGCCATTCCTGTACGGCACTACGGCCGCTGGGTGTCCGCCGTCGTGGTCATCGCCCTCGTGGCGATGCTCGGGGTCGCGTTCTCCAACGCGAACATCAACTACAGCATCATCCCGGACTACCTCTTCGATCCGGGCATCGTCTCCGGCGCCTGGACCACGCTGTACATCTCCGTGCTGGCCATGGTGCTCGGCGTCGCCCTCGGCGTGATCCTCGCCGTGATGCGACTGTCGTCGAACCCCGTGACCAGCACCGTGTCCTGGTTCTACATCTGGTTCTTCCGCGGCACCCCGGTCCTGGTCCAGCTGCTGCTCTGGTACAACATCTCGCTCGTCTTCCCCGTCCTGAACCTGGGGTTCTACAAGGACGAGATGAACCAGGTGATGACCCCGGTCCTCACGGCCCTGCTGGGACTCGGCCTGAACGAGGCCGCGTACATGTCGGAGATCGTCCGCGCCGGTATCCAGTCGGTCGACGAGGGGCAGACGGAGGCGTCGCACGCGCTGGGCATGACCCAGGGCAAGACGCTGCGCCGGGTGATCCTCCCGCAGGCCATGCGGGTCATCATCCCGCCGACCGGCAACGAGTTCATCAACATGCTGAAGACCTCGTCGCTGGCCTACGCGGTCCAGCTCCCCGAGCTGATCAAGAAGGCCCAGGACATCTCCAGCACCTCGCTGGCGGTCGTCGAGATGTACTTCGTAGCCTGTATCTGGTACCTGTTCCTGACCACGATCTTCAGCATCGTCCAGTACTACGTCGAACGCCGTTACGCCCGCGGTTCGTCGCGCAACCTGCCGCCGACGCCGCTCCAGCGTCTGAAGAAGAACCTCCGAATGTTCGGTTCGTTCCGCCGCCCGGAGGTGGCCCGATGACCGGTCTGAGCAAGGACATCGCACAGCCGACGAGCGGTGCGCCGATGGTCAGGGCCGAGGGCGTGCACAAGTCCTTCGGTCTGGCGCACATCCTCAAGGGCATCGACCTGGTGGTGAACCCGCGAGAGGTGTTCTGCCTGATCGGCCCGTCCGGTTCCGGCAAGAGCACGTTCCTCCGGTGCATCAACCATCTTGAGAAGATCAGCGCCGGCCGGCTGTACGTCGACGGCGACCTGGTCGGCTACCGGCAGAAGGGGGACAAGCTCTACGAGCTGAAGGAGAAGGAGGTCGCGGCGCAGCGACGGGACATCGGCATGGTGTTCCAGCGCTTCAACCTCTTCCCGCACATGACGGCGCTGGAGAACGTCATGGAGGCGCCGGTCCAGGTCAAGCGCGAGTCCAAGGCGGTCGCCCGGGAACGCGCGGGGCGGCTTCTCGACCGGGTGGGCCTCGGCGACCGCAAGGGCCACTACCCGTCGCAGCTCTCGGGTGGTCAGCAGCAGCGTGTCGCCATCGCCCGCGCGCTGGCGATGCAGCCGAAGCTGATGCTCTTCGACGAGCCGACCTCGGCTCTCGACCCGGAGCTGGTCGGTGAGGTCCTCGATGTGATGCGGGACCTGGCGGAGGACGGTATGACGATGATCGTCGTCACGCACGAGATGGGTTTCGCGCGTGAGGTGGGCGACTCGCTGGTGTTCATGGACGACGGCCTGGTGGTCGAGTCCGGCCACCCGCGCGACGTCCTGACGAACCCGCAGCACGACCGGACGAAGTCGTTCCTGTCCAAGGTCCTCTGACACTCAGCTGCGAGAAGGGCGGTACGGGATTCCCGTACCGCCCTTCGTCGTGCCACGGAGTCCGCCTGTCGCCTACTTGAGCGCGAGAAGCAGCGTGTCCGAGGGCGAGCACCACACCGGCCGGGCCTCGGCGAAGCCCTTCCCGCGCAGCACGCGCGCGTGCCAGGCGGCCGAGGGCATGTCGCCGTCGGCGTGCTCGCCGTAGATCTCGTAGCGCCGGGCGGTCGGCCCGGCGAGGACCGGGTCCTTGGCGGCGAGCTGCCACCATTCGGCCCAGTCGAGGGCACCGTCCCGCTTGGCCTGATCCATGCGGGCGTGGCGCCCCGCGCGCTCGGCGGCGTTGATCCGGGGCGTGGACTCGTCGATCATGTGGTCCGCGTTCATGAAGACACCGCCGTCGCGGACGAGCTCCGCGACCTGACCGTAGAGGGCCGCGAGGGGTTCGCTGTGCAGCCAGTGCAGGGCCGTGGCGGTCAGAACGGCGTCGTACGAGTCGTACGGCAGCTTCGCGGGCCAGTCCGGGTCCTTGAGGTCGGCGGTCACGAACCCGACCCGCTCGTCACCGGCGAAGGTGCCCTCGGCGATGGCGAGGAGGGCCGGGTCGAGGTCGACGCCGGTGCTGGTGGCCCGCGGGAACCTGTGCAGCAGCCGGGCGGTGATGCTGCCGGTGCCGCAGGCCAGGTCCAGCACGCGGGGTGCGGTGCCGACGAGGGCCTCGACCATGTCGAGCATGATCCGGAAGCGTTCCTCGCGGTCCGGCATGTACCACTCCTGCTGCCGGTCCCAGCTCTCCTGCCAGGCCGGCCAGTCCGCGCCGGTCGTCACCATGTGCGTGTCCGCGTTCGTCATCGAACTCCTCCACCCCATAGATCACGTAATACCCTGTAGGTGCGACCGTCCATTACCCGACCGCACTTCACGACCATAGACCGCCCCTGTAAGGACTACAAGTGGAACTGGCCTATTACTCGGATTACGCCGTCCGACTCGTCAACAGCGAGGAACCGGCCCGGGGCAAGGACACCCTGACCTCGGTCGAGGCCGTCCGCGACCTGTTCGGCGGCAACCAGTCCGCGGCCCGTCGCGCGACCGACGCGGACGTCACACGCTTCCGCTCCGTACGGGCCCGGCTGCGCGCGGTCTTCGAGGCCGCCGACAAGGGCGACGAGACGCTCGCGGTGGACCTGCTGAACTCGCTCCTGCTGGAGTTCCCGGTGAGCCCGCAGATCTCCGGGCACGACTTCCGGGACGACGACGGCCGGCCGCTGTGGCACATGCACCTCGCCGACCACCCGTCGAACGCGACCGCGGGGTACGCGGCGATCGCGGCGATGGGCCTCGCGTTCCATCTGACCGAGTACGGCGTGGACCGCCTGGGCCTGTGTCAGGCACCCCCCTGCCGCAACGCCTATCTGGACACGTCGACGAACCGCTCCCGGCGCTACTGCTCCGACCGCTGCGCGACGCGCGCCAACGTGGCCGCCTACCGGGCCCGCAAGCGCCTGGAGGCCGACCGGCCCGACAAGACGGGCCTGGCGGCCGAGAGTGCCCAGCGCACCAGCACGAGCGGCGAGCGCTGACCGGGACGCAGCGGCCGGAACCGCAGCCGGACCCGGCCGAGGATCAGGTCCTCCGGCACGGTCCCGTAGTCGGTGCTGTCCCCTCCGGCGTACGGATTGTCCCCGAGGACCCACCAGCCGCCCTCGCGCCGCTCGGCGGCCCGCTTGACGACGAGCAGGTCCTGCTGGAAGGGGTGGCGCAGGACCACGACGTCACCCGGCCTGATCCGGGCCCCGTACTGCACCACGAGCTGGTCCCCGTGGTGGAGCGTGGGCACCATGGACGGCCCGGTCACCTCGGCCAGCCCGAAGGGCGTGACGGCCCTCCCCCGCTCGGTCTCCTGCGACAGCTCCGGCATCCCCGGCACCTCCCCGGTCCGTTCCTCCACCAGTCTCAGTCTGACCCCGGACTTTTGTCCTAAGCCCAAGGGGGCACTCGAGAAAACCCGTCCCTCAGGGAGTAATGTCCCACCTGAGAAGACGATCACGAGGAAGGAATGCTCCATGCTTTCCCGCCTGTTTGCCCCCAAGGTCAAGGTCAGCGCACACTGCGACCTGCCCTGCGGTGTGTACGACCCGGCCCAGGCCCGCATCGAGGCGGAGTCGGTGAAGGCCGTCCAGGAGAAGATGGCCGCCAACGACGACCCGCACTTCCAGGCGCGTGCCACGGTCATCAAGGAGCAGCGTGCCGAGCTCGCGAAGCACCACGTCTCGGTGCTCTGGAGCGACTACTTCAAGCCCCCGCACTTCGAGAAGTACCCGGAGCTGCACCAGCTGGTCAACGACACCCTGAAGGCCCTCTCGGCCGCCAAGGCGTCCACCGACCCGGCGACCGGCCAGAAGGCGCTGGACTACATCGCCCAGATCGACAAGATCTTCTGGGAGACGAAGAAGGCTTGATCTATGGCTAGGCCGTTTGACCTGCGGTTTCGCGGGTCGCATCGCCTACCTGTCCGCACCCGGTCCGCAGGCCGCCGAGAACGGCGTCCATGACGGTCCGGGTGCGGTCTTCTTCGCCCGGCCACAGATGCGCGTAGATCCGCAGCGTGATGACGGCGGACGCGTGGCCGAGGACCAACTGGACCTGCTTGACGCTCGCTCCGCCGGCGATGAGGGCGGAGGCGTAGAAGTGGCGCAGGTCGTGGGTCACCATGTGCGTGAGTTCGACGGGCTTGCGGCCCTCGCGTTCGGCCGCCTCGTTCTCCGCCTTCTGCAGCTCCTTACGAGCGCAGTTCCATTCGGTCTTCCAGCGGCGGTAGTTGAGCGGTTCGCCTTCCTCCATCGTGAACAGCCACTCCTTGGAGGGGCGTGCGGCGAGGTGCATGAGGAGTGCGTCAGTGACGACCTCGCCGACCGGGACCGTGCGCCGTGACTTGGCAGTCTTCGGCGGGCCGATCTTCCCGGACTGGAGGCGCTGGCGCTCGACGCGGATGGTGCCGGCCTTGAAGTCGACGTCCGACACTTTGAGGCCGAGCAACTCTCCTATTCGCAAGCCTGATCCGGCGAGGGTGACGATCACCGCGCGGATGTACGGCGGCATCACGCGGACCATGGCCTCGACCTGCGCGACCGTGGGCGGAGTGACCTCGTCATCCGGCATGGCCGGGAGGGTGATCCGGCGGCACGGGCTGGACGCGATGACCTTGTCCTCGACAGCCGCGGTCATGAGGCGTACGAGGACGTCGTAGACGTTACGCACGCTGCCGGGGCCAAGCTGCTCCGACAGGCTCTTGAAGAGCACCTGGAGGTCGTTGCGGCGTATGGCCGCCATGGCGCGGGCGCCAAGCGCCGGGACGAGGTGGAGCCGGAGCGCGTTGTCGGTGATCCGCTCGCCCGCCTCGCTGGCGATGAGCGACTCCTCCCACTTCTTTGCGTACTTCTCGAAGGTGATCCGTCCGGCCTGCGGGTCGACGTACTGGCCCGTGACGATGCTGGCCGTGACCTCGTCGAGCCAGCGCTGGGCGTCGATCTTCCGGTCGAAGTGGCGGGCATGCTCCTTGCCGTCGAGGTCACGGTAGCGAGCCCGCCATTTGCCGTTGGGGCAGGGGGTGAACGAGCCCCGCACCGCGTCTCCCGCCGACAGCGCCGAGCAGCCCGTCGCCGACTCCAACCGCCCACTCGCCGAGCCGTCTGCCCGTCAAGCGCCCGCCGCCGTTGAGCAGCCCTCGTGGCGTGAGCCCGACGCCCCCACACTGCCTGCGCGAATGAACCGCAAGCGCACCACCGAGAAACGCGACCAGGAGAAGAAGATCCGCTTTACCCCGACCGCGGTCCGCCTCATCGATGCCGAGGCCAGGCGGCGCCACCAGAAGTTCGCCGGCTTCGTCGGCGACGCCGCCCTCGCCGTCGCGCTCGGCAAGGCGGGCATGGTCGGCAGCCCGGAGGACGACCCCATCCGCCCGCTGGTGGAAGCCATCGAAGCGCACACCAAGGCGCTGAACCGGATCGGCACCAACCTCAACCAGGTCACGACAGCCATCCACTCCGGCGCGATACCCGAGCGCGCCGAGGCCGTCCTCGACCGCATTGAGCAGGCCGCCCAGGCCAGTTACGCACTCATGGACCGGCTCTTGGCGGAAGGAGCCGGTCATGGTGCCTGACGTCTCCACCGGCTCCAGCACCCTCGGCCTGATCAACTACCTCTTCGGCAAGGGGCGGCGCGATGAGCACACGGACCCCCACATCGTGGCTGCCTGGGACATGGCCGGCGCCCTCGACCCCGGCCGCGACCCCACCTACACCCAGCTCGCCCGGCGCCTGGACCACCACGTCGACCTGCGCACCCGGGAGCTCGGCGGAAAGCAGCCACGGCAGCATGTGTGGCACTGCCCGGTGCGCACCGCGCCGGGCGACCGCTACCTCACCGACGCTGAGTGGGCCGAGGTTGCCCGCCGCGTCGTAGCCGCCACGGGCATCGCCCCCGAGGGAGACGACAAGGCGTGCCGCTGGATCGCGGTCCGGCACGCCGACGACCACATCCACATCATGGCCACCACCGTCCGAGCCGACGGCCGCCGCCCTCGTACGAACCGGGACGGCTGGCGGGCACAGCTGGAATGCCGAAAGATCGAGGCCGAGTTCGGGCTGCGCCGCCTGAAGTCCGGTGACCTCACGGCCCCGCGTACCCCGACCGGCGCCGAGCGGGCGAAGGCGGAACGCCAGGGCCGGGAGGAGACCGCGCGGGAGTGGCTGCGCGAGCAGGCGTACGCGGTCGCCGCGGCCGTACGCAGCATCGACGAGTACTTCACCGTGCTGCGCTCCCTCGGCATCCAGGTCAGGCCGCGCATCGGCCCCGAGACCGGCGAAGTGACCGGCTACAGCCTGGCCGCGCTCGGCGACACGGCCAACGGCGAGCCCGACCTGTCCTGCAACCGTCTGCGCGAACGCCTCCCGACCCAGGAGCTGGCCGACCGCCCTCAACCGGTGGCGGACCCGGCCGAGCCGTGGCACCGCGCCGAAGCCGCCATCCGCCACGCGCACGCCGTCCTCGACTCAGGTGGCGAGGCCGTGGCCCAGGGCCACCTGGATGCCTTCGGCGACACCCTCCACAACCTGGCCCTCGCCAGCCACGGCCCGCACCGGGCCGAACTACAAGCAGCGGCACAGGTGTTCAACCGCGCCCGCCGCTCGGCGATCCGAGCCGACCATCAAGCCGCCACCGCCCTACGGGAAGCCGCCAAGGAACTCGTCTACGCCACACACGATCCGGGCGGACTCACCATCGCCCTGATCTTTGCCGCACTCCAGTTGGCGCGGGCAGCCGCCAAGTGGCACGAACAACGCGGCCACGAGCAGCAGGCCACCGCGGCTGAGCAAGCCTTCCGTCACCTGCAGGCCGGTTACCAGGACGCCGCCGCGCCGGTCCTGGCAGATCTCACCCGACGCGCGCCACGCGCCACCACCATCAGCCGCTTCGAGCAGGATCTACGCGCAGCCCTCCCCGACCAAGCCGACCGCATCCTCGTCGATCCCGCCTGGCCAGCCCTGACCACAACCCTCGCCCGCGCAGAGACCGCTGGCCACAACCCCCGGCGCCTCTTGGCCGAAGTCGCCGCCCAGCGAGAACTCGACACCGCCGAACGCCCCGCCGAGGTCCTCAACTGGCGCATCACCCTCCAGCCGAACAGGCGAGCACAGGCAGCACGCAAACGAAGCAGCACACCCGCAGCGTCCTCTGCGCCCCTGGCGCTCCAGCCCTCGGCCACGGCGCTGGCCTCCAGGCCCGAGGAACGCGGACGACATCGATAGATCAAGCAGTTGGCTGTCGGACGGTGTTGAGGTCCTGCTCCGTGATCACTTCAGGCTGCTTCGGCTCCAGGAGCACCAGCGGATTCGCTGGCTGGCACGACGGACAAGCGGTCAACCCATTCCATGACCTCAGCCAGGTGCCCGGCCAACAACCCGATGTGGGGATCAGGCTGGACCAGGAAAGTCGCCATCCCACGCGCCGTGCGCTCTGCTGCCCAGGCATGGTCGACGGCGGTGAAGTCGTCGTCGACCCAAGCAACAGGCATGTCGCCCAGCCAGACATCGACATGGTCTCGTTTCCAGAGGTAGCCGTTGGGGTGGCTGGTGGTGATCTGCGGACGCGGGAGGTCGACGTATGGCAGGGACGGGAGGCCGAGGAGCGGCCCGATCAGTGTGGTGGCGTCTTGGCGCCAGCTGGTGCACCAGATCGGGGTGACCAGGCCGGTTCGTATCACGTCCATGAGCAAGGGGCCATGGCTCGGGCTGAGCCAGACGGTGACCGGATCGTCGGCGCTACGGCCGGTGGGAACGACGTCGTGGCAGTCGTGGGTGGCCGGACTGGTCCCACCGGCGTCCGGGAAGGGTATGAGGACGCCGTCGACGTCGAGGAGCAGATAGGGCGGGCGCATCGGTTTCTCCCAAGAGACGGCGGAGTGGGGGTCAGAGCTTGCGCGCGGTGATCAGCAACGTGGTGGGCCAGAGGCCGCGGCGGGCATCGTGGAACTCCTGGGCCGAGGTGAGCCAGAGGCCGGCGCGGTCGAGGTGTTTCTCCCATCGGTCGGCATCGAAGTCCCAGCGGGCGATGGGTAGTCGGGTGCGGTCGGGGAGAGTGACGTAGTCCCGGCGGGGTCGGTCGTCGGCGGTGGGTCGCAAGCCGCCGCGCTTGGGGTGGGGGACGGAGAAGGCGAGGGTGCGCCCGGGTTTGAGGTGCGGGGCGATGGCCGGGAGCAGAAGCTCGGGGGCTACCAAGCCGATGGCCCCGAAAACGGAGTAGATGGCGTCGAACTGCTCGTCGGAGGCTTGCAGGTAGTGCAGGGCATGGCCGGCGACGAAGGTCAGATTGTTCAGCCGCCCGTAGTGCGACCGGGCCCGGCGGACCTGCAGGCCGACCAGATCGACACCGGTGACCTGGGCGCCGTAGCGGGTGGCGAGGTGGGCGGCGTTGTGACCGGGGCCGCAGCCGAGTTCCAGCAGCCGCTTGCGGCGCAGGTCCGAGCCGAGAATCTCGGCTCCGGGCCCGCTGCCAGGCCGCGTTGTCCATTCCATCCGAGCGGGTACCGACAGCGGCTCGGCGGGGCTGGCCGTAGTGCGCTGGAGTGCGTGGGCGTACCACGGGGAAGCCTGGGCGAGCACGTCAGACCTCCAGAAGGTGAAGGACGTCGGTGAGGTGACGGCGTACAGCCTTGATGTAGGCGGGGTCGGTGGCCGGGTCGTTGATCCAGCGGATGGACTGTTCCATGAACCACTCGACGGCCCACATGCGGTGCCAGCCCAGCGCCCAGTTCTCGGCGGTGAGTCCGCCGCGCCGAGTGAGGGCGTCGGGGGTGCCGCCGGCGGTGACGTACTGCTCCAGGAAGACCCGCAGACGTACGGGATCGGGAGTGTCGAGGGTGCCGTGCCAGCTGGCCAGGTCGAGCAGGCCGGGGCCGGTGAAGGCGCGGGCGAAGTCCAGCAGCCGCCAGCCTTGTTGGCCGATGTGGAGGCTGGTGGGGTGGAACTCGGAGTGCACCCAGCCGAACGGCGCCACCGTCGTACCGGCAGACCGGGCCTTGGCGGCCTGAGCGATCCGGTCGAGCGCGTCCTCGATGTCGTCCGTGTCTTGCCAGCGCTCGGCCTTGCGGAGCTGGGCGAGGTGTTCCAGGGCGCGGTTCGGCAGTGAGCAGAGGCTGACCTGGTCGAGGACGGGCAGGGCGGCAGCCGTACGGGTGCCGTGCAGGACCACGGCGGCGGCGGTGCCGTCGAGGTCGTCGGCGTCGCGGACGGCAGGGCCGAGGTCTTCCATGAGCATGCCGAGCCAACCGTCCAGGACGGCGGAGGCGTGGACCTGCGGGACGGGGACGCCGAGCGTATGTGCCAGACGGAGGGACTGATCCTCGCTGTCGAAGGGCCGCTTCGCGTACTTGAAGATCGCGGTGCTGGCGTCAGGGAAGGTCAGGCGCTCGACACCGGACATGGACCACACGCGCACCTCCTCGCGCAGGGCGGTGGTCCGTCCGGCCAGGGTGAGCAGGTTGTCGAGGAGTTCGGCGCTGGGGTTCGCGGTCACGTGGGGGCTCCAGGGAGGTTGGGGGCATCCGGGGCGGGCGAGAGATGCCGGCCCGCCCCGGAGCCTGGTGTGCGGTGTGGTGCTATGCGGCAGGGCTCACGCGATGGGCGTAGACCTGCTCGATCCAGCCGGCCTTGAAGGCCGCGAGGTCGTCGCGGAAGGCGGTCATCGACGCACCGTAGGGCGCGACGACTCCGCCGGACTGGTCCGGCACGGACTGGCAGCCGTGCACGAGCCGGCCGCCGAGAGCGGCGTGGGCCTTGATGGACTCGATACGGCGGTGCTCGTTGAACCAGCCGCCGTGGTAGACCTCGTCGAGCGTCCCGCCCATCTCGTCGTCCAGGTCGAAGACGACGGAGGTGGCGGCGGGGAAGAACCAGCACGGGCCGACGTTGGAGATGTGCCCGTCCAGCTCGACCTTGTTCAGTGCCATCAGCGTGGCCGCCTCGCGCAGCATCCGCAGGTGCTCGGCGGTGATCTGCGGCAGGCCGAGGTTGGCGAGGTGCTCGTCGCGGAACAGGTAGGCGTACACCTCGTACGCGGTGGACAGGACTCGGGCGGCGTCCGAGGTTGAGGCGGCGTGGGTCTTGATGAAGTCCAGCGCGAGCTGCTCGACCGCACTCTCGGTGGTCTCCTCCACGTCCAGGAGCTGGGACTTGACCAGCTCCCAATCGGCGACGAGCCAGGTGTTGGACTCGAAGCGGAAGAAGTACTCGGCCGGGTCGATGGTGATGTGCCGGCCGTCGACCTGGATGCCGGGCAAACGGCTCCAGCGCTCGTCGAACGCCTCAGGCAGTACGACCGTGATGGCGGCCTTGGTGTCGATGGTGGTCACCGTGTCTCCGTCTCTGATCGGCCGGGCTCGGGCACAGGAATGCCCGAACCCGGTGTAGGCGTACGGAACTTCGGGGGCCGCCCGGCCGAAGGGGGGAGCCTGGTCACGGTGTCGGACCGGGGCCGGGCGGCTGATGTTTAGTGAACCCTCCGTCACGCACAGTGGGTACGGTGAGAGGCAGTTGAAGCGGTATACGCGGTATACAGCACCGGAGCGGAGGCGATCGTGGCAGCGCCGAGAGGTCCCAACTCCCGCCTGCGTGACGTCATCGAGGCGATCGGCTGCACGTACGAGGCTCTGGCGAAGGACATCCGGCGTATCGCGGCCGAGAACGGCGAGGTCCTCCAGACCAACAAGTCGGCCGTCTCCCACTGGGTGAACGGCACACGCCAGCCGACCGGACGGACCGGCCAGTACCTCGCTGAGGCGCTGTCCCGCCGGACAGGCCGCCCCATCACTCTGGTGGAGATTGGCCTTCGGGCACCCGAAACTACGGTGGCGCAGGAGCCCGATCCTGTTCTGGCCGCCACCGATCTAGGCCGTGCCGACGTCGAACGCCGCCGCTTCCTTGCCGTGGCTGCCTTCACCACGGTCGGCGTGGCCATGCCGCTCTTCTACGACCACGAGGCCACCGCCCGCATGCTGCGGGCCCGCACCGGCAGCTCCCTGGTCGGAATGGAGGACGTGGACGTCGTAAGGCAGATCACCGCGGCCTTCAGCGCGGCCGACGAACGCCTCGGCGGCGGGCACGGCCTGACCACCGTCACCGCCTACCTCGCCGACACGGCCGCCCCCATGCTCCGCGGCCGATTCCCGAACGAAGCCTTACGGCAGGCGGCCTTCGGCGCCGTCGCCGAACTCGCGTACCTCGCTGGGTGGAAGCATCACGACCTTGGCCAGGAAGGCGCCGCCCAGCGCTACTACCAGGTCGGCTACCAACTCGCCTGCGAAGCCGACCCACGCGGCCACGCCTCCTGGATGATGCGCGCCCTCGCCCATCAGGCACTGAGCCTCAAGCAACCCCACCACTGCGTCGACCTCGTCGAAGGCGCCCTCGCCCGCGGCCTGGGCCACGTCGACGGCCAGACCGAGGCGCTACTGCACATCACCCACGCCCGCGCCTACGCCTCGGTCGGCGCGAAGCCCGCAGCGGCCCGCGCCCTGCTCACCGCCGAAGACGCCCTCCTACGCGACGACGGGCCCCAGCCCAGCTACTCCCGCGTCAGCGGCCCGGCCGCCGGCACCGTCGCCAGCCACACCGCCCGCACTTTGACTGACCTGGCCGACCACGTCGGCACTGAGCAACAGCACCGCGATGCCCTGGTGCGCTGGGACCCGGAGAAGTACAAGCGCGTACACGCCCTTACCTATGCCGACCTCGGCGACAGCCTCGCAGCCCAGGCCCGAGCCGACGAGGCCGTAGCCGCCTGGTCACAGGCCCTGGCCCTCATGGAGGGCATGACTTCCGACCGCACCCGCAAAGCGATCACCTCGCTCCGCTCCACACTCTCCATCTACCAGCGCCGCAAAGTGCCCGGAGCCGCCGAACTCGCCCGCCGCGCACGCGAAGCACTGGCCTAAGCTGCCACCATCCGGCCGACGAAGGGACACAAGCCGTGGCTCAGCGGACAACCGACGACCAGCCCAAAGCCCTGCCGCCCGCTCTCGAATCCATGACCCTGCTGGTCGCCGCCGTCATCGTCCACGACAAGACCACCAACCGCGTCGTCCTCCTCCAACGCAGCCAGAACGCCAAGTTCGCCCAAGGCATGTGGGACCTCCCCGTCGGCAAGAGCGAACCCGGCGAACCCATCACCGAAACCGCCGTGCGCGAGCTGTACGAAGAGACCGGCCTGACCGTGAAACCGGAGGCCCTGAAGGTCGCCCACATCATCCATGGTGCCTGGGGCGTGGAGGCACCCAACGGCTTCCTCACCGTCGTCTTCACCGCCCATGATTGGACCGGCGAACCCGAAAACCGCGAACCCCGCAAGCACGCCCAGGTCCGGTGGATCGACGCCGACGCAATCCCCGAAGACTTCGTGGACACCACCGCGAGTGCCCTCCACCGGTACCTTAGGGGAGGCCCGGAGGTCTCCCTCGACGGCTGGCAATAGAAGCGTCAAATGTGTGGCTTATCCACCTCATTGTGTTAGCCGCTATAAGATGCGGGGGGGTGTCGGGGAGTGTGCAGGGCCGCTACGCGAACCGGCTCCCTGATGCGCCCGCCGGAGGGGCCCTCGACGGTGGCGTCAGGATTCTGAGGAACAATCCCTCTTCGTCAACGCTATCAGTAGCGGAAATTTACCTTCTCGCCGTTGCGGATCTGGATGATGAAAGGGGTAATGGTCTCCCCTTCTCCCAGGGGGTGGAGCTTGAGCGGTAGATCCCTGACAGCTCCGACGGCTTCCACTATTCTCTGGTCGTCTGTGCTGTCAACAGCAGCGGCCTGCGCATCGAAGAGTTGGCCGAATTCAGCCCAGCCTTCGCCTGGCATGAATTCGCACCGGAACCAGGGCTGGTCAATGTCAATGAGGAAGAGGACACCAAGAGCTGTATCTCCGCTCTTCAGCTCCCACGACCGTGGCGCCACCTCTACGCCTTTCATGCGAAATTCAGCGGGACCATAATCCCTAGCGGCTCAACATATACACTTTGCTGCTCGACGCTTCTGCGACTGCCTTTCGCGAATTCATGGGGTTCATCGGCACGGCTTCGGCCACGGCATGCGGAGACGGAACCTTGGTTAGATCACAGCTGTTTGCCTATTATTTCGGCTGCGAATTGAACGGCCTCCGCCGGATCGCTTGTCAGGAACAAGCAGATGTCCTGAGTATGGGGCCACGCGAGAACGCGATATTCTCCATCTGCCGCCGAGATGGCAGGAAATTTGTCGGCAATATCACTAAACACGTCCGAATTAGAGAGGGTCAGCGACCACATCGAGATCGCTGGATACAGTGACCCCAGTATCGGATCAGCATGTGCCGCGGAGATGAGTTTCCACATCTCTTCCGTGAATACACCGTTTTGATCATGTGGTGGCTTGAACTCCTCGAGCAGAACCTTCCACTCTTCAGAACGTGTACGCATGGAGCCATCATGCCATATCTACGACGTGACGGCACTGGGGAGTCGTCCTCCCGTGACACGGGAGGACGACTCCCCAGGTTCGATTCATAGATCAGCAGGGCGGATCACCGTTGTAGAAGGTGGTGATTGCGCGTGCCGCCTTTTTCCCGCATATGTATCTGAGTTCCTCTGCAGTGACGGATTGTCCGGCTCGAGTTGGCGCACCGGACAACATCTCTTCGATGTTGATTACGCCCTGCATGTTGAAGGATATTTTGCCGTTTTTGGTGATCACGAGGTCGATCATGTCCGCGACCATCTTCGGAGACATGGTGGCTCCACCGGCCGGGATCTTAAACATCGGATCCGTGAAGGTGATCGCCCCCTTCTCCTGAGCGAATTTGGCCAAAATTCCTCGCTCCCCGCCGTAGACATTCTGCAGCCCGAGTGCGAGGTGCGGGCCTGGATCGGCAGCGACGGCGGGATCACCGGCGTGTGCTGCCCCTGGACCGAATCGTGGGGGCACGGTCGCGGGCGTACCAGACAGCTTGCCCTTCAGCCAGCTGAAGGCGGGGCCGAGGAGGCTGCTGCTTCCGCCTCCGGCGGCGCCAATGAGCAGGTCCCAGGGAGTGGTGGGCTGGCAGTGGGCTTCGTTGACAGCCCAGGAGAAGCCCGCTCCGACTGCGGCGTTGACGACGGTCGAGGTGGCCAGTGCGCGGCCGCCGGTGAGGCCGAGCGCTTCGACGGCTGCGTTGCCGGCGCCGGGCATGAGGGCTCCGGCGATGCCGCCGGTGATAGCTCCTTCTCCGGCGGCCCGGCCGAAGCCGCCCCAGGTGAAGCCGCCGTTGCGGTGCTGCCAGCCGTAAATGCCCCCTTCGATGGCGGCGCCGACGACGGCTCCGATGCCGGCGCTGACGCACAGCGGGCAGCGGCCGGAGGGGTCGGACTGGTTGATGGGGTCGTTGTTGGCGTAGGCGTACGGGGACTGGTTCGGGCTGTCGTTGGCAGCGGGTTCGGGGTCGGGGGTGGTGAAGCGCCCGTTGGCAGGGGCGTAACCGCGCTCGCGCAGGTTGAGCCGACCGGTCAGGTAGGGGTCTTTGTACTGGCCTGTGTAGCCGAAGATGCTGGTCTGGCCGTCGGTGGTGCTGGCCTTGGCGGTGGAGACACCCCAGGCGCTGTAGGTATAGGTGTAGTTCTCTTTGCCGGCTGCGTCGTAGACCGCGGTGATGGAGTTCTGCCGGTCATGGCGCATGTAGAAGGTGCCGTTGGACCGGTTTTGGGATTCGGCGATGCCGTCGGGGTTGTACTGGTAGTCGGCGATCAGCGCGCCGGTGCTGCCGGTGTCGGTGGCGATCTGCGCCAGGGGGTTGACGACGTCCCAGCGGGAGGTGCGGGACAGGGCGCCGTTCTTGTTGGTGATGGTGCGGTTGCCGTCGGCGTCGTTGACGAAAGTGTAGGCGTCGCTGCCGAGGGTGGCGGACTTCAGGCGGCCGAGTGGGTCGTAGCTGTAGCTGCCGGAGGCGTCTTTGGTGAGGTCGCCGTCGGCGTCGTAGGTGTAGTCGGTGGTGGTAGTCCCGTCGACGCTGCGGGAGAGCTGATCGGCGTCGTCGTAGGTGCTGGTACGGGTACTGGTCGGGGTCGAGCTGTTGGTGAGGTTGCCGACCTGGTCGTAGTGGTAGGTGCTGCCGCCGGTGGTGGTCAGACAGGAGACGGTGGCAGAGGCGTCGGTGCAGGCGCGGGTCATCCGGCCGACCGCGTCATAGTCGTAGCGGTCGGCCAGGCCGGTGGTGGTGGCGTCCTTGAAGTAGTCCTTGGTGACGCGGCCGTTGGCGTCACGGTCGACGAAGCGGGCACCGGTGCCCTGGGAGACCGAGGCGAGCCGCCCCGCGCGGTCGTAGGTGCGGGCCTCGGTGACGGCAGTGGTGGTGGGCAGCTTGGTGGTCAGCAGGTTGCCGCCCGCGTCCCAGGTGTAGTTGGTGGTCTTGCCACCGGCGGTCTGCCCGAGGATGTGGCCGTCACTGTCGTAGCTGTAGCTGATGGCACGGCCGTCGGGGTAGGTGCGGCTCTTGAGGGTGCCGTTGTCGTTGTAGACGTACTTGAACGGGTTCGTGGCGCCGGGTGAGGTGATGGTCAGCGGCCGTCCCTCATCGTCGTAGGTGACGGTGCGGGTGCCGGTGCCATCCTTGATGCTCTTGGGTTGTCCGGCCGTGTCGTAGGTGTTGGTGACGGTCGGTGTGCCGTCGGAGAAGGTGGTCTGGGTCAGCAGGTTGCGGGCGTCGTAGGTGCTGGTGACCTTCTGGCCGCGGGCGTTAGTGGTGCTGATGCGGTTGCCGTCGACGTCGTAGCCATAGGAGGTGGCCCGGCCGAGCGGGTCCGTGATCTTGTTCAGGCGACCCGTGTCGTCGTAGCCGTAGTTGGTGGTGTGGCCGTTGGCATCCTTACGGGAAGTCAGGTTGCCGAGCACGTCGTAGCCGAGGTGCGTGGTGCCACCGTCCGGGGCGGTGACCGTGCTCAGGCGGCCCAGCTCGTCGTACTCGTAGGCGGTCTTGTTGCCCAGCGCGTCCGTCCTGGCGGACAGCCGGCCGTCCCCGTCGTAGGCGTTGGTGACCGTCTTGTTCCCGTAGGGGTCACTCTGGCTGAGGACGTGGCCAGCCGCGTCGTAGGCGGTGGTCCAGGTGTACTGGGCGGGATCTGCGCCCGAGACGTTGCCGCGCGGCTCCACCGTGGTGGTCAGGCGGCCGTTGTCGTCGTAGCCGTAGGTGGTCTTGCTGCCCAGGGGCGTCGTCTCGGAGGCGAGGTTACCGGCGTCGTCGTAGGTGTAGCTGACCGTCTTGCCGCCGCGGTCTGTGGTGGTGTGCAGTTGGTTGTTGTCGTCGTAGGAGTTGACGGTGGTTTTGCCGAGCGCGTCGGTGGTCTTGGTGACGTTGCCCTCGCCGTCGTACTCCGTCTTGCGCGCATGCCCGAGCGGGTCCGTGACCGTGATCGGCCGATGCTCGGCGTTGTAGTCGGTCTTGGTGGTATTGCCGAGCGGGTCGGTGACCGTGGTCTGGTTGCCGACCTTGTCGTAGCCGTACTTCCACGTGTACTTCGAGGCATCAGCACCGGATACGTTGCCCCGAGGGCTCGTCATCGTGAGTAGGCGGCCCGCCTTGTCGTAGGTGTAGGTCGTCTTCGCGCCCGTCGCGTCGGTGCGCGAGGCCACGTGGCCCATGGCGTCGTACGTCATGTGCACCGTGTGGCCCGTTGGATCCTTCACGTCTGTGAGCCGGTTCGCGGCGTCATAGGTGAAGTTCGTGGTCTTGCCCGCAGCGTCGGTGACTGTCGCCAGGTTTCCCGCATCGTCGTAGGTGTTGCGGGTGGTGTTGCCCCTGGTGTCGGTTGTCGACGTCAGACGGCCGGCGTCGTCGTAGCCGTACTTCGTCGTGAACTTCGCCGAATCCGCCCCGGTAGCGTTCCCGCGAGGGTCGGTCACGCTTGTGTCACGGCCTGCAGCGTCGAAGCCCCACGTCTGCTGGGAGCCGTCCGGAAGGGTCTTCGAGGTCTGGTTGCCCGCGTCGTCGTAGCCGAACCTGGTCACCTTGCCGCGCGGATCGGTGACGGTCTCCAGCTGTCCAAGGGACGTGTACGTGTATGCCGTGGATTTGCCGAGTGGATCCACCGATGTGGCGAGGTGGTGGCCCGCATCATAGGTGTAGGAGCTTGGCTTGCTGTTTCCGTTGTAGTAAGTTCCTAAATCCCCGGTGCCCCGATAGCTCCAGTGAAATGCGGTGTCGGGCGTCATGAAGCTCACTACCCGCCCCAGCCGATCGATACCGGTGGTTTCGGCATTTCCCAGCACGTCGGTGACAGATACCGGGTCTAGCTTGAAGCTATAGGCGTAGTTCGTCTTGTTGCCGAAAGGGTCGTACTGGGTGAGGAGTACATTTCCACTGTAGACGTCTGTCCGAACCCCTCCGTCGGGTGCTGTGACATCGGTCTCGCCGTTTTTGTAGGCATAGCGAGTTGTGTTGCTCAGCGCGTCCGCCTGGCTACCCACTCGTCCTTTGCTGTCGTATGTATTGTGCACTGCCAGGGCTCCGCCCGGCCCGGTTACGGTGTCGAGAAGGCCGTTGGCATCGTATCCGTAGGAAACGGTTCTACCGTCGACTCCAGTCACCCGGGCAAGTCGCCCGCCACTGTATTCGTACTTGATGAGTCGGCCGTCAGACAATGAAATCTGAGAAAGCTTCCCATTGTCGTCATACGCGAAATCAGCTCGTCGGCCTGTCGCATTCGTCAGTGAAGTCAGCCGCCCGCTGTCGTCATGGGCATAAGTGAGTTGTCGCACCTGCTTATCCTTGACGGCAAGGGGTCGTCCCGCGAGGTCGTAGGCCAGGGTGCGCCCGTCTGTGGTGGCCAGTGAGTAGCCACTAGCAGTCGAGCGAAGGGTCGAATGCACAGATGGGGGTGCCTCGAAGTCGCCCGATGCGGTCTTGGTAAAGGCGTAACTAGAGCCGTCCTCCGCATGAAATGTGACATTACCGGCATCACTGATGGACAGAGATGTATCCCACGACGCTGACCACCCGGAACCAAGCGGGCCTGTACCGCTGTTGTTCGATGAGTAGCTTCTGCCCAGCCCGGATGGAACATCCCCCGCCAGTTCAGCGTCCACCGCAGAGGTACTGTAAGCCCCCGTAGCCGTATTAACGCCGTTAATCCGGTTCTGGCAGTTCGCCACACTTGCGGAATTCGAGCCACAAGAGGCGCCAAAGGTTTGATTGACCGGTACAGACGCCAGGCCAGCACCGTTGATTGTGGAACCTAAGCCGTATACGTCACGCTCCCAGACGACAGCCGCATCACCTATGCCTACACGAGCCAGGGCTACCTATCGCGGGCGGCAGGCGCAGACGGCACAGTGCGGTCATACACGTACGACGCACAAGGCCGGCTCATTGACTAACTAACGCACACGGGCCGATGGCAGCGCGGCCCTGGTGGAGATGACCGCTGGCTCGCCCCTCGGCGTCGGCGGCCTGCCCTTCGAGGCGACCGAGCTGGAGCTGCCCGAGGGCTCGGTTGGTCTCCGGAACAGCTCCTGGACACATTCGAAAAGGCGGGCTCTCCTATGCGCTCGTCTCAGATCATTCCGATCGGCAACGGCGGCATGGTCGTCACGTTCACGAAGCACGGGATAGCGCCATGACAGACGAACACGAGAGCCTGGACTACTTGTGGAACGGCACCGAGGACGGCTGGGTCGTGATCACATCCGACCTCGGACTCGGCACCATCTACAACACCGAGACACGCATGGCTCTCCTCCTCGAGGACGAAACCGAATACGAGCACGCCAGCCAGGCAATGCGCGAGCACGGCCGTCCCTTCCTTGAGTCCATCCCGTAAGCGGACCCGGTGGCCTGCCTACCGCCCACTGGGAGGCAGGCCACCGCACGACCTCGGGCGAGGTCGAGCACGGTCGCGGTCCGCACACAGTCCGCAAGACACCCACTCAAGACCGTCGCACCTCATCGCCACCAATCACCAAAAGGCCAGGTCAGCGCCCCACAGGAAACATCCCCGCAGGTCACCAACCTGGCCCATTACTAGGAGACGAAGAAGGCCTGATCCCGTATCAGGCTCTCTGTTTTCCGGAGCTGTTGTGAGGGGGCCCTGCCGAAGACCCGGCCGGGCCCCTTCGCCGTCCGCCGGCGGATGTCGGGTCCGTCACGAAAGCAGGGGGACCCCGCCGGAGGCTCCTGTGCGAAGCTGAAGGGGTGAGCATCGAGGATCTGGTGCGGCTGCGGCGGGCCCGGGACCGTATGGACCGCGAGTACGCCGAGCCGCTCGACATCGCCGAGCTCGCGCGTACCGCGCTGATGTCCCCGGGGCACTTCCAGCGCAGCTTTCGCGAGGCGTACGGCGAGACGCCGTACGGCTATCTGATGACCCGTCGTATCGAGCGGGCCAAGACCCTGCTGCGCCGCGGCGACCTCAGCGTCACGGAGGTCTGCCTCGCCGTCGGCTGTACCTCGCTCGGCTCCTTCAGCTCCCGCTTCACGGAGCTGGTCGGTGAGACCCCGAGCGCCTACCGGGCCCGGTCGCACGAGGAGAGCGCGGTGATCCCGTCCTGTGTCGCCCGCACCTTCACACGTCCGCGTCGTCGCCCCCGCTGACCGGCCCCTCCCGCCCCACGGGCCCTACACTGAAGTCTCTCAACAGCGTTGCCCGTCAAGGTCTTTGATGAGAGCCGGGGGAGCCGTGGCGACTGCACGCATATCCGTCCTGAGCCGGGACCCGATCGCGGACGCCGAGTCCCTCACGGACTGGCTCAGGGGCGAGCCGGCGCTCGCCGGGAAGGTCCGCCTCGACGGCGCCGGACCCGAGCCCGGGCAGCTGGGCACCGCGCTCGACACGGTGACCGTGCTCCTCGGCGCGGGCGGCCCGCTCACCGTGCTCGCCTCCTGCCTGCGCGCCTGGATCACCCAGCCGCGCCGCAGCGACGTACGCCTGGAGGTACGGCGCGCGGACGGCTCCGGCGTCGAGATCGACGCCAAGCGGGTGCGCGGCGAGGACCTGGAAGGGCTGCTGCGGCGGATCCTGGAGGAGGGGCCGGACCAGGACGTACGGGAGTGACGTGCGCCTTCCCGAGCCCCACCGCTCCCGGGTCGTACTGATCGGCGCGAGCCGGTACTCCGACCCGGGCCTGCCCGACCTCCCGTCCGTCCACCGCACCATCACCGACCTGGCCGCACTCCTCACCGACCCGTACTACGGGCTGGTCCCGGACAGCCACTGCACGGTGCTGCTCGACGACGGCGACCTGCGCACCGTGGGCGGACGGTTGCGGGCGGCCGTGGCCGAGGCGGAGGACCTGCTCCTCGTCCACTACGCCGGACACGGCCTGGTCGGCGGCCGGCGCCACGCTCTCCATCTGGCCCTGCCCGACAGCGAGTGGGCCGCGCCCGAGTTCAACTCCCTGGAGTACGAGAAGCTGCGCGACGCCGTGCTCGACAGTCCGGCCAGGACCAAACTGGTCGTCCTGGACTGCTGCTTCTCCGGCCGTGCCCTGGGCGACTCCCTGGCCGGGGGCGGCGACGCCGAGCGGCTCGGGCAGCTCGCGGTGGCGGGCACCTACGTACTGACCTCGGCGCAGCGCGACCAGGTCGCCCTCGCGCTGCCGGAGGAGGAGCACACCGCGTTCTCCGGGCGCCTCATGCGGCTGCTGCGCGAGGGGGTCGTCGGCGGGCCGGAACTGCTCACGATCGACGACCTCTACCGCCGGCTCCGGGCGGTCATGGAGGCCGAGGGCCTGCCCATCCCGCTCAACCGCGCCGCGGGAACCGCGCACGAGATCGCCCTCACCATCAACCGCGCCTTCGCCGCGACCGCCGGACCCGAACTGCGCCGGCAGCAGATCGCCGCGGTCGAGCAGGGCAAGGCCGGGGACTGGCAGGGCGCGGCCGAGCAGCTCCAGAAGATCCTCGACGAACAGACCCGGATCCTCGGCCCGGAGCACGCCGACACCCTGCGCACCCGCCAGTCCTACGCCCACGGCCTGGGCGGCGCGGGCACCCCGGTGCGGGCCGCGGGGCTGCTCCGGCAGCTCCTCGCCGACCAACTGCGGCTGCTCGGCCCGGACCACGAGGACACGCTCCGCACCCGGCAGTTCCTCGCGGTGAACCTGGGCGAGGCGGGGCACCGGGAGGATGCCATCGGCATGCTGAGGGTTCTGCTCGCGGACCGGGGCCGGGTCCTGGGGGCGGAACATCCGCACACCCTGCGGACACGGCACATCCTGGCCCGCAATCTCGCCCTGACGGGCATGCGGGACGAGGCGCTGGCACTGCTGCGGCAGCTGGTGGCGGAGCGGGAGCGGGTGCTGGGGGTGGAGCATCCGCATACGCGGCGGGCGCGGGAGGATCTGGCGGGGGTGGAGGGGGCCGGAGATGACTGACGACCGGTTCGGGAAGCGGGCGCGGCAGGTCGTACAGCGCGCCGAGGCGTACGCCCGTCGGCTACGTCACCACTCCGTCGCGCCGGGGCACCTCCTGCTGGCCCTGCTCGACGACACGCCTGACGGCACCGCCGCGGAGATCGAGAGCCTCACCGGCGCCCCGGCCGCGCGGATACGTGACTCGATGCGGAAGGCCCTCGGCGCGGGGGCCACCGAGCAAGGGGGGTTCATGCCCCTCGCCACGGAGACCAGGTCCGTGCTCGAACTCGCACCCCGTGAGGCCGTCCGTCTCGGAGCCACGACCGTCGAGCCGGCACACGTCCTGCGCGCGCTGCTCGCCCAGGGCAACGGCACCGTGGTGGGCGTCCTCCAGCGGAACGGTGCGGACCTGAATCGCTCGCGGCAGCTGGACGAACACCCTGCACCAGCCCCAGCGCCACAGCTCCGCGGCTCCCTCTCATCCGTCACCCGCGACCTGGGCGCCGGGACAGCCCCCGTCGTCGGCCGCTCGCACGAGGTCGACCGCGTCATCCAGACCCTCACCCGCCACCGACGCAACGTGCCCCTCCTCATCGGCGAACCCGGCGTCGGCAAGGAGGCCGTGGCCCGGGGAGTCGCCCTCGCGATCGCCGAGGGGCGCGTGCCGACGGCCCTGCGGGGCCGTACCGTACGGGCCCTCGACCTCGCCACCGTTCTCGCCGACCCGCAACGCCGGGCCCGGGGCGGTGCCCTGGTCACGGAGCTGCTGGGCGAGGCCGGGGACAACGCTCCCCTCGTGCTCCACCTCAGCGGCGCTCTGACCCCCCTGCACCTGTCCGAGGGCACGACCACGCCGCTCGGCCTCTTCCGTTCCCTGCTCGAAGCACCGGAGGTGTTCGTGCTCGGCGACTGCGGCCGCGCGGAGTACGAGCGCCAGGACCCGGACCCCGGCCTCGACCGCCTCGTCCAACCGGTCTTCGTCGAGGAGCCACCCGCCGAGGACGTACGGGAGATCCTGCGCGTCGTCCGGGGGCGTCTGGAGAGCCACCACAACGTGGTCCTCACCGAGGATGCGCTGGGGGCCGCCGCCGCACTGGCCCGCGATCACGTCCCTGACCAAGCGCTCCCCGGAGCGGCCATCGGCCTGCTGGACGAGGCCGGATCCCTGGCCCGGATCCGCGCCGCACGCTCGGGCGCGCCCCCGGACCGGCCCCTGGAAGTCACCGGCGCCGACGTCTCCCAGGCCCTCGCCGCCTACTCGGGCATCCCGACCCCACCCCGCAGGCTCACCACCCCCGCCGAGCACGACCCTTCCGTCTGGTCCATGAGTTGAACCTGGTCCATGAGTTGAACGGGCGCGGCCCGGGCAAGCGCCCTAGCGTGAGGCCATGGACCTGAAACTCAAACAGTGCTTCATCGCCGTCGACGACCACGACAAGGCCCTCGCCTTCTACGTCGACGTGCTCGGCATGGAAGTCCGCAACGACGTGGGCTTCGAGGGCATGCGGTGGGTCACCGTCGGCTCACCGCTCCAGCCGGACGTGGAGATCGTGCTGGAACCGCCCGGCGCCAACCCGGACGCCTCCCCCGCCGACCGGCAGGCGATGGCCGAGCTGCTCGCCAAGGGCATGCTGCGCGGGGTCATCTTCACCACCGCCGACTGCGACGCCCTGTACACCCGGGTCGAGGCATCCGGTGCGGATGTGCTCCAGGAGCCGATGGACCAGCCGTACGGGGTGCGCGACTGCGCGTTCCGGGACCCGGCCGGGAACATGCTGCGGTTCATGGAGCGCGCGGACAAGTGACGGGGCGGGTGACCGGGCGGGTGTGCCGGACCGGATGCGATCCGGAGACGGGCACCCTGCCGTCGCCCCGATCAGCGACGTCTCCCCGTCACCCCCAGGGCTCCACGTCCACCACGGCGTCGACCGGGACGGGCCCGTACACATGCGGGAACTCCTCGCCGCCCGGCTCCATGGCCTCGTACTTCACGGGTACGCCGACCAGGGCGGGGTCCACGACCAGGACCACCAGTTCGTCCGGGCCGTCGTAGGCGCCGTACACGAAGGACACCACGCGCGGGAGCTGGTCGCGGGTGGAGAAGTGGATGAAGCCCTGCTCCTGGAGGGTGCGGCCGCGAGTGGAGATCTCGTAGGTGCCGCGCTCGCGGGCCGCGTCCCACAGGGCGCGCTCGGTGATGTGGAGGATGTAGGGCAGTTTCGGCATGCGGCCACGCTACGGCGTCAGCCGCGCCGCCCGCGACCGCAGATACCGCTGTTCCGGCAGGCTCAGGGTGCGGGCGGCGGCCGCTTCGTAGGCGGCCCGCGCGGACGCGTACTCGCCCGCGCGTTCCAGGAGGTGTCCCCGGACCGCGTCCAACCGGTGGCTGCCGCCCAACTCGCCCTCCAGCGCGTCCAGTTCGGTCAGCGCGGTGCGCGGGCCGTGCACCATGGCCACGGCCACCGCACGGTTGAGTCGTTCGACGGGGCCGGGGACCAGGCGGACCAGGAGGTCGTACAGGCCGAGGATCTCCCGCCAGTCCGTGGCGTCGGCGGACGGCGCCTCGTCGTGCACGGCCGCGATCGCCGCGCGCAGCCCGTACGGCCCGGCCGGCCCCCGCGACAGCGCCCGGGTGACGAGGGCGACGCCCTCCTCGATCGCCGACCGGTCCCAGCGGTCGCGGTCCTGTTCGTCGAGCGGGACGAGTTCGCCGTGCGGACCGGTGCGCGCCTCGCGGCGGGCGTCGGTGAGCAGCATCAGAGCGAGCAGACCCGCCACCTCGCCGTCGTCGGGGAGGAGACGGTGGACGGTGCGGGTCAGCCGGATCGCCTCGCCTGCCAGGTCCCGGCGCTGGAGGCTCGTACCGGACGTGGCCGTGTAGCCCTCGTTGAAGATCAGGTACAGCGTGTGCAGAACGGCGGGCAGGCGCAGCGCCCAGTTGTCCGGCCGCCCGAAGCTGACCGTGCGCACCTTCTGCTTGGCCCGGCTGATGCGCTGGGCCATCGTCGTCTCGGGGACCAGATACGCACGGGCGATCTCCGCCGTGGTCAGGCCGCCGACCGCGCGCAGGGTGAGCGCGATCTGCGCGGGCGGGGTCAGGTCGGGGTGGCAGCACAGAAAGAGCAGGGAGAGCGTGTCGTCCTCGCGGGGCGCCCGGTCCGGAACCGTCACCCGCGCGGTCAGCAGTGCCACCCGCTCCTCCCGGGCACGGCGGGCCTCGTCGGCGCGCAGGGTGTCCGCGAGCCGTCGTGCCGCGACCCTGATCAGCCAGCCGCGCGGGTTGCCGGGCACCCCGTCCGACGGCCACTGCCGGGCAGCCGCGAGGAGCGCCTCCTGCACGGCGTCCTCGGCGACGTCGAAGTGTCCGTACCGTCGGACGAGCGCACCGAGGACCTGCGGCGCGTGGCGGCGCAGCAGCTCCTCGGTCTCGGTCGTGCCGTTCATGCCGTGTTCGTGCCGTCTGTCGTGCTCGTGCCGTCGATACGGGTCAGCAGATGTCCCCGGCGCCGTCCATGATGGGCCGGATCACCACCGGGTAGTCGGTCTGGCGCTTGGGGCCGGGGCAGCGGCTGACGCGCTCGGCGATCTCCGTGACCCGCTCCAGGCTCTCGCACTCCAGGACCCAGTAGCCGGCCATCAGCTCCTTGGTCTCGCTGTACGGTCCGTCGGTGATCTCCGTGCTGCCGTCGGCGGCCCGGCGGACCAGCCGGGTCCTCGCGGGCTCGGCCAGGCCCTGGCCGTCGATCATTTCGCCGGTCTCCGCGAGGTCGTCGTTGATCGCGCCCATGTAGGCGTACATGGCCTGGAGTTCCTCCTCGGTCCAGGCCGGGGCGTGCTCGGACGGCTTGCCGCGCATGCCCTCGTAGTCCGCCTGCGTGCCCTGCACCATCACCAGGTACTTCATCGGTCCGCTCCTTCGGCTCTCACCACCCGCTGCGGGCGGCTCTCACGGGGGACGTCGGAGCCGGGCCGGGATTCTCGACACGGGCTCAGGATTTTTTCGCGGCAGATTTTTTCGCGGCGGATTGATTCACGGCGGATTGACCGGGCTCCGGTTGCCGGGGCTCGGCGGCGGGGTCGACGCAGGCCTCGCAGTCGGGGTTGTGGCAGGGGCCGGGACCCCACACCGGGACCCAGGCGCCCAGCGTCTTGTGCCGCCGGACGACCGTTTCGACGGGCTGTCCGCAGACGGGACAGACGTGTTCTTCGCTGTCCATGTCCTCAGAGTAGGGCGGACCGGGGTACGGCGCTCCCCCTTGCGCGAAGGCACTCGGCCTGTGCCACGGCGCTCAGCGCTTTCTGCTGTAGGTCCGCACGAGCACCCCGTTCTCGAACGTGCGCACGGACTCCAGGCTGAAGTCGCTGACGGCGAAGCCGCTGCCGAACATCGGCATACCGGAGCCGTACACCTGCGGGTAGGTCTTGATGACGATCTCGTCGATCTCGTCGAGCAGTTCACCCGCGATCCGGGAACCACCGCAGAGCCAGATGCCGAGTCCGCCGTCCTCGGCCTTCAACTCGCGTACGGCGGCGAGCAGATCGTCGTCGATCACGGTCACATTGGGGTCGGGCGAGGTGCCGAGAGTGCGGGAGGCGACGTACTCGCGCAGATGCCCGTAGGGGCTGGTGACGCCGATGTCGAGGGCGAGCCGGTAGCTTCCGTGGCCCTGGATCACGGTGTCGAAGTGCCTGCTCCCGGCGTCCTTGAGGCCGAGTTGCTCCCGGCCCTGGGCCGCGATCGTCTCAGGGTACGCCGAGGTCAGGAACTCCAGGAACTCCTTGTCGAGGAAGGCGAACATGGACGAGGCGTCGCCGTCCGGGTCCCCGATGAAGCCGTCGATGGAGCAGGCGACGAAGTAGGTGAGCTTTCGCAAGCGGGTCTCTTTTCGTAGGCTGGGTCGTGTTGACCACTCCAGTTGTAGTACTTCGGCTGTAGTGGTTGCAAGGGCGTTTCCGGTACGGGACGGAGACCGGGACAAGTGGGAGAGGGGATTCCCTATGGCGGGCAATCCGGAGCGCCGGGCCGCCCTGGTGGACGCCGGGATCGAGGTGCTCGCGCGCGAAGGGGCACGCGGGCTGACGTTCCGCGCGGTGGATGCCGGGGCCGGGGTGCCGGTGGGCACCGCCTCGAACTACTTCACCGGGCGCGACGAGCTGCTCCGCCAGATCGACTCCCGGCTGCACACCCGGCTCGCACCCGACCCCGAGATGCTCACCGCACTGATGCGGGCGCCCAAGGACCGCGCGCTGGTGACGGCCCTGATGCACGACCTCATGCGGCGCGTGACCCGGGACCGCACGGGCTATCTGGCCCTGCTGGAAATGCGCCTGGAGGCCACCCGGCGACCGGAGCTCCGCGACTCCTTCACCAGGTCGGTGCGCGGCGATCTGGAGTACGGCATGGAGTTCCACCGGCAGGCCGGCCTGCCGGGCGGCGACGAGACCGTCACCGTGCTCTATCTCGCGATGCTCGGCCTGATCCTGGAACACCTCACGCTGCCGGGCGTGCTGGACGGCGTACTGCCCGGGGTGGATGTCCCCGACGGTCTGGTCGGGCGGTTGGTGGAAACGATCGTCCCCAGGCAATAACCCGGCGGCTCAGCCACTGAGCTGCTGAGCTACTGAGCTGCTGACCCGCGCGGCTCGCGCCACATCGGCCACATCGACGGGCCGTCGGGCAGGACGAGGGGTTCACCGGTGACGAACCCGAGGCGCTCGTACAGCCTGCGGCTGCGGGCGTTGCTGGCCTCCAGATAGGCCGGGCGGTCCTCGCGGTCACAGCGATCGAGCGCGGACCCGAGGAGTACGGTGCCTGTGCCCCGGCCCTGACGCTCCGGTGTCACGGCGATCATCCAGAGGTATTCATGGGCGCGGCCGCGGGGGTGAACTCCGGCGGTCATCCGGGCGATCAGATCAAGGCGTACGTTGTCCGGGTCGACCGCCTCCAAGAGCCGGGCCACGGCCTCGTCGTCGGGGTGGTCGTCCTCCGGCACGGACAGCCACAGCGCACACGCCGAGCCGTCCTCGGTGACATCGATGCGGCCCTCGTCGAGCACGACGTCGGTGAACTCGGCCATCAGGCGCGGATGTGTCGCACGGCGGTACTCCGCACCCGGGAAGATCCAGCCGCTGACCGGATCGTCCTGAAAGGCCGCGTCCAGCAACCGGACCACAAACTCCCGGTCGCCCTCACCCGCCGCCCGGACAGCCACACCCATGTCCACCCCGCCTCCCTCACACCGCCCGACGGTCGATCCAGTCGATCCAACGGATGCCGAGCCTGCCGGGTTCCAGGGACACAGCGGGTTCCGGGGATACGACGGGCCCCGCGCGCCGTGGGGATGCGCGGGACCCGCCGGGCCGGTGCCCCCGGTGACCATGCGGAGTCAGGAGCCGCACGGTCCCGGAGGCACCGGGGTCCATCGGGTGCCGACAGGCGTCTGCCTCAACTGCTGCGCCGGGTCACGAACTCGGCCAGCGCGAGCAGACCGCCCGCCGACTCCGGATCGGGAACCGCGCGGGCCAGCTCCTGCATCGCCCGGCCCATGCGGTCGGCGGCCTGGGCCTGCGCCCAGTCATGGCCGCCCGCTCGCTCGACGGCGGTGCACAGCTGGGGGTCGACCGACGTCCGGGCCCGGTCCAGGATCACCGCTGCCTCGTGCCCGTCGAGCGGAACCGGCCCGGCCACCCCGGCGGCCCCTCGCCGTCGGCGTGGCTCCGGTGGCTCACTGGCCTGCGGTGCTCCGGCGGGGCGCTGTTTCGTCTCCGTCATGAACTCGGCCATGGGCCCCCCTCGCGGCGCCGGCGGACGGTGGCGCTTCCGCTCCGACTGGGCGCGTACCCGGATGACCTACCCGCCCCGAGGGGCGGGGACACGGCCGCGAAGTGCGGAGACGTCACCTCCACCGACCGATCTCGACGTTCTCCAGCACGCCCAGCGCGTCCGGGACCAGGACCGCAGCCGAGTAGTAGGCCGTGACCAGGTAATTGATGATGGCCTGTTCATTGATGCCCATGAAGCGGACGGACAGGCTCGGCTCGATCTCGTCCGGGATCCCGGCCTGCCGCAGTCCGATGACGCCCTGCTCGTCCTCGCCCGTACGCATGGCGATGATCGACGTCGTGCGCTCCGGGGTGACCGGGATCTTGTTGCACGGGTAGATCGGCACCCCGCGCCAGGTGGGGATGCGGTTGCCGCCGATCTCGACGGTCTCAGGGACGAGTCCCCGCTTGTTGAGTTCACGGCCGAACGCGGAGATCGCGCGCGGGTGGGCCAGGAAGAGCTTGGTGCCGCGCCGACGGCTGAGCAGCTCGTCCATGTCGTCCGGGCTGGGTACGCCGTCGTGCGGCTGGAGCCGCTGGTCGTACTCGCAGCTGTTCAGCAGCCCGAACTCACGGTTGTTGACGAGCTCGTGCTCCTGACGCTCCTTCAATGCCTCGACTGTCAGCCGGAGCTGCTGTTCCGTCTGGTTCATCGGCTGGTTGTAGAGGTCGGCCACGCGTGTGTGGATGCGCAGCACGGTCTGGGCGATGCTGAGTTCGTACTCGCGCGGCCGGGCCTCGTAGTCGACGAAGGTGTGCGGGATGTCCGGCTCGCCGCTGTGGCCGGCCGCGAGGTCGACCGCCTTCTCCCCGTACTTGTTGGTGCGCTGCTCGGGGATCGAGCGCATCTGCCGGAGGTGCTCGCGCAGCGAGTCGGCGCGCTCGGCGACCTGCTCGAAGTGCTCACGGGACAGGATCAGCACGGTGCAGGCGGTGTCCGCGCGGGCCGTGTACTCCCAGATGGCGTCGGGGTCGAGCAGCGCCTGCTCGCCGAAGTACGACCCGTCGGCGAGGACACCGAGGACCGCGTCGTCGCCGTACGGGCCGGTGCCGACCTTCTCCACCCTGCCGTGGGCCAGCAAGTACACCTCGTCGGTCCGGCTGCCGAAGGAGGCGATGACCTCGCCCGGTGCGAAGTCCCGCTGCCGGCAGCGCTGGGCCAGCTCGGACAGCACCTCCCCGTCCTCGTACGACCGCAGGGCCGGCAGCTCGCCGAGCTCGGCCGGGATGACCTCGACACGGCCGCCCGTCTTCACGAAGGTGATGCGGCCGTCGCCGACCGCGTACGTCAGTCGCCGGTTCACCCGGTACGTGCCGCCGTGCACGTTCACCCATGGCAGCGTCCGCAGCAGCCAGCGGGAGCTGATCTCCTGCATCTGAGGAGCGGACTTGGTGGTGGTGGCCAGGTTCCGCGCGGCAGCGGTGTCCAGGGACTGCTGCGGCTTGCCCTGATCCGTGCGGACCTCTTCGCCTACCGACATAAGGAAACGCCCTCCCGGTCATGCCGAGCGCCGAACTGCGCCGGGCCGCGGTCTCACCACCAGCCTTCCTCACGGAGCGTATTCGCTCAATTACCTGAAAGAGCGGGAATGGATCATCGTATGACTGGGCAGGGAGAGGGTTCCTGTCCAGTGCCGTCATCAAGGCGACTCCACACGGCACTTGGCGTCATGTGGCGGTACTTGGCAGCTCATGTCCGTAAGAACTTGTACAACATACGAACAATCTGGTCCATGGCCTCCGGTCTGCAGTAGAAGCAGCGGTACGAGGCGGTCGCGACCCGTGGCCCCGGAGTACAGCGCGAAGGAGGCACGCATGGCCTCACCCATGTCCGCGAGCGGCTTTCTGGACGCCTTGAGAGCGGAGGGCCTCAAGGTCGTCGAGGTCGGCGACTGGCGTCACCACAACCGCAACCACAAGGGCCCCTGGGGTCCGGTCCACGGCGTGATGATCCATCACACGGTGACCTCGGGCCGCGACGCGACGGTGAACCTCTGCCGGAACGGCCGCCCCGACCTGCCGGGCCCGCTGTGCCACGGCGTGATCACCAAGGACGGCACGGTCCACCTCGTCGGCCACGGCCGCGCCAACCACGCGGGATCCGGTGACGACGACGTGCTGCGCGCGGTGATCGCGGAACGCAGGCTGCCGCCGGACAACGAGGCGAACACCGACGGCAACCGGCACTTCTACGGCTTCGAGTGCGAGAACCTCGGCGACGGGGACGACCCCTGGCCAGAGGCCCAGCTGGAGGCGATCGAGCGGGCGGCCGCGGCGGTCTGCCGCCATCACGGGTGGACGGAGCGCTCGGTCATCGGCCACCTCGAGTGGCAGCCCGGGAAGATCGATCCCCGTGGGTTCACCATGGCCTCGCTGCGGACCCGGATCGGGGCCCGGCTGGACGACGGACCGGACGGGCGCCGGGCCAGGCACCGGGCGGCGACCGATTCCAGTGCGACTGATTCCGGCGCGGCCAATTCCGGCGCAACCGATTCCGGTGTCGCAGAACCAGGTGTCGCGGAACGACTGGTCCAGAGCTCGGAGAGCGACTGAGCCGGGCAACCGCCGCGCGGCCCGCCCACCGCCGGGCCGTGCGGGCGACAATGGCCGGGTGACCAGCGCCGACACCCCCGAACCCGCCACCCTGGATCCCCGGCTCCCCTCACCGCTCCAGGAGATCGGGGACGACCGCTTCGAGCGTCACGGCGTCCGTCTTCTCCTGAAGCGCGACGACCTGATCCACCCCGAGCTGATCGGCAACAAGTGGCGCAAGCTCGTGCCGAACATCGAGGTGGCGGCAGGGCGCGCGCTGGTCACCTTCGGCGGGGCGTACTCCAACCACCTGCGGGCCACGGCAGCCGCGGGCCGGCTGCTCGGTCTGTCCACGGTCGGTGTGGTCCGCGGCCAGGAGCTGGCCGACCGTCCCCTCAATCCCTCCCTCGCGCGCTGCGTGGCCGACGGCATGCGGCTGCACTTCGTCGACAGGACGACGTATCGACGCAAAGCGGAGCCGGAGACGCTGGACGCCGTCCTGCGTGCGGCCGGCGCCGAGGACGCGTACGTCGTCCCGGAGGGCGGCAGCAACGCCGCGGCCGTGCGCGGCTGCCGGGTCCTCGGCGAGGAGCTGCGCGGCCTGGCCGACGTCGTCGCCCTCGCCTGCGGCACCGGCGGCACGCTGGCCGGCCTCGCCGCCGGGCTCGCCCCGGAGCAGCGCGCTCTCGGCGTCGCCGTCCTCAAGGGCGGCTTTCTGACCGCCGGCATACGGGCCCTGCAGGAGCGGGCCTTCGATGCCCGCCTCGGCAGCTGGTCCGTCGACGACCGCTTCCACTTCGGCGGTTACGCCCGCACCACCCCCGCGCTCGACGCCTTCGCCGAGGACTTCGAGGACCGGCACGGCCTGCCCGTCGAACGTCTCTATGTCGCCAAGTTGCTGTACGGACTTGCCACCCTGGCCGACGCCGACGCCTTCCCGCGCGGAACGACCGTCGCGGCGGTCGTCACCGGCCGGCCCTTCCCCGAACGATAGGAACCGGCCGGCTCTACGCCGCTTCCCGGTAGGCCGCCGCCTCCTCCAGGTCCAGCCTGCGCAGCAGGGTGCGGAGCATCTCGTCGTCGATGTAGCGGTGGTCGCGCAGCTTGACGAACACCTCGCGCTCGGCGCCGATCATCTCCCGGGACAGCCTGCGGTAGGTGTCGTCGACGGTCTCGCCGGTGACGGGGTTGACCTGGCCGAGCCGCTCCCAGACGGCGTTGCGGCGGCGCTCCAGAACGTTACGGAGGCGGTCGGCGAGCGGCGGCGGCAGGGCGTTGCGCTCGTCGGAGAGGAGCTCGTCGAGGCGCTGCTCGGCGGCACGGGAGGCCTGCGCCTGGGCGTTGGCCTCGGCGAGCGTCTCGGCCTGGGCGTCGCGTCCGGGGAACTTCAGCAGGCGGATCAGCGGGGGCAGCGTCAGGCCCTGCACCACCAGCGTCCCGATGACCGTCGTGAAGGTCAGGAACAGGATCAGGTTGCGCTGCGGGAAGGGGTGGCCGCCATGCGTCGTGGCCGGGATGGAGAAGGCGACGGCCAGGGACACCACCCCGCGCATTCCGGCCCACGAGGTGACCATCGCACCCCTCCAGGTGGGGTCCGCCTCGCGCTCCCTGATCCGCGCCGACAGCATCCGCGGCAGGAAGGTGGCCGGATAGACCCAGACGAACCGGGCCACGACGACCACCAGGAAGACGGCCACCGCGTACCAGGTGGCCTGCGGGCCCTCGTACTCGCCGAGGCCCTTGAGGACGACCGGCAGCTGCAGTCCGATGAGCGCGAAGACCGCCGACTCCAGGATGAAGGCGACCATCTTCCACACCGCCTCCTCCTGGAGGCGGGTGGCGAAGTCGACCTCCCACGCGCGGTGCCCCAGATAGAGGGCGACGACCACGACCGCGAGGACGCCCGAGGCGTGCACCTGCTCGGCGACGCCGTACGCGACGAACGGGATCAGCAGGGAGAGCGTGTTCTGGATCAGCGGCTCCTTCAGGTGAGTGCGCAGCCAGTGGAGGGGGGCCATCAGCACCAGACCGACCCCGACGCCGCCCACGGCCGCGACCAGGAACTCACGGATCCCGCCGGTCCAGCTGGCGGCCTCCCCGACGGCGGCGGCCAGGGCCACCTTGTAGGCGGTGATCGCGGTGGCGTCGTTCAGCAGGGACTCGCCCTGGAGGATCGTCGTGATGCGCGAGGGCAGCCCCACCCGGCGCGCGACCGCCGTCGCCGCCACCGCGTCCGGCGGCGCGACCACCGCGCCGAGCACCAGCGCCGCGGTCAGTGGCATCCCCGGGACGATCTGATAAACAGCCCAGCCGACGACGAAGGTCGCGAAGAGCACGTACCCGACCGACAGCAGCGCCACCGGGCGCAACTGCGCGCGCAGGTCCAGGTACGAGCTGTCGGTGGCCGAGGTGTACAGCAGCGGCGGCAGCAGGAGCGGGAGTACGACCTCGGGGTCGAGGGTGTAGTCGGGCACCCCTGGGACGTACGAGACAGCCAGGCCGACCGCGACCAGCAGCAGCGGCGCCGGCACCGGGGTGCGCCGCGCCGCCGCGGCGACCGCCGCACTGCCCGCCACCAGCAACAGCAGCGGCATCACGTCCATGTCCTCGCCCGCCCTCTTTTTCCGCGCGGCCACCCGCACGCCCGTCGTAATCTGGCAATCATGAAACAGTGCACGCATGCCGACGCGCTGCCGCATCCCGAACCGGATCCGCAGAACGAGACCTGTCCGGAGTGTCTCGCGCGCGGTACGCACCCGGTGCAGCTGCGGTTGTGCCTGAGCTGTGGCCACGTCGGCTGCTGCGACTCCTCGCCGGGGAGACACGCCACGGAGCACCACGAGCGGTCCGGTCACCCCGTGATGCGGACCTTCGAGCCCGGTGAGAACTGGCGGTGGTGCTTCGTCGACCACGTACTCGTGTGACCCTGGATCCGGACGGTTCGACGGTCTGACGTCTGGGTACGTCAACCCGGCGCGCGCTCTTCCCATTTGGGCCCGCGGACCCTCTAGACACGGAGCGTATCCACAGCTTTACTGTGAGTGACGCCAGGGGGTTGGGGTCCCGGGGACAGAAAAGTTCGGAGCGCGATAGCGTCACCGCTGAACCACGTTAGGCGTTTACCCCGAGGGGCGACCCTCGGCCCCGAAAAGCTTGTACCACCATGGAGGTGAGGGTGTCCCAGATCGCAGGCGAGCCCGCGACCCAGGACTTCGTGGAAGTCCGGCTGCCGGCTGCGGGTGCCTACCTTTCGGTGCTTCGGACGGCCACGGCCGGTCTCGCGGCTCGTTTGGACTTCACCCTGGACGAGATCGAGGACCTGCGCATCGCCGTGGACGAGGCCTGCGCGATCCTGCTCCAGCAGGCCGTGCCCGGCTCGGTGCTCAGCTGTGTCTTCCGGCTCGTCGACGACTCACTGGAGGTCACGGTGTCGGCCCCGACGACGGACGGCCACGCGCCCTCGCGGGACACCTTCGCCTGGACCGTGCTGTCGGCCCTGGCGGGCAAGGTCTCCTCGGCCGTCGACGAGGACAAGACCGTGTCGATCAGCCTCTACAAACAGCGCGGCGCGGGACCCGGGCCGGCGTGAGGAACGGGGACGGGCCGGTGCGGGACGAAGAGCGTGGCACACGGGAGCTGCCGGTCGAGGGCGCAGGCTCTGCGGACGGTTCCCGACGCATGGCTGACGGCATCGACGGCATCCCCGAGCAGGCCAGGCCGCATCCGGAGGACGACTCCGCGGAGGCCGGCTTCGAAGGTGCCGTGCAGAGCGCGTCTCCGGCAGGGCGGAACGGGGGCGTGTCCCCCATCCATGGGGGTGCCCCCGCTCGAGCGAAGCCGAGAGTGGGGGAGGAGGCGAGGGCTCGGGGAAGGGCGACGGGCGGGACGATGAGCGAGCACGAACGGGACGACGAGCTGGGCGCGCAGGGCGTACCGGGTCTGCAGGGTGCGCATCACGACCCGCAGGACCGCAGCGGAGCGCGCGCGATGTTCGTCGAACTGCGCAAGCTGAAGGAGGGCAGCCCCGAGTACGCGGAGCTGCGCAACCAGCTGGTCCGCATGCACCTGCCGCTCGTCGAGCACCTCGCGCGCCGGTTCCGCAACCGCGGTGAGCCGCTGGACGACCTCACCCAGGTCGCCACGATCGGTCTGATCAAGTCGGTGGACCGCTTCGACCCGGAACGCGGCGTGGAGTTCTCGACGTACGCCACCCCGACGGTCGTCGGCGAGATCAAGCGGCACTTCCGGGACAAGGGCTGGGCGGTCCGTGTTCCGCGCCGCCTGCAGGAGCTGCGCCTGGCGCTGACCACGGCCACGGCCGAGCTCTCCCAGCAGCACGGCCGCTCCCCCACGGTCCACGAACTCGCCGAGAAGCTCGCCATCTCGGAGGAGGAGGTCCTGGAGGGCCTGGAGTCGGCCAACGCGTACTCCACCCTCTCGCTGGACGTCCCCGACACCGACGACGAGTCCCCGGCCGTCGCCGACACCCTCGGCGCGGAGGACGAGGCGCTGGAGGGCGTGGAGTACCGCGAGTCCCTCAAGCCGCTCCTGGAGGACCTCCCGCCCCGCGAGAAGCGAATCCTGCTGCTCCGCTTCTTCGGCAACATGACCCAGTCCCAGATCGCCCAGGAGGTGGGCATCTCCCAGATGCACGTCTCCCGCCTCCTGGCCCGAACCCTGGCCCAGCTCCGGGAGAAGCTGCTGGTGGAGGAGTAACACCCGACGGACGGGACGCAGGGGCTGCCACCGGAGACACCGGGCAGGCAAGCAACCCGGCGAACACGAGGGGACGCGAGCCACACCCAAGGCCGACTCACCCCTCCGGTGACACGCACGCCCACCGGCCCGATGCCCAGCGGAGGGGCTCCATGGCTTCGCCCCGATCACGGGGAGCCTCACCGGAAACCTCGCCGGGCGGCAAAGCACGCGCAGGCCGACCGCCAAGAGCGCCCGCCCCGGTCACCAGGCACGCTCGCACCGGCCGACCCCGAGCACCCGTGCCGTCACGAGGCACGCTCACCGCGTCCCCCGGAACCCCCCTCGCCCGGGCCCGAGCGCTCTCGCACGGACCGTCGGGAGCGCCCACCCCGGAACACTCACCGTGATCACCGACAGCCGGCGCGCTGCCACAGGCAGCGCTCGCGCGATCACATGTGCTCGCACTGTGCCACCGGGAGCACTCGCCCCGGTCGCCTAGCACTTTCGTCCCGCTCGCCAAGCCCTCGCCCTGTCCTCCGGAAGAGCCCGCGCCCGGGCCCGGGCACTCTCGCGGAGCCTCGCCCACCGGGAGCTCTCGCCCCGTAGCTGAACACGCTCACTCACGGCACCGGCCGCAGACAGCAACCGCCCGTTGGGTGCCCGCCGAGGGCTGCCGAACAACAGAACCAGAACAGAACCCGGCGTACAGCCCGACTCGTGCCCGTTGGCCGCCCGCCCAGGGCTACCCCTTCGGTTCCTCCGAGCGCCCCGGCCCCCGGATTCCCAGGGCCTGGGTCGTCGCCGGGTTGACCAGCAGGACCAGGGACGCCACCGCGGCCGCGGCCAGGGCGATGCCCGCCGGGATGGCCATGCTGTCGGCCTGGAGGAGGTTGTAGGCCACGGGCAGGGCCATGACCTGGGTGATCACGGCGGGGCCGCGGCTCCAGCCGCGCCGCAGCAGCAGGCCACGCGCGGCGAGCAGCGGAAGCAGGGCGAGGACGAGCAGCGTGACGCCTCCGGTCACCGCCTGCTGCCGGTCGTCGGGATCGCCGGTGACACCGAGCACGAGCATCCACACGCCCCCGATCAGCAGCGCGGCGCCCTCCAGCGCGGCCAGCGCCGCCGCGTACGTCAGGCGTCGCGGGCGCCGTCCGTCGGCTTCCGTGGTGTCCGTGGTGGGGTTCTGCTCGCTGCTCACCCCTGAAGGGTAGCCCTCGCCCCACAACCCCAGGTGTCCAGGCTCACGGCCCTCTCTCTTACCTGATCCCTACCTCGGTCTGGGCCCAGTACCACCCAGTAGGTACGCTGCAACCCATGCGTGCACTTCTCGTGGTCAATCCGGCGGCAACCACCACAAGCGCACGTAGGCGTGACGTGCTGATCCACGCTCTGGCGAGCGAGATGAAGCTGGAGGCGGTCACCACCGAGTACCGCGGTCACGCACGCGACCTCGGCCGCCAGGCCGCCGAGAGCGACGACATAGACCTGGTGGTGGCCCTCGGCGGCGACGGCACCGTCAACGAGGTCGTCAACGGTCTCCTCCACGACGGCCCCGATCCCGAGCGCCTTCCCGGCCTCGCCGTGGTCCCCGGCGGCTCCACCAATGTCTTCGCCCGCGCCCTGGGTCTGCCCAACGATCCCGTGGAGGCGACCGGCGCCCTGCTGGACGCGCTGCGCGAGGAACGCGAGCGTGTCGTCGGCCTCGGACTCACCTCGGGCACTCCCGGCACGGAGGACGAGGCCGTTCCCGCCCGCTGGTTCACCTTCAACGCCGGCCTCGGTTTCGACGCGGGCGTCGTCGGCCGAGTCGAGCAGCAGCGCGAGCGCGGCAGGAAGTCCACCCACGCGCTCTACGTCCGTCAGGTCGCCCGGCAGTTTCTCGGCGAGCAGCACCGGCGGCACGGCACGATCACGCTCGAGCGGCCCGGCGCCGACCCGGTGACCGGTCTCGTCGTGGCGATAGTCTCGAACACGTCCCCTTGGACCTATCTCGGCAATCGCCCTATGTACACGTCACCTAAGGCCTCGTTCGATAAAGGCATCGACGTACTCGGTCTCAGCCGTCTGTCCACGGCCGCGGTTGCCCGGTATGGCACGCAGTTGCTCACTTCGTCCCCCGAGCGCGGCCCCCATGGAAGGCATGCCACCTCCCTGCACGATCTGGACCAGTTCACCTTGCATTCGAAGGTGCCACTGCCCCTCCAGATGGACGGAGACCACCTCGGGCTGCGTACGAGCGTGACGTTCACAGGCGTACGCCGCGCACTGCGTGTGATTGTGTGAGTGGAACCGGCAAAAGTCCTTTCACTCGAACGTTTAGGCCAGGATCCACCCCATGGAAGTACGGCTGTGACCCAGTCGACACCGAGGAATCAAAAAAAACTTTTCGGAAGGGGTTGTATCCGCCGCTGAGGTTTGCGAGTCTCTACGTGGCGATCGGGACGGCCCGCAACACCGGCCTCCACTGATCACCAGAACCCCTCTTCAAACCACAGGACCACGCCGGTGTACCTGGCAGTCGGCCCTTCCCTTGTTGAGGGATTCGTGAAAGCGTTCACATTCACAAGCAACCAGCACGTAATACCAAGGAGAGGTAGCAGCCATGGACTGGCGTCACAACGCCGTTTGCCGCGAGGAAGACCCCGAGCTCTTCTTCCCCATCGGCAACACCGGTCCTGCGCTGCTGCAGATCGAGGAAGCCAAGGCCGTCTGCCGTCGCTGCCCCGTTATCGAGCAGTGCCTGCAGTGGGCGCTTGAGTCCGGCCAGGACTCCGGCGTCTGGGGTGGTCTCAGCGAGGACGAGCGCCGCGCCATGAAGCGCCGCGCCGCCCGCAACCGGGCCCGTCAGGCCTCCGCCTGACACAACCCACCCCGCTCTGACAGCCTGAGCTTGGCGGCGCGTACAGCGAGTACGCATCTCCCGCCCCCGAGCCGCAGCGCGCAGTACCCCCGATGCGCTTAGTAGTAGAAGAGCAGCAACGAGCACTGGCCCCGGACCTGAACAAAGGTCCGGGGCTCTTTGCTGTGCGGGGAGCTGTACGGGGCGACGTGCGGGGCAATGTTCCATCCGGTCGACATCCGGCCCAATACCCCCTGTTTACGCCTTATTTGCGTCTTGCCCACACCTCACTCGCGCCTTACTTATGCGTTCGTACCGGAATGTCCAGGATCACCCGTGTCCCCCGCCCAGGCGCCGGGACCATGTCGAACGTGCCGCCCAACTCGCCCTCGACCAGGGTCCGTACGATCTGCAGCCCCAGGTTGCCCGCGGTCTGCGGGTCGAAGTCCTCGGGCAGGCCGACGCCGTCGTCCTGGACGGTGACGAGGAGTCGGGCCTCCTTGCTGGTGCCGCCGCGGACCGCCGAGACCTCGACCGTGCCGGTTTCGCCCTCCCGGAAGCCGTGTTCGAGGGCGTTCTGCAGGATTTCGGTCAGCACCATGGACAGCGGGGTCGCGACCTCGGCGTCGAGCACACCGAAGATGCCGCTGCGCCGGCCGGTGACCTTGCCGGGCGAGATCTCGGCGACCATCGCGAGCACCCGGTCGGCGATCTCGTCGAACTCCACGCGTTCGTCCAGGTTCTGGGACAGCGTCTCGTGCACGATAGCGATCGAGCCGACCCGCCGTACCGCCTCCTCCAGCGCCTCCCTGCCCCGGTCGGACTCGATACGCCGGGCCTGGAGGCGAAGCAGGGCCGCGACCGTCTGGAGGTTGTTCTTCACCCGATGGTGGATCTCCCGGATGGTCGCGTCCTTGGTGATCAACTCGCGTTCGCGGCGGCGCAGTTCGGTGACATCCCGGAGCAGAACCAGCGAACCGATGCGGGTGCCCTTGGGTTTGAGCGGGATCGCCCGGAACTGGATCACTCCGTCGTTCGCCTCGATCTCGAACTCCCGGGGCGCCCAGCCGCTGGCGAGCTTGGCCAGCGCCTCGTCCACCGGTCCCCGGGTCGGGGCGAGTTCCGCGGTGGTCGTGCCCAGGTGCTGGCCGACGAGGTCGGAGGCGAGGCCCATGCGGTGGAAGGCGGACAGGGCGTTCGGTGAGGCGTACTGGACGATGCCGTCCGCGTCGACCCGGATCAGGCCGTCGCCGACGCGCGGCGAGGCATCCATGTCGACCTGCTGGTTGGGGAAGGGGAAGGAACCGGCCGCGATCATCTGCGCAAGGTCGGACGCGCTCTGGAGGTAGGTCAGCTCCAGGCGGCTCGGGGTCCGGACGGTGAGCAGATTGGTGTTGCGGGCGATGACACCGAGGACCCGCCCCTCCCGCCGTACGGGGATGGACTCGACCCGTACGGGGACCTCCTCGCGCCACTCCGGGTCGCCCTCGCGCACGATCCGGCCCTCGTCGAGCGCCGCGTCCAGCATGGGCCGGCGGCCGCGCGGCACGAGGTGGCCGACCATGTCGTCCTGGTAGGAGGTGGGGCCTGTGTTGGGCCGCATCTGGGCGACCGAGACGTACCGCGTGCCGTCGAGAGTGGGAACCCACAGGACCAGGTCGGCGAAGGACAGGTCGGAGAGCAGCTGCCACTCCGAGACCAGCAGGTGGAGCCACTCGAGATCGGAGTCGTCGAGGGCTGTGTGCTGGCGTACGAGTTCGTTCATGGAGGGCACGTGTGCGAGCGTACCCGGGCATTTGTGATCGGCCGAAAACACCCGCGGGCCGCGGCGCCTGGGAGGGACCCTCAACCCTCCCGGCACCGCAGCCCGGAGCAGTATCGGCCGTGGGGTGTGCGGTCCCGGTCGGCCGAAGGATGAGGAACCGGGGCAGTCAGGGCAGAGAGCTCCGGGTCCTCGGTCCGCCCTCCTGTGCGGGGAAGACGGAAGTGTGCGGCTGCGTCGCGGTCATACCGCACGCAGGCCTCCCTACGCATTGTGGACTAGACCACGTTGTGTGTCCACGCATTGGAGGCTGTTCACAGTTGACGAATTGCAGCCTAGCCCGCCCGGGTCAGCTGCGGGGCCAGATGGCCATGGCAATTTCCGCGACCGCCTCGAGTTCCTCACGACTCGCGCCGTCGCGCGCCTGCTGGGACATGCCCTGGAAGACGGCGGCCGCATGGCGGGCGAGCGCGCCGGCGTCGGTCCCTTCCGGCAGCTCACCGGTCGCGACGTCCGCTTTTATACGGCTCTCGAGGGCGGCCACGTCGGCGTTGCGCCGGCGCCGCAGGGCCTCCTCGACCTCGGGAGTCGTGCAGTTGGTCGCGGCATGAGTCACCAGGCAGCCGTACGGATGGCCGGGATCGGTGAACTCCACCGCCGCCTCGCGCAGCAGCCGCTCCACCGCGGCGCGGGCCGTCACCTCCTCGTCCAGGGCGCGGCGCGTGAACGAGCCGTACGACCCGGCGTAGACCCGCACCACCTCCTCGAACAGGGAGCGCTTGTCCCCGAAGGCCGCATACAGGCTCGGGGCGCCGATACCCATGATCCGGGTGAGGTCGGAGACGGAGGTCGCCTCGTAGCCGCGCTCCCAGAAGGCCATGACGGCCTTCTCCAGCGCCGTCTCGCGGTCGAAGGAGCGGGGGCGGCCGCGCACCCTGGTCGCCGCCCCGGCCTGCGGTTTCGTCTCCTCGCTTCGCACCATGGGGGGTATTTTATAGCGGACCCTAGAGAAATGTCGGCGGGATGTTGTACGGTTTTTTTCTGTAGCGACCGCTAGAAAATATGGAGGGGGCGCCGGCATGGGGGCGTGTTCAGCGGCAGGACGGCACTCGTCACGGGGGCGAGCAGGGGAATCGGACGCGGCGTCGCAGAGCGGCTGGGACGGGACGGAGCCCGGGTCGCGGTGCACTACGGGCACGAGGAGAAGGCGGCCGAGAAGCCGGTCGCCGCGATCGAGGAGGCGGGCGGCACCGCGTTCGCGATCAGGGCGGAGCGGGCGTGCCGGGGGACGCCGAGCGCCTCTGAGACAGAGAGCGAGGAGGGAGGCCGTGTACGTCTTGGTGGCCGGTAGTGCCTTCTCCGGTCCGGCCAGGATGTCGATGTGGCACTCGGAGACGCCGGCCGGCGGGGAGTCCGGGTCGTTGGTCACGGCGAGGGTGATCGCGCCGGCCTCACGCGCGGCCCGGGTGGAGGCGACCAGGTCCGGGGAGCCAACGGACTGGCTGACGGTCACGACGAGGACATCGGTGAGGTCGGGGCGGGCGCCGTAGGCCGTGGTGGTCGACATGGAGGTGAGGCCACAGGGCAAGCCCAGGCGGATCTCGAGGCGGTACTTGGCGTACAGGGCGGCGTTGTCGGAGGTGCCGCGGGCGGTCAGCAGGACGAAGCGGGGCCGGCGGCGGCGATCTCCTGGGCCACCTGCCGGACGGCCGGGGCTCCCTCGTCCAGGATCCTGCGGAGCACGGCGGGCTGTTCGGCCATCTCGCGGGCCACGACCCGGCCCGGGCGGTCGACGAGGGGGTCCGGAGTCGCGACAGTCATGGTGAGTCCTCCCGGGGCACGCGGGGCGCTCTGGTTCGCTGCAGGCTCGGTGCCGGCTCGGTGTCGGAACGTCAACAGGTCCTATTCCACCCCTTGGGAAGGGGCGCCGTCCGTGCGGGGTGGGTGTTAGATTGGTCTAAACCACATAGACCTTCCAGCCCTCTCCAGAACGGCAGGCCCAGCGTGGAAGTTGTCATCGTTCCGGACGCCGAGGCGGGTGGCGAACTGATCGCCGAGGCCATGACACAGTTGCTGCGGCGCAAGCCCGAAGCGCTGCTCGGTGTGGCCACCGGCTCGACCCCGCTGCCCATCTACCAGGCGCTGACGGCCACGGTGCGCTCCGGCGCGGTGGACATCTCACGGGCCCGGATCGCACAGCTCGACGAGTATGTGGGGCTGCCCGCGGAGCACCCGGAGTCCTACCGCTCGGTGCTGCGGCGGGAGGTGCTGGAGCCGCTCGGGATCAAGATGGCCGCGTTCATGGGGCCGGACGGCACTGCGGAGGACGTGCGGGCGGCGTGCGCGGCGTACGACAGGGCGCTCGCCGAGGCCGGCGGGGTGGACCTGCAGCTGCTCGGGATAGGCACCGACGGGCACATCGGGTTCAACGAGCCGTGCTCCTCCCTCGCCTCGCGCACGCGGATCAAGACGCTGACCGAGCAGACCCGGATCGACAACGCGCGCTTCTTCGACGGGGACATCGAGCAGGTGCCGCATCACGTCATCACCCAGGGCATAGGCACGATCCTGGAGGCGCGGCACCTGGTGCTGCTCGCCACCGGCGAGGGCAAGGCGGACGCGGTCGCCGCGACCGTGGAGGGGCCGGTGGCCGCGGTCTGCCCGGCTTCAGCCCTTCAACTGCACCCGCACGCGACCGTGGTCGTCGACGAGGCGGCCGCGTCCAAGCTGAAGCTGGCGGACTACTTCCGGCACACGTACGCCAACAAGCCGGACTGGCAGGGGATCTGACCTTCTCGGCATGCCGGAAGGCGCCGGACTCCCCTGCGGGGCCCGGCGCTTTCCGGTCATGTGGGCAGGGTGCTCCGCCCGGACTACGGGCCCGCGATGACCTCCGCCGCCGCGCGGCCGCAGACCCGGGCCGCGCCGTGCGTGGCGATGTGCAGGGCGCCGCGTGCCGGGGACTGGGGAACGCCCATCTCGACCACGATGGTGTCCGGGCGGGCCGCCAGGAGGGTGCCGAGGGCCGCAGCCATCCAGGGGTGCCGGTGCTCGTCGCGGACGACGGCCACGATCCGGCGGTCGCCCGCCGCGACGAGCGCCGCCGACGCCGCGTCCTCCCCCGCGAAGCTCCCCGTCTCCGTGCCGGGCAGCAGTCGGCCCAGCTCCGCGGCGACGCCCCAGGGGGTCTCGTCACCGACGGCGATGTTCGCGACGGGGGTGAAGGCGGCGACGTACGGGGCCGAGGCCGCAGGCACGTACGAGTCGGCGCGGGTGACGGTGAGCGCGCGTCGGGCGGCGACGAGGCCGATGTCGGGCCGTGCGGTGGCGGCGGGCTCGTCGGTGGGGGCCGCCGCCCAGCGCGCGAGGGCGCGGACCCGCTGCGCCGCGTCCGCCAGGCGCTCCTCGGGGAGTTCGCCGGAGCGGACCGCCGTGACGAGGGCGTCCCGCAGACGCCGTACCGTCTCGTCGTCGGCGAGGCCGCCGCCCACGCAGATGGCGTCGGCGCCCGCGGCGATGGCGAGGACGCTGCCGCGCTCGATGCCGTAGGTGGCGGCGATGGCCTGCATCTCCATGCCGTCGGTGACGATCAGGCCGTCGTAGCCGAGCTCGCCGCGCAGCAGTTCGGTGAGCACCCGGTGGGACAGGGTCGCCGGGTGGTCCGGGTCCAGGGCCGGGACCAGGATGTGGGCGCTCATCACGGCCCGGGTGCCGGCCTCGATCGCGGTGCGGAAGGGGGCCAGTTCGCGGGAGGCGAGCAGTGTGGCGTCCGCGTCGATGCGGGGCAGGGCGTGGTGGGAGTCGACGGCCGTGTCGCCGTGGCCGGGGAAGTGCTTGGTGCAGGCGGCGACTCCGGCGGACTGCAGGCCGGTGACATAGGCCGCCGTGTGCCGGGCGACCAGGTCGGTGTCGGCGCCGAAGGAGCGGACACCGATGACCGGGTTGGCGGGGTTGGAGTTGACGTCCGCGGACGGGGCCCAGTTGAGGTTGACGCCGCAGGCCGCGAGGCGGCGGCCGAGTTCGAGGGCCACCTCCCGGGTCAGCTCTACGTCGTCGACCGCGCCCAGGGCGTGGTTGCCGGGGAAGGAGGAACCGGTCCGCACCTCGAGGCGGGTCACGTCCCCGCCCTCCTCGTCGATCGCGACCAGGACGTCGTCCCGTTCCGCCCGCAACCGGTCGGTCAGGGCGGACAGTTGTTCCGGCGAGGCGATGTTGCGGCCGAACAGGCCCACGGACGCCAGGCCTTCGCCGAGGCGGCGCAGCAGCCAGTCGGGGGCCGTGGTGCCGGGGAAGCCGGGCTGGAGGACGGTGAGGGCGTCGCGCGTCAGGCCGTCCTTGGAGTTGGACGCGGTGGTACCGCTGGCGAATGTCGTCATCGAGTGGCGTTATCCCTTCACTGCGCCCGCGGTCAGGCCCGCGGCCATCTTGCGCTGGACGAGGAGGAAGAGGGCGACGATCGGCACGGCCATCATGGTGGCGCCGGCCATCATCGGGGCGTATTCGGTGCCGTGCTTGGTGGTGAAGTTGCCGAGCCACACGGTCGCGGTCTGGTGCTCCTGGCTGAGCAGCATCAGGGCGTACAGATACTCGTTCCAGGCCTGGATGAAGCCGTAGACCGAGGTGGCGACCATGCCGGGGGCGAGAAGGGGGAAGACGACGCGGATGAAGGCGCCGGTGCGGGAGCAGCCGTCCACCATCGCGGCCTCCTCCAGTTCCCTGGGGATGTTGACGATGAATCCGCGCAGCGTCCACACCGTGAAGGGCAGGATGAAGGTCAGATAGGTGATGATCAGGCCGGAGAGCTTGTCGTACTGGTTCAGGTCGTTCAGCAGCAGGAAGACCGGGATGATCATGGCGACCAGCGGCACCATCTGCACCGCCAGGATGCCGACGATCACGATCTTGCGGCCGCGGAAGGCGAACCGGGAGATGGCGAGCGCGGCCAGCATGCCGACGACGATGCCGATCGCCACCACGGTCAGGGACACGATCAGGCTGCGGCCGACCGGGCCCCAGAAGTCGGCGATGTCCAGTGCCCGGCGGAAGTTGCCGAGCGTGAGGCCCGTGGGCAGCAGGCTCGGGTCCGGGTCGATGGCGTCCTTCGCGGGCTTGAACGCCGTGTTGACCATCCAGTAGACGGGGAAGCCCGCGGCGGCGAAGACGAGCAGACCGAGGAGGTTCCAGCCGAGCTTCGGCCGCCGGCGCGCCTGGGGAGCGAGGGCACTCATTCGACCTCTCCGATCTTCAGCATCTGACGCATGTAGACGGCGACCACCGCCAGCAGCAGCACCACGGTGATCAGGGCGATCGCCGAACCCTGCGCGTAGTCGTTGACCACGAAGGCGCGGTCGTAGGAGTAGGTGGTGAGGAGCTGGAACTCGGCCTCCGGATGGTTGTTGCGCATCACGAAGACCTGCGGGAAGACACCCATGTCCCAGATGACCGACAGGGTCGTGAGCATCACGACGATCGGCTTGAGGATGGGCAGGGTGACGTACCGGAAGACGCCCCAGGAGCCCGCGCCGTCCAGCCGGGCCGCCTCCTCCAGCTCCTTGGGGACCTGGGTGAGACCGGCGCTGAGCGTGATGACCACGAAGGGGACCGCTCCCCAGACCACCAGGAGCATGATCACGGCCAGCCCCTCGGGCCCGCTCGCGAACCAGTTGTGGCCGATCAGGTCGACGCCCGGCAGCTTGCTCAGCAGGGCGTTGAGGATGCCGTAATCGGCGTCGAAGAGCCACTTGAAGACCGTGGTGGCGACGATGACGGGCATGCCCCAGCTGGCAACCAGCGCGATGTTGACGAGGGTCTTCACCCAGCCGGAGACCCGCTGGAGCAGCAGGGCGACCAGCATGCCGAGGACCATGGTGAAGACGACCGAGCCGACCGCGAACACCACCGTGCGCACGACGACCTGCCAGAACTCGCCGTCGCCCAGCACCTTGGAGAAGTTGGCGAACCCGACCGACTCGGCCGGCTTGAAGCCCCACAGCTGGGACTGCCCGAACTCCTGGAAGGACAGGGTGACCAGCCGGACCAGCGGATAGCCCATCACCAGGGCGAGGATCAGCAGACACGGCGCGAGCAGCAGCCAGGGGGTGGCCGCCCCGCTCGACGTCCGCTTTCCGCGTGGCCGTTGCGGGACGTCGGGTGGCGGCGCCTGCCGCGGCGGCGGCACCTTGGCGGGGGTGGTCGTGTCTGCGGCACTCATCAAGCGCTCCTCAGCGTGCCTCGTCGTACAGGAAGCCGCACTCCGTAGCTGTACGAAGTGGTACGGTTACGCTGTGCCAGCGAGAACCAAGCTGGCGCAGCAACGTTGCAGGCTCTACATGAACCGGGCTGGTTCCAACCCGGCTGGTGCTGATCGTGTAGGACCCGGCCGCTCGATGAGCGGCCGGGCGACGTGAGCCAGGAATTCACCGCTCCAATAGACGGTGGAGGGTTCAATTGGTGTTGATGACCTTGTCAATCGCGGCGTCGGCCTCCTTGGCCGCCGCCGCGACCGACTTCTTGCCGGTGCCGATGTTCTGCAGCATGGTCTGCAGGACCTGGGCCTTCTCGACCTGGCCCCAGCCGGGGGCCATCGGGACGAACCAGTTGGACTCGGCCGCGGTGGCCGGGACGACGGTCGCCGGGTCGTTCTTCAGGGTGGCGAGGTCGGTCTTGTTGTTGGGCAGGTTGCCCTTGGCCATCAGGCCCTTCTGGCCTTCGGGACCGGTGAAGGCGTTGATCCACTCGGCGGCGACGCCCTGGGCCTTGGACTTCACCGGGATGGCGAGGTCGGAGCCGCCCAGGAAGACCGGCAGGTTCTTGCCGGACGGGCCGGGCATCACGAAGTTCTCGAGGTTGTCCTTGAGCTTGCCGCTCTTGTCGTTCTTCGGGTCGGCCGCGGTCGCGCCCTCCCACGCCGCACCGAAGATCAGGTCCGACTTGCCCTGTCCGTAGACGATGTAGCGGTCGGACTCGTCCTTGGTCTTGTCGCCGTGCATGTACTTGTCGAGGACGGTCTTGAACTCCTTCAGGCCCTTGAGGGACTCGGGCGAGGAGAGGTTCGCCTTCCACTGGCCGCCGGACTCGACGGCGATGGAGCCGCCCGCGTCGTAGACGAAGGACATGGCCGCGTACCAGTCACGGGTGGGCTGGTACCAGGCGTTGAACTTGGCGCCCTGCTTCTTCTGGATCTTGTCCAGGTCGGCGGTCAGCTCCGCGTAGGTCTTCGGGGGCGCCTTGATGCCGGACGCGGCCGCGATGTCCTTGCGCCAGGTGCCGACCCGGCCGCCGGCGTAGTACGGCACACCATAGGTCTTGCCGTCGTACGTCACGGAGGCCTTGAGGCCGTCCAGCCAGGCGGAGGAGTTGCCGAACTGCGCGGCGTCGACGGGTGCGAAGGCGCCCTTGACCATGTAGCCGAGCATCTCGGTGTTGCCCATCTCGACCACGTCGGGGGCCTTGTCGGTGGCGAGGACGGCGTCCAGCTTGGTGTTCTTGTCCGGCCAGCCGTAGTACTCGTGCTTGATCTTGATGCCCGGGTGCTTCTTCTGCACCGCGGCGTCGGCCGCCTTGACCAGGTTGGGCCAGTTGTTCTGGGCGTCCACGGTGAGCCAGACGGTCAGCTCCTTGGCGTCCGACCCCTGTGCCTTGCCGTCGTCCTTCTTGTCACTGCCACACGCCGCGATGGAGACGACCATGCCCGCGATACCGATCGCGGCTATCAGCTTGCGCTTCACGCCACCCTCCTCAGGGATGCCACAAACCCCCCTGCCTCCCCGCGGCGAGCCGGGCCTGCTCGGCGGATCATGCCGGAGACGCGGGGTCTGGCACGCACATCTGCGGCGTTGTCGTCGGTCGCCGACGCTCCGCGTCGACTCCCTCCTCCGCCTTGCAGCTGCACGCACCAGACCCCGCTCACCGGCGCTGATCAGGTTCGGTTGCTTTACTCCGACCTGATCCGCCGAGCAGGCCCGCGCTTCGTACCGCCCATGGGGCCGGGACCTGGACCAATGGTGTAGACCAGTACGGGGAGCTTGGCCCAGACCAATAGGCCTGTCAAGGGTGTTCAGGCGGGCTCCAGGCGTCCGTGATGGGACCGAGATATGCAGGGACCTTTCATTCCGCAAGCGACAGATCGGACGGACCAGTTCCGGTGGACCACTGGGACCGGGACTCCCGATGGACTAGACCAACGGGGGGCGCAAAGGTATACAGGGAGATCACGGAGCGTGCGGGTGGACCCCTGTCACACGAAGCCGTGCCACGATGTGAGCCGGGACCGATGGAATGTCGGTCACTTCGGCATACGGAGCCGGGAAGGCAGAGCATGAGCACCGACGTCAGCAGTGCGGAGAACGAGGCTGGGGCGACCGTCCGTACCGCGCGCGTGCCCAAGTACTACCGCTTGAAGAAGCACCTGCTCGACATGACGGAGACGCTGCCGCCGGGCACGCCGGTCCCGCCGGAGCGCACGCTCGCGGCCGAGTTCGACACCTCGCGCACCACCGTCCGCCAGGCCCTGCAGGAGCTGGTCGTCGAGGGCCGGCTGGAGCGCATCCAGGGCAAGGGCACCTTCGTCGCCAAGCCGAAGGTCTCCCAGGCGCTGCAACTCACCTCCTACACGGAGGACATGCGCGCCCAGGGACTGGAGCCGACCTCGCAGCTGCTGGACATCGGCTACATCACCGCCGACGACCGGCTCGCCGAACTGCTCGACATCACGGCCGGCGGGCGGGTACTGCGCATCGAGCGGCTGCGCATGGCCAACGCCGAGCCGATGGCCATCGAGACGACCCACCTCTCGGCCAAGCGCTTCCCGGCGCTGCGCAGGTCGCTCGTCAAGTACACGTCCCTCTACACCGCGCTCGCCGAGGTGTACGACGTCCACCTCGCGGAGGCCGAGGAGACCATCGAGACCTCCCTGGCCACCCCGCGCGAGGCGGGCCTGCTCGGCACCGACGTGGGCCTCCCGATGCTGATGCTCTCCCGCCACTCCCTGGACCGGGAGGGCAAGCCGGTGGAATGGGTGCGGTCGGTCTACCGCGGCGACCGCTACAAGTTCGTGGCCCGCCTCAAGCGTCCCGCGGAGTGACGCCCGCTCCGGCTCGAGCGTCCCGCGGAGTGATGCCCGGCCCGGCTCAAGCGGCTGTTGCGTAAGGGAGTTGACCGACGCGTCCCCGTACGACCGTCATGTGCGGGGGTTCCGCTGCCGCTGCGGCGACTTCTGCACAGAATCGACATGCCGATATGAGGATGAGGTCTTCCACTTGTGTGACGACGTCGCCTAGATTGCCTGCGCATTACACGTGTGATCAGTAGTGATCAGTGGTGATCTGCGAGGGGACGGAGTCGCACGATGTCGGATACCTCGGATGTGACCGGAGCGGCGGTGGTGACGCCCTTGCGCGTCGTCATCGCCCTCTGTCTGATCGCGCCCTTCGTGGCGATGCTGTGGGTCGGCTCCTACGCCAGGACGGACCCCGAGTTCAGCGGGATCCCGTTCTTCTACTGGTACCAGATGCTGTGGGTGGTCATCTCCACCGCGCTGACGATGACCGCGTACAAGCTGTGGCAGCGTGACCAGCGCGCCCGCGCGGCGGCCCGGCGAAGCGGGGGTGCGTCGAAGTGAAGGACGGTGTGAACGGCGTCGCGCTCGGCGTGTTCGTCTTCTTCTTCCTGGCCGTCACGGTCATGGGCTTCCTGGCCGCCCGCTGGCGCAGGGCCGACAACGAGCACAGCCTCGACGAATGGGGCCTGGGCGGACGGTCGTTCGGCACCTGGATCACCTGGTTCCTGCTCGGCGGCGACCTGTACACGGCGTACACCTTCGTCGCCGTACCGGCGGCGATCTACGCGGCGGGCGCGGCCGGCTTCTTCGCCGTGCCGTACACGATCCTCGTCTACCCGCTGATCTTCATGTTCCTTCCGCGCCTGTGGTCGGTGTCCCACCGACACGGCTATGTGACGACCTCGGACTTCGTGCGCGGCCGCTTCGGCTCCAAGGGCCTGTCGCTGGCGGTCGCGGTCACCGGAATCCTGGCGACGATGCCCTACATCGCGCTCCAACTGGTCGGCATCCAGGCCGTCCTCGACGTGATGGGCGTCGGCGGCGGCGAGAGCACCCACTGGTTCGTCAAGGACCTGCCGCTGCTGATCGCCTTCGGCGTGCTGGCCGCGTACACCTACTCCTCGGGCCTGCGGGCGCCCGCCCTGATCGCGTTCGTGAAGGACGCGCTGATCTACATCGTCATCGCGGTGGCGATCATCTACATCCCCATCAAGCTGGGCGGTTTCGACGACATCTTCACCAAGGCGGGCGACGCGTTCAGCCAGGTCAACCCGGCGACCGGCAAGCCGCGCGGCGCTCTCGCCCCGCCGGAGGCCGGCCAGTGGACGTACGCCACGCTGGCACTGGGCTCCGCGCTCGCGCTCTTCATGTACCCGCACTCGATCACCGCGACGCTCTCCTCGAAGAGCCGTGACGTGATCCGCCGCAACACCACGATCCTGCCGCTGTACTCCCTCATGCTCGGCCTGCTGGCCCTGCTGGGCTTCATGGCGATCGCGGCGGACGTCAAGGTGCAGAACGGCCAGCTGGCCATCCCGCAGCTGTTCGAGAACATGTTCCCGGACTGGTTCGCGGGCGTGGCCTTCGCGGCGATCGGCATCGGTGCCCTCGTCCCCGCGGCCATCATGTCCATCGCGGCCGCGAACCTGTTCACCCGCAACATCTACAAGGACTTCATCAAGCCGGACGCCACGCCCGCGCAGGAGACCAAGGTCTCCAAGCTGGTCTCCCTCCTGGTGAAGGTGGGCGCGCTGGTCTTCGTCCTGACGATGGACAAGACGGTCGCCATCAACTTCCAGCTGCTCGGCGGCATCTGGATCCTGCAGACCTTCCCGGCCATGGTCGGCGGCCTGTTCAGCCGCTGGTTCCACCGCTGGGCGCTGCTCGCGGGCTGGGCGGTCGGCATGGTGTACGGCACCGTCGCCGCGTACGGCGTCGCCTCACCGACGCAGAAGCACTTCGGCGGCTCGGCCGAGGAGATCCCGGGCATCGGGGAGATCGGCTACATCGGCCTCACCGCGTTCGTGCTCAACGTGGCCGTCACGGTGGTGCTGACCTTCGTCCTGAAGGCGCTGAAGGCCCCCGAGGGCGTCGACGAGACCAGCCCGGCGGACTACACGGCGGACTCCGGCGACCCGGGCGTCCAGGTGGAGCTGCCGCCGGCGACCGCGGACGCGGGCCACTGAGGACGCCGGTCACCGCGGACGCGAGCCGCTGACGACACCGGCCGCTGAGGGCAGGCAAGAACGGGCCGTCGGAGAAAATCCGGCGGCCCGTTGTCGTACCCGTCCTGCACACTCGGTCCCATGGACATCGAGATCAGGCGGACGGCCCCGGACGAGTACGGCACCCTGGGCGAGATCACCGCCCAGGCCTATCTCCAGGACGGCCTCCTCGACTTCGGGGAGAGCGACGGGTACCTCGGCGAGCTCAGAGACGTGGCCAAGCGCGCGGCCGCCGCGGAGGTACTGGCCGCCGTGGCGGACGGCGAACTGCTCGGCGGCGTCACCTTCGTACCGGCGGGCGGGCCCATGGCCGACATCGCCCGCGCCGGAGAGGCCGAGATACGGATGCTCGCGGTCGGCCACGCGGCACGCAGTCGCGGCGTCGGGGAGGCCCTGGTGCGCGCCTGTGTCGATCGCGCGCGGGCCACACCGGGCTGCGTACGGGTCGTGCTGTCCACCCAGCGCTCCATGCGGGCCGCCCATCGCATCTACGAACGCATGGGCTTCGTCCGCACACCAGAGCGGGACTGGAATCCCCTCCCCCACCTCGACGACATCACACTCCTCACCTACGAGTTGACGCTCTGATACCGCCACGACACAACATCTGGGGGTGGCACGGCAGCCAGGCACTAGATGTATGCTCATGCTCGCTGTCGCCGCAGGGGAATCCGGTGCGAATCCGGAACTGTCCCGCAACGGTGTACTTGCGCGTATCCGCCCCCCGGGGGTCGAAGCGCGCTCGTGTCAGTCCGAGGACCTGCCGACAGCGCACCCGGCCGTCCGGCCCGGGTGCCCCGACGTCCGGGCCTCGTGGAATGGGCCGGTGGACGCGACGCCGCGTGCGCTCGTGTGCTGCCCCCTGCCCTGCGCAAGGCCCCCGTGCCGAGCCAGGGAGAGCCCCACGTGACCATCGCGCCAGCCGAACCGGATTCAGCGACCCGCCTGGAGACCGTCGGTCCCGGTGCCGCGCTGCTGCGGACCCTGACCGAGCTGACCGCCGACCTGCCCGACACCGACCCCGGCCGCGTCGCCGCCGCCGCGCTGCGCGGACGGTCCACCCGGGCGGACGAGACGGAGCTGCGCGAGCTGGCCACGGAGGCGGCGGCCGGCCTCATCTCCGAGGACCCGGCCTACTCCCGGCTGGCCGCCCGGCTGCTGACCCTCTCCATCCGCGCCGAGGCCGCCTCGCAGGGCGTGACGTCCTTCACCGGGTCCGTCGCCGTGGGGCACCGCGAGGGGCTGATCGCCGACCGCACCGCCGCGTTCGTACGGCTGCACGCCGAGCGGCTCGACGCCCTGGTCGACCCGTCGGCCGACGACCGCTTCGGCTACTTCGGCCTGCGCACCCTGCACAGCCGCTATCTGCTGCGCCACCCCATCACCCGCAAGGTCGTCGAGACGCCCCAGCACTTCATGCTGCGGGTCGCCGCGGGTCTCGCCGAGGACGAGTCCTCCCGCTCCGTCGACGAAGTCGCCGCGCTCTACGGGCTCATGAGCCGCCTCGACTATCTGCCCTCCTCCCCCACGCTCTTCAACTCCGGCACGCGGCACCCCCAGATGTCGTCCTGCTACCTCCTCGACTCCCCGCTGGACGAGCTGGACTCCCTCTACGACCGCTACCACCAGGTGGCCCGGCTCTCGAAGCACGCCGGTGGCATCGGGCTGTCGTACTCCCGCATCCGCAGCCGTGGTTCGCTGATCCGCGGCACCAACGGGCACTCCAACGGCATCGTCCCGTTCCTGAAGACCCTCGACGCCTCCGTCGCCGCCGTGAACCAGGGCGGCCGGCGCAAGGGCGCGGCCGCGGTCTACCTGGAGACCTGGCACTTTGACATCGAGGAGTTCCTGGAGCTGCGCGACAACACCGGTGAGGACGCCCGGCGTACGCACAACCTCAACCTCGCGCACTGGATCCCGGACGAGTTCATGCGCCGGGTCGACGCCGACGGGCAGTGGTCGCTGTTCTCCCCGTCGGACGTGCCGGAGCTGGTGGACCTGTGGGGCGCGGAGTTCGACGCCGTGTACCGCAAGGCGGAGGCGGACGGGCTCGCGAAGAAGACCATTCCCGCCCGTGACCTCTACGGCCGCATGATGCGCACCCTGGCGCAGACCGGCAACGGCTGGATGACCTTCAAGGACGCCGCCAACCGCACCGCCAACCAGACGGCCGAGCCGGGCCATGTCGTCCACTCCTCCAACCTCTGCACGGAGATCCTGGAGGTCACGGACGACGGGGAGACGGCGGTCTGCAACCTGGGGTCGGTCAACCTCGGCGCGTTCGTCGTCGACGGGGACATCGACTGGGAGCGGCTGGACGAGACGGTCCGCACGGCCGTCACCTTCCTCGACCGTGTCGTCGACATCAACTTCTACCCGACCGAGCAGGCCGGCCGGTCCAACGCCAAGTGGCGTCCCGTCGGCCTCGGCGCGATGGGGCTGCAGGACGTCTTCTTCAAGCTGCGGCTGCCGTTCGACTCGCCCGAGGCGCGCGCCCTGTCGACCCGGATCGCCGAGCGGATCATGCTCGCCGCGTACGAGGCCTCCGCCGACCTCGCCGAGCGGAGCGGCCCGCTCCCGGCCTGGGAGAAGACCCGCAGCGCCAGGGGCGTCCTGCACCCCGACCACTACGGCGCGGAACTCGCCTGGCCGGAGCGCTGGGCCGCCCTGCGCGAGCGGATCGCCGCCGTCGGCATGCGCAACTCGCTGCTCCTCGCGATCGCGCCGACCGCCACGATCGCCTCGATCGCGGGCGTGTACGAGTGCATCGAGCCGCAGGTCTCCAACCTGTTCAAGCGCGAGACCCTGTCGGGAGAGTTCCTCCAGGTCAACTCGTACCTGGTGAGGGACCTCAAGGAGCTCGGCGTCTGGGACGCCCGCACCCGTGAGGCGCTGCGCGACTCGGGCGGCTCGGTGCAGGACTTCGCGTGGATCCCGGCCGACGTACGGGCGCTGTACCGTACGGCGTGGGAGATCCCGCAGCGCGGGCTGATCGACATGGCCGCGGACCGGACCCCGTTCCTCGACCAGTCGCAGTCCCTGAACCTCTTCATGGAGACGCCGACCATCGGCAAGCTCTCCTCGATGTACGCGTACGCCTGGAAGCAGGGTCTGAAGACGACGTACTACCTGCGCTCGCGCCCGGCGACCCGCATCGCCCGCGCCGCCCAGGCGCAGACCACCGTCCCCGTCCAGCAGGTCGCCGACCCCGACGCCGTCGCCTGCTCCCTTGAGAACCCCGAGTCCTGCGAGGCCTGCCAGTAATGACCACCGAAGCCAAAAACCTGCTCGACCCGGGCTTCGAGCTGACTCTCCGCCCCATGCGCTACCCCGACTTCTACGAGCGCTACCGGGACGCCATCAAGAACACCTGGACCGTGGAGGAGGTCGACCTCCACTCGGACGTAGCCGACCTCGCGAAGCTGACGTCGGGTGAGCAGCATCTGATCGGGCGTCTGGTCGCGTTCTTCGCGACGGGCGACTCGATCGTGGCCAACAACCTGGTGCTGACCCTCTACAAGCACATCAACTCCCCCGAGGCACGGCTCTATCTGAGCCGCCAGCTCTTCGAGGAGGCCGTGCACGTCCAGTTCTATCTGACGCTGCTGGACACCTGTCTCCCCGACCCGGAGGACCGCGCCGCGGCCTTCGCGGCCGTGGAGAAGATCCCCTCCATCCGTGAGAAGGCCGCGTTCTGCTTCAAGTGGATGGACTCGGTGGAGAAGCTGGAGCGCCTGGAGACGAAGGCCGACCGGCGCCGCTTCGTGCTCAACCTCATCTGCTTCGCCGCGTGCATCGAGGGCCTGTTCTTCTACGGTGCCTTCGCCTACGTCTACTGGTTCCGCAGCCGGGGTCTGCTGCACGGTCTGGCCACCGGCACCAACTGGGTGTTCCGCGACGAGACGATGCACATGTCCTTCGCCTTCGAGGTGGTGGACACGGTCCGCAAGGAGGAGCCGGACCTCTTCGACGACGAGCTTCAGCGGCAGGTCACCGACATGCTGCGGGAGGCCGTCGCGGCCGAGCTGCAGTTCGCGCGCGACCTGTGCGGTGACGGCCTCCCGGGCATGAACACCGAGTCGATGCGGCAGTACCTGGAGTGCGTCGCCGACCAGCGGCTGAGCCGGCTCGGCTTCGCTCCGGTGTACGGCTCCGAGAACCCCTTCTCCTTCATGGAGCTGCAGGGGGTTCAGGAGCTGACCAACTTCTTCGAGCGGCGTCCCTCGGCGTACCAGGTGGCGGTGGAGGGCACCGTCGACCTGGACGAGGACTTCTGATCCCGTCCCGCCTTCCCGGCCTCCTGGGCCTTGCTGAGCTGTCGGTCGATGCGCCGGTCGTGCACGATGCCGATCAGTGAGGGGAGGACCAGGAGGACCAGGATCCCGAGGGTGACGGCCATTCCGATCAGGGCTTCTGTCTGCGCTGTAGTCATGTCACCACTGTCGCGCCGAACACCCCTGACAAACAGTGGCAGGACTGCCGCACACCCTCGAATTGCTGCCACTTCCGAGGCACACTGGAGGCATGCTGAGGAACGTGGCCACCGTCCTGCTCGACGGTGTGCATCCCTTTGAACTCGGAGTCGTCTGCGAGGTGTTCGGCCTCGACCGCAGCGACGAGGGGCTGCCGGCGTACGACTTCGCCGTGGTCTCGGCCGAGGGTCCGGCGCTGGGCACCCATGTCGACGGGCTCACCGTCTCCACGCCGTACGGCCTCGACCGGCTGGAGGAGGCCGATCTGATCGCCGTACCGGCCTCGGACACGAACGTCGGGCGGGACTATCCGCCCGAGTTGCTCGCCGCCCTGTGTCGAGCCGTGGACCGGGGCGCCCGGGTGCTCAGCGTCTGCTCCGGCGTCTTCGTGCTGGGCGCCGCCGGACTGCTCGACGGGCGGCGCTGCGCCGCGCACTGGCGGCACGCGGACGCGCTCGCCCGGCGCTTCCCGCGCACCCGCGTCGAACCGGACGTCCTGTACGTCGACGAGGACCCGGTGATCACCTCCGCCGGCACCGCGGCCGGGATCGACGCCTGTCTGCACATCGTGCGCAAGGAACAGGGGCCCGAGGTCGCCAACAAGATCGCCCGGCGGATGGTGGTGCCGCCGCACCGGGACGGCGGACAGGCGCAGTTCATCGAACGTCCGCTGCCCCGGGACTCGTGCGACACGGTCGGCGAGGTACTGGTGTGGATGGAGCGGCACCTCGACGAGGAGGTGACCGTCGAGCAGTTGGCCGCCCGCGCACTCATGGCACCGCGCACCTTCGCGCGCCGCTTCCAGCAGGAGACGGGCACCACGCCCTACCGCTGGATCCTGCGTCAACGCGTGCTGCTGGCACAGGAGTTGCTGGAGGGCACGGACGAGACGGTGGACGCCGTCGCCGCGCGCACCGGGTTCGGCACCGCGGCCGCGCTGCGCCACCAGTTCGTACGGGCCCTGGGGACCACTCCCAACGCCTACCGGCGCGCGTTCCGGGGCCCGCGGGCCGCCTGAGCGCGCACCGGAAACGGGTGTCTCACCATGGCACGGGCTTCAGCAGCAGCCGGTGCGGACGGAGCGTGATGCCCACGCGGGTCGCGTCGTTCGACCCGCCGACCTGTTCGAAGCGGTACTTCGCCGACAATGCCGCCGTGATCAGGGTGAGCTGGGCCATGGAGAAGTGGTCGCTGGGGCACTTGCGATTGCCCACGCTGAACGGGCTCATGGCGTATTTCGGTACGTCCTTGGCGCGTTCCGGCAACCAGCGGTCGGGGTCGAAGTCGAGGTTGTGCGCGTAGGACCGGTCGTCGCGCTGGATGGCGTACGGGCTGTAGACGATGTCCGCCCCGGCCGGAATGCGATAGCCGCCGAGCGCGGTGTCGGTCACCGCGCGCCGCGTCAGTATCCATACGGCGGGACGCAAACGCATCGCCTCGACAACGACATTGTTGGTGTGCGTGAGCTTCCGTACGTCCTCGAATCCGACGGGTCGGCCGCCGGTCACGGATTCGACCTCGGTACGTACCTTCTCGGCGTGTTCCGGATGTTCGGCGAGCACCTGGAGCAGCCACATGATCGTGGAGGCGACCGTTTCGCTTCCGGGGGTGAGTATCGCGACGACCTGGTCGTGGATCTCCTGTTCCCCGATGGGCTCCTCATTCTCGTCCTTCGCCGCCAGCAATGCCGTCAGCAAATCGTCCGGCTTTTGACCGGATGCCCGGCGCTCGGCGACGATCTCGTCGACGAGCAGATGTAAATCGGCCAGGGCCCGGTTGAATTTCCGGTTGGGCGGCAGCGGCAGCCGGTAGAGCGGTCCGAGCGGGACGACCATCCGGCGGTACATACCGCGGAAGACGGTCGCGAGCGCGACGCACAGCCGCTCGGCGCGCTCGTCCATGCACTCGCCGCGCAGCAGACAGCGGGCCGCGATCCGCACGGCGACCCGGAAGGACTCCGAGGTGCAGTCGACGGTCTCGCCGGGCCGCCAGCGCTCGGTCAGCCCGTGCGCCTCCTCCTCCATGATCGACCCGTACGCGGGTATGGCGTCGAGCCTGAACGCGGGCTGGATGGTGCGTCGTTGGCGCCGGTGCCGGGGGCCGTTCGCGGTGGCCACGCCCTCCTTGCCGAGCAGGCCTTCGAGGGACTCCCACAGCGGCCCGTCGATCTTGTAGTCGGGGCTCAGCGCCATCGCGCCGGTGAGCGCGGGGGCGGTGACGGCGTACACCGTCTTCGGGCCGAGCCTCAGCCGTACGACGTCGCCGTGCTCGCGCAGCCCGGCCATGAAGGCCAGCGGGTCGCGGACCAGCTGCCAGCCGTGGCCGAGGACCGGGACACCTCCCCCCGCGAGGGGCGGCTCAATCGACTCGGGCACCTCGGGTGCCGCGGGTTTCACCGACTCGACGGTCATTTCTCACCTGCCGCTTCGTTGTTGACGTACGGGGGCGTGGACCGGTCGTCCCAGCTGTCGACCATGTACCGGCCGGACTCGTGGTGAAACCAGTAGACGGAACTGAACCAGTTCCGCATATTGCTGAGGCAGGACCGTACGGCGACACCGAGTTCCTTTCCCGGTACGGTGCCGTCGTCGAGCCGGTCGGCGAACCGCAGGGCGACCATTTCCGCTTCGAGGAACTGCTCCGCGCAATTCTCCACGCGCCGCCTGAGTTTCACGACTGCCTCTTCCAGAGTCAGCCCCTCATGGGTGATGAGACTGATTCCGAGATTGTGCACCTCGTTTCCCGCGATTTCCTTCGGGAGTGAGCAGAGGTCGTTGTACCAGGCGGCGAATTCCTGGCTCAGCAGTGCCGGACGGCGGTATGCCGGGTGTTTCCGCACGGCGTCCGGGAGTTCGCATCCGGCGCTGGGCTCCAGCAGGTCCGTCCATATCCAGTGTGCGAAGGTCAGGCGCCGCAGGGCGAGGTACTCCTCCACCCCGGGAACGTATCCCCTGACGCGGTTGCGGAACTCCCGGTCGTACGCCTCGATCACCGCGTGGAAGTGCCGGGCGAACCGGGTGTTCCAGGTCCGGGGCAGGAACGAGTACAACCGCCGCACGCTGTCCGCCAGTCCCGCCACCACAGGGTCGGGATGGGACTCGTGGTGCCCGGGTGAGTCGACGGCCGCGTGGAGGCGGAACCTGAGCCGCCGCCAGTCCTCGGTGCGGCCGTGGACGATGTCGCGGTCGTGGCGGTCGTCCCAGACGAAGAACCACGCGCTGTAGTCGGCGATGGCCTGCATGACGTCGTCGGGGGCACCCATGTAGTAGCCCGCCATGAGGTCGGTGTAGCACAGGCCGTCGGCATATTCCTTCACCTTGTCCGCCGGCATGAGCCGCTTTTCCAGGAGCCAGAAGCGGGTCTTCTCCTGTAGTCGCGGCCAATACGGATGGCGTTGCCGGGGAAACGCCGACTCGATCAACGGCAGAGCCAGCGCCGGCGGGACCAGGACCGCCGTCGGCATCCATGTGGTGCTGTGTGGGAAAGCATGCACGAACAAACCCCTCTCAGCCGCCAGAAGCACACACCCACCCCTCTCACCGTGCCGGGCGTGCGCCGTTGCGTATCCCCGCACTTCCCATTCAGCCCTACAACTGACCAATCTGGGAACGGATTTGCTTCACTCACTACCCCACGGTGCCGAGATTCCCCCCTTGTGTGACTGATTGTGGATTGCTAGAAGCGCACAAAGGATCGAATATGCGATGCGCGGACGGTGCGAAGCCTGGCACAAACGAACGACGCCTGATCAGGACGTTCCTGATCAGGCGTCACAGAGGTGTGCGCGGGCCTCAGTCGTTGGTGACCACGGGGTAGCGCGGCTCGTTCTCGGCCATCTGCCGCAGCGCGTCCTTGCGCTCGCGCTTCGACAGGCGGTCGATGTACAGGTAGCCGTACAGGTGGTCGGTCTCGTGCTGCAAACACCGTGCGAAGTAGCCGGTGCCACGGACCTTGACCGGGTTGCCCTTCTCGTCCTGCCCGGTCACCTCGGCGTAGTCCGGGCGGGCGAGCGGCGCGTAGGCGGTCGGCACGGACAGGCAGCCCTCGTTGCTGTCGTCCAGGCGGCGCTTGTCGGCGGGCAGGTCGACCAGCTTCGGGTTGCACACCACACCGACGTGCCGGACACCCTCGTCGTCCTGGCAGTCGTAGACGAAGACCTTCAGATCGACGCCGATCTGGTTGGCGGCCAGGCCCACGCCCTCGGCGGTGCGCTGGCTGGTGAACATGTCCGCGACCAGCTGCTCGAGCTCCTCGCCGAACTCGGTGACGTCCTTGCACTCCTTGTGCAGCACCGGGTTCCCGACGACCGTGATCGGCCGCGAGGTGCCACGCTCACGCCAGGCGTTCTCGCGCTCCTCCGCGTCCTCGGTGTCGATGACGAAGCCCTCGTCGTCCACGGGGAGCACGCCCGCGTGCTGCTGATCGGTGTCCTGCTGCGCCATGACCGACGATGCCTTCCTCAAAAACAGGGGGTGAACTTGCTGATACAGGGTACGGGCCACGCGCCCCCCGAAGGGGCGCGGGGAACTGCGCGACCAGCCACGACGAACCCGCGGCCGGCAACGCCCCCTAGCAGACCTCTTCCAGATCCCGCCAATCCCTGGAGTCCGGACTGTCCGCGACCCACCCGTCCAGCAACCCCCTCACCAGCGAAGCCGGCGCAGCCACCCCGCACTCGCGCTCGGGCACCCACAGCTGCCCGTCGGTGCGATGGCCGAGCGGCCCCGGGTGGCCGGGTTCGCTGTGGTCGTGCGGGTCGAGATGGGTGCCGTCGCCCTCGTCGGACGGCATGCGCGACTCCGAGCACATCCGGCACAGCAGCCGCACGGACGACGACCAGTCCTCCGCGGCGAAGCCCGCGTCGGCGGCCAGCTGCTCCAGCGCGTCCCGGTCGGCCTCGGTCGCGGCCTCCAGCAGGACCACCCAGGTGGGGACGGGTGACGGGGCCCACAGCTCGATCTCGTCGAAGACCGGGAACGCATGCCCGGTGGCCGTGGTCCGCTCCCCGTGGGGCACCCCGTCGTGCAGTACGACCTCGCCCCAGCGTCGCCCGGACGAGGGAAGCGGAATGGACAGCACCTCGACCCGCGCCGGATCGAGCCTGCGTCCCCACACGACCTCGGCCTCGCCCTCGGGCGACAGCCGTACGGCCGCGCTGCCCAGCTCCATGCCGAGCGGCTCCCCGGAGACGGCGGCTCCGCCCGGCACCCGCAGCCCGTAGGCCTGCCAGGCCCGCCGGGCCAGCGGCCAGTCCTGCAGGGCGGTCGCGGCGATACCGACGTTCCACCAGTCAGGTGCCCCGGTCTCCCGGTCGAGCAGCGCCACGGCCCTGAGCCCGGCAGCCCGCGCCTGCTCCCAGTCGTGCCGGAACTTGTGCAGCAGGGCGAGGTTGAACCAGGACTCCGACAGCCAGGGCTCCAGGTCGGCGGCGCGCGTCAGCAGCTCGCCCGCGTCCTCGTACCGGCCGTCGCCGATCAGCGTGAACGCGCGATCTGTGGCCTGCCGCCAGGAGGCGGAGGGCCGGTGCCGTCCCTTGCCGAAGATCCTCACGATTCCCGCCTGCCAGTTCCAGTTCCGCACAGTGGGCTGGCTTGTGCCCCCGGACACCCTCTCCCTCGCATCCAACCACGTACGGCAGGAAGGGCGCTCATTACCCATGGGTTACCCAGCAAGAGGCAGGGTCAGACAGTTGCGCCCGTCACCCGCCACCACCCTGCCCGAGGCTCCCCCGGAGCTCAACGCCCGGGGGAACCCCCGTCGCGCCACACCCTTGATTCCAGAGCACCCGGGCGAGCGACTCCACGACCTCGGGCGCGTAGTCCCCGGCGGTGCCCAGCCGCAGCTCCTCCAGTGCCTTGAGCGGCCCACCGGGTCCTGCTTCCCTGGCCATCTCCTCGTATGCGTTCACGGCCCGTACGATCCGCGCGGCCACCGGCTGCTCCCAGTACGGGTCGGCCTGCCGCTCCACGACCACGGCGACCGCCGCGTCCACCCCGGTCTGCCGTACGACGGCCCCGCCGAGGAGCGCTATGCGCCGCTGCTCCTCCTGGGGCAGCCCGGCGGTGGCACCGGCCGGCACCGGGTCGACCAGGCTGAGCTGACCGATGTCATGCATCAGGGCCGCGTACTCCAGCACGGTCAGTTCGGTCCCGGACAGCCCCAGGTCCCGGCCCACGGCCCCGCTCAGCGCGGCAACCCGACGGGCGTGCCCGGCCGGGGTGTACCCGGCGACCTCGGTGGCCCGCGCGAGTGAGGCGATGGTCTGCCGGTAGGTGGCCCGAACGGCCGCGTACCTGCGCAGGGAGAGCTGGGTGAGCAGCAGCGGCAGACAGAACACCGGCAGCGCCCACAGTCCCGCGACGGCGACCCCCAGCGCCATCACCGCGCCCGTGGCGCACACGGCGGACCCGATCCCGAGCAGCCCCCGCAGCTCGTCCCTCAGCAGCGGGCCGAACGGCCACCGGGTGCGGGCGTGCGCCTGCGCGGCCGCCAGGACCGCGTCGCACAGGGCGGTGAGCACAAGGAGGGCGAGCACCAGCAGGGCGTAGGCCGGTCCGCCCCAGGAGCCGAACACGCCCTGGTTGTAAAGGGGTTGGAAGCAGACGGCGGCGAAGCCAACGGTCAGGACGCGGCGGGCCAGATGGTCGGGGGTGGGACTGCGACCTTGCCAGATGTGCGGCACGCTGCCGAGCAGGGAGGCTGCCAGGACGACGGTGACGACCTGCGCGGCACCGTGCTGGGCGGGACGACCGGCGACCTCGCCGAGCAGGGCGTAGGACAGCGCTCCGGCGGCACCGACGGGCGCGGCCTCCCGCACGCGCGCACCGGTCACCGCGGTCCCCTCCGCCCGGCCGGAGCCGAGAGCCTGGGGGAGGGAGAGCTCGCCGACGGCTATGAGAAGACAGAAGGAGAGGGCGACCGTCCGGTCGCCGATGCCGGTCCACAGGGTGACGGCCAGGGAGCCGAGGGCGAGGACGACGGCGGCGCCGGATATCAGGCGGAGCGGCGTCATCGCCCGGCCCCGGGCCGGCTCGGGACGGGTTCGGGCGGGGGCGCCGCGTGCCGCGTCTCGTCGGCGGTGACGGCGGGATGCCAGCCGTGCCGGGCCAGCGCCCGCGCCAGCGCGGCGACCATCCTGGGGTCGAACTGGGCCCCCGCGCACCGCTCCAGCTCCTCCAGTGCCGTGGCGACCGGCCGGGCTCTGCTGTAGGACCGCGTGGACGTCATGGCGTCGAAGGCGTCGGCGACGGCGACCACCCGCGCGCACTCCGGGATCTGCCCGCCGGCCAGCCCGTACGGATAGCCGCTCCCGTCCAGCCGCTCGTGGTGGTGCAGGATCGCCGCGCGTGCCTCGCCGAGGAAGGAGATGCCCCGCACCACCTCGTGCCCGTACTCGGGATGCAGTTCGATGACCCGGCGCTCCTCGGGGGTGAGCGGCCCGTCCTTGCGGAGCAGCCGGGTCGGGACGCCCAGCTTCCCCACGTCGTGCAAAATCCCGGCGAAGCGCAGCACCTCGACGCGCTCGTCGTCCATGCCCAGTTCACGGGCGATCAGCACGGAGGCATGTCCGACCCGCTCGCTGTGGCCGCGGGTGTACCCGTCCTTGATGTCGACGGCCTGCACCAGCGCGCGGATGGTGGCCTGGTGGGCGGCCCGCTCCCGGTGGTACTGCGCGAAGACCCACCAGGACACGCACATCGGCAGCAGCACGAGCAGCGCGGCGACGGGGCCGTACGGGCTGCGCCACAGCACGGCCATCATCAGTCCGGCCAGCCCGTGCGCCGCGATCGGCGCGAGCGAGCGCGACAGCAGCCCCCGCCAGGCCCGCCGGGCCGGCACCCGCTCGACGAGGGCGAGGATCCCGCCGTCGAGCGCGGCCAGCACCAGGCAGAAGACCAGCACGGCCGCCCCGGCGGGCACGAGCACATAGGGGAAGTGGGATGCCACCACCGCGTCCCGCCCGCCCAGCGCCCAGTGCACCCTGGACGCGCCCCACACCGCCAGCGCCGGCTGGGCGCCCCGCCAGACCCGCCTCAGCGGTGTGGACGGCTGTCCGCCGTGGGAGAGCAGGGCGGCCGGCAGCGGTACGAGCGCGGCGGCGGGCGGGGGCAGCAGAAAGGCCCCGGCGAGCAGGACGGGGTAGAAGGTGCCCGCGAACCGGCGCCGCGCCACGTGCTCGCAGGCCGCGTACAGCGCGGCTAGCAGCGCGATCGCCCACCAGGGTGAGCGGGTTCCGGGCAGCGACAGCAGACAGAACAGAGCGAGAAGGGCGACACAGGTCACGTACACGCGTGCCCGTGCCGGAACCAGCTCCATGACACCCCTCCCCCGACCGTGCGTGCCCAGGCTTCGGAGCCTAGGGCGGGGGCCAGGGGGTCCGCGGGCCGATGACCCGCGGATTAGCACATTCGGGTGATGTCCCCAAGATCAGGACACGGTGTGCGGGCGCGGTGCTCAGGACTCCTGGGGCGTGGCCGGTGAGGCGGTCACGTCGTGCTCCGGCACGGCCTGGCCGGAACGGATCAGGTCGATCCGCCCCATGACCTTGGCGCGCAGGTCGCTGGGCACGTCGTCATGCCCGCAGCACCGCTTGACCAGCTTCTTCACGGCCTGCTCGAGGCCGTACTTCTCCAGGCACGGGGAGCATTCCTTGATGTGCTGCTGGAACTTGTCGCGATCGATGTCCGGCATCTCGCTGTCGAGGAACTCGTAGAGGTGATCGAGTACCTCACTGCAGTCCGTCTCGTGCGGATCTCCGCAGCTCATGAGCCCGAACCTTTCGCTTCGTTCGACTCTCCGGCGCCCGCCGGGACCAGTCCGCGCTCGCGTGCGTAGTCCTCCAGCATGCCGCGCAGTTGACGGCGGCCCCGGTGCAGCCGGGACATCACCGTACCGATGGGTGTCCCCATGATGTCCGCGATCTCCTTGTACGCAAAGCCCTCTACGTCCGCGAGATAGACGGCGATACGGAATTCCTCGGGGATCGCCTGCAGTGCTTCCTTGACGTCCGAGTCGGGCAGGTGGTCGAGCGCCTGCGACTCCGCGGAGCGCAGACCGGTCGACATGTGCGACTCGGCACGGGCGAGCTGCCAGTCCTCGATCTCCTCGGCCGCGCTGCGCTGGGGCTCGCGCTGCTTCTTGCGGTACGAGTTGATGAAGGTGTTGGTGAGGATCCGGTACAGCCACGCCTTGAGGTTGGTGCCCTCGCGGAACTGGTGGAAGGACGCGTACGCCTTGGCGTACGTCTCCTGCACCAGGTCCTCGGCGTCGGCGGGATTGCGCGTCATGCGCAGCGCGGCCGAATACATCTGGTCGAGGAATTCGAGCGCGTCCCGTTCGAAGCGCGCGCTGCGCTCCGCGGACGACTCCGCGCCCATGCCCTGGCCCTCGGGCGGCTCCGCCTGGCCGTTGTCGGTCCCTGCGTCGGTCCCAGTGACCGGACCCACCTCCTCAAGATCCCGGGCGGGACCGAAACCGGTCCCACTCGTTTCGGAGGATAGAACACCACCCGTGCCTGCCGCCGCTCGAATAGGAGCGGCCTTGGCCGCGTGCAGCACCGTCCAGTCCAGGTCAGTGCTGCTGCGACGGCTCGGATCAAACTCTGCCGGGCGAAGCCCGTCCACGGGGTGGTGGTGGGCGACGGGAGGGCATATGGGCGAACCCATGCGGCGGACTTCCTCTCCTACGGCGTCGGTGCCGGCGGTCCAGCACTTCTGTCCGCCACAACAGTTGTCCCGGCCCCGGCATTCCCACCCGTGCGTCACCCAAGTGAGGCGACCCACCGGACGACACCGTCGGTGATGATCTCCAGGGCCCGCTCCTGAGTGATCTCCGCGCGCCTGGGGACCGCGAAGCCGTGATCGCCGTACGGCACCTCTACCAGCTCGTACGCCCCCTCGGGGAACTCGTCCGGCTTGCCGAAGGGATCGTTTCCGCCCTGTACGACGAGCGTGGGCACCCCGGCGCCGAGCAGCTCGTCGGCGCGGGACTTCTCGGGCTTGCCCGGCGGGTGCAGCGGGAAGCTCAGCGCGAGCACGGCGTGCGCGCCCAGCTCCGCGGCGGTGCGGCAGGCGACCCGGGCGCCCGCGCTGCGGCCGCCGGAGACCACCGGCAGCTCCATCCCGGCCAGCGCGGGCCAGATGCCGCGCCAGCCGGTGTCCAGGGTCTTCGGCGCGGGGGCGAGCTTCTTGCCCGCGACCCGCCAGGGCTGCTCGACGAGGGCCACGGTCACGCCGTGCTGCGGCAGCACCCGGGCGAGGGCCTGCAGGTCACGCGCCTCGATGCCGCCGCCCGCCCCATGACTCGCGGCCAGCACCAGCCGCGCCTTCTTCGCCCGGTGCCAGGTGATGCGGGCGGTCCCGGCGTCGGTCTCGACAATCTCGATCACGCTAGAAGAGTGTGCCCGCTTCCGGCCCCTCCAGCTCCTTCAGCAGCTCCGGGCCGTTGTTGCGGACGTTGCTCACGGCGGTGGAGACCGGGTACGCGCGCATCAGGCCGGCCGGGGGCGGCTCCAGCAGGGAGCGCAGGTCCTCCGGGTCCGTGCGGGAGGGGTCCAGCCAGGCGTCCCAGCGGTCCGCCGTGAGCATCAGCGGCATCCGGGGGTGGATCTCGGCGAGCGAGAACGGTCCCTCGGCCGGGGCGACGGCCAGGGGGGTCGTCTCCGCCTCCGTGGTGATCACGGAACAGGTGACCCACCAGGCCTGCGGGTGGTCGTCGGGCAGGGTCCGGTCGCGCCAGAACTCGTACAGCCCGGCCATCGCGAAGACCGAGCCGTCGGCGGGCAGCACGAAGTACGGCTGCTTGCGCGGGCGCTTCTTCTTGCCCTCGACCTCCAGGTCCCGCTCCTGCTTGCCGGTGACCCACTCGTAGTAGCCGTCGGCGGGGATGATGCAGCGCCGGGCCGTGAAGGCGCGGCGGTACGCGGGCTTCTCGTGCACGGTCTCCGCACGCGCGTTGATCATCCGGGCGCCGCCCTCGGGGGTCTTGGCCCAGGACGGCACCAGTCCCCACTTCAGCCTGCGCAGCTGGCGCACCGGCCGTGGCTCTTCGGCGTCCTTCACGGGGCGGTCGAGGACGGCGTAGACCTCCTTGGTCGGAGCCACGTTGTAGTCCGGCTCCAGGGTCTCCTCGGGCTCCCACTTCTCGACCTCGAAGATTCCCGCGAGATCCTCGGGCCGACGACTGGACGCATACCGTCCGCACATGTCACACACCCCTCCGACAGACCGTTCGGTGCCATTGTCGCCGCTCGCCTCGGTGCCGTTGTCACCGCTCACCGCACCCGGAAGACGCCGTGCGCACCCCGTTCCGCGTCGCTCATGACGTGCGTGACGAACGGATAGTCACCGGCCTCCGGGAAGGACAGCTCGACGAATCCACCCGAGGCGGGGGCAAGATCGAGGACCTGCGAGCCCCCGGTCTGCGACCCTCCCCGTCTCAAGTCGTACGCACCCTCACGGAACACCGTGTCGAACTGGCCGCCCACGACATGGAACGCGCTGGACTCGTTCGGCCCGGCCGCCAGCACCCAGATCCGGACGCGCTCGCCGGGCTCGGCGGTCAGTGGGTCGTGATCGTACTGGTTGGCATAGCCGTTGAAGGCGACCATGTCGTAGTCCTTGGTGTTCACCTTGGCGGCGTCGGCCGTGCCGCCCTGCTTGCCGAGGTAGAACTCCGACTGGACCAGCACGTATTCCCGGTCCACCGTGGGCAGGCCGGGCGGGTCGATGATCACCGCGCCGAACATTCCGTTGGCGATGTGCAGGGACATCGGCATGGTCGAGCAGTGGTACATCCAGATGCCGCTGCGGGTGGCCGTGAACCGGTACGTCAGGGACTCGCCGGGCTTGATGGTGCGCATCGGCCGGTTCGGCGCGAGCGCTCCGGCGTGGAAGTCGACCGAGTGGCCGATCGATCCGTCGTTGACGAGGGTGATCTCGAAGGTGTCGCCGACGCGTCCGCGCAGCACGGGCCCGGGGGCCGTTCCGTCGAAGGTCCACAGCTTCTGCCGTACGCCGGGGGCGACTTCTCTCGTCACCTCCTTCACGGTGAACGTCTTCTTGTGCACCTGGTGGCCGGCTCCGCCGGTGGCGGGCGGCAGCTGGGCGTCGCGGGCGGTGAAGCCGGCGGCCGGTTCGGCCATCGGGTCGAACGCGTCCGCGGCGGTGTCGTTCGTGGTCGCGGACGTGTCGTGGCCGCTGTGGTCGTGGGTGGTGGCGCCGCTGTCCGCGGCGGAGTCCGCACCGGCCCCGGTGACGTTCACGGCGAAGACCATCCCCATCTGCCGGTGGCCGACCATGGAGCACCAGCCCTGAAGGTCGCGGCCGACGACTCCCGCGTCCAGCGTGCCCTTCTGTCCCGGGCTGAGCCGGTCGGTGCGGGCGCCGGTCTCCAGCACCAGGTCGTGGGTGTCGGTACCGGTGTTGTTCAGGTTGATGACCAGGCGGTTTCCGGCGGGCACGTCGACGGAGGAGGGCGAGAAGCGCATGTTGTGGATCGTCACCGCGACCGTGGTGGTACGGCCGGTCGGCGTCACCGCGCCCCCGTCGGCGCTCTTGGCGGCGGACCGCTCCGGGATCGGCAGCGACCGCACGTCCGCCGCCCCGCCGCCCGCGACGGCCAGCATCACGACCGCGAGCCCGAGGGCGACGCCACCGAGCACCCGGTGCGGTCGCGCCGGGACCTCGGCCGGAGCCGGAACAGGATCTCCCTGCGCCGCCCTGCGGCGGTTGCGCATCCCCTGTACGACCGTCAGCACGAGCAGCGCCAGGAAGAACAGCAGCATCACCAGCAGCAGCACCGAGCCCGCCACCCGCACCATCGACGGCACCGGCAGCACGCACAGCAGCAGCGCGGCGTTGGTGACGGCCAGCCGGGCCGGCCACGCCCGTTCGAGGCTCGTGGTGGCGGCGCGCACGGCGGCGGGGCCGCCGCCCAGGACCACGGGGACGAGGAAGCTCAGGGCGCCGAGCAGGACCTGGGCGATCCAGCCGGCGGCGAGCGGCGCGGTCAGCAGCGAGGTGCGCTCCCCCACCGTGATCCAGGAGGTCGTGGAGACGAGGATGCCGAACAGGACGGTCAGCGAGCCGGCCAGCCATCCGCATCCCGCGGCCACCGACCACGCGGCGAAGGAGACCGGTGCCTTCGCCCGCGCCTCACGCAGCCAGGGCCGGCCCGCGACGACCAGCCCGGCGGCGTAGACGAGCACGCCAGGGGCGGCCAGCGGCGGCGGGCCGAGCAGGGCACCGGCGACGGTGGCACCGAGTCCGGCGAGCAGGACGGGAAGGGCGGCGCGGCCCGCTCGTTCCGCGCCGTCCGCCACCCGCGTGCGCAGCATCGTCGGCCACAGGGTGATGAGCGTTCCGGCGACGGTGAGGCCGACCCAGCCGAGCAGGTTGATCGTCTCGTGGGCGATGCGCAGCCGTTCAGGCAGATCACCGGCGAGATCGCCGCGGGCCATGATGACGCCGAGCGTGGCACCCACGGGCAGCAGGGCGGAGGCGGCCACGTAGTAGCGCACGGTCATGGAGAACCGGCCGGGCAGCGCCCGCCGCATCAGTCGTACCAGCCATACGGCGTGCGCCGTGACCGCCGTCGCGACCAGGCACGCACCGGCCAGGACGACGTACCACCGGTCGAAGAGCATGCCGCCGATCACGCCGGCCGCACCGGCGTTCAGGCAGACCAGGCGCAGTGCGGCGGGGACGCCCCGGTTCGCCTCGGGCAGCCGCAGGACGGAGGCGGCGAAGTGGCCCGACCAGATGACGATCGCGTTGGTGACCGCCCCGAGCAGCAGCACATGGACGAGCAGCCAGAAGGCGTGCGGCAGGAAGTGGTGGGCGGACCCGACCGCGGCGAAGAGGGCGAGCCAGACGACCACGACCGCGTTCACGCCGAGGTGCCAGCGGGTGCGCGGGGAGCGGCCCGGGGGTTTGGGGGCGGATCCGCTCGCCGTGGAGGGAGACAGGTTCGTGGTCACCGGGGGGTCCTCGGATCGGAGGGCGTGGGCGCGGAGGCGGACGCGGAGGCCGTCGCCGACGCGCGCCGCGTGGCGATGACGGAGGCGGTGGCCGCCGATACGACGAACAGCAGCACGGCGACGATGTTGAGCACCCCGCCGAGCTGCCAGGCGCCCCGCACGTCCCGCAGGTCACCGATCAGCACGCGCAGCGCCAGCGACAGATGCAGCAGCCAGGCCGCCACCGCGAGTGCCGGGTGGTAGGGCAGGGGACGGCGCAGGACGGCGGGCAGGATCACCGGGGCGTGCGCCATGATCATCGACATCACGAAGCCCAGGAACACGCAGTGCACCACCGCGTCGTACCGCGTGCCCTCGGTGACCGGCCCGGTGAACAGCCACAGGGCGCCGGCCAGGCCCAGCCAGGCGTACCCGGCGAGCAGGCACGCCGCGGTGAAGCGGGGCAGGCCGGTGGAGCGCAGCAGCCGGCGGGCGACGTCGTGCACGAAGAGCCAGGCGACCAGGGAGAGCAGTGCGGCGCCGAGCAGTACGGTGCCGATCGCGGGCCACAGCAGGGTGGCGACCACGCCCGCGACGACCGCGCCGACGCTGCCCAGGAACGTCTGTTCCGCCGAGGGCGCCAGCACGGCCACCCGGGCGAGTTCCAGCCGCTCCCCCGCGATGGTCAGCACGAGGAAGGCCACCAGCCAGGGCAGCATGCCCGGTACGTCGATCCCGCCCAGCCACAGCAGCGCCGCGCCCAGTGCCGGCACGGCGCCCGCGGCCTGGGCGAGCAGGGCGGCGCTCGGCTGCCTGCGCCAGAAGCGCACGTAAAGGGCGACCAGGGTCGCGCATCCGACGACGAGCAGCAGCCGGGGTACGACCAGGTCGACCGGAGTGAGCAGCAACAGGCCCCCGGCACCGAGCCCGCCGGGGGCCAGATAGGCCCATGGACGGCCCAGGGCGACGGCGCGTTCCAGCGAGACCAGCGTGCCGGCGAAGCCGAGCACCATCAGCACGCCGTGCACCTGCGGGAGTCGGTCGGCGGTGACCGGGGCCGGGAGGCCGAGCAGGCCGAGGGCGGCGTCGAGACCGGCGAGGAGGCAGAGACCGGCGGCGAGCAGCAGGGGTGCGCGGCGGGCGCCCGTACGCCGGGCGGCGCTGCTGCCGGTGGCGGAGCCGGGCCCCGGGGTCACCGCTCGGCCCCGGGTGTGCGGGCCGAGGCCGGGTGCCCGGCACCGTCCTCACCGTCGGCCTGCTCGGTCAGGCCCAAGTGCAGTCGGCACGCGTCCGGTTCGGCGAACGGCAGCAGCTCGACGTCCTGCGGCGCCACGCCCAGCGCGGCGAGCGCGGACCGGACCAGTCCCTCGTGAACACCGCAGATGACACCGGGGTGTTCACGCGCCGTCTCCACGAACGGACAGCGCCGCAGCCGTACTCGGCGTGAGTCCGCGTCCGCCTCCGGGGCGAAGCCGATCTCCTCCAGGAGGTCCAGCACCCGGGTCCGCGCCTCCTCGGGATCCGCCGTCGGCGTCTGCCTGGCGGTGAGGAGGAGCCCCCACTGCTCGCCTGCCGTGACGGCCTCCTGGTGCGGGTCGGCGCTGGAGCGGGCGATCTGCGCGGCGAGGACGGCGGCGAGCCCGGCGTATTCGCGTGCGGGCGACTCCTGCGGCGGGCGGGCCCGGTAGCGGAAGGCGGGGCGGCCGCGTCCGGAGGGGCTGGACGACTCACGGGTGGCGAGGCCGGCGTCCACCAGGGCGTCCAGGTGCTCGCGGACGGTGTTGACGTGCAGCGCGCACACCTTGGCGAGCGCGCTCGCGGTGACGGGAGCGGCCTGGCCGCGCAGGTACTGCAGAACACCGCGGCGCTGCCGGGACAGCGGTACGCGGTTCGTTCCGCTGCCGGGAAGCGGTCCGTTATTTTCCACGGTCATGTCCGTACTATATTGCAGTATGGGCCCGGACCGAACGGGGACGGGCTGCCGGCCGTTGGAAGGACGACCCTCATGAGCACCCTGACCATCGCATCGGACCCCCAGGACGCGGCGGCCGTCGAAGCCGTCGAGGCGCACCACACGCAACTGGCGGGTGACCTGGCCGGACGGGTCGCGATGCTGATCGCGGCCGCGGAGCGCGACCCGGAGGCGGCGGACCGCATCCGTGCGGAACTGGTCGCCTTCTGCGAGCGCGACCTGGTGCCGCACGCGGCCGCCGAGGAGGAGACCCTCTACCCCGTGGCCCACGACCTGCCCGCCGCGCGCCTCCTGATCGACGGCATGCTCGCCGAGCACCGCAGGATTCACGCGCTCGTCGAGGCGCTGCGCACCGCCGGTTCGGCCGTGCAGGCGGCGACCGACGGCCGGGCGCTGCAGGTGCTGTTCGAGGAGCACCTGGAGAAGGAGAACACCCTGATCCTGCCGCTGGTGGCCGGTTCCCCGGACATCTCCCTCGCCGGACTCCTGGAGGGCATGCACGACATCCTCGGCCACGAGCACGGCCACGGTCACGAGCACGGAGAGACGTCCGGCGGTGGCTGCGGTGGCACCTGCGGCTGCGGCGGTTCGGACGAGACGGACGTGCCCGAGCTTGACGTACGCGACGTCCCGCACTCGCTGCGGCACGCCACGGTGTTCGGTGCGATCGCCGCGGTGCCCTCCGGGCGGGCGATGATCCTGGTCGCGCCGCACGACCCGCTGCCCCTGCTGGGCCAGATCGAGGACCGTCACCCGGGCGCGTTCGCGGTGGAGTACCTCCAGCGCGGCCCCGACGCGTGGCGCCTGCTGCTCACGCACCGCTGACCGCCACGGGCGGGCTACGGCCGGGCGGGCGCGACCCCGGCGAGTCGGCACGCGCTCGACACACGCGGCGCGTTCGGCGCGATCGGCGTGTTCTGCGCGGGCAGTCGTTCGATGGAAGAGCCCCGGATCACTCCGGGGCTCTAACGCTGTGACCTGCACGTTTACCGTCAGGAACGGTCTCTGCCACGTCGGCGTCTCAGATACCGTCCGCGCATACGTGCCACACTGCCAGCCTCCGAACGACCAGAGGGAGCAACAGCACACATGGACAGCACCGCCGCCACCGCGCTGCCCGACCTCTGGGACCGTCTCGTCGGCACCCAGCCCGACCCCGATCTGTGGGTGGTGATCGCCACCCTGGTCGCCGCGCTCGCCGCGGTCGTCCCGCCCTCCGTGTGGCGCGTCGCGCGCAACGCGATCACCATCGCCCACGAGGGCGGCCACGGCCTGGTGGCGCTGGTCACCGGCCGCCGATTGACGGGCATACGCCTGCACTCCGACACCAGTGGCCTGACCGTGAGCCGGGGCAAGCCGACCGGCCCGGGCATGATCCTCACCGCGGCGGCCGGCTACACCGCTCCCCCGCTGCTGGGCCTGGGTGGCGCCGCGCTGCTGGCCGCCGGGCACATCACGCTGCTGCTGTGGGCGGCGACCGCCCTGCTCGTCGCCATGCTGCTCATGATCCGGAACGCCTACGGGGCGCTGACGGTGATCGTCACGGGCGCGGCCTTCCTGCTGGTGTCCTGGCTCGCCGGTCCCCAGGTGCAGGCGGCGTTCGCTTATGCGGTGGTGTGGTTCCTGCTGTTCGGCGGGGTGCGCCCGGCCTTCGAACTCCAGGTCAAGCGTGCACGCGGTGGAGCGGGCGACTCGGACGCGGACCAACTGTCCCGCCTGACGCACGTCCCCGCGGGCCTGTGGCTGTTCCTGTTCCACGCGGTGTCACTGTGCTCGCTGTTCATCGGGGGCAGCCGGCTGCTGGAGGGATGACAGCCGACCGCGGGAGGGACGACATCCGGCTGCCGAGGGGACGAGAAGGCGCCCCGAACAGCCCAGGGGCACGGGACCTGGACGATTCACGGCCCCGCCGCGCGGGCGCCACCAGCCGCAACGGCGCCGCACCCGAACCACGGCCTCCTTATAAAGTGGCCCTATGGCCCCGAACCCCGCGCACACCGCCCTCTGGCCCGCCCCGCACGCGAGCGGAGCCGTCGACGCGACGGTCCACGTGCCCGGGTCCAAGTCCGTCACCAACCGCGCCCTGGTGCTCGCCGCCCTCGCCTCCGAGCCCGGCTGGCTGCGCCGCCCCCTGCGGTCCCGCGACACGCTGCTGATGGCCGGTGCCCTGCGTGCCATGGGCGTCGGCATCGAGGAAGGCGTGGGCCCCGACGGCTCCGGAGAGGCCTGGCGCGTCCTCCCCACGGGCCTGCACGGCCCGGCCACCGTCGACGTCGGCAACGCCGGCACGGTCATGCGCTTCCTTCCGCCGGTCGCCGCGCTGGCCGACGGCCCCGTCCGCTTCGACGGCGACCCGCGGTCGTACGAGCGTCCCCTGAACGGCGTGATCGACGCGCTGCGCGCGCTCGGCGCCCGGATCGACGACGACGGCCGGGGCGCGCTGCCGCTGACCGTGCACGGCGGGGGCGCGCTGGACGGCGGCCCGGTGTCGATCGACGCCTCGTCCTCGTCGCAGTTCGTGTCCGCGCTGCTGCTGTCGGGACCGCGCTTCAACCAGGGCGTCGAGGTCCGCCACATCGGCGCCTCGCTGCCCTCCATGCCGCACATCCGGATGACGGTGGACATGCTGCGCGCGGTCGGCGCCCAGGTGGACACCCCGGAGTCGGGCGGCGAGCCGAACGTGTGGCGGGTCACCCCGGGCGCCCTGCTCGGCCGCGACCTGACCATCGAGCCGGACCTGTCCAACGCTCAGCCGTTCCTGGCGGCGGCCCTGGTCACCGGCGGCAAGGTGCTCGTCCCGGACTGGCCGTCCCGGACGACCCAGCCGGGTGACCGGCTGCGCGAGATCTTCACCGAAATGGGCGGTTCCTGCGAACTGACCGAGTACGGGCTGGAGTTCACCGGTTCGGGTGCCATCCACGGCATCGATGTCGACCTGAGCGACGTGGGCGAGCTGACCCCGGGCATCGCGGCGGTCGCCGCCCTCGCGGACTCCCCCTCCACCCTGCGGGGCGTGGCCCATCTGCGCCTGCACGAGACGGACCGGCTGGCCGCGCTCACCAAGGAGATCAACGAGCTCGGCGGCGACGTCACCGAGACGGCCGACGGCCTGCACATCCGCCCGCGCCGACTGCACGGCGGCGTCTTCCACACCTACGAGGACCACCGCATGGCGACCGCCGGCGCGATCATCGGCCTGGCGGTCGAGGGCGTGCAGATCGAGAACGTGGCGACCACGGCGAAGACGCTGCCGGACTTCCCCGACATGTGGGCCGGGATGCTCGGGAGCGACAGGGCGTAGGGGACCGACCGCCATGCGCCGCTACGGCAAGCACACCGACGAGGACGACATCCGCAGCCGCCCGAACCGCAAGGGCAACCGGCCTCGCACGAACATCCGCCCGAAACACGAGGACGCCGCCGAGGGCATGGTCCTCACCGTGGACCGGGGCCGTCTGACCTGCCTCGTCGACGACATGCCGATCGTGGCGATGAAGGCCCGTGAACTTGGCCGCAAGGCGGCGGTGGTCGGCGACCGGGTGGCCCTCGTCGGCGATCTGTCCGGGAAGAAGGACACCCTCGCCCGTATCGTCCGCATCGAGGAGCGCACCTCGCTGCTGCGCCGGACCGCCGACGACGACGACCCGTACGAGCGCGTGGTCGTCGCCAACGCCGACCAGCTGGCCATCGTCACGGCCCTGGCCGACCCGGAGCCGCGCCCCCGCCTGATCGACCGCTGTCTGGTCGCGGCCTACGACGGCGGCCTCGAACCCCTGCTGGTGATGACCAAGTCGGACCTGGCCCCGCCAGACAAGCTGCTGGAGCTCTACGGAGACCTGGACATCCCCTACGTCGTCACCAGCCGCGAGGAGTTGGAGAACGGCGACGCGGCCGACCGCGTCCGCGAGCACCTCGACGGCAAGATCACGGCGTTCGTGGGTCACTCGGGCGTGGGCAAGACGACCCTGGTCAACGCTCTCGTCCCGCAGGACCGCCGCCGTACGACGGGCCGGGTGAACGCGGTGACGGGCCGCGGCCGCCACACCACGACCTCGGCGCTCGCGCTGCCGCTCACCGGCGCGAACGGCTGGGTCGTCGACACCCCGGGCGTACGGTCCTTCGGCCTCGCGCACATCGACCCGTCCCGGGTCATCCACGCCTTCCCGGACCTGGAGCCCGGCACCGAGGGCTGCCCGCGCGCGTGCAGTCACGACGAGCCGGACTGCGCGCTGGACGAGTGGGTGGCCGAGGGTCACGCGGACCCGGCACGGCTGTATTCGCTGCGCCGGCTGCTGGCGACGCGGGAGAGCAAGGAAGGCGACTGACCACCGCGTTGTTTGCCTTGACGCGAGTCCGGTAAGTGCATAGTCCGGTACGTGCACAATCGCACCGAGCCGGACCTACGGGAGGACAGCACATGGCGTGGCTGCTGGTCATCGTGGCCGGAATGCTGGAGACCGGTTTCGCCGTGTCCCTCAAGCTCTCCCACGGCTTCACCCGGCTGTGGCCCACGATCGCGTTCTGCGTCTTCGCCCTGGGAAGCTTCGGTCTGCTGACCCTTTCCCTGAGGAAGCTGGACGTGGGCCCCGCCTACGCGGTGTGGACCGGCATCGGCGCGGCGGGCACCGCGATCTACGGCATGGCCTTCCTCGGCGACCTGGTCTCGACACTGAAGATCGTCTCGATCAGCCTCGTCATCATCGGCGTGATCGGCCTGCAGCTGTCGGGCTCGGCCCGCTAGACGGCGCACCGCTCGTACGGCACGCTCCCGAACCCCCTTGCCTCCGGGGCGGGTTCGGGGGACGACCGGGGAAGGGTCACGCCGACTGCCGGTGGAGGGCGCCCCGCACCAGTTCGGCGATCCCGCCCTCCCCCGGCGGCGCGGCCACGAAGGACAGGGCGAGGCGTACGACGAGTTCGCAGGACCGGGTGAGCTCGCCGCCGTCGCCCCGCGCACCGCCACCGCCGGGCCCGGCGAGCACAGCCACCGCCCGGTCCCGCACGATCTGCACGAAGTCCCCCGGCGACGGCAGCGGGCCGTCCGCCCGGCGCTGTGCCGGTACGGCCGAGGCGGAGGGCACGGCGGAGAGGGTCGGCGCGGGCAGACGCTCGCTCCAGCAACCGGTGAGCATGGCGCGCACGAGGTCGTTCTCGCGGGCGGCCGAGGCGGTCCACTCGGCGGTGGCGGTCAGCCGGTCCCAGGGTTCGGAGTAACTGGCGAGGGCGCGCTCCACCCCCGCGAGATATCCGTCGGCCTCCCTGCGCACCAGCGCCCTGGCCAGCCCCTCCTTGCTCCCGAACTCGTTGTACAGCGTCTGCCGGGACACCCCGGCCGCAGCCGCCACATCCACCATCCGCACGGCGGACCACGGCCGACGCGCAAGCGCCGTGTACGCGGCGTCCAGTAGGGATTCCCGCGCTGCAGGCATCATCGCCTCCCTGGGGCGAGCGGCTCTGCGCCCAGATTTGACGCGCACGAATGCACTGTCAAGGGTTCGCGAGGGTACCGAGGGGCGCCCTTCGGCCACCGCACGCGGGGCGCTGCTGGCCGCGGTTGGAGTGTTTCTCACGGAACGTCACCGGACGCGGCTGGGGCGTCTCGCGGACTGTTCCCGGCCGCGGCTGGGGCACCTTTGCGGCACGGTCCCGGACACGGGTGGGGCGCCTTCGCGGAACGACTCCGGACACGGTCGGGGCGTGTTGCCGAACGGCCCCGGACACGGTTGAGGCACCTTTGCCGAACGACCCTGGACACGGCCGGGACGTCCTTACGGAACAGCCCGGACACGACTGAGGCATCTCCGCCGAACGACCCCCGACACGACCGGGGCATCTTCGCGGAACGACCCTGGACACGGCCGGGACGTCCTTACGGAACAGCCCGGACACGACTGAGGCATCTTCGCCGAACGACCCCCGACACGGCTCAGGCGCCTTCGCCGAACGGCCCCGTGTAGCCGTGCGGCGACCACGGCGGATACCGTTCGTCCCATGCCGGACTACCTTGACGACCTCCGCCTCGCCCACGTCCTCGCGGACGCGGCCGACGCCGCCACCATGGACCGTTTCAAGGCGCTCGACCTCAAGGTCGAGACCAAGCCGGACATGACCCCGGTGAGCGAAGCGGACAAGGCCGCCGAGGAGCTCATCCGCGGGCAGCTCCAGCGCGCCCGCCCGCGGGACGCGGTCCTGGGCGAGGAGTACGGCATCGAGGGCACCGGCCCACGCCGCTGGGTGATCGACCCGATCGACGGCACCAAGAACTACGTGCGCGGCGTCCCCGTCTGGGCCACCCTGATCTCCCTGACGGAGGCGGGGGAGGGCGGCTTCCAGCCCGTCGTCGGCGTCGTCTCCGCCCCCGCCCTCGGCCGCCGCTGGTGGGCCGCGAAGGGCCACGGTGCCTTCACCGGCCGCAGTCTGGCCTCGGCGACCCGCATCCACGTCTCGCGCGTCTCCAAGCTCGCGGACGCCTCGTTCGCGTACTCCTCGCTGAGCGGCTGGGAGGAGCGCGGCCGGCTGAACGGCTTCCTCGACCTGACCCGCGAGGTCTGGCGCACGCGCGCGTACGGCGACTTCTGGCCCTACATGATGGTCGCCGAGGGTTCGGTGGACATCTGCGCCGAACCCGAGCTGTCCCTGTGGGACATGGCCGCCAACGCGATCGTCGTCACGGAGGCCGGCGGCACCTTCACCGGCCTCGACGCCCGCCCCGGCCCGCACAGCGGCAACGCGGCCGCGTCGAACGGTCTGCTCCACGACGAGTTGCTGGGGTATCTCAACCAGCGCTACTGAGCAGCACGAGGTGATCACGCACGCCCTCAACTGGCTGCGCGCGCCCTCTTGTTGACCTCCGCTTTACCTGCCACTCTGAAGACACCCTCATTTGTGAACTTGTGAATCCCTGAACTATGTCAGTGATTCGTAGGAGGTGGCTCCAGACCATGCTCGTTCGCGACGCCATGAGCACGGTGGTCCTGACCATCGGCCCGGCACACACCCTCCGACAAGCCGCCGCCCTGATGTCCGCCCGCCGCGTGGGCGCCGCCATCGTGCTCGACCCCGACGAGGGCGGCATCGGCATCCTCACCGAACGCGACATCCTCAACTCCGTCGGCCTGGGCCAGAACCCGGACACGGAACGCACCCACGCCCACACCACCAACAACGTCGTGTTCGCCACGCCCAACTGGACGCTGGAGGAGGCGGCCCGCGCCATGGCGCACGGCGGCTTCCGGCACCTCATCGTCCTCGACCACGGCGAGCCCGCCGGAATCGTCTCGGTCCGCGACATCATCCGCTGCTGGGCTCCCGCGCGGGAGCCCGCACCGGCACTCTGAACACGCGAAACGGGCCGGACCCCGACCTCTCGGGGATCCGGCCCGCCACCACGGCAAGCGACGCGGTACTGCTGTGTGTCAGCCGCGCAGGGCCTGGACCGTGGCCTCCAGCCGCTTGCCGAGGTCACCGTCCGCCTGGCGGAAGTTGCCGATCGCGCGCTCGGCGATGTCGTCGCGCGAGACCCTGGCGATGAAGCCCGCCAGGTTCTCGACGAGCCGGCCCTGCTCGTCCTCGGACATCAGCCGGTAGAGGTTGCCCGCCTGGACGAAGTCGTCGTCCTCGGCATGCACGGGGGCGGCGTGGTCGCCGGTCCCGCCGGTCACCGGGGTGGACTGCCACAGCGGACGGTCCGTCTGGAACGGCCCGCCGAAGCTGTTGGGCTCGTAGTTCTTCGCGCCTCCGTGGCGGCCGTCGTACAGAAAGCCGTCACGGGAGTGGGTGCGCGCCTCGGTGGCGTGCGGGCGGTTCACCGGCAGATGGTCGGCGTTGATGCCGACGCGGTAGCGGTGGGCGTCGCCGTACGCGAAGAGGCGGCCCTGGAGCATCTTGTCGGGCGAGGGACCGATGCCCGGCACGAAGTGGGCGGGCGAGAAGACGCTCTGCTCGACCTCGGCGAAGAGGTTCTCCGGGTTGCGGTTGAGCTCCAGCTTGCCGATCTCGATCGGCGGGTAGTCCGCGTGCGGCCACACCTTGGTGACGTCGAACGGGTTGAAGCGGTACGTCGCCGCGTCCGCCGCCGGCATGATCTGCACCTGCACGGTCCAGGTCGGGAAGTCGCCGCGCTCGATGGCCTCGCGCAGATCGCGCTGGTGCGAGTCCGGGTCCTCGCCGGCGATCCGGTTGGCCTCGGCCTGGGTGAGGTTCTTGATCCCCTGGTCGGTCTTGAAGTGGTACTTGACCCAGAAGGCCTCGCCGGCCTCGTTGTTCCACTGGAAGGTGTGCGAACCGTAGCCGTTCATGTGGCGGTACGACGCCGGGATGCCGCGGTCGCCGAACAGCCAGGTCACCTGGTGCGTGGACTCGGGGGACAGCCCCCAGAAGTCCCACACGTTGTCGGCCTCCTGGGAGCCCGTGTACGGGTCGCGCTTCTGGGTGTGGATGAAGTCCGGGAACTTGATGGCGTCCTTGATGAAGAACACCGGGGTGTTGTTGCCGACGAGGTCGTAGTTGCCCTCTTCGGTGTAGAACTTCAGCGCCCAGCCACGAGGATCGCGCACCGCGTCCGCGGCACCCAGGTTGCCGGCCACGGTCGAGAAGCGCAGGAAGACCTCGGTCTGCTTGCCGACCTCGGAGAGGAACGCGGCGCGCGTGTAGGGCGTGACATCGGCGGTCACCGTGAAGGTGCCGTACGCACCCGCGCCCCGGGCATGCACCACCCGCTCCGGGATGCGCTCACGGTTGAAGTGGGCCAGCTTCTCCAGGAGCAGCTGGTCCTGGACGAGGACGGGGCCACCGACGCCCGCGGTCTCGCTGTTCTGGTTGTCGGCGACCGGAGCACCGGCCTCCGTCGTAAGCGGTCCCTGCGTCACGTAAGCCTCCAGCACCATTACCAACACTTCTGTCTCTTGCTGTCCCTTGGCCAAAGCCAGCCTAGATCCTACAATAGACAATATCTAAATCAAGTAGACCTCCAAACTCACACCTGTTCGGGACTTGGGTCCCCTTGCTGTTAGGCTGGTCCTCATGAGCGACCTTCTGGAACGGCTGCGCGGACGCGGATGGCGGATGACCGCGCAGCGGCGCGTCGTGGCCGAGGTTCTGGACGGCGAACACGTCCACCTGACGGCCGACGAGGTACACGCGCGTGCCGTCGCGAAGCTGCCGGAGATCTCCCGGGCGACCGTCTACAACACGCTGGGTGAACTGGTGACCCTCGGCGAGGTGCTCGAGGTCTCCACGGACAAGCGGGCCAAGCGGTACGACCCGAACGCACACCGGCCGCACCACCACCTGGTCTGCGCCCAGTGCGGCGCGATCCGCGACGTCCACCCGACCGGCAACCCGCTGGCCGACCTCCCCGACTCGGAACGCTTCGGCTTCGCGGTCTCGGACGTAGAGGTGACGTACCGCGGCACCTGCCCCAACTGCGCAGCGGCCTGACACCCACGCCCCGAGCCCCGGCACCGCATGTGCCGGGGCTCAGCGCTGGCACCACAAACACCGAAGGACCCGGATCGAATGATCCGGGCCCTTCGGCCTTCAGTAGCGGGGACAGGATTTGAACCTGCGACCTCTGGGTTATGAGCCCAGCGAGCTACCGAGCTGCTCCACCCCGCGTCGGTGAACGCAACATTACGTCAAGAACGCGGAGCGAGGCAAATTGCTTGTCCGGGGGTGCTGGGGCGGAGCCCAGCAGACCGGGATCTGGGCCGCGGCCCCAGGCAACGGCGACCGGCCGGCCGACCGAGCCAGGCACACAGCGGTAGGGGGCGCAGCCCCCGCCGGGACCCGGGGCGCAGCCCCAGGAAACAGCAACCTCTTGGCCGCCCGAGCCAGGGGGTCAGCGACCCAGCCCCACCGGGACCCGGGGCGCAGCCCACGGAAACAGCGACCTCCCGGCCGACCGAGCCACGCACGCAGGGGCGCAGGGGGCGCAGCCCCCGCCGGGGTCTGGGGCGGAGCCCCAGGGAGCGGCAACCTCTGGCCTCCCGAGTCCGGTGGGCGGGCGGGCAAAGAAGCCGCCCAAGCTCAGCGCAGCGTCACGCCGACAACTCCTCCCGCAACGCATCCCGCAACCGCGCCGCCCGTTCACTGACCTCCTCCGGCCCCAGCGACACCGCCCGGTCGGCCCACCGCTGCCCCTCCGCCAGCTCACCCCGACGCGCGTAGACGAGGGCGAGCCGGAGCGCCGCCCGCCCATGCCCCGCGTCAGCGGCCCGCGTCCACCACACCGCCGCCTCCGGCTCGCTCCCCTCCCGCGCCAGCAGCAGCCCCAGATTGAACGCCCCGTTCCGGGAGCCGGCCTCGGCAGCCTCCCGGTACCACCGCGCCGCCTCCACGACGTCACCGCGCGCAGCGGCCAGCATCCCGACCCGCACCTGCGCCCGCCGATGCCCCTGAGAAGCCGCCCGCTCGTACCACTCCTCGCACTCGGTCTTCTCGTGCACCGACTCCCCGAGCTCATGTGCGGACGCCGCCGGCTGCCGCGCGTCCAGCACGGTGGCCAGCCGGTACGCGGCCTCCGCGCTCCCCCCGCCCGCCGCGCACCGCAGATGCCGCTCGGCCTCCTGCTCGTTCCCGTCCCGTAGTCGAGCCATCCCGACCTGCAGCGCCGCCTCCGTGTGCCCGGCGGCGGCCGCCCGCTCGTACCACCGCAGCGCGACCACGGCATCGTCCTCGGTGCCCCGCCCGGCGTACAGGATCCCCAGGTTGAACGCGGCGTCCACGCTCCCCGCCTCGGCCGCCTTGGAGAACCACGGCTCGGCCCCGGTCGTGTCGCCCCCCTGCAGCAGCAGGATCGCCAGCGCGTTCGCCGCCTCCCGGTGCCCGGCGTACGCGGCCCGCCGGTACCACTGCTCGGCCTGCGCGGTCCGCCCCTGCTCGGCGCAGAGCAGCCCCAGGTTGTACGCCCCGTTGTCGTCCCCGGCGTCCATCGCCGCCCGGTACCACCGCTCGGCCGTCTGCGTCTCCCCGCGCTCGGCGTGCAGCGCGCCCAGCGCGTTCGCCGCGTTGCCGTCACCGTCCTGCGCGGCCCGCAGCCACCACACGGCGGCACTCTCGGTGTCCCCGGCGTCACGCAGCAGGAACCCGAGCGCACAGGCGGCCCGCGCCTCCCCGTCCTTGGCGGAGGTCAGATACCAGCGCCCGGCCTCCTTGAGCTCGCCCCGCTTCTCCAGGATCGCCCCGAGCTGCAGCGCGGCCCGCCGGTGCCCGCGCGCGGCGGCCTGCCGGTACCACTGCTCGGCCTCCTCCAGGAAGACGTTCGCGACACCGTTGTCAGCGCCGCCGTCCCCCTCCGCCCCGGCCTTGCGATCAAGCGCGCGAGCAAGCCGGTACGCCGCCTCGCGATGCCCGCGCTCGGCCGCGGCCCGCATCCACTGCTCGGCGCCGGCGACCCCCCGGTGCTCCAGCAGGTCGGCGAGCGCGTACGCGCCCAGCGCGTGCCCCTGCTCGGCGGACTGCCGCAGCCAGTACTCGGCGGCGGGCTCGTCCCCGCGCTCCCGGTGGTGACGGCCCAGCGCGTGCGCCGCGGCCGCGGAACCGGCGACGGCAGCGATCCGCCACCATCCGGCGGCCTCCTCGGCATAGCCGCGCTGGTGCAGCAGGACACCGAGGTTGTTGGCGGCGGCACGGTCGCCGGCGGCGGTGGCGCCGCGCAGATGGGGCTCGGCTCCGTCGAGGTCGCCACGGCGCAGCAGCATGGCCCCGAGGACGCTCATCGCCTCGATGTCACCGGCCTCCACGGCAAGCCGCTGACGTACCTCCTCGACAGCCTCACCGGCCTCGTCCCGGCCGGAGGGCTGCACCAAGTCGGAAGGCTCCACCACGTCAGAAGGCTGCGCATGGTCAGAATTCTGCGCAAAACGCCCGGTCTCCAACAGAGTTGCCTTGTCCCCCATAACGTCCATCGTCGCACCACCTGCAACCTCGGTACACCCGGTATACCGCAGCCCGGGAGGTCACTTCAGCGTTTTGTCGACATGCCCACAGAGAGACAAGTCAAACACACATGGGCCAAGTCCCCACGACGGCACGGCGACACCGCCGACCGGCACATGCGTTCGCACACCACGAAGGCCCGGATCCTGAATGGATCCGGGCCTTCGACTTCAGTAGCGGGGACAGGATTTGAACCTGCGACCTCTGGGTTATGAGCCCAGCGAGCTACCGAGCTGCTCCACCCCGCGCCGTTGTGCGGCAACCGTATCACGTCACGGGATGAAGAATTGATCAGCCGCTGCTCGGACTGCCGCTCGGACTGGGACTGCCGCTCGGACTCGGGCTACCACTCGGGCTCGGACTGCCGCCCGGCTTCCCGTCGTTGTTGCCGCCGCCGGCCTTGTCACCCTTCGACTGCGCGTCCTCGGCCCGCTTCAGCGCGTCCTGCAGGTCCTTCTGCGCCCTGCCGTACGCCTCCCAGTCGCCCTTCTTCAGGGCTTCCTGCCCCGCGTCGAAGGCCTTCTGGGCATCGCTCAGCGCCTGTTGGACCGTCGGGTTGCCGGACGTCGGCGGATTGTCGGTGCCGGTGTCCGGTGGCGTACTGGTCGAACCCTTCACTCCGAAGACCTTGTCGAGGGCCTGGTCGAGTGTGTTCTCGAAGGCATAGCTGGTGCCGTAGCTCACCAATACCTTCCGCAGCAGCGGGTACTTGAGACCGCCGCCACGCACATAGACGGGCTCCACGTAGAGCAGTCCGCCGTCGAGCGGCACCGCCAGCAGGTTGCCGTACTCCACACTCGAATGCCCGCGGCTCAGCAGGCTGATGGCCGAGGCGATGTCCTGTTCGGAGTTGAACTGACTCTGAACCTGTTTGGGCCCGTTGACCGTTGTGCTCGTCGGCAGTTTCAGGATTCTGATCTTGCCGTAGTCGGGCGTGCCGGCCTCGGCGTCGATCGACATGTAGGCGCTGAGGTTGTCACGCCCGTTCGGGGTGAACGCCGTGGACAGCGAGAACGCCTGCGACATCTGGCCGGGCATCTTCATGCTCAGGTAGTACGGTGGCACCGCGTTGCCCGACTTGTTGGTCGGGTCGTCCGGCACCTGCCAGACCTCGCTGCCGGTCAGGAAGGTCTGCGCGTCCGTCACGTGGTAGCGGGTGAGCAGCTCGCGCTGGACCTTGAACAGGTCCTGCGGGTAGCGCAGATGGGCCATCAGCGAGTCGGAGATGGCCGTCTTCGGCTTCACCGTGCCGGGGAAGGCCTTCATCCAGGTCTTCAGCACGGGATCCTTGGTGTCCCACTCGTAGAGCTTGACGTCGCCGGTGTACGCGTCGACGGTCGCCTTCACCGAGTTGCGGATGTAGTTGACCTGGTTCTGCTGGGCCACCACCGCACGGGAGTTGTTGGTGGCGGTCAGCGAGTCGGCGGTCGTATCACCCAGGGTCGTACGGGAGGCGTACGGGTAGCCGTTCGTCGTCGTGTACGCGTCCACGATCCACTGGATGTGACCGTCCACGACCGCCGGGTAGGCGTCCCCGTCGATGGTCAGCCAGGGGGCGACCGCCTCGACCCGGTCCTTGGGCGTGCGGTTGTACAGGATGCGCGATCCCTCGCCGATCGCGCCGGAGTAGAGGATCTGCGGCTCGTTGAACGCCACCGCGTACGCGGCCCGGTTGATCGGGTTGGCGAGGTTGACGCCGCTCTTGCCGCGGTAACTCGTCGTCTTCTCACCGTTGTCGGTGGAGTAGTCGATCTCCTTCTGAGGACCGCCGACGATCGAGTACGTGGTGGTCTTCTCGCCGTAGTAGACCCGCTGCTCGTAGGTGGGCAGGTCACCGGTGGTGGGCAGGTTCTTCTCGGTGAAGACCGGTTCGCCGCCGCTGGCCTCGGTGCCCTTGGCCGCGACGAATCCGAAGCCGTGCGTGTAGCGGAAGTGGTCGTTGATCCAGTTGTTCTTCGGGATGCCGTCCAGGTTCAGCTCGCGCAGCCCGACGACCGTGTCCTGGTCCTTGCCGTCCGTGGTGGAGTACCGGTCGACATCCAGGTTGGTCGGGAACCCGTAGAAGTTCTTCATCTGCTGAAGCTGCTGGAACGTCGGCGAGACGATGTTCGGGTCCATGATGCGGATGCTGGCCGTGTCCGCCACGTCGTCGCGCAGCTTGGTCTTGTCCGAGGTGGTGGACGTGCCCGAGTACTCGGTGACCTTGGCGTCGTCGATGCCGTACGCCTCACGGGTCGCCTTGAGGTTCTTCTGGACGTACGGGGCTTCCTTGGCCTGCTCGTTGGGCTGGACCTGGAACTTCTGGACGATGGCCGGGTACAGGCCGCCGATGAGGATCGCCGAGAGCACCATCAGACCGAAGCCGATGACGGGCAGCTGCCAGGTGCGCCGCCACAGGGTGGCGAAGAACAGCAGCGCGCAGATGACGGCGATGCAGAACAGGATCGTCTTGGCCGGGAGATAGGCGTTCGCGTCGACGTACCTCAGGCCCGTCCAGTTCCCGGTCGCCTTGAAGTCGCTGGACTTGACGGCGAGTCCGTACCGGTCGAGCCAGTAGGCGACCGCCTTCAGGGCGACGAAGATGCCGAGGAGCACCGACAGGTGTCCGGTGGCCGCGCCCGTGGCGCGCGCCCCCGGGCTGGTGACGCGCAGCCCGCCGTACAGGTAGTGGGTCAGCGCGGCGGCGATCAGGGACAGGATCGCGGTGGCGAAGCCGAAGCCCAGCAGAAAGCGGTACCAGGGAAGATCGAAGGCGTAGAAGGACACGTCGAGATGGAACTGCGGGTCCTTCTGATGGAAGGGCACGCCGTTGACCCACAACAGCCAGGTCCGCCACTGACCCGCCGCGGACGCGCCCGCGATCAGGCCCACCAGCGCGGTGATGCCGAGCAGCAGCCACGTCTTGTACGGCGCGATGCCCATCCGGTAGCGGTCGAGGCTCTGCTGCTCCATGGACATGGCGCTCAGCGGGGGCCTCAGCCGGTGCGCGAGCCAGATGTTGAAGCCGACCGCGGCCGCCATCAGCAGGCCGAAGACGAAGAAGAGCCCGATCTTGGTCCACAGCGTGGTGGTGAACACGGACGAGTAGTGCACCGAGCGGTACCACAGCCAGTCCGTCCAGAAGCCCGCGAACATGGTGAACGCCATGCCGAGGACGGCAAGCACGCCCAGTGTCATGAGCAGGCTGCGGGCGCGCCGGGACGGGCGGCCCACTCTGATCCGCGGCCCCGTCGGGCCCCCGCCGCGGTCCGGCATCTGGAAAGCCAAGGTGCGCACCTCGAAGTTCGCTGTTGATCCGTCAGGCCCTCGTGTTCGTGGACCGTCCGTGGCCCCCCGTGATCGTGGGCCCACATCTATGCAACTTACTCACCGTTTACTCGGTTCCCGATTCCGGCCGGGAACGAGGCAGGATTGTGACCATGTCCAACACTCCCATGGCAACGAGCCCGCTCACCCGGGCCGTACTCGAGATCGACGAGTACGCCTCCGGCCTCGGCTGGGACCAGCCCGCTCGCCTCTTCGCCCTCGTAGACACCGCACGGCTGCGGGCCCAGGAACCTGCCCTCGCGGCCCAGCTGGGCCTGCAGGAAGAGTCCGGCGCCACCGGTCTCACCCCGATCGAGCAGGACGAGGTTCCAACGGACAAGGCGCTCGACGAGTTCCTCGCCACCATCGCCTGGCCCGACGCGGTGGCCGGCTGCGCGCTCACTGTAGAGCGCCTGATGCTGCCGCCGTCCGCCGAGGCCCAGGTCCCGCAGGGCATGAGCGGGGCGAAGCTGGCCAAGTGGGTGGCCACCCACCCCGAGCGCCAGGAGGTCCGGATGACGGTCGCCGTCCTGCGCGACGGCACCCGCGAGTCCGCGGTGCGGCTGCGCGAGAAGGACACCCCGACGGAGGTTCTCACCGGCCCCGACCTGGTGCCCGGTCTGGCGGAGGCGCTGAAGGCGACGTTCGAGGACTGAGGTCCCGCGGTACGGCACTGGGGGCGCCCCTCGTGACGAGGAGCGCCCCCAGCCGTGCGCGGGTGTCGCCGGTCAGCCCTTGGTAGTGCACTTCGGCAGGGCCGCGGTGTCGCCGCTGCGGATGTCCTTGAGGGCGCCGAGGGCGTCGTCGATGGTCTTCACCTTGACGAGGGTGAGACCGCTCGGGGTGTCGTTGGCGGCGGCCGCGCAGTTGTCGGCGGGCGTGAGGAAGTACTGGGCGCCCTTGTCGCGCGCCCCGACGGTCTTCATCTCGATGCCGCCGATCGGCCCGACCGTGCCCCCGTCGTCGATGGTGCCGGTGCCGGCGACGAACTTGCCGCCGGTGAGGCTGCCCGGGGTGAGCTTGTCGTAGATGCCGAGCGCGAACATCAGCCCGGCGCTGGGCCCGCCGACGTCGGCGAGCTTGATGTCGATGGTGAACGGGAAGGTGTGGTCCGTCCCGGCGGAGATCCCGACGATCGCGCGCTTGGCACCGCTGTCGCTGGACGTCGCGGTGGTGATCGTGACGTCCTGGGTCCTGGTCGCCGTCTTGTTCGCCTTCTCGGCGGCGGCCTGCTCCTTGGCCGGGACGACCGTGAAGACGACGTCCTGACCGGGCTTGTGCCTGGTCACCAGCTTCGCGACGTCGGACGGCTGCTTGACCGCCGTGCCGTCGACGGCCTTGATCACATCACCGGCGTGCAGCCTGCGCTCGGCCGGCGAGTTCTTGACCACCGTCGAGACGATCACCCAGGACTTCACCGGGATGCCGAGCTCCTTCAGGGCCGCGACCTTGGCGCTCTCCTGGGACTGGCTGAACTCCTCGGCGTTCTCCTGGGTGGACTGCTCCTCGGTCTTGCCGTCCGGGTAGAGCGTGTCGTGCGGCACCACCTTGGTGTCGTGCGCCAGCCAGCCGTAGACGGCCTCGACGATGTTCATCTTGTAGTCGGCGCTGGTGACCCGCACGGTGGTCATGTTGAGGTGCCCGGACGTGGCGTAGGTCTTGTGCCCGGAGACCTGCAGCACCGGCTCGCCGCCATGGTCCCCGAGGGTGTTCACGGTCGGCCCCGGGGACATCTCCGAGTACGGCACGGGGATGAGCACTCCCGCGCACAGGAGCGCGATCAGCATCAGGGTGGAGGCGAGCATCGTCGCGGTGCGGCGTGGCATGTCTCGACAGTACGGGACAGGTCTGTCAGCACACCGTCAGGGCACCCCCGTCACATGCCTCAGGTACTGGAGTGGGACCTCTCCATGGCCTCACGGAACCGGGCGTACCCGTCGAGCTCCGGGCCGTCGCTGCGGGCCTTGCGGGTCCTGTTGGCCCAACTTCCCCACAGACCGGCGCCTATCGCAGCGACAAGCGGAATAAGCAACCAGGCGAGCGCCGCCATGCCGACCTCCCGACCCCATGAGCGTCCGCGACTGACTGATCAGCAGATTAACCATCCGCACTGACAACGCTCACGCCGGGGGTGTGGTTACGCAACCGGAGGACGGCGGCGCAAATTCAGCAGGCCCCGACCCATTCCTCGGTCCCGTCGGAGAACTTCTGGTGCTTCCAGATGGGCACTTCGTGCTTGAGGTCGTCGATCAGCTTCCGGCACGCCTCGAAGGCCTCGCCCCGGTGCGGACACGCGACCGCGACGACGACGGCGAGATCCCCGATCCTGAGGTCCCCCACACGGTGGACGGCGGCCAGCGCCCGCACCGGGAACTCCGCGACCACCTTCTCGGCGACCTTCCGCATCTCGGCCTCGGCGCTGGGGTGGCACGAGTAGCCGAGCTCGTCGACGTCGACCCCGCCGTCGTGATTCCGTACGGTCCCCACGAAGAGCGCGATGCCGCCTGCCGCGTCGTCCCCGACGGCCCGGAAAACCTCGTCCACGGAGAGCGCGGTCTCGCGGACGGCGATCAGCTTGATGGGCTCCAGAGCCGTCTGCTCGCCGGGATGATCGTTCGTGAGTGCCATGCCTCCATCGTGCCCCATGCCGGGGACGACTCGGAACGCGGCTTTCGTCACCACGCGCGCGCCGCGATTCGGAGGGTCCTACAGGGCGACTTCGCAACCGGCCTCCCGCCGGTCCGGGAGCGGGGGACGGGAGCCCCACTGGCGCGGCTGAAGGGCGAAGCCCCTCGGCTCACAGGCGCCGCCGGGCCTTCCGGGCCCGCCGGACCACAGCGGCAGCGCCCAGCAGGGCCACCGTCGCCCCCGCCGCACCCGCGGCCGTGGCGTCCTTGCGGCCGAGCCGCCGCCCGGCGACCGTGTGCCGCCCGGACACCTCCTCCAGCAGCTCCGCGAGCACCTCCTCATTGGTCCACCGCGGCCGCCATCCGGCGTCGTGCAGCCGGCTCCCGCTCACCACCCAGGGGTACATCGTGTACGCCAGGTCCCCGGCCGGGGACGGAGTGAGCCCGATCCGGTGCAGCCGTGCCGCCGCGCCCAGTGCGACGGCCGACGGCAGCTCCATCCGCCGGATCCCGCTGAGCTCCTCGACCTCCTCCTGCTCGAGCCACCCGTCGCAGCCGACGGCCAGCTCACCGTCGACCTTCTCCACCACCGCGTACTCCAGAGCACTGCACAGATCCTCGACGTGGCAGAACTGCCAGGCGGGCCGCGACCCGGCGACGACAAGCAGCCGAGGCGACTCGAAGTACCTGGTCAGCGCGGTGTCGGTGCCCCCGACCAGCACGGCGGGCCGCACCACGGTGACATTGAGCCCCGGATGCGCCCGCGGAGCGCGCCGCGCGAGCCGCTCGATCTCCAGCAGGTCACCCACACCGGTGGCCTCGGCCGTCGCCCGCAGCTCCGCGTCCTCCGACAGCGGCAGCTCGTTGTCCGGCAGCGCCCCGTAGACCATCGACGACGTGCACAGCACCACCCGGTGCACCCCGGCCGCCGCCGCGGCGGTCAGCACGGTCTGCGTCCCCCGAACGTTGTAGGCCGTCCGGGCGGCAGCGTCACTCCCCAGGTCGAGGTCGAGCGCCAGGTGCACGACCACGTCCGCGCCCCGCAGCTTGTCCGCGATGGCCGGATCCCGCACGTCGAGAATGTGCCACTGCGCCGCCGCGCACTCACCGCGCCGCTCGTCGATGGCGATGACCTGCTTGATCGCGTCGGACGCGGCGAGCCGCTCCGTCAGCAGCGCGCCGACCCCGGTCGCGGCACCGGTGACCGCGACGACGGGCCCGCGCACCGCGGGAGGGGTGGAATGGTTTCGCGCTCCGCGAACCTGCGGATCTGGGGAACTCACCGGGCGTCTCCAGCGGTTGTCTTCAGTACGGGCGCGAGTGACGCGTACGTACCAGGTGGCATCCATCCTGCCGCAGGCCGAGAGTCGGCGAAGCACCGAGGCCCGAACCGGCCCGGGTGTCTACGCTGGGTGGTGTTGTCGGGCAGCCGCGCCGCCGGAGAGAACCGGCGGCCTTACCAGCCGAGGAACCCCGTGAGTGACACCCCATTCGGATTCGGCCTTCCGCCGGAGGAGCCGGACGACGGCGACGAGGGCAAGGAGAAGGACCAGCAGAGCGGTGGTGGGCAGGGACCGGCCAACCCGTTCGGTTTCGGGCTGCCCGGAGCCGGGGGCTTCGGCGGCCCGGGTGCGGACAATCCGCTCGCTGCCATGTTCGGTTCACTGAACCCCACCGACCTGGGCGCCGCGTTCCAGCAACTGGGCCAGATGCTCTCCTACGAGGGCGGCCCGGTGAACTGGGACATGGCCAAGCAGATCGCCCGCCAGACGGTCTCCCAGGGCACACAGGACGGCATCAAGGACACGAGCATCGGCCCGGCCGAGCGCACGGCGGTCGAGGAGGCCGTCCGCCTGGCCGACCTGTGGCTGGACGACGCGACGTCCCTGCCGTCCGGTGCCGGCTCCGCTGTGGCGTGGTCGCGCGCGGAGTGGGTCGAGGCGACCCTGCCCGCCTGGAAGGAGCTCGTCGACCCGGTCGCGGAGCGCGTCGGCGCGGCGATGGGCGATGTCCTGCCGGAGGAGATGCAGGCCATGGCCGGCCCGCTGATCGGCATGATGCGCTCGATGGGCGGTGCCATGTTCGGCACGCAGATCGGGCAGGCCGTGGGCGTGCTCGCGGGCGAGGTGGTCGGCTCGACCGACATCGGGCTGCCGCTCGGCCCGGCGGGCAGGGCCGCCCTGCTGCCCGTGAACATCGAGGCGTTCGGCAAGGACCTGGGCGTGCCGAAGGACGAGGTGCGGCTCTACCTCGCCCTGCGCGAGGCCGCCCACCAGCGTCTGTTCGCGCATGTGCCGTGGCTGCGCTCGCATCTGTTCGGCGCGGTCGAGGGGTACGCGCGCGGGATCAAGGTTGACACGGCCAAGCTGGAGGACGTCGTCGGCCAGTTCGACCCGCAGAACCCTGAGCAGCTGCAGGACGCGCTCCAGCAGGGCATGTTCCAGCCGGAGGACACGCCCGAGCAGAAGGCCGCTCTGGCCCGTCTGGAGACGGCTCTGGCGCTTGTGGAGGGCTGGGTGGACGCGGTGGTCCACGCGGCCGCGAAGCCGCGTCTGTCGTCCGCCGACGCCCTGCGCGAGACGCTGCGCCGCCGCCGTGCCACGGGCGGCCCGGCGGAGCAGACGTTCGCCACGCTGATCGGCCTGGAGCTGCGCCCGCGCCGGCTGCGCGACGCCTCCCGCCTGTGGGCCTCGCTCACCGACGCCCGCGGGGTCGACGGCCGGGACGCCCTGTGGGCCCACCCGGACATGCTGCCGACGGCCACCGACCTGGACGACCCGGACGGCTTCGTGCACCGCGAGCAGCTCGACTTCTCCGAGCTGGACAAGATCCTCGGCGAGGCGGCGGGCGGCTCCGGCGAGAAGCCGAACCTGAAGAAGGCCCCCGAAGACGACAAGGACGACAGGGGCGACGGCACGGAGTGAGCCTGCACGACGACACGGTCCTCGTGCTGAAGGGCTTCGAGGGCCAGGAAGAGCTGTGCCGGTCCTACCTGGACCACTTGGCGGCGCATCCGGACGGCATGTGGAAGGCCTGCCACGCGGGTCACATCACGGCGAGCGCCCTGGTGATCGACCCGGAGCGCGGCCGTGTGCTGCTCACACTGCACAGGAAGCTGCGGATGTGGCTGCAGATGGGCGGCCATTGCGAGCCGGGCGACGCCACGCTGGAGGCGGCGGCGCTGCGTGAGGCGACCGAGGAGTCCGGCATCCGGGGGCTGACGCTGCTTCCGGGTGGTCCGGTCCGCCTGGACCGGCATCCGATCCCCCCGCCGTGCCACTGGCACTTCGACGTCCAGTACGCGGTCCTCGCCCCGCGCGACGCCGAGCACGCCGTCAGCGACGAGTCGCTGGATGTGCGCTGGTTCGCCTACGACGAGGTGGCGGAGGTGGCCGACGACTCGGTCGTACGACTGCTGGAGGCGACACGCGCCAGGCTCGGCGCCTGAGCCACAGGTAAGGGGCGGCCGCCTGGGCGGCCGCCCCTTACTTCGGCTTGCCGGGCGCTCAGCTCCAGACGTTCCCCTGGTTCTGCGCCCGCGCCCCGTGCTGCCCCATACCGAACTGCGCGGCGACGCCCTGGCCGATCACCGCGTTCTGCGGCGGCAGCAGCTCGCTGGGCTGGACCAGCGCGAAGCCGCTGCCCATGAAGCTCAGCTCCCAGCCCTCGCCGGTGTTGCCGCGCCGTCGCCACACACCGGAGGAGTGCGTCTGGGCCTGCATCTGCACACGCAGCCCGGTGGACCAGGCGACGATCGCGTCGGCGTCGCAGTTGACGTACTTGTCGGGCGTGACCTGCATCATCAGCGGCGCACCGGAGGTCATCAGGGCGACCTTGCCGCGACCGGTGATGTTGAGCTGGTACTTCCCGGAGCCGGAGATGCCGTACAGGCTGTCGACGGCGATGACCTCGTGGTGCAGCGAGGAGTCCATGGCCAGGACGTAGCTGCTGTCGACGGTCAGCCCGTCCTGTTCCACGTCCACCACGTGGATGTGCTGGGCGAGGTTGGCGAGGTAGACCGTGCCCTGCCCGTGGCAGCGCATCAGGTTGAGACCCTCGCCGGTGTAGGCACGCGCACGTGCCTGGTTGTTGCTCTGGTACTCGGCGTCGAACTCGACGAGGCCCTGGTAGGCGACCATGGTGCCCTTGCGGGCGAGGATGTCGTCGTGGCCCTCCAGGACGACGCGCAGCATCTGCTTGCTCTGCAGGCTGTAGCGCTCCTGGGCCTGTGAGTCGTTGAAGGCGAAAAGCGGGCTCTGCATGGTGTCTGTGATCCCCCTCAGCCCCGGATCCGGAGGCGGTCGGTGCTGTCCTCGCTGGGCTGGACGACGACGATCCCCTGGCCGGAGAAGGCCATCTGGAAGGCCTCGCCGCTGCCCCGGCCGATCAGCGACTGCGCCTTGAAGCTGCGCTTGCCCTTGACCTTGAGGTTCGGGGACCAGGCGACGAGCGCGTCGGGGTCGACGTACGTCTCGTCCTCACCGCCGCCGCAGTCGACGACGATCGGCTTGCCGCGCGAGGTCAGGGCCACCCAGCCCTGGCCGGAGATCTTCGTGTTCCACAGACCCTGTCCGGCGAACTTCGCCAGCCCCTTGACCCGCTCCACGCCCCAGGTGAGGTGCGCGTCGAAGGCGAGCAGGTTGGTGGCGTTGACGGAGATGCCGTCGCCGTTGAGGTTGATCACGACGACGTTCGCCCCGTAGTCGGCGAGGTAGAGCAGGCCGTCGCCGGAGCACTTCATCAGGGGGGCGCCCTCGCCGGTGATCCAGTCGCGGGCGATCTGGCGCACGGCTGGCGGGTTGGGCTCGTACTGGACGAAGCCCTCGTAGGCGACCATCGATCCCACGCGCGCGAGGAGGTCGTTCCCCGTTTGCATGGCGACCTTCAGCATGTGGTTGCCGTGGTTCTCCATGCGGGCGGTGACGGGTGCGGGGGCATAGCCCGCAAGTGGCTGGTTCATGACGGGCTCCCTCAGACCTCGTACGGCTGGACGACGATGAAGTTGCCGGGCGCTCCCCGGAACTGGAGGTTGACGCTCTCGCCGGTGTCGCCCGGATAGGCGTTGCGCCGCATCCGGACCTGGCTGGAGACGATCACCTGGGAGGCGGCGGACCAGGCGACCACCGCGTTGCAGTCGGCGAACGTGGTGGGCGTGACCGGCAGGACGACGGGCGTGCCGTGCGTCTTGACGACGATCGTGCCGGTCCCCTGGAACTGCATCGTGAACAGCGCGCCACCGGGAATGCCGTGTCCCTCGATGCGGCGGACCTCGTACTGGAGGCTCTCGTCGAAGGCGAGGACGTTCTCCGCGGAGACACAGATCGCGTCGCCCTGGAGCTCGACGGGGTGCAGGTGGGTGGAGTTCTCGGCGAGGAACACCTGGCCCTGGCCGGTACAGCGCATCAGCTGCATCTCCTGGCCGGTCGCGTTGCCCACGATCCGACCGGCGAAACCGGCGCCCTTGTAGCTGAAGTCGACCTTGCCCTGGTAGAGCACCATGCTGCCCTGGCGGGCGAGCACGGGCTGGCCGCCCATGCCGAGGTCGACCCGGATCAGCTTCTTGTTCTGCTGCGTCCAGCGCTGCCCGGTGGGCGTCTCCTTGAACTGCTGGAGCGCGGCGGCCACACCGGCGCCGCCCTGGGGAGCGCCCTGCGGCACTCCGTAGGAGGCGGGCTGCTGGCCGGGCACCTGCCCGAACGGGGGCTGCTGACCGTAGCCCGGGGGCGGGGTCGGCTGGCCGTAGCCGGGAGGCGGGGCCGGGGCCTGCGGAGCCGGGGGCTGGCCGTAGCCGGGGGGCATGGGGGCGTTCGGGGCGGGCTGCTGTCCGTACGGCTGCTGGGGCTGGCCGTAGGGGGCGGGCGCCGGGGCCGGAGGGGGCACCGTGCCGCCGGCGGGCGGTGCCAGGGGGGCGATGACGGTCGGCGCGGCGTGCACGTTGGGCATGGGCGGCGTGGTTCCCGGCGGCGGTGTGAATCCCTGCGGAGCGGGAGCGGGAGCGGGAGCGGGAGCAGGGGCCGGGGCGGCCGGGGCACCGAACGCGGGCGGGGCCGCGGCCTGGGCGGGCGGGGCGAAGCCCGGAGCGGCGCCGGTCTGCGGCTGCTGCGGGGCCGCGGGCGCCTCCTCTTCGGCGACCTCGCCTCCGAAGTTCTTCAGCAGCGCCTCGAGGCCGCCGTCGAAGCCCTGGCCGACGGCGGCGAACCGCCACACGTCCTTCAGGTAGAAGTCGCCCAGCATCACGGCCCGCTCCGTGGAGAACTCCGAGCCGTTGAAGGAGTACCGGGCCACCTCCTCGCCGCCGGCGACGATGCGGACGTATCCGGGGTTGATCTGCGACATCTGCCCGGCGCCGTCGATCGTCGCCGTGAACGACAGCTTCTGGATCTGCGGCGGGATCCTGTCCAGCGTGATCCGGAAGGACTCCGTGTCGCCCGCCTGGGCGCCGAGCAGCTGGATGGACTCCTCGGGGGACTTCGGCTGGTTGAAGAAGACGAAGTACCGGTCGTCCGAGAGCCGTTCGTCGGCGTCGAGGCCGAAGCAGCTGATGTCGAAGGTCAGTCCGGGGGCGGAAATCTGCACGCCTACGTACAGATCCATGCCCGCGGTGAGGTCACTGATCCTGGCCTTGTGGCCGCGTTGGAATTCCCTGGCCATGCGTAACGACCGTCCCCCATCCCGAATGTGAGTGCGTCGCGCCAGGCTAACGGCAAAACCGGACACCGGACGACGTCGGTACAGACCCGGTACACAACCGCGCTCAGCGGCGCAGGACGATCCGCCCGCCGGGCAGTTCACTCACCGCGCACATCGGACAAATGAGGCAAACGCCCTGCCGCGACCACACCTTCGAGATAGCCGCGGGCCCGCTCGGTCCGCGGATACGCCTCCAACAGCCGCCAGAAACGGGGCCCGTGCCCGGGGACCAGCAGATGCGCGAGCTCATGGCACAGCACGTAGTCGATCACGTACTCCGGCATGCCCTGCAACCGGTGCGACAGGCGAATGCTGCCCTCGGCCGGGGTGCACGAGCCCCAGCGAGTGTTCTGATTTGTGACCCAGCGCACAGAGGTGGGCCGGGCCCGGCCGTCGAAGTACTGGTCCGACAGCCGCTGAGCCCGCTCGGCCAGTTCGGCATCGCCCAGCACCCGCCTGCTCTCCTGGGCGGCGAGTTTGTCGAGCATGACGGTCACCCAGCGTTGCTCCTCCGCCTCGGACATCCGGGCGGGGATCAGCACGACGGTGCGATCGCCCTCGCGGTACGCGGAGACCGTCCGGCGTCGCCGGGCGCTCCTGCGAACCTCGATCGCGCTCGCCCCCGAGCCGCTCGGCGGCAGGCTCGTCGTGCTGCGCTGTGGCTTTCCGGCGCGGTGCAGGGGGTCGGCGGGCACGCCCCGACGTTACCCGCTGCACTGGCGTGAAGTCCCGGGTCCGGGACGGTTCGATGCCGATCCCCCACATGCGTTTGATTTGTACGACGAAAACCCACCGCCTGTGGACAACTTTCGGCGCCCGACCGCGCCACCGGGCATGCTGGCACTTGTCGGCGGGACGCGACCGGTTCACGGTGAACAGGGATGTTCCGGGATTTTTCTGATGCAACGGGGGATCTGTCATGCATCCGATGGTGAAACCCGCGCTCAGGCGCGGCTGGCGCGACCTCAATACCGTGCAGTTCGGGATGACTCCGGCGCACGCGATGACGCTCGGTCCGATGGACACGGCGACAGGCAGCTTCCTGGACCTGCTCAACGGCACACGCGGGCTTGCGCTCCTGCGCGAAGCGGGACACCGCATGGACCTGCCGGACGGCCACGTCGACGCGCTGGTGGAACGGCTGTCCCACGCCGGCCTGCTCGACGACGCCCGGGGCGGCGGGCCCGCTGCCCATGCGCTGCGGGAGAAGAAGGACGTTCTGGACCGGCTGCGCCCCGATCTGGCGTCGCTGTCCCTGAACACGTCCGAACCCGGCGGCGCGATCAGCCGCATGGCGGCCCGCCGCTCCCTGCGTGTGCAGGTGAGGGGCGCGGGCCGGGTCGGCTGCGTGCTGGCCGCGCTGCTGTCCGGCGCGGGGGTCGGCGAGGTGGACGTGCGCGACATCGGCCGCGTCGAGCCGTGGGACGTCGCACCGGGCGGACTGCCCCCGGAGTCGGTCGGCGAGCGCAGGAACGAGGCGGCGCGCCAGGCGGTCCGCCAGGCGGCACCCGACCGCCCACGCCGCAGAAGCCACCCCACACCGCCCGCCGCCGAGGACCCCGGCTTCTCCCTGGTGATCCTCGCCCCCAGGGACGATGTGTCCGTCCACACACCCGACCCGTCCTTCGCCGAGGCGCTCATGAGCACCGGAACCCCCCATCTCTACGCGGGTGTCGTGGAGGGCACCGGCGTCGTCGGGCCCTTCGTCCTGCCGGGCGGGACCGGCTGCGCCGGCTGTCTGCAGCAGGACCGCACGGACCGGGATCCGGCCTGGCCCCGGCTGGTCGCGCAGTGGCGCTCCGGCAGGGCACGCCGGGTGGGGGCATGCGATCTGACGCTGGCGACGACCGTCGCCGGTCTCGCCGCCGCCCACGCGCTCGCCTTCCTGGACGGGGAGTCGCCGTCGAGCACCGGCGCCCGGTGGGAGGTCTCCCTGCCGGGTCTCCACTGGCATGCGCGGCCGGTCTGGCCGCACCCGGCATGCCCGTGCGGAGCCGCGGACAGAGGTATGGGGGAACACACCTCAACGAATGGGGAAGGGCACGAGACAATGGCGGGGCAACGGCCGTCGGCGGAGCGACCGCGCAAGGCAGACGCCGTGCGGCCGGCTGGGACTTGGAGGGCGCATGTCTGATCTTCCCCGGAAGGCGGTCACCCGGACCGCCAAGCTCGCCGCGCTCCCGCTCGGCTTCGCCGGCCGGGCGACCTGGGGGCTGGGCAAGCGAATCGTGGGCGAGTCCGCGGAGATCGTCGGCCGCGAGTTGCAACAGCGCACCGCGGAGCAGCTGTTCAAGGTTCTCGGGGAGCTGAAGGGCGGTGCGATGAAGTTCGGGCAGGCCCTGTCCGTCTTCGAGTCAGCGCTGCCCGAGGAGATCGCCGGCCCCTACCGCGCCGCGCTGACGAAGCTCCAGGACGCGGCGCCGCCGATGCCCACCCGCACCGTGCACTCCGTGCTGGCGGAACGACTGGGGGCGGACTGGCGGGACCTGTTCCTGGAGTTCGAGGACAAACCGTCCGCGGCGGCCTCGATCGGACAAGTGCACCGCGGGGTGTGGCACGACGGCCGCGAGGTCGCGGTCAAGGTGCAGTACCCCGGAGCGGGCGAGGCCCTACTCTCCGACCTGACCCAACTGAGCCGTTTCGCCCGCCTGTTGGGACCGCTCATCCCCGGCATGGACATCAAGCCGCTGATCGCCGAGCTGCGGGACCGCGTCTCGGAGGAACTCGACTACGGCCTGGAGGCCCAGGCCCAGCAGGTGCATGCGGAGGAGTTCCAGGACGACCCCGACGTCCTGGTCCCCGCGGTGGTCCACCAGTGCGACCAGATCCTGGTCACCGAGTGGATCGACGGGATCCCCCTCTCCGAGGTGATCGCGGACGGCACGACGGAACAACGCGACCGCGCCGGCCAGCTCCTGGCCCGCTTCCTCTTCTCGGGCCCGGTCCGCACCGGTCTGCTGCACGCCGATCCGCACCCTGGCAACTTCCGCCTGCTCCCCGGCGGCCCGGACGGCGGGGACGACTGGCGCCTGGGCGTCCTCGACTTCGGCACCGTCGACCGCCTCCCCGGAGGCCTGCCGACACCGATCGGCGACTCCCTGCGCATGACCCTGGACGGCGAGGCCGAGGCGGTCTACGAGCTGCTGTGCGGCGAGGGGTTCGTCAAGTCGTCCATCGAGCTCGACCCGGACGCGGTCCTCGACTACCTCCTGCCGATCATCGAGCCGGCCCTGGTGGACGAGTTCACCTTCACCCGCACCTGGATGCGCAGCCAGGCGGCCCGCATCGCCGACCCCCGCTCCCCCGCCTACCAACTGGGCAAACAGCTCAACCTGCCCCCCGCGTACCTCCTGATACACCGGGTGACCCTGAGCACCATCGGCGTCCTGTGCCAGCTGGGCGCGACGGTCCGGCTGCGCCAGGAACTGGAGGAGTGGCTGCCGGGGTTCGTGCCGGGGGAAGCGGACGACTCGGCGGCTGGGGCCTGAAAGCCGTCACCACCAGGCCGAGTCCAGCCGGCCCTCGATCGCCCTGAGGTTGTCCCGGGCGCAGGCGTCGCAGAAGTAGTGACGCACGCCGTTCTCCACGGAGCAGGTCCAGGTGGGCTGCGGGTCCTCGGCCCGGGCGCCGCACCGGGCGCACACCAGAAAGCGCGGCTCCGCGGGGGAGCCGCCGTGGTCACTGTCTCCGGGACGACTCGTCACCCGGTGACAATAACGCCGTGACCGGACATTGTGCGCGCAAACGCACCGCGGGGGCCGGTCCGTTCGGACGGACCGGCCCCCGCGGGGAGCTATCACCCCCCGCTGCCGGGAGGCCACCGCTTCAGGTGTGGTGGGTTACTGCATGACGGCCATGGCCAGCGCACGGCGGGCGCGCATCGAAGCGCGCTCGGCCCGGCGCTGCATCCGGCGGGCGGTCGCCAGGCGCAGCGCCCGGCGTTCCCGCTCGGCCTCGTGCAGCCGCTCGTGCATATGCGCACGAGCCAGGGCTTCTGGGATGAGTTGCATCTCTCGGGTCCTGTTCTGACGCGAGTCGGTCGCGCCGCTGGTGGTGAAGTCTGGGGTTGCTGAGCCGGCGGGCTCGCTGGTGGACGGCTTCATCGGGGCCTGCTTCTTGGGGTCGTGCGTGAGGGGGCGGTCGATCGTTCCTGCGGTGTTCATGCCGTGACCGGGTTCTTGCGCGGGCGACCACGCGGCCGCTTCCGGGCGACGACGACACCCTGGACGAACAGCTCGCCACCCCAGACGCCCCAGGGCTCACGCCGCTCCTTGGCGCCGGCGAGGCAGGCCTCGATCAGCGGGCAGGTGCGGCAGAGGGACTTGGCGTACTCGACGTCGGCCGGCGACTCGGCGAAGAAGACCTCCGGGTCGTAGGAACGGCAGGGGACGGGTACGCCGAGGTTCTCGATGGCGTCGTCGAGCGCGGTGAGCGCGGTGAGCGGGGTCAAGGTGGAGTCCTCCGTGAGGCCGGGCGGGGGGATCGTTTCCGAAGGCGGTACGGACGGGGCGTGCGCTTCGAGTTGCACGGTTCGTCTTCCTCGTCTTGTCGTTCCGGTCCGGTTGGACCGGGTGGCGGCTGGTACCGGGTTCTTTTCTTGTCCCGAGGCTCCTTCGCTCCGTCGCCCCCGTTCGGGGCAAACAGAAGGGCCGCGGATCCCGGATGGGGTTCCGCGGCCCTGAAGGCGCCGGCCTGATTCGATCAGGCTGGATCACTCCAGGGTTCTGGCCCACGGAAGGCCCACATCAGGTGATGCTGCGTCGTCTGCTTCCGGTATCCGGCACCGGTCGCCGTAAAGGCATAGGCCTTGGCCTGTGCCACTACTGCTTCCAATGCCTCGGTCGGTCGCTCGCTGCGCTCACGGACGGGAAGTTCCGCGAGAGAAACGGAGGCGGACGCCGGACGCGCGGCACGAATGCCGGACAGACCGGTGCCCGGGTTCGAGGCGCCGAGCATGCACAGGGAGACGGCCGAGCGATCGGTCATTTTGACCGTGCTGACAGAGCTGGTGTTGATGCTGATCACTGGACTCGCCTCCTCTCGGCGTCTCTGGGACTGGGGTGAGCCAGTCCGTTCGGATATGCAAGTACAACACGGAATCAGCGCCTCCGAGAAGGCCGCTGTTTCCGTGCCTAGAACCTATGGCGATTGCTGGGGCATGCGCAAACTATTTTTTCGACGAGTTCGTATCAGTCGCGCTCGTCGCCTCCCACGACTTCCAGGCCTGCGCAGATGGCCAGAACTTCCGCTCCGTAGCGGTTGAGTTTGCGCACGCCGACGCCAGGGATGCGGGCCAGTTCGCCGTCGTCGTCGGGGACGGCCTCGGCGATGGCCATCAGCGTCTTGTCGGTGAAGACGCAGAAGGCGGGCTGCCCGCTGCGCCGGGCCTGGTCCGCCCGCCACTCGCGCAACCGCTCGTAGATCCCCTCGTCCATGTCGGAGGGGCAGTCCTCACAGCGCATCAACTTCATCTCGCCCGCGTCCATGAGCGTCCTGCCGCAGACCCGGCAGCGGGCGGGGGTGCGCTGGGGACGCCGGGGAGCCGTCACGGTGCCGCTCGTGGAGCCGCGTTCGACACCTCCGGACGTACCGGCGGCCGAGCGGCCCATGGTGGCGGTGGAGCCGGGACGCAGTCCGTCCAGGAAGCGGCTGGGGCGGCGGCTCGGACGGCCGCCGGGCGCTCGCGCCAGAGCCCAGGAGACATTGAGCCGTTCTCTGGCGCGGGTCACACCGACATACAGCAGCCGGCGCTCCTCCTCGATCTGCTCGTCGGTCTTTGCGTAGGTGATCGGCATCATGCCCTCGGCGACGCCGACCAGGAAGACGACGTCCCACTCCAGGCCCTTGGCGGAGTGCAGTGAGGCCAGGGTGACGCCCTGGACGGTGGGGGCGTGCTGGGCGCCCGCGCGCTCGTCGAGTTCGGCGACGAAGTCGCTCAGGGTGGCGTCGGGCCGGGCGGCCGCGAAGTCGTGGGCGAGGTTGACCAGGGCGGCCAGCGATTCCCAGCGTTCCCGGACGGCCCCGGAGCCGGCCGGCGGCTCGGTGGTCCAGCCCTCGCCCGACAGGACGGCACGCACCTGGGAGGGGAGGGTCACCACGTCGTCCAGAAGGGAGTCGTTGCCCCCGAAGCGGGCGGCTCCCCGCAGTGCGACGCCGGCCTTGCGCACCTCGGGGCGGTCGAAGAACCGCTCGGCGCCGCGCAGCTGGTAGGGGACTCCGGCGTCGGCGAGGGCCTGCTCGTAGGTCTCGGACTGGGAGTTCGTGCGGAACAGGATGGCGATCTCGGCGGCCGGCACGCCGGCGTCGATGAGCTCGCGGATCCGGCGGGCGGCGCCTTCGGCCTCGGCCGGCTCGTCCGTGTATTCGCTGAAGACGGGGTCGGGGCCCGGGGCACGCTGGGAGACGAGTTCGAGTCGGTGGTCGGCGGCCCGGCCGCGGGCCTGGGCGAGCAGACCGTTGGCGAGGTGGACCACCTGGGGAGTGGAGCGGTAGTCGCGGACGAGCTTGACGACGGTGGCGCCGGGGTGGCGGGCGCGGAAGTCGATGAGGTGGTCGGGGGTTGCTCCCGTGAACGAGTAGATCGTCTGGCTGGCGTCGCCGACGACGCACAGGCTGTCCCGGTCGCCGAGCCACAGCTCCAGCAGGCGCTGCTGGAGCGGGCTGACGTCCTGGTACTCGTCCACCACGAAGTGCTGGTACTGGGAGCGGACCTGGTCGGCGATGTCGTGCCGATCCTGCAGGACGGCCACGGTCAGCAGCAGGACGTCCTCGAAGTCGATGACGGCGCGGTCGCGCTTGAGGTCCTCGTAGACCGCATAGAGCTGGGCGATCTCGGCCGGGTCGCGCGGGGCGTCGCGACCTGCCTTCACGGCGGCGAGCGGATAGTCGGCGGGGACGGTCTGGGTGACCTTGGACCATTCGATCTCGCCGGTGACGTCGCGCAGCTCGCCACGGTCGAGGCGGATCCGGCAGGCGGCGGCCGCGTCCGCGACGAGCTGGATCTTGCGGTCGACGAGCCGGGGCAGGGAGCCACCGATCGCTTTCGGCCAGAAGTACTGCAGCTGGCGCAGCGCGGCGGAGTGGAACGTGCGGGCCTGGACACCCTGAGCGCCGAGCTGGCGCAGGCGGCCGCGCATCTCGCCCGCGGCACGGTTGGTGAAGGTGACCGCGAGCACGCTGGAGGGCTGGAGAAGACCGGCGCGGACTCCGTAGGCGATGCGGTGGGTGATCGCCCTCGTCTTGCCCGTGCCGGCGCCCGCCAGCACGCACACCGGACCGTGCAGGGCGGTGGCCACCTCGCGCTGCTCGGGGTCGAGCCCTTCGAGCACCGCGTCGGCCGTGTCCGGTACCGGCGGGAAGAGGGAGGAGTGCGTTGCTGCTGTCACATGGCCATGCTGCCAGGTCGCCGGAGACGGCTGTGCCGGTTGTCCACAGGGAGACCCCTGCAGTCGTACTAATGCGGCAGGCGTCACGTGCGGCACATACCCCCGGCGGGAATGGCGGCCGGTTCGCGTACGTTCCTGTGCTGGACGACCTTCCCCGAGTTGCCAGAGGAGCGCGAGCGAGATGCAGGGCACTGTGACGATGTACAGCACCACGTGGTGCGGCTACTGCCGCCGGCTGAAGAGCCAGCTGGACCGCGAGGGCATCGCGTACACCGAGATCAACATCGAGCAGGACCCGGAGTCCGCGGCGTTCGTGGAGAAGGCGAATGGCGGAAACCAGACGGTCCCGACGGTGCGCTTCGCCGACGGTTCGACGTTGACGAACCCCTCGCTCGCGCAGGTGAAGCAGAAGATCGGCGTGTGACGACTGCACGCCCCAGGCTGTTGCGAGAAGGCGGCTCCCGAGATGTCTCGGGAGCCGCCTTCTTCGTGGATCTCGTCAGAAGGAGCTCCGCGTCGGCAGCGGCTTGCCGTACCAGAGCTCGATCAGGCGGGCCGCGATCGAGATGCCGTACGGGGGCAGCACCTCGCCCGACTCGAACGCGGTGTGCAGTTCCTCGCGGGAGAACCAGCGGGCCTCGTGGATCTCGTCGCCGTCGACATTGACATCGGTCGAGGTGGCGCGGGCCAGGAAGCCGAGCATGAGGCTGGACGGGAACGGCCAGGGCTGGCTGGCGACGTACTCGACCTGGCCGACGGTGATGCCGGCCTCCTCGAAGACCTCCCGGCGCACCGTCTGCTCGATGGACTCTCCGGGTTCGACGAAGCCGGCGAGCGTCGAGAAGCGGCCCTCGGGCCAGTGGACCTGCCGGCCGAGCAGAATGCGGTCGTCCTCGTCGGTGACGGCCATGATCACGGCGGGGTCGGTGCGCGGGTAGTGCTCGGCGCCGCAGGCCGGGCAGCGACGGATGTGGCCGGCCGCGGCGATGACGGTGCGCTCGCCGCAGCGGGAGCAGAAGCGGTGGGTGCGCTGCCAGTTCTCCAGGCCGACCGCGTGCACCATGAGGCCCGCGTCCCGCGGCGAGAGCAGCAGACCGGCCTCGCGCAGACCCGCCGGGCGGGCGGACTGGTCGATACGGCCGGGCAGGGCGTCCTTCTGGAGCGCGAAGTAGCTGATGCCGTCCTCGTCGGTGCCCAGGAAGTAGCGGTGCGCCTCGGTGAGGGGGGCCTCGAAGGAGGGGGTCATCATGAGTTCGGTCCGGCCGTCCGCCGTCTCGTCGACGAGGACCTGGCCGCCGGAGACCACGAAGCAGCGGGTCGTGGGGTGGCTCCACGCCGCCGCGAGCCAGGCCTCGTCGAGCCGGTGGTGGGCGGCGCGGTCGATGCCGCTCGGGGCGGTGAGCGAGATGGGTCGGTCGGCGGTGTGGTCGGTCCAGGTGGTCACGGGTGCTTCCAACTCCCCCAGTGGAACGGTTTGGTTCGGCGGGCGGTTCAGCGGGACGAAGGGCATGAGGGGACTGGGCCGGGTGCGGGCGGGACGGGCGGGGCGGTCCCTCCAGTGTGCCCCGCGCGCGGTACCGCTCCGTGCGGCGCGGGCCGGTCAGGGTGCATGGCGCCAGTTCTCCGCGAGGTCGCCCCACAGATAAGCGGAGGTCTCGACACCCTTGAGGAGGAGGTCGAGCTCGACCTTCTCGTTCGGGGCGTGCCAGCCGTCGGAGGGGACGGAGATGCCCAGGAACAGGACGGGCGCGCCGAGGACCTCCTGCAGGTCGGCGGCGGGCCCGGAGCCGCCCTCGCGGGTGAAGCGGACCGGCCCCTCGAAGGCGCGGCCCATGGCGCGGGCCACCGACCGCAGGGCGGGGTGGTCGAGCGGGGTCAGGCACGGGCGCGTGGCCGAGCCGAAGGTGATCTCGAGGCGGATCCCGGCAGGAACCTGATCGGCGGCCCAGGCGCGGACGGCCTTCTCGATGTGGTCGGGGTCCTGGCCCGCGACCAGCCGGAAGGAGAGCTTCACCATGGCCGAGGAGGGGATGATCGTCTTGCTGCCGGGGCCCTGGTAGCCGCCGCCGATGCCGTTGACCTCGGCGGTGGGGCGGGCCCAGATGCGTTCCAGGGTGGTGTGTCCGGCCTCGCCGTGGGCGGCGTGGGACTTGGCGGTGCGCAGCCACTGCCGCTCGTCGAAGGGCAGTTCGGCGAAGAGTTCGCGCTCGCGGTCGGTCAGCTCGACGATGCCGTCGTAGAAGCCGGGGACCGCCACGCGCGCGTGCTCGTCGTGCAGGGCCGCGACGAGGCGGGCGGCCGCGGTCGCGGGGTTGGGCACGGCACCGCCGAAGGAGCCCGAGTGGATGTCCTGCTCGGGGCCGTACAGCTGGATCTCGCACTCGGCGAGGCCGCGCATGCCGGTGCACACCGTCGGGGTGTCCTCGGACCACATGCCGGTGTCGGAGACGATCACGGCGTCGGCGGCGAGCCGTCCGGCGTGCTCCTCGACGAGGGCCCGGAAGTGCGGGGAGCCGGATTCCTCCTCGCCCTCGATCAGGAGCTTCAGGTTGACGGCCGGGGCGGCAGCGCCGGTGGCGGCGAGGTGGGCACGGACGCCGAGTGTGTGAAAGAACACCTGGCCCTTGTCGTCGGCCGCCCCGCGCGCGTAGAGACGGTTGCCACGGACGACGGGCTCGAAGGGCTCGCTGTCCCAGCCGTCCTCACGAGCGGCGGGCTGCACGTCGTGGTGGCCGTAGACGAGGACCGTCGGAGCCTCGCGGTCGTCTGCGGGCCACTCGGCGAAGACGGCCGGGGCGCCCGGCGTCTCCCAGACCTCGACGGCCGGGAAGCCGGTCTCCTTGAGCTTGGCGGTGAGCCAGTCGGCGCTGCGCCGGACATCGGGAGCGTGGTCGGGCTGGGCCGACACGGAGGGGATGCGCAGCCATGCGGCGAGGTCGTCGAGGAAGGCGGCGCGGTGCTGCTCGATGTACGTACGGACGGCGCTGTCCGGGGTCTGGCTCATGTCCACGAGCCTATCGGCCCGTGCGGACATACTGATCGGGCTGTTCGTCACACTCGGGGTTCGCCCGCGTGCCACTCCGGCTCCCCCAGAAGCAGCCGCTCGAGGGCCGCCCGGTCCGGCAGGCCGGCCGGCCGTACGACCTCTCCGGTGCGGACGAACACAAAGGCGGCCGTGACCGATTCCACTGGTACGCCCTGCTGCTCGGCCCACGCGAGCCGGTAGACCGCGAGCTGCAGCGGGTCGGCGGCGCGGCCGCGGCTGGTCTTCCAGTCGACGATCTCGTACGTCACACCGTTCCCGTCGGCGTTCTTGTAGACGGCGTCGATACGGCCCCGTACGACGCGGCCCGCGAGGGCGAGCTGGAAGGGGGCCTCGACGCGGTGGGGTGTGCGGTGGGCGTACTCGGTGCGTTCGAAGGCGTCCTTGAGCGCTGCGAGGTCGTGTTCGTCGGCGATCTCGGCCTCGCTGCCGGGCAGGTCCTCGGGCTCCAGCATGGGCAGCGTCAGTTCTTCGAACCGGGCCTCCACCCATGCGTGGAATCGGGTGCCTCGACGCGCGGCGGGTTGTGGGGGGCGCGGCATGGGGCGCGCGAGTTCCTGCGCGAGACCGTCCGGGTCCTCGGCCAGGCGCAGCAGCTGGGTCGCGGTCAGTGTGGTCGGCAGGACGACGTCCGTGACGCTGCGGCGGGCGCGCAGGAGCTCTCCGGTGAGCGCGTCGAGGTCGCGGTCCCAGGAGGCGATGGCGCGGGCCTCCTCGGGGGTGAAGGGCGTGTGCTCCGGGTCACGCTGGTCACGCTCCCGCCGCGACTCCGGCTCTCGCTCCGGCTCTCGCTCCGGCTCCGGCTCCGGGAGGCGAACGGCCGACCGCCGCTCGCTCGGGCCGGCCTGGTGCGGGACGACGGGGCGGTCCGTGGTCCAGGACTCCCAGTCGTCGGCGTCCTCCTCGAGGAACGGGTCCTCGTAGGGTGCCTCTTCGTCCGGTGCCGGGGGCCAGTCCGGGTCGTCGTAGGTGTCGGGGTCGTGGGTGGCCGCCGGGTGGGTGTCCTGGTGGGTGGCGAGGTCTTCCAGGTGGGCGAGTACGGTCTCGGCGGCCGCGCGGCGGCGGGCCATCGCGGCGGCGTCCAGGGGCAGCGGCCATGCCTGGTCTGCCGTCGCCCGGTGCAGGGCCGGGTTCTCCTCGTCCTCCGCGGGCTCGTCGGCCCAGGACTCGATCTCGCCGTACCCGGCGGCGCAGTGGTCGTGCAGGGCGAGCAGGAAGTCGGAGGGGCCGCGGGGCTTCTTCTGGGAGGGGCCCCACCAGTGGCCGGAGCCGAGGAGCAGGGAACGGGGGCGGGTGAAGGTGACGTAGCCGAGGCGGAGTTCCTCGGTGTGCTGGTGTTCCTTCATCGCCTCGTGGAAGACCTTCATCCCCCGGGAGTTCCAGGCCTCGATCTCGGGCAGTGTGTCGGCGTCGCCGCGCAGCGCGTGCGGCAGCACCTTGGCCTGGGAGGTCCACTTCTCGCGGCCCTGTGTGCTGGGGAACGTTCCGGTGACGAGGCCGGGCACGGCGACGACGTCCCACTCCAGGCCCTTGGACTTGTGCGCGGTGAGCACCTTGACGGTGTTCTCCCCGCCGGGGAGGGCGTTGTCGAGGCCCTTCTCGTACTGGGCGGCGGTGCGCAGGAAGCCGAGGAAGGCCAGGAGGGTGGCCTCGCCGTCGCTCGCGGCGAAGGACGCGGCGATGTCCAGGAAGTTCGACAGGGTCTCGCGGCGGCGGGCGGCGAGCGCGTGCGGTGACGCCGACAGCTCCACCTCCAGGCCGGTGACGGCGAGGACGCGGTGCAGGACGTCCATCAGCGGGTCGGCCAGCGAGCGGCGCAGTTCGCGCAGTTCGGTGGCCAGGCGGGCGAAGCGCACGCGTGCGTCCGGAGAGAAGGGCAGCCCGTCGTCGTCCCCCTCGGTGTCGGCGCCGTTCAGGGGTGTCTCCAGGAACGTGTCGAGGGCGTCCGCGAGCGAGATCACCTCGGACGGGTCGACGCCCTCGACGGCCTCGGCGAGCCGGCGGTGCGGGTCGTCGTCCGCGCCCACGCGCGCGTGGGCCACGAGAAGCCGGGCGCGCCGCCCGAGGAGGGCGAGGTCGCGGGGGCCGATGCGCCAGCGCGGGCCGGTCAGCAGACGGACCAGGGAGGCATTGGCGCCGGGGTCCTGGAGGACCTCGCAGACGGCGACCAGGTCGGCGACCTCGGGCAGGTGCAGCAGCCCGGAGAGGCCGACGACCTCGACGGGGATGTCGCGGGCCACGAGCGCGCCCTGGATCTCGGCGAAGTCGGTGGCCGTACGGCACAGGACGGCGATCTCGCCGGGCGCCTTGCCGGTGTGCACGAGGTGGGCGATGGCGTCGGCGATCCAGCCGATCTCCTCGGCGTGGGTGGGCAGCAGGGCGCAGCGGACCGTGCCGTCGCGCTCGGCGCCGGGGGCCGGGCGGAGGGCCTCCACGCCCGCGTGCATGGCGCGCAGCGGCTCGGCGAGGCCGTTGGCGAGGTCGAGGAGGCGGCCGCCGCTGCGGCGGTTCTCGCTCAGTGCCTGGCGGGTGGCAGGCCGACCCTCGGCGTCGGCGAAGTGCTCGGGGAAGTCGTCGAGGTTGGCCACGGAGGCGCCGCGCCAGCCGTAGATCGCCTGGCAGGGGTCGCCGACGGCGGTCACCGGGTGGCCCGTGCCCTCGCCGAAGAGGCCCGCCAGCAGCACGCGCTGGGCCACCGAGGTGTCCTGGTACTCGTCGAGGAGCACCACGCGGAACTCGTCGCGCAGCACGCGGCCCACCTCGGGGATCCGGGCGAGGGCTGCGGACAGGGCGATCTGGTCGCCGAAGTCGAGCAGGTCGCGCTCGCGTTTGGCGGCTCGGTAGCACACGACGAGTTCGACGAGTTCGCGGCGGGCGGCGGCTGTCTCGGGGACCTTGCGCAGGTCGGCGTTGGTCAGCCTGGCGCCCTCCAGGCTGACCAGCAGATCGGCGTCCCACGCGCGCAGGTCCTCGGGGCGTACGAGGTGCTCGGCGAGTTCGGAGTCGAGGGCGAGCAGATCGCTGACCAGGTCGGCGAAGGAGCGGGTCAGCGCCGGGTAGGGGCCGGGGGCCTCGCGCAGTACGCGTGCGGCGAGTTGGTAGCGGGTGGCGTCGGCGAGCAGCCGGGACGTGGGCTCCAGTCCGAGCCGCAGGCCGTGGTCGGTCAGGAGGCGGCCCGCGAAGGCGTGGTACGTGGAGATCACCGGCTCGCCGGGCGGGTTGTCCGGGTCGATGACGTCGGGGTCGGTGACGCCGGCCTTGACCAGTGCCTTGCGGACGCGGTCGGCGAGTTCACCGGCGGCCTTGTTGGTGAAGGTCAGGCCGAGGACCTGCTCGGGGGCGACCTGTCCGGTGCCGACCAGCCACACCACCCGTGCCGCCATCACCGTGGTCTTGCCCGATCCGGCTCCGGCCACGATCACCTGCGGGGCGGGCGGAGCGATGATGCAGGCCGTCTGCTCCGGGGTGAACGGGATGCCGAGGAGCTCCTTGAGCTGCTCGGGGTCGGTGATACGGGCGGGCATGTCGGGAAGGCTATCGGCGGGCACTGACAACAGATGTCCGATGGCCCGCCGAGGCGACGAGAACCGCAGGTCGGCGCGGTTGGTGCGATATGTCACGCCTGTTGCCCGCCCCCGTCACGCCCGCTGCCCGACCGTGTCGGGCCGGCTGCTCGAGCGCGTCACGCCCGCTGCCCGACCGCCTTCCGTCCGCGTGCCGCCCGCTACTCGACCACGTGCCGTCCCTCCGGCCGCGCGCTGCACGACGCTCGGAACGCACAGTGCGCGCAGTGCTGGCCGGTGCTCGGCGTGAACCGCTCGTCGAGGACCTTTCCGGCGGCGGTGGCCAGCAGGTCGCCGACCCATTCCCCCGCCGGCGGCTCCTGGGCCTGCACCTTGGGCAGGGTCTCGCCGCCGTCGCGCCTGGGCGCGCCCTGCCGCAGCTGCACGAGTTCGGCGCCGCCCGGTTCGGGACGTACACCGCCGAAGGCCTCGTCCACGGCTCCCGCGCCGACGGCCAGTTGGTAGACGGCGAGCTGCGGATGGCGGGCCACCTCGGCCGCGCTGACCGGCTGCTTGCCGGTCTTGAAGTCCACGACGTACGCGCGTCCCTCGCCGTCCGTCTCGACGCGGTCCATCTGGCCGCGAATGCGCACCTCGTAGTCGCCCGCTTCGAGGGTGACGTCGAAGTCGTGCTCGCTCGCCACGGCTGTGCGCCCGGTGCGGTCCAGCACATGCCACTTCAGGAAGCGTTCGAGCGCCGCGCGCGCGTGCTCCATCTCCTGCGCCGATTTCCATGGCGCGTCGAAGGCGAGCGCGTTCCACACCGACTCCAGGCGCTCCATGAGGACGGCGAGGTCGGCGGGGGTGCGTCCGGAGGCGACCTCGTCGGCGAGGACGTGTACGACGTTGCCGAAGCCCTGGGCGGCGGTGGCGGGCGCGTCGGCCTTCACCTCGCGGCCCAGGAACCACTGGAGGGCGCACGTGTTGGCGAGCTGGTCGAGGGCACTGCCGGACAGGACCACGGGCTCGTCGCGGTTGCGCAGCGGCACCTTGCTCTCGGTCGGCTCGAACATGCCCCACCAGCGGTAGGGGTGGGCCGACGGGACCAGTGGGCGGCCGTCCTCGTCGGCGAGCGCCGCGAGCCGGGCGAGCCGGCGGGCGGCGGCCTCGCGGAGGGTGGCGGAAGCGCGCGGGTCGACGGTCGTGGCGCGCAGCTCGGCGACGAGCGCGGCCACGGACAGCGGGCGGCGGGGGCGGCCGGTGACGTCCCGCGGCTCGACGCCGAGTTCCGTCAGGAAACGGGAGGGCCGGTCGCCGTCGTCCGCGGGCGCCTTCACCGCGGTGACGACGAGGCGTTCACGCGCGCGTGTGGCGGCGACGTAGAAGAGGCGGCGCTCCTCGGCGAGCAGTGCGCCGGGGGTGAGCGGTTCGGCGAGTCCGTCGCGGCCGATGCGGTCGGCCTCCAGGAGGGAGCCGCGGCGGCGCAGGTCCGGCCAGAGGCCTTCCTGGACACCGGCGACCACGACCAGGCGCCACTCCAGACCCTTGGAGCGGTGCGCGGTCATCAGACGGACGGCGTCCGGCCGTACGGCACGCCGGGTGAGCGTGTCGGCGGCGATGTCCTCGGCCTCGATCTGCTCCAGGAAGTTCAGAGCGCCCCGGCCGCCCGTGCGCTCCTCCGCGCGCGCGGCGGTCGCGAACAGCGCGCACACGGCGTCCAGGTCACGGTCGGCGTTGCGGCCGGCCGCGCCACCGCGCCGGGCGGCCCGCTCCAGACGGGTGGGCCACGGGGTGCCCTGCCAAAGCTCCCACAGCGCCTCTTCTGCCGTGCCGCCGCCCGCGAGGCACTCCCGTGCCTTCCTGAGCAGTGCGCCGAGCCGCTGGGCCCCGCGGGCGTACACGGGATCATGCGCGACCAGGCGCTCGGGTTCGGCGAGAGCCTGTGCGAGCAGTTCGTCCGAGGGCGGCGGCAGCGGGTTGCCGGCCACGCGCTCCTCCTCGCGCAGGGCCCGGCCGAGACGGCGCAGGTCGGCCGCATCCATGCCGGCGAGGGGGGAGGTGAGCAGGGTCAGGGCGGTCTCGCTGGTGAGCCAGGAGGTGTCCGGAGCCGGGTCCTCTTCGGATCGATCCGTGGACTGCTCGGCTCGATCTGCGGACCGCTCGGCGGTCTTCACGGGCCGTACGCCCCGGGCCGCCTCCGCCGTCGCCACCGCCCTGAGTGCCGTCAACAGCGGTGCCACCGCCGGCTCATGGCGCAGCGCCAGGTCGTCGCCGTCGATGTCCAGGGGGACGCCGGCGGCCGTGAGGGCGCGGCGGACCGTCGGGATGGTGCGGGATCCGGCACGCACCAGGACGGCCATCTCGCCCCAGGGAACGCCGTCCTCCAGGTGCGCCCTGCGGAGGATGTCGGCGATGTTGTCCAGCTCCGTACCGGCCGTGGGGTACGTGTACGCCTCGACTCGGCCTCCGTCCCGGGCCGGGACGAGCTCACGATGGGCCCGTACCTTGTCGGCGGGCAGGCGGGTCAGCGGCATGCGCTGGGTCACCAGACGGGTGGCGGCCAGCAGGGCGGCGCCGAAGCGGCGGGAGGTCCGCAGGACCTCGACGGGAGCCGGACGGCCGTCCGCGCGCGGGAAGGCCACCGGGAAGTCCAGGATGCCGTTCACGTCCGCGCCCCGGAACGCGTAGATCGACTGGTCGGGGTCGCCGAAGGCGACCAGGGTGCGGCCGCCGCCGGCCAGGGCGTGCAGCAGGCGCACCTGGGCCGGGTCGGTGTCCTGGTACTCGTCGACGTACAAGGCGTCGTACTGCGCGGCGAGCCGGGCCGCGGCCCCGGGGCGGCGGGCCAGCAGCACCGCACGGTGGACGAGTTCCGCGTAGTCGAGCACCCCCTGCATGTCGAGCACGTCGAGGTACTCGGCAAGGAACGCGGCGGCGGCCCGCCAGTCGGGGCGGCCGATCCGGCGGGCGAAGGCATCCAGGGCGTCGGGGCCCAGGCCCAGTTCCCGGCTGCGGGCGAGCACCGCGCGGACCTCGTCGGCGAAGCCGCGGGTGGTCAGGCACGCGCGCAGTTCGTCCGGCCAGCGCACGTGCGTGAGGCCGAGCCGTTCCAGGTCGGGCTCGCCCGCGAGCAGCTCACGAACGGTGACGTCCTGCTCGGGGCCGGAGAGGAGCCGCAGCGGCTCCACGAACAGGTCGCTGTCCTGGTGGGCACGGACCAGGGCGTAGCAGTACGAGTGGAATGTGGTGGCCCGGGGTGCCCTGGCCGCCCCCAGGCGCTGGGCCATGCGGTCGCGGAGTTCGACGGCCGCCTTGCGGCTGAACGTCAGCACGAGGATCCGCGCGGGGTCCCCGCCCCGGGCGATCCGCGCGGCCACGGACTCCACGAGCGTGGTGGTCTTGCCGGTGCCGGGACCTGCGAGAACGAGCAGCGGACCGGACCGGTGGTCAACCACCGCGCGCTGGGCGACGTCAAGACGAGGGGGACCCTGTTCGGCCGGCGGAGTACGGACCAGTCGGTAAGCGCCACGGTTCCCCTGCCGCACCTGGGGGTGCGGCAGTCGCCTGGTGGAGGAAGAGGAGCTCACGTGGTTCGCCGGTCCTGGTGGTCGTGCTGGTTGTCGGGCCGCCGTACGCGCAGAGCGGTGGCCGCGGGGTGAGGGGGACGCGTTCCGTCGACGCTACGCCGCCGAGCGGGACGGAAGTGAGGCTTCCGCTTCTTCCCTCCCGGCTCGTGCGACACGCACATCCCACGTCTCACGAACGTACGGCATGCCACGGACGTCCCCCGTGTCCCCCGTACGGGCCACGGGTTCCCCCAGGAGGGGTGCGATGGCGGAAGCTGTCAGGTGTGACCCTCCGCGCCCTCGTCGCCGTCCCACCGCGCACGTCTCAGGTCGAGCCGCGGCAGGTGGCCCTCGGCGGCCCTGCTCGCCTCCTTCAAAGGGGTGCCCTCCGCGCGATAGTGGTCGAGGGCCCGCAGTTCGTGGCCCGCCAGCAGCACCCCGTCGGCGCGCACGACGCGCCACCACGGCACGGCTCCCCCGTAGAGGGCCATCACGCGGCCGACCTGGCGCGGACCGCCCTCCTCCAGCCACTCGGCGACGTCCCCGTACGTCATGACACGACCGGGCGGAATCCGCTCGGCGACGTCGAGAACCCTCTCGGCGTACTCCGGCAGCGCCTGCGTGCCTCCCGCCCGGGCGCCCTCAGGAAGGTTCTCCTCGCTCATTCGCCCCATCCTGCCCCACCCCACCGACAACGCGACGCACTCGGCACCGGACGCATCCCTCGCTCTGGAGCGGCGCTTCCGGCAGACTGTGCGCCCCCGCATTTGCACCCTGATGCCCCCGTGTGCCACTGGGGCATGCCACCATCGTGCGGGCGGTGACTGGTGATACGAGACCAAGAAGAGACGATGAAGCAGCAGGGCGTGCACGCCGAAGGCGCGGAGGGCGGCTCTGCCGTCCCTGCACGTCCGGACACCGCCGACGTGCACGAGAAGAGCCCTGAAGAGACGGGACACACGACGGCTCCGCCGAACCGGGCCGACGGCCCCGACGACGCTCACGTCGACGAGGTCGAGGGCGACGAACCGCTGCTCCCCGCGCGCGTGCACCGCCCCTCCGACCTGATGCGCCTCCTGGTGGGCGTGCTCGCCATCGTCGTCCTGCTCGCGATCGCCGCGTTCGCACACGGAACGACCTCGGGACTCGAGCAGGACATCAACAAGGGCACCGGCCAGGCACCCGATCTACTGATCAAGATCGCGGGACTGGCGTCGAGCATCGCGATCCTCCTGGTGCCGGTCGCGTTCGCGATCGAGCGGCTGATCAAACGGGACGGGCTGCGCATCGCCGACGGCGTGCTCGCGGCGGTCCTCGCACACGGAGTGACCCTCGCCACCGACCTGTGGGTCGCCAGAGCCGCCCCCGACTCGATCCAGGAGGCGCTCACCCAGCCGTCCCCCGGTGACATCCACGCCCTGACCGACCCGGTGCACGGCTACCTGGCCCCCGTCATCGCGTACATGACGGCCGTCGGCATGTCCCGGCGGCCCCGCTGGCGTGCCGTGCTGTGGATCGTGCTGATGCTCGACGCGTTCTCGATGCTGGTCACCGGCTACACGACACCGTTCTCGATCATTCTGACGGTGCTGATCGGCTGGACCGTGGCCTACGGGACGCTGTACGCGGTCGGCTCCCCCAACGTCCGTCCCACGGGACAGACCCTGATGGCCGGCCTGCGGCACGTCGGGTTCCACCCCGTCTCGGCGGCCCGCGAGGAGGCCGCGGACACGGAGAACGGCGACCGCGGCCGACGCTACTTCGTCACCCTGGAGGACGGCCCGCCGCTCGACGTCACGGTGGTCGACCGGGAGCAGCAGGCGCAGGGCTTCTTCTACCGCGCGTGGCGCAATCTGACCCTGCGCGGCTTCGCCACCCGCAGCAGCCTGCAGTCGCTGCGCCAGGCGCTGGAGCAGGAGGCCCTGCTCGCTTACGCGGCCATCGCGGCCGGCGCCAACGCGCCCAAGCTGATCGCGACCTCCGAGCTGGGCCCCGACGCCGTCGTGCTCATCTACGAGCACACCGGCGGGCGCACCCTGGACGCGCTGGCGGATGAGGAGATCACCGACGAACTGCTGCGCAACACCTGGCACCAGGTGCAGGCGCTGCAGTCGCGGCGCATCGCGCACCGCAGGCTGGCGGGTGACGCGATTGTGGTGGATCGTTCCGGCACGGTGATCCTCACCGATCTGCGCGGTGGCGAGATCGCGGCCGGCGATCTGCTGCTGCGCATGGACATCGCCCAGCTGGTCACCACGCTCGGCCTGCGGGTGGGCGCCGAGCGGGCCGTGGCCTCCGCGCTCCGTGTCCTCGGTCCGGACGCCGTCGCCGACTGCCTGCCGATGCTCCAGCCGATCGCGCTGACCCGCTCCACGCGCGCGACGCTGCGAAAACTGGCCCGCGAGCGGGCGCAGCGGGAGCGCGAGGCGGTCCTCGAGGCATCACGGCAGGACAGGCAGGCCCGCCTGGAGGAGGGCTCGGACGACAGCGGCCCCGTACTCGAGAAGCCCGACAAGAAGACGGTGCGCGCGGAACAGCGGGCCGAGAAGCGGGCCATCGACGAAGCTCTGGAGGAGGCCCGCGAAGAGGATCTGCTGACGCAGATCCGGCACGAGGTGCTGCGGATCAGGCCGCAGGCGCCCGTGGAGCCGGCCCGCCTGGAGCGGGTGCGGCCGCGCACGCTGATCAGCTTCATCGCGGGCGCCATCGGCGCGTACTACCTGCTGACCCAGCTCACGCACATCGAGTTCGGCACCCTCTTCGCCCAGGCCCAGTGGGGCTGGGTGATCGCGGCGGTGCTGTTCTCGGCGCTCAGCTATGTCGCCGCTGCCATGGCACTGCTGGGATTCGTGCCCGAGCGGGTGCCCTTCGTACGGACCGTGGCGGCACAGGTCGCCGGGTCCTTCGTGAAGATCGTGGCGCCGGCCGCGGTCGGCGGTGTCGCGCTCAACACGCGCTTCCTGCAGCGCGCGGGGGTACGGCCCGGCCTCGCGGTGGCGAGCGTCGGCGCCTCGCAGCTGTTCGGGCTCGGCTGCCACATCCTGATGCTGCTGTCCTTCGGCTATCTGACCGGCACCGAGAAGACCCCGTCACTGTCGCCGTCCCGTACGGTCATCGCGGGCCTGCTCACGGTGGCGGTGCTCGTGCTCGTGGTGACCTCGGTGCCGTTCCTGCGGAAATTCGTCGTCACGCGCGTGAGGTCGCTGTTCGCGGGTGTGGTGCCGCGCATGCTGGACGTGCTGCAGCGGCCGCAGAAGCTGGTCACCGGCATCGGCGGCATGCTCCTGCTCACCGCGTGCTTCGTGATGTGCCTGGACGCGTCGATCCGGGCGTTCGGCGACAACTCCACCTCGCTCAGCATCGCCAGCGTCGCCGTCGTCTTCCTCGCCGGAAACGCGCTCGGGTCCGCGGCGCCGACCCCGGGCGGTGTGGGCGCGGTGGAGGCGACCCTGACCGTCGGACTCATCGCCGTCGGCCTTCCCAAGGAGGTCGCCGCACCGGCCGTCCTGCTGTTCCGGCTCCTGACGCTGTGGCTGCCGGTGCTGCCGGGCTGGCTGGCCTTCAACCACCTGACGCGCAAGGGCGCCCTGTAGCCGTACACCGGCGGAGGTACCTCGTACGGCCCGCGCCCCGAGCGCCCCACCGTGCGCCGCCCCAGGATGGAATCATGCCGAAGCCCTTCCGGATCCGCCCCGCCGTGACCGTCGCCGTAGTGCTGTCCTCCCTGGTGGCGGGCTGTAGCAGCGGCTCCGGCGACGGGGACCTGACCGCGCAGAAACTGGACTGGAAGGACTGCCCGGCACCGTCCCCGGCGGAGGGCGGCGGCAGCTCCCCGTCGCCGCTGCCGAACGGCGGCACCTGGCAGTGCGCCACCATGAAGGCGCCCCTCGACTGGAACAACCCCAAGGGCGCCACCATCGGCCTGGCGCTGATCCGGGCGAAGGCGAGCGGCGACCCGAGCAAGCGGATCGGCTCGCTGATCTTCAACTTCGGCGGCCCCGGCGGCTCCGGCGTCACCACCCTGCCCGCCTTCGGCGAGGACTACGCCAAGCTGCGCACCCGCTACGACCTGGTGAGCTTCGACCCGCGCGGGGTCGGACGCAGCGACCCGGTCGAGTGCGAGAGCGACGCGCAGCTCGACGAGTTCTTCCAGCAGGACGCGACGCCCGACGACACGGCCGAGCGCACCCAGCTCCTGGCCCGCACCAAGCAGTTCAACGGGGCCTGCGAGAGGAACTCCAAGACGATCCTGCCGCATGTGCGCACCACGGACGCCGCCCGCGACATGGACCTCATGCGCCAGGTCCTCGGCGACGACAAACTGCACTACTTCGGTATCTCGTACGGCACCGAACTCGGCGGCGTCTACGCCCACTTGTTCCCCAAGAACGTGGGCCGGGCCGTCTTCGACGGGGTCGTCGACCCCACGCAGAACCCCGAGCAGAGCTCGCTCGGGCAGGCCCGGGGCTTCCAGCTCGCGCTCGACAACTTCGCCGAGGACTGCACGTCGAAGGTCACCGAGTGCCCGATCGGCGACACCCCGCAGGACGTCAAGGACCGCATCGCCAAGCTGCTCAGTGACCTCGACAAGAAACCGATCCCGGGTATCTTCCCGCGCCGGCTGACCCAGACCGCCGCGACCAACGGCATCGCGCAGTCCCTGTACTCCAAGGACTTCTGGGAGTACCTCACCGAGGGTCTCGAGCAGGCGTACGACGGCGACGGCAAGATCCTCATGCTGCTGTCCGACTCGATGAACGGCCGCAGCGAGAACGGCGAGTACAGCAACATCACCGCGGCGAACACCGCCATCAACTGCGCCGACGACAAGCCGCGGTACACCGCCGACTTCGTCGAGCAGAGGCTGCCGCAGTTCCGCTCCGCCTCCCCGCTGTTCGGGGACTTCCTGGCCTGGGGCATGCTCAGCTGCACCAACTGGGCGGTACCGGGCGCCGCCGACCATCCCGACGTCAGTGCGCCCGGGGCGGCGCCGATCCTCGTCGTGGGCAACACCGGCGACCCGGCGACCCCGTACGAGGGCGCGCGGAAGATGGTGGAGGCGCTCGGCAAGGGCGTCGGCGTCCAGCTGACGTACAAGGGGCAGGGGCACGGCGCGTACGACAGCAAGAACAAGTGCGTGCAGGACACGGTGAACGGCTATCTGCTGGACGGGAAGGTGCCGCCGACCGGGACCGTCTGCTCCTGAACTCTCCCGTGTTGCCAAGAGAAGTCGCAGGTCAGAGAGTTATCCACAGGCCGGCACGGGCTCGGCTTGATCCGCCTACTATGGCCTGACTGCTCCCCGCGGCTCAGGGCGGAGAGCTCGTGAGGGGGGTGCAAATGTCACGTTTCGCACGATGGACGGCCACGGTCGCAGCAGCGGTGCTGGTGGCCGGTTGCAGCGGCGGATCGTCCGGCGGAAGCGGGGACGAGGGCAAGGGCCGGTCCGATAGGCCGTCGGCGTCACCGACCGCCACGTCCGCCGCCCTGCCCGCCTCGCTCACGGCGCAGAAGCTCGCCTGGGGCGGCTGCAAGGCCACGGGAGACTCCCCGGCGCCGAACGCCGACTGGCGGTGCGCCACGCTCAAGGTGCCGCTGGACTGGGCGAAGCCGGACGGCGAGACGATCGGCCTGGCACTGATCCGTGCCAAGGCCACCGGGGACGACCGCATCGGCTCGCTGCTGTTCAACTTCGGCGGTCCGGGCGGCTCGGGCGTGTCGATGATGCCGTACTACGCGGCCACGGTCTCCAAGCTGCGCCAGCGGTATGACCTGGTGAGCTGGGACCCGCGCGGGGTCGGGGCGAGCGAGGGCATCCGCTGCCGCGGCGACCGGGAGATCCAGTCCGCCGAGGCGGTGGACGCCACCCCGGACACGCCGGCGGAGGAACAGGCCTACTTCCAGGACGCCACCGACTTCGGCAAGGGCTGCGAGAAGGCCGCCGGGAAGCTGATGGCGCATGTGTCGACGACCGACACGGCCCGCGACATGGATCTGATGCGCCAGGTCCTCGGCGACACCAAGATGCACTACTTCGGCATCTCCTACGGCACCGAACTGGGCGGTGTGTACGCCCACTTGTTCCCCAGGAACGTGGGGCGGCTGATCCTGGACGCGGTGGTCGACCCCAGCGCCGACGCGGTGGGCCACGCCGAGAACCAGGCCCGGGGCTTTCAGCGGGCCCTGGATGACTACCTCAAGTCCACGGGCCAGGACCCGAAGCAGGGCTCGCGGAAGATCGTGAACCTGCTGGACCGGATCGACGCCAAGCCGCTCCCGACGTCGTCCGGGCGCAAGCTGACACAGACTCTCGCGGTCACCGGAATCGTCCTGCCGCTGTACAGCGAGGCCAGCTGGCCGACGCTCACCAGCGCCCTGAAGGCCGCCGAGCAGGGTGACGGTTCGAAGCTACTGTCGCTCGCCGACAACTACAACGAGCGCGACTCCGCAGGGCACTACGGCACGACCACCCATGCACAACGGGTCATATCGTGCCTGGACGACAAGCAGCGGCCCACGCTGACGGAGACGAAGAAGCTGCTGCCGGAGTTCGAGAAGATCTCGCCGGTGTTCGGGGACTTCCTGGGCTGGGACACGGCCGGCTGGTGCCACGACTGGCCGGTGCCCGGGCAGTACGACACCCCGGAGGTCAGCGCGCCGGGTGCGGCGCCGATCCTGCTGGTCGGCAACACCGGGGACCCGGCGACGCCGTACGAGGGCGCCCGCAGGATGGCGGACGAGCTGGGCAAGGGTGTCGGTGTGGAGCTCACCTGGAAGGGCGAGGGACACGGGGCCTACGGCAACGGGAGCGACTGCGTCGACTCGACGGTGAACGCGTATCTGGTCGACGGGACGGTGCCCGAGGACGGCAAGGTCTGCTCGTAGCACCCGCGTCGGGCCAAGGGCCCCGGGCAGCGGAAAGGGGCCCGGCACGCGTGGTGCCGAGCCCCTCCGGGACCGGGGAAGGCGTGGGCCTAGTAGACCGGCTTGTTCGGCTCGATCTGGTTGACCCAGCCGATCACGCCGCCGCCGACGTGCACGGCGTCCGCGAAGCCCGCGGACTTCAGCACAGCGAGGACTTCCGCACTGCGGACACCCGTCTTGCAGTGCAGGACGATCTTCTTGTCCTGCGGGAGGGCCTCCAGGGCGGTGCCCGCCAGGAACTCGTTCTTCGGGATCAGCCGGGCGCCCGGGATGGACACGATCTCGTACTCGTTCGGCTCGCGGACATCGATGATGTCGATGTTCTCGCCGTCGTCGATCCACTCCTTGAGCTGCTTGGGAGTGATCGTCGAACCGGCGGCCGCCTCCTGGGCCTCCTCGGACACGACACCGCAGAAGGCCTCGTAGTCGATGAGCTCGGTGACGGTCGGGTTCTCGCCGCAGACCGCGCAGTTCGGGTCCTTGCGGACCTTCACCTGGCGGTACTGCATCTCCAGGGCGTCGTAGATCATCAGTCGGCCGACCAGCGGCTCACCGATGCCGGCGAGCAGCTTGATGGCTTCGTTGACCTGGATGGAGCCGATGGACGCGCACAGCACGCCGAGGACGCCGCCCTCGGCGCAGGAGGGAACCATGCCGGGGGGCGGGGGCTCCGGGTAGAGGCAGCGGTAGCAGGGGCCGTGCTCCGACCAGAAGACGGACGCCTGGCCGTCGAAACGGTAGATCGAGCCCCACACGTACGGCTTGTTCAGCAGCACGCAGGCGTCGTTGACCAGGTAGCGGGTCGCGAAGTTGTCCGTGCCGTCGACGATCAGGTCGTACTGGCTGAAGATGTCCATCACGTTGTCGGCCTCGAGCCGCTCCTCGTGAAGGATCACGTTCACGTACGGGTTGATGCCCTTGACCGTGTCCCGGGCGGACTCCGCCTTGGAGCGGCCGATGTCGGACTGGCTGTGGATGATCTGGCGCTGCAGGTTCGACTCGTCGACCTCGTCGAACTCCACGATGCCGAGCGTGCCCACGCCGGCCGCGGCCATGTACATCAGCGCCGGCGAACCCAGGCCGCCGGCACCCACACAGAGCACCTTGGCGTTCTTCAGCCGCTTCTGCCCGTCCATCCCGACATCGGGGATGATCAGGTGGCGGGAGTACCTGCGGACCTCGTCTACGGTGAGCTCAGAGGCTGGCTCGACCAGGGGTGGCAACGACACGGGGACTCCGTTGGTCGGTCAATCACTACAGTTGTTCTCCCTGTAACACTGCCATGGCCTTCTTCATTCCGAGACACCCGTTCCGATCCGCGAGACGATTTCGTCCCAGTAGCCGGGCATGGTCTCCCAGGGGTCGGCCCGGCCGCCACGATCGGTGCGGTCGGTGAAGTAGATCGTCGCCGCACCCTGCCAGCGGGCGATGCGCAGCGCCTCGTCGAGATGGCCGCGGGGCACGCCGTGCACGAAGTGGCAGAAGCGGTCAGGCGGGTAGTCCGTGGTCCACTCGGCCACCTGCGACCAGCGGTAGTCGGCCCAGGAGCCGGAGAAGGTCACCAACTGGTCGGCGCTCGCGGCGTAGCCCGGGTGCGGGTGGGTGCCGTGGCCGAGGACGACGTGGGCGTCGGCGCGGACCGCGCGCAGCGCCTCGACGGTGCGGCGGACCTCGGGGAACGCGGTGCGCTCACCGGGGCAGCGGTCGAGGAGGAAGCCGTCGACCCGGTACCAGTCGTGGTACCGGTGCGCGTCCGAGAGCAGGTCCGCGTGGGCGCGGGCGCCGTGGATGGTGTCGAGGTGACCGAGGACACGGACGCCGGCGTTGCGCAGCCGGCCGGCCGCCTCCAGGCAGTGCGGGTCGGGGCGCGTGCCGGGACCGCCGCCCGACACATTGAGGACGACCCAGTGCAGGGGCGTGCCCGGACGGGTGAGCTCGCCCCACTCCATGGGGGCGACCAGGGGATGCGCAAATCCGGGGATGCCGAAGCCGGTGCGGGCGAGGGTGCCCGCGGTGCCAGGTTTGGTGCTGGTCAGATGCGGCATGCCGCCTCCATCCAGATGTCGGCGAGGGACTCTTCGAGGTTGATGCGGGGCCGCCAGCCGAGCCGGTCGCGTGCGGTGCGCACGTCGGCCTGCTGCCAGCTGCCACAGCCGTCGGGGTACGGGAATGCGACCGGGGCGTGGTCGGAGTCGGCGCGCGGGTGGCCGATGGATGCCCTCAGGGGTCCGGGTGGTCCGTCGAGTTCGTGCAGGGCACCGCCGTATCCGGCGACACGGGCGAGAACGGCGGCGGCGTCGCGCAGCCGGACGGCACGGCCCGAGCCGATGTTGATGACGCCCTGCGCGGCGGAGAGCGAGGCGGCGTGCACGGCGCGGGCCACGTCGCGGACGTCGACGAAGTCGCGCTGGACGCCCAGGCCGCCGAGCTTGAGCTCACCGTCGCCGCACTGCATGGCGCGGCGCATCGCCTCGGCGAGACGGCCGAGCGGGGAGCCGGCCGGAGTGCCGGGGCCGGCGGGCGAGAACACGCGGAGGACCACGGCGTCCAGACCCGAGCCCAGGACGAGTTCGGTGGCGGCGAGCTTGCTGACGCCGTACGGACCGCCGGGGCGGGGGACGGCGTCCTCGGCCGTGGAGGAGCCGGGCTGGCTGGGGCCGTACTCGGCGCTGCAGCCGATCTGCACCAGACGGGCGCCGCAGCCGCTGCGGCGCAGGGCCTCGCAGACGGTGGCGACGGCGACGGTGTTGTGCCGGGTGAGTTCGCGGGCGCCGCCGCGGGTGGCTCCGGCGCAGTTGACGACGACGCCGGGGTGCACCGCGTCGAGGAAGCGGGTGAGTGCGCCGGGGCTGCCGCACGCGAGGTCGAAGCGGACGTCGGCGTCGTCGCCGCGGCCGAGCGCGGTGAGCTGGACGGCCGGGTCGGCGAGCAGACGGTCGGCGACGAAGCGGCCGAGGTAGCCGTTGGCTCCGATCAGCAGAACCCTCATCGTGCGGCTCCCGGGGTGTGCGTTCCGGCTGCTCCGGTGGCTCCGGGCGCTCCGGGTCGGGAGGTGGTCATCTGGTGTTCTCCTTCGAAGGGATGGCGCGGTTGCCTCCGGCGGCTGGGCAGGGCGCCTGTGGCTGGAAAAGGTCTGGGCCGCGGTGGGCGGCTCCGCCGCGAGGGGAGCTGTGGCGTGCCGGTCATCGCTGCTCTCCCGTCGGCGTGTGCGCCGAGGCGCGGGTGAGGGTGCGGGCCGCGTGGAGCAACAGGGCCAGGGCTGCCGTTCCGCAGGCGAGCGCGGGGACGCTGCCCTCGCCCCAGGTGTCCACGAGGGTCTCGATGGGGGTCGCGAGGAAGGCGCACCCGGGGAGCCGGCCGCCGAGGACCAGGGCCAGGGCCGTCGCCTCGACCGCGGCCGCGGCGGTGAGGGCGTGGGCCGGGGCGTACGGATGGTGGTGGACGGTGAGGAGGCGGGCGAGCAGGAGGAGGGCGCCCAGGGTGAGGACCTGCGGGAGAGCGGCGGGCTCGTGCAGGGCGATGCCGGACAGGGCTGCCAGGCCCGCGAGGGCGCTCAGGAACAGGGCGACCGTGCCGAGCAGCAGCGGCTGTGCGGCGGCGGTGAACTCCTCCAGGCCGCGGCTGGCCGTGAGCCTGCGGTGGACGCGTGCGGCGAAGAGATGGGCGGTCCAGGCCGCCGGGGCGCAGGCCAGGGTGAGGGCCAGGACGGGTGCGGTGGCCAGGGGCCAGGGGCCACCCGCAGCGCCGGTGGGCGGGCCGTCGGGGCCGCCGTGCAGGACAGCACGGAGCAGGCCGTCGCCGAGGAGGGCGTAGGCGAGGAGCCAGTGGGCGGACGTGCGCATGCGAGCCGGCGTGTGCCACATGTGACCGTCGGGTGGGGTGGCGAGCGGGCCGCGGCGCAGTGCCGCGCGCACGCCGAGGGTCACGGCGAGAACGCCCACGGCGGCCGCCACAAGCCGCGTTCGGCCGTGGGTGAGGTGCAGGGCGGTCACGGCCGCCGCGCTCAGCGCTCCGGGCAGCAGAGTGAGCAGGGCCCAGTCGGCGCGTGCGCGGGGCGCGGTCGCGGGGTCGGGGGGCGGGAGCGGGTCGTCGTCGCGGGGCACGCGCGCGTACATCTCCTCGGCGAGCGAGAAGACATCACGGTGGCGGAAGCGGGCGGCGGTCCGGTCGGTGACGCCGTGCGCCTCCAGCCCCGCCACGATCTCCAGCGGGTCCACCGCGCGTTCGCACAGCTCGCGGTGACGGTGCATCAGCACCTTCACCGGGTCCGCGGCGCCCCGGCGGACGGCGGGTCCACGGCTCCGGCCCGCGCCGCTCCGCCGCCCGCCGTCGCCGGCGGTTCGGCCCCGCGCGAGGAGTCCTGTGCCCGCCCGTCGCCGGGAGCGGGCTCCGGCTCCTCGCCCGCGAACCATCCCTCCGAGCGCGTGTCCCACGCGCCGGGGCTGCTCGGGGTTCCGGGGCGGTCCAGTTCACCCAGGTCGCTCATCGGGCTCCCTCCGTGGCCGTCAGGGGGGTGGCTCGCACCGGTGGGCCGGAGGCCCAGGCGGGGCCGCCGCGCGCCAGGACGCGGGACGCGGAACCGGTCCAGCGCCCGGGGAGATGGGCCTCGGCCGGGACGGCGAACGGGAGGTGTTCGCCGGTCTCGCCGAGGACGACCCGGCGGACCGGGCAGTGCGAGAGGATCTCCAGGTAAATGCCGTGAAATGCCGCGATGTTCTGCTCGACGGTGAACAGTTCGAGCGCCCGGGCACGGGCGGCGGCGCCCAGGCGCTCACGGCGCTCGGGATCGCGCAGCAGTGCCACGCACGCCTCGGCGAGCGCCCGCGGATTGCGCGGCGGCACGACGAGTCCCGTGCCGCCGATGACCTCGACGACGGCGCCGACGTCCGTGGACACCGTCGCGCGGCCGCAGAACATGGCCTCGACCAGGCTGATCGGGAAGCCCTCGACAACGCTGGACAGGACGGTCACGGCGCCGGAGGCGTACACGTCGGCGAGGGTCGGGGCGTCGGGCTCTCCGATCTCCTCGAAGGAGACCGGGTTGTCGCCGACTGCGTGCACGCCCTCTGCCTCGTCCGGGAAGAGTTGCGCGGCGAGCGCCCGGCAGTGGCCCAGGTACGCCTCGCCCTCGGCGCCGGCCGGCGCTCCGACGACGCGCAGCCGTGCCTTGGGCTCCTCCTTGCGGACCTCGGCGAAGGCATGCAGCAGGGACACCAGGTCCTTGGCGGGTTCGACCCGGCCGACCCACACCAGCGTGCCGGGTTCGGCGCGGTCGGCGGACTCGCCCACCTCGGCGAAGCGGGACGCCTCCATGCCCGGGTAGACCGTGCGGATCCTGGTGCGGTCCGCGCCGCAGTGCTCCTGCCAGCGGCGGGCGTGCGCGTTGCCCGGTGTGAGGATCGCGGCCCGGGTGTAGACCTCGGCGGCGAGCCTGCCGTGGAAGGAGGCGAGCAGCGCGCGCACGGCGGGAGCGGCCTCGGCGGAGGCCAGGTAGTGCGAGCGCAGACGCACGCCGTACTCGGTCACCAGCAGCGGTACGCCGGAGAAGTGACGGGCGAGCAGTCCGGGCAGCGCCGCCGCGCCGCCGGCGGTCGCATGGCACAGGTCGACCGAGCCGAGGCCGTCGTCCTCGTACCAGTCGAGAGACAGCGGGCGCAGGCCGCGTTCGAGGTGCGCGGCGACGGCGAGCAGATCCGGCACGCGGGCCTCGCGCGCCGTGCGCGGTGCGCCGGGTGCGCGGCAGGCGTGTTCCAGCGCGCGCAGGGCGGTTTCGGAGCGGAGCGCGCCGACCAGTCCGCCCTCGTCGCGCGCGAGTTCCGCGAGCCCGTACAACGCACTGGCGAAACGGTCCGCCTGGTCGTCCGATCCGGCACAGACCGCTGTGACGAGTTCTCCGTAGCAGTCGGCGAAGCGCCGGCGCGCGCGCCGCCCATGTACCACCCCGTCGTCCTCGGCGGTCCACAGCGGGGCCGTGCGGACCCGGCTGACCTGCGGAGGGAGCGGGATCCAGCCCTCGTCCTCCTGTTGCCGGCTACGGCTGAGCGCGTAGATGTCGAACTCGTGCTGCCCGAGCCCGCGCACGAGCCGGTCGCACCAGAGCCTGGCATCACCGCTCAGATACGGATAGCCACCCTCCGTAAGCAGTCCGATGCGCACGAGCGCACCCCCGATCTCCCGTGTGAGGAGCCGCCGTCGCGGTGGCGGCTCGCAGCGGGACGAACGTATGCGGACATGACGGTGGCGCGACGGACGGTTGTCCATCGCGCCACCAAAAGGGGTGAACGGGAGTAACTTTCCCGTGCGAGTGACGTTCGCTGGCGCTAAGAGATGGTTCGAACGCGGAACGTCACGCTCCCGCGCGCGCCACCGGCCGGTGCGCGATGCGCGAGGCGCCCGTCAACTCTTGGGGTAGGGCCAGGGGTTGGGCAGGCAGTGGATCCCGTCGTGGTCGAGGAACTTGGTCTGCTGCTGCATGACCGGGGCCAGCTCGCCGTTCCTGTCGCAGCTCACATGGCCGTGGCCCAGCCGGTGGCCGACCTCGTGATTGATGAGCATCTGCCGGTAGGCGTGGATCTCGTCCCCGTACGTCTTGCTGCCCTGCGCCCACCGGTATGCGTTGATCATCACGCGCTCGGTGGAGGCGGAGTCGCACGACACGTTGTCCTCCGTCGTGTCGAGACCGGACTTGGCGCACCACTGCGCGGTGGTGCCGGGGCTGGCCAGTGTGATCACGAAGTCGGGCTTGCCGGAGTCGACGCGCTCGAAGGTACGGGCGCCGCCGTGGGCCCAACTGCGGTTGTCGTTGAGCGTCTTCTGCACGGCCTGGGCGAAGAGTTCGCCATCCAGGCCGAGCCCCTGCTCCACGTCCACGCGGTAGGTGTACTTCTGGCCCTTGCCGGGCGCCTTGGCAACGCCGGGTACGGTCTCGAACTTCCCCGAGGCCTTGAGCGTGGCCCGGAGCGGGTACTTCTTGTCCATCTTCTGCTCGTACGTCAGCGGCGCCACGCTCGGCGCGGCGGACGGGGTGGTCCGGCCGTGGCCGCGCGAGGTGGAGTCCTGGTCGGCGCGGGCCTGGTCGGTGGCCGACTGCGACCGTACGTCGGCGCCGTCGCGGCCGTCGGCGACCTGGCCGGCCGCGATCACCGCGAGCACGGTGGTGACGGCGGCGGCCGCGATGCCGGTGAACGCCCGGCCCTTGGTGCTCTTCGTCTCCCCGGACGGGGCCGCCGGGGGCGCGCTGTCGTCCGCGTCGGGCTCGGGGGCCGTCGGGGCGCTGTCGGGGGTGGGCGACTCGGTGCGCTGGGCGCCGATGCCGGCTCCGGGCCGGGGTGTGAAGACGTCGTCGTCCTCGTCGAAGGCGTCGAGATAGTCCTGCCGCGGCCCGCCCGGCATCGCCTGCCGCTGCCGAGGTATGGCCACACCGGGCCCCACCGCCCCGGCTCCGGGCGCACCACCGCGCCCCCTCAGCTCACCCCAGCCACCACCGGCCTCACGCTGCTCGGGGTGCCCACCGCGCGACGGTGGCGTGCCGTCTGGGAAACGAGGCGTGCCATGAGCGGGCGTGCCGTCGGGGAACCGGGGGGTGCCATGAGCGGGCGTGCCGTCCGGGAAACGCGGCACCCCGCGCGCGGGAGTCCCGTCGGGCAGACGCGGCACCCCACGAGCGGGCATGCCGTCAGGAACAGGCGGCACCCCACGAGCAGGCGACCCGCCGTCGAATCCCGTCCCCCCGCCCGTCGGTGCCTGTCGCTGCCCGGGGAGCGGTACTTGACCGGCCCCCGGACCGGGCGCACCCGGCCGCCCCTCGGTCCCGGCGGAGCCTCGTGCCCCCCGCCTTCCCCCCATGTCCGCGGCATCGCCCTTGGCGGAGGATCCGCGGCGGCTGTGGCGTCCCACGTCGGCTCTCAGCTCCCCGCACCCGCGTCGACCGCACCGGAACCGCCGTCGGCGGCCGCCGGCACCGACTCCCCCAGATCCGCGAGGAGTTCACGGAACGCCGCGGCCACCGTCTCCGGGTACTCCATCATCGCGACGTGCCCGGCGCCGGGCAGGGAGAGCAGGCGGGAGTCGCGGAAGGCGCGGGCCGCCCGCTGGGCCATGCGGTAGCCGACGAGCTGGTCGCGGCCGCCGTAGATCAGGAGGGTCGGGGCCAGGACGCGCTCGGCCTGGCGCCACAGCCCGTGCTGTCCGCCCAGCGTGTACGCGTTGACCAGCCCGCGCGCGGAGCGCGCCATCGCGTCCCAGAAGTACGGCAGTTGCAGCCGCCGCTCCAGTTCGTCCACGGCGTGTCTGAACGCCTCGGGCGTCACCCGCCCCGGGTCGCCGTAGCACAGCCCCAGGACTCCGCGGACCCGCTGCTCGGCCGTCCACTCCTTGGTGAGCCGGGTGAACAGCGCGGCCACGCCGGGCACGCCCAGCAGCGCCGTCGGCACCGCGGTCCGCTGCACCCGCAGTTCGGGCAGTGCGGGCGAGACGAGCGTGAGCGTGCGTACGAGATCGGGACGCACGGCGGAGACGCGCGTGGCGACGGCACCGCCGAGCGAGTTCCCGAAGAGGTGGACCGGGCCGTGTCCGGTCGCGTCGAGATAGCGGATCACCGCGCGTGCGTGTCCCGTGATGGAGTAGTCGCCGTCGTCGGGCGGCGGGGAGTCGCCGAAGCCCGGCAGGTCGACCGCCTCGCCGGCGACGACACCGTCCAGCCCCTCCATGAGCGACGACCAGTTCTGCGAGGAACCGCCGAGCCCGTGGACGTACAGCGCGGGCGGCAGTCCCTCGCGCGCGGGTGGTCTCGACCGGACGGACAGGGTGACACCGGGAAGTGTCACCGAACCGAGTCGCTCGCCCTCCGCGACCCTGACACGCGCCGCCTTCGGGAGCACGCTGGTGGCCGGCACGAAGGGCAGCTCGGTCGAAGACATGCGGCAATGTTACGAGACGATCACGCAGTGGATCGTGTGTTCGCGCTCACAGAACAAGCCTGAATCGCATAGCGTCCGAATCGGGTGTCTCCTACGCTCTTAAAGAGGGCACCCGCTTGTCGCCCCTGATTTCTCCCAGGGACAACATTCCACGGAAGGGAGCCCACCATGGCCCTTGACCCCACCGATCCGGACGTCTTCGAGGAACTCGCCGACGAGGAGGCCCCGGAGATCGACGTCGAGGCGCCCGAGAACGACGCCGCGGAACAGCACGCGGACCTCGCACCGGACCGCGACGACCCCCTGGAGAACGTCGACCCGGCCGTCGCGAACGAGGCGGATCTCCTCGAACAGAGGCGGGTCGTGTCCCTCGACGAGGACGATTACCGCTGACACCGACGAGGACACGGGGAGTGACCTGCCCCGTTTGATGCCCTTCGATGGGCTTTCGCCGCCGTCCAGTACGTGAAATTCTGCGCTCGCACCGCGCACACCACGGTTACCGAAAAGTACGATGGCCGCGCGGCGCACACCGCATGTGGACGACTTTGGGAGGCGGCGTGACAGCCATCGAGCAGACAGAGGCGGCACGCCCGCGGGGCACTCGCCTTCCGCGCCGTGCCCGACGGAACCAGCTGCTGGGCGCCGCCCAGGAAGTCTTCGTGGCGCAGGGCTACCACGCTGCCGCGATGGACGACATCGCCGAGCGCGCCGGCGTCAGCAAGCCGGTGCTCTACCAGCACTTCCCGGGCAAGCTCGACCTCTACCTGGCGCTGCTGGACCAGCACTGCGAGTCCCTGATCCAGGCCGTACGGGGCGCACTGGGGTCGACGACCGACAACAAGCAGCGCGTACGGGCGACGATGGACGCCTACTTCGCCTACGTCGAGGACGACGGCGGGGCGTTCCGCCTGGTCTTCGAGTCCGACCTGACGAACGAGCCCGCGGTGCGCGAGCGGGTCGACAAGGTGACCATCGAATGCGCCGAGGCGATCTGCGACGTCATCGCGGAGGACACCGGCCTGTCGCGCGCCGAGTCGATGCTGCTGGCCTCCGGCCTCGGCGGCCTCGCCCAGGTGGTCGCGCGCTCCTGGCTGCACAGCGACCGCACCGTCCCGCGCGACCAGGCGGTGCAGCTGCTGGCCTCGCTGGCCTGGCGAGGCATCGCCGGCTTCCCGCTGCACGGGCTGGAACAGAACCACTGACCGGACAGAGCCGTCGGGGTTCGAGGGCACGCCGGCCGGGATCATTCCCGGCCGCTGTTCGCTCCTGGCGTTCTTGCGCGCAGCGTGCAGGTCCCCTCACCGGGCTAATGTGTGCTGGGTACGGCGCGGAAGGTCGCGCACTTCACTGACCGTCGGAGGGACATAGCCGTGGAGGTCAAGATCGGCGTGCAGCACGCGCCCCGCGAGATCGTTCTGGAGAGCGGTCAGAGCACGGAGGAAATCGAGCGCGTGGTGTCCGAGGCCCTGGCCGGAAAGACACAGCTGCTCAGCCTCGAGGACGAGCGCGGCCGCAAGGTCCTGGTACCGGCGGACCGCCTGGCGTACGTCGAGCTCGGTGAGCCGACGGTCCGCAAGGTGGGCTTCAGCGCGCTGTAGTCACAGCTGAGGGAAGGGGCCCGACGGCGTACAGCCCTCGGGCCCCTTTCCGTGTGGACTCCCGCGGGGAGCATGTGACCACCCGCGGAAAGCCTCTGATCTGCCGCGGCAAGCGTGTGACCACCCACGGAAAGCCTCTGATCTGCCGCGGCAAGCGTGTGACCACCCACGTGGAAGCATGTGAAATCTGGCGCGGAAGAGCCCCACATGCGGAGCACAAGTCACCCACAGGGGAGGATTGCATTCCGCAGGTCACGGGTATGACGGGCTACGACCGTGAAGCGCAGACCGGCCGCGTGGGAGGGACCCGTAATGATCCTGGAAGCTCTCGGCTCCGCCCTGCTCGGCGCGGTCCTCGCGTGGGCGGCGGTCCGCCGTCTGCCCCACCGGCTGCCCGCCCCTCCCCTGGTGTTCTGCACGGGCGTGGCCGGAGCCCTTTTCGGTGACTTCGTCACCCACAGCGCGCTGGGTCCCGGCACGGTCCTGCTGAGCCTCCTCGGCGCGGGGGTCGTCTCCGCGGCCTCGCTGTCGCTGCTGCTGCGCCCGGCCGGGAGACTCCGGCGACGATCAGCCCCGGCGTAGGACCCGACCGACGCCGTCCGCAAAAGCACCCCGCCCCCGGGGCGCGGGAACCGCACGCCCGGCCCCGGCCCCTCGGCAAAGCGGCTACGCCGCCAGTCCCAGCGCCGCCATCCGCTTGGTGTGCGCCTCGGTGATACGGGAGAACATCCTGCCGACCTCGGCGAGGTCGAAGCCGTCCGCGACGCCGCCGACGAGCATCGTGGACAGCGCGTCCCGGTCGGCGACGACCCGCTGGGACTGCGAGAGCGCCTCGCCCATGAGACGCCGTGCCCACAGAGCGAGACGGCCGCCCACACGCGGGTCGGCGTCGATCGCGGCGCGCACCTTCTCGACGGCGAAGCCGGCATGTCCCGTGTCGTCCAGGACGCCCAGGACGAGCTCGCGCGTGTCGGAGTCGAGGCGGGCCGCGACCTCCCGGTAGAAGTCGCTGGCGATCGAGTCGCCCACATAGGCCTTGACCAGGCCCTCGAGCCAGTCCGAGGGCGCCGTCTGCTTGTGGAAGCCGTCGAGGGCGGCGACGAAGGGCTCCATCGCCCGGGTGGGCTCCTCGCCGATCTCGGTGAGCCGGTCCCGCAGCTGCTCGAAGTGGTGGAACTCGGCCGAGGCCATCTTGGCCAGCTCCGCCTTGTCCGTCAGCGTGGGCGCCAGCTTGGCGTCCTCCGCGAGCCGCTCGAACGCCGCCAGCTCTCCGTACGCGAGTGCGCCGAGCAGGTCCACGACCGCGGCGCGGTACTGCGGGTCGGCGGAGGCCTTCGCCCAGTCCTGGGCGGCGACTCCTGTTGCTTCGGGCGCTGCTTCCTCGGGGGCGTTGTCAGGCTTGTCAGAGCTCGTCATGTAGCGCACAATAGCCCGCCCGTCGCCCGCCGGAAGCCCCTGGTCAACCACTGTGACGACGACTACGTGACCAAATCGGCCATCGCGTGTGCGCGATTCCGGGGTATGGTGGTAATGCGCCTGCTGGTACGTCGTCGTACCTCGACAGGCCGCACGTATGAGGATGCCCGGTCGGTGGCCCGATCGGCTCCGACCCGACAGACCTCCTGGCCGTACGGCACTGTGCGTACGACAACCGGAGGGACACCCTCAGCGGTACGAGCGCTAGAGCGTCGGCAGTGGTCCCGTGCCATACGGCTTGCCCGAGTGGTTTGCCCGTAAGGCAGCCGACGTCCCCGGCACGGTCCGTCAAAGACCCCCCGCGCTCGCCTCGCGCCGCGACTCACAGAAGAGGCAGCACCCTGACTACGACGTTCCGAGAACTCGGGATCCTTCCCGAGACCGCCGAGGCCCTGGAAGCCGTCGGCATCATCACTCCCTTCCCCATCCAGGAGATGACGCTCCCCGTCGCCCTCTCGGGCACGGACGTCATCGGCCAGGCCAAGACCGGCACCGGCAAGACGCTGGGCTTCGGCCTCCCGCTCCTCGAGCGCGTGACCGTCCCCGCCGACGTGGAGGCCGGACGCGCCGCCCCCGAATCCCTCACCGACGCCCCGCAGGCGCTCGTCGTCGTCCCCACGCGCGAGCTGTGCACGCAGGTCACCAACGACCTGCTGACCGCGGGCAAGGTGCGCAATGTGCGCGTCACCGCGATCTACGGCGGCCGGGCCTACGAGCCCCAGGTCGAGGCCCTGCGCAAGGGCGTCGATGTGGTCGTCGGCACCCCGGGCCGGCTTCTGGACCTCGCGGGCCAGAAGAAGCTCGACCTGAGCCACGTCAAGTGCCTGGTCCTCGACGAGGCCGACGAGATGCTCGACCTGGGCTTCCTGCCCGACGTCGAGAAGATCATCAACATGCTTCCGGCCAAGCGCCAGACCATGCTGTTCTCGGCGACCATGCCGGGCGCGGTCATCGGCCTCGCGCGCCGGTACATGTCGCAGCCCACCCACATCCGCGCCACCGCGCCGGACGACGAGGGCGCGACCGTCGCGAACATCAAGCAGTTCGTCTACCGCGCGCACTCCATGGACAAGCCGGAGATGATCGCCCGCATACTGCAGGCCGACGGCCGCGGACTGGCGATGATCTTCTGCCGCACCAAGCGCACGGCCGCCGACATCGCCGAGCAGCTCCAGCGCCGTGGCTTCGCTTCCGGCGCGGTCCACGGCGACCTCGGCCAGGGCGCACGCGAGCAGGCGCTGCGCGCCTTCCGCAACGGCAAGGTGGACGTCCTCGTCTGTACCGATGTCGCCGCGCGCGGCATCGACGTCGAGGGCGTGACGCACGTCATCAACTACCAGTCCCCCGAGGACGAGAAGACCTACCTGCACCGTGTCGGCCGTACGGGCCGCGCGGGCGCGAAGGGTACGGCGATCACGTTCGTCGACTGGGACGACATCCCGCGCTGGCAGCTCATCAACAAGGCGCTGGAGCTGGGCTTCAACGACCCGGTGGAGACGTACTCCACCTCCCCGCACTTCTTCGAGGACCTCGGCATCCCCGCGGGCACCAAGGGTGTTCTGCCTCGATCGGAGCGCACGCGCGCCGGTCTGGAGGCGGAGGAGGTGGAGGACCTGGGCGAGACCGGTGGCCGCGGTGCGCGCGGTCGCGGTGGCCGCGGTGGTCGCGGCGAGGACCGTTCCGCCGAGCGTGAGCGTCCGGCGCGTACGCCGCGTCGACGCCGCCGTACGCGCGGCGGAGCGGACACGGACACCACGGCCGGTACGACGCCGGTCGACTCCGCGTCGCCGGCTGCCGAGGCCGTCGCGGCACAGGAGCCGACGTCCACCCGGACCCCGCGCCGCCGTCGCCGCACCCGCGGCGGGGCGTCCGCGGAGCCGGTGGCCGCGGCCGCCGAGCCGACGGTGACCGAGGCCGCCGAGGCCGCGGTGACCACGGCGGAGGGCCCTGCCGCGCTCGAGACCCCGGACAAGCCGCGCCGCCGCCGTACCCGCAAGTCGGCGGAGCAGCCGGTGACGCCGGCCGAGAGCACGGCCGAGGTCGCCACCGAGCCCGAGGCGCCGGTGGCCACGGCCCCGTCGAGGCGCCGGAGGCGAAGCCGCGCCGCCGCACCCGTAAGACCGCGGAGCCTGCGGCCGCCGCCGAGACCGCGGTCGACACGGCCGAGGTCGTCGAGGCCAAGCCGCGCCGCACCCGCAAGGCCACCGCGGCCGCCGTGGAAGCGCCGGAGGCCGCCGAGGCAGTCGAGGCCGCGCCGCGCCGTCGTACGCGCAAGGCGGCCGAGGTCGCGGTCGACACGGCCGAGGCCACCGAGGCGAAGCCCGCCGCACGCGGAAGGCCGCGGCCGCCCCCGAGGCGACCGCGGAGTCCGCGGAGGTGACGGAGTCCAAGCCGCGCCGCACCCGCAAGGCCGCAGCGGCCGTGGACACGGCCGAGGGCACGGAGGCCAAGCCGCGCCGGACCCGCAAGGCCACCGCCACCGCCGAAACCGCCGTCGACACGGCCGAAGGCACCGAGGCCAAGCCCCGCCGCACCCGCAAGGCCACCGCGGCCGCCGTGGAAGCGCCGGAGGCCGCCGAGGCCAAGCCGCGTCGCGCCCGCAAGGCCACCGCAGCCGTGGACGTGGTCGACGGTGTGGAGGCCGAGCCCGCCGTGCGCCGGACCCGCAAGGCCGCCGCCGCGGTGAGCACCGGAATTCCGGCGCAGGCCACCGAGGAGCCGGCGGCCAAGCCGCGCCGCACCCGCAAGGCCGCCACCTCCGTCGAAGCCGCCGCCGAAGCCACCGGCGACCCGGCCGAGGCGAAGCCCAGGGCCCGTCGGACCCGTAAGGCCGCGGCGGCCGTGGAGGCCCCGGAAGCCTGATCCGGCGACCCGGATAGCGCCCCGAGAAACACCCTGACGGCCCGGCCCACCTCGTGTGGGACCGGGCCGTCGGCGTCCCTGCCCCACCGCGGCGGGTGGGCGCCCGATAGCCTCTGCTCATGAGCAGGCCTCCCACGTTCGTCCCGCCCCCCGGCGCCCGCGCATACTCCCTGCGTACCGCGCGAGGTGAGTTCGCCGTCGTCGACGCTCCCGTGGCCGCCGGTGTCGAGCCCCGGGGAGTCGCGCTGCTGCTGCCCGGCTTCACCGGAAGCAAGGAGGACTTCAACCCGCTGCATGTGCCGCTGGCCGAGCGCGGGTACCGTACCGTCGCCGTCGACGGGCGCGGACAGTACGAGTCCGACGGCCCGGAGCACGACGAATCGGCCTACGCGCAGGAGGAGTTGGCGCGCGACGTGCTGGCCCAGGCGGAGGCGCTCGGGACACCCGTGCATCTGCTGGGGCACTCCCTCGGCGGGCAGATCTCGCGTGCCGCCGTGCTCATCGACCACACCCCCTTTCTGTCGCTCACCCTGATGGCCTCCGGCCCGGCCCAGATCTCCGTCTCCCAGCAGCAGCGCGTGAAGCTGCTGCGCGACGCCCTCGCCGTGATGTCGATGGCCGAAGTGTGGGACGCGATACGGGCGATGGAGGCGCCGGAGGAGACCGAGACCGGCGAGCTCGACGAGGGCCTCGACGACCGGGAGGACCTGCGGCACCGCTGGCTGGGCAACAAGCCCGCCGAACTCCTCGCCACCGGACGCCAGTTGTGCGTCGAGCCGGACCGCGTCGCCGAACTCGCCGCCGTACCACTGCCGTTCCACGTCCTGTCGGGGGCGCTCGACGACACCTGGCCGGTGACGCTCCTCGACGAGATGGCCGTACGGCTCAGGGCCCGGCGGACGGTCGTCGAGGGCGCGGAGCACTCGCCCAACACCGACCAGCCGCTCGCCACCGCCCGCGCAATCGCCGGCTTCTGGGACCGGGTCACGCATCAGGGCCGGTAGGACGGCTAGTACTGCGTCCGCAGATGCTCCCAGAAGCCGTCCCGCAGGGCGCGGCGCAGGTCCGCCTGGCCGCGCAGGGAGTACTGGAGCAGGCCCTCGGCCTCGACCAGGAGGTCCTGGTCGACGGAGCCGGGCAGGTAGGGGTGGCCCGGCAGCAGCTCGACGAGGGCCTCGCGGCCGCGGGCGGACAGCCACTTGGCGGCGATCTGGGCGCCGACGAAGCGGACGTCCTCGCGGGTCGGCCGGTTGGCCGTGGCCTCGTACGCGGGTGCGGTGCGCCGGGAGACGTACGGCTTGAAGAACTCGAGGTCGAAGGTGCGCTGGCTGTCGACCTCCCAGAGCAGGGGCTCCGCCTGGTTGCGGCCCTCGGGGGCCTCGATGCCCCACAGGTGGACGCGGGCGCCGTACCCCTGCGCGGCCTCCACCGCCGACACCAGGTCCTCGTCGCCGCCGATGAGCGCCGCGTCGCTGATGGCGCGGTGGCGGGCGAGTGACTCCAGGTCGGTACGGATCAGCGAGTCGACGCCCTTCTGCTGGTTGTTGGCGTTGAGGTTGCCGAGGCGGACCTTGACGTCCGGGAGTTCGGCGATGCACTGCTGCTCGGCCGTGTGGATACGGCGCCGGGCACCGTCGTACCAGTAGACCCGCAGCAGCCTGCTGTCCGCGAAGATCGTGCGGGCGCGGTCGATGAGCGCCTCGATCAGGCCCTCGGCGTCGAGGTCGAAGGCGCGTCGGTCCTCGGTCCCGGCCACCAGCCGGCCCGCGGCCGCGTACAGATACCCCGCGTCGACGAAGATCGCATGGGTCGAGGGCGTCTTCGCCACTTCGGCGAGCATGCGCTGCAGCAGCTCGTTCGTGCGCTCGATGCGGGCCTGCAGGGCCGCGAGGTCGTCGTTCATCGTCTCCATTGTCCCGGCGGTCACGCTGCGAACACAACCGGTCCCGGTCAGTCTCGCGGCAACCTCTTACCGCTCAGTAATTAGGCGTTCGAAAAATTTCTTTAGCGTAGGGAATGTTTGTAACACGCAGCCCGTTGACTATGACGGAACAGCAAGACGAAGGGAGAGGCCATGCGCTTCGAAATCATGCGACTCGACGAGGTCGACGGGACGACCGTGGACAGCACCGTCGTGGATGCCGCCTCCGTCAACCGGATCGTCCAGCAGGCCGCCGCGATCGGCCAGCGCCTGTGGATCCGACCGGCCGAGACCACGGCCTCGTAACAGACGCGGATCACCGCTGAAGCTTCAGAGCCCCCGTACGGCACCGACGCCGTACGGGGGCTCTGCGCATGCGTGAGTTCCGGAAACCCGGGGTCACGTGCCGAACGCGGGGCTCACGCGCCCTTGATCACCTGCGTGACCCCGTTGATGATCTGCTGCACGGCGATGGCGGAGAGCATCATGCCCGCGAGCCGTGTCACCAGGACCACGCCGCCGTCCTTGATGAGCCGGATGATCAGCAGCGAGTAGCGCATGACCAGCCACAGCACGACGTGTATCGCGAGGATCGCCGACCACACCGACACCTGCGTGGCCACGCTGTCGGCCTTCTGCACGGCCAGGATGACGGAGACGATCGCGCCCGGCCCGGCCAGCAGCGGCATGCCCAGCGGTACGAGCGCGACGTTGACGTCCTTGGTCTGCTTGGGCTCGTCCGTCTTGCCGGTGAGCAGGTCGAGCGCGATGAGCAGAAGCAGCAGCCCGCCCGCGATCATCAGCGCCGGGACGGAGACATGCAGGTAGTCCAGGATCTGGTGGCCGAGCAGTCCGAAGACTGCGATCACACCGCCGGCCACGCAGACGGCCTGGAAGGCCATCCGCTTCTGCACCTTGCCGGGGCGTCCGGCGGTCAGCGCGAGGAAGATCGGGGTGATCCCGGGGGGATCCATGATGACGAAAAGGGTGAGGAAGAGGGAGCCGAAGACGGCGACGTCGAACATGGGTGAGCAAGCCTTGCGGGTGAAGAGGGCGAAGAAGGTGAAGGTGGGCCTGAGAGGGGTGGGCCTCAGGCTCCGCCGGCCCCCGGCACCGGGAACGCCCCGGTGGCCCGCCGCGTGATCTCCCCGTACACCTCGGGATCCGTCGTGTACTCGCCCAGCGCCACGGTCTTGCGGCTGCCGTGGTAGTCCGAGGACCCCGTGACCAGGAGCCCCAGCTCGGCGGCGAGCCCGCGCAGACGCGTCCGGGCGTCGGCGTCGTGGTCCATGTGGTCGACCTCGAGGCCGTCCAGACCGGCCGCGGCCATCTCCGCGATCCTTGGCTCGGGCACCGTGCGGCCGCGCTTGGCGGCGGCCGGGTGCGCGAAGACAGCCACGCCGCCCGCGCCCTTGATCAGCCGGATCGCCTCGAAGGGGTCGGTCTCGTGCTTCTCCACGAACGCCCGGCCGCCGTCGGCCAGCCAATCGGCCGTGAACGCGTCGCTCACCGTCGGTACGACACCGAGCTCGACGAGCGCGGAGGCGACATGCGGACGCCCGACGGAGCCGTTGCCGGCGATCCGCGAGACCTGCTCCCAGGTGACCGGCACGCCCAGCTCGTTCAACTTGGCGATCATGCTCTTGGCCCGCGGCACCCGGTCGTCCCGGACCAGCTCGCGCTCGGCGAGCAGGGCGGGCTCCTCGGGGTCGAAGAGGTAGGCCAGCATGTGCATGGAGACGCCGTCGACACGGCAGGAGAGTTCGGCGCCGGTGACGAGGGTGAGCCCCGCCGGCACCGCGGCGAGTGCCTCGGCATGTCCGCGGGTGGTGTCGTGGTCGGTCAGCGCGACGACGTCCAGACCGGCCGCGGCGGCGTTGCGCACCAGCTCGGCCGGGGTGTCCGTGCCGTCGGAGGCCGTGGAGTGGCAGTGCAGATCGATGCGCACGACGCGGACACTCCAAGCGGTGACGGGACGGGAGGGGACACCTAAGGATAGCCGGGCCTCAGGGGTGCCCTGTCACACCCGCACCCCCTATCCACCCCCTACAGGCAACGCTCAGGGCTGCAACAGTCTCGGTGACAGCGCACCGCACGGCACCAGGTCCAGCTCGGCGCCCGCGTCGCGCAGATCGGTCAGTACCAGTTCGTCGTACATCAGCAGCCCGGTCTGCTCGGGCCAGACCACCGCCCACAGCCACAGTCCGCGCGCCTCGCCGGCGAACACGGCGCGGTCGTCCGGGGAGCCGGTGACATGCCAGAGCGGGGCCGGACGGCCGGCGGCCAGAACCTTGGCCTGGGGTGGCTTCTCGACGTTCATGTACGGCCCCGGGTCCGGGCCGTCGATACCGGCGTAGCGCGCACCCAGACCGACCCCCAACTCCTCGGCGACCAGGATCATCTCGCCCATGCCGCCGAGCGGACCGGGCCCCGAGCAGGCCACCGCGGTCGCCCGGCCGCCGCTGCGGTCGTCGCCCGCACAGGCCACGCCCGTGAACAGCCATCCCACCGGCAGCGGCCATGGCATCCAGACCGGCACCTGGGTGCGATGCACCACCACGCCGAGGGCCTCGACGCTGGGCGGGATCACGGGCTGCACCGGATGCACGGTCCCGTGCACATCGCACTGCCACGAATCGGCGAAGAGTCCGGGAGCCCTGACCCGGCCACCACACTTCGGGCAACTGGGTTCGCCCCTCATAGGGCCCCACGGTCCTACCCCCGCTCCCCCACGTCAAGGACGATCACCCGTCCGGACGGAACCGGTCACCACGCAGAACAAGATGCAACTTGCATTAGTTAGTCGATCTAACTTACTGTGTGCATATAGCAACTATCTTCTCGTCGGGACCCTCGCAAACGCCTCGTCGGAACCCTCGGGATCGGAGAGAACATGGACGTTTTCGACGCGGGTGCGGGCGGCATCCTGCGGCAGCCCAAGGCGGTCCGGGCGACGGCCGGAGCCTCGGTCGTCGCCTTCATGGGCCGAACTGGCCCTGGGCGTGTCGGACGCGCCGCGGCCCGTGGCGAGCGCGGGCTACAACTTCGTGCGGTGGTTCGCGGCCACCGCGGCGCCCTGCTTCGCGCCGAAGATCGAGGAGTGGACCGACGCACATCCCGTTCGTGGTCGCGGCGGTCACCGCGGTGCTGGGCGCGCTCGTCGTGCTCGTACGGCGTGAGTCCCTCACGAACGAGGCCGAGGAGCTGCAGACCGAGCACGCCACCGAGGACGGCGTCACGGTCTTTGCCAACTGACCGATTCCGGACTTGCGTTGGTGAGATCGGTCACTCGCGCGTGCGTCGCCGTCAGTCGAGCGGGACGGTTCTGCGAGCGGGATCCCGCAGATCCGTCCCGTTCGCGAGCCAGCGCTCCATGAGCGCCTGGGCGCCGTGCACGCGCTTCCAGGCGGCCTCGTTCGGAGTCATCGGGAGCAGCGGCAGGAACCGTACGGGATCCATCGGCTCGTCGAGCTCCAGATCCTCGACCAGCCCGCCCGGCTCACCGACCAGGACCGAGGTGAACGGGGCACCGGGCCACAGGGGTTCGCCCACGTCGAGGGAGGCGCCCGAGGTCACGACCACACCCTCCACCTGCGGGGACGCGCCGAGGACGGCGAGCGGGCGCAGCACCTTGTCGGTGTCGGCGACGCCGGCGCGCACGGAGAGGACCAACTCGGCGCGGGGTCCCTCGACCGGGTCGGCGAGCATCGCCGTGGGGTCCGACATGGGACGCGCGGACATACCGAGCGTGGCGTAGCGGACGATGTCGCCCTCCTGGAAACGGAGCACCTCGATGCGGTCCGTACCGAGGAAGGTGACCGCGGCGCGCGCGCCCGGTTCTCCGAACGTGGTGCTCAACCGCGCCTCGACAAGAGGAAGAACATCAACCATGCGGTGAGCATAGAACTCGTCAGTACCGGGCAAAGCCGCGCCTTGACACTATGGGCGGCTGATACTCTGAGCCGGTGGTTCGGGACAGCACGCAGAAGCGTCGCGATCGGGTCCCGACGCCGACGAGACTCCCTTACGAGGGACCGGCCGGAGGAGGTGGGGCTGCGATGGACCGAAGTCGACCGTGCAGTACTACCCGCTCTTCCTGCCGTTGAACTAGCTGCTTCGGCTCGTCTGCCTGGCTGCCGCCTCTCGCATGCGTGCACGTTCCAGTCGTCGCACGGAAGAGCACTTCGTTTCGTTTTGCCTGATCTGCCTGATCTGTATCAGTAGCCGAATCAGCAGCGAAGCCCGCCACCGCGACGGAGCGGTGCTCCCCGCTTTGTGGACGTGCCAAACATCCCGTAGCACGGACGTCCTCATTCCGGGCAGTTCCACCCGTCGCAGCGGTCCTTGCACGCCTCGCTGCTCGTTGCGAAGGAGCCTGCCATGTCGATGATCCGCGACCTGCGTGCCGTGGTCCGTCCCTCCCGTCCCTCGCTGCGCAAGAGCAGCCTGCGGACGGACACGGGCGCGTACGACACCACTCGCGACCCCTCGACGCCCTCGGCCGTCGTCGACTGCGCGGTGTACCGCGACGGCGCCCGGGTCGAGAGCGCCAAGCCGATGAGCCCGCACGAGGCGATGCGACTGGTGCGCCGTGACGGAGGGTTCGTGTGGATCGGTCTGCACGAGCCGACCGAAGCCGAATTCGCCGGTATCGCGAGCGAGTTCGGGCTGCACCCGCTGGCCGTCGAGGACGCGGTGCAGGCGCACCAGCGCCCGAAGCTGGAGCGCTACGACGACTCCCTCTTCACCGTCTTCAAGACCATCCACTACGTCGAGCACGACCAGCTCACCGCCAACAGCGAGGTCGTGGAGACCGGTGAGGTGATGTGCTTCACCGGCCGGGACTTCTTCATCACCGTCCGGCACGGCGGGCAGGGCTCGTTGCGGGCGCTGCGCCACCGGCTCCAGGACGACCCCGAGTTGCTCGCCAAGGGTCCCTCGGCCGTGCTGCACGCCATCTCCGACCATGTCGTCGACGGTTACATCGCGGTCGCGGACGCGGTGCAGGACGACATCGACGAGGTGGAGACCGAGGTCTTCTCTCCCGCCCGCAGGGGCGGGGTGTCGCGCGGTGTGGACTCGGCGCGGATCTACCAGCTCAAGCGTGAGGTGTTGGAGTTCAAGCGCGCGGTCTCGCCGCTCCTGCGGCCGATGCAGCTGCTGAGCGAGCGTCCGATGCGGTTGGTCGACCCGGACATCCAGAAGTACTTCCGGGACGTCGCCGACCACCTGGCCCGTGTCCAGGAGCAGGTGATCGGCTTCGACGAGCTGCTCAACTCCATCCTCCAGGCCAACCTCGCGCAGGCCTCGGTCGCGCAGAACGAGGACATGCGCAAGATCACGGCCTGGGCGGCGATCATCGCCGTGCCGACGATGGTGTGCGGTGTGTACGGCATGAACTTCAAGTACATGCCCGAGCTGCACTGGAAGTACGGCTACCCGGTGATCATGGGCGTCACGGTGGCCCTGTGTCTGGGCATCCACCGCACGCTGAAGCGCAACGGCTGGCTGTGAGGGCGGGGCGCGCGGCTAGGCTGAATGCATGACAAGCGAGCTGCTCGACCAGGCCCTCGTCGAGGAGGCCACGAAGAAGTCCGGCCTCATCTGGGTCAAGGGCACCGGCGCCCCGGCCGCCCGTGCGCTCTGGCACGTGTGGCACGAGGGTGCGGTGTGCCTGGTCGGTGACGGGCCCGGGGAGCAGCCGCTGCCCGGGCTGGCCGACGGGGGCTTCGCCGAGGTGACCGTGCGCAGCAAGGACAAGGGCGGCCGGCTCGTCTCCTGGACGGCGTCCGTGTCCGAGCCTGCGCCCGGCTCCGCCGAGTGGGAGGCGGCGGTGGCCGAACTCAAGGGCAAGCGCCTCAACGCACCGGACGGCGAGGCGATGACCGCCCGCTGGGCCCGCGAGTGCCGGGTGCTCCGCCTGACCCCGACGGGCACCACGACCCCCCTCCCCTCCACCAGCCTGGCCGAGTCCCCCCTGCCGACCCCGGCCACGACCCGCCGCCCGATCCCGGCGGCCCTCCCACGCCTTCTCGCGGGGCGACGCAAGCGCAGGTGACTCCACCGCCGGCCCGTTGGTGCCGGTGCGGCAAGGCAGTGCGACCCGGGCGGTGTCGGTGCTTCCGTCCTACGACGCTTCCGTCCTACGACGTCGGGAGTTGCCTCCCGTAGTCGACGGTCTCGTTCTTCGGGGGCTGGGTCACGGTGAAGTCCTTGCCCCAGTCGGAGAAGCTGAGCGTTCCCGCGCTGCCGCCGCGGACCAGTCGGAGCGGGTACGGCTTGCCCTGCAGGGAGACGTCCAGCGTGCCGCCGGAGCCCTTGTCGCCGGTGATGCGGATGGTGCGGGTGCCCGACTGCTCGTGGTGCCCGTCCGTGGCCAGCGTGCCGTGCAGGGTCAGCAGGCCGTCGAGGAGTACGGCCTTGTCCGTGAAGCCGCTGAACTTCTTGTACGCGGGATCGCCCTGCGGCACCTTCACGTACTTGCCGTCGAGCTTGTCCGCCGTGTCCCCGCCCTTGCCGGCGGCGCCGTCCGCGTGGCTCCAGAAAGCCGCGTCGGCCTTCAGAAACAGCTGCTCACCGATCCGCAGGACATGGAAGGTCGTCCCCTCCGAAGTGACCGACCCGATGCCGCCCTGCGGCTTCAGGCGCATGTCGAGCCGGTAGGTGTGCCCACGGGTGACGACCGTCCCGGACAGCCGCACCGCGTCCACGGAACCGGCGGCCGCCTTCGTCCTGCTCTGGACCTTCGCCGCGGACAGCTTGCCCACGCCGTTGGTGCCCGCGTCCGGATCCTCGTTGCACGCAGCGAGCGCCGCCGTTCCCGTCATCACCAGTGCGCACGTCGCGCTCACGAGCACGGCGCGGCGGATACGGCCCTGGGAAATCGCAGTCACAGGTGGGGCTGCCCTTCTGACGGGTCCTGAGCTGAGTACCGCAGCGTACCCGGGAGGCACCCGCCAGGCGGAGCCAGTCCGTCCGGACCGCTCACCAGGGCGTGCCCGATCAGGACGGGCTAGCCTGAAGCCCACCGAGCGGGCAAATCGGGAAAGGAACGCGACCCCCAGCACTCCTGTACATAAACTCCTGTACATAAAGGGAGCACAGTCATGGCAGCCGGCGCCCCCCGGATCTTCGTCTCGCATCTCGCCGCTGTCCCCGTCTTCGATCCGAACGGCGACCTGGTGGGACGCGTGCGCGACCTCGTGGTCATCCTCCGGGTCGGACGACGTCCCCCGCGGCTGCTCGGGCTGGTCGTGGAACTGCCCACCCGGCGCCGCATCTTCCTGCCCATGACCCGGGTGACCAGTATCGAGTCCGGCCAGGTCATCGCCACCGGCGTGCTCAACGTCCGCCGCTTCGAGCGCCGGCCCACCGAACGGCTCGTCTTCGGGGAACTGCTCGACCGGCGCGTCAAACTCGTCGAGACCGACGAGGAGGTCACCGTCCTGGACGTCTCCGTGCAGCAGCTGCCGGCCCGCCGGGACTGGGAGGTCGACCGCGTCTTCGTCCGCAAGGGGAAGAAGGGCAGCGCGTTCCGGCGGGCCAAGGGGGAGACGCTCACCGTCGAGTGGTCCGCCGTCACCGGGTTCTCCCTGGAGGAGCACGGTCAGGGCGCCGAGAGCCTGCTCGCCACCTTCGAGCAGCTGCGCCCAGCCGACCTCGCCAACGTCCTGCACCACCTCTCCCCGAAACGGCGCGCCGAGGTCGCCGCCGCCCTCGACGACGACCGGCTCGCCGACGTCCTGGAGGAACTGCCCGAGGACGACCAGATCGAGATCCTCGGCAAGCTGAAGGAGGAGCGCGCCGCGGACGTCCTGGAGGCCATGGACCCGGACGACGCGGCCGACCTGCTCGCCGAACTCCCGGAGGCCGACAAGGAACGGCTGCTGAGCCTGATGCAGCCCGCCGACGCGGCCGACATGCGCCGCCTGATGTCGTACGAGGAACACACCGCCGGCGGCCTCATGACCACCGAGCCCGTCGTACTGCGCCCGGACGCCACCGTCGCCGACGCCCTCGCCCGTGTCCGCAACCCGGACCTGTCCCCCGCCCTCGCCGCCCAGGTCTACGTCTGCCGCCCGCCCGACGAGACGCCGACCGGCAAGTACCTGGGCACGGTCCACTTCCAGCGTCTGCTGCGCGATCCGCCGTACACCCTGGTCAGCTCGCTGGTCGACGACGACCTGCAGACACTCGACCCCGAGGCCACCCTGCCGATCATCGCCGGGTTCTTCGCCACGTACGACATGGTGGCGGCGCCCGTGGTCGACGAGGCCGGTTCGCTGCTCGGCGTGGTCACCGTGGACGACGTACTGGACCACATGCTCCCCGACGACTGGCGGGAGACGGAGTTCCACCTGGACGGGGAGACGGAACAGGCGGCGGGAGCGGGAGCGAACGAGGGGGCGGGCGCGCATGGTTCCTGAGCGCGAGTCCGCCGCCCGCGAGCGCACCCTGGTCGGCGCCACCGCCGCCACCCGGCCGCGCACGCCCCGGCTCGACCAGCCGCGGCCGCCGCGGCGCCGGATCATGCCCGAGTGGGACCCGGAGGCCTTCGGACGGCTGTCGGAGAAGATCGCGCGCTTCCTGGGCACGGGACGCTTCATCGTCTGGATGACCGTCGTCATCATCCTGTGGGTGCTGTGGAACATCACCGCACCGGCCGTCCTGCGCTTCGACAGCTACCCCTTCATCTTCCTGACCCTGATGCTGTCCCTCCAGGCCTCCTACGCGGCCCCGCTGATCCTGCTCGCGCAGAACCGGCAGGACGACCGCGACCGCGTCAACCTCGAGCAGGACCGCAAGCAGAACGAGCGGTCCATCGCGGACACCGAGTACCTCACCCGGGAGATCGCCGCGCTGCGCATGGGCCTCGGCGAGGTGGCGACCCGGGACTGGATCCGTTCCGAGCTGCAGGACGCCGTCAAGGACCTGGAGCAACTGCGGCGCCACGACGGACACCCCGCATTCCCGGCAGAACGGATGGATCGCTCGGCCGAACGTGACGCAGAAGACCACTGAGGGGCTACCCGGACGCCGTACGGATCGCCGTACCATCGTCCTTATGGCTACGGAAGACGCGGTGCGCGAAGCACTGGCGACGGTGAACGACCCCGAGATCAACCGCCCCATCACCGAACTGGGCATGGTCAAATCCGTGGAGATCGGAGCGGACGGGGCGGTCGCGGTCACCGTGTACCTGACGGTCTCCGGCTGCCCGATGCGCGAGACGATCACGAAACGCGTGACCGACGCGGTCTCCCGGGTCGAGGGCGTCACCCGCGTCGACGTCACGCTCGACGTCATGAGCGACGAGCAGCGCAAGGAGCTGGCGAACGCCCTGCGCGGCGGCCAGGCCGAGCGCGAGGTCCCCTTCGCCAAGCCCGGCAACCTGACCCGGGTGTACGCGGTCGCCTCCGGCAAGGGCGGCGTCGGCAAGTCCTCGGTGACGGTGAACCTGGCGGCGGCGATGGCCGCGGACGGCCTGCGGGTGGGCGTGGTCGACGCCGACATCTACGGCCACAGCGTGCCGCGCATGCTGGGCGCGGACGGCCGTCCGACCCAGGTCGAGAACATGATCATGCCGCCGTCCGCGAACGGCGTGAAGGTCATCTCGATCGGCATGTTCACCCCGGGCAACGCACCGGTCGTCTGGCGCGGTCCGATGCTCCATCGCGCGCTCCAGCAGTTCCTGGCCGACGTGTACTGGGGCGACCTGGACGTGCTGCTGCTCGACCTGCCGCCCGGCACGGGCGACATCGCCATCTCGGTCGCCCAGCTGATCCCGAACGCGGAGATCCTGGTCGTGACGACCCCGCAGCAGGCCGCCGCGGAGGTCGCCGAGCGCGCGGGCTCCATCGCCGTCCAGACCCACCAGAAGATCGTCGGCGTGGTCGAGAACATGTCCGGCCTGCCCTGCCCGCACTGCGGAGAGATGGTCGACGTCTTCGGCACGGGCGGTGGCCAGACGGTGGCCGACGGCCTGACCCGCACCACCGGCGCGACCGTCCCCGTCCTCGGCAGCATCCCGATCGACGTCCGCCTGCGCGAGGGCGGCGACGAGGGCAAGCCGGTCGTCCTGACCGACCCCGAATCCCCGGCGGGCGCGGCGTTGCGGTCGATCGCAGGGAAGCTGGGCGGACGCCAGCGGGGCCTTTCGGGGCTGTCGCTGGGGATCACCCCGAAGAACAAGTTCTAGGGTCCTGGGGTCTTCCACGACCCTGTGCCGAGGGGCGCCGCTGTGCAGCGACGCCCCTTTGTGCATGTCCCTGTCGGCTACGCGTACGCCGAGATGTCCTTGATCATGGCGAAGCCGAGGCCGTACGCGCTCATGCCCCTCCCGTACGCCCCCACGTGCACCCCTTCCTGCGTCGACCCGGCGAGCACCCAGCCGAATTCGGACTCCCGGTAGTGGAAGGGAGTCGGCACGCCGTCGACGGGCAGGGACAGGGTCGACCAGTCCGGGCCGGTGAGGTCGTCCGCGAGGACCCACGCCGTCTCGGTCTGCTGCTCCAGCCAGTCGTCACGGAGGCTGTGGTCCATCTGGCCGGGCCAGGTGAAGGACAGCAACCCCACACCGGCCAGCCAGGCCGCCGAGGAGACCGTGGTGGCCTCCAGGAAGCCCGTGCCGTCCGCGCTGCGCCGGGAGGGGTTCGCCGCGACGGTCACCACGACGGCGAACTTCTCCCGGGGCTCCGTCGCGGAGCCGACCGCGTACTCGTTCTTCACGGAGGGCTCGTCCCCGTGCCCGATCGAACCGTGCTCGACGGCGCCGTCGGCCGCCGTACCGACCTGCATCAGCCAGCGCGGCCCCGTGAAGGCCTCGTCGAGGCCGTACCACGGGAAGGGCGCCAGCAGGTAGCCGTCGACCGTACGCCGGGCGTAGGGGGCCTGCCGGCCGCCCTCCGCATCCGGCGCCTGCGCGACCGCCCCACTTGTCGTCTCCATGTGCCCGGACGCCTCCTCGCTCTCGTCGGACCGGGGTGGCCCGCCCCCCTTCGGGCGTACTCGTCCGGTCCGCACAACAACTCGGCAGCATATCCACACCGCCACGAGCAGCAGGGAAACCGCCCGCCGCGTGGGTCGCACGCGCGGCCGGTTCACGTCGCACGGGGCGCATGCGCGGTATGAAACGCGTCACGTCCCGGCGCAGGGGCGCACCGGGACGCGCAGTTCACGGGCGTAGGACGGTCAGGTGGCGTCCGCGTCGAAGGGCGGGCGCTCGTCCTTGGCGGGGTCTTCGGGCTTCTTCGTCATGTCGATGCGGCCACCGGACGAGGACGAGGAGGACGAAGGGGACGAGGACGAGTCCGTGGCGCGGCTGTTGACCGCGTCCGTGACCTCGGCCATCTCCTTCTTCAGGTCGAAGCCGTTGCGGATCTCCGTCAGCCCCAGGTCGTCGTTGTCCAGCTGCTTGCGGATGAACGTCTTGGGGTTGAGGTCCTCGAACTCGAAGTCCTTGAACTCCGGGCCCAGCTCGGACCGGATGTCGTGCTTGGCGCTCTCCGAGAACTCGCGGATCTTCCGGATGGTACGCGTGACGTCCTGGATGACCTTCGGGAGCTTGTCCGGACCGAAGACGAGCACGGCGAGCACGACGATCGTGACCAGCTCGAGCGGTCCTATGTCATTGAACACCTGAAGCTCCTTGCGATGTCCTCGGTCCTCGGCCCTCGGCGGTCTGTGTCACTGGTGTTCCGTGGTCCGGGCCGGGTCCACGGTACCCGGCGGACCTGTCCGACCGGTACCGTCCCGAGGTGTCCGAGCGCGTGTAGCGCACCGGTTTTTGGGGTTATTTGCCTTGTGGGGCCATGTGCCGGGCTTCACCTGTGAGGTCTCTGTCAGCTGTGGTCGGACGATCCGAGCACCAGCGCGACCGACCTGTGCCCGCCGTCGCGCTCGACGGTCAGCCGCAGCCGGTCGCCGGGGCGGTGGGCCCGGGTCTTCACGATCAGTTCCTCCCCCGAGTGGACCGGCTGGCCATCCACCTCGGTGATGACATCGCCCGACCGGAGTCCGGCCCGGTCGCCGGGCCCGCCGGTGGCGACCGCGGGTGAGCCCTTGGCGCCCTTGACGCCGATACGGGCCCCGTCGCCCGTGTAGCCCATGTCGAGAGTGATCCCGATGACCGGGTGGGTCGCCTTCCCCTTGTTGATCAGTTCCTCGGCGACCCGCCTGGCCTGGTTGACCGGGATGGCGAAGCCCAGGCCGATCGAGCCGGCCTGCCCGTCTCCCGAGCCCGAGGCGCTGTCGGCGGACCGTATGGCGGAGTTGATGCCGATGACATGGGCCTGCGAGTCGAGGAGGGGTCCGCCCGAGTTGCCGGGGTTGATGGGCGCGTCGGTCTGCAGGGCGTCGACGTACGACACGTCGCTCCCGTCCTCGCTCTCCCCGCCGGCCGTGATGGGCCGCTCCTTGGCGCTGATGATGCCGGAGGTGACGGTGTTGGCGAGGTCGAAGGGGGCGCCGATGGCGACGACCGGGTCGCCGACCTGGACGTTGTCGGAGTTGCCGAGCGACAGGGGCTTGAGCCCGTGCACCCCGGTCACCTGCACGACGGCGAGATCGTAGCCGGTGTCCCGGCCGACGATCCTGGCCTTGGCGGTGTCCCCGCTGCTGAAGGTCACCGATATCTCGCCGCCCGACGCGGCGAACTCGACGACATGGTTGTTGGTGAGGATGTGGCCGCGTGTGTCGAGCACGAAGCCCGTGCCGGTGCCCTGCTCGTTGCTGCCTGTCACATGGAGCGTGACCACGCTCGGCAGCGCACGGGCGGCGATGCCGGCCACGCTGTCCGGCGCCCGCCCGGCCGGCACCTTGCCCGTCTGCGGCAGCTGAATGCCCCCCACGCCGCCGTTGCGCTCCAGATAGGCCCCCACGGCCCCGCCGGCGGCCCCGGAGACGAGGGCGAGCACCAGGGCCCCACCGACGAGGGCCCGCCTGGCCCGCTTGCGGCGCTGCTGCTGGGTGGGGACCGCGGCACCGTTCTGCTGGAGGGGGGCGTGGGCGGATGCCTGGGCGGCGGACCAGGGGTCGTAGCGGTGCCAGGGATCGGGATGCGGGGTGACGGCCTGTTCCGCGGGGGGCGGGAGCGGTGCGTCGTGGGGCACGGGGGTCGCCGGGGCGGGGACCGGTGAGCCGTGCGAGGCGTGCGGCGGCCCGGGGGCGGGCGTGGGCAGCGTCGTGCCGTGCGCGGGTGTGGCCGCCGGATGCTGGACCGGTGGAGCGGGTGCCCAGGGGCCCGGCTTGCCGTACGGCGGCGTGCTGTACGGGTCGGGGTCGTGCAGCGGCCTGGGTCGGTCGGTGGCGGACGGTACTGCGGGAGCGCCGGGCTCGGGCGCGGCGGTGCCGGGCGCCGCGTCGAGCCGGGGGGCGTCGAGCGCGGCCGGTGTGTCGACTCGCTCCTCGACGCCCTGCCCGGGGAAGCCCGCGTCGTGCTCCGGGTCCGGACGCGAGGGCGCCTCGAGTTCGAAGTCGCCGTCGGCGGGAGGCGCGGGGCGGGCCGGCTCGAAGTCAACCTCATTGTCGTCCGGCACCGGAACCGCGGCCGGGGCGTCCCCGGCCTCCGGAACCTGCGGCCGAGGCCGACTCCACCACTTCGCCTTGGCGGGCTTCGTCGGTTTTCCCTCGTTCATGCTCTCCCCACAGCCGGCCGCGGAACGTCGACTCCGCGCCCGGAAACTTCGCCGCGGGCACGGCGCTCACCGGATTCAACCAGGTTCGGGGGACAGCGCGCAGCGACCGGTCAGGGGGCCGTGTGAGACGGGGAGGAGGGGGTGGGAGCGGAGGTGGTGTCGGGGACGGGTGCGGCGAGCAGGCCGGGGCCGGTGACCTCGGGGGCCGAGGACCACGAGGTCAGGGCGACCGGCGGGGTCGTACCGAGCGGACGTATCAACGGGGACATGGCGGCCGCGCCGGCCTCGACGGGCGCGGTCAGCTTGTGCATGGCGTCCTGGCCCTGCCCGGTGGCGGGGGACGGCACCCCGGGCACCAGAGGCGCGGACATCGAGGTCGGCACCGCGGGAGTCCCTCCGAGCAGCGTGCCCTGGGCGAGCAGCGGCCCGGCCGAGCGGCGGCGCTGGGTGTCGGGCGCGGACGCCGGTCCTCCGCCCTGGGTGCGGGCCGGGGTGACATTGCTGCCGTTGCCGGAACCGCCGCGGGCGTCCGCCGCCGTGTCGCCCGGGATGCCCGTGGTCACGCCGCCCAGCGCGACCGCGGCCAGGGACACCGCCCCGGCCGCGACGAACGCGAACCGCAGCCCGCGCGAGGCGGACCGGTCGGCGTCGGGGCGGCCGACGGGGTGGATGCGGAAGCCGCCCTCGGCGGCGGAGGGTGAGGTGTGGGCGGCGGGGACATAGCCGAACTCGAACCGGTCGGGGCGTCTCATCCCGAAGCCCCCGGTGTCGGAGGTACGTCCGGACAGGCCGGTGCCGCCCAGCGGCGAGCCTCTGTCGTCATCGTCGCCGCCACCGGGGAGTTCCTGGAGGCGGGCCAGGAAGCTCTCGGACGGCGGGGGCGGGGCCGCCTCCGCGAAGACGTTCTTCAGCCGGCGCTGGGCGTCCGCCTCCGCCTTGCACTTGGGGCAGGTGGCGAGGTGGGCCAGGACGCGGTCACGCGACTCATGACCGAGTTCCCCGTCCACGAGGGCGGAGAGCCGGTCTCCCAGGTGCTGCTCTGCGAGGCGTGGCCCGGCAGGTTTGGGTCGTGATCCACTCACGCGGGCGCGCCCCCTCCTCCCAGTGCGGGCACGCGAGCCACGAACGAGCGCCGCTCGGCGGCCCGGGCCTGAGGGGAACGGTGGGCGAGGGCCTTGCGCAGCTGTGAGCGGCCGCGGTGGATCCGGGAGCGGACCGTGCCCAGCTTCACGCCGAGGGTCGCGGCGATCTCCTCGTACGACAGTCCTTCGATGTCGCACAGGACGACCGCGGCGCGGAACTCGGGCGCGAGGGTGTCGAGGGCCTGCTGGACGTCCGCGTCGAAGTGGGCGTCGTTGAACACCTGCTGCGGGGTCGGCTCCTTGCTGGGCAGACGCTCTGCCGCGTCCTCGCCCAGGGCGTCGAAGCGGATGCGCTGCTTGCGCCGGACCATGTCCAGGAACAGGTTCGTGGTGATGCGGTGCAGCCAGCCCTCGAAGGTGCCCGGCGTGTAGGTCGACAGGGAGCGGAAGACACGGACGAAGACCTCCTGGGTGAGGTCCTCGGCGTCGTGCTGGTTGCCCGTGAGGCGGTAGGCCAGGCGGTAGACCCGGCCGCTGTGCGTGCTGACGATCTCCTCCCACGTGGGCGGAGTCCATGCCTGAGCGTCCGCGTCGGTGGAGAACGTCGCGGTTCGGTCCGGTCCGGCGGCGGAACCAGCGGCGTGGCTGGGGTCAGCAGCGGTGTCGTTCACGGATTTCGGCCTGCCCGCCGATCCGAGAAAGCGCCGTAGCACTCCTCCCCGATCCACAGGCTCAGCCGCACCTCCCCTGTCGGCTCTGGTGGTGTCCAGTGGAGCCCCTACCATAGCCACCTCGCCCGTTAGCTCCGGATAAGCGGTTTTACGAGAATTTGATCTGGGCTGATACGGCTCATACGGCTGCGTCAGCACTTGCTCGGCGTCCTGGTCCATCCCTTACCCCCCGTCGGGTCCCCCCACCACTCGCTCATCCCTTTAAACGCCCGGTCCCATCTGCGGGTTCCCGGGGCCAACGGATACAGTCACGCCGAGGCAACCACGGGGACAGGAGAGGGTCATTACCGGCAACCGGCAGACGAGCTGGGCGTTCGCCGACGCCTTTGTCGCCGAGGACGACGCGCTTCGCTGGGCCCGTGAGCGGGCCCGGGAGGCGGGCCTGCGCTCGGTGTCGCCCGGCACGGGCGCCGCGCTGCGTCTGCTCGCCGCCTCCGTGGACGCCAAGGCGGTCGCGGAGATCGGCACCGGCTGCGGGGTGTCGGGGATCCATCTGCTGAACGGCATGCGGCCGGACGGCGTGCTGACCACCGTGGACCCCGAGCCGGAGCACCAGCAGTTCGCCCGGCAGGCCTTCCGTGCCTGCGGCTTCGCCAGCAACCGGGCCCGCTTCATCCCCGGCCGCGCCCTGGACGTCCTGCCCCGGCTCGCGGACGCCGGCTACGACCTCGTCTTCTGTGACGGCGACCGCCTGGAGTACCTGGACTATCTCGCCGAATCGTTGCGTCTGCTCCGGCCGGGTGGCGTGGTGGCCTTCGAGGGCGTCTTCGGCAACGGCCGGACGGTCGACTCGGGACCGCAGCCCACGGAGGTGCTGCGGCTGCGCGAGCTGCTGCGGACGGTGCGCGAGAACCCGGAGCTGGTGCCCTCACTGCTGCCGGTGGGCGACGGCCTGCTGTGCGCCGTCAAGCGCTGAGTACGCCGTCAAGCGCTGACCGCGGCGCCCGGCGGTATGCGCGCGGTTGACGGACGTACACCCCGGAACGCAGCTGCCCCGGCACCGCGTACGGTGCCGGGGCAGCTGAAAGGGTATGGTCGCTGGCGCCTCAGACGACGACCTTCTTGAGGGCGTCGCCGAGCGCCTCGGCCTCGTCAGGGGTCAGCTCGACGACGAGCCGACCGCCGCCTTCGAGCGGAACGCGCATGACGATGCCCCGCCCCTCCTTGGTCACCTCGAGCGGGCCATCGCCCGTCCGCGGCTTCATGGCCGCCATGCTCGTTCCCCTTCCTGAAACCAGCTCATCGTCTGCCGACGGCCCTGGAGGGCACGCGCGATCCGTGTGGGACACGCGACACCGGCATCGAACACATTGCTTCCAAGCCATTATCCCGCATCTCAGGACCCGATGACCAACATCAGTCGGCATCGCTTGGGCAACGCGCGCGAGCAAAACCACTCAATTCGGCGATGTGACTGCGATACTGCGCCACCGCACGGACATCGGCCGACGAAAACCGTGGCGGATTTCTTTGACGCAGGTCACACGTCGGGTCCGGCCCGTGGACGGGGTTCTCCGCCATGCTGTCCTCAGACAACGGCGTACCGAGCGGTACGTCAGAGCCGCCACACCAGAGGGGATACGCCATGGCCGACACCGTGCTCTACGAGGTGACCGACGGGCTCGCGACGATCACGCTGAACCGCCCCGAGGCGATGAACGCGCTGAACATCGCGGCCAAGGTCGCCCTGCGGGACGCGGCACAGGAGGCGGCGGGCGACGCGTCCGTACGGGCGATCCTGCTCACCGCCGCCGGGGACCGGGCGTTCTGCGTGGGCCAGGACCTCAAGGAACACATCGGGCTGCTCGCGGCCGACCGCGAGACGGGGGCCGGGCAGACGATGACCACGGTGAAGGAGCACTACAACCCCATCGTGCGGGCCCTCACCGGGGCTGCGAAGCCGGTCGTCGCGGCGGTGAACGGGGTCGCGGCCGGGGCCGGCTTCGGTTTCGCGCTGGCGGCGGACTACCGAGTGGTGGCGGACACCGCGGCCTTCAACACGTCGTTCGCCGGGGTGGCGCTGACCGCCGACTCCGGGATCTCCTGGACGCTGCCGCGGGTCGTGGGCCCCTCGCGCGCCGCGGACCTGCTGCTCTTCCCGCGCAACATCAGCGCGCAGGACGCGTACGAGCTCGGTATCGCCAACCGGCTCGTGCCGGCCGCCGAGCTGCGGGCCGAGGCCGAGAAAGTCGCCCGGAAATTGGCCGACGGACCGACGGTGTCCTACGCGGCGCTCAAGGAGTCGGTCGCCTTCGGGCTCACGCACTCCCTGGACGAGACGCTGGACAAGGAGGACGAGCTGCAGACCCGTGCGGGCAGGTCCGAGGACCACGCGATCGCGGTGCAGGCGTTCGTGAACAAGGAGAAGCCGAAGTATCTGGGCCGGTGACGGACGGCCGTCGGCCGAGACGGGTGCGTGCCGGGGCTGCCGCCCCCGCACCCCCGCTGCGGCCCGAACGGCGAGCCGCCTCGTCCTCACCCGCCGGTCGGGGTGTTCCGGCTCGCGCAGCCTTCCAGGTGGTCGTTGACCAGTCCGCACGCCTGCATCAGCGCGTAAGCCGTCGTCGGGCCTATGAAGCGCAGGCCCCGCTTCTTGAGGGCCTTGGACAGGGCCGTGGACTGCGGGGTGACCGCGGGGACGTCGGAGAGCGTCTTCGGGGCCGGACGGGCGGCCGGGTCGGGGGCGTGGGACCAGATCAGGCTGTCCAGCTCGCCCGGGGACCACTCGGCGAGCACGCGCGCGTTGGCGAGGGTGGCGTCGATCTTGGCGCGGTTGCGGATGATGCCGGGGTCCACGAGGAGGCGTTCGCGGTCGTCGTCCGTGAAGGCCGCGACCTTTTCGATCCTGAAGTCGGCGAAAGCGGCCCTGAAGCCCGGCCGGCGGCGCAGGATCGTGATCCACGACAGGCCCGACTGGAAGGCCTCCAGGCTGAGGCGCTCGTAGAGCGCGTCGTCGCCGTGGACGGCGCGGCCCCACTCCTCGTCGTGGTACGTCACATAGTCGTCGGTGGACAGCGCCCACGGGCAGCGCGGCGTGCCGTCGGGGCCGGCCAGGGCGGTGCCGTCGCTCACCGCTGGTCCCCCTGGCCGGGCTTGTCCAGCCGGACGTGCGCGGCGGCCTGGGCACCGGCCAGCGCGGACTCCAGGTCCGCGATACGGGCGTCCCGCTCGGCGAGTTCGGCGCCGAGGCGGCCGAGGGCGTCGTCCACGTCCGCCATGCGGTAGCCGCGGGGGGCGAGCGGGAAGCGGAGGCTCTCCACGTCCGCGCGGCCGAGGGGGCGGTCCGGGGGCAGCGAGTCGTCGAGGCGCTCGGGCGCGACCTCGGGCAGGGGGCCGGTGGCGCCCTCGCCGCCGCCCACCACGGCGAGTGTCACCGCGGCGACCACGACGGCGAGCGCGATGACCAGGAACAAGAACATAACCATCGCTGGGTCCCCACGCTCTGTAGTACTCGGTCTCGAAAGTCTCTCGCTCCGATCGTGCCATGCGAGTCTGACAGTTAGGGTCACAGGCGGGCGCGGGGCGGGACACAAGCGGGACTCACTGGAAGAGGTCACAGGGGATGCTCAGGCTGGGCAGGCGGGAATTCGAGCCGCACGAGCCGGTGATCATGGCGATCGTGAACCGGACCCCGGACTCCTTCTACGACCAGGGGGCGACCTTCCGTGACGAGCCGGCGCTCGCGCGCGTCGAGCAGGCGGTGGCCGAGGGTGCCGCGATCATCGACATCGGCGGGGTGAAGGCCGGGCCCGGGGACGAGGTGAGCGCCGAGGAGGAGGCGCGGCGCACGGTCGGCTTCGTGGCCGAGGTACGGCGGCGGTTCCCCGACGTGATCATCAGCGTGGACACCTGGCGGGCCGAGGTCGGGCAGGCCGTGTGCGAGGCCGGGGCGGATCTGCTGAACGACGCCTGGGGCGGGGTGGACCCGGCGCTGGCCGAGGTCGCGGCGCGGTACCGGGTGGGGCTGGTGTGCACGCACGCGGGGGGCGCCGAGCCGCGGACCCGGCCGCACCGGGTGACGTACGACGACGTCATGGCCGACATTCTCCGGGTGACCGTGGGACTGGCCGAGCGTGCGGTGGCACTGGGTGTGCCCCGCGAGTCGGTGATGATCGACCCCGGTCACGACTTCGGGAAGAACACCCGGCACAGCCTTGAGGCGACCCGGCGGCTGGACGAGATGGTGGCCACGGGATGGCCGGTGCTGGTGTCGCTGTCCAACAAGGACTTCGTCGGGGAGACACTGGACCGGCCCGTGAAGGAGCGGGTGTTGGGGACACTGGCGACGACCGCGGTGTCCGCGTGGCTCGGCGCCCAGGTGTACCGGGTCCACGAGGTGGCCGAGACGAAGCAGGTCCTGGACATGGTGACGTCGATCACGGGTCACCGCGCGCCGACAGTCGCGCGCAGGGGGTTGGCGTAGGCGCTCCCCGCCGACACCGACGCCCCGCTGCCGCTCACTCGAGCGTGCGCCCGATGTGTTCGATGTGAAGGGTCCGTGCCTCCGGGTCGAGGCGGTACAGGATGCGCCAAGGGCCACGGTGGAGTCGACGGTGGTGGGTACCCCAGGCCCTGGAACCTTCAGGCCTGGGGTCCTCGGCGAGTTGATCGGTCGCCTGGAGGAGGGTGTCCACTCCGCGGGGGTCGTCCTTGAGGAAACCGGTGGCTTCGTCGAGCGCCGTCGGCTCCCACTGGACCTCCCAGGTCACTCCGTACTCCTCCCCGCGGCTTCGAGGAGTGTCCGCCGAGCCTCCGCATGGGGGACGGGGACTTCGGTGCGCCCCAATGCGCGGTCCCGTTCGAGGCGGACCAGCGCCAGAGCATCCTCAAGGTCTTCGAGTTCCGCCGGAGAAATGAGGACGGCAGTCGGGATGCCACGGTCGGTCAAGGTGATGTGCTCATGCTGGGCAGCCCGGCGGGCGAGCTCGCCGAGCTTGCCCCTCGCCTCGGCGATGGGATACGTAGCAGACATGAATCTACTGTACACCCAGATTACACTTTGCCCCGCCGTCTAACGCGCCGCCTCCTTCGACACCAGTGCCACCGCCTCCTCCACGTCGTCCGTGACGTGGAAGAGGAGCAGGTCCTTTTCGGAGGCCTTGCCGCGGGCGATCACGGTGCTTCTGAGCCAGGTGACCAGACCACCCCAGTACTCGGTGCCGAAGAGGACGATGGGGAAGCGCGTGACCTTCTGGGTCTGCACGAGGGTGAGGGCCTCGAAGAGTTCGTCCAGGGTGCCGAGGCCGCCGGGAAGCACCACGAAGCCCTGCGCGTACTTCACGAACATCATCTTCCGGACGAAGAAGTACCGGAAGTTCAGGCCGATGTCGACGTAGGGGTTGAGGCCCTGCTCGAAGGGCAGCTCGATGCCGAGGCCGACCGAGGTACCGCCCGCCTCGCAGGCACCCTTGTTGGCCGCCTCCATCGCGCCGGGACCGCCGCCGGTGATCACGGCCCAGCCGGCCTCCACCAGCCCGCGGCCGAGCCGTACACCGGCGTCGTACTCCGAGGAGTCCACCGGAGTGCGCGCCGAGCCGAACACACTGATCGCGGGCGGGAGTTCGGCCAGGGTGCCGAAGCCCTCGATGAACTCCGACTGGATCCGCAGGACCCGCCAGGGGTCCGTGTGGACCCAGTCGGACGGGCCGCCCGCGTCCAGCAGGCGCTGGTCCGTCGTGCTCGCGGTGACCTGACCCCGCCGCCGGAGGACCGGCCCCAGGCGCTGTTCCTCGGGTGGCCGTTTCTTGCCCTCCGGGTTGCCAGTAGCCATGTGCGCTCCCTCCGCGTGCAGGTGTATCCACGCAAGAGTAGATCCGGCCGGGTTACGCGCGGGGGACGTGAGCATGTCCGCAATGAAGCGCCCGGCCCACACCCGTCGCGTGTCTCAGCTCGTCAGCCAGGCCCGCAGGCGCTCCTCGCCCGCCAGGATCTTGGCGGTTTCAACCCTTTCATCCCTTTTGTGTGCCAAGTGGGGGTTTCCGGGGCCGTAGTTGACCGCCGGGATGCCGAGGGCGGAGAAACGGGAGACGTCCGTCCAGCCGTACTTCGGCTGCGGGGTGCCCCCGACCGCCTCGATGAAGGCCGCCGCGGCCGGGTGGGACAGCCCCGGCAGTGCCCCGCCGCTGTGGTCGTCCACCACGAACTCCTCCACGCCGCAGTCCGCGAACACCTCGTGGACGTGCGCGAGCGCCTCGTCCTCGGACCGGTCCGGGGCATAGCGGAAGTTCACCGTCACCACGCACTCGTCGGGGATGACGTTGCCGGCGACCCCGCCGGAGACACGGACCGCGTTCAGGCCCTCGCGGTACTCCAGGCCGTCGATCACCGGGTAGCGCGGCTCGTACGCCGCCAGGCGGGCCAGGATCGGGGCCGCCGCGTGGATCGCGTTGGAACCCATCCAGCCGCGCGCCGAGTGGGCCCGCTCTCCCTTCGTCCGCAGCAGCACCCGCAGGGTGCCCTGGCAGCCGCCCTCGACCTGGCCGTCGGAGGGCTCCAGCAGCACCGCGAAGTCGCCCGCCAGCCAGTCGGGGTGCGCCTCGGCCACGTGCTTGAGGCCGTTCAGGTCGGCGGCGACCTCCTCGTTGTCGTAGAAGACGAAGGTCAGGTCGCGGTTGGGGGCGGGGACGGTGGCCGCGATGCGCAGCTGGACGGCCACGCCGGACTTCATGTCGCAGGTGCCGCAGCCCCACAGGACGCCGTCCTCGTCGAGGCGCGAGGGGACGTTGTCGGCGATCGGGACCGTGTCGATGTGGCCGGCCAGGATCACCCGCTGCGCCCGGCCCAGCCGCGTACGGGCGACGACGTTGTTGCCGTACCGGTCGACCCTCAGATGCGGCAGCGCGCGCAGGGCGGCTTCGATCGCGTCGGCGAGGGGCTTCTCGGTGCCGCTCTCCGAGGGGAAGTCGACCAGCCGCGCGGTGAGCGCGGCGGCGTCCAGTGTCAGGTCAAGCGTGGTGTCGGCCATGGTGACGACCCTAACGCTCCCCCGGCCCGGCCGAGCCGCATCGCAGGCGCCACCCGCCTCCCGGGCCCGGGAGGCCTCCAGTACCTTGTACGGGTGCCAGAGTCGTCCCCCACCTCTCCCAAGCGTCGCGGCCGCCTCTTCCGTTTCAGCGCGGCCTTCTTCGTCCTGCTGGCCGTCACGGGCTATCTCGTGGTGCAGTACGTCACGGGTGGCACCAGAGCCCCGGGCTGCAAGGTCATCTCGTCCGAAGGCGGCGAGAGCCCGTACGAGTTCACGCCCGAGCAGGCGGTGAACGCGGCGACGATCGCCGCCGTCGGCACCGGACGCGGCATGCCCGAGCGCGCCGTGACCATCGCGCTGGCGACCGCGCTGCAGGAGTCGGGGCTGCGCAACATCGAGCACGGCGACCGTGACTCGCTGGGCCTGTTCCAGCAGCGCCCCTCGCAGGGCTGGGGCACCGAGAAGCAGATCATGGACCCGACCTACTCGGCGGGCATCTTCTACGAGCACCTGGCCAAGGTGCCCGACTACACACAACTCCCGCTCACGGTGGCCGCGCAGCGCGTGCAGCGCAGCGGTTTCCCGGAGGCGTACGCCAAGCACGAGCCGGACGCCGAGCTGCTCGCCGCGGCCCTGACCGGGCAGGCAGCGGCCACGCTGACCTGCCAGGGGCGCCCCGCGACGGGCACCTCGGCCGAGGCGGCGGCGACGGGTCCGGACGCCGTACGGGCCGCGCTGGTACGGGACTTCGGGCGCGACGCGCTCCAGGAGGCCGGCGCCGAGGTGAGCGGTACGACCGCGGCCGACCCGTCCCCGAACATGACCGCCGAGGCGCACGGCAGGACCGTGACCGTGCCGGTGCCGGACGGCAAGAAGACCGACGGGGCCGGGCGGACCGAGCGGGAGCGGGGCTGGCAGCTGGCCCACTGGGCGGTGGCCAACTCCTCGGCCCTGCACATCGCACGGGTCTCGTACGAGGGGCGGGTGTGGGCCGCCGGGAGCACCGACAGCCAGTGGCGCGCGACCGGCACGACGGGTGCCGCGGGTGCGGAGAAGTCGGCGGGGTCCGTTCGGATCGTGACCGGGCAGTAGTACGGGGGTTCACTCGCGGGGGTCACCCTGCGGTGATGACGCGGCGGTGTGCGCAGGTTTTCGTTCGGTCACTCTCCTGGTCGCAAAGGCCCTTGGGAACAAAGGGCCGTAAGGATTCTGCGAAGTCGTGGGGCGGGTGACTTTTGACCGCTTTTATCCACAGCAGATAATGCGATGCGTTGCCGATTCTTTACCTTTGGGCTCCGCAACCTTCGTGGGCTTCGAGCGGTAGTCACTGCGTCCGAGTCCGGAGATCAACTGCCGGGCACGGTCGGACACTTCAACGTTCTCTCCCGTCGAATGGAGCATCATGTCCCTCCCCCTGACCCGCAGGATCGCCCGTGCCGCGCTGCTCGTCGCAGCGGGAGCGGCCGCCGGGGTCGGTGCGGCCGGCTCCGCGAGCGCTGCCCCCGATCTGCCGGCCACCCCGAACCTCGGCGGGCTGACCGCCCTGGACGGGGCGCAGGTCGGCAACACGGTCGACGGTGCCACGCAGCACGTCACCGGGCTCGCGGCCGACGCGGGCGGCCAGGCTGTCAAGAAGGCGGTGCCGGCCGCGGGCAAGGCCGGCGGCAAGGCCGTGCAGAAGGCGGCGCCCGTGGCGCAGAAGGCCGCGGGAGACGCGGCCGGATCCGCCGGGCAGGTCCTCGGCACCACGGCCGGGACGGCGACCAAGGGCGGGCTGCCCACGGACTCCCTCACCAAGGGCGGGCTGCCGACCTCCACGCTGCCGGTGAGCAGCCTGCCGCTCGGCTAGGCATCCAGGTCTCGACAGCGTGAAGGGGTCCAGGGAACTCTCCCTGGACCCCTTCACGCTGTGCTGTGCTGTCCGGGCCGAACTAGCCCGCCAGTCGCGCCACCGCGGCCGCCACGCGCTCGTCCGTCGCCGTCAGGGCCACGCGGACGAACTTCTCGCCCGCCGTGCCGTAGAAGTCACCGGGGGCGACGAGGACGCCCCGCTCGGCAAGACGGGCCACCGTGTCCCAGCAGGACTCGTCCCGGGTGGCCCAGAGGTACAGGCTGGCCTCGCTGTGCTCGATGCGAAAACCGTGGGCCAGCAGGGCGTCGCGCAGGGCCGTGCGCCGGGCGGCATAGCGTTCGCGCTGCTCGCGGACGTGGATGTCGTCGGACAGGGCCGCGACGACCGCCGCCTGCGTGGGCGCCGAGGTCATCATGCCGCCGTGCTTGCGGATCTCCAGGAGGGGGCCCAGGACGGCCGGGTCGCCCGCCAGGAAGGCCGCGCGGTAGCCCGCCAGGTTGGACCGCTTGGAGAGGGAGTGGACCGAGACGATGCCCTCGTACGAGCCGCCGTTGACGTCCGGGTGCAGGACCGAGACCGGGTCGGCCTCCCAGCCCAGCTCGATGTAGCACTCGTCGGAGAAGAGCAGGACGCCGTGCTCGCGGGCCCAGGCGACGATCCGGGTGAGCTCCTCCTTGCCCAGCACCCTGCCCGTGGGGTTGGACGGCGAGTTCAGCCAGAGGAGCCTCAGGTTCGTCGGGTCGAGCTCGGTCGGGTCGTCGTAGACCTCGTACTCGGCGCGGGCCAGGCGGGCGCCGACCTCGTAGGTCGGGTAGGCCAGACGGGGGTACGCGACCCGGTCGCCGGGGCCGAGGCCCAGCTGGGTCGGGAGCCAGGCCACCAGCTCCTTGGAGCCGACGATCGGCAGGACATGGCGGTGGGTGACCTCACGGGCGCCCAGCCGGCGCTCCAGCCAGCCCGTGATCGCGTCGCGCAGTGCCGGCGTGCCCCAGACGGTCGGATAGCCCGGCGAGTCGGCGGCGGCGATCAGGGCCTTCTGGATCAGCTCGGGGACCGGGTCGACCGGGGTGCCGACCGACAGGTCGACGATGCCGTCCGGGTGCGCCGCGGCCGTCTTCTTGTACGGCTCCAGCTTGTCCCAGGGAAAGGTGGGCAGACGGTCGGAGACTGCGGACACGATGTTCTGGCTCACTTTCGTCGGTACGGCAAACGCCTCGGTCCCGTACGGCGGTGATCAAGGCGATCGGGCCGTACGGGACCGAGGCGGCGCGGTGCGGGCTGCTCGGCCGCCTGCGGATTACTCGGCCTGCGGCGGAAGCGCGGCGATGAGGGGGTGGTCGCGCTCGATCAGGCCCAGCTTGCTGGCGCCACCGGGAGAGCCGAGCTCGTCGAAGAACTCGACGTTGGCCTTGTAGTAGTCCTTCCACTCCTCCGGAGTGTCGTCCTCGTAGAAGATCGCCTCGACCGGGCAGACCGGCTCACAGGCACCACAGTCGACGCATTCGTCCGGGTGGATGTACAAGGACCGCTGGCCCTCGTAGATGCAGTCGACCGGGCACTCCTCGATGCACGCCTTGTCCTTGACGTCGACACAAGGCTGCGCAATGACGTAGGTCACGCTGTCGTTCCTCCTCGATAGGGCGCCGGCGGGCCTCCATAGGCTCCGCCGCCTGGCGCGCGGGAGCGCGGCGTCGTCGATGCCCGCATCTAGTATCTCCGTTCTTGGGCATGATCCGAACAGGAGGGGTGAACCGACCTGTGGAATTCTCTGCCGCCGGGCGGCTCGTGGTCCGTATCACCGCTGCTGACGTGGGTAAACGAGTCTCCGTACGGCGCTTGAGCGAACCTGGAACACCGGGTGAGAGGTTCACCGACACGGTGGGTGTTCTCACATCATGGGACAACGGTGTGCTGCTGATCACACGCAAGAACGGGGAGACCGTCCGGATTCCGGAATCCTCGCTGGTCGCAGGCAAGGTCGTACCGGCCGCCCCGGCGCGTCGGCGGGGTCCCGCCACCTCCTACGCGGAGCTCGCGCGAATCGCCTCGCGGGCCTGGCGGCCGGTGGAGAGCGAGCGGCTGGGCGAGTGGGAGCTGCGGTCGGCCGAAGGGTTCACCAGGCGGGCCAACAGTGTGCTGCCGCTCGGCGACCCCGGCCTTCCGCTCGACGCGGCCCTGGAGGCCGTACGACGCTGGTACGGCGAGCGCGGCCTGCCCGCGTACATCCAGACCGCGACCGGCGCCGAGGGCACGCAGGAGCTGCTGTGCGCGGAGCTGGAGCGGCGCGGCTGGGTGCGCGAGGTGACCGCTGAGCTGTGGATCGGCGCACTGGCGCCGGTGGCCGACCGGGACGAGGGTGCCCAGGTGGTGCTGGACCGGGAGGCGGACGAGGCATGGCTGGACCGGTATCAGCGCAAGGGGGTGAGCGAGGTGGCCCTGAAGGTGCTGGGGTGGGGGTCCCCCCGCTCGAGCGAAGCCGGGAGTGGAGGGCCGTCGGTGTGGTTCGCGACGGTCCCGGGTGAGGGCGGAGGCACGCCGGCCGCCATCGGGCGGTGTGTCGTGGACGGACGGTGGGCGGGCTTCGCGGCCGTCGAAGTGGCCCCCGAGCAGCGCAGACGCGGCCTGGGCAGCGATGTGATGGCCGCTCTCGCCCGCCAGGCGCTGGCCGAGGGTGCCTCGGCCGCCTGGCTGCAGGTCGAGGAGGACAACGAGGCGGCCCGCGCGCTGTACGCCGCGATGGGCTTCGCCCCGCACCACGCGTATCACCACTACCGGGAGCCGGATGCCTCCGACGCCGGCCGGTGATACGGATCACCGCCGGTCGGTGACAGAGATCATCGCCGGTCGGCAGGACGGATCATCATGGGCCGGTAGGACGGATCGTCGTCGGTCGGTGGTACGGATCACCGTGAAAGGGCACGAGCCAGCTATGCGTCCCCCTTATCCCCCATCGCCGGAGCGGTCGGCCGAGGTGCGGCACCGGTTCGCCGAGGAGGCACGGTCCGAGCGGCCCGACCTCTCGGCGCTGTGTCTGCTGCTCGGCGCGGAGGCGGACGGCTCGCTGGACGAGGCGGGCATGGACGCCGCGCAGATGGAGCTGGACCGGCTGGCGGGGCAGCTGCCGTACCGGCCCGGCGGGCCCCTGGCCTGGGCGACGGCGCTGCACCACCTGCTCGGCGTCCGCTGCGAGTTCCACGGCTCCGCCGCGGACTACCGCCGTCTGGAGTCCTCGCTGCTGCACGAGGTGCTGCGGCGGCGGCGCGGGCTGCCGATCCTGCTGTCGGTGGTGTGGATGGAGGTGGCGCGCCGGGCGGGCGCACCGGTGTACGGGGTCGCGCTGCCGGGGCACTTCGTGGTGGGGTTCGGGGCGGCCGGGGAGCAGGTGCTCGCCGATCCCTTCGAGGGGGGCCGGGTGCTCACGGGGACGGACGCCGAGCTGCTCGTCGTCGGGGCGACGGGGGCCCCGCTCGATCCGGGCATGCTGGTGCCCGCGGATCCGTTGGACGTCCTCGTGCGGATCCTGAACAACATCCGGGCGTGGGCCACGGCCCGGCCGGAGCGGTCGGACGTGGCGCTGTGGGCGGTGGAGCTGTCGCTGCTGCTGCCCTCGCATCCGGCGCGGCTGCGCTACGAGCGGGCGCAACTGCTCGTACAGCGCGGTGAGTTCCTCGCCGGAGCGGCGGAACTGGAGGCGTACGCCGAGGTGGTGGCCGGGGTGGACGAACCGACCGCGCAGCGGGTACGGCGACAGGCGCACACGGCGCGGTCCATGCTCAACTAGGACCGACCAGTACCTGTCCCAGGGGGCTACAGCCAGCCCTTCTCCCGTGCTATCCGTACCGCCTCCGCCCTGTTGCGTACGGCCAGCTTCTGGATCGCCGTCGAGAGGTAGTTGCGGACCGTGCCCTGGGACAGGTGCAGGGCAGCCGCCAGTTCGGCGTTGGTGGAGCCGTCGGCCGCGGCGCGCAGGACCTCGCGTTCGCGGTCGGTGAGGGGGTTGGCGCCCTCGGCCAGGGCGGCCGCGGCGAGCGTGGGGTCGATGACCCTTTCACCGGCCAGCACCTTGCGGACGGCCTCGGCGAGTTGGGCGGCCGGGGCATCCTTGACCAGGAAGGCGTCCGCGCCCGCCTCCATGGCGCTGCGCAGATAGCCGGGGCGGCCGAAGGTGGTGAGGACGACCAGCCTGACCGCGGGAAGTTCCTTGTGGAGCCGGGCCGCGGCCTCGATTCCCGTGCAGCCCGGCATCTCGATGTCGAGCAGGGCGACGTCCACACCGTGCTCCCGGGCGGCCCCAAGCACCTCGTCGCCGCGCGAGACCTGGGCGACGACCTCGATGTCCTCCTCGAGGCCGAGCAGGGCGGCCAGCGCCTCGCGGACCATCGACTGGTCCTCGGCGAGGAGAACCTTGATCGTGCTGCTCATGCCCCGGATACTACGTCCACCCCGGTGGCCGTGGGCACACGGGCAACCAGCCGGAAACCGTGCCTGACCCGGCCCGCCTCCAGCGTGCCGCCGACCTTCTCGAGCCGCTCGGTCAGACCAGTGAGGCCATTGCCGGGACCCTTGCCGGAACCGCCCGATCCGTCGTCCTCGACGGAGAGTTCGAGGACCGGGCCGTCCAGCGTCTGGCGTCCGAGGAGCTCCACCGTGCAGCGTCCGGCGCCGCTGTGCCGTACGACGTTGGTGACCGCCTCGCGCAGCGCCCACGCGAGGGCGGACTCACCGTCCTCCGGGACGCCGTCGAGGTCCGGTTCGGCGGGCACCTGGGCGGTGACCCCGGCGGCGGTCAGGGCGACCTGGGCACCGGCGAGTTCGGCGGCCAGCCGGGGGCGCCGGTAGCCGGTGACCGCCTCGCGCACATCGACCAGGGCCTGTCGGCTGACCTGTTCGATGTCGGCGACCTGCTGCGCCGCCTTGTCGGGGTGGTCGGGGAGCATCCGCCCGGCCAGTTCGCTCTTCAGCGTGATGAGGGAGAGCGAGTGGCCGAGCAGGTCGTGCAGGTCCCGGGCCAGGCGCAGCCGCTCCTCGTTGGCGGCGAGTTGGGCGACGGTGGCGCGGGCCTTGCGCAACTCGATGGTCGTACGGACCAGTTGGACGACCCCGGTCATGGCGAACCCGATGAGGATCACCAGGATCAGCAGGTCCAGGGCGTGCTGCTCGCCGACGCTCAGGCCGACCAGCAGCAGCACGCCCGCCGTCCCCGGGATCGCCCAGCAGGCGGCCCGCAGTGGGAGGGTGGCCCCGCAGGCGACGGAGACGTAGCAGTACAGGGCGAGCCAGGGCGCGCCGAGCGTGAGGGACAGCAGGGTCGCGAGGACACCGAGGACGACGATCAGGGCGCCGACCCGCCTCGGGGGAGCCGGGCTGCCCATGTCCCGGAAGACCAGGGTCAGATAGACCCCGACGAAGACCGCCAGGCCCAGCCAGCCCGCCACGGTCGCCCCGGTGGTGTGGTTCCCGGAGACGAGGTCGTGGACCGGGGCGCTGAGGAAGACCAGCCAGACGCCGATCCACAGCATCTTGCGCAGGAACAGGTCGCGCCGGCTGCGGGGGGACTGTCCCAGGGGGATCAGCTGCTCCCGGCAGGCTTCCTCGGTCAGCGGGTCTTCCGTCATGACGCTCACGCCTTCAGCGTGTCCTTCCGGTACAGCCAGGCCGCGCCTCCCGCGAAGAGGACGAAGAAGACGGCGAGGACGGCGATGTCCTGGGCGTGCGGGGTCCGGCTCTGCTCGATCGACCGCCCCAGGGCAGCGTACGCGTGCGTGGGCAGCCACTTCGCGATGTCCTGGAGCCACTGCGGGAAGGTCGTGGTGGGCATCCACAGACCGCCGAGCATGGACAGGCCGAAGTAGGTGATCATCGTGATCGGGCGGACGGCGTCCCCGCTCGCGAGGTAGCCGATGGCGACGCCGAGCGCGGCGAAGACCAGGCTGCCGGCCCAGATGGCGCCGGTGAGGGCGAGCCACTGCCAGGCATCCAGCCGGACGTCCTTCACGGCCGCGGCGACGACGAAGACGATGACGATGGAAGGCAGGCTGACGACGGCCGCGCTCGCGGTCTTGGCGAGGACGTATCCGCGCCCCGGCAGGGTGGTCAGCCGCAGCTGCCGTACCCAGCCGCTCTCGCGCTCCTTGGCGATGCGCTCGCTGTTGCCCATCAGGACGGCCGTCAGGGCGCCGAAGGAGGCCATGGAGACCATCATGTACGTCGGCACGGTGAGCCCGGTGCCGTCGATCTTGGTCTTGCCGTCGGCGTTGCCCGCGATGAGCAGGAACAGGGCGGAGGGGTAGATCACGGAGAAGAACAGGAACTTGCGGTTGCGCAGGGCGCGGGCGAGTTCCAGTTTGATCAACGAGTTCATGACTGCTTGGCCTCCTCGGCCTCCGTGATGGCGACGAACGCCTGCTCCAGGCCGAGCCCGGCGACTTCGAGATTGCGGGGGTAGACACCGAGGCCGTACAGGGCGTGGACGGTGGCGTCGGCGTCGGTGGACTGGATGCGCACGGTCTGGCCGGAGACGCTGAGCGAGGCCAGGAAGGGCAGCCCGCGCAGGGCCGGCTCGTCGATGTCGCCCTCCAGGTCGAAGGAGACCCTGCGGGCCCCCGCCTTCGCCTTGATCTCGGCGGCGGTGCCGTCGGCGAGCAGCCGGCCACGGTGCAGGACGAGGACGCGGTCCGCGATGGCGTCGGCCTCTTCGAGGTAGTGGGTGGCGAAGAGGACCGTACGGCCCTGGTCGGCCTGTTCGCGCATGGTGGCCCAGAAGGCCTGGCGGGCGGAGACGTCCATGCCGGTGGTCGGCTCGTCCAGGACGATCAGGTCGCTGTCACCGGCGGTGGCGAGGGCGAAGCGGACACGCTGGGCCTGGCCGCCGGAGAGCTTGTTGACCTTGCGGTCGGCGATCTGGGAGATGCCGGCGCGGGCCAGTACGTCGGTGACCTTGTACGGCTTCGGGTGCAGATCGCAGGCGAGCCGGACCAGCTCGGTGACCGTGACCTCGTCCATCAGCCCGCCGCTCTGCAGCATGGCGCCCACCCGCCCGGCCACGATCGCCTCGCGCGGGCTCGTGCCGAAGACGCTGACCGTGCCGCCGTCGGCCTGCTTGAGGCCGAGCAGCAGATCGAGGGTGGTGGACTTGCCGGCGCCGTTCGGACCGAGCAGGGCGACGGTCTCCCCCGGGTGCAGCGTGAGCGAGACCCCGTCCACCGCCCGCACGCTCCCATAGGTCTTGCTCACCTGGTCGAACCCGACCACCGGGGTGGTGGTCGTCGTCCCCGTCGTCGTTGTCATGCCGTCCATGCTGGCTGCGAGGGCCGGGGGACCGGCAGTGTCGGCGGTCCTGAGTGCCGGATGACAGATGTCATGCGAAGGGGGTGACAGAAAGCCGACTGGCCCTCACCTCTGGGTCTGGGAGATGAGGGCCAGTCGGAGGACCTTCTGTCAGGTAGCGCCGGTCACGAGATACTTGTGACCGTTGTATTCCATCCAGATATCAATGGCCTTGTGCTCGGTGAAGTTCTTTGAGCAGTACGCCCACTTACCGGCTCCGGCCTTACTGATGCACTTTCCTTTACGGTTGCCCGTAAGCCAGTACCCGGTGACAGAATGGCCGTCCTTCTTTTCGTCCATCACGTAGATGCCGTCATCCTGCGAATCAAAGCAGATACGGCCGTTGGGACTACCTATCGCACACGCATCACCGTGCTGATTGAAATAACCGAGCTCGTCAGGGTCGTACAGCGTTACAACCCCCGTGTTGACCTCCCAGTCAGCCGCATAGGCGGACCCTGACAACACCCCGAAAAGTCCGACGGCCGCCACGGCTGACACCAGCGGTACGGCAAAACGACGCCGCATACTTCCCCCTTAAATTAGAAGTAATCTGCTGCACATCAAGGGGGAAATCTGGACGCCGCGTGCCCAAGATCACATTGATTATTGACCGTTGACCGGGATGGTGACGATGCGCGCCGAGGGCGTCTTTCCACGCAGCGCCTCTCCCAGAGCAACGGCGACGTCCTGCGGCATCACAGGCTTCTTTGTGCCGTTTCCACGCTCGATCGTCACGCCGTCGAATGTGCTGCCGTAGAGTCCTTTCAGCGCGTCGAGGTCGTAGTGCTCGACCAACTTGCCGTCGACCGGCCGCACACTCAGGAACTTATAGATCGACTTCTGCGGACTGAACGACACCGAGTGCGTGGCGTCCGTCTGCACCGTCACCTTGGCCGACATCGCCGGCTCGGCGAAGGCCTTCATCTCCCGGTCGACCTCGGCGTTGGAGACCGTCGGCTGCCGGGTGGTCGTGGGCACGGTCACCGGGGACGGCGTGCCGGTCTCCACCAGGGTGCGGTACGCCTGCTCCACCGCCTGGGTCGACCGGGCCGCGTCGATGCCCTTGCCCGCCTTGCCGTAGACGGCGACGGCCTTGCCGGACTGGAACTTGATCGTGCCCTCGACGACCGAGCCGGCGCCGCCGCCCGCGTCCTTCAGGGCGGCCTGGAGCTTCTCCTCGTCTACCGGCATGACGGGGTCCACGACCCGCTTCTGGCCGAAGAGGGAGCCGATCACGGAGAGGGGGTTGTAGTCGCTCGTCGCGGCGTCGCTGACCGTGGCGGTGGTGTCGAACTGGAGCCCCGCCTTGTCCGGCGTGAGCGAGACCGTCTTGCCGCCCACCGACAGCTTCAGCGGCTTGTTCACCCGGTCGCCGAACGCCTCGTCGAGCTTCTTGACGGCGTCGTCTCGGGTGCCGCCGCCGATGTCCACACCGAGCACGGTGGTGCCCTTGGGCACGTCGGAGTGGTTCATCAGCAGCCCGGCACCGTACACACCGATGCCGGCGACGACCACGACCCCGCCGAGCAGGGCCGGCTTGCTGCGGCCCTTCTTTTTCTTGGGCTTGCTCTGCGGAACGTTCGGCGAGACCGGCTCGGGCAGCTTCGGGGGCGTGTGCGACATGGCCCCGTCGGTGGGGGCGCCCGACCCGAACGGCGAGGCCGCCGTGGGCGGGACGACCGGGATGCCGCTGGTCACGGTGTGCCCGGAGATGTTGTCCGCCGGGGAGCCGTAGCCCGGCACGCCCGGTTCGGGGGCCGGCTTCTGCGGGGTGAGGATCGCGGTGTCGTCGCTCAGACCGGCGCCGGGGGTCCGGCGGGGGCCGCCGACGGTGCCAGGGCCGGTGAAGGACTCGCCGGGCACCGTACCGAGGCCGCCGGTGCCGCCGGGTCCGCCGGCCACCGGCGGCACCATCGGGCCGTCACCGGTGACCGGACCGCCGGTCGGGCCCGCGGGGCCCTGCGGAACGGTGGAGCCGCCGAGGCCGTTCGGACCAGGGAAACCGCTGTAGCCGGCGGGGCCGGCGGAACCGCCCGGACCGGCGCCCTGGCCGTTCGCACCACCGAAGCCGTTCTGGCCGCCGGGACCACTCTCCGCGAAGTACGGCAGATCGTCACGGCTCCGCTCGTCGGCGCCCGAGCCGGGACGGGAGCCGCTGCCCAGCGGGCCCACGGCCAGCGCCTCGGTCACGTCGAAGGAGCCGGTGCCACCGCCGTGCCCGGGAGCCACGGGTCCGCCGGTGGCGCCGGGGAGCCCCGCGCCGTTCGTACCGCCGGGACGGGAGCCGCCCGGCACGCTCATGGAGCCGACCACACCGCCGGGGCGACCGGCGCCCGGACGCGGGCTCTTGGGCGCACCCGCGCCACCGGGGCGGCCGTGCCCGTGCCGGAAGCGGTCGCACCGGCCGCGGAACCGCCGGGGATTCCGGCGCCGTTCGTACCGCCGCGGCCGGACCGCCCTTGCCCGAGCCGGACTTGCGGGGCGCGAACCAGTCGCTGGTCTTCTCCTCGGCCGGCGCGCCGCGGGCTCGCCGGACGGCTCGGCGCCGCCGGTGGGCTTCGGGGCGGGCGCCGGCTGCGCCTCGGCGGCCGCGCCCTTGTCGTCGTCGGTGGCCTCGGTGTCCGCGACGGGCGTGCGCATGACGACCGGCGGAATGGGCCGCGATCCGGGGATGTTGATCCGGATGCGCGTCGTCAGCGTGGTCTCGGTCTTTCGCTCCTCCGGCTGCGCGGCCGAACGGTCCGCACCCGTCCCGTCGCCGGAAACCATGGGGGTCCCGTACGGCGGCGTGCCCGAGGGGTATGCGGCTCCGCCGCGCCCGTTGGGCCCGGAGGACGGAGTGTCAGTTTCACGACTCAAGGCAGGTTCTCCCGGTTGGCTCCGCCGCCCGTCACTACCTTGCTCGGGCGGCTCGGCGGCGCGCACCACCATACTGGCCACTTCTGGCGCGTATCCCATGACCGCTGGGGAAACCCACACCGGACTCGCACGCGCGCCCCGTGGCGAATTGGTACGTCACTTGGCAAGTCGGGCGGCATTGCCGTCCGGTTGCCGCCCCAGCCCAAGGGTGGCGCAGATCACAGCCAGGGCCATGCCGCCCAGCAGGAACAGATAGGAACCGCCCCCCGCGCCGAACAGGAAGTCCCCTTCGGGACGGCCTGCGGTGAGCAGGATGACGGTGACGATCCAGCCGGCCGCGGGGGCGACCGCCCCGGCGCGAGCACCGGTGGCACGCGCCCCGCCGAGGAACACCCCGGCCGCGCCCGCCAGGGCGAGCAGCAGCCCTCCGGGGAACCATGCGGCCTGCACCAGCGCCCCGGCGAGGCCGACCAGGGCTCCGAGCACGAACAGGCCCACGTGAGCGGCGATCCGCCCGGCGGAGGGACGCCGCAGCGGCTGGGCCAGCATCGATCCACGTCCTGCCGAGCTCATGACGCCTCCTCGATCTCGACGGCGACCCCGGCGAACAGATCGGTCTCCCGGGTCGGCTGTCGCTCTCCGCCCACCAACTCGTAGTACTCCGTGGTGAAGACGGGCTGGGCCAGTTCGTTGGAGAGCGCGAAGTACGGTTCGGCGACCTCGATCTGGGTGGCGTGCGCACGCATCGCGGCGGCCTTGGCGGCGGCGTACGCGGTGCCGTCGACCTCGGCGGTGACCCGCTCCTCGTCGACCACGCCCGGGACGTCCTCGATGGCGGCGGGCTTGGCGAAGGGCAACCCGGGCAGATCATCCCGAAGACGGGCGAAGGCGACCTCGGCGACGCGGCGCGGAACCCGATTCCAGTAGACCTTCGGGATGCGCCACCCGGCGTCGGCGGCCAGTTCCACAGCCCTCATGGCGACGCGGTGGGCCTGGATGTGGTCCGGGTGGCCATACCCCCCGTTGTCGTCGTAAGTGACCAGAACCTGGGGCCGGACCTCCAGGATCACCTCCACGAGATATCCGGCGGCCTCGTCGAGGTCGGCCTGCCAGAAGCAGGCGGGGTCGTCGTTGTCGGACAGCCCCATCATCCCGGAGTCCGCGTACCGTCCGGCGCCCCCGAGCAGCCGGAAGTCGTCGACACCCAGCTCCCCCATGGCACCCCGGAGCTCACGCAGCCGGTGCTCACCCAGCGCGGCACCGGACAGATGGGCCAGTTCGGGCGAAATCACCTCACCCCGCTCCCCGAGGGTGCAGGTGACCAGGGTGACCCGCGCTCCCTCGGCCGCGTACTTGGCCATGGTCGCGCCGTTGTTGATCGACTCGTCGTCCGGGTGCGCGTGCACCAGCAGCAGACGCCGGGCGGGCAATTCCGTCATGGACCCCACCCTACGAGGCGACCAACCTCACCGGGGCACGTGCCCGGCGAGGCGCACAGGTGACGGACTCCACGGGGGGGCCAGGAGAGCGGCAGGACACCGCAGACCCTCGGGCAGGAGATCCACGGTCAGGGCGTCCCCGGTCGGAAGTCTCGGCAAGAGCGACCACATTCAGCACCTGGTCGAGCACATGTCTGATCGCGGCGACCTGGGACGGCGGAACTTCTAGGATCTGCGGCATGGCAACCCGACTCGTGCAGATCAATATGAAGGCCCAGGACGACTCCGCGCTCGGCCGGTTCTGGGCGGAGGCACTCGGTTGGGGTGTCGACAGCGAGGGACCCGGCGTGACCAACCTCGAACCCGTGGGCTTCGCCTACCCCGACCCCGTGGCCGTCTGCATCGACATCGTTGCTCGCCCGGAACCCAAAACGGTCAAGAACCGCGTGCACCTTGATCTGGCCACCACCTCGACCGCCCATCAAGCGGAGTTGGTCGCGCGCTTGAAGGACCTCGGCGCGACGCTCGCCGACGTGGGTCAGGGCGACGTCCCCTGGACGGTCATGGCCGACCCGGAAGGCAACGAGTTCTGCGTCCTGGAGCCCCGTCCGATCTACCAGGACACCGGGCCGATCGCCGCGGTCGTGGTCGACTGCACCGACCCACGAGGGATGGCCCGGTTCTGGGGCCAGGCGATGGACTGGACGCTGCACGAGGTCACCGACGACCACGCGACCATGCGCTCCGCCAAGGGCGTCGGTCCCTACCTGGAGTTCCTCCGCACTCCCGACATCAAGAGCGTGTGGAACCGCGTCCACCTCGACGTCTGCCCCTACCCCGGTGACGACCTGGCCGCAGAGGCAGCCCGACTGCGCGCCCTGGGGGCCACCAACCCTGATATCGATCAGTCCGCAATCTCCTGGACGGTCCTGGCCGACCCGGAAGGCAACGAGTTCTGCCTGCTCACCCCTCGCTGACCTTGAACAACGACTCCGGCTGGTTCCCTGGCAGCGGCGAAGACCGCGTGGCGTCAGCCCATGCCGCGGGAGACGGGGATGGCGTCCCCGGTGAGAGGGTGCCCCGCAGCGTCGCGGGCCACCCTGCGATGCCTACCGCCGGCTAGGCGCAGCCCCTGCAGTGAGCAGGGCTGCAGCAGCCATGATCCAGTCGGCGCTCAGCCCGGCGCACGCCGTCACCTGCTGTCTTCCTGCACTCCGTCACCGGTACAGCCCGAGAGAGTTCGCTGGAGGCACTCGATCACGTGGACGCCGGGAACCGCGTGACGGCTTCCCGCGCACCCTCGTCGGCAGGGCCTCGGCAGACCTCTCGCCCGAGGAACGGGCACGGGGTAAGTCCGGGGCCGGTGGCCGACACAGCCGGAGCCGGAGGAAGTCACCTATGGCTGGGAGTTCATCGCGGCCGAGGAAATGGGGCGTCACCGGGGCTTTCGGTGGGGCACAGAGTCGGCGGCGTGCACCACCATCTTGGCCGACGTCCAGGCCGGGGCATCGCACGGTCCGGCACCGCCAGAGCGGACAGGTGTCCAAGAAGCCGCATCCGACCTGCTGGAACCGAGAGTTTCTGGCAAAGCCGTACCCCAGGCCATCCGCCCAGGTCAGCCGCGACGGAGCGCAGCACGAACCGCAAGCTGAAGCTGGCCTACTGGTAGGGCTCGCTCACGCCGTCGGTCTGCTCGCACATCCCAATCGACGGTCGAGTCGTCGCGAGGCACCAAGCGGCCAAGCTCTTTCAGCCACAGGAACGGCAGCGCCATCAACGTAGGGCGCCTTCAGGGCAGATGCAGTGCCCCAGCGCTGACAAGTGGCCGTGGGACCGCCCGCTTCTTGGTCAGTGTCGTGCTTCCACGCCCCGAGTAAAGGGCGCTCCCTTCGGTCGCGTCGCCTTCGGCGATGCCCCTGCGGGGCACCCTTGACTAGGGGCGTTCCAGCACGGGTGAGAAGCGAGCGGGCAGCCCAGGGAAAGTGGCCGACTTGGGCAGGTTGGGCCCTTGGGTCGGCTGCGGTCTGGGCCGGGGTGAAGGGGCGCGCTCGCGCCTCGCCAGCACGCCGGGCCGGCTCAGCGGCAAACGGCCGGTGGGCGGTGGGGGAAGCGCGGGGGCCGAGTGGCGGCACGCCGGGCGGGCTAAGCGGCTTGCGGCCGGTGGGCGGTGGGGGAAGCGCGAGGGCCGAGTGGCGGCACGCCGGGCGGGCTCAGCGGCTTGCGGCCGGTGGGCAGTGGGGGAAGCGCGGGGGCCGGGTGGCGGCACGCCGGGCGGGCTAAGCGGCTTGCGGCCGGTGGGCGGTGGGGGAAGCGCGGGGGCCGAGTGGCGGCACGCCGGGCCGGCTAAGCGGCTTGCGGCCGGTGGGCGGTGGGGGAAACGCGGGGGCCGGGTGATGGCACGCCAAGTGGGCTTAGCGGCCTGCCGTCGGTGGGTGACGGGGCGCGGGAGGCGAGTGGCGGCACGCCGCGACGGCATAGCGGCTTGCGGTCTGCGGGGGAGGGCGGGTCGGCAGCGGGGCCGGGGCGGGATCCAGATAGAGCCTGGCGGACTGGCGGACTGCGGTCGGAGGGCGGGGAGCCGAGCGACGCAGGGTGGGGCACGTCTGTGGCCCCTGCCGGGGCTCCCGCGGGGCGATTCCGTCCCATCTCTCACCCCTGCGTGACTGGTGGGACCGATGTAACGAGACAGGCATTGCTTCCTGTCATCCAGTGGGCAATTGGACGATCTGGGCCAGTGCAGACCCTCCCCAACAGCCTGTTCTCGCCCAGTCACTGTCCCAAACCGACCAATCACGGCTCTGAGCCATGTCCAGCCCCCGCCTCAAGGCTCTGCCCCCCACGACCGGCCTCAAGCCGCCGAACCCGACCCGGCGTGCTGGCGAGGCGCGAGCGCGCCCCCTTCACCCCGGCCCAGACCGCAGCCGACCCAAGGGCCCAACCTGCCCAAGTCGGCCGCTTTCCCTGGGCTGCCCGCTCGCTTCTCACCCGTGCTGGAACGCCCCTAGTCAAGGGTGCCCCGCAGGGGCATCGCCGAAGGCGACGCGACCGAAGGGAGCGCCCTTTACTCGGGGCGTGGAAGCACGACACTGACCAAGAAGCGGGCGGTCCACCTGTGCCTGACAGTCGGCGTCGGCAAAGGCCTTTGGCCGAGCGGTAATCACCGGGACGTTGCGCACCGTAGGACGGTCAGCTCTGCCCAAACCGTCTTGCGGGGACGTGGTCCCGGGACAACGCCCCACCGGTCGGCCAAGGCCTCGACGAGGACGAGACCCCGGCCGGACTCAGACTCGGAGGTGGGTTGCCCTGGGCAGGGGAGGCCGTCCCCGCGGGTGTCGGTCACCTCGATGCGGAGGGTGTCGGCGACGACGTACAGCGACAGCCGGAAGTCACGCCCCGGCACCCGTCCGTGCGTGGCCGCGTTGACCGCCAGTTCCGCGACGACCTGCGCCGCCTCCTCCGACGGCAGCCCCCAGGAGCGCAGTTGCTCGGTGGCGAGGAGCCGGGCCAGGCGGGCGCCCCGGGGCGTGGGTGACAGGAGCACGCTGAAGTTCCGGGACGGTGCAGTCGAGTTGGGTGGAGTTTTCCTGGTTCACGTCACTCAGCGTGGCCGCGTCTGCGTACCGTGAACAGTGACGCCGCCGATACGTACGGTTACTGTCCGGCGCTTGTCCGGTCACCTCCGGGCTGTCGAGGACGGCCGTACGGGTAGGGGCGTCGCGGCACGGTCGTACGACGGAGGGGTGCGGAATGAGTGTGGACGGCGGGGCGGTACGGCTCAAGAGCGAGGCCGATGAGCCCGGTTGGGAGGTGGATCCGGACGACGACTGGGGCATCGCCGTCATCGCAACCGTCGGGCGTCAGCTCAAGCTCCGTCGCGAGGCGGTGGGGATGCGGGGCGCCGTGTTCGGGGAGGCCGTCGGGTACGGCGAGGATCTGGTCTACAAGATCGAGAGCGGGAAGCGGATCCCTCGGCCCGAGTATCTGGACAGGGCGGACGAGGTGTTGGGGGCGGATGGACTGATCGCTGCCATGAAGGAGGACGTGGCCAAAGTCCGGTATCCGAAGAAGGTGCGGGATCTGGCGCAGATGGAGGCCAGGGCGGCCGAGCTTCAGCTCTACGATCCGCTGAACATCCATGGGTTGTTGCAGACGCCGGAGTACGCACGGGCGCTGTTCAGTATGCGGCGCCCCGCGTTCTCGGAGGACGACATTGAGCGTGGCGTAGCCGCTCGCATGGCCCGAAATTGCGTGTTCGAGCGAGAGTCAGCGCCCGAACTCAGCTTTGTGCAGGAAGAGTGGGTGCTTCGACGCCCACTCGGAGGAGGGGCGCTCCGGCGCCAACAGCTCGAACACCTCCTGGAAATCGGGCAGTTGCGGCATGTTGAAATCCAGGTGATGCCGATGCACCGTGAGGAGCACGCTGGAACTGAGGGCGGGATCGAGGTGTTGAAGTTCGAAGACGGTTCGGCAGTCGGGCGTTCACCGGGAGTCGCCAACGGTCGGCCGGTCTCTGAGCCGAGGCAGCTCCGAATCCTCGAACTGCGGTATGGCATCATCCGGGCCCAGGCTCTTCCACCAGGGGAGTCGCTGGCCTTCATCGAACAACTGTTGGGAGAGGCATGATCCGCGACACCCCGACAGGGGACGTTCCCGAGTTCGCCTGGTTCAAGAGCAGCTACAGCAGCAGCAGCGACATCGACTCCTGCGTCGAACTCGCCACCACCCCCACCACCGTCCACGTCCGCGACTCCAAGCACGCCGCAGGCCCCCGCCTCGCACTCTCGCCGGAGGCCTGGTCCGCCTTCGTGCCGTACGCGTCCCAAGGCTGAAGGCACGGCCCGCACCCGATCACCTGGACCCAGCTTCAGCCCATCGAGTGCCGTCGCCGCGTCGAAACCCGCCCGCACGCACCACCCGGCCCCGGCGAGGCCACCGAGGCCACTCGAGATCGCCCGCGGCCACCCGAAGCCACCCAGGGCCGGGCCCGGCGCGCGTCAGAACTTGATGCTGCCGATCATGCTCGCCACATTCGTCGTCAGCTCGCTGATCGTTGGAGCGACGGTCGAGGAGGCCAGGTAGAAGCCGAGCAGCATGCAGACGACCGCATGGCCGCCCTTCAACCCTGACTTCTTGATCAGCAGGAAGACGATGATCGCCAGCAGCACCACCGCCGAAATCGAGAGTGCCACGGCGGCTCACCTCCAAAGATCCCAGGTACGCGGGGGTTCGGACTATGGGGGTTGTAGTTCGGTACAGCAAATCCATACACAAGCCAGCAGGTTCATACCCACTCAGCGGTAGTGATCATAACTATCCGTACTCGCGCATCGGTCGGCGCACGGCCGCACAAGGGGGCGCATGGCCAATATGGTCGGGGGATGACGACCGAGCCTGACTCCTTCCCCCGACGGCACGCCCGCACCCAGCGGTTCACGCTCGGCGCGCCGCGTGCGTTCACCGTGGCTCCCGACGGTACCCGCGTCGCGTTCCTGCGCTCGCACTCCGGCACGGACCGGGCCAACTCTCTGTGGATCATTGACGTGACGGACGGTCGGGAGCGCCTCGCGGCCGACCCACGGGCGCTGCTGGGCGGCGCCACGGAGCATCTCTCGCCCGTGGAGCGGGCGCGCCGCGAACGCAGCCGCGAGGGGGGTGCCGGCATCGTCGGCTACGCCACCGACGCGGCCCTGGAACTGGCGTCTTTCGCCTTGTCAGGGCGGCTTTTCACGGCGGAGCTACGGGCCGGCACGGCACGTGAACTCCCGGTCCCTGGGCCGGTGATCGACCCGCGTCCCGCCCCCGACGGACGGCATGTGGCGTATGTCGCCGGGGGTGCCCTGCGGGTGGTCGGCGCGGAGGGGGAGGGGGACCGGGCGCTGGCGGAGCCCGACGCGGACGGGGTCACCTACGGATTGGCCGAATTCATCGCGGCCGAGGAGATGGGGCGTGCGCGGGGCTTCTGGTGGGCCCCGGAGTCGGACCGGCTGCTCGTTGCGCGCGCGGACGACACGCCGGTGAGGCGGTGGTGGATCGCGGATCCGGCCCACCCGGAGCGTGAGCCACAACACGTCGCGTATCCGGCGGCGGGCACCGCCAACGCGGACGTACGGCTGTTCGTGATCGGCCTCGACGGGTCCCGCACGGAGGTCGCCTGGGACCGGGCGCGCTATCCGTATCTGGCGCATGTGCACTGGTCAGAGGCGGGGGCCCCGCTGGTCCTGGTGCAGGCGCGGGACCAGCGCAGCCAGCTGTTCCTGGCCGTGGACCCGGACTCGGGGGCGACCCGGATGGTGCATGCGGAAGAAGATCCAACATGGCTGGAACTTTTCCCTGGCGTGCCCTGCTGGAGCCCCTCCGGACAGCTCGTGCGGATCGCCGACGAGGGTGGTGCGCGGGTGCTCGCGGTGGGCGAACGCCCACTGACCGGAGCCCAGTTGCACATCCGTGCGGTGCTCGACGTCTCGGACGACGACGTGCTGGTCTCGGCCTCGGCCGGCGAGGAGGCCGAGGCTCCCGGCATCGGCGAGGTGCATGTCTACCGAGTGAACGAACTCGGCGTGGAGCGCGTCTCACAAGACCCCGGCGTGCACTCGGCGGTGCGCGCTGGGGGCGTGACCGTACTGATCTCCGCCGCGCTGGACCGTCCGGGCGCTCGTGTCCAGGTACTGCGTGACGGAAAACCGACGGCGGCTGTCCAGTCGTACGCCGAAGATCCCGGTTTGTCCCCGCGGGTGACGCTCACCGAGGGGGGCGCACGGCGAATCCCGTGCGCCGTGCTTATGCCACAGGACTACCACTCCGACACTCCCCTGCCGGTTTTGCTGGACCCCTACGGTGGTCCGCACGGCCCGCGCGTGGTCGCCGCGCACAACGCGCACCTGACCTCGCAGTGGCTCGCCGACCAGGGCTTCGCGGTGGTCGTCGCCGACGGCCGAGGCACCCCGGGCCGCTCCCCCGCCTGGGAGAAGGCGGTGCACCGTGACTTCACAGTGTCCCTGGACGACCAGGTCGAGGCGCTCCAGGACCTGGCGAAGCGGTACCCCCTCGATCTGTCCCGAGTGGCGATCCGCGGGTGGTCCTACGGCGGCTGGCTCGCGGGGCTGGCCGTGCTGCGCCGCCCGGACGTCTTCCACGCGGGCATCGCGGGGGCTCCGGTCACCGACTGGCGGCTCTACGACACCCACTACACCGAGCGGTATCTGGGCGACCCCGCCGTGGACCCGGAGTCGTACGCGAAGAGCTCCCTGGTGACGGACGACGGCCTGTCCTCCCCCGCCGAGCCGCACCGCCCGCTGATGATCGTGCACGGTCTGGCCGACGACAACGTGGTGGTGGCCCACGCGCTGCGCCTGTCCTCCGCCCTGCTGGCCGCCGGCCGCCCGCACGAGGTGCTGCCGCTGTCCGGTGTCACGCACATGACCCCGCAGGAGCAGGTCGCGGAGAATCTGCTCCTCCTCCAGGTGGACTTTCTGAAGCGTTCGCTGGCACAACCTCGCAAACTTCCGTGAATTGCGTTAACACGCAGGCAACTTCGCGGAAGCGGTACCGATATACGGACGCGCGAGGCTGAACAGCGTACGGCCGTGCGGGTGCCGTGAACGGGCCGGGGTGCACCATGTCACCCCGGCCCGTTGCCGTGTTCCTCCAGCGGGACCACCTGCTTCTCCTCCGCGAAGTGACACGCCGAGTCGTGCGCCGCGGGACCCGTCGTGCCGCGGAACTCGGCGGGTACGGCGAGCGCCGGGACCTCCAGCGCGCAGCGCTCCTGTGCCTTCCAGCAGCGGGTGCGGAAGCGGCAGCCGGACGGGATGTTCGTGGGGGACGGGACGTCACCCGTGAGGATGATGCGCTCGCGGTGTTCACGGGCCTCGGGGTCCGGGACCGGGACCGCCGACAGGAGGGCCTGGGTGTAGGGGTGCGTGGGGTGGTCGTAGATCTCGGCGTCCCTGCCGATCTCGACGATGCGGCCCAGGTACATCACCCCCACCCGGTCCGAGATGTGCCGCACGATCGAGAGGTCGTGGGCGATGAAGACGTAGGAGAGCTCGAACTCCGTCTGGAGCCGGTCCAGGAGGTTGACGACCTGCGCCTGGATCGAGACGTCCAGCGCGGACACCGGCTCGTCGGCGACGATCACGTCCGGGCGCAGCGCCAGCCCGCGGGCGATGCCGATGCGCTGGCGCTGGCCGCCCGAGAACTGGTGCGGATAGCGGTTGACGTACTCGGGGTTGAGGCCGACCACGTCCAGCAGCTCCTGGACCTTGCGGCGGCGGTCGCCCTTCGGGGCCGCCTCGGGATGGATCTCGTACGGCTCCCCGATGATGTCGCCCACCGTCATACGGGGGTTGAGCGAGGTGTACGGGTCCTGGAAGACCATCTGGACATGGCGCCGTACGGCCTTCAGGGCCCTGCCCGAGAGCCTCGTGATGTCCTCGCCCCTGAAGCGGATCGAGCCCGCCGTCGGCTGCTCCAGATTGCACAGCATCCGGGCGACCGTCGACTTGCCGCAGCCCGACTCGCCCACCAGGCCCAGGGTTTCGCCCCGGCCGAGTGTGAAGTCGACGCCGTCCACGGCCTTCACGGAGCCGATCTGCTTCTTGAAGAGGATGCCCCGGGTGAGCGGGTAGTGCTTGACGAGGCCGCTGACCTCCAGGATCGGCTCAGTCATGGAGGCACTCCCGCCAGAAGTGGCAGGCGCTGCCGCGCTCCTCGGAGACCTCGTACAGCGGGGGCTCGTCCGTGCGGCACACGTCCCGGGCCATCGGGCAGCGCGGGTGGAAGGCGCAGCCCGGCGGGATGTCCATCAGGTTCGGCGGCAGACCCTTGATGGCGTAGAGCTCCCGGCCCTTGTGGTCCAGGCGCGGGATGGAGTCGAGCAGGCCGCGTGTGTACGGGTGGGCGGGCGCCTTGTAGATGTCGTGGACCGGGGCCGACTCGACGATCCGTCCCGCGTACATGACGGCGATGCGGTCGGCGACGTCGGCGACCACGCCGAGGTCGTGGGTGATGAGGATCAGCCCCATGTCGTACTCGCGCCGCAGTTCCGCGAGCAGATCCATGACCTGGGCCTGGACGGTGACGTCGAGGGCGGTGGTGGGCTCGTCGGCGATGATCAGCGCCGGCTCCAGGGCCAGCGCCATGGCGATCATGATGCGCTGGCGCATTCCGCCCGAGAACTGGTGGGGATAGTCGCGCACGCGCTGGGCGGCGCCCGGGATGCGCACCCGGTCCATCAACTCGATCGCCCTGGCCCGCGCGTCCTTGCGTGACATGCCCCGGTGCACGACGAACATCTCGCCGAGCTGCTCGCCCACGGAGAGCACGGGGTTCAGCGCCGACAGGGCGTCCTGGAAGATCATCGCCATTTCGGCGCCGCGGATCCTTCTTCTCTCCTCTTCCTTCATCTTCAGCAGGTCCTGGCCCCGGAAGAGGATCTCGCCGCCCGTGATCCTGCCGGGCGGCATGTCGAGAATGCCCATGACGGCCTGTGCGGAGACCGATTTGCCCGATCCCGACTCGCCGAGCACCGCGAGGGTCTCCCCCGCGTCCACGCCGTAAGCGACGCCGTTCACGGCCTTGGCGACGCCGTCCCGGGTCCGGAACTCCACGTGCAGGTCACGCACTTCGAGCAGCACGGCGGCTCACCTCAGCTTCGGGTCGAGGGCGTCGCGCACCGCGTCGCCGAGCATGATGAAGGCCAGGACCGTGATCGCCAGGGCGCCCGAGGGCCACAGCAGCGCGTGCGGGGCGTTGCGGATGAAGGGGGAGGCGGCGGAGATGTCGATGCCCCAGGAGACGCTGGGCGGCTTCAGGCCGACGCCGAGGTACGACAGGGTCGCCTCCAGCGAGATGTAGGTGCCGAGCGCGATGGTCGCCACGACGATCACCGGGGCGACGGCGTTGGGCGCGATGTGGCGCAGCAGGATGCGCGAGTTGGAGGCGCCCAGGGCGCGGGCCGCCTGCACATAGTCGTTCTGCTTGACGGTGATGACGGAGCCGCGGGCGATGCGGGAGATCTGCGGCCAGCCGAGCAGCACCATGAACCCGATGACCGGCCAGACCGTGTTGCTGGTCACCACGGAGAGGAGGACCAGACCGCCGAGGACGACGGGGATCGCGAAGAAGATGTCGGTCACGCGGGACAGGAGGGAGTCCCAGGCCCCGCCGTAGAACCCCGCGAGGCCGCCCAGCGCGGACCCGAGGAGCGCGACCCCGAGCGAGGCGCAGACGCCGACCGTGACGGACGTACGGGCGCCGTAGACGGTGCGTGTGTAGACGTTGCAGCCCTGGCCGTCGTACCCGAAGGGGGCGCCCGGCTGGGAGCCCTCCTGGGACTTGGCGAGGTTGCACTGCAGGGGACTGCCGGAGGCGATCAGCGAGGGCCACAGGGAGATGACGACGAGGAAGACGATGACGAGCGCGGAGACGATGAAGACGGGGTTGCGGCGCAGGTCCCGCCAGGCGTCGGACCACAGGCTGCGCGGCTTGGCCTGCGGCCCCGTGCCCAGCGGTCCAGCGGGAGTCCTCTCCAGTGTCTCGGCCTCGCTCGCCGCCAGGTCCATCCCGCTGCCGGCCCCGGTGCCCGCGATGGCGCGTTCGGGCTCGTGCAACTGCTCAGGCATAGCGGATCCTCGGGTCGAGTACGGCGTACAGCAGGTCCACGAGCAGGTTGACCAGCAGGAAGACGAGGACGAGGACGGTCACGAAGCCGACGACCGTCTGGGTGTTCTGCCGCAGGATGCCCTGGTAGAGCTGGTAGCCGACGCCGTGGATGTTGAAGATCCGCTCGGTGACGATCGCGCCGCCCATCAGGGCCCCGATGTCGGCGCCGATGAAGGTGACGACGGGGATGAGCGAGTTGCGCAGCAGATGCCGGGTGACGACGCGGCGCCGGGGCAGGCCCTTGGCGACGGCCGTGCGGACGTAGTCGGACCGTTTGTTCTCCGCGATGGAGGTGCGGGTCAGCCGGGTGACGTAGGCGAGGGAGACGGCGGCCAGGACGAGGCCCGGCACGATCAGTTCGCCGAAGGCGGCCTGCTGGGAGACCGAGGGCTGGATCCAGTGCCACTGGACGCCGAGGAGCAGCTGGAGCAGCAGGCCGGTGACGAAGGTCGGTACGGAGATCACGACCAGGGTGGCGAGGAGCACTCCGGTGTCGACGGGGCGGCCGCGGTGCAGTCCGGTGACGACACCGAGGGTGATGCCGATGACGATCTCGAAGAGGATCGCCACGATCGTCAGCCGGATGGTGACGGGGAACGCGGTCGCCATCAGCTCGGTGACGGGCTGGCCGTTGAACGCGGTGCCGAAGTCGCCGGTGAAGATGTTCCCCATGTAGGTCAGGTATTGCTGCCACAGCGGCTTGTCGAGACCGAACTCCCGCTTCAGCTGGGCGGCCGTCGCCGGGTCGCAGGCGCGCTCACCGCACAGTCCCGCGATGGGGTCGCCCATCACGTTCACCATCAGGAAGATCAGCAGCGTCGCCCCGACGAACACCGGGACCATCTGGAGCAGACGCCTGACGACATAGCGCCCCATGGCGGCTCAGCCGACCTTGATCTCGTCGTAGACGGGGACGCTGAAGGGGTTCAGGGCGACGTTGGACAGCCGCTCCGAGTAGCCCGCGCTGCCGTTCTGGTACCAGAGCGGGATGGCGGCCATGTTGTCCCGGACGACCTCTTCGGCCTGCTGGAAGGTGGAGACCGCCTTGGCGGTGTCGGTCTCGGCGTTGGCCTGGTCCACGAGCTTGTCGAACTGCGCGTTGGACCACTTGCCGTCGTTGGAGGAGGCGTTGGTGTAGTAGAGCGGCTGCAGGAAGTTCTGGATCAGCGGGTAGTCCATCTGCCAGCCCGCCCGGAAGGGGCCGCTCATCTTGTGCTGGCTGATCTGGTTCCTGAAGTCCGCGAAGGTGCCGATCGGGTTGCCGACACATGCCTTGTCGTTGCCGAGCGCGTTGTTGATGGAGTTGCACACGGCGTCCACCCACATCCTGTGCGAGCCGGTGTCGGCGTTGTACGTGATCTTGAGCTGTCCGCCGGGGAGCCCGCCGCCCTCCTGGATCAGCCTCTTGGCCCCGGCCGGGTCGTAGTCGCAGGCGCTCCCGCACAGGCCTTCCTTGAAGCCGCCCTCCGTGCCGAGGACGGGCGAGGTCCAGTCGCTCGCCGGGGTGCGGGTCTTCTGGAAGATCGTGTCGGTGATCTGCTTCCGGTTGATCGCCATGGACAGGCCCGTGCGGACCTTCTCCGCGCCGGGCCTGTCCCAGGCCTTGTCGTAGTACGGGAAGGCGAGGGTCTGGATGATGCCGGCCGGGGTGTTGATGTAGCGGTTGCCGAGGTCCTTCTTGACGTTCCTCAGCTGCGAGGCGGGGATGTCGTCGACGAGGTCGAGGTTTCCGGCCAGCAGGTCGGTGTAGGCGGTGTCGCTGTCCGTGTAGACCTTGAGGGTCACACCGTCGTTCTGCGCCTTGTCGGCGCCGGGGTAGCCGTCCCACTTCGTCAGGGCCATCTGGAAGCCCCTGGTGTACGAGTCGATCATGTACGGCCCGTTGCCGACCGGCTTCGCCAGCCAGGCGGCGTGGTCGGAGAAGAACGACCGGGGCAGCGGCGCGAAGGCCACATAGCCCAGGGTGTCCGGGAAGCTGGAGAACTTCTGGTTCAGCTTGACGGTGAAGGTCCTGTCGTTCACGACCTGCAGACCGGAGAGCGTGTCGGCGCTCTGTGTGCCGGTGGCCGGGTGGACCTGGTCGTAGCCCTGGATGTAGCCGAAGAAGTAGGCGTTCTTCTGGTTGTTCTTCAGGCTCGCGCCGTAGTTCCAGGCGTCCACGAAGGACTTGGCGGTGATCTTCTCGCCGTTGCTGAAGGTCCAGCCGTCCTTGATCGTGACGGTGAAGTTCTGCGAGTCCGAGGTGGCGATCTTCTCGGCGAGCATGTTCCGGGCCTGCGCGGTCTTCGGGTCGTACCGCTTCAGACCACGGAAGATCATGTCGAGGACCTTGCCGCCCTGCACCTCGTTGGTGTTGGCCGGTTCGAGAGGGTTCTGCGGATCGCCCCAGGAGGAACTGAGGACTCCGCCGCCGGTACCACCGTTCCCGCTCGCGCCCCCGCAGGCGGCTGCCATGAGCACCATCACCGCCGTGCAGGCGGCCCACTTGGCGTGTGTGGCTCCACGCATGGAGTGCCTCCTCTTGAGCACGCGGGTACGCACTGTGACGCCAGCTCGGGAGCACTGGTCGATCAACGGCCAATATCACCGCAAAACGCCAACAAAGGGCACCAAGGACACTCATCGGGGAAACAGTCCACCCGTATGAGGGGTGGCATCATGATCGGCAAGCTGGGCGGCCCGCGCCTTCCTGGGCCTGCCCGGCCTCACCGAGGGGGCCCTCGCCGACATCACGGTGTACGACAGCGACCCACGCCGCACACCGGCCGTGCTGCGGCATCCCCACCGCATCGTGCTGCGGGGGCGGGTCGTGCGCTGAGGGAGGGGCCCAAAACGCCGGTTCCCGGCACCTGGTCAGGTGCCGGGAACCGGAAAGCGGGCCGGATGGGGTCAGACCGCGTGGACGACGTCCTTCTCCTCGGCGAAGTGGCAGGCCGACTCATGGGCCGCCGGGGTGTCCGAGTTCTTGAAGCGCTCGGGGACCGCCAGGAGAGGAACCTCCTCGGCGCACTTGTCCTGGGCCTTCCAGCAGCGGGTGCGGAAGCGGCAGCCCGACGGCGGGTTGGCCGGGGACGGCACGTCACCGGTGAGGATGATCCGCTCGCGGCCCTCGCGGGCCTCCGGGTCCGGCACCGGGACCGCCGACAGCAGCGCCTGGGTGTAGGGGTGCGTCGGGTGCTCGTAGATCTGCTCGTCGGTGCCGATCTCGGCCATCTTGCCGAGGTACATCACGCCGACGCGGTCCGAGATGTGCCGGACGATCGACAGGTCGTGCGCGATGAAGATGTAGGAGAGGTTGAACTCGTCCTGCAGTCGCTCCATCAGGTTGATGACCTGTGCCTGGACGGACACGTCCAGGGCGGAGACCGGCTCGTCGCAGATGATGATCTCGGGGTTGAGCGCGAGGCCGCGGGCGATGCCGATGCGCTGGCGCTGACCGCCCGAGAACTGGTGCGGGTAGCGGTTGATGTACTCGGGGTTCAGACCCACCACGTCCAGCAGTTCCTGGACCTTGCGCCGCCGGTCGCCCTTCGGTGCCACCTCGGGGTGGATGTCGAAGGGCTCGCCGATGATGTCACCCACGGTCATACGGGGGTTGAGTGACGTGTACGGGTCCTGGAAGACCATCTGGATGTTGCGGCGCACGGCCTTCATCGCGCGCCCGGACAGCTTGGTGATGTCCTGGCCCTTGTAGAAGATCTCGCCGGCCGTCGCCCGCTCCAGGTTCATCAGGAGCTTGGCGACGGTCGACTTGCCGCAGCCGGACTCGCCCACGATGCCCAGGGTCTCGCCCTGGTGCAGGTCGAAGGAGATGCCGTCGACGGCGCGGACCGCGCCGACCTGACGCTTGAGCAGGATGCCCTGCGTCAGCGGGAAGTGCTTGACCAGATTGCGGACCTGCAGGATCGGTTCGCCCTGCGCGACGGGCGCCTCGACGGCGGTCACCGCCTCGTCCTCGGTGGCGGCCTTCACCACCTCGACGTCGGAGACATTCGGCGTGCCGCCGGCCCCGTCGTCCTTCTTGAGCTCAGCCACGGATCGTCTCCTTCCAGAAGTGGCACGCGGAGGCGCGGCCGACCAGTTCCGTACCGTCCTGCTCGGTCACCGGAACCAGGGCCGGGACATCGGTGCGGCATATGTCCTGCGCCACGGCGCAGCGGGGGTTGAAGGCGCAACCAGCCGGGATCTGCTGCAGGTTGGGAGGCAGACCCTTGATCGCGTACAGCTCCTGCCCCTTCTGGTCCAGACGGGGGATGGAGTCCAGCAGACCCCGGGTGTAGGGGTGGGCGGGCCGCTTGTACAGCTCGTGCACGGGCGCCCGCTCGACGATCCGGCCGGCGTACATCACCGCGATCTTGTCCGCCACGTCGGCGACCACACCCAGGTCATGGGTGATCAGGATCAGGCCCATGTTGTACTCGCGCTGGAGTTCGGCGAGCAGGTCCATCACCTGTGCCTGGACGGTCACGTCGAGCGCCGTCGTCGGCTCGTCCGCGATGATCAGTTCGGGCTCGAGAGCCAGCGCCATGGCGATCATGATGCGCTGGCGCATACCGCCGGAGAACTGGTGCGGGTAGTCGCCGACGCGCTGCCTGGCGGCCGGGATGCGTACCCGGTCCATCAGCTCGATGGCCTTGGCCTTGGCGTCCTTGCGGGACATGCCCTCGTGCACCCGGAACATCTCGCCGAGCTGGTAGCCCACCGACAGCACGGGGTTGAGCGAGGACAGGGCGTCCTGGAAGATCATCGCCATCTTGGCGCCGCGCAGCTTGCGCCGCTCGTTCTCCGGCAGGGCCAGGATGTCCTGTCCCTGGAAGAAGATCTGGCCCTGGCTGATCCGTCCGGGCGGGCTGTCCAGGATGCCCATGATCGCCTGCGCGGTGACGGACTTGCCGGAGCCCGACTCACCGAGAACGGCGAGCGTTTCGCCCGCGTTGACGCTGTAGTTGACGCCGTTGACCGCCTTCGTCACGGCGTCTCGGACCTTGAACTCCACGTGCAGGTCGCGGACTTCGAGAAGCGGCGCGGTCCCGTCCGGCCCGATGTTCGCGGGCGCCATCTCCAGGCTGGTCATGCCATCACCTTCGTGTTGCTTCAGGGGTGTTCGACTCATGGCGGTGCCTCACCGGAGCTTCGGGTCGAGCGCGTCGCGCAGACCGTTGCCGAGCAGGATGAAGCCCAGCGCGGTGATGACGATGGCGAGGCTCGGGTAGGTCCACATGAAGTCCTTGACACCCATGAAGTTGCGGCCGGCCGAGATCATGTTGCCCCACTCCGCGACCTCCGGGTCCACGCCGACGCCCAGGTACGACAGGGACGCTTCGGCCACGATCGCGATGCCGACGTTGCTGGTCCCGTACACCAGCACCGAGGTGATGGAGTTGGGCAGGATGTGCTTGCGGATGATCCGGCCCTGGCTCGCGCCCAGTGCCTTCGCGGCGTGCACGTAGTCCATCTCTCGCACGGAGAGGATCTGGCTGCGCAGCAGGCGGGCGAAGGTGGCCCAGGTGAAGATGCCGAGTGACAGGACGACCGGCGTCACACCGCGCCCCATCAGCAGGATGATCACGATGGAGCCGATGAGCAGCGGGAAGGCGAAGAAGATGTCCGCCGCGCGCATGATCACGGTGTCCACCCAGCCACCGAAGTAGCCGGCCAGGGCGCCGAGGACGATGCCGATGACGAGTGCGACGAGGATGGACGCGAGACCCACGATCACCGCGATGCGGCTGCCGTAGATGAGGCGGGACAGCTGGTCCCGGCCGAGCGCGTCGGTGCCGAGGAGGTGATGGCCGCCCGGCGACTGGAGAGTCTGGTTGAGGTCCTGGTTCAGCGGGTCATATGGGGCCAGGACGGGGGCGAGGACGGCGACCAGGATCAGGACGGCGATGATCACCAGCCCGACCACGGCGAGTTTGTTGGCGAAGAAGCGGTGCCGGATGTCGGCCCACTGGCTGACCCGGGCGACGCTGGGTTCGGCGCCCTGCTGTGCCGCGGCGGGTTCGGCCTGTACCGGCTCTCCCGTGCCCGTGACGAGTTCGGTCATGGTGTGACTCCTAGGGGGAAACGACCGGTCAGGTGAGGCGGATACGCGGGTCGAGGGCGGCGTACAGCAGGTCGACGATCAGGTTCAGAACGACGAAGATCGCCACACTGATCGTCACCACTCCCACGATGATGGGGTTGTTGTTCTGCTGGATCGCCTGGACCAGGGCGAGACCGATGCCGTTCCAGTTGAAGATCGTCTCCGTGATGATCGCACCACCGAGCAGGGTGCCGAAGGAGATACCGATATAGGTGATCACAGGAATGACGGAGTTGCGCAGGATGTGACGGAAGAGCACTGTCCGGCCGGGAAGTCCCTTGGCCACGGCGGTCTTGACGTAGTCCGCGCGCAGTACTTCCAGCATGCTGCTGCGGGCCAGCTGTGCGACGAGGGCGGCGTCGATGATCGCCAGTGTGAAAGCGGGCAACACCATCGACTTGAAGCTGCCGTCGGCGATCAGCGGGAACCAGTTGAGCTCGACGATGAAGATCCGCTGCATGATCATGCCGAGCACGATGGACGGCACGCCGATGGCCAGAGTGGTGAGGAAGGTGGCCGACATGTCCCAGATCGAGTATCTGCGGATCGCCGCCACGATGCCGACGCCCATACCGATGAAGACATCGATCACGATGGCGAAGACCGCCAGCTTCGCGGTGTTCTCCAGCTTCGGACCGAGAATCTCCGTGACCGGACGGCTCTGCGTGTAGTCGGTGCCCAGATCGCCGGTGACGAGTTTGCCCACATAGGTGCCGTACTGCACCACGAGGGGCTTGTCGAGCCCGTACTGCTTGTGCAACTGCGCGACCACGGCGGGGTCCCGCGCCTTGTCACTGCCCGCGATCTGTCCGACCGGGTCTCCCGGCAGAACGAACAGGCAAGCGAACAGGATCATCGTCGCGCCTAGCGTGACGACGACCAACTGGCCCAGCCTGCGGACCACATACCTTCCCATGACATGCCTCTCTGCGCCTCGCTGCCGCCAACCAGCGGCTCCCAGCCCCAGTCAAGATGGGGGGTTGTGGGGTGGGGGGCGGGAGAGCGGATCGCGCCCTCCCGACGGTCGTCGGGGGCCGTGGCGTCCGAGCCCAGCTCGGCACCACGGCCCCCATCACCGGACGCCGCTGTCAGCGGCAGCCGGTCACTTCAGGCTGATCTCCGCGAGGTTCGGGTTCTCGTGGAAGTCCAGCTTGACGTTCCCGTACTTCTTGGTGTTGGCGAGGCGCTGCTGCGTGCGGTTCCACAGCGGGATCAGCGCCAGGTCGTCCACAGCGATCTTCTCGGCCTGCTTGTACAGCTCGTTGCGACCGGCCTGGTCCTCGGTGGCACGGGCCTTGGCGACCAGGTCGTCGAACGCCTTGTTGCTGTAGCGGGACCGGTTGTCACCCGTGACCTTGCCCGACGCGTCCTTGTTGATCGACGCGGTGTCGAGCAGCGGGAACAGGTAGTTGTCCGGCGTCGGGTAGTCCGCACCCCAGGCGTAGCGGTACAGGCCCGCGGCGCCCGGCTTCTGCTCGTCGGCGAGGAGCTCGGCGAACGGCTTGCCGACCGCCTTGACCTTGATGCCGAGGACCTTCTCCAGCTGCTGCTGGACGGCCTGGACCCACTCCTCGTGACCGGCACCGGTGTTGTAGGCCAGCTCGAGGGTGCTGCCCGGCTTCAGGCCGCCCTCGCTCGCGAGCTTCTTGGCCTTGGCCTTGTCCTGCTTGACGCAGGAGGTGCACAGGTCCTTCTGGTACACGTCCTTGAAGACGGGCGGCAGGATCGTCGTGGACTTGTTCTGCATGCCCTGGAAGACGCCCTTGATGATGGCGTCCCGGTCGATGGCGTAGGAGATGGCCTGACGCACCTTGACGTTCTTCGTCGGACCGTTGTCGGTGACCGGCAGAATGAAGTTCATGCCGTTCGTGTCCTCGTTGATCCACTCACCCTGCGCGTCGTACTTGGCCTTCGCGGCCGTCAGCTGCGGGGTGGGCAGGCGCGCCCAGTCGTACTGACCCGACTCGAAGCCCTGGTACTCCAGGTTGGCGCTGTTGTTCGGGTTCAGGATGTCGATCTGGACCTTGTCCAGGTGAGCCTTCGTCAGGCCGTAGCTGTCGTTACGGACCAGCGTGATCGACTTGTTGTGCTCCCACTTGCCGTCCATCTTGAACGGGCCGTTGCCGATGGGGGCTTCGTTGTACGTCTTGTTGTGGGCGTCAGCGGCGGCCTTGGGGACCGGGCTGAAGACCGTGTGCGAGGTCTTGATGTAGAACTCGAAGTCCGCGGCGGACAGCTTCACCTGCAGCGTGTACGGGTCCGGAGCGGACAGGCCGGACATCGTCTTGGCCTTGCCGGACTGCACGTCGTCGAAGCCCTCGATGCCGGCCATGTGGTAGGCGACGTCGGACGCGGCCGACTTCACCGCGACGCGGTTCCAGCCGCGGATGAACGCCTCGGCGTCGACGGCCTCACCGTTGGTGAACTTGGTGCCCTTCTTGATGGCGAAGGTCCACGTCTTGCCGTCCTTGCTGACCTTCTTCGAGGTGGCCAGCGCCGGGACGACCTGACCGTCCGCGGTCGGGTCGAACAGACCGGTGAAGAGGTTGTCCGTGACGAGAGTGCCCTCGGACTCCTGCGCGTTGTAGGGGTCGATGGCCACCGGCTCGGTGATACCCATCCGCCAGGTGCCGCCGTTCTTGCCGGAGCCCTTGCCACCGCCGCTGCCGCTGCCACCGGCGTTGTCGTTGCCTCCACCGCAGGCGGTCGCAGACAGGGCTATGACGATCGCGCCCACGACCCACTTGGCGCTCTTGGCACCACGCATGGGTTCCTCCTCTTGAGTCCTTGTGTTCACCGCAGACGGAGCGCACAACACATCACCGGCACCGTCACCGGTGCCGGAGAAATTCGGTGCTCCCCGCGCTCACGAGTCGGCGCCGTCGGCGGCGCGCGACCCGTTGGTCCGAGCTCTACGCGCCTAACTATCTGCCATGGGCCACAGGCCGAACCACACTCACAAGGTCTCGGTTCGATCACACCTGACGCATACTTCTTCCAAAATCCGGACAAAGGCATAGGTGAAAGATCCCTGCGAAACGGACTTGTTACACAGCTATCGGTACCAGGTATCCGGATAGCGGGCACAACGGCAGAAAGATCAGTTGCGCTCCACGACGGAGGAAACCTCTCGACGCCGCGAGCGGACAAACCATGACGGACCCCATCAGGCGGGCCGGACATTCCGGCAACCATAGCCACGCGGGGTCGCCGCCGCCAACGATTGGAGCCCTCGCTCCTGCAACGGTAGGGAAAACCCTGTATCCCGGACTCGATCACGATGCCGGGCGGGCTGGCCGCTGATCATGCGTCGCGGCCCCGCAGAGACCCACACCGCGCAGAGGTGAGAGCCCTCCACGAAGTCTCGGAAACTGACCCGCCGTTCAATGTCGTGTGGCACACTGCCGCGGTGGTCGATCATTCGTTCGCCGATCTTTCGCTTGCCGCCCTGTACGACCGTCTCAACCCGTGGGGGGCGGGTGACGACTTCTACCTCGGCCTGGTGAACTCCGCGGACTCCGTGCTCGATGTCGGCTGCGGCACAGGGCAGTTACTCAGGCGGGCCCACAAGGACGGCCACCCCGGCCGGCTGATGGGGCTCGATCCGGCCGCCGCCATGCTCGTACAGGCACGGCGCAGCGCCCCTGCCGTGGAATGGGTGCTCGGGGATCTGCGGACGCGGCTGTGGGACAACGAGTTCGAGCTGGTCGTGATGACCGGGTACGCCTTCCAAGTGCTGGTGGACGACGACGAGTTGCGTCTCTGCCTGCGCGCCGTGCGGTCGGCGCTCACCGACGCCGGGCGGTTCGTCTTCGAGACCCGCAACCCGGCCGCCCGCGCCTGGGAGGGCTGGACGCCGGACCGGGTGCGTGAGGTCACGGGTGCCGACGGCACGGTCGTACGCGTGTGGCACGAGGTCCAGGGCGGTCCCGTCGGGGGCCGGGTGACGTTGACCGAGACCTACGAGGGTGACGGCTGGGCCCGGCCCCTGGTGAGCCGGGCCACACTCCGCTTCCTGGACCCCGAGACCCTGTCCGGCTTCCTCGCGGAGGCCGGACTCGAGGTCGTCGAGCAGTACGGCGACTGGGAGCGGGGGGCGGTGACCCCCGCGAGCCCGGAGATCATCACCGTGGCGGAGCGGACGGCCGAGCGGTCCCGTTAGCCGTCGCCCTCCTCCAGCGCAGCCAGTGCCGGGTCCAGCACGATGTCCTCGTCCCGTGCCTCGATCGTGGGCTCCTCCGGGAAGTGGCACGCCGTGAGGTGGCCGGTCCGGTTGCCGGAGATCTGGATCAGCGGGGGTTCCTCGGCCGCGCACTTGTCCTGGGCCTTCCAGCAGCGGGTGCGGAAGCGGCAGCCGGAGGGCGGGGAGATGGGGGACGGGACGTCGCCGGCCAGCCGGATGCGCTCGCGCCCGGCCGAGTCGGTGTCGGTGAGGTTCACCTCGGGCACCGCGGACAGCAGGGCGTGGGTGTAGGGGTGACGGGGGCGGGTGTAGATGGAGTCGCGGTCGCCCACCTCGATGATCTTGCCGAGGTACATCACCGCCACGCGCTGCGAGAAGTGGCGGACCACCGCGAGATCGTGGGCGATGAAGAGGAACGCGATGCCCAGTTCCCTCTGCACCTTCTGGAGGAGGTTCACCACCTGCGCCTGGATGGAGACGTCCAGCGCCGAGACCGGCTCGTCCGCCACGATCAGCTTCGGCTCCAGGGCCAATGCTCGTGCCACGCCTATGCGTTGCCGCTGACCGCCGGAGAACTCGTGCGGGAAGCGGTTGTAGTGCTCGGGGTTGAGGCCGACGATCTCCAGGAGTTCACGGACGCGCTTCTCCCGGCCGCCGTCCGGGGCGATCCCGTTGATCTCCATCGGGTTGGAGATGATCCTGCCGACCGTCTGGCGCGGGTTCAGCGAGGAGTAGGGGTCCTGGAAGATCATCTGGATCTCGGAGCGGATGGGTGCCAGCTGCTTGCGTGAGGCGTGGCTGATGTCCTTGCCCCGGTACGCGATCCTCCCGCTCGTCGGCTCCAGGAGGCGGGTGATCAGCCGGCCCGTCGTCGACTTGCCGCAGCCCGACTCGCCCACCAGGCCGAAGCTCTCGCCGACGCGCACGGTCAGGTCGATGCCGTCGACGGCCTGCACATGGCCGACCGTACGCCGGATCGGGAAGCCGCCCTTGACCGGGAAGTGCTTGGTCAGCCCGGAGACCTCAAGGAGCGCTTCTGACTCCACGCCGCCGGCCGACTCGCGCGGAGCGGGAAGGACGAGGTCCTCTTTCATGCCGTGTCCTCCTGGCCCTAGCCCAGCCGGGGCTTGATCTCGTCGATGAAGATGGTCCGCTTCTGCTCGCCCGTCAGATGGCAGGCGGAGGCCCGGTCGGGGGCCAGCAGCGGGCGTTCGTTGACACAGCGCCGGGCGCCCTGCACCCGGTCCTGGAAGGTGCAGCGGGGATGGAAGCGGCAGCCGGACGGCGGGGTGAGCAGCGAGGGCGGGGAGCCCGGGATGGGCGACAGCGGGGCGTCCAGGTCGGAGTCCAGTCGCGGCATCGAGTTCAGCAGTCCCCAGGTGTAGGGGTGCTGGGGCGAGCGCAGTACCTCGTCGACCGTGCCGCGCTCCACCGCGCTGCCCGCGTACATCACCATGATGTCGTCGGCCATGTCGGCGATCACGCCGAGGTCGTGGGTGATGAAGACGATCCCGGAGCCGAACTCCTGCTGGAGGTCCTTGAGCAGGTCGAGGATCTGGGCCTGGACCGTCACGTCCAGGGCCGTGGTCGGCTCGTCGGCGATCAGGAGGTCGGGGTCGCAGACCAGCGCCATGGCGATCATCGCGCGCTGGCGCATACCGCCGGAGAACTGGTGCGGGTAGTCCTTCGCCCGCTCCTTCGGATGCGGGATGCCCACCTTGCCGAGCATCTCGACCGCGCGGTCCCAGGCGGCCCGCTTGGAGGCGCCGTTGTGCTTCATGAACGGCTCGGCGATCTGGCGGCCCACCGTGTAGTAAGGGGACAGCGCGGTCAGCGGGTCCTGGAAGATCATGGCGACCTTGTTGCCGCGCAGCTTCTCCAGCTCCGACTCCCGCGCGGTGGTCAGCTCCTGCCCGTCCAGCAGGATCTCGCCCTCGACGGTGGTGAACATGGGGTTGTGCAGGCCCAGGATGGTCAGGTTCGTCACCGACTTCCCCGAGCCCGACTCCCCGACGATCCCCAGGGTCTTGCCACGTTCCAGGTCGAAGGAGAGCCCGTCCACGGCCCGTACGACGCCGTCCTCGGTCTTGAAGCTGACGTGCAGGTCCCGCACGGACAACAGGGGACCCGCACCGGCCGGGACGGGAACGCCGGCCTCCTTGGTCACAGTGGTCACGAAAGTGCTCCTAAACGGCCTAGGCCAGCCGCACGCGCGGGTCGATGAAGGCGTAGCAGGCGTCGACGATGATGTTGAAGAGAAGGATCATGGTCGCGGAGAACAGCATCACGCCGAGCAGCAGCGGCAGGTCACTGAAGAAGACGGACAGCACCGCCAGTTGGCCGAGGCCCGGCAGGCTGAAGGTGTACTCGGTGATGATGGCGCCGCCCAGCAGGGATCCCAGGTCGATGCCGAAGATGGTGACGATCGGGATCAGCGAGCCGCGCCAGGCGTAGCGGAAGAAGACGTACCGCCGGGACATGCCCTTGGCACGGGCGGTGCGTACGTGTTCCTCCTGGAGCTGTTCGATCATCGAAGAACGTGCCATACGGGTGTACTGCGCGGCGAAGATCGTGGAGAGGACCACCCAGGGGATGATCAGGCCCGTGAACCAGGTGATCGGGTCGGCGGTGAAGTTGTTGTAGGCGGGTTTGTCGAACCAGTGGGTCTGGTAGACGAGGATCGCGAGAGCGAGCGGGCCGAGGAAGTAGATCTGCATCGAACTGAGCACCATCGCCCCGGCGGTGGCCGCCTTGTCGATGAACGTGCCGCGCCGCCAGGCGGCGACCAGGCCGCTGCCGAGGCCGACGAGCAGGAAGCAGAACGCCGCGCCGAGGGTGAGCGAGACGGTGGTGGGCAGCCGGTCCATCAGCGTGCCCCACACCGGTTCGTTGGTGTGGTACGAGTACCCGAAGCAGGGCGCCGGGCAGGGGCCCTGGGCGAACTGGTTGCTGCCCATCACCAGGTTGTGCAGGAAGATCCCGTACTGCTCGGGTATCGACTTGTCGAGGCCGAGCACATGGTGGATGTTGGCGAGGCTGTCCGGATTGCAGGTCTTGCCGCACATCAGCAGCGCCGGGTCGCGCGGCATCCCGAAGAACAGCAAGAACGTGACGATGCTCAGCAGGAAGAGAATGACGATGGCACCGAGGATCCGGCGGACGAGGAAGCGCAGCATGACAGGGGCAGCTCTCTGACGTCGGCGGGCCGGACAGTACCCGGTGCTCCCCCTCGCTGAGGCGATGCACCGGGTACCGGGCGGGGACGGTTACTTGATGAAGAGGCGACGCGGGTCGACGCCGCCGATGACGTCGTCGTAGACGAGGCCGCCGACCTTCGAACCGGCGATCTGGGTCTGCTTGTAGTACGCGGTCGGGACGACGTTGACGACGTCCTTGACGATGTACTGGTCGAGCTTCTCCCACTCGGCCGCGGACTTCACCGGGTCGGTGATCTGGTTGATGCGGTCGATCTCGCTGTTGACCTTGGGGTCGTTGATCTGCGAGTAGTTCTGCGCGCCGTCGGCGATCACGCGGCCGTCGTACAGCGGCGGCAGGACGGTCGAGGCGGACGGCCAGTCGGCACCCCACGCGGTGTGGAAGATGTCGTAGTTGTTGTCGAGCTTGCTGACCTGGTCGTAGTACGTCTCGGCCGGGATCTCCTGGCGCTGGACGTTGAAGCCGGCCTTCTTCAGGCCCGCGGCCATGGCGGTGGAGTACTGCTGGCCCTCGGGGGTGTTGATGTAGCCGAAGGTCAGCTTCATGTTGAGCTTGCCGGCCTTCTTCAGCAGCTCCCTGGCCTTGTCCGGGTCACCGGCGGGCTTCTTCTTCTTGCCCCACGGGTCGAAGGCCGCGTCGTAGCCGCTGACGGTCGGGGAGATCAGGCCGCCGGCGACCTCCATGGCGTCGGTGCCGCCGTAGGCGCGGACGAAGGGGGTGACCGGCAGGGCGTAGGCGATCGCCTCGCGGATCGTCTTGTCCTTGAGTGCCGGGTGGCTCATGTTGATGTTCATCTGGCCCACGTACGGCTGGTAGCCGGAGACCGTACGGGCCTTCATCTTCGGGTCCTTGAGGACGTTGGACAGGTTGCCCGCGTCCACCTGGTTGTTGAAGCTGAGGCCGGTCTGGTCGGCGCCGCTGTCGGCGAGCAGCGCCTTGGTGGAGGTCTCGAACTGCTGGTTGAACGTGATGTTGAACTGGTCCACGTACTGGTGGCGGATCGGGTCCGTCTTCGGGTCCCAGTTGGTGTTCTTGACCAGGACCATGGACTTGCCGGACTTGAAGGACTGGATCTTGTACGGGCCGGTGACCACCGGGGCCTTGTCGTACTTCTCCTTGGTGTCGCCCTTCTCGGAGACCACCGCGTAGCCGGCCATCGCCAGCGCGTACGGCAGGTCGGGGTGGGCGGTCTTGAAGTGGAAGATGATCGTCTTGTCGTCCGGCGTCTCGAGGATGCTGCTGGGCAGGTGCTTGCCCTTGTACGGGCCGTCCTTGAGCAGCTTGCGGTACGCGGTGCCCGGGGAGTCGGCCAGCCACTGCTGGAGGTAGGTCGGGCCCTGGTTGATGAACGGCGCGAAGAGCCGCTCGAAGGTGTGCCGGAAGTCCTTGGACGTGATCGGGGATCCGTCCTGGAACTTGATGCCGTCCTTCAGCGTGTACTTCCAGGTCTTGCCGCCGTCCGTGGTGGTGCCGGAGTCGGTGGCGAGGTCACCGACGACCTCGTGCTTCGAACCGTCGTTGCTGGTCGCCTTGTAGCCGGTGAGGCCTCTGTGGAGCAGCGTGGCCACGGAGCCCTCGTCGGACACATAGATCTGGGCCGGGTCGAGGTGTGCGTAGCTGTCGCGCTGCAGTACTTCCATGGTGCCGCCGGACTTGGCGTCGGGCACATCCGCCGCCGGGCCGGTGGAGTCCGCCGTGCCGCCGAACTTGATCGACGCCTGCTGGCGCTTGGCGTTCTCCTGGTCCTTCTTGTCGTTGCCACCGCTGTCGCTGCCGCCCTTGCTGCAACCGGTGAGCACAAGAGCTCCGGCTGCGAGCACGGAGAGTGCGCCGTAGACGTGGCGTCCGCCCCTACTCATCACTCTGTTTCCACCCATCTTGTGTGTCACCGGTGCCCGTCTGTCACCAGTGCGGAAGAACTGCCGTGGAGAAGATGTGCAAGTGCCCGGTCAGCGAGCGGTCTTGGGGTCGAAGGCGTCCCTGACCGAATCCCCGAGCAGGTTGAAGGCGACGATGAAGATGATCATCGAGATGCCGGGGAAGAACATGTAGGTGATGTCGTTCTGCATCACCAGTTCGGTGGACGCCTTGGAGAACATCTGCCCCCAGTCGGGCGTCGGTTCGACGATGCCCACGCCCAGGAAGGACAGGCCGGCCTCGGCGGTCACAAAGGCGGGCAGCAGATACGTCGCCTGCACCAGGAGCGGTGTGACGACGTTCGGCAGGATCTCCTTGCGGATGATCCGCCAGGGCGAGGCCCCGCTGACCTTGGCCGCCTCGATGAACTCCCGTTCACGCAGGGCCAGTGAGGTGCCGCGCAGGATGCGGGCCAGGCTCATCCAGCCGAGGAACCACTGCACGAGGATGAGCGCGACCACCCGTACGTACGTCGGTGTCTCGTCGCGCGGGCTGACGAACAGTGAGACCACGACGGGCATGGAGGCGATGAAGAACAGCTGCGCCGGGAAGGCGAGCAGGAAGTCGATGACCCGGCCGATGAAGAAGTCGGTCCGGCCGCCGAGGTAGCCGGCCGCGACGCCGAGCACGATGCCGGTCACGACGACCGCGATCGTGACGGCGACGGAGATCATCAGCGAGGTGCGGATGCCGTAGATGAGCTTGGTGAAGACGTCGTAGCCGTTGCCGGGCTCGAGGCCGAACCAGAACTCGCTGCTGATACCGCCGTTGGGCTGCACCGGCACGCCGGCGCTGTCGAAGAGTTCGGGGCGTTCGTCCGCGTACACTGTGTACGGGTTCTTGCCGTACAGCGAGGAGATCAGCGGCGCGAGCAGCCCGACCAGGAAGAAGAAGCCCACGACGTAGGCCGAGATCACGCCCGTACGGTCGCGCTTGAAGCGGATCCACATCAGCTGGCCGGGGGACCGGCCTTCGAGTTTGGCGGCTTCGGGCTGCGTCTGCGGTCCCGAGTCGCCGCCGACGGCCACCGTTGTCCCGCCGCCCTCAATGTCGATAGGACTTGTCACTGTTCGTCCGTTTCACAAGTGTGGGTGTGAGAGGCGTCCAGGTACTCCGAGCCACGCGAATCCGCAGTGGAACGCGCGTAGTTGAACGGCCGCGCTGAGCGGTCGCGGGATTCTCAGACCCGGTCGCCGGACGAACGGCAGGAATAACCACGCATGGAGGGTTCCTCCTCATGACGTCACGTGTTCACCAACGGGAGGGGGTAACCGTCCACGTCCTCCAACACCCTGACGGAGGGTCAGACACCCCCTGGTACTCATGAGTCGGCACTGCCCCCACAGCACGAGACCCATTGACCCGAGCGGTACGCGGCTAACTATCTGCCATGGGCCGACCACCGACCACCGTTCTTAAATCTCAATTCAGTCACAGCTCACGCGTAGACCTTCCAAAATCTGGACAAAGTGTTCGGCCTAAGAAGGGCGCGAAACGGGCGTGTTACATCGGTATCGGGCATTGATCTCCGCATTACGGACATCAGCCACCCGAAAAACAGGTTGCAAAAAGCCCGGGCATCCCCACCATGGGGACACCCGGGCTCCGGGCTGCGGTTCGCCGTGCGTGCGTCAGCCGTGCTTGGCGCGGCTCGCGGCGCGGGCGCGCTCGCGGGCGTCCAGGTTCACCTTGCGGATGCGGACCGCCTCCGGGGTCACCTCGACGCACTCGTCGTCGCGGCAGAACTCCAGCGACTGCTCGAGCGACAGCTTCCGCGGCGGCACGATCGACTCGGCCACGTCGGCCGTCGAGGACCGCATGTTGGTGAGCTTCTTCTCCTTGGTGATGTTGACGTCCATGTCGTCGGAGCGGGAGTTCTCGCCGACGATCATGCCCTCGTACACCTCGGTGCCCGGCTCGACGAAGAGCACACCGCGCTCCTGCAGGTTCGTCATCGCGAAGGCGGTGACGGCACCGGAGCGGTCGGCGACCAGGGAGCCGTTGTTACGGGTCTGGAGCGTGCCGAACCAGGGCTCGAAGCCCTCGTGGATGGAGTGGCCGATACCGGTGCCGCGGGTCTGGGTCAGGAACTCGGTACGGAAGCCGATCAGACCGCGGGAGGGCACGACGAACTCCATGCGGACCCAGCCGGAGCCGTGGTTGGACATGTTGTCCATACGGCCCTTGCGCACACCCATGAGCTGCGTGACCGCGCCCATGTGCTCCTCGGGCACGTCGATCGTCATGCGCTCGACCGGCTCGTAGACCTTGCCGTCGACGTCCTTGGTGACCACCTGGGGCTTGCCGACGGTGAGCTCGTAGCCCTCCCGGCGCATGGTCTCGACCAGGATGGCGAGCGCCAGCTCACCACGGCCCTGGACCTCCCAGGCGTCCGGCCGCTCGGTGTCCAGGACGCGCAGCGAGACGTTACCGATCAGCTCGCGGTCGAGGCGGTCCTTGACCTGGCGGGCGGTGACCTTGCGGTCCTTGACGGCCGCCTTCGCGTCGGCGCCCTTGCCGGTGCCGCCGCGGCCGACCAGCGGAGAGGTGTTGGTGCCGATGGTCATCGAGATCGCGGGCTCGTCGACCGTGATCAGCGGCAGCGGGACCGGGTTCTCGGTGTCGGCGAGGGTCTCGCCGATCATGATGTCCGGGATACCGGCGACGGCGCAGATGTCACCCGGGCCGGCCTTCTCGGCGGGCTTGCGGGTGAGGGCCTCGGTCATCATCAGCTCGCTGATGCGAACGTTGCTGACCGAGCCGTCGCGCTTGATCCAGGCCACGGTCTGGCCCTTGCGCAGCTCGCCCTGCTCGACGCGGAGCAGCGCGATACGGCCGAGGAAGTTGTCGGCGTCCAGGTTGGTGACGTGGGCCTGGAGCGGCGCTTCCTCGTCGAAGGTCGGGGCCGGGATGTGCTCCAGGATCGTGGAGAAGAACGGCTCCAGGCTGGTGGAGTCCGCCGGGACCGTGCCGTCCTGCGGCTTGGTCAGCGAGGCGATGCCGTCACGGCCGCACGCGTACACGATCGGGAACTCGATCTGCTCCTCGTCCGCGTCCAGGTCGAGGAAGAGGTCGTAGGTCTCGTTGACGACCTCGTCGATGCGGGAGTCCGGGCGGTCCGTCTTGTTGATGCACAGGATGACGGGCAGGCGCTGCTGGAGGGCCTTGCGGAGCACGAAGCGGGTCTGCGGCAGCGGACCCTCGGAGGCGTCGACGAGCAGCACGACACCGTCGACCATCGACAGACCGCGCTCGACCTCGCCGCCGAAGTCGGCGTGGCCGGGGGTGTCGATGATGTTGATGGTGATCGGGTCGCCACCGTCCTTGGGGTGGTACTTCACCGCCGTGTTCTTGGCGAGGATCGTGATGCCCTTCTCACGCTCCAGGTCGTTCGAGTCCATCATGCGGTCGTCGACAGAGTCGAGCTGGTGGGCGGCGAAGGCACCGGCCTGCTTCAGCATGCCGTCGACGATGGTCGTCTTGCCGTGGTCGACGTGGGCGACGATGGCGACGTTGCGGATGTCGTGACGTGTCGCGGACACAGTCATATTGCGACGTACTCCCGGGGTGTGAGGAAGGCCCTCTGCGTACGTCCGTGTGACGCGGGCCCGGCCGGGCTTGACATGCCACGGCCTCACCCCATGTTACGTGCCCTCGGCGGGAGGCTCACTCCGGAGGCTTCCGACTGATCGTCGGGCAAGCGTCGATCGGGGCCCGACCTCCTGAAGAGGTCCGGCCCCGATCACATGGAAGCGCCGGCGTGCCAGGCACCCCGGACTCGTCGTGAGTCCCTTGCGCCCCTAGCTCTTGGTCGGGCCCGGGGCCATCATCGCGCCCTTCTTCAGGAAGCCCATGTCCTCGTAGATCGGGGTCTGGAAGCCGAAGGCGCCCGCGTTGACCAGGGTTTTTCTTGCGCCGATGAGCTGGGGGCGCTGGTAGAGGGGCAGTGAGCCGGCCGCCGCCCAGATGCGGGAGTCGGCCTTGCGGATCAGGTCCTTGGCCTCGTCCTCGTCGAGGGTGGCGGCGGCCTCGTCGAAGAGCTGGTCGATCTGGTCGGTGCCGACGCGGGTGTAGTTCTGCTCGACGCTCAGGGAGCCGTCGGCGGCCGGGACCGGCTTGGCGTAGACCGGGCGGGCGTCGGTGGCGGGGAAGGCGGAGGACGGCCAGGAGTACAGGGCCAGGTCGTACTGGCCCGAGGCGATGTGGTCCTTGAAGTAGCTCTCGTCCGGGACCCTGGTGATCTCGGTGCGGATGCCGACCTTCTCCAGCATCTGCGTGATCCGGTCGGCGACCGAGCGCAGGGTGTCCGAGCCGGGACCGGAGGGGAGCACGAAGCGGAGGGTGAGGGCCTTGCCGTCCTTGGCCAGCGTCCCGGCGGCCGCCCCGGCCGGGGCGGCGGTGCCCTTGGGGGCGTACGCGCCGGGCGCGCCGCCCTGCTGCACGTGCCGCTCGGTGTACTGCTTGCCGTCCTGTGCGAGGTGTCTGCCGCCCTCGTCACCGGTCGGCTCACGGTGCTTGTTCTTGTGGTCCCTGGGGTCCTTGTTGTCCTCGCCGACGATGAACACGCCGTCGTCGCCGCCGTTGGACCGGTCGGCGGCGCTGCCCTGCGGTCCGGCCGCCTTCTCGGGCTTCTTCTGCTCCTTGACCGGCCCGCCGAGCACCCATCCGGCCTCGGCGAGCAGCGCCTGCGCCTCCTTGGTGTCCTGGCCGCCCAGGGCTCCGCTGCTGTCGGCGTAGTCGGTCTGCCCGGAGAGGGCGAGGTGGCTGCCGACGGGGACGGGGGGCAGGCCGAGCGGGGTCAGGGCGACCTTGGCGAGCGCCGTACGGTCCAGGGCACGGGCGACGGCACGGCGGACCCGCTCGTCGGCGAGGGGTCCCCCGGAGCCGTTGAGGGCGAGCTGGGTGTAGGCCGGATCCAGGGACTTGCGGACCTCGACGCCGCTCAGCTTGTCCTGCGGCTTCTTGGCGGAGACGCGCCCGGCGCCCTGCAGGGGCGTGCCGGTGCCGCCGTCGCGGCCGGCGACGCTGATGCGCTCGACCTCGGCGGGGGCGATCTCGGCCAGGTCCACGGTGCCGTCGGCCAGCGCGGTGGCCCGCTTGTCGCGGGGCACGGCGTGCAGCACGATCTCGGACAGCTTGGTGGGGCGGCCCCACCAGCGCGGGTTGCGGTTGAGGACGATGTCCTTCTTGGCGGTGTCGACCTTGTCGACCTTGAAGGGCCCGGCGCTGATCTGGAGCTTGCGGCGCGCCCCGTCGTTGAAGGCGTCCGGGGTGCCCATGACGTCCTTCGGGTACAGCGGGGAGAACAGCGACTTCCAGTCGGCATACGGGCGGCTGAAGGTGACCCGGACCTCCAGGTCGTTGGCGCCGCGTTCGATCTTGTCGATGCGGTCGTAGCCGGCGTTGTGGGCCGACCAGTAGGCGGCGTCCTTGCCGGACAGGGCGCGCCACTGGGCGGCGAAGTCGGCGGCGCCGATCTCCCGGCCGTCGCTCCAGACGGCCTGCTGATTGAGCTTGTACAGGACGACCTGGCGCGGCTCGGTCTCGATGACCTTGGCGGACTCCAGGTAGTCCGGGTTGCGGACCGGGCGCCCGTTCTGGTCGGTTCGGAACATGGAGGGCAGAACGGCCTGGGCGACCCGGGTGGTACCCGCGTCGGCGTCGGCCTGGAAGGTGTTCAGGGTCTCCGGGACGGCGTCCACCGCCCAGCGCAGGGTGCCGCCGTCGGCGACCAGGTTCCGGGCGGCGGGGGCGATGTCCTGTCCGGCCAGCGGACGGCCCGCCTCGTCGTCCCCGGAGCTGCAGCCGGCGAGGACGGGTACCGCGAGCGCGCCGGCGGTGAGGAAGGCGACCGAGCGCATGACCGCGCGCGGTGCGACGCCGTCGTGGGACATCTACTACCTCCGGGGAGCCCGGTGACACGGGTGTGGTCTGTTCACATTTGGCGGTATTTTGGTGCTGATCAGATGTACGGACCCACTGAAGAGGAAAGGGTTCGCCCGTCGGGGGCGACACGGCGGCGGGGGCTCTCAAGCCCACCCGTGCGGCGCAACACGCGCTCCCGGCGCACACAGAGCGCGCGTGCGGGCGTGCGGTGGAGGCGCGCAATCCGCCAATCGCTGCACATGCCTTCACATCGGCAGGTGTGACGCGCAACACTCGCAGGCGCATGAACGTTGCCGCCTAGGACCACGAGGTCCGCGGGAAGTGAGGTCACGTCATGTCCGTGCACGACGACCTGACGTCAGTCCAGCGTTGTCTCGACGACCTGTTCCGGTCCGTCGGACGCCTGGAGCAACAGCTCGGGAGCGGCGGACTGGAGATACGCCGCGTCCGCGCCGACGCCGATCACCTGCGCGAGAGCGTGGCACTGCTGCGCGAGGTCGCCCCCGGCCTCGGTCAGCCGCGTCGCCCCGATCTCGTGACGATCTCCGACACGCCGTACGACATCAGCCTGTGGACGGACTCGGACGACGAGGGTCTCGGCGCCCGCGACCGGCACGCCCCCTAGGAGCGCGGCCCGCAGGCCCCGAGGGGGTGCCGACAGGCACCCCCACTCACCCGAACCCGACCGGAGTCATGAGTTGGCCACTGGTACGGAACCCCATATGAACAGCGGCGGCGTACACACCGATACGCGCGCCGCGATCGCCGCCCCGCATCTGCGGACCGACCGCTGGTGGCTGGCCCCCGCCGTCACCGCGGCCGGTCTGTTCGCCTTCGTCGTCTACTCGACCTGGCGGGCCTTCGCCAATGCGCACTACTACGCGGCGCCGTACGTCTCACCCTTCTACTCCCCGTGCCTGGCGGACAACTGCCGGCCCATGCACGCGGGCCCGAACGCCGATCTGTTCGGCAGCTGGTGGGCGATCTCCCCGGCGATCATCATCCTGATCTTCCCGCTGGGCTTCCGCCTGACCTGCTACTACTACCGCAAGGCCTACTACCGCAGCTTCTGGCTGTCCCCGCCGGCCTGCGCGGTGGCCGAGCCGCACAAGAAGTACACCGGCGAGACGCGCTTCCCGCTGATCCTGCAGAACATCCACCGGTACTTCTTCTACGCCGCCCTCCTGGTAGCCGGAGTCCTCACCTACGACACGGTGCTGGCCTTCCGCGACGAGCACTACCGCTGGGGCCACATGGGGCTCGGCACCCTGGTCTTCCTGGCCAACATCGTGCTGATCTGGGCGTACACCGTCTCCTGCCACTCCTGCCGGCACATCCTCGGCGGAAAGCTCAAGCACTTCTCGAAGCATCCCGTGCGCTACAAGGCGTGGCAGTTCGTCGGGAAGCTGAACGCCCGCCACATGGAGCTGGCCTGGGCGTCGCTGGTGAGCGTGGCGCTCGCCGACTTCTACGTCTATCTGATCGCGTCCGGTGTCTTCGACGATCCGCGCTTCTTCTAGATTGGGTGGGGCCTTCTGATGTCCGTGGTCGAACGGCAGGAGTGGGACGTCGTCGTGGTCGGTGCCGGCGGCGCCGGGCTGCGCGCCGCGATCGAGGCCCGGGAGCGCGGCGCCCGTACGGCGGTGATCTGCAAGTCGCTGTTCGGCAAGGCGCACACCGTGATGGCCGAGGGCGGCATCGCGGCGGCGATGGCCAACGTCAACGCGCACGACAACTGGCAGGTCCACTTCCGCGACACCATGCGCGGCGGCAAGTTCCTCAACCAGTGGCGGATGGCCGAGCTGCATGCGCGGGAGGCCCCGGACCGGGTGTGGGAGCTGGAGACCTGGGGCGCGCTGTTCGACCGTACGAAGGACGGGAAGATCTCCCAGCGCAACTTCGGCGGCCACGAGTACCCGCGCCTCGCGCACGTCGGCGACCGCACGGGCCTGGAGCTGATCCGCACCCTCCAGCAGAAGGTCGTCTCCCTCCAGCAGGAGGACCACCGCGAGACCGGCGACTACGAGTCCCGGCTGAAGGTCTTCCAGGAGTGCACGGTCACCCGGATCCTCAAGGACACTGCATCCAATAGCGGCTCCGCCGCGGGCCGGGTCAGTGGCGTCTTCGCGTACGACCGTGAGTTCGGCCGTTTCTTCGTCCTCGAAGCGCCCGCCGTCGTCATCGCGACCGGCGGCATCGGCAAGTCCTTCAAGGTGACCTCGAACTCGTGGGAGTACACGGGCGACGGGCACGCGCTGGCGCTGCTCGCGGGCGGTTCGCTGCTGAACATGGAGTTCGTGCAGTTCCACCCGACGGGCATGATCTGGCCGCCGTCCGTCAAGGGCCTGCTGGTGACGGAGTCGGTGCGCGGCGACGGCGGGGTGCTCAGGAACTCCGAGGGCAAGCGGTTCATGTTCGACTACGTCCCCGACGTCTTCAAGGAGAAGTACGCCCAGTCCGAGGAGGAGGGCGACCGCTGGTACGAGGACCAGGAGAACAACCGGCGCCCACCCGAGCTGCTCCCCCGCGACGAGGTCGCCCGCGCGATCAACTCCGAGGTGAAGGCGGGCCGGGGATCGCCCCATGGTGGGGTCTTCCTGGACGTGTCCACTCGCATGCCGGCCGACGTCATCAAGCGCCGGCTGCCCTCCATGTACCACCAGTTCAAGGAGCTGGCCGACGTCGACATCACGGCGGAGCCGATGGAGGTCGGGCCGACCTGTCACTACGTGATGGGCGGCATCGCGGTCGACTCCGACACGGAGGCCGCGCGCGGGGTGCCGGGCCTGTTCGCGGCCGGTGAGGTCGCGGGCGGCATGCACGGCTCCAACCGGCTCGGCGGCAACTCCCTCTCGGATCTGCTGGTGTTCGGGCGCCGGGCGGGCTGGCACGCGGCCGAGTACGCGGCGGGCCTGGCGGGCGCCCGCCCGCCCGTGGACGAGACCCAGGTGGACATGGCGGCGGCCGAGGCGTTGCGCCCCTTCTCCGCGGAGGGTCCCGAGGGGACGGACGACGGACACCCGCCGGAGAACCCGTACACCCTGCACCAGGAACTCCAGCAGACCATGAACGACCTCGTCGGCATCATCCGCCGCGAGGGCGAGATGGCCCAGGCCCTGGAGAAGCTCGCGGATCTGCGGGTACGGGCCCGCCGGGCCGGTGTCGAGGGCCACCGCCAGTTCAACCCGGGCTGGCACCTCGCCCTGGACCTGCGCAACATGCTGCTGGTCAGCGAGTGCGTGGCGCGGGCCGCCCTGGAGCGCACGGAGTCGCGCGGCGGGCACACACGCGAGGACCACCCGACGATGGACCGCAGGTGGCGTCCGGTCAACCTGCTGTGCGCTCTCGCCGACCCGACCGGCGGCCTGGCCGCGACCGACCCGGTCCAGGGCCAGATCGAGCTCACCCGTGAGACCACCGAACCCATCCGCCCGGACCTGCTCGCCCTCTTCGAGAAGGAGGAGCTGGTCAAGTACCTCGACGAAGAGGAGCTCTACGAGTGAGCAGCTACGAGGCCCGCTTCAAGGTGTGGCGGGGTGATGTCGAGGGCGGCGGCCTGGAGGACTTCAAGGTCGAGGTCAACGACGGCGAGGTGGTGCTCGACATCATCCACCGCCTCCAGGCCACCCAGACGCCGGACCTGGCCGTGCGCTGGAACTGCAAGGCGGGCAAGTGCGGTTCGTGCTCCGCGGAGATCAACGGGCGGCCGCGGCTGATGTGCATGACGCGGATGTCGGTCTTCACCCGCGACGAGACGATCATGGTCACTCCGCTGCGCACCTTCCCGGTGATCCGCGACCTGGTGACGGACGTCGGCTTCAACTACGAGAAGGCCAGGGAGGTTCCGTCGTTCGTGCCGCCCACTGGAGTCGCTCCGGGCGAGTACCGGATGATGCAGGAGGACGTGGACCGGTCGCAGGAGTTCCGCAAGTGCATCGAGTGCTACCTGTGCCAGAACACCTGCCATGTGGTGCGCGACCACGAGGAGAACAAGAAGGCGTTCGCGGGGCCGCGCTTCCTGATGCGGGTGGCCGAACTGGACATGCACCCGCTGGACGCGGCGGCCGAGACCGGCCTGGACCGCAAGAGCACGGCCCAGGACGAACACGGCCTCGGCTACTGCAACATCACCAAGTGCTGCACGGAGGTGTGCCCCGAGGGGATCAAGATCACTGACAATGCGCTGATCCCCATGAAGGAGCGGGCCGTCGACCGCAAGTACGACCCGCTGGTGTGGCTCGGGTCGAAGATCAGGAGGCGGACTTCGTAGGGGCCGGCCGGGGGGTACGGCCGGGGCGCTGGGCCAGTATCTGGATGCCCAGGCTCCCCATGAACAGGAACCAGCCGATGAGCGGGATCACATCGAATTTCCTGGGGAACACGCCGAGGAACATCCACAGGGACATCCCGACCGCGCCGAGCAGCTGGCTGTACCCCCACAGCTTCGGCCGCAGGACGCGGTGCCGGCCGAACGGCACCACCCAGCCGGTCGTGATGCCCGCGATGCCGGCCACCGCCATCAGCGTCACGGCCAGCGCCGCCGCGACGACCAAGAACATGTGCATGACGGTCATCGTCCCACCAGGGCCAGCGCATGCACCAGGTTGTACTCGGCGATACCGCGTATGAATTCCGTATCGGGGAAGTCCCCGTCCAGCAGGCGCAGCGGGCCCGCGACCAGGTTCAGGTGCATGGCCAGGCGGTACAGGCGCAGGCGGGCCTCGTCGAGGCCGGGGGCGCGGAGGGCGTCGTACGCGGGGCCGAAGCGGAGCCGCAGGAACACGTGCTCCCACTCGGCGTCGAAGTACATCAGCCCCTCGATGTCGATGAGCACGGGGTTCCCGTCGGCGTCCACGAGGACGTGGTCCGGGCCGAGTTCGCCGTGGATCAGGGTGTGCCGGGCGCGCGAGCGGACCTCGGCGGCCAAGGAGCGCAGAGCGTCCTCCAACGCCTGGCGGGCGGCGGCGATCCGCGGGTCGCGTACGGCGGTCTCGGCGATGTCGGCCAGCGCGCGGTCGGTGACCAGCTGCCGACAGGAACTGCCGTGCGAGGAGCCCCCGTTGTCGACGAGGTTCACCTTGCCGTAGCCGGCCGCCGTGCATTCGCCCATCTCCGCCAGCGCCTCGGCCAGCCGCTCCAGGACCGGGCGGGCCGCGTCCGGGTCGCGCCGCAGCGCCTCCTCCAGACTGCCGCCCCGGATGTCCTCGACGACGGCCGCGTCCGCCTCCGGGTCGGCGTGCAGCAGGCGGGGCGTGCGAACGCCGAGGGCGGACAGGCGGGCGTGCGACGCGGTGAACAGGTCGAGCCCGGAGGCGTGCGAGAACGGGTCGCGGGGGTCGCTGTCCGGCTGGTCCCAGTAGTCCTCGTCCGGGGACCAGACGTAGGCGACCGCCGTCGTGCCGTCGTCGAGGGCGAGGCGGTAGGCGCCCTTCTTGGAGCCGCCGCGCAGCCGGGTGACGGCCACGAGGGTGCGGGCCGGGCCGACGGCGGCGCGGGCGAGCGGGGCGAGTGCGGCGACGGTCGGTTGCTGTCGTGTGCGGGTCACGGCGACCGAGAGCTGGGCGTTGTTGTCGCGGGTGACGCGGCGCAGGTCGTCCAGGAGGGACAGGTAGTCGCGGTCGCCGGAGTGGAGGGGCTCCAGGTCGAAGTGGGCGCCCTCGAAGCCGGCGGCGAGGATCTGCCGGGTGGAGCGGACGACGGCCGCGCGGGTGGCGGCGCGCTCCAGGCGCAGGCCGTCCGGGGACTCGCCGGCCAGCTTGTCGCCGAGCCAGGCCTGGACGCGTACGCCGGGAAGCTCCCGGTGCACGGCGGCGATCAGCCAACGCGCCTTCGGATGGTCGGACTCGGGAAGGGTTCCGTCGTGCTCCAGGGGACCCGAGTGGACGTACAGATCCCGGATGCCGGTGTCGCGCAGCCGACGGGCGAGGGCCTCGACATCGACGTCCTTCTTGCGCCCGTCGACCCAGGCGTGCCCGAGCCAGATGGCGTCCTTGTTCCTGGTGTACGTACCGTCAACCGGGTCACCGGTGTAGTTCACGCGCAGGGCGGTCTCGGCGGCGAGAAGGGGTACGAGAACGGCGAGGACCACCGCGAGCACCGCTCGCCGCGTCCATGTGACCCACCGACGCCGGCCCCGGGGACCGGTGCCCGCACCGGCATCCCGGCCCGCCTCCCCCGGCGCATCACCTTCCGCCGTCGGCACCTCGCCGTCCGTGGGCCGTATCGGTGCCGTGTCCATCCCGTACCCCCTGTCCGTCGTCCCCCACGCGCATCCACAGCGGTCGCGGAGGCGCTTACCTGCCCATACGCTCCGAAATGTGACGTCATCCTCGATCCGTGGCCGGCCCCGGCATGCCAAGTCGCACATAGCCGTGCGGGTGGCGCATGCCCTGCTGGGCTGTGTGGTCGCGGTCGTGTGGCTGGTGTTGCCGGGGATGACGATCAGAGCCGAAGATCCGGTTCCCGTGGCGGGGGTGACCGCCGCGGCGGCGGAGGAGGGCGGTACCTCTCCCGCCGACCTGATCCTGCCGCTCGTCGTCGTGGCCGCGGCGGTGGTGCTCGCGGGGTACGGGTATCTGCGCCGCACCCGGCGGGCCCGGAGCCGTACGACGCCCGGCCTGGTGTCCGCACACCCGCCCGAACCCTCGGCGCGCGACTTCGAGCGGCAGGCGCGGGCCTCCCTGGTCGCGGCGGACGACAGCGTGCGCACCAGCCGGGAGGAACTCGGCTTCGCCGAGGCGCGGTTCGGGCCGCAGGAGGTGGAGCCCTTCGCGGCGGCCCTGCGGGCGGCGGAGACCGAACTTGCGGCCGCGTTCGCGATACGGCGGCGGTACGAACAGGGGGCTCCGGAGGACGAGTCGGCCCGGCGGCAGGCGCTGGTCGGGATCGTGGGGCGGTGCGCGGAGACCGGGCGACGGCTGGACACGGAGGCGGCCGGGTTCGATCAACTGCGGTCGCTGGAAGGGGGGATGAGCGAGGCGCTGGAGGTCGCGGAGGGCCGGTTCCGGGCGCTGGCCGCACGGACGAAGGACGCCGACACCGTGCAGGCCGAGCTGCGCGAGCGATACTCGCCGTCCGCCACCGCACCCATCACCGGCTACGTCGAACAGGCCAAGGACCGGCTCGTGTTCGCCACGACCCACCTCAACAGGGCGCGCCAGAGCGCCGATTCCGGGGACGGTGACAGGGCGGCCCGTGAACTACGTGCGGCAGAGGGGGCCGTGGTCCAGGCGGAGGTCCTCGTGTCCGGGGTGGAGCGGCTGGCCGCGGAGCTGAAGGAGGCGGCGGGGCTGGTGCCGGCCGTGCTGAGCGGCGGGGAGGCGGAGGTCGCCGAGGCACGCAGACGGCCCCCGCTCGTTCCCGAGGGAGAGCTCCGGGCCCGCCTGGCCCACGCCGACGCAGCCCTGTCCGCCGTACGGGAGGAGCTGACCCGTGGGCCGTACGACCCGCTGGACGCCCTGCGCCGCATCACACGGGCCGTCGGACTGCTCGGGGTGGGCCGCGCCGGTGTCATCCCGGTGGCCGCCCTGCTGACCGCCCGCAGCACCACGTCGGCCGCGGGGGCCTTCATCGCCACACACCGGGCGGCGGTGGGCGCCGAGGCCCGCACACGCCTGGCGGAGGCGGAGCGGCTGCTCGCCGCGGAGTACGCCGACGCCGACGACCTCGCCCAGGAAGCCCGCGACCTGGCGGAGCGCGACGTACGGGCCCACGGCAACCCCTACGACGGCCCCACCGACCACGCGAGTGGCCTGGCCGGAGCCGTCCTCGGCGGCATCCTGCTCGGCGAGGAACCCGACGGAGGCCCTCCGGCCAGCTTCGGCGGCCCCGACACCCGCGACCGACGCAGGCTCCCTCGGGAGTAGGCCTGTTGCGAAAGCCCCGCCATCCGCCGGAACGGCGGGAGCTGCGGCGTTATGGACCCCTGTCCGAGGGAAGCCGGGAGCTTGGGGGAGTGTGCCGGGTGGCGTCGGTCAGGCGGGGTTCCGCGAGGCCTCCGGCCGTCGCCCGTTCTCAGAACAGGCTCAGCAATGCCTCCGCGGGGTCCGTCAGGGTGTTCTCGCCGTCGGGCAGTGGGAGTTCGAACCAGACCGTCTTGCCGCGCGGTGTGCGTCGGGACCCCCAGGCGGCGCTCAGCAGGCCGACGAGTTGGAGGCCGCGGCCGCCCTCGTCGGTGTCGCGGGCGCGTCGGCGGCGGGGCTGGACCAGGCCGGAGTCCCACACCTCGCAGACCAGGGTGCGGTCCAGTAGGAGCCTGAGTCTGATCTCGCCCTCGCCGTACCGCAGCGCGTTGGTCACCAGCTCGCTGACCAGCAGCTCCGTGGTGTCGACCAAAGGCTCCAGATCCCAGCTGACCAGCTGGCCGCGGGCATACTCACGGGCGCGGCCCACACTGCGCGGCTCGCGCGGCAGCGCCCAGTCGCCGACCGAGTCGGCCGGCAGCCCCTGGACACGGGCCATCAGCAGGGCGATGTCGTCCTCGCCGTGGTGGGTGTCGAGGGTGTTGAGGACGTGGTCGCAGACGTCCTCCAGCGGGCGGGTCGGGTCGGTGAGCGCGCCCACGAAGGCCTGGAGGCCCTCGTCGAGGGGGTGGTGACGGGATTCGACCAGTCCGTCGGTGTAGAGGGCGAGCAGGGCGCCCTCGGGGAGTTCGACCTCCACTTCCTCGAACGGCTCGCCGCCCACGCCGAGCGGCATGCCCGGCGGCACGTCCAGCATCAGCGCCGCCTCGCCCGGCTCGACCAGGACCGGCGGCAGATGGCCCGCGTTGGCGAACGTGCAGCGTCTGGTCACCGAGTCGTACACCGCGTACACACAGGTCGCCAGGTAGACCTCGGAGAGGTCCGCGTCGCGGGGCTGGCGGGCGGCGCGGGTCGCCTGCTGGACGCCACCCGGAGTGCCGAGGCCGCGGGCGATCTCGTCCAACGCCGAGAGGACCTCGGCCGGTTCCAGGTCGAGCAGCGCCAGCGTGCGGACGGCCGTGCGGAGTTCACCCATCGCCACCGCCGCGCGCAGACCACGGCCCATGACGTCACCCACCACCAACGCGGTGCGATGACCCGGGAGTTCGATCACGTCGAACCAGTCGCCGCCGACCTCGGTGGCCGCGTTGCCGGGCAGATAGCGGCACGCGATGTCCAGGCCGGACGCCTCGGGGTCGCCCGGTGGCAGCAGGGACCGTTGCAGTATCAGCGCGCGCTCGTGCTCGCGGCGGTACAGGCGGGCGTTGTCGATACAGACCGCGGCCCGCGCGGCCAGTTCCACGGCGAGGTCCCGGTCGCGCTCGCCGAACGGCTCACTGCCCTTGGTCCGGGAGAACTGGGCGAGTCCCACGACCGTGTCGTGGGCGACCATCGGGACGGCCAGCGTGGACTGGACGAGGCCGCCCTCCTCGGCGGGGACGTTCCGCGGGCGGGCGGTGCGCAGGGCGTCCGCGCAGGGCGAGTTGAAGGGGTAGTGGTGGACCGCGCCGACCGCGACCGGCGAGCCGCCGCCGACGAACGGCGCGTCGGAGACCGCGCTGGCGTAGGCGACCCGGCGCAGTTCCGCGCTGCCGTCGGCAAGGCCCGGCGGGGTCTCGTCGCCCGCCAGGAGGCCCTGATAGAGGTCGACGGTGGCGAGGTCGCAGAAGCCGGGCACGACGACGTCGAGGAGTTCGCGAGCCGTCGTCTCCAGGTCCAGGGAGTTGCCTATACGGGCGCCCGCCTCGTTGAGGAGGGCGAGATTTCGCCGTGCGGCCGCCGCCTCGCGGGCCGCCGCGCGGCGGGCCGTGATGTCGGTGCCCAGCCAGGCGATGCCGATGGGCCGGCCGCTGCCGCTGTGCACGCGATAGAGGTTGATGGACCAGTGCCGGCGCTCCTCGGAGCCGGGCACGAAGCCCGTGACGTGCATGTCCGTGATGGAGTTGCCGGTCTCCAGGACCCGGCGCAGGGTGGCGGAGACCCGCTCGGCCTCGCTCCGCGGCAGATAGTCGTGGACTCCCTTGCCCCGGTGGTCGTCCGGCGTACCGCCGAAGATCGAGGCGAACCGCATGTTGGCGCGGCGGACGCGCAGGTCGGGGTCGATCAGCAGGAAGCCGAAAGGAGATTGACCGAAAATGGCCTGCGAGGCGGCGAGGTCGGTTTCGATGCTGCGCAGGGTGCGGACATCGACCACGATGCAGACGGCGGCCCGGTCGCCCTCGGTGGTCCGGGTCGGCATGACGTAGACCTCGGCGAGGGCTTCCTCTCCGCGGTCTTCGTCCGCCGTGTCCGGCACCCGGAAGGGGACCACCCCGGTCCACTCCCGCCCATCGAGGATCTCGGCCATCTTGCGCTGGCCCCGCTCGCGCAGATCGGGGTCGATGAAGGCCTCGATGGGGTCCATGCCCACGGCACGCTCGGCGGGGATGCCGAAGAGCTGCTCGGCGCGCAGGCTCCACTGGTCGACGAGCCCGCCGGGGCCGATGGAGAAGGACGCGACCTTGATGTAGTCGTACATGGAGCCGGGCGGACTGATCTGCCACATGGCGTCTCCGGGAGCCGTGGCAGAATCCACGCCCCCCGCACTCGCGCCGTCCGACGGGTCCTCGGACTCCGTGGCCTTCGCTGGTATCTCGCTCACGCGAACCGTCCCCTCCAGCTCACCGCGTCCGGCACCGGTCACCGGAGGCGGCTGCCCGCAGTATCCAGCACTACGGCGCCGCACGACACGGTGTTCACGATCACAGGTCGGCCCAAGCGGTTTTCGGACCGGACCGCGACAACACTCCCAGTCTTCTAACCAGGGAACACGCCCTCGAATCACAGACTCCGGCAATGGTCATCGGCCAGTGCCGTTCCATGGACGGCGGGAGGGGGGCTGTACACCCCGGGCGCCCCGTTCACCACCCCCGGGGCGCGCGGTCCGCCAAGGCCACGTCGCGCGCTTCACCACGCCCGCCGCTCGCAGTTCACCCCGGAACCGCGAGTTCGAACCAGACCGTCTTGCCGTTCTCACCGGGCCGTGTCCCCCAGCGGCGCGAGGAACTGGCGACCAGTTGGATGCCGCGGCCGCTCTCGTCCTCGAGATGGGCGACCCGTTCGTGCGGCGGGTCCGGCAACGGGTCCGAGACCTCCACCAGGAGGGTGTCGCCGAGGCCGGTGGGGCGTACGAGGCGTACGCCGATGGGGCCGGTGGCGTGCCGGAGCGAGTTTGTCACCAACTCGCTGACCAGCAGCGCCGTCATGTCCGCGAGGGCGTCCAGCCCCCAGCCGAGCAACTGGGCCCGGACCGCCGTGCGGGCGGTGCGCACGGCACCGGGATCCGCGGGGAAGGTCCATTCGGCACAGTCGCCTTCGGTGTCGATCACGCCCGATCACTTCCCAGGCAAGCGAGCCCACCCATGTCCGATTTCGTGGTGTTAATGGGCACATACCCGGTATCCGGGGGGCAGTACCGCCCAGAGGGGCGCAGCGTGGCACGAACGGCGTAGGGATTCTCAGCCCGCCCCCGCCTCGGGATGGGTCCCGAGCTGTCGTACGGCGGCGACGTCCTGGTCGAGCCAGTCCACGGACCAGGTCTCACCGGGGGCGAGCCAGCGCAGTTCGTCGTGGTCCTGGAGGGGCTTGGGGTCGGCGGAGCCGGGGCGCAGGCGGGCGGTCCACACCCGCAGCATGTACGGGGGTTTCAGCGGCCACTCCCCCGGGACGCGCTCGACGGCCTCGGCCTCGACGCCGAGTTCCTCGCGCAGTTCGCGCACCAGGGCGGCCTCGGGGCTCTCGCCGGGTTCGACCTTGCCGCCCGGCAGCTCCCAGCGGCCGGCCAACTCGGGGGGTGCGCTGCGGCGCGCGGCGAGCAGGCGATCGCCGTCGAACAGGGCGGCTCCCACCACCACGATCCGTTCCGTCATGGGCGGGAGCCTACGGGAGCGCGGACGGGGTCAGTTGCGTGTGCCGCCGTCTCCGTTCTGGGAGATGCGCTCGACCCAGTAGAGCTGCTTGTGTCCGCGGTCGTCGAGGCTGTCGGCGATCTTCTGGGCCTCGGCCCGCGTCGCGTACCTGCCCACGCGGTAGCGATTGCCGTTGTCGTCCTGCCGTATCACGAGCCAGGGAAGAGAGACCGTCCCTTCACTCATGGCGCCCCACCCCTCCGCTCCCCATGGACCCGTGCGCTGAGGAAACCGCACTCCGCATATGCCCGAGCGTACGCCTAACCTTTACGCAGCGAACACGGCTTTTCACAAAGAGGTACGCAACCAGCCAGAACCCCGGGGGCGCACGATGATGAATGCGCCGTCCGGGCGCCCCGGTGCGTCCGGCCGGCGGGTCACCGGGGACAACGGGGGTCACCTGCGAGAACGGCCGGATTCCAACGGCCCGGGACAGCCGGCGGATCGCGGGACAGCCCGTGGATCGGCGGGGTGACGGGGTCAACTGCCCCGAGGGTGTGCGCTACTTCACCGGGAGGTGGTACGCGGCCCGGTAGCGGTCGGCGGGGATGACCACGTCCGCCGTCTCCACCGGACGGCCGGAGGCGTAGTACGTGCGCTGGATGACGAGGACGACATGACCGGGCACTCCGCCCAGGATGTGCAGTTCCTCGGCGAGGCCGGGGCGGGCACCGACCTCCTCGGTGACGTTGTCGACGATGACGTCGATGGCACGCATCCGCTCCACTACGCCCATGCCGCCGAGCGGGCCCTCCTCGGGCAGCATCACGGGGGTGCGCCCGGTGACGGCGAGGGGCTCCCAGGAGGTGGAGAGCATCATCGGCTCTCCACCGTCCCGGTAGAGGTACTTGGTGCACATCACGCGCTCGCCGGGCCGGATGCCGAGCCGGTCGGCGATGGCGCCGCTCGCCTCGGTCTGCTCGCTGCTGGACTCCCAGGTGCCGCGCGCGGCGGCGTCGGACTGCTCCTGGCGGAAGGGAGTGGCGCCACCGGAGGGGCGGAACCCGGAGCGGGCCACCCGCCGGGGCACGGGCCGCTCGCGCACATAGGTCCCCGATCCGGAACGGCCCTCGACCAGGCCCTCGGCCATCAGCACCTTGCGGGCTTCCAGGGCGACCGTGTCCGAGACGCCGTACTCCTCGCGGATCCTCGCCTGGGAGGGGAGCCGGGTGTGGGGCGGCAGCGAACCGTCGACGATCTTCTTACGGAGATCACCCGCGACACGCAGATACGCCGGCTGCTCACCGAAAGTCACTGGCCGCTCCCATCAGGTTGTACAGACAGCAACAGAGTGGCAACCGTGGGTTGTGCCGTGCAAGCAAAGGCCAGAGAATCACTCGATGTGATGACTTGTGGTCCGCGAGGGCTTTACGCAGGCACTTTCTCCCCGCTATAGCAGCCGTCACACCTCCATACCGCCGGCGCCTCCCCCGCTGTCGGAGCCGCCGCTGTCGTCTTCGTAGGACGGCGGGGTCGTGGCCAGGCCCAGAGCCTTGCGGGCGGTGACCGTCTTGTTCCGGTCGAGCAGCTTGAAGCCCTTGTCGTAGTGCGTGTAGAAGGTGTCGGCGTCTTCGGCCGCGGCGGCCTTCGCCCACTCGGCGCGGGCCTTGTCGATCTCCACGACCAAGGTGGCGACCGGGTTGTCCGCACCCGCCGGCCACGAGTGGCCGCGCAGCATCCCGGCCTGCGTTGCGAGCGCGTTGCGGACCCGGCCCGCCCACGCCCTGTGGCCGGGCAGGTCGTCCTCGACGTACTCCGCGTCGGGTGCGCTCTCCATGGCGGCGTTGAGCACGTGAGCCGCCTTCAGATAGGCGATCTGGTCCGCGTCCAGGACGGTCTCGTCGTTGCGCAGCGAGCCGGTCAGCTTCTTGCCCTCGGTGGTGTTGCCGAACGCGCAGGTGACCTCGCGGTCGCCCAGGCTCCAGCTGTCCCGGGTGGGCGTGAGGTAGTAGACGTCGACGTCGGAGGGCACGGCCCAGCCGTCCATCGCGTAGCTGTCCTGGAGCCCGTAGCAGCGTTCGTCGGCGGCTTTGGTGACCGGGCCGTCGCCCGGGTAGGAGCGGCCCGTCAGCCTGAAGGAGCCGAACACCTCGCCGTCGTGCGCATGCTCGCAGGACACCTTGTCGACGTCGTCCGTCTTGCCGGACAGCAGGCCACCGGGCGCGTTGAAGCACTCGCCCTTGGCCAGGGACAGGCTCGCGCCGCCACGCGCGCCCTCCTTGAAGCCCTCCCAGAAGTCGGAGGCCGCGCCGGTGGCGACCGCCAGCACCCACAGCGCCAGCCCGATCCCGGACAGCACGGAGCCTGCGATCGCCAGTCCCCTGCCGCGCTCGCCGCGCTTCCTGATCTGGACCAGGGCGACGGTCCCGAGGGCCAGTCCCACGCCCGGCAGGAAGCAGAGGATGCCGAGCACGAGGGCGGCGATGGCGAGCCCGTTGACGGGCGCCGGCCGGCTGAAGGGGCTGTAGCCCTGGGACCAGGGCTGGTACGGCAGCCCGCCGTAAGGGCTCTGGGCGTACGGGTCCTGGGCGTACGGCCCCTGCTCGTGAGGGCCCTGCGGATACGGCGGGTACTGCCCTTCGGGCTGATGGGGGCCGGGAGGCGGGGGTATGGACACGGGTACCGTGCTCCTGGGTCGGGCAGCGGCGACGCTGAACTGACGTACGACTGGGCGCATGGTACGCGCGCCGGCGACGGGGGTCGGGAGCTGCTGCCGTTTCGCCGTCGGGGCGGCCGGGCAGTCGGCGGTCGCCCGGTCCGGCGCCCTCGGGTTCCGCGCCGCCGCCGTGACGGCCGTGATGCCCGTGGCGGGCAGCGGCCCTCCGCGGTACCGCTACGAGACCACCGTCGTCCAGGTGAGGTCCGACCGGCCCTTCGGCTTCCTCGCCGTCCACCGGGAGACGCGTCTGGTGCTCGCGGCCGACTGGGTCACGGACCCGACGCCGTTCGGCAGCCAGGGCCTCAGGGGCGCTCCCGCTCCAGGACGGTGACACAGCGGGCGAGGAGTGCGGTCAGCGCCGTCCGCTCCTCGTCCGTGAACTCCGCGGTCAGCGCCCGCTCCACCCGTACGGCCCGCGCGTCCGCGTCGTTCATGACGGCGCGGCCCTCGTCCGTGAGCCTGGTCTCCAGCACGTTCTTGTGCCACTCGTGCGGCGTGCGTTCGATCAGGGCACGGTCCTGGAGGTTCTTCAGGACCGTGTTCATGGTCGGCGGGGTGACCCCGCACAGCCGGGCGAGGGCCGCCGCGCTGATGCCGGGGTTGCCGGAGAGGTGGAGCAGCGCCGCGTACTGGGCGACGGTCAGGCCGGCCGGTTTCAGGACCGCGGACTTGGTCGCGGCGAGGGCCTGTTCGGCCCGCTTGAGGTGGGAGCCGAGGCGCTCGGAGGCGGGCATGGACGTCATCTGCGCATGCTAATCGCCCCTGCGTCGACGCTCGCTCCGCAGGACGGCGGACATTAATACATTGACGATGATTAGAACTCTAATCTAAGTTCGTGTTCGTCATCTTGTGAGAAGCCGAACCGAGAGGCATCCCGTGTCCCGCTCGATGCACCGCCGCACGTTCCTCACCACCACCGCCGCCGCCCTGGCCGTCGCCGCGGCCGCGCCCACGGCGCACGCGGCCACCACACCCCGTGTCTCCACCGCCTTCGCACTCCCCGGCGACCGCGCCTACCCCGAGGGGATCGCCCTCGACCCGCGCACCGGGGACACATACGTCGGCTCGTACACGACCGGCGCCGTCTACCGCGCCGCCCGCGGGGCGCGCACCGCGGAGGTGTTCCTGCCCGCGGGCGCCGACGGCCGCGTCACCGCCAACGGACTCAAGGCCGACCGGGCCGGACGGCTGTGGGTCATCGACTCGACCGCCGGGGTCGACGTCTACGACCTGCGCGACCGGTCCCTGATCGCCCGCTTCGATGTGCCGGGCGACGCGCCCCGCTTCGTCAACGACCTGGCCGTCACCCCGGACGGCACGGCCTACCTCGCCGACAGCACCCGCGCGGTGATCTACCGCGTCACCCCCGCCGACCTGGCCCGCGGCCCGCGCGGGACGCTGACCCCGGCCTACGACCTGAGCCGCGTCAAGGACCCGGGGTCCCCCGACGCCTTCACCCTCAACGGCGTCGTCGCCGACCCGGCCGGGCATCGGCTGTTCACCGTCGACATGACCGGCGGTGGCCTCTACCGGGTGGACATCACCACCGGTGCCGTCCACCAAGTCGTCCTGCACGGGGGTGACTTGACGCATGGTGACGGTCTGGAGCTGACGCACGGCACGCTGTGGGCCGCGCACAACGCCGTCGACACGATCACCCGGTGGCGGCTGTCGCCGGACGGCCGCTCGGCCCGGCTGGAGCGGCGGCTGACCGACCCCGCGCTGCAGATCCCGACCACGCTGGTCCGCGACCGGGGACGGCTGCTGGTCGTACGCTCGCAGTTCGACAAGGGCGGGCCGATGGGCCCCGGGGTGCCCGAGACACCGTTCACCGTGGCGTCCGTGCGGGGAATCTGACGGTCACCCGACCGGGAGAGTCACCACGCGGGAGGCGCGAAGGACCTTGCCCCGCGCGTCGAGCGCCCTCACCTGGAAGTACGGCCCGGGGCTGCCGGTGGTGACGGCCGTCTCGAACCCGTCCCGAGGAACATGACGGGCGACGACGGACAGCCGGTCGGGGGCGGGCCCGGCCAGCACCTGCCATGCCCGGGTCTCGGTCGAGCCGTTCCACGAGGCGTAGACGACGCTGTGCCCGCCGTCCGTGCGTGCCGCCGCGCTCGGCGGATAGTACGGCGTGCCGGTCCACTCGTTCCGGAACGCCCGGTAGGAGATGTCGGAGCCGGGCAGCTTCGCGTCGTAGAGCAGGTTCCGTGCGGCGTCGGCCTCGGTGTTCCCCGCACCCGCGTACTCCGAGTAGTACGGGCTCTGGCCCCACCCGATGAACTCGTTGCCGTTGGCGAGGGCCTGGGTGTTTCCCTGGGTCGGGGACTCCAGCGGCGGCTGATGGTAGTAGGCCCGGTCCACGGTCGCCTTCCGGCCGCGGAAGTCGAGGTCGAGGATCAGACCGTGCGAGCGCTGCTCGGGGGAGCCGTCGGGCAGGTCGCAGCAGCCGTCGTCGAACATGCTGATCCGGTTTCCCGGCCGGAACCGGGCATCGTGCTGCCAGTAGAAGTCGGCGTTCGGGCCGAACGTGAAGTCGCTCTTCTTCCCGCCGATCTGATAGCGGATCCGCCCGGACTTCTTGGTGACGTCGTAGATCGCCCACATGTTCCGGGCGGAGATCAGCAACCGGCCGTCGGGACCCTCGTCGACCGAGTTGATGTGAAAGGCGTCCCACACGCCGCCGGACGACGACGCGGTCGAGGCCGCCTCCTCGGAGTCGGCGGGGTCGAGGTGGTCCAGCGCGCTCCACGAGTAGAGGAGTCGGCCGGTGGCGAGGTCGACCTCCTGGATCTCACTGTTCTCGATGGCTCCGTCCTTCGGACCCCCGTAGGGCGTGAGATCCATGGGCACCGGCCTGGAGGCGATGAACAGTGCGGTGCCCCTGCGGGTCAGGGTGAATTCGTGCTCGTCCGGGTAGTAGCCGTGATGGGCGAAGACCGTCTTGAGCAGGCGGTAGTGGGTGTCGTAGACGTAGTAGCACCCGCCCGGTTCCGGCGCGCCGGCCGGCAGGTTCGTGTACGCCGGGGGAAGCGCGAGGGTGCCCTGCCACCAGGTCAGCACCGGCCGTCCCCGGCCCCCGCGGCCCTCGTAGTACGTCTGCACCCTGAAGTCGGCGTTCTGCAGGTTCGTGGAGGGCAGCGGGCGGAACCACACCGGATCACCGGAGTTGTCGTTGATGAGCGCCCCGGTCTGCCCGATCATCCGGTCCGCGCTGAACGGCCCGACGAAGATGCCGCCGGGAGCCGTCCCCGGCCGGTGCGTGGTGACGCTGACCCGCATCGGGTGAAGATCGGGCTCGGAGACGAAACTCCACACATCGCTGCCCGACAGGATCGGTGGCGGGGTGGGTTCCGACGGCGGATAGGCAGTCGTGGCACACGGCCGGGCCGCGTCCCCCTCCGGACCCGTCACACCCGCGGCGGGCACGCAGCTCCCCACGACGCACCCCACGGCGAGCGCCGAGGCCCCGACGGCACGACGGCACCTCCGCCCCGACCGGCGAGCCCACGACTGTCGCGCCACCATGGCCGCCTCCTTGGCACCGGGCATCAGGACCGGGAGTTGCTCCCCGGGTGACGGTAGGCGGCAACGACGGTCCGCGACTGCGCGAAGCCACGCGGGTGGGCCATTCGGCGGGTGTGGGCTCACCCGGTCATACGACAGGAGCTCACCCGTTCCGGGTTTCCGGCCGGCCACGATCACGCTCGTGAGACCGGTTCGACATCCATGAGGCCGCGCGGGGACGTTAGGGTGCATGGTTCGTGATCAGTGAGTGACTCGGTGACACTCCCCTCTTCACCTCTTCAACAGCCGCCCTGGAAGCCCTGGTTCATGTCGATCGACCGCAAGTTACGTTCATCACCGCATCACCCGGGGGGCAGGGCAGACGTCATGGCATCCACAACTTCCCCCCTGCGCCGCGGTGTTCTCCTCTGGCTGCTTCCAATGCTGTGGACTTTCGCCCTCGGCCTGTGGGGGCTGTCCCGGCAGGACAGTGTGTGGCGGGACGAGGCCGCGACCTGGCAGGTGGCCCAGCGCTCCACGGCGGAGATCTGGCACATGCTGAGGAATGTCGACGTCGTGCACGGGTGCTACTACCTGCTGATGCATGTGCTGTTCGAGTGCTTCGGGCCCTGCACCACGACACTGCGGCTGCCCTCGGTGCTGGCCATGGGGGTGGCGGCGGGCTGCGTGGCGGTCATCGGCCACCGGCTGGCCGGAGTGTGGGTGGGTCTGGCGGCGGGGATGGCGTTGGGGCTGCTGCCGGCCGTGCAGTTCCAGCTCCAGGAGGGCCGGCCTTATGCGCTGGTCGCAGCCGGGGCCGGAATCTCCACACTGCTGCTCGTGACCGTGCTCCAGAGGCCTGTCCGGACGTCGTACTGGGCCGCGTACGGCGCCACCGTCATGCTGATGGGGCTCCTGAACTGGCTCTCGCTCATGATTCTTCCCGCGCACCTGGCAACGCTGCTCTGGAGCCGGGCCGGGCGCGGAATCCGAATACGCTGGACGGCGGCCGCCGCGGCCGCCACGGCGTGCGTGCTGCCGTTGATCCTGTTCAGCCGAAGCCAGTCCGCACAGGTGTCATGGATACCGCCGCTGTCCTGGCACATGATGATCGGCCCCGTGGTCCTGCTCGCGATCGGCGCGGCCGGCGCCCTGCTGGACCGTCCGCGGACAGGCCGGCTGTCGACGGCCGCCGTCGGCCTGCCGTTGCTGGCGTTGCCGCAGATCGGCCTCCTCGTCCTTTCCCTGATCCAGCCGCTGTTTCTGGACCGGTACATCCTCTACAGCATGCTGGGGCTGGCGTTGCTGATCGGTACCGTCATCGGCAGGGCCGTACAGGCAGCCGGGCCCCGGCTGCCGCGAACGTCGAAGTGGATTCTCCCCTTGGCGGTCGCCCTGGCGATGGTGGCACTGCTGCCGCAGTCACTGGCGACGCGCTCGCCGAAGAGCAGGGTGGACGACGTCCTGGCGATAGCGTCGGACGTGCGGCGGATGAAGGAGCCCGGCAGCGCGGTGCTCTTCGTCCCGTCGGCACGCCGGGACACCAAGTCCGTCTCCCCGAGCGCCTTCACCGGTCTGCGGGACATCGCCCTGACGGAGAGTCCGGAGAAGTCCGGAACGCTGAAGGGTGTGGAGGCGGGCCCGGAGCGCATACGCGCCGCGATGCTGTCCCAGCGACGGATCCTGCTCGTGACGGACTCGGCCCAGGTGGCGAAACCGGTGAAGGGCGACCGGGACAAGACCAAGACCGCCGTACTGAAGAAGTACTTCACACCGGTGGCCGACAAGCAGGTCCGGGGGCGGAGGCTGACGGTGTACGAACGCCTCGGATCAGCTCATCGACCGACCGGCCGCATGTCAGCGGTGATGTCAGCGCCCCATGTGGACGACTCCGGCCCAGTGCGCCGGTGATGTCATGCTGTCCCCCTTCGCCCGCAGGGAAGCCTCGAAGCGGGCGACTCGTGCCTCGAAGGCGTGGGCGAGTGGGGCCGGGAAGCGGGCGGGGGCGCGGCGGTCGGGGTCACGCATCCAGCGCTGGGCGCGGCGCAGCGCCTCGGCGGGCTCGTGGCCGTTGCGCAGGTGGTAGTGGAAGACGGTCATCAGGAAGCCGGTGGTGGCGTTCGTGAGCGGCCACAGCGAGGCGATGACCGCCCCGGCGCGGGCCGCGAGGAACGCCGACGCGACGGTGAAGCCCTCGTCGGGATGGCTGAGGCTGATGTTGCTCGCGCAGCAGGCCAGTGACACGCAGACACCGCGTGGTGAGCGGCCGTCGGCGGCGGGACCGGCCAGGTCGAGCGCGCTGATCTGGTCGATGCGCAGATCGCCGCCCGCGAGGGCGATCCGGGCCCGCCACGACTCGGTCACGTCCGCCATGAGGTGGGCCGCGATGTCCACGACCGCGAACTTGTGCGCTGTGTCCGAGAGTCGGCGCAGCAGCCAGGGGCCGGTGGCCTGTGCCGCGTCGGGTACGGTCGCCTCGGGGTAGACGGCCTCGTGGAGCGTGCTCGTCGCCGCCCAGCCGGCCTGGCCGCCGGTGAGGCCGTTGACGAGCAGGACGTCCTCGTCGGCCCGGACCCGGGGGAGCGTGGACGCGGCGATGAACTGGCGGGCGCCGCACACCGTCGTCGTCACCAGCCGGTCCACCGCCGGTGTTTCCTGGTCCAGCACGGCCGCCGCCCACGGGACGAAGGCGAGTTCGCCCACCGGGACCAGCACCACCCGGTGCCGTCCGTCGGCACGCCGTCCGCAGCGGCTCGCCAGCGTTCGCAGCAGTGGTGACAGCTGGCTTCTGCCGGCCCGTTCCGCCAGGTCCGCGAGCGCGGTCCGCCAGTGCGCGGCGGCGGCGTCCCGCCGCTCCTCGTCCGCCGTCCCCCGGGTGCGGGCCCGCAGGGCTTCCACGTAGTGGGCCAGGGCCTCGTCGTCGCCGGGTGCGGCGGGCAGAGGGACCCACTCGGCGTTCCCGTCCGCCGTGATCAGGACGGCGCCTCGCTCCAGGATGTCCTTGGCCTCCGGCGGCGGGGAGGGCAGCAGATAGACGAGCGCGTGTGTGCCGGTCTCCCGCAGCGCGGCGGCGACGGACGCCACGGTCGGCACGTCCTCGGCGCGGCCATGGCGGTCGGCGTCCAGGACGCGGGCCACCCGCGCGGCAAGCTGGTCCGGGACGCTCAGGTCACGGCCCGGGTCACCGGGCCGGTAGGGCAGGGCGCCGGCCGGTGCCGGGGGCCGCCGCTCCCAGCGGTCCGCGAGGTCGTGCTCGCCGGCGGCGCGCAGCCGGGCGGCGGTGTCGGGGCGCAGCCTGGTCCGCTCGACGATGCTCCGGCCGGTCTCCAGGGCCTGTACCACGTGGTCCCAGGCCCGGTCGTACGCTGCCCAGCGCGCCGCCCGCTGCGCCAGCGCCCCGGCGGCGCGGGCGAGGATCAGGGCGTCGGCGGTGTCCTCCTGTCCCATGACCGTACGGGCGTACTCGCGCAGGCAGTGCAGGGCGATCAGCCGGGACTCCTCGAAGTCGCCCTCGGGGTCGGGCCCGTCGGGGTCCGGCTGGGAGACCCGCGCGGCACGCACCTGGTCGAAGCGGGCGCGGGCCAGTTCGAGCAGCGGGGTCGCTTCGGGCGGCAGCAAGCCTTCGGGCAGGGCGGCGTCGAGCGACTCCATGCGCGTCGACCAGGAGTGGCTGAGGGCGCGCCTGCGCAGTCCCTCGGCGAGCCGCATCGACCCCTCGATACGCAGTTCCCACAGGGGGCCGCTCCTGGCCTCGTCGGCGGCGGCGCGCAGTTCGGCGATCGTGGAGTCGGTGGCCGCGGCTCCGGCCAGGCCGATCAAGCCGCGCAGCAGCCGTGCGAGTCCGGCTTCGGGGTCCGTCGGGTCCGCCGGGCCGGTGAGCGATCGGACGTAGGACAGCAGCCGTTCCTTCGCGTCCCCGCCGTCGCCCGAGACCATCAGCAGCCAGTCGCGCAGCACCAGGATGTGGTGCTGGTCGGTGGTGTTGGGCCGGACGGCGGCGCAGGCCCGCTCCGCCCAGGGCAGCGCCTCGACGGCGAGGGCCGCGCTGTCGCGGCCGGGCAGCTGAGCGGCCAGCGCGAAGCACTGGGCGGCGAACTGGCAGGCGACCGACGTCAGTACCTCGCCGAGCCGGTCCTTCTCCAGCCGGTCCATGGTGCGCCGGACCATCAGGAGCGCCGCGTCCACGTGGTTGACGCCGGGGCTGAGCGGCGTACCGCAGTCGACGTCCTCGCTGCCCGCCCGTTGGTGGAAGACGAGGTGGGACAGCGCCTGGAGCAGCCGCAGCACCACGGCGGCCGGTCCGGTCTGGAGCGTGTCCGACGCGTACCGGTTCAGCAGGGCCAGTGCCTTGCGGCCGTCCGCGATGGAGCCGGTGGTGTGGCTGCGCTGCAGGAGCGAGTGGCTGAGGACGAGCAGGGCGTTGGGCACTGCGGGGTGGTCGGGCGGTACGAGCGGCAGTGCCCGGCTCACGTCGTCGATGACACCGGCGATGGCGTCCTCGGACAGGGAGTAGCGGACGAGGATGGCACGGGCCAGGCCCCGGACCAGCAGGGCGCTGGGGTATTCGGAGTCGCGGGACGGGAGTCCGGCGAGCGCCGTGTCGCACGCCTCGACGATGTCCGGGGCGCGGGACACCGGCAGGAGGCCGGCGTTGACCGCGTGGGTGGCGCCCTCCGCGAACAGCACGGACTCGCGCAGCGCGGCCTCGTCACCCTGGTGCCGGACTCCTTCGAGATGGTCCAGGGTCGCGAGCAGGCCGGCCTTCCCCTCGGGGGTGTCCAGGCGGTGTTCCAGGTTCCACTTCAGCTCGACGCGTGCTTCGAGCAGGCGCAGGGTCCGTGCGGCGGCGGGGTCGATGCCGCTTTCCTCGCGGGTCCGCCGCGCGCGTTCCAGCACCTGTTCCACCCGCCTCGAGGCCATGCCCTCCTCGTCCCCGAGCAGCCGCTGCAGTTCGGTCAGCACGTCCACCGCCGAGAACACGGGCAGGCCCTGGTCGTCGGCCGGGGTCAGCCGCCGTATTCGGGCGAGGACGTACTGCCTGCGGAGCCGGAGCTTGCCCGCCAGCTTCCGGAGTGCGGTGGAGCCGGGTGTGTTCTCCTCGGGCCCGACCTGGGCCCGGAACTCGTGTGCCAGGTCAAGGAGGTCGTCCAGCCCCGCGTGCACCTGGAACAGGAGGTGGAGGACCTCCAGCGGCTCCGGCATGGAGTCGTCCGTGGACAGCGCCGTACGGCCCGGGGCCGGGGCGGCGTCCAGGGACTCGTACGCGTCCTCCAGCAGGTGCAGTGCCTCCAGGCACTCGGTGATCCGGGCCGTGGGACCGCCCTCGGCGCGCTCGCCGGTCAGGCCGCCGGAGTGGAAGAGCAGCAGGGCGAGACTCAGCTGCCGGGTCACCCGGTCGTGGAGCAGGGGCGGCGGGGCGGTGCGGCGGAGCAGGGCGACGGTCCGGCACCGCAGCCGGTGGAGCGGCGCGGGGAGCGGCTCGGCGCGCTCGAAGTGGTCGACCTCGGCGGCGACCCACAGGGCGAGGTCCGTCATCGGCGGTGTCATGCCGGGGCCGTCGGGGCCGACGGCCCAGGCGCGGGCGAGGGTCGCCGCCACGTCCCAGGCGTCGTCCTCGTCCGCGAGCGCTCCGCCCAGCGGCAGGCCGTTGAGGCCGGGGGGGGTGGTGGGCACCGTGTCCGTCATGGCGCCGCCTGGCCCGAGGGGGCCGGTCCAAAGTGGTTCTCGGACTGGTTGGGCAGGGTGGCGGCGGGGGCGGCCGGGGGCGTCGTGAGCGCGGGCGCCGTCGCCGGTTCGGGCTCCGAGGGTACGACGAACCGTGTGTCCGGTGCCTGGAGCCCGCGGCGGCTGAGGTAACCGCTCAGCGCGGTTCCCCGCTCGTGCTCCTCGGCGGGCGTGGCGGGGGCGGGCCAGCCCGCCACCCGGTAGATGTCGGCGCGGGCGGCGACCAGTACGGCCTCCACGCTGTCGCAGTACACGTCGACGGCGGCGCACAGCCCCCGGAAGAGCAGGAACACGGCGAGCGCGGCCCCGAGAGCAGCCGTCAGGAAGGCGCCGAGCACCAGCGCTCCGCCGTCGTCCCGCCACACCGTCACACCCAGGCCCACGGCGGCGACCAGGCAGGTCAGCACCGCCCACAGCAGGTTCTGCCCACGCGTGGTCAGCCGGTCGGAGTCGGCCCGCAGGCGGCCGCTCAGCTGGTCCGGGAGCGCCAGGTCGATGAGTTCCCAGCAGGTCGCGAGGTCCCAGCCGTGCCGTCCGGTCACCCGCTCGGTCATCGCGGCCAGGCTGTTGCCGATACGGGTCGGCGCGATCAGCAACTCCCTCGGGTACCGGCGCCGCCGCCCCCGCGCGCGGTCCAGCGTCAGCCGGGCCAGGTCGGAGGCGGGCCGGGCAGGGGCGGGTGGGGTGGCAGCGGGCTGCGCGGGAGCGCTCGTGCCCTGGGCGACGGGGTCGGCCGCGAGCAGCTTCTTGAACACGCGTCGGTGCCGCCGCACCCGCCAGGCCGTCCAGCGCCCGAGCCCCCGGGCCACCGGCCAGGAGGTCCCGGCGAGGAAGCGGACGACGGGAGCGGAGGCCGCCGCCGCCACGAGTGTGGAGCCCACCGCAGCCGCGATCGCCAGCACCCCGTACACGCACAGGGCGACGACGTCGAAGCGGTTGCCCTGGCACCACATCCCCGCGCTGCCCCGCGCGCCCGCGCAGCCGCGTGTCGGCGGGAGCCAGGATCGCACCGCGAGACCGGCCACCGCCCAGAAGACCAGTGCTCCGCCGCTGATCCGGGCGAGCCAGCTCTTGGCGCGGCCCACCGCGTACGCGCTCAGCAGTTCCAACCGTTCCCCACCCCTCTCGCCCGTCTCCTGCCTCAGGGCAGGCGGTACTCGAGCCGGTTGCCGTGCACCGGGCAGACCTCGATGCCGCTGTCGGTCCAGTCGGCGGTACCGCTGTGGGCCTCCGTACAGCCGTCGCCGGAGGCGTCGATGGCCCCGCAACGCCAGGCGTATCCGTGCGCGAGGGAGGGGCCGGCGGCGGGCGGGAAGGTCGAGGCGAGGTCGTCGTGGGCGCCGTCGAGGCCGTCGTCGGCCGGTCTGTCCTCGGAGGGCGTCACGGAGTCGTTCATTCTCGTCCCTGATCGTCTCTGGCCGTCTGTGACCGTCGGTCTGTGACGGCGGCGGGGGCCGCGCGGCTCGCCGGGAACCGTCCGGCCGTCGCGGGCCGTGGGCCGTGGGCCTCGGCGAATCCATCATGACCTACGAATTGCGTCACGGCACCTCAAATCGCCTACATCGTAATGATCTTGACTCTCCGTCCGATACCGTGTGCTCCTCGCGCACCGCACCTGTGCACGGCACGACATCCGGGGGATGCATGAGCTCTTCGGTGATCATCGACTGGCAACGACTCGCGGCCGAGGAGCACGCCCGGTGCCTGCGCCTCCAGCAGGAGTTCATCGACACGCGCGCGTACGCCCGTCGGCTGGCCCGCCGCTGCGCCGCGACCCAGGCGGTCACCAAGGTCCGTATCGGCGTACCGCTGGTCACCACGCCCGGTATCGAGGAGGGTTCGGCCGCCCTGGCCGAGCAACTGAGCGCGTTACGCACGCGGCTGACCTCCGTGGAGGAGCAACTGGACTGCGCCGCGCGGGGCTTCGCTCGCGAGCGCGCGGCGGCACGTCCCGCGCGACAGGTGCCGCCCCCGCGGCCCGTCCGAGCACCACGGCCGCCGACGAACTCGCGGCGTGGCGCGAACGGGAGAGCACGCGGCAGCGGGCCGAGGCAGAAGCGGCGGCCGAGCGGGCCCGCGCCGAGGCGGCCGAACGTGAGGCCGCGACCATGCTCGCCCGCGCCGCCGAGCTGGCCGAGGCGCTGCCCGACCGGGCGGACGAGGTGCACGACACGGCCCGCGCGGTACTGGTCGGCGCACCCGGTGCCGAGGCCGCCTTCGCGCGGCTCGCCGCGATGGGCCGGGAGGCAGAACGCGCGGCGCGGGCCCGCGAGGAGGCCGTGCTGTTGCACGAGCGGATCGCGCTGGTGGCGGAGCAGGTCGCGGCCGCCCGCGACCCCAAGGCCCCCGCGTACGCCGACACGCTGCGGGCCCAGGAGGCCAAGTGCGGGGACGACCTCGCGCGTCTTGGCGATGTACTGCGGGTCGCCCAGGAGGTGCTCGGCCGGCTCACCGCCACCGAGAGCCGCACCGAGCTCATCGCGGCGGTCCACGCGGCGATGAGCGAGGTGTGGTCCCTCACCGACGCACCCGGCCCGATGACGGCACAGCGGCGCGCGAGCACCGTGGGACCCCACGAGAGCACGGCTTACGCGGGCGACGCGGGACATCCGGCGGACAGCGTCCTCGTCCCCCTCCCGGACACGTTCCCGCACCACGCCGTCAGGTTCGACCTGGACGACGCCGACTCGCTGACCGCGGAGATCGTCCGGATGCCCGGCGGCGACCCGGCGGCGGACCGGGCGGCGCAGGAGCACATGTGCGCCGACATGGACGAGCTGACCGCGCGGCTCGCCGCCCGGGGTTTCGCGAGCACCTGGCGGGAGCAGGCCCCGGCGGGGGCGTTCGCCGCCGAGACCGTCGCTCGCGCGCAGGGCACCAGGGAGGCGACGGAGCGGGCGGAGGCCGAGGCCGCCGCGATCAACCGGGCCCGGTCGGCGACCCGGCGGACGGCGACACAGCGCACGGACCAAGCACGAGGTGACGGATGACCACTCCCGCCGACAGCACTCCCCGCGACGGGCGGACGGCCCTGCCCGAGGCATGGATGCGCGAGGTGGATCTCTCGCTCTCCCTCGCCCCGCATCTCCTGCTCACCGGCAATGTCCGCGATCTCCATCAACTCCCCGTGCCCGAAGGCGCCGTACGGCTGGTGACCCTGCAGGACGTCCTGTGGGAGGTGTGCCGCGCACGGGGGTACGGCGCGCTGCTGACCCTGGACCCGCTGCGCGGGCTGGAGCGCGTGGACGACCCGGAGGACCCGCGCGCACCCGCTCCCCGGACAGAGGACCGTAGGACCGCGGACGCGAGGATCGCGGACCTCCTCAAGAGGTACGAGGGCACGGAGTTCGACTCGGTCGAGCTGCGCGGACTCCTGGTGGCTCTGCACGACCTGTTCAGCGGCGAGGACGGGCTGACCGTGCCGGTCGCCCTCGTGGTGCCCTACGCCGCCCACGCGCTGCCGAGCGACACCTTGATGCGCGCCGACCGCACGCTGTTCACCGCGATCGAGGCACTGGGCCACACGGCCCCCACGATCCCGATGCCGGGCCGTCCGGGGGAGCGGGCCTTCGGGCTCACCCTGATCTGGGTGTGCGAGCAGCAGGACCACCTGCCCTCGGCCTTCCCGGTGGCCAGCGACTCCGTCCGGGTGATCCGGCTGCTGCGCCCGAACCTCGACCGCCGTACGCAGCTCGCGGCCCGCTTCGTCCGCCGCGTGTTCGGCGCCGAGGCGCAGGAGGAGGAGCTGAAGTCGGTCGCGGGGGCCACCGACGGGATGACCGCGCGCCAGGTGCACACGACCGTACGGACCGCCGCCACGCTGCCGCCGGGGCCCACCGTCTTCTCGGACGCGGCCCGGCTGGTGCGGGTGGGCATCACCGACGACCCCTGGGCGGGCGACGCCGTGCGCCGCCAACTCGCCGGCGCCGACGCCTACTTGTCCCGCCGGGTACTGGGGCAGCCGACTGCCGTGCGCAAGACCGTGGACGTACTGACCCGGGCAGCCGTCGGACTGACCGGCGCGCAGTCCTCGGCGGCCCGCAACCGCCCGCGCGGCGTCCTCTTCCTCGCGGGGCCCACCGGTGTCGGCAAGACGGAGCTGGCCCGCGCGGTCACCACGCTGCTGCTCGGGGAGGAGGCACAGCCGGTGCGCTTCGACATGTCCGAGTTCCGGGTGGACGAGAGCCGCCAGCGCCTCATCGGCGCGCCGCCCGGGTACGTCGGTTACGACTCCGGCGGCGAACTCACCAACGCGGTACGGGCGCAGCCCGCCTGCGTGCTGCTCTTCGACGAGATCGAGAAGGCTCACGAACGCATCCTCGACCTGTTCCTCCAGATCCTGGACGACGGCCGGCTCACCGACAGCCGGGGCAGCACCGTGTACTTCTCCGAGTGCTTCATCATCTTCACCTCCAACCTCGGCACCCAGCCGACGAAGGAGGGGAACGAGAAGGAGAACGACCCGGACGCGGCCGTACACCGGGCCGAGGAACTGCTCCAGCAGTTCACCCACAGCCCGGACGCCTACTTCAACCACTTCCGGGCCGCCTACGAGGACTTCTTCGACCGCAAGATCGGCCGCCCGGAGCTGCGCAACCGGCTCGGCGACAACTACGTCACGCTCGGGTTCATCGACAAAGAGGCCGCCAGTAGGGTCCTGGACCGCTCGCTCGACTCGGTGGTGACACGCGTGCGGACGGTCCACAAGACCGAGCTGGTGGTCAGCCCGGACGCGCGTCACGCCCTGATGGACGCTGCCGTGGCCAAGCTGGGCCTCGGGGCACGGGGCATCCTCAACCTCGTGGAGAGCTCGGTGGTCAACCCGCTCAGCCGGGAGCTGTTCCACAGGCCCAGGACCGAGGGCTCCCGGATCACCCTGTCGGACCTCATACCGGAGAACGACGAGAACGACGGCTGGAGACCGGTATGGGACTGACCGGCGAGGAGCGGACCGGAGCGGCTTCGACGGGCCCGGCTCTGCGGGTCAACCGACTGCACCACCCCGTCACGGCCCTGGGCCCGGGCCGTCGGCTCGGTGTGTGGACCCAGGGCTGCTCGGTGCGCTGCGCGGGCTGCCTCGCCCACGACACATGGTCGCCCGGGGACGGCTCTCCCCTCACCCCCGAGGACTTCCGGGCCATCTGGCGGCGGGCGCTCGACCGGGGCGCGGACGGGCTCACCGTGTCCGGCGGCGAGCCGGGCGACCAGCCGGAGGCGCTGACCGCGCTGCTGCGGGCCGCCCGCGACGAAGCGGCGGGCCGCCCCGTCGACCTCCTGGTCTACACGGGCCACCCCCTGAAGGTCCTGGAGCAACGCGCTCCCGAGGTGACCGGCGGCCTCGCGGACACGGTGATCAGCGAGCCGTTCCGGGCCGATCTGCCGACCACCCTGATCTGGCGCGGCTCGGCCAACCAGATCGTCACCCCGCTCACCCCGCTGGGGCGGGAGCGGTACGGCCCGTGGCTGGAGCACCGCCCCGAGCGCGCGCCCATGCAGCTCGTGGCATCGGACACCGACGCCTGGCTCATCGGCGTTCCCAGGTCGGGTGAACTGGCGCTGCTGGAAAGGGCGTTGCGCACAGCGGGCTTCCGTCACGGACAGGTGTCCTGGCGTCGGGGCGGTCGTACCGTCCCCGGCGCCCCACCAGGACCCGCCGACGGACCCCTTGACCCCGGACCTCCCCTCCCCACGCCCGGCCCCGCTCAGAAGGAGAACAACCGGTGAAGTACTACTGCCGGGACGGCGGGCACCCGTGCGCCACCGCCTACTGCGACGAGCACGACTGCGACACCGTGAAGGCCAGGCACCCGCGGGCCACCACACCCCCGCACACCGGACCGGCCGGGGACAGCGGTACGGCGGGTGCGGCCGATCCCATCGACGACCTGCTGCGCGGCGCGGGCGCGGCGGGCGACCAGGAACCGACGCCGGACTCCGCGAGCACGCCGGACGAGGAACAGGTCGAACTCCCGCTCGGCGTCCGGCGCCGCTACCGGCTCCTGGAGATGCTGCCCGCCGAGGCCGCCGTCGGCGGGCGCCTCTGGTTGGCCGCGCCGGTGGACACTCCGCAGGGGATCGTCCTGCTCAAGGTGCACGCGCGCGGCTTCAGGCCGAGCGCGGCGAAGGAACGGCTGCGCAACGGGAGCGCCGGCGTCGTGGAGTGCCTCGACAGCGGGGTGGAGACCCTGCCCGACGGCAGCCGCACCGTCACCTGGGAGGCCCTGCGGCTGCCGGGTGGCGGGACGCTGCGCAAGGCGTTGGACGATGCGCTCGCCGCGCCGGGCGGGCCTGCGGGCCGTCTCGGCGGACTGGTCGAGCCGACCGTCCGGGCCCTGCTGACCGGCCTGGCGGATCTGCTGGAGACCTGGGAGCGCGACTTCGCGGCGGTCCCCGTGAACATCTCGCCGGACACGCTGTACCTGCGCGAGATGGGCGGCACCGAGCTGGTGTTCGCGGACATCGACGGTGCGGCCGTGCTGGGCGAGGAAAGCGCACGGGGTCCGCGCCCGCCGCTGACCCGCTATCTGGCACCGGCCCATCTGGTGCCGCGGGGCCGCTGGGGCGTCCGCGGCGCCTGGGTCAGCGTGGCCGCCACCGTCCATGAACTCCTCACGGGCCGGCCGCGGATCGAGGCGGGCCAGGACCCCGAGGAGCTGACGGACGCCCTTCTCCACGCTCCGGCCGCCGACACGGGCGACCCGCGGTGGGACGACCTGCTCGACCGGCTGACCGGCGGCCGCCTGGGGGCAAAGGAGGTACGGGCCTGGTGCGCGGAGCAGGAGTCCGCGTCAGCCCCCGCCGAGCCGTTCCGGTACGGCGAGCGTGCGTACGACGACCCGAGGGAACTGGTGTCGGCCCTGATCGACTCGGGCGCGAACGGGCCGCTGTGGCTCAGCTCCTTGGACAACACCGAACGGCTCGCCGCATGGCTGGAGTCCATCGCCCCGCAGGCGGACCACAGCCCGCTGTACCGGCTCCTGCGCTCACCGCGTGAACCCTACGCGGCCGATCAGGCCCTGGCGGCGCTCGCGGCGGAGTTCCTCCCGTTCGTCCAGCCGCGTTTCCGGGGCGATGTCATCGACGAGGACGGCCTGCTGGCCCTGGCCGCACGCGAGGACGTCACGGTGCTGCGCGCGGTGCTGGACAGCGGCGTGCTGCGCGGCGCGGCCCGGCAGAACTGCGCCCGGCACGGCGGCGAGCCCGGATGCCCGGTGCTGCGCGGCCTGTCCGACAAGGTGACCAGAGCCCTGGACACGGCCCGCCAGGAGACCGGGCGTACGGCGCTGGCGTTGGAACGCGAACGCGACGACGAGACCGACGAGTTGCGCGCCGACGCGGCCCAGCACCTGGTCCCGGCGGGCCCCGGCTGGTACGACCCGGATTTCGCGCTGTCCACCGTGGTCCGGCTGCTCGTCGACGACGAGCACTTCCTGCGGCACTGCCGCGAGCGCCTGTCGAAGGTGCGGCCCGCCGTGGGCACCCCGCGCTGGTGGAGCCGTCTGTACGACCAGACGACCGAATCGCTGGGCCGCGAACCGACGGGCCCGCTCGGCGCGACGGCGGCGGGACTGGTGGCGGCGGCCCTGGCCTTCGACCGGCAGGTCATGGCGTTCCGCCGCGATCTGGGGCGGGCCCGCCGTATCGACACCCGCCGCCGGCTCAGCCAGGGGGTCCGGCGGGCGGCCCGGAGCCTGGGCTCCCGTTTCTCCCGTTCTGCGGACGACCGCGACCAGGCCCGCACCCGCCGCCGACAGTCCATGGACCTGGCGCACCGCAGACTGCTGCGCCTGAGATGGTTGTGGCTGACGGTGTTCACCATCGGTCTGCTCGACATGATCGGCTACACGACGTACGGCTGGGTGCCCTACACCCAGCCGCCGCCCTCGCCCCCGCACTCGGCGTCGGCCCCGGCTCACCACCCCATTGCGGCGGGCCCCTTCACCGCTTCCGCGATCACCCTGATCGACCAAGGGGGCAAGCACCCTCGCCGTCAAAAGCCCAAGCCGAAACGGAAGCCGGATTCGCAATCGCCCCCGACCTGGCGTTCCCGCTCCCAGCTCTGGCACGAGGCGACCACCGACGCGGCACCGAAGGCGGGCGACCTGGTCACCTCCCTCCACGACGTCTCCGACCAGGTCGTGAAGAACCGGCCGGACTGGATCGAGGACGGAGCGTTCTTCGCGTACGGCTCCCGGCTACCGGATCAAGCCCCCTGGCTGCCGTCCGCAGCGTTCCTGCTGGGCTCGGCCCTGGGCCTGCGCTGGGCGGTCCGGGCGCAGACCCGCGCGCGACGCCTCACCTGCGCCGTCGTGGCCACCCTGACCACCGCGGCCATCCTCTGGCACCTGTGGGCAGACGCCCTGACCCACACCCTCCTGGCCACGTCCTACGCCCTCGACTTCTGGCACGGGACAGCCTGGGTGGTGGTGGTACTGGGCGCCACGCTGTGGCTGTGCGGGGCGCGGGGCGAGACACCGGTGGAGACCCGCGGGACCGGGGGCACCGGGGCGCGCTATGGGTGGTGAGTGACCAGGGAGTGCCGCGGCGGTCCTGGCCGTCAGACGTTGAAGCGGAACTCCACCACGTCCCCGTCCTGCATCACATACTCCTTGCCCTCCATGCGCGCCTTGCCCTTGGCGCGGGCCTCGACGACCGAACCCGTTGCCACCAGGTCGGCGAAGGAAATGACCTCGGCCTTGATGAAGCCCTTCTGGAAGTCGGTGTGGATGACACCGGCGGCCTCGGGAGCGGTGGCGCCCTTCTTGATGGTCCAGGCGCGGGCTTCCTTCGGGCCGGCCGTGAGGTAGGTCTGCAGGCCGAGGGTGACGAAGCCGACGCGGGCGAGGGTGGTGAGGCCGGGTTCCTCGGCGCCGACCGACTCCAGGAGCTCCAGTGCGTCCTCCTCGTCGAGCTCGGCGAGGTCCGCCTCCAGCTTGGCGTTGAGGAAGATCGCCTCGGCGGGGGCGACCAGGGCGCGCTGCTCGTTCTTGAAGTCCTCGTCGATCAGCTCCTCCTCGTCGACGTTGAAGACGTAGAGGAACGGCTTGGTGGTGAGGAGGTGCAGGTCGTGCAGGAGCTCGTTGCGCTCGGTGCCCTGGACGATGCCGTGCGCGAAGAGCGTGTCGCCCTTCTCGAGGATCTCCTTGGCCTCCTCGACGGCCTTGACCTTGGGCGCGACGTCCTTCTTGATCCGCGACTCCTTCTGCAGGCGCGGCAGGACCTTCTCGATGGTCTGGAGGTCGGCGAGGATCAGCTCGGTGTTGATCGTCTCGATGTCGCCCTTCGGCGAGACCTTGCCGTCGACGTGGACGACGTTCTCGTCCTTGAAGGCGCGGATGACCTGGCAGATCGCGTCGGACTCACGGATGTTCGCGAGGAACTTGTTGCCCAGGCCCTCGCCCTCCGAGGCGCCGCGCACGATGCCGGCGATGTCGACGAAGTCGACGGTGGCCGGGAGGATCCGCTGCGAACCGAAGATCTCGGCCAACTTGGTGAGGCGCGCGTCCGGGACGCCGACCACACCCACGTTGGGCTCGATCGTGGCGAACGGGTAGTTGGCCGCGAGCACGTCGTTCTTGGTCAGGGCGTTGAACAGGGTCGACTTGCCGACATTCGGCAGACCGACGATTCCGATCGTGAGCGACACGTTGCGACTTCCCGTATGTGGTGAGGGCCAGGGGGCCAGGAGTCCGGCCGATCCACCAGTCTACGGCGTACCCGGCGGGGCCCCGGCGGCCGCGTCGAACGGTTGGCCAAGCTCTGCCCATCGGCGTGTCTGAGGGGCGATTCCGCACATAAACAGACCTAAGTTGGTCCAGTGGAGCAACACAGGACGCGACCCCCGCAGCACGGACCGCGACGCGGCACCCCGCCGGCGTCATTGCCGCCCCAGGCAAGACGCCGTCCGGAGGGCGTACGACGGCCCTCCCCCGGTCCGGCCCGACCGGTACGGCCCTCGCGGCGGATGCCGAACCCCCGGCTCACCGGACTCGGTGGCGGGCTGTTCTGCGGGGCCGTGATGTTCCTGCTCGGCTACCTCGACCAGCTGCTGTTCGGGGCGTCCCTGACGGTGTACGGCGTGCTGTTCCTGCCGGTGTGCGTGCTGACCGCGCTGTGGGTACGCGGGAGCGATCTGATGATCGCGCCCGTCGTCGTGCCGATCGCCTTCGCCGCGGGGCTGCTGCCCGTCGCGGACGGCAGCGGGGGGACGGCCGGGGAGCTGATGGGCGTGGTGACCGCGCTGGCCACCCAGGCCGGGTGGCTGTACGGGGGGACGCTCATCGCCGGTGTGATCGTGATCGTCCGGAGGATCCGGCTGGTCAGGCGCCGGCGACGGGCGTGAGCGCAACCCGCACCAGCCGCGCTAGCCGTGCTTGGCCGCCCGCATCGCCGCTCCCACGATGCCCGCGTTGTTCTGCAGCTGCGCCGGGACCATCTCCGCCTTGACGCCCTCGATCAGGTGCAGGAACTTGTCGGACTTGCGGCTGACCCCGCCGCCGATGATGAACAGCTCGGGGGAGAACAGCATCTCGACGTGGGCGAGGTACTTCTGGACCCGGCGGGCCCAGTGCTCCCACGTCATGTCGTTGTCGTCCTTGACCTTGCTGGAGGCCCGCTTCTCCGCCTCGTGGCCGTTCAGCTCGAGGTGGCCCAGTTCCGTGTTCGGGACGAGGGCGCCGTCGACGAACACGGCACTTCCGATGCCCGTGCCGAAGGTGAGCAGGATGACCGTGCCCCGGCGGCCTTGGCCGGCGCCGAAGTTCATCTCGGCGACGCCCGCCGCGTCCGCGTCGTTGACGACCGTGACGTCATGGCCGCCCAGGCGGTCGCTGAACAGGGCGCGCGCGTCCGTGTCGACCCAGCTCTTGTCCACATTGGCGGCCGTACGGATCATGGCGCCGCCGGTGACCACGCCCGGGAAGGTGAGCCCGACCGGGCCCGTCCAGCCGAAGTGCTCGACGACCTCCTTGACGCCGTCGGCCACCGCGTCGGGCGTCGCCGGCTGCGGAGTGAGCACCTTGAAGCGCTCCTCCGCCAGGTCGCCCCGCTCCAGCTCCACAGGGGCGCCCTTGATCCCGGATCCACCGATGTCCACGCCGAAGATCTGCATGGCTCTACGTTACGTCGTGCGACTGACAGTCACGTCCTGGGCGGGGTGCCCATCACGCGTCCGACGTACCCGAGCCACCGCGCTCAGCGGCCAGGGACGCCGCCTCCTCGCGCAGGTCGCGGCGGAGTTCCTTGGGCAGCGAGAAGGTGATGGACTCCTCGGCCGCCTTGACGATCTCGACGTCCCCGTAGCCGCGCTCGGCGAGCCACTGAAGGACCTGCTCCACCAGGACGTCCGGGACGGAGGCGCCGGAGGTGACACCGACCGTGGTCACGCCCTGGAGCCAGGCCTCGTCGATCTCGTCGGCGAAGTCCACCAGGTGGGCCTCGCGGGAGCCGGCGAGCTTGGCGACCTCGACGAGCCGCTTGGAGTTGGAGGAGTTGCGGGAGCCGACGACGATCACCAGCTCCGCCTCGGCGCCCATCTGCTTCACGGCGAGCTGACGGTTCTGCGTGGCGTAGCAGATGTCGTCGCTGGGAGGTGAGATGAGCTGCGGGAACTTCTCCTTCAGGGCGTCGACCGTCTCCATGGTCTCGTCGACGGAGAGGGTGGTCTGGGAGAGCCAGACGACCTTGGACTCGTCGCGGACCTCGACCTTGGCGACGTCCTCGGGGCCGTCGACGAGCTGGATGTGGTCGGGGGCCTCGCCGGAGGTGCCGATGACCTCCTCGTGGCCCTCGTGCCCGATCAGGAGGATGTCGTAGTCCTCCTTGGCGAAGCGGACGGCTTCCTTGTGGACCTTGGTGACCAGGGGGCAGGTGGCGTCGATGGTGGCGAGGCGGCCGCGCTCGGCCTCCTCGTGCACCACGGGGGCGACCCCGTGCGCGGAGAACATGACGATGTTGCCGGGCGGGACCTCCTCCGTCCGCTCGACGAAGATCGCGCCCTTCTTCTCCAGGGTCTGTACGACGTACTTGTTGTGGACGATCTCGTGCCGGACATAGATCGGGGCCCCGTACTGCTCCAGGGCCTTCTCGACGGCGATCACGGCGCGGTCCACACCCGCGCAGTAGCCACGGGGGGCGGCGAGCAGGACACGGCGGCCTGGCGAAGCAGTCATGGGAACCATCGTAAGGCCGCGTGCGGAGGCCGAAGATCGGGCCGGGATGTCAGCGGCGGCCGTTAACCTCGGCGCATGGCTGTCAACACGTCCGCGGACGCACCGCTGCCCGTCGGTGAGGTGTCGCGGCTCATCGGGAGCTGGATCGACCGGCTCGGGGCGGTGTGGGTCGAGGGGCAGATCACACAGCTGTCGCGGCGGCCGGGGGCCGGCGTGGTGTTCCTGACGCTGCGCGATCCGTCGTACGACATCTCGGTGAGCGTCACCTGCTACCGGCAGGTGTTCGACGCCGTCGCCGATGTCGTGGGCGAGGGCGCCCGGGTCGTCGTGCACGCGAAGCCCGAGTGGTACGCGCCGCGCGGGCAGCTGTCGCTGCGGGCCGCCGAGATAAAGCCGGTGGGGGTCGGGGAGCTGCTGGCCCGGCTGGAGCGGCTGAAGAAGACGCTGGCGGCGGAGGGGCTCTTCGCGCCCGGGCGTAAGAAGCCGTTGCCCTTCCTCCCCCAGCTCATCGGCCTGGTCTGCGGCCGCGCCTCGGCCGCGGAGCGGGACGTGCTGGAGAACGCGCGGCACCGCTGGCCCGCCGTGCGCTTCGAGGTGCGCAACGTGCCCGTGCAGGGTGTGCACGCGGTGCCGCAGGTGGTGCAGGCGGTGAAGGAGCTCGACGAGCTGGAGGACGTCGATGTGATCATCGTCGCTCGTGGCGGCGGCAGCGTCGAGGACCTGCTGCCGTTCTCCGACGAGCAGCTCGTCCGCGCGGTGGCCGCCTGCCGTACGCCGGTGGTGTCCGCGATCGGGCACGAGCCGGACAACCCGCTGCTCGACCATGTCGCCGACCTGCGCGCCTCGACCCCGACGGACGCCGCCAAGAAGGTCGTGCCGGACGTGGGCGAGGAGTTCGAGCGGGTGCGCCTGCTGCGGGACCGGGCGCGGCGGTGCGTGGGGGCGTTCATCGAGCGGGAGGAGCGCGGGCTGGCCCATGCGCTGGCCCGGCCCTCGATGGAGGATCCGCACCGCATGGTCGACGAGCGGGCCGATCAGGTCGCATCGCTGGTCGAGCGCTCCCGGCGCACGCTCGGGCACCTCCTCGACCGGGCCGACTCCGAGCTGACGCACACGCACGCGCGCGTGGTGGCCCTGTCCCCCGCGGCGACGCTGAAGCGCGGTTACGCGGTGCTGCAGAAGTCCGACGGCCATGTGGTGCGGGACCCGGACGAGGTGGCCGCGGGCGAGGCGCTGCGGGCGCGGGTCGCCGAGGGTGAGTTCTCCGTACGAGTCGATTCTTAGGGTGAGTGGATGACCGGCAAGGTGGATGAGGCGCTCGGCTACGAGCAGGCGCGCGACGAGCTGATCGAGGTCGTGCGGCGGCTGGAGGCCGGGGGGACGACCCTGGAGGAGTCCCTGGCCCTGTGGGAGCGCGGCGAGGAGCTGGCCCGGGTGTGCCGGCGCTGGCTGGAGGGTGCGCGGGCCCGGCTGGACGCGGCGCTGGCCGAGGAGGAGACGGCCGAGGAGGCGGAAGAGGCGGGCGAGTAGCCGTTGGCGCTGGTCAGCTGTGAAGCGGATCACCACGCCCCGGTTTTGGTTGAAGCTTGAACTTTATTGACGTACGTTCGGGTGCGTAAGCAGGTCCGGCCCTTCCCGGACCGGACACGCATTCGAGGAAGTTCACGCATGTCTCTCGTTCTTGACTCCGCCGCCCAGGACCTGCTGTTCCGCGAGGCCCGCACCGCGAACACCTTCACCGACGAGCCGGTGACCGAGGAGCAGGTCCAGGCGATCTACGACCTCGTCAAGTACGGCCCGACCGCCTTCAACCAGTCCCCGCTGCGCATCACCCTGGTCCGCTCCCCCGAGGCACGCGAGCGCCTGGTCCAGCACATGGCCGAGGGCAACCAGGCCAAGACGGCCACCGCCCCGCTGGTCGCGATCCTCTCCGCGGACAACGAGTTCCACGAGGAGCTGCCGGCCCTCTTCCCGCACTTCCCGCAGGCCAAGGACGTGTTCTTCGGCGAGCGCCCGGTCCGTGAGGGTTCCGCCGCGATGAACGCCGCCCTCCAGGCCGCGTACTTCATCATCGGCATCCGCGCCGCCGGCCTGGCCGCCGGCCCGATGACCGGTCTCGACTTCGCCGGCGTCCAGAAGGAGTTCCTGGACGACGACCACACCCCGCTGATGGTCGTCAACATCGGCAAGCCGGGCGAGGGCGCCTGGTTCCCGCGCTCGCCGCGACTGGCGTACGACGACGTCATCACCACCGTCTGACGCGCGACGCAGACACGCAGAGGCCCCCGGCACAGCCGGGGGCCTCTCTCGTACGCGCGGGCACTCACGTCTCGTGGGCGCGGGCGCTCATATCTCGTATGCGCGGGCGCTCACGCCGTCTTCAGCGCCTGCGCCATCTTCGTCAGCTGCGCGAACGACGCCGTACCCGCCACCACCGTCGTGGAACCGGGTGTGTCCTCCAGGACGAGGGCGTCGTAGCGGCCGCCGCTGTAGCGCGTCCAGGTGCGGTCGCCGATCCGCTCGGTGACCTTGGTCGCGCTCGCGCCCTGGCTGGCCTCGTCGATGAACTCGGCGCGCTTCTGAGTCGACTGCTCGACCTGCACGTACTCACCGTCGGGGTTCTGGAAGCCCAGGTGCCAGCGGTCGAAGTTCTCCCCCCGGAAGCGCACGGAGGTCGCCTTCCAGGTGTCCGGCAGCCCCTCGGGCGCGGCCACCGGGTAGGCCGCGGCGCGGCGCGCCGTCAGGAGCTCCACGCGGTAGTCCACCCGCTTGAGGTCGGGAGTGTGGTCGTCGTGCGGGACGAAGAGATAGATCACGCCCGCCGCGACCCCGATGAGGGCCAGGGAGAGGATCATGTCCCGGACCGTCTTCTGCTTGCCGTTCGAACCTGCCACGCCCCCTATCGTCGCAGGTGTCCGTCGCGCTCATCCGTGGGGGGCTCTGCTCATTATGTCTGCCCAACGATAGAGTCGTGAGGAAACCCTCGTCCGGCCGTCGCCGTATCAGAAAGGTGCGCTCCGATGACCGAGAATCATCATCTGCCCTCCGAGCTGGAAGTACCCTCCGAGGCTCCCGACCGCAACCTCGCCCTGGAACTCGTCCGGGTGACCGAAGCCGCCGCGATGGCCGCGGGGCGCTGGGTCGGGCGCGGTGACAAGAACGGCGCCGACGGCGCGGCGGTACGCGCCATGCGCACCCTCGTCTCCACCGTCTCGATGAACGGCGTCGTCGTCATCGGCGAGGGCGAGAAGGACGAAGCACCGATGCTCTTCAACGGGGAGCGCGTCGGTGACGGGACCGGCCCCGAGTGCGACATCGCCGTCGACCCGATCGACGGCACCACGCTGACCGCCAAGGGCATGCCGAACGCGATCGCGGTGCTGGCCGCCGCCGACCGCGGCTCGATGTTCGACCCGTCCGCCGTGTTCTACATGGACAAGCTGGTCACCGGCCCCGAGGCCGCCGACTTCGTCGACATCGACGCGCCCGTGGCCGTCAACATCCGCAGGATCGCCAAGGCCAAGCGCTCCACGCCCGAGGACGTCACCGTCGTCATCCTCGACCGGCCGCGGCACGACGGCATCATCAAGGAGGTCCGGGAGGCCGGCGCGCGCATCAAGCTGATCTCGGACGGCGATGTCGCCGGCTCGATCTACGCGCTGCGCGAGGGCACCGGCGTGGACCTGCTGCTGGGCATCGGCGGCACCCCCGAGGGCATCATCTCGGCCTGCGCCGTGAAGTGCCTCGGCGGCACCATCCAGGGCAAGCTTTGGCCGAAGGACGACGCGGAGCGGCAGCGGGCCATCGACGCCGGACACGACCTCGACCGGGTCCTCACCACGAACGACCTGGTCTCCGGCGAGAACGTCTTCTTCGTCGCCACCGGCATCACCGACGGTGAGCTGCTGCGGGGTGTGCGGTACCGGTCGGAGACCGCCACGACCGACTCGATCGTGATGCGGTCGAAGTCCGGCACGGTGCGCCGGATCGACTCGGAGCACCGGCTGAGCAAGCTGCGTGCGTACAGCGCGATCGACTTCGACAGGGCGAAGTAGCCGCGTAGCAGCTCACGCTCAAGGCTCACAAGGGGCGCCCCCTGGTGCGGAGGGGGCGCCTCTGCACGTCCTAGCCCGCCTGCGCTATGCGGGTCACCGTCCGGGCCGTCTTCTTCAGTTCCATGTCGCGGCGGCGCCGCCGGGCCAGAACCACCCGGCGTTCGGCCGCGGTGAGGCCGCCCCAGACGCCGTACGGCTCGGGCTGCAGCAGTGCGTGCTCGCGGCACTCGACCATCACCGGGCAACGCGCGCAGACCCGCTTGGCCGCCTCCTCTCGCGACAGCCTGGCCGCCGTGGGCTCCTTGGAAGGTGCGAAGAACAGGCCGGCCTCGTCGCGCCGGCACACCGCCTCGGTGTGCCAGGGTGCGTCTTGGTCCCTGTCCTGCGCCGGCCCCCGCTGGGCCGGAACGGCAGCTACCTGCAGGGACGAATGCGGCGGTTGCAGCACGGTCTACTCCTGACGACGGCTTCGCGAGCGAGAGACGATGCTGCAAGCCCTACCCGCTGTACGCGAGCCTATGCACTGCGTTCCGAACCGCAGGCGCGCGGCGGCTTGTTCACGACCCTGTGCGCCGTCCGCAGGAGGACCGATTCCTTCCGTTTCCGGCCCGATTCACAACCGTCAACGATCGAGATGTTTGCGCAACGTCCTGTCGACCTTGCCCTGAACACGGTCGAGGATGTCCGCGACGAGCTTGCCGCGCTTCGGCCGCGCCTCGACATTGCCCAGTACGGCCCACCCGTCCACATAGACCACGGGAGCCTCGGACTCGACCGAATCCAGCGGGGAGACCTCGAAGTTGCCGAGGACACCACCGCCGGTGCCGCGCAGCGACACGTTCTCCGGCACGCGGATCTGGACGTCGCCGAAGACCGAGACCGCCTTGATCACGACATGCTGGTACTCGAAGATCGCTTCGCTGAGGTCGATCTCGACGGTGCCGAAGACCGCGTACGCGTGCAGACGGCGCCCGGCGCGCCAGCGCCCCCGGCGCATGGCGCTGCTGAACACGGCGACAACGTTGGCGTCGGCCTCGGCGGGTATCTCGCCCGGCGCGGGGCGGGGCGGCACGGGCGTGTAGGCCGGGGCGGCCGGACGCTCGTGGGCGGCGGGCAGGTCCCGGATGAAGACCTCCAGCTCACCCACCGTCTTGGCGTTCAGCACCCCCTCCACGCGCTCGGCGTGCTCGTCGGCGGTCAGGCGCCCCTCGGCGAGGGCGTCGCGCAGGATGTCGGCGATGCGGTCACGGTCGGCGTCCGAGGCGCGCAGTTCGGCGACGGGAGGCGCCGTGCGCTCCTGCTGGGCGTGCTTCTGAAGGTCCACGGCAGCAGCGTACCGAAACGCGATAGATCGCGACTAGGGGTGTGGACAACCCCGCGCGTCGCGCACTGAGCCTTACCTCACAGGTTCCGCGCCGACGGCAGGTTCTACGCTGGTGAGGCCCGCCGGCGCCGACGGGCCACAGGCGAGTGAGCCGAAGGGGCGCGCCTGTGCGCGGAGTCCGAGCGCGCAAAGGCCCGAAGGGCTGAGCACGGTCGGGCTCCGCGCACAGGCTCAGGTGCCCCGGAGGCGAGCCGCCTGGGAAAAGCTGCCTGTCGAGTGAGGAATGGGCGAAGATGCCTGAGTTCGCGTACACCGATCTGCTCCCCCTGGGAGAGGACACCACCCCGTACCGGCTGGTGACCTCCGAAGGTGTCTCCACCTTCGAGGCCGACGGGCGGACATTCCTCAAGGTGGAGCCGGAGGCACTGCGCAAGCTGGCCGAGGAGGCCATCCACGACATCCAGCACTATCTGCGCCCGGCCCACCTGGCGCAGCTGCGCCGCATCATCGACGACCCGGAGGCGTCGGCGAACGACAAGTTCGTCGCCCTTGATCTGCTGAAGAACGCGAACATCGCGGCGGCCGGTGTGCTGCCCATGTGCCAGGACACCGGCACGGCGATCGTGATGGGCAAGCGCGGCCAGAACGTCCTCACCGAAGGTGAGGACGAGAAGGCGCTGTCCCACGGCATCCACGACGCCTACACCAGGCTGAACCTGCGCTACTCGCAGATGGCTCCGCTCACCATGTGGGAGGAGAAGAACACCGGCTCCAACCTCCCGGCGCAGATCGAGCTGTACGCGACCGACGGCGGCGCGTACAAGTTCCTGTTCATGGCGAAGGGCGGCGGCTCCGCCAACAAGTCGTTCCTGTACCAGGAGACGAAGGCGGTCCTGAACGAGGCCTCCATGATGAAGTTCCTGGAGGAGAAGATCCGTTCGCTGGGTACGGCCGCCTGTCCGCCGTACCACCTGGCGATCGTGGTGGGTGGTACGAGCGCCGAGTACGCCCTGAAGACCGCGAAGTACGCCTCCGCGCACTACCTGGACGAGATCCCGGCCGAGGGCTCGCCGCTCGGGCACGGGTTCCGGGACAAGGAGCTGGAGGAGAAGGTCTTCGAGCTGACGCAGAAGATCGGTATCGGCGCGCAGTTCGGCGGCAAGTACTTCTGCCACGACGTCCGTGTGGTGCGTCTGCCCCGCCACGGTGCCTCCTGCCCGGTGGCGATCGCCGTGTCCTGCTCGGCGGACCGCCAGGCCGTCGCGAAGATCACCGCCGAGGGCGTCTTCCTGGAGCAGCTGGAGACGGACCCGGCGCGGTTCCTGCCGGAGACGACGGACGAGCACCTGGAGTCCGAGGGTGACGTCGTCCGCATCGACCTGAACCAGCCGATGGACGAGATCCTGGCCGAGCTGACCAAGTACCCGGTCAAGACGCGGCTGTCCCTCAGCGGCCCGCTGGTCGTGGCGCGTGACATCGCGCACGCCAAGATCAAGGAGCGGCTGGACGCGGGTGAGGAGATGCCGCAGTACCTGAAGGACCACCCGGTGTACTACGCCGGCCCGGCGAAGACCCCCGAGGGCTACGCCTCCGGATCCTTCGGTCCGACCACGGCCGGGCGCATGGACTCCTACGTCGAGCAGTTCCAGGCGGCGGGCGGTTCCAAGGTGATGCTCGCCAAGGGCAACCGCAGCAAGCAGGTCACGGACGCGTGTGCCGCGCACGGCGGCTTCTACCTCGGTTCGATCGGTGGGCCGGCCGCGCGGCTCGCCCAGGACTGCATCAAGAAGGTCGAGGTCGTCGAGTACGAGGAGCTCGGCATGGAGGCGGTCTGGAAGATCGAGGTGGAGGACTTCCCGGCTTTCATCGTCGTCGACGACAAGGGCGACGACTTCTTCCAGGACCCGGCTCCTCAGCCGACGTTCACGTCGATTCCGGTGCGGGGGCCGGGGCTGGCGTAGCGCGTGGGGTGCGGCGGGGGCGGTTCTCGCCCCCGCCGCCCCTACCCGTCCCATCCTCAGGGGCTCCGCGCCTGCACCCCTCGCGGGGCTCCACCCCTGCAACCCGAGCGTCGGCGGTGCTGAAGGCGACACGGTGGCCCACCCGGGTGGCCCAAGGGACGGAACATCCATGCCGCCCTCGTCGCTGTACCCGGCATGACTGAATACCGCATCGAGCGCGATTCCATGGGTGAGGTCCGTGTCCCCGTCGGGGCCAAGTGGCGGGCTCAGACTCAGCGTGCCGTGGAGAACTTTCCCGTTTCCGGGCAGCGCATCGAGCGTGCCCACATCGAGGCGCTCGCCCGGATCAAGGGGGCCGCGGCGAAGGTGAACGCCGGGCTCGGGGTGCTCGACAAGGATGTCGCCGAGGCCATCCAGGACGCGGCCGCGGAGGTGGCCGAGGGCAAGTGGGACGAGCACTTCCCGGTGGACGTGTTCCAGACGGGGTCCGGCACCTCGTCCAACATGAACGCCAACGAGGTCATCGCCACGCTGGCGAGTGGGCGGCTCGGCCGGGACGTGCATCCCAACGACCACGTCAACGCCTCCCAGTCGTCCAACGACGTCTTTCCGTCGTCGATTCACATCGCCGCCACCGCCGCCGTCACCCGCGATCTGATCCCGGCCCTGGAGCACCTCGCCGGCTCCCTGGAGCGCAAGGCCGCGGAGTTCGGTGACGTGGTGAAGTCGGGGCGGACCCATCTGATGGACGCCACGCCCGTGACGCTGGGCCAGGAGTTCGGCGGATACGCGGCCCAGGTGCGGTACGGGATCGAGCGGCTGAACGCCTCCCTGCCGAGGCTGGCCGAGCTGCCGCTGGGCGGCACGGCCGTGGGGACCGGTATCAACACCCCGCCCGGGTTCTCCGCCGCCGTGATCGAGGAGGTCGCCCACGCCACCGGGCTGCCGCTCACCGAGGCGCGCGACCACTTCGAGGCGCAGGGGGCACGCGACGGGATCGTGGAGACCAGCGGGCAGTTGCGGACCATCGCCGTCGGACTCACGAAGATCGCCAATGATCTGCGCTGGATGGCGTCGGGGCCGCGCACGGGACTCGCCGAGATCCGGCTCCCGGACCTCCAGCCGGGCTCCTCGATCATGCCCGGCAAGGTCAACCCGGTCGTCCCGGAGGCCGTGCTCATGGTCTGCGCTCAGGTCGTCGGCAACGACATGACCATCGCCACCGCCGGCGCCTCCGGGAACTTCGAGCTCAATGTGATGCTCCCGGTCATCGCGAAGAACGTGCTGGAGTCGGTCCGGCTGCTCGCCAACGTCTCGCGGCTGCTCGCCGACCGCACCGTCGACGGGATCACCGCCGACCGGGAACGGGCCCGTGAGTACGCCGAGTCGTCACCCTCCGTGGTCACCCCGCTGAACAAGTACATCGGGTACGAGGAAGCCGCGAAGGTCGCCAAGAAGGCCCTCGCGGCACGGAAGACCATCCGCCAAGTGGTGCTGGAGAGCGGGTACGTGGAGCGCGGCGAGCTCACCCTGGAGCAGCTCGACGAGGCGCTGGATGTCCTGCGTATGACGCGTCCGTGACGACCGGCGGACCATTGGCCCCGCCGGGCCAGAACCGTGACGCGTACCGCAGCGTCGTATGCCTACGGCACCTAATATCTGTGCATGGCAGACGGCGGAGCGGTGAGACGCATGGAGCGTGCGGAAGCGGGCGGCTCGGCGGGCTACTGGGCGCCCGGCAGTCACATCCTGTGGCGGTACCGGGAGAACGCAGGCGAGCGCTTCCACATCGCACGCCCCGTCACCGTCGTCCGGGACGACGCGGACCTGCTCGCCGTGTGGATGGCGCCGGGCACCGAGTGCATGAAGCCGGTGCTCGCCGACGGTACGCCGGTGCACGTGGAGCCGCTGGAGTCCCGGTACACCAAGCCGCGTACCGTGGAAGTCGGCCGCTGGTTCGGCACGGGAGTGCTGAAGCTGGCCCGGCCCGGCGAACCCTGGTCGGTGTGGCTGTTCTGGGAGCCGGGCTGGCATTTCAAGAACTGGTACGTCAATCTTGAGCAGCCGCTGGCCCGTTGGGACGGCGGAGTGGACTCCGAGGACCATTTTCTGGACATCTCCGTTCACCCGGACCGCAGTTGGCACTGGCGTGACGAGGACGAGTTCGCGCAGGCCCAGCGGGACGGGCTGATGGACGCCCGGCTGGCCGGGCAGGTGCGGGAGGCGGGGCAGGCCGTGGTGGACGTGATCCGCTCCTGGGGGCCGCCGTTCTCGGAAGGCTGGCAGCACTGGCGCCCGGATCCGTCGTGGGCTGTACCTTCACTTCCGGAGGACTGGGACCGTATGCCGGCGCATGTGTCCTCATGAGACCCTTGATGCGCCCCCGGTCCACAACCGTAGGATCGTCCTCCGCAAGGGTGCGCAGCAGTAACTCCCGGAACATGTGCCGGGCTTGACCGAACGTCACCGAGGGGCGGCAGGACGTGAGCGAGGGGTACGAGGGCAACACCGGCACGGGCCCGAGAAGGTTCGCCGGTTGCACAGGAACAACTCCTGACCACGCGGGAATTCCGTTCCCGGGGCACGTATTCCGGGTATCGGGATTTCTGCGGGACGAACTGCGCGCGCGGCGCGCAGCCCCGGACGGATGGATTCGAAACGCGTGACGGAGCACCCCACCCCCTCCTACGACCGCCCCCAGCCGGGCGTCGACCCCGCGGAGCCCCGCGGGGCGCTCCTGCGTTCCCCGAAGCCGCTCGGCGCCACCGCCTTACCCGCGCAGGCCCGCACCGGCGAGACGCCCTCTTCGCCCGGTACGACCGCGCCCTGCGGCAAGGGGAAGGAGCCCCCAGTCAATCGCCCCGAGCACTCGCAGCCGGCCGCCGCCGAGACCGATACGCACCGCCCGCGTCCCACGCCGGAGGGCATTCCGCCGCAGCCCGGCGCCGAGCAGGAGCACGCCACCGGTGGCCAGGACCGCCGTACCGGGCGGGGGCTGCCGCCCGGGCGGCCGATGCCGATGCGGCGGGACGGGGACCGGCTGCGGTTCGTGGGCGCCGCGACCCGGCGGATCGCCCGCGGTATCGACCTCGACGAGATCGTGATGGGCCTGTGCCGGGCCACTGTGCCGACCTTCTCGGACGCCATCCTCGTCTATCTGCGCGACCCGCTGCCGGTGGGCGACGAGCGGCCCACGGGACCCGTCGTGCTGCGGCTGCGGCGCACGGACCGGATTCCGGAGGAACGTGACACCGAGGGCGGCTTCCTGCCCGTGCAGCCCCCGGAGCCCGAGCCGTCGGAGCTGACGGGACTGTCGGAGCTGTCCTCGCTGACCGCCGAGCTGTGCGAGGTGCGGCCGGGCGGCGCGCTGAACGAGGTGCTGCGCGGGGTACGTCCCGTGTTCGCGGACGCGCCCGCCGCCCGCGCCGCACTGCCCGAACTCCTGGGCGAGAGCGGCGAGTCGGTCGTCCCCGACGGCCAGCACGCGATCCTCGCCCCGCTGCGCGGCCGCCGCCGGGTCATCGGTGCCGCGCTCTTCCTGCGCCGCCCGGAGCGCCCGGCCTTCGAGGCCGACGACCTGCTGGTCGCCGCCCAGCTGGCCACGCACAGCGCCCTGGGCATCGACAAGGCGGTGCTGTACGGCCGCGAGGCCTACATCGCCGACGAGCTGCAGCGCACCATGCTCCCGGAGACCCTGCCGCGCCCGACGGGCGTCCGGCTGGCCTCCCGCTATCTCCCTGCGGCCGAGACGGCCCGGGTCGGCGGCGACTGGTACGACGCCATCCCGCTACCCGGCAGCCGGGTCGCGCTGGTCGTCGGGGACGTCATGGGCCACTCCATGACGTCTGCCGCGATCATGGGCCAGCTGCGTACCACCGCGCAGACCCTGGCCGGGCTCGACCTGCCGCCGCAGGAGGTGCTGCACCACCTCGACGAACAGGCCCAGCGCCTGGGCAGCGACCGGATGGCGACCTGTCTGTACGCCGTGTACGACCCGGTCTCGCACCGCATCACCATCGCCAACGCCGGCCATCCTCCGCCGGTGCTGCTGCACCTGGGCGGGCGGGCCGAGGTGCTGCGGGTGCCGCCGGGCGCGCCGATCGGCGTGGGCGGGGTCGACTTCGAGGCCGTGGAGCTGGACGCGCCCGCCGGGGCCACGCTGCTCCTCTACACCGACGGTCTGGTCGAGTCCCGGCTGCGGGACGTGTGGACCGGCATAGAGCAGCTGCGCGAGAAGCTGGCGGCGACCGCCCAGCTGACCGGTCCCGACCATCCTCCGCCCCTCGAGGCCCTGTGCGACGAGGTGCTCGACATGCTCGGTCCGGGCGACCGGGACGACGACATCGCGCTGCTCGCCGCCCGCTTCGACGGGATCGCGCCGAGCGACGTGGCGTACTGGTTCCTGGAGCCGGAGGACGCAGCCCCCGGCCGGGCCCGCCGGCTGGCCCGGCGCGCGCTCGCCCGCTGGGGTCTGGAGGACCTCACCGACTCGGTGGAGCTGCTGGTGAGCGAGGTCGTCACCAACGCCGTGCGCTACGCGTCCCGTCCGGTCACCCTCCGGCTACTGCGCACCGACGTGCTGCGCTGCGAGGTCGGCGACGACGTGCCGCAGCTGCCGCGGCTGCGGCAGGCGCGCGCGACGGACGAGGGCGGACGCGGGCTGTATCTGGTGAACCGACTGGCCAGGCGGTGGGGCGCGACCCGGCTGAGCACCGGCAAGGTCGTCTGGTTCGAACTGAACCGCGGTTAGGCCCGGTTCGCGGCCGTCGCGGGGCCGAGCAGGCCGACACGGCGCGGAGGGCGCCCGGACTGTCCGGGCGCCCTCCGCGCTGTCATGGCGTCACTGCTGGTCGGCCGGGTTGAGCGGGTTGTCGGTGATGTCACCCGTCGGTGTGACCGGCGGAGTCGTCGTCGGCGGCCTGGTCGTCGGGGTCTGGGTCGGCGGCTGGGTGGTCGGGGTCTGGGTCGGCGACTGCGTCGGCGTGTCGGACGGGCTCGGCGACTGGGAGGTCGGCGACTGGGACGGGGTCTTGGTCGGCGACGACGACCAGGTCGGCGTGTCGGTCGGCTCGACGGCCGCGCCCTGGGTGGTGTTCAGGTCGAACTTGACCCTGTCCGTGACGCCGAAGGTGTAGGCCGCCCAGATCTTCGCCGGGTAACCACCGCCGTTGACGCGCGGCTCGCCGCCTGCCCCGTACAGCGGGACATGGCGGTTGGGGGGCTTGGGATCCTCGCCGAACAGGCCCACCGAGGTGACCAGGTCGGGTGTGTAGCCGGTGAACCAGGCGGACCTGTTCTTGTCCGACGTACCCGTCTTGCCCGCCACCTGCTGGCCGTTGCGCAGCGGGTTGCCGGCCACCGACTCACGGGCCGTACCGTCGTCGACCACGCCGGTCAGCACCGAGGTCACCGTGTCGGCGGCGGTGCGCGTGATCACCGAGCCGCCGATCGGGTCGGGCATCTCGACCGTACGGCTCTTGCTCTCCGCGGACTTGATGATCGACGGCGTCACCTTCGCGCCGTGGTTGTCGAAGGTGGCGTAGATGCCGGCCATCTCCAGCGGGCTGGCGCCCATGGAGCCCAGGGTCTGCGCGGGTACCGCCTGCATGCCCTTGGTGTCCATGCCCAGCGTCTTGGCGGTGCTCATCACCTTGTCCATGCCCACGTCGACGCCCATCTGCGCGAAGACCGAGTTGACGGACTGGTTCATGGCCGTCTGGACGGTGATGGGGCCGTAGTTGTGGTCGTCCTCGTTGGGCGGGGCGAAGCCGACCTTGGTGCCCTGGTCCACGACCGGGCGGCGGCTGGTGCCGTCGTACTTCGTGCTCGCGGTGATCGCCGTGCCGTTCTGCGTCTTGGCCTGGTTCTCCAGCGCGGCGGCCAGGATCAGCGGCTTGAACGTCGAGGCGGGCTGGTAGTCCCGGCGGGTCGCGTTGCTGTAGTAGTGCTTGTAGTAGTCCACGCCGCCGTACAGGGCGACGATGTGGCCCGTCTTGGGGTCGACCGAGACGGCGCCGGCCTGGACGTTCCGGTCGACCTTGCGCTTCTTGGGGTCGAGCTTGCTTGTCAGCTGCGACTTGACGGCCTTCTCCAGCGCGGCCTGCTTCTTCCGGTCGATGTTCAGGGTGATGGTCCAGCCCTGGTCCACGACCGCGTTCTCCGCCTGGGACTGCGTCAGGCCGTCCCTGTCCATCAGCTGCTGCTCGAGCTGCTGGTTGGCGAGTTCGACCAGATAGCCCTTCTGCCCGTCCAGACCGGGCGCGCCCTTGGGCGCCTTGGGCTTCGGGAACGTCATGGTGTCGCGCTCGGCCTTGGGCAGCCAGCCCTCCTCGACCATGTTGTCCAGGACGTAGTTCCAGCGGTTCGTCACCAGTTTCTTACTGGTCTCCGAGGCGACGGCCCAGTCGTACTGGCTCGGCGCCTGCAGCAGCGCGGCGAGATACGCGCCCTGTTCAACGTTCAGTTTCTCGGCGTCGATCCCGTAGTAGGCCTGCGCGGCGGCCTGGATGCCGTAGGCGTTGCGGCCGTAGTAGCTGGTGTTGATGTAGCCCGCGAGGATGTCGTCCTTGGACTTCTGGCGGTCCACCTTCAGCGAGATGACCAGTTCCTTCAGCTTGCGCGTGACGGTCTGGTCCTGGTTGAGGTAGTAGTTCTTGACGTACTGCTGGGTGATCGTCGAACCACCCTGCTTGCCCCTGCCGGAGAGCGTGTTGATCAGACCGCGGGCGGTGCCCCGGAAGTCGACGCCGACGTCCTTGTAGAAGGACTTGTTCTCGGCCGCCACGAAGGTCAGCTGGACCTTCTTCGGGACCTTGGCGAGGTCGACGATCTCGCGGTTTACCGTGCCCTTGCGGGCCAGGATCTTGCCGTCGCTGTACTTGTAGATGTTGCTCTGGCGCTGCGCCGCCTTGTTGCCCTCGGGCACGTCGACCACCAGGTACAGCACGACGAAGGACCCGATGCACAGCAGGCAGAGGCCGAGGAACGTGCCGAGGATCTTCTTCCAGGTGAACAGTCTGCGTATGCGGCCCTTGGCGGGCTTGCCCGGGCCGGTGGACCCGGCAGCCGCCCCACCCGACGAGCGGCGCCTGGGCGCCGCCCGGTGGCCACCGCCACCGCGCTGTCGCGCTCTTCGTTCTTCCGCTCGCCCCATGAGTACGTCTGCTCCCCGTCTCGGCTGTCACACAGGTGTCTGGCTCTGGTCAGCTCAGAAAGCTAACACCGCTCTCTATGACAAAGGGCGCCCGATCCGCTCTTTTACGGACGTGACAATCAGCACCCATCCCATGGGAACCGACGTACGAACGGGGCTCGAGGTTGCCATGACGCGGTAAAGTGTTATCACTTAGATAGAGCAGTGCTAGACGAAACGGCACCGCTACACGAACGGGGGGGACCACCCATGTCCACGCACGACACGCACGACGCACCCGAGATGCCCGCCCCACGGGTGCGGGAGTTCACCGCGCACAGCATCGGCGGCGGACTCGCGCTGCTGCTCGGGCTGACCGGGCTGCTGGTCACCTTCGGCCTCATCGCCGCCGCCTCGGCGGTCACCGCGGCCGGCGCCAAGGCCGCGCTGCTGGTCGCGGGCGTGCTCGTCCTCCTCGCCTCCGTCATCGCGATGCGCGGGCTGAACACGGTGGCGCCGGGCGAGGCGCGGGTGGTCCAGCTCTTCGGGCGGTACCGGGGAACGATCCGGCAGGACGGCCTGCGCTGGGTGAACCCCTTCACCTCGCGGACCCGGATCTCCACCCGGGTGCGCAACCACGAGACCGCCGTCCTCAAGGTCAACGACGCCTACGGCAACCCGATCGAGCTCGCCGCGGTCGTGGTCTGGAACGTCCGGGACACGGCCCAGGCCGTCTTCGAGGTCGACGACTACGCCGAGTTCGTCGCCACGCAGACCGAGACGGCGGTGCGGCACATAGCCATCGAGTACCCGTACGACGCCCATGACGAGAACGGGCTCTCACTGCGCGGCAACGCCGAGGAGATCACCGAGAAGCTCGCGGCCGAGCTGCACGCTCGCGTGGAGGCGGCCGGTGTACGGATCATCGAGTCGCGCTTCACGCATCTCGCGTACGCTCCCGAGATCGCCTCCGCGATGCTCCAGCGGCAGCAGGCCGGTGCGGTGGTCGCGGCCCGGCGGCAGATCGTCGACGGAGCGGTCGGCATGGTGGAGGCGGCGCTCGCCCGGATCGCCGAGCGGGACATCGTGGAGCTGGACGAGGAGCGTAAGGCGGCGATGGTTTCCAATCTGATGGTGGTGCTGTGCGGGGACCGGGCACCGCAGCCCGTCCTGAACACGGGGACCCTCTACCAGTGACGGACGCCTCCGGGGGCCCGACCCCGCAGCGTCGGCCGCAGCAGCGCAAGCAGGTGCTGCTGCGGCTCGACCCGTCCGTGTACGAAGCACTGGCACGCTGGGCCGGCGACGAACTCCGCTCCGCCAACGCACAGATCGAGTTCCTACTGCGCAAGGCCCTCGCAGACGCCGGACGGCTGCCCAAGGGCGCAGGCCCCATCCCCCGCCGCGGACGCCCCCCCGAACCCGACTGACCACCGCACAGCACAACAGACACCCCCGGCGGCCCGCCCCCGCATCGGCCACAGCAGCGGCTCGACCCGTCCGTGCACGAAGCACCGGCAGGCCGGGCCCGCGACGAACTCCGGCCCGCCAACGCACAGATCGAGTCCCTGCTGCGCAAGGCCCTCGCGGATGCCGGGCGGCTGCCCGGGGGCGCCGGGTCCGATTCCGTGCCGTGGGCGGCCCCGCGGGCCGGACCGGCGGCCGTGTAGCAGAACCGTGACAATCGGCCTCCACCTGCGGGGTCGTACCGCCCGCCATGATCTACACACTCCGCGTATACATACCGCGTATACACCGTATGTAGAGTGCTGCCATGTCCATCGGTCACACCCTTCTGGGGCTCCTGGAGTCCGGCCCGCGTCATGGCTACGACCTGAAGCGGGCCTTCGACGAGAAGTTCGGTCACGACCGGCCGCTGCACTACGGCCAGGTCTACTCGACGATGTCCCGCCTGCTGAAGAACGGGCTCGTCGAAGTCGACGGCATCGAGGCGGGCGGCGGGCCCGAGCGCAAGCGCTACGCGATCACCGACGCCGGGGTCACTGACGTCGAGCGGTGGCTGGCGACACCGGAGAAGCCGGAGGAATACCTCCAGTCGACCCTCTACACCAAGGTCGTCCTCGCGCTGCTCACGCACCGCAACGCGGCCGACATCCTCGACACCCAGCGCTCCGAGCACCTGCGCAGCATGCGGATCCTGACCGACCGCAAGCGCAAGGGCGACCTCGCGGACCAGCTGATCTGCGACCACGCGCTGTTCCACCTGGAGGCGGACCTGCGCTGGCTGGAGCTGACCACCGCGCGCCTCGACAAGCTCCGTGAGGCGGTGGCCAAGTGACTCCTCCTCCCGGTTCCCTGCTCACCGCCCAGGACCTGCGCAAGGCGTACGGGCCGACCGTCGCGCTGGACGGCGCCGAGTTCTCCATCCACCCCGGTGAGGTCGTCGCCGTGATGGGCCCCTCCGGGTCCGGCAAGTCGACGCTGCTGCACTGCCTCGCCGGGATCGTGCCCCCGGACTCGGGCTCGATCACGTACAACGGCCAGGAGCTCGCGACGATGAGCGACGCCCAGCGCAGCGCGCTCAGGCGGTCCGAGTTCGGGTTCGTGTTCCAGTTCGGCCAGCTCGTACCGGAGTTGACCTGCGTGGAGAACGTCGCCCTCCCGCTGCGGCTGAACGGCACCTCCCGCAAGGAGGCCGAGCGGACGGCGCTGAGCTGGATGGAGCGGCTCGAGGTCGACGACCTGAAGGGCAAGCGGCCCGGCGAGGTGTCCGGCGGTCAGGGCCAGCGGGTCGCGGTGGCGCGGGCGCTGGTGACCGGTCCGCGGGTGCTGTTCGCCGACGAGCCGACCGGCGCGCTCGACTCCCTCAACGGCGAGCGCGTGATGGAGCTGCTGACGGACGCGGCCCGCTCCACCAACGCGGCCGTCGTCCTGGTCACGCACGAGGCACGGGTGGCCGCGTACTCCGACCGCGAGATAGTCGTACGGGACGGGAAGTCCCGTGACATGGAGCGCGCCGTATGAGCGCAGGTCAGACGGTCAGGGATCTGGCCATGGGGGCCCGGTTCGCCTTCACCGGCGGGCGTGAGGGGTGGGTCCGGGCGCTGCTGACGGCGGTCGGCGTCGGGCTCGGGGTGGCGCTGCTGCTGCTCACGACGGCGGTGCCGAGCGCGCTGAGCGAGCGTGACCGGCGCGGCAGCGCCCGGGACGACTTCACCTACAGCGGGAAGGTGATGCCGAAGGCGGACGACACGCTCGTCATCGGCCGCACCGACACGACGTTCCGCAGCGACGACGTCCGCGGCCGGCTCCTGGAGCCCGAGGGCGCGCGGGCCCCGCTGCCGCCGGGCATCACTCGCTTCCCGGCGAAGGGCGAGATGGTCGTCTCGCCCGCGCTGAAGAACCTGCTCGAGTCCGACTCCGGCAAGCTGCTGCGCGAACGCCTCCCCTACCGCGTCACCGGCACGATCGGACAGTCCGGACTCATCGGGCCGGCCGAACTCGCCTACTACGCGGGCGCCCAGGGGCTGGAGAACCATCTGACCGGCGGCAACGCCGAGCGCATCGACCGCTTCGGGCCCTCCCCCGGGAGGACAACGGAGCCACTGGACCCGGTCCTGCTGCTGCTCATCCTGATCGTCTTCACCGTGCTGCTGCTGCCCGTCGGCGTGTTCATCGCGGCGGCCGTACGCTTCGGCGGCGAGCGCCGGGACCGTCGGCTCGCGGCGCTCAGGCTGGTCGGCGCGGACGGCCGGATGGCGCGCCGCATCGCCGCCGGCGAGGCGCTCGCCGGGGCACTGCTCGGGCTCGCCCTCGGCACCGGCTTCTTCCTGGCCGGGCGTCAGCTGGCGGCCCTGCTGAAGGTGCAGGACGTCAGCGTGTTCCCGAGCGACCTCGACCCGTCGCCCGCACTCGTCGCGCTCGTCGCCGTCGCCGTGCCCGCGGCGGCCGTCCTGGTGACGCTGTTCGCCCTGCGCGGGGTCGTCATCGAACCGCTCGGCGTGGTCCGTACGGCGCAGCCGCCGCGGCGCCGGCTGTGGTGGCGGCTGCTGCTGCCGCTGGGCGGTCTCGCGATGCTCTACCCGATGATCGGCCAGGGCAACGACAACGGGAACTTCAACGAGTGGCTGGTGATCGGCGGCACGGTGCTGCTGCTCGTCGGCATCACCGCCCTGCTGCCGTGGGTCGTCGAGGCCGTGGTGGCCCGGCTGAACTCCGGCTCGGTTTCCTGGCAACTGGCGATCCGCAGGCTTCAGTTGAGTAGCGGTTCGGCCGCCCGCATGGTCAACGGCATCGCCGTCGCGGTGGCCGGGGCGGTCGCGCTGCAGATGCTGTTCGCCGGGGTCGAGGGCGACTACACCAAGCAGACCGCCAACGATCTGACCCGCGCTCAGCTCGAGGTCTCCACGGGCAACGGCATCCCGCTGGCCGAGGCCGGCCGGCGGCTGGCGAAGACCGAGGGCGTGCGCCGTGCGTCGGCCATCTCGATGGCCTCGGTAGGGGACCGGGCCAAGCAGCCCGACAGCGAGCTGGAGGTCGCCGTCGGCAGCTGCGCGGAGCTGCGCGAGGTGGCGCGGCTGGCGTCCTGCCGCAACGGCGACGTCTTCCGGATCCTCGGCAGCGACTACGACAGCAAGACGAAGAAGCTCGCCGAGCCGGGCAGCACCGTGTACTTCGACCCGTCGTACGAGGGGACGACGAGCCACCCGACGGCCTGGACGGTGCCCGCCCGCGTCAAGTCGGCGGAGCAGCGCGAGGATCCGACCGGCTACGCCCGTGGCGGTCTGCTGATCACCTCGGGCGCGCTGCCCAGGGCCGCGGCGTCCGGTCTGTACCAGAAGGTGTTCGTGATGCTGGACCCCTCGGTGCCGGACGCTCGCGAGAACGCGCGCAACACGGCCGCGCGGCTGGATCCCATGGCGAACGTGTTCAACCTGGCGTCCAGTGAGCAGTCGCAGCAGTTCCAGTCCATCCGTACCGGCCTGTTCGTCGGTGCCAGCTGCGTCCTGGTGCTGATCGGCGCGAGCCTGCTGGTCTCCCAGCTGGAGCAGCTGCGCGAGCGCAAGAAGCTGCTGTCGGCACTGATCGCCTTCGGCACCCGGCGCCGCACCCTGGGTCTTTCGGTGCTGTGGCAGACGGCGGTCCCGATCGCGCTGGGCCTGCTGCTGGCGTCCGCGGTGGGTCTGACGCTGGGCGCGGTCCTGCTGAGCATGACGAACACCACGGTCCGGGTGGACTGGATGGGCGTCCTGGCGATGACCGGCGTGGGTGCCGGAGTCGTCATCGCCGTGACGCTGCTCAGCCTGCCGCCGCTGCTGCGGCTGATGCGGCCGGACGGGCTGCGGACGGAGTAGCCGCACCGCTTCCCGCGTGGGCCCCTTCCCGGTGGGAGGGGCCCATGCCCCGTGCGGTCACAGGCTGTGCTCCCGCACCACCCTTCGGGCCTGGGCGAACAGCATGCCGACGTTGACCGACTTGCGGCAGACGATCACGGCCACGACGTCCTGCTGCTCGTTCATGCGGATGAACAGGTGGGTGAGATTCTCGCTGTTGACCAGGATCTCCTGGAAGAAGTGGCTGTCGGCGGTGATGCCGCGGCGCTCCTTGAAGATGTCCTCGATCATCACGACCGTCCGCCCCTGGAACAGGTCGAGGGTCGCGCCCGCCAGGAGGTCCAGGACCTCGGGCGGGTGATTGTCGACCGTCTCGTACGACAGCAGCATCCCGGTCGACATGTCGACCACGCCTGCCGCGAGGCAGTCCGGTGAGTCGCTGCGGAGCGATTTGACCAGACTCATCACCTGGTCGGAGAAACCCGGAGTCATACGCTTTGTCGCCATCCCTTCACACTCCTTCTGTTGTCTTGTCCATGAGAATCGAACCGATCCGGTCGAGGGCCGGGTGGGTCGCCCGGTGCAGGCGGTCCACGTCCATCCCCTCGTCGCCGAGCACGACCATCAGGGCCGTGTCACCGACGGCGTAGAAGGCGACACAGCCGTGACTGCCGTACGTCACCGTCTGCCGCAGCACTCCGCGCGAGGTGGCGTCGGCGGTGCGGCGCGCCAGGCCGAGCCCGGCGGCCGCGAGCGCGGCGAGGCCCTCCGGGTCGATCGAGTCCGCCGTGTCGGCCGCGATGAGCATTCCGTCGGCGGCGGCCAGTGCTGTGTCGGTAATTCCGGTGACCCTTTCGCGCAGCCCGCGCATTTCTCGCGCCAGGGCTTCGTGATTCATGTGCTCAACTCCTCGTTCCTGACTGAATTCGACCGTTGCGGCGATCAACACGCGCTTTTCATTTGGCGGTTCCGTGCCGCAACCGGAAGAACCCTTTCCAGCTCGCCCCGCTCTTGGCCGGGGTGAGGGCTTCGGTGATGCCGCTGGCGCCCGGATCGCGGCGCGGCAGTTCGGTGGGGACGGGGGGCGGCTCCGGGTCCGGGGGGCTCGGGGGTGGCTTCCGGTGTCGTACGACCGGAGCCTCCAGCGGCATCCGGACGGGGATCCGGTCGGTGAGGGCGGCGCACTCCAGCAGCCCCTCGCCGAGCATGCGCGCGACCTCCACCGTGACGGTGTAGACCCCGCGGCCGGTACGGAAGGCCAGGTCGCGGGCGGTGCGGCGGCCGTCGGCGTGGACGAGCAGCTCCTGTTGCAGCGGGGTGCGGGCGCGGTCGGCCGCGACCACGGGCCTGGGGCGTTCCCGGTCGGGGCGCACCGGGTACGGCAGCGCGGCCACGGCGGACAGTTTGCGCACCGCCTCCTGGAGCAGCCGGGCGGGTGTCTCGCCGACGGTGACCGGGGCGTGCGGCTCGGTGCCGGTGACGGGCTCGCAGCCGTCCACCTGACCGGCGACGATGGCGAAGGCCGCGTCGTGCAGGGCCATGACACAGACCACCCTGAGCTGGGCGGGCCCCGCGTAGCCGTGGGCGATCAGCCCGGCGGCCGGCCAGCGCGCCCCGCCGGACTCGCGCACCAGTTCCGCCCACTGCTCGCCGTCGACGCGTTCGGAGCGCAGCAGGAGCGCCTCGGGGGCGGGGGCGCCGGGGCTCTCGGCCGCGACCACGAGTCCGTCGCGCAGATGGAACGCGCCACCTGGGCTGCCAGGCACCCGCAGTTCTCCCGTGAATCCCTCGCGCCCACACACGGTGAGGGCGTGCGCGAGCCGTCCGTAGGCGGCCCGGTCAAGGGAATCCCGAACCTCCGACATCACTCCCCTTGGCGTATCGGCATTTCGCACTGACGCCTGACGCGTCGCACCGAGGGGGTATGTGTATCAGTTCAGCGGCATATCCCTGCCAGGGATTTCCTACCTGTCTGCAGCTGACGGAACTTGGCACGTCCAGCTGCTCAAAACGCCTTGTTCGACACTCATTTGATCGATTGGGAAGCGAACTCAGTTGACCCCGTCGAGCACCCGTACGGGCAGTGGCCGCAGGGCCTCGCGCAGCGCTGCCGTCAGCTCCCGGTACTCGGCGCCGCGGGCCGATCCGGTGCGCATGGCGAGGGCGATACGGCGGCTCGGCGCCGGTTCGGCGAAGTATCCGGTGAGGAGCTGACTGCCGCGGGTGGTCTCGACCTTGAGGGCGGTACGGGGCAGCAGCGTGCAGCCGAGCCCGCCGGCCACGAGCTGTACGAGGGTCGACAGGCCCGCGGCGGTGGTCGTGACCGGAGCGTCCGCCCGCCCTGCCTCGCGGCAGATGTCGAGGGCCTGGTCGCGCAGGCAGTGCCCCTCGTCCAGGAGCAGCAGATTGAGCTCCTTGAGGGCCTCGCGCGGGATTCCCTCACGGCCGCCGAGCCAGTGGGCCGGCGGGGTGACGAGAACGAAGTCCTCGTCGAAGAGCGGCAGTTCGACGATGCCGGGGATACCGAGGGGCACGGCGAGCAGCAGCAGGTCGAGGCGTCCGGCGGCCAGCCCGTCGAGCAGGCTGGCGGTCTGTTCCTCGTGCACCTGGAGATCGAGGTCCGGGTACCGGTCGTGCGTGAGCCGCAGGACGGTCGGCAGCAGATAGGGGGCCACCGTCGGAATGACCCCGAGCCGCAGCACCCCCGTGAAGGGCGCACGGACCGCCTCGGCCTCCTCCAGCAGCGCACCGACCTCGTCCAGCACCGCCTTGGCCCGTACGGCGAGACGCTCACCGGCGGGCGAGAGCAGCACCTTGCGGGTCGTACGCTCCAGCAGGGTGACCCCGAGGGTCTCCTCCAGGGCCGAGACGGCCCCCGACAGGGCAGGCTGGCTCATCCCGATGGCGGCGGCCGCGTCCCGGAAGTGCAGATGCTCGGCCACGGCGGCGAAGGCGCGCAGCTGGGACAGACTGGGCCGGCGCTGCCGCCCGCTCACGCTACTCACGGTCACTGATAGATACCTCCGATCAACACGACCGAGTGTAGCTATTTCCCGTATCAATCGACCCTGTGCCAACATCGACAACGTCCAACCCATGGGAAACTCCCGCGATCCGGGGGTTTCCTCGCTGCAAGGAGAGCGCGTGCTCACTGTCGGTGACAAGTTCCCCGAGTTCGAACTGACCGCCTGCGTCTCGCTGGAGAAGGGCAAGGAGTTCGAGACGATCGACCACAAGACCTACGAGGGCAAGTGGAAGATCGTCTTCGCCTGGCCCAAGGACTTCACCTTCGTGTGCCCGACCGAGATCGCGGCCTTCGGCAAGCTGAACGACGAGTTCGCCGACCGTGACGCCCAGGTCCTCGGCTTCTCCGGTGACTCCGAGTTCGTGCACCACGCCTGGCGCAAGGACCACGACGACCTGCGCGACCTGCCCTTCCCGATGATGGCGGACTCCAAACACGAGCTCATGCGTGACCTCGGCATCGAGGGCGAGGACGGCTTCGCCAAGCGCGCCGTCTTCATCGTCGACCAGAACAACGAGATCCAGTTCTCCATGGTGACGGCGGGCTCGGTCGGCCGTAACCCCAAGGAGGTCCTGCGGGTCCTCGACGCCCTCCAGACGGACGAGCTGTGCCCGTGCAACTGGTCCAAGGGCGACGAGACGCTGGACCCGGTCGCGCTGCTGGCCGGTGAGTGAGTTGTCGCTCGACTCCCTCAAGTCCCGCATACCGGACTACGCCAAGGACCTGAAGCTCAACCTGGGCTCGGTCATCGGCAACTCGGACCTGCCGGCGCAGCAGTTGTGGGGCACGGTGCTGGCGACCGCCATCGCCTCCCGCTCCCCCATCGTCCTGCGTGAGCTGGAGCCCGAGGCGAAGGCGAACCTCACGCCGGAGGCGTACACCGCGGCGAAGGCCGCGGCGGCCGTCATGGCGATGAACAACGTCTTCTACCGCACCCGTCATCTGCTGTCCGACCACGAGTACGGCAGCCTGCGCGCGGGTCTGCGGATGAACGTCATCGGCAACCCGGGTGTCGACAAGGTCGACTTCGAGCTGTGGTCGTTCGCGGTCTCCGCGATCAACGGCTGCGGGATGTGCCTCGACTCGCACGAGCAGGTGCTGCGCAAGGCGGGCGTCGACCGTGAGGTCATCCAGGAGTCCTTCAAGATCGCCTCGGTCGTCCAGGCGGTCGGGGTGACCCTGGAGGCGGAAGCGGTGCTCTCCGAGTAGTCCCGCGGTGCTGTGCCGGGGCCTCGCTCACTCCTGGTGGGCGAGGCCCCCGGTGCTTTCCTGGGCGTCCCTGGGGGCCGCGACCACGGACCCCGCCCCGGCCCGGTCGGCCTCGTCATCGAACTCCGGCGGGGCCGCATCCTCTTGGGCCGCGAGAAGGGCCTGTTCCTGTGCGTAGGCCCGCAGATAGCCCACCACCGTGTTGGTCACCGCCACCAGCGGTACGGCCACCACCGCGCCGCCGATGCCCGCGACCATGCCGCCGGCCGCGACCGACAGCACCACCGCCAGCGGATGCACCCGCACCGCGCGGCCCAGGATGAACGGCTGCAGGACGTGGCCCTCGATCTGCTGGACCGCGAGAACCACCAGCAGGGTCATGACCGCCGTGAAGACGCCCTGCGTCACCAGCGCGACGACGACCGCCAGCGCGCCGGACGCCACCGCGCCCACCAACGGGATGAACGAGAACAGGAAGATGAACACGGCCAGCGGCACGGCCATCGGGACGTCGAGGAAGTAGATGCCGAGGCCGATGAAGATGGCGTCGATCAGGGCCACCAGCACCGTGCCGCGGACGTAGGCGGTCAGCGTGCGCCAGGCGCGCGGTCCGGCGCCGGCCACGCCCGGACGGGCCGCCGCGGGCACCAGCTTCAGCGACCACTCCCAGATGCGCTCGCCGTCGTAGAGCAGGAACAGCGTCGAGAAGAACACCAGCAGGATGCTTGCCAGGGTCTCGACGATGACCTGTACGCCCTCCAGACCCGCGGACGTGATCTGGTCGGCGTTGGCGCCGATCGCCTCACGGAGGTTCTTGGCGATCTGGTTGATCTGCTTGTCCGTGACGTGGAAGGGGCTCTTCAGCAGCCAGTTGCGCAGATCGTCGATGCCGCTCTGGATCTGGCTGGAGAGGGTGTCGATGTTCTCCATGACCTGCCAGGTCACGAACCACCCGATCAGGCCCATCACGACGAAGCCGAGGATCGCGGTGAGCGCGGTGGCCGGACCGCGCGGCACCCCGTGGCGCCGCAGCCGGGCCACGGTCGGCTGCAGCAGCGCGGTGATCAGCAGCGCGATGACGAAGGCGAAGACGACCAGCTGTACGGCGCTGATGACCCGCATCAGCACCCACACCGTGCCCGCGAGCACGAGCAGCCGCCAGCCCGCCTCGGCGGCGACCCTGACGCCCCACGGCACGGCCTGGGCCGGGTCGGGACGGGGACCGGCCGGCACCGGCGGCTGGGGGGCGGCCGACGCCGGTTCGGCCACGCGGTCGGCGACGACCGGGGCGGGCTCGGTGGTCTCCTTCTCCACCTCGGCCCGCCGCTCGTCCAACCGCTCGCCCATTTCGGTCAGTCCGGCGCCGAGCCGGCCGAGCCACCCTGGCACTCGCGACATGATCCGTCCTCTTCCCCCGCGTCCTCGGGTGCTCGCCACCACTCCCCCCTGGAGTCGTTCGCGTCCGACCGTACAGGGCGAAAGCCCCTCCCCCTAGGACGGGGAGGGGCTGCGCAAGGTTGAGAGGGAACCGACGGGCTCAGTACCAGTGGTTCGCCTGCCAGAACGACCACGCCTGACACGGGCTGTGGTACCGGTCGTTCATGTAGTTGAGGCCCCACTTGATCTGGGTGGCCGGGTTGGTCCGCCAGTCGGCACCGGCGGAGGCGTACTTGCCGGCGGGCAGGGCCTGGAAGAGTCCGTAGGCACCGGACGAGGCGTTGACCGCCTGGTAGTTCCAGCTGGACTCGTGGTCCACGATGTTGCTGAAGCACTGGAACTGGTCGGCCGCCACCATCTGGCGCGCCATCGCCTGGATCTGCGCGACCGAGTACGAGCTCTGCACCGGGAAGCTGGAGGAGTCGCGGGTCGACCGGGTGGCCGCCTTCTTCGCCTCCGCGCGGGCCTTGGCTTCCTTCTCGGCCTTCTCGGCGGCGACCTTCTTGGCGACGGCGGTCTCGGCGGCTGCCTTGCGGGCCGCCTCCTCGGCGTCCTTCTTGGCGCTCGCGTCCGCCTGGATGGCCTGGGCGTCGGCCTGCTGCGTCAGGGACGCGGTCTGCACCTGGGCCTGCTGACCCGCGGGTATGTCCGCGAGGAGCGTGGCGTCGGCAGCCGTCGGCTCGGCGTCGTTGCTGTTCTGCGCGACGCTGCCCGAGGCAACGCCGACGACGCTTCCGACTGCGGTGACCGCGGTGGCGGAGGCCACTGCGAATCCCCGGACCGAAATCCGGCTCACACGGTTTCCTTCCAGCATCGCCCGCTTCGGTGACCCTGGCGGACGCAATCGTGCCCCTGACGCTGGCCTCCCAACTGCGGGGTCACGGGAGGCACGGGCCCGGTGGGCAACTCCCTGCACGGGAGCGCCGCGTGGTGCTCGGGCGGCATACGACGTCGCTGTGGAGTTAGCTGTGGTGCTTCCGTGGTGCCGTACCTCCCCCACTACGAAAGTGTGGGGGTACCCCCAGGGGTACAGGTGTGTCGTATGCGGGGCCTGACAGGAGTGAGACTCTGCCGTAACACAACGCCGGGTGGCAATTCCGAGGTGCGTGTGAAAGCTCACATCCCGTTTGACTCAGGGGATTTTAAGAAACCGCCACATACGACGGCGCCGCCCGGCTAGGCTCTGGGCCTTTACCGGACGGCGCCAACTGTCGAATAATCCGTCCAAGTTGGACAGTCGGGTCAGATGTGACCGTCCTCCAGCATTTCGGTCACAAGTGCGGCGATCTGGGACCTCTCGGACCGCGTCAGAGTGACATGGGCGAAGAGCGGATGCCCCTTCAGCTTCTCCACGACGGCGACCACACCGTCGTACCGGCCGACCCGCAGATTGTCCCGCTGCGCCACGTCGTGGGTCAGAACCACGCGTGAATTCGCGCCGATCCGGGACAGAACGGTCAGCAGGACATTCCGTTCGAGCGACTGCGCCTCGTCCACGATCACAAACGCGTCGTGCAGCGAGCGGCCGCGGATGTGGGTCAGCGGCAGGACCTCCAGCATCCCGCGCGCGGTGACCTCCTCGATGACCTCGCGGCTGGTGACGGCCGAGAGGGTGTCGAAGACCGCCTGCGCCCAGGGGCTCATCTTCTCGGCCTCGGAGCCGGGCAGATAGCCGAGCTCCTGCCCGCCGACCGCGTACAGCGGACGGAAGACCATCACCTTCTGGTGCTGACGGCGCTCCAGGACCGCCTCCAGACCCGCGCACAGCGCCAGCGCCGACTTGCCCGTGCCGGCCCGGCCGCCCATCGACACGATGCCGACGTCCGGGTCGAGGAGCAGATCGAGGGCGATCCGCTGCTCGGCACTGCGGCCCTTGATGCCGAACGCCTCCCGGTCACCGCGCACCAGCCGGACGTTGCCCTCCGACGTCATCCGGCCCAGCGCCTTGCCGCGCTCGGACTGGATGGTCAGACCCGTGTGCACCGGCAGTTCGGTCGCCTCCGGTACGTACACGTGTCCTTCCTCGAAGAGGATGTCCACCTGCTCGCCGGACAGGGTCAGTTCGGACATTCCGGTCCAGCCGGAGGAGTCCGTGATGGCGAGTTCGGCGCGGTACTCCTCCGCGAGGAGCCCCACGGACGACGCCTTGATCCTCAGCGGCAGGTCCTTCGACACCACGGTGACGTCGTACCCCTCGGCCTGCAGATTGCGGGCCACCGCGAGGATGCGGGAGTCGTTGTCCCCCAGGCGGTAGCCGGTGGGCAGCACGCTGGGGTCCGAGTGGTTGAGCTCGACACGGATCGTTCCGCCGAGGTCCCCGATCGGGATGGGGGCATCCAGTCGGCCGTACCTCACCCGGTAGTCGTCGAGCAGGCGCAGGGCCTGCCGGGCGAAGTAGCCGAGTTCGGGATGGTGCCGCTTGGCCTCCAGTTCCGTGACCACGACGATGGGGAGCACGACCTCGTGCTCGTCGAAGCGGGCCAGGGCATTGGGGTCGGCCAGCAGAACGCTGGTGTCGAGAACATACGTGCGCCGGTCTGACTTGTGGCGCTTTGTGCTGGTCACCACGGAAGGACGTACCCCCTCGGATGAGGTCGGGGAGCGACGAGATGGAGCTGGACCGGTCGACGGCCCCCGCGCACGGCGGGCCGAGAACCGGCCCTCCGTGGCTGCGTCCGTGCTGAGAGCGCACGGTCGGGCTGGTGCAAAGGGCCTCCCGGGCGGACGGCTCCGCGCCGCCCGCTGAGATCCGACACCCGTGGTTCGGGTGTCGACCTGCTTGGCTTATGCCCTCGAACATGCGCTGCCATGCAAATGCATAGGGCAGCACACCGGTGAACTCCTCGTAACTTCCGCCCCAACAGGTGTACAGGGGGCGACTCTCCGGACGTATCCCGCTCCGGGTGGTGTACCTCAGCCGCCGTAGCGGCGGTGGCGTGCCGCGTAGTCGCGCAGGGCGCGCAGGAAGTCGACCTTGCGGAAGGCCGGCCAGAAGACCTCGCAGAAGTAGTACTCGGAGTGGGCCGTCTGCCACAGCATGAATCCGGACAGTCTCTGCTCACCGCTGGTACGGATCACCAGGTCGGGGTCCGGCTGGTCGCCGGTGTAGAGGTGGCGGCCGATCATGTCGACGTCGACGGACTCGGCGAGCGCCTCCATGGAGGTGCCCTTGTCGGCGGCGTCCGTGATCATCGAGCGCACGGCGTCGGCGATCTCCTGGCGGCCGCCGTAGCCGATGGCGACGTTGACGAGTATCCCGTCGACGTCGGCGGTGGCCTCCTCGGCCTCCTTCAGCGCGGACTGCATCTGAGAGGGCAGCAGGTCCGGGGTGCCGACGTGGTGCACACGCCAGCGGCCGTCGGCGGCGAGGGTACGGACGACGTCCTCGATGATGCCGAGCAGCGGGACGAGTTCTTCCTTGGCGCGGTCGAAGTTGTCCGTGGACAGCAGCCACAGGGTGACGACCTCGACGTCCGTCTCGGAGCACCAGCCGAGGAACTCCTCGATCTTCTCGGCGCCGGCCCGGTGACCGTGGACCGTGGTGGAACCCGCGGCCTTCGCCCAGCGGCGGTTGCCGTCCATGATGACGCCGATGTGCTTGGGCACCTGAGCGTGGTCCAGGTGGCCTTCCACCCGGCGTGTGTAGAGCCTGACCAGAAGGCCGCGCAGTTTGTCGCGCAGGTTCACGTTATTGTCAGCCCCTCCATTGGTGCGGTCCCCTTGCCGGCGAAGCCTACCCCTGTGGGACCTTGACCGTTGGCGAGGGCTGTGGGCGGGTGAGGCTTCCCTGTGGGGATTTCCCGGGGGCAAGCACGGCCGGCGCCCCTCGGAAGACGCACCGCGGCCGGGACGGCGGCCGGACCGCGACCGGACGAAAAAACGGGCCGGTCCGTGGGGGGGAGACGGACCGGCCCGAGGGGGGGTTTCCACCATAACCCTTTGTAAGGGCAGATGCGTGCATCGGCGTGCCACAACTACTCTCCGGAGTCGCGCGGCGACGCCCAGGTGGGCATGGAAGCCGTGGTTCAGGGGTCAGGCTTGGCCGATTCACGACGGATTCCCAGGCGAACGGGGCGCGCACACGGAGATCAAAAGGGCCAGAGGCCCCCTGAGGAGCTATTCGACAAGCCGTCCACGGTCCCCCCGAAGGGCTACCCCGGTCGCGAACGACCGCTTGACGTGTCCGCGGGTGCATTTCGGCACCGCGCAGCCCCCTCCACTGCGCGGTGCCGCCCGCGCAGCTTTGCTCACGCGAATTCCCTTGGTCTGAACTTACGTGAGGGGTCGGGTAGATGCGAGTCACTCGCGATAACGATGTGGAAACCGCGTGGACATTCCAGGGAGCGACACGATCAACGCGTTCACTTATGCGCAGATCGCCCGATTTGCTCTACGTCTCGACCGGCGCTTCCCGGCCATTTCCGCAACCACTCGGCAACCGCTCCGCCCACAGGGCGCTGTCAGTGCCCGCTGCTAGCTTCGCGCGGCATGACGACACCTGAGTGGGCGTTCAGGTATGCCTCATGCCGGTATGCGAGTTCTGTCGCTGTGTCAGTTTGAGGTCTTTCGGCGGATCAATGCGCTTCATCACTTCAAGACTTCCGGACCTGCCCGCCCGTTTCGCTCGGCTTCGATCCTCGAAGCGTGTCTGACGTAGAGATGGCACGGAACCGCCCGATGATCACCGGAACCCGATCTTCCGTCACACCCATGATCCCTCTGGAACGTGAGCCAGCGGAAGCCGTACCCCAGCGACCTTTCCGACGCCCGATGGGCCCTAATCGAGCCGACGTTGACGGCCTGGAGAAAAGCCCGGCTCGACCGCAGACCCACCGGGCAGCTTACCAAGGTCGACCTGCGCGACGTATTCAACGCACTCCTCTACATCAACCGCACGGGAATCCCCTGGAAATACCTCCCACACGACTTCCCGAACTACGGCACCGTCTACGCCTACTATGCCGCCTGGCGCGATGAGGGAATCCTCGCCCAGCTCAACTACGACCTGACCGGGCTCGCCCGCGTGAAGGAAGGGCGCAAGCCCGAACCCACAGGGTCCGTCATCGACACCCAGAGCGTGAAGACCTCCACCAACGTGCCCCTGACCAGCCAGGGAACGGACGCCGCCAAGAAGATCGTCGGCCGCAAGCGAGGCATACTCACCGATACGATCGGACTCATCCTCGCCGTGACTGTCACCGCCGCGAGCCTCTCCGAGAACGCCGTAGGAATACGTCTTCTCGACCAAGCCAAGAAGACGTATCCAACCATCGCCAAGAGCTGGGTCGACACCGGCTTCAAGAACGCCGTCATCGAGCACGGCGCACGTCTCGGAATCGACGTCGAAGTCGTCAACAGAAACCCCGGAGTTCGCGGCTTTCACGTTGTCAAAAGACGCTGGGTAGTCGAGCGAAGCCTGGGTTGGCTTATGTTGCACCGGCGCCTTTCTCGCGATTACGAGACCCTTCCCGCCAGCTCCGAGGCCATGATCCACGTCGCCTCGATCGACAACCTCGCCAAGCGCATAACGGACGAGACGACACCAACCTGGCGAGGGACTTACTAGAATAGAAAGGGCAATTCGCCTAGATCAAATGCCCTCTGAGAAGGACGCTCCGGGCATGCCGTACACGGGCGGCGAGAAGGACACCCTGCACGCGAGTCTCGAACGGCATCGGGACGCCGTCCTGTGGAAGCTCGACGGACTCGACGACGAACAGCTGCGCCGGCCGATGACCCCCTCCGGGACCAGTCTGCTCGGCCTGGTGAAGCATCTGGCGTCGGTGGAGTACGGCTGGTTCGTGGAGACGTTCGGCGGCGAGCCCGAACCGCTGTGGTTCGACCCGTACGCCGACGAGGACATGACCGTGGCCCCCGGAGAGACGACACAGCGGATCACCGACTTCTACGCCCGCGCCCGCGCCGCCGCCGACCACGTCATCACCGAACGGTCCCTGAACGACCTCGGCCGCCCCACGTGGCGGGACCACCCGGTGTCCCTGCGCTGGGTCCTCGTCCACATGATCGAGGAGACGGCACGACACGCGGGCCACATGGACATCGTGCGGGAGCTGATCGACGGGGCGACCGGGGACCATCCGCGGGTCACGGGTACGGCCTGACCGGGTGGTACGCCGTTTATACAGACAGGGCGTCAAGGACGAGCAGGTTGTATTCGTCGTCTCCGTCCCGGATCGTGCCGGCGTGTTCGAAGCCGTGTTTCTCCAGGAGGCGGACGGAGGCGGTGTTGCCCGAGAACGGGTCGGCGTACAGCGGCCGGATGCGCTCCTCCTGGAGGAAGGCGCCCAGGGCCTCGGTGCCGATGCCGCGCGCCCAGTACGCGCGGCCGAGCCAGTAGCCGACGTAGCGGTCCTCGCCCTCCCACCAGGAGACGATGTTCCCCGCGACCTCCCCGTCCACGGTGACCGCCCGCACGAGCCCGTCGGGATTGCCGAGGATCCTCTCCCTCCAGTGCTTCAGGAAGGCGTCCCGCGGCCGGGGCGTGAATCTCGACCGCCGGACGGCCTCCGGATCGTGCTCGTAGGCGAGGAACACCTCGAGGTCGTCTTCCGTCACCGGGCGCAGGAGTACGTGGGGCTCCTCGGTTGTTCTGGGCGTCTCGGTCGTCTCGGTCTTCTCCGTCTCCCTCATGCCGACCGAGTCTGGCAGGAGGCACTGACAACGGGCCCTGTACGGCCCCGTCCACGGCTCCGTCAGGGCACGAGGGGCCGGACCTGCTCGGCCGTGAACCGTACGAATCCCTCGGGGTCCGGCTCGTCCCCCGTCGGCTGAAGGATCACCCTGTCGGCCCCCGCCTCCGCGAGCCGCCGCACGGCCGCGGCAACGGTCCCCGCGTCTCCGGCGACCCCGAGGTCCGGGACCGACTCCACTCCCTCGGCGACCAGTTCGGCGCGGAGGCGGGCGGCGGCGTCGGGCCCGGTGGCGGTGAGGAGGTAGACGGCGACCTCGTGCCGGTCGGTACGGCCGGCGGCGGCGCGACCCTCGTCGATGAGCCGCCGCGCCCGCCGTACGCCGTCCGGCGAGGTGGCGGCGGTGAGGATCGTGCCGTCGGCCGCCTCCCCGGTGAGGCGCAGCGTACGTGGCCCGGTAGCACCGGCGAACACTTCGACGGGGCCCTCCGGCGGCCAGTCGAGCGCGACGTCGTCCAGCTTCACGTACCGCCCGTCCACGGTGAGCCGCTCGCCCCGCAACAGGGCCCGCAGCGCGTCGAGATGCTCCCTGAGCAGGGTCAGCGGGGACTCGGCCCGCGCGCCGACCTGCCCCATCCAGTCCTGCACGCCGTGCCCGACGCCGAGGATCGCGCGCCCCGGGAACATCCGGTGCAGCGCGGCGGCCTCCATCGCGGTGATGGCGACGTTGCGCAGCGGCACGGGCAGCAGACCGACGCCGACCCGTACCCGTTCGGTCCAGGCGAGGGCGGCGGCCGCGGTCGAGAGCCCGCCCTCCCGGAAGCAGTCCTCCCACAGCCACAGCTCGTCGAGCCCGACCTCGTCCGCGACACGGGCCACCGCCCTGAGCCGCTCGGGAGGCAGTTGGGGACGGAAGACAGCGCCGAGTCGAGTCATGGTGACCTTCGTAGCGGGCGGCGTGGGAAGGGACAACTCTTTTTGCGGCAGGGGCGACATGGCGGAGGTTCGGGTGGGTCCGGGGACCGACACTGATGAGTTGCCGTGGGGCCGCCCGCTTCTTGGCCAGTGTCGTGCTTCCACGCCCCGAGTAAAGGGCGCTCCGCTGTCGCTCCGCGTCGCCTTCGGCGATGCCCCTGCGGGGCACCCTTGACTAGGGGCGTTCCAGCACGGGTGAGAAGCGAGCGGGCGGCCGGGGGAAAGTGGCCGGCTCAGGGCACCAGCCCTCGGGTCGGCTGCGGTCGCGTCCGGAGTTCGGGGGCGCGCTCGCGCCTCGCCAGCACGCCGGGTGAGCTTAGCGGCTTGCGGCCGGTGGGCGGTGGCGCGCGGGAAGGCGAGTGGCGGCACGCCGGGTGGACTTAGCGGCTTGCGGCCGGTGGGCGGTGGCGCGCGAGGAGACAGGTGGCGGCACGCCGGGTGGGCATAGCGGCTTGCGGCCGGTGGGCAGTGGGGCGCGGGAAGGCGAGTGGCGGCACGCCGGGTGGACTTAGCGGCTTGCGGCCGGTGGGCGGTGGCGCGCGAGGAGACAGGTGGCGGCACGCCGGGTGGGCATAGCGGCTTGCGGCCGGTGGGCAGTGGGGCGCGGGAAGGCGAGTGGCGGCACGCCGGGTGAACTTAGCGGCTTGCGGCCGGTGGGCGGTGGCGCGCGAGGAGACAGGTGGCGGCACGCCGGGTGGGCATAGCGGCTTGCGGCCGGTGGGCAGTGGGGCGCGGGAAGGCGAGTGGCGGCACGCCGGGTGGACATAGCGGTGGGCGGCGGGGTGGTGGCACGCCGGGTGGACTTGGCGGCTTGCGGCCGGTGGGTGATGGGCGGGCGGGGCCCAGGCCGCTCGTCGTGCGCGCCGATGAGGGGCGCGGGCCGCTCCTCGGGCAGTGATTGGTCAGTTTGGGTCAGGGGCCGAGACAGGCATGCAGGTGGAAGGGGTGGGGTCTTCTATGCGGTGACCCAAATGCTCCAATCGCCTGCTGTCCTATGATGCGTGAGGCCAATGTGACTGGCGGGGTAACCGGGGCTCGGACCTCGCCCGGCGATGGGTGGCACCCAATCAATGCTCAGGGTCCAACTCAGTCCGCAGACCCCCACCTGCCGAACGCCGCCGAACCCGCCCGGCGTGCCCCGCAAGCCGCCAAGTCCACCCGGCGTGCCGCCACCGAGCCCCCGCGCCCCGCCGCCCACCGGCCGCTCGCCGCTATGCCGACCCGGCGTGCCACCACCCCGCTCACGCGCCCCGCCGCCCACCGGCCGCAAGCCGCCAAGTCCACCCGGCGTGCCGCCACTCGCCTTCCCGCGCGCCACCGCCCACCGGCCGCAAGCCGCTAAGCTCACCCGGCGTGCTGGCGAGGCGCGAGCGCGCCCCGAACTCCGGACGCGACCGCAGCCGACCCGAGGGCTGGTGCCCTGGTAACCACTTTCCCCGGCCGCCCGCTCGCTTCTCACCCGTGCTGGAACGCCCCTAGTCAAGGGTGCCCCGCAGGGGCATCGCCGAAGGCGACGCGGAGCGACAGCGGAGCGCCCTTTACTCGGGGCGTGGAAGCACGACACTGGCCAAGAAGCGGGCGGCCCCACGGCAACCGCTTCAACAGGCGTTCAGCGCAGGCTCGTGAGTGAGTACCGTCGCAGTGGAGGTGGCCCAGGAATGGCACGTTGGCGGGACGGGCGGGGGAAGCTCGTGATTCACGGCGACGGGAACGGAAACGGCCACCGGGCTGGGCTCGCCGTTCCGCTGGAGATCGCGACCTCTTATCGCGCCCGGACGAAAGGGCTGTTGGGCCGTGATGCCGTCGACGGGGCGATGCTGCTCTCCCCTGCCAACGGCGTCCACACCTTCCGGATGCGCATACCCATAGACGTCGCGTATCTCGACCGGAACCTCACCGTCATCGCCGTACGCACCATGCGGCCCGGCCGACTCGGTCTGCCCCGCCTGCGGTCCCGGCATGTGCTGGAGGCGGAGGCGGGGGTCATGGCGGAGTGGGGAGTGCGGGTGGGCGTGCCGGTCACCGTCGAAGCCGCCGCTGTCAGCGATCCAGGTCCCTGACGCCGACCCCTAGCCGCGGCGAAGGTAGGCGCAGGCGCCCTCCCGCGGCAGCACCGCCCCAATGCGTGTTCCGCCGCCCGGTTCGCGGGCGTCACCGAAGCCCCAGTCACCGTCGCAGGCCCGGACCACGCAGCCCAGGACGCGCAGCGCCGCCCGGCGCCGGGCATCGCAGGCCGTCGCGAGGCGGGGGTGCGTGTGGCGGGGGTGCGTGTGGCGGGGATGCGTGTGGCGGGGATGCGTGTGGCGGGGATGGCCGTCGTAGAGGACCACTCGCAGGGCGTCCTCCCGGTACCGCAGGGACACGTGCACATCGGCCGCCGGTGCGAAACGGCAGGCACAGGCGACCAGTTCGCTCGTCACTTGTACCGCCGCGTCCGTCACGTCGGTGAGGCCATGCGCCCGGAGGATCGTACGGGTCATTCTGCGGGCGATCGCAGGGGCGTGCGGGGCCGCGGGAGCGTGAGGCTGTAGGAGAGGGTTTCGGGAGTGAGCGGTGCGGGCGGCAGGTCCTGGGCTGCGAAGGCCGGGACGGAGCAGGCTCGCGGCGGGTAGGACCACCGAGTACGCTGCCGGGCTGCTCGGCCTGGACCGTACGAAGGTGTCCAACATGGAGGCAGGCATCCGTGCCACGTCACCCGAGCGCGTCCGGATACTCGCCAGCAACTACGAGTGTGGAGACCACGCTTACATCGACGGGCTGGCCACCATGGCCGACTCCCGCAAGCGGGGCTGGTGGGAGCAGTACCGGGGAATCTTGCCCCACGGCCTGCTCGACGTAGCCGAGTTGGAGTGGTTCGCCACGCGCCTGCGAAGCCTGCAGACCGTGCATGTACCCGGGCTGCTGCAGCTTAGCGGCTACGCCCGCGCCATCTTCGATTCTGCCCTCCCTCCGCTTCCCAACTCGGAGGTCGAGCTACGGGTGGCCCAGCGCATGCAGCGACAGCAAGTGCTGGAGCGGGAGACATCAGTGGAGTACGTCGCGTACGTCCACGAGTGGGCGCTGCGCATGCAGTTCGGGGGACGGCGAACGACCCGGGAGCAACTCGCCCACCTGTGCGAGGTGTCCGAACGCGAGAACGTCGACGTTCGCATCCTGACCGTCGGGGTCGGCGCCTTCCCCGGCGCCGGTCACGCCGTGCTGTACGCGAACGGTGCGGTACCCCAACTCGACACCGTGCAGTTGGACTCCGCACATGGCGGAGAGTTCACTCACGCCGACGCGCAACTCGCCAAGTACCGTGCTCACATGGACTGGTGGCACGCCAAATCACTCAGCCCGCAATCGTCACGCGACCTCATCCACAGCATCGCTCGCGACCTCTGAGGAGCAGCTACATGACCGAGATCACCTGGGAGGAGCCCTTCTGTGCCGAGGGCAACAACTGCTTCCGCATAGGCACCGACCCCGCCGGCAACGCCTACATCGCCGTCGCCGGGCAGGAGGAGCGCCCCCTCACGGACAGCCGTGAAGCTCTCCGCGCCCTCATCCTGGAGATCAAGGCCGGCAAGGTCGACCACCTGCTGTAGGTCAGCCCCCCGAGCGCGGGAAGGAGACCTCCACTCGGCGGTTCTTCTTGCGGCCGGCCTCCGTGGAGTTGTCCGCGATGGGGTACTGCTCGCCGTAGCCCCTCACCTCGAAGGTGATGTTCGAGTCGTTCAGGTCGGCGTCCAGGACCGCCTGTACGGCGTTGGCGCGCTGCCGGGACAGTACGTCGCCGTGGGCGGAGGAGCCGAGGTTGTCCGTGAAGCCGAAGACCCTGACCTGGGTCGCGTTCTGCTTCTTGATCTCCTCGGCGATGGCGTCGATACGGGACTTGGACTCGGCGCTCAGCTTGGCGCTGTCCTTGCCGAACAGCACCTCGGCCTGGAGCGCGAACTTCACGTCCGCGTTGGTGTCTTCGCGGCGCTCGTCCCCGCTCTGGTCCTCGACGACCGACTTGATGTCCAGGACCTTGGGCTGGGCGAGGGTGGCGCCCTCGGGGAGCTTCAGATCGGGGTCGGTGGGGTCGATCTTCACGGGGGCGGTGGCGGAGGCCTCGGTGCCTGGGGGGACGCTGGGGCTGGTGTCGTCGGCGTGGGCCGCCACGGTCCCGCAGAGGTTGGCAGCGATGACGAAGGTGGTGACGACGAGGTGGCGTTTTGTGGTCACGTTCGGCCTCATCCGGAGATCTGGATGGTGGCGGACGCGAACGTCGGCAGTTGGAAGTCGACTTCGGCCGTGCCCGCCGGGGGCGACGGGAACTGCATGAAGACCGCCAGGCTGTCACCGGGCTTGAGCGTCGAAAAGCCTGTGGTGGTCAGCGGGCGGCCGTCGGTGTCCCGCAGGACGTAGTAACGCTTCTTGCCCTTGGGGTCGACCAGCGTGGCGCCCCCCAGAGACCTGCCATTCTTGATGATCTCGGTCTCGTTACCGCTCAGGGCGGAGGGGACGACGATGCTCTTGGCGCCGTCGTTCTTCAGAGTGCCGTTCACTGTGACGAAGCCACCGGAGTCACGCTGAGCAGAGGTGATCTGGAGCAACAGACCGTCCGAGCCCTGCAGTTCCGCAAGGGGCGCGTCCGACTGCCCCTCCTGCGCAGTCGGCCCGGAGCCTCCGCCTTTGGAGGCAGATGCCGACGTCTCCGGCTTCTTGTCATCGCCGCCACCGCCGCCGCAGCCGCCCGCGGCGAGGGCCAGACCGGTCGCCACCGTCAGCGCGACCAACCCCCTGCGAGCGTTCGCAGTGAACCGAATGATCATCGCTCTGCTTCCTTCTTGAATCGTCGTTCGCTTGTCAGTCGGCCAGGTGGACGTCGAAGAGGTCCTCAGGTCCCGGGAGGTCCGTGAGGTCGTCCGGGTTCAGGTCCCAGTTGCCGTCCTTGCAGGTGAGCTGGGGCAGCGCGTCGTCCCCCGCGTCCGCTCCGGGCAGTTCGAACTTGCACAGCGGCTCGATCACGGCCCTGGCGGTTGCCGTCGAGTGCACGTTCTCCGTGCCGGGGACCACGGAGTCGCCGACGGCCTTGGAGGTCTTGACGCGAACGCTGTAGCCCAGTGGCCCGGTGGGAGCACAGTCCTCAACCGTGGCGTCGTTCTGGGCGGCCAGTTGATAGGCCCGCCAGCAGGAGGGATCGGCGTTCACGATGCCGTCGAAGATGTCCTGCCACTTGGTGGGGTCGAGTACGTCCAGCTTCCACTGGTCGGCGAGCTGGTCGCGTGTGTTCTGTGCCGCCGCGAGAGCGGCCGCGTCCGCGGCCGTCTGGGCGCTGTTCCGATTCGCCGCAGCCTGGCCGACCGCGAGGTAGGCCAACGCAAGAAAGAGCAGACCCGCCACCACCGTGATGTAGATGGGGAAGGCCTGCCCTGCGTCGCGGTATGTACGGAGGCGGGTCAGCCGCCGGTTACTTCGGCAATCTTCGCTGTGATCGCGTCGTAAATCGTCTGACCGATGCTCGTACCCGTGATCGCCAACACAATCGCCACAACCACCGCGATGATGCCGAGGTACTCCACCGCGGTCTGGCCCCTGTCGCTGCGGGCGACGCGGGCCCGCAAGTAAGCGACAGTGGTGTTGAACCAGTTGCTCATGGTGTTCCCCTCCGGATTCGCTTCCGACGCGGGCACCGTATGCCCCATCCCCCCGCCCTCCGGAGGGCCCCAGGGCCCATTCCCGGGCCCAATCAGAACTCCCCACTTCACGCCACCCCCAACCACTTCGCCGCCGCCTGCGACCGGCTCGTGCTGTGGAGCTTGGCGAAGATTCGGTTGATGTGGTTCTTGACCGTCTTCTCGCTGATGAAGCAGGTCGCGGCGATCTGCTGGTTGTTCATGCCGGACGCGATGAGGTCCATGATCTCCGCCTCCCTGGAACTCAGCCGGAACCGCGACCTCACCGACTGTCCCACATCGGGTTGCAGTTGCGAAAGGTTTTGGGGAGAAATAGGCGTTGGAAAATCCGGAAGTTCACGCACCGCGTGTGCAGTTGCACGCACTCCAAGCTGCTCCAGTAACGCCCTGGCCGCCGTCGGAGTGAAGTGCGGCCTGCCCTCCCCGATGTCCCGTACCGCCCTGACCAGTTGCTCCACGCCGAACTCGCCGTGGACCAAGTAGCCCCCGGCTCCCAGGCGTACCGCCTCCTGGACGACCTCCGGTTCGTGGCTGTACGTGAGCATCATGACCGGCGCCAGGCGCACCAGGTACGGAAGTGCCGAGATGCCGTCCACATCGGGCATGCGGACGTCCAGGAGGATGACGTCGGGGCGGTGTCGCAGGGCCGCCTCGCACGCCTCCCGGCCGTTCGCCGCCTCCGCGACCACGGTGATGTCCTCCCGGCCGCAGAGGAGGGCCGTGAGGCCCGCGCGGACCACGGGGTTGTCGTCGGCGACCACGAGCCGAAGCGGTGCGGCCGGGGTGGCCGGAGGAAGGTTCTCCAAGGAGTTGCCTGGCATCGGGTGCCTCCTCTCATGCGTCTGGGGACTGTCGGGGGACGGGGGGCGAGGGCGTCAGGGCGGCCAGGGGGAGTTCCAGCAAGACCTCCGTGCCCCGGGCGTCCTTGCCCGTGCCGATCCGGACGCGGGCGCCCACGGACGCCGCCCGTTCGGTCATGCCGATCAGGCCGAAGTGGCCTGAGTGGCGGAGTTGTTCGAGGGCCGTACCGGGAGGCAGGCCCAGGCCGTCGTCGTTGACGCTCATGCGCAACACGTCTTCGTGGACTCCCGCTTCCACCCCGATCCGCGTCGGCGAAGCGTGGCGGTGTGCGTTCTCCAGTGCTTCCGAGGCGATCGCCAGGAGTTGGCGGGCCACCGCCGGCGGGACCGGGGGGAGCGTGTGGTCACCCGTTCGGTGGTACGTCACCCGCAGGCCCGTGCGAGACGCGAAGTCCTCGGTGCGGACGGCCAGTTCCGTGAGGACGTCCACGCCGTGCGCGGGGTCGTGTTCACGGCGCAGATCGGTGAGGAGTTCGCGGGCCTCGGCGGCCGCCCTGCGGGCCGAGCGGGACACCAGTTCCGCCTGCTGACGGATCAGGGCCGGATCCATGCGCGCGCCCGTGGCCGCCGAGCCCGCCAGGCCGTCGGCGGCCAGTGCCACGCCGTACAGGGTCTTCGCCACCGAGTCGTGCATCTCCCGGGCAAGGCGAGCCCGTTCCGCGCTCACCGCCTCCGCCACCGCCAGCCGGGCCTGGACCGTCGTCAGGGCCTGGGTCGCGGCGCCGAAGCGGAGCATCAGATTGCGCAGGGTCGAGCCCACCGCGCCCGCGATGACGCAGAGGCCGGGCAGGAGGAGGGACTCGGCGACGTCCGCCCGGTGGGCCTCCTTCAGCGTCGCGTGGACCAGCAGCAGGATCAGCGCCTGGAGCGAGGCGAAGCAGGCCGCGCCCCGCCAGCTGTAGACCAGGCCGGCCAGCAGGGGGGTGCAGACGCTGACGTAGGCGAGGGTGGTGTCCGGGCCCGCCGAAACCAGGAGCAGGGAGCCGAAGAGGGTGTCCGCCGCGAGGAGCGAGGGGTGGCGCAGGAGGAGGGGGCCGAAGCGTTCCCAGTCGCGGAACAGGACGTACGAGACCATGAAGGTGATGACCACCGCCGCGCCCACCAGACGGACGCCCACGCCGGGCGCGGCGTTGACGAGGGCGGCGGGGGCGGCCAGGGCGATCATCGCCAGCCGGAAGCCGAAGACCTGACGGCACATCGCCTGGAGGGCGCGGATCTGGATCTTCTCGGGGCCGGGGAGCGGGTTGTGGAGCGGGTTGTGGATCCCGTCGGCCGGGGCTTGCGTCCCCAGTGGCGCCTGCCGCTCGGCCGACGACGCCTCGATCGCCGCAGCGGGCTGCCGCGTCCGGCGCCACCGCAGCGGCGTGCGTTCCCTCGACGTCACCCTCGCCCCCGACGTCACCCTCGCCCTCGACGCCCCCCTCACCCTCGTCATCGCCCTCGTCACCGCCATGCCGGTCACCCGCCCGCCTACTTCCCCGTGATCGAGCCGAAGTCCACCCCGGAACCCAGCAGCAGGCCCGCGCCGAGCAGCAGCAGGGTCGCCGGGACCATGAACGTGGTGATCATCAGCGTGGCCTTGGGGACCGCGCGGGCGGCCTTGCGGCGGGCGTTCTGGGCGTCCGTGCGGCGCATGTCCTTGGCCAGGGCGACGAGGGTGTCGACGATCGGCGCGCCCAGCTCCTCCCCCTGCTGCAAGGCCGTCACGAACATGGCGACCTGCTCGGAGTCGTTGCGGCGGCGCAGCTCGGCGAAGGCCTGGCGTCGGCTCATGCCCAGGTCCATCTGACGCAGGGTGATGCGGAGTTCGTCCGCCCAGGGGCCCTCGTACTTCGACGCCACGCGGTCCAGCGCCTGGCGGAAGCCGAGGCCCGCGCTGACGACCACCGCGAGCACGTCGAGGAAGTCGGGCAGCGTCCGCTCGATCACGTCCCTGCGGATCCGGATCGCCGACCAGATGCCGACCTCCGTCCAGAACGCTCCGAAGGCGAGCAGGATCAGGGCGACGAAGTAGTTGCCGCGCATCAGCATCACCAGGAAGCCGACGCCGCCGAGTGCACCGTACACCGCCCTGCGGGCCGCGTAGCGGTCGATGGTCAGGCCGCCGGGGTTGCCCGCGAGGTCGATCCTGCGGCGGTACTTGGCGACCTGTCCGGGGCCCATCAGGCGCAGCACCATGGGCGCGTAGCGCATGCCCATGCGGTCGATGAGGGAGTCCACGGCGCCGGTGCGGGTGGCGCCCACCTCCAGGGCCACCGCCAGGTCCCCGGGCAGTTTGGTCTCCGCGCGGTACATGCGGATCCCGGCGAAGATGCCCCAGACGCTGAGGCCCATGACCAGGGCCAGCAGAAGTGCCATGAGTCCGCTCCCTCCCTCAGACGTCGATCCGGCTCATACGGCGGATGAGGACGAAGCCGATCGCGTACAGCCCGAACGCGATGATCACGCAGGCCTGGCCGACGGTTGACCCGGTCATGCGCGCCAGGGCGCCGTCCTTGACGCCGTCCATGAGGAACAGGGCGCCGATGCCGAGGACGGGGACGGCGTAGGAGGTCATGGTCACCTGGGAGAGCTGGGTGCGGATCTCGCGCCGGGTCTCCTTGCGCTCCTCCAGCGTCTCGGTGAGGTTGCGCAGGGCGGAGACGACCTGGCCGCCCGCCTTGTTGGACAGGACGAGGGTGGTGACCAGGACGACCAGTTCGCGGGACGGGAGGCGGTCCGCGAGTTCGCCCAGCGCGTCGTCCAGGGAGTGGCCGATCGACAACTGGTTCGCCACCTTGGCGAGTTCCTCGCCGGCCGGGGCCTCCAGTTCCTCCGCCGCCATGCCGATGGCGGTGCGCAGGGCGAGGCCCGCGTGGGTGGCGTTGGCCAGGATGCGGGCCAGTTCTGGGAGTTGGTTGATGAAGCGTTCGATGCGCTTCTGGCGTTGCCAGTTGAGGAACTGGAACGCGGCCCCGATGCCGAGCAGTCCGGCGAGCGGGCCGAAGAAGGGGGCCAGGGCGGCCTGGCCGATGAGCCAGAGGGCGGCGACCGTGGCGAGCATGTAGACGAAGAACTCGCCCGGGGTGACGTCCAGGCCGGTGGCCGCGAGCCGCAGTTCGAGCTTCCGGCCTGGCCCGGTGCGGCGCAGCCTGCGGTCGAGGTTGCGGAAGCGGCGCCTGCGGCCGGCCTCCGGGAGCCGGCCGGTGTAGGTGAGGCGGTCGACGAGCTCGGCGCGCTGGGCGCGGCCCGAGGCGTAGGTGTGCACGCCGACCACGGCCAGGACGCAGGTCAGCAGGGTGACACCGGTGGTGAGGGTGACGAGGTCGTGGAGATCCATGGGTGGCCTACCTACCTGGCTTCTCGGGTGGCGAGCTGGTCCGCGTGCCGGGCGACGCCGAAGGCCTGGGGGATGGGCTGGCTCGCCATGTAGAGGCGGTCGGCGGTGCGGCGCGGGAGGGGGAAGTACTGGAAGACGCCGTGGACACGGCCGTCGGGGGTCATGGGCTGTGCGTGGAAGTGGGCGACCGTCGCCAGCCGGTAGGGCTCGCCGCCGTGGCTGTCGAGCAGGGCGATCTCGGTGATGCGGCGGGCGCCGTCGGCGAAGCGGGTGAGCTGGACGATGACGTCGACGGCGCTGTTGATCTGGTCGTGCAGCGCCACGAAGGGGACCTCGACGTCGGACATGGACGCGAGGGTCTGGAGGCGGGTGAGCGCGTCCTCGGCACTGTTGGCGTGCACGGTGGCCAGGGAGCCGTCGTGGCCGGTCGACATCGCCTGGAGCATGTCAAGGGACTCCCCGCCGCGGACCTCGCCGACGACGATGCGGTCGGGGCGCATGCGCAGGGAGTTGCGGACCAGGTCGCGGATGGTGACCTGGCCCTTGCCCTCCACGTTCGGGGGGCGTGACTCCAGGCGGACGACGTGTGTCTGCTGGAGCTGGAGTTCGGCCGAGTCCTCGATGGTGATGATGCGTTCGTGTGCCGGGATGAGCCCGGACAGGGCGTTGAGCAGGGTCGTCTTTCCGGTGCCGGTGGCTCCGGACACGATGATGTTGAACTTCGCCTGCACCAGGCCGGCGAGCAGGAACAGCATGTGCTCGTCCAGCGAGCCGAACTCGATCAGCTCCGGGAGGGTGTAGGAGCGCGGGAAGCGGCGGATGGTGAGGGTGGGGCCGGTGAGCGACAGGGGCGGGATGATGACGTTGACGCGCTCGCCGGACGGGAGGCGGGCGTCGACCATCGGGTTGGACTCGTCCACGCGGCGGTTGACCGTCGAGACGATCCGCTCGATCGTCTGCATCAGCTGGTCCTGGGAGGCGAAGCGCAGCGGCAGCTGCTCGACCCGGCCGCCGCGCTCGACGAAGATCGCGTCGGGGCCGTTCACCATGATCTCCGTGATGGAGGCGTCCTCGAGCAGCGGTTCCAGGATGCCGAGGCCCAGTGCCTCGTCGACCACCCGGCGGATCAGCTGGGAACGCTCCACCGTCGACAGGACGGGGCCCTCGCGGCTGATGATGTGCCCGAGCACCCGCTCCAGCCTGGCCCGGCGCTCGGCGGCGGCCAGTGAGCTCATCTCCGCGAGGTCGATCTCCTCCAGGAGCTTGGCCCGGTAGGAGGCGACCAGATGGCCGTCCTCGCCCCGGCTGCCGTGCTCCTCGGGGGAGTTGATGCGTGCCCGCAGGCTCATGGGTGGGGTGCTCCTCGTTCCTGGGTCAGTGGTCGAGCGGCATCGTGGCGGTCCGGTGGGCGTAGCCGAAGTCCCAGACGACCTTGGGGATGTGGACGGTGGCGGTGACGGTGACGGTGTCGTCCCCTTCCGAGGGATCGCACCGCACGTCGATCCCGGCACTGACCGCGTTTGCGCACGCCTGTCCCACGTCCTGCCGCAGGGAGGCGGCACGTGCCCCCGCATGGGCGGCCGTTCCCGCCTGCTCGGCCGCGTAGGCGACGGCCCCGATCTGGATGCCGGCCAGGCCGACGATCAGCAGGATCGGGATGAAGCCGAGGTACTCGATGGCGACCTGCCCGCTGTCGCGCCGCTTGCGGAGGTACGGCATCTCAGTCCTTCACCTCCTCCACGGCACCGGCGTGGCCGTGCACCGTGACCGGGAAGCCGATCACGCCCGGGAACAGGACAGGGACCTTGAGGTACACGTCGGCGGTCACAAAGCCGACCCCGCCGCAGTTCACCGTGGCATCCCCTCTCCATGCCGCCGACAGGTGCTTCATCCCCGCGGCCTGGCAAGCGGCTTCGCGTTCTCCCCGTGGCGCCGCCGTCCCCGCCCGCACAGCCTCGTCGGCAGCATTCCCGGCGAGCGTGAAGGTGTACCCCACCAACACGCACTGCCACACCAGCACCAGCGTCAGCACGATCAGCGGAGTCATACCGAGGAACTCGATGCTGACCTGTCCCTCGTCCCCGCGTGGCCGTCTCATCCCCTCACTCCTTCCGGCGTCGCAGACTCACCGACCCCCGGTCCCCGCGCATCCGGCCGCCCCGGTGGGAGCCTTCGGGGGCGCGCGCGAGTCCCAGTTCCCCGGCGAGCCGCCACAGGGCCTGTTTCACCGTGCTCCTGCTGTCGAGCTCGTGGATGCGTCCGGCGTCCACGGCGCTCTGGAGTTCCTTGAAGTTGGCGGGTACGGCCGTGCCGGCCAGCGCGGTGCCGGTGATGCGCTGGACCAGGGGCGGCTGGATCTCCGTACCGCGGGTGTGGCGGTTGACGACGACCGTGGTCTCCTCGGCCTTGCGGATCTGCAGCCGGTCCCACATGCGTACGGTGCGTTTGGCGGCCCGTACCGCGACCACGTCCGGGGTGGTCACCAGCAGTGCCGTGTCGGCCATCTCGACGGCGGCGGCGCTGGCCCCGCTGAGCTGGGCGCCGCAGTCGACGACGACGACTTCGTAGCGGGAGCGCACGGCGCTGACGATCTGGCGGGCGGCGCGGTCGGTGACCTCCTCGCCGCGTTCGCCGTCGCCGGGGGCGAGCAGCAGGGCGAGGCCCGTGTCGTGGCGGAAGACGGCGTCGGCGAGGACGCGCGGGGAGATGTCGGTGATGGCGGCGAGGTCGACGACCGAGCGGCGGAACTGGATGTCGAGGAAGGAGGCGACGTCGCCGGCCTGGAGGTCCATGTCGATCAGGGCGGTGGCGCGTCCGGACGCCTGGGCGGCCAGGGCCAGTTGGATGGCCGTGAGGGTGGCGCCGACGCCGCCCTTGGCGCCGCTGACCGTGACGACCGTACCGCCGACGCCGGAGAACACGTCGGAGCCGTGCCCGAGATGGCGTCGTACGCCGTTGGACCACTGGGCGACGGCCTGGACGCGGCTGGCCAGCTCCTCGTAGCCCAGCGGGAGGCCGACCAGGCCGCGGGCGCCGGAGTCCATGGCCGCGGAGAAGAGCCCGGAGCTGACGTCCGTGGTGACGAGGATGACGCCGACGGCCGGGAAGCGCAGGGCGACTTCGCGGATCAGCTCCAGTGCGGGGACCGGGCCGATGCGCTCGTGCACGACGACGACCTCGGGCAGTTCGTCGACGGACTCGGCGGCGAGGCGGGCGAGAGTGTCGATCAGCTGGGTGGAGTCGGTCACCGGGGCCAGCGGTTCGGCGTCGGGCAGTTGGCTGAGCAGGGTGGTGAGCGAGCGGACCGCGTCCGGGTCCGAGACGGCCGGGAGGATCCTGGTGGGCATGCGGGACGCCTCTCACTTGTCCGTCGCGAGTTCGTACGTGCGGTCCTTGTCCGGGACGGTGGTCGTGCTGCCGGGTGCGACCAGCGCGAGCCTCACCCGCTGGGCGAACGACTCGGCGTAGGTGATGCGCTGGGCGTCGATGGTGGACAGCGCGAAGGTGATCGGGACGGCGTCGGTGGGCTGCTGGTTCTTGTTGTCGGGCTCGAGGGAGGTGAGCTTGCCGACGTCGAGGACCCGGGCGTTCGTCACGATGATCTTGGACAGGTCGGGGTCGCCCTGCTTCTTGCCCTCGAAGGTGGCGTAGACGTTGACCCGGGAGCCCGCGGTGATCTTGCCGGCGACGCCGGTGGCCGCGTCGATCATGATGGCGACCTCCTGCTGGCCCGCCTGCAGCGCGGGCTGGTCGACGATCATGTCGGTCTGCAGCAGGGAGCCCTTGCGCAGGGTGGTCACGGCGATCTTGCCGTCGATGTCGCGCAGGTTCGTGACCGCGTTGGCCGACAGCCACCGCTCGGGCATCTTGATCTTCTCGAACTGGCCCGTGTTCAGCGTCGTGTAGGGCGCCACGTCGGACCTCAGCCGGTACGCGGTGACCTCGGGGCCGACCTTGGACTTCACGTCGTCGATGACGGAGAGCACGCCGGCGAACGCGCCGAGCGCGCAGAGCACCGACAGGATCAGGAGTATCACGCCGCGGCGCTGACGGGAGTTCATGAACCGTGCAACCTCATTGGGGGACTCGGTCGTGCGGGATCGAAGGGGACTGAGCGGGCCGGGCCGATCAGGCGGGCGTTCGCTGCTCCAGGGCCCGTGGAGCGGGTGGTTCATGGCCGGGCGGGGTGGCCGAGCAGAAGACGCAGCGGTCCCCGATGACGTCGATGCCGCACCAGTGGCAGCTGTTCTGCCGTACCGAGGTGACCAGTTGGTACAGGACGGAGAGGTCGGCGAGGTAGCTGCAGAACTCGACGACCCGGCTCGTACCCCACCAGTGGGCGGACTCGGCGGCCAGCGGGACCTCGCGCAGCCCGTGCACGCTCCAGGCCTTGGAGAGGGTGCCGGTCCACTCGGACTGCAACTGGCCCTTGGCGACGAGCATCCAGGTGGCGAACTCGGGACCGGCCAGGGTGGCACCGGGTCCGATCCGCACGAGCCGCGGTTCGGGGTGGGCGAGGACGGCGAACTGGCTGCCGGGCACCCAGGACTTGGCATGCGCCTTCAGGCTCACCGGGACGCGGTCCAGTCTGGCGACGGAGCCGAGGACCGCGCCGGCGTGGATGTAGTGGGTGAGCAGCCGTCCCGCGGAGGCGAGGACGCCGGGGCTGAGGTCGCAGGAGGCGAGCTGTCTCAACTGGCGGGCCAGGACGGCGATCCCGAGCGGTGGCAGTTCGGGCCGGAACAGGGCTATGCGGTCGCTCTCCATGAGCGAGCGCAGGGTGTGCAGCCGCTGTGTCACGGCGGCCGGTACGGCCTGCGAGCACACGACGATCACATGCCCGTGCTGTTCGACGAGCCCCTGGAGTTCGGCGAGCGCATGTTCCAGCGGCCGCTTGTCGAGGTCCCGCAGTACGACGGCGGGCACGGTCCGTTCGTCCTGCGGCGGCAGCGCCATGTCGGCACTGGTCACGGCAATGGCAGTTGGCACGCGCAGCTCCCCGCTCTTCCCACCCGTCGGCCCACCGGTGTTACTCCAGTGCGCCGGAACGACTTCATTGCGTGACTACCTCAGCACTGTATCCACGGCTCCGTGACCGGAGAACAGCGTTTGGGTAGCTGGTCGGGATCCGTGTGTGCGCAAGCCCCGTCAAATCAGGACAGGTTGAGCATCCGACAGTTCCTTCATTTGGTCTGGACCTATTGACAGTCGGATTGGTCTGGACCAACTTGTTGTCATGCCCAGACAGAGACGACGCACACGAACCTGGTCGGCCGTCGCCGCCTTCTCGACGGCGGTGGCACTGGCGGGGATGTCCGGGGGACCGGCATCCGCCGCGGATGTGAACAACGTCAAGAACGCCGGCTTCGAGTCGGCCCTGAGCAACTGGACCTGCTCCGCGAACAGCGGTACGACGGTCTCCTCCCCCGCCCGCTCCGGCACGGCCGCGCTGAAGGCGACACCGGCCGGGCAGGACTACGCCCAGTGCTCCCAGACGGTGGCGGTGAAGCCCAACTCGTCGTACACGCTGAGCGCGTGGCTGCAGGGCGGCTACGCATACCTGGGCGTGACCGGTACGGGCACGACGGACGTGTCGACGTGGACCCCCGACTCCACGTCGTGGAAGCAGCTGTCGACCTCGTTCACGACGGGCGCGTCGACGACCTCGGTCACGGTGTACACGCACGGCTGGTACGGCCAGCCCGCGTACTACGCCGACGACGTGTCGGTGTACGGCCCCGACGGCGGCGGAGGCGGCGACCCGGCCCCGACGGTGCCGGGCGCACCGGCCGGCCTGGCCGTGTCCGGTACGACCTCCTCGTCGGTGTCGCTGTCCTGGAACGCGGTGTCGGGCGCGACGGGCTACAGCGTCTACCGCGAGGGCACGAAGGTGACCGCGGTGACCGGCACCTCGGCGACCGTGACCGGCCTGGCCGCCTCGTCGTCGTACTCCTTCCAGGTCACCGCGACCAACTCGGCGGGTGAGTCGCCGAAGTCGGCGGCTGTGACGGGGACGACGGCGGCGACCGGAGGCGGAGGCGGCGGGGGCGACCTGCCCAAGCACGCGGTGACCGGGTACTGGCAGAACTTCAACAACGGGGCCAGGGTCCAGAAGATCTCCGACGTGCCCTCGTCGTACGACATCGTCGCGGTGGCCTTCGCGGACGCCACCTCGACGCCGGGCGCAGTGACCTTCAACCTGGACTCGGCCGGTCTCGGCGGCTACACCGTCGACCAGTTCAAGGCGGACATCAAGGCGAAGCAGGCCGCCGGGAAGAAGGTCATCGTCTCGGTCGGCGGCCAGAACGGCACGGTGTCGGTGAGCGACCCGACGTCGGCCGCGAACTTCGCCGACTCCGTCTACTCGCTGATGCAGACGTACGGCTTCGACGGCGTCGACATCGACCTGGAGAACGGCCTCAACGCGACGTACATGACGCAGGCCCTGCGCGCGCTGTCGGGGAAGGCTGGCTCGTCCCTGATCCTGACGATGGCCCCGCAGACGATCGACATGCAGTCGACCTCGAACTCCTACTTCCAGACGGCCCTGAACCTCAAGGACATCCTCACGGTCGTCAACATGCAGTACTACAACAGTGGTTCGATGCTCGGTTGCGACGGCAAGGTCTACTCCCAGGGCTCCGTGGACTTCCTCACCGCCCTGGCCTGCATCCAGCTGGAGGGCGGCCTGTCCCCGTCCCAGGTCGGCCTCGGCCTCCCGGCCTCGACGAGCGCGGCGGGCAGCGGCTATGTCTCGCCGACCGTGGTGAACAACGCCCTGGACTGCCTGACCAAGGCCACGGCCTGCGGCACCTTCAAGCCGTCGAAGACCTACCCCGGCCTACGGGGCGCGATGACCTGGTCGACGAACTGGGACGCGTCCGCGGGCAACGCGTGGTCGAACTCGGTGGCCCCGCACGTGCACGCACTGCCGTAGCAGCGACCCGAAGGCGGTGGGACAAGGACCCCGGCGGCCCGAGTGGCCGCCGGGGGTCCGGGCTTTGTGGGCCTACGGCTCTCGGTGGCCGCAACCCTCGCAGTCGCAGGTGCCGAGCTCGAACCACACGGTCTTGCCCGGCCCGTCCTGATGGCAGCCCCAGCGGCGGGCCAGGGCGTCCACCAGGGTCATCCCCCGGCCGCTCTCCGCGATGCCCGCGTCGAGCACCTCGGGCGTTCGGCGGTCGGTGTCGGCGACCTCGCAGCGCAGGACGCCGTGGGAGGCCAGGAGGGTCAGCCGGAACGGGCTCGACGCGTGCCGCAGGGCGTTGGTGGCCAGCTCGCTGACCAGGAGCTCGGCCACGTCGACGACCTCGTCCCGCTCCGCGAGCCCCCACTCCTCCAGCTGCCTGCGGACAGCCGTGCGCGCCTCGCGGGCCGCCGAGGGCACGGGGTCGTACCCGACGCTCAGATGGCCGGCCCGTATGGGCGGCTGCGGATACGCGGCGTACTGAGGGCCGGGGTCCGGAAGGCTTCTCCCGGAAGGATGCAGCATGTTCTGAGGGTGCCCTCCCCGTATACCCGCTCACACGGGGAGGAATACCCGAATCCTTACCTGCGTCGCTCCGCCCGGCACCCGCGTATGCATGGATGCGGACATGCGTGCGTATCCGCGGGGGCCGCCGCCGCTACGCGTACTGGATGCGGACGGTCGATCCCTCGGCGTGGTCGCGCACGTCCACGTAGGCGCAGACCTGGCGGGTGAACCACAGTCCCTGTCCGGGCTCCAGCTCACCGGTGGGCGGCGGTACGAAGCCGGCGAGCGGGTCGGCGACGCGATGGGACAGGCGCAGCTCGCAGACGCAGGACGGGGCCCGGCCCCACAGCAGGGTGCCGGTGACGGGGCCGAGCGCGGCGGCCGCCTCGGTCACCGCCGTGGTGAACAACTCGGCATGTGCGGCCGGGAGCCGGTGCTGCGCCGACCACGCGCGTACGACCTCGGCGGCCGGGGCGGACAACGGGGTGGCGTCGTCGGGGGGCGGCGGCAGGGGTACGGCGTCCAGTTCGCGCACCAGGGCGGGCGGGGGCTCGTAGACGCCGGTGGCGGGGTGGGCCCGGCGGGCCGCCTCGACGAGGGCGAGGCCCGCGACGCGGGTGTCGTAGGCGCACATCGCGGTCGTGGAGAAGGGGGCGAAGAGGAGGTTCGCCAGGGATTCGTAGCGGACCCACTCGGCGGTCTCACGGGGCGAACTGCCCGCGCGGCCCGCCCAGTCCGGCTCCATCAGCAGGTGGATACGGCCGCCGGGGCCGGCGTGCGCGGCGAGGTAACCGGCGCTCTGCGCCACCGCGTTGGCGGCGGATCCGGTGTACCAGTCGGTGTGCGCGATGAAGCCGACCTTCCGGGCGTCGGCCCCCAGGGCGTCCCGCAGGAGGTCGAGACCGGCGGGGGCGACGATGGCCACGGGCGGTGGCTCGTCGGGCGCGGCCAGGCCCTCGGCGAGGAAGGGCAGCGCCGCCGCCACGAACTCGTCGTCCGAGCCGAACACCGCCATACGGTGGTCGAAGTCCCCCTGGACCGGGCCGGTGTGCGCGCGTGTGTCTGCACTCATGGGTTCCCCATCTGTCGTACGTCCCTCACGGTGGGAGTCATCAGCGCTGGGCCGTCACCCAGGCGGCGATCTGGCTGCGGTTGCTGAAGCCGAGCTTGCTGAGGATGCGCTCCACATGGCCCTCGGCCGTGCGGCGGGCGATGACCAGGCGGTCGGCGATCTGCTGGTTGGCCAGCCCCTCGGCGACGAGCTGGGCGACCTCGGCCTCCCGGCGGGTCAGCCGCGGGACCGCGGCCGGCTCCCGCCCCGCGCCGGTGTCCTCGGGGTCGTGCAGCACGTACGACACGATCTCGCCGAGGCCGAGCGAGGCGCCCCTGGCGTACGCCCGCTCGTACGTCCGCTGTCCCACCGCCGCGCGCACCCGCGTCTCGCAGTCGCGCCGGGCAGAGTTGAGGGCCTTCGAGCCCCAGCGGTCGCGGTCGATGTCGGACCAGACCCGGTCGGCGCCGCCGAGCAGCACGGCGGCGCGCTCGGCGGCCCCGGTCCCGTCGGCGAGCCGCGCCAGCAGGTCGAGGGTGAGTCCGATGCCGATGACGTCGTGCACATCGAGCTTGAGGCGCAGGGCCTGGCAGGCGTACGGCTCGGCGCGCCGCCAGTCCCCCCGCACCGTGTGGGCCAGGGCGAGGATGCGCAGCACGTACGAGCGCACCCATTCCTCGTCGTGCCGCTCGCACAGGCGCAGGGCGTCCTCGCAGACGGCGACCGCGCGGGTCGCCTCCCCCAGCAGGGCCAGGACGCAGGCGAGTTCGACCAGGTCGAGGCCGTGCAGGCTGAGGTGCTGGCCGGGGACCGGGCCGCGGGCGACGGTGCACTCGTAGTGGCGCAGGGCGGTGTGCAGGTCGTCGGCGAAGAGCTGGACGACGCCGATGACGTAGTCGGCGTGGGCCGCCTCGGCCGGGTCGCCGAGTTCCTGGGCCAGGGCGCGGGCCTCCTCGGCGCGGCGCAGCCCGCGGGTGAGGTCCTCGGGGCAGCCCGCCAGCAGACCGGAGATCCACAGGGCCCGCGCGCGTTCCCGGCTCGGTCCGGGGCCGGTGTCGAGGGCGCGGTCGAGCCAGTAGCGGCCCTCGCGGGGTGCTCCGCAGGCGTGCCAGTAGAACCACAGGGTGCCCGCGAGGCGCAGCCCGGCGAGTTCCTCGCCCGGTGTGGTGAGGCTGAAGTCGAGGGCGGCGCGCAGATTGTCCTGGTCGGCGCGGAGCCGGGCGACGATCTCCCGCTGGCCCGGCCCGAACCAGCGTCTCTCGTATCCGGCGGCCCGCTCCTGCATCCAGTCCCGCTGGCGGCACCGGGCGGCCGTCTCCTCGCCGTGGTGCTCGCGCAACTGGTCGAGGCCGTAGTGGCGCAGGGTGTCCAGCAGCCGGTAGCGCACCCCGCCGGGCCCGCTCTCCCGGCCGAGGACGGACTTGTCGACGAGCCCGGCGACGGCTTCGAGGACGTCGTACGGCACGATCCGCTCGCCGTCCGCGCACACCGCCTCCGCCGTCTCCAGGTCGAAGCTCCCGGCCAGCACCGACAGCCGGGCCCACACCGACTGTTCGCGCTCGGTGCACAGTTCATGGCTCCAGTCGACGGCGGCGCGGAGCGTCTGGTGGCGGGGCGCGACGGCGGGGCTGCCGGCGGAGAGCAGACGGTAGCGGTCGTCGAGACGGGCCAGGAGCTGTTCGATGCCGAGGACGCGCATCCGGACGGCGGCGAGTTCGATGGCGAGCGGGAGGCCGTCGAGGCGGGCGCAGAGGCGGGCGACGGCGGCGTGGTTGCCGGGGGTGAGACGGAAGCCGGGGACGACGGCGGCGGCGCGGTCGGCGAACAGGGCCAGGGCCGGGTGGGCCTCGGCGGCGGACAGGTCGCCGTCGGGGTCGGGGACCGGCAGGGGCCGTACCTCCATGAGGTGCTCCTCGGTGAGCCCGAGGCGATGGCGGCTGGTGGCGAGGATGCGGATGCCGGTGGTGCCGCGCAGCAGGGCGGTGGCGAGTTCGGCGCAGGCGGCCGACAGGTGCTCGCAGTTGTCGACGACCAGGAGCAGCCGACGGTCGCGGAGCTGTTCCACCAGGGCGTCCAGCGGAGGCTGGTCGGAGTGGTCGTGCAGGTCGAGCGCGTCGGCGGCGGCGAGCGGGACGAGCGCCGGGTCGTGCAGGCCGGAGAGCTGGACGTGGCGCACACCGTCCGGGAAGGCGCGCTCGACGCGGGCCGCGATCCGTCCGGCGAGGCGGGTCTTGCCGACGCCGCCGGGGCCGGTGAGCGTGACCAGGCGTGCCCTGGCCAGCAGTTCACGGCCCTGCGCCTGCTCGTCCCGCCGGTCGACGAAGCTGGTCGTCTCGACCGGCCGGTGAGAGCCGCGTCGCGGCGCTGATCCGCCCATGATCAGCCAGCCCTCCTGTTGGCCGGACCCCCCACTCTTGCCCGGGGGTGCGTGGGCTCGCACACCCTCATCACGCCAACGAGTGCTCTTTGGCCGGGGACACTCCGGCCGGCCGCCGCGCGCGTACACTGCCCGGCCGGTTCGGGCCGGTACGCGGACGGCGTGTACCGGTCGATCAGGAAGGAAGCCCGGTACCGCGGGTCAGCCGGTCACTCCTCGAAGTAGGCGTCCAGCACCGCGTCCAGCTGCTCTTCCCACTCCTTGAAGCGGCTCCTGGCCGTCGCCTCGATCTCGATCGGGAACCAGCGGCGGTCAGGAGTGTGCACCGTGACGGTGAAGCGCTTGCCGAAGCGGGGGGCCTCCGTCTCGACCGCGCCGATCTCGTCCCAGCGGAACTCGCAGGACTCCTCGTCGAGGGTGAGGCGGACGCCCTTGTGGTCGGCCACTATCTTGGCGCGACGGTCGGCGGCCTCGAAGACGGGACCCTCCGGGGTTTCCGGCTCGTCCGACTCCGCCGATTCCTCGGCCTCGTCCTCGGCCTCGTCGGTGGCGGCCTTTGCCGGTGCCGCATCCTCGTCCGACACCGCCGCCTCGGCCGTCTCGGCCTCCGCCTCGGCCGTCTCCGGCTCGGCGTCCTCCGGCTCCGCGGACCCTGGGGAGGTGAGCCCGGGGATGAAGGCCGGGTCGAATCCGGCGCCCTTCAGGGGCTTGCTGCTCGATCCTATGCGCTGCTCCACGGCGGCAGTATGGACGACATACCTGTGCCGGAACCAGCCGGACCACCCTTCACCCGGGTTCACCCCGATTGCTCGTCATCGGCCCTACTCGTCCATGAACACGATCCGCCGCGTCCGTCCCCCGTCGCCCGGCACCGGTGTCACCGCGGCCCGGCCGGCCGGCACCGCGCGCTCGCGGCCCCAGGCGCGGATCTCCTCGATCTGCTCGGGATTGCTGACGCTGAGCGGGCGTACCTGGGCGAAGGTGTCCATCACGTACGAGTCCTTCAGCTGGGCCACGCCGCCTCGGCGCACCGCCTCCTCGCCCACGTCGTGCAGCGCGGCCTCGATGTCGGAGCCGGCGAAGCCCTCGGAGAGGTCGACGAGCCGGTCCAGCCGGTCGGGGTCGAGGTCCGCCTGGAGATAGCGCCGGTGGTAGATGCGGATGATCTCCTTGCGGTCCTGGGCGTCGGGCAGGTCGACGAAGAACAGCTCGTCGAAGCGGCCCTTGCGCAGGAGTTCGGGCGGCAGGCTGCGGATGTCGTTGGCGGTGGCCACGACGAAGGCGCGGGACTGGGACTCCTGGAGCCAGTAGAGGAACTGGCCGATGATGCGCTGCGGCACGCCGGACATGTCGTCGCGGCCGGCCAGGCCCTTCTCGATCTCGTCGATCCACAGGACACAGGGCGCCACCCGGTCGGCCATGGCGAGCGCCTCCCGGAAGCGGCCCTCGGACTCACCGAGGTACTTGCCGTGGATGGAGGCCATGTCGAGCCGGTACAGCGGGAGTTTCCAGTCGTGGGCGATGGCCTTGGCGGACAGGGACTTGCCGCAGCCGGGGACACCGACCAGCAGCACTCCGCGCGGCGGCCGCAGGGCGGTGTTCCTGAGGTCGCGGGAGATCATGTCGTGCTTGCGCTCCAGCCAGGTGCGCAGACCGCTCAGCCCGCCGATGGCGTAGTCGCTCTGCCTGAGCTGCACCCTCTCCAGGCCGGTGAGGTCGCTGAAGATGCGGTCCTTGGCCTGGGCGAGGCCGAGGACGTCGTCGCGCCGGATGGAGCCCTTGGCGGCGATGGTCGCCATCAGGTTGACGCACTCCGCCTCGGTGACCCCGCTCAGGAACTCCGCGGCACGGCGGGCGTCCTCCTCGGTCCACTCGATGGGGATGTGGCCGTGGTGATCACCCAGGAAACCGCTGAGGATGCCGTACATCTCCTCGGAGTCCGGCAGGTCGAGACGCAGGCTCATGCCGAGGCGCTGCAGACCGCTCCAGATCGGCGTGTCCGTGATCAGCACGATGCTGCCCATGTTGCTGTCGGCGAGCCGCGCCAGCTCGGCGAAGTGCCGGGTGACCGGGGTGTCCGACTCCAGCTCGTCGGGGTCGACGAAGACGACGGTGGCGTTGGCGCGGCTGCCGAACTGGGCCGCGGCGAAGTCCATGGCACCGGTGAGCGAACGGTCGTCCTGCACGGGCGCGTTGGTGCGCAGATCGCGCAGTCCGGTGGCCCGGGTGTAGATCCAGAACGGCATGCTGCTGCGCCGGGACTGGGTCGCCGCCTCGCGCAGCAGCCTCAGGGCGCGCTGCTGCTCGATGGTGCGCATCGCGATGACCGGGACGCGGGCGGAGATATAGCTGTCGAGGTGGCTGAGGCTCTCGGCGTAGTTCGACATTCGGGCCTTCTCGGAGGGTGGATTGCGGGCGGCGGGGCGGCGGGGCCGCTCACCCGGGCACGATGCGCCGTCGCGACGGTGCCGCCGGGTCGTACGCCCAGCCGTCCTGGGTCGTCCGCACGGTGAGGGCTCCGGTCAGCGCGTTGTCCCGCAGGGTGCGGCGGCGGCGCTCGACGGTCCTCGGGTCCGCGCCGCGCCGGGCCTCGTGGTCCAGGTTCTGCTCCAACTGGGCCTGGACCTGCGGGATCTGGCGGTCGACGAGCTCGGTGAGCCGGGTGCGCAGGGACTCGGGCAGGCCGGGGTGGGCCGCCAGGGCGCGGACGGTGTGCAGGCCGGTGCGGGCCTGGGCGAGTTCACGGCCGTACGAGAACGCGTCCCGGGCCTGGTCCAGGGCGCGGACGAGGGACTCGGCCCAGGTGACGAGCCGGGTGTCCAGGGCGGTCGTGAGGTGCTCGGCGAGGCGTACCCAGGTGTCGGCGTCGTACTGCTCCTGGACGAGCGCGGGCAGCGTGGCCGGGTCGGCGGGTTCCAGGGCGGCCCAGCGGCGCAGGAAGCCGACCCAGGCCTGGTAGGCGCCGCCGTCGCCCCACAGCCCGCTCACGATGTGCTGCCCGGCCGGCGTACGACGGTCTCGCCGGGCGGCAGCGGCTCCCAGTCGGGCAGCCCCTCGACGACCCGCCGGAGCCTGCTGGTGACCCGCTCCCGCTGCGGGCGGCGCTGGGCGGCCCAGGGTGAGCTCTGGGCGCGTGCGCCGTCGGCGGAGGCGGCCCACGGAGAAGCCGCGGGCGTCTGGCCGGGTTGCCCGGTGGCCGCACTCCACGGCGCGGCCGGAGCCTCCGCCGGTGGGGCGGTCGCCGCCCACGGCGAGTCGGCCGGCGGTCTGTACGACGGCGGTGGGGTGGGGTCGGGCTGGGCGGTGGGGGGCGGGGTGCTCATCGGACGGTGTCCTCCTCGGGCTTCACGGACTCGTTGGCCTCGGGCATCTTGGCCTCGGACTCCTTGCGTACGGTGCGGCCCTCGAACGGCGAGGCGCCGCCGCCCGCCGTCGGCAGCGTGGCGATCAGCTCGCGGACCTTGGCCTCGACCCGGTCGGCGTCCCGGAACTTCTCGTACCAGTCCGTCAGCTCGGCCGAAGCGGCCCGCAGGTGGTGCAGCGACTCGGTCTTGGCGCGGGCCAGCAGCTCACGCGCCGCGTCCTGGTTGCGCTGGGCGGTCTGGGAGCCGTTGTGGAGGACCAGGCCCCAGACGATGCCGACGATCGCGGCGGCGCCGAACGCGAAGCCGGGGAAGAAGCCGACGAAGAACAGCAGGATGCCCGCGATCACCGCGATCAGCGGCGCGGCCTTCTTGAGCCAGGGGTAGCCGAGCGCGTCGACGAACGGGCCGGTGTAGTGGTCCCAGTGGTCGCCGAGCGCCTTCTCGAGGGTGGCCAGCGGCTGGGTGAACGAGCCGATCCACGGCGGCAGCTGGAAGGTCTGCGCGCCGACGCTGTGCGCAGTGCCGAACTGGGCCTGCACATCCTGCGGCACGGCCGCCCGGTAGTCGCGGGTGTGGCCGGCGTGCGCCTGCTGGAACCACTCGTGGCAGGCGGCCACGGCCAGCCGCTGGGTGGCCGGGGAGGTGCCGATGGCCTGCGGATTGAGGGCCGCGGTGGTCTGCACGGTGAGGTAGTCGAGGGTCTCCTCGTACGAGGCGGCGTCCGCGTCGGCCGTCTGCCGGGCGGCACCGAGGTCGCCGTCGTGGTCCACGACCGCCTGGTTGAAGGCGAGGTCGCGGCGCAGCGGCAGCTCCTCGTTGTCGTACTCGGAGACCAGCCGGTCGAGGATGTCGTCGACGGCGTCCTCGATACGCTCGGACGGCTCGAACTCCCGCTCCATGATGGCCCTGTACTTGTCCAGGAGGGCCGTCTGCCCGCGCGCGGCGGACAGCACGCCGTCGAGGGTGACCCACTGCGGCGAGACGGCGGCCAGCCGCGGGAACTCGCCCTGGCTCGACGGCGCGCGCAGCGTGTCGATCTCGTCGCGCCACCGCTTGATCTGCCGGGCCTGCGCGTCCGCACTGTCCATCAGCTGGGCGCGCCACTCGGCGAGGGTGCGGTCGAGCAGATCACGGCCGACGAGTCCGAAGGCGCCCTGCGCGATGGCCTCCAGGATGACGGCGAACTCACGCCCGAGGGCGGCCGGGTCCTGGGCCAGCAGATAGTGCCGCAGCCAGCGCACCGCCGACTCGGACCGGCCCTGGCGGCGCAGGACGAGCGCGAAGAACAGCGAGGTGCGGTCGGGCGAGCGGCGGAACGCCTCGTCGACGGCGCGGTCGCACAGCTGCCGGTCGTCGGCCGACCAGGAGGCGAGCGCGACCAGGGCGGGCGCCAGCCAGTAGCGGGGCGTCTGGATCATCAGCTGGTCGCTGACCATCCGGACGTTCTCCTCGGAGACCAGGCCGACGTCGAAGGCCTGGAGCATGCCGACCGCGGTGCGCCGGACCGTCTTGTGATGGCCGAACTCGTGGTCGATCTTGTCCTCGATGGCCCCGATCCGGGTCTCGGCGCGCTGCACGTTCGCCGTGGACTCGGCCTGTCTGACGAAGGCCAGGAACTCGTCCCGCAGCTGCTGGAGCTCGGTGCGCGTCTGCTGCTGGTTGGACTCGACCGTGGAGACCTGGCCGGACACCGAGCCGACCTGTTCGCTGAGCCTGATGACGAGGTTGCTGACTTCCTGCACCTTGCGGTGCAGGGCGAGGTCGACCTCGGACATGCGGGAACTCCGTTCGCGTGCTGCGTCTGGGGGTGTGGAGCGTGGGGGCGGCACCGGCTCAGGGCCGTACGACCGTGCCGTCGTCGAGTACGGGCAGGATCAGGCCGTCGGCGTACACCTCGACGTAGGCGTAGCCGCCGGAGCGGGCGAGCATCCGGGCCGCCGAGAACGGCTCGGGCATCTGCTCGGCCGGGGCGAAGTGCCGCACGATGACATGGAACAGGTTGAGCTGGTGGTCGACGTACGGCGGGCCCAGAAAGCAGCGGGCGACGAAGCCGAGCGGCACGGAGCCGTACGACGTCGTGTACTGCTCCCGGACCCAGTCCGCGAGCGAGCGGCTCGCCTGTTCGTCGAGGCCCGCGTCGAGCCGGCGCACGGCCTCCAGCAGGGGTGCGGAGCGTGGCCCGTAGAGCTCGCGGCGCGCGATGCCGGGCGCCGGAGCGGCGGGTGCGGAGGGCGCGTGCGACTGTCCGGTGCCGAGTGTGGGCCGCACGATACGTCGCGGACGTTCGGTGTACCCCATGTGTCCCCCGATGTCATGGGTGGTGTTACCAGGAGCAAAGTTTAGTGACGTCACGTCAAGAGTGCGAGCTCGAAGCACAATTGACACACTCGGACCCATGGGAAGGATCAAGGCGCTCCTGGTCGGGGTCGACGACTATCCGGAATCCGTGGCGACACCACTGGGTGGCTGCGCCAACGACGTTGCCGCGGCACACCGGCTGCTGACCGATCTCGCGGGCGAACGGGCCGACGTCATGGTCCTGTTGGACGACGAGGCGACGGTCGACGCGGTGACGGACGCGGTCGTACGGCACTTGGGCGCGGCGGGCGACGGGGACACCGCGCTGCTGTGGTTCTCCGGACACGGCACCCAGCGGGAAGCCACCGGCGACGACCTGCTGATCGAGGCGACGGGGCTCAACCAGGCCCTGGTCTGCGTGGACGGCCCGCTGCTGGACAAGCGCCTGGGCGCGCTGCTCGACACGGTGGCGGCCGGGGGTGGGCAGGTGGTGGCGGTGTTGGACTGCTGTCATTCCGGGGGTGCCTCGCGCGACGCGGAGTTGACGGCGCGGTACGCGCCGCCGTTGCCCGCCTGGGACTTGGGGGCGCGTGACACGCAGGGTTCCCGCACCCCTCCCCGGCATCTGCTGCTGGCCGCGTGCCGGCTCGACCAGCAGTCCTTCGAGGGCTGGTTCGACGGGGTGCGACAGGGTGCGTTCACGCGCGCGCTGGTTAGCGCGGCCCGCGCGGCCGGGGACGACGCCACCTGCCGGGAACTGCTGGCGGCGGCCGCGGTGGGTGTGCAGCGGCTGGGGAGCGGGCAGCGGCCGGTGCTGTACCCGGATCTACCGGGCGGCGCGGTGGACCGGCCGTTCCTGGGAGGCGGGGCGGGCAGGGCGCCGAGTCCGCATCTGCTGAGCCACGGGCCGGACGGCTGGGAGGTGGACTGCGGCAGCGTGCACGGTGCGGGGGCCCGGGGGACGGAGTTCGCGGTGGTGGACGGGGAGCCGGGACGATCCGTCGTACAGGCGTGGGAAGTGGGGGTGGGCCGGACGCTGGTCACGCCCGTCGGGTGGGTGCCGGAGCAGGAGCGGGTCTATCCGGTGGAACTCTCGGCGGTCGCGCTGCCGCCCGGGACGGTGGCGGTCGACGGGTCCGCCGCGGCCGTACGGGAGCTGGCCGAAGCCCTCTCGGACGCGCCACTGGTGCGGTTGGTCGACGGGCCCGAAGACGCCGGTGATCTGCACTTCCGGGTGCGGGTACGGGACGGTGCGGCCCAGGTGCTGCGGCGCGACGGCACGGCGTTCACCGAGCCTGTGCCGTACGGGGGCGGTGCGGACGCGCGACGTGTCGTGGACTGTCTGACGCACCTCACCCGCTGGCACCAGCTGCGCGACATGACTCCGCGGCCCTCGCTGCTCGACGAACTGGTACGGGTGGAGATCACTTCCTGGGGCTCCGACGAGCCGCTGCGACGTGACGCCGCCGGGGAGATCGTCTGTGCGTATGCGGACGGGCAGGCGCCCTGGGTCTCGATCCGGCTGCACAACAGCTCCCCCGACCGCACGCTGTGGTGCCTGCTGCTGGATCTGACCGACAGCTACGCCTGCCATTCCCTCCTGTATCCCGGGCACTTCATCGGTCCCGGGCGTACGGGCTACGCGCTGGACGGCGAGCCCGTGCAGCTGTCGTTGCCGCGCGGCCGTGCGGCAGTGCCCGGGGCCGAGGGGTGGGACTGGCTCAAGCTGATCGTCGCGGAAGGGGAGTTGAACACACTGCCGTTCCAACTGCCCGCCTGGGATCCCTGGACCCCCTTTGGCATCCGCGACCTGGGACCGGTCCCCGGGGGCGGGCCCGGCCGCTGGACCACCGTCACCCTCCCCCTGCGCACACTCGTGCCAAAGCCGATCAGCGGCCCAGGTGGGTGAACCCCGCCCACGCGCTCAGGTCGTGCGGATCGATCCGGCGGGCGCGGTCGGCCAGGGCCGGAGGGAGTTCGGCGGGCAGTGCGCGGTCGGGGTCGATCATCCACAGCTGGGCCCGGCGCAGTGCCTTCGCCGGGGGTTCGCCGTGGGTGCGCAGGAAGTGGTGGGTGAGGAACATCAGGACCGAGGTCGCCTCGTCGGGGACCGGCCACAGTGAGCCGACGACCGAGCGGGCGCCCGCGACGAGGAAGGCGGTGGCGAGGCTGTAGGCCTCGTTGTGGCCCCGGCCGGAGACATGGCTGCGGCAGGCCGCCAGCAGGACGAGGGCCGGGCCGCCACCGTCCCCGGCACCCGCGCCGGTGATCTCCTCGGCCGCCAACTGGCCGTCGCTGAGGGAGAGATACGAGCTGCGGCGGGCGTTCGCGGCGACGGAGGCGTGGCAGGCGAGGTGCAGCACTCCCCCGTCGGCACCCTCGCGCAGCCAGTCCAGCACCTCGCCCGGGGTGCCCGTGCCGTCCGCCGGGCCGGTGCCGCGGCGGCCGAGGAAGCGGCCCTGGGGATAGAAGGCGCGCTGGACGGCGTCGGCCTCCTCGCCCGCGTAGTGGAGGTCGCCGGTGGGGTTGCCGACGACCAGCGCGCCGCCGGTGTGGTCGGTGGCGGGCCGGGCGGCCACCTGGCACAGGAGCCGGGCGGAGGCGGCGTAGGAGATCTCGGCGGCCTGGAGGGCGTACTGGCGCCCGCGCGGGCCGCCCGACTCCCACGCGGCGTGCCAGGGGACCAGGCCGAGCGTCCCCATGGGGACGAGGACGAGCCGGGGCAGCCGGCCCCGCGGCATCTCGAAGGCCTCCAGCAGCGGGCGCATGGCGGCGTACCAGGCCCAGCCGCACAGACGGTCGAGCTGTTTGCGCAGGGAGGGCGGGGCCGCGGCGAACACGGAGCCGGGGACCGGGCCGAGGTCGCGGGTGAGGACGCCCGCGGGGGCGTACTCCTTCAGCGGCGCCGCGTCCTGAGAGAGCGTCGGCAGGGGTACGGCGTGCACCGTGCCGCTGGACGTGACGACCAGGGCGGTGCCGGGCGCGTCGTCGGAGGACGGGACCAGGTAGACCAGGGCGTCCTTGGCGAGTGCGCGCAGGGCCCCGGCGATCTCGTCGGGGGCGGGCGGGTCGAGGAGCCGGGCCGCGAGGGGGGCGCCGGCCTCTGTGTCGGTGAGCGCGGTGAGGACGCGGCGGCGCAGGGTGCTGGGGACGGCGAGGGGCGCGCGCGCGGCCGTCAGCGGGTCGGTCGGCCGGTCGGCGGCGTCCGCGCCCGTGGCCCGCCATTCCTCGGCGAGGTCGGCCCGGCCCGCCGAGGTGAGGAGGTCGGGCACGGTGGTGGAGGTCAGCGCGGCGTGCAGGACCAGGCCGCGGCAGGCGTCGAGGGCCTGGAGCGCCTCCTCGGGACGGTCGTCCTTGAGGCACCAGCCGGCCACCTCCAGCGCCGAGCGGGTGGCGTGCGCGGCCGCGAGGGCGGCGTGGTCGGTGCCGGACTGGAGCAGGGCGGCCCAGGCGTGGCCGCGCAGGGACGTCAGGCCGAGGGTGCGGGCGGAGGCGCGGTCGCGGCGGTGGAGGTCGTCGCGGGTGCGGTGGGCACGGGCGAGCGCGAGGCCGATCTCGGCGTACAGGCGGTGTTCGGGCCCGCCCGCCTCGGCGAACCCGCGCTCCAGGAGCTCGATGCCCCGGGCCAGCCGCTCGCGGCGCCGGACGCGGTCGAACTCCAGGCCGGACAGGGCGCAGTGGGCGATGCCGAGGCAGTGGCCGTATCTGAGGCGGCTGTCACTGCCCGGCTCGGACAGCTCGTGGGCCTCCTTGAGCAGGCCGATCGCCTCCACGATGCCGGATCCGTCCATGGCGGCCCCGGCCCGGGTGAAGCGGGTGATGCCGGCGTCGCCGAGCACCCAGGCGCGGTGGTCGCGGGGCAGTCTGCGGGCCTGGCGGCGCAGTTCGGCCGCGCCGGGGCGGCCGGGCAGCGGTGGCAGGGGCGGGGCACCGAGGGTGCGGGCGAGGTTGTCGCGGGCGGCGCGGGCGTTCTCCAGGGCGGTGTAGATCTCGATGCGGGAGGGGTCCTCGTCGCTCATGGCGGCGTGGCCCTCGGTGAGCGCGGCGATGTGCCGGTCGGCGGCAGCCAGGTCGCCGCGCTGGACGGCGGTGTGCGCGTCGAAGCCGGCCTGCTGGAGGTCCATCATGCGGCGCAGATGTGCGGGCAGGGCGGGGTTGTCGCGCAGCCGGCGCCAGGTCCGGGCGCCCGCCTCCATGTCGTCGGCGGCGCCGCCGGTCTGGCCGCGCTGGGTCTGTGCCATGAGCCGGGCCATGGCCAGGCCGTAGCCGCCGTGGCCGTCCGTCTCCGGGACGCCGGCCTCCTGCGCCCGGTCGAAGTGGGCGAGCACCTCGTCGAGGCCCGCGCCGGTGCCGACGGTCGTCTCCTCGTGCAGCCGGGCCATGCCCGCGACGACGTGGGCCTGCCCGCGCCAGGCCGGGTCCCGCTCGGCACGCTCGAGCACCGCTTCTGTCAGCTGCCGCCGGTGTTCGGCGGTGACATAGGTGCCCTCCGGGTCGACGACGGTGAGGTTGCACAGCATCATCGCGGCGAGCTGGGCCCGGCCCGCGCTGCCCGGTTCGGCGCCGCGCAGCTGGGCGAGTGCCTTCTCGAAGCTCTCGATACGGCGTTTGCGGCCGGTCACGTCCCGTTCCATGCCGCGCAGGAACTCCTCCTCGCCGAAGTCGAGGAAGGCGCGTCCCTCGCGCAGGTCGTCGAGCATGGTGTCGACGGTCCCGCGGAACGCCTCCGCGTCGAGGCCCTCCGGGAGTCCGTCGTCGGTCCGGGCGAGGAGTCCGTGCTCGGCGAGGGTGAAGCGGGCCCAGCCGTCCAGCATGAGGGCCGACTGCGTCAGTTCATGGTTGTCGAGCCGTCCGTCATGGTTGCCGTGCCGGCCGTTCAGGAGCCGTCCGGCGGCCTCCAGGACGTCCTGGGCCCGGCGCGGGTCCGGGTCGTCGTGATAGCGGGCCTGCTGGAGGAGGGCGAGGAACAGGGCGGGGGGCGCGATCTCGCCGTCGCGGTCCTGGTCCCACTCGGTGACGGCCCGCCGTATCAGCACGATCCCGCGGTCCCGGCCCTCGGCGTCGTCGCGCTCGGCGGCCCGCTCGTACAGCAGCCGTCCGAACGCGTCGAGGTACTGGGGCAACAACTGGGCTTCGGCGCCGGGACGTTCGAGCAGCCGGCGCAGTTCGACCTCGGCGGCGAGGGCGTGCCCGACGTCCTTCCAGGTGGACCAGATCACGGCGCGTACGAAGATGGCGTTGACCTCGGCCTCGAAGGCCCAGTCGGGCTCGGGGCCGCCTGCCCTGCGGGCCTCGGTGAGGGCCGTGTCGAAGGCGTCCCGGGCCGTCTCCAGCTCCTCCTGGTCGCCGCTGGCCCGGCCGTGCAGCATGGTGGCGATGCCCATGCTGTGGCGGATGTGCGGGAGGTCGGCGGGCCCGGCCACGGCGAGCACGGCGCGGTAGTGCGCGGCCGACTCGGCGGCGGCCGCCAAGTCGCCGTACAGCCGGGCTCGTTGCAGATGGAGGAAGCCCAGTGCGGTCCGCAGATCGGCCTCCTCCTCGCCGTCCGGTTCCACGTCGTCCAGTGCGTCGGTGTGGCGGCGCAGGGCCTCGTCGAGGGCGTCCGGGTCCGGGGCGGCGAGGTAGCGGGTCTTGGCGCAGACGGCGAGCAGATACCGGCCCCACGCCCGCTCGTTGCCGAAGTCGGGGTCGTCGGACGCCAGCCCGTCGACCCCGTCACGCAGCAACTCCCAGCCTTCGTCGAGGAGCCGGCGCTGCCCCTCCGCCTCGTACTGCACGGCCCGCAGATGCCCGAACCGGATTCGCCAGGCCGACCACACCGGCTCCACGCCGGGCCTGCGGAAGGCGTGCTCGAACGCGTCGACGGCCAGGGCGAGTTCCTCGTCGTCCTCGCCCCGGGCGCGCAGCAGATACAGCCGGTGGCTCAACTCGCCCGCGTATCCGCACATGCCGGGCGCGTCAGGGTCGCCGGAGGACAACTGGGCCAGCGCGTCGAGCACTTGGTCGCGCTCGGCGGCCAGCTCTTCGAGGAGGTCGTCGGTCACAGAGCCCATACTGCCCGGACAGGGCCCGTCGGGTTCGCGTCCCGGTCGGTCAGCCGAGTACGGCCAAGGCGTCCATCTCGATCAGCAGACCCTCGGGAAGACCGACGTACACCGTCGTACGAGCGGCCGGAGCCTGCGTGAGCCCCTGCTCCTCGAAATAGGCGTCGTAGATCTCGTTCATCTCCGCGAAGTGCGCCGTGTCCGTCAGATGGACGCGGAGCATCATCACGTCGTCCCAGCTCGCGCCGCCCTCCTCAAGGACCGCCTTGACGTTGACGAAGGTCTGGAGGGTCTGCTCGCGCAGGGTGGGTCCTGCGGGCGTGGGGGGCCTGCCCTCCTCGGCCGGGAGGAAGCCGACCTGACCGGCCACCTGGAGGATGTTGCCCTTGCGCACACCGAACGAGAACTTGGCGGGAGGGGTGCCGTGGGTCTTCGGGGTGAGTGCGATCTTGTCCGTCATGCGGGTCCTACCTTTCAAGGGTGGTTGCTCTGGTCATTCGTAAGATCGGAGGGCCCAGGGGTTCTCGGTATGGCTGTCATGCGAGCGCCGGTTCGACGGCTCAAAGGACTTGGCCGCCCGGAGCCCCGCGACGACTCGACCGCCAATTGGGAGACGCGACTCGATCGCTGCTGTAGGACAACGTCGGCGAGGTCGTCTGCGGGATCGATGTGATGGCGAGCTGGCGGAGGGGAACGTGCCCGAGATCTGGGCCGGAGTGGACATCGGCAAGGAACACCACCATTGCGTGGTGATCAACGCGGATGGCGAACGTCTGCTGTCCCGTCGGGTCCTGAACGACGAGACCGAGCTGCTGCAGCTCATCGGCGATGTCCTGGCGATATCCACCGACGTGCTGTGGGCCGTCGACCTCAACCACGGCGGCGCCGCTTTGCTGATTGGCCTGCTGCTCAATCACGGCCAGCCGATGGCTTACCTCACCGGCCTGGCGGTCCACCGGGCCTCGGCCACCTACAAGGGCGAGGGCAAGACCGACGCGAAGGACGCCTTCGTCATCGCCGACCAGGCCCGGGTCCGCCGGGACCTCGGGCTGCTGCGGCCCGGTGACGAGATCGCCGTCGACCTGCGCACTCTGACCACCCGGCGGCTGGACGTGGTCTTCGACCGCACCCGGCAGATCAACCGTCTGCGGGCTCAACTGCTGGAGATCTTCCCGCGTTGGAACGGTCGCTGGACCTGGTCAACAAGGGCCCGGTGACGCTGCTGACCGGCTACCAGACCCCGGCCGCGATCCGCCGCGCCGGCGTCAAGCGGATCGAGACCTGGCTGAAGCACCGCAAGGTCCGCGGCGCCGCCACGCTCGCGAAGAAGGCGGTGGAAGCCGCGCAAGCCCAGCAGACTGCGCTGCCCGGCGAGAGGCTGGCCGCCGCCATGGTGGTCCGCCTCGCGAAGGGGGTGATGGCCCTCGATGAGGAGATCGCCGAGCTCGACGCCCTGATCGAGGCCAGGTTTCGCGAGCATCCGCACGCCGAGGTGATCCGCAGCCTCCCCGGTATGGGCACCAAGCTGGGTGCCGAGTTCATCGCCGCCACCGGCGGTGACATGGACGCCTTCGGCAGCGCCGACCGACTGGCCGGCTTCGCCGCTTGGCCCCAGACCACGCGACTCCGGCCGCGTCAGCGGCAACCTGCGCAGGCCCAAGCGGTACCACCGTGGCCTGCTGCGGTCGATGTACCTCTCGGCGATGGTCAGCATCACGACATGCTCCGCCTCCAAGGCGTACTACCAGCGCAAGCGCAGCGAGGGGAAAGGACACAAGCAGGCCCTGCTGGCCCTCGCTCGCCGCAGGCTCAACGTCTTGTGGGCGATGATCCGTGACGGAGAGTGCTATCAAGGTTCACCTCCCGTCACGGCTGCGGCTTGACATCACGATTGGGAAGTCCTTTACCGGAGTTCGGGGTCTTGAACCGGAGTTCGGCCGGAATATTCGCTGCTGATCGCGTCCGCGGTACGACGCACCAGCGGGAGCAGGGTGAGGAGTTCCTCGGCGGTGACGACGACGTTCGGCGCGGAGAGCGACATCGCGGCGACCACCCGGCCGTCGACGCCCCGGACGGGGGCCGCGACACAGTTGATGGACTCCTCGTGGCCGCCGAGGTCAGCGGCCCAGCCCTGTTCGCGCACCCTGTCCAACTCCCTTAGATAGGCAGGGGCGTTGGGCGTTGAACGAACCGTGTACATGGGGTATTCGAGCCGTTCCGCGACCGCGCGGCGCTCTGGTTCGGGCAGATCGGCGAGCAGCAGCTTGGCCACGGCCGCGACGGTGATGGCGACGGGCTTGCCGATCCGCGAGTACATGCGCACGGGGTAGCGGCTGTCCACCTTGTCGAGGTAGAGCACCTCGTTCTCCTCGTACACCGCGAGATGGACGGTGTGTCCGCACTGCTCGTTGAGGCGGACGAGGTGGGGGTGGGCGATCTCGCGGATGTCGAGGTTCTCCATCGCCTCCTGGGCGAGGGCGAAGAGGCGGGCGCCGAGGCGGTAGCGCTGGTCGGACTGGCGGTAGACCAGGCCGTGTTCGTGGAGGGTACGCAGGAGGCGCAACGCCGTGGACTTGTGCACGCCGAGCCGGTCGGCGACCCGGCCGAGGTCGGCGGGGCCCTCGGCGAGCAGCGGCAGGATGCTCAGCGCACGGTCGACGGTCTGGCTCATGGGGTGACTGCCTCCTCAGAGGTCCGATCAGGGACCCGATCGGCCCGCGTCCAGCCGGGGCCGAGTCGAAGTCTGCCCCACGACTCCTCGTCCAGGGCGGCGAGCCGGGCGGCGTGGTCGCGGGCGGGAGGCAGGGCGAGGTCGCCGGGGACGGTGAGCGCGGCGGCGGCCACGAGGTGACCGTGCCGCAGGCGGTCGCGTACGGGGAGGCCGCGCAGGGTGGCGGAGAGGAAGCCCGCGGCGAAGGCGTCGCCCGCACCGACGGCGGCCACGACGTCGACGGAGAGGGCGGGGACGAAGGTGACGGTGTCCTGGTCGTGGACGGTCGCTCCGGCAGCGCCCTGTTTGACGACCAGCACCGCGGGGCCGGGGAAGGCCGTACGGATGGCGTCGGGGCCGTGCAGGCCCCACAGCCGATCCGCCTCGTCCTCGCCCACGAACACGATGTCGGCCCCGCGCGCCAGTTCGAGAAGGACCCGTGCCCCGGCACCGTCCCGCCACAGTCCCGGCCGGTGGTTGACGTCGAAGGAGACCAGCGGCCGTCCGGCGCCGGGGGCGGTGAGCGCCCGTACCAGTTCCAGGCAGTCCGCGGAGAGCGCGGCGGTGATGCCGGTCAGGTGCAGCACGCGCGCCGCGCGCACCGCCGCCAGGTCCACGTTCCCCGGAGCCATCGCCGAGGCCGCCGATCCGGCGCGGTAGTACGCCACCTCGTGGTCGCCGCCCGCCCGGTCGCCGGCCGTGCGGAAGTAGATGCCGGTGGGCCGCTGCGGGTCGCGCCGCACGGAGGCGACATCGACGCCGTACGCCCCGATCGTCTCGACGAGGTGGTCACCGAAGCCGTCCGCCCCGACCCGGCTCACCCAGCGCACCGGATGTCCGGCGGCGGCCAGGGCGCAGACCACGTTGGACTCGGCGCCACCGATGGCACGGTCGAAGACGGGGACGTCGGCGAGGCGGCCGGGCCGGGTGGGCAGGAACGTGACCATGGACTCGCCGAGCGCGACGACGTCCACGACAGCGGGGGCGACGGCGGAGTCGATGGTGCAGTCGATGACAGAGTCGTCAGTAGCGTCCAGGATGATGCCCCTGTCGATGCCCGGGCGGCGGCTCCGTTGACCCGGTTGTCGGCGAGATGCTAGACACCGAACAGCGCCATACGCAATGAACGTTGCATATGTTGCAACCATCCTGAGAGGGAGGCTCCATGAGCACCGAAGCGCTCGCCCGCCTGGCCGAGGAACGGGTCGACCACCGCTTCAAGGGCCTTCCCCCGGACGCCGACGGCCTGACCGTCCGCGAACTGGCGGCCGAGCGGCGCAACCTCTTCACCGACGGCTTCACCACGCCCGTCCTCGCCCTGTCCGCCGAGCGCCTCGAACACAATCTGAGGCTCATGGAGACCTACGCGGCCCGGCACCACCTCGTCTTCGCCCCGCACGGCAAGACCTCCATGGCCCCGCAGCTCTTCCGGCGCCAGATCGAGCACGGCGCCTGGGGCATCACGCTCGCGCTGCCGCACCAGGTGCGGGTGGCGCGGGCGTTCGGCATCGAGCGGGTGTTCCTCGCCAACGAACTGGTGGACGCGGCGGCACTGCGCTGGATCTCCGCCGAGCTGGACGCCGACCCGTCCTTCCGCTTCATCTGTTACGTCGACTCCGTGCGCGGGGTGGAACTGATGGACGCGGCTCTGCGCGGCGCCTCCCGCCCGCTGGACGTCGTCGTCGAGCTGGGCGCGGGTGAGGGCGCCCGCACCGGCGCGCGCACGGAGGCGGACTGCGCGGCGGTCGCGGACGCGGTGGCGGGCACGCGGACGCTGCGCCTGGCGGGCGTGGCGGGCTATGAGGCCCAGGTCCCCCGCGCCTCCGTGGAGTCGGTAGGAGCCTGGCTGCGCCGGCTGACCGGGATCGCCGTGGAGTTCGACAAGGCGGGGCGGTTCGCGCGGGCGGACGAGATCGTGGTGAGCGCGGGCGGCAGCGAGTGGTTCGACGCGGTCGCCGACGTGTTCGACGAGATCCCCGAACTCTCCCTGCCAGTGCTGAAGTTGCTGCGCTCGGGCGCCTACGTCTCGCACGACGACGTGCACTACCGCAAGCAGACCCCGTTCAACCGGGTGCCCGAGGAGGGCGCCCTGGAGCCCGCGTTCCGGCTGTGGGCCCAGGTGGTGTCCCGCCCGTCGATGACCGAGGCGTTCGTCAACGCGGGCAAGCGGGACGCCGCCCACGACCTCGACCTGCCGGTCGCCCAGGTGGTACGCAGGGAGGGTGTCGAGCGCCCGGCGGCCGGGATCGAGGTGACCGCCCTGTCCGACCAGCACCTGTGGCTGCGCACCGGACCGGAGGCGGACATCGAGGTCGGCGACTGGCTGGGCATCGGCCTGTCCCACCCGTGCACGTCCTTCGACAAGTGGCAGCTGATCCCGGTGGCCGAGGCGGACGGGACGGTCGTCGACTACATCCGTACGTTCTTCTGATCCATACGTTCTTCCAGGAGGTCACCGCTCGTGGAGCAGCTCGTCGTCCGGGACGCGGACGTGGTGGACGGCAGCGGGGAGCCCTCGTACCGCGCCGATGTGGTGGTCGACGACGGCCGTATCGTCTCGATCGTCAAGGAGGCGGCGGCCGCGGGCTGCCAGCGCCCGCAGGCGATGCGGGAGCTGGACGCCGAGGGCCTGGTCCTCGCCCCCGGCTTCATCGACATGCACGCCCACAGCGACCTCGCCCTGCTGCGCGACCCCGATCACAGCGCCAAGGCGGCGCAGGGCGTGACGCTGGAGGTGCTCGGCCAGGACGGGCTGTCGTACGCGCCGGTCGACGACCGTACGCTCGACGAGGTGCGCCGGGCGGTCACCGGCTGGAACGGGTACGGCGAGGACGTCGACTTCGACTGGCGGTCGGTGGGCGAGTACCTGGACCGGCTCGACCGCGGAATCGCCGTCAACGCGGCCTATCTCATCCCCCAGGGCACGGTCCGCGCGCTCGCCGTCGGCTGGGAGGACCGGGAGGCCACGCCCGAAGAGCTGGACCGGATGCGGCAGCTGGTCGCGGAGGGCATGGAACAGGGCGCGGTCGGCATGTCGTCCGGGCTCACCTACACGCCGGGCATGTACGCCAAAGACGCCGAACTGACCGAGCTGTGCCGGGTGGTGGCGTCCTACGGCGGCTACTACTGCCCGCACCACCGCTCGTACGGCGCGGGCGCCCTGGAGGCGTACGCGGAGATGGTGGAGCTGACCCGGCAGGCGGGCTGCCCGCTGCATCTCGCCCACGCCACCATGAACTTCGGCGTCAACGAGGGAAGGGCGCCCGAACTGCTCGCGCTGCTCGACAACGCCCAGGCCGCCGGTGCCGACATCAGCCTCGACACCTACCCCTACACCCCCGGCTGCACGACGCTCGCCGCGCTGCTGCCGAGCTGGGCGGGCGAGGGCGGCCCGGAGGCGGTCCTCGGCCGGCTCACCGACGAGGCGGCCGCCGAGCGGATCCGGCACCACCTGGAGGTCGTCGGCGCGGACGGCTGCCACGGCGTGCCCGTGGACTGGGACACGATCGAGATCTCGGGCGTGCTGGACCCGGCGCTCGGGGAGTACGTCGGCCGTACGGTCGAGGAGTCGGCGCAGCTGCGCGGCGAGGCCCCCTGGACGACCGCGCGCCGGCTGCTGGTCGAGGACCGGCTCGGTTCGACGATCCTGCACCACGTCGGCCACGAGGAGAACGTCCGGGCGATCATGCGGCACCGCGCCCACACCGGCGGCTCGGACGGCATCCTCCAGGGCACGAAGCCGCATCCCCGGGCGTACGGCACCTTCCCGCACTACCTCGGCCGGTATGTGCGGGAGCTGGGCGTGCTGTCCCTGGAGGAGTGCGTCGCCCATCTCACCGCACGGCCCGCGGCCCGGCTGCGCCTGCCGGACCGCGGGCTCGTCCGCGAGGGATACCGCGCCGACCTGGTCCTGTTCGACCCGGAGACGGTCGCGGCGGGGTCCACCTTCGAGCAGCCGCGCGCGCTGCCCTCCGGCATTCCCCACGTCCTGGTCGACGGCCGGTTCGTGATCGAGGACGGGCGCCGGACGGACGTACTGGCGGGGCGGGCGGTCCGCCGGACTCCGGTGTGACCGCCGCCCCGCTCCCCGCTACGGCTTGGGCAGGGTGCAGCCGTCGGCGTTCAGGTTCAGCTTGTTGCCCGTGGTGAAGCAGGCCGGGATGTTGTAGGTCTCCTGGGCGTAGTTGATGCCGTAGCGGACGGTCACGTTGCCGTTGGCGTCGACCTCGCAGGGGTTGTTGTCGGTGCAGCGCTCGCCGTCCTCGTTGCCGGTGTTGTTGACGGCGACGACCTTGCCGGTGGCGTTGTCAATGACCGGGGACCCGGAGGTGCCGCCGATGGTCTGGCAGGCGGAGGTGTAGCGGACCGAGTCCTTCCAGGTCCAGCTGCCCTCCTTGAGGCGGTAGACGAACCCGTCGACGTTGCAGGCGTAGGTCCGCTTCCAGTAGCCGGAGACGACCGTGATGGCGGTTCCCGCGGTCGGGTGCGTGTCCTGCACCGTCAGCGCGTTGATCCCGTACGAGCTCTTGATCTGCGCGTACGTCCGGGTCAGCTGGTAGATCGTGACGTCCGTGTCGGTCATCGTCGAGTACGCGACCTTGCCGGCGCGCAGTGTCCCGACCCGCGTGCCCGACGCGTTGAGCAGACCGAAGCTGCGGCTGGATGCCTGGTCGACGATGACCTCGCCGGGCGACGGGAAGCCGGTCTCCAGGCAGTGGCCGTTGGTCATCACCAGCGCCGGGTCGCTGTCCGCGGAGGCCGGGAAGCGGATGACGGAGCCGGAGCAGTTGCTGAGCGAGACGGTGCCGGCGAAGTTGACGGCCTTGAGTGTGGGTGCCGCGCTCTTCGTCTCCGTGGCCGTCCTGTGCGTCGCCGTGGCGGCCGCCGCGGGGGCCATGCCCGCCCCGGTGATCACCAGGGCGGCGAGCGTGGCAAGGAGAGGCTTGTTCATGTGGGGGTCCCCTCTGCAGACGTGAGCGACCGGAGATCTTCCGGTCGCCTGCTGTCTTGTCATGTGCATTGTGAGGGGCGCCCGTCATGGCGGCAAGAAGTTGTATGCGGTCCGCACGGCGCGGACCGCATACTCAACTCACCTCAAAAGACGTCTACTTGGGGTACTTGGTTCGGCCCCAGCCGCGCCCGGGACGGCCGCCCTGGTCGTCCTGGCCGCCCGAGGAGGCGCTCGCCGACGGGAGGCCGGTGGCGGGGGCGGACGACGCGGGCGAGGTGCCGCCGCTCGCGGAGGCGCTCGCCGAGGCCTTCGGGGTCGCGCTCGCGGAGGCGGCGGGAGCCTGCGTCGCGCCGTCCGAGGGGTCCGTGGCGGACGGCGCGGCGGACGACCGCGGATCGGTGGGCGACCCGGAGTCGTCCTTGGCGTTCGAACCGCTGTGCCCTCCCTGGCCCTGCGGGCCGTCCGACGAGGACCCCGAGAAGGCGGACACCCCCGCGATCACGGCGAGGGAGACGGCACCCACGGCACCGGCGGCCACCGCGATCCGGCGCCGCGACGCGCTCCGCCTGCTCCGCGCGCGCCGCGCCGCGGCACGGCCCGGCCCCGTCGGCACGCCTGGCGGCGCACTGTCCGGCACGCCCACCGGGCTAGGCTGCGACGGGAGCCGGCAGCGGGGCCGTCTCGTCCGTCATCCGGGGCAGCTCGCACGTCTCGTCGTACGCGTTCTGCCAGCCGTGCGCGGTCGCCGGATCGGCGTACCCGTCGTACGCGGGCGCCGCCGCGGCCTGCGGATGGTAGACGTTCGGCACCACCGCGGGCCCACCGCCCGCGGGCCCACCGCCGACGGGCCCACCGTCCACGGGACCCGCCTCGTGGGCGTCGCGCGCCTCGGGCGTGCCGTTCGCGTCGTTCGCATCGTTCACGCCGTCGGCCCCGTTTCCGTGCTGGCGATGGCTGGACATGGCCGGGAATTCTAGGTACGGGAGGGGCGGCTGGGACAGCTACCGGCGATAACAGCACAAAACGCTTTGTCTCACGTGGTGGAAAACACGGCCCATGGGGCGTTACCGGGCCGTAAGCTCACGGACATGCAGGTGATCCAGTCGACGAAGCTCGCCAACGTCTGTTACGAGATCCGGGGCCCGGTTCTTGAGGAGGCGATGCGTCTCGAGGCGGCCGGCCACCGCATCCTCAAGCTGAACACCGGCAACCCGGCGGCGTTCGGCTTCGAGTGCCCGCCCGAGATCCTGGAGGACATCCTCCGCAACGTCTCCACGGCGCACGGCTACGGCGACGCGAAGGGCCTGCTGGCCGCCCGCCGCGCGGTCGTCATGCACAACCAGACCATCGGCATCGAGACGGACGTCGAGCACGTCTTCATCGGCAACGGCGTCTCCGAGCTGATCGTGATGGCGATGCAGGGCCTGCTGGACGACGGCGACGAGGTCCTCGTACCGGCGCCGGACTACCCGCTGTGGACGGCAGCCGTCTCCCTCTCCGGCGGTACGGCGGTGCACTACCGCTGCGACGAGCAGTCCGACTGGATGCCCGACCTCGCCGACATCGAGCGCAAGGTCACCGACCGCACCAAGGCGATCGCCATCATCAACCCGAACAACCCGACGGGCGCGGTGTACGACGAGTCGGTGCTCAAGGGTCTGACGGACATCGCCCGCCGGCACAATCTGCTGGTCTGCTCGGACGAGATCTACGACAAGATCCTCTACGAGGACGCGACGCACATCCCGACCGCGTCCGTCGCCCCCGACCTGCTGACGCTGACCTTCAACGGCATGTCGAAGGCGTACCGGGTGGCCGGCTACCGGGTCGGCTGGATGTCGATCTCCGGCCCGCGCGCGCACGCCGACTCCTACATCGAGGGTCTGACGATCCTGGCGAACATGCGCCTGTGCGCGAACATGCCGGGCCAGCACGGGGTCGTGGCCGCGCTGAGCGGCCGCCAGTCGATCAGCGACCTGGTGCTGCCGGGCGGGCGGCTGAAGGAACAGATGGACACCGCCTACGAGCTGCTGACCCAGATCCCGGGCGTGACGTGCGTACGGCCGAAGGGCGCGCTGTATCTCTTCCCGCGTCTGGACCCCCAGGTCTTCAAGATCAAGGACGACCGCCAGATGGTCCTCGACCTCCTCCGCCAGGAAAAGATCATGGTCGTGCAGGGCACCGGCTTCAACTGGCCGGAGCCGGATCACTTCCGCGTGGTGACGCTGCCGTCGGTCGGGGACCTGCGCGACGCGGTGACCCGGATCGGCACCTTCCTGGACGGATACGGCCAGCCGTAGCCGGAGACGGCCCGCCATACCCGTGGACGGCCCGCCGTAGCCGGTGGACCGCAATCCGTGACAGGCTCAACTTTAGACGAAATCTAAGCTAGGATGGCTTCCTGTCAGAGCACAGGAGGCCATCCATGTACGAACCGATCCGCACTGGGCCTTCCCGCAGGTCCGTCCACAGCACGATGGCCGGCACCACCTCGGACTTCCCCCACCGGTCGCGCGAGGAGGAACTGGACATCCAGCTCGCGGGACATCTCGCGGCCCTGCTCGCCGTCACGGACGAGCTGCGGGCGCTCGTGCCCTCCGCCGACCTGGACCTGGCGGCCGAACGGCTCGCCGAGCAGGTGGCCCGGCTGCGCAGCGGGCACACCCCGGCCCGTGCGACCGGCACCGGGCCCGGCCCCCGGTCGGCGGCCCTGCACGAGCGGGCCCACACCCTCGCCGGCCGCGCGCTCGTCGTCGCGGCCTCCCGCGCCGATACGGCGGTGGCGATCCTGTCCGCCGAACGCATGGACGCGCACACCGCCGCGCTGGCCGACCCGAAGGAACTCAGCGCGGCCCACTGACCTCACCCCGGGGTCCCCTCGTCGGCCCCGGTCCGCGTACACCCACTGCGGCGCGCGGACCGGGCGCCATTTTTGTGATACGACGCGTACATTCGGGTGGACTGCGCGTCCCTCATGCCCGCCAAACGGCGGCCGCATCACCACTGCCTCGTAACGTCGGTGGAAATGACGGTGGTTCGGACTCCGACATCCCATCGTCCCTCACTATTCCACGAGATGTGACAAAGTGAAACGTAGGCAATTGTTGGTGGGGCTCTTCGCTGTGGCTGCGGTTGCCACCGGAGTGACGTCGTGGGCGATTCTTTCCTACTCGGCAGCGCCCGCGGATGCCAAGGCTCCGTCATCGGCGGACCAGAATCTGCGGGACGCCGATACGCTTTTGCAGGCCGGAATTACGCAGCAGCAGAACCATGACGTCGAAGGGGCCGACCGCACCTACCGGCGCGTCCTGGAGCTGGACCCGCAGAACAAGTACGCCTGGTACAACCTGGGAGTCATGGCGCACCAGGCCGGCCGGGCGGCCGATGCCCGCGCGGCCTACGACAAGGCCCTGAAGATCGACCCGGCGTTCCCGTCGGCTCTCTTCAACGAGGCGCTGCTGGTGGAGTCGAGCGATCCCGACCAGGCCGGCGAACTCCTGAAGCGTGTCATTGCCGCCGATCCCCGTGCGGGCACGGCACATCTGCACCTCGGCCGAATCCGGGCGCTGCAGAAACGTGACAAAGACGCCGCGGACGAGTTCCGTCGCGCAATCACCGCCGATCCCTCACTTTGGTCCCAAGTGCCGGAGGAATTCCGGTGATTCCCGACTCCGCAACCCTCTCACCGACATCGAGCCAAGCAGGGAGCAACAGATGACGTCGACCGCGACACCGAGGTTCTCCGTCTTCACCCCCAGCCACCGGCCCCGTTTCCTCGATGAGTGCCTGGCGACCCTGCAGGCACAGACCTGTTCGGACTGGGAGTGGATCGTCCTGCTCAACAACGGCGCCCGGTGGCGGCCGGAGCGGCCCGACGACCGGGTCCGCATCGAGATCGCGGACGACGTCGACGGCGTGGGTGCCGCGAAGCGCAGGGCCTGCGAACTGGCGCGCGGCGAGATCCTCGTGGAACTCGACCACGACGACCTGCTCGCGAAGGCGTGCCTGGCGGAGCTCGGCAAGGCGTTCGACGAGCATCCCGACGCCGTCTTCGTCTACAGCAACACCGCGCAGATCGACGAGGACGGGAAGCGGGACGACAGCCGCTTCGACGAGACGTTCGGCTGGCAGTACGAGGAGGTGAAGGTCGACGGCCGCAAGCTGCTGCAGGTCGTCTCGCTGGCGCCGACCCCGCACAACGTCGCCTACATCTGGTACGCGCCCAACCACGTACGGGCGTTCCGCAAGGAGAGCTACGAGAAGGCCGGCGGGTACGACGCCGCGCGCACGGTGCTGGACGACCAGGACCTGATGTGCCGCCTCTTCCACATCGGCGACTTCCACCACATCAACCGCTGCCTCTACCTCCAGCGGGTGCACCCCGGGAACACCCAGCGCGACCCGGAGATCAACGCGCACATCCAGCGCGAGACGGTCGCCCTGTATGACAAGTACATCGAGGCCAACGCCCTCGCCTGGACCTACCGGCGCGGACTGATCGCGCTGGACCTCGGCGCGGCCCGCCGGAAACCGCCGGGGTACGTCGGCGTGGACCGGCGGCCGGGAGACGGGGTCGACATCGTCGCGACCCTGCCCGGGAAGCTGGACCTGCCCGACGGCTCCGTCGGCCTGATGCGGGCGGTGGACTTCCTCGAGTACGTGCCCGCGAAGGTGCCGCTGATCAACGAGCTGTACCGGCTGCTGGCGCCCGGCGGCATGCTCCTCACCATGACGCCCAGCTCCGACGGCCGTGGCGCGTACCAGGACCCGACACACACCGCCTACTACAACGAGAACTCGTTCTGGTACTACACGGACGACCAGTACCGCGCCTTCGTGCCGGACCTCGAGGCCCGGTTCCAGTCATCGCGCCTGGTCACCTACTTCCCGAGCGAGTGGCACTCCAAGAACGACATCTCGTACGTGGTCGCCAACCTCATCGCGATGAAGGACGGCACCGCGCGGCACGGCGGAAAGCTCCTGGTCTGACCCCCGTGAATCCGTGAATCCATCCACCACCAGTCCATGAGATGGGACAAAGTGACACGTAGGAGTTTGTGGGCAGGGCTCGTCGTGACGGTGGCGGTCGCCGCCGGGGTGACCGTCTGGGCGCTTCCGTCTCCGTCAACCGTGCCGTCGGAATCCAAGCACGCATCGGCGACCCGGAACAACGAGCAGACGAACGCGCTGTTGCAGTCCGCGCTCGACCACCAGTCGCACCAGGATTCCCAGGGCGCCGCCCGGGACTACCGGCATGTGCTCGAACTGGATCCCGGGAACAAGCAGGCCTGGTACGGCCTCGGCCTCATCGAGCAGCAGAACGGCAGGACGGCGGAGGCCCGTGCCGCGTACGAGAAGGCTCTGGACTCCGATCCGTCCTTCATGTCCGCCCTCTACAGCGAGGCGAATCTGCTGAGGTCGAGCGATCCCGACCGGGCCATCGAGCTCTTGAGACGTGCCGTCGCCGCCGATCCGAAGGGCACCGCGGTCCAGATGCAGCTGGGTTTCCTGCTGACGGAGCAGCACCGCAAGGACGAGGCCGTGGACGTGTACCGTCATGTGGTCGAGATCGAGCACGGACTGCTGTCCCAAGTGCCAAAGGAGTTCCGGGATTCCGTGAGCCGATCTTCTCGATGAGTGGCCGACGGCGCGTAGGGCGCCCTGCGGACCGTCCGGTTCCGCAGGGCGCCTTCTACCTGGGGCGGGCGCTCGCGCGTGCCGCGGCGGCCAGGTCGGTGAACGCCGGTTCCTTCAGGGCGGCCGCCAGCTGGTCGTCCCAAGGCGCGAGCGGGGCGAGGCCGGCCCGCGGCCAGTTGTCGTGGCCGAGGACGCCGAAGGCCGGGCGGGCGGCCGGACGCGGGAACTTGTCCGAGCCGACCGGGCGGATCCGCTCGGGATCGAGGCCGCTGAGCCGGAAGGTCTCACGCGCCAGACCGCACCAGGTGGTGCGGTCGGCCGCCGTGCCGTGGTAGACGCCGTGGCGCCCGTCCGGCCGGCGCGGCCCGGCCGAGGGCGATCAGCTGCCGGGCGGGGGCCCGGGACCAGGTCGGCTGGCCGTGCTGGTCGGCCACCACGTCCAAGGTCGCGTGCCGGGTGGCGAGTTCCAGCATGGTGGCCACGAAGTTCGGGCCGTGTGCGCCGTAGAGCCAGGCGGTGCGCACGACGTAGCCGGTGTGCGGCAGCAGTTCGAGGACCGCCCGCTCCCCCGCGAGCTTGCTTCGCCCGTACGCGTTGACGGGCCCCGTCGGCGCGTCCTCGGGGTACGGTCGGCGGGCGTCGCCCGGGAACACATAGTCGGTGGAGACGTGGAGCAGAAACGCGCCGCTGTCGGCGCAGGCGCGTGCGAGGTGCCGGACGCCCGTGCCGTTCACGGCCGTGGCCGCCGCCTCGGACCGCTCGGCGCCGTCGACGTCCGTCCATGCGGCACAGTTGACGACCACTCGGTGACCGGCGACGGCGGCGCGGACGGCTGTGGGGTCGGTGATGTCGAGCCGGTCGCGGCTCAGTCCCGTCACCATGGCGTCCGGATCGGTGGCGAGCTCGGCCAGCACGTCCTGGCCGAGGAGGCCGCGCGCGCCGGTCACCAGCCAGCTCGTGGTCATCGCGGCGCGGCCCTCTTCTTGAGCGGCTCCCACCAGGAGCGGTGTGCGCGGTACCAGGCGACCGTGTCGGCCAGGCCCTCGGTGAAGGACACCTGCGGGACGTAACCGAGGTGCTCGCGGATCTTGCTGTCGTCCAGTGAGTAGCGCAGGTCGTGGCCCTTGCGGTCGGCGACGTACTCGACCCGGTCCCAGCCCGCGCCGACCGCGTCCAGCAGCAGGCCGGTGAGCTTGTGGTTGCTCAGCTCGGTCCCGCCGCCGATGTTGTAGACCTCCCCGGCCCTGCCGCCGTGCAGGACCAGGTCGATGCCCCGGCAGTGGTCGGACACGTGCACCCAGTCGCGGATGTTGCGGCCGTCTCCGTACAGGGGGACCGTCTTCCCGTCGATGAGGTTGGTGATGAAGAGCGGGACGACCTTCTCGGGGAACTGGTACGGCCCGTAGTTGTTGGAGCACCGGGTGATCACGACGTCCAGGCCGTGGGTGCGGTGGTGGGCGAGGGCCAGCAGGTCGGAGCCGGCCTTGGACGCGGAGTAGGGGGAGTTCGGCACCAGGGGCCGGTCCTCGGTCCATGAGCCTTCGCCGATCGAGCCGTAGACCTCGTCGGTGGAGACATGGACGAAGCGGCCGACACCGTGCCGGTGGGCCGCGTCCAGGAGCACCTGCGTGCCCATCACATTGCTGCGCACGAAAGGACCGGCCCCGTCGATCGACCGGTCCACGTGCGACTCGGCGGCGAAATGGACCACCGCGTCCTGGCCCGCCATCACCTGGTCGACCACATCCGGGTCACAGATGTCGCCCCGGACGAAGGTGTGTCCCGGGTGCCGCACCACCGCTGCCAGATTGGCCTCGACCCCCGAATAGGTGAGTTTGTCGAGGACGGTGATCCGCGTTGCCGGATCCGAATTCAGTTGTCGGCGGACGAATTCCGAACCGATGAATCCAGCACCGCCGGTCACAAGGATGCGCATGGTTCTCCGAGTCTTTCTGTCGCCCGGGGCCGGCACCGAAGCGTCAGACGCCGGATCGCGGGCGCGGACACAAAGCGGACGGTGCCCGCGAGGCCGAAGCCTCGGGGGCACCGTCGCTCATTCTCTACGGAAGCGGGTGGCCAGTAGCGCGCCACCGCTCGCGTGGGGTTACAGGTTGTTGCAGACCACGTAGGCGTCGAACGTGGGCGGGGCAGTCGGCGGCAGCGCGACACCAGGTGGGATGGTCACCTGCCACCCGATGGGAGTGACTCCTGTGGAGCTGGGGATGGGCCTGCTGGTCTCGACGACGGGGGCAGGTCCATTGAATCCGCCGCCGGTGGCTTCGTCGCCGGGCAGGCAGAAGACAGTCACCCCCCCATCGGCGACAGTGAACGTGTCGTGGACGACGTACGTGTGGATGGTCGCGCCCTGGGCTCCCTGAGCACCCTGAGCACCCTGAGCACCCTGGGCACCCTGGGCACCTTGCGCACCCTGGGCGCCCTGAGCACCCTGGGCGCCCTGAGCACCCTGAGCACCCTGAGCACCCTGCGGACCCTGCGGGCCCCTCGGACCCTGCGGCCCCTGCCCGCCCTGGGCACCCTGCGCGCCCTGAGCGCCCTGCGGGCCCTGCTTGCCCGGCTTGCCGTCATGGCCCCGCGGACCCTGAGGGCCCCGGTCGCCGCCCCTGCCGGCGGCCTGCTCTTCGTGCGTGCTGGTGGTGGTCGCCGCATGGGGAGCGGAGCTCGACCTGTGGATCGCGTCGGCGATGGCCACCGAGCTCTGCCCAACGTTGAGCGCCACCGCGAGAGCGCCCGCGGACACCAGCGTGGCGGACCTCAGGCGTGAACTTCGGATCGTTCTACGGTTCAAGAGAACCTTCCTCAGTAACTGGGAGGGAGTCAGACCGCAAGCGCGCGCATCCGGTGCGCTTTTTCGCATGCGAGTCACGTCGCCTCTGGCTACGGACGAATCCATTCTTAAACTCGCGGCAATTGAAAGGTCACGGGTCACGCCACGAGTTGCGTAAGGATCACCCGTGCGGCCTCAATGAACCTGCTTTTTCCGGGTCTTCCTGGCGGACTCCGTCGGCGAGCCCTCGGCGATACGCGACGCAGTCCTCGAAAGAAGGCAGCAGACCTTGTCGCCCGGCCTCCTCCAGCGTGGGCGCGGCCGTGTCCTTGTCGGAAAGGTGCGGGGCGAGTTCCTCGGGCCAGGCGATGGCCAGATCGGGGTCGAGCGGGTTGATCCCGTATTCACGGTGCGGCGCATATCCCGCTGAACAGAGGTAGACGACGGTGGAATTGTCCTCCAGTGCCATGAAGCCATGGCCCAGTCCCTCCGAGACATAGACGCAGCGGTGCGTCGTGTCGTCGAGCCTGACCGCTTCCCATTTCCCGAAGGTCGAAGAGCCGACGCGGATGTCGACCACCACGTCGAGGACGGCGCCGCTGACGCAGGTGACGAACTTGGCCTGGCCCGGTGGCACCGACGCGTAGTGGATGCCGCGGAGAGTGCCGAGAACGGAGCGCGAGCAGTTGGCCTGCTCAAGTCGGAGTCCGTGGCCGACGGAATCGCGAAACCGTTCCCCCTTGAACCACTCATGGAATCTGCCCCTGGTATCCATGAACACCTTGGGCGTGTCCACCCAGGCCCCTTCGATGCCAAGTGGCTCCATGTGGATGCTCCTTTCCGACGCGCGTTCGGTTCAGGGACGGCCCATCGGTGCCTCGTGGTGCGCCGCGCCGCCTCTCTGCGGCACGACGGCATGCCTGTAGTCCTCCAGCAGCCCGAGCAGGTAGTGGCCGTATCCGCTCTTGAGCAGGGGCCGGGCCAGTTCCCTGAGCCGGTCGTCATCGATCAGGCCGGCGCGCCACACCGCTTCCTCCACGCACCCGACCTTGAAGCCCTGGCGCTCCTCGATCACCCGGACGAACTCCGACGCCTGCATCAGGGAGGTGAAGGTCCCGGTGTCCAGCCATGCGGTGCCCCGGTCCAGTCGGGTGACCCGGAGCGTCCCGGAGTCCAGATAGACGCGGTTGAGGTCGGAGATCTCCAACTCGCCCCGGGCGCTGGGGCGCAGACCGCGGGCGACCTCCACGACGTGGCGGTCGTAGAAGTAGAGGCCGGGCACGGCGTAGCGGGACTTCGGGCGGGCCGGCTTCTCCTCGATGGACAGGGCCCGGCCCGACTCGTCGAACTCCACGACGCCGTAGGCCGAGGGATTGGCGACCGGGTAGGCGAACACCGTGCCGCCCTCGAGGTCGTCGTGGCGGGCCAGCCGGGTGCCGAGGCCACTTCCGTAGAAGATGTTGTCGCCCAGGATCAGGGCCACCGACTCGTCACCGATGAAGTCGGCTCCCAGGAGGAAGGCCTGGGCGATGCCCTCCGGGCGCTCCTGCGCCATGTATGCGAGGCGCAGGCCGAGTTGACCGCCGTCGCCGAGCAAACGACGGAACTGGTACTGGTCTTCGGGGGTGGTGATGACAAGGATCTCGCGCACACCGGCCATCACCAGTGTGGAAAGCGGGTAATAGACCATCGGCTTGTCGAAAACCGGCAGCAACTGCTTCGACACCGAGCGGGTCAGTGGCCACAGTCGCGAACCGGTGCCCCCGGCCAGAAGAATTCCACGCATGGCAGCACCATAGGCGAATTGCCGGTAAATACCGGGTTGTTACACATCACCAAGGAATGTTTCGGACATACTGATCGCCGTCGCGCCCCGGATGCCCTCCGGGCGGCGCGATCGAGCGCGACCTGAACGGAGTCCGGAATGCCCGACACAGCCGCCGAGGCCCCCCGCCGGCACACCACCGATTCGACGTTGCTGGCACTGGCCGCGTACGTCACGGTGACGGTGGCCGTCTTGGTCCGTATGCCTCTGCTGCCCCGCGAGTCGGGCGACTATGTCACCTTTCTCGAGCCCTGGTACTGGCACATCGTGAGCCACGGCGGGTTCCACGCTCTCGCCGACCCCAGCTTCTCGGACTACAACGTCCCCTACCTCTATCTGATGGCCGCGCTGACCTACCTGCCGCTGTCGTCGCTGGTGGGCATCAAGTGGGTCTCGATCCCTTTCGACCTGGCGCTGGCGTACTACACCTTCCGGATTGTGTGCCTGTTCCGGCCCACGCGCCGCTGGGCGGCCCTCGGCGCGGGCGCGGTCGTGCTCTTCCTGCCCACCGTCGTCACCAACAGCGCGTGGTGGGGGCAGTGCGACGCCCTCTACACGGCCTTCCTGGTCGGTGGGATCTACCACGTGCTGCGCGACCGGCCGTGGTGGGCGTGCACGTTCTTCGGGATCGCGCTGGCGTTCAAGTTCCAGGCCGTCTTCCTCTTCCCCTGCCTGCTCGTACTGGTGCTGGTGGGACGGGTGCCGTGGCGGTGTCTGCTCGCCGTTCCCGCGGCGTACCTTGCACTCGACGTCCCGGCCCTCGTGCTCGGCGCCGACCCGGGGCGGCTACTGACGGTCTACGCCCAGCAGACGGACAAGTACCACACCCTGACCATCAACGCGCCGTCCGTATACCAGTTCGTGTCGGTGCCCGGTGACACCGACCCCGTGCGCAGCGCGGGCATTCTGGTCGCGGGGGTGCTTGTGTCGCTCCTGATGGGGATGGCGGTCTGGTCCCTGCGGCGCCGCCGCCAGGGCGTGCCGGACTCCGGCCTTCGCGTGCCGGGACTCACGGACACCCGGATCGTGCTGCTGGCCACCTGCTCCGCGATCGTGGTGCCGTTCCTGCTGCCCTCGATGCACGAGCGGTATTTCTACGCCGCGGACGTGCTCACCGTGATGGCCGCGTGCCGACTGCCCCGGCAGCTTTGGTGTGTGCCGGTGCTGGTGCAGCTCGCCTCGTACGGCAGCTATCTGACGATCATGGCCCCGGACGTGGCTCCGTATCTGTCGATGCCCGCGCACGGCGCGCTGATGCTGCTGGCCTTGGTGATTGCGCTCCGGACGACGGTCCAGGAGTTCCGCCGCGAGCCCCAGGCGCCGACCGTGCCCAGCCAGCCGGTCGCCGGCGGCACCACGGCCGAGCCGGCCCGGACGTAGCGGCCCCGAAGGCCCCCGGTCTTACGGGGGGGCTCTCCCGCAGGCCCTAGCCGCCGAAGTAGTCCTGCCGGGTCCCGTGGCCGCGTCGCGGGCCCGGCCAGGGGATGCCCCGCACCGGGGTGCGCGCCGCGCCGGTGTCGTCGGCGACGAAGTAGGTCGGGCGTTGCTGGACGGCGGAGTAGACACGGCCGATGTACTCGCCGAGCACACCCAGGCAGATGAGCTGGACGGCGCCGATGAAGAGCACGGCGATGATCAGGGAGGCCCAGCCGGGGGTGGTGTTGCCCGCCGTGTACACGGCCAGCGTGTACACGAGCGTGCCGAGGCAGACGAAGAAGGCGAGGGTGCCGAGCCAGGTGGCCAGGCGCAGCGGGGCCACGGAGAAGCTGATGATGCTGTCGACCGCCAGCAGGATCATCTTGCGCAGGGGGTACTTGGTGTGGCCGGCGACGCGTTCGTCGCGGTGGTAGGTGACCTCTCCGCTGGGGAAACCGAACCAGGGCACCAGGAGCCGGTACACCTGTGGCTGGTCGGGCAGGGCCTTCAGGGCGTCGAGGACGTTGCGCGACAGCAGGCGGAAGTCGCCGGCCTGGGCGGGGACGTGGTTGCCGACCATGCGGCGCATGAGCCAGTAGTAGGCCCCGGCGGTGTGGCGCTTGAAACCGGTGTCGGTGGAGCGGTTGGCGCGTACTCCGTAGACGATGTCCAGGTGCCGGGAGCGGGCCAGGTCGAGCATCTCGGGGATCTTCTCCGGGGGGTCCTGGAGATCGGCGTCGAGGCTCGCGGCGTAGCGGCCGCGAGCGTGGTGCAGGCCGGCGGTCAGCGCGGCCTGGTGTCCGCTGTTGCGGCGCAGTCGTACCATCCGCAGCTGCGGCCAGTCGTCCCGTAGCTCCAGCAGCAGTTCGACCGTCCGGTCCGTGGAGCCGTCGTCCACCGCGACGACCTCGTACAGCTCGCCCGTAGCGTCCAGCACCGGCCGCAGCCGCCCCACCAGCGCCGGCAATGCCTCTTCCTCGTTGAACATCGGAATCACGACCGACAGTTCGACGGCCGGCTCGAGCCGGTCAGCGGGGTCGCGGAGCACATCAATCATTCGGAGATGCCAGCCCATTCTCGAGCGGGGCGACGCAATAATGCGCCCGATTTGCTCGCATACGGTACTGTCTGGGGTTGTTTCAGTGTGTGTCAGACACACGTTCTCGAACCCCGGGTGCCGTAATCGATGCCTAACTCCACCGAGACCGCCGCCACCGCGGCCGAGACCGGGGTCGCCCGGCAGCTGCCGGTGTTCGCGATCATCGGCGTGCTGTCCACCGCCGCGTATCTGGGCCTGTACACGGCGCTGCGGCCGGTGCTCGACGCCCAGTCCGCCAATCTGGTCGCGCTGCTGGTCACGGCCGTGGCGAACACCGCCGCCAACCGCCGGTTCACCTTCCGGGTGCGCGGCACGGACGGGGCCGCCCGGCATCAACTCCAGGGGCTGGTGGCCTTCTTCGCCGGGCTCGCGCTGAGCAGCGGGGCCCTCGCCGTGCTGCACCGGACCCTGGAGGACGGGACACGGGTGGAGGTCGCCGCCCTGATCGTGGCCAACGCCGCCGCGACGGCGCTTCGCTTCGCGCTGCTGCGGCTGTGGGTCTTCAGAGGACCCTGACTCCAGAGGACCGTGCCTCCAGACGACCGTGGCTGAAGAGAACCCCGACTCCATGGAAAACGGGCCCGGGGCCCGCCCCGTACGCCGTTGTACGGTGCGGGCCCCGGGCCCTTCTTCATGGTGCTGTCACCGCGGCCGGCCGTGACGATCGCTGGTCAGGGCATCCGAGGACCAGCCGCGGAGTCTTTTCGTACGGGCCTCAGCCCAGGCGCTCGACCAGCGCCCGGTACTGGTCCCACAGTTCCTTCGGGGTGTGGTCGCCGAAGGTGTTGAGGTGCTCGGGGACCAGCGCCGCCTCCTCGCGCCAGACCTCCTTGTCCACCGTAAGGAGGAAGTCCAGGTCGGAGTCGGCCAGTTCGAGCCCGTTGGTGTCGAGGGCCGCCTTGCTCGGCAGGATGCCGATGGGGGTCTCCACGCCCTCGGCCTTGCCGTCGAGGCGCTCCACGATCCACTTCAGGACGCGGCTGTTCTCACCGAAGCCCGGCCAGACGAACTTGCCCGCGTCGTTCTTGCGGAACCAGTTGACGTAGTAGATCTTCGGCAGCTTGGACTGGTCCTTGTCCTTGGCCACGTCGATCCAGTGGGCCATGTAGTCGCCCATGTTGTAGCCGCAGAAGGGCAGCATCGCAAAGGGGTCGCGGCGCAGCTCGCCGACCTTGCCCTCGGCGGCGGCGGTCTTCTCGGAGGCGACGTTGGCGCCCAGGAACACACCGTGGTTCCAGTCGAAGGACTCCGTCACCAGCGGCACCGCGCTGGCCCGGCGGCCGCCGAACAGGATCGCCGAGATCGGCACGCCCTTCGGGTCCTCCCACTCCGGCGCGATGATCGGGCACTGCGCCGCCGGGACGGTGAAGCGGGAGTTGGGGTGGGCGGCCGGCTCGGCGGACTCGGGCGTCCAGTCGCGGCCCTTCCAGTCGGTGAGGTGGGCAGGGGTCTCCTCGGTGAGGCCCTCCCACCACACGTCACCGTCGTCGGTGAGGGCGACGTTGGTGAAGATCGAGTTGCCCCACAGGGTCTTGATCGCGTTGGCGTTGGTGTGCTCGCCGGTGCCCGGCGCGACGCCGAAGAAGCCCGCCTCCGGGTTGATGGCGTACAGGCGTCCGTCCTCGCCGAAGCGCATCCACGCGATGTCGTCGCCGATCGTCTCCACGGTCCAGCCGGAGATGGTCGGGTCGAGCATGGAGAGGTTCGTCTTGCCGCAGGCGCTCGGGAAGGCCGCGACGACGTACTTCGACTCGCCCTGCGGCGGGGTGAGCTTGAGGATCAGCATGTGCTCGGCCAGCCAGCCCTCGTCACGCGCCATGACGGAGGCGATGCGCAACGCGTAGCACTTCTTGCCGAGCAGCGCGTTGCCGCCGTAGCCGGAGCCGTAGGACCAGATCTCGCGGCTCTCGGGGAAGTGCGAGATGTACTTGGTCTGGTTGCACGGCCACGGCACGTCGGCCTGGCCCTCCTCCAGCGGGGCGCCGACCGAGTGCACGGCCTTGACGAAGAAGCCGTCGGTGCCGAGCTCGTCGAGGACGGCCTGGCCCATGCGCGTCATCGTGCGCATGGAGACCGCGACGTAGGCGGAGTCGGTGATCTCGACGCCGATCGCGGAGAGCTTCGAGCCCAGCGGACCCATGCAGAACGGGACGACGTACATGGTGCGGCCGCGCATCGAGCCGCGGAAGACGCCCTTCTCGCCGGAGAAGACCTCGCGCATCTCGGCGGGGGCCATCCAGTGGTTCGTGGGGCCGGCGTCCTCCTCCTTCTCGGAGCAGATGAAGGTCCGGTCCTCGACGCGGGCGACGTCGGTCGGGTCGGAGGCCGCGTAGTAGGAGTGGGGGCGCTTGACCGGGTCCAGCTTCTTGAAGGTGCCCTTGGTGACGAGCTCGTCGCAGAGTCGCTCGTACTCGGCCTCGGATCCGTCACACCAGACCACGTTGTCCGGCTGGGTCAGTTCGGCGATCTCGTTGACCCACGAGATCAGTTCCTGGTGGTGGGTGGGGGTGACGGGGGGAGCCGCGATGTCGCGCGCCACGATTGCTCCTAAATGAGGGATTTTGTCCTTGTCTGCCCCGTGGGGGCCGCGGCCCGGACGCTTCGTAGCCGCTCATCCGGTGCCGACCGCACTCATTTGATCATCTGATGGTAGTGCGCATATGTCCAGAGCGCATCACAGGTGAGCGACGTGAGGAAGACCACGCTTACCGCGTTCCTTTGCGTGCACGTTGGGTTCGCCTGAAGGTCTTTTTGCGTTGCCGGGGTTTGCAGGTCGCGGCCGGGTACGACGGCGGCGTGAGCGCACGCACGCGTGAGATGATGGCCACTATCGACCCGCCATCGAGCCGGAGCGGCCCGTAACTTACGGTTCCGTAGGTACGATTCACTCATGACTGCGTCCGCCCCCGACGCGCCCACGGACCCGCCCGCCGCCGGCCGCGGTCCCGTCGCGCTCTCCCTGCCGCACCCGGTCAAGCCCAAGCTCCGGGGCTGGCTCCATCTCGGCATGTTTCCGGCCGTACTCGTCGCGGGACTGGTGCTCACCGCCCTCGCCGACTCCCCCCGCGGGCGCCTGGCCTGCGGCATCTACGTCCTGACGGCATGTCTGCTGTTCGGCGTGAGCGCGCTGTACCACCGGGGCAACTGGAGCCCGCGGATGGACGGCATCCTGCGCAGGCTGGATCACGCCAATATCTTCCTGATCATCGCGGGCACCTACACCCCGCTGACCATGCTGCTGCTGCCGGGCGCCAAGGGGCAGTGGCTGCTGTGGGGCATCTGGGCGGCCGCGGCCGCCGGGATCGTCTTCCGGGTCTTCTGGGTCGGCGCCCCGCGCTGGCTCTACACCCCCTGCTACCTCGCCATGGGCTGGGCGGCGGTCTTCTTCCTGCCGGACTTCATGCGCGCGGGCGGCATCGCCGTCCTGGTCCTGGTGATCGTGGGTGGCCTGCTGTACAGCGCGGGCGGGGTGATCTACGGGATCAAGCGCCCCAACCCGTCACCGCGCTGGTTCGGCTTCCACGAGGTGTTCCACTCCTTCACCCTGGCCGCCTTCGTCGTCCACTACGTCGGCATCTCCCTGGTGGCGTACCAGCACGCGTAGACCCCTCACCCCCTCCAGTGGCCACGGCTTGCGAGCCGTGGCCATTTTTGTGTGGTCTGACATCCGCACTCCATTGACAGTTTCTCGATTTTGAGAGTTACTCTCATTTCATGGCTACTGTCACCCTTGCGGAGGAAGCGCGGCACGACCCCCGCCGCTGGTGGGCCCTCGGGGCCCTGGTCGCGAGCATGCTGGTGCTCGGCTTCGACATGACGATCCTCAATGTCGCGCTGCCGACGATGGCGGAGCAGCTCGGCGCGAGCACCGGTGAACAGCAGTGGATGGCGGACTCGTACGTCGTCGTCTTCGCGGCGCTGATGCTGCCGGCGGGCCTGCTCGGCGACCGGTTCGGGCGGCGCCGGATGCTGATCGCCGGGCTCCTGGTCTTTCTGGCAGGATCGCTCGTCGGCACCCTGGCCGGCGATGTGAACTGGGTCGTCGCCGCCCGCGCGGTGATGGGCGTCGGCGGGGCGCTGGTCATGCCGCTCGCCCTGTCCGTGCTGCCCTCGCTCTTCGGTCCGGACGAGCGCACCAAGGCCGTCGGGATCATCTCGGCCGCCTCGGCGCTCGGTCTGCCGCTCGGCCCGATCATCGGCGGGTTCCTGCTGAACCACTTCTGGTGGGGCTCGGTGTTCCTGGTCAACGTCCCGATGGTCGCCATCGGCGTCGCGGCCTGTGTCCTCCTGCTGCCCGAGACCCGCGACCCGGCCTCGCCCAAGGTCGACGCCGTCTCCACCGCGCTGACCGCGTCCGGGCTGGCCGCCCTCGTCTACGCGATCATCGAGGCGCCCAACCGCGGCTGGGGCGACACCCTGGTCCTCTGTCTGTTCGCGGCGGCCGCCGTGCTGCTCACCGGACTCGTCCTGCGCGAGCGCACGGCCGTACGGCCCATGCTCGACATGTCCTTGCTCGCCCAGCGCGGCTTTCTGCTCAACACCGTCGCCGCGACCCTGGTGATGTTCGTGCTCTCCGGCCTGATGTTCGTCCTGCCGCCGTACCTCCAGGCCGTCCTCGGCCATGACGCCCTGGGCACCGGGGTACGGCTGCTGCCGATGATGGGCGGTCTGATGGTCGCCGCGAAGGCCGCACAGCCCGTCGTCAAGCGGTTCGGCGCGCGGGCCGTGGTGAGCGCGGGCCTGGTCGTCCTCGCCTTCGCCGCGCTCCTCGGCAGCCGTACGACGGTCGACTCCGGCTACGGCTTCACCGCGCTGTGGCTCTCCGTCGCGGGCGTCGGCTTCGGCTTCTCGGTCGTCCCGGCGATGGACGGCGCCCTGGCCGCGCTGCCCGCCGACCGCGCCGGCAGCGGCTCCGGGCTGCTGATGACGTTGCGCCAGGTCGGCTCCGCGGTCGGCATCGCCCTGCTCGGCAGCCTGCTCGCGGGCACCTTCCGCGACCGGCTCGACGTCACCGGGCTGCCCGCGCGGGCCGCCGACACCGCCGGGGACTCCGTGGTCGCCGCGCACCTGATCGCCGAGAAGGCTGGCCCCGGCGCGGCCCGTCTCGCCGCCTCCGCCGACGCCGCGTATGTGCACGGCATGACCCTGGTCCTGCTGGTGTGCGGCATCGCCTCGCTGGTCTCCGCACTGCTGGCGGCCGCGTTCCTGCCGAGCGCGCCGGGCGGGCGCGCCACGCCGCGGGAGGAGGACCGGGCCATGGCCACCTCCGTCACGGATACCGGAGAATGACCACCATGACGGCCGCACGTACCTCTCCTCCCACCGACCGCTCCCGACTGGGACTGCGCGAGCGGAAGAAGATCAAGACCCGCGAGGCGATCCGCACCGCGACGTACGAACTGATCGAGGAGCAGGGGTACGACGCCACCACGATCGACCAGATCGCCGAGCGCGCCGAAGTGTCGCCGTCGACCGTCTTCCGGTACTTCCCGACCAAGGAGGACATCGTCCTCACGGACGAGTACGACCCGATCATCCTGGACGAACTGAGGGCGCGGCCCGCCGAGGAGCCCTGGACGGAGTCCGTCCGGTACGTGATGCGACGGGCCGTCCGGCTCGGCGTCGAGGAGGACGCCCGGGTGTCCCGGCTGCGGACCCGGCTGATGGTCGAGGTCCCCGCGGTGCGCTCGCGGATGATGGAGAGCATGTCGGTCACCGGCCGGATGCTCTGCCAGGCCATCGGCGAGCGCACCGGCCGGGACCCGGAGAGCCTGGAGGTGCGGGTCTACGCGATGTCCCTGGTCGGCGGCCTGATGGAGACCTCCCTGTACTGGGCGGCGAACGATCACCGGGACGATTTCGCGGCCCTCGTCGACCGCACCCTGGATGTCCTGGAGCACGGCCTGCCCAGGGAAAACCCCTGAGCCCACGCCGCTCACCCGTGACATCCTGACGGGGTGAACGGACCCGAGATCCACGTCGAAGTAGCCCCCGAGCTCCGGCTGTTCGTCCCGAACGCCCGCCGCCACGGCAGCACCCCCCTCGCCGTCGACGGCGTCTCGACCCTCGGCCATGTCATCGAGTCCCTCGGCATCCCGCTCACCGAGGTCGGCGCGCTGGTCGTGGACGGCCGGCCGGTACCGGTGTCGCACATCCCGGCGGCGGGCGAGTCCGTGAGCGTACGGGCGGTCGAGCGGCCCCAGCGGGTCCCCGGCGCTCCCCTGCGCTTCCTCCTCGACGTCCACCTCGGCACCCTCGCCCGCCGGCTGCGCCTGCTCGGCGTGGACACGGCCTACGAGTCCACGGACATCGGCGACCCGGCGCTGGCCACCCGCTCCGCCGCCGAGAAGCGGGTCATGCTCAGCCGGGACCGCGGCCTGCTGCGCCGCCGCGAACTGTGGGCGGGCGCCTATGTCTACAGCACCCGCCCCGAGGACCAACTCCGCGACGTCCTCGACCGGTTCGCCCCCGAACTGCGCCCCTGGACGCGCTGCACGGCATGCAACGGCCTGCTGAAGGAGGCCACCAAGGACGAGGTGGCGCACCAGCTGAAGGGCGGGACGCAGCGGTCGTACGACGTCTTCGCCCGGTGCCTGGAGTGCGGGCGCGCGTACTGGAAGGGCGCGCACCACGACCAGCTGGAGGCCATTGTGGAGCGCGCCCTGACGGAGTTCAGCGGGCGGGGCTAACGCTTTCTCACATCGGCCTTTCCGCAGGCGAGCCCGTCCCGGTTGCGGTCGAGGCCCAGTGGATCGTCCCTGCCGTTGATCTTCAGCCGGCCGTAGTGGTTCTGCTTGAGCCAGGTGCAGCGTGCGGCCGTCGTCCTCTTCACCTCGGACGGGAAGACGGTCGGCACACAGACGTTGACCGAGCCGTAGTGCCGGTCGCAGCCGGAGATCGTGGTGCTGACCTTCTGCGACGACCGCTTCTTGCCGGGTCCGGAGACCTTGCCCCCCAGGGAGTCGGCGAAGGAGTGGACGTGCGCCGAGGGGGCGGTGGCGGCGAGCGCGGCCGGGCCCTGCAGATGCACCCACTTCGCCACCGACGGCACACCGTTGGCGTCCACCGCGAACAGCATGTACCAGCCGGGCGGGGCCAGGTTGGGGTTGCTGGTCACGTTCAGGTCGACATTGTTGCCGTCCACCGCCAGGGGCAGGTCGACGAACCGCTGGTTGGGGTCGGAGGAGTGGGTGACCGCGGCCGGGCGGATCAGTTCCGCCTTGGCGATGGGCCGGTCGACCGTGATCCGCTGGGTGTCGCCGTACTTCCACTCCTGGTTGATCACCGAGGTGATCGTCGGGCGGGTGCCCTTGTAGAGGTAGGGCGGGGTGTAGATCGACACGTTGTGGTTCCAGCTGCCGTTGCCCGGGTTGTCACCGGTGGCCATCACCCGGCCGTCGGGCAGCAGGAACGCCGACGAGTGGTAGCCGCGGGCCTCCGGGTCGGCGGCCACCGGGTCGAAGGTGCCCGCGTCCGGGTCGTAGATCGACGACTCGTACACCGGGTTGGCCCGGTTGTGCAGGGCGCCGCCCGTCTCCAGGACCTTGCCGTCGGGCAGCAGGACCGCGGAGACGTACATCTTGCCCTGGTCACCGGTCTCGGGGACCTTCCCGTTGCCGAGGTCGACCGTGCCCTGCGGGAGCGGCGGCCCGGCCACGTACGACGGGCTGGCCTGCTTGAGGTCGATGACGTCGGTGAGCCGGTTGCCGTCCGGGTTGGTGTCGATGTTGCCGCCGCCGATGGTCAGCACGCGCTGGTCCTGCGCCGGGGGCAGCAGCACGCTCGCCGACTGGTCGCGCTCGTCCTTCCTCTGCAGGCCCGGGATCTGTGTGACCGTGTTGGCGTCGTAGTCGTAGACCGCCGACCCGGTGCCCGGGATGTTGTTGCCGAAGACATGGCTGCCCGAGTAGAAGAGGCGGCCGTCCTGCATCAGGATCATCGACGGGTACAGGCCCCAGAACGACCAGGTCTGGTTGACCTTCCACAGCGGCTGCCACGCCTGGTCCTTGTCCGACCAGTACTCGGCGGTCACCGAGCCGGACGAGTCCTCGCGCAGCCCGCCGAAGGAGATGACGTCACCGTTGCCCAGCTCGGTCGCCGAGGGGTACCAGTGGCCGTCGTTCAGGTCGTTGGTCTTGCTGTAGGTCTCGGTCGTCGGGTCGAAGATGTACGAGTCCTTGAAGCCCTCGTAGCCGTGCCCGCCCGTCACCGGGTACGCCTTGTTGCCGCTCATGACGAGCACGCGCCCGTCCTGCAGCTGGATGTGCCCCGCGCAGAACATGTCCTTCGGCGTGGGGATGACCTTGTAGGTGCCGTTCGCCGGGTCGTACACCGCGCTGGTGAACGTACCCGCGTTGAAGTTCTCCTCGCTGTTGCCCGAGCCGGCGATCAGCAGCACCTTGCCGTTGTTCAGGACGACGGAGTGCATCGAGCGGACCGGGTTCTGCGTCGGCAGCACCGACCAGCTTCCGTTGGCGCACTGGTCGCCCGTGCCGGTGCACTGCGGCGGCGGAAGCGTGTCGGGGACCTGCTCCATGGTGTAGTCGTCGGTGGTCACCGAGCCGGTACCGTACACCGACACGCCCCAGGTGATGCGGTCGGTGCCGGCCGGGACCTCGGGGGTGCGGACGGTGGCCCGGGTGTAGCCCGACGCCATGTCGAGGGTCTTGAGGTCGGTCCAGTACTGCCAGCCCGCCGTCGCGTCGTGCCGGAAGAGCGTGACGGCGGTGTCGGGTGTCGTCGACTTGTACCAGAGGGACAGGTCGTACTGCTTGCCGGCCGTCACCACCGGTGCGCAGTCCGTCGACTCGGTGATCAGCGCCTTGCGGTCGCCCTCCACCCGCCGGGTGAGCGTGACCTTCATGGCCTTGGCACCGGAGTGGGCGTCGGCGACGGTGGCGAAGCTGAAGTCGTTGTCCCCCCAGCCGGACTTCTCCCAGCAGTACGGCATGTCGTCCGTGCCGGCGGTCTCGAAGCCCGGGTTCTTGACGAGGTTGGCGGCCTCGGCGGACTGCGGTGAGGTGAGGAGGAGACCGGCGGTCAGGGCCCCGACCCCGACCAGTGCCGTCCTTCTTCGGTGCAGGTTCACACGGCTCTCCTAGCTGCGGTGCGGCAGTTTTCTTTTTGCGGCCTCCGGGGCGCTCCAGTCGGTGTTGAGAGCCCGATCGTGCTCAGCCCTTCGGGCCTCCGTGCTCCCCCAGGCTCTCGACTGCGCTCGAGCAGGGAGGTGCCCCCACGGCCTCTCAACACCGACGCGCCCCTGTGACCGCGGCCCCGCGACGCGGGAGGTAGACCAGCGCTTCGGTACCGACGAAGCGCAGGACGAAGGTCGTCACCAGCGCGAGCGCGGTGGCGGGCAGCGCGCCCATCCCGAACCGGTGGACGAGCAGCGCGATCAGTGGGATGCGCAGCACCAGGTCGGCATTGGCGAGCAGCGCGAACCGGCCGACGCGGTCCCACCAGCGGCGGTGCGCGCGCCGGTCGCGGAAGAGCAACTGCTCGATGAGCAGGAAGTTCCAGGCGACGCCGAGCTGGTTGGCGAGGATCTCGGCGGGGACGTAGTGCATGCCGAGGACGGTCAGCGCCCACAGGCCGGCCAGGTTGGGCACGAAGCCGGAGGCGCCGATCAGGCCGAAGGCGACCATGCGGGCGAGCGGTGAGGCGGTGCGCAGGCCGACCAGATGACGCAGGAAGCGGAAGCCCTCCTGGGCGGTCGACTTGGACTCACCGGCGAACCGGTCCTGGAAGACGAACGGCACCTCGGCGACCGCGCGCGGCCGGCTCCGTACGGCGAGCTCGAGGAGGATCTTGTAGCCGAGGGGCTTCAGCACCTCCGCCGTGACCGCGCTGCGCCGGATGGCGAAGAAGCCGCTCATCGGGTCGCTGATGCCGTGCAGCCTGCGGGGGAAGAGGGACTTGGTCAGCCAGGTCGCCCCGCGCGAGACGGCCACCCGGTAGCTGCCGGCGAGCCCGGCCCGGCTGCCGCCCTTGATGTACCGGGAGGCGACGACGAGCCCGGCGTTCGTCCGCTCGCCGGTGGCGACCAGCTCCGGTACCAGGGACGGCGGATGCTGACAGTCGCCGTCCATCACGACGATCCACTCCGAGGTGGCCGCCTTCAGCCCCTCGACCACCGCCCCGCCGAGTCCGCCGACCGCCTCCTCGCGGTGCAGCACGGTCACCGGGAACGGGCAGTCCTGCGCGGCCTGCCGGATGACTTCGGGCGTGTCGTCGGTGGAGTCGTCCACGAAGACGACCTCGCAGGGCAGCCGCGCGGGCACCGACGAGGTGATCTGCTGCAGCAGCTGCCGGATGTTCGCGGACTCGTTGAAGGTCGGTACGACGATGGTGACGGCACCGGGCTCGGGCACTGCATTTTCGGGCTCGCTTCGCCTCCGGGGCGCTCCAGCCGGTGTCGAGGCGGCGATCGTGCTCACCCCTTCGGGCCTCCGCGCGTTCGCCTCCTCGACACCGGCGCGCCCCTCCGGCTCACTCGCGGTCGCGGCCCGTACTGCGGGATCGCCCAGCTCACCGGGGACGGTGTATTCGTGGCTGCTCATCGCTCGCCTCCCGCGGCGGCCGTCCGGATCTTCCGGATCTCGATGCGGTCGGGGCCGGTGCCGAAGGTGGCGACCGGGGTGGAGTGCTGGATGGCGGCCTTGACGTTGGGCAGGTCGCGGGCGTCGCGCCGGACCGTCGGCGAGGCGACCACGTAGTCGATGTCCTTCCAGCCGTGCGGCATGGTCTTCGTGACGGCCGGGTCGAGGTCGGCCTTGTAGAACCAGATGGCGCCGAGCCCCGGCTGGTAGCCGTGATGGACCAGGTCCAGCCACAGCGCGTCGTCGACGAGGACCCGGGTGTGCCTCGGGTCGCCCACCCGGCTGCCGAGCCACTTCGAAGCCTGCCGGTAGGAGGCGTTGGCGTCGGCGGTGACGGCGGTGCGGTCGCCGTCGTACCAGTGCGGTACGACATAGGCGCCGGCGGCGAGGGCGAGGACGGCGGCGAGCGCGTACCGGCCCGAGGTGACATACCGGTTCTCGTTCTCGGACCGCCGTCTGCGCAGCACGGCGTGGGCGACGGAGGCGGTGCCCCCGGCGAGGACCAGCGCGAGGAAGGGCAGGGCGCCGATGACGTACATGGCGGGCAGATAGCCGCCTGGGCGCATCGCCACCAGGGCCAGGATCGCCACGGTCAGGGCCGGTCCGGCGAGGGCTCGGGCGGTGACCGACCAGCGCCGGGTGACCAGGAGCAGCAGCGCCCCGGCCAGGCCGCCGAGGGGCAGCACACGGTCGTAGTACAGCCAGGAGTGGAGCACTCCGTACGAGCCGGACGACGTGTCGAGGATGAAGCCCGAACCCGGCCTGGACATCTGGTACTTGATGCCGTCCCAGAGGGACACGTGTCCGCTGCCCGGCAGCAGCTCGCCCTTCAGGAGGGCGAACAGGGGGTACGAGAAGCCGGCCAGGACACAGGCGGTGACCGCTCCGGTGAGGGCGAACTTACGGGTGTCGCGGTGGCTGTGGCGCCACATGGTGAGCAGCAGGGCGGGCAGGACGACGAGCATCGTCTCCTTGGTGAGCACACCCGCGGCGGCCGCGAGTCCCGCACCGAAGTGGTGCCACAGGTGCCGGCTGGGCGAGGCGGCGAGGCAGAACGCCAGCAGCAGCCACATCACGGCGATGTTGTCGAGGAAGATCTCCCGCTGGAGCACGACGGCCAGCGGCGAGAGTCCGAAGAGCGCCATGCCGAGCCCGGCGGCCCAGCGGGGCAGGGACAGCCGCCGCCCCAGGACATAGACGAGGACCGCGCTGACGGCGCTGATCACCAGCATCGCGACGCGCATGCTGCCGACGGTCATCGAGCCCGGGCTGAGCGCGGACGGGATCCAGGTGAGCAGGGCGATCTGGATCCAGCCCAGCGGCGGATGGTCGTACCAGTAGGTGTAGTGGGCCAGGCCCTTGCCCTGCTGCACGGCCCAGGCCTGGGCGAGATAGGTGCCCTCGTCGTCGCTGAGGGTCGGGTAGTCGGCGATGTTCCAGCCCTGGACGACGAGGATCGCCACGAGGAGCACACCGCACAGGAGCAGGTCGGAACGGGAGGAGCGGAGCCGCGTCGGCGGCGATGTTCGACCGGTCGAACGCTCCATGGGTACAGGTCGGCACTGCGCGGGGACCTTCGGAGTGGTCACCGCGGGAAGGGTGGAGGTCACGCAGGAACGTCCTCTCGGATCGTCTCGGCCGCGGTGAGGTGCGCGCCGACGTGGCTGGTCAGCTCCCAGTCGTTGCGGCCGCGCTGCTCACGCCATACGGCGCGGATCGCGGCCCCCGCGAGGAGGACCTGGTAGAAGGGGCCGCCCACGATCAGCTTCACGTAGTGGACGAGGCGGACACGCAGTCCGTACTGCTTGCCGAAGTCGTGCAGCCCGACCACCTCGAAGACGAAGGTGACGGCGGCGGTGACCAGCGGCAGGAAGGTCAGGAAGGCGATCCCGACGGGGACGTCGAGGAAGAGCGCAACGGCGGCGTTGAGCGGGATGACGACTCCGGAGAAGGCCTGCAGGAACGGCGTCATCAGCGTGTACCTGGCGAGCAACCGCTGCCCGAATCCCGGGAGTTGCTTCCAGTCCTTCTTCCGGTAGACCTGAAGGAAGCCCTGGTTCCAGCGGGTGCGCTGCTTCAGCAGCGACATCAGCGAGCCGGGGGTCTCCTCGCGGGTGACCATGTCGGAGTCGTAGGCGACGACGACCTTCTTGCCGACACTGGACAGCCGCACGCCCAGGTCGCAGTCCTCGGCCAGGCAGTTGGGGTCCCAGCCGTCGGCTTCCCGCAGCACATCCGTGCGGACGAAGACCGTGTTGCCGCCGAGCGGGATGAACCCCTTCTGCGCATGCAGATGCAGCCGGGAGCGGAACCAGAAGAAATACTCCAGGCAGTTGCGCAGGCTGTACCAGCTGGAGTGGAAGTTGATGAGCTGGACGCCGCCCTGGACGACATCGGCTCCCGTCGTCCGGAAGGCGTGGTCGACATGGGCCAGGAGCTCCGGGTGGACCTGGTCCTCGGCGTCGAAGACCCCGACGACGTCGCCGCGGCAGTGCGGCAGCGCCGTGTTCATGGCCTTGGGCTTGTTCTTCTTCTCGTGCGTGTCGACGACGACACGGACGCGCGGGTCACGCTCGGCGGCCGCCTCGGCCACCGCCGTGGTCTCGGGGTCGTCGTGCCCCACGATCACGATGATCTCGAAGTCGGTGTGCGTGGACTCCAGCAGCCGCTGGATGGTGTGGTCGAGCACGGCCTGTTCGTGCCGCGCCGGCAGCAGCAGCGAGAACGACACGTGTTCGTCCCCGTCCGGTCTGCTGAACCGGGTGGAGGCGAGCACTTCGGGCGTACGCCACGCGTGCATCTGCCACCACAAGGTGAAGGCCGCCATCCAGAACAGCGCAAGCGAGACGGCAGCGATGAAGACAGACGTGAGCAAAAAGATCCCCCCAGATCCCCAAATCCCCCCGGCGCGACGTGGCACCCCCGCCCGTCGCGTCACGAAGGAGAGATTATGAGTGATCTGTGAAGCGCGTGGCCCTTTTCAGTGAAGAGCGTGTTTCCTCACTATGCACGTTCTCGGTGAGCAATTCGAACGCTAGTTACGTTTACGGCGGTTGGGCTCGTGCCGTTCAGCTGTTCAGCGCCGTGCGCAGCCGCTCGGGATCGGTCGTCGGGGCGTCGCAGGCGAAGTTGCGGCAGACATACGCGGCCGGTTCGCCGCCGATCAGCGGACGGTCGGCGAGGAGCGGGAACTCGTCGCTCTCCGGTACCCCGAACGCGACCACCGCGCCGGGCGCGGTACCCAGAAGCGCCGTACGGTGCAGCGCTCTTGCCGCCTCGTCGTCGAGCGACGGTCCCACGACCGCGATCTCACGCGGGCCGTCGAGCAGCGCCTCGGCGACGGCGAGCCCCCAGCCGACGAACCGCGGCACACGCGGCCCGAGCGCCTTCACCACGCCCAACGCCCGTTCGGCCGCGGTGCGATGGGGCTCGGAACCCGTCTGTGCGGCATAGCTCAGCAGGGTGCCCGCGGCGGCGGTCCAGCCCGAAGGGGCGGCGTTGTCGGTGGGGTCCTGCGGCCGGCGGATGAGCCGTTCGGCGTCGGCGGCGGTGTCGTACAGGGCGCCGTTGTCCGGGTCGGTGAAGCGGGTGAGCACATGGTCGAGGAGCAGTCCGGCGAACTCCAGCCACACCCCTTCCCCGGTCACCGACGCCAGCGCGAGGAAGCCCTCGGCGACGTCGGCGTAATCCTCCAGCACACCGGAGTTGGCGCCGGCCCGGCCGTCCTTGCTGGTGCGGGCCAGCTGGGCGTGGTCGTCCAGATGCAGCCGTACGAGGAGATCGGCGGCGCCGACCGCGGCCTCGACCAGGTCGGGGCGGTCGAAGTAGGCGCCGGTCTCGGCGAGCGCGGCGACGGCCAGCCCGTTCCAGGCCGCCACGACCTTGTCGTCACGGCCAGGGGCGGGGCGCTCGGCGCGGGCGGCGAGCAGCCGCGCCTTGCTGGACGCGATCTTCGCGGCATCGAACACCCCTTCTTCCTGCGGGAGTTGCAGCACGGACTGCCCCTCCTCAAAGGTGCCCTCCTGCGTCACCCCGAAGTGCTGGGCGGCGATTTCGGCGTCGTCCCCGAGGACCTCGCGGAGCTGTTCGGGCGTCCAGGCGTAGTACGCGCCCTCTACGTGCCTGCCCGTGCCGTCGTCGCTGTCGGCGTCCAGCGCCGAGGCGAACCCGCCCTCGCCCGTGCGCAGTTCGCGGACCATGAAGTCGGCGGTCTCCAGGGCGACACGGCGGGCGAGCTCGGAGCCCGTGGACCGCCACAGATGCGCGTAGACGCGGCACAGGAGGGCGTTGTCGTAGAGCATCTTCTCGAAGTGCGGCACGATCCAGTCACGGTCGACGGAGTACCGGGCGAACCCGCCGCCGAGCTGGTCGTAGATGCCACCGCGCGCCATCCGCTCGCAGGTGTCCTGCGCCATCTGCAACGCGCCCTCGGAGCCGGTCCGTGCGTGGTGGCGCAGCAGGAACTCGATGACCATGGACGGCGGGAACTTCGGCGCGCCGCCGAATCCGCCGCGCTGCGGGTCGTACTCGCGGGTGAGCCCGAGGAGCGCCTGAGCGAGCTCCTCCTCGCCGGGGACCTGCGCGGTCTGGTAGTCGATCTCGCGTCCGGCCAGGTCCCGCACGATCTTCCCGGCGACCTCGCTGACCTCGTCGCGCCGCTCGCTCCAGGCCTGCCGGACCCCTTCCAGCACCTGCCGGAAGGAGGGCATGCCGTGACGGGGGGCGGGCGGGAAGTAGGTGCCGAAGTAGAAGGGCTCGGCGTCCGGCGTGAGGAACACGGTCATGGGCCAGCCGCCCTGCCCGGTGGCGGCCTGGACGGCCTCCATGTAGACGGCGTCGACGTCGGGGCGCTCCTCGCGGTCGACCTTGACGCTGACGAAGTGCTCGTTGAGGTAGTCGGCGGTGGCCTGGTCCTCGAAGGATTCGTGGGCCATGACATGGCACCAGTGGCAGCTGCTGTAGCCGACGCTCAGGAGGACGGGCTTGTTCGCCGCCCGGGCCTCGTCGAAGGCCTCGGCCGACCAGGGCCACCAGTCCACCGGGTTGTCCGCGTGCTGGAGGAGGTAGGGGGACGTCTCATGGGCCAGTCGGTTCGGCATGGGGTCCATCCTGCCGCAGTACCCCGAACATCAGGCGTCAGGCGTGTTCCACACGGTGATGTTGAGCTTTCCGGTGCCCGTGCTCGGTGCGAAGACGACGCGGAGGTAGGCGACCCGGTTCTCGCCGGTGAGCAGGCAGAAACGGTCGCCCCGCTTCACGTTCGCCGTGTAGGTGGCGTTGCGCTCCACGCTGTCGGCGCACTCCGCGGCCGTCGGGGCGGGGCCGGAGGGGGGCAGCGGGGCCAGGTTGGGGGCGGAGTCCGGCACGAACAGGTTCGGAGCGACCGACGCCGAGAAAATGATGTCCCCGCCCTTGATCTTGGTCGGCGACACGAGCGGCTGGGGCGTGTCCAGCTCGATGTACGACCCGGCGTTGGTCGTGTCTGCATCCACGTCCTTCGGCCCGAACACCGCGCGTACCGCTCCGGCGCTCTTGGTGGTCGACGGCTGCGCCTGGCCGGACTGGTCCTGGCCGGTGGAACCCGTTGCGGCGGACGACTGCGGCGGCGCCGACTGCGCGCTGTTGTCGTCCGACGACCCCGGTCGGCTCGCCATGACCGTGACGATGATTCCCACCAGCGGGATGACGATCCCGACGACCCACCAGGCCCAGCGAGGCTGGTGCGGCTGCTGTGGTCCCGGCGGCGGACCCCTGAACGAGCCGTTGTCCACAGACATGTGCTCCCCCGTCAACCCTTCGATATCTGTGGTCACGATAGCCACACCCGCGGACACGCGCATCACCCGTCCGTGGGCGCGGCGTACTCCCGCATGAAGGCGAGGAGGTCATCCCTGTTCATGCCCTTCGTGATCGTCGCCCCCCCCTCGCGCTCCCGCCTCCCCCGAAGGACACTCGTAGACAAAGGAGTTGCCGCCGGAGGGGGACGTGACATGCGGGACAGTCATCGGACGGAGGCCGAGCGGCTGGTGGTGCGGTCCGTGGAGGAGGAGGTACGGCGCTCGGGCGGGCGCGTGGACGGACAGGTGCTGCTGTCACGGGCGCGCGGTGCCCTGGACGCCATGGCCCAGTCCGCCGCGGAGGAGTACGAGGCCTATACCCGCGGCCTGGACGAGGCCGACGCGGGACGGCAGACCTTCGGGCAGCGCTACGCCCGTGAGGGCGCCGGAACTCCCCTGCTGATAGCGGCCGTCGCCGCGGTCGCCGCCACCGTGGCCGACCTCTCCCTCGGCACCGGCGCGGGCACGGCGGTCGGCGCGGGCGTGGCCGTGGGCGTCGTGGGCGCGGCCACCACCGTCGTGAAGGTGGCGGGCTCCCATCTGCCCGCCGCCCACCACCGCGCCGGAGCCGTCGGACAGCCGGGCGGCCCCGAGCAGTTGCGCCTGCAGTGGCTGACGGCGCTGGAGGTGCGCGGTATCCGCCCGTTCCTGGACCAGCAGCGGGTGCTCAGCGCCTCCACCGGCCCGAAGAAGACGGGCCCGCAGCTGCGCGGCTCGGACAAGAGCGCGGCGGCCCGCCGACGTACGGTGCTGGAGCAGTCGTTCGGTCAACTCCCCGAACCCGAAGGGCCGTTCGCGGGACGGCGGCCGGAGCTGGCCCGGATCCGGCAGTGGGTGCGGGCGGCCAGGGCGGCCACCGAGACCCGGCCGACGGTGGTCGTGCTGCACGGGACGCCCGGATCCGGCCGCACCACGCTCGCCGTCCGCGCCACGCACGACCTCAGGGACCACTTCCGCGGCGCCGTCGTCGTCGATCTGCGCGGCGACAGCCGGGAGGAGCCGCCGCTGCCCACCCGCGACGCCCTGCTGCATCTGCTCAACCGGTTCGGCGCGCCCCGCGAACAGCTCCTGTTCCGTGAGCGCTCCTCCCCGGACCAGCAGGTCAAGCGGCTGAGCGAGCTGTACCACCAGCATCTGACGGGCCTTGCGGTGACGATCGTGCTTGACGACGCCTCGGACCCCGACCAGGTGTGCACCCTCGTCCCCGAGCGCTCCGACAGCCTGGTCCTGGTCACCGCCCGGGAGCCCCTCGACCTGCCCGCGGACCTTGCGGCCTGGGTGCACCACCTCCCGGTCGAGTCGCTGGACGCGGCCGGCTCCGAGGAACTGCTGGGCGCGGCAGCACAGGACCTGTCCGGCCCCTACGACGCCGAATCGGCCGACCGGATCAGGGAATCGTGCGGCGGACTGCCGCTCGCGCTGCGCATCGCCGGCTCGTCCCTCGGCCCACGCTCACCGCGCCGGCTGGCCACGGACCTGGCGGCGTACGGCCCGGTGGAACCCGTCGAGCGCGCGCTCTGGCTGCGCTACAGCGACCAGTCCGAGTCCGGGCGCCGGCTGCTGAGAAGACTCGCCCTCGCCGGGCGCGCCTCGCTCGGCGCGGCCGCGGCCGCCGCCCTGCTCGCCACGGACGAGGCGGAGGCGACCCGCCATCTGGTGGTGCTCGCGCACGCCGGCCTGATCGACCATGTCCGCGGTAGCCGCTACCGGCTGCACGACCTGGTCCGCGCCTTCGCCCAGGCCCGCCTCCTGGACGAGGAGGAGCCTGCCGAGCGCACGGCCGCGCAGGAGCGCCTGATCGTGAACTACGCGGAGCTCGCCGACTCCGTGCTCCGTCTGGTCGACGGCAACATGTCCACCCGCTCGGACCGCTTCGGCCCGCACGGCTTCACCTCCCTCGACGAGGCGCTGCGCTGGCTGGACGACGAGTCGAGCTTCATCACGGCGGCCCTGCGCCATGCGGAGGGCGTCAACCAGGCGGCCGTACTGAACCTGCTCGGCGCGCTGTGCGACTACTGCCTGCTGCGCGGTGACCTCTACCGCCTCGGTGAGATCAGCGAGCTGGCGCAGGCCGTCGACCAGGGTCTTCTGGTGCGCTCGGTGCAGTGGCGCACCGGCATCGCGGCCCGCCAGCTAGGCGAGCTGGACAAGGCCCGTACCACCCTGGCCTCCGTCGTCGATCTCTATATGGAGGCGCATCACGACGCGGGCGCCGCCCGTGCCCTGTGCTCGCTCGGCATCACACTGCACCACCAGGGCAATCTCACCGAGGCGGCGGCGAAGCTTCAGGAGGCCCTGGATCTGCAGGCGCCACCCGAACTGGCGACGGACCGCGCCTGGACGATGCACGCGCTGGCCGCGGTCCAGCGCGACCGCGGCCGGCTGCCGGAGGCGCTGGACCTGCTGGACAGATCCCTCGTCCTGCACCGCGAGGGCGGATCCCTGCACGGCGAGGCGTGGGCCCACTTCCAGCTGGGCCAGCTGGGGCTGCGGATGGGGGACGTGCCCCGCGCGGAGGACGAGCTGCGGGCCGCCCTCGAACGTTACGGCCGTACCCGCGACGCCCGCGGCGAGGCCTGGGCCCTCACCCAGCTGGCCCGCGCCCGGCTGGTGGCCGGCGACCCGTCCCCGGCGGTGGACGGACTGCGACAGGCGGCCGCCCGGCACCGCGACAACGAGGATGTGCGCGGTGAGGCCTGGACGGTCTACTACCTGGGCCAGGCCCTGGAGCAGACGGGCAACCTGGATCTGTCGGTCCGCGAGCTGGAACGCTCGCGCACGATGTTCTCCCGGATGCGCGACGTCTACGGCCTGGCCTGCGCCCGCCACCACTCGGCCCGGGTGACCCGGGACCAGCGCGCCGCCCAGACGGGCTCACTGAGGAACTCGGGCTTCGCCAGGCAACTGCTCGTCGACGCACGCGCCGACTTCCACCGCATCGGCGTGGCCCACGGCGAGGCCTGGACCTGCCTGGAGCTGGCCGTCGTGGACGCGGGCAACGCCCGCACCCAGCAGGCCCTCGCCCTGTGCGACGAGGCGACCGGACTGTTCACCGCGTACGGCGACCGGCGCGGCGAGGACTGGGCCCGCTTCCTGCGCTCCACCCTGCTCCCCTACGCCGCGCCCGGCGGTGTGGAGGTCGGCACGGCCGTCGCCCAGGAGGAGCTGGCCCAGCTCTCCCGCACCGGGCACCCGGCCCGCGACGGAAAGCTGGACGAGTACACCGCGGCGTACGCGCTGCTGCTGGAGCGCGGGGTGAACCTGGAGGCGGGCTGGCAGGCGTGGCGGCTCGGCATGGTGCCGGACCGGCATGCCCGGGAGGTCATGGGGGTACCGGTGCCGGCCAGGCAGTGACCCCGGTCGCCGCTGCGCCTTTGGTCAGCCCTGCTGCGTCTTCTCTTCGGCCACGGGGGCCCCGGAGGTCCCGGACTCCGCCTTCGGGTCCGGGGCCTCCTTGAATTCGACCTTCCCCATGTGCTTGTTCATGGACTTCATCAGGCCCCACACGGCCACGGCCATCACTGCGAAGACGATGAAGCCGAGGACGCCAGGGGTGACCTTGTTCTGGTCGACCTCCTTGGCCAGGGGGACGAGGTGCGTCAGTGCCAGGCTCGCGCTCATGTCAGGCATTGTCGCGGATGCCCGCAAAGAGGTCGTCCTCGGGGAGGGAGGAATCCACGAGAGACTTCGCGAGCTCGTACTCCTCGGTCGGCCAGACCTCCTTCTGGAGCTCCAACGGCACCCGGAACCAGCCGCCGTCCGGGTCGATCTGCGTGGCGTGGGCGATCAGCGCCTTGTCGCGGATCTCGAAGAAGTCGGCACAGGGCACGTGCGTGGTGAGCGTGCGCTCCGTGCGCTCGAACTCCGCCCAGCGCTTGAGCCACTCCCCGTAGGGCGACTCCATGCCGCGGTCGAGCAGCGCGTTGTGCAGCGCCTCGGTGCGGGGGCGGTTGAAGCCCTGGTTGTAGTAGAGCTTGAGCGGCTGGTAGGCGGGGCCGAACTCGGACTCCGGGTACTTCTCGGTGTCCGCCGCGCCCTCGAACGCCACCATGGAGATCTTGTGGGTCATGATGTGGTCGGGGTGCGGGTAGCCGCCGTTCTCGTCGTAGGTGGTGATCACCTGGGGACGGAACGCGCGAATCTGCCTGACCAGCCCGCCGGCCGCCTTGTCGACGTCCTCCAGGGCGAAGCAGCCCTCGGGCAGCGGGGGCAGCGGGTCGCCCTCGGGCAGACCGGAGTCGACGAAGCCGAGCCACTCCTGCTTGACGCCGAGGATCTCGCGGGCCTCGTCCATCTCTTTCTTGCGTACCTCGTGGATGTGCTCCTCGATGTACTTGTCGCCCTGCAGCTTGGGATTGAGGATGGAGCCGCGCTCCCCGCCCGTGCAGGTCACCACCAGCACGTCCACCCCCTCGGACACGTACTTCGCCATGGTGGCCGCGCCCTTGCTCGACTCGTCGTCGGGGTGCGCATGAACGGCCATCAGTCGCAGCTGGTCAGTCAAGACTCGATCCTCAGTGAATTGGCGCCCGGTGTCTTCGGGTGCGTTTGATTGGGGGCCGTCCCGCAGGGACGTCGTCGAGGGGCGGCGGTCGGGCGGCGGGCGGGGGACTTCTATAGTGACCGAATCGGGGGGCGAATAATTCCGGGGTCCAGCCTCGGAGACCCCTTTCGGGGTGTATGTCCCGGCCCGGCGAGAGGACGATCATGAGTACGGCGAGCACGCGGCTGCCCGAGGGCCGCTACGGCCGTCCCTCCGAGGAGCGCTCCGACCGCCGGCTGAAGATCGCCGGGACCGCCTTCGGTGCGGCCCTGCTGGCGCTGATCGGCTACTTCGCCTACCACTACGTCGCGCAGAACGAGATCAGCGCGCAGGTGATCGCCTTCAAGGCCTCGGACAGCGCGGTCGAGGTGCATCTGGAGGTCCACAAGGACGCCGACGTCGACGGCTACTGCACGCTGCGCTCCCAGAGCGAGGACGGCACAGAGGTCGGCCGGGCGGACTTCCGCTTCACCGGTTCGGCCACACGCATCGACAAGGTCGTAACGCTCCGTACGACGGCCCGGGGCACGACGGCCGAGCTGGTCGGCTGCCACGCCGGGTGACTTCGCCCTGGCACATAGGCGCTGACCTGCGTTGACGTAATTCTGATGGCTTATGTCCTCCCCCTTCGGCCGTTGAATTGTTAGGCTCGTGGTTTCGCCCATCCGTGAAGGAACATTCTTCTGGGTAGGGCGATGCTTTGTATTCCCAGTACCTACGAGGAGCACCTGTGACCCAGACCAGCGAGAACGTCACCTGGCTGACCCAGGAGGCGTACAACCAGCTCAAGGCCGAGCTGGAGTACCTGTCTGGTCCTGCGCGCACGGAGATCGCCGCCAAGATCGCGGCCGCGCGCGAGGAGGGCGACCTGCGCGAGAACGGCGGGTACCACGCGGCCAAGGAGGAGCAGGGCAAGCAGGAGCTCCGTGTGCGCCAGCTGACCCAGCTTCTGGAGAACGCCAAGGTCGGCGAGGCTCCGAACTCCGCGGACGGTGCCGTGGCCCCCGGCATGGTCGTGACGATCGCCTTCGACGGCGACGAGGACGACACGATGACGTTCCTGCTCGCGTCGCGCGAGTACGCGAGCGCCGATGTCGAGACGTACTCGCCGCAGTCCCCGCTGGGCTCCGGCGTGATCGGCCACAAGGTCGGCGAGGACGCGGAGTACGAGCTGCCGAACGGCAAGAAGGCCTCCGTGCGGATCCTCAAGGCCGAGGCCTACTCGGGCTGAACCCGGCTGCCGGTTTCCCGGCCAGCCCCCGGCGTCCGCAGGACGCCGGGGGCCTCGTCATGCGGTGGCCGAGCGGTACTTCCGGACCGCCAGGGTACGGAAGACGACGATGATCAGGATCGAGTAGATCAGCGAGGCCCACACCGGGTGCTGCATGGGCCAGGCCTCCGAGTGGGACTGGCCGGGGTTGGCGAACAGCACACGGCACGCCTGGACCGTGGCACTGAACGGGTTCCACTCCGCGACATGCCGCAGCCACGGGGTCATATTGCTGGTGTCCACGAACGCGTTGGATATGAAGGTCACCGGGAAGAGCCAGATCAGCCCGCCGGAGGTGGCCGCCTCCGGGGTGCGGACGGTCAGGCCTATCAGTGCGCCGATCCAGGTGAACGCGTACCCGAGCAGGAGCAGCAGGCCGAAGGCGCCGAGGATCCTCGCGGCGTTGGTGTCCCCGAACGTGCTCGTGCGCCAGCCGACCAGCAGGGCGACGACCGCGAGGACGAGCAGGGTCAGCGCCGTCTGGACCAGGTCGGCGAGGGTGCGCCCGGTCAGCACCGCGCCGCGTGCCATGGGCAGGGAGCGGAAGCGGTCGATGAGGCCCTTGTGCATGTCGTCGGCGATGCCCGCGCCGGAACTGGCCGTGGCGAACGTGACGGTCTGCGCGAAGATGCCTGCCATCAGGAAGTTCGTGTAGTCGGCCGCGCTGGTGCTGGTGCCGATCTTCATGGATCCGCCGAACACATAGGTGAACAGCACCACGAACATGATCGGCTGTATGAGCCCGAAGATGACCATCTCCGGGATCCTGGACATGCGGATCAGATTGCGCTGGGCAACGATCAGCGAGTCCCTCAGGGATCTGCTGAACGGGTTGCCGGGGGCCGCGACCGGTGTCGCGTCGGATACGGCACTCACTTCGCGGTCTCCTTGTTCTTCTTGCGGTCACCGGGCTTCTTCGAGGCGCCGTTGCCCTCTTCCTTCTCCTCCGCCACATGTCCCGTCAGGGACAGGAAGACGTCGTCGAGGGTGGGGCGGCGCAGTCCGATGTCGTCTATCTCGATGCCGCGCGTGTCCAGTTCGCGGATGACCTCGGCGAGCAGCTTGGCGCCGCCGGTGACGGGGACGGTCAGCTTGCGCGTGTGCTCCTCGACCGTGGTGTCGCCCTTGCCGAAGCCGCCCAGCACCTCGGCGGCCGTCACGATGTCCTCGCGCTGGTGCACGACGACCTCGACGCGCTCGCCTCCTGTGCGGGCCTTGAGCTGGTCGGAGGTGCCCTTGGCGATGACGCGGCCGTGGTCGACGACGGCTATGTCGTGGGCCAGGTGGTCGGCCTCTTCCAGATACTGGGTGGTGAGCAGCAGTGTCGTACCGCCGGAGACCAGCTGCTTGATGACCTCCCACAGCTGCTGGCGGTTGCGCGGGTCGAGGCCTGTCGTCGGCTCGTCCATGAACATCACGGGCGGCGACACCACGAGCGCGGCCGCGAGGTCGAGCCGGCGGCGCATGCCTCCGGAGTAGGTCTTGGCGGGGCGGTCTGCGGCGTCCGTGAGGTTGAACTGCTGCAGCAGCTCCACCGCGCGGGCCTTCGACGCCTTCGCGCCCATCTGGTACAGCCGACCGACCATCTGCAGGTTCTCGCGGCCGGTGAGGTATTCGTCGACCGCCGCAAACTGGCCGGACAGGCCTATGGAGCAGCGGACGGCGTCGGGGTGCTTGAGGACGTCCACACCCGCGACCACGGCCTTGCCGCTGTCGGGGCGGAGCAGGGTCGTCAGACAGCGGACGGCCGTCGTCTTGCCGGCGCCGTTCGGCCCGAGCAGGCCGAGGACGGTGCCTTCGGGGACATCGAGGTCGACGCCGTCCAGTGCCCTTACGTCGCCGAAGGTCTTCACCAGGCCTTCGGCATAGATGGCGCCTGGCATATGAATCTCCACGTCTTTGGGGATGGGGCGAAATGGCTGGGGAGTGGCTGCGGCTGCACAACAGACCATAACGCGTTATATCGCGTCACTCAATGGAATTTTCTCGTCATTGCCCGAACGAGTGACGGGCTCGACGTTGCCCGAGCGAGGTGAAGGATGAGTGCCGTCGAGGTCTCCGACCTCAATCGATGACCGTGTATCCCGCCTCGCGCAGGGCCTGGCCGACCTCGGCGCAGTGCTCCGGGCCCTTTGTCTCCAGGTGCAGTTCCACCTCCGCCTCGGTGAGCCCGAGCCGCGGGTCGGTCCGTACATGGCTCACGTCGAGGACGTTAGCGTCCACCACTGACAACACCCCGAGAAGCGTGGCGAGGGCGCCCGGCCGGTCCGTCAGCCGAAGCCGAACGGCCAGGTAGCGGCCCTGCGCGGCCATGCCGTGGCGCAGCACCCGCTGGAGCAGCACCGGATCGACGTTCCCGCCGGAGAGCACCGCGACCACCGGCCCGGGGAAGGCTCCGGGGTCCGCCAGCAGCGCCGCGACCGGACTCGCGCCGGCCGGTTCGACGACCAGCTTGGCCCGCTCCAGGCACAGCAGCAGCGCGGCCGACAGCTGGTCCTCGGTGACCGTGCGGACCTCGTCCACCAGCTCGGCGATGATCCCGAACGGCACCTCGCCCGGACACCCCACCTTGATGCCGTCGGCCATCGTCGCCGGGTTCTCGATCGCCACCGGCCGCCCGGCCGCGAGCGAGGGCGGGTACGCGGCCGCGCCCGCCGCCTGCACACCGATGATCCGCACGTCCGGCCGCAGCGTCTTCACGGCGACCGCGATGCCGGCCGCGAGCCCGCCGCCGCCGATGCCGACGACGATCGTGCCCACCTCCGGGCACTGCTCCAGGATCTCCAGGCCGACCGTGCCCTGCCCCGCGATGATGTCCGGGTGGTCGAAGGGGTGGATGAAGACGGCGCCCGTCTCCTGCGCGTACTCCCGCGCCGCGGCCAGCGTCTCGTCGACCACCTGACCGTGCAGGCGCACCTCGGCGCCGTAGTCCCGGGTCGCGCTGATCTTCGGCAGCGGGGCGCCCCTCGGCATGAACACGGTGGCGTGCACGCCGAGCAGCGCGGAGGCCAGCGCCACGCCCTGCGCGTGGTTCCCGGCGCTCGCGGCCACGACACCGGCGGCGCGCTCCTCGGGCAGCAGGCCGGCGATACGGACGTAGGCACCCCTCAGCTTGAAGGACCCCGTCCGCTGGAGGTTCTCGCACTTGAGGTGGACCGGCGCGCCCACCAGCTGCGACAGATGCCTGCTGCCCTCCATCGCGGTCACCCGCGCCACACCCGTGAGCATCTTCTGCGCGCCGCGTACGTCGTCGAGGGTGACGGGCCGCAAGGAGTCAGGCGTGCTGTAGCTCATGACACAAGTCTCGCAGTTCACAGCCGGGCACAGCGGGTGTGACCAAGCTCCGAGACCGGTTTGCGCAGCCCCGGTACGGCCCGCCCCCCGGCCGCGTACCCTGTCCCCCAACCCAGCACTCTTCATGAAGCGAGCCCCCGGCCATGCCCACAACACCTGAAATGTCGATGGACATGACGACCGTCGGTGACACCGGTCTCCTCGACACGCTGCAGCACGAGGTGGCGGTCTTCGCCCGCCGTGCCGAACAGACCCGGCTCGGCGGCGTCGGACAGGTGCGCAACTCCATGGACCGCGCCGCATACCTGCTGCTGAACCGCCTCGACAAGGAAGGGCCGATGGGCGTCAAGGCCCTCGCCGCGAGCATGGGGATCGACTCGTCGACGGTCACCCGGCAGGTGGCTCCCCTGGTCGACACCGGGCTCGTCAAGCGGACCTCGCACCCCGAGGACGGGCGGGCGGTGGTGCTCCAGCTGTCCCCGCGCGGGCTGTCCCGGCTGGAGGAAGTTCGTTCGTCCCGGCGCCAGTTGATGGCCGAGCTGACTCACGACTGGGCGCCGGAGGAGCGCGAGGCGTTCTGCGCGCTCCTCACGCGCTTCAACACCGCGCTCTCCGCGCGGATGGCGGTCCCGGGCGTGCCCGCGCCGGAGACTCCGTCGGCCTCCTGAGCGCCGGACCCTTGACCCCGGGCCACCGCTGGCCTCATATGAGACCGGGTCCTGGTCGCACACGGTTCCGCGTTCCGTACCGGCCGGTCCCCCTCAGGCGGGAGGCGCGGTGCGAGAACGGCAGGCGTCCCAAAGCGCCCGCCGGGCCCGGGAGTTCGAGGCATTCGTCGCGGGCGCGGCAGGGCGGCTGCTGCATGCCGCCACCCTGCTGACCGCGGAGGCGCCGAACGACAACCCGCGCGCGCGGCGGCTGCTCACCCTGGCCCTCGCGCACACGTACGCGTGCTGGGACCGGCTGCGCGGGGAGGACCCGTACGACCGCGCCCGCCAGTACCTCGCCACGCGTTTCGCGCGCGGGGCCTGGCACCAGTACGGCGGTCTCGGCCGCGGCCGCCCACATCCCACGAGTGCCCTGGCCGTCCTCGGTCCCCAGGAGCGCCTGATCCTCGTCCTGCGGTTGTACGAGGGGGTCGCCGAGGAGCAGGTGGCGGCACTGCTCGGACTCCCATCGGAACGGGTCCATGTGATCTGCGACCGGGCGACGGCCACGCTGCTGCATCCGCGCCGGGGGCAGCCACCTGCCGTGATGGGCGCGAAGGTGGCACCGTCGTGAGGCGGCGGGACGACGGGAGGCACCGGTGAACCGGGCCGAGCGGGAGGCCGCCGCGCGGCGGATCATGGAGCAGGCGCCGCCGCCGGTACCGCCGGAGCTGTACGCGGAGGTCGTGCGGCGCGGGAGCCGCATGCTGCGCCGCAGGACCGCGGCCCGGCGTCTCATGTGGCTGCTGCTGTTCGCCGCGACCGTGGCCTTCACCGTGTGGGCCCTGACGGCCCGGCCCTGGGTGGAGCCGCCGTCCCAGACGACTCCACCGATCACCGGCTGGTGAACCGGCGCTGTGGCCGGCGCAGCCCCGGGTTGCTAGCCCAGCGCCTGCTGCAGGTCCTCGAGCAGGTCGTCGACGTTCTCGATGCCCACGGAGAGGCGGACGAGGTCGGCCGGGACCTCCAGGGCCGAACCCGCCGCGGAGGCGTGCGTCATCCGGCCGGGGTGCTCGATGAGGGACTCGACGCCACCGAGGGACTCCCCGAGGGTGAAGACCTTGGCGCGGTTGCACACCTCGACGGCCGCCTCCTCGCCGCCCTCGACCTGGAAGGAGACCATGCCGCCGAACGCCGTCATCTGCTTGGCGGCGGTCTCGTGACCCGGGTGCTCCGGCAGGCCGGGGTACAGGACCCGCGTCACGCGCGCGTGCCGGCTCAGCATGTCGGCGATCTTCGTGGCGTTCTGGCTGTGCCGGTCCATGCGCACCGCGAGCGTCTTCGTGCCGCGCAGCACCAGCCAGGAGTCGAAGGGCCCGGCGACCGCGCCCATCGCGTTCTGGTGGTACGCCAGTTCCTCGCCCAGCGCCTGGTCGGACACGATCAGCGCACCGCCGACCACGTCCGAGTGACCGCCCATGTACTTGGTGAGCGAGTGCACGACGACGTCCGCGCCGAGCGAGAGCGGCTGCTGGAGGTAGGGCGTGGCGAAGGTGTTGTCGACGACGAGCTTCGCCCCCGCGTCATGGGCGATCTGAGCGACGGCGGCGATGTCGGTGATGCCGAGCAGCGGGTTGGAGGGGGTCTCCACCCACACGGCCTTGGTCTTCGGGGTGATGGCGGCCCGTACGGCCGCCGGATCGCTGGTGTCGGCTACGGACCATTCCACGCCCCACCGGGACACGACCTTCGCGAACAGACGGAACGTGCCGCCGTACGCGTCGTTCGGGATGACCACGTGGTCGCCGGGGCTGAGCAGCGTACGCAACAGGGTGTCCTCGGCCGCCAGGCCGGACGCGAACGCGAGGCCGCGGCGGCCGCCCTCCAGCGCGGCGAGGTTCTCTTCCAGGGCGGTCCTGGTCGGGTTGGCGCTACGGCTGTACTCGTAGCCACCGCGCAGGCCGCCGACGCCGTCCTGCTTGTAGGTCGAGACCTGGTAGATCGGCGGGACGACCGCGCCGGTGAGGGGATCGGCGGTGTTGCCCGCGTGGATCGCGAGGGTCTCGAAGTGCTGACTGATGTGCCTGTCGCTCATGTGCACCGAGCGTAGTGCGCCCGCGGCACTACTGCCGGACAGCGGGTCGCACACGGCCGGAAGCAAGGGTTTTCCCCGTGCGTGACGGGGCATGCGGCGGGCCGGCCGGACGGTTTTCCACAGGCGGAGCGGGACGGGTTGGCCAATTGTCGGCGGCGTCTGGTTCGCTTGAGTCATGGTGATTCTCTGGGTCCTGATGGCGCTGCTCATGCTGAGCTTCGCACTGCTCCCGATCCTGCGGCGCAGGCGCGGGATGATCGAGCGGGTCCATCCGGGCCATCCGGACGCCGCGGACCCGGCGAACTACGGCTTCGCGCGCGAGGAGGAGCTGGACATCCGCATGCCCGGCCCCGACCAGGACCTGCTCGACGTCCTGGACCTGGTGCAGCGCACCCAGGAGTACCGGGCCGCCTCGCAGCTGCTGGCCGGCACCGGGACGGAGGGCGAGCTGCGGTGGCAGCGCGTGCAGGCCTTCGCGGGCGCGGCGGCGCTGGAGCTGCAGCAGCGGCCCGGCGGGGTCCATGAGACTCCGGGCGGGCAGTGGCTGCGGGTGTGGCGGGCCGAGCAGCCCAAGGACGCGGGCGGCGCCGCCGTGCACGCGGAGTTCCTGGTGCAGCAGGCGTGGCGCACGTCGACCCCGGGCACGGACGAGTTCCGGATCATCATGGAGGAGGCCAGGGACGCGTGCGCGCAGGCCGCGCTGCTGGCTCCCGGCGACCCGGTCCCGCACATCGTCGAGCTGTCGGTGGCGCGCGGACTGGCGTACCCCCAGCCGGAGTTCGAGAAGCTGTGGCTGAGGATCCTGGACCGGGACCCGGCCCACATGGGCGCCCATCTCGCGGCCCTGCACTACTGGTGCGAGAAGTGGCACGGCTCGCGTGAGCTGGCGTACTCCTTCGCGGAGGCCGCCGCGGCGCGCGCACCCGAGGGCTCCCTGCTCGCCGCGATGCCGCTCTTCGCGGTCTTCGAGCACCTCCCCGAGGTGAACCTGGTCAGCAGCTTCTACCAGAGCGAGGTCGTGACCAAGGCCATCCACGGCGCGCTCCACGCGGTGCACGCGGCGCGCCCCGACGACCCGATGACGGCGCACGTCCGCCACCTGCTGGTCTTCTTCCTGGTCCGCGCCGAGCGCTGGGCGGAGGCCATGAACCAGCTGATACACGTCGACGGCCATGTCGGCGCCCTCCCCTGGTCCCTCTCCTGCGACCCGGCCGCGGAGTTCGCCGTCTACCGCGCCCTTGCGGTGGCGGGCTACGAGGCGAACGGCGGCAGCCCGGCCACACTGCTCAGCTGACCGCCCCCGGACCGCACGTCAGGGCGGGGCCCTGGCCGACGGGTACATGTCGGAATCCGGACGGCGCCGCAAGCGGACAGTCGATCTCACCTCCCGGCCGGGTCGCGCGGCCGCGAACCGGCTCTATGAACGCCTCGGCTTCCAAACCCGGCAGCCGACGGTCCATCGCTTTGCAGCCGACGGGTAGGACGTCCCGCTGCTACCACTGACGGTCAAGAACGCCGCACCCAGTCCGAGCGGCGACATCTGAGGTGAACGACGCAGTCGTTCGGGTGACTGGATGCCCTGGCGGGGGCGGCGGCTACCGTCCGCCGGGTTGGGTGAGGACAGAGGTCAGCCAGGGGTCTGGCGACCCTGATGCCTGCCCTGCCCGGCGGACGTACGCCGCGTGGCCGAATGTGTTACGCCTTCGGCACGAGGTTGTGCTCTGTGCCGAGATGAGCGGCGCTCGTGTCGGCATACATCGTGGTCTCGCCGTCCGACCAGCGGATGACGAGATCGTCGGTGCGGCGGTTCGGGGTGAAGTCGCCAGTGGTCATCACCTTGTTGTGCGTCCAGAGGTCGTTGGGGTTCTGGATGCGCTGCTCGGTGCCGAGGCCGGAGGTGGTGGTGTTCACGTAGTTGTCCAGTTCGCCGTCGCTCCACTGCACCATGAGATCCCACTTGGCGCTGCCGGAGTACTCCCCGCTCGTGAGCAGCGTGGCGTGCCGCCACGTGTCGTTCTTGTCCTTGAGCTTGTGCTCATTGCCGAAGGTACCGGCGCCGACCCCGGTGTAGAGGGTCACTTCACCGTCCACCCAGCGCACGATCAGATCGGTGACGTACTTGGAGGCGTTGAACCGGCCCGCCGCGATCTGGGTCGCGTTCTTCCAGAGGTCGTTCGGCTTGATCATCTGGGTGCCGGACCAGTTGAGGCCCTTGGTGCCGACGTCTCCGTACAGTGTCACTTCGCCGTCCACCCAGCGGACCAGCAGATCGAATTGGTTCGAGCCGGTGAAGTCGCCCGCGGTGATGGTCTTGGCGTTCTTCCACAGCGAGTTCTTCGCCAGCAGCTGCCGTTCGCCGGTGAAATGGCCGTTCCCGTCGCTGGAGTACAGGGTGGTCTCACCGTCGGACCACACCACGATCATGTCGCTGTGGCCCTTGCCGTTGAAGTCGCCCGATGCCATCAGACTGGCGTGCTGCCAGGTCTTGCCGCTACCCATCGAATACGGAAGCGGCGGTTGCTTGTAGGGGTCGGGGCGCTTGACCGTCCGGTCGTGCCGGGCGTCGTCGTACAGCCGGAAGAACTGGTCGCCGTGGACGGGGCTGTAGGTGAGCCAGTCGACGTTCTGGTCGTTGCCGCCGCCGAAGTAACCGCCGACGTTGCCGATGATCTGGCCGGTTCCCTTGGCCCAGTCGATTTTGGAGAACCACGGGCCGCCGGAGACTCCACCGTACATACCGCTGCAAACGGCCTGGATCTGGTAGAAATTCGGCAGCGCCCAGGTCTGAGTGGGGCAGCGGACAGCCCGGTCCGCGGAGTCGTGCGAGGCCTTGGGATATCCGACCATCGTCACGTTGTTGTTGAACGAGGGCGTACGGACGAGCTGATTGGCGCCACCCACCGCGTTCTGGACCTTCTCGCCGCTCGACGAGTCCGCGAGCGCAGCGAACGAGAAGTCCAGGTCGGACGTCTTGTCCTTCGTGTTGGGCGCGTCGTACCGAGGGTCCTTGAACCACTTGTCGACCCGGAAGAACCCGTACGGCTGCTTGTTCAGCCCGTTGGCGTTGTCGTACTTGGGGACGAACACGGAGTGATGACCACCACTGCAGTGCGCCGCGGTGAGGATCAGGTTGTGGCCGGGGCTGTCCACGACACTGGCGGAGCAGGAATGCGCCCGCATCTCTCCGGTCGTCGGCTCCTGCGTGTAGGAGAAGAGCACACCGACGGACTTGATGCCCATGAAGTGCTCCACGGTGATCCCGGCGGCCGGTCCGGTGCCCCGGAGCGCGGGCGTCCGGGACGTCGTGCCCTGGTTGTCGGGAGCCGAGGGCCGGGCGGGGTCGGTCGCGGAGGCCATGCGGGCAGGGGTCCAGAACCGGATCGCGTCCGCGTCGGTCCAGCTGTCGTCGTTCGGGCCGGCGGTGAGGCCCGGCTGGTGCGCCTGCCCAGGTGGGGGCGCGGTCACGCCTGAGCCGGGGGAGTGCCTCTTCACGGCGTCGGGGTGAGGGTGGGCGTGTGCGAGTCCGCCTCCACTCGTCAGACACGCAGTGACACTCGCGGCCACTACCGCAAGGCGTCGTATTCGGTTGTACACGCTACGCAAGGTGATCCTTCTGAATCATGGGGTGACGGCCTCGGCCAGGTCAGGCGGGGCCGCAAGCTGGGTGGCCCTCAGGAGGAAACGGCGGTCTTTCGCCGCCGGCGCCACACGACGAAGCCCGAGGCGGCGATCAGGACCGCACCTGCCGCGGTGCCGCCGACGGCCGGCCAGGAAACCGCAGACGCAGCGTCGTGCGCGACGGCCTGTCCTGCCACGGACACCTTCTGAGTGATCGTCCGCCGCCCGAAGCGGCCGGACAGCGCCATGTCGTATTCGCCAGGCGGAAGGTCGTCACGTACCTGGGCGCGCCCCTGGTAGACGGTGGAGCCGTCGTCGGCCAGGCAGCGTTCCAGGCCGACGCCGCCCTCCTTGAGGTGCACGTCGTGCCGGAACGCCTGTGAGGTGACGGTCAGTATGCCTTTGTCCATCACCGTCGGCTCCAAGGTCAGCACCACATAGGCGTCACTACCGGGCCGCACGAACGTCGGGGTGTCGTTGCAGGCCGGTGCGTCCTTCGGATAGATGACAAACCGGCGGGCCGGCGTCGAGAACCTCGGTACGACGACGAGCCGCGTTGTCGCGATGACGCGACCTCCGGCCTTGGCGGTGACCGGGTAGGTCCCCGGGTCGATGTCATCCCGGGTGCCCGGTACCGGCGTTGCGTCCTTCTCAACGAACAGGCCCTGTGCGTCCTTTGCCGGGACGAGCTGAATCGGCTCGTCGAGCGCCGGTGAGCTCACGACCACCTTGTCCGTCCCCGCAGGCACGTTCCAGGCGTGGAACTCGACGTCCCCGCCCACTGTGATCTTCGGACGGGGTCCGAAGTACGTCAGCCGGGGAGCATTGTCGTCCGGGAGTGCCTCAGCAGGGGTGCCGGCCAGGACTGCGGCAGCGAGCACGGCTATGGCGCCGACCCGAGCCGCACAGCGGGCAGTGGCCTTCTTCACGTGTGTTCCCTCCGTAGACTCGGCCGCCCGTCGTCCGACGCTGGTCAGGCGTCGAGGGGAAGCCGATCAGCTGTCACCCTAGGTGCTCACTGGGGCCAGGGCCACAGACATGTTCGCGGCGGTGCTGGTCCCAACGGTCTGTCTTCCCGGTGCTGTTGCTCTGCGACAGGGGCGGGATCGCGGCGCGGGCGTGCGACGCCTACGGAGCTGAGCGCGTGGGGCTGGCTGTTGCTGCGGACCTCCGCTGCCGCGATCCGCGACAACCGGCCCGTCGAGGCCGAAGACGGCGCCCAGACGCGTGACGTCTGGCCGAGACGATCCGTGGAATCGAGCACCTCGTCCGTCCGGGCTGGGCGCCCTGAACAGTCATCTGATCGTGTGGCTGCGCTTCGCCAACCCCGTCGCATAGGCCGCGGCGGCCTCTCCCGCAGGAGACGGCGGCGACGTCGAGAGCCCTGCTGACCGGTCCTGAGCGGGTCAGGCGAGCCAGTCCGTGTAGCGGGTGGTGGCCAGGTGGGCGTTCTTGTCGGTGAGGACGTCGCCCTTGACCACGGCGAACATGCCGGCCGTGGGGTCGGTGACGACGGTACGGCTGTCGCCCTTGTGGGTCAGGGTGATCCGGCCCAGCTCGTCCAGGGCGAAGACCTCGGGGCCGACGATGTTGCGGATGCCGTTGAGCGGGGCACCCACGGCGACGTCCGACACGGCGGCGGCCACGTCCTTGGAGGCGATCGGCTGGATCGGCGTGGCGGGCAGCCGGACGGTGTCACCTTCGGTGGTCCAGGACAGCACGGCGTCCATGAAGTCCATGAACTGCGTCGCCCGGACGATCGAGTAGGGGATCGGACCGGCCGCGAGGAGCTGCTCCTGGAGCGCCTTGGCCCGGTAGTAGTCCAGCTCCGGCACCTGGTCCACGCCGACGATCGAGAGGATGACGAAGTGGCCGACGCCGCCCTTGTGGGCCGCGGCCAGAAGGTTGTCCATCGAGGTCTGGAAGAAGGCCGGGGAGGCTTCGTCGAAGGTCGGGGAGTTCGTCAGGTTGACGACGACGTCGGCTCCCGCCACCGCCGCCTCTTGACGTGGATCAAGCCGTCGTTCCTGTGGATGATGTACCGCTGCGGCTGGGGCGCCAAGGAGGGGCAGGAGACCGTCCTGGCTGTCGAGATCGACCGTGACGGCTTCGCATGGGCACTGCGCCACGCGTGTCTGTCGAGCTACGCCCGCGGGGTGCACCCCGACCGAGCCACCTGGCAGCGTCAGTTGAAGCGTGCGCCCACTCGCGTGCAGTGGGACCCCGAGCGGGACCTGCGCCTGCGGCCCTGCCGTACCGGTCCCTGCAACTCGGCCTCTCCGGTGAGGCCGCACGACGCTACGCGGACGAATGGACGGTCGCCATCCGCGACGTGACCCCACTCGCCCACGAGATCCACACCCTCGTCAGCACCGGTGACCTGACCTCAGCCACCCGACTGCTGCCCCAGGAACGCCCCTATCCCGTTGCGGACGCATTCCTTGCCCACCTGCACGGATGACGGGCTGGTCCACCCGACAGCCGGCTGCGGCCCATGGGTCACATAACGCCGCAGGCTGAGCGGAACTGGGGGCGTCCTGCCCGACTGGCCCACGCCGGTTTCGACCGACGGTGACGGCGGCCCGGAACGCGACGACTGCTCCTGCCGACGGCGCGAGCCCACCCGCGTCACTGGCGGCCCCGCGCCTCCACCTCGGTGCTTCTTCGTATGATCCTGAGGTTAGTCGAGACGCGAGATGCCGACATGGTGGGGGATACGGCATGGGGGCACCAGGCACAAGTAAGGGTGAGAACGGCGGTCCCGACCTGCATGTGTCGTCCACGGGCCTGACAAAGCTCGCCGGTGATCTGGGCGAGATGCAGGACCACCTCGACAAACAGATCAAGCGCATGGACGAACTCGTCGACCGTATCGAGGCCGGCTGGCGGGGCCCGGCGGCAACGGCGTACCGGGAGTTCCATCGTGCTGCCGCGGAGGACGCCGTACGTATCCGGGAAGTGATGAAGGGCCTGGAGCAAGCCGTACGGATGAGCCGTGACGGTTTCAGTGCCGACGATCTGCAGGTGCTCGAACAGATGCGTCGTATCCACGTGGACGTCAACAGCGAGGTAGACAAACTCTCCACGCCGCATACAGGAGCCGACGACACACTGGCTCGCCCACGCAGCAGCCTGGACGGCTTCTGACGCTCGCAGCGCCACGTACCGGCCACGCAAACACGGTCACCGACTCCAAGGGGGAATCATGTCGACGGGTGCCGACGGCGACCACATATCAGTCTCGTTCGCCACACTCCACGAACTAGCCGTCGAACTGGAAGACATCCTCAAACAGCTCAACGGCACGCTGGACGACCTCTACGACCGCGTCGAACCGGTCGTACTGTCCTGGAAGGGTGAGGCCCGCGAGATCTTCGTCCAGAAGCTCGATGAATGGGACCGCTCCGCACAGGACCTGCAGGCAGCCCAGAAGTGGCTGCACCAGTACGTCACCACCGGCCACATCAATTACGCGGCAGCGCACAAGGCGGTCCTGCGCGGCTGGGGAGCCGCCTGATGGCCACCCCCGCGGCCCCCGGGCAAGGGAAGATCGATGTGACGCCATCGGTCCTCTACCAGGTCTCCACGAACGTCGCCGGCCAACAGGACCCTCTCGACAAGGGGATCAAGGCGTTCCTGGACGAGTTGGCACGGTATCCGGACGGCGGCGGCAACGGCTCGGCCATGAAGGACTTCACGAAAACCTATGTGAAAGTCACCAATTGGTTCCTCGAAGTGTGGGCCAAGTCCGTGGTGAGCGTCGGTGGTGCCGGCGTCGGATTCACCAGCACCGCCAACAACTACGCGGCGGCCGACGCCGCCACGAACCCCTCGTCAACAGGTCAACCGACACAGCGACCCGCTCCGCATGTGATCGACACACCGCCCAAGTACGGACCGGTCACCGACTTCGAGTGGGGGGACGTCGACGCCGGCCAGGACTTCGCGCAAAAAGCCCTGGAGGGGCTGGAAGCCGCAGTGCTCACCATCATGCGCCCGCTGCTGGAACACGAGTGCCGTTGGGGCAAGGCGGCGAAGATCCTCCCACTGCCCAATCACCTGCGGCTGTACAAGATCTCTGAGACCTGGAGGATGCCTCAGACCACGCTCAGCATGGTGGACGGGATGCTGACCAGCTTCGTCGGCGGCATCACCGACCAGTCCAACCAGGAGTGGTACGACGCCATGCGGCAGTTCTGCAGCACGCTGTGGGGGACGTCTGCTTGGGGGAAGACCCGAGAGGGCTACGACTGGGCGAACGACGGCGCGCGCAAAAGGGGAACCAGTCACCCTGTCTTCGCCGTTCTGTTCGACACCTGCGATGCCATGGTCGATGCCGTGTACAACGTGGCCCAGGCGGCGGAAGACGTTCGCGACGACCTGCACCGGATCTATCGGCAAGCCGTCGAGGACAGCATCAAGGAGCTCGATCCGCGAAACTTGGACATCACGGACGCCAAGAGCGTGATGAAGGGGCTGTGGCACGTAGGAAAGGGACTGGTCACAGACGTATCAGTCGGTATCGTCCTGCACACTGACGAAGGCGCCATGAACGACGCTGTCGCCACCTACAACAACCGGGTTCACCGTCAGGTTCGACGCGTCCAGGACCTGATGTCGGCGCTGGACGAGGCTTACACGAGCGCGCCGACCTTCAATGCGGAATCCGCTCGGGCTGAGGCATTCGGCGCGCGGGCCCTGACCGATTTCAAAGGAAACCCGCTGTACACGGTGCCGGGGGACAGCGAGGACAACCATGCATATCCGATCGACCTGGCGAATCAGGAAGGTATTCACAACAGCCACGTCATCGACAAACACGTGGGCAAGACCGATGAGCAACTGGCGCAGCGGCTCAGAGACCAACCGACGATTCCCGCCGCCTCCAGCTTCACCGATTTGACATCCGCCCAGAAATACACACAAAACACGGTGGAGTATGTGGGCCCGCCCGCTAATTCAGGCCAGCGCAACGAAGGTGTGGACAACCAGGAAAAGATTAAGAGATGGCTCTCCAGGCCGCGCGCCGACAACTCGATCCTGAAGCTGGATCCAGTGGAGTTCAATTCTGTGACCGGGCGTACCATTACGTCGGGGAACCCGAGGGCGAGTGCGGCTCAGGACGCGCACTCGGTAGAGGTCGTACTCAAGTACAAGAACGGCCTTCACCCGCCGTATGTGGTCTACACATCCATGCCGAGGCTGCCATGAGCGCACGAGGAGAGGGTCTGTGAAGGAAAAGACCGGTCTGCCCGCGTGCGCGCAAGGACGTTTCGAGGAGCGTCAGTCCTTCGCCGCACTCGTCGCCCGCAGAGGCGCGGACTGGCACGACACGGTGATGGAAGCGATCCAGGGTAACCCCGTGCTGAGCCAGGTAGACCGCCAGGAGCTGCAGCACAGCATCCTGGAGATCTCACCCCGTCAGGCCATGGAGCTGGCCGGACTGATCTCAACCGGATCGCTTCTGTACGGCCCCAGTGAATCCCTTCATGCGCCGGACACGGAACGCGACGCCTGCCTGCGGGAAATTTTGAGGGCCACGGGAAACGGCGCACGTTTCTTCACCAACCACGGGCACGCGGAAGACGGCGAAGAGGGCGACTTCCTGTCCTCGTCCTTTCACGCCAACGTCCTGGCCGGGACCACCATCGACATCTGCCTTCTCGGTGTGTCGGACGAGAACGTCCTGGTGCTCTGGCGTTTCGAGGACGACTAGCCGTCCGCGACCACCCGACCGACGCCCGCACAACACCCGTGAAGGGACCGGAAGTGCCCACTCGCTCCGCCACCTACCCCGACCGCGAAACCGCCCAGTGGGCCACCCAGCAGGTCGTCACCGCCAACGAGCAGCTGATCCACCGCTGGCTCGCCCAGTCGACACGCTCGCGTCTGACCATCGAGGCGTCGTGGCCGTCCCGGTCCGAGCCGGTCGGACGCGTCCTCCTGCAGGCGATGATGCTGGCCGGGCGGGAGCCCGTCGATGTGCGAGCCGCCCGCGTCACCCTCAAGCGGGACGACTCCGTCCCACACGGCTTCGCCGTCCATGCCACCTTTCCCATCTACCTGTAGCGATCGCAGAGGCTGACCACCGTGCCCCTGAGCCCCCTCGAACACGACCGCCGGTATGGCGAGCTCGACCAGGTCATGCGCGCCTACCTCGGGCACCCGGCGGACGACACCCCGGACGAGCCCGGCGCAGCCCTGACCGCTTATCTCCGTCAGACGTGGCACAGCCGACCGTGGGCTCTGTCCATCGCCGAGCGACAGTTGCGTGACTACGCCGAGAATCCGCCAGGGCGACTGCGGTTGCGGCTCGGGGAGTTCTACGCGATCCCTGACATCGGCCTCGCTGGGGGCGAGGTCCAGCAGTGGCTCCGCTGCCTCGCAGACCACATCAAGCGCAGCATCGAGGCGGGTGAGGTCCCGCCGCCGGCCATCCCCGCCACCCACTGGGAGTGGCATGCCCGTTTCCCCGAGCTGGGCCAGTTCCTCGGGGGCTGGTTCTCGCAGGACATGCCCGACGAGTTCACCGACCACGCCTCGGCCGTCGAGGACTACCGGGTCTCGACAGACCCACATCTCGTCGCCCGACTGATCGGGGAGGTCCACGAGTTCCTCTCGCTCGATCTCGACGATTCCGACTACGCCATTGCCGTCGCCGAGTTGGGCATGGAGGTCGATCCCCCAGCCCCATACTCACCGGGTGCCTGGCTCGCACTTGTCGCTGACCTGCTCACTGGACCGCATGCCAGCCAGGAACAGGGACCGAAAAGCAGATGAGCCGAGATGACGTGATCCTCCCCTCTACCCCGCCACCCGGCCGACTGGTCACATCGGCACAGCGGACCGGGCCGTACCGGAGTGCCCTGCCCGACCGGCGTCAAACCCCCGGCAGCCCGGCGTCAGCGACGCCCCGGTGGTCGTCCTGGGCCTGGCAGGGCCGGCTGCAGTCGCTGAGGATTGCGGTGATCCTGTCAGGGAGACGCGGCTGGGGCGTCATTCACCTCGTCGTCGGAGTGGCGCTCGTCGTCGCCGGCCTGGGAGTCCTGATGAACAAGAGCTGGGGCCGCGGGGCCGGTGCCGCGACGGCGGGGATCAGCCTGATCACCCAGTTCATGTTCGTTCCGCACTACCCGGTGTGGGCCATCTCCGTGATGACGCTCGACATTCTGATCCTGTTCGCGCTGACGAGGTACCACATCGAAACCACCGGCGGCCGGTGAACGCAGGTCAGGCGAGCCAGTCCGTGTAGCGGGTGGTGGCCAGGTGGGCGTTCTTGTCGGTGAGGACGTCGCCCTTGACCACGGCGAACATGCCGGCCGTGGGGTCGGTGACGACGGTACGGCTGTCGCCCTTGTGGGTCAGGGTGATCCGGCCCAGCTCGTCCAGGGCGAAGACCTCGGGGCCGACGATGTTGCGGATGCCGTTGAGCGGGGCACCCACGGCGACGTCCGACACGGCGGCGGCCACGTCCTTGGAGGCGATCGGCTGGATCGGCGTGGCGGGCAGCCGGACGGTGTCACCTTCGGTGGTCCAGGACAGCACGGCGTCCATGAAGTCCATGAACTGCGTCGCCCGGACGATCGAGTAGGGGATCGGACCGGCCGCGAGGAGCTGCTCCTGGAGCGCCTTGGCCCGGTAGTAGTCCAGCTCCGGCACCTGGTCCACGCCGACGATCGAGAGGATGACGAAGTGGCCGACACCGCCCTTGTGGGCCGCGGCCAGAAGGTTGTCCATCGAGGTCTGGAAGAAGGCCGGGGAGGCTTCGTCGAAGGTCGGGGAGTTCGTCAGGTTGACGACGACGTCGGCTCCCGCCATCGCCTCGTCCAGTCCCCGGCCACTGATGACGTCGACCCCGGTGGACTGCGAGTGCGGTACCGCCTCGTGCCCGGCGGCATTCAGGTTCTTCACGACCTGCGACCCGATCAGCCCGGTACCGCCCATGACTGCGATCTTCATGACGTGCCTTTCGTCGGTGCTCGGCGTTCGGCGCTCAGCATTCGATGCTCAGTTTTTGGCTTTTGTTCGTAATGTGGCATTTCGCAATATGGCATATGGGGACGGGTGTCGGTGCGGGCTCCACCCGTGCGTCGCGCAGCGACAACCCGCGTACCTCCGGATGCGGCCCCGGCAGGCGCGGCGCAGCCTGGAGGCAGGGATGACGTGAGGTGAGGGCCATGCCCGCATGGCATCTGCGCGACTATCACGACAGCGATCTCGACCAGGCGATCCGGATCTGGGAGCAGAGCCGGCTGGCCGACGAGGACCCCGTGTTTCCGGTCTCCGAGGTGATGGCGGCGGCACAGAGCGGTCAGACGGCCGTGGTCGCGGTGGTCGGCGACGAGCTGGTCGGCATGGCCGTGGCGCAGAGGGGCGGCACGCGAGGCTGGGTCCTGCTGTTGGCGCTCGCCTCCCGCTGGCGCGAGCGCGGTATCGGCAGCGCGCTCCTCACCGAGCTGGAACGACGTCTGCGGACGCTCGGCGTACGGCGCGTCAGCGCCCTGCTGCCAGCCGGTGCCGCCGGCACGAAGGCCCTGGAGAACTCCGGGTACCGGCTCCGCGACGACCTGACCTACTACGAGAAGATCGAACCGGACGACACCGCCAACGCCGAGGTCCTGGCCGCGCTGGGCGGCCGGATGCTGCCCGACGGGCTCTGGGACGCCATGGCCGGCATGGAGCGGGAGAAGCAGGTCGTCGAACGCCGTGTCGTGCTTCCGCTGACGGAACCGGCGCTGGCCGACCGTTTCGCCGTCGCCCCGCCGAAGGCGGTCATCCTGTTCGGTCCGCCCGGCACGGGAAAGACCAGCTTCGCCAAAGCGGTGGCCTCCCGGCTCGGCTGGCCGTTCGTGGAGCTCTTCCCGTCCCGGCTCGCGGCCGACACGGACGAGGGGCTGGCCGTGGCGTTGCGCCAGGCGTTCGCGGACCTGGCGGAGCTGGACTCGGTGCTGCTCTTCATCGACGAGGTCGAGGAGATCGCCGGCGCACGGTCCGGCAAGGCCGTCGATCCCGGCCACGGGGTGACCAACGAGCTGCTCAAACTCATCCCCGTCTTCCGTGAGCACGACACACGCCTGCTGACGTGCGCCACCAACTCGGTACGGTCCCTCGACGCGGCCTTTCTGCGGCCGGGCCGGTTCGACTACGTCATCCCCATCGGCCCCCCTGACCCCACCGCCCGCGCCGCGATCTGGACCCGCTATCTCCGGGCCGCCGCCGACTCCGTGGACCTCACCCGGCTTGTCGAGGCCAGCGAGCTGTTCACCCCGGCCGACATCGAATACGCCGCCCGCAAGGGCGCGCAGACGGCGTTCGAACGCGAGGTCACGCATCGCCGGGGACAGCCCGCCACGACCGAGGACTACATGGCCGCCATCGCGGACACCCGGCCGACGCTCACCGCACGGGCGATCGAGGAGTTCACGGAGGACATCGAGACGTACAGCCGCCTTTGAGGCCGCAGGGCGACGGCGGGGCCTTCTCCGTGCGCCGGCTCAACTCCCGCTCCCGTACGGTCGGGTGAGGATCTCCATCCGGTGGCCGGAGGGGTCGTCGAAATACACCCCGCGGCCGCCGTCGTTGGTGTTGATCTCGCCGGCACGGCTGTGGAACGGGTCCGCCCAGTAGGTGAGGCCCGCCTCCCCGATGCGGGCGAAGATCGCGTCGAAGTCGCCCTCGGAGACCAGGAAGGCGTAATGCTGCGGGGTGATGGCGCCGGCGGTGTCCATGTAGTCCAGCGTCACCCCGTTGGGTATCCCGACCGGTACGAACGGGCCGTAGTCCGCGCCCACTTCGAGCCCCAGGAGACCGGCGAGGAAATCGGCCGAGACGTGGCTGTCGTGCGCGGCGACGATGGTGTGGTTCAGCTGCACAGTCATCGTGTGCACCTCCTGCTGCCCAACATACTCCGACGCGGGGGCGCGAACTGAGGCAAGCCTCACCTAAGTAGTCGCATGGCTCAGATCGTCGCGGTGTCGATCACGAAGCGGTAGCGGACGTCGCTCGCCACGACCCGGTCGTAAGCCTCGTTGATCTTGTCGGCGCCGATCAGCTCGATCTCGGCGCCCAGGTTGTGCTCGGCGCAGAAGTCGAGCATCTCCTGAGTCTCCGGGATGCCGCCGATGCCGGAGCTGCTCAGGCTGCGGCGGTTGCCGAACACCGAGGACAGCGGGATCTGGACCGGCTCCTCGGGGATGCCCAGGTTCACCATCGCGCCGTCCGTGCGCAGCAGCGAGAGGTAGGCGCCGAAGTCCAGCGACGCCGAGACCGTGTTCAGGATGATGTCGAAGGTGCCCTTGAGCTCCTCGAAGGTCTTCGGGTCGCTGGTGGCGTAGTAGTGGTCGGCGCCCAGCCTCAGGCCGTCGTCCTTCTTGCGCAGGGACTGCGACAGGACGGTGACCTCCGCGCCGAGCGCGTGCGCGATCTTGACGCCCATGTGGCCGAGGCCGCCGAGGCCCACCACGGCGACCTTCTTGCCGGGTCCGGCGTTCCAGTGCTTCAGCGGGGAGTACGTGGTGATGCCGGCACAGAGCAGCGGCGCGGCCACGTCCAGGGAGAGACCGTCGGGAATGCGGACGACGAAGCTCTCGTCGACGACGATCCTCTCGGCGTAGCCGCCGTAGGTGGGCTCGCCGTCCTTGCCGACGGCGTTGTACGTCCAGACGGGGCCGCCCTGGGAGCAGTACTGCTGCAGGCCGGCCCTGCAGTTGTCGCACTCCCGGCAGGAGTCGACCATGCAGCCGACGCCGACACGGTCGCCGACCTGGTACTTCGTGACACCGGAACCGACCTCGGAGACGACACCGGCGATCTCGTGGCCGGGCACCATCGGGAAGATCGCCGTGCCCCAGCCCTCCCGGGCCTGGTGGATGTCGGAGTGACAGATGCCGGCGAACCTGATGTCGATCAGGACGTCGAACTCGCCGACCGGGCGCCGCTCGATCGTGGTCCGCTCCAGCGGGGCCTTCGCGGCGGGCGCGGCATACGCGGCAACAGTGGTCATGGCGTGGTTCTCCTCAAGGGGGGTGATGCACCCGGCTGCCTTCCCGCCGGGCTCAGCTCCAGCCTGCCTCACGTCCCGGCGCTCACCCAGCCCACACCTTTGCGTACGTCCGCCGTGCCTACCACTGGCGGGGTCAGGCTGCTGTGCGTACGACCACGGAACACGTCCGATACTGACTGTATGGACCAACAGCCCGAGACTGCTGCCGCCCCCGGCCACTCCCTGGACCGGCGCGCCGAGCTCAGCGAGTTCCTGCGCAGCAGGCGGGCCCGGCTGAAGCCTCAGGACGTGGGGCTGCCGGACCTCGGGCGGCACCGCCGGGTGCCCGGGCTGCGCCGCGAGGAGCTGGCGCAGCTGGCCGGGGTGTCCGTGGCGTACTACACGCGGCTGGAGCAGGGCAACGGGCGGAACGTGTCGGCGGAGGTGCTGGACTCGATCGCCAGGGCGCTGCGGCTGTCCGACGCCGAGCACGCCCATCTGACCCACCTCGCCAAGGGCAAGCAGCACAAGAAGAAGGCGTCGGCACGCGCCCAGCAGGTGCGGGTGCCGCTGCGGCAGCTGCTGGACGTACTGGACACCGTGCCGGCGTATGTCGTCGGGAGGCGCTCGGAGATCCTGGCGTGGAACCGGATGGCCGCCGCCCTGTTCGGGGACTGGGGGGAGCTGCCGGCGGCGGAGCGGAACTGGGCGCGGCTGGTGTTCCTGAAGCCGGAGTACCGCGAGCTGTTCGTCGACTGGGAGCAGAAGGCCATCGACATCGTGTGCGCGCTGCGGATGGACGCCGGCTGCTATCCCGACGATCCCCGGCTGTCGGCGCTGGTCGGTGAGCTGTCGGTGAAGAGCCCGGACTTCCGGCGCCTGTGGGCGACGCATGACGTCAAGGAGAAGAACCATGGCGTCAAGCGGCTGCACCATCCGCTGGTCGGCGAGCTGTCGCTGAACTTCGAGTCGTTCCGCACGACGGACGACACCGACCAGGCCCTGGTCACCTATCACGCGGATCCGGGCTCACCGTCGGCGGAGGCCCTGCGGCTGCTGGCCAGCTGGGGCACGGACGCGACGAGGGTCGTACCGTCGGCCTGACGGGGACCGCGCTCAGTCCTCCACCCCGAGGTCCTTGCGCATGGCCCTGCGCATCGCGGTCAGCAGCGGTTCCGCCTCCTTCAGGTCGAGCAGGGCCCGCTGCGGGGTCTCACCCTCGCCGGCCAGGTTCCGGTCGAGTCGTTTCGCCGTCGCATCGATTCCGGCGAGGACCCGGTTCACGGCACGTGAGGCGTCCAGGATGCGTTCGGGTACCACCATCTGCGCCTCGGCGTAGTGGTCCCGGTACTCGCGCCGGGTCTCCTCCAGCTGGTCATGGTCCTGGTCCGCGTAGACGCCGTCGCGGATGCGGTGCAGGGCGTCCTTGAGGAGTGTGTGGAACTGCCGGGAGGCACGATTCATGGCGACGTACACCGAACACGGCGGTGATCATCGCGGTCATGGCTACGGTCCCGGGGTGACCCTATGACACCCCGTCATCACACCGACACGGACGGCCCGCCGGAAGCCGTGCTTCCGGCGGGCCGTTCGCTCATGGACTGCTCAGCCGCTACGGCTCACTTTCCGTAGTAGGCGTTGTAGATCGAGATCGTCGACTTGTTGCCCTTCTTGTCGGCGATCTTGGCATGGAACGAGATGGCCTTGCCCTTGGCCGGGTTCTTGACGGTGATCCTGCCGTTGCGGACCTCGACCTTCTTCCAGGTCTGGCCGTAGTCGTACGACACGTACACCGCCAGCGACTTCAGGTTGCGGCCCGCGGCCGCGCCCTCCACGGTGACCGGGAAAGTGACCGTCTTTCCGGCCGCGACGCGGCTGTCCAGGCCGGTCCTGGCGTTGAAGCGGAGGGTGGAGGCCGGGAGCTTGGCGACGCTGGTGCCGGCCGGCTTCTTCGAGTGGAAGGTCCAGCTCGCGTCGATCCGAGTGGACGCGGCCGCGACCTTGACCGTGCGCTTGACCGAGGTGGTCAGCTTGTACTCGGCGTCACCGGACGGAACCTTGAAGGGCTCGCCGAACAGCGGGTCCTTGTTGGAGCCCACCTTGGTGCCGTTGCGGTACAGGGTGGTGGTCACCGAGGTGAAGGCCGACGAACCGGCGTGCTTGTTGGCGTCGGCGAACAGCGGCAGCATGCCGTAGATGGTGTTGCCGTCCCGGAACAGACCGTAGTCCGCGTTGAGATGCGGGCCGAAGACCGCCGTGTTGAAGGTCTTCTCATAGGTCTTGCCGGCCGCGAAGGTCTGCGGCGCGCCCAGCGTGTAGGACGCGTCGCTGATCGGGAAGCCGTCCGGGTCGACCCCGGCGGTCTGCTCGAAGTCCATGCCCCACTTCACGCCGCCCTGAGCGGACAGGTGCAGCGTACGGGTGCTGGGGATGGCCTGCGGGATGGCGATGGAGGAGCCGCCGGAGCTCTGCGGCAGCCAGCCGACCGCGGTGACCGTGCCCTTCTTGCCACTGGCGGCGGCACCCAGGGCGGCCTTCACCGTGGCCAGGTCGCCCGCCTTGTAGTGCTTGGTGTAGCCGGTGGCGAACTGCTTGACCTGGGCGCCGACCACAGTGTCGTACTGCTCCTTGTCACCCTTGGTCCAGTGCGCGTCCCACTGCTGGTACAGGGAACCGTCGGTGATCTGCGGCCCGAGACCCGCGGTGTGGAAGTTCTCGTACGTGTCGAGGAACCAGCCGTAGCCGTACAGGCCCTCGCCCACCGTGACATCGAACTCCGGGTAGGCGAACGCCGACTTGGCGGCCGCGTCGGGGACGGTGATGTCCACCGGCTTGGCCTTGCGCGCGTCGATGGTGATCGACTGGCTCTTGCCGACGGTCAGCTTCGGCTGCGCGATCCAGTCGATGCCCTTGGTGCTGTCCGCCGGGTCCACGAACAGCGCCGAGTTCAGGATGTACGTGCCCTTGGGCGCGCGCACCTTCACCGTGCCGGAGGGGTCGTACGGCGTGAGGTCCCGGCCGCCGGCCAGGCCCGCGGCGCCCGTCAGGTCGACGTTGTAGTACTTGGCCGGCTTGCCGTCACGCCCGATGAACTTCAGCGTGAGGTCGTACGACTCCACCTCGCGCTGCACCGCGGCGGCCGTGCGGATGCTCTGGCCGCCGCCGGTCGCGGTCACGTACGCGGAGTAGGCGCCGTCGAGGGTGCCGCCCAGCTTGGTGTTGACGGTGAGGTCGACCGAGGCCTTGCCGCCCGCCGGGACGGTCACCTTGGTCCTGGCGAGCTTGAAGAAGCCCGCGGGAGCCGCCTGGCCCTTGGGGTTGGTGGCGGTGGCGGCCAGGTCGAGCGTGACGTCCTTGGTGCTCAGGTTGCGGTACGTCAGCTGCTTGGTGACCGGCTTGTCGTCGGTGTGCGGCCACTGCTGCACACCGAAGCTCACCGAGACCGGGTCGGCGATCACGGACTGCTTGATCGCCTTGTCGACGGCGATCCGGCCCGAACCCTGCTGGAACGGCGTGTACGTGCCGCCCTTGGCGGAGCCGGTCAGGGCGCCCTTCAGCTCGGCATAGCCCCAGTCGGGGTGCTCCTGCTTCAGGATCGCGGCGGCGCCCGCGACATGCGGGGTCGCCATCGACGTACCGGAGATGGTCAGGTAGCCCTCGGGCTTCTCACCGACCTCCTGGTCGATGACGCTGCCCTTGGCCGCGGCGGCGGTGATGTCGACGCCGGGCGCGGTCACGTCCGGCTTGATGGCGCCGTCGCCGGTGCGCGGGCCGGTCGATGAGAAGTCGGCCAGCTTGTCGCTCTTGTCGACGGCACCGACGGTGAGCGCGGCGTCCGCGCTGCCTGGCGAACCGATCGACTCGGGGCCCTCGTTGCCCGCGGCGATCGCGAACAGGATGCCCTTCTCGGTGGAGAGCTTGTTGACCTCGGCCTCGAGCGGGTCGATCTCGGGCGTGTCATAGCCGCCCAGGCTGAGGTTGATGACGGAGGCGCCCTGCTGGGCCGCCCACTCCATGCCGGCGAGGATGCCGGAGTCGTCACCGGAGCCGGTGTCGTCCAGGACCTTGCCGTTGAGGATCTTCGCGTCGGGCGCGACACCCTTGTACTTGCCGCCCGACTTGGCGCCGGTGCCCGCCGCGATGGACGCGACGTGCGTGCCGTGGCCGAAGTGGTCGGTGGCGTCCGCGGCGGCCGAGAAGTTCTTGGAGTCGACCACCTGGTCCTTGAGGTCCGGGTGCGTGGTGTCGACACCCGTGTCCAGGACGGCGATCTTGACGCCCTTGCCGGTGTAGCCGGCCGCCCATGCCTTGGGGGCGCCGATCTGCGGCACGGACTTGTCGAGGCTGGCCTTGCGGACACCGTCGAGCCAGACGTGGGCGATGCCGGAGGCGGTCTTGTCGCCGTTGGTGACCGCGTCCCAGAGCTCGGGAGTCTCCTTGGCCGGCGTCTGCATCGCGTCCGCGTTCAGGGTCTTCAGACTGCGGCGCAGCGTGCCCGCGTCACGGACGTCGGACTTGGCGGCGGTGGCGGCGCCGCTGTAGCCGACGATGACCTTCAGACCGTGCTTGAGGGACTTGCGGGTGGCGGCCTTGTTCAACTCGGTGACGTCGAACAGTCGCTGGTCCAGCTTGCCGGAGGCGACCAGGCCGGCCGCGTCGGCGGGGATGACGAGGGTGTGTCCGTCGACCTTGCGGAGCTGGAAGGGTATGTGCTCGCGTCCCTTCGCCTTCTCCAGGCCGACGACCCGGCCCTTGGTGTCGACGGCGACCCGGTCGCCGGTGATCAGGGTGATGCGGTGCTTGGACATGAGAGACGACGCAGCGGACGATGTGCGCTGCTCGGGCTTCGCCGACGCCGGGCTGGTCATGCCTGCGGCGAGGGCGACGGCTGCGGCGGTGGCCACGGTGGCCGAAGCCGCTCTTTTCACTTGTCTGCGCAAAACTCCCCCTGGAGACGGAGTACCGGGCTGCTGTTTCCCCCGTTCACCCGGCCGGGGGCAGTCCCGTACGTATGCACGTCAACCCCCCGGATCACGCAGTATGCCGGGGGGTGATCTGACGGCTCAATAGATGAGGAGGAGGTGAGAAAGCGCTACCGGGAACTGTTACGCGCCGGGTGGAACACCGTTACGCAACCGCGAAGTCGAGCGGATGCGATCGGTGCTATACGCCTTGTGCCCGGTCGCCTACGCGCCCGCGTTCTCCTTCACGGTGATCTTCCCCTTCCGGATGGTCGCCAGGCGCGGGGCCTTCCTCGCGATCGCGGAGTCGTGGGTGACCATGATGAAGGTCAGCCCGAGCTCCTTCCACATGCGTTCGAGCACCTCCATGATCTCGTCACGCATGCCTTCGTCGAGGTTGCCGGTCGGTTCGTCGGCGAGCAGCACCTTCGGCTTCTTGACCAGCGCGCGGGCGATGGCGACGCGCTGCTGCTGTCCTCCGGACATCTCGGAGGGCAGATGGCCCAGCCGCTCGCCGAGTCCGACCGACCTCAGCGCCTCGGCCGCGTGTTCGCGGCGGTCCTTCGCCTTCACGCCGAGCGGTACGAGGGCGGTCTCGACGTTCTCCTGGGCGGTGAGCGTGGGGATGAGGTTGAAGGACTGGAAGACGAAGCCGATGTTCTCGCTGCGGACTCTTGTCAGGCGGGCCTCGGGGAGCTTGGCCAGGTCGGTGCCGTCCAGGATGACTTCGCCGGACGTGGGGCGGTCGAGACCGCCGAGCATCTGGAGGAGGGTGGACTTGCCGCCGCCGGTTGGGCCCTGGATGACCAGGCGGTCGCCGTCGCCGATGGTCAGGTCTATGCCGTCCAGGGCGTGGATGGTGTCTTTGCCTCGGGTGTAGCGCTTGGTTACGTTTCTGAGGTCGTACATGGTGGCTCCTGGGAGGGTTCGGGGTGGTGCGCGTCATCGTTTGGTGCGGCTGAGTGGGGGCTGGTCGCGCCCGCGCGGCGGAGCCGCATATCGATACGGCCCCGCGCCCCTGAGTGGGATCGCTCGGCCGTGCCTTCAAGCGGCCGCTACTCCACGCGCCGCAAGGCATCTGCCGGACGCAGGCGCGACGCCCGCCAGCCTCCGAACGCTCCCGCGACCAGGCCGCCTGCCACCGCCAGGCCCACCGCGAGGAGGATCGTCGTCACGCTGACCGGTGCCGTCAGCGCGACCTCCAGGGTCTTTGCCGTCCGTCGGCCGGGGCCCCCGAAGCTGCCGAAGCCGCCGCTGCCCGTGCCACCCCCGAGTTGGGCCTGCAGGCTGGGGCTGATCGCGGTGACGACGTACGCGCCCGCCAGGCCGAGCGCGATGCCGAGGGCGCCGCCGACCAGTCCGTTGACGACGGCCTCGCCGACCACCTGCCGGGTCACCCGGCCCGACTTCCAGCCCAGCGCCTTCAGCGTGCCGAACTCACGGACTCGCCGGGAGACGGCGGAGGAGGTGAGCAGACCGGCGACCAGGAAGGCCGCGACGAGCACCGCGATGGACAGCCACTTGCCGACGTTGGTGGCGAGGCTGGACGCGGTGGACAGGGAGCCGGAGACCGTCTTGGCGAGGTCGGCGGAGGTGGTGACCGTCGTACCGGAGACGTTCTTCTGGATGGCGCTCTTGACGGTGTCGATCTGCTGCGAGTCGGCCGCCTTCACGTAGACCGTGGTGATCTTGTTCTTCTCCCCGGCCAGCGTCTGCGCCTGCTGGAGCGGGATGTACAGGTTGGCCGCCGCGTCACCGCTGTCGGCGGTGGCGATGCCGATCACCTGGTACTTGACGCCCTTGATGGTGACGGTGGATCCGACCTTGTACTTCTTCGTCTTGGCGAAGGCCGAGTCGGCGACGACGACCTTGGCGTTCGTCTCGGTCGTCCTGAAGGTGCGGCCGCTGGTGATCTTCGACGAGGTGAGCGGGCCCAGTGCCGTCTTGGTGACGTCGGTGCCGTAGACCGAGTACTGGTTGATGTCGAAGTCGGCGCCGCCGCCCCGGACCTCGCCCTGCGGCTGGCCGTCGCCCTGGCCGGGGCCGCCCTGCCGGCTGCCGCCGGAGTCCGGGTTCTGCTGGAACTGACCGCGGGTGAACTCGCCGCTGACCTTCACGACGTTGAGGCTCAGGCCGCCGACGGCGGTGGAGACGCCCTTCTGGCCCGCGACCTCGGTGACGGTCGAGGAGGCGAGCGTGGTGAAGCCCTGCACCATGACCCGGTCGCTGCTCTGCGACTTGGAGTCGCCCTTGTTCTGCGCGTCGAACTGGAAGCGCGGCCGCTGTGCGTCGCCGGTGGACGCCGAGGCCGCCTTGGTGACCGTCATGTCCGTACCGAGGCCGTAGAGCGACTGGAGGACCTTGTCCTGGGCCTTCCCCATGCCGTTGGACACGGAGTTGACCACGATGACCAGCGCTATGCCGAGCGCGAGGCCGGAGGCGACGACGAGGGCCGCCTTTCTGCGGCGGCGCAGTTCGCGCCTCAGGTAGGTGAAGAACATGGCCGCAAGCTAGGGACGCACCGTGATGACTCCATAAGCCCGCAATAAGAGAACGATGAGAAGGCTGTGGCCGAGCCCGGAAAGGGCCCGGAAACGCCGATGCCGCCCCTCATCGGGGGCGGCATCGGTCAAGCTGTGGGAGGGCTGCCGGAGGGCCGTACTCAGACGGCCGAACCGGCCTTCCACTGCGCCCAGTCCAGGTTCCAGCCGTTGAGGCCGTTGTCCGGGGCCACGGTCTTGTCGCCGGTGTTCTTGACGACGACCACGTCACCGAGGATCGAGTGGCTGTACATCCACGCGGCGGGCGTGTTCGGGTCGTTCGCGCCCTTGGTGTCGGACAGGCCCACACAGCCGTGGCTGGTGTTGACGCTGCCGAAGATGGACTTCGCGCCCCAGTAGTTGCCGTGCAGGAAGGTGCCGGAGCTGGTCAGGCGGATGGCGTGCGGCACGTCCTTGATGTCGTACTCGCCCTTGCCGTCGTCGTCGGTGAAGCCCACGGTCGCGCCGTTCATGCGCGTCTCCTTGAACTTCTCCTGCATGACCATGATGCCCTGGTACGTCTTGTTCTCGGGCGAACCGGCCGAGATCGGGATGGTCTTGACGGTCTTGCCGTCCTGCGTGACCTTCATCTGCTTGGTCTTCGCGTCGACGTAGGAGACCTGGTTGCGGCCGATGTGGAAGGTGACCGTCTTCTGCTGCACGCCGTAGACGCCGTTCGCGCCCTGGACGCCGTCGAGCGCGAGCTTGAGCGTGACGGTGGAGTTCTCCTGCCAGTACGCCTCGGGGCGGAAGTCGATTCGGTTGGCGTTGAACCAGTGGCCGACGACCTCCTGGCCGCTGCTGGAGGTGACCGTGATGCCCTTCTGGACCGCGGCCTTGTTGGTGATCGCCTTGTCGAAGTTGATCGACACGGGCATGCCCACGCCGACGGTGGAGCCGTCCTCCGGCGTGAAGTTGCCTATGAAGCTGTTGGACGGGGAGACCGTGGTGAAGGAGGCGTTCTCGTGGGCGACGAGGCCCGCGGCGTCCTTGGCCTCCGCGGCGACCTTGTAGCCGGTGGAGCGCTCCAGCTGGGCGGCCGGCTTCCAGCTCTTCTTGTCGGCGGACAGCGCACCGGCGACGGCCTTGCCGTCGGCGGTGGTCATGGTGACGCTGGTCAGCGTGCCCTTGCTGACCGTGACGGCGGAGTTGTTGATGGAGGCGTTGTTCGAGCCGTCCTTGGGCGTGATCGTGATCTGGGCCTCGGAGGACTTCTTGGCTGCCGCCTCGTCCGCCTTCGCCTGCGAGGTGTCGCCGCCGGAGCCGGAGGCCTTGTCGTCGCCGCCGGAACATGCCGTGAGCACCAGAACACCGCCGAGCAGTGCGGACGCGGCCATCAGGCCCCTGCGCCGCTTACTGTCCGTCATCACACGCTTCTCCATCGTTGCCGAGTCCGCGAAACACCGAGCCCCCGCTCAAGAATCTTCAACGCTACGGCCGACTCGCCCCGTTCCACATACACGGGATGTGTGGTCCACACCACGTCCGCCGGGGCGGGGGTGGTGCGGAGTCGGTCCGCGCGCCCCCTGAGACGACGAAACCCCGGACGGCGGTTGCCGTCCGGGGTGACGAATTCCCAGGAACGCTCAGCCGATGCCCCGTTCCTCGCCTTCCTCGTCTTCCTCGTCTTCCTCGGCATCGTCGTCGTCGAGGTCCCAGTCCGGCGCGTCGGGGTCGTAATCGATCCGCTCGCTGGACCAGGAGGCCTGCTGGAGCTCGATCCCGGGCACCTCGTCGACCAGGTCGAACGGATCCACCAGATACGCGATGGCCTCGGCGGTGTCCTCGGTCACAGCCCCTTCGGCGTGCGTCCGTTCCTCGTCCGGCATCTCGGTGTCACCGGCGAGGCGCTGAAGTGCCCGCTTCGTCACGGCGTCCGCGTCCTCCACCTCGAGGACCAGCTCCACGCGAAGGCGTACAAAACGTGATGTCTCTGGAGTGCTCATGCCCGGAGCGTACGGCCGAAACCTCCCGTGACTTTCCCGTGACCCGCAACTTTCACTAACATCGCCCCACACGGCCAATTCGCCAGCGTCACAAGGGGGATCGATATTCCGTGTCATCGGCTCGCCGCTCATTGCTGACCGCCACCGCCGCGGGGACCCTGCTGGGCGCCCTGTGGTTCGTCCCGTCCGCCAATGCGTCGCAGGACGCCCCGGCGAGAGCGGAGACCTCGGCGACACAGGTCACTCAGCAGGCCAGGGCGATGTCGGAGGCGACCGCACAGACCGCGGCGGACGCGGCGGACGGCACGCAACTGGCCGACACGGGAAGCCCGGACACGACGCCGTATGTCGTCGGCGGAACGCTCTTCCTCGCCGTGGGCGCGGGTTTTGTGGTGTATTCGGTACGCCGCGAGCGCATGGGTTTTTAAATTACTTGACGTTTCTTTGACTCAAGACTCATAGTCCGCTCATGAAGAGATCATCGGGCGTGCGGCTGTGCGCCACCGCCGCAGTGAGCGTGCTGTCGCTCGCCCTTGTCACGGGCTGTTCCGACGGGGGTTCCAAGGACTCCAAGGGCTCCGGGGACGCCAAGGGTTCGAAGCAGGCCGCGAAGGCGCTGAGCGCCGCGGAGTTGCAGAAGCTGATCATCGCCAAGGGCGAGGTGCCCGGCTACAAGGTCGGGCCTGTCGAGGGGGGCATCCCCGCCGACAACAAGGTCAACGCGGACGACCCCAAGTGTGACCCGCTGCTCGACGCCCTGACCGGCATCGCGCCCGGCGCCCCGGCGGTGAACACCAGCCGCATGGCCACCGAGGACAAGAAGGACCCCACGGACGACGCCACGTCCATGGACGACCTGGCCGACGGCAAGTTCGAGGACGCGATCAACAAGTCCATGGACATGGACGTCACCGTGGTCACCCTGGCCTCGTACGAGGGTGACGGCGCGGAGAAGGGCCTGCGGGCGGTCTCCGACGCGGTGAAGGCCTGCTCGGGCGGCTTCTCCGGCGAGCAGGACGGCGAGAAGGGGAAGTTCACCAAGGTCGCCGGGGAGAAGTCCTCGGGCACGGGTGACGAGTCGCTGGCCTTCACCGCGACCAACGTCACGAAGGAGGGGGCACTCCCCCTCCACGCCGAGGTCGTGCGACACGGGAACACCCTCGCCACGTACTCCACCATCAACATCGGCGCGTTGATGAGCAAGAAGGCCTACACGGTGTCGGCTCCGGTCATCAAGGCCCAGGCGGCCAAGCTCAAGTGACGTAGGAAACGCGAGAGGGGCCCGTCCGAGGACAGGGCCCCTCTTTTTCGTTCCGCTCCGGCCGCGGCGGTGTTCCGCCCTTACTGGAGCGGTCCGGTGACCTTCTCCGCGGCGGCGACGAGTCCGCCGCGCCGCACGAACGCGTCGGCGGCCGCGAGGTCGGGGGCCAGGAACCGGTCCGGACCGGGGCCCTCGACACCGGCCGCGCGTACGGCCTCGATGACCGACTGGGACGCCGGGGCCGGGGCGAGGCCCTCGCGCAGCTCGATGGCGCGGGTGGCGGCGTACAGCTCGACGGCGATGATCCGGGTCAGGTTGTCGACGGCGGTGCGCAGCTTGCGCGCGGCCGACCAGCCCATGGAGACGTGGTCCTCCTGCATGGCGGAGGACGGGATCGAGTCCGCGGAAGCGGGTACGGCGAGCCGCTTCATCTCGCTGACCAGGGCGGCCTGGGTGTACTGGGCGATCATGAGCCCGGAGTCGACGCCCGCGTCGTCCGCGAGGAACGGCGGCAGGCCGTGGCTGCGGTTCTTGTCGAGCAGCCGGTCGGTACGGCGCTCGGCGATGGAGCCGAGGTCGGCGGCGGCGATGGCGAGGAAGTCCAGGACGTAGGCCACCGGAGCGCCATGGAAGTTGCCGTTGGACTCGACGCGGCCTCCCCCAGAGCCGAAAGCCTGGGAGGTGCCCCCAGGCAGCACGACCGGGTTGTCGACGGCGGAGGCCAGCTCGCGCTCGGCGACCAGCCGGGCGTGCGCGAGGGTGTCCCGGCCGGCGCCGGCGACCTGCGGGGCGCAGCGCACGGAGTAGGCGTCCTGGACGCGGGGCGCGTCGTCCTGGTGGTGGCCGGTGAGCTGCGAACCCTTGAGCACGGCCAGCATGTTGGCGGCGGAGGCGCCCTGGCCCGGGTGCGGGCGGATGGCGTGCAGTTCGGGGGCGAGCACCTTGTCCGTGCCGAGCAGCGCCTCCAGGCTGAGGGCGGCGGTGATGTCGGCGGACTTGTAGAGCATCTCGAGGTCGTCGAGGGCCATGAACAGCATGCCGAGCATGCCGTCGGTGCCGTTGAGAAGGGCGAGTCCCTCCTTCTCGCGCAGCTCGACCGGGGCGATGCCGTGCTCGGCGAGGAGTTCACCGGCGGGGCGGACGGTCCCGTCGGGTCCCTCGGCGTCGCCCTCGCCCATGAGCGTGAGGGCGCAGTGGGAGAGGGGCGCCAGGTCGCCGGAGCAGCCGAGGGAGCCGTATTCGTGCACGACCGGGGTGATGCCGGCGTTCAGCACGTCGGCCATGGTCTGGGCGACCTCGGGCCGCACGCCCGTGTGTCCCGAGCAGACGGTCTTGAGCCGCAGGAACATCAGGGCCCGTACGACCTCCCGCTCGACGCGCGGACCCAGGCCTGCGGCGTGCGAGCGGACGATGTTGCGCTGCAGCTGGGCGCGCAGCTCCTGGCTGATGTGCCGGGTCGCCAGGGCACCGAAGCCGGTGCTGACGCCGTAGACCGGTTCCGGCTTGGCCGCCAGCGCGTCCACGATCTCCCGGGCCGCGGCGAGGGCCGCCACCGCCTCCGCGGAGAGCTCGACCCGGGCGCCGCCGCGCGCCACGGCGAGAACGTCGGACGCCGTGAGACCGGACGTCCCCACCACCACAGTGTGCATATCCATATTCAGGAGCGTACGCATTGAATGCGACGATGTCACTACTGGGGGACGGGGTTGCCCCTTACCCGGGTCACGTCACGGCCGACGCTCCGTTCACATCACGGCCGCCACCCGGTTCACGTCACGGCTGGCGTCCGCGGAAGGCGCGCCGCTCGGCCCGCTCCGGGGGCGGGGTGTCCGCGAGCCGTACGACCGGGTCGTCCGGACCCTCGCGGCCGGCCACGACCGGCCTGTCGGCGCGGACCGCCTTGGCGCGGTACTGGGCCGCGTCCGCGAGACGGAAGAGCCGGCGCGCGGAGCGGACCGGCCCGATGGGCTCGTCCGTGGACGCGACCCCGCACGCCACCCCCTCGCCCAGCTCCAACTCCGCGGCGCGACGGCACAGTTCATCGGCCGCCTTGACCACGTCGTCCCCGGGCGGACCGATCGCCAGGAGACAGAACTCGTCGCCACCCAGGCGTGCCGCGAGGGTCCCGGGCAGCATCGCGCCGCACAGCGACAGCACCGAGCCGAAGCGCTCCAGGAGACGGTCCCCGACCGCGTGCCCCCGTGTGTCGTTGACGCGTTTGAGCCCGTTCAGATCGCAGACGACGAGGCTCACCACGACCCCGTCCCTGCGGTGCAGTTCGATGGCCTCGTCGAGGCGTACGTCGACGGCGCGCCGGTTGGCCAGACCGGTGAGCGCGTCCGTGTACGCCAGCCGCCGGGCCTCCTCCAGCCGTTCGGTCTGCGCGATCCCTGCCGCGACCACGGACGCCAGCACGGTGGCGAAGTCGGCGTCGCCCCGGTCGAAGACGGGGGCGCCCACCTGGCGGGCCACATACAGCTCGCCCCAGGCACGGCCGTGCAGCACGACCGGGGCGACCACACAGCAGCCCCGGCCGCGGCGGCGCAGGGCGGCGACGCGCTGATGGAAGTAGCCGGGGCGACCGGCGGCGGGACCCTCGGCGGTCTCCACCCAGGCGTTCGGCCCGCCACCGCCCGCCCACCGCTCGTGCAGGAACTCGGTGATCTCGGGGAACTGGTGCACCGGGTAGGACTCGGTCTCCGGGAACTCCTCCTCGTCCTGGGCCCGCTCCCCCACGTTCACGAGGACCTTCAGCCGGCCGAGGTCCCGCTCCCACACCGACAGCGCGGCGAAGCTCCCGTCGAGCGCGCGGCACGCGCCGAGCGCCGCGGCGCGCCATGACTCGCGCGGGGTGTGCGCCGCCGCCATCCCCTGCGCCAGCGCCACGACCGCCGCGAGCCGCTTGTCCTCACCCATCACTCCAGGTTAGGGATGTTCCGGGCGAACAGGGACATCGGCGAGGCGATCAGGGTGAGGCGATCAGGTGGAGAACCCGACCTCGCCCGTTTGGCCCGGTGTGCTCACTCCCCCGGCCACTGCGGCTTCCGCTTCTCGTTGAACGCCGCCACGCCCTCCGCACGGTCGCCCGAGAACGCCACCGCACGCCAGGCCGCGTCCTCGACCTCCAGGCCGGTACGCAGATCCAGCCCGTGCCCGAGGCGCAGCGCCCGCTTCGCCGCGCGCAGGCCGACCGGGGAGTTGCCGGCGATCCGCTCGGCCAGGGCCAGCGCCTCCTCCCGGTCGCGGCCCTCGTCGACCAACTGGTCCACCAGCCCGAGCTCGTGCGCCTGGGCCGCCTCCACGCGCCGCGCCGAGAAGATCAGCTCGGCCGCCCGCGCGGCCCCGACCCGCCGCGGCAGCAACTGCGTACCGCCGCCGCCCGGAATCACCCCGACGGACACCTCGGGCAGCCCCACCACGGCCGTACGGTCGGCCACGATCAGGTCGCAGGACAGTGCGAGCTCGAAGCCGCCACCCAGCGCGAAGCCGTGCACCGCGGCGATCGTCGGCATCGGCAGCTCCAGCACGCCGGTGTACGCGCCCCGCGTCAGCGGCCGCTGCCGCACCATGTCCGCGTCGGTGAAGGAGTTCCGCTCCTTGAGGTCGGCCCCGACACAGAACGCCCGCTCGTGCGTCGACGTCAGGACGACCACCCGCGCGTCCTTGTCGGCGGCGAGCGCCGCGCACGCGCTCCCGATGGACCGGGCCATCCCGGTGGAGACTGCGTTCATCGCCTTGGGCCGGTCCAGCACGAGCTCCGCGACCTGCCCGTGCCGCCGCACCAGCACGAACTCCCCGAACCGCTCCTCGCTCATGACACCCTCCGGTCGACGTGTTAACGCGGGTTAACTTCCTGTGGTCCCGATCATCGCAGCCGGGCCCGGCCGAATAAAGAGTCGGCTTGGCTGTCCCCGTTCGAGTGACATCCCGCCCGACTACCGCCACACCGCCCACCAGAGCGCATAGCGTGCGCTCCGCCACGGCGCATCGGGGGGCGCGCAGCGGGGAGGGATCGCGATGGCGGACATGGAGACAACGAGTACGGGAACGACACCGCGTACGGGAACGACGACGGACACGGCACCACAGTGCACCGAAGCGACGGGTGCTCGTGTGGAAACGTCCAGGAACACCGATACGGCCCTCGCCGTGCCCGTCGCGCGACGCGGCCGCCACCGCAGGCCCCGCCCGCGCAAGGCCCTGCTCGCCGCCGGGGGCTCGCCGTGGCCGCCGGTGTCCTCAGCCTCGTTCGCATGTCACCGGACTCCGGGGTCGGCGGACCGGGCACCGTCGAGGCGGAACCGCGGCTGGGTCAGGGCGGCGCCACCGACCGGTCGCCGTCGGACACGGCCGCGTCCGTGGGGCACGCACCGACGTCGCAGCCCTCGGCGACCTCCGTCATGGGCGGGGAGAACACCACGCCCACTTCACCCACCACCTCGCCCCTCCCGACGGACATCCCCTCGACGATCCCGACCGCCGCCCCGCGGACGACGCAGGGCCCGACGGCTCCGCGCACCACTTCGGCACCGGACACGACGCCCCCGACGGCCCCACGTCCCGACCCCACATCGGCACCGACACCGAGCCACTCCCAGACCGCCCCGGCCCCGCAGCCCAGTCATGACGGAGGCCTGTGCGTGCCGATAATCGGACTGTGCGTGGACCCGCTGCGGGCCCCGCGCGACGACCCGGAGGACGACTAGGGGCGACCAGCCGGAGGACGACCCGGGGGCGACTAGGGGATGTCGCCGTCGCGCCGGGTGAGCAGCCACGGCTCGACCACGCCGAGGCCGCGGACGGGACGCTGCCACATCGGCTGCAGGGCGAAGCGGTACGTCGGCGGTTCCTCGCCCTCCTTCTCCGCGGCCGCCGCGGCCTCGGCCGCGGCCGCCTCCGAGGCGGGCGCCTCGCCGGTGCGGATGATCTCCTCCGCGAAGGCACTGTCGACGAGGACCGCGTCGCGCGGCGCTATCGATGTCAGCCGGGAGGCGAGGTTCACCGTCGTACCGAAGACATCACCCATGCGGGTCGTCACCGTGCCGAACGCCATGCCGACGCGCAGCTCGGGCATCGTCTCGTCGTTGGCCATGGTCTCCACCAGGCGCAGGGCGATGTCAGCGGCCGTACCGGCGTCGTCGGCGGCGTACAGGACCTCGTCGCCGAGCGTCTTGATGAGCCGCCCGCCGCGCGCGGCGACCAGGTCGGCGGCGGTGGTCTCGAAGGCCTCGACGAGCTCGCCGAGCTCCTCCTCCTCCATACGGCGGGTCAGTCGCGTGAACCCGACGAGGTCGGCGAAGCCGACGGCGAGCCGCCGGTCGACCATCTCCTCGTCGTCGGCCCCCTGCACGACCCGGCCGGCGGACGCGGCGAGCTGGCGGCGCCAGACGTAGACCAGAAACTCCTCGAGCTCGGGCAGCAGCAGCTCGACGATCGGGTACGTCACCTCGGTGCGCGTCATGCCCGGCTCCGGCGGCTCGGTCAGCCCCTCCAGGAAGGAGTCGATCTGCCACTCGGCCAGTCGGGCGGTGGTCTGCCCGGTCGACCGGGCCACCTGCACGGCCATCGCCTCGCTCAGCAGCCCCGCCTCGACGAGACCGGCGAGCCGGCGCAGGGCGAGCACGTCGGCCTCGGTGAGGGCCTTGGCCTGCCCGATGTCGGCGAAGCCCATGGCCCGCCAGAAGCGGGAGGCCAGCTCCATGGAGACACCGGCGCTGCGGGCCGCCTGGAACGGCGTGTAACGGCGCTCCGCGCCCAGGATGAGCGTCTCGAGGCGCAGGGCGAGCGGGTCTTCGCCGGCGTCGGCGGCGTAGGGTTCCTCCCCCTCGAGCGGAGTCGAGTGCGGGGAAGAGTCCACCCGGCCGTCCGCGCCCGCGCCGGAGCCCGAATCGTCGACGGTCACGCCTGCTGCCCTTCCGATCTGCCGCGGTCACGTATCGACCGGCCTCAACTCTACGGCAGGTGTGCGCCAGCTCACTCCGTAAGGTGGAGCCGCCGGTGAGGCGCCCGGCGCCGGTGGCGTCACCCGGTGTCGGTGCCGGGCCGCCCGCGGGGCTGCCGTGTCCTCACGCGGGCCGCAGGTGCACGATGTCGCCCGCCCCGACCGGCTCCTGGACGCCGTTCTCCGTGGCCAGGACCAGCCGTCCGTCGCCGTCGATCGCGACGGCCTCGCCGACGATCGACCGGTCGCCCGGGAGCTCCGCCCGCACCACCCTTCCCAGCGTCGCGCAGCCCGCCGCGTACGTCTCCTGGAGGCCACTGGCGACCGGGTTGCCCCCCGCCTCGCGCCAGCGGCCGTACCAGTCCTCCAGGGACCGCAGCACGGCCCGCAGCAGCGGATCCCGGTCCGTGCTCACCGCCCCGGCCAGCGCCAGCGAACCGGCCTGCGGCACCGGGAGCTCCTCGGCGCGCAGCGAGACGTTGATGCCGACGCCGACGACCACGCCGGCGTCCCCGGCCCGCTCCGCCAGGATCCCGCCGGTCTTGCGCTCCTCGTCGCCCACGGTCACCAGGACGTCGTTGGGCCATTTGAGTGAGGTGTCCACCCCCGCCGCCCGCGCGAGCCCCGTCGCCACGGCCACACCGGTGAGCAGGGGCAGCCAGCCCCAGCGGGCCACCGGCACCTCGGCGGGGTCGAGCAGCACAGAGAAGAACAGACCGGAGCGGGGCGGTGCCGTCCACTGCCGGTCCAGGCGGCCCCGGCCCGCCGTCTGCTCCTCGGCGACGAGCACCGCGCCCTCGCCGGCCTTCCCGGCCTCCGCGCGGGCCACCAGCTCGCTGTTGGTGGAGCCGATGCGCTGCACCACGTCCACGTCGGACCAGAGCCCGCCCTCGCGCACCAGCGCCCGGCGCAGAGCAGCGGCGTTGAGGGGAGGGCGGCCGAGGTCCGACCAGCGGTCCGACCTCGGCTCGCGGGGCCCATCGGGCGGATTTCCTTGTGCGTCCGGTGGTGTATTCATGCAAGCCACCCTAGGTTTGACATCCTCCATCCCGCAGAGGGAATGGATTCCAGCCCCGAAAGGCTGAGGTTCACGGGCGCTCGACCACTCTCGTGGCGTCGCCCCTCCGGCGTGTCCCGCCGCGACACCCTGATCGTAAGCGTGGTCGCGGCCTCCGCGCCGCTTGTCTGGTGGATCTCATCCCTCCGATGTGAAGAGGGCAGGGGTGTGGCAAACGCCGCACTGCCGATCGGTAGGGCCCCCACTACGCTACGGATGAGTAACCGTCCCCCCTTTTGAGCAGGCAGGGAGCCGCATCCCGATGTCCGAGCCGGAAGAGATCGACATTCACACGACCGCGGGCAAGCTGGCGGATCTCCAGCGCCGTATCCAGGAAGCGACGCACGCCGGTTCGGAACGCGCCGTCGAGAAGCAGCACGCCAAGGGCAAGTTGACGGCCCGTGAGCGGATCGACCTGCTGCTCGACGAAGGGTCGTTCGTCGAGCTCGACGAGTTCGCGCGCCACCGGTCCACCAACTTCGGGCTGGAGAAGAACCGCCCGTACGGAGACGGTGTGGTCACCGGGTACGGGACCGTCGACGGCCGTCCCGTCGCCGTCTTCTCGCAGGACTTCACCGTCTTCGGCGGTGCGCTCGGCGAGGTGTACGGCCAGAAGATCGTCAAGGTCATGGACTTCGCGCTGAAGACCGGCTGCCCGGTCATCGGCATCAACGACTCCGGCGGTGCCCGGATCCAGGAGGGTGTGGCCTCCCTCGGCGCCTACGGCGAGATCTTCCGCCGCAACACCCACGCGTCGGGCGTCATCCCGCAGATCAGCCTGATCGTGGGCCCCTGCGCCGGCGGCGCGGTCTACTCCCCCGCCATCACCGACTTCACGGTCATGGTCGACCAGACCTCGCACATGTTCATCACCGGCCCGGACGTCATCAAGACGGTCACCGGCGAGGACGTCGGCTTCGAGGAGCTGGGCGGTGCCCGCACCCACAACTCCGTCTCGGGCGTGGCGCATCACATGGCGGGCGACGAGAAGGACGCCATCGAGTACGTCAAGCAGCTGCTGTCGTACCTGCCGTCCAACAACCTCAGCGAGCCCCCGGTGTTCCCGGAGGAGGCGGACCTCGCCCTCACCGACGAGGACCGCGAGCTGGACACCATCGTCCCGGACAGCGCGAACCAGCCGTACGACATGCACACGGTGATCGAGCACATCCTGGACGACGCCGAGTTCTTCGAGACGCAGGCGCTGTTCGCGCCGAACATCCTCACCGGCTACGGCCGGGTGGAGGGGTACCCCGTCGGCATCGTCGCCAACCAGCCGATGCAGTTCGCCGGCTGCCTGGACATCCAGGCGAGCGAGAAGGCGGCCCGCTTCGTACGGACCTGCGACGCCTTCAACATCCCGGTCCTCACGTTCGTGGACGTGCCCGGCTTCCTGCCCGGCGTGGACCAGGAGCACGACGGCATCATCCGGCGCGGCGCCAAGCTGATCTACGCCTACGCGGAGGCGACCGTCCCGCTGATCACGGTCATCACCCGCAAGGCCTTCGGCGGCGCCTACGACGTCATGGGCTCCAAGCACCTGGGTGCCGACATCAACCTCGCCTGGCCGACCGCGCAGATCGCCGTCATGGGCGCGCAGGGCGCGGTCAACATCCTGCACCGGCGGACCATCGCCGAGGCAGAGGATGTCGACGCGACCCGGGCGCGGCTGATCCAGGAGTACGAGGACACCCTCCTCAACCCCTACATCGCGGCCGAGCGCGGCTACATCGACTCGGTGATCATGCCGTCGGACACCCGCCGCCACGTCGTACGCGGCCTGCGTCAGCTGCGCACCAAGCGGGGGTCCCTGCCTCCGAAGAAGCACGGCAACATCCCCCTCTAGGCCTTCGTCGATCGACTGGGAGACATCATGACGATCAAGGTCGTACGGGGCAATCCGACCCCCGAGGAGCTGGCCGCCGCACTGGCGGTGGTCCGCGCCCGCGCCGCGGCGGCAGCAGCAACGCCGCCCGGCGCGCCGGGCCCACGGGACGCCTGGGCCGACCCGTCCCGCATCGCGGCCCACCGCATGCCGAAGCCGGGCCAGGCGTCCTGGACCCGCACCTACTGGCCGAGCTAGGAGGTAACGAACTTCAGGGGCGCGGGGCTGCGTCGATATGCGGCTCCGCCGCGTGGGCGCACTTCAGTGCAGCGCGGGGTGGCGATTTGAGTACCCGTACTCAAGCCGACCACCCCCGCCAAGCCCCACGCTGGGGGCATGCTGTGGTCAGATCCGGAGAACGAGCCGCCCAAAGAACTGCGCGACATGCAGGACATGCTGCGGCGGCTCGGTCTTCTCCTCGCCCTGGCCATGCTGCTCGGGATGATCGTGCTGGGCCTGAGGTAGCGCGGCGACCCCGCTAACCTGACCGCATGACTGCCAATCCGCGCAGGCGAGTCGTGCTCGCCTCCAAGTCGCCCGCCCGGCTCGGACTGCTCAGGCAGGCCGGGCTCGAACCCGAGGTGATCGTCAGCGGGGTCGACGAGGACGCGATCACCGCGCCCACGCCCGCCGACCTGGCGCTCGCCCTGGCCGAGGCGAAGGCCTCCGTGGTGGCGGCGAAGCCCGAGGTGCAGGGCGCCCTGGTGATCGGCTGCGACTCGGTGCTGGAGCTGGACGGCCAGGCGCTGGGCAAGCCCGCGGACGCCGAGGAGGCCATCGCCCGCTGGAAGGCGATGCGGGGGCGGGCCGGGACCCTCCAGACGGGGCACTGCATCTGGGACACGGCGAACAAGCGGTACGTGTCCGGGACCGCGTCCACCGTCGTGCACTTCGGCGAGCCGACGGACGCGGAGATCGCCGCCTACGTCGCCTCCGGAGAGCCGCTCTACGTCGCCGGGGCGTTCACCCTGGACGGCCTCTCGGCCCCGTTCATCAGGGGCATCGACGGCGACCACGGCAATGTGATCGGCATCAGCCTGCCCCTCGTCCGGCAGCTGCTGGCCGAACTGGGCATCGGCATCACGGAGTTGTGGGCGCCGGCGGAGTGACCGAAGCGGCGGGGGCGCTGGGGGCCGCCAGGGCCGGGACGTCGTCCTGAGGCTCCTCCGCCTCGCCCTTCGGCCCCCCGGGCTCGCCGTCCGGTTCCTGCGGGCCGTCCAGCCCCTTTGGCGTCTCCTCCTTGGCCTCCGGCGTGTCGCCGCCCTCGGGAGCGCCACCCGGCGCCGTCTCGGCCGCGCCGTCCTGACGGTCGTACGTCATCAGGAGCAGCACGATCAGCCCCAGGACGACCATCATGAACAGGAACGCACTCCAGCCCACCAGCCCCCAGGTGAACGCGCCGAGCAGCCCGTGCACCACGGCGATGCTGATGAGCAGGACGCGGCCGAAGCCGGCCGGGGCGCGGTTGCGTATCGCCACGAGCAGGGCGACCAGGGCGCACAGCGCGAAGTAGAGGCCGAAGACCACACCACCGATCTTCGAGGACATCGACATCATGTCCGGGTCGAGGCCGGCCAGCGACATCTCCTGCCGGTCGACGACCACCCCCAGGAACCAGTTCAGTGCCGCGATGCCGAGTCCTTCGGCGAAGAGGACGACCGCCACGACCCACGCCACCGGTCTGCGCACCACCGGTCCCACCCACTTTCGACCGCAGCCCGAGTCCGGCTGCCGTTACCTGAAGTACGTTCGAGACATCGCGAACGCTACTAACGGGTAAACCCGGGGACAAGGGTTCTGTCACAGGCAAAGAATCATTGGGCCATTCGTAGGGACTCCACAAAGAAACCGAGTGGGCCGCGGCACGCTCTCACAGAGACCTTGACCACACGACGGGGCTAGGGTTTTCCGGAAGGGCCCTGCGTACCGAGGTGCGACAAGGGCTTTCGCGGGTCGAGCGAGCCTCGAATCACGCTCCGTGTGGGCAAGCTCACCATTGGGGACGGGTCGAAGTGCCGTGTCGGCAGTCCCTAAACTCGGCTTGTTTCAAGGAGGGAGCCTCAATCGTGCGCAAGGTGCTCATCGCCAACCGTGGCGAAATCGCTGTCCGCGTGGCCCGGGCCTGCCGGGACGCCGGGATCGCGAGCGTGGCCGTCTACGCCGACCCGGACCGGGACGCTCTGCATGTCCGCGCCGCGGATGAGGCGTTCGCCCTGGGCGGTGACACTCCGGCCACCAGTTACCTGGACATCGAGAAGGTCCTGAACGCCGCCCGTGAGTCCGGCGCGGACGCCATCCATCCCGGATACGGCTTCCTCTCCGAGAACGCCGAGTTCGCGCAGGCGGTCCTGGACGCGGGCCTGATCTGGATCGGCCCGCCGCCGCAGGCCATCCGCGATCTGGGTGACAAGGTGGCGGCCCGTCACATCGCGCAGCGCGCCGGCGCTCCGCTCGTGGCCGGTACACCGGACCCGGTCAGTGGTGCCGAGGAGGTCGTGGCCTTCGCCGAGCAGAACGGCCTGCCGATCGCCATCAAGGCCGCCTTCGGCGGCGGTGGCCGTGGTCTGAAGGTCGCCCGGACCCTGGAAGAGGTGCCGGAGCTGTACGACTCCGCGGTGCGCGAGGCGGTCGCCGCCTTCGGCCGCGGCGAGTGCTTCGTGGAGCGCTACCTGGACAAGCCGCGGCACGTGGAGACCCAGTGCCTGGCCGACAGCCACGGCAACGTGGTCGTCGTCTCCACCCGTGACTGCTCGCTGCAGCGCCGCCACCAGAAGCTGGTCGAGGAGGCCCCGGCGCCGTTCCTGTCCAAGGCCCAGGTCGCCGAGCTGTACTCGGCCTCGAAGGCCATCCTGAAGGAGGCCGGCTACGTCGGCGCCGGCACGGTGGAGTTCCTGGTCGGCAACGACGGCACGATCTCCTTCCTGGAGGTCAACACCCGTCTGCAGGTCGAGCACCCGGTCACCGAGGAGGTCACCGGCATCGACCTGGTGCGCGAGATGTTCCGCATCGCGGACGGCGAGGCGCTCGGCTACGACGACCCGCAGCTGCGCGGACACTCCTTCGAGTTCCGCATCAACGGCGAGGACCCGGGCCGCAACTTCCTGCCGGCGCCCGGCACGGTCACCCGCTTCGACACTCCGTCGGGTCCGGGTGTCCGCCTGGACGCGGGCGTGGAGTCCGGCTCGGTCATCGGCCCGGCCTGGGACTCGCTGCTCGCCAAGCTGATCGTCACCGGCCGCACCCGCAAGGAGGCCCTGCAGCGGGCCGCCCGCGCCCTGGAGGAGTTCCAGGTCGAGGGCATGGCCACGGCGATCCCGTTCCACCGCGCGGTGGTCAAGGACCCGGCGTTCGCGCCCGAGCTGGACGGTTCGCAGGAGCCGTTCACGGTCCACACCCGCTGGATCGAGACCGAGTTCGTCAACGAGATCAAGGCGTTCGCGGCCCCCGCCGACACCGAGGCGGAGGAGGACACCGGCCGTGAGACGGTCGTCGTCGAGGTCGGCGGCAAGCGTCTCGAGGTCTCGCTGCCCGCGTCGCTCGGCATGACCCTGGCCCGCACGGGTCTGGCGGCGGGCGCCAAGCCGAAGCGCCGCGCGGCCAAGAAGTCGGGCCCGGTCGCGTCCGGCGACACCCTCGCCTCCCCGATGCAGGGCACGATCGTCAAGATCGCGGTCGAGGAGGGCCAGGAGGTCCAGGAGGGCGACCTGGTCGTCGTACTCGAGGCCATGAAGATGGAGCAGCCGCTGAACGCGCACAAGGCCGGCACCATCAAGGGCCTGAGCGCCGAGGTCGGCGCGTCCGTCACCTCCGGTGCGGCGATCTGCGAGATCAAGGACTGATCTCCGGGGACGTGCGTCAAGACGCCCGGCGGACCGAGTGCTTCGGTCCGCCGGGCGTCTCGCTCTCCTGCCGACGGCGCCCTCGCGGGAGGCTGTCCGCACGTCCTCGATGGCATGCTGGGAGCAGTCGGGGGCGCGAGGGAGAGCGGATGGCAGGCACGGTGGGCACGACCGCGGGGGAGGCCGCAGGGGCCCGGAACACGGCGGCTGCGCCCGCGCCCCCGCGTGCCATGCGCGCCGACGCCCGCCGCAACTACGAGCGGCTGCTCGCCGAGGCCCGTGCCGCGTTCGCCGAGCACGGCACGGACGCGTCGCTGGAGGATGTGGCCCGTCGGGCGGGCGTGGGAATCGGCACGCTGTACCGGCACTTCCCGAACCGGCAGGCGTTGATGAGCGCGGTCTTCGAGGACGCGGTGAGCGAGCTCCTCGCCCGCTCACGCGAACTGCTCAGCGCCCCCGAGCCGTGCTCGGCGCTGGTGACCTGGCTGCGCGAGATGGTCACGCACGCGGGCGAGTACCGCGGCCTGGCACGGGCGCTGATGTCGGTGTCCACCGACTCCGGTTCCGCACTGGCCCGCTGCAGCACCCCGATCCACGAGGCGGGCGGAGCACTGCTGACCCGCGCCCAGCGGTCGGGCGCGGTACGCCCCGACATCTCCATCGGCGACCTCCTCCAACTGACCCACGCGATCGCGCTGGCGGCGGAGGAGACACCGACCGATCCGAACTTGGCAGACCGCTTGCTACGGCTGACGCTGAGGGGCCTGAAGGGATAGACCCGCCCTTCTCAACACCACAGGGCCAGCCAGCCCAAGGGGCGCGGGGCTATGACATTGTGCGGCTCCGCCGCGTGGGCGCGACAAGCCACGGACAACCCCCACCCGCGCAACAAGACGCACCCCACGGCGAAGAGGCGCCCCCAAGCCCTAACGCCGCCGCAGATCCGCAACACGGGCCCGCTCAGCCCCCGCCGCCTGCTCCCCCAACACCGCGGCCGACCGCAGCGCAGCGGCCCGCCGAGGCCCCGGCAGGGCCACGTCCCGACGCTGGTGACGCGCCGGGACCTGATCACCCCCCGGGCTTCCCGACGCCCCGGCCACGGCGATCTGCACCCCCTGGTCGGCAAGGGCCTGGAGTTCGGTGGCCGCACGGTCGTCATGGCCGGGCGGCTCGTCGGTCACCAGCCGGTTGATCACATCCGTGGGCACCGTCTGGAACATCGTGTCCGTGCCGAGCTTGGTGTGGTCGGCGAGGACGACGACCTCCGCGGCGGCCTGGACGAGCGCGCGGTCGACGGACGCCGACAGCATGTTGGACGTGGACAGCCCGCGCTCGGCGGTCAGACCGCTCCCGGAGAGGAAGGCCTTGGAGACCCTGAGCCCCTGGAGGGACTGCTCGGCACCGGATCCGACGAGGGCGTAGTTGGAGCCGCGCAGGGTGCCACCGGTCATCACGACCTCCACGCGGTTGGCGTGCGCCAGCGCCTGGGCCACCAGCAGGGAGTTGGTGACGACGGTCAGACCGGGCACCCGGGCGAGCCGGCGGGCCAGTTCCTGGGTGGTGGTCCCCGCCCCGACCACGATGGCCTCGCCCTCTTCGACGAGACCCGCGGCGAGATCGGCGATGGCCGTCTTCTCGGCGGTCGCGAGATGTGACTTCTGCGGAAAGCCGGACTCCCGCGTGAACCCGCCCGGCAATACCGCACCGCCGTGCCGGCGGTCGAGGAGTCCTTCTGCCTCCAGTGCGCGCACGTCCCGCCGTACGGTCACTTCGGAGGTCTGGACGACGCGGGCGAGCTCACGGAGCGACACGGCCCCGTTCGCTCGCACCATTTCGAGAATCAATTGGCGACGTTCTGCAGCGAACACGAAACTGACAGTAACCCCAACGACCGTCTGCTTTCAGCAGTTTGCGCCGAATAACAGAAGTTGTTCGTACGGCAGGACCGGAAGTGGTATAGGGCCTACCCGCCCCGACTATGCCGTACGCATGGGCGACAACTCCCCGTGACCAGCGGGGAGTCGGTTTCGGCCGTCAGACCTCGCCCGTTGCCTTTCGGGTGTGGAGCTGACGGGCCACCTCGGCGATCGACCCCGAAAGGGAGGGGTACACGGTGAAGGCGTTCGCGATCTGTTCGACCGTCAGATTGTTGTCGACGGCGATCGAGATGGGGTGGATCAGTTCCGAGGCGCGGGGCGACACGACCACACCGCCGACCACGATGCCGGTGCCGGGACGGCAGAAGATCTTCACGAAGCCGTCGCGGATGCCCTGCATCTTGGCGCGCGGGTTGCGCAGCAGCGGAAGTTTCACGACGCGCGCGTCGATCTTGCCCGCGTCGACGTCGGCCTGGCTGTAGCCGACGGTGGCGATCTCCGGGTCGGTGAAGACGTTGGAGGAGACGGTCTTGAGGTTGAGCGGGGTCACCGCGTCGCCGAGGAAGTGGTAGACGGCGATACGTCCCTGCATGGCGGCGACGGAGGCGAGGGCGAAGACGCCCGTCACGTCACCGGCCGCGTACACGCCGGGGGCGGTGGTGCGGGAGACCTTGTCGGTCCAGATGTGGCCGGAGTCGCGGAGCTTGACGCCCGCCTCCTCCAGGCCGAGGCCGGCGCTGTTGGGGATGGCGCCGACGGCCATGAGGCAGTGCGAGCCGGTGATCACGCGGCCGTCGGCGAGGGTGACCTCCACCTTGTCGCCGACGCGCTTGGCGGACTGGGCGCGGGAGCGGGCCATGACGTTCATGCCGCGGCGGCGGAAGACGTCCTCCAGCACGGCGGCGGCGTCCGGGTCCTCACCGGGCAGCACGCGGTCACGGGAGGAGACGAGGGTGACCTTGGAGCCGAGGGCCTGATAGGCACCGGCGAACTCGGCACCCGTGACACCGGAACCGACCACGATGAGCTCCTCGGGGAGCTCGGTGAGGTTGTAGACCTGGGTCCAGTTGAGGATGCGCTCGCCGTCGGGCTGGGCGTCGGGCAGCTCACGCGGGTGACCGCCGGTCGCGATCAGTACGGCATCGGCGGTGAGGGTCTCCTCGGTACCGTCGCCGGCGGTGACGACGACCTTGCGGGAGCCGTCGAGGGCCTGCATGCCCTCCAGCCGGCCGCGGCCGCGCATCACCCGAGCGCCGGCGCGGGTGACGGAGGCGGTGATGTCGTGGGACTGGGCGAGGGCGAGCCGCTTCACACGCCGGTTGACCTTGCCGAGGTCCACACCGACCACCCGGGCCGCCTGCTCCAGCGGCGGGGTGTCGTCGGCGACGATGATGCCGAGTTCCTCGTACGACGAGTCGAAGGTGGTCATCACCTCAGCCGTAGCGATAAGAGTCTTAGACGGTACGCAGTCGGTCAGTACCGACGCTCCGCCCAGACCGTCGCAGTCGACGACGGTCACCTCCGCGCCGAGCTGCGCGGCCACCAGCGCCGCTTCATATCCGCCGGGTCCGCCACCGATGATCACGATCCGAGTCACGTACCCCATTGTCCCGCACGCCTCAAGGTGCTACTGCCCGGGGGCGTGAGTGGTGCGCGTTCTGTTACGTCCGGGGCAAAGGAGGCCGGAGTTTCCGCTGCCGTACCCTCGATCCATGTCGCTCTACGCCGCGTACGCCGGCAATCTCGACGCGCGGCTGATGACCCGCCGCGCCCCGTACTCACCGCTGCGCGCCACCGGCTGGCTGAACGGATGGCGGCTGACCTTCGGGGGCGAGCAGCTCGGCTGGGAGGGCGCGCTCGCGACGATCGTCGAGGAGCCCGGGTCCCAGGTCTTCGTCGGGCTGTACGACATCGCTGAGATGGACGAGGAGTCCCTGGACCGCTGGGAGGGCGTGGGGCTCGGCATCTACCGTCGCGTGCGGGTGCGTGTGCACACGCTGGACGGGGAGGAGCCGGCCTGGGCGTACGCGCTGAACGGGTACGAGGGCGGTCTGCCGTCCGCCCGCTACCTGGGTGAGATCGCCGACGCGGCGGAGTCGGCGGGCGCGCCGCACGACTATGTGATGGAGCTTCGCAAGCGCCCCTGTTAGGGCTCCGGCATTTGCTCCAGCATTGACTCCGGCACCTCTTGGGCCACTTTTGTCCCAACCTTTGTTGGAAACGACAAGACAACGATCGCCAGCCCGTGAGCTCTGTCATCTACGCGCGTAGGCCAGAACCGGCTACCCTCGTCCGCGTGAACGCATCTCTCCTTCCGGACGACATCCAGGGCGACCCCTATGCCGCCGCCGACGCGGCCGCCGCGCGCCTGCGCGAGCTCACGGGCGCCGAGACCCACGACGTCGCCCTCGTGATGGGCTCCGGCTGGGCTCCGGCCGTCGACGCCCTGGGCGCTCCCGACGCCGAGTTCCAGGTCACCGAGCTGCCCGGCTTCCCGCCGCCGGCGGTGGAGGGGCACGGGGGCAAGGTCCGCTCGTACTCCATCGGTGACAAGCGCGCGCTGGTCTTCCTCGGCCGCACGCACTACTACGAGGGCCGGGGCGTGGCCGCCGTGGCGCACGGCGTACGTACGGCCGTCGCCGCCGGCTGCAAGACCGTGGTGCTGACGAACGGGTGCGGCGGTCTGCGCGAGGGCATGCGGCCCGGTCAGCCCGTGCTGATCAGCGACCACATCAACCTGACGGCGACCTCGCCGATCGTCGGGGCGAACTTCGTCGACCTGACGGACCTGTACTCGCCGCGGCTGCGGGCGCTGTGCAAGGAGGTGGACCCCTCCCTGGAGGAGGGCGTCTACGCGCAGTTCCCCGGGCCGCACTACGAGACGCCGGCCGAGATCCGGATGGCCCGGGTGATCGGGGCGGACCTGGTGGGCATGTCCACGGTGCTGGAGGCCATCGCGGCGCGCGAGGCCGGGGCCGAGGTGCTGGGCATCTCCCTGGTCACCAACCTCGCGGCGGGGATGACCGGCGAGCCGCTGAACCACGAGGAGGTTCTGCAGGCCGGGCGGGACAGCGCGGCGCGGATGGGTTCGCTGCTGACGCAGGTGCTCGGTCGGCTGTAGCCCGGGTCTTGCCCACCCGCCCACCCGACTCGGTAGGCCGGGAGGCGCCCCTCCCCGGGGCTCCGCCCCGGACCCCGCCGGGGACTCCGTCCCCCTGCACCCCTGCGCCTGGCCTCCCGGCCGGCCGAGTCGGACAAGTGGATGGGCGAGGGAAGTCCCCTCCCACCCGACCGATTCGGACAGCTGAGCGGGCAAAAGGGAGCGGGGCCCGGAGCACCGCCCGGGCCCGGCGGGAACTCCGTTCCCCCCGCCCTTGCGCCTCGCTTCCCGGCCGACCGAGTCGGACGGATCGGACGGGTCGGACAGGTCGAGTGGGCAGAGGGGCAGGGGCCGGGGGGACCCACCACCCGGGTCTCGACCGGGACTCCGTCCCTCCGAACCAGACGGTTGGCCGGGCGCCCTCACGGACCCGGGCCCCGGCAGGAACTCCACCCCTCCACCCCCGCGCCTCACCTCCCAGCCGACCGAGCCAAACGGTTGACTGGACAAAGGGGCAGGCCCCCAAGGACCCGCCACCCGGGCCCGACCGGAACTCCACCCCTCCACCCCCGCGCCTCACCTCCCAGCCGACCGAACCAGACGGTTGACTGGGCAAGGGGCAGGGTCCCACGGACCCGCCACCCGGGCCCGACCGGAACTCCGCCCCTCTGCCCCTGCCCCCACACCTCGCCTCCCAGCCGACCGAATCGGGTGGGTGGGCAAAGGTGGGTCTGGGGGCGGAGCCCCCAGGCGTGACATCGACATACATGAGAGGTTGACCCGACGTGCACGACGATCTCATCGCCCGGGCCAAGGCGTGGCTCGCCGAGGACCCCGACACGGACACCCGTGACGAACTCACCGAGCTGATCGGCACCGGGAACGTCACCGAGCTCGCCGCGCGCTTCAGCGGCACCCTCCAGTTCGGTACCGCGGGCCTGAGAGGCGAACTGGGCGCCGGGCCCATGCGGATGAACCGGTCCGTCGTCATCAGGGCGGCCGCGGGTCTCGCCGCCTATCTGAAGAAGCAGGGCCAGGGCGGCGGCCTCGTCGTCGTCGGCTACGACGCCCGGCACAAGTCCGCCGACTTCGCCCGCGACACCGCCGCCGTCATGACGGGCGCCGGGCTGCGCGCCGCCGTACTGCCCCGCCCGCTCCCCACTCCCGTCCTCGCCTTCGCGATAAGGCACCTCGGCGCGGTCGCCGGCGTGGAGGTCACCGCCAGCCACAACCCGCCCCGCGACAACGGCTACAAGGTCTACCTCGGCGACGGATCGCAGATCGTCCCGCCCGCCGACGCCGAGATCGCCGCCGAGATCGACGCGATCGTCTCGCTGGACGACGTCCCGCGTCCGGACGCGGGCTGGGAGATCCTCGACGACGCCGTCCTCGAGGCCTATCTCGCCCGTACCGACGCCGTACTCGCCGAGGGCTCCCCGCGCAGCGCCCGTACCGTCTACACGGCGATGCACGGCGTCGGCAAGGACGTGCTCCTCGCCGCCTTCGCCCGCGCCGGGTTCCCGGAGCCCGCCCTAGTCGCCGAGCAGGCCGAGCCGGACCCGGACTTCCCGACCGTCGCCTTCCCCAACCCGGAGGAGCCGGGGGCGATGGACCTCTCCTTCGCCAGGGCCCGCGCGACCGAGCCCGACCTCGTCATCGCCAACGACCCCGACGCCGACCGCTGTGCCGTCGCCGTGCGGGACGCCGGCGAGTGGCGCATGCTCCGTGGCGACGAGGTCGGCTCCCTCCTCGCCGCCCACCTCGTACGGCGCGGCGCCCGCGGCACCTTCGCCGAGTCGATCGTCTCCTCCTCCCTGCTCGGCCGGATCGCCGAGAGGGCGGGGCTGCCGTACGAGGAGACCCTCACCGGCTTCAAGTGGATCGCCCGGGTGGACGGGCTGCGCTACGGGTACGAGGAGGCGCTCGGCTACTGCGTCGACCCGGACGGCGTCCGCGACAAGGACGGCATCACGGCGGCGCTCCTGATCACCGAGCTGGCCTCCGAGCTGAAGGAGGAGGGCCGTACCCTCCTCGACCTGCTCGACGACCTGGCCATGGAGCACGGCCTGCACGCCACCGACCAGCTCGCGGTGCGGGTGCAGGACCTGTCGGTCATCGCCGACGCGATGCGCCGGCTCCGCGAGCAGCCGCCGACCGAGCTCGCCGGTCTGGCCGTCACCAGGGCCGAGGACCTCACCAAGGGCACGGAGACGCTGCCACCCACCGACGGCCTGCGCTACACCCTCGACGGGGCCCGCGTGATCGCCCGCCCCAGCGGCACCGAGCCCAAGCTGAAGTGCTACCTGGAGGTCGTCGTGCCGGTCGCCGCGCACGCGGACCTGCCGGCCGCCCGTGCCCGGGCGGCCGACCTGCTCGACGCCATCAAGCGGGACCTGTCCGCGGCCGCCGGCATCTGAGCCGCGGAGCCGCGGCCGCGGCCCTTGGCGCCACGCCTGTTCCACCCGATGGGGTGCCCCTGGCCGGGGGCACCCCATCGGGTGATTTAGCGGCGACAGCTGACGCACGCTCCGTACCCGGCCGCGCCCCCGGGGGACGGTGAACCGGTACCGCCCGCCGAGCACCGGAGCCGCCGCCGTGTCCTCCACCGCCCCCGACACCGCCCCTCGCGGGCACATCCCGGGCAGCCGGCGACCCCCCACCCCGAACCCCGGCCGACCACGGCTGGCGCGCAGCCTCCGGCTCGCGGCTCCCGCCCTCGGCGCCTTTCTCGCCGTACGGCTCACGGGGCTGCTGTTCCTCGCCCTGTGGGCGCACCGCCGGCATCACGGCATCTGGCCCATGCTGGCGACGCAGTGGGACGCCCGCTGGTACCTCGGGATCGCGGACCACGGGTACGCGCGCGTGCTGGGCACCGCGTACGACTCGAACAACCTCGCCTTCTTCCCGCTCTACCCGCTGCTGGTGAAGGCCGTCGCCGCCGTCACGCCCGGCAGCCGGGCCAGTACCGGGCTGGGCATCGCGGTCGTCGCCTCGTTCCTCGCGGCCTGGGGCGTGTTCGCGGTGGGCGAGCGGTTGCACGGCCGCCGGGTCGGGATCCTGCTCACCACGCTGTGGGCCGCGTTTCCGGTCGGGCTGGTGCAGTGGATGGGGTACACCGAGTCGCCGTTCACGGCGTTCGCGGCCTGGACGCTGTACGCGGTGCTCGGCCGGCGCTGGCTGTGGGCCGGTGCGGGCGCGTGTCTGGCCGGGCTGACCCGGCCGACCGGTGTCGCGGTGGCGGCCGCGGTCGCCGTCGCCGCGCTGCTCGCCCTGCGCCGCGGCTTCTCGGCCCGTGCGCTCGCGGGCGCCCTGCTGGCTCCGCTGGGCTGGTGCGCGTACGTCGGCTGGGTGGGCCTGCGCCTGGGCCGCTGGGGCGGCTATTTCGCCGTACAGCGGCTGTGGCACAACGAGCTGGACGGCGGCCGGGAGACCCTGCGCCGGCTGCGGGAGCTGTTCGGGCGGGACTCCACACCCGAGCTGTTCCTGATCATGGTGACCGTCACGCTGCTGGTGTCCGCCGTGCTGTTCGCGCTGTCGGTGTGGGACCGGCAGCCGCTGCCGCTGCTGGTGTTCACCGGCGTCCTGCTGACGATCGCCCTGGGCAGCGGCGGCGTCTACTTCCCGCGCGCCCGCTTCCTGCTCCCCGCCTTCCCACTGCTCCTCCCGCTCGCCCTGCATCTGTCCCGCGCCTCCCGGCGCCACCGTGCGCTGGCGCTGACGGCGGCAGTGGCGGTCTCGGCGTACTGCGGCGCGTACATGCTGCTGGTGTGGCCGAGCGCGCCCTGAACCGGACCGGCCGCGGCCATGTCGCTGTGAACCCTCAAGCCCGCCGTCGGCTCACCACACCGCCAGCAGGATCACCAGCAGCACCGCCCCGGCCACCGCGGGCGCCGCGATCTCGTACGCCCAGCGGACCGTGATCTCGCCCTGTGCCGTCTCCGCCTGCTCGTGGCTCTCCTGGAGCTGACGGAGGTCGTCCATGACCTGGTCGGTCTGCGCGCGGGTCGGGCCGCTCGCAGCGACGCTGTCGCGCGCCCCGCCGAAGCCGAGGCCGCCGCGCGCCGACGCCCCCGGTCTGCCGCCCCGCGCGCCTCCGTGGCGGCCCGGTCCTGGTGTCGCGCGGCCTTCTTACGGGCCCGGAGGGAGACGGGGACGGCCCAGAGCTGGTACTTGGTACCGGACTTGGCGACGACCTCGTTGGAGTATCCGGAACGCAGGGCGGCGACCTCGCCCCAGGGCACGGTGATCACGCGGAGGGGGTTGCGGATGCGGATCCGGTCCTCGTTGGCGAACACGGCCGGGCGCAGGGTGAAGGCGACCACCAGCGGGATCAGCAGGATCAGCGTGGCCAGCGCCAGCCAGGGCGTGTGGCCGTGCCCCCTGGTCAGCGCGTCGACGCCGAGCCAGAAGACGATGGCGAGCAGCATCACACCGCCCGCGATCCCCATGGGCGAGCGGTAGATCCGGTCCTTCGCGGTGGGCACCGGAGGCTGTGGCGCGGGTGACTGGTGGTCCGGGGTCGTCATGCTCCCGATTCTGCCCGACGCCGCCGATCGTGCTCATACGTGGTCGCGAAGCACACGATGAGCACCCGGGGGTATACAGCCGCTACGCGCGTAGATATGCTCGTCTGGTGACCATGCCCATTACTGCACCCGCTGCCCTCGCTGACGTCACCGCGTCCGACAGCACGCTGCGCCGCTTCCTCCATGGGCTGCCCGGCGTCGACGCGGTGGGCCTGGAGGCGCGCGCCGCCTCCCTCGGCACCCGCTCCATCAAAACCACCGCGAAGGCGTACGCCATCGACCTCGCCATCTCGATGGTCGACCTGACGACGCTGGAAGGCGCGGACACCCCGGGCAAGGTCCGGGCCCTCGGCGCCAAGGCGGTCCATCCCGACCCGACGGACCGTACGACCCCGACCACGGCGGCCGTGTGCGTCTACCCCGACATGGTGGCCGTCGCCAAGGAGGCGATCCTTGCCGCCGGCGGAGTTCCGGACGTCAAGGTCGCCTCGGTCGCCACCGCCTTCCCGGCCGGCCGCGCCGCCCTCGACGTGAAGCTGGCCGACGTGCGTGACGCCGTCGCCGCGGGCGCCGACGAGATCGACATGGTCATCGACCGCGGGGCGTTCCTCGCGGGCCACTACATGAAGGTGTACGACGAGATCACCGCCGTGAAGGAGACCTGCGGGACGTCCGCCCGCCTGAAGGTCATCTTCGAGACCGGCGAGCTGTCCACGTACGACAACATCCGCCGGGCGAGCTGGCTCGGGATGCTGGCCGGGGCCGACTTCATCAAGACCTCGACCGGCAAGGTCGGCGTCAACGCGACCCCCGCGAACACCCTCCTCATGCTGGAGGCCGTCCGCGACTTCCGTGCCCAGACCGGCATCCAGATCGGCGTGAAGCCCGCCGGCGGCATCCGCACCACCAAGGACGCCATCAAGTTCCTGGTCCTGGTCAACGAGACCGTCGGCGAGGACTGGCTGGACAACCACTGGTTCCGGTTCGGCGCCTCCTCGCTGCTGAACGACCTGCTGATGCAGCGCCAGAAGCTGGCCACCGGCCGCTACTCCGGCCCCGACTACGTGACGGTGGACTGATCCCCCATGGCTTTCGATTACGCACCCGCACCCGAGTCCCGCTCGGTCGTCGACATCGCGCCCTCGTACGGCCTGTTCATCGACGGCGAGTTCACCGAGGCCGCCGACGGCAAGGTCTTCAAGACGGTCAGCCCGTCGACCGAGGAGGTCCTCTCCGAGGTCGCCCAGGCCGGCGAGGCGGATGTCGACCGCGCGGTCAGGGCCGCCCGCAAGGCGTTCGAGAAGTGGTCCGCGCTGCCCGGCTCCGAGCGCGCCAAGTACCTGTTCCGCATCGCGCGGATCATCCAGGAGCGCAGCCGCGAGCTGGCCGTCCTGGAGACGCTGGACAACGGCAAGCCGATCAAGGAGACCCGCGACGCCGACCTCCCCCTGGTCGCCGCGCACTTCTTCTACTACGCGGGCTGGGCGGACAAGCTCGACCACGCCGGCTTCGGTGCCGACCCGCGTCCGCTGGGCGTCGCGGGCCAGGTCATCCCCTGGAACTTCCCGCTGCTGATGCTGGCGTGGAAGATCGCCCCGGCGCTGGCGACCGGCAACACGGTCGTCCTCAAGCCGGCCGAGACCACGCCCCTGTCGGCGCTGTTCTTCGCGGACATCTGCCGCCAGGCGGGCCTGCCCAAGGGCGTCGTCAACATCCTTCCGGGGTACGGCGACGCGGGCGCGGCGCTGGTCGCGCACCCGGACGTGAACAAGGTCGCCTTCACCGGCTCCACCGCCGTGGGCAAGGAGATCGCCCGCACGGTCGCCGGCACCCAGAAGAAGCTCACCCTCGAACTGGGCGGCAAGGGCGCCAACATCGTCTTCGACGACGCCCCGATCGACCAGGCCGTCGAGGGCATCGTGACCGGCATCTTCTTCAACCAGGGCCAGGTGTGCTGCGCGGGCAGCCGGCTCCTCGTCCAGGAGTCGATCCACGACGAGCTGCTGGACTCCCTCAAGCGCCGCCTGGCCACGCTGCGCCTCGGCGACCCGCTGGACAAGAACACCGACATCGGCGCGATCAACTCCGCCGAGCAGCTCTCCCGCATCACCACGCTCGTCGAGCAGGGCGAGGCGGAGGGCGCCGAGCGCTGGTCCCCGGCCTGCGAACTGCCGACCTCCGGCTACTGGTTCGCCCCGACGCTGTTCACGAACGTCACCCAGGCGCACACCGTCGCCCGCGACGAGATCTTCGGCCCGGTGCTGTCGGTCCTCACCTTCCGTACGCCCGACGAGGCCGTCGCCAAGGCCAACAACACGCAGTACGGCCTGTCGGCGGGCATCTGGACGGAGAAGGGTTCGCGGATCCTCGCCGTGGCCGGCAAGCTCCGTGCGGGCGTCGTCTGGTCCAACACGTTCAACAAGTTCGACCCGACCTCGCCCTTCGGCGGCTACAAGGAGTCGGGCTTCGGCCGCGAGGGCGGCCGCCACGGCCTGGAGGCGTACCTCGATGTCTGACAAGACCGAAAAGACTGAGCGACTCTCCGTCTTCAAGACCTACAAGCTGTACGTCGGCGGGAAGTTCCCGCGTTCCGAGAGCGGCCGGGTGTACGAGGTGACGACGCGGACATCAGCCGCTGGCGCGGCGGGCAAGGGCAACTGGCTGGCGAACGCACCGCTTTCGTCGCGCAAGGACGCCCGCGACGCGGTGGTCGCGGCGCGCAAGGCGTTCGGTGCCTGGTCCGGCGCGACGGCGTACAACCGCGGCCAGATCCTCTACCGCGTCGCGGAGATGCTGGAGGGCCGCAAGGAGCAGTTCGTCCGGGAGGTCGCCGACGCGGAGGGCCTGTCCAAGGCCAAGGCCGCGGCGCAGGTGGACGCCGCGATCGACCGCTGGGTGTGGTACGCGGGCTGGACCGACAAGATCGCCCATGTCGTGGGCGGCGGCAACCCGGTCGCGGGCCCGTTCTTCAACCTCTCCTCCCCCGAACCGACTGGCGTGGTCACGGTCCTGGCCCCCCAGGAGTCGTCCTTCCTCGGTCTGGTCTCGGTGATCGCCCCGGTGATCGCGACGGGCAACACGGCGGTGGTCGTGGCGTCGGAGAAGTCCCCGCTCCCGGCCCTCTCCCTGGGCGAGGTGCTGGCCACCTCCGACCTGCCCGGCGGTGTCGTCAACGTCCTCTCCGGCCGTACGGCGGAGATCGCCACGCCGCTCGCCGCGCACCAGGACGTCAACGCGATCGACCTCGCGGGCGCGGACGAGACCCTGGCGAAGGAGCTGGAGATCGTGGCGGCCGACAACCTGAAGCGCGTACTTCGTCCACAGCCTGTGGATTATTCGACCACGCCGGGCATCGACCGCATGACGGCGTTCCTGGAGACGAAGACGGTCTGGCACCCGACGGGATCACTGGGCGCCTCGGGCTCGTCGTACTGAGCCGTGCCGAGTCGTACTGAGCCCACACACAGACCGAGAGCCGCGCCACCCCTCCGTCCGGGGGCGGCACGGCTCTCCTCGTCATGGAGACGTCAGCCCAGTCCGCCCAGCAGCTTCGTCGCCTGACCCACCACGGGTACCGCGCCGAGGGAGTCCGCCTGTGCCACCGGGCCGGTCAGGGCCCTCGAGGTGATGGGCTTGAAGTCGGCGAGCTGGGTGCCGACTCCGTTGTCGAGCGGGTCGGCGCCGGTGCCCGCGAGGGGGTTCGGCTTGAGGCCGGCGACCGGGCCGAGGGCGTAGCCCAGCGTGCCGGTCAGGCTCTGCGCGCCCTCCGCCGGGTCGACGTTGCCGAGCGAGGTGGACCGCGACGGCAAGTCGACGAGCGGGCCCGCGGCGGACGCCGTCGCCGCGCCCGCCCCCAGGGCCGCTCCGGCGGTCGCGAGCGCGATCAGGGCGCGCCGCGCGGTCGGGTTGTGGGGGGACGCGTGTCGGGCCATTGCTGGTGCCGCCTTCCGGTGCACAAGGTAATCGAGTCGACACAGAGGGTAGTTGAGCCGCGACGCACACTCAATTGTTGTGTGACGCACGTTCCAAAGCCGACCCGTGGGGTCGGCAGGACGCTTGCCATGCGTCAAACTGGTGTTCCGTGAGCATTCATCCTCCGTCTCCCGCCCGTGTGGTGCTGCTGTGCGGCCCCTCGGGCTCGGGCAAGTCACTCGTCGCCGCCCGTTCCGGGCTTCCCGTGCTGCGCCTCGACGACTTCTACAAGGAGGGCGACGACCCGACACTGCCGCTGGTGGAGGGGAGTTCGGACATCGACTGGGACCATCCGCTGTCCTGGGACGCGGACGTCGCGGTCGAGGCCATCGCGCGGCTGTGCGCCACGGGATCGACGACCGTACCGGTGTACGACATCTCGCAAAGCGCGCGGACCGGCGAGGAAACGCTGTGCATCGAGCGCACCCCGCTGTTCATCGCGGAGGGCATCTTCGCCGCCGAGATCGTGGAGCGCTGTCGTGAGCTGGGCCTCCTGGCCGACGCCCTGTGTCTGAACCGCGGGCCGTTCACCACCTTCCGGCGCCGCTTCCTGCGGGACCTGAAGGAGGGCCGCAAGTCGGTGCCGTTCCTGCTGCGCCGCGGCTGGCGGCTGATGCGCGCGGAGCGGTCGATCGTCACCCGCCAGGTGTCACTGGGCGCCCACTCCTGCGACCGTGACGAGGCACTGGGCAGGCTGGCGGCCGCGTCGGCGAGGCGGCAGGTGCGGGCGCAGACGGCGGCCTAGCCGTGGCCTGACCGAGCGCAGGAGCCGTACACACGGAAACGGGACTGGACGGACCCCCCGGCCCTCCAGTCCCGCTTTCCTGCGCTCCCCCGCGTCCCCCGTGGTGGAGCTCCCCCGTACTTCCCCCGGTACTTCCCCCGTGAGTCCCCCCGGACCCCCGGTTTCCCCGTTCCCCTCCGACCTTCAGGCGACCAACTCGCCGAAGGCGTTCTCCTCGTCACGGCCGAAGCTGAGGACCTCGTCCTCGCGCAGCCGGCGCAGCGAGCGCCAGATGCTGGACTTCACCGTGCCGACACTGATGTCGAGGATCTCCGCGATCTCCGGGTCCGTGCGGCCCTCGTAGTAGCGCAGGACCAGCATGGTGCGCTGGAGTTCGGGCAGCCGGGCCAGCGCCTGCCACAGGACAGCGCGCAGTTCCGTGCCGCGCATCGCGTCCGTGTCGCCGGGCGTCTCCGGCAGTTCCTCGGTCGGGTACTCGTTGAGCTTGCGGCGCCGCCAGGCGCTGATGTGCAGGTTCGTCATGGTGCGGCGGAGATACCCGCCGACCGCCGCCTTGTCGCTGATCCGGTCCCACGCCCGGTACGTCGAGAACAGCGCGCTCTGCAGCAGGTCCTCGGCCTCGAAGCGGTCACCGGTCAGGTGATAGGCGGTCGCGTACAGGGAGGCGCGGCGCTCCTGGACGTAGGCGGTGAACTCCGCCTCCGTCAGCGAGCGGCGCTCCCCCGTGTCCTCCCTGTACGCGGTTCCCCCGTGGGCCCCCGTGACCCCCGTGCTGCTTCCCCCCGTATGAGCGTCAACCACCGACATGAACGTGGTGTGCTGACGCCCGGCGCCGCGAGCGCACCCCCGCCCGCTCACGGCACCGGACTTCTCGGAACCCCGGTTCACGTCGTGCAGACGCGTGATCACTGCGCTGGTGCTCATGCTGTGCAGCGTGTTCATCTCGCGCCCCCGTCGTGGACTTCCGGTGTTCGGTCTGGCTTCGGCATTGCTTCCTTGCCTGTGCCGAAAAGCTTGCCCGGGGACCTTCATGGCCGTGTCCGCCGACTGTCACAGACCTGTCACAGGGGTCGGCCACAGAGGAATCACGGAATGTGCACAGGTGGTGGCGGTAGCGGGATTCCGGGCAGCTCCCGGCCCCACGGCTCGTACGAACGCCCCTCCATGGGCCAGAATGAGCCCCGTGCCTTCCCTGTTGCTGATCGAGGACGACGACGCCATCCGCACGGCCCTGGAGCTCTCACTGACGCGCCAGGGACACCGTGTGGCCACCGCTGCCACCGGTGAGGACGGACTGAAACTGCTGCGCGAGCAGCGACCGGACCTGATCGTGCTGGATGTGATGCTGCCGGGCATCGACGGGTTCGAGGTGTGCCGGCGCATCCGGCGCACGGACCAGCTGCCGATCATTCTGCTGACCGCGCGCAGCGACGACATCGACGTGGTGGTCGGGCTGGAGTCCGGCGCCGACGACTATGTCGTCAAGCCCGTGCAGGGCCGTGTGCTGGACGCCCGGATCCGGGCCGTGCTGCGGCGCGGGGAACGGGAGTCCAGCGACTCGGCGACCTTCGGCAGCCTCGTCATCGACCGCTCGGCGATGACCGTGACCAAGAACGGCGAGGACCTGCAGCTCACGCCGACCGAGCTGCGGCTGCTCCTGGAGCTGAGCCGGCGGCCCGGCCAGGCGTTGTCCCGGCAGCAGTTGCTGCGGCTGGTGTGGGAGCACGACTACCTGGGTGACTCCCGGCTGGTGGACGCGTGCGTGCAGCGGCTGCGCGCCAAGGTGGAGGACGTGCCGTCGTCCCCGACGCTGATCCGTACCGTGCGTGGTGTCGGCTACCGCCTGGACACGCCTCAGTGACCGACGCGCAAGGGGGTATCCGCGGCTGGGCCGCGGGTCGTAAGGGAACCGTGTCACGGCTGCGCTTCACCAGTCTGCGGCTGCGTCTGGTCGTGGTCTTCGGGCTGGTGGCGCTGACGGCCGCCGTGTCGGCGTCGGGCATCGCCTACTGGCTCAACCGGGAGGCCGTGCTCACCCGTACCCAGGACGCGGTGCTGCGCGACTTCCAGCAGGAGATGCAGAACCGCGCGGGCGCGCTGCCCGTGCACCCCACCCAGGACGAACTGCAGCGCACCGCGGGCCAGATGGCCACCAGCAGCCAGCGCTTCAGCGTGCTGCTGGTCGGCGAGGACGCGAACGGCAAGACGGTGTACGGCAACTCCGGCGGCCTGAACGGGTTCGCGCTGGAGGACGTGCCCAAGTCGCTGCGCGCCGCGGTGAACAAGCAGCAGGAGGTGACGGGCAGCAACACGTCGCCGTACCACCTGTACTGGCAGCGGGTCGTCGAGCACGGCACCCCCTATCTGGTGGCCGGTACGAAGGTGATCGGCGGCGGTCCCACCGGCTACATGGTGAAGTCCCTGGAGCCGGAGGCGAAGGACCTCAACTCCCTCGCCTGGTCGCTCGGTATCGCCACCGGCCTCGCGCTGATCGGCTCGGCGCTGCTCGCGCAGGCCGCCGCGACGACCGTGCTCAAGCCGGTGCACCGGCTCGGGGTCGCCGCCCGGCGGCTCGGCGAGGGCAAGCTGGACACCCGGCTCAGGGTGTCGGGCACCGACGAACTGGCTGATCTGTCGCGGACGTTCAACAAGGCGGCCGAGGCGCTGGAGAAACGGGTCGCCGACATGGCCGCGCGGGACGACTCGTCCCGGCGGTTCGTGGCCGACATGTCCCACGAGCTCCGTACGCCGCTCACCGCCATCACCGCCGTCACGGAGGTGCTGGAGGAGGAGCTGGACTCGGAGGCCGGGAGCATGGATCCGATGATCGAGCCCGCCGTACGGCTGGTGGTGAGCGAGACCCGGCGGCTGAACGACCTCGTCGAGAACCTGATGGAGGTCACCCGCTTCGACGCGGGCACCGCCCGGCTGGTCCTGGACGACGTCGACATCGCCGACCAGATCACCGCCTGCATCGACGCCCGCGCCTGGCTGGACGCGGTGGAGCTGGACGCCGAGCGCGGCATCCACGCCCGTCTCGACCCCCGGCGCCTGGACGTCATCCTCGCCAACCTGATCGGCAACGCCCTCAAGCACGGCGGTTCACCGGTGCGGGTGTCGGTGCGCATCGCCGACGACCAGCTGGTCATCGCCGTACGGGACCACGGTCCCGGTATCCCCGAGGACGTCCTGCCGCACGTCTTCGACCGCTTCTACAAGGCGAGCGCCTCCCGCCCGCGCTCCGAGGGCAGCGGTCTCGGGCTGTCCATCGCCATGGAGAACGCCCATATCCACGGCGGCACGATCACCGCCGCCAACTCGCCCGAGGGCGGCGCGGTGTTCACACTGCGGCTACCCAGGGACGCCTCGCGGCTCACCGAGGAGAACGACGACAAGGGCGGCCCGTCCGACGGTTCCAAGGAGGAGGCGTCATGAACGCTCGACGCCTGCTGGCACTCCCGCTCCTCGCCGCAGTGCTCACCGGGTGCGGCATCCGGGCCACCGAGGTGCCGACCGACTTCGGCGCGGCGCCCTCGCGGGTGCCGTGCTCGCTGGCCGAGCCGGACCTGTCGGCCCAGTCCTCGCAGGGGGTGCCCGTGCAGGTCTTCCTGCTGTGCCGGGCGTCGCTGGTCACCGTGGACCGGTCGGTGCGCGTCCCGGACGGCACCCCCGACGCCAGGCGCCGGGTGATCGTGGCACAGGGACTGCTGGACCAGCTCGCCGAGACGCCCTCGCCCAGTGAGCGGGACGCGGGGTACACGACGTACGTCCACGGCGGGATGAGCGTGAGCGGCCCGCGCCCCAAGGACCCCGAGGACACGTTGCGGCTGAGCACGGCACCGGAGGAGCTCACCTCGTACGCCCTCGCCCAGATCGTCTGCACGTTCTCCGACTCGGCGGCGGCCGAGGGCGACGGCTCGGTGATCCTGGGCGGACCGGGCAACCAGCCGCTGCGCCGGTACGAGTGCACCGACGACGTCCGCTCCCGGCCGGGCACCACGCAGCCGCCCTCCAGCGAGGTGACGGCGGCCTGACGGCCGGCCGAACCCCTGGTGTGTGGGAGGCCTCATGCACGCGCGCGTGACGGATCCGGAACCGATCGTGCACACGGGTGCGTCTAGGGGGGCGTGCAGCGTCAAGGCTCCATCGGCGGCAGTGCCGCAATCCGCATCCGTGCGACGGGAGGTGTCCTCCTCGTCGCGCATCTGGCATTCGTCGCCTGGCTCATGCTGCGGCCGCTGGACGTCCCCTGGGTGATGCCCGCCAATCTGCGCCCGTTCGCCGGCATCCGGGCCGACCTGGCGCTGGGCTGGCCCGAGGCGGCCAGACGGATCGGCGAGGGCCTCGGGCTGCTGGCGCCGCTGGGCGTGCTGCTGCCGGCGGTCCACGGCAGGCTCACCGTCTCCCCGCTCGCCTCCCTGATCCGTACGTCGGCCGCGGGCACCCTGATCTCGCTCGGCATCGCCCTGCTGCAGACCGGCGTACCCGGCCGGGTGGTCGACGTCGACTCACTCCTGCTGAACACGGCGGGCGTGGCACTGGCCCACCTCGCCGTCGTCCCGGCGGGCCGCGCCTGGCTCCGCCGCAGGGACAAGCGGACAAGCCGCACGACAGTCCTCCAGGAGGAGGCACCTCAGGGTCGCACCCCGACGATTCCCAGGGTCGGGATCGCCCCATAGAGCGACCCCTTGTCCGCTTCATCTCCGTAACGTTGTCGACAGTTGGGCAGCCAACCAGCCCACACCGACCAACAGCCAGGGCCCACCAACGCCCCCTTTCCCGACGCGCCGGCCGCGAAGGAGCCGAAGGGGCGCACCGGAGGCGCCCCGCAGGCGACCGAGCCATCAAAAGGAGCGCACGCCGACATGAACTCCCTCGCCCGCCCCACCCACGGCCGCATGATCGGCGGAGTCTGTGCCGCGCTGGCACGGCGCTTCGGTACCTCCGCGACGACGATGCGGGTGATCTTCCTGGTGTCCTGTCTGCTGCCGGGGCCGCAGTTCCTGCTCTACATAGCGCTGTGGATCCTGTTCCCGTCGGAGGACAAGGCACGGACGGCCTGGTGAGCTCCCGCCCCCGCTCCCCCGCCCCGTAAACGCCACTGGGGCGCCCCGGACGCTCCGGGTGCGCCCCAGCCGCGTGTGGGGGTTCGGTGGTGGTCAGCCGAGCGGGATCCCGTTCACCGGCAGGCCGTGCGTGGGCAGCCCCTGCAGCGGCAGACCGCCGAGGAGACCCTTGACCGGCGCGGTCGGGCCCTGGGCGAGCACCCGCTCGGCGGCCGGCTGGGCGGCGGCCAGGCCCGTGCCGACCACGGCCTGGCCCTGGGTGAGCGCCTCACCGGCGCCGGGCAGTGCCTTGCCGACGTTCTCGGCCGGCAGCGTCTTGGTGACGCCGTCCAGGGCCTGGGTGGCGTCCGGGACGGCCGGGGCCGCGTTGGCCGCGCCGGCGCCCACGGCAGCGAAGGCGGCACCGAGGGCGGCGACACCGAGGGTCTTGACAGCAGACTGCTTCATGGTGAATGCGTCCTTGAATGCGATGACGAATGCGATGACGAGGAATCAAGAAACGTTCCGAGCGGTCCACGACCGTAAACACGCCGGGCCACCCGCCGCAAACACCGAAATGCGGACGGATGGTGAAACCCGTCCGCATTCCGTGCACCCCGCCTGCCTCCGATCAGTCCTCGGAATCGACAGAACCGCTGGTGGAGGCGGTTTGCTGGAACAGCCATTCGGATTTCAGCTCGGCATATCCCGGCTTGACGACGTCATTGATCATGGCCAGCCGTTCATCGAAAGGAATGAACGCTGATTTCATCGCATTGACGGAGAACCACTGCATGTCGTCGAGCGTGTAACCGAATGCTTCGACGAGGTGCTCGAATTCCCGGCTCATGCTGGTGTGGGACATCAGACGGTTGTCCGTGTTCACGGTGGCCCGGAAGTGCAGCCGGCGCAGCAGCCCGATGGGGTGTTCGGCGTACGAGGCAGCGGCTCCGGTCTGGAGGTTGGAGCTCGGGCACAGCTCCAGGGGGATGCGCTTGTCGCGTACGTACGAGGCGAGCCGTCCGAGCTTCACGGAGCCGTCCTCGTGGACCTGGATGTCGTCGATGATGCGCACCCCGTGCCCGAGCCGGTCGGCGCCGCACCACTGGAGGGCCTGCCAGATGGACGGCAGCCCGAAGGCCTCACCGGCGTGGATGGTGAAGTGGTTGTTCTCGCGCTTGAGGTACTCGAACGCGTCGAGGTGCCGGGTGGGCGGGTAGCCGGCCTCGGCGCCCGCGATGTCGAAGCCGACGACGCCCAGGTCGCGGTAGCGGTTGGCGAGTTCGGCGATCTCCAGGGAGCGGGCCGCGTGCCGCATCGCGGTGAGCAGGGCGCCGACCCGGATGCGGTGGCCGCCCTCCCGGGCGAGCCGCTCCCCCTGCCGGAAGCCCTCGTTGACGGCCTCGACGACCTCTTCGAGGCTGAGCCCGCCCTCCAGGTGCTGTTCGGGCGCGTAGCGCACCTCGGCGTAGACGACCCCGTCCTCGGCGAGGTCCTCGGCGCACTCACGGGCGACCCGGACCAGCGCGTCGCGGGTCTGCATCACGCCGACGGTGTGCGAGAAGGTCTCCAGGTACCGCTCCAGGGAGCCGGAGTCGGCCGCTTCGCGGAACCAGACGCCGAGCTTGTCGGGATCGGTCTCGGGGAGCTGGGAGTAGCCCGTTTCCCGGGCCAGGTCGACGACGGTCCCGGGACGGAGACCGCCGTCGAGATGATCGTGCAGCACAACCTTGGGCGCCCGGCGGATCTGGTCCGGCGTCGGGACGTTCCCAGTCTGGGCAGTCTGGCTCGTCATTTCCGCACTCTAACGCCTACGCGCGTAGACGGCTCGGTGTACGAATTCGTCGATACGTAACAGTGACCCCACGGACGGGTCGCGTACACCCTTATTTCTGACACTGTTCTGTCATGGCACACCAATCGGCGCCGGTGCGAACGGCCAGGCTGGGAAGGGCAGTCGGCCAGGAGCCGACGGCGGTGAGCGGGGTGGCGCTGCTGCTCCCCGGCGGTGAGGAGGTCTCGGCCAGAAAGCCGTCCTCCGTATGGGCGACGGCCTCCGTCCGCTCCCTCGGCAGGACACTCGCGCGCGCGGGGCGCGCCGAGGGGCTGGCTACTCATGTCGTCCACTATCGCTATCGCGGCTGGAACGGCAGCGAGGCGCATCTGGCGGCGGACGCGGCCTGGGCCGTGGACGAGGTCCTGCGGCGCTACGGCGACGTCCCCGTCTGCCTGGTCGGCGTGGGGATGGGCGGCCGGGCGGCGCTGCGCGCGAGCGGGCACGAGGCGGTCAACTCCGTGGTGGCGATCGCCCCCTGGCTGCCGGAGGACGATGTCGCGGCCGCGCCGGAACCCGTGAAGCAGCTCGCGGGACGCCGGGTGCTGATCGTGCACGGCACCAATGACGAGCGGACCGATCCCGAGCTGTCGTTCCGGCTGGCGGCGCGGGCGAAGAAGGCGAACCGGGAGGTGTGCCGGTTCGAGGTGCACGCGGACGGACACGCGCTGCACCAGTACCGCGACGAGGTGCACGCCCTCGCCTCGGACTTCGTGATGGGCGCGCTGTTCGGGCATCCGCTCTCCCGCCCCGTGGAGGACGCGCTGGCCGCTCCGCCGCCCCTGGGGCTGCGGATGCCGCTGGCCGTGGGGTTCGGACGGTCGTTGCACCGGGCGTGACGCTCAGGCGAGCAGGTTGCCCCGCTTCGAGAGCAGGAACTTCTTGAACGCGGCCACCGGAGGTGTGTCCGGATGGCCGTCCAGCCATGCCACGCCGATCTCCCGTACCGCCCGCGGAGCCGTGACCGTCAGCTCCACCACCCCGGGGCGGGGGAAGGGCGGCGGGGGCAGCAGGGCGACGCCGAGGCCCGCCGCGACCAGACCGCGCAGGGTCTCCGCCTCCTCGCCCTCGAAGGCGACCCGCGGCTTGAAGCCGGCCTCGCGGCACAGGTCGTCGGTGATGCGGCGCAGGCCGTAGCCGGCCTCCAGGGTGACGAAGGTTTCGTCGGCCGCCTCGGCGAGGCGGATGCGTCTGCGGCCGGACAGCGGGTGGTCGGCGGGGACGACCAGCCGGAGTTTCTGCTCGTCCAGGCGGCGGGCCACCAGGTCGGGGGCGTCCGGGACCGGGGAGGTCAGACACAGGTCCAGTTCGCCCGCCCGCAGGCCTTCGAGCATCGCCTCGCCGTAGTTCTGGACGAGGCTGAAGCGGACGCGCGGATGGTCGGCGCGGAAGGCGTGGAGAAGGCCGGGGACCGTCTCGGCGCCCATGGTGTGCAGAAAGCCGAAGGCGACCTTGCCGGTGCCCGCGTCCGCGTCGGCGCGGACCTCGTCGGCGGCGCGCTCGATCTCGGCGAGGGCGCGTTCGACGGAGGTGAGGAAGGTGCGGCCGGCCGGGGTGAGGGAGACGGTACGGCCGCGGCGGGCGAACAGGTCGACGCCCAGGTCGCGTTCGAGACGGACCATGGCCCGGGACAGGGTCGATTGCGGGACCTGGGTCTCCTGCGCGGCCCGGGTGACGTGCTCGGTGCGGGCGACCGCGGCGAAGTAGGCGAGGCGTGGGGCGAGCAGCCGCGCCATGTCGGCCATGTCTTCTGTGTCACTGGACGGTGACAGGCGGGACTGTGACCTCTGCTGATGCACCATAGGAACGATTATGACGAGTCCGTGCATTGGACGGATGAGTCGGGCCGTACGTAGCTTCGAGGCATGTCTCCCGCCAGTACCGGGGCGTCCACCGTCGTGGGCGCCGTCCCGTCCGTCTCCGCCTCCGACTCCCGTACGGCTTCCGCTCCCGACTCCCGCATGGCCCCGGGCGGCCCCGGCTACCGCCGGATGAGCCTCGCCCTGTTCCTCGCGGGTGTCGCGACCTTCGCGCTCCTCTACTCCACACAGGCGCTGCTGCCGCTGATCTCCGGCGAGTTCGGGGTGGCGGCCGGCGAGGCGAGCTGGACGGTGGCCGCCGCGACGGGCGGCCTGGCGCTGTTCGTCCTGCCGATGAGCGCGCTGTCGGAGCGCTTCGGCCGCCGTACGGTCATGACGGCCTCGCTTGCGGTCGCGGTGTCCGTGGGCATGCTGGTCCCCTTCGCGCCCTCGATCGGCGCGCTGGTGGTGCTGCGGGCGCTGCAGGGCGCGGCGCTGGCCGGGCTCCCGGCGTCGGCGACGGCGTACCTGGCCGAGGAGGTCCGGCCCAGGGCCCTGGTCACGGCGATCGGGCTGTTCGTCGCGGGCAACAGCATCGGCGGGATGAGCGGCCGGGTCATCACCGGCTGGGTGGCGCAGGAGTGGGGCTGGCGGGTGGCCGTCGGTGTGATCGGCGTGATCGCGGTCGGCTGCGCAGTGGCCTTCCGTCTGCTCCTGCCGGCCCCGCGGCACTTCACGGCGGGCTCGCTGCGCCCACGCGTGCTCGCCGACACGGTCCGCGACCATCTGTCCGACCCGCTGCTGCGCCGGCTGTACGCGATCGGCGCGCTGTTCATGACGGTGTTCGGCGGTGTGTACACGGTGATCGGCTACCGCCTGACGCAGGAGCCGTTCGGGCTGCCGCAGGGCATCGTCGGCTCGATCTTCCTGGTGTATCTGGTCGGCACGGTCTCCGCGTCGACGGCGGGGCGGCTGGTCGGCCGCCTGGGCCGCCGCGGCGCGCTCTATCTGGCCGCCGGTACGACGGCGGCGGGCCTGCTGCTGTCCCTGGCCGACTCGTTCCCGCTGGTGCTGCTGGGCCTGGTCCTGATCACGGCGGGCTTCTTCGCGGGCCACGCGGTGGCGTCCTCGGCGGTCAGCAGGACGGCCACCGAGGGCCGCGCCCAGGCCGCCGCTCTCTACCAGTCCGCGTACTACGTCGGCTCCAGCGCCGGCAGCACGGTGGGCGCGATGGCCTTCCACGCGGGCGGCTGGGCCGGGACGGTCGGCGTGGGTGTCCTGGCGGTGCTCGGCGTCGTGACGATCACGGTGCTCGGATCGCGGGCGGCCCGGGTGGCGGTGCGCCGGGAACCGGCCGTCGCGCACTGAACCGCTCCGGCAACGGGGCCTCGGGGTGAGCCAAATCGCTGACCTGGCCCTTTACCCGCCCCAGGGGCCATTGTCAGTGGCCTGCGGTAGCTTCCGAAGTGCTGGAGCGCGAAGGCGCGGCACAGGAACAGCCACAGGGGTGGGTGGACGATGGGCAACGGCACGGCGACGACGGACCTCGACGTCGCACTGGAGAAGCACCGCACCGAGCTGACCGGCTACTGCTACCGCATGCTCGGCTCCGCCTTCGAGGCCGAGGACGCGGTACAGGACACCCTGGTCCGGGCCTGGCGGAGCTACGACAAGTTCGAGGGCCGCTCGAGCCTCCGCTCGTGGCTGTACCGGATCGCGACGAACGTCTGCCTGGACATGCTGACGGCGGGCAACAAGCGGGCGAGGCCGGTGGATCTGTCGGACTCGACGCCCCTGGCGCAGGCGGCCCTCTCCCCTCGTCCGGACAACACCTGGCTGGAGCCGGTGCCGGACGCGCGCGTGCTGCCCACGGCCGGTGACCCGGCGGAGACGGCCGTCGCCAAGGAGTCGATCCGGCTCGCCTTCATGGCGGCCCTGCAGCACCTGCCGCCCAAGCAGCGGGCGGTGCTGATCCTGCGCGAGGTGCTGGCCTGGAGGGCGAGCGAGGTCGCCGAGCTGCTGGGCACCACGGTGGCCTCGGTCAACAGCGCGCTGCAGCGGGCGCGGGCGACGCTCGCGGAGCGGGAGGACAGGGGTGCCGGGGCGGCGGTGTCGGACCCGCTGGACGAGGAGCAGCAAAGGCTCCTGGAGCGCTATGTGAAGGCGTTCGAGGGGTACGACATGACGGCGCTGACGGCGCTGCTGCACGAGGACGCGGTCATGACGATGCCGCCGTTCGACCTGTGGCTGACCGGCCTCGACGACATCACCGGCTTCATGACGACCCTGGGCTCCGCCTGCGCGGGCTCCCGGCTGCTGCCGGTCGAGGTCAACGGCCTGCCCGGCTTCGCCCAGTACAAGCCGGACCCGGAGGCGGGCGGCTTCACCCCTTGGTCCATCCAGGTCCTGGAAATATCAGACGGCCGCCTCACCGGGTTCCACTTCTTCCTCGACACGAAGCGCTGGTTCCCGCTGTTCGGCCTGCCCCTCCACCTCGAAGCGGAGCCCGACGAGGTCGAGGAGGGCAGGTAGCGCCGGATCGGCATCCCGCAGCCGTATCCGCCCCCCGGCCCGCCGCGCGGCCAGCTCCAGCCGGGCAAGCAGATCCACGACCCCGAGCCCGGGCGGCCCGAGCCCACCCACATCACATACGACGACCCCGGCTCCGGTGCCTTCCAGCAGCGCCCGCACGTCATCACAGAGCCCGCTCACCTCGCCTTTCGCGACGGGGCCGGGCAGCACGAGTACGGGGGGTGTCTTAGCGTCCACGTGCTGTAGACCGGGCGGGCGGGGCCAACTCATCGGGGCGTGATGAGTCCTACTCGGCCGGGAACTCGCTGGTGTCGATGACGACGTCGAAGGGAGCGGGGAGCTTGATGGCCTCGCCGAACTTGGCGGTGCTGAGGGGGCGGTAGACGTCGCCCTTGGGCTCTCCGTAGAGCGTCACGGTCGGGCCATCGGGGGCCCAGCGGTCGACGAGGAGGTACAGCGGAATGCCCGCGGTGGCATAGGCGGCGGGCTTGCTGACGCGGTCGTGGCGGGCGTTGGACTTGGAGGTCACCTCGACGACGAGTTCGGCGAGCGCGGCAGGGATGTGGGAGTCCGCCTCCGGGTGTTCCGGCACCGGAGTCACCACCAGGTCCGGGATGAGCATGCCCAGACGCGAAGGCACGGCGATCGCCAGGGTCTGGAAGATTTCCCAGTCCTCGGGAATCACTGAGTAGAGGCGACGCTGGATGCGAGCCGCGATCACGTTGTGGCCAAACGCGGGAGCAGGTGACACGGTGATGATCCCCTCGATGATCTCCACCTTGCTGCCCTCGGGCCATTCCATCTCCTCCCAGAACCGGACGAGGTCGTCCCAGCTCTGCTCGGGGTCCTGGCTCACGGTGAGTGCGCCCATGGCGGTCTCCAATCGGTGCGTCACCGATCCCAGCATGCCGAACGGGACCGGCAGCGGTCCACCGATCCCGTTCACCCGAAAGAGGAAACCCCAGGTCAGGCGATACGTTCCAGCACCACCGGGCTCGCCGAGAACTCCGTGCCGGGGGCTGCGATGTCGTAGGAACCCTCTACCGCCTGGAGCGCGTAGTCGAAGCGTTCGGGGGTGTCCGTGTGCAGGGTCAGGAGGGGCTGGCCCTCGGTCACCGTGTCGCCGGGCTTGGCGTGCATCTCGATGCCGGCGCCCGCCTGCACCGGGTCCTCCTTGCGGGCGCGGCCCGCGCCGAGGCGCCAGGCGGCGATGCCGATGTCGTAGGCGTCGAGGCGGGTCAGGACGCCCGAGGACGGGGCCTTGATCACGTGCTGTTCCTTCGACGTGGGCAGCGCGGCGTCCGGGTCGCCGCCCTGGGCCGCGATCATGCGGCGCCAGACGTCCATCGCCGAGCCGTCGGCCAGGGCCTTGACCGGGTCCGCGTCCTTCACACCGGCGGCGTCGAGCATCTCGCGGGCGAGCGCGATCGTCAGCTCGACCACGTCCGCCGGGCCGCCGCCCGCCAGGACCTCGACCGACTCGCGGACCTCCAGGGCGTTGCCCGCCGTGAGGCCGAGCGGGGTGGACATGTCCGTGAGGAGGGCGACCGTCCTGACGCCGTGGTCGGTGCCGAGGCCCACCATCGTGGACGCCAGTTCCCGCGCATCAGCGAGCGTCCGCATGAAGGCGCCCGTGCCGACCTTCACGTCCAGGACCAGCGAGCCGGTGCCCTCGGCAATCTTCTTCGACATGATCGAGGAGGCGATCAGCGGGATCGCCTCGACCGTGCCGGTGACGTCCCGCAGGGCGTACAGCTTCTTGTCGGCGGGCGCGAGGCCGTCGCCCGCCGCGCAGATGACCGCGCCCGTGGTGTCGAGGACGTGCAGCATCTCCTCGTTGGAGAGCAGGGCGCGCCAGCCGGGGATCGACTCCAGCTTGTCCAGCGTGCCGCCGGTGTGGCCGAGGCCACGGCCCGACAGCTGCGGGACCGCCGCGCCGCAGGCCGCGACCAGGGGCGCCAGCGGCAGCGTGATCTTGTCGCCGACGCCGCCCGTGGAGTGCTTGTCCGCGGTCGGACGGGACAGGGACGAGAAGTCCATGCGCTCGCCGGAGGCGATCATGGCCGCAGTCCAGCGGGCGATCTCACGGCGGTTCATGCCGTTGAGCAGGATGGCCATCGCGAGCGACGACATCTGCTCGTCGGCGACCTCGCCGCGCGTGTACGCGTCGATGACCCAGTCGATCTGCTCGTCGCTGAGTTCACCGCGGTCCCGCTTGGTGCGGATGACGGAGATGGCGTCCATGGCCATGGCGTGCGTTCCTTCCGGAGGTGCGAAGCACGCGGCCCCTCCGGTCGGATCTGCTCGGAGGGGCCGCGGTGGAGTTACTTGCTGAGATGGTCCGGGCCGAAGGCCTGCGGGAGCATCGCGGAGAGCGGCAGCACGCCCTCCGGGGTGTCCACCAGCAGGTTCGGCCCGCCGAACTCGTACAGCAGCTGGCGGCAGCGGCCGCACGGGACGAGCAGGCCACCCGTGCCGTCCACACAGGTGAAGTGCGTCAGCCGGCCGCCGCCCGTGCGCACGAGCTGGGACACCAGCCCGCACTCGGCGCACAGGCTGATGCCGTACGAGGCGTTCTCGACGTTGCAGCCGGTGACGACGCGCCCGTCGTCCACCAGGGCCGCGACACCGACCGGGAAGCCGGAGTACGGGGCGTACGCGTGGGACATGGCCTCGCGGGCCTCTCCACGCAGCGCCTCCCAGTCGAAGTCGCCGGCCGAGGTCACTTGCCCTGTCCCTTCCGGTACGGCAGGCCGTCCGCCTTGGGCATCCGCAGGCTCTGCGCGGACAGGGAGAGCACCAGTAGGGTGACGATGTACGGCGTCGCCGTGACGAGCTGGCGCGGGACCTCGTTCGTGGTGGCGTACCAGAGGAACATCAGCGCCGAGATCACGACGGTGACGACGGCCGGGACGAACTTCTTCTTCCAGGCCAGGTACGCCGCGCCGAACACCAGCAGGATCGCGAGCAGCAGGATCAGCGCGTGCACGTTCACCGTACCGCCGCGCAGGTTGAGGCTGTCGGTGTAGCCGAACAGTCCCGCGCCGAGGGCGAGGCCGCCCGGCATCCAGTTGCCGAAGATCATCGCGGCGAGACCGATGTAGCCGCGGCCGGCGGTCTGGCCGTCCAGGTAGACGTTCGAGGCCACGATGGACAGGAACGCGCCGCCGAGGCCGGCGAAGGCACCCGAGATGATCACCGCGATGTACTTGTACTTGTAGACGTTGACACCGAGGGACTCGGCCGCCACCGGGTTCTCGCCGCAGGAGCGCAGCCGCAGACCGAAGGCCGTGCGCCACAGCACCCACCAGGTGAGCGGGACGAGGGCGACCGCGATGACGGTGAGCGGCGACAGGTCGGTGACCAGACCGCCGACCAGGCCGGCGATGTCCGAGACCACGAACCAGTGCTTCTCGTTGAGCGTGTTCAGCCAGTCGGACAGTCCCGGGATGTCGAAGGAGCCCAGCGAGTCGATCGGCGGGGACTGCTTGGAGGAGCCCTGCGGGGCGTTCTCGAAGGTGAACTTCGACAGATAGCGGGTGGTGCCGAGGGCCAGGATGTTCAGGGCCACACCGGAGACGATGTGGTTGACGTTGAAGGTCACCGTGGCGATGGCGTGCAGGACGGCACCGAGGGCACCGCCGACGACACCGAGGACGACACCGGCCCACGGGCCCCACTGGTAGCCGGCCCAGGCGCCGAACCAGGTGCCGAGGATCATCATGCCCTCGAGGCCGATGTTGACGACGCCGGAGCGCTCCGACCACAGGCCGCCGAGACCGGCGAGGCCGATCGGCACGGCGAGGCGCAGCGCGGTGGACATCTGGCCGGTCGAGGTGATGCCGTCGGCGCCGGTGATGAGGCGGACGGCGGAGGTCAGGACCAGCACGCCCGCGATGATCAGCAGGAGTACCGGGAGGGAGAGACGGCGGCTTCCCGGGGCGGGCCGCTTCGCCTGCGGCTTGGCGATGGTCGCGGTGCTCATCAGGCCGCCACCTCCTTGTTGGTGTTGCGGGCGGCGGCGGCCAGCTCGGCGCCGACCCTGCTCTGCTGGCGGCGCAGACCCCACTGGCGGACGAACTCGTACGAGATGACGACCGCGAAGACGATCAGGCCCTGCATGATCGTGGCGATCTCCTTCGGGTACGCCTCGGGGGTCGCGTAGTCGAGGGCGGGCGAGGCCTTGTCGAGGAAGGCCCACAGGAGGGCGGCGAACGCGATGCCGCCCGGGTTGTTGCGGCCGAGCAGGGCGATGCCGATGGCGGTGAAGCCGAGGCCCGTCGGGAAGCTCAGGCTGTAGGTGTGGCTCTCGCCGAGCAGCAGCGGCAGACCGGCCAGGCCCGCGACCGCGCCGGAGATCAGCATGGAGACCAGCACCATGCGCTTGGCGCTGACGCCGGAGGCCGCGGCGGCGGTCTCGGAGGCGCCGGTGGCGCGCAGGTCGAAGCCGAAGCGGGTGCGGTTGAGGACCAGCCAGTACAGGACGCCCAGCAGGATCGCGAGGAAGACCAGGCCGTAGATCTCACCGACGTCGGAGCCCAGGTTGATACCGGGGACCCAGCCGGACTTGTGCATGACGCCGGTCGTCGCGTTGTTGCCGACCTGCACGCCCCACACGCTGGTGAGGGTGACGTAGCCGATCACGCTGGTGGCGATCGCGTTCAGCATGATCGTCGCGACGACCTCACTGACGCCCCGGGTGACCTTCAGGACGCCCGCGATGCCGGCCCAGAAGGCGCCGGTGCACATGGCGACCAGCAGCAGCACCGGGACCTGCAGGAAGCCCGGCAGGGCGAGGTGCGCGCCGACGATGGCGGTCATCACCGCGGCGAGGCGGTACTGGCCGTCGACGCCGATGTTGAACAGGTTCATCCGGAAGCCGAGGGCGACACCGATGGCGGCGATGTAGTACAGCGACGCCTGGTTGATGATCAGGACCTGGACGTCCGAGTACGGCAGTTGCTCCAGCATCAGCGTGTACGGCTCGACCGGGTTCTTGCCCGAGGCGAGCAGCACGACCGAGGTCAGCACGATCGCGAGGACGAGCGCGATGACCGGGCCGGCCACCGCGAGGAGCATGCGCTCCTTGTCGAACTTCTTCATCGGGCCTCGTCCTCCGGACCGGCGTCTTCGTCGGTGGTGGTCTCTACGTGTTCCAGGTGGCCGGACGCGGCGCCCGTCATGGCCGAGCCCAGTTCCTCCGGCGTGATGGTGGCGGGGTCGGCATCCGCGACCAGCCTGCCGTCGTAGATCACGCGCAGGGTGTCCGACAGGCCGATCAGCTCGTCCAGGTCGGCGGAGATCAGCAGCACGGCCAAGCCCTCGCGGCGGGCCTCGCGGATGCGGTCCCAGATCTGCGCCTGGGCGCCGACGTCCACACCGCGGGTGGGGTGGGCGGCGATCAGGAACTTGGGGTCGTGGCTCATCTCGCGGCCGACGATCAGCTTCTGCTGGTTGCCGCCGGACAGGGACGCCGCGGTGACGTCGATGCCCGGGGTGCGGACGTCGAACTCCTCGACGATCCGGCGGGTGTCGGCCTGGGCGCCCTTGGGGTCCAGCCAGAAGCCCTTGGCGTTGGGCCGCTCGGTGACATGGCCGAGGATGCGGTTCTCCCACAGCGGGGCCTCGAGGAGCAGACCCTGGCGGTGGCGGTCCTCGGGGATGTAGCCGACGCCCGACTCGCGGCGCTTGCGGGTGGACCAGGGGGTGATGTCCTCGCCGAGGAAGTGGACGGAGCCGGAGTCGGCGTTCTTCAGGCCGATCAGCGCGTCGATGAGCTCGGTCTGGCCGTTGCCCTCGACACCGGCGATGCCCATGACCTCACCGGCGTGGATGGTGAAGGTGACGTCGTCGAGGGCGCGCTTGGCCTGGCCGGGGGAGGTGGCCTCGGTGAGGACATCGGCGCCCGCCGACGCACCGGCCGAGCCGGCCGTGGCGGTCTCGGGCTGCGCGCCGGCCTCGCCGAGGGAGGCGCCGCCGCGGGCGTACACGGTGAGGTTCTTGACCTCGATGACGGACCGGTCGGTCACCGTCGACTCGGCGGTCTCCGGGGTGGGCAGCTCACTGCCGACCATCATCTCGGCGAGCTGGCGCGAGGTGGTCTCGGAGGGGATCGCCGTACCGACCGTCGTACCGCGGCGGATGACGGTGATGTCGTCGGCCACGGAGAGCACCTCGCCCAGCTTGTGCGAGATGAAGATGACGGAGAGGCCCTCGGCCTTGAGCTCACGCAGGTTGTCGAAGAGCGCGTCGACCTCCTGCGGGACGAGCACGGCGGTCGGCTCGTCGAGGATCAGGGTCCGGGCACCGCGGTAGAGGACCTTGAGGATCTCGACGCGCTGGCGGTCGGCGACGCCGAGGTCCTCGACAAGGAGGTCGGGGCGGACACCGAGGCCGTAGCGGTCGGAGAGCTCCTTGATCTTCTTGCGGGCGCCGCCGCCGATGCCGTACAGCTTCTCGCTGCCCAGCACCACGTTCTCCAGGACGGTCAGGTTGTCGGCCAGCATGAAGTGCTGGTGGACCATGCCGATGCCACGGGCGATGGCGTCGGCGGGCGACGAGAAGGTGACCTGCTCGCCGTTGATCGCGATAGTGCCCTCGTCCGGCTTCTGCATGCCGTAGAGGATCTTCATCAGCGTCGACTTGCCGGCGCCGTTCTCGCCGACGAGGGCGTGGACGGTGCCCTTTCGGACAGTCAGGTGGATGTCGTGGTTGGCCACGACACCGGGGAATCGTTTGGTGATCCCCGCCAGCTCGACCGCGACTGTCGACTCTGCGGTGAGCGGAGGGCTGCTGGACGCGTCGATGGCGCACTCTCCTCGGGAAAGGGGCCGCTCTACGCGCGTAGCGCCCCTGCTTTAAATAGTGCCCGGACCTGACCGATCTCGATTCGTACTCGACTCGATCCGTTCCGAGCATTCTGCCGCGCGAACGGGGCGCGGGCGGCCCCGGCGGTTGACGCCGGCGCCGATCCTTCCCGTGCCCCGTTCCGTGGCCGTAACGCTGCCATTACAGCGCCCTTTTGGCCATGCCTACGACAGGCCTACGACACTCCCGTCAGGAGGTCTTCACCACGATGGTGCCGTTCTTGATGCCCGCTTCGGCCTTCTTGATCGCGGCCTGGATGTCCGCGTTCTTCTTGAAGGTCGGGTTGGACTCGGAGATGCCCACGCCGCCCGACTTGAGGTCGCCGCGGACCTCGCCCGACAGGGGCTTCTTGTCGACGACGGACTTGGTGAGGTCGTACACCGAACCCTCGACGTTCTTGAGGGCCGAGGTGAGGATGTAGTTCTTGTACTTCGCCAGCGCGTCCTGCTTGTACTGGTCGGAGTCCACGCCGATGGCCCAGATCTTGTGCTCGGCGGCGGCCTTGATGACACCCTGGCCGGACAGACCGGCGGCGGCGTAGATCACGTCGGCACCCGAGTCGATCTGACCCTTGGCGGCGTTCTCACCCTTGTCCGGGCTGGAGAAGCCACCCTCCTGCGGGGTCTGGGTCAGATACTGCTTCTCGATCTTGATCTTCGGGTTGACCGACTTGGCACCCTGGATGAAGCCCGCCTCGAACTTGTGGATCAGCGGGATGTCCACACCGCCGATAAAGCCGACGTGGTCCTTCTTGGTGGCCTTGGCGGCCGCGACACCGGCGAGGTAGGAGGACTGCTCCTCGTGGAACACCATGTCGGCGACGTTCTTCGCCTGGATGGTGTTGTCGTCGATGACACCGAAGGTGATCTTCGGGTACTTGGCCGCGACCTCCTTGACGGCCGGCGCGTACACGTAGCCGACGCCGATGATCGGGTTGTAGCCCGACTTGGCCAGCTGCTCCAGGCGCTGCACCTTGTCCGCGTCGGTCTCGTTGTCGCTGGGCTCGACGTCCCGGCCGCCGATCTTGAACTCCGACTGCGCCTTCTCGAAACCGGCGTAGGCGGCGTCGTTGAAGGACTGGTCGCCCTTGCCACCGATGTCGTAGGCCAGACCGATGCCCTTGCTCTTGGCGCCGTCGGCGGAAGAGGAGGAGGAGCTGGTCGAGCTGCTGCCACAAGCGGACATGGTGACGGCGAGGGCCGCGGTTGCGGCGCCTGCGATCGCGATACGGGACACCCGGCGCATGGAACGTGACTCCTTTGTGCAAGCGCCCATACCAGGCGCTGGTTCCGCCGCAGCGTAACGCGCGTAGACCAGCGAGAGAACCCCACCTTGCCAGAGTGTTATCCGACCGTTTTGAACTTTCCGGCCAACTTCGCCGGTGTCACGTATCAGCGCTGTTCAGCGGTCAAGATCCGCCTCCGGGTGTGACCTTTTCCACGGTGCCGTCTCGTCCCGAGGGGCTGGTTGCGGGGGGCTCGTCACTGCGGTGCGCCGGGCTTTACAGGGCACCCATGGAGACGTGCCACCGACCACGGGACAGATGACACACGCCATCGGGCGTGATGCGGACTTGCGCACCGAGTAGCGGCAATGCACCCTCGGCGTTCAGTCGGTTCCGGATGCGTTCCAACGCATCCCAAAGCCGCTGGGGGCCGCTCTGGTGCACCTGAGGCGGGTCGGTCCAATGGGCGGACGCGCGTGCCCATGAACCATCGGGGTGCACCAGGTACGCGGTCCTGTGCCGCCCGCTGGTCTCGTAGCGGAGTTCGACGCCGGGCGTGGTTACTTCCAGCATGGAGCGGAGTTCCCATGCATTCGCCACGTCCACCACGGGGTAGCGGCCGGTGCTCGTCTGCTCCCCGTCGGCGTCGTGGGCGAGAGCGAACAGCTCGGCAAGGGCGGGCGGGTAGTCGTCGCCGGACCGGGTGATCATGAAGCCCGCCATATCCCGCTCTACCTGCCCGACCACGTCCCCGTTCGGATGCTTCCATCCGGTGATGATCAGGGGAGTGCGCGCAAGCGTCGTTGCGATCCGCCCGCCGAGTTCCAGCGCGCCGAGGACTGCCCGGAGCCCCGGCCCCGGAGACAGTGCCACTGTCGACACGATCCGCTCGTACGATCCCGGCACGTGTTCGGTGGCGTCCGCCGTGATCATCTTCGGGTGACAGCCCATGGATGCAAGCCGTTCGCCTGCCACGCTGACTAGGTAGGCGTCCACGTCCAGACTCGTCACGTACGCGTCTCCAAACCGGTGACAGGCGTATGCCGTGAGCCCGCCGGCGCCCGTCCCCAAATCCAGCAGAGACAGCCCCTCGCCGAGTCGGCCGTGTCGCAGCATCCGTACGATCAAGCTCGGCAACGTGGCGGAGGATGTGGGCTGTCCCTCGGGCTGGGCGTCAGGCTCGGCCCGGTCGGCGTGCAGCGTGCCCACCCGAGTGATCAGCGAGCGGTCCGCATAGGCGGCTTCCGCCCACGCTTCCGGGTCGCTTGGCCCGTCTCGCAGTACCCATCGTTCCGAGTCGTCCCGTCCCACCAGCGCGGCACAAGTTGGTGACGCGCGACGCGCGCCACGGGGGCGAGCCATCGTGAATCCGGGTCGGTCACCTGATCCGCGAGAGCGTGCGCCTTGTTCTCCCAATCCATGTTGCCGAGCTTTCAGGTCAGTACGCGGGGTCACAGGCTTCCGTGCTGGCGGGGTCACAGTCACCGGAGTCGTTGGGTGTGCACGCGTTCGCACGCAGCGGGGGACGCTCGCGGCCAGTTCCGCCCACGCCGCTCCGCCGAACAGATCGGCGAGGGGGTTTCCCGGACGTCGCCCGCCGGGAAGTCGCGCGAGAGCACGCACCCGGCAAGGTCTCCGTTCGGGAGAATGGCAGCGCGTCCGCGGGTGCACCTGCCACACATCTCGTCCAACGTCGTCGACTGTCCCGGCAGAGCGGCACGGCCCACGGCGCGCACCCGGTCCGTGTTGATGTGCTTCACGCCCATGGATTCCAGCTCGGTACGTGCTTCGGCAACGCGCTGCCCCGGCAGGATGTCCACGATTCCGGCGCGAACCGTGACCCCTCGGTTGACTGCCTCGCGGATGTGGCACCTGGTACGAACGTAGCTGCCCTCACGCCCGGTGATCTTGTCGTGTTCGGCGGGGTCGTTGCTGTAGTAGCTCGTCCCGAGCGTCACGCCCTCGCGGGTGAACACGTCCCACCAGTCGGGGGCGACGTGAAACAGGTTGCTGTAGATCTCTACGTGCATCCCGAGCGAGAGCCCGAGTTCCGTGAACTCCCGCCAGTGCGGGTGAACGGTCGGCTCACCGCCGATGAGTTGAATGGTACGGATGCCGAGTGCGGCAGCATCCGTGATGACCGCGCGCCAGTCGGCGGGCGTCATCGTGCCGTGGCTCGCTTGCGGGCTGGACTCTGACAGACAGTGCGTGCAGGTGAGCTGACACCTACCGGTGATCTCCAGTTTTCCGACTGCCTCTTGCGAGAAGCTGGCTTGACCAGGCACTTTGCGTGCCGGACATGTTCGCCACGTGTTCGGTCGGTGCTGCGGTGGCTGGCGTTCGGCAGGCCATCGCACCGCCCGCGGACCGGAATGCCTTTCGCTACGGGGCATCACGCTGCGGGGCCGTCGCCGATCTGAAGTTGGTTTACCCATCCCTGGGCGGCCGTGAGGCTCGGAGCGGTGCCGACCGGCTCGTATGCGAACCCGCTCCACTCCTCCAGGACGCGCAGCTCGTCGGGCCGGAGGTGACCGGCGCCGCCGTGCACCGGCCGGTGGCGTCGGTAAATGTCCATCGGTGGGCGGCGCCGCTTGTCGTACGCGGCGAACGGGTTGTCGGCGTCCACGCGCGGGACGGCGCGCGACGGCTGGTTCGACGGTCCGGGTCGGCTGTGCTTGCCCATGCCTCGGTGCTCTCAGGCTGCGATAGTGGTCGGCCTGGCGGTGGCGAGGTCCTTGGCCCGGGTCCGTACATCGTCGACCGAGGCGGTCTCGTACGGGCGGGCCGCGTCCAGCAGCGTGTTGAGCCGGGAGGCGACGAGCGTGGAGTCGATACGGGCCGCGTCGTCGAGCGCATGGTGGGCTGCGGCGGCAGCTTGCTCTGGCTCGCCCTCGTTGAACAGTGCGGCGGCGAGGCCGACGCGGTCCATGACTTTCACGCGGTCGAAGCCGGACTTGCGCAGTTGCAGCGCGTCCTCGAAGTGGGTGCTTGCGGCTCGGCGGGGACGGCCGATTCCAGTGAGGTCACGGGCGGATACCGCGCGGGCGCCCGCGTGTTCGGCGGCGTCGAAGTAGCCCACCCACTCCGGCACGTCGTCGCCGAGCCCGCCCGCCAGGAGCTCGTCGGCGGCGCCAAGGTGCGTATCCGCCTGGCGCTCGTCACCGAGGGCCGCGTACACCCGGCCGGTCTGCGAGGCGACCAGCGCCCGGGTCGCGGACATCTGGGCCTTCGTGGCGGCGACGCCGAGAAGACCGAGCGCGTCCTGGGGACGGCCGAGGTAGATCATCTGGTGGGACATGCGGGTGACGATCTCCACCCCACGATCTGGCTGTCCGGCTTCCCCGGCCGCGTATACGCCGTAGCTCCAGTACCGCTGCGCGACTCCGTACCGGCCGCCGGCGTCGTGGCTGACCCATCCGGCAAGCGCTGCCAGGTCGGCGGTCGCCGAGAAGACGCGGGTCTTCAGGGACGGCGGTACGCCGTCTTGGATGCGGCGGGCGACCTCGGCGAGCTGGGCGACGATCGCGGCGCGGTACAGACCGCCGCCCTTGGACGCGTCAGCCTTGGTGAAGAAGGCGGTCACCTCCTCCAGCGCGGTGACCGTGTCCGCGTCGAAGCCCTTGCGTGCGCCGCTCAAGGCGCGGGCGGTGCCGCCCAGCATTCGCTCGGCGGCGAGGATCAGCGGGGCGCCGACGGCGAGTTTGAGGGTGTCGCGGCGGTTCATGAACAGGTCCATCTGAGTCCATCCGGTCAGGGCCTGGGCGGCTGCCTCGGTCAGCAGCGGGAGCTGGATGCTATCCAGCACCGGACCGGCGGCCGTCAGGCCGAGATCACCGGGAGTGAGCGGCTGGCCAGCCGCTTCGGAGAGGACTTCGGCGAGCAGGGCAGGGACCGGCGGGCGGGGCCTCTCCCCGTCGATCCAACGCCGGATACGGGTCGCGTCCGGGGCGATCTGCCGGTGACCTTGGACCTTGGCCGCCGCGGCGATCCGCCGAGCGATCTCCCCGTGAGACAAGCCTGTGGCCGCGATCCACAGCTCCAGGTGTGGGTTGCCGGATCTGCTGGCCATCGCTGCCTCGCCTTCCCCGCCTGCGTATACGGAGCGTGGCATTTCCGCCACGGTTCGCGACCCCTACGGTACTGGTCAGGGCACGTGGCCGGCACCGATTCTACTCAAGGCGGCAGCAGTCCGGCTGACCGCTTGGCGTACGGGGGAAGGGACAACGCATGACGCTTGCACCCGAGGCTCCGTGGGCGATGCGGCTGGTCACCGACCGGCTGCCGATTGGCCCGCCGTCGTACGCGGCGGTGGCAATCGATCCGCTCTCGCAGACCGCCCGCTACACCGACGCCGCCGGCCAGGTGGTGGAGATGGGCAAGCACGGCACGTCGAAGACGACCGGTACGGCGTCGATGTCCGGGGGCGGCGACGGGCAGAACCCGCAGCCGCAGACCCAGGACGACAACACCACCGATTACGAGTCGGACTGACCAATGGCCTCCACCGTCCTGGTCGTCACCGCGCTGGAAGACGTCACCGCGGACAAGGTGATCGCCACGCTGAACGAGCGTGAGGTGCCCGTCGTACGCGTCGACCCCGCCGACATCGGCCCCTCCCTGACCTTCGGCTTCCGCATGGGGCAGGACAGTGCTGTGTGGGGTGGTCGGCTGCGTACGGCAAGCCGGGAGGTGGAGCTGGGGGTGGTGGCGGCGGTCTACTACCGCCGCCCCACCCCGTATGCCGCCCGGTTCGCGCATCTGCCGCCTCAACAGCGGGACTTCTGCGTCGCCGAGGCACGGCACGGGCTCGGCGGGGTCCTGAACCATCTTCACGGCGCGACGTACGTGAACCATCCCGCCGCCGTGACCCGCGCGGACTTCAAGCCCGCCCAGCTGGCCCGGTTCGCCGAGCTCGGCCTTCGGATCCCGCCGACCCTGGTCACCAACGACGTTGAGCAGGTACGGAAGTTCGCCGCAGAGCACGAGCATCTCATCTACAAGCCATTCCGTGGCCTTCCGGCAGACGAGGGCGGGCACGCGGGGGCGATCTGGGCCCAGCGCGTGAACCCCGACAGCTTCGACGACGCCCTCGCGGTGACCGCGCACCTGTTCCAGGCCGAGATCCCCAAGACCGGCGACGTACGCGTCACCGTTGTCGGCCGCCAAGTGTTCGCTCAACACGTCGCCGCCCCGGACAACGCGCTGGACTGGCGCCGCGGTGACTGGAACGAGTTGATCCACACCCCCATCACCGTCCCCACACCGATCGAGGCCGCGCTGCACAGCTACCTCTCCTCCTTCGGCCTGGTCTTCGGCTGCTTCGACTTCGCTCTGACCGGCGACGGGGACGACCCCGAGCACTGGACGGCGATCGAGTGCAATCCGAACGGCCAGTGGGGCTGGCTGCCCGACGCGCCAGCCATCACCGAGGCGTTCGCCGACATCCTGAGTAGGAAGGAGGCGGCAGACCATGACGCTGCCCCCCGACTGTGAGACCGACGCCGCACGACTGCGCGAGACGATGGCGAAGTCCCTCGCCGAGGACGGCGTGCTCGATGACCCGACCTGGCGCCAGGCGGTTCAGACGGTGCCCCGGCACCGGTTCGTGCCCGGCTTCTACCTGCCCGCCGACGAACGCGACGGACAGGGCCTGACCATCTGGGAGCCGGTCACCGCCGAGCTCGACTACGGCCGCTGGCTGGCCGCCACGTACTCCGACACCACGCTCATCACGCAGTTCGACGGCGACGAACCCGACTGGAAGCAGCCCGCCGCGCGGCACGGCGGGGCGCCGACCTCGTCGTCCACGCTCCCCTCCCTTGTGCTGCGGATGTGGGCCGACGCCGACGTCCAAGAGGGGCACACGGTGCTGGAGATCGGCACCGGGACCGGCTACTCGACGGCGCTCGCCTGCGAGCGTCTCGGCTCCGCCGACGTCACGTCGATCGAGGTCGACGGCCACCGGCTGGAACAGGCCGCGAGCGCGCTGTACGCGTTGGGTTACACGCCGACCCTGGCGGTGGCGGACGGCCTGTACGGCTACTGGCCCGAAGCATCGTTCGACCGGATCGTGGCCGCCTGTTCGTTCCGCGCGGTGCCCTCGGCCCTGCTCGCCCAGACCCGACCGGGCGGGAAGATCCTGCTCACACTGTCCGGCTGGCTCTACGGATACGCGCGGGTGCTGCTGACGGTGGCCGAGGACGGCACGGCCGAAGGCCAGCTGCTGGGCGGCACGGTGTCGTTCATGTCGGCCCGTACGCACACGGCGCCGGTGTTCGGTAACCCCGCCCACTGGGCCGCGGGCCTGCCGGAGAGGTCCCGGACCACTTCGCACAGTCCGGAGCGGATCACCGCTGCCACCGAGGAGGCGTTCCACCTGCGCTTCCTCGCCCAGAGTGCGGTGCCCGACGCACAGATGACGACCGTGGGCGAGGTGGTGCACCTGGTCGACGTCGTCACCGGCTCCGCCGCCACCCTCACCCCGGGCGACGGAACATGGCAGGTCCGCGAGGGTGGCCCGGTGAAGCTGTGGGAGCGGATCGAGCGCGTCCTCGACGCCTACGACGCGGCCAGCAGGCCGGGGCCGGAGACCTTCACCCTGCACGTCTACGACGGCGGCCAGCACCTGCGACACGAGCAGATGCCTGGCCTGCCGCTGCCCGGGCCCTGACGCGGGCCCCGAGTTGCAGGCGAGCACAGCGCCCAACTGCCGCCGGTGCTGCCCTCGCCCTCCTCTCGTCGCATGCAGCGACCAAAGCCCTGCTGAGCTGAACGCCCGCCCACGCAAAACGCTCGGCTGGGAAACCCCAGCCGAGCGCCTCGCCAAGCCCCTGGCCACAGCCAGTTGATCACTTTGCTGCAACGACACCCGGCCGTCGGAGAGTCACTGCGTCTTGACAGTGACCTTGCCGTCGATGATGTCCTGCTTGGCCTTGTCCACGGCGGTGACGACGTCCTTCATCGCCTGGTACTTCGGGTTGGAGTCGGCGAAGCCCACGCCGCCCGACTTGAGGTCGCCGCGGACCTCGCCCTGCAGGGGCTTGCCGTTGGTGACGGACTTGACCAGGTCGTACACCGCGCCGCCGACGTTCTTGAGGGCGGAGCCGAGGATGTAGTCCTTGTACTTGGCCAGCGCGTCCTGCTTGTACTGGTCGGAGTCCACGCCGATGGCCCAGATCTTGTGCTCGGCGGCGGCCTTGATGACCCCCTGGCCGGACAGACCGGCGGCGGCGTAGATCACGTCGGCGCCCGAGTCGATCTGACCGTTGGCGGCGTTCTCACCCTTGTCGGGGCTGGAGAAGCCACCCTCCTGCGGGGTCTGGGTCAGGTACTGCTTCTCGATCTTGATCTTCGGGTTGACCGACTGCGCACCCTGGATGAAGCCCGCCTCGAACTTGTGGATCAGCGGGATGTCCACACCACCGATGAAGCCGATGTGGTTCTTCTTGGTGGTCTTGGCGGCCGCGACACCGGCGAGGTACGAGGACTGCTCCTCGTGGAACACCATGTCGGCGACGTTCTTCGACGTGATGCTGTTGTCGTCGATGATGCCGAAGGTGATCTTCGGGTACTTGGCGGAGACCTCCTTGACGGCCGGCGCGTAGACGAAGCCGACGCCGATGATCGGGTTGTAGCCCGACTTGGCCAGCTGCTCCAGGCGCTGCACCTTGTCCGCGTCGGTCTCGTTGTCGTTCGGCTCGACGTCCCGGCCGCCGATCTTGAACTCGGTCTCCGCCTTCTGGAAACCGGCGTAGGCGGCGTCGTTGAAGGACTGATCGCCCTTGCCGCCGATGTCGTAGGCGAGACCTATGCCCTTGCCCGAGTACTTGCCGTTCTCGGACGTGCTCGAGGAATCACTGCTGGACTTGCCGCACCCGGCGGCGGCGAGGGCGACGACCGCGACGGTCACCGCAGCTTGGGAGAACCTGGTCCTCCGAGAGTTCAGACGCACAGCAAGCACCCTTCATCCCCACGGCACCGTCGCCGGCCCGCTTCCCCAATGTGCCGCCTCTGGTGGCGATTCCGGCGCACAGTAACGCGCGTAGAAGGCAAGGGGAACGGGGTTTCTCCGGGCCGTTATCGATTCGTGCCGACTCCGGGTTACAGCTGGGATCCGGCAGTTACAACAGGGTGACACAAGAGGGCGAAGAGGTACTAATGGGACACCTCTTCGCCATCCGGCCGCTACTGTGCGGCGTCGAGCAGGGCGGCGGCGGTGAACAGCTCCACGCCGACCACGATGGCGTACTCGTCGGCGTCGAAGTCGCCCTGGTGCAGGTCGTGCACCGTGCGCTCGCCGGGGGTGTGCACCCCGAGCCGCGCCAGGGCTCCGGGCACATGCTCCAGATACCAGGAGAAGTCCTCCCCGCCGAGGCTCTGCTCGGTCCCCTCGACCGACTCCGGGCCGCGCCGCGCGACCATGGCGTCCCGCAGCAGTTCGGTCACGACCGGGTCGTTGACCACCGGCGGGACACCCCGCACATAGTTGATCTCCGACTTCGCCCGGTGCATGGTCGCGACCTCGTCGATCGCCGCGTGCACGATGTCGGGCGCCTCCCGCCAGGCCTCCAGGTCCAGACAGCGCACGGTGCCCGAGAGCTCCGCGTGCTGCGGAATCACGTTCGGCGCGTGTCCCGACTCGATCCGCCCCCAGGTCACGGCGAGCCCGCTCCTGCTGTCCACGCGCCGGGCGACGAGCGCGGGCACGTCGATGGCGACGCGGGCGGCGGCGGTGACCAGATCGGTGCTCAGATGCGGCCGGGCGGTGTGCCCGCCGGGGCCGTCCAGCGCGACCTCCAGCCGGTCGCAGGCGCTGGTGATGGCTCCGTGCCGCAGGCCGATCTTCCCGACGTCCACCCGGGGATCGCAGTGCACGGCGATGATGCGCCGCACCCCGTCCAGCACCCCGCACTCGATGATGTCGGTGGCACCGCCGGGCAGCACCTCCTCGGCGGGCTGGAAGATCAGCCGTACGGGCCGGGGCAGCCGGCCCTGACGGTGCAGTTCGGCGAGGACGAGTCCGGCGCCCAGCACCACGGCCGTGTGCACGTCGTGTCCGCAGGCGTGGGCCCGGTCGGGCACGGTGGAGCGGTACGGGCAGTCGCTCTTCGTGTCCGGGATGGGCAGGCCGTCGATGTCGGCCCGCAGAGCGAAGATGCCGCCGCCGTCACCGCCACCCGCCTCCGCCACGCCGATGTCGCATACGAGCCCGGTTCCGACGGCGAGGACGCGGGGGGTGAGCCCGGCCTTCTCCAGCCGCTCCTTGATCGCGGCGGTGGTGCGGAACTCCTGGTTGCCCAGCTCGGGGTGCATGTGCAAGTCGCGCCGGAACGCTACGAGTTCGGCGTACAGCGCTTCGCTCAGCACGCCGGGCAGCACATCACCGGGCAGATCGGCCTCGGACTCTCGGGACATCAATTGGTTCACCCTCTGAAGGGTAGGACGCCCGGACGGTCAACTGACCCTCGATCAACAAAAGTTCAACCCGTTAGGGGAAGAAAATCTGACCACCGGACGCATAGCTATCGACGGGGATGGGTAAACTCGTCCGACTTCAAGCCAAGTCGATCACGAAATTCCACGGCGCGCGACCCCGGCCGCGCGCCTGAACCCTTCCTCGTCACTTTTCCTCCACGGATACCACGCCCCGCCCGAGCACGGCTGGAGCTGTCCATCCACCGGACCGGGAGATCCACCGGACCGGAACAAGCGCGGGACGGCCCGGCGGCCGCGCCGGTAACGTGCGCCGATGTGACGGAACCGGATTTCATCCAGGCCACCCGCTCGTCCTACGACGCCATCGCCAAGGAGTACGCGGACCGCTACCCGGACCACCTCGCGGACCGGCCCGTGGACCGCGCCATGCTCACCGCCTTCGCCGAACTGGCCTCGGCCGCCGCCCCCGCACCCGTCGCCGACCTCGGCAGCGGCCCGGGCCACATCACCGCCCGTCTGCACGACCTCGGGGTGCCGACCTTCGGCGTCGACATCTCCCCCCGGATGACCGCCCTGGCCCGCGAGGCGCACCCGCATCTGCGCTTCCACGTGGGCTCGCTGACGTCCCTGGACCTCCCGGACGGCACGCTCGCCGGGATCGCCGCCCTCTACTCGATCATCCACGTACCCGACGAGCACCTGCCGGCGGCGTTCGCGGAGTTCCACCGCACCCTCGTCCCCGGCGGCCACGTCCTGCTGGCCTTCCAGTACGGCGACGGCGACGGCCTGCGCCTCACGGAGCGCTTCGGCCACGAGATCAGCCTCGACTACCACTGGCGCACCCCGGACACGGTCGCCACCGTCCTGACCGAGGCGGGCCTCCACCCGCTCGCCCGGACGGTGCGCGAACCCCTGGACGAGGAGAAACTCCCCCGCGGCTTCATCCTGGCCCGCAAGGCCCCGGCCGACCGGCACGGACAGCAGGACCAGACCTCGGCCTGACCGGGGCCAGACCGGAGTCGGACGGCGGCCAGACCGAGGCCGGACGGGGCCTGACCCGAGCCGGACAGGGGCCAGACCCGGGACGGACGGGGCCTGACCCGAGCCGGATGGGGGCCAGACCCGGGACGGACGAGGCCAGACCGAGGCCGGACGGCGGCCAGACCGAGGCCGGACGGGGCCTGACCCGAGCCGGATGGGGGCCAGACCCGGGACGGACGAGGCCAGACCGAGGCCGGACGGCGGCCAGACCGAGGCCGGACGGGGCCTGACCCGAGCCGGATGGGGGCCAGACCCGGGACGGACGAGGCCAGACCGGAGTCGGACGGCGGCCAGACCGAGGCCGGACGGCGGCCAGACCGAGGCCGGACGGCGGCCAGACCGAGGCCGGACGGGGCCTGACCCGAGCCGGATGGGGGCGTGACCGGGGCCTGAAGGGGGCCAGACCGGGGCCTGACCTGGCTAGACCGCGCTCACCGCCGCCAGCCGATGCACGTCCCGGGCCGTCCCCGTCACGCCCGACAGGAACCCCTGGGCCCGGGGCGAGGCGTTCTCCGTCAGCCAGGCCGGGTCGATGTCGCACACGGCGACCCGTACTCCCGTGCCGACGAGTGCGAGGGGCAGGGTGTGGACGACCGTGGACGGGAAGCTGAGGATCGTCCGCCCGATCGGCCCGCGCCGGGCGATCAGCTCGAGCGGGAGGTCGGGGCGGACGATCTCCAGTCCCGTCGCGGCGGCGAGCCGGTGCAGCTTCTCCGCGCTCTCGCGGCGGTGGGCGAAGTACCGCAGGGCCCCGTGGGCCTTGGCCAGGCCGCACACCGCCTCCAGATAGCGGTCCCCGTCCACGACCCCGGTCTCCACCAGGGACGTGCCCACCATGTCCGCGCCCTTGGTGATGCGCGGCGGGCCGAAGCGGGCCCGGGTCCAGCCGAAGTCGTTCGCGGTGACCGTGACGCCCTGTGGGGTCTCCTCCATCGGCATGGACGAGAAGACCTCCACCCGGCGCTTGCCGCTGGGGGTCAGCCGACGCCGGGCCGAGGACGACACGGGGGCGAAGAGGAGGTCACGCGGGCCGGGGCGGCCGCCCTTGCGGTGCCAGCGGACCAGACGCTCGCCACGGGCGAGCTGGGCGACGAACTCCATCGTCGCCGTGCCGTCGTCGACCACCACCAGGTCCTTGGCCCGGGTGATCGTCAGCAGCAGCTGTACATAGCGGGAGAACGGGTCTCCCATGACGATGCGGTCCGCCCGGCGCAGTGCCCCGGCGAGCCCGCCGATCGTGTGGAAGGGCGCGGTCGTACCGCCCCGCGCCTCCTCCCAGCGGACCTGGTACCCCTCGTCCCGAGCCAGGTCGGCCATGCGGCGCAGCTGGCCCCGGGTCATGGGGTCGGTCGGGGACAGGACGACGACGGTGAGCTCCGCGCCCGCCGACGGCGGCCCGCCGACGGCGGACCGCCTCACCTGGGACGGCACGGACGGCGGCGAGCCCGCGCCGGACTCTCCCGCCCCTCGCAGGGCGTGGACGTGCGCCCACTCCAGCACGTTCAGCAGCTGTACCGGGCTCTCCACGAACGCGAGAGTGCGGGGGGTGCCGGTGTTCCCGGCGCGGGGGCTCATCGACGTACGACCGTCCCGTCGTAAGGCGTGGTGTATGGCGTTGTCGGTGTTCGGGTCGCTCAGACCGCGACCGGCTCGCCCGCCGCGGCCGCGATCTCCGCCTCGGCGACGACACCGGCGACACGGCGCAGCTTCTTCATCGGGCCGAGCTCGGAGTCGTAGACCTTCTTGACGCCGTCACCGAGGGAGGCCTCGATGGTGCGGATGTCGCGGACGAGGCGCGTGAGGCCCTGTGGCTCCACGGAGGCGGCCTGGTCGGAGCCCCACATGGCACGGTCGAGGGTGATGTGGCGCTCGACGAAGGTGGCGCCGAGGGCGACGGCGGCGAGCGTGGTCTGCAGGCCGGTCTCGTGGCCGGAGTAGCCGATCGGGACGTTCGGGTACTCGTCCTGCAGGGTGTTGATGACGCGGAGGTTGAGCTCCTCGGCCTTCGCCGGGTACGTCGAGGTGGCGTGGCAGAGCAGGATGTTGTCGCTGCCCAGGACCTCGACCGCGTGGCGGATCTGCTTCGGGGTGGACATGCCGCTGGAGAGGATGACCGTGCGGCCCGTGGCGCGCAGGGCGCGCAGCAGCTCGTCGTCGGTCAGGGAGGCGGAGGCCACCTTGTGGGCGGGGACGTCGAACTTCTCCAGGAAGGCGACGGCCTCGGTGTCCCACGGGGAGGCGAACCAGTCGATCCCCTTCTCCTTGCAGTGCGCGTCGATCTGGCGGTACTCGTCCTCGCCGAACTCCACGCGGTGGCGGTAGTCGATGTAGGTCATCCGGCCCCAGGGGGTGTCGCGCTCGATGTCCCACTGGTCGCGCGGGGTGCAGATCTCCGGCGTGCGCTTCTGGAACTTCACGGCGTCGCAGCCGGCCTCGGCGGCCACGTCGATCAGCTTGAACGCGTTCTCCAGCTCACCGTTGTGGTTGATGCCGATCTCGCCGCAGATGTAGACGGGGTGGCCGGGGCCGGCGGTGCGGGAACCGAACTGGCGGATGCGGGAGTTGCTCATGACAGGGGGTGTCCTTACTTGGTGAGGGAATCGAGAGAGGGGCCGAGGATCCAGCTGGCGATCTCTCGGATGGCGCCGTCGCCACCGGGGACAGTGGTGACCGCGCGTGCGGCGCCGCGCACGACGTCGTGGGCGCTCGCGACCGCCACGGGCCAGCCCACGAGGGCGAAGCACGGGAGGTCATTGACGTCGTTGCCGACGTAGAGCACGCGCTCGGGCGCGATGCCCTGCTCCTCGCACCACTGCTTGAGTGCGAGGTCCTTCCGGTCGATGCCGTGCAGTACCGGGATCTGCAGCTTCCGGGCCCGGGCGGCGACGACCGGGTTCTGTTCCGTGGACAGGATCAGCATCTTCAGGCCGCTCTTGCGCAGCGCGGCGATGCCGAGTCCGTCCCCGCGGTGCACGGAGACGAACTCCCGTCCATCGGAGTCGATCAGCACCCTGTCGTCGGTCTGGGTGCCGTCGAAGTCGAGGACTACGGCGTCGATGTCGTCGTAGGTGGGCAGGGCGCCAGGCCGGTCCGCGTCGAAGAGCGGGGCCAGGGCGCGGGCGCGGGCCAGGTCGTGCGGGTCGTCGATCTCCAGCACACGGGCCGGGTCGGTGCGGACCAGTTCGGTGTGGCCGAAGAAGCGGTGGTTGTGCTTGCGGAAGCCGGCCGCGTCCATCGCGTAGGCGGCGCCGGTCTCCAGCAGGTCCTGGGGGCGGTCCTGGCGGCGCGGGCGGAAGGACTTGTCGTGGTTGACGCCGTAGCCGCCGGCCACAGAGGCCTCGTCGGCCTCCCCGGTGACCGCGGCCGGCACCGGCGCGTCCGCCCCGTCCCGCCAGATGAAGCCGTGGAAGGGGGCCACGGTCACGGCCGTGTCGGCGCCGTTGTCGACGATCGCTCCGGCCACCGAGTCGATGTCCTCCCGGACGATGAACGGGCTGGTGCACTGGACGAGCAGGACGACGTCGACGGGTGCGCCGTGCAGCGCCTCGTGGGCGTCCATGGCGTGCAGGACGGCGGCCTCGGAGGTGGCGGTGTCGCCGGCGATGACGGCCGGGCGGAGGACGACCTCCGCGCCCGCCTGCCGGGCCGCCGCCGCGATGGCCTGGTCGTCGGTGGAGACGACGACGTCGGTGACCAGCCGGGAGGCACGGCATTCGCGTACGGCGCGGGCGACCAGCGGGACACCGCCGACCGGGGCGAGGTTCTTCGCGGGCACGCCCTTGGAGCCGCCGCGCGCGGGAATCACGGCGAGCACGCGGTGTACGACGGTCGCTTCGGGATGGGACATCGGCTCTGTTCCTTCGGACGCTTGACGCGGGATCCGGTCGCTCACAGCTCTCCCATTCGTCGGATCACGGGTGCCACCCGCTGGACGCCGTGGCGGTAGGCGCCGCGCGCCGCACGGCGCACGATCTGGCGGACCGGTCCCGGCGCCTTGTCGGCGGCGGGCGCCCCGGGCAGCGGTGAGCCGTCGGGGCCGAGGTGGTGGCGGGCGAGAATCCCCGGCAGATAGCCGGGCGCGGTCTCGGTCGTGTAGTAGGGGTTCAGGGGCGGCAGGCCACCGGAACGGCCGAGGAGCCCGGCGATGCGCTCACGTGCCGCGTCGAACGCGGTGCCGTACGAGCCGTCGGCGGCGACGCCCTGCCGGGCGACCCACTCCTCGTCGGGAGCCGGCCGGTGTCCGGCGTCGAGCTGGTCCCAGGAGGCGAGGCAGCCGGAGCCGACGAAGTGGTGGTTGCCGAGCACCTCACGGACGCCGAGGTCGGTGAGGACCGCGGTGGGGATCCGGCGGTGCAGCGCCTCCAGCGCGGCCGTGGAGCTGACCGTGACGAGCAGGTCGGTACGGTCGAGGACCTCGCCCATGTGCCCGTACACCAGGCGGAAGTTGGCGGGCAGGTCCATGCCCTGCGCCAGCTTCTGGTAGGGCAGTTCCTCGATGTGCGTGGTGTGCTCGCCCGGCCTGGAGCGCAGCTTCAGCAGCACCTCGCGCTCGGGGTGCGTGCGGGCGTGCTCGATCAGCCGGTTCAGCAGGTAGGTACGGTCCTTGCGGCTGTCCGGGACGGAGGGCTGGGCCGCGAACACGACGGTGTACGGGTCGTGTTCGCCGGTGTAGGGCTCCCCGCCGAGGAACGGCAGGGCGACCTCGGTCACCGAGGAGGCGTCGGCGCCCACTCCCTCGTACACGGCCCGGAAGCGGTCCGCGTCCTGGCGGGAGTTGGCGAGAACGAGGTCCGCGCCGTGCCGCAGCAGCAGCCCGTCGGCGAGCTTCTCGTAGACGACGCCGACATAGCCGGTGACGACGACGGGACGCTTCCCGGAGTCGTCCCCGAGCCGCCGCAGCCCGTGCAGCATGGCCTGTACGGCGCCGCCGACGAGGGCGAGGACGAGGATGTCGTACGACTCCTCGCGCATCGCACGCAGGAACTCGACGGCGGTGACCTCGCGGAGCGAGTCCGCGTGGACGCCGACTTCCCTCAGCTGGCGGGCGGTCGGGGTGGCACGGCCCCGCAGGAGGTATCCGTCGAGCCGGACGTCCGCACCCTCGGGGATGACGCGTTGCGCGGTGAGCGCGCCCCATTTCCACCGGGTGTCGGAGTCCGCCAGGACGGCGATCCGCGGGGACTTCGTTGCACTTGCTGGCACATCGAAGACGCTAGGAAGGCATTCCTAGGTTCCGCCCAACCCGAATACAACAAAGGGTTAACAGCGCGTCGACGAATGGCGAATCGGCCCCGGAACCGGCCCCCAATAAATCCAGTTCACAGCTTCGCCGCACGCCGTTCACCCAAAATCAAGCTGCCAGTCAAGACGGATGCCGGGCCGCCGCCTAACGTCATCTGCGTGGTCAAGCTCTCCGTCATCGTGCCGTTCTACAACGTGCAGCAATACGCGCCCGACACCTTGAAGAGCCTGCGTGCGAACGCGCGTGAGGACTTCGAATTCATTCTCGTCGACGACTGCTCGCGCGACGAGACCCCGGACATCCTCGCGCGCGCGAAGCGCGAGCTGCCGGGCGCGGTCTATGTCAGACATGAGAAGAACGGAGGACTGGCCACCGCGCGGAACACCGGGATCGACAAGGCGCGCGGCGAGTACCTGACGTTCCTGGACGGCGACGACTGGCTCGCCCCGGGCTACTACCCCCGGCTGGTCGCCGCCATGGAGGAGCTGGGCTGCGACTTCGTGCGCACCGATCATGTGCAGTGCACCGGGCGGGCGCGCGCCATCCACCGCGTGCCGCACGGCCGGCGCGGCGTCGTGATGAACCCGCGGGACGCGATCCTGCCCGCCGACCGGTCCACCTCGGTCGACTACGCCTACGCATGGGCGGGCGCCTATCACCGCCGACTGGTCGACAAGGGTGTGCTGCACTTCACAGACGGACTGCGCACCGCCGAGGACCGGCCGTGGATCTGGAAGCTGCACCGGGAGGCGGATTCCTTCGCCGCGGTGAGCCTGCTAGGTGTCTATTATCGGCGCGGTGTCGCCTCTTCGCTCACGCAGATCGGGGACGTGCGACAACTGGATTTCATCCGGGCATTCGACCAGGTCATCGAGGAAACCGCGCAGGACCGTGACGCGCGTGAACTTCTCCCCAAGGCCGTGCGCACATATTGCGCCATCATTTCCCATCATCTGGGTTCCATCGAAAGGTTCGAACCGGCGGTGGCACGGAAACTGAAGTCGATGAGCGCGATCGCCCTGCGGCGCATGCCGCAGGACGTGCTGGACGAAGCACTCGATTCCATGGACATCCAGCGCGCGACCAAGCTGCGCCGGCTGCGCCGCCGTCCCGCCGGCGCGGGGGTCGCCGCGTGACCACCCAGATCTTCCTGGCGTCGACGCTCTACGGCACCGCCACGCTCGCCGCCGCCCTCGACTCCGGCTGCTTCCGCCCCGCCGACCGGCGCATCCTGCTGGTCTGCAACAACGCGGCGACACCCGAGACGACGCCGGGCCCGGACGAGATGCCGGGCTTCGAGCGGCTGCGCGGTCGCTTCGACGACGTGCTGTCGTGGAACGAGACCATCTCCCCCTTCCATCCGGGCGGTTGGGCCCCGCGCCCGGACGACGCGCCGCTGTGGGAGCGGCATCTGCGGCTGCTGTGGGACCTGGGCGACGACGACATCGAGCTGATCGTGGAGTCGATCCAGGTCAACCCGGCCCTCGGCTTCTGCCAGATCTTCGTCGGCGCCCCGGTGACCGTCTACGCCGACGGTCTGATGAGCTACGGCCCCACGCGAAACAAGATCGACCCGCTGGTCGGCACGCGCATCGACCGTCTGCTGCACCTGGACCTGGTCCCGGGCCTCAAGCCGGTCCTGCTCACCGAGTTCGGCGTCGAGCCGGAGATCGTGCGGACGGACGCCTTCGTGAAGGTGCTGGCCGAGCTCGTCGACACCGGGGACGAGCTGCCGGCGGCCGAGGAACCGGCCCTGCTGCTCGGCCAGTACCTCTCCGCGCTCGGCATCCTCACCCCCGAGGAGGAGGAGAACCTCCATGTGCGGATGCTGAAGGGCGCGGTCCGGCTCGGCCACACGCGGGTCGTCTTCAAGCCGCACCCCTCCGCCCCGGCCCGCTGGTCGCGCGCCCTGGAGAGGGAGGCGGAGAAGCTCGGCGCCGACCTGGTCGTGCTCGACACGCCGGTCCTCGCCGAGGTGCTGTACCAGCGGATGCGTCCCGCGCTGGTCGTCGGCTGCTTCTCCACCGCCCTGCTCACCGCCTCGGCGCTCTACGGCCTTCCGGTCGCCCGGGTCGGCACGGACACGCTGCTGGACCGCCTGACGCCGTACGAGAACAGCAACCGCGTGCCGGTGACGATCGTGGACGCGCTGCTGCCCGAGCTGTCGGACCGCGAGGCCGTCACCGGCCAGAGCCCCGGCATGGACGGGACCCGTCTGGGCGAGCTCGTGCGGGCCGTCGCCTACGCGATGCAGCCGAAGATCTACCCCGACCTCCGCCCGGCGGCCGAGCAGTATCTGAGCAGGCATCTGAACCCGCACACCTGGCGTTACTTCAAGCGCAGACGTCTGACGTCGCTCGCGCTGCCCGGCGCGGTCCCGGCGCAGCTCGCCTTCATCCCGCGCAACGCCACGGTACGCCGGGTGGCACGGCAGGCACGCTTGCTGAGGCGGGCCGTTGGCGGCTGAGCCGGGGGGCCGGTACGCCGGGCCGGCCACCGCGAACGCCCAAGGCAACGCGCGGGTGAACTGATCCCGACCGCTCGGCGAACGGTCGTCCCGGCAGCCAGGAACCCCCTGTTAATCGGACTAATGTCCTTTGGGTCAACCGAGTCCCAACGAGGGGAATCCTGTGATCGACACGCCCACGGACACCCGGGAAACCCCCGCGGGCACGGTGATACGTCCTGGGGCGCCGGAGCCGTCCACCAAGCAGGCCAAGCCCCGCGAGACCCGGCTGCGTGCCCTGGACGGACTGCGCCTGATCGCGGCGCTGATGGTGGCGGCGTACCACTACGGCGGCCGGGACGGCGAGGTCGCGCACGCCTGGGGCACATCACCGAGGCATCAGTTCCCGGCGCTCCACCAGCTGTTCGCCTACGGCTGCCTGGGCGTGCAGGTGTTCTTCGTGATCAGCGGCTTCGTCATCTGCATGAGCGGCTGGGGCCGGCCGCTGCGGTCGTTCTTCGCCTCGCGCGCCTCCCGGCTGCTGCCCGCCTACTGGGCGGCGATCATCATCGTCACGGCGGTGTTCGCGCTGCCTGTGGTGGCGTACAAGGCGGTGTCGCCGAGTGACTTCCTGGTGAACCTGACGATGCTCCAGCAGCCGCTGGGCGTCGACCGGGTGCTGGGCGTGTGCTGGACGCTGTGGGCCGAGGTCCGCTTCTACGCCCTGTTCGCCCTGTGCGTCGTGCTGCCGGGCGCGAACCGCCGCCGGGTGATCATGTTCTGCGCCGGCTGGACGCTCGCGGCGGCCATCGCCCAGGGTGCCCGGCAGCCGCTTCTCGACATCGTGCTGATGCCCGAGTACGCGCCCTACTTCATCGGCGGTGTCGGTCTCTATCTCGTCCACCGGAACCGGCGCGACGCCTACGCCTGGGGCATCGTCGCGGTGAGCTGGCTGATCGGCCAGCACTACGCGGTCACGCGGCTGTGGCACCCGGAAAGCGTGCACGCCTTCTCCTACCGCGGCTCCTTGGGCATCGTGCTCGTCGTCACCTTCGGGTTCCTTGCCGTCACCGCGATCGCGCTGGGCTGGCTGAACTGGGCCAACTGGCGCTGGCTGACGGTGGCAGGCGCCCTCACCTACCCGTTCTACCTGGTCCACGAGCACCTCGGCTGGGTCGTCATCGAGGTCCTGCACCGACGTCTCGGCATCCCGTCGTACGGCACCCTGCTGCTGACGGTCTGCTCCATGCTGCTGCTGGCCTGGCTGTTGAACCGGTTCGTGGAGGAGCGCTTCACGCCGAAGCTGCGTACGGCGCTGTCGAAGCCGCGGCCGTAGTCGTACGACACTCCGATTCCGGGGTTCGCGGGGCGGGACGGTCAGTCGTCGCCGTCGAGGAGGGTGTCCACGGAGAGGTCGAGGGTGATGCCGACGGACTCCGGGACGGGGACGGTCTGGCCTCGCTTGAAGCGAACGGGGTCGGGGTATTTCCCGTCGACCGGATCCGTGTAGAGCAGTACCTCGTCATGTCTGCGATCGGCGATCAGGTAGGCAGGAACGTTGGCCCGAGCATAGACATCGACCTTCGTGGCCGTGTCGTTTGTCCAGTTGGAGGAGGTCACCTCCAGCACCAGACGAAAGACATGCGGCGAGTAACAGTTCTTCTCGACGTGTGCGTCCTTGTAGTCAGCGTCGACGATGGAGAAGTCCGGCACCGCGTAGTCGTCCGGGCCGGTCGGCAGCCACAAACCGATGCCCAGGATGTACTTGATCCCCGCCTGCCTGGCTCTGACCTTCATGAACTCCTCGACGAGCCAGGTCAGCGTCTCCTGATGCGGCCCATCCGGCGGCGGTGTCACAACAATGCTCCCGTTGAGGATCTCCACCCGGTGCCCGGGCAGCTCCTCCCAGAGCCGGTCGGCAGCATCGGCAAGCGACGACTCGTGCAGCATCACAGCCACGGCACCCTCCTTCCGGGAACACCCTCCATGAGCCTAACCGGGGGCGTGCGGTTTCTGCCCCTGATCACCCATACGGACGAATCATCCAGCCTCAGAACGCGTCCGACGGCACGTACGCCCCCCAGACCTCCCGCAGCGCGTTGCACACCTCGCCCACTGTCGCCCGCGCCCGTAGCGCCGCCCTCATCGGGTACAGGACGTTGTCCTCGCCCTCGGCCGCCTTCTTCAGGGCCACCAGTGCCGCGTCCACGGCTGTCTGGTCCCGTTCGGCGCGCAGCCTCGCCAGCCGGTCCGCCTGCTGGGCCTCGATCGCGGGGTCCACGCGGAGGGGTTCGTAGGGCTCCTCCTCGTGCAGCTGGAAGCGGTTGACGCCGACCACGACCCGTTCGCCCGCGTCCGTCTCCTGGGCGATGCGGTACGCGTTGCGCTCGATCTCCTCCTTCTGGAAGCCGCGCTCGATCGCCGCGACCGCGCCGCCGAGGTCCTCGACCCTGCGCATCAGGTCGAGCGCCGCCGCCTCCACGTCGTCCGTCATCCGCTCGACGGCGTACGAACCGGCGAACGGGTCCACCGTCGCGGTCACATCCGTCTCGTGGGCCAGGACCTGCTGCGTGCGCAGGGCCAGTCGCGCGCTCTTGTCCGTGGGCAGCGCGATCGCCTCGTCGAAGGAGTTGGTGTGCAGGGACTGGGTGCCGCCGAGCACCGCGGCCAGGGCCTGGACCGCCACCCGCACCAGGTTCACCTCGGGCTGCTGGGCCGTGAGCTGGACGCCCGCCGTCTGGGTGTGGAAGCGCAGCATCCAGGACTTCGGGTCCTTCGCGCCGAACTCCTCCCGCATCACCCGCGCCCAGATCCGGCGGGCCGCGCGGAACTTGGCGACCTCCTCCAGGATCGTCGTCCGGGCGACGAAGAAGAACGACAGCCGGGGCGCGAAGTCGTCGACGTCCATGCCCGCCGATACCGCCGTACGGACGTATTCGATGCCGTCGGCGAGCGTGAAGGCGATCTCCTGCGCGGGGGACGCGCCGGCTTCCGCCATGTGGTAACCGGAGATCGAGATCGTGTTCCACTTCGGGATCTCGGCCCGGCAGTACTTGAAGATGTCCGCGATCAGCCGCAGGGACGGCTTGGGCGGGAAGATGTACGTCCCGCGCGCGATGTACTCCTTCAGGACGTCGTTCTGGATGGTGCCCGTGAGCCGGTCCGCCGGCACGCCCTGCTCCTCCGCCACCAGCTGGTACAGGAGCAGCAGCAGCGCGGCCGGGGCGTTGATCGTCATGGACGTCGACACCTTGTCCAGCGGGATTCCGCCGAACAGCACCCGCATGTCGTCGATGGAGTCGATGGCCACACCGACCTTGCCCACCTCGCCGTGGGCGAGCGGCGCGTCCGAGTCGTGGCCCATCTGGGTGGGCAGGTCGAAGGCGACGGACAGACCGGTCGTGCCGTGCGCGATCAGCTGCTTGTAGCGAGCGTTGGACTCGGTCGCCGTGCCGAAGCCCGCGTACTGCCGCATGGTCCAGGGGCGGCCCGTGTACATCGTGGGGTACACGCCGCGGGTGAAGGGGTACGCACCCGGCTCGCCCAGGGTCTCGGCGGGGTCGCGGCCCGCGAGGTCCCGCGGGCCGTAGACGGGTTCGATGGGCAGTCCGGACTCCGACTCACGGGCCATGGTGTGTGCCTCCGCATTACGTTCGTCACTCCTTACGATGCCCCGTTGTTCGTCGGCGGTCACGTTGGGAAGCATTTCCGGCATGGGGAGCCTCGGAAGAACAACCGCCGCACTCACCTCGGCCGTCGCACTCGCCGCGCTGTGCGGCTGCACCGTGCAGGTCCCGGACGCGGACGGCAAGCCCCGCTCGCCGGTGCACGTCCAGTTGCCGGGTGACCCGACGCCGCGCTCGAGTCCCACCCCCACCACGGCGCCCGCCGGGAACCGGCCCGCCCGTGTGCTGTGGTCCCGCGGCGACTCCGGGACGGCCGTGCGTGAACTGCAGGCCCGCCTGCGCCAGGTGGCCTGGCTCTTCGACGGGCCGACGGGGACGTACGACGATCTGACCCAGAAGGCGGTCAGCGGCTTCCAGGGCAAGCGCGGGCTGCCGCGGACCGGGAAGACCGACATCGTCACCTGGCAGCGGCTGCTGCGGATGACGCACGAGCCGGGCACCTGGGAGCTGTATCTGATGGGCGGTCAGCCGGCCGCCGCGCCCGATCCGCGCTGTCTGACCGGACGGGTGCTCTGCATCAGCAAGACGAGCCGGACATTGCGCTGGATGGTGGACGGCCGGACGGTGTCGACCATGTCGGTGCGGTTCGGCGCGCAGTACACCCCGACCCGGGAGGGTGTGTTCAGCATCTACTGGAAGTCGCGCCACCATGTGTCGACGCTCTATCACTCCCCCATGCCGTACGCGATGTTCTTCAGCGGCGGCCAGGCGGTGCACTTCTCGTACGACTTCGCGGCGCGCGGTTACGCGGGCGGCTCGCACGGCTGTGTCAATGTGCGGGACGAGGCGGCGATCTCGCAGCTCTTCGCGCAGGTCCGGACCGGCGACAAGGTCGTCGTCTACTGGTGAGACCGGGGAGATTCCGAGACCGGAGAGAATTTGGGGCGCGGGCGGGACCGGGGGAACGTGTCCCGCCCGCGCCAGGTGCACGAGCCGTAGGTACGGGGGGAACCCCGGCTCAGTGCGACGGCCGATGACCAGTCGGCTCACTCAGTACTGCGTGCGAGCTGCTGAAAACGTCACACCCCCCGCGAAAAAACTTCTGCGACTTATGAAAGCGCAGGTCACAGACGCGGGGAAGGGGTCAGAGCGCGCTGTACGTCGGGCTGGGCAACGGGAGGGGTGTCCGGTCGGGACCGGTGGGGCGCTGCGGGCCGAAGGCCGTCGGGGCGGGCAGGCCGACCCCGCCGTTCTGGTGATGGTCGTTGCCGCCGCCGCGGCGATGGCGGCCGTGCCCGTCCCGTCCGTGGCCGTCCTGGCCGTCCTGGTCGCCCTGGCCGTCCTGGTCGCCCTGGCCGTCGCCGCCCTTGCCGTCGCCGCCCTTGCCGTCGCCGTCCTCGCCGGAGGCGTCGGCCGCGGCCTTCAGGACGGCCTCGCAGTACTTCCACACCCGCGCGGAGCCGCCAGCCGCCCCCTCCAGGGTGCGCCTGCGGCCCGAGCCCAGGGTCTTGCCGTCCCGGATGTCGCGGCAGGCCTCGGCCACGCCGCGCCACCAGGTGCCGGTCCCGTCGGTGGAGCCGGGGGTGCCGCCCTTGTCCTTGCTCTTGCCGTCCTCGCCGTCCTTGCCCGCCGTGTCGCGCGAGGGGCCGCCGCTCGGCCCGACCCCCGCCGTGCCGCCGGGCGTAGGCGCACCGGACGTACCGCCCGGCACGCTGTCCCGCGAGGGCGAGCCGGCCGGGCGGTCGGGGGTCGCGGCGGCCGAGACCGAGGCCCCGGACCCGGGCTTCTCGTCGCCGAAGGGCGTCGGCAGGGCTCCGGTGCCGGCGGCCACGGCGACCCCGCCGACCATGCCCACGGCCAGCGCGGCGGCGAGCCCCCAGGCGTGCGGGGCGGGCCCAGCGCGGGCGGGAGCGCGGCAGCCGGGCGGCGCGGGACGGGCCGCCGATACGGACCAGGCCGACGTCGAAGGAGCGGCCGGTGCGGCGCGCGGCGGACTCGGCGCCGTGGCCGTGACCGGCGGTGAACCGCTCGGCGGCCGTTGCCTCGCGCGCCTTGCGGAAGGCGGCCAACGCGGCTTCCTCACCGGGGAGTTCGGCACCGGCCGGGGCGGCGTCGGGGGCGAGTGCGCCGAGGGCCTTGGCGAGTCGCTCGGCCTGCTCGCGGGCGGAGGCGTCGACGGCTTCGAGCGACTCACCGCGCAGCAGATGTTCCGCCGTTTCCCGGTCCAGCCACTTGTCCTGCTCGTCGGCCATCACATGTCCTTCTGCGTCCGCGCTCGCGTATGCGTCACAGTGGCGGACGTCACCGCACGGCGGCGTGGTTCTCGCTGGGCGGGCAGCGCGTCGAGCACTCCGGCCGCTTCCGGATCCTCCCCGAGCAGTTCCGCGAGCCGCTTCAACCCGCGGTGTGCGGCGGTGCGTACGGCGCCCGCGCGCTTGCCGAGCGTCTCGGCCGCGGTCTTGGCGTCGAGGCCCACGACGACCCGCAGCACGACCGCTTCGGCCTGGTCCTGCGGGAGCCGCGCGATGAGGGAGAGGGTGCTGCCGGTGGCCAGGGCCTCGATGGCCTCGCCCGCGGTGTCGGACTCGGCCGCCCGGCCGGACAGTTCGGTCTCGTCGCCGCCGATCGCGGGGCGGCGTCCGCGCATCCGTATGTGGTCCAGCGCGCGGTTGCGGGCTATACGGGCCGCCCAGCCGCGGAACCGGTCCGCGTCGCCGCTGAACCGCTCCAGGTCACGGGCTATCTGCAGCCAGGCCTCGGACGTCACGTCCTCGGCGTCCGGATCGCCGACCAGCGTCCGTACGTAACCGAGCAGCCGCGGATGTACAGCGCGGTACACAGTCCGGAAAGCGGTCTCGTCCCCGTCCTGTGCCGCACGCACCGCGGCGGTCAGCTCCGCGTCGTCCCCCAGCACCCGTGGTTCCTCAGTAGATGGTCGCGGCTTCCGTAGATGTCGCGGCTTCGAGTCCGCCGATCGATGCACTGGTCATGCATCCACGCTCGACGCGAATGGCACGTTACGACCTGAAACCGCTCCTCGTCCATGTCCGTACAAGATGCAACTAACTCGTGACGCACCGAGGTGTGACAGAAAACGCACTCATGGCGCTGTAGGGAGTACGGGTCGCCGCGCGGCCCGTGCCGCGCGACGGCCGGGGCCTCTCCTGTGGGGGGTGGCGGCTCCGGCCGTTGCCTCGGCAGCGCAAATCCGGCCACCCACGGTCAAATCCGGAGTGAGCCGAATCACTTCTCCTTGGCGGGAATCACTTCTTCTTGGTCGAGTTCGGGTTCGGACTGCCCTTCACGGTACTGCCCGACTCATCACTCTTGTCACCCTTGCCCGTATTGCCGGACTGCTTCGCCTTGTCGCTCTCCGTCTGCGCCAGTTGCCGGGCGCAGTACGCCGCGACGTTCTGCTCGCCGCCCGCGGCCTGCGCCAGCCGCTGCCAGGCCGTCGAACCCAGCGCCTTGCCGCGGTCCTTGGCCTGCTCATAGGCACGGCAGTGGGCAAGGGTGTCGTTGGCGGTGTCCGGGCGGCCGTGGGTCGCGGGGCCGGACGGGGCGAGCGAGGTGCGGGACGGCCGGACGGCGGGTCCGTCGGTGGTGCCGGTCGCCGGTGCCGGGTGGTGCCCGTCGTCGTTCCCTCCGTGCGAGGAGGTGACCGTGCCGATGGCCGCGACGGCGACGCCGCCCAGGGTGAGGCTCGCCAGCGCCATCGTCACCGTGGTCCTCACCGAGCGCCGTGCGCGCCCGCGCTCACGGGGTTGCCAGTCGTCCCGGCGGCGGGTCCCCGCCCGGTGCGCCCCGGCGTCACGGGCGGCCCGGAACGCGGCCGCGGCACGCTGCTCGGCCTCGGGGTCGACGGCACCCGCGCGCAGCGCGGCACCGAGGAGCACCTCCAGATTCTCGGGCTCGAACGTCCCACGGGGGTCGGCGCCGTCCGGGTGCACGCGCCGACGGCCGGAAAGACCGCCGCCGCTTCGCCGTTCACCCATGTCCGCTTCCATCCCTGTCCGGCGGTGCGCCGCCGCTTTTGTTCATGTCGACTCCCCCAGCGTGCGAGAGCCGTCTTCCGTCACACCTTCCGCCTCGTCCCCGGCGCCGAGCCGCCGGGCCAGCCTCTTCAGCCCCCGGTACGCGGCGGTGCGCACGGCGCCGGGGCGCTTGCCCAGGACCCGTGCCGCCGCGGGGCCGTCGAGGCCGACGACCACGCGCAGCAGGACGGCCTCGGCCTGGTCGCGCGGCAGCTCGCGCAGCAGACTCAGCGCGCCCTCGGTCGAGATGGCCTCCAGCGCCTGCTCGTGTGTGCTGTGCCGGCCGGGCAGCTCCAGTACGTCCTGTTCCAGCGCCGTCGCCCGGGGCCGTACCCGCCGGCGGCGCAGATGGTCCAGCGCCCGGTGCCGGGCGATCGTCGCGCTCCAGCCGCGGAAGCCGGCCCCGTCGCCCTTGAACCTGCCCAGGTCCCGGGCGATCTCCAGCCAGGCGTCCGAGGCCACGTCCTCGGCGTCGTCGCCGACCAGGCCGCGCAGATAGCCGAGCAGGCCCGGCTGCACCAGCCGGTACACGACCGTGAAAGCTGTCTCGTCGCCCTCCTGGGCCCGCGCGACGGCCGCGCCCAGCTCCCCGTCGTACGCCTGACCGCGGCGGGGTTCCCCTCCCTGGCCCAAGAACCGTCCTCGTCCGTACCGAGCCCGCGCTCGTGTGCGCGCCGGCAGCGAATCCGTTCCGTGGGACACGACAGGCGTGTCCCACGTCCCACGTTTCTCAGCGCCGATGCTCACAGAACTGTCACAGCTCCGGCCGTCCCGCCGGCCCCGGCCGATGTCAGTGGTGTCTCCTACGCTGCTGCCCCACTGACCGAAGACCTTGCAGCGGAGGCATCGGCATGGGCGGCGACTGCTGGCTGAACACGGGCCCGTACCAGCGTGACCTGGCGGCGGCGTTCCGGCAGGCCCAGGACGCGGAACTGGCGCTGGACGACCACGGATTCCCCGGCCGGACGATCGAGGAGTTGTGGCGGGATCCGGCCTGGCACGAGTACATCTTCACCGGTGGCACGTACTCGGTCCTGGACTTCCCCCTGCTCATAGACCCCAAGGACCCAGAGGACGGCCCCTTCATGCGCCCGCTGACGGAGCAGGAGATCCGGGCCTGGGCCCCCGACGGCCACCCCACCCACGCCGACTGGCTGGACGCCCTGAACTCCGAACGGCTCGACTTTCCCGGCCGCGCGCAGGGCAGATGCACGGTGCTGTACGCCGACGGACGGCCGACGCAGATCGGCTACTGGGGAGTTACGGCGGACTAGGCCCTGTCGTCGACCAGGCCGCCGACCACGACGCCCGTCACCAGGAACGCGGCTGTCGCCGACAGAAGGGTGACTTCGTAGTACGACTCGGGGGTCACCCAGGCGGCCGCGCAGGCCCCGACGGCGGCTGCGAGGACGGCGGCCCCCAGCCGCCATGCCTGGACCGCCACGTCCCGCCAGGCGAGGCCGACGGCGGTCACGACCATCAGCAGACCGCTTGCCGCGACGAGTTGCGGTGTCCCGAACATGACGCCGTAGCGCACCGCCAGCGCGGGGAGGAAGAACAGCGCGAGCCAGTTGCCGAGCGTATGGCGTACGAAGGCCAGCGTAGGGCCGGGTGTTGACGGCTCGGCGAGCCGGGCCGCGAGCCTGCGGAGCACGATCAGCACGCCGACAGCCGACGCCGTCATCGGCAGGCGCTCGCCCAGCCGCCCCAGGTTGTAGAGCAGCGCGGTGTCGTACACGACGAGGACGAGCACGCCGAGTGCCCCCAACGAGCCGATGAACACCAGCAGTCCGGGCATGGAGGCCGGGGTGCGTGACGCACCCGTTTCGCGTGCCGCGAGGCGGGCGAGGACGTACGGCGTGACGACCGCCGAGACACCCCGCACCACGATGTCGTCCACCGTGTACGGATTCCGCAGATCCCACTCCACCAGGCAGAACACGACGGTGTACGACACCGACGCCAGCGGCAGCAGCGCGGACCGGGCGATCCGCCGCCACAGACCGGCGTCGAGCCACCGCACGACCGTCGCGAACGCCAGCAGGACAAAGGGGAGTTCGAGGAAGGCCTGGACACGCAGGACGGACGGCGCGAGCAGCGAGGGGGCGGGGAAGCCGAACGCCAGCCGCCGCAGCACCGGATTCGCGGAGGCGAGGTCGAACCACCCGGTCGGCAGGTACCGGGCGATGAAGGACGGGTCACCGCCGTGCACGCGCAGCACGTACACGGTGAACAGCACCTGGTTGACGTAGATCAACCCGGTCACCACCACCAGCGCGGCGAGCGGCGGCGGCACGGGGCGACCCGCCCCGGGGACAGCGCGGCCACGTACCACACGCGGGGCGAGCGCGAGGGCGAGCACGACCGACACGAGCACCACGGTGTCCACGGCAACGTTCACGAGCGCAGACCCTACGCGGCCGCCCGCCTCGAAGAGGTCGCGTCCCGCGACGCCCGGCGGATGCCCGCCAGGCCGCCGATGACGCTGATCCCCTACCGTCAGAGCTGCCCGGAGACGCTGATCGTCCGGTAGACGCACACAGCAATGATCGCCACGCACGCGGCCTGGGAGAGACGTCGCCGCGAGAGTGTCGCCGCCACCACCGCGGAAAGCGTCGCGAGGCCCACGCACAGCAGTGCGCCGTAGGCCCCGTCGCTGTCACGTCGGCCGGGAAACGCCGCCGGATTGTCCCGCCTCGATCGTCATGGCGAAGCTGCACACCACCAGGAACGCCGCCACGGCGTAGAGCACCACCGCCCCACAGGACTTGCCGAGGGAATTCGTCGGCTGTGTCGTCCTCGGACGAGTCCCTCCAGGTCAATCTCCTGTGTGTTGGCGGGAGTTGGATGTCCCGGGCGCGCGTCGGGTGACGTCCGTACCTACCCGTGCGCTTTACAAGTATCGCCTGTGTGACAGGTGGTGTCATCGTGGTTCATTTCTAGGGTGGGGTAGTTGAGTCCTCGCAGGACGCGTGCGTACAGACCGCTCAGTCTCAAGCGAAGGGCGTGGCTGACACTCGGAGCCGTCGCCCTGGGCGGCGCGGGAGCCGTGACCTATGCGATCGCGGATCCCGGCGCGCAGAGCGACGGCAAGGGCGCGGGCCGCAAGGCGGCCGTGCACACGGTCAAGTTGGAGAGCCGGGGCGCGGGCCGCAAGGGCCTGGGTCAGCAGGGCACCGACCGGTTCAGCGCGCTGTTGCTGACCTGGGACGACGCCCACGCGAACGCCAAGGGCAGGCCCGAGGTGCGCACCCGGGACATCGAGACGGGCAAGTGGTCCACGTGGCAGCGGCTGGCGGACGATCCGTTCCAGGCCGACGGGGTTGAGGCACAGCGGGCCGCCGGTGCCGTGCGCGGCGGTACGGCCTCGCTGTGGACCGGTGACTCCGACGGCGTCCAGGTGCGCCTGGTGAACGCCGACGGCACCGAGGCGGGCGGCCAGCCGGCTGGCATGGACGTCAGGCTGCTCGACCCGGGCCCCGATCCGAAGGGCGCCACGGAGCCCGCGGCGTTCGCGGAGGAGACCACCGCCCCGGTGACGGACTCCCCGGCGACGACGGACGCTCCGCTGCCGACGGACTCCCCGGCCGAGACCGCCACGCCGAGCGACTCGCCGGTCCCGACGGACCCGCCGTCCGACTCGCCTTCGGCCTCCGTGTCGGACTCGGCCTCCGCGTCCGACTCCGCGTCCGTCTCACCGTCCCCGTCCAGTACGGTCCCGTCCCCGCGTCCCTCCACGGTCGCGAAGCCGCCGATCATCACGCAGGCCGAGTGGGGCGCCTCCACCGACTACAACGGCACACCTGAGTACGGCACCGAGATCAAGGCCGCCGTGGTCCACCACACGGGTGTCGACAGCGACAACATGCTGTCCTGCGCCCAGTCCTCCGCCCGCATGCGGACCATCCAGCAGGAGCACTTCGCCCGCGGCTACTTCGACCTCGGCTACAACTTCGTCGTCGACCGCTGCGGCCAGATCTTCGAGGGCCGCAGCGGCGGCGCGGACCTGCCGGTGATCGGCGCGCACGACATCGGGTTCAACACCAACACGGTCGGCATCTCGTACATCGGCAACTACATGAGCGCGCAGCCGTCCCGGGCCGCGATCGACTCGATCGCACGCATCGTGGCCTGGAAGTTCGGGATGTACGGCGTCGACCCGACCGGCAAGGTGACGCTGACCTCCGGCAGCGACGCGGGTGTCGACGGCAACAAGGTCGCGAAGGGCGCGTCCATCACGCTGCCGCGCGTCCTCGGCCACCGGGACACCAACTCCACGGCCTGCCCCGGCGACAACCTCTACAAGAAGCTCCCCCTGATCGCCGCGCTGGCCAGGACTCCGGGTGTCTCGCACGCCCTGCGCACCTCGGACTACAACCGTGACGGCATCGCCGATCTGGTCGCCGGCACCCCCAGGGCGAACTCGGTGACCGTCGTGCCGGGCGGTGTCGACGGGCCGGTCAAGGCGTCGAAGGTGACGCTCACCCAGAACAGCCCCGGTGTCCCCGGCTCCTCCGAGAGCGGCGACGCGTTCGGCACCTCGACCTCCTGGGGCGACGTCAACGGCGACGGCTACGCCGACCTCGCGATCGGCGTACCCGGCGAGGACGACACCAGCGGCCACGCGGACCGGGGCGCGGTGACGGTGCTGTACGGGCCGGGCCTCGACTCCGGCTTCTCGTACACCACGTCGGGTGTCACGTCGACGGGCGCCAGGCTCGGCTCCACGGTCACGGTCGGCGACTTCAACGGCGACGGCAAGGCGGACGTGTTCTCGGCCGGCACCGGCAAGGGCGGCAACTGGAACGTCCGGCTGACCGGTGGCGCCACCACCGCCGGCACCCTGACCACCGCCACGGGTTCGGTGGCCTACCTGGACGCCGCTACCGGCGACTTCAACCGGGACGGCTACGGCGACGTGGCCCTCAACTACCGTGACGCGGGCGGCATCGGGCGCGTGGTCCGGTTCTCCGGCTCGGCGACGGGTCTGACCAAGGCGGGGGTCATCTCCGTCAAGGGCGGCCGGTCGATCGCGGCCGGAGACGTCAACGGCAACGGCAACGACGACATCGTCATCGGCCAGCCGGTCGCGAGCGAGTCCGGCGGCAAGGCGGGCGGCCAGGTCACGATGGTCCCGGGCACGTCGACGGGCTTCACGACCACCGGCATGACCGTGATCCACCAGGACACGACGGGCGTCCCCGGGGCGGACGAGTCCGGTGACGCCCTCGGTACCGCCGTCTCCGTCGGCGACTTCAACGGTGACGGCTACCCGGACGTCCTCGCGGGCGCCCCCGGCGAGGACCTCATCCGCGCGGGCGTGAATCGCTCCAACGCGGGCGCGGCGCTCCTGGTCAAGGGCGGCGCCTCCGGTCTCACCGGCTCCGGGGCGGTCCTCGTTTCGCAGGACACCACGGGGGTCCCCGGCAGCACCGAGACCGACGACCGGTTCGGCTCGTCGGTGTCCCTGACGGACCTGTCCGGGTACGGGCGCGCCGATCTGACGGTCGGTGTGGAGGGCGAGGACGCCGGTGACGGCATCCTGATGTACCTGCCGAGCAACAGCACGGGCCTCGGCTACACCCAGACCCTCGTCCTCAGCAGGTCGGCGCTGGGCACACCGGCGGGAGCCCGGCTGGGCCAGGCGCTGACGCCGTAACGCCGTTCAGCAGTCGGCCGGGGTCCCGCTGAGCGGGGCCCCGGCCGTCGGTCTTTCCGAGCCGTGCGCATTCGGTTCATCCGAGCCGTACGGCTGCGCCCTGTCACAGCCGTACGGACGCGGCCTGTCAGAGCCGTGCGGACGCGGCCGTCGCGTCCCGGCACAGCAGTCGCAGCGACCCCTGCCCGTCGAAGCAGCGGCGGGCCTCGTCGATGGGGTCCCAGAGCTGGCCGTCGGGCGTACGGACCCAGTGGTCGCCGCCGGTCGCCCACCACTCGGCGCCGGTCTGCCGGACGATCACCTCACCGGCGTACGCGCCCAGAGCGCGCAGCACGTTCTCGACGGCGGCGTACGGGGCGTCCTCGCGCCGGATGTCCTCGATCAGCCGGTCGACGCGCCACAGGCTCTGCGCCGAGTAGTCGAGCCGCACCCGCGCGCCCTCACGCATGGTCGCCACCGCGTCGGCCGCCCACCGCACCGGCTTCGCCGCCGCATGCGGCCTGGTCTCCTGCTGTGTTCTCACATACTCGACAGTCACATTCGGTAGAGCGAGGTCAGCGGTGTTTTCGTCACCCGGATCCGGGCCGTTTCCGCAACCGGTGCAGGACCGGCGCGACGCACCCGCACAACGCCCACAGGATTCGCTCAGAATTCCGGGTTTGCCTGGGAGTGATGCTTGGGGCCGCCCATGCGCTCCATTTATTGATGAGCACGTACTTCCATCTCCGCGCGATACCTGCCCCGGCGCTGCGCAACAGCGCCAATTGGCTGCGCAGGCTGTTCGAGGACGACTGGAACACGGTGCGGGTGCGGCTCGACCGGCACCGTGAAGAGATGCTGGACAAGCGGTATCTCGACCACGATCTCCTCTATGTCGGCGCCTCGCTGCGCCATGACCTGGAGGGTCCGGAGACCGACGTGGTGCTCGGCGGGCACCGCGTCTGTCACCCCGACCCCGCCCAGCCGCCGTTCCTGCTGCTCACTGCGGCGGAGGCGGACCGGGTCGCCGCATTCCTCAACTCGATCGACTTCGAGTCGCTGTGGCGTATGGCCCGGCACGATCTCGTGCCGCGCGATGCCGATGCCGACACGGAGTCCCAGACCCGGGCCGCCTTCGAGGCGGCACACCGGGACCTGACGGCGTTCTACGCCCAGGCGGCGCACCACGGCGAGGCAGTGGTCAAGTGGCTCGTGCGGTGAGGCGAACGGTGTTGTGAGGCGAGCAGTGTTGTGAGGCGGACGGTGCGGTGGGCCTCAGGCCCTGCCGCGCGCCCGCCGCGACACGACCGCACGCAGCACCCGCCGTCCCTCGACCGACACCTCCAGCGCCCGGCGCAGTCCGCCCGCGCCGTGCTCGGCGAGCAGCTCCAGGACGGTGACCTGGCGCCGCAGTTCGGAGGCGACCAGCGGCGACATGCCCTCCGTACGGCCCTCGCGGCGCTGGTCGACGGAGCCGGCACCGTCCTCGGCGGGGTCGAGGAGGCGGTGGATCTGGAGCGAGGCGACCGAGCAGGCGTCGGCCCAGACCCGTATCCCGGCGGCGTCGCGCGCGGCCGGGGCTGCCTCCAGCATCCGGCGGGCGAGCAGCACGGCCTCGTCCTCGCCGGACTCGTCGGACTCTCCGGGGCCGGCCGGGTCGAGCGCGGCGCGTGCCTTCTCCAGGCACTCGCCCCAGTCGCCACCGCCTTCCGTCAGGCTTGCCCACGCCGGCCGAAGGACCTCGTCGTCGCCGCCCAGCAGGGGGACGCACCGATCCAAACAAGCCAACCCGCTGGCAGCCAGTCCGCGGTCGTCGGCCTGCGCGATCAGTTCCACCAGGCTCATCCACGCCTCCCTCGCCAGGGCGCCGACCTTTACGGAGCCCGCACTTCCCCTTACTGCGTGCGACTGGCCAGTAGTGTCACAGGGGCACCACACCGAGCAGGTCGAGAAGGCGGAAGAAAAGGTTTTCGGCCAACGGGTCGGGGTCGGCGGTCAGCACCTCGATCAGCGCCTCGGCGGTGACCGTGTGCCCGGCCTCGGCGGCCCAGGCGGCCGCGCGTCCGGCGGCGTCGACGGGTTCGAGGAAGTAGTCGTCCAGGGTGAGACCCTCGCGCTCGGCGCCCAGGTACCCGGCCATCGCCGTCCGGGCCAGACACGTCGTCCAGCCGCCGCTCTCCGGCGCGGCCGCCTCGACGACCGCACAGGCGCTGTCCATGACGTACCCGAAGAGCGCGGGCGCACCGGTCTGATCGGCCAGCGCGTTCATGTTCCCGATGTCACCGCCGTCCCCGGCGTACTCCCACACCTGCCAGCCGCCGGGCGCGCAGGCCCGCCGGGTCATGCCGTCGGCGCCGGACAGCGCGTCCAGCTCGGCGAGCGGCCGCTCGGCGCGGCCGACGACGAAGTATCCCCAGTGCCCCATTGCTCGTCCCCCCACGGCCGCACGGTTCGGTCGGGCCGAATACACCACAGCCGTACAGGGGTTCGCAGCCGTATGCGGTAATGCAGGCCGGGAAAGGGCGGTATGCACGCCCGGGAAGGGCGGTAATGCGCGCGGGGAAAGGTCAGACCGCGTCGGGCACCGGTCCCGCGAGCGCCTTGTGGTGCTGCATCCGGGTCAGCCTCAGCACGACGAGGATGGCGAGCACGGCCGCCGCCACGTCGAGCGCGTCGGAGAACAGCATCGTGCGGGTGGCGTCGCGCAGCTCCGTCGCGCTCTCGGCCCTGCGGTTCTGGGTCAGCGCGGCCCGGCCGGCGAAGAGCGAGATGATCCACAGCGTCCACCAGGCGTTGACCAGCGCGTGCGAGGCGGGCTTGCCCCAGGGGCTGCTGGCGTCCCAGGTGTCGAGCGTGATCCGGCGCGGGAACCACAGGTTCACCACGGGGGTGAACCAGCCGCCGATGGCCCAGCCCCGCGACTTGCTGTGCCCGGACGCGTCGAACACCTCGGCGTTGACGCGCACCCGGTAGAACCAGCACAGGAAGACGACCGTGCTCGCGACCAGCGCGACCCCCTGGGCGATGCCGGACGTGCCGTAGAGGTCGGCGCGGTCGGTCCGCCGGACCACGTCGGAGCCGCGCGCGCCGCCCACGAGGTCGCTGAGGACGTCGAGTTCCAGGATGTCCGCCCAGATCGCGAAAAGATCGGTGGCGATGACGAGCCCGAGCGCCGCGGCGGCGGCCCGGCCGAGCACCACCGGCGAGCGCAGCCAGGCACCGGTTGCGGCGGTGTACGGCATTCCGGCGTACGGCGCCCCGGCGTTCGCCGGCATCGGCGCGGGCGGCTCGCCCGCGCACCGGGTGCAGAGGGTTCCGCCGGGCGCGGCGGCGAAGTGATGGCAGCGCGAACAGATCATTGAGCCCCCGAGGTACGGTCGCGAATCCGGGCACGGCTCTCCCCCGAGGCACATGCGCGGTATGCGGAAGATACGGTTCGAACGACTCGTACGTCCACTCGAATGAGCGTCAGCCCAGCCGGTCCGCCAGCTTCTTGAACTCCGGCCAGGACATGGCGGGTGTGCCCGGGTCCCACAGCTTCTGGGCGGTGGCCCGCAGCGGCATCCGGATGCCGGCGGCCACCTGGTCCTGTGTCTGGGCGTACGCGCGGTCGCTCCAGACCGCGAAGGACCCGCCGAGTATCTGCCCGTCGTACCGGGCGGGCACGGCGGTGGTGCCGCGCAGCACCCGCGGGTTCCACTGCTCGTAGATCCGCTGTCCCGTGGGATAGACGAAGGTCTGCGGCTCCCCCAGGACGTAGTACAGGAACTCGTCGTTGTAGTTGAGGACCTGCCGTCCCGCGCTCAGGTATTCGACCGGCTGCCGGGCGCCGATCTCCTTGCCGGTCCAGTAGGCGACCTGGAGGTCCTTGGCGGGCTGGACGGACGTGCCCCGGAAGAAGCCGTCGTTCCAGACCCGGATGGTCCGCCGGTGGGCGCGGACCGTGTCGGCGCGGTCGCCCAGCCAGCCGGTGGTGAGGTCGGCGACGGTCCCGCCGGAGCCGTACGCCTTCCGGGCGGCAGCGGCCAGTTGCGGGTAGGAGGCCTGCGGGTCGGCGACCGCGAGCGCCTGGTACTCGTCGCCGCCGAGGTGCCAGTAGGCACCGGGGAACACGCTCGCGTACTCGCCCAGCAGGTCGTCGACGATCGTCGCGGACGCGCCCTTGGATATGTCGATCGCCCCGCGCGTCGGAACACCTCGCGCGTTGCGCAGTTGCAGGTCGGGGTGGGCGGCGAGGACGGCACCCAGGTGTCCGGGAGAGTCGATCTCGGGAACGACGGTGATGTGCCGGCCGGCCGCGAGGTCGACGATCCGCTTGACCTGGGCCTTGGTCAGATGGTTGGCGGAGACCATCTCGGGGTGGGTCGTGGACTCGATCCGGAACCCCTGGTCGTCGGAGAAGTGCAGCCCCAGCTGGTTGTACTTCAGGTCCCCCAGCTCACGCACCCGGTCCTCGATCCAGGACGCGGAGTACGGCTTGCGGGCTATGTCCAGCATGAACCCGCGCTGCGGCTTGGCCGGCTGGTCGCGTACGACACCCTCCGGGGCCGTACCGCCGCCGTGGACCTCCTGCTTGAGGGTGCGGGTGCCGTAGAAGACGCCCGCGTCGGCGGGGCCGGTTATGTTCACGCCCCCGCCGCGCACGGTCATGGTGTAGGACTCCGGGTTCGCGCCCTTGTCGCCGCCGAGCGCCAGCCGTACGTCCCCCGGGCGTACGTCGTTCTTCTCGCCCGCGTACGACAGCCCCAGCTCACCGGCTATGAGCCGCCCCTCGTCGGCGAGCGCCGGGTCGCTCACCACCACGCGCTCACCGCGCGTCGGACGCCAGCCGGGGCCGTGTGCGGGGGTGTGGGAGCGGACGGCGGGGATCGTGCGCGGCGCCTGGGACAGCGGGTAGGAGCGGGTGGGCGTCGGGCTGGGCGGGGCCGGGGCGTTGCCCGAGGTCGTCGCCGTGGCGCCCGGGGACGTGCGCGCCGCCCCGGCGGGCTGTCCGCCACCGCCCGTGGAGGCCCAGACCCCGAGCCCGGTACCGAGGGCCACCGTCCCGACGAAGGCGGCGGCGGTCAACGCCCGCCTCCGCTTCACCTCCTGCGCCGACGGCCGACGCCTGTGCTGGCTCACCCTGCCAACCTAAGGCTCCCGGGAGGGTGATGCGTCCACCGCATGGTCCGAAACTCTCCCGTCCGAGTGAAATTCGGGCATCCTTCGGACACACCCTGACCGCTCTCGATAACGTGGCGATACATCTTTCCCAGCATCCCCTGCCAAAACACATGTGACGCGAGGACCCACGCTGCCTGCGCACCGTCTCCCGTACCTCCCGGAGCAGACCCGCACTCCCACCTGCGCCGACCTCCTGGATGGCTTCAACACCGCGCCCGTCGAAGAGGCCCACACCGCTCTCCTCACCTGTCTGCGCAGCCTGCGCTGGGCACGGCGGCTCGCCGACCACCGCCCCTACCCCGACCTGGACTCGCTCCTGGCCGCGGCGGACGAGGCGGCGTACGACCTCGCGCCCGCGGACCTCTCGGAGGCGCTGGCCGGGGAGTCGCTGCCGGACCTTCCCGAAGACACGTACTCCGCCGCGTACACGGCGCTGAGTGCCGCGCATGCCGCATACGAGGCGCGATTCGGACACGCGTTCGTCATCTATCTGGGTGACACGGTGCCCGAGGAAACCCTCGACCGCATCCTCGAAGGAATCCGGTCACGATTGACGAACGATCGGGAGGAGGAGCGCGTCCTCACGGCGGAAGAACTCCGGCGCCTCGCGAAGCAACGGCTGGGGCAGCTGCTTGAGGGCGCCCCGAACCGAACTACCAGCCACAACGGTGCCGCGCGCGGCAAATAACAGGACACCCCACCCCAGATGCCGCCCCGCCAATAGCCCGTCCGGTGCCAGTTTGATCACACGAGGCAGGCCCCCTGTCAGGCGAGCGGCGGCACGTGGCTACGATGCTGGGGGCCGGTGGACCGTACCCGGCCGGGCCCGACCGACAACCGAAGCCGGCGCGGCCCTAGTCCCCGCTCCCGGAGGGTTCTTCCGTGCCGGCTGGAACGCTGTACCGCGGCCGGGAAGGAATGTGGTCCTGGGTGGCTCACCGAGTCACCGGCGTCCTCATCTTCTTCTTCCTGTTCGTTCATGTGCTGGACACCGCTCTCGTCCGTGTCTCCCCCGAGGACTACGACAAGGTCGTAGCCACGTACAAGACGCCGATCGTCGCACTACTGGAATACGGCCTGGTGGCCGCCATCCTCTTCCACGCGCTCAACGGCCTGCGTGTCATCGCCGTCGACTTCTGGTCGAAGGGCCCGCGCTACCAGAAGCAGATGCTGTGGTCCGTGGTCATCGCCTGGTTCGTCCTGATGGTCGGCGCGATCTACCCGGTCCTCGGCCACGCCGCTCGTGTTCTGTTCGGGAGCTGACGCCGATGTCCACCACTGAAACCACCGCGTCCGGGATCGGCCCCGTCGAGGGCGGCGGCCTGTACGACGTCGACAGCCCCGCCCCGCTCATCGAGGCTCCGCGCAAGCGCACCAAGAAGACCCCGCGCTCCACCCGCGGCAACTTCGAGATGGCCGCCTGGCTGTTCATGCGTCTGTCCGGCGTCGTGCTGGTCGTCCTGGTCATCGGCCACCTGCTGATCCAGCTCGTGCTGGACGGCGGCGTCTCCAAGATCGGCTTCGCCTTCGTGGCCGGCCGCTGGGCGTCCCCGTTCTGGCAGGTGTGGGACCTGCTGATGCTCTGGCTCGCGATGCTGCACGGTGCCAACGGCCTGCGCACGGTCATCAACGACTACGCGGAGCGCGCGAACACCCGGCTGTGGCTCAAGGGCCTGCTCTACACCGCCACGGTGTTCACCATCCTGCTGGGCACGCTGGTGATCTTCACCTTCGACCCGAACATCCGCTAGGCACGGGGCTGCGAGAAACATGAAGATCCACAAGTACGACACCGTCATCGTCGGCGCCGGCGGCGCGGGCATGCGCGCGGCCATCGAGTCGACGAAGCGCAGCCGCACCGCGGTCCTGACCAAGCTCTACCCCACCCGCTCCCACACGGGCGCCGCGCAGGGCGGCATGGCCGCCGCGCTGGCCAACGTGGAGGAGGACAACTGGGAGTGGCACACCTTCGACACGATCAAGGGCGGTGACTACCTGGTCGACCAGGACGCCGCCGAGATCCTGGCGAAGGAGGCCATCGACGCCGTCCTCGACCTGGAGAAGATGGGCCTGCCGTTCAACCGGACGCCGGGCGGGACGATCGACCAGCGCCGCTTCGGCGGTCACTCCCGCAACCACGGCGAGGCCCCGGTCCGCCGCTCCTGCTACGCGGCCGACCGCACCGGCCACATGATCCTCCAGACGCTGTACCAGAACTGCGTCAAGGAGGGCGTGGAGTTCTTCAACGAGTTCTACGTCCTGGACCAGCTCATCACCGAGGTCGACGGCGTCAAGAAGTCGGCCGGTGTGGTGGCCTACGAGCTGGCCACCGGTGAGATCCACGTCTTCCAGGCGAAGGCCGTCATCTACGCCTCCGGCGGCACCGGCAAGTTCTTCAAGGTGACGTCCAACGCGCACACGCTGACCGGTGACGGCCAGGCCGCCGTCTACCGCCGCGGACTGCCGCTGGAGGACATGGAGTTCTTCCAGTTCCACCCGACCGGCATCTGGCGCATGGGCATCCTGCTGACGGAGGGCGCCCGTGGTGAGGGCGGCATCCTCCGCAACAAGGACGGCGAGCGCTTCATGGAGAAGTACGCGCCGGTCATGAAGGACCTCGCGTCCCGTGACGTCGTCTCCCGCTCCATCTACACGGAGATCCGCGAGGGCCGCGGCTGCGGTCCCGAGGGCGACCACGTCTACCTGGACCTCACCCACCTCCCGCCGGAGCAGCTGGACGCCAAGCTCCCGGACATCACCGAGTTCGCGCGCACGTACCTCGGCATCGAGCCGTACACGGACCCGATCCCGATCCAGCCGACCGCGCACTACGCGATGGGCGGCATCCCGACGAACGTGGAGGGTGAGGTCCTGGCGGACAACACCACGGTCGTCCCGGGCCTGTTCGCGGCCGGCGAGGTCGCCTGTGTGTCGGTGCACGGCGCCAACCGTCTCGGCACGAACTCCCTGCTGGACATCAACGTGTTCGGCCGCCGCGCGGGCATCGCCGCCGCCGAGTACTCCCAGAAGGCCGACTACGTCGAGCTGCCGGAGGACCCGGCGTCCTTCGTCGTCGAGCAGATCGAGCAGCTGCGCAACTCCACCGGCACCGAGCGGGTGGCCCAGATCCGTCGCGAGCTGCAGGAGACCATGGACGCGAACGTCATGGTGTTCCGCACCGAGCAGACGATCAAGACCGCGGTCGAGAAGATCGCCGAGCTGCGCGAGCGCTACAAGAACGTGGCGGTCCAGGACAAGGGCAAGCGGTTCAACACGGACCTGCTGGAGGCCATCGAGCTGGGCAACCTGCTGGAGCTGGCCGAGGTCATGGCGGTGTCGGCGCTCGCCCGCAAGGAGTCCCGCGGCGGCCACTACCGCGAGGACTACCCCAACCGCGACGACGTCAACTTCATGCGCCACACCATGGCGTACCGCGAGGTGGGCGACGACGGCACCGAGTCCGTCCGTCTCGACTACAAGCCGGTCGTCCAGACCCGCTACCAGCCGATGGAGCGTAAGTACTGATGGCAACTCCTGTTCTGGACAAGGTGGAGGCGGAGGCCGCGGGCTCTCCCTACATCACGGTCACGTTCCGGGTCCGCCGGTTCAACCCGGAGATCTCGGCCGAGGCGGCCTGGGAAGACTTCCAGCTGGAAATCGACCCGAAGGAACGTGTCCTCGACGGTCTGCACAAGATCAAGTGGGACCTCGACGGCACCCTCACCTTCCGTCGCTCCTGCGCCCACGGCATCTGCGGCTCGGACGCGATGCGGATCAACGGCAAGAACCGTCTTGCCTGCAAGACGCTGATCAAGGACATCAACCCCGAGAAGCCGATCACGATCGAGCCCCTCAAGGGCCTCACGGTCCTCAAGGACCTGGTCGTGGACATGGAGCCGTTCTTCCAGGCGTACCGGGACGTCATGCCCTTCCTGATCACGAAGGACACGAACGAGCCGACGCGCGAGCGTCTGCAGTCGGCGGAGGACCGCGAGCGGTTCGACGACACGACGAAGTGCATCCTCTGCGCCGCCTGCACGTCGTCCTGCCCGGTCTTCTGGAGCGACGGCCAGTACTTCGGCCCGGCGGCCATCGTCAATGCGCACCGCTTCATCTTCGACTCGCGTGACGAGGCCGGCGAGCAGCGTCTGGAGATCCTCAACGACCGCGACGGCGTGTGGCGCTGCCGCACGATCTTCAACTGCACGGACGCCTGCCCGCGCGGCATCGAGGTCACGAAGGCGATCGCCGAGGTCAAGCAGGCCCTGATCACCCGCCGCTTCTGAGCTCCGCTCCCTACGGCACGGTGGGCCCCGGCTCCGGTTTCACACCGGAGCCGGGGCCCACTCGTCTTCCCGGCCCGCACTCCGACGGGAGGCCGTACCCGCCTGCAGTGCGCCCATGAGCAACTCGACCGCAGCCGCCGTCTTCACCACGCCCGACCCTGGAGGAGCTGCTGGGCGTCGGGCGCACGCGGGTCCACGACTGGTGCCACCCCCTGTACCAGTACGAGCGCTCCTGCGACCACACCGTCCATGTGCATGTGCGCGGAGAGCGCGACCTGGACCGGGTGCGCCGGCTCGCCGCACAGGTGGGCGGTCGCTTCAGCGGCCGGACCGGGCTCGCCCCTCTCTGACACCGCCGGGCGGGTGACCTCCGCGGTCTGTCCCCGGGGGTGGCCAGGGGGCCGTACCTAATCTGATGGCATGTCAGATGACGAGTCGTACGAGCTGCTCGGGTTCGACAACGTGCTGCTTCCCGTCGGGGACCTCGCGGAGGCCGTCGGTTTCTACGAGCGCGCCGGGTTCGGTGTCGCCTTCCGGTTCGACGAGGGCGGCATCGCGCTGCTGAAGGTCGGCGGCGAGACGCCCGGGATTCTGCTGCGGGCCGAGGAGGAGTTGGAGCACCGGCCGCCCATGTGGCCCTCACCGCGCGTCTGGCTGGAGGTGCCGGACGCCCGTGTCGCGGCGCGGAAGCTCACCGAGCGCGGCGTGCCCCTCCTCGAGGAGCCCTTTCCCGTGGCGACCGGATGGACCGTCGAGATCGCCGACCCCTGGGGCAACGTCCTCGGGTTCGCGGACTACTCCAAGCGTCCGGAGCTCGGCAGACGGCCCTGATGCGGAGCCCGCCACCATTGAGTTGAACACGTTCAAAAACAGGTCTACAGTCATCCCTGTCAGCGTTTTGAACGCGTTCAAGAAGGGGTGGGGCATGGACCGCACCGTCATCGCCTACGTCATCTACCTGGCCGTCAGCATCGCGCTGACCGTCTGGGTGGCCCGCACGCTCAGCCGCAACGGACGGGTCTTCCTCTCCGACGTACTGCACGGCAACGAGCAGCTCGCCGACGCCGTCAACCACCTCCTGGTGGTCGGCTTCTACCTGGTCAACCTCGGCTTCGTGGCGCTGTACCTGAGCGGTGAGGACACCATCGAGGACACCCGCGGCATCTTCGAGGCCCTGTCGACCAAGCTCGGCGTGGTGCTGCTCGTGCTCGGTGTGATGCACCTGGGTAACGTGTACGTGCTGAGCCGGATCCGGCGGCGCGGAGTGCTGGACCGGGAGCAGGTGCCGCCCGTCGCCCCGCAGGGCTGGGCCGCCCCGGGCACCGGGGTGTGAGCGCCGTGACGGCCACCGAAGACCGGGGCGCCGCGCGCGTCCCGGTCCGCGGGCTCACCGTGCTGTACGACGCCGAGTGCTCCCTGTGCGCCCATGTGCGCGACTGGCTCGTGAAACAGCGGCAGTTGGTGCCGCTGGAGCTGGTGCCGGCGGGGTCGGCGCAGGCCCGGCGGCGGTATCCCGGGCTCGATCACCGCGCCACCCTCGACGAGGTCACCGTCGTCGCAGACGCCGGGCAGGTCTACCGGGGCGCCGCCGCCTGGATCGTCGTCCTGTGGGCCCTGCGCGAGTACCGCCCGCTCGCCCACCGGCTCAGCACCACGGTCGGCACCGGGCTCGCCAAGGGCGCGGTGCTGGCCGCGGCCAAGTGGCGGGGCGCACAGTGGGGCGCGGGCGCGCAGTGGGGCGGGAAGGTCTACCGGCGGGAGGACGGCTGGTCGTACGACCCCCGCCAGGGGTGGACGTACGCTCCTCCGGGGTGCGACGGCGGCGCCTGCGCCAGTCGTTAGGCTCTTTGCGTGCCCGCGATGAACGAGTCCGGCCGGCCCGGTGAGGCCGACGCCCCCAGCAAGTCCGAGCAGACCCGCGCGCTGATCCTGGAGACCGCGATGCGGCTGTTCCAGGAGCGCGGCTACGACAAGACGACGATGCGGGCCATCGCCAAGGAGGCCGGGGTCTCCGTCGGCAACGCGTACTACTACTTCCAGGGCAAGGAGCACCTGATCCAGGGCTTCTACGACCGGATCGCCGCCGAGCACCAGGTGGCGGTCCGGGAGGTCCTGGCCCGGGAGACCGACCTGGAGGCGCGGCTCGCGGGCGTGCTGAAGGCATGGCTGGACGTCGCGCGGCCGTACCACGAGTTCGCGGTGCAGTTCTTCAAGAACGCCGCCGATCCGGACAGTCCGCTCAGCCCCTTCTCGCCGGAGAGCGAGCACGCGCGCGTGGAGGCGATCAGCGTCCACAAGGAGGTGCTGCGCGGCGCGAAGACCAAGGTGCCGGAGGAGCTGCGGGAGGTGCTGCCCGAGCTGATGTGGCTCTCCCAGATGGGGCTCGTCCTGTACTGGATCTTCGACCGCACGGAGGGCCGCGAGCGCAGCTACCGCCTCGCGGCGCGGGGGGCGCGGCTCACCGCGCGGGGGGTGTCACTGGCCCGGTTCCGGGTGCTGCGGCCGCTGGTGCACGAGGTCCATGAGCTGTTCACGGACTTCCTGCCCGGGATGACGAAGGCGCTGCCGGATCCGGCGGGCAAGGGGCGGCGGGGCGGGGCGGGGTGATCACTTTCGGGTGAAGCGGTTCGAACGGGACGGCGGGGGCCTGTCTGCCTACGATGGTGGTCTCGACACCAGCCCCGAGGAGACACGCGATGTCAGCTGCATCCGTCGAGCAGCCCTTCAACGGCGTTCGACCGTTCTCGCTCACGGCCATCGCCGACGAGATCATGGAGCGCCATCCGGGCTACCGCGTCGAGATCATCGGAGGCCACCTCCTCGTGACCCCATCACCGGATGCCCCTCACGCCCGCGCGCTGACAAAGCTCATGCGCCCCTTTATCGCCGCAGGGCTCGACGACGACGAAACCGAAGTCCTCCAGAACGTCGGGCTTTGGCTGCCGACCGGTGCCGAGGACTACGCCATCCCCGACCTCGTCGTGGTGGACGCCGACATCGACGAGCACTACGTCAAGAACAATGCGTACGAACCGGTCTGCTTCCGGCTCGTCCTGGAGGTCACCTCCAGCACCTGGGAGGATGACCTGAAGACGAAGGCCGCCGCCTACGCAAAGGCCGAGGTGCCCGTCTACGTCATCGTCGACCGCAAGCATCAGCGCCTTCACGTGCTCGCGGAACCAGCCGGGGGAAAGTACCGGTACCACCGGCCCCATGCCCCCGGCGAGCTCGTCACCCTTCCGGACTCCATCGGTGCCAAGGTCACCCTCGACGTGGACCAGATCCTCAAGGCCGGTCAGCTGAAGGCTAATTGACCGCGTCCACCTCCCCCTCCGCCAGCTCCACGTCGTACACCACCGGCCCCTCCGCCACCGCCACATGCCGGGCCCGGGAGCCGTACGAGGCCGCCGTCACCGCCAGCACATAGGAACCCGGCGCCGGTACCGACACGATGTACGAGCCGTCGGCCAGGGACGTCACCCGGTCCAGTTGGCGGCCGGACTTCGAGAGCAGGGTCACCGCCGCGTTCTCGACGGGCTCGCCGTCCGCCGTGCGGACGAAGCCATGGACCACCGAGGCGGGGCCGCTCGTCTGTTCAGCCGGTTCCTCGGCCTCCTCCTTGGGCTCCACCGCCAGGTGCGGCAGCCTCTTCTCCAGCCACCCCGGCAGCCACCAGTTCGCACCGCCCAGCAGATGCATCATCGCCGGCACCAGCGCCGTACGCAGGATGAACGCGTCCAGGGCCACCGCGACCGCAAGACCCACGCCCGCCGTCGCCGCGCCCGAGTCGCCGCTGAGCACGAACGCCAGGAACACGCAGACCATGATCAGGGCCGCGGAGTTGATGACACGGCTGGTCTCGGCCAGACCGACCCGCACCGCGCGCGCGTTGTCCTTCGTGTGGACCCACTCCTCGTGCATCCGGCTCACCAGGAACACCTGGTAGTCCATCGACAGGCCGAAGAGCAGGGACAGCATGATGACCGGCAGGAAGGCGTTGATCGGGCCCTCCTTGCCGAGGCCGAGCAGATCCAGGCCCCAGCCCCACTGGAAGATCGCGACGAGGACGCCGAAGGAGGCCGCCGCCGCGATCAGGTTCATCACCGCGGCCGTCAGCGGCACCACCAGGGAGCGGAAGGCGATCAGCAGCAGCAGGAAGCCCAGGCCGACGATGGTCGCGATGAAGTACGGGAGGCGGTCGCCGGTGACCGTCGCGAAGTCCTTCGACACCGCCGTCACACCGCCCACGTGCGCCTGTACGCCCGCCTTCGGGATCACCTCGTCCCGCAGGACGTCGATCAGGTCGTCCGTCTGCTTCGACTGGGGCGAGGTCGTCGGGACCACCTGGATGACCGTGACGCCCCGCGCGGGCGGCAGCGGCGCCACCCGGGCCACCCCGGAGGTCGCCTCGATGTCCTTCACCAGGGTCGTCGTGTCGCCGCCGGACGTCACCACCTGGAGCGGGCCGTTGAAGCCGGGGCCGAAGCCCTCCGCGAGCAGGTCGTACGCCTTCCTCGTGGTCGTCGACGCGTCGTCGTTGCCCTGGTCCGTCGCGCCGAGCCGCAGCGACAGCACCGGGAGGGCGAGCGCGGCCATGAGGACCACCGCGAGCACGGCGATCGTACGGGGACGCTTCTGGACGCCCGCCGACCAGCGCGCCGCCAGGCCGCTCGTCCGCTCCGGTTCCGGGCCCTGTGCGGCGAGCCGGCGGCGCTGACGGCGGCTGAGCACCCGGGGGCCGAGGAAGCCGAGCAGGGCCGGCAGGAGCGTGGTCGCCGCGAGGACGCTCAGCACCACCGTGAGGGAGGTGCCGATCACCACGCCGTCCAGGAAGCGCAGGTTCGTCACCAGCATTCCGGCGAGCGCGATGCACACCGTGCCGCCCGCGAACAGCACCGCGCGGCCGGAGGTGTTGAGGGCGGTGACCGCCGACCGCTCCGGGTCCATGCCGCGCAGGATGCCGCGCCGGTGCCGGGTGACGATGAACAGCGCGTAGTCGATGCCGACACCGAGGCCGATCAGGGTGGCGAGCAGCGGGGCCAGATCGGGGATGTCGGTGGTGTGGCTGAGCAGCTGGGTGGAGAACAGTCCCGTGCCCACGCCGAAGACGGCCACGCCGATCGGCAGCAGCATCGCGAAGAGCGAGCCGAAGGCCAGGAACAGTACGACGGCGGCGGCCACGATGCCGACCATCTCCGCGAGGCCCGTCGGCGGCTCCTGCACGCGTTGGATCGCCTGACCGCCGAGCTCCACCTGGAGACCGCCGCGTTCGGCGGCCTGCGCGGTGTCGACGACGTCCTGGACCAGGTCCTTGGGTACGGCGTTCGCCTGGTCCGCGAACGTGATCTGCGCATACGCGATCCGTCCGTCACGGCTGATCTGCGTGGCGCCCCGGGGGCCGGAGTAGGGGCCGGTGACGCCGCCGACACCCTTCATCCCCGCGATCTTCGCCAGCGCCGGCTGGATCCGGGACCGTACGTCCTGGTCCTTCACCGAGCCGGAGGCGACCTTCCACACCACCGTGTCGGTGTCGCCCGAGCGTTCCGGGAACGCCTTCTCCATCAGGTCGTACGCCCGCTTGGAGTCCGTGTCGGGAAGGGAGAAGACGTTCGCGTAGTCCGTGCCCGCGGTCGACGCCGAGAATCCCAGGCCGAACAGGGCCCCCACCCACAACAACAGGACCACCAGCCGGTGCCGATAGCACCACCGTGCCAATGCTTCCACGCTCAGAACTCCTTGATCGTCCGGTTCGCCCGGTTCATTCGGTCGGTTGGTCCCCCAGGTCCTGGGCAACAGGATCGGGGACGCCACTCGCGTGAGGACATGGGACCGACTTGACTCTCAAGGAACTCCAAAGCTGGGACCGGCCCCGTTGTCAGTGGGTGTACGGATACTGGGGGCATGACGGCTCCAGGAACCGTGCTGGTCGTGGAGGACGAGCCGAGCATCGCGGACGTCCTCGCCATCGCCCTGCGCTACCACCGCTTCGAGGTGATGACGGCGGGCACCGTCCGCGAGGCCCTCGCGCTCGCCGAGCGCACCCGGCCCGACGCCGCGCTGCTCGACGTCATGCTGCCGGACGGCGACGGCCGCGCCCTGGGCCGCGAACTGCGCGCCCGGCAGCCCGAGCTGGCCCTGGTCTTCCTCACCGCGCGCGACTCGCCCGCCGAGATGGTCGGCGCCCTAGCCTTCGGAGACGACTACATCACCAAGCCGTTCGACATCGACGTGGTCGTCGCCCGGATCGCCGCCGTCCTGCGCCGCACCCTCCCCCGAGCTCTCGACCCCGCTCGAGCAGGGGGCACCCCCATGGCCGACGTCATCCCGCAGCAGCCGCCGCTGCGCTACGGCGACCTGGAGCTGGACGAGACGACGTACTCGGTGCACCGCGCGGGCCGCACGGTCGAGCTGACCCCCACCGAGTACGCGCTGCTGCGGTTCCTGGTGCGCAACGGCGGCCGGATCGTGCCCAAGGAGCAACTCCTGCGCCACGTCTGGCAGTACGAGCACACCCCGGCCGAGTCGACCGTCGTCGAGACCTACATCAGCTATCTGCGGCGCAAGCTGGACACCCTGGGGCCCCCGGTGATCACCACCCGGCGGGGCGTCGGATACGGGCTGGCATGAGGCTGCCCCCGTTCCGACGGCCCCACGGGGTGCACTCCCTGCGCGGCAGGATGACCCTCGCGAACGTCGCGCTGCTCGCCGTCGGCATCATCGCGGCGACCGCGGTCAGCCTGATGGGGATGCGCCACTATCTGGTCGGCCAGGTGGACTCCGAGATGGTCAAGATGCGTGACTCGCTGGGCGGTTCGCGGCTCACCCTGCGCCAGATCGACTCGCTGAGCGTGCTCGGCGTCATCCGCGACCGGTTCGCGCCCAACGGCACGGACGAGCAGCCGGCCCCGGACTCGATCTTCGCCGCGGTCGACGGCCGGGGCGAGGCCACGCCCCTCTTCGGCATCGAGCCCACCGCCGCCCAGCGCGGCCTCGCGGAGGCGGTGGACGATCCGCGGGCGCTGGCCACGGACCCCGAGCCGCACGATGTCACGGTGCGTGGCGCCGCGTACCGCGCGACCGCGATCCGGCTCGCCGACGGTCACTACATCCTGCTCGCCACCTCCACCGACGGCCTGCACAAGGGCATAGCCAAGGCCCTGAAGCTGGACCTCGCCGTCGGCACCCTGCTGATCGGGCTGCTGGGCTGTCTGACGATGTTCAGCGTCCGGCAGGGGCTGCGGCCCCTGGAGGACATGGTGGAGACCTCGTCGGCCATAGCCGAGGGCGACCTCACCCGGCGGGTGCCCTCCAGCCACCATCCGACCCAGGAGGTCGAGCAGCTGCGGCTCGCGCTCAACTCCATGCTGCACCAGGTGGAGTCGGCGTACCGGACGCGCGAGCGCAGCGCGGCCCAGCTGCGCCGGTTCGTCGCCGACGCCTCGCACGAGCTGCGCACCCCGCTGTCGGCGATACGCGGCTACCTCCAGCTCTACGACAAGGGCATGCTGACCGAGCCGGACGAGCGCAGTCGCGCCTGGGACCGGGTGAACGCCGAGGCGGACCGCATGGGGCGGCTGGTCGACGAGCTGCTCACCCTCGCCCGCCTCGACCAGCGGCCCGAACTGCGCCTGCGGAACGTGGACGTGAGCCGCCTGGTGCGGGACGCGGCCGAGGACCTGCGGGTGCAGCAGCCGGACCGCCCGGTCACCGTGGCCGCCGACGGTGCCCTGCTGGTGCGCGCGGACGAGTCGGGGCTGCGGCAGGTGCTGGGCAATCTGGTGGCCAACGTGCGCATCCACACGCCCGCCGACGTGCCGGTGCGGCTGGGCGTGGAGCGGGCGGACGGGACGGTCCGGGTGTGCGTCGCGGACGAGGGTCCGGGACTGTCCGAGGAGGACGCGGCACGGGTCTTCGACCGCTTCTTCCGCGCGGGCGGCGGCGCGGGCAGCGGACTGGGCCTGGCGATCGTCCAGGGTGTCGTACAGGCTCACGACGGCGAGGTCACGGTGCACACGGCCCCCGGGCAGGGGCTGGCCGTCACGGTGACCCTGCCGACCCGGACGACCGTGGAACCGTAGGCCCGGCGGGCGCCACCGCTTCAGCTGCCGGCCGTCACCAGTGCCCATACCGTCCTGCCGTGTCGGCCGCGGCTCCACACTCCCCAGGCCGTCGCGATGTTCTCCACGAGGTGCAGGCCGCGGCCCGTCTCCGCACGGTCGCCCACCGTCCGCGGCCGGGGTTCGAGGCAGCCCTCGTCGGAGACCTCTATCAGGCAGGAGCCGTCCGCCAGAGCCGTCACCGCGACCTCGAACTCCCGCTCCAGAAAAGGACCGTGGCGTACGACGTTGGTGGTCAGCTCGGACACCAGCAGCACCGCGTCCTCCAGCGCCGGGTCACCGGGACCGTGACCCCAGTCGGCCAGATGGTCCCGGACCCGGTGCCGGGCGAGTCCGACGGAAGCCGGATGCCGGGGCAGCCGGAAGGAGTTGCGTCTCAGCACATCTGCTCCTCACCCCATGCACACCTCCGTCACAGGGTGCCGCCTCGGGTGTCTGCCCCGGGGTCGTTCGGCCGTAAGTTCCCACAATGCGCGATCGGATCGCGTCAGATCCAGGTCAGCCGCCACAGCCGGAACACACCCGTGCCGTCCGAGAGGTACTGGCCGCCGCCGACGGCCTCGCTGCTGACGACGTACTCCTTGCGCTGCCACAGCGGGATCAGCGGCACGTCGCCGGCCACGTCCGCCTGGAGGTTGCGGAAGTCCTGCGAAACGAGGCTGCGGTCGGCGTACGTCTGGCTGTTCACGATCAGGTTGTCGACCAGCTTGTTGCTGTACCCGGTGCGCATGGTGGAGCCGGTGCCGACCAGCGGGCCGGCGAAGGTGTCCGGGTCCGGGTAGTCGGCGACCCAGCCGACCGCGTACGCGTCGAGCTTGCCGGCCGCCCAGCGCCTCTGGAAGTCGGTCCACTCGTAGCCCTGGACGTCCACCTTGAACAGACCGCCGGCCTCCAGCTGCTTCTTCAGCTCCGCTGCCTCCTGAGCGCCCGCGCCGCGTCCCTTGCCGTAGCCGAAGGTGAAGCGGACCGGGAGCTTGACTCCGGCCTGGATGAGCAGGGCCTTGGCCTTCGCGGTGCTCTGCTTCGGGTAGTCGTCGAAGAACGAGGTGGCGTGGCCGATGATGCCGGTCGGGATCAGCGAGTACAGCGGGTCGACCGTGCCGTCGTACACCTTGGCGGCCAGCGCCTCGCGGTCGATCCGCCAGGCCATGGCCCGGCGGACGGCCACCTCGTGCAGCGGGGAGTTCGCGCGGGTGTTGAGGTAGAGGTTGCGGGTCTCGGAGCTGTCGGACTCCGTGACGCGCATGTCGGGGTCGCTCGCCGAGAGGCGGGACAGGACCTCGGGCGGCAGCGTCCGCGTGGCGACCTCGACCGCCTTGGCCCTCCAGGCGCTGTTCAGCTTGGCCGAGTCGGCGTAGTAGCGCAGCCGGACGGGGCGGCCGGTGCCGCCGATGTCGCCCTTGTAGTGCGTGTTCGGCGTGAGGTCGGCCTGCTTGTCCTTGGTGTACCCGGTCAGCGTGTAGGGGCCGGTGCCGTCCACGCCGGTGCCCCTGCGCAGGGTGGTGGCCGGATATCGGGTCCGGTCGACGATCGAGCCGGCGCCGGTGGCCACCTTGAACGGGAAGGTGGCGTCCGGCGACGACAGATGGAAGGTGACCGTGCTGCCTTCGGCGCTCACCGAGTGGAGCGTGGACAGCAGGGACGCCGGGCCGACATCGGAGTTGATCTTCTTCACCCGGTCGAAGGAGTACTTGACGTCCTCGCCGGTCACCGCGCGCCCGCTCGGAAACGTGAGCCCGTCGCGCAGCCTGCACTGATACGTCAGGAGTCCGGTCCCCGCGAACGCGCAGCTCTGCGCCGCGTCGGGCACCGGCTCGACACCGCCCGGCTCGAAGGTCAGCAACGACTGGAAGACATTGCTGAACAACGCCCAGGAACCGGCGTCGTAGGCACCGGCCGGGTCGAGTGATGTGACGGCGTCCGTCGTGCCTACCGTGATGGTTCTGTCCGTGTTCCCCTGCGACGGCAACAACTGCCAGCCGCCCACTCCCACGGCCGCGAGTACGAGAAGCGTCGCGAGAATCCGCATGCGAACAGATCGCATGGTGGTGCCCTCCCCAGGACCCAGCCTGGCCCTACCCAAGGCCAGCACAAAAGCGCCACTCCCCTAAGCGGCGCGCCTCACCTAATCACACGTGTTTCAACCGGGGGAAGAGCAATCTGACGAGATGAGAGAGAACTTACCGGGCGCTTGATTCCGGTGAATTTCACAGCGTCTTCACAGTTGCGTGGTGCGAACGCGAGTCACGCCTGCTTCGACGCCAGCTCGATCACCGTGATGTCCGACGGCGCGCCGACCCGCGTGGGCGGCCCCCAGGCGCCCGCGCCCCGGGACACGTACAACTGCGTGTCGCCGTAGGGGTCCAGGCCCGCGACGGTCGGGTTGGCGGCGGCCGCGACGAAGTTGCCGGGCCAGAGCTGCCCGCCGTGGGTGTGGCCGGAGAGCTGGAGGTCCACATGGTGCTTGACGGCCTCGTGGACCTGGACCGGCTGGTGGGCCAAAAGGACGACGGCGCGTGAGGTGTCGCGGTCGCCGAGCGCCCTGGCGAAGTCGGGGCCCTGGCCCTCGCTCTCGCCCGCCAGGTCATTGACGCCGGCCAGGTCGAAGGCGGGCAGTTCGGTGCGGGCGTTCTCCAGCGGGTGCAGCCCGAGCCGCCGCACCTCCTCTACCCACTGGGCAGCGCCGGAGAAGTACTCGTGGTTCCCGGTCGGGAACCAACCTAAAGAATACACAGCCCCGCTCCCTCCAAGTAGGGGGCGGGGCTGCGGAGTTGGCCGTCAGAAAACGTGCTGTGTGATCACTCTTCGGCGCATGCGGGCATCACTCCAGCTCTCCAGGCACGGGGCCCGGCGTGACCACTCCGGCGTGGCTGGGGCACGCGTACAGCGCGAATCCGGGGCCACTCGGCCGCTCGATGTACCGCACCTCTACGGGGGCGCAAGTCCACCGATGGCAGCGGCAGCACACCGCTCCGGAGAGTTCAGGAGTGGGCTCGGGGCGGAGCAGCGCGGCTACGTACTCGGCGGCGGTCACGCTGTCGCCTTCTCTCGCTTCACGAGACTGCCAAGGGGCATGGTCGGAAAGTCGTAGTCCACCCCGAGCGCGGCGAGTCCGACCGCCCAAAGCCGTTCACGTCGGTCCGGAGGCAGTCCCAACGTGTACTCGTCTTGAAACACGGCTCGGACTTCGTGCGATGAGGGGCCAGCCCACGGGCGGGACCAGGGTGACGCGGGGGACGGCTCGGGTTCCGGGGTCTGCACGGCAAGGTATGCCGCGCTGTGGCGTCCGGGTCGACGAGGGGCAAGGACTAAGCGCACCCAGGTAAGGGCGCGGGCGATAGCATCGCGCATGGTCGGTCAGCTCCCATTAGCTGAGTCGGCAAGCCCCGATGGACCGGGCCTAATCGGTCCCTCGGGGCGTCTTTGTGTTCGGGGAATCACGCTAAGTCAACACGCCCAACTCGTCTACCTGTCTAACTCATCTGCCTGTCTAAGTCGCGCAGGACTGGCCCGTTGTCTACGCTCTCCCCATGCCTGAGCGCTCCCCCGACCCGCACACTCCGCGAGCCCCGTACATGCGGGTGCTGGACGCTCTCATTGAAGAGATCAAGGGCAAACAGCCCGGCGACCCGATTCCGTCCGAAGCGGAGTTGTGCGCGCGCCACAAGGTGGCTCGGGAAACTGCCCGTCGAGCGGTGCGGGTACTGCGGGAACGCGGGCTTGTCGTCACCGAATGGGGCAAGGGAACGTTCGTTGCCGGTCCCGCCGAGCAAGGCGAAGACTGCACGTAGGGCTGCCTGTCAGCCTTGCCGTATTCCGGCGAGTTCCCATGAGTGCCCCGGCTCGTCAGTGAAGGGAGGCCCCGTCCGCATGCCACGGGGGCGGCACACGGACGGGGCGTTGCAGCACTCCTACCGCCTCGGGGGAGAAGCGGCACCCTTGTGCAGGGGCCCGGGGCGGGAACCTGAGCACGTCAACTCAGACGGGACACATCCTGTCCCTGTTCGCGGCTGGTCCGGTCGGGAGTGCCACGGTCCGGCACGTTGAGCTATCGGACGGTTGTCCCGTCCGCCGTGCCGGGGTCCAGCTGAGGCAAGATCAGATGGGGAAGCGCCACGAGCCGTCCGGGGACAGGAGGTAGCTGGCCTCGGGTGAGAGTTCCGCGCGCAGCGAGTGCAGAGAGATGCGGTTGTTCTCCTCCCACTTGCGGCGGACGCGTTCCAGGTCATCCCAGAGCCGACGGGGGCCGCCCTGGTGAACTACCGGGGAAGTACCGTCCTCGGCGCGCGCCCATGAGCCGTCGGCGGCGAGCAGCCACACCACGCGGCGTCCGTCGTCCGGGTACGTCGCCGCGCGGGTCTCGACTCCGGGCGTGTCCAGTTCGTACAGCCACCGAAGCGGCCATTCCTGCCACAGGTCGGGAATCGGTCCGTCTGGGGGCCGCACATCCTCCCCTTCGCGCGTGCGGGCCACCTCGAACACGTGGTTCAGCTTGGGGGGGTAGTCCGCATTCTGTCGGGTCTCCATGAACGTTGCGGGGTCGGGTTGGACACTGCCCCGTGCGATGCCGTCCGTGCCCATGTCCGCCGTGATCAGCAGAGCAGTGTGCGCGATAGTCGTGACGAGCCGTCCCCCGGGACGGAGTGCGCGGAGCCACGAGGCGGGGACGGGGCGCACGGACACGGTGGCCAAGATCCGGTCGTACTCGGCGTCCGGAAGGTCTCCCGTCGCGTCGATGGCCTCCAAGTGGGGCGTTCGCCCGAACTCGGCGAGACGCGTCCGGGCTGCCTCTACCAAGTAGGGGTCCACGTCCACGCTGGTCACGTTCTCGTCACCGAAGCGGCGGGAGAACAGCGCAGCGGAGTACCCCGAACCGGTACCCACGTCCAGCACCTTGTGACCGGGCTTCACGTCGAGCCGGTGGGCCATGGAGACGATCAGTCCTGGCAGCGTGGACGATGATGTGGGATCCCCCTTCCCGCGTTCGCCGGCCTGGGCCTGGTCGGCATGCGTGGGGCCGACGCGCGTCACAAGGGTTTCGTCCGCGTACGTGGCGTGCAGCCGCTCGGCGGAGTCGTCGGCCAGGATCACCAACTCCCATTCCTGCTCGGGACTGTTGGGGACGCGCTGCCACCAGCGCGGTACGAGCAGATGCCGGGGGGTGTTACTCACGGCGTCGTGCCACGCGGTGGCGTTGGCGGTCACCTCGTCGGCCAGCACCTTGGCGGCGTCTGTCCATTTCGGCGCTACGGTCATTCGTTGTCTCCTTGCAGGGCATCGGCCATGGCGTCGACCAAGGGGACATCGGCCTTGACCGTGAGCCAGTGCCATTGGCCGTTGGGGTTCACCTCGAAGAACACCCATCGACCGTCGGGCGTGACGGCGAAGTCCAGGGCTCCGAAAAACAGGCCCAGTTCGTTCATGAGGCGCCGAATCCCCTGCTTCACCTCGGGAGGTATCGGGATGACCTCGTACGTGAGTGACTGGTAGTCGGCTCGCCAATCCAGTCGTGCGGCTTCGCTTCCCGCGTGGATGGCGACGGGGAACATGCGCTCACCGATCACCGTGAGCCGCACCTCGTACGCCTTATCTACGCGCTCTTGGAACAGGTGGGTAGTGCCGCTCACTCCGTCGTCCACTTGGTCCGCGGAGACGAGCACCACGGGGAGGAATCGGCGTTCCCCTCCGGGACCGATGACGCCTCCACCGAGGCCCTTGTAGACGACCTGATCGTCACCGATGAACGCGCGGGCATGCTCGGGGTCTGAGGTGATCACGGAGCGTGGAACATTCAGTCCGGCTCGGGCTGCCACGGCCAGTTGCGTGGGCTTGTAGTTGGCTGCCGAGTCTTTCGCCGGGTGGTTGATCCAGCGCACGGGTAATGAACCAAGGACGCCCAGCAACCCGCAGCGTGCTTCGGATACGGCAAGGGCGCGAGCGTGATCGGGCCATTCCTCGGGCGTGCAGAACTCGTTGGGGCGACGCCACCACACGGACTTGACGGTTTCCAGGCGGAGCGTTCGGGAGCTGGTTAGGGATCCCGCCCAGCCGTCCCCGGTGAGGGAGACGGCCAGACGGGAAGCGGTGGGGAAGTCGGCAGTGTCGTACCTGACGACGTGCTCACCGCGTTTCACCAACTCCTCAACCACGGCATCGGTCGTCAAGTCGTCCCGGCCTGTCAGGATGAGGATGGGGCGCATGTCAGTACAGGTCGGTCCCGCTGTCGGAGCCGGGCTTCTTGCCATCCCCGTTGCTCGTCTCAGTCTGCGTCTCCGGCTTGTTTGCGGCCTCGGCGTGCCACGGGTTGCCCGAGGCGCCGACGTTCAGCTGAAGTGCTTCGCTGTAGCTCATGACGGGTGCCTCGCTGGTGCGCGGGGGCGGCGATACCAGGTGCCGCACTCCGAAGGGAACAGCCGGGATGGGTGCCAGTGTCGTGCTCATCTCCGTACCTCCTGTGTCGGTTCTCTTGGGCCCATACGGAACCGGTCGACTGACGACCGTCACGGGGACAGGCGACCGGAGTAGTGCCCACCCCCTGCTACAGAGCGGATCAATGCAGCGGGGGGCGGAGTCTCACAGCGGGCAGATCCCGGAGCCGTGCACAACCGCAAAATGCGGAACAGCCTCGGCGGGGAGCGCCCTCTCGTCTAGTCGCTCGCCGGTCGGGAGCCGGACTGGCCAGACGGACAGGGTGTATGTGCAGTCTGTGTCCGGAAACGTGGCGAACAGGGGATGCCCACTCTTGATGTGCTCCCGCGCGTTATGGCGCTCCGTGTGGGCGGCCCACACCCGGAGTTGCGTGGGGCAGTCGGGTACCGGCTTGGTCGTCGCGCGCATGCACGGCTGCACCCAGCCGGAAGACTGCGGATCGGGGTCCAGCCGGTCCGCGATACGCCGCGCCTCGCTACGGAGCCACCGGAGTACCAACACCGGGGAAATGGTCTGGAAGGTGGCTACGACGTACGGCGCGGTCTCGCCCGTGCCGTACACCGGCCCTTCGGCATGTACCTCTGCCCGGTAGCCTGACGGCTCTAACCACTCGTTCACGTCGGGTCACCTCGCCACATCACCCAAGGACGTTCGATCTCTTCGGCGTAGCTGGTGTGCCCAGGGTGCTCGCGCATGTGGGCGAACGCCCACGTCTGCGGTTCGCTCGGGCACTCGCTCCGGGGCGACGTGGCGGCACACTCGGTGTCGTCATCCTTGAGTGTGAGGCATCGGAACACATACGTGGTCGGTGAGGCGTCGCTGTCCAGGTCCGGTCTCAATGTCCAGTTGAAGAACGCGAAGCGGCGGGTGGGGCTGCGCAACAGTTCACCCCTGCTACGCGCATCCGCGCGGGCTGTCTCGGCTTGCAAGCGCTGTGCCGGGCTCGCCGGCCGCACCTCACCCGGGGTCACCTGCCATTCAATACCGCCCGTGACGGGACGCAGATACCAGTATCCGCACTCCGCGCCACGGAACTCGCCAACCCGATTCCGCGCATCTACCACAAGCGTGCCAGTGGCGGGAACATGCCTGGGCCCCTGCCACTTAGCGGGGCCGCTCTTGCCGGACACGACCGCTCCTCTCCGTAGTGAGCCCACTACCAAGATGCCTCAGCGTGTCCTACAGTCGGGCTGTCTTCAACTTGCACGAGTTGCACGGAAAGTTGAGGTGGGACCTGTTGAACCGCAAAGAGCTGGAGCCCGAAAACTCACCGGTCGCAGCGTTCGGCGAACGTCTCCGCAGGTTGCGGGATGAGCGAGGATGGACCCAAGACGACTTGGGAGAGCGTATGGGGTACTCGGGCACCCATATTTCAGCCGTCGAAACTGGTCGGCGGTCCCCAACTCCCCGCTTTGCGAGTAGCGCTGACAAGGTGTTCGGCACTGGCGACGCTTTCGAGCGTCAAGGTAGGGCCGTGCGTAACACTGCGTTACTGGAGGGGTTTCCGGAGTACGTGCCTCACGAGATGCGCGCGGTGGAAGTCAGGCTTTTTGAGCTGGGGATCGTGCCTGGGTTGCTCCAGACGCGAGACTATGCGGCAGCCATCACCACTGGAGCCGTCAGACGAGGCGCCATCACAGAGCAACAAGCAGATGAACGGCTGGAGCTGCTCGCGAAGCGTCAGGCTTCCCTAGAGCGCACTCCGTCACCGCTGGTCTTCGCCGTTCTGGACGAGAGCTGTCTTATGCGGCCGGTGGGAGGACCCGAAGTCATGGCGGAGCAACTTGACAAGCTTGCCGGGTTCGCCGAACTGCCCTCGACAGTCTTCCAAGTGGCCCCGTACGACCTTGGCGAGCGACGTCCGTTCGACCTGCCGATCAACCTATTGACCCTTGCTGATAGGTCTCATGTCGCCTATGCCGAGTCTGCCCAACGCGGTCATCTCGTACGGGAAAGCACGTTCGTGGTGGCAGCTTTGACGGCCTACCATCAGCTACAGGCCGAGGCGCTGTCTCAGTCGGCGTCTGTGGCCATGATTGAACAGCTTCGAAAGGGCACCTCGTGACGACCGATACCCCGCGTTGGTTCACGTCCTCGTATAGCAGCAACGGCGGCAACTGCGTGCGCGTCGCCACGAATCTCGTGGCCTCACGCGGCGTGGTCCCCGTTAGCGATTCCAAGATCAAGTGCAGCCCGATGCTGGACTTCCCCGCCGATGCGTTCTCGTCCTTCGTGGGAGCCATTAAGGCGGGACAGTTCGGCGTCGGCTGACCGTCCGCCCCGTACGCATCACCCCCCTCAGCTAACAACGATGCCGAAGGCCCCGTCACGGCGGGGCCTTCGTCGTGCCATTGACTCTCAGGGCCGACACTCATCCGGATAAGTGGTTGACCGTCCGCGAAACGTATTAGATGCTGGCAACTCATCCGGATGAGTGGCTACCCGGCGGTGGGTCGGGCGACCGCTCGTCCTCTTTCGAATCGAAGGGGATATCGATCACGGGACGTAAGGCTCTGCGGTCGCTGGTCGTGTCGGGCGCGCTGGTGGCCGGCGTCGGCCTCGTGGGCGTGTCGTCGGCGTCGGCAGTGATCCCGGATCCGGGGTACTCGGCGGGTCGCTCCGGCGGGACGGCAGTGACCCACAACGGGGGTCCCTACAAGGCGATCCAGAACGATGGTCCGTACAAGACGGCGACGGTCAACGGGTTGCGAGTGCGTACGGGTGCGGGCACGAACCGGACGATCCTCGGTCTGGTCTATAGGGGGCAGCGCGTTCGGGTCATGGCGACGGCTCGCGACCACCGCGGACAGCGCTGGGACAAGGTGAGGCTTCAGAAGGCTTCACCGGGCGGCCTGCCCCGGGGCTTCACGGGCTGGGTCTCGGAGATGTACCTCTACTGATCGACGGCTCAGGAGGAATGAACTAGGACAGCGGCCCCCTCTCTGCTTCGGCGGAAGGGGGCCGTTCCTGTGCAGCTGCTAAGGGACTTGTGTTGATTATGTGACGAGAGGGTATGAGGGGTGTGTTTGTTGCCACAGTTTCGTAGTCTGACTGTCGGTAGCGGAGCGCTCGCAGCATGCAAGGGCATACTCTGCTGGCCTATTTGACCTTGCTGGATGCGTGTTCGATTCCGATACGGGGCGGCTCCCGGTGGGTGATGATGAAGGCGGGTGAGGGGGCCGGAAGGGGTGTGCGTTAGTGAACGCTCAGGGGGAGAATTGCGGCGGCCCTGACGAAGCCATGTATGTGCCGGGAGTTGACTATGTGTCAGGCTGGCGGGCGGCGGACGAGGCGGCCACGAAGGTGAACGAGGCGTTAGAGGCGATTGGTATCGACACTCGGCTGGTGCGGGCCGTTCCTCATGCGGGGGCGCACGGTGAGCCAGTGGTGTGGCTGCGCCCGGAGAGTGCGCGTGTGATAGCCCGGGTGCTCCGGCTCAGGGCTCGGCGGGCGGGGTGGCGGCGCGTCGGCGGAGGGCAGACGAGAGGGAAGGGGAATGTGATGGCGCGTGACGACTGGCGGACGGCGGCGGGCTCTCGTGTGTGGATCGAGACGGATCGGCGCGGAGAGTTCATTCGGTGTGAAGGGTGCCGACGGCCGATCCTGATCACGGGTGCGGGCCCTGCTCGGTTCGCTGCTGAGCAGCACGCTCGGACTTGCCGGAACTAGGGCGCGTATCGGATCGTGATCAGTCCGGGGATTTGCCCTCGGCAGGACCTGGAGCGGTAGATCTTCATGCGTGCCGCAGGTGCAACATACGGACGGGGAATGGAAGTTCATCGGGCCGGACTTGCCAACGTGCCCTAGGCGACGGCTGCCCTCGTGGGAGCAGGGACCGGGGCTGTAGGGCGGGCCGGGCGGGTGACAAAGAACCAGACGCACATGCCGACGGCCGCGAGGAATCCACAGAGCAGGACGGCGACCACGGCGCCGATGCGTACAGCGCAGCGCGTGTCGGCGAGCCCCTTCGTCGCCACCACGCCTAGCAGGCACACGGTCACGATCGACAGTACGCTCACCGCGATCGTCCGGATGTCCCCGCCACCGGTCACCCGGCTTCCGTCCAGACCGGGACGGCCGTACGCCGCAAAACCGAGGACGGACACGGCGAGCATCAAGGACAGCAACAGGACGATCAGGACGCCCAGCCAGCCGGGGACCCGCCCCCCGTAGTACGCCTTGCCGTAGGCGTATGCGCCGTCGCACAGGAGCGCGAACATCGGCAGGGGCGCGCCCTGTCCGAGCAGGCGCCGTGCATAGTGGACAGGGTCGTAGGGCAACACGCCCTCGATGAGCAGGACGGCGGCGAAGATGAGCAGCGCTCCGGCGACGGAGAAACCGACGCCTGCCACGAGGTACTCGAACTGCGCCCGGTCACGGTTGTCTCCGTCGGCTGCGACGATGCTGTAGGTGAGTGAGCTGAAGACCAGCCCAAGCAGGGCCGCGAGTAGCGCGGGAAGGGCTTGGCCGAGCGCTTCTTCCCGGCGGCCAGTCGGCTGAGCCTCGCCGAGATAGTGGGAGATGACGATGAACACGGCCGCGAGCGCGAATCCGGCCAGCACTCCGGAGAGTTGCGAGTAGAGCTCGGAAACAGTCCTCACATCGAGGGACAGGGGATGGTATGACATTGGCGGCTCCGGGATGGGCGATGAGACGTAGCATGCTCCCGGGGAGTCCCGCTCCGAGAGATTCGTGGGTTTCCGGCACAGGCGAGAGGGAGGTGCGGTAGGGCGCTGGCTGTCGCCATGCCGCCGACAGGACCGCCCCTTGATCACAATCAAATACACGCCCTAGGGCGCGTATCGAGTCGTGATCAAGGGGCGGTTCGGTTAAGGTCCTTGATCCAGATTATCTACGCGCGCAGGTGGAGGCCGGCGAGGTAGCTCTCCGGGCTCTCGTCGAACCGGGTGACGATGCCCCGTCAAGAAAATCAGAGGGTGTCTCAAATCAAAGTGCCTCCTTGGCAGTTGAGTAGGTTGTAGCCTCTGAGCGGTTGCGCCATGGGAGGTGACATGCATGGCCGAGCGTTACAGCGACGGTGAGAAACGGGAGCAGGCCGCAGCCGCCTATCGGGCGGCTGACCAAGAGCGCGATGAGGCATACGAGAAGCGGCGACGCGAGCAAGCTGACCGCGATGCCGCTCTCTGGCAGGAGTACTACGCCCAAGGTAACCAGTGAGGGGGGAGTATGGATTTTGGTAAGTTGCTGAAATGGCTCAGAACTGATCCGGAGGGTCAGGCTGTTGCGTTTGCCACGGCTGCGACGGCTGTGTTCATGGCAGTGGAGAAGGAGCGCAAAAGGCACCCTGCCCGTTGCATATGCGGGGGCTCTTCTAGGGTCCTCGACTGGTATGGGAACTGGGGGCCTTGCAAGAACCAGTGGTACAAAGGAAAGCTGACGTACAAGTATGGCAGCGCGCCAATGCGGGCGCTGTAACTGCTATCCGCCGAGGCTGGGGTTCTAGGGCCTGTGTGAATGTTGTGATCAGCCAGTTGCCTTCAGGAGATCGCTGATCCAGATCATCGAGGCACGAGGATGGGGGCTGGCGAAGTAGCTCTCGGGCGTCTTGTCCTATCGAGTTGACCGGGGTCGTCACTGTCGTGCTGCCCGTTCTGTTCTGGCGGCCCGCCCCTTTTTGCCGGGCCCGCTCCTGCCCGGCGGCGGCTTCCTCAAGGGCGTCCATGACCTCCTTTCCGATGCGCATCCCGGCTGCGTCGTGGTGGGCGCGGACCGTGGAGACGTCGGTTCAGTACCCCTCCACGGCGGAAAGTGGCTGATCACGTGCGTGGTGACCTCACGCGCGCACGGCGCTTGGCCACGACGAGACCTGCATTCGCGCGTGAGGTTGCCACGCCTGGGCGGGGTCCAGGGGTGCGCTGTAGCGCCCCTGGTACCACCCGCCCGCAACCGGGTTCGTCACGGCGCTGTGCGTCATGGTGAGCGGCGTTGGTGTCCTCGGTGAACCGACGTCTGAGCCGGCGGAGTTCGGGCCCGTGGTGGGGAGTGTGGGCCTGGCCCTCGTGCGGCTCGTCTCTCCGATGAGCGACAGAGCAGACGACAGAGCCCCCTGCGACGATTCCGCGGGGGGCTTCTCTGCTTGGTTGGGGGTGACTCACGTGTCGGGCGGCTGCCGACCGGACGGGATCGGCCGAAGGTCGCACGCCCGGCCGAGGCGGCAGGGCCGCCCGGCGCGCCGTAGGCGCGCCCTTGAGCAAGTAAAGAGAAGTTGGACCGATCAGGATCGGCGGCGGGTGGCACGCTGGGCGGCGGCCTTCGTCGGCGTCACGGAGTAGGTGAGCTGGCACGTGGCGGCGGGGGCCTTCAACTCCTCGCACAGCAGCGGGCGGCCCGCTTCCGCGTCGCCGGTGATGCGGTAGGTGATCAGGAGGGGGCTGGCGTCGCTGAGTCCCAGCGCGGTGCGCTCGTCCGGGTAGGGGGTGCGGGCGGTGACATGCTCGGTGAACGACAGGCTGAGTCCGGCCTCCGCAAGCTGCCGGTACAGGTCGCTGATCTCGGCGTCTGGCTGCTTGGCGAGTGTGGGCACGTCGGCGGCGGTGGACATCGGGATAAGGACACGGTGGGCCATCCGGGCGCCGGTTGCCGGATCGTGGATCATGCGGTCCACGCTGATGGCATCCTGGTCCTGCTGGTCCAACAGGACTGCCGGGGGTCCGTCGAGTGAGGTCCTGGTGACGGCGGGCGCCTCGGTCTCCGTGGCCTCCGGTAGGCGCCAACTGCCCTTGCTGGTGCGCTGGATGGAGCGGTCCACTCGGGTGGCGGGCAGGACTCCGCCGGAGGGAAGCACGATGCTTCCCTTGCCCTGCTGGGACTCCACTAGTCCCATGCGGCGCAGCTCGGCGACGGCGGCCCGTGCTGTGTGCTTGCCCACGCCGTACATCTTCACCATTTCCGTCTCGGACGGCAGAAGATCACCGGGCTGGTAGCGGCCTCGCCGAATGTCGCTGGCCATGCGCTGAGCGACCTGCAAGTACATGGACGGTGCTCGCTCAATGTGCTCTCGGGCTGCCATGGCTGGTGTCCTTATCGCTTCGGCGGCTGGGGCGTGTGGGGGTGGGCCTCGGGCTGGGCTGGTTGTCAGTCGTCCGTGGTATAGGCGCGCGTGGCGCACTCATGAGGATAAGTGGTTGACCCTCTGTCGTACACCTACCCTCACTCATCCGGATAAGTGGTTGACCCGGCTCCCCCGGCGAGTGAAGATGATCCCTCCAACTCATCCGGATAAGTGGCTGAGTGGAGCGGGACTGAGAAGAGAGGTGAACTCCCATGGACAACAAGCCGATTGACATCGGGCGACTCGGTGCGATCCGCTGCGTGATCGCTCCGGAACCGCGCACGACGCTGGAAGGCGACCAGCGCCGAGACCGTGAGGGCAACCCGCTGTGGATCACGGGCCTGTCCATCCGGCAGGCAGAGGGACGGAAGACGGACGTCGTCCACGTGGTCACCAGCGGTCAGCCGCAGGGACTCACGGAGGGTGCTGAGGTCAGGGTCACGAACCTGTGGGCCAACGAATGGGCCGTGGACGGCCGGACAGGTACGACCTACCGCGCCGACGCCATCACCCCCGCATCCAGCTCCGGCGGCGCCTCTGCCCCGGCTCCGGCCTCGGCGGCTTCGGCGGCCGGTGGTCGCGGGAAGTCGGCGGGTGGCGATTCCTGATGGAACGGTACTTCTGGCACCTGAATGCCGCACAGGCGGACGGCATGGCCTGCGTGGTGTGCGGCGCGAACTTCCTCACCGCGAAGATCACGTCTGTTCCGGTGGGCCGGTCGCCTGCCGACGAGACGCAAGTGTTCGCGTGCAAAAGCCCGTGCGTCGGCCGCATCGTCGCCGACTCGGAACGAATGGCCCGTGAGCTGCGGGCGGCGGCTGAACTCGATGGTGCGGACCTGACGGACGGCACGGACGGCGCCGAGTGCGAGAACGGCGTGTTCTGCGTTGACGGCCACTTCGGCTCGCTGCTGCGGGACCTGCGGACGCTGGCCGGTACTGAGGCACTGCTGGCGACGGCGGACGACATCCCCACTATCCGGTTCCTGCTGTCCCTGACCGCCCGTCATGCCGAGACGGCCATGATGCGCGCCCGGCTCGTGCTGGCACGGACCACGGACGAGGAGGGGTAATGCCCGCCTCACTGGTGGTGTGGATTCTGACGGCGCTGCTCCTGGTGGGCGTCATGACACAACGCTGGTGGGAACCGCGCCTAGCGGCTCGGGGCCTGCCGGTCCGTCGGTGGCCGTGGCGCTGGTGGCTGGCCGGATACCCGGGTACCGCGCTGCGCATCTTCTCGACCTGGCGGCGGCTGACTTACCTCAACGGGCTGTCGGTGAGCATGCGGCCGGACCGCCGGGTGATCGGCCGTGATCTCGTGGTGCAGGGGCAGGCGCTGCGGCCGAGGCCTCCGCGGCTGTCCTGGCCCATGCCGACAAAATCCGGGCTGACGCTGCGGGTGCTGCTGCATCCGGGGCAGACTCCGGCGCCGTACTTCGCGGCGGCCCGTGCCATGGAACACGCCTGGCACGTGCACGGGGTGCGGGTCACCTCGCCCCGCCGGGGACAGGTAGTCATCCATGTCACGGCACGGGATCCGCTGACCGGTGACGTCCCATCTGTCCGGGTGCCGGCTCCCGCGCTCCTGTCGGCCGTGGTGGGCCGGATCGAGGACGGCGAACCCTGGCTGATCGACTTGCGGCGCGTGCCTCACTGGCTGGTCACGGGGGCCACGCAGTCCGGCAAGTCCTCGCTTCTGGCGGCGCTGGTGCTCGCGCTGGCGCCTCAGCCGGTCGCCCTGGTCGGCATCGACTGCAAGGGAGGCATGGAACTCGGCCTGTTCGGCGGGCGGCTCTCGGCGCTGGCCATCGACCGGACGCAGGCTCTCGGTCTGCTGTCCGGCGTGGTCGACGAGATCCAAGCGCGCATGCGGGTGTGCCGGGCGGCGGGCAAACGGTCCGTCTGGGACCTGCCCGAGGACGAGCGGCCGGTGCCCCTGGTCGTGATCGTCGACGAGCTGGCGGAGCTGTACCTCACGGACGGCTCGCGGGAGTCGAAGGACGAGGCGGAGCGGTGCGGAACGCTGCTGCTGCGGGTCGCCCAGCTCGGTGCGGCGCTCGGCGTGCACCTGGTCATCGCCGGTCAGCGGGTCGGCTCCGACATCGGCCCCCGCGTGACCGCGCTGCGGGCACAGCTCGGCGGACGCGTTGCCCACCGCGCGCATGACGAGGCGTCAGCAGAGATGACGCTCGGGGATATCAACCCGGACGCCGTGATCACCGCGCAGAACATCACCGAGGACGAACAGGGCGTTGCCGTGGTCGCCATGGGCGGCCGGTGGATGCGTGCCCGTTCCCGCCCGGTCACCACCGCCGATGCGGCCGAGATCGCCCGCACCGATCCGCCGGTGAATCCGTTCCTGACCCAAACCGACCCCGTGACATTCGAGAAGGGAGGAACTGCGGCATGACACAAACAGATCTTTTCATCATCGACCTGTTTCTGCTGCTGTACGTGGTCATGCTCGCGCGGTCACGGGAAATCAAGTGGTATCAGGTCACTCTGATTTCCCTGTTCGGATTTCTGCTTGCCGGAACTCCGTTCTCATATCCCGCGTGGTTCATGGTTCAGTTCATCGGAAAGTTCTTTTTCGGCTGACACCGAAAAGACTCGGAGGCGGCAACAGATCGCCTCGCAAGCCTAGCAAGGAGACGAGACATGCGAATCGGCACACGCATTGCGGCGACTGCCGCGTCCGCTGCCGTAATCCTCGGCGGCGCCGTGCTCACCGCCCCCACTGCTTCGGCGGCATCCCTGCCGAAAGCATGCAACTTGATCAACACGCAGACCAAGAGCGTTTCGATGGCCGTGCACCTGCGCAGCGGACCCGGAACGAAATACACCTCCCTCGGCATCCTGCACAAGGGCGCCCGGTTCACCGAGTACTGCACCAAGGATTACAAGTGGAGCTACGGCAAAGTCACCAACGGCCCCAACAAGGGGAAAAAGGGCTGGGTCAAGTACTCCTATCTCAACCCGGTCGAAAAGCGATAACCGGCACCGTATTTTCCCCTCAAACACAAAACACTTTCTGAAGCCATAGAAGAGCTAAAGCCTAGCCAAGCAAAGACGAACTCGGAGCTGATTTATGAACGCCGCGCCTATCCCTCACGGAAGGGGGCCTCCGATGTTTCCGATGTCAGATGAGGCGCGGCGCTCAGTCCTCGATGAGGCTGAGCGTCTGCGCCTTCTTTCGTCTACCGAGCGCGACCTTATCCGGCTCGTCCACGAACCCGGATTCCCGCGCTGGCTCGATCAGATCAAGTCCATTGGCGGGTGCGCGCACCCGATCTACCTTGCCGGGCACACCACCACACGTGACGCGGTCACAGGTGAGGTGCTGCGGCACTACGACACCAGCGAAGAACCAGGCGGACGTATGCCGGTGCGCTGCCGCAACCGCCGTGAGACGAGCTGTGATCCGTGCTCCTACCTACACGCGGGCGACACATTCCACCTCGTCCGCTCCGGCCTGCTCGGCGGCAAGGGCGTCACGGACGGCGTCCGGCATCACCCCCGGCTCTTCGTCACCCTTACCGCCCCCTCCTTCGGCCCCGTGCACCGCGCAAGCGGCCCTGACGAGGCTGCATGCCGCCCTCGACGGGACCGCGGAGTCTGCGAACACGGGCGGCCCCTGGGCTGCGGCCACAGGCACGCCGAGACGGATTCCACGGTGGGCCAACCCCTGTGCCGGGACTGCTACGACTACCCCGGACACGTCCTCTGGCACGCTTCAGCCGGCTCATTGTGGAACCACTATTGCCGCACGCTCCGGCGGCATCTGGCGACTGCCGCAGGAATCACACAAACCCGCCTCGGTGAACACCTGAAAGTCTCCTTCGCGAAAGTCGCCGAATACCAGCGACGGGGGGCCGTCCACTTCCACGCTGTAATCCGCCTCGACGGGCCCGACGGCCCTTCCTCACCCCCGCCTCTGTGGGCCACAACCGACCTGCTGTCAGACGCGGTCCACTCAGCTGCGGACTCCGTGGAGGTGCACACCCCGTATTCCCCGGCAACAGGTGATCGGGTCATCAAGTGGGGCGAACAGATCGACGTACACCCGATCCGCAGCGACGCATTCACGGAAACCTCGGCGGTCACCGACAGCGCCGTTGCAGCCTACGTCGCAAAATACGTCTCAAAGAGCGTCGGCGACTCCGGCGGAATCGACCACCGCATAGACGACTTCGACAGCATCCGCCTTGCCCCCGTGAATGCCCACCTTCGCGCCCTCATGTCGGCCTGCTGGCGCCTGGGCGGCCTGCCGGAGCTGGAGGCGCTGAACCTGCGAGCCTGGACTCACACACTCGGCTACCGGGGCCACGTCCTTACCAAGTCACGCCAGTACTCCACCACATACGGCGCACTGCGCGCGGTCCGGGCGGAGCACCAGGGCGGCGGCCTGTTCGCCCTGGAGGACCGAGAGACGGTTACGGAATCCGCATGGCGCTACGTGGGCTCCGGGCACTCTCCGGCCGAAGCAGACATTGCATACGGCATAGCGGAAGACCTGGCGAACTTGCGTGAAATCAGAAGGGACATGGTCGCCGAGGGGTGGAAGTATGCCAGTTAATGAACGCGCTGGATGCTTCTACCCGGCCCACGAATTCACAGATTACCCCACCCCTCTTCTGAGTTGGCATGTGACTTCCAACGACTGGCACATAGCCAACCGGGTTTCCCACCTGTTAGGCGGAAAAGCTCAGCGGCAAACCCCAGAGGACGCAGGCTGCTGGAAAGTAGAGACCAAATCCGTGAAGCTTCGGGTCCTCTTGGGGAACACCACAGAATCAGATATTAGTTTTCGCTTGGCCAGCCATAAAGAACTAGGTCTATTTCAACTTTCCTCCAAATCTCGGACGCTCATGCGGACCTTGGCAAGAGAATTGCACGGACTTAGCCATGCCGCACTCTGCGAGATGACGATACAGTCGATACAGTTCACCACGAGGAACGGAATCATGGTCACTTACCTGAGACCCAAATTCCTAATTCCTGACGGGTAGCCAGGAAAAGAGAGACGCCCCAACGCTCTCAAGCGTCGGGGCGTCTATTTCGTTGCTGGGAGTTACCTCACCAGCTCGAAGACGTTCACGCCTTCCACCTTGACCCGATCTTTGGCCCGAAGGGGAAACAGCCTGACTTTCACCCCGAACTCATGCAACAGTTCTCGGCGCGCTGCATCATCCCTAGCGTTCCGCCACTCATGCGCGATGGTACGGTCCGTTGGGATCATGCGCATTCCGGCAGGGCGCTCCGGCAGTTTCTTCAGTTCGGCGATTTCCTCACCCATGCGCGCGTATTCCGTTCGGAACCATTCGGCGTCGTCCTCGGCGTCGTACAGACCTGCACTGCGGTCTTCACGGAGTCTTTTACGATCGGCCTCAATGTCGGCTATTTGAGCAGAATAGCCCGTACCGGGGTCATACTCCTTCTTCATCACTTGGCCGCTTCCATACTCCGCCAAGAACCATTCTTCCACGATCGCATCAAGAAGCTTGATCTTCATAGTTGGAGCAGGCTTGCAGCTCTGAGAAGTCGGTATTCCACGGACTCGCGCCGTGCATCCATACCCCTTGAGTCCGTTGACAATTAGACGCTCCCCGCAACTCCCGCAATAGCCAATTCCAACCAGGAGTTTGGTCCCTCGTGCCGCTTGCGATTCCTTTCCACCGCCCTTACTCCTCGGCTTAGCCTTGGTCTTCTCGATCAGAGCATCACGCGTTGCCCGATCCCACAAAGCGGGGGCGATTTTCTTCGGTCGCCCATCCTCGCCAAGTACAGGCTTACCCTTGTGCATGAGGTATCCCAAGGATGCCTCACTGCAAAGGATTTGTTTGAGAGTCTGGTAAGTCCACTCCTTGCCCTTCGGCTCTCGGCCATACATGACCGCCAAGAGGTCATGGGGTGTCAGCACACCTTCACGCGTCAGCCGGGCGCACTCCGTAGAAACCGTGATCTCACCCGTAGTGTCGGCAAGGATTCGCTGAGCCACATTGCGAATCTCCTTCGACGCTTCAGGGTGCAATACGATCTCGTCCACCTTTCCCGTGGGAATCCGGCGAACGTACATGTAGCCGTATGAAGGCTTCTTCTTGGGCTGCCCTGCCTTCCGAGCGCGTACGTGCTCGTCCTGAATGCGCTTCTTGATGGCGCGGTGTTCGAGTTGGGCACCGAGTGCCTTGACAAGTAGTTCCGACTCCTGGTTCGGGTCGTCAAGGTCCCAAACTCCTGGATGGTCGGCAGTCACAAGAAGCTGTCCGGCCCCGTGGATCGTGTACGCCGTGTTGAGGACGTCGCGCACGTTGCGGCCGATGCGGTCGACGGCGGCCCCTACGATCCCGTCGTACGGCTCCCTCTCGCCTCGGAGCCACGGGCCGAACTCGGGCCTCGTGAGCGGGTCTGTGGCGCCCGATACCTCCCAGTCATCGGCCCAACCGATGATGTGGCCACCAACCTCGGTGGTGGCCTTGAGGATCAAATCCCCTTGCTTCTCCGGGCTGTTCGTCGACTCGGACTTACGCGACAGTCGACGTACGCCTACCAGGCACTTCCCGCACCCGTCGTAGTCAGTGGTCTCCGGCCTGTCCATGCTGACCATGATTCAGGAACCCCCATAAAGTATGTCTCAGGTTGGTTCCCGGTGACGAAGTACGCCCCGTGCCGCGCCGTCAGCCGGGCCAGCGGGACGGCCGCCGGGCCGAGGTCCCTGACGCTTCCGTCGACGAGATCGCCGACGACCGCGATCAGATCGGGCTGGGTGGCGTTGATCGTGTCGACGACCTTCTGCGCGAAACCCCGGCCGAGGACGGGGCCGAGGTGGATGTCGCTGACGACGGCGATCCTGAATCCGTGCGCGGACCGCGGGAGTCTGGCCAGCGGGACCGTGACGCGCTTGACGCCCGGTCCGCGCAGCACGCCGTACGTCCCGTATCCGACGGTCGCGACGGCGGCGGTGGCGCCGAGTCCGCCCACGGCGCGGGAGACGAAGAGGCGGCGGGTGAAGTCGGAGGCTTCGGGGGCGACGGGAGCTGGGCGGGTTGCGGGGCTGTCGGGAGCGGGCCCGGCGGCCCGGGGTGCGGTCGTCGAAGGGGCGTTCGCCTTGCCCGGGAGCGCGCCCTCGGCCTGCGCGGCGACGCTCGCCGTCTCGGGTTCGGGCTCCTCGGTCTCGGGCGCCCGCGCGGGGGCCCGCTTCTCCATGAGCCGTCGCAGCAGGGGCCGTAGGGCCTCTCCCGCCACCACCGCCAGCATCAGATACAGCCACAGTGCCATCCACAGGAAGCCCGGCCAGGCCAGGGTGCGCTGGAGCCAGAAGGGGGCGCCGGAGCGTTCGGCCACCAGCGCCGTGATCATCAGCGTGGGACCGGCGACGAAGACGACCGTGCCCGCGCGGCGGGCCGGGCCCGGGCGGCGGGTGGTGTCGCGGACCAGACGGCGCCAGAGGTACCGGTGCAGCCCCGCCACGACGGCCAGGACGGCCAGAGCGACCAGGACGAAGACGATGACCAAGCTGCCGTATCCCCCGCTATGACATCCGGCGCAGTGCGCGCAGTCCGCGCAACCCGATGACCCCGATGACCGTCCCCAATACGAAGGAAACGACCGCCAGCAGCAGATGCACCCAGAAGTAGGCCGTCGGGTGGCCGTCGTCAAAGGCGAGTCCGCTGCTGTCCTTGATCAGATTCTTGACGAAAGTGACCCAGATGACCCAGCTCCACACCCCGAAGGCGAGCAGGAACCAGGAGACCGGGCGGCTGAGCTTCATGGACCCAGTATCGCCGTCCGCTGTCCGTATCCGCGCCCGGGGTGGGAGGGCGCGCGGGACTTCGCGATCCGCTGAAGGTACGTTCTCGATCGTGCCCGCACCCAAGAAGACCGGTAAGCGATCCCTGCTGCTCGCTTCCGCCACCTTGCTGTCCCTTTCACTCGCCGCGCCTGCCGCCCTCGCGGCCCCGCGCCCCTCGACGAGCCCCTCCGCCACTCCCCCGGCGCACATGTCGGCGGTCGGCGGATCCCGCCTCGGCCAGGCCGGTACGCAGGTCAACCTCGGCAGCGGCGTCCCCGTGCTCCCCAAGGACCTCACCGCGCGCTCCTGGATCGTCGCCGACGCCGAGTCCGGCGAGGTGCTCGCCGCGCACAACCCGCACTGGCAACTGCCCCCGGCGAGCACGCTGAAGATGCTGTTCGCCGACACGGTCCTGCCGAGGTTCCCCAAGTCGACCAAGCACAAGGTGGTGCCGGCCGACATGGCGGGCATCGGCGCCGGTTCGAGCATGGTGGGGATAAAGGAGAACGAGACCTACACGGTCCACGACCTGTGGCTCGGCGTCTTCCTGCGCTCCGGAAACGACGCCGTGCACGTGCTGTCCTCGATGAACGGCGGCGTCGAGCAGACCGTGAAGGACATGCAGGCGCACGCCGAGGAGCTGCGGGCGCTCGACACGCACGTGGTCAGCCCCGACGGCTACGACGCGAAGGGACAGGTCTCCTCCGCCTACGACCTGACCCTGTTCGCCCGTTCGGGCCTGCAGAAGAAGGACTTCCGCGAGTACTGCTCGACCGTACGGGCGGCGTTCCCGGGCGAGACGACCAAGAAGAAGGGCAAGTCCGTCCGCGGGACCTTCGAGATCCAGAACACCAACCGGCTGCTCAGCGGGGACAGCGACGTCCCGGTCTACCAGGGCATCGCCGGTGTGAAGAACGGCAACACCACCAACGCGGGCGCGACCTTCACCGGAGTCGCCGAGCGCAACGGCAAGGTGCTGCTGGTCACCGTCATGAAGCCGGAGAAGAGCGAGCACAACGAGGTCTACAAGGAGACCGCCAAGCTCTTCGACTGGGGCTTCGAGGCGGCCGGCAAGGTCACTCCGGTGGGCGAACTGGTGGCGCCGAAGAGCGCCGCGCAGTCCAGCGCCCAGCCGGGCACCACGGCCGCCAACGGGAAGAAGGACGGTTCCGGGACCGGCGGTTCCTCGAAGCCGGTGGTGAGCGCCTCCGCCGGGGGCGGCGGCGTCGGCATCGCGCTGGCGATCACCGGTGGACTGCTGGCGCTGCTGGCGGGCGGGGTGTTCCTGGTCAACCGCCGCTGGCCGCTGCCGGATCTGGTGCGCCGCCGGTCGTCCCGTCCGTGAGCGCCGTCTCCTCGCTCCCCGTCGCCGTCCAGGCGGCGGAGAACAGGACCAGTTTCGAGGTGAAGTTGATCCACAGCAGCAGGGCCACGGGGACGCCGAAAGCGCCGTACATGCTCTTGGTGGCAACTCCCTGGATATAGCCGCTGAGCAGCAGTTTCAGCAGCTCGAAGCCGACCGCGCCGATCAGCGCCGCGACCAGCAGGCGGCGGCGCGGCGGCTCGACGCCGGGCAGCAGGGTCAGGACGTAGAGCAGCAGCAGGAAGTCGGCGAGTACGGCGACGGCGAACGCGGCCGTCCGCAGCAGGACGCTGCCCCAGCTCGCGCGGCCGATGCCGAGCTGATCGCCGATCCAGCCCACCATGGCGGAGGCGACGGTGGAGACGGCGAGGGTGGTCAGGACCGCGCCGCCGAAGCCGACCAGGACACCCGCGTCCTTGGCATAGCGCAGCAGGGGGTTCTCCTCGCTGTCGGGCAGTTCCCACACCGCGCGCAGACAGTCGCGCATCTGGCCGACCCAGCCGATGCCCGTCAGCAGCAGAAAGGCGCCGGCGATGAGTCCGACGGTGCCGGCGTTCTGGACCAGGGCGTGGATGTCGAGCTGGTCGGAGATGCCGGGGACCTGGTCGGCGATCTTGTTCTGGAGATCCCGCTGCTGCGTCTCGCTCAGGGTGGCGGCGGCGATCGCGGCGGCCACGGTCAGCAGCGGGAACAGCGCGATGAAGCTGATGAAGGTCATCGCGGCGGCCAGCCGGGTCCACTTCACCCGGTCCAGGCGCTCGTACGACCGCCACGCGTGCGTGCCCGTCAGCCGCGTGACGAGCGGCCCGATGACGGGGAGTTTCTTCAGCCAGTCCATGATCCGACTCTGCCCCCCTCGTTGCGGAACACCCATGTCCGAGTACCCCAGAACCGCAGGACGGTCGCCAGCGCCATGCCGATTCCCGCCCCGGAGACGGTGTCGGCGCGCTGCGAGGTGAGGCCGAGGCCGTAGTGGCTGACGGCGAGACACAGGAGCTGGACCAGGGCGCCCGCGATGTTCACGGCGACGAAGACGGCGTACGGGCGCATGCCCCGCGGCTGTGTGTGCCGGTAGGTGCCGAGCGCGTTGCCGGTGTACGCGACGGTGCAGCCCGCGACGAAGGACAGCGCCTTGGCGGTGAGCGGGCCGAGGGCGGCCGGGCCGCGCAGACAGGTGAACAGGGCGAGGTCGGTGGCGTAGGCGAGGAGACCCACGGTGGCGAAGCCCAGCACCTCGGCCCGCTGCGCCCGGGTCACCAATTCGCCACCGCCAGGCCGTACATCGCCAGCCAGACCGCTCCGATCAGGGCCAGGGCCCGGTCGTGCAGGACCACGTCCTCGGGCTCGCCGGCGGTGCCGCGGTCGGCGAAGACGGCATATCTGAGGATCGCGAGGATGAAGGCGACCATCGACAGCTGCCGCCAGGGCAGCACGCTCGCGTGCGGCACACCGCCCTCCTCCAGGGCCCACATGCAGTAGGCGAGGACGGCGACGCCGGCGGCGAGCTGCCAGACGAAGCGGAGGTAGCCGGTGGTGTACTCGGAGAGCAACGCGCGCGTGGCGCCGGCTTTTCCGGCCATCTGCAGGGCTTCGGAGTAGCGCTTGGCCGACACCATGAACAGCGCCCCGAAGCCCGTGGTGATCAGGAACCAGCGGGACAGCGGGATGCCGAGCGCGACCCCGCCGATCATCGCCCGCATCAGGAAGCCGGTGGTGACGACGACGAGGTCGACCACCAGGACATGCTTGAGGCTGACGCAGTACGCCAGTTGTACGCCGATGTAGGCCGTCAGGAGCGCCGCGACGACGGGTGAGGTCAGCCAGGCCGCGGCGGCCGGCGCGAGGACGGCCAGGGTGCCTCCGGTGGCGTAGGCGACGGGCACCGGGACCTGTCCGGCGGCGACCGGGCGGCGGCACTTGGTGGGGTGGGCGCGGTCGGCCGCGGCATCGCGGGCGTCGTTGATCAGGTAGACGGCGGCGGCGCAGCCGGTGAACAGGACGAAGACCAGGCCGACCTGGACCAGGGCATGCCGGGAGAACAGCTGTCCGGCGGCGGCCGGGGCGGCGACCACGAGGGTGTTCTTCACCCACTGCTTGGGGCGGGTGGTCCTCAGCAGGCCGGTGAGGAGGGTGGCCGTGCGCACGCGCACGGGCGGCTCGTGGTGGGCGCGCTGCTCCCGGAGGGCCGATTCCGTGAGGGGCGCCGTCTCAGTCATGGGCGCTGCCTCTCATCCAGCGCGCCCCGAGCCGGGCCGTGAGCGCCCCCAGCGCCGCGCCGGCCGCCACGTCCGTGGGGTAGTGGACGCCGACGACCAGGCGGGAGAGACACATGGCGGCGGCGAGCGGCACGATCCCGTAGGTCCCCAGCGCACCGAAGGCGACGGCGGCCGCCACGGAGGAGGAGGCGTGGGAGCTCGGGAAGGAGTGCCGGCCCGCGGTGCGCACCAGGGGTTCGAGGTGCGAGGGGCGCGCACGGCGCACGAGCCGCTTCACGCCCATGCTGGCGAGGTGTGCGCCCGCCACGAGCGCGGTGCCGCGCAACCAGGAGCCGCGCCGGGTGCCGTCCACGGCGGCTCCGACGAGTCCCGTCCCGAGCCACAGCATGCCGTGCTCGCCGGCGAGGGACAGGCCGCGTGCGGCGGAGGCGACACGCGGATCGGCGCCGCAGGCATGCAGTGCAGAAAGGATTCTGTGGTCCAGGTCGTGGAAGTCGTCCATGTGGACTCACTGTTCCCGTCGACCGCCGCCAGCACTACGACAATATTGTGCGACATACCATTAATCACCCATTTCGGGGATGAGCGTAATGTTCCATAACCAATCGCCCACATAAGGGCGATACGGTCACCGCCATGTCCGAAGACACGGTGTCCGTCACCGGCTGGGGCCGCACCGCCCCCACCGCCGCCCGGCTGATCCGCCCGCGGAGCTACGAGCAGGCCGTGGCCGCCGTCCGGAACTGCGGGGCCCGGGGCGGCATCGCTCGGGGACTGGGGCGGGCGTACGGGGACGCCGCGCAGAACGCCGGCGGGTCCGTCATCGACATGACGGGTCTCGACCGTATCCACGCCATCGACGCCGACGGCGGCACCGTGCTGTGCGACGCGGGCGTGTCCCTGCACCGGCTGATGGAGGTGCTGCTGCCGCTCGGCTGGTTCGTGCCGGTGACACCGGGCACCCGTCAGGTCACGGTCGGCGGGGCGATCGGCGCCGACATCCACGGCAAGAACCACCATGTCTCCGGGTCCTTCTGCCGCCATGTGCTGTCCTTCGAACTCCTGACGGCCGACGGCGAGATCCACGCGGTCGGCCGCGGCACGCCCCTGTTCGACGCGACCGCGGGCGGCATGGGCCTCACCGGGGTGATCCTCACGGCCACCATGCGGCTGCTGCCGGTCGAGACGTCGTACCTGTCGGTCGACACCGAACGCGCCACCGACCTGGACGACCTGATGGCCCGTCTGACGGCCACCGACCACCGCTACCGCTACTCGGTCGCCTGGATCGACCTGCTGGCCCGCGGCGCGGCGACCGGGCGCGCGGTGCTCACCCGCGGCGACCACGCGCCCCGGCAGGCCCTGCGCAAGGGCACACGCGCGTGGCGCCGTCCGCTGTCCTTCCGCCCCCGGCAGCTCCCGGCCGCCCCCGCCCTCGTCCCCGACGGTCTGCTCGGCCGTACCTCCGTGGGCTTGTTCAACGAACTCTGGTACCGGAGGGCGCCCCGCGCGCGGATCGGTGAACTCCAGCGGATCTCCGCCTTCTTCCACCCCCTGGACGCAGTGCCCCACTGGAACCGGATCTACGGCCGCGACGGCTTCGTCCAGTACCAGTTCGTCGTCGGCTACGGCCAGGAGGAGGCCCTGCGCCGGATCGTCCACCGTATCTCCGAGCACCGCTGCCCGTCCTTCCTGGCCGTCCTCAAGCGCTTCGGGGACGCCGACCCCGGCTGGCTCTCCTTCCCGGTGCCCGGCTGGACTCTCGCCCTGGACATCCCGGCCGCACTGCCCGGCCTCGGCACGTTCCTCGACGAACTCGACGAGGAGGTCGCCGCGGCCGGCGGGCGCGTCTACCTCGCCAAGGACTCCCGGCTGCGCCCGGACGTGCTCGCCTCGATGTATCCCAGGCTCGCCGACTTCCGTGCCCTGCGCGCGGAACTGGACCCACGCGGGCTCTTCGTCTCGGACCTGGCCCGACGCCTCGGCCTCTGAGCCCCGCCAGCAGCCGTCCCGATCCCCACCCCAAGGAGCTGTCGTGAAGGACGCCTTCGGCATCCCCCAGTCCGTGCTCGTCCTCGGCGGCACGTCAGAGATCGCGCTGGCGACCGTGCGCCGGCTCGTCGCGCGCCGCACCCGCACGGTGTGGCTGGCGGGCCGCCCCTCTCCCAGCCTCGAGGAGGCCGCCGAGGGCCTGCGCTCCCAGGGGGCGGACGTCCGCGTCGTCGCCTTCGACGCGCTCGACCCCGAGTCCCACGAGAGTGTGCTCGGCAAGGTCTTCGCCGAGGGCGACATCGACATGGTGCTGCTCGCCTTCGGCATCCTCGGCGACCAGGCGCACGACGAGCGGGAGCCGATGAGCGCCGTGCGCGTCGCCCAGACCAACTACACGGGCGCGGTGTCGGCGGGCCTGCTGTGCGCGCGGGCCCTCCAGTCCCAGGGGCACGGCTCCCTGGTGGTGCTCTCCTCGGTCGCCGGTGAGCGCGCCCGCCGCTCGAACTTCATCTACGGCTCCAGCAAGGCCGGCCTCGACGCCTTCGCCCAGGGCCTCGGCGACGCGCTGCACGGCACGGGCGTCCACGTCATGGTCGTACGCCCCGGCTTCGTACGCTCCCGAATGACGGCCGGCCTCGACGAGGCACCGATGTCCACCACCCCGGAGGAGGTAGCCACGGCCGTCGAACTGGGCCTACGACGACGCACGGAAACACTGTGGGTACCGGGCCAACTCCGCCTGATCATGTCAGCCCTACGCCACGCACCAAGGGCGGTGTTCCGCCGCTTGCCGATCTGACACGGCCGACTACGAGCGCCCCGAAGGGGCGCGGGGAACTGCGCGACAAGCCACAACGGCGCCGCAGACAACCGACGGCACACTACGGCCCGACCAGCGGAGCGCTCAGCGGCTCGCGATCGTGCCGCGTTCCACGTCCGCGTGGCCCGCCTGTGGCGGCACCACCGAGCCGCCGAAGGTGAACTCCCGAAGCTTGCGCCACACGCCGTCGGGGCCCTGTTCGTAGAGTGCGAAGCCCGTGCAGGACCACTCGGCGTCGTAGTCGGCGAGTTCCTCGAAGGCGCGGTCCATCGCCGCGTCGTCGATGCCGTGTGCCACCGTGACGTGCGGGTGGTACGGGAACTGCAGCTCGCGCGCCACGGGACCGGAGGCGTCCCGGACCCGCTTCTGCAGCCGGGCGCAGGCCTCCGCGCCCTGGACGACCTTCACGTACACCACCGGCGACAGGGGCCGGAAGGTGCCGGTGCCGGACAGCCGCATCGGGAAGGGGCGGCCGGCCGCGGCGACCTCGGTCAGATACGCCTCGACGGCCGGCAGCCCGGTGGCGTCGACCTCCGTCGGCGGCAGCAGGGTGACATGGGTGGGGATGCCGTGAGCCGCGGGGTCGCCGAAGCCCGCGCGCCGCTCCTGGAGCAGGCTGCCATAAGGCTCCGGGACCGCGATCGACACGCCGATCGTTACGGTCCCCACGTCGTCTCCTGTCGTCGTGTCTGGTTCGTACTCAGCCGTCCGGCTAATCGACTGTAAGGCCACGGCCGTGTTGTGGGCAGGCGCGGCCGGAGTGATGTGCAGCGCTCTGCCCGACGTACGTACGTGCGGTCGTACGCCTCAGTGCTTGGCCGGCAGGAAGCCCACGCGGTCGTACGCCTGGGCGAGGGTCTCCGCGGCGACGGCCCGCGCCTTCTCCGCGCCCTTGGCCAGGATCGAGTCGAGCGTCTCGGGGTCGTCCAGATACTGCTGGGTGCGCTCCCGGAACGGGGTCACGAACTCGACCATCACCTCGGCGAGGTCGGTCTTGAGCGCACCGTAGCCCTTGCCCTCGTACTTCTGTTCCAGTTCGGCGATACCCGCACCGGTGAGCGTCGAATAGATCGTGAGCAGATTGCTCACGCCCGGCTTGTTCTCGGCGTCGAAGCGGACCACGGTGTCCGTGTCGGTGACGGCGCTCTTGACCTTCTTCGCGGTGATCTTCGGCTCGTCCAGGAGGTTGATCAGGCCCTTCGGCGTGGACGCCGACTTGCTCATCTTGATCGACGGGTCCTGGAGGTCGTAGATCTTCGCCGTCTCCTTGAGGATGTACGGCTTCGGGACGGTGAAGGTCCGGCCGAAGCGGCCGTTGAAACGCTCGGCGAGGTCACGGGTGAGCTCGACGTGCTGGCGCTGGTCCTCGCCGACCGGGACCTCGTTGGCCTGGTACAGCAGGATGTCCGCGACCTGCAGGACCGGGTACGTGAACAGGCCGACGGAGGCGCGGTCGGCGCCCTGCCTGGCGGCCTTGTCCTTGAACTGGGTCATGCGGGAGGCCTCGCCGAAGCCGGTGAGGCAGTTCATGACCCAGGCGAGCTGGGCGTGCTCGGGCACGTGGCTCTGGACGAACAGCGTGCAGCGGTCCGGGTCGAGGCCGGCCGCGAGGAGCTGGGCGGCGGCCAGCCGGGTGTTGGCGCGCAGCTCCGCGGGCTCCTGCGGGACCGTGATCGCGTGCAGGTCGACGACCATGTAGAACGCGTCGTGGGTCTCCTGCAGGGCCACCCACTGGCGGACGGCGCCGAGGTAGTTGCCGAGGTGGAACGAGCCCGCGGTGGGCTGGATTCCGGAGAGCACGCGGGGACTGTCAGAGGCCATGCTCATCATTCTCTCAGAGCGCGGCCGCCACCCGGAACGGGTCCCGGGTGGCCGCAACCCGGTATGGGTCCCGGGTGGCCGCAACCCGGTATGGGTCCCGGGCAGCCGCGGGGCCGCCCGGGACGCGGGGGTCAGCCGAGGTCGATCTCGGGGTACAGCGGGAAGCCCGCCACCAGGTCCGTCGCCCGCTGGGCGATCTCCTCCGCGGTCTTCGCGTCCAGGACGTGGGCCGCCTTGGACGGAGCGCCCGACTTGGTGGTACCCGGCTCCGTCGTCGTCAGGACCCGGTCGATCAGGCCCGCGACCTCGTCCATCTCGGCCGTGCCCAGGCCGCGCGTGGTCAGCGCCGGCGTACCGATGCGGATGCCCGAGGTGTACCAGGCGCCGTTGGGGTCGGCGGGGATCGCGTTGCGGTTGGTGACGATGCCGGACTCGAGGAGCGCGGCCTCGGCCTGGCGGCCGGTGAGGCCGTAGGACGTGGCCACGTCGATCAGGTTGAGGTGGTTGTCCGTGCCGCCGGTCACCAGGGTCGCGCCCCGGCGCATCAGGCCCTCGGCCAGCGCCCGGGAGTTGTCGACGATGCGCTGGGCGTAGCCCTGGAAGGACGGCTGCCGGGCCTCGGCGAAGGCGACGGCCTTGGCGGCCATGACATGCGGGAGCGGGCCGCCGAGGACCATCGGGCAGCCGCGGTCGACCTGGTCCTTCAGGGAGTCGTCGCACAGGACCATGCCGCCGCGCGGGCCGCGCAGCGACTTGTGGGTGGTCGTGGTCACGATCTGGGCGTGCGGGACCGGGTCGAAGTCGCCGGTCAGGACCTTGCCCGCGACCAGGCCCGCGAAGTGGGCCATGTCGACCATGAGGGTCGCGCCGACCTCGTCGGCGATCTCGCGCATGATCCGGAAGTTCACCAGGCGGGGGTAGGCCGAGTAGCCCGCGACGATGATCAGGGGCTTGAACTCGCGGGCCGACGCGCGCAGCGCCTCGTAGTCGATCAGGCCGGTGGCCGGGTCGGTGCCGTAGGAGCGCTGGTCGAACATCTTGCCGGAGATGTTCGGGCGGAAGCCGTGGGTGAGGTGGCCGCCGGCGTCCAGGGACATGCCGAGCATGCGCTGGTTGCCGAAGGCCTGGCGGAGCTCGGCCCAGTCGGCCTCGGAGAGCTCGTTGACCTGGCGGACACCGGCCTTCTCCAGGGCGGGGGCCTCCACACGCTGGGCGAGGACGGCCCAGAAGGCGACGAGGTTGGCGTCGATGCCGGAGTGCGGCTGGACGTAGGCGTGGCGGGCGCCGAAGAGCTCCTTGGCGTGCTCGGCGGCGAGGGACTCGACGGTGTCGACATTGCGGCAGCCGGCGTAGAAGCGGCGGCCGATGGTGCCCTCGGCGTACTTGTCGCTGAACCAGTTGCCCATGGCCAGCAGGGTGGCCGGGGAGGCGTAGTTCTCGGAGGCGATCAGCTTGAGCATCTCGCGCTGGTCGGCGACCTCCTGCCCGATGGCGTCGGCGACGCGCGGCTCGACGGCGCGGATCACGTCGAGGGCGGCTCGGAAGGCCGTCGACTCGGTGGACAGAGGCGCAGGGCTGGCGGAATTCTCGGGCATCGGGACCTCCGGACGTGACATTCGGCGTACTCGGCTCGGCCCAGGCGCACGGCACTGTTTCCCGCTCGGGCCGCTCCCCGATGGTCCGTCCCATCCCAGCGCGCCAGTTACGGCCCGCTGGTCAGCCTACCGGGCGCGTCGGATTCGGCAGGTCCCACGTCCACCATGCGAGCGAGGATAAGAAGGGGGCGAAACCGACTCTCTGGCCCTCTGGAGATCCCGTGAACGCTACGGAGGCGCTCATCGCCGCCGCGGACGCCCACAGTGCGCACAACTACCACCCGCTGCCGGTGGTCGTGGCCACCGCGGACGGCGCCTGGATGACGGATGTCGAGGGGAGGCGGTATCTCGATCTGCTGGCCGGGTACTCGGCGCTGAACTTCGGGCACGGGCACCCGCGGCTGCTGGCGGCGGCCAAGGCGCAGCTGGAGCGGGTGACGCTGACGTCGCGGGCGTTCCACCACGACCGGTTCGCCGCGTTCTGCACCGAGCTGGCGCAGCTGTGTGGCATGGACATGGTGCTGCCGATGAACACGGGCGTGGAGGCCGTGGAGACCGCGGTGAAGACGGCCCGGAAGTGGGGCTACCGACTCAAGGGGGTGCCCGCGGAGATGGCGAAGATCGTGGTCGCGGGCGGCAACTTCCACGGCCGTACGACGACCGTGATCAGCTTCTCCACGGACCCGGAGGCACGGGCGGACTTCGGGCCGTACACGCCGGGCTTCGAGATCGTGCCGTACGGCGACCTGACCGCGATGCGGGAGGCGCTCACCGAGAACACGGCCGCAGTGCTGCTGGAGCCGATCCAGGGCGAGTCGGGGGTGATCGTGCCGCCGGAGGGCTATCTGCCGGCGGTGCGGGAGCTGACGCGGGAGCGGAACGTGCTGTTCATCGCGGACGAGATCCAGTCGGGGCTGGGCCGGACCGGGCGGACCTTCGCCTGCGAGCACGAGGGCGTCGTACCGGACATGTATGTGCTCGGGAAGGCGCTGGGCGGCGGGATCCTGCCGGTGTCGGCGGTGGTGTCGAGCGCGGAGGTGCTGGGGGTGTTCCGGCCGGGCGAGCACGGGTCGACGTTCGGCGGGAATCCGCTGGCCTGTGCGGTGGCGCTGGAGGTGATCGCGATGCTGCGGACCGGCGAGTACCAGGCGCGGTCCGCGGAGCTCGGCGCGCATCTGCACCGCGAGCTGGGCGCGCTGCTCGGCACCGGGAAGGTCACTCAGGTGCGGGGGCGCGGGCTGTGGGCCGGCGTCGACATCGCCCGGCGGGCCGGGACCGGGCGGCAGGTGTCGGAGCAGCTCATGGACCGGGGTGTCCTGGTCAAGGACACCCACGGCTCGACGATCCGGATCGCCCCGCCGCTGGTGATCGGTAAGGAGGACCTTGACTGGGGCCTCGACCAGCTCCGCGGCGTGCTGGGTGTCTGAAGGATCACGTGCGTACTCGAGTTGCCGGCGCATGCCGGCCATGAGAGCCGCACCCCCACGGACCCCCGGGTTTTCCCGCTCCCCTACAGTCGCTTTGTGCTCTTTGGAATGCTGTGCGCCCTCGGCGCGGCGGTCTGCTTCGGTACGGCGACGGTGTTGCAGGCGATGGCCGCACGGGAGGCCGCCGACACGGGTGGGGGCGGGGACGCGGCGCTGCTGCTGCGGGCGCTGCGGCAGTGGCGGTATCTGGCCGGGCTGGCGCTGGACGGGCTCGGCTTCCTGCTGCAGATCGCGGCGCTGCGGTCGATCCCCATCTACGCGGTCGGCGCGGCGCTCGCGTCCAGCCTCGCGGTGACGGCGGTGGTCGCGGCGCGGCTGCTGCGGGTGCGGCTGAGCAAGGTGGAGTGGGGCGCGGTCGCGGTGGTGTGCGCCGGGCTGGCGATGCTGGGACTGGCGTCCGGGACGGAGGGGGACCGGGGCGGCTCGGCGGCGCTGAAGTGGGCGATGCTCGGGACGGCCGTGGGAGTGCTGCTGCTCGGGACGGTCGGCGGGCGGCTGCCGGAGCGCGGGCGGGCGCTGCTGCTCGGGCTGGGGGCCGGGTTCGGGTTCGGGGTGGTGGAGGTGGCGGTGCGGCTGATCGACTCGCTGAAGCCGTACGACCTGCTCACCAACCCCGCGACCTACGCCCTGCTCCTCGGCGGCGGCGCCGCGTTCCTGCTGCTGACGTCGGCCCTGCAGCGCGGTTCACCGACGACCGCCACCGCCGGGATAGTGATCGGGGAGACGATCGGCCCGGCGGCGGTGGGTGTGGTGTGGCTCGGGGACCGTACGCGGGAGGGGCTGACCTGGCTGGCGGTGCTGGGCTTCGTGGTCGCGGTGGCGGGAGCGCTGCTGCTGGCGCGCTTCGGCGAGGCCCCGACGGCGAACCCCGCCCCGGTCACCGAACCGACCCGGCCGCACTCCTGACGCATCGACGGCGCGGACCGGCCACAACGGCTGCCGCACCGCCGCGCCCGGCCCGTCACGGCAGCACCCGGCACAACGCCTCCAGCGCCCCCGCCCACGCATGGTCCGGCGGTGTCCCGTAGCCGACGACCAGGGCGTCCAGTGGCTCGGTCGTGGCCTGGGCGTGGCGGTAGAAGGCGAGGCCGTGCAGGGCGAGGCCCTGCCAGGCGGCGGCCTGGACGATCGACGGCTCGGTGCCGGGCGGCAGGCGCAGGACGGCGTGCAGACCGGCCGCGATGCCGGTGACCCGGACCTCGGGCGCGCGGGCGGCGAGGGCCGTGACGAGGGTGTCACGGCGGCGCCGGTAGCGCAGGCGGGCGGAGCGCACATGGCGGTCGTACGCCCCGGAGGTGATGAACTCCGCCAGGGTCAGCTGGTCCAGCACCCCGCAGTTGTCGACCAGGCCCTTGGCCGCCACGCACTCCTCCATGAGGGACGGCGGCAGCACCATCCAGGCCAGCCGCAGGCCGGGGGCGAGGGACTTGCTGGCGGTGCCCAGGTACACCACATGGTCCGGGTCCAGCCCTTGGAGCGCGCCGACCGGCTGGCGGTCGTAGCGGAACTCGCCGTCGTAGTCGTCCTCCAGGACCAGCCCGCCGGTGCGCCGCGCCCAGTCCACGACGGCCGCCCGCCGGTCGGCGCGCAGGGGTGTGCCCATCGGGAACTGGTGGGCGGGGGTGAGCAGTACCGCGGCGGCGTCCGGCAGTTCGCGGGTGTCCGTGGCGCGTGCGTCGTACGGCAGGGGCGTGGTGGTCAGTCCGGCCGCCGTCAGCAGGTCCCAGTGGACGGAGAGGCCGTACGACTCCACCGCCGCCGTGTGTGCGCCGCGCGCCCTCAGCACCGTGCCGAGGATCCTCAGCCCGTGGGAGAAGCCCGCGCAGATCAGGATGCCGTCGGGAGCGGCGCGCACACCGCGGGCGCGGGAGAGATAGCCGGCGAGGGCGGTGCGCAGTTCGGGGCGGCCGCGCGGGTCGCCGTAGCCGAGGGCGTCGGAAGGGGCGGCGGTGAGCGCGCGGCGGGCCGTCTTGAGCCACTCAGCGCGGGGGAAGGCGGCGAGGTCGGGGGTGCCGGGGACCAGATTGTGGGTGGGCCGGCCGGGAGCGCGGCGCCGCGGAGCGGTATCGCTGGGCGGTACGACCGCTCTCCCCCACTGCCCGAAAGGCGTGGGCGGTACCCCCATGGCGACCCGGGTCCCCGACCCCTGCCGTGCGGTGAGCCAGCCCTCCGCGACCAGGTCGCCGTAGGCCTCGGCGACGGTGTTCCGGGCGATGCCGAGGTCGGCCGCGAGGGTCCGGGAGGAGGGCAGCCGGGTGCCCGGGGCGAGTCGTCCGCCGCGCACGGCGTCCCGCAGGGCGTCGGTCAGCCCACGGCGCAGCCCACCCGCGCCGGAGGGCTCCAGATGCAGATCGACCCCGAAAGTGGCCCAAGGTTTTCCCATGGAAATGGACCATACCTCTGGGCCGCCTGCTCCATAGAGTCGAAGACATGACCAACGAACCGACTGAGGTCCAGTACGCCGCGGAGATCACCCCCCGACTGCAGTGGGCCGAGCACGCCCCGGGCGTGTACAAAGCGATGATCCATCTGGAGACCGCCGTCCGCCGGGGCCTGGACGACCCCAAGCTGTACGAGTTGGTGAAGATCCGCGCCTCGCAGCTCAACCACTGCGCGTTCTGCCTCGACATGCACACCAAGGACGCGCTGGCGGCCGGCGAGAGCGTCGAGCGGATCGTGCAGCTGAGCGCGTGGGAGGAGTCGCGGCACTTCTACACGGAACGCGAGCTGGCCGCGATCGAGCTGACCGAGGCGATCACGGTCCTGACCGACGGCTTCGTCCCGGACGAGGTGTACGAGCACGCCGCCAAGCACTTCGACGAGGCGGAGCTGTCCCACCTGATCGCCGCGATCACGATGATCAACGCCTGGAACCGCTTCGGCGTGAGCACCCGGATGACGCCGGGGCACTATGAGCCGGGGCAGCACGGGTGAGCGAGGCGGAGGTCTTCCGGTCGCTGCACCGGCAGCGCGCGCAGGGCGACCCGCTCGTGCTGCCGGGTCCCTGGGACGCGGCCAGCGCCCGGGTCTTCACGGAGGCCGGGTTTCCGGCGCTCGCCACGCCCAGTGCGGGGGTCGCCGCGTCGCTCGGGTACGCGGACGGTGAGGTTCCGGCCGAGGAGATGTTCGCCGCGGTGGCGCGCATAGTACGGGCAGTGGACGTGCCGGTGTCGGCGGACGTCGAGGGAGGGTACGGGCTGGCTCCCAAGGAGCTGGTGGAGCGGCTGCTGGAGGCGGGCGCGGTCGGGTGCAACCTCGAGGACTCCGCCGGGGGTGTGCTCAAGGACCCGCACGCGCACGCCGACTGGCTCGCCGAGGTGCGCTCGGCGGCCGCTGACCGGCTGTTCCTCAACGCGCGCGTCGACACCTTCGCGTGCAAAGTCACGGATCCCGGCCGGGCGATCGAGCGGGCCGCGCTGTACGTCGCGGCGGGCGCCGACTGCGTGTATCCGATCGGCGCCCCGGCCGCCGTACTGCCGCTGCTGCGTTCCGGGATCCAGGGGCCGATCAACATCGGGGCCCGGCTGGACGGCGAGGGCCCCTCGCCCGCCGAACTCGGCGAACTCGGGGCCACCCGCGTCACATTCGGGCCCGGACTCCAGCGGCGCGCCGGCGAGGCGCTGCGGGAGATCGCCGAACGGCTTCTTCCGTAACGGGGGTTACGACAGCCATGCCTTCCAGGTGGAGGGGTGGCTGTCCACCCACTGCTTCGCCGCCTCCTGCGGACTCAGCTTCTTGTCGGCGATCAGCAGGGAGACCTCGTTCTGGTCCTCCGTCGTCCACTTGAACTTCTTCAGGAAGGCGGCCGCCCTGCCGCCGTCGTGGGCGAAGCCGGCGTTGAGGTACTTCTGCAGCGGGGTGTGCGGATAGGCGCAGGTGATCTTCTTCGGGTCCGCGTCGCAGCCGTCCTTGTACGGGGGCAGCGTCACCTCCGTCATCGGGACCTTCTTGAACAGCCACTGGGGCGCGTACCAGTAGGTCAGGAAGGGCTTCTTCTCCTTGGCGAACTGTTTGATCTGGGTGATCTGCGCGGCCTCGGAGCCGGCGAACACCACCTGGTAGTCCAGCTTGAGGTTGGTCACCAGCGCCTTGTCGTTGGTGACGTAGGACGGGGAGCCGTCCATCAGCTGGCCCTTGCCGCCGCTCTCCGCGGTGCGGAAGAGCGGGGCGTACTTGTTCAGGTTCTTCCAGTCCGTGATGTCCGGGTGCTGCTCGACGAGGTACGTCGGGACGTACCAACCGATGTGCCCGGTCACCCCGAGGTCGCCACCGTGCGCGATGGTCTTCTTGTCGTCGACGTACCGCTTCTCCTGGTCGGGGTGGCCCCAGTCCTCCAGGATCGCGTCGACGCGGCCCTGGCTGAGCGCGTCCCAGGCGGGGACCTCGTCGACCTGGACGGTGTCGACGCGGTAGCCCAGCTCGTGCTCCAGGAGGTACTGGGCCACGGCCACGTTGGACTGCGCGCCGACCCAGGACTGCACGGAGAGCGTGACGGTCTTCGCTCCCTGGGCGTTGGCGAAGGGCGAGGCCTGCTTGGTCATGTCGGCGGCCCCGCACCCGGTGGTGAGGGCCAGCACGGCCACGGCGGCCGTGATCGTCGTACGGCGCATGTCAGGCTCCCTTCCTCGCGCGGCGCTCCGTCGGCTGGGTCACCCGGTCCAGCACCAGGCCGAGGCAGACGATGGCCGCGCCGGCGACCAGTCCGGTCGCCAGGTCGCCCTGGGCCAGGCCGAAGGTGACGTCGTAGCCGAGGGCGCCACCGCCGACCAGGCCGCCGATGATGACGACGGCGAGGACCAGGACCACGCCCTGGTTGACGGCGAGCAGCAGCGCCGGGCGGGCGAGCGGGAGCTGGACCTGCCACAGCTGCTGGCGGCCGGTCGCGCCGAGCGAGCGGGACGACTCCAGCGCGGCCGGGTCGACCTGGCGCAGGCCCTGCGCGGTGATCCGTACGACGGCCGGGAGCGCGTAGACGACGGCCGCGGCGACGGCGGGGGCACGGCCGACGCCGAACAGTGCGACCACCGGGATCAGATACACGAACTGCGGCATCGTCTGGAACACGTCCAGCACCGGGCGCAGGGCCCGTTCGAAGCGGTCGCTGCGGGCGGCGGCGATGCCGGTCGCGAAGCCGAGCACCAGGGTGACGGCGACGGCCGCGAGGACCTGCGAGAGCGTGTCGAGGGACGGCTCCCACACGCCGAGCACACCGATCGCGGCCATCGCGAGGACGGCGGTCAGGGCGGTGCGCCAGGTGCCGATCAGCCAGGCCAGGGCGGCGACGATCAGCAGCACCGACCACCAGGGCAGCCACTGCAGACCGCTGCGGACGGGGTCCAGGACCCAGGTGGTGAAGTGGCCGGCCCAGTCCGCGGTGCCGCCGATGTACGGGACGCCGGAGTAGAGATGGGCGGTCATCCAGTCGACGGCGCGGTTGACCGGTTCGGCGATGTTCAGGACCCAGCCGGAGGGCCAGTCCAGTCGCCCGGCGAGCCGCGCGGCCAGGGCGGCGGCGACGGCCACGGGCACGCCGTAGGCCCAGGGCCGCAGATCGCGGTGGCCCTCGCCGAGCTTCTCCCCCGCCGCGCCGGTCACCCGGTCCAGGACGACTGCGAGCAGCACGATCGGGATTCCGGCGGCGAGTGCCGCGCCCACGTCGACGGAGGCGAGCGCCTGGTAGACGCGGTCGCCGAGGCCGCCGGCGCCGATGACCGACGCGATGACCGCCATCGACAGGGCCATCATGATCGTCTGGTTGAGGCCGAGGAGGAGCTCCTTGCGTGCCAGCGGGATGCGGGCGGTCACCAGGCGCTGGCGGCCCGTGGCGCCCAGCGACTCCACGGCCTCCAGGACCTCGGGGTCGGCGCCGCGCAGGCCCAGCGCGGTGAGGCGGGCCATCGGCGGGGCGGCGTAGACGACGGTGGCGAGGACGGCCGCGGGGACGCCGATGCCGAAGACCAGGACGACGGGGAGCAGATAGGCGAACGCCGGGAGCACCTGCATGGTGTCCAGGACCGGGCGCAGGGCGCGGTCGAGGCGGTCGGAGAGCCCGGCGGCGAGGCCGAGCAGGACGCCCACGACCACGGACGCGAACACGGCGACCACCATCAGCGCCAGGGTCTGCATGGTCGGCACCCACATGCCGAGCAGACCGCAGACCACGAAGGCGGCGGCGGTGCCCAGCGCGAGGCGGACGCCCGCGACCCGCCAGGCGACCAGGGCGCCCACGGCGGTGACTCCGGCCCAGCCCGCCGCGAGGAGCGCCAGGTACACGACGCGTACGGACAGGACGACCGCGTTGCTGATGTAGCCGAAGAAGTAGAGGAACAGCGGGTGGCTGTCCCGGTGGTCGATCACCCAGTCACCGGCGCTGGTCAGCGGCCCGGACAGGTCGACGGTGAGGGCGTGCGGCCAGCTTCCGCTCGCCCAGCGGGCGGCCGCGAGGGGGACGAGCACGGCCGCGGCGAGGGCGAGCAGCACGAGCTTGCGGGCGGCGGGGCGCCGGAGGAATCCGGGCAGCGCGATCCGCGGAGCGGCGGCGGTGACCGTGGCCATCAGACCGCCTCCCTGGGCAGCTCCGTTCCGGCGACCACGTCGATCAGCCGCTCGTGGTCCACCACCCCCAGGCACCGTCCGTCGTCCATGACGCAGGCGGCCTTCCCACTGCGGGCCACCACCTTGATCGCGTCGGCGACGACGGCGTCGGGGGCGAGCGCCCCGGGATGCTCGGGGCCGCCGCAGTCACCGGGCCGCATCGCCGTGCGGACCGTCATGACCTGCTCGCGCGGCACGTCACGCACGAACTCACGGACGTAGTCGTCGGCCGGGGAGCCGACGATCTCCTCCGGGGTACCGAGCTGGACCACGCGGCCGTCACGCATGAGGGCGATACGGTCGCCGAGCTTGAGCGCCTCGGCCAGGTCGTGGGTGATGAAGACCATCGTGCGGCCCTCCTCCCGGTGCAGCCGTACCACCTCGTCCTGCATGTCGCGCCGGATCAGCGGGTCGAGGGCGCTGAACGGCTCGTCGAAGAGCAGCACTTCGGGGTCGACGGCCAGCGCGCGGGCCAGTCCGACGCGCTGGCGCTGACCGCCGGACAGCTGGCCGGGCCGGCGCTTCTCCAGGCCCTCCAGGCCGACCTTGGCGACGACCTTCTGCGCCCGCGCCCGGCGCTCGGACCTGCCGACGCCCTGGATCTCCAGGCCGTACGCCACGTTGTCGAGGACCGTGCGGTGCGGAAGCAGACCGAAGTGCTGGAAGACCATCGCGGCCCGGTGACGGCGCAGTTCGCGCAGCCGGGCGCGGTCCATGGCGCGGACGTTCTCGCCGTCGATGGAGATCGAGCCCGCGGTCGGCTCGATGAGCCGGGTCAGACAGCGCACCAGCGTGGACTTGCCGGAGCCGGACAGGCCCATGACCACGAAGACCTCGCCCTTGCGCACGTCGAAGGAGACGTCCTGGACGGCGGCCGTGCAGCCGGTTCGGGCGCGCAGTTCGGCGGGCGGGAGCGCGGCGAGTTCGGCGTCGGCGGGGACGCGCTCCGGCTTGGGGCCGAAGACCTTCCACAGGCCCTCGACGGAGAAGACGGGGGTGTCGGTGGAGTCGCCGGTGGGCGGCTTGCGGGTGGGGACTGTGAGAGCCATCAGGCCTCACCTCCGATCAGGTCGGCTGCCTTCTCCCCGACCATGAGCACCGCGATCATCGGGTTCACGGCGGTCATGGTCGGGAAGACGGACGCGTCGGCTATGCGGATGCCGTCGAGGCCCCGGATGCGCAACTCGGGGTCCACCACGGCCAGTTCGTCGTCGGTCGCGCCCATGCGGCAGGTGCCCGCCGGGTGGTAGACGGTGTGCGCGACCTTGCGGGCGTACTCGCTCAGCTCCTCGTCGCCGGTGATCTCCGGGCCGGGGCACACCTCGCGCTTCAGCCGGCCGGCCAGCGGCTCGGTCTTCGCGATCTCGCGGGCGATACGGATGCCGTCGACGAGGGTGCGGCCGTCGTAGTCGTCCTCGTCGGTGAAGTAGCGGAAGTCCAGCGCGGGCTTCTCGGCCGGGTCCGGGCTGGTCAGATACAGCCGGCCGCGGCTCTTCGGCTTGGGGATGTTCGGGGTCATGGAGACGCCGAACTCCGGGCGCTGGTAGCCCAGGCGCTCGGGGTTGTCGGTGAACGGGACCTGGTAGAAGTGGAACATCAGGTCCGGGCCCGTGCGTTCGGGGTCGCGGCGCACGAACAGGCCCGCGTCGGAGTCCATCGCGGAGTTCTCCGGAAGGGGGCCGTGGGTCTCCCAGACGATCACCGACTCGGGGTGGTCGAGCAGGTTCTCACCGACGCCGGGCAGATCGAGCGCGACGGGCATGCCGAGCTTCTCCAGATCCGCCTTCGGGCCGATGCCGGAGTGCAGCAGCAGACGCGGCGAGTCGACCGCGCCCGCGCACAGCAGGACCTCGTTGCGGGCCCGTACCAGGAGTTCCTCGCCGTCCTTGGTGCGCACGTGCACGCCCCGTACGCGGGTGCCGTCCAGCTCCAGCTGGTGCGCCCAGGTCTCCAGCAGGATCGTCAGGTTGTCGCGCTCGTCCATCACCGGGTGCAGATAGGCCACCGAGGCGGAGGAGCGCTTGTTGTTCTCGGGGTGGTAGGCGAGGTCGAAGAAGCCGGTGCCCTCGGTGAACGGCTTGCGGTTGAAGCCCTCGATACGGGGCACGCCCAGCGCCTGCTGCGCGGCCTCGACGAAGTCGCGGGCGATGGCGTTCCGGTCCTTCTCGTCGACCGGGACGATGTTGTTGAGCAGCCGGGCGTAGTACGCCTCCATGGGCACCGCGCCCCAGCCCTTGGCGCCGGCCTCCTCCCACTCGTCCCAGTCGGACGGCAGCGGCTTGAAGGCGATGAGGGTGTTGTGGGAGGAACAGCCGCCGAGGACGCGGGCGCGGCTGTGCCGGATGTGGGAGTTGCCGCGCGGCTGCTCGGTGGTCGGGTAGTCGTAGTCGAGCTCGCCGCCGAGCAGCCCCGTCCAGCGGCGCAGGGTGAGGACGTCGTCGCGGCCGACGTCGCTGGGGCCGCCCTCGATGACGGCGACGGTGACGTCCGGGTTCTCGGTGAGGCGGGAGGCGATGACGGAGCCCGCGGTGCCGCCGCCGATGACGACGTAGTCGTAGACGTGGGGGGTTTCGGGCGTTTCAGGCATGGGGGTTTCTTGCTCCGGAGGGATCGGGGAGAGGGGCCGGGAGAGGGCCCGGGGGGCGGGGGCTCAGCCGGCGAACCAGCGCACGGGCTTGGGCGCGAGGTTCTGGTAGACGTGCTTGGCCTCGCGGTACTCGGCGAGCCCTGCGGGTCCCAGCTCGCGGCCCACGCCGCTCTTGCCGAAGCCGCCCCACTCCGCCTGCGGGAGGTAGGGGTGGAAGTCGTTGATCCAGACGGTGCCGTGGCGCAGCCGCGCGGCGACGCGCCGGGCGCGGCCAGCGTCGGCGGTCCAGACGGCTGAGGCGAGGCCGTACTCGGTGTCGTTGGCGAGAGCCACGGCCTCGTCCTCGGTGCGGAAGGTCTCGACGGTGAGGATCGGTCCGAAGACCTCCTCGCGGACGACCCTCATCTCCCGGTGGCACTGGTCGAGGACGGTCGGCTCGTAGAAGTAGCCCGCCTCCGGCCTGGTCGCGGCGGGTTCGGGCCGCTTGCCGCCGGAGCGCAGGACCGCGCCCTCGGCGAGCGCCGAGGCGACGTACGACTCCACCTTGGCGCGCTGCTGCTCGGAGACCAGCGGGCCGCACTCCACGCCCGGCTCGGTGCCCCGGCCGAGGCGTATCCGCCCGGCCCTGCGGGCGAGTTCGGCGACGAAGCGTTCGCGCAGCGGCTCCTCGACGATGAGCCGGGCGCCGGCCGAGCAGACCTGGCCGCTGTGGATGAAGGCGGCGTTGAGGGCCTGGTCGACGGCGGTGTCGAAGCCCTCGTCGGTGGCGCAGGCGTCGGCGAAGACGACGTTGGGGTTCTTGCCGCCGAGTTCGAGGGCGACCTTCTTGACGCTCGGCGCGGCGGCCTGGGCGACCTTGGTGCCACTCACCAGGCCACCGGTGAAGGAGACCAGGTCGACGTCGGGGTGCTCGGCGAGCCGGGCACCGACCGCGTGGCCGGGCCCGGTGACGAGGTTGGCGACTCCGGCGGGCAGCCCGGCCTCGACGAGCAGCTCGATCAGGGCGATCGTCGTCAGCGGGGTGATCTCGCTCGGCTTGATCACAAAGGTGTTCCCGGCGGCGAGCGCCGGGGCGATCTTCCAGCTGGCCTGCAGAAGCGGGTAGTTCCAAGGCGTGATCAGCGCGCAGACGCCGACGGGTTCGTGTACGACGACGCTGTGCACGTCGGCCGAGCCCGCGTCGACGACACGGCCGGGGGCCTCGGCGGCGACGAGGTCGGCGAAGTAGCGGAAGGCGTCGGCGACGCAGTCGATGTCGACCCGGCCCTCTTCGAGGGTCTTGCCCGCGTCGCGGCTCTCCAGCAGACCGAGCTCTTCGCGGTCGCGCAGGAGGAGGTCGGCGACCCGGCGCAGCAGCGCGGCCCGCTCGGCGACGGGCGTACGGGGCCAGTCCCCGGTGTCGAAGGCACGGCGGGCGGCGGCCACCGCGAGCTCCGCGTCCTTCTCGTCGCCCTCGGCGACCACCGCGAAGGGCAGGGCGTCCGCGGGGTCGATGATCTCGCGCGTCGCGCCGGAGACCGCGTCCAGCCACTCTCCTCCCGCGTGGATGGTCGCCGTCGACCGTCGTTCCGTTCTGTCCGCCATGTTCGGTGATGCCTTCCGTTCCTGTTTCGCTCCCCTGTGTCGCATTCGCGTCACTCTCGGGGACGGAGGCCGCCTGCCCCGGCCGCCGGATTGCATGCGCAATCCACGCCCGAAAGTGCGCCACCTCACGGAACGGACGGACAAAACGGGCCAAAAGCAGGCCGACTGAGGGGCTGAGGGCTTCAGTTCACTGCCGGAGCCGGAATCACTGGCCGCACCGGGAGTTCGTCGGGCAGAAGGACGCCACGGCCGCGGCGAGCGGCTCGCGGATCCGGTCGGCGGACAGCTCCTCGGGGCCGCTGGAGCGGATCGCGTAGAGCGTGCCGTCGGCCGCCTGGAAGCGGTGGTCGATGACCTGGCGGGCGCCCTTGTCCTTGTCGTCGTAGCGGTACGACAGCTCGACCCAGGTGTCGCCCGAGGTGCGGTCGCCCGCCTGGTAGCCGGGCTGCTTGGAGTAGCCGTAGGTGGAGTCGTTCTCCGCCAGGTCCAGGGACTCGGCCGGGGTCGACTCCGACAGCTCGAAGATCTGCAGCTGGCGGCCGTCGGACGGCGAGTCGTAGAAGACCACCGCGGCCTTCTCGCCCTGCTTCTGCCGACGGGTCCAGCCGTCGGGCACGTTGAGCGTGTAGCCGACCGGGTCCCGGGCGGTGCGGTAGCCGGCGGCGGGCGGAGAGGCGAGCGTCGAGGCCGACGGGGTTTCCTTCGGGGTCTCCTGCGGGCTCTCGGGGGTCTGTGACGGGAGCGAGGTCTTTGGCGTCGAGGCTCCGGCGGACACGCTCGTGGAAGGGCTCGCCCCTGCTCCGGTGCCGTCGTCGCGGTTGAGGAACCAGACGCCGAGGGCGGATCCCGCGGCGACGACGATGACGGCGAGCACGAGGAGCACAAGGCCGGGGCCGCGCCGCGGGGTGCCGGGCGGGGTGTAGGGGTGGGCCGGGAAGGACGGGGCCCAGGGCTGGGGTTGCTGGGGCTGGTGCGGTGCCTGCGGCTGCGGCGGCATCTGCGGTGCCATGTGGGGCGGCGTGCGGAACGGGGGCGCCGGCGTGCCGACCTGCGTCTCGGCGGACGCCCACGGGGGTGGCGGCGGGGGTGGGGTGTCACCCCGGCGGTCACTGTGACGACGGTCGGCCGCCGCGCGGGCCGCCTCGTCGTCCGGGCGCGGGCCGGCCCACGGGGGCGGCGCCGAGGCCGTACGTGTCTGGGCCGACGCCCACGGGGGCGGCGAGTCCGGCTCGGGCGCGGACCACGCGGCCTGGCCCCTCTCCTCGCTCGGCTCGTGCTCCGGCCCCGAACCCGCGCTGTGGCCGTCCTGACCGCCGCTGTCCCATTCGCTCATCGCGAGCCCCCCGAATCACCGTGCCGCGTACCGCTCTTGACGGTAGCGGCGAAAACGGGCGCGGGCCCCGTTCCGGCAGAAAACCGGAACAGGGCCCGTGCGGGCTCGTGACAGAACTCGTGACAGGGACGGTCTGCCGGTCGGCTCAGATGAGGCCGAGGGAGCGGACCGCCTCGCGCTCCTCCGCGAGCTCCTGGACGGAGGCGTCGATACGGGCGCGGGAGAACTCGTTGATGTCCAGGCCCTGGACGATCTCGTACTTGCCGTCCTTGGTGGTGACCGGGAAGGAGGAGATCAGGCCCTCCGGGACGCCGTAGGAACCGTCCGACGGGATGCCCATGGAGGTCCAGTCGCCCTCGGCCGTGCCGTTGACCCAGGTGTACACGTGGTCGATCGCGGCGTTGGCGGCGGAGGCCGCGGAGGAGGCGCCACGGGCCTCGATGATCGCGGCGCCACGCTTGGCGACGGTGGGGATGAAGTCCTCGGCCAGCCACTTCTCGTCGTTCACGACCTCGGCGGCGTTCTTGCCGGCGACCGAGGCGTGGAAGATGTCGGGGTACTGGGTGGCGGAGTGGTTGCCCCAGATGGTCAGGCGCTTGATGTCGGCGACCGTCGTGCCCGTCTTCTTCGCGAGCTGGGTCAGCGCGCGGTTGTGGTCCAGGCGGGTCATCGCGGTGAAGCGCTCGGCCGGTACGTCCGGGGCTGCGGCCTGGGCGATCAGGGCGTTGGTGTTGGCCGGGTTGCCGACGACCAGGACCTTGATGTCGTCCGCGGCGTGGTCGTTGATGGCCTTGCCCTGCGGCTTGAAGATGCCGCCGTTGGCCTCCAGCAGGTCACCGCGCTCCATGCCCTTGGTGCGCGGGCGGGCGCCCACGAGGAGGGCGACGTTGGCGCCGTCGAAGGCGACGTTCGGGTCGTCGCTGATCTCGATGCCCTGCAGGAGCGGGAACGCGCAGTCGTCCAGCTCCATGGCCGTGCCCTCGGCGGCCTTCAGGGCCGGGGTGATCTCCAGAAGGCGCAGCTTGACCGGCACGTCCGCGCCGAGCAGCTGGCCGGAGGCGATGCGGAAGAGCAGGGCGTAACCGATCTGGCCGGCCGCGCCGGTGACGGTGACGTTCACGGGAGTGCGGGTCATGGCGTTCTCCGTATGACAGCTGGCGGTGGGGCGTCCCTGCCCCTGGGGTACGGGATCCCCGCCCCGGCTTGTGGCCGGGTGCCCGCCGCGATGATCGATCACGGGTATGAATGATCGATCTCTTGGCGTCAAGAGAGATCCAGCGGTCAGGCTATCGCGCCTCCGGCATCCCGCACGGCCGGGTCGGTGTGGCCCGTCCCACAGAGTGACAAAAGGGGGCGGCCGCCCGTCCGGGAGAGGTGAGACGAAGGCGGCCGCCGGTTGGGGGTACCGGTTTCCGGACTCCCGTGGGGGTACGGTTCGCGTGCCCAGGATCCGGCCGGCCATGCATGTCTCACGGGATCGTTTTCCGGCCGTCCCCCGTCCGCCCCTCTGCTCGGTGCACCCCGTCTGCCCCTACTTGGTGCACCCCGTCTGTCCCGACGCCAGCGTGGCGCACGCCTTCACCTCGGCCGCGTCCTTCACGGCCACCATCGGCGTGTACGCGATGGTGTCACCGGGAGTGGTGATGTCACCGCTCTCCTTGACCTTGCCCACGGTGACCCGGACCTGGTCCCCCTGCGTGGCCCCGGTGATCCGCCCCCAGGCCGCACCACAGGTCTTGCTGTAGCGGACCTCGAGAACGGCCGCGCCGACGGCGACGGACCTGGCGGTGGTCACCAGGTCGCCGCTGCACCCCATGCTCTCCGCGTCCTTGCCGGTGCAGCCCGCGCCGCTGCACTTGACCCCGGCGGGCAGGCTGGCGTCGGTGCTGGCGGACGGGGAGGGCGACTTGGGCGAGCCCTCGTTCTTCTTGTCGCCGCCCCTGGTGAAGAAGAAGACGGCGGCCACGACGACGGCCGCGCCGACGACACCCGCGAGGAACATCGTCAGCCGCCGCCTGCCCGCGCTCCCCGCGCCGGTGGGTCCGCCGGGGCGCGGAGCCTGGGGAGGTTCGCCGTACGGGCCCGGAGCCGCCTGGGTCCGGCCGGGGCCGTCCGGGGAGGCCTGCGCCGGAGCCAGCCCCGCGGCCTCGGGCTTCGCCGCCTGGCCGGAGGGCCGACGGCTCGCCTGCGACGGGCCCTCGTACCCGGCGATGCCCCAGGAGTTGGGGCCGCTCGGCGCGGAGGGCTTCTGGGCCTCCTCCCGGGCGTCGGCGTCGGGTGCCGTCGGCTGGGACGGGATCGGCGGGATCGTCGGGGACACGCCCGCCGGTCCCGCGATCCCGGGGCTGACCGTCGCACTGCCGCCCTTACGGGCCGTCTTGTTTCCGTTGGCGCCCGTGGGAGGCCCGCCGAACTCCCCGAGCGCGGCGCGCGCCTGGGAGATCCGGATCGCCTCCATGGTCATGTCGTGGCGGTTCTCCGAACGGCTCCAGGCGCGCTCGGCGAGCTCCCACATGGTCGTCAGGTGAATGGGATTGGTGCCGGTGACCTCGGCCAGCGCCACGATCGCACCCTTGGGCGCGAGCAGCCGGCCGTTGAGATAACGCTCCCAGGACGTCTTGCTGTAGCCCGTGCGGTCGGCCAGCGCCGCGATGCTCAGCCCGCTGCGGTCCACGAGCCGCCGCAGTTGGCTTGCGAACTCCCTGACCTGCGGATCGAGTTCATCCGGCAAGGCTTTCCAACGAGGCATCGTTTCCCCCTCTTTCCCCCCTGTTGGTGCTGTTCTGTTCCGCGCGCCTTCCCCTGTGCCGTGTGCGCGTGGTGTTCTGCGCCGGTCCCCGTTCTGGCTACCCACGGGGATGCGTCTCCTAAGGATCGCAGTTCCCGGGAAGGGGGCGCACGGGAGCAACGGGCCCATTGGGCATGCACCGTTGCACGCCGACCACCGCGCGGTCCACCGGACCGTCCCGATTGGACACGTTAGCCCGATTGTGCGGACTTGGGGCGCTCGGGTCAGCGGCCGGCGACAACAGCCTGCAGCCGGCGGTCAGCCGAAGACCACGGCCCCCACGACCGCGACGAGGAGCAGGACGAGCAGGAGTAACACCGCGGACAGCAGCAGGCGTCCGGCCGGTCGGGGCGGCTGCCGCTCCTCCGGCCGGTCCCACCAGGGAAGCGTCGGATCGTCCTCGTACGCCTCGGCGCCGTCGGGTCCCCCGGAATGCCCGGAGCGCTCGGGTGCCGTCGCCGGGCGGGGCCAGGCCTTGACGGCGAGTTCCCAGCGCACGACGTGCCGTTCGGCGTCCACGCCGGCCAGGCCCGCGACCCGGCACAGCGCCTCGACGGCCTGCCGGGGCGGTGGCTGGACCGCGTTGAGGTAGCGCTGCCAGGAGGACTTGCTGTACGCGGTGCGCGCGCCCAGCGCCACCAGACTGAGGCCGGTGCTGTCCTTGAGGAGCCGCAGATGTTCGACAAAGTGCCGTACTTCCGGCGGGAGTTCGTCCGGCAGCGGCTGCCAGCCGCCCATCGTGCACCTCCCGGCATCCTTCGGCTCATCGGTTCACCCGCTCTGATCCGGTGACGATGACGGGCGCCCCGTCGGTTCCCGTGGCTGTGACCAGGGCCCGGTCACGTAGCGGAACGGTCACCTCCGTGCCACAGCGCACTGACAGGCGTTGAACAGGCCGTTCCCACTGCAGGAGTGTGGGTCGTGGCGGCGGTCCGTCCCCGTTCGGGGGAGGGGGCGGGCCACCGCTGCGGAGCTCCGTTCCCGGGAGCCCGCCCCGAGAACCACCGTGGCCCGCACTCCTCGGGGGAGGTGCGGGCCACGGTCGCGTCGTGAGAGCGTCCTAGCTCTTCAGCGTGAAGTGCAGGATGTCCTTCAGGAACGGGATGTCCCGCTGGACCATCAGCGACAGCATGACGATCGCCAGGCCGAGTACACCGTAGGTGACGACGTCCGTGAAGCGGGAGCGCACGGCGAGCATGCCGACGCTCGGCAGGACCCAGCGCATCACCGCACCGGCCAGCAGGGCGGCGCCGACCAGCAGGGTCCCGTAGCGGAACACGTCGAGCGCGGTCAGCAGCAGGCCGATGGCGACCGTGGACAGCACGACGAGCATCGGCCACTGGCGGGCGGGCGCCGGGGCGTCGCCGGGAGCGGCCCGGCCGCCGCCCTCGGGACGCGCGGTGTCCCGGGTGAACAGCGGGAAGCGGCGCGTGATCCGCCTCGGCCGGCCCTCGGCGTCCGGCGCGCTGATCGCGTCACGGACCGTCGGCTCCGTGTCCGCGGGAGCCTTGGGGGTGCGGTGATCGTCCTCAGCCGGCACTGCGCTCCGCCGCCTCGACCACGTTGACGAGCAGCTGCGCGCGGGTCATCGGACCCACGCCGCCCGGGTTCGGGGAGATCCACCCGGCCACCTTCGCCACGTCCGGGTGGACATCGCCCACGATCTTGCCCTCGGCGCTGCGCGAGACGCCGACGTCGAGGACGGCCGCGCCCGGCTTGACGTCCTCGGGCCGGATCAGATGGGCGGAACCGGCGGCCGCGACGATGATGTCCGCGCGCCTGAGGTGGGCGGAGAGGTCACGGGTGCCGGTGTGGCACTGGGTCACGGTCGCGTTCTCGCTGCGCCGGGTGAGCAGCAGCGGCATCGGGCGGCCGATGGTGACACCGCGGCCGACGACCACGACCTCGGCGCCCTTGATCTCCACGCCGTAGCGGCGCAGCAGGGTCAGCACGCCGTTCGGGGTGCAGGGCAGCGGGGCCGGCTCGTTGAGCACGAGACGGCCGAGGTTCATCGGGTGCAGGCCGTCCGCGTCCTTGTCCGGGTCCATCAGCTCCAGGATCCGGTTCTCGTCGATGCCCTTGGGCAGCGGCAGCTGGACGATGTAGCCGGTGCAGGCCGGGTCCCCGTTCAGCTCGCGTACGACCGCCTCGATCTCCTCCTGCGTGGCCGTGTCCGGCAGCTCGCGCTGGATGGAGGCGATGCCGACCTCCGCGCAGTCGCGGTGCTTGCCGGCGACGTACTTCTGGCTGCCGGGGTCGTCCCCGACCAGGATCGTGCCGAGGCCGGGCGTGACGCCCTTCTCCTTCAGCGCCGCCACGCGGGCGGTCAGATCGGACTTGATCGCGGCTGCGGTGGCCTTGCCATCGAGAATCTGGGCGGTCATGTTCCCATCCTCGCGGATGACGGGCCCCAGGTTCCAATCCGGGTCCGGACCATGGACACCTCATGATCAATGATGTTGCACTTGCACAACATATGGCGAATGCGGCTGGACAAGTAAGAGCCTGCTAAAGAACGATGAGCACACAGTGCCGCGGGCAGTACCGGGGGGACGGACCGCATCTGTAGAACTCTCCTCCACACCGTGGCGCGTGTCGTCCCCGCACCTGAGCAACGGAGGAAAGACCGCCATGAGCTTCGGCGACCCGAACAACCCCTACGGCCCGCCGCCTCAGCAACCGCCGGCCGCGCCGAACTACGGCTACCCCCAGCAGGGTCCGCCGCAGCCCGGCGTCCCGCCGCAGGGCTACGGCTACCCCCAGCAGCCCGCCTACTCCGCCTACCCCGGCGGCAACGCGATGCCGCAGACGATGCCGGGCCTGCTCGTTACGGCGCGGGTGTTCCTGTACATCATCTCCGCGGTGCAGATCCTGGGCGGCCTCGCCTGGCTCTACGTCGCGGCCTTCGTCAACGACGTGTCGGACAAGGCGGACGAGCTGAGCTCCTCATCATCCGACAACCCATTCGGCACGATCGGCGACGGCGGCCACATGGCGGCGGGCCTGATCGTGTTCCTCGCGCTCATCGCCCTGGGCCTGGCAGCGCTGTCCATCACGCTCGGCGTCAAGTTCGGCAAGGGCGCCCAGGGCGTGCGGATCACCACGGTGGTCTACGGCGCGCTCGGCGGGATCGTCGGTCTGATCATGCTCTTCGCCGGCCTGGACTCCGGTCTCGCTTCCGCGGTGATCTTCCCGCTCATCTGGGTCGTCTTCGCGGCCATCATCACCGCGGCCCCGGTCGTCCCCAGCGGCACGGCCTGGTTCTCCCGCCCGCGCTACTGAACCCGCCGCCCGGCAGCGCGGCTCGCGCCGTTCACCGTCGAGGGCCGTGTCCCGCCCGGCAGGGGGGACACGGCCCTCGTGTGTTCAGTGGAGGAGATGCGGTCAGTGGAAGAAGTGGCGCGTGCCCGTGAAGTACATCGTCACGCCTGCCTTCTTCGCGGCCTCCACGACCAGTTCGTCGCGGACCGAACCGCCGGGCTGGGCCACGGCCTTGACGCCGGCCGCGGTGAGGATCTCCAGGCCGTCGGGGAACGGGAAGAACGCGTCGGAGGCGGCGTAGGAGCCCTGGGCGCGCTCGGCACCGGCCCGCTCGACGGCCAGCTTCGCGGAGTCGACCCGGTTGACCTGGCCCATGCCGACGCCGACCGAGGCGCCGTCCTTGGCGAGCAGGATGGCGTTGGACTTGACGGCCCGGCAGGCCTTCCAGGCGAAGGCGAGCTCGGCCAGTTCCCCGGCGGACAGCGCCTCGCCGGTCGCCAGCGTCCAGTTGGCCGGGTCGTCGCCGTCGGCCTGGAGGCGGTCGGTGACCTGGAGGAGGACTCCGCCGTCGATGTGCTTGGCCTCGACCCGGTTGCAGGGACCGTCCGGGGCCTTCAGGACGCGGATGTTCTTCTTCTTGGCGAGGGCCTCCAGGGCCCCCTCCTCGTAGTCGGGCGCGACGATGACCTCGGTGAAGATCTCCGCGACCTGCTCGGCCATCTCCTTCGACACCGGGCGGTTGACCGCGATCACGCCGCCGAACGCGGACAGCGGGTCGCAGGCGTGCGCCTTGCGGTGCGCCTCGGCGACGTCCGCGCCGATCGCGATCCCGCAGGGGTTGGCGTGCTTGATGATCGCGACGCACGGCTCGTCGTGGTCGTACGCGGCACGGCGCGCGGCGTCCGTGTCCGTGTAGTTGTTGTACGACATCTCCTTGCCGTGCAACTGCTCGGCCTCGGCGAGACCGCCGGCCGGGCCGCCGCCGGTGTAGAGGGCGGCGGGCTGGTGCGGGTTCTCGCCGTAGCGCAGGGTGTTCTTGCGCTCGTAGGTGGCACCCAGGAAGTCCGGGAAGGCCGACTCGTCGACGGGGGCGTACGAGGACGCGAACCAGGAGGCGACCGCCACGTCGTACGACGCCGTGTGCTGGAAGGCCTCCGCGGCGAGCCGCTTGCGGGTGGCGAGGTCGAAGCCGCCCTCCTTGACCGCCGCGAGGACGTCGGCGTACCGGGCGGGGCTGGTGACCACGGCCACGGACGGGTGGTTCTTGGCGGCGGCGCGGACCATCGACGGCCCGCCGATGTCGATCTGCTCGACGCACTCGTCGGGCGAGGCGCCGGAGGCGACGGTCTCCCGGAACGGGTAGAGGTTGACGACGACCAGGTCGAACGGCTCGACGCCCAGCTCGGCGAGCTGCTCGCGGTGGCTGTCGAGGCGCAGGTCGGCGAGGATGCCCGCGTGGACCTTCGGGTGCAGGGTCTTGACCCGGCCGTCCAGGCACTCGGGGAAGCCGGTGAGCTCCTCGACCTTGGTGACGGGGACGCCGGCGGCGGCGATACGGGAGGCGGTGGAGCCGGTGGAGACGAGTGCGACACCGGCCTCGTGCAGCCCGCGGGCGAGCTCTTCGAGTCCGGTCTTGTCGTAGACGCTGACGAGCGCGCGGCGGATGGGCCGCTTGGTGCTCTCGGCGGTGGCGGTCACTGGATAACTACCTTTCGTCCCTCAATGCGATAGCCGTTGCGGGCGATCCGCCCCACGACCTCGACGAGCAGCCTTCGCTCGACTTCCTTGATGCGCTCGTGCAGAGCGCTCTCGTCGTCCTCGTCCCGGACCTCCACCACGCCCTGAGCGATGATCGGCCCGGTGTCGACGCCGTCGTCGACGAAGTGGACGGTGCAGCCGGTGACCCTGGCGCCGTACGCGAGCGCGTCCCGTACGCCGTGGGCCCCGGGAAAACTGGGGAGGAGAGCCGGGTGGGTGTTGACGAACCGCCCGCCGAAGCGCGCGAGGAACTCCTTGCCCACGATCTTCATGAACCCGGCGGAGACGACCAGGTCGGGCTCGTAGGCGCTGACGGCCTCGGTGAGCGCGGCGTCCCACTCCTCGCGCGTCCCGTAGTCCCTCACCTTCCGCACGAAGGTCGGCAGCCCGGCCCTCTCGGCCCGCGCCAGCCCCTCGATGCCGTCGCGGTCGGCGCCGACGGCGACGATCTGCGCGCCGTAGGCCTCGCTTCCGGTGCGCGAGATCTCGTCGAGGAGCGCCTGCAGATTGGTGCCGGATCCGGAGACCAGCACGACGAGGCGCTTGGCCACGGGCTTGGCGGCCACGGTGGGGCCCTTTCTCGGGGGAGCGTCTTACGGGGGCCGGGAGCGTACGATCATTTGTGCATTCGTACGAATGCTTCGCGTTCCTGGATACGGGGAAGTCTACGAAGCGGCCGACCGTCAGCAACGATACCGGCACACGGAACGGGCCCCCACGGGACGGGTGCGTGGCCGGAAGGTAGCGTCTGGGAGGGAGCGGGCTCGGGAACGCGGTCGCCGTGCGGCGCGTTCACCCAGTGACAGCTCACGTCAGACGGGTCGTACCAGCCGTATTCATCTAGGGGAAGACGCTCACTTGATGCCGGACCGCAGCCTGCGACTTCTCACGTTCCCCCCGCAGTCGGCGCTGGGAGGGGTGCGTGGCGCCCTGCTGCGCGAGCGGCCGGCCTCGCCCCCCGAGGCACCCTCGGGCCGGGAGAACGGCGAAGGCGACGGGCAGGGCGGCACACCGCAGGACGACAACCCGTTCGCGCCACCGCCGGAGGGCACCCCGGACCGCTTGTGGCAGCCGCGGCGCCCGGCGCCGGGATCCTCCGACGAACACGACTCGCCCTGGGGCAACGAGTGGAGCGACCGCCAGCCGGGCCGCTCCCCCGGCGGTTTCGGCGAGCGCCCCGGAGGCGGTCCCGAGGACCAGGGCGGCGGCCCCGGCCAGGGTCCGGGGCCGGGCATGCGCTGGGACCCCACGGACCCCGCCCAGCGCCGGGCCCGTTACGCCCTCCTGTGCGGCATGTGGGCTTTCTTCTTCGCCCTCTTCAGCTGGCCCTACGTGGCCCTGCTGCTCGGCTCCCTGGCCATCTACTGGGGTGTGAGCGCGCTGCGCGCCAAGCCCCGCACCCCGAACCCGGACACCCCCGCGGCCGAGCAGACCGGCCGCCCCCAGACCACGGCGGCCGCCAGCGGCCTGGTCACGGCGTCCCTGGCGCTCGCCCTGGTCGCGGCGACCTTCACGGCCCAGCTGGTCTACCGCGACTACTACACGTGTGTGAACGACGCCCTCACCAACCAGGCCAAGCAGTCCTGCGACCAGTTGCTGCCGCACGAGCTGCGCGGGCTGCTGGGGACCGGCAAGGGCTGACACCTCCTGGCGCCGGGCCCCTCACGCGCTGTCCGCGTCCGGGGTGTCCGGTTGGGCCGATGCCTCCTTGAGGGCCGCCCAGCGCGCCGCGCGTGCCGTGTCGTCGTGCCAGGAGAGGCTCGGCGGGTCGCCGACCGGCAGGAAGCCGTATGCGGCCTCCGTGTCGTCGACGGGCAGGAAGTCGTACGCGTCCTCCTCGTCGTACGCGCCCTCCGCGTCGTACGCATCCCTCGCGCCGAGCGCGCCCTTCGTGCCGAGCCCGTCCTTCGCGTCGTACACGTCTTCCACGTCCGGCTCGAGCGCGGGAGGCGACACGGGCTGCGTCGGCAGCCTCCCGGCCGAGACGACCGGCACATCCCCCTGCTCCCGGGACCGCAGGCCCCGCAGCCGCCAGGCCCGCAGCCCCAGCACCACCGGAACGGCGACGACCGTGATCCAGGCCGCCGTGGCGAGCCCCGCCTGCCACCACACCGGACCGAACCGGGTGAGCGCGGCGACCCCGAGCGGCCCGCCCGAGAGCTCGGCGAGCGTCGCGAACACGAGCGCGCACGCCCCGGCCGCCAGCACCGCCGCCCCGGCGGTCCGCGCCGCCGACCAGCCCGGCACCCGGCGCCACGCCTTCCCCGTGCCGCCCCCGGCTCCGCCCGCCGCACGGCCACGCGCACCGTGATGCACGCCACCGTCACCCCCGCCACCACCGGCACCACCCCGGCCGCCCAGTTCAGCGGCGTGCCGGCGCCCGCCACCGGCACCGCCGCCAGCAACGGGAACGGCGGCAGCAGCGGCGCGGGATGCGAGGCGAGCGGGTTCACCAGGTGCCCGGTCCCGAGCGCGAAGCCGGGGCCGAGGGCATAGGCCGCCGACCACACCGCCGCGTTGGGAGCCAGGGCCGCGCACAGCAGCAGGACGGCGAACTGCCCCGACCAGCCCTCCGTCAGCTGACCGAAGGACGCGCGCGCCGGCCCGCCGTGCCCCACCAGCGACACCAGGAGCAGCAGCGCCCCGCCGCAGAAGAGCACCACCGTCCCGGCACCGGCGGCCCGCACGGCCGCGACCAGACCCGCCCGGCCGACCGGACCCAGGAGCCGCCGGCGCAGCACCCCCGGCAGCAGCACCAGCGCGCTCAGCAGGGGCTCGCGGGGACGGCCGTACGCCGTCCACACCCCCGCGCCCGCCGCCCCCGTCGCGACGAGCGGCAGGCACACCGCCACCCACCCCCACTGGGGCCGCAGCGCGCCGCCGGAGGTGTACAGCGCGGCGCAGACTCCGACGGCGACATAGCCGAGGACGACGCCCGCCCACGCGGTCCGCGCGTCGATCGGCGGTGGCCCCTCGGGTTCGACGGGCGCGTCCACCACGTCCCGTGCCGCCCGGTACACCAGCAGCACCGGCAGCACCAGGAGCAGCAGCGGGGTGACGCCCAGGGGCGCGGGGGCGCCGGAGAGCGTCTCGACGCGCACCAGCTCGACTCCGTGCGCGAGGAGCCACAGCGCGCCGGCGATGTGCAGGGCGCTGCCCGGCCCGCTGTCGGGGTAGGGCGAGCTGATCCACAGCACCATCACGGGCACGGCGAACGAACCGAGCCCGAGCCCGGCCGCGAGCGCGCCTTCGAGGACGCTCGCGCCCAGTCCCGGGGACCGGTCGCGCAGCCGGGTGAGCAGGGGTGACAACGACAGTCGGCGGGCGGTCATCTGGCGAGCGGTCATCCGGGGCACGACCGCCATGCTCCCAACGACACGCGCTTTTCCGGCGTAACGGGCGAACGCCCGAAGTGTCGCTCAATATATGTTTATGTACTTTTTCGTACGAAGGGGCGAACCGTGACACAGAGTCCCGAGAGCCCGCTGCCACCGCCCAAGGAACGCCGACGCCTGCGCGAGTCCCGGTCGCTGACGCAGGTTCAGGTCGCCGAGCGGATCGGCGTCAGCCGCGCGACCGTACGCGCGTGGGAGACCGGCCGTACCACCCCGAAGGCAGAGAGACGGGAGGCGTACGCCCAACTGCTGGCGTCACTCGCGGCGGGCGCGGCGGACGCCGTGGATGACACCGCGCCCCAGCCCGTGATCCCCGCACCGGCCGCCCCCTCCCTGACGCCCGCACAGGCATTCGACGCCCTGTACGAGTTCTGCGCCCCCGCCCTGGTACGCCAGACGTACCTGCTCACCGGGCGGCGCGAGCTGGCCCGGGAGTCCGTGGAGCGCGCCTTCCAACGCGCCTGGCAGCAATGGCCGCAGGTGGCCCAGGACCGCGATCCGGCGGGCTGGGTGCGGGCGACGGCGTACGAGTACGCCCTCTCCCCCTGGCACTCCTTCCGCCCGCGCTACCGGCACCCCGAACCACCGCCCGCCGACGCCGCCGACCGCACCTTGCTGCGCGCGCTCCTGAAACTCCCGCCGTCGTACCGCCGCACGCTCCTGCTCTACGACGGCGTCGGCCTCAACCTGCCGGAGACGGCGGCGGAGACGGAGGCGAGCACACCGGCGGCGGCGAACCGGCTCACCCACGCGCGCGCCGCGCTGGCCGAGCACCTTCCCGAACTGTCGGACCCCGTCGCGCTCCACCGGCGGCTGGCCGAACTCGCCTCCACGGAACGGCTGCGGGCGCCACAGCCGACGACGGTACGGACCGTCGGCGAACAAAGGACCCGGTTCTGGACCCGGGCCGCCATCGCCTTCACGGTCGCCATCATCGGCGCGACCTCACTCACGCTGCGCACCGCGCCGACCCGGTACGAGGCACCGATCGCCCCGGCACAGGCGGTTCGCGGGGTTCCGCCGAAGGCCGCGCTGGGTCCGCTGTCCGGCGCCGAGCTGAAGCTGCGGGCGAAGCTGCGGTCGGCGGCGGCGCGCGGACCGGAGAGGGTGCTGCCACTGCCCCGGTGAGCCCGTGCGCACCCGGCACGCGGAAGGGCCCGCACCCCCTGTGAGGGTGCGGGCCCTTCCAGCTGTGATCCGCGGTGTCAGCCGTGACAGCTGTTCAGCCGTCTCAGCTGTTCAGCGGTGTCAGCCGTTCAGGATCTCGCGGGCGAGCTTCGCCGTCTCGGTCGGCGTCTTGCCGACCTTGACGCCGGCGGCCTCGAGGGCCTCCTTCTTCGCCTGGGCGGTGCCGGACGAACCGGAGACGATGGCGCCGGCGTGGCCCATGGTCTTGCCCTCGGGGGCGGTGAAGCCCGCGACGTAGCCGACGACCGGCTTGGTCACGTTCTCCTTGATGAAGGCCGCGGCCCGCTCCTCGGCGTCGCCGCCGATCTCGCCGATCATGACGATCAGGTCGGTGTCGGGGTCGTCCTGGAAGGCGGCCAGGGCGTCGATGTGCGTGGTGCCGATGATCGGGTCGCCACCGATGCCGACGGCCGTCGAGAAGCCGATGTCACGGAGCTCGTACATCATCTGGTACGTCAGCGTGCCGGACTTCGAGACCAGGCCGATGCGGCCCGGCTTGGTGATGTCGCCCGGGATGATGCCGACGTTCGACTGACCCGGGGTGATGATGCCGGGGCAGTTCGGGCCGATGATGCGGGTCTTGTTGCCCTTCTTGCCGGCGTACGCCCAGAAGGACGCCGTGTCGTGCACGGCGATGCCCTCGGTGATCACGACGGCCAGCGGGATCTCGGCGTCGATGGCCTCGACGACCGCGTCCTTGGTGAACTTCTCCGGCACGAAGATGACGGAGACGTTGGCGCCGGTCTTCTCGATGGCCTCGGCGACCGTGCCGAACACGGGTACCTCGGTGCCGTCGAAGTCGACGGTCTGACCCGCCTTGCGCGGGTTCACGCCGCCCACGACGTGGGTGCCGTCGCCCAGCATGAGCTTGGTGTGCTTCATGCCCGTGGCGCCGGTCATGCCCTGGACGATGACCTTGCTGTCCTTGTTGAGCCAGATAGCCATGGTGTGTTGGTGTCCTCGTCCTGAGTGCTTACTTGGCGGCGTGGGCCAGCTCGGCGGCCTTGTCCGCCGCGCCGTCCATGGTGTCGACGCGCCGCACCAGCGGGTGGTTGGCGTCCGTGAGGATCTGCCGGCCCAGCTCGGCGTTGTTGCCGTCGAGGCGGACGACGAGCGGCTTGGTGACCTCTTCGCCCCGGTCCTCGAGGAGCTTCAGGGCCTGCACGATGCCGTTGGCGACCTCGTCACAGGCGGTGATGCCGCCGAAGACGTTGACGAAGACCGACTTGACGTCCGGGTCGCCGAGGATGATCTCCAGGCCGTTCGCCATGACCTGGGCGGAGGCGCCACCGCCGATGTCCAGGAAGTTGGCGGGCTTGACGCCACCGTGGTTCTCACCGGCGTAGGCGACGACGTCCAGGGTGCTCATCACGAGACCCGCGCCGTTGCCGATGATGCCGACCTCACCGTCGAGCTTGACGTAGTTGAGGTTCTTCTCCTTGGCGGCGGCCTCCAGCGGGTTGGCCGCGGCCTTGTCGTGCAGCTCGTCCCAGTCGTGGCGGAACTCGGCGTTGTCGTCGAGCGACACCTTGCCGTCCAGGGCGATGACCTCACCGGAGGCGACCTTCGCGAGCGGGTTGACCTCGACGAGGAGGGCGTCCGACTTGATGAAGGTGTCCCACAGCGTGACGAGGACGTTCGCGACCTTGTCTGCGACCTCGGCCGGGAACTTGGCGGCCGCGACGATCTCGCGGGCCTTGGCCTCGTCCACACCGTCGATCGGGTCGATCGCGGTCTTGGCGACGGCCTCCGGACGGGTGGCCGCCACCTCCTCGATCTCCATGCCGCCCTCGACGGAGGCGATGGAGAGGAAGGTGCGGTTGGCACGGTCGAGGAGGAAGGAGACGTAGTACTCCTCGAGGATCTCCGGAGCGGTCTCCGCGATCATGACCTTGTGGACCGTGTGGCCCTTGATGTCCATGCCGAGGATGTCCGTCGCGCGGGCGACGGCCTCGTCCGCGGAGGCGGCCAGCTTGACGCCACCGGCCTTGCCACGACCACCGACCTTCACCTGCGCCTTGACGACCGACTTGCCGCCCAGCCGCTCAGTGATCGCGCGCGCCGCCTCAGGCGTGTCGATGACTTCACCGGCCAGCACCGGTACATCGTGCTTGGCGAAGAGGTCCCTCGCCTGGTACTCGAACAGGTCCACGCGCTTCCGTCCCTATCAGTGATCTCGCGGTTCGTTGGATGCGTGGGCGTGCCGCGAAGGGCAACGTGACGTCCGCATGTGTCACTAGGGGGGCGCACACGGTGTCCGAGCGCGCGGCATGTCCGTCTCGCAGGTTATCTCTGCTTGCGTAAGGCCTCTAAATCGCGGGTCACACGTGAGCGGTGATACCTGTCACATGATGCCGGGATTGCTGGCACGGCGTGCCGAAACGGCGAGGCCTCACCGGGCTGGGGTTGACCCGGTGAGGCCTCTGGAGCGGCCCGGAAGGGCCCGGGGCGGCTGATCCCCACCCCAATGGGGACCGACCGACCCCATCCGTGAGGTGTCGGCCGGACGCGCCGATGGCATTCGGCCGTCCGATACCTCCCTCCCCACGGAGCCGGTCGGAACGGGGCGCCTCAGATGCCCTGGGTGCGCCCGTCGTGCATGTTGTGCGGGTTGTGCAGGGTGTTCATGTACCCCGTGTGCCGGACCTGAGACGGGGCCACGGAATCGGCGACACCCGCCGTGCCGTTCACGGCGTGCCCGGCGAGCGGGGCGGCGGCATGGACAGTGCCGCCGGCCAGGTCCTGCGCGAAGGGCGCGACCTGCTGGGCGACACCCTGAGCGAACGGATCGGCCTCACCGGCGACACCGTGCGCGAACGGGGCGACCTCGCCCGTCACGCCGTACGCCAGCGTCGTGGTGCTGCCCGCGACCGGCTGCGCCGTCCGGGTGACGGTGTCGACGACGGGCCGCGCGGCACCGGTCACCCCGTACGCGAACGGCGGGGCCTCCTGGGCCACGCCCTGCGCGAAGGGGGCCACCTGCCCGGTCACACCGTGCGCGAGCGGCGGTACGGCGCCGACGACGCCGTCCGCGAAGGGGTGGACGTCGCCCACGACTCCGTACGCGAGCGACTGGGCGTCCACCACCGCCTGCCCGGCGACCGGCACGACCCCGTGCACGGCGGTACCGGCGACGGGCGGCAGCACGGCCTGCGTACCGTCCTGGGCGACCACACCGGTGGCGTACGGCGGCACGTCGGCGACAACCCCGCCGACGACCGGCCGCACCTCCGCCACGGCACCCGCGGCGACACCCCGCACGCCGTTGACGGCGCCCCCGGCGACGGGCGTCACCCCGTGCACGGCATCGGTGACCACCGGCGTCACGCCGTTCACCGCGCCCGTGGCCACGCCCTGCACGCCCGTGACCGCGCCCCCGGCGACCGGCTGGACGCCCTGGACGGCATGCCCGGCGACCGGGACGGCTCCGTGCACGGCACCGGCGGCGACCGGCGGGACGGCCTCGGCGGCCGCCTCGTACGCGACCGGGGTGACCGTGCCGGGCACGGCCGTCACGGTGCCGGTGAGGTGCGCGGGCACGTTGGACACGGAGGCCTGGGCGGCGGCCGTGGCGTCGGCGGCCCGGCCCTGGACGCCGGCGAGCGCGCCCTGGCCCGTGCGGCCCGCGGCGGCGACCGTCCGCTCGGCCTTCGTCCGTACGGCGCCATCGACGCCCTGGACCTGGCCGCGGGCGGCCGCCTGGGTGGCCTGGAGCTTGGTCTGGGCGGCGGCCAGGGCCTCCTCCACCTCGGGGGCGAAGGAGGAGAGCGGGCCGAACAGGTAGTCGATCTCGTCGTGCGGGGAGGACGCGTGGGAGACGGTGGCGGTCGCCTCCGCACTCGCCTCTGCGGCCACGTGGTGGGTCAGGTGAGTCGCGGCCTGCGCGGCACGGGCGGCACGTGCGCCGTTGATGGCCTGGCCGCCCCTGACCTTGGCGGCGGCCGGGACCTTGGCCTCCACGTAGCGGCGGGCCTGGTCGGCGGTGGCGGCCGTCTTGCTGCGGGTGTCGGACACGGTGGACTTCGCCTTGGCGGTGGTGTTCGCGGTCGTGTTCTGGGCCGTCGTGGTCACGCCGTCGGTGACACCGGTGACCGTGTCCTGCACGTCGGACACGACACCGTCGGCCGTGCCGGTGAGGCCGGACGTCGTGTCGGAGACGGACAGGGACGAGGCGGGCAGCTCGTCGGCGCTGGCCACGGTCGAGCCGAGCGCCCACGCGCCGGTCACTCCGGCGGCTATGACGATGGAACGGCGGATGTTCTTGTTCATGCGTGCGTCAGATCCTTAAGGGATTCCCGGACGTCACAGCCGCAGGGGCTGCGAGGACGTCGGAAGTGCGACTGGGACTTGGGCCGTCCGGAGCTCGGAGGGGTGTCCGGACGGTCGGGCAGACCTGTTCCGCCCCCGCGCGACAGGTCCACGGCGGGCAGGTGGCCGTGGTGTCCTAGCCGGGGAAGACGGGAATGTCCCGGTGCCTGTCCCGGGTCCCGGCCGCGTCGACGCGCGCGGCGGCACCGGGCGCGAGCCGCAAGGGCGCCCGGTCGTTCAGGGTGACGGCGTTTGCGTCACCGTGCCTCGGGGAGCCGTTGTCGACCGCCGACCTGCCCGGCGCGCCACCCTGGTCGCCGGTCGGCGCGGGGCTGCTCGGGGCGGTGCCGGGGGCCGCGGCACGACGGCCGTCGGCGTGCACCACGGAACGTGGTGCGGGGGTGGCGGCGCTGAGGTCCGGACCGTACGCGCCGCTCCTCACGGGCTTCGGCGTACGGGCCGTTGTGCCCCGGACGTCCTCACCAGAGACGGCCGCCGGCCGAGCCGCGCCGTCATGCGTCGTCCCGGGTGCCGAGGTGACCGGCGCCGGCAGCAACCGGCCGGGCAGCTCGGACATTCCGGGGAGCCCGGGCAGCGAGGGCGACGCGGGCAGCGCCGGCAGTTTGCCGCGTACCGTGCCCAGTTGCCGCGTCACGGCCCCGACCAGGTCCCCGACCGGCCGCGTGGCCCGACGGGTCACGGACGCGACCGCGCCCTGGTCCACCGTGGGCACGGCGGCCGCCACTCGGCGACCGGTGTGCTCGACCGAAGCGGTGACCGGGGTGGTGACCGAGGCGGCAACTGCCCCGACGACACTCTTCGTCGCCGCCTTCCACGGAGCGGCCTGTGCTGCGTCCGTCACGTCCGTCACCACCGACGACACGGGCGCGACCGACGCGGTGGAGGCGGCCGAGGTGACGGAGGCTGCCGAAGTACCCGGCGGTGTCCCTTCCGCGGCGTGCGCCCGCTCCCCGCAGAGGAGTCCGAGCGCGAACAGACCGGCCATCAGCAGCCCCAGTTGCAGGGCACGTCGTCCCGCCGCCGTGCGCAACACGCGCACGCCGGTGACGGGCTGGACTGCTGGTGAGGTCAAGAGGGGACGGGTCCTCCCGTGCGGCGGAACACGTGACGAGTTGGCACATCGCGGGCGAGCCCGATCCTCGCACGGCACGCCCGAGGTTGCGCAAGCCCCCCGTTACCGATGGGTACTCATGTCCCTTTTCCCGCCCGGCGTCACACGGTGTCCGGTATCGGAAGGGGACGCTTCTCGATCGCCGCCGCCATCACGTCCGGGAACAGATCGGGCGTACAGGCGAAGGCCGGTGCCCCCAGGGCGGCGAGCGCGGCCGCGTGCTCGCGGTCGTAGGCGGGCGCCCCTTCGTCCGACAGAGCGAGCAGCGTGACGAACTGCACCCCCGACGCCTTCATCGCCGCGACCCGCTTCAGCATCTCGTTCCGTATCCCTCCCTCGTACAGGTCGCTGATGAGCACCACCACCGTCTCGGCGGGCCGGGTGATCTGCGACTGGCAGTACGCCAGCGCCCGGTTGATGTCCGTGCCGCCGCCGAGCTGGGTGCCGAAGAGGACGTCGACGGGGTCGTCGAGCTGGTCGGTGAGGTCGACCACGGCCGTGTCGAAGACCACGAGCCGGGTGCTGATCGACCGCATGGAGGCGAGCACCGCGCCGAACACGGACGCGTAGACGACGGACGCCGCCATCGACCCCGACTGGTCGACGCAGAGGATGACCTCCTTCTTCACGGACTGGGCCGCACGTCCGTATCCGATCAGCCGCTCCGGCACGACCGTGCGGTACTCGGGCAGGTAGTGCTTGAGGTTGGCCGCGATCGTGCGGTTCCAGTCGATGTCGTGGTGGCGCGGCCGGTTGACCCGGGCGCTGCGGTCGAGGGCGCCGGTGAGGGTGGCCCGGGTACGGGTGACGAGCCGCTTCTCCAGGTCCTCGACGACCTTGCACACGACCGCCCGTGCCGTCTCCTTGGTGGTCTCCGCCATCGCCTTGTTGAGCGAGAGCAGCGTGCCGACCAGGTGCACATCGGCCTCCACCGCCTCCAGCATCTCCGGCTCGAGGAGCAGGGAGGCAAGGCCGAGCCGGTCGATGGCGTCCCGCTGCATCACCTGGACGACCGAGGAGGGGAAGTAGGTCCGGATGTCCCCGAGCCAGCGCGCCACCGACGGCGCCGACGCCCCGAGCCCGGCCGAACGGTCCCGCCCCGACTGCGGTTTGTCCCCCTTGCCGTAGAGCGCGGCGAGCGCTCCGTCCATCGCGGCGTCCTGCCCGGACAGCGCGCAGCCGGTTCCGTCGGCCGTGTCGCCCCCGAGCACCAGCCGCCAGCGCCGCAGCCGCTCCGGTGCCAGGTCGGCGGTGTCCACCGCTGTCGGCTCGGTCGTCATGTGCCCACCCCCACGAAGCAGTTGTCGTCGGCCTTCTCCCGCTCGGCCTTCTCCTCCCTGGCCTTTTCCTCCTCGTCCAGGCCGAGCAGCAGCCGGACGAGGGGCAGTACGGCGTCGGCGCGCTCGGCGTCCGGCTCCGGGTCGAAGCCCGGTATGCCGGCCCCACGGCCGGACGCCGCGCTCCCCCGCGCACCCGGACCGCGTCGCACCAGCTCGCCCAGGGTTCTGCGCACCCCCGGCTCGTACGCCGAGAACGTCCGCCGCAGCAGCGGTAGCACGTCCGTGAACGCCTCCGTCGGCACCCCGGTGAGCCAGGCGTCGACCAGGCCGAGCAGCCGCTCGTCGTGGACCAGCAGCATCCCGCCCCCGCCGCCGACGAAGCCCTCGATCCACGCGGCCGCGTCCGGCGGCGGTGTCCCCGGGGACAGTACGAGCCCCATCAGCCGCGCCGCCTCGTCCTGGCCCAGCTCCCCCTCGTCCAGCAGCAGCCGCACGGCCCGCCCCCGGATGACCCCGGGCACGGTGTCGCGCCCGGACAGGACGCGCAGCACCGAGCGCCAGCGGGCGCGCAGGTCACCGGCTCCGGGGGCGGGCGCGCCCTCGCGGCCGTCGGCGGAGGCCTCCCCCAGCAGGCCCACCGCCCCGTGCACCTCGTCCAGATGCCGGCGCATCTCCTCGGCCGCGTCCGCGTCCAGGGCTGCGCAGGCCGGGGGCAGGCCGACGAAGATCCGCTCGGCGAGGCCTGCGGCGACCTCGGCGAGGGCCCGCGTGTCGGTGCCGCGCACGTCGCCGTAGCGCAGGGAGCGGACCAGGGCGGGGAGCGCCTGGGCGAGGTGGCCGACGTCGGCGTCGAGGGCCGCGCGGTCGGCGAGCACCCGCATCACCACGGGGAGCGCGTCCGGCAGTTCGGCGAGCAGACAGCGTTCGGCGAGCGCGGTGACCTCGGCGAGGGACTCCGCGGCCACGGCGTCCGCCTCGGCCTTGGCGGTCGCGGCGCCGAGCACCGTCGTGCCCCAGACCCCGGCTTCGGCGACCCGCACCGACAGCTCCGGCTCCCAGCGCAGCCGCCAGGTCTCCCGGAACGTGCCCGTACTGCCCCGCGACTCCCTGGGCTCACCCCATCCGACACCCAGCAGCCGCAGCCGGTGCAACAGCCGACTGCGTCCGGCGTCGGTCTCCTTGCGCAGGTCGAGCTCCGACTCCCGCTCCAGCGCCTCCGGTTTGAGCCGCAGCCGGCGCTGCAGCCGGGCCAGGTCCCGCTGCAACGGCACCGCGGGCGCCGTGTCGGGCACCTCGCCCAGCAGGTCACCCACCACCAGCCGGTCGTGCACCAGCGCCAGCGGTACGTCGGAGCCGTCGCACATCACCGCACGCACGGCGTCGGTCGTCTCGCTCAGCCCGGCCAGCGGGCGGCCCCGCATCGCGGCGAGCGTCTCCGCCAGCCGCACCGCCTCGATGACATGCGCCGAGGACACGATCCGGTCCTCCTCGCGCAGCAGCCCGGCCACCTTGGTCAGCCACCGCTCCACCGGCCGGTCCGGCGCGCCGAACAGATGCCCGTACCAGCCCGGTGAGGCGATGCCCGCCCCGTACCCGCTGGACCGGGACAGCCTGCGGTGCGTCCACGGCACCCAGGTCATGTCCACCTTGGCCTTGGGCAGCCCCTTCAGCAGTGCCCGGTCGGCCGCGACGGAGGCCTTCTGCCGCAGGGCGGGCACGTGCCAGGCGCCGCACACCACAGCCACGGCGTCGGTGAACTCACGCTGAGCTGCCCGTAGTTGGAGCCGCATACAGGCCTCGCGCACACGGTCCCGCCTGTGCCCGCCGGCACCGTACGTCTCCCGCAGCGCCCCCATGGCCTCCTCGAGCGCGGCGAACGGCGCGAGTGCCACGCCCAGTTGCTCGCCCCGGTGTTCGACCACATCCTCCCACCAGCGCTCGGGATCGTCGTAGCCTGCGGTCTCGGCGAGTACGGCGATCGGGTCGACGCGGACATCCGGCACCGGCGCAGGCCCGTCGGCGGCATCGGCATCACCATCGGTATCAGCCCCGGTATCGCCCCCGCCCCCGGCCCCGGGGGGCTCCCCCTCCTCGCTCCCCCACGCCAGCGTGTGCGTGGCCGGCAGGTCGATGAAGCGGGCCGGGACCCCGTGTTCCAGCGCCCAGCGGATCGCCACCCACTCGGGGGAGAACTCGGCCAGCGGCCAGAAGGCCGAACGTCCGGGCTCCTCCACGGCGTGCGCGAGGAGCGCGACCGGAGGGCGCATGTTCTCGTCGGCGGCCAGCGGGATCAGCGCGTCGGCCTCGGGCGGCCCCTCCAGCAGCACCACCTGCGGCCGTGCCGCGTCCAGCGCGGCCCGCACGGCCCGTGCCGACCCGGGGCCGTGGTGCCGCACCCCGAGCAGCAGCGGCCCGGAGTCGAACGCCCGCCCCCACTCGGACCCGCTCACGCGCTCACCTCCCGGCAGGCCCGGTAGAAGTCCTTCCAGCCGTCGCGCTCGCGCACGACCGTCTCCAGGTACTCCTGCCACACGACCCGGTCGGCCGCCGGGTCGCGGACGACGGCGCCGAGGATGCCCGCGGCGACATCGGCCGACCGCAGCACGCCGTCGCCGAAGTGGGCGGCCAGCGCGAGGCCGTTGGTGACGACCGAGATCGCCTCGGCCGTGGACAGCGTGCCGCTGGGCGACTTCAGCTTGGTACGGCCGTCGGTGGTGACGCCGTCGCGCAGCTCGCGGAAGACGGTCACCACCCGGCGGATCTCGTCCATGCCGTCGGGCACGGCCGGCAGATCGAGGGAGCGGCCGATCTGGTCGACACGGCGCGAGACGATGTCGACCTCGGCGTCGGCGCTCTCCGGCAGCGGCAGCACCACCGTGTTGAAGCGGCGGCGCAGGGCGCTGGACAGGTCGTTGACCCCGCGGTCGCGGTCGTTGGCCGTGGCGATCAGATTGAAGCCGCGCACCGCCTGCGCCTCCTGGCCCAGCTCCGGGATCGGCAGGGTCTTCTCGGACAGGATGGTGATCAGCGTGTCCTGGACATCGGCCGGGATGCGGGTCAGTTCCTCCACGCGGGCCGTCATGCCTTCGGCCATGGCCCGCATGACGGGGCTGGGCACGAGCGCGTCGCGGCTGGGGCCGTGGGCGAGCAGCTGCGCGTAGTTCCAGCCGTAGCGGATCGCCTCCTCCGGGGTGCCGGCCGTGCCCTGCACCAGGAGCGTCGAGTCGCCGCTGACGGCGGCGGCCAGATGTTCCGACACCCAGGTCTTGGCCGTGCCGGGCACGCCGAGCAGGAGCAGCGCGCGGTCGGTGGCGAGTGTGGTGACCGCGACCTCGACGATGCGGCGGGGGCCCACGTACTTCGGTGTGATCACCGTGCCGTCCGGCAGCGTGCCGCCGAGCAGATATGTCGCCACCGCCCACGGCGACAGCTTCCAGCGGGCCGGGCGCGGGCGGTCGTCCTGGGCGGCCAGCGCGGCGAGTTCGGCGGCGAACGCGTCCTCGGCGTGCGGTCGCAGCGCCTCGGCCGGTTCCTTCACGAGTGCTTCGGCCGCATCGGCTGCTTCGGCTGCCTGTACGGATGTTGCTTCCACGGACACAGTCATGGCTGAGGCCCCCTCCAGCTCGGCCGGTTCGGTCTGTCACCAACCGTGCACCACGCCACTGACAATCCGTTCCGACCTGCGAAAACGCCACGACAGGGCCGATTGTCAGTGGTGGGATCTACCTTCGATGGCATGACTCAGCAGGGGGTGCGCTGGACCGCGGACCAGGTGCTGGCACTGGCGCCTGACGTCGCGTCACGCAAAGCGGGAAGCAAACTCGGCACGGCCGGGACGTGGTCCGAGGCGGGGAGTTCCGACGAGGGGACGGTGTGGGGGCTGTGCAAGGGCAGCGGCAGCAAGCCGTATCAGACAGTCGTCGACATAGCGGAGGTGGCGGGTCCGGCATACAAGTGCTCGTGTCCCAGCCGTAAGTTCCCGTGCAAGCACGCGATCGGACTGCTGCTGCTGTGGGCGGGCGGGGACGGTGCGATGCCGACGGCGAAGGCGCCGGACTGGGCGGAGCAGTGGATCGAGGGCCGGAAGAAACGCGCGCAGGAGAAAAGGGAGTCGGGCGGTGGGGGTTCCGGGTCCGGGTCCGCCGATCCCGAGGCGGCGCGGCGCCGGGCCGAGCGCCGGGCCGAGCGGGTCACGGCGGGGGCGACCGAGCTGGAGCAGCGCCTGGCGGATCTGCTGCGCGGCGGCCTGGCCTCGGCGGAGCAGGCGGGGTACGGGCTGTGGGAGGAGACCGCGGCCCGTATGGTCGACGCGCAGGCGCCGGGACTGGCCGCGCGGGTGAGGGAGTTGGGGGCGATTCCGGGGTCCGGGCCGGGCTGGCCGGTGCGGCTGCTGGAGGAGTGCGCGCTGCTGCATCTGCTCGACCAGGGCTGGCTGCGCCGTGAGCGGCTCCCGGACGGCCTCGCGGCGACGGTGCGTTCCCGCGTCGGCCTGCCCGCCTCGGCGGACGGCCCGCCGATGCGCGACCGCTGGCTGGTCCTCGCCCAGTACGACACGGCGGACGCGAAACTGACCACGCGCCGGATCTGGCTGTACGGCGCCCAGTCGGACCGTATCCGTCTGCTTCTCTCCTACGGCGCGGCCGGCCGGGCTCCGGAGCTGGCGCTGCCGGTCGGGCTGGCCCTGGAGGCCGAGGTGTCCGCCTATCCCGGTGCGGGGCAGCTGCGGGCGGCGCTGGGCGAGCAGTTCGCCCCGCCCGCGCCGGCCGCGATACGGCCCCCGGGGGTGACGACCGCTCGGGCGGCCGCCCGGTACGGGGAGGCGCTGCGTGAGGACCCGTGGCTGGACGCGGTCCCGGTGACGCTGGACCACGTCGTACCGGTCCCGGACGGCGACTCCTGGCAACTGGCCGACGCCGACGGGGGCTCGGCGCTGCCGCTCAGCCCGGCCGCCCGTTCCCGCCCGGGCCTGTGGCGGCTCGTCGCCCTCTCCGGCGGCGCGCCGGTCAAGGTCTTCGGCGAGTGCGGCCACCGCGGTTTCACTCCGCTCACGGCATGGGCGCAGGGAACGGGAGAGGCGGTGCCGCTGTGCTGAGGGGGCCCGGCACCGCAGGACGACCGATGGAGAGAGGCGTTGTATGAACGGGAACTCGGCTTCCGTGGGGACGACGGGTGCGGCGGGCATCGCGAACGGCGCGGGCACCCCGAGCGCCCCGAACACCTGGGAGGAGCTCGTCACCACGGCGCTGCTCGGCACGGACCGGCGCGCGCCCGTCGGCGGTGCGCCGGGGCGGCAGGCTCCGGTCGTCCTGCTGGACGCGGCGGCCGTGGAGACCGTACGGCGGCGGGCGGGGCTGCGGCCGGCTCGGGCCGCCCGGCGGCCCGAGCCGGCCGCCGAGGACCCGCGCCCTCCGCTGCCCGCCGCGGCGACCCGCAGGCTCGTGATGCTGCTGGCCGACCGTCCCGGCACGGGCGGCGGCAGGCGGGGCACCTCGCCTGATCTGATGGAGCTGCTGCCCCAGTGGCTCGCGGCTGCGAACGCGCGAGGGTTCGGCGCACCCCCGCAGACGCTGCCCGCGCTGCTGGACGCGGCCCGGGGGCGGACGGACCTGCGGTAGGCGGCGCTGGCGTTCGCGGGGCCGCGGGCGCTGTGGCTGGCCCGGCTGAACCCGGACTGGCGCTTCGCCCTGCGCGCGGCCCCGGGCGGCGGGACGTCGCTGCCGGACCCCGACGACGGCTCCGCCGCCGACGAGGTGCAACGGCTGTGGCAGGAGGGGCTGTTCGCCGAGCGGGTCGCTCTCCTCTCCGTGATCCGGGCACGCAGGCCCGCGGCCGCGCGCGAACTGCTGGCCGCGACCTGGGCGACGGAGCGGGCGGAGGACCGTCTGATGTTCCTCGACTCGCTGCGCACGGGGCTGTCCGCCGACGACGAGCCGTTCCTGGAGCGGACGTTGGGCGATCGCAGCCGCAATGTGCGGGCGACGGCCGCGGAGTTGCTGTCGGCGCTGCCGGGCTCGGCACTGGCCGCGCGGATGGCGGTGCGGGCCGGAGCATGCGTGGCCGTCGACCACACGCGCGACATTCCGACGATCGCGGTCGAGGCGCCGCTTGAGTGCGATACGAGGATGGAGAGAGACGGTGTCGTGGCCAAACCTCCTTCGGGCAGAGGGGAGCGATCGTGGTGGTTGGGCCAGTTGGTGGAGGCGGCGCCGCTCGGATCATGGCCGGGACGGCTCGGCGGCCGTACACCGCGGGAGATCGTGGCACTGCCGGTCGCGGACGGCTGGCAGGGCGAGCTGCATGCGGCGTGGTGCCGGGCCGCGGCTCGGCAGCGGGACCCGCAGTGGGCCCGGGCGCTGCTCGGTGCGCCCTCGGCGCCCGAGGCCGGGGGCCCGGGAGCGGTCTCGCTGGCGGAGCGGGCGAAGCTGCTGGGCACGCTGGACGCCCGGGAGCGCGCCGAATGGGTGGCCGGCTTCATCGCGACGCACGGTTTGTCCGAGGCGTTCCAGTTGCTCGGGGTGTGTGCCGTGCCCTGGGCCCCGCCGCTCGGACGGGCGGTGGTGGATGCGCTCGACATCGCCAGGGAAGCGGGGAGTTACCCGTGGAGCTTCAGTGGGGTGATGGGGCTGGCCGAGCGGTGCCTGGATCCCGCGGCGGCGTCGCGGCTGGATGGGCTGCTGGCGGTGCCGGACGAGAAGGAGGACGCGTCGCCCGGGGCCGGGGGCTACTGGGCGGAGGCGTTCCAGCGGCTCGTGACCACCTTGCGGCTGCGCGCCGCGATGGCCGACGAGTTGGGGGTGACGCCGGAGCCGGGTGCACCGCGGGTGCGCTGAACCGCACCCGCGCGGTGAGCCTCGCCGGACCGGCGCCGCGGGGACTACGCGCCGGCGTGCTGGCGGACGTTCTGCCGCACCCAGTCCACGATCGAGGCCGTGGTGGCCCCGGGCGTGAAGATCTCGGCGACGCCCTTCTCCTTGAGGGGCGGGATGTCCGCCTCGGGGATGATGCCGCCGCCGAAGACCAGGATGTCCTCGGCGTCCCGCTCCTTGAGGAGGCCGATGACCGCCGCGAAGAGGGTGTTGTGGGCTCCGGAGAGGATGGACAGACCGATCGCGTCTGCGTCCTCCTGGATCGCCGTGTCGACGATCTGCTCCGGGGTCTGGTGGAGTCCGGTGTAGATGACCTCCATACCGGCGTCGCGCAGCGCACGCGCGATGACCTTGGCCCCGCGATCGTGGCCGTCGAGCCCCGGCTTGGCCACCACCACGCGGATCGGTCCGGCTGCCACACCCATCACTGCCTCCATGAAGCGACTACATCCATCCGTACCGACAAGTACCGCACATTCCGCGCGTTCCGCCACCCGTCGCGAAGTGAACGAACGTTATCTCCAGCATCCCTCAACCGGCAGTTTCACGGTGGTGACCGAGGGGGAAATCACACGATGGGACACGTTCGGGAGCCGCAGCGTGGTCCGCGCGGGCACGAAAGGCACACAGGGCAGGTAAGGCACGACAGCGGGGAGCCTCGTCGCCACGCCGGCAAGGCGCCTCGTCAGGTCATCGGCGCCGCATGCGCCGCACGCCTCATCCATCCCGCGCGTGCCACTCCGGCACCGGCGGCCGCCCCCACCGCGGCTTCCCATGAGGGCACACGGGGGATCAGGCCGTCCTCCTGCGTGCCGACAGGAGGTCGGCCATGAAGGTCACCAAGGCACTCGAGCCCCTGGTTCCGATCTGGCAGCAGCTCCTGCCAGGCAGAGTCATGGGGCTCTCCATGGCCCTCCTCAAGGCGACCGCACTGGAGATCGCGATCCTGGCCGGGCACATCGCCCTCTATCCCACCGGCATCACCCCGGAGCGCCACTCCCCCCCGCAGGCGACGCCCCTGCCGGACGGCACCGCGCAGCTGCCGACCACGCCGGATCCTCCGGTCGTCCTGCTGCACGGCTTCATCGACAACCGTTCGGTCTTCGTCCTGCTGCGCCGCAACCTTGTCCAGCACGGCAGGCAGCGCGTCGAGTCGCTCAACTACTCACCGCTGACCCGGGACATCCGCTCCGCGGCCGAGCTGCTCGCCCGGCACATCGAGGAGATCTGCGAGCGCACGGGGAGCCCGCAGGTGGACATCGTGGGGCACAGCCTGGGCGGACTGATCGCGCGGTACTACGTACAGCGGCTCGCCGGCGACCTCCGGGTCCGCACGCTGGTGACGCTCGGCACCCCGCACTTGGGCACCCGGGTCCTCCCGCTGGCGAACGCGCACCCGATCGTGCGCCAGCTGCGCCCCGGTTCGGAGGTATTAGAGGAGCTGGCCGGGCCGGCGCCCGGTTGCCGTACACGCTTCTTCTGCTTCTGGAGCGACCTCGACGCCCTGATGGACGAGCCGGAGACCGCCTGTATCGACCATCCCGACCTCGTGGTGCAGAACATTCAAGTGATGGGAATCGGGCATCTCGCCCTTCCCGTGCATCCGGCCGTCGCGGCCGGGATACGGCAGGCACTCGACTCCGAACACCCGGAAGTGGAGGTCGCCAGGCCGGCCGGCGGGCTGACCGTGGCGTGAGAACAGGGCCGTAACAGGGTCATACCGGGCGAGTCCGGGCGGCGCGACAGCCGTCCGGACTCGCCGACTTAGCGGGACCGGCAGACGACCGGACGTCGAACAATCTTCGAACACAAAGCCAAACCCGCGGCCATCGTCCCCCGAAACACGGCCGAATGCCCGTTTCCTTCGGGCGCGAAACCTTCCGAAGATTGTCGCGCCCGCATACCGCCGGGTACAGTCGCCGCACTGCTCTGGCAGCCCCTGTTGTCGAGGCGAAAGAGAAGTTGGTGAACGACCGTCACCCGTCGGGGATCACGACCTCCCCGGCTCCGGCTTCCGATGCCGCCTCGGCGCCCTACGCGTCGTACGGCGGGCAGGAAGCCCAGTACGGCGACTTCACCTCGTACGCCGGATACGGCACGGACGGCTATGCCACCGGTGCCCACTCCACCACCTCGGTCTTCGAGACCGACCCGCTCTTCGGCAACCTCCCGGGCGGGGGTCACGCCACGGGCGCGTACGACACCACGCAGTGGCAGACCAGCGGCCACCAGACGCTGAACTACGACCCGTACGCGGCCCAGCACCACGCCGCCTACGACAGCGGCGCCTACGACAACACCGCCTGGACGATCCCCCAGCAGGCCACGGGGAACGACATCAGCGGCTGGGGGTCCCCCCTCTGGGAGAGGGACGCGAACGCCTGGCTCCAGCCCGAGCAGCACACCGGCGCCGCCCCGACCCAGCAGTGGGACTGGGGCACGCAGGCCTTCGAGACCGGTACGTACGACGCCACGCAGTGGAACTCCGACGGCAGCGTCGTGGCCGCCCAGCACGAGCGGCAGGCCGAACCCTTCGACCAGCAGGCGACCACCACCTTCGACCAGCTCTCGTACGAGAATCACGACGACTACGAGAACTACGAGGACGACGCCTTCGAGGAGGCCGTCCCGGACGAGGACGACCCGACGGCCACGGGCGAATTGCCCGCAGTAACGCCACTGCTGGACGATCAGGAAGAGTTCACCCCGCTCCCGTCCACCCGTGCGGGATCACGGGGCGGGGCGCGTTCCCGCCGCCGCCCGCCCAAGCGCTCCGCGCTGCTGACCGTGGCCGTGCCTTCGGCCTGCGTGATGGGAGTCGCCGGGATCGCCGCCGCCTCCGTCGGCAACCTGAACCTGATCGGCGGCGGCAAGGACAACAGCGCCTCCGCGCCGGAGACGAAGTCGGTGAAACCGTCCGCCGCCAACAACCAGCTGGACACCCAGCTGGAGAACCTCTCCGCCGGCGCCGACGACTTCGCCGACCGGGCCAGCCGGACCCAGGAGCGCATCGACCTCAAGGCACAGCAGCTGGCCCAGCAGAAGCAGGCGGCGGCCGAGGCTGCCCGCAAGGAGCGGCTGCGCCCGAAGTACGCGCTACCGGTTCTGCAGAGAGGGCTCAGCGCCTATTTCGGCCAGGCGGGCGTGAACTGGATGTCCGTGCACACGGGCATCGACTTCCCCGTCTCGTACGGCACGACGGTGATGGCCGCGACCGACGGCACGGCCCGCACCCAGTGGAACAGCGCCTACGGCAACATGATGATCGTGACGGCCAAGGACGGCACGGAGACCTGGTACTGCCACCTCTCCAGCTACCGGGTCGCCTCCGGTACGAGCGTCAAGGCCGGACAGCCGATCGCGTACTCGGGCAACTCGGGCAACTCGACCGGCCCGCACCTGCACTTCGAGGTCCGGCCGGCGGGCGGTTCGGCCATAGACCCGCTGCCGTGGCTTCGCAGCCATGACCTGGACCCGACGTAGATCCCCACTCCTCTCCACGCGTGACCGAGCCCCCGCCGGATCTTCCGATCGGCGGGGGCTCGTCGCGTGTGCCTACAGCTTCTCCACCGGCGCGTACCGCAGCACCAGCCGCTTCGGCTTCGCGTCACCGAAGTCGATCGTCGCCTGGGCGTTGTCCCCCGCGCCCGTCACCGCGAGGACCGTGCCGAGTCCGAACTGGTCGTGGGTGACCCGGTCCCCGACGGCCAGGGACACCACCGGCTTCGACGAGACCCGCTTCGTGGCGAACCCGGACGCGCCCGACGCCGACGAGCGCGAGCGGGACGAGGACAGCGAGGCCGCCACACCGGAAGCGGGTCCGGAGGAGACCGGCGCCGCCGCTCCCGTCCGCTTCCACTGCACATGGGCGGGCGGGATCTCCTCCAGGAAACGGGAGGGCGGGTTGTACGACGGCTGTCCCCAGGCGCTGCGCAGCGAGGACCGCGTGAGATACAGCCGCTCCCGCGCGCGGGTGATGCCGACGTACGCCAGGCGCCGCTCCTCCTCCAGCTCCTTGGTCTGGCCGAGGGCGCGCATGTGCGGGAAGACGCCGTCCTCCATGCCGGTGAGGAAGACGACCGGGAACTCCAGGCCCTTGGCGGTGTGCAGGGTCATCAGGGTGATGACCCCCGAGCCCTCCTCGTCCTCGTCGGGGATCTGGTCCGAGTCGGCGACCAGCGCCACCTGCTCCAGGAAGTCGGCCAGGGTACTCTGCTCGCCCTCCGCGCGTTCCTGTTCGAACTCCAGGGCCACGGCCGCGAGTTCCTGGAGGTTCTCGATGCGGGTCTCGTCCTGCGGGTCGGTGGAGGTCTGCAGTTCGGCGAGATAGCCGGTGCGTTCGAGGATCGCCTCGAGGACCGTGGCCGGTCCCGCGCCGGACTCGACGATCGTGCGGAGGTCCTCCATCAGCACGTTGAACCGCTTGACGGCGTTCGTCGAGCGCGCCGCCATGCCGTACGCCTCGTCGACCCGGCGCAGCGCCTGCGGGAAGCTGATCTTCTCGCGCTGGGCGAGGGCGTCGATCATCGCCTCGGCACGCTCGCCGATACCGCGCTTGGGGACGTTGAGGATCCGGCGCAGCGGCACGGAGTCCTCCGGGTTGGCCAGGACGCGCAGGTAGGCCAGGACGTCCCGGACCTCCTTACGCTCGTAGAAGCGGACGCCGCCGACGACCTTGTAGGGCAGGCCGACGCGGATGAAGACCTCTTCGAAGACACGGGACTGCGCGTTGGTGCGGTAGAAGACGGCGACGTCGCCCGCCTTCGCCTCGCCCGCGTCCGTGAGGCGGTCTATCTCGTCGGCGACGAACTGCGCCTCGTCGTGCTCGGTGTCGGCGACATAGCCGGTGATGTGCGCGCCCGCGCCCGCGTTGGTCCACAGGTTCTTGGGGCGGCGGGACTCGTTGCGCTCGATGACCGCGTTGGCGGCGGAGAGGATCGTCTGGGTGGAGCGGTAGTTCTGCTCCAGGAGGATCGTCGTCGCGTCCGGGTAGTCCTCCTCGAACTGGAGGATGTTGCGGATCGTCGCGCCGCGGAAGGCGTAGATGGACTGGTCGGCGTCACCCACGACGCACAGCTCGGCGGGCTGGAGGTCGTACTCGCCGGGCGGTACGTCCACCGGGTGCCCGGCGGTGCCGACGAGCTCGCGCACGAGGGCGTACTGGGCGTGGTTGGTGTCCTGGTACTCGTCGACGAGGACATGGCGGAAGCGGCGGCGGTAGTGCTCGGCGACGTCCGGGAAGGCGCGCAGCAGGTTGACCGTCGTCATGATCAGGTCGTCGAAGTCGAGGGCGTTCGCCTCGCGCAGCCGCGACTGGTACATCGCGTAGGCCTGGGCGAGGGTCTTCTCGAAGCCGTCGGCGGCCTGTGCGGCGAAGTCCTCCTCGTCGACCAGCTCGTTCTTCAGGTTCGAGATCTTGGCGCTGAAGGCCTTCGGCGGGAAGCGCTTGGGATCGAGCTCCAGGTCGCGGCAGACCAGGGCCATCAGACGCTTGCTGTCGGCGGCGTCGTAGATCGAGAACGACGACGTGAAGCCGAGCTTCTTGCTCTCGCGGCGCAGGATGCGCACACACGCGCTGTGGAAGGTCATCACCCACATCGCCTTCGCGCGCGGGCCGACGAGGTGCTCGACGCGCTCCTTCATCTCGCCCGCGGCCTTGTTGGTGAAGGTGATCGCGAGGATCTGGCCCGGGTGCACGCTCCGCTCGGCCAGCAGGTGGGCGATGCGGTGCGTGAGCACACGGGTCTTGCCGGATCCGGCGCCGGCCACGATGAGCAGCGGGGAACCGGCGTGGACGACGGCCGCGCGCTGGTTCTCGTTCAGCCCCTCCAGCAGCGCCGCGGCGTCGATCACCGGGCGCGGGGCGCCGTCGCGGTAGTAGTTGTCCCGGTCCGGCGGCACGTCGAACTTCCCACCGAACAGATCGTCCGGAACCGACTCCGGAGCGTGATCGTCCTCGGGCGGCGGCGGAGGCTCCTCCTCGCGCCCGTGAGGGGTCTGGAGGTCCGCCAGGAAGCTGTCGTCAAAGAGGCTGCTCATCGCTCTCCGAGTCTAGGGCGCCCCACCGACAAACGACCGCCGCCCCGGAAACGGGACCGGCCCCGCGCGCGGGGGATCTCGCGGGGATCTTCCCGATGCATGAGCCGGACAACTGTCTCACGCTCCGCAGGCATGCTGTCACACGGGCGGAATTCTGCATCAGGTCACGAAAATGTATCGGGCATATCGCCCATCAACCTTCACACGGGCCACACCAGTTGGCTACCGTCTCGGGCGGGCCGTACGACCCCCACCGGCGAACGTCGCCGGGCCGCGCGGCCTCCGCCGAGTCCGGTGTGCCCGCCACGGCACCTGGAGCCGGGGACCCAACCGACCTTGGGGTGAATCGGCCGAACCTCCCCCCGGAGAAGCGGCCGTAGGGCAACCCTTCCGAACCACCCGCCCGAACCCGACAGCTAACTCGGTAGGCGGAACATGGAAGGAGTCGCCTCCCTTGGCGTCGCACCGCAAGTCGCGCCCCGCGAGTTCCCTAGTAGCAGGCATACGCACCCCCGCCATCGCCACCGCCGCGCTCACCTCCGTGGCCCTGCTCTCCCAGACCGCCAACGCCACGCCCTCCCCCGGCGGCGACAAGCCGAGCATCGAGGAGGTCGAGAAGAAGGTCGACGACCTGTACCGCCAGGCGGAGTCGGCGACCGAGAAGTACAACGCGGCCAAGGAGAAGTCCGGCAAGCAGCGCAAGACCGTCGACACCCTGCTGGACGACGTGGCGCGGCGCACGGACAAGCTCAACAAGGCGCGTGAGGAACTGGGTACGTTCGCCGCCGCCCAGTACCGCACCGGGACCGCCGCGCCCGACACCGCCACCTTCCTGCTCTCGAACTCCCCGCAGGACTACTTCGACCAGACCCAGCTGATGGGCCGGATGACCTCGTGGCAGAAGGGCGCGGTCGACGACTACGTCACCCAGCAGTCGGCGACCATGAAGAAGCGGCAGGAGGCCGCCAAGAGCCTCCAGACGCTGACCGAGTCGCAGAACGAGCTGAAGACCGCCAAGGCCACCGTCCAGAAGAAGCTCTCCTCGGCTCGCGAGCTGCTGTCCACGCTGACGGCACAGGAGAAGGCCCGGCTCGCCGCGATCGAGAAGCAGAAGCAGGAGGAGGCCGCACGCCAGGCCGCGGCGCTCGCCAAGAAGCAGGCAGCCGAGGAGCTCGCGAAGAAGCAGGCGGCCGAGGAGGCGGCGAAGAAGGCCGCCGCCTCGAGCTCGTCGAGCTCGTCCAGTTCTTCGGGCTCCTCGGGCTCGTCCACCTCGACGGGGTCGACCGGCTCGTCCTCGGACTCCTCGTACGCCACCAAGGCCGCGAAGGCGATCGCCTTCGCCCGCGCCCAGATCGGCAAGCCGTACGTCTGGGGCGCCACCGGCCCCGACTCCTACGACTGCTCCGGCCTCACCTCGGCTGCCTGGCGGGCCGCGGGCGTCAGCCTTCCGCGTACCACCTGGGACCAGGTCAACGTGGGCACCACGGTCTCGCTCACCAACGCCGAGCCCGGCGACCTGATCTTCTTCTACGACGACATCAGCCACGTCGGCATCTACATCGGCAACGGCATGATGATCCACGCCCCGAAGCCCGGCGCCTACGTCCGCGAGGAGTCGATCTACTACGGCGGCGCGTCGATCATCCACAGCGTGGTACGGCCGGCGTGAGAGAGATCGGTGGGGCAGGGGCGCGAGCACCGCGGCCGTGGTGACGCGAGCGCCGCAGCCGTGGTGAACCGCGACCGCGCACGCACGCGCCCCTGTCCCCCACCCACGTGTCCCGCACCCGCGCGTTTTTCCCGGCACGCGCGCGCGTGCCCCGCTCGCAAGGCGCGCACGGCTCTTTAGCATCGGGCCCATGCCCGCCTCCTCACCCCTGCGCGCCTGGTGGAAGCGGCGCCCGCCGACGGCCGGGGCCGCCGTGATGGCGACCGGCATCGTGTCGGTCGGACTGCAACTGGCGGGGTACGAGGCCCTGTCCCTGATCGCCCTTGCGATGGCTTCGGTCGCCTGGCTGGCGCTGGCCGCGGACTTCGCCGTGGGGCTGCTGTGGCAGCGCAGACGCTGGGTGGCCGAGGCGCGGACACCGGGCGCGCTCACCGCCGTCGCCGCGACCGCGGTGCTGGGCACCCGTCTCTCCGCACTGGGCCGGCAGGGCCTGGCCGAAGCGCTGCTCGCCCTGTGCGCGGTGCTCTGGCCGGCGCTGCTCCTGCTCGTCGTACGGCACCTGCACCGGCGCATGCCGGGCACGGTGTTCCTGTGCTGCGTGGCCACGCAGGGGCTCGCCGTGCTCGGCGCCACGCTCGCCGCGGCCGAGGCGACGGCATGGCTCGCGCACGCGGCGCTCGTGCTGTTCTGGCTGGGGCTCGTGCTCTACGGGTTCGCCCTGGCCCGGTTCGACGTGCGGCAGGTGATCGAGGGGCCCGGGGACCAGTGGATCGCGGGCGGCGCGCTCGCGATCTCGGCGCTGGCCGCCGCGAAGCTGATCTCCGCCGACAGCGCGCGGCTGTACCTGTGGGACGACGACAACCTCGGCGTCCTGCGCGATACGGTCATCGCCCTGGTCGTCCTCGATCTGACCTGTTACGTCGTACTGCTGACCTCCGAGGTGGTGCGCCCTCGGCTGCGCTTCGACGTGCGCCGCTGGTCGACGGTGTTCCCGATGGGGATGACGGCGACGGCGGCGCTGTCGGTCGCGGCCGCCCTCGGCATCCCGTGGCTGGAAGGGCTCGGACGGGGGCTGGTGTGGATCTCCGTGGCCGTCTGGCTCGCGGTCGCCGCCGGTGCGGTCCGGTCGGCCGGCGCCGGGCTCAGGGCCGCGCGCTGAGCCCGGTCACGTCCACAGCACGGCGATGAAGATGTTCGTCATGGTCAGCAGGCCCACCAGCCCGAACAGGCGCTTGTCCGCCGTCTCCTCGTCCCGCTTCACATAGACGAGCCCGAGGATCACGATCAGCAGGGCCAGCTTCGCGCCGATCTTGACGACGTTGATGTCGTGGCCCTCGGCCTGGTGGAGGCCGACCAGGATCACGCCGGTGGCCAGCATGGTCAGCGCACCGTGCAGCATTGCGGGGACGAAGCGGGCGGTGCCCTTGCCCATCGCCTTCATCTGGGTGAGGAAGCCGCCGAGGAGCGCGGCGATGCCGATGATGTGCAGGCCGACGAAGAGATGGATGAGTATGTGCATGAGGCGGGAGCCTAATGCCCCCGCATATATGTGCCTCATAGCACCCCACCGCCCCCGTGCGCCACGGAACCACCGCTTCGGTCATCGCGCTGCGTGAAGACGACGGCTCCGAACCCCCATGACGGTCACATACGGTCACCGCTAAGCCCGATGCGGGCACTTCCATACATGACGTCACCGAGCCGACACGGTCAGGTTTAGCGTCCTCCACCAGGTGACCGGCTCCCCACCGCCGTCCGGACCAGGGGCGGCAGCCGGCCGCCTCCGCCGAGAAGGGTCCGGCGGTGGCCCGCTCCCCCCGTGCGGGCCGCCGCCGGACGCGTAGCCGGCCAGGTCGTACGGAAGGACGTGACGGTCGAGGTGGCAGTGCACCGAAGGCCCCGACAGCGCTCGCTGGGCGGCAGCACCGCCCGCACGGCCGTGACCATCGCCCTGGCGGGCGCGGCCACGGCAACGGGCTTCGAGGGGATCGGGCACGCCGAGCCGCAGCTGACACCGGCCCAGGTCAAGGCGAAGGTCGACAAGCTGTACCAGGAGGCGGAGGCCGCCACCGAGAAGTACAACGGCGCGAAGGAGAAGGCGGATTCGGCGCAGCGGCGGCTGAAGTCGCTGCGGGACGAGGCGGCCCGCAAGGAGCAGAAGCTCAACTCGGCGCGGGACGCGCTGGGTACCGTCGCGGCGGCGCAGTACCGCAGCGGTGGGCTCGATCCCACGGTGCAGCTGATGCTCTCCGGCAATCCCGACCGGTATCTGGAGGGCACGGCGCTGGCCGAGCGGGCGGGCGACCGGCAGTCCCAGACAGTGACCCGGGTGCGCAAGCAGCTCCGGGAGATCGAGCAGCTGCGCGGCGCCGCCCGTGTCGAGCTGGTGTCGCTCAGGTCACGGCAGGCCGAGCTGAAGCGGCAGAAGAAGACGGTCACCGGGAAGCTCGGCGAGGCGAGAGAGCTGCTGTCCCGGCTCACCCCGCAGGAGCGGGCGCGAGTCACGGACACGGCGGCTGCCACGGGCCACGCCTCGAGGTCGGCCTCGGACCCACGGGACGCCCTGACCGCCCTCGGCTCCGCCGCGGCCCCCGACTCCCGCGCCGCGGCGGCCGTCTCGTACGCCTACCAGAAGCTGGGCAGCCCTTACGTCTGGGGCGCGACCGGCCCCGACGCCTTCGACTGCTCGGGCCTCGCCCAGGCCGCCTACCGCTCCGCCGGCATCTCCCTCCCCCGCACCACCTACGCCCAGATCAACGCGGGCCGACGGGTCTCCCGCTCCGAACTCCGGCCCGGCGACCTGGTCTTCTTCTACTCCGGCATCAGCCACGTAGGCATCTACGTCGGCAACGGCCAGATGATCCACGCCCCGAACCCGTCGGCGCCCGTACGCCTGGCCCCGATCGACGAGATGCCGTTCGCGGGGGCGACGCGGGTGGTGTGAGGAGGCGTCAGAGAGAAGGCGTGACGTGTGGAACAACGGGGTCGGCCGCGGCGGGCATCAGCGCCTTTCACGGACCTCGCCGAGCCACAGTCGGCGTCCGAGATCGTCCAGTTCCTCCTTGCGTTCCTCGCACTCTGAAATGGCCTGTCGGAGAAGGGCCCAGTAGTCCGCTCCGTGCCCGGAGATCCTGATGTGAGCGAGTTCATGGGCGATGACGTAGTCGACCAGGTGAGCCGGGAATTTCCAGGTTCCAGTCGATGAACTGGGCGTGCACGGTCGAGCCGTGGTGGTGCTCCTCGTCGCCGGTGACCGGCGTTCCCTTGATCAGCCGACTGGTCACTTCGCCGTTGACCGTGACGAGCGAGGTGGTGGCCACGTTACGGGCTGTACGGCGCAGGTCGTCGATGGCGGCGTCCGTCCGCGTCCGTCATCCAGGAACCCCCGCCACCGGGCACCCGGTTGACGCGCCGGACGGCGGAGCGCAGGCGCTTCAACAGGAGCAGATCGCTGTACGCCCGTTCGTCCCCGGCGGGGTCCACCTTGCTGAGGTCGGTTCCATGGGCGTGCCGCCATCCCATCGCCTTCAGCTGGTCGATGATCGGCTGTTCCATCTCGTCCCGCTCGGCGGTGCCCCGCGTCATGTCCGCGCCCCTCCCCGTGCCCCGCGCCACCCCTCGGCCAACGGCTGTATGACCGTCGGCCGTTCCCCATTCTGCGATGTGTGGGGTGGGGGTGACACGAGCCTGTGGGGAGCTACGGCCGCGGGAATCCGACGGGACAGAATTTGGCTGGTTGTCGACGGTCGCGGGGACGGGCGGCGAGGGCGTCGCGAGCGAGGGTGACGGCGGTGTGGCGGTTCATCTCCACGCCGAGCTTCGTTGCGTGTGTGGTGGCTGTCGAGGGAGCGTGGGCGTCCTGTGTGACGGTACGGCAGCCCCGGCACAGGCCGCCGACGAAGGCCGCGGGGCGGCCCGGGACCCCGCACTCGGTGCACTCCGGCATGAGACGGCGGGGGCGCGCCATGCCGGGCACGGGCTCGCGCGTACTCCTCCGTCTGCAACAAGCCCGGAATGAGCAGCGGCTCGTAGCAGGAGAAGCTGATGGCCTCGGCCTCAATCGCCATGAACTCCTGCGACCGCGCCGGGAACGGCTCCGGTTTCAGGTACTCCTGGGCCGCGACGAGCTTCCCGCCCGCCCCGCACACCTGGTCAGCGATCTGCAGAAGCCGCAGAGTTGGCCGACGGTGGCCGTTCTCCGTCGACTTGACGTACTCGTAGTCGTAACCGACCTCCTTGGCCAGCGCCTCACGACCGATCCCGGCCTCCGCACGCCACATCTTGATCTGGCTGCCGCAGTACCGCCACGCGATCGGCGGCTGGGAGTTCACCTCGGTCGACACGCACACCTCCGCCGAATCCACGACGGGTACAACCACCAGCCGTACCCCCGCCGTTACTCGTGAGGCTACGTGCGACCCGGGACCGTGATCCCGCCAAACGTCAAAACATCAATGCAAGGATGAACGGCGCATGCACACCCCGTGGCCCCCACTGCCCACGACGGCGGCCCCGAAGGACATCGAGTGGCGCCTGCCGCGTCACGCCCGAAGCGTGGGCAGAGCACGCGCTCTGTTCCGCGAACAGGCGACGTCCTGGGGCCTCCCGCAGGACGTGACGGACACGGCGGAACTCCTACTGAGCGAGCTGATGACGAACGCGTACCGGCACGCAGAGGTCCCGGCCGGCCGCGAGATCTGGGCCAGGAGTCGTTCGGCACCCGTTCCTGGTTCGCTCTGATCGGCCCGCAGCCCTCCTCCTGTCGGGCACAGCGTAACGGTGTGATCGTAGGCGCGCCTACCGGATGGTCACACCAGCCGACGTGCCGTCGCCCACCGGGTCAGTTCGTGCCGGTTGGACAGCTGGAGTTTCCTCAGGACCGCCGAGACATGGGACTCGACCGTCTTCACCGAGATGAAGAGCTGCTTGGCGATCTCCTTGTACGCGTAGCCGCGGGCGATCAGCCGCAGCACCTCCCGCTCCCGCTGGGTGAGGCGGTCCAGGTCCTCGTCGACCGGCGGGGCGTCCGTGGAGGCGAAGGCATCGAGGACGAAGCCGGCCAGTCGCGGGGAGAAGACGGCGTCGCCCTCCTGGACACGGAAGACGGAGTCGACCAGGTCCGTGCCGGTGATCGTCTTGGTGACATAGCCCCGGGCGCCGCCGCGGATCACACCGATCACGTCCTCCGCCGCGTCCGACACGGACAGTGCGAGGAAGCGGACCGGCCGCTCGGTGTCGGCCATCAACGAGGCGCAACGGCGCAGCACTTCGACACCGCCGCCGCCCGGGAGATGGACGTCGAGGAGCACCACCTCGGGCCGGGTCGCGGTGATCACCGTGACGGCCTGGTCGACGTCCGCGGCCTCGCCGACGACCTCGACGCCGGTCTGCTCGGTCTGGCCGATCTCGGCCTGGACGCCCGTACGGAACATCCGGTGGTCGTCGACGAGGACCACCCGGACGCGACGCCCGGCCGCCGCGCCGCCGCCCTCCGCAGCTCCCGCCGTGCCGTTCGCCTCGGTCGCGTCGCTCATGACGTCTTCTCCGCCCTCTCCATCTCCAGCTCGACCTCCGTGCCGCCGTCCGGCGCCGACCGCAGCCGTGCCGTACCGCCGTTGCGTTCCATGCGGCCGATGATCGATTCTCTGACGCCCATGCGGTCGGCGGGTATCGAATCGAGATCGAAGCCCGGACCGCGGTCACGGACGGACACGAAGACCGTCCTGCCCTCGACTTCGGCGTAGACCTGCACGGCGCCGCCCTCGCCACCGTACTTGGCGGCGTTCACCATCGCCTCGCGCGCGGCCTGCATCTGTGCGGCGATCCGCTCGTCGAGGGGGCAGTCGCCGACCACGACGACCTCGATCGGGACGCCGTGCTTGTCCTCCACCTCGGCGGCGTTGCGCCGGACCGCGTCGGCGAGGCTGTCCGGTTCGTCGGCCTCGTCCTTGCCGGTGCCCTCGGGTTTGTACAGCCAGGTGCGCAGGTCGCGTTCCTGGGCGCGGGCGAGGCGGCGCACCTCGTTCGCGTTATCCGCGTTGCGCTGGATCAGGGTGAGGGTGTGCAGCACCGAGTCGTGGACGTGGGCGGCGACCTCGGCGCGCTCCTGGGCGCGGATACGCATCAGACGCTCCTCGGAGAGGTCCTGGGTCATCCGCACGAGGTACGGCCCGGCGAGCAGCGTTATGCCGACGAGGACCGCGAGGGCGGCCTGGAGGACCGAGCCGAGGTGGGCGGCGGAGCCCTGCAGGACGAAGATGCCGGAGACGCCCGCGGTGACGAGCAGGACGCCGCCGCCGGTGCGCAGCAGGGTCAGGGTGCGGCGGCGGCTGCCGACCTCGACCCAGCGGGCCCGGCGGGCGTTGTCCGCCTGGCGCCAGACCAGGGCTACGCCCGCGCCGACCAGGACGGCGGGCAGGAGGTACGCCTTGGCTCCGCTGCCCAGGTTGACGTTGCTGACGAAGACCATGGCCACGACGACCATGAGGAGCAGCGCGACGATCTGGCCCTTGTCGGGTTTGCGGGTGACGAGTCTGCGCCGGCCGTCCGGCGAGGTCTCCGTGCTGACCAGGGACGGCGGCTTCTGGCCGCCGACGCCGCCGACGCCGAGCGGCACGAAGAACCAGAACGCGGCGTACAGCAGCGCGCCGAGGCCGTCGGCCATGAGCAGGCCGACGAAGACCAGCCGCACCCAGATCACGGGCAGCCCGAGGTGCCCGGCGAGGCCCCGCGCGACACCACCGAGCCAGCGGCCGTCGCTGCTGCGGTAGAGCTTGCGCGGTGGCCGCGGGTCGTCGATGGGCGCTGCTGCGGCTTCCGGCATGCCATCGATGGTCACACGGGCGGAGTTGCGGAGCATCAGGGTCTACCCCCGAGACTCCCCTGATCTTCGAAAGTCCGGCCGTCGAACGCCTCCCCCGCACCGTCTCAGGGCCGATATCAGGGTTCACCCAGGGTCATTCCGACTGCCGCCCGGGCGGCACGCCCGTCACCATGGACACATGACAGATCACGAGCACGCCGCGACGGGTCCGGGACCCGGCCCCGGCCCGCGCCCCCGCCCCGGGCGCCGGGCCGACGGATGCCGCGCCCGCCGCGGACGTGACGGCGCCCGGCGAGGGCGGTGCCGTCGAATCCCCCCGCAGGTTCCGCCGCGACCGGCGGTACAAGATGATCTCGGGGGTGTGCGCCGGGCTCGGGCGGCACACCGACATGGATCCCGTGATATTCCGGATCACCCTCGCGGTGCTCGCCGCGGCGGGCGGGATCGGTCTCATCTTCTACGGCTTCGCCTGGCTCTTCGTGCCGTACGCGGACGAGGAGGAGAACGAGGTCCGCAAGCTGCTGACCGGGCGGGTCGACGGGCAGGCCCTCGCGGCCGTGCTGTTCGCGCTGGTCGGCTGCGGGGTGTTCCTGACGATGCTGAAGAACGGCGGGGTGCTCACGTTCGCCGTCGTCCTCTCCCTGCTGCTGGCCGGCGCCGGTTACTGGTCGCGGCGGCGCGGCGCCCCCGACCCCGATCCCCTGGCCGCGCAGGCCGTGGCCGACGCCCCGCCGGAGGCCCAGGCACCGCCGGTCCCCACCGCCTACCCCTCCTGGTGGCGCGACCCGATCGTCAAGGACGGCACGCACGTCGGCGGCACGGGCTATCTGTGGGGCCCCGGGGACTCGCGCGACCGGGACATCGCGGCGGCCGTCAACATCGGCCTCGGCAACTCCTGGACCAACCGCGCGGACATACGCACCCCGCACAGCGGGCCCCCACGGCCGCGCGGTCCGCGCTGGATCGGCGGCTGGGTCTTCCTGCTCGCCCTGCTGGCCGGCGGCCTGGGCAGCGCCGCGACCTGGAAGGGGCATCCGCTGGGCACCAGCCTGCAGGCCGGCCTGGCCTGTGCGCTCCTCGTCCTCGGCCTCGGCATCGCCCTCAGCGCGGTCCTGGGACGTACGGGCGCGGGGTCGGTGTTCCTGGCGATCGTCACGGCGGCACTGCTCGCCGGGGCGTCGGCCCTGCCCAAGGACATCACCACGCACTGGATGCGCACGTCGTGGAAGCCGGCCTCGGTAGCGGAGGTGCGGCCTAAGTACGACCTCGGCACCGGCGAGGGCACCCTGGACCTGACCCGGGTGCGCATCGCCAAGGGCGAGACGGTGGAGACCAAGGCCGCGGTGGGTGCGGGCCGGCTGCGGGTGATCGTGCCGGCGGACGCGACCGTACGGATGAGCATCGATGTGGGGGTCGGCGACATCCAGTTGCCGGGTGAGGACAAACAGGACGTGGACGTGGCACCGGGCAAGCACAAGGACGTGACGCTGATACCGGCGAAGGGCGGCAAGAACGCCGGGACGCTCGACATCGATCTCGAAGTCGGTGTGGGACAGGCGGAGGTGAGCCGTGCTGCGTCATGAGTTCCAGCCGGGACGGCTGGTCGCCGGTCTCTTCCTCACCGTCACGGGCGTCGTCTACGCCGGGGACGCGGGCGGTCTGTGGGAGACGCCCTGGTTCGCGGCCGTCCCCCTCGTCGTGGGCGGCCTCGGCCTGGCGGGCGCGGCGGCGGCCCTGGCCCGCCTCGTACGCGGACGGCGCGGTCCGGGCCGTACGAGCGCGGCGGAGACGGCCATCACCGGGCCCGACCTGCCGGGCTGACGACCACGCCCGACCTGCCGGGCTGTCGGGCTGTCGGTCACGCGAGGGGCTACGGGCTACCGGTAGCCCGCCGCCCGCTGCCGTCGCCGTGCGCGCAGCATCGAGTCGAGGGAGAGGTACGGGGTGCCGGCGAGGACGAGAGGCAGCCAGGCCATCAGATAGGCGAGGTCGTTGCCGTAGTAGTACGGGCTGTTGGCCCAGCTCACCGTCAGCCACAGGCTGAGCGAGATCAGCGCCCCGCCGAGCGCGGCGAGACGGCCGAACAGGCCGATCAGGACGCCGATGCCCACGGCCAGTTCACCGAAGGCGATGGCGTAGCCGAAGCCGACCGGGTTCTTCAGGGCCAGGTCGACCAGGGCCGGGATGGCGGAGGAGTCGCGGACCGCGCGCATGGTGTCGCCGATCGAGCCGGAGCCGCCCGACTTCATGAAGGCGCTGTCGGTCAGCTTGTCCAGGCCGGCGTAGATGAAGGTGACGCCCAGGAAGATGCGCAGAGGAAGGAGGGCATAGCGGGTGGCGGTGTCCCGCCAGTCGCGGTCGCCGTCGAGATAGGGGGTGTGCGTGTCCGTACGGATGCTGTGAGTCATCGTTCCTAGCCGCCTCTCGCCCGTGTGCAGAGACCCCTCAACAGACCTTACGTACGACAAATGGGTCCGGCTCAATCCTCTTGCGGAGGTTTTTCAGTCTCTTCGGTCAGCTCGAGCGAGCCGGGGTCCCGGTCGGTGATCCGCCGCTCTCAGTCCGTCACCTCGACCTCGCACCGGTTCGTGGCCACCCCCGCCGCGGTGATCACCTGCACCTGGACGCACCCGGGTTCCACGTCCGCGGGTACCGGCACCGTCAGGACCGTGTCCGAGGGGTTGCTGAAGCCGCCGGTGACGGGGATCAGGGGGACATGGACGTCGACCGCGCCGATGCGGACGACCATGCGGGAGAGGTGGTCGGCGGTCTGTGCGCCCGGCGGGACGAAGCAGGCGCCGCGGATCTCGATGTCGTCGCCCGTGCGGATCGGCCCGTCCAGATCGCCGGCCTCGCGGGCACGGACGACGGAGAGGATCACCGGGCGGCCTCCCTCCGCGTACTTGCCGGCCAGGTAGGTCAGGGCGGAGACCAGGACCAGCACCGTAAGGCCCCACGGCAGGTCGGGCAGCTGGTCGGGGCGGCGGGCCAGCCGTACGGCGGCGAACAGCAGGGCCACGGCACTGATCACGACGTACTGGATGTCGGCGAAGGCGCCCCGGCCGGAGTCGTCGGTGAGCAGGTCGGCCGCGCGCGGGCGGAGTGCGCGTACCTTCTGCAGCCGCTGGGCGTGGATCCGCAGGCCGACCACGCGCCGTACGAGAACCGCGATGCCGCAGACCACCGCGAGCACGGTCACCATGCCCGCGCCGCGGGCGAGTTCGAGCCCGGAGATGAGCGCGTCGCGTTCCGCGTGGTCGGAGGCCGCGGCGAGGCGGCCCGCCAGGACCAGGACCGCATAGGCCACGAGCAGCACCCAGGCCGCCGCCACGGTGCGCGAGGTGGACATCCGGTTGTCCTCGCCGATCACCGGCGCCAGCGCCCCGCCGCGCGCCCGGTGGAACCACGAGGCCCCGGTCAGGGCGCCGGCCACCAGCAGCGCGGCGAGCAGTCCGGCGGTGCGGGCGCTCGTCCAGCCCGCGCCGATCGCCGTCAGCGACTCCACCAGCAGCAGGAGGACGACAGCCGCCCACAGGACGCAGAGCGTGCGCTGCCACAGCCTCGCCAGCCAGACGTCACCCTCCGCCCGGCCGCGCTCGGCGACGGCCTCGGCGGACTGGGTCAACTCCTCGGACACCCACTGCCGGGAGGCGGAGGCGGAGTGGGCCACCGCCGCGGGCAGTCCCTGTCCGGCCGCGAACTCGTCGCGCTTGAGGAGGAATTCGGCGACGGCCCGCCGATGCCCCTCACGCGCCCCGTGCGGGCAGTCCCCGCAGGTGCAGCCACCCCCGTGGGCAGCCCCGCGCGCGCCTGCCCGCGCCCCCTGCCTCGCCTCCTGCACCGCCACGCCCGAAGCCCGCCTTCCCCATGACCCACGACCCGACACACGACCCGACCCACGCCCCGGGACACGGCCGGCGGCTTCCTCCGCGGAGACCGACTGTGACCGCGCAACTCCCATGCGACGAAAGCGAATTGTGCCCTACGCCACGTCGCGCCGGTCCGGCAGGTGGTCACCGCGGGTGAAGTGCGGGCCGCCGTGTTGACCCGGCTGGGAGAATTTCGGTATGGCCGAGATCATCCAGCGGGACGGGACCTGGGCCTTCGACGGCAGCACGGTCCGGATCACACCGGGACTCCACCGCTCGGTACCACTGTTCCGGCAGACGTACGGAGAGATCGCCGTACCCCTGGAGGCCGTGGCGGGCGTGGTCTACGAGCCCGAGCGCAAGCGCGGCCGGCTGCGGATGCGGCTGCGTGAGGGCGCGGATCCGCTGCTGCAGGCCACGGGCGGGCGGCTGCCGGAGCCGGCCGATCCCTATCGGCTGACGGTGGACCTGGACCGGTCCGGGGTGGCCGAGTACGTCGCCGAGGAGATCCGGCACGCGCTCCTCCTCGACCAGATTCCCAAGGAGCCCACCAAGGCCTATCTGCTGCCCGGCCCGCCGGTACCGGTCTCGGTGCGTTCCTCCGACGGCACGGTCTCCTTCGACGGGACCCAGGTCCGTATCGACTGGGCCGACACCTCGGAGCGGGTCAAGCGGGCCACCGGGCCCCGGATCATCAACGTCGTCGACCTGGCCCAGGTCGAGTGGCTGCCCAACTCCGGCTACGAGGACGGCCTTCTGCGGTTCGCGTTGCGCGAGACGGTGTTCTCCAGGCTGCCGCCCGAGCGGGACCCGTACGCCCTCGACCTGTGGGGCAGCGTCCGCCGCGATCTGCTCACCGCGCTGGTCGCGGCCGCGGTCACCGCGCGGCTGCCGCATCCGTCCACCCGGGCCGACGTCCCGTACGCCGACCGGGACCGGCCGACGGGTGCGGTGCCGCCGCCGGCCGACCACCACGACGTACTGCTGCGCCGGCTGCGGGAACTGGGCGAGCTGCACCGGGAAGGCGTGCTCACGGACGAGGAGTTCGCGATGACGAAGGCGGTCGTCCTGCGCGGGTTCTGAAAGGCCCGCGGCCGCTAGCTGAGCAGATCCGGCTCGCTACGGCTGATGTCCTGCCACAGCGGCTGGTAGTTGATCCAGGCCACCAGGTCGCCGCCGAGCTGCTCACGGGTCGCCACCGCCAGTTTGTGGTCGATGAGCAGAGGGCGGCCCGCCGCCTTCGCCATCAGCTGCACCTGGCAGGACTTCTCCATCGACATGAACCACCAGGCCGCCGCGTCCACCGAGTCGCCGACCGTCAGCAGCCCGTGGTTGCGCAGGACGAGGGCCTTGCGGGAGCCGAGCGCGGCCGCGATCCGGCGGCCCTCCTCGACGTCGACGGCGACGCCCGTGTAGGTGTCGTACAGCGCGTGGTCCTCGTAGAACGCGCAGCTCTCCTGGCTGAGGGGGTCGAGCAGGTCGCCGAGCGCGGACAGGGCGCGGCCGTGCACCGAGTGGCAGTGGGCGACGGCGACGACGTCCGGACGGGCGGCGTGCACCTGGGCGTGCACGGTGAACGCCGCCTGGTTGACGTGATAGCGGCCCTCGATCACCTGCCCGTCCTGGTTGGCGAGCACCAGGTCGCTGACGGTGACGTGCTTGAACGGCATCCCGAACGGATTGACCCAGAAGCAGTCGGAGAACTCCGGGTCGCGTGCGGTGATGTGCCCGGAGACCCCGTCCTCGAACCCGGACCGGCCGAAGAGCCGGAGCGCGCCCGCGAGCCGTTCCTTACGGTGCCGGCGTTCGTCGTCGAGCGAGTCGTACATCGGCGGCATCGCGAACTGCAGCTGGTCGGTGGGCAGCGGCAGGGGCGGGGTCGGCCCGTGCATTGGTCCTCCTGCACTGGGTTTTGCTTTACGTGCCGGAAGTTACCGTCGGTCAGCGCAGGAGAACAGAGCTGTTCTGTAAAGATGACGCCGCAACCGTTCCGGAGGCTCAGGGGTCTGTGATGCGGAACCCGAAGTTCAGCAGCAGTTTTCAGTCACCCGGAGCCCTCCATGAGCCAAGCCGAACGCCATCTCAACAGCCTCATGCGGCAGCTCGCGACCCAGCAGCACATCGAACTGGTCCATCCCTTCGCCGAGCTGAAGACCATGGGCGCGCTCGTGTACGTCGCCGAGTGCTTCGGCTTCCGCTACGCCGGCGTCCGCCTCGTGGGCCGCCACAAGGTGCTGCACATCCATCTCGTACGCGACACCGAGCCGTGGGCCCAGCAGCGCGCGGCGACGAACGCGGCCACGTTCACGCAGGTGGGAGCGGGCGGTCCGGTGCCGGGCATGTATCTCAACTCGCTCACCCCGGTCCCGGAGGCCCAGGCGGACGTCGACGTGATCTGCGCCCTCATCAAGTACGACGGTCTGGTCGAGGCCGGCAACCGGAAGCAGCTGCTGGCGATGGGCTGGGGCTCCGGGGCCCTGTTCCTGCTGATGGCGGTGATCACCGGCGTCTACGCCGTACTGCTGCCGCTCGCCGTGCTGATGCCGGCGCTCCTCTTCGGCGCGCTGCGCGTCAACACCGTCCGCCGCGCGAAGCTGGCCGGGCGGCTCACCGCGGCCGGGTGCGCACAGGTGCGGGACCAGGCCGGGCGGGAGCGGTATGTGCGGCCGGTGCCGTTCCCGGCATGACCTCGGACACCTCGGACACCCGACAAGACACCTCGGATACCCGACAGAGGATGTCGGGTATCACCGCCACACTCGCCGTATGACAGCGCATACGGCAGTGAACTGGGCGGCTTTCACCGAGGCGGAACCCGAACTCGCGAAGATCACGGAAGAGCGCTTCGGTGCCTTCACGCATCACGTCCTCGCCACGCTCCGCAAGGACGGCTCCCCGCGCACCACCGGCCTGGAGGTCCGCTTCCTGAACGGTGAGCTGTGGCTCGGCATGATGCCGGACTCGCTCAAGGCCCTCGACCTGCGCCGGGACCCGCGGTTCGCGCTTCAGGCGAACCCGGGCCCGGACACCGCGATGGGCGGCGGGGACATCCGGATCGCCGGCCGGGCGGTCGAGGTCGAGGACCCGGAGGTGAAGCGGGCGTACAGGGAAGAGGTGGAACCGCCGGAGCCGTTCCACCTCTTCCGCACCGAGTTGACGGGGGTCGTACGTACCTACGTCGAGGACGACACGTACCTCGTCGCCCAGGTCTGGAAGCCCGGAGAGCCGGTGCGCACTCTCAAGCGGACTTGACCGTCCAGGCCGGGAGGACTACTCCCACTCGATGGTGCCCGGCGGCTTCGAGGTCACGTCGAGGACGACGCGGTTGACGTCGCGGACCTCGTTGGTGATGCGGGTCGAGATACGCGCGAGGACCTCGTACGGCAGGCGCGACCAGTCGGCGGTCATCGCGTCCTCGGAGGAGACCGGGCGCAGCACGATCGGGTGGCCGTAGGTGCGCCCGTCGCCCTGGACGCCGACGCTGCGGACGTCCGCGAGCAGGACCACCGGGCACTGCCAGATGTCGCGGTCGAGGCCGGCCGCGGTCAGCTCCTCACGGGCGATGGCGTCGGCCTCGCGCAGCAGGTCCAGGCGCTCCTTGGTGACCTCGCCGACGATACGGATACCGAGGCCGGGGCCCGGGAAGGGCTGGCGCTGGACGATCTCCTCGGGCAGGCCGAGCTCCTGGCCGACCATCCGGACCTCGTCCTTGAAGAGCTTGCGGAGCGGCTCGATGAGCTTGAACTCCAGGTCCTCGGGGAGGCCGCCCACGTTGTGGTGGGACTTGATGTTGGCGGTGCCGGTGCCGCCACCGGACTCGACCACGTCGGGGTAGAGCGTGCCCTGGACGAGGAACTCGACGGCCGGGCCCTCGTCGGCGATGATCTCGGCCTGTGCCTGCTCGAAGACGCGGATGAACTCGCGGCCGATGATCTTCCGCTTCTCCTCGGGGTCCGAGACACCCTTCAGGGCGGTGAGGAACCGCTCCTCGGCGTCCACGACCTTCAGCTGCACGCCGGTCGCGGCCACGAAGTCCTTCTCGACCTGCTCGGTCTCGCCCTTGCGCATCAGGCCGTGGTCGACGTACACGCAGGTCAGCTGGGAGCCGATGGCCTTCTGGACCAGGGCGGCGGCGACGGCGGAGTCCACACCGCCGGACAGACCGCAGATGGCGCGCCTGTCGCCGACCTGCTCACGGATCAGGGCGACCTGCTCGTCGATCACATTGCCCGTGGTCCAGTTCGGGGTGAGGCCCGCGCCGCGGTAGAGGAAGTGCTCCAGGACCTGCTGGCCGTGCGTGGAGTGCATGACCTCGGGGTGGTACTGGACGCCGTACAGCTTCTTCTCGTCGTTCTCGAAGGCCGCGACCGGGACGACGTCCGTGGACGCCGTGACGGTGAAGCCCTCGGGGGCGGCGGAGCAGGCGTCGCCGTGGGACATCCACACGTGCTGCTCGGCAGGGGTGCCCTCGAAGAGGGTGGAGGACGTCCTGGAGACGTACATGTCCGTACGGCCGTACTCGCGGGCGCCGGAGTTGTCTACCGTGCCGCCGAGGGACTGCGCCATCAGCTGGAAGCCGTAGCACATGCCGAAGACGGGGACACCGGCCTCGAAGAGCGCGCGGTCGAGGCCGGGGGCGCCCTCCTCGTACACGGACGAGGGGCCGCCGGAGAGGATGATCGCCGCGGGCTTCTTGGCGAGCATCTCCGCGACCGGCATGGTGCTCGGCACGATCTCGCTGTAGACCCGCGCCTCGCGGACACGACGGGCGATGAGCTGGGCGTACTGCGCGCCGAAGTCGACGACCAGGACGGTGTCGGGGGTGGCGGCAGCGGGAGTCGCTGATGACACGGGGTGCCTTCCGGCGGTTTGGGCGGGGGTCTGTGCTGTCGATTCTAACGGGGTGGGTGTGGGGGGCGTCCCGTGCGCCGGGGGTCCGCCCCCGGACCCCCGACAGATCAGGAGTGCGGCGTGGCATACTGACCCCCATGCTCACTCAGACGACCTTCCTCTTTACCTATGGCAACCGGCCCGCCGGCTGCCATGGTCGTCCTGCTTGAGCGAAACGCCGAGCGACTTCCCAGGCGCCCCGGGCCGACAAGGCCCGGGGCGCCTGTCGTTTTCCGGGTCCTGCCGTTCCGGGGCACCGCGTCCGAACCGATGAGGAGCCCCCGACATGACCGTCACCCCCGCAGAGAAGACCGGCGCCCGGACCGCCGAGGCCGCCGATGTGATCACCGGTGCGCGTGAACGCATCGACACGCTCGACGACCGGATCATCGGGCTGATCCAGGAACGGATGGCGGTGTCCGCCGTGATCCAGGAGGCCCGGATCACCTCCGGCGGGCGCCGGGTGAACCTCTCCCGTGAGATGGAGATCCTCGACCACTACCGGGAGGCGCTGGGCAAGCCGGGGACGTCCCTCGCCATGACCCTGCTCGAACTGTGCCGTGGTCGTATCTGAGTTCGGGTCGGCACTCACCCGTACGGCGCGTGACCGGCCCGCGCACCGCTTCGTTGGTCCCGGTGTCCGTGCCAGCCAGGGGCGGGCCCGAAAGAACCACGCGTGGCTCGCTGGAGCGATGAGACGTGCGGATCGTGCCGTACGTCGTGGGACCTCGCTTCAGGAAGGTGACCGGACGGCAGGGGACAGCAGCCCGGTCATTCAAGAGAACGGTCGGCTCCGGGGACGCCCGGGGCCGACCGGCGGAAAAAGCAAAAATGCACAAGGGCTGGGTCAAACGGTTGCGGAGGCCGCGTCCATCCAGCACGATGCGTAGAAAGCCCCCCAAGTCCCCGGACACACAACCGCATTGCAATGCGCTGCCCGGCCGCCAGAGGTCGAGACCATCCGCGCGCCCCGAATGCGCCGGGGCGCCGACCGAGGCGCACAGGGCAGATAGGGCGACAGAGAGCAAGCGGCGCAACCCCCCGGCGCCGCTCCCCGGGCACCGACGCTGCCCTGACGTCGGTGCTGACGGAGAAGGGCCCCGCGGCTCAGTCCCGCGGGGCCCTTCGCATGCCCGCGTTCTCTCGCGCGGCCCACTTCCGTGTCATGTGACCCTCTTCGCTCTCACATGTGATCCAGGCCATATAAGAATCCTGTGAGTGATCGCGCAACCTTTCACCCGCCTCAGTGATCGAACCTGCTGAATCAAAGAAACCGGTAAGAGACGGTCACACAGCAGAAACCAAGGGTCACACCCGCGCCCCACACGCGGAGCCCGCCTCCACTCCGTGCCGCACACGGCGGCACGCCGGACTCCCGAGGTCTTCATGAAGCTTCGCCGTGCCATGGCTGCAGCGGCCGCGACGGCTGCCATCGCCCCGCTCGCCCTCCTGTCCGCGCCCGCCGCTTTCGCGGACGAGTCCACGTCGCCCACTCCCACCGAGACCGTGACGTCCGAGGCGCCCACCGAGATTCCGAGCGGCACCGCCTCCGCGTCCGCACCCGAGACCCAGACGCCTCCTGCCTCCACCGAGACCCCGGGCAGCAGCGCGTCCGCCTCGGTGACCCCGAGCGGCAGCGCGAGCGCGTCCACCGAGCCCGAGCCCTCCGAGACGGCCGAACCGAGCGAGGACCCGTCGGACCCCGACGTGCCGTTCTGCGAGGACCTCGACGAGAACTTCGGGAACGCCAAGGTGTCCGCCGACATCAAGGGCCTGCCGGGCAAGATCGTCGCGGGTGACGGCTTCCACGACTTCAAGCTCGTCGTCACCAACGACTCCAAGGCCGACGTCAAGGGCGTCGCCTTCTACGCCGAGGTCGAGAACTACGAGCTCGACGAGTCGAAGTACCTCAGCCCGTACGTCGACCTGGAGTTCAAGAACCCCGAGGACGGCTCCTGGGACCGCATCGGCAGCGACGACTGGGCCGGCGACTACTTCTTCTACGTGGAGAAGCTGAAGTCCGGCGCGAGCCAGTCGATCGACCTGCGCGTCAGCATCGACGCCAAGGCCCCCGCCGGTGACGCCTACTCCTTCGGCTCCGGCGCCTACCTCGACAACGTCAAGGGCCAGGACTGCATCGCCGAGGGCTGGGCCCAGTACGACTTCGAGGTCCTGAAGGCCGGCTCCTCGAACCCCGCCCCGGGCGACGCCACCCCGAGCGACAACGGCAGCAAGGACTCGCCGAAGAAGCCGCAGGGTGACGTCACCGACCTGCCGACCGGCAACCTCGCCGAGACCGGCTCCAGCTCCGCGCTGCCGGTGCTCGGCCTCGTCGGCGGTGTCGCCGTCGTCGCCGGTGCGGGCGCGGTGTTCGTGGTGCGCCGCCGGAAGACCGCGGCCGGCGCGTAACCGATCCGCCGGCGCGTAGCCGGTGGGGACGGACAAGACAAGAGAGGGACCTGCGCTCGGAGGGGGGCGCAGGTCCCTTTTTTCTCTGTGGGCTACTCCTTCGGCGGTACCGTCGGCATCCCCAGGAACGGCAGCCGCAGTGCGCCGAACGCGTCCGCCGGGACCACCGGGTTCGCCGGCTCCACCGGCTTCAGACGTTCGTACGCCACACCCTGCGCCGGACGCGGGTCCGCCTCGCCCTTGTTGGGCCAGTACGACATCGCCCGCTCGGCCTGTGCGGTGATCGTCAGCGACGGGTTGACGCCCAGGTTCGCCGACACCGCCGCGCCGTCGACCACCGATATTCCAGGGTGGCCGTACAGCCGGTGGTACGGGTCGATCACACCGGTCTCGGGTGAGGCGCCGATCGGACAGCCGCCGAGGAAGTGCGCGGTCAGCGGGGTGCCCATCAGCTCGCCGACGTTGCTGCCCGCGAAGCCGTTGATCTCCGTGGCCAGCGCGGAGGCCGCCTCCGAGGCCGCCCTGATCTGCTTCGGGTTGGGCGCGCCATGGCCCTGGCGGGCGGTGAGCAGGCCCTTGCCGACGCCGTTCGGCTTCAGATACGTCGTCAGGGAGTTGTCCAGCGACTGCATCACCAGGCCGATGATGGTCCGCTCCGACCAGCGGCGGTTGGACAGGGAGCGGGCGACCAGCAGCGGGTGGCGTGCCGCGTTCGCCAGCCAGCCCAGGACACGCGAGGAGCCCTCGGCGTACGGGACCTGGAGGATCGACATGCCGCCCATCGCGTTGGAGCCCTTGCCGTAGCGGACCGGCTCGATGTGCGTGTCCTCGTCCGGATGGATCGAGGAGGTGATCGCCACGCCCCGGGTGAAGTCGGCCTTCGTGCCGTGCAGCTTGCGGTAGCGCCGGTCGTCGGTCTGCGCGCCCACCAGCGCCTCGGAGTTGGTGCGGGTCAGATCGCCCAGCCGGCCGGAGAGGTGGGGCAGCTGTCCGTTCGCCTTCATGCGGTGCAGCAGCGTCTGGGTGCCGTAGGTGCCGGCCGCGATGACGACCCGTCGCGCGGTGAAGGTGCGCCCCTTGCCCTTCTTCTTCTCGTCCGTCGGCAGGGTCGTGACCGCGTATCCGCCCCGGGAGTCGTCGGTGACGGACACGACCGTCGTCATGGGGTGGACCGCCGCGCCCGCCTTCTCGGCGAGGTGCAGGTAGTTCTCGTTGAGGGTGTTCTTCGCGCCGTGCCGGCAGCCGGTCATGCACTCGCCGCACTCGGTGCAGGCCTTGCGGGACGGGCCCACCCCGCCGAAGTACGGGTCGGCGACCTCCTGACCCGGCCGCGTCCGCGACTTTCCGTCGGCGTCGTCGCCGTCCCCGAAGAACACCCCGACCGGCGCCATGTGGAAGGTGTCGCCGACCCCCATCCGCTGCGCCGCCGCCTTCAGGTGCACGTCGGAGGGGGTCATGGTCGGGTTGATCCGTACGCCGAGCATGCGCCGCGCCTGGTCGTAGTACGGCTTCAGCTCCTCCTGCCAGTCGGTGATGTCCCGCCACTGCGGGTCGTCGAAGAAGGCCTTCGGCGGTACGTAGAGGGTGTTGGCGTAGTTGAGCGAGCCGCCGCCCACTCCGGCGCCCGCCAGCACCATCACATTGCCCAGCAGATGGATGCGCTGGATGCCGTACATGCCGAGCCTGGGGGCCCAGAGGTAGTTCTTCAGGTCCCACGAGTTCTTCGGGAGGGTGTCGCGGGTGAAGCGGCGGCCGGCCTCCAGGACGCCGACGCGGTAGCCCTTCTCGGTCAGGCGAAGGGCGGTCACGGACCCGCCGAACCCCGATCCCACGACGATGACGTCATAGTCGTACCCGTCCTCGTCCCGGGTCTGGACAGACTTCTCCTGCGACACGTGCTGCTCTCCTCGTCGAGAACGGGTTCTGTGAGATCGGGGTTCTGTGGGAACGGGGTTCTGTGGGAACGGGGTTCTGTCTAGCGGAAGCGGAACGCCTTCATCAGCCGGAGGCTCCGGCTCATGAACCGCGCGTACTTCTCGTCGTCCATGCCCAGCGACGGAGCCATCGGCAGCAGCCGCTGCTGGGCGACGGTCTGGGCCTCGGTGTACTTGAGGATGCCCTCGGAGCCGTGTCGGCGGCCGAGGCCGGAGTCCTTCATGCCGCCCATCGGCGACTGGACGCTGCCGTAGGCCGGGGCATAGCCCTCGTTGACGTTCACGGTGCCGGTCCGCAGCCGGGAGGCGACCTCGCGGCCGCGCCGGCCGTCCTTCGTCCAGACCGAGGAATTGAGGCCGTACGGCGTCGAGTTGGCCGCCTCGACCGCCTCGTCGTCGGTCTTGAAGCGGTAGATGGAGACGACCGGGCCGAAGGTCTCCTCAGCGCACACGGCCATCGGGGTCTCGACGCCGTCGAGGATGGTCGGCTCGAAGAAGTACGGGCCGATGTCGGGGCGGGCGACGCCGCCGGCGACCAGCCTGGCGCCCTTGGCGACGGCCTCCTCGACATGCCGCTTGACGGTCTCCAGCTGCCGCTCGCCGACCAGCGAGCCCATGTCGGCGCCGTAGGCCAGCGACCTGCCGAGCCGCATGGCCTTCGTACGGGCGGCGAAGCGCTCCAGGAAGGCGTCGGCGATCGACTCGTGGACGTAGAGCCGCTCGATGGAGATGCAGAGCTGGCCGGCGGAGGCGAAGCAGGCGCGGACCGCTCCGGCGGCCGCCTTCTCGATGTCGGCGTCCTCCAGGACCAGCATGGCGTTCTTGCCGCCGAGTTCGAGGGAGACCCCGACCAGGCGGGCGGCGGCACTCTGAGCGACCTCGCGCCCGGTGCGGGTGGAGCCGGTGAAGGAGACGTAGTCGGCGTGCTTGACCACCTCCGGGCCGACGACCGGGCCCTCGCCGAGCACGACCTGGAAGACATCGGCGGGCAGGCCGGCCTCGATCAGCAGATCCCGGGCCCACAGGGCCGTCAGGCAGGTCTCGGTGTCGGGCTTCATGACGACGGCGTTGCCCGCGACGAAGGCGGGCAGGGCATCGCCGACGGAGAGTTCGAGGGGGTAGTTCCAGGGGGCGATCTGGCCGACGACACCGCGCGGGTGGCGCAGCTCGGTCACCTTCGTCAGGGTCGGCATGGCACCGGTGTGCCGCTTCGGCCCCAGGTAGGCGGGCGCCTTGCGGCCGTAGTGCCGGGAGGCGAGGGCGACGGCCTGGACCTCCTCGTGGGCGTGGAGGCGGGCCTTGCCGGTCTCCAGCTGGATGAGGTCGAGCACCTCCGCCTGCCGCTCGAGGATCAGGTCGTGAAAGCGCAGCAGGACGGCCGCGCGCTCGCGTACCGGCCGCTGGGCCCAGACGGTCTGGGCGGCGCGGGCGGCCTCGAAGGCCTTGGCCACGTCCTCAGGGGTGGACTCGGGCAGATCGGCCAGCTTCTCGCCGGTGAAGGGCGTGTGGTTGGCGGTACGGCCGGAGCCGACCACGCCCTTGGTGAGCTGGGCGACCAGCTCCGGGGTGACCACGTCGGCGGCGGTACGGGCGCCCGCGGGGGCGGGGGCGAGGGGATTCGTGCCAGTGATTTCCGTGGCCTGTTCCGGGGCCTGCGAGTCCGTCATGACGCGCAGGGTATGCCGGAGTGGAAACTTTGGGTACCCGCCGGTAACGGGGATTCACGGACTGCTCACATGCCGCCAGTGACCACTGGCAGCAAATGCGCTGATCAGGGGTTGTGCGGCGACGGTCGTCCGGTGATTCAGTCCGTCCCCGGTTTTTTGGGAAGGAGCAGGCCGAGGGCGGTGAGGAGGGGGCGCCGGGGCGGGGGTGTCATTCCGGGCGCGGGTACGGGGGCCGGTATGCGCAGGGACTCCGGCTTGGGCTCCGGCTCCGGCTCGGGTACGACCCCGGGTGCCGGCGTCGGCGAGGGCGCCCCGGCGATGACCTCCAGTACCGCCGCCACCTCCTCCGCTCCCGGCCGCTCCTCCGGTGCCTGAGCCCGGAGCCGCGCGAGCAGTGCCGAGAGCGATCCGGCGCGCTCGTGCTCGTGGTCCACCGCGGCGTGGAGCAGTGCGCCGAGGGACCAGAGGTCGGAGGCGGGCCCGGCGCCACGCCCCGACAACTGCTCCGGGGCGACGAAGCCGAGGGAGTCGCCGGGGATGGGGCCGTGGCCGATGCCGAAGTCGGTGAGGACCACGCGGTCGGTGCCGGATTCGAGGAGGACGTTCTCCGGCTTGACGTCACGGTGCACGATGCCGACGGCGTGCGCGGCACGCAGGGCGCCGAGCACGGCGAGCCCGACGCGGGCGGCCTCGGCGGGGTCGAGGGGCCCGCGTTCGAGGGCCGTGCGGAGCGACTCCCCCTGGACCAACTCCATGACGATCCAGGGAAGTCCGTCCTCGACCACGACCTCGTGGATGGCGAGGGCTGCGGGGTGGTCGACGCGGGAGGCGGCCCGCGCCTCGTGGTGCAGCCGGTGGACGCCCCGCCGGTGGTCCTCGTCCTCCGGGTCACCGGTGAGCCGGAACTCCTTGACGGCGACGTCCCGTTCCCCCGCCTCGTCGCGCGCCCGCCACACGGTGCCCGTCGTGCCGGAGCCGATGCGCTCGATCAGCCGGTAGCGTCCGCCGAGCAGAAACCCGTCGGATTCGCGTCCGTCGGGCGCATGTTCGCCGTCTTCGCTCATGCCTCATGAGTACCGTGCGTACCGCGCTCTTGTCGAAGCGGGCGGTCAGACGGCCGCGTGGGGACCACCAACTCCCGCTCGCCCACAGCCCGTTCGAGCACTGTCGAGGCCCCGCCGCGGTCAGAGCCGGTCGACCCCCAGGTTCGCGATCGCCGTCTTCGCCACCTCCCGGCCCCGGGCGGTGAAGTCGCCCCTGCCCGGGTAGCTGATGGTGAGCTCGTACATGTCCCCGGCCTTGGTCCGGTAGTAGAAGATCTGCAGTTCACGCGGGCGCGGGTTCTGGCTGTCGTCGGTCGTGTAGACGACGGTGTTCATCGCCGCCTGCCTGCCGTGGTACTTGGCGTCACCGTCGACGTGCGTCTTCGGCCCCTTGGGCATGCCAACGGTGTACATGCCGTCACTCTTGAACTTCTCGTTGTCGGCGTACATCTGGGCCGGCGCGGAATTCTTGATCTCGTGGAGGGTGTCGTCGGACTTCCTGGACAGATGCAGTTCGATCCAGATCGCGCCGCTCTCGTCGGTGTAGGTGACCCAGTCCTTCTCGGAGTCGTTCTTGGCCGGGTGACCCGCCTTGTACGTGTCGGGGAACGCCACCGTCACGCCCAGCCGGGGACTCGCGGCCTTCTTCCAGCCGTCGGGGAGCGGCCCCGCGAAGGGATCCGCGAGCACCAGGTACCCGGCCACCGCCGCCGCGACGACCAGCGCGCCGACGCCGAGCCACGCCTTGCGGCCGAGCCGGCGGGAAGGCGCGACGGGCCCGGTGACCTGCACGACCCGGGTGGGCTCCGGGGCGGACGGGTTCGCGGCCGTCTCCAGCAGGGCGCGGATCCGGGCCGCGTCCGGGCGGTGTGCCGGGTCCTTCTGGAGGAGCCCGTTGATGGCCTCGGCCAGCGGGCCCCGCGCGGAGGCGGGCGGCGCGGGCGTGGCGTTGAGGACGGACTGGAGGGTGGCGGGGGTGTTGCTGCGCCGGAAGGGCGAGACACCTTCCGTTGCCGCGTACAGGACCACGCCCAGTGACCACAGGTCGCTCGCCGGGCCGGGCCGCTGCCCCAGCACCCGCTCCGGCGCGATGTACTCGGGCGAGCCCACGAAGCCGCCCGTGTCCGTCAGGTTCGTCTCGCCCTCGATCTGCGCGATGCCGAAGTCGGTGAGGACGACCCGGTCGTGCCGGCCGAGCAGTACGTTGTCCGGCTTGACGTCGCGGTGCAGCACGCCCGCCGCGTGCGCCGCCTCCAGCGCGCCGAGCACCTGCAGACCGATCCGGGCCGCCTCGCGCGCGTCGAGGGTGCCCTCCTGGAGGGCGTCGCCGAGCGACCGCCCGTGGACCAGTTCCATGACGATCCACGGCTTGCCGTCCACGATCGCCACGTCATGGACATTCACCACCGCCGGATGGTCCAGCCGGGCCGCCGCACGTGCCTCGCGGCGCATTCGCTCATAGGCGTTGGCACGTTCACGCTCGGGAAGATGGTCCGGTACGCGCGGCTCCTTCACCGCGACCTCGCGGTCCACCGTCTCGTCCTTGGCCCGCCACACCGTGCCCATTCCGCCATGGCCCAGCTTGGCGAGCAGCCGGTACCGACCGGCGATCAGCCGCTCCGCGTACGGATTGCCCGGGTGGGGCAGGTGCGCGGGCGGGTTCGGCGGTTGCAGACCGAAACTCGTCGGCTCATCGGCCTCTTGGCGGGCTCCCCCGTTGCCTCTCATGGCTCCATCCATATCGCGCCACGCGCCGGCGCTTCCACAGCTGACGCAAACCGGTCACAGACCCGTGACCCAGGCTGCCGGGAATATCCCGTTCCCGGCCGTTTCAGGACCGTACGAACGTGTCCACCGCGACGTCGAAGTACTCCCGCGCCTCCCGCACCTTGCCGACCGGCGCCGACACCCACACGTCGTACAACTGCCCGGCCTCCTCCCAGCACAGGTCGTAGGTGTGCCGGGGCCCCTCCGCCGCGCTGAAGCCGTTCCAGCTGAACTCCCAGAGTGCGGCGGGGTGTCCGTTGTGCGTGGTCCGGGTGACCCGGCCGTCGTGGTAGCCGGGGTTCGTGCTCGGGCCCTCGGCGGCCGCCCGGTGCATCACGGCCGACGGGCCGCCCGTTTCGGGGTCGGACACCTTGATGCCGAGGCGGAAGGTCTCCCCCGGCGACATGTAGAAGATGCGCTCGCCCTGCGGCTTGCGCGTGAACCCCTCGGGTACGGCGACGGAGAACCCGCCCGGGTCCTCGGCGATGCGGTAACCCGAGGGCGCCGTACGGGTGTCGGCCGCGCTGGGGGACAGGGACGCGCTGCCGGACGGGGAGCCGGTCACGGTGACCGTGGGGGTGACCGCGGAAGGCGTCGGGGCGGTCGCGGACGTGTGCGACGCCGAACTCGTCGGCACACCGCCGCCGTCCCCGCCGCCCCCCTTCATCAGCAGGGCCGCCGCGGACACGCCCGCCCCCGCCATCGCGGCGACGAGCAGCGCCGCCAGCAGCACGCCCCGCGTGGACTGCCTGGCCTGCGGATCCGCCCCGGGCGGCGTCGGCTCCGGGCGGGGCACATCGCGCTGGGTCGGCGTGTAGGGGACCTGCGGTCTCGGTGTGCGGCCCGAGCCGAGCCTGGGCGTACGGCTCTTGCCGGACGTGCTCGCGGGCGTACGCCCCGTCTCCAGGAACGCCCGCAGCATCCGCTCCGCCTCCGCCGCGTCCAGCCGCCGGTCCGGATCGCGCTCCAGCAGCCCCTGTACGACGGGCAGCAGCGGCTCGGCCTGCGCGGGCGGGCGGATCTCGGCGGCGACGACGGCGTGCAGGATGCCGCCGAGCGAGTCGCGCCGGAACGGCGATTCGCCGCTCAGCACCGTGCACAGCAGCGCGCCGAGCGACCACAGGTCGGACTCCGGCCCGGTCCTCACCCCGGACATCCGCTCGGGCGCGGTGTACTCGGGCGAGCCCACGAAGGAACCGGTCTCGGTGAGGGTGGTGGCGCCCGCGACCTGGGCGATACCGAAGTCGGTGAGGACGACCCGGTCGGTGCCGGACTCGACCAGGACGTTCGCGGGCTTGATGTCCCGGTGCAGTACCCCGGCCTCGTGCGCGGTGCGCAGCGCGCTCAGCAGGTCGATGCCGATCCGGGCGGCCTCGGCGGCGTCGACCGGTCCGTGCGCCGAGATGCGGTCGGCGAGCGATCCGCCGTCGATCAGCTCCATGACGATGTACGGCCGCTCGTCGTCCTCGACGACGTCGTGCACCACGATGATGTGCGAGTGGCGCAACTGGGCCACCGCGCGGGCCTCGCGGAGGGTGCGGTCACGGTCCCGTCGGGCGTCGTCCTCCGAGAGGGAGTCGTCCTGGGCGAGCTCCTTGACCGCCACCTGCCGGCCCAGCAGCTGGTCGGTCGCCCGCCATACGACACCCATCCCGCCGCGCCCGATGCGGGCCTCCAGACGGTAACGGCCCGCAATCACACGGAAGTCGTCCCCCTCGGTCCCCATGGGCCCCATCATGCCGCACCGGACGGCTCCGCTCCGGGTCGCCGTCCGGCCAAGCCGGTCAGGACGCGTCGGGCTGCCAGCTCTGCAGCACCCACTTGAACTGCTTGCTCGCCGTGTCCCAGTCCTCCGCGGGGGAGGACATGTAGATCGCGTACTCCACTCCCTCGCGGGAGATGTACGACTCGTCGATCGCGCGGCGCGGCCCGGCCACGTGCGGCGGGTCCTTCTTCAGCGCGTCCCAGGTGTACTCCCACAGCGAGGCCTTGCGGTCGCGGTAGGTGGTCTCCTCCAGGGTCACCCGCTTGTAGCCGACCAGCCGCTGGAGCTGCTGTTCCAGGTCCTGCTGGTGTCGGTACGGGTCGGCGAAGTCCGGTGAGGTGTCGATGGCGATGCGGAGGAAGTGCAGGCCGTTGTCGGGCGTGTAGTCGACCTGTCTGAGGTCGCCCTTGACCTCGTACACCGTGCGCTTCCAGTTCTTCGGCAGGGAGAGCTCGAAGCCCCACGGGTCCTTGCGCGTCGTCCAGATGGCGCCGTCGGGGCCCGGGGTGCCGGTGGCCGTGTCCGCCGGCGCCGGCGTGGTCTCGGACGCGTGGGTACCCGTGTCCCGCTCCGAGCCGAACTGCTGGTACGCCACGGCGGCCCCGGCGCCGAGCACGGCGGCGAAGGCGACGACGAGGGCGAGCGTACGGAGGCGGCGCCGGGGGCGGGCGGGGGCCGCCGCCGGGACGGGCGTGGCAGCCGAGTCGATCGCCGTCGGCCCGGTAGGCCCGAAGCCGGGAGTGGCCGTGCCCGGCCCGTACTGGGGTGACGTCCCTGATCCGTGCGGCGATCCCGCACCGGACCCGTACGGCGACCCGGCTCCCGATCCGTACGGCGATCCGACTCCGGACCCGTACGGCGACCCCGTGCCGGATCCGTGCTGCGGCCCCGCGCCGGACCCGTACTCACCCCATGAGCCGGAACGTGAACCGTCGTGCTGCGTCGGCACGTACACCTGCGCCGAGTTCGGCCGCCGGCCCTCCGCCGCCTCGGCGAGCATCTGCTCCGTCTCCTCCGCACCCGGCCGCTCGGCCGGATCCTTGCGGAGCAGGGCGGTGATGACGGGCCCGAGCGGGCCGCCGTACTGGAGGTCGGCCGCCTCCTCCTCGACGACCGCCTGCATCGTGCTCAGCGGCGAGGTGCGGCGGAACGGCGAGCGGCCCTCCACCGCCGTGTACAGCGTGGCGCCCAGCGCCCACAGGTCGGAGGACGGGCCCGGGTCGTGGCCGCGTACCCGCTCCGGGGCGAGGTAGTCGACCGAGCCGACGACCTCTCCCGTACGGGTGATGGTGGTGTCGCCCTCGATCTGGGCGATGCCGAAGTCGGTGAGCAGGACCCGGCCGTCCTGGCCGAGCAGCACATTGCCGGGCTTGACGTCGCGGTGCAGAACGCCGGCGGAGTGCGCGGCGCGCAGCGCCCGCAGCACCCACAGTCCGATGCGCGCGGCCTCGCGCGGCTCCAGCCGCCCCTGCTCCTTGACCGCGTCGGCCAGCGAGTTGCCCTCGACCAGCTCCATCACGATCCACGGGCGGCCGTCGTGTTCGAGAACGTCGTGCACGGTGACGACGGCGGAGTGGTTGATGCGCGCGGCCGCGCGGGCCTCGGCCCGGGTGCGGGCGAGCAGGACGGCCTGGTCACTCTCCGAGACGTAGAGTGCGGCGGTCAACTCCTTGATGGCGACCGCCCTGTGCAGCACCTCGTCGTGGGCGCGCCACACCCGGCCCATGCCGCCGCTGCCGATGGATTCGGCAAGCCGGTAGCGGCCCGCGATGAGCAGGCCCTGCATCTGATTCACGTTGCCCCGCAATGCTCTTGACAGGGTCAGACTAAGGACCGGCCTGCCCGCATGGAACAAGCGGGGTCCCAAGGAAACCGCACTGTGACGGTTTTCGCTTCTGGTGAAATGAGGGAACCAAAGCGCAGAACGGTTCAGCCGGTGTACTTGTACGTCGCCGAAGCCTGCTCGTACAGCCGCGTCACCTCGTCCCGTTGCGCCTCCGGACCGCGGACCTGCACCACGTGGTAGCGGCCGCCGACGAGAATGGCGATGTTGCGGACGAACAGGTCGCGCCCCTGGTCGTCGGTCCAGGTGAACTGCCCCTCCGCCATGGTCCGGTCGCCCACCTGGATGGTCCTGAGGCCGGTGGCCGTGGCCCAGCTGGAGTCGCGGTAGGGCTGGAGCTCGTTCTCCTTCTCCCGCTGGTAGGTCATCGGATCACTGCCGTACTTGGCAGCCCGGTCCCGCCCCGGTACGACGATGAGCTCGAAGTCCCCGTGCGCGTACACCACCTGTCCCAGCCCGTTCTTGGGCGTGCGGTCCCAGCCCTTGGCCACGGCGACCTGGAAGCCCTCGGGGTCCTTGCGCAGGGTGAAGCCGTCGGCGACGTCCGGGTCGGTGGTGGTCTGGGTCTCGGTGGAGGGGGCCGACTCGGAGGCCGACGGGCCGCTCGGCGTCCCCGCGCTCTGCCCGTTCGTCGGCTTGTCGCTGGGCGCGGGCGCCTGGCTCGCCTGACCGGCGGATCCCGTGCGGTCACCGCTCGCCGCGTCGCTGCTGTCGGCCTTCGGCATGAAGAGCATGGCGTAGGCGACCGCACCGGCCAGCAGGAGCAGGATCAGCAGGAGGAGGGTGCGGCCGAGTCGGCGCGGGGACCCGGACTCCTGCTTGGCCCGCTTGTGCCGCCCGTGCGGGCTGGTCGCGGGCAGCCCGGCGCGCCGCCTGCGCACCAGCTCGCCGCGCCGCCGCACGATCGGCAGCCGGCTCGGATCGACGGGCGGGGCGGCGACGACGTGCGCGCCGGCCTCGGGCTCGGGCGCGGACCGCACCAGGGACCGCAGCCAGCCGCGCAGTTCCTCGAAGTCCAGGCGCTCGGTGGGGTCCTGGCGCAGCAGCGACTCGACGACCGGCCTGAGCGGCCCGCACTCCTCCGCGAAGGCGGGCGGTTCCGCGCACACGAGTTGCACCAGCTCGGCCGTCGACTCCTCCGGATACGGAGCGTGCCCCTGTACGGCCCGGAAGAGCAGCGCCCCGAGCGCCCACAGGTCGGTCGCGGGCCCGATGGGCGCCGCCAGCTGCCAGTTCTCGTGCACCGGACCGGCCTGCTCCGGCGCCCATCGCTCGGTGACCGGCCCCACGACGGTCATCCGCACCTGCCGGGCCCGCTCGGCCGCGAGCGCGGTGGCCGGTCCACGCCGGGGCGGAGCCGCGGCCGCCGGTTCGTCCCAGCGGGCAGGTGGGCGCGGTGTGTCGGTGGTGGCGGGGGCCGGGAGGGGCGGTCCGTCCGGGTCGGCGGCGGGCGCCGGGACACCGCCGCCTGTGCCGAGGCGGGAACCGGGGACACGGCCCCGCTGCGGCGGAAGTACGGGCGCGGGAATCAGCCCGTCGGCGTCCAGGGCGGGGGCAGGGCCCGAGCCCTGACCGGCCCCGGGGGCAGGGGGGCTTCCCAGGGGGCTTCCCGGCTCGGATTCGGCCGGAGGAAGGGCCGATGGCCGATGTCCGCCCTCCACCGCCGGGGTTGCGTCGCCGGGGGTGGTGCGGGGAACTGCGCCGTGCCAGGGGGCGGCGTGGACGCCGTAGGGGTCGGCGATCTGGCCGGGAGGCATCGTGTGGGTGCGGTGGTTCTGCTCCTCGCCCTGCCCGGCGGTGTACGGCGGCTGGGCCGCCCCATTGGCCTGGGAGGCTGTGCCGGTGTCGCCCTCGGCGGGCTGACGGGCCCCGGGCAGCGCGGCCCGCCCGTTCTGGGCCTCCTGCACCCGGGCGGCAGCCCGCGCGCCCGCGCGGTACGCGGCGATCGCCCCGGCCCGCGCCGCGCGGATGTCCCCGCCGCTCTCCAACGCCCGGCGTGCGGGCTCTCCGAAAGCTCCGCCCGCGCCGGGACCGTCCGCCCCGGTCTCGGGCAGCCCTCCGGCCGCCCGCGCCTGGATCGCGGCACGCCGAGCCGCCTCGGGATCGACCTCACCGGGGCCGGGGGCACCGGCAAAAGCACCCGGACCACCGGCGCCACGCCCGCCACCTCCGGCGGGTCCGGCCGCCGCGCCGCCCGTCGGCTCCGCCTGCCCTGCCGGAAAACCCTCCTGGACCGGCACCGGGTCGTACCCGCACAGTGCCTCCTCCGCCGCGCCGACCGCGAGGCCGGTCAGCATCACGCGGCCGTCGTCGCAGACGAGGACCGTGCGGGCGGTGATGTTGCGGTGCACCCAGCCATGGGCGTGCAGCACCCGCAGCGCCATCAGGACGTCGGAGGCGACCTCGGCCGCCCGGTACGGCGTCAGCGGCTTCTCGGCCAGCAGCGCGGCCAGCGGGCGCGCGGACACCAACTCGCTCACTATCCACAGCGAACCGCCCTCGGCGAACACGTCGAAGACCTGGTCGAGCCGCGGATGGTCGGGGATGCCGGCCGCGGCCTGCGCGGCCTCCAGGGCGCGCCGCACGGCCGGGTCGGTGGGCCGCGCGTGGCCGCCCGCGCGGTCGGCGGGCGCCGTGACGCACGGTCACGCGCGGTGAAACCGTCGGGCAGCCCGTCCGCGTCGAGCACCTCCGCCTCGACGACCTCCGGCAACGGCACCTGCCGTACCAGGACTTCCTGCCCGCTGTAGGTGTCGAAGGCCCGGGTCTCGGTGAGTTCGTACTCGTCGGAGGGCGGCAGCGGCAGGCGGTAGCGGTCGGCGAGCACCCGACCCGCATAGTCGTCCACGTTGCCTCCCCCGGCCGCCCGGTCGGTCAAATCCGTTCGCCTTGCGGCCCGTTGCGCGCACACAGCTGGATGCGTACGGTCCGCAACCACTCACGATACGTGCCGTTGGCAATTCACATTGAGGGATGAGAGATTCTCCCGCCGCGAACCGACTCCCGGGGCCCGCTCGGCTCAGGACTTGGGTCGGAAGGACCCCGTGAGCGTCTTCCAGGTGTCCTTGCGCGTCTCGTCGCCCCACGTCGAGGCCTTCGCGGTGTACATCAGCGCATAGCCGAGGTGGCCGTTGACCACGAACCCGCGGTCTATGGTGCGGAACTTCGTGCCACCTTCGACGTAGGTGAACTCCCAGTCGGCCGTGTTCCAGCCGCGGTAGTCGACCTTCTCTATACGGATCCTCTGGTACTGGGCACGCACCATGGCACCCTCCTGTTTCTTCCAGTCCGCAACCGGGTCGTTCTTGGGCGTACTTGTCCAAGCGACGAGCAGCTTCTGCCCGTCCGGCCCTGTGTAACGGTCACCGGCCCTGTCGGTGGTCCGGTACGACCACCCCTTGGGCAGCCCTATCGAGTACCCCTGGCCGCTCTTGCGGGTGGAGACGACCGGCGCGCTCCCGCCGTCCTTGGAACCGCCCGAGCCGGAGGAGTCGGCGGAGCCGACGCCGCTCGGCGTGGCCGTGGTCGCGTTCCCCGCCGTCGCGGAGTTCGAGCTGTCGCCGTCGGCGCGGGTGCCGTCGTCCTTGTCCTTCGTGTCCTTCTTGGTGTCGGCGCTCGCCGTGACCTTGGAACCCCCGCCGCTCTTGGCCCCCTTGGAGCCGCTGTCGCCGTCACCGTCGGGGAACATGAGCACCAGCACGGTGCCGATGATCGCGAGCGCGACCACCACCGCGATGATCACCAGCGTGCGCCTGGGCACCACGTCGGTGAGCGGCGCCCTGGGCACCGGCCGCGGCGGCAGGTCCGGCGGCGGCACCACGGGCCACCCCGAACTCTGCTTGCCACCGGTAGGATTGACGCCCTGCGCACCCCGCTCCCGGGCATCCGACCCCGCGCCCGGCGTCGAGACCGACCCCGCGGAGCCCGAACCCGCGACGCCCGCGCTCTTGTTGCCCGCCTTACCCGCCGCCGCGGAACCGGCACCCCCGGCCTTCCCGGGCGCCGAAGCCCCCGCGGCTCCCGACGCGTTCGCGCCCTCGCCCTCGCCCTCGCCGCTGTTCTTCGTCCGTGCCGCGGCCGCCGACGTGGCCGCCCCGGCAGCCTTGCGCACCGAACGCAGCGCCCCGCGCAGCTTCTCCCCGGCCTCCTCGCCCCGCTTGCCCTCGGAGCCCGAGGGCTGGGCCGGTAGCGGAACGACTCTCGTCGCGTCCATCGCCTCCGGCTCGGGCGGGTTGAGCACCATGTTGAGCAGGGCCCGCGCGCCTGCGTCGTCGAGGCGCTTGGCCGGGTCCTTGGTGAGCAGACCGTAGATGACGTCCCTGAGCGGGCCCGCGTTCTTGGGCTCCTCCAGCGGCTCGGTCATCACCGCGGTCAGCGTCGCGATCGCCGACCCCTTGTCATAGGGCGGCACGCCCTCGACCGACGCGTACAGCAGGCCGCCCAGCGACCACAGGTCCGCCGCCGGTCCCGGCTTGTGCCCCCGGGCCCGCTCCGGGGAGATGTAGGAGGGGGCGCCGACGAGCATGCCGGTGGAGGTGATGGACGGGTCGCCCTCGACCTGCGCGATGCCGAAGTCGGTGAGCACGACCCGGCCGTCCTCGGCGATCAGCACATTGGACGGCTTCACGTCACGGTGCAGGATGCCCTCGCGGTGCGCGGAACGCAGCACGTCGAGGATCGCGAGCCCGACCTCGGCCGCACGCCTGGGCTCCAGGAGGCCGTCCTCCCGGACTACCTCGGCAAGGGACTTGCCCTCGACGAGCTCCATCACGATCCAGGGCCGGTCGTCCTCCTCGACCACGTCGAAGACCGTCACCGCGCTGTTGTTGCGGATCCGGGCGATCGCCTTGGCCTCGCGCAGGGTGCGCGTGATCAGGCGCCGCTTCTCCTCCTCGTCGATGTTCGAGGGGAACCGCAGTTCCTTGACGGCGACCGTCCGGCCGAGGGTCTCGTCCTCGGCGCGCCACACCGTGCCCATGCCGCCGCGGCCGAGCACATCTCCCAGCCGGTACCGCCCGGCGAGAAGACGCTCGCTCTTGTCCTGACGAGTGTCCTGACGAGATGTCCCCGCCCGCTCCGCCTCCGACATGCGTCCCCTCATGCAACCCGCCCTGACAGAGCCTCCATTGTCCCTCACCCGACAAGTGGTCAATGCCCCAGGGTGCCGGTCACCCCGTCGACGGTCCCACGTACCTGGGGACTCATTGAAGCAAGCATTCCGGCTCCGGTGGATGATGGCCACGACAAGGGAGGAGACGAGATGCCGCCACTTCGGACACTGTCGGCCATATCGGCGTCCCTGGCCCTCCTCGTCGGCCCTCTCGTGGTCTGTACCGCGACCCGGGCCGAGGCGGCCGACGCGATCCTCCCGCTGTTCGTCACCCGGGGCAGGGCACCCGCCGCGGCCCTGCTGTCCCGCGACGAGGACGGCTCCGGCGACGCGCCCTCCTCCCACTACGCGCAGGCGGGCCGGGACATCGCCCGCGCGGACCACTTCCGGGCCGGCAGCATCACCAAGACCTTCGTCGCCACGGTCGTCCTGCAACTCGCCGCCGAACACCGGCTGTCCCTGTCCGACACCGTTGAGCGGTATCTGCCGGGCGTGGTGCGCGGAGCACACGCCGACGGACGGCGCATCACCCTGCGTGCACTGCTCACCCACACCAGCGGTCTCGCCGACTTCACCGCGGTCACCAGAGGCACCGTCCCCCTGACCCCGCTTCAGGCCGTGACCATCGCACTCACCCTCCCTCCGGCCCGTTCGGGCCGCTTCTCCTACTCCAGCACCAACTACGTCCTGCTCGGCATGGTCGTCCGACAGGTCACCGGCCACTCCTACGCCGCCGAGGCCGAGCGGCGCATCATCGCTCCCCTGGGTCTGACGGGCACCTCCTTTCCCGGATCCCGCACCACACTCCCCTCCCCGCACGGCCGCGCCCACACGGCGAACGGGTCCGACGTCACCGATCTCGACCCGCGCGTGGCCGGCGCGGCGGGCGAGCTGGTGACCACGCTCGACGACCTGGACCGCTTCTACGCGGCCCTGCTGGACGGCGAGCTACTGCCCCCGCGCCTGCTGCGCGAGATGCTCAACACCCGCACCGCACACGGCTCGTACGGTTCGGGGATATTCCCGACGAAGCTCCCGTGCGGCACCACGGTGTGGGGACACAACGGCCGTATCTCCGGCAGCTATGTGCGCACCGCGGCCACCGTCGACGGACGCCGTGTCCTCACCTTCCGCGTGAACACGGACACGATGGCGAACCCGAACCTCGAACCCGCGCTGCTCGCGGCCGAGTTCTGCCCCCGCACCCGGTAGAACGAGCGGGTTCCGAACGAAGATCCCGCCTCGTGGCACTCGTTCGAGTGATAGGTGATAGTCGCCGGGCCGGCTCAGAGCGGAACGATGTCCGGCGCCCCCAGCCGCGCCGCGTCCGCCGTCTGGTCGTCCGGCTGGAGCTGCGACTCCCGCTCGGCCTCCACCCGCTTCTCGTAGTGCTCCACCTCGCGCCCGATCTGGTCCTTGTCCCAGCCGAGAACGGGCGCCATGAGCTCTGCGGCCTCGCGGGCACTGCGGGTGCCCCGGTCGAAGGTCTCGATGGAGATGCGGGTGCGGCGGGTCAGCACGTCGTCCAGGTGCCGGGCGCCCTCGTGCGACGCCGCGTAGACGACCTCGGCGCGCAGATAGTCGTCGGCCGCCTGCAGCGGTTCGCCCAGGGAGGGGTCGGCGGCGATGAGGTCGAGGACCTCCTCCGCCATCGAGCCGTACCGGTTCAGCAGGTGCTCCACCCGCACGACGTGCAGCCCGGTGCGCGCGGCGATCCGCGCCCGCGCGTTCCACAGCGCCCGGTAGCCCTCGGCGCCCAGCAGCGGAATGTCCTCGGTGACGCATTCGGCGACCCGCATGTCGAGACCGTGCACCGCCTCGTCGACAGCGTCCTTGGCCATGACCCGGTACGTCGTGTACTTGCCGCCCGCGACGACCACCAGCCCCGGCGCCGGATGCGCCACGGTGTGCTCGCGCGACAGCTTGCTCGTGGCGTCGGACTCGCCCGCCAGCAGCGGGCGCAGTCCGGCGTAGACACCCTGGACGTCGTCGCGCGAGAGCGGCACCGCGAGGGCCGAGTTGACGTGTTCCAGCAGGTAGTCGATGTCGGCGCTGGACGCGGCGGGGTGCGCCTTGTCGAGGTCCCAGTCGGTGTCGGTGGTACCGACGATCCAGTGGCGGCCCCACGGGATGACGAACAGGACGGACTTCTCGGTGCGCAGGATCAGACCGCTCGTGGAGTGGATGCGGTCCTTGGGCACGACCAGGTGGATGCCCTTGGAGGCGCGGACGTGGAACTGTCCCCGCTCGCCCACCATCGCCTGGGTGTCGTCGGTCCACACGCCGGTGGCGTTGACGATCTGCTTGGCGCGGATCTCGTACTCGCCGCCGCCCTCCACGTCCTGCACCCGGGCTCCGACGACCCGTTCACCCTCGCGCAGGAAGGCGGTCACGCGCGCGCGGTTGGCCGCCTTCGCGCCGTACGACACCGCCGTGCGCACCAGCGTCGCCACATAGCGGGCGTCGTCCATCTGCGCGTCGTAGTACTGCAGTGCGCCGACCAGGGCGTCCTTGCGCAGGGCGGGGGCGACGCGCAGGGCGTGACGGCGGCTCAGGTGGCGGTGCATCGGCAGGCCGCGGCCGTGACCTCGGGCCATCGACATGGTGTCGTAGAGCGCGACGCCCGATCCGGCGTACAGACGCTCCCAGCCCTTGTGCTGGAGCGGGTACAGGAACGGCACGGGCTTGACCAGGTGGGGGGCGAGCCGCTCCAGCAGCAGTCCGCGTTCCTTCAGTGCCTCGCGGACCAGGGCGAAGTCGAGCATCTCCAGATAGCGCAGGCCGCCGTGGATCAGCTTGCTGGACCTGCTGGACGTGCCCGACGCCCAGTCACGGGCCTCGACCAGTCCCGTGGACAGACCGCGGGTCACCGCGTCCAGCGCGGTGCCGGAGCCGACGACTCCACCGCCCACGACCAGTACGTCCAGCTCACGCTCGGCCATGGCCGCCAGTGACTCGGCGCGCTGTGCCGGCCCCAGTGTCGCTGTCCTCACCGCTGCCTCCCGCTGTCGATCACATCGGTCGCGTCGGCCGCACCCGGTGGGCGAAGCCCGGTCCGTCTCCTCCTGCCCAAATTCTGACCGGGATGCCCGACTTCAGCCACCACTCGCCCCCAGCCTGTGGACAACAGACGCGGAACCCCCGGAAGACACAGGGAAACAATCCCGCATAAGGGTCATATTTACTCCTAGTCTGACATTGCGCTCGCCCGTCCTGTCCACCGGGCTTGCGCACCTGTCCCGCTTCGGTTACTGGGAAGGACGGCCCACCCCATGCCCGCAGACCTCGCCGTCATCGGACTCGGTCCCTACGGCCTGCCCCTCGCCCAGGCCGCGGTGGCCGCCGGAATCCCCACGCTCGGATACGCCACCGGGCCCGAGGCCGGCCCGCTCAGCCCCGCCGAACTGCGCCGGATGCTCTCGGGGGGCTTCCGGCAGGCCAGCGACCCGGCGGGGCTGGGCCGGGTGCGCACCGCGGTGATCTGCGCGCCGACCCCACGGGGTGCGGACGGCGGGCTCGACCTGGGCCAGGTGGAGGCGGCCGCCCGCACCCTGGCCGAGCGGCTGCGCCCGCACACCACCGTGATCCTGGAGTCGCCCGTGCAACCGGGCACGACCGAGGAATTCCTGCGGCCCCTGCTGGAGGAGGGCTCGGGACTGCGTGCGGGCCGCGACTTCCACCTCGCCTACGCGCCGAGCCGTGTCGACCCCGGCAACCGCGACTTCGCCCCGGCCAACACCCCCAAGGTCATCGGGGGCCTCACCCCCGCCTGCACCGAGTCGGCGGCCGCCTTCTACTCACGGCTCACCGACAAGGTCGTACGCGCGCGTGGACCGCGTGAGGCGGAGACGGTGCAGCTCCTGGAGAGCAACTTCCGGCACGTCAACATCGCGCTCGTCAACGAAATGGCCGTCCTGTGCAATGACTTGGGTGTCGATCTGTGGGACGTCATCCGCTGCGCCGAGACCAAGCCGTTCGGTTTCCAGGCCTTCCGGCCGGGTCCCGGCGTCGGCGGCCACGGCGTCCCGCAGGACCTGACGGGGCACCCGGGACGCACGCTGCGCATGGTGGAGCTGGCCCAGCAGGTCAACAGCGGGATGCCCCGGTACGTCGTCCAACGCGCCGCGGCCCTCCTCAACGAGCACGGGAAGTCGGCCCGCGGCGCGCGCGTGCTGCTGCTCGGCATCACCTACAAGGCCGACCTCGCCGACCAGCAGGGCACACCCGCCCATGAGATCGCGGTCCGGCTGATGGAACTGGGCGCCTCCGTCAGCTACCACGACCCGCTCGTGCCGTCCTGGAGTGTCCTGGACCGTCCGGTCCCGCGCGCGGACTCCCTGTACGAGGCCGCCGCCGACGCCGACCTGACGATCCTGCTCCAGCAGCACCGGACGTACGACCTCCAGGGCCTGACGGTGAAGGCGCAGCTGCTCCTCGACACGCGGGGAGCCACGCCGACCGGGGCCGCGCACCGGCTCTGAGCGGGAAAACCGCGGGGGCGTTGTCGGTGGGGCCTGTTAATCTCCACCACGTTCGCCGCACACGTGTGCGTGCGCATCACCGCTCTGCCATCCAGTTCTCCAACCGGCATGCCCGGTCGGTTTTTCGTGTCCCGTGGGGGGATCTCTGTCATGAGCCAGTCAGTTCCGCCGCCTCAGCCGCAGCCCCAGCCCGGCCCGGCCGACGCCAACCCGTACGCCCAGCAGCCGGGCGCCAACCCGTACGCCGCGCAGCCGGGCGCCGTACCGCCGCCCCCGGCGCCGCCCGCGCCGAGCAAGGACAACATCGCACTCGGCCTGGTCGCGGCCCTCGGCGCCGCCGTGGTCGCCGCCGGGATCTACGGCCTCGTCATCGGTCTCACCAAGCACGAGATCGGCTGGGCGGCGGTCGGCGTCGGCTTCGTCATCGGCGTGGCGGCCGGCAAGCTCGGCGGCCGCAACCCCGCGCTGGCCGTCGTCAGCCCCGTCCTCGCGCTGGGCTCCGTCTACATCGGCCAGCTGGTCGGCGACGCCATGATCATCGCCGACACCTTCGGACGGAGCTTCAACGAGGTGTTCTTCCAGCACTTCGACGTCGTCCAGGAAGCCTGGAAGGCCGACGCCGACCCGCTGACCTTCGTGTTCCTCGCGATCGCCGCATGGGCCGCGTTCTCGGGCGCGAGGAAGGCCGCGGCCTGACCGGCGCACGGGTTGCGCACGGGGGCGCGTGAGGTGCGGAGCCGCCGGGTTGGTGGCGTGGGGGATCACCCGCCGGTACCTTGAGGCAGGTGGAGCCCACCGCAGCGGGTACTGCGGCAGGCTCCTGGATGGAGCACGGAGTGTCCGCCCCTAGTTACCGTGGGGGCGGCCGCTCACCGTCCGACGCAAAAGGTGGAGCCCACCGCAGAGGGCACTGCGGCAGGCTCCTGGATGGAGCACGGAGTGTCCGCCCCTAGGTCTCATGGGGGCGGCCGCTCACCATCCGAAAATCCGCAAGATCCACCTCCTCCGGCACTTGACCGTCCACAGACGGATCCGGTCCCAGCGGGTGGGCTTGCGGTGACGACCCATGGGCGCCCCCTTCCACGACACCGCCCAGTAGCCCGGTGAACGGTCCGTCGGAAATCGGGCCGGGCCCCGAGGAGCTGGGGCCCGGAACCATGTCCTTGGAAGGGGGCGCTCCAGGAACCTGGGGCGCCGACACGGACGTTATCGCCCTCGGCCCCGCTCACCAGCCCGTATTCGCCCCGAAGGCAACCGCACGCCCCCACACCACCCCACGCGCCCCCGCGGGCCCGCTCGGGCATGCGAAAGGGGCCGGTCACCTCACCAGGCGACCGGCCCCCTCACGTCGTACGGACTACCGCCTGTGCTGCGAGTCCGCCACCGTCACCTCGACCCGCTGGAACTCCTTGAGCTCGCTGTAGCCGGTGGTGGCCATGGCGCGGCGCAGGGCGCCGAAGAAGTTCATCGAGCCGTCGGGGCTGTGGGACGGGCCGGTGAGGATCTCCTCGATGGTGCCGACGGTGCCCAGGTCGACCTTCTTGCCGCGCGGCAGTTCCTCGTTGACCGCCTCCATGCCCCAGTGGTGGCCCTTGCCGGGCGCGTCCGTGGCGCGGGCCAGCGGGGAGCCCATCATGACGGAGTCGGCGCCGCAGGCGATCGCCTTCGGGAGGTCGCCGGACCAGCCGACGCCGCCGTCCGCGATCACATGCACATAGCGGCCGCCGGACTCGTCCATGTAGTCGCGGCGGGCCGCGGCGACATCGGCGACGGCGGTGGCCATCGGGACCTGGATGCCCAGCACGTTGCGCGTGGTGTGCGCGGCGCCGCCGCCGAAGCCCACCAGGACGCCGGCCGCGCCGGTGCGCATCAGGTGCAGGGCCGCGGTGTAGGTGGCGCAGCCGCCCACGATCACCGGGACGTCGAGCTCGTAGATGAACTGCTTCAGGTTCAGCGGCTCGTGCGAGGACGACACGTGCTCCGCGGAGACCGTCGTACCGCGGATGACGAAGATGTCGACGCCCGCATCCACGACCGCCTTGGAGAACTGCGCCGTGCGCTGCGGGGAGAGCGCGGCCGCCGTGACCACGCCGGAGTCGCGCACCTCCTTGATGCGCGCGCCGATCAGCTCCTCCTTGATGGGAGCCGCGTAGATGTCCTGGAGACGGCGGGTCGCGGCCTCGGCCGGCAACTCGGCGATCTCGTCCAGCAGGGGCTGCGGGTCCTCGTACCGCGTCCACAGGCCCTCGAGGTTCAGCACGCCCAGGCCGCCGAGCTCGCCGATGCGGATCGCGGTGGCCGGGGAGACGACCGAGTCCATGGGGGCGGCCAGGAAGGGCAGCTCGAAGCGGTAGGCGTCGATCTGCCAGGCGATCGAGACCTCCTTCGGGTCCCGCGTACGGCGGCTGGGGACGACGGCGATGTCGTCGAAGGCGTACGCCCGGCGGCCGCGCTTGCCGCGCCCGATCTCGATCTCAGTCACGATGGTGGCCTTTCCCTGATGCGTTCAGCGTCTTCCAGTATCGCCGACGGGCAGGGCACCGCTCCCGCGGAGGTACGGCGAGGGCGGCCCCGAAAGCTCCGGGGCCGCCCTCTTCGACGTCTCAGCCGCGGAAAATCCGCTCCACGCGCGCGTGCGTCACTTCCGCGTGTAGTTCGGTGCCTCGACCGTCATCTGGATGTCGTGCGGGTGGCTCTCCTTCAGACCCGCGGAGGTGATCCGGACGAACCGGCCGTTGTCCTGCAGCTCCGGCACGGTCCTGCCGCCGACGTAGAACATCGACTGGCGCAGACCGCCCACCAGCTGGTGGACGACGGAGGACAGCGGGCCGCGGTAGGGCACCTGGCCCTCGATGCCCTCGGGGATCAGCTGCTCGTCGGAGGCGACGCCCTCCTGGAAGTAGCGGTCCTTGGAGAACGACTTGCGCTCGCCACGGGACTGCATGGCGCCCAGCGAGCCCATGCCGCGGTACGACTTGAACTGCTTGCCGTTGATGAACAGCAACTCGCCCGGCGACTCCTCGCAGCCCGCGAGCAGCGAGCCCAGCATGACCGTGTCGGCGCCCGCGACCAGGGCCTTGGCGATGTCGCCGGAGTACTGCAGACCGCCGTCGCCGATGACCGGGACACCGGCCTCCTTGGCGGCCAGGGACGCCTCGTAGATGGCGGTGACCTGCGGGACGCCGATGCCGGCGACGACCCGGGTCGTGCAGATGGAGCCGGGGCCGACGCCGACCTTGATGCCGTCCGCGCCCGCGTCGACCAGGGACCGGGCGCCGTCGCGGGTGGCGATGTTGCCGCCGATGACGTCGACGCCGGAGGAGTTGGACTTGATCTTGGCGATCATGTCGCCGACCAGGCGGGAGTGGCCGTGCGCGGTGTCGACGACGATGAAGTCCACACCGCGCTCGATCAGGGCCTGGGCGCGCTCGAAGGAGTCACCGGCGACACCGACCGCGGCGCCGACCAGCAGGCGGCCCTCGGCGTCCTTGGCGGCGTTCGGGTACTGCTCGGCCTTGACGAAGTCCTTGACCGTGATCAGGCCCTTGAGGATGCCGTCGTCGTCGACCAGCGGCAGCTTCTCGATCTTGTGCTTGCGCAGCAGCTCGATGGCCTCGGCGCCGGAGATGCCGACCTTGCCGGTGACCAGCGGCATCGGCGTCATGACGTCGCGGACCTTCTGGCTGCGGTCCGACTCGAAGGCCATGTCACGGTTGGTGACGATGCCGAGGAGCTTCTTGTTGCCGTCCGTCACCGGGACGCCGCTGATGCGGAACTTGGCACACAGGCCGTCGGCCTCGGCGAGCGTGGCGTCGGGGTGCACCGTGATCGGGTCGGCCACCATCCCGGACTCGGAGCGCTTCACCAGGTCGACCTGGTTGGCCTGGTCCTCGATGGAGAGGTTGCGGTGCAGTACGCCGACGCCGCCCTGGCGGGCCATCGCGATCGCCATGCGCGACTCGGTGACCTTGTCCATGGCGGCGGACAGGAGCGGGATGTTGACCCGCACGTTCTTGGAGACGTACGAGGCGGTGTCGATCTCGTCGGGTGCCATGTCCGACGGGCCCGGCAGCAGCAGCACGTCGTCGTAGGTCAGCCCGAGTGTCGCGAATTTTCCGGGCACTCCGTCGACGTTGGCAGTCATGACACCTTCCCCAAATGGCCTTGATCGGTGCGGATGTCCATGCTAACGGGAAGCGTGGCTCACTCATTCCACGGTTCTGAGTGACTTCGGGCTTCGTGTGTTCGTACGGAACGGACGGCCCGCCTGTTCAAAGAAGGGGCTTACTGCACAGGGGTTACTGCTCGGCAAGCGCCCGCAGTCTGCTCAGCGCCCGGTGCTGGGCCACCCGTACCGCTCCGGGTGACATTCCCAACATCTGACCCGTCTCCTCCGCGGTCAACCCCACGGCGATCCTCAGCAGCAGCAGTTCGCGCTGGTTCTCCGGAAGGTTGGCCAGCAGTTTCTTGGCCCACTCGGCATCGCTGCTGAGCAGCGCGCGCTCCTCGGGGCCCAGGGAGTCGTCCGGGCGCTCCGGCATCTCGTCCGAGGGAATGGCCGTGGAACCGGGGTGGCGCATCGCGGCGCGCTGCAGGTCGGCGACCTTGTGCGAGGCGATGGCGAAGACGAACGCCTCGAAGGGGCGGCCCGTGTCTCTGTAGCGGGGCAGGGCGAGCAGGACCGCGACGCAGACTTCCTGTGCGAGGTCCTCGACGAAGTGCCGGGCGTCACCGGGAAGCCGGGACAGCCGGGTGCGGCAGTAGCGCAGGGCCAGGGGGTGGACATGGGCGAGCAGGTCGTGCGTGGCCTGCTCGTCCCCGTCGACGGCGCGATGCACCAGGGCACCGATCACCCCGTGGGCCGTGCCCGCCTCGTCGTCGCGCATCGGTCCATGGTGCCTTGCGGCCGTCCGGTCCGTCGCATCGTGCCCGTGGTTGTGCACTGAAGCGTTATGAGCAGGTGCGCCGGAACTCATCCCCTGCGCCCTCCCCTTCCGCTCGAACGACTCGTCCCCGAGAGACTCCACACCTCAAGGATGCGTCATCCGCGGCGAAACGAGCAGCGGGCACCCGGTCGGCCCCGCCCGCCAGGTGGCAGGCGGGGAGCCCCGGACCGTCCGCACCCCCGCTACCGTTCACTCTCCTACCGGACCAGTCCCCACCGGAAACCGAGCGCCACCGCGTGCGCACGGTCCGAGGCGCCGAGCTTCTTGAACAGGCGTCGGGCGTGGGTCTTCACCGTGTCCTCGGAGAGGAACAGCTCCCGGCCGATCTCGGCGTTGGAGCGGCCGTGACTCATGCCCTCCAGCACCTGGATCTCGCGCGCGGTGAGGGTGGGCGCGGCGCCCATCTCGGCCGAGCGCAGCCGGCGCGGAGCGAGCCGCCAGGTCGGGTCGGCGAGGGCCTGCGTCACCGTGGCGCGCAGCTCGGCGCGTGAGGCGTCCTTGTGCAGATAGCCCCGGGCGCCGGCGGCGACCGCGAGGGCCACGCCGTCGAGGTCCTCGGCGACGGTGAGCATGATGATGCGCGCGCCGGGGTCCGCGGACAGCAGCCGGCGCACGGTCTCGACGCCGCCCAGTCCGGGCATGCGTACGTCCATCAGAATCAGGTCCGAGCGGTCGGCGCCCCAGCGGCGGAGGACTTCCTCGCCGTTGGCCGCCGTCGTCACGCGCTCGACGCCGGGCACGGTCGCGACCGCGCGGCGGAGCGCCTCTCGGGCAAGCGGGGAGTCGTCGCAGACGAGGACGGATGTCATGGCCGCCCTCCGCAGCTGATGCGCGTCACCTTGTGCCTCCAGGCTGGTACGGAATCGTCACCTGTGCGGTCGACCGTCTCGGACGCCTGCCCGAGCTCTTGTGTTTTCAACCGCCTCCGCACTCTCAACGACGGTCACTCGAAAGAGTTACGGGGCTGCCTGTCATCTTCGGCACTCTACGTGAGGGGGCGGACACGGGGCAGACATGCCCGACAGACCCTCAACTTTTCATCACAACCTATGCCCCGTTTAGCCCATTTTCTTCCCGTTTCACGGTGTCTGGGGCTAGATTCGCAATGAGTCATATTTTCATCTCCTTAGACCGGAGATGTACGGTCGTTGGCACCGTATCCGCCCAGAACGGCTACAAGGGGTCACGTAATGGCAGATTTCTCCCGCCTTCCCGGACCGAACGCGGACCTGTGGGACTGGCAGCTCCTGGCTGCCTGCCGTGGGGTCGACAGTTCGCTCTTCTTCCATCCGGAAGGTGAGCGCGGGGCGGCTCGGAGCGCTCGAGAGAACTCGGCGAAGGAGGTCTGCATGAGGTGCCCGGTCCGCGCGGAGTGCGCGGCGCACGCGTTGGCCGTGCGCGAGCCGTACGGCGTGTGGGGCGGCCTGACCGAGGACGAGCGCGAAGAGCTCATGGGGCGGGCGAGAAACCGGCTGGTGTCGGCTTCCACGTCCAACGCGGACGCCGCCTCGCACGACTGAAGGAACGTTTTTTCAAAGAGCGACACATCACCGCACGAGGGCATGCGTACGCCTGCCCTCGTTTTCCACGCGCACACGTGCCCGCGACTTCACTGTCTGCGGGCCGCCCCCGCCAGCTGCTCCAGCGTCGCCGCGACCGCCGGCACCTGGGCCAGATCGGGCAGAGTGAGGGCGACGATCTCCCGCCGCACCGCCGGTTCCAGCACCACCGTCCGCGCGCCCCTGGGACGTACGGACTCGATCGCCAGCTGAGGCAGGACGGCGACGCCGAGACCCGCGCCCACCAGGCCGACCACCGCCGGGTAGTCGTCGGTGGCGAAGTCGATACGAGGCGTGAAGCCCGCGCCCTCGCAGACCTCCACCAGCTGACCGCGGCAGCGCGGACAGCCCGCGATCCAGGGTTCCCCGGCGAGCTCGCCGATCGCGACGGACTCCGCGCGCGCGAGACGGTGCCGTTCGGGCACCAGGCCGACCAGCCGGTCCGTCAGCAGCGGCCGCACCACGAGGTCGTCCCACTCCTCGGCACCCGCCGCGCCCTCGTACCGGAAGGCGAGCGCCACGTCGCAGTCGCCCTCGCGCAGCAGCTCCACGGACCTGGGGGGCTCCGCCTCCTCCAGGGAGACCCGGGTGCCGGGGTGCGCGGCGCGCAGGGCGGCGAGGGCGGTGGGGACGAGGGTGGAGCTGCCGCTGGGGAAGGAGACCAGCCGGACCCGGCCCGCGCGCAGGCCGGCGATCGCGGCGACCTCCTCCTCGGCGGCCGTGAGTCCGGCGAGGATCCCGGAGGCATGCCGGACGAGTGCCTCGCCCGCCTGGGTCAGCCGCATCTCGCGACCACTGCGGACCAGCAGCGGGGTGCCGACCGAGGCCTCCAGGGACTTCATCTGCTGGCTGATGGCGGGCTGGGTGCAGCCGAGCTCGCGCCCCGCCGCCGAGAAGGAGCCGGTGCCGGCGACGGCGCGCAGGACGCGGAGATGACGGGCCTCGATCACCCTCCGATCATAAGTCACCCTTGGGTTTCGCGCCCAATAATGCGTCGACGCTTTGAGGTCGCTCCCTTACCGTGTGGCCATGAGGCTTCTCTCGGTGAACCTGGGCCACGCGCGGGCCGCGGAGTACACGGACCAGCCCGAGGGCCTGACCGGCATCGACAAGCGGCCCGTCGACGGGCCGGTGCAGGTGGCGGCACCCGGCCCCAAAAACACGGCCGGGAGCGGACTCGCCGGGGACTCGGTGTGCGACCTGCGCCACCACGGCGGCGACGACCAGGCGGTGTACGCGTTCGCGCGCGAGGACCTCGACGACTGGGAGCGGGAGCTGGGGCGCACGCTCGCCAACGGCGCCTTCGGCGAGAACCTCACGACCGAGGGCCTGGACGTGTCCGGCGCCCTGATCGGCGAGCGCTGGCGGATCGGCCCGGCGCTCGTGCTGGAGGTGACCTGCGGACGCATACCCTGCCGCACCTTCCAGGCCCATCTGGGCGAGCGGGGGTGGGTGAAGCGGTTCACGCAGAAGGGTGCGCCGGGTGCCTACCTCCGGGTGATCGAGCCGGGCGGGATCCGGGCGGGCGACCGGGTGGAGATCGTGCACCGGCCGGACCACGACGTGACGGTGGCGCTGCAGTTCCGTGCGGAGACGACCCGGCGGGAGCTGCTGCCGCGCGTGCTCGCCGCGGGTACGGCCCTGCATCCGGAGGCACTTGAGGAAGCGCGGAAGTACGTGGCGAAGTACCCCGGCAAGTACGGGCTTCGGCACGAGCCCTGAGCCGCCGTCACGACACGGACTCCTTCAGCCCGGGTAACTACTCTTGGGCCATGACAACGGCTCTGATTACGGGATCGACCGCGGGAATCGGTGCCGCGTTCGCGCGGCGGCTGGCGGCTGACGGGCACAACCTCGTCCTGGTGGCACGGGACACCAAACGGCTGCACGAACAGGCGACCGAGCTGCACGACCGGCACGGCATCGAGGCCGAGGTGCTGACGGCCGACCTGGCCGAGGACGCCGGCATCGAAACGGTCGCCGCGCGCCTGGCCGACCGCAGGAACCCCGTCGACCTGCTGGTCAACAACGCGGGCTTCGGCAACAAGGGCCGCTATCTCGATGTGTCGATGGCCGACGAGCTGAGGATGCTCAAGGTGCACTGCGAGGCGGTGCTGCGGCTGACCTCGGCGGCCGCGGAGGCGATGCGCGAGCGCGGGCGCGGTGGGGTGGTGAACGTCGCGTCGGTGGCCGCGTTCGTCCCGCGGGGCACGTACGGGGCGTCCAAGGCGTGGGTCGTGCAGTTCACGCAGGGTGCGGCGAAGGACCTGGCCGGCAGCGGCGTACGGCTGATGGCGCTGTGCCCCGGCTTCGTGCGCACGGAGTTCCACGAGCGGGCCGGCATGGGCACGGACAACATCCCGGGCTGGATGTGGCTGGACGCGGACAAGCTGGTCACGGCGGCGCTGGCCGATCTGGCGCGCGGGAAGTCGCTGTCCATTCCGGACCCGCGCTACAAGACGCTGATGGGACTCGTGAAGGTCACACCCCGGGCACTGCTCGGCGGGATCACCTCGAAGACGGGTCGCAAGTACGGGCCCCAGTAAGCGAGCACGGGCCCCAGTAGGCAAGTACGGGCCTCAGTAGGCAGGATCTCTGCTTCCGTCTCTTCGTCCATGCAGCACGCCCTCTTCGTCCAAGACGCCCACCCCGGCCTCCAGTTCATGGCCGCTTGCCGGGTCCGGCGCGCATGCTCCGGCTCGCGCGGGCGTCACGCGCGGTGGCGGAGCACCGCGGCACGCACCTTCAGGAGCGTGGGGAGCAGGGCGTAGACCACGGCCGGGACGACCACACCGGTGACGATCAGGTTGCGCAGCAGCACCGGGAAGCCCATGACATAGGGGCCGATCAGGAGCTGCGCGAGGGTGAGGGCCGCGAAGACCGACAGCCAGGTGAACAGGAACCGGGTGTGGATGGAGGGCAGCGCCGCCGGGGACACGGCCCGGGCCCGCACCGGAGTCCGGGGAGCGGCGGCCGTCGCGGCGGTGACGGTCTCGGCAGCCGCGGTCTTGGCAATGGTGGCGGGGCGGGGAGCGACGGTGGTCATGACGGATTCCAATCCGGTCGGCGTCTGTACGACGACTAAATCAACCAACTAGTTGGTTGTCAACCATCTGGTTGGTTGGCGATCGGGGGCATGGCGGCCTAGCCTGCAGTCATGACACGGGACCCTGGCCACACCAAGGAGCGGCTGCTCACCGCCGCGAACGAAGAATTCGCAGCTCACGGAATTGCCGGCGCGCGCGTCGACCGCATCGCCGCGAGCGCGGGGGTCAACAAGGAGCGCATCTACGGCTACTTCGGCAACAAGCAGAAACTCTTCGACGCGGTCGTGGCGCGCGCTCTGGACGAGGTCGCCGAGGCCGTACCGCTCCAGGGCGGGGACGATCCGGCCGAGTACGTGGGGCGGGTCTACGACTTCCACCGCGACAACCCCGTGCTCGTGCGGCTTCTGCTGTGGGAGGGCCTGCACTACCGCAACGAGGTGCTGCCGGGGGAGGACAGCCGACGCCGTCATTACGAGGACAAGATCGCCGCGCTCGCGCGGAGCATGGAGCTCCCCCGGGCCCTGGGCGAGGAGGCGCCCGCCGAGGTCGCTCCCGTGCTGCTGACCCTGATCGGCCTGGCCGTGTGGCCGCACGCGGTGCCGCAGATGGCACGGCTGATCCTGGGCACGGCCGCGCCCGAGGTGGATCTGCGCGAGCACGTGGTGGAGTTCGCGCGGCGGGCCGTCACGGGGGCACGCACCGGGGTCTGACACCAGGGGATCCGGGCGAGCCGAGGCCCGCAAAGGAGAGAGCGTGAACGCAGGGCATCGTGCCGCTCCGGTGGGAAAATGGGCGTGACAGAGCCGGACCCGGGGGGGACCGGAGGTGGCCTCATGACGTTCGTACAGCTCATCGAGTGCAAGACCAGCCGGCTGGACGAGATGAGCCGGCTGATGGACGACTGGGTCGAGCAGACCAGGGGCAGGCGGACGGCGACGCACGCGGTGGTCGGCAAGGACCGTTCGGACGCGTCGCACATCGTCGAAGTGGTGGAGTTCCCGACGTACGAGGACGCGATGCGGAACTCCAACCTCCCGGAGACCGGCCGGATCTTCCGGGAGTTGGTCGCGTTGTGCGACGAGATGCCCACGTTCACGGACCTGGACGTCGTACGGGACGAGCAGTTGTACGAGGGCACCGTACGGCGGTTCCTGGACACGCTCGCCACCGCGGGCGAGCTGCCGCCGCTCAACGACCTGCTCGACGAGGACATCCACAGCCACGATCCGATCAATCCGCAGAACACGATCGGGCTGGACAACGCCCTCAGCGAGTACCGGATGTGGCGGGACGCCTTCGACTTCACCTTCACGGTCGAGGACGTGCTCGCCCAGGGCGACCGGGCCTGTGCGCGGTGGACCTGGAACGCCACGCACAAGGGCGACTTCCTGGGGATCGCGCCCACCGGCAGGAAGGTCGCCATGACCGGGATGACGCTGTTCCGGTTCGGCGACAACGGCAAGATCGCCGAGACCTGGTGGCAGCACGACCAGCTGGGGCTGATGCAACAGTTGGGCGCTCTCGACCAGTTGGAACAGTAGACAGCGCGAAGGCCCGGCACTCCGCGGGGAGTGCCGGGCCTTCGCTCAGGAGCGTGTCGCTCAGTGGGCGTGGCCGTGACCGTGGCCGTGGCCCGCCTCGGCCGGCTCCTCTTCCTTCTTCTCGACGACCAGGGTCTCGGTCGTGAGGAGGAGGGAGGCGATGGAGGCGGCGTTCTCCAGGGCGGAGCGGGTGACCTTCACCGGGTCGATGACGCCGGCCTTGACCAGGTCGCCGTACTCGCCGGTGGCGGCGTTGTAGCCGTTGCCCTTCTCCAGCTCGGCGACCTTGGAGACGATGACGTAGCCCTCGAGGCCCGCGTTCTCCGCGATCCAGCGCAGCGGCTCGACGGCGGCCTTGCGGACCACGGAGACACCGGTGGCCTCGTCGCCCGTCTTGCCGAGGTTGTCGTCCAGGATCTTGACGGCGTGGACCAGCGCGGAGCCACCACCGGAGACGATGCCCTCCTCGACCGCGGCGCGGGTCGCGGAGATGGCGTCCTCCAGACGGTGCTTCTTCTCCTTCAGCTCCACCTCGGTGGCGGCGCCGACCTTGATCACGCACACGCCGCCGGCCAGCTTCGCGAGGCGCTCCTGGAGCTTCTCGCGGTCCCAGTCGGAGTCGGTGTTCTCGATCTCGGCCTTGATCTGCGCGACGCGGCCGTGCACGTCCTCGGTCTTGCCGGACCCGTCGACGATCGTGGTGTCGTCCTTGGTGACGGTGACGCGGCGGGCGGAGCCGAGCACGTCCAGACCGACCTGGTCGAGCTTGAGGCCGACCTCCTCGGAGATGACGGTGGCACCGGTGAGGATGGCCATGTCCTGCAGCATCGCCTTGCGGCGGTCGCCGAAGCCGGGGGCCTTCACGGCGGTGGCGTTGAAGGTGCCGCGGATCTTGTTGACGACCAGGGTCGACAGGGCCTCGCCCTCGACGTCCTCGGCGATGATCAGCAGCGGCTTGGAGGCACCGGCCTGGATGACCTTCTCCAGCAGCGGCAGCAGGTCGGCGATGGCGCCGATCTTGCCCTGGGTGATCAGGATGTACGGGTCGTCGAGGACGGCCTCCATACGCTCCTGGTCCGTCACGAAGTACGGCGACAGGTAGCCCTTGTCGAAGGCCATGCCCTCGGTGAAGTCGAGCTCCAGGCCGAAGGTGTTGGACTCCTCGACGGTGATGACACCGTCCTTGCCGACCTTGTCCATCGCCTCGGCGATGAGCTCGCCGACCTGCTGGTCCTGGGCGGACAGCGCGGCTACGGCGGCGATGTCGGACTTCTCGTCGATCGGGCGGGCCGAAGCGAGGAGGTCCTCGGCGACGGCGGCGACCGCGGCGTCGATGCCCTTCTTCAGGGCGGCCGGGGAGGCGCCCGCGGCGACGTTCTTCAGGCCCTCGCGGACGAGCGCCTGGGCCAGCACGGTGGCGGTGGTGGTGCCGTCACCAGCGATGTCGTTGGTCTTGGTGGCCACCTCCTTCACCAGCTGGGCGCCGAGGTTCTCGTACGGGTCCTCGACCTCGACCTCGCGGGCGATGGTGACGCCGTCGTTGGTGATGGTGGGGGCGCCGAACTTCTTGTCGATGACGACGTTGCGGCCCTTGGGGCCGATCGTCACCTTGACCGTGTCGGCAAGCTTGTTGACGCCGCGCTCAAGGGCGCGACGGGCGTCCTCGTCGAACTTCAGGATCTTCGCCATGACAGCGTGAGCCCTCTCGGAAATCTTGGATGAACGAAAACTGCGCCCCCGGCGCCCGGCTTCCTATGGGTCGCGGGGGCCAAGGGCGCAGCTCAAAGCAACGAAATGTGCTTTCGGGTGAATTACTTCTCGACGATCGCGAGCACGTCGCGAGCCGAGAGGACGAGGTACTCCTCGCCGTTGTACTTCACCTCGGTGCCGCCGTACTTGCTGTAGAGCACGACGTCGCCGACCTTGACGTCGAGTTCGACGCGCTTGCCGTCCTCGATACGGCCCGGGCCCACGGCCAGGACGACGCCCTCCTGGGGCTTCTCCTTGGCGGTGTCCGGAATGACCAGGCCCGAAGCCGTGGTCTGCTCGGCGTCGAGCGGCTGGACCACGATGCGGTCCTCGAGCGGCTTGATGGCAACCTTGGAGCTGGCGGTCGTCACGATCCGACCTCCCCCTTCGGAGATCTCACGGGGTTAACTGTCTGAGGTGGCGACCAGGTCGATCCGTCGTCGCGGGTGCCGGACCTGCCCGTCGCGTTGTTGGCACTCTCCAGGGGGGAGTGCCAGGGCCGAGACTATGACCGCGATTAGCACTCGGTCAAGCGGAGTGCCAATGCCTGCGGCGCGTCGGCCGTGGTTCCGCTGTCGGCGTACGTCTGTGCGGCGGGCCCGGTGTTGCGGTGACCGCCCCCTGGGGGCTGCCACCCCCAGACCCTCGCCTCGGCCTGAACGGCCTCGTCCTCAAACGCCGGACGTGCTGGTCGTGGCTGAGCGCCGCCGTCGCCTGCGGGTGGCGGCCCTCGTCCTCCGTGTCCAGGACGAAGCCGTCGCGCAGTCGCTGCCGTACCCGGTGCTCGTCGTACCGACCCAGCCGTTCGAGATCGGCTCTCAGCACCACGGCACGCAGTTCCGCCGCCGGCTCGGAGTCCGCCGTCGATGCGGGGCGTATCTCCCAGTCCGTCACTCAGTCCGTCAGGCCGCAACGCTAGCGGCGCCTCACAAGTAGTCCTCCAGGCGGCCCACCGTCAGGCCGCGGGACTGGGCGCGGCGCAGCACGCGGGCCGTGCGGTCGCAGAGGGTCGGGCCCGTGGTGTCGTCCGGGGCCACGTTGACGATGTCGCCCGGGCGGAGGTGTTCGGGGCCGTGGGTGTAGGTGATGCCGTCGGCGGTCGTCTCGGCACGCCAGAGGGCCACCGCCGAGACACCGCAGTCGTCGGCCGCGCGCAGGGTCGTCCTGTCGTACGTGCCGTGCGGCGGGCGGAAGAGGCTGGGGCGCCGGCCGAAGCGGGACTTGAGCTTGTCCTGCTGGCCGCAGATCTCGGCGCGCTGGCCGGCGTACGACAGTCCGCGCAGCGAGGTGTGGCCGAGGGTGTGGTTCTGGACGCCGGCGCCCGCCGACTGGAGGCGGGCGAGCCGGGCGTACCCCGGTCCGGCGGCGCGGTCGGTGAGGAACACGCTGACCGGGAGCCGCAGTTCACGGACCATGTCGGCGAACCGGGAGTCCTTCTCGGCGCCGTCGCCGTAGGTGAGGAAGACGACCCGGTCACGGGTGCGGACGCGGTCCACCACCGGAGGCAGGGACCGGCCCTTGGTGTGCCGCCCCACGGGACGCACCGTGGGCGTCGGGGCCGGGGCCAGCGGCGAACCCAGGCCCCAGCGCCGGTACGCCTGCTCGCCGTCGGGACCGCGCGGCCGTACCCGCGCGGCCGCCTTCTTGCCCAGCCGTTCGATGGGGTCGACGGACTGGGCGCAGCCGCTCACGGGAAGCAGGACGGCCGAGGCGAGCACGGCCGCCGTCAGTGCCCGGCACCGCCGCCGCCCCCTCGGCCGCTTCACAGGTAGTCCTCCAGGCGTGCCACCGCGTACCCCTCGCGGGTGACCTTGTTCAGGAAACGGCGCATGTCGTCGACCATCGTGCCGTCCCAGTCGTCACGGCCCCGGAAGTGGGTGAGCACGATGTCGCCGGGGTGCAGGCTCTTGTCGTCCTCGCGGTACTCCCAGTGGTCGACGAAGACCTCCTCGTCCCAGATCGGCGCGTACTTGATGCCGCAGGACTTGGCGGCGCGCAGGGTGTCGCCGTTGTAGTTGCCGTAGGGCGGGCGGAAGACGGTGGGGGCCTTGCCGAACCACTTCTCCATCACGCCCTGCATGCCGCAGATCTCGTTCTTCTGCTCCTCGTAGGACAGACCGGGCAGATAGGGGTGGTGGAGGGTGTGGTTGTTGAGGGTGATGCCCTCGGCCTGCATCTGCCGGAAGTACGCGTAGTCGTCCTTGATCAGGTAGTTGCTGAGGAAGGCGGTGTACGGGACCTTCAGGTCGCTCATCATGCGCAGGAACGCCGGGTCCTTCTCGGCGCCGTCGTCGATGGTGAGGAAGACGACCTTCTGCTTGGTGGGGATCGTGGTGAAGACCGGCGGCAGTTTCTCCTCCTCCTGGCCGTCGACCTCGAAGCCGGCGCGGGCGGTGATCCGCGGTTTGCGGGCCGGGGGCGCCGGGGGCATCAGGGGGACCTGGTCCAGGTCCCAGTGCCGCGCGGCGGCCGCGAGGGCGGCGCGGTCGGCCTTCAGCCGGGTGGCGTAGGAGTCCAGGGCGCGTGCGGGGGGTGCCTGGAGCCTCTGCTGGCCCGGAGCGGGGCGTACACCGCTGTCCGGGCCCGGCCCCGAACAGCCGGAGACGCCGGCGGCGACGGCGAGCGCGGCGACGCCCGCACGGAGACCAGCCCTCTTCAGGGCCCTATTTTTGTCATTTTGTACGACTGCTCGCATGGTGCCGGATCCTCGCAGGACCCGGCCCCGAACCGGGGCAGGCACCGCCGCCGGAGGCGCACCATCCACCGACTGGCCCACAATGACCCGGTGAACGACCTCCTCCCCTTCCGCTCCCTGCTCACCCCCGAGGGCCGTGCCCTCCTCGACGAGGTCCGCGGCACGGCCCCCGCCGACGAACTCGCCGTCGCCACCCGGCTGCGCCGCGAGCACCCGGCGGATCTGGTGTCGGCGGCCCTCGGCCAGGCCCGGCTGCGGCAGCGGGCGGCGGCGAAGTTCGGGGCCGAGGACGCCGAGCGGATGTTCTTCACGCCCAACGGGGTCGAGCAGTCCACACGGACGAGCGTGGCGGCGTACCGGGCGGGACGCCTCCGCGATCTGGGGGTGACCTCCGTCGCCGACCTGTGCTGCGGCATCGGCGGCGACGCGCTCGCGCTCGCGCGCGCCGGGATCCGGGTGCTGGCCGTGGACCGGGATCCGCTGACGGTGGAGGTGGCGCGGGCGAACGCCGAGGCGCTGGGCCTTGCCGAGCTGATCGAGGTGCGCGAGGCGGACGTGACGGAGGTGGACACGTCCGCCTACGACGCCGTGTTCGTCGACCCGGCACGGCGGGGCGGCAGACCAGGAGGGGCCGCGCGAAGCGCGTCGTTGAGGGGTGGTGGTCGGGCGACGGGCGGGCGGATCTTCGATCCGGAGGCGTACTCCCCGCCGCTCTCGTGGGCGGTCGGCGCGGCCTCGGCGGCCCGGGTCGCCGCGCTGAAGATCGCACCCGGCATCCCCCACGAGACGGTCCCGGCCGACGCCGAGGCCGAGTGGATCTCCGACGGCGGGGACGTGAAGGAGGCGGTGCTGTGGTTCGGGGCCGGGATCCGGCCCGGCGCCGTACGGGCCACGCTGCTGCCAGGGCCGCGGTCGCTGCTCGGACGGGGGCTGCCGGACCCCCGAGTGCGGCCTGTGGGGCGCTACTTGTACGAGCCCGACGGGGCCGTCATCCGGGCGCATCTGGTCGCCGAGGTGGCCGAGTCGGTCGGCGGCGGGCTCGTCGACGCGACCATCGCGTACGTCACGGCGGACGAACTGCGGCCGACGCCGTACGCGTCCGCCTACGAGATCACCGACCAACTCCACTTCAGTGTGAAGAAGTTGAAGGCGCTGCTGCGGGAGCGCGAGGTCGGCTCGCTGACCGTGAAGAAGCGCGGGTCGGCCGTGGAGCCCGAGGAGTTGCGGCGGAAGGTCAAGCCGCAGGGGCCCAACTCGGCGACGGTCTTCCTCACACGCGTCGCGGGCGCCCCGACGATGCTGCTCGGGGCGCCCGCGAACGGCTGAGCGCCGTGTCGGTCATGGCCGCCGGTCGAGCTCCTCACCCGCGCGGCCAGCAGCTCCCGCTCCCGCGCGTTGCGGGTGAGCTCGGCGGCCCGCGCGAGCTCGGCGCGCGCCTCCGCCGTACGCCCGAGGCGGGCCAGCAGGTCGCCGCGGACGCTGGGCAGCAGGTGGTAGTCACGCAGCGCGGGTTCGGCGGCGAGGTCGTCGACGATCGCCAGGGCCGGGCCCGGGCCCTCGGCCATGGACACGGCGACCGCGCGGTTGAGTTCGACGACCGGGGACGGGGCGCGGGCGGCGAGCAGGCCGTAGAGGGTCGCGATGGCCGTCCAGTCGGTCTCCTCGTAGGAGTACGCGTGTGCGTGGCAGGCGGCGATCGCGGCCTGGAGGGCGTACGGACCGGGGGCGCCGACCGCCGTGGCGTCCGCGCGGGCGAGGGCCTTGATGCCGCGGGCGATGAGCATGCGGTTCCAGCGGCGGCGGTTCTGGTCCTTGAGGAGGACCGGTGCGCCGTCGGGGCCGGTGCGGGCCGCGGCGCGGGACGCCTGGAACTCCAGGAGGGAGGTCAGGGCGTGGACCTCCGGTTCCTTCGGCATGAGGGAGGACAGGACACGGGCCAGGCGCAGGGCGTCCTCGCACAGCGCGGGGCGCAGCCAGTCGTCCCCGGCCGTGGCCGCGTACCCCTCGTTGAAGATCAGATAGATGACGTCGAGCACGGAGCCGAGACGGGCCTCGCGGTCGGGCCCGTACGGAACCTCGAAGGCGACGTTCTTCGTCGCCAGCGTGCGCTTCGCGCGCACGATCCGCTGCGCGACGGTCGGCTCGGGCACGAGGAAGGCGCGGGCGATCTCCGGTGTCGTCAGACCGCCCAGCAGACGCAGGGTGAGGGCGATCCGTGCCTCGGCGGACAGCACTGGATGGCAGGTGGTGAAGACGAGACGAAGCAGGTCGTCGTCGATGTCCGCCGGATCGGCGGGCTCGTGCGGCGGAGCGGTGGTCTCCAGGTCCCGGCCGATCTCGGCCAGCTTGCGGGCGTAGCGCTCGCGGCGCCGGACCAGGTCCACGGCACGGTGCCGTGCGGTGGCCATGAGCCAGGCACCGGGGTTGTCGGGCACACCGTCCCCGGGCCACTGCTCCAGGGCAGCGACCAGGGCGTCCTGCGCGAGCTCCTCCGCGATACCGACATCGCGGACGATACGGGTCACGCCGGCGATGACGCGCGGGTACTCCAGCCGGAAGACGGTCTCGATGGCCCGGGAGGCGGGGGGCTGCTCGGGACGCTCGGGAGGCTGCTCGGTGGGCTGCTGTTCCACTGTTCTCTCCGCGGGGCGTGCCGCCCCTTCAGAGCCTGGTCGAGTCTGCACAGTCGTCGGGTCTGTCAGTGTCGGCCGGGTCACGGGCGGGACGTTTCGGCATCTCCTCCAAGAAAACCGCGCGTCGCACCACTGCCACCAGCCAGGAGTTCAGGGATCGGTCATCGGCTGCTGCCGCGACCTTGGCCTGTGCATAGAGATCTTCGGGAAGTCGGAGGTTGAGCTTGATCACACTTTGAGTATGGCCCTACATTGGGGCCAAGTCGAGATTTCACATGTACCCGACGCCGCAGCAGGAGCAGCAGATGCTCCAACACTGCGCGCACGCGCGGTACGTCTGGAATCTCGCGGTTGAGCAGCACTCTCATTGGAGGATCGGGAGAAAGCCCGCACCGGGCTTTGCCGAGCAGTGCCGCCAACTCACCGAAGCACGAGCCGAGAACGATTGGCTGCGGGACGGAAACGCCGATGTGCAGCAGCAGGCGTTGCAGGACTTCGCCCGAGCCAAAGCCGCGAGGTTCACGTCGGGCTTCGGCGAGCCGACATGGCGGAAGAAACACCGGCATGAAGGCTTCCGTGTCATCGGCACCGACCGGGTGCCGGAGTTCAACACCGACCGCACGCCGATGCTCAATCCGAAGACCGGCAAGCAGGTCATGGGCCGCTCGGTAGTGGTACAGAAGCTCAACCGACGCCGGGCCCACGTCAAGGTACACGGCCGCGGATGGGTGCGTTTCCGTCTCACCCGGCCCGAACTTCCGGCGGCGAAGACGTTCCGGGTCACATTCCGCAGCGGTCAGTGGCACGTGGCCTTCGCGCGAATCCCCTCGCCGATCGGCCCACCGGGAACGGGACAGGTCATCGGGATCGACCGGGGCGTTGAGTCACCGCCGCCCTGTCGGACGGCCGAAGGCTGAACTGCCCTCAGCTCACGGCCAGGGAACGTGCTCAGATCCGAAAGCATCAGCGCCGCGCCGCACGCGCCCCGAAAGGCAGTGCGCGGAAGGCGGCGGAGTACGCGAAGGTCTGCAAGCTCAAGACCCGTGAGGCGAACCGTCGCAAGGACTGGTGCGAGAAGACCAGCGGCATGCTCGCCCGCGACTACGACCTGATCCGGTTCGAGAAGCTGAACATCAAGAACATGACTGCGTCAGCCAGGGGGACTGTCGACCGGCCCGGCAACCGAGTGCGCCAGAAGGCCGGGTTGAACAAGGCGATCTTGGCCCAGGGCTGGGGCCTGCTACGTCAACGTACCGAGCACAAGGCCCCGGGGCGGGTCCAGGACATACCCGCCCCGTACACCTCGCTGCGTTGCAGCGCTTGCGGATGGATCGACAAGAACTCGCGCAAGAGCCAAGCCGAGTTCGTCTGCACCGTCTGCGGCTTCACCTGCAACGCCGACACCAACGCAGCAACCAACGTCGCGGCAGGACAGGACGGCGAAAGCCGCCCCGGGCCCTCGGCCCGTGCCGGGGGGACGACACTGCCGAACCAGCGGTCGAGCGTCCGTGAACTTCAACCCACCCAGGTTGGAATCTCCCTTTCCTGAGAGAGGGAGAGGATGTCAAAGCCCACCATGCAACGCCACCAGCTCGGCCGTACGCCAAGAAATGTCAGCCCTCGGCGATCTCGCGGACCTCGCAGGTCACCGTCCAGTGCGCCTCGTGCACCTTCAGGAACCGCTTGGCCCATTCCAGGGCCTCGGCCTTGTCCTTGCACTGCATGAGCGCGTAGCCGCCGATGACCTCCTTGGACTCGGTGAACGGTCCGTCGGTGACGGAGAGCTCGCCGCCCTCCCAGCGCACGCGGGTGCCCTGGGCGGAGGGGGTCAGCCCAGCGGTGTCGAGCATGACGCCGGCCTTGGTGATCTCCTCGATCAGCTCGCCCATCCGCTGCATCAGCTCGGGGCTGGGGCCGTCGGCGGGGGCGGTGGACTCGTCGATCCGCACGAGCGACAGATAGCGGGGCATGGTGGCTCCTTCGGTCCGGTCGGCGGGGCCTCTCCCCGCCTCTCACCCATGCGTCGAACGGGAGGCACCCGAATCGACACGCACCCCGAAATTCTCCGGAGATTTTTTCCACGCCCCGGCTTCCTCGGGAGTTTCCGCAGGTCGTACGGCGATTCAGCCCGCCCGCAGGGAGTCCCACAGTTCGCTCGCCGCCGGTTCCTTCGCCACCACGCGGTTGGGGTCGGACGGGGCCGTGACCACCGGCATCGTCAGCGTTCTCACGTGGTCGGAGGACAGGCCCTTCAGGCTCTGGCCGAGGCGCGTCAGTTCCTTCAGGGAGTCGAGGCCGGTGTCCGTGGTCAGGCTGGAGGTCACCGCGTCGGCGACCCGGTACAGCTCGGCGGGGTCGGTGAGCAGGTCGGTGGCCGCCATCTGTTCCAGCAGGGCCTTCACCAGCTTCTGCTGCAGGCCTATCCGGCCGAGGTCGCTGCCGTCGCCTATGCCGTGCCGGGTACGGGCGAGCGCCAGGGCCTGCTTGCCGTTCAGGTGGTGGGTGCCCGCCGCGAGGTGCAGATGGCTCTTGTCGTCGTCGATGTCCTCATCGGTGGTGACGGTGACTCCACCCAGGGCGTTCACCAGCTTCGCGAAGCCCGAGAAGTCGATCTCGATGTAGTGGTCCATGCGGACGTCCGTGATCGACTCGACCGTCTTGACCGCGCACACCGGGCCGCCCACCGAATAGGCGCTGTTGAACATGGCGTTGTAGGCCGCCGCCGTAAAGCCCCCGGAGGACAGCGGGCAGGAGGGGCGGCTGACCAGCGTGTCGCGGGGGATGCTGACGACGGTGGCCTCCGTACGGCCCGCGTCGATGTGCACGACCATCGCCGTGTCGGAGCGGGCGCCCGAGCTGCTGCCGCCGCCGAGCTCCTTGTTCGCCTTGCCGCTGCGCGAGTCGGAGCCCAGGACCAGGATGTTCACGGCCTCGGTGGGCAGCGGGGAAGCGGAGGCGGACGGGGTGACGACCGCTCTCGCCGGGCGGTCGTCGCCGAGCGCGCTGTTGATGTCGACGCTCTTGATGTTGTTGTCGAGGTGCCAGTAGGCCCAGCCTCCGGCGGCGATGCCGAGCACCAGTACTCCCGCCAGGGTGAGACCGGCGGCCTTCAGCGCCCTCGACCGCCGGCCCAACCGTCTGCGCTCGTCGCCGTTCTCGTCGTGTACGGTCACGGCAAGAACGTAAGTCCGAATTATTAGGGGATTGTTAGGTTCCGGGGCGAGATGCCGTTTTCTGCGGAAAATCTCAGGCTTCTCAGCGTCCCCTCAGCCCGGGTCCGGCCGTGGCTCAGCCCAGCGTCACCGTGGGCACCGGATTGCCGCCGCTCCACGACGCGTTGAATCCGAACGTCACCGAACCGCCGTCCGGAACCGATCCGTTGTACGAGGCGTTCACGCACGAGACCGCCGCGCCCGACTGGGTACAGGTGGCGTTCCACGCCTGGGTGATCCGCTGGCCCGCACCGTACGTCCAGCTCGCCTTCCAGGACGACAGCGAGGCACCGGAGCAGGAGATCCGCACCTGCCCGGTGAACCCGGTGTTCCACTGGCTGGTCACGCTGTACGTCGCCGCGCAGGCGCCGGTCGGAGGCGGTGTGGTCGTGCCGCCGCCGAGGGCCTCGGCGATCCCGTAGTACGCCGGTTTCGGCGCGTAGTTCTCGTCGTACGGCGTCGCCGCCCCGTACCCCGGGAAGGTGCTCGGCACCCAGGAGTCGGAGTCGGTGAAGCCCCACACGGTGACATTGACGCAGCGGGTCACGGCCACGCAGGCGGCGACGACCGACTTGTAGTCGGCGGCCTGCTGGGCCAGCTTCGTGCTGTCCGAAGGCAGCGCCATCCGTACGTCCAGCTCGGTGATCGCCACGTCCACGCCCAGGTCGGCGAAGCGCTGGACGTTCTGCTGGAGCGTGGCCGGGATCTGGCCGAGGATCAGATGCGCCTGCAGGCCCACCCCGTCGATCGGAACCCCCTGCGCCTTCAGGGACTTGACCAGGTTGTACAGGGCGGTGCTCTTCGCGTTGACGCCCTCGACGTTGTAGTCGTTGATGTACAGCTTGGCGTCGGGGTCGGCGGCGTGCGCCCAGGTCAGGGCGCTGGCGATGTAGCCGGAGCCGAGGCCGTCGTACCAGAGCGTCGAGCGGTGGGTGCCGTCCTCGTTGAAGGGCTCGTTGACCACGTCCCAGGCGGCGACCTTGCCCTTGTAGCGGGTGACCTCGGTGCTGATGTGGTTCTGCAGCAGGCCGCTCAGCTGGGCGGACGTCCAGCTGCCGTTGGTCAGCCAGCTCGGGTTCTGGCTGTGCCAGACCAGGGTGTGGCCGCGCACCTGCTGATGGTGGGCCTGCGCGAAGGCGACGATCTGGTCGGCCTCGGCCCAGTTGAAGGAGCCCTGGGCCGGCTCGACCGTGCCCCACTTCATGGCGTTGCCGGGGGTGAGCGAGCCGAACTGCGCCCCGGCTACGTCGCCATAGGTACCGGTGAGCTTGGAGCCGGTGACCGCCGTGCCGATGACCTTGCCCTCGGCGGCGGCGAGATCGCGCAGCGGGGTGTCGGCGGCGTGCGCCGCGGGTGCCGTGAGCAGCAGGGCGAGCCCGGTCACGAGGGACGCCAGGGGTAAGCCGGTTCTCAGTGGGCGTTCAGGTATGCCTCATGCCGGTATGCGAGTTCTGTCGCTGTGTCAGTTTGAGGTCTTTCGGCGGATCAATGCGCTTCATCACTTCAAGACTTCCGGACCTGCCCGCCCGTTTCGCTCGGCTTCGATCCTCGAAGCGTGTCTGACGTAGAGATGGCACGGAACCGCCCGATGATCACCGGAACCCGATCTTCCGTCACACCCATGATCCCTCTGGAACGTGAGCCAGCGGAAGCCGTACCCCAGCGACCTTTCCGACGCCCGATGGGCCCTAATCGAGCCGACGTTGACGGCCTGGAGAAAAGCCCGGCTCGACCGCAGACCCACCGGGCAGCTTACCAAGGTCGACCTGCGCGACGTATTCAACGCACTCCTCTACATCAACCGCACGGGAATCCCCTGGAAATACCTCCCACACGACTTCCCGAACTACGGCACCGTCTACGCCTACTATGCCGCCTGGCGCGATGAGGGAATCCTCGCCCAGCTCAACTACGACCTGACCGGGCTCGCCCGCGTGAAGGAAGGGCGCAAGCCCGAACCCACAGGGTCCGTCATCGACACCCAGAGCGTGAAGACCTCCACCAACGTGCCCCTGACCAGCCAGGGAACGGACGCCGCCAAGAAGATCGTCGGCCGCAAGCGAGGCATACTCACCGATACGATCGGACTCATCCTCGCCGTGACTGTCACCGCCGCGAGCCTCTCCGAGAACGCCGTAGGAATACGTCTTCTCGACCAAGCCAAGAAGACGTATCCAACCATCGCCAAGAGCTGGGTCGACACCGGCTTCAAGAACGCCGTCATCGAGCACGGCGCACGTCTCGGAATCGACGTCGAAGTCGTCAACAGAAACCCCGGAGTTCGCGGCTTTCACGTTGTCAAAAGACGCTGGGTAGTCGAGCGAAGCCTGGGTTGGCTTATGTTGCACCGGCGCCTTTCTCGCGATTACGAGACCCTTCCCGCCAGCTCCGAGGCCATGATCCACGTCGCCTCGATCGACAACCTCGCCAAGCGCATAACGGACGAGACGACACCAACCTGGCGAGGGACTTACTAGAATAGAAAGGGCAATTCGCCTAGATCAAATGCCCTCTCAGAGTCGTTCTCGTTGCGGGAGTTCTTCTCATTGCGGAACCTCCGAAAGTTTCGGTCGAACAACCGACTGACTGCGGAGGAGTGTGGGGGCGCCCGCCCCACCCGTCAATACGTCAACTTCCGGCCACCGGCGCCGCAGTACTCGCGCGCACCACCAGGCTCGTCGCCAGCTCCACCCGGGTCGCCGTCGAGGACTCCGCCTCGCGCCCCAGGTCGAGCACCAGCCTGGCCGCCGCCTCGGCCATCTCCATGAGCGGCTGCCGTACGGTCGTCAGCGGCGGGCCCACCCAGCGGGCCACCGGCAGATCGTCGAAGCCGACCACGCTCAGGTCCTCCGGAATGCGCAGCCCCAGCTCGCGGGCGGCCTCGTACAGCCCGAGCGCCTGGAGGTCGTTGCCCGCGAACACGGCGGTGGGCCGGTCCGGGCGGCGCAGCAGTTCCAGGCCGAGCCGGTAGCCCGCCTCGTGGTGGAAGTCCCCGGTCCTGATCAGGCCCGGGTCGACGGGCAGCCCGGCTGTCTCCAGCGCCGCCCGGTAGCCGTCGACCCGGGCGCGGCTGCACATCATCCGGGACGGTCCGCTGATGGCGCCGATGCGGGTGTGGCCGAGGTCGACGAGGTGCCGGGTGGCGGCGAGGCCGCCCTGCCAGTTGGTGGCGCCGATGGACGGCACGTCGGCGCCCGGGTCGCCGGCCGGGTCCATCACCACGAACGGGATGGACCTGCTGGTCAGCAGGGCGCGCTGGGACTCGTCGAGCCCGGACAGGACCAGGATCACCCCGTGCGGGCGGCGGGCGGCGACCTGGTCGGCCCAGGTCCGGCCGGGGGTGAGCCGCCCGGCGGACTCCGACAGCACGACGCTCAGGCCGGCGTCCCGGGCCACGTTCTCCACGCCCCGGATGACCTCCATCGCCCAGGCGCTCTCCAGCTCGTGGAAGACCAGGTCGATCAGGGGCGAGCGGGAAGCCTCGGCCCGGCGGCGCCGGTAGCCGTAGGCGCGCAGCAGTTCCTCGACCCGGGTGCGGGTGGCGGGGGCGACATCGGCGCGGCCGTTGAGGACCTTCGAAACAGTCGGAGCGGACACGCCGGCCTCGCGAGCGATTTCGGCAAGTGTCGCGGTCTGCGTTTCTGCGGGCTTCGAAGGCTTCATGCCCGCGATCGTATCCCTGCGCGGCCCCTTGACGAAGCCCCTGCCTGGCCATACGTTCCCGGAACATTCGCTCTCCAAATCGAAACATTCGGAAGAGAGGTGCTGTCATGGAGTCCCAGACGTCCAACGGCGGGCGTACCTTCAGCAGGCGCTGGATGCTCGGCGCCGGCGCCACCACCTTGCTCACCGCCGGACTCTCGGCCTGCGGCTCCTCCGGCGGATCCGGTGCCGGCGGCATGCTCACCGCCTTCGTGTACGGCGACGACGCGGCGAAGGTGCAGGTCAAGGCGATCAGCCGGTTCAATGCCTCGGCAGCCGCGAAGAAGGCGAACGGCAGGATCAAGCTGGAGAAGGTGCCCGGCTCCGACTACCCCGCCAAGCTGCGCACGGCGATGGGCTCGCCCCACGCGCCCGATGTGTTCTTCAACTGGGGCGGCGGCTCGATCAAGGCGTACAAGGACGCGAACCAGCTGGTCGACCTCACCGGCACCATCGGGTCCGACCCGGTCCTCAAGGACGGCTTTCTGCCCTCGGTCCTCGCGGCGGGCGGCCTCGGCGGCCGCAACTACGGCATCCCCATGCGCGGCATGCAGCCCGTGATCCTCTTCTACAACAAGGCCGTCTTCGCCGAGCACAAGCTCCAGCCGCCCACCACCTTCGACCAGCTGCTGGACATCAACGGCAAGCTGAAGAAGGCCCGGATCACCCCCTTCGCGCTCGGCGGCGCCGACATCTGGCCCGAGCTCATGTGGCTGGAGTACCTCACCGACCGCATCGGCGGGCCCGAGGTCTTCGACAAGATCAAGAACGGTGACCCGTCCGGCTGGGGCGACCCGGCGGTGCTGAAGGCAGCCGAGACCGTGAAACAGCTCATCGACGACGGCGCCTTCGGGAAGGGCTTCAGCTCGGTGTCGTACGTCAACGGCGGCGCGCCCGCGGTCTTCGCCAAGGGCAAGGCGGCGATGCACCTGATGGGCTCCTGGGAGTACTCGACGCAGCTCGGCAAGTTCCCCGACTTCGCCAGGCGGAACCTGGGCTGGTGCGCGTTCCCGAAGGTCGAGGGCGGCGCCGGCGACATCCGCAACGTCGTCGGAAACCCCACCAACTACTGGTCCGTGAACGCCCGTACGTCCAACAAGGACGCGGCGATCGCCTTCCTGCGCGACTGCGCGTCCGGGGCGTACGCCAAGGACCTGGTCGCCAACGGCGACATCCCGACCACCTCGAACGCGGAGAAGCTGCTCGACGCCTCGCCGAACCCCGAGTTCGCCAAGTTCCAGTACCAGATGGTGCGGCAGGCCCCGGCCTTCACCCTGAGCTGGGACCAGGCCGTGGATCCGGACGTCTCGACGCCGATGCTCACCGAGATCAGCAAACTGTTCGTGGGTAAGTCCTCGCCCAGCCGGTTCGTGTCGGCGCTCCAGGGTCTGAAGTGAGCGCCGGTACCGCCACGAAGGCAGGACGCCCGCATGCCGCGTGGGCCCTCCCGGGTGTCCTGTTCTTCACCTTCTTCGCCGTCGCCCCCATGGCCCTGGCCTTCTATCTCTCCTTCACCCAGTGGAACGGCCTGGGCGACCCGGAGCCGGTCGGCCTCGCCAACTGGCGGAAGCTGATCGACGACCCCCGCCTGACCCAGTCCCTGACGGTGACCGTCCTGCTGACGCTGGTGAGCTGGGCCTTCCAGACGGTCGTCTCCCTGCTGCTGGGCGTGTGGGCGGCGGGCCGGCAGCGCAACCGCGCGATCCTCTCCGCGGTCTTCTTCGTCCCGTTCCTGCTGTCCTCGACGGCGATCTCGCTGCTCTTCTACGCCCTGCTCGACCCCAACTTCGGCATCATCCAGCAGGACACACTCGGCTCGACCAGCGGTGCCTTCCTCGCGATCGTCTTCGTCGGCGGCTGGCAGTTCATCCCCTTCCACACCCTGATCTACCAGGGCGGGGCCCGCCAGATCCCCGACGTCCTGTACCAGGCGGCCGCGATCGACGGCGCCGGCCGCTACCGCCGGTTCTTCTCGATCACGCTCCCCCAGTTGCGCAACACGGCGACGACGTCGAGCGTGCTGATGATCGTCGGGTCGCTGACCTACTTCGAGACCGTCCTGATCCTCACCCAGGGCGGCCCCGGCACCGACACGGCGATCCTGCCGTACCTGATGTACGAGGCGGGCTTCAAGAGCTACGACTTCGGCTACGCGAGCGCCGTCGCGTCCTTCCTGGTGGTGGCGGCCACGGCGCTCTCCCTGGTCATGGTGCGGCTGACCGGCTTCGGCGCCATGCGCAGCGCACGGGAAGGAATGTGACGGAGTGTCACACGATACGCTGCCCCGCCCCGTGAAGACCGGCGAGCCGCCCGCGAAGCCGCCCGCCCGGCGCCGCCGCGGGCACTGGAGCAGACGCGCCAACCCCCTGGCCGGCCTGGGCGCGGTCATCTGGCTGGCGGTCGTACTCGTCCCGATCTACGCGATGATCTCGGCCTCGCTCACCCGTCAGGACCAGGCCCTCGGCAACAACGCCCTCAAGCCGCCGGCCGACCCGACCCTGGACAACTACAACACCGTCCTGCACAACGGCTTCGGCCACTTCCTGGCGAACACGGCGATCGTGGCGGCGGCGGTCGTGGCGATCGTCCTGGTCCTGTGCGTCCCGCTCGCCCACGTCGCCGTACGCACCCGAAACGCCTGGTCCGGCTCCGCCTTCCGGCTGTTCCTGCTGGGCGTGGCGATCCCCGCGCAGGCCGTCGTGGTCCCCCTCTACCTGATGATCGCGAAGCTGAACCTCTACGACAGCCTCCTCGCGGTCGTCCTGCCGACGGCCGCCTTCGCCATGCCGGTGTCGGTGCTGATCCTCACCGGCACCCTCCGCGACATCTCGGAGGACCTGTACGAGGCGATGGCCCTGGACGGCGCCTCACCCACCCGCATGCTGTTCCAGCTGGTCGTCCCGCTGGCCAAGGGCGGAATCAGCACGGTCGTCATCTACTCCGCCCTCCAGGCCTGGAACGGCTTTCTCTTCCCCCTGATCTTCACCCAGTCCGACGGTCCGCGTGTGCTGACCCTCGGCCTGTTCAACTACGTGAGCCAGTTCGGCGTGAACATCCCCGCCCTGCTCGCCTCGGTCGTCCTCTCCGGTGTCCCGATCTTCGCCGTGTACCTGGTCGCGCGCCGCGCGCTGGTCGGCGGGCTGATGGGCGTGGGCGGCAAGTGATCACCTCTATCCCGACGGGAGTTTCATGACCACCGCTCCTTGGCGCGACCCCGCCCTGCCCGCCGCCGTCCGCGTCGCCGACCTGCTCTCCCGGATGACCCTGGAGGAGAAGACCGCCCAGCTGTACGGCGTGTGGGTGGGCGCGGCCACGGACGGCGAGGAAGTCGCCCCGCTGCAGCGCGAGATGACCGCGGAGTACGACTGGGCCGAGCTGATCGCCCTCGGCCTCGGCCAGCTGACCCGCTCATTCGGCACGGCCCCCGTGGACCCGGCGCTCGGCGCCCAGGCCCTGGCCCGCGCGCAACGGCGGATCGCCGCCGCGGGCCGCTTCGGCATCCCCGCGGTCGCCCACGAGGAGTGTCTGGCGGGCTTCACGGCCTGGGGCGCGACGGCCTACCCGGTGCCGCTGGCCTGGGGTGCCACCTTCGACCCGCCGCTGGTCGAGGAGTTGGGCCGGCACATCGGCCACGACCTTCGCTCGGTCGGCGTCCACCAGGGCCTGGCCCCGGTCCTGGACGTGGTCCGCGACCCCCGCTGGGGCCGGGTGGAGGAGACGATCGGCGAGGACCCGTACCTGGTCGGCACGATCGGCACGGCCTACGTCCGGGGCCTGGAGTCGGCCGGGATCGTCGCCACGCTCAAGCACTTCGCCGGGTACGCGTCCTCGGCGGGCGCCCGCAACCTGGCCCCCGTCCGGGCGGGCGTGCGGGAGTTCGCGGACGTCACGCTCCCCCCGTTCGAGATGGCACTGCGTGAGGGCGGCGCCCGCTCGGTGATGGCGGCGTACAACGAGACGGACGGCGTCCCGGCCTCCGCGGACCCGCGCCTGCTGACCGAACTCCTGCGGGATGACTGGGGATTCACCGGTACGGTGGTATCCGACTACTTCGGCATCGGCTTCCTGGAGACGCTGCACAGGGTGGCCGGCAGCCCGGCCGAGGCTGCGCACCGGGCGCTGGAAGCGGGCGTCGACATCGAACTGCCGACGCTGAAGTGCTATGGAAAGCCCCTGGTGGCAGCCGTACGCGCCGGAACGGTCCCGGAGTCGCTGGTGGACCGCGCGGCCCGCAGGGTGCTGCTGCAGAAGTGCGAGCTGGGTCTTCTGGACGAGGACTGGCAGCCGGAACCGGCGGGCCCCGTCGACCTGGACTCGACGGCGAACCGCGCCCTGGCCCGCCGTCTGGCGGAGGAGTCCGTGGTCCTCCTGGACAACCCGGACGGCCTGCTCCCGCTGGCCCCCGGCACGCGCATCACGGTGGTCGGCCCCCGGGCGGCGGACGCCCTCGCCATGCTGGGCTGCTACTCCTTCCCGTCCCACGTGCTCACCCACCACCCCGACGTCCCGCCGGGCGTGGACATCCCCACGCTCCTCGACTCCCTGCGCACCGAACTCCCGGACGCCAAGGTGACGTTCGCGGAGGGCTGCGGGGTGTCCGACCCGGACCGGTCCGGCTTCGAGGAGGCGGTGGCTCGGGCGTCGGAGGCCGACGTCTGCGTGGCGGTCCTGGGCGACCGGGCCGGGCTGTTCGGCCGGGGCACGTCGGGCGAGGGCTGCGACGTGGCGGACCTCCGACTCCCGGGAGTACAGGGCGATTTCCTGGACGCGCTGGTCGGCACGGGCGTCCCCGTCGTCCTGGTCCTGCTGACCGGCCGCCCGTACGCACTGGGCCGCTGGGACGGTCTGCTCGGAGCGGTGGTCCAGGCGTTCTTCCCGGGCGAGGAGGGCGGCCCCGCGGTGGCGGGCGTCCTGTCGGGCCGGATCAACCCCTCGGGAAGGCTCCCGGTGAGCGTGCCGCGCGTCCCAGGAGGCCAGCCGTGGACGTACCTCCAGCCACCACTGGGCCTGGCGGGCGAGGTCAGCAACCTGGACCCGACCCCGCTCTACGCCTTCGGCCACGGCCGCTCGTACACGACGTTCGCGTGGGAGGACTTCGAGGGCACGGACCCGGAGATCGGCACGGACGGCTCGTACGCCCTCTCCCTCACGGTCCGCAACACCGGCGACCGCGACGGCGCGGAGGTCGTCCAGCTCTACCTGCACGACCCGGTGGCATCGGTGACCCGCCCGGACGTACGCCTGATCGGCTACCACCGACTGGGCCTGACCCCCGGCGAGTCCCGCCGGCTGACCTTCCGCTTCCACACGGACCTCTCGGCCTTCACCGACCGCTCGGGCTCACGGGTGGTCGAACCGGGCGCGCTGGAACTGCGGTTGGCGTTGTCCAGCGCGGAGGTACGGCACACGGCGCACCTGACACTCACGGGACCGGTGCGGGTGCTCGGGCCGGGCAGGCGGTTGCGGTGCGAGACACATGAGTGCGACTGAGGGACCGCCGCCTCAGACCAGCCCCGGAGGGAAACCGTAGTGCTCCCCGCCCCGTTCGAGGACCCGCCAGGCCTCCACCCTGCCCGAGCAGTCGGGGAATGCCTCCAGACGGAACCCGGGCTCCCAGGCCACGGCGAGGACACCCGCCGGGCCGACCGTCACGGCCGTGACCGACGGGCGCAGCGCGGCGAGCATCTGGTTCAGGGTCTCGGCCCGGACGTCGTAGACCGTCGCGAACCGCTCGAACGCGTCCGGACCCTCGCCCTTCTGCGGGTACGTCATGTCGCGCGCCCCCAGGACCAGGTTCTCGTCCTGCAGGATCCGGAAGGGGCACTGGAGGTGGACGGCGAGCGCCTGCCCCTCAGGTCCGGCGAACTCGACCACCCCCATGTCCGCGGCCCGGCCGACGGACCCGACGACCGCGCCCTTCAGAAGGCGGCCGACCTCAGTCATTTCAACTCCGGGCAATCGACGGGGTTCGCGTCGTCCACAGGAAGCGGGCTACCCCTCCCCCACCGACTCGAACCGCCACCGGTGCACCGGTCGGGAGGCCAAGTCGGACGGGGGCTCGGGGAGTTCGGGGAGGTCGGCGTCGAGCGGGGCGTCCCACCACGTGATGACCAGGACCCGGTCCTCGGTGGCGCGGAAGGTCTCCCGGCGGAGTGGGGAACGGGGGAGCTCCTGGGACCGGACCCAGGTCACGAGATCCTCGCCGCGGCCCTCCGCCGCCCTCGCCTCCCACATCAGTGCGGCGTTCACGAGTAGAGGTTCTCCTTGCCGATGCCGACCTCGTGCACATGGTCGTGGTCGTGGGTGGTGCCCGGCACATGCGGGTCCGTCACCGGCAGCGAGGAGTCCGCGGACAGGTCCCAACCGGACGCCGCCCGCCCGCGCGCCACCATCTCCGCGCCCAGCGCGGCCACCATCGCGCCGTTGTCCGTGCACAGCTTGGGGCGAGGCACGCGCAGCCGGATACCCGCCGCCTCGCAGCGCTCCTGGGCCAGGACCCGCAGCCGGGAGTTGGCGGCCACACCGCCGCCGATCATCAGATGGTCCACGCCCTCGTCCTTGCAGGCGCGCACCGCCTTGCGGGTCAGGACGTCGACGACCGCCTCCTGGAAGGAGGCCGCCACATCACGCACCGGGACCTCCTCACCCGCCGCCCGCCTGGCCTCGATCCAGCGGGCCACGGCCGTCTTCAGACCCGAGAAGGAGAAGTCGTACGCCGGGTCGCGCGGGCCCGTCAGACCGCGCGGGAAGGCGATCGCGTCCGCGTCGCCCTCGCGTGCGTACCGGTCGATGACCGGGCCGCCCGGGAAGCCCAGGTTCAGCACACGGGCGATCTTGTCGAAGGCCTCGCCGGCCGCGTCGTCGATGGTGGCGCCCATCGGGCGGACGTCGGAGGTGATGTCCGTGGACAGCAGCAGCGAGGAGTGGCCACCGCTCACCAGCAGCGCCATCGTCGGCTCAGGCAGTGCGCCGTGTTCCAGCTGGTCCACGCAGATGTGGGAGGCGAGGTGGTTCACGCCGTAGAGGGGCCTGCCGAGGGCGTAGGCATAGGCCTTGGCCGCCGACACGCCGACCAGCAGCGCGCCCGCGAGACCCGGGCCGGCCGTCACCGCGATGCCGTCCAGGTCCGTCGCGCTGATCCCCGCGTCCTTCAGCGCCCGGTCGATGGTCGGGACCATCGCCTCCAGGTGCGCTCTGGACGCCACCTCCGGCACCACCCCGCCGAAGCGGGCGTGCTCGTCGACGCTGGAGGCGACGGCGTCCGCCAGCAGGGTGGTGCCACGGACGATGCCGACGCCGGTCTCGTCGCAGGAGGTCTCGATCCCCAGGACCAGCGGTTCGTCAGTCATTGCTCTCGGTTCCTTGTACGGAGGTCGACCCGGCGGCGGAGCCGCTGTCGGATCGGGTGGTCAGTCGCATGACCAGGGCGTCGACGTTCCCCGGCTGGTAGTAGCCGCGCCGGAAGCCGATGGGCTCGAAGCCGTGGCGCTCGTAGAGCTTCTGCGCCCGGACGTTGTCGACGCGGCACTCGAGCATCACCTCGGCGCACTCGAAGGCGGTCGCCGCGCGCATCAGCTCGGTCAGCAGCAGTCCGCCGAGCCCGGTGCCCTGGTGGTCACGGGCCACGGCGATGGTCTGGATGTCGCCGAGGTCGCCCTGGGCGGCCAGGCCCGCGTAGCCGACGATCCGGTCGCCCTCGACGGCGACGACGTACCGCCGGCTGGCCTCCGCGCCCCGGGCGTGCGCCAGCTCGGACCAGAACATGCCGCGCGACCACGCGTCCTCGGGGAAGAGGTCCTTCTCCAGCTCGAGGACGGAATCGATGTCCCACCAGCGCATCTCGCGAAGTCGGGAGGTCAGGGGCTCGGTCACTTGGGGGTGACCACCTTGTAGTTCTTGGGGACTTGGGCATCGGGACGGCGCAGATACAGCGGCCGGGGCTCCGGCAGTTCCTCGCCCGCGGCCAGCTTCTCTGCGGCCAGCGAGGCGAGGGCGGCGGCGGAGACATGCTCGGGCTCGTGGACGTTCGGGAAGGTATCGGGGTAGAGCAGCGCCCCCGCGCCGACGGCGGGCAGTCCCGCCACCCGGTCGGCGATGTCGGCGGGCCGGTCGACCGACGGATTGGTGAGCCGGGTGCGCGAGTCGGCGTACTCGGCCCAGTAGACCTCCTTGCGCCGGGCATCGGTCGCCACGACGAAGGGGCCCTTCTCGATGTCGGAGGCGTACGCGAGGCCGTCGAGCGTGCACACACCGTGCACGGGGACGCCGAGCGCGAGCCCGAAGGTGTCTGCGGTCATCAGGCCGACACGCAGTCCCGTGTAGGGGCCGGGTCCGATGCCGACGACGACCGCGGTGACGGCGTCCAGTTTGAGCCCGGACTCGGCGAGCACACGGTCGACGGCCGGCAGCAGCAGCTCGCCGTGCCGGCGCGCGTCCACCTGACTGGACGAGGCGATGACGGCCTCACCGTCGTGCAGGGCGACGGTGACGGCGGGGGTGGCGGTATCCAGAGCGAGCAAGAGCACGCGAACAGCCTACGGCTCCCGCGCCGCTCGCACGGCCGCCCCGGTGACGCGGTCACCGACTGCTACCGTCTGGACGAAGTACGACATATACCGCGAGGCAGAGGTGGGCGCACGTGGCAGGGACCAGCGCGGGAATCGTGGCCGGGCTCACCGCGGCGGCCGTCGGGACGGTCGGACTCCTCGCCTACCAGGCATCGGCCACCGTCCCGGCCGGTCTCGCCGGCCGACCCTCGTCGACCTCCTCTCCCGCGCTGGCCGCCACGAAGGCGCCCCGGGACACCAAGCACCCCACCGCCCTGCCCGGCGGCTCGGGCACGGGTGAACGTGTCGTGTACTCGGTGGACGACGACCGGGTGTGGCTGGTCGCCGAGAACGGCAAGGTGCGCCGCACCTTCAAGGTGACCCCGGGCAGCGTCGACCCGCTCCCGGGCTCGTATGCGGTGATGTCCCGCTCGCGTGCGGTCACCGGCACGGACGGCATCCCCGTCGAGCACGTCGTGCGCTTCACCAGCGTGGACGATGTGGTCATCGGCTTCAGCGCCGCCGTGGACCCCTCCGCCGCGGATCCCGACACGACCGTGAAGACGGGCGGCATCCGGGAGCGGCGCGCGGACGGGAACGAGATGTGGAAGTTCGCGACGATCGGGGTACGGGTCGTCGTGATCCGTTAGCCGTGAGCAGGTACGGCGCTAAGCGGCCGCGCGCTCTTCCCGCGCCGGCTCCGGCGCGTGCGGCTCGGGCTCGCGCGGCGGCTTGGAGACCGCGTCCGCAGCCACGCACGAGGCCAGCAGATCGCGCATGGACACCCCGGCGACCGGATGAGGCGGGGGCTGCGCCCCGGGCTGAGCAGCGGACATGGACGCCTCCTGACGAGCGGGGGCGGGCGTAGTTAGGTACGCCTAACCACGGACTGGATACCATGTGAACACGCCCAGGACGTCCGACGCAATATCTTGCCGACGGCTTGTCGGAATCTCCGGGCGGACGTCGCCTCTCGGGCCGCTCGGGGCGACCGCGTCGAAGCCGCTCAGGCCGACAGAACCGAGAGGTCCACGTCGGCCCAGCGCTCGCCGAGCCCGGTGATCGTCACCTGCCGTACCTCGTCCGTGGTGTCGCCGACGGCCCGGTGGATCACCACCTGGAGCCGGTCGTCGGTCAGCTCCTCGACCTTGCCCTCGCCCCACTCCACGACGATCACCGATTCGGGCAGCGAGACATCGAGGTCCAGGTCCTCCATCTCGTCCAGACCGCCCGACAGCCGGTACGCGTCGACGTGGACGAGCGGCGGCCCGTCGCCCAGGGACGGGTGCACCCGGGCGATCACGAAGGTCGGTGAGGTGACCGCGCCCCGCACACCGAGCCCCTCGCCGAGCCCACGGGTGAGCGTCGTCTTGCCCGCGCCGAGCTCACCGCTGAGCATCACGAGGTCGCCCGAGCGCAGCAGCTTGGCCAGGCGGCGGCCCAACTCCCGCATCTGCTCGGGAGCGTTGATGATCAGCTCAATCTCAGCCGGGTCGTGCGGCGCTGCTGGTGCTGCTTCCATAGCCACTTACGGTAGCCCCTGCGGGCACGGCACCCGCGCGGGTGAGCAGGTCGGCGAGCCGGTCGGTGACCACTTCCGGGTGCTCCAGCATGACCAGATGCCCGGCGTCCGGGACGAGGACCAGCTCGGCGTCGGGCAGCAGATCGGCGATGACCTCACTGTGCTCACTGGGCGTGACGAGGTCCTGGACCCCGGCGAGCACCAGGACCGGCATGTCCGCGAACCGGGCCAGGGCCTCGGTCTTGTCGTGGTCGGTGAAGGCCGGGTAGAACTCGGCGACCACGTCGATCGGCGTGGACTCGATCATCCGCTCGGCGAACCGCTCGATCGCCGGGTCGACCTCCCGGGACGCGAACGAGTACCGCTTGATCACCCCGGCGAACAGATCCGCCGTGGCCCGGCGCCCCTTCTCCACCAGCGCCGCCTGCGTGCCGAGCGCCTTCAGCACTCCGGGCAGCACCCGGCGCACCGCGTTCACACCGGCGAGCGGCAGCCCGAAGTTGACCTCGCCGAGCCGCCCGGACGACGTGCCGATGAGGGCGGTGGCCACGACCCGGTCGCGGATCAGCTCCGGGTACTGGGCGGCCAGCGCCATCACCGTCATGCCGCCCATGGAGTGCCCGACCAGCACGATCTGCCCGTCGGGCACCGCCGCGTCGATGACGGCCTTGAGGTCGCGGCCGAGCTGGTCGATGGTGACCGGCGCCTCGTCCCGCAGCTGGGCCACGCCCCGCCCGGACCGCCCGTGGCTGCGCTGGTCCCAGTGCACGGTGCGTACGACGCCGCGCAGCGCCGCCCGCTGGAAGTGCCAGGAGTCCTGGCTGAGGCAGTAGCCGTGGCTGAAGACCACGGTGACCGGGGCGGGCGCCTTGCGGCCGAAGAGCCGGCGGCGCCGTGGCGCCGGTCCGCCCTCCGGCTCGACGTCGTCGACCTCGTAGTACAGCTCGGTGCCGTCGTCCGCGATCGCCTTGCCTGGGGTACCGCGCAGTGCGCCGTACGGTCCCGCCGAGTCCAGGGCCAGCCGGGCCTTCCTGCGCATCCCGCGGCCCACGGTCATCCGCTCGATCGCGACACCGGCGGCCGCGCCGGCGGCGAGCACACCTATCGCGGTACCGGCGATGCCGGTCGCCCTGCGCCAGCTCCCGGCCGCCCCCGTGGCGGAGGCGACGGCCGCCGCAGCGGCTTCCGCGACGGCCTCCGCACTGCTCTCGCTCACGTACCGCTCCTCTTCGCCGTACTGCAGTTCGCTGGGTGGGTGATGCGGGTGTAGCAGTTGCCGTACAGATGTTGCGGGTGCGCACCACTGTTACAGGTGTATCCGGCGTGGCACCGTACCGGCCCCCCTGTGCGGGTTACCCGTCCTGCCCGTCCGGTTCCTCGTTCATATAGACGCGAGGAACGCGCGTTCCGATCCGCGTGACGATTTCGTACGCGATCGTGCCCGAGGCCTGTGCCCAGTCCTCGGCGGTGGGTTCGCCGCGGTCGCCGGGCCCGAAGAGGACCGCCTCGGAGCCGACCTCGGGCTCGTCCCCGCCCAGATCGACCACGAACTGGTCCATCGCGACCCGGCCCGCGACCGTACGCCACTTGCCGCCGACCAGGACCGGACCGGACCCGGAGGCGTGCCGTGGGATGCCGTCCGCGTAACCGACGGGCACCAGACCGAGGGTGGTCTCGCCCGGGGTGATGTAGTGATGCCCGTAACTGACGCCGTGACCCCCCGGAACGTGCTTCACCAGCGCCAGCGACGCCGACAGCGTCATCACCGGGCGCAGTCCGAAGTCGCCCGGGGTGCCGATCTCGGGGCTGGGCGAGACGCCGTACAGGGCGATCCCGGCGCGCACGAGGTCGAAGTGGGTCTCGGGAAGGGTGAGCGTGGCCGGGGAGTTGGCGATGTGCCGCACCTCGGGGCGGACGCCCCGCTCCTCGGCGTACGCCGCCATCTCCCGGAAGAGGGTGAGCTGGGCGTCGATGGAGGGATGGCCCGGCTCGTCCGCGCAGGCGAAGTGGGACCACAGCCCGGTGATCCGGACGAGCCCCTCGCGCTCGGCGCTCAGGGCCGCGCCGACCAGTTCGGCCCAGTCCGCGCCCGGCTGGCAGCCGTTGCGCCCGAGGCCGGTGTCGGCCTTGAGCTGCACGCGCGCGGGCGCACCGGCGGCGCGGGCCGCCTGGTGACCTCCCGCAGCGCCCACATCCCGCTGAGGGACACGTCCACGTCCGCCTCGATGGCCTCGCGCCAGGGCCCGCCCGGTGTCCACAGCCAGCACATGACGCGCACGTGCGGCGGCAGCCCGGCCTCGGCACGCAGCGCGAGCGCCTCCTCGGGCGTGGCCGTGCCGACCCAGGTGGCGCCCGCCTCGACGGCCGCGCGGGCACAGCGCACCGCCCCGTGGCCGTACGCGTCGGACTTGACGACGGCCATCAGGGCCGCGCCCGGCGCGAGGGCGCGCAGGGTCCGCACGTTGGCCCGCAGGGCGGCCAGGTCGATCTCGGCGCGGGCGCGCAGGGGCGCGGTCGGCGCAGGTGCTGTCTTACTCATCGCGCCCCCAGTGTCTCAGAGGCCTGTGACAGCCCCGGCTCGCAGGCCCTAGGGGGTGTCGTTTGGATCAGGCCGGCCGTGACCAACGGTGCGGCCTGGCCGACCCGAGCGGGGCCATGGGGGTCCCCCCTGCTCGAGCGCAGTCGAGAGCTTGGGGGAGCGTGCAGCTGCAAGGCGGAGGAGGGCGTCGACGCGATGGGGGTCCCCCTGTTCGAGCGCAGTCGAGAACTTGGGGGAGTCGGCAACCGACGACAACGCCGCTGGGGGTCCCCCCTGCTCGAAGAGCTTGGGGGAGCGCGTACCAGGCCCCGCGACGCCGGGATGATCCAAACGACACCCCCTAAGTGCCCGGTCGACGGCCCCACACGTATACCCGGTCGCCCTTCTTCAGCACGTTCCACAGCTTGCGGGCGTCGGGGAGTGTGAGATTGACGCAGCCCCAGGAGCCGACGGTGGTGTAGATGCTGCCGTAGACGGCGTGGAAGGCCTGTCCGCCGTCGAAGAACTGGGCATAGGGCATGGGCTGGTTGTAGAGCGTCGACCAGTGGTTCTTGTGCTTCCAGTAGACCGTGTGCCAGCCGCTCCTGGTCCGGGCCCCGGCCCGCCCGCTGCGCATGGGCACCGGTCCGAAGACGACCTTGCGGCCCTTCTGCACCCAGGTCAGCTGCCGGCTGAGGTCGACGCAGGCGACGCGGTATGTCCGTACAGGGCATTTCTTGGCCGAATTTGGGTTCTTACGTGCCGAAATGAGCATCATCCGGGACCAGGTGACGGGTCCCGCGAAGCCGATCGCGGGCTTGATCTTGTACTTCTTCTGAAAGGCCCGGATGGCCTTGCAGTCCGCCGCGGACTGTTTACCGTCCACCTTGCGCTTCAGCCACCGCTCGACCTGGCGCTGGTAGGGCCCGGCCTGCTTGCTGCAGCTCACCCGGGCGACGGCATCGCCCAGCGGTACGTACTCGATGAGGTCGTACGCCCCCTTCGCCGCGTCCCCCGGCTCGACGGAGTCCTCCCTCTTGGTGGGCCGGTACACCTTCGGCGGCAGCATCTGGTCGGGCGTGTCGATCTGCCAGGGCTGCGACGGCCCCGGCGCCACACCGGGCACCAACTCGGTCTCCGGGCCGCCCGGCGCCGGGGACCCGGAGGGGACGGCCGCGGCGGTGCCGGCGGCGGGGAGAGCGGTTGCCGCCGCGAGCAGCACGGCGATGCCCCGGTATTTGATTCGCCTTCCGAACTCGGTTCGTCTGCAGATCATGCGATCAGACAAACCCGTCGCCGCTTCTGATCCGGGGAGCCGCGCGGTCAGGTCACCCGACGGGTGGACCCGAGTCGGTCCCGGACGCCGTTCGGGGCCTCTCAGTCCCGGATGTCCCGCCAGGCCTCCGGAATCGCCTCCGCCACGTCATGCGCCCCCGCGGGCGCCCCGTCCGCCGCGTACCGCCCGGCCAGTCCGTGCAGATAGGCCGCCGCGCTCCCCGCGTCCAGCGCCGAGAGCCCGGCCGCGAGCAGCGAGCCCGCCAGCCCGGACAGCACGTCCCCGCTCCCGGCCGTGGCGAGCCAGGACGTCCCGGTCGCGTTCACCCGTACGGCGCCGCCGCCCGAGTCCGCCACGACGGTCGTCGACCCCTTCAGCAGTACGGTCGCGCCGTATCGCGAGGCCAGCTCCCGCACCGCCGCCAGCCGCCCCGCCTCGACCTGCTCGCGCGAGACGCCGAGCAGCGCCGCGGCCTCCCCCGCGTGCGGTGTCATCAGCGTCGGCGCCGTGCGTCCACGCACCGCGCCCCGGTCCGCCAGCCGCAGCCCGTCCGCGTCGACCAGCACGGGCACGTCCTCCCGCAGCACCTCGGCCACGGTCGCCGCGTCGTCCCCGGCCCCCGGCCCGACGACCCAGGCCTGCACCCGCCCCGCCTTGTGGGGCCCACGGTCGGAGACCAGTGTCTCGGGGAAGCGGGCGATCACCGCGTCGCCGGCCGGACCGACGTACCGTACGGCCCCCGCCCCGCCCCGCAGCGCCCCGGCGACGGCGAGCACGGCCGCCCCCGGGTACCGCGCGGACCCCGCGGCGACCCCGACGACACCTCGCCGGTACTTGTCGCTCTCCGCCACGGGCACCGGCAGCAGCCGGGCCAGGTCCGCGTGCTGCAACGCCTCCAACTCGGGCTCGGCGGGCAGTTCGAGACCGATGTCGACGAGCCGTACGGACCCGGCGTACTCCCGCGCCGGATCGATGAGCAGCCCCGGCTTGTGCGCACCGAAGGTCACCGTCAGATCGGCCCGGACCGCGGCGCCCCGCACCTCCCCCGTGTCCGCCTCGACGCCACTGGGCAGATCGACGGCGACGACGGCGGCCCGGGACCGCTCGGCCGCGGCGGCCAGCGCGGCCGCCTCGGGCCGCAGCCCGCCCTTCCCACCGATCCCGACGATCCCGTCGACAACAAGATCGGCCCGCTCGACGAGCCCCTCGGCGACATCGGCCCGTACGGCCGTACCTCCGGCCTTCCGAAGAGCCGCGAGCCCGCCGCCGTGCGCGCGCTCGGGGGCGAGCAGTACGGCCGTCGCCCCGGCCCCACGCCGGGCGAGCCGGGCCCCGGCGTACAGGGCATCGCCCCCGTTGTCCCCGCTCCCCACCAGCAGCACGACCCGGCTGCCGTAGACCCGCCCGAGCAAGTCGGCACAGGCGGCGGCCAGTCCGGCGGCGGCACGCTGCATAAGCGCACCCTCGGGGAGCCGGGCCATCAGCTCCCGCTCGGCGGCCCTGACCGTCTCGACGCTGTAAGCGGTACGCATGCCGTGAGTCTCCCTCGGTTGTGCGGCAGGACCGGTACTGGCCTACCCCTACCCCAAGGGCTACCCCTCCGCGACCACCACCGCCGACGCGACGCCGGCGTCGTGACTCAGCGACACATGCCAGGACTGCACACCGAGCTCCCCGGCACGCGCCGCCACCGTCCCCCTCACCCGCAGCCGCGGCCGCCCGCTGTCCTCGACATACACCTCGGCGTCCGTCCAGTGCAGCCCCGGCGGGGCCCCGAGGGCCTTGGCCAGCGCCTCCTTCGCCGCGAAACGCGCCGCGAGCGAGGCGATGCCACGCCGCTCACCACTGGGCAGATACAACTCGCTCTCCACGAAGAGCCGATCGGCCAGCCCGGGCGTACGGTCCAGCGACGCCCGGAACCGGTCGATCTCGGCCACGTCGATACCAACCCCGATGATGCTCATCCGGGCACTCTACGGCGGCACACGCGAGCCGGTTCGGCCTAACCGGCCTCGTGCTCGAAGAGTTCCTCGGCACGCGAGACCGTGACGGAACGGTCGAGCCAGTCGTCGAGGCGGTCGAGGTCGGTGCAACTGGTGATGCGCTCGCGTACGTCGTCGGAGACGGGAACACTCCGCGCCTCGAGGACACGCAGGACGCCTTCGGCCATGCCCTCAGCCTTGCCCTCGGTCTTGCCCTCGGTCCTGCCTTCTGCCTTGCCTTCCAGGTAGGCGGTTTCACGGACCGTCCCCCGGCCCGGGAAGTAGCTGACGAACGACATGATTTCCCTCAGTTTCTGTCCGGCCGGGGTGATACCCAGGCATCTGTGATTGCCCTCTGCAGATCGGAGTCGTTCACTCTTGCGAGTGGGGCAAAACGATCAGGCCGCCGCGGTCAGTTCGCACCACACGACTTTGCCCCTGTTCCCGCCTCTCGCCAGCGGCTGCCAGCCCCACAGGTCGGCACAGGCTCGTACGAGGGCCAGACCACGACCGTCCTCCAAGTCGAGGAGGCCGCCTAGCGGTTGTGGAGGCTCCGGTGGCTCCGGGTCGGTGTCCCACGCCCCGATCCGCAATACGCCCGGTGGCGACCAGCGAATCCGGAGCGCGGCGGGCCCCTTCGTGTGCCGTACGGCATTGGAGACCAGCTCCGCGGCAAGAAGTTCGGCGGTGTCCACGAGCCCGATCAGACCGTGCATGGTGAGGATCAGACGGAGAGTACGGCGGCTGACGGTGACGGCGCGGGGGTCGTTCGGGATGTACAGGGAGTACTCCCACAGTTCCTTTTCGGCGGTTTCGGGCATGCGTGAACTCCGTTTGGGTGATGGGGATCTACGGACAGCAGGCGGTGGCATTGCCACAGCCGTCACGGCAGGACGGAGCGGTGCGCTTCCGCTGTGTGTGCGTTGCGTCACTGACGGTAGGGGTTAATCTTTCGGTCGGGCAAGTCGATCCCCTAATCTGACCCCGAACGAGGAGGAGCGGTCGATGACGACGAGGCGTGAACCCACGGCACGTCAGATGCGCCTGGCGGTCGAGCTACGAAGACTCCGCGACGCGGCAGGCCTGAGTGCCCGTCAGGCAGCTGCAATGATCGGGGTGAACCCCGTCCAGATCAGCCACATCGAGTCCGGCCTCTCAGGGGTGAGCGAAAAACGACTGCGCCGCCTCGCATCCCACTACGCCTGCACGGACAACGAGTTCATCGACGCCTTGGTCGCAATGGCCACCGATCGGACACGCGGCTGGTGGGAGGAGTACCGAGGCCTGCTTCCCACGTCGTTCCTGGACCTCGCCGAACTGGACCACCACGCCAGGTTCCTGAACGAGATTGCGATCCTGTACGTGCCGGGCCTTCTGCAGACGGAGGACTACGCCCGTGCGGTCTTCTCCTCCAGGGTGCCCGAGCTGACCCACGACGAGCTTGAGTTGCGCGTCCTTCACCGAATGAGGCGCCAGCAGATCTCCATCCCGTACGAGTTGGTGATCCACGAGTCAGCCCTCCGTATCAGGGTCAGCGACCGCGCCGCCTCCCGGGCTCAACTCACCAAGCTGTTGGACCTCTCCGAGGCGGACCGCATCACCGTGCGCGTCATCCCCTTCGACCTGGACGGCTTCGGCAGAGCCGCCAGCACTATGACCTACTTCGGTGGCCCCCTGCCCAAACTGGACACAGTCGTCCGCGACGTGCCCCATGGCTCGGCCTTCATCGACTCCGAAGCACAGCTCAGCACATTTCGAACGCGCTTCCGTAAAGTGGAAGCCGTATCGCTCGACCTGGAACGGTCGCGTGACTTCATCAACCGGCTGGCGAAAGAGCTGTGAGGCACCCATGGACAACTGGCGGAAGTCGTCCTACTCAGGCCCCGACGACGGCAACAACTGCGTAGAAATCGCCAACTCCCCCACCCACATAGCCGTCCGCGACACAAAGACCCCGGCCAGGGCAACCCTCACCTTCCCGACCGGAGCCTTCACCCCCTTCGTAGAAGCCCTGAAAGACCCCGGCTACTCCACCGTCACCGACTTCGCCAGGTTCCGCGGCTGATCCACTTCGTTCCCCCGGGCGGTAGCCAGCTCACACGCGAAGACCTGCAACGGCACTGTGGCCACCAGCGGCTGGAGCAACGTCGGCGTGGCCGGGATCCGGATCAAGTGGTCCGCGTACGGGACCACCGCCTCGTCGCCCTCCTCCGCGATCACGATCGTGCGTGCGCCCCGGGCGCGGATCTCCTGGATGTTGGAGACGATCTTGTCGTGGAGGACGGACCGGCCGCGTGGCGAGGGCACGACGACCACCACCGGGAGGTCCTCCTCGATCAGCGCGATCGGGCCGTGCTTCAGCTCGCCCGCGGCGAAGCCCTCGGCATGCATATAGGCGAGTTCCTTGAGCTTGAGGGCACCCTCCAGGGCCACCGGGTAGCCCACATGCCGCCCCAGGAACAGCACCGTGTTCTTGGTGGCGAGCGTGCGGGCCAGCGCGCGTACCGGCTCCATGGTCTCCAGGACCCGCTCGACCTCGCACGAGATCTTCGACAGGTCCCGGATCACGGCACCGATCTCGTCGCCCCACTTGGTGCCCCGCACCTGGCCGAGGTACAGCGCGACCAGGTAGCAGGCGACCAGTTGGGTCAGGAACGCCTTGGTCGAGGCGACCGCGACCTCCGGCCCGGCGTGCGTGTACAGCACCGCGTCCGACTCGCGCGGGATCGTCGAACCGTTGGTGTTGCAGATCGCCAGCACCTTGGAGCCCTGTTCGCGGGCATGCCTGAGGGCCATCAGGGTGTCCATCGTCTCGCCGGACTGCGAGATGGCGATGACCAGGCTGCGTGAGTCGAGGATCGGGTCCCGGTAGCGGAACTCACTCGCCAGTTCCACCTCGCAAGGGATACGCGTCCAGTGCTCGATGGCGTACTTGGCGATCAACCCCGCATGGAAGGCCGTACCGCACGCGACGATGACGACCTTGTCCACCTCGCGCAGTTCGGCGGCGCTGATGCGGACCTCGTCCAGGGTCAGCGAGCCGGCCGCGTCGATGCGGCCCAGGAGCGTATCGGCGACCGCCTTGGGCTGCTCGGCGATCTCCTTGAGCATGAAGTAGTCATAACCCCCCTTTTCCGCTGCCGACGCGTCCCAGTCGATGTGATAGGAGCGCACCTCCGCCAGACGGCCGTCGAAGCCGGTCACCGTCACACCGTCCCGGCGCAGTTCCACCACCTGGTCCTGGCCCAGCTCGACCGCCGACCGCGTGTGGTCGATGAACGCGGCGACGTCCGAGGCGAGAAAGGCCTCGCCCTCTCCAACGCCCACCACGAGCGGTGAGTTCCGCCGCGCGCCGACGACCACGTCCGGCGCGTCGGCGTGTGCCGCGACCAGCGTGAACGCGCCCTCCAGCTGCCGGCACACCAGCCGCATCGCGTCCGCGAGGTCGGAGGTCACGGAGAACTCCTCGGCGAGCAGATGGGCGACCACCTCGGTGTCCGTCTCGGAGGCCAGCTCATGGCCGCGCTCCGCCAGTTCGGCCCGCAGCAGCGCGAAGTTCTCGATGATCCCGTTGTGCACGACCGCGACCCGGCCCGCGTTGTCGAGGTGCGGGTGTGCGTTGGCGTCGGTCGGACCGCCGTGCGTGGCCCAACGGGTGTGCCCGATACCGGTAGTGCCGCTCGGCAGCGGCCGTTCGACCAGCTCCTTCTCCAGATTGACCAGCTTGCCCGCCTTCTTCGCGGTGGCTAGACCGCCGTCCGCCAGCACGGCGACGCCCCCCGAGTCGTACCCCCGGTATTCGAGCCGTTTCAGCCCGGCCATCACGACATCGAGCGCCGACTGCGACCCCACGTATCCCACGATTCCGCACATGTGCCGCAGCCTATGGGCCGACGCCGGCATGAAAGTAGCCGCCGCGTGCCCGAAATCGGAAATTCCCACCGTCGTACGAGCCCTTCCGGCGAGTGGGCGCACCCGCTCATCGGGGGTCGAAATTCGGCCATCTTTGTTCACGGAATCCACACCACCGACCCCCTAATGCGCACAGAAAACACACAGAATCCCCTTGAAAGAGGGGACCTCAGGGGCCTGGAGCGCAAGCTACCGATCAGTAGGACCTTTCGCGCCAGCACCCCTCGATGCGGCACAAACACCTGTACGACCAGGGTTGTGCCTACATAAGGTGACCGCCGTGCGTGACGGAACCTGACCATTCCGCGAGCGCGCACATCAGTCAGCGACCGGGGGAACGCCGTCGCTCACGGGGAGAGGTTGCATCGCCATGCCGTCGTACCGGCCGTACGCACGCGTCAAGTCATCCGGATGCCTGAGCCTCTGAGCTCTCATCAGAACCACACCACTGCCCTGACCCTTCGGCCGCTCTTCCGGCCCACCCCCCTCTGAAGGCAGAAAGGGATGCTTCCTTGCACCCCAGACCGTGGTTCCGGCTGCCCGGAACACGAAGATCACAAAAACTCACCTCCGCTGTCACCTCCGTCGCCGCCCTGGCCGTCCTGGCCGGTCTCGCGGTTCAGCCCGGCCTGACCAGCCTGGGCGCCGAACCGGTGGGCGACTCCTCTCCCTGGTACGACGACACGGCCGCCGAGCAACTGCGGCAGGACCAGTGCCTGATGGCCGACGTGCTGCGGCTCGGCGGCCCGTCGATGGCCACGACCGCCCAGGACGGCCTCAACCAGCCCGCCGACAAGCTCCACGTCCTGGCCGACCGGAAGCACTGGGAGCAGACGCCCCTCGCCGTCGCGTACAACAAGGACCGGGACGCGGCCGACAAGGAGCTGGACGCGCTCTCCGCCCAGCGGGACGCCTGGGCAAAGCCGCTCGCTGGTCTCGCCCATCCAGGCAACGTTCCCGCCTTCGACTCGCCGCCCGGTTCTCCCGGTGACGGCCAGCAGACGTTCTACGGGCAGACTGGTCTGACCTCCTGGATCGCGGACCGGTTCTGGAAGACCGACGACGGCTTCTACGAGGACGCCACCCCGAAGGCCGACGAGAAGACCCTCAAGGCCGTCGACGCTCTGGGCGGTCCGCTCTACGGCAAGGCCCCCGATCCGGCGGGCATGACGCAGGCGGAGTGGAACCGTGCGCTCGCCGAACGCGACGCCTTCGAGTGGATGCACGGCGGTCCCGGTCACAACGCGGGAGCCGACGACGCCCGTATCCTCCTGTCCTCCGGCGGCTTCCCGCGCACCGCACCGCAGCCGGGCACGCCGGAGTACCGCATCGCCGTGGAGGACGTGAAGTCCCGGTTCGCCGCGTGCGGCTGGCGCGACCCGCTCGACCCGGACAACGTGCTCGGCGACATCACCGCCACCGCGGCCGGCGAGTGGCAGCAGGAGGTCACCTCCCAGGCCACCCAGCGCAACCAGATCCTCGACGCGAACGAGGATGCCGTCGACGCTCTTTCCAAGGGCTCGAAGGCCCTCGGCGACATGCTGGGCCAGTCCTGGGTCGCCGACCACCTCACGCGCTGGCAGGACTACTGGAGCCCCGGCGGGATCGGCTGGATCGGCGACGCCTCGCTGACCATGAAGGTCGAGGCCGCCAAGGGCAAGTGCCTCGACGTCCAGGGCGGCAACACGGCCAACGGCACCCCGGTGCAGATCTACACCTGCAACAACAGCACGGCCCAGGAGTGGAAGCTCTGGGGCTCCTACGACGGCGGCTACGCCCTGTTCAACGCCAAGGCAGCCAAGTGCCTTGACGTGAAGAGCGGCAACAACGCCAACGGTACGAAGATCCAGGTCTGGTCGTGCAACGGAAGCAGGCCGCAGCAGTGGCAGTTCGACATCCGCGCCGCCGGCGAGCTGCGCAATGCCGCCACCGACAAGTGCCTGGACCTGCACACCTTCACCAACGGCAACGACACCCAGCTGTACACGTGCAACGGCAGTGCCGCGCAGCAGATCCGCATCGTCCCCCAGGGGCATGACGGAACCGACAACCCCGGCTACCCGGACAACGCCCAGTTCACCAAGGCCAAGGCCGGCATCACCGGGGCCCAGGCGGGTGCGAAGAAGCAACTGGCCGCTCTGAAGGCGCAACTGGCGGCTGCGCAGAAGGCGGCGACCAGGTCGGACACGGCGCTTACGGCCGCGTACGGCATCGCTGACAGCAACGGCGCCCCCCGCGGCCGTGGCCTGCTGGTCGGTCAGCAGAAGGCACAGGTCACCAAGGGTGCGGTGGCCGCGCTGCAAGCTCTCGTGAAGGCCGGTGAGACCGCCGAGGCCGCGACCCGCGCCTCCGCCGGCGACAGCGCGACCATCGCGCAGCGCGCCCTGGCGCAAGCCGCGCAGTCGAAGGCCGAGTTCCGCAAGGAGGCCGCGAAGACGGCCGAGTGGCAGGCGAAGTCCGCGGCGGACGCGGCGAAGATCCACCGGGACAACGCGAAGAAGGACAAGGAGACGGCGGAGGCCAAGCTCTCCGACGCGGTGAAGGCCGAGGGCGACGCGAAGGCGGCCGCCGCCGACGCCCACGCCAAGCGCCTCGCCGCCGAGGCCGAGGAGAAGACGGCCAAGGCGGAGAAGGAGAACGCGGCGGCCAAGCAGGCCGAGGCAGCCCAGCACCGCAAGAACGCCGAGTCCGAGGCAACGAAGGCGAAGGACGCCAAGGACAAGGCGGAGGCCGCCGAGAAAACCGCCGGGGACCGGCGGGACGACGCGGTCAAGGCCAGCAACCACGCCCGGGACATGCGCGACGACGCCTGGGACGCCAAGCAGAAGTCCGACGCCCTTCGCGCCAAGGCCGACGCCAAACGCGCCTACGCCGACTCCCTCGACTCGCACGAGGGCGCCGACGCCGCCCGCGCCGCGGCCAACGACGCGGACAAGGCCGCCGACGACGCCGAAACAGCGGCAACCAAGGCCCGCTCCGAGGCGGACGCCGCTACCAAGGCGGCAGCCGACGCCGACGCCGCGGCCACACGCGCCGAGGCGGCCGCCAAGCGGGCGCGCTCCGACGCGGACACGGCCCAGGCGGACAAGCTGAAGGCGGACGCGGCGGTGAAGACCGCAACAAGTGCCGTCGCCGACGCCATCAAGGCCTCCCAGGACGCCGCCACCGAGGCCAAGACGGCGGTCAAGCTCGCCGACGAGGCCGAACAGCACGCCAAGGACTCCAAGACCCAGGCGAACAAGGCGAACGAGGAAGCCGGCAAGGCTCTCGCGGCCTCGGCGAAGGCGGCAGGCTACGCCCACGTCACCGCGCAAGCGGCCGTGGACGCCGGTGAAGCGGCCACGCAGGTCGCCAACCCGGCCAACGACGCCATCCAGCTCGGCTCGCGCTACATCGACACCGACTCGGCCGCCGGCCTGGTCGTCCTGACCGGCCAGGCGTCGAAGTCCATCGCCGACCAGCAGCAGGCGGTCGCCGATGCGCACGCCAAGAACGCGGCAGCCGAGGCCCAGGCAGCGAAGAACCTCGCCGACCAGGCCAAGGGCGACGCCAAGGAGGCCTACCAGCACGCGGCCAACGCAGCCCAGTACGCCGCCGACGCCCGCACCTACTCCAAGGACGCCCTCGGCTACGCGGCCGACGCCGCCAAGGCCGCGGCAGCCGCGTCCGCGTCCCTGGCCCGCACCATCGAGTACGACAAGCAGGCAGCCGACGACGCGGCAGCCGCCGACAAGGCGGCCGGCAACGCCGAAGGCTACGCCAAGGACGCCCGCGACTCCGCTGACACAGCAGAACTCGACGCGGCCGCAGCCCGCTCCGCAGCCGCCCAAGCCGAACAGGACGCCAAGGACGCCCGAGCAGCAGCCACCCGCGCCGACACAGCAGCCACCGAAGCCGAACAAGCCGCCAAGGACGCCGACAAATACGCCAAGGAAGCCCAGCAAGCAGCCACTGAGACCCAGAACAAGGAGAACGGGAAGCAGGTCCAGACGGGCACCATCCTCGACTCGGCCGGCCACATCGGCAACGTGTTCTATGTCGTCGACCACTACGAGAACGTCGGCGAGCCGAAGACCCTGTCCAAGACGTCGGCCTGCGACGACTGGAAGAGCAGGATCGTCTACACGGGCGACTGCACCGTCACCGCGAAGATCACCTACAAGGCGATCCTCAACCTGTACCTGTGCACCGCGGAAGACCTCAACCCGGCATACAACATCTGCCCCTCCGAGTCGGCGGTGTACCTCGGCCAGCAGCCGTCCGAGGAGATGACCAAAGAGGTCACACATACCATCACGCTCGCGGAATTCAACGCGAACATCGACCCGATCGACATCCTCTTCGGCAGCTGGATCGACTGCGGCAAGAAGATCGGCTCGATACTCAAGATCACCTCGGGCGGCGGGGGAAACTGGGGCGGATGCGGCTGGGCCGCCCTCGACGTCGCCAGCCTGTTCGCGGGCAAAGCCGTCCGGCCGATCGCCGACGCGGTGCGCGCCGTGGATGCCGCCATGCGCACCGGCATCGGAGTCGCCGACGCGCTGAAGGCGCTGCGTACGCTGCGCATCGACGCAGACGCGTTGGCGGGTATCGAGCGATCGGCGCGCATCTCCGAGGAGTTCCGCGTCGCCTGCGAGACCAACAGCTTCCCTGGCGCCACCGAGGTGCTCATGGCGGACGGCTCACGCCGGCCCATCAGCCAGGTGGGTGTGGGGGATCGCCTCACAGCCATGGATCCGGCCACCGGCCAGCTACAGACGCGGCAGGTGAACGACACCTTCAAGCACGACACCCAGCGGCTGGTGGACATCACTGTTGCCGACGGGGGGAAGCTGGCCAGCACCGCCGGCCACAAGTTTTATGTGGTGGACCGCGGGTGGACGCTGGTTTCCGACCTGCACGTCGGCGACCGGCTGCGCACACCGGACGGCTCCGTCCACCCGGTGACCGCCCTCCTCGACCGCTCGGGCCTGACTCCGCGGACGGTCTACGACCTCACCGTCGACGACCTGCACACGTTCTTCGTGCTCGCGGGCGCCACCCCGATCCTTGTTCATAACTGCAAGGTCGCCTTGGGGTGGCAGCGAGATGGGGCGCTCGACGCGTGGGCTCGGCTTCCCGGGAACAAGTTCACCACCTTCTCCCTCGCGCGCCGGCAGGATTTCGCTGCGCTGGCGAGGCAGGCCATCGCCGACCCGAACGTGGAACTGCACGTCAACATGACGGGGCTGGAACGATACGGAGACTTCATGGACGCCGCCAAGCGCGGCCTGCTGGCTGGTGAAGCCGACCATGCCACAGACTACGAGATGTCCTTGATCGCGAGAGCCGTCGCCAATGGTCAACGCACATGGAGTTCGGTGAGGTTCTATTATCCGACGGGTGCCGATGATGCCATGCAGCTCAAAAAGATAGATATGCCGGATCTGTCAAAGTTGGGGAAGCTTGACCCGGTAGACGGGAGCAAATTCGGGTACTGCCACCACTGCTAAGGAATCCGATGAATATGGACACCCACCGGAAAGACCTGTATCCGGACGTGACTGCTTCGGGTGGCCTTGGACCAGCCATGCGAGAGGCAGCACAGCTGCGCGGATGCGACACCGGGCTGGGGCCGTGGGCCGTCGACGTCGTCAGCATCCAAACGGCGAGGGGTTTCCTGTTGGTCGACCTTGCGACCGAGGAACGTCTTTTCCGGTTGAGTGTCGGTATTCCCGGGTTCGACTGGGAGATCGGCTCCACGGGGGATCTTGGACTGCTTGTGGAAGCGGTCGCCGCATGGCGGGAAGGCATACCGCTCGACGAGTTGGAGGAGAGATTCGAGTTCATGGATCTCGACGAATTCGTCGGGGCGCTCGAACGCGGAGAGCCCACCTCTTCGCAGTGGGCTGAACTCCTGTCGTCCGACTTCAACCGGCGCCAATGGAACCTCCTGCGCCGCCTCCGTGCGGATGAGGTACTGCGGGACATGTTCCCGACCATCTCACACGGTGCCGTCCGCCTGCGTGTGGATGCGATGGACGGAAGGAGCCGTCAAGTTCTGGTGGACGAGGTGAACGGGGAACTCTATGAGGTCATGCGCGTAGGGGTGCCAGGGGCCAGCTGGGTCGAGGTGCCGACCGGTGATCTGATCGCCTACCTGCGAGCTGCCTTGAACGAAGAGTGATCTCGACAGATCGATGAGGTCGAACCCCGCCAGGTAATCCCTGGCGGGGTTTCTTCGCGCCTGGCCACGTGGGGGCACAGTGCGGCTTCGGGCCCCTTTGTACAACAGGCTTCTCGGCAAGGCGGCCCCCAACAGTGATGGGCGTCCGATCTGGATGGTCGGCGTCGAGAAGGCGCTGGACAATAAGTCGGTGAAGTTGAGCATTTCACTGGACGGTATTCCGAAGGCGAAGACCGCGGCGGAAGCCCTGGACAAGCTCGTCGAGCGCGGGAAGCCGTTGGTCGGTGGCGACTGGCGGGCGGTGGCCACGCCAGGAAGCAACAACGGCACCGCGTGGGAAGTGGCGACGTTGCGTCTCAAGGTGATCCTTGGACGTCGGGACTTCGACGCCGTCGACTGGTACTTCACCAAGCCGGGTGAGAAGGTGCCGAGCCTCGCCAAAATACCGCCGCCGGACTGGGCCCAGTGACCCGAAGACCCCGAGGACAGGAAGAACACAAAGAATGCCGGATTTCATACGAGAGGGACGTCTGTTCCGGGTGGTCAGCTTCTCGCCGTCGCACCGGCAGCTGCTGCTGCGCAGCGAGCCCACCGCCGTCGACAATACAGACACCCGCGTCGAGGTGTACTTCGGGCATGTGGAGCTCATGCTGCTCAAGCCCATCTACGAGAAGGGGATCCACGTCCGCCGGGCGTCGGAGGCGGAGTTCGCGGTGCTGAAGGAGCGTCATGACCTCGCTGCGGACGACGCGGACTTCACCTGGATGATCGAACCGGACGGGGACAGCTTCGTCATCTCCGGCGGACCCGCGTGGCGCGAGGCGGCCCGCGAGTTCGAGGACCCGTCCCTGTTCGACTTCAGCCAGCCCTGGCCGCCGGACTTCCCCGTGGAGTACGGCAACATCCGCTGAAGCGGATGACACGTTGAGGGCGCCCCCTGCCACATGGGGCGCCCTCAGCACCGTGCATGCCCCTTCACTGGTGAAGGACCGGATGGACATCACCGGCGCCCGTCGGAGCATGTCCGGCGCCGAGGCCGTGCTCGAGCTCCACGCGGTGGTCAGCAACGGCGACTACCCGAGCACCGGCTCGCTCGCGCCGTCCCACACCGGGGCCACCGCCTCGTCCGGGTGCACCCGCAGCTCCCGGTCCTTGACCGGATGTCTACAACGGAGCCGACCGGCGCACCTCCGGGTCGAGCGAAGTCGAAGCGGGCCTGCTCACCCCGCTCACGAATCCAACTGGCGGCCGCGGACTTCACGTACAGATGGTCGGCGCTGGCCACAGTCCGGGCACGGCGCCTGCACGCATGCGGCTCTCCGTCCGGGGCCAGGTGGTGGTCGCCCGGCGCTCCGCTTCGGCGGCGTGGGGCATCGCGGCGTCGGCCGCGACCGCGCGGCGCTGTGCACGGCGGCCGTCCTGCCGGTCCTCGCAGCGCGGGCAGTCCCGGCCGGAGTCGAGCAGCACCCGGTCGTCGCACCTCACGTCGCCGTACTCCTGGCGCTGCGGCAAACTCCGGGCCAGCCGGTCGGCGAGGACCTGCGGTGCGTCCGTGGTCGGCTTGTGCTTGGGTGCGCCGACCGGTCGGTCCCGGACCTGGTACCAGCGCTTGAGCGGGTCGTCACCGAAGCGTGTGCGGACCTCGGTTACCGGCTGTTCCTGAGGACCATGAAGGCATACTTCGTGGAGATCGACCAGGACCGCTGCGACACGTTCACCGCGCTCGGCGAACGTTTCGGCTATCCGGAGTTCCTCGTGGACGACAACCTCAACGTCAGATAGGACGACTCGTCCGACGGGTTTCGCTCGGGCCCCGCCGAAGCCGAGCCACACCGGTCTCCCGCCTCGGCGGGCCTGCTTCGGCCTTCCGCTGTCCCGGCTGCTCAGTCTCTACGTCGGCGCCGGCGACGGCCTCAGAAGGGCGCTGAACACCATCCTCGAAGACGGCTACGTGACAGACACCGGGCTGACCTGGGTCGCCTCGCAGTGGAGCGTGGTGGACATGTTCAACCGGGAGCCGGACCGGGGCCGAGAGTATTTCGACGACCCCATCCGAGTGAAGGGTGACATCGTTCCGCCTGGCACTCCCATTCCCTGGAGATGAGAAGCATGTATCCCTGTCCGTGCTGCGGGTACCTCGTCCTCGAGGACGGGCCTGGATGGTACGAGATCTGCCGCATCTGCCGCTGGGAGGACGATCCGGGGCAACTTCGCTCGCCCTGGCTTCCCGACGGACCGAACCGGCCTTCGCTCATGGATGCCCAGCGCTCGTTCGCAGAGATCGGCGTGAGTGATCCGCAGCGGCGCCGCCGGGCTGCTACGCCTCAGGCGTCCGACAGGCGCGACGAGGGCTGGAGGCCGTTCGACGTAGCGCGGGACGGCGGTCCGGATCAGCAAACGGAGTCCAGTTACTGGCCCCCGGACAGAACCACCCTTTACTGGTGGCGGCCGACGTACTGGCGCAGGGCCGAAAACCAACGCCGATCCGAATAGAGGTGTGGGCGGCGTCCCGTTGAGGAGCCGCCCACAGGGCAACATCGCCGAGGGCAGCCGTGCGTGATGCACCACACCCTGCAGCCGGAAACGACGGACCGTGAGGCACAGGGGCGGGCGGAGAGCAAATCCGCCCCTGTGGCATGTCCGCGCCCGACCACGAGTGTCCGTGGATGCCCGATGGAGTCCGGACCGGGCGTGACGCACCCCACCCGCCGTCCCGTTCAAACTCCGTTAACAATGGACTGTGATCTCACCGGTCTCCTCGATGCCCCGGAGCGCCCACCGGTCCAAGCCGGAGGCGACTCCCTACGTCGACCTCACCCGCGCCGAGTGGAGCGCGCTGCGCGAGAAGACGCCGCTGCCGCTCACCGCTGAAGAGGTCGAGAAGGTCCGCGGCCTCGGCGACGTCATCGACCTCGACGAGGTGCGGGACATCTACCTCCCGCTCTCCCGCCTTCTCAACCTCTACGTCGGCGCCACCGACGGTCTCAGAGGGGCGCTGAACACGTTCCTCGGTGAGCAGGGGTCCCAGTCCGGAACACCCTTCGTGATAGGGATCGCCGGATCCGTGGCGTGCGGCAAGTCGACCGTGGCCCGTCTGCTCCAGGCCCTCCTGTCCCGCTGGCCCGAGCACCCGCACGTGGAGCGGGTCACGACCGACGGCTTCCTGCTGCCGACCGAGGAGCTCAAGGACCGAGGGCTGATGTCGCGGAAGGGATTCCCCGAGTCCTACGACCGCCGGGCGCTGACCCGGTTCGTCGCCGACATCAAGGCGGGCAAGGACGAGGTCACCGCCCCCGTCTACTCCCACCTCATCTACGACATCGTCCCGGGCGAGAAGCTCGTCGTACGCCGGCCCGACATCCTGATCGTCGAGGGCCTGAACGTCCTGCAGCCCGCCCTCCCCGGCAAGGACGGCCGCACCCGCGTCGGCCTCGCCGACTACTTCGACTTCAGCGTGTACGTCGACGCGAACGCCGACGACGTCGAGAGCTGGTACCTCAACCGCTTCAAGAAGCTGCGCCAGACGGCCTTCCAGAAGCCGGACTCGTACTTCCGCAAGTACACACAGGTGTCAGAGGAGGAGGCCCTCGACTACGCCCGTACGCAGTGGCGGATGATCAACAAGCCCAACCTGGTGGAGAACATCGCCCCCACCCGGGGCCGCGCCACCCTCGTCGTACGCAAGGGCCCGGACCACAAGGTCCAGCGGTTGCGCCTGCGCAAGCTGTAGGCGAGTAGCCGACCCAGGGGTGCGGGGAACCCCGGGCCGGCCAAGAACGGCCGACTGCTATCCCAGCGCCGACTTCACCGCGTCCGCCAGGCGCCCGGCGACCGACTGCGCCTGTTCGATGTCGGCGGCCTCCACCATCACGCGCACCAGCGGCTCCGTGCCCGAGGAACGCAGCAGCACCCGCCCGGTGGCGCCGAGTTCGCGCTCGGCCTCGGCAACGGCGGCGGCCAGGTCGGCGGAGGTGCCGACGCGCGCCTTGTCGACGTCCGGGACGTTGATCAGCACCTGCGGCAGCCGCTCCATGACCGACGCGAGGTCCCGCAGCGTACGACCGGTCTGCGCAACCCGCGCCGCCAGCAGCAGGCCGGTCAGCGTGCCGTCGCCGGTGGTGGCGTGGTCGAGGATGATGACGTGGCCCGACTGCTCGCCGCCGAGGGCGAAGTCGTGCTCCTTCATCTCCTCCAGGACGTAGCGGTCGCCGACGGCCGTCTGCACGAGGTGGATGCCCTCGCGCTCCATGGCCAGCTTGAAGCCCAGATTCGACATCACGGTCGCGACGACGGTGTCGGAGCGCAGTGCGGAACGCTCCCGCATCGCCAGCGCGAGCACGGCGAGGATCTGGTCGCCGTCCACCTCTTCGCCGGTGTGGTCCACGGCCAGGCACCGGTCGGCGTCACCGTCGTGCGCGATACCGAGGTCGGCACCGTGCTCGACGACGGCGGCCTTGAGCTTGCCCAGGTGGGTGGAGCCGCAGCCCGCGTTGATGTTGAGGCCGTCCGGCTCGGCACCGATGGTGACGACCTCGGCACCGGCCCGAGCGAAGGCCTCGGGCGAGACACCGTAGGCCGCGCCGTGCGCCTCGTCCAGGACGATCTTCAGCCCGTCGAGACGGTTCGGGAGTACGCCGAGGAGGTGGGCGACGTACTGCTCGAACCCCTCGTCGTACGAGCGCACCCGCCCGACGCCGGCGCCGGTCGGCCGCTCCCAGGGCTCACCGTGCCGGTGGGACTCGTAGACCGCCTCGATCTTGTCCTCCAGCTCGTCGGCGAGCTTGTGCCCGCCGCGGGCGAAGAACTTGATGCCGTTGTCGGGCATGGCGTTGTGGCTGGCGGAGAGCATGACACCGAGGTCGGCGCCGAGCGCGCCCGTGAGGTACGCCACCGCGGGCGTCGGGAGCACACCGACGCGCAGCGCGTCCACGCCCGCGCTCGCCAGGCCCGCGACCATGGCGGCTTCCAGGAACTCCCCGGACGCGCGCGGGTCCCGTCCGACCACCGCCTTCGGCCTGTGGCCCTCGAACGTGCCCGCCTCGGCCAGCACATGCGCCGCCGCGACGGACAGGCCGAGCGCCATCTCGGCCGTCAGGTCCGCGTTGGCGACGCCGCGCACGCCGTCCGTGCCGAAGAGTCGTCCCACTTGTCCTCCTGAGGAAGCGTCAGTTTCGGAAGCCGTAGGCAGTCGATGGTTCGATGCCGGGTCGGTTGCGGCTCCGCATCCCAGGCATTCCATGCCTGAACATCCGATCACACATTCCGTTGAGCGTCTTGTGTCATTAGACCCAAGTCTGTGTGATAAACGAACGCCCCGGCGGCACTGTGGCGTGCCGCCGGGGCGTTCGGAGTACGAGCAGGCAGCGAAGATTAGCGCTTGCTGTACTGCGGGGCCTTGCGGGCCTTCTTCAGACCGGCCTTCTTGCGCTCGACCGCACGGTCGTCGCGCTTGAGGAAGCCGGCCTTCTTGAGCGGGCCGCGGTTGTTGTCGACGTCGGCCTCGTTCAGCGCACGGGCGACACCGAGACGGAGCGCACCGGCCTGGCCGGAGACACCGCCACCCGCGATGCGGGCGATGACGTCGTAACGACCCTCGAGCTCGAGCACCTTGAAGGGCTCGTTGACTTCCTGCTGGTGCACCTTGTTCGGGAAGTAGTCCTCGAGGGTGCGACCGTTGATCTTCCACTTGCCGGTGCCCGGGACGATCCGGACACGGGCGATGGCGTTCTTGCGACGGCCCAGGCCGGCGGCCGGCTGGGGCTCACCGAAGCGCGAGGCGAGGGACTCGGAGGTGTACTCACCCTCCACCGGAACCTCGGACTCGGTGGTGTAGCTGTCGATGTCAAGCTCTTCGAGCGGCTGCTCGGCAGTGGTCTCGGCCACGATTCTCCTCAGATTCTCTTCAGTCTTAGGGGGTGGCCGGACTTACTGCGCGACCTGGGTGATCTCGAACGGCTGCGGCTGCTGCGCGCCGTGCGGGTGCTGGTCACCCTTGTAGACCTTCAGCTTCGAGAGCATCTGACGGCCCAGCGAGTTCTTGGGGAGCATGCCCTTGACGGCCTTCTCGATGGCCTTCTCGGGGTTCTTGTCCAGCAGCTCGTCGTAGCGGACGGAGCGCAGACCACCCGGGTAGCCGGAGTGGCGGTACGCCATCTTCTGGGTCCGCTTGTTGCCGGACAGGTGCACCTTGTCGGCGTTGATGATGATGACGAAGTCACCAGCGTCGACGTGGGGGGCGTAGATCGGCTTGTGCTTGCCCCGGAGGAGGGTCGCTGCGGTGGTGGCGAGACGGCCCAGGACGACGTCCTGAGCGTCAATGACGTGCCACTGGCGCGTCACATCGCCGGGCTTGGGGCTGTACGTACGCACGGTTCGTAGCCTTCGCTTCTTCAGTGAATGGTCCTGACAAGGTCACCGAAGACGATCACGACAGCCCTGACCGCACTGCGGTGACGCAAACCGCGTGCTGGTCGCTGGTCATCGGCCCGGTGGACCGGTGTAAGGGCCGGGTCCGTGAGAAGAGCCAAGCCAATACACAACGAACAGGCAGAATACCCGGGGCGCGGCACCCGGGTCAAAACGGGTCCGCCGCGACGGGCTCCGCCGATTCGAGCGACCAGTGTAGGCCGGACTCCGGGCACCCCTCCCGGACAGCATCGGCGGGCGCCCCGGGGAGGGATTGGAAGGTTTGGGTCACGCGGAGGCACGGCAGAACCGGATATTACGGGCATCTGGGTGGCCCAATCCTTCCACGCGGCCCCGGACGCACATCCGGGGAGGCCGGGCGGCGGGGCCGGCGGTGGGCGTTCGGGGCGTCGGCCGCCCTCGGAGCGGGGCTGCGGCGCGCTCGGGCAGCAGCAGCTCGACGACCGGGTACGTCACCTCGGTGCGCGTCACGCCCGGTGGACCGGGCCACCTGCACCGCCGTCGCCTCGCTGGGCGGCCCCGCCTCGGCGCGACGGGCGAGCCGACGCAGGGCGAGCACGTCGGCAGAGGACGACCACGTCGGCACAGGACGACCACGTCGGCCTCGGTGAGGGCCTTGGCCGCGCTGCCCGGGGTCCGGCGCCGTCCCCGTCGGCGCCTTCCGCTCCACCCCGCCGCTCCTTGCCGCTCCTCGCTCCACCCCGCCACCCCCACCGCTCGTCGGCACCTTCCGCTCCACCCCGCCGCTCCTTGCCGCTCCTCGCTCCACCCCGCCACCCCCCACCGCTCGTCGGCACCTTTCGCCGCTCCTTCGCCGCTCCTTGCCGCTCCTCGCTCCACCCCGCCACCCCCCACCGCTCGTCGGCACCTTCCGCTCCACCCCGCCGCTCCTTGCCGCTCCTCGCTCCGCCCCGCCACCCCCCACCGCTCGTCGGCACCTTTCGCCGCTCCCTCGCCGCCCGGGCCGCCCTCCCGCCCACGAAATTTTCGCGCCGTCCGCCGCCGCCACTCCCCGTAACACCCCCGCGACCCGACGTCCCCTTCCCCGCCCGGTCTGCCCCGAGGCGCCCGCTTCCCCCTCCCCCGTGGGGTGGAATCGGGGCCGCTCAAACGCCTGGGTGAGTTGTCTCACCCTGCACTGAAAGGTCCACTATCGCCGCTCGTAGAGGCGCAACCGCACCCCCGGTCCCCCGTCTAAGATGCGCCCCATGAGTTATGGGCAGGGGGGACCCCAGTCCCAGTGGGATCCATGGAAACCGCAGTCTCAGCAGCGCTGGAACAGCGGCGCCGACCAGACCCCGGACTGGGCCGCGCTCGCCGAGGCCTCGGAGACGCGGAACAAGCGGCGCAGAGTGCTGTTCATCGGCGGCGGGGCGATAGCCACCCTGGCGATCGGCGCGGCCGTCGCCATGGCCGTGGTGTCGGCGAACGGCGACGACAACGCCTCGGACCAGCCGACCAACCTGCCCGCGAGCGCCTCCATACCCAGCGACTCGTCGGTCCCGGCGCCGTCCTTCGAGCCCACCAGCGCCCCGCCGCCGCTGGACCCCAAGGACTTCATATCCAGCGCCAAGAAGGACACGGCACCGCTCAGCGCCGAGACCCTCTTCCCGGGCACCCAGCTGACCATGGGCGAGACGGTCTACAAGAAGGGCCCCACGGCCGACACCAGGAACTGCGCCTCGGCCGCGCAGGGCACCCTCGCCAAGGTCCTCACCGGCAACGGCTGCACCCGCCTGCTGCGCGTCAGCTACGTCAAGGACGGAGTCGCGGTGACCGTCGGCGTCGCCGTCTTCGACACCGAGGCCAAGGCCACCGAGGCCAAGGGCCAGGCCGACAAGCAGAGCATCGTGAAGTCGCTCGCCGGCAAGGGCATCAAGACCTTCTGCGACTCGGCGATCTGCCGCTCGACGACCAACGCCTACGGCCGCTACGCCTACTTCACCATCGCCGGCTTCACCAGCGGCAAGGACGTGACGACGAAGGACACGAAGGTCTTCAGCACCGGCGACGACCTGGCCGAGTTCACCTTCCGGCAGATCCGCCGGCGTGGTGAGGCCCAGGCCTCGGCCGCCGCCAACGGATAGCCACGGCCCCGGACGATCCCGGCCCCCGGCTACTTCTTCTTCAGGCGCAGCCGGATCGGCACCACCGCCGACTCCAGCTGCGTCCGCAGGGTCATCTTCGAGACACCCTCGGTCCGCTCAGCGAAGCGGATCGGGATCTCTACGGCGCTGTGTCCGGCCCGTACGGCCTTGTACTTGAGCTCGACCTGGAAGCTGTAGCCCGCGCTGTCCAGGTAGGACAGGTCCACGTCCCGCAGGGTCCGCGCCGACCACAGGTTGAAGCCCGCCGTGATGTCATGGATGCGGGTGCCGAGCACGGCGCGGGCGTAGGCGTTGGCGAAGCGGGACAGCAGGACCCGGTGGGCGCCCCAGTCCTCGTCCAGCGAACCGCCTTCCACGTAGCGGCTGCCCACTACCAGGCCCGCACCGGACGTCACCGCCGCCTCCAGCATCCGCGACACCGCCTCCACGGGATGGCTGCCGTCGGCGTCCATCTGGACGACGTACTCGGCGCCCTCCTCCAGCGCGGCGCTCATGCCGGCGGTGTACGCCCGCCCCAGCCCGTCCTTCTCGGTCCGGTGCAGCACGCTCATCCGGTGCCGGCCGTGGGCGTTGTACTTCTCCGCCAGTTCCTCGGCGATCCGGCCCGTGCCGTCGGGGCTGGAGTCGTCGACGATCTTCAGATGGAGGGCGTCCAGCGGCAGTCCCAGCACCGCCTCGGCCATCCGCGGCAGGTTCGCCGCCTCGTTGTACGTCGGCATCACCACGGTGACCCGAGCGTCCCGGTACGACTCGTCCATCTCTTATCCCTCCCCATTCCGCGCGGGTCTACCCAGCGCCGAGAACCGCCAGCCCGCCGCGGTCCAGCGGTCCGCGTCGAGCCCTCCCCTGCCGTCCACGATCCGCGGACGGCGCACCAGCGACCGGGCCCTCTCCGGGTCGATCGCCCGGAACTGCGGCCACTCGGTCAGATGCAGGACCAGGTCGGCCCCGCGCAGCGCCTCCTCGGCCGACACCGCGTACCCGAGCAGCGGGAACGCCTTGCGGGCGTTGTCCATCGCCGCCGGGTCGTACACCGTGACCTCGGCCCCGTCGAGCCCGAGCCGGGCCGCCACGTTCAGCGCGGGCGAGTCGCGGATGTCGTCCGAGTCGGGCTTGAAGGCCGCGCCCAGGACGGTGATCCGTGCGCCCAGCACATCCCCGCCGCACAGCTCGTGGGCGAGTTCCACCACCCGGTCGCGGCGCCGCATGTTGATCGCGTCGACCTCGCGCAGGAAGGCCAGCGAGACGCCGAGCTCGTCGGCGCGGTGGGCGAAGGCGCGGATGTCCTTGGGCAGGCAGCCGCCGCCGAAGCCGATGCCGGAGCGCAGGAAGCGGCGGCCGATCCGGTCGTCGTGGCCGAGCGCCTCGGAGAGCTTGGTGACGTCGCCGCCCGCCGCCTCGCAGACCTCCGCCATCGCGTTGATGAAGGAGATCTTCGTCGCGAGGAAGGCGTTCGCGGCCGTCTTCACCAGCTCGGCGGTCGGGAAGTCGGCGGTCACGGCCGGGGTCCCGGCGGCGAGGACGGGCTCGTAGACGGTGCGCAGAATCGTTTCGGCAAGTGCCGATCCCACGCCGAACACCAGGCGGTCCGGTCGCAGCGTGTCCTCGATCGCGAAACCCTCCCGCAGGAACTCCGGATTCCACGCGACCTCGACGTCGTACTCCTCCGCCAGCCGCCCCGCCGTGCCCACCGGCACCGTCGACTTGCCGACCAGCAGGGCGTCCGGCGCCGCGTGCTCCGCGATCGCCGCGAACGCCGCGTCCACGTACGTCAGGTCCGCGCCCTCGGAGCCCTTGAGCTGCGGGGTGCCGACGCAGACGAAGTGCACCTCGCCGAAGGCCCCGGCCTCCTCGTAGGAGGTGGTGAAGCGGAGCCGTCCGCTCGCCGTGTGCTTCGCGATCAGCTCGGGCAGCCCCGGCTCGTGGAAGGGCACCCGGCCCGCCCGCAGCGCGGCGACCTTGTCGGGGTCGACGTCGACGCCGAGCACCTCGTGGCCGAGTTCCGCCATGCAGGCGGCGTGGGTGGCACCGAGGTAGCCGGTGCCGATGACGGTGAGCCGCATGGATACGGCCTTTCGTGTCCGGGCTTGTGTTCAGGGGTGGGGTGGGGAAGGGAAACGGGCGGGGGAAACGGGCGGCGTCAGGAGGTCTTCGCCCAGACCCGGTAGGAGCCGGTGCCGCCCGAGCTGAGCCGGAAGGGGATCTTGCCGACCAGCCGGTAGTGGCCGCTCCTGGTGACCTGCCGCTCGATGTACGCGTCCAGCACCGGAGTCGCGACCCCGTCCAGCACGACGAGATCGAAGTAGCCGTCCTTGAGGGCGAGGCGGTACCCCTCGTTCCCGTGGTGGACGACGCCCTTCTTGTCCCGGTAGCCGATGCCGTAGGTGGAGGTCCACTGCGCGTGGTTCGTCTTGTCCCGCAGGTAGTAGACGGGTACCTCGTAGGTCTCACCGAGATAGCGGCCCTTGGGCTTCATGTACGGCTCGATCGCCTTGACCATCCCCGTGGAGTCGGGCCACAGGCCGAACCGCCACTCCGACTGCGAGACGCCGAGACACAGCGCGCTGACCCAGATCATGATGCCGAGCTGCGGGTAGCGGAAGTGCTTGCCGACCAGCCGGATCACCCCGACGCCGGCCATCGGGGCGGCGAAGAGCAGACCGAAGTCGAGGTGCTTGTAGAGGGAGACAGCGGTGTGCAGGTGGATCTGGTACGCCGGTGCCAGCAGCGCGGTCCCGGTCAGCGTCACGCCCAGCAGGGCGCGCCAGCGCCAGCCGGGGCCGTTCAGCCCGTAGGAGCGGGGCGACTCGTTCATCCGGCCGCGCAGCGCGTAGGCGAAGGCCCCGGCGACCGCGGTGGCGAACATCAGGCCGCCCCACTCCGCCGACTTCTCCAGCAGCGCCGAGGTGGTGTCGGTGCCGTGGGCCCGGTTGGTGGTCGTCTGCCGCACACCGGCGAGCACGTCGGTGTACATGAGGCCGACCCCGGCCAGCGCGGCGGTACCGACCCCGAGCACGAGCGCACGCGGGACGCAGCGCCACCCGCGGTGGTGCCAGGCGGTCAGCGCCGCGAGGACCACCAGGGTGGGTATGTAGAGCGCGGAGGCGTACTTCACCGCCACCGCCAGCACCATGACCGGCGCCGCGAGCAGCACGGCGAGCACGGGCGCACGGCTGGTGCGGACGACGATCCACGCGGACAGCGCCAGCAGGAAGATCGCCGGGGCGTCGTAGGTGGCGAACCAGCCCAGCACGATCGTCGGCTGGGTGACCGCGAACAGTGCGGCCGCCGCCAGGGCGACCCGTTCGTTGAACAGGCGGCGGGTGAAGGAGTACAGCAGCACGGTGGCACCGAGCATGCACAGCAGGCTGAGCAGACGGGCTCCGGACAGGCCGAACCAGCCGTCGACGAAGGCCGCCGCCACCGGGTACAGCATCGGCGAGCCGGAGAAGTACGACTCGTAGCCGCTGTGCAGCGGGGTGCCGCTCGCCCAGTGGTCCAGGATGTTGTGGCCCGCCGCGAGATACAGGGCCTCGTCCTGGAACGCGGTGTTGGACAGCATCAGCGACAGGAGCGCCTGGACGACCAGGAGGATGGCCAGGACCCCGCGGCTGACCCAGGCCCGGCGCCGGCTCGGGGTGTCGTCCCAGCCCGCGTCCGGAGTCTCGGGTATGTGGTAACCCGGTTCCGCCGGTGCCGGCTCCGGCACCGGTTCCGGCGGGGCGAACGTCTGCTGGTCCTCCGGCTGCCGCTGCTGGTACGGGTACACCCGCGGGTCGTAGTCGTAACTCTGCGGGATGTCGTACCCCTGCGGGACCTCGTAACCCTGGTGGCCGTAATGACCCTGGTAACCCTGGTGACCGTCGTAGCCCTGGTACCGCTCATGACCGTCGTGGGTCGGCTGCCGCGGGACGTATCCGTTCGAGTTGAACCAACCGCCTGCCGAGTCGTCGTCGGCGTAGGGATCGTAGGGCTGGGGCGTGTAGTGCTCGGGTCGCGAGGTCATGACGGCTTTCGTACGTCGAAGCCGAACCGGTCGTCGGCGGCCAGGCGCTTGAACTCCTTCAGCGCCAGCGGGCTCGCCTCCAGCCGCCAGTCGGCGCGCTTCTTGTGGTTGAACCAGATGAAGCCGATCATGTTGTCGTCGGCCTCGACGCCCGCGAACAGGTTGTGGACGTCGGCACGGCGCCGCTCGCCGGGCATGGCGGCGGTCTCCAGCAGGAGCATGGGCTTCTTGGTGAAGGTGCGGATCTGCTTCCGAGTGGGCCCGAACACGCTGTCGAACGCGTTGTCCTCGCCCGTCGTGAAGTAGCCGACCAGGCCGATCCAGTCGACGTAGGCGTCGCCCGGGTAGTACGGCTTCAGCTTCACGTTCCGCACCGGGTTGACGATGTTCGGCGCCCAGGCCCAGATGACGTTGGAGGCGCCGGCGTCCAGGAAGGTCTTGTGGATGTGCCGCCAGGCGGCCACGTACTGCGCGGGGGTCGTGCTCTGCGTCCCCCACTTCTCCCAGTGACCGTTGAACTCGTCCGCGAAGTCGATCACCACGGGCAGGTTCAGCTTCCGGACCGCCGTCGCGTACTTCTTGATGTACGCGTCCGACTTCCCGGCGGCGATGTCGGCGACCGGGGTGTCGAAGGGTTCCCAGGACATCAGGGTCAGCGCGCCCTCGGCCCAGGCCCGGCGCACCCCGCTGGCGTCGAAGCCGTCGCCCCAGCCCGCGTAGTACTCGATCAGGTTGGGCTGCTTGCCGACCATCCTCCGGTAGGCGTCGACGCTCTTCATGGAGGTCGGGGCCCCGTTGACGGCCGCCCCGAAGTACTTCTTGGCCGGCTTGAGCAGGGGTACGACGTCGTAGGGGACGTCGGAGTCCGGCTCCGCGGAGGGATCCGTCGCGGCGGCCTTGTCCGGCCCGGACCCGGAGGAGCCGTCGTCGCCGAGCAGGGAGCAGCCACCGAGGGCGGACACGGTGAGCAGGCAGGCGACGAGCGCCGCCCACACACGGAAGAAACGATTCTGCTTAAGCATCAGACAGCCACCTCGGACCGGGGCTGCACCAGGACGCGGCCCACGACCAGCGCGTAGAAGAGCCCGGAGGACAGGATCAGGGCGAAGTCCGGGGCGTTCATCGTGAACGTCCGGTACACCGCGGCGGTCACCCAGACCAGGGCCGTGCCACCGCTCCACGCCCACATGCCGATCCAGAAGCGCCGGGTCTTGTTCTTCTTGGCGCCGGAGGAGCCGGTCGGCTGCCAGCCCATGCGGTTCTTGCGCAGGATGTCCCAGATGGCGAAGACGTGCGCCCAGCCGTACATCATGCGGGCCGCCCAGGCCTCCAGACGGTAGGGCGCCTTGTGCCACATCGGGAAGATGATCGTGGTGTAGAAGATGCTGGGCAGCACCAGGAGCAGATGCTCGACCCTGAGCTTGTCCGGCATCATCAGCAGCAGCACGATCGGGATCACCGGCGCCGCGAAGGTGAACAGCGCGGTGTGGATGTAGTAGAAGAACCCGGACATGTAGCACAGGCGGCTGGAGAACTTGATCTTGCGCTGCCAGAACTTCCGGCTGCCGAGCAGGCTCATCGAGCCCGAGCACCAGCGGTACTGCTGGTTGAAGAAGGCGCCCGCGGTGTCCGGGCACACACCGGTGGAGACGGCGACCGGCACATAGCGCAGGTCCCAGCCCAGACCGCGCAGGTCGAAGCCGGTGTGCACATCCTCCGAGTGCTCGATCAGCGTCGTACCGCCGTTGGTCTCCAGGGCCGCCCGGCGGTAGATGGCGCAGCTGCCGACACAGATCGCGCCGTCGCTGCCCTGCCGGGAGACCTGCACGGACCGGTAGAACAGCTCCTGCACCGCGCCCGCGCCGCGCTCGATCCAGTTCTGCGAGTCCAGCACGCGGAAGTACTGCGGCGACTGCACGATGCCGATGCGCGGGTCGTCCTGCATGTACGGCAGGAGTTCCTCCAGCAGGTCGGCGCGCGGGGTGAAGTCGGCGTCCAGGATGAGGATGAACTCCCCGTCGGACCGGCCGAAGCCGAAGTGCAGATTGCCGGCCTTCTTGAACCAGCCGCGGTTGTCCCGGGTGCCGTAGCGGAACCCGAAGTCGCGGGCCATCGCCTCCAGCTCGGGGCTGGCGCCGTCGTCGAGGACGAACGGCACGCAGACGCCGGGGTAGCGGTCGGCCAACGCCCGCACGTGCCGCCAGGTGTTGTACAGCACCTCGATGGGCTCACCGCACACCGGCAGGAACACATCCACCGTGGGATAGGCCTCGGGCCGCCAGTTCTGGACGAGCTGCCGGTGGTACGCGATGTCGAAGTCCCGGGTGAAGCCGTTCACCCGCAGCGACACCAGGTAGTAGACGACCGTGAAGACGAGCAGCGGTGTGTAGATCCACAGCACCGGCGTGGACTGCGCCAGCTTGAACTGGCTCACCACCAGGCAGCAGAAGCTGACGAGCGAGCTGATCGTCAGGATCCACAGATGCCGACGTGCGTAGGAGTACTTCTCCTTGTCCGTCGGCGGCAGGGGCAACAGCCCCAGCGAAGCGTTCTGACCACGTCCGGCTCGTCGCCGCCCACCGCTCTGGCGCGCGGCACGACGCCCCCCGGTCCGCACGGGACCTACTGAACTCATCGGATTTCCTACCCCGGGCCGGAACGACCCGTTGACCCCCCAGCCAACCCCGGCCATCCCATGCGAACTGATGACCAGGCCATGCAACTTTATCCGAGAGGTAGGAATCTAGTAAGCGCTCAACTAGTCGTTTACGCCGGGTAAGTCCCGACATGAGGCATATCCGACGCGAAATGCGGGGTAACTAACAGGTTTCACAACCTGCCGAACGAGACAGCGTCCGCTTGTTCCGCGCCTCCTTGTTCCGCGCGGCCAGCAGTTCGTCGGCGGGATAGCCGACCTCTTCCAGGGTCAGCCCGTGCGGCCGTACGACATGCACCGCCGAGTCCCGGACCCCCGCCGCGAGCACCTTCCCCGGCCAGTCGGGCGCCCGGTGCCCGTCCCCCACGAACAGCAGCGCCCCGATCAGCGAGCGCACCATGTTGTGGCAGAAGGCGTCGGCCCGGACGGTGGCGGTGATGATCCCGTCGTCCCCGCGCACCAGGCTCAGCTCCTGGAGCGTACGGATCGTGGTCGCGCCCTCGCGCTTCTTGCAGTACGCGGCGAAGTCGTGCTCCCCGAGGAGATGCCGGGCGGCCTCGTTCATGGCGTCCGCGTCGAGCGGCCAGTCGTGCCACAGGACATGGTTGCGCAACAGCGGGTCGACACCGCCGGGGTTGTCGGTGACCCGGTAGGCATAGCGCCGCCAGACCGCCGAGAAGCGGGCGTTGAAGCCACTGGGCGCTTCCCTGAGGGCCCACACCCGTACGTCCTTGGGCAGCCGCCCGGCGAGCCGCTTGAGCAGCTTCTCGTGGTGCTCGCGCCAGACCTGCTCGGGCAGATCGACATGCGCGACCTGACCCCGCGCGTGCACTCCGGCGTCCGTGCGTCCGGCGACGGTCAGCTCGTACGTCGTGCCCCCCGAGCGGGTCACCGTGCGCAGGGCGTCCTCGATCTCCCCCTGCACGGTGCGCCTGCCGCCGGCCTGCTTGGCCCAGCCATGGAAGTCCGAGCCGTCGTAGGACAGGTCGAGGCGGATACGGACGTGGCCGGGCTGTACTTCGTCACTCACCCCTGGATCCTCTCAGGAAACGCGGAACGGGCCCGCCCCCAGGGGGACGGACCCGTTCACCGCAAGGCAGAGCCTCAGGCGTCCTTGGACTCCTCGGCAGCGGCCTCGACCGGAGCAGCGTCCTCGACGACCTCGTCGGCCTTGGTCTCCTCGACCTTGGCCTCCTCGGACTCCTTGACCGCACGCTTGGTGGCGGCCTCGGCCTCACCCACGGCCTTCTGCTGCACCGTCAGCGCCTCGACCAGCTCGATGACAGCCATGGGCGCGTTGTCGCCACGGCGGTTACCGATCTTGGTGATGCGGGTGTAGCCACCCGGACGGTTCTCGTAGCGCGGGCCGATCTCGGTGAAGAGCGTGTGCACGATGCTCTTGTCCGTGATCACCTGGAGCACCTGACGGCGGTTGTGAAGGTCGCCCTTCTTCGCCTTGGTGACCAGACGCTCGGCGTACGGGCGCAGGCGGCGGGCCTTCGCCTCGGTGGTGGTGATACGGCCGTGCTCGAACAGCGACTTCGCGAGGTTCGCGAGGAGCAGCTTCTCGTGCGCGGCGCTGCCGCCCAGACGGGCACCCTTGGTGGGCTTCGGCATGGTTCTTCTCCTGTGTGTCTGCCCCGGCCGTGTCAGGTACCGGAGTCAGTATCCGAGCGGGCGGTTGCCCGTCGAAGATCCGGCTGCCTTTTCAGACACCCGGAGGGTCCGCGCCCCAAAGGGGCGCGGGGAACTGCGCGACCAGCCACAACCGGCCCGCAGCCGCAGTACAGCCCTCCTCGCGGAGCGCTTAGTACTGCTCGGTCTCCACGAAGCCCGCGTCCGCGTCGTCGTCGGCGCCGAAGGCGTCGGCAGCGGCCGTGGGGTCGAATCCGGGCGGGCTGTCCTTCAGGGCCAGGCCCATGCCGGCCAGCTTCGCCTTGACCTCATCGATGGACTTCGCACCGAAGTTGCGAATGTCGAGGAGGTCGGCCTCGGAGCGGGCGACGAGTTCACCCACGGAGTGGATGCCCTCACGCTTGAGGCAGTTGTAGGACCGAACGGTGAGCTCCAGCTCCTCGATCGGCAGTGCCAGGTCGGCGGCAAGGGCGGCGTCCGTCGGGGACGGGCCCATGTCGATGCCCTCGGCGTCGATGTTCAGCTCGCGGGCGAGACCGAACAGCTCGACCAGGGTCTTGCCGGCGGAGGCCATGGCGTCACGGGGACGCATCGCCTGCTTGGTCTCGACGTCGACGATCAGCTTGTCGAAGTCGGTGCGCTGCTCGACACGCGTGGCCTCGACCTTGTACGTGACCTTGAGCACCGGGCTGTAGATGGAGTCGACCGGGATACGGCCGATCTCCTGGCCCACCTGCTTGTTCTGCACGGCGGAGACGTAGCCGCGACCGCGCTCGACGGTCAGCTCCATCTCCAGCTTGCCCTTGCCGTTGAGCGTGGCGAGGACCAGGTCGGGGTTGTGCACCTCGACACCGGCCGGGGGCGCGATGTCGGCGGCGGTGACCAGACCCGGGCCCTGCTTGCGCAGGTACATCACGACCGGCTCGTCGTGCTCCGAGGAGACGACCAGCTGCTTGATGTTGAGGATCAGGTCGGTGACGTCCTCCTTGACGCCCGGCACGGTGGTGAACTCGTGCAGGACGCCGTCGATGCGGATGCTGGTGACAGCGGCACCGGGGATCGACGACAGGAGGGTGCGGCGGAGGGAGTTGCCGAGGGTGTAGCCGAAGCCCGGCTCCAGCGGCTCGATCACGAACCGGGAGCGGAACTCGTCGACGACCTCTTCGGTCAACGAGGGACGCTGAGCGATCAGCATGTGTGGATCAGATCCTTCTTTCGTGGACGCCCGCTATTTGACGTCCGACGGAAACCGCACCCGTGAAAAGTGCGGGTACTGCAAGGGTACGGGCGATACGGCCCCTCGTGGAGCCGTACCGCCCGAAATGCCCTGTCGGAGCGAGGTCAGACGCGACGACGCTTCGGCGGACGGCAGCCGTTGTGCGGGGTCGGGGTGACGTCCTGGATGGAGCCGACCTCGAGGCCCGTGGCCTGCAGGGAGCGGATCGCGGTCTCACGACCGGAACCCGGGCCCTTCACGAACACGTCGACCTTGCGCATGCCGTGCTCCTGGGCGCGGCGGGCAGCCGACTCGGCGGCCATCTGCGCGGCGAACGGCGTGGACTTCCGGGAGCCCTTGAAGCCGACGTGGCCGGCGGAGGCCCAGGAGATCACGTTGCCGGACGGGTCCGTGATGGAGACGATCGTGTTGTTGAACGTGCTCTTGATGTGCGCGTGGCCGTGAGCGACGTTCTTCTTTTCCTTGCGGCGCACCTTCTTGGCAGCGCCCTGACGACCCTTGGGGGGCATCTACTAACTCCTACGGGAGGTGGTCGGTCCTACAGCGAAGACCGTGGACAGGTATCCGCTGCGGACTACTTCTTGCCCGGCTTCTTCTTGCCGGCGATGGCGCGACGCGGGCCCTTGCGGGTACGAGCGTTGGTGCTGGTGCGCTGACCGCGGACGGGCAGACCGCGACGGTGACGCAGACCCTGGTAGCAACCGATCTCCACCTTGCGGCGGATGTCGGCCTGGATCTCGCGACGGAGGTCACCCTCGGTCTTGATGTTGTTGTCGACGTACTCGCGGATCGCGACCAGCTGCTCTTCGCTCAGGTCACGAACGCGGGTGTTCGGGTCGACGCCGGTCGCAGCCAGCGTCTCCTTCGAGAGGGTCCGGCCGATGCCGAACACGTAGGTGAGGGCGACCTCCACGCGCTTTTCGCGCGGGATGTCAACACCGGAAACGCGTGCCATTCAATGGCTCCTGGTGATCTTCGGAGGTCTTCCGCAGAACCGGCTCCCAGTCGCCGTACGAGGTACGAACTGGGTCCCCGGCCTCCGAGCCGGGGGTGTCAGACGATCGCTCGCCTGGGTTCTGCGTATGAACATATTCAGCTTGCGTCGCGCGAATCTCTGCGAACCGAGCAGAGGGATCGGTCGTGCGTCAGCCCTGGCGCTGCTTGTGGCGCGGGTTCTCGCAGATGACCATGACCCGACCGTGACGGCGGATCACCCTGCACTTGTCGCAGATCTTCTTGACGCTCGGCTTGACCTTCATGGGTGTGAGGTTCTCCGGGTCAGTTGCCGGCGGTCCCGCTCACACGGGACGTGGGCAAGATCTACTTGTAGCGGTAGACGATCCGGCCACGCGTCAGGTCGTACGGAGACAACTCCACCACGACCCGGTCGTCAGGGAGGATGCGGATGTAGTGCATGCGCATCTTGCCGCTGATGTGTGCCAGGACCTGGTGGCCGTTCTGGAGCTCGACCTTGAACATGGCGTTCGGCAGAGACTCGACGACAGTGCCCTCGATCTCGATGGCACCTTGCTTCTTGGCCACGCTTCGCCCTTCGAATCGACTACCTTGATCGACTCCCCCACTGTTTCCCTTGCGGGCGCACGCGGACATGCGGATGCACGGGAGCCGACGAGTCAGTCTACGTCAGCGGTCCCGGAAACACGAATCGTGGAAGCCTGCCCAACGGGACAGATCATTACGCCCCGCGAGTTCAGGCCAGCGGGTCCGGAGCGGCCGTGACGCCGTACTCCGCGAGCTTCGCCGACCCCTGCCGGGAGCCGTGCGGGCCAGGGGAACTCCGGCGGGCTCGGCCGGTGTCAGGCCAGCGGGTCCGGGGCCGCCGTGACGCCGTACTCCGCGAGCTTCGCCTTGCCGCCGTCGGGGGCCGTGAGGACCAGGAGACCCTCTGTCGTCAGGGCCACCGAGTGCTCCCAGTGGGAGGACCAGGTGCCGTCGGTGGTGATGACCGTCCAGTCGTCCTCGAGGACCTCGGTCTTCGGGGTGCCGAGGGAGACCATCGGCTCGATGGCGAGGCAGAAGCCGGGAACCAGCTTGGGGCCCTTGCCGCGGCGGCGGTCGACGTAGTTCAGCAGATGCGGGTCCATGTGCATCTCGGTGCCGATGCCGTGGCCGCCGTAGTCCTCGATGATCCCGTAGCGCCCGCCGCCCGGCTTCGGCTGGCGGCGGATGTACGTCTCGATCGCACGGGAGACGTCAACCAGCCGGCTGCCCTGCTTCATCGCGGCGATACCGGCCCACATGGACTCTTCCGTCACTCGTGACAGCTCCACCAGCTCCGGAGCGTGACCGGAGCCCACGAAGGCGGTGTAGGCCGCGTCACCGTGCCAGCCGTCGACGATCGCGCCGCAGTCGATGGAAATGATGTCGCCGTCCTTGAGGACGACCTTCTCGGACGGGATGCCGTGGACCACCACGTCGTTCACGGAGGTGCAGATCGTCGCGGGGAAGCCGCCGTAACCGAGGAAGTTCGACTTGGCACCGTGCTCCGCGAGCACCTTGCGGGCGACCTCGTCCAGATCCTTGGTGCTGGCCCCGGGAACCGCCGCCTCCCGCGTGGCCGCGTGGATCGCGGCGACCACCAGCCCCGCCGCACGCATCTTCGCGATCTGCTCGGGGCTCTTGATCTGCACCATGGGGGCCTGCGCTCTCCGTCACTCACGTCAACCGGTTACGTACACAACAGTACGGCCGCGGCACCCGAGGGGGCACCGCGGCCGGAACGGCCCGAGAACTACTTCTCGGCGTCCTTGTCACGCTTGAGCGCCTCCAGCGCCCGCTGCGTGATCTCGTCCACCGGGCCCAGGGACGAGATCGTGACGACCAGGCCCTGCGTCTTGTAGTAGTCGATGATCGGCTCGGTCTGCGTGTGGTAGACCTCCAGCCGCTTGCGGACGGTGTCCTCGGAGTCGTCGTCGCGCTGGTACAGCTCGCCGCCGCAGACGTCGCAGACGCCCTCCTTCTTCGGCGGGCTGTACGTCACATGGAAGACGTGGCTGGATTCGTTGCGGCAGATGCGGCGGCCGGCGATGCGCTTGACCACCTCTTCCTCGGGGACCTCGAGGTCCAGCACGGCATCGAGCCGGATTCCCTCGGTCTTCAGCAGCTCGTCCAGCGCCTCCGCCTGCGAGACGTTGCGCGGGAAGCCGTCGAGCAGGAAGCCGTTCTCGGCGTCCGGCTGCTCCATGCGGTCCTTGGCCATGGCGATGGTGACCTCGTCCGGGACGAGGTTTCCGGCGTCCATGTAGGACTTCGCGAGTTTCCCGAGCTCCGTCTGCTGGCTGATGTTGGCGCGGAACAGGTCGCCCGTGGAGATGTGCGGGATGTGCAGCTTCTCGGCAAGGCGAACAGCCTGCGTTCCCTTACCGGCACCCGGCGGTCCGACGAGGACGATACGCATCAGCGGAGGAACCCTTCGTAATTGCGCTGCTGGAGCTGGCTCTCGATCTGCTTCACCGTCTCAAGACCCACACCCACGATGATCAGGATGCTCGTCCCGCCGAACGGGAAGTTCTGGTTTGCATTGAAACCAACCAACGCCATCGTCGGTACGAGAGCGATCAGACCCAGATACAGCGAACCCGGCCAGGTGATCCGATTGAGCACGTAGCTCAGGTACTCAGCGGTCGGTCGGCCAGCCCGGATGCCCGGGATGAAGCCACCATACTTCTTCATGTTGTCGGCGACTTCCTCGGGGTTGAAGGAGATCGCCACATAGAAGAACGCGAAGAACACGATCAGCAAGAAGTACGAAGCGATGTAAATCGGGTGAGTTCCCTTGGTCAGGTTCTGCTCGACCCAGGTTTTCCAGTCCGACTTACCCCCCGCGAACTGGGCGACCAGCGCGGGAATGTAGAGCAGCGACGAGGCGAAAATGACGGGAATCACACCCGCCTGGTTCACCTTGAGCGGGATGTAGGTGGACGTGCCACCGTACGAACGGCGGCCGATCATGCGCTTCGCGTACTGGACCGGGATGCGCCGCTGCGCCTGCTCGACGAAGACCACCAGGCCGACCATGACCAGACCGACCGCGATCACCGTGCCGAACTCGATCCAGCCGCCGGCCAGGGTGCCCTGCTTCTTGATGGCCCACAGCGCGGACGGGAAGGTCGCGGCGATCGAGATGAACATCAGGATCGACATGCCGTTGCCGATGCCGCGGTCGGTGATCAGCTCACCGAGCCACATGACGACGGCCGTACCGGCGGTCATGGTGACGACCATGGTGATCGTGGTGAAGATCGTGCGGTCGGGGACGATCTGGCCGGCGGCCTGGCAGCCGCTGAAGAGAGCACCGCTGCGCGCGGTGGCCACCAGACCGGTGCCCTGCAGGATGGCCAGCGCCACCGTCAGGTACCGGGTGTACTGCGTGATCTTCGCCGTGCCCGCCTGCCCCTCCTTCTTCAGGGCCTCCAGGCGCGGGATCACCACGGTCAGCAGCTGCAGAATGATGCTCGCCGTGATGTACGGCATGATGCCGAGGGCGAAGATCGTGATCTGCAGCAGCGCGCCGCCGCTGAACATGTTCACCAAGCCGAAGATGCCCTGGTTGCCCGAGGCCTCCTTAACGCATTGCTGCACGGCGTGGTAGTTGACGCCCGGGATCGGGATGTGCGTACCGACCCGGTACACCACGATGATGCCGAGCGTGAAGAGCAGCTTCTTGCGCAGGTCGGGCGTCCTGAACGCCCGGGCGAACGCGGTGAGCACGGTGCCTCCTGCGACCCCCGCGCAACTGCGTCAAGGGTGACGGTCTTGAGGTTCGACGGATACAGAAAAAGAGCAGTGCAGGCCACCTTACCGGCGACACTGCCTCCCCCGGAACGACCAACCGGGGATACCCCATTGTGAGGTATCCCCGGTCGGGATCGTCTACGTCATCGAGGCGCCTGAAAAATCAGACGAGCTCGGTGACCGTACCGCCCGCGGCGGTGATCTTCTCCTTGGCGGAGCCGGAGACGGCGTCGACCGTCACCTGCAGCGCCACGGAGATCTCGCCCTGGCCGAGGACCTTGACGAGGCTGTTCTTGCGCACGGCACCCTTGGCCACCAGACCCTCGACCGTGACCTCGCCACCCTCGGGGTAGAGCGCGGCCAGCTTGTCGAGGTTCACGACCTGGTACTCGGTCTTGAACGGGTTCTTGAAGCCCTTCAGCTTCGGAAGGCGCATGTGCAGCGGCATCTGGCCGCCCTCGAAGCGCTCCGGAACCTGGTAACGGGCCTTCGTACCCTTGGTACCACGACCGGCCGTCTTACCCTTCGACGCCTCACCACGACCGACACGGGTCTTGGCGGTCTTGGCGCCCGGGGCGGGACGGAGGTTGTGGATCTTGAGCGGGTTCTGCTCCGCCATGATCAGTCGACCTCCTCGACCGTCACGAGGTGGCGGACGGTGTGCACCATGCCGCGGAACTCGGGGCGGTCCTCCTTGACGACCACGGTGTTGATCCCCTTGAGACCAAGCGACCGCAGGGTGTCACGGTGGTTCTGCTTGCTGCCGATGTACGACTTCGTCTGCGTGATCTTGAGCTGCGCCATTACGCACCAGCCCCGGCACGCGCACGAAGCAGAGCCGCGGGAGCGACGTCCTCGAGCGGCAGACCACGGCGGGCCGCGATCTCCTCAGGACGCTGCAGGCCCTTCAGGGCCTCCACGGTCGCGTGCACGATGTTGATCGCGTTGTCGGAGCCGAGCGACTTCGACAGCACGTCGTGGATACCGGCGCACTCGAGCACGGCACGCACCGGACCACCGGCGATAACACCGGTACCGGGGGACGCGGGCTTGAGCAGCACGACGCCGGCAGCCTTCTCACCCTGGATCGGGTGCGGGATGGTGCCCTGGATACGGGGGACCTTGAAGAAGTGCTTCTTGGCCTCCTCAACACCCTTGGCGATGGCGGCCGGCACCTCCTTGGCCTTGCCGTAACCGACACCCACGGTGCCGTCACCGTCGCCCACCACGACCAGCGCGGTGAAGCTGAAGCGACGACCACCCTTCACAACCTTGGCGACGCGGTTGATCGCGACAACGCGCTCAACGTACGCGGTCTTCTCGGCGGCAGCAGCGCCGCCGTCACGGCCCTTCCGGTCCCGCCGCTCGCCGCCACCGGCACCGCCACCGCGGCGCTGGGGTCCAGCCATTGGAATTACCTCTCTCTGTTTCCGCTAGCTACGGCAGGCTCAGAACTTGAGCCCGGCTTCGCGGGCGGCGTCCGCCAGGGCGGCGATGCGCCCGGCGTACTGGTTGCCACCACGGTCGAACACGACAGCCTCGACACCGGCGGCCTTGGCACGCTCGGCGACCAGGGCGCCGACCTGCTTGGCCTGCGAGGACTTGTCGCCCTCGCCACCGCGGACGGACGCGTCCAGGGTGGACGCGGACGCCAGGGTGTGGCCCTTGAGGTCGTCGATCACCTGCGCCACGATGTGGCGGTTGGAGCGGGTCACGACCAGACGGGGACGCTCCGCCGTACCGGAGATCCGCTTGCGGATCCGGATGTGACGGCGCTTGATCGCGGCGCGCTTGTAGGCGTCGCCCTTGAGGATCTTCTGCCCGTATGCCATGGCTTACTTACCCGCCTTTCCGACCTTGCGGCGGATGACTTCGCCCTCGTACTTGACGCCCTTGGCCTTGTACGGGTCGGGCTTGCGCAGCTTGCGGATGTTGGCCGCAACCTCGCCGACCTTCTGCTTGTCGATGCCCTCGACCTGGAAGCGGGTCGGGGTCTCCACCTTGAAGGTGATGCCCTCGGGCGCCTCGACGACGATCGGGTGGCTGTAGCCGAGCGCGAACTCGAGGTTCGAGCCCTTGGCCGTCACGCGGTAACCGACACCGCTGATCTCGAGCTTCTTCACGTAACCCTGGGTCACGCCGGTGATCATGTTCGCCACCAGCGTGCGGGACAGGCCGTGCAGGGCCTTGTTCTGACGCTCGTCGTTCGGGCGGGTCACCTGGACGGTGCCGTCCTCACCCTTGACGATGTCGATCGGCGCGACGACGGTGTGGGTCAGCGAGCCCTTGGGGCCCTTGACCGAGACCGTACGGCCGTCGATGGTGACGTCCACGCCGGCGGGAACCGTGATGGGGAGCTTGCCAATACGCGACATAGCTGTTTCCTCCGTTCCCTTCCGCTACCAGACGTAGGCGAGGACTTCCCCACCCACGCCCTTCTTGCCGGCCTGCTTGTCGGTGAGGAGCCCGTGGGACGTGGAGATGATCGCCACGCCGAGGCCGCCGAGCACCTTCGGCAGGTTGGTGGACTTCGCGTACACCCGGAGACCGGGCTTGGAGATCCGCTTGATGCCCGCGATGGAGCGCTCACGGTTCGGGCCGAACTTCAGCTCGAGGGTGAGGTTCTTGCCCACCTCGGCGTCCTCGACGCGCCAGCCCGTGATGAAGCCCTCCTGCTGGAGGATCTCCGCGATGTGAGACTTGATCTTGGACGCCGGCATCGTCACGGAGTCGTGGTATGCCGAGTTCGCGTTCCGCAGACGCGTAAGCATGTCTGCGATCGGATCAGTCATGGTCATGAATTGGCCTTCGGCCTCTCTCGCCGGGGTTTCCTGGTGCGCCATCCCTCTCCCCGATCCGAGACGGGACGGGTGCGGCGCGGTGGACCTACGGCGTAGTAAGTCGTACGGGCGCGGCAGACGCCCAACCCCACAAGCCTACGGCATGCGGAGAAGGGCCCCTGCCGACCCAGATGCTTACCGAGAGCTTCCGGAATCCCCTGTTACAGGGATTACCAGGAGCTCTTGGTCACGCCCGGCAGCTCGCCACGGTGAGCCATCTCACGAAGGCACACGCGGCACAGGCCGAACTTGCGGTACACGGAGTGCGGACGGCCGCAGCGCTGGCAGCGGGTGTAGCCACGCACACCGAACTTGGGCTTGCGAGCAGCCTTGGCAATCAGAGCCTTCTTCGCCATCTCGCTCACGCCTCCTTGAACGGGAAGCCGAGGTGACGAAGGAGCGCGCGGCCCTCAGCGTCGTTGGTCGCCGTGGTGACCACGGTGATGTCCATGCCCCGGGTACGGTCGATCTTGTCCTGGTCGATCTCGTGGAACATGACCTGCTCCGTGAGACCGAAGGTGTAGTTGCCACGGCCGTCGAACTGCTTGGGGGACAGACCGCGGAAGTCGCGGATGCGCGGGAGCGCGAGCGACAGGGTGCGGTCCAGGAACTCCCACATGCGGTCGCCACGGAGCGTGACGTGGGCACCGATCGGCTGGCCCTCACGCAGCTTGAACTGCGCGATGGACTTGCGGGCCTTGGTGACGGCCGGCTTCTGACCGGTGATCGTGGTGAGGTCGCGGATGGCGCCCTCGATCAGCTTCGAGTCACGGGCGGCGTCGCCGACACCCATGTTGACCACGATCTTGACGAGACCGGGAACCTGCATGACGTTCTCGTACTTGAACTCGTCACGCAGCTTGCCCGCGATCTCCTCGCGGTACTTCTGCTTCAGACGCGGAGTGGTGGTGGTAGCCATCAGATGTCCTCACCCGTCCGCTTGGCAACGCGGATCTTGTTGCCTTCGTCGTCGAAGCGGTAACCGACACGCGTGACGACCTTGTTGCCGTCCTTCTCCACGACGAGCTGAACGTTGCTCACGTGAATCGGGGCCTCGGTCGTGACGATGCCACCGGCCTGCGAACCGCGAGCGGTCGGGCCGGCCTTGGTGTGCTTCTTGACCCGGTTGACACCCTCGACCAGGACGCGGTCCTCGCGGGGGAAGGCCGCGATGACCTTGCCCTGCTTGCCCTTGTCCTTACCGGTGATGACCTGGACCAGGTCGCCCTTCTTGATCTTCATGCTTACAGCACCTCCGGCGCGAGCGAGATGATCTTCATGAACTTCTTCTCGCGCAGCTCACGGCCGACGGGGCCGAAGATGCGGGTGCCGCGAGGGTCGCCGTCGTTCTTCAGAATGACAGCGGCGTTCTCGTCGAAGCGGATGTACGAGCCGTCCGGACGGCGGCGCTCCTTGACGGTGCGAACGATGACCGCCTTGACGACGTCACCCTTCTTCACGTTGCCACCGGGGATCGCGTCCTTGACGGTGGCGACGATGACGTCACCGATGCCCGCGTAGCGGCGACCGGAGCCACCGAGCACACGGATGCAAAGGATTTCCTTCGCACCAGTGTTGTCGGCGACGCGCAGTCGCGACTCCTGCTGGATCACGTCTATCTCCTGTTTGTCTGCCGGTTCCCCGGGGACCGCTCGGTGAGCGGCCCCCGGAGCCTGGCGGAACTGTCCTGCGGGGGATGCCCCGCAGGAACGTACTTTTTTGGAATTCCCTTGCGGGAATTACCTACTTGGCCTTCTCGAGGATCTCGACGACGCGCCAGTGCTTGCTGGACGACAGCTTCCGGGTCTCCATCAGGAGGACGCGGTCGCCGACACCGGCAGCGTTCTGCTCGTCGTGCGCCTTGAGCTTGTTCGTACGGCGGATGACCTTGCCGTACAGCGCGTGCTTCACACGGTCCTCGACGGCGACGACGACGGTCTTGTCCATCTTGTCGCTGACGACCAGGCCCTCACGGGTCTTCCGCGCGTTGCGCTCAGTCTGCTCAGTCACGTTCTTCTCGCTCATCAGGCGTTCTCCACCGTTTCGATGCCCAGCTCACGCTCGCGCATCAGGGTGTAGATCCGCGCGATGTCCTTGCGGACCGCCTTCAGACGGCCGTGGTTCTCGAGCTGGCCCGTCGCCGCCTGGAAGCGGAGGTTGAACAGCTCTTCCTTGGCCTCGCGGAGCTTGCCCAGAAGCTCCTCGTTGCCCAGCTCGCGCAGCTCGGACGCCTTGGTACCGACCGACATCACGCTTCACCTGCCTCGCGCTTGACGATGCGGCACTTCATCGGCAGCTTGTGAGCCGCACGAGTGAGAGCCTCACGCGCAATCTTCTCGTTCGGGTAGGACAGCTCGAACATGACCCGGCCCGGGTGCACGTTCGCGATCCACCACTCCGGCGAACCCTTACCGGAACCCATGCGGGTCTCGGCCGGCTTCTTCGTGAGCGGGCGGTCCGGGTAGATGTTGATCCAGACCTTGCCGCCACGCTTGATGTGGCGGGTCATCGCAATACGGGCCGCCTCGATCTGGCGGTTGGTCACGTACGCCGGCGTGAGGGCCTGAATGCCGTACTCGCCGAACGCGACCGTCGTACCGCCCTTGGCCTGACCACGGCGCTTCGGGTGGTGCTGCTTGCGGTGCTTGACCCTACGGGGGATCAGCATGTCGGTCAGGCCTCCGTTCCGGTGCTCTCAGCCGGAGCGGACGCGGGAGCCTCGGCCTTGGGGGCCTCGGCGCCGGCAGCCTGCTGCGGCTTGCGACCGCGCCGCTCGCCACCGCGGCCACCACGGGCCGGGCGGTCGGCACCACCGCGGGCCGGGCGGTTACCCGCACGGGCCGCAGCGTTCTCGGCGCGGACCTCGGCGATGTTCTTGACGTCGCCCTTGTAGATCCAGACCTTCACACCGATACGGCCGAAGGTCGTCTTGGCCTCGAAGAAGCCGTAGTCCACGTTCGCGCGGAGCGTGTGCAGGGGCACACGGCCCTCGCGGTAGAACTCCGAGCGGGACATCTCGGCGCCGCCGAGGCGGCCACCGCACTGGATCTTGATGCCCTTGGCGCCGGCCTTCATCGCCGACTGCATGCTCTTACGCATGGCGCGGCGGAAGGAGACGCGGGAGGAGAGCTGCTCGGCAACGGCCTGGGCCACCAGCTGAGCGTCGGTCTCGGGGTTCTTGACCTCGAGGATGTTCAGCTGGACCTGCTTGCCCGTGAGCTTCTCGAGGTCACCGCGGATGCGGTCGGCCTCGGCGCCACGGCGGCCGATGACGATGCCCGGACGAGCGGTGTGGATGTCCACACGCACGCGGTCACGGGTGCGCTCGATCTCCACCTTCGAGATACCGGCGCGCTCCATGCCGGACGTCATCATCCGACGGATGGCGACGTCTTCCTTGACGTAGTCCTTGTACAGCTTGTCGGCGTACCAACGCGACTTGAAGTCGGTCGTGACACCGAGCCGGAACCCATGCGGGTTTACCTTCTGGCCCATTACCGGGTTCCTTCCTTGCTGCTGACGACCACGGTGATGTGGCTGGTCCGCTTGCGGATCCGGTAGGCACGGCCCTGGGCGCGCGGCCGGAACCGCTTCAGGGTCGGACCCTCGTCGACGTACGCCTCGGAGATGAAGAGGCTGTCGGCGTCGGTGTGGTCGTAGTTGTGCGCGGCGTTGGCGATGGCGCTGTCGAGCACCTTGCCGACGGGCACGGAGGCTGCCTGCGGAGCGAATCGCAGAACAGCCTGAGCCTCCGTGGCATCCATGCCACGGATAAGGTCCACCACGCGGCGGGCCTTCATGGGCGTAACGCGGATGTACCGCGCCTGGGCCCTGGCTTCCATGGTTGTCCCTCTCAGTTACTTACGTGTCTGAATGCGATCCGCTGCTAGCGGCGCTTCGACTTCCGGTCGTCCTTGACGTGGCCCCGGAAGGTGCGGGTCGGCGAGAACTCGCCGAGCTTGTGGCCGACCATCGACTCGGTGACGAACACCGGGATGTGGGTCTTGCCGTTGTGCACCGCGAGGGTGTGGCCCAGCATGGCCGGGACGATCATCGAGCGGCGGGACCAGGTCTTGATGACGTTCTTGGTGCCGGCTTCGTTCTGGGCGTCCACCTTCTTGATCAGGTGGTCGTCGACGAAGGGCCCCTTCTTCAGGCTACGAGGCATCTCAACCCGTCCTTAGCGCTTCTTGTTCGTCTTGCGGCGGCGGACGATGTACTTGTTCGACGCCTTCTTGGGCGAACGAGTACGGCCTTCCTTCTTGCCCCACGGGGACACAGGGTGGCGACCACCGGAGGTCCGGCCCTCACCACCACCGTGCGGGTGGTCGACCGGGTTCATCACGACACCACGGACGGTCGGGCGAACGCCCAGCCACCGCTTACGGCCGGCCTTGCCCCAGTTGATGTTGCTCTGCTCGGCGTTGCCGACCTCACCGATGGTGGCGCGGCAGCGGACGTCGACCAGGCGGATCTCACCGGACGGCATGCGGAGGTGGGCCATCGAGCCCTCCTTCGCGAGCAGCTGCACGGAGGCACCGGCGGAGCGGGCGAACTTGGCACCGCCACCGGGACGGAGCTCGATCGCGTGGATCGTGGTACCGACCGGGATGTTGCGGAGGGCCAGGTTGTTGCCCGGCTTGATGTCGGCCCCGGGACCGTTCTCGACGCGGTCACCCTGCTGCAGGTTGCGCGGGGCGAGGATGTAGCGCTTCTCGCCGTCGGCGTAGTGCAGCAGCGCGATGCGCGCGGTGCGGTTGGGGTCGTACTCGATGTGCGCGACCTTCGCCGGCACGCCGTCCTTGTCGTGACGACGGAAGTCGATCACTCGGTAGGCGCGCTTGTGTCCGCCACCCTGGTGGCGAACGGTCACACGACCGGCGTTGTTACGGCCGCCCTTGCTGTGCAGGGGGCGGACCAGCGACTTCTCCGGCGTGGACCGCGTGACCTCGACGAAGTCGGCGACGCTGGCGCCACGACGGCCCGGCGTAGTCGGCTTGTACTTGCGGATTCCCATTTCTCAGTCCTCGTCCGATATCGGACGATCCGACCCGCTTACGCGGTCGGACCGCCGAAGATGTCGATACGGTCGCCCTCGGCGAGGGTCACGATCGCGCGCTTGCTGCCGGCACGCTGACCGAAACCGGTCTTCGTGCGCTTGCGCTTGCCCTGGCGGTTGATCGTGTTGACCCCGGTGACCTTGACGTCGAAGACCGCCTGGACGGCCTGCTTGATCTGGGTCTTGTTGGCGCCCGGGGCGACGATGAACGTGTACTTGCCCTCGTCGAGGAGCGCGTAGCTCTTCTCCGAGACGACCGGCTTCAGCAGCACGTCACGGGGGTCCGTGAAGGACTTGCTCAGCGGGGTCTCGACGGTGTTCTTGCCCTCGGTGGCGTGGCGCTTCGCCTTGGCGACGCGCGCGGCCTTGGCGGCCTTGGCGGCCTTCGAGGCAATGCTCGGGTGACGCGTAGCCATCAGGCCTCGCTCCCTTCGGTGTCAGCGGCCTTGGGGCCAGACACGAAGGACTCGAAAGCGGCCTGGGTGAAGACCACGTCGTCCGAGACGAGAACGTCGTACGTGTTCAGCTGGCCCGGCTCCAGGATGTGGACCTGGGGCAGGTTGCGGGCGGACAGCCACGCGGCCTCGTCGGCGCGCTCGACGACCAGGAGCAGGTTCTTGCGCTCGCTGATCTTGCCGAACAGGCTCTTGGCGGCCTTGGTGCTGGGGTTCTCGCCCTCGACCACGCCGGAGACGACGTGGATGCGGTTGTGACGCGCCCGGTCGGTGAGGGCACCGCGCAGGGCGGCGGCCTTCATCTTCTTGGGGGTGCGCTGCGAGTAGTCACGCGGCACGGGACCGTGCACGACGCCACCACCGGCGAACTGCGGCGCGCGGGTCGAACCCTGGCGGGCGCGACCGGTGCCCTTCTGGCGGTACGGCTTCTTGCCGCCACCACGGACCTCGCCGCGGGTCTTCGTCTTGTGGGTGCCCTGGCGGGCAGCGGCCAGCTGCGCGACGACGACCTGGTGGATCAGCGGAACGCTGACCTTGGCGTCGAAGATCTCCGCGGGGAGCTCGACGGAACCGGCCTTGTCGCCCGCCGGCGAAAGGATGTCAACAGTGCTCATCGGTTACCTCAGGCCCCCTTGGCCGCGGTGCGGACCAGGACGAGGCCGCCGTTCGGACCGGGAACCGCGCCCTTGATGAGCAGCAGACCCTTCTCCGCGTCAACGGCGTGGACGGTCAGGTTCTGGGTGGTGACCCGCTCGTTGCCCATGCGACCCGCCATGCGGAGGCCCTTGAACACGCGGCCCGGGGTGGCGCAGCCACCGATGGAACCGGGGGAGCGGTGCTTGCGCTGGGTGCCGTGTCCGGCGCCGAGGCCCTTGAAGTTGTGACGCTTCATGACACCGGCGAAGCCCTTGCCCTTGCTCTTGCCGGTGACGTCGACCTTCACGCCGGCCTCGAAGACCTCGGCGGTGACTTCCTGGCCGAGCGTGTACTCGGAGGCGTCAGCCGTACGGATCTCGACGAGGTGACGACGGGGGGTGACGTCGGCCTTGGCGAAGTGGCCCTTGAGGGGCTTGTTCACCTTGCGCGGGTCGATCTCGCCGAAGGCGATCTGGACCGACTCGTAGCCGTCGACGTCGTTGGTACGGACCTGGGTGACGACGTTGGGGCCGGCCTTGACGACGGTGACCGGAACAACACGGTTGTTCTCGTCCCACACCTGCGTCATGCCGAGCTTCTCGCCCAGGATGCCCTTGATCTGCTTAGCCATTCTCAGCTCACCGACCCTCAGAGCTTGATCTCGATGTCGACGCCGGCCGGGAGGTCGAGTCGCATCAGAGAGTCAACGGTCTTGGGGGTGGGGTCGAGAATGTCGATCAGGCGCTTGTGCGTGCGCATCTCGAAGTGCTCGCGCGAGTCCTTGTACTTGTGCGGCGACTTGATGACGCAGTACACGTTCTTCTCAGTGGGCAGCGGCACCGGGCCCGCGACCGACGCACCAGTGCGGGTCACCGTCTCGACGATCTTCTTCGCCGAGGAGTCGATGACCTCGTGGTCGTAGGCCTTGAGCCGGATGCGGATCTTCTGTCCCGCCATGGCTACTCAGTAGTCCTGTCTCTTCAACGCTCTGGAACCCGGTGTTCCTCTTCCCGTCCTCCGACCCACGCGGTCGGGCGTGTCGCGCTCCCGCTGACAGAGATGTCCCTTGTTCGAACATCCCTACGGGACTGCACACGGCCCTACCGGAACCGCAAGCCGGGGGCGGAAGGCCCACCGGGCGCCTGGCCGGTGCCGCGCTCACACTTCCCGGAAGATTCCCGTACGTCCGCCCCAGTGCTGCCCGCAGGCAGTTAGGGCGACGAGTACTGTGGGACTCGCTTCCGGTCCTCCCGGCGGGAGGCGCGCAGCATCAACACTCGACCGAGCAACCCCGCTAGTCTGCCATACGGGGCAGGGGGCTGGCCAATCGGGCCGGAGAGAATACCCCTCGGGTGACGTAGGTCAAACCCGGGGCCCGGCAGGGCGTACGGGGTGAGCCCGCCGGACACGGCGCCGAGCAGCCCGGCGAGCGCGCCCGTCACGAGACCCTGCAGGAAGGGTACGGCGACGAGCCCGGCGGCGGCCGCAAAACAGCAGGCTGCGGTCGCGGCTCCCGACGCGTAGCGCGGCAGTCGCGGCATCGGTACCGCGGAGAGCCGCGGGCCGGTCTCCCGCTCCGGCGCCCTCTCGTCCCGCAGCTTGGCGGTGGCAGCGATCTCCTTCCACCGTGTGAGTCTGCACAGCCTGCCCGCATGGCCGGCGAGCGGGGCGGCCCTGCCCCGGACATGCTTGCCCCCGATACGGATCCGGGAGTTCGTTCCGTCCGTGCCCCGGAGCCGGACCGTGCGGGTGCTGCCGTCCGCGGGGGCAAGCTGAAGCCGGTAGGAACCGATCGTCTGGAACTCCCCCACATCCGCGCCGACGGACTGGCGACAGTCGGCGCTGCGCGCGGCGGCGTACCGGCCTACGTTGCTCTACCAGTGACTCCGATCCAGGGTGACTCATGAGGATTCCGGATCAGCGCGAGCATCTGATCGGGCGCTGGAGGTCGCGAGGATCTGTTGAAGGCGTCTGACCTCGTTCACGAGCTTGGGTACGACATCTCTGGCCATAGCGATGAAGGCCGCGTTCTCGTCCCAGCGGCCGTCCGCGCAATCCACGTAGCGGGGGTGCTGTACCAAAGTGGCCGCGACCAACTCTCCATGGTCGAAGTCGGGCCATCGCTCCCCTCTGCCCGTGTCCTCCACCGTGCTGACCCCAACAAGGTTCATGGCGTAGTCGTCATCAAGGTTTCTGACGAACCACGGGCCCGGCGTAGCGACCGAGCACATCTCTTCGATCTCGTCGAGATCAAGCCCCTCCACGCTCCCGCCAGGCGCGGCCTCATCGAGCCCCATAGTGACAGTCCCTCCTCAAGACTGGTGTGCCCTGTCTCACCAGCACCTAATATCGCTCTGTTGAAAATCCTAGACGTTCTGCATTTTGATAGAACTTCTTGTCATTCGTAATGATCGACAACCCCTCCTGTGCGGCAGAATGCAAGACCATTGCATCGTGGTCACGAATCATCGGGTTGAAACTCTTACCTTTCCACATCGCCTTGAGTCTCGCCTGGAAGTCCTTCACGCCTTGCTCAGTGGCTTCCGGGCCCATTCGGCCGCCACGCTCCGACAGCCACTTACTGATGACTTCGGGGTCATGCCCGCCTTCGAGAAGTTCGCGATGCGCCTGGGGAGAAAGGACAGGCGATCTTCCCGCCAGTGCCGCATCCACTTCGGCCGTCTTGGTGCCATTTAGTGCATCGATCACGGGATTGGTGTCGACGGCCACATACGGGGAGAGCCCAAGTGGATCGGTCCATCGGTAGGGGTTGGTGACATATACATCCGGGTTGGGCGATGGCTCGATACCGAGCGGGTCAGATGTCAGATAACGAGCGGTTTCTGGATCGTAATGACGGAAGTAGTTATAGTGCAGGCCTGTTTCCGGGTCGAAATACTGGCCAGGGAAACGAAGTGGAGTGTAGGTGCTGGAATCGGCCGTCCAGGCCGTCGTACCCCATACGGTACTGCGGGCTTGCCAACCCGCCTTCCCATGCTCGTCGACGAGTTCAGTCGGGGTTCCCACCAGATCGGTAATAATCGCGAAGAAGCGCGAGTTGATTTCCTCTTGCGGTGCATCCGTCGCCATCACGCGCTCTGTCTGGGCCACCGGGTGCGAGTCCTGGTGGTCCCAGGTGAGAGACACCGGGTTCGGTAGGCCGGGGGCGACCGTCGTCTGCTCACAGAGTGTCGTACCGTCCCAGGTGAAATCGATGCGCTCGACGACCTCCTGCCCATCGCCGCCCAGGCGAAGCTTGGCCGTGCGGCGCCCCAAGGCGTCGTACTCATAACGCCAGAGAGTGCCATCCGGCGTGACCAATGCCGTCAGGCGGTCTTCAGCATCCCATTCGTAACGCCAGGTGTCCGGCTTGCGGGACAAGCGAGGCTTTCGGCGCAGGGTGATGCGGCCCAGAGCATCGTGTTCGTAGCGAACGCGGCCAGCCCGTGTGATGCGACTACCCTCGTACTCGCGGGCTCCCAAGGCCTCGCGGCCCGGGTGGTTTGTCGGCCATTCGGCTGCCGTCTGATTGCCTGCGTCGTCGTAGGCGTACCTCTCGGTCCAGTCTTCCGCGTGCACCGCTGTAACACGACCCACTGCGTCCAGTTCGAAGCGGCGGTCGCCGGCCAGTGGGTCGCCGATGGCTATCACGTTGCCATCAGCACGGTAACCGTACGTGCGGCGTCGGGGGCGGGCCCCGACCGGCCCGGTAAGCGTCTGACTCGTCAGACGCCCCATGGGGTCGTAGGTTTTGGACAGGGTCAGGTTTCCGCTGATATGACGGGCCAGTTCGCGACCAACCTCGTCGTAGGTGAACTGGATTGATCGGCCGCCGGGGGTGACCACGCTGGTGCGACGCCCCGCTGCGTCATACATCCAGGTGCTGCGGGCACCGCTGGGCGTGATACGTGCCGTGCGTCGACCGAGTGCGTCGTACTCGAACGACAACCTGCGGTCGTTGACCCTTTCCTCGATGAGACGACCGTGGTTGTCACGGAGAAGGTCGAGCGTCCCGTCCGGGCCGACAGCATGCGCAAGTCGGTCCGTGGAGTCGTACGCGAACGTCGTGTGAGTGCACCGTTGGTCCGCGCCACCGCGCCCGCATCGGTGATCGCGAACCCCCGCTGAGGGTGATCCAGTTGCATCGCCCGCACGATCCGAGGCGAGGCCTCCTCCAGCGAGCAGTTGAAGGCCAAGCCGATCGCCGCCGTACCGAGGTGATCCTCGCCGCGCTCGAACGCGGCATCCCAGTCCTCGGGGACGTCGATGCCCAGCAGGCCCGCGCCGCTCTCCCAGTCCCACTCGGACGCCATGGCTGCCCTTCCCTCTCCGGCCGTCATCAGCCGGACCCCTCCGCGAAGCGGAACGTCGACGTGATCGCGTCGAAGATGTCGAAGAAGGAGTCGGCGAGGTCGAGGATCTGGCTGCTGCCGGCGACCAGGGCTACCTTGCCCTCCTGTCCGGGCACCGGGATGTACGTCTGCATCAGTACGGCACGGATGGTGCGGTTGAGGCTGTCGCCGGGGACCGGGATGTCCTCGACGCCGTAGGTACGGGCCGCGGGTCCGACGCCGGGGATGTCGACCGTCGTCACCTTGCGCCAGGAGTCGCCTTCCTTCTTCGCCTCCTTGACGGCGAGTTGGGCTGCTATGGACGCGGGGTCGTTCGACAGGGGTGCGCCGTCCCGCGTACGGCCACCGACGAGCGAGACGGTGACCGAGCCGGTGATGGGGGTGTCGCCGCCGAAGCTCTCCGCCATGCAACCGCAGTACATCGCACCGGACTTCCAGGCGTCCGCCGCGGCCTTCTGGAGGAACGTTGTGTAGGTGTCGCGGTACTGGGCCAGCTCGGGGTGCGCCTCGACGCGCTCGTTCACCATGCGCCGGATCGAGTCGTCCCGTGACTCCGGCCGTACGTCGAACTCCCACCACGACTCGGGCACCTTGATGCGGAAACCGCCGCGCTCGATGGTGAGCGCCTCCATGTAGCGGGCCATGGCTGTCGAGTCCCCGTTTCGTCGATCGCTTGTTCAGGCACCATGCTGATGTACGGTGCGGCCAGACTACGAGCTACGAGAACGGGGGACGGTCGCGTGGGCAAAGGCAAGAGCGATCTCTCACTCCCGCTGACCGAGCTGGAGGACTACGGCCGCCGGCTCCGGTCGATCAAGACCCGCCTCAACCACACCAAGAAGCTCTTCGAGTCGTACAAGGACGACGTCGGCAGCGGCAAGGTCAACGACGCCCTCGACGACTTCGAGTCCAACTGGGAGGACGGCCGCGAGGACATCACCCAGCAGCTCGACGCCCTCGCCGACATGTCCGACACCGTCGTCCGCGAGTTCAAGAAGCTCGACGACGAGCTGGCCAAGAAGGTCAACGACGCGGTGAAGACGGAGGACAAACGGAGCAAGGCACAGAAGAAGGCGGATTAGGGGAGTTCGGACTTCTCGACCTCGTCCGGATCGAGTTCCGGCTCCGGCTCAGCCTCCCAGAAACGCGGGCCGACGCGGATCCGGATCTGCCTGTCGCGGTCGACGTGCACAGCGACGAGCCCCGATCAGGGCGCCGAGCTCTCATTCCGCCCGGACTGGTATTCCGGCGAGCCCGTCGTACGAGCCGACGGGGGCTGCGTGCGCCCCGCCGACTGAACAGGCGTCGGCAGCAGTTCCTCCAGTGCCTCGTCGTACGCCCGGAAGCCCGCCCTTCCGCTCAGCGGCGCGTCCGAGTCGGCGCGCAGGACGGGTGGGAGGTGGGCCACTCGCCACATCCTGAAGACCAGTGCGGGGGCGCTGCGGCCGGTGGGGTCCGCCAGGTCGGATGCGATGTCGAGGATGTCGGCGATCCGAGGGGCGCCCTGGTGAGGCCCCGTCCCGGCCGCGACGGCCGCGTTGATCAACGCCTGGAGGAGATCCGTCAGTTGTATGTCCGCGCCCATGCGGCACATGCGTCGCACCTGTGCCGGCTCGTCCAGCTTCCCCAGGGGCTCCGGGACTCCTGTGAGTCCTCCGGACCAAAGAAGCAGATGCGCCGCCGAGACTTCGTAGTCGCGAAACCAGCCCACCTCGTCGGCCATCGCCATCTCCGCATCGCCGAAGCGGCAGACCGACCGGATACCGACCATCAGGTGGCTCATCTCATCCCGCTTACGGGACAGGAATCCGCCGACCGAGACATCCGCAAGATCCCAGGCGCCCGTGGCGTTCACCGCCCCGATTTCCACTACGCCCCCGAGCGGACCGAAGACCTCGCGGGCGCGGGCGAGGGTCACGCTTCAGCGGCGTACGCGACGAAGGCCGTCCAGGTGGACGGTGGGAAGGTGAGGTGGGGGGCGTGGGTGGGGTTCTTGGAGTCTCGGATGTGGATGGTGGTGGGGGTGGGGGCGATTTCGACGCAGGATTCGCCATCCGTGCCGCTGCTGTAGCTGCTCTTGAACCACGCCAGCTCGGAGGCGTCCCCGACTGAAGCCTTGCGGATCATGTTTCTCCCAGCAGTTGCTCGATGAAGGCCAGCGACTCCCGCGGCGGGAGAGCCTGCGCCCGGATGGTGCCATAGCGCGGCTCAAGGATGCGCAGATGCCTCGGGTCGGAAGTCGGTCGGCCATTGAAGGCGCCGTCGGAGCGCCCCATGGCCGTACCGTCCTCGAACTTCAGCAGTTCGATCCTGCCGTCCAGCCCAGGGTGGGCATCGCTTCTGGTCGGCATCATCTGAAGCGTGACATGACGCAACCGCCCCACCTCCAGCAGACGTTCGAGCTGCTGCCGCCAAACCATTGTGCCCCCGACGTTCCGTCGCAGTGGCGCCTCTTCCAGCACGAAACTGATCGACGGGGCCGGGGTCCGGTCGAACACCGATTGCCGAGCCAGACGAGCGGCCACCATCCGTTCCACGTCGTCCGGCGAGTACGGCGGTTGCCCGGCCTCAATCAAGGTCCGCGCGTGATCTGGCGTCTGCAGGAGCCCACTGACGCTGTTGCACTCGTACACGCCGATCTCAACCGCCTTGGCCTCCATCTTCGCCAAGTCCCGCACCTTCTTCGGATACCGGACCTTGGCCACGTCCTCCTTCATCGCCGAGAGCAACCCGCCCGCCCCCAACACCTCGTCCGCCCTGTCCAGATACTCGGGCCTTGGGATCCGCTTCCCGCCCTCGATCTTGTACACCATGTCCTCGCCATACCCGACGGCCTCCCCGAACGCGGCGGCCCGCATTCCCACCGCCTCGCGCCGCAGCTTGAGCTGACGTCCGACGGTTGCGATCACGGCGATGCCCCAGTCGTCGTCCGGGTCCACTTCCCAACCCGGTTCGTCGGCCTCGCTCTTGAGCCGTACCGCCTCGCCGTCCACACTCATCCCGCACCCCTCCGTCGTACGACCGTGCCGCGACGCCCCCTACCCGTACGGCCGTCCTCGACAGCCCGGACGTGACCGGACAAGCGCCGGACAGTAACCGTACGTATCGGCGGCGTCACTGTTCACGGCACGCAGACGCGGCCACGCTGAGTGACGTGAACCAGGAAAACTCCACCCAACTCGACTGCACCGTCCGGAACTTCAGCGTGCTCCTGTCACCCACGCCCCGGGGCGCCCGCCTGGCCCGGCTCCTCGCCACCGAGCAACTGCGCTCCTGGGGGCTGCCGTCGGAGGAGGCGGCGCAGGTCGTCGCGGAGCTGGCCGCCAACGCGGCCACGCATGGGCGTGTGCGGGGGCGCGACTTCCGGCTGTCGCTGTACGTCGTCGCCGACACCCTCCGTATCGAGGTGACGGACACTCGCGGGGACGGCCTGCCCTGCCCTCAGCGTCCCGCCCCCGAGTCGGAAGTCGGCCGGGGTCTCGTCCTCGTCGAGGCCTTCGCCGACCGGTGGGGCGTTGTCCCTGGACCACGTCCCCGCAAGACGGTCTGGGCCGAGCTGACCGTCTTACGGTGTGCCACGTCCCGGTGAATCACTGCCCGGTCGTAGGTCTTTGCCGACGCCGACTGTCAAGCACAGGTGGGCCGCCCGCTTCTTGGTCAGTGTCGTGCTTCCACGACCCGAGTAAAGGGCGCTCCGCTATCGCTCCGCGTCGCCTTCGGCGATGGCCCTGCGGGCCACCCTTGACTCGGCTCGCTCCAACACGGGTGAGAAGCGAGCGGGCAGCCCGGGGAAAGTGGCCGGCTTGGGGCACCATCCCTTGGGTGGGCTGCGTTCGCGTCCTGAGTTCGGGGGCGCGCTCGCGCCTCGCCAGCACGCCGGGTCGGCATAGCGGCTTGCGGCCAGTGGGCGGTCGGGCGCAGAGGCCGGGTGGGCGCACGCCGGGCGAACTCAGCGGCCTGCGGCCAGTGGGCGGTCGGGCGCAGAGGCCGGGTGGGCGCACGCCGGGCGAACTCAGCGGCCTGCGGCCAGTGGGCGGTCGGGCGCCGAGGCCGGGTGGGCGCACGCCGGGCGAACTCAGCGGCCTGCGGCCAGTGGGCGGTCGGGCGCCGAGGCCGGGTGGGCGCACGCCGGGCGAACTCAGCGGCCTGCTGCCGGTTGGGGGAGGGAGCAAAGGGGCCGGTTGCGTCCAGGGAGATGGTGTACGGGTTCGACCTGATCCGGGGGTTTGCTCCGGCGTTGGGATGAGGCCCGCATAGATGAACGGCCACCGGCTGATCTTCGAGGTGTCGAAGCCCGAAGGAGATCAGCACGATGACCGCACCCGACAGTCTGCCCCTGCATGTCCTCGCCGAGGACAACCTCGCTGCGGCGAGTCCCGATCTGCTGCGCGCGATGGTCAAAACGTTCGCCGACGCGCTCATGTCCGCCGAGGCCGACGCCCTCTGCAACGCCGAATACGGGCAGGTCAGCGACGAGCGAGTCAACCACCGCAACGGATACCGCCCACGCGAGTGGGACACCCGGGCGGGCACCGTCGAACTCGCCATCCCCAAGCTCAGGTCCGGCAGTTACTTCCCGCACTGGCTGCTGGAGCGACGCCGGCGGGCCGAGCAGGCCCTCATCTCGGTGGTCGCCACCGCCTACCTGCTGGGCGTCTCGACCCGCCGAGTGGAGAAGCTCGCCGAGACCCTCGGCGTCACCCAGCTATCGAAGTCGCAGGTCAGCGCGATGGCCAAGCACCTCGACGAGCAGGTCGCCGCGTTCCGTAATCGCCCCCTGGACGCCGGCCCCTACGCGTTCGTCTGGGTGGACGCGCTCACGCAGAAGGTCCGCGAGGGCGGCCGGATCATCAACGTCCACGCGCTGATCGCGGTCGGCGTCAATGCCGACGGGCACCGCGAGATTCTCGGCCTGGACGTGGCCACCGCCGAAGACGGCGCCGGCTGGCTGGCCTTCCTGCGCTCACTGATCGCCCGCGGCCTGTCCGGCGTCCAACTGGTCATCTCCGACGCGCACATGGGCCTGGTCAACGCGATCGGGGCCACCCTGCCCGGCGCGAGCTGGCAGCGATGCCGTACTCACTACGCCCGCGCACTGCTCAGCCAGGTCCCCAAGTCGGCCCAGCCGTGGGTGGCCACCCTGCTGCGGACCGTCTTCGAACAGCCCGACACCGAAGCCGTCCAGGCCCAGATGCGCCACGTCCTCGATGCCCTGGAAGCCAAGTTCCCCAAAGCCGCAGCCCACTTGGACGCCGCTCAGGGCGACGTGCTGGCGTTCACCGCGTTCCCGCGCGAGAGCTGGCGGCAGATCTGGTCGAACAACCCGCAGGAACGACTCAACAAGGAGATCCGCCGCCGCACCGATGTGGTCGGCATCTTCCCCGACCGCACCGCCCTGATCCGCCTGGTCGGCGCGGTGCTGGCCGAGCAGAACGACGAGTGGACCGAAGCCCGCCGCTACATGGGACTCGACCTCCTGGCCAAGGCCCGCCTCCACCCGATCGAGTCAGAAACCGACGAGACCGTCCTCCCGACCGAACTCACCGCATAGCCTCAAAACGAGATCACCGAGTGGCCGTCGATACACCACTCCAGCGGACGTGACCAAGGGGCCGGGAGGGAGGGGGGTGTGGCGGCTGAGTGTGCGTGAGGTGGGCGATAAGTAGGTGGTTGGAAGGAATGGGACAGCCCAGGCCGCTGCTGACCTGGTCCTTTGGGTTCCCGACTGGCCGATTCCTTCCAATCGCTTCCCTAGGGCGCGATTGGTCACTCTCCGCAAGCTGTTCAGCCCGACCCGGTGCTCCCAGCCGCCTCGGGCACCCCACCCACCGGCCGCAAGCCGCCAATCCCACCCGGCGTGCCACCACCCGGCCGATGCGCGCCCCGCCCCACCGGCCGCTCGCCGCTGAGCCGACCCGGCGTGCCGCCACTCAGCCCCCGCGCTCCACTCCCCACCGGCCGCAAGCCGCCAATCCCACCCGGCGTGCCACCACCCGGCCGATGCGCGCCCCGCCCCACCGGCCGCTCGCCGCTGAGCCGACCCGGCGTGCCGCCACTCAGCCCCCGCGCTCCACTCCCCACCGGCCGCACGCCGCTAAGCCCGCCCGGCGTGCAGGCGAGGCGCAACCGCGCCCCCATCACCCCGGACGCGAACGCAGCCCACCCAAGGGCCCGACCCACCCAAGCCGGCCAGTTTCCCCCGGCCGCCCGCTCGCTTCTCACCCGTGCTGGAACGCCCCTAGTCAAGGGTGCCCCGCAGGGGCATCGGCGCAGCCGACGCGACCGCAGGGAGCGCCCTTTACTCGGGGCGTGGAAGCACGACGCTGACCAAGAAGCGGGCGGCCCCGCGGCAACCTTCAAAGTCGCGTGCACTTCAGCGCCGGCCCGCCCACCCCCGCCCACCCCGCACAACGCAAAGGGGCCCGTACGACCGAAGTCGTACGGGCCCCCTCGACAGCTACCAGGTCAGAGACCTGGCCGGGTCGGTCAAGATCACTTGTTGATCTTGGTGACCTGGCCGGCGCCCACCGTGCGGCCACCCTCGCGGATGGCGAACTTCAGGCCCTCTTCCATGGCGACGGGCTGGATGAGCTCCACCGTCATCTCGGTGTTGTCACCCGGCATGACCATCTCGGTGCCCTCGGGGAGGGTCACAACGCCGGTCACGTCCGTCGTACGGAAGTAGAACTGCGGACGGTAGTTGTTGAAGAACGGCGTGTGGCGGCCACCCTCGTCCTTGGAGAGGATGTAGGCCTGCGCCTCGAACTCGGTGTGCGGGGTGACCGAGCCCGGCTTGATGATGACCTGGCCGCGCTCGACGTCCTCGCGCTTGATGCCGCGGAGCAGGAGGCCGACGTTCTCGCCCGCCTGGCCCTCGTCGAGCAGCTTGCGGAACATCTCGATGCCGGTGACCGTGGTGGTGGTCTTCTCGGTCTTGATGCCGATGATGTCGACGGTCTCGTTGACCTTGAGGACACCACGCTCGATACGGCCGGTGACGACCGTACCGCGACCGGTGATCGTGAAGACGTCCTCGATCGGCATCAGGAACGGCTTGTCGACGTCACGCTCGGGCTCCGGGATGGAGGTGTCGACGGCGTTCATGAGGTCGAGGACCGACTGGGTCCACTGCGCGTCGCCCTCAAGGGCCTTCAGCGCGGAGACACGCACGACCGGCAGGTCGTCGCCCGGGAACTCGTACTCGGAGAGGAGCTCACGGACCTCGAGCTCGACGAGCTCCATGATCTCCTCGTCGTCCACCATGTCGGCCTTGTTCAGGGCGACAACGATGTACGGAACGCCGACCTGGCGGGCCAGGAGCACGTGCTCCTTGGTCTGCGGCATCGGGCCGTCGGTGGCGGCGACCACCAGGATCGCGCCGTCCATCTGCGCGGCACCGGTGATCATGTTCTTGATGTAGTCCGCGTGACCCGGGCAGTCGACGTGGGCGTAGTGACGCGCCTCGGTCTGGTACTCGACGTGCGCGATGGAGATGGTGATACCGCGCTGACGCTCTTCGGGCGCCTTGTCGATGTTGTCGAACGGGGTGGCCTCGTTCAGGTCCGGGTACGCGTCGTGCAGCACCTTGGTAATGGCGGCCGTGAGGGTCGTCTTACCGTGGTCGATGTGACCGATGGTGCCGATGTTGACGTGCGGCTTAGTCCGCTCGAACTTCGCCTTCGCCACTGGGGTCCTCCTGTGGAGTGGTTCTGTACGCCTTACTTCATCGGCGCCAGGTGATCTTTGCTGGAAAGCCCGGAACCCGGGGCATTCGTCCAGGAATGTGGCCGAATGCCCCTTGAGGCTCCGGAGTCAAGCCTAAAGCGTGTGAACGCGGTGCGTTACTCGCCCTTGGCCTTCGCGATGATCTCCTCGGCGACGTTCCGCGGAACCTCGGCGTAGGAGTCGAACTGCATCGAGTAGCTTGCGCGACCCGACGTCTTGCTGCGGAGGTCGCCGACGTAGCCGAACATCTCCGACAGGGGCACGAGGCCCTTCACGACGCGGGCACCGGCCCGCTCCTCCATGGCCTGGATCTGACCACGGCGGGAGTTGATGTCGCCGATGACCTCACCCATGTAGTCCTCGGGCGTGGTGACCTCGACGGCCATCATCGGCTCGAGCAGCACGGGGCTGGCCTTGCGCGCGGCCTCCTTGAAGGCCTGCGAACCGGCGATCTTGAAGGCGAGCTCGGAGGAGTCGACCTCGTGGTAGCCACCGTCGATGAGGATGACGCGCACGCCGGTCATCTCGTAGCCCGCGAGGATGCCGAACTGCATGGCCTCCTGAGCACCGGCGTCCACCGAAGGGATGTACTCCTTCGGGATACGGCCACCGGTCACCTTGTTCACGAACTCGTACGACGCGTCGCCGCCCTCGATGGGCTCGATCGCGATCTGCACCTTGGCGAACTGACCGGTACCACCGGTCTGCTTCTTGTGGGTGTAGTCCACGCGCTCGACGGCCTTGCGGATCGTCTCGCGGTACGCGACCTGCGGCTTGCCGACGTTGGCCTCGACCTTGAACTCACGGCGCATACGGTCGACCAGCACCTCGAGGTGCAGCTCGCCCATACCACCGATGATGGTCTGGCCGGTCTCCTCGTCCGAGTGGACCTGGAAGGACGGGTCCTCCTCGGCCAGGCGCTGGATCGCGACGCCCAGCTTCTCCTGGTCGCCCTTCGACTTGGGCTCGATGGCGACCTGGATGACCGGCGCCGGGAAGTCCATGGACTCCAGGATCACCGGCTGCTTGTCGTCGCACAGCGTCTCACCGGTCGTGGTCTGCTTCAGACCCATGACGGCGATGATGTCGCCGGCGCCCACCGAGTCGATCTCCTCACGCTTGTTCGCGTGCATGCGGTAGATCTTGCCGATGCGCTCCTTCTTGCCCTTGACGGAGTTCAGCACCGAGGTGCCGGACTCCAGGCGGCCCGAGTAGACCCGGACGAAGGTGAGCTTGCCGAGGTGCGGGTCGCTCATGATCTTGAACGCCAGCGCCGACAGCGGCTCGTCCTCGGACGGCTTGCGCTTGACGACCGTCTCCGGGTCCTTGACGTCGTGGCCCTCGATGGCCTCGACGTCCAGGGGGGAGGGGAGGTAGCGCACGACCGCGTCGAGCAGGGGCTGGACGCCCTTGTTCTTGAACGCGGTGCCGCAGAACACCGGGGTGACCGTGGTGTCCTTGGACTTGCCGGAGGCGATGGTGATGCGACGGATCGCGGCGTACAGCTGCTCCACGGAGGGCTCGGTGCCCTCCAGGTACAGCTCCATGATCTCTTCGTCGTTCTCGGCCACGGCCTCCAGCAGCTTGCCGCGGTACTCCTCGGCAGCCTCGGTGTGCGTGTCCGGGATGTCGACGACGTCGTACATCTCGCCCTTGGTGGCCTCGGCGGACCAGACCAGGGCCTTCATCGTCACGAGGTCGACGACGCCCTTGAAGTCGGCCTCGGCGCCGATCGGGAGCTGCATGACGATCGGCTGCGCGCCCAGGCGGTCCGAGATCATGTCGACGCAGCGGTGGAACTCGGCGCCCGTGCGGTCGAGCTTGTTGACGAAGCAGATACGCGGAACGCCGTAACGGTCCGCCTGACGCCACACGGTCTCGGACTGCGGCTCAACGCCGGCGACGCCGTCGAACACCGTCACGGCACCGTCGAGCACGCGCAGGGAACGCTCCACCTCGACGGTGAAGTCGACGTGGCCCGGCGTGTCGATGATGTTGATGGTGTGGTCGACGTCTTCCAGCGGCCAGTGGCAGGTGGTGGCAGCAGAGGTGATCGTGATGCCACGCTCCTGCTCCTGCTCCATCCAGTCCATGGTGGCAGCGCCGTCGTGGACCTCACCGATCTTGTAAGAAACGCCGGTGTAGAACAGGATCCGCTCGGTGGTGGTCGTCTTGCCCGCGTCGATGTGGGCCATGATGCCGATATTGCGCACCTTGGCCAGGTCAAGCGAAGTGGTAGCCATAAGGCTTCAGTCTTCTCTCGGTCTCGATGTGGACTGCGACTACCAGCGGTAGTGCGCGAAGGCCTTGTTGGACTCGGCCATCTTGTGCGTGTCCTCGCGCTTCTTGACGGCCGCACCGAGGCCGTTCGAAGCGTCGAGAAGCTCGTTGAGCAGACGCTCGGTCATGGTCTTCTCGCGACGGGCGCGGGAGTAGCCGACGAGCCAGCGCAGCGCGAGGGTGTTGGCGCGACCGGGCTTGACCTCGATCGGAACCTGGTACGTCGCACCACCGACACGGCGGGACTTGACCTCAAGGGTCGGCTTGATGTTCTCCAGCGCGCGCTTCAGCGTGATGATCGGGTCGTTGCCCGTCTTCTCACGCAGACCCTCCATGGCGCCGTAGACGATGCGCTCGGCGGTGGAGCGCTTGCCGTTCAGCAGCACCTTGTTGATGAGCGACGTGACCAGAGGAGAACCGTAGACCGGGTCGATGATGACCGGGCGCTTCGGGGCGGGGCCCTTACGAGGCATTCTTACTTCTCCTTCTTGGCGCCGTAGCGGGAACGGGCCTGCTTGCGGTTCTTGACACCCTGGGTGTCGAGGGAGCCACGGATGATCTTGTAGCGAACACCCGGCAGGTCCTTCACACGGCCGCCGCGCACGAGCACGATGGAGTGCTCCTGCAGGTTGTGTCCCTCACCCGGAATGTAAGCGGTGACCTCGATCCCGCTGGTCAGACGCACACGCGCGACCTTACGCAGGGCCGAGTTCGGCTTCTTCGGGGTGGTCGTGAACACACGCGTGCAGACGCCACGACGCTGAGGGGAACCCTCAAGTGCGGGCGTCTTGTTCTTCTCGACCTTGTCCTGCCGGCCCTTGCGGACCAGCTGCTGGATCGTAGGCACTACTTCTCCGGTTTCTGTGTGCCGATAGGTACAGCTAACCTGGAACGTCGCCGACCCACGCGGTCGGGTGTGTCGAATCCCGCGGACCTTTGCCGCCAGGCGAAAAAGGGCGCAGATTACGGTGGCCGGTGTCGGCTCGCCACGCGGTTGAAGGCACGCACGAGAGCCAGGGCACACCCCAGGCACAAGGTCTGAGCGTACCTACCTCACGGACTTCGGTCAAAACAAATGGAGTGCGCCCCGACACGCCGGGTTTGTCACCCTTGCAATCGTGGGCCCGGAGTGAATCTCGGGGGGTGTCGCCCCGTTCCGTGCCCATGCCAACGGCTTGTTCAGTATGTTGAACGGTTGCTGTACCGATCGTGGGGGACGGGGGAACACATGACGGCGGCCGACTTACCCGACGGGACCGGTCTCGACGACCGGGTGCCCTTCCTCGCACGCCTGGAGAAGGGGGACCGCGAGGCGCTGCTCGAACTGGGCCGCGAACTCGGCTTCCGCCCCCGGGACGTGCTGCTCCACCAGCACGAGCCCTCCTCGTACGTCCTCTTCGTCATCCACGGCTGGACCAAGGTCACCGCGGCCGCAGTCAACGGCTACGAGGCGCTGCTCGCCCTGCGCGGCCCCGGCGACATCGTCGGCGAGTCGGCCGCGCTCACCGGACGCCCTCGCTCGGCCACCGTGACCGCCCTGGAGCCGGTCCGCGCGGTCGCCGTCGAACGGGACCGCTTCACCGACTTCCTCGGGCACTCCCCCGACGTCTCCTACGCCCTCCTCGGCCTCACCTCCGACCGGATGCGCGCGGCCGACCAGCGCCGCCTGGAGTTCGCCTCCATGAACGTACGGGAGCGCCTGGCCGCCCTCCTGCTCGAACTGGCCCGCACGAACGCCCGCTACACCGAGACCGGCGTCGAGCTCCTCGTCCCCCTCAGCAAGCAGGAGCTGGCCGGGTCGGTCGGGGCGTCACGGGAGATGGTCCAACGGCTGCTGAAGGAGCTACGAGACCGCGGGGTGGTGGTCACCGGACGGCGAACGCTGCGGATCGTACGGATGGATGTGCTGCGACGGATCGCGCGGGACGGGTGACGTGGGGGGCGGGTGACACGGGAGCCCAGGGGGCGGGTGACACGGGAGCCCAGAGAACGGCCAACGCGGCGACCCCGAGGAACGGCTGACGCGGGAGCCCGGAGAACGGCCGCCGGGGACCTCTAGGGGCGGCCGACGGGGAAGCCCGAGAGACGGCCGACGCGGGGACCCGGAGGGCGGCCGACGCGCGGACCCCGAGGGGCGGCCGACGCGGGGACCCCGAGGGGCGGCCGACGCGCGGACCCCGAGGGGCGGCCGACGCGCGGACCCCGAGGGGCGGCCGACGCGCGGGCCCGAGCGGCGGCCGACACGCGGGCCCGGAGAACGGGTGACGCGCAGGCCCAGGACGGGCGCCACGACGCCCGCGAACGAGCCACGTACGGGCAAGCACTTTCTGTGTACACGGTCACAGTTCGAGTGCGTCATCCGCCCTCTCCCCGATGCAGCCCCACGCGTCACTCTTCTCGTCTCGCCGGGCGACAGCGACGGCCCCCTTCCCGAAAGGCGATCATGAACGATCCCGTGAGCCGGACCATCCTGCTGCTCGACATCGAGCGCTACAGCGACCGGGACGACGTCGAGCAGGCCTACTTACGGCGGATGCTGTACGACGTCACCGACCGCGCCCTGGAGAGCGCCGGGATCGACGAGACGCTGCGCCTGCGGGCCGACCGCGGGGACTCCGTGATGGAGCTGATCGACGCCAACTCCTCCGTGCCGGCCCTGCTGCGCGCCCTGCTCACCTCGGTCCCGGCCCAGCTGCGGGCGGTCAACCGCATGGCGTCCAGCTCGGCGCAGATCCGGCTGCGCGGGGTCGTCGCCTCGGGGTACGTCGCCATCGACGAGCACGGCTGGGTCGGCTCCGACCTCAACCACGCCTGCCGCCTGCTGGACGCCGGTCTGCTGCGTGCCGCGCTGCGCGAGCGGCGGGACGACTTCGCGATGTGCGTGTCGGAGGGGGTCTACACGGGGATCGTGCGGCACGACCACACGGGGGTCCCGGCGGCGGACTTCCACGAGGTGACCGTGGACAGCAAGAACGGCCCGCTGCAGGCGTGGCTGTACGGCCCGGTGCCCGAGGGGGCGGCCGGGCCCCGGAACCACAGTGAAACGGGGGCGGGGGGAGCCCCGGTGCCGGGTGCTTCGGGGGACGGCCCGGCACCGGGGCGGACATCGCCCTCCACTCCCTCCACGGGGGGCGTCGTCTTCAACCTCAACGGCGCGCCCAGCTTCGGCGGCAGTCTCGTCCTCGGTGACCAGCACGGAGTCTCCGGCGGCCAGGTCACCGGTGACGTACACCTCGGCGGGACCGGGGGTGACGCGGCGTGACGGTTCCGCCCGAGCAGCGGCCGCCGGACACGGAGGCCGTGCAGGAGCCCGACGGCGACAGACCCGGGGAAGAGGCCGAGAGCGCCCAGGAGGCCCGCGCCGCCCAACGGGAGCTGTTCGCCCACACCCCCGGCTTCATCCTCGGCTCGGCGGCCTCCTTCGGGGGCAGCCTGGTCGGAGGGGCCCAGCACGGGGTGTCCGGCGGGCAGGTCACCGGGGACGTCTTCATGGGCGGCAAGACGGAGATCCACCACCACGGGCCGGCCGCCTCGTACGCCTCCGGAGAGGTCCCGCGGGCCGAGCTCGACGCCCTGGACGCGGTCTTCGCCGAGGGCCCCGCCTTCGAGGCCGCGCTGCACCGGCTGCGCCAGGAGCGGATCGTCGTCCTGTCCGGCCCGCACGCCACCGGCCGCTATGCCGCCGCCCTGATGCTGCTGCACCGCCTCGGCGTGCCCGCCGTCCACGCGTTGCCCGCCGAGACGACCCCCGCGACCCTGCCCGCACAGCTCACCCGGCCCGGCGGCCATGTGCTGCGCGACCTGCCGCTGACCCGCAACCGGCCGCTGCGCGACACCCATCTCTACGCGGCCGTGGACCAGCTCAAGAAGACCGACGGCCACCTCGTGATCACGGTCGAGAACTCACCGTTCCTGCAGGGCGTCACCCCGACGCCGTGGGAGCCGCCGACGGCCGAGGACGTCGTACGGGCCCATCTCGCCGTACTGCGGCGGGGCGAGACGGCGCAACTGCTGGCGCTCGCGCCGGTGCGGGAGTTCCTCGCGCGCGGGCGGCGCCCCGCCGAGGCCGCCGAGTTCGCGCGGGAGCTGGCCGCGTACGACGGCGGTGACGAGGCGGACGCCCGGCTCGCGGAGTTCGGGCAGGCCACGGTGGAGAAGCAGTGCCGCGGCTGGCTCGGGGCGCCGGAGACGGAGCTGCGCGAGAAGGCCTTTCTGATCTCGCTCGCGGTCTTCGACCAGGCCCCGTACGTGCTCGCCGCCGAGCTCGCGGACCGCCTCTTCGTGCACTTCCAGAAGCTCCAGCATCCCGAACTACCGCCGGAGATCCCGGTGTTCGGCCCGTCGGCCGCGGACCGGCTGGAGCGGGCGCACGCGGAAGGGGAGTTGCGGGACGAGCAGACCGACTGGGGTGCCGTACCGCAGTTCATGGCGGGGTTCCGGGAGGAACGCACCGCACGTGTGCTGCTGACCGAGGTCTGGACGGGGCACCCCTCCGCCCGGCCCGCGCTGGTGGCGTGGCTGCGTGAACTGGCCCGGGACGGACGGCCGGTGGTGCGCACCCGGACCGCCGCGGCCGCCGCGCTGCTGGCCGCCGCCGATCTGCCCTCGGCGGTCGCGCTGCTCATCGACGGCTGGGCCGACTCGAAGGCCTTCGGCCCCCGGGTGACGGCCGCCAACGCGCTCACCCTGGCCCAGCTCCTCGACGCGCCCGCCGTACCGCGGCTGCTCACCCAGTGGTGCACGGACCCGCACTGGGCCCGCCGCTGGACGGCGATCCGGGCCTTCGGCCTGCTCGCGCCGCTCCGCCCCGAGCTGGCGGGCCCGGCCCTGGCCGCGCTGGCGGGCCGGGCGCGGGCGGACGTCAGCAGCAAGGCGGAGGCGGAGAGCCTGATCGAGTCGGCGGCCCTTCTGCTGTCCTCGGGGCGGCGCCCCGGCGAGGTGCTCTCCGAGTTCGTACGGCTGCTGTACCACGACACGCCGGCGGTGCGCGCCCTCGCCCTGAACGCCTTCGTACGCGCCTGCGACAACGCCGAGGAGGGCGCCCTCGTCGAGTGGTACGCCGACACCGGGATGTACGAGCCCGACTCGGCCCGCGACCTGGCGACCCTGTGGCGCACCGCCCTGGGCGACCGGGCCCACACCCGGCAGGCGCTGGGCGCGCTGCGCACCTGGGTGCATGTCGCCCAGCGCATGGCGGACGCGGCCCAGGCCCTGGAGCTGCTGCTGCCCGCGCTGGTCGTCGAGGCGGCCGACCGTGACCGGCTCGACCACGAACTGCGCACCATGCGCGCGGAGGACGGGGGGCCGCGGCCACCCGTCGCCGACCGGCTGCTGGACGTGCTCTGGCCCGCCGCTTCGACCCGTTCCTGACCGACCCCGCAATACCCGAGGAGTTGCACCATGGCGGACTTCCGCCGTCAGCCGGAGTGGCAGCAACAGGCCGACCGGCACAGCACGTTGATCGACCCGGTACTCACGGTGCGGCCGATCTCGCGGTTCGACTACACCGCCCGGCGGGTGGTCGGTGCGATCGACCACGCGCTGGTCTTCGCCACCGCGGGCGGCGAGTACCACGTGTACGTCCCACCGCTGCGGCCCAGCCGTACGGACGCGGCGACCCGTCACTACATCTCGGTGTACGAGGTGGACATGGGCAGCCACCCGGTCCGGCTGGAGCTGGAGTTGCCGAGCGACGACGACGCGTTCGCCTTCGGCGCGACGGCGGACCTGACCTGGCGGGTGCGGGATCCGGAGGCGTACGTACGCAGCGGTGAGCGCGATGTACCGACCCGGCTGACCAGCGAACTGCAGCAGCTGGCCCGCCCGGTCACCCGGCGCTTCCCGATCGAGGAGAGCCCGTCGGCGGAGGTCGAGGTCCAGCAGGCCGTCGAGAGCGGGGCGTTCGCGGCGGGCATCGGGCTCGAGGTCACCTGCATGGTGCGGCTGCGGCTCGACGACGAGGCGATCGCCCACCGGCAGCGGAAGCGGACGCTGCGCTACGAGTCCGAGATGCTCGACCCGGAGCACGAATTCCGGCTGCGACAGGCGCGGCAGCAGTACGAGCTGGAGGCGCTGCAGCAGCGACAGCATCAGCAGCTGGTCGCCGAGAAGATCAACTTCTATCAGTACCACCTCCAGTACGGCGGGGTCGGCGCGTGGGCCCTGCACCTCGCCGCCCACCCCGAGGACACACGCCTGGTCATCGACAACATCCACCAGGACCAACTGACCTTCATAAAGGCCCAGTTGGAGCAGCTCGGCAGCGACGAGCTGGAGGACTACCAGAAGGCGGAGTCCCTCAAGCAGGTCCGCCACGAGATAGACGCGATCATCCGTATGCGCGGGGCGAGTCCGGGTGCGGCGGGGGCCCTGCCCGCGGCTCCGCAGGGGCCGGCGTATCCGGGGCAGGTGCCTCAGCCGGGGTACGGGCCTGGGCCTGGGTACGGGCCTGGGCCTGGGCCGGGGTACGGGCTTGGGCCGCAGGCATACGGCGCCGGGGCACCGCCCGCTGCCGTGCCTCCGGCGTCGGTCCCTCCGGCCGCTGCGGCACCGGCTCCCGCACCCGCCGACGGTCCCTCCCCCGGGCACCCGGTCCAGGAGGGTCCCGCGCCCCTCACCCCGCCGATGCCCGCGCCGTACACCCCGCCCCGGCCCGGTCCGGAACCGGAGGCGTCGTGACGACGCCCCGCACCACGCCCCGCCCGGCGACCTTCGGCTCCCCCGGTCTCGTCACCGCCGAGCGGCTCCTCGCCGAGATGCGCGGGGAGATCGCGCGGGCCGACAGCAAGGCGGCCGTGCTGGTCGCGGCGTTGGGGCTGACGGCCGGGGCGTTCAGCGGGCTGGTGGCCGGGCGGAAGTGGGAGCCGGGGGTGCTGTCGGCCGCGGGCACCCTGCTGTGGTGGGGCGGCGCTCTCGCCCTCGCCCTGTCGCTGCTGGCGTTGCTGCTCGCCGTACTGCCCCGGTATCGCTCCGGTGTGTGGTCCCCGGGCCAGCCCCTCTGCTACTTCGGCGACATCCAACAGGCCGTACACGCGGGCCTGCTGGCCGATGCGCTCGCCGACACCGAACGCGACCCCGTCGCCGGACTCACCGCGGCCCTCACCGAGACCAGCCGTATCGCCGCCCGCAAGCACCAGTGGATCCGTACCGGCCTGATCGCCTTCTGCGCCGGCACGGTCCTGCTCCCCACGGCCCTGCTGGTCGGCTGACACCCGCTCACACGAAACACGGCACCCGAAGGAAACGTCCCCATGTCCGAAACACCCGACCCCGGTCCCTACCTGCCTCCCGAACCCCAGTACCCCAACCCTCAGCCCGCCCCGCAGTACCCGACGGCACCGCCCGCGTATCCGGGGTCGGCCCCGCAGTACCCGACGGCCGGCGCCCCGCAGTACCCGCAGCACCCCGGCGCTCCCGCCCCGCAGTACCCGCCGCAGTACCCGACCGCTCCGCCACCGCAGTACCCGATGGGCACCGGCGCCCCGCAGTACCCGATGACGCCCCCGCCCTCGCAGTTCCAGCCCACCGCTCCGCCCCACCCGGCCCCCTCCCAGGTGCCCCAGCAGGCCGGCCCACCCTTCGCGGACCAGGTGGCGCAGGGCGCCGCTCCGGACGATCTCGACTACCGCCACCTCGGCTCCCGCGTCCATGTCGCCGCCCATCAGCGCGGTGCCGACGCCACCGCCGTGGGGCGGCTCGTCGTGCATCTGCCGGGGGCGCTGGTGAGCGGTGTCGTGGTCGCCGCCCTCGGGACGGCATTCGGCGGGACCGTGGGCGGGTGGCTCGCGGTCCTGGTCTGGCTGGCCAGCGGCGGGCTCGTGTTCCACCGGCCCGCCGAACTCCTCTTCGCCCGCCATGTGTTGAAGCTGCGCGCGCCGACGGCCCTGGAGCTGTCCCGGCTGGAGCCGGTATGGCGCGAGGTCACCGCCCGCGCGGGCATAGAGGCACACACGTACGAGCTGATGGTCGAGAACAGCGACGAGCTGAACGCGTCCGCGGTCGCCGGGCATGTCGTGAGCGTCACGACGTACGCGCTGAACGAGATCCCGAGCGGCAACCTCGCCGCCGTACTCGCCCATGAGCTCGGCCATCACACCGGCGGTCACTCCTGGGCGGGGTTGCTCGGCTACTGGTACTCGCTGCCCGGCCGGATCGCCTGGGCCGTCACCAAGTTCCTGGCCAGTGTCACCGTGATGGTGGCCAGCCGGTTCTCCGTGGTGGCGACCGGGTTGCTGGTGCTGTTCATGGGGATGTTCGTCGTCTTCGCGGTGATCAGCGCGTGGTTCGTGACCATTCCGCTGGTCCTCGCCCCGTATCTGCTCGCCTTCGCGGGCCGCCAGGGCGAGCTCCGGGCCGACCAGCAGGCGGCCGCGCTCGGCTTCGCCCGGCAGATGACCGAAGTACTGCACCGTCTGGAGGCCGAGGAGCAGGCGGAGGAAGCGCGCGCCGCGGCGGCCGGGCAGCGTCTGGAGCGGCCGGGCCCGCTGGCCCGTCTGCTGTCCACCCACCCCGACCACACCACCAGGCTGGCCCGTCTGGAGCCATATCTGCGCACCAGGCTGTAAGGCCCGGAGAAACGCCGAAGGGCGGCCACCCCGTGGGGTGACCGCCCTTCAAGCGGACGCCGGCGCCTTACTGGTTGTACGGACCGTAGTCGTAGTCCTCCAGCGGGACGGCCTGGCCGGAGCCGGTGCCGAACGGCGAGTAGTCGATGTCGTCGTAGCCGACGGCCGAGTACATCGCGGCCTTGGCCTCCTCGGTCGGCTCGACCCGGATGTTGCGGTAGCGGGACAGACCCGTACCGGCCGGGATGAGCTTACCGATGATGACGTTCTCCTTGAGGCCGATGAGGCTGTCGGACTTGGCGTTGATCGCCGCGTCCGTCAGAACTCGGGTCGTCTCCTGGAAGGAGGCGGCCGACAGCCAGGATTCCGTCGCCAGCGAGGCCTTGGTGATACCCATCAGCTGCGGACGACCGGAGGCCGGGTGACCGCCCTCCTGGACCACACGACGGTTCTCGGTCTCGAACTTCGAGCGCTCGACCAGCTCGCCGGGCAGCAGCTCGGCGTCACCGGACTCGATGATCGTCACGCGGCGGAGCATCTGCCGGATGATGATCTCGATGTGCTTGTCGTGGATCGACACACCCTGCGAGTTGTACACCTTCTGGACCTCGCCGACCAGGTGGACCTGGACGGCACGCTGACCCAGGATGCGCAGCACGTCGTGCGGGTTGGTGGCACCCACGGTGAGCTTCTGGCCCACGTCGACGTGCTCGCCCTCGCTGACCAGGAGTCGGGCGCGCTTCGAGATCGGGAACGCCGTCTCGTCGCTGCCGTCGTCCGGCGTGATGACGATCTTCTTGGTCTTCTCGGTCTCCTCGATCCGCACGCGGCCGGAGGCCTCGGAGATCGGGGCGACACCCTTCGGGGTACGGGCCTCGAAGAGCTCGACGACACGGGGCAGACCCTGGGTGATGTCGTCACCGGCCACACCACCGGTGTGGAAGGTACGCATCGTCAGCTGGGTACCGGGCTCACCGATGGACTGGGCGGCGATGATGCCGACCGCCTCACCGATGTCGACCAGCTTGCCGGTGGCCAGCGAGCGGCCGTAGCACATGGCGCAGGTGCCGACGGCGGACTCACAGGTCAGGACCGAGCGGGTCTTGACCTCGGAGACGCCACGGGCCACCAGTTCCTCGATGAGGACGTCACCGAGGTCGGTGCCGGCCGGGGCCAGGACCTGACCGTCGACCACGATGTCCTCGGCGAGGCAGCGCGCGTACACGGACGTCTCGACGTTCTCCGCCTTGCGCAGCACGCCGGCCGCGTCGACCTCCGCGATGTGGAGCTTGAGGCCACGGTCGGTGCCGCAGTCCTCCTCGCGGATGATGACGTCCTGGGAGACGTCGACCAGACGACGGGTGAGGTAACCCGAGTCGGCGGTACGCAGAGCGGTGTCCGCGAGACCCTTACGGGCACCGTGCGTGGAGATGAAGTACTCCAGCACGGACAGGCCCTCACGGAAGGACGCCTTGATCGGACGCGGGATCGTCTCGTTCTTGGCGTTCGACACCAGACCACGCATACCGGCAATCTGACGCATCTGCATCATGTTGCCTCGGGCACCCGAGTTCACCATCATGAAGATCGGGTTGGTCTTCGGGAAGTTCTCGTTCATCGCCTCGGCGACCTCGTTGGTCGCCTTGGTCCAGATCGCGATGAGCTCCTGCGTGCGCTCGTCCTTGGTGATCAGACCGCGCTCGTACTGCTTCTGGACCTTCTCGTCCTGCGCCTCGTAGCCCTTGACGATCTCCTTCTTCGCCTCGGGAACGACGACGTCGGAGATGGCGACGGTGACGCCGGAACGGGTGGCCCAGAAGAAGCCGGCCGCCTTCAGGTTGTCGAGCGTCGCCGCCACGATGACCTTCGGGTAGCGCTCGGCGAGGTCGTTGACGATCTCGGAGAGCTGCTTCTTGCCGACCTCGTAGTCGACGAACGGGTAGTCCTCGGGCAGCAGCTCGTTGAAGAGCGCACGGCCCAGCGTGGTCTTCAGACGGAAGCTGTCACCCTGCTGCCACTCCGGCTCACCCTCCTCCTGGGCCGGCGGGGTCCAGCCGCGCGGCGGGATGGTGCCCACCGGGAAGCGGATGTCCACGCGCGACTGCAGCGAGAGCTCGCCGGCGTCGAACGCCATGATCGCCTCGGCCACGGAGGAGAAGGAGCGGTCCTCGCCCTTCACGTTCCGCATCTCGCCGTCGGTGGTGAGGAAGAACAGACCGAGGACCATGTCCTGGGTCGGCATCGTCACCGGACGGCCGTCGGCCGGCTTGAGGATGTTGTTCGAGGACAGCATCAGGATGCGGGCCTCGGCCTGCGCCTCCGCGGACAGCGGCAGGTGCACGGCCATCTGGTCACCGTCGAAGTCCGCGTTGAACGCGGTGCAGACGAGCGGGTGGATCTGGATGGCCTTGCCCTCGACCAGCTGCGGCTCGAAGGCCTGGATGCCGAGGCGGTGCAGGGTGGGCGCACGGTTCAGCAGCACCGGGTGCTCGGCGATGACCTCTTCGAGGACGTCGTACACGACGGTGCGGCCGCGCTCCACCATGCGCTTGGCGCTCTTGATGTTCTGCGCGTGGTTCAGGTCGACCAGGCGCTTCATCACGAACGGCTTGAAGAGCTCCAGCGCCATGGCCTTGGGCAGACCGCACTGGTGCAGCTTCAGCTGCGGGCCGACGACGATGACGGAACGCGCCGAGTAGTCGACTCGCTTGCCGAGCAGGTTCTGACGGAAGCGGCCCTGCTTGCCCTTCAGCATGTCGCTGAGGGACTTCAGCGGGCGGTTGCCGGGGCCCGTCACCGGGCGGCCGCGACGACCGTTGTCGAAGAGGGCGTCAACAGCCTCCTGAAGCATGCGCTTCTCGTTGTTGACGATGATCTCCGGGGCACCGAGGTCCAGGAGCCTCTTCAGACGGTTGTTGCGGTTGATCACACGGCGGTACAGGTCGTTCAGGTCGGAGGTCGCGAAGCGGCCACCGTCCAGCTGCACCATCGGGCGGAGGTCCGGCGGGATGACCGGGACGCAGTCGAGGACCATGCCCTTGGGGCTGTTGGACGTCTGCAGGAACGCGGAGACGACCTTCAGACGCTTGAGGGCGCGGGTCTTCTTCTGGCCCTTGCCGGTACGGATGATCTCGCGGAGCTTCTCGGCCTCCTCCTCGAGGTCGAAGGACTCCAGGCGCTTCTGCAGGGCCTGGGCGCCCATCGAGCCGTCGAAGTACGTGCCGAAGCGGTCACGCAGCTCGCGGTAGAGCAGCTCGTCGCCCTCGAGGTCCTGGACCTTGAGGTTCTTGAACCGGGTCCACACCTCGTCGAGCCGGTCGATCTCGCGCTGCGCACGGTCGCGCAGCTGCTTCATCTCGCGCTCGGCACCCTCGCGCACCTTGCGGCGCACATCGGCCTTGGCACCCTCGGCCTCCAGCTCGGCCAGGTCGGCCTCGAGCTTCTTGGCGCGGGCCTCGAGGTCGGCGTCGCGGCGGTTCTCGATCTGCTGGCGCTCCACGGAGACGTGCGCCTCCAGGGAGGGCAGGTCACGGGTGCGGCGCTCCTCGTCGACGTACGTGATCATGTACGCCGCGAAGTAGATGACCTTCTCGAGGTCCTTGGGAGCCAGGTCGAGCAGGTAGCCCAGTCGGCTCGGGACGCCCTTGAAGTACCAGATGTGCGTGACGGGCGCGGCCAGCTCGATGTGGCCCATCCGCTCACGGCGCACCTTCGCACGCGTGACCTCGACGCCACAGCGCTCGCAGATGATGCCCTTGAAGCGGACGCGCTTGTACTTGCCGCAGTAGCACTCCCAGTCCCGGGTCGGACCGAAGATCTTCTCGCAGAAGAGTCCGTCCTTTTCGGGCTTGAGGGTGCGGTAGTTGATGGTCTCGGGCTTCTTGACCTCGCCGTGGCTCCACTGACGGATGTCGTCCGCGGTGGCCAGGCCGATCCGGAGCTCGTCGAAGAAGTTGACGTCGAGCACTATGCGTCAATCCCTCTCAGGGTCGTAAGTCTGTGGTCTGAAACGGGGGCCTGGGGGTCGGCGGGGCCCTGTGGGTGAGGGCTCCGCCGGACTCCCGTCAGACCTCTTCGACGCTGCTCGGCTCGCGCCGGGACAGGTCGATGCCGAGCTCCTCCGCAGCGCGGAAGACGTCCTCGTCGGTGTCACGCATCTCGATGGACATACCGTCGCTGGACAGCACCTCCACGTTCAGGCAGAGCGACTGCATCTCCTTGATGAGCACCTTGAAGGACTCGGGGATGCCGGGCTCGGGGATGTTCTCGCCCTTGACGATGGCCTCGTAGACCTTCACGCGGCCGGTGACGTCGTCGGACTTGATGGTCAGCAGCTCCTGGAGCGCGTACGCGGCGCCGTAGGCCTCGAGGGCCCACACCTCCATCTCGCCGAAGCGCTGGCCGCCGAACTGCGCCTTACCGCCCAGCGGCTGCTGGGTGATCATCGAGTACGGACCGGTCGAGCGGGCGTGCAGCTTGTCGTCGACCAGGTGGTGCAGCTTCAGGATGTACATGTAGCCGACCGAGATCGGGTCCGGGAACGGCTCTCCCGAACGACCGTCGAACAGCTGCGCCTTGCCGGACGGGAGCACCATGCGCTCGCCGTCGCGGTTCGGGATGGTGTGCTGGAGCAGACCCGCGAGCTCGTCCTCGCGCGCACCGTCGAAGACCGGGGTGGCGACGTTGGTGCCGGGAGCGACGGCGTCGGCGCCGATCGCCTGGAGGCGCTGCGCCCACTCCTCCGCGAGACCAGAGACGTCCCAGCCGCGGCTGGCGAGCCAGCCGAGGTGGATCTCCAGGACCTGTCCCGGGTTCATTCGGGACGGGACACCCAGCGGGTTGAGGATGATGTCGACCGGAGTGCCGTCCTCCAGGAACGGCATGTCCTCGATCGGTAGGATCTTGGAGATGACACCCTTGTTGCCGTGCCGGCCGGCGAGCTTGTCACCGTCGGTGATCTTGCGCTTCTGCGCGACGTAGACGCGCACCAGCTGGTTCACACCGGGGGGAAGCTCGTCGCCCTCCTCGCGGTCGAAGACACGCACGCCGATGATCTTGCCGGTCTCGCCGTGCGGCACCTTCAGCGAGGTGTCACGGACCTCACGGGCCTTCTCGCCGAAGATCGCGCGCAGCAGGCGTTCCTCGGGGGTCAGCTCGGTCTCGCCCTTCGGGGTCACCTTGCCGACGAGGATGTCACCGGCGATGACCTCGGCGCCGATCCGGATGATGCCGCGCTCGTCGAGGTCGGCGAGGACCTCCTCGGAGACGTTCGGGATGTCCCGGGTGATCTCCTCGGGGCCGAGCTTGGTGTCACGGGCGTCGACCTCGTGCTCCTCGATGTGGATCGAGGAGAGGACGTCGTCCTGCACGAGGCGCTGCGACAGGATGATCGCGTCCTCGTAGTTGTGACCCTCCCACGGCATGAACGCCACGAGCAGGTTCTTGCCGAGGGCCATCTCGCCGTGCTGGGTGGCCGGACCGTCGGCGAGGACCTGGCCCTCGACGACCCGGTCGCCCTCGTTGACGATGACCTTCTGGTTGACCGAGGTGCCCTGGTTGGAGCGGGCGAACTTGGCCAGGCGGTACGTGATGTACGTGCCGTCGTCGTTGGCGGTGGTGATGTAGTCCGCGGAGACCTCCTGGACCACACCGGCCTTCTCCGCCTTGACGACGTCGCCGGCGTCGACGGCGGAGCGGTACTCCATGCCGGTGCCGACGAGCGGGGCCTCCGCCTGGAGCAGCGGAACGGCCTGGCGCATCATGTTCGCGCCCATGAGGGCACGGTTGGCGTCGTCGTGCTCGAGGAAGGGGATCATGGCGGTCGCGACCGACACCATCTGGCGCGGCGAGACGTCCATGTAGTCCACGTCGTCACCGGGGACGTAGTCGACCTCGCCGCCACGACGGCGGACCAGGACGCGGTTCTCGGCGAACCGCATCTCGTCCGTGAGCGTGGCGTTGGCCTGCGCGATGACGAAGCGGTCCTCCTCGTCGGCGGTCAGGTAGTCCACCTCGTCGGTGACCTGGCCCTCGACGACCTTGCGGTACGGGGTCTCGACGAAACCGAACGCGTTGACCCGGCCGTAGGAGGCGAGCGAACCGATCAGACCGATGTTCGGGCCTTCAGGGGTCTCGATCGGGCACATGCGTCCGTAGTGGGACGGGTGCACGTCACGGACCTCGAAGCCGGCCCGCTCACGGGAGAGACCACCCGGGCCGAGCGCGGACAGACGACGCTTGTGCGTCAGCCCGGACAGCGGGTTGTTCTGGTCCATGAACTGGGACAGCTGGCTGGTGCCGAAGAACTCCTTGATGGAGGCGACGACCGGCCGGATGTTGATCAGGGTCTGCGGCGTGATCGCCTCGACGTCCTGCGTGGTCATGCGCTCGCGCACGACGCGCTCCATACGAGCCAGACCGGTGCGGACCTGGTTCTGGATGAGCTCGCCGACGCTGCGCAGACGACGGTTGCCGAAGTGGTCGATGTCGTCGGTCTCGACGACGATCGTCTGGCCGTTGTCGGCGGCCGTCTCGGTCTCGCCCGCGTGCAGCTTCACCAGGTACTTGATCGTCGAGATGACGTCCTCGACGGTCAGGACGCCCGCGTCGAGCGGCGCGTCCGCACCCAGCTTCTTGTTGACCTTGTAGCGGCCGACCTTGGCGAGGTCGTAGCGCTTCGGGTTGAAGTACAGGTTCTCCAGCAGCGTCTGTGCGGCCTCACGCGTGGGGGGCTCGCCCGGACGCAGCTTGCGGTAGATGTCGAGCAGCGCGTCGTCCTGGCCCTGGGTGTGGTCCTTCTCCAGGGTGGCGCGCATGGACTCGTACTCGCCGAACTCCTCGAGGATCTGCTCGGTCGTCCAGCCGAGCGCCTTCAGGAGGACGGTCACGGACTGCTTGCGCTTGCGGTCGATACGGACACCGACCATGTCGCGCTTGTCGATCTCCATCTCCAGCCAGGCACCCCGGGACGGGATGATCTTGGCGGAGAAGATGTCCTTGTCGGAGGTCTTGTCGATGGAGGAGTCGAAGTAGACACCGGGCGAACGGACCAGCTGCGAGACCACGACACGCTCGGTGCCGTTGATCACGAACGTGCCCTTGTTCGTCATGAGCGGGAAGTCGCCCATGAAGACCGTCTGGGACTTGATCTCACCGGTCTCGTTGTTGGTGAACTCGGCCGTGACGAAGAGCGGGGCGGCGTACGTGAAGTCGCGCTCCTTGCACTCGTCGATCGAGTTCTTCGGCGGCTCGAAGCGGTGGTCCCGGAACGTCAGGGACATCGACCCGGAGAAGTCCTCGATCGGGGAGATCTCCTCGAAGATCTCCTCCAGACCGGACTTGGTGGGGACGTCCTGACCGTTCTCCAGAGCCTCCTCGACCCGACTCTGCCAGGCGGTGTTGCCGAGCAGCCAGTCAAAGCTCTCGGTCTGCAGCGCGAGCAGGTTCGGAACCTCAAGAGGCTCCTTGATCTTTGCAAAGGAAATGCGCAGCGGGGCGGTGCTGGCGCCGTTGTTCATATTCGCGGTCGAGGCATTGCGCGAGGCGGCCAAGAGGGGGTCCTTCCGAGGGCTCGGACTCACTGCGCGCGTACCGGCCCCTCTCCCGCGCACGGAGACAGAAATCCCAGGTCAGGGAAGGTTCAGTCGTCTGTGCTCAAGTGAGGGCATGCCCCTGGTGACGGGCAGGGGACAGCTAACAGGCAGCGCAAAGGGTCAGTGTAGCCACTTGGCACACTGATGTCCAGTGCGGGTTTTTCGAGACCCTCGTTGTTGTCAACGCCCTCGGCATCCTGCCCTCAACGCACGTTGATACTGCCCTCTTCGTCGTCGATCCATGCCTCGGATTCGGATCCTTGTGACGACGCGTCCTGAGAATTGCGCGCTGCGTGCGGTTCGTCAAGGCCCTCCCCGCCCAAACCGGATGCTGCGCTCGTCACTTGCAGCCGGACACCAGGGGCGCTCGAGGGCACGACGAAGATCACCATACTCTCCGCACCACCTGGTGCAAGGCAGCCGCCGCCCGACCCTCGGAACGCCGAAGAGCGACCACCCGGATGGATGATCGCTCTTCGGTGCGTTCGCGTTACAGCCCTACGGGGCTGTCGTCAGCGCGCAAAGCAGGAGTCCGTGGTGCGGACCCGTGAGGTCACTTGACCTCGACGGAGGCGCCGGCGCCCTTGAGGGACTCGGCGGCCTTCTCCGCGGCGTCCTTGGCAACCTTCTCCAGGACGGGCTTCGGGGCGCCGTCCACGAGGTCCTTGGCCTCCTTCAGACCCAGGGAGGTCAGCTCACGCACGACCTTGATGACCTGGATCTTCTTGTCGCCCGCACCGGTGAGGATGACGTCGAACTCGTCCTTCTCCTCCTCCTGCTCGACCGGGGCGCCCGGGCCGGCGGGGCCGGCAACGGCGACCGCGGCGGCGGCGGTGACGTCGAACTTCTCCTCGAACGCCTTCACGAACTCGGAGAGCTCGATGAGGGTCATCTCCTCGAACTGCGCGAGCAGGTCTTCCTGGCTGAGCTTCGCCATGGTGGGCGATCCTTCCACTAATTCGGCTGGTGCCGGATGTACATGTATGGCGGGCGTACGTTCGGCCCGCTACGACCTCCGCCTGGGGCGGCGACGGTCATTTCGCGAGCCGAGTTACTCGGCACCGCCCTGCTCGGCCTGCTTGGCACGAAGAGCGTCCACGGTGCGGACGAGCTTCGACGGGAGCGCCTGGAAGACCTGAGCAGCCTGGGTCTGCTTGCCCTTGAAGGCGCCCGCCAGCTTGGCGAGCAGAACCTCGCGGGACTCGAGGTCCGCAAGCTTCTTGATCTCGTCGGCGGACAGCGCCTTGCCGTCAAGGACACCGCCCTTGATGACGAGGTTCGGGTTGTCCTTGGCGAAGTCACGAAGACCCTTCGCCGACTCCACCGGGTCACCGGTGACGAAGGCGACCGCCGTCGGACCGTTGAACAGGTCGTCGAGCGTCGTGATCCCGGCCTCGTTGGCCGCAATCTTGGTCAGCGTGTTCTTCACCACGGCGTACTGGGCGTTCTCACCGAGCGAACGACGCAGCGTCTTGAGCTGCGCCACGGTGAGACCCCGGTACTCGGTCAGCACGGCGGCGTTCGAGCTGCGGAACTGCTCCGCGAGCTCGGCTACCGCGGCAGCCTTGTCGGGCCTTGCCATAGAGCGTCGGCCTCCTTCCGGGTGATGGACCGCTCGGAAGGGGCTGAGACAAACGAAACGCCCCGGCGCAGGCGCTCGGGGCGGACTCGACCGGCCGCACGCGCAGAACGCGTATGCTCCGGGAGTTCTTCCACTCTCACCTGCGCGGGTCGCCCACTTGTCAGCGGATCCTTCGGCCACCGCACCTTCTTGCGAACGTACGGCAACGACCAGCGGTCTTTGGCTTCGGTAGGAGAGTACGGGACCTGCCCGCAGTCAAGCAAATCGGACGGTACGGGGCTCAGCGGGACCCTTCTCCACCGGCTCGGGTGGTGGCGGCCCCCGGGGCCGGGTCACGCCCGGCCCGGTCGCATTCGACGCAGGTGCCCATCTTCAGGCCGAAGCCGGAGCGGACCTCGGCGATCGGGCCGAAGCCACCGACGGCTTGGGCGCCAGCCCCCGCAGCCTTCCCACCGCCAGCCCATCGGACATCGCCGACGACAGCCACGAAGGCGACCTCCCGGACCGGATCGCGCCCGGCCCGGTCCCGATTGGCGCCGGTGTCCGCCTTCAGGCCGAAGGCGGAGCAGACCTTGACGGTCGGGCCGAAGCCACACCGACGGCTTGGGCGCCAGCCCCCGCAGCCTTCCCACCGCCAGCCCATCGGACATCGCCGACGGCAACCAGGAAGGCGACCTCCCGGACCGGATCGCGCCCGGTCCGGTCCCGATTGGCGCCGGTGTCCGCCTTCAGGCCGAAGGCGGAGCAGACCTCGGCGGTCGGGCCGAAGCCACCGACGGCTTGGGCGCCAGCCCCCGCAGCCTTCCCACCGCCGACCCATCGGACATCGCCGACGACAGCCACGAAGGCGACCTCCCGGACCGGGTCACGCCCGGCCCGTTCGCATTCGGCGCCGGTGTCCGTCTTCAGGCCGGAGCCGGAGCGGACCTCGGCGATCGGGCCCAAGCCACCGGCGGCTTGGTTCGGACCGCCCCGTCGGCCCGGGCCCGACCGTCCTCCCGGTCATCCGGTAGCGCGGGGGCGACACGTCCCGGGGCTTCTCCACGGCCCGCAGGACGGCTCGCGGCTGAGACGGCTCCGAGCCGAACGCTCCTTGCCTCCCGTCCTACAGCCGGCCGCGGGGATTCAGGAGGTGATGCCGGAGCCACCCGCTGCCGTGCCCGTGCTCTTCAGCAGGTCGGTGAAGTCCCTGGTGTCGCTCGCCGGGGGCTTCTCGGCCGAGACCTTCACGCCGTAGTCGCTGTAGTACGCGGTCTGGGTCATCCGGCCGGCCGACATGTCGGCCTTCTCGACCTTCTTGACCAGCAGGTTCTGGTCGTTGACCCAGATGTCCACGGTCTCCGTGCTGACCCCGGCCTGGGTGAGCTGCTTCTTCATGTCCGCCAGCTGGCTCGCGCTGAGGTTGCCGCTCTTGCCTGCCAGGTCGGCGACGTTCACGGTGCCCGAGTAGTGCGTGGCGTTCACGCCGGAGACCTTCTCCTCGCCGACCTTCCTGACGTCCCCGGAGGCCAGCAGCAGCTTCACGGACTGGTTCGGCGTGGTGTTCTGGATCTGGTCCTTCAGATACGCGCCGGAGCCGCCGCCGAGCCGGGCGAGGTCGTCGTACGCGTACCGGATCCAGTGCTTGCCGCCCGCCTGCTGGGCGAACTTGTCGCTCATGTGGGCGTAGTAGGCGTCGGGCAGATAGCGGGCCTCCATCGACGTCGAGCCGAGCCGGCGCATCGTCTGGGCCGTGGAGCCGCCGGTGTAGTCGATGGTGAGCGTGCCCTGGAGGCCGTCGCCCCAGCTGAAGGCGCCGTCCGCGGTCATGGACATCACGGAGCCGATGGTCGTCGACGAGCGGACCTTGGCCGACTCGGCCTTGTCCGTGGACTTCTCGGCGGAGCGCAGGGCCGCGACGGGGCTGACGTGCGTCGTGCCATGTCCGCCCGCCTTGTCGTCCTTGCCGGAGCCGTTGGAGGAGCCCGAGGAACCGCAGGCGGCCACCCCCGTCAGCGCGGTCAGCACCGCGATCGAAAGGGTCACGCGGCGCACGGTCGTGCTCTTCATGTCGTCCCACCCCTATGCGAGTCCTGTGCCCGCGCACCGGCCCGGCGCGCTGGCGGTCGTACGAAAAGTCGCACAAAGAAAGGACGGACCCGGAACCTCATAGGTTCCGGGCCCGCCCTTCAATGACGCGTGCCGAACGCGGCTACCGGGGTGAGCTCAGGCTCAGACGGCGGCCGGGTCCTCCTCGACGAGGAGGTTGCGGGTGCGGTTCGAGTCGACCGGAATGCCGGGGCCCATCGTGGTGCTGATGGCGGCCTTCTTGATGTAGCGACCCTTGGCGGCGGACGGCTTCAGACGGAGGATCTCCTCCAGGGCCGCGCCGTAGTTCTCCACCAGCTGGGCGTCCTCGAAGGACGTCTTGCCGATGATGAAGTGCAGGTTCGAGTGCTTGTCGACGCGGAACTCGATCTTGCCGCCCTTGATCTCGGTCACAGCCTTGGCGGTGTCCGGGGTCACGGTGCCGGTCTTCGGGTTCGGCATCAGACCACGCGGGCCGAGGACGCGGCCGAGGCGGCCGACCTTGCCCATGAGGTCCGGGGTGGCGACGACGGCGTCGAAGTCCAGACGACCCTTCGCCACCTCGTCGATCAGCTCGTCGGCGCCGACGATGTCGGCGCCCGCGGCACGCGCGGCCTCGGCACGGTCACCGGTCGCGAAGACCAGGACCCGGGCGGTCTTACCGGTGCCGTGCGGAAGGTTCACGGTGCCACGGACCATCTGGTCGGCCTTGCGCGGGTCGACACCCAGACGGAAGGCGACCTCGACGGTGCCGTCGAACTTGGTCGTGGAGGTCTCCTTGGCGAGACGGACGGCCTCGAGCGGGGCGTACAGCTTCTCCCGGTCGACCTTGGCGTCCGCAGCGCGGAGAGCCTTGCTGCGCTTGCTCACAACTGCTCCTGTGTGTTCTGAGAGGAGTCGTGGTGTACGGGCCGAGCAGGCCCTACCACGTGCGGCTGCCTCTTCGGCAGCTGCATGGTTCTACGAAGGTGGGGTTCAGCCCTCGACCGTGACGCCCATGGAACGCGCGGTACCGGCGATGATCTTCGCGGCGGCGTCCAGGTCGTTGGCGTTGAGGTCGGGCATCTTCGTCGTGGCGATCTCGCGGACCTGCGCCTGGGTGATCTTGGCGACCTTGGTCTTGTGCGGCTCGCCGGAGCCCTTCTCGATGCCCGCGGCCTTGAGGATCATCTTCGCGGCCGGCGGCGTCTTGGTCACGAAGGTGAAGGAACGGTCCTCGTAGACCGTGATCTCCACCGGGATGACCCAACCGCGCTGCGACTCGGTCGCGGCGTTGTAGGCCTTGCAGAACTCCATGATGTTGACGCCGTGCTGGCCCAGCGCCGGGCCGACCGGCGGCGCCGGGTTGGCGGCACCGGCCTGGATCTGGAGCTTGATGAGCCCCGTGACCTTCTTCTTCTTGGGAGGCATGTCTCTCTCCGGGTCCTTACTGAGAGGTTGGTTACCACCTGCGTCATTCGGCTGCACCGGAACGTGCATGATCCCGCAGATGGCATACCGCACAACGATAGCCGCTGTGCCCCCAGGACAAGAAATCGTCCAGGTCAGGCGGCCTGCGCGAGGTCGTCAGCGCATCACTCGGAAGTGTTCGGCCCACCACTCGGAAGTGGTCCGGCGGCCGCAGCTCGCACGGATCGGCCCGCCCCCGGGGCGCCACGCCGGCATGCGGCATCCACAGTTCCCCGCCGTGCATGGATCGGCTCCGGACGTCACCCGTTCAGCCCGCCTGTGCCCCGCTAATGGCCCTCGGCCGCGCGCGCCGGACCGCTCGCCGGGCTCTGATGGCGTCAGAGGCATGAACGGCGTGTCTCACCACTCGAAGGAGTCGACCCCCATGCGCCGCACCGCCCATACCGTTTCCGCTGCCGCCCTGGTCGGCCTCATAGCCGGCACCACCGCCCCGGTCGCCTTCGCGGCACCGGCCGAGCTGGTGGATGCACTCAGGGCGGCGCCCCAGAGCCGGTCCTACGAACCCCGGCAGGACGTCGCCCAGGACACCGCCCTGGTCCCGTCCGAGCAGTCCCAGCAGGACCTCGGGCAGGGCCCCGCCCAGGAAGCCGTGCCCGGCGACATCGGCCAGGACACCGGGCCCGTCGACATCCCGCAGGACCCGTCCCTGAACCAGGGCGCCGTCCAGGACCCGTCGTCCGTCGGTACGACCCTCCAGGACACCTCCGGACAGCAGCCCGCCCTGGACCCGGCCTACGGGACGACGTCGCAGGTCGACCCGGCCAGTGTGCTGCCCCAGGGCAATCCCCCCGCGGGGACAATGGCGGGCGCCACCCGGCCGCCCGGCGGCGTATCTGCCGACAACGCCTCCAACAGTCCCATTCAGTCGGTGGTCATCCAGAACCCCGTCAACAACTCCAACGAGCAGGGTTCGCACAACGTCTCCCACGACAACGGCAACAACAACCGCCGCGACGAGGGACGGGATCACGGCGGGTTCTTCCCCGGGCCCTTCCTTGGCGGCTTCGGCAACCTCGGGACCAGCATCGTCGCGATCCCGCGCGGCACCGCCGGCGTGAGCGGCGTGAGCAATGTGGTCCCGGGCCCCGTGGCCGCGGGCGAGGGAGGTTCCATCAAGTCGCCGGTGCCCACGTTCATCGCGGGCGGCGCCCTCGTGGCACTGGGTTGCGCCGCGGCCGCCCACCGCCTGTGGCTCCGGAGGCGGCGAATGGGCTGACCCGGGTCCCGCGGACACTCCGCGCCCGCGTCACACGACGGAGCCGATACGCACGACGCCCCTACCGCGGGAAACCGCTAGTAGGGGCGTCTTCGACTGCTGAGTCGTCTTCGACCGTTGAGTCGGACTAGTTCTTCTGGAAGTGATGCGCCATCGGGCCTACCAGCGGCGCACATCCGCCCTCCCCTATCTGACCAGCGCAACTACCGCGACTAGTTGTCATCATCTGTCAACGTCGGTTCGCCTCGCACGGCCCCAGCACGGCCCAGGGCGCGCCCTCCACGACAGAGGTCGGCTCCAGGCTTTGGACGGGAGCTGCCATGGGGCGAGTGATCATGGCCCCGTAAGCTTCCGGCGAGTCGGGCAGTCTGTGGACCTGCCCGTTAAAGCACGACGTTGGGGCCATGATCTTCGAGGCTCGCCCCATGGTGGCTGTCTAAAGCCTGGAGCCGACCGGCCCGTGATCCACTACAGGTCTACCGACATCCCCGCAGCACGCAGGCGCGCCGTTGGCGCGGGCCGCCGCTGGCGAAGACAGGGCGAGCGGTCCGCGCCGAAGACGGCGCGCCCCCGCGCCGTGCGCGGGGGACTTGATGAGGTAGAGAAAGCTGTAACGAGCTGGCTTAGCTGCTCAGGCGGTACTCAAGGACGTAAGAACCGGCGTCCAAGAGCATTTGGTTGACTTCGACCGGTCGGTCCTCGGCCGTGTAGGCGATACGGCAGATCTCGACTATGGGCACGCCTGAAGCCAATCCCAGAGCGGCCCGTTCGTCCTCGCTGGGCATGCGGGCACGGAGCTCTTCACTGAACCGCACGGGCTCAGCTCCAAGTTCGGCAAGCCGGGCGTAGCTGCCACCCGGGCCTGTGTCCTCCTGGGCGATAGCCGTGCCGCGCACCAACTCGGCTGGAAGGTACGACGTGGCCATCTGGACGGGGCGGCCCTCCACGACGAACTTGCGGCTACGAACGATCACTGGAGCGCCAGGCTCCATATCGAGACAGCGACTTACCTGGTGGGGTGCCGCTGCTTCATAGACCTGCACGTCAGTCACTAGGGGCCGCTGGGCTACGTCTGCTGACCAGATGGAGTGTCCTGTCGACCACCGGGACTTAGCCAAGCGATCATTCGCCACACGCCTGATCGGGCGGAACTCTCGAACGTACGTACCGGAGCCGGGGCGGGCGACAGCAAGACCTTCACCAACAAGGATCTTGAGCGCCTGGTTGGCGGTCATCTTTGCTACGCCGTACTTGCGTACCAGCGACGGCTCACCGGGCAGTCGATCACCCGGCGTCAGCTCACCGGACTCGATCCGCGCCCGGAGATCGTCGGCGATCTGCCGCGCAGTCTCGGGCATGGCCTCATCTCTCCCTCAATGCTCCCTAGGGTGGTCAGCCTACCGGCGCGCTGACTGCATTGCGAATCCCCGCCGATCGGCATTTGAAAGCTGCCCGAATTACCGGGCGACCAATTCACGTACAGGTTGCCCGTGTTGACATCCCTAGGGAGGTTGCAGCACAATCTCCCTAGGGAGGTTTACTCCCGCATGGAGAAGGGGCGACGCCCTACCGCCAAGCAGATGCGTCGCCCCTCGTGTCCCTCGAAGGGAGCTTCCATCATGCCGTCGAAGTTCGCTGCCGCGCACTCCGCGCGACTGTCCCCTGCAGTCTTAGCCTGTCTGCCGGATGTGGCGCTGATCCTCGCGCTGTACGCCTCGGACTACCTCCACGAGCGTCGCCCAGACCTGAGGGAGGTCGCGGCCTTCATCGTCGACGGCGCTAACCGGTGGGGCCTGTCGGAGCTGATGAACAACACTTGCCATCTGGTGGCCTTCTGGCAGATGTGCGACGACGACGCGTCCACCGATGAAGCCTGGACGGCCCACCGCGAGCGGTTCGACAACTACCGGATCATTCACTGCACCCTCACCAAGGGGCAGTACGCAACAGTTCGGCGTCACCTGCGGGCCATGGCCGGTGAGCGGGTTGCCGCATGAGCCTGTTCCCTTCCTGCCTGGATCTGCTGGACCGCCCGACCACGTGCCCCAGCTGCCGTTCTCACGCACCCGGCTGGGTCCGGGTGTCGGTGGACGGAGTGAGCGTCCTCACCCACGACGGTGACCGGATCTGTCCGGCTGACCGCCTCTTCGGCAGGTCGGCCACCTCTGCCCCGGCTCCTGCCGCCTCGCGCACGGTCATAGGGGTGGCCTCGTGACGTTCTTCCCCGTCGCCCCGGAGGCTGTGGCCGACGCTGCGGCCTCCCTGGGGACCGACCCCCTGACGCTCGCCGACCTGCTTCGGGTCGCCAGCTCCCCTGGCTTCGACCGCTGGCAGGAGCAAGTACGCCGTACCGGCGGCTGCGCCCACCCGATCCGCCTCATGGGCCAGACCGTCACCCGCGAGGCGAAGACCGGTGACGTCCTGTACTCCTACAGCACCGAGCACGAGCCCGGGGGCATGCTCCGCGTCGCCTGTGGCAACCGGCGGGCCTCCCGCTGCCCGGCCTGCGCCTGGACCTACGCCGGGGACACCTACCACCTGATCCGCGCCGGGATCACGGGCGACGAACGCAAGGACGTCCCCGAGACGGTTCGGGACCACCCCCGCGTCTTCGCCACCCTCACCGCGCCCTCATTCGGCCCGGTCCACAACCGGCCGGACTCCGGGCGCTGCCGCTGCGGTGCCCAGCACGCCGACGATGACACCGCCCTCGGGACAGCACTCGATCCGGAGCGCTACGACTACGCCGGGGCGGTGCTGTTCAACAACTTCGCCGGAGACCTGTGGCGGCGCTTCACCATCTATCTGCGCCGCGAGATCGCCGCCCGCGCGGGCCTGACCCAGTCGGCCATGAAGGAGGTGTGCCGAGTCTCCTTCGGCAAGGTCGCCGAGTTCCAGAAGCGCGGCGCCGTGCACTTCCACGCCGTGGTACGCCTCGACGGTCCGGACGGGCCCGACACCGCGCCCCCGGCCTGGGCCACGGTCGTCCTCCTGGACGATGCGATCCGCGCCGCTGCCGCTCGGGTCGCCGTGCCCGTACCTCCCGCCGGCGCCTTACCCAAACGCCAACTGCGCTGGGGGTCCCAGGTCGACGTGCAGCCCATCGGAGCCCTCGGGCACGAAGAGCTGACCGAACAGGCCGTCGCCTCCTACGTCGCCAAGTACGCCACCAAAGCGGCCGAGACCACGGGCACCGTAGACCGCCGGATCGGGGAGCTCTCCGAACTCGACAAGCTGCCGCTGCCCGACCACACCCGGCGTCTGATCGAAGCCTGCTGGGTGCTGGATGGGGCCTACCCGGATCGGCTGCTGGCCCGCTGGGCTCACATGCTCGGCTTCCGCGGGCACTTCTCGACCAAGAGCCGCCAGTACTCCACCACCCTCGGTGCGCTCCGCCAGGTCCGCGCCGACTACCGCGCCCGCCAGGAACGCCGCGAACGCGGGCTCTCCGAAGACCTCGGCGACACGGAGGGCTCCACGCTCGTGCTCGCCCACTGGACCTACGCCGGGCAGGGCCACACCCCGGGTGAGTCCTGGCTCGCCGCCTCCATCGCGCGAGACCTCCGCCTCAACCGGGAGATCGCGCGTGAGACGCTCACCGACTGGCCCGAGCCGGACGACTGGGAGGTGTGCGCATGAGGCGCCTGCCGGACCAGTACCTGACCCCGGAAGACCTCGTGGTCATGCTCCGTCTGCCCAGCGTCGACACCGTGTACCAGTGGCGCCGCAAGGGCACCGGGCCGCGTGGCTTCCGCGTCGGTCGTCACCTCCGCTTCGACCCCGAGGACGTACGGGCCTGGGTCGAGTCCCTCATGGAAGGGGCCGCCTGATGGCCGGACACGTCCAAGACCGCTGGTACAAGGCCGAGGCCGGACCGGATGGGAAGATCCATAAGGTCAAGACCGACCGGTACGGCGTCGGTCTCCGCTACCGGGCCCGGTACGTCGCCCCGGACGGCACGGAGAAGTCCAAGAGCTTCCCCGACCGCAAGAAGCGCGAGGCTGAGCGGTGGCTCGCCAACATCGAAGCGGACATGTCACGCGGCCACTACATCGACCCTACGGCCGGAAAGATCACGTTCAGGAAGTACGCCGAAGACTGGTTGGCCTCTCAGACGACCGATCCGGCTACCCGGGTCGCGGTCGAGAGTCGGCTACGGCTCCACGTCTTCCCGTACTTAGGCAGTCGGCCGCTGGCCTCGTTCCAGCCCTCACACATCCGGTCTTGGGCTCGGCTCCTGGAGGACACCGGGGCCGCCAGCTCGTACAGGCGCGTGATCTTCGGGAACGTTTCGGCCGTGCTCTCGGCCGCCGTGGATGACGGCTACCTGGCCCGGAACCCGTGCCGTGCTGGTTCGGTTCGGCCACCCAAGCCATCCCCCGGACGGGTCACACCCTGGTCACCTGATCGCGTCTTCGCGGTCCGGTCCGGGATGCCCGATCGGCTCGGGGCCATGGTCGACCTCGGCGCGGGCTGCGGCCTCCGTCAAGGTCAGATCTTCGGGCTAGCCGTTGACGACGTAGATCCGCTGGCCGGTGTGCTGCACGTCACGCAACAGGTGAAGCTGGTGAACGGTCACCTGATCTTCGCACCGCCCAAGAACAACAAGCTCCGGGACATTCCTCTCCCCGACTCTGTGGCGGCCGTGCTCGCGACTCACATAACGGCCGTCCCGCCGGTTGAGATCACGTTGCCCTGGCTGCGCTCGGACGGTCCACCGGTGACCAAGCTTCTCTACTTCAGCACTCAGGACGGCTCGGCGCTCCGCCGGAACGACTTCAACGCCCACGTCTGGAAGCCCGCTCTTGCTGCGGCCGGAGTGATCCCGGTCCCTGGTCCTGGCGAGCGGTACAAGGAAGCCCGCGAGGACGGAATGCACGCGCTGAGGCACTTCTACGCCTCGGTGCTCCTGGACGCCGGAGAGAACGTCAAGGCACTGAGCACCTATCTGGGGCACGGCGACCCTGGATTCACTCTCAGGACGTACACGCACCTGATGCCGACCAGCGAGACCCGAACTCGCAAGGCCGTGGATGCGGTCTACCGCAAGGCCCGGAGGCGCCCCACGGCCCAGTGACGGCCCCCTGGACACGACAGAGCCCCTGCCCAACGGGAAACCGCTGGTCAGGGGCTCTTTCAGATGATCGTGAAGCTAGTTCTTCTGGATCTGGTCGAAGGAGAGCTCGACCGGCGTCTCGCGGCCGAAGATCTCCACCAGGCCCTTGACCTTCTTCGAGTCGGGGTTGATCTCGTTGATGGTCGCCTGCAGCGTGGCGAACGGGCCGTCGGTGACGGTGACCGAGTCGCCGACCTCGAAGTCCAGCACCTGGACCTCGACCTTGCGCTGCGGAGCGGGCTTGCCCTCGGCCTCGGCTGCCTCGCGGGCGGCCTTCTCCTCGGCCTCCGGGGCGAGCATCTTGACGATCTCGTCCAGGGTCAGCGGGTACGGGTCGTAGGCGTTGCCCACGAAGCCGGTGACGCCGGGGGTGTTGCGGACGACGCCCCAGGACTCGTTCGTCAGGTCCATCCGGACCAGGACGTAGCCCGGGAGCTTGTTCTGCTTGATCGTCTTGCGGTCGCCGTTCTTGATCTGGACGACCTCTTCCTGCGGCACCTCGGCCTGGAAGATGTAGTCCTCCACGTTCAGCGAGACGGCGCGCTGCTCCAGGTTGGTCTTCACGCGGTTCTCGTAGCCGGCGTACGTGTGGATGACGTACCACTCGCCGGGCAGCAGGCGGAGCTCCTCGCGCAGGGCCTGGACCGGGTCGACGGGCTCGGCGGGCTCCTCCTCGGAGACCTCCTCGACCAGGGCGGCCGACTCGTCGGCCGCGATGTCCTCGCCGTCCTCGTCCTCGACGTGCAGAGCGGCCTCCTCGGCCGGCTCCCCCGACTCGGCCTCGGCAGCCTCGAACTCGTCGTGCTCGTCCGCGCCCTCGACGATGTCGAGCTCGTCGTCCACCGCCTCGGCAGCAGCCCCGCGAGGCTCAGCGGCGTCGTCGTTCAGGTTCGGGTCAGACACGATGGCTGCTTCTTCCTGGATACATAGAGGTGGAACATGCGAAAACGGGCGCCGGTACCACGGCGCCCTTCGCTCTTGGCTCAGCCGAAGACGTACTTGGCCGCGTGGTTGAGCCCATAGTCAATCACGGTCACCAGCGCGATCATGATGGCGACGAAGAAGATCACCACAGTGGTGTACGACGTCAGCTGGTTGCGCGTCGGCCAGACGACCTTGCGGAGCTCCGCGACGATCTGGCGGTAGAAGATCGCGAGGCGCTTCAGCGGGCCCTTCTTGGCGCGCTTGCCGCCCTTGCGGGCCTTCTTCTTGGACTCCGACACCTCGTCCTGAGCATCAGGCGTGTCGATGGAGCCCACGGCGTCCGTCATTCGTCCTCACCTGATCCCGGGTCGTGGCCGTGCCGCGCCCGGTTCTGAGCCGCACGGCGGTGCAATGCTGTACGTACATGCGCACACATCCTGGCGGTGTGTGTAGCAGGGCCGGAGGGACTTGAACCCCCAACCGCTGGTTTTGGAGACCAGTGCTCTACCAATTGAGCTACGACCCTTTGGCGTTTCCCCCAACTTACCGCATCCGACCGGGTGCTCGGTGTGCACCGGCTGAACTGCGGCCGCCGAAGGCCAACGAGGTAGGAGTGTACGTGGTCCGGGCCCCGGCGTCGAACAGAATGTGTCCGCTCGGTCTCACCGGACGGAAGATCGTCCTGGCGGCGGCCCGGATCCGGACTCTTGTTCAGTGGTCGGCCGGATGCCGTTCAGTCTGTGAAACCGGCGTGCCGGTGTCGTTTCCCGTCTGAAACGATGGGCCCCATGAGCGCTGCAACCCCTCCCACCGAGCGCCGGGTCTCCGCCCGAGTCGGCGCGATCTCCGAGTCCGCCACCCTCGCCGTGGACGCCAAGGCCAAGGCCCTCAAGGCCGCCGGGCGTCCGGTGATCGGCTTCGGCGCGGGTGAGCCCGACTTCCCGACGCCGGACTACATCGTCGAAGCCGCCATCGAGGCCTGCAAGAACCCGAAGTACCACCGCTACACGCCGGCCGGCGGGCTGCCCGAGCTGAAGGCCGCGATCGCCGCGAAGACGCTGCGGGACTCGGGCTACGAGGTCGACCCGGCCCAGATCCTGGTCACCAACGGCGGCAAGCAGGCCATCTACGAGGCCTTCGCCGCGATCCTCGACCCGGGCGACGAGGTCATCGTCCCGGCGCCGTACTGGACGACGTACCCGGAGTCCATCCGCCTGGCCGGCGGTGTCCCGGTCGAGGTCGTCGCCGACGAGACGACCGGCTACCGCGTGAGCGTGGAGCAGCTGGAGGCGGCCCGCACGGACAGGACGAAGGTCGTCCTGTTCGTCTCCCCGTCCAACCCCACCGGCGCCGTCTACAGCCAGGAGGAGGCCGAGGCGATCGGCCGCTGGGCCGCCGAGCACGGCCTGTGGGTCCTGACGGACGAGATCTACGAGCACCTCGTCTACGGCGACGCGAAGTTCACCTCACTGCCCGCCCTCCTGCCCGAGCTGCGCGACAAGTGCATCGTGGTCAACGGTGTGGCGAAGACGTACGCGATGACGGGCTGGCGCGTGGGCTGGATCATCGGCCCGAAGGACGTGGTCAAGGCCGCCACGAACCTCCAGTCGCACGCCACCTCGAACGTGTCGAACGTCGCCCAGGTCGCCGCCCTGGCCGCCGTCTCCGGCGACCTGGAGGCCGTCGCGAAGATGCGCGAGGCGTTCGACCGCCGCCGCAGGACGATCGTGCGGATGCTGGGCGAGATCGACGGCGTGCTCTGCCCGGAGCCCGAGGGCGCCTTCTACGCCTACCCGTCGGTCAAGGGCCTGCTCGGCAAGGAGATCCGCGGCAAGCGCCCGCAGACCACGGTCGAGCTGGCCGCGCTGATCCTGGAGGAGGCCGAGGTCGCGGTCGTCCCGGGCGAGGCCTTCGGCACTCCCGGCTATCTGCGGCTGTCGTACGCCCTCGGTGACGAGGATCTCGTCGAGGGCGTGAGCCGGATCCAGAAGCTGCTGGCGGAGGCGCGGGACTGACGTCAGCGGTAGTAGATCCACTGCCTCACGCGCGCGTGGCGGGCCGTTTCCCTGTCGGGGGGCGGCCCGCTTCTTCGTCTCCGTGTGCGAGCAAGACCACGTTCGAGGAAACAGCTACCGACACGGCACGGGCATACGGCAGGATCCTGGAATGGAGCGTGTACGTGATGTCTCTGAGCTGCCGAAAGCCCATCTGCATCTGCACTTCACCGGCTCGATGCGGCCGGGGACCGTCCTGGAACTGGCCGACAAGTACGGCGTACGTCTGCCCGACGCGCTGACGGAAGCGCTGACCAGCGGGGAACCGCCGAAGCTACGGGCCACGGACGAGCGGGGCTGGTTCCGCTTCCAGCGGCTGTACGACGCGGCACGCTCCTGCCTCAGAGAGCCGGAGGACATCCGGCGCCTGGTCCGGGAGGCCGCCGAGGAGGACCTCAGGGACGGCTCGGGCTGGCTGGAGATTCAGGTGGACCCGACCTCGTACGCACCCCGCCTGGGCGGTCTGATCCCGGCGCTGGAGATCATCCTGGACGCGGTGGAGACGACGTCCCGCGACACCGGCCTTGGCATGCGCGTGCTGGTGGCCGCCAACCGTATGAAGCACCCCCTGGACGCGCGCACACTGGCCCGTCTCGCGGTGCGCTACGCCGACCGGGGCGTGGTGGGCTTCGGGCTGTCGAACGACGAGCGGCGGGGCATGGCGCGGGACTTCGACCGGGCGTTCCACATCGCACGCGAGGGCGGCCTGCTCGCGGCGCCGCATGGCGGCGAGCTGACCGGCCCGGCGTCGGTGCGCGACTGTCTGGACGACCTGAGCGCGGCGCGGGTCGGGCACGGTGTGCGCGCGGCGGAGGACCCGCGGCTGCTGAAGCGGCTGGCGGACCGGGGCGTGACGTGCGAGGTGTGCCCCGCGTCGAACGTGGCGCTGGGGGTCTACGAGAAGCCGGAGGACGTCCCGCTGCGGACGTTCTTCGAGGCGGGCGTCCCCATGGCCCTGGGCGCCGACGACCCGCTGCTCTTCGGCTCCCGCCTGGCCGCGCAGTACGAGCTGGCCCGCCGGCACCACGGCTTCACGGACGCGGAGCTGGCGGAACTGGCCCGGCAGTCGGTGCGGGGTTCGGCGGCGCCGGAGGACGTGAAGACGAAGCTGCTGGCGGGCGTGGACGACTGGCTCAGCGGCCCGGCCTCTTGAAGTGGGCGTAGGGCGGATACGCCTTGAAGCAGACCAGGACCTCGTCGGGGTGCCCACCGCCAGGGCCGGGCGGCTCGACCAGGGGGAGCCTCGCCATCATGCGTGAGTACCCTTCGGCGACCCGCTTCTGGCGCGGCCCCCAGCCCGCCGCGTAGGCGAGGGACGTGGCCGTCTCGGCGAAGACGTCCCGGCTGCCGAACAGGAAGAACGTGCGGGCGTGGGTGGTGTGCCGCAGCTCGTCGCGAAAGCCGGCGTGCTGCTGACGGCCGCGCCAGGACGCGGCGTCCCGCGCCGTGCGTGCCTCGTCGGTGCGGACGGTGAGCGGGGTGCCGGCTCCGAGCGCACGGCGCAGCGCGGGCCACGTGCCGGCGCGCAGTCCGTACGCGTGGTGGACCAGGACGAGGTCGACGAGTTCCCCGATGCCTTCGTCCGACGGGACCGCGTCCCGCAGCGGCACATGGACGATCGTGTGGCGTGAGTAGGCGGCGAAGGAGAACAGGCCCGCGAGCCGGTTCAGTCCGTCGTGGTCGCCGTACAGCCGGCCGATGGGGTCCGGGGCACGCAGTGAGGTGTGGCGCAGGGGCTGCCGGGGCTGGACGACCCGGTGTTCGTGGGGTCCCGTCCGGGGGCGGAACTGGCGCAGTCTCAGCTGCATATAGGGGGCCTCATGCCCTCAGGGTCACGGTCGGGCGCGGCCGTCGGCAACGGAAATTCCGCTCCTGAGACCGTGCCACGGCCCCTAGAGACTGACGCCCACGGTCACCGGCTCGTTGACCAGCGTGATCCCGAAGGCCGCGCGGACGCCGGCCACGACCTCGCGGGCCAGGGCGAGCAGGTCCTCGGTGGTGGCCTCGCCCCGGTTGGTGAGGGCGAGGGTGTGCTTGGTGGAGATGCGGGCGGGCCCGGTGCCGTATCCCTTGGTGAAGCCCGCCTTGTCGATCAGCCAGGCCGCCGAGGTCTTGGTGTGGCCGTCGCCCGCAGGGTAGGCGGGCGGCTCGATGCCGTCGCCCAGCCGCTCACGCACGCGCGCGTGGAACGCGGCGAACTGCTCGTGGGTGAGGATCGGGTTGGTGAAGAAGGACCCGGCCGACCAGGTGTCGTGGTCCTCTGCGTCCAGGACCATGCCCTTCCCGGCACGCAGTTCGAGGACGGTCTCGCGGGCGGTGGCGAGCGGCACCCGGTCGCCCGGCTCGACCCCGAGGGCGCGGGCCGTCTCGGCGTACTTGACGGGGGCCGACAGCCCGTCCGCGTCCTCCAGCTCGAATCGGACCCGCAGCACGACATGGCGCGCGGGGTCCGCCTTGAAGCGGCTGTGGCGGTACGAGAAGGCGCACTCCTCGTTCGTGAGGGTGACCGTCCTTCCCTCCCGCCGGTCGTACGCGATCACCTCGGTGATGGTCGAGGAGACCTCCTGGCCGTACGCGCCGACGTTCTGGATCGGTGTCGCGCCCGCGGATCCCGGGATGCCGGCGAGGCACTCGATGCCGGTGAGCCCGGCCTCGACGGTGCGGGCGACGGCGTCGGTCCACACCTCGCCCGCGGCCAGCTCCAGGGTGGTCCCGCGCAGTTCGAATCCGCCGGTGGCGATGCGCAGGGCGGTGCCGTCGAAGCCCTTGTCGCCGATGACGAGGTTCGATCCGCCGCCGATGACCAGCAGCGGCGTCCCGCTGTCGTCGGCCTCGCGAACGGCGTCGACGACCTCGGCGTCGGTGGTCGCGGTGACGAGCCGGGTCGCTGGACCGCCCAGCCGGAAGGTGGTCAGCGGGGCGAGGGGGGCGTCGTGGAGTTCCTGCACGCGCTCAAGACTACGAGACACCGGTGACAGCCCCGGCCGGGTGGCTCGCCGTATGCCTTCACTGCCTGCACGCGCGCGTGGGGCCCCGTTCCGGAGAACGGGGCCCCACGCGCGCGTGTCCGTCATCGGACCGCCGGAGGTGTCAGCCGGCGACGGGCTCCAGCACCGCCGCCTGCTCGTTCGTCACCTGCTCGTTCGTCACCGCGAGCCGGGCGGCGCGGCGCCGGGCCGGGATCGCCAGGGCGGCGAAGGCGGCCAGGGCGACCACTCCGGAGCCCGTGACCAGGGCGGGCCGCAGTCCGTCGACGAAGGACTGCGCGGACTCGTAGCCGCCCTGCGCCGAGAAGATCGAGGACATGACCGCGATGCCGAGCGCTCCGCCGACCTCGCGAAGCGCGTTGTTGGCGCCGGAGGCGATGCCCTGCTCCTGCGGGCGGACGCTGGACATCACCAGGTTGGCGGCCGGGGCGAAGTAGAGGGCCATGCCGATACCGCTGATGATCAGCGCGGGCAGCTGAGCGGCGTAGGAGGCGCCGGCCGTGTCCACGTAGGCCAGGTAGCCGAGCCCGACCGCCTGCAGGAACAGTCCGGTGGCGACGACCGGGCGGCCGCCGATGCGGTCGGAGAGGATGCCCGCGATGGGCGCGACGAGCATCGGCATACCGGTCCAGGGCAGCATCCGCAGGCCGGCCTGGGTGGGCGAGTAGCCGAGGACGCCCTGCATGTACTGGCTGAGCAGGAAGATCGAGCCGAACATGCCGAGGAACATCAGCAGGCTCGCGGCGTTGATGCCGGCGAAGGCGCGGGAGCGGAAGAGCCGCATGGGGAGCATGGGGTTCTTGGCGCGGGAGCCGTGGACCACGAAGGCCGCCAGCAGGGCGACGCCCGCGATCAGCCCGGTCAGCACGAGGGAGCTGGTCCAGCCGTCGGCGGGTCCGCGCACCAGGCCGTAGACGAGGCCGAAGAGACCGCCGCTGGCGAGCAGGGTGCCGGGGATGTCGAGCCGGGCGCCGGCGCCGTACGACTCGGCGAGACGGAGTCGGGCGAGCGGCAGCAGGGCCAGGCCGAGCGGGACGTTCAGCCAGAAGATCCAGTGCCAGGAGACGTGTTCGGTGAGGCTGCCGCCGATGAGGGGTCCGGAGGCGACCGCGAGGCCGTTGACGGCACCCCAGATGCCGTACGCCATGCCGCGCTTGGCGGCGGGCACGGCCGCGGTCAGCAGGGTCATGGTCAGCGGCATCATCACGGCGGCGCCGACGCCCTGGACCGCGCGGGCCATGATGAGGGAGTCGATGCCGGGTGCCATGGCCGCGGCGGCGGAGGCGCCGGTGAAGACGGTGAGCCCGGCGAGGAAGAGGCGGCGGCGGCCGAAGCGGTCGCCGAGCGCGGCGCCGAACATCAGCAGCACGGCGAAGGTGAGCGTGTAGGCGCTCACGGTCCATTCCAGGTCGTCCAGCGCTCCGCCGAGATCCTTGCGGATGGAGGGCAGGGCGGTGGTGACGACGAGGTTGTCGAGGGACGCCATGAATCCGGCGACGCTGGTGATGACGAGGGCCCAGACGACCTGCCCGCGGCGTGCGGTGGTCGGTTCGCTGTGCTGCTCGGTCTGCTGGTCCATCTGCTGTTCGGTCTGCTGTGACATCGCTCCCCCAGAGCGTGGTCCACGGTCAATGATTAGTTATCGATTACTAACTTTCACGCCCATGAAAAGACGACGGAACGCCTCTTCCCGGGCCTCTGCCACTACTGCTTCTCCAGCCGCCCCGTGATCCGGGCGGACGGATACATCCCCTGCCAGACCTGGTGCTGGGGTGGAAACCCCATGGCCGTGAGGGTGTTGATGAGCATCCCGTAGGCCAGGAAGTTCGTGGTCTCCCCCACGTCCGCCCCCAGGGGCAGATGCACGGTCTCCCAGAGCTTCATCCAGCCGGCCCGTACGGCCTCACCGAACTCGTGATCACCCTCGGCCTCGGCGGCCGCCACCGCGATGTACGTCTGCATCTGCATCTGGAGCCGCTCGGGATGCTCCTGGATCAGTCGTACGTACGCGTTGGCCATGGCGTGCAGGGCCTCCTCGCCGTCCAGCCCCTTCGCCGCCTCCTCGAAGACGCCGCACACGTCCTCCATGCAGCGCAGCGAGGCTGCGGCGAAGATCGCCTTCTTGCCCGGGAAGAGCCGGAAGAGGTACGGCTGCGAGACGCCCACGCGCTTGGCGATCACCTCGGTGGAGGTGCCGTAGTAGCCCCTCTGCGCGAACTCCGCGATCGCCGCGCGTACGACGCTCTCGCGCCTCTCTTCCGCACTCATCCTGACCATGAGAGAAAGTTAGTACTCAATCACTAACTAAGTCAAGGGGGTGTGGGGGCGTTGGTTCTTTGGGGGATCGCAGGCTCGCCCGCTGCCCGCTGCCCGCTCATGCGTAAGGGGCGCCCCACCGGAGAGGGCGCCCCTTGCTGCGTACGCGCTGCGTTCAGGCCAGGCGTACGACGGCCCGGGACATGCCCAGTACCTTCTTGCCGTCGCTCATGGCCGTCAGGTCCACCCGGACCGTGTTGTCGTCGAGCTTGGCCGCGACCTTGGCGGTGACCTCGATCACGGCGCCCTTGTCGTCGTCGGGGACGACGACCGGCTTGGTGAAACGGACGCCGTACTCGACGACCGAACCCGGGTCGCCCGCCCAGTCGGTCACCACGCGGATCGCCTCGGCCATGGTGAACATGCCGTGCGCGATGACGTCCGGCAGACCCACCTCCTTGGCGAACTTCTCGTTCCAGTGGATGGGGTTGAAGTCCCCGGAGGCCCCCGCGTACCGCACCAGCATGGCGCGGGTCACCGGAAAGCTCTGCGCCGGCAGCTCGGTGCCGACCTCGACCTCGTCGTATGCGATCTTCGCCGTCATCGGTCTCAGCCCTCCCCGCCCTCGGCGTCCGCCGCGCGCGAGACCAGCTTGGTCCACGCGGTCACCACGTGCTCGCCCGCCTCGTCGTGGACCTCGCCACGGACGTCCAGGATGTCGTTGCCGGCAAGGGACTTGATCGCCTCGATGGTCGAGGTGACCGAGAGCCGGTCACCGGCCCGCACCGGGCGGCTGTAGACGAACTTCTGGTCTCCGTGCACCACTCGGTCGTAGTCGAGACCGAGCTGCGGGTCCTCGACGACCTGTCCCGCCGCCTTGAAGGTGATGGCGAACACGAAGGTCGGCGGAGCGATCACATCGGGGTGGCCGAGCCCCTTGGCGGCCTCCGCATCCGTGTACGCGGGGTTGGTGTCCCCGACCGCCTCGGCGAACTCGCGGATCTTCTCCCGGCCCACCTCGTAGGGCTCGGTGGGCGGGTAGGTCCGCCCCACGAAGGACTGGTCGAGCGCCATGGCCCGGCACCTCCTGATGTCTGCTGTGGTTGACCTGCCCGGCCGCCGTGATCGGCCCGAACCGACCGGTAACCGGGGCCGGAACGACACGAGGCCGCCCCCCGAACTGCGGGGGCGGCCTCGTGTACGAGCCTGAATTATCGCGTCTCGCGGTGCGCGGTGTGCGCCTTGCAACGCGGGCAGTGCTTCTTCAGCTCAAGACGATCCGGGTTGTTACGCCGGTTCTTCTTGGTGATGTAGTTCCGCTCCTTGCACTCCACGCAGGCCAGCGTGATCTTCGGGCGGACGTCGGTGGCAGCCACGTGAGTGCTCCTTGACGAACGGATGGGTTATTTCAACGCAAGAAAGAGTAGCCGATCGAAGGACCGACCCCGCAATCGGCTACTGTCAGTAGCGGTGACCGGACTTGAACCGGTGACACAGCGATTATGAGCCGCTTGCTCTACCGACTGAGCTACACCGCTTTGATGTGATCAGATCCCGCCTCGCGACGGGAACCTCTCACACCAGAGCCCCAATACGGAATCGAACCGTAGACCTTCTCCTTACCATGGAGACGCTCTGCCGACTGAGCTATTGGGGCGAGCGATGAAGACATTACACGCTCGGCAGCCGTTCACCCAAATCCGTTTCGAGCACCTCTCCCTGCCCTCTTGCACCGGCTCCCCGGCAGCCCCGTGGGCACCTCCGGACCACGCCGGTACGACTATTGCGCTCCTCCCGGACCTGTGCTGCTCGTCACCCTAGGCTCGACTCACTCTGCGTGATCTTGCGTCCCCCGAGCACGGTCCCCGAGCCTTTGGGCCCCCGCGGCCCCTGGACCCCCGAGCCCTTGGAGCGCGATGCCCGACAGCCAGCCGCAGCCGCCCCATTCGTCGTCGAACTCGTCGGGTTCCCCGGGACGCTCCGACGGGGCCACCCTGCTGCTGTGCGGGGCGCGACTGACCGACGGCCGGACCGTGGACGTGCGGCTGGGCGGCGGGCGTATCGAGGCGGTCGGGACGGCGGGCAGTCTGGCGCCGGGCCCGGTCCGCGCCGCGGGCACCCGCGTGGACCTCACCGGCTATCTGCTCCTGCCCGCCCCGGCGGAAGCGCACGCCCACGCCGACACCGCACTGTCGGCCGACGCCCACGGACCGGTCTCGTACGACCCGGAGGACGTCCAGCGCCGGTGCACGGAAGCGGCACTGCTGCAACTGGGCCACGGGGCAACGGCGGTGCGGGCCCATGTGCGCGTGGGCAATGTGCAGGGGCTGGGCGCCCTGGCCGCCGTACTGCAGGCACGGCGTTCGCTGCGCGGGCTCGCGGAACTGACGGCGGTGGCGATGCCGCGGCTGCTGACCGGGGTGGCCGGTGCCGAGGGGCTCGCGATGCTGCGGGACGCGGTGAAGATGGGCGCAGCCGTGGTGGGCGGCTGCCCTGATCTGGACCCGGACCCCACGGGCTACGTCGAGACGGTCCTGGAGCTGGCCTCCGAGCACGGCTGCCCCGTCGACCTGCACACGGACGCCGCCGACCCCGCGCGTCTGGCCCGCCTGGCGGCGATGGCGGGCGGTCTGCGCCCCGGCGTGACCCTCGGCCCCTGCGCCGGTCTGGCCCGGCTGCCCGCGGAGGCGTCCTCCCGCGTCGCCGACCAGCTCGCGGCCGCGGGGGTCACGGTGGTGTGCCTGCCCCAGGGCGGCTGCGGGGGCGTCGACCGGCGGGATACGACTCCGGTACGGCTCCTGCGGGCGGCCGGGGTCCGGGTCGCCGCCGGGAGCGGGGCCCTGCGGGACGTCTCCAACCCCGTCGGCCGTGGCGATCCCCTGGAGGCGGCCTACCTCCTGTCCTCCCGTGACGGACTGCGCCCCGAGGACGCCTACGACGCGGTGAGCACCTCCGCACGCACGGCCCTCGGCCTCCCCGAGGTGCGCGTGGAGGCCGGCTTCCCCGCCGAACTCCTCGCCGTGCGGGGCCACCATCTGGCGGGCGCCCTGTCACTTGCGTACAGCCGGATCGTGGTGCACCGCGGCCGCGTGGTGGCCCGCACCAGCGCGGTACGGGAGTACTGCAACTCGGCGGTGACGACGGAACTGGGGCTGCCGCGGCAGGGGCGGGGGCAGGTCTCGTAAGGCCGGGCGCGGTGTGCAGGTCTCGTAAGGCCGGGGCGGTGTGCAGGTCTCGTACAGCCAGGGACGCTGAGCCGGTCCCGTACGGCCAGGAGCACGGGCAGGTCCCGTACAGCCGGCGGCGCGGAGCCGGTCCCGGTCGCCGCACCGGGGTCGGTCGGATCCGGCGGATGCGGCGCCGCGGGCGTACGGTCGGAAACATGCGCATTGTCATCGCTGGTGGTCATGGTCAGATCGCGCTGCGGCTGGAGCGGCTGCTCTCCGCGCGCGGGGACGAGGTCGCGGGGATCATCCGCAAGGCGGAGCAGGGCAACGACCTCCGGGAGACGGGCGCCGAACCGGTCCTGCTGGACCTGGAGTCGGTCTCGGTGGAGGAGGTCGCGGCGCATCTGCAGGGCGCGGACGCGGCGGTCTTCGCGGCGGGCGCCGGCCCGGGCAGCGGTGCGGCACGCAAGGAAACCGTGGACAAGGGCGCGGCGACGCTGTTCGCGGACGCGGCCGTACGCGCGCGTGTACGCCGTTTCGTGGTCGTCTCCTCGATGGGCGCGGATCCCGCGCACCAGGGCGACGACGTCTTCGACGCGTATCTGCGGGCCAAGGGCGAGGCCGACGCGTACGTGAGCCGTCTGGACGCCCTCGACTGGACGATCCTGCGCCCCGGTTCGCTGACGAACGACGCCGGCACGGGCCTCGTACGCCTGGAGGCGCACACCGGCCGCGGCATGATCCCGCGCGACGACGTGGCCGCCGTACTGGCGGAACTGATCGACACCTCGGCGACGGCCGGTCTGGTCCTGGAGCTGGTCGGCGGGTCGACCCCGGTGTCGGTGGCGGTGAAGTCGGTGGCCGGAAACTGAGGCACCGCGGCCCGGCCTGTGATGCAGCTCACCCCTGAAAAGGTCAAGGCTGTGGCCGCACAGGTAACCTCCAGCCACCTCGCAGGTAAATTCCAGCCAGCCAACAGGTAAAGTCCCACCACCTTCTTGAAGAGAGAACATCCATACGCATCGACTTCCGGCCAGCGGCCATCTGATCGCGCCGGTCAGCGAGTCCATGCTCGGGGATGTTGAGTTGCCTGGAGCCCGCGAAGTGTCAGCATCGCCCTTGCCCGCTCGGTTGCGCACCGCAGCGGCACGCCTCCTCCTGCCCACGGTGCTCGCCCTGTCGTGCGCCGTTCAGGCAGCAGGCGCCTTCCTCCCCAGCGTCCCCCTGCTCGCGGGCGCCACCGCCGTCGGACTGGCGGCGGACTTCGCGCTGCACCGCTGGCAGCGGAACCTGGCCGCCGCCCTCGGGAAGCTGCACGCGACCGTGTTCGTGCGCCAGGTCGTCCGGGACCTGCTGATGGTGGCCGGCCTGGTCGTCATCGAGGATCAGGACTACGAGAAGAAGTACCTGTCCCTCGTCTGCGGTCTGCTGGTCTTCTACGCCCTGCACTTCGCGTGCCAGGCGGTGGCGATCCTCGTACGCCGCACCCGCACCTTGCCGGTGGTGACCCGGAACATCGACGCCTCGCCGCTGCGGCTGAGCCCCGCTCCCCCGGCGCTGCTGATGCAGCGCTCCGGGCAGCGGCTCCTCCTGTTCAGCCTGCCCTCGACGGCCGGCCTGCTGACCGACGCGTCGGGCGGCTCGGCCTGGTGGGCCGCCGCGGGAATCGCCGTGTCCGCCGCCTGCGCGGCGGTGGCCCTCGGCATGCTGCTGCTGCGACTGCGGCCGGGACACAAGCCGGTGACGAGCGATCAGGCGCTGGAGTGGCTCGAGTCCTGGCTCGCGGAGTACCGGCCGACGGTGGGCATGTACTTCTCCGGCGGCACGAGTTCGGCCTACCAGGCGAACATGTGGCTGGAGCCGCTGGCCCGGCTGGAGGGCCGCCCGCTGATCGTGCTGCGTGAGCGCTTCATGGTGCGGAAGATCGCCTCCACCGACATCCCGATCGTGTGTCTGCCGAAGGTCGCCGACCTGATGAGGCTGGAGCACTCGACGCTGAAGACGCTGATCCACCCGTCGAACTCGGGCAAGACCTCGCAGGTGCTGCGGATCCCCACCATCAAGCACGCGTTCGTCAACCACGGCGAGAGCGACAAGCTGTCCAGCTGCAATCCGTACGCGAAGGCGTACGACGAGGTGTGGGTGGCCGGTCCCGCGGCGCGCGAACGGTACGCCCTGGCGAACGTGGGTGTCGACGACCGGGACGTCGTGGAGATCGGGCGCCCGCAGCTGGACGCGATCGCACCGTACGCCGGTGCGCCCACGGGCCCGTACACCACGGTTCTCTACGCCCCCACGTGGGAGGGCTGGGACGGCAACCCGGGCAACACCTCGGTGATCGAGGCCGGCGAGAACATCGTCCGCGCCCTCCTGGCCGATCCGGGGGTCCGGCTCCTGTACAAGCCGCACCCGCTGACCGGCTCGGTCGAACCTCGGGCGGCGGCCGCGAACACCCGGATCCAGGAGATGATCCGCGCCGCGAACGTCGTCCGTGCCGCGGAACACCCCGCCGAGCGACCCGCACCCGCCGCGGCCGCGGAACTGGTCCGCCGGACCGCCGAACTCGACCGACTGACCACGTCCGCGTTCCGCAAGAGTGCGGACGACACGGAGCGGATGCTGCTCCAGTCGGTCCCGGAGCCAGGCAGGGCCGCGGCCGTGGCCGCCGCGACCGCCTCCTGGGAGGCCGCGTACTGGGCCTCGTTCCCGGCGTGGGAGCACCTGATCATCACCGAGGCACGGCCGACCGTCTACGCCTGCTTCAACGTCGCCGACCTGCTGGTCAGCGATGTCTCCAGCGTCATATCCGACTATCTGGAGAGCGAGAAGCCCTACGCCGTCGCCAACACCAGCGGCCTGGCCGAGCAGGACTTCCGCGACACGTTCCCCACGGTCCGGGCAGGCGCCGTCCTCGCTCCGGACGCCTTGGGCATACCGGCCCTGCTGGAGTCCGTACGCCACCCCGAGCAGGACGCCTACGCCGAGGCCCGCACCGAGCTCAAGCTGCACCTGCTCGGCCCCTCCGACCCGCCGTCCGTCGTCCGGTTCAACGAGGCGGCCCGCGCGCTGAGCACGGAGGCCGAGGAACACCGGGCGGGCATGTCGGTGCGAACGCTCGCGGCGATCCCGACACAACGAGACGCCGGGTCACCGCTGGACAGCGAACCCCTCAAGGGCTGAGTCCCGGGGGCAGGTACGTCCGAGCCCGGCGTCAAAAGTGATGGATCGACGTCGGGTTGGCCGGCGTATCGCCGCCGGCAGAGAGCCCATCGCCGAGTTGGTCGACGCCCGGGCCGGGGCGGCCACATGTCATCAGCCGAAGTCGGCGAGCGGGAGACGAAGTTGTTCCGGGCCGTTACCGGCTTACGGCCTATATGATCTTCGTCATGCCGGTCTCTCCTTCTGACTCAGCTCCGCAGCCTGACTCAGCTCCGCAGCCTGACTCAGCTCCGCAGCAAGCAGCCGGATCGACACGGCACTCCGCGAGTGGAACGAGCCCGGGTGAGGGTGCCTCCCCGGGGACACCTGGGGGATACGCCCTGACCGAAGGCGGGATCCGGACGGAGCAAGGTGAGGCACGCCGTGCACAACCGGCATCGAACTCGAACAGAGGGCAGAAACGAAGAACCCCTCCGACCTGCCGCAATGGCTGGTCGGAGGGGTCTTCCCCAGTGTGGCGGCGCCAGGATTCGAACCTGGGAAGGCTGAGCCGGCAGATTTACAGTCTGCTCCCTTTGGCCGCTCGGGCACACCGCCGGGGTCTGCTGCCCCATCGCACCGCTTTTCGGCGGTGCTCCCTGGCAACGACGTAAACAATACCCGATGCACAGGGGTGCTCCGCCACTCGATTGATCGGCACTCTCGGGGCGTGGGATGGCTAGGCTGGTGCGGATGCGGACCGGCCCTGTGCCGGGCTCGGCGGCCACCCCCACGCACGCCGACACGCACCCGATCCGCACCCGATACGCACCCGGATACAAGGAGCCACAGGACATGGCCGACTCCAGTTTCGACATCGTCTCGAAGGTCGAGCGGCAGGAGGTCGACAACGCCCTCAACCAGGCCGCCAAGGAGGTCTCGCAGCGCTACGACTTCAAGGGTGTGGGCGCCTCGATCGCCTGGTCCGGCGAGAAGATCCTGATGCAGGCGAACTCCGAGGAGCGGGTCAAGGCGATCCTCGACGTCTTCCAGTCCAAGCTGATCAAGCGCGGCATCTCGCTGAAGGCACTGGACGCGGGCGAGCCCCAGCTCTCCGGCAAGGAGTACAAGATCTTCGCGTCGATCCAGGAGGGCATCTCCCAGGAGAACGCGAAGAAGGTGGCGAAGATCATCCGTGACGAGGGCCCCAAGGGCGTGAAGGCCCAGGTCCAGGGCGAGGAGCTGCGGGTCAGCTCCAAGAGCCGCGACGACCTGCAGGCCGTTATCGCCCTCCTGAAGGGCCAGGACTTCGACTTCGCACTGCAGTTCGTGAACTACCGGTAGTCCCCGGCGGCGAGCACGAGGAAGGGTGGGCACCAGGCGGTGCCCACCCTTCTCGCCTGCCGGCTGCGGCCCCAGGGATGCGCTCAGTTGCGCGAGTTGCCGAACAGGATGCGGTAGATGATCAGCAGGACCAGTGAGCCGCCGATCGCGGCGGCCCAGGTGGCACCGTCGTAGAAGTTCTTGGTGATCGGGTGGTCCAGCCAGCGGGCCGAAATCCAGCCCCCGATGAACGCGCCCGCGACGCCGATGAGCGTCGTACCGATGAAGCCGCCGGGATCACGGCCCGGCAGCAGGAATTTCGCGATGGCTCCGGCCAACAGTCCCAGGATGATCCAAGCGATGATGCTCATACCGTGAACCTGCCCTCTCGCGCTGTGTCCGCACTGTCCCGGCCCTGTGATCTGCGTCCGGGCCGGCAGTGCCGCACAGTCCGCGCCGTGCGGTCCGTTCGGTCCGTGCCGTGCGATGGTCCGGGGTGTCCGTCACGCGCGTGTTCGTGCCTTGTCGATGGCGAGGACGCCACCGGTACACCGGGCGGTTGCAGCGGTCAGTAGGGTGCAGCGCATGGCCGACACCGCATCCTCTCTGCGACGCACCCTGGGGGTGCGTGACGCCGTGGTCGTCGGGCTCGGCTCGATGATCGGGGCGGGCGTCTTCTCCGCCCTCGGGCCCGCGGCCCGCGCGGCCGGATCGGGGCTGCTCGTGGGGCTGGCCCTCGCGGCCGTGGTGGCCTACTGCAACGCCATGTCCTCGGCCCGGCTGGCCGCCCGGTATCCGGCGTCGGGCGGCACGTACGTGTACGGGCGGGAGCGGCTCGGGGACTTCTGGGGCTACCTCGCCGGCTGGGCCTTCGTCGTCGGGAAGACGGCCTCCTGCGCCGCCATGGCACTCACCGTGGGCGCGTACGTCTGGCCGGGGCAGGCGCATGCGGTGGCCGTCGCGGCGGTGGTGACGCTGACCGCGGTGAACTACGGCGGCATCCAGAAGTCGGCCTGGCTGACCCGGGTGATCGTGGCGGTGGTGCTGGCGGTCCTCGCCGCTGTCGTGGTGGTGTGCCTCGTCTCCGGGCAGTCCGACGGCGGGCGGCTGGACATCGGGTTCCCGACCGGTTTGGGCGGGGTCCTTCAGGCGGCGGGACTGCTGTTCTTCGCGTTCGCCGGGTACGCGCGGATCGCCACCCTCGGCGAGGAGGTACGGGATCCTGCACGCACCATTCCCCGCGCGATCCCGCTGGCCCTCGCCATCACGCTCGCGGTGTACGCGTGCGTGGCCGTCGCCGTCCTCTCCGTGCTGGGCGCCGACGGTCTCGGGCACGCGAGCGCCCCGCTGGCCGACGCGGTGCGGGCGGCCGGGGCCTCGGGGCTGGTGCCCGTGGTCCGGGTGGGAGCCGCGGTGGCCGCGCTGGGGTCGCTGCTCGCGCTGATCCTGGGCGTGTCCCGGACGACGCTGGCCATGGCCCGCGACCGTCATCTGCCCGCGGCCCTGGCCGCCGTGCATCCGCGCTTCCAGGTGCCGCACCGGGCCGAGTTGGCCGTGGGCGCGGTCGTCGCCGTGCTGGCCGCGACCGTGGACGTCCGGGGCGCCATCGGCTTCTCGTCGTTCGGCGTGCTGGCCTACTACGCGGTGGCCAACGCCGCTGCCTGGACGCTGAGCCCGGCTCCCCTGTCGCGCGCGATGCCGGCTCTGGGCCTGCTGGGGTGCGTGACCCTGGCGTTCGCGCTGCCGGCCGCCTCGGTCGTGGTCGGGGCGGCCGTACTGGCGGTGGGGGCGGGGGCCTTCGGCGTACGGCAGTGGGTGGCGGCCCGAGCCCGATAGGAGGACGGGAAGGGCAGGGAGACGGCTTCCCGGCGCACGCCTCTTAAGACCCCGGCGCGCGCCCGTTAAGACCCCTGTCCCCCGCGCGTGGTCAGCGCGTCGCGAACGGCTCGTCCGTCGGCACGATCTCGCGTCCCAGCGGGAGCAGCGATACGGGGATCAGCTTGAAGTTGGCGATACCGAACGGGATCCCGATGATCGTGATGCACAGCGCGATGCCCGTGACGATGTGAGTGAGGGCCAGCCACCAGCCGGCGAGGATCAGCCACAGGACGTTGCCGATGCAGGAGCCGGCTCCGGCGTCACGGCGCTCGACCGTCGTGTATCCGAAGGGCCACAGGGCGTAGACGCCGATACGGAAGGCCGCGATGCCGAACGGGATTCCGATGATCGTGATGCACAGCAGTACGCCCGCGAGCAGATACCCCAGGAACAGCCAGAACCCGCTCAGGACGAGCCAAATGACGTTCAGGATGGTCTTCACTGGTTGCGACCTGCCATCTTCTCTAGCCGAGCGATCCGGTCCGCCATCGGCGGGTGCGTCGAGAACATCTTGGTCAGTCCCTGGCCCGGGCGGAAGGGGTTCGCGATCATCATGTGGCTCGCGGTCTCGATCCGGGGCTCGGGGGGCAGCGGAAGCTGCTTGGTGCCGGCGTCCAGCTTGCGCAGGGCGCCGGCAAGGGCGAGCGGCTCGCCGGTGAGCTGGGCGCCCGAGGCGTCCGCCTCGTACTCCCTGGAGCGGCTGATGGCCAGCTGGATGAGGGAGGCCGCGAGCGGGCCCAGGATCATGATCAGCAGCAGGCCCAGCAGACCGGGGCCGTCGTCGTCGTCCGCGCGGCCGATCGGGATGAGCCAGGCGAAGTTGACCAGGAACATGATCACCGAGGCGAGGGCGCCCGCGACGGACGAGATGAGGATGTCGCGGTTGTAGACATGGCTGAGCTCGTGGCCGATGACGCCGCGGAGCTCGCGCTCGTCCAGGATGCGCAGGATGCCCTCGGTGCAGCACACGGCGGCGTTGCGCGGGTTGCGGCCCGTCGCGAAGGCGTTCGGCGCCTCCGTCGGGGAGATGTACAGGCGGGGCATGGGCTGCCGGGCCTGGTTGGAGAGGTCGCGGACGATGCGGTACAGGGCGGGGGCCTCGAACTCGCTCACCGGGCGGGCGCGCATCGCACGCAGCGCCAGCTTGTCGCTGTTCCAGTACGCGTACGCGTTGGTGCCAAGCGCGACCAGGACGGCGACGATCAGGCCAGTGCGGCCGAAGAAGCTGCCGATGACGATGATGAGTGCGGACAGTCCCCCGAGGAGTACTGCCGTCCTGAGCCCGTTGTGCCGGCGGTGCACGGTACGCCCTCCAAGTGGTGCAGCAGGGGAACCCTTTGTTTGCTGAGCTGCTTGCTGGTGTCCGAAGCCACCGGTGCCGTGGTGTCACGTCCAGTGGACCCTCCCGCACTGGTCAACGCCAGGCGGGGGCCACTAGTTCCCTTGTGCGTGCGTTGCCGTGCATGGGCCGTCCGGGTGACGGGGGTCGTGGCCTGCACGCGCGCGTGGGGAGCAGTGCTTGCCCACGCGCGCGTGGGGAGGCTCAGAACAGGCCGGTGGCCGCGAAGCGGAGCACCAGTTGGGGCGCTCCGGACAGGACGACGCCGAGGACGGCGGTGACGGTGATCGCGGCCGTGAGCGGAGCGGGGACGCGGTGCTCGGCGGGCTCGCCCTCGGGGGCGCGGAACAGCAGGGCCGTCCACTGAAGGTAGTAGAAGAGCGCGATCACCACGTTGACGGCCATGACGACGGCCAGCCAGCCCAGGCCGGCGTCGACGGCCGCCGAGAAGACGGTGACCTTGGCGAACAGGCCGATGATGCCCGGCGGCAGTCCGGCGAGGCACAGCAGGAAGAAGGCCAGGGTCAGCGCGGTGAGGGGGTTGGACGCGTACAGGCCCCGGTAGTCCGAGATGCGGTTGAGGTGCTTCGTACGGCCCACCAGGGCGGCCACCGCGAAGGCGCCGAGGTTCACCGCGCCGTACATGAGGGCGTAGGCGACGGTGGAGCCGATCGCCTTCTGGCCGTCCTTGACGTACGCGGCGGCGGCGATCGGCACCAGGAGGTAGCCGGCCTGGCCGACGGAGGACCAGGCGAGCAGCCGTACGGCGCTGTACGCGCGCGTGGCCTGCTGGCGCAGGGCGCCGACGTTGCCGACGGTCATGGTGAGGGCGGCGAGCAGGGCGAGTGCCGGTCCCCACACGTCGCCGTACGACGGGAGGGCGACGACGGTGACGAGGATCAGGCCGGAGAAGCCGACCGCCTTGCCGACGACCGACAGATAGGCGGCGACGGGGAGCGGGGCTCCCACATAGGTGTCGGGCACCCAGAAGTGGAAGGGGACGGCCGCGGTCTTGAAGGCGAATCCGACGAGGGTGAGGACGACCCCGGTCTGGGCGAGCGTGTGGAGCTGCCCGTCGACGTGCTGGATGCGGTCGGCGATCCGGGTCAGGTAGAGGGTGCCCGTGGAGGCGTACACGAAGCTGATGCCCATCAGGCTGACGGCGGTGGCGGTGACCGAGGACAGGAAGAACTTCAGGGCCGCTTCGGAGGACTTGCGGTCGCCGTGCCGGATGCCGACGAGGGCGAACGCGGGCAGGGAGGCGACTTCCAGGGCCACGATGAGCGTGGCGAGGTCACGGGAGGCGGGCAGCAGGGCGGCGCCCGCCGCCGAGGACAGCAGCAGGAACCAGAACTCCCCTTCGGGGATGTTCCTGCGGGCGTCCTTGAGCGCGGTGACCGACAGCAGGGCGGCGAGGAGGGCGCCGCCGAGGACGAGGAACTGGATGACGAGGGTGAAGCGGTCGGCCGTGTAGCTGCACGCGCGCGGGTCGCCGGTGAGGCAGAACGTGCTGCGGTCGCCGTCCAGGAGGGGCAGCAGCAGAAGCGCCGATACGGCGAGTCCCGCGACGGAGACCCAGCCGAGGACGGCCTTCCTGGCGTCGGGCACGAACAGGTCGGCCACGAGGACGGCGAGTCCGACGACCGCCGCGGCGGTGGGCGGGGCGATCGCGAGCCAGTCGACGGACTGGACCGCCGATGCTGCCAGCGGCTGGGCCAGGGCGCTCATCGGGTGCCTCCTGCGAGGAGCTGCTGCACGGCCGGATCGGTCAGGCCGAGGAGGACCTTCGGCCACAGTCCGGCGACGACGGTGAGGGCGACGAGCGGGGTCCAGGCCGCGAACTCGTACGTGTGTACGTCGGCGAGCTTCGGCATGTCCTGCTGTACGGCGCCCATGCAGACGCGGCGGACCACGATCAGCATGTACGCGGCGGTCAGCAGCGTGCCGAACACGGCGATGGACATGAACGTGAGGAACGCGGGCCGGCTGAGGACGGCAGCGGGGTTGAACGCGCCGAACATGGCCAGCATCTCGCCCCAGAATCCGGCCAGGCCCGGCAGGCCGAGCGAGGCGACCGCGGCGAAGGCCAGCAGACCGCCCAGGCGCGGGGCCTTGCCGTACAGCGCGGCGCCCGTCTCCTCGGAAAGGGCGTCGAGGTCGGTCGTGCCCGTGCGGTCCTTCAGCGCGCCGACCACGAAGAAGAGGAGGCCGGTGATGAGGCCGTGGGCGATGTTGGCGAACAGCGCGCCGTTCACGCCGGTCGGGGTCATGGTCGCGATGCCGAGCAGGACGAAGCCCATGTGGCCGACGGAGGAGTAGGCGATGAGCCGCTTGAGATCGCCCTTCGCGCCCTGCTTGGCGAGGGCCAGGCAGGCCAGGGACCCGTAGATGATCCCGACGACGGCGAAGGCGGCGAGGTAGGGCGCGAAGGTGCGGAAACCGTCCGGCGCGACCGGCAGCAGGATGCGGACGAACCCGTACGTGCCCATCTTCAGCAGCACCCCGGCCAGCAGCACCGAGCCGACCGTCGGGGCGGCGGTGTGCGCGTCCGGCAGCCAGCTGTGCAGCGGCCACATCGGGGTCTTGACCGCGAGCCCGATCCCGATCGTCAAAACGGCGATGACCTGCACGGATGTGGTCAGCGACCGGCCGTTGTCAGTGGCGAGTGCCACCATGTCGAATGTGCCCGCCTTGATTCCGATCAGGAGCAGGCCGAGCAGCATGACGACGGACCCGAGCAGTGTGAAGAGGATGAACTTCCAGGCGGCCCGGGTACGGCCCTCGCCGCCCCAGCGGGCGATGAGGAAGTACATCGGGATGAGCACCATCTCGAACGCGAGGAAGAACAGCAGCAGGTCGAGGACGGCGAAGGTGGCGAGGGTGCCGGACTCGAGGACGAGCAGCAGTGCGACGAAGGCCTTCGGGGTCGGCCCCGCGGGCATCTTGAAGTAGGAGTACAGCGCGCAGAGGAAGGTCAGCAGCGCGGTCAGGACCAGAAGGGGGAGGGAGATGCCGTCGATGCCGAGGTGGATCCGCACGTCGAGTGCGGGGATCCAGCTGATGTCGGTCGTGGCCTGCATCTTCGACGGGTGGTCGTGGTCGAAGCCGAGCGCGAGGGCGATCGCGGCGACGAGGATCGCGCCGGTGACGGTGACTCCGTGCCGGAGCACGGCCTGCTCTGGCGACTTCCCCTTCAGACCGGGCGGGGCGGGCAGGAGGGCGGCGACGGCGCCGAGGAGCGGGCCGACGACGACGAATGCCAGAAGGAACTGCATCACGGACTCGTTGATATCGATCACGGCTGCTCACACTCCCGTGGCGACGAGAAGGGCGGCGACCGCCAGGACGACGGTGCCGGCGAGCAGCGCGCTCACATAGGTCTGCACATTGCCGGTCTGGGCGCGCCGTACGGCGGCGCCGAGGAGGCGGGGTAGTTCGGCCGCGCCGCGCACGTAGGTCTCGACGACCTCGCGGTCGAGGAACTGGACGAGACTCGCTCCGGCCCGGACCGGGCGGACGAACAGTGCCGCGTACACGGTGTCCAGGTGGAAGCCGACGGCCGCGTGCCGGTACAGCGGGCCGAGCAGCAGCCGTCCGGGATCCGCCGGGTCGGGTGCGTGGGCCACGTCGCCGTAGGCGGGCCTGTGGCCGGCGATGGCCTCCGCCTCGACGAGCCCGGCGTCGCCCTCGGGACGGGCGGCGACGGCGCCCATCGGTACGCGGGCGGCGAGTGCGCTGGTGCGCTGCCAGGCGCCGTAGGTGACGAGGACGCCGACCAGGGCGAGGCCCGTGCCGAGGATCGTGGTGACCAGGGTCGGGTTCAGTTCGCGGCCGTCGAACCAGTCGGGCAGTACGCGGTAGGCGAGCCCGCCCATGGCGATCGACGGGACGGCGAGGACCCACAGTACGAGGGTCATCGTCAGGGGCTGCTTGCCGTGGTCCGGGGCCTCGGCTCCCCGTCCGCGGAAGGCGAGCAGCCACAGGCGGGTCGCGTAGGCGGCGGTGAGCAGGGCCGTGACCAGTCCGGCGACCAGGACGATCCAGCCCGCGCTGCCGGGGGCGTGCTCGGTGTGGCCGGTGGCGACGTGCTCGGCGGCGCCGAGGACGGACTCCTTGGAGAAGAAGCCGCTGAACGGCGGGATGGCGGCGAGCGCGAGGAGCGCCACGGTCATCGTCCAGAAGGCGTCGGGGACGCGGTCGCGCAGATGGCTCATGCGGTGCATGGCGGCCAGCGAGTTGGTGCCGGCGGCGTGGATGATCACGCCGGCCGCGAGGAACAGCAGCGCCTTGAAGGCGCCGTGGGACAGGAGGTGGAAGACGGCGGCGCCGCGGTCGCCGACGGCCAGGGCGCCGGTCATGTAGCCGAGCTGCCCGATGGTCGAGTAGGCGAGGACCCGTTTGATGTCGTCCTGGGCGAGTGCGGCCAGGCCCGAGCCGGCCATGGTGAGGGCGGCCATGACCGCGAGTACGACCATGGCGGCCGCGGAAGCCTGGAAGACCGGGAGGAGACGGGCGACGAAGTAGACACCGGCGGCGACCATCGTCGCGGCGTGGATCAGCGCGGAGACGGGGGTCGGACCGGCCATGGCGTCGGGGAGCCAGGTGTGTAGCGGGAACTGCGCCGACTTGCCCGCGACGCCCGCCAGGAGCAGCAGGGCGATCAGGGTCGGGTGGTCGAGTCCGCCGCTCGCGACGGTGCCGAGGACCTTGGTGATCTGGAACGAACCGGCGTCGGTGGCCAGCGCGAACAGGCCGATCAGGAAGGGGACGTCACCGAGTTTGGTGACCAGGAAGGCCTTGATGGAGGCGGCGCGGGCCTCCGGGGTCTCCCAGTAGTGGCCGACCAGGAAGTAGGAGCAGATGCCCATGACTTCCCAGCCGACCAGCAGCACGATCAGGTCGCCGGAGTAGACGACCAGGAACATCGCGGAGGTGAACAGGGAGACGAGGGCGGCGTAGGACGGGTAGCGCGGGTCGTCGCGCAGGTAGCCGGTCGAGTAGATCTGCACACAGGTGGCGACGACGCCGACCAGGATGGCGACGAGCGCGGCGAAGCCGTCGATGTACAGGGCCAGTTCGATCGGGATCGATCCGGTCGGCGTGAGCTCGGTGTGTGCGGTGATGGCCGTGCCGCCGCCCTGGCGCACGGCGACCAGCACGGCCAGCACCAGTGCGGTGAAGGTCGGCAGGACGGCGAGTGGGCGGACGAATCCGGGGGCGGTGCGGCCCAGCAGCAGGCCGGCGACGGCGCCGAGGAACGGCAGGAGGGGGACGAGGACGGCGAGGGTGGTCGTGGTCACGCGGTGGCCTCTGCCTTCTCGGCCGCGAGGGCGTCGCTGTCGGGGCCCTCGGCGGTGTCGCGGAGGCGGTCGATGTCGGAGGTGCCGCGGTTGCGGTAGACGGCGAGGACGATCGCCAGGCCGATGCCGATCTCGGCGGCGGCGATGGCGATGGTGAACAGGGTCAGGGCCTGGCCGGAGTGCAGGGTCTCCCGGGCGGCCTTGCTGAGCCAGACGTCGAAGGCGACCAGGTTGAGGTTGACGGCGTTGAGCATCAGCTCGACGGACATCAGGACCAGGATCGCGTTGCGGCGGGCGAGGACGCCGTACAGGCCGGTGCAGAAGAGGAGGGCGGAGAGCACGGCGGGATAGGCGAGGTGCATCAGCGGACACCTTCCTTGTCTGCCTGGCCGCTGCGGCTGCCGGGGACCTGTCCGCCGGCCGGGCCGGCCGCGTCCGCCTTCGCCTTGCGGGACAGGACGATCGCGCCGACCAGAGCGGCGAGGAGGAGGACGGAGAGCGCTTCGAAGGGGAGGACCCAGTTCTGGAAGAGGCTCTGGCCGGTGACCTTGGTCGAGCCGGCGGCGGCGCCGCTCAGGTCGATCCAGGTCGTGCGGAAGGCGTCGACGACCACCCAGACCAGAGCGGCCGCGGCGGCGACGGCCACGGTGAGGGCGGCCCAGCGGTTGCCGGAGTCGGCGTCCGGGGAGCGGCCGATGGGGGCCTTGGTGAGCATCAGACCGAACAGGAGGAGGACGACGATGGAACCGACGTAGATGAGGACCTGCACCCAGGCGATGAACTCGGCGGTGAGCAGCAGGTACTCGACGGCCAGGCCGCCGAGGGCGACGACGAGCCACAGGGCGGCGTGCACCAGCTGCCGGGTGGTGACGGTGACCAGGGCGGCGCCGAGGGTGGCCAGGCCGACGAGGAGGAAGGCGATCTCGACACCGTTCGGGGAGAGGAAGCCGTGGGGTGCGGCGGCGGCGAGGCTCACGCGTCCCCCTCCTGAGGCTCGGCCTGCGCGGCCGCGAGCTTCTCCGCGCTCTTGCGGGCGGCGGAGAGTTCCTTCGGTTCCTCCGCGGCGGGGTCGAGGGCGGGCGGGGCCGGGACGGTCCACATCCACTCGCGGAGCTTGTCGCGCTCGTGGGTGAGCTCACGTATGTCGGTCTCGGCGTACTCGAACTCGGGGGACCAGAACAGGGCGTCGAAAGGACAGACCTCGATGCAGATACCGCAGTACATGCACAGGGCGAAGTCGATGGCGAACCGGTCGAGGACGTTGCGGCTGCGCTCGCGGCCGCCGGGGGCCGCCGCCGGGACCGTCTCCTTGTGGGAGTCGATGTAGATGCACCAGTCGGGGCACTCGCGGGCGCAGAGCATGCAGACCGTGCAGTTCTCCTCGAACAGGCCGATGACGCCGCGGGTACGGGGCGGCAGTTCGGGCTGTATGTCCGGGTACTGCTGGGTGACCGTCTTCTTCGTCATCGTACGGAGGGTGACGGCCAGGCCTTTGGCCAGGCCGGAGCCAGGAATGGGGGCCACTAGGAGATCACCACCTTGACGATGCCGGTGAGGGCGATCTGGGCGAGGGAGAGGGGGACGAGGAGGGTCCAGGAGAGCTTCTGGAGCTGGTCCTCGCGCAGGCGGGGGTAGGTGACGCGGAGCCAGATGACGACGAAGGCGAGGACCGCGGTCTTCAGCAGGGTCCAGAGCCAGCCGAGGCCTTCGGCGCCCCAGGGGCCGTGCCAGCCGCCCAGGAAGAGGACGGTGGTCAGGCCGCACAGGACGATGATGCCCGCGTACTCGGCGAGGAGGAACAGGGCGAAGCGGAGACCGGTGTACTCGGTGTACGCGCCGAAGATGATCTCCGAGTCGGCGACGGGCATGTCGAACGGCGGCCGCTGGAGCTCCGCGAGGCCGGCCACGAAGAACACGATCGCGCCGGTGATCTGCCAGGGCAGCCACCACCAGTGGAAGGCGCTGACGATGCCGGGAAGCGAGACCGTGCCGGCCGCCATCGCCACCGAGGCGGCGGCGAGGAGCATCGGGAGTTCATAGGCGAGGAGCTGGGCGGCGGTGCGCAGGCCGCCGAGGAGGGAGAACTTGTTGGCGCTGGCCCAGCCGGCCATGAGCGAGCCGAGGACGCCGACGCCCATCACCGCGAGCACGAAGAAGACGCCCGCGTCGAGGACCTGGCCGACCGCGCCCTCGCTGGGGCCGATCGGGATGGCGAGCAGGACGAGCAGGTACGGCAGGAGGGCGACGGCCGGGGCGAGCTGGAAGATACGTCGGTCCGCGCCGGCCGGGACGACGTCCTCCTTCTGCGCGAACTTCACGCCGTCGGCGATGAGCTGGGCCCAGCCGTGGAAGCCGCCGGCGTACATCGGGCCGAGGCGGCCCTGCATGTGGGCCATCACCTTGTGCTCGGTCTGGCCGACGATCAGCGGGAAGGTGAGGAAGACGACGAAGACGGCCAGAAGTCGCAGGGTGACGTCGAGCGCGTCGTTCACTGCGGACCTCCGGTGCGATCGTCACGGTTCTGCTCTTCAGGGGCGGGACCGGCCGCGGGGGCCTGCTCCCCGGGGGTCGGCTCCTCCGGCTCGGGGGCCGGAGAGGACGACTCTTCTTGCGCGGGCAACTCTTCTTGCGAGGGCGCCTCGGTGGGCCGGCCTTCGGGCGCGGACGGCTCAGCCGCTGACGCCTCGGTGGGCCGGCCTTCGGGCGCGGACGGCTCAGCCGCTGACGCCTCGGTGGGCCGGCCTTCGGGCGCGGACGGCTCAGCCGCTGACGCCTCGGTGGCCGATTGCCCGGACGCGGGCGCCTCGGGTGCCGGCTCCTGGGGTGTGGCCGACTCGCGCCTCGGTTCACGCTCCGTCGTCGCCTTGGGTTCCGTCTCCGCCTTGGCCTCGGTTCCCACCTTCGGCTCCGGCTCCGGCACCGCCTCGTCGAAAGCCGGGCGGGCGTGGTGCCAGGGGGCGTCCGAGCTACGGGCGGCGCTGGGACGAGCGGACGGCCGGGTGGGAGCACCCGGTGCCGATGGTTCCGTCGGCTCCGGCTGCTCGGTCGGACCGGCCGGACTGGTCGGCTCCGTCGGCCCAGTCGGCGAAGGCTGCTGCTGTGCCGAAGTCGGCTCCTGTCCTCTCTGAGAGGCGGAACCCTCGCTCACGCTGCGGGCCCGGCGTGCTGGACGGGTCGGGGTGGCGGACTCGGTGGTCGGCGGAGCCGGGGGCGCGGCGGACTCGGCGGCCGTCGGTTCCGGTGTCGGGGTCTGGCTGGCCGAGCCCTGTGCCGCCGTGCGGGCACGTCGTACCGGCCGCTCCCCTGCCGCGCGGGCGGGGCGCTCGCCCGCGGTGGCGCGGGCCGGGCGGGCCGGGGCGGGAGGGAGCTGGCCCTTCAGGGGGCCCCACTCGTTGGGGTCGGGGACGCCCGGCGGCAGCATCTGGCGACGCTTGGGGCCGCCGTGGTCGGACTCGCCCGGTTCCTTCGCGCCGGGCCAGGCCTTGGCGACGCGCGACGCGAGGACGAAGTCCTTGCGGAGCGGGTGGCCCTCGAAGGTCTCCGGGAGGAGGAGGTGGTCCAGGCCGGGGTGGCCCTCGAAGTCGACACCGAACATTTCGTGCGTCTCGCGTTCGTGCCAGCGCGCGCCCGCGTAGACGCCGACGGCGGAGGCGAGGACCGGGGTCTCGTGCGGGACCGTCGTACGCAGCAGCAGACGGCGGACCGGGAACAGGGCGACGACGTGCGCCGAGACGCGGAAGCCCGTGCCCGGTTCGTCCACCGCGCTAAGCCAGTCGAAGTAGGTGCAGGACAGGGTCGTACGGGCCGTCTCCAGGGCCGTGAGCCAGGAGGACGGTGGGACGTCCACCGTCAGGACCTCGTACGACTCCTCGGCCGTGGCCTCCGTGCCGAAGAGGTCTTCGACGGGGGCGGGCAGCCAGCCGACGGTGGTCATCTCGCGTCCCCCTCGGCAACGGGCGCCTTCACCAGGGGGCTCTGCAGCGCCGCCGTCGAAGGACGTGGGGCACCGGTGGCGCCGTACCGCTCCTCCAGGGACTCCCTGGCGATCTTCTCCTGGAGCTTGAGGATTCCCTGGAGCAGCGCCTCGGGGCGCGGCGGGCAGCCGGGGACGTAGACGTCCACCGGGATGATCTGGTCGACGCCCTTGGTGACGGAGTAGGAGTCCCAGTAGGGGCCGCCGCAGTTGGAGCAGGCGCCGAAGGAGATCACGTACTTCGGTTCGGGCATCTGCTCGTAGAGGCGCTTGACCGCGGGGGCCATCTTGTCCGTGACCGTGCCGGAGACGATCATCAGGTCGGCCTGGCGCGGGCCCGGTGCGAAGGGGATCACGCCCAGCCGGATGAAGTCGTGGCGGGCCATCGACGCGGCGATGAACTCGATCGCGCAGCAGGCGAGGCCGAAGTTGAAGACCCAGAGCGAGTAGCGGCGGCCCCAGTTCAGGACCACTTTCATGGGCTCGGGAGCCAGGCGGGCGAGCGCGCCCAGCCGCTTCGGTTCGGGAAGCAGCACCGGCTCGGAGAGCGAAGGAGTCGCATCCGGCGTCGTGTTCGTCACGTCCATGCCAGGACTCCCTTCTTGTATGCGTACAGCAGACCCACGGCAAGGAAGCCGAGGAAGATGAACATCTCCACGAGCGTGGTCGCGCCGTAGCCGGGGGCGGCGAAGACCGTCGCCCACGGGAACAGGAAGATCGAGTCGACCGCGAAGATCACGTACAGGAAGGCGTACACGTAGTAGCGGACCTGGGTGTGTGCCCAGCCCTCACCTACAGGATCCACGCCACACTCGTATGTCAGAAGTTTTTCTGGTGTGGGGACCACCGGCCGCAGCAGGCGTCCCGCGCCGAAGGCGACTCCGACGAAGAGCACGCCCACAAGAGCAAGCAGTCCCACGACCGAATAGGACTGGAAGTACCCCGCCGCGACGGTGGTCGAGCCCCCCAACGTCTCCCGCAACGTCCGTCCCTCGCTCCCTGACCTGGTGACTTCGGTGAACTCATGATTCGAACGATCTGTACGCACGGGAGTCTAGGCCCTGATAAAGGGACCGTAAGCAGCCTGTCACGGCGTGAGACGCCAGGGTGGGGTTTTCCCCAGGAGACCCCTGCGGCGAACTTCATGGCGCCATCGCGCGACGCACGGCACGCTAGCCGGTATGACCGCTCCCACCCCCTCCGCCGGCATCGCGCGGGCCGACGGCGACGAACAGCTGCCACCGGTCCGTTTCGCCTATGACCCGCACACCTGGAAGGAGATCGCGCATCTCCTGGTGAACCTGCCGATGACGTTGCTCGGGTTCACCTACGCGGTCACCGCGCTGTTCGTGAGCGGCATGCTGACGGTCACCGTGGTCGGCTTCCCGCTGCTCGCGGGCGCGCTGCTGGGCGCGCGGCAGCTGGGGAAGCTGGAGCGGGCGCGGGCCCGCGGGCTGCTCGGGGTGCGGGTGGAGGAGCCGAGTCCGCTGCCGCTCGGCAAGGGCGGCGGGCTGCTGCAGCGGCTGTGGCTGGCGCTGAAGGACCCGGTGGGCTGGCGGACGCTGCTGTACGACCTCATCCGGCTGCCGTGGGGCATCCTCACCTTCGTCACGGTGCTGACCGGGCTGTTCGTGCTGTGGCCGGTGCTGCCGTACATCGTGCGGGGGCTGTCGAACGTGGACCGGGTGATGGTGCGCGGGCTGCTCTCTCCCTCCGACGAGCTGGAACGCCGTATCGCCGAACTGGAGTCCGATCGCGGGGTCGTCGTCGACACCGCGGCCGCCGACCTGCGGCGCATCGAGCGCGATCTGCACGACGGGGCGCAGGCCCGCCTGGTCAACCTGGCCATGGGGCTGGGCCTGGCCAAGGAGAAGCTCCTGGAGGACCCCGATTCGGCCGCGGAGATGGTCGCGGAGGCGCACGGCGAGGTGAAGCTGGCGCTCCAGGAACTGCGGGATCTGGCCCGCGGCATCCACCCCGCCGTACTGACCGACCGCGGGCTGGACGCGGCCCTGTCCTCGGTCGCCTCCCGCTGCACCGTGCCCGTGAAGGTGACCGCCGACCTGGAGTCGAGACCGGTCGCCGCGATCGAGGGCATCGCCTACTTCACCGTCTCCGAGCTGCTGCAGAACATCAGCAAGCACAGCGGGGCGCGGTCCGCGTCGGTCGACGTGTGGCGGGTGGAGGACCGGCTGCTGATCCAGGTGTGGGACGACGGCCGCGGGGGCGCGCGTCTGGACGGCGGCAGCGGGATGCGCGGTCTCGCGGAGCGGCTGGGCGCCGTCGACGGCCTCTTCGACGTCGCTTCGCCGCCCGGCGGCCCGACCACGGTCACCGCCGAGCTGCCCTGGCGGGACCGGAGCCAGGCCCCCCACGGGGAGTAGGGAAAACCCCCCGGACAGGACGCCGACGGACTCCATGGTCCACGGACCCGCGGCCGAGCACGGTGGGGGTACGGCAACAAAGCCGCCGGACGAGGAGAACGGACGACGCCGATGGCCACGGAGTACGGACAGGGGTACGGGCAGGGGTACGGGCACCACAGCGGGCCCGGATTCCGGGACGCGGACGACAGGGAGCGGCGGCTGCCCGCCGCCCTGCGCGCTCCGTTCGAGGCACGCAGCTGGCGGGAGTTCGGCTACGTCCTGCTCAGTTTCCCGATCAGCACCGTGTTCTTCGTGTACGCCGTGACGATGGTGTCGGTCGGGGCGGGCCTGCTGGTGACGTTCCTCGGGATCCCGGTGCTGGCGGCGGCGCTGGCCGGCTGCCGCGGCCTCGGGGCGGTGGAACGGGCGCGGGCCCGCGGGCTGCTCCGCCTCCAGGTGGCCGACCCCGAGCCGCTGCGGATGCGCCAGCCCGGCGCGCTGGCCTGGATGGGCGCGGTCCTGAAGAGCGGCACGTCGTGGCGGCACCTGCTGTACGCGCTGCTGCACTTCCCGTGGGCGGTGTTCTCGTTCGTCGTCGCGGTGAACTTCTGGGCGTACGGCTGGGCGCTGCTGACGTACCCGCTGTGGTTCTGGGTGTTCCCGATGTACGCCGGGCAGGGCGGCCTTCAGCTGTACGGCGACGGGACCCACAGCATCTATCTCGACAACCCCTTCGAGATCACCGTCACCGCGCTGGTGGGCCTGCTCTTCACGCTGGCCACGCCGTGGATCGTACGGGCGCTGACGCTGGTGGACCGGCTGATGGTGCGGGGGCTGCTCGGACCGTCGCAGCTGGCCACGCGGGTGGTCGAGCTGGAGTCCGACCGGGGGGTCGTGGTCGACACGGCGGCCGCCGACCTGCGGCGCATCGAGCGGGACCTGCACGACGGGGCACAGGCGCGGCTGGTGGCGCTGGCCATGGGTCTGGGGCTGGCGAAGGAGAAGCTGACCGAGGACCCGAAGGTGGCGGCGCGGATGGTCGAGGAGGCGCACGGCGAAGTGAAGACGGCGCTCCAGGAGCTGCGCGACCTGGCCCGCGGGATCCATCCGGCGGTGCTGACGGACCGGGGTCTGGACGCGGCGCTGTCCGCAGTCGCCTCCCGGTGCACGGTGCCGGTGCAGGCCGACGTGGACCTCGAGGAACGGCCGGCGCCGGCCATCGAGGGGATCGCCTACTTCACCGTCTCCGAACTGCTGCAGAACATCAGCAAGCACTCCAGGGCCCGCCAGGCCACGGTCGACGTGTGGCGGTCCGACGACCGGCTGATGCTGCAGGTCACGGACGACGGGGTGGGGGGAGCCGACGTCTTGGCGGGCTCGGGGCTGGCGGGGCTGGCCGAGCGGCTGGACGCCGTGGACGGAATTCTGGTCGTGGACTCCCCGGCCGGCGGGCCCACCCGGATCACGGCCGAGCTGCCCTGGCGCCGCTGACGGATCCGGCCCGGCGGCCGCACCGCCGGGCCCCACCGTGCCCCTCCCCGTCGGGCCCCGCCGTGCCCCACCCGGCCGGGCGGCACAGTGCCCCTCCCCGGCTGTCGTGGCACACCCGGACCACCCCAGAACAAGCCGTCCGGGGAGCGGAACAAGCCGTCCGGGGAGCGGAACCCGACATGCCGCGGGCCTAATCCCGTGGCCCGGGCGCGACGAGGTCCGAATGCTGGAATGCTGGACTTTCGTCAGGCGCGGAACGAAGACGGGTTGTGGGGGCCGGAAGATCGTGGAGGACAGGGTGCGGGTGGTCATCGCCGAGGACTCAGTGCTGCTCAGAGAGGGCCTGACCCGGTTGCTAACCGACCGGGGGCACGAGGTCGTCGCCGGTGTCGGGGACGCCGAGGCGCTGATCAAGACCATCGCCGACCTGGACGCACAGGGCGCGCTGCCGGATGTTGTGGTCGCGGACGTACGGATGCCGCCGACACACACCGACGAGGGAGTACGGGCGGCGGTGCGGCTGCGCAAGGCACATCCCGGACTCGGCGTGCTGGTGCTGTCACAGTACGTGGAGGAGCGCTACGCCACCGAACTGCTGGCCGGTTCCAGTCGTGGCGTCGGCTATCTGCTCAAGGACCGGGTCGCCGAGGTGCGGGAGTTCGTGGACGCGGTCGTACGGGTCGCCCAGGGCGGTACGGCCCTGGACCCCGAGGTCGTCGCGCAGCTGCTCGGGCGCAGCCGCAAGCAGGACGTGCTCGCCGGGCTCACCCCGCGGGAGCGGGAGGTCCTGGGGCTGATGGCCGAGGGACGGACGAACTCGGCGATCGCCAAGCAGCTGGTGGTCAGCGACGGAGCCGTGGAGAAGCACGTCAGCAACATCTTCCTGAAGCTGGGGCTGTCGCCCAGCGACGGGGACCACCGGCGTGTTCTGGCCGTTCTCACCTATCTGAACTCATGAGGACCTGACACTGTGTCAGCACACGCCCGAACGAGAACCGGCCGGCACACGGGAGCGTCTTCATAGAAAGCCCGGGGGGCAAGAAATCATGACAAGTCAGGGCGACGAGTCGTCGAAATGTGCCGTCCATCATGCGAACGGCCGAGGGAAGGCGACCCTAACCGACGTAGGGTTGATCCTGGGAAGGTCCATGGGACGACCAAGCCCGGACAGCCGCCTCGAAGGAGGTCCAGTTCAGTGACCAGCCAGGTCAGCAGGACAGCGGAACAGGCCGACGGAGCCGTCGTAGGAGAGCAGCGGAAACCGCGTGGCGTGAAGGATGTACGGCGCCTCGATCGGGTGATCATCCGGTTCGCGGGGGACTCGGGTGACGGTATGCAGCTCACCGGTGACCGGTTCACGTCCGAGACGGCGTCCTTCGGCAACGACCTGTCCACGCTTCCGAACTTCCCGGCCGAGATCCGTGCCCCCGCCGGGACGCTGCCGGGGGTTTCGTCGTTCCAGCTGCACTTCGCCGACCACGACATCCTCACCCCGGGGGACGCGCCGAACGTGCTGGTCGCGATGAACCCGGCCGCGCTGAAGGCGAACATCGGGGATCTGCCGCGCGGTGCGGAGATCATCGTCAACACCGACGAGTTCACCGGGCGGGCGATGCAGAAGGTCGGGTATGCGGCCAGCCCGCTGGAGGACGGTTCGCTGGACGGTTACAGCCTGCATCCGGTGCCGTTGACGACGCTGACGGTCCAGGCGCTCAAGGAGTTCGCGCTGTCGCGCAAGGAGGCCGAGCGCAGCAAGAACATGTTCGCGCTGGGTCTGCTGTCGTGGATGTATCACCGGCCCACGGAGGGCACGGAGAAGTTCCTGCGGGCGAAGTTCGCGAAGAAGCCGCAGATCGCCGAGGCGAACATTGCGGCGTTTCGGGCGGGCTGGAACTTCGGTGAGACGACCGAGGACTTCGCGGTCTCCTACGAGGTGGCGCCGGCGGCGACGGCGTTTGGGCCGGGTCTGTACCGCAACATCTCCGGGAACCTGGCGCTGGCGTACGGTCTGGTGGCCGCGTCCCGGCAGGCGGATCTGCCGCTGTTCTTGGGTTCGTATCCGATCACGCCGGCCTCGGACATCCTGCACGAGCTGTCGAAGCACAAGAACTTCGGGGTGCGTACGTTCCAGGCGGAGGACGAGATCGCCGGGATCGGTGCGGCGCTGGGTGCGGCGTTCGGCGGCTGCCTGGCGGTGACGACGACGTCGGGGCCGGGGGTGGCGCTGAAGTCGGAGACGGTCGGGCTTGCCGTGTCGCTGGAGCTGCCGCTGCTGGTGATCGACATCCAGCGGGGCGGGCCGTCGACGGGGCTGCCGACGAAGACGGAGCAGGCGGATCTGCTGCAGGCGATGTACGGCCGCAACGGCGAGGCCCCGGTCCCGGTGATCGCGCCGCAGACCCCCGCGGACTGCTTCGACGCGGCGCTGGAGGCGGCCCGGATCGCGCTGGCCTACCGCACGCCGGTGATGCTGCTCTCGGACGGCTATCTGGCCAACGGTTCGGAGCCGTGGCGGATCCCGGAGCTGGAGGAGCTGCCGGATCTGAGCGTGCAGTTCGCCCAGGGCCCCAACCACACCCTGGACGACGGCAGCGAGGTGTTCTGGCCCTACCAGCGCGACCCGCACACCCTGGCCCGGCCGTGGGCGGTGCCGGGCACGCCGGGGCTCGAGCACCGGATCGGCGGGATCGAGAAGCAGGACGGCACGGGCAACATCTCCTACGACCCGGCCAACCACGACTTCATGGTCCGTACCCGCCAGGCCAAGATCGACGGCATCACCGTCCCCGACATCGAGGTCGACGACCCGCACCAGGCCACCACCCTCGTCCTGGGCTGGGGCTCGACCTACGGGCCCATCACCGCCGCGGTGCGCCGCCTGCGCACGGCCGGTGAATCCATCGCGCAGGCCCACCTGCGCCACCTCAACCCGTTCCCGGGGAATCTCGCAGCGGTGCTGAAGCGTTACGACAAGGTGGTGATCCCCGAGATGAACCTCGGGCAGCTCGCCCTGCTCGTCCGGGCGAAGTACCTGGTGGACGCCCACTCGTACAACCAGGTCAACGGCATGCCGTTCAAAGCGGAACAGCTTGCCAAGGCGCTCAAGGAGGCCATCGATGGCTGAGACGTCCACGGAAGGCGCGGGCACGATCGAGGCGCTCTCGCTGGTTCCGAAGGCCGAGGGCCGGCAGTCCATGAAGGACTTCAAGACGGACCAGGAGGTGCGCTGGTGCCCCGGCTGCGGTGACTACGCGATCCTGGCCGCGGTCCAGGGCTTCATGCCCGAACTCGGCCTGGCCAGGGAGAACATCGTCTTCGTCTCCGGCATCGGCTGCTCCTCCCGCTTCCCGTACTACATGAACACGTACGGCATGCACTCCATCCACGGCCGCGCCCCCGCCATCGCCACCGGCCTGGCCACCTCCCGCCGCGACCTGTCCGTCTGGGTCGTCACCGGCGACGGAGACGCCCTGTCCATCGGCGGCAACCACCTCATCCACGCCCTGCGCCGCAACGTCAACCTCAAGATCCTCCTGTTCAACAACCGGATCTACGGCCTGACCAAGGGCCAGTACTCCCCGACCTCCGAAGTCGGCAAGATCACCAAATCCACGCCCATGGGCTCCCTGGACGCGCCCTTCAACCCGGTCTCGCTGGCCATCGGAGCCGAGGCGTCCTTCGTCGCCCGCACCCTCGACTCCGACCGCAAACACCTCACCTCGGTCCTGCGCGCCGCCGCCACCCACCCCGGCACCGCACTCATCGAGATCTACCAGAACTGCAACATCTTCAACGACGGCGCCTTCGACGCCCTCAAGGACCAGCAGACCGCCCAGGAAGCCGTCATCCGCCTCGAACACGGCGAGCCCATCCGCTTCGGCCCCGACAACACCCGCGGAGTCGTCCGCAACACCACCACCGGCGACCTGGAAGTCGTCACCGTCACCCCCGACAACGAGCACCGCATCCTCGTCCACGACGCCCACACCGCATCCCCCACCACCGCGTTCGCCCTCTCCCGCCTGGCCGACCCGGACACCCTGCGCCACACCCCCATCGGGGTCTTCCGCTCCGTCGACCGCCCCGTCTACGACACCGAAATGGCCGACCAGCTGGACACGGCGGTCGAGCAGAACGGCAAGGGAGACCTGGCCGCGCTGCTGGCCGGCGGGGACACCTGGACGGTGATCGGCTGAGCCGGCCGACGCGCGTCTACGAGGCCCGGGACTGGATTTCCCGGGCCTCGTCGTATGCCCGGCGGGCCTTCTCCACGTCGTCCATCCGGCTCTCGGTCCACAGCGCCAGCGCCCGCACCTGTTCCGCGGCCTCGCGGCCCAGGTCGGTCAGGGAGTAGTCGACGCGGGGCGGGATGACCGGCTTGGCGTCACGGTGGACCAGCCCGTCGCGCTCCAGGGTCTGGAGGGTCTGGGTGAGCATCTTCTCGCTGACCCGGCCGATCGCCCGGCGCAGCTCGCTGAAGCGGTACGGGCGGTCGAGGAGCTCGATCAGGACCAGGACACCCCAGCGGCTGGTGACGTGCTCCAGGACCATGCGGTGGGGGCACATCTCCTCACCGACCGAGTACTTGGACGGCCCGGCGGACGCTCCCTCAGCACTTACTCTCATGCCAGTACCTTACTTCAAAGTGGGTACTTTCATGCAGTTAGTGCACCTCCTAGGGTTAGTGACAGCCGCACCCCACAAGGAGATTGCTGACCATGAGCATCGTCGTCACCGGAGCCACCGGACACCTCGGCCGCCACGTCGTGGAGCAGCTGCTGGAGAAGGTCCCGGCCGAGCAGATCACCGCCGTCGTGCGCGATGAGGCCAAGGCGGCCGACTTCGCGGCCCGCGGCGTGAAGATCGCCGTAGCGAACTACAACGAGCCCAAGACCTTCGACGGACTCTTCGCGTCCGGCGACAAGGTGCTGCTGATCTCCGGCAACGAGTTCGACAAGGGCCGTGTCCAGCAGCACCGGGTCGTCATCGACGCCGCCAAGGCGGCAGGCGTGGCGCTGCTGGCGTACACCAGCGCTCCCGGCAGCCTGACGGCCGCGCTCGCCGACGACCACCGGGCCACCGAGGAGCTGCTGCTCGCCTCCGGCCTGCCCTACACGCTGCTGCGCAACGGCTGGTACCACGAGAACTACACCGAGAACCTCGCCCCGACGCTGGAGCACAACGCCGTCGTCGCGGCCGCCGGTGACGGCCGCGTCTCCTCCGCCTCGCGCGCCGACTACGCGGCCGCCGCCGTCGCCGTGCTCACCGGCGAGGGCCACGAGAACCGGGCGTACGAGCTGGGTGGCGACGAGGCCTGGAGCTTCGTCGAGTACGCGGCCGAGCTGAGCAGGCAGACCGGCAAGGAGATCGGCTACAGCCCCGTGCCCGCCGAGGCGCTCCAGGGCATCCTCACCGGCGCCGGTGTGCCCGAGCCGTTCGCCGTGATCCTGGTCGGCGTGGACGCGTCCATCGCGCGGGGCGAGCTGGTCATCTCCTCCGGCGACCTGTCCCGGCTGATCGGCCGCCCGACCAGCCCGTTCTCCGAGGCCATCGCCGTCGCGCTCAAGGGCTGAGGCTCCCCCGCCGGGCCCGGGCGCACCCGCACCCCCCGCTGTCATGACCGTATGGCGATACGGGCATGACAGCAGGGGGTGCTCGGCGTTACCTTTCCTCCGGGCGGACAGGACCGCGTGGAGTGAGCAGGAGGGGCCCGTGGCCGACATATCGAAGGGCGAGCGGCGGACAGGTCTGCTGAACGGCTTCGCGGCCTATGGGATGTGGGGGCTCGTTCCCCTCTTCTGGCCTCTGCTGAAGCCCGCCGGACCGGTGGAGATCCTCGCCCACCGGATGGTGTGGTCCCTCGCGTTCGTCGCTGTCGCGCTCGTCTTCGTACGGCGCTGGGCCTGGGCCGGGGAGCTGCTGCGGCAGCCGCGTCGGCTGGCCCTCGTCGCGTTGGCGGCAGCAGTGATCACGGTCAACTGGGGTGTGTACATCTGGGCCGTGAACGCCGGTCACGTCGTGGAGGCCTCGCTCGGGTACTTCATCAACCCCCTGGTCACCATCGCCATGGGCGTACTGCTCCTGAAGGAGCGGCTGCGGCCCGTGCAGTGGGTGGCGGTGGGCGTAGGGTTCGCCGCCGTGCTCGTCCTGACCATCGGATACGGGCAGCCGCCGTGGATCTCCCTGTGCCTCGCGTTCTCCTTCGCCACGTACGGGCTGGTGAAGAAGAAGGTCAACCTGGGCGGCATCGAGTCGCTGGCCGCCGAGACCGCGATCCAGTTCCTGCCCGCGCTCGGCTATCTGCTGTGGCTCACCGCACACGGCGACTCGACCTTCGGCACCGGCAGCACCGGGCACTCCGCCCTGCTCGCCTCGACGGGAATCGTCACCGCGCTTCCGCTCGTCTGCTTCGGGGCGGCCGCGATCCGTGTGCCGCTGTCCACGCTGGGGCTGCTCCAGTACCTGGCCCCCGTCTTCCAGTTCCTGCTCGGCATCCTCTACTTCCACGAGGCCATGCCGCCCGAGCGCTGGGCCGGCTTCGCGCTGGTCTGGCTCGCGCTGTCGCTGCTCACCTGGGACGCCCTGCGCACCGCCCGCCGCACCGCCCGCCGCAGCGCCCGCCGCAGCGCCCGCGCCCTCGCCGAACTCCGGGACAGCCGGATCCCCGCTTCCCGTGAGGAGGACACCCCCGTCGGCTATAAGTGAGCGGCATGACACAGACTCCGGACGCCACGCCCGCCCCGCTGCACTGGAAGCTCGTCATCGACGCCGCCGACCCGCACGCGCAGGCCGACTTCTGGGCCGCCGCGCTGCACTACGAGGTCGAGGACAACAGCGCGCTCGTCGAGCGGCTGCTGGAACTCGGCGCGCTGCCGGGTGAGGCCACTGTCGAGTTCCACGGCCGCGCGGCCTTCCGGGACCTGATCGCCGTACGGCACCCCGAGGACCCGTACGACGAGGAGCGCGGCATCGGGCTGGGGCGGCGGCTGCTGTTCCAGCGCGTCCCGGAGGCCAAGACCGTCAAGAACCGGCTCCATCTCGACCTGCACCCGGGTGAGGGACGACGGGCGGACGAGGTCGAGCGGCTGAAGAGGCTGGGTGCGCGCATGCTGCGGGAGGTGCGGGAGCCCTCCGGGGAGTGGGTGGTGATGGCGGACCCGGAGGGGAACGAGTACTGCGTCGCTTAGACGTTGCCGGGGTGCGCCACCCTGCCGGCACGTTCGGTGAGGCGGCCCATCCGGTTGTGCGCGGACTCCAGCTCTTCGATGTCGTCGGCGGCCGGGCCCTCCTCGGCGGTGAGCTCCGTCCACAGCGCGATCAGTTCCCGGCCCAGGCTCAGGCCCTGCTCGGGGTCGCGTACGGCACGCCAGGCGGCGGCCGCGCTCTGCACGTTCCCGTACGCCCCCTCGGCGTCATGGGCCTGACGGCGCAGCCGGGCGAGGTCGAGCGAGAGCCGGAAGGCGCGGAGCGGGTCGCCCGCCAGGTAGGCGATGTAGGCGGTCAGCTCGCGCAGGTGGAGCACCTCGGGGTGGTCCTGGCCGAGCAGGGCCGAGGCCTCCGCGACCGTGCGCTGCGCCAGCTCGGCCGCGGCATCGATCCGGCCCGCCTTGACGGCCTCGTTGATCCGCGTCATCGGCTCGGTGAGCAGCGCGGCGCCCTCTTCGGTGGTGGTCACGGGGCCGTCACCGAGCACCTCTTCGGCCACGGCGTCGAAGCCGCGGGCGGGGGTGGGCTTGGGGTCGGGGTCGGGGTCGGTGACGTAATCGGAGGCGGGGGGCTTGGCGGCCGGGGATCCGACGACCGCCTTCGGCTGCGCGTCCGGCTCGGGCAGGGCGACCGGCTCGGGCAGGGCCATCGGCTCCGGTACGGCGACCGGCTCGGGTCGGGCCATCGGCTCCGGTACGGCGACCGGTCCCGGCTCTGTGGTCATGACGGGCGGTGGCCCGAACACCCCGGTCGGCATCTGGACGATCCCGGGGGCCACGGGCTCGCCGGTCACCGCCGCCTCCGGCACGGCCCGCAACGGAAACGTGGGAACGGCGTCCCGGACCGGCTCATCGGCCGGCCGCGGCAGACGGGTGGGCCTGTCGGAAGCCAGCCGCTCACGCAGCGAAGCCACCCGCTCGGGCAGCGGCGCCACCCGTTCCACCAGCGGCGCCACCCGTTCCGCCGACGGAGCCGCCCGCTCAGGCAGCGGTGCCATCCGCAGCGGCTCGCCCGCGAAACGGCTGGAGCCGTCCGCCTCCACCTGGAGCGGGACGACGTAACCGATGCGGGCGTCGTGGACCGAGGCGAGTATGGGGCGGCCGGCCGCGAGGACGAGGCGCTGGAGATGGTTCAGGACGGCCTGCTGGATCTCCTCGCCGGGCCCCGCCACGACCGGTTCACCGGCGACCGACGCGCCGCCCGTACCCGAGACGCGGACATCCACCGGTTCCGCCGGGAAGGCGGCCCGCTGCTGTTCCCGCTTCTTCTCGCGGCTGAGTCGAGACATCGGTCCCCCTCGCTCCCCCGGCGTCACGATCCGGTCGTACCCGTGCGTACTGTCGAGTGTCTCCTGTCGCTACGGTTCCCACGTCACCGCGATGTCACAGACTCGCACCAGGCACTGACACGCCATCTGAACAGGAGGAGCGCGGGAATGCAGCCAGGCGGGCAGCAGGGGCCGGAGATCTGGATCCGTGGGCCGGTCGCCGGACCGGAGCGGGAGCGGCATCCGGAGCCGGACCGGATCTGGGGGACGCCCGCACACGGGCCCCTTCCCGCCCGGCACTTCTCCTGGGTCGGCACACACGGCGGCGCGGGCACCAGCACGCTCGCGGCGGTGTACGGCGGCCGGGACTGCGGACGCGACTGGCCGGGGCCGGACGCCCCGCCGTCGGTACTGCTCGTGGCGCGGACCCACGCGACCGGGCTGGCCCGTGCCACGCAGGCCCTCGAAACGTTCCGGCAGGGCGCCACACCAGTCGGTCTCGAGCTGGACGCCGTGGTGCTCGTCGCCGACGCCCCGGGGCGGCTGCCGCGCCAACTGGACCGGCAGGTCAAGGTGATCGAGTCGGTCGTCGACGTGTACCGCGTGCCCTGGGTGGACGACTGGCGCCTGGGCGATCTGAGCGGCGGGGCACCGCGGGGGACCGATGCGCTGGTGCGGTTGACCGGAGCGGCGGGCGGCGGGCGGTAGTCACGCCGGGAGCCCCGGGGTGGTGGTCGCGCAGCCCCTTTCCCAAAATGCTTGCGTATGCATATGATGCATGTGCTTGTATTCGTCGCACGCCGTACGTCGATCCTCCTGGGGGAAACCATGACTCGCCGCTTCCTCTTCGTACTGGGCAGTGCCCGCGCCGACGGGAACTCCGAGCTGCTGGCCCGCACGGCCGCCGAGCAGTTGCCCGCCGACGTGGAGCAGCAGTGGCTCAGCCTCGCCGAGCACCCGCTGCCCGACTTCGTGGACCGGCGGCACGACAGCGACCACGTGCGGCCCGCCTCCGGCAGCACCACCGGCCTGTTCCTGGACGCCACGCTCGCGGCGACGGACATCGTGATCGTCTCGCCGTTGTACTGGTACTCGGTGTCCGCCCACACCAAGCGCTACCTGGACCACTGGTCGGGCTGGCTGCGCACCCCCGGCGTGGACTTCAAGGCAACCCTGGCCGGGCGCACGCTCTGGGGTGTCACCGCGCTCGCGCACACGGAGCCGGAGGTGGCCGATCCGCTGGTCGGCCTGCTCAGCAACTCGGCCGCGTATCTGCGGATGCGCTTCGGCGGGGTGCTGCTGGGCAACGGCAGCGCGCCCGGGGACGTACTGCGGGACGCGGAGGCGCTGGCGCGCGCGAAGACGTTCTTCGCGGGGGAGGCGCCGCTCGCGCGGTTCCCGTACGAGACGGCGGCCGCCTGAACCCCGTACGGTGCCGCTAGGCGCTGATGTCCTTCGTCGTGAACCGCGCCCAGGCCGCAGAGCCGAACACCGCGGCGTACAGGGCCTGCAGGCCCAGGTTCTTGACCAGGTCGTCCCAGTAGACGGGGTCGCGCATCAGGTCGGCGAAGGACAGCCAGTAGTGGGAGAAGAAGTACGGCTGGAGCGCGTGCAGCTGGGGTATCTGGTCGAGGATCTGGACGGTGATCAGCAGGCCCACCGTGGTCGCCATCGCCGCGATCCCGCTGTTGGTCAGCGTCGAGATGAACAGGCCGAGGGCCGCGATCCCGGTCAGTGACGCGGCGACGACCAGGGCGATCAGCAGGGCCCGGCCGAGGCCCTCGCCGAAGCCGATCCGGGTGCCGGAGATGGTCGTCAGGTCGCCGAGCGGGAAGAGCAGCGCGCCCGCGGCCAGCGCGGAGACCGCGACCACGAGGGTGGCCAGCAGGCAGAAGGCCATGACGGTCGCGTACTTGGTGAGCAGGAGGCGGGTGCGGCCCGCGGGGGCGACCAGGAGGTAGCGCAGGGTGCCCGCGTTGGCCTCGCCCGCGATCGCGTCGCCTGCGACGACGCCGATGGCCATCGGCAGGAAGAACGGGAGTGTCGCCGCCAGTGCGGTGAAGACCAGGAACAGGCCGTTGTTGGTGATCTGCGCGATGAAGGCGGGCCCCTCACCGCCGCCACCGCGGCCGGTCTGCCCACCGCCCCGTGTCTCGATCTTCACCGCGATCCCGACCAGGATCGGCACCCCGGCCAGCACCGCCAGCAGCGCGAGCGTGCGCCAGCGCCGGAAGGTGGTGAGCAGCTCACTGCGCAGCAGACCGAAGGTCCACAGCGGACTCGGGGCGCGTACGGCCGGCTTCTGCGCCTGCGCCGGTGCGAGTTCAGCCTGCGACATCGAAGCCCTCCCCCGTCAGTGCCACGAACGCGTCCTCCAGCGAGGCCCGTTCGACCACGAAGCCCCGCACGCGCACCCCGGCCGTCACCAACGCAGCGGTGAGGTCGGCGAGTTCACCCGTCGGCGGCTCTGCGGTCACCCGGTCCTCGGCCATGACGACCTCGGCGACCCCCCGCTCCTTCAGCACCCGGGCCGCGTCCTCGGTGTCCGGCGTGGTGACCACCAGCCGGCCACGCGCACTCGCCGCCAGGTCCGCCACCGCGCCCTGGGTGATGAGCCTGCCCTGCGCCATGACCGCCGCGTGCGTGCACACCTGCTCGATCTCGTCGAGGAGGTGGGAGGAGAGGAAGACGGTGGTGCCGTCGGAGGCCAGTTCCCTTATCAGGGACCGGATTTCACGCATGCCCTGGGGGTCGAGCCCATTGGTCGGCTCGTCCAGGACGAGGAGTCTGCGGGGCTGGAGAAGCGCGGCCGCGAGTCCCAGGCGCTGCTTCATGCCCAGGGAGTACGCCTTCGCCTTCTTGCCTGCGGCGGCCGTCAGGCCCACCCGGTCCAGTGCGGCGGCGACGCGGGTGCGCCGGGTGCGCGGGTCGGCGGTCGGGTCGGCGGCGTCGTACCGCAGGAGGTTGTCCCGGCCGGAGAGGAAGCCGTACAGGGCGGGCCCCTCGATGAGCGCGCCGACGTGCGGCAGCACGGCGCGTGCGGACCGGGGCATGGGACGCCCGAGTACCCGCGCGGTGCCGGAGGTGGGCTCGATGAGCCCCATCAGCATGCGGATGGTGGTGGTCTTGCCGGAGCCGTTCGGACCGAGGAAGCCGAAGACGCTGCCCGCCGGGACGGTCAGGTCGAGACCGTCCACGGCGAGCTGTCCGCCGCGGTAGCGCTTGGTGAGGCCGCGGGTGTGGATGACGCACGGTTCCGCGTCCCCCGCCTCGGTCTCCCGCTCCGTGGCGGACGGTTCGTCCATCGGCTCCCTCGATTCGTCGTACCCGCAGGGTACTTACTTCGCCGTGTTCGCCGCCCGGACCAGGGCGTCCTTGGTCACCGCACCGACGTAGACCTTGCCGTCGTCCGTGATCAGGGCGTTGATCAGGCGGGTGGAGAAGACCGTGCCCTTGCCGAACTTGCCGTGCACCTGGTCGCCGAGCGAGCCGAGGAAGCCGCCCAGGTCGCCGCCGCCGGCGGCGGAGCCGGACGGTACGCCGCCCTTGCTGCCGGTGTCGAAGGTGGCGATGGAGTTCCAGCCCTTGCCGAGGACGTCGAAGCCCTCGGCACCCTTGAAGCCGTCGCCCCCCTTGAAGCCCTCGGCCCCCTTGCCGAAGTCGTCGCCCGGCTTCAAAGAACCCTTCCCGGGCGCCTTCGACGCCTGGTCCTCCTCGGTGACCTTCGCGCCCTTGGGCGGGGTGAAGTCGAAGGTCGAGGCGGCCGGCTTGGCGAAGCTGACCTGGGTGAAGCCCGCGTCGACGACGGCAGCGCCGCCGCTGTTCGGGGTGAGGGTGAACTTCAGCGGCATCCCGGTCTTCGCGTCGACGGCGATGCTGATCGCGCCGACGGTGGTGCCGGACTGCTTGGGCTTGATGAGCAGCTTGTAGGCGTCCCGGCCGGCCACCTGCGCGGTGCCGTCGACGGTCACCGACGTGGTGTCGTCCACCGACTTGAGGGCCTCGTCGGCGAAGTCCTTGGGCGTGGCGGGCGGTTCGCTCCCCTTGTCCTTGCCCTGCTCGTCGGCCTTGCCGTGGTACACCTCATTGGACTTGCTGTCGTAGCCCCACACGTCCTTGCCGTTGTGGATGAGGCTGTACTCGGCGGCGCTCTCGATCAGCGAGAGCTTCTGCCGGTCCGGGCCGTCCGCGGCGACGCGCAGGGTGTGCGTGCCGCTGACGAGTTCGGTCAGCTTGGACGTCGGGTCGGCGGACGAACCGTCACCCGACGGGCCCGCGCCGGAGAGCAGACCGCTCTCCAGGCCGCCCAGGTCGGGGAGCCCGAGGTCCGTGCTGACCTTCACCGTGCCGGACATCTGCTGCACGTCCGACTTGGCGATCTTCTCGATGAGCTGCTGCGCGGTGATCTTCGGCAGATCGGGGTCACCGGAGTCGGCGAGCGCCGGGACCAGCCCGATGGTCGCCGCCGCCACCCCCACCACCGCGACCGGTACGACGTACCGGGCGGCCTTGCGACGCCCCGAGCGCAGGTCGTCGACCTGCGTCGCGCCCGTGGTGCCGTCGGATTCGTACGGTGCCATGTGTGCCTTACCTCCGTCGTCGGCGGCGGCCGTCCTCGCACTCTGTCCCACCCTGAGCCGCCATTCTCACCCGAATCGGTGAGGAGTGGTGATTTCCGTGGTTCCCAGTTGACCAAATCGGCCGTGCGGAAGCGTCACCCCGCGGGCTCAACTCCGTGTACGCCTGGGGTATGACACAGGAAGGCGGCGCCTCCCCCGACCCGTAGGGGTCGGTCGCGTGGGAGACGCCGCCGTCGGCTCAGTGCGTGCGCACGAACACGTAGTCCGCCTGGTAGGGCACACCGACGATCTCGCCCGGTGTGCAGGAGCCGGCCGGGGCGAGCCCGCCGACGGTGTTCAGCCGCAGGATCTCGCCGGTGCCGGCGAGCAGCCCGTGGTGCTTGCCGGACCGGGTGGCCCTGAGGTCGAGCTCGGGGATGTTGCCGTCGCCGTTGGGTGTCTTGGTGATCAGGGCACCCGTGACGGCGCTCCCGTCCGGCGCGATCCACTGCGGGGTGCCGGAGTTGGGCTTCACGAAGGAGTGCCGGATGTGCCCGCCGAGCCGGGCGTCGACGTCACGCTGCCCGAAGGCGTACCCGCCGCCCTCGGCCGCCTTGCACTCGTAGATCTGCCTGCCCTTGACGACGGAGGCCTGGAAGCTGCCGAGAACGTGCCGGAAGTCGGTCGTGGTGGTGACCTTGTGGAGCTGTCCGCGGACGGCCCCGCCCGGGAACTTCGCGGTGTGGAGATTGGCGTAGAAGGAACCGGGGTCCTCGGTGAGCTTCTTGAGCAGGGCGGGGTCGTTCACCGTGACGGTGCCGGTGAGGCTGTGCCGGCCCTTGGGAGCCTTGCCGTACCGCCCCTCGGGAGCCTTGTCGAGCAGCTTCCCGAAGTCGATCCTGACGCCGCCGTTGGTGCCCTTGGCGCCCTGGTGGATGTGGAGCTCGGTGGGCCTGCCGGTGCCGCGCCAGGCCACGGCGACGGACACCTTGTCCCCCTTGAGCTCGATGAATTCCAGCGCCGCGCCGGCCTTGTCGCCCACGGCGGGGCCGCCTTCGACCGGCACCTCGTTGGCGCCCCGGAGGCTCGCGGCGAGGATGGTCGTCTCCTTGCCGGTGTGGCTCTCGGTGGCGGAGGCCGGGATCGCCGCGGCGGCGACACCGGCGGACGCGGCGATAGCGACGGCGGTGGCGACGAGGCCCTTGCGGCGCGCGAAGAACGCTCCGTTCATACCCATGATTCTGTTTTCTCCCCGTATGCGGCTGACGCCCCCTGCGTCAGCTTCTGGGCATAGGTACGGAAGCAATCTTAGATTGGACTCAGTCCACAAATGTGACGTGCGTCATGCCGTTCGGCGGGAACTACCCGGCCCGGTGCACCACCGCGTCGCACAGCTCCAGCAGCGCGGCCTTGGCGTCGCACTCCGGCAGCGGGGCCAGGGCGGCCCGTGCGTCCTCCGCGTAGCGCACGGTGTCGCGCCGGGCGTGCTCCAGCGCCGGATGGTCACGGAGGGCGGCCAGCGCCTCGGCGTGGCGCGCGTCGTCGGTCAGGTCGGAGTCGAGGAGCTCGCACAGCGCGATGTCCTCGGCCAGCCCCAGCCGCGCCGCCCGCTCCCGCAGCCGCAGCACCGGAAGGGTCGGGATGCCCTCGCGCAGATCGGTGCCCGGCGTCTTCCCGGACTCGCGCGAGTCGGACGCGATGTCGAGCACGTCGTCCGCCAGCTGGAAGGCGACACCGAGCCGCTCGCCGTACTGGGTCAGCACATCGACGACCGTCTCGTCGGCCCCCGACATCATCGCCCCGAACCGGCACGACACCGCCACCAGCGAGCCCGTCTTGCCGCCCAGCACGTCCAGGTAGTGCTCGACCGGGTCCCGGCCGTCCGAGGGCCCCGCCGTCTCCAGGATCTGGCCGGTGACGAGCCGCTCGAACGCGAGGGCCTGGACCCGCACGGCCTCGGGACCGAGGTCGGCGAGGATCTGCGAGGCACGGGCGAACAGGAAGTCACCCGTGAGGACGGCGACCGAGTTGCCCCAACGGGTGTTGGCACTGTCGACACCGCGGCGCACCGCGGCCTCGTCCATCACGTCGTCGTGGTACAGCGTGGCGAGGTGCGTCAGCTCGACGACCACGGCCGAGGGCACGACACCCGGCGCGTACGGGTCACCGAACTGGGCCGCGAGCATCACGAGCAGCGGCCGGAACCGCTTCCCGCCCGCCCGCACCAGGTGCTGGGCGGCCTCCGTGATGAACGGGACCTCACTCTTGGTGGCTTCGAGCAAGCCTTCCTCGACAGCCGCCAATCCGGCCTGGACATCGGCTTCCAGAGCCTGGTCCCGCACGCTCAGCCCGAACGGCCCGACGACGGTCACGAGGGGTCTCCTGTCTGCTGGTGTCTGCTGGCGATTACACGGTTTGTCGATAGGTCGCTGCCATCACTCAAGTCAGCGTATCCGGTCAGGTTTCGATCACCGCTAGCGCCCACCGTTACAGCCCAGGCGGTATCGGACCACGACCGGTATGTTTTTGATCAGTCGATATGGATTGTTTTTTATCGACTCACCATGATGTGACATTGCTTGTCCCTATATACCCGCATGTACCCGGTCCGCCAGCGCCACGGGGTCGCCCCCATGCACATCCGTACGTCCTTCCCCTACGAGACCACGCACGACGACATCCGCGTCCCCCTGCCCGACGGGACACGGCTGTACGCGCGCGTATGGCGGCCCCTGACGGACGAACCCGTTCCGGCGCTCCTGGAGTACCTCCCGTACCGCCTGACCGACTGCACCGCGCCCCGCGACGCCCAGCGCCACCCCTGGTACTCGGGCCATGGCTACGCCTCCGTCCGGGTCGACGTCCGCGGGCACGGGAACAGCGAGGGCCGGCCGGCGGACGGCTACTCGGGGACGACGGCGGCCGACGGGGCCGAGGTGGTGAACTGGCTGGCCGCGCAGCCCTGGTGCGACGGCGGCGTGGGCCTGTTCGGCGTGTCCGGGGGCGGCTTCGACTCCCTCCGTGTCGCAGCCCTCGCGCCCGAGCCGCTCAAGGCGGTCGTCACGGTGTGCTCCACGGACGACCACTACGACAACGACGTGCACCGCCTGGGAGGTTCCGTTCTCGCGGCCGGCACGCACGCCCGGTCGGCCGCGCTGCTCGCCTTCGCGTGCCGGCCGCCCGACCCCCGGTACGCCGGTGAGGCCTGGCGGGACATGTGGCTGGAGCGCCTCGAGGCCGTCGGCCCCCTCGCCCACACCTGGCTCGCGCACCCGACCCGCGACGACTACTGGCACCGGGCCTCGGTCCGTGAGGACTACGGCGCGATCAGGGCCGCCGTACTGGCGGTGGGCGGCTGGCACGACCCGTACCACGACACGGTGCTCCGTCTGGTCGAACACCTCCCGCGCGACCGCGTCCGCGGCATCGTCGGCCCCTGGCCGCACGAGTACCCCGACCGCGACCGGCCGCCCGGCCCGGCGATCGGCTTCCTCCAGGAGACCCTGCGCTGGTGGGACCGCTGGCTCAAGGACGGCAGCCCGTCCGACGGCGCCTCCGCCCCGGCGGACCCCCTGGACCGGCCGCTCCTGCGCGCGTACGTCCTCGACTCCCGTCCGCCGGCCACGACCTACGACACCCTTTCCGGCCGCTGGGTCGGCGAGCCGCAGTGGCCCTCACCCCACGTGACGAGCATCACGCACCGGCTCCGGGGCGCCCCCGTTCTCGTGCGGTCCCCGATGCACACCGGCATCGACGCCGGCCGCCTCGTCCCGATCGGGAACGACGCCGACCTGCCGCCCGACCAGCGGGAGGAGGACGCCCGTTCGGTCTGCTTCGAGTTCGCGGTGACGGAGGAGACCTGGGTGCTGGGGCGGCCCGGGGTGCGGCTGCGGCTGACCTCCCGGGTGCCGCGCGGCCAGGTCGTCGCACGGATCTGCGACGTCGCCCCGGACGGCGCCTCGACGCTGGTCGCCCGGGGCGCGCTCAACCTGTCCGCGCGCCACGGCGACGACCGGTCGGTGCCCTGGACGCCGGGCACCACGCAGGACGTGACCTTCGAGCTGAGCGGCATCGGCCATGTCTTCCCGCCCGGCCATCGCATCCGCCTCGCCGTCTCCTCCGTGTACTGGCCCTGGCTCTGGCCCGAGCCGGACTCGGCGGCGGGCTTCACCCTGGACCCGGCGGGCAGTTCGCTCGAACTGCCGGTGCGCGAACGGACGCCGGACCCGACGATCACCTTCGAGGAGCCGGAGCAGGCGGAGCCGCTGGGCAGCAGTTTCCCGCCCACGCTCGACGAACCGCGCCCCGAGCGGCTGGTGGTGCGGGACCTGGCGAAGGGCGAGTGGCGTCTGGAGGTCGACCCGCGCCACGGCGGCACGCGGCAGTACCCCGACGGACTGGAGTGCACCGAGGACGCGCGGGAGACGTACACGATCACCGAGAAGGACCCCCTGTCGGCCCGCACCCACTCGGAGTGGTCGATCCGGCTGCACCGTCCGGAGTCGGCCTGGGACACGACGGTCAGGACCCGGTCGGACATCACCTGTGACGCGGAACACTTCCTCGTCTCCGACGAGGTGATCTGCGCGGAGGGCGGCGAGGTGGTCTTCCACCGGACGTGGGAGAAGCGCGTCCGGCGGAGCCCCGTGAACCCCCTGTGACCTGCATGTCTGATTTGCCGTGAATGTTATTCCGTGAGTTGGGTCACGCCACCTCATGTCGGCTCACATCCACCCAAACACCCGTTTGCCCTTTTCCCACCGGCCAGTTGAGGCTGTGCAACCGCAAAGGATCAAGTGCCCCATACGCCTCACACCAAGGTCAATCGGTGCGTTCTGTGAATCAGGTACTTGTTCCCGACATGTGCTCTCGCATAGCTTCCGGGCCAGTCAGGCGGAACGCCGAATCCTGCCGCCGCCCGACGTAACCCATCGACGAACTCATTCGCGTAGGCAGGAGCGGGGGACCCAGGTAGACCGCCGGACCGGACGACACACGTCGCACGGAACGGCTCGGGGTGAAGTCGCGCAGCCTCAGGGCGGCACGGCCGGGCACCTCCCCGCCCGAACCCGACAGCTCACCTCGCAGGCGACGGAGAGGAAGTCCCCCATGTTCGCTGCCGCTCAGCCCCGCCGCACCAACCGCCTCGTCCGCAAGCTCGCCGTCGTCGGCACCGGCGCCGCGGTGCTCGCCCTCCCGCTCATCGGCGCGACCACGGCCTCGGCCGCCCCCGCCGCCACGCCCGCCGCGGCCGCCACGGCCGAGACGACCCTGGCCGGCTACCCGAACAACCTCGACGGCTGGATCCGTGAGTCCCTCGCCATCATGAAGGAACGGCACATTCCGGGCTCGTACAACGGCATCTACCGCAACATCATGCGTGAGTCGTCGGGCAACCCGCGGGCCATCAACCTGTGGGACTCCAACGCGGCCAAGGGCATCCCGTCCAAGGGCCTGCTCCAGGTCATCGACCCGACGTTCAACGCGTACCACGTGGTCGGGACGTCGTTCGACATCTACGACCCGGTCGCCAACATCACCGCCGCCTGCAACTACGCGGCCGCGCGGTACGGCTCGATGGACAACGTCTTCGGCGCGTACTGACGGACGTTTCGGGGAGTACCGGCGGCCCCCCCGAAACGGGAGAGCTACGCGAAGAGTCTTTCGAGGACGACGGCGATGCCGTCGTCCTCGTTCGACAAGGTGATCTCGTCGGCCACCGCCTTGAGTTCGGGATGGGCGTTGGCCATCGCCACACCGCGGGCGGCCCAGTCGAACATCGGGATGTCGTTGGGCATGTCCCCGAAGGCGATGGCCCGCCGGGCGCTCAGCCCCAGGTGTTCGGCGGCCAGCGCCAGACCGGTCGCCTTCGTGATGCCGCACGGCTGGAGTTCGACGGTCCCCGGCCCGGACATGGTGACCGTCGCCAGCGAACCCACGACATCACGGGCAGTCGCCGCCAACTCGTCGTCGGACAGCGCGTGATGGCGGAGCAGGACCTTGCTGATGGGTTCGCACCACAGATCGTCGCGCCGCTGGACCCGTACGGCGGGCAGGGTGGGGTGCGGCATCAGATACCCCGGCTCGATGAGCGTGAGCCCGTCCACCCCGTCCTGGTCGACGGCCGCGTACACCTGACCCACCTCGGCCTCGATCTTGCCGAGCGCGGTCTCGGCCAACTCCGGGTCCAGGGTGACCGACCACAGCAGACGGTCCGCGCCGGCGTCGTACAACTGCGCGCCCTGTCCGCACACCGCGAGCCCCCTGCTGCCGAGTTCATCGAGCAGCGGCCGTACTCTCGGCGCCGGGCGCCCCGTCACCACGAGGTGCTGCGCACCGGCCCCCACCGTCCGCGCGAGCGCCGCGCGGGAGCGGTCGGAGAGGGTGTCGTCGCCGCGGAGCAGCGTCCCGTCCAGATCGGTGGCGACGAGTGAATAAGCGGGGGGAGCGGCCATGATCAGAGAATACGGACAACATGCCGCCGCGACTCATCCCTGTCCCAGCCGTTGTTCTCAACCCCACGGGGTCCGCGCGGAGATGCTGCCACCGCCCGTCGTCAGTGGTGCGCGTTAGGTTGCTGTCACCGCGCCGAGGGAGCCGAGGAAACGGGGGCGGATGTGGTGACGGACCGGCGGGACGTCTTCCGGAGGTATCTGCGCGAGGCGGCGCCCGCCGTTCTCGCGCGCTTTCCCGAGGAGTCGAGGCCCGAGATCTACGCCCTCTCCTTCCGTATCTGGCGCATCGACTACGACGAGCGCCACCCCTATGTGGCCATCGGCTACAACACCGAGACCCAGTGCGAGCTGGAGAAGCGCCACGGGGACCCCGGTGAGGCCCGCTGGCACTACGCGTGCTGGCTCCTGGACGGATTCGAGATGCTCGGCAACGTCCCCGAGGACCCGGTCGGCGCACCGCTGTACGTCGAGGAGGTCAAGGAACTCGGCCTGTGGTTCGACGGTGACCGGGACGACGACGAGGGGGACCGGGACGACGACGAAGCGGGCGACATCGAGGCCAAGCGCGATCTGCTCGGCCTGCACTTCGCCGACGCCTGTATCGATCTGGCCCGCCATCTGCACGAAAGCGGGGACATCGAGCGGCTCTTCGGCCGTCCGCTGCCCGTCGTCGTCTTCGACATGGACTGCCCCGAATGGGAGATCGAGGCCACCGAGGCGGCCAACCCCCCAGAGCTGATCGAGGAGTTCCTGGCGTGGCAGCGGACGGCCGGGGAGGGGTAGCCGGCCGTCCCTGCCGTCCGCCGCTGCCGTCCGCCGCCGCGCTCAGCCGTGGGCCGCCGCCAGGTGCTTCGCCAGCCGTGGGGAGGCGAACTCGGTGCCGCAGACGAAGCGCATCACCGGGCCGTAGGACCCGGCGGCCGGCAGGCCGGTGAAGTAGAGGCCGGGGACAGAGGAGACAAAGCCGGCACCGAGCTTGGGGGTGCCGCGGCTGACCGCGAGCCGACTGCGGAGCTCATGGCCGAGGAAGTCCATGGCCGCGATGTCCACGCGGTAGCCGGTGGCCGCGATGACATGGTCGGCGGTGAGCCCGCGGGTGGCGCCGGCATGGGTGCGGACCGTGAGGACCGGGCTGCCGTCGGAGACGTCCGCGCCGACCACCCGCTCGACCTCCTCGACCTGCACCTTGCCCTCGAAGCGGTCACGCAGCCACCACGCGCCGAGCGGGCCGAGGACCCGGCGGACCAGATAGTGGCGGGCCTGCGCCGGGAGATAGCGGTAGGGGTGGGGGTAGTAGCTGAGGGCCCACAGGGACCAGGCCCGGCCGAAGGGGGACTCCGGGCGCAGCTTCGGCTGCTTCCAGGGCGGGGCGCCGAAGGCGACCGTGCCGTGGCCGCAGGCGACCACCCGCACCTGTGCGCCCGCCTCCGCCGCCAGGGCGGCCGTCTCCAGCGCGGACTGGCCCGCGCCGATGACGATCAGCTCCTTGCCCTTGAAGGGGCTGAGGTCGTGATGCTGCGAGCTGTGGGACACCGGGCCCGTGGGGGCGGGTCCGTCCGCCGCCGCCTTCGCCAGCTCCGCCGGGAAGTGGGCCAGGCCGGACAGTCCGGTCGCGACCACGACCGCGCGGGCCGCGAACGACTCCCCCGAGTCCAGCTCGAGTTGGAAGCCACCGCCCGTCCCACGGTCCACGGAGAGCACCCGCACCCGCTCCAGTTCGGGCAGGAGAGTGCGCTGGAACCACTCGCCGTAGGAGATGAAGGTCTCGACCGGGATGATGTCCTCGTCGGTCACCAGCCGGCGGATGCCCGCCGCGTCGCAGTAGTCGGCAAGAGTGTGGCCCCGCTGGGGGCAGTCGATGCTGGAGGCTACCGGGGTCGACTTGAGGAACATTCCGGCGGGCATGTGGTCACGCCAGCTCACCATGGGATCGCCGAAGGCGCGCACGGGGATGCCGCGCGCCCGCAGATGGGCGGCGGTGGACAGGCCGAACGGTCCGGCACCGAGGACTGCTACCGGTTGAATCACGAAGTCCCTCCCCAGGACGTCTTTTCGTCACTTCGTGGTCCGGTTCGCACAGTCGGGACGAGGAACGTCTAGCTGCCCGAACCGGTCGTACTGCCACGGCGGTTGGTACGCCACAGCTGATACAGATGCTTCGCGCCCGGTCGCACGAAGCGGGCGAGCATCGTGAAGAAGGGCAGCGGGTCGTCACCCGCGAGCCAGGCCAGCTCCGTCCCGCTCGCCCGCGCCGGCGCGTGCGGCGTCGTATAGCCGCTGCGGCGGTAGGCGAGGAGGGCGGGCAGGTCGATGTTCTCCACGATGTACCGGTGGCCGGCGCGCTGTTCCCCCTCCGGGACGGTGCGCCCGGTCAGATGCAGATGCATGGCGCGTACGACGTCGACTCCCGACTCGTTCTCGAAGAGACGGAACTGGGCGCCCATGCGCGGGTTGAAGTCGAGGAGTTTGTACTGTCCGTCGCGGCGGTCGAAGCGCAGGTCGAGGTCGATGATGCCGCTGAAGCCGATCTGCTTGATGAAACGCGTGGCAAGGTCCGCGAGTTCCGGGTTGTCGACGACATAGGCGTTCGCCGTCATGCCCGCGTGCGGCGGCCATGAGCGCACCTTGACGCCGGTGAACATGGCGAGCGGGGCCGAGTCGGCGTCGAAGCAGGCGTGCACGATCCAGTCCTCGGCCTCCTCCCTCGGCAGGTACTCCTGAAGAATCACTCCGGGGTGTTCGCCCCAGTCGCGGGCGAGCGTGAGCAGGCCCTCGCGGGTGGCGATCCGCGTGGTGCCGTTCACGGCGGGCCGTTTGCGCCGTACGAAGGCCTCCCGGTTCTTGGCCACCACCGGGAAGCGGGCCTTCTCGGCGAAGTCCGCGATCTCGTCGTACGACTGCGGGAAGGACGCCGTCGGGCTGGGGATGCCGTGTTCCACGCACAGTTCGTGCAGCCCCTGCTTGCTGGCCAGGCGGCGCGGCAGGCCGGGGTCGACGGGCGGAAAGAGGAAAGTGTCCTTGAGCGCGTCCTGGTGCTCGGCGATCAGGACGGCGGCCTCTTCGTCGGTGGGGATGAGCACGCTGGGGCGGCCGATGCGGGCGCCGATGCGGAGCAGCCCCTCCACGAGGTGCTCCGGCTCCTCGGCACCGCTCGTCGGCCACACGAACGCGCGTTTGAGATACCGGGAGGAGGCCGCAGGGGTGTAACGGTCCTCGGTGATCGCGTACATGGGGACACCCAGACGGCCCAGGCTGCGGATCGCGCCGACGCCACCGTGGTGCAGCGGGTAGTCGCCGAACTTGACGATCAGGCCCGGCACACTACGGTCCGCCTCGAAAGGCACGCTGACGGCATTCCTGGCCACGGGTCCCCCCACGTGTCCCCCTACGGACCGGATCGACCCCGTCCGTGTCCCCAAAGGACGCTAAGCCGGAATTGGCCCCTCCGACAAGGCCTATTCGGACATTGCGAACTCTTTAGACACTGCCGAAGACGGGTACGCCCCCGTAACGTGTGGCGCGACCACATGGAACGTATGGCCATGCATGGCACGGATGAGAGCGAGGCAGACCCCCATGCCCCCCTTCGACGTCCCCGAGGGCGACCCCTTCGGTCCGCACAACCTTCCGTATGGCGTGTTCTCGCCCGCCGGCAGCCAGGAGCGGACCGTCGGAGTCCGGCTCGGCGACCACGTACTCGACGCCGGCGCGGCGGCGCACGCCCTCGGTTCCCCGTACGCCTCCCTGCTCGCGCAGCCGACCCTCAACCCGCTGCTGGCCGCCGGCCGCACGGCGTGGTCGGACGTCCGGCGCGCGCTGACGGCATGGGTCACGGTGCCCTCGCACCGCGAGACGATCGAACCGCTGTTCCACCCCCTGTCGTCGGTGACTCTGCATCTGCCCTTCCAGGTCGCCGACTACGTCGACTTCTACGCCTCCGAGAACCACGCCCGGAACGTGGGGCAGATCTTCCGCCCCGACGCCGAGGAATCGCTGACCCCCAACTGGAAGCACCTGCCGATCGGCTACCACGGCCGCTCCGGCACGGTCGTGGTGTCGGGGACGGATGTCGTACGGCCCTCCGGTCAGCGCAAGTCGCCGAACGACCCGGCGCCCGTCTTCGGTCCGTCCGTCCGGCTGGACATCGAGGCCGAGGTCGGCTTCGTGGTGGGCGTGCCGTCGGAGAGGGGCAGGCCGGTGGCACTGGGCGACTTCCGGGAGCACGTCTTCGGACTGTGCCTGCTGAACGACTGGTCGGCACGGGACATCCAGGCCTGGGAGTACGTCCCCCTCGGACCGTTCCTCGGCAAGTCCTTCGCCACGTCGGTGTCGGCGTGGATCACCCCGCTGGAGGCGCTGGACGAGGCACGGGTGGCGCCGCCCGAGCGGACATACCCGCTGCTGCCGTATCTGGACGACTGTGCCGAAGCGGTGGAGCCCGGCGGCTACGACCTGCGGATCTCCGTCGCGATCAACGGTCACGTGGTGTCCGAGCCGCCGTTCTCCACCATGTACTGGACCGCCGCGCAGCAGTTGGCGCACATGACGGTGAACGGGGCCTCGCTGCGAACCGGTGACCTGTACGGCTCGGGAACCGTGAGCGGTCCGGTGGAGCGCGAGCGCGGCTCACTCCTGGAGCTGACCTGGAACGGCCGGGACCCCCTCGAACTGCCGGACGGAAAGCGCACATTCCTGGAGGACGGCGACGTGGTGACACTGTCGGCATGGGCACCGGGCGCGGGCGGCCTCCGGGTGGGCCTGGGCGAGGTCGGCGGGCGCGTTGTAGCGAGCAGTTGACACAAGTTCCCCCGGGGTACTGGCCGGCGACGCGCTGACGCCGCCGCCCCGGGGAGCGGCCCCGGCTCGAACTCGCCTCGCTGACCAGGAGGTTCGTTGCGGAGGCGCGGACCATGGGGGCGGACGAGGTGGAGGTTCTGAGCGCTGTGCGAGGGGCGTTGCGGGAGCAAGGGACGGTGGCACGGGGGCAGGTGGAAGTCCGGAGGCGGCGGCGCGGCGGCCGGCGGAAGCCCGGGTGCGGTGGCGGGGGAATCCGGGGTGGCGGATAGCTGTCGACTCCTGACTCCGGGGGGCCGTCACCGTCATACTGTCGGGGCACAGCACAACCCGGCGTACGACAGCGGTACGGCGATCGTGTGCCTGTCGCGCCACCCGCCGCATCACCGACGTACGGCCGCGCCCTCCGCCGTACGAGCCGCCGCACCACCCCGGCCACCCGCCACCTGCCCCTGTCTCCGACCAGAAACCGGAGCCCCTGGCATGACCGTCTGTCTGCTCCTGCTGAGTGTCGTCGCCCTGATGGCGGCCGTACCGGCGCCGCGCGCACTGACCCGGGCCGTGTGGCCCGAGCGGGAACCGGTGGTCGGGCTGTGGGTGTGGCAGTGCCTGGTCGCCACCGTGCTGCTGTGCTGCCTGGCCGCGCTGATGCTGGGGACCACGGCCGTCTTCCACACCGTGCGCGACCGGGTCTTCGCACCCGCGCCGCCCGCCGTCACCGCCGCGTACGACCTCTCGGTCGCCCCGGTCTGGGCCGTCGCGCTCACCGTGCTGCTGGCCTGCGGCGCCGCGTGGACGACGGCGATGCTCGCCCGTGAACTCGCCGACGCCCGCAGGCGGCGCGGACTGGCCCGGGCACACCTGCGCGAACGCGCCCCCGACCTGCCCGCGGGGCTGCCGCCCGCGCGCGGGCCCATGCTGGTGCTCGAGGACGAGTACCCGGACGCCTGGTGGATGCCCGGGCACCCGCCCCAACTGGTCGTCACCACCGGGGCCCTGCAACGGCTCACCGACCATCAGCTGGACGCCGTCCTGACCCATGAGCGCGGTCATGCCCGCGCCCATCACGACTGGCTGCTGCACCTCTCCACCGCGCTGGCCACCGGCTTCCCGCGCGTCCCGCTCTTCGCCCACTTCTGCGACCAGACCCACCGCCTGGTCGAACTGGCCGCCGACGACACGGCGTCCCGCCGCTGCGGCCACCTCACCACGGCCCTGGCCCTGATCGAGCTGAACCAGCACCGCGGCGTCCTGTCCTGCGCCTCCAGCCACCGCCTGTTGGGCGAGCGCGTCGACCGCCTCCTGAAGCCCCCACCGCGGCTGCTGCGCAGCCAGCGGGCGCTCACGACGACGGTGGCCACGCTGGTCCCGCTCCTCCCGTTGCTGATCACGTTCGCTCCGGGTCTCACGGCGCTGTCCTGATCCGAGCTAGATCCAGTCCTCGCGCTCCGGCTCCATGTCCATCTCGGGCCAGTCCTCGTCCGGGGCGTGGGCGGTCGCCGGTGCGGTGGCGGCCGGGGATGCGGCGGTGGCTTCGGCCGGGCCGTCCATGGAGGCCAGCACCCCGAGCACGCCCTCCCCGTACGTCGCCAGCTTCTTCTCCCCGACACCATTGACCGTGCCCAGCTCGGCCACCGAGCCGGGCCGACGGCTGACGATCTCCCGGAGCGTGGCGTCGTGGAAGATGACGTACGCCGGAACGCCCTGCTCACGGGCCTGTTCGGCGCGCCAGGCACGCAGCGCCTCGAAGGCGGGCAGCAGCTCGTCGGGCAGCTCGGCCACGGCGGCCTTGGGCTTGCGCTCACCCCGGCCGGACGAGGACGACGTGGTGCGCGCGGCGGCCGGCTTCTTGGGCTCCTTGCGCAGCGGCACCTCCCGCTCCCGCCGCAGCACCGCCCCGCTCGTCTCGGTGAGGACCAGCGTGCCGTACTCCCCCTCGACCGCGAGCAGCCCCTGTGCCAGCAACTGCCGGACGACGCCCCGCCATTCGCCCTCGGCCAGGTCCTCGCCGATGCCGAAGACGGACAGCTGGTCGTGGTCGAACTGGATCACCTTGCCGGTGCGCTTCCCGAGCAGGATGTCCACGATCTGCACGGCGCCGAACTTCTGTCCCCGCTCCCGCTGCAGTCTGACCACCGTCGACAGCACCTTCTGCGCGGCGATCGTGCCGTCCCAGGTCTCCGGAGGGGTCAGGCAGGTGTCGCAGTTGCCGCAGCCCGCGGGTTCGGGGTCCTGGCCGAAGTAGGCAAGCAGCTGGCCGCGACGGCAGCCGGCCGTCTCGCAGAGCGCGAGCATCGAGTCGAGGTGGGCGGCCGCCCGGCGGCGGAAGGCCTCGTCGCCCTCGCCGGACTGGATCAGCTTGCGCTGCTGTATGACATCGTTGAGGCCGTAGGCCATCCAGGCCGTGGAGGGCAGTCCGTCACGGCCGGCGCGGCCCGTCTCCTGGTAGTAGCCCTCGATCGACTTGGGCAGGTCGAGGTGGGCGACGAACCGTACGTCCGGCTTGTCGATGCCCATGCCGAAGGCGATGGTCGCCACCACGACCAGGCCGTCCTCGCGCAGGAACCGGGACTGGTGCGCCGCGCGTGTACCCGCGTCCAGGCCGGCGTGGTAGGGCACCGCCTCCACGCCGTTGCGGCTCAGATACTCGGCGGTCTTCTCCACCGAGTTCCGCGAGAGGCAGTACACGATGCCCGCGTCGCCCGTGTGCTCCTGCCGCAGGAAGGCGAGCAGCTGCTTCTTGGGGTCGGCCTTGGGCACGATGCGGTACTGGATGTTGGGCCGGTCGAAGCTCGCCACGAAGTGGCGGGCCGTCGGCATACCCAGGCGCTGTGTGATCTCCTCGTGCGTCGTCCGGGTGGCCGTCGCCGTGAGCGCGATCCGCGGGACGTCCGGCCAGCGCTCGCCCAGGACGGACAGGGCCAGGTAGTCGGGGCGGAAGTCGTGGCCCCACTGGGAGACGCAGTGCGCCTCGTCGATCGCGAACACCGCGACCTTGCCCCGGGACAGCAGGTCCAGGGTGGAGTCCAGGCGCAGCCGCTCGGGCGCCAGGTACAGCAGGTCCAGCTCGCCCGCCAGGAACTCCGCCTCGACCACGCGCCGCTCGTCGAAGTCCTGGGTGGAGTTGATGAACCCGGCGTTCACACCGAGCGCCCGCAGCGCGTCGACCTGGTCCTGCATCAGCGCGATCAGCGGGGAGACCACGACGCCCGTACCGGGTCTGACCAGGGCGGGGATCTGATAGCACAGCGACTTTCCGCCGCCGGTCGGCATGAGGACGACGGCGTCGCCACCGGACACCACATGCTCGATGACCTCTTTCTGCTCACCGCGGAAGGCCTCGTACCCGAAGACCCGGTGGAGTGTGGCCAGCGCCTCGCTGTCGGTCGCCCCTGGCATCTCGCTGATCCCGCCCGTCCCACCCATCGTCGTGTCCCCCGTACGTCGTCCGTCGACCACTGCCTCAACGATAGGGCTCCGCACCGACAGCACCGGAGTTATCCACAGGTTTCCGTCCGCTCCGTCGTGTGGTCGGCTCGTTGCACGAGGTGACCGCGGCGCGCGGCGAACGGCCCGGCACCCGTGAGGGGGTGCCGGGCCGTTCCTGTTCCGACCGGGGCGGCTCAGCGCACGAACACGCTCGCCTGGCTCGCCAGGTTCAGGAAGTACTGCGGTGCCACACCGAGGACCAGGGTCACCGCCACGCCCATGCCGATCGCCGCCATGGTGAGCGGCGACGGCACGGCGACCGTCGGCCCCTCCGGCCTCGGCTCGCTGAAGAACATCAGCACGATCACGCGGATGTAGAAGAACGCCGCGATCGCCGAGGAGATCACACCGATCACGACGAGCGGCGCGGCCCCGCCCTCCGCCGCCGCCTTGAACACCGCGAACTTACCGGCGAAGCCCGAGGTCAGCGGGATACCGGCGAAGGCCAGCAGGAACACCGCGAACACGGCCGCGACCAGTGGCGAGCGCCGGCCGAGACCGGCCCACTTCGACAGGTGCGTCGCCTCGCCGCCCGCGTCGCGCACCAGGGTGACCACCGCGAACGCGCCGATCGTCACGAAGGAGTACGCGGCCAGGTAGAAGAGGACGGACGAGACGCCGTTCTTCGAGGTCGCGATGACACCCGCGAGGATGAATCCCGCGTGCGCGATCGACGAGTAGGCCAGCAGCCGCTTGATGTCGGTCTGGGTGATCGCGACGATCGCACCGCCCAGCATGGTCAGGACGGCGACGGCCCACATGACCGGCCGCCAGTCCCAGCGCAGACCGGGCAGGACGACGTACAGCAGCCGCAGCAGCGCGCCGAACGCCGCGACCTTCGTCGCCGCCGCCATGAAGCCGGTCACGGGGGTCGGGGCGCCCTGGTAGACGTCGGGCGTCCACATGTGGAACGGCACCGCGCCCACCTTGAACAGCAGGCCCATCACCACCAGGCCGGTACCGATCAGCAGCAGCGCGTCGTTGCCCATGGTGTTGGCGAGCGCCGGGTCGACATTAGTGATGGTGCCGTCCACGACCTGCGAGATCGTCGCGTACGACACCGAGCCCGCGTAGCCGTACAGCAGCGCGATGCCGAACAGCGTGAACGCCGAGGCGAACGCGCCGAGCAGGAAGTACTTGACCGCGGCCTCCTGCGACATCAGCCGCTTGCGGCGGGCCAGCGCGCACATCAGGTACAGCGGGAGGGAGAAGACCTCCAGGGCCACGAACAGCGTCAGCAGGTCGTTGGCCGAGGGGAACACCAGCATGCCGGAGACGGCGAAGAGGAGGAGCGGGAAGACCTCTGTGGTGGTGAAGCCCGCCTTGACCGCCGCCTTCTCGCTGTCGCTGCCCGGCACGGACGCGGCCTGCGCCGCGAACGAGTCGACCCGGTTGCCGTGCGCCGCCGGGTCCAGGCGCCGTTCTGCGAAGGTGAACAGCGCCACCAGAGCGGTCAGCAGGATCGTGCCCTGCAGGAACAGGGACGGCCCGTCGACCGCGATCGCCCCCATGGCGGCGATGTGCGCCTTGGTCGTGCCGTATCCGTCGGCCGCGAGCGCGACGACCGCCGCGAAGGCGGCGCACAGCGCGACGACGGACACGAACACCTGGGCGTAGTACCGGGACTTGCGCGGTACGAACGCCTCGATGAGCACCCCGACGACGGCCGCGCCGACGACGATCAGGGTGGGCGACAATTGACCGTATTCGATCTTCGGCGTCTCGATCTTCGCGATCGGTTCGGCCGCGGTTGTCCACAGGCTGTGGACGGCTGCTGCGCTCACTTGGCGGCCTCCACCTCGGGCTTGGGGTCGGTCTTGTGTACGTCCGACAGGGTCTGCTTGACCGCCGGGTTGACGATGTCGGTAACGGGCTTCGGGTAGACGCCCAGGAAGATCAGCAGCACCACCAGCGGGCCCACGACCAGGAGTTCACGTACCCGGAGGTCGGGCATCGCGGAGACCGCCGGCTTCACCGGGCCCGTCATCGTCCGCTGGTAGAGGACGAGGGTGTACAGGGCCGCGAGGACGATGCCGAAGGTGGCGATGATGCCGATCACCGGGTACCGCGTGAAGGTGCCGACCAGGACCAGGAACTCGCTCACGAACGGCGCCAGCCCCGGCAGGGACAGCGTCGCGAGGCCGCCGATCAGGAACGTGCCGGCGAGCACCGGAGCGACCTTCTGCACTCCGCCGTAGTCGGCGATGAGCCGCGAGCCGCGCCGGGAGATCAGGAATCCGGCGACCAACAGCAGCGCGGCCGTGGAGAGCCCGTGGTTGACCATGTAGAGCGTGGCACCGGACTGGCCCTGGGTGGTCATCGCGAAGATGCCCATGATGATGAAGCCGAAGTGCGAGATCGACGCGTACGCCACCAGCCGCTTGATGTCCCGCTGACCGACCGCGAGCAGTGCCCCGTAGAGGATGCTGATCAGCGCCAGTACGAGGATCGCGGGTGTCGCCCACTTGCTCGCCTCCGGGAACAGCTGGAGGCAGAAGCGGAGCATCGCGAAGGTGCCCACCTTGTCGATGACCGCCGTGATGAGGACGGCGACCGGAGCGGTGGCCTCCCCCATGGCGTTGGGCAGCCAGGTGTGCAGCGGCCACAGGGGCGCCTTCACCGCGAAGGCGAAGAAGAAGCCCAGGAACAGCCAGCGTTCGGTGTTGGTCGCCATGTGCAGCGAGCCGTTGGCCCGCGCCTGCGCGATCTCCGGGAGGCTGAAGTTCCCGGCGACCACGTACAGCCCGATCACCGCGGCCAGCATGATCAGACCGCCGGCCAGGTTGTACAGCAGGAACTTCACGGCCGCGTACGACCGCTGGGTCGAGGCCACCTCCTCGCCGTGCTCATGGGCACGGTCCCCGAAGCCGCCGATGAGGAAGTACATCGGGATGAGCATGGCTTCGAAGAAGATGTAGAAGAGGAAGACGTCGGTGGCCTCGAACGAGATGATCACCATCGCCTCGACGGCCAGGATCATCGCGAAGAAGCCCTGCGTCGGCCGCCAGCGGCGGCTTCCGGTCTCCAGCGGGTCCGCGTCGTGCCAGCCCGCGAGGACGATGAACGGGATCAGCAGGGCGGTCAGCGCGACGAGGGCGACCCCGATGCCGTCCACCCCCAGCTCGTACCTCACCCCGAAGTCCTTGATCCAGGCATGGGATTCGGTGAGCTGGAAGCGGGCGCCGTCCGGGTCGAAGCGGACCAGGACGACGATCGCGAGGGCGAGGGTGGCGAGCGAGACCAGCAATGCCAGCCACTTGGCGGCGGTGCGCCGCGCGGCCGGTACGGCGGCCGTGGCGACCGCCCCGACGGCCGGGAGCGCCGCCGTCGCTGTCAGCAGAGGAAAGGACATCGGTATCAGACCGCCCTCATCAGCAGGGTCGCGGCGACCAGGAGTGCCGCACCGCCGAACATCGAGACCGCGTAGGACCGCGCGAAGCCGTTCTGGACCTTGCGCAGCCGCCCCGACAGGCCGCCGAAACCGGCCGCCGTGCCGTTGACGACCCCGTCGACCAGGGTGTGGTCGACGTACACCAGGGAGCGGGTGAGGTGCTCGCCGCCGCGCACCAGGACGACATGGTTGAAGTCGTCCTGGAGCAGGTCGCGCCGGGCGGCCCGGGTGAGCAGCGACCCGCGCGGGGCGACAGCAGGAACGGGCCTGCGGCCGTACTGCGCGTAGGCGATGCCGACACCGACGACCAGGCACACCAGGGTGGCAGCGGTGACCGTCATGGCGCTGACCGGCGAGTTCCCCTCGCTGTGTCCGGTGACCGGCTCCAGCCAGTGCAGGAAGCGGTCGCCGAGGTGGAAGTAGAAACCGCCGAAGACCGAGCCGACGGCCAGCACGATCATCGGGATCGTCATGACCTTCGGCGACTCGTGCGGGTGCGGCTCGTGGCCGTTCTCGTCGGGCTGCCAGCGCTGCTCGCCGAAGAACGTCATCAGCATCACGCGCGTCATGTAGAACGCGGTGATGGCCGCGCCCAGCAGGGCCACGCTGCCCAGGATCCAGCCCTGGGTGCCGCCCTTGGCGAAGGCCGCCTCGATGATCGCGTCCTTGGAGTAGAAGCCGGACAGGAACGGGAAGCCGATGATGGCCAGGTAGCCGAGGCCGAAGGTGACGAAGGTGACCGGCATGTACTTGCGCAGGCCGCCGTACTTCCTCATGTCGACCTCGTCGTTCATGCCGTGCATGACCGAACCGGCGCCGAGGAACAGCCCGGCCTTGAAGAAGCCGTGCGTCACCAGGTGCATGATCGCGAAGACGTAGCCGATGGGACCGAGGCCCGCGGCCAGCACCATGTAGCCGATCTGCGACATGGTCGAGCCGGCCAGCGCCTTCTTGATGTCGTCCTTCGCGCAACCGACGATCGCACCGAACAGGAGCGTGACCGCGCCGACCACGGTGACCGCGAGCTGCGCGTCGGGGGCGGCGTTGAAGATCGTGGCGGAGCGGACGATCAGGTAGACGCCCGCGGTCACCATCGTCGCGGCGTGGATGAGGGCCGAGACCGGGGTCGGGCCCTCCATCGCGTCCCCGAGCCAGGACTGCAGCGGCACCTGGGCGGACTTGCCGCAGGCGGCGAGCAGCAGCATCAGGCCGATGGCCGTGAGCTTGCCCTCGGAGGCGTCTCCGACGTGACTGAAGACCGGCCCGAAGGCGAAGGACCCGAACGTCGTGAACATCAGCATGATCGCGATCGACAGGCCCATGTCGCCGACACGGTTGACCAGGAAGGCCTTCTTCGCGGCCGTCGCGGCACTCGGCTTGTGCTGCCAGAAGCCGATCAGCAGGTACGAGGCGAGACCGACGCCCTCCCAGCCGACGTAGAGCAGCAGGTAGTTGTCGGCGAGGACGAGCAGCAGCATCGCCGCGAGGAACAGGTTCAGATAGCCGAAGAAGCGGCGGCGGCGCTCGTCGTGCTCCATGTACCCGACCGAGTACAGGTGGATCAGCGAGCCCACACCGGTGATCAGCAGGACGAACGTCATCGACAGCTGGTCGAGGCGGAAGGTGACGTCCGCCTGGAAGCTGCCGACGGAGATCCACGTCCACAGGTGCTGGGTGAGTGTGCGGTGCTCGGCGCCCTTGCCCAGCAGATCGGCGAACAGGATCACGCCGAACGCGAAGGAGGTGAAGGACAGGAGCGTGCCGATCCATTGGCCGACGGCGTCAAGCCGCCGGCCACCGACCAGCAGGACGGCCGCTCCGAGCAGGGGCGCCGCGATCAGCAGCGCAATCAGGTTCTCCACGATTCAGCGACCCCCTACAGCTTCATCAGGCTGGCGTCGTCGACCGAGGCCGAGTGGCGGGTACGGAACAGCGACACGATGATCGCGAGCCCGACCACGACCTCCGCGGCGGCGACGACCATCGTGAAGAAGGCGATGATCTGACCGTCGAGATTGCCGTGCATCCGGGAGAAGACGACGAACGCGAGGTTGCAGGCGTTGAGCATCAGCTCGATGCACATGAACACGACGATCGCGTTGCGTCTGATCAGCACGCCGGTGGCGCCGATCGTGAACAACAGGGCGGACAGATAGAGGTAGTTGACGGGGTTCACTTCGACGCCTCCTCGGCCCGCTTGAAGTTCGCCGGCTCGATCTCGGTGCGCTCCAGCCGTTCCTCGGCGCGCTGCTCCAGGGCCCGCAGGTCGTTGAGCGCCTCGGTCGACACGTCACGGATCTGGCCACGCTCGCGCAGCGTCTTGCTGACCGTGAGCTCGGAGGGAGTGCCGTCGGGCAGCAGGCCCGCGATGTCCACGGCGTTGTGCCGGGCGTACACACCGGGGGCGGGCAGCGGCGGCACGTTCTTGCCCTCGCGGACACGCTGCTCGGACAGCTCGCGCTGTGTCTTGGCCCGCTCGGTGCGCTCGCGGTGCGTGAGCACCATGGCGCCGACGACAGCCGTGATGAGCAGGGCGCCGGTGATTTCGAAGGCGAACACGTACTTGGTGAAGATGAGGGCCGCGAGGCCCTCCACATTGCCGTTCGCGTTCGCCTTGCCGGTGCCGTCGAACTCCTTCAGGGAGGCGTTCCCGATGCCCGCGAGAAGCAGGATGCCGAAGCCGGCCCCACACGCGAGGGCCAGCCAGCGCTGACCCTTGATGGTCTCCTTCAGTGAGTCCGCCGCGGTCACACCGACGAGCATCACCACGAACAGGAAGAGCATCATGATCGCGCCCGTGTAGACGACGATCTGCACGACGCCCAGGAAGTAGGCGCCGTTGGCGAGGTAGAACACCGCCAGGACGATCATGGTCCCGGCGAGGCAGAGCGCGCTGTGCACGGCCTTCTTCATGAAGACGGTGCACAGGGCGCCGATCACGGCGATGGTGCCGAGGACCCAGAACTGGAAGGCCTCGCCGGTGGAGGTGGTGTAGGCGGCGAGCTGCGCGCTCATGTGTCGGCCCCCTGTTCTTCCGGCTGCTCTCCCTTGGAGACGGCGACCTGACGCACCGTCCCGGGCGCCGCCTCGGTGACAAGACCCCGGTAGTAGTCCTGCTCGTCCATCCCCGGGAAGATCGCGTGGGGCGTGTCGACCATGTTCTCGTCGAGGCCGGCGAGCAGCTGCTCCTTGGTGTAGATGAGGTTGGCGCGGCTGGAGTCCGCCAGCTCGAACTGGTTGGTCATCGTCAGCGCGCGCGTGGGGCACGCCTCGATGCACAGTCCGCACAGGATGCAGCGGGCGTAGTTGATCTGGTAGACGCGGCCGTACCGCTCGCCGGGCGAGTAGCGTTCCTCGTCCGTGTTGTCGGCGCCCTCCACATAGATGGCGTCGGCGGGGCAGGCCCAGGCGCACAGCTCGCAGCCGATGCACTTCTCCAGGCCGTCCGGATGGCGGTTGAGCTGGTGCCGTCCGTGGAACCGCGGAGCCGTGGTCTTCTTCTGTTCCGGGTACTGCTCGGTCAGCCGCTTCTTGAACATGGCCTTGAAGGTCACGCCGAAGCCGGCCACGGGGTTCAGGAAACCAGGCTTGGTCTCTTTGGGCTCCTCAGCCATCGGACGCCTCCTTTCCATCCGAAGATCCGTCACTGACAGTGTCCGACCCACCACTGACAATCAGCTCCCGCTCTCCCCCACGCTCGAATTCGCTCGCGCGGGGGGACCCCCATCGCGGGCGGCGCCGGGCCACAGGCGGCAGCTGCTGTCCGGGCAGCGGCGGTACGGGGAATCCGCCGGCCGCCGGGTCGAACCCGGCCTGCTCCGCGGCGGGCGCCTCGGCCTTCTTCGCCTTCTCGCGGAACATGTCGGCGACGAAGGTCAGGAGCAGCAGGGTCAGGACACCACCGCCGACGTAGAGCGCGATGTCGGCGAAGTCGTAGTGCTCGTTGCGCAGGGTCCGCATGGTCGCTACGAGCATCAGCCAGGTCACGGAGACCGGGATGAGGACCTTCCAGCCGAGCTTCATCAGCTGGTCGTAGCGGACACGGGGAAGCGTGCCGCGCAGCCAGATGAAGAAGAAGAGCAGCAGCTGGACCTTGATGGTGAACCAGAGCATCGGCCACCAGCCGTGGTTAGCGCCCTCCCAGAAGCCGCTGATCGGCCAGGGCGCCCGCCAGCCGCCGAGGAAGAGCGTGGTCGACACGGCCGACACCGTCACCATGTTCACGTACTCGGCGAGCATGAACAGCGCGAACTTGATCGACGAGTACTCGGTGTTGAAGCCGCCGACCAGGTCGCCCTCGGACTCCGGCATGTCGAAGGGGGCGCGGTTGGTCTCGCCGACCATCGTGACGATGTAGAGGACGAAGGAGACCGGCAGCAGCAAGATGTACCAGCGGTTCTGCTGCTGCGCGACGATCGTCGACGTCGACATCGACCCGGAGTAGAGGAACACGGAGGCGAACGCGGCGCCCATGGCGATCTCGTACGAGATCATCTGCGCGCAGGAGCGGAGGCCGCCGAGCAGCGGATAGGTGGATCCGGAACTCCACCCCGCCAGCACGATGCCGTAGATGCCGACCGAGGCGACCGCGAGGATGTAGAGCATCGCGATCGGCAGGTCGGTGAGCTGCATCGTGGTGCGCGTACCGAAGATCGAGATCTCGTTGTCGGCCGGTCCGAAGGGGATCACCGCGATCGCCATGAAGGCCGGGATGGCCGCGACGATCGGCGCGAGGATGTAGACCACCTTGTCCGCGCGCTTGACGATGAGGTCTTCCTTGAGCATCAGCTTGACGCCGTCGGCGAGCGACTGGAGCATGCCCCAGGGGCCGTGCCGGTTGGGGCCGATGCGCAGCTGCATCCAGGCGACGACCTTGCGCTCCCAGACGATGGAGAACAGCACGGTCACCATCAGGAAGGCGAAGCAGAAGACGGCCTTGACGACGACCAGCCACCAGGGGTCGTGGCCGAACATCGAGAGGTCTTCAGCGGCGAGGTACGGGCTCATCCCTCCACCTCCTTGGGGGCCTCACCGGCGGTGGCCGCCGGACCGATGCGGACAAGGGCGCCGGGCAGCGCCCCGGTGTCGGAGGCGACGCCTCCGCCCGCGGAGTTCAGCGGGAGCCAGACCACGCGGTCCGGCATCTCAGTGATCTGCAGCGGGAGTTCGACCGCACCCGAAGGTCCGGTCACGACCAGGCTGTCGCCGTCCGCGACACCCGCCTCGGCGGCCGTCGCCGCCGACAGACGCGCGCGTGCCGCGTGCCGGGTTCCGGCGAGCGCCTCGTCGCCCTCCTGGAGGACGCCCTGGTCGAGCAGCAGCCGGTGCCCGGCGAGAACGGCCTCTCCGGCGGCCGGACGCGGCAGCGCGACTCCCGTCTCCAGCGGGTCCGAGGCCCGCGGTCCGTCCCAGGGGCCGAGCCGGTCCAGCTCCGCGCGCGCGGTGCGCAGGTCCGGCAGCCCCAGGTGGACGTCCATGGCGTCGGCCAGCATCTGCAGGACGCGCGCGTCGGCCGGCGGCAGCCGGCGGGTCATCTGGTCGGGCTTGAGCGCTGCCTCGAAGAGGCGGGCCCGGCCCTCCCAGTTGAGGAAGGTGCCCGCCTTCTCGGCGACCGCGGCGACCGGGAACACGACGTCGGCGAGCTCGGTGACCTCGCCGGGCCGCTGCTCCAGCGACACCACGAAGCCGACCTCGGACAGCGCCTCACGCGCGCGTGCAGGATCGGGCAGGTCGGCGACCTCCACACCGGCGACCAGCAGCGCCTGGAGCTCACCGCTCGCGGCGGCCTCGATGATCTGGTCGGTGTCCCGGCCGTAGCGGAGCGGGAGTTCGGCGACTCCCCAGGCCGCGGCGACCTCCTCACGCGCGCGGGGGTCGGTGGCCGGACGTCCGCCCGGCAGCAGCGACGGCAGCGCGCCCGCCTCGATCGCGCCGCGCTCTCCGGCCCGGCGCGGGATCCACACCAGCTGGGCGCCGGTCGCGGCAGCGGCCCGTACGGCGGCGGTGAGGCCACCGGCGACCGCGGCCAGCCGCTCACCGACGACGATCACCGAGCCCTCGGCGCGCAGCGCCTCGGCCGCCTTCGTCCCCGGCTCCTCCAGGCCGACCCCGCTCGCGAGGGCGTCCAGCCACTCGGTCTCGGTGCCGGGAGCGGCCGGCAGCAGCGTGCCGCCCGCCTTCTCCAGGCCCCGGGTGGCGTGCGTGGCCAGCGAGAACACCTTCTGCTTGTGTCCCCGCCACGCCTTGCGCAGCCGCAGGAAGACGCCGGGCGCCTCCTCCTCGGACTCGAACCCGACGAGCAGGACGGCGGGCGCCTTCTCCAGGGAGGTGTACGTGACGCCCGTACCGTCGAGGTCGCGGCCGTGTCCGGCGACCCGGGCGGCCAGGAAGTCGGCCTCCTCGCCGCTGTGCACGCGCGCGCGGAAGTCGATGTCGTTCGTGTCGAGGGCCACGCGCGCGAACTTGCTGTAGGCGTAGGCGTCCTCGACGGTCAGCCGCCCGCCGGTCAGGACACCGGTCCTGCCGCGCGAGGCCAGCAGTCCCTGCGCGGCGATCTGCAGCGCCTCCGGCCAGGACGCCGCTTCGAGCTCACCCTCGGCGTTGCGCACCAGGGGCGTGTCCAGCCGGTCCTTCAGCTGCGCGTACCGGAACGCGAAGCGCCCCTTGTCGCACATCCACTCCTCGTTGACCTCGGGGTCGTTGGCGGCGAGCCGCCGCATGACCTTGCCGCGCCGGTGGTCGGTGCGGGTGGCGCAGCCGCCGGAGCAGTGCTCGCACACGGAGGGCGAGGAGACGAGGTCGAAGGGGCGGGCGCGGAAGCGGTACGCCGCCGACGTCAGCGCGCCGACCGGGCAGATCTGGATGGTGTTCCCGGAGAAGTACGACTCGAACGGGTCGCCCTCGCCGGTGCCGACCTGCTGCAGCGCGCCCCGCTCCAGCAGCTCGATCATCGGGTCGCCCGCGATCTGGTTGGAGAACCGGGTGCAGCGGGCGCACAGCACGCACCGCTCGCGGTCGAGCAGCACCTGGGTGGAGATCGGGACGGGCTTCTCGTACGTCCGCTTCTGGCCGTCGAAACGGGATTCGGCGTTGCCGTGCGACATCGCCTGGTTCTGCAGCGGGCACTCGCCGCCCTTGTCGCAGACCGGGCAGTCCAGCGGGTGGTTGATGAGGAGGAACTCCATCACACCGTGCTGCGCCTTCTCGGCGACCTGCGAGGTGAGTTGAGTCCTCACCACCATTCCGTCCGTACATGTGATCGTGCAGGACGCCATGGGCTTGCGCTGGCCCTCGACTTCGACGATGCACTGGCGGCAGGCGCCGACCGGGTCGAGGAGGGGGTGGTCGCAGAAGCGGGGGATCTCGATGCCGAGCTGCTCGGAGGCCCGGATGACCAGGGTGCCCTTGGGCACGCTGATCTCCATGCCGTCGATCGTCAGCGTGACGAGGTCCTCCGGCGGGACCGCCGCCTCTCCCCCTCCCGTGGGAGTGCTGGTGGTCACGGTCATGCGTTCACCTCCGGGCGATCTGCCCAGGCCGTCGTCTTTGCCGGGTCGAAGGGGCAGCCCCGGCCCGTGATGTGCTGCTCGTACTCCTCGCGGAAGTACTTGAGCGAGGAGAAGATCGGCATGGCCGCACCGTCGCCGAGGGCGCAGAAGGCCTTGCCGTTGATGTTGTCGGCGATGTCGTAGAGCTTGTCGAGGTCGGCCATGGCGCCCTTGCCGGCCTCCATGTCGCGCATCAACTGCACGAGCCAGTACGTGCCTTCGCGGCAGGGTGTGCACTTGCCGCAGGACTCGTGGGCGTAGAACTCGGTCCAGCGGGTCACGGCGCGCACGACGCAGGTGGTCTCGTCGAAGCACTGCAGGGCCTTCGTGCCGAGCATGGAACCCGCGGCGCTCACGCCTTCGTAGTCGAGCGGGACGTCGAGGTGCTCGTCGGTGAACATCGGCGTCGAGGAGCCGCCCGGCGTCCAGAACTTGAGCCGGTGCCCGGGGCGCATCCCGCCGCTCATCTCGAGGAGCTGGCGGAGCGTGATGCCGAGCGGCGCCTCGTACTGGCCGGGGCTGGCGACGTGGCCGCTGAGCGAGTAGAGCGTGAAGCCGGGTGACTTCTCGCTGCCCATCGACCTGAACCATTCCTTGCCGTTTTTCAGGATGGCGGGAACCGATGCGATGGACTCGACGTTGTTCACAACAGTCGGGCACGCATAGAGGCCCTCGACGGCAGGGAAGGGGGGACGGAGCCGCGGTTGACCACGGCGGCCTTCGAGCGAGTCGAGCAGTGCGGTCTCCTCACCGCAGATGTACGCACCGGCGCCGGCGTGCACGGTGAGCTGGAGGTTCAGTCCGCTGCCCAGGATGTTCTCGCCGAGGTAGCCCGCCTCGTAGGCCTCGCGCACGGCCTCGTGCAACCGCCGCAGAACGGGGACGACTTCACCCCGCAGATAGATGAAGGCATGCGACGACCTGATGGCATAGCACGCGATCACAATGCCCTCGATGAGGCTGTGCGGGTTCGCGAAGAGGAGCGGGATGTCCTTGCAGGTTCCGGGCTCCGATTCGTCGGCGTTGACAACTAGATAGTGCGGTTTTCCATCACCCTGCGGAATGAACTGCCATTTCATTCCGGTCGGGAATCCCGCGCCGCCGCGCCCGCGCAGACCGGAGTCCTTGACGTACGCGATCAGGTCGTCCGGCGACATGGCGAGCGCCTTGCGCAGCCCCTCGTACCCTTCGTGCCTCCGGTAGACGTCCAGCGTCCAGGACCTGTCCTCGTCCCAGAAGGCCGACAGCACGGGTGCGAGCAGCTTCTCGGGGCTGGTGTCCTTGAGAGCGGCTGCCACGGTCATCACTCCCCCTCCTCGGCGGTAGGCCCTGCCGGGTGGTCCGGGTCGGCGGCCGGTGTGTCCTGCGGCTCGTCGTGCGGTCCGCCGTCCCGCGGATGCACCACCCGCGCGGGTGCGGTTTCTCCCTTTGCCAGGCGAAGGCCCACCAGTGAGGCGGGGCCGGCACCGACGCTCTCCTCGACGGCCCCGGGCCGCTCGTCGGGGAAGCCGGCCAGGATGCGGGAGGTCTCCTTGAAGGTGCAAAGGCGCGCCCCGCGCGTGGGCTCGACGGGGCGTCCCTCGCGCAGGTCGTCGACCAGTTGCCGTGCGCTCGCGGGGGTCTGGTTGTCGAAGAACTCCCAGTTGACCATCACGACCGGCGCGAAGTCGCAGGCCGCGTTGCACTCGATGTGCTCCAGGGTGACCTTGCCGTCGTCGGTGGTCTCGCCGTTGCCGAGGTCCAGGTGCTCCTGGAGGGACTCGAAGATCGCGTCGCCGCCCATCACCGCACACAGCGTGTTGGTGCAGACGCCCACCTGGTAGTCGCCGCCCGGCTTGCGCCGGTACATGGTGTAGAAGGTGGCGACCGCGCTGACCTCCGCCGTGGTCAGGTCCAGCATGTCCGCGCAGAACTGCATCCCGGTGCGCGTGACATGGCCATCCTCCGACTGCACGAGGTGCAGCAACGGCAGGAGCGCGGACCGGGAGTCGGGGTAGCGCGCGATGACCTCGCGCGCGTCCCCCTCCAGCCGGGCTCGGACGTCGTCCGGGTAGGCGGGTGCGGGCAGCTCGGGCATACCCAGGCTGACGCCCCGCTCCGAAGAACTCGTGCTCACCGGTCGACGCCTCCCATCACGGGGTCGATGGATGCGACGGCGACGATGACGTCGGCGACCTGGCCGCCTTCGCACATGGCCGCCATGGCCTGCAGGTTGGTGAAGGACGGGTCCCGGAAGTGGACCCGGTAGGGGCGGGTGCCGCCGTCGGACACGACGTGCACCCCGAGCTCGCCCTTGGGCGACTCGACTGCCGCGTACGCCTGTCCCGGCGGTACGCGGAAGCCCTCGGTGACCAGCTTGAAGTGGTGGATCAGGGCCTCCATGGAGGTGCCCATGATCTTCTTGATGTGGTCGAGGGAGTTGCCCAGTCCGTCCGGTCCCAGGGCGAGCTGGGCGGGCCAGGCGATCTTCTTGTCGGCGACCATGACCGGTCCGGGCTGCAGCCGGTCCAGGCACTGCTCGACGATGTGGAGCGACTGGCGCATCTCCTCCAGGCGGATCAGGAAGCGTCCGTAGGAGTCGCAGGAGTCCGCGGTCGGGACCTCGAAGTCGTAGGTCTCGTATCCGCAGTAGGGCTGGGTCTTGCGCAGGTCGTGCGGCAGGCCGGTGGAGCGCAGGATCGGGCCGGTGGCGCCGAGCGCCATGCAGCCGGCCAGGTCGAGATAGCCGACGTCCTGCATACGGGCCTTGAAGATGGGGTTCCCGGTGGCGAGCTTGTCGTACTCCGGGAGGTTCTTCTTCATCTTCTTCACGAACTCGCGGATGTGGTCCACCGCGCCGGGCGGCAGGTCCTGGGCGAGTCCGCCGGGCCGGATGTACGCGTGGTTCATGCGCAGGCCCGTGACCAGCTCGTAGATGTCGAGAATCATTTCACGATCACGGAATCCGTAGATCATGATCGTGGTGGCGCCGAGCTCCATGCCGCCGGTGGCGATGCACACCAGGTGGGAGGACAACCGGTTCAGCTCCATCAGGAGCACCCGGATGATCTTGGCGCGCTCGGTGATGTCGTCCTCGATGCCGAGGAGCTTCTCGACGGCGAGACAGTAGGCGGTCTCGTTGAAGAAGGACGTCAGGTAGTCCATGCGCGTCACGAACGTGGTGCCCTGCGTCCACGTGCGGAACTCGAGGTTCTTCTCGATGCCCGTGTGGAGATAGCCGATGCCGCAGCGGGCCTCGGTGACCGTCTCGCCCTCGATCTCCAGGATCAGACGGAGCACTCCATGGGTGGACGGGTGCTGGGGACCCATATTGACGACGATGCGCTCGTCGTCGGCGCGGGCCGCGGACTGGACGATCTCGTCCCAGTCGCCACCGGTGACCGTATATACGGTGCCCTCGGTGGTCTCGCGTGCCGTGGCGGCCGAGGCCGCGGATGCTGACTGCGTGCTCACGAGTACGACCTCCGCTGGTCCGGAGCCGGGATCTGGGCGCCCTTGTACTCGACGGGGATGCCGCCGAGGGGGTAGTCCTTGCGCTGCGGATGGCCCTGCCAGTCGTCCGGCATCATGATCCGCGTCAGGGCCGGGTGACCGTCGAAGACGATCCCGAAGAAGTCGTAGGTCTCGCGCTCGTGCCAGTCGTTGGTCGGGTACACGGAGACCAGGGACGGGATGTGCGGGTCGCCGTCCGGGGCGCTGACCTCCAGCCGGACCAGCCGGTTGTGGGTGATCGAGCGCAGGTGGTAGACGGCGTGCAGCTCGCGGCCCTTGTCGTGCGGGTAGTGGACACCGCTGACGCCGGTGCAGAGCTCGAAGCGCAGGGCCGGGTCGTCGCGCAGGGTCTGGGCGACCCGGACGAGGTGCTCGCGCTCGATGTGGAAGGTGAGCTCGTCGCGGTCGACGACCGTCTTCTCGATGGCGTTCTCGGGGACGAGTCCCTGTTCCTCCAGGGCGCCCTCCAGCTCGTCGGCGACCTCGTCGAACCAGCCGCCGTAGGGGCGGTTCGCCGGTCCCGGGAGCCGGACCGAGCGGACGAGACCGCCGTATCCGGAGGTGTCGCCGCCGTTGCGGGCGCCGAACATGCCGCGCTGGACGCGGATCTCCTCGCCGCCCTGGCCGCGCTGGCCGGGGAGGTTGTCGGCGGCGAGGTCCTTGTCGGGGTTCACGCCGTTCGGAGAACCGTCGGTGCCGTTCGCGTCACTCACCGCAGCAGCCCCTTCATCTCGATCGTGGGCAGCGCCTTGAGCGCGGCCTCCTCCGCCTCACGGGCCGCTTCCTCGGCGTTCACACCGAGCTTGGAGGACTGGATCTTCTGGTGGAGCTTGAGGATCGCGTCCATCAGCATCTCGGGCCGGGGCGGACAGCCGGGCAGATAGATGTCGACCGGGACGATGTGGTCGACGCCCTGGACGATGGCGTAGTTGTTGAACATGCCGCCCGAGGAGGCGCAGACGCCCATGGAGATCACCCATTTCGGGTTGGGCATCTGGTCGTAGACCTGCCTCAGTACCGGCGCCATCTTCTGGCTCACCCGGCCCGCGACGATCATCAGGTCCGCCTGCCGCGGTGAGCCGCGGAAGACCTCCATGCCGAAGCGCGCCAGGTCGTAGCGGCCGGCGCCGGTCGTCATCATCTCGATGGCGCAACAGGCGAGGCCGAACGTGGCGGGGAAGACGGACGCCTTGCGCACCCAGCCCGCGGCCTGCTCGACGGTGGTCAGCAGGAAACCGCTCGGCAGCTTTTCTTCGAGTCCCATGTCGTTAGGCCCCTCAGTCCCATTCCAGGCCGCCGCGCCGCCATACGTACGCGTAGGCGACGAAGACGGTGAGCACGAAGAGCAGCATCTCCACGAGCCCGAAAACGCCCAGGGCGTCGAAGGTGACGGCCCAGGGGTAAAGGAAGACGATCTCGATGTCGAAGACGATGAAGAGCATCGCCGTCAGGTAGTACTTGATCGGGAAACGCCCGCCGCCGGCCGGCGTGGGGGTCGGCTCGATACCGCACTCGTACGCCTCGAGCTTGGCGCGGTTGTACCGCTTCGGACCGATCAGCGTGGCCATGACCACGGAAAAGATCGCAAAGCCTGCCCCGAGGGCTCCCAGTACGAGGATGGGCGCATACGCGTTCACCGCTCCTCGCTCCTCTCAGTCGGCACTGACTGGCGGGTTGCCATGGGCCCACTTCCGCCCCACCCGTCCCCCGAACCCCGCTCGCCCCGGACGAAGATCGAGAACATGTGAAGCAGGTCACAAGCCCAACTGCCTCGCATCTTATGCCCGCGACTCTGTGATCTGCGACACGGGGTATTACCGAACCTTTGTGATCTCTGCCACCTGACGAACGATCATGAAGTCGGATGAGCAGTGATCTTCGCACGAGAAGCATTCAGGTGGTCACCAAAAGTGACATTTTCGATCATCGTCGCAGGCCAGAGGGGTCGTCTCACTATCAAGAGGCTTCCCTTGCATGCAAATTCGTGTTGGACACGGCGTCCTGCTAGTGGGGTCCGTTCACACATCGGGGGGACGTTCGGGGTGCGGTGTGGACGCGTGCACAGATTCACGAGCTCGACGCGACCGATCCCCGCGCGGGACGCCACCCCTCCGGTAACCGTTCCGTGACCTCCGCCACATTCATGAGAGCGGTCTGAGAACCGGGCTTGGCCACCGACCCCATGCGGTGGTAAGTGCGGGGCAATTCGGACGTAATAACGAAACGACATGATCACGGGCTTGATCACGGTAGTCCGCAATGTCCGTTACGGCGTCAATAAAGAACGACGCGCCCGGGGTTCACGGTCTCGATTGAACAACTGTGGCGCAGCACACGTTTCTTGAAGATATGAAGGAGCCCCTGGTACCCGTTGTTCTCATGTCCCACACCGCTCACATACGCAGCCACCGGAAGCCCCGCAGCCGCAGCGCGTCGACGATCGCGATGCGGGCTGGAGTTGCCGGTGGCGTCCTCAGCCTGGCCGCTGCCGGCGCGTCCGCGTCGGCCTACGCCGACGAGCCTGTGACGCAGACGCTCGAACTGCCCGCCCTGACGGCCGACATGGCCACCCAGGTCGCCCAGTCCGCCGACGCCACGCAGCAGGCCGCCGCGAACTACCAGCTGCAGGCCGAGCGTGACGCGGCCGCCGCAAATGCCGCAAAGCAGGCCAAGGCAGACCTCGCCGAGGCGAAGCAGAAGGCGGAGGCCAAGAAGAAGGCCGCCGAGGACGCCCGCAAGGCCGCCGCCGCGCGCGCCAGCCGCACCGCCGAGCGGACCACCCTCAGCGCCACCAGCACGAACTCCAGCACCTCCACGGGTACGTCCACGGCCACCGGTTCGGCCGCGGCTGTCGTCTCCTTCGTGAAGGCGCAGATCGGCAAGTCCTACGTCCTGGGCGCCACCGGCCCCAGCGCCTACGACTGCTCCGGTCTCGTGCAGGCCGCCTTCAAGCAGGTCGGCATCAGCCTGCCGCGCGTCTCGCAGTCCCAGTCGACCGCCGGCACCCAGGTCTCGCTGAGCAACCTGCAGCCGGGCGACATCCTCTACTGGGGCAGCGCGGGCAGCGCGTACCACGTGGCGGTGTACGTCGGCGACGGCATGTTCGTCGGCGCGCAGAACCCGTCCACCGGCATCGTGGAGAAGCCGCTGTCGTACGACCCGCCGACCGGCGCGGTGCGGGTGCTCTAGGAGCGCTTCGCGGCAGTACGCCGCATTCACGTGAAGGGCCGCAGCCGCTCGGGGGCAGCGGCCCTTCGGGTTCGGACTCCGTCTCCGGCAGACGGAACAGGTCTCACAGGCGTCACCGCTCCGCGCCCGAATTATCCCTATTGAGCGGTGTGTTAGCGGCTCGTCGCGCGACTCGTCGGCACCCTCCGTCGTGCCCGGCTCCACGTCCGTACGGACGCATTCGCCCGCGAGGAAGAGGTCCGGCGCCTTCGTGCGGGCCGAGGGGCCGTTGCAGAGGGTGCCCGTGGGGTGGATGAGGAGCCGCTCGCGGTTGCGCGGCTCAGGGCCGCCCAGACCCCGTCACGGCCGGGTCCATGAACCGGCCGAGCGGGTTCCCGTCGGTGAGGGTCGTCCTGCCCTGAGCGGCAGAAGCAGCGGCTGGGTCAGGCCTTCGGGGCCACCTTGCTCAGCCCGTTGATGATCCGGTCCATCGCGTCGCCGCCCGTCGGGTCGGTGAGGTTGGCCAGGAGCTTCAGGGTGAACTTCATCAGCAGCGGGTGGGTCAGGCCGCGCTGGGTCGCGATCTGCATGACCTTCGGGTTGCCGATGAGCTTCACGAAGGCGCGGCCCAGCGTGTAGTAGCCGCCGTAGGTGTCCTTGAGGACGCGCGGGTAGCGCTGCAGGGCCAGTTCGCGCTGGCCCCGTGTCGCCCGCGCGTGCGCCTGGACGATGACGTCGGCGGCGAGCTGGCCGGACTCCATGGCGTAGGCGATGCCCTCGCCGTTGAAGGGGTTCACCAGGCCGCCGGCGTCGCCGACGAGCAGCAGGCCCTTGGTGTAGTGCGGCTGGCGGTTGAAGGCCATCGGCAGGGCGGCGCCGCGGATCGGGCCGGTCATGTTCTCGGGGGTGTAGCCCCAGTCCTCCGGCATGGACGCGCACCACGCCTTCAGGACCTCGCGCCAGTCCAGCTCCTTGAAGGAGTCGGAGGTGTTCAGCACGCCCAGACCGACGTTGGAGGTGCCGTCGCCCATGCCGAAGATCCAGCCGTAGCCCGGCAGCAGGCGGTCCTGCGGGCCGCGGCGGTCCCACAGTTCCAGCCAGGACTCCAGGTAGTCGTCCTCGTGGCGCGGGGAGGTGAAGTACGTACGCACCGCGACGCCCATCGGACGGTCCTCGCGGCGGTGCAGGCCCATCGCGAGCGACAGCCGGGTGGAGTTGCCGTCGGCGGCCACCACCAGGGGCGCGTGGAAGGTGACTTCCCGCTTCTCCTCGCCGAGCTTGGCCTTCACACCGGTGATGCGGCCGGTGCGCTCGTCGACGATCGGGCCGGAGACGTTGCAGCGCTCGTGCAGGCGGGCCCCCGCCTTCTGCGCGTTGCGGGCCAGCTGCTCGTCGAAGTCGTCGCGCTTGCGGACAAGTCCGTAGTTCGGATAGGAGGCGAGATCCGGCCAGTCGAGCTGGAGCCGGGAGCCGCCGCCGATGATCCTCAGGCCCTTGTTGCGCAGCCAGCCGGCCTCCTCGGAGAGGTCGATGCCCATCGACACCAGCTGCTTGACGGCCCGCGGGGTGAGTCCGTCGCCGCACACCTTCTCGCGCGGGAACTCGGTCTTCTCCAGCAGGAGTACGTCGAGGCCGGCCCGGGCGAGGTGGTACGCGGTCGTGGAGCCGGCTGGCCCCGCGCCCACGACGATCACATCGGCGGAGTTGCCGGAGAGGGGCTCGGTCACGGCGGGATCTCCCCAAGGTTCGAAATCTGCGTGCCGACCGGCACCGGACATGGGCAGTCTATTCAGCACGATTGATCACCGGCCGAAGGGATGCCCCGTGAACCGAGCTCTCCCCGCAGTACGGCTGCGCGTGCCCACCCACGAGGACGCGTTCGCCTGGCACCGGATCTTCGCCGACCCGGACGTCATGGAGTTCCACGGCGGCAGGGCCGCGGAGCTGTCCGTCTACGAGGAGCTCACCGCCCGCCAGCGGCGGCACGACGCCGAGCGCGGCTTCTGTCTGTGGACCATGCTCGACGAGTCGGGCGAGGTCATCGGCTTCACGGGCGCCCAGCCCTGGGAGCGGGAATGGGGGCCGATGGGCGAGACCGAGATCGGCTGGCGGCTCGGGCGGGCGCACTGGGGCAGGGGATATGTCACCGCGGCCGCGCAGGAGACCCTGGAGCGGCTGCGGGCGGCCGGGGTGCCGGGCGTCGTGGCGATGGTCGACGCCCGCAACGAGCGCTCCATCGCGGTCACCCGGCGGCTGGGCATGCGTCATGCGGAGACCTTCGTGACGCCCGGCGCGCGGCGCGCGGGGCACTGCTACCGACTGGACTTGTGACTCAGAGTAGTTAACTGTCACAGAAAGGCACCAAACGCTTCCGGTCAGGGACGCGCCGGAGTTACCCTTCCCATGTCGCTGGGGGTGACATCTGTGCGTATAACACCCAAAACACCCGAGGTGCGCGTTCCGCGGCTCGTCGGTCTCATGGCCGTGGACGCGCGCGAGACGGCCCGCGCGTGGGGCCTGTCGCTCAACGCGCCGGACCGGCCGGACTTCCACCACACCGTCGTCGACTACGTCGTCCGCCAGTACCCGCAGCCGGGTGCCGAGGTGCCGAGGGACTCGATGGTCTATGTGTGGTTCGACTTCGGTGAGGGCGGCGGAGGCGTGCGCGAGCCGCGCATTCCGAAACCGCCCTCCGGCGGGATGCAGCGCCGGCTCGACGAGCCCGGGGACGCCTTCGAGGTGATCAGCTCTCCTTGAAGCCGCTCTCCTTGAAGCCCCGGTGCAGGGCCACCACACCGCCGCTGAGATTCCGGTACGCCACCTTCGACCAGCCCGCCTTGCGCAGCCGCTCGGCCAGCGCGGGCTGGTCGGGCCAGGCGCGGATGGACTCGGCGAGGTAGACGTAGGCCTCCGGGTTGGAGGAGACGGCCCGCGCGACCGGCGGCAGGGCCCGCATCAGGTACTCGGTGTAGACGGTGCGGAAGGGCGCCCACGTCGGGTGCGAGAACTCGCAGATCACGACCCGCCCACCGGGCCGGGTCACCCGGTACATCTCGCGCAGCGCGGCATCCGTGTCCTGCACATTGCGCAGCCCGAAGGAGATCGTCACCGCGTCGAAGGTGTCGTCCTTGAACGGCAGCCTGGTCGCGTCCCCGGCCGTGAAGGGCAGCCAGGGGTTGCGCCGCTTGCCGACCTGGAGCATGCCGAGGGAGAAGTCGCAGGGGACGACGTAGGCGCCGGTCTGAGCGAAGGGCAGCGACGAGGTGGCCGTACCCGCCGCCAGGTCCAGCACCTTCTGCGCGGGGCGCGCGTCGACCGCCCTCGCGACCTCCTTGCGCCATCGCCGGTCCTGGCCGAGGGACAGCACGTCATTGGTGAGGTCGTACCGTTCCGCCACGTTGTCGAACATCGAAGCGACTTCGTGCGGCTGCTTGTCCAGGGATGCGCGGGTCACCCGACCATTGTGGCAGCAGGGGGTGCGACGTCATGGCAGCGGCCTCGGCATCGTCAGCGGCCGCGGTACACCAGCCGCCCGCCGATCACGGTCGCCACACAGGTTCCGGCGCCGCGCCGGACCAGTTCGGCGCGGTCCGCGACATCGAACACGGCGAACCGGGCGGGGCCGCCCGGCACCAGCCCCGGCAGCAGGATCAGCGGGGTGGGGGACAGCGCCGCCGGGCCCGGGAGCCGGTCCGGCCGCTGTCCCACCGCGAGCCCGGCCCTGCGCACCGCGTCGACCACGGCCCGCGACCGCAGCTCCCCGGCCACCGCCACCGTGCCGTGCGCCAGCATCCGCTGGATCCCGCGCCGCGCACTCGCGCCGAGGCGCGCGGGGTCGGTACGGAAGATCTCCCGAGCCCGCTCGCCGCCGATGGGCTCGGTCCCGAGGGCATCGGCCTCGCGCGGGTCGGGATGGTACGTGGCCTCGAGAAGCTCCGGGCCGTAAGGGTTCAGCAGTCCCGGCGTCAGGATGCCGGGCCAGCGCCGCACCCTCGCCCGCGGGTGGGCGACGGCCAGTTCCTCGTACCGGCCGACGGCGGCGACGGACGCACCGTCGACCAGAACCGCCGTATCGGGCGACTGCTCGGCGACATGAAGTGTCAGCACGGAACCTCTGGTTGGCTCTGGTCGGCTCTTGTCTGCGCTGCTCGGCCCTGATCGGCTCAGTTGGACGCGAGCAGCTTCAGCTCGGGGTGGGCCGTCCCGCCCTCGATCGCCGTCGACGAGATGTGCGACATCACGCGTTCGTCGACCGGGTCGTTCGCCGGGTCGTCGTGCACGACGAGGAGCTCGTACGTCGTCGAGCGCTGCGCCGGGACACGCCCCGCCTTGCGGATCAGGTCGATGATCTCCAGGCGGTTGGAGCGGTGCTTGGCGCCGGCCGAGGAGACCACGTTCTCCTCCAGCATGATCGAGCCGAGGTCGTCGGCGCCGTAGTGCAGTGACAGCTGGCCGACCTCCTTGCCCGTGGTCAGCCAGGAGCCCTGGATGTGCCGGACGTTGTCGAGGAAGAGGCGGGCGATCGCGATCATCCGCAGGTACTCGAAGAGCGTGGCCTGCGTGCGGCCCTTCAGATGGTTGTTCTCGGGCTGGTAGGTGTACGGGATGAACGCGCGGAAGCCGCCCGTGCGGTCCTGTACGTCCCGGATCATCCGCAGGTGCTCGATGCGCTCGGCGTTGGTCTCACCGGTGCCCATGAGCATCGTCGACGTGGACTCCACACCCAGCCCGTGCGCGATCTCCATGATCTCCAGCCAGCGCTCGCCGCTCTCCTTGAGCGGGGCGATGGCCTTGCGCGGCCGCTCGGGCAGCAACTCGGCGCCGGCGCCCGCGAAGGAGTCGAGACCGGCCTGGTGGATCCGGGTGATGGCCTCCTCGACCGGCACCTTCGAGATCCGGGCCATGTGCTCGACCTCGCTCGCCCCCAGGCTGTGGATGACGAGCTGCGGGAACTCCTTCTTGATGGCGGCGAAGTGCTTCTCGTAGTACTCGACGCCGTAGTCCGGGTGGTGCCCGCCCTGGAACATGATCTGCGTGCCGCCCAGCTCCACGGTCTCCGCGCAGCGGCGCAGGATGTCGTCGAGGTCGCGGGTCCAGCCCTTGGCGGTGTCCTTGGGGGCGGCGTAGAAGGCACAGAACTTGCACGCCGTGACGCACACGTTCGTGTAGTTGATGTTGCGCTCGATGATGTACGTCGCGATGTGCTCGGTGCCCGCGTAGTTGCGGCGGCGCACGGCGTCGGCGGCGGCGCCCAGCGCGTGCAGCGGGGCGTCGCGGTAGAGGACGAGCGCCTCCTCGGGGGTGATCCGTCCACCGGCCGCGGCACGGTCGAGCACGGCTGTGACATCAAAAGACGTGAGGTCGGCCTTCTCGGTCACCGGGACGTCCCTTTCGTCAAGGTTGTGGACGGACCCGGCCAGCCTACGCCAGGGCCTCGGCCCGGCCGACGTCAGGCCGCGTACGCCCCGGCCAGAAGTCCCGCGTACGCGCCCGCGATCAGGAACGGCCCGAACGGTATCGCCGTCTTGCGCCCGGCCCGCCGCGCGACGACGAGGGCACCGCCGTACAGCGCCCCGAACGAGAAGCCCGCGAAGGTGCCGAGCATGACGGTCGGCCAGCCGTACCACCCCAGTACGGCGCCCATCCCGAGCGCCAGTTTCACATCGCCGAAGCCCATGCCGCCCGGGTTGATGAGGAACAGCACGAAGTAGCCGCCGCCGAGCGCCAGGGCGCCGTACAGCGCGGTGAACCAATGGCCGGTGTGCTCGGGCAGGAGGGAGACCGGGCCGAGCAGGGCCAGGGCGGCGGCCGCGAGCGGCAGCGTCAGCGGGTCCGGCAGCCGCTTCACCCGGAAGTCCACCACCGCCAGCAGCACCCAGAGGGGCGCGAGCAGCAGCCAGACTCCGAGCTCGGGCCGGGTGCCGGTGGCGGCGGCGAGGGCGGCGCAGAAAAGGGCGGTGGCCGTGGCGAGGACGGGGGCGCCGGGGCCGTACGAGGATTCGGCGCAGTCCGGGCACCGGCCCCGGCCGATCCACCCCCGCACCGGATGCCCGCCCGGACACAGCGCCCGCCACTCCTCCCCCTGCGGGGCGGAGAAGCGGTAGGCCGCCCGGGGCAGCGACGACCCCGCCACCGCACCCCACAGCGCGGCGGCGGCGATCAGCGCGAGGTCGTTCATCCCGCCGCGGCGGCGCCGTCGCGCCAGGTGGGCAGGAGCTCGTCGAGGAGCGCCTCCGTGCGCGGCGGTAGACCGCGGGCGCCACCGCGGCCGAGGAGGTCGACGGCGAGGGTCCGCAGGCGGGCGGTGTCGCCGGTGGCGTGGGTGGCGCGCAGCAGTTCGTTCCACAGGCGCTCGTCGTCCGGGGCCGAGTTCAGCGCCGCGTTCAGCGCCTCGATCGCCTTCTCCGCGCGGTCCTTCTCCAGGTGGAACGCGGACAGGGCGAGGCCGGTGTCGGCGACCAGCAGCGGGAGTTGGGCGTCGACGATCTCATGGGTGAGCCAGCGGTAGCGGCCCTCGGGCCGGTCGGCGAGCAGCGGTCCGCGGACCAGGACCAGCGCGTCCGTGAGCAGCCGTCCGCGTACGGCGCGGCTGTCGACACCCTTGCCCTGGGTGGCCTCGTGGTAGAGGGAACGCAGTACGTCAAGGTCGGAGACGACCGACTTGGCGAGCGTGAGCCGCCCGGTCGCGTCGGCGCCGAGCCGGGGCGTGCCGTCGGGATCCGTCCCGAGCCAGGTGCGCAGCCGCTCGACGAGCGCGTCCCGTACGTCCTCGGTGACCCCGCGCGGCCACAGCGCGGAGGCGAGCACGCGCGGGTGCACGCCCTCGCGGTGCAGAAGCAGCAGGGCGAGCGCCTCGTGCAGCAGGGCGCTGCGCTCCCCGTCCGGGGTGTCGAGGCCGATGATCTCGTACGGCCCGACGAGGCGCGCGTACACCGCGGGCCGCCCCTGCTCGCTGATGTCGACGAGGAACGGCGGGGTGGTGGGCGGCCCGTCCGGATCGCGCTCGGGGTCGGCCTCGACGAACAGCTCGACGACCGCGCGCTGCTGGACGGCCGGCAGGAGCTGTGCGTCGAGCTCCAGGCCGAGCAGCGGGGCGAGCAGCTTGCCCTCGGGCGTGACCTCCATCTCCCAGGCGGCGCCGGACAGATCACCGGTCTCGGTGCCGACGAGGTAGCCGATGCCGAGCCGGCCGGCGTCGGCGGCGAGTTCGGCGAGCTTGACGGCGTCCTCGGCGGAGGGCTGGGCGGCGAGCAGGACGAGGTGCGGGGCCCAACGGGTGTGCTGGGCGGGCCCGGAGCGGCCGGTGAGCACGGAGTCGTGGCCGGCGGCACCGAGGGCGCCGCGACGCTGGCGGGTCTCGGCCTCCATCGTCTCGATCAGCGCTTCGATGCCGTCGAGGTGGCGCAGCCGGTTGGGCGCGAGCGCGGTGAGGTCCTCGCCGAAGCCGACGAGGGTGATGGTCATCCGGTCCGACCAGCCGTTGGTGGCCAGTTCGGCGGCGACGGAGGCGAACACGGCGGCCCGGTCGGCCTCGCGGCCGCTCAGGGAGACGATGCCGGGCACGGCCTCCAGATTGAGCAGCAGCCGCGATTCGTCCATGGTGCCGAGGCTGACGAGACCCGGGTACGGCGCCGCGGTGTCGACGTCCTCGTATCTCTCGGCATCCGCGCGCGCCAGCATCCAGAACGTCTGGTCCTGCCCGAGCTGCCAGGGCGCCGGCGGCTTTCCGGCCGGCTGGGCGAGCTGGAGGTGCAGATCGCCGTTGCTGAACCAGGCGGCGTAGACGACGGGCAGTGCGCGCGATTCGGCCGCGAGGGAGGCGGCAAGGCCCCGCAGCGAACGGTCCAGGAGCCGTACGCCCTCGGGGTCGGCCCCGACGAGCAGCGCGTCGTGGACGTCCTGGGCGTCCCCGGTCGGCGTCGGCGGCTCCATGCCGCGCCGCCCGCCGACGGCTCCCAGCGCCGACTGCCACATCGCCTGGCGGCGCCGCCGGCCGAGGGCGCCGAGCAGGCCGGCGGCGAGGAGGGGGCGCCGACGAGGGCTTCGGGCAGACCGAAGGAGTGGCTTGCGGAGCCGCTGTCGGCGGCGGGGGTGACGCGCTGCCGCTCCTGCCCTCCGGCCGGGGCGGGCCGCTGCTGGGGAATGGACACGCGGGAGCCGCCGGAGGCACCGGAACCACCGCCGCCGGCATGCTGCCCCTGTTCCTGTTCCTGTTCCTGTTCCTGTTCCTGTTCCTTGGCGTGGTCCCCGGTCTTGGCGTAGTCGTGGATCTGCTGCCGCACCTCGTGGGAGACATGGGCATCGGGGTTCTCGACGAGTTCGCCGCCGTGAGCGTCGCCCGGCATCTCCATGATCCAGCCGGGACGGATGAGGCTGGCCTCGGACAGACGCGAACCGTCGGGCTGGATCCGGTCCTTGTTGAGCTCGTAGATCTCCTTGTACCGGCGGCCGTCGCCGAGGTGCCGCTGGGCTATCTCCCAGAGGGAGTCGTGGTGACGGCCCTCGGGCGGCTGGATCCGGTAGTACTTCGTGTCGCCGTGCCTGGCCGTGCCGCCCCCGGCGTCGGCGTGGGCGGTGGCGTGCGAGGCCTGCTCGGCGAGCGCGGCCGCGGTATTGGCGGCCTGCTCCTGCTGCTGTGCGAAGAGGCCGGGGGTCTGCTGGGCGGCGGCGACGGTCCCCTTCTGGTTCCCCTCCAGGCTGTGTCCGAGCTGTGAGAGCCCCGGCGTGAGGCCGGCCGCGGTGGCGCCGACGAGCAGCAGCGCGGCGACGAGCTGCCGGGCGAGCAGCTGGCTGGGACCCGCGCCGGGGACACGCCCCGGGATGCCCACGCCGGACAGCGCGGCCTTGACCTCCACCAGCACGCAGGCCGTGAACTGGGCCCAGGCGAGCCACACGATCACGGTGAGCACGTGCAGGAAGGTCTGGACCGTGATCTCCTGCTGCAGCCAGTCGAGGCTCGGCACCCCGTGCGGCAGCGGCCACCCGACCTCCACGGCGAGGGCGCCGGGCACGCCGACGACGAGCACGAGCAGGGCGACGAACGCGAAGAACGCCTTGACGAAGTCCCCGAACGAACGCCGACGCACGCGCACCGGCTGCGGTGTCCGGTTCCGCGGGCCCGCGGGGCTTCCCGTCGAGCTTGATGTGCTGCGTCGCGCCATGGCGGGTGTCCTGGGTCGTGTGTGGGAGGAGTTGGTTCGGGGGGTGGGTCGAGCCTACCGAGATCCTATGGAGTGCGACTGACGGCGTCGAAGAGACGGCCGGAGACCGGAGGACCGATCACCACCCATAGCGTCGTTCCCAGTTGCACACGCCGGACACCGGGGAGACTCAACCGTGGCCCGCCGCAGCCTGCCCCTGACCACCGTGGCAACCGCCGCGGCCCTGCTGCTGACCGCCTGCGGCTGGGGTGGCGACAGGTCGGACGACATACGGCGTTGCCCTGTGAAGGATCGCTGCGCACTTCGTAAGGGTGCGGTAACTGTCACACAAGCGAACCGACTTGACCGATTCGGCCGTTTGTTAGCATCGGCGCTCGGTGCCTGACGGCCGATGGACTACGGGGTTGACATGGTAAGACCGGACGAACAGGGCGAGACGCCCGCGCAGTTGAAGAAACGGGCGGACGACCTGCGCGAGTGCGCACGCAGGGCCCGGACCCTTGCGGGGTCGCTCGGGCCGTATCTCGACAAGGCGGTGTCGCAGGCAACGCCGGCCATATGGAAGGGCCCCTTCGCCGACGCGTCCACGGCCACCCTCGGCGCCCGCAAGAGCTCGCTGCACTCGATGGCCAGTGATCTGATGGCCGACGCCCGACGGTGGGAGACCGAGGCGAGCAACCTCGACGACGAGGCCCGCAAGGCCCAGAGCAGCAAGCCGGGCAGGTGAGTCGATGCCATTCGCCGGCTTCGACATCCCGCAGATCCGCAGCCTCGGTAGCGATCTGAAGACGCTGGGTGACAACGCGGGCAAGCTGCACAGCGACGTCTCCGCGGTGCTGACCCAGGCGCAGGGGCTGCTCGGTGGCAAACCCGCAACCACGAGCCCCGCCCTCGAACCGCTAGTCGGCAACCCCTTTTCCGGCCCTTTCGGCTGGCTGTTCGGCGGCGGCACCCTGCCGGGATCACTCGGCCACGAGCTGCACGACATGTCCGACTCGATCACGCGCCGCTGCAACCAGCTGGAGAAGTGCAACGAACTCCTCGCCAAGGGGTACAACATCGACCCGGCGCTCGCCTTCGCCGACGAGAAGGCCCCGGACGAGAAGAAGATCAACCAGGCGCTGGAGGACATCGCCGCGCTGGACGGCAAGGGCTTCGGCGACGACGGCAACCGTGACGATCTGAACAGGGTCAAGGACGAGCTCAACGCCCTGTCCCCCGCCGAATTCGACGCCTTCCTCGCCAAGGTCCCGGCCGAGGACCTCCGCCGCTACGGCGACCTGGCGAAGAAGACCGACGACAGCGGCATGTGGTGGTGGGAGTCCCACGACGGCATACCCGAGGCCCAGTTCCGCGACCACCTCAGCGGCTTGCTGAGGAAGGCCGGACCGACGCACTGGGCCAAGCTGGAGGCGGCCTTCCCGGGAATCCAGCCGGGGTTCGACACCACCGACGCGTGGCTCCAGGGATACAACTCCCAGCTCAACCAAGGCGTGAATGGCATGCGCTACGGCATGCCCAGCGATCCGCTGTTCGCCACCCCGGGCAAGGTCGACGCGTCGAGCATCTCGCAGGGTCAGTTCGCGGACTGCTGGTACATCGCGTCCCTCACCGCGACGGCCCAGGCGAATCCGAAGTTCATCGCCGAAGGGATCAAGCAGAATCCCAACGGCACGGTGGACGTCCGGATCTGGGACAAGGACGGCAATCAGCACTGGGTCACGGTGACGCCGGACCTTCCCATGGACGCCAACGGCAACCTGGTCTCCGCCCACGGCAAGAACGAGACCTGGCCCGCGTACTACGAGAAGGCGTTCGCCTTGATGTACGGCGGCGACAAGGGCGGAACCCCCGACAACCATATGGGGGACAAGCTCTACGACCGCGCCGAGAAGGGCGACTACGGTGCCACCGAGTGGGACCAGACCAACATGGCCCCGCCGTACGTGACTGGTCATGACTCCAAGTCGCTCGACAACAACTTCGACGACATCAAGCAGTCCTTCGAATCACACCATCCGGTGATCGTCGCCACTCCGTCCGGCGACGAGCTGAAGAACAACGGCCTCAACCCGAACTGGCAGCCGGGGTACGTCACCCGGCATGTCTTCTACGTCAAGGGCTTCGACAGTGGCGGGAACATGATCCTGGGCAACCCGTGGGGTCCCCCGAACGGCCAGGACATCCATGTCTCACCCGCGGATTACCAGAAGTACTTCAACAGCCCGCAGGAACTCCAGGGGACCCAATGAGCAAAGTACGAATCGCCACAGCCCTTCCCTGCCTGCTGCTGCTGGCCGCCTGCGGGACATCGGGCAGCCCGACGGCCGACCCGTCGCCGTCGCCCACGACGCGATACACGCCACCGCCGGCCGACAAGGGGCCCGAGTGCGAGGGTGACAAGGCTGCCAAAGGTCTTCATGTGCTGCGCGCCGCGTCGGCCTCTCTGCCCGGCGGCACCAAGGTGCAGTACGCGGACGCGAAGGCGGACGGCAAGCATCGCAGCGCCGAGCTCGCCGTGGGCAATGCGCGGCAGACCGTACGCCCGGCCCAGAAGGTCACGCTCGGCGGGCACACGTACACCGTCTCTCAGATCTGCACGTACCGCGTGGTCCTCACCGCACCGGGACTGCCTGCTTCGACGCACAAGGGGAAACACATGCCCGTCTGGCCGACCACGTACGAAGGTCACTGGCGCCTGCGCTGGCACGTTCCGGACAACGGACCGCAGGGCATGGGTGCGGTGGTCACGGACATCGAGAGCGACCCGCCGAGTGCCACGATCAGTGCCGCCGACTCCGGTTCCCACGCCTTTTACAACAACCTCCGCCCCGGTGCCACCGTCGAGATCGCAGGCAAGCTCTGGAAGGTCGAGACCATCGACGGGGGCCACATGAACGTCGACATGAGTTCGCCGGACTTCAAGGCGGGATACGTGGACCTGCGGCAGCTCGGAGACGCGTAGTTCTCCATCAGCACTTCGACGTTTTCCCGTTCAGGGTGCCAGTTCGGGTGAGCACAGCGGGCTGCGATCAGGGCCATCGAGACCGATTCCCTTTTGCCTCCCGGCGCATCCGTAACATGGCCACTCCAACGACCTTAGAAGGACCCACCGATGGAAGCGCTGGCGCCGGACGACACCCAGGAGATAGCCGGTTACCGACTCCGTGCCCGGCTGGGTGAGGGCGGGATGGGCGTGGTGTACCTCTCGCACACACGGGGCGGGCAGCCGGTGGCGCTGAAGGCCGTGCGGCGGGAGTACGCCCAGGATCCGGAGTTCCGCAAGCGCTTCACCCAGGAGGTCGCCGCCGCCCGCCGCGTACAGGGCCCCTACACCGCACCTGTCCTCGACAGCTTCACCGACGGGCCCGAGCCCTGGCTGGCCGTCGGATACGTCCCGGGGCCCTCGCTCGCCGCGGCCGTTCACCAGCACGGCGTACTGCCGGTGCGGACGGCACTGCAGCTGACGGCCGGCATCGCCGAGGCCCTCCAGACCATCCACGCGGCCGGTGTCATTCACCGGGACCTGAAGCCCTCCAACGTGCTGCTGGCCTCCGACGGACCCCGTGTCATCGACTTCGGCATCGCCCGTGCCGCCGACACGACCGCGCTCACCGGCACGGACGTCCGTCTGGGCACGCCCGCCTACATGGCACCCGAACAGGCCGTGGGCGGTGCGGTGACCCCGGCCCTGGACGTCTTCGCCCTCGGCCTGATCACGTACTTCGCGGCGACGGGACGGCACCCCTTCGGGGACGGGTCCTCGCACGCCCTGCTGTACCGGATCGTCTCCACCGAACCCGACCTCACCGCCTGCCCCGAGGAACTGCGCGGCATCGTCGCCGCCTGCCTCGGCAAGGATCCGACCGCCCGGCCGACTCCCGACCAGATCATCGAGGCGTGCCACGACCTGGCCGGGGCGGAAGGCCTGATGCGGCACGAGGGCTGGTGGCTGCCGCAGGCCGTGGTGGAGCAGATCGCTGAGCAGGAGCGGACGATGCGGTTCTACTCCTCCGCCGCGGCCCCGAGCGGCGCGCTGCCCCCGCAGGCGCCGCCGGCCCCGGTGTCCACCCAGCCGGGGCTCTCTCCCGAGGCCGCCTTCGCGGCGGCCGCGCCCACGCGCCCGGCGAGCGCACCAGGCGCGGTCTCCATGGCCGCCGCGCCGACCGCGCCGTCGTACCCGCCGCAGTCCGCACCCCTCGCTGAGCCCGCGTCAGCGGCCCCGGCTCCCCGGCGGCGTCGTACACCGCTGCTCGCCTCCATCGCCGCGGGCGTTCTCGTGATCGGGGGCGGCTCCGTCGCCGCGTACCGGATGCTCGGGGATGACAACGGCACGGACAACTCGTCGAGCGCGTCCGGAGGCGCCAAGTCCGGCTCCGCAGGGGGTGGGAGCCCGAAAGCGAGTGCTGCCTCGGTCGGCGCGGGAGCCTCCGCCGGTCCGGACGCTCCGAAGACCGAGGCCGGGTGGCAGATCAGCGTCCGGAACAAGAACCTGGTGCTGCGTGCCCCAAAATTCACGGCGACCGCCAAGGACGTCGGATCCGGCACTCTGTGCAGCCCGTCCGACGTCACCACGCTCGATCTGGACGACCTCTCGGTCTCCCTGAACGACGCCTACCTGCCGACCTCCGGCCAGTGGCTCACGTACACGGACTGCCCCGACCCCATCAAGGGAAACGGCATCCATCTCGCCGACGAGAGCGGCGCGTTCAACGTGACGACGCAAGAGCGCCCCACGCCCACCCAGTGCCGGGACACCGCCCGTGAGGCCACGCTCGCCAACCCGGTCCCCCTGAGCAGGATCCGCAACGGCTCGGTGCTCAAGACGGGCACCGGTCTGTGCATCGAATCCAGCGAGGGTCCCGTCATCCACCTCTGGATCACGAAGGTCGGCAAGGACCCCTCGAACGACGACCTCCCCACCTACGTGGTCACCGCCACGCAGTGGAAGCCCGAGTAGGTCCGAGCAGGCCCGAGCGATGTCCCCTCCGGATCAGCCGACCTCGTTCTTCGCGGCCGCCTGCCCGTGCACCACCACGTCGCCGCCGTAGAACATCCCGGTGAACACCGGCTGGTACGTCAACTGCACCTCGACCTCCACCCGCTGGGCGTCGGCCGCCACGCAGTGGGTCGCGGCGATGTCCGCGCCGTTCATGTCCATCTCGCGGGCGAAGGCCTTCACCCGGGCGTCGCAGTCCTGGAAGTTGATCGGCGCGGGGCCGCCCTCGTTGTCGTAGAGGGCTTCCTTGTCGATGTCCTGGGCGGCGTAGCGGGCGGCCTGCTCCGCGATGTCGGCGGCGCGTTCACGCTTGGAGATGGACAGGCCGCCGTCGATCACGAAGGCGGAGAGGGAGAGGAAGACCAGGGCGAAGATGATGACCGCGCCCGCGCCGGAGCCGTGGTCGTCCAGCCGCGAGCGGCGGGCCGCCCACCATTCCCGTACGTACCGTTCCCGTACGACATCGCGTCTCACGCCGTCCTCCGGAACGGGTCCAGCGGGGAACTGAAGCTCGCCGACAGCCGTGTCGGGACGTTCAGGCCCAGCATCGCCAGGCCCCGCACCTGGCAGCTCACCTCGACCGTGAAGATGGTGTCGGGTGCGAAGCCCTGGCTGGTCTGGACGACGGACACCGGGCCGGAGCAGACGTCCGACAGGTCCGCCTCGGCGGCCTTGCGGGCCTCCGCCATGGCCGTCGCGTGGTCCTTCTGGATCGAGCCCGCGCGGGCCGCGTCGCGGGCGGCGCCGTCCAGCGCGCCCCGGCCGTCGACCAGCTGGCCGAAGGCCACCAGGACCAGGATGAAGAGGATCATCACCGGGGCGAGGATCACCACCTCCACGGTGGACAGGCCCCGATCGTCCCCCGTGAGTCGTCCGCGCGAGGAGTCGAGGGGCGGCTCGGGTGACACCTAGTTCTCCTCCTTCACGAAGCGCTCCACCGGGCCCGAGGACTGCGCGTGCACCGTCAGGTCCAGCCCGGGAAACACCGTCGGCACCCGTGCCGAGATCTCCACCCCCACCGTGTTCTGCTCCGGCTGGAGCGTCGTCACGTCCGGGGACAGGACCAGCTGCGGGCCGAGTTGGCGGATGTAGGAGTCGACCACGTCCCGCGCCTCGCCGCGCCAGGCACCCGGTTGTTCGTCGGCCGTGGCGCGGGCCTTGCGGGCACCCGCCTGGGCCGCCGCCTGGGCCACGTGGTCGGCGAAGAAATACAGGGCGAACTGGACGGTCGCGAAGATCATGAAGAACAGGACGGGAGTGAGCAGCACGAACTCGATCGCGGTCATGCCCGAGTCACAGGAGTCGCCGCGCACGGCCCCCGCCCGGCGGCGCGCCCATCTGCCCACGCCCACAAACAACCCCGTCTTCCCCGTCGTCGTACGCCTGATCAGCAGGTCTTGTCCGCGCTGGCGCCCTTGATGCAGTCACCGACCTTGTCGGCTCCGCTCTTCAGCGCTTCGTTGATGATCGCGGCCACCACGCCGACGATCGCCACGACGACCGCGGAGATGATGACCCACTCCACCGCGGAGGCGCCGCGGTCCAGTTCGCCGGAGCGGGCGCGCTCCACGCGGGCCTGAAAGAAAGTGACCAGGAAGTCCACGGCCGGGATCCCCGTGCCGAAGTTCCGTCCGTTCATGATGAGTTGTCCTCTCGAAACGATTCGCGGTTGTGGATGGGGCTCAGACCTGGAACACCCGCATCGCCGCCGGGAAGATCAGGAACACCAGGAACCCGGCGCACAGCAGCAGCTGTGCCACGAGCATCGACTGCGACTTCTCGCCCGCGCTGCCCTCGATCTCGGCCAGCTCGCGGTGGCGCATGGTCTCGGCGCGGGAGGCGAGCGACTCGCGGACCTTGGCGCCGTCGTCCGCGACGAGGGCCAGGGAGGCCGACAGGTCCTTCAGCTCCTCGACGCCCAGCTCCTCGCCCAGCGCGCCGAGCGCCTGCCACTGGCTGATGCCGGTGATCCGGGCGTCGGCGAGGGCGTTGCGGATGCGCTGGGTGGCCCAGCCGTCGGAGACCTCGGCGGCGGCCATGAGGGCCTCGGGGAGACCGCGGCCGCCCGCCAGGCTCATCGACACCAGGTCCAGGTACGCCCCGATCACGCGCCGCAGGTCGCGGCGCTTCTCGGCCGCGTCCCGCCGTACCTCCAGGTCGGGCAGGAAGAAGAAGAGCGCCGCGAAGAGCAGCGCCAGCCAGACCGGGATGACGGGGCTGGAGCCGAAGCCCAGCGTCCAGACCACCGCGAACAGGAACGGGCCGAAGAACAGTCCCGCAGTCGCCAGCAGCACCTTGGTCGCCAGGAACTTCTCCCAGCTGCGGTCCAGGACGGCCAGATCCGCCCGCAGCGAGCGCTGTTCCCAGCCCTGCTGGAGGTAGAACTCGGAGACACGGGCGCCGATCTCGGCCCGCAGCGAGCCGAAGCGTCCGGTGTCCTTGGTCTGCCGGACCGACTCGTACGCGGTTCCGCGCGCCCGCATCGCGTCGATCCGGGCGACCTGCGCGACCGCGCTGCGCTTCGTCGGCATGAAGGCGCGGATGAGCGCGTAGACGCCCAGTCCGAGGACCACGCCGACCAGGATCGGCATCGTCAGGCTCACCGGCGTACCCCTTCCTCCGACGGGAACGGCTGGGGCTGGGGGCCCTGCCCGGCCGGCGTGCGCGGCCGTACGAACTGCACCGAGGACTCGTCCCGCACCAGGAACCGCTCCGGCGTCTCGATCGTCGACAGCTTGCGCAGCCACCAGAAGCCGAGCGCGAACAGGCCGCAGACGACGGCGAGGACGAGCTGGCCGACCGCCGTGCCGTACGGCTGCACGAAGTCGCGGTTGAAGACGGCGAGGCCGAGGACGAACGCGATCGACACGGCGACGACGATCTGCACCGAGCGGCGGGTGGAGGCCCGCTGGGCCATCACGCGCTGACGCATGTCGACCTCCTCGCGCGCCGACTTGGCCAGCGCGCCGAGGACCTGCCGCAGACCCGGGCCGCGCAGGCGGGCGTTGAGGATCAGGGCCGCCACGATGATGTCCGCCGACGCGTCGTCGATCTCGTCGGAGAGGTGCTGGAGCGCCTCCGGCAGCGGGGTGCGGGCGCGCAGCCGGTCGACGAGGGCGTCGAGATGCGGGCGCAGCACGGGGGCCGCGGCGCGGGCGGACGCCGGGATGGCCTGCTCCAGGCCGACGGCGCCCGCGATGGTGTCGCGCAGGGACTCCGTCCAGGAGGCGAGGGCCTCCACGCGGCGCATGGCGGCCCGTTCCTCGGCGGCGCCGCCAAACAGACGGTCCCAGAAGAAGACGAGGACACCGGCCGCGATACCGGCCACCGCCCAGCGGGTGAGCAGCAGAACGGCGAGCCCGATGATGGCGGCGAGCGAGCCGCGCCGGCCGGCGAACCGGATGAGCTCGGCGGCCCGTTCGTTGGCCTTCTGCTTCTCGTGCTCGGGCTTGGCGGGCAGTCCGCGTACGGCGATCATCAGCAACCCGAGCCCGCCGCCGACGGCGACTCCGCTGCCGATCGAGTACAGGACCTCGGTGGAGAAGAGACCGCCGAGGGAGCCGAGCGAGCCGAGAGCCGCGTAGGTGGGCGCTGAGTACGTCATGCCGGTCACCCCCACGCCCCGTGCGGCTGGTAGCCGTAGGCCATCAGGTCCTCCAGGCAGGCTATGGGCGCGTGCGGTACGACCCGTGCGTCGGGGGCCTCCGCGAACACCTCGCTGGACAGCACGCGCCCGTCGACGCCGTTGACCTCACGGACGGAGGTCACCATGCGCTGGAGGCGGCCGCCCGTCTGGTAGTTGTTGCGCCGCTGGATGAAGACGACGAAGTTCACCGCACCCGCGATCAGCATCTGGCTGGCCTCGATGGGCAGCCGCTCGGACGCCTGCAACGCGTAGGTGGAAATACGGTTGAAGACCTCGCTGGAGCTGTTGGCGTGGATCGTGGACAGCGAGCCGTCGTTGCCCTGCGACATCGCGTTGAGCATGGTCACGATCTCGTCGCCGAGGACCTCACCGACGATGACGCGGGAGGGGTTCATACGCAGGGAACGACGGACCAGTTCGGCCATGGTGATGGCGCCCTGGCCCTCGGAGTTGGGCAGCCGTTCCTCGAAGGCGACGACGTTCGGGTGCAGATCGTGGAAGGTGTCGAGCCCGAGCTCCAGCGCCCGCTCGACGGTGATCAGGCGCTCGTGCGGCGGGATCTCGTTGGCGAGCGCGCGCAGCAACGTCGTCTTGCCGGCGTTGGTGGCGCCCGCGATCATGATGTTCTTGCGGGCGCGGACCGCGCAGGCCATGAAGTGCGCGACCTCGGGCGTCAGCGTCCCGTTGCCGACGAGGTCGGAGATGAAGACCTTGCCCATGCGCGCGCGACGGATGGACAGCGCGGGCCGCCGGGCCACGTCCATGACGGCCGAGAGCCGGGAGCCGTCGGGCAGCCGCAGGTCGAGCTGGGGGTTGGCGGAGTCGAAGGGACGCGACGACAGACCGGAGTAGGCACCGAGGACCTGGATGAGCTCGATCAGCTCCTCGTCGGTCTCGGCGACCGGGTCCCCCTTCACCTCCCGCCCGTCGGAATACCCGACGAAGACCTGGTCGCAGCCGTTGATGTCGATGTTCTCGACGTCGGGGTTGTCCAGCAGCGGCTGGAGCCGGCCCACACCGAAGAGCGCGGCGTGCACGGCGGCCGCGTACTGCTCCTCGGTCTCCGCGTCGAGGGGGGTGCGGCCCGCGTTGATCTCGGTGCGGGCGTACTCCTCCAGAATCTGGGCGATGACCGCGCGGGCGTACTGCCGCTCGTCCTCGGTGGACATCGGCGCGACGCCGCCCACCTGGTCGAGGCGGCGCTGCTCGGCAATGCGGTCGCCGGCGTCCTGCCGGAACCGCTTGACCAACTGGTGGTCGACAGCGGTCATCGGCCGGCTCCCGCGTGGCCCTGCTGAGCGGGTACGGCCCAGGCGGCGCCGTACTGCTGGTGGAGGTCCGCGGTGACCTTGCGGGCCGAGCGAATGAGCAGGGACTTGTCGAGGCGGCCGCGCTTGCGGCCGGCCAGCTGGTCGGCGCCGGCGGGGTCGTCGGCGACGGTGCCGACGACACGGGCGCCCGTCTGGGCGTGCACCAGCATGTCGTTGACCTGGTTGACGAGCTTGGCCGAGCTGCTCGGGTCGGCGATCAGGACGACGCCGATGAGCGGGGTGGCGAGGGTGGCGGCGCCACGCGGGCCGCCGTGCAGCTTGGTGGAGAGGGCGGCGGCACGGTCCCGGACCCGGGCGAGGGCCTCGGGCTCGGTGCGCGAGACGAGCAGCACGAGGGCGGCGTGCGGGAACAGTTCGACGGCCGGGGTCTCCCCGCTGACCCGCCCGCAGTCGGCGATGACGTCGGCGGGCGCGTTCGGGGAGTCGGCGAGGGAGGCGAAGGCGTGTCCGAGGGTGGGCCAGAGACCGGCGAGCCCGGTGGCCTGCTCGGCGACGCCGAGCCCGACGAGCACCTCGAGCCCCCCGCTCAACGGCTGCACGTGGTCCCACAGTTGATCGGGAACCAGTCCGCGCCGGGCGGTCGCGGCTATGGACAGCATGCCGGTGTTCGGGTTGAGCGGTCCGCCGTGCGCGGCGGCGCTGCGGTAGACCAGGTCGCCGCCCGCCGGGTCGGTCTCGGCGAGCAGGACGCGGCGCGGCCAGACCGCCGCGAGGGCGACGGCCGCGGTGGTGACGCCGGGAGAACCCTTGTCGGCGGCGATTGCGATGAGCGCCATGGGGTGCGTGCCGCCTTCTAGTTGCCGTTGCCGGGAACGTGCACGATGGCGACGGCACCGGCGGACGCGGCACGCGCCACGTCGGCGGCGTCGGTCTGGTCGACGAGCAGGGTGACCGAGAGGTTGCCGGTGCTCACGGTGGCGTCGCTGTTGTCGGCGACCGTCTCGACCTTGGCGGAATCGACGATGGCGCCGCCGCCGGAGGTGGTGGAGCCCGCGCCGGAGCCGGTCTTGTCGGAACCGGAGCTGCTGGTGCTGACGTTGTAGACGGCCACGACGTCACCGGACTTGATGTCGGCCGGGTACTGGCCCTGCTTGAGGGCGACACCCACGGCGGCCTTGCCGGCGGGCAGGCTGCTGCTCTGGGCGAACATCTGCCCCACGACGATCGTGTTCGCGTAGATCGTGGACTTCGCCTTGAGGGCCTTGAGGTCGCCCAGCTGGGACCACTTGACGTAGTTGATGCTGTCGTCGGCGGCGACCATCACGGAGGTCACGTTGTCACCGACGGACTCCCCGGCCTCGATCTGCTTCGTCACCTTGACGACCTCGATACGGTCACCGGCACGCAGCACGAGCGTGGTCGCACCGAGCGCGCCGAGCAGGATCAGCAGGACGGCCAGGGCCGCAAGTGCCGGTTTGCGCTCACGAGGCGGCGTGGGAAGCCGGTCACCGACCGACGGCTGAGCTGGAGCGGCGGAACGACCGGCGCCCGCCCCCGTACGCTCTTGGATCTTCACGCAACCGCTCCCCGTAACCCAAGACTCTGTCTATCGAGAACTCTGAAACTCCGTCAACGCTTGTCACCCACGTGAAAGCGGAGACTCCACACCAATCACCCCGACTCGGTCGATTACTCGGCAGCGGGGCGAGTGTCAAGCGATCGCACCGTATCAGCCGCACATAAGCCCCTCAAGGCACACCCGGACACCTTGACCTCACTGAAATCGTCGTTGCGATCTGCAACGGCGGTGACCTGTACGGCGGTTGGGAGTACAGGGACGCGAAGGCAGGCCGAACTGTGCGCGGGCGAATCCAGAACGCCCTGCTCGCGCACGGCCCGCGCCCACGACCGTCACCGCGCACCCATGAGGCCTGCACGAATTGCTCACGTCGGGTCGGCCGACACGTGCCGTGATCGTCGCCTGGCGAGGCCCGAGCGGCCGGGGCGTCGACTGCCGGAACTGTCGTCGGCACTGCGGGGGTTACCAGGGGAACGGTCTGAACAGTGTCACCCGGCCGGGTGAGGGGGTCGTCACCGTGAATGACCGTGAGGATGCCAGACCGCGATCGAGCCGTCGTACCGACATCACTGGAAACATCCCGAGGGCGAGAACCTCGTGACGCGCGGCCACGTGTCCTTCGCGACGGGCACGGCGAGCCGGGTCCAGGGGCACTGGTTCCGGGAGCCGGAACGGCGGGATATCCAGGAACAGCGGCCCTGGCACAGCGCCCCAACGCATCTGAGGTCGTCATCCGTTCGGGCACGATCAGGGACACAGGTCACACCCCCAAGCACCCCATGCGCCCAGACTTATCACCATTCACGGGGAAGTTCGCTCTGGCGAAACCGAGAACCTCCCCGATAGCGTCGGCTCTCTTGAATGGTCTTTTTTCTCACGGGGAGTTCACTGTGAAGCGCCGTACTTTGCCCGTTGCTGCCGCGCTGGCGGCAACGGCAGCACTGCTGTTGACCGCCTGCGGAAGCGGTGACGACAAGGCCAGCGACAAGGACAAGATCGCCGGCGCCGACCAGGGAACGAAGACGCCGACGGCTTCGGCATCCGCTTCAGGAGCACCAGCAGAGGACAAGCCGGACGGCGTGGACGTGTCACTGCCCAAGGACATGGACCTGACCATGGTCTTCGACTGGGACAAGCCGAAGGACAAGAACGAGGCGGCGGCGATGGAGGATTCCGCGAACTACCTCCGCGCCATCTACCGGGGCATCGGCAAGCGCACGACCAAGGACGCGGCCCTGACCGCGTACGCCACCGGTGACGGGCTCCACTACGCGCAGGTGCAGATCAACAACTGGATCAAGGGCGGCTGGACGGCGACCGGCACGGAGCGCCACTACGACGTCAGCACCCGGTCCGCCACAAATAACCAGGCTGTGGAGGTGGCGTTCTGTGTGGACTCAACCAAGTTCTATGGCAAGGAGATCAAGACGGGGAAGGTCCTGAAGACCAAGCCCAGTCTCGCGGACTTCGACTACTTCAAGATCGTCATGGTCAAGCTCCCCACAGCCGATGACCTGTGGCAGGCGTCCAAGGTGTACGTCCAGACCAAGGCGGCGAAGTGCCAGTGAGCGAATCGCGACGCATACTGCTCGGCGCCGGGGCCCTGACTCTGGCCCTCAGCGTCCTCGTCCTCGCGGAACCGGCCCACGCGGCAGGGCCGACGGGCAAGGACAAGGGCGCCGACACAGAGCAGTCGGGCGGCGGGGACTCGACCGGCATCTACGCCGCCGCCAAGATCCAGTACTCCGGCGCCGTCACCAAGGACGGCAGCACCGGCAACGTGACGTCCTCCGACGTCAACTGGACACCCCCGCCCTGCTGGTACGCCCCCTACCTCGGCGCCAAGGACTTCAAGAAGAAGATGTCCGAGCAGATCGAGAGCGCCAAGAACACGCCCGGTATGGGCGGCACCGCAGGCGCGGCGATCGGCGAGATGCAGCGCCACTACGAGGACGACTACGGCTGGACCGACACCCCCGGCTACAAGGACTACAACGTCGATAAGGACGGCGAGGGGATGTTCTGGGCCGCTGTCGAGAATCCCGACGAACCCGACGTACTCAAGCGGGGCTCGTGCAACGACCTCCCCTTCTGGGTCGACAACGGCGAAACCCCACCGGCCCAGTACAAAGAGGCCATCACTCCGGAGATCCTTGCCGCCCTCGCGTACCAGCGCATGCAACTGCCCGGCACCAAGGTGACCCTCGCGCCCGAGGCCACCACCAAAGTGAACCTGCCGACATGGGCCTGGCTCGACAAGGCCACCTTCCACGAGGTCCAGGCCACGGCGGCCATCAACGTCCCCGGCTTCAACATCCAGGCCACGACCACCGCGAAGCCCGTCTCCCTCAAACTCGAACCCGGCACGACGGATGCCGAGACCTTCCCCGCCTCCGGCGAGTGCGCCATCAACGCCGACCACTCCATCGGCGAGCCCTACGCCAAGGGCAAGTCCGACGAGACTCCGCCCTGCGGCCTGAAGTACCTCCGCTCCTCAGGCAACGGCACCTTCAAGCTCCGGGCCACCATCACCTGGGAAATCAGCTGGACCGGCACCGGCGGCGCCGGCGACGACCTCCCCAACGGCACCTTCGGCACCACCCAGGACATCAAGGTCCAGGAAATCCAAGCCGTCAACCGCTGACAGACCGATTGGCAGGGGCATGGGAACCGACGGCGACAAGTCAAAGGTGGACAATCCGGAACGGGAGCGGCTGCAGAAAATCAAGCTGCAACTCGTGAAGGAGCAGGGCGACTTCGTCGACGCCTTCAAGAGGGCGGCCACGGACATCGGCAAAGGAGGCCGGGGCTCCTCGAAGTCCTGGGTCGGCAAGAACGCCGACAAATGGCATGACGATGCAGCCGGTCACCGCAAGACGGTACGTAGTCGCATCACCAAGGTACTTGAGGACATCCAGCGCGAAATCGACAGTATGCCGGAGAAAGTGACACCGGAGGAGGCCAATTCAATGAACCGCAACAGACGTCTGTACTGACCTGTTCAAGAGCAGCGGATCCGATACGAGGGGAACGGGGAGGGCATGCGCCCGGACGACGGGGGAAGCAGCGGGGGAGTCTTCTCGGGGATCGACCCCGACAAGCTCAAGGGCACCATCGACTCCGTACAGCGGGACCAGGAGACGCTGCAGGACCGGGCCTCCTACTACAAGACCCAGCTCGCCTACTACGGCCTGGGCACGCAGGAACTCTCCGATGTGCTACGCGTGGCGTCTTGGGCGCAGGACGAGTTGCCCATGCTGAAGCGCCGCTACCACCTGGCCATGAACATGGACAACGTCCCGTACTCCGGCTTCAAGGGCATGGTCCAGATCAACGAGGCGCAGGTGAGCCGAGCCGCCAACGCCGCCGCGGCCAAGGATGCCAAGCGTGCCACGGAACTCGCGAAGAAGGACCCGGAGGACCTGAGCCCCGAGGAATTCGACGAGCTGAATCAGCTTTTCGCCCAGAACTATGACGAATACCCCTTCGCGGAGAAGGTCGTAGGGGCTCTCGGAGCGAAGAAGACGCTGCAGCTCTGGGAGGAGATGAGCAACCTCGACAAGCCTGCCGGATACGGCGAGACCTCCGACTTCACACGTGCCGACGACCTCGACGAGATGCAGAAGAACCTGAGTCTCACCGTGGCGGCGGCCACCAACTCCGATTCGCCGGCGATGCAGAAGTGGAAGAAGGACATGGTGTCGATCGGTGACAAACCGATCCGGGACCCTGGCCCCGCCCCGCACGGCGACTCCGGTGGACCCGAGGGCTTCATCGTCATGAGCAACCTCATGCGGTACGGCGACTACGACGACAAGTTCCTCGTGGGCTACGGAACGGCGCTCGTCAAAGAGGACAAGCGGATCCTGGACGGAGCCGACCAGCCCTACGCATCCGGCTGGGGCACCACGAGCACGGTCAACCACCTCGGCAACGACGAGGGCAACGACCCTCTCACCGGCTACATGAAGGCACTCGCCAACAGCCCCGACGCGTCGACCAAGTTCTTCACCGGGCAGCAGAAGGGCGACGACGGCAAGGCGGAGACAAACTTCAAGTACCTCTTCGAGGACCGCAAGTGGCCGGACGACAGCAAGCCGGGCAAGGAGAGCGTGACCGGCCTCAATTCGATGGGCCTCGCCCTGGAGGCAGCCACCACCGGCCACCGCCCCGGCGAACAGGCCACGGCCGAGGACATCAAACACTCGAAGCAGCAGGCCGAGTTGTTCAGCGCACTAGTGAAGTCGGTGTCCGAGGACCAGGACCGCCTCCTCGAGCACGGGTTCCTGTCGGACAGCTTCGCGAACATCTCGGCCGAGTACATGCCGGATCTGCAACGCGGCCTGGACTCAGATCCCATGTACAAGGACAAGCTCTATCCGACTTCCGGGGCTACCAGCCATATCCGGATGTACGACGCAACGCGGTTCCTCTACGCGGTGTCTCGTAACAAGGAAGGGTACGACCGACTCAACGTCTCTCAGCACGTATACGCTGCCGCGCTGATGGAAGCACAGGCGAAACACCCCGGTGCCTATCCGCAGTCGACCGATGCCACCATTGACAAACTCGCCTACCAGACCGGACTGTTCCAGGGCATCATCGCCAACGGCCAGAAGTTCCAAGCCGACAAGGACAACGCTGACGCCAATGCACGAGACAGTGCATGGAAGGACAAGGCGAGCCTATGGGGCGGTTCTTTGGTCGGAAGCACTGTATCCGTCGCGGCGGCACCGTTCACAGGTACAGCGGGAGTCTATGCAGGAGGCTTGGCCGGCACGGCTGCGGGCGAGATCTTCAATGGCATTCTCGACGGCTTCGACGGCGACGGATCTCAAGAAAAGGAGCAGGTCTACCACAACGTACGCCGCATGGACCAACTTCAGAACTCAGCATCTCTGACGACGGAGCAGTCCGTCAAAGCCGCCACCGGCGACGATGCGGCCGCATCCAGGTCCGGCGACAGGGCAGGTCTCGGCTTCAGCGACGCCGATGCCCTAATCGACAACAGCAACGCCGAGATGTAGCCGCCCGCCCGGCTCTACTGCGACTGAAGGATCGACCTTGACGGAACCGACTAAACGCAGACTTCTGCGAAACCCGTACGTCTACGGCGCTGTGATCGCCCTTACGGGCGGGGCTGTGCTCGCGGCCTACCTTCTCGGGGCCTTCGAAAAGCGCGGACACATCCAGGCCGACGATGTCTGTCAGCATGTTCCCAACCGGCAGGAGACAGCTAAGATCTTCAACTCGATACTGCCCGATGCTTCTGAGTACCACTTCACCGAGACGTGGAGACCCAGTCAGGACTGGGAGTTCAGAAGCGTGTGCGCAGTCAAAGACGAAGACGACAAGGCACTCTTTTATCTTCAGACCACTATGGGCTCCGCCGGATCCTGGAAAGAATGGGCCGATACGGAAATTCCCCCTAACTCGGGAGGCAAGAGCGCCTATTTCGACGCCGGCGTCAAGGGCCTCTCCAACGCCGAAGTGGCCGCGATCTGGGTGCCCTGTTACGCCCACGAGAAATCAAGCAAAGCCCGATACAACATGACCGTCTTTGCCCACGCCCTGAAACCACTCGAAGTCTCGGACAAGGAAGCACGCCAGACACTCATCGACCTCGCAACGTCCTTCGCCCGTCAAGCCCACAAGGACGCGAAATGCGACCTCCCGTCCAAACTGCCGGCCTGAGAGCGGGGCGTGCCCCGGAATCCATCGCGGCGGCACCGTTCACAGGTACAGCGGGAATCTATGCAGGAGGCTTGGCCGGCACGGCTGCGGGCGAGATCTTCAATGGCATTCTCGACGGCTTCGACGGCGACGGATCTCAAGAAAAGGAGCAGGTCTACCACAACGTACGCCGCATGGACCAACTTCAGAACTCAGCATCTCTGACGACGGAGCAGTCCGTCAAAGCCGCCACCGGCGACGATGCGGCCGCATCCAGGTCCGGCGACAGGGCAGGTCTGGGCTTCAGCGACGCCGATGCCCTAATCGACAACAGCAACGCCGAGATGTAGCCGCCCGCCCGGCTCTACTGCGACTGAAGGATCGACCTTGACGGAACCGACTAAACGCAGACTTCTGCGAAACCCGTACGTCTACGGCGCTGTGATCGCCCTTACGGGCGGGGCTGTGCTCGCGGCCTACCTTCTCGGGGCCTTCGAAAAGCGCGGACACATCCAGGCCGACGATGTCTGCCTGCATGTTCCCAATCGACAGCAGGCCGCCGAGATCTTCAACTCCGTGCTGCCCGACGCTTCCGAATATCAATTCACCGAAACGTGGAGGCCTGATCGGGACTGGGAGTTCAGGAGCGTGTGCACAGTCAAAGGTGATGACGATAAGTCCCTCTTCCTTCTGACAGCCGAGATGGGATCCGCAAGGCCCTGGCAGCAGTGGGCCAAGACAGAAATCCCGCCGAACTCCGGGGGAAAGATCACCTACTTCGACGCCGGCCTCAAGGGCGCCTCCAATACGGAGGTGGCTGCGATCTGGGTTCCCTGCTATTCCAGCGAGAAGGACAGTAAACAGCCCTGGAACATGACCGTAATGGCCGATGCCCTGAAACCACTTGAGGTCTCGGACAAGGAAGCACGCCAGAAGCTCATCGCCCTCACGACGTCCTTCGCCCGCCAAGCCCACAAGGACGCGAAATGCGACGTCCCATCGCAACTGCCGGCCTGAGAACGGGGCGCCATGTGACGACGCCGTGACAGTCAAGGAGATTCCCGGCGGCAATCGCGAGGTCCACGCACTCCTCGTATGCTTCTCCAGCGATGTCGTAGATCACCTTGCGACTGAACAGGCAGGCAACGGGGGAGGGACCGCGAATGGCAGCCACGGACGGCGGCGACGCCGCCGCCGAACTGAAGAAGCGGGCCGAAAGGCTGCGCGAGTGTGCGCGGGAGGCTCCCTCCATAGCGCGGCGGCTCGGGCCGTATCTCGATGAGTTCGTCATCGGCGACGAGGAACGGCCGGCGGCTCTGGGCACATGAACGGGCCTGCCACGGCATCAAGCTGCGAGAGGGCGAACACCTCGTTGCAGCCCTGCGGCCAAGCAAGTTGGAGTGCCGACCCTCGAAGGCCGCTGGCCCGCGAGGCGACCCCCGGCTGAGACGGATAGCCTGTGCGGGCATGTCAACGTGGCAGTGCCACGGGTCCCCAGGAAGGAACACGGTCGATGCGGGTGTCCGTCACGGTGGTCCGGCAAGGCACGGATCCACAGGACGTCAATCTTGACTTCAGTGAGGACGCGAGTGTTGCCGAGGTGGCCAAGGCGTTGGCGCCGACGGCCGCTCCCGCCTCCCCCGTCGTTGCCAGGTTGGCGCAGGTTTCGTACGACCCGCGGTTCGACGGCACGGCGGCGCCCACCACACCCGATCTGTGGGCCGATGGGCTGTACTGCGCCCCCGACGCCCGCGCGAGCGATGTACTCCGCGACGGCATGCGCATATCCGTCGACGACAGCGTGGGTCCGTTCCTGCGGGCGGGCGAGCCGTCGGGGCGCTACGAACTGCGCGTCACCGGAGGACCGGGCGCCGGCCGGGTCGGCCGGCTGGCCGCGGGTGTAACCACGATCGGCTCGGCGCAGACCTGCACCATCGCCATCTCCGACCCTCGTCTTCCCCAGGACGCGCTGCGCGTGAGCCTCGCGGTCGACGGCCGGGTCACCCTGGCCCCGGGGCAGGCCGACACGGAGGTGCTTCTCGACGGCGAACCCGTCACCGCGGAGCGCCAGTGGCCGCTGGGCGCGCTCGTGCGCTGCGGCGGTTCCCTGCTGGTCCTCGACGACCCGGTGGAACCCGACGCGCACCTGGCCCCGATGGGAGAGGGCGGGCTCGCCTACAACCGTCCGCCCCGGCTGTCCTCGCTGCCACCGCGGGCGCGGCTGGTGGTTCCCGATCCGCCCCGCAAGGCCGAGCGCCACCGCTTCCAACTGATCGCCTCCGTCACACCGTTGATCTTCGGCGTGGTCATGTACCTCATGACCAAGCAGGTGTACACGCTGCTGTTCTGCCTGATGAGTCCGGTGATGATGGCGGGCGAATGGGTCAGTCAGAACCGTGAGGGCAAGAAGAAGAACCGCACATCGGTGAAGGAGTACAAGGCGCAGAAAGCCAAGTACGAAGAGGAGTTGGCGAGCCTCAGCGCCGCAGACCAGCGGGCGCGGCGCACCGCCTACCCGGACGCCGCCTCCCTCCTGCTGTTCGCGACGGGACCGCGGCGCCGCCTGTGGGAGCGCCGGCTCACCGACCCGGACGCCCTCGTCCTGCGCGTCGGCGTGACGGATCTTCCGGCGAACATCGAACTCGTCGCCGGCCCCGGACAGGCAACTGACGGGCCCCCCGAGCCACCGACCGTCCAGGATGTTCCGGTGCCCCTGCCGTTCACGGAGCTGGGCGTGGTCGGCCTGGCCGGAGCACGGCCCCAGGCCTTGGCGGGCGCCCGCTGGTTCGCCGCCCAGGCCGCCGTCCTGCACAGTCCACGCGATCTGTCCCTGGTCGTGCTCTCCTCGGCCCCGGATGCCGACGCCGCGTGGGGCTGGGTGCACTGGCTGCCGCACGCCGCACCGCAGATCGGCCAGGACTGCGTCGCCCTCGTCGGCTCGGACGCCGAGACCATCGGCAAGCGCGTCACCGAGCTGCTCAACGAACTGAACCGCCGCAAGGAGGCAGCCGCGGCGGGCGCGGCGGGCCGGCTGCGGCCCGACCCCTACGTACTGATCGTCCTGGACGGTGCGCGGCTGCTGCGCCGCGTGCCCGGCGTCCCGCAGCTCCTCCAGGAGGGCCCGCTGTACGGGATGTTCGCGCTGTGCGTCGACGAGGACGAGCGGCTGCTGCCCGAGGAGTGCCGGGCGGCGATCTGCTGGCCGATGGGCTCGATGGACCACGTGGTGCTGCGCGGCGCGGGACTGGACGCCCTGGGCGAGGTGCTGGCCGACCAGGTGCCCCACGCCTGGTGCGAGTTGCTGGCACGCTCGCTGGCGCCGGTGCGCGATGTCAGCCGCGACGACGCGGACAGCGCGCTGCCGTCGGCGGCCCGTCTGCTGAGCCTGCTGCAGATGCCCGATCCGACGGGCGCCGACATCGAGCGGATCTGGCGGTCCGGGGGCGCCACGACCCGCTTCCCGGTCGGCGTCGGCGCCGAGGGAACCTTCTTCCTCGACCTCCGGCTGGACGGACCGCACGGGCTCGTCGCCGGTACCACCGGCGCCGGCAAGTCCGAGCTGCTGCAGACGCTCATCACCTCGCTGGCCGTCCACAACCGGCCCGACGCCCTGAACTTCGTCCTGATCGACTACAAGGGCGGCGCCGCGTTCCAGGACTGCTCCCGGTTGCCGCACACCGTCGGCATGGTCAGCGACCTCGACGCGCATCTGACGGAGCGCGCCCTGGCCTCGCTCGCCGCCGAACTGCGGCGGCGCGAGGAGATCCTCCTGGACGCGGGCGCGAAGGACATCGAGGACTACGCCGACACCCGGCGGCTGCGGCCGGAGCTGGAGCCGATGCCGCGCCTGGTCATCATCATCGACGAGTTCGCCTCGCTGGTGGCCGAACTGCCGGACTTCGTCGCCGGTCTCGTCGACATCGCCCGCCGTGGCCGCTCCCTGGGCGTCCACCTCATCCTCGCCACGCAGCGTCCCGCGGGCGTCGTCAGCCAGGACATCCGTGCCAACACCAACCTGCGCATCGCGCTGCGCGTGACGAACCGGGACGAATCCGCGGACGTCATCGACGCCCCGGACGCCGGGAGCATCTCGAAGTCCACTCCGGGCCGGATGTACGTACGGTCCGGTGCGAACGCGCTGGTGGCCGTCCAGTCGGCACGCATCGGTGGCCGACGCCCCGGTGCGTCGTCGGCGCCGAGCGTCGGCCTCCTCCCGCTGCCCTGGGGCTCCATCGGCCGCCCGCTGCCCCGGCGGGCCGACGACGGGGACGACGGCACCATGGTCACGGACCTCGCGGTGCTGGTCGACGCGATCGCCGAGGGATCGCAGCGCATGGGCTTCGGCGCGCCGCACAGCCCGTGGCTGCCCCCGCTGCCCGAACACGTCACGGTCGCCGACCTGCACCAGGAGACCCGCCCCGCACACGGCGACGTGGCCCCGGCGGTCTTCGGCGTCATCGACGTCCCGTCCCGGCAGGCGCGCTCCCCGCTCAACCTGGACCTGGTGGACGGCGAGCACCTGCTGATCATCGGCGGCCCCCGCTCCGGCCGTTCCACCGCACTACGCACGATCGCGGCCTCCCTGGCCACGACCACGAGCCCCGCCGACGTCCATCTCTACGGCATCGACTGCGGTGCCAACATCCTGCTGCCGCTGACCCGACTGCCGCACTGCGGCGGCATCATCACCCGCGACGAGACCGAGCGCCTCGTCCGCCTGCTGGGCCGCCTCCAGGCCGAGATCACCCGGCGCCAGCAGCTCTTGGCCCATCTCGGCGTCTCCAGCGTGGCGGAGCAGCGGGCATCGGCCCAGGGTGAGGACCGGCTGCCGTACATGGTGCTCCTCCTCGACGGCTGGGAGAGCTACGTCTCCACCTTCGAGGGCTACGACTACGGCAAGCTGATCGAAGCCATCACCCGGCTGTTCCGCGAGGGCCCGGCCGTCGGCCTGCGCGTGGTGATGACAACCGACCGCACCGGCATGTCCGGCGCCATGACCACCTCCTTCGGCGAACGGCTCATCCTGCGGCTCACCGACCCCAACGACTACGGCATGGTCGGCATCAACCCGCGTTCCGTACCCAAGGACATGCCGCCCGGACGCGCCCTGCGCCTGACCGACGACGGCGTGCAGGAGTGCCAGCTCGCCCTGCTCGCCGCCGACCCGGCGGGCAAGGCGCAGGTGGAGGCACTGCAGCGGATCGCGACGGAGGCCACTCGGCTCCACGCCCGTCCCCCACGCCCGCTCCGCCCGATGCGGGTGGACGCCCTGCCCGTACGCTGCACGGTCCGCGAAGCCCTCGCCCTGGACCCAGAGTTCGCGCCCGCGTCGGACCTGTGGGCCCTCGTCGGCGTCGGTGGCGACGAACTCGCCCCGCTCGGCGCCGACTTGTCCGAGGCCGGACCGGGCTTCGTCGTCGCGGGACCGCCGAAGTCGGGCCGGTCGAGCACCCTGATCGCGATGGCACGCTCGATGACACGGGCCGGCCTGCCCGTGGTGCTGATCACCCCGAAGCGCTCCCCGCTGAAGGAACTGGAAGGAGAACCCGGCGTCCTCGGCGTCCTGACCGGCGACGCCACCCAGCACGACCTCACCGAACTCCTGTCGCCGGTGTCGACCGAGCGCTACGCGGTCCTCGTGGACGACGCGGAACTGCTCTACGACACCCCGCTGGCCGAGGGTCTGGAGGAGGTCGTCCGCAGCGGGCTGGACGGCGACCACGCGGTCATCGCAGCGGGTTCGGCCGAGGCCCTGGGTTCCCAGTACCGCGGCTTCGTGGTCGAGGCACGGCGCAACCGCCACGGCCTCCTGCTCGCCCCCACGCCGGACGCCGGCGAACAGCTCTTCGGCGTCCGCCTCCCCCGCACGTCCTCGGCCGGCCCCGCAGGCCGGGGGGTGCTGATCCAGGGGGGTGCGGTCACGCAGGTACAGGCCGTGATCAATGACTGAGAGCGCAGCAGGGACCGGAAGCGGCTCAACTTGCCCGGGTGACGGACTACTCATCGAACGGGGGCGGTGTGCATGCTGGTCGCTCAGCCGTTGCCACCCAATGTGCACGTAGGGCCCATCTCGACCGGGCCGGCCTGGGCCCTGCTCGGGGCCGGCGCGGTGATCGTCCTGACGGCCGACGTGGCGGCCGCGCTGTCACGCAGGGACCCCGACGCCAAACGCCTGACCAACTGGCTGTTCGGGCTCGGCATGGCCATGTGCGCCGTGGGCGGATTCATACTGCTGGGCGAAGCGTTCCAGGACCAGCAGACGAGCGACGGACTCCACGCGGCCGGTCGCCAGATCATCGACGAGGCACTGGACTCGGCCCGCAGCTGCGACCCCACCTCCCCGCAACCGACCTTCTTCTATCCGAGCGAACCGGGGCGCGGCGCGTCCACGTACGTTCCTTCGCCGTGCAGCACCTCGCCCCGCGACGTCACGCTGGACTCGTCGGTGACGACCTCCGACGGCGTGTACGAGGCGCAGGCGGCGGACTCCTTCGACACGAACGGACACGTGACCGTCACCGACTCGGACAGCGGCAAGCAGGTCTGCGCCACCGTCCCGGACACTGCGGACGGCACGGGCTCTGTCGTGGACGGCCCGTGCCGGGACTAGCCAGGCGACCCTACGCTCCTCCACCCGTCCGCTTGCGGTCCATGTCCGCCTGGTCCTTCTGGGCCTTGGTGATCAGACGCTGCTCCTCCGGAGGGTAGGAGTCGAACAACGTACCCAGGGCCCCCATGCGGCCCTGGAAGTCATTGCCCCACTTGTCAGCGGCGGAACCGACCCAGGTCTCGCAGCCGATGAGGTTGTTGACGGCCTTGATGGCGGCCCGGATGTTCGAGACGGACGCCTCGATCTTGTTCATGTCCTGGCGGCAGAGATAGCCGAGCTTGTCCTCGTCAGGTATGCCCATTGATTGTCCCCGTTATTTGATGCCGATTTGGAGGAGATACTCCGTATTCCCGCCAAGAATTAGCTTGCCATCCCCGTACGCCACCGTATAGGCAAGATCGAACGTCAACTTCTCGGCGTCCACCGCGCGTTTCAACGGACAGACGCCTGCCGACTTCGATGTCCGCTGCCTGAACAGGGAACGTGCCACCAGGTCCGCGCGTCCGGCATGCAGATGGAGGATGTACTCGCCGTCAGCACCGTAGGCATTGACATAGATGCCGTCGGCGCCATCCCCGGTGAAGGAGTTGACTGTCAGGTCGCCTGGCTTTCCTTTGACACCAGCGACTGATTGGGGCACAGCGACAGGGGCGGCGGTCCCATCGGTGCGGATGGCCACGATGTCCGCAATGTTGGAGAATCTGGCCGAGCTGCCTCGCGGACCGCTGGTGACGTAGACCGTGCCCTTTCCATCGACGGCGGCCTTGGGGTAGCCGTCCAATTCCCGGGCCTTGCGGTCGGCTGCCGGGACCTCATACACGCGAGTGAGACGGCCATTGGCCAGCGCCCAGACCACATCACCGTCGAGCAGGATCAGCGAGCCATCGGCACGGACACCGAGGGGCGCGACGTCATAGTCACCGAACCTGAATCCCGCAGCCACGGCCGACTTCGGGGCCTGCGCTGTAGATGACCGCTCCTTGCCGGGGACTCCCGCCAGGATGCCGACCTGCTGATTCCGGTCGACTTTGTGGACCGCGTGGTCCTTGCCGAAGACCAGGGAGCCATCCGGCAACGCGACCAGTCCGGACGAGCCGTTGGTCAGTTCGGGTCGCAACGATTCCACCGTGCGATCACTCTTGATCTTCTGAATACCGCTACGCAGCACATCGACAGTGCCATCCTCGGCAATGGTCAAGCCCTCGAGTTCGCCACCGCCTTGGAGGTCGAGAGCGCCGGAATGCCCGGGGTCGAGCAGCACCGCCGCCTGCCCCTTGCCCGGCGCCTTCCAACCACTGTCACCGCCATCGCACGCGGTGGCCCCGACGAGCAGGCCGACGGCGGCCGAGAGAAGCAGTCCACGGCGGGCGCGGTTCCTGCCATGCGATGCCCTCACGACCTCAAGGCGGTCGTCATAGGGTATGGCCACGTGAATTCCTCTGCCTCGGTGCTTACTTGACGGGGATGCGCAGGACGTACGAAGCACTGCCGGCCATGACGAGGCTTCCCGAGGACGCGGAGTAGGACAGGGCGTAGGGCATGGGGCAGGGCAGCTTTTTCGCTTCGACCAGGTGGCCCAGTTTGCAGGCGGAGTTCGGTTCGCCGCTCTCTTCGTGGCTTTCGACGATCACCTCGGCCTTGCCGCCGGCCAGATGAAGCACATACGACGCGGACGTGCCGTAGGCGTTCACGTAGAGGCCGTCCGCGCCGTCGCCGGTGATCCAGGCCACATGCAGTGCCGATGGATCGCCGGTCACTCCGGCGATGGTCCTGGGCAGGGCGATGGTTCGGGACGTGCCGTCGGGGCCGATCGCCCGGATGCCGCCGAGTGTCTGCTGAAGGGCCAGGTAGACGCTATTGGTCCCGCTCGCCTCTCGGCCCGGAAGCAGACGCGTTCCGCTCCGGTACGAGCCCGCTGGGATCTGGTAAAGGCGCTTGAGGGTGTTGCCCTTGAGGCTCCAGATCACGTCCTCGTCCGTGATCAGGACGGAGCCGTCCGCCCGTACGGCGAAGGGAACGGGATATTTGTCGGCGAAATGGTACCCCTTCGCCGGGACGCTGCTCGGGGCCGGCTGCCCTTCCTCGCGCCCCGTACCCTCGGCACCCGCGAGGACCCCTGCCTGCTGCCCGTTCGCGTTCAGCCTGACGATCTGCCCGTCGACGCCGGCCGCCAACGAGCCATCGGGCAGGGCGACGAGTCCGTGCAGCCCGTTGATGTGCCGTCGCAGGGTCTTGAGCTTGTGGTCCTTCCCGATACGTACGAGGTTGACGAACATCCCGTAGACCTGATTGTCCTTGCCGACGGCGAGACCCGAGGGGATGTCGCCGAAACCGTCGTATGCGGCGGCCGCGGTGTCGGAGTCCGTGCTGAGGAGGACCAGCGCCTGCCCCTGCTCGGGCTCCTTCCAGTCGTCGTCTCCCCCGCCGCATCCCGCGAGCCCGAGCAGCACTGCCGAGGCCGCCCCGGTCGCCAACCACCGAGACCGGCGTACCGACTTAACCCACTCCAAGGCTGAACGCCTCCCTCATGTCCTGGTCGAAATCTTCGACGGTGCGACCGTTGTGCTTCAGGGTGCTGAGCCACCAGGCGTTGAAGTCCTGGCGGTCGCTGTCGTTTCTGATGACGATGTGGCCCTGTGCCCACTCCGGGTGGCCCTGCGGCGGCTCGATGCGCCACTCCTGGAGCTTCCCCGACCGGGCGAGACCCGCCATCAGCGGGAGGGCCATGGACGTCGAGTCGCGGAACTTCAACCCCTGGTAGTCGCTCTCCTTCTGCGCCTGCGCTCCGGACGGGAACTGCGAGCCGCCGTAGGGAATGCCCGTCCAGATCGCCGCCTGTGCCCACTTCTCGGTGAGTTCGAGTGCCGCCGGGCCGCCCGGCAGCGGCACGGATGCGGCCGCGCTGGTGACGATGTTGAACCACAGGAGCTGCTTGGCGTGCTCGGCGTCGGCGAGCGCCGCCTCGTCCATGTCCACGGCGTGCCCCGCGGCGGAGACCATGCCGCGCAGTTCGGCGAGCTTCTTGATGTATGTGCCGTTCGCCCCGTCGATGCCCTGTTGGGAGGTCATGCTGATCTGGGCGTTGATGGCCTGGATGACGTTGCCGACGTTGTCCTTGTCCTTGGTCTCCAGGATCTCGCTGAGCAACGCCAACGTGGTGGCCCGGGGCACCATGACCGTGCCGTCGCCCTTGAGGGACGCCTCTTTCTGGTCGATGCCGGTGGTGTCCGCGAAGTCCGACACGTACGTGGAGAACACGAAGGCCAGCGACTTCTCGATCTCCGTGTTGACCGGGTACTGCTCCTTCTCGTAGTCGCTCTTGTTCTTGTCGTCGGCGTACTTGGCCGCGCCGGCGTTGATGACGTTCACCGCGGCCTCGGCCGACTGCTTGCCGTTTATCAACCTGTCGCTCGTGGCCGCGGTGATCACCGCGGCGGGCCACTTGGCGTCGTCGAGTCCGGTGCCCGGGGTGGCCCAGTGGTCGTTGACCAGTTCCTTGGCGTGGCTGGCGCCGTCGGGCCCGGTGAGGAGGCCGCGTGCGGCGTCGGCGTTCTCGCTGACGCGCTGCATCAGAGCGAGCGAGGGGTCGTTGGCGTCGATGGCGTTGACCCGGCTGAGGGCGTCCTGCGAGTTCTCGTCCACGTAGCTGTGCGCGAGGCCGAGCCCCGCGTACCAGGCGTTCTTCGGGTCCACGTACGCTTCGGGCGAATAGCCCATTCCGACGATCCCGCCCGGGGAGTAACCGGGCCTCATGTCATGGGCCTTGCGCCAGTCCAGCATGGCCCCGCCGACGTGCGACAGCACGGTCGGGTCCCAGTCGTCGCCCTTCGGGCCGTACTTGAACAACATCCCCACCGACCACATGTCGCCGCTCTGTGGCTGCGTCAGCGCCTTCTCGTAGTCCGCGTTCGGCGGGATCTTCGGGTTCGTGCCTTGCTGGTACTTGAAGATCTGGTCGACCCCGTCGGCGAACTGTCCGACGATCTTCGTCGAGTCGTCGCTCAGCACCACGTTGTCGTGGGTGCCGTCCTCCTGGTGCAACGCCTGGGCGACCCGCGCCGCGTCCGCGATCCCGCCCGCGTCGGCGAAGGCCTTCAGATAAGCGGGGTCGTCCTTGTGGTCCTGCAGGGACTGCGCGATCTCCGCGATCGTCGCGCGCGACGACGGATCCTTCGGATCGTCCATCGCCTGTTTGAGGTTCTGCGCCTCCTGCTGCGCCTCGTACGTGGTGTTGATCTTCGAGACGTCCCAGGGGATGTTGATGAAGTCCTTGTGGGGGTCGTTCGGGTCGACGAACCGCTGGCCGTGCAGCAGGTTCAGCGCCTCGTCGGCCCGCTTGGCCATGTCCCGCGCGTCGTCCTGAACCTGGGTCACCTGCCGTGCAAGGGCAGCCTGGTTGAGCGTTCCGCCCCACTCGTCGAACAGCTTCCGGATGTTCGGCGCCTCACGTGCCAGCGTGTCCGCCAGATCCTTGAGCTTGTTGGCCAGCAGACGCACCCGATGCGGGTCGACCCCCGCGAACTCAGACATGCCGTTTCTCCCCGTTCAGCGGCATCCCTGCCGACATGCGGCCGCCGCCCGTTCAAGACTGCCCAGTGGTTCGGCGAGGGGACTTCGTGGCACACCCACCACACGACGAGCGAGTTGAACTCCGGGACCTCAGCCGCGGACAACGACCGTGCCCCTTCGCCAGGTTGGCCCTCGCAGAACCGCAACCGGCCCGGGGTGATACATCCGATGGTCGGACGGCACACCCCGGGCCTGAGCAGGAAGCTCCGTGGAGCCCGATCGGCTCAGTGGCCGGCAGTGGCCCTGCGGATGTTGTCGTGGTGGGTCTGCGAGGCCTGGTGGGCCTCGTGCAGCAGATCCACGATCTTCTGCAGGTGCGGCTTCATCGCGGTCCACTCGTGGCGGAACTTGTCCGCCAGCGGACCGGTCCAGTAGCCGTGGCTCTCGTCAGCGGCCGAGTTCAGGCCGCTGAACACCGACTCCAGGTTGATCTTCTGGCTCTTGAAGTGATTGACCATCTTGTTCAGCGCATCGAGATCGGCACCACTGATTGCCATGGAGACCGCTCCTCCCCGTATCAACAGCAAAGTTACGGACACGTCGTCCGCGAGTGGCACGCTACCTCACGCCACTCACAGAGCATCCGCGTCCCTCATTCCTTTACAACTACACGCCACCTGCACCCCGTTGGTTCCAGAGACAACGTGACTTTGACGGGCAGTCGATTTCTGCCGTTGCAGCCGAAACGCCCGGCGCCGGGAGTTCACGACGGCAAATCTTCGCAAAATGAGATCAAGGGCAGAGTAAAATCACGGAGTTCCACGGTCGGCCCACCGTCCGTCCGATGTCACTCGCCCCGACCCTCCCGCCCCCAATCTGGGCCGACGAGTTGGTCGGAACGGGCCCGGGACAAGAAGCTCCGTGGAACCTGATCGGTTCAGTGAGCTTTTTCAGCCTGGCCACTGATTTGGTGACGGGATCGATGCCCGCAACGCACGAGGCTCCCGTGCCGTTGGAGGAGGTGTTCGAAGTCTCAACCCACAGGCACAGGAGCCGCGTTGGTTCCGTATTCTGCCGCACTCGACCTGCCCACGCCCTGGTCGAGTGGGTCCCCATGCTCATCGTCACCCGCGAGGGTGACCGCCGCTGCAAGCTCCCGCCGCACCAGCGTGCCCTGGTCGGCCTGGTGTACCTGCGCCGGCCCGACACCCTCGCCCAGCTCGCTGCCGGGTTCGGCATCTCCGTCGGCACCGCCCACGCATACACGGCAGCCGTCGTCGACCTGCTCGCCGACCGCGCACCTGGCCTGCTGCGCGCCCTGCGCGAGGCCAACCCGGACTACGTCCTGCTCGACGGCACCCTGGCCGAGTGCGACCGGGCCGACTTCTCCCACGAGCACCGCCGACACGGGGTGAACGTGCAGGTGGTGACCGACCCGGTGGGGCAGCTGCTGTGGATCTCGCCGACGCTGCCCGGCCGCGCGCACGATCTCACTGCGGCCCACGCCCACCGGATCATCCGGATCTGTGAACGCCAGGGTGTTCCCATCCTCGCCGACCGCGCCTACATGGGAGCCGGGCCCTGGGTGACGAAACCCCTCAGACGCCCGTCGGGCCGCGACCTCACGCCGACCCAGCAAACCGTCAACCGAGCGCTGTCCACGGCACGGGCACCGGTAGAGCGTGGCGTGGCACGACTGAAGTCGTGGCGGATCCTCCGCAGGTCCCGGTGCAGTCCGAATCGAATGGCGTCAATCTCCGCAGCCGTCCTCACTCTGGAACGGCAGCGCTGAAAGAGCTCAGTGACCGGCGGTGGCCCTGCGGATGTTGTCGTGGTGGGTCTGCGACGCCTGGTGGGCCTCGTGCAGCAGATCCACGATCTTCTGCAGGTGCGGCTTCATAGCCGTCCACTCGTGACGGAACTTGTCCGCCAGCGGACCCGTCCAGTAGCCGTGGCTCTCGTCAGCGGCCGAGTTCAGACCACTGAACACCGACTCCAGGTTGATCTTCTGGCTCTTGAAGTGAGTGACCAGCTTGTTCAGCGCGTCGAGATCGGCACCACTGATTGCCATGAGACGTCGCTCCTCTCCGTATCAACAACAGAGTTGCGGACCCGCCGTCCGCGAGTGGCATCACACTCTACGCCACTCTCAATACGGCTGTTCACTGCCGGACCTTTACAACTGCACTCCATCTACGACCCGTTGGTCCCCGCTAACATCACGCTGTTTGCTGTGGTCCACGCGGGCGTGACGGAATGGTGGGGAGAACACATGGGTGCTCCGGCAGACCAGCCGAAGGTCGACAATCCATGGCGAGCGGCCCTGGTAACGCTGAGGAACGACCTCAGGTCGGAAACCGAACGCCTGAAAGACCTGCTCAAGCAGGCTGACGCCGACATGCAGGCCAAGAAGGTGTGGACCAGCGAGAAGGGTGGGGTCGCCGCGGGCTTCCGGGACGACCTCCACGGGAAAAAGCAGCGGATCGGGACATTGGTGGGCAAGCTAATTCCTGCCGTTGAAGCCGAAATCGCCAAGTGCCCGGAGAAAGTCTCGCAAGGCGAGGCCAAGATGCTGCACATGGACCTGCAGGGCTACTGAGTTCACACCCGCCGCCATCGACAAGACTTCGAAAAAAGAAGCAAACGGGGAAGCAAAGAATGGGCGAGTTTTCGGCAATAGATCCGACGGCCATGCAGGGAATGATCAAGTCCTACACGCGGGACAAGGATGACCTGCGCAACAGCGCGGGGACCCTCAAGTCCCGATTCGACCGCTTCGGTATCGATACCGGCGACCTGACACAGATCCTGGGCATCTGCACCTGGCTCGACGACCAACTGTCCACCCTCACCCGCCACCAGGCTCTCGGAGCGGCACTGGAGCGGGAGCACCCCGGACTGAATATGGTCCAGGTGCCCGAACCGGTCATCAGCGCCGCCGAGGCACGCAAGGAGGGCAAGGAACTGGCCGACGAGTTCTCCAAGAACACCAGCGGAGACGAGAAGGCCGGGAAGGAGTACCACGACCTCGCTCTGAAACTCGCCGCCCACAAGGACGATCCGGACTACTGCTCGTCGTTCTACGCCAACCTGAACCCGCCTATCCAGGCAGAGACCCTCCCCAGCCTGCTCGCAAGCACAGGCAGCTCGACGGCCGGCGAGGACCTCAAGGCGTACAGTCACGCCTTGGGTGTGGCCTGCAGCACGGACTATCCGGCTCCGGGCTTCGAGAAGATCAAGAAGATGTACCTCCAGCCGGTGCCCAAGGGGGTTCCCCTGGGTTGGGATCGCGGCGCCATGTTGCGTTACGGCGACTTTCCCTCCTCCTTTCTCACCCAGTCCACCCGCGCCAACGTCCTCGACCAGGTCGCGAAGGACAAGGACCAGGATTTCAGCGGCGGCGGCGAGAACGCACGCATCCTGGGACTGCCGGACGACACGGTCGCCCTCAACCTGGAGGCGCTCGGCGACGACCAGCGTGCCGTCTTCGACGCCGTTGCGCAGATGGGCGATGAGAAGAACCCCAACCTCCAGGAGCACCTGAAGCTGCTTCTGGAGTACAGCAAGCTGAACAGCGACGCACAGTCCGCTCTGGGTCATGCCATCGACGTCGGTTCCGGCGTACACGGGCATGAGGACGCGAACGGCAACTGGCATGTTGATGCCGGCAAGCACGATGCATGGGAAAGCACATTCGCTTTCGATGCCATACTCGCTGCAGGCCACGCCGAGACTCATGAATTCAACGGCCTGTTCAAAAAGGATATGGGAAGGCTCGCGGCGTCCTACGCGCCCGAGATGCTGATCGGCGGCCACAATGTCGATGAGAACAGTGGCGACTCCTCCTTCGGTTCACCAACCGAATATGACGACGTACTCGGCGTCGACCCGGCTTTCTATCTCAGCCCGCAAGACACGTACCGGTTCATGAAGACGTTCTCCGACGACGACGGGATGACGGCCCCCTTCGACGAGGCGATGGGCAAACTCCAGCACGACGTGCTCATCAGAACGGCGAAATTCGACCATGACGCCATCGCAGCCGGGAAACAGGATCCACGTACCTACGATCTGGCAGCCAAGGCGTTCGGCAACACCCAACGCCTCGAGTATGACGCCGAGATGAAGATTCGCGGCGAAATGGACGAGTCGGAGAAGGCTTTCAAGGAGCACCTCAAGCAGGCTGCGATCCTCGGATCCGAGCTCACAGGCGAGCCTGAGCTTTCCGCTGTGTGGACCCTGGCCTGGCGTGGCGGTATGTTCGCCGCCAAGGAGTACGGCGGCGGCGCATACGTTGAATCCGGACCAGAGCGGACCGAGAAGGTCGACGAGAAGAATTTCGAAATGGTCGCTCAGGCCCGGTACACGATGGCCACGACTCTCATGGAAGGCGGCTGGAAGACCACACCCCTGCCCGACGACCTCAAGGGCGAGGACGGAAAACTCAAGTCTTTCGAAGAGCTCTCGAAGGATCATCAGCTCGAAGCCTTCAACGATTGGGCGAACGAGCAGCGGGAAGGCGATGTCCCCTTCCACACGAAGCAGGTGCTTTCAGCTGGTGAGCTGAGCAATCAGGATGCGGACGTGTACGTTAAGGAAGTGGACGGGGAGTAGAGGTCAAGCAGGTCGGATGTCCAAGCAAGTAAGTGCCTGGACACCCTACGACCTTGCTGTGTCTCATAGGCAATCCGTCGTTCCCGTCAACGTATAACTGAGAGTTGACGCGTCGTATACCGTCAGTGTAACGGTGATGCGAGTGTGCGCCTTCTCGTTGAACAGCGCTTCGACGTACTTGTTGTCGCTTTTCCGAACCCTGCCTGCTTCGGTGTCCAGTTCATATCCACGCGGACTTAGGAACCCGCTGACGTTGCCCGCATCAAGTATCAGCGCTGTATGGGCATTCGGCGATGCCGGGACTTTCATATGCGCGGCGAACGTCCGTTTGTGCTTACCGTTGTCGCATTCTTGGTCTGTTGAGCCGTCATCCGTGACGGTGTACCGCTCCGGCGCCTTCAACGACGTGCGCATTGTGTTCAGAAGCCAGGTTGAATCCTTCGACATCCGCGCACCCGCCTCCTTACTGGTGGGCCCACCGGATGACGAACTGCACGCAGTAAGGGCTGCCGATGCTCCGATGGCGACCAGACCCAGCATCATTCGCCTGGAATGTCGCCCGCTCGTCGACCGCATTGATATGTCACCTCTCGGTTCACGCCACACAGTTCGCCACGGCGGCCCTCGTGTCAGTTTCCTCTGTGCACTAACCGGTAAGTGGCGTGGAAAACTACCCCATTGACATCGTCGAGAGTGCTCTACGAGGCCTTGGGAGCACAACCCTGAGCAGGGGTGAGTTGACCAAATGAAGGGTAGTTCGTGACGCCATCGCAAGAGTGAACCGGGAACCTGCCGGGTATGTCCACCATTTGAGTGACCGTCGGGGTGTCGCGCAACTTCCTTGACCTTCGTCGATAGAACACTCGCTCCCTCAGGGGTTGATCCGTGAATCGCCGCCCCCTCCCTACCCGCGGCTACCCCAACCGCCACCGTCGACGCTTCGGGATCCGTCGCGCGGGACGCGCTGAGCACTCTCACAAATACCCCACACCAGTTTCGCCCCGTTTGATGCCGGAATGGCCCACCTTCAACGGTAGTTGCGCCTGGAAAAATCACGGCCCTCACCGGTAACGTCAACGCTCTTGACGGAACTTTTGCCTCACGGGGGCTGATCATGATGTGTCCTTTGCCTGCCGCTGCTGTCTAGTGCTCAGGTCTGGCGCTGGAGGACTGAGCGACCCGTCATGGCAGAAGACCCGGACCTTATCGTCAACGTGGACCTCCTCGTCGAGTCGGAGACCCGGCTGAAGAGCATCCAGAAGGAACTCAAGAACCTCAACCACCGGAAAGACGACCTGCGCCCCTACTGGGGCAGGGGAAAAATCGCCGACAAGATGGATGATTTCGTTGACGGCTGGGACGACTACCGCACCAAGATGCTGGAGAGCGTCGAAACGGTAGGACAACTGGTGAAGTCCACCATCGACGGGTTCACGGGGCTGGATGCCCAACTCGCCAAGGAGCGGCGGAAGGCGAGGGAGAAGAGCAAGTGAGCACATCCTCGAAGCCCCGCCCCCGCGACTGGCATCCCCTTGCCGACTCCGATCCCGTGCCCGGCGAGCCTGAGGAGATCCGGGACGAGGTGAAGCACATGGTCCAGGTCGCGGAGAACCTCCGCGCCCAGGCCAACCCGCTGCGCGGCATCAAGGACGACAAGATGCTGTACGGCCCCGCGGTTCAGCCGGTGACGAACTGGACACCGCCCGCGTAGCGAGAACAGCGCGCGGAGCAGCTGGGACTGGGTGCGCTGGCTGCCGCACGCCCGCCCGGCCGGCGGTCAGGACGTCAACGTCCTCATCGGCACCGACGCCGAGACCGTCGGAGCCCGTATCGGCGAGCTGACCCAGATCCTCGACGCGCGCAAGAAGGCCGCCGAGCAGAACCGCGGTCAGGGGACCGGTTTCAGCGATCCGGACATCGTCGTCGTATGGGACGGATCGCGGCGGCTGCGCTCGCTGCCGGGTGCCGTACGGCTGCTGCGCGAGGGACCGGCCGTCGCGATGTACGCCATCTGCCTCGACGCGGAGGAGCGGTTCCTGCCGGGTGAGTGCCAGGCGTTCGTCGTCGCCGAGCCCAAGGCCCGGGAGTACGACGCCGAGAGCGACGCCGGCCGGCCCGCGGCTCAGCAGCAGGTCGCCGGGGGCTTCCCGTCCTTCCAGGCCTGGCATGCCACCAGCAGCCCCGAGGGCGAACGGAGCGAGCAGACGGTGGAGTTGCGGCTGCGCGTCGAGGAGGCCGGTGCGGAGGGCATCAAGGACGTGCGGCCCGACTTCGTGTCCGCGGCATGGGCGCTGCGGCTCGCCCGGTCGCTGTCCGCCCTGCGTGACATCAGCGGGGAGACCGAGGACTCGGCCCTGCCGGGTGCCGGCCGGCTGCTGGACGTGCTCCAGTTGGAGCCGCCGACCAGCGATGCCATCGTCGCGCGGTGGCGGATGGGCGGGCAGTCCACGCTCGCGGTGATCGGTGAGTCGTACGACGGTCCGTTCGGCATCGACATGCGCAAGGACGGGCCGCACGGTCTGATCGCCGGTACGACGGGTTCCGGCAAGTCGGAGCTGCTGCAGACCATCGTGGCGTCGCTGGCCGTGGCCAACACGCCGGAGAACATGACCTTCGTGCTCGTCGACTACAAGGGCGGCTCGGCGTTCAAGGACTGTGTGAAGCTGCCGCACACCGTCGGCATGGTCACCGACCTCGACGCGCACCTCGTCGAACGCGCCCTGGAGTCGCTGGGCGCCGAGCTGAAGCGGCGCGAGCACATCCTGGCCGCCGCCGACGCCAAGGACATCGAGGACTATCAGGATCTCGTGCGCAGGGATCCCTCGCACGCGCCCGTTCCTCGACTGCTCATCGTCATCGACGAGTTCGCGTCCATGGTGCGCGATCTGCCCGACTTCGTGACCGGTCTGGTCAACATCGCCCAGCGGGGCCGTTCGCTGGGCATCCATCTGCTGCTCGCCACTCAGCGGCCCAGCGGTGTCGTCTCGCCCGAGATCCGTGCCAACACCAACCTCCGTATCGCCCTGCGTGTGACGGACGGCGGCGAGTCGTCCGACGTCATCGACTCGCCGGAAGCCGGGCACATCTCCAAGAACACGCCCGGCCGGGCGTATGTGCGCCTCGGTCATGCGTCCCTGGTGCCCTTCCAGTCGGGGCGGGTCGGTGGCCGCAGGCCCGGTGCCGCCGACCCCACCGCCCTCGCCCCGTGGGTGGGCGAGCTGGCCTGGGCGGACCTGGGCCGGGCCGCGCTGGTCAAGCCGAAGGCTCAGGCACCGCAGGATGAGGAGATCACCGACCTGAAGGTGCTCGTCGACGCCGTCCGCGACGCCAACGGCAGCCTCGGCATTCCGGCCCAGCACAGCCCGTGGCTGCTCGCCCTCGCCGAGACGCTGCTGCTCGACGAGGTCGAGGTCCCGGTCGCGGCCCTCGCCCCGGGCAAGCTGCCGCCCGCGCCGTACGGCGTGGAGGACCTGCCGGCCGACCAGGCGCACCGCCCGGTCGTGGTCGACTTCGCGACCTTCGGGCATCTGATGATCGGCGGTGCGCCGCGCAGCGGCCGCTCGCAGGTGCTGCGGACGATCGCGGGCTCCATCGCCCGCACCCACTCCTGCGCCGACGTCCACCTCTACGGCATCGACTGCGGCAACGGCGCCCTGAACGCGCTGACCCGGCTGCCGCACTGCGGCGCGGTCGTGGGCCGTAACCAGACCGAGCGGGTGATCCGCCTGGTCAACCGGCTCAAGGGTGAACTCGGCCGCCGTCAGGACCTGTTGGCGGAGAAGGGTTACGCCGACATCGGCGAGCAGCGGGCCGCGGCACCCGAGGACGAGCGGCTGCCGCACATCGTCGTCCTCCTCGACCGCTGGGAGGGCTGGGTGCCCACCCTCGGCGAGATCGATCACGGCTCGCTGACAGACGAGCTGACGACGATGATGCGGGAGGGTGCGAGCGTCGGCATCCATCTGGTGCTGACCGGTGACCGTACGCTGCTCGTCGGCCGTGTCGCCACGCTCACCGAGGACAAGTACGGCCTGCGCCTAGCCGACCGCAGCGACTTCTCCACGCTCGGCATCCCGGCCCGCAAGGTGCCGGAGGAGATCCCGCCGGGCCGTGCCTTCCGCAACGAGTCCGGTACGGAGACGCAGTTCGCGCTGCTCGCCGAGGACACCACGGGGCAGGGCCAGGCGGCGGCGATCGGCGCGATCGGTGAGGCCGCCACGGCCCGAGACGCGTCCGTGCCGCGCTCCCGGCGTCCCTTCCGGGTGGACAGCCTGCCCAGCCGGATCTCCTTCGCCGACGCCTGGGAGATGCGCGACCCGGAGGCCTCCCGCTCGCGGCTGTGGGCGCTGGCCGGCATCGGCGGCGACGAGATCGTCGGCTTCGGACCGGACCTGGCCGACGGCGTGCCGTCGTTCGTCATCGCGGGCCCGGCGAAGTCCGGCCGCTCGACGGTTCTGATGAACTTCGCCCAGTCCTATCTCTCGCAGGGCACACGGCTGGTCGTCGCGGCCCCGCGTCAGTCGCCGGTACGCGGGCTCGACGGCACGGAGGGCGTGCTGAAGGTCTTCACCGGCGACGACATCGACGAGGACGACTTCGAGGAGGTCATCGACTCGGCGTCGCTGGAGGAGCCGATCACCGTCCTCGTCGACGACGGCGAGATCCTCGAGGACCTGGACGCCGAGTCCCATATGAAGCGGATCGTCTCCCGCGGCGCCGAACGCGGCCTCGCCCTCGTCATCGCCGGTGACGAGGAGGACGTGTGCAGCGGCTTCTCCGGCTGGCAGGTCGACGCCAAGAAGGCCCGCCGCGGCATCCTGCTCTCCCCGCAGGAGTCGTCGAGCGGGGACCTGATCGGCGTACGGCTGTCCCGGAGCATGGTCGGCGGCCAGGTGGTACCGGGAAAGGGCATGCTGCACCTGGGCGACGGTGAGCTGCGGACGGTGGTGATTCCCGGGTGAGCGGGGGGTCGGCGAGGCCGGGGCGGCAGAGGGCGGCGGATACGGCTTCGCCGCCACGACGGGAGCCCTGCTGCCGTGGGCGGCAGCCGCGATCCTGCCGCTGGCCCGCATCTCCTGGGGCGAGCCCAGGAGGCCCTGGCTGGTTCTGGCCGTGCTCTCGCTCCCCGGCGCGGCGGCCGCGTTTCCGGCCCTCGTCGTGATCGCCGGAGCCTTGCGCCCCAAGCCCCGCAGACGCGGCTACGGCTGCTACTCCGAGGGCGCGCCGTGCTGGGTGCACGAGCAGTACCCGTACGTCTGGGCGGTGGGCCTCGGCGCCACGGTCGTCGCGGCCGCGCTGCTCGTTCCCGTGCTCGTCGCGCACGCACGACGCCACAAGGAACGGACGACGCCCGCTACTTGACCTTCGACATCCGCGAAACCGGATTCCCCTCCGCCGAACTGTCCGACGCGTACTTGAGGTCGTCCCCGACCGGCGTCAACTCGACCGAGTGGGGAGCCGGGTTGCAGCCCTCGTGGTTGTTCTTGGCCCCCACCGACGTTGCGACGAGTTGCGTCTTCGTCACCTTCTTCAGGGTGAGGACGTCGGTGCAGACGCCGCCCAGCTGGTCCGTCTGTGTCATGCGGCCCAACTCCTCGCCGACGTCGGCCCGGTGGACCGTGAGCCGGAAGGTGCCGATGGGGAGGTTGCCGTCGAGCGCGGTGCCCTGGCCCTCCCAGGTGCCGAGGTAGCGGGCAGGGACGGCGGTCGGCGCGCCGGCCGCGTCACTTGATGCGTCGCTGGGCGCGGTGCTGGATGCGGCGCTCGGTGCCGGGGAGTACTCATGGCCGCTGCCGGCACTGGAGTCTTCGTCGCCGCCGAGCATCGGGCGGATCACGAAGCCCAGCCCCACGGTCACCGCGGCCAGCGCCCCGGCGACCGCGAGCGCCACCGTACAGCTGACCCGGCGCCCACGGCCTCCCTCGCCCGGAGTGGAGACGGCCGCCACGGAGACGGAGACCTTGCCCGGACGCTGCTCGGCACCCGGACGCTGCTCGGCACCCGGTCCCTGTCCGACACCCGGTCCCTGTCCGACACCCTGTCCCTGTCCGGCAGGCACCCCGTCCCTCGGCTCCGGTACGACGGTCGGGGCACCCGGTACGGCGTTCCCCTCCCCCGGCACGAAAGTCGGCGGCCCCACGGCGGAGGACGCCGGCACCGACATGTCCGGCGCCGGTCCGAACTCCCCCACCGCGGCCGACACGGCTGCCCCCGAATTCCCGCCCACCGACGGACTGCTGAACCCCACCGGCCCGGACGGCACCGCCTCCGTCGTCTCCAGGTTGAGCAGTTGTACGGCGCTCCGGCTGACCTGTTCGACCAGTGTCCCCGGCAGCCACCCGCCCGCGACCAGGCGCGCGGCCCCGTCGGGAGCGAGGCGTCGGGCGATGTCCGCGGGGGTCGGCCGTGCGGCCGGGTTCTTCGTCAGGCACGCCTCGGCCACCTTCCGCAGGTCGCCGCCGAGTGAGCCGAGTTCGGGCTGCTCGTGGACGACCTTGTAGAGCAGGGCGGCCGAGGAGTCCCCGGGGAAGGGCGGCTCCCCGGTCGCCGCGTAGGCCAGGACCGCGCCGAGGGAGAAGACGTCCGCCGCGCCGGTGACGCCCTTGCCCAGGATCTGTTCGGGCGACATGTAGCCGGGCGAGCCGATCGACACGCCGGACGAGGTCAGTGACGCGGTGCCGTCCGTGGCGCGGGCGATGCCGAAGTCGATGAGCAGCGGTCCGTCCAGGGTCAGCAGGACGTTGGACGGCTTCACGTCCCGGTGCACCAGGCCCAGTTCGTGCACCGCCGCCAGCGCCTCGGCGAGGCCCGCGCCCAGCACCCGTACGGAGTGGGCAGGCAGCGGTCCGCCGTCGGTCACGGCGGCCGCCAGGGACGGGCCGGCCGCGTAGGCGGTGGCCACCCAGGGCACGGCGGCCTCCGGGTCCGCGTCCAGGACCGGTGCGGTCCAGGCACCGCCGACCCGGCGCGCGGCCTCCACCTCGCGCCGGAAGCGGGCGCGGAACTCCTCGTCGAGCGCGAAGTGCGGATGCACGATCTTCACGGCGACCGTACGGCCGCCCGTGCTCCGCCCCAGGTACACGCGCCCCATTCCGCCGGCACCGAGCCGGCCGAGGAGCCGGTAGGGTCCGACGACGGTCGGTTCGTCGGCTCCGAGCGGCTGCATGGCGTCCCCCTCCCCCTGGGTCCTGTCGTCGTACGGCAGGATCTGCGCCTGGCTGCCCAGCAGCGTAGTGATTAGGGCTGGAGCAGATCCACCTTCACATCCGCCGGGAAGCCCGTGGTCGGGCCCACCCGGCGGGCGAACTCCGCGACCGCCGCGAGTTGGGGATCCCCGAAGCGGAAGTCGAGGGTGGTGAAGTACTGCTCCAGGACCCGCTCGTCGAAGGCCTCCCAGCGGGCCGCCTGCTCGGCGACCTTGCCGACCTCCTCCAGGGAGAGGTTGCGGGAGGACAGGAACGCCTCGTGCACCTGACGGGTGATCAGCGGTTCGCGCTCCAGATAGTCCCGGCGGGCCGCCCACACCGCGAAGACGAACGGCAGGCCCGTCCATTCCTTCCACAGCGCGCCCAGGTCGTGCACGGCCAGGCCGTAGCGCGGACCGTCGAGGAGGTTGGCCCGCAGCGCCGCGTCGCCGATGAGCACCGCCGCGTCCGCCTCCTGCATCATCAGGCTGAGGTCGGGCGGGCAGGTGTAGTAGTCGGGCCGTACGCCGTAGCGCTCGGCGAGCAGCAGCTGGGCGAGGCGGACGGAGGTGCGGGAGGTGGAGCCGAGGGCGACACGGGCGCCGTCCAGTCGGTCCAGGGGGACCTGCGAGACGATCACGCAGGACATCACCGGGCCGTCGCAGCCGACCGCGATGTCGGGGAAGGCGACCAGGTCGTCGGCGTTGCGCAGGAACTCGACGAGGGTGATGGGCCCGATGTCGAGGTCCCCCCGCACCAGCTGCTCGCTGAGCTTCTCCGGTGTGTCCTTGGTCAGCTCGAAGTCGAGGAGGGTGCCGGTTCTCGCGAGCCCCCAGTACAGGGGCAGGCAGTTCAGGAACTGGATGTGACCGACGCGCGGCCGGGTGCGAGAATTGTCCACATCGCGAGACTAGACCCCATGAGGTACGGTGCTGTCTCCGACCCCACAGTCAACCCGGCTCACTGGATCTTCAAACATCCGGGTGACGTGATCTTGACCTCTATTGCTTTCGGCTGCCCGCATGCTAGGCTCGCCGCAAGTTGCAGTTTGGTTTCCCTTGCAGTACAGAGCCTGCGGAGCATGTGACCGCGGGCTCTCGTCGTTTTCAGACATATGCAGTTGTGCGGCGTTGTTTCACACTTGCAGGTTCTGGAGCAGGGCAAACCCTTTGTGAGCCCAAGGAGGGCTTATGGCTACCGGAACCGTTAAGTGGTTCAACGCCGAAAAGGGCTTTGGCTTCATCGCCCAGGAGGGCGGCGGCCCCGACGTCTTCGTTCACTACTCCGCGATCAACGCCACCGGCTTCCGCTCCCTCGAGGAGAACCAGCAGGTGAGCTTTGACGTGACGCAGGGCCCGAAGGGTCCGCAGGCGGAGAACGTCACCCCCGTCTGATCTCTGCCTGACCGCAGAACCTGAGAGCAGTACCCAAGGAGCCCCGCGCCGCAAGGCGACGGGGCTCCTGCCTTTTCCGTTCATTTCCGGTTCACATGTGCTGCATGATCAGTACGAACTTCGTTCCGGCCGTGAGTGCCTCGTAGGCGTGTGGCACGTCCCCGCGGTACGACATGTAGTCCCCGGGGCCCAGTTCGACCGCCTCGCCGCGCGGTCCGGCCTTCACCGTTCCCGCACTGACCACGATGTGCTCGGTGGTCCCGGGAATGTGCGGCTCGGAATCCCGTACGGTCCCGGGTTCCAGCCAGACGTAATAGATATCCCTGCGCGCGCCCGGCGGGCTCGCGGACAGCAGCGTGGCCAGATAGCCGGCCTGCTCGGAGTGCACCGTGGGTCCGGCGCCGGCCCGGATCACCTGCACGGCGGGCGCGGGCGGCTCGACGAGTGCGCTGAAGGGCACCCCGAGGGCCACCGCCAGTGCCCAGAGAGTCTCCATGCTCGGATTCCCGCTCGCCGCCTCCAGCTGGGACAGCGTGGACTTCGCGATCCCGGCGCGCTTGGCCAGCTCGGACAGGGACAGCCCGGTGCGGGTGCGCTCGCGCTTGAGGGACGCGGCGATCCACTCCATCGGGAGCCGGGCGGGGGGCTCGGACATCTCGTTCGCTCCATCGGTACGATCGTTCGCCTTGACGGACGGGGTGTCCATTGTTCATTGTAGAAAACATGCGTTCGCTTCTCCGAACACCCGAGTCGGGCTCGCTGGTCCGTGACAGTGCGCTGGTCTGGCTGGCCGGTGGCATCGTCGGCGTGTCGTTCGGTGCCGTCTCCGTCGCGGGCGGGCTCCCGGTGTGGGTGCCGGTGGTGATGTCGCTGGTGGTGTACGCGGGCTCGGCCCAGTTCAGTACGGTCGGCGTGCTGCTCGCCGGGGGCGGCCCGCTGGCCGCGGCGGCCACCGGTCTGCTGCTCAACACCCGCACGGCCGCCTTCAGCCTCGCGGTCGCCGGGATCATCGGCCGGGGCCGGGTCACCCGGCTCCTGGGCGCGCACCTGGTCACCGACGAGACGGTCGCCTTCGCCCTCGCCCAACCGGATCCGGTACGGCGCCGCAGGGCGTTCTGGATCTCCGGGCTCGGCCTGTTCGCCGCATGGAACGCCGGGGTGCTGATCGGGGCGCTCGCCGGGAGCGCGCTGGGCGACACCGCCCGCTACGGCCTGGACGCGGCCTTCCCCGCCGTACTCGTGGCCCTGGTGCTGCCCGCCCTGCGCGCGGACGCGGCCGTACGACGCTGTGCGCTGCCCGGCGCGGCGGTGGCCCTGGCGGTGACGCCCGACGTACCGGCCGGGGTACCGGTGCTGCTGGCACTCGCCGGGCTGTTCCTGCACGGCCGCGGTGAGCGGGCCGCCGTATGAACGCGACGGTGGTCGCGGTCCTGGCGCTGGCGGTGGGCACCTATGCCTTCCGGCTGGTAGGCCCGGTGCTGCACGGGCGGGTGCAGATCCCGGCGCGGGTGCAGGAGTTGGCCTCGGCCGGGGCGGTCGTCCTGCTCGTCGCGCTGCTGGCGACGGGCGCGCTGACCGAGGCCGGGGGTTTCGCGGGATGGGCGCGGCCGGCCGGCGTCCTGACGGGCGGGGTACTGGCGTGGAGGCGGGCGCCGTTCGCGGTGGTGGTGCTCGGCGCGGCGGGCACGGCGGCGCTGCTGCGGGCGGCAGGGGTGGCCTGAGGGCGACGGGCATCGGTGTCAGTGCCCTTCGCTACGGTCCCCGTCCATGACCGACGCCGACTTCCTCACCGCCACCCGCACCTTCTACGACGCCATCGCCGACGACTATGCCGACCGCTTCCGGGACGACCTCGCCGCCAGGCCACTGGACCGGGCCGTGCTCGGCGCGTACGCCGAACTGGTCGGCACCGGCGGCACGGTGGCCGATCTCGGCTGCGGTCCCGGCCGGACCACCGCGCGCCTCGCCGCCCTCGGCGTGCCGGTCTTCGGACTCGACCTGTCGGAGTCGATGCTCGCGATCGCCCGGCGCGAGAACCCGCACCTGCGTTTCGTCCAGGGCTCGATGCTGGACCTGGACCTGCCGGACGGCGGCCTTACGGGGGTCATGAGCTGGTACTCCTCCATCCACACCCCCGTGGACCTGCTGCCCGCCCTCTTCACCGAGTTCCACCGGGTACTCGCCCCGGGCGGCCACCTCCTGCTCGGCTTCCAGGCCGGCGACGCGCCGCGCCGCCACGACCACCCGTGGGGCCATCCGGTCTCGCTGGACTTCCAGCGACGCCGCCCGGAGCGGGTGGCGGAACTGCTCGTCGGCACCGGTTTCGCGCTGCTGTCCCGCACGGTGCGCGAAGCGGACGAGGACCTCGGCGAGTCGACCCCACAGGCGTTCCTGATCGCGCGGAAGCCCGCATAGGACACGGCCAGGACCTGGCTACAGCCGCCCGGCGATGTCCAGCGCCGCGACGTACCCGAACGTCATGGCCGGGCCGATCGTCGACCCGGCGCCCGCGTAGCTGTGCCCCATCACGGCGGAACTGGCGTTCCCGGCGGCGTACAGCCCCGGGATCACCGAGCCGTCGGCCCGCAGCACCCGCGCCCGTGCGTCCGTCACCAGCCCGCCCTTGGTGCCGAGGTCGCCCGGCACGATCCGGAAGGCGTAGTACGGCGGCAGCCACAGGGGCGCCAGACAGGAGTTGGGCAGGACGACCGGGTCCGTGTAGTAGTGGTCGTAGGCACTGTCGCCCCGGTGGAAGTCGGTGTCCTTGCCGTTCAGCGCCTGGGAGTTGAACCGGTCGACGGTCGCCCTCAGGGCGCCTGCCGGTATTCCGACGGCCGAGGCGAGGGTGTCCCAGCTCCAGGCCTTGTGGACGGCGCCCGAGCCGTACCAGTCGTCGGGCAGGACGAAGGCCGGGGCGACGTCCCGGAACAGATACCGGTTGCGGTAGTTCTGGTCGACGATCAGCCAGGCCGGGATGTCGGGGTCGGTGGGGTCACGGTCGTACATGGTGTGGACGACGTCGCTGTACGGGGCGGCCTCGTTCACGAAGCGGCGGCCCGCCGCATTGACCATCAGGCCGCCGGGGAGGGTGCGTTCGGCCAGGCAGAAGTACGGCTGGCCGGGGAGCGGGATCGCCGGTCCCCACCAGGCGTCGTCCATCAGACCGAGCGCGGCGCCGGCCCGCTCCCCCGCCCGGATCCCGTCCCCCGTGTTCTCCTCGGCCCCGACCGTCCACTCCGTGCCGATGGGCTGCCGCTGGTACCGCGCCCGCATGGCGGCGTTGTGCTCGAACCCGCCGGACCCGACCACGACCCCGCGCCGCGCCCGGAGGAGCCCCGGCGACCCGTCCCGGGTGACGACGGCCCCCGTCACCGCCCCGCCCTCCGTGTACAGGTCCGTGAGCGGGGTGTCCAGCCAGAGGGGCACCTGGGCATCCAGCAGCCCTTTGCGCAGTCCGGCGGCGAGCGACTGCCCCATGGTGAGCGGCTTCTGCCCGAGCAGGGCCGCCTTGGTGCCGCGAGCCAGGCACTCGGCGGCGACGGCGGCCCCCTTCACGCTCACCGCGGCCAGGGCCAGCCACTTGTAGTCGGCGCTGAAGACCACCATGCCGACGGGCACTTGCAGGTACGGCGGGTTGAGACGGGCGAGTTCGGGGCCGAGGACGTTCCCGTCGAGCTGGTCCGGCTCGATCGAGCGCCCGCCCGGGAGGCCGCCCGGCAGCTCGGGGTAGTAGTCGCTGTAACCCTCCATCCACCGGAACCGCAGCGGGCTGTTGGCCATGACGAACGAGATCATGGCGGGCCCGTGGGCGAGGAACGCCTGCTGCCGCGAAGCGGGCACGTCCGCCCCCACCACGGCGGCGAGATAGGCGGCGGCCTTGGCCGGGGTGTCCGGCACACCGGCCGCCAGGAGAACGGGGTTGTTGGGGATCCAGATCCCGGCGCCGGAGCGGGCGGCGGACCCCCCGAAGGTGGCCGCCTTCTCCACGACGACACAGCTCAGCCCCTGTTTCGCGGCGGTGAGCCCAGCGGTCATCCCGGCCGCGCCGGCCCCGATGACGACGACGTCGTACGTACCGAGGAGCGGTAAGTCGGCCGCACTCGCACCCTGCTGGGCCCCGGCCACCGCGAGGGCGAGCCCGGCGCCCGTTGCGGTGCCGAGCACTTGTCTCCGGGTGGGTGAGCCTGTGTGTGTGGCGGCCATGGCAGGTCCCTCCGAGGCGGGTTCGGGGGACCGGAATGTCGCGCGAAGGTCTTGTGAAGTCAAGGGCTACGCGTCGGCCAGCACCTCCAGGCAGTCCTGCCGGGCCGGCTCGCTCAGCAGGGCGCGCCAGCGGGTGAAGAGGGCGAGCAGATCGAGGCCGTACGTCGCACGGAAGGCGGGGTCGCGGCGGGCGAGGTCGAGTTCGTTGGCGGCGGTGAGCTCGGCGAAGTCCCGCAGCAGGCCGGGGGCGGGGCGCAGGGTGCCGTGCGTGAAGCGGTCCCGGAAGGGGGAGTTGTGGTCCGTGAGGGTCGGATAGGTGGCCTTGCGGTCGCAGCTCGCGTAGAAGTACACGATCGCCTCGGCTTCGGTGCCGATCACCGTCGTGAGTTCGGGGCGGCGCTCCAGCGGGAGCAGCGCGGAGGGAAAGCCGTCGGTGCCGTAGGCGGCATGGCACAGGCCGGCCAGCCGGAGGGCGGGGCGGGCACCCCAGACGGCCAGTCGCTCCCGTACCCGGTCGAGGTGGGCGAGGAGGGTGCCGCCCGGGTGCGGGACGGTGCCGACGCCCAACTGCCCCAGAAACTTCCGTGCTTGCGCCACCGTCCGGTCGTCCATGCGCCGTCTCCCGTTCGGCAAGAGGGGGTCGGCACCCGCTCCTCTTCCCGGGGGAGGAGCGGGTTGCCGCCTGGGCCCGGAGAAGAGCTTCGTCCTCACCCCGTATTCCAGTCAATCCTTGGGATTTGTCACCAACTCCAAGTGCTAGCTTGGATGTTGTGACCCTCGACGACCTGCGTGTGTTCGTGGCCGTGTGCCGGGCCGGGAGCCTGAGCGCGGTGGCCCGGGATCTCGGGTGTACGCAGTCGGCCGTGAGCCAGCACGTCAAACGCCTGGAGCGGGAGACCAGGGTGGCGCTGCTGGAGCGACAGCCGCGCGGGGTCGTGCCCACGCAGGCGGGACGGATACTCGAGGCCGCGGCCGCCGAGGGGATCTTCGGACTCGACCTCGCCGTACGGCAGTTGCGGGATCTGGTCGACGGGCACAGCGGGTATGTGCGCGTGGCGACCGGGGCGACGACCGTACGGCACTTCATGTCGGAAGCGGTGGTCACCTTCCGCCGTCGCCATCCGAAGGTCAACCTGGAGTTCCGTACGGTCAGTTCGGGGCGCGGCAGCCTCGACGCGCTGGCCGACGGCACGCTGGACCTGGCCTGGATAACCCTCGGGCCGCCGGTGCGGGGGATCGAGCAGCGGGCGGTGGTGGAACTCCCGTGGGTGCTGGCGGTACGGGCGGACGATCCGCTGGCGGAACGCTCGTCCCTGGCCGCCGGTGAGCTGACGGACGTACGCCCGATCCGGCTTCCGCCGAACTCCGCGTCCGCCGCCCATCTGGAGGCCGCGTGCGCGGAGTCGGGGGTGCGCTTCGCCTACGACACCAGCGTCGCCGACTGGGACACGGCCCTCCTGCTGGCGGAACTCGGCGTGGGACGCGCGGTCGTCCCCGCCCTGCCGGGGCTCGCCGTCCCCGGCTCCGGCCGGCTACGGCTGATTCCGCTGCCCGGTCTGCGCCCGCTGCCGGTCGGCTGGGCGGTACGCCGCTGGGACGCCCTCGGCCCACCGGCCCGCGCATTCGCGGACACGGTCGTCGAGAGCGCTCGCGCCCAGGCGGCGTGAGGGGTCCGGGCGATGCACGCCCGAACCCCCGCGCCCCGAACCCTCGCGGCCCTCACCTCACCAGGCCACCGGCAGCTCGATGGGGAACCGCCGGATCGTCTCCGTGTCCCAGCGCACCTCCTCCGGCGCCACCGCCAGCCGCAGCTCGGGGAAGCGTGCCAGCAGCCGTCCGATCGCCACCTCCAGCTCCGCCATCGCCAGGGGGACGGCGATGCACCGGTGGCCGCCCCAGCCGAAGGTCATATGGGGGGCGTTGCGGCCTGGCAGGTCGGGATCGATGACATGGGGTTCCGGATAGCGCACCGGGTCCCGGTTGGCCGCCAGGTACGACACATGGACGAACTCGCCCGCCCGGATCCGCACGCCGTCCATCTCGACGTCCTCCAGCGCCACCCGGGGGATGCCTACCCCCTTGCGGAACGGGATGTACCGGAGCATCTCGTGGATCGCGTCCGTCAGGTTGTCCTGGCGCCGCCGCAGATAGTCCGCCAGCTCGGGCCGGGTCAGCAGCAGATACACGATGTTGCTGATCTGGCAGGTGGCCGTGTCCTGCCCGCTGAGCACCAGGGTCAGGGTCATGACGGCCAGTTCCCTGTCGTTGAGCTGGTCCTCGCCCTCCCGCGCGGCGGCCATCGAGCTGATGATGTCGTTGCCGGGGGTGCGGCGGCGCTGCTCGACCATGGCGCCGAAGTAGTCCGTCAGATCGGTCTTGACCTTGGCCGCCGCCGCCCTGTTGTCCGCGCCGGTGACCAGGAGCCGGTGGACCTGCTCGCGCATCCGGGACCACTCGTCGCGGGGGATCCCGAGCAGATGGAGGATCGTGTGCTGGGGGAACGGGTTCGACAAATGCTGCACCAGGTCCGCCGGCGGTCCCTGCTGTGCCATCTCGTCGAGCAGGGAGTCCGCGAGCAGGACGATCCGCTCCCGCATCCCGTCGACCTGCTGCTGGGTGAACGCCTGGGACGCCAGGCGCCGTACGCGGCTGCTGTGCGGTGGGTCCATGACGTTGATGGACTCGGGGGAGACGATGGGCTCCGGTGTCATCCGGGGATAGTCGCGGCCCATGATCTGCGCCCGGCTGAAGCGCTGGTCGGAGCAGACCTGCTGGACCGAGCGGAAGCCGGTGACCAGCCAGGCGCCGGCGTCACCGTACGGGAGCCGGATGCGGGTGAGGGAGTCGCGTTCCATGATGGCCGCGAGCTCGGGATCGAAGTCGAGGGCGTCGCTGTAGTCGAACGGGCAGGTGATCGACTCGTCGCTGGTGCTCATCAGGAACCGGTCCCCTTCATCGGCGCGACATTGGTGGCGTCCACGACGGGACGCAGGCGGCGCGCCAGGTTCACGGCGTCGCCGACGGCCCAGTAGTGGACGAAGAACAGGCGGGGCTGGTCGGTGAGGTTGTGGTGGTGGAGCTCGACGAGGTCGGCGCCCCCGCGCCGGAGCCCGGCGAGGACGCCTTGGACCTCGTCGGCGATCACGGCGAAGTCGCCGCTGATCGCGGCCCGGCCGTGGCCGAGCGACTGGAAGTTGAACGAGGTGGTCGAGCCGAGGCCCGGGGGCAGGAGGAGATGGCCGTCGGTGATGGTCTCCCTGCGGACGAACGTGCTCTGGTAGACGCCGCTGTCGGCGGTGCCCTTCACCCCGAGCGCGGCGTCGATGGCCGCGGTGTCCAGGTCGAAGGGTGGGGCGAAGGGCATGACGGGGGGCGCGGCGAAGGCGGCATTGGTCTTCGGGAACGGGGTGGCGGTGCGGTCCAGGGCGGCACGCAGACCGCGGGCGACGGTCACCGGGTCGGTGCTGTGGGCGTGGAGGTGGCACCACCAGACGTCGGGCCGCTGGGCCAGCAGATGCTTGTGGATCGCGGTCTGCCCGATCCCGTGCTCGTGCAGGGCGTCGCTGAACGGCTGGAGTTCGCGCTCGGTGACCACCGCGTCGCCCATGAGGAGCGAGCTGCCGTCGGCGTACCGGACGAAGGACACATGGGTGCCCAGGGCGAGCGCGGGGGCGACCCTGATGCCCCGGGAGACCACATGGAGGTCCCGGCGCAGCAGGGGCGTGTGGTACATGAACCGCTTCATGCCGCCCGGTGCGCCGAGGGCCGCGCCCACGTCCGCCCAGTCGGCGAGGTCGGTCATCACCGGCGGGACGGGGGTGTGGACCGGCTCGGCCCCCGGGCCGGCGGTCGCGGCGCGGGCGGGGGGGACCGCCCCGATCGCCCCGATCACTCCGGTCAGTACGGGCGCGAGGGCGGCGGTGGCCAGCACGCGACGCCGGGACGCTGTCGGTCTGGGGTCGGCATGCTGCTGTCGGTCGTCAGTCATCTCATATGCCTCCTGGCGCGATGGAAGCACGGGAGAACTCCCGGACCCGTGATCTGCACCGGCACATGGGCCCAGGTGGGCTAAGCGGGCTGGAGCGGTCGGATGAGCCCGCCGCACACGACCGGACGGGCCAGGGGCCCTACGCCCCGCCGTACAGCTCCTCGACCTGCGCCGAGAAGTCGCGCATGACCGCCCCCCGGCGCAGCTTCATCGACGGGGTCAGATGGCCCGCCTCCTCCGTGAGGTCGACCGGGAGCACCGCGAACTTTCTGATCGACTCGGGGCGGGAGACCAGCCGGTTCGCCTCGTCCACCGCCCGTTGCAGCAACGCCCTCAACCCGGGGTCGTCCACGAGGAGTTCCGGCGGGACGGGATGCTTGCCGTTCATCTGGCGCCAGTGGGTGATGCCGTCGAGGTCGAGGGTGAACAGGGCGGTGACATAGGGGCGGGCGTCGCCGACGAGCATGCACTGGGAGATCAGGGGGTGGGAGCGAAGCCAGTTTTCCAGCGGGGCGGGTGCCACCGACTTGCCGCCCGCCGTGATGAGCAGCTCCTTCTTGCGGCCGGTGATGGTCAGATAGCCCTCGTCGTCCAGCTCGCCGATGTCGCCGGTGGCCAGCCAGCCGTCGCGGGTCGCGGGGACGACCCCGCCCGCCTGAGGGTCCCAGTAGCCGCGCAGCACATGGTCGCCGGAGATGAGGATCTCGCCGTCCGCCGCGATGCGCACCCTGGTGCCGGGCAGCGGCCAGCCCACCGTTCCCAGGCGGGGCTTCAGAGGCGGGGTCACGGTCGAGGCGCCCGTCGTCTCCGTCAGCCCGTAGCCCTCGAAGATCTCGATGCCCGCGCCGGCGTAGAAGGCGGCGAGCCGGCGGCCCAGCGGGGAGCCGCCGCAGATGGCGTACTTGACCCGGCCGCCCATCGCGGTGCGGATCCGGCGGTAGACCAGGGGGTCGTAGAAGGAGCGGGCGGTCTTCAGGGAGCGGCTCGGGCCGTTGCCGGTGCCGGTCTGCCGGGCCTCCAGCGCCTCGCCGTAGCGCCGCGCCACCGACGCCGCCCGGTCGAAGGTCGACGCGCGGCCGCCTGCCTCCGCCTTGGCGCGGGCGGTGTTGAAGACCTTCTCCAGCATGTAGGGGATGGTCAGCAGGCAGGTCGGCTTGAAGGCGGCGAGGTCCGGGAGCAGGTCCTCGGCCCTCAGGCTGGGCGCGTGGCCGAGCCGTACCCCGGCCCGGACGCAGGCGATGGCGACCATGCGGCCGAAGACATGGGACATGGGCAGGAAGAGGAGGACCGACACCTCCTCGCCGGACTTCGCCTTGAAGATGGGGTGGAGGAGCTCGATCGCGTTGTCCACCTCGGCGAAGAAGTTGCCGTGCGAGAGGGCGCAGCCCTTGGGGCGGCCGGTGGTGCCGGAGGTGTAGATGAGGGTGGCGAGCGTGTCGGGGACCAACATGCCGCGTCGTACGCCGACTTCGCCGTCCGGGACCGGTGCGCCGAGCTCCGCCAGGCGGTGCACATGGCCCTTGTCGATGACCCACATGTGCCGCAGATCGGGGAGGTGTTCGAGTTCGGGGCCGATGGCGGCGGCCTGCGCCGAGGTCTCCGTGACGAGGGCCACCGCGCTCGAGTCCTGGAGGATCCAGCGGGTCTGGAAGACCGACGAGGTGGGGTAGACGGGGACGGTGACGAGGCCGGCGGCCCATGCGGCGAAGTCGAGCAGGGTCCACTCGTACGTCGTGTTGGCCATGATGGCGATCCGGTCGCCCGGTACCAGCCCCTCCGCGATCAGGCCCTTCGCCACCGCCAGGACCTCCTGGGCGAACCGGACCGCCGTCACGTCCTGCCAGTCGCCGCTCTCCGTCCTGCGGCTGAGGACCACGGCTCCGGGTTCCGCCTGGGCGTTGTCGAACGGCAGGTCCGCGAGCGACCCGTGCGTCACCGGCGGGGCGAACGGCGGTACGGAGGCCTCGCGTACGGCTCCGTCGAGTCGGCGCGTCTCGGGCGCCACGAGGACCGGCACGCCGTCGTAGTCGGTCGCCGAGACCGTCGCGCCGAGGGAGAGGGGGGCGTTCGGGTACGGAGTGGACACGGGGCGGCTCCTCGGGCGTGCAGCGGCGGACTGCTTGCTGCATGTCGTACGTGCCTCGCGCACCGAGGCGTTCAGCGGCCGTTCCTCCAAGCAGGGGTTACCGCTGGTCAGGCAGGCGATCGTACGGGGCCTCTGTGGCGGGCTTGTGCGGTTTCGGGAATGGTCCGGGGACGGGGCTGTGCAATCTCGTGGGTCGCGTGAGGGAGGTTCAGGTTCCTGACGGGATGGGCATGACATAGACTTACCTCCGGTAACCTTACTCCAGAGTAAGCAAATCCGACCCGGTCTTGCGGGAGTTGGAGACATGGCCGACCGCTACCTCAGCTTCACCGGCACCGCGCCCGGCCGCTTCCTGGCCCGCCGGCTCGGACTCCCGCAACCCGAGCGGCTCAGCCGCCGGTCGGGCCGAACCCCTTCCCTGACCGGCCCTTTGCTGCATCTCACCGCGGGAAAGTCCGACCTCGGCCTCGCGCCCGTCCTGGCCCGCACGGGACTCGCCCCGGGCAGCGACGACCCCGCAGCCGTCGTCCTCGACGCCACCGGTGTACGGGACCTCGACACGCTCGCCGAGGTGCACTTGGCCCTCCACCCGGTCGTCCGGTCCATCGCCGGAAGCGGCCGTGTGCTGGTCCTCGGCGCCCCGCTCGACCCCACCGACCACCACCAGGCCGCCGCCCAGCAGGCCCTGGAGGGATTCACCCGCTCCCTCGGCAAGGAGATCGGGCGCGGCCGCACCGTCAACCTCGTCCGGCTCACCGACGCGGCCGCCGCCGAGTCCACCGTGCGCTTCCTGCTCTCCCCCGGGTCCGCCTACGTCAGCGGCCAGGTGATCGAGGTCGGCGAGGGTGCGGTCACCGAGCCCTCCGACCCGGACCGGCCGCTCGCCGGGCGCACCGCACTGGTCACAGGCGCCGCCCGCGGGATCGGCGAGGCCGTCGCCCAGACGCTGGCCGGAAACGGGGCCCAGGTCGTCGTACTCGACGTGCCCGCCGCCGAAGCCGACGCGCGCCGGGTCGCCGAGCGGCTCGGCGGCACCGCCCTCGCCCTCGACATCACCGCGGCCGACGCCGGTGAGCGGATCGCGGCCGCGCTGCCCGACGGGCTGGACGTGCTGGTGCACAACGCGGGGGTCACCCGGGACCGACGGCTGGTCAACATGCCCGCCGAGCGGTGGAGTTCGGTGCTGGAGGTCAATCTCGGGAGCGTGCTCCGTACGACCGACGCACTGCTCGCGAGCGGCGCCCTGCGGCCCGGCGGACGGATCGTGGCCACGGCCTCCATCGCCGGGCTCGCCGGCAACGCGGGGCAGACGAACTACGGCGCGAGCAAGGCCGGGGTCGTCGGGCTGGTGCGGTCCCTCGCGCCACGGGCGGCGGCCCGGCACGAGGTGACCGTCAACGGGTCGCGCCCGGCTTCATCGAGACACGGATGACCGCCGCGATACCGCTGCTCGTCCGGGAGGCGGGACGCCGGATGAACTCCCTCGCCCAGGGCGGGCTGCCCGTCGACGTCGCCGAGACCACCGCTTGGCTCGCCCACCCCGCCTCCGGCGCGGTGAACGGGCAGGTCGTACGGGTCTGCGGCCAGAGCCTGCTGGGGGCCTGATGTCCACCGCCGTCGTCCTCACCGGCTCCCCCGCCCTCGCGCCCCTGCTCGCCCGGGGCGCCCTGCGCTCGCCGTTCAAGCGGCCCCGGCCCGACGCCCGCTTCCCGCACACCCGGCTGGTGCTGCCCGGCGTACGCGTCGACCTGGCCCGGCTGGCCGCCTACGAGCGGGTGTGCGGCTTCGCCACCGGCGACGACGCACTCCCGGTGACCTATCCGCACGTCCTCGGCTTTCCGCTGGCCATGCGACTGATGAGCGGCCGGGACTTCCCCCTGCCGCTGCTCGGCCTGGTCCACACGTCGATAGAGATCACCCGGCGCTCGGGGCTTGCGGCCACCGGGGAGTACGAACTCTCCGCGCACATCGACGGGTTGGCGCCGCACCGGCGCGGGACGGAGGCGGCCGTCGTCACCGAGGTGCGCGGCGGCGGCGAGGTCGTATGGGAGTCGCGGAGCACCTATCTCGCCCGGCACCGGACCGGCTCCGGCACACCCCGGCAGACCGGCCGCGAGCGGGGGCCGCTGCCCGCCGTCGCGGAGTGGCGGATCGCGCAGGACGTCGGACGGCGGTACGGGGCCGCGTCCGGCGACCGCAACCCCATCCATCTCCACCCGCTCACCGCCCGGCTCTTCGGCTTCCCCCGGGCCATCGCGCACGGCATGTGGACGGTGGCCCGCTGCCTCGCCGCGCACGGCACGCCCCGGGCGGTGCGGGTGCGGGCGGAGTTCCGCGCCCCGGTGCTGCTGCCGGGCACCGTGCGGTACGCGGCGGACGACACGGGCGGCTTCGAGCTGCGCGACGGCGACGGGCGGCACCTCCATGTGACCGGCGAGGTGCGCCCGCTCACCGCGTGAACAGGGGGCGAACAGCGGATGACCGGTCACCGGTGGCGGCCGGGCACAACCCGGCAACCCGGACGGCCTCACGGCCCGCTCAGCGGAATGTGCCGGTCTTCCCATGTTTGCCGAGCCCGCCCCCGCCAACCTCCAGCTGGTCTACGGCAACATGGGCGAGGTCCTCGACCGCACCGACCTGCTGGTCACGGTCAGCTCCACGGCGGCCCTGGAATCGATGCACCGCGGGATACCCACCGCCATCCTCACCGACTTCGGCGTCCGCGGTCGGGGTCTCCCCTGCTCGAACGGAGTTGAGAGCTTGGGGAAACACGGCAACCACTACTTCCTCCACTCCGGCTGCCTCGCCTCCTGGGACGACCTGGACGCCGGGGCGCTGCCCGTCCCGCACGCCGAATGGGCGGCCGCGCAGGGCATCGGCAAGACCGACCCGTACGCCGCCGCTCGGGTCGCGGACCTGCGCGCGGCGGGCCCGCTGCCGCCCCTGCGGCCGTACTACACGCCCCAGCGTGCCGGGATCCATCTCACCGGTGTCCTGGAACGGCACGGCTTCGACGAGCGGGGCCGTCCGCTGCCGGGCGGGGCGGGAGCGGGCGGTTCGGGGCGTGTGCGGACGGCCGTACGGAGGGTTGTGCGCGGCGGCGCGAAGAGGCTGTACCGGGTGGGGCGCCGGCGGGTGGCACCGGCGCTGCGGCGGTGGGAAGCGGCGTAGGGCAGCTACTGCTGTGGCCGGAAAGGTTCACCGGCTCGCGACGCCCGGCACGGCACCTCGCCGCGTTGTCGCATCACCCGAGTACATCCAGTACGCGGATGATGCTCCGCCTTGCGATGCACCGCACCGGACGCCGCGAGCTTCCCGGCAAACCTTTCCGGCCACAGCACTAGTAGGGCTTGGTCATCTTGCTATCGGTGCGGGTATGTCGCGGCGGCAGGTGGGGCAGGCGCCGGTCCAGAGGGCGAGGAGTGTCTGCAGTTCACGGACGATCTGGTAGAGACTCAGACCGCCGCTGTGTCTTTTGGGGCGCGAGCCATGCGCCTGAGGGTGCAGAAGGCATGGGCGGCGGAGACGAGGGTGACATGGTGGTGCCAGCCGCCCCAGGTGCGGCCTTCGAAGTGGGCAAGTCCCAGGGCCTGTTTCATCTCCCGGTAGTCGTGCTCGATGCGCCAGCGCAGCTTGGTCAGCCGCACCAGGGTGGCCAGTGGCATGCCGGAGGGCAGGCTGGACAGCCAGAACTGCACCGGCTCGCTCTCGGTGGCGGGCCATTCGGCCAGCAGCCAGCGTTCAGGCAGCTCGGGAGCGTCCGTGGTCTTGCGTAGGCCCCGTCCGGCGGGCCGGACCCTGAGGGCGACGAACCGCGAGTACATGCGCTTGAAGCCGTTTCGGCCCGTGCCCGGCCGGGAGCCTACCCGCCAGGAAACCGGCCGTGCAGCCGCCCGGCCGGCCGCGATGACCAGGTCTTTCACCGTCTGCGCAGGGTCGGGGTACTGCGCTTTCGGTGGTAACCGGTGCCCGCGTAGGGGGGCTGGACGGGCCGGGCGTCGGCCGGATGGGCGGTGTGGCGGCAGGAGATCCCGACCGCATAGGGCAGGCTGCGTTCCTCCAGCCCCAGACGGAAGGCGGCGGCATCGCCGTATCCGGCATCCGCCACGACCAAGGGGACATCGACGCCCCACGACCGGGTTTCGTCGATCATGTCCAGGGCCAGCTGCCACTTCTCCACATGCCCCACCTGGGCGGGGATGCCGCAACGGCCGCGGCGGGCGACCTTGGCCGCATCCGCCTGTCCAGAGGCCGGATCCCATGAAGCGGGCACGAACAGCCGCCAGTTCACTGCGGCCGAGGCCTGCTCACGGGCCAGGTGCAGCGACACTCCCACCTGGCAGTTGGTGACCTTGCCCGCGGTGCCGGTGTACTGCCGCGACACACACGCAGACGCGTCCCCGTCCTTGAGGAAGCCGGTGTCGTCAACGATCAGCGCCTCCGGACCGATCGCCTCGTGCATCCTCCAGGCCAGCCGGGCCCGCACATGCGCCGGATCCCACGGGCTGGAGGTGATGAAGTGCGCCAGCGCCTGCCGGTTGCCGTCCTCGCCGAGGCGGGCTGCCATCGGCTCCACCGACTTACGCCGCCCGTCCAGCAGCAGCCCTCGCACATACGCCTGTCCCCACCGCCGCTGGTCCGCACGGAAGAACCCGTCGAACAACTCCGCCGCGAACGCCTCCAGGTCCCCCCGGGCCTCGGTCATCTCCTCAGGTGTCACACCACGACAACGCCACCCACGAGGCAACAGACACGCCACTCAGGAGTGAAGATGACCAAGCCCTACTAGGCGGTGCCGGGCGGGGACCAGGGCCGGCCCTCCATCAGGTTGCCGAGCCCCGCCCACGCGAAGTTCATGAGGGTCGCCGCGGCCTGCCGGGCCGTGACACCGGGGGTGGCGTTGGCCCAGGCGGCGAGGGACTCGGCGGCGCCGACCAGGGCCTCGGCAAGGCCTGCCACCTCGCGCTCGGGCAGGTCAGGATCCCGGTGGGCGGCACGGGCGGCGACGACGATGAGATGGGTGACGAACGCGACGAGCTCCTCGCGCATCGCGGCGATCTCGGCGGCGAAGGGCTCGCCGTGGGTGCGGGCCTGGAGGTGCAGGATCGACCAGCCGTGGGGGTGTTCGGCGGTGTGGGCGAAGAACGCCTGGAGCCCGTCCCAGAGTTGGCGGTCGGCGGGCAGCCCCGACCGGACGCCGTCCCGCACCGCCTGCGTCAGCGCCTTGCCCTCACGGCGTATGCACGCCGTGAACAGGTCTTCCTTGGAATTCAGATACAGATACACCAACGGCTTGGACACGCCCGCCAGTTCGGCGATCTCGTCCATCGACGCGGCCATGTACCCCCGCTGGCCGAAGGTCCGTACGGCGGCGTCGAGCATCTGCTGCTCCCGGACCGCCCGCGGCATCCGCTTGGTCTTCACGGCACCCATGAGGGCAAGCCTAGTTGGGCCCCCGGGCGCTCAACGCGGGGAAGGCGCTAGGAAGTCTGGCCCTCGGCCCGCGCGGTGTCGTCCGCCGCGTCCTCCTGGTTGCGGTTGGCCTCCAGGTTCGACTTCATCCGGTCGACCTTCTGGACGATCTGGACGGACGCCCGGTCCCGCTCCTTGCGCAGCGCCACCCAGCTGACCGGCGCCGAGAGCACCAGGGCGAGCAGGAGGACCCACAGGAAGTTGGAGTCGCCGAAACCGCGCGGGAAGACGCCGGCGTAGACAGCGCCCCAGACGACCAAGAAGCAGCCCGCGAAAATACCGAGGCGCATCAGCGTGTAGCGGAGCATCTCAATCCACACTTCCGTTTCGAACGGTCCTTACGCCACATACGGGCCCCGTCCAGTGAAGCACGCCCGGGACCCGATCTTGCACGGGGGTGGCGCGGACCCCTCACAGCAGCGGCAGCAGCATGGTGATGTCGTCCCGGTCGTCCCCGGGGGCGACACGGATCGCGCCCGGCACCCGGCCGACCTCCTTGTAGCCGCAGGAGCTGTAGAACCGCTCCAGGCCGTGACCGCCCCGGCAGCCGAGCCGTATGGCGTCGATGCCCTCGAAGCCGCGGGCCGCGTCGGCGGCGGCCGCCAACAGGTCCCGGCCGTACCCCTTGCCCTGGTGCCGCGGGTGGACCATCACGGTGTAGAGCCACACCCAGTGGTTCATCAGCCGGTGCGTGTTGAAGGACAGGAACCCGGTCGCGGCCACCTCCCCCGCCTCGTCGTGCCCGACGAGCAGCCGGACCCGGCCCTCGGTCATCGCCGCGAGGAGCTTCACGAACTCGGGCCGTATCTCCTCCCGGCTCACCGGCGCCACGAACCCCACGGCACCGCCCGCGTTGGACACATCGGCCCAGAGATCGAGGACGCCGTCGCGGAGGGCAGGAGTGACGGAGGGGTCGAGAGTAAACGTAAGGGACATACAGGCAGGCTATCCCTTACCCCAGGGCGTGCACAGCCACTTTCAGATCGGCCACCAGCCCCCGGTACGCCCCCTCCCGGTCCTCGGCCCGGAGCACCGCCGACGGATGCACCGTCGACACCAGCCGCTCCGGCCGCCCGTGGATCTCCCGCTCCAGGACCGTCCCGCGCACCTCGGAGACCTTGAACGACGACCCGAGCAGCGCCTTCCCCGCCGTGGCGCCCAGCACCACGATCAGCTCGGGCTCGACCGCAGCCAGCTCGGCGGCGAGCCAGGGTCCGCAGGCGGCCGTCTCCCGCAGGCTCGGCGCCTTGTGGATACGGCGCTTGCGGGGTTCGTCCCACGTGAACTTGAAGTGCTTGACAGCGTTGGTGACATACGCCTCACTCGGGTCGATACCGGCCTCCGCCAGCGCCCGGTGGAGCAGCTTCCCGGCGGGCCCGACAAACGGCCTGCCCTGCCGGTCCTCCTGATCCCCCGGCTGCTCCCCCACCAGCATCACCCGCGCGTCCGCCGCGCCCTCGCCGAACACGGTCCGCGTGGCCTCGCGGTGCAGGGGACAGCCGCGGCAGCCCGCGGCCGCCCTGCGCAGCGCGGCGAGACCGCCACGGGCGGGGAGGAAGGGCTCGGCGGTGTAGGCGTCCTCGGGTGCCTTCGTGACCGTCATGCCGGACGGGTACCCGTCCGGCCGGCGGCGTCACGTCACACGCGCATGGGCTGCGGGGACTCGCGGCGTGCCGGGTCCGGCCCGTCGTACTCGCGGATGATCTCGTACCGCGTGTTCCGCTCCACCGGGCGGAAGCCGGCGTCGCGGATGAGGTCCAGCAGGTCCTCGCGGGTCAGCTTGTTCGGGGTGCCGTAGTTGTCGGCGTCGTGGGTGATCTTGTACTCGACCACCGAGCCGTCCATGTCGTCCGCGCCGTGCTGGAGGGCGAGCTGGGCGGTCTGCACGCCGTGCATCACCCAGAACACCTTGACGTGCTGGATGTTGTCGAACAGGAGCCGGGAGACGGCGAAGGTCTTCAGCGCCTCCGCCCCGGTGGCCATCTGGGTCCTGGCCTGGAGCCGGTTGCGGATCTTCCCGTCCTTCATGTCCACGAAGTCGTGCTGGTAGCGCAGCGGGATGAAGACCTGGAAGCCGCCCGTCTCGTCCTGCAGCTCACGCAGCCGCAGCACGTGGTCGACGCGGTGGCGGGGCTCCTCGATGTGGCCGTACAGCATGGTGCACGGGGTCTTGAGGCCCTTCTCGTGCGCCAGGCCGTGGATCCGGGACCAGTCCTCCCAGTGGGTCCGGTGGTCCACGATGTGCTGACGGACCTCCCAGTCGAAGATCTCCGCGCCACCGCCGGTGAGGGACTCCAGGCCCGCGTCGATGAGCTCGTCGAGGATCTCGGAGGCGCTGAGTCCCGAGATCGTCTCGAAGTGGTGGATCTCCGTCGCCGTGAACGCCTTCAGCGACACGTTCGGCAGCGCGGCCTTCAGCTCGCGCAGCGAACGCGGGTAGTAGCGCCACGGCAGGTTCGGGTGCAGGCCGTTGACGATGTGCAGCTCGGTGAGGTTCTCCGACTCCATCGCCTTCGCGAGCTTGACGGCCTCCTCGATGCGCATCGTGTACGCGTCCTTCTCGCCCGGCTTGCGCTGGAACGAGCAGTAGGCGCAGGAGGCCGTGCACACGTTGGTCATGTTGAGGTGGCGGTTGACGTTGAAGTGCACGACGTCGCCGTTCTTGCGCGTCCGCACCTCGTGCGCGAGGCCGCCCAGCCAGGCCAGGTCGTCCGACTCGTACAGCGCGATGCCGTCCTCGCGGGTCAGGCGAACACCCGCCCGCACCTTGTCCTCCAGCTCGCGCTTGAGCCCGACGTCCATGCCCACACCTTTCTCCGACAGCCCGACCAACCTACTCCCCCGTCCTTCGGGCGGGCGGTGCCCCCGTACGGCGCCGCGCGCCTACACCTCTTCGGGCAGTTCCCCGACCCGGTTCTCCCACTTCGTGGACAACACGATGGTGGTACGGGTCCGGGAGACGCCCTTGGTCCCGCTCAGCCGCCGGATGGTCTTCTCCAGCCCGTCCACGTCCGTCGAGCGCACCTTGAGCATGAAGGAGTCGTCGCCGGCGATGAACCAGCAGTCCTCGATCTCCGGCAGGTCCTTCAGCCGGCGGGCCACGTCCTCGTGGTCGGCGGCGTCGGAGAGCGAGATGCCGATCAGGGCGGTGACGCCGAGGCCGAGAGAGGCGGCGTTCACCGTGGCGCGGTAGCCGGTGATGACGCCGGCCGCCTCCAGCCGGTTGATGCGGTCGGTGACGCTGGGCCCCGACAGGCCGACGAGACGTCCCAGCTCCGCGTAGGAAGCCCGGCCGTTCTCTCTCAGGGCCTGGATGAGCTGCCTGTCCACCGCGTCCATGCGATCGAAGCCTTCCGCTGAAGAGTTCCAGAAGTAATGAGAGTTGCTGCGACTTGCTCAGATGGCGATCACGCCGTGCGGGTTCCGCCACCGAGTTCGCCCGCCCAGCGGCGGTAGAGGCCGTGTGCGACACCCGCCGCGTCGAGGACCCGTCCGGCGACGAAGTCCACCAGGTCCTGGATGTGGGTCGCCCCCGCGTAGAAGGCCGGCGAGGCGGGCACCACGGTCGCGCCCGCATCGTCCAGGGCGACCAGGTGCCGCAGGGTCTGGCCGTTCAGCGGGGTCTCCCTCACGGCCACGACCAGCTTGCGGCGCTCCTTCAGGGTGACGCTCGCCGCACGCTGGAGCAGGTCCTTGGAGAGCCCGAGCGCGACGCCCGCCACACAGGCGGTGGAGGCGGGCACGATGAGCATCCCCTTCACGGGGTACGACCCCGAGGACGGCCCGGCCGCGAGGTCGCCCGCGTTCCAGTACCGCACCCCCTCGACGTCCGCATCGAAGGTCCCGGGCTTTCCGTCCGCCCCACGAGCCAGCCATTCCCGCAGGTCATCCTGCCAGTGGGCGTCCCGGAAGGAGATCCCCGTCTCATCGAGCAGGGTGAGCCGCGAGGCCCGGCTGACCACCAGGTCGACGCTCTCACCGGCCGTGAGCAGCGCACGCAGCACAGCGGCCGCGTACGGGGTCCCGGATGCTCCGGACACCCCCACGATCCAAGGCACGCGCTGCGTTTCTCCTGCGTTCACACCTTGAGCGTACCGGTGGGGCGGGGTGTGCTCAGGACCGGTGGGTCGGCTGCGGATCCGGCCGTCCGGCGAGCCGCCGGACCGCCGGATCGAACCCCGCGTCGGCGGGGAGCACCTTGAGGGGGAACGGACTCATCCGTATCAGCCGGACGGACTACAGCGTCAGCCCCCGCACCAGCAGATCGATCAAGGCGCATACGAACAGACTGATCCCGATGAAGCCGTTGGTCGAGAAGAACGCCCTGTTCAGGCGGGACAGGTCATGTGGGCGGACGATCGAGTGTTCGTAGACGAACGCGGCCGCGACGATCAGCAGGCCCAGCCAGAAGAACGCACCGGCGCCAGTGAGTACCGCGTACCAGACGAACAGGGCCGTGGTGAGGGTGTGGCAGGCGCGGGCGCCCCAGATGGCCGCGGGGATGCCGAAGCGGGCCGGGACCGACATGACGCCGATCTCGCGGTCGGTCTCGACGTCCTGGCAGGCGTAGATCAGGTCGAAGCCGCCGATCCAGATGCCGACGGCGAGGCCGAGGACCACCGCGTCCCAGGACCACGTGCCCGAGATGGCGAGCCAGCCGCCGACCGGGCCCATCGCCTGGGCCAGGCCCAGGATCGCCTGCGGGAAGTTCGTGAACCGCTTGCCGTAGGGGTAGACCACCATCGGGATCACCGCGATGGGGGCCAGGGCCAGACAGAGCGGGTTCAGCAGGGCCGCCGAGCCCAGGAAGATCACCAGCGCGATCAGCGCGCCGGTCCAGGCGTGCCTCACCGACATCGCGCCGGTCACCAGCTCGCGGTGGGCGGTGCGCGGGTTACGGGCGTCGATCTCGCGGTCGATGATCCGGTTGACCGCCATGGCGAACGTACGCAGGCCCACCATGCAGATCGTGACCAGCAGCAGCCGGCCCCAGTGGATGTTCCTGTCCCACTCGAACATCGCGGTCAGCGCGGCGATGTAGGCGAAGGGAAGCGCGAAGACCGAGTGCTCGATCATCACCAGGCGCAGGAACGCCTTGGTGCGTCCCGGCTGCGGGAGTGCCGCGGAGGCGCTGCTCACAGGCCGTACTCCTTCCAGCGGCGGTCCACCAGGGCCGCCGTATCCGGGTCCGACAGAACCATCTCCGGCCATCCGCCGTCCCTCGTGTAGCCCTCCTCGGGCCACTTCCTCGTCGCGTCGATGCCCGCCTTGCCGCCCCAGAACTGCTGGTAGGAGGCGTGGTCGAGATGGTCGACGGGCCCCTCCACGACCGTGAGGTCACGGGCGTAGTCCGTGTTGCCGAGGGCCCGCCAGGCGACCTCGTGCAGATCGTGCACGTCGCAGTCGGCGTCCACGACGACGATCAGCTTGGTCAGGGACATCATGTGGGCCCCCCAGACCGCGTGCATCACCTTCTGCGCGTGCTTCGGGTACTTCTTGTCGATCGAGACGATCGCACAGTTGTGGAAGCCGCCGGCCTCGGGCAGGTGGTAGTCCACGATGTCCGGGACGATGATCTTCAGGAGGGGTAGGAAGAAGCGCTCCGTGGCGCGGCCCAGGGGACCGTCCTCGGTCGGCGGGCGCCCCACGACGATCGACTGGAGCAGCGGCCGCTTCCGCATCGTCACGCAGTCGATCTTCAGCGCCGGGAAGGGCTCCTGCGGTGTGTAGAAGCCGGTGTGGTCGCCGAAGGGGCCCTCCGGGAGCATCTCGCCAGGCTCCAGCCAGCCCTCCAGGACGACCTCGGCGTTCGCCGGGACCTGGAGCGGAACCGTCTTGCAGTCGACCATCTCGATGCGCTTGCCCGCGACGAAGCCGGCGAACAGGTACTCGTCGATGTCACCGGGGAGCGGGGCGGTCGAGGCGTAGGTCACGGCCGGGGGGCAGCCGAAGGCGATCGCCACCGGCAGGCGTTCCCCGCGCCTGGCCGCGACCTGGTAGTGGTTGCGGCTGTCCTTGTGGATCTGCCAGTGCATGCCGATGGTGCGCCGGTCGTGCCGCTGGAGGCGGTAGAGCCCGAGGTTACGGACCCCGCTCTCCGGATCCTTGGTGTGCGTGAGCCCCAGGTTGAAGAAGGAGCCGCCGTCCTGCGGCCAGGTGAACAGGGCGGGGAGCGTGTCGAGGTCGACGTCGTCGCCCCGCAGGACGACCTCCTGCACCGGAGCGTCCTTGATCTTCTTCGGCGGCACGTGCGTCATCGCGCCGAGCTTCCCGAACGCCTCGCGCACCCCCACGAAGCCGTGCGGCAGCTCGGGCCGCAGCAGCCCGCCGATCTTCTCGCTGATCTCGCCGTACGACTTCAGGCCGAGCGCCTTCAGCAGGCGCCGGTCGGTCCCGAAGACGTTCATCGCGAGGGGCATCGCGGAGCCCTTCACGTTCTCGAAGAGCAGCGCCGGACCGCCGGACTTCTGCACCCGGTCGACGATCTCCCCGACCTCCAGGTACGGGTCGACCTCGACCTTGACGCGCTTGAGGTCGCCTTCACGCTCCAGCGCCCTGAGCAGGGAACGAAGATCGTCGTAAGCCATGTGACCCAGTATCGGCCACGGGCTAACCTGGGCCCGTCACCGGGGCCGTCTCACTCTGCCGAGGGATCTCACGCCAATGCTCAGGTATCTCCCCTTCCTGCTGGTCCTGGCGCTGTGGATCTACGCGTTCGTGGACTGCCTCAACACGCCCGAGGAAGAGGTGAGCGGGCTGCCGAAGGTGGCGTGGGTCATCATCATCCTGCTCTTCGGCGAGGTGCTGGTCGGCCCGGTCGCCTGGCTGATCGCCGGCAAGGTACGGGCCCCGGCCCCCGCCCGCTGGGTCGCCCCCGACGACAACCCCGAGTTCCTGAAGTCCCTCAGGAAGAACGAGCCCGAGGCCGAGTGATGGAGCTGAGGCTGCTCGTCACCTTCGAGAAGGTCGCCACCGCCTTGAGCTTCACCCGGGCCGCGGCCGAGCTGAAGTACGCCCAGTCCAGCGTGACCGGCCAGATCCGTGCCCTGGAGTCGGACCTGGGCGCGGAGTTGTTCGACCGGCTCGGCAGCCGTATCCGGCTCACGGAGGCGGGCGAGCGGCTGCTGCCCTACGCCCGGCGGATGATCGAGCTGGCCGAGGAGGCGCGGACGGTGGTGGCCGACGCGGACGAACCGGCCGGAACCCTCGCCATCGGCACGATGGAGTCGCTGACCTCCTACCGGCTGCCGCCGCTCCTCGAACTGTTCCACCACCGCTACCCCCGGGTGCGGCTCTCGCTGCGCACCACCATCGGCGACGAGACCCGGCAGGCGCTGCGGCAGGGCACGTACGACCTGGGCTTTCTGATGGAGGAGCAGACCGAGCACGCCGGGCTGGAGGGCGTGGTGCTGGCCGAGGAGCCGCTGGTGCTGGTGGCCGCGCCCGGACATCCGCTGGCCGGGAAGCCGGTCGCGACGGCGGACCTGGTACGGCAGCCGCTGCTGGCGACCGAGCCCGGCTGCGCCTACCGGGACCTGTTCGAGCGGGAGCTGACCGCCCTCGCCCCGGTGGACTTCATGGAGTTCGGCACGATCGAGGCCACCAAACGCGCGGCGGCGGCCGGCCTCGGGAGCGCGCTGCTGCCCGAGGTGACGGTCGCCGCCGAACTTTCGGAGGGTTCTCTCGTACGACTGGCGTGGGAGCCGTCGTTCACGCTTCGCACGCAGCTGGCGTGGCGGGCCGGGAAGCGGCTTCCGGCGCATGCGCGGCTGTTCGTGGAGCGGGCGCGGCAACTGGTCGCCGAGCAAGGGTGACCTTCAGGCTCGCCGTCACGATCAGCGGTACGCCCAGCGCCTGGACGAGGCCGATGTGGTGGCCGTACACCGCCCAGTCCATGACCATCGCGACGGCCGGGTAGACGAAGGCGAGGACGGCGATCTTCGAGGTGGCCAGCCGGGCGTAGGCGGCGTACATCAGGACGTACATCACCCCGGTGTGGATCAGCCCGAGCCCGGCCAGCCAGCCCCAGTCCCACCCCGTTCCGCTCATCGCGCCGAAGTCGGCGAAGGGAAGCAGCAGCGGGATGCCGACGAGGACCTGGACGAGGGCGATCAGGTGCGGGCGTACCCCGGTGATGCGCTTGGTGACCAGGGTGGACAGACCGTAGAGGAGGGCGGCGAGCAGGGCCTGTCCCACGCCGACGGCATACGTCCCGCCCCCCGTGAAGTCTTCGGGTGTGACACCGGAGACGAGGATCAGCCCGGCGAAGGCGAGGGCGATCCACCCCACCGTGGCGGCCGTGAGCCGCTCGCGGAACAGCAGGGCGCCAAGCAGGACCACGTAGAACGGCTGCGTGTGGTAGACGACTGTCGCCACGGAGATGGACGTGTTCTCGTACGACTGGAACAGCAGCACCCAGTTGAAGACGATGAACACACCGCCGAGGACGGCCAGTCCGAGGGTGCGCGGGGTGAAGCCGTGGTCGCGCAGCCAGCCGCGGGCGACGACGTATGCGCCGAGGGCCAGGGCGCCGAACAGGACGCGGAAGAACACGACGTCGAAGGGCGAGGCGCCCGACTCGACGACGAAGACGCCGAGGGTGCCGGAGAGCACCATCGCGATCGTGAGCTGGGCCGTGCCCTTGGTCTCTGGGGTCATGCCGTCGAAGCTACGAGCGGGCACGCGTGCCGGTCCACGCGCCGGTGGGGCGTCCTGCCGATGGGCTCATCGGCGCTGCCGATGAGCCCGGGTCAGCCGGCGTCAGCGCAGGCGGGACGAAGACAGGATCGACAGCAGGTGCGCCGGGACCATCACCCAGGTGATCACGGCGAGCGTGCCCAGCGCCCAGCGGGTGGGCTCGATGCCGCCGGTGATCTCGCCGGCGAGCGCGGCGACGAGCAGCACCAGGGACGCCTCGATGCCGTTGGTGACGCGGTGGATCTTGAAGGCGGCGGCCAGCCTGCGCACCGTCGCGACGCCCTGCGAACGCGGCCGGGTCGCCTCGTCGTCGGCGACGGTCAGTCCGCGCCGGGCGCGTGCCACGTCCACCAGGTCGGTGGAGGCCTTCAGCAGGACGACGCCGAGCGCGGTGGCGATGCCGACCGACACCCAGCCGCCGTAACCCGATTGCGCCGCGTGGAAGCCGGCGCCCGCCATCAGCGCCGCGTCGGCGAGATAGGCCCCGAGCCGGTCGACGTAAATGCCGGTCGCGCTGTTCTGCCCCTTCCAGCGGGCGACTTCGCCGTCCACGCAGTCGAAGAGGAGGAACAGCTGCATCAGCACCGCGGCCAGGACGGCGCCCGTCAGACCGGGTATGAGCAGGGCCGCGCCGGAGGCGATCCCGCACACCATCATCGTCCAGGTCAGCTGGTCCGGGGTGACGGGAGTGCGCACCAACTGCCGGGTGAACCGCAGCGAGACCTCCCGCATGTACAGCCGGCCCGCCCAGTGCTCGCCGTTGCGGCTCGCCAGCTTGGCCTGCGGCTGCACGACCTCCCGCAGCTCCTCCAGAACCGGAGCGGCAACCATGACTTCCTCCCACCACCGGGGGCCGACTGCCGCTTCACGCGGCGATTGATCGGGCCAGGGTACAGAGTGGGTTTCCCGGCGCTTTACCGAGGCCACCCCTGAAGACCCCCGTACGTTGGGCATGTTGTCCCGGTGCCGGCGCCTGTGCCCGAGGAGAGTGAACGCATGGATCAGCAACAGGCCCGCGCCTGGCTCGCCACCGCCGTCGCCGAGGCCCGCGCCGAGCTCGCCGAGGGCGGCATCCCGATCGGCGCGGCCCTCTACGGCGCCGACGGCACCCTCCTCGGCCGCGGCCACAACCGCCGTGTGCAGGACGGCGACCCCTCGATGCACGCGGAGACGGCCGCCTTCCGCGCGGCGGGGCGACAGCGGTCGTACCGGGGCACCACGATGGTGACCACCCTCTCGCCCTGCTGGTACTGCAGCGGCCTGGTCCGCCAGTTCGGCATCTCCCGGGTCGTGGTCGGCGAGGCGGCCACCTTCCACGGCGGCCACGACTGGCTGGCCGAGCACGGCGTGGAGATCGTGCTCCTGGACGACCCCGAGTGCACGGCACTCATGCATGAGTTCATCGAGGACAACCCGGCCCTGTGGAACGAGGACATCGGTGAGTGAGCATCGGCCCCGCATCCCGACCATCGATCTGCGCCCCTGGCTCGACGGCGGCCCCGAGGCGCGCGGGGACATCGCCCGTACCGTCGACCGGGCCCTGCAGACCGCCGGATTCCTGCTCGTGACCGGGCACGGGGTGGAGCCCGGGCTGCGCTCGGCCGTCCGGGAGGCCGCGCGCCGGTTCTTCACGCTGCCCGTCGAGGCCAAGCAGGCGTACGAGGCGAAGGTCGGCGGACGCGGGTGGCTCGGGCCGGGGGCGGAGGCCAACGCGTACGCGGAGGGGACCGAGACCCCGCCGGATCTGAAGGAGTCCCTGACCTTCGCGACGCACGAGCCGTTCGAGGACCCGGTGGTCAACGCCGAGTGGTACGCGCCCAATGTGTGGCCGGGCGAGGTTCCCGAACTCCGGCCGCTGTGCGAGCGGTATCTGGGGGAGATGGCCGCGCTGGAGAAGCGGCTCCTTTCCCTGCTCGGTCACGCCCTCGGGCTCGAACCGGACTTCTTCAGCCGGCACATGGACCATCCGACGTACGGCTTCAACATCAACTGGTACCCGGGGACGGAGGTGATCGGCGAGCCGCTGCCGGGGCAGTTCCGGATCGGTCCGCACACCGACTTCGGGACGGTCACCATTCTGGACCGGCAGGCGGGCAGGGGCGGGCTCCAGGTCCACACGGACGAGGGCGGATGGCGGGACGCGCCCTTCGACCCCGCCGCCTTCACCATCAACATCGGTGATCTGATGGCCCGTTGGACCGGGGACCGATGGCGGTCGGGCCGGCACCGCGTGCTCCCGCCGCCCTCGGACGCACCCACCGAGGAGCTGGTGTCCCTCGTCTACTTCGGCGAATGCACCCCGGGCACACTCGTCGAGTCCGTCCCGGCCCCGGTGGGCCGGGTGGCGTACCCGCCCGTCGACTCACATGTGTACCTGCGCGAGAAGCTGGACTCGATCACCGTGGATTGATGGGCCTGATCATGTCGACAGTTTCGTAATCCAACGGACACCACGCGATCTGGCACGAAGCAACTCCCCCTTCCTACACTGGCGTTGAGGGGGGATGCGGTGCACAGACGTCTGCACGGACGGGGGGCCCTGTTCGACACGGATCCGGCCGGCCTGGCTCCGAGGCTCGTGGGTCTGCGCCCTTACCAGCACCGTGCACATCCGTTCGAGCACCCGGCGGAGCCGCCCTTCGTCATGCTCACGGGCGCGCGAGGCCTGGGCAAGAGCGCGGTGCTCGGCGAGCTGCGGGAGGCCTACAAGGGCCACACGCCGGTCGCGTTGGTCGACTGTGCGGACGCGCAGTTCGCGGGACCGCCCGCGGACCGGCCCGCCGAGTCCTGGTCACCGGTGGCGCAGGCGCTGCTGGTCATCGCCGAGCAGCTCGCGGAGCCGGTGACCGGAGCCGGCCGGATCACCTTTCCCCGGCTGATGTCGGGCCTGGTGGCGGTGGCGGCCGGCGGCTGGAGCGACGCCGACTCGGAGCGGATCCGGCGCGAGGTCGAGCGGATCCTGCTGCTGAACGAGAGCGGGTCGTGGATCAGCGGCTTCGCCGGACGCTGGGCCGGGAAGGTGGCGGCCAAGGTGGTCGCCGCGGCGACCGGCAGCGGGCCGTTCCTGTCGGGGGCGATCGAGGCCACCCTGGAGTCCGTCGCGGAGGGCTTCGCGAGCCGCCGGCACCAGAAGGCGTCGGTCTGGTACCGGACCTATCCGAACGCGGGCGGACACGCCCAGCGCGGACTGATCCTGCTCTCCGGGCACTTCCGGGCGGGCGGCACCTCCCGCGAGCACGCCGAGCGCCATCTGGTGCGGGCCCTGCTCGCCGATCTGACCGAGGCGTACGCGGGCATGCTGCCGCGCATGCAGCGGCTGGGGCGGCCGCTCGTCCTCATCGACAACGCGCAGGCAGCGCCCGGTCCGGGGCTCCTGGAGGCGGTGCTGCGGGACCGCTCCGAGGGGACGGCCGACCAGGTGGCGTTCATCGGCGCGCTGCGCGGCGACGGGCGGGAGAGCTTACGCAACGCCGTACGGCATGCGCTGCCCGAAGTGGCCCGGCGCAGCGACTGGACCCCGGACGCGGCCGTGCCGTCCTCCCGGGCGCTGCTGGTGTCGCTGCCGCCGCTCACCCCCGACGACACCCTGCACATCGTGGGCGCCGTCTGCGACGAGACCCCGGTGCCGCCCCAACTCCCGCACGCCACCCACCGGCTGACCGGCGGCAACCCGCTCGGCATCGTCCTGCTCGCCGAGTCGGCCGCGCAGAACCTGCCGCAGGCGGCATCGCTCGGCGAACTGCTCACCGCGGACGTCCGGCTGCACGAGGACCACGCCGGCTCCCCCACCTATCTCGAACTCCTCGACCGGCTGGTGCCCGCCGACCGGCTGGACGAGCTGACCGTGCTGGCCGCGGCCCACGACCACGACTCGGCCTGCGCCCTGGCCGCGGCCCTGCTCCCGGACGACTTCGGCCCGGCGGACGTACGGGCCCTGCAGACCCGGCTCGCCCAGGAGGGACTGCCGGGTGCGCCGGGCCAGTTCGTCGGCGATCCCTTCGTACGGACCCTGCTGCTGCTCCGGCTGCATCTGCGGGAGCCCGACCACGGGCAGTGGCGCACCGCCCACGAGACCCTGATCGCCCACTACGAGCAGGCCACCGAGCCCGTGGACGCCTTCCGGCTGCACCACGAACTCGCCCTGGGGACAACCGCGTCGGCGGTCGCCCAGCTGCGCGACTCCTTCCACACCCTCGACACCAGCGCCTGGCTGCGCATGCTCCGCTTCGTCGCGTCGGCGCCGTACTTCCACGCGCACGACGCCGAAGGACGCGACTTCGGCGGCCGGGACGACCGGCGGGCCGCGGTGGCCCTCGGCCGGACGGACGCCGCTCAGGACGTGCCGGAGGGCGTGGACGCCGTACTGCATCTGCGCATACGGCGGTTGCTGCACGCGGTGTGGCAGCTGGCCGATCCGCTGGTGCTGCCCGATCCGAAGGTCGCCGACCGGCTGCGGTTCGAGCTGGAGCAGTTGTCCAATCTGCGGCCCGCGGGCAACGCGCTGCTGTGGCGGGCCTCGCGGGACTGGCCGGCGGCCGCGCTCGCCGGTCGGGCGCCGGCCGGCCCGGACGACGAGGACGACCCGGACGACCGGAGCGGGGGGACGTGATGGCACGCAGGGGTCTGGGCACTTGGCTGCGCGAGGGCGTCTGGGAGATCCCGCTCCGCCGCTATCTGGCGCTCCTGGTCGCGGCTTGCCTGGTGGCCGGCCTGGTCCTCGCCGTGCGCACCCTCGCGCACGACGACCGCTCCTGCGCGCCCGGAGTGGCACGTCCGAAGGACAGCGACGAGTGCGTGGGCGTGGCGACGACGGCGTACGACTTCGGGCATCCCGAACTCCGGGACACGGTACGGGCGATCGAGCGGGAGAACGGCCGCCTGAAGCCCGGGAGTTATGTGACGGTGGCGCTGATGCTGCCGTACACCGCGACCGCCACGGCCAGTCTCAGCGACATACTGCACGAGTTGCAGGGCGTGTTTGTGGCGCAGTACCGGGCGAACCACGGCTCCAACGGCGAGGCCCCGGCGATCCGGCTGGTGCTCGCCAACCCGGGGGCCACCGGCGCCCATTGGCGGCAGATGGTCGACCGGCTGGCGCGGATGACGACGACCTCGGACCGGCTGCGGGCGGTCGCCGGGGTGGGGCAGAGCACCGACAACAACCAGGAGGCCGTCAGGGAGCTGACCCGGCGGGGCATCCCGGTGGTCGGCTCCTCCATCACCGCAGACGACCTCGCCAACGGCCAGGGCGGCAAGGACCCCTATCCGGGTCTTGCCCGGGTCTCGCCGACCAACACCGACGAGGCCCGCGCACTGGCCTCCTTCGCCAAGGTCGGCGCGGGCAAGGCGCTGCTGGTGTACGACAAGCCCGGGGACCCGTACACCCGGACGCTGCAGAAGTCGTTCGCCGCGCTGATCAAGGGGTCGCCCTACGAGCCGCAGCCGTTCACCCCGCCCGCCGACCGCACCCAGGAGGGCACGACCGCCAACACCTTCCGGCAGATCACCCATCTGGTGTGCGACACGTCCAAGGAGACCGACACGATCCTGTTCGCGGGCCGGCACACCCAGCTGCGGCAGTTCATCAACGCGCTGGGCGGACGTGGCTGCCAGGAGCGGAAGTTCACGGTGCTGACCGGGGACGAGGGCTCGTATCTGACCGGTGAGAAGGACCTGAACCGCGGCGCCCTCGGGCACAACCTCGCCGTCCGCTACACCGCCCTCGCCCATCCGGACGCCTGGGTGAGGGATCCCGCGAGGTCGGGCGGCTCGGCGGCGGACGCGCGGGTGCTCCAGGAGCAGTTGGCGAGCGCAGAACGGCGGCCGGTCGGACCGATCGGCCCGGTCGCCCTGGACGACGGTCAGCTGATCATCGCGTACGACGCCTTCCAGCTGGCCGTGCACGGCATCCGCGAGGCTGTCCCCGACGGGCGGAAGATTCCGGCGCTGACCGATGTGGGACTGCAGTGGCCGCAGGTCAAGGGCTCGCTGCGGGTCGACGGGGCGAGCGGCTGGATCTGCCTGGACGTGCACGGCAACCCGTACGACAAGGCCGTACCGATCGTGGAGCTCTCCCCGGAGGGCGGCTCCCGGTTCGTACGGATCGCCTGGCCGGAGGGGAAGCCGCCGGCGAAGGAGTGTCTGCCGCCGTCCTAGGCCGCACCCTCGACGATCTCGATCAGGCGTTCGAATCGGGTCCGCCAGGCAGGCTCCGACTCCCCGTCCCCCCGGTACTCATGGGTGAAGCGCAGGGCGCTCGCCGTCTCCCCGTCCCGCTCCAGATGGAAGCGGACCCGGCCGCCGCCCTCCAGCGTGTACTCGGCGACCCGGTCCACGTCCCACGCGGTGATGTGCCCGCTGCCCAGGTCACGCAGGGTGACCGCACCGCCGAGCCGGGGTTCGAGGACGTCGGCGACGGTGAACCAGCCCGCGAGCCCCTCCGGGGTGGCGAGCGCGGGCCAGACCGTGTCCATGGGCCTCGGGAGCCGCACCAGGAAGTGGAGGATGTGCGTGTTCCCATGGGTCTGGCTGATGCCCTGTTCGATGGAACCGCTCATGACACCAGCGTGACCCGTCACGGAGGGTTCCGCACGTGGTTACGGGCGCTGACCCGCCTTGTCGACGATTGCGCGGCGGAGGACGGAGGTGTTGCCCAGGACGTCGCCCTTCTTGATCCCGGACTTGGGCAAGTCGGCCGTGGCCACCTCGCGCTCACCGAGGAACTCATGGGTCTTCGGTCGAAGATCCACTCGTCCAGGTCGCCGGCCTCCACCTTCGCGCCGCGATGATCTGGATCAAAGACCTCACCCGCAGCAACCCTTGATCGCGACTCGACGCCTAAGGCATGGACATGATCGGCGACGGGTCAGTAACCTGCTTCCAGACCAGCCTGTCGGTCATCCACAACCGACGGCGCACAGCCGGCCCGACCAGCCGGCCCGAACAGAGGGGGATCTTGTGCTCAACAGGAAGACGCTCGGCAAGAGGAAGCTCACCTCGCTCCTCTCGACACCGCTGCTGCTCGGCGGCATCGCCGTGGCCGCGCCCATCGCCGTGGCCACCCCGGCCTTCGCCGCGCCGCACGGCTGCGGGTACCACCAGATCAACACCTACTCGATCAGTTCGACCTGCCATTACGGCCCGGGAGAGCAGCGGGCCAAGATCCGCTGCACCGACGGCATCAGCGGCGACACGTACATCGCCTACGGCCCGTGGAAGCAGTGGTACCAGAAGTCCGTGGCCGAGTGCGGCGCGCCCCAGCGGACCAGCGCAAAGTTCATCGACACGCAGGTCAGGGACTGACCCGCAGGCCGGACAGGCTCCAGATGTATTGATCACGAGCGTTGTCAACACCGGCCGGGCTTGATCAGGGCGAAGACCTCCGGTGTGGTGGAGCCGTCCAGGACTGCACCGCACGGAGGTCGGGACCTGTTCCCGAGTGGTGGACACCTCCTGCCCGGCCCCGGTAGGGGCCGGGCAGGAGGGATCTCTTATGGCGCCGCCCGCCGGCGCCCGCGGCGAATGGGGCGGCCACACGCCCGGGGGAAGTTTCCGAGCGTGTCACCGTGCAGGACGCCGCGTGGCTGGAAGAGTTGCATCAGGTCGGCCATCGGGCCGGCCCCGGGTGCTCAGACGCCCGCGTAGGAGTGCTTGCCGGTCACGAAGATGTTGACGCCGTAGTAGTTGAACAGCCAGCAGGCGAACGCGATCATCGCGAGGTAGGCGGCCTTGCGGCCCTTCCAGCCGGCCGTGGCACGGGCGTGCAGATAGCAGGCGTAGGCGACCCAGGTGATGAAGGACCAGGTCTCCTTGGGGTCCCAGTTCCAGTAGCGGCCCCAGGCGTCGCCCGCCCAGATCGCGCCCGCGATGATCGTGAACGTCCACAGCGGGAAGACGGCCGCGTTGACGCGGTACGCGAACTTGTCCAGCGAGGCGGAGGCGGGCAGGCGCTCCAGGACGGAGGTCGCGAACGTGCCGGGCTTGCCGCCGCTGACGAGCTTGTTCTCGTACGAGTCCTTGAACAGGTAGAGGATCGTGGCGACCGCGCCGACGTAGAAGACCGCGCCGCAGAAGATCGCGGTGGAGACGTGGATGTACAGCCAGTACGAGTGCAGGGCCGGGACCAGCTGGTCGCTCGCCGTGTACAGGACGGTGACCGCGAGGCCCAGGTCGAGCAGGACCGTGGTGATGAGGAACAGGCCCATCCAGCGCACGTTCTTCTTCAGCGCCAGCAGCCCGAGGTACACGCCGACGGCGACCGTGGAGAACGTGACGTTGAACTCGTACATGTTGCCCCACGGCGCCCGCTGCACGGAGGCCGCGCGGGCGACGACACCGCCGAGCTCCACCAGGAAGGCGAGCACGGTGAGGGACACGGCGATACGGCCGTAGAGGTCGCCCTGCTCATCACCGCCGTGGGCACCGGGACCGTCCGGCACGTCCCGGGCGCCGGCCGAGGACCGGACGACGACCTTGGGCCGCTCCAGGACGGCGGTGCCGCCCGCCCGCTGCACGGTGACCGCGGGCGCGGCCGCCTTCTTCGACGCGTCGGCGGTGAGCGCGGCGGCCGTACGGCCGACCTTGCTGCGGCTGCCGAGCAGCCATTCGGCGATGTACGCGAAGAAGGCCAGGGTGTAGACGGCCATCGACGAGTAGATCAGCGTGTTGCTGACGCTCGCCAGGTGCTCGTTGGTCGCGGTGGCGAGATCGGTTGCGGCGGCGAGAGTCACTGCTCAGCCCCTTCGGCAGATACGACTTCGGGGTCGGGGGATTCGGAAGGGTCGTCGTCGGCGGCGTCGGGTGCCCCCGGCGCCTGGTCGTAGAGGATGCCCGCGAGGTCGCCCAGTTCCTCGGGCACCTTGGCGGACTCGCTGCGGCCGAGGCCGGCCATCTCGACGACGGTCACGCCGTCGGCGCCGCGCACGGCCCGCACCCAGACGCGGCGGCGCTGGATGAACAGGGACGCGGCCAGACCGAAGATCGCGGTGAGCGCGCCGCCGAGCGCCCAGCCGCTGCCGGGCTCCTGGACGATCTCGAAGCCGGCCCACTCCTTGATGTCCTTCTCGAATGTGATCGAGCCGGCGCCGTTCGGGAGCTGCGTGGTCTCACCGGGCTTCAGATTGACCCTCAGCTGCCGGCCCTTGGCGTCCTTGAAGGCCTTCATATGCGTCTTGTTGAGCTGGTACACGCTCTGTGGCAGACCCGAGTTGACGCCCAGGTCACCGTGGTACGGCGCGAGGTTGAGCACCGGGTTCAGCAGCGAGGGGAACTGCGACAGCACCGAGGCGCCGCCGCCGTAGGTCGGCAGGAAGAAGGCCTGGATGCCCAGCTGTTCGCCGGTGCCCTTGGCGTCCTTGTAGCCGTCCATGACCTTGACCACGCCGTTCGAGGTGACGTTGCCGTCGAGCGGGAGCAGCGGCACGGCGTCGCGGTAGACGACGGTGCCCTTGCCGTCCCGGACCGTGATGACCGGCGCGTATCCGTGGCTGACCAGGTAGACCTTGGAGTCGCCGATCTTCAGCGGTTCGTTGACCTTGATGGTGGTCGACTTCTGCTTGCCGTACGCGCCGTCCGTGTAGGTGATGCCGGCCTGGAAGGTGCGCGGGGTGCCCCGGTTCGGGCCGGTGAGCTCGTAGGTGGCCCTGAAGTCCTTGAGGTCGAAGCTGAACGGCACCAGGTCGTCGGCGGTGAAGAGGCTGCCGGACTTGAAGTCGTCGTACAGGATGATCGAGTTGGAGAAACCGCCCCCCTCGACGACCAGCTTGGTGCCGTCCGACTTGTACAGCTGGCCCGAGGCGAAGGCCACCAGCATCACGATCAGCGCGATGTGGAAGGCCAGGTTGCCCAGCTCACGCACATAGCCCTTCTCGGCGGCGACGGCATCTCCCGCGACATGGGCGCGGAAGCGGCGCTTCCTCAGCAGGGCGAGCGCGGCCTCACGGACCTGCTCGGGCCCGGCCTCGGTGCGCCAGGTGGTGTAGGCGGGCAGCCGGGTCAGCCGCTTGGGCGCGGCCGGCGGGCGGCTGCGCAGCTGGCCCACGAACTGCCAGGTACGCGGCACGATGCAGCCGATGAGGGAGACGAACAGCAGGATGTAGATCGCGGAGAACCACACCGAGCTGTAGACGTGGAAGAGGCCGAGCTTGTCGTAGATCGGCGTGAGCGTCGTGTGGGCCGTGCGGAAGTCGTCGACCTTGGTGGCATCGGCGCCGGTCTGCGGGATCAGCGAGCCGGGGATGGCGCCGAGCGACAGCAGCAGGAGCAGCAGCAGCGCGACCCGCATGGAGGTGAGCTGCCGCCAGAACCAGCGGACCCAGCCGACGACGCCCAGCGAGGGCAGGTTCGGCAGCTCCTCCTGGGGTGCCGTGGACAGCTGGGAGCCGGCGGCGCCCAGGTCCTGGTCCTCGGCGCCGGCCACGGAGTTGTCCGTTGTGGTGTCGCTCATCGGTCAGATCCCCACATTGAAGCCGGTGGACCAGATCTGCATCTGGCTCACGAGACTGTCCCACGCCCCGGTCAGCAGCAGCACACCGGTCACGATCATCATCGTGCCGCCGACGCGCATCACCCACACATAGTGGCGCTTGACCCAGCCGAAGGCGCCGAGGGCCTTGCGGAAGGCGACGGCGGTGAGGACGAAGGGCACGCCGAGGCCGACGCAGTAGGCGACGGTCAGTATGGCGCCGCGGCCGGCGCTCGCCTGCTGGGAGGACAGGGCGACGACGGAGGCGAGGGTGGGACCGATGCAGGGGGTCCAGCCGATGCCGAACAGCGCGCCGAGGAGGGGCGCGCCCACCAGGCCCGTGGCGGGGCGCTTGTGGAAGCGGAACTCACGCTGGGTCAGCCAGGGCATCAGCCCCATGAAGAAGACGCCCAGCAGGATCATGAGCACGCCGAGCACCTTGGACAGCGTGTCCTTGTACTCCTGCAGGGTCTGCCCGAAGTAGCCGAACAGCGCCCCGCCGGAGACGAAGACGACGGTGAAGCCGAGCACGAACAGCGAGGCGCCCGCCACCATCCGGCCGCGCCGGGCCTCACCCAGGTCGGTACCGGTGACCCCGGTCACATAGGAGAGGTAGCCGGGGACGAGGGGCAGCACACAGGGTGAGAAGAACGAGACCAGGCCGCCGAGCACGGCGATCGGCAGGGCCAGCAGCAGGGCGCCGCTGTAGACGGTCTCGTTCTTGCCCACCAACTCCGCGGCGAGCGGGAGAAGCGCACTCACGTCACTTCTCCGCGAGGACCGGCTCGAGCATCTTGAGCAGGCTCTCCTCGCTGAGCGCCTCCAGGGCGCGCGCGGCGATCTTCCCGTCCCGGTCGATGACGAGCGTGGAGGGGATCAGCTGCGGGTTGAGCGTGCCCTTCTTGAAGCGGAGCATCAGCTTGCCCGTCGGGTCGTACAGGCTGGGGTAGGTGATCCCCTGCTCCTTCTCGAAGGCGATCGCCGGGGTGGTGCTGGTGTCCCGGGTGTTGATGCCGATGAACTGGACGCCCTTGTCCTGGTAGTCCTTGGAGACCTTGGCGAAGTACTTGCCCTCGGCGCGGCACGGCCCGCACCAGGCGCCCCACACGTTGACGACGACGACCTTGCCCTTGTAGTCGGCGACATCGAGGGTCTTGCCGTCGATGGTCCTGCCGGACAGGTCGGGCGCCGGGGAGCGATGACCCTTGGCGGCCGTGGCGATGCCGTTGTTGCCCGTGACGAAGTTGGTGTTGCCACCTCCGCCGGAGGTGCCGCCGGAGGTGCACGCGGACAGGGTCAGCGCCGCTGCGGCGGCCGTGGCGGCGAGCAGGAGGCGGCTACGGGTGGTCATGTGAAAAGTTTCGCATGTCCGTTCCGGGGATCTCGGGCACCCCCCTTGCGGGCGGAAACCCGCATCTCAGGCCGCGTTCGAGGCGGCTCCGGAGGACAGGAAGGTCTTCCAGCCGCCGGCCGGCTGCTGCCCGACGTCCAGCGTACGCAGCTTGCCGAGCGCCTGCGGCCGCTGCACGTCCAGCCAGTCCACGAACTGCCGGAAGGAGACCATCCGCACGTCGGCGCCCTTCTCCTTCTCGCGTGCGATGTGCTTGAAGGCCTCCTCGACGGCGTCCATGTAGATGCCGCCGTTCCACTGCTCGAAGTGGTTGCCTATGAAGAGGGGTGCGCGGTTTGTCTCATATGCCCGCTTGAATCCGGATATGTAGGCCTGCGCCGACTGCTGCCGCCAGCCCGGGTAGTTGTGGGCGGGCGCCTTGGTCGAGTTGACCGACTGGTTGGCGAGCATGTTGTAGTCCATCGACAGGACCTCGAAGCTGCGGCCGGGGAAGGGTATCTGCTGCAACGGCAGGTCCCAGATCCCCAGCTTCTTCTGCGGCCACACCTGACGGCCGCCGGGCGAGGAGGCGTCGTAGCGCCAGCCGAGCTCGCGGGCGGTGGGCAGGAGGTTGTTCTGGCCGAGCAGACAGGGGGTACGACCGCCGGCCAGCTCCTTGTCGTAGTCGAACGGCAGCGACGGCAGGTCGGTCCATCCGCTGTTGGTCCGCCACTGCTTCACAAAGCCCTTGGCCTGCTCGATCTCGCTCTTCCACTGCTGCGGGGTCCAGTTGCCGACGGTGCCGCTGCCGGAGCAGAAGTGGCCGTTGAAGTGGGTGCCGATCTCATGGCCCTCTAGCCAGGCGCGGCGGACGTTGGTCAGCGTGGCCTTGACGTGGTCGTCGGTGAGGTAGCCGATGTCGGAGGCGCCGCGCGGGTTGTTCGGCGGGTTGTAGAGCCGCTTCTTCGACTCGGGCAGCAGATACAGCCCCGAGAGGAAGAAGGTCATGCTCGCGCCGTGCTCCTTGGCGAGGTCGAGGAAGCGCGGGAAGAGACCGTTGCCGACCTCGCCCGCCCCGTCCCAGGAGAAGATCACGAACTGCGGCGGGGTCTGCCCCGGCTCCAGCGGCTCGGGCTTGGCGGGCTGGTGGGGCTGCTTGCCCGTGAAGGACGTGGAGCCGTCCCCGATGGGCCGGCCGGGACGCGCACCGCCCTTGCCGCTGCCGCCCTTTCCGTCCCCGCGGGAACCCGAACCGTGTCCGTCCCCGTCTGAGGCGGTGAGAGAGCCACAGCCCGCGAGACCGGCGACGGCCGCGGCGCCCGCGCCGAGGCCGAGTATTCCCCTCCGGGAGAAGGTGCGCATGAGAACCCCGATTCATCACGTCCTGCTGGTGGTCACCCACTCAGAGGGCGCGATGGACCGGGAGGTTCCATCACTTGTTCTACATTCAGCAACGAGTACGACAAAAACGTCCTAAGGGGCCCCGAAGTGGGGCCCCTTGACGGAGTGTCAGGCGCGCCTCACGCGCCTCACACGCCTCAGGTCGCCTCAGGCGCCGAATGCCTTGCTCTGTCCCTTCACCGGCTTGGCTCCGGAGAGCAGATGGGCGGGGACGAGGTCCCGCGCCGGCTCGGTGTAGCCGACGGAGACGATCTTGTCGCCCTGGTAGGTGAAGGTCGTCAGCGAGGCGAGCGTGCACTGCCGTCTGCGCGGGTCGTGCCACAGCCGCCGCTTCTCGACGTACGACCGCACGATCCAGATCGGCAGCTGGTGGCTGACGAGCACGGCCTCGTGCCCGCGCGCCCGGTCCTTGGCCGCGTCGAGCGCGCCCATCATCCGTACGACCTGGTCGACGTACGGCTCACCCCACGACGGCCTGAAGGGGTTGACGAGGTGCTTCCAGTTGCCGGGCTTGCGCAGGGCGCCGTCCCCGACGCCGAAGGTCTTGCCCTGGAAGACGTTCTCGGCCTCGATGAGCCGCTCGTCGGTGTCGAGGTCGAGCCCGTGCGCCTTGGCGATCGGGGTCGCGGTCTCCTGCGCCCGCTCCAGCGGGGAGGCGACGGCGTACGTCACGTCCCGGGGGGCGAGGTGCTCGGCGACCCGGTCGGCCATCTGCCGCCCGAGCTCGGAGAGGTGGTAGCCCGGCAGACGCCCGTACAGCACCCCGTCCGGGTTGGCGACCTCGCCGTGCCGCATGAGGTGGACGACGGTGATGTCGTTGCTGCTGCTCACGCGGTGGCCTCCGCGGCTGCTCGGGCCGCCGCCGGGAGGGCGTCGGCGATCTTCTGGATGGCCCGCTCGTCATGGGCCGTGGATACGAACCAGGACTCGAAGGACGACGGCGGCAGATACACGCCGCCCGCCAGCAGCGAGTGGAAGAAGGCGGTGAAGCGGAAGGACTCCTGCGCCTTGGCGTCCTCGTAGCTCCGCACGGGGCGGTTGGTGAAGAAGACGGAGAACATGTTGGAGGCGGTCTGCAGCTGGTGCGCGACGCCCTCCTTGGTGAGGGCCTCGGTGACGAGACCCTGGATCTGCGCGGAGACGGCGTCGACCTTCTCGTACGCCGCGTCGTCCAGGAGCCGCAGCTGGGCGAGGCCCGCGGCGGTGGCGACGGGGTTCCCGGAGAGGGTGCCGGCCTGGTAGACGGGCCCGGCGGGCGCGAGGTGCGCCATGACGTCGGCGCGCCCGCCGAAGGCGGCGGCCGGGAACCCACCGCCCATGACCTTCCCGAAGGTCATCAGGTCGGGCCTGACCCCGTCGATCCCGTACCACCCGGCGCGGCTGGTCCTGAAGCCGGTCATGACCTCGTCGGAGATGAAGAGGGCCCCGTTGCGCTGGCAGGCGTCCTTCAGTCCCTGGTTGAACCCGGGCGCCGGCGGCACGACACCCATGTTGCCGGGCGAGGCCTCGGTGATCACACAGGCGATCTCACCGGGGTGCCGGTGGAAGGCCTCGTTCACGGCCTCGAGATCGTTGTACGGCAGCACGATCGTGTCCCCGGCCTGGGCACCGGTGACGCCGGGAGTGTCGGGCAGCGCGAAGGTGGCCACCCCGGAGCCCGCCGCGGCGAGCAGCGAGTCGACATGCCCGTGATAACACCCGGCGAACTTGATCACCTTGGTCCGCCGGGTGAACCCGCGCGCCAGCCGGATCGCCGACATGGTGGCCTCGGTCCCGCTGGACACGAGCCGCACCTGCTCGACGGGCTCGACCCGCGCGACGATCTCCTCGGCGAGGGCGACCTCGCCCTCACCGGGCGTGCCGAACGACGTACCGCGTGCGACGGCCTCCTGGGCTGCGGCGATGACCTCGGGATGCGCGTGCCCGAGGATCATGGGTCCCCAGGAGCAGACGAGATCGACGTACTCCCGCCCGTCGGCGTCGGTCAGATACGGACCGGTGCCGGACGCCATGAACCGTGGCGTACCGCCCACGGCCCGGAAGGCGCGCACCGGGGAGTTCACGCCACCAGGCGTGACGGCGGCCGCACGGTCGAACAGAGCCTGCGAGGCAGGTGCTTCGTACGGATAGGGCATTTCGCTCATGACGTGCGACTTCTCCGACTTCTCGGACTCCGGTTGCGTAGTGACCCCATCAGGGTAGGACGCCCTCGTCACCGCTCCGACAATCACGTCGCCGTTGCCCGGGCCGACCCGGCGGATCTGCGAGACTGGGAGCTGATACACACAGCTGATACACACAGCTCATACGGCTCATGGTGTTCAGAGGCTGCGAAGATCCCGCGGACTGGTGTTTCGGCGCACGTTTCGGCGGGCGGCCGTGGGGGAGGTCACTGACACGATGATCGGGTTGCGCGGCGGGGGCCACGCGTCCTAGAAAAGCAGTCGGGTGGAGATATGCATCGCGGTGGCGGACTGGGCGAGGGGACTGATGATCTGGGTCCTCGACGCGCCCGGCGGGGAAGGCACCGACGCGACGCGGAGGAGACCGAGGCACGTCAGTCACACGGGGTACCCGGTGAGTCGGAGCGGGACGAGCGACGTATCGAACGTCGGATCGAGCATCGGGTCGATCCGCTGAGAACGGGGAGCAGGAATGGTGGCCGGGTGGGGGTGACGTACAAATACTTCGGCGCGCCCGACGGCGCGACCGCGGCCCGCGTCCCGATCTCGATGCGCCCCGAGGAACTCGGCGGCGACGAGCTCGGCATGAACGGCATGTTCACCAAGATCAAGCCGGAGACGATGGCCGCGATGGTGCTGACCGGCATCGAGGGCGTGCCCCTGCACAAGGTCCCACCCCTGGAGCTGGTCGTCCTGCACCCCGACTACGCCGTCGTAAAGCTCCCGATGACGGTGGTCGACCCGCTACGCGGCATAGGCGAGGAAGCGGTGGGCGCGGCGGCCTTCATCTGGTCCACGGTCCCGGACCGGGGCGGCCCGCGGGACGCGTTCAACGTGTACCAGCTGCTGCACGAGTGGCAGGACTTCAGCCATCGCCTTCATGAGGCGGGGCATCAGCCGTATTGCCTGGTGTGGCCGTGAGCTTCTGAGCTGGGGTTTCACTGATTTCAGGCGGGGTTTACGGACCCCGCCTTTTGTCATCCGCAAAAACCCGTTGGTGGACCATGGCGGCCGTTGCTAATCTCCCGGAGGCCGTGCGAGAGAACGAGGAGGTGGTACCCGTGAACGCAGTATCGACATGGGTGCTCCCCTCCGGGGTCACGGTCGGGCGATAGGTCGTCCGGGAGCGCCGTTCAAGCGCACTCCCGAAAGGCACGACCATGCATTTCACTTCCGAACAGCGCCTCGACGACGGCGTCCTGGAGCGCGAGTTCACCCTCGGCGAGATCCCCGGCACCCTGTGGACGCCCGGATCCGCATCCGCACCGGTTCCGCTGATCCTGATGGCCCACAACAACGGCCTGCCCAAGGCGCAGCCCCGGCTGGTGGCCCGCGCCCGGCTCTCCGCGGCGTCCGGCTACGCGGTGGCCTCCATCGACGCCGCCGGGTGCGGTGACCGGCCCCGTTCCGCCGCCGACGAGCAGGCTCGCGCCGACCTCCGCCGGGCGATGCAGGCCGGCGAGCGGGTCGACGAGATCTTCGAGTCCTTCGTCGGCCCCCTGGTCGAAAAGGCGGTCCCGGACTGGCGGACCACCCTGGACGCCCTCCTTGAGCTGCCCGAGATCGGCGGCCCGGTCGGATACTCGGGGTGGACCGCCCTCGGCATCCGCCTTGCGGTGGTCGAGCCCCGCATCGCGGCCGCCGGTTTCTTCGCCGGGGGTTATGTGCCCCAGGCCCAGCGCGAGGAGGCCCGGCAGGTCACCGTTCCGCTGCTGCTCCTGCTGCAGTGGGACGACGAAGGGAACCCCCGGCAGCGGGCCCTGGACCTGTTCGACGCCTTCGGCAGCAAGGAGAAGACGCTGCACGCCAATCTGGGCGGCCACCTCGGTACCCCGTGGTTCGAGAGGGAGGACGGGGACCGCTTCTTCGGCCGACACCTGAAGTGAGAGCGGGTCCTCGGACCGGCAGCGGGCGGTAGGCGGTCTCGGCCAGGATGCCGCTCATCGAGGACAGGCCCCGCCGCCCCGGCCCTCCTCGATGGCGGCGACCGGCAGATACACAACCATCCCGATCGCGCCGGGGCCGGGCCGGGGTTGGCGGCCGGCAGCCGGCTGTCCGCGAACCGAGCGCAACATCGAGCACCAGTGATGTGGTGTTTACCGTGAGTTGAGGAAGATGCGGGCGTGTGCGACCCCGGGGGCCAACTGCCAGGCCCCGTCGGCCCGCTGTCCCTCCCGAACGACCCCGCGGATACCACGCGGCCCAAGCCGCCCCCACCCGTGCACCCCGGCCCATGCCCTCGACGGCGTCGCGGCCCGGCCTGACAGACGGCGCCAGCAGCCCACCACACCGCATCCACAACGGCTCCCTCGCCAGGTTGCTGCATCGCGTTCTTCGATCGGCCTCAACGCGACACGGACAGGGACCGGAGCCGTCTCGTTTCGGCGATTGCCGCTGACCGAGCATGCCGACACTCTGCCGGTACGAGTGGATCTCTTCCGCGGGTATCGAAGCGTGCGGCTGGCGCAGGCTGGCAGGTCGCGCACGAACGGCTGCCTGCCTGTGACCTGTCAGCCGGACTGGCTGGGCTGCCTGAGGACGATCGGCATCCGGTCCGTGAACCGGCCTGGTTCTACGACAATCTCGGGGCTCTGGTCGCCCACGGGGTGGTGGACATCGAACCTGTCTCCGGACACCTCGGCGGGTCGGTGATCCCGGTCTGGGCTCTCGGGTCCCGATTGCCTCGGCTCACGCGCTGATTTCCAGGCCGTCCGACGACCTCGTCATGCCCTGAGGTTCCGGGTCGACGTAGTCGTGAGCCGGCGGCCGGGCGGCGGCCCGGCGCCGCACGAGTCCGACGGTCTCCCATGACACGGTGACAACGACCGTCAACGACAGCAGCAGGTAGAAGACGAAGAGCTTGTGCAGGTCGTCGAGGAAGTACCAGATCGACGCGGTGGCACTGAACCAGAAGGCGACCAGTGAGCCGGCGCCGCGCTCCTGGCTGCGTACCACGCTGACGAGGCAGCAGGCGGCGGTCACTGCCAGCAGGACGGCGATGGCGACGTACGAGTGACCCCAGCCGATGTCGGCGCGCCGCAGTTCGGAGTTGACCGCCACGGACTCGGCCACCGGCCCCCAGCCCACCGCGCATGACAGGCGTGTCGACCACGGCAGCGTCACCACGCCCAACGCGGCGGCCGCGATGGCGACCCGGCCGAAGTGAGCGGTGTCCACCAGGTGGCCACGTGCGCACAGCAGCGACAGCAGACATCCGAGCAGGGCCAGCGCGTTGTCCGCGGAAGGGCGCAGTGAGATACGGAACTTGTCCCGGGAAGCGGTTCGGCCGCCGGTTCGCGTCGCCGAAGGCCCGGGCGTGGTGGCCTGGACCGTCGGCATGGAGGCCTGTGTCAGGGCGTCGGCGAGGGCTCCGCGCATCTGCCCGGCATCGGCGAACCGTTCCTTCGGTTCCTTGCCGAGGGCGCGCAGGATCACCGCCTCCACCGCGGGTGGTATCTGCGGGCTCAGCCGGGAGACCGGTTCGGGTTCGGCGTACAGGTGCTGGTGCATGACGGCGAAGGGCGATTCGCCACGGAACGGGGTCTGCCCGGTCAGCAGTTCGTGCAGCAGACACCCCATCGCGTACAGATCGGCTCGATGGTCGATCTCCGCCCCGTTGATCTGCTCGGGAGAAAGGTAAGCGGGAGTGCCAATCGCCGCACCGCTGCCGGTGATGCGGGTGGCGGCCTCGGTGAACGCCTTGGCGATGCCGAAGTCGAGGACCTTCACGGTGCCGGGGCCGGTGAGCATGATGTTCGAGGGCTTGATGTCCCTGTGCACAATGCCGCGCTCGTGACTGTGCCGCAGCGCGTCCAGTACCGCGCAGGCCACGTTGATCGCCTCGGCGACGGGGAGTGGGCCGCCGTGCAGCACCTCGGCGAGCGTGGTGCCCTGCACGTACTCCATGACCAGGTAGGGCCGCGGGCCATCCAGGTGCGGCTCCTCGCCGACGTCGTGGATGGTGGCCACCGCCGGATGGTTCAGCGCGGCGGCCGCGTGAGCCTCACGCCGGAAACGGGCTCGCGACTGCGGATCGTGGGCCAACTCCGAGGAGAGCAGCTTGACTGCGACGGTGCGGCGCAACTGCCGGTCCACTCCCCGATGGACCGTTCCCATGCCACCCTGCCCGAGCTTCTCGGCCAGCTCGTACCGGCCACTGAGGACCATTTCCCGCCCCACCCACGCCTCCCGTGAATCAGAAACCCGGCGCAGCTTACGGCGCGACCTCGGCGGGCCCGTCACCACCGCTGCAGTCGGCGGGTCGCAGCGCTCACGTGACCAGTCGGCCAGGGCCCGGGACCAGATGGTGCCGGGCGATGGTCAGGCGACCGCGCCGTGCAGCAGGATCGCGTTGATGAAGTCCGGGGCTTGGCGTGCTCCCATGTGGCCTTCGAGTGTCAGCTCCCATGCGGTCTCGGCCAGGCCGCAGAACGTCGAGGCCAGCCAGGTGGCCGGCATGTCGCCCCGCAGCAGCCCCGATCTCTGGCCGCGCTCCATGAGCTTGACGGTCCGGAGGAAGATCGCCTTGGCCCGCGTGCTGGCCTCGGGCAGACCCGAGACGTCGGGATCGACGTAGACCAGGTTCCACAACTGGGCGAACGGCGTGTACTCGGCGACCAGCCCGCCCAGTATTTGCTCCATGGGCGCGGCGCCGGCCTCGGCCTGGGCCAGGACCCGGTCGCAGTCGTCCAGGATCTTCTCGGCCATCGCCTGCACCAGGAGCTTACGGGTAGGGAAATGACGGACCAGGGTCGCCCGGTTCGCCGGCGAGGCCACGCACCGCGACTCCTACCAGACCGTCCACGGCGCCTACCTGGCGGGAATCCGCGCCGCCAAGGAAATCACGGACTGAAAGATCCGGCTCTGGGCAGCGCCCACGCCATCTGCATCCTCCAACGGCCGACCCGGGCCCCGAAGACGCGGTGCCGGCCCGGGCCTCCACGAAGTCGTCCGGGAGCCGCAGACGGTCCTCGCCCTGTGGACCGGCGCCTGCCCCACCTGCCATCGCGGCATACCCATCCCCATACCACCTGACCAAGCATTACCGGGCTTGCGCAGACAAGCGAACCACGTGTCGGTCTCCGGCTCACTCGACGCGGATCCGACCCAACGGGAGGAACAACACTGTGGGCATCATCAGCTGGCTCATCCTCGGCCTGCTCGCCGGAGCCATCGCCAAGGTGCTGCTGCCCGGCCGCGACCGGGGCGGACTGATCGGCACCACTCTCATCGGCGTCGCGGGCGCATTCGTCGGCGGCTGGCTCTCCGCCCGCTTCCTCGACCGCCCGGTGGAGAAGGACTTCTTCGACCTCTACACCTGGGCTGCCGCGATCGCCGGTTCCCTGGTGCTGCTCATCGGTTACCGCATCCTGGTCGGCAACTCCCGCGAATGACCCGCCGTCGCGGACAGCTCGCCGAGTACCGTCGTCGTCTCGGCAGGCACTCGGCATCCGGCCGAACCTCTGACCGCGCGCGGTTTTCGTGGCCCGAGGCTCACCACAACTGCCCTCGGACCCGGTGCCTTTCTGCCCAACGGCACGTTGCCGCCCTTGGACAGCGACAAACCGATGGGTTCATCCCTCGCCCGCGCCGCCAGATTCTCCCCGTGGCCGTCGCAGCGCCCGTCGGTCGTCACAGCGCCCGTCGCGGTCAGGCGCCGTCGTGGCAGGTCCTCGTGGAACCAATGCAGCGCACATGAAGCCGAAAAGCCCCCGTGAACCGCCGGGTACGGCCCCGAGCTGAAATCCCACAAGCTTCACATGCCGACGGGCGGGGTTGTTGGGCCCCTCCCTTGTGCACGCCCACGGCGGTGGTGCGGCCGGAGCCGCACCACCGCCGTTGCGCAAGGTCGTCCCTACGACGACGTGACCGCGTTCCGGTTGCGGGCCCGGCGTTCGCGGATCAGGGCGAAGACGACCACACCGATGGCCACCAGGGTGGACAGGACCACCTGGTCGCGGCCGCCGCCGTCGGCCGTGTCGGTGAGCATGTAGCCCAGTACGAAGGTGATCAGGGCGATGGTGGCCCAGGTCAGGTAGGGGTACAGCCACATCCTGACGACCAGCTTCTCCGGTGTCTCCCGTTCGATGATCTTGCGCATGCGCAGCTGGGAGAAGCAGATCACCATCCAGACGAACAGGGCGATCGCGCCGGAGGAGTTGAGCAGGAACTGGAAGACCGTGTCCGGCCACAGGTAGTTGAAGGCGACCGCGACGAAGCCGAAGACCACCGAGGCCAGGATGGCCGCACGCGGCACGCCGCGTCCCGTGGCCCGGCCGAAGGAGGCCGGGGCGTCGCTGCGCCGGCCGAGGGAGAAGGCCATGCGCGAGGCGGTGTAGAGGCCGGAGTTGAGGCAGGACAGGACCGAGGTCAGCACGATCGCGTTCATGATCTGGGCGGCGTGCGGGATACCGATGGAGCTGAGGGCCGCGACGTACGAGCCGTCCTTGAGGATCGCCGGGTCGTCCCAGCGCAGCAGCGAGACCACGATCAGGATCGAGCCCAGGTAGAACACCGCGATCCGCCAGATCACGCTGTTGGTGGCCTTGGTGACGGCGGCCCGCGGGTCCGCGGTCTCCCCCGCCGCCAGCGTGACGATCTCGCTGCCCATGAAGGAGAAGACCACCATCAGGACGCCGGTGAGGATCGCGCCGGGGCCGTTCGGCAGGAAGCCGCCGTGCGAGGTGAGGTAGGAGAAGCCGGATGCCGGGTGGTCGGAGCCGGGGAGGAGACCGAAGATCGCCAGGCCGCCGATCACGATGAACACGGCGATGGCGACGACCTTGATGCCGGCGAACCAGAACTCGAACTCGCCGTAGGAGCTGACCGAGGCCAGGTTGGTGGCGGTGAGGACGGTCATGACGATCAGTGCCCAGCCCCACTGCGGGACCGCCGGAATCCAGCCGGCCAGGATCTTCGCCCCGGCGGTCGCCTCGACCGCGAGCACCACGACCCAGAAGAACCAGTACAGCCAGCCGATGGTGAATCCGGCCCAGCGGCCCAGCGCGCGGTCCGCGTACGCGGAGAACGAGCCGGAGGTCGGGTTGGCCGCGGCCATCTCGCCGAGCATGCGCATGACCAGGACGACGAGGACGCCGACGAGCGCGTAGGACACGAGGATGCCGGGGCCCGCGGCGGCGATGCCGGAGCCGGAGCCGACGAACAGGCCTGCGCCGATGACGCCGCCGATCGCGATCATCGACAGGTGGCGGTTCTTCAGTCCGGCCTGCAGACCGGAGTCGGCCGGAGCGCTCTCGGCGGCGGTCGTCGCCGGGCCGGTGTCCGAAGGGGCGGGGACGGGGGGACGTGTGGTCATCTCGACATCCATGGAGGGAGGGCGGACCAGGGCGTCTGGAAATTAGTTCAGTACGATCCAAAAGAACAAGACTTGTTTAACTGTTCACCTTGCTCTATTTTTCGTGCAGCGCGCGGAGCCGCATCTTTGGGTGCGGCCACCGCGTCGTCCCCGTGTTCCGGCCCCTGGGGAGCCCCCATGCACAACAACGCGGCATGGTCGCGAGAACCCCCCGTACGGATACCGTCGCCGCGGGCCAAGTCCCCGCTCGGCAGGCCGTTAGGGTGGCGTCGTGGTGAATGCAGCGGGCAAGTTCGGTCCCTACAACCAGCCGGGTCCCGCACGGCCCGCGCCGGTCGCCGGGGTATGGGACACCCGCGTCCTGACGGGCCGGGGCCCCACCGGATCGGAGCTCGTCCGCTCACGGATCGCCCTGCGGGTACGCCTGAAGTCCGTGGCACCGGGAGACCGGCTGCCGGACGCCGGCGTCCTCGCCGAGGAACTGGGGATCAGTGAGATCACCGTGCGCCGCGCGCTGGAGGGCATGTGCCAGGACGGGCTGCTCGACCGCCGTCGGGGCCGGGCCGGCGGGACCTTCGTCGCGGCGGACTGGGACACGGTCGTCGCCCTGATGCACGACGCCACCGAGGCGGACGCGCTGGAGGCCTTCCACCTGCTGCTCGAGTGCGGTCTCGTGGCCCACACCGCAGGCGAGATCCCGGACGGCCGGCTCGACGGGCTGCGCGCCCTGGTCGACGAGATGAACCAGGTCTACGAGGAGGCCCGGCTGCTCGAACTGGAGACCCGCTTCCACCTCGACCTCGCACAGACGCTGGGCGGCGCCGGCATCCGTGAGTTCGCCGCCGACCTGCTCGGCCGGCAGTGCCTGCTGCGGCCCGCTCCGGCACCCGCCGTCATTCGGGCCCGCAACCGCTGCCACGCCGACCTGCTGGACGAGCTCACCCGCGGCGCGATGGCCCCGGCGGTACGAGCGGTGAAGGCCCACCAGCACGCCGTCCCGGACTGACACCCGCTCGCGCCGGCCAGCCCCCTTCCCTCCCCTGCCCGTGCCGCCACCCCCGAGAAGGAGCCGTCGCCATGCCCGACCCCGGAGCGGTCGGCCCGTCCCCGACGTCGGGCCAGACCGACGGCGCGCCCCAGCGGCTGCGCGGCGGCGTCCTCGGCATGGCGGACATCGCCGCCGCCACGATGGCCAACGTCGGCCCGGCCATGAGCTTCTTCTTCGGCTTCGCCTTCCTGGCCACCACCGCGGGCGTCGCCTCCCCACTGACCATCGCCGCCGCGGGCGTCGCCGTCGCCCTGCTGGGCAACACCCTCGCCGAGTTCTCCCGGGCGCACCCCTCGGCGGGCAGCTTCATCACCTTCGTAGGCAAGACCTTCGGGCCGGTCAGCGCGGTGACCACGGCGCTGCTGGCCGGCCTCGGCTACATCATCGCGATGGGCTCCGTCATCGCGATCTCGGGCGGGTTCGTACAGATCACGCTCAACCACTACACCGGCGTCGACCTGCCGTGGATCATCTGGACGCTGCTGCTGACCGGGCTGGCCGTGATGCTGATGCTGCGCGGGATCGTGGTCTCCACCAAGTGGGCCGGCTACTTCTTCGTCGTGGAGATGCTGGTCCTGGTCGTGGTCTCGATCGCGACCCTCGTCGAGCACCGCGGCCACCTCTCGGCAGCTCCGTTCCTGCCGAGCCACCTCACCCACGGCCTCCAGGGGCTGGCGGCGGGCTTCCCGCTGGCGGTGTATCTGTTCATCGGCTGGGAGAACTCGGCGGCGCTGGCCGAGGAGACGGAGAACCCACGGCGCAACGTCGGCCGCGCGGTGTTCTCCTCCGTCGCGATCATGACGGTGAGCTACATCCTCTTCTCGTACGCCACGGTCACCGGCTTCGGCTACGACGTGGAGCGGCTCGGCGCCTCCCCCATCCCCTTCATCGACGTCGCCCGCCACACCCTCGGCGCGCTGGCGTTCGTCGCCTACGTCGGGGGCCTGACCTCCACCCTCGGGGTGCTGATCGCAGGGATCAACTCCCAGGCGCGGCTGGTGTTCAACGCCGGACGCGAGGGGCTGCTGCCGTCCTTCTTCGGCTATGTGCATCCCACCCGCCGTACGCCGACCAACGCGATCGTCACCTTCGCCGTCACCGCGCTGCTGATCATCGCGGGCTGGGGCCTGGGGCATCTGCTCGGCGGAAAGGGCTCGATGGACCCCGTGGTCTTCTTCACCGAGTCCTCCAGCCTGGGCTCCCTGCTGATCCTGCTGGTCTACCTCGCCTCCAACATCGCCCTGCCGCTGTACTACCGCAGATACCGTCCGCAGGAGTTCCGGGTGGTACGGCACCTGGTGCTGCCCGCGATCGGCACCCTGGCCATCCTGGTTCCGCTCTACTACCTCGCCAAGCCGGGACAGCCGGCGCCGTACAGCTGGTTCCCCTACGCGGCACTGGCCGCGCTGCTCGGCTCCGTCGGCTATGCGACCCTCCTGGTCCGCCGCGACCCGGGCCTGGCCGAACGCGTCGGGTCGGTCGTCGCCGACGTGGAGTGAACCCGACGGGACGGAAGGAGGCCGCCGCCCTCGGCTCCGTCGACGAGGAGGCCATCGGCCGCACCCTGCTCGAACTGCTGGCGATCCCAGCGTGACCGGGAGCGCGGGGCGCCGTACGGGAGCGACCTGCGGCTGTATGCCGGGGCCGGGATACCGACGCTGCAGTTCGGGCCGGGGGACATCAAGGTTGCGCACAGCCCGCAGGAGCGGGTGTCCTTGGCCGAGGTGGTGGGTGTGGCGCGGACGTTGGTGCTCACCCTGCTGCGGACGGTGGGGACGCAGTGACCTCCTCGCAGGGGGTCTGCTTGCGCCGGGTGAAGGACGGGAGCGCGGGCGGCGTGAGGAAGCCCTCCGCCCGCGCGCTCGCCAGCCCGATGCGCGGGATGTCGCTGCTCTTGGCGAAGAGCAGATAGCGCGGCTCCCACAGCGGGCGGTACTTGGCGTTGGCGCGGTACAGGGACTCGATCTGCCACCAGCGTGAGAAGAAGGTGAGGATCGAGCGCCACAGACGCAGGACCGGGCCGGCGCCGAGGCGGGAGCCGCGTTCGAAGACCGAGCGGAACATCGCGAAGTTCAGCGAGACCCGCTGGACGTCCAACTCCTCCGCCCGCAGCAGGAGTTCCACGACCATGTACTCCATCAGACCGTTCTCGCCCTCGCGATCACGGCGCATCAGGTCGAGGGAGAGGCCGTGCTCACCCCAGGGGACGAAGCTGAGCAGGGCGCGCGGCGCGCCGTCGGCGTCCCGGCACTCCAGCATCACGCAGCGGCCGTCGGACGGGTCGCCGAGGCGGCCCAGCGCCATGGAGAAGCCGCGCTCGGTGGCACCGTCGCGCCAGTGGTCGGCGCGCTCGACGAGCAGGGCCATCTCGTCGTCGGGGATGTCCTCGTGGCGCCGGATGCGGACCGTGTACCCGGCCCGGCGGACACGGTTGTGCGCCTGCCGTACGACGCGCATGGCGCGCCCTTCGAGGGTGAAGTCGGCCAGGTCCACGATCGCCTCGTCGCCGAGTTCCAGGGCGTCCAGGCCATGGCGTGCGTAGATCGTGCCGGCCTCCTCGCCGGCGCCCATCACGGCGGGCGTCCAGGCGTGCCGGCGTGCCTCGGCGAGCCAGGCGTCGATGGCGCCGGGCCAGGCCTCCGGGTCGCCGATCGGGTCGCCGGAGGCGAGGCTGACGGCGCCGATGACGCGGTAGCCGATGGCGGCCTTGCCGGTGGGCGACCAGATGACGGCCTTGTCGCGGCGCAGCGCGAAGTAGCCGAGGGAGTCGCGGGCGCCGTGCCGGTCGAGCAGTCGGCGCAGCCGCTCCTCGTCCTCCGCGCTGAGCAGCCGACGCCCGCGGGGCGAGCGGAAGCAGGCGTACAGGACGAGGCAGAAGGCCGCCGCGAGCAGAAAGTTGATGGCGATGTCGGTCCAGCGGGGCGCGTGCACGACATCGATGCGGTCGGCGAGCGGGCCGACGCTGATGCCCCGCAGGAAGGTGTAGGCGATCTCGTCGGTGAGGCTCGCGCCGGGGAGCTTGTTGGTGGCGTTCACGAGCAGCGTGCCCAGAGCGCCGGTGACGAGGACGCCGCCCGCGCCGACGGCCAGGGCCAGCTTCGGGTTGGAGGGATCGCCCACCGCGTTGAACTCGCGGCGGCCGACGATCAGCGCGGCCACGAAGAGCCCGGTGAGGCCGGCGGAGACCCAGTTGAAGACGTGTTCGCGGTACTCGGGCTGGGTGAGGGCGAGGACGTAGAGGCCGAAGAGGGGGCCGGCGAGCAGCAGGTTGGACACCCAGGCGGCCCGCTTGCGGCGTCGCATCACCAGCGCGAGGAACAGCGCGAGCGCGGCCGAGACGAGGCCGGCGGTGGCCAGGTACGGGGTGAAGAACTGGCCGGCGTGGTGTGCGTGCGCACGGTGGATGTCCAGGAGCCGGCCGGTGTTGTGCTCCTGGACTTCCTGGCGGAACGGCAGCGACATGACGGCCACGATGTTGAACACGGCCATCAGCCGCAGGTACCAGACCGTGGCCGTGGCGGCCCAGACCCTGAGCGGGGGCGGGTCGGCCTCGGCGGCGCGCTGCCGGGAGTTGCGCTGAGCGGGGACTTGTGGGGAAATCAGGGGCGGCCGCTGTGCGGGTGCGGGCATGGTGACTGGTCACCTTGGGGACGGGGACGGGACTAGGCTGACCCTACAGCTTGTAGGGAAGTCGGTATATGGGCCTATCGGGTCTCACCCGGTCCGGTCCGACCCCCGCCGCGCCGCCGCCAGATGCCAGGCCAGGTTGCCCACGGCCGCGCCGGCCGCCACGACGGCGACGATCACACCGCCCGTGGCGAGCCCGTCACTGAAGAGATGCGGGCGCCGGTCGAGGCTGTGCAGTCCGAAGCCGCACAGTTCATACACCCCTGTGGCGGCGATCACAAGGCTCACGACGAGCACGGTGAGCGTGGGCGCGAGGCTGACCTCCGCCTGCGACAGGAACCACCGGAGCTGTCGGGGCCCTCGGGGCCGCCGGGCCCGCGGTGTCTCAGTGCCCTGCATGGTTCCCCCCGGTGGACAGACGAACGGCCGTCGGCAGATGGGAACCTACAGTACGTAGGGTCGGCTTGGCCTCAGGTCGCGCGAACGCCCGGTCGGCGAGACCGGACCCGCCCAGGCCACCGCTACGGACCTCGGCGTTCCGGCGGTCGCCCTCAAGGGTGACGACACGCCCTGCGTCCAGGCGACGGCTCACGTCCCGCGGACCCCGCCACCCCGCGCGTCCCCGCCCCCGATCCCGCCGCCGACCGTGAACCCGATGACCGACCCGCCCCCCTCGCGCCGGAAGGCGAACGGTGCGCCGCCGTGGGCCATGGCCACCTCACGGACGATGGACAGGCCGAGTCCGGAGCCGGGCAGGGAGCGGGCGTCGGCCGCGCGGTAGAAGCGGTCGAAGATGCGCATCAGGTCGCCGTCGGCGATCCCGGGCCCACGGTCGAGGACCTCGACGCGGACCGTGCCGTGCCTGGCCGGCCCGGTGATGTTGACCTCGATGGGAGCCTCGCCGCCGCGGTCGAACTTCGCCGCGTTCTCGACGAGGTTGGACATCGCGCGCTGGAGCATGCCGGGCCGGCCGTCGGTGGTCGTGTCGCCGCTCACCCGCAGGACGATCGCCCGCCCGGTACGGCGCTTCGCGAGCCCCACGACGTCCTCGGCGATGTCGGCGAGGTCCACCCGCTGCGGCGGCTCGGCGTCGGACTGCCCGGCGGCGAGATCGACGAGCTCGTTGACCAGGTCGGTCAGCTCGCGCGCCTCCTGGGTGAGGTCGGCGACCAGCTCGTCCCGGGTGGCGGGCGGAAGCTCGTCGATCCTCCGCAGCAGCGAGATGTTCGTACGCAACGACGTCAGCGGGGTGCGCAGCTCGTGCCCGGCGTCCTGCACGAGCCGGCGCTGGTCCTCCTCCGACTGGGCCAGCCGCCCCAGCATGCGGTCGAAGGCGCGGCCCAGGCGCCCCACCTCGTCGAGGCCCGCGACGGGCACCTCGATGCCCAGCCGGCGGGTACGGGCGACGTCCTCGGCGGCCGAGGTGAGGACGACCAGGCGCCGGGTGATACGGCGGGCCAGCCACCAGCCGAAGAGCCCCGCGGCGACCACGACGGCGGCCATGAGCATCAGCGTCCGCTGCTGCAGCGCCCGCAGCAGGTCCTCGGTGTCGCTGAACTCCTGCGCGACCTGCACCGCGCCCCGCCCGTCGCCGAGCGCCACGGTGGCGATGCGGAAGAGGTCCTCGCCGACCCGCACGTCCTTGTACTGGACGGTCCGGCCGGCCTCCCTGGCGGTGGCCGCGGCCCGGTCGCGGGCGGTGACGGGGAGCACGGGACTCCCGTGGTCGACGATCTGCCCCTTCGCCCCGAGCACCTGCACATCGGTACGGGCGGGCCGCACCAGATCGTGCCCCGGACGCGAGGAGCTGAAGTCGTCCGGCACCATCTCGTGCTGCCGCACCTCGTCCTGCACGTCCTGCACGACCTGGGTGAACACCGACTGCTGGTCCACCCGCACCAGCCGGGCGGCGGCGCCGTAGGACAGGATGCCCACGAGGATGGTGACGACCGCGGTGACGGCCGCGAAGGACACGGCGAAGGTGGTGCGCAGCGACACGAGCTTGGGCCGGCGCCGGGCCGGCAGCCGCCTGAGGCGGCCCACTCAGTCCTCCCGGAGCACGTAACCCACGCCCCGCACGGTGTGGATCAACTGCGGCGCGCCGGGCTCGTCCAGCTTGCGGCGCAGATAGCCGACGTAGACGGCCAGGTTCTTGGAGCCGGGCCCGAAGTCGTAGCCCCAGATCCGGTCGTAGATGGTGGAGTGGTCGAGGACGATCCCCGAGTTGCGGACCAGCAGTTCCAGCAGCTCGAACTCGGTGCGGGTCAGCTCCAGCTCCCGCTGACCGCGCCAGGCCCGGCGGGCCTGGAGGTCCATGCGCAGCCCGGCGGCCTCGATCTGCCGGTCGGAGATCTGCGGCTCCCTGGCCAGATCGCTGCCGCCGGCGTGGCCGCTGCCGCTGACCGCGTTCACCGGGCTGGTGCGGCGCAGCAGGGCGCGGAGCCGGGCGAAGACCTCCTCGACGTCGAAGGGCTTGACGACATAGTCGTCGGCCCCGGCGTCCAGGCCCGCGATGCGGTCGGCGGTCTCCACCAGCGCGGTGAGCATCAGGATCGGCGTGCGGTCGCCCTCGGCCCGCAGGACGCGGCACACCTGCAGCCCGTCGATGCCCGGCATCATCACATCGAGCACGAGCACGTCCGGCGGGGTGCGGTGGGCCTGCGCCAGTGCTTCCACGCCGTCGGCGACCGCCGTCACCTGGTAGCCCTCCAGGGTCAGGGCACGCTCCAGGGCATGACGGATGGCACGATCGTCTTCGGCGAGCAGCACAGTCTGGGGCACGGACCCAGTCTGCCAAGGCGGGTGGCGGTTCGGCCGGGGCGAGCGGGCCTACGATCACCCTTTTTACCTGGCTCTCACCCTCACAGAGGCAACCAGGAGCGGGCCCCTACCGTCTTCTCACCGTCGGCTCAAGCGCTGGCGAGCCGCGCGAGCCGATCCTCGAAGGGCACCACATCCATGGCGCCCTGGGCCTCCGGCCCGGCAGCCGACAGCCCGGTCATCAGCCGCGCCAGTTCCTCCGCCGCCCGCTCGATCCGCTCCGGCAGCCCTTCCGCGCCCCAGTCCTCCGAGGCGGCGTACACGCCGGTCGGGACGACCACGGCCCGCAGATAGGTGAACAGCGGGCGCAGCGCGTGTTCCAGCACCAGGGAGTGGCGGGCGGTGCCGCCGGTGGCGGCGATCAGCACCGGCTCGCCCGCGAGCGCGTCCTTGTCCAGCACGTCGAAGAACGACTTGAACAGTCCGCTGTACGACGCCGAGAACACCGGCGTGACGACGATCAGCCCGTCCGCCTCCGTGACGGCGTCCAGGGCGGCGGACAGGCCGCGGCCCGGGAAGCCGTTGGTGAAGTTGTGCGCGATCTCCACGGCGAGCTCGCGCAGCTCGACCACCTGGATCTCCACCGGGGCCTGCCGGCCGACGGCGGCGGCCAGCCGGTCGGCGAGCAGCCGCGTGGACGAGGGGACGCTCAGCCCCGCCGAGACGACGACGAGTTTCATACGGCGGTCACCTCTTTCTTCTCGAGGAGGGAAGCGTGGGTGGGCGCCTCGGGCACATCGGCCGGGCGACCCTTGGCGAACTCCTCGCGCAGCACCGGTACGACCTCCTCGGCCAGCAGGTCGAGCTGCTCGAGGACGGTCTTCAGCGGCAGCCCGGCGTGGTCCATCAGGAACAGCTGGCGCTGGTAGTCACCGGCGTACTCGCGGAAGGCCAGCGTCTTCTCGATCACCTGCTGCGGCGAGCCGACGGTCAGCGGGGTCTGGTCGGTGAAGTCCTCCAGGGAGGGCCCGTGGCCGTATACCGGCGCGTTGTCGAAGTACGGCCGGAACTCGCGCACCGCGTCCTGCGAGTTCTTCCGCATGAACACCTGGCCGCCGAGCCCGACGATCGCCTGCTCGGGCGTGCCGTGCCCGTAGTGCGCGAACCGCTTGCGGTAGAACTCGACCATGCGCTTGGTGTGGTCGGCGGGCCAGAAGATGTTGTTGTGAAAGAAGCCGTCGCCGTAGTAGGCGGCCTGCTCGGCGATCTCCGGGGAGCGGATGGAGCCGTGCCAGACGAACGGCGGCACGTCGTCCATCGGCCGCGGGGTGGAGGTGAAGCCCTGCAGCGGCGTGCGGAACTTGCCCTCCCAGTCGACGACGTCCTCGCGCCACAACCGGCGCAGCAGGGCGTAGTTCTCGATGGCGAGGTTGATGCCCTCGCGGATGTCCTGGCCGAACCACGGGTACACCGGCCCGGTGTTGCCGCGGCCCATCATCAGGTCGACCCGCCCGTCCGCCAGGTGCTGGAGCATCGCGTAGTCCTCCGCGATCTTCACCGGGTCGTTGGTGGTGATCAGGGTGGTGGACGTGGAGAGGATCAGCTTCTCCGTCTTCGCGGCTATGTGGCCGAGCATCGTGGTCGGCGACGACGGCACGAACGGCGGGTTGTGGTGCTCGCCGGTCGCGAAGACGTCCAGGCCGACCTCCTCGGCCTTCAGCGCGATGGCGACCATGGCCTTGATGCGCTCGCGCTCGGTCGGCGTGCGGCCCGTGGCGGGGTCCGGGGTGACGTCGCCCACGCTGAAGATCCCGAACTGCATGGTCGCTCATCCTCCAAGTTGTTGATGATTCAACTATACTCTCCAACCGTCACCCCCGCCCTGGTATTCCGCCCCTTGTCAGTGCCCCGGCCTACGATCGCGACATGGCCGCCCCACGCCGTGACACCCGAGGCATCGTCGACGCCGCGGAGCTCTTCGCGCGCGTGGACTTCCGCCGCCGAGAGCCCGCGGAGCCGCTCCGCCCCTACCTGGAGCACTACTGGCTGATCGACTGGGAGCTGACCCAGCCGTACGCCTCCCATGTCGTCCCGCACCCGTCCGTGAACATCGTCTTCCAGCGGTTCGAAGGGCAGGAGCCCTTCGCCGAGGTGGCCGGGATCGGGCTCGGCCTGTTCACACAGAAGCTGGAGGGCAGGGGCCGGGTCTGCGGGATCCAGTTCCGGCCGGGCGGCTACCGCCCCTTCGCACCCGACCACCCGGTCTCGCAGTGGACGGGCAAGCGCGTCCGCCTCCCCGACACCGACCCTGCACCCGTCCTGACCCCCGACGACGAGGACGCCCGCGTAGCCGCCCTCGACACCTGCCTGCTCTCGCTCGGCCCCCGCCCCGACCCCCAGGCCGACCTGGCCATGGCCCTGGTCGACCGTGTCCGCACCGACCGCACGATCCGCCGCGTCACGGACTTCGCCCGGTCCGAGGGCATGTCCGTACGCCTCCTGCAGCGCCTCTTCGCCGCGTACGTCGGCGTGGGCCCGAAGTGGGTGATCCTCCGCTACCGCATCCACGAGGCCCTGGAACACGCAGAGACCGACCACACGGTGGACTGGGCCGCCCTGGCAGCCGACCTCGGCTACGCGGACCAGGCACACCTCGTCCGGGACTTCACGGCGACGGTGGGGGTGCCGCCCACCGCGTACGCCACCGATCCAGCGGCTTCTCGAAGCGGAACGCCGTGATCACCCCCTGCCCCGTAGCCCCTAGCCCCGCTCCCCCCGCAGTCGGGCGATCTGCTCGCTGCTGAAGTCCACCGTCCGCCGCATGTGCCGCACGATCACGCCGAGTTCGACGTCGTCCAGGTCGGAGAAGAGCGCGGACCAGTCGCCGCCCAGCCGCTCCCACATCCGCCCGAACTCGGCGATCTTCTCCGGCACGGTCGCCACGAGCACCCGCCGCCGGTCGGCCGCGTCCCGCTCCCGGACCACGTACCCGGCCTTCTCCAGCCGGTCCACCAGCCGGGTCGCCGACCCGGTCGTCAGCCCCGTCAGCTCCGCGACCCGGCCCGTCGTCACCGGTCCCCGCTCCAGCGTGAGCAGGTTCAGGCACTGCAGGTCGGTGGGGTGCAGACCGATGCTGTCGGCGACGGCCTGGTTGAACAGGGCGTACGACGCCATGTAGCGGCGGGAGACCGTGGACAGCTCGTCCAGCAGCCGCGACCGCGCGGCACCGGACCCGTTCGCGCTCCCGGACATGCCCTGCTCCCTTTCGTCTGCGCCGTGCAGAGATCGTACGACGCACCCGTCCCGCCCCCGGCCAAAACCACCGGCCCCGGTCAGAAGGAGTACGCGTCCCCGGTGTTGAGCACCAGCACCCGCGCCCGGTCATTGGCCCGGTTGCGGTCCACCGTGCCACCGCTCCACTCCGTCTCGACCTCCAGCGTCACCTCCTGCGGGCTGTCGCTCAGCACGACGCCGACGTCGGTCGCCTGTCCCAGCCCGTCCGCGGGCAGCGCGCCCGTCCCGCAGACCAGTTCCCGCTCTCCCGTACGGACGCACCCGGCCGGCAGCCGCTGCCCGTCCGCGAGCGGCACCGACCAGGTCAGCCGCACGCTGGAATCCGGAACGGCGGACGGCCCGTGGTTGGCCGGGGTGAGCCGGACGTACATCCGCTCCCCGGTCATCACCGCCGAACCGTGATACGACAGGTCGGCCTCCGGCACACCGCCCGCCCGGGCGGGCCCGGCGACGGCGACCGCGAACACGGCCGGCACCACACTGCACACAGCAAGCATCCTCATCCTCACCATGTAGGGATGTATCCCACGCGAAGCCGTGAGCAGGCGCCGTCCATCAGGTGACACCGACGTGCGAAGCTGCCCGCATGCTCATCCTCCGCTCCGCCGCCCTCTTCGTCGTCGCCGCGATCTTCGAGATCGGCGGCGCGTGGCTGATCTGGCAGGGCGTCCGCGAGCACCGCGGCTGGCTCTGGGTGGCCGGCGGGGTCCTCGCCCTCGGCGCCTACGGCTTCGTCGCCACCTTCCAGCCGGACGCCCACTTCGGCCGCATCCTGGCCGCGTACGGCGGGATCTTCGTCGCCGGTTCGATCCTGTGGGGCGTGGTCGCCGACGGCTACCGTCCCGACCGCTGGGACATCGCCGGGGCACTGGTCTGTCTCGCCGGTATGGCCGTGATCATGTGGGCCCCGAGGAGCGGGACCTGAGCGACGCCTACCCTGGTCGGAACGAACGTACGCACACCCGAGGACCCGAGGAGCAGCCCATGGCCCCCGCAGCACCGCCCGCCGCCTCCCGCATCGCCGTCGTCACCGGTGCGAGCAGCGGCATCGGCGCCGCCACGGCCCGGGGGCTCGCACAGGCCGGCTACCGGGTCGTCCTCACCGCCCGCCGCAAGGACCGTATCGAGGCGCTGGCGGAGGAGATCGAGGCGGCCGGCCACTCGGCGACGGCCTACCAGCTGGACGTCACCGACCGCGCGGCGGTCGACGAGTTCGCGACGGCCTTCAAGACCATCGGCGTCCTTGTCAACAACGCGGGCGGCGCGCTCGGCGCCGACCCGGTCGCCACCGGGGACCCGGCGCACTGGCGCGCGATGTACGAGACGAACGTCATCGGCACGCTGAACCTCACCCAGGCCCTGCTCCCGAAGCTGGTGGCGAGCGGGGACGGCACCGTGGTCGTGGTGTCCTCCACGGCCGGGCTCGGCACGTACGAGGGCGGCGCGGGCTATGTCGCCGCCAAGCACGGTGAGCACGTCCTCGCCGAGACCCTGCGTCTGGAGATCGTCGGGCAGCCGGTCCGCGTCATCGAGATCGCGCCCGGCATGGTCAAGACCGACGAGTTCGCGCTGACCCGCTTCGGCGGCGACGCGGACCGGGCGGAGAAGGTCTACGCGGGCGTCGCCGAGCCGCTCACCGCCGAGGACGTGGCGGAGACGATCACCTGGGCGGTGACCCGCCCCAGCCATGTCAACGTCGACCTTCTGGTGCTGCGGCCCCGCGCGCAGGCGTCCAACACCAAAGTGCACAGGGAGCTGTGATGAGCGAGCCTCAGGAGACGGGCCCGGAGACGGTCCCGGGGACGGGCCAGGCCATGGACGAGTCCCTGGAGAAGCGCCGGCTGGCCCAGGAGACGAAGAACGAGCGCCAGGTCTGGTACTTCCTCGCGTACTTCCTCTTCGGCATTCACTTCGTGGCGTTCATCATGATCTACGCCGTCCGCCATGCACACTGAGGCGTGGACCGACACATAGCCTTCGACAACCTGCACAACTTCCGTGACCTGGGCGGCTATTCGACACCGGACGGCCGTCGGCGCATCCGCCCGGGCCTGCTGTACCGGGCCGACTCCCTGGGCAGGCTGGCCGAGGGCACAACGGACTGGGACCGCTTCCTGTCCCTGGGGACAGGCACGGTGCTGGATCTGCGCCACCCCTGGGAGGCAAAGGCCCAGGGCCGCGTCCCCGAGCACCCCTCCCTCGCGTACCACAACCTGAGCATCGAGCACCGCCCCTACGACCAGCCGTCGCAGTCCCCCGAAACAGCCCCGGGCCCCTATCTCTCCGAGCGCTACCTGGAAGTGGCGGCGGACGGCACGAAGGAGATGGCCGCGGCCCTGGAGCTGATCGCGGAATCGGCCGCCTCCGGCACTCCCCTGGTCTTCCACTGCGCCTCGGGCAAGGACCGCACGGGCCAACTGGCCGCGACGGTACTGACGTTGCTGGGCATCGACGAGCCGACCATCGTCGAGGACTTCACCCTCACGGAACTCGCCGCCCCCGCTCTCCTGTCCGACTGGCGGCGCAGAAACGAGGGCCGCACCCCGACGTGGCCGTACGTCGGCCGGGCCCCGGCATCGGTGATGCACCTGTTCCTGACGGCCATGCGGGAGCGCTACGGCTCGATCGACTCCTACGTCACCGACACCCTGGGCCTGGACGCGAAGGCCCTCACACATTCCCTCCGCGCGAGCCTCCTGGAACCGACCCCGACGGCCTGGCCCCCGCTGACGTACCGCAGGGCGACACCGGCCGACACCGCCCTGCTGGTCCGTCTCCGCGACGCCGCGGCCCTGTGGCAGCTGGCCCGGGGCATCGACCAGTGGAAGCCGGGCGAGAAGGACGAGGCCCACTTCCGCACCCGGATGCGCGAAGGCGAGGTCTGGCTGGCACACGCGGGCGGCCACCTGGCGGGCGCCTGGGAACTGTGGTGGGACGACCCCGCGGCCTGGGGCCCCCGCCCACCCGACGCCGGCTACATCCACCGCCTGATGACCACCCCGCACACGTCCCCACCCGCCACGGGCCGCCACATGCTGACGGAGGCGGAGTCCCGCATCACGGCAACGGGCCGCCCCTACGCCCGCCTCGACTGCCTGACCTCCAACCCCCGCCTGCGCGCCTACTACGAGTCGGCGGGCTACACGGTGGTCGGCGAACAGAGAGCCAAGGACGGGGGGTTGGGCAGCCCGTACGCGGTGATCTTGCTGGAGAAGCGGCTGTAGGGCCGGTCAGCCCTTCACACACACCACCTGCTTGAGCTTCGCCACGACCTCGACAAGGTCCCGCTGCTGGTCGATGACCTGCTCGATCGGCTTGTAGGCACCCGGGATCTCGTCGACGACGCCGGAGTCCTTGCGGCACTCCACGCCCCGCGTCTGATCCTCCAGGTCCTTCGTCGAGAACCGGCGCTTGGCCGCGTTGCGGCTCATGCGCCGGCCGGCGCCGTGCGAGGCCGAGTTGAAGGACTTCTCGTTCCCGAGGCCACGCACGATGTACGAACCCGTGCCCATCGAGCCCGGGATGATCCCGTACTCGCCGGAGCCCGCGCGGATCGCTCCCTTGCGGGTCACGAGCAGGTCCATGCCCTCGTAGCGTTCACGGCTCACATAGTTGTGGTGGCAGCTCACCTCGGGCTCGAAGGTCACCTTGACCTTCTTGAACTCCTTGCGGACCACGTCCTTCAGGAGCGCCATCATGATCGACCGGTTGTACTTCGCGTACTCCTGAGCCCAGTAGAGGTCGTGCTCGTACGCCGCCATCTGCGGGGTGTCCGCGACGAAGACCGCGAGGTCACGGTCGATCAGGCCCTGGTTGTGCGGAAGCTTCTGAGCCACGCCTATGTGGTGCTCGGCGAGTTCCTTGCCGATGTTGCGGGATCCGGAGTGCAGCATCAACCAGACACAACCGTCTGCATCCAGACATACCTCAATAAAATGATTGCCGGAGCCGAGCGTGCCTATCTGCTTCGTCGCGCGCTCCTCGCGGAACTTCACGGCGTCGGCGACCCCGTCGAACCGCCCCCAGAAGCCGCCCCACCCACCGGTGGCAAGCCCGTACAGCTGTCCCGGATCAACGGGCTCGTCATGCATCCCCCGCCCCACCGGAATCGCCTGCTCGATCTTCGACCGCAGACGGGACAGATCGCCGGGGAGGTCGTTCGCGGTCAGCGACGTCTTCACCGCCGACATCCCGCAGCCGATGTCCACCCCCACCGCCGCGGGGCACACCGCACCCCGCATCGCGATGACCGAACCGACCGTCGCGCCCTTGCCGAAGTGCACGTCCGGCATCACGGCCAGGCCCTTGATCCACGGCAGGGTCGCCACATTGCGCAGCTGCTGCAGCGCGACGTCCTCGACCGTCGCGGGGTCGGCCCACATACGGATCGGGACCTTCGCGCCCGCCATTTCCACGTACGACATATCTTCCTCATTCCCCCGGATACCCAAGCAAAAGTCTTAATGACGGCATAACGCAAAAGTGGTGCCAAGGTCTAAGAAACAGGACAAGGGACCGGCGTTCACAGCAGTGCGTGCGATACACATTGTCTTCAGGGAGCGCCCCGCTGCGGCAAGCGAATAACCAGCGGGGACACTGAAGGACCCACCGTCGAGAGGAGCCTGCCCGTGCGGCGGAAGGCATACGTAACCGGCATCGCCGCCCTCCTGGCGGCCCTGCTGGCCGGCTGCACCGGAGGCTCGGACGGAAGCAGTCCGACGGACGACGCGAACCCCGGCGAGGCCGGCACGGCCACCGTCGCCGCCCAGCCCGGCAAGTACCGCACACTCCCGGAGGCCTGCGGCGCTGTGAGTCACGACACGCTCGACTCCCTGCTGCCCGGCATCAAGCAGATCACGGACCCGGACCAGCGGGACCGGGCGTACCGGGGCGCAGCGACGCTGACGTACGACACCGACCGCAAGGTCGGCTGCCGCTGGAAGGTCGAGTCCGCCGACGCCACCGACCATCTGCTCGTCGACTTCGAGCGGGTCGTGTCCTACGACAACGCGGTCAGCGACGACGACGAGGCCGCGCAGCTCTTCGCCACCGAGCAGACCGCGGCCGACCTCCCCGCGCCCAGCGCGTCGACGTCCTCGCCCACGGCATCGTCGTCGCCATCGGCATCGGCATCGGCATCGGGTTCGACCGACCCGAGCTCCTCCGCGTCCCCCTCCACCGAGGCCGCCTCGGCCGACCTCCAGCCCCGCACCCTCGACGATCTCGGCGACGAGGCGTTCCTCGACGACCAGCTGAGCAACTCCGGATCGACGGCCGAACAGCGAACGGTGACTGTGGTGTTCCGCACGTCCAACGTGATTGTGACCATCCAGTACGACGAGCAGCCGACGGCCATCGGCACGGCCCCGGACAGCAAGGAAATGCAGGACAGGGCCCAGAATCTGGCCGGCCGGCTGGACGACACGCTGGGCGGCTGACCGCCCCGACGACCCCACCGGCGCCCGTCCGCAAAGCGCGTGAACCGGAACCGCACAGCTCACTCACCGCGTACCGTGACCCCTCGGACCCGATCCGACCGCAGGAACCCCGAGCGTCATGAGTGAAGGAACCATGCAGCGAGCAGCCCAGCGAGACGACCGAGACGACATGCGTGACCAGCGTGACCGGCGAGCGGGGCGACTCCGCCGCGTCCTTGTCTGCGCGGCCGCCGTCCCCGTGGTGTTCGTCGCCGCCGGCTGCTCCTCGGACTCCGGCTCCGACGGCAGCGGCAGTGGCGGCACCGGGCAGAGCGCGAGCACCGACTCGAGTAAGGGCTCCACGAGCGCCTCGCCGACCGTGCAGGCGGCCAGGTACCACAAGCTGCCCGGGGCGTGCGGCGCGCTCTCGAAGAAGACTCTGGGCGAACTGATACCGGAGGGGTCGAAGTCGGGCAAGGAGGGCACATCGGATGATATCGAATCCCGTGCCAGCTGCTCCTGGAACAGCCTCGACAGCAACGGCGTGAAGGGCTCGCAGTTCCGCTGGCTCAACGTCTCCCTCCTCCGCTTCGACTCCGACGTCAGCCGCGGCTCGGGCGAGAGCCAGGCCAAGGCGTACTACACCAAGCAGGTCCAGGGCGCCCAGGGCGTGACCGGCGCCAAGAACTCGAAGTCGGTGCCGGTCTCCGGTGTGGGCAACGAGGCCATGGCGGTGCGCTACGACCTGAAGAAGAAGGAAGGCAGCTTCAAGCAGACGACGGTCGTGGCGCGCGTCGAGAACGTCGTCATCACCCTCGACTACAACGGCGCGGGCCTGGCCGGCGAGAAAACCCCGGACGCCACCGAACTCACCAGGGACGCGGAGAAGGCGACCAAGGAGGTCGTGGCCGCGGTGACCTCGGCGAACGGCACGAACGCGGGCACGACGAAGCCCTCGCCTTCCCAGTCGGCGTCGAAGGCGGCGGGCGGATCCTCGTCGAAGACCGCGAGCGCCTCTCCGTCGAAGTCAGCGTCCAAGAAGAGCTGACCGTCACACCTGGCACACAACTCCCAGCTCAGCCGCGCTTTTTGCCGGAGCCCGGCCCCCTCGGGGACCGGGCTCCTGGCAGTCCGGCAACGCGTTCGCCGCACTCATGTGCCACCCTGTTGCGCGCAACAACACGCAAGGGGAGGGGAGTAACGGGTGGCCGCGCCACTGAAGCTGACTCGGATGCACCGCGTTCTCATCGGCGTGGTCGTGTCCGGCGCCGTGATCATCGCCGGCATCGGCTTCGCCGGGTCGTACGCCGCGGTCCGCGAGCTGGCTCTCAAGAAGGGCTTCGGGAACTTCTCCTACGTCTTCCCGATCGGCATCGACGCGGGCATCTGCGTCCTGCTCGCCCTGGACCTGCTCCTGACCTGGATCCGGATCCCCTTCCCGCTCCTGCGCCAGACGGCCTGGGTCCTGACGGCGGCCACGATCGCCTTCAACGGCGCGGCCGCCTGGCCGGACCCGCTGGGCGTCGGCATGCACGCGGTGATCCCGGTCCTGTTCGTGGTCGCCGTCGAGGCGGCCCGGCACGCGATCGGCCGGATCGCCGACATCACCGCCGACAAGCACATGGAGGGCGTCCGTCTCACCCGCTGGGTGCTCTCCCCGGTGCCGACCTTCCTCCTGTGGCGACGTATGAAGCTGTGGGAGCTCCGCTCCTACGAGCAGGTCATCAAGCTGGAGCAGGAACGCCTCGTCTACCAGGCCCGCCTCCAGGCCCGCTTCGGCCGAGCCTGGCGCCGCAAGGCCCCGGTCGAGTCCCTGATGCCCCTGCGCCTGGCCCGCTACGGCGTCCCCCTGGCGGACACGGCCCCGGCGGGCCTGGCAGCGGCGGGCATCGAACCGGCCTTGCTGCCTCCGGCGCCGGCGCAGTCCACCGGAGCGGGCGCACGGGAGCTGGCGGCGGGCGACGCGGTCGATGCCTCCGCTGTAGCTGCGGGCAATCGTGCCGCTGGGGCGGCACAGGTGGGCGCAGCGGCACCTCCCGGCGAGCAGCGCCCCGGCTTCGTCAACCGCAATGCGGGGCACCCGGAAGCACAGACCGCCGACGACCAAAGCCCCTGGTTCCAGTCGGTCGACCCCCAGCAGATCCCCTACTACGGCGACTACGACCCGGCCTACGACCCGGACCAGCAGTACGCCCAGTGGTACGCGGAACAGCAGCAGGCCGAGCAGTACTACCAGGAACAGGGCCGGGAGCAGGAGCAGGAGCCGTACACAGAACCCTCTCCGGAGGAGACCGGCAGCTTCCCCATCCCGGTGGGCCCGGGCCGCACCCGCGAACTCGGCGAGGGCGGCGGCTCCGAGCCGGACGAGGAGGCCTACTACCAGGTCTTCAAGCAGTCGATCAACGGCAGCTACCCGACCCCGCGCGAGTTCGGCGAGAACGTCGACGCGGAGTTCAGCATCACCCTCCCCGTGGAGGAGGCCAAGCGCATGGTCAACCGCTTCACGAACCGCTACAACGCGGAGCTGGAAGAGGACCACATCGCATAGGCAGCCGTACGAGAACAAGAAGAGGGGCCCTCGGACGAGGGCCCCTCTTCTCACATCAGTACGCCGTCCTACTCCCCTTACTCCCCGAGCAGGGCCCGTACCCGGTCCTGCCCCACCGCGAGCAGCAGCGTGGGCAGCCGCGGGCCGGTGTCACGGCCGACGAGCAGGTGGTACAGCAGCGCGAAGAACGTCCGCTGGGCGGTCTTGATCTCCGGCGGCAGCTCCTTGGGCGTGGCGTCGGCGGAGAACCCGGCCTGGACCTTGGGCACGCCGTACACGAGGTGGGTCAGCCCGTCCAGGGACCAGTGCTCGGCGAGCCCGTCGAGCAGCAGCCGCAGCGACTGCTGGGAGGCCTCGTCGAGGGACTTCAGCAGCCCGACGTCCGGCTCCTCGCGCACAATGGTCCGCTGGTCGGCGGGCACGTGCGTGTTGATCCAGGCCTCGGCCCTGTCGTACCGCGGCCGGGCCTCGTCCAGCGAACCGAGCGGGTCGGCCGGGTCGAGCTCGGACAGGATGCGCAGCGCCTGGTCCTGGTGGCCGGCGGTGATGTCGGCGACGGAGGCCAGCGTCCGGTACGGCAGCGGGTGCGGCGTCTTCGGCAGCTCGCCGCCCGCCGTACGCACCGCACGCGAGTGCGCGGCGATGTCGGCCGGGAGGGCGGATCCGTCGGCGACCTTGGCCGCCAGCTTGTCCCACTCGTCGTACAGCCGCTGGATCTCCTGGTCGAAGGCGATCTTGAAGGACTGGTTGGGCCGGCGGCGGGCGTACAGCCAGCGCAGGATCTGCGGCTCCATGATCTTCAGCGCGTCGGCCGGGGTCGGCACCCCACCGCGGGACGAGGACATCTTGGCCATGCCGGAGATGCCCACGAACGCGTACATCGGGCCGATCGGCTGCTTGCCGTCGAAGATCCCGACGATCTGGCCGCCGACCTGGAAGCTGGAGCCGGGCGAGGAGTGGTCGACACCGGAGGGCTCGAACACGACCCCTTCGTACGCCCACCGCATCGGCCAGTCGACCTTCCACACCAGCTTGCCGCGGTTGAACTCGCTGAGCCGGACGGTCTCCGAGAAGCCGCACTCGTTGCAGGTGTAGGCCAGCTCGGTGGTGTCGTCGTCGTACGAGGTGACCGTGGTCAGGTCCTTGCCGCAGTTGCCGCAGTAGGGCTTGTACGGGAAGTACCCGGCGGAGCCGGAGCTGCCGTCGTCCTCGCTCGCCGCGCCGGAGCCCTCCTCGGCCTCCAGCTCGGCCTCGTCGACGGGCTTCTGGCCCTGCTTCTTGGCCTTCGGCTTGGTCCGGTACTGGGCGAGGATCGCGTCGATGTCACCGCGGTGCCTCATCGCGTGCAGGATCTGCTCGCGGTAGACACCGGAGGTGTACTGCGCGGTCTGGCTGATCCCGTCGAACTCCACGCCCATCTCGGCCAGCGACTCGACCATGGCGGCCTTGAAGTGCTCGGCCCAGTTCGGGTACGCGGAGCCCTTCGGAGCGGGCACGGAGGTCAGCGGCTTGCCGATGTGCTCGGCCCAGGACTCGTCGACGCCGGCGATGCCCGCGGGCACCTTGCGGTAGCGGTCGTAGTCGTCCCAGGAGATGAGGTGCCTCACCTGGCGGCCACGGCGCCGGATCTCGTCGGCGACGAGGTGCGGGGTCATGACCTCCCGCAGGTTCCCCAGGTGGATGGGGCCCGAGGGCGACAGCCCGGAGGCGACGACGACCGGTTTGCCCGGGGCCCGACGCTCCGACTCCTCGATGACCTCATCCGCGAAACGGGAGACCCAGTCGGTGGTCTCGGTGCTCTGAGCCACGTTCGGCACGTCCTCTTGTCCTGGAACTCTTGATGGACCTCCATACTCCCAGACCGACCCTCGACCGGGAAAACCGCTTTACCTCCCATGGGATACTGGCTGGGTCTATCCATCCCCACGAGGAGAACGGCACCCATTCCTATGGCCCCGGTCACGTCCCTCAGCGACTCAGTCCAGCAGCATCTCGCGACGGCACTCTCGGCAGCCCTGCCGGACGCCGGCTCCGCGGACCCGCTGCTGCGACGAAGCGACCGGGCCGACTTCCAGGCCAACGGCATCCTGGCGCTGGCCAAGAAGGCGAAGGCGAACCCGAGGGAGCTGGCCACGCAGGTCGTCTCCCAGGTCGTCACCGGTGACGTGATCAAGGACATCGAGGTCTCCGGCCCCGGCTTCCTGAACATCGCCATCAGCGACAAGGCGATCACCGAGAACCTGGCCGCGCGGTACGCGGACGACACGGGCCGCCTCGGCGTGCCGTACGCATCGCGCCCGGGCACGACGGTGATCGACTACGCCCAGCCGAACGTGGCGAAGGAGATGCACGTCGGCCACCTGCGCTCAGCCGTGATCGGCGACGCGGTGGTCCACCTCCTGGAGTTCACCGGGGAGACCGTCGTCCGCCGGCACCACATCGGCGACTGGGGCACCCAGTTCGGCATGCTCATCCAGTACCTGGACGAGCACCCGCACGAGCTGGACCACAAGGCCGGTGACGTGAGCGGCGAGGAGGCGATGTCCAACCTCAACCGCCTCTACAAGGCCGCGCGCAAAGTCTTCGACTCCGACGAGGAGTTCAAGACGCGGGCCCGCCGCAGGGTGGTCGACCTCCAGGCCGGCGAGCCGCGGACGCTGGCCACGTGGCAGAAGTTCGTGGACGAGTCGAAGATCTACTTCTACTCCGTCTTCGAGAAGCTGGACATGGAGATCCAGGACCCGGACATCGTCGGCGAGTCGGGCTACAACGACATGCTCGCCGAGACCTGCCGCCTGCTGGAGGAGTCGGGCGTCGCGGTCCGCTCCGAGGGCGCCCTCTGTGTGTTCTTCGAGGACATCAAGGGCCCGGACGGCAAGCCGGTCCCACTGATCGTCCAGAAGTCGGACGGCGGCTACGGCTACGCGGCCACCGACCTCTCGGCCATCCGGGACCGCGTCTTCAACCACAAGGCGAACACGCTGCTGTACGTGGTCGACGTCCGCCAGTCGCTCCACTTCCGCATGGTCTTCGAGACGGCGCGCAGGGCGGGCTGGCTGGACGACGGCGTGAAGGCGCATCAACTGGCCTTCGGCACGATCCTCGGCAAGGACGGCAAGCCGTTCAAGACGCGTGAGGGCGAGACGGTCCGGCTGGAGGACCTCCTCGACGAGGCGGTCGAGCGCGCGACGTCCGTGGTCCGGGAGAAGGCCGAGAAGGTGGGCCTGTCCGAGCAGGAGATCGTCGAGAACGGCCGGCACGTCGGCATCGGCGCGGTGAAGTACGCCGACCTGTCGACCTCCGCGGTGCGGGACTACAAGTTCGACCTGGACCAGATGGTCTCACTGAGCGGCGACACATCGGTCTACCTCCAGTACGCGTACGCCCGTATCCAGTCGATCCTGCGCAAGGCCGGCGAGGCCCGCCCCGCCGCCCACCCGGAGCTGGAACTGGCCCCGGCCGAGCGCGCCCTGGGCCTGCACCTGGACCACTTCGCGGAGACGGTCCTGGAGGTGGCGTCGGCGTACGAGCCGCACAAGCTGGCGGCGTACCTGTACGAGCTGGCGACGCACCTGACGAAGTTCTACGACCAGTGCCAGGTGCTGAGCACCGAGAACGCGCCGGAGGTCGTGGAGAACCGCCTCTTCCTGGTCGACCTGACCGCACGCACGCTCCACCGGGGCATGGCACTCCTGGGCATCCGGACACCGGACCGCCTCTGAGGCACGGAGTAGTTAACGGCCCCCACGGTCACCAAGTGACCGTGGGGGCCGGGTCGGGGTCAGCTGAAGCCAAGCTCGGTGAAGGTGCAACCCCCGCGTTCGGCATAGGGCAGTGCCTGTCGGGATACGAGCCTCGGAGCCTGCCGGAAGTACTGATGGAAGCCGGAGGCCCGGAACTTCAAGTCGAACGCATGGCCTTCGATGTGCCAGAGCGGACAGCGTGCAAAGTTCGGGCGGGCATCGTCCGGCACCAGCCGGTGCACCCTGTCGACCTCCAAGTCCAGGGCCAAACCCTTGAAGTCGAGGTCGGACTCAAGGTCGAAGACATCCTCGAAGACGAGCGTCGCCGGAGAGACCCAGAACGAGAAGTGTGTTGCGGGCGGGACCGGGTGGACCCAGCGGACGATGTAGTCAAGGTCGAGGAGAAGACGCGGCAGGACGTCGTCGGTCGGCTGGACGGACAAGCCGTGGATGGTGGCGTCATGCCACCCCATCTCCTCGAAATCCGCGTCGCTCCAGGTGCTCTTGGAGAGACCTGATTCCTCGTGGCTACCGCTACCCATGTCCGAATCCAACCAGACACCTCAACGGAAGCAGTCACCCGGATCACGGGGCCTTGCGCACGATCTCCAGTTCCCGGCCGAGGGCAGTACTGGTCCACTCCACATCGATCAAGCCGACGCTCGGCTCGGTGTCGCGCCCGACGGCATCTCGCACTTTGTCTCGCAGGGCGCCACGGACCGACGACTCACACAAGGCCCAACGGCCCTTCCAGCCACGGGATACGGCAGATCTCAAACGCCATCTGACAAGTGAGGTTAGGGGAGCGGGACTTGGGGGAACGGGTGTGGGCGGAGTTCGCAGGTGACTGTGGGGCCGCCCGCTTCTTTCTTAGTGTCGTGCTTCCACGCCCCGAGTAAAGGGCGCTGCGCTGTCGCTCCGCGTCGCCTTCGGCGATCGGCCTGCGGCCGACCCTTGACTAGGGGCGTTCCAGCACGGGTGAGAAGCGAGCGGGCAGCCCGGGGAAAGTGGCCGGCTTGGGTGGGCCGGGCCCTTGAGTGGGCTGCGATCTGGGCCGGGGTGGAGGGGGCGCGCTCGCGCCTCACCAGCACGCCGGGTGGGCTTAGCGGCTTGCGGCCGGTGGGGAGCGGGTTGCGCGTCGGCCGAGTGGTGGCACGCCGGGTGGGCTTAGCGGCTTGCGGCCGGTGGGCGGTGGAGCGCGGGGGCTGGGTGGTGGCACGCCGGGTGGGCTTAGCGGCTTGCGGCCGGTGGGCGGTGGGGGGAAGCGCGGGGGCTGGGTGGTGGCACGCCGGGTGAGCTAAGCGGCATACGACCAGTGGACGGCGGGGCGCGCATCGGCCGGGTGGCGGCACGCCGGGCCGGGTTCGGCGGCTTGAGGCCGGTCGTGGGGGGCAGGGCCTTGAGGCGGGGGCGCGGACAGGGCTCAGGACGGTGATTGGTCGGTTTGGGTCAGTGACTGGGCGAGAACAGGCTGGTGGGGAGGGTCTGCAGCGGCCCAGACCGTCCAATTGCCCACTCGATGACGGAAGGCAATGCCCCGCTCGTCACATTGACCCCACCAGTCACGCAGGAGTGAGTGATTAGGGGGAATCCGGCCAGCGGGAGCCCCAGCAGCGGCCACAGGCGTGCCCCCTCCTGCCCCCGCGCCCCTGTCCTCCGCCACAGGCCGCCAGGCCCCACCCGGATCCCGCCCCGGCCCCGCTGCCGACCCACCACCCGAGTGCCGCAAGCCGCTTAGCTCAGCCGGCGTGCCGCCACTCGCCTCCCGCGCCCTGCCGTCCACCGGCCGCAGGCCGCTAAGCCGACCCGGCGTGCCACCACCCAGCCCCCGCGCTCCACCGCCCACCGGCCGCAAGCCGCTAAGCCCACCCGGCGTGCCACCACTCGGCCGACGCGCAACCCGCTCCCCACCGGCCGCAAGCCGCTAAGCCGGCCCGGCGTGCTGGCGAGGCGAGACCGCGCCCCCTCACCCCGGACGCGACCGCAGCCCACCCAAGGGCCCGACCCGCCCAAGCCGGCCACTTTCCCCGGGCTGCCCGCTCGCTTCCAACCCGTGCTGGAACGCCCCTAGTCAAGGGTGCCCCGCAGGGGCATCGGCGCAGCCGACGCGACCGAAGGGAGCGCCCTTTACTCGGGGCGTGGAAGCACGACACTGACAAAGAAGCGGGCGGCCCCGCGGTCGCTTGTGAATTCCGCCCACACCCGTTTCCCCAAGTCCCGCTTCCCCACCCCCCACTTGTCGGAGAGAGCCGCCACGAGCAGCAATCCGCGCCCGCCCTCGTCCGGCTCGTCCGCGATCCTCGGTACGCCGGGCCCGCTGTCGTGCACCTCGACGCGCAGGACCTCACCGTCGTACCGGAGCCGCAGCAGGAAGCCCCGCCCGGCCGGTACCCCGTGCACCAGCGCGTTGGTCGCCAGCTCGCTCACGCACAGCAACACGTCCTCGGCGCGGTCCCAGTCCTCGAGTCCCCAGTACTTCAACGACCACCAGGCGAACCTCCTGGCTGCGGGCACGGATCGGCGGTCACGGCCGTAGAACTGGTCGCGCTGGCGGGGAAGTTCGCTTTCGACGTTCACGAGACGAAGGTCGCGCAGAGTGACTAGCGTGGATCACCGGGTGAGCCCGTACAGATTATTTGTACGGGTTCGTACGGGGTCGCGTAAGGGCAGGCGTGGGGAGTTGGACCCGCATGAACTCCAGGAAGCTTCCGCGGAAGAAGAACCTCTCGGCCATGAAGATGCTGGGCGCCCAGCTCGCGACGGCGCGCCGGGCGGCCGGTTTCACGCAGCGCGGGCTCGCCGAGCGGCTCATGGTGGACGAGGAGACGATCGCGTCGATCGAACAAGGCCGACGACCACTGAAACGGGACCTCGCCGAGCGGCTGGACGAACTACTCGGCAGCAAGGGCTTGTTGAGCGCCGGGGTGGACAACCTGCCGGAGATCGACCAGTTCCCGCTGTACGCCGAGCAGTACATGGCGCACGAACGGGAGGCCATCTCCCTGTCCTGGTACGACGCGCTGGTCGTCCCGGGCTTGCTCCAGACCCGGGAGTACGCGAGTGCGCTGCTGGGCGGCCGTGTTCCCACCTACGACGCGGACGAGTTGGACACGAAGGTCGAGGCCCGCGTCGGCCGCCAGGAGATTCTGCACCGCAAGGTGCCCCCGACACTCAGCTTCGTCGTTTGGGAACCGGCACTGCGCATGCCCACGGGAGGCCGCGAGACCCATCTTGATCAGTTGCGGAACCTGCGTGAGCAATCCGAACTCCCGGGCCTGTCCCTGCAAATCCTGCCGCTCAACCGCACGTCGCACGCAGGGGACGCTGGCCCGTTCATCCTCCTTGAGACACCCGACCACCAGCACCTCGCCTATGCCGAATCCCAACGCGGCAGCCAGTGGGTTTCCGACCCAGATGAGGTGTCCATCCTGGCTCGCAAGTATGCGAGGCTGCGAACGCAGGCCCTCACCATCGAGGACTCAAGAAGCCTGCTGGACAGCCTGCTAGGAGAGCTATGAGCACCGCACTTCAGTGGTTCAAGTCGACCTACAGCAGCAGCGAAGGCGGCGCCTGCCTCGAAGTCGCCCCCACCCCCCACACCATCCACATCCGCGACTCCAAGCACGCCCCCGAAACCGGCCCAACCCTCCAGCTCGCCCCAACCAGTTGGGCCGCCTTCACCACGTCCCTCAAGTAGCCCCCGGGGCCACTGTCAGTGCCTGCGCCTACAGTCACTGGCATGGCGACTCTTCCCAACCCGCTGCCCACACTGGCGACCGACCCGAGCGGCCGCTCGCTGGGGCTTCAGCTTCCGCCCGGGCGTGTGATCGACGAGCTGCTGTGGTGCGCCGACGGTCCCGCGTCGCTCAGCGGCTGGACCGCGCTCCAGCGTGCCCCACGGAAGGCCGGACTCCTCCCGCTGCTCATAGACGTCGGCGGTGAGCTGGGCGGCCCGGAGAACTGGGAGCTGCTCCCCGAGGAGACGTCGTACCCCGGGGACCACGACGCGGAGGAGGTGCTGGCCGAGGCGTGGGACGAGTGGCCCGGACTCGCGCCGGCCGGGACGCCCGGGGCGGACCCGGAGGCGCGGGCGGCCGAGGCGGTGGCGGCTCTGCTGGAGGCGGCTCCCAGGTCGGCGGGCCACCGGCTGGCCCTCGTCCCGGCGCGCCGTTCCGCCGACGTCCCGGCGGCCTTCGGCTGGACCGGCCCCCTCAACTACGAGCCCGACGTGGCCCGCCTCTGCGCCGTACTGCGCTCTTGGGAGGACCGCTTCGGCACACGTGTCATAGCGCTCTCCTACGCCCGGCTGACCGTCTCCGTCGCTGCGCCGCCCACCACACCGGCCGAGGCGGAGGCGCTCGCCGTCGAACACTTCGCGTTCTGCCCGGACGAGACCGGAGAGGACCTCCAGGGCTACGCCAAGCGCCTGGTCGGCGCCCATACCTGGTCCTTCTGGTGGGACTGACCGTGCTTCGGTGAGCCGCCCGCGGCTTCAGATGCGCAGCCCCCTGGCCAGTCTCCGCAGTCCCTCTCCGATCTCCTCCGGGGTCTGGGTCACGAAGCACAGGCGGAGGGTCGAGGGGTCGGGGGTTGCCGCGTAGAAGGGTGCGCCCGGGACGTAGGCCACGTCCTGTTCCAGCACCTTGGGGAGCAGGGCCGTGGTGTCGTACGAGTCGGGGAGTCTGGCCCAGAGGAACATGCCTCCCTCGGGGCGGTTCCAGGACGAGCCCTCCGGGAGGGCTTCGGGGAGTCCGGCGAGCATGGCGTTCCGGCGTTCGCCGTAGACCGCCCGGACCTTCGCCACATGGGCGTCGAGCACGTCCAAGTAGCGTGCCGCGGCGAGCTGGTTGAGTGTCGGTGTGTGCAGGTCCGCCGCCTGCTTGGCGACCGCGCAGGCGCGCAGCAGCCCGGCGGGGGCGCGCAGCCAGCCCAGCCGCAGGCCCGGTGCCATGACCTTGGAGAAGGAGCCCAGGAGGACTGTGCGGTCCTCGGCGCCTGCGTGGGTGGCGATCCACGGCACTCGTTCGCCCTCGTAGCGCAGTTCGCCGTACGGGTCGTCCTCGACGATCCACAGGCCGTGCCGGGCGGCGGCCGAGGCCACGGCGGCTCGGCGGGCGGTGGGCATGGTGCGGCCGGTGGGGTTCTGGAAGGTCGGGACGAGGTAGAGCAGCTTGGGCCGCTCGCGCCGTATCAGCTCCTCAAGCGCCGCCGGGTCCACCCCGTCGTCGTCGCCCGGCACGGCCACCACCCGCGCGCCCGCCAGCCCGAACACCTGAAGTGCCGCCAGATAGCAGGGACTTTCGACCAGGACGGTGTCCTCGGGGTCGAGCAGGGCTGTCGAGAGGAGCGAGAGTGCCTGTTGCGAGCCGGTGGTGATCAGCAGGTCGTCGGGGGTGGTGGGCAGCCCCTGTGCGGAGATGCGGGCCGCAAGTCCCGCGCGCAGCGTCGGCTCGCCCTCCGTCGTGGAGTACTGGAGCGCCTGCTCCGGGACCTGGGCCAGGACGTGGTGGAACGCGGCCGCGATCCCCTCGCGGTCGAACAGCTCCGGTGCCGGCAGGCCACCCGCGAAGTTGATCACCTCGGGGCGGGCGGTGACCGCGAGGATGTCCCGCACGGGCGAGCCGCCGACCATACGGGCCCGCGCGGCGAGCGGTGGAACGGGGGCGGTGGAGGAGGAGGCGGCGGGCTCGGTGACGATCATGGCAGTGGCTCCTTCGGCAGGCTGCGCGTACGGGTCCGTGCCCGCAGCCTAGAAAGGTAGGTGCTGCCTACACTCGTAATTCCGCGATCCGGACGCGCACGCACGTCCCGGAACACCGTCCCAGAGGATTACGTTTCCGCAGGTCAGATGCGCGGTCCTGGTTCAGGCGTCCCGAATCACGCGCGGAAGGTGGCGAACGGCCCGCAACTCCTCGCAGGCTGGGCACACCGAGCGCCGTTCCGCCTACGCCCCCTCGCGCCCAGGAGCCCCCCATGCCCCCACGCCCCCTCGCCGCCGCAGCACTCGCGCTGGTCGCCGTGTTCACGCTATCGGCCTGTCAGGACGGCCAGGGCATACGCGACGAGGGACCGTCCTCCTCGGCCTCCCAGCACGCTCCAGCGGACACCGGCACAAACACCGGCACGTCCTCTCAGAACTTGGTCGTACCCTCCTCGACCCAGCCCGAGCCGCCCAGCGGGAACTCGTAGGCGGGCCGCCCGTTGTTGCCGCTCGTGCGGAACGGCCTGCCGTGGTCGTCGATCCGCAGCGTGCCGTGGCGTGAGCCGCTGGACCATTTCAGCTCCAGGTACCAACTCACGTCGTACGCCGAGGCGTCGGCCCTGATGTAGTAGACCTCCGGGTCCGACTCACTCACCTTGAACGGGAAGTTCCGGTGTCCGGCCTCCGGTACGACGGCGGGGCGCGCCGCGTCCAGGGCGACGGTGAAGGAGCGGGTCGGGACGCCACCGCCGCAGCCGACGCCCGGATAGCCCATCGCGTAGTCGTTCCAGGCGAGGGGCGAGCGCTTGTCGCTGCGGACGGTCAGACTCTCGACGACCACGGTCTCCTTGCCGGTGCCCTGCACGGTGAGCGTGACGTACTGCTCCCCCGAGGAGACGGCACCGTGCGCCGCCACCCAGGCCGTCGCGTCGTTCTCGGTAGGCGGCGGGGCGACCTTCGCCGGGGGCCGGTCGATCAAGTAGCGCTGGTCGCAGGGGCTTTCCCAGGTGTAGGGGTGGGTGGCGACGGTGAGGGGCGGCGCGGTGTCGGTCTCACCGGCCTCGGTCCTGCCCCGGGCGCCCGGCTGATCCCGTTCGTCCGTTGCGGAGGAGGACGTGGAGGGCGAGGGTGAGGCGGGCCCGGTGGCCGACGCGGACGGCGAGGCGGTGTCGCCCGGTGTCTTCGCGGAGTGTGCGCCGTCCGCGGTCCCGCCCTGCGCCGAGGCCGCCGCGACGGGGCCGCCGGGCGTGCCGTCCGGACCGTCCGAACCGTCCGCCGAGAACTTCACCGCCAGCGTGACCGCACCGAGAACGGCGGCGACCACGATACCGGCGACGAGGGCGGTGCGGGTACGGCGGCGCGTGTCCGTACGGACCACGGTCACCGGTTCCCGGGCCTCCTCGGGCCTCTCCGGCTCCGTCGGCCCCTCCGCTCCCTCTGGCTCCTCCGGCTTCTCCGCCTCCCCTGCCTCCTCCGGCTCCGCCCGTACGGAGTCCGCCGGAGCCGCCTCCCCCTTCCGTCCCCGCATCGCATCCGCCAGCACCCACCGCCGGTGCAGCTCGACCAGTTCTTCGGGGGCGGCCTTGCAGAGGCGGGCCAGTCGTTCCACGGGGGCGTAGTCCGCCGGTACGGCGTCCCCGTTGCAGTAGCGGTGCAGCGTCGAGGTACTCATGTGGAGCCGCTTGGCCAGTACTCCGTAGCTGAGTCCCGAACGGTCCTTCAACTCCCGCAGCAGCTCGGCGAAGCCGCCGCCGACAGTGCTGTCCGGCACTGTTCCTCCATCCCCCGCGTCCCACTCCCACGTTCCAGGGAGGGACTGTTTCCCCAGGTCAGAGCCTGTACTGCCATTCCAGCGTCCCTGATCGGCCGCCGGGTGTGGCAGGTGGGACGGATCGCCCCGCAGGCTCTGGTCATCCAAGCACGACACCACCCTCCGCTCGAAAGAGGACTTGCCATGCGTACCCGCCGTACCCCGCTGCTCGCCGTCTCCGGAGCCGCCCTCGCCGCCCTCGCCCTCACGGCGTGCAACGGCGGTGACGGGATCAAGGACGAAGGCGCGTCGCGGCCCTCCACCACGGCGGCCACGACCGCGGGCGACAAGGGCGCCGCAACGCCCACCACCGGCGCCACGAAGGGTTCAGGCACCGCTTCGGGCTCCACTTCGGGCTCCGCGCAGGGCTCGTCCGGATCGGCCGAGGGGTCCTCGTCCTCGGGCTCGTCCGGGTCCGCCAAGGGCTCCTCGGGCGGCGGCACGTCCTCCGGCGGCAAGTCGGAGCCCTGGGACCCGAAGAACCGCGTCCTGTGCAACGGCTCCAACACCAAGGTCACCGCGCAGCCGGTCTCCCGCCCGCTCAACCACATGCTCATCACGGTCAAGAACACCGGGTCGAAGTACTGCGACCTGACGTACTACCCGGTGCTCCGCTTCGACGAGATGCAGTGGGTGCCGCAGGCCGCCGAGGAGACCCACCCGCAGGCCGTGACGACCCTCGCGCCCGGCGAGTCCGGCTACGCGGGCGTCCTGCTGTCCGCCGCCGACGGCAGCGGGGAGGGCGGCAGGACGGGGCACAAGCTGACCGTCGCCTTCCAGGGCAAGACGCCCAACAGCAGCGGCGGCGCGTCCGCGACCCCGTCGCTGCCGGCCAAGGGCGTGTACTACGACAGCTCGCTGAAGGTCACGTACTGGCAGCAGGACGCGGACGACGCCCTCAACTGGTGAACCGCGTGAGCCGCGTCAGAGCAGCCGCTGGGCGACCTCGGTGGCCCAGTAGGTGAGGATGTTCCGGGCGCCGGCCCGCTTGATGCCCGTCAGCGTCTCGAGGATCGCGCGATCGCGGTCGACCCAGCCCTTCTCGGCGGCGGCCTCGATCATCGAGTACTCGCCGGAGATCTGGTACGCGGCCACGGGCACGTCGACGGCGTCCGCGACCCTCGCCAGGATGTCGAGGTAGGGCCCGGCGGGCTTCACCATCACCATGTCGGCGCCCTCCTCCAGGTCGAGGGCCAACTCCCGCAGGGACTCCCGCCAGTTGGCGGGGTCCTGCTGGTAGGTCTTGCGGTCGCCCTTGAGCGAGGAGGCGACGGCCTCGCGGAAGGGGCCGTAGAAGGCGGAGGAGTACTTGGCGGTGTAGGCGAGGATGGCGACGTCCTCGCGGCCGATCTGGTCGAGCGCGTCACGGACGACCCCGATCTGCCCGTCCATCATTCCGCTGGGCCCGACGACATGGGCGCCGGCGTCGGCCTGCACCTGCGCCATCTCGGCGTACCGCTCCAGGGTGGCGTCGTTGTCGACGCGCCCCTGGTCGTCGAGCACCCCGCAGTGGCCGTGGTCCGTGGTCTCGTCGAGGCACAGGTCGGACATCACCAGCAGGTCGTCCCCGACCTCGGCCCGCACGTCGCGGATGGCGACCTGCAGGATCCCGTCCGGATCCGTCCCGGGAGTGCCGAGGGCGTCCTTCTTCCCCTCCTCCGGCACGCCGAAGAGCATGATCCCGGAGATCCCCGCCTCGACCGCCTCCGCGGCCGCCTTCTTCAGGCTGTCCCGCGTGTGCTGTACGACGCCGGGCATGGCGGCGATCGGCACGGGCTCACCGACCCCCTCGCGCACGAAGGCGGGGAGGATGAGGTCGGCGGGGTGCAGCCGGGTCTCGGCGACCATGCGACGCATCACGGGGGACGTCCGCAGTCGCCGGGGCCGCGAACCGGGGAAGGATCCGTACTTCGTCATGCGCCCTACGCTACGCCTGGCACAGGGGCCCCTTTGCCGACGCCCTGTCGGCCCCCAGGGCAGCCCGGACCGTCGGGCCCACCCGGCCCACCCGGGCCGCCTGGTGTCACGGCGTGAGATAGGTGTGGAAGAGATTCTCCGGGTCGTACTCGGCCTTCAGCGCCCGCAGCCGCTCCCAGCCCGCCGGGGTGTACGACCGCCGGGCCCGGGACGGATCGGCGGTGAGGTCGGCCTCGGCGATGTAGTGGCCGGTTCCGTACGGCTCGACGATCCGCATCGTGTCCCGCAGCCAGCGCACATTGTCGGCGTCCGCGGCCGGGTCGTCCCAGGTCGCGAAGGGGGCGAGATAGGTCTCGCCCAGGACCGGGAAGGCCATGTCCAGCGAGAGGGTGCGGTCCCGCGAGACCGGCCACAGGGGCGCGAGGACCAGCGACTGTTCGGAGGGGGCCGCGGCGACGGAGGCGGCGAGCGCGGGCAGCAGGGTCTCGTACCCGGTGTCCGACCACAGGGTGTCCACGACATTGCGGTGGCCCCGGGGCCAGAAGCGGGACGACGTGTCGTAGAGGTCCTCGAAGGTCCTCGGCTGGTCCACCTTGCGGTACAGGGCGCGGTCGGCCAGGGGGCAGTCCCGCAGCGGGTCCAGGCAGGCGACGGCCTCCTCCCGTGCGCGGGCGAAGGCGGTGCCGGTGAAGCTGATCACCTTGGGTCTCGGCGTCGCCGTCGCGTAGTCCGGGGAGGCGGTCGCGAGCATGAAGGACGCCTCGACGTTCGCCGGCAGCCGCTTGGCCGCCGTGGTGGCCCAGCGGGTCACCGGTTCGACGTCGGCCAGGGGGAAGGCGTACGTGGTCTCGGCGACCGCCGTCGGGAGGTCGTACAGCGACAGACGGAAGCGGGTGGCGACGGCGAAGAAGCCGGGGCCCGCGCCACGGGCGGCCCAGAAGAGGTCGGGGTGCTCGTCCTTGCTACAGGTGAGGGTGGCGCCGTCCGCCGTGACCACCTCGACCGCCCGCACGCTTGCGGCGGCCGGTCCGAGGACGCCCGCGTTCCAGCCCAGGCCGCCGCTGAGCAGATAGCCGCCGAGGGCGACGGGTCCGCAGTGCCCGGCCGGGAAGGCGAGGCCGTGCGGGGCGAGCGCGGCGACCAACTCCCGTCCGCTGAGCGCCGGTTGCACGGTGGCGGTGCGCGAAGCCGGGTCCATTGCGCATGCGTTGAGCGCGGAGAGGTCGATGAGCATGCCGCCGTCACGCAGCGGTGAGCCGCACCAGCTGTGTCCATGGGAGCGCAGGGCGATCCGGTGTCCCTCGGCGCGGGCCAGCCGGACGGCGGCCGGGACGTCGCGCTCGGTGGCGACCCGGACGATCAGGTCGGGAAAGCGCCGCGGCTTGAGCTCGTTCCACAGCATGGCCGACCAGGTGCTGTCGTAGGCGGCGTCGCCGCGTCGGACGACTTCTCCCTCGAACTCTTCGCTCATGCCGGCTCCTCAAGGCTCCTCAGGGCTTCTCGGCCGCTCGTGAGGCTCAGCCGCTCGTGAGGCCGAAAATCAGGATGCACAGCGCCCAGCCCAGCATCACGAGGGCCGCCCCCGCCACATGGGTGCGCACGGAACGCGCCCGCTGGGGCACCAGCCAGAAGGCGAAGACGCGGTTCACCAGGGGCATCATGAACCAGGTCAGGATGGAGACGCTCAGCACGTTCGAGATGAACAGGCCGAGGTAGTCGGGCACTCGGAGGTCGGTCAGTGCACGACCGACCGTCAGGTTCAGGACCATCACGGTGGGATAGAGGCCCAGCACCACGGACATGGCCTGCTTCCAGTTGGGCGGGACCGTGTCGTCCGCGCCCGCGCCGAAACGGAACCAGCCGCTGAAGGCCGACCCCACCTTGTGCACGTCGTAGCCGGAGAAGTAGCGCTCACCCTCCTCCAGGAGCTTTTGGCGGGTGTCCGACTCCAGCCATTCGTCCAGGTGTTGACGGGTGTCGAAGCGGAAGACGACCACCCAGTTGTCCTGGATTCCCTCGACCGGCCTGAACAGTTCGTTGCCCATGAAACCCGGGAACTTCGCCTGGGTCTTGAAGGCCTTGGCCTGCCACCGCGCGAAGTCCTCTTCGCGGCCGGGGCGCACATGATGGGAGATAACCGCGGTGACGGCCTCCTCCTTGGCCTGCGGTGGTGCGCCGCCGGCCAGGACCTCCTGTGTCGGCGTCCCGTCGAACAGCGGGCGGGCCGCGGCCAGCAGGTCCCGGCGCTCGCTGGAGTCCAGCCATGCGGTCAGCTGGTCGAGACGGGAGAAACGGAAGACCACCACCCAGGCGCGCTCGTCACCGACGCCCGGGGGATACATTTCCGTCCCCTCGAATCCGTCGAATGCGCGCACGGCCCGGTTGGTCCGCTCCTGCCAGCGCTGATAGTCGTCTTCGCAGCCTTCCCGCACCTTTTGGGAGGTCACAACGGTCGCGCCGTCTCCGGCCGGGGCATGGATTGCACGAGAACCCATACGGAGTAGTCTAGTTCAAAGGGGAGTTATCGGACAAACGGCGGGAAGCGGGGCAATTCCTTCTCGGCAGTGCTGAGCGGAGGTCCGACATGGGTCACAAAGAGTTCCTGGCCGAAGCGGTACGGCTGGCCACAGAATCCGTCGTGAGGGGCTGGGGCGGGCCGTTCGGCGCCGTGCTGACCCGGGACGGCGAAATCGTGGCCACGGGACAGAACCGTGTACTGCTCACCGGCGATCCCACCGCGCACGCCGAACTGGAGACCATCCGCAAGGCCATACAGCGCCTGAACCCCGCGGCGCCGTCGATATCGCCGGAGCACCAGAACGAGAGCACGCTCGAGTACGTACCGCGCCCCGAGGGATCCCCCGACCCGGTGCCGGAGCGGGCCAGGATGCTCCAGGGCTGCTCGATCTACATCAGCGGCGCGCCCTGCCCGATGTGCATGAGCGCCATCTACTGGTCACGGATCGACGACGTCTACTACAGCTGCGATCTGACGGCCACACGGGAAATCGGCTTCGACGACTCGTTCCAGTACGAGGACTTCCAGCGGCCCCTCGCCGAGCGCCGCATCCACATCGAGCAGATCCTCCCCGAACTCGGCGCCGAGGCCTACGCGACCTGGACCCACAAGGCCGACCGGCACGCCTACTGACGCACAGAGAAAGCTCCGCCGCCTCCTGCGAGAGACAGCGGGGCATGCACGCCACTTCACGGCAGACGCGAAACCCAACCAAGTCCACGAGACCCGCCTCGGTCCGCGGGACCCGTCTCAGCCGCCGACTCGACGCCCTCCCACTACCCGCACCAGTAGCAAACGCCCCCGTCTCCTGCGGGAGACGGGGGCACGCACTTCACACAGGGCGCAGAGCCGCTACGTCGTGGACCGGCGCCGCCGCGCCCCCGGCCGACGCTCGCTCGGTCGTGTGACGGGGTCGCCGGCCTCCAGGGCCGCGGCCCGGCGGCGCAGGCCGAAGTCGGCCAGGGCCTCCGCCAGCTTGTGGACGGACGGCTCGGGGGCCATGACGTCGACGCGCAGGCCGTGTTCCTCCGCCGTCTTCGCCGTCGCCGGGCCGATGCACGCGATCACCGTCACGTTGTGCGGCTTGCCCGCGATGCCCACCAGGTTCCGCACCGTGGACGAGGACGTGAAGAGAACGGCGTCGAAGCCGCCGCCCTTGATCGCCTCCCGCGTCTCCGCCGGCGGCGGCGACGCCCGCACGGTGCGGTAGGCCGTGACGTCGTCGACCTCCCAGCCCAGCTCGATCAGCCCGGCGACGAGGGTCTCCGTGGCGATGTCCGCCCGGGGCAGGAACACCCGGTCGATGGGGTCGAAGACGGGGTCGTACGGCGGCCAGTCCTCGAGCAGGCCCGCGGCGGACTGCTCGCCGCTCGGCACCAGGTCCGGCTTGACGCCGAAGGCGATCAGCGCGTTCGCCGTCTGCTCGCCGACCGCGGCCACCTTGATGCCCGCGAAGGCACGCGCGTCGAGGCCGTACTCCTCGAACTTCTCCCGGACCGCCTTGACGGCGTTGACCGAGGTGAAGGCGATCCACTCGTAGCGGCCGGTCACCAGGCCCTTGACCGCGCGCTCCATCTGCTGGGGCGTCCGCGGCGGCTCGACGGCGATCGTCGGCACCTCGTGCGGCACGGCGCCGTACGACCGCAACTGGTCGGAAAGCGACGCCGCCTGCTCCTTCGTACGCGGTACGAGCACCTTCCAGCCGAACAGCGGCTTGGACTCGAACCACGACAGCTGGTCGCGCTGGGCGGCCGCGAAGCGCTCACCGACCACGGCTATCACCGGCCGGCCACCCTCCGGGGACGGCAGCACCTTCGCCTGCTTCAGGGTCTGCGCGATCGTGCCGAGCGTGGCGGTCCAGGTGCGCTGACGCGTCGTCGTACCGGCGACGGTCACCGTCAACGGAGTGTCCGGCTTGCGGCCGGCGGCCACCAACTCGCCCGCGGCCGACGCCACGGAGTCCAGCGTCGTCGAGACGACGACCGTGCCGTCCGATGCGCCCACCTCCGTCCAGCACCGGTCCGACGCCGTACGGGCGTCCACGAACCGGACGTCCGCGCCGTGCGCGTCCCGCAGCGGCACACCGGCGTACGCGGGCACACCGACCGCGGCCGCGACACCGGGGACCACCTCGAAGGGCACCCCGGCACCGGCACACGCCAGCATCTCCTCGGCGGCGTACGCGTCGAGCCCGGGGTCCCCGGACACCGCACGCACGACCCGCCTGCCGCCCCGCGCGGCCTCCATGACAAGATGTGAGGCATCCCGCACCGACGGGACAGCAGCGGTTGTTGACGCGCCGTCAACAACCGCCAGTTGAGGCGTGCCCTTGCCCGGATACGTATCCACAGAGGAATCCGTGTCCGTCGGCACGACGGAGACACCCTGTCGGGCGTGCGTCCGGATGACGTCGAGCACGTCGCGCTCGGCGATCAGGACGTCCGCGTTCGACAGTGCCTCCACGGCGCGCAGAGTCAGCAGTCCCGGATCCCCGGGTCCGGCACCGAGGAAGGTGACGTGCCCGTGTTCCGGACCGGCGGGAAGGGTGGTGGGGCTCAATGTGCTCGCTCCCCCATCAGACCGGCCGCGCCCTGGGCAAGCATCTCGGTGGCGAGTTCGCGACCGAGCGCCACTGCCTGCTCGTACGTCTCGGGTACGGGACCGGTGGTGGACAGCTGCACCGTGCGGGAGCCGTCGGTCGTACCGACGACAGCGCGCAGGCGCATTTCCTTGACAATCCGCCCGTCGGCCAGCAAGTCGGCCAGCGCGCCCACGGGAGCGCTGCAGCCGGCCTCCAGGGCGGCGAGCAGTGACCGCTCGGCGGTCACGGCGGCCCGTGTGAACGGGTCGTCGAGCCTGCCGAGCGCCGCGATCAGGGCAGTGTCTTGGGCGGTGTTCCCCGCCCTGCACTCGATCGCCAGGGCCCCCTGGCCGGGGGCGGGCAGAACCGTGTCGACCGACAGGAAGTCGGTCACCTCCTCGATCCGCCCCATGCGGCTGAGGCCGGCCGCGGCCAGCACGACCGCGTCCAGTTCGCCGTCCCGGACGAATCCGATGCGGGTGTCGACGTTGCCGCGGATCGGGACCGTCTCTATGTCCAGCCCATGGCTGCGCGCGTACGCGTTCAGCTGCGCCATGCGGCGCGGCGAACCCGTGCCGATGCGGGCGCCCCGCGGGAGGTCGGTGAACTTCAGCGCGTCCCGGGCGACGATCACGTCACGCGGGTCCTCGCGCTCGGGAATGGCGGCCAGCACCAGCTCCGCGGGCTGCGCGGTCGGGAGGTCCTTCAGCGAGTGAACCGCGAAGTCGACCTCGCCGCGCAGCAGCGCGTCACGCAGCGCCGTGACGAACACACCCGTGCCGCCGATCTGCGCGAGGTGCTCACGGGACCTGTCGCCGTACGTGGTGATCTCGACGAGCTCGACGGGCCGTCCGGTCACCTGGCGTACGGCGTCCGCCACCTGCCCCGACTGGGCCATGGCGAGCTTGCTTCGCCTGGTCCCCAGTCTCAGTGCCTTGGTACTCATGCTGGCCCTCGGTTCTTGGCCTTGTTCTCGGTGCTTTCCTCGGCACGGGAGACGGAGGCCACCGTCTCGGGGTCGAGGTCGAACAGGGTGCGCAGCGCGTCCGCGTACCCGGCGCCGCCGGGTTCGGCCGCGAGCTGCTTGACCCGTACGGTCGGCGCGTGCAGCAGCTTGTCGACGACGCGGTGCACGGCCTGGCGGATCTCGCCGCGCTGGCGTTCGTCCAGGTCGGGCAGGCGTCCGTCGAGCCGGGCGATCTCGCCCGCGACGACGTCGGCGGCCATGGTGCGCAGCGCGATCACGGTGGGCGTGATGTGCGCGGCCCTCTGGGCCGCCCCGAAGGCCGCGACCTCGTCGGAGACGATACGCCGGACCTGGTCCACGTCGGCCGCCATCGGCGCGTCCGCGGCCGCCTCGGCCAGCGACTCGATGTCCACCAGCCGCACCCCGGCCAGCCGGTGCACGGCCGCGTCGATGTCGCGGGGCATGGCGAGGTCGAGCAGGAAGAGCGCGGGGGCCGGGCGCGGTATCTCGGCCACCGGTTCGGGCCTGCGGCGCTCGGGGATGCGGCCGACCAGCGCCACGGTGGCGGCCAGGGCGGCGATCGCCTCGGCGTCCTCGGCCGGGTCGAGTGCGATGACGGCACCCGGCGCGGCGGAGGCGCGCCGGTCGCGGCCGACGGTGTCGGGGGCGCCGTTGTCCACCCAGGCCGCGTGCTGTTCCAGCTCGGCGGCGGCCATTCCGGCGACGGCTGCCTCGCCGAGCACGGAGAAGCCCGCGGTGCCCTGTACGGCGGGGAGGTCGAGGGGGCAGTTCTCCTCGGTGCCGACGCCGGTGGGCGGCAGCGGAGCCGTTCGTACGTCCGCCTTCACCGCCGTACGGGAGCCGTCCTCGGCCCCGGCGGCGGCCTCGCCGGTACGGCCCGTGACGGCCCGCGCGACCGCGTCCGCGGTGAGCACCAGGCCCGTCGCTCCCGTGCAGGACACGGCGACGTCGGCACGTGTCAGCTCGAACGGCACCGATTCCATCGGTACCGCGCGGGCCGTCACGTCCGTCTCGGCGCTCTCGGTGAGGATCTGGGCGAGGCGCTCGGCGCGATCGAGGGTGCGGTTGGCGACGACGATCTCGGCGACGCCGGCGCGTGCGAGCGTGGCGGCGGCCAGCGAGGACATCGAGCCGGCGCCGATGACCAGGGCCTTCTTGCCCTTGGCCCAGAGCTGCACCTCGGTGCCCGCGGCCAGCTGCTCCAGGCCGAAGGTGACCAGGGACTGGCCCGCGCGGTCGATGCCGGTCTCGGAGTGGGCGCGCTTGCCGACCCGCAGGGACTGCTGGAACAGGTCGTTCAGCAGCCGGCCGGCGGAGTGCAGTTCCTGCGCCTTGGCCAGGGACTCCTTGATCTGGCCGAGGATCTGGCCCTCGCCGACGACCATCGAGTCCAGTCCGCAGGCCACCGAGAAGAAGTGGTGAACGGCCCGGTCCTCGTAGTGCACGTAGAGGTAGGGGGTGAGCTCCTCCAGGCCGACGCCGCTGTGGAGGGCGAGCAGCGTGGACAGCTCGGCGACACCGGCGTGGAACTTGTCCACGTCGGCGTACAGCTCGATGCGGTTGCAGGTGGCGAGCACCGCGGCCTCGGTGGCCGGTTCGGCGGCGACCGTGTCCTGGAGCAGCTTGACCTGGGAGTCCGTGGAGAGCGCGGCGCGTTCCAGCACGCTGACCGGAGCGCTGCGGTGACTCAGCCCGACGACTAGGAGACTCATGCCGGCATCACGGCGGGTACGTCCCCGTCGGGCCCCTGGTCGGCGGAGTCCTTGCGGTCTGCGACGGCCGGGGCCCCGCCGTCGGGGGTGGCTTCCTCACCGGCCTTGCGCTGCTCGTGGAAGGCGAGGATCTGCAGCTCGATGGAGAGGTCGACCTTGCGCACGTCGACGCCGTCCGGGACGGTCAGCACGGTCGGCGCGAAGTTCAGGATGGAGGTGACGCCGGCGGCGACCAGGCGGTCGCAGACCTGCTGGGCGGCGCCGGCCGGGGTGGCGATGACGCCGATGGAGACCCCGTTGTCCTTGATGATCTTCTCGAGCTCGTCGGTGTGCTGGACCGGGATGCCGGCGACCGGCTTGCCCGCCATCGCCGGGTCGGCGTCGATGAGCGCGGCGACCCGGAAGCCACGGGAGGCGAAGCCGCCGTAGTTGGCGAGGGCGGCGCCGAGGTTGCCGATACCGACGATGACGACCGGCCAGTCCTGGGTCAGGCCCAGTTCGCGGGAGATCTGGTAGACGAGGTACTCGACGTCGTAGCCGACACCGCGCGTTCCGTAGGAGCCCAGGTAGGAGAAGTCCTTGCGCAGCTTGGCGGAGTTGACCCCCGCCGCGGCCGCCAGCTCCTCGGAGGAGACCGTGGGTACCGAGCGCTCGGACAGTGCCGTCAGGGCTCGGAGGTACAGCGGAAGCCTGGCGACGGTGGCCTCGGGAATCCCTCGGCTGCGGGTCGCCGCTCGGTGTGTTCGGCCAGTTGCCACGGTGCTCCTGCGGGTAGAGCGGGGCTGCGGGCGGTCGCACGGACCCAGACCGCCCCGTCGACAGCAGGCTATGTCTTTGTGAACGCGTGCACAAAGATGGTGTCCGATTTGCCCGGCCAACGTGACCGGGGTCACGCGCTTCTCTCCTGGGGGCAAAACCGCACACTTCCTCGTCAATCCCGCCCCCAAGACCACGTCGCCGTCGATCCTAAGCGACCATCCGTGGAACTTTGAACTAGTCGGTCAGTGCTTTGCGCAGCCGCTCTTCGTTCACCCGCCAGAACGTGTGCTGTTCACCGTCGACCAGGACGACCGGAATCTGTTCCCAGTACTGGTCGTGCAGTTGCGGATCCTGAGTGATGTCCTTCTGCTCCCAGGCCACACCGAGATCACCGCACACCTTCTCCACCACGAGTTGTGCGTCATCACACAGATGACAGCCTGGCTTGCGGACGAGAGTGACGAGCCGGTCCTGCGGAGCCGGCGCCTTGCGGCGGAAGAGGGGACTCATGTCGGCCATTGTCCCGCCTCTTTAACGGGGCGGTCGCGGAGAGTTCACGGCCTCCAAACCTGCGGACTCCGGAACCACCGAACAAACTGGCTATGCTCACGCCATGGCCGCTCTCGGATGGCTCACTCCCCGTAGGCGCTCCGCCACGGCGCGGAGCGTGTTGGCAGGCGAGGCCTCGGCGGAGGCAGCGCGCAAGTCCTCGCAGGACGCCGCCGGTGTTCCCGACGCCGGTGCACCCGAGGAGGAAGAGCCCGACTTCCCGGTCCTCGGCGACGAGAAGGCCGCCGCGTTCTTCGACCTGGACAACACCGTGATGCAGGGCGCCGCGCTGTTCCACTTCGGCCGTGGCCTGTACAAGCGGAAGTTCTTCGAGACCCGCGACCTGGCGAAGTTCGCCTGGCAGCAGGCCTGGTTCAGGCTGGCCGGGGTCGAGGACCCCGAGCACATGCAGGACGCCCGCGACTCCGCGCTGTCGATCGTGAAGGGGCACCGCGTCGCCGAGCTCCAGTCGATCGGCGAGGAGATCTACGACGAGTACATGGCCGAGCGCATCTGGCCGGGCACCCGGGCGCTGGCCCAGGCCCACCTGGACGCGGGCCAGCGGGTGTGGCTGGTCACCGCGGCCCCCGTGGAGATCGCCGGGGTCATCGCCCGCCGCCTCGGCCTGACCGGCGCCCTGGGCACGGTCGCCGAGTCCGTCGAGGGCGTCTACACGGGCAAGCTGGTCGGCGAGCCGCTGCACGGCCCCGCGAAGGCGGAGGCGGTCCGCGCGCTGGCCTTCGCGGAGGGCCTGGACCTCTCGCGCTGCGCCGCCTACAGCGACTCCCACAACGACATCCCGATGCTCTCGCTCGTCGGCCACCCCTACGCGATCAACCCGGACACCAAGCTGCGCAGACACGCCCGGGAGAAGGACTGGCGGCTGCGCGACTACCGCACCGGCCGCAAGGCGGCGAAGGTCGGCATCCCCGCGGCGGCGGGCGTCGGAGCGGTCGCCGGCGGCACCGCGGCCGCGATCGCCCTGCACCGACGCCGTAGGTAGACGCTTTCCGTCACCACTTCTGTCGCACTTCTGCCGCCACCGCCACAAACCCCCGGTCGGCCGCACTCAGGTGCCGGATTATGCCGTCCGGCGCCTCAACACGCCCTCGCTCCGTAGAAACCCGCACTTTTCCGATCAACAAGCGTTCACCCTATGGCACTTGAAGCGGCGTCAAACGGTTACCGAAGCGACGCAATCGATGATTTGAGCAACTGGGTGTAGCAGCGCCTGCACGAAGCGTTATTCTCCTGGGACGCAAACCGGTACCTCTCCGTCGCCACGACGGGTGAACGGTTCCGCACTGCACGTGATGGAAGCTCTGCCTCTGGGAGTCCCGTGTACCCACACGTCGGGGTTGACGCCTCGGGCCTGGCTACGCTGCGCGCAACGGTCGCGACGGCCCAGCAGCTGTTGCGCGGCTACGTCCCCACCGCGTCCGCCGTCCCCGCCTTCGCCACCGCCGCGCCCGTGGGCCCGTGCTACGCACTGGCCGACGGCGGCGCCGCGGTCGGCAGACGCGGCCGCTCGGCCGGTGCGGCCACCGCCCGCCGTCCGGCCGCGGACAGCGACAGCGCGCGGATGATGGACCTCGTCGAGCGCGCCCAGTCCGGCGAGGCCGAGGCCTTCGGTCGCCTGTACGACCAGTACAGCGACACGGTGTACCGCTACATCTACTACCGCGTCGGCGGCAAGGCGACGGCCGAGGACCTCACGAGTGAGACGTTCCTGCGCGCGCTGCGCCGCATCGGCACGTTCACCTGGCAGGGCCGCGACTTCGGCGCCTGGCTGGTCACCATCGCCCGCAACCTGGTCGCCGACCACTTCAAGTCGAGCCGGTTCCGTCTCGAAGTGACGACCGGTGAGATGCTCGACGCCAACGAGGTCGAGCGCTCCCCGGAGGACTCTGTCCTGGAGTCGCTCTCGAACGCCGCGCTGCTCGACGCCGTACGGCGGCTCAACCCGCAGCAGCAGGAGTGCGTGACGCTCCGCTTCCTCCAGGGTCTCTCCGTCGCGGAGACGGCCCGGGTGATGGGCAAGAACGAGGGCGCCATCAAGACCCTCCAGTACCGGGCCGTGCGCACCCTCGCCCGGCTCCTGCCCGACGACGCACGCTGACGCGTGCCGTCGCCCGGACACGGTGAGCAACGCCCAACTCACGTTCCGTGAGGGTTTGTTGTCTTTCTGATCCGTTCATCTGGCGTCCGTAACCCAAGTGCCGCGCCAGTCGTTGTGCGGGATACAGGCTCCCTGTGGTCACGTCCGGGCCGACCCTGATCAGCAGATCGTGTGGAAGTGCTCGAGGGCGTGCAACCCTCAGGACCCCCTGGGGAGTCGACCGTCATGACGAGAGGAGGTGCCGCCAGTGATCGCGAACGTATCGGCGCACCGGCGGGCGAACGCCTTCGCCCAGGCCCTGGAGGAGCAGTCCGACCGGGACACGGCGGCCACGCAGTCCGAGAGTCCGGGAGCGTCGCCACCGGTCCCCGCGGCTGCGGAACGGACCGAGCAGGGCGAGCTGTTGGCCCTCGCCGCCGGTCTGGGCGCGCTGCCCAGACCGGAGCTCGACCCGGAGGTCAAGGTCGTCCAGCGGGCCCAGCTCGTGGCCGCGATGGAGGCCATGCTGCGGGAGGGCACGCTGGGCGGGGCGGCGGATCCTTCGGTGCCCGAGCAGCGGTCCCACCGGGCCAAGGGCGCCCATCGGGCCGGCACATTGGGGAAGTTGCGACCGCGTTCACGGCTGACCAAGGGCCTCGCGGCCGGCGGACTCAGCGTCGGGGTGGCCGCCGGGGCCTTCGGCGGAGTGGCCGCCGCGAGTTCTGACGCGCTGCCCGGTGACTCGCTCTACGGCCTCAAACGCGGCATCGAGGACTTCAAGCTCAACTACATGAGCGACGGGGAGGACGAGCGCGGCCAGACGTATCTCGACCAGGCCTCGACGAGGCTGAGCGAGGCCAGACGGCTGATGGAGCGCGGGCGCAGCGGCCAGCTGGACCACGAGTCCATCGGCGAGATCCGCCATACCCTGTCCGGCATGCAGCACGACGTCTCGGAGGGCCACCGCCTGCTGCACGCGGCCTACGAGCGCGACCCGGACTCCCTGGGCCCCATCCAGGCCCTCTCCGCCTTCTCGCGGTCCCACCGTGAGGCCTGGGGCGCGCTCCGCGAGAAGCTGCCCGTCCAGCTCGGGGACGTCAGTGACCAGGTCTCGTCGGTGTTCGACGCCATAGACGAAGAGGTGGCGCCGCTCCAGTCCCTGCTCCCGCAGCCGCCCTCGCAGACCTCGGACGGCAAGCGGCAGGGCTCCGGCTCGGCGTCCCCCGGTTCCTCCGGCACACACCGGTCGACCGCGCCGTCCACGGGCAGCTCCGCCTCCGGCCGGAGCTCGAGCACGGGCAGCCCCAGCGGCTCGGCCTCCGGCAGCGAGAGAGACGGCCTGCTCGGCGGCACCACGGGCGGCCTGTTCGACCCGCCGAAGAGCAGCGGCAGCGCGTCCCCGTCCACCAGCAAGACCCCGACCACACAGCCGGACGTCACCTTGCCACCCCTGCTCCCGGGCCTCCTCCCAGGCCTGGGAATCGACAGCGACGACGCCAACTAGCCCAGGGAACAACCCGATGGGGGCGCCCCTTCCGGAAGGGGCGCCCCCATCGCCGTACAACATCCAGCAAGGCGCATCAGAAGAACACGGAGCGCCGCTGCACCAGCAACTTGTACAGCGTGTGCTGGATCTGTTCCCGTACCTGGTCCGTCAGGTTGAACATCAGCATCGGGTCCTCCGCCGCCTCCGGCGGATAACCGTCCGTCGGAATCGGCTCACCGAACTGGATCGTCCACTTCGTCGGAAGAGGGATCGCCCCGAGCGGACCCAGCCACGGGAAGGTGGGCGTGAGCGGGAAGTACGGGAAGCCGAGGAGCCGCGCGAGCGTCTTCGCGTTGCCGATCATCGGGTAGATCTCCTCCGCCCCGACGATCGAGCACGGAATGATCGGCGTGCCCTTGCGCAGCGCCGTGGAGACGAAGCCGCCCCGGCCGAACCGCTGGAGCTTGTAGCGCTCGCCGAACGGCTTCCCGATGCCTTTGAAGCCCTCCGGCATCACCCCGACCAGCTCACCCTGGCCAAGAAGCCGCTCGGCATCCTCCGTGCACGCCAGAGTGTGCCCCAGCTTGCGCGCCAGTTCGTTCACCACCGGCAGCACGAAGACCAGGTCTGCCGCGAGCAGCCGCAGATGCCGGTCCGCCGGATGGTGGTCGTGCACGGCGACCTGCATCATCAGGCCGTCCAGCGGCAGCGTCCCGGAGTGGTTGGCCACGATCAGCGCGCCGCCCTCGGCCGGGATGTTCTCGATGCCCTTCACCTCGACCCGGAAGTACTTCTCGTACACCGGTCGCAGCAGGGACATCAGGACCTGGTCGGTGAGCTCCTCGTCGTAGCCGAAGTCGTCGACGTCGTAGTTCCCCGTGAGCCGCCGTCGCAGAAAGGCGAGGCCGCTCGCCACGCGCCGTTCCAGGCCGCCGTCCTGCGTCCGCTTCGGCTCGGGCGGCAGCTCTTCCTCACGGGTCACAGGAACATCATCCTGCGCGGGCGCCCTGCTGGGCAGTGGCTGTACCTCACGGACCACCGCGGACTCGCCGCCCTTGCGCCGGCTCCCCGCACTCCGGCGCCGCGGCGGCCGCTGTACGGCGCTCCCGCGGGTCCGGTCGTCGTCGAACGGAATGACCTTGGCATCCGCCATCGTTGATGCGCTCCTCAGTTGGCGCTCTGCGTCGGGGTCTGGCCGCTGTCCCGCAGGGACAGCGCGGCGATCCGGTCGACGGCTCGCGCTAGGTCCTCCGGCGGCAGCAGGCCGGGGCCCTGGCTGCGCACGAAGTCCGCGAACGTCTCCGCGGTCGTGTACTTCGGCTTGAAGCCCAGCGTCTCGCGCATCTGATCCGTCGCCACGACCCGGCCGTGGGTCAGCAGCCGGATCTGCTCGGGTGAGAAGTCCGTCATGCCCAGCGTACGGACGAGGGAGCCGGCCCAGGTGACCGCGGGCAGCAGCAGCGGCACCGTGGGACGCCCCAGGCGCCTGGAGCACTGCGAGAGCAGCAGGACGCCGTCGCCGGCGACGTTGAACGTGCCGCTGTTGAGCGTGCCCCGCTCCGGCTCGTGCGAGGCGATCCGCAGTACCTCGATCACATCGTCCTCGTGCACGAACTGCAACCGCGGGTCGTAGCCGAACACGGTGGGCAGAACGGGCAGCGCGAAGTACGAGGCGAGCGGCGTGTCCGCGGTCGGCCCGAGGATGTTCGCGAACCGCAGCACGCACACGGCGACATCGGGCCGCCGCCGGGCGAACCCGCGCACATACCCCTCGACCTCCACCGTGTCCTTCGCGAAGCCGCCGCTGGGCAGAGACTTGGCCGGGGTGGTCTCGGTGAACACGGCCGGATCCCGTGGCGCGGACCCGTAGACGTTCGTACTGGACTTCACCACCAGCCGCTTCACGGTCGGGGACTTCTGGCAGGCCCCGAGCAGCTGCATGGTGCCGATGACGTTGGTCTCCTTGACCGTCGTACGGCTCCCGCTGCCCAGCGCTGTGCCGGTCACGTCCATATGAACGACGGTATCCGCGGACGTCTCGGCCAGCACTCGCGCGATGGTGGGCTGGCGGATGTCGGCCTGGATGAAGTCCGCCCCGCCCAGATGGTGCTCGGGTGGCACCGCGTCCACGGCGACGACCCGGTCCACCTGTGGGTCACGCTGGATGCGTCGTACGAACCGGCCCCCCAGCTGACGGGCCACTCCGGTCACGAGCACGACCTTCCCCAAGATCAGCGCCTTCCTTCCGCCCTCGGCGTTTGTGCCGCTCCTGCCGCGTTCCCCGTGTGCGCCAACTTAGCGGGTCGGTGTTGCGCTGTGATGACCTCCGGATGCACGAAGTGACGAGATTCGCCCGGTCCGCATATGACGGCGGCCCCCCACCAGCAATGGTGGGGGGCCACGCGAACACGCTTTCGCGGCGTCGCTTACTTCTTGTTACGACGCTGAACGCGCGTGCGCTTGAGCAGCTTGCGGTGCTTCTTCTTGGCCATCCGCTTGCGCCGCTTCTTGATAACAGAGCCCACGACTACCCTCGCTCACTTCTCATCACTCGGTGTTTGGGCGCCATGGGCCCATACGACCTACGAGGGGCCAGCCTACCCGTCCGAGCGCTGAGGTCGTAATCGAGGTACTCCCGGGGGTTGCCCGGAAAGCCGTCAGGCCGTCTCCACCCCCACATAGCTCTCGCGGAGGTACTCGTGTACCGCTTGCTCCGGGACACGGAACGACCGCCCGACCCGGATCGCGGGCAGATGACCGCTGTGCACCAACCGGTACACGGTCATCTTGGACACTCGCATCACCGAGGCGACCTCCGCCACGGTAAGGAACTGAACCTCGTTCAGAGGCCTCTCGCCACCTGCAGCCATGACACACCTGAACCTTCCGCACTCGACGGCCACCGGCTTCCCCTTCCGGTGACTCTTCGTCGTTGCGTGCTCACTCCCCAATGTAGGGGCGGGTGATGCGAGTGGGGAAGAGGTGCACCCATCGGCGGCCTACTGTGACAGACACGCTCGATTGAGTACGTAGCGGGTAAGCGGACGGTAGTAATCAGACCGCACAGCGTCATCAACCGGAACGACGACGGACACGACCCCCTCCGCTTCCCCCACAAAGAGCGCAGGGTCATCCGTATCCGCCAACCCCATGGCCTCAAACCCCAGCTGACCTGCTCCGCAGACCCAGCCATGATCGCCGATCACCAGCTCGGGCAGCGGCCCGCCGCCCTCCGCCGCCGCGGCCAGCGCGGTACGAACCGGCAGCGGTGAATGCGTGTGTGCGCCGGGCTCACAACCGGGGCGTTCGGGGCCTGGCGTCCGGACCAGCGCGACACCTCGTACGTAATCAAGGTTGTACGTACGTAGGCCGAACCGGGTCGTTATGTCGACACAGCGACCCTGCGCGGGGGTGAGAATCTCACATCCCGCCGCCGACAAGGCGTCTGCCAAGTCGGCGTAGAAGCCCAGCAGCCGATGCGGGTGCCCGGTGCCGAACAGCACCGGCGCCCCACGCCGGGCGACCTCGGCGAGCCGCTCCGCGAAGGCCTCCAGCGCGGCCAGGGTCAGCTCCGGGTCGATCACATCATGCCCGGATGTATGCGCAGGGTCGGCCGAAACCCCACACCTTTCCGCCATGAGACCGATCAAATCCTGCAACCCCCAGACCCGTTCGGGATCGATCCCGATCATCACCCGAGGATCACGAGCGGCGAAGAGCCGATAACTCCGCAGACTTTCCTCCCGCGTGGTAGCCACATTCCCGGCAAGCCGAGCACCGAGAAGATGCGCCCGAACGACTCCACTGCTCAACACGGGAGCGATGGTGACGGACGGGGGCGGGGGGACGGGCCGGGATCGGGGGAAGACCGCACGGTTGGCGTAACGGTTCACTTTCCGGAGAGGGGCGGCATCCCAGCCCGTCCGGCACTCGAGGACGAGGCCGTTCAGGCCGAAGCGGGGGCCTGGGGGCGCAGCCCCCGGGCGGGGCCGAAGGGGCGGCAGCCCCTGGGGACGGGACGGGTAGGGGCGGCGGGGGCGAGAAAACCCACCCGCCCCCTACGCCAGCATCCCCCGCAACGGAAACACCGCCCGCCGCGTGGCCAACACGGCCTGATCCAAGCGATCAGCGGGGTCGTACCCCAACCCCCAGTCCGCCCAGGCCACAGGCCACCGCCCATCCGTCATCCGCCCCGGCGCCAACTGCCGCGTGCGAGCGAACACTTCCTGCCGCCACCCATCGGGGATCACCGTCTCGGGCGCGATCTCCCGCCCACCCGCGATCCCCACCAGATGCGTCCACGACCGCGGCACGACCTCCACCACCGCGTAGCCACCCCCACCCAGCGCGACCCACTTCCCGTCCGCGTACTCGTGCGCCAGGTCATGACACGCCACCTGCACCGCCCGCTGCGCATCCAGCGAAACAGCGAGATGAGCGAGCGGATCCTCGAAGTGCGTGTCCGCCCCGTGCTGCGACACCAGCACCTGCGGCCGGAAGTCGGCCAGCAGCTCGGGCACCACGGCGTGAAACGCCCGCACCCACCCCGCGTCCCCGGTCCCCGCCGGCAACGCCACGTTCACGGCAGACCCCTCCGCCGCCTCCGCCCCGGTCTCCTCCGGCCACCCGGTCTGCGGAAACAACGTACGAGGATGCTCGTGCAGCGAGATCGTCAGAACCCGTGGATCCTCCCAGAACGCCGCCTGCACACCGTCCCCGTGATGCACATCGACATCCACATAGGCCACCCGTTCGACCCCGAGCTCCAGCAGCCGCGCGATCGCCAGCGCGGCGTCGTTGTAGACGCAGAACCCCGACGCACTGCCCGGCATGGCGTGGTGCAGCCCACCCGCGAAGTTCACCGCGTGCAGCGCGTCCCCGCGCCACACCGCCTCCGCGGCCCCGACCGACTGCCCGGCGATCAGCGCGGACACCTCGTGCATCCCGGCGAAGGCCGGATCGTCCATCGTCCCGAGCCCGTACGCCCCGTTCGCCGACCCAGGATCCGCCGACGCGGCCTTGACCGCCTCGATGTAGTCCCCCCGGTGGACGAGCCGCAGCGTCGACTCCCCCGCCAGCTTGGCCGCGACGACCTCCAGGTCCCGGTCGAGCCCGAAGGCACCCACCAGTTTCCGGGTCAGCTCCAGCCGGACCGGATCCATCGGATGGTCCGGACCGAAGTCATAGCCCGTTACTGCCTCGTCCCACATCAGCTGTGCGTGGCCGCTCATGCCCGCCACCGTATCGGTCAGGTTGAGCGGCGAACGACCGGGCGTAGGCCAGTGTCACCAGCACCAACACCATCGGCACGAGCATGGCCCCGCGGTAGCTCCAGGCATCCCCCAGCGCCCCCACCAAGGGCGAACCGACCAGGAAGCCGACGTAGTTGAAGATATTGAGCCGCGCGATGGCCGCGTCCGACGCCCCCGGGAACAGCCTCCCCGCCGCCGCGAAGGTCTGTGGCACGAGCACACACAGCCCCAGCCCCAGCAGGGTGAATCCGAGCATCCCGACCCAGGCACCCGGCGCCACGGACACCACGGCGAACCCGAGCGCCGCCACCAGCGCCCCCAGCCGTACGACCGCCACCGCCCCGAAGCGCCGTACCCCGAAGTCCCCGATGGCCCGCCCCAGCAGCGTGGTCACCATGTACACGTTGTACGGAACCGTCGCCAGCTGCTCCGAGCTCCCCAGCACGTCCTGCAGATACTTCGCGCTCCAGTTGGAGACGGTCGAGTCCCCGATGTAGGCGAAGGTCATCACCAGACACAGCGGCAGGAGCAGCCGGAAGACGACACCCCCACCGGCTGCCGCTCCCTGCTCCTGCTCCACGGGCGCCGCGTCCCCGTCGACGTACCACCGGCTCCCCAGGAACGCCGCAGGCAGCAGCACCGCCACCACCGGCAGATACGACACCCACAGCGCCAGATGCCAGTGCGCGCCCACCCAGGCCAGCGAGGCCCCCACGATCCCGCCCAGGCTGTAGACGGCGTGGAAGCTGAGCATGATGCTCCGCCCGTACGTCCGCTGCAGACTCACCCCGAGCATGTTCATCGAGGCGTCCAGCGCACCGACGGCGAGCCCGAAGGCCGCCAGGGCCAGCGCCAGCTCGGCCATCTGCCCGCCCGCGCCGACGCCGAGCAGCGCGAGCAGCACCACCGGCTGGGACCAGCGCAGCAGCCGGCTGGGCCGTATTCGCTTCACCAGCTGCTCGGTCGTCACGCTGCCGACCCCGGCGAGGATCGGCACGGCGGCCAGGAAGACGGGCAGCAGCGCGTCGGAGACGCCGTACCGGTCCTGAATGGCCGGGATACGCGTCACGAGCAGCGCGAAGGTGGCGCCTTGAGCGAAGAAGCTGAACGCCAACGAGGCCCTGCCGCGCCGCAGCACATCTGTCATGGCGGCGAGCGTAGGGCCCCGGGGTACCCGTGGGTAGATCCAGCCAAAGATGAATTTCCCTCAGCTTTACCGAACGGAGGCTCAGGCGGCGACAGCCACCTCGGGCGTCCCGGCCTCGACCGCCCCGGCTTCGACGGTCCCGGCCTCGACCTCGGCGGCCAGCATCCCCTCCATCGGCGCGACGGCCAGGCCGCCACTGACGACGAAGCCGATCGCCATCGCGACGATCATGATGACCGTGCCGAGCCACACCATGGTGTCCACGGGGACGGTGTACGCCCCCACGAGGCGCACAACGCACTCGGCGAGCAGCACCACACCCCAGACGACGGAGAATGCCCGCTCCTTGCGGAGGAAGTCCGCGGACCCGGCCGCGCTCCCGGACATCAGCCGCTGCCAGGCGGCCTCCTTGGCCGGGTCCCCCTTCACCAGGAAGGGCTTCATGCCGGCGGTCATCATCGGCTTCCCGAGCGCGACGGAGACCAGGATCCCGATGGCGACCGTGCTGCTGATCCCGCTGTCCTTGGCGAGCATCAGCCGCGGGTCACCGGAGACGAAGCTCAGCAGCAGGGAGGCCACGTTCACGACGAGGATGAGTCCGGCCAGGCCGTTGGTCTTCCGCTCCTTGACCAGGCCCCACACGGTCCGGACCGCCGGCACCACACTGCTCCAGGCCAGCGCCGCGAAGGTGCTCATCCCGAGGCCGTCCTTGAACAGGTAGTACGAACCGAGAGGCACCGCCACGTCCACGATAAGCGGGGCGAAGGGGTTCTTCTTGCTCGTCTTCGTCGTCATGCCCTCAGCTTCGCGGAGGGGACCGGTACGCCAGTAGAAACGATCGTCCAGGGCTCGGTATGACATTTGTCAGGCCAGCAGGGCTGCCAACTCCCCCATGTCCGAGAAAAGTTGACCGGCGCCCGCGAGCTTCGCCGCAGGCGTCATCGCGGTGAACCCATAGACGTCCATCCCGGCCGCCACCGCCGCCTGTACGCCCAGCGGGCTGTCCTCCACGACCACACACCGCTCCGGTGCGACCCCCATCCGCTCGGCCGTGTACAGGAACAGGTCAGGCGCCGGCTTCCCTCGCCCCACATCCTGCGAACTGAAGATCCTCGACTCCTCGAACCACCGGTCGAGCCCGGTCGTCCGATGCCCGACCCGGATCCGCTCATGGCTCCCGGAGGAGGCCACGCAGTACGGCACCCCGTCCGCCGCCAGCTTCTCCAGCACGTCGGCAACGCCGACCACCGGCTTCAACTCCCGCTCGAACGCGGCGAACACCCGGCCATGGAAGACATCGTCGAAGTCGTCCGGCAACCGACGCCCGGTCCGCTCCTGGATGAGCTCATGGATCCGGTGCATCGCGGAGCCCATGTAGTCGCGGATGGAGTCCTCGTACGAGGTCGGATGCCCGAGCTCGGTGAGATGGGCGGCCAGGATCCGGTTGGAGATCGGCTCACTGTCGACAAGGACACCGTCGTTGTCGAAGATGACGAGTTCATAGCGATAGCGCATGCCTTCGAGCCTAAACGCCCCTGAACGCAGAAAACCCCCGCACCGGAAGGTGCGGGGGTTTTCCCAAGATTTGTTCGGCGGTGTCCTACTCTCCCACAGGGTCCCCCCTGCAGTACCATCGGCGCTGTGAGGCTTAGCTTCCGGGTTCGGAATGTAACCGGGCGTTTCCCTCACGCTATGACCACCGAAACACTATGAAACTGTGAACGCCGCACCATGCCTGAAAGCATGGGGCTGTTCGTGGTTTCAGAACCAACACAGTGGACGCGAGCAACTGAGGACAAGCCCTCGGCCTATTAGTACCGGTCAACTCCACCAGTTACCTGGCTTCCATATCCGGCCTATCAACCCAGTCGTCTACTGGGAGCCTTACCCCATCAAGTGGGTGGGAGTCCTCATCTCGAAGCAGGCTTCCCGCTTAGATGCTTTCAGCGGTTATCCCTCCCGAACGTAGCCAACCAGCCATGCCCTTGGCAGAACAACTGGCACACCAGAGGTTCGTCCGTCCCGGTCCTCTCGTACTAGGGACAGCCCTTCTCAAGACTCCTACGCGCACAGCGGATAGGGACCGAACTGTCTCACGACGTTCTAAACCCAGCTCGCGTACCGCTTTAATGGGCGAACAGCCCAACCCTTGGGACCGACTCCAGCCCCAGGATGCGACGAGCCGACATCGAGGTGCCAAACCATCCCGTCGATATGGACTCTTGGGGAAGATCAGCCTGTTATCCCCGGGGTACCTTTTATCCGTTGAGCGACGGCGCTTCCACAAGCCACCGCCGGATCACTAGTCCCGACTTTCGTCCCTGCTCGACCCGTCGGTCTCACAGTCAAGCTCCCTTGTGCACTTACACTCAACACCTGATTGCCAACCAGGCTGAGGGAACCTTTGGGCGCCTCCGTTACTCTTTAGGAGGCAACCGCCCCAGTTAAACTACCCATCAGACACTGTCCCTGATCCGGATCACGGACCCAGGTTAGACATCCAGCACGACCAGACTGGTATTTCAACGACGACTCACCGCGAACTGGCGTCCGCGTTTCAAAGTCTCCCAGCTATCCTACACAAGCCGAACCGAACACCAATATCAAACTGTAGTAAAGGTCCCGGGGTCTTTCCGTCCTGCTGCGCGAAACGAGCATCTTTACTCGTAGTGCAATTTCACCGGGCCTATGGTTGAGACAGTCGAGAAGTCGTTACGCCATTCGTGCAGGTCGGAACTTACCCGACAAGGAATTTCGCTACCTTAGGATGGTTATAGTTACCACCGCCGTTTACTGGCGCTTAAGTTCTCAGCTTCGCCCCACCGAAATGGAGCTAACCGGTCCCCTTAACGTTCCAGCACCGGGCAGGCGTCAGTCCGTATACATCGCCTTACGGCTTCGCACGGACCTGTGTTTTTAGTAAACAGTCGCTTCTCGCTGGTCTCTGCGGCCACCCCCAGCTCACCGAGTAAATCGGATCACCGGAGCTGGCCCCCCTTCTCCCGAAGTTACGGGGGCATTTTGCCGAGTTCCTTAACCATAGTTCACCCGAACGCCTCGGTATTCTCTACCTGACCACCTGAGTCGGTTTAGGGTACGGGCCGCCATGAAACTCGCTAGAGGCTTTTCTCGACAGCATAGGATCATCCACTTCGCCACAATCGGCTCGGCATCAGGTCTCAGACACAAGGTGCACGGATTTACCTGCACACCGTCCTACACCCTTACCCCGGGACAACCACCGCCCGGGATGGACTACCTTCCTGCGTCACCCCATCACTCACCTACTAACCGCTTGGTCCGGCGGCTCCACCACTCCCCTCAACTCCGAAGAGATCAGGGCGGCTTCACGGCCTTAGCATCACGATGCTCGATGTTTGACGCTTCACAGCGGGTACCGGAATATCAACCGGTTATCCATCGACTACGCCTGTCGGCCTCGCCTTAGGTCCCGACTTACCCTGGGCAGATCAGCTTGACCCAGGAACCCTTAGTCAATCGGCGCAAACGTTTCTCACGTTTGTATCGCTACTCATGCCTGCATTCTCACTCGTCAACCGTCCACAACTACCTTCCGGTGCTGCTTCACCCGGCAGACGACGCTCCCCTACCCATCACAGCAGGCGTTGGCCCTATATGCTGCAATGACACGACTTCGGCGGTACGCTTGAGCCCCGCTACATTGTCGGCGCGGAATCACTAGACCAGTGAGCTATTACGCACTCTTTCAAGGGTGGCTGCTTCTAAGCCAACCTCCTGGTTGTCTGTGCGACTCCACATCCTTTCCCACTTAGCGTACGCTTAGGGGCCTTAGTCGATGCTCTGGGCTGTTTCCCTCTCGACCATGGAGCTTATCCCCCACAGTCTCACTGCCGTGCTCTCACTTACCGGCATTCGGAGTTTGGCTAAGGTCAGTAACCCGGTAGGGCCCATCGCCTATCCAGTGCTCTACCTCCGGCAAGAAACACACGACGCTGCACCTAAATGCATTTCGGGGAGAACCAGCTATCACGGAGTTTGATTGGCCTTTCACCCCTAACCACAGGTCATCCCCCAGGTTTTCAACCCTGGTGGGTTCGGTCCTCCACGAAGTCTTACCTCCGCTTCAACCTGCCCATGGCTAGATCACTCCGCTTCGGGTCTTGAGCGTGCTACTGAAACGCCCTGTTCGGACTCGCTTTCGCTACGGCTTCCCCACACGGGTTAACCTCGCAACACACCGCAAACTCGCAGGCTCATTCTTCAAAAGGCACGCAGTCACGAGATACAGCAAGCTGCATCCGACGCTCCCACGGCTTGTAGGCACACGGTTTCAGGTACTATTTCACTCCCCTCCCGGGGTACTTTTCACCATTCCCTCACGGTACTATCCGCTATCGGTCACCAGGGAATATTTAGGCTTAGCGGGTGGTCCCGCCAGATTCACACGGGATTTCTCGGGCCCCGTGCTACTTGGGTGTCTCTCAAACGAGCCGTACAGATTTCAGCTACGGGGGTCTTACCCTCTACGCCGGACCTTTCGCATGTCCTTCGCCTATCCATACGGTTTCTGACTCGTCCCACGGCCGGCAGACCGTGGAAGAGAGATCCCACAACCCCGCATGCGCAACCCCTGCCGGGTCTCACACGCATACGGTTTGGCCTCATCCGGTTTCGCTCGCCACTACTCCCGGAATCACGGTTGTTTTCTCTTCCTGAGGGTACTGAGATGTTTCACTTCCCCTCGTTCCCTCCACACTGCCTATGTGTTCAGCAGTGGGTGACAGCCCATGACGACTGCCGGGTTTCCCCATTCGGAAACCCCCGGATCAAAGCCTGGTTGACGACTCCCCGGGGACTATCGCGGCCTCCCACGTCCTTCATCGGTTCCTGGTGCCAAGGCATCCACCGTGCGCCCTTAAAAACTTGGCCACAGATGCTCGCGTCCACTGTGCAGTTCTCAAACAACGACCAGCCACCCGTCACACACCAGAACTCTGATGCTTCACCGGGGCTTAAGCATCCGAGAAGGGCGAGCAGCGCTCGCACCCTCAGACACCCAACAGCGTGCCCGACACCCTCGCCTCCCCATCTCGCGTTCCACGCCGAAGCAGTACTAGCGACCAGAGCAGGTCAAGTGTGCCGAGTAGTCAACGTTCCACCCATGAGCTGACCACCGTCGGACGTTTGCCGACGTAGTGGCTCTGGATCTCTTACGAGATCTAGATGCTCCTTAGAAAGGAGGTGATCCAGCCGCACCTTCCGGTACGGCTACCTTGTTACGACTTCGTCCCAATCGCCAGTCCCACCTTCGACAGCTCCCTCCCACAAGGGGTTGGGCCACCGGCTTCGGGTGTTACCGACTTTCGTGACGTGACGGGCGGTGTGTACAAGGCCCGGGAACGTATTCACCGCAGCAATGCTGATCTGCGATTACTAGCGACTCCGACTTCATGGGGTCGAGTTGCAGACCCCAATCCGAACTGAGACCGGCTTTTTGAGATTCGCTCCACCTCACGGTATCGCAGCTCATTGTACCGGCCATTGTAGCACGTGTGCAGCCCAAGACATAAGGGGCATGATGACTTGACGTCGTCCCCACCTTCCTCCGAGTTGACCCCGGCGGTCTCCTGTGAGTCCCCATCACCCCGAAGGGCATGCTGGCAACACAGAACAAGGGTTGCGCTCGTTGCGGGACTTAACCCAACATCTCACGACACGAGCTGACGACAGCCATGCACCACCTGTACACCGACCACAAGGGGGACCCTGTCTCCAGGGTTTTCCGGTGTATGTCAAGCCTTGGTAAGGTTCTTCGCGTTGCGTCGAATTAAGCCACATGCTCCGCCGCTTGTGCGGGCCCCCGTCAATTCCTTTGAGTTTTAGCCTTGCGGCCGTACTCCCCAGGCGGGGAACTTAATGCGTTAGCTGCGGCACCGACGACGTGGAATGTCGCCAACACCTAGTTCCCACCGTTTACGGCGTGGACTACCAGGGTATCTAATCCTGTTCGCTCCCCACGCTTTCGCTCCTCAGCGTCAGTAATGGCCCAGAGATCCGCCTTCGCCACCGGTGTTCCTCCTGATATCTGCGCATTTCACCGCTACACCAGGAATTCCGATCTCCCCTACCACACTCTAGCTAGCCCGTATCGACTGCAGACCCGAGGTTAAGCCTCGGGCTTTCACAATCGACGTGACAAGCCGCCTACGAGCTCTTTACGCCCAATAATTCCGGACAACGCTTGCGCCCTACGTATTACCGCGGCTGCTGGCACGTAGTTAGCTTACGCTTCTTCTGCAGGTACCGTCACTTTCGCTTCTTCCCTGCTGAAAGAGGTTTACAACCCGAAGGCCGTCATCCCTCACGCGGCGTCGCTGCATCAGGCTTTCGCCCATTGTGCAATATTCCCCACTGCTGCCTCCCGTAGGAGTCTGGGCCGTGTCTCAGTCCCAGTGTGGCCGGTCGCCCTCTCAGGCTACTACCCGTCGTCGCCTTGGTGAGCCATTACCTCACCAACAAGCTGATAGGCCGCGGGCTCATCCTTCACCGCCGGAGCTTTCCACCACCCGACCATGCGGTCAGTGGTTGTATCCGGTATTAGACCCCGTTTCCAGGGCTTGTCCCAGAGTGAAGGGCAGATTGCCCACGTGTTACTCACCCGTTCGCCACTAATCCACCCCGAAGGGCTTCATCGTTCGACTTGCATGTGTTAAGCACGCCGCCAGCGTTCGTCCTGAGCCAGGATCAAACTCTCCGTGAATGTTTACTCGGCCAGTAAATTAATACAGCCGGTTGAACACCACGAGAGCGGTGCGAGAGGAGGAATAGTCCCCTCGCACACAGCGTCCTCGCTGTGTTATTTCAAAGGAACCTCGTCCCAGTCATGACGACCGGAGACGGGGTATCAACATATCTGGCGTTGACTTTTGGCACGCTGTTGAGTTCTCAAGGAACGGACGCTTCCTTTGTACTCACCCTCTCGGGCTTTCCTCCGGGCGCTTCCCTTCGGTCTTGCGTTTCCGACTCTATCAGATCTTTTCCGACCCGATTTCCTCGGTGCTTTCCAGGTTCTCGCTCTCGCGTTTCCCTTTCCGGCGGTTCTGACTCTATCAGATCCTTTCGGCCCTGATTCCCGGTCAGCGGGGTTTGTCTTCACGGCTGTTGGGCCGTTCCGACGAGTGAGACTTTAGCGGATTCCCGGCGCCCGAGCTAATCGGGGCCTGCGCCCTTTCGAACGCGGATTCCTCATTTCGCAAATACGCACGCCAAAGCACACGGCGACGGATCGCCGATCGATGGTTGGTACCTGCGGAATGGCTGTCCGGGGCCGACCGGAGTCGGTGCTCACGTCGGACAGCTCGGAGAACACTACGTATCCGGTTGGAGCGTGTCAACTCACGGCCAGGTGACGTCCCAGGGGCGTACCCTGGTCGACGTGATGACGCGTACGTGCACCCAGCAGTGGTGGGCCGCCTGACGGCGGCCGTACTCACGTATGTACTCAACGGCCGCCGCCCCGGCGGCCGTTCTCGTATCCCCCTCCACAGCTCCTGAGGGCCGGCCGGCCGGGACCGCGGCCTCGACCAGGAGATGGAGCAGGGATGACACGGGTATTCAGCGGGATCAAGCCGACCGGGCACCTGACGCTGGGGAACTACCTGGGAGCCATGCGGCAGTGGGCCGCGGTGGACCAGCACCAGGCCGACGCGGTGTTCTGCATCGTCGATCTGCACGGGATGACCGTGGACCACGATCCGGCACGGCTGCGCAGGCTGACTCGTCAGGCGGCGACGCTGTTGCTGGCGGCGGGACTCGATCCCGAGTTGTGCACCGTGTTCGTACAGAGTCATGTGGACGAACACGCGCGGCTGTCGTACGTGCTGGAGTGCGTCGCGACCGACGGCGAGATGCGGCGGATGATCCAGTACAAGGAGAAGGCCGCACGGGAGCGGGCCAGGGGCGGGAGTGTGCGGCTGTCCTTGCTGACGTATCCGGTGCTGATGGCGGCGGACATCCTGGCGTACAGGGCGGACGAGGTGCCGGTGGGGGACGACCAGGCGCAGCACGTGGAGCTGTCCCGGGATCTGGCGGTGCGCTTCAACCAGCGGTACGGGCACACGTTCGTGGTGCCGAAGGCGACCCTTCCGCGGGTGGCCGCCCGGGTGATGAACCTTCAGGACCCGGCGTCGAAGATGGGGAAGTCGGACGACTCGGGGCCGGGCATCGTCTATCTGCTCGACGAGCCGGACGTGGTGCGCAAGAAGGTGATGCGGGCCATGACCGACAGCGGGCGGGAGGTCGTGTACGACCGGGAGGGGCGGCCGGGGGTGACGAATCTGCTGGAGATTCTCGCTGCGTGCACGGGCGGGAACCCTGAGTCACTGGCGGACGTTCATCAGTCGTACGGCGCTTTGAAGAAGGACACGGCGGAGGCGGTGGTCGAGGTTCTCAAGCCCGTACAGGCCAGGCACAAGGAATTGTGTGCCGACCCGGGATATGTGGAGGAGGTGCTGCGGCATGGTGCGGAGAAGGCTCGGGCGATGGCACGGCCGACCGTCGATACCGCCTACCGGGCGATCGGGCTGTTGCCGCCGGGTGCCTTCGCGGCGTCGGCGGCGGCTGAGCCCGCGCTGAACGCGGCCCGGTAGGCGCGGGGGCTGGTGGCGAGGCGCGAGGCGAAGTGCTGGCGCATCGTGACCTCGCTGCCGAAGCCGGCGCGGCGGGCGACCTCGGGCATGGGCAGGTCGGTGCGTTCGAGGAGTTTCTGGGCCGCTGCGATGCGCTGGTCCAGGAGCCAGCGCAGCGGTGTCGTGCCGGTGGCGGCCGTGAAGTGGCGGGCGAAGGAGCGCGGCGACATGCCCGCGTGGGCGGCCAGATCCGCGACGGTGAGCGGTTCGTGGAGGTGGCGCAGGGCGTGTTCTCGCACCGCGGCGAGGGTGTCGGCGTCGCGGTCCGCGCGCGGGGTGGGGTGCTCGATGAACTGTGCCTGGGTGCCGGTGCGGAAGGGGGCGGTGACCATCGAGCGGGCGACGGTGGCGGCCGCCTCGGCGCCGTGGGACCGGCGGACGAGGTGGAGGCAGAGGTCGATGCCGGCCGCGGTGCCGGCGGCGGTCCAGATGTTGTCGTCCTCGATGAAGAGGGCGTCGGGGACGACGGCGACATGGGGGTGGTGCGTGCGCAGGAGCTCGACGAGGTTCCAGTGGGTGATGGCTCGGCGGCCGTCGAGCAGGCCTGCCTGGGCGAGGGTGAAGGCGCCGCCGCACAGGGCGGCGAGGGTGGTGCCGCGGGCGTGGGCACTGCGCAGGGCGTCGAGGACGGGGGCGGGTGCGGGAGTGAGGTGGTCGTCGAGGCCGGGGACGACGATGAGATCGGCTCGGTTCAGCCAGTCGAGGGTGCGGTCGGCGTGCAGGGCGAAGCCGCCGCGCATGGGGATGGGGGTGGTGGTGTCGGTGGCGACTCTGCGCAGGTCGAAGGCGGGGGCGCCGCGGTCGGTGCGGTCGGTGCCCCAGACCTCGGTGATGACGGAGACGTCGAAGGCGCGGATGCCGGGGAAGGCGACGAGGGCCACGCGGTACGGGGCTGCGGTCACGTGTGGCAGTAAACCATCGATCGCTGTCTTCTGCCCTTCTGGGTCGGGCGTGCCTGCGGCGGCAGGATCGAGGGCATGGAGATCGCAGAGAACGCAGCGCTGGTGGTCGTCGACGTTCAGAAGGGCTTCGAGGAGTCCGGGTTCTGGGGGCCGCGCAACAACCCCGGGGCGGACGAGAACATCGCCTCGCTGATCGACGAGTGGCAGGCGACGGGGCGGCCGGTCGTCTTCGTGCGGCACGACTCGCCGAAGCCGCAGTCGCCGTTGCGGTTGGGATACGTGGGCAATGACTTCAAGGACTATGTGGAGCAGCGGCGCGGGAAGGGGGCCGGCAGTGAGCTGCTGATCACGAAGACCGTGAACTCGGCCTTCCTCGGGACGCCGGATCTGGCGGCCTGGCTGAGGGCGCAGGGCATCGCGCAGGTGGTGCTGGCCGGGATCCAGACCAATATGTGCGTGGAGACGACGGCCCGGATGGGCGGGAATCTCGGGTTCGACGTGCTGGTCGCGTACGACGCGACGTACACCTTCGATCTGGAGGGGCCGTTCGGCTGGCGGCGCACCGCGGACGAGTTGGCGCGGGCGTCGGCGGTGTCTCTGCACGGGGGCGGCTTCGCGCGGGTGCAGACCACGAAGGAGATCGTGGACGCGGCGGGCTGAGGTGCCGCCCCGTCGGGGACGGTTCCGGGTCAGTCCTTCTTGCCGGAGGCCAGTTCGCGGCTGCGGTCGCGGGCGGCTTCGAGGGCGGCGATGAGGGCGGCTCGTACGCCGTGGTTCTCCAGTTCGCGGATGGCGCTGATGGTGGTGCCCGCGGGTGAGGTGACGTTCTCGCGGAGCTTGACCGGGTGTTCGCCGCTGTCGCGGAGCATCACGGCGGCGCCGATGGCGGACTGGACGATGAGGTCGTGGGCCTTGTCGCGGGGCAGGCCGAGCAGGATGCCGGCGTCGGTCATGGCTTCGACCAGGTAGAAGAAGTAGGCCGGGCCGGAGCCGGAGAGGGCGGTGCAGGCGTCCTGCTGGGACTCGGGGACGCGGAGTGTCTTGCCGACGGCGCCGAAGATCTCCTCGGCGTGGGCCACGTGGTCGGGGGTGGCGTGGCTGCCCGCGGAGATGACGGACATGGCCTCGTCGACGAGGGCGGGGGTGTTCGTCATGACGCGCACGACCGGGGTGCCCGTGGCGAGGCGCTCCTCGAAGAAGGAGGTGGGGATGCCCGCGGCTCCGCTGATGACGAGGCGGTCGGTGGGGATGTGCGGGACGAGTTCGTCGAGGAGGGCGCCCATGTCCTGCGGCTTGACCGTGAGGATCAGGGTGTCGGCGTTCTTGGCGGCCTCGGCGTTGCTGACGGGGGTGACTCCGTAGCGGGTGCGGAGTTCTTCGGCCCGTTCGGGGCGGCGGGCGGTGATCAGGAGGTCGGCGGGGGCCCAGCCGGCTCGGATCATTCCGCTGAGCAGGGCTTCGCCGATCTTGCCGGTGCCGAGGACTGCGACTTTCTGGGTCATGGTGCGGGTGCCCTCCGGGGGTTTGCGTCGTCCGGGTTCATCCTCGCACCGGTGCGCAAAGGTGGGGGTTGGTTGTCCGGTGGGCGGACGTTCGTTGTCGGGTTGCCGTCGAGGGTTCTCGCCCCCGCCGCCCCTACCCGTCCCGTCCCCAGGGGCTGCCGCCCCTTCGGCCCCGTCCGGGGGCTGCGCCCCCAGACCCCCACTTCGGCCTGAACGGCCTCGTCCTCAAGCGCCGGACGGGCTGGATTGTCGCGCTGTCTCAAAGCGAACCGTTACACCGTCCGGCGTCGCAATGTGGCCGCTCCCAGGCCCAGTACCAGTACCGCGCAGCCAGCCACGATCAGGACGTCTCGGAGGAAGGTTGTTGTCATGTCCGTGTGGCGCAGGACCTCGTTCATGGCGTCGACTGCGTAGGACAGGGGGAGGGCGTCGGAGATGGCCTCCAGGACGGGGTGCATGTTGGAGCGGGGGGTGAACAGGCCGCAGAGCAGGAGTTGGGGGAAGATCACCGCGGGCATGAACTGGACCGCCTGGAACTCCGAGGCCGCGAAGGCCGAGACGAACAGGCCGAGGGCCGTGCCGAGCAGCGCGTCGAGCAGGGCGACCAGGAGCAGCAGCCATGCCGAGCCCGTGACGTCCAGGCCCAGGAACCACACGGCCAGGCCGGTGGCCAGTGCCGACTGGACGATGGCGAGACCGCCGAAGGCAAGGGCGTAGCCGGCGATGAGGTCGCCCTTGCCGAGGGGCATGGCGAAGAGGCGTTCGAGGGTGCCCGAGGTGCGTTCGCGCAGGGTGGCGATGGAGGTGACCAGGAACATCGTGATGAGCGGGAAGATCCCGAGCAGTGATGCGCCGATGTTGTCGAAGGTGCGGGCGCTGCCGTCGAAGACGTAGCGGAGCAGGAACAGCATCAGGCAGGGGACGAGGATCATCAGGACGACCGTGCGCGGGTCGTGGCGGAGCTGGCGCAGCACCCGGGCCGCGGTGGCGGTGGTCCGGGAGAGGTTCACGGCGCTGGTGGAGGCGGGCACGGGGGCGGTGGTGGTGCTCATCGGACTGTCTCCTTGGTGCGGCCTGCGGCGACCGCCTCGTCCACGAGGTGCAGGAACGCCCCCTCGACGGTGTCCGCTCCGGTGCGGGTGCGGAGGGCGTCGGGGGTGTCGTCGGCGAGGATCTCGCCCTCGCGCATGAGCAGGAGCCGGTGGCAGCGCTCTGCCTCGTCCATGACGTGGGAGGAGATGAGGAGGGTGGCGCCGCGGGTGGCGGCGATGTCGTGGAAGAGGTTCCACAGGTCGCGGCGCAGGACCGGGTCGAGGCCGACGGTGGGTTCGTCGAGGACGAGGAGTTCGGGGGTGCCCAGCAGAGCCACCGCGAGGGAGACGCGGCTGCGCTGGCCGCCGGAGAGGTTGCCGGCGAGGGCGTCGGCGTGGCTGGTGAGGTCGACGTCGGTGATGACCCGGGTGACGTTCTCGCGGCGGCGTTCGGCGGCGATGGGGGTCCCCCCGCGCGAGCGAGTTCGAGCGTGGGGGAGGCCGGGGTCGAGGATCGCCGCGAAGTAGTCCAGGTTCTGGCGGACCGTCAGGTCGTCGTAGACGGAGGGGGCCTGGGTGACGTAGCCGATGCGGGTGCGCAGGAGGGGGTCGCCGGCGGGGCGGCCGAGGACCTGGAGGGTGCCCGTGACCTTGGCCTGGGTGCCCACGATCGAGCGCATGAGGGTCGACTTGCCGCATCCCGAGGGGCCCAGCAGGCCGGTGATCTGGCCGTGCGGGACGGTGAAGTCGAGGTCGCGCAGGACGGTGCGGGGACCACGGACGACGGTGAGGGCGGCGGCCTCGACGGCCGGGGTCTCCGGTGGCCCGGACGAGTAATTCATCATGCGATGAATAGTGCTCGCGGGGCGGGGTGTCGTCAAGTGGGGTGCGTTCGGTAGCGCGAAGGCGCTGCGGGGAGGCCGGAGGAGCGTGGTCCGTTCGCGCGCACCCGTCTTCACCAGGTGGCCACACGAACCGGGCGGTACTCCAACTCCCTTTACCGACAATGGGTTTCACTGCCATTCGCGCCCTCACGGGCTTCGCGTCCTCGTCATCGGAGGTACTGCCGTCATGCGCCGTGTCGTAGGCAAGGCCGATCTGTTCTCGTCCCTCGTTGTGTTCCTCGTCGCACTGCCCCTGTGTGTGGGCGTGGCCATGGCCTCCGGGGTGCCGGCGGAACTGGGGCTGGTCACCGGGATAGTGGGCGGGCTGGTCGCCGGGGCGCTGCCGGGCAGCAGCCTCCAGGTGAGCGGCCCGGCGGCGGGGCTGACGGTGCTGGTGTACGAGGCCGTGCGGGAGTACGGGATCGAGGCGCTCGGGGTGCTGGTGCTCGCGGCCGGGCTGGTGCAGATGAGCCTGGGACTGCTGCGGCTCGGGCGGTGGTTCCGGGCGGTGTCGGTAGGGGTCGTGCACGGGATGCTCGCCGGGATCGGGCTCGTGCTGGCGGCCGGGCAGATCTACGCACTCGGGGACGCGGCCGCTCCGGCGGGCGGGCTCGCGAAGATCGCCGGGCTGGTGGCGCTGCCCGGACGGGTGGGGCTGGTGGCGTTGTCAGTGGGCGGTGCCACCATTGCCGTACTGCTGCTGTGGCCGCGCTGGCGGCGGGGAGCCCGGCTGGTGCCCGCGCCGCTGGTGGCGGTGGCCGGGGCGACCGCGGTGACCTGGCTGTTCGATCTGGATGTACAGCGCGTCGAGGTGCGCGGTGTGCTGACTGCCGTACGGCTCCCGGAGGCGGCGGACTTCGGCCGGCTGACGGAAGTGGGCGCGCTCGGCACCGTCGTCGCCTTCGCGCTGATCGCGTCCGCCGAGTCCCTGTTCAGCGCGGCGGCGGTGGACCGGCTGCACCAGGGACCGCGCACGGAGTACGACAAGGAGCTGATCGCGCAGGGAGCGGGGAACGCGGTGTGCGGGGTGCTGGGTGCGCTCCCGATGACCGCGGTGATCGTGCGCAGCGCGGCGAACGTGCAGGCGGGGGCCCGCACGAAGGCGTCGCGCGTGCTGCACGGGGCGTGGCTGCTGCTGTTCACGGCGCTGCTGCCCGGTGCGCTCGGGGTGGTTCCGGTGGCGGCGCTGGCCGGGCTGCTGGTGCACGCGGGGTGCCGGCTCGTGCCGGTGCGGGAGCTGCGCGGACTGTGGCACGGACATCGGGGAGAGGTGGTGGTGCTCGTGGTGACGGCGATCGTGATCGTCGTCGGGAACCTGTTCGAGGGGGTGCTGGTCGGCCTCGTCCTGGCGGTGGCGAAGACCGCGTGGGAGGTCGGCCATGTGCATGTGGAGAGTGAGGACCGGGGAGAGGCGGGGATCGTCGTGCGGGTGCTGGGGCATGCGACGTTCCTGCGGCTGCCGAAGCTGCTGGACGCGTTGGAGGCGGTGCCGCGCGACCGGGAGGTGCGACTGGAGCTGGGCGGCCTGCGGTATGTGGACCGGGCGTGCGCGGCGGCCCTGGAGGGGTGGGCCGCCGAGCGGACAGCCATCGCGTCAGGTGTGGGCGGCCACCAGTAGCAGGACGTCGTAGGTCTCCTCGACGACGCCGTCCGGGAAGACCTTCAGCAGATGGGCGCGCTCCTCGTCGAGGAAGGCGGTCCGGGGCCCCCGCGGGGTGACGAGGAAGGCCGAGTGGCTGCCTACGTTGTCGAGATGGGTGGCGAGGGGGACACGGCGGCTCCAGCGGACCTCACGGCGCGTGAAGCGCAGGCGGCCGCTGGGGTCGGCGAGTTCGGTCCGGGCGGCCCGCTCCCTCTCGGCGGCGACGTCGATCCCGAAGAAGCGGCCGGCGCGCTCGGCGGCCTCGGCGATCCACTCGACGTCCAGGGCGTGCCTGTTCCACCACAGCGCCAGCGCGCCGCCCGGCCGCAGCACGCGCAGCGCCTCCGGCACCGACCGGGCCGGGTCCGTCCAGTGCCAGGCCTGGGCGTAAGTGAGGAAGTCGGCGCTCGCGTCGGCCAGGGGAAGGGCGTCCCCGCTGCCCCGGACGATCGGGATGCCGGGCAGGGCGCGCCGGAACTGGGCCGCCATGCCCTCACCCGGCTCCACCGCGACCACGTCCGCACCCCGGGCCCGCAGCAGCGCCGTCGCGATACCGGTGCCGGCGCCCACGTCCACGACCCGGGCACCGGCGAGGGGACGCGCGGCGAGTTCCTCGACGGCGTCGAAGAGGGCGGGCGGATAGGAGGGACGGTTCGCGGCGTACTGGGCCGCCGCGGCGTTGAAGGAGTGGGCCCGGTCGGTGGGGGAGGGCTGAGGCGTCGTGGTCATACGGCCATGGTGGTCGAGAAGGGACGCGCGACGACAGGGAGTTTCCACGGCTGACGGCGACGGGCTGCTTCCTCCGGCACTTCGGCGGCTGCTCCCCCTCGCGCTTCGGCGGCTACTTCCTCCGGCGCTTCTTCGAAGGGTTCCCGGTGCGGCGCGAGGAGCGGCGTTCGTACTCCGCGCGTGCCTTCTCGTACTCCTCGCGGTGGAGCTTCTCGCCCGGGGCCTCGGTGAGGGAGCGGAAGAAGTAGGCGAGGAGCGAGCCGATGAAGCCGATGGCCAGGAGCCCGCGCAGGGAGGCCTGACGGTCGAGGTCGAGGCGCTTGCCGAACCCGTCCCAGGTGTTACGGAAGGCCAGCGCGCTGCAGATCGCGAACATCGCCACGACCAGCACGTTCACAAAGGAGCCGGTGCCGGCGATCTGCAGGCCCTGGTAGGCGAAGCGGAGCACGAACGCGGAGGCGACGGCCGCGGCCAGCGAGCCCGCGGCCACTGCGGCACGCCGGCCCGGGTAACCGCTGTCGTGGCTCACCCAGGACGTGCCGAAGAAACGGAGAGGCTCGGGGCGGGGGCCGCCGGGGGTTCCGCCGGTGTCGGTGGAGCCCGCGGGGGTGTCCGGGGTGCTGGGTTCGTCGCTCACGGGACGATTGTGACTCCACCCGCGCGTAAAACGCACGGGCTTCCTGTGTCGGTGGCTACACCACGTCGCAGAGGGCCAGCCCGGCCCTGTTGAGGACGTTCGTCGCGCCGACGTGGTCAGCGTTCGCGGTGAACCCGCACGCCGTGCATTCGAACTTCGCCTGGGTGACGCGGTTCTCCTTCGCGACGTGCCCGCATTCCAGGCACGTGCGGGAGGTGTTGTGGGCATCCACTTCGATCACCAGGCGTCCGGCGCTCTCAGCCTTGTTCGCCAGGATTCCGAGGAACTGTCCCCAACCCGCGTCGAGGATTGCTGCGGTTGAGCCCGGCCTTGGCGGCGGCGCCATTCGGCAGGAACGCGCCGTCGTTGTCGGGGTCGGGCTTGGGCTTGGGGCTGCGGGTCATGCCCGCGGTGTTGAGCCGCTCGTGCGCGATCACGCCATGGCCGCGGATGTCCGGTCCCAGATATCTGTAGGCACCGCGTACGCCCCGAGCAGCAGTGCCTACAGACGGGCGGGATGGTCGATGCGCGTCGCGGCAGCCCCGTACGCCGCTTGGCCTGCATGCCTACAGAAGACTGGGACTGTCCACGGTTCGCGGGGACCGGACAGCGGACCAGCGCGCGGGCCGTCTTGTGGTGGAAGTCCTGGCGCGACCCCGCCGCCAAGGAGCCGGACGGCGGTACTTCAGGCGCCACACCACGTGCAGCTCAAGGTCGTACACGCCTCCGGCGAACCGGCGAGCCTTCCTGGTCACAGCCACACGACGAGCTACACACGCCGCCGGTGTATCAAGTTATGGTCCCCTGAACCTCACACGTACGTGTGAGGGGGTGGCCCCAGCCACGCCGGGGCCACCCCTCAGGAGGCCTTCGGTCCCCGCACCGACTGAAGCCGTTGTCCCCTCGAAGTAGAACCGGTGGCGCCGGGGCCGCCGCGGGCTCCGTACGGGGTCAGCCGCAGCGCGGGGCGACGTAGCCGTCGCTGCCCGTGTTCACGTAGGCGTCCGAGACGTACTCGCCGTTGCCGATGTTGTCCCAGATGTTCGTGGTGCCGTAGTAGCCCGACACCGTCGTGCCCGGCGACTGGCAGTAGATCGCGACCTTGGCGCCCTCGGGCAGGACGCGGACGATGCCGTAGCTGGTGCCAGGGCCGCTGCGAACATTGAGCCTGAGGCCCGGGGCGACCGAGTAGTAGCGCAGGGACGCGGTCGCGGCCGCGGTGGCCACGGCCTCCCCGTCGTCGGCTCCCTCGACCTCTTCGACACGGTCAACAGACATATGATTCCTCCCCCGTTGGCCCCATGACTGTCATGGGGTCCCGTTCATTCCCCTCTTACGTGTCACGAAACGCTCCTGTGCAACACGCACGCGGAGGCTAGCAAGCCGCCTCTGGCTCGTACGAATCATCGACTAGGCTCCGTGCGTCGCGCGCGCGGACGAACAGCACGGGGGTGGTCCCATGGCGCCACAGCGCAACACCGGAGCGGGCGCGGAAGCGGAACTTCCCGAGTACGCCGGTCACTACCGTCTCGAGTCATGCCTGGGCTCGGGCGGCATGGGTGTGGTGCACCTGGCCCGGAGCACCTCCGGGCTGAAGCTCGCGGTGAAGGTCGTACACGCCCAGTTCGCCAAAGATCGCGAGTTCAGGGGCCGTTTCCGGCAGGAGGTGGCCGCGGCCCGCAAGGTCAGCGGTGCCTTCACCGCGCCCGTGGTGGACGCCGACCCGGAGGCCGAACGGCCCTGGATGGCCACGCTGTTCATCCCCGGCCCCACCCTGTCCGATCACGTCAAGCGGAACGGCCCGATGCCCGCCGCGCAACTGCGCCGGCTGATGGCCGGGCTCGCGGAGGCGCTGCGCGACATCCACCGGGTCGGGGTCGTGCACCGGGACCTGAAGCCGAGCAACGTGCTGCTCGCCGAGGACGGGCCGAAGGTCATCGACTTCGGCATCTCCCGGCCCAAGGACAGCGAACTGCGCACCGAGACCGGCAAGTTGATCGGCACTCCGCCGTTCATGGCGCCGGAGCAGTTCCGGCGGCCGCGCGAGGTCGGGCCGGCCGCCGACATCTTCGCGCTCGGGTCGGTGCTGGTGCACGCGGCGACCGGGCGCGGGCCGTTCGACTCCGACAGCCCGTACATCGTCGCCTACCAGGTCGTGCACGACGAGCCCGACCTGATCGGGGTGCCGGAGAGTCTCGCGCCGCTGGTCATGCGCTGTCTCGCCAAGGAGCCGGAGGACCGGCCGACTCCGGACGAGCTCATGCGCGAGCTACGGTCGGTGGCCGCGTCGTACGACACCCAGGCGTTCATACCCACCCAGCGCACGACGGACGGACCTGCTCCGGAGCCCTCTGCCGGGTCGGCCGGGCACGCCGAGGAGAGCGGGGAAACCGCGGCGGCCGAGGAAGCGAAGAAAGCCGCGGAAGCCGAGCGGCCGTCCAGGCGTCGCGCGGGCCGGAAGGCGGCGCTTGGCATCGGCGCGCTCGGACTCGCCGTGGCCGCCGTGCTGGCCTCAGTCCATGCGCTCGGCGGCAGCGACCCCACCCCGCGGAGCACGAGTCCCCGTACCGGCGCGGCCGCCTTCAGCGAGTGGCACACCAAGCCGGCACCCGAGGCGGCGGGGATGCCGCATTGCGCGTACGGCGCGAAGAAGCTGCTCTGTGCGCAGCCCGGCGTGATCTTCGCGCTCTCCCCCATCGACGGGAAGCTGCTGTGGCGGCACTCGGTGGCCACGAGGACGACCAGCGACCCGCCCGTCCTGGCGGCCGGTCTGATCCAGCCCTACACCGACGGCGGCTCGCGTCTGGCGGCGCTGGACCCCGCCACCGGCAAGGAGGTCTGGAAGCGGCGTCTGCCGGCGTCCACGACGGTGCGCTACGTCGGCGGCACGGCCCTGCTCACGGCTGCCGACGGGACGGTCACGGGGCTGGACGCCGCGTCGGGCGGCACCAGGTGGAGCGGGCGGATCGCGGGCCAGAGCCGCCCGGTGTTCGTCTCGTTCCCCGGTGACCCGCTGGCGTACGCGACGAGCACGTCCGACGACGGGTCGGGCACGCGAGTGACGGCCGTGGATCCACTGACGGGTGCCGTGCGGTGGGATGCCCGGTTGAAGGGGACGCTGACGCCGTTCGGCGCCGAGGACGGCTCGCTCTTCTTCCTCTCCGTCGACCGTGTCTACGGGGAGACGACGGCGGTCGTCCGCTACTCACCCGGCTCCGGGGCGGCGCGTCATGTGGCGCTGCCCGTCGCGGCGCCGGGCGCCCACGCCACCGTGCGGGGAGACGTGGTCTATCTGCTGGCCACCGGCGGCTCCCTGGAGGCCGTGAACATGGCGGCGGGCAAGTCGCTGTGGCATCTGGAGACCTCGGTGACCCGCGGCTCGGCGCCGGTCACCGACGGCGCGCACGTCTTCTTCACCGCGGGCGACGGGCGGCTGCTCGCCGTCGACGCCCGCAAGGGCAGACTCGTCGGGCAGACCCCGGCACGGCTGGGCGCGAACTCGGGGCAGGTCGTGGCAGCGCTGCCCGCCCCCGTGATCAAGAACGGGCGTGTCTGCGCCACCGCCCCCGACGGCACCGTCTTCGCCCTGGACGCGCGCGACCCGTCGGCCTGGTGACATGCGAGACCCGTCGGCATGGTGACATGCGAGACCCGTCGGCATGGTGACATGCGAAGGGGCCGCCCCTCCGGGGGGGCGGCCCCTTGCTGTGGCCGGTGCCGGTGCGTCAGCCCAGCTTGGTCACGTCACGGACGGCGCCCTTGTCCGCGCTGGTCGCCATCGCCGCGTAGGCGCGCAGTGCGGCCGAGACCTTGCGGTCGCGGTTCTTCGGTGCGTACGCCCCGCCCAGCGCCTGCTCGCGGCGGGCCAGCTCGGCCTCGTCGACCAGGAGCTCGATCGTGCGGCCGGGGATGTCGATGCGGATGCGGTCGCCGTCCTCGACCAGGGCGATCGTGCCGCCCGAGGCCGCCTCGGGGGACGCGTGGCCGATGGAGAGGCCGGAGGTGCCGCCGGAGAAGCGGCCGTCGGTGATCAGTGCGCAGGTCTTGCCCAGGCCGCGGCCCTTGAGGAAGGACGTCGGGTAGAGCATCTCCTGCATACCCGGGCCGCCCTTCGGGCCCTCGTAGCGGATGACCACGACGTCGCCGTCGGTGACCTGCTTGTTGAGGATCTTCTCGACGGCCTCCTCCTGCGACTCGCAGACCACCGCGGGACCCTCGAAGGTCCAGATCGACTCGTCGACGCCGGCCGTCTTCACCACGCAGCCGTCTACGGCCAGGTTGCCCTTGAGGACGGCCAGGCCGCCGTCCTTGGAGTACGCGTGCTCGGCCGAGCGGATGCAGCCGCCCTCGGCGTCGTCGTCCAGCGCCTCCCAGCGCTCGGACTGGGAGAAGGCCTCGGCGGAGCGGACGCAGCCGGGGGCCGCGTGCCACAGTTCCACGGCCTCGGGGGACGGGGAGCCGCCGCGCACGTCCCATGTCTTCAGCCAGTCCGTCAGGGACGGGCTGTGGACCGCGTGCACCTCCTCGTTGAGCTGGCCCGCGCGGTGCAGCTCGCCGAGCAGCGCGGGGATGCCGCCGGCCCGGTGCACGTCCTCCATGTAGTACGTGCGGCTCTTGGCGACGTTCGGGGCGACCTTCGCCAGGCAGGGCACCCGGCGCGAGACCGCGTCGATCTGCTCCAGGCCGAAGGGCACGCCCGCCTCCTGGGCCGCCGCCAGCAGGTGCAGGATCGTGTTCGTGGAGCCGCCCATCGCGATGTCGAGGGCCATGGCGTTCTCGAAGGCCGCGAAGGTGGCGACGTTGAGCGGGAGGACGGTCTCGTCGTCCTGCTCGTAGTAGCGGCGGGTGATGTCCATGACCGTGCGGGCCGCGTCGACGTACAGCTGCTTGCGGGCCGTGTGGGTGGCGAGGACCGAGCCGTTGCCGGGCAGGGACAGGCCGATCGCCTCGGTGAGGCAGTTCATCGAGTTCGCGGTGAACATGCCGGAACAGCTGCCGCAGGTCGGGCAGGCGTTCTCCTCGATACGGAGGATGTCCTCGTCCGAGATCTTGTCGTTGACGGCGTCGGAGATCGCGTCGACCAGATCGAGGGTGCGGACCGTGCCGTCGACGAGCGTGGCGCGGCCGGCCTCCATGGGTCCGCCGGAGACGAAGACCGTCGGGATGTTCAGGCGCAGGGCCGCCAGCAGCATGCCCGGGGTGATCTTGTCGCAGTTGGAGATGCAGACCAGGGCGTCGGCGCAGTGCGCCTCGACCATGTACTCGACAGAGTCCGCGATCAGGTCGCGGGAGGGCAGGGAGTACAGCATGCCGCCGTGGCCCATCGCGATGCCGTCGTCGACGGCGATCGTGTTGAATTCGCGCGGGATGCCGCCCGCCTCGGTGATCGCCTGGCTGACGATGCGGCCGACCGGCTGGAGGTGGGTGTGGCCGGGCACGAACTCCGTGAAGCTGTTGGCGACCGCGATGACCGGCTTCCGGCCGATGTCCGCACCGGGTACACCGGAGGCGCGCATAAGGGCGCGGGCGCCCGCCATGTTGCGGCCGTGGGTGACTGTGCGGGACCTCAGCTCGGGCATCTCGCTCGCTCCTTCAGAGACTGCGATCAGAGAGACTTCTGATTGCCAACGAGCGTACGCCGGTCATCCAGGGTTCGGGACGAGCTGTCCGGAATGCGGGATGCGCGTCTCGGTGGTCCGACGGGTCCGACGGTGCTGCCTGGACCTACGGTCAAGGAGCCGTGAGATGCCCCTGGACCACGGGTGCCACCCGCGCCACGATCTGCTCCAGGTCCGCCGAGGCCAGCGGCTCCACCTTGACCACGTACCGCAGCATCGCGCACCCCACCAGCTGGGCCGCCGCCAGCTCGGCGCGCAGCTCGGCGTCGGGCAGGTCCAGCTGGGAGGCGATGCGGCGCAGCAGCTGGGAGGCGACGAGGTGGCGGAAGACGGCGGCCGCGGTCTCGTTGCTGACCGCGGAGCGGACGATCGCCAGCAGCGGCACGCGGGTGGTGGGGTTCTCCCAGACGCCGAAGATGAAGCGGGTGAGCCGCTCGCCGACCTCGTCGAGGGGCCCGTCGGCGACCGCGTTCGGCGCGTTGAGCGCGGGCGCGAAGGCGACCTCGATGGCCGCCTCGAACATCTGCTCCTTGGTGCCGAAGTAGTGGTGGACCAGCGCGGAGTCGACTCCCGCGGCCTTGGCGATGCCGCGTACCGAGGTCTTCTCGTAGCCGCGCTCGGAGAACTCCTCGCGGGCCGCGGTCAGGATGCGGTCGCGGGTGTCGGCGGACTCGGTGCGCGGGGGACGGCCGCGGCGCCGGGAGTTCGCCTGGGTGCGGCGCGGGGTGAGGCCGGTCACTGTCGGGGCACCTTCACCGCGGAGGCCAGGTGCAGGCGTGTGTACGCCAGCGCCTCGGCCAGGTCGGCCTCGCGTTCGGCGCTGGACATGGCGCGCCGGGTGTTGACCTCGATGACGACATGGCCGTCGAAGCCGGTGAGCGCGAGCCGCTCCAGCAGCGCGGCGCAGGGCTGGCTGCCGCGTCCGGGCACCAGGTGCTCGTCCTTCGCCGATCCGTTGCCGTCGGCGAGGTGGACATGGCCCAGGCGGTCGCCCATGCGGTCGATCATCCGCAGGGCGTCCGTGCGGGCCGTCGCCGTGTGGCTGAGGTCGATCGTGAAGTGGCGGTAGTCGTCGTTGGTCACGTCCCAGTCGGGGGCGTACGCCAGCATCTCGCGGTCGCGGTAGCGCCACGGGTACATGTTCTCGACGGCGAACCGTACGTCCGTCTCGTTCGCCATCCGCCAGATCCCGGTGACAAAGTCCCGGGCGTACTGCCGCTGCCAGCGGAACGGCGGGTGGACGACGACCGTACTGGCGTCGAGCTTCTCGGCGGCCGCCCGGGCGCGCTGGAGCTTGACCCAGGGGTCCGTGGACCAGACGCGCTGGGTGATCAGCAGGCAGGGGGCGTGGACGGCCAGGATCGGGATGCGGTGGTAGTCGCTGAGCCGGCGCAGCGCCTCGATGTCCTGGCTGACCGGGTCGGTCCACACCATGACCTCGACCCCGTCGTACCCGAGGCGCGCGGCGATCTCGAAGGCCGTCGCCGTCGACTCCGGATAGACGGAGGCCGTCGACAGGGCGACCTTCGCATCCGGGATGCGGACAACGTCCCTCGGTTCTGCCACGGAGACAGATTACGGGGTGAGGTCGGCGCGGCGCGGGGTGCCCGTTGGCCGTTGTGGGCTTTGCCATAGCCGCGGGTGGGTCGCCCACGCCCGGTCGTGCCCGTGCGGCGGAACCTCGGACGTCACCGGCCCGCGCCCCGTCGGGGGCGCGGTCGCCGGCGTCGGTTTCAGGCCGGACCCATGTGGTCGAGCCGTCGCAGGATCACGCCCTCCCGCAGCGCCCAGGGGCAGATCTCCAGGTTCTCCACCCCGAACAGATCCATCGTCCCCTCGGCCACCAGCGCCCCCGCCAGCAGCTGGCCGGAGCGGCCCTCGGAGACGCCGGGCAGTTCCTTGCGCTGGGCGGTGGTCATGCCGGCCAGGCGCGGCACCCAGGCCTCCAGTGACTCCCGCTTGAGCTCGCGCTGGATGTAGAGGCCGTCGGCGGTGCGGGCGGCGCCGGCGATACGGGCCAGCTGCTTGAAGGTCTTGGAGGTCGCGACCACGTGGTCGGGGGCGCCGAAGCGGCTGAACTCCCCCACCGTGCGGGCGATCTCGGCCCGTACATGACGGCGCAGTGTCCTTATCGCCTCGGTGCCGGGCGGGTCCTCGGGCAGCCAGGACGCGGTCAGGCGCCCGGCGCCGAGCGGCAGCGAGACCGCGGCGTCCGGCTCCTCGTCGATGCCGTACGCGATCTCCAGGGAGCCGCCGCCGATGTCGAGGACGAGCAGTTTTCCGGCCGACCATCCGAACCAGCGGCGGGCGGCGAGGAAGGTGAGCCGGGCCTCCTCGGCGCCGGTGAGGACCTGCAGCTCGACGCCCGTTTCGGCCTGCACGCGCTCGAGGACCTCGTCGGCGTTGCTGGCCTCGCGCACGGCGGAGGTGGCGAACGGCAGCAGTTCCTCGACGCCCTTGTCCTCGGCCGCCTGGAGTGCCTCGTGGACGACGCCGATCAGTTTGTCGACTCCGTCGGGGCCGATGGCCCCGTCCCCGTCGAGGAGTTGAGCGAGCCGCAACTCCGCCTTGTGCGAGTGCGCGGGCAGCGGGCGCGCGCCTGGATGCGCATCCACCACCAGCAGATGCACCGTATTAGATCCCACGTCGAGGACACCGAGTCTCATGTACGAAACGCTACTGCCACCTGGGCGCTCGTCCGTCCCCGGAGCCGTCCCGGGCGACTTACCCTGGACGGGTGCCAAAGACGAAAAAGGCGAAGGACCGCAAGGCCGCCAAATCCACCGGTGATTCTTCTCGGGTGACGCCACCGAGGAAGCCGGAGACGGACCCGGCGGCCGACGAGAAGGGGCTCGACTTCGCACGCGCATGGGTGGAATTCCCGGATCCGGCGGACGACGAGCAGGTCTTCCGGTGCGATCTGACATGGCTGACCTCTCGCTGGAACTGCATCTTCGGCAGCGGCTGCCAGGGCATCCAGGCGGGCCGGGCGGACGACGGGTGCTGCACGCTGGGCGCGCACTTCTCGGACGAGGACGACGAGAAGCGGGTCGCCGAGCACGTGGCGAGGCTCACGCCGGACGTCTGGCAGCACCACGGCGAGGGCATGAAGCACGGCTGGGTCTCGGAGGACGACGAGGGCTCCCGCCAGACGCGCCCCTACAAGGGCTCGTGCATCTTCCAGAACCGCCCCGGGTTCGCGGGCGGCGCGGGCTGCTCGCTGCACATCCTGGCGATCAAGGAGGGCCGCGAGCCGCTGGAGACCAAGCCGGACGTGTGCTGGCAGCTGCCGATCCGGCGGACCTTCGACTGGATCGACCGTCCCGACGAGACGCGTGTCCTTCAGGTCTCCATCGGTGAGTACGACCGCCGGGGCTGGGGTCCGGGCGGCCACGACCTGCACTGGTGGTGCACGTCGGCGACGTCGGCGCACGGCGCGGGGGACCCGGTGTACGTCTCCTACCGGGCCGAGCTGACCGAGCTGATGGGCAAGGCCGGCTACGACCGTCTGGTCGAGCTGTGCGAGGAGCGGCTGGCGTCCGGGCTGCCGCTGCTGGCACCGCACCCGGCGGACCCGACGGCCTGACCGGCTGCCGGTCACCGCTCGGGCGGCCCAGATCACGGGTTCTGGCCGCCCGAGGGGGTCGGGTCGCCGCTGTCGGCCGGTGGTGGGGTCGGGCCACCGGAGGGGGTCGGGGACGGGTCGGTGGGTGTCGGGGTCGGGTCGGGTGACGGCGGATCGCTGGGCGGGGGGCCGGTGGGGGCCGAGGTGGTGGGCGTCGGGTCCGGGATGGAGGTCGGGCTCGGGTTTCCCGGGTTCGTGGGGCCGGTGGACGCGGTGCCGTAGCCGTCGATCGAGACGACGGCGCCCGCGGGTGACACCGCCACCTGGGCGCTCCAGTGGCCGGACGGCTCGCGCAGATGGTCGACGTACACCTTGATCGTCAACGATTCGCCGGGCCGGAGGGTTCCCGAGAACTGGCTGAGGTAGAGCCAGCGGGCCGGGGTGGCGGCGGACCAGCGGACCGGCGAGGTGCCGGAGGCGGTGAGTGTGATCAGGGTGGTGTCGCCGCTGTTGCCTGCCGACACCGCGAGCTGCCCGGCCCCCTTCTTCCCGGCCCCGGAGACGCTGATCACCTGTACGGAGACATCGGACTTACCGTTCCTGCCCACGTGGGCGCCGGGTCTGGGGGCGGCGTTGCCCGCGTTCTCGTAGTCGTCGGCCGGGTGGCCGCCCAGGCTGTCGGGGCCGTGTGCCTCGCTGGCGGTGGCCGTGTTGCGCTCCGGGTCGTCCCCGGCGGGGGAGCCGCGGTAGGCGGCCCACAGGGCGAGCACGGGGGCCGCGACGACGGTGGCGACGACGGTCGTCGTGACGGCACGCGAGCGTAGCCGGTCGCGGCGCGCGGCACGGTCCTTCGGGTCCATCGGGAAGCCGCGCCGGTCGAAACGCGGCAGCGCCACGCCCCGCGCGCGCGGGTGGTGGGCCAGCGCGCCGTACAGGGCGCGGCGGGGCGCCTCCAGGACGGGCAGCTCGGCGGGCGTGACGCTGGCGCCGGGCCAGCGGCCCGGGACCGCGCGTTCTGCGGCCCGGCGGCAGCGCGGGCAGTCGTCGACGTGCCGGACCAGCTCACGGCGTACGGCCGTGCTGAGGACGAGCTGGTTGTCGCCGGTGAGGAGGGCCACGCCGGGGCAGCCGCCGGTCTCGACGACGGCGAGGGCCGCGCGGGTGCGCTCCACCTCGCAGGCGGCGGAGGCCAGCAGCTCGCGGGCGACGGTCCGGTCCATGCCGAGGACGGCGGCGACCTCGTGGGCGGCGAGGTGGTGCCGGACGGCGAGTTCGAGGGCCTCGCGCTGCTCCGGGGTGGTTCCGGCGGCCTCCGGCCAGGCGAGCAGCGCGAGTTCGCGCCGCCGCTCCTCCTGGGCCTCCCCGGACGCGGGCGGGTCGGCGGACTGCGGGCCTTGCCGCTCGGTTCCCGCACGGCCCGCCGCGTGCGTGCCCTGACGTTTCTGCTTGGCCTCGGCCAGCTTGCGCAGGCACGCCCAGCGGGCCAGCGCGTACAGCCAGGCCCGGCGGTCCGCCTCGTCCGGGACGCGCTGCCCGCGCCGCTCGGCCAGCGCGAGGACGTCGCCGAGCGCGGCGGTCGCCGTGTCGTGGTCGCACAGGACCGACAGGCAGTAGGTGAACAGACCGTCCAGATACGGCTCGTAGCGCGCCGGCTGCCGATGCGCCGGCGTGCGCGCCGCGGTACGGTCGCGCGCCTCCCGGTGTGCCCGGTGCGCGCCGGTGGTGCGGGTCGAGGTCTCCGGGCTGCTGCTCGTCATCTGTGCGACCGTAGGCGGCTGTGGATGGCCCCTTCTTCCCACTTGAGCACTTTTAATCCGTACGGGTGAAACGATCCCTCATAAGGGGACAGGAACCCCTCATTCCGCGACTCATTCACGACGGTGAGTGGCCAGTCCGGTCCCGTACCGTCCGGCGGTCGGTGCCGCGCTGTCAGTGCCGGCGGCTACGGTTTCCGCATGGCTGCCCGTACCAAGACCACCAAGGACCGCCCGTCCTACCGCTGCACGGAGTGCGGCTGGCAGACGGCCAAGTGGCTCGGCCGGTGTCCCGAGTGCCAGGCCTGGGGGACCGTCGAGGAATACGGCGCACCCGCGGTGCGGACCACGACGCCGGGGCGCGTCACCACGTCCGCGCTCCCCATCGGGCAGGTCGACGGGCGCCAGGCCACCGCCCGCCCGACCGGTGTGCCCGAGCTGGACCGGGTGCTCGGCGGCGGACTCGTGCCCGGCGCGGTGGTGCTGCTGGCGGGCGAGCCCGGCGTGGGCAAGTCGACGCTCCTGCTCGACGTGGCGGCCAAGTCCGCGAGCGACGAGCACCGCACGCTCTATGTGACCGGCGAGGAGTCGGCGAGCCAGGTGCGGCTGCGCGCCGACCGCATCAAGGCCATCGACGACCACCTGTATCTCGCGGCGGAGACCGATCTGGCGGCCGTCCTCGGCCACTTGGACGCGGTGAAGCCGTCCCTGCTGATCCTCGACTCCGTGCAGACGGTCGCCTCGCCGGAGATCGACGGGGCGCCCGGCGGCATGGCCCAGGTGCGGGAGGTGGCGGGGGCCCTGATCCGCGCCTCGAAGGAGAGGGGCATGTCCACGCTCCTTGTGGGCCATGTCACCAAGGACGGGGCCATCGCCGGACCCCGCCTGCTCGAACACCTCGTGGACGTCGTGCTGCACTTCGAGGGCGACCGCCACGCGCGCCTGCGGCTCGTGCGGGGCGTCAAGAACCGGTACGGCGCCACGGACGAGGTCGGCTGCTTCGAACTGCACGACGAGGGCATCACCGGCCTCGCCGACCCGAGTGGGCTTTTCCTCACCCGTCGTGACGAACCCGTCCCCGGCACCTGCCTGACGGTGACCCTGGAGGGCCGCCGCCCACTGGTGGCGGAGGTCCAGGCGCTGACCGTCGACTCCCAGATCCCCTCCCCCCGCCGCACCACCTCCGGCCTGGAGACCTCCCGCGTGTCGATGATGCTCGCCGTGCTGGAGCAGCGGGGCAGGATCAGCGCGCTGGGCAAGCGGGACATCTACTCGGCGACGGTGGGCGGGGTGAAGCTCTCGGAGCCCGCCGCGGATCTCGCCATCGCCCTGGCCCTGGCCTCCGCGGCCGGTGACACCCCGCTGCCGAAGAACCTCGTCGCCATCGGCGAGGTCGGTCTCGCGGGCGAGGTCAGACGGGTCACGGGCGTGCAGCGCAGGCTCTCGGAGGCCCACCGTCTGGGCTTCACACATGCGCTCGTGCCGGGCGATCCGGGCAAGATCCCTCCGGGTATGAAGGTCCTGGAAGTCGCCGACATAGGGGACGCGCTCAGGGTCATTCCCCGCTCCCGTCGCCGAGAGGCCCCACGGGAGGTGGAGGACCGCCGGTAGACTTTGCCCTGGTCTCGCCCGTCCGTGCGAACCGAGTGCGCGAACGGCAGCGCCCCAGAACCTGCGACCGGAGGAGTGCAGTGGCAGCCAACGACCGGGCAGCAGCTCCCGGAAAGTCCGGTGGGAGTGCCGGTTCCGATGGCCTGATGCGCGCCTCGCTGAGTGCCGTGGCACCCGGTACGGCCCTGCGTGACGGGCTCGAACGTGTACTGAGGGGCAACACGGGCGGACTCATCGTGCTCGGCTCCGACAAGACCGTCGAGGCGATGTGCACCGGCGGTTTCGTCCTGGACGTGGAGTTCACGGCGACGCGGCTGCGTGAGCTGTGCAAGCTCGACGGCGGCATCGTGGTCTCCTCGGACCTGTCGAAGATCCTGCGGGCGGGCGTCCAGCTGGTCCCGGACCCCACGATCCCCACGGAGGAGACGGGCACCCGGCACCGTACGGCGGACCGTGTCTCCAAGCAGGTCGGCTTCCCCGTGGTCTCCGTCTCCCAGTCGATGCGCCTGATCGCCCTGTACGTCGACGGGCAGCGCAGGGTGCTGGAGGACTCGGCGGCGATCCTGTCCCGCGCCAACCAGGCACTGGCCACGCTGGAGCGCTACAAGCTCCGCCTGGACGAGGTCGCGGGCACGCTGTCGGCGCTGGAGATCGAGGACCTGGTGACGGTCCGCGATGTGTCCGCCGTCGCACAGCGCCTGGAGATGGTGCGCCGCATCGCCACCGAGATCGCCGAATACGTGGTCGAACTGGGCACGGACGGGCGACTCCTGGCGCTCCAGCTTGACGAGCTGATCGCGGGCGTGGAGCCGGAGCGCGAACTGGTGGTCCGGGACTATGTGCCCGAGCCGACCGCCAAGCGCTCCCGCACGGTCGACGAGGCCCTGTCCGAGCTCGACGCCCTCAGCCACGCCGAGCTCCTCGAACTGCCCACGGTGGCCCGAGCCCTCGGCTACACCGGCTCCCCCGAGGCCCTCGACTCGGCGGTGTCCCCGCGGGGCTTCCGCCTCCTGGCCAAGGTGCCGAGGCTGCCGGGCGCGATCATCGACCGTCTCGTGGAGCACTTCGGCGGCCTGCAGAAGCTCCTCGCGGCGAGCGTGGACGACCTCCAGACCGTGGACGGCGTGGGCGAGGCCCGGGCACGCAGCGTGCGGGAGGGTCTGTCACGGCTGGCGGAGTCGTCGATCCTGGAGCGGTACGTCTGAGTTCGGGAGGGGTACGTCTGGCTCGGCGCCGCGCCGGGCACCCCTTCCGGGGCGCCCAGCCCCTGAAGGCGGGAACTAGTCCGCCGACAGCACGAACGACGTCGGCGCGATGCTGAACCCCGAGGCCTTCGCCTCCAGCAGATACGTACCCGCCGCCGCCGACCCCGCCGGAGGCGTGGCGCACTGCGGAGCGCTCGGCTTGCGGTCCCACTTCACCGTGTAGGTGATGCTGCTGCCCGCCGGCACCCGGTAGACCATGCTTCCGGCACCCTTCGGGCAGTCGGCCGACGACCAGTACGAGTCGCTGCCGTGAGCCTGGGTGATGGTCAACACCGCGCTCTTCGGACCGAGATCCACCTTGCAGTCACCGGACGACGAGTTCTTCGCGGTGAGTTCGAAGACCGGGGTCTGATCCGGCGAGTACGAGTTGTGCCGGCTGCGCAGGCTCAACGTGACCGCTCCGGAGGAGCAGTTGGGCAGCCCCGAGGAGGCGGGCAGCGTGGCCGCCGCGTTGACGCCGCCACCGGAGGAGGAGCCGGAACCCGATCCGGAGCCGTCGCCCGAACCGCTCCCGTCCGTCGAGCCGGAGCCACCACCGTCGCCCGAACCGCCGTCACCGGACCCACCGTCACCGGATCCGGCGTCGCTCCCGCCGGTGTCCCCGCCCCCCGACTCGTCACGCCCGCCGGGGTGTTGGCTGACCACCGGCCCGCTCCCGGACGGTCCCGCCGTGATCGTGGACGCGGGATTCTTGCCGTCGGGCCCGCCGGCGTTCTTCTTGCCGCCCCCGCCACCCGCCGTGGCGATCCAGGCGATCAGCAGCGCCAGGACGGCGACCACCGACAGCATGACGACCCTCCGTCGCCAGTAGATGGAGGAGGGAAGCGGCCCGACCGGATTGCGCAGAGATCCCACGGCGCAAACTTTACGAGAGATCCGCGCGCTTGCTGGCCCCACCCGCCGCCCGGGAACCAACTTTTCCGGATCATCATCCCGGCAACTTCCCACGAAGGGGCTTCGCTTCACGCTCCGCACGTCCCGCCCCGGCGCCGCCACTGACCGTGTCCGGCCGACGCGTGGCAGGATCGGAAGGGCCATGACTGAGATGCTCCACGCCCCCGTGATCGCCTGGTTCGACACCCACGCCCGCGACCTCCCCTGGCGCCGCCCGGCGGCGGGCCCATGGGGCGTGATGGTCAGCGAGTTCATGCTCCAGCAGACCCCGGTCAGCCGGGTCCTGCCCGTCTACGAGCAGTGGCTGGCCCGCTGGCCCCGCCCCGCGGACCTGGCCGAGGAGGCGCCCGGTGAGGCCGTCCGCGCCTGGGGCCGGCTCGGCTACCCGCGCCGCGCGCTGCGTCTGCACGGCGCCGCGGTCGCCATAACGGAGCGGCACGGCGGCGACGTACCGACGGACCACGCGCAACTGCTCGCGCTGCCCGGCATCGGCGAGTACACGGCCGCGGCGGTGGCCTCCTTCGCCTACGGGCAGCGGCACGCCGTACTGGACACCAACGTCCGCCGGGTCATCGCCCGCGCGGTCACCGGTGTGCAGTACCCGCCGAACGCCACCACCGCCGCGGAGCGCAGGCTCGCCCGTGAGCTGCTGCCCGAGGACGAGGGCACCGCCGCCCGCTGGGCCGCCGCCTCCATGGAGTTGGGCGCGCTGGTGTGCACGGCGAAGAACGAGACCTGCCCGCGCTGCCCGATCGCCGCCCAGTGCGCCTGGCGGCTCGCGGGCAAGCCGGAGCACGAGGGCCCGCCGCGGCGCGGCCAGACGTACGCCGGTACGGACCGCCAGGTCCGCGGCAAGCTCCTCGCCGTACTGCGCGAGGCGCGTGTCCCCGTGCCGCAGCCGGCGCTGGACCGGGTGTGGCACGAGCCGGTGCAGCGCGCCCGGGCGCTGGACGGGCTCGTCGCGGACGGTCTGGTGGAGCCCCTGCCGGGCGGTCTGTATCGGCTGCCGCTGAGCTGACGCACAGACAAGTCACAGAGCCCGGGGGGTTGTTCCACAGCCACCCAGCCCGTCAAGTCATCCCATACCAGGGCAATCCGACCACCTCCCTTACCCCGAACCCACTTCCGTTACACAACCGACGGACAGCCGAGCGCTGCCCGCAGGCTGCTTCGGACAGCCCCGTGACAACAGCTCCGTAACTTCATTCCTGTGCCCGGCACGACCAACCGGAGCACGGCAGGACTGGCACGGGGCCGGGAAAAACGGGGAACGGAGGCGGTTGATCATGGCGCAGGGCGAGGTGCTCGAATTCGAGGAGTACGTCCGCACTCGGCAGGACGCGCTGCTGCGCAGCGCACGCCGTCTGGTCCCGGACCCGGTCGACGCGCAGGACCTGCTCCAGACGGCGCTGGTGCGGACGTACGGCCGCTGGGAGGGCATCGCGGACAAGCGGCTCGCGGACGCCTATCTGCGCCGGGTGATGATCAATACGCGTACCGAGTGGTGGCGGGCCCGGAAGCTGGAGGAGGTCCCCACCGAGCAGCTGCCGGACGCCTGCGTGGACGACGCCACCGAGCAGCACGCGGACCGCGCGCTCCTCATGGACATCATGAAGGTTCTCGCTCCGAAGCAGCGCAGCGTCGTCGTGCTGCGACACTGGGAGCAGATGTCCACGGAGGAGACGGCCGCCGCCCTCGGCATGTCGGCCGGAACGGTCAAGAGCACGCTGCACCGGGCGCTCGCCCGGCTCCGCGAGGAGCTGGAGGCCCGCGATCTGGACGCACGCGCGCTGGAGCGTGAGGAGCGGGAGCGGTGCGCGGCCTGACCGACGAAGAGCCCACAGCGGCTCGCGGGGTCTACCAGGCGGCGATCACGGCGGTGGCCGTGATCGCCGTCCTCGGCCTTTTCGTCGCCGCCTGTGCCACGGGCGGCACCGGCGCCCGTGACGAGGGCCCGGCACACTCCGACTCGGTGGCGGGGGCGCGCTCGGTGATCTCCCCCGCCCCCGCCCCCAAGGCCTCTGACACATACAAACGTGTGGACGCGGTCGCCCTCGTCGAGCAGGACCCGCAGGTCTCGCCCGCGGTCAAGCGGTATCTCAAGCCGTGCGACGCAAAGGACCCGGTCGACGTGACGTACGGCGATCTGACCGGCGGCCCGACCAAGGACATCGTGGTCAACGTGCTGACCTGTGCCGACGGCGTGGGCGTCGGCTCGTACGTGTACCGCGAGGAGGGCGGCAGGTACGAGAATGTGTTCACGGCCGAGGAGACTCCGGTCTACGCGGAGATAGACCGGGGCGACCTGATGGTGACCGAGCAGGTGTACGACAAGAGCGATCCCCTGTCGAATCCGTCCGCGGAGAACGTGATCACATACAGCTGGACGGCGGGACGCTTCGTCCAAAAGGACTACCACCACACCGACTACAGCAACGCCATCGGTGGCGATCTGTCGTCGGTGCCGTCCGGCTGATGTGAACCCGACACACGATCCGTGCGTCAAGTCAGTGACGGCACGAGAACGACTCGGCACGAGATTCACACGGCATGAGAACCACGAGGACTGAGAGCAGCGGGATGGCAGACCAGACCCATGTCCTGTTCGTCGAGGACGACGACGTCATCCGCGAGGCGACCCAGCTCGCCCTGGAGCGGGACGGCTTCGCGGTCACCGCCATGCCCGACGGGCTGTCGGGCCTGGAGGCGTTCCGGGCGAACCGCCCCGACATCGCGCTTCTGGACGTCATGGTCCCGGGCCTGGACGGGGTGAGCCTGTGTCGGCGCATCCGGGACGAGTCGACGGTGCCGGTGATCATGCTGTCGGCGCGGGCCGACTCCATCGACGTCGTCCTCGGCCTGGAGGCGGGCGCCGACGACTATGTGACCAAGCCCTTCGACGGCGCCGTCCTGGTCGCCCGGATCCGCGCGGTACTGCGCCGCTTCGGCCACGCGGGCGGGGGCGCCCAGGCGGACCCCGACCCCTCCGCGGTGGACGGCGGAGTGCTGACGTTCGGCGAGCTGGAGATCGACACCGAGGGCATGGAGGTGCGCCGGGCCGGACAGCCGGTGGCGCTGACACCCACCGAGATGCGGCTGCTGCTCGAGTTCTCCTCGGCACCGGGCACGGTACTCTCCCGCGACAAGCTGCTCGAACGTGTGTGGGACTACGGCTGGGGCGGGGACACCCGCGTCGTCGACGTCCATGTGCAGCGGCTGCGCACGAAGATCGGCCAGGACCGGATCGAGACGGTCCGCGGCTTCGGCTACAAGCTGAAGGCCTGAGCGGGGCGGGCATGCGGGGGAGCAAGCGGCGGCCGCAGCGCGCGGGCATCCGCACGGGACTCAGATGGAAGCTCAGCGCGGCCATTGCGCTGGTCGGCGCACTGGTGGCGATCGCGCTGAGCCTCGTCGTGCACAACGCCGCGCGGGTGTCGATGCTCGACAACGCGCGCGACCTCGCCGACGAGCGGCTGCAGATCGCCCAGCGCAACTACGACCTGTTCGGGCGGCCGAACTTCCCCAGCATCGACATCGACGACCCCGGGCTGCCGCCCGTGCTGCGCGAGAAGGCCAAGGACGGCCGCCGGGCCACCTACGTCACGGCCCACGACGGCGGCGTGCCGGACATCTGGGCGGCGGTACCGGTCAAGGGCGGACACATTCTGTCGCTGCACACCCGCTTCACCGACCGCAGCACGAACGTGATGAAGGACCTCGACCAGGCCCTGGTCATCGGCTCCATCGCGGTCGTGCTCGGCGGCAGCGCGCTCGGTGTGCTCATCGGCGGGCAGCTGTCCGGCCGGCTGCGCAAGGCGGCGGCCGCCGCGAACCAGGTCGCCAAGGGCGAGCCGGACGTGAGGGTGCGCGACGCCATCGGCGGTGTCGTACGGGACGAGACCGACGACCTCGCCCGCGCGGTGGACGCCATGGCGGACGCGCTGCAGCAGCGGCTGGAGGCCGAGCGCCGGGTCACCGCCGACATCGCGCACGAGCTGCGCACACCGGTGACCGGGCTGCTGACGGCCGCCGAGCTGCTGCCGCCGGGGCGGCCGACCGAGCTGGTGCTGGACCGGGCCAAGGCGATGCGCACCCTCGTCGAGGACGTGCTGGAGGTGGCCCGGCTCGACGGCGCCTCCGAGCGGGCCGAGCTGCAGGACATCATGCTGGGCGAGTTCGTCGCCCGGCGGGTGGCCGCCAAGGACCCGGCGATCGCCGTACACGTGGTACACGAGTCGGAGGTCACCACCGACCCACGCCGTCTGGAGCGGGTGCTGTTCAACCTGCTCACCAACGCCGCCCGGCACGGCAAGCCGCCCATCGAGGTCATCGTGGAGGGCCGGGTCATCCGGGTCCGCGACCACGGCCCCGGCTTCCCCGAGGAGCTGCTCGCCGAGGGCCCGAGCCGCTTCCGCACCGGCAGCAAGGACCGCGCCGGGCAGGGTCACGGCCTGGGCCTGACCATCGCGGCGGGCCAGGCCCGGGTGCTCGGCGCCCGCCTGACGTTCCGCAACGTACGCCCCGCGGGCGCACCGCCCCAGGTACCGGCCGAGGGCGCGGTGGCAGTCCTGTGGCTCCCGGAACACGCCCCGACGAACACAGGCAGCTATCCGATACTGCCGTAGAACTGCAACGGATCAGCAGGCCCAGTCCTTGTCCAAGTCGAGGTCCCCCTCGCGGGGCTGGGTGAAGGAGAACCAGTTGCCTGAGTCGTCGCGGAAGAGGGCCTCCGTGCCGTACGGACGCTCCTGCGGCTCCTGGAGGAACTCCACGCCACGGTCCTTGAGCCTCTTGTAGTCGCCGTGGATGTCGTCGGTGGTGAGTACACCCGCGCCCAGCGCCCCCTTGGCGACGAGCTTCTTGACCATCTCGGCGGACTCGGGATCCATCGCCGGCGGCCCGGGCACCATCAGCGTGAGCTCGACGTCGGGCTGGTCCGGGGAGCCGACGGTGAGCCAGCGCATTCCGCCCTCGCCCATCGACATGTCCGTACGGACCTCGAGGCCCAGCTTCTCGGTGTAAAACTCCTTGGCCCGGTCCTGGTCGAGTACCCAGACGGTCGAAATCCTGAGTCCCTTGATCATGGCGTGCTCCTGTCCGCGGGGATCGGCTGCCTGCCCCGCCACCGTAGGCAGCCGGGGTCTCAGCCCGCTTCTCCAGAATTGCTCCGGGTGCTGCCGGGGCCGCTTCTGAACCCGCCCGCCCAGAGCATGGCGTAGCAGCCCGGTATGAGCGCGGCCCCGCGGCCCACGTGCTTGACCCGGTACTCGCTGGGAGTCAGCCCGGTCCACGCCTTGAACCGGGTCGAGAAGGTGCCCAGGCTGCTGAAGCCGACCAGATGGCAGATCTCGGTCACCGACAGATTGGCGGTGCGCAGCAGGTCCTGAGCCCGCTCGATCCGGCGGTGCGTCAGATACTGGCCGGGCGTCTCGCCGTACGCCTCCTTGAAGGCGCGGATGAAGTGATAGCGCGAGTACCCGGCGTGGGCCGCCACCGCGTCCAGGTCGAGTTCCGGGTCCGCCCAGTCGCGGTCCATGGCGTCCTTCGCCAGGCGCAACTGGCGCATCTTGTCCATACGGCGATGGTGGCACGCGGCACTGACATCGGGTCCCGGGCACGAAATCCCGGGCACGAAGCCCCAGGCACAAAGTCCCGGGCACGAAGAAGGCCCCCGAGGCGGACACCATCCGGGGGCCTTCGTTCAGGGGCGGATCGGCCGGCCTCGATCACCGGGGCCGGCGCCGCGTCACGCGCCGTCCGCCGCGGGTTCCGGCTTCTGGGGCCCGCTCTTGAGCGGGACCTCCTTCACGAACAGCGCAGCGGCCAGCACGATCACCGCGATCACCGCGCCGAGCAGGAACGCCGAGTGCGTACCGGCGGACACCGCGTGCTGGTACGCCTCCCGAACCGCCGCGGGCAGCTTGGCCAGGCTGGCCGCGTCCAGCTGTGCGGACTTCTCGGTCGTCTTGGCGGCCAGCCCACCGCCCCGCTCGGCCATGACGTCCTGCACCCGCTGGTTGAACAGCGCGCCCATGATCGCGACACCGAAGGAGGAGCCGAGCGTACGGAACAGGGTGGTCGACGAGGACGCGACGCCCATGTCCTTCATCTCCACGCTGTTCTGCGCGACCAGCATGGTGATCTGCATCAGGCAGCCCATGCCGAGACCGAGGACGGCCATGTACACGCCCGAGGTGAACCGGGAGGTGCCGGTGTCCATCAGCGACAGCAGATACAGACCCGTGATCATCAGGACGGCGCCGACGATAGGGAAGACCTTGTAGCGGCCGCTGTTGGTGGTGACCCGACCGGCCACCATCGAGGTCACGAGCATCGCGCCGAGCATCGGCAGGAGCAGCAGACCGGAGTTGGTGGCGGAGGCGCCCTGCACCGACTGCTGGTACAGCGGCAGGAACAGTGTGGCGCCGAACATCACGAAGCCGGTGATGAAGCCGATGACCGACATCAGGGTGAAGTTGCGGCTGCGGAAGATGTGCAGCGGCAGGACCGGCTCGGCGGCCTTGGTCTGCCAGAACACGAAGCCGACCAGGGCGACGACACCGATGGCGATCAGTTCCATGATCCGCGCGGACGTCCAGGCGTACTCGGTGCCGCCCCAGGTGGTCACGAGCACGATCGAGGTGATGCCGACGGTCAGCAGCGCGGCGCCCAGGTAGTCGATCCGCGCCTTGGTGCGCTTCTTCGGCAGGTGCAGCACGGCGCTGATCAGCAGCAGCGCGACGGCGCCGAGCGGCAGGTTGATGTAGAAGGACCAGCGCCAGCCCCAGTTGTCGGTGATGGTGCCGCCGACGAGCGGACCGCCGATCATCGCGAGCGCCATGACGCCGGCCATCATGCCCTGGTACTTGCCGCGCTCCCGCGGCGGGACGAGGTCGCCGATGATCGCCATGACGCCGACCATCAGACCGCCGGCGCCGAGACCCTGGACGGCCCGGAACCCGATCAGCTCGCCCATGTTCTGGGCCATGCCGCTCAGCGCGGAGCCGATCAGGAAGATCACGATCGAGGTCATGAAGGCGCCCTTGCGCCCGTACATGTCGCCGAGCTTGCCCCAGATCGGGGTGGATGCCGCGGTGGCCAGTGTGTACCCGGTCACCACCCAGGACAGGTGCTGCAGACCGCCCAGCTCACCGACGATGGTCGGCATCGCCGTGCCCACGATCATGTTGTCGAGCATCGCGAGCATCATCGCGATCATCAGCGCGAGCAGGACGACCCGCACGCTCCGCTGCTTCTTGCCCGGCTTGCCCGGCTGCTCGTCGAAGACCCCTTCGGGTGACTCCTGGCTCGCCAAAGCCGCTTGTGTGTCCGCCATCTTCCCACTCCCCCAGCGACCGCCACTTACTTGCCGCCCGGCTAGTTGTCTACACTGGGAAGTTAGCGCCGTAACTAGCCGGGCGTCAAGTAAGTTTCCTAGTCGGGCGGCAAGTAAGTTTCCGCGGGAGCGCGAGGAGTACGAGGATGGGCGTCACCATGGACGGCACCAAGCAGCAGCGCCGCGGCAACACCCGCCAGCGCATCCAGGACGTCGCGCTCGAACTCTTCGCCGAGCAGGGCTACGAGAAGACGTCATTGCGAGAGATCGCCGAGTGCCTCGACGTCACCAAGGCGGCGCTCTACTACCACTTCAAGACGAAGGAAGAGATCATCGTCAGCCTCTTCGAGGACCTGACGAAGCCGATGGAGGAACTGATCGAGTGGGGCCGGCAGCAGCCCCACACCCTGGAGACCAAGCAGGAGATCGTACGGCGCTACAGCCAGGCGCTGGTCGGCGCGGAACCGCTCTTCCGCTTCATGCAGGAGAACCAGGCGACGGTCCGCGAACTGCGCATCGGCGACACCTTCAAGGACCGGATGCACAGCATGCGGGACATCATGATCGACCCCGCGGCACCGCTCGTCGAGCAGGTCCGCTGCGTCAGCGCGCTGTTCACGCTGCACGCCGGGATGTTCGTGATGCAGGAGCTGGAAGGCGACCCCGAGAAGCGGCGCGAGGCCGTTCTCGAGGTCGCCGTGGACCTCGTCACGCAGGCGCACCGGGGCGCCTGTCGGGAGGATCAGGTCAGACCTTGACGCCCTTGGCGTGCAGGAAGGCGACCGGGTCGACCGCGGAGCCGTAGTTCGGGGTCGTACGGATCTCGAAGTGCAGGTGCGGACCGGTGGAGTTGCCGGTGCTGCCGGACAGGGCTATGTGCTGGCCGGTCTTGACGACCTGCCCGATCTGGACGTCGATCCGGGACAGGTGGGCGTACTGCGAGTACGTCCCGTTGCCGTGCTTGATGACGACGGCGTTGCCGTACGCGGGGCCGTCACCGGCGCCGTTGCCGCCAGCCTTGACGACCGTACCGCCGTGCGCGGCGACGACCTCGGTGCCGGTCGGCACGGCGAAGTCCTGGCCGCTGTGCTTGTGCGCCCAGTGGCTGCCGTCCTGCATGAAGCTGGCGGAGAGCGTGTACTTGTGCACCGGGTCGACCCAGGAGGTGGCGGACGCGGTGGCGGCGCTTGCGACCCCGGTTCCCACGACGGCCGTGGCACCCAGACCGGCAGCCAGGACGGCCACCCGGGTACGGAGGTTGGACGTGCGGGTGGAACGGGACGTAACGCGCTTGAACATCTGGACCTCGTGGAGTCGGGGACTTGGAACCACCCGACGCACAACCGTCCGCCGGATGGGGCATCTCTTGGTAACCCGCCATCCCGCCTGGTCTCAAACCCCCCTGTCTACGGCTAAAGCTAGTATTCAGCGACACAATCACCAGCTTCTTGACAGATAGGGTTTTTCGGGCATCACCTGCCGATACCGCCCATTCATGGCGGGTTAGGGCATAAAAATCCCTTTTGCCCAGCTAGGAAGTCTCACTATCTAACCTAGTAACGGACATATCGCCTGTGCGGCATGTCACCGGCTCCCAAGATCGACAAACCCCGAAATGTGACGCGCGCTACGCCGGCCGGCACTCGGGTCTGGTCGGCCCGCCGACGAAGAGGACCTTCGCGCGGGACGGGCCGGGGACGGGGCCGGCCGACGGGCCGGTGCGACTGTCCGCCCTGCTGCGAGCGGCGGAGCAGCCGACGGCCGCCGGTCCGCTGGTGCTCGGCCTGCGGCCGCACCTGGGGGGACTGATGAAGCGCGACGCGGTGACGGCGCTGGTGACCGGCCGCCCGCGGTTCGGCCGGACGCGGCGATCCCGCATCCGGCGCGACTCGCCAAGAACACCTCACCGCCGGTGATTTCGCGCCTCCTGTGGGCATGGGGCCGGTTCGACACCGAGCGCTGAGCGCACGGGGCGGGCGCCGCTGGGGGAGTTCGTCGGCCGGAGCGTGGGGGTCGGCGAGATGGGGTCGTACGCCGCCGACTTCCTGCCCCTGAGCTTTGTCGTACTCGGCGCCGGCACCGCCCCGGAGGACGGGCAGGCGGGCCTCGGGCGTCTCACCCGGCTGGTCGAGCTGAGACTCGACGCCCGCGCGTCAGCGGCCGCACATTCTCGGGGACGTCACGCGGCGCTTCGGCCTCGAACCGCTCCTGGATCCGCCCCACTTGGAGTCGGCCTTCCTCTCCGGCCGGACCCGCGTCGGTGTGGGCTCGGTCAACTGCGGTGCGGGCGGGGTCAGATCCTGAGGGCAAGCGGGGCCGCCGTGGAACTCACCGCGTCGGACGGCGAGTTCCGGGGGTGCGCCCAGAATTCACGGCCCTGTGTGACGCAGATCTCTGTACGCCTACCCCCCGGTAACCCTACGGTTCCCCTCGCGCCATCCTCGCCCAAGATCATGCCCCTGACAGGCCTGTACGGACGTGAGAGGACCCCCACAGATGACCAGACGCCCCTGGGCTCGCCGAGTGACCGTGACCGCCGTCTCGGCGGCCGCGTTGGCGGCCATGGCCACCCCGGCCGACGCCGCGACCGCCACCAAGGTCGACTACGCGACCTGGCAGCAGGACTGCCAGACCGTGATGGGCCAGGCGCTGCCGTACCTGAAGGACCGTATCGACGACGCCAAGCCCGGCGAGAAGCAGGCGATCGTCTTCGACATCGACAACACCACGCTGGAGACCGACTTCGGTTTCAGCTACCCGCAGCCGGCCAACAAGCCGGTCCTGAACGTCGCGAAGTACGCCCAGGAGCACGGCGTCTCCCTCTTCTTCGTCACCGCCCGCCCGGGCATCATCGCCGCGCCCACCGAGTTCAACCTCGAGTACGACGGCTATGACGTCTCCGGTCTCTACGTCCGCGGCTTCTTCGACCTCTTCAAGGACGTCGCCGCGTACAAGACCGCCCAGCGCGTCGCCATCGAGAACAAGGGCTACACGATCGTCGCGAACATCGGCAACAGCGCCACCGACCTGTCGGGCGGCCACGCCGAGAAGACGTTCAAGCTGCCCGACTACGACGGCCAGTTGTCGTAACCGCGGTCTTCGCGGCGCAGCGCATACGAAAGGGGCCGGTGCTCGAAAGCACCGGCCCCTTTCGTCCGCTCGCCCCCCGGGGGGGGGTCAGGCGTCCTTGCTCAGGTTCGGCCCGGCTCCGCCGGCCGCCTGCTCGATCGGCGGGACGTCGGGCAGCGCCGACTTCTCCTCACCCCGGAAGGTGAAGGTCTTGGTCTCGCCCTCGCCCTCGGTGTCCACGACCACGATGTGACCGGGGCGCAGCTCGCCGAAGAGGATCTTCTCCGACAGCGAGTCCTCGATCTCGCGCTGGATGGTGCGGCGCAGCGGCCGGGCACCCAGCACGGGGTCGTACCCCTTCTTGGACAGCAGCTCCTTGGCGGACTGGGAGAGCTCGATGCCCATGTCCCGGTCCTTCAGGCGCTCGTCCACCTTGCCGATCATCAGGTCGACGATCCGCAGGATGTCCGCCTGCGTCAGCTGCGGGAAGACGACCACGTCGTCGACGCGGTTCAGGAACTCGGGGCGGAAGTGCTGCTTGAGCTCGTCCGACACCTTGTTCTTCATGCGCTCGTAGTTGGACTTCGTGTCGCCCGTGGCCGCGAAGCCCAGGTTGAAGCCCTTGGAGATGTCCCGGGTGCCGAGGTTGGTCGTCATGATGATGACCGTGTTCTTGAAGTCCACGACCCGGCCCTGGGAGTCGGTCAGACGACCGTCCTCCAGGATCTGCAGCAGCGAGTTGAAGATGTCCGGGTGGGCCTTCTCGACCTCGTCGAAGAGGACGACGGAGAACGGCTTGCGGCGGACCTTCTCGGTCAGCTGGCCGCCCTCTTCGTAGCCCACGTAGCCGGGGGGCGAACCGAAGAGCCGCGACACCGTGTGCTTCTCGCTGAACTCCGACATGTCGAGGGAGATCAGTGCGTCCTCGTCGCCGAAGAGGAACTCGGCGAGCGCCTTGGACAGCTCGGTCTTACCGACACCGGACGGACCGGCGAAGATGAACGAGCCACCCGGACGCTTCGGGTCCTTCAGACCCGCGCGCGTACGGCGGATCGCCTTGGACAGCGCCTTGACGGCGTCGTCCTGGCCGATGACCCGCTTGTGCAGCTCCTCCTCCATGCGGAGCAGGCGGCTGGACTCCTCCTCGGTCAGCTTGAAGACCGGGATGCCGGTGGCCGTGGCGAGGACCTCGGCGATCAGCTCGCCGTCGACCTCTGCGACGACGTCCATGTCGCCGGCCTTCCACTCCTTCTCCCGCTTGGCCTTGGCGGCCAGGAGCTGCTTCTCCTTGTCGCGCAGGGAGGCGGCCTTCTCGAAGTCCTGCGAGTCGATCGCGGACTCCTTGTCCCGGCGGACGGCGGCGATCTTCTCGTCGAACTCGCGCAGGTCCGGCGGCGCGGTCATCCGGCGGATGCGCATCCGGGAGCCGGCCTCGTCGATCAGGTCGATCGCCTTGTCCGGCAGGAAGCGGTCGGAGATGTAGCGGTCGGCCAGGGTGGCGGCCTGGACCAGGGCCTCGTCCGTGATCGAGACGCGGTGGTGGGCCTCGTACCGGTCGCGCAGACCCTTGAGGATCTCGATCGTGTGCGGCAGGGACGGCTCGGCGACCTGGATGGGCTGGAAGCGGCGCTCCAGGGCCGCGTCCTTCTCCAGGTGCTTGCGGTACTCGTCCAGCGTGGTCGCACCGATGGTCTGCAGCTCACCGCGGGCCAGCATCGGCTTCAGGATCGAGGCGGCGTCGATGGCGCCCTCGGCGGCACCCGCACCGACCAGCGTGTGCAGCTCGTCGATGAACAGGATGATGTCGCCGCGGGTGCGGATCTCCTTGAGCACCTTCTTCAGGCGCTCCTCGAAGTCACCGCGGTAGCGGGAGCCGGCGACCAGGGCGCCGAGGTCCAGCGTGTAGAGGTGCTTGTCCTTGAGCGTCTCGGGCACCTCGCCCTTGACAATGGCCTGGGCGAGACCCTCGACGACGGCGGTCTTGCCGACGCCGGGCTCACCGATCAGGACCGGGTTGTTCTTCGTACGGCGGGACAGCACCTGCATGACCCGCTCGATCTCCTTCTCGCGCCCGATGACCGGGTCGAGCTTGGACTCACGAGCCGCCTGGGTGAGGTTCCGGCCGAACTGGTCCAGGACGAGAGAGGTCGAGGGGGTGCCCTCGGCCGGGCCGCCGGCGGTGGCGGTTTCCTTGCCCTGGTAGCCCGACAGCAGCTGGATGACCTGCTGGCGGACACGGTTGAGATCGGCACCCAGCTTGACCAGGACCTGGGCGGCGACGCCCTCGCCCTCACGGATCAGGCCGAGCAGGATGTGCTCCGTGCCGATGTAGTTGTGCCCCAGCTGAAGAGCCTCACGGAGCGACAGCTCCAGGACCTTCTTGGCACGGGGGGTGAAGGGAATGTGCCCGGACGGGGCCTGCTGGCCCTGGCCGATGATCTCCTCCACCTGCTGGCGGACCGCCTCGAGCGAAATCCCGAGGCTCTCAAGGGCCTTGGCGGCGACACCCTCACCCTCGTGGATCAGGCCCAGGAGGATGTGCTCGGTGCCGATGTAGTTGTGGTTGAGCATCCGGGCTTCTTCCTGAGCCAGGACGACAACCCGCCGCGCGCGGTCGGTGAACCTCTCGAACATCGTTAATCGCTCCTCAGAGCGGTCAGGCAGTGGGGGGAACTTCCCCTCCCTGTCCTTCCGCAGCTTAGTCCCGCAAGCGGGGACCGCTCATTCCAACTGCCGACACCGTCGATGGCCTCCTGACCCCGAACGCCGACATATGCTCCAACCCGATGGTGCGAGACGATGTTCCCGCAGGCCAGACAGTTACCCCTGTCTCCAGTACGCCGATGGCGAACGTGAGACGGCCCGTCCTGCGTGTCGCCCCCTCCCACTAGGGATGTCTTACCCGTACGGACTGACACTCCATGCCGTGCGCACCGGTTCCCTCCGCTATGGGCGAACAACCTTGCGTCTGCCCGGGCCCCCTCGAGCCCCTCGTCGATGACTGTCCGCGCTCGATTGAACACTCAGCGTAACTCGCGAGGGTCTTCGGCGGTTGCACTTGGCATGGCTGGCGCAGTCCCCATGGTTCCTCTCCCGCGTCGTCCACTCGATGCGCACGATCCCTCCGGTCCGTACGGCCCGTACGATCCGGGCGGCCCGGGTGACCCCGAGGCCCGGATCCGGCACTGGTACGAGAACGAACTGGGGTGGCCGACAGTGCCCGGTGAGCCGGTACGGCTCGTCACCGGGCTGCGCTTCGACGTGCTGGACGTGCCGACCGGGGCGGGCGCCGTGGCGCTGCGGCATCTGGGGCCGGGCTCTCCCGTGGCCCTTCAGGGCGACCGGATGCGGCTGCTGGTGGCCGCGGGCAGCGCGGAGGAGCTTCCGGGGCTGCTGGACTGGCTGGAGTGGGGCACGCTGGCCCTCGATCTCGTCGCGCTGGGCGCGGGCGAGCGCATGGACGCGCCACTGCCTCCCGAGCGGGCCCTGCGCGACGGTGCCGATACCGCCCTGCGCGTCCCGGGTCCCGTGGGGGGGGCCGCCGTGTGGCTGCGGCCCCCCGAGCCGTGGTGCGGGGCCGACGCCTCGTTTCCGACGCTGTCGGCCATGGGGGGCGTGGGGGGCGCCCCCGATCTCGTACGACTCGTGGACACGGTGGCAACGCAGTGCCACCGGATCCGGCTGCGGCGCGTACACGCCGGGCCGTCGGTTTCTCAGCCGTTGGCCTTCTCGTAGGCCTCGCGGATGGACGCGGGAACACGGCCACGGTCGTTGACCTCGTAACCGTTCTCCTTCGCCCAGGCGCGGATCTGCGCGGTGTCCTGGCTGCCGCCGGAAGCGGCACGGGCCTTTCCGCGCCCGCCCGAAGCACGGCCACCGGTACGACGACCGCCCTTCAGATAGGGCTCAAGAAGGCCACGCAGCTTGTCCGCATTGGCGGTCGTGAGGTCGATCTCGTACGTCTTGCCGTCCAGCGCGAACGTCACGGTCTCGTCCGCCTCGCCGCCGTCGAGGTCGTCGACAAGAAGGACCTGAACCTTCTGTGCCACCGGATTTCCTTTCATCGATAACTTCAAGGGCCGGGGGTCTGCGGCGTCCGCCCGTTTCGCCGCCCCCTGTTATATGCAGTACTGCAGTACGTCGGAAAGCAAACCGCTTTTGCTGGAAAAACACAAACCCCTGGGAGAGACTCAGGGGCCACCCCTGCCCCGGAAACATGCGCGTTTCGGACATAGGGAACCTGGGCATGGCTCGAGGGCCGGAATACCGGACCAAGCGCGGCGATCACAGATGCAGAAGCATCCGGCTGTTGCCCAAGGTGTTCGGTTTCACTCGTTCGAGTCCGAGGAACTCCGCGACGCCCTCGTCATAGGAACGCAACAGCTCCGCGTAGACATCGGTGCCGACGGGTGTCTCACCGATCTCCACGAAGCCGTGCTTCACGAAGAAGTCGACTTCGAAGGTCAGACAGAAAACACGGCGAACGCCGAGCCAGCGCGCGGTGTGCAGCAACTTCTCCAGCAACTGATGGCCGACACCGGCGCCCTTCAGGCCGGGCTTCACCGCGAGAGTGCGGACTTCCGCGAGGTCTTCCCACATCACGTGCAGTGCGCCGCAGCCGACCACCTCGGCGTTGTCGTCCCGTTCCGCGACCCAGAACTCCTGGATGTCCTCGTAAAGCGTGACGGTCGCTTTGTCGAGCAGGATGCGGTCTCGGACGTACACGTCGAGGAGGCGGCGCACGGCCGGCACATCGCGGGTCCGGGCCCGCCGGACCGTGATGGCTTTAGCGGTGACTTCGGGGCGCTCTGCTGACATGAGCGGACGCTATCGCCCGCCGCCATCCTGTGCGGAGCCGGGGTTCTCGTCGCCGGTATCGGTGGGGGTATCCGTGGTTTCCGGTCCCTGGACGATCCGTACCGCGTCCCTGAGGTCCTGTCGCTGTTCGTCGCTCATCATCCCGAAGAAGGCGACGAGAGCGGCGGCGGGGTTGTCGCTCTGCGACCAGGCGTCGTTCATCAGGGCGGCGGCGTACGCGGCGCGTGTGGAGACGGCCTCATATCGATAGGCCCGGCCTTCCGCCTCGCGGCGCACCCAGCCCTTCTGATGGAGATTGTCCAAAACGGTCATCACCGTGGTGTACGCGATGGACCGTTCCTGCTGAAGGTCTTCCAGGACTTCTCGAACGGTCACCGGGCGGTTCCACTTCCACACCCGCGTCATGACCGCGTCTTCGAGTTCTCCCAATGGGCGAGGCACAGCACAGAACAATAGTGGGAGATCCCGGCAATGGCGTGCCGGACGTGCACTTTCAGCGCCAAACGCCAACAAAAGGGGCGTACGACTCGGGAGGTGCGCGCACACCGGGAGCCGCGCGCCCGTCGGTGTCCGCCCGCCGGCGTCCGTCAGGCGTCTGTGCCCGTGGAGGCCTTCCGTGCACCCTCCGCGCGCGCGATGGCGTCGACGACGGCGTCCTCCTTGGCCTTGGCGGCCCCGCCCTGGGTCTTCACGATCACGCGGACCAGACCGATGAAGAACACGGCCATGACGACCGGGGGCACGAGTGCGGAGACGTAGTCCATGCGACCAGGGTAGCCACGGGGGGACGAACGGCCAGGTCGGGGTGGACCCACCCTGTTCCGGCATGTCGCCCCTGTGCCGCGGCCCTCCGTCGCGTCCGTCAGCCCGCAGCGAGCCGGTGCCGCGGCGGGTCGGCGGGCGGCGGAGACGGCTTCCGGCGCGGGAAGACCTCTCCCGGGGTCGGAATGGGACGGGACGGCTTGGGCGCGGCGGGCTCGGCCGGCTCGGGCCCCGGACGCTCCGCGGGACGCTCGGCGGGCTTCTCCGCGGGCTTCTTGCCCTGCTCCTCGCTCGCGCCCCTCGTGCCCCCGGGGATGGCCATCAGCCGCGTACGGGCCTGTACGGGCGCGCGGCAGGCGGGCACGCTGGGAAGCCCGGCGCCCCGGCCCGCGCCCCGCACAGGCCCCTCACAGCGCTCCAGGAGGGCCGCGGCGACGGGACTCCCGCTCAGCGCGCGCAGTGCGGCGAGGTCGTCCCCGATGGGCCGGTAACCGGCCTCCAGCGCCTCATCCAGGAGGGCGAAGTACCCGGTGGCGGTCCCGGGCAGGGCGGCGCGGTACCGGGCGAGGTCGGCCAGCAGGAAGGCACGCAGCCGAGCCCCCTCGCGCATCGCCTCGTCGAGCGAATCGGCGAGGCTCAGACAGTCCTGGACGTCCTCTGCCGAGGTGGGACCGGGGTGAAGGGCGAGGGCGAGAGCGCGGCGGAGCACACGCAGCTCCGCCACACCGAACACCATGCCGCCGCGGGATCCGTATGGCGTGGGCATGCATCGAAGATACGCACTAATCAGACAAACCCGACACAGAAGCCGGGCGTGGCGCCCACAAGCCACCCGGCTGGCCGGTCCCACGCCCTACCGGGCTCCGAACTGCACGCTGCCGACTCGGGCCTGGACATCCATCCGCACGGCCGCGGCCCGGGCAGCAGCACGGGCGCCGTCCCGGCGGAAGCAGGGCCGCCACCCGGGCCACGAACACGGCCATCGTCACGTCAGAAGCACGGGGGCACACCCCCGCCACAAACACGGGCATCGCCCCAGCAAAATCACGGACACCGCCCCGGCCAGAGACACGGGCGCCGTCCCCGCAGCAGCAGGATCGCCGCGCCAGCCATCAACACACACGCCGGAAGCAGGGCCGCCACACGGGCCACGAACACGGGCGCCGCCCCGGCCACAACACGCCTGCCGTCCCGGCAGGAGCAGGACCGCCGCCCGCCCACAAACGCGCGTGCCGTCCCGGCGGGAGCACAGCCTCCGCCCCGGCCACAACGCGGGCATCGCCCCAGCAAAATCACGGACACCGCCCCGGCCAGAGACACGGGCGCCGTCCCCGCAGCAGCAGGACCGCCGCCCGCCCACAAACGGCGCGTGCCGTCCCGGCGGGAGCACAGCCTCCGCCCCGGCCACAACGCGGGCACCGTCCCAGCAGAACCACGGACACCGCCCCGGCCACGAACACGGGCGCCGTCCCGGCGGAGGCGCGGGCACCGCCCGGTACCAGCGCGGCGTGCCCGGTCGGTGCGTACCAGGCGTCGGCACGCGGCTGCCCCGGGCTCGGTCAGGCCCCGTCTGCGTCCGTGCCGGTGCCCGCCGGTGCGGGAGTGGGCCGCTGGGGCATCGCGCCCGGCCGGCGGGCAGCTGGGTCCGGCACCGGCAGGGGCCTGTGTACGGGTTACATGCGGGAGACGTTGCGCTCGTACACCAGGCGCAGGCCGATCAGGGTCAGCCACGGCTCGTGTTCGTCGATGACCGACGACTCGCCGAGGACCATCGGGGCCAGGCCGCCGGTCGCGATCACCGTCACGTCCTCGGGGTCGTCGGCCAGCTCCCGGGCCATCCGGCTCACCACGCCGTCGACCTGCCCGGCGAACCCGTACACGATGCCCGCCTGCATGGCCTCGACCGTGTTCTTGCCGATCACGCTCCGGGGCCGGGCGACCTCGATCTTGCGAAGCTGCGCGCCCCGTACGCCGAGCGCCTCGACGGAGATCTCGATGCCGGGTGCGATGACACCGCCGACGTACTCCCCGCGCGCGGAGACCGCGTCGAACGTCGTCGCCGTACCGAAGTCCACGACGATCGCGGGGCCCCCGTACAGCTCGACGGCCGCCACCGCGTTGATGATGCGGTCCGCGCCGACCTCCTTGGGGTTGTCGGTGAGGATCGGCACGCCGGTCTTCACGCCGGGCTCCACCAGCACGGCGGGCACGTCGCCGTAGTAGCGCCGGGTCACCTCGCGCAGCTCGTGCAGCACCGACGGGACGGTCGCGCAGATCGCGATGCCGTCGATGCCGTCCCCGAGGTCGTCGCCGAGGAGCGGGTGCATGCCCATCAGGCCCTGCAGCAGCACCGCCATCTCGTCCGCCGTGCGGCGCGGGTCCGTGGAGATCCGCCAGTGCTCGACGATGTCCTCGCCGTCGAACAGGCCGAGAACGGTCTGTGTGTTGCCCACGTCGATCGTGAGGAGCATGGCCGTTACTCCGCCTCGCGCAGGTCCAGGCCGATGTCCAGGATCGGCGAGGAGTGGGTCAGGGCCCCTACGGCCAGGTAGTCCACGCCGGTGTCCGCGTACGCCTTGGCGTTGTCCAGCGTGAGCCGGCCGGAGGCCTCCAGCATCGCCCGGCCGTCGACGATCGCCACCGCCTCCTCGCACTCCAGGGGCGTGAAGTTGTCGAGCAGGATCAGGTCGGCGCCCGCGTCCACGACCTCGCGCAGCTGGTGCAGCGTGTCGACCTCGACCTCGATCGGCACGTCCGGGAAGGCCGCCCGCACGGCCTCGAAGGCCTGGGCGACGCCGCCCGCGGCGACCACGTGGTTGTCCTTCACCAGCGCCGCGTCCGACAGCGACATGCGGTGGTTGACGCCGCCGCCGCAGCGCACCGCGAACTTCTCCAGCGACCTGAGGCCCGGCGTCGTCTTGCGGGTGTCCCGGACCCGGGCCTTCGTGCCCTCCAGGACGTCCTCCCACGCGCGCGTGGCGGTCGCGATGCCCGACAGACGGCACAGCAGGTTGAGCGCGCTGCGCTCGCCGGTCAGCAGGTCACGGGTGTGCGTGGTGACCGACAGGAGCTTCTGCCCGGCCTCCACCCGGTCGCCGTCCTCGACGTGCCGCTCGACCTCGAACTCGTCCGTGCAGACGACGGAGAGCACGGCCTCGGCGACCCGCAGGCCGGCCACCACGCCTGCCTCGCGCGCGGTGAAGTCGCCGGTGGCCACGGCGTCCTCGGGGATGGTCGCGACGCTCGTCACGTCCACGCCGTGGGCGAGGTCCTCCTGGAGGGCCACGTTGGCGATGTCCTCGACCTCCACCGGGTCGAGTCCGGCGTCGGCCAGGAGCTGCGCGAGCGCGGGGTCGAGCCCGCACTCCAGGTACGCGTCGTCTCCTTCGGTGCCCTCGGCGCCGCAGGCGCAGTCGCCGCCGCAGCCGCCGGTGGGGGCGAGGGGAAGGTCGTCGGTGCTCACTTCTGTCACTGCTCCTGGGGACGCGGGTGGTGCTGGGTAGGGGGGAAGTCTGCGGTGTCGGTGGTGCGTACGGCCAACGTGCGGTCCGGATTCAGCCGTACGACGATGTGGCGCCGCCAGTCGGCGTCGTCACGGTCGGCGCGGTCCTCGCGCCAGTGGCAGCCGCGGGTCTCCTCGCGCAGCCGCGCGGCGGCGACCAGGACGCGGGCCACGCACATGAGGTTGGTGGCCTCCCAGGTGTCGACGCCCGGCTCGGCGGTCTTGCCGTTCTCGTCGAGGGCGTCGCGGGCCTCGGTGTGCAGCTGCTGGAGCTGGTCGGCGGCCTTGGCGAGGGAGTCGTCCGAGCGCAGGACGCCAGCGCCCTCGGTCATGATCCGCTGGATCGCGAACCGGGCCTCGGGGGCGAGGAGCGGGTGGGCGGGCGTCTCGGGGTGCTCGACCGGCTCGGGCACGCGCGCGTGCAGACCGTTGCCCGCGTGGCTCGCCGCGATGTCGGCGGCGATGCGCTCGGCGTAGACGAGCCCCTCCAGGAGGGAGTTGGAGGCGAGCCGGTTCGCGCCGTGCACACCGGTGCAGGCGACCTCGCCGCACGCGTACAGGCCCGGGACGGTCGTGCGGCCCCGGGCGTCGGTGCGCACGCCGCCGGAGGCGTAGTGGGCGGCCGGGGCGATCGGGATGGGCTCGGTGACCGGGTCGATGCCGTTGGTGCGGCAGGCGGCCAGGATCGTCGGGAAGCGGTGCTCCCACATGTCGGCGCCGAAGTGCCGGGCGTCGAGGAACATGTGCCCGGCGTCCTGCTCCTGCATGCGCCGCATGATGCCCTTGGCGACGATGTCCCGGGGCGCGAGCTCGGCCAGTTCGTGCTGCCCGATCATGAAGCGCACGCCGTCGGCGTCGACCAGGTGGGCGCCCTCGCCGCGCACCGCCTCGGAGACCAGCGGCTGCTGGCCCTCCGCGTCGGTGCCGAGGAACAGCACGGTCGGGTGGAACTGCACGAACTCCAGGTCGGAGACCTCCGCGCCGGCGCGCAGTGCGAGGGCCACGCCGTCGCCCGTGGACACGGACGGGTTGGTGGTCGCCGAGAAGACCTGCCCCATGCCGCCGGTCGCGAGGACCACGGCGGGGGCGTGCACGGCGCCCACGCCGTCGTGCTGGCCCTCGCCCATGACGTGCAGGCTGACGCCCGCGGTGCGGCCGTTCGCGTCCGTCAGCAGGTCCAGGACCAGCGCGTTCTCGATCGTGCGCAGGCCACGCGCGCGTACGGCCTCGACGAGCGCCCGGGAGATCTCCGCGCCGGTGGCGTCGCCGCCGGCGTGCGCGATGCGGCGGCGGTGGTGGCCGCCCTCGCGGGTGAGCTCCAGCCTTCCTTCGGCGGACTCGTCGAAGTGCGCGCCGGTGTCGATGAGCCGCCGTACCGCGTCGGGACCCTCCGTGACGAGGATCCGTACGGCCTCCTCGTCGCACAGGCCCGCACCCGCGACCAGGGTGTCGTCCAGGTGCTGTTCGGGGGTGTCGCCCTCGCCGAGGGCCGCGGCGATGCCGCCCTGCGCCCAGCGCGTGGAGCCGTCGTCGAGCCGGGCCTTGGTGACCACGACGGTCTTCAGGCCCGCAGCCTCGCAGCGCAGGGCCGCGGTGAGGCCGGCGACCCCGGAGCCGACGACCACCACGTCCGCGGAGATGGACCACCCGGGGGCGGGCGCGTGCAGTCGTATGCCTGTGCTGGTCACGAGGCGGCTCCGAAGGTTCCGAAGGTGAGAGGGAGGTTGTCGATCAGCCGGGTCGTCCCGACCCGGCCGGCGACGGCGAGGACGGCTTCGCCGGTGAAGTCGTCACCGATGTCGGTGAAGTCGGACGGGTCGACCAGGGCGAGGTAGTCCAGTTCGAGCGGCGGGTCGAGGCGGGCGGCCTCGTCCAGGACCAGGCGGGCGGCGGCGCGGACGGCCGCGGCGGCTCCGGGCACGGCCTTGGCGACGGCGTGCGCGTCGGCGGCCGCGCGGGACTCCCCTATGGCGCTGAGCGCCTCGGCACGCGCACGCGTGGAGGGCACTTCGAGGGCCCGTGCGCGCAGCGCCTCCTGTGCGGCGTGCCGGTCGCGGCCGGCGAACAGGGCCTGGGACAGGGCCAGGGCCGTGTGCCGCTCCTGGGGCGAGAGATACCGGTTGCGGCTCGACAGGGCGAGGCCGTCCTCCTCGCGCACGGTCGGTACGGCGACGATGTCGACGCCGAAGTTCAGGTCCCGCACCATGCGGCGGATCAGGGCCAGCTGCTGGGCGTCCTTCTGGCCGAAGAGGGCCACGTCGGGACGGGTGAGGTGGAGCAGCTTGGCGACCACGGTGAGCATGCCGTCGAAGTGTCCGGGCCGCGAGGAGCCCTCCAGACGCTCGCCCATGGGGCCCGCGGTGATGCGCACCTGGGGTTCGCCGCCGGGGTAGACCTCGTCGACGGAGGGGGCGAAAACGGCGTCCGCGCCCGACTGTTCGGCGATCTTCAGGTCGGCTTCCAGGGTGCGCGGGTAGCGGTCGAGGTCCTCGCCCGCGCCGAACTGCAGCGGGTTGACGAAGACGGTGACGACGACCTCGCCGTCCGGCCCGGCGATCTCGCGCGCGCCACGGATGAGCGTGGCGTGACCCTCGTGCAGGGCGCCCATGGTCATCACCACGGCACGGCGACCGTGACGCACACGCGCGTGCAGCTCGTCGGCGGTGCTCAGCAGGGCGGTGGTCATCGGAAGTCTCCGTTCCGGGGCACGCGCGTCGTCGGGCGGCCCTCCTGCGCGGTCGTGGGCACGGACCGGCTCATCGGGCGTCCCCCTCGGTCCGGCCGGCGAGCACCCCGAGGAGGTCCTCCGCGAGTTCCGGCTTCAGCAGCCCGTGCGCGAGCGCGCGGTCGGCGGTCGCGCGGGCCATCGCCAGGTAGCCCGCGACGGTCTGCGGGGAGTGCCTGCGCAGCTCTGCGACGTGTGCGGCGACCGTGCCCGCGTCGCCGCGCGCGACCGGCCCGGTCAGTGCCGCGTCGCCGGAGCGCAGGGCGTTGTCCAGAGCGGCGCCGAGGAGCGGGCCGAGCATCCGGTCGGGGGCCTCGACGCCGGCGGTGCGCAGCAGCTCCATGGACTGGGCGACCAGGGTCACCAGGTGGTTGGAGCCGAGGGCGAGGGCCGCGTGGTAGAGCGGGCGGTTCTCCTCGGCGATCCACTCGGGTTCGCCGCCCATCTCGATGACGAGGGCCTCGGCGGCCAGCCGCAGTTCCTCGGGGGCGGTGACGCCGAAGGAGCATCCGGCGAGCCGCTGGACGTCCACCGGGGTGCCGGTGAAGGTCATCGCGGGGTGCAGGGCCAGCGGCAGCGCGCCCGCGCGCAGGGCGGGGTCGAGGACCTTCGCGCCGTACCGCCCGGAGGTGTGCACGAGCAGTTGGCCCGGCCGTACCGCGCCGGTCTCGGCGAGGCCCGCCACGAGGGCGGGCAGGGTGTCGTCGGGGACGGTGAGCAGCACCAGGTCGGCGCGCTGGAGGACTTCGGCGGGCGGGGCGACCGGGACGTCGGGCAGCATCAGCGCGGCACGTCGCCGGGAGGCTTCGGAGACCGCGGAGACGGCCACCGGGCGGTGCCCGGCGAGCTGGAGGGACACGGCCAGCGCGGGGCCCACTCGGCCGGCGCCGACGACGCCGACGGTGAGCCGCGCGGGGCGGTCCTTGGGGTCTGGCTGCTGGTCTGTACTCACGCCACGGTGGCCTTCCCGTTCCAGTCCGCTCTGGGTACCGGACGATTTCTCGTCATGTTAACGCTATCGGCTCGAGGACCGATCGCGTTGTCCACAGGCTGTGGGTTTCCACACGTCCGCAGGGCGGGTCCCGGCGGCAGTTCGCCCGGCGAAAATCCGGCTGCTCGCGCGAGGCCGACAGGGCATGATCCGGCGCATGACTGATACGGGTGAACAGGGCGAAGAGCGCTCGGCACAGGAGCGGTTGCGGGAGCGGCGGTCGGCGGCCCACCGGACGGCACGGCGCACCCTGTCGCGCGCGGGCTGGCGGGGCACGATCCGCGAACGGCTCGCGCTGCTGCAGGAGACACAGCCCCAGGTGTACGACCTGGACGAACCGGCGGACATGTACGGCGACCGGATCGTCGCGTCCCTGGAGGAACGGGTCGCCGCGCTGCTGGGCACGGAGGCGGCCGCGTTCTTCCCGACCGGCACGATGGCCCAGCAGGTGGCGCTGCGCTGCTGGGCGGGCCGCACCGGCGACCCCACGGTCGCCCTGCATGCGCTGGCCCACCCCGAGGTGCACGAGCGGAACGCGTTCAGCCAGGTCAGCGGGTTGCGCCCGGTCCGGGTGACCGATGCGCCCCGGCTCCCCACCGCCGAGGAGATACGCGACTTCCCAGAGCCCTTCGGGACACTGATGCTGGAACTGCCCCTCAGGGACGCCGGATTCGTGCTGCCTTCGTGGGAGGAGCTCACCGAGCTCGTGGCGGCCGCCCGGGAGCGCGACGCGGTGGTGCACTTCGACGGCGCGCGCCTGTGGGAGGCCACCGTCCACTTCGACCGCACCCTGGACGAGATCGCGGGCCTCGCGGACAGCGTCTACGTCTCGTTCTACAAGTCCCTCGACGGCTTCGGCGGAGCCGCGCTCGCCGGTCCGAAGACCCTGGTGGAGGAGGCGAAGACCTGGCGGCACCGGTACGGCGGCATGATCTTCCAGCAGTTCCCCACCGCGCTGTCGGCGTTCGTCGGGCTGGAGCGGGAGCTGCCCCGGCTGCCGGACTATGTGCGCCACGCGCGCGTGGTGGCCGCCGCGCTGCGCGAGGGGTTCGCGGAGGCCGGGGTGCCGTGGGCACGGGTGCACCCCGAGGAGCCGCACACCCACGAGTTCCAGGTGTGGCTGCCGTACGACCCCGAGGTGGTGGCGGAGGCGGCGGTGCGCCAGGCCGAGGAGACCGGGACGCTCCTGTTCGGCGACGGGTGGCAGCCGGGCGGCCCCGGCCTCGCCGTCACCGAGGTCACGGTGCGCTCCGCGGGTCTGGAGTGGACGGCGGCCGACGTACGGGCAGCCGTAGCGGACTTCGTGACCGGGTTGCCGAAGAAGGCCTAGCCACAGGGCCCACGAGCGACGCGACCGGCCGGGCCGCGCCGGTCATGGTGGGAAGTCCCCGATTGACTGCCGCCGTCAATCGGGGACGGCTTGTCAGTGGGGGCGTGCACCATAGGGGCATGAGCGTGCGCATCGACATCGCGGGGCTGCGGCCGGAGAGGGTCGCCGTCGTGCCCTCACCCCTGGCCGAGCTCGGCATGGCGCTGCACGCGCTGTCCGAGCCGGGGCACCACCCGGGGCTGCAGGGCTGGGTCACCGGCGTGAGTGCCCGGCTCGACTCGCATCTGGCCGACCGGATGTGCGAGGCCGACTTCCTGTGGCGTACGACGTTCTCCGATCTGTTCATGCCCTTCGCGGGCATTCCGGGCGGGTCCGAGATTCCGGGTGCCACGCTCGCCGAGGACCTCGAGCTGCTGGACAAACTGACGGACGAGCAGTTCGTGGACACGGCGCTCGAGTTCACCTGCGCACTTCCCTACGGGCTGCCGGGCCCCGGCCCGCTCGCCGACGCCGAGCTGCGCCGACGCGCCTTGGAGCTGGCCGCCGCGCGGGGGCCGCAGCAGATGCGCTTCGCGGAGCGGCTGCTGGCCGACCCGCCCCGGATCCGGGGCTGGCTCCGGCAGTTCCTGGAGGACTGTGACGAGGCGTTCTTCGCGGAGACCTGGTCGCGGCTGCGCCACCAGCTCACGGCGGACGCCCGGCACAAGACGGAGCTGCTGCGCCACAAGGGCCTGGCGGAGGCGCTGGCGTCCGTGTCCCCGGTCGTGACCCTGGACGAGCCGGCCGGCCGGATCACGGTCGACAAGCTGGGCGAGGGGCGCACGGCCACGGCGGACGGCGGCCTCCTGCTCGTACCGACGAGCCTGGGCTGGCCCCACCTGATGGTGCTGCACCGGTACGACTGGCAGCCGGTCCTGCACTACCCGGTCGGCTCCCCCGAACTCGCCGCCCCGCCCTCCGTCGAGCAGCTCACGCTGCGGATGACCGCCCTGTCCCACCCCGTCCGCATGCGCATCTGCCGCAATCTCGCCCGCAGCGCGTACACCACGAGCGAGCTGGCCCAGGTCCATGGCATGACCGCCCCCGAGATATCCCGACACCTGAGCGTCCTGAAGAAGGCGGGCCTGCTCACGACCCGGCGCCGCGGGCGTTACGTCCTGCACCAGCTGGACGTGTCGGTGGTGGCGCGGCTCGGCAGCGACTTCCTGGAGGGGATCCTCAGATAGCCGGGCCACCCGTCAGTCGAAGCGGATGTGCTTCACACCGACCCCGGCCTGCCTGAGCCGCGTCCGCAGCGCTCCCTCGGTGTTGGGCCTGAGGGTCAGCCCGGCCAGCACGGCGATCCGGTCCGCGGTCTTCGGCACGGTCGAGTGGTCCGTCCACAGGTGCTCGGCGAACTCCGGCTCGGGCAGCCGCTCCAAGCAGTGGTCGAGCTGCCGCACGGCCCAGCTCTCCCTGCGCAGAGTGGCGTTCCTGCCGGTGACATGGCGCAGGAGGTGCCCGAAGCCGCGCTCGCGCAGCCGCCGAAGGACGGTCTCACGCTGGGCGAGGAGCGTGAAGTGGCGTACGTCATGGCCGAGTTCGCGCAGCCGGCCGACCGTCTCCTCGAAGCAGACGGGGTCGGTGACCGTCATGGGGGCGATCACCGCGCCCTCGCGCTTGGTGAGGGCGAGGTCGAGGACCTCGACGACGCCCTGCCGCCAGGAGGTCAAGTCCCGGAAGTCTCCACGCAGTTCGGGTGGGAGCGTGCGGTGCAGGCCGAAGCCGGCGTGCTCCGGATCGCAGATCACGCTGCCCGGAAGCCGACGCTGGATCTCGTGTGCGGTCTGTGTCTTGCCGCCCCCGAAGGGGCCGTTGATCCACAGGAGCATGCGCAGACCCTAGTGCGCGCCGGGCACACGGGAGTCACGTTTCCGGGAGTCGTGGCCGAGCTGCGGTTCCGGGACGGCTCCCGGTGGCGCGGTTCCGGGACGCCCCCGTAGGTGCGGTGCCACGGACTCAGCCGTGCCCGCCGGCCCGTACCAGCCCCGTCTCGTACGCCAGGACCACCACCTGCACCCGGTCCCGCAGTCCCAGCTTGGTCAGGATGCGGCCGACGTGGGTCTTCACCGTCGCCTCGGACAGCACCAGCCGGGCCGCGATCTCGCCGTTCGACAGCCCCTGCGCCACCAGCACCATGACCTCACGCTCTCGGTCGGTGAGCCGCTCCAGCTCCTTGTGCTGGGGTTCACGGCCGGTGGCGGGCAGCATCGGCGCGAAGCGGTCGAGCAGGCGGCGGGTGGTGGAGGGGGCGACCACGGCGTCGCCGCTGTGCACGGCGCGGATCGCGGTCAGGAGTTCACCGGGCGGCACGTCCTTGAGCATGAAGCCGGAGGCGCCCGCCTTCAGCCCGGAGAAGGCGTACTCGTCGAGGTCGAAGGTGGTCAGGATCAGCACCTTCGGCGGGTCGGGCTCCGAGCAGACGCGGCGGGTGGTCTCCACGCCGTCCAGCTTCGGCATGCGGACGTCCATCAGCACCACGTCGACGGGGGTCGAGCGCAGCACCTGCAGGGCCTCGACGCCGTCGCCCGCCTCCGCGACGACCTCCATGTCCGGCTGGGCGGCGAGCACCATCCGGAAACCGGTGCGCAGCAGCACCTGGTCGTCGACGAGCATCACGCGGATCGTCATCGGGGCCTCTTCCGTTTCCGTCTTTCCGACTGCTTGCCGGTCTGTCTGTGGGTCTGGTCATGGGTCTGCTTGTGCGTCCGCGGGGGCGGGGGCGGGGCAGGTGTCGGCAGGGGGTGCGCCGCCGCGTCAGTGCGCCGGTTTGAGCGGGAGCAGGACGCTGATACGGAAGCCTCCCCCGGGACGCGGGCCCGCGTCGAGGGTGCCCCCCACCATCCCGACCCGCTCGCGCATGCCGATCAGGCCGTGGCCCTGGCCGTCGGCACCGCCCTCCTCGTACAGCTCGTGCGGAGCGCCCTTGCCGTCGTCCTCGACGAGCAGGCCAAGGCCGTCGTCGAAGTAGACCAGGCGCACACTGGCGCCCGCGTTCGGCCCGCCGTGCTTGCGGGTGTTGGTCAGCGCCTCCTGCACGATGCGGTACGCCGTGAGCTCGACGCCGCTGGGCAGCGGGCGCGGGGTGCCCTCGACCTTGAAGTCCACGGGCAGGCCGGAGCTGCGGCACTGCTCGACGAGGTCGTCGATCTGCTCGACATCGGGCTGCGGGACGTACTCGCCGACCTCCTGGTGCTCCCCGGTGCGCAGGACGCCCAGCAGGCGGCGCATCTCGGCGAGGGCCTGGCGGCCGGTGGAGGAGATCGTCTCCAGGGCCTTCTTCGCCTGGTCGGGCGCGGCGTCGAGGACGTAGGCGGCGCCGTCGGCCTGGACCACCATCACCGACACGTTGTGCGCGACCACGTCGTGCAGTTCGCGCGCGATCCGGGCGCGCTCGGCGGCGACCGCGACCTTGGACTGCGCCTCGCGCTCCTTCTCCAGCCGGGCGGCGCGCTCCTCCAGCTGTTCGAAGTAGGCGCGGCGGGTGCGCATCGAGTCGCCCAGCACCCAGGCGAGGGCGAACGGCACCGTCTGGAACACCGCTATCGCGACCTCGCCCGGGAGGCTCGCCTCCGCGGCGGGCCAGCGGATCTGTGCCAGGGTGGCCGCGCACAGGCTGATGGTCAGGGCGAAGCGGGAGGCCCAGCGCGCCCCGACGGTGGCGACCGTGTAAGTGATCACCAGCATGGCGAAGTCGGCGACGGTCGTCTCGATGTCCAGGACCAGCTGCGCCAGTCCGGTCGCGGCGGCCAGGAGCAGCATCGGCTCCGGGAAACGGCGGCGCAGCGCGACGACGACGCACAGCACGGCGGACACCGCGAGTGCCGCGGCTACCGATCCGTGGTGGTCCGGGGCCCCGTTGACGCTGGTCACGCTCACGCCGGAGATCCCGAAGAGGACGACGGCCCAGAAGGTGTCGACCCACGTCGGGTGCCTGCGGAGGAAGTCATAGAGGCGCTGCACGTAACCCAGAGTAGGGAAGCGAGATGCGTGCAGGGGTCAACCGGAGGATCGATCCGGGCCCGACGCGCATACTCCGCAAGGTGGAGGCAGTGATCATCTGTGCGCCTAGTCTGTTCCGGTGACGCGAGAAACGGCGGGCGAAACGGCAGGCGGGGCGGCAGGCGACTGGCGTGGCTGGCGGGCCGCGGCCGAAGCGGCGCTGTACGGGCCCGGCGGCTTCTACCGGCGCCCCGAAGGTCCGGCCGGGCACTTCCGCACGTCCGTGCACGCCTCGCCGCTGTTCGCCGAGGCCGTGGCGGGGCTGCTGTGCCGGGTCGACGAGGCGCTGGGGCGGCCCGGAACGCTGGACTTCGTCGACATGGGTGCCGGGCGGGGCGAGCTGGTCTCCGGCGTGCTCGCCGCGCTGCCCACCGACGTGGCCGCCCGCGCGCGCGGGTACGCCGTCGAGGTCGCCGACCGCCCCGAAGGCCTCGATGAGCGGATCGTCTGGCTGAGCGACCCCCCGGAGGGGATCACCGGGCTGCTCTTCGCCAACGAATGGCTGGACAACGTACCCGTCGAGGTCGCGGAGGTGGACTCCGCGGGCGTCCCGCGGCTGGTGCTCGTACGGGAGGACGGGGCCGAGCGGCTCGGGGAGCCCCTGGCGGGGGCGGAGGCGCGGTGGCTCGCGCGCTGGTGGCCGCTGCTTGCCGAGGCGGGGCTGCGCGCGGAGATCGGGCTGCCCCGGGACACCGCCTGGGCGTCGGCCGTCTCGCGCGTCGCGCGGGGGCTCGCGGTGGCGGTGGACTACGCGCACACGGCGGACGCACGCCCCCCGTTCGGGACGCTCACCGGCTTCCGGGAGGGCCGGGAGACGGCGCCCGTGCCGGACGGTTCGTGCGACATCACGGCGCACGTGGCGCTGGACGCCTGCGCGACGCTCGACACGGCGCGCACGCTGTCCGGCGCACGCCTGCTCACGCAACGCGAGGCATTGCGCGCCCTGGGCATCGAGGGCGCACGCCCTCCGCTCGCGCTCGCCTCCACCGATCCCGCGGCATACGTGCGCGCCCTCGCGAGCGCCGGTGAGGCCGCCGAGCTCACCGTGCCGGGCGGCCTCGGCGACTTCGGCTGGCTGCTCCAGCCGGTTGGAATTCCAAACGCACCCCTCTAGGGCGGCCTACTTGTCGATGTCCCCGACCACGAAGAACATCGACCCCAGGATCGCCACCATGTCGGCGACCAGCGTTCCCGGCAGCAGCTCGGTCAGAGCCTGGATGTTGTTGTATGAGGCCGAGCGCAGCTTCAGCCGGTACGGGGTCTTCTCACCCTTGCTGACGAGGTAGTAGCCGTTGATGCCGAGCGGATTCTCGGTCCAGGCGTAGGTGTGGCCCTCGGGGGCCTTCAGGACCTTCGGGAGCCGCTGGTTGATCGGGCCGGGCGGCAGGGCGGCGAGCCGGTCGAGGCAGGCGTCGGCCAGGTCCAGCGCGTTGTGGGTCTGCTCCAGGAGGCATTCGAAGCGGGCGAGGCAGTCACCCTCGCTCCGGGTCACCACCTTCAGGGTGTCCTGGAGTTCCCCGTACGCGAGGTACGGCTCGTCGCGCCGCAGGTCGAAGTCGACGCCCGAGGCGCGCGCGATGGGGCCGCTCACGCCGTACGCGTGCACGGCCTCCGACGTGAGCTCACCCACGCCGCGTGTACGCCCCCGGAAGATCTCGTTGCCGAGCACCAGGTCGTCGAAGACGTCCATGCGCGAGCGCACGGCGGCGACGGCCCCGCGCGCGCGTGAAGCCCATCCGGCCGGCAGGTCCTCCTTCAGCCCGCCGACGCGGTTGAACATGTAGTGCATGCGCCCGCCGGAGACCTCCTCCATGACGTTCTGGAGGACCTCGCGCTCCCGGAACGCGTAGAAGACCGGGGTGATGCCGCCCAGCTCCAGCGGATAGGACCCGAGGAACATCAGGTGGTTCAGCACCCGGTTCAGCTCGGCCAGCAGCGTGCGCGTCCACACCGCGCGCTCGGGCACCTCCATGCCGAGCATCCGCTCCACGGCGAGCACCACGCCCAGCTCGTTCGAGAACGCCGACAGCCAGTCGTGGCGGTTGGCGAGCATCACGATCTGCCGGTAGTCGCGGGCTTCGAAGAGCTTCTCCGCGCCCCGGTGCATATAGCCGATGACCGGCTCCGCGTGCACGATGCGCTCGCCGTCCAGCACGAGCCGCAGCCGCAGCACTCCGTGCGTGGAGGGGTGCTGCGGGCCGATGTTCAGCACCATGTCGGTGCTCTCCGCCGCGCCGCCGATCCCGACCGTGGTCTCCGTCGTAGGAGTCATGGACACAGTCTCCCCTACGTAGGCTTGCCGCATGGAGACGGGGAGCCCGGAAAATACCGACGCGACGGGGGCGGAGCCGGTCTGGACCGGGCTGCCGCCCGGCCTGCTGCGCATGCGGCGGCTGCTGCTGGCGGTGTGGCTGGGGACGACGGCCCTGGTTGTCGCGCTGCTGCTCGGCCTGCTCGCCGGGCCGGGGTGGGCCGCCTTCGCGCTGCTGCCGCTGGCCCTGCTGGCGTGGGGCTGGGTGCTCCTCGGCCGCAACTGGCGCTCGTGGCGGTACGCCGAGCGCGCGGACGACCTGCTGATCAGCCGCGGGGTGCTGTGGCGCGAGGAGACCGTCGTGCCGTACGGGCGGATGCAGCTCGTGGAGGTGAGCTCCGGTCCCGTCGAGCGGCACTTCAAGCTGGCCTCCGTGCAGCTGCGCACCGCGGCCGCGGCCACCGACGCGAGGATCCCCGGCCTCGACCCGGCCGAGGCGGAGCGGCTGCGCGACCGGCTCACCGAGCTGGGCGAGGCCCGATCGGCGGGCCTGTGACGACGCCGGGACCCGACGACGTACGACAGGGGCCGGCCGTGGCCGAGCGGCGGCTGCACCCCGTGACGCCGTTCCGGCGCGCGTGGGCGCCGGTCGCCGTGACAGCCGGGTGGGCGGTGCACGACCCGAACCAGGCCCAGGAGCAGCTGACGAGGCTGACCACGACCATGCTGCTGGCCGGGCTCGCCGTGCTGGTCCCGGTGGCCGCCCTGTACGGCTTCATGTCCTGGTGGTTCACCCACTTCTCGGTGACCGACAGCGAACTGCGCATCCGTACCGGCCTGTTGTTCCGCCGCACCGCGCACATCCGGCTGGAGCGGATCCAGGCCGTCGACGTGACACAGCCGCTCCTCGCGCGCGTGGCGGGTGTCGCGAAGCTCAGGATCGACGTCGTCGGGGCGGACAAGAAGGACGAACTGGCCTTTCTGGGCGAGGGCGAGGCCCGCGCACTGCGCGCGGAACTGCTCGCGCGCGCGGCCGGTTTCGCGCCGGAGACGGCGCACGAGGTCGGCGAGGCGCCGTCGCGCGAGCTGATGCGGCTGCCCGCGCGCGAGCTGGCGGTCTCGCTGGTGCTGACGGGCGCGACCTGGGGGTCCCTGGTGGCGGCGCTCGTCGTACCGCCGGTGCTGTGGCTGGCCACCCACAGTGTGGTGACGGTGCTCGCCACCGGCCTGCCGCTGCTCGGCGCGGCGGGCGCGAGCAGCGTGGGTCGGTTCGTCGCCGAGTACGACTGGACGGTGGGCGAGTCCCCGGACGGGCTGCGCATCGACCACGGGCTGCTCGACCGCACGCACGAGACGGTGCCGCCGGGGCGGGTGCAGACCGTACGGATCGTGGAGCCGCTGCTGTGGCGGCGGCGCGGCTGGGTGCGGGTGGAACTCGACGTGGCCGGGTCCTCGAACTCCGTCCTGGTGCCGGTCGCCCCGCGCGCGGTGGCCGAGTCGGTCGTCGCGCGCGTGCTGCCCGGAGTGACGGTGCCACCGCTCCGGTCTCTCGCCCGGCCGCCGCGAAGGGCCGGACGGTGTGTGCCGCTGTGGTGGCGGGGTTACGGCATCACGGTCACGGACACCGTCTTCGCCGCGCGGCACGGCCTGCTCCGTCGGCGCCTGTCCCTCGTTCCGCACGCCAAGGTCCAGAGCGTACGGCTCACCCAGGGCCCCTGGGAGCGCCTCTGGCGGCTTGCCGACGTCCACGTGGACACGGGAGCCGACAAGACGGTGACAGCCCGCCTGAGAGACACCCGGCAGGCCGCAGAACTGCTCCAGAACCAGGCTGAAAGATCCCGGACGGGCCGCAGGGACGCCCGCCCGGACAGATGGATGACCTGAGCCGACGGCCGACCGCCCCGGCGAATGACCCAACCCGACAGAGGCCCAAGCATCGAACCGGTCGCCCGACACCCCAACGCTCTGCCGATGTCGGCCGCCTCGCCCGTCTCAGCACTGCGAGCGACCCGAGCCCGCCCGAAGCCCGAGCCCGGCAAAGCCGACGGCCGACGCCGGTCCCCGGTGTCGGCCGTGTGCGGTTGGGTCAGGAAGCCGCGGTGCGCAGGTTCTGCATGTCGATCTGTTCCGTCTCGTCGTGGGCCGTCAGGTCGATGACCTGGCCGACGGCGCGCGACCCCTCGTCGGCCGGCTTGAACGCGGCCTCGGACTCGGCCTTGTGCAGGGCGAGCGCCTCCTGGCCCACCACGTCGGCGAGGTCCTCGTTCTGCACGGCGGCCAGCTCGGTGGACTCCTTCTGCGTGCCGAAGAAGTCGAACCCGCCCGTGACCAGCGGACGCGGCATGGGCGCGGCCGGCAGCACGGCCACCGCGGTCGGCACCGTGAAGTGCCCCGCGGGCTGCTGCACGTTCTTGCCGGTCTCGGCCGACAGCGTCGTGGTGGTGGCGGCCGCGTGCTCGTGCCCGTCGGCCGCCTCGGGCTGCCCCTGTGCCTCGTCCTCCTGGGCGGCCTCCCGGACGGACACGGATTCCGCCCCGGTGCCGTCGCCGGCCGACGCTTGCGCGGCGGGCTCCTTCACCTCGTCCGCGACGCCGTCCCCTTTGGCCGCGGATCCGGCCCCGGCCGCCTCCTCGCCCTCGTCGAACCGGGACAGCGCCGCCTGGGCCCGCAGGAACAGCCGGGAACCCTCGGGCGAGAACACCCCGGGAGCCGCCGGCTTCTCGTCCTCGGCCGTCCCGGCACCCTCGGCGGGCTCAGCGGCCTCCGTCTCCCGCTCGGCCTCCGGCGCCGGCGAAGGCGCGGGCAGCAGCGCGCGCGAGGGCGCGGCCGACTCGATCTCCAGCAGCCGGCGCCCCTCCAGGGCGCTGGCCCGCTCGGTCTCCGCCGTGGCGTACCGCCGCAGCAGCGCGGCATGCTCGTTGCGCAGCCCGGCCAGCTCGGTCCGCTTCGCGCGCAGCCGCTGCTCCAGCTTGGTGCGCAGCTCGCGCGACTCCTCCAGGTCGGTCTCCAGCTCGGCGACCCGTTCCTCGAAGCGCCACTCGTCGCTCGCCCGCGCGCGCGTGAGGTCGGCCACCTGCTTGCCCGCGAGGGCGTCCCAGCGGCGCATCACGGCCGCACCGACGACCGCCGTCGCCGCGGCGATGGCGGCGACGACGCGCAGCACGCCCGTATCGGAGAACAACCAGGGACCAAACGCGCAGACGAGAGAGACGCCTGCGATCGCCGACGGTGGCAACAGCCGGTGCAAAGGCGGGGAATGGCGGTGACGTCCACGTGGCATGGCCAGAAACTTACCGCGCGTAGGCGAATCATGGTGCCCCCGCCCGTAAAAACGCAGCCATAACGATGCCTTCACCCGGCATCAGGAACGACACGACTGATCATCGAGCCGCCGAATTCGGCAAGATCGCTTTCAGCGGTCGCTCAGCCGCCCGCTCAGCCACTGCAACGTCGCCGGAATCTCGCGCCGCCAGGTGTTGAAGTTGTGCCCGCCGCTCGGAAGGATGATCGACGAGATCCCGGTCAGATTCGTGGCCTTCACCTGGTCGATGAACCTGAGCGTGTCCTTGTAGTTGTGCTCACCGATCCTGCTGCTGGTGACCAGCAGCGAAGTGGCCGGGGCGGGCAGGTGCTTGAGGCACCACCACAGATCGGCACGATTGCGAAGATTCCGGTCACCGCGGAAGAGGTCGCCGGTCGTGGGGTCGATCGGCGCCTTGTAGTAGGGCGACAGACCCGCGGCCGCCGCGTACGACGCCGGGTGGTGCATGGCGAGCTTCAGCGCGCAGTAACCGCCGGTGGAGTCTCCGACGATTCCCCAGCTGCCCGGTTTTCTGCCCACCCTGTAGTGGTCCGTCACGGCCTCGGGCAGATCCTTGGCGAAGAACGTCTCCGTCTGCGGGCCGCCGGGAATGTCCACGCATTCCGTGTCCCGCGGCGGCGCCACCGTCGGCCGCAGCATCACCAGGATCATCGGCTGCATCCGCCCGTTCTTGGCCAGTTCCTGGGCCGTACGCGGGTAGTGCAGCTTGTCCACCAGCGCCTGGGCCGTACCGGGGTAGCCGGTGAGTATGACGGCGGCAGGGAACGTGCGCGTGCGGTACCGGGGCTGGAAGTACTCCGGCGGCAGATAGACGTACGCCGGTGTGGCGACATGGGTCGTACGACCCACTATGTCAACCTTCTGGATCTGCCCCGTCGACCGCGGCCCCGATCCGCTCACCCCCTGCAGCTGTTGCGTGCTCAGCACCTGGAGCGGGCCGCCGGGCGCGCCGTTGGCGGTGTGGTCGACCACGACGCCCTGGGCCGTCTCTTTACCGAACAGGTCCGCCCAGCTCGCGTAGAAGCCGAAGGCCTGGTTGGCGGCGACCCCCAGGGACGAGAAGAGCGCCAGCTGGACCGCCAGCAGCAGGCCGACCCGCCCGGTGACGGACCGCCAGTTCTGCCGTGCCAGCCGTGGCCACAGCCACACCGTGCCGATGAACAGAAGCACCGCGAGCACGACCGTCAGCAGCAGCACCTTGTTGCTCGTGAGACCCATGGGCTGAACCTGCCTGCGCTTTCCGCCGGCGGCTCACCCACTCGTTCGTAGCGAGGGCTTGCCCCGGGCTTTCCTTGGCCTTTTAACCGGCTTTCCGGTGGGGAGTGAACCTCTCTCCCCAAGACACCGTCCTAGAGGGCGCAATGTCGCCGGATGCCCCGATCGGCACCGGATTCAAGGTCTCTCGCAGAACTACGGGATGCGATGTCTGTCAGGATAGATGGGGAAATGTCGGGCGGGGTTCCGAGCCGATCAGGCGCGATGCGGCGCATAGTCCGCGGCCCGCGCCCCGAGGCCGTCCCCGCACTGGTCGGCAGGGCGTGCGCTCTGGTGGGCGTCCTGGACATTGCCGCGGGCGTGTTCCCGCGCTTCCGTCACAGCCGTATGCACGCCCTCGCCGAGGTACTGCCCGGCGCGCTCGGCCCGTTCGCCGCGGCGCTCTCGCTCAGCACCGGCGTGCTGTTGCTGCTGCTCGCGCACGGGCTCAAGCGGCGCAAACGCCGGGCGTGGCGGGCCGCGGTCGCGCTCCTGCCGGCCGGTGCGATGGCGCAGTTCGTGTACCGGCACTCCATCGTCGGGGCGCTGATCTCGGTGGCGCTGCTGGTGCCCCTCCTGCGCCACCGGGACGAGTTCGCGGCCCTGCCGGACCCGCGCAGCAGGTGGCGCGCGCTCGCCAACTTCGTGCTCATGGGCGCCGGTTCCCTCGCCCTCGGGCTGGTCATCGTCAGCGTCCACCCCGAACGCACCATCGGCGACCCCAGCGTGGCCGATCGCCTGACGCATGTCCTGTACGGCCTGTTCGGCTTCGAGGGACCGGTCGACTACCAGGGCAACACCTCCTGGACGGTGGCCTTCTCGCTGGGTGCTCTCGGCTGGATCACCGCGATCACCACCATCTACCTGGCCTTCCGGCCCGAACACCCGGCCGCTCAGCTGACCGAGGAGGACGAGTCGCAACTGCGCGCCCTGCTGGACCGGCACGGCGGCCGCGACTCCCTCGGCCACTTCGCCCTGCGCCGCGACAAGGCCGTCGTGTTCTCGCCCAGCGGCAAGGCGGCGGTGACGTACCGCGTCGTCTCCGGCGTGATGCTCGCCAGCGGTGACCCCATCGGCGACGTCGAGGCCTGGCCGGGCGCCATCGAGCGCTTCATGGACGAGGCGAAGGCCCACTCCTGGACGCCCGCCGTCATGGGCTGCTCCGAGACCGGCGGCGAGGTGTGGACCCGGGAGACCGGCCTGGACGCCCTGGAACTGGGCGACGAGGCGGTGGTGGACGTCGCGGATTTCTCACTCGCCGGACGCGCGATGCGCAACGTGCGACAGATGGTCAAGCGCATCGAGCGAGCCGGCTACGAAACCCGGGTACGGCGCATCCGTGACCTGGGCGAGGCCGAACTGGAGCGCATCCGGCGCGCCGCGGAGGACTGGCGCGGCACGGACACCGAGCGCGGCTTCTCCATGGCGCTCGGCCGGATAGGCGACGCGGCCGACGGGGACTGCCTGATCGCCACCGCCCACAAGGCGGACGACGAGCCCGGCGAGTACGGCGACCTGAAGGCGATCCTGCACTTCGTGCCCTGGGGCACCGACGGCGTCTCCCTGGACCTCATGCGCCGCGATCGCTCCGCCGACCCCGGCATGAACGAGCTGCTCATCGTGGCCGCGCTCCAGGCGGCCCCGAAGTTCGGCATCACCCGCGTCTCGCTGAACTTCGCGATGTTCCGCTCGGCGCTGGCACGCGGCGAGAAGATCGGTGCGGGTCCGGTGCTGCGCGCCTGGCGTGGGCTGCTGGTGTTCCTGTCCCGCTGGTTCCAGATCGAGTCGCTGTACAAGTTCAACGCCAAGTTCCAGCCGCGCTGGGAGCCGCGCTTCGTCGTCTACCGGGCCTCCGGCGACCTGCCCCGCATAGGCTTCGCGGCCATGCAGGCGGAGGGCTTCGTCGACCTCGCCCTGCCGCTGCCGCGCTTCCTGCGCCGCCGCACCCCCACCCGGCGCCCGTGCTCGCACGGACTGGCGGAGCGGGACGTCAAGGCGGCCTGACCCGGACTGGTCCGAGCGGGACCCCCGGCCCTCCAGCCCCGGGGGTTCCGCTCGGGCCGCGGGACCTGCGGCCCCGGCCCGGGGCCTACGCTGAACATATGAGCAACCAGAGCGGGCGCGGCCGAGTGACGGGCCTTCCGGCATGGGACCGCTGCGCGGTCATGGGGGTCGTGAACGTCACCCCCGACTCCTTCTCCGACGGCGGCCGCTTCTTCGACACGACCGCCGCCGTCAAACACGGGCTCGAACTGGTCGCCGAGGGTGCGGACCTGGTCGATGTCGGCGGCGAGTCCACCCGCCCCGGCGCCACCCGCGTCGACGAGGCCGAGGAGCTCCGGCGGGTCATCCCCGTCGTCCGCGGTCTCGCCTCCGAGGGTGCCGTCGTCTCCGTCGACACCATGCGCGCCTCGGTCGCCGAGCAGGCCCTCGCGGCCGGTGCCGCCCTGGTCAACGACGTCAGCGGCGGTCTCGCCGACCCCGCGATGATCCCGGTCGTCGCGGCCTGTGGCGCCCCCTTCGTGGTCATGCACTGGCGCGGCTTCCTGGCGGGCGGCAACGTCCAGGGCGTGTACGACGACGTCGTCACCGAGGTCGTCGACGAACTCCACGCGCGCGTGGAGGCCGTCCTGGCGGGCGGCATCGCCCCCGACCGCATCGTCGTCGACCCCGGCCTCGGCTTCTCCAAGGAGGCCGGGCACGACCTCGCCCTGCTCGCCCACCTCGACCGCCTGGGCGCTCTGGGACATCCCGTCCTGGTCGCCGCCTCCCGCAAGCGGTTCCTCGGCCGCGTCCTGGCCGGGCCCGAGGGTGCACCCCCGCCGGCCCGGGAGCGGGACGCCGCGACGGCCGCCGTCTCCGCGCTCGCGGCACAGGCCGGTGCTTGGGCGGTGCGTGTCCACGAGGTGCGCGCCACGGCGGACGCGGTACGGGTCGCACGGGCCGTGGAAGGCGCGCGCGCAGCGGGCACGCGCGCGGTGGGCGCTGCACAGGGCGCGGAAGGAGCCCGGTGAGCGCCCCCCTTACCGACGTCGAACAGGTCGAGCTCGCCAACACCGCCTTCTACGAGGCCATGGAGCAGGGCGACTTCGAAGAGCTGTCCTCGCTCTGGCTCACCCCGTCCGACCTCGGCGTCGACGAGGAGTACCACGACCCGGCGGACGCGGGCGTGATCTCCTGCGTGCACCCGGGCTGGCCCGTGCTCACGGGCCGCGGCGAGGTCCTCAGGTCGTACGCGCTGATCATGGCGAACACCGACTACATCCAGTTCTTCCTCACCGACGTCCATGTCTCCGTAACCGGCGACACCGCGCTGGTGACGTGCACCGAGAACATCCTCAGCGGCGGCCCCGCCCCCGAGCCCGGCGCGGAGCTCGGCCCGCTCGTGGGCCAGCTGGTCGTCGCCACGAACGTGTTCCGCCGCACACCCCTCGGCTGGAAGCTCTGGTCCCACCACGCCTCTCCGGTACTGGCCGAGAACGACGAGGAAGAGGACGACGACACGCCTGCCTGAGTGGGCGGGTGGCCCGCAGGGACCAAGAAGTGGTTGGAATCACGAACTCGCGGGTAAGTGGGGCTACCAACCCATGAGGTACCGGGTTCCCCAGGGGAAACGCGCGATGAACCCTCTCGGCCCCGGCCGGGGCCCACCCCCCTGAGATCCGGTTCTGTCAGTGTCCGCAGGTAGATTCGTCTGAGGCCGGTGTGCCGTTCGCACACGGCACGGACCGGCCGTTACCAACGATTGCAGGAGTGATTCGCGTGGATCGTGTCGCGCTGCGCGGCCTGAAGGCCCGCGGGCACCACGGTGTGTTCCCCAAGGAGCGCGAGGAGGGCCAGCCCTTCATCGTGGACGTCGTCCTTGGTCTGGACACCCGGCCGGCAGCGGCCGGCGACGACCTCGCGAGGACCGTGCACTACGGCATCGTGGCCGAAGAGGTCGTGGCCGTGGTCGAGGGCGAGCCGGTGAACCTCATCGAGACGCTCGCCGAGCGCATCGCCCAGGCCTGCCTGAAGCACGAAGGAGTCATGGAGGTCGAGGTCTGCGTCCACAAGCCGGACGCCCCGATCACGGTCCCCTTCGACGACGTGACCGTCACCATCACCCGGAGCCGAGTATGACCGCATCCTTCACGCAGGGTCCCAGCGACCCGACCGTACAGCCGGTACCCGCCTCCGTCGTCGAACAGGTCGACGCCGCCGACACCACGTTGAGCAACCCGAAACGGGCCGTGATCTCCCTCGGCTCCAACCTGGGCAACCGCCTGGAGACCCTCCAGGGCGCCATCGACGCCCTGGAAGACACCCCGGGCGTCCGGATCAAGGCCGTCTCCCCGGTGTACGAGACGGAGCCGTGGGGTGTGGAGCCCGGCAGCCAGCCCTCGTACTACAACGCGGTCGTGGTCCTGAAGACCACGCTCCCCCCGTCCTCCCTCCTGGAGCGGGCACACGCCGTCGAGGAGGCCTTCAACCGCGTACGGGACCAGCGCTGGGGCCCGCGCACCCTCGACGTCGACATCGTCGCGTACGCCGAAGTCGTCTCCGCCGACCCGCACCTGACCCTTCCGCACCCGCGCGCGCATGAGCGCGCCTTCGTGCTGGCCCCCTGGTACGACGTGGACCCCGACGCCCTGCTGCCCGGCCGCGGCCCGGTCGCCGACCTCCTCGGCACCGTCACCCGCGCCGGTGTCCAGGCCCGCACGGACCTGGAACTCCACCTGCCCGAGTAGTCGTTAAGGTCAAGGGCCGAGACGACCACACGGTCCGGCCACACCTACTCCGGGGGAGCTGAAGGAACACCGTGAGAGAGCTGCGCATCAGGGTGCTGGTCGGCGTGTTCGTCGTTGCCGGAGTGCTGTCCTGGGCGGGCGCCCGCCTGTGGAACTCGGTGGGGACGCTCCCCAGCGTCCCGCTGGCCGCCCCCATCGTCCTGGCCCTGATCGCCGCGGTTCTGCTCGCCACGGCGCTCTCCCTGCGGGCCCGCTTCAAGGCCCAGCGCGAGCGCCGCCCCGGCGCCAAGGGAGTCGACCCCCTGATGGCCGCCCGCGCGGTCGTCTTCGGCCAGGCCAGCGCCCTGGTCGCCGCTCTCGTCGCCGGGATGTACGGCGGTACGGGCGTCTTTCTCCTGGAGCTCCTCGACATGCCCGCCCGCCGCGACCAGGCCATCTACGCCGGTCTCGCGGTGCTGGCCGGCATCGCCGTCATAGCGGCGGCCCTCTTCCTGGAACGCGTCTGCAAGCTCCCGGAGGACGAGGACCACAACCACACCGGGGCCGAACCGGCGGCCTGACCGCCGACGCCGTCAGCGCGCCAGTATCAGGCTCATCGCCTCGGCGCGGGTCGTGGCGTCCCGAAGCTGGCCGCGCACCGCCGACGTCGTGGTCTTGGCACCGGGCTTGCGGATGCCACGCACCGACATGCACATGTGCTCGGCCTCGATGACGACGATCACGCCTCGTGCCTCGAGGATCCTCATGAGGGAGTCGGCGATCTGCGTGGTGAGTCGTTCCTGCACCTGCAGACGGCGGGCGAACACCTCGACCAGCCGCGCGAGCTTCGACAGGCCCGTGATCTTGCCCGTCTCCGCCGGGATGTACCCGACATGGGCCACACCGTGGAACGGCAGCATGTGATGCTCGCACAAAGATACGATTTCGATGTCCTTGACCAGGACCATCTCGTCATGACCGAGATCGAACGTGGTCGTCAGGACGTCCTCGGGCTCCTGCGTGTGTCCCGCCAGGAGCTCCCGATAGGCCCGCGCCACCCGTGCCGGTGTCTCCCTCAGGCCCTCGCGGTCCGGGTCCTCGCCGACCGCGATCAGCAGTTCGCGTACGGCGTTCTCGGCGCGCTTCTCGTCGAACTCGCCGATGGTGCCTTCGCCGTCCAGCGTCACGGGGTCGGTCATCTGGTGCCTCGTTCCTGTTTCTCCTACGCACGGGCATGCAGAAATGCCGCGCCCCCCAAGGCTAGAACCTTGCGGGGCGCGGCATCCATTCCGGGCCTGGCACGGCGGCCGGGGCCGCACCAGGGGGCGGTCAGCTCTCCGTGCGGTCCTCCGGGGCCTGCTCCGTCACCGGGGCGGACTCCGACGCCGTGGACTTGACGGTGCTGATCGCCGGCGTCGAGCCGTTCGCGCCGTTGGTCAGTGCCAGCTCCTTCGGGGAGAGCACCGGCGGGCGGGTGGACGGCGTACGGCGGGAGGAGCCGGTCCACGCGGGCCGCGGCGGGCGCTTGTGGATCGGGGCGAAGATCTCGGCGATCTCCTCCTTGCCGAGCGTCTCCTTCTCCAGGAGGGCCAGGACGAGGTTGTCGAGGATGTCACGGTTCTCGACCAGGATCTCCCAGGCCTCGTTGTGAGCGTTCTCGATGAGCTTCTTGACTTCCTCGTCCACCAGCGCGGCGACCTCTTCCGAGTAGTCGCGCTGGTGAGCCATCTCACGTCCGAGGAACGGCTCGGTGTTGTCGCCGCCGAACTTGATCGCACCCAGGCGCTCGGTCATGCCGTACTGGGTGACCATCGCGCGGGCGGTGGTGGTGGCCTTCTCGATGTCGTTCGCGGCACCCGTGGTCGGGTCGTGGAAGACGAGCTCCTCGGCCGCGCGGCCGCCCAGCATGTACGCCAGCTGGTCCAGCATCTCGTTGCGCGTCGTGGAGTACTTGTCCTCGTCCGGGAGCACCATCGTGTAGCCGAGGGCACGGCCGCGGGACAGGATCGTGATCTTGTGGACCGGGTCGGAGTTCGGGGAGGCCGCCGCGACCAGGGCGTGTCCGCCCTCGTGGTACGCGGTGATCTTCTTCTCCTTGTCCGACATGATCCGGGTCCGCTTCTGCGGGCCCGCCACCACGCGGTCGATCGCCTCGTCCAGCATGGAGTTGTCGATCAGCTTCCTGTCGCTGCGGGCGGTGAGCAGCGCGGCCTCGTTGAGGACATTGCTCAGGTCCGCACCGGTGAAGCCCGGGGTGCGACGGGCGACCGCCGACAGGTCGACGTCGGGCGCGACCGGCTTGCCCTTCTGGTGAACCTTGAGGATCTCCAGACGGCCCTGCAGGTCCGGCGGGTCGACAGCGATCTGGCGGTCGAAGCGGCCGGGGCGCAGAAGGGCCGGGTCGAGGATGTCGGGGCGGTTCGTCGCGGCGATGAGGATCACACCGCCCTTGACGTCGAAGCCGTCCATCTCGACGAGCAGCTGGTTCAGGGTCTGCTCGCGCTCGTCGTGACCACCGCCGAGGCCGGCGCCGCGGTGGCGGCCGACCGCGTCGATCTCGTCGACGAAGACGATCGCCGGGGCGTTCGCCTTGGCCTGCTCGAACAGGTCACGGACCCGGGAGGCACCGACACCGACGAACATCTCGACGAAGTCGGAACCGGAGATCGAGTAGAAGGGGACCCCTGCCTCGCCGGCGACGGCACGCGCGAGCAGCGTCTTGCCGGTGCCGGGACGGCCGTAGAGAAGCACGCCCTTGGGGATCTTGGCGCCGACGGCCTGGAACTTCGCCGGCTCCTGCAGGAACTCCTTGATCTCCTGGAGCTCCTCGACGGCCTCGTCACAGCCCGCGACGTCCGAGAAGGTCGTCTTCGGGGTGTCCTTGGTGATGAGCTTGGCCTTGGACTTGCCGAAGTTCATGACCCGGGAGCCGCCGCCCTGCATCTGATTCATCAGGAACAGGAAGACGACCACGATCAGGACGAAGGGGAGCAGGGAGAGCAGCACGCCGACGAAGGCGTTCTGCTTCGTCGGGGAGACGGTGTACCCGTCGGGGATCTGCTTGTCCTGGAACTTGGTCTGCAGCGTGCCGGCAAGGGCCACGCCCTGGTCGCCGATGTAGCTCGCCTGGATCTTCGAGCTGCCGTCGACCTTCACGCCGTCCTTCAGCGTGACCTTGACGGTCTGCTCGTCACCGGTGGTGAGCTTGGCCGACTGGACCTTGTTGTCGTTGATCGCTGCTACGACTTGGCCGGTGTCCACCGTCTTGTAGCCGCCGGACGAGCCGACGACCTGCATCAACACGACCACGGCAAGGACGGCCAGCACGATCCACATGACCGGCCCACGGAAGTATCGCTTCACGTCCATCCATACGGAGCGGTGTCGCCCCGTCCCTCCTGCCATAGTGAGTTTGATAAGACAGTTCTTCTGACGGTACCCCAGCATTGTTGCGCGAAGCCGCACAGGACTGCTGTCAATCCCGTCTCTGCATGCTCCAACGGCGCGAAACCCGCTGGGGTTCCCGATCGTCTTACGAGACTGGGCCGTGCGAGGCTCAGCCGCCGTAGACGTGAGGCGCGAGCGTACCGACGAACGGGAGGTTGCGGTACTTCTCGGCGTAGTCGAGGCCGTAGCCCACGACGAACTCGTTGGGGATGTCGAAGCCGACCCACTCGACGTCGATGGCCACCTTGGCGGCGTCCGGCTTGCGCAGCAGGGTGCACACCTTGAGCGACTCCGGCTCGCGCGAGCCGAGGTTGGACAGCAGCCAGGACAGGGTCAGGCCGGAGTCGATGATGTCCTCGACGATCAGGACGTGCTTGCCCTTGATGTCGGTGTCGAGGTCCTTGAGGATCCTGACGACACCGGAGGACTGGGTGCCCGCGCCGTACGAGGACACGGCCATCCAGTCCATGGTGACGGGGGTGGACAGCGCCCGGGCGAGGTCCGCCATGACCATCACCGCGCCCTTGAGCACGCCGACGATCAACAGGTCCCTGCCCGCGTACTCCGCGTCGATCTTCGCGGCCAGCTCGGCCAGCTTCGCGTCGATCTCTTCCTTGGTGATGAGCACCTGCTGAAGGTCGGCACCCATGTCTTTCGCGTCCACCCGCATCACTTTCGGTCGTCCCGGTTCACGGCCGGCCGGCCCCTCCGGAAGAAGAGACCGGGCGTCTCCCCCAGGAGAGAGATTCAGCCTTGCCGAATCACCAGTCTGCCACCCTGGCGCTGGGCGACGACTTTGCCCGGGAGATTGATGGCTCCCTGGCCGCGCCAGCCGGTGATCAGCCGGTCGACTTCCTCGATGTGCCGGGCGAACAGCGAGCCGGCCGGGGCGCCCGCGCGGATGGCGGCGCGGCGCAGGATGCGGCGGCGCACGGCGGGCGGCAGAGCATAGAGCTTGGCGCACTCGAGCAGGCCGGTGGCGTCGAGGACGGAGGACTCGGCCTGGCTGGCCCAGGCGTCCAGGGCGTCGGCGTCGTCGCGGGAGAGCTGGGCCGTGCGGGCGAGTGCCTCGACGACGCCCTTGCCGAGGGCCTTCTCCAGGGCGGGCAGGCCCTCGTGGCGGAGCCGGGAGCGCGTGTAGGCCGGGTCGGCGTTGTGCGGGTCGTCCCACACCGGGAGCGACTGGACCATGCAGGCCTTGCGGGCGGTCTGCCGGTCGAGCTGGAGGAAGGGGCGGCGGTAACGGCCGTCGGCCCCCGAGACCGCGGCCATTCCGGACAGGGAGCGGATGCCGGAGCCGCGGGCGAGGCCGAGGAGGACGGTTTCGGCCTGGTCGTCGCGGGTGTGGCCGAGCAGGATCGCGGTGGCGCCGTGGCGTTCGGCCGCGGCGTCGAGGGCGGCGTAGCGGGCGTCGCGGGCGGCGGCTTCGGGCCCGCCGTCGCGACCCACGGTCACGGCGATGGACTCGACCGGGTCGAGGGCGAGTTCGCGCAGCCTCAGGGCGACCTCGTCGGCGCGCAGGTCGGAGCCGGGCTGGAGGCCGTGGTCGACGGTGATGCCGCCGGCGCGGATGCCGAGTTTGGGCGCCTCGAACGCCAGGGCGGAGGCGAGTGCCATGGAGTCGGCGCCGCCGGAGCACGCCACGAGCACGAGCGGGGACGGGGACGGGGAACGCTCGTACGCGCCGCCCGGGGAGTCGTCGGCGGAGATATGGGGGCTGTGGTCGGTGAGGATGTCGTGAAGGACGCGGCGGACCGCCAGGCGTATCGCCGCGACCGCAGGATGGGGACCCATGTCCGGTTCCCTTCATGAAGTTTTCGGGGGTGAGCCCGAGGCCGGTCACTCAGAGTGTGTAGATGGTGACAGAAACGGGCGGTTCCCCGAGCATTGCACGCCTACCCAACCCTCACGGTCCCTCGGACGGGTGATTGAGGGGGCGTTCTCCTGCCGTCGGCCGGATTCCGTTCACGACGTGCCCCATGCGCCTCACGGCTCCGGCCTGCGGTGCACCCGCGCGACCCAGTCCGCCGGTTTGGCGATCTCCGCCTTGGTGGGCAGGGTGTTCGGGGAGGTCCACACGCGGTTGAAGCCGTCCATGCCGACCTGTTCGACGACGGCTCGTACGAACCGTTCGCCGTCCCGGTACTGCCTGAGTTTGGCATCCAGACCCAGCAGCTTGCGCAGGGTCATGTCCAGGCGGGAGGCGCCCTTGGCGCGGCGCTGCTGGAACTTCTCGCGGATCTCCGAGACGGTCGGTACGACCTGCGGACCGACCCCGTCCATCACGAAGTCGGCGTGGCCCTCCAGGAGGGACATCACGGCGGTGAGGCGGCCGAGGATCTCACGCTGGGCCGGGGTCTGCACGAGCTCCACGAACGACCGGCCCCCGTCGTCCTCCTCGCCCTCGGGGCGGCCGCCGGCGAGCGACTGGGCGGCCTCTCGGATGCGTTCGAGGACCGTCATCGGGTCGACGTCGGTCTCCGCCAAGAACGACTGGATTTCACCCTCCAGGTGATCGCGCAGCCACGGCACCGCGGTGAACTGTGTGCGGTGCGTCTCCTCGTGCAGGCACACCCACAGGCGGAAGTCGTGCGGCTGTACGTCGAGTTCACGCTCCACGTGGACGATGTTCGGCGCGACCAGCAGCAGCCGGCCGCCGCCGTTCTCGCCTGCCGGGAGGTCGCGGCCGGCCGGGGCGAAGGTCTCGTACTGGCCGAGGACACGGGAGGACAGGAAGGAGAGCAGCATGCCGAGTTCGACGCCGGTCACCTTGCCACCGACGGCGCCGAGGACCGCGCCGCCGGGTGTGCCGCCGCGTCGCTCCTGCATCTTGTCGAGCAGCGGCTTGAGGATCTCCCGGAACCCGGCGACGTTCGCCCGCACCCAGCCGGGGCGGTCGACGACGAGTACGGGGGTGTCGTGGGTGACTTCGGTGCCCAACCGGGTGAAGCCCCGCACGTGCTCCTCCGAGGCCTTGGCATGCCGGCGCAGCTCCGCGACGACGGCCCGGGCCTCGTCACGGCTCACGTCGGGCCCCGGCCGCACGAGCCGGGTCGCGGTCGCCACCGCGAGATTCCAGTCGACCATCTCCGTGCCACCGATGCTCGTCATGCGTCAACCGTACGTGAGCGTTCCCACTTGGGGCAGGCTGTGACGGGGTCGGTTGATCGCGAGCTGCCTGCGTGGGCGGAGCCGGACCACTCATCGCCCACCCCGGAATCACCCGCCCCGCCCTGCGGAACGACTGCCCACGGCGGCGAGGGGCAGGAAGTGCGGCTGCGCGGCGGCACTGGACGACAGGCGATGCGGGCGCGCCGCGGCGATGGGCAGCGGCCGGAGGCGGTGGGGCGCGCAGGGCGCTACGACGACAGGCAGCGGGAGCAGGCAGTGCGACCACACCACTGCGGCAAGCAACGTCCGGCAGGCAATGTCAGCGCGCCCCAGCGCAAGCGATGGCGGCAGGCAGCGGGCGCAGGCCACGGCCGCACCACGGCAGCAAGCGACGCACGATGGGCAATGACGGCGCGCCCCAGCGGTGGCGGCAAGCCGTCGACGCAAGGCGATGCGGGCGCGCCACGGCAACGGCCAGCGGCCGGCGGCTATGGCGCGCGCCACGCTGCGGCTACAGGCAGCAGGCCACGGCCGCACCACGGCAGCAAGCGACGCACGATGGGCAATGACGGCGCGCCCCAGCGGTGGCGGCAAGCCGTCGACGCAAGGCGATGCGGGCGCGCCACGGCAACGGCCAGCGGCCGGCGGCTATGGCGCGCGCCACGCTGCGGCTACAGGCAGCAGGCGCAGGCAGCGCAGCGGCAGCAAGCGACCCACGATGGGCAATGACGGCGCGCCCCAGCGGTGGCGGCAAGCCGTCGACGCAAGGCGATGCGGGCGCGCCACGGCAACGGCCAGCGGCCGCAGGCTATATGGCGCGCGCCACGCTGCGGCTACAGGCAGCAGGCGCAGGCAGCGCAGCGGCGCCACCGCGGCAAGTGACGCACGGCAGGCAATACCGACGCGCCCCCGGCGCAATGGCGACGGTGGGCGGCAGGCGGTGCCTGGAGCCAACGGCTGCGGACGGCTCCGGCAAGCGGTGGGCTGCAGGCGATGGGGCTGCGCCACCCCGGCAAGCGGCGAGCGGCAGCCGTCGCGATCGAGCGACCACCGCACGCGGCCGACAGCAGGTGATGCGGCGGCACCCGCGGCGGCAGGCTGTGACGGCCTGCGGTGGGCTCCAACCGGCCCGAGCACGCAACGGCGGCGGTAGCGGCAAGCGGTAGGCGGCATCACCGCAGCAGGGCGCACCACCGTGCAAGCAGTGCTGCCGCCCCACTCTCCGCACGCTGCGGGCGACAGCCGGTGCCACCCCCGTAAGCGGTCACCGTGGGCAAACCTGCCCCACGTCCCCCTAACCGCAGCCGCACCCCGCCAGTGCCGTAGCCGTTCTGTCCAGTGCTGACTGGGCGTCCAGGGGGCTTGTCGTGTTCGTGGCCAGGAAGGCGAACGCCAGGAGGCGGCCGTCCTCGTCGACGACCGTGCCTGCCAGGGTGTTGACGCCGGTCAGGGTGCCCGTCTTGGCTCGGACCACGCCCGCCGCGCCGTCCGTGTAGCGGGCGCTGAGGGTGCCGGTGAAGCCCGCCACCGGGAGGCCCGTGAGGACCGGGCGGAGGTCGGGGTGGGCCGGTGAGCCCGCCTGGACGAGGAGGGCCGTCAGCAGGTCCGCCGTCAGTCTGTCGTCGCGGTTCAGGCCGCTGCCGTCGTGGAACGAGGCGCCGGGCATGGGCAGCCCCAGCTTCTTCAGCCGGGAGGCGATCGCGGCCGCCCCGTCCTCGAAGCTCGCCGGCTTGCCGCTCGCGAGGGCCGTCTGGCGGGCCAGGGCCTCGGCGATGTCGTTGTCGCTGTTGGTCAGCATGCGTTCGACCAGGGCGGAGAGCGGGGGTGAGGAGACGGTGGCGAGGGTGGTGGAGCGGCCGGTGGCCTTGGAGGGGCCCGGTGCCGTCGTCGTGACGCCGGCGTTCTTGAGGAAGCCGGCGAACTTGCGGGCCGCGTCCGCCGCCGGGTCGGCGACCCGGGTCACCGGGCCACTGGCCGAGTCGTCGGTGCGGCCCTCGTCGGCCATCAGGGCGCTGACGGGAGCGAGGTTGTCGTTGACGCCGATGGGGTGGATCGAGGGGCCCGTGTAGAGGGTGGTGTCGTAGGAGAGCGTGATCTTCGAGACCCCGCGCTTCTTCAGTGCGGCAGCGGTGTCGGCGGCCAGTGTGCGCAGGCTCGCCCAGCTGTCCGCCTTCTTGTGCGCGGTGAGCGTCGGGTCGCCGCCGCCGACCAGGACGAGCTCCTTGGTGTCCGGCTCCAGGGCGGCCCGGGTGGTGAGGCGGTGGTCGGCGCCGAGCGCGGAGAGGGCGGCGACGGCGGTGGCGATCTTCGTGGTGGAGGCAGGGGTGAGGGCCGTGTCGGCGCCGGAGCCGTACAGGCGCTTGCCGGTGGCCACGTCGACCACCGCCGCGGTGTGGGCGCTGCCGAGCTCCGGAACGTCCAGAAGCGGCGCCAGGACGTCCGCGAGGGGTTTTCCGGACACCGGGGCCTTCTTGGTGTTCACGGTGCCCGTGGCGCCGCCCAGGCCGGTCAGGACGGACGCGGCGCTGGGCGCGGGCCGGGGTGCGGCGTCCGTCGTATCGGAGTTACGACCGTGATCTGTGCCACCTGCCCGCTGCCGGGCGACCGCCCGCTCCCGCTCGGCCGTACGCTGACCGTTGGCGTCCCAGGGGCCGGCGGTGGTCACGACGCCGGCGGCCAGTGCCAGCCCGGCGGTGGCGGCGCCCGCGGTGTACTGCCAGGTCTTCAGGGTCCGCGAACGCGCAGGCCGGACGAGCGCCGCGAGGCGTGGCCGCACGGCCCGGGTGCCCCGCGCGACCCGTGCCAGACGCGGTCGTACGGCACCCGCGATCCGCACCACATGCGGTCTCGCGGCGCGCCAAGGCCTCAGTTCTGGCACAAGGACCAGCCCCTTTCGCGATCACACACCTGCGTGAGGGACACTTAACCACCAGAACTATGTGCTGATCATGGAGGAGCCACCGGTGGAGTTCGACGTCACGATCGAGATCCCGAAGGGTTCGCGGAACAAGTACGAGGTGGACCACGAGTCGGGTCGGATCCGCCTGGACCGTCGTCTCTTCACCTCGACCGCCTACCCGACCGACTACGGCTTCGTCGAGAACACCCTCGGCGAGGACGGCGACCCGCTGGACGCGCTGGTCATCCTGGACGAACCGACCTTCCCGGGCTGCCTGATCAAGTGCCGCGCGATCGGCATGTTCCGCATGACGGACGAGGCGGGCGGCGACGACAAGCTGCTGTGCGTTCCGGCCACCGACCCGCGTGTCGAGCACCTGCGCGACATCCACCACGTGTCGGAGTTCGACCGTCTGGAGATCCAGCACTTCTTCGAGGTCTACAAGGACCTGGAGCCCGGCAAGTCCGTCGAGGGCGCCAACTGGGTGGGCCGCACCGACGCCGAGGCGGAGATCGAGCGGTCGTACAAGCGCTTCAAGGAGGAGGGCGGTCACTGAGACCCCACTCCTGTGAACGGGCCGCACGCGCACGCGTGCGGCCCGTCGGCATCTCTGTGCGCATACTGAGCCTGTCGGAGTGTCGTACAGGGAGTGCTCTTCAGTGACGGACGCGGAGGACCGCAAGCCGCAGTCGGACGAGGCGAGGAGTGCGTACGACCCCGAGATCACGTCCGAGTTCGCCCTTCCGCAGGGGCTGGAGGTCCCCAAGGCAGCCGGTGAGTCCGAGACGACCTCGGAGTTCGTCCTGCCCGAGGGCCTGGATGTCCTCCAGCCGCCGGGCGCGGAGCCGGAGGGCTCGGCGTTCACTCCGCCGAGCACCTACGACGCCCGGCAGGCCCCGGCCCTGTTCACCCCGGCGACGGGCATACCCGCCGTCAGCCTGACCAAGGACGCGCCCTGGCAGGACCGGATGCGCACGATGCTGCGCATGCCGGTGGCGGAGCGTCCGGCACCGGAGCCGGTACAGAAGGCGGAGGAGGAGGGCGGTCCGGCCGTCCCGCGCGTGCTCGACCTGACCCTGCGTATCGGCGAGCTGCTGCTGGCGGGCGGCGAGAACGCCGAGGACGTGGAGGCGGCGATGTTCGCCGTCTGCCGGGCGTACGCGCTGGACCGCTGCGAGCCGACCGTCACCTTCACGCTGCTGTCGATCTCGTACCAGCCGTCCCTGGTGGACGACCCGGTGACGGCGTCCCGGACGGTGCGCCGCCGGGGCACCGACTACACGCGGCTGGCAGCCGTCTTCCGGCTCGTGGACGACCTCACCGACCCGGAGACCCATGTCTCCCTCGAGGAGGCCTACCGGCGGCTCGCCGAGATCCGCCGAAACCGCCACCCGTACCCCGGCTGGGCGCTGACCGTGGCGAGCGGGCTGCTGGCCGGTGCGGCCTCCCTGCTGGTCGGCGGTGACCTGATCGTGTTCGTCGCGGCCATGCTGGGCGCGATGCTCGGCGACCGGCTGGCGTGGCTGTGCGCGGGGCGCGGGCTGCCGGAGTTCTACCAGTTCACGGTGGCCGCGATGCCGCCCGCGATGATCGGCGTGGCCTTCGCGCTGGCGCACGTCGACGTCAAGGCGTCCGCCGTCGTCACCGGTGGACTGTTCGCGCTGCTGCCCGGGCGGGCGCTGGTGGCGGGTGTGCAGGACGGTCTGACCGGCTTCTACATCACCGCGGCGGCCCGGCTGCTGGAGGTCATGTACTTCTTCGTCGGCATCGTCATCGGGGTGCTGGTCATCCTCTACTTCGGCGTGAAGGTGGGCGGCACGCTCAACCCGGACGCGGCGCTGAACATCGCCGAGCGGCCGCTGCTGCAGATCGCGGCGTCCATGCTGCTGTCGCTGACCTTCGCGGTGCTGCTCCAGCAGGAACGGTCCACCGTGCTGCCGGTGACCCTCAACGGGGGCGTGGCCTGGTCGGTGTACGGCGCGATGCACTACGCCGGCGGTATCTCGCCGGTGGCCTCCACGGCCGTGGCGGCGGGCCTGGTCGGACTGTTCGGGCAGCTGCTGTCGCGGTACCGGTTCGCGTCCGCGCTGCCGTACACGACCGCGGCGATCGGACCGTTGCTGCCGGGTTCGGCGACCTACTTCGGGCTGCTGTCGATGGCGCAGAACGAGGTCGACAAGGGCCTTGTGTCGCTGGCCAAGGCCGCTTCACTGGCCATGGCCATCGCCATCGGGGTGAACCTGGGGGCGGAGATCTCGCGGCTGTTCCTGCGGGTCGGCTCCGCCGGGAAGCGCCGGGCCGCCAAACGGACCAGGGGCTTCTGAGCCGGGTGGCACCCGGCGCCGCTCACTGGGCGCTGTGGTTGCCCTGACCCTGGTTGTAGTCGTACGGGTACTGCTGCTGGTCGTAGTACTGGTTGTCGTGGCCCTGGTACTGCCGGCCGTACTCCTGATCGCCGTAACCCTGGTCGCTGTAGGCCTGGTCGCCATAGGCCTGGTTCCCGTAGGCCGGACCGCCATAGCCCTGGTTGCCGTAAGCCTGATTCCCGTAGGCCTGATTCCCGTAGGCCTGGTTCGAGCCGTACGGCTGCTGCTGCGGCTGCTGCTGCTCGTACGTCGGCTCGACGCGGCGCAGCTGGGTCGTGGCGTCGTCCATGACCGGGGCCCGGTGCTGCTGCTGGAGGGGCTGCTGTCCGGCCGGGGCCTCGGCGGGCGGGTTCTTCTTGCTCTTGGAGCGGGCCCGCAGGAACTCGATGGCGATCGGGACCACCGAGATCAGGACGATCAGGATGAGGATCGCTTCGATGTTCTTGTTGACGAAGTCGATGTTGCCGAGCCACGAGCCGAGCAGGGTGACGCCCGCGCCCCACAGGACGCCACCGATCATGTTGAAGACCAGGAACGAGCGGTACTTCATGCCGCTGACGCCCGCGATGATCGGCGTGAACGTCCGCACGATGGGCACGAAGCGGGCCAGGACCAGAGACTTCGGGCCGTACTTCTCGAAGAACTCGTGCGCCTTGGTGACGTTCTCCTGCTTGAAGAGACGGGAGTCCGGGCGGTTGAAGAGCGACGGGCCGACCTTCTTGCCGAACATGTAACCCGCCTGGTCGCCGAGGATCGCGGCGACGCAGATGAGGGCGATCGCGGCCCACAGCGGGAAGTTCAGCTTGCCGGAGGTGATCAGCAGACCGCAGGTGAACAGCAGCGAGTCACCCGGCAGGAAGAACCCGATGAGCAGGCCCGACTCGGCGAACACGATGAGCAGCAGGCCCCAGATGCTGTATGTGTCGAGCAGGTAGTTGGGGTCCAGCCAGCTCGGCCCGAGGGCGAGAGTCGTCACGGTTCCGGGCTCCTGAGGGTGAAGGCGGTACGGCGTCGTGCCGCCGTACAAAGCTATCAACGCAATGTGTCCGCCCCAGGTTCCACCGGTGTCTCCGGGATGCACTGTGCGGGCGCTGGGGCAAAGCTGTGAGCCATGGGTATCGACGAATACGGCGGCGGCCAGGGGCCCCAGCCCGATGTGCTGGTGGTGACCACCAACGACGTGCCCGGGCACCGGGTGCAGGACGTCATCGGCGAGGTCTTCGGACTGACCGTGCGGTCACGGCACATCGGCAGCCAGATCGGCGCGGGCCTGAAGTCGATGATCGGCGGTGAGCTCAAGGGGCTGACGAAGACTCTCGTGCAGACCCGCAACCAGGCCATGGAGCGGCTGGTGGAGCAGGCACGCGCGCGTGGCGCCAACGCGGTGCTGGCGTTCCGCTTCGACGTGACCGACGCGGCGGACGTGGGCACGGAGGTGTGCGCCTACGGGACCGCGGTGGTCCTGACCCGGGAGTAGGCCACGTGGGCCACCCGGGCCAGGGGGCAGGGGGCAGGGGGGCAAGGATCACACCGCGTGCCGCGCCGCGTTCGCGGTGATCGCCTCCCTGAGGTGCTCGGCCAGGCCCGGCCGCATGGAGTCGTAGTACGCCTTGAAGCGCTCGTCGGACACGTACATCCCGCCGAGGCACTGGTGGAGCTCGTACGAGCACTCGTAGAACCATCGGCAGATGTGCTGCCGGTGTTCCTCGGCCAGGTCCATGGCGGCCTCGCCGGTCGGCGAGGCAGGGGGCAGGGGGGCAAGGATCACACCGCGTGCCGCGCCGCGTTCGCGGTGATCGCCTCCCTGAGGTGCTCGGCCAGGCCCGGCCGCATGGAGTCGTAGTACGCCTTGAAGCGCTCGTCGGACACGTACATCCCGCCGAGGCACTGGTGGAGCTCGTACGAGCACTCGTAGAACCATCGGCAGATGTGCTGCCGGTGTTCCTCGGCCAGGTCCATGGCGGCCTCGCCGGTCGGCGGCTCGCCGGTGGCCATCAGGGCGTCGAAGCGTTCGCCCCAGGAGGCCACCTCGGCCTGCATGCGCTTCCAGTCGTCCTTGGTGTAGCGGGCGGCGCGGCGCTGTGACTCCGCGTACTCCTCGGTGCCGCCCCAGCGCTGTTCCGCCTCCTCGGCGTACTGCTCGGGGTCCTTGTCGCCGAAGACCTCGAACCTCTCCTCGGGCGTGAGGTTGATGCCCATCTTGCGTGCCTCCATGGCATGCTCCACGGCCGCGGCCATCTTCTGCAGCTTCTCGATCCGGGCGGTCAGCAGTTCGTGCTGGCGGCGCAGGTGCGCGCGCGGGTCCGCATCGGGGTCGTCGAGCAGGACCGCGACCTCGTCGAGCGGGAAGCCGAGCTCCCGGTAGAACAGGATCTGCTGCAGCCGGTCGAGGTCGGCGTCGCTGTAGCGCCGGTGGCCCGCGTGGCTGCGCTCGCTCGGGGCGAGCAGGCCGATCCCGTCGTAGTGGTGCAGGGTGCGCACCGTGACCCCGGCGAATCCGGCGACCTGTCCTACGGAGTAGCTCACATCCGCTCCTTCTTCTCGGTACACGCTCCACGGTGGGGCCTCACGTGACGTGAGGTGCAAGCCCGTTGCGGGGGCGTGCCCCGGCTGCACTCCCCCGGAGTGTTACGCCCGTTTCGTCCGCTTATGGTGACCCCGTGGCCCAGGACTCCGCGCAACAGGCGCCCAGCACCGTCCCCGCGACGCCCGCGCGCGCCCTGCTGCCGTTGATCCTGCCCGCTCTCGCCATCGGCGTGATCTCCAGCCTGCTCTTCGTCGGGGTGAGCGTGGCGGCCGAGAAGCTCCAGGGCGTGCTGTGGGACAACCTGCCCCGCGCCCTGGGAATCGGCGGCTACTCCACACTGTGGATCTCCGTCATGCTCACCGCGACCGGGATCGCGGTCGGGCTGGTGGTGTGGAAGGCGCCCGGGCACGCGGGACCCGACCCGGCCACCGTGGGGCTGAACGCGCCCACGCTGCCGCTCTCCGTACTGCCGGGCCTGCTGCTGGCGGCCGCCCTGATGCTCGCGGGCGGCCCGAGCCTCGGCCCGGAGAACCCGATCATCGCGGTGAACGTCGGCCTCGCGGTGTGGCTGGGCCGCCGGTTCCTCCCCCGGCTGCCGGGCGGGCTGTGGGGGGCCCTGGCGGAGGCGGCGACGATCGGCGCGCTGTTCGGCACGCCGGTGGCGGCGGCCCTGGTCATCTCGGAGGCGCTGACCGGACAGCAGACCAGGGGGCTGTTGTGGGACAACCTCTTCGCTCCCCTGGCCGCCGGCGCGGCCGGTGCCATCACGACCGACCTGCTCCACCACGCGTCCTTCGACCTCCATCTGCCCCCGATCGACCGGCCGGACGCGGTCGACGTGCTGTCGGCGGTCGTCGTCGCGTCGGTCGGGGCGCTGCTCGGCATGTGTGCCGTCCGCGCCTTCCCGTACCTCCACGCTGCCTTCCAGCGGCTGCGGCACCCGATGCTGATGCTTCCGGTGGGCGGGCTCGTGCTGGGGGCTCTGGGGGCCCTGGGCGGCCCGCTGACACTCTTCAAGGGCCTGGACCAGCTGGCGGAGCTGGCCCGTGCCCCTGAGGGCTGGTCGGCCGGGCAGTTCGCCACGATGACGGTGGTGAAGCTGGCCGCCCTGTGTGTCGCCGCGACCTGTGGCTTCCGCGGCGGCCGGATCTTTCCCTCGGTGTTCATCGGCACCGCCCTGGGGCTCTGCGCCCATGCCCTGGTGCCCGCGGTCTCGCCCGCCGTGGGCGTGGCGGCGGGTGTGCTGGGCATGCTCCTGGCCATCACCCGGCAGGGCTGGGTGAGCCTGTTCACCGCCGCGGTTCTGGTCGCCTCGCCGACGATCCTCGCCCTGCTGTGCGTCGCCTCGCTGCCGGCCTGGCTGCTGGTGACGGGGCGGCCGCAGATGCAGCTGCGGCCGGACGGGACGTCGGTGCGGTGACCGGCCGGACGCTCCGCCCGCCTTCTCTCCTCACTTCCCCTCCTGTCACTCCCCCTCCTCCTAGGAGACACGACCATGGCACTGCACAAGGGTCCGGAGAAGCACGAACAGCGGACCGTGTCCATCAACCCGTTCTTCGGCGAGGCCAATCCGGTCGTCGGCATGACCGAGGCCCCGCCGACGCACCGGCTCCCGGACAATCCCCTGGCGCCGAACACGGCGTATCAGCTGGTGCACGACGAGCTGATGCTGGACGGCAACTCCCGGCTCAACCTGGCCACGTTCGTCACCACCTGGATGGAGCCGCAGGCCGGGGTCCTGATGGCGGAGTGCCGGGACAAGAACATGATCGACAAGGACGAGTACCCGCGCACGGCCGAACTGGAGCGGCGCTGTGTGGCGATGCTCGCCGACCTGTGGAACGCGCCCGATCCGGCGGCCGCGGTGGGCTGTTCGACGACCGGTTCCAGCGAGGCGTGCATGCTCGCCGGGATGGCGCTCAAGCGGCGCTGGGCGCAGCGCAACGCCGACCGCTACCCGGCGCACGACGTGCGGCCGAACCTCGTCATGGGGGTCAACGTCCAGGTCTGCTGGGACAAGTTCTGCAACTTCTGGGAGGTGGAGGCCCGCCTGGTCCCCATGGAGGGCGACCGCTACCACCTCGACCCACAGGCCGCGGCCGAGCTGTGCGACGAGAACACCATCGGGGTCGTCGGTATCCTCGGCTCGACGTTCGACGGGTCGTACGAGCCGATCGCCGACCTGTGCTCCGCCCTGGACGCCCTCCAGGAGCGCACCGGCCTCGACATCCCGGTGCATGTGGACGGCGCGTCCGGCGGCATGATCGCACCCTTCCTCGACGAGGACCTGGTGTGGGACTTCCGCCTCCCGCGCGTGGCCTCGATCAACACCTCGGGGCACAAGTACGGGCTGGTCTACCCGGGCGTCGGCTGGGCGCTGTGGCGGGACAAGGCGGCGCTGCCCGAGGAGCTCGTCTTCCGGGTCAACTACCTGGGCGGCGACATGCCGACCTTCGCGCTGAACTTCTCGCGCCCCGGCGCCCAGGTGGTCGCGCAGTACTACACGTTCCTGCGGCTGGGCCGGGACGGCTACCGGGCCGTGCAGCAGACCACGCGGGACGTGGCGAGCGGGCTCGCCAAGAGGATCGAGGCGCTCGGCGACTTCCGGCTGCTGACACACGGCGACCAGCTGCCGGTGTTCGCCTTCACCACCGCCCCCGACGTGACGTCGTACGACGTCTTCGACGTCTCCCGGCGGCTGCGCGAGAACGGCTGGCTGGTGCCCGCGTACACCTTCCCGCCCAACCGGGAGGACCTGTCCGTCCTGCGGGTGGTGTGTCGCAACGGCTTCTCCCTCGACCTCGCCGACCTGTTCCTGGACGACCTGGAGCGGCTTCTGCCGGAACTGCGCCGGCAGCCGCATCCCCTGACCCACGACAAGGCGGCGGCCACCGGCTTCCACCACTGACACCAGTCGGCGGCTCAGGCGCGCGCCGACGCCGGCTAGTGGCTCAGGCGCGCGAACCGGCGTACCGCCAGCGGGAAGAACACCGCGAGCAGTACCAGTGGCCAGACGACCGCCGCCCAGGTGTGCCCCGGTTCCGCGCCGGGGCTGCCGAGCAGGTGTCGTACGGCCGTGGCCGTCTGGGACAGCGGGTTCCACTGGACGGCCGTGCCCAGCCAGTCGGGCATGGAATCGGGGGTGGCGAAGGCGTTGGAGAGGAAGCCGACCGGCCAGACCAGGATCTGCACGGCCTGGACCAGTTCCGGCTTCCCGGCGATCAGGGCCAGGTGGATGCCGATCCACAGCATCGCGAAGCGGAACAGGAGGAGCAGGCCGAAGGCGCCGAGGAAGGCGCCCGCACCGGCGTGCGCACGCCAGCCCAGCGCGTACGCCGTGCCGGTCATCAGCGCGAGCGCGATCGCCGACTGGAGCATGTCGGCGGCCGAACGGCCCACCAGCACCGCCCCGTTGGCCATGGGCATGGAGCGGAAGCGGTCGATGACGCCCTTGTCGAGGTCCCGGGTGACCGCGAGCATCGTGCCCTCAAGCCCGAAGGCCATGGTGAGCGCGAGCATGCCGGGGACCAGGTAGTCGACGTAGTGCCCCGGCACGCCCCGGCCGCCGCCGACCAGATAGCCGAACATCAGCAGCAGCATCACCGGGAAGGCCACGGCGACGAGCACCTGCCCCGGCTGCCTTGCCCAGTGGGCGAGTTCGCGGCGGGTCATGGTCCAGGAGTCGGTCACGGCGTGGGCGTAGTCGCTCATCGGGGCTCTCCTTCACGGTTGCCCCGCCCCCAAGTCGGGGAGGGGACGAAGCTCCTGCGGAGCAGGGCCGGAAGGCCGGTTCGCCGCCAGAGCGGATCGGCGTCCGCCCTCCACCGGCCGACTCCCGTTACTCACATGGAATCTGATGGAATGTGAGACATGACGCAGATGGTGAAGCGGGCTTTCAAGTACCGCTTCTACCCCACGGGCGAGCAGGCGGCTGAGCTGTCGCGCACGTTCGGCTGCGTCCGCCTCGTGTACAACAAGGCGCTGGAGGAGCGCACTCGCGCTTGGTACGGCGAGCAGCGCCGTATCTCCTACGTGCAGTCGTCGGCCGCGCTGACCAAGTGGAAGAGGACCGAGGAACTCGCCTTCCTCACGCAGGTGTCGTCCGTTCCGCTCCAGCAGGCGCCGCGCCACCTTCAGACGGCGTTCGGGAACTTCTTCGCCAAGCGGTCCCAGTACCCCGGGTACAAGAGCCGGAAGAAGTCCCGCGCGTCGGCGGAGTACACCCGCAGCGCCTTCACGTGGCGCGGCGGTCGGCTGACGCTGGCGCGCTCATGCCCCGGGTTGGCGACCTTCTCCCCCGTGGACAGGGTCACCAGCGACGTGATCCCGGCATCGATGCCGACCCGCGCGGTCCGCAGGCGTATCGGCCTGCTCGGTCAGCACGCGAGGTGGCCGGACACGACGTGGTGACCGAGGCCGCCACTGACCACTTCTCTATTAGTCAGACTTGACTACTCGCTTGAAGGTAACGCGGGCACCTCGATTGGTCAAACTTGATTAGTGGTGGTCCCCAGGATGCCGCTCCCCCGTCGCGTACGGGTTCTCCTGCCCCTCGGCGAGGACACCCACAAACGGCTCGCCCTCGCCGGCGAATGTGTAGGCGCCGCGCTCGAGGCGTGCGATCAGCCCATGGGTCCACGCGGCGTCGGAGTCAGCCGTGTGGACCCACAGGTTCATGATCTCGCCGATGTGGCCCAGCTGTTCGGAGCCGTCCTCGGGGATGTAGTGCTCGGTGACGGCGGACCGCCACTGCTCGATCCGCCGGATCCGCTCCTTGAGCAGGGCCACCGCCTCGGCCCGCGGCAGCTCGACGAGGAAGCCGATGGCCGCCGACTGGATGTCCATCTTCTGGTCGTAGGCGACCAGGGACTCCCGCAGCAGCCGGAAGAACTCCTCGCTCCCCCGGTCCGTGATCTCGTACTCGGTGCGCGGCGGACCACCGGCCGTGGACGGCGCGATCTCGTGCGCGTGCAGCAGTCCCTGCTTGGCCATCTGCTTCAGGGCGTGGTAGATCGAGCCGGGCTTGGCGTTGGACCACTCGTGCGCGCCCCAGTACTCCAGGTCGTTGCGCACCTGGTAGCCATGGGCCCGCCCGTGCTGGCGCACCGCGCCCAGCACGAGGAGACGGATCGCTGACATGCGGTCCAGCGTATGACCCACGGGGTCACCCCCAGGACGTGCCCTGCTCCTGGGCCACCAGCTCGAACGCCGTCTTCCCGTCCAGCGACTCGCGGATGATGTCGGCATGGCCAGCGTGCCGTGCCGTCTCGCGGATCAGATGGAGCACCAGCCAGCGCATGGACACGGCCTCGTCCGGCGGGAACCAGGGGTCGTTCGGCAGCGGGAAGGTGTCGTCCAGGCTGGGGAGCGAGCGGACGAAGCTCTCCGTCTCCGCGGCGACCTCCTCCCAGTACGCCAACTGCTGGGCCGTCGTCTCGCCCTCGGCGAGCACGAAACACTCGTGCCAGTTCGACTCGTCCCGCTTGACCGCCGGCGGCTCGCCCTTGGCGCGGGCGATCCAGCCCTGCTCGACCTCGGCGACATGCTTGACCAGCCCGGCCAGGGACAGCTCACTGGCGCTGGGCCTGCTGGTGGCCTGCTCGTCCGTCAGCCCCAGCACCGCGCGACGGACACCCCCGCGCTGCTCCGCGAGGAAGGCGAGCAGCGCCCCCCGCTCGTCGCCCTGCGCCTCGGCTCGCACATGAGTGACCATGACCGGCCCCTTTCATCGGGTCCAACGGCTTTCCCTTGCCTGACACCGATGACGTTACGGACCCTTGCGGTCAGCTTCTGTCCTCAAAGGCCGGGCCGGGTCGGACGGAATGCTCGACGTACTCGAACACGACCCCGCCTGGGTGGCGAACGGTGGCATTGCGGCCGGTGGGGACGCTGTTCGGGCCGGAGACGAGCTCCCCGCCGTGCAGGTCGAGGAACTCATGGAGACCGTCCAGGTCGTCGACGAGCAGGGTGCTCTGGACCTCCCGGAACGGGGCGAGCCGCGCCGCGCTCCCCGCGACGACCAGGAAGCCGCCGATGCTCGCGACCTCCACCCCGCCATAGGGGAACCGCGACCGGACGTCCTCGCCGGTCAGCTCACGCAGGGCGGGCAGGGCCCGGTCGATGTCGTCCACGTACAGGCGCGCCAGGGTCGCCAGCACCTTCATGTCCGTACTCCCGTGTCCGTGCTCCCACGGCCCGCGCTAGAAGGGGAACTCGCTGCGCCCGTGCTGTACCGAGATCCACTTCAGGGTGGTGAAGGCGTCCAGGGTCGTCTCGCCGTTGAGCCGGCCGATGCCGGAGTGCTTCTCCCCGCCGAACGGGACCAGCGGCTCGTCGTGGACGGTGCCGTCGTTCACATGGAACATCCCGGTGTCGACGCGCTTGGCGAACGCCACGCCCCGCTCGATGTCGGCGGTGTGGACGGCACCGCTCAGGCCGTACGGGGTGTCGTTGACGATGCGGACCGCTTCCTCCTCACCGTCGAACGGGACCAGTAGGGCGACGGGGCCGAAAATCTCCTTGTGCAGGAGGGAGGAGTCGGTCGGCACGTCCGTCAGGACGGAGGGCTCCACCAGGTTGTCCGTCGTCGCGCCGCGCACCAGGACCGTGGCGCCCTCGGCGACGGCCTGCTCGATCGCGGCCGAGATGGCGTTCGCCTGGAGGGAGTTGATGACCGGTCCGATGACGGTCTGCGGATCGCTCGGATCCCCCGTCCTCAGCGTCCTGACCTTGGCGACGAACTTCTCGGTGAACTCGTCCGCGACCGAGCGGTCCACCAGGACGCGGTTCGCCGCCATGCAGACCTGGCCCTGGTCGACGTACCGGCTGAAGACGGCCGCGTCGACCGCGTAGTCGATGTCCGCGTCGTCGAGGACCACCAGCGCGCTGTTGCCGCCCAGTTCCAGGACCGTGCGCTTGAGCTGCGAGGCGCAGACGGTGGCGATGTGCCGGCCGACCTTGTCGGAGCCGGTGAAGGAGATCAGCTTGGGGACCGGGTGCTCTATGAAGGCGTCGCCTATCTCCGCTATGTCGGTGAGCACCACGTTCAGCAGGCCGGGCGGCAGCCCAGCGTCCTCGAAGAGCTTGGCGATCAGCGTGCCGCCGCAGATCGGGGTGTCCTGGTGGGGCTTGAGGACGACGGCGTTGCCGAGCGCGAGGGCCGACGCGACGGGCTTGATCGACAGCAGAAAGGGGAAGTTGAAGGGGCTGATGACGCCCACCACGCCGACCGGGACGCGGTAGAGGCGGTTCTCCTTGCCGTCGATCGGCGAGGGCAGGAATCTCCCCTCGCAGCGCAGCGTCAGCTGGGCCGCCTCGCGCAGGAACTCCTTGGCGAGGTGCAGCTCGAACCCGGCCTTCATATGGGTGCCGCCGAGCTCGGCGATGATCATCTCGGTGATCTCGGGCTCCCGCTCCTCGAGGAGGCGCAGGACCTTCTCGAAGAAGACACGGCGACGGTAGGGGTTGGTCTCGGCCCATTCCCGCTGGGCGCGCGCGGCCGCCCGGTAGGCCTCGTCGACCTCGTCGACGGTCGCTATCGTGATCGAGGCCAGCTTCTCGCCGTCGTACGGGTTGAAGTCGATGATGTCCCAGGAGCCGGTGCCCGGACGCCACTCACCGTCGATGTACTGCACGGCCAGGTCGGTGAAGCTGGACGACATGTGATCCCTCGATCCCCTTACTGCCGAAGCAGTCGAGACGGACACCCGATCGACTCCACGATCCGATCGGTCTGATGAGACTGATCACATGTCATCGTACTTGTGTTTGCCGTGAGTTGAGATGACACCCGAGCAAACGAAAGCGTGAAGTCAAGAGGGCGTGAATCAGGACAACTGCAGAAGCCCGCGCAACAGGTCCCGGCTCTCGTCCGGCCCCGGGCTGTCCTGCTGAAGCTCCTTGAGCGCCTGCTCGTACTGGGTCACGTCCTCGCGTTTGTCCAAATACAGCGCACTGGTGAGCTGCTCCAGATACACCACATCGGACAGATCGGACTCCGGGAAACTCAGGATGGTGAACGCCCCGCTCTCACCGGAGTGCCCGCCGAAGCTGAACGGCATGATCTGAAGGCGTACGTTGGGCCGTTCGGAGAACTCGATCAGATGCTGGAGCTGGCCGCGCATCACCTCGCGGTCGCCATACGGCCGGCGCAGGGCCGCCTCGTCGAGGACGATGTGGAAGTCCGGGGCGTTCTCGGAGACGAGGTACTTCTGCCGCTCCAGGCGCAGCGCCACGCGCCGCTCGACGTCCGCGACGCTCGCGCCCTTCATGCCGCGCCGGACGACAGCGCGCGCGTAGTCCTCGGTCTGCAGCAGGCCGTGCACGAACTGCACCTCGTACGCCCGGATCAGGGAGGCGGCGCCCTCCAGGCCCACATAGGTGGGGAACCAGCTCGGCAGCACGTCGGAATAACTGTGCCACCAGCCCGCGACGTTGGCCTCCCGGGCGAGGGACAGCAGCGACTCTCGCTCCGCCTCGTCGGTGATGCCGTACAGCGTCAGCAGGTCTTCCACGTCCCGTGTCTTGAAGCTCACCCGGCCCAACTCCATCCGGCTGATCTTCGATTCGGAGGCGCGGATCGAGTAACCCGCCGCCTCGCGCGTGATCCCCCGCGCCTCACGCAGTCGCCTGAGTTGTGATCCGAGCAGCATGCGCCGCACCACCGATCCCGGCTCTCCCGCGCTCACGTTCGCCAGCCTCCCCAACGTCTTCAGGGGCCGAAGTCTGCCACTAAAACACTTCGAGCAGTACTCGTCCGGTTACGGAAACGGAAAGAGGCCAAAGTTTCCGCACAGGATGAAGCAGGTAACAGGTGAGCCACGTACATGAGGTTGGCGGAAAAAATGGCCAACAAGCGGTACGGGACTGCTCAATTCGGTCTCGTGCACGTGCATCTGCCCTTGCATCTGCTGTGCGCATCCGAAACCATGGTCCCGCGCCACCGCTGCATCGCAACGACCGCGAATTCCCGGGAGTGCCTCGCATGGGGACGAATGGATCGACCATGCTCGAGCCGTTACGGCAGGGCCTTCCGCCGCTGGATCCCGCGGCCGTGTCCAACGCTGCCTCCTGCGCACTGCCCGCCCGCTACGAAGCGGTGCGCGAAGCCCGGCTGTTCACGCGCAGAACACTCGACCAATGGGATGTGGGCGACCGCTTCGACGACATATGCCTGGTCGTCTCGGAGCTGGTCACCAACGCCCTGCGGCATGCGCTGCCGGGCGACGCCGCGTGCTGCGCGGAGCAGCCCCCGGCCGTGCGGCTGCATCTGATGCGCTGGACCGACCGGCTGGTGTGCGCGGTGCGCGACCCGAGCCACGACACCCCGGTGGCCCGCCCCTCGGACGACTTCTCCGCCGAGTCCGGCCGCGGGCTGTTCCTGGTCGACTCCTTCAGCGACAGCTGGGGCTGGCACCCGCTCGCCGGCACGCTCAGCGGCAAGGTCGTCTGGGCGCTGTTCCGGCTCCAGTCGGCCGAATGAGGAAGCGCGGCGTCACCTGACGTCGCACTTCTACGCGCGTTCCTGGGCGTGATGCGGAGATTGCCCCGACATATCCCTGGAATGAACGGCCGGTGTCGGCTCGCTGTCAGTTCGCTATCAGATGGTCGAACTCGCCGTCCTTGACACCGAGGAGCATCGCCTCGATCTCCGCGCGCGTGTAGACAAGGGCGGGGCCGTCCGGAAAGCGCGAGTTGCGCACGGCCACGTCTCCGCCCGGCAGGCGGGCGAACTCCACGCAGGAGCCCTGCGAGTTGCTGTGCCTGCTCTTCTGCCAGGCCACTCCGTCCAGCTGCGCGGCAGCCATGCCGTTGTACACGTCGTACCCCTTGCACACGCTGTCAACGTCGCGGTCCACAGGTCGCTCCCCGGTGGTGCACTGGCTGATGTGGCCATGGATGCTGTAGTCAACTGACCCGGATCATAACCCCCTTCACGTGCAGGTGCATGGGCGGATGCACGTGCACGGGGGGTGGTCCTACGGTTACAGCTTTGACGTCCGCTTTACCGAAACTGCTCCAGCGTCTGCCCCAGCGCCCGCAGGACATGCGAACGCCAGCCCCCGTCCATGATCTTCCGCGCCATCGTCTGTGCCGGGTCGTCCGGATCGAATCCCTCATGTACTAGGAAGAGACGCGTACCGCGCCCTTCGTGTTCCAGCGTCCATGTGATGGTCCAGTCCGCGGGATTGGCCGGATCGGCATCGGCCCACCGGACGGACAGCATCCGCTCCCTGTCGTAGGCGAGAACCTGCACGTCGACGACGCCGGAGAAGCGGGTGTTGGGACGTGGGACCGAGGTGAGCCGGTATCGGTGCCCGACCTCGAGACGGAAATTCTCCGACCCGGGCATCTGCCACTGAACGAGCAGTTCCGGCTCGGTGAGGGCGCGCCAGACCTTTGCCGGCGGGTGCGGGAGGTACTGGTCGACGCGGATCGTGGTGAGGTCGTCCGCGGGCGGGGTGTCGGTCATGAGCGGTCATCGTCGGGCATACGGTCGAGCAGTTCGCCGAGCCCCGTCAGTTGCCCGCGCCAGAACCGCTCGTACGGGTGGAGCCAGTCCTGCAGGTCGGCGAGCGGGGCCGCCTCCAGGCGGTAGATGCGCTGCCGGCCGGAGCGCTGCTCGGAGACGAGGCCGGCCTCCCGGAGCACCTTGAGGTGTTCCGAGAGGCTGGGGCGGCGCATGTCGAAGTGGTCGGCCAGGGCCTGGACGGGCTGGGGCCCCCGCTCGCGCAGCAGGCGCAGCACCTCGCGGCGGGTGGCGTTGGCCAACGCCGCGAAGATCCGATCCTCGACGGCCCCCGTCGTCGTCATACCCCGCCCCTTCCTGGCGCCGAGCACCGGCAGGCCCTAGCGCTGAGCCTCCGTGAGCAGCATCAGACCGTTGCCGTCCGGGTCCCGGAAGGAGGCCATACGGCCCCAGGGGAACGCGTCCGGCCCCTGCGCGTCGATGCCCGCCTCGGCGAGCCGGGCGCAGTCGGCGTCCACGTCGGTCGTCACCAACATGATCCCCCGGCTGGAACCGGGCTCGAAATCCCCCATCCCCGGCCCCGAGAGCGTGAACACGGTCTGCGCCCCGCGCGGGGCGACCTGGAGCCACCGGCCCTGCGGCATGTCCGAGTCGGCGGTGACCTCAAACCCGAGGACGTCCCGGTAGAAGCGCAGGGCACGGTCCTGATCGGTGACGGGAAGGGTGACGAAGGAGGCGTGAGTGATGTTCACGGGGAGGACGATAGGTAGGAGATTCCCTACGAGTCAAGCGTAGGGAATCTCCTACCTATCCGGGAGGTGCTCAGCGAATACCCACCCGGCGCCCACAAGTCCCCTTGGCAAGTACTGGTAGCTTGCTGCGGTCGTTCCGGCCAACCGGGCGGCCGACCGGCTACAGCTTGGGAGCTTCCAGTGACTTCGGCGACTACGAGGGTGCGGATCGCGGCCACGGCCGCCGGCATGGCGGGCGCGCTCGCACTGACCGCGTGCAGCGGCGGCGGTGGCTCCGACGACTCCTCCCCCACCCCGAGCGCGACCGCGGCCCCGACGTCCACAGCGGGCGCCGGCGACAGCGCCGGCGGCAAGGCCTCCTCGTCCGGCAAGCTGCAGGGCAGCTGGCTCGCGACGACCGACGGCAAGGCCGTGGCCCTGGTCGTCACCGGCAAGCAGGCCGGGCTCTTCGCGACCGGCGGGACCGTGTGCACGGGCACCGCGGGCGAGGAGGCGGGCATGCAGATGATCCACCTGACCTGCACCGACGGCAGCAAGGACCGCGGCACCGGGATGGTGGACTCGGTGTCGAAGGCCTCCATGCAGGTGACCTGGTCGGGCAAGGTCGGCAAGGAGACCTACACGAAGGCCGAGGGCGGAAAGCTGCCGTCCGGGCTGCCGACCGGCAACCTCGGCTCTTGACCGACGGCACCGTCACGACCTCGACAGGGACCCCCTCATGCGCGCCATTCCGCTCACCGTCACCGCCCTCGCCGCCGCCCTCCTCCTGACCGCCTGCGACGACGGCACAAGCGGCGGCAAGGGCAAGAGCGGCTCGGCCTGCGAGATCGGCAAGGTCTCGGTGCAGATCGGCACGGCGAGCGTGGCCCCGGCGGCGGGTGACACGGGCGAGGTGCCGGTCAGCATCACCAACCAGAGCGCCCCGTGCACCCTGGACGGCTTCGCCGGCGTGGAGCTGAAAGCGGGCGGCACCTCGGCCAAGGTCCCCGCGCTCCAGGGTGCGAAGGCGCAGAAGCTGAAGCTCGCCAAGGGCGACTTCGCCTCCTTCACGATCAGCTATGTGCGCGGCAAGGCGGGTGACGCGACGAGCCTGGAGGCCAGGAGCGTGAAGATCACCCTGCCCGGCTCCGGCACCGCCATGAGCTTCCCCTGGTCGTACGGCCCCGTCGCCGGGAAGGGCGGCGCGGGCACCCCGAACGCCTCGGTGAGCGCCTTCCAGCAGGCCGGCGACTGAAACACCGAAGTCCGGCCCAGCGGCGGACGGACCAGGGTCAGTCCAGCCGCGGACGGGCCCTGACCTGGGCCCGGTCCGCCGCCTGCGCCCCTTCCGTCCAGCCGGCCTCGTCGCTCACCCCGCGCAGCCGGGTGGTGGTGGTCCGCGGGAACATGCGCTCCGTACGGTCGGTGACGGCCATCTCCCGGGTGGCCAGGACCGGAAGCAGGTCCTGGGTGACCTGGGTGTCGGCGGCGGCCGCGAGGCGGTCCCCGACTCGATGGGCGTAGGCCGCGAGGAAGGACTGTCTGAAGGTCTTGGTCCGCTTGCGCCCGCCCGCTCTCTGGGCCGCCTCCGCCTTCGTCATCGCGTGCGTGGCCTGCACGAGGAGCGAGGTGTAGAGGAGTTCGACCGCCTCCAGGTCGGGTTCGAAGCCGACGACCGTGGAGAAGCCGAGGGGCTCGTTCCACACGGCACGGCAGTGGTTGGCGTCGGCGACGGCGTGCAGCAGCACCGCCTTGGCCTGCTCGTACGGCGGCTCGACACCGATCCGGCAGGCGCCGGGCGCGTCCTTCGCGGGAGCGTCCGCCGCCAGCAGCGCCTCGTCGATGCTGTGCCGTGCCATCAGCTCCTGCGCCTTGGCGCTCAGCGCCTCGGCCTCCTCCGGGAATCCGGTCGCCTCGGCCTTGGCGAGCAGCGCACGGATGCGGGTGAGCATGCGGGAGGCCGGCCGGTGCCCACGGCGCGGCTCCTCCAACGGCTCCAGGGTGGGCAGGCGCAGCAGCAGGCGGTACAGCTCCAGCACGGTGGTCGCGTACGAGAAGCGGTCGGCCCCGCGGGCAGGGGCGTCCGGCAGGGCGTCGAGCTGGGCGGTCCAGCGGGGGCCGCGCGGCCGGTCGTGCGGCATCTGCGCTCTGATCAGCGCCGCCGCCAGGCGCACGTGCTCGTCGTCCAGCTCACGCCGTACGAGCCGTACGACGTCGGCGGGCTGCCAGCCGCGCCGCCACGCGGTCGCCACGAACTCCTCTCCTCGCCGCGCGAGTTCGTCGTCCGCGGCGGGGTCGGCCGCGAGAAGGGACGCACCGGTGTCGAGGCCGGAGTCGTTGTCGTCGTAGAGGGCGGCCCGGAAGGCCCGCTCGACGGTGCTGGTCGTACTGCTGCTCACCCGTCGATCGTGTCATGCGCCACCGACAGCGGACGCCGGTCATCCACAGCCTGTGGACAATGCCTGGCTCCTGTCAGGAGCGCGCCGGGTCCCGCAAGGCCCGGTCGAGGGCGTCCGCGGCCGCGCACGGGATGTCCGGGCGGACACCCGTACCCTCCCAGTTGGTGCCGGACACCGGGTTGATCGACCGGCCGACCGGGACGGTGGCCTCCAGGTGCGGGTGGACCGTCCAGCCCTCGCGCGGATGCGCCCCGCCCCTGGTGACCTCCCCCACGATCACCGCACGGCCCAACTGCTGCAGGTTGTAGGCCAGTTCCTCGGCGCCGGAGAAGGTGTGACCGCTGGTGAGCACATATACCGGCTTGGTCCCGCCGAACCGGGCGCCCGGGACGTACGGCAGGCTCCAGGACTGGTCGTAGCGCTCCCCCACGCGCGCGTACTGGGTGTTCAGGTGCGTGCGCTCGTCGAGCAGGTAGCTGCAGACGAAGGCCACCGTCTCCGGGTCGCCGCCGCCGTTCCCCCTGAGGTCCAGGATCAGCGCGTCCGCGCGCGCGACCAGGGTGAGCGCGGCCGACAGCGGCTCGGCGGACCAGGCTAGCGGGAAGAGCGCGGGGGCCAGTTCGACGAGTGCCGCCCCGCCGGTCAGCAGTTCCACGTGCGGGACACCGCCCAGCGAGGTGTCGAACTGGCGGCGCATCGCGGCCAGCGCGGCCTCACCCTGGCCCTGCGGGACCCGCTCGGGGTGGTACTTGAGGCGTAGATGCAGATCGCCGTTGTCGGACTGGAGGTCCGCGGTGACCCGGGCGCCGAGTTCCTCGGCACGGTCGACGTCGTACGCCCCCTCCCCCAGCCTGCGACGCAGCAGCGCGGCCAGCCGGTCGGCGACCTCCGGGAAGACGTAGTGCTCGGTGACGAGCCGGGCGGTCTCCTCTACGACGGCGGCGACATCGGCCACGGGGGCGGGGCCGGAAGCGGGGATCGTGGTGTCAGGTGTGCCGGGTGTACGGGGCGTCAGGGTGGTCATGGCCGCGAGTACAGCACCGGGCTTGCAAAAGCGTCAAGAGAATTAGACGCTTGACGTATGACCGAGCATGAGCCGGAGAACGGCGCCGGTATCGAGGACGTACTGGAGATCTCCGAACCCGACCAGTTCGCCGCACTCGCCCACCCTCTGCGACAGCGGCTGCTCTTCGCGCTGACCCACCGGTCCGCCACGATCAGCCAGTTGGCGGTGCGGCTGGGGGTGGCCAAGGGCAGCGTCGGGCACCACCTCAAGGTGCTGCGCGAGGCGGGGCTCGTACGGATCGTGGAGACGCGGCGGGTGCGGGGCGGGACCGAGCACTACTACCTGCGGGTCGGCCGGCGTCTGCGGGTCGCCGAGCCGCAGGCGGCGGGGACGGCGGCGCTGCTCGGCGCGGTCGCCCAGGAACTGGACCGCGCCCCGGGGGACCCACTGCTCTCGCTCCGTCATCTGCACCTCACCCCCGAGCGGGCGGAGCAGTTGCGGGACACGTTGGCCGAACTGGTCGACACAGCCGAGGAGGACGGGGGCGAAGAGGCGGTGCATTCCGTGCTGGTGGTGATGTACGAGCACACGAAGTCGCCGTAGTGCGGGGAGTTCTCCGTGCCACCCCAGTGTCAACTTCGGGTTGACGGTCCTGGGGTGTCAACCTATGGTTGACACATGACGACGAACTCTCCCGGAACGGCATCCGTACGGCTCGACGACCTCATCGAGGCCATCAAGAAGGTCCACACCGAACCGCTCGACCAGCTCCAGGACGCGGTCATCGCCGCCGACCACCTGGGCGACGTGGCCGACCACCTGATCGGGCACTTCGTCGACCAGGCGCGACGTTCGGGCGCGTCCTGGACGGACATCGGCAAGAGCATGGGCGTCACCCGGCAGGCGGCGCAGAAGCGCTTCGTGCCGAAGGAGTCGGCCGGCCTCGACCCGAGCCAGGGCTTCAGCCGCTACACCCCGCGCGCGCAGAACGTGGTCATGGCCGCCCACAACGAGGCCAAGGCCGCGCGGAACGCCGAGGTCCTGCCCGAGCACCTCGTCCTCGGCCTGCTCGCCGAGCCCGAGGGTCTGGCCGGCCACGCGCTCACCGAGCAGGGCGTCTCCCTCGACGCGATCCGCGAGGCGGCGTCCGCCGCGCTGCCGCCGGCGGCCGAGGAGGTGCCCGAGCTGGTCCCCTACAGCGCCGCGGCCAAGAAGCCGCTGGAGCTCACCTTCCGCGAAGCGCTGCGCCTCGGCCACAACTACATCGGCACCGAGCACCTCCTGCTGGCGCTGCTGGAGTACGAGAACGGCGAAGGCGTCCTCAGCGGCCTCGGCGTCAGCAAGCAGAAGACCGAGCGGTACGTCGCCAAGGTGCTCTCGCAGCTGGTGCAGACGCGGAAGGCGGACCAGTCGGAAGACTGAAACCGCAGGTCACGACGATTGTCAGTGCCGCCTGCCACACTCGCGACCATGACCGACCGCTGGGCACTCGCTCCGGCCGAGGACGGTGGCGTGGAGCTCGCCCCCCTCGGTCCGGACGGGCTGCCCGTCGGTCCGGTGCGGCGGGAGGACGATCTCGCCGAGGCGGTGCGGGGCCGACCGGAGGTGACGCGCTGGGTGTGGCGGTCGACCCCCGAGGTCTACCCGCGTCTGCTCGCCACGGGGGTGCGAGTGGAGCGGTGCTACGACATCGAGGACGCCGAGACACTCCTGCTGGGCCACGAGGGGCGGTCCGGCGAGCCACGCTCGGCCGCCGCCGCCCTGGCCCGGCTGCGCGGCGGCCCCGTACCGCCCGATCCACCACTGCGCGCCGCCGAACCGGGCGCGCAGTCCCCGCTGTTCGAGCCGCAGGGTGCCCGCCTCCCGCTCGACGGCCTCCTCACGGTCTACGCCGACCAGCAGCGGCGGCACGACCGGGCCGAGCACCCCGACCGGATGCGGCTGCTGACGGCCGCCGAGTCGGCGGGCATGCTGGTGGCCGCCGAGATGAACCGCGCGGGCCTGCCCTGGAGCGCGGACGTCCACCGCGAACTGCTGCGCGAACTGCTCGGCGAGCGGTACGCGGGCGGCGGTGAGCCCCGCCGGCTGGCCGAGCTCGCGGAGGAGGTGTCGGCCGCGTTCGGCCGCCGGGTGCGGCCCGATCTGCCCGCCGATGTGATCAAGGCCTTCGCGCGGGCCGGGATCAAGGTGAAGTCCACCCGCCGCTGGGAGATCGAGTCCATCGACCACCCGGCAGTGAAGCCGCTGCTGGAGTACAAGAAGCTGTACCGGATCTGGGTGGCCCACGGCTGGTCGTGGCTGCAGGACTGGGTGCGGGACGGGCGGTTCCGGCCGGAGTTCCTCGCGGGCGGGACGGTCACCGGGCGCTGGGTGACCAACGGCGGGGGCGCGCTGCAGATCCCCAAGGTGATCCGGCGGGCGGTGGTCGCCGACCCGGGCTGGCGGCTGGTCGTGGCGGACGCCGACCAGATGGAGCCGCGCGTGCTGGCGGCGATCTCCCGCGACCCCGGTCTGATGGAGGTGGCGGGGCGGGAGACAGACCTGTACCAGTCCGTCTCCGACCGGGCCTTCTCCGGCGACCGCGCCCAGGCCAAGCTCGCCGTGCTCGGCGCGGTCTACGGCCAGACCTCCGGCGACGGCCTGAAGAACCTCGCCGCGCTCAGACGCCGCTTCCCCAAGGCGGTGGCCTACGTCGACGAGGCGGCGCGGGCCGGCGAGGAGGGGCGGCTCGTGCGCACCTGGCTGGGCCGGACCTGCCCGCCCGCGGCGGGGGCGGACGCGGACGCGGCGGCGGAAGAGGCGGGCATCCCCGCCGGGGAGGCCGAGCCCGACGGGCAGCAGTGGGTGCCCGGCCATGCCTCCACCGACGCCCGCGCCCGCGGCCGCTTCGCCCGCAACTTCGTCGTCCAGGGCAGCGCCGCCGACTGGGCCCTGCTGCTGCTCGCCGCGCTGCGCCGGACCTGCGCCGGTCTGGCGGCCGAGCTGGTCTTCTTCCAGCACGACGAGGTCATCGTGCACTGCCCGAAGGACGAGACGGACACGGTGGCGGCGGCGATCCGCGAGGCGGCCGACCTGGCGGGCCGCCTGACCTTCGGGGAGACACCGGTGCGCTTCCCGTTCACCACGGCGGTGGTGGAGTGCTATGCGGACGCCAAGTGAATCCGCGGCCGACGGGAGGGCCGGGAGGATGACCGGCGGTCAGCAGGTTCCGCCGAGCAGCTCCCGCAGTTCCGCCACGACCGGCTTCGCGTCCGTCCCGTCCAGTGCGGCAAGCGCGGCACGCCACTCGTCGTTCGCCTCCTCGACGCGCCCCCGGCCGCGCAGCAGGAGCCCGTACTGGTGGCGGGCGAGACCGCCCATATAGCGGTCGGCGCGGTCGTCCGCCCGGCGCAGCAGTTCCGCGCACTCGTGCCAGGCGCGTTCGGCCTGGCCCAGCCGCCGCAATGCGCGGACCAGGCCGAGCCGGGTCTGGGACTCGCCGTGCCAGTCGCCGTGGCCGCCGAGAATGCGCAGGCTCTCCTCGAAGTGCACGGCGGCCGCGTCCGGTTCGCCGAGGGTGAGATGGGCGTAGCCCATGTTGCAGTGCGCCGAGTGCTGCACGATGACGGCGCCGATCGCGTCCCCGATCGCCAGCGAGCGCCGGTGCTGCTCGATGGCGGCCCGGGGGTCGGTGTGCTCGTAGAGGTTGCCCAGATGGCTGAGGGTGACGGCCTCGCCGTAGGGGTCCTTGAGCCGCCGTGAGTACTCCAGGCTCTGCCGCAGCGCGTCCTCGGACTCGGCATACCGTCCCAGTCCCTCCAGCAGCAGCCCCCGGTTGTTGAGGCAGCGGCGGATCCAGGACCTCGTACCGAGGTGCCGCCAGATCGCCAGGGCCTGGTCGTTGAGGCGGAGGGCGTCGTTCTGCCGGCCGGTCAGGAAGTGCAGCCCCGCGAGATCGCCCAGCGCATACGCCTCGGCGGCCTCGTCCCCGAGCCTTCGGGCCGTGGTGAGGGCGGCCCGGCCGAGCACCTCCATCTCGGCGACACGGCCACGGCGCTGGACGTACGGGAAGACGAGGCGGATGAGGGTGGACAGATGGGCGGCCGTGCGGTCGTCGGGCGATGTGCTCAAGGACGCGTCCGCGTGCCGCTCGACCAGCGCGACGATGTTCTCCAGCTCCACATCGCCCCAGGCGAAGGCCTGTTCGGCGGAGTCGAAGGGCGGTACGGCCGCCACGTCCGCCGCGTGTCCGGGTGGCTGCGCGGCGGTCGGGCGGCGGCGGTCGTCCTGGTCGAGGCCGGGTTCGACGATGGCGGTCAGGGCGCGCTCGGCGACGGCGGCGTACCAGCGCAGGGCCGTGACAGCGGCGTCGGAGCCGTCACCGGTGGCGGCGTCGGCCCCCGCCAGTTCGCGGGCGAAGTCGCGGACCAGGTCGTGCGGTGCGTAGCGGCCGTACGCCGTCTCCTCCAACAGGGCCACGTCGAGCAGGCGGTCCAGAGCGGCCTCGGCCCGGCGCTCGTCGGTGCCGGTGAGACGGGCGAGCAGGGGTGCGCCGTACGCCGGGAGGTCGAGCGCGCCGATGCGGCGCAGGGCGAGGGCCGCGTCCCGGTCGGCCTCGCGCTCGGCGGCGGCGAGCGCGTCGTGGGCGACGGCCAGGGAGCGGCGGACGCTCAGATCGTCGTACTCGAGGTGGTGCAATCGACCCTCGGTGGCAGCCAGTTGAACGGCCAGGACGTCCGGGGTGAGCGCGCTGCGGGCGGCGAGCCGGGCAGCGACCACCCGCAGGGCCAGCGGCAGACGCCCGGTGAGGCCGACGAGCGGGTGCCCGGCATGGAGCCCGTCGCGGCCGCTCACCGCGCGCAGCAGCGCGGCGCTGTCCTCGCCCGTCAGCGGCCCGAGCGGAAAGCGGCGGGCGCCGTCGAGGGCGGTCAGCGGCGAGCGGCTGGTGACGATCACGGCGCAACCGGGGCCCGCCGGAAGCAGGGGGCGTACCTGGGCGGCGTTCGCGGCGTCGTCCAGGACCATCAGGGTGCGGGTCGGCGCGAGGATGGAGCGGAGCAACGCGGCGGCCGCGTCCGGGTGTTCGGGGATGCTACGGGACTCCGCACCGAGGTCGCGGAGCAGTGCGGCGAGTGCCTGGGCGGGGGCGAGCGGGGGCACTCCGGGGGTCGCGCCGTGCAGGTTGACGTACAGCTGGCCATCAGGAAAACGTCCCCTCAGCCGATGCGCCGCGTGCAGTGCCAGGGCGCTCTTGCCCACGCCGGCCATGCCGGTGATGACGGCGACGGCAGGGGTGTCCGGGTCGACGAGCATGCCGCGCAGATCGCGCAGTTCAGGGGTGCGGCCGGTGAAGTGTGCGGGTGACGGAGGCAGTTGGGCGGGCGCGGGCTGTCTGTCGCCGGACATCCGGCCTCCCGCCGGGTCCGGACCCCCACCCTCGTCACCGGTCCGGCTCTCACCGTCGCCCCCGGTCTGGATCTCGACGTCACCACCGGCTTGGATCTCGTCGCCATCACCGGTCCGGATCTCGCCGTCGGATCCGGACGGCTGTCTCCGCGGGGCCTCCTCAGGCGCGGGCGACACCTGGGCGGCGCGGGCCTCGACGGCCACGACTCCCGGACGGCCGTCGTACGACGGCTCCGCGCTGCCCGCTCCCCCGTCGACCGGCGCCAAGACCCCCCGGAGCACCTCGACATGAGCGGCGCGGATCGCCGGGCCGGGCTCGATGCCGAGTTCCTCGACCAAACGGGTGCGCAGGTCGCGGTGGACCGCGAGGGCCTCGGCCTGGCGGCCGGTGCGGTGCAGGGCGAGCATCAGCTGGCGGTGGTGCGCCTCGCGCAGCGGATGCTCGGCGACCAGGGCCGCCAACTCCGGTACCAGGCCAGGCAGTCGCGTACCGCCGACGGCGAGCTCGGCGTCGTACCGCCACTCGATCAGGAGCAGCCGCGCCTCCTCCAGACGCTGCACGAAGGCGTATCCGCCGAGGTCGGCCGAGACCCCGCTCAGCGGCGTGCCGCGCCACAGCGCCAGCGCCGCCGCGCAGGCCCGCAGCACCCCTGCCCAGTCCCGGCGGGCGTGCGCGGTCCGTGCCTCGGCCACCCGCGCGTCGAAGATATGGACGTCCAGCTCGCCCTCGTCGACCCGCAGCAGATAGCCCGGCGCCACGGCCCGCAGCCGCTCGGGTTCGTCGAGGAGCCGGCGCAGCCGGGTGACGTGGTTGTGCAGCGAGGCCCGCGCCGACGCCGGGGGCGCACCGCCCCACAGCGCGTCCTTGAGCGACTCGACCGAGACGACACGGCCGGCCTCCAGCAGCAACGCGGCGAGCAGGGCGCGCACCTTGGGACTGCCGATCGCCCGGACCTCGGACCCGGAGCCGCTGCGGTCGCCGGTGTCGTGGGTGAGGGCGGTGTCGTACACGACCCGGTCGTTCTCGGCACCGTCGACACGGCCATGGCCGGGGCCGTCGACGCCGTACCCATCGCTGTACGAAATCCCGTACAGCGCTCGGTCATACAGAACGGGTGGTCCCAGCAGCCCGAACCGCAGCCCGCACCGCCGCATCACGCCGTCCCATTGCCTTCCCGCCCGGTCCCGTCCGACCGTGCTCCACGGCGGGCATGCCCGCCGTCCATGGCGGATTCCCGCCCCGTCCGAGGCGGTTTCCCGCCATCCTCTCCCTGTTGGTCCGGGCCGGAATCCGCTACGGTTCCGGCATACTCCCGTCGCTCTGCGTCGACTTCTCGCCAACTGCCTCGCGACCTGCGGGAGAACCGTTGGCCATATGTTAGCGATCCGTTGGTGCGCCCTGATCTGATCACTGCATCGGATCTGGCCCACCGGCGCGCGCGTGCGACGCGCAACTCGGGGGAGTGTCGCCGCAGGCCGGATCCGGGGACACAAGAGGGCCCCGGTCGGCGGAGGTGAACGACCGGGGCCCTCGTCCCCACTTACTCTTCTCTTCTTCCCGGCGACGGGCGGGCGTTCCCGACGTCGGACAAGGCGTCAGACAACGGGCGGGCGCCCCAGCCGGGTCAGCCGCCACACCGTCCGCCAGCGCATGGGCCGCCGCTCACCGGCCGGTTCCCGCAGCCCTTCGACGAACCCGCCGAACCAGGCCCGCAGCCCACCCGCCGAGCGGGTGCGCAGAAGCGTGAGGAGCGCCCAGACCCCGAGATGGACCGGGATCAGCGGCAGAGGCAGCCGGCGCCGGACCAGCCAGACGCGGTTGCGGGCGGTCACCCGGTAGTAGATGGCGTGCCGGGCGGGCGAGGTCTTCGGGTGCTGGAGGAGCAGTTCGGGCGCGTAGAGGATCTTCCATCCGGCGTCGGCGGCCCGCCAGGCCAGGTCCGTCTCCTCATGGGCGAAGAAGAACTCGGCGGGCCAGTCCCCGGTCTGTGCCAGCATCGCCATGCGCAGGGCGTGTCCGCCACCAAGGAAGCCGGTGACATAACCGCCCCGCATGGGATCGGAGTTGCCGACCCGGGGCACGTGCCGCTGCTGGGTCTCCCCGTGCTCGTCGGCGATACGGAAGCCGACGATGCCCAGGCGCGGATCGGCGGCGTACAGATCCCGTACGCGGCGCAGCACATCGACGTCGACCAGCAGACCGTCGTCGTCCAGCTCGACGACGGCATCGACGTCGCCGTACTCCCGGAGCCGGGCCAGGGCGACATTGCGCCCGCCGGGGCAGCCGAGGTTCTCGTCCACGTCGATGGTGGTGACCTCGCCGGGAAGCGACAGCCGCCGGGCGAACTCGGGCAGCCGGCACCCGTTGCCGACGATCACGATCCGGGCCGGGGGCACGTCCTGCTTGGCCACGGACTCCAGCAGGGCATCGACTTCGGCGGGCCGGTTCCCCATGGTCACCACGGCGACGGCGATCCTCGGCTCCACCATGTCTCTCACCCCATCCGGCCCTGGGCGGCGTCCGCGTCCTGACCGCGTGACGCTCGCCGTTCACCAAGATGTTGCCTCAAGGGCGGTAGTTGTCCTGGGGCCGGTTTAGTTTGCGCCCTTTTTACGGCGGTTTTCCTTACGGCCGAAGGCCCACGCACCCAGACCCACCAGCAGGGCCGCCCCGGCTCCGTAGACCGGCAGCCACAGGGTGGTCGTGGAAGCCAGGCAGTCGGCAATGGCGTCATGCCGGTGGACCACCTGCGCATAGGCCATGGCGGTACGGTCTGGGCCGACGAGGTTCGGCAACGAGGCCTCCGTGCGGAGGCTTTCGAAGATGCCCAGCTGATCGCACTGGCTGCGGGTCCCCGGCATCGGAAAGAGCCACGCCCAGCGCTGCATCATCGGAGCCAGCGCGACCGCGACACACAGGCCCACCACCAGCGAATACGCCGTCAGGTCCTGCACATACGAAAAGCGGAGGCCCGGCGTGGGCGTCGGCGGTCGGTAGGAGGCGAGGACCACCACGAGAAGCGTCACACCGATGTAGGTGGCGAACCACTGCCAGGACCCCTGCGCGAGGGCGAAGGTGAGCACGGCGGCGAGAGCGATGCCGACGACTCCCGGCTGAACGGGCTCTCGATGGCCGCCTGCCCCGACAGAGGTGGTTTCCCCGGCTCTTCGAGGGCTGAGGTTGTGCATGCGCTCTCTCCCGCCTGGTTCCGAGGCCACCAGTGTTCACGCGGTTCGCGCCATGGGCCCGGCACCATGCCGAGTGCGGGCGCCGGATCCCTTCGATCCGCTCGTACGCCATGTGTGATGCGCTCGTACGCCACGTGAGACTCGCCGCCCCCACCCATCAACGGCTGACGGAATGCCCGAATTGGTACAGTCTGGCGGCCATAACAGGTGATCCACACCGAGGACATCCAGGCTGGAGGATGCCGGAGATGGGCAAACCAACGCGGCGCGACCTGCTCAAGGGGACCGCGGCGCTCGGCGCCGCCACCCTCGCCGACGGAGCGCTGGGGGCATCGGCCCAGGCACGTCCACGCGTCCGCACGAGGCCGGGGCAGGCCGCCTGGGAGCAGGCCGCTGCGGGGCCGGACCGGCACGACGTGCTCGACGTCGCGGTCATCGGTGCCGGGGTGTCCGGGGCGTACACCGCCTGGCGGCTGCTCGGCCCGGAGGCCGACCGCAGCCGTGCGCTGAAGGAGCTTCGGCGGCGACGCGGTGGTCCTCTGTCGGTGGGTCTGTTCGAGGGCAGCGAGCGCGTCGGCGGCCGCCTCTTCTCGGTGACGCCGCCCGGTATGCCCCACCTGCACGCCGAGCTGGGCGGGATGCGCTACCTGAGCGACCAGCCGGTCGTGGCCCAACTCGTGGACCATCTCGGGCTGCCGACGGCCCGCTTCCCGGTCGACGAGCCGCAGAACCTCGTCTACCTACGCGGGCACCGCTTCACCCAGGCCCAGTGGAACGACCCCACGGTCGTGCCCTATGACCTGCCGGCCACGATCCGGGGCAAGTCACCGGACGACGCTCTCGTGTCGGTCATCGAACGCTTCGTCCCCGGTGCCGCCACCATGGACCACCAGGCATGGGACAAGATCAAATCGACGGCGTCGGCCGACGGCCGGCTCCTCTACGACATCGGGTTCTGGAACCTGCTGCTCGACGCGGTCGGGCAGGAGGGGTGGAACTTCCTCCACGACGGCTTCGGCTACGGCTCGGTGGTCGACAACGTCAACAGCATCGAGGCCATGGAGGCGTCGGTGGCCGACTTCGTCGGCTCCCCGCCGCCGCACTACCGGCTCATGGTCAACGGCTATCAGACGATGCCCGAGGAACTCGTCCGGCGGTTCGAGGCGGAGGGCGGGAGCCTCCACCTCCACCACCAGGTCCGCCGGATCGACCGGGAGAGCGTTCACGGCGAGGACGTACTGGCCCTCGCCCTGGCCGTCTGGCCCGAGGGACGGCCGCTCACGGTCCGGGCACGGCACGTCGTTCTGGCGATGCCGCAGCGCTCGATCGAGCTGCTGGACCCGGACACCTTCCTCTTCACCGGCGACCGGTTCCTGTCCGACCTCGGCTCGATCGTCCCGCGGCCCGCCGCCAAGCTCTTCCTCGGCTACGACCGCCCGTGGTGGGAGGATCTCGGCCTGCGGGCCGGCCGCTCGGTGACCGACCTGCCGCTGCGCCAGACCTACTACTGGGGCGTGGAGGGCAAGCAGCCCGGGGCCGACCCCGACAACCGCAACTCCCTGCTGCTGGCCTCGTACAACGACCTCGACGACGTAGAGTTCTGGAACGAGTTGCTGACCCGGCCGAACCGTCTCGCCCCGGTGGCGGTGACCCGGCCGCCCCGGCCGATGGACGCGACGGCATCGGGACCGCTGGTCGACGAGGCACAGCGCCAGCTACGCGAACTGCACGGCCCCGACGCCCGTATCCCCGAACCGACGGCCGCCTACTTCCAGAACTGGGTGCAGGACCCGTACGGAGCCGCCTACCACTTCTGGCGGGTGGGGGAGCGGAGTTGGGAGGTCATGCCACGCATGCGCCGCCCGCTCCGCGACGCCAACCTCTACGTCTGCGGCGATGCCTGGTCGACCGGGCAGGGGTGGGTCTACGGCGCACTCACCCAGGCCGAGCTGATGCTGGAGGAACACTTCGGCCTGCCCCGCCCGGCGTGGCTCCCGGCGAGCGTGTATCTCGGCCCGTGACCCACGCCGTCACCCCTGTCCCTTCGCGCAGGCTCAGAAGCTCGTCAGCGTCCCGGGCAGGTCGAACGTCTGCGACGTCCTCTTGTCCAGGTCCACCACGGTCGCGGTGTCGTCCGAGATCATCACCCAGCCGTCCCGCGTGTGCCGCAGCAGCGACGAGCTGTCCATGCCCTTGACCGTCACGCGCCGCAGTTCACGCCCGCTTCCGCGGTCCAGCTCGATGAGATCGCTGTCCTCCCCGATGTTCACCGCGACCACGACGGTGTTCTTCGACGCCTGCACGGCATCGACCCTTCCGCCGACCGCGCTCACCACCGTTGCCCCGTCCGCGTTCTTCAGGGTCACCTTCACCGTGGTTCCCCGGTTGTTCCGGGTGGGGGTACCGGCCAGGACCGGGGTGCCCGCCGGACATGCCAGTTGCTGCACCTGCACGCCACCGGCCTGCCCGGCCTGCCGGGTCCTGCCTGTGGCGAGGTCGAGCACACTCACCTTCATGCCGGATCCCTGTCCCGTGGCCAGGCACACCGTGTCACTGGACGGATCGGACGCCGCCAGCGTGACCGAACCCGGAACCCGCACGTCCCGGACCTTCTTCCACGTCTTCGCATCGCGTACCAGCACACTGGTGGTCTTGCCGTCCGCCGTGGCAGCGCCCTGATCGTGTCCGGGGGAGCCATGAACGGCCGCGACCAGGCTCTTGCCCGGCACGAGTTCACGCAGCCGCTCCGTATCGTCCTTCTCGTCCAGGGTCTGCCGGGCGGTGTTCAGCGTGAAGAGCCGGTCCGGACGATCCCCATCCCGGGGCGTCGACAGCCACCACGTCCCGTCGGCCGACTGCCCGAGCTGAGGAGCCAGCACGTCGTCGTCGCCGTCCTTCTGCGGCACAACAGCCAGCGCCTGCGCGTGGTGGGCCACGGGATTGATGCCCACCACCACGGTGTGCCCGGACACGATCGCGGTCACATAGGTCTGCGATCCCTTCCAGTCCGTTCCCAACTCCACGTCGTCGGAACCGGAACAGGAGGCCAACAGGGCAGTGGACACCGCGAGCGCGGCGTACGACGTCTTGCGCCGCATCACAGGGGCCGCACCGGCGACCATCGCACCTTCGGGCATCCTGCCCTCCAGGGCTACCTCAGGAGTTCCGGTCGCGGACGCTCAGCCCCGCTTCGCGCACGCCTTCTGCTTGGCCAGCCCCGACACGATCCCGGACATCTCACCGATGACGGCGTCCTTGTCCTTGTCCTTGATCCGGTCCGACATCGTGATCTCGGCCGCGGGACTGCGCCCGTACGACAGAACCGTCTTCGTCCCGTCGTGGGTCTTCTTGGCGTTCACGACCCAGTCGACCCCCTTCACCGAGGTGCACGTGGCCGACTCGGGGACGTCCGAGATGTTCCCGCAGCGGAGAATCACATCGCCGTCCCCCCACACGGCCGTTCCCTTCTGGTCGGAATCGGTGCGCTCACGGCCCCCCAGCTTCTGCGGCGCCTTGTCCACCAGACCGGAGCACGCGGCACTGGCACCACCCGGAGCTCCCGACACGTTGTAGGAACGCCCGGAAGTCCCGCACGCCGCAAGAGCGGCGGCACACACAGCGATCGCACCAACCTGTGCCAGACGCCGGCCAGTGGTCATCTCCATGAGTAATCCCTTGTCTAGGTAACGCAGTTGTGGCTTTCTACGGCGAAGGCCACACGGCGGAAGTCGGTACCCGGCGCTCTCGTACAGAGCGCCGGCCATGTTTGGCGACCGGGGTCAGTCCTCGCGGATGCTGAGCAGGTCGCCGGGTTGGCAGTTCAGTTCGCGGCAGATCGCGGTGAGGGTGGAGAAGCGGATCGCCTTGGCCCGGTCGTTCTTCAGGACGGAGAGGTTGACCACCGTCACCTCGACCCTGGCCGCCAGTTCGGAAAGAGTCATGCCCCGCTCGGCCAGCAGCCGGTCCAGGTGGACCTTGACCCGGTGTTCCTCCTCTGGGGGCATCAGACCAACCCCTCGGTGTCGGCGCGGAGCTTCGTGCCACGCCGGAAGACCTCGCCCAGGGCCAGGATGAGGAAGGCGAGCAGGACGTACTGGCCCGTGAAGGTGATCGAGGAGGGGATCTGATCGGCCATGGGGGTGCCGCTCACCAGCGCTTCCGTGGTGAGCGCCGGCAGTACCGGCGAGAGGATGGCCTGCACCAGCACCGTGAGACCTATGGCGCTCAGGCGGCGGGCGTTCTTCGGCACGAAGACGTCGCCGCCTCGCAGCGTCCTGGCCATCTGAAACAGGAGTGCCAGGACGAGGAGCAGGAGCAGACCGCCGACGACGTCCGGCAGCGCGAGCAACAGGCGCTGGCTCAGGTCGGGGTGGGCGACAACGAAGTCGGCCTGGTGGGTGCCGGTGAGGGTCATGCCGTGGCCCGCCACCGCGTCGGTCACGCTGACCGGTACCCGGGTCGTGGTCTCGGTCTTGACCTCGCGGGTGTCCACGGGGTCGATGAGGCCGACCACCCCGAGGGCCGGGACCAACACCCCGAAGACGCCGACGAGCAGAGCGGCCAGACCCAGAGCAGCCTCCAGGAGCCCATTGTCGGTCCGGCTCCACCAGGACTTCGTACCCACGGTTCCCCTGTCGCTCGCAACCCGCATATCGCTTATCGATACTATCGATAAGCGATATGCGGGCTGTCAAGCTCAGGGTGCGGCGGCGATTGAGACGGGTCTCAGCAGTCAGGCAACCGCGGCGACCGCCTCATCGCCACCTCAGAGCCGGTCGGCGAGACGACCGTGGTGGGAGTAGGCAAAGAGGGCCGCCTCGATACGGCTGGTTACTTTGATCTTGGTCATGAGGTTGGTCAGGTGAGCCTTGACGGTGCGCTCGGCTATGCCCAGTCGGTGGCTGATCTCGCGATTGCCGGCTGCGTGCCCGAGCAGCATGAGGACTTGGCGCTCCCGGGGGGTGAGAGAAGGGATGGCCTGGGGGTCTCCTGGGGCGGACGGAGCGGCCGGGGTGAAGCTCAAGTCCCCTTGCGATCCCGTTCTATGGTCATCCAACGTGAGGTAAGTCAAAGCGGTGGTCTCCCCGTTCATCTCTGTCTGACCGCTTCAGCCGGCTGTCCCCTTGCTCTCGTTACGCTCCTTGCCTGCCGGGTTCTCGGGGCTGAGCGGCGGTTGTGGCGGCACCGTGACCCGTTTGGACAGGCCGACGGCGTCTCACATGTGCGCCCCGCGCATGGCGCGTCTCCATTCCGACTTGGCCGGTAAGGACCGTGGGGACCGCCTGCGTTGAGGTCGGTCAACCACGCCCGGAGACGCGCCCTCGTGGGGCAGGGTCAGTAAATGATCGAAAACGGCTCAAGTAAAGCGAGTTGAGGCAACCTTGAGGTTGTCTCAGATCTTGTTGACGGGTAAACAAGCGCCTACCGCGTGGTCGCGCTCAACGACGACTCCGTCAACGTCCTTGCGCCGGCCGCCGACATCAACGTCAAGATCATGTCGAACACGGTAGGTCACAGCGACACCTGCGTCACGCCGGACACGCACCAAAGCGTCCCGCCCCAGGTCGGCAAGAACGCCGCCGAGGCCACCACGGCGTTCTTGCCGTGTGACGCGTCATGCCCGGAGCGCCGCAAAAGGCCCGTGTTGCACCGTCCAAAGGCGTCCGCGCTCCCCTTGCGCCTTCTGACTGCGTCCGACGCTGCCCGTTGCGGCCTAACGGGCCGTGCCGAGGCGGTTGCGACGTGACTCGACCAGGCAGCGCCATCGTTCGCGGGTCTGTCGTTCTCCGTCGATCCACCGTGCTCGCGCAGTCTCCTCGGGGAGCGGAAGGCCAGCCATGAAGTGCGCGATTTCGACGTAGTAGGCGTAGTCGCCGCTCTGCGTGAGTTCGCGCAGGCGAGTGATCGCGGTGGTGAGGTCGTCCTGGGCGCCGAGGATGGCGTGGTGGAAGCACAGGACGAGTTTCAGTTTGGCCGCGGCGTAGGAAATGCCGGAGACGCCGACTTCGGCGAGCAGGACGGCCGCCCGGTCGGGCACGTCTGCGGCGAACCCGGCGTCGCGTACGAGTGCGGCAATGCGAGCGGTCATCTCGCTGGAGCGCAGGCTGAGGCGCGACAGCAGCCGGGCCGCCAGGTCGAGTTCCTCATCGGCTCGATCGGGGTCGACGAAGGAGACGGTGAAGGCGAGATGTGCTTGCACCATGGCGGTCTCGCCGGCCGCGCCGTGTTCTTCGGCCTCGCTCCTGGCTGCCAGGTAGGCAGCGGTCGCCCGTTCCATGTCTCCCTGCACCCACCACACATCTCCCAGAACCCGATGGTGTCGGCCTTTCCAGCCCAGCCTCCCAGCGGCTTCCACCGCCGCAGGGAAGTCTCCGGACAGTCGGCTCAGGTGTGCCAGGCCGCGTCGAGCGGCAGAAGCGAGCCGACCGTCGGCGGACGCGACACGCTGCATGCTGCGGCGCGAATCGTCCGTCAGGCCGAGGTCTCGCTGGGCCTTCGCCAAGTAGTACGTGGCCATTTCGACCAGGTCATCCGGGAGCAGCTGCGATGCAAGGACGGCGGTGAGTCGACTGGCTGTGCGTTCACGGTGTTCGTGCTGGCGCCGGGCGATGGCGCTGAGCGATTCCACCAGGGCGTCCACCGCAGTCTGCAGGCCGTCCGACGAGGTGGCATCGGCTGCGGGGAGTGCCAGCGGTTCCCAGATCGAGTCTCCTACGTACTGGAAGGCAGCATCGGCGAGCCAGCCGAGATCGAGATGGAAGTCCCGTGCGAGGAGCAGCCCTTGCTGGAGGCAGCCGACCAGGACGGCGCGGTCGCGTCGCAGGTCCTGGCGCCACCGCGATTCCAGGGCGTGGAAAGCCCGTTGGGCCGCGCGCTGCCAGTCCTGGTCCGACCAGCGGTCGTCACTGACGTCGTCCGCAGTGCGAATAGCGGCGCGGATCAGGTCGTGGACGTGGAAGGGCCACACACCGGAAGGGGACTCCCGGATGAAGGGGCGCTCGGTCAGCCGTAGGGCAGGCGCGTCGTGCTGCATGCCGGCAGCCTGGGTGGCCAGGGGCACGGAGAACGCACTGAACAGGCTGACCGAGCGCAGTACGTGGCGTTCCTCGGGGGTCAGGTCGCTGAGGGTACGGGTGATCAGGGCGGGGAAGTCGTGGTCGAAGTCGGTGACCTGCGGCTGCCTGCCGCCGCGTCGAAGTTCCAGGTAGCGCATGACCGACAGGTCCAGGTACAGAGGCAGTCCATGGGAGCGCTCGGCGATGATCCGGCGGACCGGTTCGTCGATCAGCGGCTGCCCGTCGCGGCTGAGCCTGCGGGCCAGATAGTCCTCGCAGTCTTCGGAGGAGAAGTCGCCGATCAGGATCTGGTGGCCGGATACGCCTGACCCGACATGCGTCGCCTCAGGGACGAGGCCGGGCCAAGCGTTCGACCCAGTCCAGTCGAGTTGCCCTTCCAGACTTGCCTCCGCCCACTGAAGGCGGTTGCGTCCGGTGACGACGAAGAACGCGTTGGGCATCAGCCACACGATGCGCTGGAGCAGGCGCTCGAAGTCACGGTTGGTGCGGTCACCGGTGTCCTCGAAGGTGTCCAGAAGGATCACAGGTAGTGCGCTCTTGCCGGCCGGGAGCTGGGCCAGGTCCCAGGCGAGAAGGTGCGGGTAGAAGCTGAGGGCTTCCAGGTCGGGCTCGGCCTCCAGGAGGTCGGCCAGACGGGAGCAGCCGGCGAGGGCGCGTACGGACTGGCGCCGCTCGCGTAACGCCTTGATGAGCGCTCCGGCCCCGTGCCCGAGCGCACCCCCGACGGTGCCGGGAAGGAGCAGAGCCTGGGCCACGTCGCTGAGGGCTGACTGCATCTGCTGGGGAAGGGCGGCAGCGGCGCTGAAGCGGCTCAGCAGCCCGCCCCGGCGGAGGTAGTCCTCGATCGGTTCGCCCGGGTGGTTGTGCTCCCAGTAGCGGCGCAGGGCGAGGTCGAAGGCGGGCATCGGGCGGCCGAGCGGAGCGACGGCAAGACGGATGGTGAGGATGAGGCGCTCGAAGTCCATGCCCGCGGCGCGCGCGAGGTCGATGCGGACCGGCAGCGTCCGATCCTCGGGGTGGGACGGCGATTCCCATTGCACGGGGCGGTGCTCGCTGCTGGTGAGCGACGCCTCGATCTTGCGGGAGAGCGTGGACTTGCCGATCCCGCCCACACCGTGGAACACAAGCATGTTGCGGCGGGGAGCCTCCAGGTCCTCCACGTCGAAGTCCGCACGGGTCACGTGCCGTATGTGCGCAGCGAGGCCGGCGGTCACCGCTTGCCACTGTGCCTGCCGGTTCGTGAACGCCTCACTGGCGGCGATGCTCCGGTCGTTCGAGCTGAACAGCGTTCGAAGGTCCCGCCCTGCCACCGCTCCCCCTGACGATCAACTGGAGCAAATTTATGCTTCATTGAGGACAGCCTGGCAAGTCCACATTCAGGCAGAGTCTGCAGGTCGTATTCGGGTCGCGTCCGCGGACGTGGTGTACGACCAACGTTGTGAGGGGCGTCAGCCGTGGTCACTCACGTGGCTCAGCTGCCCAGGGCGGGTGTGCCGCAGGCGGGGCACGGCCGACTCGGCGGTCGAGGCGAGGTAGTCCTCCAGGAGTTCGGCGAAGGGCACACTGTGCGGAGCGCTCAACTCCAGGCGCATGCAAGTGAGTTCGTGGTCGTGGTGGATCTCCACCGAAAAGTCGGGATCACGTGCCAATCATGCCGGAGGGGCTAACGGGGTGAAGGCGTCTCGCAGGGCACCCGCTGGACATTCGGCCAGCGCTTACCCGGCGGCCACGGCGGAGCCCTGATTGGATCGCCGCTAGCCGCAGCACGCGAGACATCCACCAGTCCGTCCTTGACGACCTGGCGCGGGCGACGGAGGCCGTCGTCAAGCTCGTGCCAGGCGCGCCCCGAGCGATCCGTTCGGTGATCGAACAGCGTGCGGCCCGGCCCGCCCTCACCATCGGCGCTTCGCCCCGCTGTACGTGCGAGTGCACCTGCGGTGCTGCTCAGGAGGGAGCACGCACCGCACAGTCCGGGGGTGTCTGGACTCGCCCAGGGGGCTCTCCCTTCCCGGAGAGCCCCCTCAGCCCATTTCTGTGAGGTTCACGAGAACCGCACCAGCGACTCGCTCGTCCGGAGCGATGGCGTCATCTCCAAGGATCATGCCTCGCACACGGCTCGGCAGCTCGGACGGAGGGCGCTCCACGATCTCCTGCATGCGCCGGTACAGCGGCCATTGACTCAAGTCGCGAGGCAGACCACTCGCGGCCCGCACCAAGTCGAGCTCCCGGTCGACGGCCTCTCGTTCCATTCGCCGATCATGACCTGTCCCAGTGGGCTGAACTCGCCCACTGACTCCGGGCGTAGCGGGCCACGCCGGCACGTCAGGCCTCACCGTGAGGAGACCGCCCTCCTCGTTCAAGGCGGCCTGGAGTTCCTTGACCGCTGCCCGGTGAAGGTCCCTTACGCGCCGATAGGGCGCCTCCACCCTCAGGCCCTCGGGCTCACTCTCATCGCACAGAAGGCGGTGCCATGGCAGGCTTCGACTCTTCACGTACGAGGTGCTGGCCCTGCTGGAGAGCAAGGTCCGCTGCACCACGAGGGCAGAGACGATGGTGCACCCGAACTGTCTTTCCCCAACGGGGCCGTGACGACAACCCGCCAGTAACCCTTCCGGGAGGTCTGGCTGCCAGCTTCGACGGTTGTAGAACACGTAGGCGGGAAGGCACCCTGAGGCGACAGCGTCCTCGATCAGGAGGTCGCTTTGCAGGCGCCCTTTGTCGGGCCGGTACCGAAGCTTGTAAGTACCGTTCCACTCCTCGCGCTTGGCTTGGACCCGCATGCCGAAGCCGATGTCACCGGCATAGAACCACCATTCCCAGTCCGCGCCGTTCGCGGCTTCCTCACTGCCCGTGAACCAGCGGACTGCCACGCGGTCCGCGTGCTCCATGCTGATGGTCGTCAGATGATGTTCGGTGAGCCCCACCTCGCCGGGTGCCTGGCCTTTCCGATGGCCGTGAGACAACCGCCCGAAGGTGTACTCGGAGCACAGGCTCAAGGTGCGGCAGAGCGACTTCTCGCGCAGGGCGCCGCCACAGAATCGGCAGAACCGGGAGTCGGCCGATGGCTCACGGCCACACTGGCACACCTGCTCCACGTCGCCTTGCTCCGGGCCGACAGTCGCCTTCTTCGAGATCATCCGGCGTCCTGCTCGCGCAGACCCGCGCGCAAGCGCGGCATGGCGGCGCATGACCGCAACGGTGCCCAGATCCACCTCACCCTGGCCGTGCTCCTCTCCGCAGGGGCAGATGCTCCAGCCGTCCTTGTCCACACGGTCGGCCACACTGTCCACCAACACCGCCGGCCCGTCGAGCACCCCCACCGGAATCTCCGCCACCCCGCCGGAATGACGCTTCACGAGCGCGGCCCCGATCTCCGTACCGAGGTGCATCGGCTCTGCCACAGCCCCCCAGCCTAGAAGCGGATGTTGGAGCCTTTCCACAAGACTCGCGTAATCGCCAAGTGCTGCGACCAGACCGTTCCATGGCGATGGCGCGCCCTCTCGCGCGCACCCCTCTGCACGAGTCCTGCGCTCATGCGCTCCCCTCGCGCACCCCTTGGATCCGGCGGCGTGACCCGAGAGGGACCATCAATCACAACACTGCCCCAGAACGAGAGAAAGCCCAGGTCAGGGGCACCCGACCCAGGCTTTCGCTGGAGCCGCCTTCGGGATTCGAACCCGAGACCTACGCATTACGAGCTCGCCAGAGCGTTGCCCCGGCATTCCCTGGCCACCCCTGTTTCTCCCGTCTATGCAGGTCAGCTCGCATGCGCGTATCCCGGACGCGGTGATCGTTCACGGGGTTTCACTGTCCTTCCGGACCCATCCTGGACCCAGGGATGTCCTGCTGGCTGGCCGACCGGGTCCCAACCGGGTAGGCCTCCAGCTCAGGCCGGGCGGCAAAGGCGCGTCCAGCGCAGAGGCCTTGCGATGCGAGGGGGCCCAACCCCGGCGTGAGCGGCGTCCTTGGTGTTGCAGATGCAGGGACTTGAATCTCCACGTGCTTCTTGGCGTGGCTGGCCACCGGAGTTGTGGCAGTCATCTGGCCTCAGCCCTGGGCCTGGCTGCCTTTTCCTACCGGGCACGTGCGAGCCGTGTGTGCATATCGCGGCTCAGGCGGTGAACGCACTGGGTCAAGGTCACGTTTGCGCCAAGAACGTCTGGTTCCCTACCTGCTGTGCCCTCCGCCCTCGCCTCCTCAGAGAATCCTGAGCCGACCATCTCTCTCCGTGAGAAGCTGATCAGTTATGTAGAGGTAGGACGAGAGGTTGATCCGCATGGCCGAGGCAGGAGCCGAGTACGGGAACGGGGACACGAAGAATGGCTGGTACGTGCTCGCCTACGGCGACGAATACTTCGCCAGCCGGCACTCACGCGTTGAGTTCGTCTCCTTCGAGTACCGCGTCTCGTCCCTTGCGTGGCTTCGCAGCAAGATCACAAAAAGCGTCGATGTCGAGCTGGCAGAGCTCCACGCGAACCGCGAGACCGGGGCCCATCGAGTCCGTGGCTGGGAGGGTGAGAGCGACCTCATGCTCGACGAGTCGGTGAACGTGCTCGACACGGACGTGCGTCAGATCAGTGCTGGCGTGATCGTCGTTGCCTCTGTTGCCGCCCTCGAGGCCCTGATGAACCAGATGCTGGACCAGCCCGGCGACGAGCGCCTGCATAGGGCTGGCCTCACGCGTAAGGCTGGGGAACTCGCGGCACGCTGGTCAGCAGTGATCGACCGCACGGAACTCGACGAGCACATCTCGTGGCTGCGGGATCGCCGCAACTCGTTCGCGCATCGGCTTATCGACGATGTCGACCTTCAGTGGCGCTCAGCCTCCGGCTTGGGACTTTGACGACGAGATGGCTGACGAGGCCCTGGAGAGAATAAGCGCTGTCGCTTGGATGTTGGAGGCGGGATGGGAACAGTACCTCGGACCGCGGGGAAAGCTCAACGGGACCTGACTTCCGATGTTCGCAGCCATCCCTACCGTTCGAACCGGAATCCGAAGAGCCCGCCTTCGTCGTAAGCATCTGTTAGCAGTGGCTCTATGATGTAGGGCGTCGGATCGAACCCGAGACTACGGGTCTGGGTGAGCTTGTCTTCGTTGATTGTGACGATGTACTGCATGCCTTCCGTCTCGGTGATATCCACCGCGGCTTCGAGGGCTCGCGTTACCTGTCGGTCGTCGACTCCATCAAAGATGTGACTGTCGTGGACGAGGAAGTCAGGCGCCCGACCCTCACGATGGCCGATGACGGCCATCGTGAGGTCGAAGCAGAAGATCGACATCTTGTTGATCCCCTGGCTGACATCGCTGCTGATCTTTGGAGTGATCTTCAGGCTGCTTTTGCCAGCCTCGACCGAGAGGTAGGCCGGCCGATCGTTGCCGTACAGCCTGCTGGCAAGCTCGTGGAACAAAACGGTTGCCTGGTTGATCTGCTGTTGCCTCTCCTGTAGATCAGTGTCGACTTCCCGGACGAGGTCGATGCGCGTCGCCTCGATTTCTCGGCTGCTCGCTTCCACCGTCTGGGCGACTTCCAATCGGTGCTGCAGCGCCCCGAGCTTTGCCTCTTCCTGGGCCAGGATCTTCTGCAGCGCCGTGAGACGGTCGAGCGCCCCACCTTCACTCAGGTCCTTCAGGACAGCACTCAGCTCTGTGTCGAGTCGGGCTCGCTCGGCTTTGCGGGCCTCAAGGTTGCGGCGGGTCGCCTCGATTTCCTCTCCGAGGTATGTACGCCGGTTTCTTACTACCGCTGTGTGGAAGGCTCGTACGTCCTCGAACCGTTTGAGAGCTTGCCCAGGCAGCATGAGGCCCAGTTCGCCGTAGACCTGCTCCAGGTATTGCACCTCGGGATCAACTGCCTCGGCCACCGCCTTTTCGAGGTGGTCGAGATTCCGCCGGTCGATCACGTCTTGCGTACCAAGATCCTGGACTCGCCGGCTCAGCTCGTCAGCCCGCTCCTTTAGCTCCTCGTACTGCGGAACGACGCGGAATGCATCGATCTCTCTCTGGAGTTCAACGATCTTCGAGTTCCGAACGGCAATCTCGCCACGAAGGTCGGCTGTCTTACCGATCACCTTGCCCCAGACGGGGTCGTCCACCGCCTTCTTCAACTGGTCTCGCGTGGCCTTCTTCGCCGCGATGTCCTGATATCGGGCGGCAAGGGCGGAATCGAGGCCGAGCAGGTAGGCCAGATTCGGTGTCGCCTTCGCCTCTGACTGGCGCGAGAAGCTGCGCACCGCTTCATTGAAGCCATGGTCGCCAACGCGGCGGATGAGGAAGGAAAGCAGCCCTCGACCGCTGACTCCGGGATGCTCCCCGGTGAGGCCGAAGAGCTCCTTGTCGATCAGCGCCTGCCACTCAGCGAGAGTGACCGTCTGCTCCTCTTCGGCTCCAAATCCAAACAGGGACCACTCAGATGAACCACTCAACTCTGGGTGATTCCGGAGGCTCGGGCGAAGCGTGACGTGCTTGACGTCAGTGCCGGACCGGCTGACGCTCAGCTCCTGGCTCAGACCGGGCCAGTCCAGGCTGAGTGTGAAGACCGTCTGACGCAGCTCTTTGCGGGCTGCCAGATGCTTGTTGTCCGCTCGTGCACCCAGCAGGAAGTGCAGTAGCTCGATCATGCTCGACTTGCCTGAGCCGTTTCGGCTGTCGGTTGATCGAGAGGCTGCGGTGGCCTCCGCTACGACGAGGTTGAGGCCGGGCTGGAAGGTGACCGTCTTGAACCGCTCATTGTCAGCGCTGAGCCGGCGCAGCATGGGCGGCCTTTCTGGTGAGGAGGTCGTCTCTCAAGTCAACGAGATCAAGGGCGTGCAGTACGTCCAGGGCCAAAACGAACCAGCCAAAGGAGAGGGGCGCCGGATGGTCGTGTCCTCGCCGCCACTCGCGGAGACGGGCCCATGTCTGGCTGACTGTGAGGGGGTGGTCCAGTTGCATGATGATCTGGGCGCCGACAGCCAATAGCGCACGGTCGGGAGCGATCCCCTTGGTCGGGGTGATCATGATGCGCCTCCGTCCGCTACGTGTGTCGGTCTCCATCCCGGTGGGGGGACCTCGAAGATGTCACATTCGTCGAAGAAGTACGCGAGGACGGCCTTTGCGGCTTCATCACGGTTCCACCGCGGAGCCTCCTGGCCCAGCACGAAGCGTTGCATCTGCCAGAGGATCTCGTCTGTGTCGTCGCCATACTCGTGCCGCATCCGCCTGTAGTACGCCTGGAATCCGGCAGCTGTCTCATCCCGCTCCATCTGGTCGAGCAGGTCTCGGTAGTACTGGTCGACGAGATGGACGTAGGGCCGGCCAGCCTGGAGCACCGCCCGAGCCTGCTCCGAGAGGCCGTTGAAGTCGACCTTGTAGGTGGTGGGCAACGGAACGGAGGCGTCGGGAACACGCTGACGCTTCTCGGAAAGATGCTTCAGCAGTGGCTCGATCTCGGCGAGGCCGATGCTGTAGACGACCTGCTCAACCGGGATCGTCTCGCCGAGCAGGATCTCCATCTGCAAGCGATCGAGATACATCGCCTCGTTCCAGAGCTTCTGAGGTCCCATCTGCTGGAAGGCGACGCGAGGGAACGTCTGGCCAGCATCCATGAGCAGCCCCGATATGACGGGGTGGATGCCTCCACGCTGGTCGTTGTGGACGAAGACGAAGGTATCGAACTGTTCCGGGCGCTGGATGATGGCGCTCTCCACGTCTCCGTGGAACTTGCCCTTCACCGAGAACACGTCAAAGGTCTCTGGCGCGTAGCAGGCGTACAGGGTCCGGCACGACGTCCGCAGGCCGTCTCCGCCAAGGTCACCGATGCTGCCGGCGGTCCGGATCGGAATGTAGTCGTCGTAGCGTAGTTCCATCAGGAGGTGGAAGAGCTTCTCGAACTCGTTGCCCGCGCTGCCCGCGACCATCATCCGGAACTTGCTGTGCGCGTACTGCCTCTGGTGCGGGAGCACCGGCGCCTCCCCTGTGCTGTTCTCTCTCTACGCACCGTAGTGGCTTACCAGCCCACTGAGTAGCCCGCTTCCCAGACAACTCGGGGCTGACCAGCCTTCCTTCACGAACCCACCGGCCCTGGGAGCCGCAGGAGTGCACCAAACTGATCTAGCTTGTCTCTCCTCTCGCGATAGTCCTGAAGGGCCCGGCCGACGAGGGTCCAGAATCCTGGCGAATGCTCACGTTTGTACAGGTGAGCTAGTTCATGCGTCAGGACGTAGTCGATCAACTTCGCGGGGAGTTGCATCGCGGCCCGGCGGAGCTTCCATCAGACCCGGAGCGATTCAATCAGGCCAACTGCCTACCGTGGGAGAACAAAGCTGCCTCGACTTGATCCGGGAGTGCACCTCGGGCCCGCGCGTGCTCCTGCACCCCGTCCACGTACTGCCGGTATTGGTCCGTGGTCCAGCCGTTCTCCGGCCAAGTGGCGTCCACAGCACCCTTGGCCTTGAGGGCCCGTGAGACGACGCTGTCGAGAATGACCGCGCGGCGGGGCGCTGTCGCGCTGTCGTGACCGGCGAAGTAGAGCACCTTGGTAAAGAATGCCGGTCCGAGGAAAGGGATGCGCTGATCGTTATTGAATGCCCGGTATGCATCAACGGCGCCTCGTTCCCGCAGTACGTCGAGTGCCTCGCCGAGTCGAGCGTCGATGTCTGCGGGTGAGGAGTGCTCGAAGATGCGTGCCCGCCGGTTCACCGACTGCGCCTTGGTGCCGGCCCCCCAGACCAAGGCGGCGACAAGCAGGAGGCGGCGGCCTTGGACGGTGTCCGTCTGTCGGGCGATGCCGAATACGGCCCGTCGGTCCACCCGGGGCCTGCGGCCGATATGCGGGCACTCGTCGAGCGCGGCCGGCCACCAAGTGGAATCCGGGAGCAGGGATATCCAGCGGCCTCGGTCGAAGGGAATCGCCTGGCCGAGGACCGTGTCGCGGTCGGGGACGTCGACATTATCAGGCAGGACGATCACTCTTGCTCCTTGGCGGGGTGCGGAGGCGGGAGGCTGGGCCACAGGCAGTTCGCGGGTCGCTCAGGAGTCGGGGGCAGGTACGGAGTCGCCGCACCCATCCAGCCCTCGCATCGGCCTCACAGGGTAGTGGTGTAGACCGCGATTCTCTCAAGAGAATGCAGCCCGGCCTGTACGTCGCTCTGACGCGCTGCACCCAGTCACTCGCCTCGGCCACCAGGCGCCTCTGCCGCTCGTCGAGGCGCATCCGACAGCCTGGCATCGCTTCCGCGAGAACCGTCTGGGGCTCCTCCGGAGCGCCCGGGTCTACGACCCGACCGAGTGCGCGGAGGAACCTCGGCCCTCCTCGTCGTCCGGTTTATTTTCCTCGTCTGTGCAGGTCAGCAAGCCTAGAAGCATCTGGGCCACACTGATCATTCACGGGGTTTCATCATCCTTCCGGACCCATCTTGGACCCAGGAAGGCCCTGCTGACCTGCCATCCCAGCCCGAGCCGGGCAGGCTTCCAGCCGCTATCGAGCAGCTGATCAGCTGTCGCTCCGGTCACGGTCTCCGCGGTACGACGAAATCGCCCCATGAACGAGTTCCTCTCCCGTGAAGTTGACCTGAACGAACGGCATAGCGTTCCAACCGGTTCTTGCTCCTACGGATGCGGGTGGCCGGAAACCGCCCATCAAGCTCCCACCCTCGTGTTCTGAGTATTGGAAGCAGCAGTTGGTTACTGTAATTTGACCATCCGTTAGTCGGCCAGGTTGGGGAACCATGGGTGGCCGAGGGGGAGGGACCAGGACATTGTTTGTCCACGTCCAGCGGGTTGGCTTGTGGCCAGTCTCATCAGCTGGATTCCGGCACACCTTGGCGCAGACGCATAAGCATGGTGCCTCAAGGCATGTTTGAGCGCGGCCAGAGAGTGAGGGTCCGAGCCGTCGGCGTCCCGGAGTTCGCCACAGTCAGGTTCGCTCTGCCCGGTGACCAATCGGGGACATGGGATCTCATCCTGGTCGACGACGAGGACCGTCGTCACGAGGTGAATCTGGCAGCCGGAGACACCGAGACCGTGCGACCTCTCGTCAGCGACGGGCAGGCTAACTCCGCCCGTGTGCTGGCCGCGATGTGGACTCAGTGGATGAACGCCGCGGCGACCAATGCCGAGTCCAGCGCGATGGCAGCCACGCCGCTGAAGCCGTACGCGCACCAGACCACGGCCGTCTACGGAGCGATGCTCCCCCAACCCCTGCTGCGTTTCCTTCTCTGTGACGAGCCGGGTACCGGAAAAACGATCATGGCTGGCTTATATCTGCGTGAGATGCAGAGGCTCGGCCTGATAAAGCGCGCGATCATCGTGTGCCCGGCGAACCTCGCCACCAAGTGGGTGGACGACTTCCAGCGGTTACTGGGGGGCGGGCTGCGTCAGCTGACCTCGGCCACGGTGCGTGAGGACGCTCTGAACTCCAACGACCTGTGGGTGGTGTCGCTGGAGTTAGCAGCAGTGAACCCCGCAGTGCAGGACGCCATCCGGCCGGACAAGGCCGGCTGGGATCTGGTCGTCTTCGACGAGGCGCACCGACTGACTCCGACTGCCGCCGGCTTCCACCAGGTCGGACGGCTGCTGGCCAAGAACACCCCGCGGGCCCTGCTGATGACGGCAACGCCGCACCGGGGCAAAGAGTGGCTCTTCCGACATCTGCTGCATCTGGTGGACCCGGAGATCTACCCGGATCCGGGAAACGACCCCACCATCGAACTCAGTGCACTGCGTCCCGGCCCCATCCACTTCCTGCGGCGGATGAAGGAAGACTTAGTCGACTACGACGGCACGACCCGGCTGTTCAAAGGGCGCACCGCGCACAACCACAGCGTCCCGCTCTCGCAGACCGAGTACGGCTTCTACAGGGCTGCCCTAGATATGGTCGACCGGTTCTTCCCTCCAGTGGCGCAGCCGCTTGCCCGCATGGTCTACGGCAAGCGAGCAGCCTCCAGTCTCTACGCGCTGGCCGAGACACTGCGCCGGCGGCACGAACACATGGGGGCGATGAGCGAGGCGGAGGCGGCGCTCATCGCCGACCGCGAGGATCACGGTGACGAGGCCGAGGTCGATGAGGCCAAGGTGATTCACACGATCTCAGCCTCGACCAGGGCTGAGCGGGCCGCGATCAACAACCTCGTGCAGCAGATCGAGGCAACAGTCAGTGACTCTCGCTGGCAGCCGTCGAAGTGGAAGCGGCTCACCGACGACTGCCTGGCCGCCCACGGAATCCACCCTGGGAACAGTGAACAGGCCGTTGTCTTCACCGAGTACGCAGACTCGGCCGAGTGGATCGCCCGGCGGCTCCAGGCCCAGGGATACACCGCCCAGCTCTACTCCGGCCGCCAGGGAAAGACCGAACGCGACGAGGCGCGCAAGGCATTCATGCGCGGCGAATTCCAGATCATCGTCACCACTGACGCTGGCAACGAGGGTATCGACCTGCAGGCCGCGCACGTGCTCGTGAACTACGACATCCCGTGGTCTTTAGTCCGCCTCGAACAGCGGATGGGACGCATCCACCGCGTCGGTCAGCAGCGCGACGTCTACCTCTACAACCTGGTCGCCACCGACACCCGGGAAGGCAAGACCCTGCTCCGCCTCCTGGACAACTTCGTTACGGCCGCGAACGAGCTGCGCGGCCAGATGTTCGACAGCCTCTCGGCGGTCGCCGAAATCACCGGCGTCGACTACGACAAGTGGCTGTCGGACCTCTACGGCAACGACGAGCTGAAGAAGCAGCAGGCCATCGACGCCGCCCAGGCGGTCCAAGCTCAGGAACTCAGCCGGGCAGCCCGGAAGGTACGGGACAACGAGCGACGCCTGGCCAGCCAGGTGGACGCGGTGGCCGCACTGACCCTGCTTCAGCGTGATCTGTTCGCACGCATCAACCCGGCCATCGTCGAGGCATACCTCGACCGGCTCGCGGCGGCCGGCGTGCTGAAGTCCGCTCCGACCGCGGCCGGACCCGGGTTCCGGCGGCTCTCCCTAAGCGGCAAGGCCATATTTCCGGCCACTCTGGGCGGACAAAACGAGGTTCACGTCGCCACCAGCGGGGACGTGGTGCGCGAAGCCTCGGAGAGCATCGACATCGGTGACACCGTCACCCTCGGCCCCGGTGAGCCCGGCTTCAGCGACCTAATCAACACAGCCGAGCACACCCTGGCCGAGGACCTGTACCAGTCCGGCGCCGCATCCGACCCCACCAGCCTCACCCCGTACGACTTGTACGCGTATGAGGCGACGATGACCGAAAGCAATGGCAAGCGCGCAAGCATATGGGCCACCTTGATCAAGGTGGACGACAGCGGCAATGCCCGCCCGGTGCGATGGGAGTCCCTGGCCAACCTCGTGCCCACCGACCAGTACGGCGGCTCACCGCATCCGGCCCGTGAGGGCCACGCGCTCACAGCCGCCCGTGAAGTGGCCGCCACGACCGTCGCGGAGCACCGGAAGGTGCGCGCCGACTGGTTCGCCCAGGCCCGCCGCGACCTGACCAACCTGCCGCTGAGCCTGACCGATCGCATCGATGACCGCGCCGCCCGTCTTGAGCTGCGGCACCGGCTTCAGACCCAGACCGCTCAGCGACTCGAAGAGCTTGAGCGGCTCGCGGACGTGCATCTGACCGAACCGAAGCAGGTGGGTCGAATCCGCGTCCTGGCCACCGCCGACATCAGCGTCCAGGCCGAGATCGACGCCGAGCTGGTTTCCATGCGGCGCGTGCAGCAGCTCCTTGAGGACGACGGCTGGACCGTGGCCGATGTCCACACCGAGGGCCGTGGTTACGACTTGGAAGCTCGCCGCCACAGCCAGGTCCGCCATGTCGAGGTCAAGGGCGTGCTGGGCAGCGCGGCCAGCGACGGCATCCGGATGACAGGCAACGAAGTCCTCATCGCGACCCAGCACCGCAAGGAGTACTGGCTCTACGTCATCGACCAGTGCGCCGATGGCAAGGGCCGATTCTTCGGCGCTTACCAGGACCCCGCCACCCTCTTCGCGAACGTCATGACCGGGAACGCGGTGTTCCGTGTCCCGGGCAGCAGCCTCAAGAACGCCCCCGGGAGCAACGCATGACCCGAATGATTGAACGCTGGTTCCCCTGTGCCGAGGTTTCGGCGAACAGTTCAGCAGGATGGGGAAGCGGTGCGACCGAGATCGGGCTGTTCCCGTGGTTCGCGAAGCGTCCAGTCGCACAGGCCAAGGCTGCGGTGGTCTGCTCGCTGCTGCCCTGGCCGGAGGATCAGGCTGAGCAACAGCGTCTTCAAGAGCTGGTACACAAGGCCATGTCCGGGCGCTACGCCGCCTGGCAGACGCTCCACGACGAGATCCTCAAAGCGAACCCTGAGGGCGCATCAGTCCTGGACCCGTTCAGCGGGCGCGGAATGATCCCGCTCGAGGCGGGGCGGCTCGGGCTTGAGGCCCATGGTGTCGACTACAGCCCGGTCGCGGTGCTGGCCAGCACACTCCTCACCGACTTCCCTCTCCGGGACTGGTCTCAGGAGCCGAGCCTGCCGTTCGCCGAGGAAAGCGACGCCCTCTACGATGACCGGCCCCGGCTGCTTGTTGACGTTCGCGCAACTCTCGATGAGGTGGGACGCCGGTGGACGGCAGCCATGGCGGACTACTACCCCGAGGTCAACGGCAAACGGCCGTGGGGGTATCTGTGGGCCATCGCCATACCGTGCCAGGAGTGCGGCAACCGGTTCCCTCTGGTCGGCTCGTACGAGCTGCGAAGGCCGAGTCAGAAGCGCGGTCGCAAGGGCGCTCCGCCTGTCATCGATCCCGGCCAGTCGTTCTACATCGAAGCCGACCCGGCTGCCGGTACCTGCGCAGCGGTGGTGCACGAGGGCCCTCCAACGCGTACTCCAACACTGACGCGCGCTCGTACGGCTGAGGGTCGCACGCTGCCGGGGAAGTCTGCGATCTGCCCCTTCTGCAGTCATGTGCACCCACTCGATGTGCATCGCCGACTCACCGACGAGAGGCGCGCCACAGACATGCTCCTGGTGGTGGCCGACCACTCGGACGACTTCGGCAAGGAGTACCGGGAACCCACCCAGGCAGAGCTCTCGGCTGTCGCCACAACACCCGCGGCACTACGTGAGCTGTCCGACCCGAGTCCGTTTCTGAGTGCCGTACCGGACGAACGGATCGCACCGGGCAACAACAACATCATCGGGCCGTCCATCTACGGGGCGCGCACCTACGGCGACTTCATGTGCGATCGGCAGACCCTGGCCTTCGTCATGCTCACCCGGTCCATCGCCGAGGTGGCCGACGAACTCATGTACAAGGCGGGGGTGAGCCCTGACTATGCGCGAACGCTGAGTGGTTACGCAGGGGCGGTCGTCGCGCGGAAGCTGCGGAGAGCTACACGCGGTTGCGCTCTCGATCCGAAGCTCAACAAGGTTCACGATATTTACGCGAACCAGGGGTCGATTGTGTTCTCCCAGGACTTTTTCGAGGTGGGGATCGGCACCGGTCCGGGATCGTGGTCGTCGCTGTGCAAGAGCAGCATGGCGACACTCTCAAACCTGATGACTGACATTCAGGGGACGCCGGTCAGCGTGACTCGGGGGTCGGCCACCTCGATGAACCTGAGGGACGCGTCCATCAACACTGTGGTGACTGACCCGCCGTATGACGAGATGATCGCGTATGCCGACTCCTCCGATCTGATCTACGCATGGCTGAAGCGCGCCCTGCACAGCACCTGGCCCGAGCTCGTCGTCACTTCCGACGAACACGGCTGCCAGGAGAAATCGGAAGAGATCATCGTCAAGCGGGTCCGGGGAGAGGCTCCTAACGAGCACCGAACTCGCGAGCACTACGACACGAAGATCGCCCAGGCGTTCGGCGAGATGCGTCGCGTGGTCCGCGACAACGGACTGGTGACCATCGTGTTCGGATCCGGAGACCCGGAGGTCTGGCAGCGCCTGCTCACGGCCATCGAGAAGGCCGGCCTGGTGATGACGGGGTCCTGGCCTGCGAACACCGAGGCCAGCAACCATCAGGGCAAGGCGAACATCGAGACCACCCTGACCATGACGTGCCGCCCCATGGCGCCCGGACGATCCCCTGGGCGCAAGGGCGCGGTCGAGGCGGAGATCAAGGCAGAGATCAAGCAGCGTTACCCGGACTGGGAGCGGTGGGGCTTGGCCCCGGCAGACATGCTGATGGCCGCTGCCGGACCGGCCATGGAGGTCGTCGGCCGTTACAGCGAGGTCCTCGACGCCAAGGGCGAACCCGTCGACATCTACACGTTTCTTCCGCTGGCGCGAGCTGCAGTCCAGGAGGCCATGGCCGTCGAGATCAATCACCAGCCGCTGGAGACCTTTGACGCTCGAACGCGGTTCGCGTTGTGGTGGATTACGCTCTACAACCGCCAGATCCGGGCGAAGTCCGAACTGCGCTGGCAGGCTCTGGCTTCCTCGCTCGACCTGGCAGCGATACGCGACCTGGTTCCTGATGCCGACAAGGGTGTGCGGTTCATCGCCGCCCGCGACTACGAGGGCAAGATCGACGGAGATTCGACCGTCATCGACATCGCCCTCGCACTCGCAGCTGCCTCGGAGGAGGGCCTCCAGGCCATGGGGCAGGTACTGGCGGACGCAGAACACGCGGCCGACGACACCTTCCTGTGGGCCGCAGTCCAGTTCCTCGCGGACCGGCTTCCCGACAACGACCCAGACTCCGTCCGCTTCACCCGCGTGCTGCGCAACCGGGTCGGCGTGGTCAGTGCCGCCGAGGCAGCCGCCGCGAACAACTACGAAAAATCCCAGCTTCAACTCATCGACGACGTCCAGTTGCGGCTTACGTGATGACGACCAACACCACCCCCGTGATCCTCGTGTCCACCAGCCCAGGAGAGCAGCCATGACGACCAACGTGACGCCGTGGTGGAAGGCACTCAAGCTCCGCCAGGAGATCCACAGCGCCTCCGGGCAGATCGATGACGTACAGATGTCGCTGTTCCGAGCCGTTCACGCCACGGGAGCCGACCGGCCGCCCTATGCCGACGCCGACTACTACGGTGACATCACTCACCCGGCCGAACGGCTCATCGACCTGCTCACCGAAATCGCAGTCCGCATCGGTGGTGGCGACGACTACTTGAAAGCCCGAGCAGTCACCCGACTCGACCAGGGCATGGGCGGTGGTAAGTCGCACGCATGCATCGGCGCCTACCATCTGGCCGCCAATCCAAGGGCGCTGCTGGGAACCGAGCTCGGCCAAAGGGTGAACGAGCGCGCGAGGGCCAGAATCGGCCACCCGCTTGCCGGCGGCCTCGGACGTCCACATGTCGTCGTTCTGCCCTGCGACAACATGACCCCAGGGGCCGGGGTACAGGAGTTCGACGGGCCCGCGGTCAACCTCTACGAGCGTTTCCTGTGGCGTCTCTTCTCCAAGGACTACACCCTCTTCGAACGCTATCGGCGGTTCTGGAGCGACAAGCACAAGATCGCCGAGGCCATCAGCGCGGTGAACCGCCCCGTACTGATCATCGTCGACGAGGTGCTCGACTACATCGGCAACGGACTGGACGGCGCAAACCAGACCGACCTGGCGGCCCAGGACATGGCGTTCCTACGGGCCCTGCTCGATGTCGTCAATGACGTCCCTCATGTCGCGATGCTGGTCGTGATGATCGCCTCCGACATCGACAAGACCGCGCTCTCGCCCGCCGCTCAGGCCCGCCGCGACGACCTGAATAGCCAGCTCGACCGCAACGGCTTGCCGACCACCGTGACCGGCGTGGGCGACTTCGCCGACATCCTCCGCCGCCGGCTGTTCGATGCGGAACCCGCCGGTGAGGTGCTCGCTGCGACTGCTGCGCTCTACGAGGAAGTGCTGACAGACAAGACCTGGAGCAAGCAGGTCTGGGACCCGATCGGAGCTGCGTGGCGCCGCAACTGGCGTGCAGAGATGACAGCTTGCTACCCCTTCCATCCCATGCTGATGAGCCTGGCTCAGTCGGAGTGGAGCAAGGTCACCGGATTCCAACGGGTCCGGTCCACGATCCGCATCTTCGCCGCCACGGTCTATGCCCTGCAGCAGCGCGGTAAGGCAGGCGAGTGGGTGCCGGCGCTCATAGGGCCCGGAGACCTGCCGCTGTCGGACAGCACCGTCCGAGAGGCGCTCCTGGGCAGCGGCCTGGTGGAGGACGACCGCACCATCGCGAACTATCGGAGCCTGGCCGAGATCGAGGTCATCAACCACGACGGCTCGTCAGGCGCAGCGCGCCGCCAGGACCTCGAACGGCAGTCCAGCACCTGGGGCACGAACAATCCACGCGCGGCTGAACGGGCGGCCACCTTCATCTTCCTGGCGAGTGTTGTCGGCACCCTGCGCCCGGGGCGGGGCCGCGGAGCCAGTGCCCCTGAGGTCAAGGCGGCCACCAGCGTGCCGGAGGCCGCGTATACCGTCACCGACGCCGACGGCGTCGTCGATGAGCTGGTAAATCCGAACCAAGGGATGAGCGCGCTCGACATCACTCCCGGTCAGGGCAACAACAAGCCAGCCCGTTACTTCCTCTCCACCCGGCTCACCCACCGCATGCTGGTGAAGAACATCCGGCGCACCATCACCGAGACCGAACGCGACGCGGTAATCGCCGACATCGCGAAGAGGCTGGCCAGCAGCGGCCCATTCCGCGATCTGCAGTTCGTGCCGGCGGACCCCCAGCGCAATCCCGCCGACGTCCTCGCCACGGCCGGCTTGGACACCGCCTACACCACCCGGCTCATCGTCCTCGACCCGGCGCAGTACAGCCTGCGCAACGGCATGGAAAAGCCGACCCTCGAGGCACTCACCGTCGCCATGGGGCTCGGGCAAGGTGCGCAACAGCTCCCCGTCCAGTGGGCCAGCAGCGCGGTGTACGCCGTGGTGAACACCCAGCAGCGCGCTCTTGCACGGAACTTAGCGGTGGAGTACCTGGCAAGGCAGAAGGCCCTGCAGGCGCCCGAAATTCAGAACGACGACGAACTCAAGACGATCGGTGCCAAGGAGCTCGCCGAGGCCAAGACTCAGCTGGAGAAGGCGCTCAAGCGGGCGTACCAGCATGTCGCCTACCTGGCCCAGCCCGACCCGGACGGAGAGCGGTACCTCGACCAACTCACATTCGACAAGGACAACATCACCGCCCTCGACGGCATGCTCGTCTGGAAGGGCCTCGCCGCTCGGGACAAGGTTTTCGACACTGGCCAGTTCAGCGCCAAGGCTCTCCTGCACAACCTTCGCGACCACGACTACGGCAAAACCCTCTCCGACATCCGAGCCGCCTTCTACAGCGCCCCACGTTTGCCGCTGCTTTACGGGGGTGACCGCGACCTTCAACAGGCGATCTACGATGCTGTCAGCCAGGGCCTGCTTAGCATCGTTGACGGAGCGGGCACCGAGGTGGAGGTCACAGCCCCCGGACAGGTCAACCTGGCGAGCACGGGCCTGCGCCTCGCCAAGCCACAACCCAAGACGTGCGCCAGCTGCGACCAGCCAGTTCACGAAGGTCGATGCTCCTTGAGTGCCGACAACACCGTCGATAGCGGCTCGACGCACAAGCCAGGCAGCCCAGCTGTCGACACACCGAGCATGCCTCGGCAGCGGGAGACCGAGGGGCCGAGTCCGGACCAATCCCCAGAAAGGGAGCAGGTCAGGGACCGGCAGGTCGCCTTCTCGTTCACCAAGAACCTCCTGGCCAACGGCGACAGCGCCGACGGTTTCGCTGCACTCTTCCGGGCGTTCTACATGGCCCTAGACGAAAGGCAGATCAGCTATCTGCAGGGGACTCTCCAGTTAGTCATTCAGGCCGATGAGGCCGAGCAGATCCAGCAGTGCCTGGAAGAACTCGGCATAAGCGGAACGTTCAAGGAGATCTGACGGGTTAGCCCGCATGCCGGTGACGGCATGCTTCGGTGTGCGGGCACGCTGGCCGACTACGACTGCTCTCCGACGCCGAGGAGCGCATCATAGGGACGAATCTGCACGCCCGACCGGTCCATGAAAACCAGCGTCCCCCGGCATGACAGTCGGGGCGCTTCGAGCTGTACCTGTTCCCCCGCCTCGGCGTACTCAAGATGCGCGGCCTTCGCGCCCGCCACGCTCAGGGCGTCTTCCCTGGATCGTCTCCGGCAACGCGCGCCGCCTGGAGCACCGCACCCACGTCATCGAACCGCGAACGTACCCGTAGTTCTTCTCCGACCGCGCTGGTAGAGCTGTCCGGCCTGCCGCCGATGAGGCGGAGAGTCTGGCGCTAGCCGTCGACATCACGCTCACGACCATGCAGGCGATGCTCACGTCGATGCGGATGACGACCGACACGTACCAGGCGGTGCTGCCTGAGATGCACGCCGCAACGACCTCGGCCTTGTACCCCATCACCACATACCGGGCAGCAGAAGGCCAGAAGGAAGATGAAAAGAAGGACACGGAGACGGACGGACGGAGGTCCGACCGGGGCCCAGATTGGGCTCACCGGGCACCTCAGGGCCCAATCGGCAGGTGGCTTGGACCAGAAGTTGATCAAGTAAATGAGAAAAGGTCAGGTCAGGGGGTGCCTGGCCAGGCTTTTCTCGGATCCGCTTTCGGGACTCGAACCAGAGACCTACGCATTACAATGCGTAAGGCGCTCCCGGCTCCGTGTTGGACCCATCTGGCCCTCGTAAGACCTCACAGGGCAGTGGTGTAGACCGCGAATCGATCAAGGGAATGGGAAAAGGCCAGGCCAGATGGGGCCTGACCTGGCTTTTTATGGAGCCGCCTTCGGGATTCGAACCCGAGACCTACGCATTACGAGTGCGTTGCTCTGGCCATCTGAGCTAAGGCGGCGCGCTGTCCGCACTATGGTGCGATCAGCAACGTCGGTAAGTCTACACAGTTTCCGGGGGTGCTCCGACCATGCCCCGGGAGTGGGGCTCCCGGGACCGGTGGGGTGGCTACGAGCAGCGTTTTCCCTGCGTGGGGGGCGTTCCGTGGAGGAGGTAGGCGTTGATCGTCGAGTCGATGCAGGTGCTGCCGCGACCGTAGGCGGTGTGGCCGTCGCCGACGTAGGTGAGGAGCCGGCCGGAGGAGAGCTGGCGGGCGAGGGACTGGGCCCAGCCGTATGGGGTCGCGGGGTCGCGGGTGGTGCCGACGACCACGATCGGCGCCGCGCCCCTGGCCTCGATGCGGTGGGGTGCACCCGTGGGCTGAACCGGCCAGTAGGTGCAGTTCAGGGAGGCCCAGGCCAGGCCCTCGCCGAAGACGGGGGACGCCTTCTCGAAGGCGGGCAGGGACTTCTTCACCTGGTCGGGGCCGGTGAAGGCCGCCGGGAGGTCCAGGCAGTTCACGGCGGCGTTGGCAGACATCAGGTTCGTGTAGTGGCCGTTGCCGCTGCGCTCGTAGTAGCTGTCGGAGAGGGAGAGCAGCCCGGCGCCGTCGTTCTCGTTCATCGCCGCGCTCAGTGCGTCACGCAGTTGCGGCCAGGCGTCCTCGTCGTACATCGCCGCGATCACCCCCGTGGTGGCGAGCGCTTCGCCGAGCTTGCGTCCGTCGGGGTCACCCGTGGCAACGGGGTGGGCGTCGAGCTTGCGGAAGAAGGCCTTGAGGTGGTCGCCGACCTGTGCGGGGGTCGTGCCCTTGCCGCCGAGCGGGCAGTCGGACTGCCGTACGCAGTCCTTCGCGAACGCCTGGAACGCGGTCTCGAAGCCCGCCGTCTGGTCGAGGTTCAGCCTGCGTGCGTTCAGGGACGGGTCCATAGCACCGTCAAGGACCAGGCGGCCCACCCGCTCCGGGAACAGCCCTGCGTAGGTCGCGCCGAGGAACGTGCCGTACGACGCGCCCACGTAGTTCAGCTTCGGGTCCCCGAGCGCCGACCGCAGGACGTCCATGTCCCGGGCCGCCTCGACGGTGGAGATATGGCGGAGCAGACCCGCCGAGTGGGCCCCGCACCCCTCCGCGAACTTCTTGTACTCCCCGACCAGCGCGTTCGTCTCCTTCTGGTCGTCGGGGGTGACGTCCGTCTGCGTGTACGTGTCCATCTGACGCCCGTCGAGACACTCGACGGGCTCGCTGCGGGCGACGCCGCGCGGGTCCATCGCCACCATGTCGTAGCGGGCACGGACCTCCTCCGGGTAGCCCAGGCCGGCGTACTGCTGCAGGTACGCGACCGCCGAGCCCCCCGGCCCGCCCGGGTTGACCAGCAGTGAGCCGAGCGGCTTGCCCTTGTCGCTGGCCTTCTTGCGGGCGACGGCGAGTTTGACGTCTCCGGCGCCGGGCTTGGCGTAGTCCAGCGGAGCCTTCAGCGTCGCGCACTCGAAGTCGGGGACTCCGCAGTCGCGCCAAGCGAGCTTCTGTCCGTAGTACGGCTTCAGCGCGGCCGGCGTCGAGCGGGGCAGCGCGGCCAGCGCCGCCTCCGCCTGCGTCGGCGCCTCGCTGGTCGACGTGGACGGGTTCCCGGAGGAGCACGCGGAGACGAGCAGGGCGGCTGCCGCCAGGAGGGCGGCCGCGGCCCCACCACGAGGCCGGAGTCGAGTTCGGAGGCGGGGTCGGGTTCGGGGTCGAAGCCGGCGGGAGGTTCGCCTATTGTGCATCATCTGAGCGTAACCCTGAGCGACGGTATAAGTGCTGTGCGTCCGCAATGCGGCTCGTACGGATGACGTCGTCAACCGCGGGTGATGAATTCAGCCCACTCTCAGAGACATTGTCAGCCCGCTCTCAGAGTCATTGTCATCGCCTCCACCGCCAGCAGGGGCGCCACATTGCGGTCGAGGGCCTCGCGGCAGGCCGAGATCGCCTCGATGCGGCGCAGGGTCGACTCCGGGGAGCTGCCACGGGCCAGCCGCTCCAGGGCGTCCTCGGCGTCCGCGTTGGCGATGGCGACGCGGGAGCCGAGCTGGAGGGCGAGGACATCGCGGTAGAACGCCGTGAGGTCGGTCAGGGCGAGGTCCAGGCTGTCGCGCTGCGTGCGGGTTCTGCGGCGCTTCTGCATGTCCTCCAGGTCCTTCATCACGCCCGCCGTGCCGCGCGGCAGTCGCCCGCCCTGGGCCGCGCCCAGCGCCGCCTTCAGCTCCTCGGTCTCCTTGCCGTCCATCTCCTCGGCGAGCTGCTTGGCGTCCTCCGCGGCCGCGTCGACCAACTCCTGGGCGGCCCTGAGGCAGGAGCCGACCTCGTCGAGGCGCAGCGGCAGCTTCAGCACGGCGGCGCGGCGCTCGCGGGCGGCCGGGTCGGTGGCCAGGCGGCGGGCCCGGTCGACATGGCCCTGGGTGGCGCGGGCCGCGGCGGCGGCCACGTCGGGCTCGATGCCCTCGCGCCGTACGAGCATGTCGGCGACGGCGTCGACCGAGGGCGTGCGCAGGTTGAGGTGGCGGCAGCGGGAGCGGATGGTGGGCAGCACGTCCTCCAGCGACGGGGCGCACAGGAGCCAGACCGTGCGGGGGGCGGGCTCCTCCACGGCCTTGAGGACGGCGTTGGCGGACTTCTCGTTCAGCCGTTCCGCGTCCTCGACGAGGATGACCTGCCAGCGGCCGTTCGCCGGTGACGTGAACGACTTGCGGACCGTGTCCCGCATGTCCTTGACCAGGATCTCGGAGCCGACCGCGGCGACCGTGGTGACGTCCGCGTGGGTGCCGATCAGCGCCGTGTGGCAGCCGTCGCAGAAGCCGCAGCCGGGGGCCCCGCCGAGGGCGCGGTCGGGGCTCACGCACTGCAGGGCCGCGGCGAAGGCCCGCGCCGTCTGGTTGCGGCCCGCGCCGGGCGGGCCCGTGAACAGCCAGGCGTGCGTCATCTTCGACGCCTCCGGCGGCGGGGCGTCCGCGGCAACCGCGGTGACGAGCGCGTCGGCGTCCCGAGCGGCCGCGTCGAGCAGCTCGCTCACCTTCTCCTGCCCGACGAGGTCGTCCCACACCGTCATGGGTCACGCCGCCCTTCCGTCACATTTCGCGTTCCGGTGTCCATTGTGCGGGCGACCACTGACAGCCCTGCGGGCGGCCACTGACGGACGGGGCCGTGGTGACGTTCCGGACCGCGCGGCCCCGTCGGCCCCGTCGGCCCCCTCAGCCCCGGCGTCCCCGCCCGCGGCCCCGGCCGCCCTGGTCCTCGTCGTGCCCGTCGTTCTCGTACGACCCCAGCAACTCGTCCGCCAGCGTCGGCAGATCGTCCAGCGGCGTCTCCTCGGCCCAGTCGGACCGCGGCCGCCGTCGCGCAGCTCCGTCCTCGTCGACCTGCGGGAGCTCCCGCGTACGGTCGTCGGGGGCGGCGGGACCGGCGGTCGGCCGCTCGTCCCGGAAGAACCCCTGCGGCATCCGCTCCGCCGGATCCCCGCCCCGCACGGGAGGCAGCACGGCCGTCTCGTCCGCTGCACCGGGAGCAACCGGAGGCAGCACGGCCGTCTCGTCCGCGGCGCCCGGAGCCACGGGAGGCAGCACGGCCGTCTCGTCCGCGGCACCGGAAGGTACCGGCGGCTGCGGAAGCTTCGCCGTCACCTCGGACTCGGACTCCCCGGACGGCTTGCGGGACCGGGACGGCCGACCGTCGCGCTGCTCGCCCTTGGCACCGCCCTCGGACTCTGCCTGGTCTGCCCGAACCACGGGCGTCGGCACGGTCGCCGCCTCCTGCGCAACGGCGGGAGCCGCGGGCCGGGGTGTCGCGGTGACCGTCGGCTGGGGTGCCGCGGGCTGCTGTGCGGCCACGTCGGCGGCGGCCGACGCCGCTGCCGCCTGGCGCCGGGCCTCCTCGGCGCGCAGCAGCGCCGCCTCGGCCTTGCGCTGCTTCTCCAGGCGCCGGGCCTCGGCCTCGGCGTGCAGCCTGGCCTCCTCCTCGGCCTGCTTGCGCCGCCGCTCCTCCTCGGCCCTGCGCCGGGCCTCCTCGGCGGCACGGGCCTCTTCCTCGGCCAGCAGCCGGGCCCGCTCCTCCTCGGCCCGCCTGCGTGCTTCCTCCGCCCGCTGCCGGGCCTCCTCCGCCTGCCGCTCGGCCTCGCGCCGCTGCGCCTCCTCCAGCTCGCGCCGCTTGCGCTCCTCCTCCTCGGCGCGCAGCTTGGCGAGCTGTTCCTGGCGCTCACGCTCCAGGCGCTCCTCCTCGGCCTTGCGCATGGCCTCCTCCTCGGCCTTGCGGCGGGCCTCCGCCTCGGCGGCCTTGCGGGCCTCCTCGGCGGCCTTCACCTCGGCCTCGGACAGCGGAAGCACGGTGTCGAGCCGGTGCCGGATCACGGTCGTGACGGCCTCGGGCTCCTGGCCCGCGTCCACGACCAGATAGCGCCCGGGGTCGGCGGCGGCCAGCGTCAGGAATCCGGCCCGCACGCGCGCGTGGAACTCGGCAGGCTCCGACTCCAGCCGATCCGGAGCCTCGGTGAACCGCTCGCGGGCGGCCTCCGGGGCGACGTCCAGCAGGACGGTCAGATGGGGGACGAGGCCGTTGGTCGCCCAGCGGTTGATCCGGGCGATCTCGGTCGGGGACAGGTCCCGGCCCGCCCCCTGGTAGGCCACCGACGAGTCGATGTACCGGTCGGAGATGACGACGGCCCCCCGCTCCAGCGCGGGCCGTACGACCGTGTCGACGTGCTCGGCGCGGTCCGCCGCGTACAGCAGGGCCTCCGCCCGGTGCGAGAGCCCCGCCGACGACACGTCCAGCAGGATCGAGCGCAGCCGCTTGCCCACGGGAGTCGCACCGGGCTCGCGGGTGAGCACGACCTCGTGGCCCTTGGCCCGGATCCACTCCGCGAGGGCCTCGGCCTGGGTGGACTTCCCTGCGCCGTCGCCGCCCTCCAGGGCGATGAAGAAGCCGTTCGTGGCCGGTGTCTGTGCCGGGTCGTCGCCGCCGAGCAGCGCGTCCCGCAGGTCGTGCCGCAGCGGCACGCCGGAGCGGTCGTCGACCTTGGCCAGCACCAGCGCGGCCACCGGCAGCAGCAGCGCGCCGACCAGCATGAGGGTGAAGGCGGCGCCGCCGTGCGCGAAGACGAACTTGCCGTTCTCCAGCCGGTGCGGGCCGATGAGGGCCGCCATCAGGGGCGCGATCAGCGCGCCGAGCGCCACGAAGACCCGTACGACCGCGTGCAGGTGTTCGGTGGTGCGCGGCCGACGGTAGTCCTCGGTCTCCTGGTCGAGCAGCGTGTGCCCGGTGTTGGCGGCGATGCCGGCGCCGACCCCGGCGAGCGCGACGATCAGCAGCACGCTGGTGACGTCCGGGACGAGCCCGGCGGCAAGCAGCGCGACGCCGGTGAAGGCGATCGCGAGCGACAGCAGCCGGCGGCGGGAGAGCGAGGGCAGCACGGCGGGGGCCGTACGGATGCCGACGACGACTCCGCCGGTCAGGGCGAGCACCAGCAGCCCGTACAGCACCGGGCCACCGCCCAGGTCCTTGGCCTGCAGCACGGACACGGCGACGGCGGCGGAGATCGCCCCGGCGACGGCGGCGCAGGCGAGGACGAGCAGCGGAACGGCCCCCGTGCGACCGGTGTCCACGCCCGTGCCCGTCCTGGGGCGGCGCAGTCCCTCCAGCGGGGACCGCGGGCGCGGGGTGCGCGCGTCAGGCAGTTCCAGGTACGTCAGCACGGACAGGGACGCGGCGAACAGACCGGCCGCGACGTACGAGCCGAGGGCCGCCTGATGCTGGGCGAACCAGGCGCTCACGGTGCCGAGGAGGTTGTTGAGCAGCGCCGCGGCGACGAGCGCGGCGGCCGACAGGGGGACCGCCACGAAGCCCGTGCGCAGCGACAGGCGGCGCAGGGCGTCCATGTGGTCCGGCAGCGGCCGTACCGTCGCGCCCTCGGGGGGCGGGGCGGGCAGCAGGGCGGGGGCGGCGCTCTCGCGGCACACCGACCACAAGCGCTCTGCGACACCGGTCACGAAAGCGGTGACCAGCAGGACCGCCAGCGCGTTGGCCGGCGTCCAGTCGATCCACAGGGGCGCGATGATCAGCAGTACGGCGCGCAGACCGTCGGCGCCGACCATGGTCCAGCGGCGGTCGAGCGGGCCGTCCTGCGAGGTCAGAGAGGTGAGCGGCCCGAGGAGTACGGCGCCGAAGAGCAGGGTGGCCAAAATGCGCGCCCCGAAGACGGTCGCCACTGCGAACGCCACGCCCCGGTAGCCGCCGCCGAACGACCCCTCGGCGATCGCCGCCTGGAGGGCGAGCAGGACCAGCACGAGGAGCGCGAGGGCGTCGCCCACGCCGCTCACGAGCTGTGCGCTCCACAACCGCTTGAGTTGCGGCTGGCGCAGCAGGGCGCGGACCGCCCGCTCGCGGGAGTCCGCCACCAGGGTGTCGTCGGGTGCTGTGGTGAGGGCCGTTGGCTGCTCGGCTCGCGTCATGCTTTCAGCCTATCGGCAGGGACCGACAGCCCGCCGCGCCCCGTCCGAACGTGCGCACGCCCCGACACCAAAGTGATGCCGGGGCGTTCGTTTTGCGAACAGAATGTGAATCAGGACGGGAATCGGGAGGCGAAGACCGGCGGTCTCAGTCCTCCACAGACCTGTCTGTCTCAGTCCTCCACAGACCGCCGGTCTCAGTCGTCCGCCGACGTCTTGAAAGCGGTGGCCTTCGAGGCCGTCGTCGCCTTCTTGGCGGCGGTCTTCTTGGCCGTCGTCGTCTTCTTCGCCGCGGTCGTCTTCTTGGCGGCCGTCTTGGTGGCGGTCGCCTTCTTGGCCGGAGCCTTCTTGGCGGTGGCCTTCTTCGCGGGCGCCTTCTTCGCCGTCTTCTTGGCGGGGCCCTTGGCGCGCTTCTCGGCGAGGAGCTCGAAGCCGCGCTCCGGGGTGATCGCCTCGACGCTGTCGCCCGAGCGCAGGGTCGCGTTGGTCTCGCCGTCGGTGACGTACGGCCCGAAGCGACCGTCCTTGACGACGACCGGCTTCCCGCTGACGGGGTCCTCGCCCAGCTCCTTCAGCGGCGGCTTGGCGGCCGCGCGGCCACGCTGCTTCGGCTGGGCGTAGATCGCCTGGGCCTCCTCCAGCGTGATCGTGAAGATCTGGTCCTCGGCCTGCAGGGACCGCGAGTCCGTGCCCTTCTTCAGGTACGGGCCGTAGCGGCCGTTCTGCGCGGTGATCTCCACGCCGTCCGCGTCGGTCCCGACGACGCGCGGCAGCGACATCAGCCGGAGCGCGTCCTGGAGGGTCACCGTGTCCAGCGACATCGACTTGAACAGCGAGGCCGTACGCGGCTTGACGGCGTTCTTGCCGGTCTTCGGGGTGCCCTCGGGGAGCACCTCGGTGACGTACGGGCCGTAGCGGCCGTCCTTGGCGATGATCTGGTGGCCGCTCTGCGGGTCCGTGCCCAGCTCGAAGTCGCCGCTCGGCTTGGCGAGCAGTTCCTCCGCGAGCTCGACGGACAGCTCGTCCGGGGCGAGGTCGTCGGGGATGTCCGCGCGCTGGTGCTGCTCGGTGTCCTTCTCGCCGCGCTCGATGTAGGGGCCGTAGCGGCCGACCCGCAGCACGATGTCGTTGCCCACGGGGAACGACGACACCTCGCGCGCGTCGATCGCGCCCAGGTCGGTCACCAGTTCCTTGAGGCCGCCGAGGTGGTCCCCGTCGCCGTTGCCCGCCTCTGCCGCGTTGCCGTTGTTCGTGCCCTCGCCGAAGTAGAACCGCTTCAGCCACGGCACGGCCTTGGCCTCGCCGCGCGCGATGCGGTCGAGGTCGTCCTCCATCTTGGCGGTGAAGTCGTAGTCGACGAGCCGCCCGAAGTGCTTCTCCAGGAGGTTGACCACGGCGAAGGACAGGAAGGACGGCACCAGGGCCGTGCCCTTCTTGAACACATAGCCGCGGTCGAGGATCGTGCCGATGATCGACGCGTACGTCGACGGGCGGCCGATCTCGCGCTCTTCGAGCTCCTTGACCAGGCTGGCCTCGGTGTAGCGGGCCGGGGGCTTGGTGGCGTGCCCGTCGACCGTGATCTCCTCGGCCGTCAGCGCGTCGCCCTCGCCCACCTGGGGCAGCCTGCGCTCGCGGTCGTCGAGTTCGGCGTTCGGGTCGTCGGCGCCCTCGACGTAGGCCTTCAGGAAGCCGTGGAAGGTGATCGTCTTGCCGGACGCGCTGAACTCGACGTCCCGGCCGTCGGCGGCGGTGCCGGCGATCTTGACGGTGACGCTGTTGCCGGTCGCGTCCTTCATCTGGGAGGCGACGGTCCGCTTCCAGATCAGCTCGTAGAGCTTGAACTGGTCGCCGGTCAGGCCGGTCTCCGCCGGGGTGCGGAAACGATCACCCGAAGGACGGATCGCCTCGTGCGCCTCCTGGGCGTTCTTGACCTTCCCGGCGTACGTACGCGGCTGCGGCGGCAGGTAGTCGGCGCCGTACAGCTGCGTGACCTGGGCGCGGGCGGCCGCGATCGCGGTGTCGCTCAGCGTCGTGGAGTCCGTACGCATGTACGTGATGTAGCCGTTCTCGTACAGCTTCTGCGCGACCTGCATCGTGGCCTTCGCGCCGAAGCCGAGCTTGCGGCTGGCCTCCTGCTGCAGCGTCGTCGTACGGAACGGGGCGTACGGCGAGCGGCGGTACGGCTTGGACTCGACGGACCGCACCGAGAACCGGGTGTTCTCCAGGGCGGCGGCGAGGGCGCGGGCGTTCGCCTCGTCGAGGTGGAGGGTGTTCGCGGTCTTGAGCTGCCCGAGCGAGTCGAAGTCACGGCCCTGGGCGACGCGCCTGCCGTCGACGGACTGAAGCCGGGCGACCAGGGTCGACGGGTCGCTCGGGTCGCCGGCACGGCCGGTCCCGAAGGTGCCCGTCAGGTCCCAGTACTCGGCGGAACGGAAGGCGATGCGCTCGCGTTCCCGCTCCACCACGAGCCGGGTCGCTACCGACTGGACACGGCCGGCCGACAGGCGCGGCATGACCTTCTTCCACAGGACCGGCGAGACCTCGTAGCCGTAGAGGCGGTCGAGGATGCGGCGGGTCTCCTGTGCGTCGACCATGCGCTGGTTCAGGTCGCGCGGGTTGGCGACGGCCTCGCGGATCGCCTCCTTGGTGATCTCGTGGAAGACCATCCGCTTGACCGGGACCTTGGGCTTGAGGACCTCCAGGAGGTGCCAGGCGATGGCCTCGCCCTCGCGGTCCTCATCGGTGGCGAGGAAGAGTTCGTCGGAGTCCTTCAGCAGATCCTTGAGCTTCTTGACCTGGGCCCTCTTGTCGGCGTTGACGACATAGATCGGCTCGAAGTCGTGCTCGACGTCCACGCCGAGGCGGCGGACCTCGCCGGTGTACTTCTCCGGCACCTCCGCGGCGCCGTTGGGAAGGTCGCGGATGTGCCCGACGCTCGCTTCGACTACGTAGCCGGGGCCCAGGTAGCCCTTGATCGTCTTCGCCTTGGCAGGCGACTCGACGATGACGAGTCGGCGGCCGCCCTGTGCGGTCTCGCTGGTCGGGGACAACTTCGCTCTTCTCTCCGGTCGACGCTGGGGCCTCCCCGGGCCTGTGTCCCGGGGTCGTGTCGTGGTGACGCTGCGGAGTGTGACGGTACATCCCGCCCCCGTGTCAAACGGGAAAAGCCCACAACGGCCACTCGAACGGTAACCCGACTACCGGTATTCCTGCCGCCCGGAGTGCCGGGCCGCCACCACGACCCTGTCCGGAGCGTGACGCTCCCCTTACGCGTACGGCAGCACGCGACCCGCGGTCACAGGCGGGTGAGGCAGTACGCGCCGAGGCCCAGGGCGACCGCTCCGGCGAGGCCGGCGAGGGTGGCCGACGCGACCTGATTCACGCCATGGGCAACCGGTTCGCGGTGTCGGACCCGGGCGCCGGTCCACACCAGCAATGCGCCTCCGAACAGGGCGAACACCACTCCCGCGAAGATCGCCGGTCCGCTCTCCATGGCTGCCCCGCCCCTTTTCCGCCGTCCATGAGTGCCCAGGGTCCGGAGACTGCCACGCACGGGCGGCGTGCGGGCGAAGTCGAGGTGAACGGCGAGCCGACAGCTTTTCGCACGCATATGCGAAAAATCTCGGTGCGAGACAGGACACAGATATTTTTCCGGCCGTTTTCTTCTCGTCGGCGCGTCCCGGGTCGCGCCGGGCCCCGTGCGGGCCGCGTCCGGGCCCGGTGCGACGCCGGTCACCCGACCGGTGTGCCGTACGGCACGGGTGGTGCGCGCGTGTCGCGCGCGGCCGACGGGCGCGAGGGGCATCCGTACGCCAGGTGACCCGCACCCGGGTCGGCCCGACACCGTAGCCACCGCCCGGGGCCGGTCGCGGACCGCGCGCTAGCCGGCCGGTTCGAGGAAGCCCTGTTCCACCAGCAGCCGGATCTGCGCGGGCGTGCTGTCGCGCAGCACCACCGGGTCCTCGCCCAGCAGCTGCGCGATGGCGTCGAGGATGCGGCCCGCGCTCAGCGTGCCGTCGCACACGCCCGCGAAGCCGGCCCCGACCGTGTCCACCCGGGTGGCGCGGCGCATACCGCGGTTCTGGCGCAGCACCACATGCTCCGGGTCCTCGGCACCGGGCAGCCCGACCTGCTCCTGGACGACCTCGGCGACGAGCCTGAAGTGACCCTCCAGCAGGGCGGCGTCGTCGTGCCCACGGAGATAGTCGAGACGGGCGAAGTGCGCCCGCACCGTTTCACCGAGGGGCTGTTCGATCGGGTGCGGCCATTCCTCCACGACGATCGAGGGCTCTGCGGCCGACGTCTTGCGCAGCGTGATCCAGCCGAAGCCGACCGCCTTGACCTTGCGCGCCTCGAACTCGTCGAGCCAGGCGTCGTACCGCGCCTGGTACTCCGCCGGGTCGGCGCGGTGGTCACCGGCGTCCCTCAGCCACAACTCGGCGTACTGCGTGACGTCCTGCACCTCGCGCTGCACGACCCAGGCGTCGCAACCGCGAGGCACCCACGACCTGATCCTGTCCTGCCAGTCCTCCCCTTCCACGTGCTGCCAGTTGGCGAGGAACTGCGCGAACCCGCCTTCGTTCAGTCGCTCGCCCGCTCCTTGAACGAGCGAGCGGCACAATTCGTCCCCGCCCATCCCGCCGTCGCGGTAGGTCAGACGGGCGCCGGGCGAGATCACGAACGGCGGGTTCGACACGATCAGGTCGTACGTCTCGTCGTCCTTGAGCGGCTCGAAGAGCGAGCCCTCGCGCAGATCGGCCGCCGGGGCCCCGGACAGGGCGAGCGTCAGCGCGGTGATGTGCAGCGCGCGCGGGTTGAGGTCGGTCGCCGTCACGCGGGTGGCGTGCTGGGCGGCGTGCAGCGCCTGGATGCCGGAGCCGGTGCCGAGGTCGAGCGCGGCGGCGACGGGCGTGCGGACGGTGATGCCGGCCAGGGTCGTGGAGGCCCCGCCGACGCCGAGGACCACGGCCGAGTCCGTCTGGCGGCTCTGGCCGCCGACGCCGCCCGCGCCGCCGACCGCGCAACCGAGGTCCGACACGATGAACCAGTCCTCGCCGTCCGGGCCGCCGTAGGGCCGGATGTCCACGGTGGCGGCGACCTCGTCGTCGCCGACGCGCGTCAGCCACCGGCTCTCGAGGCACTCCTCGACGGGCAGCAGGTCCGCCACGCGCGCGTGCGGCACGGGCTGCTGGAGCAGGAACAGCCGTACGAGTGTCTCCAGCGGCGTGTCCCCGCGGGTGGCCCGGAGTGCGGGCACGGTCTCGCTGCGGGCCAGGGCCGCGTACGCGGGGGCGCCGAGCAGTTCGAGCAGCCCGTCGGCGGTGAAGGCGGCGCCGAGCAGGGCGGCACGGAGCCCGGCGGCGACATCGGGACGGTCAAAGGACGGCAGGGGGGACAGGGTGGCGTTACTCACGTCCCCCATTGTGTCCGCTCGGACCGACATCGCACGTACCCGAACCGGCCCGCGTCAGCCGCCCGCCCCGGTGCTCAGCCCGCCGACGCCGGGGCCGAGGAGGAGGCCGACTTGCAGCTCTCCTGCTTGGCCATCGCCTGGCCGACGTCGCCCTCCTCGAGGTTCTTCAGCGCGACGTTCCCGGTCGTGCTCAGCTTGTCGAGCTGGGTGGCGATGTCCTTGAGGCCGTCGGCGAACTTCGCCTGGTCCTTGGTCTCGAGCTCGTCGACCTGCTTCTTCAGGGCGGCGTAGGACGCGCCGAGCTGGTTGAGCTCCTTGACCGCGTCCTGCTGCTTCTTCCTGCCGCCGTCCACATTCGGCGCCCCGGCCGAGTTCACGGCGGCGCCGATCGCCTTGTAGGCGTCGGACATGTCCTGGAAAGCCTTCGCATCGGTCTTCTGGACGTCCGCGGGCGCGCTGTTGTCGGAGGTCTCCTTCTGGATCGCGGCGTTGGCGGCCGCGATCTTCTTGGCCTGCGGCTGGACCGCGTCGCAGACCTGCTTGGCCCAGGCATCCAGCTTGTCGTTGTTTTCGCTTCCGCCGCCGCTGCTGGTGCATCCCGTCAGCGCCGCCACGAGTACCGCACCGCCGGACAGTGCGGCCGCGAGCTTTTTGTTCACCGGATCGGTCCCTTCCCTGGCTCTCGGCCCCCGGACCCTACACGCCGGATGGGTGACAGTCGCATGCCGAACAGCCGATAAGGACCAGTTTGCTCCTCTTTGCACCAAGCGAGAGAAGGCTCACCCTGAGGGCGTGCGCACACACGAACGGGCGGGCGGCACATCAATGCGCGCCACCCGCCCGTCCGTTGAACGGAACGTCGTAAGACGGCCTACGAAACCACCGCGGGATCGGCCGACTTGCTCACCCGTTCGGCACTGTCCTCGTCGCCCACGGCGATGCCGCGCCGCTTGGAGACGTACACGGCACCGACGATCACGAGCAGCGCGAGGACCGCGATCGCGATCCGTACGCCGAGGTTCTTGTCATTGCCGTACGAGAACTTGATGACCGCGGGCGCGATGAGCAGCGACACCAGGTTCATCACCTTCAGCAGCGGGTTGATCGCGGGACCGGCGGTGTCCTTGAAGGGGTCGCCGACCGTGTCACCGATCACCGTGGCCGCATGGGCCTCGCTGCCCTTGCCGCCGTGATGGCCGTCCTCGACCAGCTTCTTGGCGTTGTCCCAGGCACCACCGGAGTTGGCCAGGAACACCGCCATCAGCGTGCCGGCGCCGATCGCGCCCGCGAGATAGGAGCCGAGAGCGCCGACACCGAGCGTGAACCCGATGAAGATCGGCGCCATCACCGCGAGGAGGCCTGGCGTGGCCAGCTCCCTGAGGGCGTCCTTGGTGCAGATGTCGACGACCTTGCCGTACTCGGGCTTCTCCGTGAAGTCCATGATCCCGGGCTTCTCGCGGAACTGCCGCCGCACCTCGTACACGACGGAACCCGCCGACCGCGACACGGCGCTGATGGCGAGTCCGGAGAAGAGGAAGACGACCGCCGCACCCGCGATCAGGCCGACCAGGTTGTTCGGCTGCGAGATGTCCAGCGACAGGCTCATCGGCGCGCCCGGGCCGGTCAGTTTCGCGCCCACGTCCTGCACGCTGGTCGTGATCGCGTCACGGTACGACCCGAAGAGCGCCGATGCCGCGAGGACGGCGGTGGCGATGGCGATGCCCTTGGTGATGGCCTTGGTCGTGTTGCCGACCGCGTCCAGGTTGGTGAGCACCTGCGCGCCCGCGCCCTCGACGTCCCCGGACATCTCGGCGATGCCCTGGGCGTTGTCGGAGACCGGACCGAAGGTGTCCATGGCGACGATCACGCCCACCGTGGTGAGCAGACCGGTGCCGGCCAGCGCGACCGCGAACAGGGCCAGCATGATGGACGTGCCGCCGAGAAGGAACGCCCCGTAGACGCTGAGGCCGATCAACAGGGCGGTGTAGACGGCCGATTCGAGACCGATCGAGATACCGGCGAGGACGACGGTGGCCGGACCGGTGAGCGAGGTCTTGCCGATGTCCATCACCGGACGGCGGTTGGTCTCGGTGAAGTAGCCGGTCAGTTGCTGGATCACGGCGGCGAGCAGGATGCCGATGGCCACCGCGACCACGGCGAGGATCCGTGGGTTGCCGTCCTTGCCGCTGATCGCCGTGTCGGTGACGCCGTCGAGGTCCGAGTACTTCGCGGGCAGATAGATGAAGACCGCCACCGCCACGAGCACGAGCGAGATCACCGCGGAGATGAAGAAGCCCCGGTTGATCGCGGTCATGCCGCTGCGGTCGCTGCGGCGCGGCGCGACCGCGAAGATGCCGATCATCGCGGTGATCACGCCGATCGCGGGCACCAGCAGCGGGAAGGCGAGCCCGGAGTCGCCGAAGGCGACCTTGCCGAGGATGAGCGCCGCGACCAGGGTCACGGCGTACGACTCGAACAGGTCCGCCGCCATACCGGCACAGTCGCCGACGTTGTCGCCCACGTTGTCGGCGATGGTCGCGGCATTGCGCGGATCGTCCTCCGGAATGCCCTGCTCGACCTTGCCGACCAGGTCGGCGCCGACGTCGGCGGCCTTGGTGAAGATGCCGCCGCCCACACGCATGAACATGGCGATCAGGGCGGCCCCGAGGCCGAAGCCCTCGAGCACCTTCGGCGCGTCGGCCGCGTACACCAGCACCACACAGGAGGCGCCCAGCAGGCCGAGCCCCACCGTGAACATGCCGACGACGCCGCCCGTGCGGAAAGCGATCTTCATGGCTTTGTGCGAGACGGCGGTGAGATCCTTTTCCGGCTCGCCTTCCGCCGGGGTGGCCTCCCGGGCCGCCGCGGCGACGCGCACATTGCTGCGCACGGCGAGCCACATGCCGATATAGCCGGTGACCGCCGAGAATGCCGCGCCGATCAGGAAGAACACCGACCGTCCGGCGCGCTGATTCCAGTCGTCCGCGGGCAGCAGCATGAGCAGGAAGAACACCACGACGGCGAATACGCCGAGCGTGCGCAGCTGCCGGGCCAGATAGGCGTTGGCGCCTTCCTGGACCGCACCCGCGATCTCCTTCATGCTGTCGGTGCCCTCGCCCGCCGCGAGCACCTGGCGCACCAGGACTCCCGCGACGATCAGGGCCGCGACCGCGACGACCGCGATGATCGCCACGAGGACACGGTTGTCGTCGGTCAGGACTGCGGCTGCGAAGGTTGTGGGTTGACCCAACTGATGAGGGGTAGAAAGCCCCGCCATTCGTCCTCCTTGACGCTTGGGCTGAGCTCAAGATGTGGACGGATTGTAGGTACCCGAACCTGATCAAAACAGAGCGCGGTAAACGGAATTAGCCTTCACCTGCTCTTCAGCAAATGATCGACATCACGCCAGAGAACCCGAAAGCGGTAACGCCCCAAAGGCATTGACGCCCGCATTGGCGCTTGATCAAATAATCGGGTGATTGATCGTGAATTTCTTCACGAATTCCTATGGTCGCAGGTGGACGCAGGAAGATGGTCGCAAGTGGCCGCCAGAATGCAGCACGAAGGGCCCTGCTGAGCAGGGCCCTTGTGAGTGAGCGGGGTTGCGCCGAACGGGTGGCGCGGGGGTGGTTCAGGCGAGCGCGACCGCCGGCGGTGTGGTCGGCCAGGTCATGCGGATCAGCCCGCCGTGCTCCCCGGCACTGACCTCCACGTCGTCGACGAGACCGCTGATGACCGCGAGGCCCATCTCGTCCTCCTCGGCCTCCGCGTCCGCCTCCTCGGCGGCACCGCCGGGCGCCCGGTCGCCCGGGGCCGAATGCGGCGCCTCGTCGCCGACCTCGATGGAGAACTGTTTCTCCTCCTCGATCAGCGCCACCTTCACCGGCGCCGCGATACCGGCGCTCTGGTGCAGCCCGACAGCGCGGGAACAGGCCTCGCCGACGGCGAGCCGCACTTCGTCCAGTACGGCCTCGTCCACTCCGGCCCTGCGCGCCACCGCTGCCGCCACCAGTCGGGCGGTCCTGACGTGCTCGGGCAGCGCGCTGAAGCGGAGTTCAACGGTGGCCATGCATCCCCCTCGCGACTTCGGGCGTGCGGTCGGGGGCCGGGCCGCCGAAAGCCCGGACCCCCTGATGAGACTTCTTCCGCCCCGGGCAGTACGCCGGGGCCGGGCGCGCCGACGACGCGGGCCGATCGGCGGCCCGGCATCGGTCGGCGGCAGCCCGGATCAGTCGGTGGCCGCCACCGCTTCCTCGACCGAGGTGTGGATCGGGAACACCTTGGTGAGACCGGTGATGCGGAAGATCTTCAGAATGCGCTCCTGGTTGCAGACCAGGCGCAGGGAGCCCTCATGGGCACGCACGCGCTTCAGCCCGCCGACCAGCACGCCGAGACCGGTGGAGTCGAGGAAGTCCACGCCCTCCATGTCGACGACGAGATGGAAATTCCCGTCGTTCACCAGCTCGACCAGCTGCTCGCGCAGCTTGGGCGCGGTATATACGTCGATTTCGCCACCGACCTCGACGACCGTACGATCGCCGACGGTACGGGTCGACAGGGACAGGTCCACGGATCCTCCAGCACCTTGCTATCGAGCGGTCGCCCCTCGGGACACCTCGGCTTGCGGCCCCCGGGACGTACGCCAGCCGCGATGGCATTCAATCACTTACCGGCAGGCGTGCACGACGCCTTGGCCCCATTGTCCGTCACGCCGGTGACACACTCGGTGCCAATGGCCAAGAATCACCGATCCGATCGATCCCCGACGGACACCGCGACCCGCCCCGCTCCGGGCACGGTCCTGGACCGGCTCGCCTCGGGCCCGAGCCGGGCCTCGCGCATCACTCATACGGAGCACTTGCCCCCCCGCGCGGGTCGCCATGCCGTCTGGCCGGACCGGATTCGCCCGGAAGTGATCGCGGCGGTGCGGTCGGCCGGCATCGAGCACCCCTGGACGCACCAGGCACTGGCCGCCGAGCACGCCCTGGACGGCGACTCGGTGGTGGTCGCCACGGGCACGGCGTCGGGCAAGTCCCTGGCGTATCTCGTGCCTGTCCTGTCGACGCTCCTGGACGGCTCCGAGGCACCGAACGGCCGCGGTGCCACCGCCCTGTACCTGGCTCCCACCAAGGCCCTCGCGGCCGACCAGTGCCGTTCGGTGAAGGAACTCTCACACCCGCTGGGCACCGCTGTCCGGGCCGCCGTGTACGACGGCGACACGCCGGTGGAAGAACGCGAATGGGTCCGCCAGTACGCCAATTACGTCCTCACCAACCCCGACATGCTCCACCGCGGCATACTGCCCTCGCACCCGCCCTGGTCCTCCTTCCTGAAGGCGCTCAAGTACGTCGTGATCGACGAGTGCCACACCTACCGGGGCGTCTTCGGCTCGCACGTGGCACAAGTTCTGCGCCGACTACGCCGTCTGTGTCAGCGCTACGGCGCGTCGCCCGTCTTCCTGCTGGCCTCCGCGACCGCCGCGGAGCCCTCCGTGGCCGCCCGCCGCCTCACCGGCCTCCCGGTGACCGAGGTCGCCGACGACGCCTCTCCACGCGGGGAACTGGTGTTCGCCTTGTGGGAGCCCCCACTCACCGAGCTGCACGGCGAGAAGGGCGCACCGGTCCGCCGCACCGCCACCGCCGAGACGGCCGACCTGCTGACCGACCTCACCGTGCAGGGCGTGCGCTCGGTCGCCTTCGTGCGCTCTCGGCGTGGCGCCGAGCTGATCTCCGTCATCGCCCAGGAACGGCTGGCCGAGGTCGACCGCTCCCTTGCCCGGCGTGTCGCGGCATACCGCGGCGGCTACCTCCCCGAGGAGCGCCGCGCCCTGGAACGCGCCCTGCACTCCGGCGAGCTCCTCAGCCTGGCCGCGACCACGGCCCTGGAGCTCGGCGTGGACGTCTCCGGGCTCGACGCCGTACTGATCGCCGGGTACCCCGGCACACGCGCGTCCCTGTGGCAGCAGGCGGGCCGGGCGGGCCGCTCCGGGCAGGGCGCCCTGGCGGTGCTGGTCGCCCGGGACGACCCGCTGGACACCTTCCTCGTCCACCATCCCGAGGCCCTGTTCGACCAACCGGTGGAATCCACGGTCCTCGATCCCGACAACCCGTACGTCCTGGCCCCGCACCTGTGCGCGGCCGCCGCGGAGCTTCCGCTGACCGAGGACGACCTGCAGCTGTTCGGCCCCGCCTGCGCGGAACTGCTGCCGCAGCTGGAGGCCGCGAAGCTGCTGCGCCGCCGCACGAAGGCCTGGCACTGGACGCGCCGCGAGCGGGCCGCCGACCTGACCGACATCCGCGGCGGGGGCGGCCGGCCGGTGCAGGTCGTCGAGGAGGGCACAGGACGCCTCCTCGGCACGGTGGACGCGGGTGCCGCGCACTCCACGGTCCACGAGGGCGCGGTGCACCTGCACCAGGGCCGTACGTACCTGGTGCGCTCCCTCGACCTGGAGGACTCGGTCGCCCTGGTCGAACAGGCGGACCCGGCCTATTCGACGGTCGCCCGCGACACGACGTCGATCTCCGTCCTGGAGACGGACGTCGAGGTCCCCTGGGGCGCGGGACGCCTGTGCTACGGCTCGGTGGAGGTCACCAACCAGGTCGTCTCCTTCCTGCGCCGACGTGTCATCACGGGTGAGGTGCTGGGCGAGACCAAGCTCGACCTCCCGCCACGCACCCTGCGCACCCGCGCCGTGTGGTGGACGGTCTCCGAGGACCAGCTGGACGAGGCCCGGATCAACCCGGAGATCCTCGGCGGCTCCCTGCACGCCGCCGAGCACGCCTCCATCGGCATGCTGCCCCTCTTCGCCACCTGCGACCGTTGGGACATCGGCGGCGTGTCGGTGCCGCTCCATCCCGACACCCTCCTTCCGACGGTCTTCGTGTACGACGGCCACCCGGGCGGCGCGGGCTTCGCGGAGCGCGCCTTCCACACCGCACGCGACTGGCTCACCGCCACCCGCCAGGCCATCGCCTCCTGCGAGTGCGACGTCGGCTGCCCGTCCTGCATCCAGTCCCCCAAGTGCGGCAACGGCAACGATCCGTTGCACAAGCGGGGGGCCGTACGCCTGCTCACGGTGCTGTTGCGCGGGGCGCCGGAGGAGAAGGCCGAGCAGGAGCCGGCGCAAGGGCCGGAGCGGAAGCGGGAGGAGGGGGCGGAGCAGGAGGAGGGGGCTGGGCAGGGGCCGGTCCCGCAGGTCCCGCCCGCGATCTGACCTCCGCCGTGAACGGCCCCTGTCCAAAGGACGCCGTCACGTCCGACGTGTCGCCCACGACGGCGCAGCGCACCAGCCGGGTGCCCTGCGCCCCCGCCACCCGCTCGGCGCGAGCGCAGGCCGCCGTGGTGCCCTCGGCCCAGTGGTCCGCCGCCGCGAGCGCCGCGAGATCCGCACCGCCCGCCGCACGGTGCCGGGCCACCACGGCATGCCCCAGGGCGAGCACCACGCCGAACACGACGCACAGGACGGCGACCGCACCGACGCTCCAGACGGTGGCAGACCCTCGGTCCGAGAAGCGGCACGAGGCCCTTCTCCCCGGGCGGCGACTCATCGCCGGGCCTCCGCCCCGCCGCCCGTCGGCCCCGCGGTCACCGAGTCCTCCGCCGAGGCCACGGCCTCCTCCCGTACTTCGAAGGGCAGGCCGGGCAGCAGCGGCGGATCGGCCACGACCGTCACCCGGACATGGTCTCCCTCCCGGGCCACCGTGACCTTCGCGCCGTGCGGTGCCGCCTCACGGGTGACCGCCACGACCGCGTCGGCCGGATCCTGGCGGGCGGCCGCCCGGGCGCCCGTGCGTGCCGCGTCCACGCACTGGATCTGCGCCGCCACCACGAGCATCCCGCAGACCAGCGCCATCGTGAACGCCGCCAGCACGGGCAGCACCACGGCCGCCTCCGCGGTCACGAACCCCGCGTCCCCGCGCTCCCCTCGCTCACATCCGGGCACTGAGGGCTCGCTTCACGATCGCCTGCAGCTCCGCCCTGACCTGCCCGCTCGTCACGACCTCGTAGAGCAGCAGGGCGAACCCGACCGCCGCGACGATCCCCATCGCGTACTCGGACGTGACCATGCCCGCGTCCCGGCACCGCCGCGCCTGCCACCACGCCCGCATCTTCCTGACCTTCTCGCTCATCTGAACTCCTTTGCACTGCAGCTCGGTTGACCATGTGGTTTCGTCTATCGGCCCGCTCATCGACCACCCCCTCCCACCACTCCGCCCGCCAGCCCGATCACCACGGGCAGCACACCGACCGCGATGAAGGCGGGCAGGAAGCACAGCCCGACCGGCGCGGTGACCATGACGGCCGCCCGGCGGGCCCGTGCCGTCGCCGTGCGTGCCCAGTCAGCGCGGGCGTCCGCGGCGAGCCGTGCGACGGGACCGGCCGCTGGCAGCCCCGATTCATCGGCGCGCTCCAGGAGCCGGGCCAGGGCACCGGCACCCGGCAGCGACGCCAGCCATCGCCAGGCGTCCGCCGGTTCACCGCCGAGCCGTATCTCCGCGGCGCCCCTCGCCAGCCCTTGTCCGACGGGCCCCGCGAGTGCGTCTCCGACGGCCTGGGCGGCGATCACCGGACCGGCACCAGCCGCGATGCAGGCCGCCAGAAGGTCCGCGGCGAGCGGGAGTGGGCGCGCGGCCCGAGCGGCATCGAACTCCTCCGCCCGGCCCGCCTCCTCCTGCCGGTGCCGCCAACGCCACAGCCCCACGGCGGCTCCCAGCCCCACCGCCGTCCCGGCCGGCCCGCCGACCAGCACCCACCCGGCGCCCACCACCCCGGCCACGGGCAGCCACCGCCGTACGACGTCCCGCGCCTCGAAGGGCGTCCCGGTGTCCGGCGCCTTCGAAGCCACCAGCCCGGCCAGCCGTCGCCGCACCCGGCGCCCGCGCCGTGCCGCCGCGAACCGCCGTACCGGCCAGCCGAGGAGCAGCACCGCGACCACGACCGTCCCCAGGCTGTGGACAAGCTGCGCGCTCATACCGCCTCCGCTCCCCGCACGATCCGCGCCGCCCACCACAGGCCGACGGCCTCGAGCACCCCGCCGACCACCAGGCAGCCCAGGCCCGCCCCGGTGTGCAGCAGCACGCGCAGTGGGTCGGCGCCCATGGCCGTACCGAGGAGCAGGCCCAGTACGGGCAGTGCCGCGAGCATCACCGTCGTAGCCCGGGCGCCCGCCAACTGGGCTCGCAGGTCGGCGCGCTGGTCCCGCTCGGCGCGCAGGGCCCCGTCGAGCCGATCGAGGCCGGCCGCGAGCCCGGCGCCCTGGTCCACCGCCACCCGCCAGCACGCCGCGAGCCCCAACAGCCCCTCGGCGCCCGGCTGCCGGGCCGCCACGGCGAGGGCACCCGGTACGTCCCCGCCGAACCGTGCTGCCGCGAGCACCGCCGCCTGTGCGTCCGCGAGCCCGCCGGAGTCCCGCTCGGCCCGCAACAGTGCTTCCCCCGGCTGCCGCCCGGCACGCACCTCCCCGGCGAGCGCCCCGCACAGCGCGATCACCTCGTCCCCGCGCCGCTCCCGGGCCCGCCTCGCCTCCCTGGCCAGCCGCAGCCGCCGCAGCACGGGCACCCCGGCCGCCCCCGCGGCGACCGGAATCACCGAGGTGCCCAGCAGCGCCAGCACCAGCCCCGCGGCCAGTGACCACCACTCGCCCCGTAACCGACCGCGCAGCCGCCGCAGTTCACTCATGGCCTGCTCCCACGGGGGCGGTCCGGTCCCCACCGACCCGCCACCGGCGAGCAGCAGCCGTGCCCGCCGGGCTTCCCGGTGCCGTCCGCCCATCAGCCAGACGGCCGCACCGGCGCACGCCACGGCGGCACTCATCGACATCTCACCCATCTCACCCATCGCATCCACCACTTCCGTCGCTTCCCCAGCCGCCGACCCGTCCGCCGCTTCCCTAGCCGCCGACCCGTCCATCGACCTGGTCGTCGGCCCGGCCGCCGTCGCCGTCGTCACCCAGCAGCCCCCGCAGGCGCTCCCAGCCCCGCTCCCGCTCGAACGCCCGGGTGCCCCAGCGCAGCGCCGGTACCGTCCGCACCAGGCCCGTGGGATCCCGCTCCAGCACATGCACCTCGGCGATCCGCCGCCGGCCGGTCCGGTCCCGCACCAGGTGCAGCACCACCGACAACGCGGCCGCCAACTGGCTGTGCAGGGCTGCCCGGTCGAGCCCGGCGGCCGTACCGAGGGCCTCCAGGCGGGCCGGCACATCCGCTGCGGCGTTGGCGTGCACCGTGCCGCAGCCTTCGTGGCCGGTGTTGAGCGCGGCCAGGAGATGGACGACCTCGGCTCCGCGCACCTCCCCCACGACCAGCCGGTCGGGGCGCATCCGCAGTGCCTGCCGCACCAGGTCCTCAAGGGTGACCAGGCCCGCGCCCTCCTGGTTGGCGGGTCTGGCCTCCAGCCGCACGACGTGCGGGTGATCCGGCCGCAGCTCCGCCGAGTCCTCGGCGAGCACGATGCGTTCGCCGGGTCCGACGAGTCCGAGCAGCGCGCTGAGCAGGGTCGTCTTGCCGCTGCCTGTGCCGCCGCTGATCAAAAAGGACAGCCGTGCCCGCAGCAGCGCGCCGAGGACGCGGTCCCCGCCGGGCGGCACCGTGCCCGCCGTCACCAGTTCGTCGAGCGTGAACGCCCGCGGCCGTACGACCCGCAGGGACAGGCAGGTGCAGCCGACGGCCACCGGGGGCAGCACCGCGTGCAGTCGGGTTCCGTCGGGCAGCCTGGCGTCCGCCCAGGGGCGCGCGTCGTCCAGCCGGCGTCCGGCCACCGCGGCCAGGCGCTGTGCGAGGCGTCGTACCGCCGCCGCGTCGGGGAAGGTGACCGGGGTCAGCGCGAGGCCGCCGCCGCGGTCCACCCACACCCGGTCCGGGGCCGACACCAGGACGTCGGTGACGGAGGGGTCGGCGAGCAGCGGCTCCAGTGGCCCGCTGCCGACCAGTTCGGACCGCAATCGGGCGGCAGCACCGAGGACTTCGGCGTCGCCGAGCACCCGACCCTGTTCGCGCAGTGCCTGGGCCACGCGCGCGGGTGTCGGTTCGGCGCCGCTCTCGGCCAGCCACCGCCGTACGCCGTCGAGCAGTTCCGGGCCGTCCACCGGATCGAGGCCGGGTCCGGGAAGCGTCCTCATGCGACACCACCCGCCTCCACCAGCGTCCGTTCCCAAAAGCCCTTGCAGAACCGCGCCAGCGGCCCGCGGCCGGAGGCTCCGGGTGGTTTCCCGGTCTCGTACGGCCGCAGCAGTCCCGATTCGACGGGCACCTCTCCGGCCAGCGGCAGCCCGAGCAGTCTGGCCACCTCGCGGTCGTCCAGACCCGGTGCGTACGGCCCGCGTACCGCCACCCGCAGGTCGCGCAGGACCATGCCGACGGCGGACGCCACCCGTCCGGCCGCCGCGACGGCGCGCAGTTCGGCGGGGACGACGAGGAGCGCGAGGTCGAGCTGGGCGAGCGCCTCGGCGACCCCGTCGTCCAGGCGCCTCGGCAGATCGACGACCACCGTGCCGCCACGCCGCCGGGCGGCCGCGAGGACCGCCCGCACCGCCGGGGGCGGGATGGCGACGCAGTCGCCTCGGTCCCAGCTGAGCACCCTCAGCGCGTGGAGCCGGGGCAGTGACTCCTCCAGGGCGCCGCCGCCGACCCGGCCGCGCGAGGCGGCGAAGGCGGGCCAGCGCAGTCCCTCGGCCGTCTCTCCGCCGAGGAGTACATCGAGTCCGCCGCCCAGCGGATCCGCGTCCACGAGCAGGGTGCGCAGTCCCTCGCGCGCCGAGGTGACGGCGAGCGCGCAGGCGAGCGTGGAGGCACCGGCCCCGCCGCGGCCCCCGATGACGCCCACGGTGAGGGCCGGGCGGCCGACGCCCTCGGCGACGTCGGCGATGCGGTCGACCAGCCACTGCTCGCCGTCGGGGAGCATCAGGACGTGGTCCGCGCCGATCTCGACGGCACGTTTCCAGACCCCCGGGTCGTCCTGGTCGCGGCCCACCAGGACCACTCCTCGTCGGCGCGCGGCCCCGCGCACGCGCCGCGCCGCGTCGTCGCCGACCAGGACGAGCGGCGCCGCCTCCCAGGTGCCTCTGGGTTCCGGTACCCCGTGATGGACTTCCGGTGTCGCGCCGGCCGCCGCGCACAGGCGCAGCAGATCGTCGAGAAGCCCGGCGTCCTCGGTGACGATCAGCGGCCGCCCCGGGCGCCCCCCGGTGTCGGGCGGCGGATCGTGGGTGACGGTTCCGGCCACGTGTGCTCCCCCTTCGCTGCATGTCCCGCGCAGCCCTCTGCGGCCACGCGATTCCCGGACGTGTGAAGAACCGGCATCCGGCCTCCATATGAACGGCCGATACGAACCGGCCATACGCGCCCCGACAAACGGAACCGGCCATGAACTCGCCGCGAGCGTTGCGCGTTGGAATCACAGTGCAGCGATCCCGGAAATCGTGTGGATCTTGGTCGAAAACTGTGGACAACTCAGCGGCTGTGAATATCGCAGTCACCCATACCGGTGACCCCTGCACGGTTCCCTGTGCGACTTCCGCAGAGCAGCGTCACAACTACCCTCAGTGACGGATCATGCGCAGCCTTGAGGGACGGCCGAAGCCGCCCCGGCGCGGTCTCGCGACCGCCTGGAGAACGGGAAAACCCACCCGGACATGCGACGACCCCCGCCGGGGGGGAGAGCGGGGGTCGTCCCCACGGCCGACTCGGGGGGGGAGGAGTCGGGCCGGGTTAGCACGGTCGCGAACGATCCGTGACTTCCATGGTGTACCCGAGAGCCCTCTCAGGCAAACCCACGCGCCCCACACTACGCCGAATGGTGGGCGCCTATGCTCTGGGTCGTGGAAAACCACTCCTTGCCCCGCACAGCGGCCTTCTTTGACCTGGACAAGACGGTCATTGCGAAGTCGAGCACGCTCACGTTCAGCAAGTCGTTCTACCAAGGCGGACTGATCAACCGCAGGGCCGCCTTGCGTACCGCCTATGCCCAGTTCGTCTTCCTGGTCGGCGGTATGGACCACGATCAGATGGAGCGCACCCGCGAGTACCTGTCCGCGCTGTGCCGCGGCTGGAACGTCCAGCAGGTGAAGGAAATCGTCGCCGAGACTCTGCACGACCTGATCGACCCGATCATCTACGACGAGGCCGCCTCCCTCATCGAGGAGCACCACCGGGCCGGCCGCGACGTCGTGATCGTGTCCACGTCGGGCGCCGAGGTGGTCGAGCCGATCGGCGAGCTGCTCGGCGCCGACCGGGTGGTGGCCACCCGCATGGTCGTGGGCGACGACGGCTGCTTCACGGGAGAAGTGGAGTACTACGCGTACGGCCCGACGAAGGCCGAGGCGGTCAAGGAGCTCGCCGAGTCCGAGGGCTACGACCTCGAGCGCTGCTACGCCTACAGCGACTCGGCGACCGATCTGCCGATGCTCAGGACGGTCGGGCATCCTCATGCGGTCAACCCGGACCGGGCCCTGCGCCGTGAGGCGCTCTCGCGCGGGTGGCCGATTCTGGACTTCCACCGGCCTGTCCGGCTCAAGCAGCGGCTGCCCGTGCTCTCCGTACCGCCGCGGCCGGCCCTGGTCGCGGCGGCCGCCATAGGTGCCGCGGCCGCCACCGCGGGCCTCGTCTGGTACGCCAGCCGACGCCGGAGCTCGGTCGCCTGACCTTGGGATTTCACCGCCGCTCCGGATTGGTTCGGCATATCGGTGCCCGTTTAACGCATATTTGATCACAAAAGTAAAGAACTGCAGCCAGGGGTTCCGCTTGCTCCGGGCTTGCAGTACAAAGGATTCAACGGCCCGCGAGACCAAAGGACATCCGAAAGGATCACCTTTAAAACGCATTTGGCCCACGGACCGACGCATGAACACCGGGCACCCACGCGACGTCGACCCGTCGATTACGGGCCAGCCACACCAGGTGACGGGCAAAGTACCCGACCTGATGGGCGACATATCGAGGACGCTTGGTAACTCGGCGCGCATGCCAGCGGCGGTACGAAACCTCGTACCGCCGCAACCCTTTTCCCGGCCTTCCCGGCCTTCCCGGCCTTCCCGGCCTTCTCAGGCGGCGCCGCGCTGCAGCGCCTCGCACACCGCCGTGGACTCGCGCGCACCCAGTTCGACGGCCCGGCCGCAGTGCGCGATCCAGGCCGCCATGCCCTCCGGAGTGCCGGCGACATAGCCGTCGAGGGCCGCCAGATACGCCGCGCGGCCCAGCTCCGCGTACCCGACCTCGGCCGGACAGGCCGACTTCGGATCCAGACCGCTGCCGATCAGGACGATCCGCTCTGCCGCGCGCGCCACCAGACCGTTGTGGGACGCGAAGGGGCGCAGCGCGAGCAACTCGCCGTGCACGACGGCCGCTGTCACCAGCGCGGGCGCGGAACTCCCCGCGATGATCAGCTGCGAGACGCCCTCGAGCCGTCCGGACACCTCGTCCGCGTCCGGCAGCGCCAGCTCGACCAGGGGCTCGTCGACCGGCTCGCCGTTCCTGCGGGGCCGACCGACCTCGTCGCCGGTGCCCGCGGCGGCCACCATGTGCAGCCGGGCCAGCACCCGCAGGGGCGACTGCCGCCAGATCGACAGCAACTGGCCCGCCTCGGCGGTCAGCCGCAGCGCCGCGCCGATGACGCGTGCCTCGTCGTCGCCACTGAAGTCGGTGCGCCGCCGCACCTCCTCCAGGGCCCAGTCGGCACCGGACAGCGCCGCGGAGCCACGGGCGCCGCGCAGGGCCGCCTCGGAGGTGATCTCGTTGCTGCGGCGCCGCATGATCCGGTGCCCGTAGACCCGGTCCACAGCCTTGCGCACGGACTCCACGGACTCGGCCACACCGGGTAGCGAGCCCAAGGCCGCGAGCGGATCGGAAGTCGCGCCTGTCTTACTCATGAGTACGACATTACGCACCCCGCGGTGCCACCCCACGAAGGAGTGGTCTTCTTCACTCGGCCTGCCACGCAGAGCGATTGGACCACTACCCTTTGTGAACATGAAAATTGCTTTCGTCGGGAAGGGCGGCAGCGGCAAGACCACGCTCTCCTCCCTCTTCATCCGCCACCTGACGGCCGCCGGCGCGCCGGTCGTCGCCATCGACGCCGACATCAACCAGCACCTGGGCCCCGCGCTCGGTCTCGACGACGCCCAGACGACCGCGCTGCCCGCGATGGGCCAGCGGCTGACGCTGATCAAGGAGTACCTGCGCGGTTCCAACCCGCGCATCGCCTCCACCGCGACGATGATCAAGACGACCCCGCCCGGCGAGGGCTCGCGACTGGTCCGGGTGCGGGAGCCCAATCCGGTGTACGACGCCTGCGCGCGGCCGGTGGAACTCGACGGCGGCGCCGTCCGTTTGATGGTCACCGGCTCCTTCACCGACGCCGACCTGGGAGTCGCCTGCTACCACTCCAAGACGGGAGCGGTGGAGCTGTACCTGAACCACCTGGTCGACGGCCCCGACGAGTATGTCGTGGTCGACATGACAGCAGGCTCGGACTCCTTCGCCTCCGGCATGTTCACCCGCTTCGACATCACGTTCCTCGTGGCCGAGCCGACCCGGAAGGGGGTCTCCGTCTATCGCCAGTACAAGGAGTACGCCCAGGACTTCGGCGTGGTCCTGAAGGTCGTCGGCAACAAGGTGCAGGGGCAGGACGACATCGACTTCCTGCGCGCGGAGGTGGGGGACGACCTGCTCGTGACGGTGGGGCACTCCGACTGGGTGCGCGCCATGGAGAAGGGCCGGCCGCCGCGGTTCGAGCTCCTGGAGGACGCCAACAACCGTGCCCTGCGCACCCTTCGGGTCGCCGCCGACGCGACGTACGACCTGCGGGACTGGGAGCGCTACACGCGCCAGATGGTGCACTTCCACCTGAAGAACGCCCACTCGTGGGGCAATGAGCGCACCGGGGCCGACCTGGCGGCGCAGATCGACCCCGGGTTCGTGCTCAACGAGGGTGTCGCCACCCCTGTCTGACGGCTGCTGCCCGTCCGACGCCTACTGCCCGATCGCCGGTGCCCCCGGCGCCCCCTTCGGGGCCGGGGCGGAGCGGTTCGACAGGAAGGACGCCCAGCCCTGCCTGGGGGCCTTGCCGACCTCCAGCGTGCGCAGCTTCGACAGGGTCTGCGGATCCTGGGCGTCCAGCCAGTCGGCGAGCTGCCGGAAGGAGACGCAGCGCACCTCGGGCTTGTTGCAGACCTGCTCGACGACCTCGTCGACGGCACGCATATAGGTGCCGCCGTTCCAGTGCTCGAAGTGGTTGCCGATGACCAGGGGAGCACGGTTGCCGTCGTAGGCCCGGTAGAAGCCCTTCAGCAGACCATCGCGCATCTGGTCGCCCCAGTAGCCGTACTTGTCGGGGTCACCCTGGGTCGAGGTGCCGGACTGGTTGATCATGAAGTTGTAGTCCATGGTCAACTGCTCGTAGGTGTGCCCGGGGAAGGGCACGAGCTGCATCGACAGGTCCCACAGCCCCTCCTTCTTCTTCGGCCAGACCTGGTTGTTGACACCACTGGTGTCGTAGCGGAAGCCCAACTGGCTCGCCGCCTTCATGAAGTTCTTCTGGCCCTCCAGGCACGGAGTGCGGGCGCCGATGAGCTCCTTGTCGTAGTCGAAGGGCAGCGGCGGCGCCTTCGTCTGGCCCGAGTTGGTCTTCCAGTTCTTCACGAACTGCTTGGCCTGGGTGATCTCGTCCTTCCACTCGTCCACCGACCACTGGCCGACACCGCCGTCATTGCCGCAGAAGTGGCCGTTGAAGTGGGTGCCGATCTCGTTGCCCTCCAGCCAGGCGAGGCGCAGTTGCCGGACGGTGTCGGCGATGCCCTTCTCGTCGTTGAAGCCGATGTCGGAGCGGCCGGGCGAGTGCTGCGGGGGCCGGTAGAGGTCGCGCTTCTCCTCCGGCAGCAGATACACGCCGCTGAGGAAGTACGTCATGGTCGCGTTGTTGGCCTTGGCGACCTTGCGGAAGTGGGAGAACAGCTTCTGGCTGTCCTCGCCCGCTCCGTCCCAGGAGAAGACCACGAACTGCGGAGGCTTCTCACCGGGCTTGAGCCGCTCGGGTCTGGGCAGGTGCGGCTGCGCGCCGGTGTACGCGGTGGAGCCGTCGCCGATCAGGCGGACCATGCTCTGGGGCGCGGCCGCGCCCTGCCGAGGTCCGGATGCTCCTTCCTTGGAGCCGTCGGCGTCGCTCGCGCAACCGGCGAGCGACGCCGCACAGGCCGCGGCGACCATGGCGCCCGCGGCGATCCTCTGGTTGGCGGCCATGTTCCGCCCACCTTCTTCCTTCTCTCAGGCCAACGCCGATACGGGCGTTGTCTGGTGATCTGCCGGGGTGTGCCGACAGCGCCGCCAAGGTCCCACGGGGCCGAGAAGGAATTAGTACGACAAGCCGATGAAATGCTCGGTTCATCCCAGAGGGTGAATCTCTGAACCATTTGCACGGAAAGTCCATGCATGACCTTTACTCTGCATTACGATCTATTTACCGAGCGTTGATTTCATCCCGCCGCTGCACGCCGTGACCCATGGCCGCGACCCGCCCCGCCACCTCGACGGGGCAACCCCTTTCGCGACCCGCGCCGCCCCGGAGGAGACGGGAAACATGTCAGTCTGCGCACCCACCCCGCCCCAGGCCCTCGGCCTCGCCCGATCGGCCGGAATCCGCACCGCCGACCCGACCCGGACCAAGCACCCCCACCAACCGCACAGCCCGCCGCCGGCTCCGCCCCGCCGCTTCCACCTCGCGGGCGCCGACCTGTCGGCATCGACCGCGGTCTTCCTGATCGCCCTGCCCCTGTCACTGGGCATCGCCCTCGCCACCGGCGCCCCGCTCCAGGCGGGACTCGTCGCCGCCGCCGTCGGCGGACTCGTCGCCGGGCGGCTCGGTGGCTGCCCGCTCCAGGTGAGCGGCCCCGCCGCCGGACTCACCGTCGTCACCGCCGATCTGATCCACCGTTACGGCTGGCGGACGACATGCGGCATCACCGTCCTCGCCGGTCTCGCCCAACTCGCCCTCGGCTGCCTGCGTGTGGCCCGCGGCGCCCTCGCCGTCAGCCCGGCCGTCGTGCACGGCATGCTCGCCGGCATCGGCGTCACCATCGCCGTCGCCCAGCTGCACATCGTCCTCGGCGGTACTCCGCAGAGCTCCGTCCTCGACAACATCCTCGCGCTGCCCGCCCAGTTGGCGGCCCTGCAACCCGCCGCCGTGTCGATGAGCGCACTGACCCTGACCCTGCTGCTCGTCTGGCCACGGCTGCCCGGCCGTCCCGGCCGCCTGCTGCGCAAGATCCCGGCCGCCCTCGTCGCCGTCGCCGCCGCCACCACGACCGCCTCGCTCGCCGCGCTCACCCTGCCCAAGGTCGACCTGCCGTCCTGGCACAGCCACGCCCTGGCGGGACTGCCCGAGGGCCCGGTACTCGGCATCGCCGCCGCCGTGTTCACCACCACGTTGGTGTGCAGCGTGCAGTCACTGCTCGGCGCGGTCGCCGTGGACAAGCTGGTCGCCCGCCGCCCCGGACCGCGGGCCCATGTCGGACGCTCCGACCTGGACCGGGAGCTGCTCGGGCAGGGCGCCGCCAACTGCGTCTCCGGAGCACTGGGCGGACTGCCCGTCGCGGGGGTCGCCGTGCGAAGTTCGGCGAATGTGAGATCCGGTGCCGTGAGCCGGAACTCCACGATGTTGCACGGCGTTCTCGTAGTAGTAGCCGCGCTGCTGATGGTCCCGGTCCTCGACCTCATCCCACTCGCCTCGCTCGCCGCCCTGGTGATGGCCGTCGGCATCCAGATGGTGTCCCTGCACCACATCCGCGCGGTGACCCGCCACCGCGAAGTGCTGGTGTACGCCGCCACGACACTCGGCGTGGTCTTCCTGGGCGTCCTGGAGGGCGTGACGCTCGGCGTCGCCGTGGCCGTCGCCCTCGCCCTGCACCGCCTCGCCCGCACCCGAATCACGCACGAAGAGAAGGAAGGAGTCCATCACGTACATGTACGAGGACAGCTGACGTTCCTCGCGGTGCCACGGCTCAGCCGGACCCTGCATCTCGTACCCCAAGGCACCCACGCCGTCGTGGAGTTGGACGGTTCGTTCATGGACCACGCGGCGTACGAGTCACTGCAGGACTGGCAGAACGCACACACCGCGCAGGGCGGCACGGCGGAACTGACCGGCCGCCGCACCGGGCTCCGGACCGCCGAGCCGACGGCGTCCGCCGGATGCCGCTGCCGGCCCTGGACGCCCTGGCGCAACCACCAGTGCGACATGCCGTCCGGCGGTGGGCCGAGCGGCGGTGCGGGCAGACGGCCGGACACCGACGGGACCGACCGCCCGGAGGGGCCGGCCCAACCCCGCGACGACACCGACGCCGAGGCCACCTTCGGCGACGGCTCCGGCTCCGGTTCCGTTACCTCCACCTCCGTTTCCGGCGCCTCCACCTCGGCTTCCGGATCCGCCTCCAACACCGGCTCCGACGTCACGTCCAGCGCGCATGAACTCGCCCGCGGTATCAGCGCGTTCCAGCGCAACACCGCCCCGCTGGTGCGGCACGAGCTGGCGCGGCTGGCGCGGGAGGGGCAGCGGCCGTCCCAGCTCTTCCTCGCCTGCGCCGACTCCCGGCTCGTGACATCGATGATCACCTCCAGTGGTCCCGGCGACCTCTTCGTCGTCCGCAATGTAGGCAACCTGGTGCCGCTGCCGGGCGAGGAGAGCGGCGACGACTCCGTGGGGGCCGCGATCGAGTACGCGGTGGACGTGCTGAACGTGCGCTCCATCACGGTGTGCGGGCACTCCGGGTGCGGGGCCATGCAGGCGTTGCTGAACTCCGAGCCCGGGGGCGAGCCGACCCCCCTCAAGCGGTGGCTGCGGCACGGCCTGCCGAGCCTGGAACGGCTGGCGGACGACAGCCGGCCGCCCTGGGCACGGCTGGCCGGGCGAGCGGCGGCCGACGCGGTGGAACAGCTCTGCCTGACCAACGTGGTCCAGCAGTTGGAGCATCTGCGCGCACACGACTCGGTGGCGCGGGCGCTGGCCGACGGTGCGCTGGAGCTGCACGGGATGTACTTCCACGTGGGCGAGGCGCAGGCGTATCTGCTCGGCGGCGCGGTCGGCGACGAGGCGGTGTTCGAGCACGTGACGGGGGCGGAGGAGCTGCCCAGCCCTGCGTGACGGGACACGGGTGACCGGCGCGGGCGACCGGGCGGTCGTGACCGAACCAGCATGACCGGACCGCCGCGATCGGACCGGCATAACCGGACCCGGGTGCGGCCACGGTGTGCGGCTGCATGAGCGGCGGCCGCACACCGGTGACTCCGCTCGCCGCCGCACACCAGTGGCTCCCGCCCGCGGCCGCGCACCAGGGGGCTCCGGCACCGTGCAGGGCGCCATGTGGGTGACATGTCAGTGACACCTGGGTGTCTCGGCAGCCCGACCGTCGCCGTCACAGCAAAGGTCAGGAGGCTGAACCCGGTCTTGGTCGGCATCCGTGTACAGGGGTAGTGGACCATCCAGACAGGTCTAAACCAATTCCAGGTCGACCCTTGTCATCGGACCCCCGGGTCTGATGAGCTGTGGCCTGGGACACAACGGACACCCTTGGAAAGGGAGATGTCGTGAGCAACGAAAGCCTGGCCAACCTGCTCAAGGAGGAGCGCAGGTTCGCGCCGCCCGCCGAACTGGCCGCGCACGCCAATGTCACGGCGGAGGCGTATGAACAGGCCAAGGCTGACAGGCTCGGCTTCTGGGCCGAGCAGGCCCGCCGGCTGACCTGGGCCACCGAGCCGACCGAGACACTGGACTGGTCGAACCCGCCGTTCGCGAAGTGGTTCAAGGACGGCCGGCTCAACGTCGCCTACAACTGCGTGGACCGGCACGTGGAGGCCGGCCTGGGCGACCGGGTCGCAATCCACTTCGAGGGCGAGCCCGGCGACAGCCGCGCGATCACCTACACCGAGCTGAAGGACGAGGTCTCCCGCGCCGCGAACGCGCTGCTGGAGCTCGGCGTCCAGGCCGGCGACCGGGTCGCGATCTACATGCCGATGATCCCGGAGACGGCGATCGCGATGCTCGCCTGCGCCCGGATCGGCGCCACCCACTCCGTGGTCTTCGGCGGCTTCTCCGCGGACGCGCTCGCCACCCGTATCCAGGACGCCGACGCCAAGCTCGTCATCACCGCGGACGGCGGCTACCGGCGCGGCAAGCCGTCCGCGCTCAAGCCCGCCGTCGACGACGCCATCGACCGGGTCGACAACGTCGAGCACGTCCTCGTCGTGCGCCGTACCGGCCAGGACGTCGCCTGGACCGACGGCCGGGACGTGTGGTGGCACGAGCTCGTCGAGGGGCAGTCCGCCGAGCACACCCCGCAGGCGTTCGAGGCGGAGCACCCGCTGTTCATCCTCTACACCTCCGGCACCACGGGGAAGCCGAAGGGCATCCTGCACACCTCCGGCGGCTACCTCACCCAGGTCGCCTACACCCACGACGCGGTCTTCGACCTCAAGCCGGAGACGGACGTGTACTGGTGCACGGCCGACGTCGGCTGGGTGACCGGGCACTCGTACATCGTGTACGGACCGCTGGCCAACGGCGCCACCCAGGTGATGTACGAGGGCACCCCCGACACCCCGCACCAGGGCCGGTTCTGGGAGATCATCCAGAAGTACGGGGTCAGCATCCTCTACACGGCGCCGACCGCGATCCGCACGTTCATGAAGTGGGGCGACGACATCCCCGCCAAATTCGACCTCAGCAGTCTGCGGGTGCTGGGCTCGGTGGGCGAGCCGATCAACCCCGAGGCGTGGATCTGGTACCGCAAGCACATCGGCGCCGACAAGACCCCGATCGTCGACACCTGGTGGCAGACCGAGACCGGCGCGATGATGATCTCCCCGCTGCCCGGCGTCACCGAGACCAAGCCCGGCTCCGCCCAGCGGCCGCTGCCCGGCATCTTGGCGACCGTGGTCGACGACGAGGCGAACGAGGTGCCCAACGGAGGCGGCGGCTACCTGGTGCTGACCGAGCCGTGGCCGGCCATGCTGCGCACCATCTGGGGCGACGACCAGCGCTTCCTCGACACCTACTGGTCGCGTTTCGAGGGCAAGTACTTCGCCGGTGACGGGGCGAAGAAGGACGACGACGGCGACATCTGGCTGCTGGGCCGGGTCGACGACGTCATGCTCGTCTCCGGCCACAACATCTCCACCACCGAGGTCGAGTCCGCGCTCGTCTCCCACCCCGCGGTCGCCGAGGCCGCGGTCGTGGGCGCCACCGACGAGACGACCGGGCAGGCCATCGTCGCCTTCGTGATCCTGCGCGGCAGCGCCTCCGAGGACGACACGCTGATGGGCACGCTGCGCGACCACGTCGGCGCGACCCTCGGTCCGATCGCCAAGCCCAGGCGCATCCTGCCCGTCGCGGAGCTGCCCAAGACCCGCTCCGGCAAGATCATGCGCCGGCTGCTGCGCGACGTCGCCGAGAACCGCCAGCTGGGAGACGTCACCACGCTGACCGACTCCACGGTCATGGACCTGATCCAGGCCAAGCTGCCCGCCGCGCCCAGCGAGGACTGAGCGGACAGAGGAACACCCGTCTGAGGGGCGCCCCGCACGAATGGATCCACGGAAGGATCCGCTGAAGCGGGGCGCCCCTCGGGCGCATAACGTGGAACCACCGGATGCGTCACCCGACAACCTTAGGTAAAATAAGCAAAGCGCGAATTGGCGCGGCAAGATCCTCAAGGTGCGCCGGGAAGTCTGGTCGGCATGTGCTCAGCTCTGCCCACCACCCGGAGGTGTCCCCGTGGCCGCGCCCCGCACCACTGTCTCCCGCAAGGTCCTCGGACGTCTGTCCCTCCCCGAGCGGACCTTCGTCATGGACGCGCTGCGCACGGAGACCGTCGGCGGTGTGCTGCTGCTGATCGCCGCGGTGGCCGCGCTGATCTGGGTGAACGTCCCCCCGCTGCGCGCCGGCTACGAGACCGTCAGCCACTTCCACTTCGGCCCCCAGGCCCTCGGGCTGGACCTCTCCGTCGCCCACTGGGCCGCCGACGGACTGCTCGCCGTCTTCTTCTTCGTCGCCGGGATCGAGCTCAAGCGCGAACTCGTCGCGGGCGACCTGCGGGACCCGAAGGCGGCCGTCCTGCCCGTCGTGGCCGCGCTGTGCGGGATGGCCGTACCCGCGCTCGTCTACACCCTCACCAACCTCACCGACGGCGGATCCACCCAGGGCTGGGCCGTCCCCACCGCCACCGACATCGCCTTCGCGCTCGCCGTGCTCGCGGTCATCGGCACGTCGCTGCCCAGCGCCCTGCGCGCCTTCCTGCTGACGCTCGCCGTCGTCGACGACCTGTTCGCGATCCTGATCATCGCGGTCTTCTTCACCGACCGCATCGACGTCGCCGCGCTCGGCGGGGCCGTCGTCGGCCTGGCCGTCTTCTGGGTGCTGCTGCGCAAGGGCGTAAGGGGCTGGTACGTGTACGTCCCGCTCGCCCTGGTCATCTGGGGGCTGATGTACAACAGCGGCATCCACGCGACGATCGCCGGCGTGGCCATGGGCCTGATGCTGCGCTGCACCACCCACGAGGACGAGGAGCACTCGCCGGGCGAGCACATCGAGCACCTGGTACGGCCCCTGTCGGCGGGCCTCGCGGTGCCGCTGTTCGCGCTGTTCAACGCCGGTGTGCTGGTGTCGGGCGGGGCACTCGTCGACGTGTTCACCGAACCGGAGACCTTCGGTGTGGTCCTCGGGCTCGTCGTCGGCAAGACGCTCGGCATCTTCTGCGGCACCTGGCTGACCGTCCGCTTCACCCGGGCGTCCCTCAGCGATGACCTCGAATGGGCGGACATCTTCGCCGTGGCGGCCCTGTCCGGCATCGGCTTCACCGTCTCGCTGCTCATCGGCGAACTCGCCTTCGAGGGCAACGCGGTGCTCACCGACGAGGTCAAGGCGGCCGTACTGACCGGCTCGCTGATGGCGGCCGTCTGCGCGACCGTCCTGCTGAAGATACGCAACGCCAAGTACCGCAGGATGTGGGAGGACGAGGAGCGGGACGAGGACCTCGACGGCATCCCGGACGTCTACAGGGAGGACGAGCCGTCGTACCACCTGCGCATGGCAAAGATCCACGAACAGAAGGCGGCCGAGCACCGGCGCATCGCCCGGGAACAGGCCGCGGCACGCCACGGGCTTGCCGAAGTGCCGGGCGGGGCAGGCGAGGAGGACGACAGTCCGGCATGATCTGACGAGACGGTACAAAAGACGAAGAGGGAGAACGCGATGAGCGCACCCGACGGCAGCCCGGTCGGCGCCGAACGCAGCATCGGCCAGCTGTTCGCCTCGGCGACGACCGAATTGTCGGCGCTGGTGCACGACGAGATCGCGCTGGCGAAGGCCCAGCTGAAGCAGGACGTCAAGCGCGGCGCGACGAGCGGCGGCGCGTTCTCGGCGGCGGCCGTGCTCCTGCTGTTCTCCCTGCCGATGCTCAACTTCGCGCTGGCGTACGGCATCCGGACCTGGAGCGGCTGGAACCTCGCGATCTGCTTCCTGCTGTCGTTCGCGGCGAATGTCCTGGTGGCCGTCGTGCTGGCGCTGATCGGCGTGGTCTTCGCGAAGAAGGCCAAGCAGAGCCAGGGCCCGCAGAAGGTGGCGGCCTCGATGAAGGAGACGGCGGGCGTCCTGCAGAACGCCAAGCCCCACCCCCGTCCCGAGCGCCCGGCGCTGGAAGACCGGGTGCCCGAGGCCATCGAAGCTGTGGGACGCTCGGCGTCATGACGGATCCCTCCGCGACCTCGGTCGTACGCGTCGATGTCCCCGAAGGGGTGACCCACCGGGACGTCGCCGCCAACGGCGCCCGCTTTCACATCGCGGAGCTGGGCGACGGCCCCCTGGTGCTGCTGCTGCACGGTTTCCCCCAGTTCTGGTGGACGTGGCGGCACCAGCTGACCGCGCTGGCCGACGCGGGCTTCCGCGCGGTGGCGATGGACCTGCGCGGCGTGGGCGGCAGCGACCGCACACCGCGCGGGTACGACCCGGCCAACCTCGCCCTCGACGTCACCGGTGTGATCCGGTCGCTCGGCGAGCCGGACGCCGCGCTGGTCGGCCATGACCTGGGCGGCTATCTGGCATGGACGGCGGCCGCGATGCGGCCCAAGCTCGTACGGCGGCTCGCGGTCGTCTCCATGCCGCACCCCCGGCGCTGGCGCTCCGCGATGCTGCGGGACGCCCGGCAGACGGCCGCCAGCTCGTACATCTGGGGTTTTCAGCGGCCCTGGGTCCCGGAGCGGCAGCTCATCGCGGATGACGGCGCCCTCGTGGGCCGACTCATCCGGGACTGGTCCGGGCCCCGGCTGCCGGACGACGAGACGGTGGACACCTACCGGCGGGCGATGTGCATCCCGTCGACGGCACACTGCTCGATCGAGCCGTACCGCTGGCTGGTGCGGTCGCTGGCCCGCCCGGACGGCATCCAGTTCAACCGCCGTATGAAGCGGCCGGTGCGGGTGCCGACGCTGCATCTGCACGGCTCGCTGGACCCCGTGACGCGCACGCGGAGCGCGGCGGGCTCGGGCGAGTACGTCGAGGCCCCCTACCGCTGGCGGCTGTTCGACGGGCTGGGCCACTTCCCGCACGAAGAGGACCCGGTCGCCTTCTCCGCCGAACTGATCAACTGGCTCAAGGACCCCGAGCCCGATCGGTGACCCTACCAATACGTCCGGTATGTCGCATTGAACGTCTGTCCTACGAACGGCCACATGCCTGGCGCATAGGCCAATTGAGGGGTCCGAAGGCGGTTATCGACCATGGGGCGGGGGCAGACGTCGGGGTATGGGCTGGACGCACGACTACAGTGACGCACCCCGAAACCGCCGTTCCACGGGCGGTCTGAGCTCCCACCAGGGAAGCGCCCCGCAGTCGCCGGGCACCGACCTCAGGGTGGGGATCCCACGCATCCTGCGCCGCCGGGCCCGCTGGGTCTCGGTACGCCTGCGTCACCCCCGCGGCTGACGGGCCCGATACGTCTTACAGGGCGCAGCTGTCGGTGCCCACCTGCTCGTTCGCCGTACGGCCCTTGGCGATGTCCTGCCGGATCTCGGCCGCCGTGAGCGCGTAGCCGGTGTCGGCGTCGTCGAGGGACTTCGCGAAGACCACGCCGTAGACCTTGCCGTCGGGCGTGAGCAGCGGGCCGCCGGAGTTGCCCTGGCGGACGGTCGCGTACAGGGAGTAGACGTCGCGGCGGACGGTGCCGCGGTGGTAGATGTCCGGGCCGTTGGCCGTGATGCGGCCGCGCACGCGCGCGGCACGGACGTCGTACGACCCGTTCTGCGGGAAGCCCGCGACGATCGCGCTGTCGCCGCTGTCCGCGTTCCGGGACGCGAACTGCAGGGCACGCGCCTTCAGGTCCGGCACGTCGAGTACGGCGATGTCGCGCTCCCAGTCGTAGAGGACGACCTTGGCGTCGTACTTGCGGCCCTCCCCGCCTATCTGGACCGTGGGCTCGTCGACGCCGCCGACGACGTGCGCGTTGGTCATCACGCGGCGGTCGCCGAAGACGAAGCCGGAGCCCTCCAGGACCTTGCCGCAGCTCTGGGCGGTGCCCATGACCTTGACGATGGAGTTCTGGGCGCGGGTGGCGACGGCGCTGCCCGCCAGGGCCGGGTCGGGCGGCCGGACGTCATTGATCGGCTCGTTGGCGAACGGGCTGAAGACCTGCGGGAAGCCGTTCTGCGCGAGGACCGTGGAGAAGTCCGCGAACCAGGTGTCGGCCTGCGCGGGCAGGGCGCGGGAGACCCCGAGCAGCACCTTGGAGCTGCGGACCTCCTTGCCGAGCGTGGGCAGCGTCGTGCCGGCCAGGGCCGAGCCGATCAGCCAGGCGACCAGCAGCATCGCCACGACGTTGACCAGGGCGCCGCCGGTCGCGTCCAGGGCGCGGGCCGGGGACCAGGTGATGTACCGGCGCAGCTTGTTGCCGAGGTGGGTGGTCAGGGCCTGGCCGATGGAGGCGCAGACGATGACGATCACCACCGCGACGACGGCGACGGTCGTGCTGACCTCCTTCTGGTCGGTCAGGGCGTCCCAGATGACGGGGAGCACATAGACGGCGACGAGACCGCCGCCCAGGAAACCGATCACCGAGAGGATGCCGACGACGAACCCCTGGCGGTAGCCGACGATCGCGAACCACACGGCTGCGACCAGCAGCAGGATGTCCAGCACGTTCACTGAATCTGGCCTCGCCTCATCACTCTCCGGTACCACCAGCTCGGCCGGGGGTCCGGGGGTTGGCCCCCGGGAAAACACAGCACGGGGTTCACCCTGTCATGACCGCCAGTCGAGCGGGACCTGCTTCTCTCTGTCCCAGGGCCGCTCCCAGCCCGCGTAGTGCAGCAGCCGGTCGATGATCCCCGCCGTAAAACCCCAGACCAGGGCCGATTCGACCAGAAATGCCGGACCTGCGTAGCCGCGCGGGTGGACGGCGGTGGCTCTGTTGGCCGGGTCCGTGAGATCCGCCACGGGGACGGTGAAGACGCGCGCGGTCTCGTTCGGGTCGACGACACCGACCGGGGTCGGCTCCCGCCACCAGCCCAGCACCGGGGTGACGACGAAGCCGCTGACCGGGATGTAGAGCTTGGGCAGCACCCCGAAGAGCTGGACGCCGGACGGGTCGAGACCGGTCTCCTCCTCGGCCTCACGCAGCGCGGCCCGCAGCGGTCCGTCGCCCGACGGGTCACCGTCCTCCGGGTCCAGGCTGCCGCCGGGGAACGAGGGCTGGCCGGCATGCGAGCGCAGCGATCCGGCGCGCTCCATGAGCAGCAGCTCGGGACCCTGCTCACCCTCGCCGAACAGGATCAGCACGGCGGATTCCCGCCCCGCCCCGTTCTCCGGCGGCAAGAAGCGGCTCAGCTGAAGCGGCTCGACCGTCTCCACGGCGCTCACCACCGGGTCCAGCCACTCGGGCAGCCCCTCCTTGCTGAGCGTCGCCGAGCCACCGCGCGTGTCGCTCGTGTGCGTCATCACCACCCCCGTTCTTCCGTGTCCAACGCCCGACGGCACCTCGATCGTTCCGTCATGCGGCCCCCAGCGGCGGCGCCGGTCGGCCGCCCGCGTCGAGATAGGACTGCGGGGGCTTGAGGCGCTGGCCCGGGAAGCCGCCCTTCTCGTACTTCAGCAGCTTGCGGGCCTTGTCCGGGTCGGTCTCGCCCTCGCCGTACGCCGGGCAGAGCGGGGCGATGGGGCAGGCGCCGCAGGCGGGCTTGCGGGCGTGGCAGATGCGTCGGCCGTGCCAGATCACATGGTGCGAGAGATCCGTCCACTCGCTCTTCGGGAACAGCGAGCCGACGACGGCCTCGATCTTGTCGGGGTCGGTCTCGTCGGTCCACTTCCAGCGCCGCACGAGCCGCTGGAAGTGCGTGTCCACGGTGATGCCGGGCCGCCCGAAGGCGTTGCCGAGCACGACGAACGCGGTCTTGCGGCCGACGCCAGGGAGCTTGACGAGGTCCTCCAGCCTGCCCGGGACCTCACCGCCGAAGTGGTCGACCAGGGCCTTGGACAGCCCTATGACCGACTTGGTCTTGGCCCGGAAGAAGCCGGTGGGGCGGAGGATCTCCTCCACCTCCTCCGGGTTGGCGGCGGCCAGGTCCTCGGGGGTGGGGTACTTGGCGAACAGCGCCGGGGTCGTCTGGTTGACCCTGAGGTCCGTGGTCTGCGCGGAGAGCACCGTTGCGACCAGGAGCTCGAAGGGGTTCTCGAAGTCGAGCTCGGGGTGGGCGTAGGGGTACACCTCCGCGAGCTCGCGGTTGATGCGGCGGGCGCGCCGGACCAGGGCGGTGCGCGACTCGTCGGCCGGAATCTTCTTCGCGGGCGTCACCTTCGCCGGCGTCGCGGGCGCGGCCTTCACCGGCGTCGCTTTCGCGGGCGCCTTCTTCGTCGGCGTCTTCTTCACCGCTGCCGTTTTGGCAGTTTTTACGGTTTTCCTACCGCCGCCCGGGTTCTGTTCGCCCACAGCGGAATCGCGACGTACAACCACCCGCGCAGCCCCCTTGGCCTGTGCTCTACCGGCGATTTGGACACCCGGCCAGCCTAAAGCCCGGCACCGACATCCGCCCCGGACCCAGAAGATCAGCGCCCAATTGGACCCCTGCCGCTTACCTCGGGACACCTGTGCGGCATCCTTGTGACAGATCACACTGTTTGGACCGTCCGGCAAAATGGGGAACACGGTCCCCTGGTACCAAGGGGGAGCAAGATCCCCTGAGCAGGTCGACAAGGAGAGAACTCGTGGACGACGTTCTGCGGCGCAACCCGCTCTTCGCGGCGCTCGATGACGAGCAGTCCGCGGAGCTGCGCGCCTCCATGAGTGAGGTGACCCTCGCACGTGGAGACTCCCTGTTCCACGAGGGCGACCCGGGCGACCGGCTCTACGTCGTCACCGAGGGCAAGGTCAAGCTCCACCGCACCTCGCCCGACGGCCGCGAGAACATGCTCGCCGTCGTCGGCCCCGGCGAGCTGATCGGTGAGCTGTCGCTGTTCGACCCCGGCCCGCGCACGGCGACCGCCACCGCGCTGACCGAGGTCAAGCTGCTCGGTCTCGGCCACGGCGACCTGCAGCCCTGGCTGAACGCCCGCCCCGAGGTGGCCACCGCCCTGCTGCGCGCCGTCGCGCGCCGTCTGCGTAAGACCAACGACGCCATGTCCGACCTGGTCTTCTCCGACGTGCCCGGCCGTGTGGCCCGCGCCCTGCTGGACCTCTCGCGCCGCTTCGGCGTGCAGTCCGAGGAGGGCATCCACGTCGTCCACGACCTGACGCAGGAGGAGCTGGCCCAACTGGTCGGCGCGTCCCGCGAGACCGTGAACAAGGCGCTGGCGGACTTCGCCCAGCGCGGGTGGCTCCGCCTGGAGGCGCGGGCCGTGATCCTGCTGGACGTCGAGCGCCTCGCCAAGCGGTCGCGCTGACGCCGAGTCCGTTCCTTACGGCTCGGGTCCCTTCCTTACGACTACGGGGTGCCGTCTCTTCGGGGGCGGCGCCCCGTTCTCGTCGCCGCCGGGTTCTGAACGTCGCCGTCAGGCGGTAAATGAGCTGCCCTGCCGCTCCCCCGGGGGCACAGTGAGCCCATGGCCAAAACCGCCGCTTTCCAAGGCCTCGACTCCCGGGGCTGCATCGAGCGCGAGGGCTCCCTCGCCCTCGTCCCGCACGACTTCCGCCCCGTCGTCGCCGCCGCCCGGGACCGGCTGCTCGAAGTCTTCGGCGCACGGCTGCACAGCGCGTACCTCTACGGGTCGATCCCACGCGGCACCGCGCGCGTGGGACGCAGCGATCTCGATCTGCTGGTCGCGCTGCGGGAGGAGCCGACGGAGGCGGACCGGGAGGCCGTCCGTGTGCTCGGCGACGCGCTCGACAAGGAGTTCGGGCAGATCGACGGGGTGGGGACGCTGCTGTTCGGCCGGGAGCGGCTGCTGAGCGAGCCGGAGCGCTACGACCTGGGGTGGTTCGTGGCCTGCCTGTGCACTCCCCTCCTCGGGGAGGACCTCGCCGAGTACCTTCCGCGCTACCGGCCCGACTCACTGCTCGCCCGCGAGACCAACGGCGACCTCGCTCTCCTCCTCCCCCGCTGGCGCGAGCGGATCGCCGGCGCCGACGACTCGGAGAAGGCCCGGCGGCCCCTCGTACGCTTCATGTCCCGGCACCTCGTGCGCACCGGGTTCACCCTCGTCATGCCCCGCTGGAACGGCTGGACGAGCGACCTGAGAGAGATGGCCGAGGTCTTCGGCGCGTACTACCCGCACCGGGCGGCGCAGATGCGCACAGCGGCCGAGTACGGGTACGAACCGGTCGGCGATCCCGTCATCCTGCGGTCGTACGTCGACGACCTCGGGCCGTGGCTCGCCGAGGAGTACGCGCGCGTGCACGGGGTGAAGACACCCAGGCCCGCCTGACGGTTCCCCGCCGCTACGGGATCAGCCCGTGTTCCTGGAGGTAGTCCATCTGCGCCCGCACCGACAGCTCCGCCGCCGGCCACAGTGAGCGGTCCACGTCGGCGTAGACGTGGGTGACGACCTCGGAGGCGGTGCGGTAGCCGTCCTCGACGGCCGTCTCCACCTGGGCGAGGCGGTGGGCGCGGTGGGCGAGGTAGAACTCGACGGCGCCCTGGGCGTCCTCCAGGACGGGGCCGTGGCCTGGCAGGACCGTATGGACGCCGTCGTCCACCGTGAGCGACCTCAGACGCCTCAGGGAGTCCAGATAGTCGCCCAGACGGCCGTCGGGGTGCGCCACGACCGTCGTACCGCGGCCGAGGATCGTGTCACCGGTCAGCACCGCACGGTCGGCCGGAATGTGGAAGCACAGGGAGTCCGCGGTGTGGCCGGGCGTCGGTACGACCCGCAGCTCCAGGCCGCCGACCCTGACCACGTCCCCGGCGGCCAGCCCCTCGTCGCCCAGCCGCAGCGCCGGGTCCAGCGCGCGCACCTTCGTGCGGGTCAGCGATGCGAAGCGGGCGGCGCCCTCCGCGTGATCGGGGTGGCCGTGGGTGAGCAGGGTGAGGGCGATGCGTCTGCCGGCCTTCTCGGCCGTGTCCACGACAGCGCGGAGGTGGTCCTCGTCCAGCGGGCCGGGGTCGACGACGACGGCCAGGTCGGAGCCGGGCTCCGCGACGATCCAGGTGTTGGTGCCGTCCAGGGTCATCGCGGAGGCGTTGGGCGCCAGGACGTTGACGGCCCGCTCGGTGGCGGGACCGGAGAGGACTCCGCCACGGGGCTGGCCGGGGAGGGCTGCGGCGTCCGTCATGCGGAAGCTCCTTCCGGCGCCGCCGTCCGTGTGCCGCGCCGGCCGGCGGCCGACGCGACGATCAGCGGCTCGCGCAGCTCCGCGGGGGATACGCGGGAAGCTGCGAGAAATACGTGGGGAATCGATTCTCCACCCCCGGACCGGCAGGGCGGAGCCGCGCCGTCCGTCATGCGGGGCCTCCTCCTGCCGGAAGGTTCGGGATGTGCTTGGTGAACTCGTCGTGGCCCGGCCAGGACAGGACGATCTCGCCGTCCACCAGGCGGGCGCGGGCCAGGACGGGAGTCATGTCGCGCGCGGGAGCGGCGGCGAGCGTCTCGGCGGCGGTGGCGTGCGGGGCCAGTTGGCGCAGGGTCGCGATGGTGGGCGGCATCATCGTCAGCTCGCCCTTGTCGTAGGAGTCCGACGCCTCCTGAGGGCGGATCCACACCGTGCGGTCGGCCTCCGTGGACGCGTTCCGGGTGCGCTGGCCCTCCGGGAGGACGGCCACGAAGAACCAGGTGTCATAGCGGCGGGACTCGAACTCGGGGGTGATCCAGCGGGTCCAGGCGCCCAGCAGGTCGGAGCGCAGGACCAGTCCGCGGGAGTCCAGGAACTCGGCGAAGGACAGGTCGCGGGCGACCAGGGCGGCGCGGTCCGCCTCCCAGTCCTCGCCCGTGGTGTCGCCGACCACCGAGTCGGGGTCGGGCCCGGCGAGCAGGACGCCCGCCTCCTCGTAGGTCTCCCGGACGGCCGCGCAGACGACGGCCTGGGCGCCGCGCTCGTCGACGCCGAGCCGCTCGGCCCACCACGCGCGCGTGGGGCCCGCCCAGCGGATCTGGTGGTCGTCGTCCCGCGGGTCGACGCCGCCGCCGGGGTACGCGTACGCGCCTCCGGCGAAGGCCATGGAGGCGCGTCTGCGCAGCATGTGGACGGCCGGACCGGCAGTGGTGTCCTTCAGGAGCATCACCGTCGCCGCGCGCTTCGGGGACACCGGGGTGAGGGTGCCTTCCGTCAGCGCACGGATACGATCCGGCCACTCCGGGGGATACCACTGCCCATTAGCCATGGGCGGAGGCTATCCCGATGTGCGCGAATGTTCGAGAGGGGCCAGTGAGCAGCGCCTTACGGCACCAGCTCGACCTGGATCTCCACCTCCACCGGCGCGTCCAGCGGCAGCACGGCGACGCCGACCGCGCTGCGCGCGTGGACGCCCTTGTCGCCGAGGACGGCACCCAGCAGCTCGCTCGCGCCGTTGACGACGCCGGGCTGCCCGGTGAAGTCGGAGGCCGAGGCGACGAAGCCGACGACCTTCACCACGCGCGCGACGCGGTCCAGGTCACCGGCGACGGACTTCACGGCGGCCAGGGCGTTCAGCGCGCAGGTGCGGGCCAGGTCCTTGGCCTCTTCCGCGGTGACCTCAGCGCCCACCTTGCCGGTGACCGGAAGCTTGCCGTCGACCATCGGCAGCTGTCCGGAGGTGTAGACGTACACGCCCGATTGCACGGCCGGCTGGTAGGCGGCCAGCGGCGGCACGACCTCCGGCAGGACAAGACCGAGTTCGGCCAGCTTGGCCTCGACGGCGCTCACGACTGCTTCGCCCGCTTCAGGTAGGCCACGAGCTGCTCGGGGTTGTTCGGGCCGGGCACGACCTGGACGAGCTCCCAGCCGTCCTCGCCCCAGGTGTCCAGAATCTGCTTCGTGGCATGGACGAGCAGCGGCACGGTTGCGTATTCCCACTTGGTCATGTGGCCGACTGTAGCCCCTGTTATCCACAGCCTCCCGCGTGGCCCGTCCGCGGACTGGTTAGTCTCGAATACGTGAGCAGGCTCCAGGTCGTCAGCGGCAAGGGCGGGACCGGAAAGACGACGGTCGCCGCTGCCCTCGCGCTGGCCCTCGCGACCGAGGGGAAGCGGGCGCTTCTCGTGGAGGTCGAGGGTCGGCAGGGCATCGCACAGCTCTTCGAAACAGAGGCGTTGCCCTACGAGGAACGAAAAATCGCCGTGGTTCCCGGGGGCGGGGAGGTGTACGCACTGGCCATCGACCCCGAACTGGCCCTTCTGGACTACCTCCAGATGTTCTACAAACTGGGCGGGGCGGGCCGGGCCCTGAAGAAGCTCGGCGCCATCGACTTCGCGACCACCGTCGCGCCCGGCCTGAGGGACGTACTCCTGACGGGCAAGGCGTGCGAGGCGGTGCGACGCAAGGACAAGAGCGGGCATTTCGTATACGACTACGTCGTCATGGACGCCCCGCCGACCGGGCGCGTCACCCGATTCCTCAACGTCAACGACGAGGTCGCGGGACTCGCGAAGATCGGCCCGATACACAATCAGGCACAGGCCGTGATGCGGGTGCTGAAGTCACCCGAGACCGCGGTGCACCTGGTCACGCTCCTGGAGGAGATGCCGGTCCAGGAGACCGCGGACGGGATCGCCGAACTGCGGGCCGCGCGGCTGCCGGTGGGCCGGGTCATCGTGAACATGGTGCGGCCCGAGGTGCTGGACGAGGCCGACCTGGAACTCGTACGGACCGTGCCGCGCACCGCCGTAGCACAGGCGCTGTCCGCCGCCGGGCTGGGCGGGGCACGCCGCGGCGGCAAGGCCGAACAGCTGGTGGACCCGCTGCTGGACCAGGCCGCCGAGTACGCCGAGCGGTACGCGCTGGAGCACGAGCAGCGCGCCGTCCTCGGCGAGCTGGACCTGCCGCTGCACGAACTGCCGCTGCTCGCCGAGGGCATGGACCTGGCGGGCCTGTACGAACTCGCCACCGAGCTGCGGAAGCAGGGGATGTCATGAGTCCGGACCCGGACCCGGCCCAGGCGCAGGACACCGGCCGCCACCGCCTCTCCCCCGCGCGCGTGCTCGATGTCGACCCGCTGCTCGACGACCCGAAGACCCGGATCGTGGTGTGCTGCGGCTCGGGCGGTGTCGGCAAGACGACGACCGCGGCGGCTCTCGGGCTGCGGGCCGCCGAGCGCGGCCGGAAGGTGGTCGTCCTCACCATCGACCCGGCCCGGCGGCTCGCCCAGTCCATGGGCATCGACTCGCTGGACAACGTCCCGCGCCGGGTCAAGGGCACCGACGGCGACGGCGAACTGCACGCCATGATGCTCGACATGAAGCGCACCTTCGACGAGGTCGTCGAGGCGCACGCGGACCCCGAGCGGGCGGCCGCGATCCTGGCCAACCCCTTCTACCAGTCGCTCTCGGCGGGCTTCGCGGGCACGCAGGAGTACATGGCGATGGAGAAGCTGGGGCAGCTGCGGGCCAGGGACGAATGGGACCTGATCGTGGTCGACACGCCGCCCTCCCGGTCGGCGCTGGACTTCCTCGACGCGCCCAAGCGGCTCGGGTCCTTCCTGGACGGGCGGCTGATCCGGCTGCTGACGGCCCCGGCGAAACTGGGCGGACGCGCGGGGATGGCCTTCCTCAACGTCGGCATGTCGATAATGACCGGCACGCTGGGCAAACTGCTGGGCGGTCAGCTGCTGAAGGACGTCCAGACGTTCGTGGCCGCGATGGACACGACCTTCGGCGGGTTCCGTACCCGCGCGGACGCGACGTACAAGCTGCTGCAAGCGCCCGGCACGGCGTTCCTCGTGGTGGCGGCCCCGGAGCGGGACGCGCTGCGCGAGGCGGCGTACTTCGTGGAGCGGCTGGCCGCGGAGGACATGCCGCTGGTCGGACTGGTGCTCAACCGCGTCCACGGCAGCGGCGCCGACCGCCTGTCGGCCGAACGTGCGCTCGCCGCCGCGGAAAATCTTGAAGAGCCCCGCATTGTGGATCAGGGGGGCGGGAAAGCTGGACTTCGTAACTCTCCCGACACGTACGGCAGTTCAGACTCTCCCGCTGTCGAAGCGCCGGCTCCCGCCGAAGGCTCCCCCGCCGTCACGGACCCGGAGCGCACAGTCGACCAGCTCACCGCAGGCCTGCTGAAGCTGCACGCCGAGCGCATGCGGCTGCTCTCCCGCGAGCAGCGCACCCGCGACCGCTTCACCGCGCTCCACCCCGAGGTGGCGGTGGTGGAGGTGGCCGCACTGCCCGGCGATGTCCATGACCTCACGGGACTGCGGAACATCGGGGAACGGCTTGCGGCCGGACGGACGGAGCTGTCCTAGGCCTTGGAGCGCTGGAGGCCTGAGCCTTGGAGCCCTATAGGCACGCCCGAGCCGCACCGGTCGAGCAGATGGCGGGCCCTGCCCCGAGCGCACACGCGACGACCCCTGGACCTGGGCGCGTGCCGCATGAGGCATGCCGTAGCCGCTTCCCATGACATACGACACACGCCACATGCAACCTATGCCACATAACCGGACATACCACACACACCGCTTCCCATGACGCGTGCCCGGCATGGCCCGAGGTGCCCTGGGTGTAGACCCGAGGGGAGGCCCTCAGCTCACCGCCGCGTAGTTCTCGTACACCTCATCGCTGTCGAGAGGCACGATCCCGGCCCCGCGTTCGTACTCCAAGCGCGCGGTCTCCAGGAGCCTGCGCCACGATGTCACGGTGGGCCGCCTGCGCAGCAATGCGCGGCGCTCCCGCTCCGTCATGCCTCCCCACACGCCGAACTCGACGCGGTTGTCCAGCGCATCGGCCAGACATTCGGTGCGTACCGGGCATCCGGTGCACACCGCCTTGGCCCTGTTCTGCGCTGCTCCCTGAACGAACAGTTCATCCGGATCGGTAGTGCGGCAGGCAGCCTGCGCACTCCAGTCGGTTACCCAGCCCATACCGGCGCCGTCCTCTCCCGAATCGAGGCTCCCCCACGGCGGCAGCGGCATATTCACCGCCGCCAGTTGAGGACGTTACGGAAGGTGGGCACAGCGCAACACCCCCTTCGGGCCCAATCTTGAATGGCCCGAACGGACTATGGGTTAACGGCAGATCACCCGCGGGAGTGAGCTGGCGACATGCGTGATCATCCCGGCAAACCGGGACAGCTGTGGTACGTCACAACGGACGTCGGTTGACACACAAGGCGGATTCGGACACGCCGCCCATAAAAAATTTGGGCTACCTCCGGAACGATTCGGGGTCGCCGGACGTATTGATACGTGGCCGCACTGCTGTGACAGTTGAGAGCAGCTTAGGCCAAGGCATATACGCGTGTCCGGCGAATGAGAACGTAGGCGCCGCACGCTGTCCACGGCCCGGCGCGGGCCGTCGGCCCGGGATGTCGCGAATGTCACCCATGTCACGATCCGGCACTCGAACATCCCGACAGACACCCGCTCCACCGGATCGCTCATCTCTACGGATTAGGCTGCCCTCATGCCAAAGAAGCGCTCGGGTGGTGGCCTCTCGGCAACGCAGCAGGCCGCCAAGTTCCTCGGTGTCAGTGTCCTCGCGGGAGCCGTGATGGCCGGCATCGCGCTGCCCGCTGCCGGAGCGCTCGGGCTCGCGGCCAAGGGCTCGGTCCAGGGCTTCGACGAGATCCCGGCCAATCTGAAGAGCCCACAGCTCAGCCAGCGGACCACCATCCTGGACGCCGCGGGCCACCAGATCGCGACCGTCTACTCCCGTGACCGCACAGTGGTGGACCTCAAGGACATCTCGCCGTACATGCAGAAGGCGATCGTCGCGATCGAGGACTCCCGCTTCTACCAGCACGGCGCGATCGACCTGAAGGGCGTCCTGCGCGCGCTGAACAAGAACGCGCAGAGCGGCGGGGTCGCCCAGGGTGCCTCCACGCTCACCCAGCAGCTGGTGAAGAACTACTTCATCGAGGAGGCCGGCGACGACCCGACGAAGGTCGCGCAGGCCACCCAGCAGACCCTGGGCCGCAAGATCCGCGAGCTGAAGTACGCGATCCAGATCGAGGAAAAGCTCGGCAAGAAGAAGATCCTCGAGAACTACCTCAACATCACCTTCTTCGGCGAGCAGGCCTACGGCGTCGAGGCGGCCTCCCAGCGCTACTTCTCCAAGCACGCCAAGGACCTCAGCCTTCAGCAGGCCGCGCTGCTGGCCGGCATCGTCCAGTCGCCCAGCCGCTACGACCCGGTGAACGACGAGGCGGAGGCCACCAAGCGCCGCAACACCGTCCTGCAGCGCATGGCCGAGGTCGGCGACATCTCCCAGCAGGAGGCCGACGCGGCCAAGGAGAAGCCGCTCGGGCTGCACGTCAGCCAGCCCAAGAACGGCTGCATCACCGCGAGCAAGGGTGCCGGCTTCTTCTGCAAGTACGTGGAACACGTCTTCCTCAACGACCCGGTCTTCGGCAAGACCAAGGAGGCCCGGGCCAAGATCTGGAACCGCGGCGGTCTGACGATCCGTACGACCCTCGACCCGCAGTCCCAGGCATCGGTCCAGGCCTCGCTCAAGCAGCACGTCGAGAAGTCGGACAAGGTGGCCGCGGCCGCCACCCTGGTCGAGCCCGGCACCGGCAAGATCCTGGCCATGGGCCAGTCGAAGCCGTACGGCTACGGCAAGAACGAGACCGAGTACAACTACTCGGTCGACCGTGACATGGGCGGCTCCAACTTCGGCTTCCCGACCGGTTCGACCTTCAAGCCCTTCGTGGCCGCGGCCGCCATAGAGGGCGGCAAGCCGGCGACCCAGGAGTACCCGTCGCCGTACAAGATGCCCTATCCGAGCCCGGTGCAGGCGTGCAACGGCAAGCAGTGGGTCAACGACAGCAACTACACCGTCGAGAACGAGAGCGAGTCGGAGAAGGGCCCGTACGCCATGAAGGAGGCGATGGCGAAGTCGGTCAACACCTACTTCGTGCAACTCATCTCCGACATCGGTCTGTGCCCGGTGGTGAAGATGACCGACGCGCTGCACGTGGTGCAGGGCGACGGCAAGAAGCTCCCCGAGGCGCCGGCCATCGCGCTCGGTTCCAAGGGCATCTCCCCGCTGACGATGGCCAACGCGTACGCCACCTTCGCCGCCCGCGGCATGTACTGCACGCCGATCGCCATCGAGTCGATCACCCAGAAGGCCGGCAACGAGCAGAAGTCCCTCCCGGTGCCGAAGTCGACCTGCTCGCGCGCGATGAGCGAGAACACCGCCGACACGGTCAACACGCTGCTGCGCGGCGTGGTCGACTCCGGCACGGGTCAGCAGGCCGGCCTCACCGACCGCGAGAGCGCCGGCAAGACGGGTACGACGGACGAGCGCAAGAACGCCTGGTTCGTCGGCTACACGCCCAACATGGCCGGCGCCGTCTGGGTCGGCAGCGCCCGGCAGAACGTGAAGATGGTCAACATCACCATCGGCGGCGTCTACCGCCCCCTCGTCTACGGCGGCGAGGTCCCCGGCCCGATCTGGAAGGACGCCATGACCGGCGCCCTCCAGGGCAAGCCGGCCGAGTCCTTCAACCTCGTCGACATCCCGGACAGCAACGACAACGGCGACGACAACGGAGACGGCCATGGGCACGGCCGTGGCCACGGTGGCGACAACGGCGGCTTCATCGGCGGGATCATCGGCGGCCTGACGGACGGCGGTACGACGGCGGGCACGGCCAACGGCGGCACGAACGGCGGCCCGCTCCCGGCGCCCACCCTCTCCCTCCCGGGCAACTTCATCCAGGGGCAGAGCAACGGGGGAAGGAAGACCGGCGGGACGCACGGCTGAGGCCGACGCCGTCGGATTCGCAGACAGAACGGGACCGACACAACGGAACCCACACAGCGGGACCGCACCCGGGCAGAAGCCCACGGTGCGGTCCCGTTGCCGTGCCGTATGCCGTATGCCCGGCTTCAGCCCTGCAGCAACTTCTTGACCGCGGCGGCGACACGGCCGCCCTCGGCCTGGCCGGCCACCTTGGGGTTCACGATCTTCATGACGGCACCCATGGCCCGCGGCCCCTCGGCGCCCGCGGCCTTCGCCTCCTCGACGGCCTGGGCGACGATCCGCTCCAGCTCCCCGTCGGACAGCTGCTTGGGCAGGTACGCGGCGAGGACCTCGCCCTCCGCCTTCTCCCGCTCGGCCTGCTCGGGACGACCACCCTGGGCGAAGGCGTCGGCCGCCTCCCGGCGCTTCTTGGCCTCCTTGGTGATCACCTTGAGGACCTCGTCGTCGGAGAGCTCGCGCTTCTCCTTGCCCGCGACCTCCTCCTTGGTGATCGCGGCGAGCGTCAGCCGCAGCGTCGAGGAGCGGAGCTCGTCGCGCTCCTTGATCGCGGCGTTGAGGTCGTCGTGCAGCTTCGACTTGAGCGTGGTGGTCATGGCGTCGATTGTCGCAGGTACGGAAGGCCGGACGCCTGCCGATTTAGCCGGGACCCGGTCGGCGTCACGAGAACCGCCCCCGCCGCCGAATCGGACGGGGGCTTGGGCGACAGGCGGTCCCTGGGCCACCGTGCGGTCTGACACGATGGTTGTATGCGCGCTCGATACGGAGTACCCCTGGGAATCGCGGCGGTCGGCGCCGCCGGTGTGTTGTATGCGGCGGGGTTCGAGGCCCGCTCCTTCCGGCTCCGACGGGTGACCGTCCCGGTCCTGCCCGCGGGCATGCGCCCGATGCGCATCCTCCAGGTCTCCGACATCCACATGGTGAGCGGTCAGCGCAAGAAGCAGCGCTGGCTGCGCTCGCTGGCGGGCCTGCGACCGGACTTCGTGATCAACACCGGCGACAACCTGTCGGACCAGGAGGGCGTCCCCGAGGTCCTGGACGCCCTCGGCCCCCTGATGGAGTTCCCGGGCGCGTACGTCTTCGGCTCCAACGACTACTACGGCCCCAGCCTCCGCAACCCGGCCCGCTACCTGCTGGAGAAGGCCAGCGGCCACCACGGCCTCAACGGCAACCCGCCGGTCGTGGGCGCGATCCACAACCCCTGGGAGGACCTCCGCGACGGCTTCGACGCGGCGGGCTGGCTGAACCTGACCAACACGCGGGGTGTGCTGAAGGTCGAGGGCGTCTCGGTGGAGCTGACGGGCCTGGACGACCCGCACATCAAGCGCGACCGCTATCTGCAGGTGGCCGGCGGTCCCTCGGGTATGTCCGACTTCTCGATGGGCGTGGTGCACGCGCCGTACCTGCGAGTGCTGGACTCGTTCACGGCGGACGACTACCCCCTGGTCCTGGCCGGCCACACCCACGGCGGCCAGCTCTGCATCCCCTTCTACGGCGCCCTGGTCACCAACTGCGACCTGGACACGGACCGCGTGAAGGGCCTGTCCACGCACACGGCGGAGGGCCGCACGTCGTACCTCCACGTGTCGGCGGGCTGCGGTACGAACCGCTACACGCCGGTACGGTTCGCCTGCCCACCGGAGGCGACGCTGCTGACGCTGGTGGGCCGGGAGTAGTCGGCCGGGGGCCGGGAGCAGTCCGTAGTCCGTAGTCCGTAGTCCGTAGTCCGTAACCAGTAACCCACCCGGCCCCGCCCATATCGCCCCTTTTATACGCTTTGCCTAGCGTGAGGGCATGACCGCCCCGATACCCAGGGACATCCCGGACCTCCCCGCGGTCCCGCGCAAGCCCAGACTGCTGCCCTCGCATGTACCGGCCACGGCGGTGGTACCCCCCTTCCCCCGCCCCCTGGCCGCGGTATTCCGCCTCCTTACGGCCCTGGCGGCGGCCACGGGCGTAACCCTGGAGCTCCTCCTGGGCAGCCCGACCCGGGCGATGAGCTACTTCAGCGTCCAGGCCAATGTCCTACTGGCGCTGGTGTTCCTGATCTCGGCCCGCCGCGCGTGGTCGGCCCGCCGCCCCATACCGTCCGCCGTGACGGGCGCCGTGCTCCTCTACGCAGTGATCTCGGCCCTCGCCTACCACCTGCTGCTGGCCCACACGACGCCCCCGTTCTCCATGACGGGCGCGACGACGCCACCGGCGCCCTGGCACGGCGAGTGGCTCGCCGCCCAGCTCCTCCACAAAGCGGCCCCGGCCGCGGCGGTACTGGACTGGCTCCTGCTCACGGCCCCCGGCCGCCTGCACCTGCGCCAGGCCACGACCTGGCTCGTCTACCCCCTGGCCTACCTGCTCTTCTCCCTCGCCCGCGGGGAACTCCTGCTCCCCGGCACCCCCGACCGCTACCTCTATCCCTTCCTGAACGTCGACCAGCACGGCTACCGCGGCGCCCTCGCCAACGCCCTCCTCCTCGGCCTCGCCTCCTACGGCCTCGCCGTCCTCCTGACCGCCGTCGACCACGCCCGCCCGAACCCCGTCCGCCGCCGCGCCAAAACCGGATTTCGTCTCCGGCCACCGGTGGGCTAAAGTAAACGACGTCGCCGCGACAAGCAGCGACATCGGGGTGTAGCGCAGCTTGGCAGCGCGCTTCGTTCGGGACGAAGAGGTCGTGGGTTCAAATCCCGCCACCCCGACAGCTGAATAGCAATGCCAGAGGGTCCATACCGAATCGGTATGGACCCTCTGGCATTGCTGCGTGTCTAACTGCGTGACTATCGATTCCCGGGTGATTCCCGCGCGCCTACGGCGGCCAAGGGCTTCCCGAGGCCGCCACGCTCCTGCGGCTGCTGGCCTGCTACGCCCCCGAGCCGCTGCCTGTCGGCATCCTCGCGCCGGAGCAGCCGAGTGCCACCGAGCTGTCCGACGCCCAGCCGCCTCTGCCCCGGGACCGAGCGGATCAAGCCCTCCACGGGCTGCTCACCCAGAGCCTGGTGGCGCTCGTGGAGGTCCCCGGCGACGCGGGCCGTCCCGCCGTCCGCAGCGTGCAGGCGCACGCGCTGCTCCTCGACACCGTGTTCGCCCGCACCCCACTCGACCAGCGCGACGCCGTCCTCACCGCGGCAACCACACTCCTGACCCTGCTCCTCGTCCCGGCTCCGGACACCGAAGGCCGCTACGTCGACGCACAGACCCTCCGTCTCTTCCTGCCCCATGCCACCGCACTGCTTCGCCGCGCCGACGGGACCAAGAGCCCGGCAGCCCACGAGGCACTGGCCATCGTCCGCCGACTGCGGGACCAGAGCCACGACAGCGGTGACTTCGCCGCCGCGCACGCACTCGCCACCGCCGCGCACGCGGCCACGGAGAGGGAGCACACGGCCGACGCACCCCGCCCGGGCAAGCGCCCATACGTGACTCGAAGGATCCGGGCGGGCGCTCGATAGTTTTCCGGGCTGCCGCCTGGACGTCACTGATCGGCGCCATCAGGCAGGGTGCCCTCACCGGGGTGAACCGGGAGCGTCGGAACTGACGCCGCCTCGGCCGAGGCGGTGATCAGGTCAACTCCCCACTGCTTCAGCAAAGATGTACGGCAAAGGCATACGATTCTCTCCGGGCCTGCGTCCATGTGTCGCCCGTGGTCGCTACGAAGATGGTCGCGGCCGGCACCTCACGGTCGCGCGGGTGGCTGTTCCGGGGTTGCTGCGCCTTCTGTCGTGGCGATCGTCTCGCGCAGCAGATCGCGAGCCGCGGCCAGGTCGGCCGCACGGCGGTCCAGGGCATTCAACTGGGCCCGCAGGCGTTCGAGGACGCCGGGGCAAGGACGCAGGGCAAGGCCGTCGGCGGCGCATGGGAGGACCTGGCGGATGATCCGTGTGGGAAGGCCGGCGGCGAGCAGTCCGCGTATCTGCCGAACGGTCTCCACGGTGTCGTCGGCGTATTCGCGATATCCGTTGGCACGTCGGTCCGACCGTATGAGCTCGACGCGCTCGTAGTAGCGCAGCAGGCGTTCACTGACTCCGGTACGGCGTGACAACTCCCCGATCAGCACGCGCTCCTCCTTCGGCTTGACCTTCCAACGGTGTCAGGGCGCAACGCTGACCCGGTCGGCCGTATTCCTGGCCGTCCGCTTTCACATGGGGACAGAAGATGATCATTGACGCGCACAGCCATGTCCACGACCCGGTCGAGGAGCACATCATGCTGCTGGACGGCGCCGGGGTGGACCGGGCGGTTCTCTTCGGCACCCGGCCTCACCCGGAACGTGCGACCGACCTTGAGTCGCTGCGGCGCGAGATGGCCGCACTGGGCGAGGCGGTCGGCGGCCGGGCCAATGGGATCGAGGGGTACCGGACCGCATGGCAGGAACTGGACGCTGCGCTGGAGGCCTACCCGGATCGCTTCATCGGATTCAGGAGCGTGCCGCTCGACCTGGCCCCGCATCGGATCGCTGAGCTGATCGACCGGGACGTGGTCGGTCGTGGCCTGCGGGGAATCGGGGAACTGACGCCGCCACCCGGCCGGGCGGACCTGGTGGAGCCCGTGCTGCGGGCAGCCGCGGACCACAGCCAACTGCCCGTAGTGGTCCACGGGTTCGCGCCCACCACGGCCGAAGACCTGCGAACCCTGGCCCGACTGGCAGCCGCGTATCCGTCCGTGCCTGTGGTGATCGGCCAACTCGGGGGCCTGAACTGGATGGACGCCATCGAGTTGGTCCGGGACACGCCCAGCATGTTCCTGGAACTGTCCACGGCCAACGTGATCTTCGCCGTTCGGCTGGCCGTCCGGGAGATACCGGACCGCACCCTGTTCGGCTCGGACGCCCCATACGGTGACCCGGCACTCGCCCGTGCCACTGTCGAGCGCGTCACCCGCCCAGGTGAGGTACGCGACCAGGTGCTGGGAGGAACAGCGGCCCGGCTTCTCGGTATCGTGACGTGATCATGAGGTCCGAGGCCCTGACCAGGCTGTCGGAGCGTGCGTCACCGTAAAGGTCGGTGGCGGCTCACGGGGGAGTGACTGATTGTGTTTGCCGCTGTCTTCGGCGATGAAACGGGGTTCCTCATCGGGCTCACCGTTGTCGCCTTCGTCGTAGGACTGAGCGCGTGGGCCGTCGCCCGTCGGCGTCAAGTAGCCCATTCCTTCTGGTGGTTGCCGCTGGCGTTCTGCCTGACCGGCGTCCTCGGCGTCACCCTCGCACTACGGGGCGGTGAGTCGGGGCGGGCCGAGTGTGTGATCAACCATGAGATCACCGAGCCGCTGCACACCACGCAGGGCCTGTGGAACCTGGCGATGTTCGTGCCGCTCGGTCTGTTCGGTGCGCTGGCACTGCGCCGTCCGCTTCCCGTACTGGCCGGCGTCCTCGCGCTGCCCTGCGTCATCGAACTCGGCCAGGCCCTGGCGCCGTTCGTGAGCGGGATCTGTGACAGCGCCGATGTGGAGATGAACGCAGGCGGCGGCGTGCTCGGCGTGGCCGGTGGGCTCGCGCTGGTGCGGGGCCGTGTCGCGTGGCGTTCCTGGGCCAAGCCCACGCTGATCGCGGCCGGAGCGCTCGCCGTGGCGGGGCTGACCGTCTTCCAGACCGCGATCACCGCCTACCACGTGGACGGCTCTTCCGTGCGGGACGCGAACGACGACGAGCGCCAAGTCGCCGAGCGTGTCATCCGCGAGGCCTTCGGTGACCACTACCAGGTCGGCGCGCTTCGTGTCAGCCCCGGTCTCGACGGCTACAACGGCTGGATGTCCATCCAGATGGCGGGTGGGTTCCCCGCCCAGCTGATGTGGCCGGGCGGCCGCCAACTGAGCGTCGGCTTCGAGGATTCCGACCTTCCGACCCGGGCGAGCTTCCCCGTCCCGGGCTCGGCCACGCCCGATGACGCCCAGGGCGCCTACCTCATCGCCCGTACCTACATGAAGGCCCACTACCCGTGGGCCGAGGCGGCCACCTGGCACGAGACCCGACCGGTCGGCGACAAGGCCAAGTCGGGATGGCTCATGTCGTGGCGGTTCAAGGAACGTGGCGTGGAGATGCCGCGCAGCCTCGACGTGCAGATCAACCGCGCCGGACGCGTCTCCCGGTTGCTGGTCGACTTCGGCCCCGAGCACGTGAGGATCCCCGCCGGGCTGATCTCGGCCGACCGGGCCGAGAGGATCGTCAGGAAGGATCGGGGGAAGAGCGGCGTCAATCTCCGTGCGCTCCGGATCCGCGCGGACGTGCTGAAAGCCGAGCGGGCCAAGGGCTGGCAGGGCCCCTGGCGAGTGGTGTGGTCGGTGAGCGTCACCGACACACGGTGCAAGCCCGACGAGATCGTCGTCTGTGAACCGTCGCAGACGTCGGTCGACGCCGGTACCGGCGAGGTCTACGACGACTGAGCCGAGTGAGCCGACTGAGCCGTCTGAAGCGAGGTCGCAGGCTTCTGCGTGGACGGGGGCGGCGGCCTCCGTGTGTTCTTTCGTGCGTCCCTGCCCACGGCCCAAAATGCGCACACCCCACCCCCCTCCTACCGTTGAAGGGCAAGTCGCCGACGTATGGGGGCACCGGTCGGCTCCGTGCGGGAATGGGAAGGTGGTGCGGAGATGGCCACGACGTCGGACACTCCGGTTCTGGACACGATCGCCGCCATGACGGTCGACTCGATCGAGCGTTGCGGAATGGATGAAGGCTCGCTGATCCTCACGCGTATCGCCGCGCTCGTGGCGATGGATGCGCCGCCGGTCAGCTACCTCGCTCACGCGGGCGCCGCGATGGAGGCCAACCTGACGTCCGAGCAGGTGCAGGACGTACTCGTCGCGATCGCCCCCGTCGTGGGCACGGCGCGGGTCATGTCGGCCGCGGGGCACATCGCCGAGGCGTTCGGGTTCGCCATCGCCATCGCGGAGGCCGAGGCCGAGTCGATCGCCCAGGCCGAGGGGAAGAGCCGTGGCTCGTCCTGAGAAGGCCTGAACCCGAGAAGGCCCGAGGACAAGGCCTGAGAAGGCAGGCCTTGTCCTCGCCCCCTTCGCGTCTCAGTCCGTGACGAGGTCCTCCGGTGCGGACCGCGCCAGTTCGGCGAGGGTGGCGAGTGCCTGGGAAAGGGCGTCCGGCCGGGGCGTGGCCAGGCCCAGCCGGACGGCGTTCGGCGCGTGGTTGTCGCCGACGGTGAAGGCGGCCGCCGGAACCACGCCGATGCCGTGGCGGGCGGCAGCCGCGACGAAGGTGTCCGCGCGCCAGGGGTGGGGCAGCCGCCACCAGCAGTGGTAGGAGCGCGGATCGCTCTGCACCGCGAAACCGTCCAGGTGCCGGGCCGCGATCTCCTGCCGTACCACCGCGTCCCGCCGCTTGGCCTCGGCCAGCACGGCCACCGTGCCGTCCTGCTGCCAGCGGTGGGCTGCCTCCAGGGCGAATCTCATCGGTGCCGAGCCGGACGCGCGCAGGGCGGTGCTGATGCCGGCCGACAGGGCTGCGGGCGCCACCACGAAACCCAGCGTCAGGCCTGGCGCGACGCGCTTGCTCAGGCTGTCGATCAGGATCGTGTGCTCGGGTGCGTGGGCGGCCAGGGGTGGCCGTTCGTTGTGGAGGAAGGACCAGATGGCGTCCTCCACCGCGGGGATGCCTAGCTTGCGCAGGACCTCGGCCAGGCGCTCGGCGCGGGCCGTGGGCATGGTCAGCGAGAGCGGGTTGTGCAGTCTGGGCTGTACGTAGACCGCGTGCAGGGGGGCGGCGGCGTGGGCCTCATCGACGGCGTCCGGGATCAGTCCCTCGCCGTCCATGGGCAGGGGGACGAGCGTGATGCCCAGCCGGGCCGCGATCGCCCTGAGGACCGGGTACGTCAGTTCCTCGACTCCCAGTCGCGCGCCCGGCGGCACCAAGGCGGCGATGACGGCCGCGATGGCCTGCCGTCCGTTGCCCGCGAACAGGATCCGCGCCGGGTCGGGGCGCCAGCCGCCCGCGGCGAGGATGTCGGCGGCGGAGTCCTGTACCGCCGGGAGGGCGGCGGCGCCCGCGGGGCGCAGAGCTTGGGCCAGGGCGTCGGGGCGGAGGAGTCCGGCCAGGCCCTCGGCCAGGAGTGCGCTCTGCTCAGGGACCACCGGGTAGTTGAGCTCCAGGTCGACGCGGGTGGTGGCCGGTTCGGTGAGTGCGGGGGCGGCGGCCGGGGAAGCCGCGCGGACGAACGTGCCCCGTCCCACCTCGCCCGCCGTCAGTCCCCGGCGGGCCAGTTCCTGGTAGACGCGTGTGGCCGTGGAGTTGGCGATGCCGTGCCGCCGCGCGAACTCGCGCTGCGGGGGCAGACGGTCACCGGGGCGGAGCCCGCCCGACCTGATCTCCTCGGCCACCGCGTCCGCGACGCTCTGATAGTCCCGCACCATGCTCTCCCCCTCGGCCGACAGCGTCCCTCATCCCACCACAGAATTGCACTGAGAGCAATATTCTCATTGCACTGAGTTATTGCACTGCAATATGCTCCGAGGCAATCCGATGCCGACCGGTGTCGGTGCGAGGCAGGGGGCGCTTTCATGGTCGATCTGGCCATTGTTGATCGAGTCGTCGTTGATCCAGTCGTCGTTGATCCGAGCGGGATCCTCGGCGTGACCGCGGTGGGGCTCGGCATGGTGCTCACCCCCGGCCCGAACATGATCTATCTCGTCTCCCGCAGCATCACCCAGGGCAGACGCGCCGGGATCATCTCCCTCGGCGGTGTGGCCCTCGGCTTCCTGGTGTACCTGCTCGCCGCGAACCTGGGCCTGGCGGTCGTCTTCGTCGCCGTACCCGAGCTGTATCTCACGGTGAAACTGGCGGGCGCCGCCTACCTCGGCTTCCTGGCCTGGAGCGCCCTGAAGCCGGGCGGCATCTCCGTGTTCACCCCGCAGGACGTGCCGCACGACCCGCCACGCCGGCTGTTCACGATGGGCCTGATGACGAACCTGCTCAATCCCAAAGTCGCCATCATGTACCTGTCGCTGATCCCTCAGTTCATCGATCTGGACCGGGGCCATGTGCTGCTCCAGGGCCTCGTCCTCGGCTCGGCCCAGATCCTGGTCAGCATCGCGGTCAACCTCACGATCGTGCTGGCGGCGGGCACGATCGCGGCCTTCCTCGCCCGCCGCCCCTCCTGGCTCCGGGTGCAGCGCTGTCTGATGGGTACGGTGCTCGGCGCCCTCGCCGTGTCACTGGCCATCAACTAGCCGCCGCAGCAACCCACTCAGTTGTTCCAGGTCTCGTCGTACGGGTCGTGCGGCGTCGGCACCGGCCTGGACCCGGTGAGCCGCAGGAACGGGATCGGGCCGTTGTTGACCGGGTCCCGGGTCTGCTTCGTGGTGTACGTGCCCGTCACCTCCAGCCAGGCGTCCGGCTGGAGGACCGGCGGGATCTTCCCGGTCAGGCCGATCTTCACCGGCTGGGCGTCCGCGGCACAGCAGTTGAGGGCCATGCGGACGAGGTAGGGCGTGCCCGCGCGGTCCACGGCGACGAAGCCGGTGATCCGGACGCTGCGGCCGCCCAGGGAACGGCCGTGGTCGTAGACCGCGCGGCCCGCGTAGTCGACCAGATTGACCGGCACGGGGTCGCCCGTCGGCAACTTCATGTAGCCGTACGGCTGTTGCAGGGCCGTACCGGTGCGCATCGCGCTGTACGAGCCCAGGGCCGGCGGCGCGACCAGGATGAGGGCGAAGAGCGGGAGGACGAGGAGCCAGGAGATACGGGGCTCCCGGTGAACGTGACCGTGGCCCTCTTCACCGGCGGCGGCACCATCGGCGCCGGCCCCCTTCCTCCGCCGCGCGTTCTTCCACTCGTACCAGGCCGTCGCCAGCGCCGTCACGATCAGTACGACGCCGGCCGCCAGCAACAGCGGGCGCAGGCCCGCCTTGACATAGCGCAGATAGAGGTCGGTGAAGCCCGCGTGCAGCAGGGCCGCACCGGTCAGGAACAGGACCGCCGCCTGTGCCTGGCGGTTCACAGCAGCACCGCCCCGGTCACGACCGCGCCCACGACGGCGAGGACGAAGGTGGCGGGGGCGAACCGCAGGGCGAAGCCACGGCCGAAGGTACCCGCCTGCATCGCGAACAGCTTCAGGTCGATCATCGGGCCGACGACCAGGAACGCCAGCTTCGCCGTCAGCGAGAACTGGGTCAGCGACGCCGCCACGAACGCGTCCGCCTCCGAGCAGATCGACAGCACCACGGCCAGGACGGCCAGGGCGAGGACGGAGAACACCGGGTTGTCGGCGGCCGTACGCAGCCAGTCGGCCGGGGCCATCGCCTTCAGCGTCGCCGCGGCCATCGCGCCGAGCACCAGAAAGCCGCCGGCGTGCATCATGTCGTGCCGGACGGACCCCCAGAACGCCTCGCCCCTGCTCTGCCCCTCGTGCGAGGCGTGCGACGGCAGGCGCAGCCAGTCGGTGCGCCCGAGGCGCTGCCACAGCCAGCCCATCACGCACGCGACCAGCAGGCTGGCGACGAAACGGCCCAGCACCATCTCCGGGTTCCGGGGGAAGGCGACGGCCGTCGCCGTCAGCACGATCGGGTTGATCGCCGGGGCGGAGAGGAGGAACGCGATCGCCGCCGCGGGGGTCACACCCCGGCGGACCAGCGCCCCGGCCACCGGCACCGACGCGCACTCGCAGCCCGGCAGCACCGCGCCCGCCACCCCGGCGACCGGTACGGCCAGGCCGGGCCTGGCGGGCAGGGCGCGGGCGAAGAACGACGGCGGTACGAAGACGGCGATCGCGGCGGACAACAGCACCCCGAGGGCCAGGAACGGCAGGGCCTGGACGACCACCGCGACGAACACCGTCATCCAGCTCTGCATCACCGGCGTGGACAGCGCACCGCGGATCGGCCCCTGCGCCACCACCACCAGCAGCATCAACATCGTCAGGGCGAGCGGGGAGTTGAGGTGCCAGCCCTCCTTGTCCGGCCGACGGTCAGGCCGCTGGTCGGACCCGGTACCGGGCGGCGCCGCGTCGCGAGCGACAGGCCCGAGCGGGGCTTCTTCGGTGATGGCCACGGGTCGGGTACCTCCGGCGTACGGGCGCTTCGCTGTTCTGCCTCCCCTTCGGTACGGCGGTCCCGGCACGCGCGTTCAGCCCGTTGCTGGAACCATCCGTCCCGTTGGGGCACTCTTTGCCCTTGTGGGGAGCGTTCCGTATCAGGGTGGCCATGGTGGTGCGCCGGCCCGGATGGTGGTGTGCGGCGACGACGGGCTCGCGCACCGGCTGTCCGCCGAACTGCGCGGAGTGTACGGCGAGCAGGTGACGCTCGTCGTACCGCCGAACGTGCGCACGGCACGGCCGCCGGTCGTCGGGCGGGCCCGGGCGGCCTCGGCAGCGCTGCTGGACCGGGTGGTGAACGCGGCCGTGGGACGCACCGCGACCAGCGGCAACGGCGGCGCGGGCAGCACCGGCACCGGCACCGGCACCGGCACCGGTGAAACCGCCCGTGGTGAGCGGCTGTTGGAGGCCACCGAGCCGACCGAAGCCGTGCTCGCCGAGGCCGGCGTGGAGCGGGCCACCGCGCTGGCGCTCGTGTACGACGACGACGAGACGAACATCCGCGCCGCCCTCACCGCCCGCCGCCTCAACCCACGCCTGCGGCTCGTCCTCAGGCTCTACAACCGGCGGTTGGGCCAGCACATTGAGGAACTCCTCGACCAGTCCGCCGCGTTGGCGGCCGGGAACGGCGAGAGCGGCGAGCCGGGGAGCGACGCCTCGACGACCGTGCTGTCCGACGCCGACACCGCCGCGCCCGCGCTGGCGGCGACCGCGGTGGCCGGCACCACCAAGGTCGTACAGACGGACGGGCTGCTGCTGCGCGCGGTGGAACGGCCGCCGGCCCGTCCCGGGCAGATCGCCGACCCCGGGCTGTGCACACTGGCGCTGCTGTCGGCGACCAGCAGCGATCCGGCCGGCGCGGACGGCGCCGAGGGCAGCGGGGAGCGCGGACCGCGGCTGCTGCCCGACGAGGCGGAGGTACGGGAGGCCGACGGGCGCGGGACGGTCGTACTGGAGCAGGTGTCGTACGCCGCCGGACCGCCGTTGTCCGCGGGGCGCGCCGGGGTCGTACCGCCGTTCGCCTCGCTGTTCTCCCGGCGGCTGCGGTGGTCGCTGGCCGGGCTCGTGGGGTGTGTGATGGCGCTGGCCGTGGCCCTGTGGCTGGTGACGGGCATCCATCCGCTGCAGGCCTTCTATCTGACGCTTCTGGACCTCTTCGCCATCGACGACCCGGCCATCGGGGCGTCCCTCGGGCGGCAGATCCTGCAACTCCTGTCCGGGCTGGTCGGGTTACTGCTGCTGCCGGTGCTGCTGGCCGCGGTGCTGGAGGCGCTCGGCACCTTCCGGACCGCGTCCGCCCTGCGCAAGCCCCCGCGGGGCCTCGGCGGACATGTGGTGCTGCTCGGGCTGGGCAAGATCGGCACACGGGTGCTGACGCGGCTGCGGGAGCTGCACATCCCCGTGGTGTGCGTCGAGGCCGACCCCGAGGCCCGCGGACTTGCCACCGCACGGCGGCTGCGGGTGCCGGTGGTGCTCGGGGACGTGACCCAGGAGGGGGTCCTGGAGGCCGCCAAGATCCATCGGGCGCATGCGCTGCTCGCCGTGACCAGCGCGGACACGACGAATCTGGAGGCCGTGCTGTACGGGCGGTCCGTGCGACCGGATCTACGGGTGGTCCTGCGCCTGTACGACGACGACTTCGCGACCGCCGTGTACCGCACCCTCCGGGCAGCGCATCCGCGCGCGCTGACCCGGAGCCGGAGCGTGACGCATCTGGCCGCGCCCGCCTTCGCCGGGGCGATGCTCGGCCGGCAGATCCTGGGGGCGATCCCCGTCGAGCGCCGGGTACTGCTCTTCGCCGCGGTGGACGTCGAGGGGCACCCCCAGTTGGAGGGGCGGACGGTGGCCGGGGCGTTCCGGGCCGGTGCCTGGCGGGTGCTGACGCTGGAGGGACGGCAGTCGCTGTCGGCCGACCATGTGCTGCGTGCCGGGGAGCGGGTGGTGCTTGCCGCCACTCGGAGGGGGCTGGCGGAGCTGCTCGGCCGACCTGGCGCTCCGCCCCCGACCCCGCCAGGGGCTCCGCCCCTGGACCCCGTTTTCCCACCCGCCAACCCGTCTCGATAGGCCGAACAGCAACCCCGCGGCCTACTCGATCAGGTGCCGCCTCGCGAAGTCGATCTCCAGTCCCACCTGCTTGATCCGCTCCTCCACCACCAGCGACCCGTGCCCCGCGTCATAGCGGTACACCTCATGGGTGGCACCCCGCGCCGCAAGGCGGTCGACGTAGTTCTCCACCTGACGGATGGGGCAGCGCGGATCGTTGACGCCGGCCGAGATGTAGACGGGGACCTTGACCTGGTCGACGTAGGTGAGGGGGGAGGACGCCTCGTAGCGCTCCGGGACCTCCTCGGGGGTGCCGCCGAGCAGGGTGCGATCCATCGCCTTCAGGGTCTCCATCTCGTCGTGGTACGCCGTGACGTAGTCCCCGACCGGGACGACCGCGATGCCCAGGGTCCAGGCGTCCGGCTGGGTGCCGAGCCCGAGGAGGGTGAGGTAGCCGCCCCAGGAGGCGCCCGTGAGGATCAGCCGGCCGGGGTCGGCCAGGCCCGAGGACACCGCCCAGTCGCGGACCGCCGCCACGTCCTCCAGCTCGATCAGGCCGACCCGGTGTCGGAGCGCGTCCGTCCAGGCCCTGCCGTAGCCCGTCGAGCCGCGGTAGTTGATGCGCACCACCGCATAGCCGTGGTCCACCCAGGCGGCCGGGCCCGCGGCGAAGGAGTCGCTGTCGTGCCAGGTCGGGCCGCCGTGCAGGTCGAAGACCGTCGGCAGCGGGCGGGTGGCCCCGGCGGGCTTCTGGATCAGCGCGTGGATGCGGCCGCCGGGGCCCTCGACCCACACGTCCTCCACCGGCACCGAACCGGGGCACTTCATCCCGGGCGGGTCCAGGACCACCTTGCCGGTCGTCGAGCGGACCGCCGGCGGCTCGGCGGCCGAGGACCACAGGAACTCCACGCTGCCGTCGGGGCGGGCCGTCGCGCCGGAGACCGAGCCGGTCGGGGTCGGGATGCTCGTCAGCTCGCGCGTGGCCAGGTCGTAGCGGAACAGTTCGCTGCGGGCCTCGAAGCCGTGGGCGATCAGCAGGGAGGAGCCGTCCGGATACCACTCCGCGCCCACATCGCCCGGCAGGTCCAGCGCCAGGTCGGTCTCCTCGCCCGTCGCCACGTCCCACACCAGCGGCTCCCAGCGGCCGCGGCGCTGGTGTCCGATGAGCAGCCGGGTGTCGCCGTCGACCGGCGCGAAGCCCAGCACCTCCAGGCCCAGTTCCTCCGCGCCGCCCTTGGTGTCGTCGAGTTCGGCGACCTGTGTGCCGTCCTGGCGCAGGACGCGCAGCGCGGAGTGCATCGCGTCGCCGTGCTCCGTGTGCTCGATCGCGAGCAGTGTGCCGTCGTGGGAGAGGCCGCCGACGTACGCGGACTCGCGGTGGCGGTAGAGCTCGACAGGTACCTCGCCGTCGCGGGAGACGTGGATCGTGGTGCCCTCCTCGTCCGTCGAACGGCCGACGACCGCGGTGCGGCCGTCGGGGGCGAGGGCGAGTCCCGCGGGGTAGGAGGGCTTCAGGCCCGGTGTGGCGAGCTCGTCCTCGCCGCCCGCGAACCGCTGCCGGCGCCATACGCCGAACTCGTCGCCGTCCTTGTCGTCGAACCACCAGATCCACGCACCGTCCGGCGACACCAGACCGTCCGTGGTGCCGTTCGGCCGGTCCGTCACCTGCCGCTGCGCCCCTGTCGCACGGTCCCAGGCGTACAGCTCGTACGTCCCTGTCGCGTTGGACACGAACAGGGAGCGGTCGGGGGCGTCCTCCGCCCAGTCGGGCAGGGAGACACGCGGTGCCCGGAACCGCTTCTCCCACTCGGGCATGGCTGCTGCGTCGCTCATGCCTCTATGTAACCCGATCAGCACCAAGTCGTACGGGGGAAGTCCGGAGCGGGCACGGACGGCTCAGCCCCGGCCACAGAACTTGTATGAATAAGTTAGGCCGCAACTTGTATGAACAAGTTTGGTCACGGTTCTTCCGCCCGACAGCGGCCGCCGGTACCTATGTCCCGTTCATGTCACCCCTTAGGCACCCTCATCGACGGGACGAGGTACACGAATGAGACTGCGCTGGAGATCCTTCGGCGGGCTGGTCGCCCTCCTCGGTGCATTGATCGTCTGCGCTCCCGGTCCCGCTCGGGCGGCGGGCGGCAGCGGCAATCTGATCGTGAACGGCGACGCGGAGAGCGGCGGGTACTGCACCAATGACTGGGGTGCGGCATCCACCGTACCCGGCTGGACCACCGAGGCGGGCGGGCTGGACGTCATGTGCCACACCGCCGGGTCCTTCGGGCTGCCCGGCGACGGCAAGGCGCCCGGCAAGGCCTTCTTCGGGCCCGGCAACTTCGGCGACGGCGCGATGACGCAGACCGTGGACGTGGCCTCGGCGGCCGGGGCCATCGACGGCGGCCAGGTGAGCTACGACCTCTCGGGCTGGCTCGGCGGCTGGACCGTCTACGGCGGCTATGTCTCGGTCGGCCTGCACTTCCAGGACGCGAGCGGCCACCCGATCGGTACGACCGCCAAGCTGCCGGCGGTCTCCGCGAGCGACCGGGGGCTGGCCACAAAGTTCCTCTCCCGCAGCACCACCGGCCCGGTCCCGGCCGGGACCCGCTCCATCCAGGTCGAGGTGCAGTTCCTGTCGACGTCCAACGAGACCGGCTACCTGGACAACCTCTCGCTGACCCTGAACACCCCGGTCACCGCGCCGGCCCCGGTCACCCCGCCCGCGTCGCGCGTGCCCGGCTACGACCACGTATTCATGATCATGATGGAGAACACCGACTACTCCGCGATCACGAACGACCCGGCGGACACGCCGTACATGCACAGCCTGATGAACCAGGGCGCCACGCTGACCGACTTCCACGGCGTCTACCACCCGAGCGACGAGAACTACCTCGCCGTCGCCGGCGGCGACACCTACGCCAAGGGCGCCACGTACTGGCCCAACATCAACTCCCCGCAGCGCAACCTGGGCGACACCGTCGAGGCGGCCAGCAAGAGCTGGAAGGCCTACGAGCAGGGCATGGGCACACCCTGCAACACCAGCGACAACTTCGACCGCTACTACGAGCCCGACGACGCGCCGTTCATCAACTACACCGACATCAGCGGCAACGCCTCCCGCTGCGCCGCACACCTGTTCGACACCTCGCAGCTGACCACCGACCTCCGGTCGGCCGCGACCACCCCGGACTTCTCCTGGATCGCCGCCGACGACTACTACGACGGCGAGGCCTCCGGCAACGGCAGTCCCACCAGCCTGAGGACGCAGGACGGCTGGCTGAAGCAGACCCTCGCCCCGGTGCTGGCCTCCCCCGCCTGGACCCAGGAGCGCTCGCTGCTCGTCCTGACCTGGGACGAGAGCAACAGCGAGGCCTACAACCACATCGTCACCACGGTCGTCGGATCGCAGGGCACCGTCCCGGCCGGCACCAGCAGCCCGGCGCACTACGACCACTACGGCATCGCCCGCACCATCGAGTCGGCCCTCGGCCTGCCCGCCCTCACCGGCAACGACGCCTACGCGACCCCGCTGAACGCCGCGTTCGCACCGTCCACCGCCACGGCCCCGACCCTCACCGGCGACCTGAACGCGGTCACGGGCGGCAGCAACGTCACCCTTCGCTATTCAGTGCCGTCCCCGTCCCAGGTGAGTGCGAAGAACTGGGTCGGCTTCTACCCGGCAGGCGTCAGACCGGGCCAGCAGTCCTCGCTGACCTGGTCCTACGCCCCTGATGCCAGCGGTGCCCTGACCTTCTCCACCGGCAAGCTCAAGGGCAACGGCACATACGACGCGTACTACCTCGCGAACGACGGCTACTCGGTCCTGGCCGGACCGTTCACCGTGACCGTCGGCTGATCCGGCGCCGCCGGGACCCCCGGGCCCGTCACCGCGCGATCGCCCCGTACCGTTGACGGCGTGTACCGGTTTCTGCTGACACCCCGCTGGTGGGGCATCAACGTCTTCGTGCTGCTCTCCATCCCCTTCTGCATCTTCATGGGGTCGTGGCAGCTGGGCCGGTTCGAGGCGCGGGTGCAGGACCACCGGGCCGCCACCGAGCAGGCCTCCTCGGGCAGGTCGGAGGCGGCCCGGCCGCTGGCCGAGCTGCTGCCCGTCGACAAGAGCACGTCGGGCAAGCGGGCCACCGCCACCGGCCGGTACGACAAGCAGTTCCTGGTGCCCGGCCGGGAACTGGACAACAGGAGCGGCTTCTATGTGATGACGCTGCTGCGCACCGACTCCGGCAAGGCGCTGCCGGTGGTGCGGGGCTGGCTGCCGGGCGAAGCCGACTCGGCGAAAGCACCCGCTCCACCCGCCGGCGAGGTCACCGTCACAGGTGCGCTGCAGGCGTCCGAGACGCCGGGGGACAACGGCGTCAGCGCCCAGGGCGGGCTGCCGTCCGGGCAGACGGCGGCGATCAGCTCGGCGTCACTGGTGAACCTCGTGCCGTACCGGGTGTACGACGCGTGGGTCACGCTCGACAAGGGCGACTCCGGGATGAAGGCCGTGCCCGCGACCGCCCCGGACAACACCGGGCTGGACCTGAAGGCGTTCCAGAATCTCGGCTACACCGGTGAGTGGTTCGTCTTCGCGGGCTTCGTGGTCTTCATGTGGTTCCGGCTGCTGCGCCGCGAGCTGGAGTTCGCCCGGGACGCGGCGCTGGGCCTGGTACCGGACGAGGAGGGCGTCTCCGCCCCGTCCGGCGTCTGAGTCGGGCGCACCGACGGCGTCCCCCGCCGCCGAGACGGATCGGCAGACCGGCTACGACGCCGACAGCACCCCGGTCCAGTAGACCGTCCCGGCGCACGCGTTGGACACCGTCGCCGAGACCGCGGGCGAGCCCGCCTGCGGAGTGTGGGTCACCACGACACTGCCGTCGGCCGGGCCGTCCTCGGTGAGCAGCTGGGTGGTGACGCCCGAGGACGTGCTGCCGCCGCCGTCCGTGCCGCCGCTCGCGCTGGCGTCCTGGCTGGGCGTCGGCGAGGGAGAGGGGCCGGTGGGGTCCGTGCCGCCGTTGTTGCCGCCGGTGGTGGGGCAGGCCGCCGAGGGCACGAAGGCGAACTTCTCCTCGTAGGCCGAGCCGGGCTGCAGGACCAGCGCGGCCGCCTCCAGGGACGGGTCGGGCAGGCCGGCCGCCGCGTCGCCCGACACATGCCGCGCCGCACCGATCTTGGTGGCGTCCGCGGCGCCCTGCGCGAGGGTGCTCACGCTGCCCGCGCCGTCGACGGTGCAGCTGCTGGTGGAGATGTTGGTGACCCGGAAGGTGCCGTAGACGACGCCGGCGGAGTCGGGGGTGTTCACGGTCCCCGTGGCCGAGCCCAGCTGGGCCGCCGTGCACACCGGGGCGCTGGTGCCCGCGGAGGCCGCGGGGTCGGTGCCACCGGTCGAGCCGGTGCCGTTGCCGCCGGTCTTGCCCTTGCCGGACTCCTTCTTGCCGTCCTGCCCCGTGCCCGAGGTCTTGCCGCCGGAGCCGCCCGAGGTGCTGGTGCCCCCGTCCGGGTTCTTGCCCTGGCCCACGCCGCCCTGGGCCTGCGAGGCCTGGCCGGCGTTGGAGGTGTTGGGGTCGAAGCCGCCGGAGTTGGAGACGTGCACGAGGGCCGGGACGGCGGTGCCGATGAACAGGGCGGCGGCGGCCATGCCGACGGCGGCCTGCCGCTTGCGGGCCCGCCGGGCGGGTACCGCGCGCCGCAGGTGTTCCAGCGTGCCGTCGCGCGGCTCGACGTCCTGGACGGCCGAGTGCAGCATCCGGCGCAGTGCCAGCTCGTCCGAGCCGAGCCCCTCGGGGCCCTTGTCGTCGGGGCTGTCGTTCACAGTTCCGTTCCCAGCGTGCGATTGCGTGTGCTCTTGCTCAGGCCGTTCCATCGGCTCGTGCCAGGCGTAGGGCTCGTGGCGATCATGGGAGTCCCGCCCTTCGGCATCTTCTCTCATGCCGGTGCCTCCATCGCCACGCGCAGCGCCGCGATGCCGCGCGAGCCGTACGCCTTGACCGAGCCCAGGGATATCCCGAGCGTCTCGGCGACCTGCGCCTCGGTCATGTCCGCGAAGTAGCGCAGGACCAGGACCTCGCGCTGGCGGCGTTGCAGGCCCTTCATCGCCTTGATGAGGGAGTCGCGCTCCAGCTGGTCGTAGGCGCCCTCCTCGGCGCTCGCCATGTCCGGCATCGGCTTGGAGAGGATCTTCAGGCCGAGGATGCGGCGGCGCAGGGCCGAGCGGGAGAGGTTGACGACCGTCTGGCGGAGATAGGCGAGGGTCTTCTCCGGGTCCCGGACGCGCTTGCGGGCCGAGTGGACGCGGATGAAGGCCTCCTGGACGACGTCCTCGCAGGAGGCGGTGTCGTCGAGGAGGAGCGCGGCGAGGCCGAGCAGCGAGCGGTAGTGCGCCCGGTAGGTCTCGGTGAGGTGGTCGACGGTCGTGCCGGCCACCGCGGACTCGTCGGCGCCGTCACGCTGGTCGGGTATGCGGGCGGGCCGCGCTGCGGGCATGGGCGCGATCACCGGCATGCCGCCGGGCGCACCGGGCATGCGGGGCCGCAACACCGCGCGGGGCGGCCGAAGGGCCGTACCGCGGGTCGCCGCACTGAGTTCGAGTACCTCTGCCACGCCAGTTGGACACGCTCACCCCCTCCGGGGTTGTACGCGCCGAGCATCACTTTTGCGTCAGACGCGTCGGATGGCACGGCCGACGGCGTCTCCGCGGCCGGCAGTACACCCGACGGAACCTCAAGTGCCGTCATGCGTCCCGCTCTTCCCCTATGTCCCATATGAACGAGCGTCCCCACGCCCAGATCGCGGCGTCCCCACGCCTTGACCATCGCGTCCCACGCCCCGCAAGGGCGTCCGCAAAGACGCTCCCCGCCCTTCGCGCGGTTGCGGGGGCGGGGAGAAAAATCTTCGGACGCCGAGAGGCCCGGATCAAGTGGTACGGACCATTAATCCGACCCCTTGCGTCTTACACAGATCCTACAAATGGATGCGCTCCCATCCACCGGTTTTCCGGTGAGGTGTGGGCCTCACGACACCCCACGCGGGCGTCACGACACCCCGCGCGGGCGTCACGAGAACTCCGCCGCCACCAGTTCCGCGATCTGCGCGGTGTTCAGCGCGGCACCTTTGCGCAGGTTGTCCCCGCATACGAAGAGTTCGAGCGCGGTGGGGTCGTCCAGCGCCCGCCGCAGCCGCCCGACCCAGGTCGGGTCGGTCCCCACCACATCGGCGGGGGTGGGGAACTCACCGGCGGCCGGATCGTCGAAGAGGACGACACCGGGCGCCGTGGCGAGGATCTCGCGGGCGCGGTCGACGGTGACCTCTTCCTGGAAGCGGGCGTGGACGGTGAGGGAGTGCGTGGTGATCACCGGCACGCGCACACAGGTCACGGCCACCGGCAGCTTCGGCAGTCCGAGGATCTTGCGGGACTCGTCCCGCACCTTCATCTCCTCCGACGACCAGCCGTCCTCCCTGAGCGACCCGGCCCACGGTACGACGTTCAGCGCGACCGGCTCCGGGAACGGCCCGGTGTTCTCCCCGACGGCCCGGCGTACGTCACCGGGGCTGGTCCCCAGCTCCGTACCGGCCACCAGGGACAGCTGGGCCCGCAGCGTCTCGACACCGGCGCGCCCCGCCCCGCTCACCGCCTGGTACGACGACACCACCAGCTCGCGCAGCCCGAACTCGGCGTGCAGCGCGCCCAGGGCGACGATCATCGACAGGGTCGTGCAGTTGGGGTTGGAGATGATGCCGCGCGGCCGGCGACGCGCGCAGTGCGGATTGACCTCGGGCACCACGAGCGGCACCTCCGGGTCCATCCGGAAGGCGCCGGAGTTGTCGACCACCACCACGCCCTTGGCCGCGGCGATCGGCGCCCACTGCGCGGCGACCTCGTCGGGCACGTCGAACATGGCGACGTCGACCCCGTCGAAGGCCTCCTCCGACAGGGCCACCACCTCGACCTCCGCGCCACGCACGGCCAGCTTGCGGCCGGCCGAGCGCGGGGAGGCGATCAGGCGGATCTCGCCCCAGACGTCCTTGCGCTGGGACAGGATCTGGAGCATGACCGTACCGACGGCCCCGGTCGCTCCCACGACCGCGAGCGTCGGACGTACGGCCGGACCGGTCGCGGCCATCAGCGGCCGGTGCCTCCGTACACGACCGCCTCGTCGGTGTCGGAGTCGAGCCCGAAGGCGGTGTGCACGGCCCGGACCGCCTCCGACACGTCGTCGGCGCGGGTGACGACCGAGATACGGATCTCCGAGGTGGAGATCAGCTCGATGTTCACCCCCGCGTCGGACAGCGCCTCGAAGAAGGAGGCGGTGACGCCCGGGTTGGTCTTCATGCCCGCGCCGACCAGGGAGATCTTGCCGATCTGGTCGTCGTAGCGCAGCGAGTCGAAGCCGATGCCGGCCTTGCTCTTCTCCAGGGCGTCGATGGCCTTGCGGCCCTCGGTCTTCGGCAGCGTGAAGGAGATGTCCGTCAGGCCCGTGGAGGCGGCGGACACGTTCTGCACGACCATGTCGATGTTGATCTCGGCGTCGGCGATCGCGCGGAAGATGGAGGCGGCCTCGCCGGGCTTGTCCGGCACACCGACAACCGTGATCTTGGCCTCGGAGGTGTCGTGCGCGACACCCGAGATGATGGCCTGCTCCACCTTCTTGTCCCCTTGCTCGATCGGCTCGCTGCTGACCCACGTGCCCTGCAGCCCGCTGAACGAGGAGCGGACGTGGATCGGGATGTTGTAACGGCGCGCGTACTCCACGCAGCGGTGGAGCAGCACCTTGGAGCCGGAGGCGGCGAGCTCCAGCATGTCCTCGAAGGCGATCCAGTCGATCTTCTTCGCCTTCTTCACCACACGGGGGTCGGCGGTGAACACGCCGTCGACGTCGGTGTAGATCTCGCAGACCTCGGCGTCCAGCGCGGCCGCGAGGGCCACCGCCGTGGTGTCGGACCCGCCGCGCCCGAGCGTGGTGATGTCCTTCTTGTCCTGGCTGACGCCCTGGAACCCGGCGACGATCGCGATGTTGCCCTTGTCCAGGGAGTCCCGGATCCGGCCCGGCGTGACGTCGATGATCCGGGCTTTGTTGTGGACCGAGTCGGTGATGACGCCTGCCTGGCTGCCGGTGAAGGACTGGGCCTCGTGGCCCAGGTTTTTGATCGCCATGGCCAGCAGGGCCATGGAGATCCTCTCTCCGGCGGTCAGCAGCATGTCGAACTCACGCCCGACAGGCATCGGAGACACCTGCTCGGCGAGATCGATCAGCTCGTCCGTCGTGTCGCCCATCGCGGAAACGACGACAACCACCTGGTTGCCGTTCTTCTTCGCTTCCACGATCCGCTTGGCGACGCGCTTGATGCCCTCGGCATCGGCTACGGAGGAGCCTCCGTACTTCTGCACGACAAGGCCCACGTGCGCTCCTCGCTCAGTCCGTCGATTGCCCGCTCAGTCTAACGAGCGTCCGAATTTTGCCCTCGGGGAACCGCATCGTGAGATCCGGCAACCCGCTTCGTGACTCCTCTTGCCCAATGTCAGGCAAGTGATGGCTGTGATCTGCGCTTCACACGGACCTCACGGATCTCACTGGCCCTGGCGCATGCCCAGGGGGCCGGCGATCTCCTGCTCCATCACCTTGCCCGCCTCGAACTCCAGGGTGTCGTCGCCCATGCTCTGGTCGGTGTCCAGGCCGTTCAGCTCCTCCAGGGGCTGGTTGAGGCGGACGTGGGCGAGGACGGAGTGCAGGGCGCGCAGGGTGGCCGAGGCCGTGGAGCCCCAGTTGGAGAAGTAGGAGAACTGCCACCACCACAGGGCCTCGGTGGTGCGGCCCGCGCGGTAGTGGGCCATGCCGTGGCGGAGGTCGGTGATGACGTCGGCGAGGTCGTCGGAGATACGGGCCGGGACGGAGGCCTTGCGGGGCTCGTAGGGGTCGAAGACCTCCGAGTAGACGTCGACCGGCTCCAGGAGGCGGGCCAGGTTCTCCCGGAGTTCGTCCACGTCCGGCTCGAAACCGGGATCGGGCTCGTAGCGCTCGTCGGGGACGATGTCCTCGTGCGCGCCGAGCCGGCCGCCGGCCAGGAGCAGCTGCGAGACCTCCAGCAGGAGGAAGGGGACCGCCGAGTCCGGCTCGTCGCCCCTCGCGACCTCCGAGACGGCCACCAGGAAACTCTCGACCTGATCCGCGATCTGGACCGCGAAGTCGTCCGGGTTCTGCGTCGTGGCGTGCAGCGTGGCGTCAGACATCTAGGAGTCGTCTCCCCTCGAAGGCGCGGCCGAGCGTGACCTCGTCCGCGTATTCCAGGTCGCCACCCACCGGGAGGCCGCTGGCCAGGCGGGTGACCTTGAGGCCCATGGGTTTGATCATGCGGGCGAGGTACGTGGCCGTCGCCTCGCCTTCGAGATTGGGGTCCGTGGCCAGGATCAGTTCGGTGACCGTTCCGTCGGCCAGGCGGGCCAGGAGTTCCCGTATCCGGAGATCGTCGGGGCCCACGCCCTCGATCGGGCTGATCGCGCCGCCGAGGACGTGGTAGCGGCCCCGGAACTCACGGGTGCGCTCGATCGCGACGACGTCCTTGGGCTCCTCGACCACGCAGATGACCGACTGGTCGCGGCGGGGGTCGCGGCAGACCGCGCACAGCTCCTCCTGCGCGACGTTGCCGCAGGTCGCGCAGAAGCGGACCTTCGCCTTCACCTCCAGGAGCGCCTGGGCCAGGCGCCGTACGTCCGTCGGCTCGGCCTGCAGGATGTGGAAGGCGATCCGCTGCGCGCTCTTGGGACCGACGCCGGGCAGCCGCCCCAGCTCGTCGATCAGGTCCTGGACCACGCCTTCGTACAACGGACTGCCCTTCCTGGAGTCTTCCTGTACGTACCGTAGTTGGCCGCGGCCTGTCTTAGAAAGGCAGGCCGGGGATGCCGCTGCCGCCGCCGAGACCCTGGGCCAGCGGGCCGAGCTTCTGCTGCTGGAGGGTCTGCGCGTTCTCGTTGGCCGCCTGGACGGCCGCGACGATCAGGTCGGCGAGGGTCTCGATGTCCTCCGGGTCCACGGCCTTCGGGTCGATCACGAGTCCGCGCAGCTCGCCGGAGCCGGTGACCGTGGCCTTCACGAGACCCCCGCCCGACTGACCGTCGACCTCCGTGTTCGCCAGTTCTTCCTGGGCCTTCGCCAGGTCCTGCTGCATCTTCTGGGCCTGCTGGAGCAGCTGCTGCATATTGGGCTGGCCACCACCGGGGATCACGATCAGCTCCTGGTTCGGTTCTCGTTGTTCTCCGTTGTGCACGAGCCTACGTGGTCCACGCAGGCATCGCCCCGCCACTCTTTCGAGTGAGATTGCCGTGAGTCCTATACCTGATCAAGGCCCCCTTCCGAGCGGAAAAGAGGCGAAAGCTTCGCCTTCGCCACCCATTGGGCGGTAGGAAAGGTGCCGCGCGCGTCAGCATGCAGATGTCACTCAACGTGACCGGTCGCGATCAGTAGGGAGTGCCGGGTGGGTCAGCCGGAGATGCAGCCCGAGGGTCCGCCTCAGGACGGGCGGGGCGAGGGGGCGGCCGGGCTGCGGCCGGGCGATCTGACCGGGCGGATGTTTCCGCCCGGGGACTGGGGGGAGCCGGCCGAGCGGCTGGACGAGCTGTACCGGTGGGTGGAGCGGGGGGCTCTGGAGACGGCGGCCTGGTACCTCGCGGACCGGGTGTGGAAGCGGCGCGGGGCGCGGGCGCTGCGGGCGGGGACGGCCACGGGGGCCGTGTGCGGGAGCGTGCTGCCGCTGCTGGATCTGACCGGGGTGCTCGGTGGGGGTGCGCCGTGGGGGTATCTGGCGCTGATGGTCGCGGTGGCGTGTGCCGGTGTCGACCGGTTCTTCGGGGTCACGTCGGGGTGGATAAGGGACGTGGCCACCGCGCAGGCCGTGCAGCGGCGGTTGCAGGTGTTGCAGTTCGACTGGGCGTCGGAGTGTGTGCGGGAGGTTCTGGGGCCGGCCGAGGGCACGGCGAGTGAGGCCACCGAGCGGTGTCTGGGGGTGCTGCGGAGGTTCTCCGAGGACGTGACGGAGTTGGTGCGGGTGGAGACTGCCGACTGGATGGTGGAGTTCCGGACGGGGTCCGCGCCGTTGGGGATCCAGGCGGCCGTGGCCGGGTCCGGGGGGCGGGGGGAGTCGGGGGGGTTGCCTGGGCGGTTCCCGTTGCCGCCGGGGGCCGGCGCCCGGCCCAACATGCCTCGGCAGCGGCCGCCGGAGCCGCGATAGGTTTCACGTCCGGTGCTGATGAGGTGCCCTGTGCTGGGGCTGGGCGGGGGTGGGTCGCGCAGCCCGGCGCTGCGGGGTGCCTCCCCCAAGCTCTCGGCTTCGCTCGAGCAGGGGGGACCCCCATCGCCCACCCGTGCCGCCCTGGGGGTCCCGGTGGGGTCACCGTACGGGCGCCCGGAGGGACAATCCGGTCTCGTCGGCTGAAGTTCGCTGGGCGTTCAACGAGCTCGCGGATAAAGGGAGTTGGCCCTCACCACATCACTGCTTCGTGTAGGTCAGGCTCTCCCCGTTGCCCTGCTTCGCCCGCCGCAGCCGTCCGTCCGACAGCAGCGTGACCTCGGTGGCCTCGCCGGGCGAGCAGGACGAGAGCGGCTCGCCGGAGGAGACGGTGGACGGGCCGATCTCCAACGGGCCGTTGCCGCTGGGCTGTTCGGCCAGCTCCGCGGTGAAGACACAGTGGTAGCTGCCGCCGCCTGCGACGGGCCCGTCGGCGACCAGTGTCAGGACCGTGTCCCCCACGTCGCCCTGCTCGATGGTCAGTTGGCGGGTGTTGTGCCCGGTGGCGTTGTCGATCGACGTCTCCCAGGTCCCCAGGTAACCGGCCGGGATCGTGCCGTCCGACGGTGCCGAGGAGGTGGGCTGCGAGGTCGTCGGGTCGGGCCCGGAGGTGGTCGGGCCGGCGGTCGTGGGCGCGCCGGTGGTCGGGCCGGGGGAATTGGTGCCCCCGCCCTTGTCGTCGCTGCCGCCGCCCTTCATCAGGGCGTACACCGAGCCGCCCGCGGCGAGCGCGACGACCAGCGCGATCACCACGAGGAGTGCCGTGGACCGGCCGCTCTGGCGCGGCTCCCGCGGCGGAATGCCGCCGGGTCCGTACGGCGGGGTCGAGCCCATCGGCGGCGGGCCGTACGGCGGGGTCGAGCCGACGCCGCCCGCGTACGGGTTGTACGGCTGCCCGGAACCGGGCCAGGCACCGGCGCCGGGCTGCTGCGGATGGCCGTAGGCGGAGGGCTGCGGGTGCTGCTGCGGGTAGCCGTACGCCGGGTGGACCGGGGGCGCACCCGGCGGGGGCGTCTGGCCCGGGGCGACCATGGTGGGCAGGTGGTTGACCCCCGGTCCGCCGCCGTTGGGGCGCGGGTCCCCGGGCGGGGGCGGCGCGGAGGCGTCGTCGGAGGCGGGCGCGTGCTCGGGGGAGGAGCCGGGCGCGGGGGCGTGCCCGGGGGCGAGCCGGGTGCGGGGGTCTGCTTGTGGATCCACGCGGGGGCGGGGTCGGGCGTACCGTCCCCCCCGGGGCCGGGCGCGGGCCGGCCGGGCACAGACGCGGGAGGCGCGGGAGACGCAGGCGGAGCCGACCGGGAATCGGCCCCTGCCGGACCCTCCGCCGCCCCCTCCGGATCCTCGGCCTCCAGCAGCTGCACCGCGTGCCGCCCCAGCTGGGCCACCAGCGCACCCGGCAGCCACGGGTCCCGCGAGCGGCCTCCGGACACCGTGTCCTCGGCGCCGGTGCGCTCCAGGATCCGGTCCAGCGTCGGCCGGGCGGCCGGGTCCTTCTTCAGACAGTCGCGCACCAGGTCGGCGATGCCCTCGGGCACGCTCTCCAGGTCGGGCTCCTCCTGGGCGATCCGGAACATCAGGGCGTGCACCCCGCTGTTGGCGGTGCCGAAGGGAAGCTTGCCGGTCGCCGCGTAGGCGAGCACGGAGCCGAGGCAGAAGACGTCGCAGGCGGGCGTGATCCGGTCGCCGCGCACCTGCTCGGGCGCCATGAAGCCGGGCGAGCCGACCAGGGAGCCGGTGCGGGTGAGCCCGTCCCCGGCCAGGGTCTCCAGGGCCCGCGCGATACCGAAGTCGATGACACGCGGCCCGTCGATGGTCACCAGCACGTTGGACGGCTTGAGGTCACGGTGCACGATCCCGGCGGCGTGGATGTCCTTGAGCGCGTGCGCGAGCCCGGCCGCCAGGATCCGTACCGAACGCTCGGGCAGCGCTCCGTGGTCGTGCCCGACCACCTGCTGGAGGCTGGGTCCGGCGACATACCCGGTGGCCACCCACGGCACGGCGGCCTCGGTGTCCGCGTCCAGCACGGGTGCGGTCCAGTGGCCGCCGACCCTGCGCGCGGCCTGCACCTCCTGTCGGAACCGGGCCCGGAACTCCTCCTGCTCGGCGAGCTCCTCGCGCACCAGCTTCACGGCGACGGTACGGCCCCGGTCCGACCGGGCCAGATACACATGCCCCATGCCGCCCGCGCCGAGCCGAGCCAGCAGCCGGTACGCGCCGATGCGCTGCGGGTCACCGGGCCCGAGCTTCTCCATGGCTGCGCCGCCTTCCCCCCGTAGGTGTGCAACGAACCGAGAATAGTGCGGTCGTGAGGGTGGTCGCGCGGGGCGGTGTCTACGGTTCCGTAACAGACAATCTGTCGTGGAAACCCCCCTACCAGGGAACAGGTCGCCGATACCGCGTTCGCTGCGCGGACATTTACGCTCGCCCGCATGACCCCTCAGCCGAATCCCGAAGCCGGCGCCGCCGTGAAGGCCGCGGACCGTGCACACGTCTTCCACTCCTGGTCCGCCCAGGAGCTCATAGACCCGCTCGCCGTGGCCGGCGCCGAGGGGTCGTACTTCTGGGACTACGACGGCAAGCGCTACCTCGACTTCACGAGCGGGCTCGTCTACACCAACATCGGCTACCAGCACCCGAAGGTCGTCGCCGCGATCCAGGAGCAGGCCGCACGCCTGACCACCTTCGCGCCCGCCTTCGCCGTCGAGGCGCGCTCGGAGGCGGCCCGGCTGATCGCCGAGCGGACGCCGGGCGACCTGGACAAGATCTTCTTCACCAACGGCGGCGCGGACGCCGTCGAGCACGCGGTGCGCATGGCCCGGCTGCACACGGGCCGCGCGAAGGTGCTGTCGGCGTACCGCTCGTACCACGGCGGTACGCAGCAGGCGGTGAACATCACCGGTGACCCGCGCCGCTGGCCCTCCGACAGCGCCACCGCCGGTGTCGTCCACTTCTGGGCGCCCTACCTCTACCGCTCCCGCTTCTACGCGGAGACCGAGGAGCAGGAGTGCGCGCGGGCCCTGGAGCACCTGGAGACGACGATCGCCTTCGAGGGTCCCGGCACCATCGCCGCGATCGTCCTGGAGACGATTCCGGGCACCGCGGGGATCATGGTTCCGCCGCCCGGCTATCTCGCGGGCGTGCGGGAGCTGTGCGACACGTACGGGATCGTGTTCGTCCTGGACGAGGTCATGGCCGGGTTCGGACGCACCGGTGAGTGGTTCGCGTCCGACCTGTTCGATGTCGTGCCCGACCTGATGACCTTCGCCAAGGGCGTGAACTCCGGATATGTGCCGCTCGGCGGTGTCGCCATCTCCGGGAAGATCGCGGAGACCTTCGGCAAGCGGGCCTACCCGGGCGGTCTGACGTACTCCGGCCATCCGCTGGCCTGCGCCGCCGCCGTCGCCACCATCAATGTGATGGCGGAGGACGGTGTCGTCACCAACGCGAAGAACCTGGGCGCGAGCGTCGTGGAACCCGGCCTGCGCGCGCTGGCCGAGCGGCACCCGAGCGTCGGCGAGGTGCGCGGCGTGGGCATGTTCTGGGCCCTCGACCTGGTGAAGAACCGGGAGACCCGGGAGCCGCTGGTGCCGTACAACGCGGCGGGCGAAGCGAACGCGCCGATGGCCGCCTTCGGTGCCGCCGCGAAGAAGAACGGCCTGTGGCCCTTCGTCAACATGAACCGCACGCACATCGTGCCTCCCTGCAACGTGAGCGAGGCCGAGCTGAAGGAGGGCCTCGCGGCCCTGGACGTCGCGCTGAGCGTGGCCGACGAATACACGGTGTGAGTGACGACCGCAACACCGAAGCTCACCAGGGGGAACTCGAACGCGTAAGGTGACGTGCTCGTAGATATGGACGAGCACGTCACCCATACGCGTGAGGAGAGCCCCCGACCATGCCCGGCAACGGTGCCGTGACCCGCAGTACCTTGCGGCAGCAGATCGCGGACGCGCTTCGTGACGAGGTGCTGGCCGGCCGGCTCCAGCCGGGCCGGGCGTTCACGGTCAAGGAGATCGCCGACCAGTACGGGGTCTCGGCGACGCCGGTCCGTGAGGCGCTGGTCGACCTGTCCGCGCAGGGCATCCTGGAGGCGGACCAGCACCGCGGCTTCCGCGTCCCGGAGTACTCGCTCGACGACTACCGCGGCATGATCGAGGCGCGCAGCCTGGTCACCGACAGCATGTTCCAGGCCCTCGTCGACGGCCGCAAGCCGTTCGCCGACCCCGAGGAGCCCCGTACGGCGAAAGCCCTCGCCGCGGTCCGGCGGCGCGGCGAGGAGGCCCAGCGCGCGTCCGCCGCCGGTGACCTGACCGTGCTGATCGGCTACGACCTGCGCTTCTGGCGGGAGTTGGGCGCCCTGTTCGGCAACCCCTATCTCGCCGACTTCCTGAACCGGCTGCGCGTCCAGTCCTGGGTGTGCGCGGTGCAGCACCTGCGCCGCCTGCCCGATCTGCGCGGCCGCCTGTGGTCCGGGCACACCGAACTGGTGGACGCCCTGGCCCGCCGGGACCCCGCGGGCGCCCGAGCGATCGTCGCCGGGTACAACGCGCACGCCCTCGCCCTCATCGAGCGGCTGGCGGCCGGATGAGCGGCCGCCGCACCGAGGTGGTCGACCTCTCCGTGGTCATCCCCGCCTACAACGAGGAAGAGCGTCTCGGCCCCACCCTCGAGGCCGTCACGGCCTATCTGAGCGACAACGCGGGCCGCTGGGGCGAGTGGGAGGTGATCGTCGCCGACGACGGGTCGACCGACGGCACCCGGGAGGTGTCGGCCTTAGGGCACCCACGGGTCCAGCTCGTCACCAGTGACCGCAACCGCGGCAAGGGCAATGCCCTGCGCCTCGGGGTGGCGGCCTCGCGCGGCCGCCGGGTGCTGGTCACCGATGCCGACCTGGCGGCCCCGATAACCGAGTTGGAGCGGCTCGACAAGGCGCTCAGCGAGGGGCACACGGCGGCGATCGGCTCGCGTTCGGTGCCGGGTGCGGCGATCGACAACCACCAGCACCGGGTGCGCGAACTGCTCGGCCGTGCCGGGAACTTCCTGATACGCGCGACGGCCGTGCCGGGCATACGGGACACCCAGTGCGGTTTCAAGCTGTTCGAGGGCGACCGGGCCCGTGAGGCCTTCGCCGCCTCCCGGCTCGACGGCTGGGGCATAGACGTGGAGGTGCTCCAGCACTTCCACCGGAGCGACTGGTCCGTGGCCGAGGTCCCGGTCCGCTGGAGCCATCAGCCCGGCTCGAAGGTCGGCCCCCTCGACTACGCCCGCGTCCTCACCGACCTGGCCCGGCTCAGAGCCCGCGCCGTGCGGCCCGCCGACCTCCTGGTCACCGTCCTCTTCCTGCTGATGGCGGTGGCCCTCTACTCGGGCCGTGTCCTCGACCCGGACCACCGCTATCTCCCCGACTCCCTCCAGGACCAGAACCAGTGGGAGTGGTTCTTCGCGGTGACCGCCGACAACGTCGCCCATCTGCGCAACCCCCTCTTCACCGATCTCCAGGGCTTCCCCGACGGCGTGAACCTGATGGCCAACACGGTCATGCTGGGCCTGTCCGTCCCCTTCGCGCCGCTCACCCTCGTCGCGGGCCCCGCCATCGCGCTGAGCGTCTGTATGACGCTGGGCCTGGCCGCGACCGCGGCCGCCTGGTACTGGCTGATCGTGAAACGGGTCGTACGGCAGCGGGCGGCCGCCTTCCTGGGCGCCTCACTGGCCGCCTTCGCGCCCCCGATGGTCAGCCACGCCAACGCGCACCCCAACTTCGTGATCCTCTTCATGATCCCGCTGATCATCGACCGCGCCCTGCGGCTGTGCGCGGGCACGCGGGTGGTGCGGGACGGGGTCGTGCTCGGCCTGATGGCCGCCTACCAGGTCTTCCTGGGCGAGGAACCCTTTTTGCTCGCCGCACTTGGCATGACCCTGTTCGCGGCCGCCTACGCCGTCGTACGGCGGGACGTGGCGCGGCAGGCCTGGCGTCCGCTGCTGAAGGGCCTGCTGATCGGCGCGGCGGTCTGTCTCCCCCTCGTCGCCTATCCCCTGTACTGGCAGTTCACCGGCCCGCAGAGCTATCGAAGTGTCCTGCACGGCGACAACGCGGGCAACAGCCCCCTGTCCCTGGTCGCCTTCGCCGAGCGCTCGCTGTTCGCGGGTGACGCACAGACGGCGAACTCGCTCTCCCTCAACCCCACCGAGCAGAACGCGTTCTACGGCTGGCCGCTGGTCGCCCTGGCCCTCGCGATTCTCGTACGGCTGTGGGAGCAGGCCCTGGTCAGGGCGCTGGCGTTCACCGCGGTGGCCGCCGCGGTGCTCTCCCTCGGCCCGAAGATCCGCTTCCCGCTCACCGACACCGTCTACCCCGGCCCCTGGGCCCTGCTGGCCGACAAGCCGCTGTTCGAGTCGGTGATCGAGGGCCGGGTGGCGATGGTCTGCGCCCCGGCACTGGGCATGATGCTGGCGATCACGGTGGACAAGCTGGCGGCGACCCGTGCCGTGGGCACGATGTACTTCGGCTTCCTCGGCGTCCTGCTCGCCCTGGCCCCGCTGGTCCCGGCGCCGCTGAAGGCCGAGGAGCGGGCCGAGGTGCCGGCGTTCTTCACGGACGGGACCTGGAAGTCGTACGTCCGCGAGGGCGAGTCCCTCGTGCCCGTGCCGCTGCCCGACTCCGGCTCCGCGGAGGCCCTGCACTGGCAGACGGCGGCCCATCTGGGCTTCAGGATCCCCGGCGGCTACTTCAACGGCCCGTACGGCGAGGACCGTATCGGCATCTACGGCGCCTCTCCGCGCTACACCTCCAACATGCTCCGGGACGTGCGCTGGACGGGCGTGGTCCCGATCATCGGCAAGAACTGGCAGGCGCAGGCCGAGCGGGACTTCGCCTACTGGAAGGCGGGCGCCTTGGTGGTCGTGCCCCAGCCGAATGACGACAAGCTGCGCACGGCCCTGCACAAGCTGACCGGCCGTGCCGGAAAGTGGACGCACGGTGTGTGGGTATGGGACCTGCACGAGGGAGGCCAGGGCCTGTCCGGCGGATCAGGCCGGAGAAATCCAACGGCAACGGATCAGCGAAGGTGAGCGGGGTCTGGTGTGTGCAGCTGCAAGGCGGAGGAGGGCGTCGACGCGGAGCGTCGGCAACCGACGACAACGCCGCAGATGCGCGTGCCAGACCCCGCGTCTCCGGCAGGATCCGCCGGGCAGGCCCTGGGCCTGCGCCGCACGGACTACCCTTCCCTGACTACCCTGCAATGCGTGTACGCGTGCTGATGCGAGGAGCTCTCTTTGGCCTGTGACCTGTGGCTGGTGCCGCTCGTGGACGTCCTGTGCCACACCCCGGACAACCCCTTCGCCGAGGAACTCGCGCAATACAACAAGGTGCTCGCCGAGGCCGGGCTCCCACCGGTGCCGGTGTACCAGTACATGCCGGGCCTGTCCGGCGAGGTCGCCCCGGTGGCCGGCTTCGACTACGACGCGCTGCACTTCCTGCGCCGGGTCTATCTCCTCCAGATGTGCGGGCTGCCGGTGACGCCGGTGGACGAACTGGGCGGCGACTACGAGCAGCTCCTGGAGATGTTCGAGTCCACCGCCCAGCAGTCGCACCTGGTCTGGCACTACGACCACGCGGGCGCCTACGTCCCGGTCGACTTCCCCAACCCGCTGTCCAACGAGGAGCTGCTGGCGAGCGGCGGCCCGCTGGGCTCCTCCCAGACGCTGCTGCGGGAACTGGAGTTCGTCGCCCCGTCGATCGGCATCGATCCGGCCAACCCCCCGGCGGCACCGGAACCTCCGCGTGGCCCCACGGAGCTGGAGGAGCCGGCGGTCCCACCGCCGTACGACCCCAGCCCCTTCGCTCGCGAACGGCACGTCTGGCTCGGTCTGCACGCGGCCGCGACCAGGAGCCTGGCCCAGGGGTCGATGATCGTCTTCAGCTGACCGTCAGACCGCCACCTCGGCGAGAACCGTACGCAGCAGCAGTGTGTGCACGAGACGGTCGGGGGCGGGGGGCGGATGGCGCCGGCCCAGTGGCCAGGTCGGGCCGTACAGCGCGGGCACCGGGATGTAGCTCACCCGGTCCGGCCCGCAGGTCAGTCTGGTCACCTCCTCCGGCCAGGCGTGACAGGCGGTGCTCCCGGCCGCCACGAGGAAGTAGACGCAGCGGCGCCCGGTGACCGCCTCGATGACCGGCCCCGGGTCACCGCCGGTCATCTTCGCCAGCCGGTCGGCGAGGTCACGACCCCGGTGGGCGGTGGGGCGCGGCAAGGCGAGTGGCGTTCACGCCGGGCCGGCTCAGCGACTTGCGGCCGGTGGGGGCGGGGCGCGCGTCAGCGCGGTGGTGGCACCACCCAGCCCCCGCACCCCACCCCCACCGGCCATGACCCGCCGAGCCGACCCGGTGCCCCGGCCCCGGTTGTCGCGTCCCCGCCCACCGGCCTCAAGCCGCTGAGCCCACCCGACGCCCACCCCACCCCACCCACCACCCGCAAGCCGCCAAACCCACCCGGCGTGCCCCCGCGCCCACCGGCCTCAAGCCGCTGAGCCCACCCGGCGTGCCACCACCCCGCCGCCGCGCCCCATCGCCCCGGTCCCGGGACGCAGCCGACGGTTGCCCGTGAACTCTGTTGGCCACCCGTCTTTCCGGGCCGCTCGCTCGCTTCTGACCCGGGCTGGAGCGAGGCGTGTCAAGGGTGGCCCGGAGGGCCATCGCCGTCAGGCGACGCGTAGCGCCCTTGACTCGCCTCGCGGAAGCCCGACAATGGCCGAGAAGCGGGCGGTCCCTACGGCCACCGCGCAGCCGACGTTCAGAACACCGGTGTCCCGGCCTGCGTCAGCTTCCAGTTGGCGACAGCGAAGTCCGCCGGATCGAGGCTGCCCTTGGACACCACGTAGTCGATCATCAGCTGGCGGATCTCGTTGGTGGAGCTGTAGGCGATGTCGGCGGACGCGATGTGCGGGTAGCCCGAACCGCCGTTGGCCCGGTAGTTGTTGACGGCGACGACGAAGACCTGGTCGTCGGCGACCGCGGCGCCCTTGTAGGTGAGGTTCTTGATGCGGGAGCCCTCCGGCTGGGCGATGTCAATCTCGTAGGACACGCCCGCCGCGGTGTCGTACATGTAGTCCCAGAAGCTGTTGGCGTTGGTGAGGGTGGAGGTGTCCACCGCCGTGCCCGCCGGGACCTGGTGGTAGTACTTCGCCGCGTACTCCAGGTAGTCCTTGAGCTGGGCGCCGGTGAGCTTCTTGCCGTAGAGGGTGTTGTCGTAGATGTAGAGCCCGGCGATGTCCTTGATGGTCACGCTGCCCTGGGGGATGTCGGCCGTGCGGCTGAACGGCGCGGCGACGGAGATGAGCGGGAGCGCGGCGTCGGCGGCGGACAGGCCTGCCCCGACCGTCTTCATCTGTACCTCGTGGATGAAGTCCATGATGGGGACGTCCTTCCAGCAGGACTCGGCTGCCGAGAGGTCCGCCGTGCAGGTGCCGACGGGGGTGTTGACGTACTTCACGACGAGGTCGTGGTCGGTCTTGAGGAGCCGGGTGATCTCCGGGTCCTCCTCGACGTTGTTGGGGTTGAGGGTCTGGGCCGTCTTGCTCGTGACCTTCCAACGGCCGTGGTGCAGCTCTACCTCGAAGTCGAAGACGCTGAGCCGGTAGCCCCAGCAGTACGGCTCGGAGAGGAGGACCTCCTCGCCCGTCTCCTCGTTCTTGACGGTGTAGGACGGCACCTCGACGTGGGTGTGGCCCACGAGGATGGCGTCGATGCCGGGGACCTGCTCGGCGACGAGGTTGGAGGCGTTCTCGACGTACGGGAGCGAGTCGCCGTAGGAGGAGGAGCCGTCGAGGCCGGAGTGGTCGGTGAGGAAGACGACGTCGCAGCCGAGGGCGCGCAGCCGTGGGACGTACTTCTTGGCCTGCTCGACCAGGCCGGGGAAGACCATCTTCCCGCTGACGTTGTCCTTGTCCCACAGCGCGATACCGGGGTTGGTGAGGCCGAGGATGCCGACCTTGATGTCGGGGGCGCCGGGGACGCAGATGCGCTTCACGGTGTACGGCAGGAACGCGGGCCTGAGGGTCTTGGCGTCCAGGGCGTTGGCGCCGAGCAGCGGGAAGCGGCACTGGCTCTCGAACTTGCGCAGTACCTCGATGCCGTAGTTGAACTCGTGGTTGCCGAGGGCGGCGGCGTCGTAGCGCATGTGGTTCATGGCGACGGCCATCGGGTGCTTGGGACCCCGCTTGCCGTCGGTCCCGGTGATCGGGTCGACGCGGGCGAAGTAGTAGGCCAGGGAGGTGCCCTGGATGATGTCGCCGGCGTCCACGAGCAGCACATGCTCCTCGCCCTTGGCCTCGCGCTGCTGTTTGACGAGGGTGGCGACGCGGGCGACACCGCAGGAGTTGCCGGCCTTGTCCGTGTAGGGGGCGTCCTTGTAGTAGTCCCAGTCGAAGACGTGGCTGTGCAGGTCGGTGGTGCCGAGGATGGAGAACGACCAGGTGCGGGGCGTGTGTCCGGGCTCGTGGTCGGATGCTTCGGCGGTACCGGTGCCGACCGCTCCGGCGGCGACGGCGGCGGCACCGGTGACGGCCGACTTCTGCATGAACTGCCGGCGGTTCATGGGCTGGACGGGCATTCGGGGCTCCTGGAACGGGAGAGGGGCGAGAAACGGCAACTACCCGCGTAGATGCTTGCCCTGCGCCGGTTCCGCGCGGAACCAGGAACAGCCCAAGGGCCGGTCAAGGATGTTCATGTCCATGACCGGCCCCTGGTCGCCGGAGATTGGTCCGGCCGACGACCCGTGAGTCCCGGATGATGACCTGTAAGTCCCGGATGATGACTACAGGAACGAGTTGATCTCGATCGTCTCGTCGCGGCCCGGGCCCACGCCGATCGCGGAGATCGGGGCGCCGGACATCTCCTCCAGCGCCTTGACGTAGTTCTGGGCGTTCTTCGGGAGGTCGGAGAAGGACTTCGCCTTGGTGATGTCCTCGGACCAGCCCGGGAGGTTCTCGTAGACCGGCTTCGCGTGGTGGAAGTCGGTCTGCGAGTACGGGAGTTCCTCGACACGCTTGCCGTCGATCTCGTACGCCACGCAGACCGGGATCTGCTCCCAGCCGGTCAGCACGTCCAGCTTGGTGAGGAAGAAGTCGGTCAGGCCGTTCACGCGGGTCGCGTAGCGGGCGATGACCGCGTCGAACCAGCCGCAGCGGCGGTCGCGGCCCGTCGTCACACCCCGCTCACCGCCGATGCGGCGCAGCGCCTCGCCGTCCGCGTCGAACAGCTCGGTCGGGAACGGACCGGCGCCGACGCGGGTGGTGTACGCCTTGAGGATGCCGATGACCCGGCTGATCTTCGTCGGGCCCACGCCGGCGCCGGTACAGGCGCCGCCCGCGGTCGGGTTCGAGGAGGTGACGAAGGGGTACGTGCCGTGGTCGATGTCCAGGAGCGTGCCCTGGCCGCCCTCGAACAGGACGACCTTGTTCTCCTCCAGGGCCTGGTTGAGGACCAGGACCGTGTCGGCGACGTACGGGGCGAGCTTGTCGGCGTAGCCCAGCAGCTCCTCGACCACCTGGTCCGCGGCGATCGCGCGGCGGTTGTACAGCTTGGTGAGGATCTGGTTCTTGACGTCGAGGGCCGCCTCGACCTTCTGGTGCAGGATCGACTCGTCGTACAGGTCCTGGACCCGGATCCCGACGCGGTTGATCTTGTCCGCGTAGGTCGGACCGATACCGCGCCCCGTCGTCCCGATCTTCCGCTTTCCGAGGAAGCGTTCCGTCACCTTGTCGACGGTGACGTTGTACGGGGTGATGATGTGCGCGTTACCGCTGATCATGAGCTTCGACGTGTCGACGCCGCGCTCGTTCAGACCGCTCAGCTCGGAGAGCAGGACCGACGGGTCGACGACGACGCCGTTTCCGATGACCGGCGTACAGCCGGGAGAGAGGATTCCGGAAGGGAGGAGGTGGAGTGCGTACTTCTGGTCGCCGACGACCACCGTGTGGCCGGCGTTGTTGCCGCCCTGGTAGCGAACGACATAGTCCACCGAGCCACCGAGCAGGTCGGTGGCCTTCCCCTTGCCTTCGTCACCCCACTGAGCACCGAGCAGCACAAGTGCGGGCACGCGCGTACACCCCTTCCGGGCGGGGCATGTCCAAGGTCAGGGGCGTAGGCGTAAGGTTCACCGCCGCGTACCACCGCGACCGCCTTTGGTCGCACAACCGTCGGACCGGATGCCCCGGAATAGACGAAGCCCCTGGCGCAATAGCGCAAGGGGCTCTTGCACAAAGATGCTACCCGAGGAAGCGAGGCAGGACCGAGGTGGCGACCTTCGCGACGTCCGATCAGCTGCTGGTGGTCATCGACCCGGTCGCCCGGCGGACGGACGGCGAGTCCGTACGAATCGCGAAAGACGTGCTCAGCGCGGGTGCGACCACCAAGGTGTGCCTGCCGGAGGGGCCGGAGGAATTCGCCCGCGCCCTGGCGCGGCGCGGCTCGCGGCGCCCCGTGGTGGTCGGCGACGACCGGGCGCTGGTCCGGGCGGTGTCCTTGTTGCACCGGCAGCGGGAGCTGGCCGGATGTGTGCTGTCGGTGGTGCCGGTGGGGGGCGCGCTGGCGCTGGCGGAGACCCTGGGGGTGCCGACGGGGGCGGTGGCCGCGGCACGGGCCGTGCTCGACGGGGTGGAGCGGCGCATGGACCTGCTGGTCGACGACAGTGACGGAGTGGTGCTCGGCGCGCTGCGGATCCCGCCGGTGCCGGTGCGGCGGGCCGCACCGCTGGAGCCGGTGCCCGTGGCTCCGGGCCGCCCTTGGCTGCGGACGACATACCGGTCCCTCGTACGGACGCTGGGCGCCCGCCCCGCCCGGCTCGCCACGTCCGTGCCCGCACCCGGGCCCGCGCGGCTGCGGGTGGAGGTCGACGGGGTGACGCTCGTCGATCTGGACCAGCCGGTGCAGGGCGTCTCGGTGACGACCGGCTCCGCCGGGCTGGCCGAGGTCGAGGTGCGGCCGGCGTCGGTGGGCGCGGAGGCGTGCCCGCTGCGGGCCTCCGGGCGGACCGTGACCGTGGCCGGACCGGACTTCCGGTACCGGGCGGACGCCGGGGTGGCGGGGCCGGTACGGAAGCGGACGTGGCGGGTCGTGGAGGGTGCCTGGGGGCTCACGGTGCCCCAGCGGGCGGGGGCCTGAAAGGGGCCGGGTTCAGCCCTGCCCGAACAGCTGTTCCCGGTGCACCCGCCAGCGCTCCATCATGGCCGCGATCTCGCCGTCGACGAACTCGAAGAAGGCCAGCGTCTCGGCCATACGGCGGCCCGCCGGGGTGTCCGCCCCGAGGCTGACGACCCCCTCGCGCAGGGCGCCCTCCCACCGTTTGATGACCGCCTCACGGTTGGTCAGGGCCTCGTACCACTGGTTGCTGTGCACCCGGTAGCGCTCGCGCCGCGAGCCGGGCTCACGCTCGCGGGACACCATGTGCTGCTGGGCCAGGTACCGCACCGCGCCGGAGACCGCCGCGGGGCTCACCTGGAGCTGTTCACCCAGTTCGGCAGAGCTCATCGCGCCCTCGTCGGAGGACAGGAGCGCGGCGAAGAGCCGGGCCGGCATGCGCTGCATCCCGGCTTCGACGAGCTGTGCCGCGAAGGACTCGACGAACTTCGACACCGCCTCGGGGTCACGCTCCGTATCGGCTGATTCCGTCATGACCGCATCCTATCGGAGCTTCATAGCCTTCCTTAACTTCACAAATTTCTGAAAGAAGCGTACGTTCTGAGCCATGACGAAGGCAATCACCGTCTCCGGACTGCACAAGTCCTTCGGGCGGACACACGCCCTGGACGGCCTCGACCTGGACGTCGAGACCGGAGAGGTCCACGGCTTCCTCGGCCCCAACGGCTCCGGGAAGTCCACCACCATCCGGGTCCTGCTCGGCCTGCTGCGCGCCGACTCGGGCGCCGCGCAGATACTGGGCCGCGACCCGTGGCGGGACGCCGTGGAGGTGCACCGCCGGATCGCCTACGTCCCCGGCGACGTCACCCTGTGGCGCAACCTCTCCGGCGGCGAGGTCATCGACCTGTACGGCCGGCTGCGCGGAGGCCTCGACAAGGCGCGCCGGACCGAGCTGATCGAGCGGTTCGAGCTGGACCCCACCAAGAAGGGCCGCACCTACTCGAAGGGCAACCGGCAGAAGGTCGCCCTCGTCGCCGCCTTCGCCTCCGACGTCGACCTGCTGATCCTGGACGAGCCGACCTCGGGCCTGGACCCCCTGATGGAGGAGGTCTTCCAGCGCTGCGTGGAGGAGGAGCGCGCCCGCGGCCGCACGATCCTGCTGTCCTCGCACATCCTCAGCGAGGTCGAGGAGCTCTGCGACCGGGTGAGCATCATCCGCAACGGCCGCACCGTCGAGAGCGGCTCGCTGGCCGACCTGCGCCACCTCACCCGCACCAGCGTCAGCGCCGAACTCGCGGGACCGCCCAACGGCCTGTCCCACCTCCCCGGCGTCCACGACCTCGACGTACAGGGCCGCCGGGTGCGCCTCCAGGTGGACACGGACAAGCTGGACGCCGTGCTGCGGCAGCTGAGCGAGTCGGGCGTACGGTCCCTGACCTCGACCCCGCCCACACTGGAGGAACTGTTCCTGCGCCACTACCAGGACGAGGTGCCGCGATGACCACCCTCGCGGTACGGGCGCCTGGCGGCACCCGCCAACTGGCCGGCACCGGAACCCTGTTGCGCTTCGCCCTGCGCCGCGACCGGGTGATGATCCCGGTGTTCGTCGCGGTGAACGCGCTCATGATCCTCTCCATGCCGGGCACCCTGAAGTCCCTGTACGACACCACCGCCGAACGTGCCGACCTGGCACGGCAGATGGAGACCAACGCCTCGTTCCGCGCCCTGATCGGCCCGGTCTTCGACACCTCGATCGGCGCGCTGACGGCCTGGCGCGTGGGAGTGACCGCGGCCGAGCTCGTGGCCGTGATGAGCCTGCTGATCGTCGTACGGCACACCCGGGACGAGGAGGAGAGCGGCCGGCAGGAGCTGGTGGCGTCGGGGATGGTGGGCCGCCGGGCCTCCCTCACGGCAGCGCTGCTGGCGGCGGCCGTCGCGAACGCCGTACTGGCGCTGCTGGTCACGGCCGGTCTGGCCGGACAGGGAACCTCGGGCGCCGTGTCCTTCGGGCTCGGCCTCGCCGGGGTCGGCATGCTCTTCGCCACCATGGCGGCGATCGTCGCCCAACTGACGGAAAGCGCACGGCTCGCCCGGGGGCTGACCTCGGGGGTCCTCGGGGCGGCCTTCGTCCTGCGCGCGGCGGGCGACTCGGCGTCCGACGACGGTTCCTCGGTGCTGACGTGGCTGTCGCCGCTCGGCTGGCTGGAGAACCAGCGGTCCTTCGCGAGCGAACGCTGGTGGGTGCTGCTTCTCTTCGCGGCCGCGATCGCCGCCCAGGGCGCGCTGGCCTACGGGCTCGCCGGGCGCCGGGACGTCGGCATGAGCTTCCTGCCCACGCGGCCCGGTCCGGCGAACGGCCGCATGGGCACGGCGGGCGCGCTGGCCTGGCGGCTGCAGCGGGGCAGCGTCCTCGGCTGGTCGATCGGCTTCTTCCTGGCCGGGGTCGTCTACGGCGGTCTGACCGACGGCGCGGCCGATCTGGTCCGCGGCAACGACCAGGCACGGGAGATCTTCGAGCGGATGGGCGGCCAGAGCGCGTTCACGAACGCGTTCCTCGCGGCGATGGTCGGCATGCTCGGCCTGATCGCCTCCCTGTACGTCGTGGCCTCCGTACTGCGCCTGCACAGCGAGGAGACCTCGGGCCGCGCGGAACCGGTACTGGCCTGCGCAGTGGGCCGCCTGCGCTGGGCCGCGGGCCATCTGGCCATCGCCTTCGGCGGCTCGGCCCTGATCATGCTCCTGGCGGGCCTGGGCTTCGCCGTCGGCTACGGCAAGGAGATTGCCCCGATCCTGGGCGCCTGCCTCCTCCAGCTCCCGGCGGTATGGGTGATCGGCGGGGTGGCGGTCCTGCTCTACGGCATCGCACCCCGAGCGGCAGCAGCAGCCTGGGGAGTGGCGGTCGCCGTCCTCCTGATCGGCTGGGTGGGCCCGGCCCTGAACGCCCCCCAGATCATCCTGGACCTCTCCCCCTTCGGCCACCTCCCGAAGCTGCCGGGCGGCGAGATGCAGTGGACCCCGGTACTGACCCTCGCGGGACTGGCGGTGTTCCTGGTGGGCGCGGGGCTGGCGGCGTTGCGGAGGCGGGACATCACGACGTGATCACCCGACCTCGACGCTCAACCCCTCCAATCCCCGGATCACAAAGTTCGGCTTCCTTTCCGGCTCCGCCACCAGGCTCAGACTCGGGGCCTGCTCCAGCAACGCCTTCATCGAGGCCGCCAGTTCGATGCGGGCCAGTGGGGCGCCGATGCAGTAGTGGATGCCCGCGCTGAAGGATATGTGGGGGTTGTCCGCGCGGGTGAGGTCGAGGGTCTCGGGGGCGGTGAACACCGCCGGGTCGTGGTTGGCGGAGCCGAAGAGCATGGCGATCTCCGCGCCCCTGGGGATCGTCGTGCCGTCGATCTCGATCTCGTCCAGCACCCAGCGCTCGAAGAGCTGGAGCGGGGTGTCGTAGCGCATCAGCTCCTCGATGGCCGAGGGGACCAGGGAGTGGTCCGCGCGCAGGGCGGCCAGCTGGGCCTGGTTGCGGAACAGGGCCCACCAGCCGTTCACCGTCGCGTTCACCGTGGCCTCGTGGCCCGCGTTGAGGAGCAGGACCGCCGTGGAGATCATCTCCTGCTCGGTCAGCCGGTCGCCCTCGTCGTGAGCCGCGATCAGGCCGGAGATGAGGTCCTCGCCGGGCTCCTTGCGGCGCGCCGCGATCAGCTCCCTGAGGTAGTCCGAGAACTCCACCGACGCCTGGACCGCCTTCGCCGCCGTGTCCTCGGAGGGATTCAGCTCGTACATCCCGCAGATGTCCGCCGACCAGGGGCGCAGCTGGGCACGGTCCGACTCGGGGATGCCCAGCATCTCCGCGATCACCGCGACCGGCAGCGGCTCCGCGACGTCCTTCAGCAGATCGCCGCCGCCCACCGCCACGAGGGCCGACACCAGTTCCCCGGCCAGCTCACCGACGTACGGCTTGAGCCGCTCCACCGTGCGCGGGGTGAACGCCTTCGACACCAGGCGCCGGATACGGGTGTGGTCCGGCGGTTCGAGGTCGAGCATCCCGTGGTCGTTCAGGACGTGGAACGGCTCGTGCTCCGGCGGGGGCGCCGTGCGGCCGAAGTCCTCGTGCGAGAACCGGTGCTGATACGTGCGACCGAGGCGGCGGTCCCGCAACAGCGCCGAGACGTCCGCGTGATGCGGGACCAGCCACTGGCCGGTCGGTTCGTAGTGGATCACGCGGCCCCTCGCCCGCAGCTCGGCGTAGGCCGGGTACGGATCGGCGAGGAACGCCGGGTCCCAGGGGTCGAAGGCGAGATCGGAAACAGCTGCCATGGACGGACGCTAGCCCGGTTCCTCCCTCCATGACCAGGGGTCTCTCACCCCGGCGTGACCAGTCGCGCCTCATAGGCGAACACCGCCGCCTGGGTGCGGTCACGCAGGCCCAGCTTCACCAGGATGCGACTGACATGGGTCTTGATCGTGGACTCGGCGACCACCAGCCGCTCGGCTATCTCCGCGTTGGACAGGCCCTGGGCTATCAGGACCAGCACCTCCGTCTCCCGCTCGGTCAGGTCCCCGTACGCCGACTGTCCGGTGGGGGCCGGCCGCGGTGCCTCGAACAGCCGCGAGAACTCCGTGATCAGTCGCTTGGTGACCGTGGGGGCCAGCAGCGCTTCACCCGAGGCCACCACTCGCACCCCGTCGGCGAGCTGGCGCGCCGAGGCGTCCTTCAGCAGGAAGCCGGAGGCCCCCGCCCGCAGCGCCTGGTACACATACTCGTCGAGGTCGAACGTGGTCAGCACCAACACCTTCGCCGTACCGTCCGCGGCGACAATCTCCCGCGTCGCCTCGATGCCGTTCAGCTCGGGCATCCGGATGTCCATCAGTACGACGTCCGGGGCGAGTTCCCGCACCCGCTCGACGGCCTCACGACCGTTGACGGCCTCGCCGACGACCTCGATGTCCGGCATCGCGTTCAGCAGGACCGAGAAGCCCTCACGCACCATCATCTGGTCGTCCGCAATCAGTACGCGGATCGTGCGAGTCGTCATGCACCGTTCCTGTGGTCGTGCCCGTCGCGTCGGTCGTTACCGCGGTCGTCCCGGTCGGGCTCGAGAGCGACCGGGAGGAACACCGTCACCTCGTAACCCCCGTCCTCGGCCGGCCCTGCCGTCATCTCGCCGTTCAGCATGGAGACCCGCTCCCGCATCCCGGTGATCCCGTGTCCGGCGCCCGGTGACGGCTTCACCAGGTCCGGCGCGGGCGGCGGGCCGTTGACTATGCGCAGACCGAGCCCGCCGAGGACGTACCCGATCTCGACGCGCGCTTTCGCCCCCGGCGCGTGCCGCAGCGAGTTGCTCAGTGCCTCCTGCACGATTCGGTACGCCGACAGCTCGACGCCCTGCGGGAGTTCGCGCACCGCGCCGGTCACCGTCTTCTCCACTTCGAGCCCGGCCTCCCGCACATTGTCGAGCAGGGAGTCCAGATCAGCGAGGGTGGGCTGGGGGGCGTCCGGTGCCTCGTAGTCCTCGGCGCGGACCACTCCCAGGACACGGCGGAGCTCGGTCAGTGCCGCGACCGCGTTCTCCCGGATCGTGGCGAAGGCCTTCTCCAGCTCCGGCGGCGGGTTCTCCACCCGGTACGGCGCCGCCTCCGCCTGGATGGCGACCACCGACATGTGGTGGGCGACCACGTCGTGCAGTTCGCGGGCGATCGTGGTGCGCTCCTCCAGCAGCGTGCGGCGGGAGCGCTCGTGCGCGGTCACCGTCTGCTGGGCGGTCACCTCCTGCACGGCGTCCCGGCGTATGTGCCAGACCGTGACGGCCAGCAGGATTATCGCCGAGAGCACGAGCATCGGTCCGGCGTTGGTGTTGAGATGGCCCCCGCCCAGGGTGGCCTCGACCACGAAGCCGTAGCCCGCGGTCAGCACCCACATCCAGGCCGCCGCACGCGGGCGGGTCCGTATCGCCACCACCGTGAGCACCACGAGATGGGCGAGGAAGCTGCCCGGCAGCCACGGCCAGTCCATCCAGGACGAGCCCACGATCGAGCCGGCCGCCGTCGCCGCCAGGGACAGCCAGAAGGCTCCCACCGGACGGGCCAGGGTCAGCAGGACCGGAAGCAGTGCGAGGAGACCGCACAGCACGGCTGCCCCGCCGCCGGTACCACTGCCCACGAACCCGATGAGCATCGCCAGCGCGCCCGCGGCGGCCACCAGCATGTGCGCTCTCCACGCCGAGTACTCCCGGGCGCGACCGGTGAGACGGCGGGTCAGCCGGCCGTCGACACGCATCCGGGGCAGCGGGACATACGCGAACGCGTCGTGGAACAGGTCCTGCCGCAGCCCCCGCAGGGCGTCCGCGACAAGCCGGAACTCCGGGCTGCGCGGCCTGGCGGCTGCGCCCGGCGGTGTCGTCTGCATGTGCGTCGTCTCGGTCACGATGAAAACGGTATGCGGCGGCCGGGGTCGCGGTCGTCACCTCTGAGAGGGTCCTTGGGAATCCGTCTCAGGTACTACTCGGGGCAGGCCACGGGCGGTCTCAGCGGGTACCGGGGCGGACCAGGCCCGACTCGTAGGCGAACACCGCCGCCTGAGTGCGGTCGCGCAGGCCCAGTTTCACCAGGATGCGGCCGACGTGGGTCTTCACGGTCTGCTCGGCCACCACCAGCCGTTCGGCGATCTCCGCGTTCGACAGGCCCTGGGCGATCAGGGCCAGCACCTCCGTCTCGCGCTCGGTCAGGTCGCCGACGCGTTGCCTCAGCGGGGCGCGACGGGGGCCGTCCAGGCGGGAGAACTCGGCGATCAGACGGCGAGTGATGCCGGGGGCGAGCAGGGCGTCTCCGGCGGCCACCACTCTGACCGCCTCGGCGAGTTGGTCCGCGGAGGCGTCCTTGAGCAGGAAGCCGGAGGCGCCGGCACGGAGCGCCTCGTAGACGTACTCGTCCAGGTCGAAGGTGGTGAGGACCAGGACCTTGACGGCGGGGTCGTCGGTGGTGATGCGGCGGGTGGCCTCGATACCGCTCATTTCGGGCATGCGGATGTCCATCAGGACGACGTCCGGGGTCAGTTCGGACACCTTGGCGATGGCGTCCCTGCCGTCCACCGCCTGCCCGATCACGTCGATGTCGGGCTGGGTGTTGAGCAGCACCGTGAAGCCCTGGCGGACCATTTGCTGGTCGTCGGCGATCAGCACGCGGATGGGGTCCGGACCGACGGGTGTCATGGGGTCTGGGCTCCTTCGTCGGGGGTGGGCACGTGGCCTTCGGTCGCGGGGGCGGGTGGCTTCTGTGGGGGGATTCCGCCGTCGGCGGCCGCCGGGTCAGTGGGAGGCAGGGGCGGCCGGGCCACGCATGCGTCCTTGGGCAGGAAAGCCGTCACCATGAAGCCACCGTGCAGGGTGGGGGTCGCCGTGACATGGCCGCCCAGCATCGTCGCACGTTCCCTCATGCCCAGCAGGCCGTGGCCCGTGCCCGGGGAAGGGGGAACCGGCCGGTCGGGGCGGGAGTTGATGACTCCCAGGTGAACGCCCTCGGAGAAGTGGCTGACCTCCACCCTGACCTTGGAACCCGGTGCGTGGCGCAGGACGTTGCTGAGGGCCTCCTGGACGATCCGGTACGCGGACAGTTCCACGCCGGGCGGGTAGGGGCACGGTTCGCCGGCGATGTCGGTGACCACGTCCAGGCCGGCGGCCCGGGTGTTCTCGATGAGGGCGTCGAGCCGGTCGAGGGTGGGCTGCGGGGAGTCCGGGGCCGGTTCGTCCGGGTTCTCCGAGCGCAGGACGCCCAGCACCCGGCGCAGTTCGGTGAGTGCCTCCAAGGCGTTCTGGCGGATGCCGGCCAGGTTCTCCTTCAGCTCCTCGGAGGGGTTCTCCACCAGGTGCGGGGCCACCTGAGCCTGGATGGAGATCACCGACATGTGGTGCGCGACCACGTCGTGCAGTTCGCGCGCGATACGGCTGCGCTCCTCCAGCAGGGTGCGGCGGGCCCGCTCCTCCGCGGTGATCGTCTCCTGCTCGACCAGCTGGGTACGGGCCTCGCTGCGGGCGCGCAGGGCAGTGCCCACCAGAACGGCCACGGAGAAGACGGCGACCGCGACCAGGCCGGTCGCGCTGTATCCCACCCCGCCGATGACACCTTCGACGACGAAGGTCGCCAGACCGGACACCGCCAGTGCGGCGACCGCCCTGCGGATCGGGAGCCGTAGGGCGAGAACGAAGAACACGAAGGCGTGGGCCAGGACTTGAGGGGTCGCCCAGGGCCAGTCGGGGCCGGGCTGCGGGGCGTCGGCCAGGGCGGGGCGGGCCGCTGTGGCCGTGGCGACCATCGCGGCGAGGGAGATGCCCCAGGCGGGGACCGGGCGCGACTGGGACAGCACGACGGCCAGGCCCTGGGCGAAGCCGGCCAGGAGACCGTCCTCCGTGTTGAACCCGTAGGAGGTGGAGAGTTCGTCGCCACCGGCCAGGGTGATGCCCAGGGCGATCCACGTGGCGATCAGGTACTTCAGGATGTGGAGCCAGCGGCGCGTTCGGGTGCGCAGGCGGTTGAGGAGCGTTTCGCGCGCGGGTTCGGGTGCGCGATTGGGTGCGGGGGCGGGTTCGCCTGCGGTTTCGGGTCCGGGTTCGGGGGTGGGCGCCGGGACTTCGGCCGGGTGGGGTGGCGTCTCGCCGTCTGCGGCCGTCGGGTCCGTGGGGGTCATCTCGGCCACCTTAGGCATGGCGGGACTTCTTCGGTTCCGCTCGGTGCGGGTGGGAGTGGCGGCGGATCACCCGGGAAGGGCGGTTCCTGGGGCGGCGCGGGCCCTGTTCGTAGGAGCGGAAGGCCGTCCAGCACAGGGTCAGGGACAAGGCGAACAAGGGGAGGCAGGCCAGCCGGGCCGCCACCCAGGTCAGCTGGTCGGGGACGGTGTGCAGGCCGGGCAGCGGGCCGGCCGGGAGGGTCGCGGCCGTCGTGGCCATGAGCGCCGTCTGGTGCCAGAGGAAGATCGTCATCGCGGAGAGGTTGACCAGCGCCACCGCGGCCCAGGTCACCGGGCGGGCCATCGCACGGCGCAGCCGGTCGCGGAGCAGCAGGGCAAGGCCGCACTGGGCCAGTCCGAAGGTGACGGCCGCCAGGGTCGGGGGGTTGAGATTCGAGATCGCCGTGCCGGGGACGCCGACCATCGACGCCGGATAGCCCGCCCACACGACCAGCACCGCGGTGACCACCGTACCGCCCGCGAACAGGACCCAGCCCGCTCTGCGGCCCTCCAGCTCGCCGCGGGTCCAGGCCGCGCCCAGGGTGTAGGGCACCAGCCAGCCCGCCGCCACGTTCACCCAGCCGAGCCAGGACGGGACGCCGCCCAACCCGAATCGGAGGAGGTCCACGTGGATGACGACGGCCAGGGGCCACAGCGGGTTGAGTCGGGTCACCAGCGGGGTCGCCGCCGTCAGGGCCGCGAAGACCAGCAGGAACCACAGCGGGGACAGGGCCAGTTTGACGAGGGTGTGGATCGTTTCGAACCGGGCGCCCGAGACGAGCAGGCCCGCCGCCGCCGCCGTCCACAGGGTCAGCAGCGCGGCCACCGGCCCGAACAGCCGGGACAGGCGGCCGCGCAGCCACTCGCCGTAGGTCGTTCCGCGTGCCCGGGCGGAGGCATGGCCGCGGGTCGCCACATGGCCACCCACCAGGAAGAAGACGGCGAGAGTCTGGAAGGCCCAGGAGACTGGCGCCAGCCAGGGCATGTGCTGCAACGGACTTGCCGCGTGCAGCGAGCCGTCGTCCGCGACCAGGGCCGTGACCAGCCAGTGGCCGAGGACGACACCGAGGATCGCCATGGCGCGCAGGGCGTCGACGGCACGGTCCCGGGAGGCGGGCGTGGCGGTGTCCACACGGCGGGCGCCCTGCCGTATCCCGTTCAGCATCCCTGTCGGCGCGCGGCGCAGGGTCGGCTCACGCATGGGTCACCTCTGAGGTCTCGCCGAGGGTGATCCGGGCCAGGTTGGCGAGGACGGTCGAGCCCGGAGTGAAGTAGCTGCTGTGGTCGGCGTCAGCGGCGTCGAAGACGCGGGCGCCGAAGGCCGGGGAGACCGGGTCGGTGCCGAAGCCGATGGTGGTGTCGAACAGTTCGGTGCTGACGTGCGGGACATCCGCCACCCAGTCGTCGGAACCACGGGCCGCCCAGATACGGGCCGGCGTGTTCAGCGCGGCGGCGGAGCCGGCGCCGGTGCCGGGGCTGCCGACGAGGACGAGGTCGTCGATGTCCAGGCCGGCGGCGGCGCGGCCGCACACGACCGAGCCGTAGGAGTGGCACACGGCGGAGACGCGCGGCTCCTCGCCCACGACGTCGCGCACCTCTCGTATGAACGCGCGTAGTTGGGGCGCGGCCTGTTCGGCGCAGCTCGTGGTGGTGACCGTGGTGCTGATCGTGCCCGGGGTGTCGTAGCCGAGCCAGGCGACGACCGCCACCCGGCTGCCGGCGGGCGCGCGGCGGGTGAGCTCGGTGTACAGGGCGGCCGCGGCTCTGTGGAAGCGGTCGTAGGTGTCTATGGAGGTGTCGGAGCCGGGGACCAGGATCGCGATGCGCTCGGCACGGGCCAGGTCCCCGAGGACCTCCGTGGCCCGGCCGGAGCCGCGGCCGTCGAAGACGAGCAGCTGCCGGGACGGGGCGGCCAGCGCGCGGTCCGCGGCGGCGCGGTGACGGTCGGCGTGCGCGGCCGCCATACCGGCGGCTTCGGCGGCGTTGGCACGGTTGGCTGCGTACGCCTCCCCCAGCGTGGCCGCCGTCGGCGGGGCGAGGACGGCCGGGGCCGGGGCGGGGACCTCCGGTCGGGCAGCGGCGGAGAGGGGGACCACGACGGCGGCGGTGATGAGCACGGCGAGGAGGGCGCGGGGCCATCGGTGGGCGGCGGGGCGCATCGTTCCTGAGCCTCGGCGCCTCTTGCCGGTTCCTTCGTCTGCGGGCCGTTCGCGCTCGGTTCGCTCCCCCGCAGCCCCCGTCACCTGCCCCATGGCACCGTCCCCTCCAGTCCCCCGCCCGGTCGTCGGGCTCGTCTGGATGGGAAATTACGGATCGGGACACGTCGTTCGCGTCCCGCCAGGGAACTCTTCTCCTGCGTAGCTCTCAGGTACTACGGGTATGACCGGGTCGCCTCCTCGGAGGCGCCGGCACAGGCGCTGTCACAGGCCCTGTCACCACGCCAGCTGCGCAATCTCCTCCGCCACCACCGCACACGCGTCCGCCGCGGGATCGATCAGCGGGAAGTGACCGACGTCCTCCAGGAGCGTCAGCCCCACGACCTCCCCCGCCTTGGCCGCCGCCTCCGCGTACGACTCGGCCACCGCCTGCGGCACGACTACATCCGTACGGCCCTGCACGAGCGTGGTCGCGATACCGGTGGGCAGCAGGAGGGCCGGGTCCGCGTACGGCTGACGTTCCGCGAACTTCTCCTCCCCACCCAGGAGTTGGAGTGACGCGTTGCCGCAGACATCGAGCTTCTCCGCGACCGCGAAGTCCGCGATGGGGGCGAGGGCGACCACACCGCGCAGGGGGGTGGGCCGGTCCGTGCGCCAGGAGGCGTCGGCGGGCAGGACGTGCCGGGCGGCCGCCCACAGGGCCAGCTGGCCGCCCGCCGAGTGGCCGGTGAGCACGGTGCGGCGCGGGTCGGCCTGCGGAAGCAGCTCGTGGACGAGCGCGGGCAGGGCGTCCAGCGCGGCGGCGACGTCGTCGAAGGTGTCCGGCCAGCGACCGGCGACCGGGCCGGCACCGCCCTGGGCCGGGATCGCGCTGCCGCGGCGGTACTCGACGTTGGCCACGGCGAAGCCGCGGCGGGCCAGGTAGTCGGCGAAGGGGGTGATGTGGCGGCGGTCGTACGGTGCGCGCCAGGCCCCACCGTGCAGAACCACGACCAGAGGGGCGAGGGAGGCCGGTTCCGAGGGCTCGGCGCCGCGCGGGGTGTAGAAGTCGATCACCTGGTCGGGATGGTCGCCGTACGTCGCTGTGACGTCGGGGTCGACCGGCGGGTGTGAGAAGGCCGACTCCTCTTCGGCGGCGGCGCGGGCTGCTGCGGCGTCGTCCGGCATGCTCCAACCTCTCAGCGGTGTAACGGGTTTGGCGGACCAGGTGGGAAATCGGCCGTTGGCGGGGACGGTATCAGGCCGATGACATGCGGGGACACGGGGATGTCACGCTGGGTGAGGTTAAACGGTTCTCCTCCCCTGGCGTACGGCTGCCCGGCCCGCGTGCGCACGGGCCGGGCAGCGGATTCCGGCGGCCGCAGGGGCAGCCGCCCGAGCACCCACCGAGGCAGTTGCCTGAGCACCAACCAAGGCACCCACCGAGGCAGCCGCCCCAGCGTCTACCGGGACAACTCCCCGAGCACCTCACCCAGAACCCGCGCCGCCCGCTCCACGTCCCCGAACCCGACGTACAGCGGTGTGAAGCCGAAGCGGAGGACGTCGGGATGCCGGAAGTCACCGACCACACCCAGCTCGATCAGCCGCTTCATCACGTCCCCGGCGACGGGGGCACCTCCCTGCTCGAACGAGGTTGAGAGCTTGGGGGAGCAGCGCAGCGCGACCTGGCTGCCACGCTCCTCGTGGGCCGACGGGGTCAGCGACTCGACGACGCCCTGCGGGACGTACGACCCCACGCACTCCAGGAAGAAGTCCGTCAGGGCGAGCGACTTGGCGCGCACCGCCCGCACCGAGACCCCGTCCCAGACCTCCAGCGCGGCCTCCAGGGCGAGCATGGACAGGATGTCCGGCGTGCCGACGCGGCCGCGCAGGGCACCCGGCGCGGGTGCGTAGTCCGTGCGCATGCCGAAGGGGTCGGCGTGGGAGTTCCAGCCGGGCAGGGGCGAGTCGAAGCAGTCCTGCAGTGTGCTGCGCACATACAGGTATGCCGGTGAACCCGGGCCGCCGTTCAGGTACTTGTAGGTGCAGCCGACCGCCAGGTCCACGCCGTGCTCGTCCAGACCCACCGGTAGCGCGCCCGCACTGTGGCACAGGTCCCACACCGCGATGGCGCCCGCCGCATGGATCGCCGAAGTGAGCGAGGGCAGGTCGTGCAGGCGGCCGGTGCGGTAGTCGACGTGGTTGAGCAGCACCGCGGCGGTACGGCCGGACAGCGCGCCCGGCACCTCGGCCGGCGTCACCGGCCGCAGCGTACGGCCGGTCAGCCGGGCGGCCGACTCGGCGATGTACCCGTCCGTGGGGAAGGTCGTGGCGTCGACCAGGATCTCGTCCCGGTCCTCCCCCGCCATCCGTACGGCGGCCACAAGTGCCTTGAAAACGTTGATGCTTGTGGAGTCGCCCACGACGATCTGCCCCGGCGCCGCACCGACCAGCGGGGCGATGCGGTCGCCGATCCGCTCGGGCGCTGTCCACCAGCCGCTCTCCTCCCAGGAGCGGATGCGGAGTTCGCCCCACTGGCGGCGGACGACATCCTCGACCCGTCCGGGGACGTTCGCGGGGAGCGCGCCGAGCGAGTTGCCGTCCAGGTAGACAACGTCGTCGAGGACGAACCGCTCCCGCTGGTACGCGAGTTCGTCCTCGGCGTCCAGCTTCTCCGCGCGTGCGATCAGCTCCGCGCGTGCGACGAGGTCAGACATGGGACCTCGCCGTCCACAGCTCCGGGAACACGTTCTTCTGCGCGCGCTTCTCCAGCCAGGCCACTCCGGCCGAGCCACCGGTACCGGGCTTCGCGCCCATCGCGCGGCGGGTGGCGACCAGGTGGTCGTTGCGCCAGCGCCAGACGAGCTCGCCGACATCGGTCAACGCCTCGCCCAGGCGGGCGAGTTCGTCGTCCGGGTCGCCGGAGTAGACGGCGGTCCAGGCTGCCTCGACGGCCTCCGAGGGCTCGTGGCGCAGCGACGCGTCACGGTGCAGGACGGAGGCGGGGATCGCGTGGCCGCGGCGCGCGAGGACCCGTACCACCTCGTCGTACAGGCTCGGCTCGTGCAGCGCCTTCTCCAGCTCGGCGTGGACGCGTGGCGCGCCCCGGTGCGGGACGAGCATCGACACGGACTTCTCGCCGAGCAAGAACTCCATACGGCGGTACATCGCCGACTGGAAGCCGGAGCCCTCGCCGAGGGCGGAGCGGTACGAGTTGAACTGGGCCGGGGTGAGCTGGCCGAGCGGCCTCCAGGAGGCGTTCAGCGCCTCCAGCTCCCGTACGGAACGCTTCAGCGCGTCGATCGCGACGGGGACCCGGTCCCCCCGCAGTGCCTCGGCCGCGGTCTCCCACTCGTGGACGATGGCCGTGAACCACAGCTCCATCACCTGGGTCGTGACCAGGAAGACCATCTCTCCGGGATCGTCGGAGAGGGTGTGCTGGAGGTGGGTGAGCACGTCCGCCTTGACGTAGTCCTCGTACGGCGTCGTGCCGGCGAAGTCGAGATGCGGGGTCTCGGGCTCCTGAGCCTCGGGGGACTGGTGAGCCTGTTGGGACATCGCTGTCTCCTGTGTTACTCCGGGTAGCGGTCCGCCCCTGCCGATTCCGGCACGGGGGCCCCGGTCCCCACCGGCATCCTCTGTAATCCCCCCGGCTACGGCAAGGCCCGTCCAGTGCCGGACGGGCCACACCGTGTGGGCCGATCAGCCCAGGGTCTGGGCGGCCGTCGGCGACGAGTCCTTCAGGAACTGCGTGCAGCGCTCGTACTCCTCCTGCTCACCGATCGCCTGTGCGGCGCGAGCGAGGGCGTGCAGGGCGCGCAGGAAGCCGCGGTTCGGCTCGTGCTCCCAGGGGACGGGGCCGTGGCCCTTCCAGCCGTTGCGGCGCAGCGCGTCCAGGCCGCGGTGGTAGCCCGTACGGGCGTAGGCGTACGACTCGACGACCGAGCCCCGCTCGAACGCGTCGTCGGCCAGCTGGGCCCAGGCGAGCGAGGAGGTCGGGTACTTCGCGGCGACATCCGCCGGCGCCGTGCCCTGCGCGAGCAGCTCGCGGGGCTCCGGGTCGTCGGGGAGGTGGGTGGGGGGCGGGCCGCCGAGGAGGTTCTCGTGAATGCTCATGCCCCAAGTCTGCGGGATCCCTCCGGGGGTCGGCAGGTGGGAGCGGCGGGTGCCGCCCACTTCCTGGGGGCTGCGCCCCCAGAACCCCGCTGTCGGCCTGAACGGCCTCGTCCTCAAACGCCGGACGGGCTGGATTCGGCCGGGCCATGCCGTCCCCTGCGGGTGGGTGGCGGTTCGGGACGGCACATCTCGTCCCCAAGCACCGCACCGGCCGAGCCACGCCGCCCCCACGGGTGGGTGGGGGTCGGGACGGCACTCCTCATCCTCGGACGCCCCACAGGCTGGATTCGGCCGGGCCATGCCGTCCCCTGCGGGTAGGTGGCGGTTCGGGTCGGCACATCTCGTCCCCAAGCACCGCACCGGCCGAGCCACGCCGCCCCCACGGGTGGGTGGGGGTCGGGACGGCACTCCTCATCCTCGGACGCCCCACAGGCTGGATTCGCCCGAGCCATGCCCACCCCTCCGGGTGGGTGGCGGTTCGGGACGGCACATCTCGTCCCCAAGCACCGCACCGGCCGAGCCACGCCGCCCCCACGGGTGGGTGGGGGTCGGGACGGCACTCCTCATCCTCGGACGCCGCACAGGCTGGATTCGCCCGAGCCATGCCGTCCCCTGCGGGTGGGTGGGGGATCGGGACGGCATGCCTCGTCCGCGGACAAGCGGCCTCAGACACCGCACCGCACACCGCGCCGCACACCCCACCCCGCACACCCCACCCCGCGCACCCCTCCTCACTTACCGAGCCGGCCGGATGAAGCCGGCCCCCGTTCCAGTGGGGGTGCCGTCACGCAGCCGTGGGTGCGGCATTCGGGGTGGCGGCAGTCCGGGGGTGGTCGGCGTACCAGGGTGAAGGCCAGGATCGCCCCGGCGATCAGTACCGCCGCGCAGATCGGCATCGCCCTGCGGAACGACGTCTCGAAGGCGTCCGCAGAGCGGTACGCCTCCGGGCCCATCCCGGTCAGCAGGGGCAGCGCGGCCACCGCGATCAGGCCGGCCGCGCGGGCCGCCGCGTTGTTGATGCCGCTGGCCAGGCCCGCCCGCGCGGTGTCCACGGAGGCGAGGACGGTGGCGGTCAGCGGGGCGACCAGGGTGACCATGCCGGTACCCATGACCAGCAGGGCGGGGAGCACGTCGGTCAGATAGTTCGCGTCCTTGCCCACCCGCAGCATCAGCAGCATCGCGACGGCGCACAGCAGCGGACCGACGGTAAGCGGGATGCGGGGGCCGATGCGGTCGGCCAGGGCGCCGGACTGGGCCGAGAACAGCAGCATCAGGACCGTGGTCGGCAGCAGTGCCGTACCGGCCTGCAGGGCCGAGTACCCGGCCACGACCTGGAGCTGGAGCGCGGTGAGGAAGAAGAAGCCGCTGAAGGCCGCGTACACGCACAGGGTGACCAGGTTGACTGCCGTGAACTGGCGCGACGAGAAAATGTCGAGCGGCATCATCGGGTCGGAGCGGTGCTTCTCCACGTATACGAAGGCCACCGCGGCCGCCACGCCCGCCACTGCGGTGATGGCTACCAGGACCGACCCGCCCGGCGCCTCGATCAGCGCGTAGGTCACCAGGGCCAGCGCCAGGGCGCCCAGGGTCGCGCCGAGGACGTCGAAGCGGCCGTGGCCGCCTCCGTCGGACGACTCGGGCACGTGCCGTACGGCGACGGGGGCGCACACGACGGCCAGCGGGACGTTCAGCAGGAACACCCAGCGCCAGCCGGGACCGTCCACCAGCCAGCCGCCCAGGAACGGGCCCACGGCCGCACCGACGCCGCCGAACCCCGACCACAGGCCGACGGCCTTGGCCCGGTCGTCCGGGTGGAAAGAGGCCTGGATCAGGGCGAGGGAGCCCGGTGTGAGGAGGGCGCCGCCGATGCCCTGGAGGGCGCGGGCGGCGATGAGGACCGTGGCGTTCGGGGCGAGCCCGCACAGCAGGGACGCCGTGGCGAACCAGACCACGCCCAGCACGAAGATCTTCCGGCGGCCGTAGCGGTCGCCGAGCGAGCCGCCCAGCAGGATCAGGGCCGCCAACGTCACCATGTACGCGTTGACCGTCCACTGGAGCGCGGCCAGGCTCGCGTCCAGGTCCTCACCGATGCGCGGCAGGGCCACGTTGACGACGGTCGAGTCCAGCATGGCCATGCTGGAGCCGAGCACCGTGGTGAGCAGGATCCACCTGCCCTGCGACGAGGCCAGCCGGACATCGGGCATGTCCCAGGTATACAGCGAGCCCGGCGCCGTAGACAGGCGCCGGGCTCACCAGGGGTACGGGGTACCGCGACCGGTTACTTGATCTTCGTACCGGCCGACCGCAGGTCCTGCGTGGCCTGGATGACGCGCTGGGCCATCGAGCCCTCGGCGGCCTTGCCCCAGGTGCGCGGGTCGTAGGTCTTCTTGTTGCCGACCTCGCCGTCGACCTTCAGGACGCCGTCGTAGTTCTGGAACATGTGGGCGGCCACGGGGCGCGTGAACGCGTACTGCGTGTCCGTGTCGATGTTCATCTTCACGACGCCGTTCTCCAGCGCGGTCGCGATCTCCTCCGGCGTGGAGCCGGAGCCGCCGTGGAAGACGAAGTCGAACGGCTGCGAGCCGGCCGGCTTGCCGAACTTGGCGGCGACGCCCTCGCTCAGCTGCTTCAGCAAGTCGGGGCGGAGCACGACGTTGCCCGGCTTGTACACACCGTGCACGTTGCCGAAGGACGCGGCCAGCAGGTAACGACCCTTGTCACCCAGGCCGAGCGCCTCGGCGGTGCGGATGGCGTCCTCGACCGTGGTGTAGAGGGAGTCGTTGATCTCGTGCGAGACGCCGTCCTCCTCGCCGCCGGTCGGGGTGATCTCCACCTCGAGGATGATCCGGGCGGCGCGGGTGCGCTCCAGGAGCTCCTGCGCGATGGCGAGGTTGTCGGCGAGGGTCTCGGCCGAGCCGTCCCACATGTGCGACTGGAACAGCGGGTTCTGGCCGTTCTTGACGCGCTCCTCGGAGATCGCGATCAGCGGACGTACGTACCCGTCGAGCTTGTCCTTCGGGCAGTGGTCCGTGTGCAGGGCCACGTTGACCGGGTACTTCTCCGCGACGATGTGGGCGAACTCGGCCAGACCGACCGCGCCGGTCACCATGTCCTTGCTGTACTGGCCGCCCAGGAACTCGGCGCCGCCCGTGGAGATCTGGACGATGCCGTCGCTCTCCGCCTCCGCGAAGCCGCGCAGTGCCGCGTGCAGGGTCTGGGTCGAGGTGACGTTGATGGCCGGGTAGGCGAACTTGCCTGCCTTCGCCCGGTCGAGCATCTCGTTGTAGACCTCGGGGGTTGCGATGGGCATCTGTCCGCTCCTTGAGTGTGCGGGTCGGCGTTCTGCGTGCTTACGGCCCTGACCTAGACCTTGGGGGTGACGTCATCGTCGTCCCCATCTTTCCAGACCTGAGCCGATGCTCGATGCTCCTGGTCAAGGAGTGGTCACCCGCGGGTCAAGCCGGTGCGCCGCCCGCGGGTCGACCGATGCGTCACCCCCGGGGCGACCGGTGTGGCAACCTCGCGCGTCAGTCGAGGCCCAGGTCGTCCTTCGAGTAGGCGAACACGTAGGGCACCCCGGCCTGTTCGGCGATCGCCTCGGCGGCGCCGGTCGCCCGGTCCACGATCGTGGCGACGGCGACGACCTCCGCGCCGGCCTCGCGCAGCGCCTCGACGGCGGTCAGCACGGAGCCGCCGGTGGTGGAGGTGTCCTCGACGGCGAGGACGCGGCGGCCCTTGACCTCCGCACCCTCGATCCGGCGCTGCAGGCCGTGCGCCTTGCCCGCCTTGCGTACGACGAAGGCGTCGAGCACCTTCCCGCGCGCGGCGGACGCGTGCAGCATCGCGGTGGCGACGGGGTCGGCGCCCAGCGTCAGCCCGCCGACCGCCTCGAAGTCCAGGTCGGCGGTCAGGTCGAGCATGACCTGACCGACCAGCGGCGCGGCCTCGCCGTCCAGCGTGATCCGGCGAAGGTCGATGTAGTAGTCGGCTTCCTTGCCCGACGACAGGGTCACCTTGCCGTGCACCACGGCCTTGTCCTTGATCTGCTGCAGCAGCGCGCCGCGTACGTCCGTCATGCCGACCAGCTTAGATGCGGCGCCAGCTCCAGATGGTCGTGGCCTCCAGCGGCTCCAGCGGTGTGACCAGGCGCGGCAGGGTGTTCAGCCCGTTCGGCGGGCCCGTCTGGGGCTCCACGCACACGGCCGCCTCCTGCTCGTCGTAGACGACGACCCACTGCTCGCGGCTGGTGACCTTCAGCTCCAGCTGTCCGGGCCAGGTGAGCGTGACGTCGACGCCGCCGGGCATGCCGAAGCAGTCGTCCCAGGGGCCGGGCTTCGGGTCGATGCGGTTGCCGGTGGGCAGATGGTCGTCGCCGCGCTCCTCCTGCCAGGCGGGGCTGAAGTCGAGCCGCGCGTCCTCGCCGCCCAGGTTCCGGTTGAACCACGGGTGCCAGCCGATCTGCGCCGGGAAGGAGGAGTCGTACGTCTCCACGGACATGGTCAGCGTCAGGCTGTCCTCGGTGAGGGCGACCACCTGGGTGACGCGGCCGGGGTAGGGCCAGGGGTCGACCAGGTCGTACGTGATGACCGCCTCGTCGGCGGAGGAGCGGGCGGTGCGCCAGGCGCCGTCGCGAACGGTGCCGTGGATGGCGTGCGGCGGGGAGTTGAGCGGCATCTGGTGGACGGTGGCGCCGTCCAGGAAACGGCCGTCCCTGATCCGGCCGCACCAGGGGACCATCGGGAAGCAGCCGAAGCGGTCGCCCTGCCGGAGCAGTTCGACGCCGCCGACCCGGAGCCCTCCGATACGGCCGCCGTTGCCGGGCTGCACGGTGACGTCCGCGTCGCCCGCGGTCAGCGTGATCTCTTTGTTACTCACGGGACGACCCTACTGGGGTGATCAAGGATCAACGGCGTCTGCGCAGGGCCCGGCCCAGAACGATCGCCCCCGCCACGACGAGTGCCGCGGCGGGCGCCGCCCAGCGCAGCGTGCTGCTCGCGGCGACGGTCTGCGGGGCCGGTACGGGGGCGTAACGGCCGCGCGGCGGGGCGTGGTCGACCTCCTCGGCGCTGCGGCCGATCATGGTGCGCCGTGCGTGGGCCGCCTCGGCGGGCGGTTCGGGCGATTCCGCGAAGTCTTCGGAGGGTCCGTCGTGGAGGTCGTCGTCGGCACCCGGGTCCAGGGGGGGCGGGGGGATCTCGGTGTCGAAGACGGGGGCTTGGGCGTCGGGTTCGGGGCCCGCCTCTGCTTCAGGCAGGGACTCGGGCTTCAGCTCCGGCTCCGGCTCCGGCTCCGGCTCCCGCGCCGCCTCGCCCAGCCCCTCCACGAATCGGTTGAGCAGGCGGGTCGCCGCCGAAGTCACCGACTCCGTCGGCAGTTCCGCGATGCGGCCGTCCGCGGAGGCCGTGCCCTCGACGGTGACGGTGGTGCCGCCGTCGGTGTCCCGGAGGCGGAGGGTGAGGGCGAGTTTGACGGAGCCGGTACCGCGGGCCTCGGTGGCCTCGCCCTCGACGGCGTACGAGCCGTCGTCCCTGGCGGTGACCCGGGCCGATCCGCGGTAGGTGACGGAGTGGCTGCCGACGCGCACCTTCAGCCGGCCCGCGACCGGCTCGGCACCGGCGTCCTGCTGGAACCCGGGAACCGCCCGGCCGACCCGCGCGGGGTCGGCGAGCGCCTCCCGCAGCCGCTCGACCGGGACCGGAACGAAGACCTCGTGCTCCATGTCGGCGAAGCCTACCCAGCAGGGGGCGGTACGTACCCTCCCCTGCACTGGTGAGTCACCCGGCGTTGGGGCCACCGTCACCGGGGGTTGCCACCCGCCGTCACCAGGGGTTGCCACCCCCACTCAATACCGCGGATGCACCAGCGTCGACGCCGCCAGCCCCCCGAGCCGCATGCGCGCCGCCTCCTCGGCATCCGTCGTGAGGGCCCTCGCGGTGAGCGTACGGAGGCGGGGGCCGTGGGGGTCCAGGCGGAGGGGAGGGGCCGAGGGGCCGGGGGAGGCCAGGATGAAGCCCCAGTCGTGGGGGGCCCGGGACGCACCGGCCGAGCGGTCGGGGCCCGCGGCGAAGCCGGAGTCGTGGCCGGGGACCCGGTAGGGGGCCGTGGCGAAGCCGGCCGCGCGCAGCGTGGCGTCCACCGTCCAGAAGACATGGCGGCGGGCGGCGACCGGTCCCGCGTGCACGACGAGGCGGCCGCCGGGTGCCAGGGCCCGCCGGGCCAGGCCGTAGAACTCCTGCGAGTACAGCTTCGTGCTGGCGGTGATGCCGGGATCGGGCAGATCGGCGATCACGACGTCGTACGCCGCCCGGGGCGCCCCGCGCAGCCAGCCGAAGGCGTCCGCGGTGGTGACGTGGACGCGTCCGTCGTCGTACGCGTGCCCGTTGAGGTGTGCGAGTCCCGGGTCGTGGCGGGCCAGCCGGACGAGGCCCGCGTCGAGCTCGACGACGTCGACCCGCCGCACGTCGCGGTGGCGCAGCACCTCCCGCGCGGCCAGCCCGTCGCCGCCGCCGAGGATCAGCACGCGCGCGTGGGCGCCGTACATCGCGGGATGGACCAGCGCTTCGTGGTAGCGGCGTTCGTCGTGGCCGCCGACCCGCAGCCGGCCGTCCAGGAAGAGGTCGAGCGGGCGGCCGTGCGTGCCGCCGGTGAGGACCACTTCCTGGACGCCGGTCTGCAGGGCGACGCGTACGTCGTTGCCGTACACCGCGTGCCGGGCGGCCCGTTCGAAGTCGTCGACGAGTACGGCGGCGGAGGCGAGGACGCCGAGGACGGTGACGTTGGTGATCAGGAGCAGCCAGCGGGCGCGCCGGGTGAGGTCGCGGCGGAACAGCCCGAGCACGAGGGCACCGCCCGCGACGACGTTGACCGCACCGGTGAGCAGGGTGCCGGTCAACTGGCCCAGGAACGGCAGGAGCAGGAAGGGGAAGGCCAGGCCTCCGACGAGCGCGCCGACGTAGTCCGCGGCGAACAGGTCGGCCACGGCGCCGCCCGCGTCCTGGCGCCGGATGCGCTGGATCAGCTCCATCAGCAGCGGGACTTCGGCGCCGATGAGCAGACCGATGGCGAGGGAGAAGGCGACCAGGAGGCAGCGGGGGCCGTTGGCCCACATGCCGCCCCAGCCACCGGTCCAGGCGAAGGCCGCGTAGAGCGCCATCGCGCTGCATCCGCCGGTGAGCGCGAGCCCCGCCTCCACGGCGCCGAATCCTGCGGCGGCGTGCCAGCGCAGCCGTTTCGCGACGAGGGAGCCGATGCCCATCGCGAAGACCATGACGGACAGAACGACGGATGCCTGGGTGACCGAGTCGCCGATCAAGTACGAGGCGAGGGCGACGAGTTCGAGTTCGTACACGAGTCCGCAGGCCGCGCAGACGAAGACGCACGCGAGGACGAGGAACCGACCGGTCGCCTGCCGCACCGGCAGCCGCACGGGAGGGCCCCAGGGCGGCGGTGTGCCGGGTGGGGCGGGCGCCTGCGGTTCGATCACTCTGCGACGTTACGTCACACGCTCGGTACGCTTCGTCACCCACACGTGTGGATCTGAAGCACGTTGACACGCAAGGTGTTTGACGGCCTAGCGGAGTTGGGCCGCCGGCACCCGTACGCCCACCCTCGTCCGGGTCGCGACCAGCTGGCCGTCCTGCGGATACGCGTGCCAGGTACGCCACTGCACCTGTCCCTCGTGCCGCTGGGCGAGCATCGCCGTGAAGGCGTGCGGGCTGCCGGGGAAGACGCCGGCGAGGCCGTGCGGATGGTCGGAGACCAGGGCCAGCAACTCCTGGGCGCGGCCCGCGAACGATCCGGGCGAGAGCACCTCCACACGGGCCGCGAACTCGTACTCCCAGTCGCCGGCCCGCTTGGCGACGCCGAGCGGCAGGGGCGTGCTGGACCCTGGGATGCACGCAACCGTCTCCGAACAGCCTCCGCGCTCCTCCTCGAGAAGTACCTGGTGGGACGCTCCCAGAAGTCTCAACTGGAGCTTCGCGCCGGTTAATTCGAGGTCGAGCGTGGCCAGGGCGGGGAGCGGCTCGCGCCCCAGGGCCCAGGCTAGGTCGGCCGCGCGCGTATCGGTGTAGGAGGTGTTCAGGGTCGTGAGCATGGATCGGCTCCGCTGGCACGCAAAGAGAAAGGGAGAGTGGTCCGGCGCACCTCGGTCGGTACCGGGAGATCTGCCGCGTCTGCCCGGTGGGCCCCGCCTGCCCAGCCGGGGAAAAGGCGTCTGCAGGGCGTCCGAGGGGCTGCGTTGGTGATTTAGAGGGAATCATGAACTGTGGCGCCGCCACAGCGTTTTTACCCAACTTCGTGGGGTTTCCATCCCTCAGGGGGCTCCACAGCTCAACTGTTCAACAACAAAGTGCGCCTGGCGACCCGCGCGTACGCCGGAGCGCCCGCCGGATGCCTTCTCCCGGCGGGCGCTCGGTGTGCGGCCCGGATACGGTTCCCCCTGTTCCCCGGAGCTCGGCTGCCCCGTGTCAGCCGCCTCCCCCGCATCCGCCCCCGCCACCGCCACATCCACCGCCCCCGCCGCAGGACGAGCCACCCCCGCACGAGGAGTGACCGCCGCCGCACGAGTGGCCCCCGTGGTGCCCCCCGGACGAGCCCCCGTCCGCGCCCCCCGCGGCCCACCAGCTACCGCTGCTGCCGCCGTCGTACGACGACGATGACGACGAGGACGACGAGCGGGAGCCGCTCCGGTACCGCTTGCCGTACCGGTTCTTGCGCGATCCCTTCGCCACGGCCCCGACGAACAGGACCGCGGCGATCACCGCCAGGATGATGCCGATGACCATGGCGTCACCCTCCTTCCGTTCCCCCGAAGCGGCCCCCCGTGGGCGCCTCGCTCTCCCGCGGCCGCCCTACGACTGCCGCGTGACACGGGGATGCCCGGCCGCCGTGTCCGCCAAAGCAGAGTTGAGGAACTCCAGAGCTTCGGCGCAGGATGACGGACATGACCTCCAGCGCACGCCCGATCCTCAACCGCCGGCTCGCCGAGTTCGGCACGACGATCTTCGCCGAGATGTCCGCCCTGGCGGTGAAGACCGGGGCGATCAACCTGGGCCAGGGCTTCCCCGACACGGACGGACCCGAAGAGATCCGGGAGGCGGCCGTACGCGCCCTGCGCGAGGGCCGCGGCAACCAGTACCCACCCGGTCCCGGCATCCCCGAACTGCGCACCGCGATCGCCGCGCACCAGCTGCGCCGCTACGGCCTGTCCTACGACCCCGACACCGAGGTCCTGGTGACGGCGGGGGCCACCGAGGCCATCGCCGCCGCCCTGCTCGCGCTGCTCGAACCGGGTGACGAGGTCATCGCGTTCGAGCCGTACTACGACTCCTACGCCGCGAGCATCGCCATGGCGGGCGGCATCCGTGTCCCGGTCACCCTGCGCCCGCAGAGTGAGCAGGGGGCGAGCTTCCGCCTCGACCTCGACGAGCTGCGCGCGGCGGTGACCGACCGCACCCGACTGCTGCTGATCAACACCCCGCACAACCCGACCGGCACGGTCCTCACCCGTGCCGAGCTGACCGCGATCGCGGAGCTGGCGGTGGAGCGGGATCTGCTGGTGGTGACGGACGAGGTCTACGAGCACCTGGTCTTCGACGACACCGAGCACCTGCCCCTCGCGTCCTTCCCCGGCATGCGCGAGCGCACGGTCACGATCGGCTCGGCGGGCAAGACCTTCTCCTTCACGGGCTGGAAGGTCGGCTGGGTGACCGGTACCCAGAAACTCGTGACCGCCGTCCGGACCGTCAAGCAGTTCCTGACGTACGTCAGCGCAGGCCCCTTCCAGTACGCGGTCGCCGAAGCGCTGCGCCTGCCGGACGTGTACTTCGACACCTTCCGTGCCGACCACCGTCGTAAGCGCGACCTGCTCGGCGACGGCCTGCGGGCGGCCGGGTTCGAGGTCTACCAGCCCCAGGGCACGTACTTCATCACCACCGACATCACCCCCCTCGGCGAGAAGGACGCCCTCGCCTTCTGCCGCACGCTCCCCGAACGCTGCGGCGTCGTCGCCATCCCCAACTCCGTGTTCTACGACGACCCGGACGCCGGACGCAGCCAGGTCCGCTTCGCCTTCTGCAAGAAGGACGACGTCCTCCACGAAGCCGCCGACCGTCTGCAACGCCTGGCGGCTTGAACCAGCCCAAGGCGTATCCCTTGAGGAATGTCGGCTGACGCGTGCGGACCGATGGGACGTTCTATCGGTCCGCAAGGAGTGGCGTGACGATCTTCCTGACCTGCTGTTCCGTGATGCCGCCGGAGACGGAGGCGGCGATACGGCCCTTGCGGTCGAGGAACACCGTGTACGGGAGGCCGACTTGGCTGACCGTTCCGCGGGGGATGCGCAGCGCCTGCTTGCCGTGCTCGTCCATGAGGGTCGGATAGTTCAGGTCGTGGTCGCGGATGAAGGAGAGCGCGTTGGACGCCGAGTCTCCGCCGTCCAGGCCGACGACCTGAAGGCCCTGCTTGCCCAGGGCCTTCTGTATCCGGGCCAGTCCGGGTGATTCGACACGGCAGGGCCCGCACCAGGATGCCCACGCGTTCAGCACCACGACCTTCCCCTTGAACGCGTCCAGCCGTACCGGACGGCCATCAGCCCCGTCGCCCTGGAGTACGGGCATGGCCTGGCGACTCGATACGGGCCAGCTGCTGACGCCGTCCTTCACCGTTGCGTCGTTGGTGGAGGAGTGGGCGCTGGTGCAGCCGGAGACGAGGGCCGCTGCGCATGCGGCCGCCCAGCCGGTCCGTTTGATCGTCATGGGACGTGAGTAGGGCAAGCCGGTCTCGACTCCCTTCCGGGCCTGGCGGCTTCGCGCCCCGGTGAGTTGACGGTTCGGCGGCTGCCTTACGGTTCATCACGTGGTGAACCGATCTGTGCGTAACCGGGTCCTGTTGCCCTGCGCCGCGACGCTGGCCGTGCTGGGCGCGTACATGGCCGTCACGGGCGGCGAGAGCGGCCCCGAGGCGGCCCCGCACGCCCGTGACGCGGCCTGTCGGGCCGCGGCCGGGAAGCTGCCCGACAAGATCGCCGGACTGGAGCGCGGCCACTCGGGTACGGCCGGAGTCACGGTGTGGGGCGACGGGAAGATCGTCGCCCGGTGCGGGATCCCGATGCCCCCCAAGACACCGGACCCGTGCGCGACCGTGAACGGCGTCGACTGGGTATGGCACTACCGGCAGGGCGGCGACGACCACGACCTGCTCGTCACCTACGGACGCTCCCCCGGCCTGGAGGTGACGGTTCAGCGCGGCGCACCGTCGGACGCGGCACTGGTCGAACTGACGAAGGCGGCTTCGGTACTGCCCAAGCACCGCAAGTGCCTCGACTCCCAGGGGAACTGAATCACACCGACGGGGACGACAGCCACGGCCCCGCCCCGGTCGTACCCCGACGACGAGTCCGGTCGCCTACTGACTCAGGTCGCGGCCTGGGTCTGCCTGATCAGGTCCACGGCCGCGGCGAGGCCCAGTCCCGGCAGGGCCTCGCGCAGGGCCTTGATCGCCTTGATCTCCTGTTCCCGGGCGTCCAGCTCGGCCTCGGCGAGCACCTGGGCGGCCCAGCGCACGCGCGGGTCCCTGCCGTCGCCGATCCCGTCCACTATGTCCAGGGCCTGCCGCAGGCCGGCTGCCGTGTCGCTGCCGATGGCGTCGTTCAGTGCCCGCTGGATCGCGGCACGCGCCTCGTCCAGATCGTTCAGTACGACGAAGTGCGTTTCCTTCTTGGTGAACACTCTTCCCCCTTGGTCGGTCGATGTGTCGGTCGGTGTGCCGGTCATCGTCGATCTTCGCCGAACCGCGGCCGTGCGGGCACGATGGACACGCCGCCCCTTGTCACGCAGCCACGCCGAGCGCCGCGAAATCACACCCGCACGGCCGCCCAACGCTCGCGACAGCCCGTTTCCTCCTGCAATGTGCGGGTGTGACCCACGCCACGACCGTCGCAACGCCCACCGCCACCGAGCCCGAGACGCTGCACCGTGCGCGCCCCGGGCTGTCCACGGGCACCGCGCTGTCCCTCGCCGCGGCGAGCGCGGTGGCCGTCGGGCTGTTCCTCGCCGCCCGGCTCGCCGGAACGGCCGTACTCGCCGTGGCCGCCTGGGCCACCGGCAAGCAGCCGCTCGCCCTGCTCGGCCGGTCCTGGGACTCGGCCTGGTACCTGGGCATCGCCGCGCACGGCTACGGCCGCACCCTGTACTTCCACCCGACCGTCATCCACAGCGACCTGGCGTTCTTCCCGCTCTACCCGGCACTGGTGCGGTTCATGACCGCCCTGACCCCGCTGAGCGGGGGCGCCGCCGGGCTGATCGTGTCGTGGGCCGCGGCCGGGATCGCCGCCGGTGGGATCTACGCGATCGGGGCGCGGCTGCACGGGCGGGCCGTGGGCACGGCACTGGTGCTGCTGTGGGCACTGCTCCCGCACTCCGTCGTGCTGTCGATGGCGTACACCGAGCCGGTGCTCACCGCCTTCGCCGCCTGGTCGCTGTACGCGGTCCTGAGCGGGAGCTGGCTGTGGGCGGGGAGCCTCGCGGCGCTGGCCGGGCTGTCCCGGCCCAACGGTTTCGCGGTCGCCGCCGCCGTCCTGGCCGCGGCCCTCTGCGAGGCGTACCGGACCTGCCGGCGCACCGGCCGGGTTTCCCACAGCCTGTGGACGGGCGCCGCGCTGGCTCCGCTGGGGTGGACGGCGTACGTGCTCTGGGTCGGCCGGCGCAAGGGCAACCTGCTCGGCGGCTATTTCGAGGTGCAGCGGCTGTGGGGGTCCCGGTTCGACTTCGGGCACGGGTCGCTGCACTTCGTGCGCCAGCTGCTGCTGCACGGCAACCGCTTCGTCTTCCCCATGGCCATGGTGATCGTGGCGGTGGCCGTGCTGATGTACGCGCTGCTGCTCGCCGACCGCGCCCCGCTCCCGCTCGTCGTCCACAGCGGTGTGCTGCTGCTCATCGCGCTCGGCGGCTCCGGCTTCTTCGAGTCCAAGCCGCGCTTCCTGCTGCCCGCCTTCCCGCTGCTGCTGCCGCTGGCCCGCGCACTGGTGCGGACGGCGAGAGCCCGGCCCTGGCACGCGACCGTGGTGGTCTGCGCCCTGGCCGGGCTCTCCTTCGTGTACGGGGCGTATCTGGTCGTGATCGCCCACACCCCGCTGTAGCTCCGCGGAGCCGAGGGTATTACTCCTCGTCGTCCCCGGGCTCCTCGGCCTCGTTGACCTCCTCCTCGAGGCCGAGCTGCTCGACCAGCCACTTGTCGAACTCGATCGCGGCCCGCACCCAGCTGACCGTGGAGGAGACGAAGTGGTTGAGGTCGACGCCGGTGCCGATCAGCATCTGCGCCTCACCGATGAGGCGGACGGTGCCGTCGTCGTGGGTGTGGCTGTACACCTTGGGCCACAGGGTCCGCCGGTTCCAGTCGTCGATGGACTCCAGCAGCTCGGGCTTCTCGTCGATCTTGTGGGGGCGGTCGTAGAACGTGCGCACCGAGAAGACCGCCTGTTCGGCCTCCCCACGGAACATGAAGTACGTACGGAACTGCTCCCACGGCGCCGCGAGGTCACCCTCGTCGTCGACGACGTACTTGAGCTCCATCTGGTCGAGGAGCTGCTTCACGAGGTCCTGATCCGGGACGACGGGGCCCGCCGGTCCTTGGGGCTGCGGCTCGGGCTGGCCCCCGAAGTTCGGAATCGAGGACGGGTCGATGGTCACCGTGAATTTCCCTTCATGCGGATTCCGCCATCCTCCCTCATCCGGGGAGGGGGGTGGCAAGCCCCGACGGGGCCTGTCAGCCCTCGGCTGACATGATCCGTCCGGTCGGGGCGATGATGTGGGCGTGCGCATACCAAGACCGGTGCGGTGGGTGTTGTGGGCCATGTGGCTGGGCTGTCTGGCGTTCTCCCTGTGGATCTTCTGGGAGGTGTATGTCCTGTTCCGGACCGCCGAGTCCTACTGATCCCGCTGATCCCGCTGGTCCCACCAAGGTCCTGACGAGGGGCTTCGGAGCCGTCCGTCGCACGCGGCCGCCCGTCCCGGTGGTCCGGGGCGAGCGGCTGCGTCCGTCTGCCGTCAGAGCGTCTTGCCCGTCGGCGGGCCCACGATGAGGCCCTCGCCGAAGCGGTCCACGCGGACCGTGTCGCCGTCCTTGATCTCGCCGGAGAGGATCTCCTTGGCGAGGCGGTCGCCGATGGCGGTCTGGACCAGGCGGCGCAGCGGACGGGCGCCGTACGCCGGGTCGTTGCCCTCGTCGGCGAGCCAGGCCAGCGCCTCGGGCGTGATCTCGAGGCTGAGCCGCCGCTCGGCCAGCCGCGCGGCCAGCCGGTCGATCTGCAGCCGGGCGATGCGGGCCAATTCCTCCTTGTCCAGCGCGGAGAAGACCACCAGGTCGTCGAGCCGGTTGAGGAACTCCGGCTTGAAGGCGGTCCGGACCGTCTCCAGCACCTGTTCCTTCTTCTCCTCATCACCGAGGACCGGGTCGACCAGATACTGGCTGCCCAGGTTGGAGGTGAGGACGAGGATGGTGTTGCGGAAGTCGACCGTACGGCCCTGACCGTCCGTCAGGCGGCCGTCGTCCAGCACTTGGAGCAGGATGTCGAAGACCTCGGGGTGCGCCTTCTCCACCTCGTCCAGGAGGACCACGGAATACGGCCGCCTGCGCACCGCCTCCGTCAGCTGGCCACCCTCCTCGTAGCCGACATAGCCGGGGGGCGCGCCGACCAGCCGGGCCACGCTGTGCTTCTCGCTGTACTCCGACATGTCGATGCGGACCATCGCCCGCTCGTCGTCGAACAGGAAGTCGGCGAGGGCCTTGGCGAGTTCCGTCTTGCCGACGCCGGTCGGGCCGAGGAAGAGGAAGGAGCCGGTGGGGCGGTCCGGGTCGGCGATACCCGCGCGGGACCGTCGTACGGCGTCGCTGACCGCTTGTACGGCCTCGGTCTGACCGATGAGCCGGCGGCCGATCTCCTCCTCCATGCGCAGCAGTTTCCGCGTCTCGCCCTCCAGGAGCCGGCCGGCCGGGATGCCGGTCCAGGCCGCGACGACGTCGGCGATGTCGTCGGAGCCGACCTCGTCCTTGACCATCGTGTCCTTGGCGGCCTCCTCCTCCGCCTCCGAGGCGGCCTCCAACTCCTTCTCCAGGGCGGGGATCTCGCCGTACAGCAGCTTGGAGGCGGAGTCGAAGTCACCGTCGCGCTGGGCGCGTTCGGCCTGGCCGCGCAGGTCGTCGAGCCTCTCCTTCAGCTCACCGACGCGGTTGAGGGACTGCTTCTCCTTCTCCCAGCGGGCGGTCAGGCCGCGCAGTTCCTCCTCCTTGTCGGCGAGGTCGCGGCGCAGCTTCTCCAGGCGTTCACGGGAGGCCGGGTCGGTCTCCTTGCCGAGGGCCAGTTCCTCCATCTTCAACCGGTCGACGGCGCGCTGGAGTTCGTCGATCTCGACCGGGGACGAGTCGATCTCCATGCGCAGCCGGGAGGCGGCCTCGTCGACCAGGTCGATGGCCTTGTCGGGCAGGAAGCGGGAGGTGATGTACCGGTCGGAGAGGGTGGCCGCGGCCACCAGCGCGCTGTCCGCGATCTGCACCTTGTGGTGCGCCTCGTAGCGGCCCTTCAGCCCGCGCAGGATCGCGATCGTGTCCTCGACCGTCGGCTCCGCCACCAGCACCTGCTGGAAGCGGCGCTCCAGCGCCGGGTCCTTCTCGATGCGCTCCCGGTACTCGTCGAGGGTCGTGGCGCCGACCATGCGCAGCTCACCGCGGGCGAGCATGGGCTTGAGCATGTTGCCCGCGTCCATGGCGGAGTCGCCGCCTGCGCCCGCGCCCACGACGGTGTGCAGCTCGTCGATGAAGGTGATGATCTGCCCGTCGGAGTCCTTGATCTCGGCGAGGACGGTCTTCAGGCGCTCTTCGAACTCACCGCGGTACTTGGCCCCGGCGACCATGGCGCCGAGGTCCAGCGCGACGAGCCGCTTGTCCTTGAGGGACTCGGGGACGTCGCCCTTCACGATCCGCTGGGCGAGCCCTTCGACGACGGCGGTCTTGCCGACGCCGGGCTCTCCGATCAGCACCGGGTTGTTCTTGGTCCGCCGGGACAGCACCTGCACGACCCGCCGGATCTCCTGGTCCCGTCCGATGACGGGGTCGAGCTTGCCGTCGCGCGCGGCGGCGGTGAAGTCGGTGCCGAACTTCTCCAGGGCCTTGTACTGGCCTTCCGGGTCGGCGGTGGTCACGCGGCGTCCTCCCCTGGCCTTCTGGAAGGCGTCCAGCAGCTTCTTCGGTGTGGCCCCCTGCCGGGAGAGCACCTCGCCGGCCGCGCCGCCCTTCGCGGCGATGCCGATGAGCAGGTGCTCGGTGGAGAGGTACTCGTCGCCGAGGTCCTTGGCGGTGTCGGCCGCGTTCGCGATGACGGCGAGCAGCTCGCGGTTGGGCTGCGGGGGCGCGACGGTGGACCCGGTCACGCTGGGCAGCGCGGCGAGGGCCTTCTCCGCTCCGGCCCGTACGGCGGCCTGGTCGGCGTCGACCGCGGCCAGCAGGTCGGTGATGTTCTCGTTGTCCTGGCCCTGGAGCAGAGCCAGCAGCAGGTGGGCAGGCGTGAAGTCCGCATGCCCCTCGGTCACGGCCCGGTTGGTGGCCGTGTTGATCGCGTCCCGGCTCCTGTTGGTCAGCTCGGCGTCCACGTTCGCGTTCTCCTCCTCGGCGTCGGCTCGTCGGCCATGTCTCCCGGTGTCTCCCAGTGCTGACTTAACCAACGTACACAAAGTTGAGTCTATTCCACTCAAGGTGGGTCCGGGAGGACTTCGGGGGCTAGCTTCCGGGCCATGAGTACCTACTCCGTGGACCCGGTCGCCCCTGACGCGTCGTACCTCGCCTTCTGGCACGAGCGCCATCTGTGCACACTGACGACGCTCCGCCCGGACGGCAGCCCGCACGTCGTCCCCGTCGGAGTGACATACGACCCCGGGGCGGGACTGGCTCGGGTGCTGACGAACCGGACGAGCACCAAGGTGACCCATGTCCTCGCGGCCGATCCCCTCGGCGCGCGGGTCGCCGTCTGCCAGGTGGACGGCCGCCGCTGGGCGACGCTGGAGGGGCGGGCCTTCGTGCGCACCGACCCGGAACTGATCGCGGAGGCGGAGCGGCGCTATGCCGAGCGCTACGAGAGAACGCCCTCGCCGAACCCGGACCGGGTGCTCATCGAGATCGAGGTGGAGCGGGCGCTGGGGCGGGGCTGACACACGGCGGGTTTCGGTCACTGTGGAAGCGCGCCCATACCCTGAAATGTCGCCACAAACTGCAGCGGCGTCACCGTGTTCAGGTCACGGTGACGCCGCTGCGGGGGGAAGTACCTGAGCGATCTTTTACGACGGGGGAATCGCGTCAGGCACTGCGGGGGGTGGCAGAGATGGTCCTTACGTCCGGGATCTCCGGCTCGGTGAGCCGGTGATCCCGTTGGTCCAGATTCACAAAGATCATTCCGTACCGGATGGCGCATCGCACGGGCTGCGGCGCGCCTCGGGGTTTGCGCAGGCATCGGTAGGCCCGTACGTCCTCGTCCTCGTCCCGCGTGACGACGACCGGCTCTCCGAAGACGGTCACCATCAACGAGTCACCGCTGTGGGGGATGGCGGTGACCAGGTCGATGAAGTGCCAGCCGGAGCGGTAGGCGGTGGCCATCTCGCGGCGGAAGGATCGGTCGTCGGGTGGAGTGGTCACTTCAGCTCCCGGCTCCATCGGTCATCGAGATCTGCCCATTGGTGTCACCCGTGGTCACCGCATCCGCCACGACAATCGGCCACGAGGTGTTGGCGCGAACGTCACTCTTCGCCTCGGAGTAGCCACTCCACACTCCGGCAACAGCTATGACGGAGAGAGCGGCAACAAGTACCGAGCGAAGCACTTTGTTCCACATGTTTGGCTTCGTCCTCACTTGAAGGTCCCCTTTTCCCCCGTCAGGTACGACGATGGCTCATTCGGGCACGTGGTGGCCACACAATCGGTGCATCATGTTCCTGCATGTTCAGGACCCTGGGGGGTGGAGATTTGGCAACGAATCGGGCGGAAGCGACACATCCCCACTCGGTGACGGATCTATGCGAGGAAGGACGCAGACTTTACGCCGTCGCCCTGCGCACGGGACGCGTCGCTCGCGCCGATGTCGTGGACGCCCCCTGCCTGATGGAGTTCGCCCTGCTCCATCCGGATCCGGACGACGCCGACTGGCTGCGCCCGGTACCCCCGGCGATCGCCCTGGCACACCGGCTCAACCCGATCGAACGTGAGATAACCGAGCGCCGGCGTCTGTCGATCGAACTCGCCGACGTGTTCGAGCCTTTCATGTCGCTCAGCACGCAGGTGATGGCGACCAGCGACGCGCTCACCATCCTCGAGGGCGGTGACCGTATCAACGCGGCCCTCAACCTCGCCACCGGGCAGTGCCAGAGCGAGGTGCTCACGATCCAGCCGAGCGACCGGATCTCCGAGGCCAGCGTGCTGCGGGGGCTGGAGCGCGACAGACCGCTCATCGAACGGGGCGTCAGGATCCGCACCCTGTACCAGCACACCGCCCGCTACAGCCCGGAGAAGCTGGCCTACGCGGCCCATCTCGCCGACGGCAAGGCGGAGTACCGCACGATCGACGAACTCGTGGAGCGGCTCATCGTCTGCGACGAGAGCGTCGCCTTCATCCCCATACGCGAAGACCAGCAGGTCGCGCTGGAACTCCGCCAGCCGGGCCTGGTCCGCTACCTGATCAAGGTCTTCGAGTTCATGTGGAGCCGCGCGGTCCCGCTGAGCATGGGCGGGCCCTACGAGGTCGCCTCCCACGGCATCACCGAGATCCAGCACTCCATCGCCAAGCTGCTCATCGAAGGCCACGTCGACGAGGCCATCGCCCGCCGACTGGGCATGAACGTACGCACCTGCCGCGCACACATCGCCAAGCTGGCCCAGGCCCTGGGCAGCGGCAGCCGCGCCCAACTCGGCTACCTCATAGCCCAGTCGGGCATCCTCAAACAGGACACCCCACTCCCGGACGGGGACGGACACCGGTGAGCGGGGCCTGACGGCACGTGCACGAACTGGCGCTGCACCAGGGCCGGTTGCCCGGCGCCCTGAAGGTCTGGTGCGCGTCTCCCGGGCATGTGTCACGGACGAGCTCCGGTGCGGGGGCGGGCTGGTGCGGCAGTACGAGCCGCTGCACAGGGACATGCATATCCCCCAACTCCGTTGTCTCAGCGCACACTCGGGGATTCCTGGTCCGGAACGGGGACCGCGGGCATGTCGACGGTGCGTGGGGGGCCGTCCAGGCCGACCTGGGCTATCCGTACGCCCAGCTGGGTACGGCTCACCGCGCCCAGAGTCTCCGACAGGCGGGCGATGTGGGCCCGGCAGGTGCGGACGCTGATGCCCAGGCGCTCGGCGATCACCGCGTCCTGGTGGCCCTCCGCCAGCAGCGCGGCGATGGACTGCTCGCGGTGGGAGATGCCCTCGATACCGGTGTCGGGCAGCGCGGCCGTCAGCGGGACCGCGAGGCGCCACAGCCGCTCGAAGACCGTCACCAGGTACTCGACCACCGCCGGGTGACGCAGCTCCAGGGCCATCGTGCGGTCGGCGTTCGCCGGGATGAAGGCGACCGTGCGGTCGAAGAGGATCAGCCGGTCGATGACCTCGTCGAGGGTACGGGCCTCGACCGCGTCGCCCATCAGCTCCAGGTAGTTGAGCAGGCCCTGGCCGTGCCGGGCCACGTGCGTGTACAGGTCGCGCATGCGCACGCCCCGGCCGCGCAGCGCCACCGCGCGGTGCAGGCCCTCGGTGAGCTCGGCCTCCCGCCGGATGCCGCCGGGCTGCACCGTCAGCACCTCGGTCGTACACGCCTCGGTCGCCTCGTCCATCGCGGCCTGGATCCGGGACAGCCCGTCCAGCACACGGATCGCCGTGCCCTCCGTCGAGGGCGCAGCCGAGGCCTGGAGCTGGCGCCCGAGACCGGCGTACCACTCGACGGCCGCCACCGCCGAACCCACCCGCCGCTGGCTGTCCCTGACCTCGTCGTACACCCCGCGCAGCAGCCGGGTCATGACCTCCTGCGGGGAGGTCGGCACCAGCCAGTCCATGTCGTCGGGGTCGGGGTGGAGCAGGGCGAGCTCAAGGAGGCAGGGCACCGGCCCGGCGTCCGTGCGCGGCACCCGGCCCCGCCGTACGGCCCGGGAATACACGCGATCCCCGGCCTCGCACAGTCGGTCGGCACCGTGTGGATGCTCCTCCGTTCCGTGCCCGGCCATCGCCCATTCCACCCCCGGTTTGCTGCCACTTCCGTGGCGCAACTATGCGCGGACGGATCCGGCTCCGCAACACGGCTCTCCACGCCATGGCCGCCGTAAACCGCCGGTATCACCCCTTCCCTCCCGGCCTCCTCCCCTCCCGTTGCAACAAGCTGACGGTGGTGAGCCCATGGTCACGGGTGGCATCGGCGCGGTACGCAGCCATATGGCCGGAACCGATCCGGCCCGGACCTCCGGCGAAGGGCACGCCCCGGCGTGCGCGCCCCACCCGCGCGGGTGAACGCCTCACGCGCCGCCGCATTGACCGTCGGCTACTTGAGGCCCGCGGTCGCGCAGGCCGCCTTGTACTTGGGGGTGCAGATGTCGGAGATCTTGTAGATGCCGTCCGCGATGACCGTGTCCTTGATGTTGGCCTTCGTCAGGGCGGTCACGGTGACGAGCTGGGCCGGGATGTCCTTGTTGGTGGGACTGTCGACGCGGTCCTGGGTGAGGGCGTCGAACTGGATGTCCCTGCCCTGGACCTTGGCCACGGCCATCTCGGCGGCGCTCTCGGCCTCAGCCGGGTAGGACTTGTAGACGGTCATGTACTGCTCGCCGATGACGATCCGCTGCACGCCGGCCAGCTCGGCGTCCTGGCCGGTGATCGGCGGCATGTCGGTGACGCCCGCGGCCTTGAGGGCCGTGATGACACCGGACGCCATGCCGTCGTTGGCGGAGTAGACGGCGGCGATGTTGTTCTTGCCGATCTTGTTGATCGCCTCGGTCATCTCGGCCGTGGCGTTCTCCGGCTTCCAGTCCTTGGTGTCGTACGACTCCGCGATCGTCACCTTGCCGTTCAGCTCGGAGAGGGCACCCTGCTTGAACTGCTTCGCGTTCGGGTCGGTCGGCGAGCCGTTCACCATGACGACCTTGTCGGAGGTGTCGACGCCCGACCCCAGGGCGTCCAGCAGGGTGCGGGCCTGCACCTCGCCGACGAGCTCGTTGTCGAAGGAGATGTACGCGTCGATCGGACCCTCGGCGAGACGGTCGTACGCGATGACCGGAATGCCCGCGTCCTTCGCCTTCTTCACATCGCCCGCGATGGCGTGCGAGTCGACCGCGTCGAGCAGGATGACGTCGACCTTGTCGTCGATCATCTGCTGCATCTGCTGAGACTGCTTGTCGGCGCTCGCGCCGGCGTTGGCGTACTCGACCCTGCCCTGCTTCTTGGTGAGCTCGGCGACCTTGTCCTTGATGATGGGGTAGTCGAACTTCCCGTACCGCGTGTTCGCCGTCTCCGGCAGCAGAAGCCCCACCGTGAGGTCGTTGCCCTTGGTCGGGCTTGCGTCGGTCGAACTCCCCGAAGCGTTCAGCACGCCGCAGCCGGCGAGCGAGAGGGTCATCGTGGAGGCTGCCACAGATATGGCGATACGACGCATTCGGGGGCTCACTTCAGGTGCGTTCCGGAGGTAGGGCTGCTTGCGACCCAGATGTCTGAAAAGACAACGCGGCCGCAACACCCGGCGTCAAGCCGAACTACTTAACGAGTGCGCAACACCACGCTCCGCTTCGCTTGTGAAGGTGGAGCGGAATCACCTCCAAACACTCTTTACGGACCCTCCACCCAACGGAAGTTCACGGCAGGGCAAAGATCAGTACAACCAACCCCAATCCTCACGAGTCGTGATCAACGGCGGCCGTGCACCGCCTTCCGGCTCGATCAGAGGACCGAATAAACCCAGCCAGACGTGCGACCGCCACGGCTGTCGCGCTCCCGCATGCGAAAGGGGCCCGGAGGATGTCCTCCGGGCCCCTTTCGCGGATCGGTGTCCGTCAGTCCTTCTGCTGCCGCTTCGGCCGCCACACCACCAGCGCGCTGGTCTGCTGGACCTCCTGGTACGGGACCAGGTCCCGGCGGTAGGAGGCGTGGACGGCGGCCTCGCGCTGCTGCATCGTGGCCGCCGCGCCGTCCAGGGCCGCCTGCAGTTCCGCGACGCGGGACTGGAGTGCGGCGACCTGGTTCTCCAGTTCGATGATGCGCTTGATGCCGGCCAGGTTGATGCCCTCGTCCTGGGACAGCGCCTGCACCTGACGGAGCAGCTCGATGTCACGGGCCGAGTAGCGGCGGCCCCGGCCCGCGGTGCGGTCCGGGGAGACCAGGCCCAGGCGGTCGTACTGGCGCAGCGTCTGCGGGTGGAGTCCGGAGAGCTGGGCCGCTACCGAGATGACGTAGACCGGGGTCTCCTCGGTCAGTTCGTACGGGTTACGCCGACGGCCGTCCATCACTCTCAAGCTCCCTTCGCGGCCTCGAACAGCTCGGCCCGCGGGTCCTCGCCCGCGGTCGCCTCGCGATACGCCTCGAGCGCGTCTCGAGCCTTCCCCGACAGGTCCTTGGGGACACGCACCTCGACGGTGACCAGCAGGTCCCCGTGCGTGCCGTCCTTGCGGACCGCGCCCTTGCCCCGCGCCCGCATGGTGCGGCCGTTGGGCGTGCCCGCGGGCAGCTTCAGGGTGACGGCGGGGCCGCCGAGGGTCGGGACCCGGACCTCGCCGCCGAGCGCCGCCTCGGTGAACGTCACCGGGACGGTCACCGTGAGGTTGTCGCCCTTGCGTCCGAACACCGGGTGCTCCCCGACGTGCACGACGACATACAGATCGCCCGCCGGGCCGCCCCGCTCGCCGGGGGCTCCCTTGCCGCGCAGCCGGATGCGCTGACCGTCCGTCACCCCCGCGGGGATGCGGACCTGCATGGTCCGGGACGACTTGGCGCGGCCGCTGCCCTTGCACTCCATGCAGGGGTGCTCGGCGATCAGCCCGCGGCCCTTGCAGTCGGGGCAGGGGTCGGTGAGCGAGAAGCCGCCGCCCGAACCCCGCGCGACCTGGCCCGTGCCGACGCAGGTCGGGCACACGCGCGGTGTGCCGTTCTTGTCGCCGGTGCCGGAGCAGGCCTTGCACGGGGCCTGCGAGGACATCCGCAGCGGGACCGTGGCGCCCTCGATGGCCTCGGTGAAGCTCAGCGTGACCTCGGACTCGATGTCCTGGCCGCGCCTGGGCTGCGTGCGCGTGCCCGCGCCGCCGCCCCGGTTGAACAGGCCCCCCAGGACGTCTCCGAAGCCTCCGCCGAAGCCCCCTTGGCTCTGGGCGCCGCCGCCCGCGCCGCCGCCTCCGAAGAGGTCGCCCAGGTCGAAGTTGAAGGAGCCGCCGCCCGCCCCCGGCCCCGGGCGGAAGCCGCCGTTGCCGAAGAGGGCGCGTGCCTCGTCGTACTCCTTGCGCTTCTTGGGGTCACCGAGGATGTCGTTCGCCTCGGAGATCTCTTTGAAGCGCTCTTCCGCCTTGGCGTTGCCCTTGTTGGCGTCCGGGTGGAACTCGCGGGCGAGCTTCCGGTAGGCCTTCTTGATCTCGGCCTCGGTGGCGTCCTTGGGGACGCCGAGGACCTTGTAGTAGTCCTTCTCGATGAAGTCCTTGGTGCTCATCCCCGACGTCCCTCCTTCCGTTCGGTGTCTACGTCAGCCCTCCTCCGGGCCACCGTTGTCCTTGTCGTCGGCCGCCGTGCCCTCGTCGGCGCCCTCGGCCTTGACCGTCTGCGCGCCGGGCTGCGGCTCGGCGACGGCCACCCGCGCGGGGCGGATGGTGCGCTCGCCGATGCGATACCCGGGCTGCAGGATCGCCACGCACGTCGTCTCGGTGACGTCCGGCGCGTACGAGTGCATCAGGGCCTCGTGGATCGTCGGGTCGAAGGGCTCGCCCTCCTTGCCGAACTGCTGCAGTCCCATCTTCGCCGCGACGGTCTCGAGCGACTCGGCGACGGACTTGAATCCGCCGACCAGTTCGCCGTGTTCCCGCGCGCGGCCGATGTCGTCGAGCACGGGAAGCAGTTCGGTCAGGAGGTTCGCGATGGCGATCTCCCGGACCGCTACCCGGTCGCGCTCGACGCGGCGGCGGTAGTTCTGGTACTCGGCCTGCAGGCGCTGGAGGTCCAGCGTGCGCTCGTTGAGTGCCGTGCGCACCTGGTCCAGCTGGGCCACCAGGCCCGCTGTCTGGTTCGCGTCCCCGGCCGGGGCCGCCCCCTCCTCGGAGGCGGCCTTCGGCTCGGCGTCGTCAGGGGTGGCGCCGGAGGGGACGTCGGGCTTCTCCTCGAAGCCCGGGGTCTCCTCCGTCACGCGGCACCGTCCTTGCGCTCGTCGTCGACGATCTCGGCGTCGACGACGTCGTCGTCGGCGCGCGGGGCCTCACCGGCGCCGCCCGCGGCCTGCGCGGCCTGGGCGTCGGCGTACATGGCCTGGCCGAGCTTCTGCGAGACGGCCGCGACCTTCTCCGTGGCGGTGCGGATCTCGGCTGTGTTGTCACCTTCGGCGGACTCGCCCTTGAGCTTCTCCTTCAGCTCGGCGATCGCGGCCTCCACCTCGGTCTTGATCTCGCCCGGGACCTTGTCCTCGTTGTCCTTGAGGAACTTCTCGGTCTGGTAGACGAGCTGCTCGCCCTGGTTGCGGGTCTCGGCGGCCTCGCGGCGGCGGTGGTCCTCGTCCGCGTACTGCTCGGCCTCCTGGCGCATGCGGTCGACCTCGTCCTTCGGGAGCGAGGAGCCGCCGGTGACGGTCATCTTCTGCTCCTTGCCGGTGCCGAGGTCCTTCGCCGTGACGTGCATGATGCCGTTGGCGTCGATGTCGAAGGAGACCTCGATCTGCGGGACGCCACGCGGCGCCGGCGGCAGACCGGTCAGCTCGAACATGCCGAGCTTCTTGTTGTACGCCGCGATCTCGCGCTCACCCTGGTAGACCTGGATCTGCACCGACGGCTGGTTGTCCTCGGCCGTCGTGAAGATCTCCGAACGCTTCGTCGGGATCGTGGTGTTGCGCTCGATGAGCTTGGTCATGATGCCGCCCTTGGTCTCGATACCGAGGGACAGCGGGGTGACGTCGAGGAGCAGGACGTCCTTGACCTCGCCCTTGAGGACACCGGCCTGGAGCGAGGCGCCGATGGCGACGACCTCGTCCGGGTTCACGCCCTTGTTGGCGTCCTTGCCGCCGGTCAGCTCCTTGACGAGCTCGGCGACGGCGGGCATGCGGGTGGAGCCACCGACGAGGACGACGTGGTCGATCTCGCCGAGGGAGATGCCGGCGTCCTTGATGACGTTGTGGAACGGCGTCTTGCAGCGCTCCAGCAGGTCCGCGGTCAGCTGCTGGAACTGAGCGCGGGTCAGCTTCTCGTCCAGGTGCAGCGGGCCCTCGGCGGACGCGGTGATGTAGGGCAGGTTGATCGAGGTCTCGGTGGACGAGGACAGCTCGATCTTCGCCTTCTCGGCAGCCTCACGCAGACGCTGCAGAGCCATCTTGTCCCTGCTCAGGTCCACGCCGTGGCCGGACTGGAACTGCTTGACCAGGTAGTCGACGACGCGCTGGTCCCAGTCGTCGCCACCGAGGTGGTTGTCACCGTTGGTGGCCTTCACCTCGACGACACCGTCGCCGATCTCCAGGAGCGAGACGTCGAACGTGCCGCCACCGAGGTCGAAGACCAGGATGATCTGCTCGTCCTTGTCGAGGCCGTAGGCGAGCGCGGCCGCGGTGGGCTCGTTGACGATGCGCAGGACGTTCAGACCGGCGATCTCGCCGGCCTCCTTCGTCGCCTGGCGCTCGGAGTCGTTGAAGTAGGCCGGGACGGTGATGACCGCGTCCGTGACCTTCTCGCCCAGGTAGGACTCCGCGTCGCGCTTCAGCTTCTGCAGGATGAAGGCGGAGATCTGCTGCGGGTTGAAGTCCTTCCCGTCCAGCTGGATCTTCCAGTCGGTGCCCATGTGACGCTTCACGGAACGGATGGTCCGGTCCACGTTGGTGACCGCCTGGCGCTTGGCGACCTCGCCGACCAGCACCTCGCCGTTCTTGGCGAAGGCGACGACGGACGGCGTGGTCCTGGCACCCTCGGCGTTGGTGATGACGGTGGGCTCGCCGCCCTCCAGAACGCTGACGACGGAGTTAGTCGTGCCCAGGTCGATGCCGACCGCACGTGCCATGGTGATTTCCTCCAGCTGACTTGAGTGGAACGGACTCAAGTGTGCACGAGGCTCGCCATCGGGTCAACAGACCTGAGTCAAAGCGACTCAACTCTTATCCGTTCCTTACACGCAACTGCCGTGTGACCTGCGTGGATGCCATACGACGGACCCCGTAGACAGGGATTCGAAGGAGTAGAAGTACGACCACGAGCGCCCCGCCGGCCACCCAGAGGACGGCACCGTCCCCGGCCCAGCCGGTGTGGGCGAGCACCCCGACGAGCACTCCGGAGAAGGCGCCGATGCCGAGCAGGACGACGGTTCCCTGCGGGGTGAGCCCGAGGCGCCGCAGCCGGTGGCCGAGATGGTCGGGCCCGCGTCTGAGGAGCGGGCGCCGGGCCATGCGCCTCGACACGGCCACCAGCGCGAGGTCGGCCGCGCCGAGGGCGGTGAGGCAGAACAGCACGCCCGCGCTGTCCCCGAGCCCGTGCCCGGCCCGGGAGATCACGGCGGCCGAGGCGAGCACGAACCCCGTGAACAACGATCCGCACGCGCCGAGGGCGATCCGCGCGGGATGCCAGTTGTGCATGAGGAACCCGGTGAGGGCGGCGGCGAGCACGCTGAGCAGCACGGCCAGCCCGTCCATCAGCTCGGCCGCGGCGCAGGCGCCGACCCCGAAGGCGGTGATCACCCCGACCGTGCCGGCGAGCCCGTCGGCGTGGTCCAGCGCCCGGAAGGCGAAGGCGACGAGGGCGATCCAGCCCACGGCCAGGATCCCCGCGGGCACGCCGGTCCCGTCGTACGGCACGACACACGCGGCGGCCACCGCCGTACCGGCGACGAGCACCCGTGGCCGCAGCCGCCACACGTCGGCGACCAGCCCGAGCAGGGCGACCCCGGCACCCGCGAACAGCAGCCTGCCGACTCCGTCTCCCAGCGGCGCGGCCCGCGTCCAGTGGCCCACCCCGGCGACGAGACAGGTGGCGCACAGCACGGCCACGCCCCCGAGCAGGGGCACGGGCCGCCGGCGTCGGGCCGGATCCGGCTGCCTCCGCTCGACGATCCCGGCCCGCAGTGCGGGCGCGCGCAGCAGCGCCGCGAGCACCGCGGTGAGCAGAAGGGCGGAGGTGGCCGCGAGAATCCCGTAGAGCACGGCTCTAAATTAGGGGTGAATGAGGCAATTCGGTATGAATAACACGATCGGATTGCCGGTCCGGCTCAGGCGTCCCTCAGCGACCCAGATCACCTCGCCCCTGGCTACAGTGCGAGGGATGATGCGGGTAGTGTCGAACGGACTGCATAAGTTACCGCTTAGTAATGTCCCTCGCAGGCCCGAGGAGCCCCTAAATGCAACTCGCCGCGATCATCGTGTCGCTGGTTCTGATCGTGGTCGGCGTCGCCCTGTTCGCCCGCGCCGTCCTGCAGCTGTTCAACTTCATGCGGCTCGGCCAGAGCGTGCCCGCGGGCACCCGCACCGACGAGCCCGCCCAGCGCACCCTCACCGTGGTCAGGGAGTTCCTCGGCCACACCCGGATGAATCGCTGGGGCATCGTCGGTGTCGCGCACTGGTTCGTGGCGGTGGGCTTCTTCACCCTGCTGCTGACGATCGTCAACGCCATCGGTCAGCTGTTCCAGGCCGACTGGATCCTGCCGGTCATCGGCGAGTGGGCGCCGTACAACGTCTATGTCGAGTTCATCGGCACCATGACGGTGATCGGCATCGCGGTCCTGATCGTGATCCGTCAGCTGAGCAAGCCCAACAAGCCGGGCCGCAAGTCCCGCTTCGCAGGCTCCAGCTTCGGCCAGGCGTACTTCGTCGAGTCCATCATCCTCATCGTCGGCGTCTGCATCTTCATGCTGCACGCGCTGGAGGGCGCCCAGCAGCACGTCGACGGCTACGAGGCCTCGTTCTTCATCTCGTACCCGGTGGTGTCGTGGCTGGAGGGCCTGGACGTCTCCACGCTCCAGAACCTCACCTACCTCTTCGCCGGCCTGAAGATCGCGGCCTCCTTCATCTGGATGATCACGGTCGCCCTGATGACCGACATGGGTATCGCCTGGCACCGCTTCCTCGCCTTCCCGAACATCTGGTTCAAGCGGAACGCGAACGGTGAGACCTCGCTCGGCGCCCTGCTCCCGATGACGTCGGGCGGCAAGCCGATCGACTTCGAGGACCCGGGCGAGGACGACGTCTTCGGCGTCTCCCAGGTCGAGCAGTTCTCCTGGAAGGGCCTGCTGGACTTCTCCACCTGCACCGAGTGCGGCCGCTGCCAGTCGCAGTGTCCCGCGTGGAACACCGGCAAGCCGCTCTCCCCCAAGCTCCTGATCATGTCGCTGCGCGACAACGCGCACGCCAAGGCGCCGTACCTGCTGGCCGGCGGCGGCAAGACCGTGGAGGGCGAGGAGAAGGCCTCGGCCGAGGCCCTGAAGAACGTCCCGGCGTCCGCGCTGGCGGAGGCCGAGCGCCCGCTGATCGGCACCGCCGAGGAGAACGGCGTCATCGACCCGGACGCCCTGTGGGCCTGCACCACCTGCGGCGCCTGCGTCGAGCAGTGCCCCGTGGACATCGAGCACGTCGACCACATCGTGGACATGCGCCGCTACCAGGTCATGATCGAGAGCGCCTTCCCGTCCGAGGCGGGCACGATGCTCAAGAACCTGGAGAAGAAGGGCAACCCCTGGGGCCTGGCCAAGAAGCAGCGCCTGGAGTGGACCAAGGAGGTCGACTTCGAGGTCCCGGTCGTCGGCAAGGACATCGAGGACCTCTCCGAGGTCGAGTACCTGTACTGGGTCGGCTGCGCCGGCGCCCTCGAGGACCGCGCCAAGAAGACGACAAAGGCCTTCGCCGAGCTGCTGCACATCGCGGGCGTGAAGTTCGCGATCATGGGCGGCGACGAGAAGTGCACCGGTGACTCCGCCCGCCGCCTGGGCAACGAGCCCCTGTTCCAGGAGCTCGGCATGGAGAACGTCATGGCCCTGAACACGGCGTTCGGCGAGGAGCTGGACGACGACGGCAAGGCCACGCCGGAGTCGAAGAAGCCCAAGTCTTCGAAGAAGATCGTCGCCACCTGCCCGCACTGCCTCAACACCCTGGGCAACGAGTACCCGCAGCTCGGCGGCGACTACGAGGTCATCCACCACACCCAGCTGCTCCAGCACCTGGTGGACGAGGGCAAGCTGATCCCGGTCACCCCGGTCGAGGGCATCATCACCTACCACGACCCGTGCTACCTGGGCCGCCACAACAAGATCTACACGCCCCCGCGCGAGATCATCGGCAAGGTTCCGGGCCTGCGCAACGAGGAGATGCACCGCCACAAGGAGCGCGGCTTCTGCTGCGGGGCCGGCGGTGCCCGGATGTGGATGGAGGAGCGGATCGGCAAGCGCATCAACAACGAGCGCGTCGACGAGGCCCTCTCCCTCAACCCGGACATCGTCTCGACGGCCTGCCCCTTCTGCCTGGTCATGCTCACCGACTCGGTCAACGGCAAGAAGAACGACGGCAAGGCCAAGGAGTCCATCCAGGTCGTGGACGTCGCCCAGCTCCTCCTCGACTCCGTCAGGACCCCGGTGGACCCGACGGGCGCCGCGGAGCCGGAGAACACGCCGGAGCCGGAGCCGGCGAAGTAGCCGGCCACTGAGCGAGCACGACAACGCCCCCTGACCTGGATGGGTTGGGGGGCGTTGTGTGTGGGGTGTTGCGTGTGGGGGGGCGTTGCGTGTGGGGGGCGTTGCGTGTGGGGGGCGTTGCGTGTGGGGGGCGTCGCCGTGCGGTTGGGGGCGTTGCTGTCTACGTGGGCCGAGGGCCCTTCGGGCCGACTGTGAGGGCCGCCCGCTTCTTTGCCAGTGTCGTGCTTCCGCGACCCGAGTAAAGGGCGCTCCGCGTCGCCTTCGGCGATGGCCCTACGGGCCACCCTTGACTCGGCTCACTCCAGCACGCTTGAGAAGCGAGCGAGCGGCCCGGAAGGGCGGTGGCCGCCTGACGGGGTCTGCGGTGGGGCGTTGGCTGCGTTCTGGGCCGGGGATGGCGGGCGCGACCGCGCCTCGCCTGCACGCCGGGTGGGATTGGCGGCGAGCGGCCGGTGAGAGGTGGGGCGCAGGGGCAGGTGACGGCACGCCGGACCGGTCCAGCGACCCGCGGCCGGTGAGAGGTGGGGCGCAGGGGCAGGTGACGGCACGCCGGGCCGGTCCAGCGACCCGCGGCCGGTGAGAGGTGGGGCGCAGGGGCAGGTGACGGCACGCCGGGCCGGTCCAGCGACCCGCGGCCGGTGAGAGGTGGGGCGCAGGGGCAGGTGACGGCACGCCGGGCCGGTCCAGCGACCCGCGGCCGGTGAGAGGTGGGGCGCAGGGGCAGGTGACGGCACACCGGGCCGGTCCAGCGACCCGCGGCCGGTGAGAGGTGGGGCGCAGGGGCAGGTGACGGCACACCGGGCCGGTCCAGCGACCCGCGGCCGGTGAGAGGTGGGGCGCAGGGGCAGGTGACGGCACACCGGGCCGGTCCAGCGACCCGCGGCCGGTGAGAGGTGGGGCGCGGACACAGGGCGGGGGCACCCGGCCAGCTTGGCGGCCATCGGTCGGCAGGAGGCCTGCGCGCTCCCGGCCCGCACACGCACACCGCGCGCTCGGCGACTCCCCCGACAGGCACAGAGGTCTCACCACCCCCACCCCGGCGATGATTGGCAGTTTTGCGCCAGGGCCCCCGGCGGCCCCTTCGCAAATTGCGCGGTCAGACGGGTACCCCCCTCGGGGGCGTGACCCAAAACGCCCAATCACCCCTACACCCCGCCTCTCCCACCCCACTCGCCCCATCCGGCCCACCGGGCGCGGCCCCATCTCCCACCCACCGGGCGCGACCCCACCCACCTGGGGCTGGCCGCCAAACCCACCCACCGGCCGCTCGCCGCCAAACCCGCCCGGCGTGCTGGCGAGGCGCGGCCGCGCCCCGTAGCGAACGTCATGAACGCAGCGCGCCCAAGGGACCGGTACCGGTAAGGCGCCCACTTTCCCCGGGCTGCCCGCTCGCTTCTCCCCCGTGGTGGAGCGAGGTGTGTCAAGGGTGGCCCGGAGGGCCATCGGCGTCAGCCGACGCGGGAGTGGAGCGGAGCGGAACGGGAGCGCCCTTGACTCGCCTCGCGGAGGCACGACACTGGCCGAGAAGCGGGCGGCCCCACGGCCACTGGACAGCTCCGTTCAGTTCAGCCGCCCCAGCCGCCGACCCCGGCTCTCCGCGACACGGAGGGCGTCGTCGAGGGCGTGGGTCAAGCACTCGGCGAGGAAGCGGAGTTCGCCGGGCGGAGTGTCCGGCAGGATTTCACGGGCGTGGGCCAGGAGTTGGCCGCCCATACCGAGCTGGACGGACTCCGTGGCGTCTGCCAGCCGAGAGAGCGGCCCGTCACGGTCGTCGGTGATCAGATAGCAGGGCTTGCCCTCGGAGCCGGTCCAGGGCAGCAGGCGCGGCGGCTCGCTCACGCGGCCTCCAGCCCCTGGATCCAGTACGGACCAGGCATGTCCTGCCCCAACACGGCCGAGGCCAACTCCCGGCGCCGCTGCCGCTGTTCATGAGCGGTCACGTACGGTCGTACGGCCCTGGTGTCGGTGGCGTCGAGCGGCGTGTCGAGACCGTAGGGGCTGCGGTGCCGCGGGAGGGGCATGGGCGGAATCGGCACGGGGCGGCGAGGGGCGCAGCGTACGGTACTCGTGCCCGTCCCGGCGGGAAGAGCAGGAGGCTCACCCGTGCGACAAGGCGGCGGATAGGGCCGGTCACGTCATCAGCTCCAGTCGGGTTCAGCTGGTGGCCACGCTCCGGGACGGCTGCAACCGTCGCCGGGGCTTCGGTTCGTTCGCGGTCTACCGCGGTCGCGCGGTGTACCGCAGAGTTTTAGCGTCAACTGCATGACCCCCGAGCTTGACCGCACCCGCCCTGTCTGGCGCCAAGTAGCCGAGGCCATCACCGCCCGGATCACCAGCGGCGAGTACCCCATGGGCGCCCGAGTGCCATCCGTCGTCGAACTCTCTACCGAGTTCGGCATCGCGACCTCGACCGCGCAGAAGGCGTTGGCCCACCTCAAGTCCGAGGGACTCGTCCGAGCTGAGGTCGGCCTCGGCTCCTTCGTAGCCAAGCGCCCCGCCGAAGAGACCGAACCGCCCGCATAAGGCCGTCCGGCGACGGGGCGCCCGCGCGGCTCGGTGTTACGCCCCCTTCGGTCCCGCCTGCTGCACCACGTCGAAGGACCACAGGGTGGAACCGGACGCGGCCGGCCGGGGCTGCTCGCCCTCCCTACCACCCTGGTGCGCGGCCTTCATCGGCCCCTCCATCCACGCCTGGAACGACGCCTCGTCACGCCACCGCGTGTACACGAGATAGGTGTCCGTCCCCTCGACGGGACGCAGCAGCTCGAACCACTCGAACCCGTCGGAGTTCTCCACGGCGTGGGCCCGCGAGGCGAACCGCTTCTCCAGGGTCTCCCGCTGCTCGGCGGGAACGGTCAGCACGTTGATCTTCACTACGCTCATGGCCCCATCCTGCCCGTCCGTCCGGCCGGCCGCCCTCACCCGGTCCCTTTCAGCGCGGCCGGGCCGACGGATCGTGACCGGGACGGTCGGCGGCGTGCTCGGGGAGACGGAGCGGGCGCCCGGCCGAGGACAGGGTGTCGGGGTCGGCCGGATGGCCCGACGGGCGCGCCGGATCGGGAGCGCGGATGGGTACGACGGGTGGCCGCGCCGGTTCGGGGGACCGGGTGGGCGGGACGGGCCTGCCGGAGGAGCGGACGGCCCTGGCGTGTTCCTCCCAGCCCGTGCGGTACCACTGCAGGTTGGTGCGCTGGACCTCGTCGTCCGTGAGAATGCGTACGGCCTCGGGGCCCGCCTCCCTGACCTTCTCGCCGAGTTCGATCAGCAGGCCGCCCAGCAGATGGGCGAGCCGTTCCGCGTCGTCACCGCCCTGGCCGCCACCGTAGCTCCCCATGTGCGCACTCCTTCACGCCCCGCCGGCTCTTTCCCTAGGGCTGGGAACCCTCCGGCAGGAACTGCCGGGTCACCTTCACGAACAGGCCGCGCAGTTCCTCGGGAACGCCCAACCTCCGCGCCGCTTCCTCGGGGCTGATCCGCCGGTCCGCTGCCATGCTCCCGCCCGGGTCGGGGTCGAGCGGAAGATCCGCCTCGGACAGCCGCCCGGACCGGATGAGCATGTCCCGCAGGGTCACGCCCAGCACCACGGCCAGACGGCGCATGGTCTCGAGGTCCGGCATGCTCTTCCGGTGCAGCAGCCGGGTCACCGCGGCCCGGTGCACCCCCGCGTCGTCGGCCAGCCTCGACTTGCCGCCGCCGCGCGGGCCGTCGATGACGTATCCGCGGTTACGCATGAGGTCCTCGACCCAGGCCGCGAACTCCTCCAGCGCGTCGGCGCGTTCCGCGCGTTCAGCACGTTGGCCGGTTCCCATCGTGCTGCTCTCCCCTCGTCGCGGGAGCAGAGAGTACCGATCGCACGCGCAGCTCGGCTGTGCGCACACGAACGTGACCGGACCGCTTGCATGCGCACCTCGCCTTCGACACACCTTTTTAGATATCGAACTAACGTTCGCATACGGATTCATCGAACACACCGTCATTTCTCGCCACTCACACCCCTCTTCACCCCCGCCCCACCATCCAAGCCGCTTGCGACCGCGCTCGCACGGTGCCACGCTGACGATCGTTCGCACATGTCGAACACATATTCCCATCCGATGGGAGGCGACACCCGTGACCAGCGAACTCGACTGGCGCAGAGCAGCAGCCTGCGCCAACCTTCCACAGCGCTACGTGTTCACCCGCGACAGGGCGGACGCACGACGGACGTTGCGCGCATGCAACCAATGCCCCATCCGGCGGGAGTGCGAAGCCGTCGTCGACCCCTCGCACACCTGGTTCGACGGCGTCAGCGGCGGACGGCTGTGGCGCAACGGGCGCGAGGTGGCCGTATGAGCCAGGCGGACTCCGCCGCCGAAGGGCCCGCGCTCTGGATCGGCTCCCTGCTGCGCCGGTACCCGGAACTCGTCGCCGAACTGGCGCCCGCGGCCCACGGGGGGCTGCGGGAACGGCGCGGCGGCGGGCCCGTAGGCGGCACCACAGTCCCCGTACGGCTGCATGTCTCCGACGTCCTGCGCGATCTCACCGACGGAGTGGTCGAACTGGAGGAGGCCGTACGCGAACGGCTCGGCCTGCGCCCTCTGCGCCCCGCGCCCGTGCCCGTGCGGCTGCGCCGGATCGCGGGACTGCTGGAGCGGATCGCCGCCGATCCCGTCCTCGCGGCACATGTCGAGGACGAGACACGGCGCATGGCCGCGCGCTGCGTACGCGTCCTCGGCGACCCGGAGCAGATGGTGCGCCTGCCCGGCCGCTGCCCGGGCTGCGGCTCCGTCTCGCTGCGGGCGTTCCCGGAGCGGGCACAGGTGCGGTGCGTGAACCCCGCCTGCGTGCGGGTGCTCCAGGACCGGGACGTCGACGAGGAGGTCACACCGTGAACGGCGCCCTCATCACCGCCGAACTCGCCGCCGAGGAGGCCGGCGTCACCCCGGCGACCATCCGCAAGTGGGTACAGCGCGGCCATCTGCGGCCCGCCGGAACACAGGGCAGGCGGCAGCTCTACCGCCTGGAGGACGTGTTCGCCGCCGAACGGACCACGCACCGCCTGCGCGGCCACCGCTGATCCGCTCGTCCGCCATCGGGCCCCGTCGCTCACCGCGACGGGGCCCTTCGGCACGCTCAGTGGTCAACCAACCCTGTCACAAGGTCAGTTGCGGGAGCAGCGCCCTCCCGTCACACTCGAAGCAGCGGCAGAGCTGCGCCCGTGTCCCGGGCGGCGGACCTGCCGCTTTCTGCTGCCCGGACACGAAGGGAGCGTCCATGTGGCGACCCTGAATTTCCCCGACGTGGAGCGGCTGGTCGTCGACTTCCTGAAGAACCGGACCGAAATGGCCGGGACCACGGTCGACAACAGGCCGCCCGCCGGATTCGACGGCACCCAGCAGGTCGTCCTCGTCTCCCGCGCCGGTGGCGCCTGGATCGACGACCTCAACCTCGACAGGCCGCTGGTCGACCTCGAGGCGTACGGGCCGGACAAGACCGCCGCCCTCGCCACGGCCAACGCGGCCCGAGCCTGCGCGCTGGAGCTCCAGGGCACCCGCTACGGCACCGCGCTGGTCACCGACGTCGACGAGGCGGACGGACCCCGCTGGCTGCCGGACTACAACCGACCGGCCGGCAACCGCTACCTGGCCACGCTCCGGCTCTCCATCCGCCCCGCGTAGGCGACTTCACCACTCTCACCGAGGAGCACAGATGGCAGGCTTCAAGAACACCGAGATCCGCATCGCCGGCGCCGGCAACGTCTGGTGGGCCCCGGCCGGCAACTCCGCGAAGGACACCACCGCGCTGGCCTCCCCGTGGGTCAATCTGGGCTTCACCTCGTCGGACGGCGTGAAGTTCAACAAGAAGGACAAGAACGACCCGGTCGACACCTGGCAGTCCATGGCCCCGGCACGCTTCATGCTCTCGGACCGGGACCTGACCCTGAAGTTCCAGCTGCTCCAGATCAACAAGGACACGTTCCCGTTCTACCTGGGGCTCCCGTCCACCTCGATCGCCTCCTCCGGCTCCCAGGCGGAAACCACCGCGCAGAAGATCGACATCACCGGCGCCCCGGGCGGCCAGGACCAGCGGGCCCTCGCCATCGACTTCGCGGACAACAACGGCACCAAGGACCTGCGCTACCGGCTGGTGATCCCGTACGGCGCCGTCTCCGATGTGGAGGAGCTGTCCCTGTCCCGCACCGGCGCGGTCAAGCTGGGCGTCACCTTCACCGCGCTGTCGGGCGACGACCCGACCAAGCCGCTGGCCACCTGGCTGGTGAACGACCCGGCGGCGCTGGCCTGATCCCCTTACGTCCTCATGGTGCCCGGCGTGCGCGCGCACGCCGGGCACCCTCCGACCCACCGACAAGGAGCCCGAGATGACAGCCTTCGACGTCAACGCCGCCCGAGCCCAGCGTCTGGAGACGCTCGGCCGCGACTGGTCCTTCGAACTGGACGGCGACAACTTCAAGCTCCCGACCGAACTCACCTGCACGACCGCGCGCGAGCTGCGTGACCTCGACGACAACGACGTCGACGGGCTGCTTCGGCTCCTCCTCGGCGAGGACCAGTTCGCCCGCTTCGAGCGCCACGACGTCACCATGCAGGACGTCGCCGCGATCCTGGAGGCCTACGGCAAGGAGACGGGGCTGGGCCTGGGGGAAGGCTGAGCCTCGGCGAGCTCGTCGAAGAGCACGCCGAGGCCCTGGAGGCAGACCTGCTCCGCCACTACGGCGTCGACCTACTGGACTGGCACCGCGGCCGGCTCTCCTCGCGCCGGCTGGCGGTGCTGGTCCGGCATCTGCCGCGGGACAGCGCGCTGCTGAGGGAGCTGCACGGCGAGGCCGCCGACTGGACGACGACAGACCATCTGCTCGCCGCCGTCGTCGACCAACTTGCAGAATCCAACTGGATGTTCGCGACAGTCCACCGCGACGAGGACAGCGAGCCGCTGGATCCGCCGCAGTCCCTGCGGCGACCGGGCATGGACACCCGCCCCGACCAGGATCCCGAGCGTCCCTCTCTCGCCGAACTGGCCGAGCTCTTTACGTGAGGTCGTGAGCGGACGAGGACCGGTGTTCAGAGATTCAGGGCGACCACGATCAGGATCACGGCTGGAATCATGCCGTAGACCAGCAGGCCGGCCTCTCTCCAGTCAAGGGGATACAACCTTGCCCTGGCAGGTTTCCGCGGATCGTAGATCACTTGAACTGCGTCCCATTCCGTCAAGGGGACCTTCTTGCCTTCGCGAATCATGGTCGAGGCGCCGATCACCTGGATTTCGCCCCTGTGATCCATGAATGTGAGCAGGTAGCTGAAATGACCTCCGACCCAGCTCTCGCTGCGCCGCATCACCTCAGCCAACTTCCCTCGCCGCTTCAGCATCCAAAGCGCCCACGGCCAGTAAAGGCCGAACGCAAGGCATCCTGCTGCCATGGCGAGCAGGATTAACTGAACAATCAGGGTGTCCATGCCGTGAGCCTATCGCCGCACAACACATCGCGAGAAGCATGGAGGCATAGTGACAGAGTCGGCAATCTGGGACAAAATACATCAGCTTGAAGCGGAAATAGGTACCTTGCAGCCGAAGCCGCCCGAGAAGGGTTGGCTGCCCAAATGGCTCGACGGGCACCTGAAGAAATGGGTGGCCGCGAACAACCAGCTCATCTACGAGAGCACACAAGCCTTCAAGACCGATCCAAGCCTTCTCAACATCTCCCCCGAGATGATAACGGTGACCGCACACGGGGTCAGTTTTCTCGGTGTCGAGATCTACAAATTCCCGCTGATCAGAGGGATCGACAACTCTCGCCTCAGCGCAGAATTCCGCGAACAGCGTCAGCGGAACCTCGCCACTCAGCGCCAACTGACCGAGCGCCTGCAGCGCCTCGAACGGGAACTGACCGAGGCCACCGGTAGCGCATCCACCGCAGAAACCCGCGCCAATCAGGCCCAAGGAAGGAGCGGTATCCCCATCAGCCGGCGCCGCATGCAAGAGGTCCGCCAACTCGACCGCGAAGCAGCTCAACTCCGTGTTTCCGCATCCCATCTGAGTACGGAAATCGGCCATGTCCGCAACGAAATGGCGCGGCTCGAAACACTCACCCGCACTTCCTCCAGCAGCCTCGGGAGGCTTACCTGATGGCCGGTATCGTCACCCAATCCGTCGCTGCTTTCCGACGGCTGAGCAGCACCCTAGCGCAGGCTTCCACCGCCCTGGCCAAGGGAAAGGGAAGCACCGACAAGCTCAAGACCTCCCTGGACCACCTCAAGTCCTCCTCCACCCACACCCACACCGCACTGCGTGACATCAAGCGCCAGTCCGACGCCGTGGAGAAGTCAGTCGGGAACGCGGGCAAGAAGGCGGGCCAGAGCGGGGCCTCGATGAAGGGCTTCGGTACGGGCCTGAAGGGCGCCACCCTCGCCCAGAAGGGGCTCAACACCGCCATGAAGGCGAACGCCCTCGGGCTGGTGATGGCCCTGCTCGCCCCGCTCATCTCCCAGTTCATCAACATGGACAAGGTCTCCGCCGCCCTCGCCAAGGGGGTGAAGTGGGCGTGGAACGCCATCTACGGGGCCGTGAAGAACCACGCGGGGCCCATCAAGTCGGTGATGAAGGGCATCGTCAACTCCTTCACTGCCCTGCCCCGCTCCTACATCAGCGGTCTCAACGCCATGATCGGCGCCCTGAACCGCATCCATGTCAAGATCCCGAGCTGGGTGCCCCACTTCGGCGGCCGGGAGTTCGGCGTCAACATCCCGCTGCTGCCCAACATCCCCACCCTCGCCAAGGGCGGCGTCGTGCCCGCCCGTCGCGGCGGCACCCTGGCGCTGCTGGCCGAGGCAGGCGAGCCCGAGGCAGTCATCCCGCTGTCGAAGCTGGAGCGGGTGCTGGCCTCGGGCGGCGGGATGCACCGGCTCGCCGCCGCCGTGGAGAAGCTCGCCGAACGGCCGGTTCAGATCCAGGTGGACTCGCAAGTCATCGCCCGTGCCGTCCTCGTCGGACAGCGCCAACTCGCCCGGAGGTGAGACGACATGGCCAGGAATCTGTGGATCGGCAAGCCCGGTCTGCTGCTGGAGATCGACCAGGCCGCCAAGGCCTGGGACCGCACCGCCGAGCTGAACGTCACCGAGTTCAAGTCCCTGGAAGGCGGCATCACCACCGTGGCCCCGGCACGCGGCGCGCGCCGGCTCAAGCTCTCCTGGGACGCCCTCCCGCCGGCGGACGCCCAGCATCTGGTCCGCCTGGCGCGCCGGATCAACGGGCCGGGAACGCTGGGCAGTTCACGGACCGCGTACGGCCCGGTGGCCGTCCTCGACCCGGCCTCGGTGAACCTGCTCGACCCCTACCAGGCCGCCGCGCAGAGCAGCCAGGACAGCGGCGCGGACCACTGGTTCACCGTGCAGGGCACGGTCGTCATCAGCCCGTTCATCGGGGACACGGTGGTCGGTGACTGCCAGGACGCGGCAACCCGCATCGGCTGGCGGCACGTCACGTGGACCGGCTGGCCCGTGATGCCCGGCATGCAGGTGTCGTGGCTGCTGCCGCCCGACTGGAGCCCGGCGACCGCCATCGCCCAGCTGGACTGGAAGGCCGTCGACGGCTCCTACCTCGGCTCCACGTCCGCGAACGGCACGACCGTCACCGGGACCGCTCCGGCCGGTGCCGCCTTCGTCACCCCGCTCGGCGCACCCGGCGCCACCGGCACCATCGGCCTCGCCGGGGCCTGCCTGACCGTCGGCGAGGACCCGGTCGCCTTCGCGCTCGGCGACGGCTGCCCGGCGATGAGCGTCACGGCGTACACCGACGTGCCCGCCTCCCCGCTGCCGTACCGGAGCGTCGGCGTCGAACTGGTGGAGGTGCGCGGTGCTCAGCTCTGACCCGGCACTGGCCGGCTCACTCGCCGCCCCCGACCGCACCCCGGCGCACGCCACCCGGTGCGGCGGCCGGGAGATCGGCGGCCAGGTGCAGTCCTGGAAGGTCGAGCGCGCCTACAGCACCGACCTGCCCGAGGCTCTGCGCGCCTTCTCCGGCAGCGCCTCCGCCCAGCTGGAAGTGCAGCTCGGCGGTGCGAGCGGGGTGCCCGCGCCCCGGTTGTACTCGGCGTGGGCCGGGCGCATCACGGGCGACGCCGTACGCCCCGGCCAGTCCGTCGTGCACCGCACGGGCCTGCTCGGCGCGGTCCTGCCCGCCTTCCGCGGCACCGTGCGCTCCCGCACGGCGGCCTCCGGCACCGACACCGTCACCGTCCAGGCGCTGGACGGCGCCGAGCGGCTGCGCGGACCGGCCCTGCTACCACGGCCCTACCACGGTCTGATGTATGCCCGGCCGGTGGCGAGCACCATCTGGTGCGTGGACGAACTGCTGCGCCAGGGCGGCATCCACACCTGCCCGCCGCCCCGCGCGCCCGCGGCCGCCGCGGACGTCACGGCGCCGTCCACCGCGTTGTACGCCTCGCTGCACGGCGGCTTCAACGCCACCCACGGCCAGCCGGAGACACTGCCCGACCCGGCGTCGTACACCTGGATCCGCGACGGCGCACCGTACGAGATGGCTCTGATGCCGGCCGCCGCGGGACTGGCGGTGTCGTGGATGCCCCGCTCCCGCTTCGTCGTGGGCGGCACGGTGTTCCAGGCCGAGCTGTACGTCAACACGGCCCGTGCCGTGGGCAGCGCCCTGGAGCTGAAGCTCGTCTTCGACCGCAGCGCGGGCGCCTACGGCAACTACGCACTGAACGTCGACTTCGCCGCCGGCACCGTGAAGATCACCTCCGGCACGGTGGACGGGAGCGGTCAGGTCTACACCTGGACCGTGCCGAAGCTGGCCTCCCTCAAGGGCACCTGGCACCTGGGCTGCACGGTGGACACCCGGGCCGGGACGACGTCCACCGCCACACCGGCGACCGTGATCCCACGGCTGACCGCCCCCGACGGGGAGTACGTCGTGCCCGGCGCGCCCGTCACCTTCAGCGCCGCGTCGTCCACCCAGCCGCCCTCGGAGCTGTTCCGGATCGACCTGAAGACGGACGTGGCCGTCGAGTGCCTCCAGATCACCGACCGGGTGTGGCCCGACCTCGCCTCCTACACCGCCGACGAGTGGGAGCAGCGGGGCCGCTGGACCAGGGGTGCCGAACTGGACGACGTCACGGTCCCGCTGTTCGACGTACCGCGGGTCTCGGGTTCCCAGTGGGACGTGATCACCGAGATCGCGCGGGCGACCCTGTCCACGGCCGAGTTCGACGAACAGGGTGTCTTCCGCTGGCGCGGACCCGGCCGGTTCCAGAAGGTGCCGGCCCAGCCGGACGTGACCGTCACGACGCGGCGTGACATCGCCGCGCTCACCGTCGCGGAGGAGATCGACGCCTGCCGCAACCACTGCGAGCAGGCATACCGGGACTACAACGGCGTCCGCTCCACCTATGCCGGGACGACCGCCGACACCGTCGTACGGGAGATCAGGCCCGGCGCGGTGGTCGAGGTGGCGTACGCCATGGCCGAGGACGAGCTGGACATCGGCCCGCTGCAGATCGAGGACGACGCGGCCGTGACGACCGGGCACAAGGTCCGGTTCGGCAGCGCGGCCACCGGCGGCTCCTCGGTCAAGGGCGGTGTGACGGTCAGCTCGCGGCGCGACGGGCCGAACTACATCGTCCGGTTCGTCAACCACGGTACGGCCAGCGTGTGGACGGTCACCAAGGACGGCAAGCCGTCCGTGCAGATCGTGCCGCAGAAGCGGACCGCGGACCCGGCGCAGCGCACGTTCGCCTGGTACAACACCACCAGCCAGGCGTACTACGGCAAGCAGGTCTACCAGGCTCCCGCGACCGACTGGGTGCAGCAGCGACAATCGGCCTCCGACCTCTCCCACGCCATGCTCGACGCGGGCCGCTACCCCGTCCCCCTGCTCGGCGACGTGGAGGTCCTGCACGACCCGCGCATCCAGCTCGGCGACGTCGTCCGGGTGGTGGACACCACCGGCGCCGCGCTGGACACCTTCGCCTGGGTCGTCGGCATCCGCACCACCTGCCAGGCGGGCTCGGTGCCCCAGCAGACGCTGACCCTGCGCGGCACCTCGTACAACGGCGTCCCCCTGGACTCCGGTCTCACGCCCGACCCGCCGGTGGATCCGCAGTACGGCAGCCGGCGCAGCTACGCCCTGGTCGCCGCGCAGTTCCCGACCCTGGACGACCTCACCCAGAGCAGGCTCACCTACCGCGAGCTGCTCCAGCCGCCGGGGGGTGCGGTATGAGCGCCATGAGCGCACAGGGCCTCGCGGCCGACGACGAGGGCACGGCCGTACCGCTGCCGGACGTCCCCGCCCAGGACGGCGACACCGCCGTACCCGTGCCGGTCGACAGCGCGGCCTCGCGCGCCGGCGACGACGGCAGCCCCTCCGACACCCTCCCACCGGCACTCGGCGGCTGACGGCGACACCCGGTCGGGCCGCGCGCGAGTACGCCCCGCGGCCACCGTGGGTGCGCAAGGCCAACCCGGCAAGAAACCCGCCCGCGACCCCCGCCTTCGCGCCCCGGGGGGCGGCATCCACCCGCACCTGCACGCCCGCCCGTCGCCCCCAGTGCGCTCGTCTTCCGTACGAGCGCGGATCGCACGCGCCGGCGCCCACCCGCGTCGGCCCGCCCTACACCGAATCAGCGACGCCCCGACGCGCCCCCCACGTCCCAAGGAGGTAGCCGCCATGGCACTGCTCACTCCGCTCGGCAGCCTGCCCTACCCACAGCCCGCCGACGCGGCGAACGTCCCGCAGCACATCCAGTCCCTCGCCGAGGCTGTCGACGGCCGCACCGTGCTGCGGTTCGCCGACGCCGCCACCCGAGATGCCAAGGTGACGTCCCCAGTGGCCGGCATGCTGGTCTGGCTCGCCACACCCAAGCAGTTCTGGTACCACACTGGCGGCGCCTGGGCCCAGCTGGCCCCCGGCCCGGTACACAAGGCCAACACCGCGACCGGGACGACCACATCCACCTCGTACGCCGAGACGCTGACCGGCTCCACCGGCGACCCGACCTCGGTCACCTTCACCGCACCGGCCTCCGGATCCGTACTGGTCACGGTGGGTGCCCGGATCAACAGCAGTGCGGCGACGGCCTGTTATGTCTCCGCGAATGTCCGTCTCGGTACGTCCGTCACACTCGCGGCCACGGACAGCCGGGCTGCGGTCTGCTACGGCACCGACCTGTGCTCGGCGACCACCCAGTTCCAGGTCACCGGCCTGACGGTGAACAGTGCGTACACCGCCACCTTGGCCTACAAGTCGGCCGCCACGACCAGCACGGCGACGTTCACCAACCGTTTCGTGACCGTCACCCCCGTGAGTTGAGGACACCATGGCCACTCCACTGACCCCGGACGCCCTCGTGCGTGCCCTGCGCGCCAAGGGCGTCGTCGTCCGCGAGCACGGCAACTGGCGGACGCACAACCGCAATCACAAAGGGCCCTGGGGCCCGGTCCACGGCGTGATGCTCCATCACACCGCCGGGTCGGACAGTCTCCGTCTGTGTCTCGAGGGCACTCCCACGCTGCCCGGCCCGCTGTGCGCCGGGCTGGTCGCCAAGGACGGCACCGTGCACCTGGTGGGCTGGGGCCGTACCAACCACGCCGGTTCCGGCTCCGCCGCGGTCCTGGCCGCCGTGGTCGCCGAGAGGACACCGCCGCCCGCCCCGGGCCCCGACGCCGTCGACGGCAACGCGCACTTCTACGGCTTCGAGATCGAGAACCTCGGCACCGGCCACGACCCGTATCCCCCGGCCCAGCTCGACGCGGTGGAGCGGCTGTCGGCCGCTCTGTGCCGCGCCCATGGCTGGTCCGCGGCAAGCGTGATCGGGCACCGGGAGTGGACGCGACGCAAGATCGACCCGTCCTTCCCGATGCCGGGCATGCGTTCCAGGATCGACGCCCGCCTCGGACCGCGCCCGACGCCCGATGCGACGCCGTACGAGCCCTTCCCCGGCGCCGCCTACTTCGCCTTCGGGCGCCGCGGCCCGCTCATCACGGCGATCGGCCGGCGCCTGGTGGCCGAGGGCTGCGGCCGCTACTCCGTCGGCCCCGGCCCGGTATGGGGCAAGGCGGACATGCGCTCGTACGCCGTCTGGCAGCGAAAGCTGGGGTACGCGGGTCCCGCCGCCGACGGCGTCCCTGGCCGCGCGAGCTGGGACCTGCTGCACGTACCGCGCACGGGTTGAGGAGGCCGCCCGATGAGTGATGTCATGCGCCGCACCCTGCGGGTGGCAGTCGAGACCCTCGTCACGCTCGCCCCTCTGCTCGCAGGCGGGCCGGCCGCCGGGACACCCCCTCACCGCGCAAGGGCAAGAAGGAGTCTCCATGACCACCCGAGAGGCCGAAGGAGTCGCCCTGGAACTCGAGCGCCTCCGCCGGTCCGTCGATGTCGGCTTCGCCACCACCCGGGGCGATCTGGCCCTGCTCCTGCAGCGCGCCGACCAGACCGACAAGACCCTCGGCGACCACGAGGAACGACTCGACGCCCTCGAACGCACCCGCTGGCCCCTGCCATCCCTCGCGGCGGTGACCTCGTGCACGGCACTTGCGGTGACGCTGTGGGATGCGGCCGGCAGGTGAGGTGATCCGGACACCCCCGTGTCCCCGGGAGGCGCGGGGGTGTCGTGTCGTCTCGGACGCGTGCATCATGGCCCAGGCGTTGACGAGGATGTGGACGGGATGGGCGGTGCGTGTGCGTAGGGGCGGCAGAGCCGGGACGGTGACCGTGGTGGTCGGCGGGCTGGGGCTGCTGCTGGCCGCCTGTGGGCCCACGGCGGACATGGGGACCGCCGAGCACACCCCGGTGACCGTCGCGGACGCCCCGGCCAAGATCCCCGTACCGCACGGCAGGGGCAGCAAGGTGCCGGACGACTTCAACGGCGACGGCCATCCCGACCTGGTCCTCGACGACTTGGTCAAGGAGCAGAGCCACGCCGACGACGCGGGCATCGGCATCGTGTACGGCAGCGCCCACGGACTCACGCCCGGCGCACGGCAGTTGCTCGCCCCGAAGACGCACGCCGCCCCGACCAAGGGCCAACTCCCCGCCGTCTTCGACGCGGAGGCGAGCTGCGACCTGGACGGCGACGGCTTCACCGATCTGATCGTGTCCACCGATCCGCCGTACGACGGGCAGGGCCAACCCCCGGTGCCGCTGCAGATTCTGTACGGGTCCCCGAACGGACTGACCGGCAGGGCCGTGAAGTTGGCCATTCCCGCCCGTGCCCGCTTCGGCAACGACTGGCCCGACCAACCGGTGTGCGGCGACTTCGACGGGGACCACGGGTCCGACCTGGTGCTGCACGCGTCGGGCGGCCGACTGTCGTATCTGCGCGGCCCGTTCAGCCGCCAGGGCGCTCCGCACGCGGCAGCCGCGCCGCTTCCGTCACCGGGCGAGGTCCCGGTCGGCCCTTCCGCCGACGTCGATCGGGACGGCTACGACGACCTGGTCGTCCGTACGGCGGAGGGCACCGCCAAGTCGGCCCTGCTCCTGGGCGGTCCGGACGGACCGGCGCGCACCGGTGCCGTCCTCCCCGGCGGCGTCGATGTCGTCCTCGGCCGCTTCGGCCGGGGCAAGGCACTGGACGCGGCGGTGGGCGGCACGGCGGAAACGTCCCTGCGCTACGACCTCCCGGCGGCCACCCGCGCCACCCTCGCCACGCCCGGCTCGATGCTGGACGCGGCCGACCTCGACGGCGACGGCCGGGACGAACTGGTCTCCAGCGGCTCGCGGTTGCGTATCCTCCGCGGCCGTACGAAGGGACTCTCACCGGAGGACACGGTCACCGTCGCCCCACCCGCCCGGGGGACCACCCGCGTCCTCGCGACCAGTGACTTCGACGGAGACGGACGAGCCGACCTGGTGGTGCGGACGTACCGGGGGGAGACCAAGGACACGGTGGCCGTGTACCGGGGGACGGAGAAGGGACTCGTGGCGGCGAAGCCCACGGTGACCTTCTCGACGTCGGAGTTCCTGGTGCCGTAACGCGGGTCCCGCAGGCATACAGCCGCCGCGGGGAGCACGTAAGGGAAGCCCTCGGCACCCCCTAGGGGATGTCACAGCTCGGCAGCAAAGCCGGGCCCGGACAGCTGAGCCCGGCACGTCACTCTTCAGGACCAGGTACGTTCGAAGACGTGGCTGGATTCAGGATCGGACGCGGCGGCCGGGACAACCGTGCCCCGCAAGGACAACAGGGACCGCAGGGACCGTCGTACGGCGGACGGGCGCCGCAGGGACCGGGGCAGGGTTACCCGTCGGCACCGCAGCCCCACCCGCGACAGCGGCCGCAGTACGGCGACGGTGCCCAGTGGCCGCAGGCGAACGGCGGCTACCCGGGCGGCCGGCCCGGCGACGGGCCGGAGTACTTCGGCGACGACTACGACGGCTACCCGGGCCAGGGCGGCGCCCCGGACCCGTACGCGGCCAACAACCCGGGCCACACCCAGGCGTTCTCGGTCGACGACCCGTACAACCAGGGAGGGACCTACCGGGCGGGCTCGGCCGCACCGGCGGGCCCGATCGGGCCGCGCCTGCACTGGAAGGAGCTGCTGCGGGGGATCGTGTTCGCCCCCAACCAGACCTTCCTGCAGATGCGGGACTACACGATGTGGGGCCCGGCCCTCGTCGTGACGTTCCTCTACGGCCTCCTCGCGGTGTTCGGCTTCGACGGCGCCCGCAAGGACGCGATCAGCGCCACCCTCTCCAACGCGGTGCCCATCGTCCTGACGACGGCGGTCGCGATGGGGCTGAGCGCGTTCATCCTTGGCGTGGTCACCCACACCCTGGCCCGCCAGCTGGGCGGCGACGGGGCGTGGCAGCCCACGGTGGGCCTGTCCATGCTGATCACCTCCATCACGGACGCCCCCCGCCTGGTCGTCGCGATGTTCATGGGCGGCGACGCGGGCTTCGTGCAGCTGCTGGGCTGGGCGACCTGGGTCGCGGCCGCCGCGCTCCTGACCCTGATGGTCAGCCGCTCCCACGACCTGCCCTGGCCGAAGGCACTGGGCGCGTCGGCGATCCAGCTGATCGCGTTGCTGTCGATCGTGAAGCTGGGCACGTTCTAGCGGACCGCAGACACAGGAAAGGGCCCCTGGAGTCCGCCTCCGCGGCAGGGGCCCTTTTCCGTGCTCACCTTGGTCAGGCGTCCAGCACCTGCCCGGCCCGCTGGACGACGGGCGGCTGGACGCTCCAGGCTGAGTGAACCGTGAGCGCCAACAAGAGATCGTCCTGCACTCCCTGTCGGCGGTGCTCATCCATCCGGCGGGCAGGGGCGGGCGGAAGTTCGATCCGGACCTGATCGAACCCATCTGGCGTGAGTGACTCGGCTCGAGCGACGTGAAGAGGCCCCGGAAGCGCGCGTGCATCGCGGCGTCATGGAATTGAGGTGTCGAGCATGGTCCCGTCAACCAGGCGATGCGTCGCGTCCTTCGTGGGATGTCGGCGGTGCGAGCTCGACGTCGGACGGCGTCTTCCACGGCCGTCGGGGCTTGATCAGCTCGGTCTTGAACAGGCCGATCGTGCTCTCCATGAGTGCGTTGTCGTAGGCGTCGCCGACCGATCCGATCGAGGCGGCGCCACCGGCCGCAACCAGGTGCTCGGCGAGCCGGAAACAGCGATCGGCCGGCCGAAGCAGAGGACCGGGCCGTCCCCGGCCACTGGGCGCAGCATGGCGTACGGACCGGCCTTGCCCTGGTACTCCCCGACCTTGCGCTTGACCGGGTCGTAGACCAGCGCCCCGCGCTCCAGAGCCGTCGCGTCCGCCTCCGCATGCCGTGCCATGTCCTCAGTCCCTCGTGTCGACGAGCTGTGAATGGCAATCGTCACGCAGGGTTGTGGAGGTGCTACAGGGACATAACGGCCCACTTCTGCGGGCTCAGCTTGCGATCCCAAGGAATTGAACGAGCTTGCGCAGCCCGGGCGGGCGTGTCGGCAGCGCCCATAGATCACTCACTGTCGCCACGGCCAGCGTGTCGTGCCGCATCCGCGCAGGGGCGATCTCACGCAGCCGCGTAAGCGCCTTCACCGCACCCTCGGCGTTGCCCAGATCCGCGTGCGCACGGGCCACGTCGAGCAGGAGCCATGTACGCCAGGACGGAGGAATGTCACCGCTGAGGCGCATGCCCTTGGCCAGTTGCAGAGCCTCTTCCGGGCGCCCGTGCTGTACGGCAAGACGGACGCGTTCGATGCGCACGGACGACCGGCTGAACACGGAGACCATCCGCCCGTTGGCCGGAGCCGGAAGCAGGGCCAGCCGCTTTGTTACCCCCTCGGCCGTCGACATCATCTCGTTCGCCGTGTCGTAGTCGCCTGATCGTGCCGCGCTCGTCGCCGCCGACATGAGCAACCCACCCCACACGCGCACGCCTTCGGCCGTGTCGGCCTGATCACGCTCAACCTGGTCAGCCGCGTACACGGCAAGGTGCTCCGCGTCGTCCGGTGCTCAGCCATGCGTCGAGAGTACGGCGGTCGCCGGAGGCCGAAACAGGAAAGGCCGACCGACCACCACATGAGGTGATCACCACCTCTCAACGACCAGACGCCCACGTCGTGAGCCCCGTAACCGGCTCAGCACCTACTCAGCCCGGGGACCATGATCAGCGGTGATCAAGGCCAAGCAACCACAAGATCAGCTTTCTTCATATACGGCCTCCCCGGCACATTCGCCAAGGCTGTCAGCCGTAGGCTAGGCAGCCAGGCCCATGTACTCGACGTTGACCAGGTGCAGGTTCTTGCAGTCGAGGGCGTAGGCGAGCCCGCCGGCGACGAAGACTCCGCCGCGCGCGATGGAGAGCACCATGTCGGGCTCGTAGCCGTCGTCGGCGATGGTCTGGGCGAGCACGCGGATGGCCGTACCGAACCGCTCGTAGGTCAGGTTCTCGCGCACGTCGCTCACGGCACTCACACCTGCGTCCGGTGGAAGTTGAGGAAGGAGCGCGAGGCGGTGGGCCCGCGCTGTCCCTGGTAGCGGGAGCCGTACCGCTCGCTGCCGTAGGGGTGCTCGGCCGGCGAGGTGAGCCGGAACATGCACAGCTGGCCGATCTTCATACCGGGCCACAGCTTGATCGGCAAGGTGGCGAGATTGGACAGCTCCAGGGTGACGTGCCCGGAGAACCCGGGGTCGATGAACCCGGCGGTCGAGTGGGTGACGAGCCCGAGGCGCCCGAGGGAGGACTTGCCCTCCAGCCGCGAGGCGAGGTCGTCGGGAAGCGTGATGACCTCGTACGTCGAGGCCAGCACGAACTCCCCGGGGTGCAGGATGAACGGCTCGTCGCCCTCCGGCTCCACGAGCCGTGTGAGGTCGGCCTGCTCTACCGAGGGGTCGATGTGCGGGTACCGGTGGTTCTCGAACACCCGGAAGTAACGGTCCAGCCGCACGTCGATGCTCGACGGCTGCACCATGGTTTCGTCGTAGGGATCGATCCGTACCCGCCCGGCGTCGATCTCGGCCCGGATGTCCTTGTCTGAGAGAAGCACGCCCCGAGGATACGCAAGGCGCGCGGAGCCGTGACAATCGTGACGACCCAGCGCGCCCATGACTACGCGCTGCGACTGACTGCTACGTCCCCCATCGCTCTCTGGCGCTCTCTACCGCTTCTCGAGAGCGACAGGCACGACGCTGCGCAGCCGGGCACACCGTGGACACCGGAGGAGCCGGCCGGGGCCGAGCCGCTCGGCCTGCTGCATCGGGAACGAAGCGGTGCTGAACACGTGCCCATCGGCACAGCGGACGACGGTGCGTTCCATCAAGTCCTAGAGTCCCTTCCCCAAGAGCCGCGTCTGGCTTACTGCCGCGACGACAAAAGCCACATTACGGGATCAAAGAGACGACTCTCCAGGCGGCACTCCGGCCTCGCCCGGCCCCTCTCCCACACCCCCACGGTACGCCCCAACTCCGTTCCCCCGCAGCCGGATCCACCCCTCGAAACACTCTCGGACCCCACGGCAAGAGCACCGGGGGTCCGCGATGAGGTACAGTGAGCGAGCGTTCGGACACCGACTCGGTCGGCGTCTTACGCGGGTGTAGTTTAATGGTAGAACATCAGCTTCCCAAGCTGAGAGCGCGAGTTCGATTCTCGTCACCCGCTCCATGGAGAAGGCCCAGGTCAGAGACCCGGGCCTTTTTGCTGGCCATCGTGATCAGTTGTCGCGTGCCAGATTCGTGCCAGAACGCTGGGCGGGACCCTTCTGAGCGGCAGCTGCCCGAGCCTTACGGACGGTGGCGTCGAGGCCGGCGGCGACCTCTTCCTGTCGCTCGTCGTCGGAGTGCTGATAGATCAACGCGGCCTTCTCGGAGGACTGCCCGGCACGGACCATCGTGTCCTTCAGGGTGGCCCCTGACCGCGTGGACAGGGTGTGCCCGGTGTGGCGGAGGTCGTAGAACCGGAAGCCCTCGGGCATGCCGACGACCTCACCCGCCCTGCGCCACCTCCGGCCGAAGGTACTGCGGCGGAAGGGAGCCCCCTTCTCCCCCACCAACAGCAGTCCGTCGGGTCCTTCCTCGGCGTACGACTCCAAGTGCCATCGGAGCTCCCGATGGAGGAAGGCGGGAAGAATCACAGTCCGGGTTCCGGCCTCGCTCTTGGTGTCGCCTTGGACGCGTCGCCCGTTCATGCGTTCCGGCTCGGCGAGGCGAACACGGATCCTCAGGGCGTCAAGCCCCGGCTGCGCTCCGCTCCGCCGGGCGCGCTCACGGCTCCGCTCGGGGCGCCGCTCCTGCCTCCGACCCGCTCCGCCTCCGCGCGCTCACATGTGGATAGGGTCGGTGGCCATGAGTCGAGCACCGTGGAGCGCGGCCCAAGGTCAAGACGATGCCTCCGGCGGGGGATCGGCCGGCACCAGGATGGAGGGGGCGCCGCCGCCGGCCGCGGGCACGTAGTGGCGTGCGCGGGTGCTCCCATCCCATCCACCGTCGACCCAGGCAGAGCCGAGCAGACGCGGCCCAGGGGCGTCAAGGTCGTTCGTACAGTGGCGCGCTCCACCTTGACGCCCCTGAACCACGCCCGCTCCACGGTGTGTGGGTCGACGGCGGACGGGATGGGAGCTGGACAACTGCATAGGCTCTCGGAACACCCCGAGCATGCCCACCAATCACGCCGACGCACCGGGCAACTCCAAGATCCCCGACAGAGTCAAGCTCAGCTATGGACTGCCTGTTTGACGCCGTCCTTGTCGGTGATGCTGACGGAAACGCGCCACCGCGTCCGCTTGTCGGCCTCGATCTTGACCGTACCGCCGAACTTCCGGCCATCCAGGTCTTTCGCCTTCATCGAGGCACCGTAGGTGGCGCTGTCGTCACACACTTCGATCCCGGCGCGCAGCGCTGTCCCATTACTGACCTGCAGACCACCCGGGGGACCGAGACAGTCGTACCGCACGGACAATGCGGCAATCCGGTCCGCAGCCACGGGCAGCTTCACCGTCCCCGGACCCAGCCGGCCCGGTGTCTTAGCGCCCTTGTCAGGATTGTCCGGATCGGACACCAGCGCCGCCTTCGAGGCACTCGGCGAAGGCGGCGTACTCTTCCCGCCGCTGCACCCGGACACCACAGCGGCGGACACCACCAGCAGAACGATCCCTGCGCTGCGCATCAGCTTTTCCCGTGCCACGTCTCGCGGCCCTTGTAGACCAGCCGCGCCGATCCCTTGCGCAGCACCTTGGTTTTGCAGTTGGGCTCGGTCTTGTTGTAGTTCCACTTCGTGTACCTGACCTTCACCCCGGCGTGCAGGTAACCGTGCCTCATCGTCTTCGGCACCTTCCACGACCACGTGTAGGTGGTGCTGTTCGTCCACTGCCAGGCGAAGTGGTAGTCGAACTCAGCCGACGCCTTGACGAACACCACCTTGGCTTCGCCGGAGATCGCCCCGCCGACCGTCGACGTCGTCGTCTTCCCCTTGTGGAAGGTGATGCTGATCGTCGTGCCGCTGTCGCCGCCGGAACGGGGTTCCATGTCCCTGTAATACGTGTAGCTGCCCGAGAAGTCGTAGCCCTTGTCGGGCGGGCATGACATCGGATGGACCGTCCCGGCACTGGCGGGTACAGCACCCACAGCGGCAAGTGCGGTGGCGGCGCAGCCGACTGCGACGATCTTGGGTATGGAACGCACGTGTTTCCCCGTATTTCTCTCGATGAAAGCGGCCCCGTCGACCGCCAGGAACTGACCCTAGGGCGCAACTTTCCTTCCGGTCACGGCAGTTGAGTGAAACATGAGGTTCACAGGCGGGCGATGCCGAGCACGGCGTAATGGACGCCGTCGCCTTTTCAGGCGGCAGTCGCGGAGGATCTTCCAGCCCTTCATGCGGGCGAAGGTGTGCTCGACGCGGGCGCGAACTCGCTTGTGGGAGCGGTTGTGTTCCTCCTTCCAGGCGGGGAGTTCCTCGCCATTCGTTTCTCAGTGCGGGATGACGAGTCCGGTGCCCTGGTAGCCGTGGATCTTGAGAGTGACCCACCGGCATCCTGCTGTACAGCAGCCGGATACAGCAACCACAGCAACCGGTCCCACCCCGTAGCGTCCCCTTGGGGCCGATGCGCGACCTGTATGACCGTCTCCGATCGAACTCTGTAGAGCTACGGATCAGAAGGCTTCTGACCTCCATGGCTGACGACGCCGGACGGGAGCGCACACCACTGGCCCTGTACCGCAGCCGCTCCAGCCGCCGGCAGCAGTCGTAACAGACTCGGACCGAACTCCTGAAGCGGCGTCGTAAGAGGGCCAGCGCCTCCACCTGCTGCGGTCGCTACGCTCGGACTTGTGAGCGAAGACGCCCGACTCTTAGCGAACCACCGAGTTCACCTCGTGCCCGTTGTGTTGGCCTTGGCCAATCCACCATGGCAGGGGGAAGTGTGGCTCGAACCGTCGACGTTCGAAAACCTGGACCATGTTTTCCACACGCTCTTCGACGACTTCTGTGACGCCGACGAGCCGGACCGGTACCTCGGAGTCAGCCTCCGAAGTGACGAAGAGGTCGTTCTGATGAGAGAGCTCGGTGTCGCGCTCAACGCCGCGGCGGCCGAGGCGCCCAACGACACGGACGCGGAGTATCTCCAGGCCTCTTCCTGGCCGGAAGTCGTGGCGATCGCCGGACGCCTCGCTCAGGTCATGGTCGCGAACGACCTTAGGGAACTCGCCGTGCTGCTCGACGACGCGGCCGTGCCAGACCCGTGCCAGATCGTGCGGGGAACCACGGGGAACAGCGGAGAACGGGCAGGAGGAGATCCAAGCTCCGAGACGGCGTCGCCACAGATCAGCCCGGCAACCACTCGTAAACGCCCCTAGCTTCCCGAGCTGAGAGCGCGAGTTCGATTCTCGTCACCCGCTCCAGAGAGAAACCCCAGGCCAGCGGCCTGGGGTTTGTTTGGTTCCGGTCACTCGGCGCCCCGTCGCTCCCTGAACCGGGCGGCGGCCGCGGCGAGATCCACGATCGGGGCGGGGTAGTCCAGGCCCGCACGGGCGGCTGCGTCGAGATGGGGGACGCGGTGGACCGCCGTGGCGTCGAGGTGGCGGAGCTCGGGGAGCCAGCGGCGTACGTACTCCCCGCGGGGGTCGTACCTGCGTGCCTGGACGAGTGGGTTGAGGAGCCGGTTCGGGCGGGTGTCCGTGCCGGTCCCGGCGACCCATTGCCAGTTGAGCTGGTTGTTCGCCACATCGCCGTCGACCAGGAGGTCCAGGAAGTGGCGGGCTCCCACCCGCCAGTCCACGTACAGCGTCTTGGTGAGAAAGCTCGCCGCGAGCAAGCGGGCCCGGCCCGGCATCCAGCCCTCGTGGCAGAGCTGTCGCAGGGCGGCGTCGACGACGGGGTAACCCGTGCGGCCGTCCCGCCAGGCTTCGAACTCCTTGGTGGCGCGGCGCCAGCAGTCGTGCCGGGGGCGGTAGTCATGGTCGGCCGCGTCGGGGCGGGCCGCCAGGACCTGGTGATGGAAGTCCCGCCAGGCGAGCTGGCGGACGAAGGCATGCGCACCGGGACCGTCCTGGGCGCGGGCCCGGTGCAGCAGTTCGGTGGGTGAGAGGCAGCCGAAGTGCAGGTAGGGGGAGAGGCGGGAGGTCGCGTCGGCGGCCAGGTCGTCGTGCCGGTCCTCGTATGCGGACAGCGGGCCCGCCAGCCATGACCGCAGCCTGCGACGGGCCTCGGATTCCCCGCCGGCGGGCAGGCTCGGCGATGTGGAGCCCGACGCGAGCGACGCTGCGCGAGCAAGGCCGGCCGAACCTACGTCCGGTAGCCGTACGACGTCCGGTGCGGGCAGGACGCCGCGCACGGAGAAGCTCTCCCATCGGCGGAAGTACGGGGTGAAGACGGCGAAGTGGCCCTTGCCCACAGGTGTCAGCGCTCCTGGCGGTACGACCGTCAACGAGGCGTCATGGACGCGTAGTTCGCGTCGGTCGCCGGCCAGCTCCGCGCGCAGCCGGTCCTCGCGCCGTGCCGCGTAACGGCTCACCCCGCCCGCGATGTGCACCACGGTTGCACCGGTCTCCGCCGCCACCCGACAGGTCTCCTCGACCACGTCGCCGACGCGCACCACCAGCCGGCCGCCCCGAGCCCGCAGGGCCGCGTCGAGGTCGGTCAGGCTGCCGGCGAGGAACGCCGCGCGGTTGGGTCCGGCGAAGCCGGTGCGGCGGATGCCGGTGTCGACGACGAAGAGCGGGACCACACGTTCGGCGTCCTTCAGAGCGGCCTGGAGGACCGGGTTGTCGTGCACCCGCAGGTCGGCGGTGAACAGGGCGACCGAGACGCGCACAGTTCTTGGGCCCCCTCAGTGAGTACGGGCCGGTTCGGGGGCGGCCGATTCTGCCGCGGCGGCGATGTTGCGGGCCATGCCGCCGAAGATCGCGGCGTGGAAGGGGGCCACGCCCCACCAGTAGGCGTGCCCGGTCAGGCCGTGCGGATGGAACAGTGCCCGCTGCCGGTACACCGTGCGCCCCTGTGGATCCTGGTCGACGGCCATCTCCAGCCAGGCCAGGCCCGGCAGCCGCATCTCCGCGCGCAATCGGAGCAGCCGGCCCGGCTCGATCTCCTCCACTCGCCAGAAGTCCAGGCTGTCGCCGACCCGCAGCCGGGTCGCGTCCCGGCGGCCCCGACGCAGGCCGACACCGCCCACCAGGGTGTCCAGCCAGCCCCGCAGGGACCAGGCGAGCAGCGAGGAGTACCAGCCGTTCTCGCCGCCGATCGCCTCCACCACCCGCCACAGGGCCTGCGGCGACGCCTCGACCGTGCGCTCGCGGTGATCCGTGTAGAGGCTCCCGCCCGCCCAGTCGGGGTCGGTGGGCAGCGGGTCGCTGGGGGCACGGGGAACCGAGGCCGAGGACCACCTGGTGGCAACATCCGCGTCCTGCACGCGCCTCAGAGCCAGCCGGATCGCCCGGTCGAGGGTGACCGGTCCCTCCGGAGGGTCCGGCACATAACGGACGATGTCCCGCTCGGCGCAGACCACCTCGTGTTTCAGCGACTCGACCAGCGGGCGAGCGAGAGCGCCCGGCACCGGGGTGACCAGACCGACCCAGAGGCTGGACAGCCGGGGGGTGAGCAGCGGAACGGGCACGATGACGCGCTTCGGCAGACCGGCGACGACGGCGTACCGCCGCATCATCTCCTCGTATGTGACGATGTCCGGTCCGCCGATGTCGAAGGCGCGGTTCACGTCGTACGGCAGCCTCGCGCATCCCACGAGGAGGCGCAGCACGTCGCGGACGGCGATGGGCTGGATGCGGGTGCGCACCCAGCTCGGGGTCACCATCACGGGCAGCCGCTCGGTCAGATATCGCAGCATCTCGAACGAGGCCGAACCCGACCCGATGATCACGGCTGCCCGCAGTACGGCGGTCGGCACGCCCGAGGCCAGGAGGATGCGGCCCACTTCGGCGCGGGACCGCAGATGGGGTGAGAGTGCGTGCTCGGGTACCCCGGAAGGGCTCAGCCCGCCGAGGTAGACGATCCGACGGATTCCGGCGGCACGCGCCTGCTCGCCGAATATCCTGGCCGCGCGCCGGTCGGTCTCCTCGAAGCCCCGACCGGTGCCCAGCGCGTGCACCAGGTAGTACGCGACGTCCACGCCCTCCATGGCCGCACGTACGGCCCCCTCGTCCGTCACGTCCCCGCACACGGCCTCCACCTGCCCGAACCACGGATGGTCCCGCAGCTTGCCGGGGGCGCGGGCCAGGCAGCACACGGAATGCCCGGCGGCCAGCAACTCCGGCACCAGCCTGCCGCCGATGTAACCGGTGGCACCGGTGACCAGACAGCGCAGCGGCCGGTCGTCGTCGGTCATGCCGATCGCACGCATGCCTGTCGAGTGCGCCTTGTGCTGCGACGGCCGGCGGACCGGGGGGCAGGAAACGTCATGGCTCTCATGTCCTCCCGGGACGTGCCTTCCGACATGCCCTGTCGCTGTTCCCTGAACCCATACTTGGACCCTTGGGCGAGCTCCGCAACCTCGCCGTCCCCGGCCCGAGGGTGGTGACAACGGCGTCGGCACACGCCTGGGTGCCAACCGTCCCGGAGCCCCGCCCAGTGCGCCTTCCACGGTTACTGCGGGCAGGCGCCGGCCCACCCACGACACCCCTGCGGGGGGACCACGGCCCGGCGCTTCGAGGGTGCGCACGTGCCCCATCCGTGCCCGTAAGTGCGGACACCCACGGTCAACTACGGGCGCTCGGCCCCTGTGCAACGACGCCAGCACAACGAATCCGCACAGGTCAGCGGCCGTTCCATCGGCCAAGCGCCGTCGCTTCCCAGGCTGAGAGCGCGAGTTCGATTCTCGTCACCCGCTCCATGTGAAACCCCCAGGCCAGAGGCCCGGGGGTTCCTTGTTGTCTAGACCCGTGAGTGGACTAGCGCACCACTAGTAGGGCTTGGTCATCTTCACTCCTGAGTGGCGTGTCTGTTGCCTCGTGGGTGGCGTTGTCGTGGTGTGACACCTGAGGAGATGACCGAGGCCCGGGGGGACCTGGAGGCGTTCGCGGCGGAGTTGTTCGACGGGTTCTTCCGTGCGGACCAGCGGCGGTGGGGACAGGCGTATGTGCGAGGGCTGCTGCTGGACGGGCGGCGTAAGTCGGTGGAGCCGATGGCAGCCCGCCTCGGCGAGGACGGCAACCGGCAGGCGCTGGCGCACTTCATCACCTCCAGCCCGTGGGATCCGGCGCATGTGCGGGCCCGGCTGGCCTGGAGGATGCACGAGGCGATCGGTCCGGAGGCGCTGATCGTTGACGACACCGGCTTCCTCAAGGACGGGGACGCGTCTGCGTGTGTGTCGCGGCAGTACACCGGCACCGCGGGCAAGGTCACCAACTGCCAGGTGGGAGTGTCGCTGCACCTGGCCCGTGAGCAGGCCTCGGCCGCAGTGAACTGGCGGCTGTTCGTGCCCGCTTCATGGGATCCGGCCTCTGGACAGGCGGATGCGGCCAAGGTCGCCCGCCGCGGCCGTTGCGGCATCCCCGCCCAGGTGGGGCATGTGGAGAAGTGGCAGCTGGCCCTGGACATGATCGACGAAACCCGGTCGTGGGGCGTCGATGTCCCCTTGGTCGTGGCGGATGCCGGATACGGCGATGCCGCCGCCTTCCGTCTGGGGCTGGAGGAACGCAGCCTGCCCTATGCGGTCGGGATCTCCTGCCGCCACACCGCCCATCCGGCCGACGCCCGGCCCGTCCAGCCCCCTACGCGGGCACCGGCCGGCACCGAAAGCGCAGTACCCCGACCCTGCGCAGACGGTGAAAGACCTGGTCATCGCGGTACCGGGCGGCTGCACGGCCGGTTTCCTGGCGGGTAGGCTCCCGGCCGGGCACGGGCCGAAACGGCTTCAAGCGCATGTACTCGCGGTTCGTCGCCCTCAGGGTCCGGCCCGCCGGACGGGGCCTACGCAAGACCACGGACGCTCCCGAGCTGCCTGAACGCTGGCTGCTGGCCGAATGGCCCGCCACCGAGAGCGAGCCGGTGCAGTTCTGGCTGTCCAGCCTGCCCTCCGGCATGCCACTGGCCACCCTGGTGCGGCTGACCAAGCTGCGCTGGCGCATCGAGCACGACTACCGGGAGATGAAACAGGCCCTGGGACTTGCCCACTTCGAAGGCCGCACCTGGGGCGGCTGGCACCACCATGTCACCCTCGTCTCCGCCGCCCATGCCTTCTGCACCCTCAGGCGCATGGCTCGCGCCCCAAAAGACACAGCGGCGGTCTGAGTCTCTACCAGATCGTCCGTGAACTGCAGACACTCCTCGCCCTCTGGACCGGCGCCTGCCCCACCTGCCGCCGCGACATACCCGCACCGATAGCAAGATGACCAAGCCCTACTAGGGCTCGGAGGGCTCCCCCAAGCACCAGGACCAGGCCGACACCCGCCAAGCATGACCACGCCCCCCAACCCCACTGCCTCCAGACCGATGCCCCGCCAGATCGAGGTGCGGGCTCAGGTCAGAACCTCGGGCCGGCAAGGGGCACTGCAAACGTGCCGCAGCCCTTCCCAGTCAGCGGGGCCCGAATCCGCAATAGGTGCGGTGGACGTAGCGGTAGGCCGCGATGACGCCGGCGACATAGCCACGGTTGTACTCGGCGGACGCCCCAGGCTTACCGCTCCGTCCACGGGTGTCGCCGCGGATGCAGTCGCGGGCATATGCCAGGCCGTCCCGGTATCCGTCCTTGTAGCCCTGGTCGTAAGGGCTGATTCTTGGCGAGCTGGGCTCCGCGACCGCCGTCGGAACAGACTGTGCCGTGAGCGCCTGCGCGTTCGCCGGCAACGGGAGCAGAAGTGCGGTGGCAGCCACCGGGGTTGCGAGGAGGACACACAGTCGCTTCGCATGCATGGCTTCCTCCTTGACCGGGAAACAGGACGCCAGCTACAAGCCGTCACCGGCTCGGCCGAGTGACCCGTTCCCATTGCTTGACTGGACCTGTGCGGGGGAGGAACGGGCTTCTGCCCGTGTTGAGGTATCTGTCAAAGCCGACAGTACTGTTACGGCGCACGAAGCCTTACTGACAGGCTATGGCGGGTGATTCCGGGCCGCGACCCGAGACCGTCGCCCAGGCAAACGGCGTGGAACATTGGTCCTCACGAAGTGCCCGATGCCGCCCAGCGGCGATCGCAGCTTTCCAAGCGGATGGCTACCACACCGTCGTCACGGGCCCGCCGTCGCCGCTTGTTGTGGTTGACGACAAGCCCGAAAGCGTGGCTGATGCCGGTGGAACTGCAGGGAGACACGCGCCCCTGACCGGTCGGCGCGCCCGCCGACGCCACCCCTTCCGCCTCACCGACGGCTGCGGCCCCGTCCGCGACAACACCGGCGCCGGAAGACCATGGGGACGACGGAGAGCGCGACGAGGGGAAGGGCAAGTACGGCAAGAAGAAGGGCAAAGAGTCGGACGACTGAACCACGGCCGCAGAAGCCTCCGTTGGACGGCTGACGGCCCGGTCACCGCATGCCGCAGGGCCGCACGCACCCGCCGGTCCGGTGCATGCGGCCCTGGCGGGGGCGAGCGGTCACCTGCCCAGCGCACCCCGGCCGATGAACATCACAGGGACGCAGGTCGAAGCGACGTAGATCACCGCGCCGACTGCGCGCGGTTGTAGATACGCCGCCTTTACTGCCCGTGGAGACAGCAGAGCCGCCTGCCTCTTCGTGGGCCAGGTAGTACCGCAAGGTCACCACGAACGGGAGACCGACGACGGTGTTCGGGTTATTGCACGTCCACGAAGTCGCCGGTTGCCTTGACGGCCGGGGTGGTGGAGGTGCCTGCGAAGTCCCAGCGCCAGTAGCCGTCTTCGGACGCGGGGGCCGAGGTCGTCAGGTTGCCGGTGCTGGAGGTGTACACGGTCTTGATGGTGGTGTAGGTCGTAGTACCGGCCTTGCGGAACTGGAGCTTGACCGGCTGGTTGGCATAGCCCCGGTAATCGAGCGTGTCCCAGTTGGCCCGGGTGAGCTTGCCGGTGATGGTGAGCGTTTTGCCCTTGGCGATCGGCTCAGGACTCGCGTTGGCGGTCAGCTTGGAGTGCCGCTGGAGGCGGGTGGTGGTGTAGGCCCACCGGTCGGTGTAGCTGCCGTCGTTGGCCGACACCTGGACTTCGACCTTCCAGGTGCCGGCGTCGGCGTTCGTGAGCCACCAGTCCGGTTCGAAGGTGAAGGTCTTCGAGCAGGTCGACGTCGTACTGCTGGAGGCGACGCAGTCCGCCGGGGTGGTCTTCTCGTTGGGCTCGATGAAGCTGTCGGCGCTGAAGTAGGGGTCGGTACCGTCCGGGCCCCGCCACAGGTAGAAGTCCGCGTCCCAGATGCCCGACGGGTCGGTGGCGGTCGCCGAGACCGTGATCGTCTTGTCAGCCGTGTCGACCACGATGTTCTTACCGCCGTTGACGACGACGCTGTCGACCTGGATGTCGCCCACGTTGTCGTCCGCGTAGGCACCAGGGACGGCGAAGCCTGCCACTCCGGCGACGGCAGTGATTACGGCAAAGGCAGCGCGCTTGCGCATGTATCTCCTTCACGGAGCGATGAGTAGAAGCCGCCGAAGGGGCACGGCGGGGCAGTTGATGCCGGTCAGGGTCCGGTGACGGACTTGATCGGGTAGGGGAAGCTCTCCTGCTGCCAGACCACCGTGAACCTGGCGCTCGGGGCGGTGTCGACCTGGGGGACGCGACCGTCCGAGGTGAGTGTCTTCGTCGCGCCGAACGTTCCGGAGCGGCTGACCAAGCGGGCGCTGGTCTTGGTGTAGCTGTACGGAGGCGTCGACTTGGCCACGACCGTGTGGAAGACCAGCATGCCGTCGCCGTCGTCGTCGAGGGCCAGGTCGGGCCGGTCGCCGAGGCCGAGGGTGGTGACGGCGCCCCGGGTGCCGCCCGCGGACAGCCGACGGCCGAGCAGTTCCAGCTTGCCGTTGGCGTAGCGGGTCCACACGATCATCGAGTCGCCGTCGAGGTCGGTTGCGAGCGCATGGTGGAAGCCCGCGTTGTCCGCTGCGGCCGAGATGCGCAGCGGAGCCGCCAGGGTGCCGGTGCGGCTCCAGCGGGAGGCCCAGACCTGCGCGACGGCGCCACCGCCCGAGTGGTAACTGATGACCGCGTCGCCGTCTCGGTCCACCCCGACCCGCACCATGCCGAAACCGCCGTACGACGCGATCGGCGTCGTGAGCACCTTCGTGGCGGAGACGGATGTCGAGGTGATCCGCCTGGCCACGACGTCCGAGGCCCGTGCCCAGGCCACGACGAACTGGCCGTTCCGGTCGACACCGATGGCCGGCTTCTCGGCCGAGCCCGAGCCGAGGGTGATGGGCGCGCCGACCGTGCCGTCGAGCTTGATGCGCCGGGCGACCGCGTACCAGCTGCCGTCACGGATCTCCGCCCAGGCCGCCATCGCGGTGCCGCCCGGCGTCACCGCGACGACCGGGGTGGTCGCGGGGGCCGACGTGGAGAGCTTCTGGAGCGGTCCGACGAGGCTGCCGGAGGCGGCGACCCGCCGGCCCACAACCTGGCTGTCCTGCTGCCAGACCACGGCCGAGTCCCCGGTGTCGTCAGAGGCGGTCTCCGGCCAGGACACCGCGGCGCCGTCCGGCGACAGGGTGCGGATCGCCCCCTTGGTGCCGCTCGCGTACTGCACCCGAGTCTGGACCCGCTGGTAGGAGTACGTCGTCGACATGTCGCCGGCCGTCCAGGCCAGCAGGGCGTCGCCCTGGCGGTCGACGGAGACCTGGGGCGAGTCGGCGGCGGACCAGCCGGACGCCGAGACGTTCCACGACGACGTCCACGCCGCCTCGGCGTTGATCGCCATCGTCGCGGTGACCGCGAGCCCGGCCGCCGCAGCGGCAGAGGCCCCGGCGAGGAAACGACGCTTCCAGGAACGCCGATGACGAGCTGCCCGCAGTGCCACTCTGATCCCTCGGTTCACATTGACATGGCTCAGGCACAGCACACAGACCGGCCCGCGGTATCCAGCGCACCTGCATGCTCAAACGTCACCCAGCCGTCGGCGACCTCACCCTCGACTGGCGGCACACGACACACGAGGACACCGGCATGAGGGCGGCAAGTCGCCGGCCCGCCTCCGCACTGTGCGATGCCTGTGCAGATGCAACACAACACGCCGCATCGTGTCGGCTGGGCCATCTGGGAGGACTGACGTGGCCCGCCGAACCTTCACAGGACCGCGCATCGCCTGTGCCGTAGTGCTCTTCCCTGTTGCCGCGTGCACTTCGGATCGTTCCGGTGCCAAGGGGCCTTCCCAGCCCACGCGTTCGTCCGAGCCGGGTTCGGCAGCGGTGACGACGGGCCCGAGCATCAGACAGCCCCCGGTACAGAAGCCACCGGAGCTGGACGACGACGAGACGCTCGCCGGCCGTCAGAAGGTGACCGGCGGGAACGCGAGCATCGAATTCAGCAAGGGCAAGAAGGGGGAGGCTCTGATCGTCGCGGTGCGTTGCCAAGGTGCCGGGAAGATCGAGGTTGCGGTGCGATCCGTGCATGTCTCCTTCGTCCTGAACTGCCTCGCCGGAGAGGTCAGCACCACGTAACAACCAAGTGGTCGTCGGCGGGGTGGATCGTGGGGGCGTCGTAGCCGTCGAGGCGCCCTCGGCCGTGCGCTGGTCCATGACGATCGGCCGCGGTGCGGCCACCCTGACCGAGTCGGACGGAACGCCTCCATGAGGCTCTTACGCCGCTGAAGAACACAGCTAGGGTGATCCGGGGTGGCGAGAACGCTGCGCAGTCAGCAGGAGGTGGCGGGTGGGGTCAGCTGATCCCTTGGCGGTGAGGGTGCCGGTCGGCGAGGGCTCCCATCTGTGGACCAGCCGGTCGACCCGTCGCAAGGTACTGCTGGTGGTGCACAACGTCACCTCCGCCGGACGCCTCCTGGACGTTCTGCCCCTGTTCCGTGACGACTTCCGTGTACAGCTGCTCGTGACCTCCACCGAGTCTTCCGCGTTCCGAGCGGGACTCCCCGAGCTGTTCGCTGAGCTGGAGCTCCCCGTACTGCCGTGGGAGCAGGCCCGATCAACACCGGTCGACCTGGCGGTCTCCGCCAGTTTCGGGGGACAACTGCACGCCCTGCAAGGCAAATTGAGCGTTTTGTCGCATGGTGTCGGCTACAGTAAGAAACTGGCAAAGCCGGGAGCAGCCGGGAGCAGCCGGGAGCAGCCGGGAGCACCCGGGAGCAGCCGGGAGCCGACGTTCGGTCTTTCGCGGGAGTGGCTCCTCGTCGATGGCGAACCGTTCGTGGACGGTCTCGTCCTGTCCCACCCCGAGCAGTTCGCGCGGTTGCGCCGCGCGTGCCCGGAGGCCGAGAGTTCGGCGGTATTCGCCGGGGACCCTTGCTTCGACCGCATGCTGGCGGCCCGCCCCTACCGTGAACGGTTCCGGCGAGCCCTGGGCGTGCGCCCCGGCCAGCGGCTCGTGGTGCTGAACTCCACCTGGAACCAGGAGGGTTTCTTCGGGAACGGAGGCAGGGAAGACGTACTGCCGAGTCTGCTGCCGCGCCTCACGGCCGAGTTGCCGGCCGACGAGTACCGGCTGGCCGCGATCCTGCACCCGAACATCTGGTACGGGCACGGCCCGGGTCAGATCCGTGCCTGGCTGGACCGAGCGCGCCGTGGCGGGCTCACCTTGATCGACCCCGTGCATGCCTGGCGACAGGCCCTCATGGCCGCGGACGTGGTTCTGGGTGACTTCGGCGCGGTCTCCTACTACGCCGCGGCCCTGGGCCTCCCCGTGATGCTGGCGGCCGCCGCGCAGGACCGGCTGGATCCCGAGGCACCGCTCGCGTCGTTCGTGCGGGACGCACCGCGTCTCGATGCGCACGATCTCTTGCGGGAGCAGATCGAACGGGTGCTGACCGGGCACCGGCCGCTCGCCGAGCCGGCCGGGTTCACCACCTCTGCGCCCGGCGCCTCGGCGGCTCTGCTGCGACAGCACTTCTACAAGTTGATGGACCTCCCGGAGCCCGACGCTCCCGCTCTCCTGGAGCCACTGCCGCTGCCGGCGTACGACCCACCGCGGCGCACGGCTCCCCTGCACGTATGGACACGTGTACGGGGGACGGACGTCATCATCGAACGCTCCACGGGGCGCCCGCACCGGACCGACGGAAACACGCACCTGGCCGTCCACGAGGACAGCCTGGACCCCGACAGCCTGGAGTCCGCCGACGTGATCACGCGTGAGGGGCAGCCGGACGACCCCCGGCTCGGAACCCCGGAGGCCTGGACCGCCGAGGTACTGCGCCGGTATCCGCGCTGCCCGGTCGCCGCGTACGTATCGGGCCCGCACACGTGCACCGTCCGGGTGCGCGACCACGGTGCGTTCCGGCTGTCGGCCGAACCGGGCGCGGACGCCGACCCGGCGGCGTACGCGTCCTCGCTGGCCGCGTGGTTCGCCACGGGCGGCAAGGTGCCACCGAGCGGAATCACACTTCGGGTGCATGTGGCAGGTGCTGTACATCCGGTGGCTGTGGAGCCGGCCGCCCTACCCGGCGACCTCGCAGCGCAGCCGTAGGGCAGCCAGGTATCCCCGGTGCGGGGTCGCGGTCGGCGGGAGGAGACGTTCAGCCTCCGCGATCCTTGCCAGCGCCTCGGTGTTCTCACCCGTGTCGTGCAAGGTCTCGGCCAGGTCCGTGAGAGCACGGGCCTGGTTGTACGCCTCCCCCTGCTCGCCGAAGAACTCCGCCACAGCCGTCAGCAGGCTGCGTGACTCGGCGAGCCGTCCCATGCCACGCAGCGCCCGTCCTCGGTGGCGCCGGGACAGGGCGAAGGCGCGCGGCAGATCCTCCGCGCCCTCCTGGCCGGGCGCGATTCCGCCGTAGATGACCTCTGCCGCGACGAAGCGCTCGTGTGCCGTCTCGTATCGCCAGCGGTAGAGGTTCAGCAGGCCCTGCAACTCCACGGAAGACGCCTCGCCACGGAGGTGTCCGGCATCGCGCTCTGCCCTCACGGCGGCGTCCGCCTCCCGGTCGGCCTCCTCCCACCGGCCCAACTCCCCCAGACAGTGGGCGAGTTGGAAGTGCAGCGCGCCCGCGATGCGTGATCCCGGCTGGTGCTCGTCGGCGAGGCGGACCGCGATACGGAGCGCCGGCAGCACTTCGTCCCAGTGGCCCGCCTTGAGCTGGAGGGGCCAGAAGGCACGCCCCAGGCGGAGCGCGGTGGTGGTGTGCTGGTACTCCCGGGCGACGAACACGGCACGGACGAGGTTGCCCACCTCCGCCGCCAACACGTCCACGCCTTCCGCTTCGTCGCGGTACGCCTCCCCGTGCGCGGGCGCCGACTCGGTGCGCCAGCTCTGGGGCAGAGCCGCGTGGGCCGCGTGGAGCGCTCGGTGCAACAAGGCCTCGAGGGTTCGGGCGACCGCTGCGGAGCACTCGGGGATTCCGTGCTCCGGTGCCGCCGTGTCCGCCAGGTAGCGGCGTACCTCAGGCCGGAACCGATAGCGCTCGTCGGGCAGGGTTTCAAGCAGTTGAGCGTCCGCCGCTTCGGCCAGCATATGAGCGGTCTCTTCCTCGGTGGCGCCTGCCGCGGCCGCCGCGAGGTGGACCGTGACGGACGGCCAGTCGCCCAGGGCCGTCAGCCGGCAGAGCCGTGCCGTCTCCGGCCGGACACGGAGGCAACCGGCCCGCGCCGCGGCGCGTACCGGATCGCTCCCTGACGCCGTGGTCACCGGGGCTGGGAGCTCCAGCTCCAGGTCCTCGTTCAGCAGGCGCATCGCCGTTGCCCTCAGAGCGAAGGCGTTTCCTCCGCAGTGGGCAAGGACGTCCGGCATCCGCGGCCTCGCACGCGCGATCCGCTCCCGGCCGGCAATCCTCCTCATCATCTTCAGCGCGTCCCGGTCGCCCAGCCGAGGCACGGGAACTGGCTCCGCCTCCAGCGCGAAGGGCGAGCCTGACACGATGACCAGCAGAAAGACCTCGGGGGTGGACGGAACGAGTCCGCGGACCTGTGCGACCGAGGTCGCGTGGTCGATCACCACCATCGCGCGTCGGCCAGCGGTGAGCCGTCGATAGAGCTGTTCCCGGCCTGCCTCGGTAGGCGGGATCCGGTCGGGCCCGACACCCATCTGCCGGAGCAGAAGCAGAAGAACGGCCGCCGGAGCCGGTCCATGCTCTCCGGAACCGTCTCGAAGGTCGACGTAGAACTGTCCGTCGGGAAACCGGTCGTGACAGACGGCGCCCAGGCGCAGGGCCACCGCGGTGGTGCCGATCCCCGGCGGGCCGTACAGCAACGCGACTCGTGGGCGGCCCCCCGCGGGGCGGGTCGCCTCCCGTCTCAGTTGCCTGACGATGTCTCTGCGGTCGGTGAAGTGCCGTGTAGCGGGAGGCAACCCGCTCCCGGCCGGGAGTTCCGCCGCGTGCTGGGGGAAACTCCGAAGGAGCAGTGACCACTCCGCCGCCTGCCGCGGGTCGTCAGCCAGACGGGCATGCACGTGACTGGCCAGCGACTCGAAGTCCTCACGGCCGACGGGCAACGGCGTGTCTCTTCCCGTAGCCCTTCTCGCCAGTGCACCCGTTGACACCAGCAACTGCTTGCCCATCTCGCCGGCCGCGCCGTTGCCCACCGACGTGAGGAAGGCGGTCAGCGCACTGAGCGCCACGATCTCCAGCATGTCGGCCCTTCCCCCAAGTACCCGATCCGCCACTGGCCGGACTGTATCCCCGCGCCACCGACTTGCGGAAACATTCGGACAACCACCAACGGCCCTGCTCGACACCGCGACGATCTGTCACGGCCCGTGCTGCGACGGCATGTTGAGCCATGGAACACCGGTCCGCTCTCGTCCGAGTCCCGTTGATCAGCTTCGGCTGGCCCAACACCGCGATCGGCGACGAGGCTCCAGCACTGACCGCTGTTCGTCAGAAAGAGCGACTCGCCCGACCGGCGTCGGCCGTGTGCCGGCCCCCAGGATCTCGGGCAGGCGATACCTGCGCCATCCAGCAGCCGTCCCGGGTCAGAAGATGGCCCAGGCTTCCCTCGGCAGGCGGTGATAGATGTCATCCATCACATCGGCGGCCAGGAAGACAGGACGCGTGAGCAGATGATCGCCGGCTCGTTGCACGCAGAGCGCCACCCCAAGGGTCAGTGATCCTGGATCTGCGCCAGGCAGATAGAAGAGCTCCGTGAATGGTTCCCGGCTCTCCGCACGATCGAACAGCCACTGTTCCAGCTTGGAGGGAACCTGGCCGACCAAGGCCGTCTCGTCTGCACGGACTTGTGGTCCCCGACGCGCATCGATCGAGACTCCACACAAACCCTCGATCGCGAAGTAGAGCTTCAGGCCCGCTTCGGAGTAGGTGTGGCAATCGACGTCCCAAGGCCGGCAGTGCCGGCGCTCGGCCGCAGGGACACCGTCGAGTGCGGCGGACGCTTCGTCGGAAGTCATTCCGAACCTCAGTGGACCCACGCTCACGAACGGATCGAAGGTCCACTGCTGTCGCTCATTGTCCGACAAGACGTCCCACAGGCTCATGCGCCGCAGCCTACGCCGAGGCATTCGGCCGGTCTCCAGGATTGGAAGGGGGGTGGGTGCGGAGCCATTCGGTGTCCCGGGACACAGTGGTCCGGGGACGCCTGTCCGGCCACCCCCCTTGGCCGCCGTGTTCCTCAGCGAGGAACATCGAACCGGCTCATCTCCACCACTGAAGCCAACAGCCCCCACTGACAACGCCCTTGTTCCTGTGGGCAGCTGGGCAGCGCCTTCGCACCGGCGGAAACGCGGTGGCTCCCGGGCACCCGGTTCTGTAGCTTGCCCCCATGACCGACCACCGAAGGGGCAATGCCGCGTAGGCGCCCGTCAGCCCTGCGGGGCGCTCTCCCCGTCCGCACCCTGAAGCGGCGGCGGTATCCGTTCATCGATCGTCTTTCAGGGTCTTGCACAGCCGACCTGCGCCGGCTGGAGCGGACCCGCTTCTGGCCCGAAGCCACGGAAGAAGCGTTCTGGCACTGGAAGGCCCTTGCCCATGGCCCTCTCAGACAACTTGCGGATCCGCTCGTAGGTCCTGATTGCCGCATCCTGGAGTGCGGGTGTTACGGCGTCGACTTCCGGGGGCACCTCGAAGCCGTGCTTCACGCGCTGCCCAGGAAGAGCGCGCGTGAGTTGCGCGCTCTCGTGTGGGCCCTCGACAAGAAGATTCTGGCCAGGGCCGAGGTCATCCCGGCTGACAGCCTGGACGTGCCGTGGTGGCGAGGTCAGCTCTAGGACCATGGGCGGATGCACTCGCGGTCCGATTCGGGTTCGACCAACGTGGTGAAAGATGTGATCGCCATGCTCGCCGGTCATTTTTCCTTTGGGGTGCGTGCTTGAATGTGGGCGGCCTGCTGAGGGAAAAAGAGGTGGTCGAGATTTCCGTGGTGAAGTCCTCCTGGCGTGCTCGCACCGCTTCTGTTTCCCTGGCGGCACTTGCGATTGCCGGTGCTCCGCACGCGGCACAAGCCCAGGCCAAAATTCAAATCCACGCCCCGGGTACTCCTGGCGTGCCGAAGGCACCGGTCACTGTGTTTGTCGAGGACTTCGAAAAAGCAGGTGACACCCCGGTCTTTCTGGAGAAGTACGTCGGGGCTCCGCCGCTGAACGAGACGTACACGGCCGATCCGCCGTGGCTCGACCACGGGCAGTGCAACGGCATCGTCCTGAGCCGTGCCGGTGCTGATCAGCCCGGCTGCCGGTGGGTGTCGTATCTGAAGGACATGGCCGATGTGCTGGGTCAGGTCGGCGGGACGAACCCGCCGGCCAACCACGCGGTGTCGGCGTACAGCGACACGGTGGATCCCGGCGTCGACCGGGTGGAGTTCCGGACCGAGCAGCCGATCCCGATCGCGAAGCCGAACCGCTACATCACCTTCGCAGTGGACGTGGCGGCGGACAATTGCCGTTACCAGAATCCGCTGCTGAAGTTCTACCTCACCGGCAGCGGTCCGGACATCCCGACCTTCACCACGCCCATCAATCCCTGTACCGACCCCAAGACCAAGGCCTATCCCGGGGGAATGAGTGGGCTCATGGCCGGGTCGTTCGCCGGGGACCGGGCCGTGCTGTTCAGCGGTACCGAGTTGGGCATCAAGATGCTCAATGGGCAGGGCTACGCGTTCGGTAATGACCACGCGTTCGACAACATTCGGATCCTGGATGCCACTCCGCAGTTGGACAAGGCGTTCAGTCCCGCCACGATCGACCTGGGTGGTACCTCGACTCTCACCATGACGGTGACCAACACCGGTGAACTGGCGGCGAAGAACGACTTCGGCTTCACCGACAGCCTGCCCGCCGGAGTGACGGTCGCCTCGAACGCGAGCGCGTCGACGAGCTGCGGCAACGGCACGGTCTCCGCGAAAGCGGGGGGTTCCGCCGTCGCTCTGGCCGGCGGGGGCCTTGCCGCCGGCCAGAAGTCCTGCACGGTCAGTGTGAATGTCACCGCCGATAAGGCGGGAACCTTCGTCAACCGGCCCGAAGCGATCACCACGGTCGGGCTGGATCTTCCGGCCGCCGCGACCCTGACCGTCAACAGCAAGGCGGGAGCCGTGGGCATCGCGACCGGGTCGCCCGGTCTGCTGTCCGGCAACGTCGTACAGGTTCCCGTGGACATCCCGGTGAACGTCTGCGGCAACACCGTGAGCGTCGTCGGACTGCTCAACTCGACGTCGGGCAACACCTGCGTCAACCGCTAGAGAGGGTTCGATCCGATGCATTGGCTTTCTCGCGCCGTCAACGCACTTCTGGTGAGTGTGCTTCTCGGTGTTGTCGCGTCGCCGAGCGATGCCGTCGCACTCACGGGCTCGGGCGGGGGCGGCAGTGCGAACGTCCGCCTCATGACGCAGAACATGTATGTGGGCAGTGATTTCTCGGCCCTTGCCAACGCGCAGACGCCGCAGCAATTCCTCGCCGCCGTAACGCTGACCTACCAGAACATCCTGGCGTCACAACCGAGTGAGCGCGCCGCAGCCGTGGCCCGCGAAGTCGCCCGGAACGAGCCCGATCTGGTCGCCCTGCAAGAGGCAGACATCGTGCGCACCGGGGCTCCGCCCGCCACCGACGTGCAGTCGGACCAGCTCAAGGCGCTCCTCGCCGCGCTCGACCGGCTCGGCCTGCATTACGAGGCGGTGGCGATCGTGCCCGAGGACGATATCGAGGCCCCGAGCACGCTCGGCTTCGACGTACGCCTGTCCGTGCGCAACGTGATCCTCGCCCGGGTCGGTCCGTCCCGGCACGTCAAGGTGTCGAACCTCCAGGTGCAGACGTACGCCGTCCAGCACGTGCTCCAGTCGCCGTTCATCTCGGTCACCAGCCGGAACGGCTGGGCGTCGGTCGACGCCACGGTCGACGACCGCACCTTCCGGTTCGTCACCACGCACTTGGAGCCGCTGCCGCCGTTCGCCGTCCAGCGAGCGCAGGCGCGGGACCTCGTCGCGAGTGCGGCGGACACCGATCTCCCGGTGGTGTTCGCCGGTGACTTCAACACGGCCGCCAACGATCCGCAGAACCCGACCTATCCGACGTATCAATTCCTGATCGACTCGGGGTTCACCGACGCCTGGCGCACGGCGCACCCCGGCGATCCCGGCTTCACCTGCTGTCAGGCGCCCGACCTGAGAAATCCGGTCTCCACCTTGAGCCTGCGCATTGATCTGGTCCTGTTCCGCGGGGACTTCGAGGTGAAGAACATCCACCTGGTCGGGAACGAGCAGAGCGACCGTACGCCGTCGGGGCTGTGGCCGTCCGACCATGCCGGCATCGTCGCGACTCTGCGAGTGCCGAAGACGCGGCTGCCGGTGGCGTAACCGGCGGCAATGCGGACGGGCTGCCCATTCCGCCACGCCTCAGGCCGTCGCCTCGGCCGGTGTGGCCGTCCGGGCCGGCTGGTGTACGACTCGGCGAGGGCGGGTCGGCAGGAGCGTCGGGTTGGCGACGCCCCAGGCCGCGCCCTTGCAGACCAGTTCCTTGTAGACGGCGGCGAGCCGTCCCGTCAGGGCCGCCCGGACGGCGCGGTCGTCGGCGGTGACGTACTGGATCAGGCCTTCCTTGCGCCCCAGCGAGATGCACTGGTTGAAGTAGCGCAGCGGCACGTTCGGGAGCTTCCCGCCGGTCAGCCGCGCCGCGATGGCGTCGGCGGCCTGCCACGCGGTGGGCACGCCCGAGGCGCACGACATCCGCAGCGGCTTGTCGCCGGGGCCCGCCACCAGGGCCGCGTCGCCGATGGCGTACACGTCCGGGTGCGAGACCGAGCGCATGGTCCGGTCGACCACGATCTGGCCCTTGTCGGTGACCTCCAAGGTGGTGGCCTTCGCGATCGGGTGGACGGCGAAGCCGGTGGTCCACACGGTGACCACCGCCGGGACGGACGTGCCGTCGGCGGTGGTGACGTGGTCGGCCTCGACGGCGGTGACGGCGGCGTGCTCGTGCACGGTGATGCCGAGCCGGTCGAAGACCTTCCGCAGGTGTCGGCGGCCCTTGGGCGAGAGCCAGTCGCCGAGGCCGCCGCGGGCGGCGAGGGCGACGTCGAGATCCGGGCGGGCCTCGGCGATCTCGGTCGCGGCCTCCAGGCCGGTGAGGCCGCCGCCGACCACGACCACGGGCTGTCCGGCGTCGAGCCGGGCCAGGCGCTCGCGCAGCCGGAGCGCTCCGGGGCGACTGGCGATCTCATGGGCGTGCTCGGCGGTGCCGGGGACGGCCTGGTCGTTCCAGCCGCTGCCGAGGGCGTACACGACGGTGTCGTACGCAAGTTCCTCGGTGCCGTTCGCGTCGGTGACGGCTACGGTCCTGCGGTCGGCGTCGACGCCGGTGACCTTCGCCAGCTTCAGTTCGACCCCGGTGTCCGCGAACATCTCGCCGAAGGGCCGGGGCTTGAGGTCCTGGCCGGTGGCGAGCTGGTGCATCCGGACGCGTTCGACGAAGTCGGGCTCGGCGTTGACGAGGGTGATGGCGACGTCTTCGCGGTGCAGCCGCTTGGCGAGGCGCCCGGCGGCGATGGCTCCGGTGTATCCGGCTCCGAGGACGATGATGCGGTGCTGCATGTCCGTGCTCCTGTCTTGGCGGGTTCGCCTCCTGAACCGGGCGGCCCGCCGTTTCCTGACAGGTACGTGGTGTGAAGCACCTCACATCGGGGTCAGAAGGCGTTGAGCAGGGGTTCTCCGTGGTCGGCGGCGGCCCAGCGGCTGGTCGCGCGTTCGAGCTTGTCGGGGTTGACCTGGTTGCGGAACCCGGCGATGCCCTCGGCGGTGATCTCCAGGCACATGACGCCGATGACCCGGCCGTCGAGGACCGCCACGACGGCGGGGTCGCCGTTGGCGGTCGTCGCGTAGACCTCGGGCGATCCGCCGGCCAGGTCGCGCTTGGCCTTGCTGGGCTTGAACAGGCCTCGCAGGAACTTGGCGACCGCGAGGGCGCCCTCGAACGCCTTGGCGCGGGCCGGGACCTTTCCGCCGCCGTCGCCGATGGACACGGCGTCCTGGGTGAGCAGCCGTACGAGCGGTTCGGTCCTGCCGCTGGTGGCGGCCGCGAGGAACTCGTCGACGATCCGGCGGGCGGCGGCCTCGTCGATCTCGGTACGGGCCTTGCCGTCCGCGACATGCTTCTTGGCGCGGTGGAAGATCTGCTGGCTGGCGGCCTCGGTGACGTCGAGGATCGCGGCGATCTCCCGGTGCGGGTAGTCGAAGGCCTCCCGCAGCACGTACACCGCCCGCTCGCCCGGCGTGAGGCGCTCCAGCAGGGTGAGGACCGCGTACGAGACCGACTCGCGCTGTTCGGCGGTGTCGGCCGGGCCGAGCATCGGGTCTCCGGCGAGCAGCGGCTCGGGCAGCCATTGGCCCACATAGGTCTCGCGCCGTGCGCGGGCCGAGGTGAGCTGGTTGAGGCACAGGTTGGTGAGCACCTTAGTCAGCCAGGCCTCGGGGACCTCGATGCGGTCGACGTCGGCGCCCTGCCAGCGCAGGAACGTCTCCTGGACGGCGTCCTCGGCTTCGCTCGCGGAGCCGAGTAGGCGGTAGGCGATGGCCTCCAGGCGGGGCCTGGAGGCCTCGAACCGGTCCACGTCGTTCATGGTCAGGGCCATGGCCCGGATCCTAGCCCCCGCGCTGCCCTGTGTCGGCCGCCAGGGTCAACGGCACCTGCGTCCATGGCACTTGGGGCCTGGTGTCGGGGCACCCGGTGTGGAGCCGGCCGTGGGGGTTCCCTGCTTGCCGCCGTTCTTGGCGCCCCGCTTGTCGTGGGGTGCGGACGGGGACGGCTTGGCGGCGCCGGGCTCGTCGGCGCCGTGCCCGAGGGGGGCCGGCGCGGGGAAGGGAGTGTCGGGCAGGCCGGTGAGGGCGTCGCGCATGTACTGGGTCCAGATCGCGGTGGGGATGTCCCCGCCGAACACCTTCTCTGTGCCGCCGACACCCGCCATGGACAGCAGTTGCGGGTTTTTCGGGTCCTCTCGGAAGAGGACGACGGAGGTGGCGAGTTGGGGGGTGTAGCCGATGAACCAGGCCGAGCGGTAGTCGTCGGTGGTTCCGGTCTTGCCCGCCGCGGTCCTGCCGAGCACCTGGGCCCGGGTGCCGGTGCCCCGGGCTATGACACCCTTGAGTACGTCGGTCACGTTGTCGGCGATCACCTTGGGCAGGGCCTGTGCGGGGGCGGGGGCGGTGAAGCCGTGCAGGACGGAGCCGTTGTGGCTCACCTTGGTCACCGAGTACGGGGTGGCCTGCTCACCGGAGGCGGCGAAGGTCGCGTAGGCGCCCGCCATGCGAATGGCGCTCGGTGTCGAGGTGCCGATGTAGAAGCCGGCGCTGGGGGCCGCGAGGCTGTTCGGGCGCAGGCCGAGGGCCTCGGCCGTGCTCGCCACGTTCTCGTGGCCGACGTCCTCTCCCAGTTGCACGTACGGCGTGTTGACCGACTGTTCCATCGCCTTGCGCAAGGTGATGTAGCCCCAGCGTTCGGGAGTGTCGTTGCGCTGGTGGAGCAGGCCGGTGGGGTCCTTGTCGTCGGTGATGTAGTTGCCCTGCTGGTCCTTGATCTTGATGCCGTCGTCGCCGTTGAACTTGCTGGCCGGGGTGATCGGTTCCGCGGCCTTGCCGGGTCGCAGTACGGCTCCGTGCTGGAGTGCGGCGGCCAGGACGACGGGCTTGAACGTCGAGCCCACCGGGACGCCGGAGGTGTCGGCGTTGTCCGAGAAGTGTGAGTGGTCGAAGCCGGGGCCGCCGTAGACGGCGAGGATCCTGCCGGTTCTTGGTTCCACCGACGCGGCTCCCACCTGGACGTCCCGGTCGACCGGTCGGTGTTTGGGGTCGAGGCGTTCTCGACGGGTCCGTGCGACGGAGCGTTCCAGTGCCGCCGTCTTCTTCCGGTCGAAGGTGGTGTAAATCTGGTAGCCGCCCCGGCTCAGGCTGCCGTCCGTGATGCTCGGATCGTGCTGCTGGACGTACGCCCTGGCCAACTGCATCAGATAGCCCGTCTGGCCGGCGAGGTTTGAGCCCGGCGCCCACTTCCTCGGCATCGGGAATCCGGCGGCCGCGTACTTCGCCCGCTGCGCCGGTGTCAGTTTGCCGGTGTCCACCATCCGGTCAAGCACCCAGGACCAGCGCGCCTGCGCCTGCCGCTTCGCCGCGGGGTCGGAGTCCACGTGCTGGAAGAGGCTCGGCTCGTTGACCGCCGCGGCGAGGAAGGCTCCCTGGCTCACGTCGAGCTTCTCCACCGGGAGGTTGTAGTACGCGCGGGCCGCGGCCTGGACGCCGTTGGCCTGACGGCCGAAGAAGCAGGTATTGAGATACCCCGTGAGGATCTGCTCCTTGGTCATGGAGGCGCCGATCTTGGTGGAGATCAGCAGCTCCTTGAACTTGCGCGAGACCGTCTGCGACTGGTCCAGGTACGTGTTCTTCACGAACTGCTGGGTGATCGTCGATCCGGACTGCACGGAGCCGCCCCCGGCCATGTGGACGACGGCGCGCAGGATGCCCTGCGGGTCGATGCCCGGGTCGGTGTAGAAGGAGGCGTTCTCCGCGGCGATGAAGTCCCCCTGCACCGCCAGGGGCACCTGCGCGAGGGTGATGTTCTGGCGGTTGACGCTGCCGTCGGTCGCCAGGACCGTGCCGTCGGACCAGTAGTAGACGTTGTTCTGCAGCAGTGTCGTGGGGTTGGGGTCGGGAATGGTGACGGTGGCGTAGGCATAGCCGACGAGCGCCGCGGTGCTGCCGAAGAAGAGCAGGAAGAGCGACAGCACCTGTCGCCACGACGGCAGATAGCGGCGCGGGCCCTGCTTGCCGCTGCGCGGGTAGTCGAGCCAACGTTTCTTCTGCGGTGGCCTCCTCCGGGCGTTCTGCGGTGGCCTCCTCCGGGCGCCGCGTGACGTCGCCTGCTCAACCGCGGCACGGAGTCCGGCGGTGGAGCGCTGCGGCGGTCGTCGCCGGTGTCCGCTCATGGGCTCGGATCACTGTCCCTTCAGTACCACTGGGTGGTGTCGTACGGTGCGGGCTGCGGATGGGAGGCGTATGGCGCCGGCTGCGCATGACCGCCGTACGGCCCCGGCTGCGCATAGCCGCCGTACGGCGCCGGCTGCGCATGACCGCCGTACGGCCCCGGCTGCGCATAAGCGGGCTCCTCCGGGGTGAGACCGCTCTGGTGGGTTTCTGTGCCCACCGGGGCCTGCAAGCTTCCGTACCGCTCCATGCGCTGCCATCGCAGCCGCGAGCCGGACAGGGCGGTGAAGACGGACTGGATCACCACGAGGTACATCAGCTGGCGGTAGACGAACTGCTGCAACGGCAGGCTCCACAGCGGCCCCGGGCGTTCTCCGTCGAGGCGGAACGCGTACAGCCCCATCAGCAGTTGCAGCAGCAGGAAGGCGAGCCACAGCCCGATGATCCGGACCGGGTCGAGGAAGACCAGGCCGTACAGGGCGAAGACGTCCACGACGGGGGCGAGAAGCGGCACCAGGACCTGGAAGAGCAGTAGATAGACCAGGCCCCGGCGGCCCAGTTTGCCGGCGGCGCCGCGCTGCACGAGCGCTCCGCGGTGCTTCCACATCGCCTGCAGGGTGCCGTAGCACCAGCGGTACCGCTGGCGCCACAGGGCGTTCAGGGACGCGGGTGCCTCGGTCCAGGCCCGCGCGTCCTCCTCGTACACCACGCGCCAGCCGGCGCGGCACAGCGCCATGGTGAGGTCGGTGTCCTCGGCGAGGGTGACGTCGCTGACGCCGCCGAGGCCGAGGAGCGCGCGGCGGCGGAACGCGCCGACGGCACCGGGTACGGTCGGCATGCATTCGGCGAGGTCGAACAGACGGCGGTCGAGGTTGAACCCGACCACATACTCGATGTGCTGCCAACGGCCCAGCAGGCCGCCGCGGTTGACGACCTTGGCGTTTCCCGAGACGGCTCCCACGCGGGCGTCGGCGAAGGGCTGCACGATCGTGCGGACGGTGTCGGATTCGAAGACGGTGTCGCCGTCGACCATGACCACCAGGTCGAAGGAGGCGGCGGCGAGCCCGGTGTTGAGTGCGGCGGGCTTGCCCGCGTTCCGCTGGCGGATCACCCGCACCGGCAGGCGGAGCGACTCCACCAGGTCGGCGGTGCCGTCGGTCGATCCGTCGTCGACCACGATGATCTCGACCGGATGGTCCGAGGCGAGCAGTGAGCGCACGGCTGCCTCGATCCCGGCGCTCTCGTTGTAGGCGGGGACGATGACACTGACCGGCTCGGTCACCGGCGGCCCCCAGGACCGGCCGCGGCCCTTGGCCCGCAGCCGCCGGTGCCGGCGGGCCGCGACCAGTACGACCGCCGCGCGCAGCACGCTGAGCACCCCGGCCGCGTACATCAGCACGCCCAGCAGCCATACGGCCCAGTCGCCGGCCTGCAGCGCCTTGATGAGAGCAATTCCCTGAAGATGTTCACCGAGCCCGGCGGGCTGGACGGGTCCGGCCATGCCGACCGCGGCGCCGACCGTCGCGAACCGGAAGCCGTGTGCCTTGAGCCGTGGGATCAGGGCATCGAGGGCTGCGACGGTCTGCGATCGGTCACCCCCGCCGTCGTGCATCAGCACGACCTGCCCGGCGTGGCCGTGCGGGGTCGCGTTGGCGATGATGCGGTCCGCTCCGGGACGCTGCCAGTCCTCGGCGTCCTGGGTGGAGAGCACCGTGACGTAGCCCGCCTCGTCGGCCTGCTGGAGGACCGACCAGTCGGCGTCGTCCAACGCACCGTTCTTCGAGGAGTACGGCGGTCTCAGCAGCGCGGTGGTGACGCCCGCGGCACCGGCCACCGCCAGCTGCGTCTCGCGCAGTTCCAGTGAGCGCTGCCACGGGGCGAGCCGGGCCAGGTCGGGATGCGTGAACGTGTGGATGCCGATCTGGTGGCCCTCGGCGACGATCCGGCGGACCAGCTCCGGGTGGTCCACGACCTCCGTTCCGACGACGAAGAAGGTCGCGTGCACATGGTTGCGGCGCAGCACGTCCAGGATGCGCGGAGTCCAGACGGGGTCGGGGCCGTCGTCGAAGGTGAGGGCCACGGTGCCGGCCTTCAGCCGGGCAGTGTGCGCGGTGCCGGCCGCGTTCGCGATCACGGGGCCGCCGTGGATCACCCTGCTGGGCACCGCCTCGTTCCGGCCTCGTTGGCCGGTCACGGCATCCGACGTGATCCCGAACATGTGGTGGGTGTAACCCTGCAGCAGGAGGGCCGTCGACAGAGTCACCACGAGCACGCTCAGCAGCAGCCAGTGGGCGCGGGGTGTGATCTGGCGAGTGCGGCTGCGGCGGCGGGCAGGAGCGTTGCGGCGTCGGCGGTCGGTCACGTCGGGGCCTTGGATCACTTCACGGGCTTGTGGGACGTGCCGAGGGCGCGCCCCTTGGAGGTGGGGGTTGCGACGGGAGCGGTCGAGGTGGGGGACGGGGAGGTGGGCCCGGACGTGGCCGCGGGCACGGTGGAGGCCGTCGACCCATCGGCGGAGCCGGGGGTCTGCCGCGCCGCGGGGCTGGTCTTCTGTGCCGCGGCGGGAGTCGCGCGCTCTTCGGAGTGTCCGGTGCCGGACGCGGAGTCGGATGCGGTGGCGTGGGGCGTGGTCCGGTGCGCGGAGTCCGGCTGCGGGACGAACGGAGAGCTGATGCTGGGGCCGCCCAGCAGCGCGCTGATCAGCAGGGCGACGTATCCGCCGGCGGGGATCACCAGCAGCCGGGCGGCGCGGAGCACGCGGCGCTGGCGGCGCCCCGACGAATCGACGAAGACCGGCCACGCCGGCTCGCTCTCCGGTGCGGACGGTTCCGGAACCGGGTAGGTGGGCGTGCCGAAATCCGGAGGCATCGCGGTGAAGACGTCACCGTGGGGGGCGTCCCACACTGCCGTGACGAGGGGGGCCGGTCCCGTCGTCCGGAAGCGATCCGCCGTGTGCGACCACTGCCCGGGTTGCCCCGGATACCAGGACAGCGTGGCCGTGTCGGGGACGGTGCCGCCGCTGCCCTGGTGACCGGGGGCATACGCGTACCCGGCGCCGGCGTACGGATCTTCGCCGTACGCCGCGCCGCTTTCGTCCGTCCAATGCACGGGTCGTGCCCCCTGTCCTGGCCGACCGACATGGTCGTCCACATGGAAAGAGCGCTCTCGGCCGGAAGTGTTACACCTCGACCGCACAGCAAGGGCAAATAGCATAAAAAGACGCGCGATACGCGCAATTCAGGCACAAACGCCGCAAGTCAACGGCGACTTCACCACTGCACCACCGTGGTCGGCCGGGCCGTGCACCGTGCGCGGAGCGGCCGGGACCCCATGCAGTGGGCGGGGTTCCGGCCGCTCCGTCCCTCTCGGCGCCGCTCACGGGGGGAGAGACGAGCGGCGCCGGGAGAAGCCGAGGGGCGATGTTTCGTGCCGCCCATCCAGCGGCTGGTCTCCCTCGGCGTGCGCGGGTACCCAACCCGGCACTCACCCAGCGCATGGCCTGCGCGAAGCGTCACATGACCGGGGGCGGCGCAAGCCGCGCGGCCCCCGGCGCGGCGCAACTCTCCGGAGCGGCCTCTCCACCCGTCGCCGAGGGGCCGGGACGGCGCTGCACCGGTGAGAAAGCGAAGGACCCCTGGTGCGTTGTGACACTTCCGTGACGACAGACGCTGGTCATCATGGAGCCGTCGTGCGACCCGAGCGCGGCGGATGGTACGGAATCGCTACGGACCGGTGCGAACGAGGACAGCCTTGGGCCAGGTACGGCAACCCCGCCGCGTACAGTCGCGCGACGGGGAACTGAGCGTTGCAGTCGCGCGGGCCCAGGACGGTGACGAGACCGCTTTCACGGTCGTCTACCGGATCGTGCAGCCGGGCCTGCTCGGCTATCTGCGCGGTCTCGTCGGTGACGACGCCGAGGACGTGGCCTCCGACGCCTGGCTGGAGATATCCCGCGACATCGGACGCTTCAAGGGCGACGGCGCCGGGTTCCGCGGCTGGACCGCGACGATCGCCCGGCACCGGGCTCTGGACCATCTGCGGCGGCAGCGGGTACGTCCCCGGTCGGGTGGGACCGAACAGGACGTACTCGACCTGCCGGGCCCGCACAGCACATCCGAGCAGGCCCTGGAATCGCTCTCCACCGAGTGGGCCCTCGAGCTGGTCCAGGGGCTGCCGCGGGACCAGGCCGAGGCCGTTCTCCTGCGGGTCGTCGTCGGTCTGGACGGTCCCGCCAGCGCACGCGTGCTCGGCAAGCGCCCGGGAGCGGTGCGCACCGCCGCCCACCGAGGCCTCAAACGCCTCGCCCACCAGCTGGGTGGCGGCAGCGAGGCGGGAGAGGTGTGACGGATGAGGCCACCCGGACGCTGGGGAAGTCGACATGACAACAACAGCGACAGCGGGCCGGCGGACAGGCGCCGGGCCCGGTACGCCGAACGATCGAGACCTGTCGGACAGGAACGGAAACGCACATGGGTGAACGGCTGAGCGGCGACGGAGTTCCGGGCCGCCGACGTGTACACCCTGGCGGCGTCTCCGAACCGTGGGACGCGTACGACTCCACCACGCTGGAAGCGGTGCTGGCCGCCGCCATACGCGCGGACGACCTCAAACCCGAGGCCGAGCAGCGAGCGCTGGCCGCCTTCCGTGCCGCCCACGCCGCGGGCGCGCACCAGGCCCGTACCCGGCGCCGGGACGACTGGCGGCTGCCCGAGGCCCGGCGTGCCCGGCGCCCCCTGAGGATCACGTTCGGCGCGGTGTTCGCCAGCCTCACCCTGGGCGGTGTCGCGGTCGCGGCCATCGGCTCCGTCGGCTCGTCCACGGACGGTGCCGGTAGCGGGCGCGGGACCGCGCACCCCTCGGCGGTCGCCCCGGACCGACCGGGAGGCACAGCCTCGTCCAGGTCCGGTGGCCCCGGGAAGGCGGGCCACCCCGACACCGCCAAGGACACCGAAGCGCACTGCCGGGCCTATGAGCAGGTCGAGGATCGTGGCCAGGCCCTGGACGCGACGGCCTGGAAGCAGCTCATCGAGGCCGCCGGCGGCAAGTCCAAGGTCACCTCGTACTGCGCCGAGCAGCTGTCGCGGGCGACGGCCGCGCCTGGCAGGACGACGGGCAAGTCGCACGAGGGTTCCACGAACTCCGGCAACAGCACGGCGGGCAACGCCGGCGCCTCCGGCAGCGGCACGTCCAGCAGCAACTCCGGTGGCACGGGCAGCACGGCCGGGAACGGCCAGACGGATACCGGCAAGGGCGGCGGGAAGCACAAGTAGCCCCCGCGCCCTCGCGGCTCAGCCGAAGCGGCCCTCCACGTAGTCCGCCGTGCGCTGGTCGGACGGGGTGGAGAACATCGTGGACGTCGGGCCGTGTTCCACGATGGCGCCCGGGGTGCCCTGTTCGGCCAGGAAGAACGCGCACTGGTCGGAGATGCGCGCGGCCTGACGTATCCGCCGAAGGCCCCGGCTCTCACCCGAGGCTTCGTGGCGGGGTGGCGTCTTGTGGGGGTGCGGCGCTCAGGCCTCCTGGGTCGTGCGGGTCGGCCGGTCGGGGCAGGAGGGCTGCCGCCGTGAGGCCGCCGAGGCCGGCCACGCCGAGGGCGATCATCGCGGCGGCGTAGGCGCCGGTGGTGAGGCCGGAGACCAGGATCGTGCCGGCGATGGCCGTGCCGAAGGAGGAGCCGAGGTTGGAGACGCTGCGGGACAGACCGGAGATCTCGCCCTGCCGCTCCTCGGGGAAGCTCGACTGGACGACGTTCACCGACGGCGTCAGCATCAGACCCAGGCCGAGGCCGATCAGGAGGAGTCCGGGTGCGAAGGCCCAGGCGCTGGTGAAGCTGCCGGCCAGGGCGATCAGTACGGCGATGCCGGCGAGGGCGATGACGAAGCCGGTCATGATGAGCGTCCGCTGGGGGTACCGCTTCGCGAGGCGCTCGGCGGACAGCGAGGTGACCAGCAGCCCGAGCGTGGCGGCCGTGAAGATCACCCCGGTCCGGATGGCGTCGTAGCCGCGCACCACCTGGAGGTAGGCGGCCACCGTGAACGACGAGCCCAGCAGCAGCAGCCACTGGACGTTCTGCGTGACGAGCCCGAGGTTGGAGGTGCGGTCGTGGAACAGGGACAGCGAGAGCAGCGGCTCCTCGCCCGCCGCCTCCTTGGCCCGTACGGAGCGGAAGAACCACCACAGCACGAGCGCGCCGAGGGCCAGCAGGCCGATCATCAGCCACACATTGTTGTCCGCGGCCAGGATGCCCATGACGATCAGGACCAGGCCGACGGCGGAGAGCACGGCCCCGCCGGTGTCGAAGGGCCGGTCCGGATCGGGCGGCAGCGGGTCCTCGATATGGCGGCTCAGGACGACGATCACCACGATGACCAGCGCCTGGAACACGAACGCGGCCCGCCAACTGATCGCCGTGGTGATGAGCCCGCCGATCAGCGGGCCCGCGGCCGCACCGATGCCGCCCAGCGCCATGATCACGCCGAACGCGCGGGCACGGGAGGTCAGATCCGGGTGGAGGAGCGTGGTGAGGATGTAGACGGGCGGGATGAGCAGGGCCGTGCCGACGCCCTCCAGGATCGAGTTGCCGAGGATCAGGACGCCGAGGCCCGGCGCGGCCGCGCTCAGCAGCGCCCCGATCCCGTACACGACGAGGCCCACCAGGAGGCACCGCTTGCGGCCGTAGCGGTCGGTCAGTTTGCCGCCGGGGATCATCAGTGCCGCCATGACCAGCAGGAAGACCGTGATGGCCACCTGGACGCCCTGCACGGTGGTGTCCAGGTCCCTGCTGATGTCGTTGATCATCACGTTCATGTTGGAGCCGGCGAAACTGCAGATGAACTGGGCCAGCGCCAGCGGGGCGAGGACGCGCTGTCCCGGCAAGGCCGGTTTCGTCCGGTCCGTGTCAGCCACCGGTGTCGCCCCCGCCCGTGGGCGCGACCGGTACCGCGAAGCCCTGGGCCACCGGAAGGTCGTCGCGGCTTCCCGGCCGTGTCTCCGCCTGGCTCAGCTGCTCGTCCAGGGCCATCGCGGCGGTGACCAGCGCGAGGTGGGTGAACGCCTGTGGGAAGTTGCCGAGTTGCTCGCCCGAGGGGCCGATCTCCTCGGCGAACAGGCCGACATGGTTGGCGTAGGTGAGCATCTTGTCGAAGGCGTACCGGGCCTGGGAGAGCCGGCCGGCGCGGGCCAGGGCCTCGACGTAGAAGAAGCTGCACAGGTTGAAGGTCCCCTCGGAGCCCCGCAGCCCGTCGGGCGAGGCGGCCGGGTTGTAGCGGTAGACCAGGCTGTCGCTCACCAGCTCCTCACCCATGGCGTCGAGGGTGGTGAGCCAGGCGGGATCCCGCGGGGAGATGAAGCCGACCCGGGGCATGAGCAGCAGCGAGGCGTCCAGCACGTCGGTGTCGTAGTGCTGCACGAAGGCCTGCCGCTTCTCGTGCCAGCCGCGTTCCACGATCTGCTCGAAGACCTGGTCGCGGACCTCGGTCCAGCGGCGGACGTCGGCCGGGCGGGAGCAGGTGACGGCCGCGTGGACGCAGCGGTCGAACGCGACCCAGGTCATCAGCCGGCTGTAGGTGAAGTCCTGCCGGCCGCCACGGGTTTCCCAGATCCCCTCGTCGGGCCGGTCCCAGTGGTCGGCGAGCCAGTCCACCACCCGGCTGATGGCCCGCCAGCCGCGGATCGCCCCGATGTCCCTGCCGATCACCAGGGCGTCGGAGACCTCGCCGTAGATGTCGAGCTGCAGCTGGTCGGCCGCCGCGTTGCCGGCCCGCACCGGCCGGGAGCCCATGTAGCCCTCCAGGTGGTCGAGGGTCTCCTCGGTCAGACGGGGGTCGCCGTCGACCCGGTACATGATCTGCAGGGGATCGCCGGAGGCGGTGCCGCCGGCCTCGATACGGTCGCGCAGCCAGCGGCGGAAGGCGTGCGCCTCCTCCTCGAAGCCGAGGTCGATCAGGGACCGGACGGAGAGCGAGGCGTCCCGCACCCAGGTGTAGCGGTAGTCCCAGTTGCGTTCACCGCCGACCTGCTCGGGCAGTCCCATGGTGGCCGCGGCGATGGGCGCCCCGGTGGGGGCGTACGTCAGCAGCTTCAGCGTGATCGCCGAGCGGTTCACCATGTCCTGCCAGCGGCCGCGGTAGGTGCACGAGCGCAGCCACGCCAGCCAGAAGGCCCGGCAGGCCTCCACCTCGTCGACGATGCCGCCCAGGGACGGCCGGGGCGGAGCGGTGCCGCCGCTCACGGTGCTGGTCAGCACCATGGCGGCCGCCTCGCCTGCCGACAGGGTGAAGTGGGCGGTGATGTCGTCCCCGTCGGCCCGGAGGGCGACGCCGGTGGTGGACTGGAGGTGCAGATCGGTTCCCGGGCCGCGGAAGACCGCGGCGTGGTCGTCGTCCAGCGTGAGGGTGTGCGGGGCACGTCCGTAGTCGAAGCGCGGCCGGCAGGTGAAGCCGAAGGGCAGGCTGCCGCGGACGACGCGCGCGATCCTCACCAGGCGGTGCCGGTCCGTGGGTGCCGTGGACTCGACCGGCGTCATCACGTCGGCCACCTCGCCGACGCCTCCGGGCGCCATGAACCGGGTGACCAGAATCGCCGTGTCGGGCAGATACAGCTGCCGTACCGTCAGTCCGTTCCCCTCCGGGAGGTCGACGACGAGACGGCAGTGGCCGCCGCGCTCGCTGTCCAGGAGCGAGGCGAAGACACTGGGCGAGTCGAAGCGCGGTGTGCACCACCAGTCGACGGTGCCGCCGGACGACACCAGGGCCGCCGTCTGGAGATCGCCGACCATTCCGTGCTCTGCGATGGGCGGATACCGGTCCACGGGGCCTCCTCGGTCGAGCCGCCGCGCCCGGGCAGGCGCCGTCCTGGCCTTGCCCGTCCATGGTTCGGCCGCCGTGGCGCGCCTGCCTCACCCGCCAGGGGTGAGCGGCGGGCGGCACGCGCGCGTGCGAGGGGGCCGCGCCCTGCCTATCGTCGGACGTGCAGACCACGGAAATCCGCCCGGACCGGCTCGGCCGAAGGAGCCCCGAGGCCGAAGGAGCCGGTACGTGTGGCGGCCCGCCCCAGGCTCCACGCCGTGACGAAGGGTTAGCTCATGTCTGCGTCCAGCACTTCCTACACCGGCCCGCTGCGCGCCGCGCAGGTCACCGTGCCCGGCGGCACACCGGAACTGGTCGAGGTCGCCCCACGAGAGGCGGGACCGGGGTCCGTGCGGATCACCATCGAGGCGTGCGGGGTGTGCCACTCCGACCTGCTGATCAGCTCGGGCATGCTGCCCGGGACCACGTTCCCGGTGACGCCCGGTCACGAGATCGCCGGGCGGATCGACGCCGTGGGCGAGGGCGTGACCGGATGGCACACCGGTGACCGGGTCGCGGTGGGCTGGTACGGCGGCAGCTGCGGCTACTGCGACGCCTGCCGCGACGGCGACGCCGTGCTGTGCCCGCGGCTGTCGGTCCCCGGCGTCGCCTACCCCGGCGGCTACGCCGACTCCATCGTCGTACCCGCCGTCGCCCTCGCGGCGATCCCGGACCAGCTGACCGCCGTCGAGGCGGCGCCGCTGGCCTGTGCGGGCGTGACCGTCTTCAACGCCCTGCGCAACACGGCCGCCCGCCCCGGTGATGTCGTCGCGGTCCTGGGCCTGGGCGGTCTGGGGCACCTGGGCGTCCAGTTCGCCCAGAAGATGGGCTTCGACACGGTCGCCATCGCCCGTGGCCAGGAGAAGCGGGACCTGGCGCACAAGCTCGGCGCCGCGCACTACATCGACAGCACCGCGGGGGAGGTCTCCCAGGCCCTGGAGTCGCTCGGCGGGGCCAAGGTGGTCCTCGCCACCGTCACCAACGCCGAGGCCATGTCCGCCACCATCGACGGGCTGGGCCGGCGCGGCGAACTCGTGATGGTCGGCGTCTCACCCGACCGCCTCGACGTCACCCCCCTCCAGCTCCTGAACAACTCCCGCAAGATCTACGCCCACGCCTCCGGCGCCGCCGTGGACACCCAGGACACCCTGCGCTTCGCCGCCCAGACCGGCGTACGGGCCTGGGTCGAGGAGGTCCCCCTGGAGGAGACGGCGGCCGCGGTCGCCAAGATGACCGAGGGCAGGGCCCGCTTCCGCATGGTCCTCACCACGGACCGTTGAGCCCTCCGGGCGGCCGCGGCGAGGTGGCACTGCCGTAGCCCCCCTCGCAGATCAGCGCACGCCGGGCGGCGGCCGGGATGCTGACGGAGGTCACGGATCCAACACCAGCCGCAGCGGCGGGCTGAGCCCGGACCCGCGCCCGGACGACCTCGCCACCGCCCACGGAGCCCACCCGCCCGGCGGGCCAGGCAGCGCTGCCGGCGAGCACCTCGCCGAGGCAGCGCACGGGCACGCATCAGCCGCAGCAGCGGACAGGGCCCGGACCCTCCCGGACGATCCCCACCACCGCCCACGGAGCCCACCCACGGGCCACCGTGAAATGGCTGCCCTCGAAGACCTCACGAATCAGCACACGGTCGCGGATCAGCCACAGCCGGACACCGGGCCGAGGCCCACCTCCGGACGATCGCCACCACCGACCGCCGAGCCCACCCGCCCGGCCGGCCAGGCAGCGCTGCCGTCGAACACCTCGCCGAGGCAGCGCACGGGCACGCATCAGCCGCAGCAGCGGACAGGGCCCGGACCCTCCCGGACGATCCCCACCACCGCCCACGGAGCCCACCCACGGGCCACCGTGAAATGTGCTGCCCTCGAAGACCTCACGAATCAGCACACGGTCGCGGATCAGCCACAGCCGGACACCGGGCCGAGGCCCACCTCCGGACGATCGCCACCACCGACCGCCGAGCCCACCCGCCCAGCGGGCCAGGCAGCGCTGTCGGCGAGCACCTCGCCGAGGCAGCGCACGGGCACGCATCAGCCGCAGCAGCGGACAGGGCCCGGACCCTCCCGGACGATCCTCACCACCGGCCGCCGAGCCCGCCCGTCGGCCGCGGCAGTGGCTGTTCGGTCCAGATGACCTTTCCCTCGGGCGTGGACCGGGTCCCCCAGCGGTCCGTGAGGCGGGCGACCAGGAACAGGCCGCGGCCGCCCTCGTCCTCTGTCCTGGCCCTGCGCAGCCGGGGGGACGTGGCGCTGCCGTCGAAGACCTCGCAGATCAGGGCGCGGTCGCGGATCAGCCTCAGGCGGAGGGGGCCGGTGGCGTGCCGGATGGCGTTGGTGACCAGTTCGCTGGCGACGAGTTCGGTGGTGAAGGCCAGTTCGTCCAGGCCCCAAGCGGCGAGCTGCTCGGTGACCGCGGCGCGGGCGCGGGAGACGACAGCCGGGTCGCTGGGCAGGTCCCACTGGGCGACCCGGTCGGCGCCCAGAGCGTGGGTGCGGGCGACGAGCAGGGCCACGTCGTCGTTCGGCCGGGCCGGGAGCAGCGCGTCGAGCACCGCCTCGCAGGTGTCCTCCGGTGGCCGGCCGGCCGAGGCCAGGACGGTACGGAGCTGCTCCAGGCCGGTGTCGACGTCCCGTCGCCGGTCCTCGATCAGGCCGTCGGTGTAGAGCACCAGCTGGCTGCCCTCGGCCAGCTCCAGCTCAGCCGTCTCGAAGGGCATCCCGCCCAGGCCGAGGGGGAGTCCGGGCGGCAGGTCGACGAAGTCCACCGTGCCGTCGGGTCCGACGACCGCGGGGACCGGGTGCCCGGCGCGGGTGAGGGTGCACCGCCGGGACACCGGGTCGTACACCGCGAACAGACAGGTCGCGCCGGAGATGCCGGAGTCCGGGGCGTTCTCGGCCGGGCCCCAGCCCTCGCCCCGGTCCAGCCCGCCGACCAGGTCGTCGAGGTGGGTGAGCAGATCGTCCGGCGGCAGGTCCAGGGAGCAGAAGTTGTGCACGGCGGTGCGCAGCCGGCCCATCGTGGCGGCGGCGTGCAGTCCGTGGCCGACCACGTCGCCGACCACCAGCGCCACCCGGGCCCCGGACAGCGGGATGACGTCGAACCAGTCGCCGCCCACCCCGGCCTGCGCGGGCAGATAGCGGTAGGCGACCTCGACTGCGCTCTGCTCGGGCCGCCCCCGGGGCAGCAGGCTGCGCTGCAGGGCGAGCGCGGTGGTGTGCTCACGGGTGAAGCGGCGGGCGTTGTCGATGCAGATCGCCGCGCGGGCGGCCAGTTCCTGGGCCAGGGACAGATCGTCGTCCTCGAAGGGCGCGGGCCGCTCGGCGCGGTAGAAGCTCACCACGCCGAGGGTCGTGCCACGGGCCCGCAGCGGCACGGTGATGAGCGAGTGGATCCCGGCCGCGAGCACCAGCTCCAGCCGGTCCGGGTCCTGGGCGATCCAGCCGCCGGCCCCGGCCAGGACGGGTTCGAGCACGGACTGGCGGGTCTCCAGGCCGCGCGCCTGCGGGGCGGTCGGGACGTAGCGCACCGTGTCGCCGACGCCGTACAGATGGGAGTCCTCGTGCAGGGCGCCCAGCGCGACCCGGCGCAGCGGGGCGTCCGCGCCGAGCGGGCCCGGCTCCTCGCCGCGCAGCACCGCGTCCGGCAGGTCCACGGCTGTGAAGTCGGCGAAGCGGGGGACGGTGACCTCCGCCAGTTCCTCCGCGGTGCGGGTGACGTTCAGGGTGGTGCCGATCCGGACGCCGGCGTCGTGCAGCAGCTCCAGGCGCCGACGGGCCAGGACGGCGAGCCGGCCGACGCCGGGCTCGCCGAGGAGCAGCAGCCAGCCGTCGGTGTCGGTGCCGTCCTCGTCGCCGGTGGCCCGGGTGGGTGCCGGCCGGACCGGCGGGGTCTCGGCGAGCGGCGGTACGACGGCGGGGACGACGGCGCGTACGGCGGAACGCGCCGGGACCGCCAGGGGTACCGGTGCGGGTGCCAGGGGCTGCACATGGCGCAGCCGCGGGCCGCCGAGGACCCGGGCCTCGACGACCGCGCCCGTCTCGCCGGTCGCCGAACTGACCGGGCGGCGCAGCAGGGTGGCGGTCCTGCCGTCGGAGAGCTCGACCTCCTCGACGGTGTGCTGCGGAGAGGCGATGAGTTCCTCGGCCTTCTCCCGCAGCACGGCCAGGTCGAGCCGGCCGATCTCGCCGCCGTTGTGGCCGGCCGCCCGTGCCGACGGGGGCGGTGGCTCGCCCGTCGGGGGCAGTCCGCCGGCATCGGCGTGCCGGTACGCGGCCAGCAGGGCCTGTTCGCGTTCGGCGGCCTGGCCGAGCAGCCGTGCCTCGATGTCGTGGGCCGCGTCCCGGGCCAGCGTCAGCATGGCGGGGTCGCCGTCACCGCGCAGACAGGTGAGGTCGAGCACGGCCTCGATCTGGCCGCTGAGCGGGTTGCGGACGGGCGCGCCCGCGCAGGCGAACGGCAGCAGACAGTCGGCGAAGTGCTCACGGCCGGCGACGAAGACCGGGCCCCGCTCCGCCAGCGCGGTGCCGACGCCGTTGGTGCCCGCGGCCTGCTCGGAGACGTCGAACCCGGGGGCGAAGTGCACCTCGTCGAGGCGTGCGCGCAGCCGCGGGTCACCGCCGTAGCGGCGGATCAGGCGGGCCTGCCCGTCGCACAGCACGACCATCATGTTCACGTCGGCGAGCGAGTCGGCAAGCTGCTTCAGCACCGGGTCGGCGGCCCGCAGCAGCGGGTCGTCCAGTGCCGGATCCGATGTGTAGGGGAGCAGCAGCCGGTGCGGCTCGAGCCCTACGGACCTGCACCGTTTCCAGGAGTCCAGGACCGGGCCGCGGACGTCCGCGTCCACTCGTTCACCGGCCAGGAAACGCTCATGGGCATCGACGAGCCCGCCGATGTCGTCCCAGGCGATGGACAACGGAATCACTTCCCTCACCGACCAGCCTAGTCGAAGCGTGAACTGCATCACATTCGCCGGGGCATGCTGGAGTCCGGAGAAGCGGGCCGGGAGGTACGGGCATGCGGTGGTGGGCCGGGGCGTGGTTGGTGGCCGGGGTGGTCGCCCTGGCGGCGTGCGGCGGGCCGGGCGGCGGGGGATCCGACGGGGGATCGTCCGGCAGACCTTCCACGGGGCCCTCCACAGGGCCTTCCGGAACGGGTGGCGGCTCAGCGTCACCGACGCCCGGCGCACCGAACCGGACGACCGCGCCGCCTGCGTCCGCGTCATCGCCCTCGGCCCCGTCCTCGGCCTCCGCCCCGGCGGGCGGCTGTGTCGCCGGGCGGGCGCAGGTCACCGTGGCCCCCGGTGACGCGCCGGTACGGCGGCTGTGCGCACGGCCCGGGACCGTGGTGTCCCTCGTTCTCCGACCCCGCGCGGACGACAAGCGGTGGACGGCCGTACGCAGCTCCGCGCCCGTCTTCGTGCTGCCGTCCGGCTGGCATGTGGACCCGGACGGCACCGCCCGGGCCTCGCTGCGCTGCGCGGGCACCCGGGGCGGTACGGCCAAGGTGACCGTCACGGCGAAGGCGCCGGACGTGGCGGGCGCACCGGCCGTCGCCTTCACGCTGGACGTGAACGTGGTGCCGTACCCGCGGGAGGGGTGACCCCGGCCCCCGGAAACCGGGCTGCGGCCGGAACCACCCCTCCGCCTCACATCGGTCAGTCGCAGTCGCTGACCTTGACGGTGTAGATGCCACGGCCGTGGGTGGCCGCGTACAGCGTGCGGCCGTCCGGGCTCAGCTTCAGCTGGAGCACGGCGACGGCCGGGAGCCGGCCCACGCGCTGCCAGGTCGTACGGCCCGGCGCGCGGTAGACGACACCGAGGTCGGTGGCAACGGCGAGGCCGCCGTTCGCCGTGACGACCGCGGAGTCGGTCGGCACGTCCGGAAGGTTCGCCGAGATGTCCTTCCAGGTGGTGCCCCCGTCCTTGGACTCGAAGACATGGCCGACGCCGGCGCCGGGTCCCTCGGTCCAGTGCCGGGAGAAGCCGTTGACCGCGAGGTACACGTGGTCGGCGTTCTTCGAGTCCACGGCGAAGCCGCTGAGGTAGCGGTTGGGTACGGTCCCGTCCACCGGCAGGGTGATGTCGTGCCAGCCGGTGCCGTCCGCGTTGCCGACGGCGATGCCACGGGCGAAGCCCTGGTTGTTGCAGGGGCCGCACCAGGCCGCGTACACCTTGCCGCCCGAGGCCGCGACGGCGGTCGCGGTGCGGCCGGCGCCGAGGTCGTACAGGCTCTTCCACTCCGAGCCGCTGCGGATGGCGTAGCCATGGGTCTGCACCCACACATGGCGGCCGCCCGCGATCCAGGTCGAGCTGTCCAACATGTCGGCCGCGAGCGGGGCGACGAAGCGGGCCTCGCTGGTGGCGCTGTCGGCCGGGGCGACGTTGTACGACGTGACCTTGCTCGGGTCGGTGACCCAACTGCCGTCGTTGACCGCGCAGTTCTGGGTGACCTGGATGGCGAGGTAGACGTAGCCCTGGGCAATGTTGCAGCCGTTGGCCGGGTCGGTGAGGGTGTCGGTGCCGTCACCGCCGAAGTTGGAGCCCATCACGGTGTCGTTGCCGCGCAGCATGGACTGGCCGTTGTCCTGCAGGCCGCCGGTGACCGAGACTCCGCCGTAGGTCAGGTCCTTGCCGATGCCCACCGAGTAGTACTGGAGGGTGTCGATGGTGCCGTCGTTGAGCGAGGTCCAGTCGGTGGCGTGGCCGGAGGAGTCCTGGGCGCCGGCGAGCGGGCGCCGGTAGACGCCGCCGTCGTTGCCCACGTACACGAAGCTTTTGCCGTGGTAGCGGCCGATCGCGACGCCGTGCTGGTCGGGGTGGGTGGTCTGGTTGCAGTCACCGGTCTGCTTGGCGGGGTCGATGCTCCAGCAGGGGAAGCCGAAGTTCCAGTACGGGCCGACCGCCGACCAGGTGCTGCCGCCGTCCTTGGTCTCGTGGACCTCCTCGAGGCCCGCGTACACGTGCTGCGGGTCGCTCGGGTCGACGGTGAGGAACTGGTTGTACCAGGCCTGGACGCCCGGCATGTAGCCGCTGGTGGTGAGCGCCGAGCCGTCCGCCGCGAGGCCCTTGTAGTCGGCGATCTTCGTCCAGGGACCGGTCGGGGAGCCCGACTTGGAGACGAAGATGCCTTCGAGACCGCTGTCGGGGTTGGTGTTGAGCTGCTCCGGCGACTGGTCGATGGCGTAGTAGCGGGAGCCGTCGGCGGAACGGGCGAAGGTGACGTTGCCGACGCCGTCCGCGTCGGCGGGCAGGTCACCCAGGCCGCTGGTGATCCGTGTCCAGGCGCCGTTCACCTTGGTGTAGAAGCCGTTGTAGTCGTCACCGCTGCGCCAGCCGACGGCCAGGACCACCTTGGAGGGGTCCTTCGGGTCGATCGCGATGTCGTTGGCGATGTTCTTGTACGCGGCGGAGGAGTCGTGCGCCTTCGAACCGCCCGGCAGATAGTCGGGGTTGGGCGCGAACTCCAGTTTCCAGGCGCCGGTCAGCTTCTTCGTGGAGTGGCTCCACACACCCCTGCTGGTCGCCGCCCACACCTTGCCGGCGCCGAAGCGCAGCTGGTGGACGGTGGTGCTCTCCAGTTCGTCGCCGCCGACCCGGCTGCGCGTGGAGAAGCTCCCGTGGTGCGGGTGGGTCAGGACGTAGACGCCGCTGCCCAGGTAGGCGTCCGCGTTGGTGGTCGCCTCGCCGGTGCCGAGCCACAGCCGGCCGGCCCCGTCGAGCGCGAGGGCGCCGGTGGACTGGGAGGACAGCCGGTCACTGATGGGCCGCCAGTGCCCGCCGCCGGTGTGCGACCGCCACACACCGCCGCCGGCGCTTCCGGCGTAGGCGTAGCCGTCGTTGTCGGCGGCCACCGCGGCCATCCGGCCGGTGACATTGCCCGCGCCGCCGCTGGAGTTGGAGTCGTAGTCGCGGTAGCGGGGGTCGTCGGAGTTGTAGGGCAGGTCGGTGACATGGTGCCAACGTCCGCCGGCGGAAGGCAGTTCGCCCAGACTGTTCCAGGCCGCTCCGTAGGCGCCCGGCGCGACGATGCCGGGCGAGGTGCGGGCCTCGGCGTACTGGTCGGCGCCCTCGGCTATCTCGTCGGCCTCGTTCCCGTCGTCCTCGTCGGCGGCCCTGACCTTGTGGGTGACGCCGCCCGCCGAGTGCGTTCGTTCGGCGGCGAGCCGGGCGAGGGTGCGGGCGCCGAAGGGGGTGCTGTTCTTGCCGGGTGCGGCACTGGCGGGCAGTGACACCAGCGCGGCGGAGACGGTGAGGGCACAGATCGTGAGCCTGCGTCTCCTGCGGGTGGGTGCTGACAACGGATCCTCCCATGCGGGGCATTGATGCAGCCGTCGCAGGAGACCCGACCACGCAGGGGAGGAAACGTCCGACACTTGGCCAGATTTTGACCAGAACCTGTCACCGATGGCGCTGCGATCACGCCTGTCCTCGCAAGGGAGTTGGGGTTGGGCAGGGTACGGGGGAGGCGGACCGGGGTTCGAGGGCACCCGGGTGCGGGCGGCGGCGCACCGTGCCGTCGCCGGGCTGGTCGCCGCGCGCGGTCACGGCCACTTCACGATCACCGAGGTGGCGGTGCGGGCGGGTGCGGCCGACTCCGGTGTCCACCGCCGCCGCCGGGGCACCATCGGAGCCCTGTCCACGGAGGTGACCCGCACCCGGCCGACCGCCGGGTCACCCGTCCCCGACACCGGCACACTCGCGGGCGCCCTGCGGGCCTGCGCCGGCAGGCGTGGCCCGCGACGTGAGCGGACCCGAAGGGCTCCGGTCCCGGGCCGAACGCGCCGGTCGGATCCGGGAGATGCTCGACCGTGCCCACCCCCGTGGCGAGTACCCGCCCGAAGCCTGCGAGTCGGTCGGCCGCGTCCTCGCCCCGCTCTGCGTTCGCACCCTCTTCGGCACGGGCTCGACCGGCTGCCGGCGCACAGAGCGGCGTGAGCGGGGTCGGCCGGAGGCTCCGGCCACCCCGCACACAGTGCCGTCACTCCTCGTCGATGGTGGGACGGGTGCGGCCCGGCTCCGGAAGTTCGCCCAACTGGGCGCGGGCGTGCAGCACGTCGCCGATGAACAGGTCGTACACCAGGACCCCGATCACGCCGCCGATCAGCGGCCCGACTATGGGGATCCAGAAGTAGTTGCTGAACCATGCCCCGTCCCCCGGGAAGGCGTAACCGTCCCATCCGGCGAACCAGGTGAGCAGACGCGGTCCGAAGTCACGGGCCGGGTTGATGGCGTATCCGGCGTTCGCTCCGTAGGACATGCCGACGGCGGCGACGACGAAGCCGATCACCAGCGGGCCGAGATTCGCCCGCACCGCCGTGTTGCGCAGGTCGATGACCGCCACGACGAACATGACCAGGAAGGCGGTGCCGACGATCTGGTCGAACAACGGTCCCCAGACGCCGCCGCCGAAGTACGGCGCCGGGAAGGTGGCGAAGATCGAGAACGAGGCGAGCGTCTTCCCGCCCACATGCGGATCCTTCGAGGCCGCGTCGTACGCGTTGATCGCGTCGTGGTAGACGCCGAAGACCAGCGCCGCCCCGGCGAGGGCACCGAGGACCTGCGACAGCCAGTACGGGAGGACCTTGATCCAGGGGAACTTGCGGCGCACGGCGAACGCCAGCGTCACCGCCGGGTTGATGTGCGCTCCGCTGACGCCGCCGGCCACGTAGATGCCGAAGACCACGGCCATGGCCCAGCCCCAGGTGATCAGCAGCCAGTCGCCCGCCGCCAGGAAGATCGTCGTTGGGGTCGCGGCACGACCCGAGCCGGGCAGCGCCGCGACAGCCATCGCCACGACACCGCATCCGAACGCAATGAGGACGAAGGTCCCCAGGAACTCTGCCAGGCACTCGCCCAGCAGGCCTGCGCGGCGCCTGAGCCGCGAGGGCTTTATCAGGGGAGGGATCTCCACAGCCATCTCGACCCCCTTCAGAGGGTGCGTTCCGGTGCATTCCGGATCTACCACTATCGTTGCGCACGAATCGATTTCCGACACTGTGGAGCGGCCACCGACGGGAGATCGAACAAGTGATCGAGATGGAACGTGGCCGGGTCAGCTGTCGAGGTCGTCGGCGTAGTGACGGAAACCGTGGCGGTCCCGGTGCATGCCCCACAGGGTCTCCGCGAGCACGGCCGGGTCCTTGCGCGGGTGACCCGCCACGATCGAGCCGGGGACGACGAGTTGGGCGACGTGGATGCCCTCCGGGGCGAGCCGGTCGTGCAGCAGATGGCCGTAGGCGCTCTCGGCGGCGAACGCGATGGAGGTGCCCGCGCGCTCCGGGTGCGGCACGACGGCGCTGCCGCCGTTGACGAACAGGATCGTGCCGCGGCCCAGGGCCCGCATACCGGGCAGCACCTGCTGCACGGCGACGACGGGGCCGTACACCGAGAACTCGACCGGCCCGAGCAGATCCTGGTGCGTGGTCTCCAGCACCGGCCGCATGAAGTCCCGCTGCGGCACCGGGCTGTACTGCAGCACCTCGACCGGCCCGACCTCCGCGCCCGCCGAGGCGAGGGCCGCCGCCAGCGCCTCCGGGTCGCGCACATCGGCGACGAACCCGCGCGCGGTGATCCCCCCGGCGCCCAGTTCGCCGACGAGGGCGTCCAGCCGGGCCCGGTCGCGGGCGACGAGCGCGACGCCGTACCCCTCGCGCCCGAACCGGCGCGCGACGGCCGCACCCAGTCCGGGACCGGCCCCGACGATGGCAATGGTGCTCATGACGCGTGACCGTACTGCCTCCCCGGGGGCGCCGCACCCGTAGGGCCGAGCCGGGGTAACACCCGCTACGCGGCCGGGACGGGCGCCGCAGCGCCCGCGGCCCCGCGCTCCAGCTGTACGGCGGTCACCGCGCGTACGACGAACACGGCGGCCACGGCCGCGCCCACCACCGCCGCGTCGGACGCCAGCAGGGGCCACAGCTCCGTGTACGCCCGCTCGACGACCTCGTCCTTCGAGTCCTGGTACAGCAGCCCGACCCCGCTCACCATGCCGACGAGCCACAGCACCCACCAGATGTTCAGGATCATCGGCGCCGGCTTGCCCCCCGTGCTCCCCTCGTAGACGTCCGCGACCAGCCCGCGGGGCACCCACAGATTCATGACGGGCACGCTCCAGCCCACGTAGACCCAGATATCGGAGTAGCGCGCCGGGCGGCCGGAGAGGACCCGGGCGTTGTCCCGGACCCGCCACAGCCACGACAGGAACACGAGGGCGCAGATCAGCGCGACGACCCCGCCGGCCGTCACGACGACGTGGTACGAGTCCTCCAGCGCCGTCAGCGGACGATGGCTGCCGTCGCCCCGGTCCGGCGGCCCGGAGGCGGGCTCCCCCGCCACGGCGAGCCGGATCTCCCACACCGCCCGGACCACCCAGGCGGCACCGGCGAGCAGAAGAGCGGCGACGGCGACCCGGGCGGCACCTCGGACCGGCTGCAGGACGGGGGGTGGCGGGGACTGCGCCATGTGGTCGTTCACCCGCGCATCCTGCCGCATGGAACGGGACCCGAGCCAGGCGGCATGCCCATGACCGGCCAGCACGGCCGGACCGCCTTCGTACGGCGCCGAACCACCCGTCGCGGGTGAGGCCGCCCCCCGTGCGGCGGAGGGACGCTGCCCGTGCGCGACCGCGGTGTCGGCGGGCCCGCGTGGCCCGCATGGCTTGGGGGGCCCAGGTGGCCCGCGTGGCGGAAGGGACGGTGGACCATGGCCGACGAGAGAGCCGAGCGCATCGCGGACTTCATAGAGCCCCTGCGGGTCCCGCCCGGCACCGAGGTGCATCTGGCGGAGGACTTCGACCCCGGCTACAAGACGGCGGGCGCCCGCAAGAAAAAGGAGGGCGTCGAGCTGCTCCGCAACGGCATCGAACTGCTCTCCGACTACCAGCAGCGGCTGGCCGCCCAGGACACCTACGGGGTCCTCGTGTGTCTGCAGGCGCTGGACGCGGCCGGCAAGGACGGGACGATCCGCCATGTGATGAGCGGCGTCAATCCCCAGGGTGTGCGCGTCACCAGTTTCAAGGTGCCCTCGGCCGAGGAGCTCGACCACGACTTCCTGTGGCGCTACAACCGCCATCTGCCGCGGCGCGGCGAGATCGGGATCTTCAACCGCTCCCACTACGAAGAGGTCCTCGTCGTACGGGTGCATCCCGAGAACCTCGACCGGCAGAAGCTGCCGGAGGCGGCCCGGCGCGGAGACGTGTGGGAGCGGCGGTACCGGGAGATCAACGACTGGGAGCGCTATCTCACCGACAACGGCTTCAGGGTCGTGAAGATGTTCCTGAACCTGTCGAAGGAAGAGCAGCGCATCCGATTCCTCAAGCGCATCGACGTTCCCGAGCGGAACTGGAAGTTCTCGCCCGCCGACGCCCGGGAGCGGACCCGCTGGGACGACTACCAGCGGGTGTTCTCCGAGATGCTGTCCGCCACCAGCACACGCTGGGCGCCCTGGTACGTCATACCGGCCGACCACAAGTGGTTCGCGCGCGTCTGCGCCGCCGCGGTGCTGGCGCACACTCTGATCAGCATCGATCCCCGGTTCCCGCAGGTCAGCGCTGAGACCCGGCACGAACTGGCCGAGGTGAAGCGGGAGTTGGAGCGCGAGGCACCCAAGGGTGCCGCCCCGGACCCGTACGCCGCCTCCGCCGCGTCCGGGGGATCCGGCGAGAAGCGCTGAAAGAGGCTGAGCGAAAGCGGCTGATCGAGGCTGGAAGAGGGCTGAGAGGAGGCCCCGCGCCATGACCGCGCAGACGGATGCCCCGCACGAAGGGGCGACGCAGAACCAGGCGTGGTACGCGCGCCCGCCGCAGGAGGTCGCCGCCGCGTTCGGGGTGGATCCGGCCGTGGGACTGTCCTCGGCGCGGGCGGCCGAACTCCTCGCGGAGAACGGCCCGAACGCGCTCCCGGAGGAGAAACCCCTGCCGGGCTGGCGCCGCTATCTGGCCCAGTACCGCAGCTACATGCAACTGGTCCTGGTCGCCGCCGCCGTGGTGTCCTTCCTGATCGCGGAGTGGAACACCGGCATCCTGCTGCTCGTGCTGACGGTCCTCAACGCGGTCGTCGGCATGCGGCAGGAGGGCAAGGCCGAGAGCGCCATGAACGCACTCAGGTCGATGCTGCAGTTGACCGCCCGGGTGCGCAGGGACGGATCGGAATCGGAGATCCCGGCCGAACAGGTCGTCGTCGGCGACATCGTGCTGCTCGCCGCGGGGGACGAGGTCCCCGCCGACGGCCGGATCGTCGCGGCCAGCGCGCTGCAGATCGACGAGTCGGCGCTGACGGGCGAGAGCGTGCCCGTCGCCAAGGACCCGGCGACCCTGGCCGACGGCGATCTGGCACCGGGCGACCGCACGAACATGGCGTTCATGAACACGCCGGTCACGCACGGCAGCGCGACGGTGATCGTCACGGACACCGGCGCCGGCACCGAACTCGGCCGTATCTCCGGGATGCTGTCGGCGACGCCCCGCGAGACCTCGCCGCTGGACCGGGAGCTCAACCGGCTCACCCTGTGGATCACCGGGGCGGCCGGACTGACGATGATCGTGATGTTCGTCCTGGGGCGCGGCCGCGGCACGGCGTGGGACGCGCTCTTCGTGAGCGCCGTCTCGCTGGCCATCGCCGCCATTCCGGAGGCCCTGCCCACGGTGACCCAGACCATCCTGTCGATCGGCGGGGTCGACCTGGCCCGGCGTCAGGCGATCGTGAAGGACCTGCCGTCGGTGCAGTCGCTGGGGTTCACCTCGGCCATCAACTCCGACAAGACCGGCACCCTCACCATGAACCAGATGACGGTCGTCGAGGTCCTCGACCCCGGCGACCGCTACACCGTCTCCGGCACCGGGTACGGCCTGGAGGGCAGGATCCACCACGCCGTCGGCAGCAACCCGGGCCTGGAGGACGTGATCCTGCCGTATGTCATGGCCAGCGACGCGGGGCTGGTGGACGGCACGGTGGTGGGCGACCCCACCGAGGGCGCCCTGCTGGTGCTCGGCCACAAGGCCGGGCTGGACATCGACGCCACCCGGACCCGGCTGCCCCGGCTGGCCACGCTGCCGTTCGACCCGTCGTACAAGCTGATGGCCACCTTCCACTCGGCCACGGACGCGGCGGACCGTCCGGTCGTGCGGTGCTTCGTGAAGGGGGCGGCGCCCGCGGTCATGGCCAGGGCCGCCACCGCGCTGCGGGACGGTACGAGCGTCCCCTGGGACGAGGAGCTGCGGCAGCGGGCCCAGACGCATGTCGAGCGCATGGGCGGCGAGGGCCTGCGGGTGATGGCCGCCGCTCGCCGCGACCTCGACCCCGCCGTCTTCGATCCCGACGGCGACCTGCTCGCCCATGTCACCGACCTCCAGATGACGAGCCTGGTCGGCATGGTCGACCCGCCCCGCGAGGAGTCGCGGGCCGCGGTGGCCGACGCGCAGTCCGCGCACATCCGGGTGCGGATGGTGACCGGGGACGACGTCGTGACGGGTGCCGCCATCGCGCGGCAGCTCGGTATCGAGGGCGAGGCCATGCTGGGCGCCGACTTCGCCGCCCTGCCGGAGAACGAGCGGCTCGCCCGGATCGACGGGATCGGGGTGGTCGGCCGGGTCGCCCCCGAGCACAAGGTGCTGCTCGCCGACACGCTCAAGAAGAAGGGCGACGTGGTGGCCATGACCGGCGACGGCGTCAACGACGCCCCGGCCATCAAGGCGGCCGACATCGGCATCGCCATGGGTTCAGGCACCGAGGTCGCCAAGAACGCCGGGCGGATGGTGCTGGCCGACGACAACTTCGCCACGATCGTCTTCGCGGTGGAGCAGGGCCGCAAGATCTACGACAACCTCACCAAGTACATCCGCTTCGTCCTGGTGCTCCTGGTCGTGTTCGTGCTGACGTTCCTCGGCGCGACGCTGTTCGACATCGCGGCGGGTGAACCCTTCTCCCCGGCCCAGGTGCTGTGGATCCACTTCTTCGTCAACGCCGCCTTCGGCTTCGCGCTCGGCTTCGACCGGCAGAGCCCGGGGCTCATGGAGCGCCTGCCGCGGCCGCGCGGCGAGCCCGTGCTGACCAAGGGTGTGATGATCACGGTCGGGCTGTCCGGGCTCGTGATCACGATCGGGCTGCTCGCCCTGATCAAGCTGGGCGAGTCGCACTACGGCAGCACCGCCGTCGGCCAGTCGATCGCGTTCACCTCCTTCGCGCTCTGTCTGATCGTGGCCGCGCTGGAGTGCCGCAGCGAGACGGAGACCGTCCTGACCACCGCGACCTTCGACAGCAAGCAGATGAACTGGGCGATGCTCGCGGAGTTCGCGCTCGCGGTGCTGGTCACCCAGATGGACGGGTTCCAGCGGCTGCTGGGGACGACTCAGATCACGGTGCGGCAGTTCGGCTGGGCACTGGTGCCGCCGCTGGTGCTGCTGGTGCTGTGGGAACTGGGCAAGCTCGTGGCCAGGCGCGCCGCCAGGAGCACCGCACAGGCGTAGGGCCCGCGCACCGCTCTCAGGCACGGCACCCCGGTCTCAGGTACGGCGTCCCGGCCGCAGCGCCAGCCGCAGGACCCGCCGCCAGTCGGCCGTCGGCCTGCTCACCGGCGCACCGGGACGGCGGCGCGGCACCCGCACCCGCAGCGCCCCCGGGACGATCCGGCACACGACGGGCGCGGGCAGCATGGTGTGCTCCCCGTCGACACCGGCCGGGACGGTGGGCGTGGTCGCCTCGACCACCACCTCCCGTGCCGTCAGCCGCATCAGGCCCGGCGAGCGCGCACCGCTCACCAGCCGCGCCGCCTGGGCCGTACTGCCGACCCGCACGCACACCACGCCCAGCAGCCCGGAGTCCAGGCATTCCCTGCGGCCCGGACGGGACGCGTCGGCGGCACGCCGGTAGGGGTTGTTGCTGACCAGCAGCGCCTGGAGCCCGTCGAGATGCCGCTTGCCCGACCGCATCCCCAGTCTGGGCGCCTCGTCACCGGTGAGGAGGTCGGGCAGGGTGCGCAGGATCGTGCGCAGTTTCCGGTTCCGGTAGGCGGGCTCGCCCACCACGGCGGCGTACGTCCCGAACGAGGCGTTGTTGACGAACACCCGGTCGGCGGCGAACCCGAGGTCGACCCGGAGCTCCTCGCCGTCGGTCAGCGCCTCGAGAGAGGCCGCCGGATCCTCGCGGTCGAGGCCGAGGTCGAGGGCGAAGTGGTTGCGGGTACCGGCGGGAATCACCACGAAGGGCAGATCGTGCTGGGCCGCGACCTGTGCCACCAGCGCCTGTGTGCCGTCCCCGCCCGCCACGCCCAGCAGGTCCGCGCCCTCCGCCACCGCGCTGCGGGCCAGCTCCGCCACGTCCGGGTGGAGCGAGGGGTCCAGCAGGACGACCCGGGCGCCCGCCGCCCGCGCCCGCTCGGCCAGATGGAAGCGGGCCACCTTGCCGCCGCCGGCGTTCGGGTTCATCAGGAGCCACGCACGGCGCGGCGGCGCGGCGGGGCCCGTGTCACGGTGGCGTCCGGAAGCCGCTCCCGAGGGCGTCAGGGCGATCCGCGCGGCCGTGACCGCCAGGATCCACAGGCCCAGGGAGAGGGCGGCCTCCCAGATCAGCCCGTGCGCGGCGTACAGGGCGAGGACCGCGAGCGGGGCGGCCACCGCCAGCAGCATTCCCGCGGCCCGTACGACGCCGGTGTGCGCGAGGGCCCACCACAGCCCGGCGGCGGTGAGCGCCAGCCCCGCGAGGCCGGCCAGCGCCCACAGCACGCTCGTCAGCCCGGCCGCCAGCAGCGGCACCAGTACGCCGGCCGCCAGGGCGAGCAGTGCCAGCCGAGCCCATCCGGTGTTCCGGCCGCCGCTCACGTTCGTTTCATCTCGGGGAACGGCCGCTCAGCACCATTTCCTTGGCCCGGCGGAACTCGTCCTCCGTGATGTCACCGTGGTCGCGCAGTTCGGACAGCTTGGCGAGCTGGTCCGAGCTGCTGGGCCGGCTCTGCGGGGCCGCCGTCTCACGGACGTACGAGTCGAAGGCCGCCTGCCGCTGTCGTGCCTCGGCGAGTTCGCGCTGCCCCATGCCCTTGCCGCGGGCGATGACATAGACCAGGACGCCGAGGAAGGGCAGCACGATGGCGAACACCAGCCAGCCCGCCTTCGCCCAGCCGCTCAGGGAGTCGTCCCGGAACACGTCCACGATCACCTTGAAGAGCAGCACGAACCACATGACCAGCAGGACGAACCACAGCATCGTCCAGAACGCGCTCAGCAGCGGATAGTCGTACGCGAGGTACACCGTGTCCACGTCTTCCCTCCGGATCTACCGCCGGATTTCCCGCCGCCCCGGGCCGTCACCCGGCCGCGGCTGTCTGCTGCCCTCAGCCTGCGCACACCGGGTGCGTCATGGCCTCACCCGAACCGGGTGAGGACGGGCAACCGGGCGTTGCGCCGTACGGGTGACGTCGACATGCGCCGGCGCGGATCCGGATCTTGACTGGGTGGGACAGCGTGGCCGAGTGACACCGATGGAGGCGTACGTGATGGCGGGTTATCGAACGGGTGTGGCGCTGGTGCTGGCGGCGGCGCTGGGCACGGCGCTGAGCGGCTGCTCCGACGGCGGCAAGGCGTCGCCCGAGGCGAGCAAGGCCGCGTCGGCCGCCGTCAGCAAGGCGGCGTCGGCCGCGTCGTCCCTCGCCTCGAAGGGCCAGGACGTGGTCGCGTCGGCGTCTGCGGAGGCCCGGCGTCGGCTCGCCGAGGTGAAGAACGGCATCAACGCCAAGGACGAGGTGAAGCTCGGCACGCCCGCCACCGCCTCCGACGGCCGCACCACGGTGGAGGTCACGGCGAACAACACGGCGGACTCCACCAAGTCCTTCGCCGTCCAGGTCAGTTTCAAGGACCCGGGGGGCAACCTCCTCGACTCGGTGGTCGTCACCATCGGCGACGTGGCGGCGGGCAAGACGGGCACGGGCACGGCCCGCAGCACGCACAACCTCTCGGGCCAGGTGAAGCCGGAGGTGGGGACGGCCCTGCGCTACTGACGCCCCGGCCAGGCTCAGGCCATCCGCTCACGCCATCCAGAAGAAGACGGCGGTCATCCGCTTCTCCTCCAGCGTCCTGCCGGAGTAACCGGTGGCGCTGTGCACGAGGTTGGCGTTGTAGAGGAGCAGCCGGTTGTACTTGTGCGGAACCCGTACGTCCTCCTCGAAGGCGTCGGGCGCGACGAACCGCGTCCCCAGGGCCTCGACGAGGTTGTTGTGCGGGGCCTGGACGACATTGCCGCCGAGGCGCCCGCCGGGCATCGACTGCCGGTAGAAGCTGGTCCCGCAGTCCTTGGGCACACCGGGGTTGAGATACAGCACGGCGGCATACCGGCACAGCGCACGCGAGTCGGTGTGCGGCCTAGGCTCGCTCTCGCCTTCGCCCACCACCTGCACGCAGTTGTGATTGAGGGTCCCGCCGCCGGGCGCCCGCTGCACCCACAGTTCCTTGGCGCCGGTGGCCTTCTTCACCAGCCGCTCCACCCGGCCCAGTTCGGCGGGTTCGAGCCCGGGCATGGTGCGCAGTCCCGGCCAGGTCTCCGACGTGTACGGATACCCCTGGACCCAGTCGTCCTTGGCGAGACACCGCTCCCGCACGGCGTCCACGTCGGGCAGCACGTCGTCCAGCACCCAGTAGTCACGGCCCTTGGTCGGCTTGCGATAGGGCAGGACGGGAAGAGGGGCGGGAACTCTGGGGGGAGGCTGTGGGGGCATGCGGCGAATCTAGGTCCGGGGCTCACCAGGACTCGCCCGCGAGGGGGTCAATGTTCCATCAACCGGCATCGCCGCTGACACGTACCCCCTCACACACCCGCCCCGACTCCCCGTAGATTTTGCCAAACCAAAAGACTCCCACACCTGCCGCATCCGTACTGGTGGCCGGGATTCACGAACGGCCAGGAGGCACGGTGCGCTTTTCGCGGAACGCGGCGGGAACTCTCTTCGTGGGCGGTGCCCTGATCCTGACCCTGGGGGCGCTCGTCTACCCGAGCATGCTGGGAGTGAGCAAGGTCTCCAGTTCGCCGGACCTGGTCATCGCCCAGACGCAGTGGGGGCCGTTGACCGAGGGCGACCGTGACTTCGTGGTCAAGGTGCGCGCGGCCGGTCTGTGGGAGTACCCGGTCGGTCAGATCGGGCTGCAGAAGGGCACCACGAAGGCGGTCGTCACCGCGAGCCGGCACCTGGTCGACGGGCACGCCGCACTGGACGCCTCCTGCCGCAAGATCGCGCCCATGCTGAACATCACGCTGCCCAACATCGCGAGTCCACAGCAGGAGGGCTTCGTCACCCAGCTGAAGTCCGAGAGCGGCAAGAAGTTCGACTCCGACTTCGCCAACATCCTGCGGATGACGCACGGTTCGATCTTCAACACCATCGCGAAGATCCGGTCCACCACCAAGAACACGCTCATACGTGCCCTGGCCGACCAGGCCAACGACACCGTGCTCGACCACATCACGGTGATGGAGAAGACCGGTCTGGTCGACTTCGACCAGACCATCTTCCAGCAGACCACCCCGCCGAAGCTGCCCGACGCCGACCTGACCCCACCGCCCCCGCCCGCCGGGCAGCCGCAGGTCGTACTCACCCCGCCGCCGAACGCCACGTCCAGCCCCCTGAACATCGACGGTTCCACCGGCGGCAGCGGTGGCGGCGCCACCCCCAGCCCCAGCCCCACGGTGGGCTAGCCGGCGCCCGGTCCTGTCTGCCGGAGGGGATCGTTCCCGATGTGGCGGAATTGTGACGGCGGCGTCAACTCCCCCCGCATCAGCGCAGGTTGACAGGTTCAAACCTCGGGAACCACCATGTGATCACGCCGTGCCGCATATGACCGATGGGGCCGGTGTCTCCATGCCGCTCTCCTCGGGCTCCTGAGATGGGATACGTATGTCCATAGCCAGACGTGTCACCGCGCGCCGCCTGCTGGGGGCGGGCGCCGCGTCGCTCGCCCTCTGCGCGGCCTCCGTCGCCGCCGCATCCGGCGCCTGGGCCCATGACACGCCCGGCGGTGACGGCTGGAAGTCCGGCGGCACCTACCAGCCCGGCACGGGCGCGGGCACGGAGACCGGCACCGACCGCTGCCAGTTCTCGCTCGACGGCACCTCGTTCTACGACTCGGTCAAGGTCGACGACCAGAACCTGAAGCCCACCGAGGACGGCAAGGTCCACATCAAGGTCCGCGCCGCCGGCGACGCCACCACCTGCACCGCCTCCCTGGCCTCCTACCTCGCCCACGGCTCCTCCTTCGCCACCTCCGGCGAGCAGGTCTTCGTCGACTTCGACTCAGTGACGGTCAAGCCCGGCCAGATGGACTCCCTCGACATCGCGGTGCCGGACGCGGGCTGCTTCGGCCAGATCGACCTCTACCGCGGCACGGTGAAGTTCGATGGCAAGGCGGACGCGAACGACGGCTTCGAGCACGGCGACCTGCCCAAGGGCCCGGACCACCCGGTCATCAAGGACAAGCTGATCGCGGCCTGGAACGGCGGCACGAAGGACTGCGCGACGACCGGGTCGCGGCCCCCGGCCACCCCCACCCCGTCCGCCCCCGAGTCCGCACAGCCCTCGACCCCGGCCGAGGAGTCGACACCGCCCGCGACGGGCACCCCGTCGACCGAGCCCCCCACCACCCCCGCCCCGAGCGCCTCCAAGTCGACCAGCGCTCCGGCCCCCACGCCGAACGGCGGCGGCGATGACCTCGCGGAGACCGGCGGCGGCACCGGCAGCGGCATCATCGCGGGAGGCGCCGCGGTGCTCCTCGTGGGCGGTGCCGCGATCGTCTTGGCGACGAAGCGCCGCCGTACGGCCCGCTCCTGATCCACCCCTGAACCACCCCCGAAACGAACGCCCCGGAGACCCCCGCTCCGGGGCGTTCGGCCGTCCGGCGGCGGAGTGTGACCGTCGCTAGGCCCGCTCCACCGTCTCCAGGTACAGCTTCACGTAGCGCTCCACGTCCACGTCCAACGCCACGTCCACCAGGGCCTGTTCGCGCGTGCCGTGGTGGATCTCCGACTCCCCGGGGCGCGGCCTGCGGTCGACGATCGTCTGGCCGCGGGTCGGGCCGAGGGCGAGGGAGACCTCGACCGGCAGCGGGCGGGTGGCGATGCCGGCCGGGTCGGCGACCGCGCACACGGCGCCCGCGTCACCCAGCCCGCCCGCCGGGTCGTCGCCGTCCGGGTCGGGGGCGGAGGGGCGGTGGGCCAGCAGCTCACCGGCGAGCCGGGTACCCGGTTCCGCGCTCGCCCGCAGCCGCCGCACCTCGGCCCCCGGGACCACGACCCGGGTGAACACGTCCAGCCCGTACATGGTGATCGGCACCCCCGCGGTGAGCAGGATCGCGGCCGCCTCCGGGTCGTGCCAGACGTTGAACTCGGCGACCGGCGTGGCGTTCCCGGCGGCCACCGCGCCACCCATGAACACGATCCGCTCGATGTTGCGGGTCACCTCCGGGTGGGTGCGCAGGAGCAGCGCGATGTTCGTCAGGGGCGCGGTCGGGATCAGGGTCACCGGCCGCGGCGAGGCGAGGATCTCGCGGCGCAGCAGCGTCACGGCGTCCACGTCGGCCGGGGCACGGGTGGGCGCGGGCAGCCCGAGGTCGCCCATCCCGTCCTCCCCGTGCACATGCCGGGCCGAGCGGGCCGGTTCGATCAGCGGCCGCGCGGCCCCGCGGGCGACGGGGATGTCCTCGGCGCCCGCCTGCTCCAGTACGGTCAGGGTGTTGCGGACCACCCCGTCCACGTTCGTGTTCCCGGCGACACAGGTGACGGCGCGCAGGTCGAGGCCGGGGTGGCGGACGGCGAGCAACAGGGCCAGGGCGTCGTCGACGCCGGTGTCGCAGTCGATGATCACGGGGATGGTCGTCCGGTCGGTCACGGCGGGGCTCCTTCTGTGGTCCCTCGTGCCTCTTCCCTCGCCCCGACCCTATGCGGGGTTCAGTCCCACAGCACGGTCCCGCGGGCCTCGACCCGGGCGGCGATCCGGGCCAGAAGCTCGGCGACGGGCAAGGTCCCCGGCCGACGGCTGTCCCGCAGCCGTACGGTCACCGCGTCGCCGTCGGCCTCGCGCGCGCCGATCACGGCCTGGTACGGCACCAGACGCGCCGCCCGGATCCGGGCACCGAGGCTGCCCTGCCCGGGGTCGGCGAGCTCGGCCCGCAGCCCCCGCGCGACTGCTTCCCGCACCACGGCCTCCGCGCGCGCGTACTGCTCGTCCGCGACCGGCAGCACCACCAGCTGCACGGGCGCCAGCCAGGCCGGGAAGGCCCCGCCGTGCTCCTCGACGAGGTGCGCGACGGCGCGCTCGATGCTGCCGATGACGCTGCGGTGCACCATCACCGGCCGGTGCTTGGCCCCGTCGGGGCCGATGTAGTGCAGGTCGAAGCGCTCGGGCTGGTGGAAGTCGATCTGGACGGTGGAGAGGGTGGACTCACGGCCCGCGGGGTCGGCGATCTGGACGTCGATCTTGGGGCCGTAGAACGCCGCCTCGCCCGCCGCCTCCTCGTAGTCCACGCCGGACTCGGCCAGCACCTCCTTCAGCAGCGCGGTGGCCCGCTGCCACAGCGCCGGGTCGGCGACGTACTTGCCGCCCTCACCGGGCAGCGAGAGGCGGTACCGGGCCGCGCGGATGCCGAGGTCGGCGTAGGCACGGGCGATCAGCTCCAGGGCGGCGCGGGCCTCCTGGACCGCCTGGTCCAGGGTGCAGAAGATGTGCGCGTCGTTGAGCTGGATCGCGCGGACCCGGGTGAGCCCGCCGAGCACACCGGACAGCTCGGAGCGGTACATGCCGCCCAGCTCGGCGATGCGCAGGGGCAGTTCGCGGTAGCTGTGGGAGCGGGAGCGGTAGATCAGGGCGTGATGGGGGCACAGGCTGGGACGCATGACGACCTGTTCGGAGCCCAGCTCCATCGGCGGGAACATGTCGTCGCTGTAGTGGTCCCAGTGCCCGGAGATCTCGTACAGCTCCCGTTTGCCGAGCACGGGCGAGTACACGTGCCGGTACCCGGCCACGCGTTCCGCGTCGCGGACGTACTCCTCCAGGGTGTGGCGTACGACGGCTCCGTCGGGCAGCCAGTAGGGCAGCCCGGCGCCCATCAGCGGGTCGGTGTCGAACAGGTCGAGCTCACGGCCGAGCCGGCGGTGGTCGTGCACGGTGGTCTCCTCGGTGAGGGAGGCGAACACCCCGTGAGCACGACGAAGCCCCGGGGCACTCGCCCCGGGGCTTCGGACTGGGTCAGCTGTCAGCGCGCCGGGACACTCTCCGGCGTCGTCGTGCGGAAGGGGTACGACAGGGCGCGCTGCATGGGCCGAGGCTAACCGGGCGCGGGCATACGGTCGATCGGTTTTCCGCACGGCACGCCGCGCCCCACCCGGACACCGCGCCTCACCCGGACGGCTCGTCGCGCTGGTGGCCGGGGCCGAGGGGTGATGCCGTGAGATCACACACGTACCCGGTCACCGGAACCGGCCCGCTCAGGAGGCCCCGCCATGTCCGTCCGCCCGGCCCGTCGCCTCGCCGCCTGCGTGTTCACCATCGGTGTGCTGGTCACGGCCTCCGGATGTCTGGCAGGCCGGCAGGGGAAGGCGGCCCGGCGGTCGGTCCCCGCCGCCTCCGCCGCCGGACAGCTCTCCCCGTCCGCCGGCCCCGCGCTCACCGCGGCCCAGGCGCGATCGGCCCTGATCACGGAGGCGGATCTGGGGGTGCCGTGGGGGCCGACCCAGGGAGCCGCGACCTGGCGGGACACGCTGCTGAAGGCGGCCACCACGGCCCCGCAGTGCCAGCAGCTGCTCGACGCCCTGTACGCCGACGAACTGCTGGTGCAGTCGCCGGGGGCGTACGCCGTGACCGCCCTCGACGACGGCGACGACCAGGCCCAGCTGCGCTACCAGGTGGCCGGCGACCGCCGGGTGGACCTGGACCGCACGCTGGCCTGGCTGAAGACGCTGCCGCGGACGTGCGCGCGGTTCTCGGCGGCCACCACCGGCGCGGGACCACAGACCGTCCAGGTCTACGAGGCCGAGCTGCCGCAGGTGGGGGACGCCCGGCAGGGTCTGCGGGTGACGCTGACCGGGGAGGCCGTCGACGAGGACGGCGACGCCGTCACCCTCACCGTGGACGTCGCGGTCGTGCGTGTCGGCGACGACGCGATCGTGCTCACCGAGGGCGCTCTGGGCACCCCGCCCTCCGATGCCGTCGCCCAGTCCCTCGAACTCGGCAGTCGGCGTCTGGCCCAGGTCCGGGAACAGGGACGCGCGCAGGCCTGACCCGGCGCTCAGTCCGCGTACAGGCTCCTGGGGTGCCCGACCAGGTCGTGCGCCACGTCGAGCACCGTACGGCCGCGCGCGAACGCGTAGCCGCGCAGCCGGTCGAGCGCCTCGTCCGCGGGAACCCGTAGCTGGGCCATGATCATGCCGACGGCCCGGTGGATCTGGTCGTGGTCCGCCGTCAGGCCGCTCAGCCCACCCCCGCCGAACGAGTCGGTGCCCGCCTCCGGGCGGGGCAGGGCGACGAGGGCGCGGGTCAGGACGCCCGCGAGGACCACGGCGGTGTGCAGATCACCGCCGTCCAGGTCGCCGGGCTCGGGGCCGTACAGGTCGAGGGTGCCCACGCAGACCGGCTCGACGCCCAGCGGTATCGACGTGACCGCGCGTACCCCGGCGGCCGTTGCCTGATGGGCGAAGACCGGCCAGCGCAGCACGGCCGGTACGGCCGTGAGATCGCGGGCGAGCACGGGCGCGGCGATCCTGGCGGCGTACAGGCACGGGCCGTCGCCCAGCGTGGTCTGCAGCTCGGCCATGCCCGCCGCCGCGTCGTCGCTCGCCCCGATCCGCACGGGCAGCCCCCCGACGCACAGCGACACGCTCGCGCCGGTGACCGGCAGCAACTCCACCGCCAGGGCGCACACCCGCCCGGGCGCGGCCCAGGGCGCCGTGCCCCGCAGCCGCTCGACGATCGCCTCGTCGACCCGCTGCACATCCACCGCCTCCTTCAGCATCGGCACAACCCGAAGGGCCCGGGCGGGCGACGCTCCCGTCGGAAGGGGGCACACCGGGTACCCACCGCACCGTGACCGAAACGGCCCCGCGCCCTCGGGGAGGGGGCTGACCGAGGGTCGTGGTGCCCCCTCACAAAGGCGGCTGCGCCGGCGCCGGACCGAGCGTCGTCGTGCCCGGGGCCGTACGGTGCCCCAGTCCCGTCCGGTACGCGTCCAGCGCGGCCTCCACGCGGCCGGTGCGGCGCAGCAGGTCGCCGAGCAGGCGGCACAGGTCGGCGAGGTCGCCGGCGGCGCCCGCCCGTTCCAGGAGGCTCAGGGCGCGGACGTAGTGCTCCTCGGCCGCCTCCGTCTCGCGGGCGTCCTCGGCGATGATGCCGAGCAGCCGGTGTGCGGCGGCGGAGTGCACGGCACCGCGTTCGGAGGACAGATCGCCCAGCACCCCGTGCAGCAGTTCGGCGGCCTCGTCGGACTTTCCGCGCCGGTGCAGTACGTCGGCGAGTTCGACGGCGACCTGGCTGCTGTAGAGGGCGGCGCGGGTGGCCGAGAGCATGGTCATGGCCTCCCGCAACTCGCCCTCGGCCCGCTCCAGTTCGCCGTCCTGGGCGTACACGTACCCGCGCATCCAGTGGCAGTTGGCGAGTTCGGTGCGCAGTTGCAGCTGGCGGTACAGCTCGGCCGCCTTGGCCAGTGAGGCGTCGGCCTCGGCGACCCGGCCCTCGGCGAGCAGGGTGCGGGCGACGGAGCGGTGCATCCGGGCGATCAGCGCGGGGTCGGCGACCTGCGGGGCGAGGGCCAGCGCGAACTCGGCGGCCTGGGCCGCGCGGGCATGGGCGCCCATGTCCATGTAGGGGCCGATGACGCTGGCGTACAGGAGCAGCAGGGCGTCGGGGTCGTGCAGTCCGCCGCGGTTGAGCTCGTCGAGCGTGGACTCCAGCAGGTAGACCGCGTACCGGAGTTCACCCGCGAGGTAGTGCGAGACGGCCCGCCCGCGCAGCGCGGGCACCCGGATGGGCAGCGGTTCCCCGGCCATCCGCTCCTCGGCCCGCTCGAAGTGCCCCCGGGCCCCGGCCAGGTCCCCGGTGTCCAGCGCGCACTCGCCGAGCCCGAGCAGCGCGGTGGCCTGCTCCAGCGGGAGCCCGTGCGCCTCCGCCTCCGCGAACAGGGCGGCGTACTGCGCGGCCGCCTCCTCGGCGGCCCCGGTGGCCAGGGTGCGCTGCGCCTCGGTGAGCCGCAGCCGCAGATCGGTGGCGAGGTGGGCGGGCCGCCCGATGGCCAGCTCCTCGAAGGCGACCCCGAGCCGCCCGGCGATGTGCCGCAGCGCGTCGTCGGAGGCGCGCACCCGCCCTGCCTCCAGGGTGGAGATATAGGCGGGCGTATAGGCGGGCTCGGCCAACTGCCGCTGGGTCAGCCCCCGTTCCGTGCGCAGCTGCTGCACCCGCCGCCCGATGATCGCCGGATCATCCCGCTCCTGCACCGCGAACTCCCCCCAACTGCCGCTGAACCCCTTGCCGTTAGGCTCCGCCAGCCCCTAGGTTAAACCGCGCATTAAGCATGCTTAACACGTCGCTGTCGTTGCGAGGTTGCCGTGCACGAACGCTACGGACGCCCCTCCACGCTCCCCCCTTCCCGCATGCGCTCGATCGGGGAGACCCCCACCGCCAGGGGCCTGGCCGCCGCCGTGGTGGCGGTGATCGCCCTGATCACGGCGGCGAATGCCGGCCCGGCCCGGGCGGCCGACGCCCATCCGGTCCAGCAGACCGTACAGACAGCCGAGACGGCCCGATAGAGCCGCTCCATCACTGGTACAGCGCGCCTCTCCCCGGGCCGCCGACCTGTGGCCCGGGGCCTACGCTGGCCCCGTGACCTCTCCCGCCGCTCGTACCGCGCTGGACCTCACCGCCGATCTCCCGGTCCCGGACCTGGAGCGCTTCTACCGGGATCTGCACCGGCACCCCGAGCTGTCCCTGCGTGAGCACCGCACCGCCGGGAAGCTGGCCGGGCGGCTGCGGGCGGCCGGGTTCGAGACGGCCGAGGGGGTCGGCGGGACCGGTGTCGCCGGGGTGCTGCGCAACGGGGACGGGCCGGTGGTGCTGCTGCGCGCCGACATGGACGCGCTGCCGGTCAAGGAGGAGACGGGGCTGCCGTACGCCTCGCGCACGGACGGCCTGATGCACGCCTGCGGGCACGATCTGCACGTCACCTGGCTCGCCGGGGCGGCCGCCGCGCTGGCGGCGGGGCGGGAGACCTGGTCGGGCACGCTGCTGGCGGTCGGGCAGCCCGCCGAGGAGACCGGGCAGGGCGCGCGGCGCATGGTCGAGGACGGGCTGTACGAGTGCTTCCCACGCCCCGATGTGCTGCTGGGGCAGCACGCGGCGCCGGGACCGGCCGGGCTGTATCCGCACGCGCCGGGGCTGATCATGTCCGCCTCGACGGACGTCGACATCGTGGTGCACGGCAGGGGCGGACACGGTTCGCGGCCCGAGTCGACCGTGGACCCGGTGGTGACGGCGGCGTATCTCGTCACGCGGCTGCAGAGCGTCGTCTCCCGTGAACTCGCCGCCCGTGAGCCGGCGGTGCTGACGGTGGGCCGTATCGGGGCGGGTACCCGGCACAACATCATCCCGTCCGAGGCGCGCATCGCCCTGAATCTGCGCACCCAGTCCGAGGCGGTGCGGGAGCGGATGCTCGCCGCGATCCGCCGTATCGCGCGGGGCGAGTGCCTGGCCGCCGGCTGCCCGCGCGAGCCGGAGGTGACGGTCGGCGGCACCTTCCCGGTGATGGTCAACGACGCCGACACCGACCGCAGGGTGGCCGCCGTGCACGGCGAGGTCTTCGGCGCCGGGACCGTGTTCGACCCGGGTGCGGCGATGGGCAGCGAGGACTTCCCGCAGCTGGCGGTGGGCTCGATCCCGTACTCCTACTGGTTCGTGACGACCACTCCGGCCGAGGTGTGGGAGCGGGCGCCCGGCGACGAGCTCATGGACAAGCTCCAGCGGGTGCCGAGCAACCACAGCCCGCACTTCGCGCCCGACCTCGCCACCGTGGCACCGGGTGTGCGGACGCTCGTCTCGGGGGCACTCACGTTTTTGTCAGTGGCATGACCTAGTGTTCCCCACCTAGTCTTCTCACATCCGCCACACACGGCTCACAGGGGACACACAACAGCCATGCCGTGTGGCGCCTTTCTTCATCATTCGCCCTGGGGGGTTCGAACCCGCGTGCGTATCCGCACTCTTCCCGCCGCAGCAGCCCTGGCGGCCCTCATCGGCTCGACGGCACTGGCCGTGCCGGCGTCCGCCGATTCCGACCGGCCCATCCCGGTCTCGGACACCAACGACATGGTGGTGGACGGGGTCCACCAGCACGTCTTCCTCAGCGACAGCTCGCACAACCAGATCGTCGTCACCGACTACTCCGGCAAGGTCGTCGGCACGGTCACCGGCCTGTCCCTGGTCAAGGACCTCGAACTGAGCCCGGACTCGGGCACCCTGTACGCCGCGGTCTACGGCGCCGACAAGATCGTCGCGATCGACACCACGCACCTCACGCAGACCGCCGAGTACCCGACCGGCGCCCTGACCATCCCCTCCCGACTGGCCTACGCCGACGGCAAGTTGTGGTTCGGCTACGGTGACCAGTGGGACTCCGGGCTCGGCGTGGTCGACCTGACCGCCCAGAAGCCCACGGTCACCCTCGACCTGGCGGCCGGCCACGACTTCGCCTCCCCGCCCGAGCTGTACGCCGACCCCGACAACCCGGGCACGCTGGTCGCTCTCGACGCGCACATCAGCTCCGGACCGATGGTCGTCTACGACATCTCCTCCGGTACCCCGGCGATCCGCGTGTCCGCCGACAAGGGCGGTTTCTACCACGACGCCGCCCTCACCCCGGACGGCCGGCACATCGTGGTGGCCGGCCCCGGCAACCGGGCGCTAACCGAGTACCGGCTCTCCGACCTGGCCGAGGTGCGGACCTACCCCGTCGCCTCCGAACCGGAGACGGTCAGCGTCGCCCCGGACGGCACGGTCGCGGCGACCGTCCTCGACACCGACGACCTCGGCGACACCTACGTCTTCCCCGGCGACACCGGCCGGCCCGCCAGTGTCCGCAACCTGGCCCACGACTGGATGCCGTGGGGCGGACACTCCATGAACTGGTCGGCCGACGGCACCAAGCTGTTCGTGCAGACGGGGACGGACACGTCCACCCGGCTGCACACCGTCGACGAGCCCCGCAAGTACGCCACGACCCTGACGGTGAACGCCCCGTCGACCGCCCCCCGGGCCAAGTCCCTCACCGTCACCGGCAAGCTCACCGCCGGCCTCGCGCTGCCCGCGGGCACACCGCTGAAGGTGACCCGCACGGACCTGGACTCGCCGAACGGCAAGTCCCTCGGCACCAAGTCCCTCGGCAGCGGCGGCAAGTTCTCCTTCACCGACACCCCGCCGGCCGGCAGCAAGGTCACGTACACGGTGACGTACGCGGGCGACGCCGCCCACACGTCCGCCTCGGCCTCCGACACCGTCGACGTCTCCCGGGCCAGGCCGACGCTGAGCGTCGACAACAACGGCAAGGTGTACTCGTACGGCGCCGACGTGAAGTTCACGGCGCACCTCGGGTCGACGTACAAGAACCGCACCGTGGAGATCTGGGCCGACCCGTTCGGCTCGGACAAGCCCAACAAGCTGGCCAAGAAGGGCACGGTCAACTCAAGCGGCAACCTGTCGGTCACCCTGGACCTGAAGCGGGACACCAAGGTCACGGCCAAGTTCAGCGGCGACGCCCGCTACCAGCCGCGCTCCGTGTCCAGCACGGTCGGCGCCAAGGTGAAGGTGTCCACGTCGGTCAGCCGGCAGTACAAGACGAAGAGCACGTGGGGCCACACGTACTACTTCTTCCACAAGTCCAGGAACCCGCTGTTCACGACCACGATGACGTACTTCCCCGGCCGTCAGCAGCGCCTGGAGTTCCAGGTGTACTACCAGGGCCGCTGGTACGACTCCGGCTCCCGGTACTTCCCGCTGGGCTCGAACGGCGTGTCCCGGGTGGAGCTGCGCGGCGACCACGGCCAGGACGTCGGCTGGCGCTTCCGGGCCCGCTCCTCGTACTTCAACAGCACCTCCGGTGACACCGTGAACTCCACCACGCACGGCGCCTGGAAGTACTTCACCTTCACCAGCTGAGGTACCGGCCGGGTCTCACTGGGTCTGGAGCTGACGCAGCTGCTGCTGGACATGGTCCAGCGCACCCTGCTTCCGCCCCGGCACCCTGAGCCTCAATTCCGCGAGCGCGGGCCCGAGTTCACGGGCCCGCGCTCTGTCGTCGATACGCCCCCACTGGTGGTGCGCCCGGTCCGCGGCCGCCTCCACGGCAGGCGCGTCCGCGGCCTGTCCGGCAGCCAGCCGGGCAGTGGCGACCGTCAGCCAGGTACGGCAGCTGCGTACCGCGTCCCCCGCGAACATCGCGAGATCCGCGCGGACTTCGGCCCAGTGCAGCGCGTCCTCGGAACCGGGCCCGTGCGCGCGCACCGCGGCCTGCTCCCACTGCGCGGCGAGCCCGTCGGCCTCCGCATGCCGCCCGGCCTCGACGGCGGCGGCGATGGCCGCGTGCGGATCACCGCTGTGCGGCACCCGCGCGGTCAGCAGGACGTTCGTGGCGGCCTCGGCCCCCAGCCGGACGACCGCCTCCTGGTGCAACTGCTCCAGCGGCGGCCGGTGCCCACTGCGCAGGATCGTCGCCACCGCCTTCATGTACGACGGCAGGCCGGCGCCGCGGCGGGACGGCGGCGGCGCGATGCGACCGTAAACGGCGTTGTTGCGGCCGGAGTCCAGTGGGTGGGCGGTCAAGTGCTCCCAGGTCTCGGCGTCCGCGTGCAGATCGACGAGCAACGTCGTGGCACCGGTCGGACGCAGCCGCAGCTCCTCGCGGATCCAGTGCCAGGGGAAGGCCGTGTAGCGGACGGTCGCCGGGGTGGTGCGGGCCAGCGCCAGATGGGGCAGGCTCTGACGGCGGTCCAGCTGGAGCTGGCCGGTGACGAACACGGTCAGCGGACCGGGGGCGGCCGCGGCGGCGCGCAGCCGGGTCAGGACGGCCTGCGGCTCCAGCGGGTCGGCGAGTTCGACCACGTTGGCGGTGTCCGTGCCGGACAGCACGGCGGGGGCGACGGCCGCGAGGACAGGGAGCACCGAGGCCGCGTCCACCAGTTGCCCACGGCCCATCGGCGAGGCCGCGAGCAGCAGCACGGTTCCGGGCATCGTCCCCCCTGTCGTCGGTCCGCGGTCGCCGGACCACGGTCGTCGGTCCTGGTGACCGGTCCCGGTCATCGGTCTGGGCAGCACCGTAACCGCTGCGGCTGCAAAGGGGGGTGTCAGGACGGCAATCGTCCCCCCAACGCGGCTCCTTGGAGCCGCCGGACCGCGAAGATCGTGGTGTCGTCGCCCAGATGACCGCCGCTGTGGCGCAGGACGCCGTCGCGCACATGGCCGACCAGGCGCTGCGGGTCGACGAGGTCGGGGTCGGCGGCGACGGCGCGGCTGACCTGGTCGGTGAGGGCGTAGTACACACCGTGGCCGTCCCGGGCCTCCGTCACGCCGTCCGTGGTGATCAGCAGCGTCGTGTCGGAGCCGAGGGTGACATGGGCCACGGGAGGCGCGCCCTCGGTGGGAACGAGGTCGTTCATGCCCAGCGGGAGGCGCTCGCCGGGCGGCAGGGGGCGTACGCCGTCGTGGCCGACCGCGAGCGGGGGTTCGTGGCCGAAGTTGACGACCTCGACCGTGCCGGGCCTATCGTCCGAGAAGCCGAGCAGCACGGCGGTGGCGAAGCGGTCGGCGTCGTCGCGGCCGAGGGCGGTCGTGTGGCCGCGGTGGCGGAGCATTCGGATCTCCAGGCGGGCGGCGACGGTCATCAGATCCGGTTCGTGGTACGCGGCCTCCCGGAAGGTGCCGAGCAGCGCGGCCGCGGTCTCCACCGCGCCCAGGCCCTTGCCCTGCACATCCCCGACCAGGACGCGGGCGCCGTACGGGCCGGGCTGGATGTCGTAGAAGTCGCCGCCCACCCGGGCGTCGGTGTCCGCGGAGAGGTAGACCGCCGCGTGCTCAAGACCCGCCCAGTCCGACGGCAGTGGGCGCAGCACGGTACGGCGGGTGGTCTCGGCGACGTCCTGCATGTGCAGCATGCGCTGCACGCCGCGCACCCGTATCGCACAGGCCAGCGTGGCCAGGACACCACCGAAGGCGACCAGGATGAAGTCGGGCAGGCCCGCGTGGTACTCGTTCGGATAGGCGCTGTCCATCACGACGTACACCACGACCGAGACCACCGCGAACGCGGCCGTGGTCCACACCCCGCAGATCGCGGCGGCGATACCCGGCACCAGGACGATCCAGGAGGTGATCCGGAACCGCTCGCCGGTGTAGAAGTCGATCAGCGCGATCGCGACGAGCAGCAGCAGCGGTGCCAGCCAGGCCACACTCCGCCCATGGATCCGCAGCAGCTGCTGCCGGCGCAGGCCCGGGTCGTCGGTCACGCGCCTCAGCCAAACACGCCAGGGTTCTGGTCGCATCCGGACCCCTTTTCCGACTTGCCAGGCGGTCCCCCCAGGTGTGCTCTGGAAGGCGGGGGCGAGGAGAGAGGAGTGCTCTCATGGCTCATGCGGCACCCGCGACCGGTGCGGTGACCCGGCGCGGCGCACTGCCCGACGTCTTCAGCGAGCGGACCCATGCGATCGCCAGGTGGGCCACGCCCGCGGTACTGGGGCTCGTCTACGGGTACTGGGCCGCGGCCAACACCCGTTACGGCGGCCCCATCACCGGCTGGAACCTGCTGTTCGGCTTCGTGACCGCGATCGTGTTCTTCGCCGTGTACATGGGTGTGCAGGCGCTGGCCCCGCGGATGCCGCGCGAGGTGCACGCGGTGCTGTGGGGCGCCTTCGCGGGCATCGCGGTCGGCTTCCTGTTCAGCCTGAGCGGCCGCGGTCACACGTGGCTGGCGTCCACGATCCTGGGCCTGGTGATCGGCGCGGTCGTGTTCTGCACGCTGTTCTATCGCTACTACACACACGAGGACGCGGAGGGACACAGAATCCACTGATGCACTGATCCACGGATCCGTACACCGATCCGCCGATCCGTGCACCGGATCCGCCGATCCGTGGGGCACGTGCGGGCCCCGGCCGGACTGCCGGGGCCCACACGCTCCCCTGTTCCCTCCTCATCGGCCGCCGAGCAGGCTCCAGATGCTCGACGGCGTCCAGGCGGCGGTCCACGCGGGTGCCGGGCTCGAAGCCCGTCCTCCCCCACCACCAGGAAACACCCGTTCGGGTGATCCCTCCACCGGAGCGCATGGCCCCCACCCGCCTGAGGGACCGTCGGAGGGACCCCCGTTCGGCTGGACTCACTCCCCCAAATGCCAATAAATACCTCCGAATGCAGGCGTACCGCTCGCGCTCCCGGTCCCCAGGCTCTTGCCTGAAAGCGTGCCCCCACGCCTCAGGAGCGCCCTGTCGGCGGCGCTGATCGCCCTGTCCTGCCTCCTCGCGCCGTTCGGCGCGCTGGCGGCCTGGGCGGCGTACACGCTCGCCGACACCGGCCGGTACGTCACGACGATGGCGCCGCTCGCCACCGACCCGGACGTGCGCGACGCCGTGGCGGACACCGTCGGGGCCGGAATCATGCGCGAGGTCGGCATCCGGTTCGACACCCGCCGCATGCGCGGCACGGTCGGCCCCTTCGTGCACGACGCGGTGCGCTCCTTCACCCAGACCCGGGCCTACCGCCTGGCCTGGGACGCGGGCAACCGGGCCACGCACGACGCCGTCCTGCGGGCGCTGCGCGACGAGGACGGCGGCGTGGAGAGCACCGTCTTCGTCGATCTCGCCCCCGTCACCGCCCAGGTCAAGGAGCAACTCGCCCAGGACCATGTGCCGCTCGCGGCCCGCATCCCCGTCGAGCACACCGCGGTCGCCGTGCTCCCGGCAGGCCGACTGACCCCGTTCCGGAAGGGTTTCCACGTGCTCGAAGTCGCCGGTTTCTGGCTCCCCGTCGCCTCCGTCGTCCTCGCGGTCGCCGGGATCGCGCTCGCCGTCCACCGCCGCCGTGCGATCGTCGCCACCGGCCTGGGCACGGCCCTGGGCGGCGCCCTGCTCGGCGTCGCCCTAGCCGTCGGCCGCGGCCTCACCCTCGCCGACCTGCCCACCGACGTCCCGCCCGCGGCCGCGGGCGCCGTCTACGACGCGCTCACGGCCACCCTGCGCACGGTGTCCTGGCTGCTGGTGGGCCTCGGCCTGACGGTGGCACTGACCGTCTGGCTGACCCGGTACGTGCGCGCGGTGCGCCTGGTACGACGCCGGCGCGCGGCCGCGACGACAGCCGCCCCGGCTCCCACCCGCGCCGAGGTGTGACGGCGTACCCTCGGCCTCGTGACCTACCAGCCCGTCCGGGGTTCCGGGACAAGGCCGTTCGGTCCGAACGGGGAGTACGGGGACGACCATCCCCGGCGAACGGGGCGAGGGCTCCGCGTATGGGCCGCCGCGCTGCTGCTGGCAGGCGTGAGCGCGGTCGTCGGCTGCCGCTTGGCCGACACCGACGGCGTCACCCCCGTACCGCAGCTGCTGGCCTTCCTGCCCTGGCTCCTGATCCCCACGGGTGTGGCCCTGCTGTGCGCGCTGCTCGCGCGGTGGTGGCCGGGGCTGGTGTGGGGGGTGGCCGCACTCGCGCTGCTGGCGTGGTTCATCGAGCCGTACGGAAAGAGCACGGAGCCCACCGGCGCGCCCCTGGCCCGGCTGCGGGTGCTGACCTCGAACGTCGAGTTCGGACGGGCGACCGACGCCCTCGCCCCCGAGATCAAGCACCTGCACCCCGACGTCGTATTCGTCCAGGAGTGCGACTACACCTGCCAGGCCACCCTGGAGCGGGACTTCGGCGGCACCTATCCCCACCGACAGGCGGTAGAGGCGGGCGGCTCTGCGGGCTCCCTGCTGCTGAGCCGCTTCCCGCTGGAGGGCACCGACGGCGTCCACGGCACGATGGGTATGCCCGGCGCCGTCGCCGACGTCCAAGGACACCAGGTGCGCCTGCAACTCGCCCACCCCATGCCCCCGTTGCCCGGACAGCTCGGCGTCTGGCGCCGTGAGCTGGGCCGGTTGCGCGACTTCGCCGAGGCCGACGACGACACCCCGACCGTGCTGGCCGGCGACTTCAACGCGTCCCAGGACCACGCCGCCTTCCGCGACATCCTCGACACCGGCCTGTACGACGCCGCCCGCCTGGCCGGACACGACCGCACCCCCAGCTGGCCCGCCCGCACCTCCCCGGTCCTCGGCGCCCAGATCGACCACGTCCTGGTGTCCCGTGACTTCTCGGCGACCGACGCCCGCTTCCTGCGCCTGGCCGACACCGACCACCGTGCGCTGGTAGTCGACATCACGCTCCATGAGCGGCAATGACATGAAGTAACGGTAAATGACCCGGATCGGCCCAAGGGAGCTGGAGCTCTCAGCGCAAACCTGACCCTCCCCAAGATCGCCCCCGAGGGCCGCTAACCTTACGTGTCCGTCCTGGCCAGGGATTGACGGGCATCAACTCACGCGAAGGGTTGCGCACATGGGCATTCTCACTCTCCTGCGGAACGCATTCGGCCGGTCACGCAAGACGCGTACCGCCGAGGCAGAGGGTGCGGATCGAGTTCCTTCGCAGGAGCAGGAACCGCAGGTCACACCCCCCACCCCCCACGTCCCCGAGCCCCGCACGTCCGCCCAGGACGAACACGAACTGGTCTCGGCGGCATTCAACAACGTAACGGTCCCGAAGCAGCAGGACGGGACGGATGCGGATCTGGAGCCGGTGGCTGAGGCGGAGCCGGTGGCCGAGGCGGAGCCTGAGCCGGTGGCTGAGGCCGAGCCGGTCGCCGAGGCGGAGCCGGCGGCTGAGGCCGAGCCGGTGGCCGAGGCGGAGGCCGGGGCTGCCCCTGAGCCCGTGGCTGAGGCGGAGCCGGTCGCCGAGGCGGAGCCTGAGCCGGTGGCTGAGGCCGAGCCGGTCGCCGAGGCGGAGCCTATGGCGGAGGTCGAGGCTGAGGCGGAGCCTGAGCCCGTGGCTGAGGCCGAGGCTGAGGCGGAGCCTGAGCCCGTGGCTGAGGCCGAGGCTGAGGCGGAGCCTGAGCCCGTGGCTGAGGCCGAGGTCGAAGCGGAGCCTGAGCCCGTGGCTGAGGCCGAGGCTGAGGCGGAGCCTGAGCCCGTGGCTGAGGCCGAGGTCGAAGCGGAGCCTGAGCCCGTGGCTGAGGCCGAAGTCGAGGCTGAGGCGGAGCCGGTGGCTGAAGCTGAGGCGGAGCCCGAGCCGGTGGCCGAGCCCGTGGCTGCGCCCGAGCCCGTGGCTGAGGCCGAGGTCGAAGCGGAGCCTGAGCCCGTGGCTGAGGCCGAAGTCGAGGCTGAGGCGGAGCCGGTGGCTGAGGCCGAGGCGGAGCCCGAGCCGGTGGCCGAGGCCGAAGCGGAGCCCGAGCCCGTGGCTGCGCCCGAGCCCGTGGCTGAGGCCGAGCCGGATACGGTCGCCGAGGCGGAACCTGTCGTGGAGCCCGAGCCGGTGGCAGCGGCCGAGGCCGAGCCGGAACCGACCACGGAGGCCACCCCCGAGCCCATCGCCGAGGCCGAGGCCGTCGTGGAGCCGGAGCCGGTGGCCGAGGTCGAGGCTGTCGTGGAGCCCGAGAGCACCCCCGAGCCCGAGCCGGTGGCCACCGCAGCGATCGCACCCGCGGACGCCGACGGCGAGGACGCCCCACAGGGGCCACCCGCACTCGACGACGAAACCCGCACGGGCGGTGCGGGTGGGAACGACCCCGCCGAAGGCGAAGCCGAGGCGGAGGCCGCAGCAGCCAGCGCACCCGCGGACGCCGACGGCGAGGACGCCCCACAGGGGCCACCCGCACTCGACGACGAGACCCGCACGGGCGGTGCGGGTGGGAACGACCCCGCCGAAGGCGAAGCCGAGGCCGACGACGCCGCCAAGGCCGCCGAGGCCGACGCCGACGCCGAGTTCCCGGAGGGCCCCGCCCCGGGCCTCGCCACCGCCTACAAGGCCGCCGCAGCCACCCTCACCAAGACCAACCTCACCGGCACCCGAGCAAAGCTCTACCTCGTGCTCGACCGCTCCGCCTCCATGCGCCCGTACTACAAGGACGGCTCCGCCCAGGCCCTCGCCGAGCAGACCCTCGCCCTCGCCGCCCACCTCGACCCCGACGCCACGGTCCACGTCGTCTTCTTCTCCACGGAAGTGGACGGCACCACCGACCTCACCCCCACCGCCCACGAGAACAAGATCGACGAGGTCCACGCCGGCCTCGGCCGCATGGGCCGTACCAGCTACCACGCCGCCGTGGAAGCCGTACTCGCCCACCACGACAAGGAAAACGACGCCACGGCCCCCGCCCTGGTCGTCTTCCAGACGGACGGCGCCCCCGACGCCAAGACCCCCGCCACCCAGTCCCTCACGGCCGCCGCGAAGAGCCACCCCTCCGTCTTCTTCTCCTTCGTCGCCTTCGGTGAGCACGACAACAAGGCCTTCGACTACCTCCGCAAGCTGAAGACCGGCAACACGTCGTTCTTCCACGCGGGCCCGACCCCCCGCGAGCTCACGGACACGGAGCTGTACGAGGGCGTACTGGCGAACTGGCGCCCGTAACCCCGCGTGAACGCCCCATAACCGAACAGCGACATCCCCCGACCACCACCCCATGCCGCCCGCTTCCCACCCCGTAAAACGGGAAGCGGGCGGCATACACATGTCGGCTACGATTTCAAGGTTCGTACACACCACGACCGCGACCTGGGAGCAGCCCCCGATGGCTCGACACCTCATCACCAGCGCCCTTCCGTACATCAACGGGATCAAGCACCTGGGCAACATGGTGGGGTCCATGCTCCCGGCGGACGTGTACTCCCGGTACCTCCGCCAGCGCGGCCACGACGTGCTCTACATCTGCGCGACGGACGAGCACGGCACCCCCGCCGAGCTGGCCGCGAAGGAGGCGGGCCTCTCCGTCGCCGAGTTCTGCGCCCAGGCGCACGACGCCCAGAAGGCGGTCTACGACGGCTTCGCGCTGGCCTTCGACTACTTCGGCCGCAGCTCCAGCGCCGAGAACCGCGACATCACGCAGCACTTCGCCCGCAAGCTGAACGAGAACGGCTTCATCGAAGAGCGCGCCATCCGCCAGGTCTACTCGCCCGCCGACGGCCGCTTCCTCCCGGACCGCTACGTCGAGGGCACCTGCCCCCACTGCGGCTACGACAAGGCCCGCGGCGACCAGTGCGAGAACTGCACCCGCGTCCTCGACCCCACCGACCTGATCAACCCGCGCTCGGCGATCTCCGGCTCCACGGACCTGGAGGTCCGCGAGACCAAGCACCTCTTCCTGCTCCAGTCGAAGCTCCAGCACGAGGTCATGGAGTGGGTCGCCCGCCATGACAACGACTGGCCGCAGCTGGCGTCCTCCATCGCCCACAAGTGGCTGACCGAGGGCCTGCACGACCGTGCGATCACCCGTGACCTGGACTGGGGCGTCCCGGTCCCGGCGGACACCTGGCCGGAGCTGGCCGCCGAGGGCAAGGTCTTCTACGTCTGGTTCGACGCCCCGATCGAGTACATCGGCGCGACGAAGGAGTGGTCGGACCAGGACCCGGAGACCCGCGACTGGAAGTCCTGGTGGTACGACGTCGACAACGACGTCCGCTACACGGAGTTCATGGCGAAGGACAACGTCCCCTTCCACACGGTGATGTTCCCGGCCACGGAACTCGGCGTACGCGAACCGTGGAAGAAGGTCGACTACGTCAAGGCCTTCAACTGGCTGACGTACTACGGCGGAAAGTTCTCCACGTCCCAGAAGCGAGGCGTCTTCACCGACCAGGCTCTGGAGATCCTCCCGGCCGACTACTGGCGCTACTTCCTCATCGCGAACGCCCCGGAGTCGGACGACTCCTCGTTCACGTGGGAGCACTTCACCGCGACGGTCAACAAGGACCTCGCCGACACCCTCGGCAACTTCGTCAACCGCGTCCTGTCCTTCTCCCGCAAGCGCTTCGGCGACGACGTCCCCGCGGGCGGCGAGCCGGGCGAGGCGGAGGCGAAGCTCGGCGAGGAGATCGCGCGTCTGCTCGCGGAGTACGAGGAGCACATGGAGGCGCTCCAGTTCCGCAAGGCGGCCGCCGCGCTGCGCGCCCTGTGGTCGGCCGGCAACTCCTACCTGGAGGAGAAGGCCCCCTGGCTGGAGATCAAGACCGACAAGGACGGCGCGGCCCTCACCCTGCGCACGGCGATGAACCTGATCCACCTGTACGCGGTGGTCTCGGAGCCCCTCATCCCGAGCTCGGCGGCCACGATGCGCGCGGCGTTCGACCTGAAGGACGACTCGGCCGTGTGGGTCTCGGCGGACGAGGCGAAGTCCCTCTCCTCCGTCCCGGCCGGCACGCCCTTCACGGTCCCGCCGGTGCTGTTCGCCAAGCTCACGGACGAGGACCTGGAGACGTACAAGGAGCGCTTCGGCGGCCAGGAGGGCTGACACCGTGACGCCCCGGAACCCGTCGTCGTACTAGCTCACGGGGGCGGCCCTCTTCCTGCGGCTGGAGGAGGAGCCGGGCGAATGACACCGCCCGGCTTCTCCCCTCAGACCGAGGCACCAAGAACAAGCGCACCGACCACCGGGGCCGCGTAGACGAGCGGGAACGGGATGTGTGAGTACCACCGCGCCCGTGCCACGGTCACAACGGCCCCGGCGAAGTAGAGCACCAGCCCCACCCCCGCCGCTACCCCGATCACCGGCACGAACAGCCCGACAAGCAGCCCCACGGCCCCGGCGGCCTTGGCCAGCCCGAGCAGGGTCCACCACGACTTGGGCACCCGGTACTCCTCGAGCAGCTTGACGATCCACTGGGCCCGCAGCAGCAGGACGGCACCCGAGAAGCCGGACATCAAAGCGGCGAGGACGGTGACGACGACATAGGCGACGCGCATGAGGAGCTCCGTTCGACATCAGTACCGGACACCCCTCTGACGACCGCGAACCCACACATGTGACCGCCACCGCAAAAAACTTCGGCAGAAGGGATCAGCTTCCCGACGCGTATGTCACGAAGTTCGCCCAGGCGCCGGGCGTGAGCGCCAACCGGGGACCCTCGACGTTCTTGGAGTCGCGGACATGCACGGTGCCGGGGGTGACGGCAAGCTCAATGCAGGAGTTCCCGTCGTTGCCGCTGCTGTAGCTGCTCTTGAACCACGCCAGCTCGGAGGCGTCCCCGGCAGTGGTCTTGCGGATCATGTTTCTCCCAGCAGTTGCTCGATAAAGGCCAGCGACTCCCGTGGCGGGAGCGCCTGAGCCCGGATCGTGCCATACCGCAGCTCAAGGATGCGCAGATGTTTGGGATCGGAGGTGGGCCGACCGTTGAACGCACCATCGGAGCGACCCACGGCCGAACCATCCACGAACTTCAGGAGCTCGATCTTGCCGTCCATCCCGGAGTGGGTCTCGCAGTGCAACGGCATCACCTGAAGAACGACGTTGTGTAGCCCACCAACCTCCACCAGACGTTCGAGCTGCTGGCGCAACACCATTGTGCCCCCGATCGGACGGCGCAGAGCAGCCTCTTCCAGGACGAAGCTGAGCGCAGGCGCGGGCGAACGCTCGTAGATCGACGCACGAGCCACGCGTGCCGCCACCATTCGCTCCACCTCGTCCGGGGAGTACGGAGGTTGCATGGCCTCGAACAACGCTTTGGCGTGGTCCGGGACTTGCAAGAGGCCGTTGATGCTGTTGTTCTCGTAGATACCGACCTCTACCGCCTGCGCTTCCAACTTGGCCAGCTCCCGAACCTTCCTCGGATACCGGACCCTCTTCACGTCCTCCCACGTCGCCGCGATGAGCCCACCCGCCTTCAACACCTCGTCGGCCCGGTTCAAGTAGTCCTGCCGAGGGATCCGCTTCCCGCCCTCGACCTTGTAAACCAGGTCCTCCCCGTACCCGACGGCCGCCCCGAACTCGGCTGCCCGTAGCCCCGCCGCCTCCCTCCGGAGCTTCAGCTGCCGCCCCACCGTGGTGATGACGGCCACACCCCACTCGTCGTCCGGGTCCACCTCCCAACCCGGCTCGTCCGCCTCGCCCTTGAGCCGACCCTCGTCACCGCTCACGTGCTGCATCCCGCGCCCCTCCGTCGTACGTCCGCGCCGCAACGCCGCTTACCCATACAGCCCGTGCCGACAGCCCCGACAGCACCGGACAAACTGCGGACGGTCACCGTACGGACCGCTTGAGTCACTGTTCACGGTACGCACACACCACCACGCTCAGTCACGTGAACCAGGAAAACTCCACCCAACTCCACCCCCACACCCGCTACTTCAGCGCCCTCTTGTCCCCCACCCCACGCGGTGCCCGCCTCGCCCGACTCCTCGCCACGGAGTGGCTGCGCACCTGGGACCTGCCGTACGGCCTCACCGACGCCGCCGAACACGTCGTCGCCGAACTCGCCACGAACGCCGCCACTCACGGCCGGCTCCCCGCCCGGAACTTCCACGTCGCCCTGCACGCCACCACCCACGCACTTCGGATCGAGGTGACGGACACACGCGGTGACGACCTCCCCCGCCGCCAACCGCCCACCCCGGACGCCGAATCCGGCCGCGGCCTCCTCCTCGTCGAGGCCCTCTCCGACCGCTGGGGCGTCGAACTCGGGCCCACTCCCCGCAAGACCGTCTGGGCCGAACTGGACCTCTCGTCACCGGAGCACAGCGGACCACGCTCCGGTGCTGCCGGCGCCCTTCCCTAAGAACCGCGGGGAGAAAGAAACCCCACCAAGCCCCACCCCTCCCGCCCGCCGCGCAAACTCACTCCCGCGAGTGAATATGCCCAACTCAGCTGGATTTGGTCCCGGTTACCTGCCCTACGCTCAGCGCGAGCGACACAGCACAACCGCAAACATGCGACGGCCCTCGCCGGGACTGCAATCCCAGTGCGAGGGCCTGACCACCGAGGAAGAGAGAGCTTCCCGATGGACACCGAAAACCCTAGCGCGCCCCCGCACGCCCAGTCCCGTATCCCGGGCAAAAACCACCCTCACCGGGACCGGCAGGCGCACCCCGGCGGAGTCATCCACGACAACGCCCGCCACACCAGCCACTTCACGGTGATCGGCAACCACCTCACCCAGCACCGGGAGCTGTCCCTGCTCGCCATCGGACTGGCCTGTCACATCCAGTCCCTCCCCACCGGCGCCGCCATCGACATCAAGAGCCTCACCGCCCGCTTCCCCGAGGGCCCGACCCGTATCGCCGCCGCGCTGCGCGAACTCGAAGCCCACGGCTACCTCCGCCGCACCCGCGAGCGCGCACCCGGCGGCCGGATCGTCACCCGCACGGTTTCCTGCAACCTGCCCGGACACCGAACCACCGCAGCCGACACCCCAAGCAGGCCCACCCGCCGCGCCGCCCCCGACAAGCCCCCACCCCGCAAGCTCCTCCCCGCCGTACCCCAGCCCGCGCACCCCAGTCCCACCCTCATCCGCGCAGCCACCGACCTCCTCGCCGGCCTCCGCCGCACGGACCCCCGCCTCCTCCTCTCCGCCACCGACGCCGAACACCTCGCCCCTGGCGTCGCCGCCTGGCTGGAGCGCGACGTCACGCCCGCCGCCGTACGCCACGCCCTGGTCACGAACCTCCCCCAGGACCCCCTGCACCGCCCGGCCGCCCTCCTGGCCCACCGCCTGGCCGCCCAGCTCCCGCCCCCACCACCGTTCCGGGCCCCGGACCCACCGCCCCCGGACCCACGGCACCCGATCCAGAACTGCGACGGCTGCGACCGCGGCTTCCGCTCCCCCACCCCCGGCCACTGCCGGGACTGTCGGGCCCCCTCGGCCGCACCCCTCTGACGACCGAGCCAAAGACAAGGCACCGAAAGGAACAGCAAGGAACCACATTGGCCACCGCCACCTCCAGCCCGCGCCGCCAGGCATCCGCGGCCATGTCGATGTCCTCCGCCCGCAGCTCCACCCGGACCCTGCGCTGGCGGAGGGCGTCCTCGAGCCGGTAGCAGTCCTCGCCGGCGGGGGAGCTACGGGGTGCACCGGCCGCCGCGTACGCACCACCGCCGAGTCCCGCCGCGGCGACCGCGCCCGCGCCGACGGCAGCCACCCGGCGTCGCGTCGGATTGCTTGTCCTCTGGCCCTGTTGGTGTTCCTGTTGGTGTTCCTGATGCGCTGTCATGCGCCTGGAAGGTAGGCAGGAACCCTGTCATTGAGCTGAGAAAACGGCTCCTTTGCGCAGCCGCGCGCGAAAGGGGCCGGAAACCGGTGTCGGTCTCCAGCCCCTCGAAACGCCCTGCCGCTGACCTACTTCGGCTGCGGCTTGCGCACCGTCAGGTGCAGTTCCTTCAGCCGTGCCTCCTCCAGCTCCGTCGGCGCGCCCATCATCAGGTCCTGGGCGTTGCCGTTGAGCGGGAAGGCGATGGTCTCGCGGATGTTCGGCTCGTCGGCCAGCAGCATGACGATGCGGTCGACGCCCGGCGCGATGCCGCCGTGCGGCGGGGCGCCGAAGCGGAAGGCTCGGAGCATGCCCGCGAACTTCTCCTCGACGGTCTCCCGGTCGTAACCCGCGATCTCGAAGGCCTTGAGCATGATCTCCGGCTCGTGGTTCCGGATGGCACCGGAGGACAGCTCGACGCCGTTGCAGACGATGTCGTACTGCCAGCCCACGATGTCCAGCGGGTCCTGGTTCTCCAGGGCCTCCAGGCCGCCCTGCGGCATGGAGAAGGGGTTGTGCGAGAAGTCGATCGCGCCGGTGTCCTCGTCCTTCTCGTACATCGGGAAGTCGACGATCCAGCAGAAGCGGAAGACGCCCTCCTCGAAGTGGCCGGCCCGCTTGGCGGCCTCGACCCGCACCGCGCCCATGACCTTCGAGACCTCGTCGAACTCGCCCGCGCCGAAGAAGACGGCGTGACCGGCCACCAGCCCGAGGCGCTCGGTGAGGACCTTGACGTTCTCCTCCGTCAGGAACTTCGCGATCGGGCCCGTCAGCGAGCCGTCCTCGGCGACCCGGACCCACGCGAGGCCCTTGGCGCCCAGCGACACCGCGAAGTCGCCCAGCTGGTCGAAGAACTTGCGGGGCTGGTCCTGGACGGCCGGGACCGGCAGCGCACGCACGTGCTTGCCCGCGAACGCCTTGAACTCGGAGCCCTCGAAGACATCCGTGATGTCCACCAGCTCCAGCTGGGCGCGCAGATCCGGCTTGTCGGAGCCGTACTTGAGCACCGCCTCGCGGAACGGGATCCGCGGGAAGGGCGAGGTGACGTGGCGGCCGTTGCCGAACTCCTCGAAGAGCTCCGTCATGAGCTTCTCGACGGGCTGGAAGACGTCCTCCTGCTCGACGAAGGACATCTCGACGTCGAGCTGGTAGAACTCGCCCGGCGAGCGGTCCGCGCGGGCGTCCTCGTCACGGAAGCAGGGCGCGATCTGGAAGTAGCGGTCGAAGCCGGAGATCATCAGCAGCTGCTTGAACTGCTGCGGGGCCTGCGGCAGGGCGTAGAACTTGCCCGGGTTCAGACGGGAGGGGACCACGAAGTCACGGGCGCCCTCGGGGGAGGTGGCGGACAGGATCGGCGTCGCCATCTCGTTGAAGCCGAGCGCGGTCATCTTGTGACGGATCGCGGAGATCACCGCCGTACGCAGCATGATGTTGCGGTGCATGCGCTCGCGGCGCAGGTCCAGGAAGCGGTACTCCAGGCGCCGCTCCTCGTTGACCCCGTCCTCGGCGTTGATCGTGAAGGGGAGCGGCGCGGCGGCGCCGAGCACCTCGACCTCGCCGACCTCGATCTCGATCTCACCCGTCGGCAGGTCCGGGTTCACGTTCTCGGTGCCTCGCGAGACGACCTTGCCGTCGGCGCGGACCACCGTCTCCTTGGACAGCTTGTCCAGGGCCTCGTACGCGGCGGTGCCGGGGCGGGCGACCAGCTGTGTGATGCCGTAGTGGTCGCGCAGATCGATGAAGAGGATGCCGCCCAGGTCGCGCCGATTGTGCAGCCAGCCACTCAGCCGGACGTCGGTCTCGACGTCAGAGGCGCGGAGCTCGCCGCAGGTGTGGGACCTGTACCGATGCATCGTCGTTCATCCAGTCTTCGCGGATCGGGGTCTGTGTGGGGCTGTGCTTCAGGTTGTTTCACGTGAAACACAGACCAGCGTACCGGGCACCCGAAGATCGCCTCCCACCATTACCGCACCCTGGAGCAGTGGCACTGTTTGCTCGCATCTTCTTAAAGTGGGGCAATGCGCACTGGCGAGCCCCTGCCCGCCGTCGGGGACGTTCTCTCCTCCCTCGCGACCGGGGTGTGGCACTGGAACACCGCCACCGGGCTGGTCACGATCGACGCGGAGACCGCTCGGCTGCTCGGACTGCCCGGCGAGACGACCACCCTCACCGAGGCGCGGGCACGCGCCCGCTTCCACCCCGTCGACTGGAACGAGAACACGAGCATCATCCGGCTCGCCTCCGACGAGGGCACGCTGGCCGAGGTACGGCTGCGGATCATGGACGAGCAGGGCCGGATCGTACGCACGGTACGCAGCCGCTTCAGGCCGGTGTACGACCGCACAGAGCGCGTGTACCGGGTGACGGGCACCCTGCAGGAGGTCACCGAGCCGACTCCGGGCACCGCGGCGCAGACCCCCGTCACCGGTGACTGGCGCCGCTCCCGCGAGGCGTTCCTGCTGGACGCGGGCCGGGCGCTGGCCGAGGCACGGTCCACGTCGGAGGTGCTGCGGGTCGCGGCGGGGCTGTCGATGCCGGGGTTCTCGCCGGACGGGCTGGCCGTCTTCGGGGTGCAGGGCGACCGGCTGACGGTCATCGGCCATCACGGGCATCAGCCCGGCGACGAGGCTCCCTTCACCGATATGCCGCTGGAGACGGACTACCCGGCCGCCGAGGTGGTCCGCACCGGCCGTGGGGTCTATCTGTCCTCCCCCGAGCAGTACAAGACCCGCTACCCGGTGACCTGGCCGCTCGCCCGGCACTTCGGCCGGCAGTCCTGGGCGTTCCTTCCGCTGACGGTGGCCGGCCGCACGATGGGCGCCTGGCTGGCCGCCTTCGCCTATCCGGTCGCCTTCACACCGGACGAGCGCTCGGTGCTCACGACGGTGGCCCGCATGCTGGCCCAGGCCCTGTCCCGGGCGGGAGCCGCCGAGTCCCAGCGCGAACTGACCGACGGGCTGCAGCGCTCCATGCTGCCCACGCTGGGCCCCGAGGTCCCCGGCATGAGCGTGGCCGCCCGCTACATCCCGACCGGCGGCGGGCTCCAGGTCGGCGGCGACTGGTACGACATGATCCCGCTGCCCAACAGCCGGTTCGCGCTGGTCATCGGCGACGTCCAGGGACATGACGTACGGGCCGCCGGGCTGATGGGTCAGCTGCGGATCGCCCTGCGCGCCTATGCCTCCGAGGGCCACCGCCCGGACGCGGTCCTCACCCGGGCCTCCCGCTTTCTGCACGGTGTCACCGAGGGCGCCGGCGACGACGCCGACCCGCGCTTCGCGACCTGCCTGTACGCGGAGGTCGACCCGGTGTCCGGCGTCATGGAGATCGCCCGCGCCGGGCATCCGGACCCGGTGATCCGGATGGGGGACGGCACGGTGATGATGCGGCCGACGGCGGGCGGTCTGCCGCTGGGCATCGACCCGGACGCCGACTACCCGACGACGCGGTTCGCGCTGGAGCCCGGCGAGACCATGATGATCTGCACCGACGGTCTGATCGAGACCGGCGGTCATGACCTGGAGAGCGGCTGGCACCGACTCCGCGCCGTCCTGGAGGACCACGAGGGCGGCCTGGAGTCGCTCGCGGACGCCCTGGTGCAGGCGGTGCACGGACCGTCCTCCCACCAGACGCCGGGGCCACTGGCCGACCGCCGCGAGGACGACATAGCCGTGCTGCTGCTGGGCAGACCGGGGGAGGGCGACGGCTACGGCGCCACGATGCTGGTCGGGCCCACGGTCCGGCGCACCCTGCTGTCGGTGGCGCAGGACGAGCCGGAGCGGGTCGCCGAGGCCCGCGAGCATGTGCGCGGGCTGCTGCACGACTGGACCTCCGACGAGCAGGTGGACACCGCGGTGCTGCTGGTGTCGGAGATGCTCACCAACGTCCTTGTGCACACCGACGCCGACGCCCTGTTGCTCGCCGAGGTCACCGGGGAGACGGGCGAGCGGCGGCTGCGGGCCGAGGTCACCGACGTCGGCGACGACCTCCCGCACAAACGCAGCCCCGGTGAGCTGGCCTCCTCCGGACGCGGCCTGGTGCTGATGGAACTGCTCGCGGACGCGTGGGGGGTGGATCCGCGGGGCGAGGGGAAGAGCATCTGGTTCGAGCTGTACGAGAAGCGGTGAACCGGTCGGGGCGTCGGCTACGGGGTGGCGTACCGGTTCCGCAGTTCGTGCACGACCCCGAAGGCGGCCGCGGTGAGCGGTACGGCCAGCAGCATCCCGACGATGCCCGCGACGGACGCCCCGGCCGTGATCGCCAGCATCACCACCGCGGGATGCATCTGCACGGTCCGGCTCTGGATCATCGGCTGGAGCACATGCCCCTCCAGCACCTGCACGGCGAGGACGACCCCGAGGGCCCACAGCGCGATCACGAACCCCCGGTCGGCGAGCGCGACCAGCACGGCCACCGCGCCGGAGAGGAAGGCGCCGAGGTAGGGGATGTAGGCGCCGACGAAGACGAGCGCGCCGAGGCCGGGCGCGCCCGGCACCTGAAGGATCAGCAGCCCGATGGTGATGCAGGTGGCGTCGATGAGCGCGATGACGGTGGTGCCGCGCATGAACCCCTCGACGGCCGCGAAGGCCCGTCGCGCCATGGCCTCCAGGGTGTCGCCGGTGCCGTGCGGGGCGAGGGCCCGCAGGCTCTCGGCGGCCCGGTGGGAGTCGCGCAGGAAGAAGAAGACGAGCAGCAGGGCCAGTACGGCCATGGCGATGCTCTCGCCGACCACGCTGACCCCGCTGATGACGTTGGAGGCAGCCGTCCCGCCGAACTTGGCCAGCAGGTCCTTGGAGTTCTCGGCGAGGTCGTCCAGCGAGGTGCCGGCCGCCCCGAAGTGCTCGGCGACGGACCTCGCGGCGGCCCGCAGCGAAGAGATGATCTGGCCCCCGGTGTCGATCAGCGCGGCGACCACGATGTAGACGGCCCCGCCGATGACGGCCACGACGGCGACGCAGGTGAGCCCGGCGGCCAGCGAGCGCTGCACCCCGGCCCGGACGAGCCGCCGGTACAGCGGCCCGAGCAGCGCGGTCCCGAGCAGCGCGAGCAGCACGGGTGTGACAGCCGTACGGAACGTGGTGCAGAGCCGGACCCCGACGTACCCGACCCCGTAGACGAGCAGGATCACCACGCACCAGGCGGCGAGTCGGCGGACGGGATCGGGCAGAAGCTGCACGCATCCAGCCGATCACGCGCCCGGCCGGGCTGTCCTGCGCTCAGACCCGGCCGGGTGACGCGGTACGCGAAAGCCCCGTCCGGCGCCATTGACGGACGGGGCTGTCAGGGGGTCCGGGACTCGGGCTCAGGCCTGCGGTCCGCTCTCGGTCATGCCGTGGACGGCCGGGATGGTCCCGAGCCGGCCCTTCTGGAAGTCCTCGAAGGCCTGCTGGAGTTCCTCGCGGGTGTTCATGACGAAGGGGCCGTAGTGGGCCATGGGCTCACGGATGGGCTGCCCGCCGAGCAGGACTACCTCCAGGTCCGGGGTGTGGGAGTCCTGCTTCTCGTCCGCGCGGACGGTCAGCGAACCGCCGGCGCCGAAGACCGCAGTCTGGCCCAGGTGGATCGGACGGCGCTCGGCACCGACCGAGCCCTTGCCCGCCAGCACGTACGCCAGCCCATTGAAGTCCTCCCGCCACGGCAGCGTGACCTCCGCACCCGGCGCCACCGTCGCGTGGATCATCGTGATCGGGGTGTGCGTGATGCCGGGACCGGCGTGGCCGTCCAGCTCGCCGGCGATCACGCGGAGCAGCGCGCCGCCGTCGGGCGTGGTCAGCAGCTGGACGTTGCCGCCGCGGATGTCCTGGTAGCGCGGAGGCATCATCTTGTCCTTCGCCGGCAGGTTCACCCAAAGCTGGAGACCGTGGAAGAGACCGCCGGACATGACCAGATGCTCCGGCGGAGCCTCGATGTGCAGCAGGCCGGAGCCCGCCGTCATCCACTGGGTGTCGCCGTTGGTGATGGTGCCGCCGCCGCCGTTGGAGTCCTGGTGGTCGAAGATCCCGTCGATGATGTACGTGACGGTCTCGAAGCCGCGGTGCGGGTGCCACGGGGTCCCTTTCGGCTCCCCAGGCTGATACTCAACCTCACCCATCTGATCCATCATGATGAACGGATCCAGGTGGCGGTAGTTGATCCCCGCGAACGCCCGACGGACGGGGAAGCCCTCACCTTCGAAGCCACTCGGCGCGGTCGTCACGGCCAGCACGGGACGGGCGACGGCGTCCGCCGGCGCGGCCACACGGGGCAGGGTCAGCGGGTTCTCGACGGTCACTGCAGGCATGGGTCGGTACCTCCTTGTGCGCTCACTTTAGTTGAGCATTGAACTTTCTGCCACCCCCAACAGAGAAGGCCCGGAGGACATTCCCTCCGGGCCTCGCCGGGTGCCGGTCAGCCGAACAGGGCGGCCACCGCCGTCCCCACCAGGGAGAAGCCGAGCAAGGTCATGGAGACGTCGGCGTAGGAGTAGACGCAGTGCGTGACCGCGTCCTCACCGGTTCCGACGTCATGGGAGGACTCCAGCCGCCCCTCGACCGCGATCCCCCGGGCACGCAGCACGACGGTGTCGCGCAGCATGCGCAGGCCGGCCACCACGGCAGCGACGCCGGGCGCCAGGACACAGGGGATGCCCACCAGCCAGGAGACGGTGGCCCGCTCCCCTGCGCCGCGGACCGGCAACGCTGCGACAACCAGTACGTAGAGGACGCCCAGCACCCCGAGGGGCACGTTCCTCGGTTCCGGCCCCGCGAACTCGCGGACGGCGGGTGCGCTGCGGGAGGTGAGGGAGTGGGTCGCCGGGTCGGGCAGGGCCGAGGTCAGGACGACGGTCAGTTCGCGGCCCCGGCGGCCGCACGTCGACACGTTCGATCGCGGCGACGGGTATCTCGCGGCGCACTCCCGCCGACTCCCACAGCAGGACGCCGGAACGGAGCCGGGCGGCAGAACGCCGTCGGCCGTGCAGGACCAGCGGCGAGGTGTCGGGTGGGGTCACGCGGGCACAGTAGGGCAGATCCCCGGACGGAAGGGGCGGTTCAGCCGCCGTACATCCGGCGCATCGCGAAGTCCACCATCTGCTCGACCGCCTTCGCGTCGAAGACCATCCGGTGCTCGCCCTCCATGTCCAGGACGAAGCCGTACCCGGTCGGCAGCAGGTCGATCACCTCGGCGCCGGTGATCACGAAGTACTTGGACTCCTTGCCCGCATACCGCCGCAGCTCCTTGAGCGAGGTGAACATCGGGATCACCGGCTGCTGGGTGTTGTGCAGCGCGAGGAAGCCCGGGTTGTCGCCGCGCGGGCAGTAGACCTTGGACGTGGCGAACACCTGCTGGAAGTCCTCCGCGGCCAGCTGGCCGGTGGTGAAGGCACGCACCGCGTCCGCGAGCGAGGGCGGCGACGGCTCCGGGTAGAGCGGCGGCTGCTGGCCGTACCCGCCGTGACCGCCGGGCATCTGCTGCTGCGGCGGGGCGTACTGCGCACCCACGTTCTGGTCGTAGCCGTACATGGGCGCTAGCCTACCGACCCCACCGGGGTCGCCGAAGGCCCGTCAAGCCTTCTTGAGCCGTTCCCTAGCGTCCTTATGTAGACCCTTCTCACACTTGGACCGGCAGGGGTTGCTTCTTATTACCGACGGGTAGCATCATCTTAGCTACTTGTTGGTACGTGAACCAGTTGCGAGGAGACAGTGCCTCGCCGAGTCCGAGACGGAGCCGTCACCCATGGGGCACTACAAGTCGAACCTCCGCGACATCGAGTTCAACCTGTTCGAAGTACTCGGGCGCGACAAGCTGTACGGCACGGGCCCGTTCGGTGAGATGGACACGGACACCGCCAAGAGCGTCCTCGAGGAGCTGACGCGCCTCGCGGAGAACGAGCTGGCCGAGTCCTTCACGGACGCGGACCGCAACCCGCCGGTCTTCGACCCGGAGACCAACACCGCGCCCGTCCCGGCGTCCTTCAAGAAGAGCTACAAGGCCTTCATGGACTCCGAGTACTGGCGCCTGGGCCTGCCCGAGGGCATCGGCGGCACGACGGCTCCCCCGTCCCTGATCTGGGCGTACGCGGAGCTGATCCTCGGCTCGAACCCGGCCGTGTGGATGTACTCCTCCGGCCCGGCGTTCGCCGGCATCCTCTACGACGAGGGCAACGACGTACAGAAGAAGATCGCGCAGATCGCCGTGGAGCGGACCTGGGGTTCGACCATGGTGCTCACCGAGCCCGACGCGGGCTCCGACGTCGGCGCCGGCCGCACCAAGGCGATCCAGCAGGAGGACGGCTCCTGGCACATCGAGGGCGTCAAGCGCTTCATCACCTCCGGTGAGCACGACATGGAGGAGAACATCCTCCACTACGTCCTCGCCCGCCCCGAGGGCGCGGGCCCCGGCACCAAGGGTCTGTCCCTCTTCATGGTCCCGAAGTACCTGTTCGACTTCGAGACCGGCGAGCTGGGCGAGCGCAACGGCGCCTATGCCACCAACGTCGAGCACAAGATGGGCCTGAAGGCCTCCAACACCTGCGAGATGACCTTCGGCGACCGCCACCCGGCCAAGGGCTGGCTGATCGGCGACAAGCACGACGGCATCCGCCAGATGTTCCGCATCATCGAGTTCGCCCGCATGATGGTCGGCACGAAGGCGATCTCCACGCTGTCCACCGGCTACCTCAACGCCCTCGAGTACGCCAAGGAGCGCGTCCAGGGTCCTGACCTGGCCAACTTCATGGACAAGGCCGCGCCCAAGGTCACCATCACGCACCACCCCGACGTGCGCCGCTCGCTGATGACGCAGAAGGCGTACGCGGAGGGCATGCGCGCCCTCGTCCTCTACACCGCCTCCGTCCAGGACGCCATCGCGGTCAAGGAGGCGAACGGCGAGGACACGAAGTCCGAGCACGCGCTCAACGACCTGCTCCTGCCGATCGTCAAGGGCTACGGCTCCGAGAAGGGCTACGAGCAGCTCGCCCAGTCGCTGCAGACCTTCGGCGGCTCCGGCTTCCTGCAGGAGTACCCGATCGAGCAGTACATCCGCGACGCCAAGATCGACACCCTCTACGAGGGCACGACCGCGATCCAGGGCCAGGACTACTTCTTCCGGAAGATCGTCCGCAACCAGGGCGCCGCGCTGAACTCCCTCGCCGAGGACATCAAGAAGTTCCTGGCGCTCGGCACCGGCGGCGAGGAGCTGGCGGGCGCCCGCGAGCACCTGGCCAAGGCCGCCGTGGAGCTGGAGGCCATCGTCGGCCTGATGCTGACCGACCTCGCGGCCACCGAGCAGGACGTCAAGAACATCTACAAGGTGGGCCTGAACACCACCCGCCTGCTGCTGGCCTCCGGTGACGTGGTCGTCGGCTACCTGCTGCTGAAGGGCGCCGCGGTCGCCGCCGAGAAGCTGGAGACGGCCTCCGCCAAGGCTGTGTCTTCCAAGGATGTGGCCTTCTACACCGGCAAGATCGCGGCGGCGAAGTTCTTCGCGGCCAACGTCCTGCCCGGCGTCACCCTGGCCCGCAAGGTGTCCGAGGGCGTCGACCTGGACCTCATGGAGCTGGACGAGGCCGCCTTCTAGTTCCGGCAGCCTCTGCCACAGGTTTCCTGTGTGGGCCCGTTCCCGGTAAGGGGGAACGGGCCCTCGCCCGTCGTTAAGGTGAACCCCATGAGCGAACCAGCCCGCTTCGACCGCGGCCACACCGATGACCTCATGTCCTTCCTCGCGGCGAGCCCGTCGCCGTACCACGCCGTGGCGAACACCGCCGAGCGGCTGGAGAAGGCCGGCTTCCGGCAGGTCGCGGAGACGGACGCGTGGGACGGGACGAGCGGCGGCAGGTTCGTGCTGCGCGGCGGCGCGATCGTGGCCTGGTACGTCCCCGAGGGCGCCGCGCCCCACACGCCGTTCCGGATCGTCGGCGCGCACACCGACTCACCGAACCTGCGGATCAAGCCGCAGCCGGACAGCGGGGCGCACGGCTGGCGCCAGGTCGCCGTGGAGATCTACGGCGGACCCCTGCTCAACTCCTGGCTCGACCGTGACCTGGGCCTGGCCGGGCGACTGACCCTGCGGGACGGCTCGACCCGCCTGGTGAACGTGGACCGGCCCCTGCTGCGGGTACCGCAGCTGGCAATCCACCTCGACCGGTCGGTGTCGTCCGAGGGGCTCAAGCTCGACAAGCAGCGGCATCTGCAGCCGGTCTGGGGCCTGAGCCACGATGTGCGCGACGGCGACCTGATCGCCTTCCTCGAAGAGGAGTGCGGGCTGCCCGCGGGCGACGTGGCCGGCTGGGATCTGATGACGCACTCCGTGGAGCCGCCCGCCTATCTGGGCCGCGACAAGGAGCTGGTCGCCGGACCCCGGATGGACAACCTCCTGTCGGTGCACGCGGGCGCGGCGGCCCTGGCGGCCGTGGCCTGCTCCGAGCAGGCACTCCCCCACATCCCCGTGCTGGCCGCCTTCGACCACGAGGAGAACGGCTCGCAGTCGGACACCGGCGCGGACGGACCGCTGCTGGGCAGCGTGCTGGAGCGTTCGGTGTTCGCGCGCGGCGGGTCGTACGAGGACCGGGCCCGCTCCTTCGCCGGCACCGTCTGTCTGTCCTCCGACACGGGCCACGCGGTCCACCCCAACTACGCGGAGCGGCACGACCCGACGCACCACCCGCGGGTCAACGGCGGGCCGATCCTGAAGGTGAACGTCAACAACCGCTACGCCACGGACGGTTCGGGCCGCGCGGTCTTCGCCGCCGCCTGCGAGCGGGCGGGCGTCCCCTTCCAGACGTTCGTCTCCCACAACGCCATGCCCTGCGGCACCACCATCGGCCCGATCACCGCGGCCCGCCACGGCATCCGAACCGTCGACATCGGCGCGGCGATCCTGTCGATGCACAGCGCCCGCGAACTGTGCGGCGCGGACGACCCGTTCCTGCTGGCGAACGCGCTGGTGGCGTTCCTGGAGCAGTAGGCAGGCCCCGCACCCCCGGGCATGAGCACCGGGGTCCCGGGTACCCGACCCCCGACCGGAACCACCGGATCACAAGGGGAGGAGACACCCATGGGCCTCGGCGGATGCATCATCCTCATCGCCGCGGGCGCGATCCTCACGTTCGCGACCGACTGGCACATGAAGGGGGTCAACCTCGACCTGGTCGGACTCATCCTGATGGCCGTCGGACTGATCGGGGTCACCACGTTCACCAGCATCGCCCGGCGCAGGAGGGTCGTGGTGCCGCCCCCGACGACGCTCGTCGAGGAGGAGCGGCACCACCACCGTGACGGCTACGGCGACGGCTACGGCATCTGAGCGTCGTCCGTCCCCGCGTCGTCCATTCCCGCGAGGACCAGGGGAAGGCGGTCCGCACCGCCCTCGGTGAGGCGGACCGGTACGCCCCAGTCCTGCTGGTGGACATGGCAGGCGGGGTACTCGTTGGCAGGGTCGTCGTCGCACGACGCCGCCATCGCCGAGACGTGCAGGACGCCCTCCGCCACCGCCGGATCGAGCTCCAGGGTGCGGGACAGGTCGGTGTCCGCGCCCTCGCCCTTCAGCAGCAGTTCGGGCGGGGTGGCGGAGACCAGGAGACGGGTCGAGGGGCCGTACCGGGTGTCCAGCTTCTGGCCGGCCGGGGCCTGGAAGATCACGTCCAACCGCAGCCGCCCCGGGGCGACTTCGGTCGCCGCGCGCTGCGTGCGGTGGGCGACGGCCGCCACCCGGACCGCCTCCTCCGGGAGCCGCAGCCTGGTCAGGCGGTGGCGGGCCGACTCGACGACCACGATGTCGTCGCCGACGAGGACGGCATCGCTCGGCTCCCTCAAGTCGGTGGCCAGGGTGGTCACTTCGCCGGTCGCGGGGTCGTAGCGGCGCAGGGCGTGGTTGTAGGTGTCGGCGACGGCCACGGAACCGTCGGGCAGCGCCGTCACCCCCAACGGATGCTGGAGCAGCGCCTGTTCGGCGGCACCGTCACGGTGGCCGAAGTCGAACAGCCCCGTGCCGACGGCGGTGTGGACCCGGCCGTCGAGGTCCACCCAGCGCAGCGCGGAGGTCTCGGAGTCGGCCAGCCAGACCCGGTCGGCACTCGCCGCGAGACCGGAGGGCTGGGCGAACCAGGCCTCCGCGGCCGGCCCGTCGACCAGCCCCTCGTTGGTGGTCCCCGCGGCCACGGCGACGGTGCCCTCGACCGGGTCGTACGCCCACAGCTGGTGCACACCGGCCATGGCGATCCACACCCTGCCGCCGAAGACGGCCACGTCCCAGGGGGAGGAGAGGTCGATCTCGCGGGCCGGTCCCGAGGTCGGCGACCCCTGCCACCACTGCCGGCCGGTGCCCGCGAGCGTGCTCACCTCGCCCGTGCCGAGGTCCAGTCGCCGCAGCGCGTGGTTGACGGTGTCCGCGACGACCACGGACGCCCCGTCCTCGAAGAGGGCGAGGCCCTGCGGCTCGCTGAAGGAGGCCGTCTGCGCCGTACCGTCCGCGAAGCCCCGCGCGCCGGAGCCGATCCGCCGCGCGACCGTCTCCCCGTCCGATTCCAGCTCCACCAGCTGATGCCGGGTGGTGTCGCTGACCAGGAAGTTCCCGGACGGCAGCAGCAGCGCCTTGCCGGGGAAGCGCAGCACGGTCGGCTCCGGCTCCGGCGCCACGTACGGCCCGTCCCCGCGCCGCAGCGTCCCCTTCGCCCCGTGCTCGGCCTCCAGCTCCTCCACCAGCCGCTCGACGGCGTGCGCATGCCCCTCACCGGCGTGCTGCGCGACGACGTACCCCTCGGGGTCGATCACGACGAGTGTCGGCCAGGCGCGCACGGCGTACTGCTTCCAGGTGGCGAGCTCGGGGTCGTCGAGCACCGGATGCTCGACGCCGTACCGCTCCACGGCGTCCACGACCGCCTGGTGCTCGGCCTCGTGCACGAACTTCGGTGAGTGCACGCCGATGATCACGACCGTGTCCCGGTGCTTCTCCTCGAGCTCGCGCAGTTCGTCGAGGACGTGCAGGCAGTTGATGCAGCAAAATGTCCAGAAATCCAGGACGACGATGCGTCCTCGCAGGTCGGCGAGGGTGTACTGCCTGTCTCCCGTGTTCAGCCAGCCGCCCTTGCCGATCAGTTCGGGGGCACGGACACGGGCGCGACGGGGTGCGGAATCGGTCATGCGTCCTAGGGTGCCATTCGCGCGGCACGCCGTGACATCCGTCCGCACCCAGCCCCCGCCCAGGCCTCGTCAGTCCTGGTGGACCACGCTCCTGCCGGGCCCGCCGGACAGCGTGTCCCGGCCGGGGCCGCCGTACAGCTTGTCGTTGCCGCTGTTGCCGTAGAGCTTGTCGTTCCCGCTGTTCCCGTACAGGACATCGTTGCCCTTGCCGCCGTACAGGGCGTCGTCGCCGGTTCCGCCGTAGAGCTTGTCGTTGCCGTCGTCTCCGGACAGGTCCTGGGCCCGGCGCCGCCGTGCAGCTCGTCGTCGCCCTTGCCGCCCTGCACGATGTTGTCGCGGCAGCTCGCGTAGATCGTGTCCTTGCCGTCACCGCCCCAGGCCAGGCCCTCGGCGCCCACCGTGACTGCACGTCCGGGAGACGTACGACGTCGACGTGGTACGGGACGACGCGGACCCGGCGCTGCTGATCGCGGTGGCGGTCTGCGTGATCCACCTCGCCGAGAAGGAGCGCTCGGCGGACTGACGGCCGCCGTGTCCGGCCCGCGGAACGGTGTTAGAAAAGAGGCATGGCGGGATTTCCCGGCCGCCTGCGTTCGGTGCTGAGCGCACGCACCGTCGCCCAGCAGGTCTTCGTCCTTCAGGCGGCGATCGTGGTGCTCCTCGTCGTCGCCGCGGTGGCCGCCGTCCTGCTTCAGGTGCGGTCCGACAGCGGACGAGAGGCCCGTAACCGCGCGCTCGCGGTGGCCCAGACCTTCGCGCACTCGCCGGGCATCGCCGCGGCGATGCAGGGTCCGGACCCGAGCGCGGTGCTGGAACCGCGCGCCGAGGCGGTACGGAAGGAATCCGGCGTCGACTTTGTCGTGGCCATGAGCAAGAACGGCATCCGCTACACGCACCCCGACCCCGGTCAGATCGGCAAGCACTACATCGGCACGATCGGCCCCGCCGCCAAGGGCGGCACCGTCCGGGAGACCTACACGGGCACGCTGGGCCCCTCGGTGCGCGCCGTCGTCCCCGTGAAGGACGCGCACGGCAAGATCGTCGGCCTCGTCGCCGCCGGGGTCAGGCTCTCCGCCGTGACGGGGGTCGTCGCACGTCAGCTGCCCGTGTTCATCGGCGCGGCGGCCGTGGCCTTCGCCGTCGCCACCGCAGGCACCGCCCTGGTCAGCAGGCGGCTCCGGAACCAGACGCACGGTCTGGAGCCCGCCGAGATGACCCGGATGTACGAGCATCACGACGCCGTCCTGCACTCCGTGCGGGAGGGCGTGCTGATCATGGACGGCGAGGGCAGGCTGGCGCTGGCCAACGACGAGGCGCGCAGGCTGCTCGGGCTGCCCGCGGACGCGGAGGGACGCCCGGCCCTGGACCTGGACGTCGGCGGCGACATGGCCCGGCTGTTCGCCTCCGGGCGGGACGCCACCGACGAGGTCCACCTGGCGCGCGGCCGGTTGCTGGCCGTCAACCAGCGGCCGACCGACCGTGAGGGCGGACCGCCTGGCAGCGTCGTGACCCTGCGGGACACCACCGAGCTGCAGGCCCTCAGCGGGCGGGCGGACCAGGCCCAGGAGCGCCTCAAACTGCTGTACGACGCCGGGCTGGAGGTCGGCACCCGCCTCGACATGACCCGCACCGCCCAGGAACTGGCGGACGTCGCGGTACCCCGGTTCGCCGACTTCGTCACCATCGACCTGGCCGATCCCGTCCTGCGCGGCGGGGAGCCCGGGGACGGCTCCCCGGACATGCGGCGCGTCGCCTTCCGCGGTGTGCGGGAGGGCAGCCCGCTCTACAGCCTCGGCCAGCTGATCCGCTTCGTGCCGGCCACCCCGCAGGCCAACGGCTTCGGCACCGGCGTGGCCGTGCTGGAGGCGGATCTGGCCGCGTTCTCCGGGTGGCAGGCGCAGGACCCGGAGCGGGCCCGCAGGGTCGTGGAGTTCGGGATCCACTCGATGATCGCCGCTCCGCTGCGCGCCCGGGGCGTCATCATGGGCGTGGCCACCTTCTGGCGCTCCGGCCCGCGCAAGTCCTTCGAGCAGGACGACGTCTCCCTCGCCGAGGAGCTGGTGGCGCGCGCCGCCGTCAGCATCGACAACGCCCGCCGCTACACGCGCGAGCACGCGATGGCCGTCACGCTGCAGCGCAGCCTGCTGCCCCGGGCCCTGCCCGACCAGAGCGCCCTTGACGTGGCCTACGGCTATCTGCCCGCGCAGGCCTCCCAGGGCGGCGTCGGCGGGGACTGGTTCGACGTCATCCCGCTGCCCGGTGCCCGGGTGGCGCTGGTCGTCGGGGACGTCGTCGGCCACGGTCTGCACGCGGCGGCCACGATGGGCCGGCTGCGGACCGCGGTGCACAACTTCTCCACCCTGGACGTCCCGCCCGACGAGCTCCTGTGGCACCTGGACGAGCTGGTGACCCGTATCGACCAGGACGAGGACGGGACCGTCGGCGTCGAGGGCCCGCCGGTCACCGGAGCCACCTGTCTGTACGCCGTCTACGACCCCGGCTCCGGCCAGTGCGTCCTGTCCCGCGCCGGGCATCTCCAGCCCGCCGTCGTCAGTCCCGACGGGAGCGTGGAGTTCCTCGACGTCCCCGGCGGGCCTCCGCTGGGCCTGGGCAACCGCCTCCCCTTCGAGATGACCGGGCTGAAGCTTCCCGAGGGCAGCGCGCTGGTGCTGTACACGGACGGGCTGGTCGAGGACCACAACCGTGACATCGACGAGGGTCTTGAACTGCTGCGGCAGACGCTGTCCCGGCCCGGCCGGACGCCAGAGGCGACCTGCCGGGAGGTGCTGAAGGCCATGGTGCCCGAGCGGCCGCGCGACGACGTGGCCCTGGTCGTGGCCCGTACGCGGATGCTCGCCGCCGACAGCGCGGCGGCCTGGGACGTGCCGTCCGACCCGTCGGCCGTCGGCCGGGTCCGTGCCTCGGCCGCCCGGACGCTGGAGGCCTGGGGCCTTGCGGAATCCGCCTTCACGACCGAACTGATCCTCAGCGAACTGGTCACCAACGCCATCCGGCACGCCGACGGGCCCATCCGCGTCCGTCTGGTCCGCGACCGCTCCCTGACCTGCGAGGTCGCCGACGGCAGCAGCACCGCCCCGCATCTGCGCCGCGCGTCCGCCACGGACGAGGACGGACGCGGCCTGTTCCTGGTGGCCCAGTTCGCCGAGCGCTGGGGCACCCGCTACACGACCGAAGGCAAGGTCATCTGGGCGGAGCAGCCGCTGCCTGCCGGGTGGGACGAGACGTAGGGCCGTTGCCGGGTGGGTGGGTGGTGCGTAGGGCCGCCGCCTAGAGGCCGCGGCGCGGCGGTGCCAGTCCCAGGACGCGGTCCTTCAGCGCCGGGAACTGCTCCCGGATCGTCGCCACCCTTCCGGGGTCGAACTCCACGGTGAGCACCTGCTCCCCGGCTCCCGCCTCCGCCACCACGTCGCCCCAGGGATCGACAACGATCGAGTGACCCGCCTGCGGAACCCGCCCGTTGGTCCCGGACGTTCCACAGGCAAGCACGAACGCCTGGTTCTCGACCGCCCGCGCCTTGGCCAGCAGCGTCCAGTGCGCACGCCGGCGCTCGGGCCAGCCCGCCGGGATCACCAGTGTCTCGGCACCGGCGTCGACCAGTCCGCGGAAGAGCTCGGGGAAACGGAGGTCGTAACAGGTCGCCACGCCAAGGGTGGTCCCGGGCAGACGCACCGTCACCAGATCCTGCCCCGCGCCCATCAGGACGGCCTCGCCCTTGTCGAAGCCGAAGCGGTGGATCTTGCGGTAGGCCGCGACCAGATCACCTGAGGGGGAGAAGACCAGGGACGTGTTGTAGAGGGGGCCGTCGGGGTCGCGCTCCGGGATCGAGCCCGCGTGCAGCCAGACACCCGCCTCGCTCGCGGCCTTCGCCATGACTTCGTACGTCGCGCCTTCGAGCGGCTCGGCCTCGCGGCCGAACTCCTCGTACGCGAAGGCACCCGTCGTCCACAGCTCGGGCAGCACGACGAGATCGGAATCGGCCTGGTCCCGTACCAGCGCGGCCACCCGCCGCCTACGGAATTCGACTGATTCGCCCTCATCTACGGCGATCTGGATCAGCGAGGCGCGCACACTACCACCGTCCTGGCATTCGAGCCGTCCACACGGGCCTACGATCGTCACACGAAAGCACTGCCGGGGTGCCTCACAGCAGCGTAACTTGGGGGTCCCCCCTGTTCGAGCAAAGCCGATAGCTTGGGGGAGTTCCAAGACACCCGCCGACAGGCACGTCCCTGGCAACCGCCGCCCAACCTGCCCGTGTACCGACCGCCGAGGGGTCCCGTTCCGTGAGTCTGCATCCCACCCTCCAGCCCTACGCCGACGCCTGGACCCACTCCATCGACGCGATATCCGAGCTGGTGCAGCCGCTTGTCGAGGGCGAGTGGAACCGGCGGACACCGTGCCCCGGATGGTCGGTCCGCGACATCGTCTCCCATGTCATCGGCATGGACTGTGAACTGCTCGGCGACCCGCGCCCCATCCACGCACTCCCGCGCGACCTGTTCCATGTGACGAACGAACACCAGCGGTACATGGAGATGCAGGTCGACGTCCGCCGCCATCACACGGCCCCGGAGATGACCTCCGAGCTGGAGTACACGATCATCCGCCGCAACCGCCAGCTGCGGAACGAGTCCCGCGAACCCGGCCACAAGGTGCGCGGCCCGCTCGGCACCGAGATCACGCTCGAGGAGGCCATGCGCAACCGCGCGTTCGACGTGTGGGTCCACGAGCAGGATCTGCGCACGGCCCTGGGGCAGCCGGGCAACCTCGACTCCCCGGGCGCGCACATCACCCGTGACGTGCTGCTCGACGAGCTGCCGCGCATCGTCGCCGACAGGGCGAACGCCCCGCGCAGTTCGGCGATCGTCTTCGACGTGTACGGGCCCGTGGAGTTCCTGCGCACCATCCGCGTCGACATCCAGGGCCGCGGCACCCTGGAGACGGCCCCCGCCCTCGGTCCCGCCGCCTCCTTCACCCTGGACTGGGAGACCTATGTCCGGCTGGCCTGCGGCCGCCTGACGCCGGAGGCCGCGGGCGAGCGGGTGAAGACGGAGGGCGACCCGGAACTGACGGCGGCGGTCCTGCGGAACTTCACGGTCACGCAGTAGGGCCGTCCGCGCGGTCACGCGACAGGGCCGCCTGCGCGGTCATTCGGTCCGGCCGTCCACATGGTTGCGCGGAGGGCCGCTTGCCCGGTCATTCGGCAGGGCCGATGGGCGCGGTCATTTGGGCAGCGCCGTCCGCACGGTGACTTCGCAAGGCCGACTGCGGTCACGTGGCAAGGCCGCCTGCGCGGTCGGCAGCGCCGTCCGCGCGGTCACCGGCGGCGCCGTCCGCGCGGCCCCATGGCGAGGCCACTACGCGGTCATTCGGCAAGGCCGACCGCAAGGTCACGCGGCAGTACCGTCCGCACGGTCACATGGCAAGGCCGCCTGCGCGGTCATTCGGCAGCGCCGTCCGCGCGGTCACCGGCGGCGCCGTCCGCGCGGCCCCATGGCGAGGCCACTACGCGGTCATTCGGCAAGGCCGACCGCAAGGTCACGCGGCAGTACCGTCCGCAAGGCCGCCTGCGCGGTCATTCGGCAGCGCCGTCCGCGCGGTCGGCCAGTACGGCCGTCCGTGGTCGGGTAATTCGGTGTCGCCGGTCCGTTGCCGGTAACTAGCGTGCCCGCCATGACGGACACAGTGGCCACGCCCCGGACCGACGACCGACCGCCCCGGCTGACCCGGCTGACCTTCCACGGCCCGCTCTCCGAGGCCCGCGCGGCCGCGCTGGTCGGCCGTCTCGCGCGGCAGCGGCCCGGCAGCGTGCTCGACGTCGGCTGCGGCTGGGGCGAGTTGATGCTCCGTGTCCTGGACGCCGTACCGGACGCCCGAGGGGCCGGGATCGATGTGCGCGGCGAGGATCTGGAGCGGGGCCGGCACAACGCCGGGGCGCGGGGGCTCGCGGACCGGGTGGAGTTCGTCGAGGAGTCCGCCGAGGGGACCGAGCGCGGGCCCGCCGACCTGGTGCTGTGCCTCGGGGCCAGTCACGCCCTGAGCGCGGCCGAGCCCCCCGGGCACACCCTGGAAGCCCTGCGCGAGCTGCGGCGGCTGGTCGCGGACGGCGGACGCGTGGTGCTCGGCGAGGGCTTCTGGGAGCGGCCGCCGGCGCCGGCCGAGCTGGCGGACATGTGGCCCGGGGCCGAGGCGGGCCAGCACTACGACCTGGCCCGGCTCGTCGAGCTCGCGGTGGAGGCCGGGTTCCGGTGCGAGTGGTTGGAGACCGCGAGCCTGGACGAGTGGGAGGAGTTCGAGTCGGCGTACCAGGCGGACACCGAGGTGTGGCTCGCCGCGCATCCGGACCATCCCCGGGCGGCAGAGACGCGCGCGGACCTCGACCGGCACCGGGCCCAGTGGCTCACGTACCGAGGCATCCTGGGCATCGTGTACCTCACCCTCGTACCGGTCGCCGCGGCCGGCTGACTCACGCGGGGACGTGCACCGTCTCCACCCGGCTGGCGACCAGCCGTTCCCGCTCCCGGCGCGCCGCGCGCCCGCGCAGCCGCAGGATCTGGCTCACGCCCAGCGCCTGCAGGACGAACACCGCCGAGAAGGCCACGCCGTAGTTGCCGCCGGTGGCGTCCAACAGGACGCCGATCGCGAACAGGGTCGTCATCGAGGCTACGAAACCACCCATGTTGGTGATCCCGGACGCGGTGCCCTGTCGCTCGGGCGGGTTGGCGGGGCGGGCGAAGTCGAAGCCGATCATCGACGCGGGACCGCACGCGCCCAGCACCGAGCACAGCACGACGAGGAGCCACATCGGCGCCCGGTCGGCCGGGTAGAGCAGGGTCGCCGCCCAGACGACGGCGGTCGCCGCGACCGTGCCCAGGGCCAGCGGCAGCCGCGCCGCGTGGTGCCGGGCCACGATCTGGCCGTAGACCAGGCCGACCACCATGTTCGACAGGACCACCAGGGTCAGCAGTCCGCCCGCCGTGGCGCGGCTGAGGCCCTGGGCCTCGACCAGGAACGGAAGGCCCCACAGCAAGAGGAACACCATCGCCGGGAACTGCGTGGTGAAGTGCACCCACAGGCCCAGGCGGGTGCCCGGCTCCCGCCAGGACGCGGCGATCTGCCGGCGTACGTAGGCCGCGCCCCGGTGCGGGAAGGGCTCGGGCTCGTGGCCCTCGGGGTGGTCCTTCAGGAAGAGCAGGACGAGAACGAGGACGACCGCGCCCGCCAGCGCGCTGCCCGCGAACGCCGGGGTCCAGCCGATGCCGTGCAGCAGCCGGGCCAGCAGCAGCGTGGAGACCAGGTTGCCCGCCATGCCGACCAGTCCCGCGAGCTGCGCGACCAGTGGTCCGCGCCGCACCGGGAACCAGCGGGTGCCCAGGCGCAGCACGCTGATGAACGTCATCGCGTCACCGCAGCCGAGCAGCGCGCGCGAGGCGAGGGCCGTGCCGTACGACGGTGAGAAGGCGAAGCCGAGCTGTCCCGCGGTGAACAGTACGGCCCCGATGCTCAGCACCTTCTTGGTGCCCAGCCGGTCGACGAGCAGGCCCACCGGTATCTGCATGCCGGCGTAGACCAGGAGCTGGAGGATCGAGAACGTGGACAGGGCCGAGGCGTTGACGTGGAAGCGGTCGGCCGCGTCCAGGCCGGCGACCCCGAGGGACGTCCGGAAAATGACGGCGACGAAGTAGACCGAGACGCCGATGCCCCAGACGGCGACGGCGCGGCGGCCGCCGAGGGTCCCCCCGGGCTTTTCGGGCACTGGGGGAGGGTCACCCGGACGGGTGGTGTTGTTCATCGGACCTCACCCCGAGCGAGGTGGGAGAACCAGCTCACGTGCCGGTGCACGACCCCGACGGCCTCCTCCGCGTCCCCGGAGCGCAGCGCGTCGAGGATCTCCTCGTGCTCCGTGAGCGTCTTGGCGATCCGGTCGGGGTGGGAGTGCATGACGGCGACGCCCATGCGCAGCTGGCGGTCGCGGAGCTGGTCGTAGAGGCGGGAGAGGATCTCGTTGCCGCCGCTGCGCACGATCTCGGCGTGGAAACAGCGGTCGGTGACCGCGGCCGCGGCCAGGTCACCGGCGGCGGCCTGCTCCTTCTGCCGGACGAGCAGCTCCTCCAGACGCCCGATCAGTCCGGCCGGTGCGGGAACGGCCTTGCGGGCCGCGTGCTCCTCCACCAGCAGTCGAGTCTCCACGACGTCCGCGATCTCCTGCGCGGAGACGGGCAGCACCAGGGCGCCCTTCTTCGGGTAGAGCTTGATGAGTCCTTCCACCTCGAGCCGCAGCAGCGCCTCGCGCACCGGTGTGCGGGAGACACCGACGGCCTCGGCCAGCTCGCCCTCGGTGAGCAGCGTGCCGCCCTCGTAACGGCGGTCCAGGACACTCTGCTTGACATGGCTGTAGACGCGGTCGGCGGCGGGGGGCTGCTTGACGGCGAGACTCATGCCCACAGGATAGATACAACGCGTACGCATGGGGGTGGCGGTCCATGATGCGGACGGGCGGGAAATTTTCCTCAGGAACAACACAACCTTCTGTGCTAATTACGTGTCACACACGTGCGGCCCCACTCCCCCTTGCCACCGCAACTCGGCCGCACCGCAGGGGCATTCGACACAATTCGGGGTATTGACTTGATTACCGGCATTAAGGGCATCCGCCTCCGCAGAGCCGTAGCCGTCGCCGTCACGTCCGGCGCGGTGCTCGCGACCGGGGCCCTCACCGCGGCACCGGCGCTGGCCGTAACGACGCCGACCATCACCGCCAAGGGCGGGTACCTGATGAACAGCGCGACGGGCGCGACCCTCTTCAACAAAGCCGCTGACACGAAGCGGCTCACCGCCTCCACCACGAAGATCATGACGGCCAAGGTCGTGCTCTCGCAGTCGAACCTGAACCTCGACACCAAGGTCACGATCAAGAAGGCGGTCAGCGACTACATGGTCGCCAAGGGCTACCCCTCGTCGGCCCACCTGATCGTCGGCGACAAGGTCACCGTCCGTCAGCTGCTGTACGGGATGATGCTGCCGTCCGGCTGCGACGCCGCGATGGCCCTCGCCGACAAGTTCGGCACCGGCACGACGGTAGCGGCCCGCACCAAGAGCTTCATCGGCAAGATGAACACCATGGCCAAGAACCTGGGCATGACGAATACGCACTTCGACTCGTTCGACGGCCTGAGCAACGGCTCCAACTACTCGACGCCGCGCGACCTGACGAAGCTCGCCCGCAGCGCGATGAAGAGCTCCACGTTCAAGGCCGTCGTGAAGACCAAGTCGTACACGGCCAAGACGATCGCCAGCTCCGGCTACACCCGCACGATGGCGCCCTGGACCAACACCAACACGCTGCTCGGCTGGAACGGCACGCTCGGTATCAAGACCGGCTCCGGCACCGAGGCCAAGTACTGCCTCGTCTTCGCCGCCACCCTCAACGGGGAGTCGGTGATGGGCACCGTCATGACCGCCCCCTCTGCGGCCGACCGCACGTCCGACGTGAAGAAGCTGATCAACTACGGCTACACCAGGATCAACTGAGGCCTGCTGACGCCCGCGTTCAGTGAAAGGGGGCTGCCACTCGACAGTGGCAGCCCCCTTTCGCTACCGCCTGTGGCTCACGCCCAGGTGATCAGCCGCTTCGGCTGTTCCAGGATCGCCGCCACATCGGCCAGGACCTTGGAGCCCAACTCGCCGTCCACCAGACGGTGGTCGAAGCTCAGCGCCAGGGTAGTGACCTGGCGCGGCTTCACCTTGCCCTTGTGGACCCACGGCTGGAGCTTGATCGCGCCGACCGCGAGGATCGCGGACTCGCCCGAGTTCAGGATCGGCGTGCCGGTGTCGACGCCGAAGACGCCGACGTTGGTGATCGTCACCGTGCCGCCCTGCATGGCGGCGGGGGACGTCTTGCCCTCCTTCGCCGTCGACACCAGCTCGCCGAGGGCCTCCGCGAGCTGCGGAAGCGTCTTGGCGTGCGCGTCCTTGATGTTCGGGACGATCAGGCCACGCGGGGTGGCGGCGGCGATGCCCAGGTTGACGTAGTGCTTGAGCACGATCTCCTGGTTCGCCTCGTCCCAGGACGCGTTGATGTCCGGGTGGCGCCTGACGGCGACCAGCAGGGCCTTGGCGACCAGCAGCAGCGGGTTGATCCGCACGCCCTGCATCTCCTTGTCCTGCTTCAGCTCCTCGACGAGCCGCATCGTGCGCGTCACGTCCACCGTCACGAACTCCGTGACGTGCGGCGCCGTGAACGCCGAGCCGACCATGGCCTGGGCGGTCGCCTTGCGGACGCCCTTGACCGGAACACGGGTCTCACGCGCGCCGTCGTACGTCACGGCCGGCGCCGGAGGCGTCACGGCGGCGGGTGCCGCCACCACGGGCTCGGCGACCGCGGGCGCGACCGCCGTGACCACCGAGGCCGCCGTGTGCACGTCCTCGCGCGTGATGATGCCGTCGGGGCCCGACGGGACCACCGTGGCCAGGTCGACGCCGAGGTCCTTGGCCAGCTTGCGCACCGGGGGCTTGGCCAGCGGGCGCGGCTGGGCGGCGGCTGGAGCGGGGCCGTGGCCGTGGCCGTTCAGCTCGGTCTGGACCGGCTGCGCTGCCGCCGGGGCCGCGGCCTGGGTGCCCTTGCGCGGGCGGCGCTTGGTCGAGGAGGCGGCGACGCCGTAGCCGACCAGCACCGGCTGGCGGCCCTGCGGCTGCTCCTGTTCGGGCTGCTCGGCGGGAGCCGGTGCGGGCGCCTCGGCGGGAGCCCCGCCCGCGACGTCCACCGCGATGATCGCCGTGCCCACGTCCACCGTGGTGCCCTCGGGGAAGTGCAGCTCGCGGACCACGCCGTCATAGGGGATGGGGAGTTCGACGGCCGCCTTCGCGGTCTCGACCTCGCACACCACCTGGCCGTCGGTCACCTTGTCGCCCGGCTGCACGTACCACTTGAGGATCTCGGCCTCGGTGAGTCCCTCGCCCACGTCGGGCATCTTGAACTCGCGTACGGACGCTTCCGTCATCGTCGTCACGACCCTTTCCTCAGTACGCCAGGGCACGGTCGACGGCGTCGAGCACCCGGTCCAGGTCCGGAAGATACGACTCCTCCAGGCGCGCCGGCGGATACGGGGCGTGGTAGCCGCCCACCCGGAGCACCGGGGCCTCCAGGTGGTAGAAGCAGCGCTCCGTGATCCGGGCGGCGATCTCCGCGCCCGAGCCGAAGAACACCGGCGCCTCGTGGACCACGACCAGACGGCGGGTCTTCTCGACCGAGGCCTGGACGGTGTCGAAGTCGAGCGGCGAGACCGAGCGCAGGTCCACGACCTCCAGGGACTTGCCCTCCTCGGCGGCCGCGTCGGCGGCCTCCTGGCAGAGCTTCACCATCGGGCCGTAGGCGACGAGGGTCAGGTCGGTGCCCTCGCGGGCGACGCGGGCCTTGTGCAGCGGGCCCGGGATGGCCTCGGTGTTGACCTCGGCCTTGTCCCAGTAGCGCCGCTTGGGCTCGAAGTAGATCACCGGGTCGTCGCTCTGGATGGCCTGCTGCATCATCCAGTAGGCGTCCGACGCGTTGGAGGGGCTGACGATCTTCAGTCCCGCCACGTGCGCGAACAGGGCCTCGGGGGACTCGGAGTGGTGCTCGACCGCGCCGATGCCACCGCCGTAGGGGATGCGGATGACGACCGGCATCTTGACCTTGCCCAGGGAGCGGGCGTGCATCTTCGCGAGCTGGGTGACGATCTGGTCGTACGCCGGGAAGACGAAGCCGTCGAACTGGATCTCCACCACCGGGCGGTAGCCGCGCAGGGCCAGACCGATCGCGGTGCCGACGATGCCGGACTCGGCGAGCGGCGTGTCGATGACCCGGCTCTCGCCGAAGTCCTTCTGCAGGCCGTCCGTCACGCGGAAGACTCCACCGAGCTTGCCGACGTCCTCACCCATGACGAGGACCTTGGGGTCGGACTCCAGAGCCTTGCGCAGGGATTCGGTGATCGCCTTGGCGAGCGCCATCTTCTCGGCCATGTCAGTTGCCCCCCTCTGCGTCCGCGAACGACGCCTGGTAGGCGGCGAACTGGGCTCGCTCCTCGTCGACGAGCGCGTGCCCGTCCGCGTACACGTTCTCGAACATGGCGAAGTCGTCCGGGTCCGGCATGGAGCGGACCACTTCGCGTACTCGTTTGCCCAACGCTTCGCTCTCCGCTTCGAGTTCCGCGAAGAATCCGTCGTCCGCGTGGTTTGCGGACTCCAGGAACCGGCGAAGGCGCAGGATCGGGTCCTTCGCCTCCCAGGAGGCCCGCTCGTCGTCGTGGCGGTAGCGGGTGGGGTCGTCCGAGGTGGTGTGCGCGCCCATGCGGTACGTGTACGCCTCGATCAGCGTCGGGCCCTCACCGGCGCGGGCGCGCTCCAGCGCCCACTGGGTGGCCGCGAGGCAGGCCAGCACGTCGTTGCCGTCGACCCGCACGCCCGGGAAGCCGAAGCCCTGCGCCCGCTGGTAGAGCGGCACCCGGGTCTGCTTCTCGGTCGGCTCGGAGATGGCCCACTGGTTGTTCTGGCAGAAGAACACGACGGGGGCGTTGTAGACCGCGGCGAAGTTGAAGGCCTCGGACACGTCGCCCTGGCTGGAGGCGCCGTCGCCGAAGTAGGCGATGACCGCGGAGTCCGCGCCGTCCTTGGTGATGCCCATCGCGTAGCCAGTGGCGTGCAGCGCCTGGGAGCCGATGACGATCGTGTAGAGGTGGAAGTTGTTGCTGTTCGGGTCCCAGCCGCCGTGGTTCACACCGCGGAACATGCCGAGCAGGTTGGTCGGGTCGACCCCGCGGCACCAGGCCACGCCGTGCTCGCGGTAGGTCGGGAAGACGTAGTCGTCGTCGCGCAGGGCCCGGCCGGAACCGATCTGGGCCGCCTCCTGGCCGAGCAGCGAGGCCCACAGGCCCAGCTCGCCCTGGCGCTGCAGGGAGGTCGCCTCGGCGTCGAAGCGGCGGGTGAGGACCATGTCGCGGTACAGGCCGCGCAGCTCGTCCGGGGTGATGCCGGCGACGTATCCGTCGTACTCGGCGTTCTTGACCCGCTTGCCCTCCGGCGTCAGCAGCTGCACGAGCTCGGGATCGGAGCTCTTCCTCGCAGCGCTGCGGGTGGTGCGCTTGGTGCCGGTGGTGCCGGCCTTGCCTGCGGTGCTGCGTCGCGGCTTGCTCGCGGCACTGCTGTCCACGGTCACGTGTGCTCCTCCGTCGATCCGGCCCCCGGGGTTGCCGGTGAGCTGGGGGTCCCCCTTGCCCTTTTGAGCTCGGGGGAGCGGCTCACCTGTTCCGAAACCCGTGCACGGGGTGGGTGCCGCTCGGCCGGGAACAGGCGTGACAGGTGCCCCGGCGAGCGCCCTGCAAACGTCACGTTACCCAGTGCTTCACATTTCTGTGAAACCCCTCCTGACCTGCGATTTTGCTTGGATTTCCAAGTAAATTCGGCACGGACGGGAAGGTCGCTGGTCACAGCCTTGCAGGAGGCCGGAGCAACGGCACGTTATCCCGCACACCCCGGCCACGGGAAGAGTTGACGTCCGAAAGCGACCTGGCACAGAAATAAGGCTGTATGGGCTTATTTCACGCAAACGGCAGAGTCGACGTCGCTTCGAGCACTGACCGTGAACGAAAGCGACTACCTGTGACAAGCCCCAGCTCACCGGCCGCGCGGGTGCCCTAACATCTGGCGCGTGCCGCGCTCATGTGTACCACCCCCAGTACCCCTCGCGCCCCCTCTGGGCGCCCTGCTCCGTCTGTACGCCGCCGGTTCCGCCCTCGCCTGCGAGCCCGTCGAGCAGGGGCTGCTCAACCGTGGCTACCGGCTGTGCACCACCCGCGGCCGCTACTTCCTCAAGCACCACTTCGACCCCGACACCGCCGATCCGGCCGCCATCGAGCGCCGGCACCGCGCCACCCAGCGCCTGGCCGACCTGGGCGTCCCCGTCGCCCCGCCGCTGCCCGGCCGTGACGGGCGCACCGTCGCCGTCGTCGGCGGCCACGCCTACGCCCTGCACCCCTGGATCGACGGCAGGCACCGCCACGGCGGCCAGCTCACGCCCGGGCAGTGCGTGCGGCTCGGGGCGCTGTTGGGAGCCGTGCACGCCGCTCTGGAGCGGGTCATGCCGCCGAAGGGGCGCACGCGCCCGGCCACCGGTCCGCACCCCGTGAAGAGCGCCGACCCCGCCGACACCTTCGCCCTCATCGACGAACTGCTCGCCCACGTGAGCCGGCACCGCCCGGCCGACGCCTTCGACGAACTGGCCCGGCACCGGCTGCTCGAACGCCGCGCGCTCCTCGAACAGCACGCGGACCGGCGCCCCCCGCGCGGCGGCCCGGTGGGCTGGGTGCACGGCGACTTCCACCCCTTCAACCTGCTCTACAAGGGTGACGCGCCCGCCGCGATCGTCGACTGGGACCGGCTCGGTGTGCAGCCCCGCGCGGAGGAGGCCGTACGGGCCGCCGCGATCTTCTTCGTACGGCCCGCCGGCGCGCTCGACCTGCCGAAGGTGCGGGAGTACGCGCGCGCGTACCGGCGCGCCGCCGGAGCCACGCCGTCGGAGCTGGCGGCGGCCGTGCACCGCGTGTGGTGGGAGCGGCTCAACGACTTCTGGATGCTGCGCTGGCACTACGAGCGCGGCGACACCCGCGCGGACCCCCAGTTCCCGGCCGCGTCGGCGCTCGCGGTGTGGTGGACGCGGGAGTACGACGCCGTGTGCGACGCGTTCGTGGAATGAGCCCGCGAGCAGCACGCGCGCATGAGGCATCGATGGGCTCTCACGCGCGCGAGACGGTCGTCTCAGGGGGCGGGCGTCTCAGCCGGTGCCCTTCAGAGCCCGCCCGTGCCGGCCGGGTCGCCCGTCGGGCCCGTCGCCGGGTCCGAGGACTGCGGCTGCGACGGGGTCCCCGGCTCCGTCGGCTCGTCCGTGGGCGTCGGCTCCGTCGGCTCGTCGGTCGGTGCGCTGCTCGGGGTCTCGGACGGGGTGTACGACGGGGTGTACGAGGGCGTGTAGTCGGAACCGGTGCCCGGGTCCGTGGTGTCGTCCGTGGACTCGTCCGTGGGCTCGTCCGTCGCCTCGTCGGTCGGGCTCTGGGTGGCCTTCTCGTGCTTCGAGGTCTGCGAGGTGGTGGGCGACTGCGTGGTGCCGCCGCCACCGGTGCTGTCGCCGGTGTTCTTCAGCGCCAGCGCCACCCCCGCCGCGATGGCGATCACCGCGAGGACGGCGAGGATCCACAGCTTGCCGCGGCCGCTGCCCTTGTTGCCGTACCCCTCGAAGCCGCCGTCGTCGCCGCTGCCGTACCCGGCGGGCAGGATCGGCTGCGGGATCTGGGTGGTGCCTGAGGCGTGCGCCGGGTGCGGCATGGCGGTCGTGCCGGCGAAGCCTCCGGCCGGGGTGTGCCGGCCCTCGTGCATCGTCACCGGCCCGGTGTTCCAGGTGCCGGTGTGGCCGCCCTGGTCGTACAGCATCTGAAGGCCGTACTGGACCAGGCCGCGCATCTCCTCGGCCGTCTGGAAGCGGTCGTCCGGCTCCTTGGCGAGCGAGCGCATGACCAGGCCGTCGAGCTCCGGCGGAACGGACGCGGAGGCCTCGGACGGAGGCGTGGGGATGTCCTGGACGTGCTGGTAGACCACCGACAGCGGCGTCTCGCCCGTGAACGGGGGCCGCAGCGCGAGCAGTTCGTACAGCAGGCAGCCCACCGCGTACAGGTCGGAGCGGTGGTCGACGGCCTTGCCGAGCGCCTGCTCCGGCGACAGGTACTGGGGCGTGCCCATGACCATGCCGGTCTGCGTCATCGTCGTGGACGCGCCGTGCAGCGCGCGGGCGATGCCGAAGTCCATGACCTTGACGGCACCGTTGGTGGTGATGATGACGTTGGCGGGCTTGATGTCACGGTGCACGATGCCGTGCTGGTGCGAGTAGGCCAGCGCCTCCAGGACGCCGGAGACGATGATCAGGGCCTGCTCGGGGCCCGGCGCCTCGGCGTTGATCAGCAGATCGCGGATGGTGCGGCCCTCGACCAGCTCCATCACGATGTACGGCACCGACTGGCCGCCCACGAAGTCCTCGCCGGAGTCGTACACGGCGACGATCGCGTGGTGGTTGAGGCCGGCCACCGACTGGGCCTCACGCGTGAAGCGGGCCTTGGAGGTCGGATCCTCGGCGAGGTCGGCGCGCAGCAGCTTGACCGCGACCGTGCGCCCGAGGCGCACGTCCTCGGCCGCGAACACCTCGGCCATGCCGCCCCGGCCGAGCCGATGGGTCAGCCGGTACCGGCCGTCGCCGACGAGCCCTCCGTTGCCCCACATCTCCGGCGCGTCTGACATGCCGCCGCCGGACGCCTCGGGGTCGGACGGGCCCTGGGCGCGCTGCGTCTGTGCCATCAGTCCTCGCCGTCGTTTCTGCCCGCGGTGCGCGCGGTGTTGTTACGGTCTCCGTCGGCCACGCTACAGCCTCCGCGCAAGCCGCCGGTCCGCGTTGGGTACAGGGACCGGCCCATGACCGGCCGGTCATCAAACCCGTAGCACGCGCTGTCGTGCAAATTCTGTGTACTGGGCGTACAGCCGCTGTAACGCTTCCGCGACGCTTCTTTCGCGTACGGTCACGGAACGGGCACCGCGCTTGACGTGTCGGTGCCCTGGGGCAGACTTGGCCGGGAATGACACTTTCGATCAACGACAACCGGCCAACGACGGCGCCTGAGAGCCTAGTGGGGGACAGGGTAAAGATGAGCCAGGACGGCGCACACGGCCGGTATGCGGGGCGGGCGCTCGCCGGCGGCCGCTACCAGCTGCGCGACTTGCTCGGCGAGGGCGGCATGGCCTCGGTGCACCTGGCGTACGACGCGGTGCTCGACCGCCAGGTCGCGATCAAGACACTCCACACCGAGCTGGGCCGTGAACAGGCCTTCCGCGAGCGGTTCCGCCGCGAGGCCCAGGCCGTGGCGAAGCTCACGCACACCAATATCGTCTCCGTCTTCGACACCGGCGAGGACGACCTGGACGGGATGACCACTCCGTACATCGTCATGGAGTACATCGAGGGCCGCCCGCTGGGCTCGGTCCTCGACGAGGACGTCCACCGGCAGGGCGCCATGCCCGTCGACAAGGCGCTGAAGATCACCGCCGACGTGCTGGCGGCGCTGGAGATCAGCCACGAGATGGGGCTGGTCCACCGCGACATCAAGCCCGGCAACGTGATGATGACCAAGCGCGGCGTCGTCAAGGTGATGGACTTCGGCATCGCCCGCGCCATGCAGTCCGGTGTCACCTCCATGACGCAGACCGGCATGGTCGTCGGCACCCCGCAGTACCTCTCGCCCGAGCAGGCCCTCGGCCGGGGCGTGGACGCCCGCTCCGACCTCTACTCGGTCGGCATCATGCTGTTCCAGCTGGTCACCGGGCGACTGCCGTTCGACGCGGACTCCCCGTTGGCCATCGCCTACGCGCATGTGCAGGAGGAGCCGGTGGCTCCTTCGTCGATCAACCGCGCGCTGCCGCCGGCCGTGGACGCACTGGTCGCCCGCGCGCTGAAGAAGAACCCCAACGAGCGTTTCCCGTCCGCCGAGTCCATGCGCGGCGAGTGCCTGCGCGTCGCCGCCTCCGTCCAGGCGACCCCGCCGAGCATCGTGCCGGGCACGCCCGCACAGAGCGGCGCCGGCGTCGGCTCCGCGGTGTTCCCGCCGGTCGACCAGGCGACCCCGGCGCCCACCGGTCCCGTACAGACGCCGTACCAGCCGGCCCCGGCCCCGAACCCGTACGGCGCCCCGACGCCCTCCCCGGCCTACGGCTACCCGCAGCAGGGCGGCTACCAGACGCCTGCCCCGGTCGGGTACGGGCAGCAGGCCCCGTCGACCCCGCCGCCCTACACCATCTCGCCCCAGACCTCGGTCCAGTCCTCCGGCGGCTCCAAGGGCAACAAGCCGGTGATCATCGGCTCGATCGCGGTGTCCCTGGTCGCGGTCGTCGGCCTGATCGTGGCGCTGGTCCTGAACAACGGCAGCGACGACAACACCGGGGGCGGGGGCGGCCGCAGCAGCGCGAGCGCGTCCTCCTCGGCGTCCCACGCGGCGGGCTACCGCGGGCCGGACACATCGCGGACGATCGAGACCACCGAGTGCACGGAGCCGCAGGAGTCGTACAACGACCCCAAGAAGATCCAGCTCCCCGACTTCCGCTTCAAGTACATCAAGTCGGTCAAGGCCTGCGCACAGGCCGCGGGCTGGACCGTGAAGACGGTGCCGGTCGACGAGAACACATACGGCGAGGGCACGGTCATCAACCAGCTCCCCGCCCCCGACTCGGACGTCGGCCCGAAGAACGTCGAGATCCAGGTCTACGTCTCCACGGGCAACCCGCCGACGGGCTGAGCGCATGAGCTCGATGAGCACAGGAGAGAGGGCCCGGCATTCTTTGCCGGGCCCTCTTGTGTACGGGCTGGTTGCCGGGCCCTCGCGGGCAGGGGCTGCAGGGGGGGTACGGGCTTACAGGTACGGGCCGCCCGTACGGCCGCCCGCGCGGGGGTCGTCGCCGTCGTGGCTCGCGCCCGGCGGGAGGGCGCGGCGCATCTGCTCCAGCTGGGCCCTGGCGGCCATCTGCTGGGCGAACAGCGTCGTCTGGATCCCGTGGAAGAGCCCCTCCAGCCAGCCGACCAGCTGAGCCTGCGCGATGCGCAGCTCGGCGTCGCTCGGCGTCACATCGTCCATGAACGGCAGCGAGATCCGCTCCAGCTCCTCCACGAGTTCCGGGGCGAGCCCGTCCTCCAGCTCCTTCACCGAGCTGCGGTGGATCTCCTTGAGCCGGGCCCGGCTCGCCTCGTCCAGGGGAGCGGCGCGCACCTCCTCCAGCAGCTGCTTGATCATGCTGCCGATCCGCATGACCTTGGCGGGCTGCTCCACCTGATCCGTCACCGGCGTCTCGCGGGAGTCCTGGTCTCCTGTGCCACCGAGCGCCAGCCCGTCCTGGCCCAGGACCAGGATCTGGGGATTCTCCGGCGACCTTTCGTTCCTCGGCATCTCCATGCCGCCATTCTCTCGCACGCGTACACCTCACCACCGAGGTGCCCCCCGTGGGGCCTGATCCACCGTTTAGACCCGTCGGCGGAACCCGGAATGCCGGGATGCTTCGTAAATGTGAGGCTTATTTCTGTCGATCTTGGCGACTGGGTTCCAGGAGGTCACCGCTGTGACTCCATGGCTGCGTTTCACGCTCCGCGCTGCGGGGCTGCCGTTCGTCCTCGGTGCGGTGGCCGTTCCGTGCGGCGCCATGCCCTCGTACGGCGCCGAGGCCTCACCCCCGGGCTCCCCCGCCACCGCCGCCTCCGGGTCCGCGTCCGCCTCGGCCGCCGGCTCCGGCCCCACCGCCTCCGGCTCCGCCTCCGCTTCGGCCATGGCCTCGCCCGAGCCGTCCCGGGCCGGGAGCCGGGCCGGTGAGGGGCGCGAGCGGCCGGGGCGGCCTCAGGAGCCCGACGCGGAGGTCGAGGGCGACGAGACCGAGTCCCAGGAGGAAGCGGACGATCCCGGCGAGGACGGTGACGCCAGCGCCCTCGCGACCCCGAGCACGGCGTCCTCCGCATCGCCCCAGGAGGCCGGGCTGGTCCCCTCCGCACCCCCGGCGCCCCCCGCGGGGCAGACCGGCGCCCACGGGGGTGAGTCCACCGCCGAGCCCGTCCTGCAGATCCTGCCGCTGGGCAGCGGCCTGGTCCTCATCGGGCTGGGGCTGGGCCTGGCGTTCGTCGCCCTGCGGGTACGCAGGGGCTGAGGCCCACCCGGCCGACCGCACCGGGGCCAGGGCCGGGCATGAGCCTCCACCACGTCACCGGGCGTTACGGCGCGACCAGCAGGACCTTGCCGACGTGGCCGCTGGCCTCCACCACCCGGTGGGCCTCGGCGGCCTCGGACATCGGCAGCTCGCGGTCGACGACCGGGCGGATGTGACCGGCGTCGATCAGGGGCCACACATGCTCGCGCACGGCCGCGACGATGGCCGCCTTCTCGGCGAGCGGGCGGGCGCGCAGCGAGGTGGCGCTGACGGCGGCCCGCTTGTTCAGGAGCGCGCCGATGTTCAGCTCGCCCTTGGCGCCGCCCTGCAGGCCGATGATCGCGAGGCGGCCGTTGACGGCGAGGGCGCGGACATTGCGGTCCAGATACTTGGCGCCCATGTTGTCCAGGATGACGTCGGCGCCCGCGCCGTCCGTGGCCCGCTCCATCTCGGCGACGAAGTCCTGCTCCCGGTAGTTGATCAGGATGTCGGCACCCAGCTCGGCGCAGCGCTCGAGCTTCTCCTTGGTACCGGCCGTGACCGCGACCCTCGCCCCGACCGCCTTGGCGAGCTGGATGGCCATCGTGCCGATGCCGCTGGAGCCGCCGTGCACGAGCAGCGTCTCACCGGGGCGCAGATGGGCGACCATGAAGACGTTCGACCAGACCGTGCAGACCACCTCGGGCAGCGCGGCGGCCTGCGTGAGGTCGAGGCCCTTGGGGACCGGCAGCAGCTGCCCGACCGGGACGACGACCTTCTCGGCATAGCCGCCGCCCGAGAGCAGCGCGCACACCTCGTCGCCGACGGCCCAGCCGGAGGCCCCGGGACCGAGCGCGGCGATCCTGCCGGAGCACTCGAGGCCGGGGTAGGGGGACGCGCCGGCAGGCGGGTTGTAGAAGCCCTGCCGCTGCAGGATGTCGGCCCGGTTGACGGCGCCGGCCGCCACCTCGACCAGCACCTCGCCCTCGCCGGGCACCGGATCGGGGACCTCGTCCCACACCAGCGCCTCGGGCCCACCAGGTTCGGGAATCGTGATCGCATGCATGACGGCGACGCTACCCCGCACCGCGGCGACCCTCGGGTGAGGCCCGCTCAGTCCCGTGGCAACGGCCGCAGGTCCGGGGTGACCTGCGCACCCGGTGTCGCCCGGACGATCGTGATCAGACGGTCCGTCAACTGGAGGGTGCCGATGGACGGATCGTCGTAGCCGAGCACGCGGTGGCCGCGTACGACGCTCACCACCAGGTCGTCCGTGTCCCGGGGGCCCCGGCCCGCCTCGGCCTTGACCACCGGGCGTTCGACGAGGTCGAGGCCGCTGCCCTGCTGGATCAGATCCTCCATGACCATGCCGGCGGCGGGGCTGAGCACGGACAGGCCGAGCAGCCGGCCGGCCGCGCTGGCGCTGGTGATGACGGCGTCGGCGCCCGACTGCTTGAGCATGCCCGTACCAGCTCCCTAGTCGCGCGCGATCAACCAGCGCACGCCCAAGGCTGACCAACCCGACGCGCGCCAGACACGCCCTTGACCGTACCCATCCCCACACGATCGAGGCGAGGCGCGGACTCAAGGTGAGGGTTCGGGGCAGACGCTGGCGAGCATTGCAGTGCATCGCCCCACCCAGCGCTGCCCCACGACCGGCACATACAGGGATCACTTCCGCAGGGGACTTCTCAGACTCCGGTTCAGTGAAGGCTCATGTCCGATCGGGTGATGCATAGAGAAATGAGCGCAGCCGCAACAACAGCGGTACGTAGCGTGGGCACGTCATTATGCGGGGCGAGCTTGTCAGCCCCACTGGATTCAGCGCGAGAACCATTAATGGGATTCACGCGTGACAGCGCTGCCGAAGCGCGAAAGAAGGTCGACGCATGAGGACGTTTTTCGGGATGAGCCGGTGGCGGAGAAAACCGGGGAATTCCCCGATGTCACGGACTGCTTTGACGGTGGGACTGTCGATCGTGACAGCGGCCGCGCTGGGGCTGGGAAGCGCCGAGTCCGCGTCGGCCGCGTCGGCATCCCGTCAGCCGGTCAACTGCCCGGCGAGTCAGTTCGTGAACCAGTACGCCACTGCCGACAATGTCTCGGCCGCATTCGCGAACAGCGGAAACACCAGCACCTACAGTTTCGACTCACTCACGGACGAAAACCCCGTCGGCGGTGTTCCGGGGCTGATCGGCTACTGCGTCTATCCAGGAAGCTCCCAGCCCACCAACGTCACGGCACAAGCGGTGGGAGCCAACGGCGCGGCATGGTCCGCAACCACGAACGCCAACCGTTTCGCGTTCTCGCGCCCGGACGGCAACCCGAGCAACATCCCGCTCGACGGGACGGCCACCACGGTGGGCACCGCGACCTTCCCCGGAGCGGCTCCGACCAGTCAGACCATCCTGCTCCACATCAACGACCCCGCAGTGTGCGAGGCCCTCTACGGCGGCGGCAGCAACAAGCCCGGTCACCACGGCGGCGACTGGCCGCTGAAGCCGGGGACGCACAAGTACCCGGAAAAGCCCGGCAAACCAGAGAAGAAGAAGACGTGCTACGTCAAGCCCACGCCTCCCTCAACCGCCTGTGACTTCGGCGGCCGAGCCCCCGGCACGGTGTACTCCGCCATCCCCACGAACTTCCCCGCCTGCGAGGGGCCGCCCAGCCTCGGCTACGAAGCGACCGGAACCAGCGAGTTTGGCGATGAAGTAGGACTCAGCCAGACGGGCAATCTCAGCTCGCTGAGAGTGGACTTCCAGAGCTTCGCGTGCAGTGTCAGCGGGCACTGGTTCTCAGGCGACTGCGTGACAACACCGGGAGCGACCTTCACCCACCCGATCACGGCGAACATCTACGCCGTGGACAACTCCGGCCCCGTTCCTGCACCGGGTGCACTCCTCGCCACGGTGACCCAGACCCAGACGATTCCCTACCGGCCTTCGGCTGACCCAGCGTGTACGGGCACAGACGCGGGCAAGTGGTTGAACCCCTCCACCAACCAGTGCGTCAACTCCATCTCGGCCCCGCTGACGTTCAGCTTCCCCGCCGGGACGGCACTGCCCAGTCAGGTCATCTGGACAGTCGCGTTCAACACGACGCACTACGGCGCCAACCCGATCGGTGAGGGCGCGCCCTGCTTCTCGACCTCACAGGGTTGCCCGTACGACTCACTCAACGTCGGAGCGGAGACCTACCCCGGCTCGCCCTACGTCGGCACGGACGTCGACCCGAACGGCGCCTTCCTCAATTCCGTCATCCCCAGCACCTACTGCGACGGCGGAGCCGGCGGTACCGGCACCCTCCGCCTGGACACGGCACCGACGGACTGCTGGGCCGACTTCAAGCCGCTGGGGGAGGTTCGCATCGCATAAGTAAAGACACCGAATCTTCCTGACGCTGGCAACGCATTTGCCGCAGCGTTCGTAACTTGAGGGAAACCCGGCAGTGCCGTCCCCGCTGAGACAACGAGACCTGGCACCGAGTCTCTGTCATCTCAGGGGGACGGCATTTTCTGCGTTTCACATTCCGGGCGTGCAACAGGCCTCTAGCTCGATCACAGCCCCGTCAGCAGCCGTTCTCCGTGTCGTGACTCAGTGGCACATCCAGCAAAACGTTGACTCCAGCGATTCAGGCGCCATTCCTCACGGGTGCGCTCGGTGAGCACCTCCAGTGTGGTGCCGACCAGAATGATCAGGAACAGCACCCGCAGGGGTGTGATGACGAAGATGTTGGTGAGCCGGGCACCGTCGCCGACCGGTGTGATGTCGCCGTATCCGGTGGTGGAGAGGGTGACCGTCGCGTAGTAGAACGCGTCGAGCAGATCGACGGACCCGTCGGAGTTGTCGCTGTAGCCGTCGCGGTCGGCATAGACGATCAACGCGGTCGCGACCAGCACCAGCAGGGCCATCACCAGTCGTTCGGCGACCTGGCGGATCGGGCGCTCCACCACTTTCTTCGGGAGTTTCACCTGATGGGTCACCAGTTGCTCACCCGCCTGGCGGGCTATGGCGTCATGACCCGGAAGTTTCACGTGAAACACACCCCGATTCCGGCGCTGGCCCAGGGCAGGTCGAGGAGTTCCGTCTCCTGCCCCTGCCCGGCGCCACCGGGTGGTACGACCGCGAGCGCGTCGGCGGCGGCGATGCCGCGCAGCATCGCCGGGCCGTTGTAGTGCACCGGCGCGGCACCGTCGCCGCGCAGCACCACGGGGATGAGCCGGGTGTCGTAAGGATGCCCGTGCACCGTCTCCCGCAGCGGCAGCGTGTAGGGCTCGGGGGCCGGGTGGGCGGCGAGGGTCCGCAGCAGGGGTTCGGCGAGCGTGAGCAGGCCGGAGATGGCCGCGAGGGGGTTTCCGGGCAGGCCGACGAGGTGCTGGTTCTCCTTGGTGCGGGCCAGCAGCATGGGGTGGCCGGGGCGCACCTTGACGCCGTCGACGAGCAGTTCGGCGCCGATGCGTCGCAGGGTGGGATGGACGTGGTCGACGGGGCCGGACGCGGTGCCGCCGGTGGTGAGAATGAGATCGGCGTCGGACGAGGCGATGGCCTTGTGCAGGGCCTCGGCGTCGTCGCCGATCCGGCGTACCGAGGTGACGTCGGCGCCGAGCGCGCGCAGCCAGGACGGCAGCATCGGGCCGAGCGCGTCACGGATGAGCCCCTCGCGCGGGAGCCCTTCGGTGAGCAACTCGTCGCCCAGGACGAGCACTTCGGCACGGGGGCGGGGGATCACGGTGACGATGTCGTATCCGGCGGCCGCGGCGAGGCCCAGCACGGCGGGGGTGACGAGGGTGCCGACGGGCAGCAACTGGTCGCCGCTGCGGCACTCCTGGCCACGGGGACGGATGTCCTGGCCGTGGCCCACCTCCCGGGTGGGGTGCAGGCGGCCCTTGGCGTCGATGCGGCCGTGCTCGCTGCGCAGGACGGCCGTGGTGTCGGGCGGGACACGGGCGCCGGTCGCGATCCCCACCGCCTCCCCGTCCGTCAGCGGCTCCGGCTGCGCGTGCCCGGCCAGGACGTCCTTCTCCCGTACGGCCCACGGGCCGGGGCCGGCGACCGCCCAGCCGTCCATCGCGGACGTGTCGAAGGAGGGGAGGTCGGTGAGCGCGTCGAGCGGGGCGGCCAGGACCAGGCCGAGGGCGTCGCCGAGCGGCACGGAGACCGGGGCGCGGCGCACGCCGGAGCGGGCGGCACGGGCGGCGGTCTCACGGGCCTTGGGCCAGGGGGTGGCCCGGTGGTGAGCGTCGTCCGAGGCGCGCCCGGCGTCGGAGGCGGGCGCGGGTACGTGGCCGCCCGGGGCGGGACCGCGGTCTTCCTTGGGTTCCCTCACGAGGGCGAGCGCCTCCTCGACGTCGAGGTCGTCGGTGTCCTCGGTGTGCGCGCCGGCCCGGCTGCCGTGGGCGGTCATCCGGCGTCCGGGCCCGGGGCGGGCTGCGGGGAGCCGTTGTCTTCCTCCCAGCGCAGCGCCAGTGCCGTCGCCTTGCGGGCGGCCTCTGCGACCGCCTCGGGGCCGCCCTTGCCCCGCGCGGCCGCGTAGCCGACGAGGAAGGTGGTCAGCGGGGCGGCGGGGCGGGCCACTCCATGGGCGGCGTCGCGCGCGAGGTCGAGCAGGACGCCGGTGTCGACGTCCAGGTCGATGCCCAGTTCGTCCTTGACTGCGGAGATCCATTCATCCAACACGTGCCCATGCTCCCTGATGCGTGCTCTGGCGGTGGCGATGTCGTCCCAGGTGTCGCAGTCGAAGGACGCGAGCGGGTCCGGGACGCGGGTGAGGTCGAGCGAGCCGGTCAGCCGGCGCAGGGGCAGCCCGGCGAGTCCGCCGTGCCGGTCCGCGAGCACCGCGAGCTCCCGGCGCAGGGCGGCCGTGCGGTACGCGGCGACGAGCGGCTGGTCGCGGCCGTCCGCGTCGACGAGCAGCGCCCCCTCGGCGCCGCCGGTGCGCAGGGCCGTCACCAGCCGGCGCACCGTGTCCTCTTCGAGGAAGGGGAGGTCGGCGGAGAACACCACGGTGAACTCGGCGGGGACATCCTGGCTCGCGGTCCGCCGGAGGCCGGCGTCGAGTGCGGCGACCGGTCCGCCGCCGGGCGGCTCCTCGCGGGCCCACCGCACCGGCCGGGCGGTCGGCCGCGGTTCGGCCACGACGACGGTCGCGCGCGCTCCGGCGCAGGCCGCGAGCACCCGGTCGAGCAGCGGGCGCCCGCCGACCCGCACCGCCGGCTTGTCCACCCCGCCGAGGCGCCGGGCGGCACCACCGGCGAGCACGACGGCGTCGTAGGGTGCATCGGCGTACGACACGGCGTCGCGGGGCACGTCGGCGTATGCGGGCGCGCCGTCGTACGGCACGTCGCGGCCGGGGGAGGCGGGCTCGGAGGCGGTCACCCTCCGAGTATGCGTGCCTCCCTGATCACAGGGAATGCCACCCTGATCACAGGGAACCGGTCACAAGGTGCGCAGGAGCACCGCCGGCTGTTCCACGCAGTCCGCCACGTACCTGAGGAAGCCGCCCGCCGTGCCGCCGTCGCACACCCGGTGGTCGAAGGTGAGCGAGAGCTGGACGACCTGCCGCACGGCGAGCTCGCCCTCGTGCACCCAGGGCTTGGGGACGATGCGGCCGACGCCGAGCATGGCCGCCTCGGGGTGGTTGATGATCGGCGTGGAGCCGTCGACGCCGAACACCCCGTAGTTGTTCAACGTGAAGGTCCCGCCGGTGAGTTCCCCGGGCGTCAGTGTCCCGGCCCGCGCGGCCTCGGTCAGCCGGGCGAACTCGGCGGTCAGCCCCTCCGCGTCCCGCGCGTGCGCGTCCCGTACGACGGGCACGACGAGCCCGCGCTCGGTCTGTGCGGCGAACCCGATGTGCACCTGGGCCAGCCGGACGATCTCGCGGGCCTCCAGGTCCACCGTGGAGTTGAGCTCGGGGTACCGGGCGAGGGCGGCGGTGCAGATCCTGGCGAGGAGCGCGAGGAGGGAGATCTTCGGTCCTCCGGCCGCGTTCATGGCCGTCCGCGCGCGCATGAGCTCCGTGGCGTCCGCGTCCACCCAGCAGGTGGCGTCCGGGATCTCCCGGCGGCTGCGGGACAGCTTGTCGGCGACCGCTCCGCGGATGCCCTTGAGGGGGACGCGGGTGCCTGCGGCGCTCGGCGCCGAGCCCACCGCCGGGGCCTGCGCCGGCGGAGCCACGGGGACGGCATGCGCGGTCCTGGCCTTGAGCGCGCCCTCGACGTCCGCCCGCAGGATCAGCCCCTCGGGACCGGAACCCACCAGCTCCCGCAGATCGAGGCCGTTCTCACGAGCGAGCCGACGGACGAGCGGGGAGATCACGGGAACTGGGCCGCCCGCGTACGCGGTGCTCGCGTGCCCGGCGGTCGTACCACCCGATGCGGTCGTGTCGTTCACTGCGGTCGTGTCGTTCGCTGCGGTCGTACGGCTCGACGCAGCCACGTCGGCCGCCGTGCCCGTGGCGCCGCTCGCACCGTTGTGGGTGACGGGCGCGGCCGGTGCCGGACGCACCCTGCGGCGCCGCGCCGGCGCCTCCGATGTGCCGTATCCGACCAGCACATTGCCCGAACCCTCGGTCTCACCGGCGGGCGCGGCCGGTCCGACCGCCACCGTCAGCAGGGGTGCACCCACGGGAAGTTCCGTGCCCTCCTCGCCGAAGCGGGCGGTGACCACGCCGCCGTACGGGCAGGGGACCTCGACCATCGCCTTGGCCGTCTCGACCTCGACGACCGGCTGGTCGACGGCGACGACATCGCCGACCCGCACGAGCCAGCGGACGATCTCCGCCTCGGTGAGTCCCTCCCCGAGGTCGGGGAGCTTGAACTCCAGCACCTGCGCCATCAGCCCTCGGCCTCCCACTGCAGACGCGCCACGGCGTCCAGGATCCGGTCGACGCCGGGCAGGTGGTGCCGCTCCAGCATCGGCGGCGGGTAGGGGATGTCGAACCCGGCCACGCGCAGCACCGGCGCCTCCAGATGGTGGAAGCAGCGCTCCGCGACCCGGGCCGCGATCTCGCCGCCTGGTCCGCCGAATCCGCCCGACTCGTGCACGACGACCGCGCGTCCGGTGCGGCGCACCGAGGCGCAGACCGTCTCGTCGTCGAACGGCACCAGGGAGCGCAGGTCGACGACCTCGAGGTCCCAGCCCTCCGCCCGGGCCGCCTCGGCGGCTTCGAGGCAGACGGGAACGGACGGGCCGTATGTGAGGAGCGTGGCGCTGCGGCCCGTGCGCCGCACCACGGCGCGTCCGATCGGTTCAACGGCCGTCGGGTGCTCCGGGTTCCAGGTGTCCTTCGACCAGTAGAGCCGCTTGGGCTCCAGGAAGACGACCGGGTCGTCGGAGGCGATGGCGGCGCGCAGCAGTCCGTAGGCGTCGGCGACGGTCGCGGGCGTGACGACGTGGAGGCCCGGAGTGGCCATGTAGTACGCCTCGGAGGAGTCGCTGTGGTGCTCGACCCCGCCGATGCCGCCGCCGTAGGGGACGCGGATGGTGATCGGCAGCGGCATGGTGCCGCGCGTGCGGTTGCGCATGCGGGCGACATGGCTGACGAGCTGTTCGAACGCCGGGTAGGCGAAGGCGTCGAACTGCATCTCCACGACCGGGCGCAGTCCGTACATGGCCATGCCGACGGCCGTGCCGAGAATGCCCGCCTCGGCTAGCGGGGTGTCCGTGCAGCGGTCCTCGCCGAACTCCTTGGCGAGCCCGTCGGTGACCCGGAAGACACCGCCGAGCGTGCCGACGTCCTCGCCCATGACGTGCACGGTGGGGTCGGCGGCCATCGCGTCGCGCATCGCGCGCGTGAGGGCCTGCGCCATCGTGGCGGGCTTGACGGCGACAGTGGTCATCGGTGACCGCCTTCCTGCTCGGCCTCGAGCTCGGCCTCCAGCAGAGCGCGCTGCTCCCGCAGTTGCGGGGTGGGCTCGGCGTACACGTGGTCGAACAGGTCCATGGGGTCGAGCCGCGGGTCCCGGTTCATGCGCTCGCGCAGGTCGGCGGCCATCGCCTCGGCGTCCTCGCGCGCGGCCCGCACGGCGTCCTCGTCGAGCAGCCCGCGGGCGGTCAGCTCCCGCTCCAGCAGCTGGATCGGGTCGTGCTCGCGCCAGGCCTCGACCTCGGCGTCGCCGCGGTAGCGGGTCGCGTCGTCGGCGTTGGTGTGGGCGTCGATGCGGTACGTCACCGCCTCGACGAGGGTCGGGCCGCCGCCCGCGCGCGCGTGCCGTACGGCGTCGCTGAGCACTTCGTGCATGGCCGCGGCGTCGTTGCCGTCGACCAGGCGGCCCGGCATGCCGTACCCGACGGCCTTGTGGGCCAGGGAGGGGGCGGCGGTCTGCTTGGCCAGCGGGACGGAGATCGCGAAGCCGTTGTTCTGGACCAGGAAGACGACCGGCGCCTGCCAGACGGCGGCGAAGTTCAGCGCCTCGTGGAAGTCGCCCTCGCTGCTGCCGCCGTCGCCGACCAGGGCGAGCACGACCACGTCGTCGCCCTTGAGGCGGGCCGCGTGGGCGAGGCCCACGGCGTGCGGCAGCTGGGTGGCGAGGGGGGTGCACAGGGGGGCGACGCGGTGCGTGTGCGGGTCGTAGCCGGTGTGCCAGTCGCCGCGCAGCAGGGTGAGTGCCTCGACGGGGTCGACTCCGCGGGCGACGGCCGCGAGCGTGTCGCGGTAGCTCGGGAAGAGCCAGTCCTGCTCCTGGAGGGCCAGCGCGGCGGCGACCTCGCAGGCCTCCTGGCCGGTGCTGGAGGGGTAGACGGCGAGGCGGCCCTGCTTGGTCAGGGCGGTGGCCTGAGCGTTGTACCGGCGGCCGCGCACCAGCTGGGCGTACAGCCGGCGCAGCAGCTCCGGGTCGGCCTTCGCCGCGGCCTCGGTGCCGAGGACGCGGTAGGGCTCGGCGTCGGGCAGCAGCGGCGCGGGGTCCATACGGGGCTGCCAGGCGGGCGGCGGCGAAGGCCGGTACGCGCCCCGCTGCTCCATGACCGTCATGACGGCACCTCCTCGTGGGAGTGGCTACGGGAGACGTGTCCCGTGTGACCCGCCTCACCTACCGATTGTTCGGTCGTCGGCACATTTTGGCTACGGGCACCTCCAGGCTGTGGACAAACGGTTCTCCACAACCTGGAATGAACGCAGTACGTCCACGGCGGGAAGGCGGGGGGACATGGCACCTGAACAAATGGCCGAGGGCCCGGAAGCCGGCGTCGTCCTGCCGCCCCCGCGCCCGCTGGACGCCATTGATCGGGACATCCTGCAGATCCTCCAGGCGGACGGCCGTGCGTCGATACGGTCCGTCGCCGAGCGTGTCCACGTCTCCCGCGCCAATGCCTACGCCCGCATCAACCGTCTCGTCGAGGACGGCGTCATCCGCGGTTTCCGCGCCCGCGTCGACCATGAGCGCGCGGGGCAGGGCACGTCGGCGTACATCACCCTGAAGATCGTGCAGAACACCTGGCGCACGGTGCGCGCGCAGCTCAGACAGCTGCCGGGCGCCTCCCACATCGCACTGGTGGGCGGCGACTTCGACGTGCTGCTGCTGGTGCACACGCCGGACAACAAGGCGCTGCGCGAGCTGGTGCTCACCCGGCTCCAGGCGATCCCGGAGGTGCTCAGCACACGGACGCTGCTGGTGTTCGAGGAGGAGGACCTGGAGCCCGAGGGCTGACCTGCCGGCTCATCCGGCCCGGCGCAGGCCTCCGAAGGCCAGCTGCACCACGGCGTCGGCCACTTCCCGGCCGCTGGCGCCGCGCGCGTCCGGCCGGTACCACTCGGCCACCGAGTTGATCATCCCGAACACCAGCCGGGTGGCGAGGCGAACCTCCACGTCACCGCGGACGTCCCCGTCGGCCGCCGCCGCCTTGAGCAGCTCGGCGACCCGGTGGTCGAAGTCGCGCCGGCGCTCCAGGGCCCACCGCTCGGTGTCGGTGTTGCCGCGCACGCGCAGCAGCAGCGTCACATAGGGCAGCTCGGCTATGAGCACCTCGACCATGCGCCGAACGACGTACTCCAGGCGGTCGGCGGGGCGCCCCACGCGCGCGTGCTCCTCGTCGAGGATCCCGAAGAGCCCTTCCAGCGCCCGGCTGACGGCGCGGCGCAGCAGTTCCTCCTTGCCGGCGACATGGTGGTAGATCGACGACTTGGAGATGCCGGCCGCCTTGGACAGGTGCTCCATGGAGGTGCCGTCGTAGCCACGCTGGTTGAAGACCCGGACGGCGACGGAGAGCAGCGACTCGGGGGTGTAGGTGTCGCGCTTGACGGTGGTCATGGGGTGCCCTCCCGCTTCTCGGTGGCGTACGCGTGGCGGTAGAGCGCGAGGGACGGCGCATAGCGCCCGGACGGGTCGCGCAGGTGCAGGTCGTCCAGCAGGTCGTAGGCGAAGTCGCGGCCGAGCCTGCGGCTCCACTCGAAGGGGCCGAGCGGGTAGTTGACGCCGAGGCGCATCGCGGTGTCGATGTCCTCCTCGGTGGCGACGCCCTTGGCCACGGCGTCGTGCGCCAGGTCGACGATCCGGGCGACCGTGCGGGCGACGATCATGCCGGGGACGTCGCCGATGACGCTGACCTGCTTGCCGAGCGCCTGGAAGAGTCCGACGGCCTCGGTCAGGGTCTGCGGCGCGGTGTCCTTCGAGGAGGACAGGGCGATGCGGGTGGCCTTGCGGTAGTCGAGCGCCAGGTCGAAGTAGACGACGTCGCGGAACTCGACCGAGGTCTGCCCGTCGGCCAGCGCCAGTGTGCCGCCGCTGGGCAGCACGAGCCGGGTGCCGTGGTCCTCTTCCTCCTCACGGACCGGGATGCCCGCCTCGCGGATCACGGTCAGCAGTTCGGCCGCCGGGCCCAGACCGCCCTCGGCGATCACGTAGGCGGGCGGTGTCGCCTTGTCGGCGGTGTGCGGCTCGGAGCGCTCGGCGTCGTCGGCGTAGTCGTACCAGCCGTGCCCGGACTTGCGTCCCAGCCGGCCGGACTCGACCAGCCGCCGCTGGGCCAGCGAGGGCGTGAAGCGGACGTCCTGGAAGAAGGACTGCCACACGGAGTGCGTGACGGACTCGTTGACGTCCTGTCCGATCAGGTCGGTCAGCTCGAAGGCGCCCATCCGGAAGCCGCCGGACTCGCGCAGCACCGCGTCGATGGTGGCCGGGTCGGCGGCCTGGGACTCGTAGACGGCGAAGGCCTCGGCGTAGAAGGGCCGGGCGAGCCGGTTGACGATGAAGCCGGGGGTGTCGGCGCAGGCCACCGGCGTCTTGCCCCAGGCACGGGCGGTCTCGTACGCGCGCGTGGCCGACGTGACGTCGGTGGCGAACCCGGAGACGACCTCGACCAGCGGCAGCAGCGGGGCCGGGTTGAAGAAGTGCAGGCCCACGAGGCGGGAGGCGTTGCGCAGGGCGCCGCCGATGGCCGTCACCGACAGGGACGAGGTGTTGGTGGCCAGCAGACAGTCGTCGGCGACGATGTCCTCCAGCGCGCGAAAGAGCTCCTGCTTGACCTCCAGCCGCTCCAGGACTGCCTCCACGACCAGTGCGCAGTCCGCGAGTTCGGCCAGGTCCTGCGCGGGCAGCAGGCGCGCGCGGGCCGCGTCGCGGTCGGCGGCGGTGAGCCGGTCCTTCTCGACGAGCCGGTCGAGGCGGGCGCCGATCGCTTCGGCCGCGTCCCGGGCCCGCCCGGGGAGGGCGTCGTACAGCCGCACGGGGTGGCCCGCGACCAGCGCGACCTGGGCGATGCCCTGGCCCATGGTGCCGGTTCCCACGACGGCCACGGGGCTGCTGAGGTCCAGTGCTGTCATGTGCGCGATCCTCCCGCACGGGGTTTTCCACAGATGCGGCAGGCCCCCTTGTCCCGACCGATCGTTCGGTTACTCTAACTCTGTCCGCCTGTTCCCGCCTCTGTTTCCGCACAGGTCATGAGCTCGACGAGGAGCTCTTGAGACGAGGAGTTGGTCCCGCATGGCCTCCGAACTGACCGCGCACGAGTTGATCGCCAAGCACCGGCCGACTCTCGACCAGGCGCTGGAGGCCATCCGCACGCGCGCGTACTGGTCCCCGCACCCCGAGCACCCGAAGGCGTACGGCGAGCACGGCAGTCTGGACGCGGAAGCCGGCAAGGCCGCCTTCGAGGCCCTCCTGGGCAACCGCCTCGACCTGGCCGACCAGCCCGGCATCGACGACTGGGTGGGCGGCGAGGTGTCGCCGTACGGCATCGAGCTGGGCGTGACCTACCCGCGGGCCGACCTCGACACGCTGCTGCCCGCCATGAAGGCCGGACAGCGCGCCTGGCGGGACGCGGGCGCGGAAGTGCGCGCGGTGGTCTGTCTGGAGATCCTCAAGCGGATCAGCGACCGCACGCACCAGTTCGCGCACGCGGTCATGCACACCAGCGGCCAGGCGTTCATGATGGCGTTCCAGGCGGGCGGCCCGCACGCGCAGGACCGCGGCCTGGAGGCGGTGGCGTACGCGTACGTGGAGCAGGTCCGCACGCCCGACACCGCGGAGTGGACCAAGCCCCAGGGCAAGCGCGACCCGCTCGCGCTGACCAAGCAGTTCACACCGGTGCCGCGCGGCATCGCGCTGGTCATCGGCTGCAACACCTTCCCGACGTGGAACGGCTACCCGGGCCTGTTCGCCTCCCTCGCCACCGGCAACGCGGTCCTGGTCAAGCCGCACCCGCGCGCGGTGCTGCCGCTCGCGCTGACCGTGCGGATCGCCCGCGACGTGCTCGCCGAGGCGGGCTTCGACGCGAACCTGGTCGCGCTGACCGCCGAGCGGCCCGGCGAGGGCATCGCCAAGGCGCTCGCGGTCCGTCCCGAGATCAGGATCATCGACTACACCGGCTCGACGGCGTTCGGCGACTGGCTGGAGACCGCTGCCCGCCAGGCGCAGGTCTACACGGAGAAGGCCGGCGTCAACACGGTGATCGTGGAGTCGACCGGCAACTACAAGGGCATGCTGTCCAACCTGGCCTTCTCACTGTCCCTGTACAGCGGGCAGATGTGCACCACCCCGCAGAACCTGCTGATCCCCCGCGACGGCATCCGCACCGACGAGGGCCCCAAGACCTTCGACGAGGTGGTCGCCGACCTCGCCCGCGCGGTCGACGGTCTGCTCGGCGACGACGCGCGTGCCAACGCCCTGCTCGGCGCGATCGTCAACCCGGACGTGAAGGCCCGCCTGGAGGCCGCGGCTGGCCTGGGCGAGGTGGCCCTCGCCTCCCGCGAGATCACCAACCCGGAGTTCCCGGGAGCGGTGGTCCGTACGCCGGTCGTCGTGAAGCTGGACGGCGCCAAGCCGGACGACGAGGCCGCCTACATGAGCGAGTGCTTCGGCCCCGTCTCCTTCGCCGTCGCGGTCGACTCGGCGGCCGACGCCGTGGAGCTGCTGCGGCGGACCGTCCGTGAGAAGGGCGCGATGACCGTCGGCGCGTACACGACCGACGACGACGTCGAGCGGGCGATCGAGGAGGTCTGCCTGGAGGAGGCCGCCCAGCTGTCGCTCAACCTCACCGGCGGGGTGTACGTCAACCAGACCGCCGCCTTCTCCGACTTCCACGGCTCGGGCGGCAACCCGGCGGCCAACGCGGCGCTCTGCGACGGCGCGTTCGTGGCGAACCGCTTCCGGATCGTCGAGGTCCGCCGGGAGTCCTGAGCGGCTCCTAGGAGCCGAGGGACGCGCCCCCGGTGGCGCTCCAGTGGTACAGCGTCATGGCCACACTGGTCGCGAGGTTGTAGCTGGAGACCTGGGGGCGCATCGGCAGTGCCACCAAGTGGTCGGTCCGCGCGCGCAGTTCGGCGGACAGACCGCTGCGCTCGGAGCCGAAGGCGAGCACGGCGTCGTCCGGCAGCTTCACACTCCGGATGTCCTCACCCTCCGGGTCGAGCGCGAACAGCGGCCCGGCCGGCAGCTCTCGCACCGTCAGCCGCTCCACCGCGGTCGCGAAGTGCAGCCCCGCCCCGCCACGCACCACGGTGGGGTGCCAGGGGTCCAGCGTGCCGGTGGTGACGACCCCGGTCGCCCCGAATCCGGCGGCCAGCCGGATCACGGCCCCGGCGTTGCCCAGGTTGCGCGGATCGTCGAGGACCACGACGGGCGCGGTGCGCGGCATACGGGCGAGGGCCCGCAGATTGTCCTCGCGCGACGGCCGTACGGCCAGGGCGGCCACGCCGGTGGGATGCGGTCGCGGCACGAACGAGGCGTACGTCCGCTCCGGCACCTCGGTCAGCAGCGCGTCCAGCGTGTCCCGCACGTCCGGGGCCAGGTCGCCGGCGAGGGCGAGCGCCGCACGCCGGTCCGTGGTGACCGCCACCAGGACCTCTGCCCCGAAGCGCACCGCGTGCTTGAGGGCGTGGAAGCCGTCGAGCAGCACGGCGGAACCGGCGCGCTCGCGCCAGCGGGTCACAGGGTCGGTCATGCCGTGAAGCCTACGCGGGGACGCTCCCCGTCCTCCGGGGCGCGGGGCCCCGGCACCTCGGGGCCCCCACGGGCGAGCGCTCGCCCACGCGCGCGTGCCGCCCAGCCGCCGAGCCGGCGCAGAAACGTCGTCGGCAGGAAGACGGCGTCCGTGGCGATCATCGCGAGCGAGAAGAACGGCAGCCCGAGGACGACGGCGATCACGGCGTGCTCGGTCATCATCGCGGCCAGCAGGACGTTCTTGACCCGCCGGTTGAACACGGTGAACGGGAAGGCGACCTGCACGATCACCGTCCCGTACGTCACCAGCATCACCATCGTGCCGCTGGAGGAGAGCAGACCGGCGAGGGACGGCCAGGGCGAGAAGTAGTCGAGGTGGAGCGGGTAGTAGACCGCGGTGCCGTCCTGCCAGCGCGAGCCCTGGATCTTGTACCAGCCGGCCGTCGCGTAGATCAGACACGCCTCGGCCATGATCACGAACAGGGCGGCGTTGTGGAGGACGTTGGCGATCACGTCCAGCAGGATCCGGGGCTCGCCCTGCGGGGTGAGGCGCCCGACCAGCCACCACAGGCCCAGCGCCGCCCACGCCGTCCACAGGAGCACGGGCACCAGCCGGCCGCCGCCGAGGCGGTCCACCACGGTCACCCCGCTGAGCACCAGCCCGAGCACCACCCACAGGACCGGTCCCACCCGGTCGGTGACCCGCTCCCCACGCGCGCGTGCCGCCTCCGTGCGCACCGCTCGGCGCGCGTCCAGGGACCACACCTGGCCGCAGCGCGTGAACACCAGATAGATGGACATCAGGTGCAGCACGTTGTCGCCGCCGTCGCCCATGAAGACGCTGCGGTTCTGCAGCGAGAGCACCCCGAGCATGAACAGCACGGACATCGTGCGGGTGCGCCAGCCCACGAGCAGCAGGGCGCTCGACACGACGGCCAGCAGATAGAAGGTCTCGAACCAGGCCTGCCCGTCGGACCACATCAGGGCGGTGAAGGCGTGGTTGTCCCGCGTCAGCTGCTGGGCGAGGTCCCAGCTCCACGGGCCGTCGGGGCCGTAGAGCTCCTGACGGTGGGGGAACTCGCGCAGCAGGAACAGCAGCCAGGTCCCCGCGAAGCCGATGCGGATCACGGCGCTCTGGTGGGGACCGAGGGCGGATCCGGTGACCTTGGCGATGCCGCGGGAGGCGGACACGAAGAGACGGTTCACTTCACACCCCTGGCGGCCTCGTCGTCCGTGACCGTCCACCACGGCAGCACGCGGTCCACCGGCTTGTCGGAGACCTGCTCATGGCTCCACCCGGGCGGGGGCACATTGGTGGTCTCCGAACGGACCTGCACGCTGTGCACCGTGCCCTTCCGACTCGCCGGGTCCTCCCGGTACAGGCGCATCACCACGATCCGGCGCATGTACTGCTCGGAGAGCGACCCGCGCAGGCCCACCGGCCTGTTCTCGGCGTCGTGCGTGGCGGTGAAGAAGTCCCACGCCCGGCGCAGCTCGTTCTGCTCGGTGTGGCTGGGCAGCGGATTCCCCTTGATGGCGGCGCCGTCCAGCGCGGACAGGTCGTACCAGCCGGTGGTCGTCATGCTGCCGTCGGGCAGGACCACCTGGGCCCGCGTCTGGACCGCGATGTCCTGCTGCAGCGGGTTCGGCGCGAACAGCTTCCAGTTCTGCTCGAACTCCGGGTAGATCCACTCCTCGATCGCCTTGCCGTGCTGCTTCGTCGCCGTGTTCGCCGGCGCGACGTGCAGAAACACCATCCCGAGGTGCACACAGGCGACAACCGCGACGACCGCGAGCGCCAGGGCCGCGCCGATCTGATAGCGGGGGGAGAGGGCGGCGACTCCGGTGCGGGGTGGTGCCGGGGTGACGGAGATCGGGGGGATGGGGATGGGGTCGGGGGTGGGGCCATGGCCGGGGGCCGGGGGTCCGCAGGTGCGGTCTCCGTGGTCTCGGCCCGGGGCAGGGTGTCAGGGGCTATGGACGGGGCCGGGAAGTGGGGGCCGGGGGCTTCGGGCGAGTCCGCTGGGCGGGGGTCGTCGGCACCATCGGCCTCGGGCTCGTCGGCGGTCTCATGAGCCCCATCGACCCCACTGGCCTCACCGGTCTCCAGAGGCTCGCCGTCCTCACGGAGCTCCCCGGCGGCACCGGACGTCCCGGGTCGACGCGCCCCGCGCAACCCGTCCGGCCCGTGCGGGGCCTTCGAGTCTCCGTCGTACGCGTCCATTCCGCCCCGTTCCCCGATCCCGCTCAGTCGTCCGGCCGCCCCGTCCCCGCCGGGCGCCGCATGGTCCGCGAACACCGTTCCTCGGCGTTCGCACGGAACGGTACTCAGCCCCACCCGCCGGGCACAGCCCCGTAAAGGCACCCGAGCACGTGGCCGTCGCCACTCCACCGACACCGCGTCACCGCTCCAACGCCGACCCGGTCCCCGCGCCCACACCCGCCACGGACGGTCCGCCGCAGCCATCACAGCAGGTCGCAGGAGGTCGTACGGCCCACCGCACGCCGCCTCCACAGCAGGACCGCAAGTTGTCCACAGGCCGCCGGGGCGGTTGTCCACAGCGGTTGACACCTCACGGCGCTCGCTTCACCATTGAGACGCACGGACCGAACGATCGGTCGGGAGAGCACTCCGTCAGAGCCCGAGGTCAGGGGGACCGCATGGCCACAGCAGCCGCGCAGAGTACGTCGCGTTCACCGGCGTCCGGCGCCCAGGGCACCGTCGACACGGCGGTGTACGAGCGCACGTTCGACGCCGCCGTGGCCGCGGACGAGCGCATCGAGCCACGGGACTGGATGCCCGATGCCTACCGCGCGACGCTGATCCGGCAGATCGCCCAGCACGCCCACTCCGAGATCATCGGCATGCAGCCGGAGGCCAACTGGATCACGCGCGCACCCTCGCTGCGCCGCAAGGCCATCCTCATGGCCAAGGTCCAGGACGAGGCGGGCCACGGCCTGTATCTCTACAGCGCCGCGGAGACCCTCGGCACCAGCCGCGAGGAACTCCTCGACAAGCTGCACAGCGGCCGCCAGAAGTACTCCTCGATCTTCAACTACCCCACCCTGACCTGGGCGGACGTCGGCGCGATCGGCTGGCTGGTGGACGGCGCCGCAATCACCAACCAGGTACCCCTGTGCCGCTGCTCGTACGGCCCGTACGCGCGCGCGATGGTCCGCATCTGCAAGGAGGAGTCCTTCCACCAGCGCCAGGGCTACGAGTTGCTGCACGCCCTGAGCCGGGGCACGCCGGAGCAGCACGCGATGGCGCAGGACGCGGTGGACCGCTGGTGGTGGCCGTCCCTGATGATGTTCGGCCCGCCCGACGACGAGTCCCAGCACTCCGCGCAGTCGATGGCCTGGAAGATCAAGCGCCATTCGAACGACGAGCTGCGCCAGCGGTTCGTGGACATCTGCGTCCCCCAGGCCGAGTCGCTGGGCCTCACGCTCCCCGACCCGGACCTGCGGTGGAACGAGGAGCACGGGCACCACGACTTCGGCACGATCGACTGGTCGGAGTTCTGGGAGGTCCTCAAGGGCAACGGCCCGTGCAACGAGCAGCGCATCACCCAGCGCCGGCGGGCACACGACGAGGGCGCATGGGTAAGGGAGGCCGCCGCGGCCCACGCGGCCAAGCACACCGCCGGGACACGGCCCGGCGGGACTGGAGGAGCGCAGGCATGACCAACACCGACTGGCCCCTGTGGGAGGTCTTCGTGCGCTCGCGCCGCGGACTGTCCCACACCCACGCCGGCAGCCTGCACGCGCCGGACGCCGAGTTCGCCCTGCGCAACGCCCGTGACCTGTACACCCGACGCGGCGAGGGCGTCTCGATCTGGGTCGTCCCGGCGACCGCGATCACCGCGTCCTCGCCGGACGAGAAGGACCCCTTCTTCGAGCCCGCCGCCGACAAGCCCTACCGGCACCCGACCTTCTACGAGATCCCGGAAGGGGTGAAGCACCTGTGACCCCGGCACCCGAGACCCCCGTGACCGCGAGGTCCGCCGCCCTGGCCCTGGGCGACGACGCGCTGGTGCTCTCGCACCGGCTGGGGGAGTGGGCGGGCCACGCCCCCGCCCTGGAGGAGGAGGTCGCCCTCGCCAACATCGCGCTGGACCTGCTCGGCCAGGCCCGGGTGCTGCTGTCCATGGTGGGCGACGAGGACGAGCTCGCGTATCTGCGCGAGGAGCGCGCCTTCCGCAACCTCCAGCTGGTCGAGCAGCCCAACGGCGACTTCGCGCACACGATCGTCCGCCAGCTGTACTTCTCCACCTACCAGCATCTGCTCTACGCCCAACTGGCAGCCGGCGACGGCCCGTTCGCACCGCTCGCCGCCAAGGCCGTCAAGGAGGTCGCCTACCACCGCGACCACGCCGAGCAGTGGACGCTGCGGCTCGGGGACGGCACGGACGTCAGCCATGAGCGGATGCGGCGGGCGTGCGACGCTCTGTGGCGCTTCACCGGGGAGATGTTCCAGCCGGTGGAGGGCCTGGACGCCGACTGGGCGGGCATGGAGGCCGACTGGCTGAAGTCCGTCGGCGCCGTGCTCGGCCGGGCCACCCTGGCCGTGCCCGAGGGGCCGCGGACCGGGGCGTGGTCGGCGGGCGCCGGCCGGCAGGGCCTGCACACCGAACCCTTCGGGCGGATGCTCGCCGAGATGCAGCATCTGCACCGCAGCCACCCGGGGGCGTCATGGTGACGACGACCGCGCTGGAGGCGGAACTCCTGGAGCTCGCCGGTTCGGTGCCCGACCCCGAACTGCCCGTGCTCAGCCTTCAGGAGCTGGGTGTGGTGCGCGCGGTGCACCTGCGCGACACCGGCGCGGTGGAGGTCGAGCTGACCCCGACCTACACCGGCTGCCCGGCCGTCGAGGCGATGTCCCTGGACATAGAGCGGGTGCTGCACGAGCACGGCGTGCGGGAGGTCACCGTCCGCACCGTGCTGACGCCCGCCTGGTCGACGGACGACATCTCGGACGAAGGGCGGCGCAAGCTGCGGGAGTTCGGCATAGCTCCCCCGCGCGAGCGGCACGAGGCCGGACCGGTCGCGCTCGCACTCGGCCCGACCCGCACCGAGGCCGACGCATCCGACCCCGTCCGCTGTCCGCACTGCGGATCCGCCGACACCGAGCTGCTCAGCCGGTTCTCCTCCACCGCGTGCAAGGCACTGCGGCGTTGCCGCGACTGCCGTGAACCGTTCGACCACTTCAAGGAGTTGTGATGGCCCGCTTCCACCCGCTCCCGGTGGCCGCGGTCGACCGGCTCACCGACGACTCCGTGGCGCTGACCCTCACCGTCCCGCCCGAGCTGCGCGAGCAGTACCGGCACGCGCCGGGCCAACACCTCGCCCTGCGCCGGGTCGTCGACGGCACGGAGATCCGGCGGACCTACTCGATCTGCTCCCCGGCCCCCGGCACCGAGGGCCCGAGCACCCTGCGGGTCGGGGTGCGGCTGGTCGACGGCGGCGCCTTCTCGTCGTACGCGCTGAAGGAGGTGAACGTCGGGGACGAGCTGGAGGTGATGACCCCGGCAGGACGCTTCACGCTGGAGCCCGCACTCGGTCTGTACGCCGCGATCGTCGGCGGCAGCGGCATCACCCCGGTGCTGTCGATCGCCTCGACGCTCCTTGCGCGCGAGCCCTCGGCCCGGTTCTGTCTGATACGCAGCGACCGGACGGCCGCCTCCACGATGTTCCTGGAGGAGGTCGCCGACCTGAAGGACCGCTACCCCGAGCGGCTGCAGCTGGTGACGGTGCTCTCCCGCGAGGAGCAGCAGGCCGGTCTGCCGTCCGGGCGCCTGGACCAGGAGCGGCTGGCCGGGCTGCTGCCCGCGCTGCTGCCGGTGGACGGTGTGGCGGGGTGGTTCCTGTGCGGGCCGTTCGGGCTGGTGCAGGGCGCGGAACGGGCGCTGCGCGAGCTCGGTGTGGACCGGGCCCGGATCCACGAGGAGATCTTCCACGTGGACGCCGGCGCGGCCTCCGCGACGACCGCTTCGGCCCCCGCGCACAGCACCGTGACCGCCCGGCTCGACGGGCGTGGCGGGACCTGGCCGGTGCGGGACGGCGAGTCGCTGCTGGAGGCGGTGCTGCGCAACCGGCCCGATGCCCCCTATGCCTGCAAAGGCGGGGTGTGCGGGACGTGCCGGGCCTTCCTGGTCTCGGGCGAGGTGCGCATGGACCGCAACTTCGCGCTGGAGGCGGAGGAGACGGAGGCGGGGTATGTGCTGGCCTGCCAGTCGCATCCGGTGACGGAGCAGGTGGAACTGGACTTCGACCGCTGAGGCCGGACCGGCGCCCCCGCCGGTCCCTTGCCTCCCTCACCGTCCCTCTGCCTCCCTCACCGTTCCCTTCTTCTAGAACCTGTTCTATCTTGACGGACCGTCAGATCAACGGATCCGCCGGGAGGACAGGACCGTGGACTTCACCTTCACCGAGGAGCAGTTGGCGGCGGCCGAGGCGGCCCGGGGAGTGTTCGCCGGGGTGGCGCCGGACGCGGTGCCGAGCCCGGCGCTCACCACCGGTGCCGTGGCCGAGGGCTTCGACCGGGCGCTGTGGGCCAGGCTCGCCGACGCGGACCTGCTGAGCCTGCTGTTCGACGCGGAGTACGGCGGGGCGGGCCTGGACGCCATCGCGCTGTGCCTGGTGCTGCGGGAGTCCGGGAAGGTGCTCGGGCGGGTGCCGCTGCTGGAGAGCAGCGCGGCCACGGCCGCCGTACAGGCCTACGGCGGCAAGGAGTTGGCGGCCGCACTGCTGCCCCGTGCCGGGCGCGGTGAGCTGGTGCTGACCGTCGCCGCGAACGGCCGCACCGGCCACGACCCGGCCGAACTCGCCGTGACCGCACGGCGCGACGGTGACGTGTGGGTGCTGGACGGGATGCAGACGGCCGTGCCGTGGGCGTACGACGCCGACCTCGTCGTCGTACCCGCGCACACCGACGCCGACCGCACCGTCCTCGCGCTGGTGCCCCGCGAGCACGCCGGCGTCGCCCTCGCCGAGCAGGTCTCCACCAGCGGGGAGCGGCTGGGCGAGCTGCGCCTGGAGTCCGCGCGGATCACCGCCCGGGACGTCGTCGAGGCCGACGGGGCGTGGGAGCGGCTGCGGGAACTGCTGGTCACGGGGACATGCGCGCTGGCGCTCGGGCTGGGCGAGCGGGTGCTGAGGATGACCAGCGAGTACACCGGCAAGCGGGAACAGTTCGGGCACCCGATCGCGACCTTCCAGGCCGTCGCCGTCCAGGCAGCCGACCGCTATGTCGACCTGCGCGCCATGGAGGCCACCCTGTGGCAGGCCGCCTGGCGGATCGGCTCCGGGGCACCGGGCGTACTGCCCGCCTCCGCGGACGTCGCCGTGGCCAAGATCTGGGCCGCGGAGGGCGTACGACGGGTGGTGCAGACCGCTCAGCACCTGCACGGCGGGTTCGGCGCCGACACCGAGTACGCCCTGCACCGCTACCACGCCTGGGCCAAGCACCTGGAGCTGGCGCTCGGCCCGGCCGCGGCGCACGAGGAGGCGCTGGGAGACCTGCTGGCGGCGCACCCCCTGGGCTGACCTACGTCCCGGGAGTCTGTGATCTGGAGCGGGGTCCGTGATCTACCCCCGGGATCTGTGATCTAGAGGACGAAGCCCGGCTGTCCCGCGTCGGTGACGACCGGGCGGCCGGCCGCCTGCCAGACCTGCATGCCGCCGTCGACGTTCACGGCGTCGATGCCCTGCTGGACCAGATACATCGTGACCTGGGCCGAGCGGGCGCCGGACCGGCAGATCACATGGACCCGGCCGTCCTGTGGAGCCGCCTCGGTCAGCTCGCCGTAGCGGGCCACGAACTCGCTGATGGGGATGTGCAGCGCCCCCTCGGCATGGCCGGCCCGCCACTCGTCGTCCTCGCGGACGTCCAGCAGGAAGTCGCTGTCCTCGAGGTCCACGACCCCGACCGTGGGCACACGCGCTGCGAAACTCATGCGTCCGACGCTACCCGAACGCACACCTCGGTCGGGCCGCGCTACTCCTGCCCCAGCAGCCCCGCCAGCTCCGCCTCCCGCTCCGCCACGTCGGCGCGGAGCTTCTCGGCGATCTCTTCCAGGAGGGCATCGGGGTCGTCCGGGGCCAGGCGGAGCATCGCCGCGATAGCGGTGTCCTCCAGTTCCCGGGCGATCAGGGTGAGGAGTTCCTTGCGCTGAGCCAGCCATTCGAGGCGGGCGTAGAGCTCCTCGCTGTGGCTCGGACCCGGCTCGGCGGGGACCGGCCCCGCGGCCCACTCCTCGGCCAGCTCGCGCAGCAGCGCCTCGTCGCCGCGGGCGTAGGCGGCGTTGACGCGGGTGATGAACTCCTCGCGCCGAGTGCGCTCGTCCTCCTCCTGCGCCAGATCGGGGTGGGCCTTGCGGGCCAGCTCGCGGTAGAGCTTGCGGGCCTCCTCGCTCGGGCGCACCCGCTGCGGAGGCCGTACCGCCTGGTCCGTGAGCATCGCCGACGCCTCCGGGAACAGGCCGTAGCCGTCCATCCAGCCGTTCAGCAGCTCCTCGACGCCGGGAATCGGCATGACCCGGGCCCGGGCCTCCTCGGCGAGCCGGATGTCCTCCGGGTCGCCGGTGCGGGCGGCCTTCGCCTCGGCGATCCGGGCGTCCAGCTCCTCCAGCCGGGTGTACATCGGACCGAGCTTCTGGTCGTGCAGCCGGGAGAAGTTCTCGACCTCGACGCGGAAGGTCTCCACCGCGATCTCATAGTCGATCAAGGCCTGCTCGGCGGCCCGCACGGCCCGCTCCAGCCGCTCCTCGGGCCGCGGTGCCTGGGACTGATCAGCTTCCGGGGTCGTCACCCGACCAGCGTAGGCCACGGCCGAAACCCCTCACCCCCGGCGCCGCCCGGCCCGCCGTACCGCACCGCGCGACCGGCCCTCCCCTCCCCGGAGCCGTCACACCCCCATCTCGGCCGCGACCCGCCCCGACCGCACCGCCGTCACCAGGTCCGCGTGGTCCGCCTCCGTACGGTCGGCGTAGGCGACCGAGAACCCGGCTATGGCCTCGTCCAGTTCCTCGTTCTTGCCGCAGTATCCGGCTATCAGGCGGGGGTCGGCGCTGTGGGCGTGGGCGCGGGCCAGCAGGGCGCCGGTCATCCGGCCGTAGTCGTCCATCTGGTCGGCGGACAGGGCCGCCGGGTCGACGCTGCCCTTGCGGTTGCGGAACTGACGGACCTGGAAGGGCCGGCCGTCGACCGTCGTCCAGCCCAGCAGGATGTCGCTGACCACCTGCATGCGCTTCTGGCCCAGCACCACCCGGCGGCCCTCGTGGCCGACGGGCGCCGCGTCGAAGCCGGCCGTCGCCAGATGCGGGACCAGCGCCGACGGGCGGGCCTCCTTCACCTGGAGGACCAGCGGTTCACCGCGGTGGTCCAAGAGCAGCACGACATACGAGCGCGTGCCCACGCTGCCCGTGCCGACCACCCGGAACGCCACGTCGTGCACCGCGTGCCGGGCCAGGAGCGGCAGCCGGTCCTCCGAGAGCGTCTCCGCATAAGGTTCCAGGGACGCGGCCACCGCCGCTGCCTCCGCGTCCTCCACGCGCCGCAGCACCGGCGGGGCGTCGACGAAACGGCGGCCCCCGTCCTCGGCGGCCTCGGTCGACTTCGCCGCGAACCGCCCGCTGGTGTTGGCCCGCGCCTTCTCCGAGACCCGCTCCAACGTCCCGAGCAGGTCATGGGCGTCGGTGTACGAGACGAGCTCCTCGTCCGCGATGGCGTTCCAGGCGTCCAGCACCGACAGCTTGGCGAGCAGCCGCATGGTGCGCCGGTACGCCCCCACCGCGTCACCCGCCGCCTTGCGGCACATGTCCTCGTCGGCACCCACCTCCCGGCCGGCCAGCACCAGCGAGGTGGCGAGCCGCTTGAGGTCCCACTCCCAGGGGCCGTGCACGGTCTCGTCGAAGTCGTTCAGATCGATGACCAGGCCGCCGCGGGCGTCGCCGTACAGACCGAAGTTGGCCGCGTGCGCGTCGCCGCAGATCTGGGTGCCTATCCGGGTCATGGGGGTGCGCGCGAGGTCGTACGCCATGAGGCCGGCCGAGCCGCGCAGGAAAGCGAAGGGGGTGGCGGCCATCCTGCCCACCCGTATCGGCGTGAGCCCGGGGATACGGCCCCGGTTGGACTCCTCCACCGCGCTCACCGCGTCGGGCCGCGAGCCGTCCAGGTCCAGGGCGCTGTGCGTGCGGCGCGGAACGCTCGTACGCAGCGCCTTGCCCTGCTCCCTGGGCGAACCCTGCGACGGCCACTGGGCGAATCCACGCACCCGGGGCAGCCGCCCCCGCGCCCGCGCCAACTCCCCCACTGCCGCTCCGGCCTCGGTCACCGCGACCGCCTCCCCCGCGTCCACACACGCACTCGCCCGAACATCAACTCGTGCAGACCGTACAACCGGTGACCGAAACGCGTCAGACCCTGTGGACAACTCCACGGCTGTGGAAATCCCGGGCCGGGCGACCCGGTGATGATGAAGGACGGAGACATGATGACGAAGTAGGGGGCGGGATGACGAAGGACAGGACCCCGCGGACAAGTTGTCCGCACGCCCCCGCGAACCTGAGAGACTCGTCACATTGTGAAATACCACGCAAACACGACAAAGGGCCCACCGTGATCACGATGGGCCCTTGCCACTGTGCGCGAGGGGGGAGTTGAACCCCCACGCCCTTGCGGGCACTGGAACCTGAATCCAGCGCGTCTGCCTATTCCGCCACCCGCGCATTGGGTGTGCCTTCCGGCCCCGTCCCTTGCGGTCCGGCCCCTTCCGACATCCAGAACATTAGCACGTCGGACAGGGTGGGTTCACATCCCTTATCGGGCCCCGGACAGGCACCCTGGACCAGGTATCAGGCAGGACCGGTTCACGTATCAACCTCGTACCGGTCCCCGTCATCCCCCCAGGAGGCGGACCGGGTCCACAGTCAGGTGCGGGACACTGGTCGTGGCCCGCCTCTACGATCCTTGACAGAGAGAGTTCGAAGGGGGCCCACGCGGGGAACCGGCTGTTTGCCGGGCGCGTGGATACGATCAGTAAGCAGTACCAGGCAAGGCAGTAGGGAAACAGCGACGGAGGAGGTGCCCCATGGGAGTCCTGAAGAAGTTCGAGCAGCGTCTCGAAGGTCTGGTCAACGGCACCTTCGCCAAGGTGTTCAAGTCCGAGGTCCAGCCCGTCGAGATCGCCGGAGCGCTCCAGCGGGAGTGCGACAACAACGCGACCATCTGGAACCGTGACCGGACCGTCGTCCCCAACGACTTCATCGTGGAACTGAGCGCGCCGGACCACGAGCGCCTCAGCCCCTACTCCGGCCAGCTCGGGGACGAGCTCGCCGGAATGGTGCGTGACTACGCGAAGCAGCAGCGCTACACCTTCATGGGGCCGATCAAGGTCAACCTGGAGAAGGCGGACGACCTGGACACCGGTCTGTACCGGGTGCGCAGCCGGACCCTCGCCTCCTCCAGCAGCCAGCAGGCCCCGCCGGCCGGCAGGCCCGGCCAGGGCGCCCCGGGCGGCTACGGCTACCCGCCGGCCGCCGCGCCCGCGGGAGCCCCGCCCATGCCGTCCGCGCCGCCGCCCGGCGGCCGGCCTGGCGGCTACGGATACCCGCAGCCCGCCGCCCAGCGGCCCCCGGCCGCTCACGCGAGCGGCGGCCGCACCCGCTACTGGATCGAGATCAACGGCGCCCGCCATCAGATCTCCCGCCCGACGCTGGTGCTGGGCCGCAGCACCGAAGCCGACGTGCGGATCGACGACCCCGGCGTCTCCCGCCGGCACTGTGAGATCCGGACCGGAACGCCCTCGACGATCCAGGATCTCGGGTCCACCAACGGCATCGTGGTGGACGGGCAGCACACCACCCGCGCTACGCTCCGCGACGGCTCGCGGATCGTCGTGGGCAGCACCACCATCATTTACCGGCAAGCCGAAGGGTGAAGCGGGGGCAATGTCAGAGCTGACCCTCACGGTCATGCGGCTGGGTTTCCTGGCCGTACTGTGGCTGTTCGTGATCGTGGCCGTGCAGGTCATCCGCAGCGACCTGTTCGGTACGCGCGTCACCCAGCGCGGATCGCGCAGGGAGGCGGCACGGCCGCAGCAGGCCGCACGGCAGCAGCAGGCCGCGCCCCCGCAGCAGCGCGGCCAGCAGGCCGGCGGCCGTCAGCGCCGCAACGCCCCGACCAAACTGGTCGTCTCCGAGGGCACCCTCACGGGCACGACGGTGGCACTCCAGGGCCAGACCATTACCCTGGGCCGCGCACACGACTCAACGATCGTGCTGGACGACGACTACGCCTCCAGCCGCCATGCCAGGATCTATCCGGACCGCGACGGTCAGTGGATCGTCGAGGACCTCGGCTCCACCAACGGCACATACCTGGACCGGTCCCGGCTGACGACCCCCACACCGATCCCGCTGGGCGCGCCGATCCGCATCGGCAAGACCGTCATCGAGCTGCGGAAGTAGTACCACGTCATGAAAGAGCGCGAGCGGAGCGAGCACGCAACGGCGGACCGCAAACCGGCCGTCGGCGCGCTCCCGACCGGAGGGTGGGCACCGTGCGGATGTACCCGGAGCCGACGGGCGAGGTGCGCATGAGTCTGTCACTGCGCTTCGCCGCCGGATCGCACAAAGGCATGATCCGGGAGGGCAACGAGGACTCCGGCTACGCCGGTCCCCGGCTGCTCGCCATCGCCGACGGCATGGGCGGCCAGGCGGCCGGCGAGGTCGCCTCCTCCGAGGTGATCTCGACGCTGGTCACGCTCGACGACGACGTGCCCGGCTCCGACATCCTCACCTCCCTCGGCGCCGCCGTGCAGCGCGCCAACGACCAGCTGCGCGCCATGGTCGAGGAGGACCCCCAGCTGGAGGGCATGGGCACCACGCTCACCGCCCTGCTGTGGACCGGACAGCGGCTCGGCCTCGTCCACGTCGGCGACTCCCGCGCCTATCTGCTGCGTGACGGTGTGCTCACACAGATCACCCAGGACCACACCTGGGTGCAGCGCCTCGTCGACGAGGGCCGGATCACCGAGGAGGAGGCGACCACGCACCCGCAGCGGTCCCTCCTGATGCGAGCCCTGGGCAGCGGCGACCATGTCGAGCCCGACCTGTCGATCCGCGAGGTCCGCGCCGGCGACCGCTATCTGATCTGCTCCGACGGCCTCTCCGGCGTCGTCTCCCACCAGACGATGGAGGAGACCCTCGCCAGCTACCAGGGCCCGCAGGAGACCGTGCAGGAGCTGATCCAGCTCGCGCTGCGCGGCGGCGGCCCGGACAACATCACCGTCATCATCGCCGACGTCCTCGACCTGGACACCGGAGACACCCTCGCCGGCCAGCTGTCCGACACCCCGGTGGTGGTCGGCGCGGTCGCCGAGAACCAGCTCCACCTGCACGACAACGGCATCATGCAGACCCCGGCCGGCCGCGCCTCCCACCTCGGCCGCCAGGGGCACGGTCAGGGCGGCGGCGAGTTCGGCCCGCCCGGCTCCGGCGACACCACCGGCTACGTCCCGGCGGGCAGTTTCGGCGACTACACCGACGACGACTTCATCAAACCGCGCAAGGGCCGCAGGTGGCTGAAGAGATCCCTCTACGGCGGTCTCGCCCTCGCGGTCATCGGCGGCGGCCTGTACGGCGGCTACCGCTGGACGCAGACGCAGTACTACGTCGGCACCAAGGGCGAGCACGTCGCGCTGTACCGGGGCATCAACCAGGACCTGGCCTGGGTGTCGCTGTCGAAGGTCGAGAAGGACCACCCCGAGATCGAACTCAAGTACCTGCCGCCCTACCAGCAGAAGCAGGTCAAGAACACGATCCCGCAGGGCGACCTCGCAAAGGCCCAGTCGAAGGTCCAGGAGCTGTCCGTGCAGGCCTCCGCCTGCAAGAAGGAGGCCGAGCGCACGGCTGCCGAGAGCGAGAAGAACGCCAAGACGGGCCAGGGCGAGGCCGGCGGCACCACGGGAACCACGCGTACCTCCCTCACGTCCAAGGCCTCACCGACACCCAACCCGTCCAACTCGGCACCGTCTTCGACGTCCCCCTCGAAGTCTCCGTCCTCGACCCCGTCCGCGACCGCGACTCCCAGCCCCGGGCCCACGCTCTCGGAGGATGAGCAGAAGGTCGTCTCGCTGTGCGGTAAGCAGTAGGCAAGCCGTGAGAGGCCCCGTCACACGATGAGCAGTACTTCCAACAGTTCGACGCACCACACGTCCACGATCGGCGCCATCGGCGCACCGAGCCGGCGCAACACCGAGCTGGCGCTGCTGGTGTTCGCGGTGGTCATCCCGGTGTTCGCGTACGCCAACGTGGGCCTGGCCATCGACAACCAGGTGCCCGCCGGCCTGCTCGGGTACGGCCTCGGGCTCGGTCTGCTGGCCGGCGTCGCCCACCTCGGTGTGCGGAAGTTCGCCCCGTACGCCGACCCGCTCCTGCTGCCGCTGGCCACCCTGCTCAACGGGCTCGGTCTGGTGTGCATCTGGCGGCTGGACCAGTCGAAGCTGCTGCAGTCACTGCCCAACTTCGCCCCGGCCGCGCCCCGCCAGCTGCTGTACACCGCGCTCGGCATCGGCATGTTCGCCGCGGTGCTGTTCTTCCTCAAGGACCACCGGGTCCTCCAGCGCTACACCTACATCTCGATGTTCGGCGCACTGATCCTGCTCATCCTGCCGCTGGTCCCGGGGCTCGGGGCCAACATCTACGGCGCCAAGATCTGGATCAACATCCCCGGCCTCGGCTCCCTGCAGCCGGGTGAGTTCGCGAAGATCGTCCTCGCCGTCTTCTTCGCCGGCTACCTGATGGTGAAGCGCGACGCCCTGGCCCTCGCCAGCCGCCGCTTCATGGGCCTGTACCTGCCGCGAGGCCGCGACCTCGGCCCGATCCTGGTCGTCTGGGGGATCTCGATCCTCATCCTGGTCTTCGAGACCGACCTCGGCACCTCGCTGCTGTTCTTCGGAATGTTCGTCATCATGCTGTACGTCGCCACCGAGCGGACCAGCTGGATCGTCTTCGGTCTACTGATGTCCGCCGCCGGCGCGGTCGGCGTGGCGAGCTTCGAGCCGCACGTCAAGAGTCGCGTCGACTCCTGGCTCGACCCGATGAGGGAGTTCACACTCAGCCGCCAGAACGTCCCCGGTCACTCCGAGCAGCTGCAGCAGGCCCTGTGGGCCTTCGGCTCCGGCGGCACCCTGGGCACCGGCTGGGGCCAGGGCCACTCCGACCTGATCCGGTTCGCCGCCAACTCGGACTTCATCCTCGCCACCTTCGGCGAGGAGCTGGGCCTGGCCGGCATCATGGCGATCCTGCTCGTCTACGGCCTGATCGTGGAGCGCGGTGTGCGCACCGCCCTCGCCGCCCGCGACCCCTTCGGCAAACTGCTCGCCGTCGGCCTGTCCGGGGCCTTCGCCCTCCAGGTCTTCGTCGTGGCCGGCGGTGTCATGGGTCTCATCCCGCTCACCGGTATGACCATGCCGTTCATGGCCTACGGCGGTTCCTCCGTGCTGGCCAACTGGGCACTCATCGGCATCCTCATCCGCATCAGCGACACGGCCCGCCGCCCCGCGCCCACCCCCGCGAGCAACCCGGACGCGGAGATGACCCAGGTGGTCCGCCCCGGAAGCACCGGCCCCGCCGGGTGAACATGACCACCTCCCCGGCGCACCTCTGACGAACGGCTTCCGCTCCCGGCACACACCGGGACCGGAAGCCGTCCGCTTCTACTGGAACCCTCCGCCCCTCCAGTACGTCTATTGATCAGTCGTTGTCCACAGCCCCGCCTGGAGGCACAGCCACTGCCTCTAGACTGTGGGCGGCCAAGGATGAGCGCCAGCACCAGCGACACCGAGAGACTGAAGCAAACAGGCGCACCTGTTAGCTTGTGGAAAGGCCGGACGTGAACAAGCCACTGCGCCGAATCGCGATCTTCTGCGGACTGCTGGTCCTGGCGCTGCTGATCCGTGACAACTGGCTTCAGTACGCCCAGGCCGACAAACTGCGCACCGACCCCAAGAACCGCCGCGTGGCCATCGAGCGGTACGCGTACCCGCGCGGCGACATCATCGTCGACGGCAACCCGATAACCGGCTCGGTCGAGGCCAAGAGCGGCGACTACAAGTACAAGCGCACCTACAAGAACGGGCCCATGTGGGCACCGATCACCGGCTACTCCTCGCAGGCGTTCGACGGCAGCTTCCTGGAGAAGATCGAGGACGGCATCCTCACCGGCAACGACGACCGGCTCTTCTTCCGCAAGACCCTCGACATGATCACGGGCAAGCCCCAGCAGGGCGGCAACGTGGTCACCACGCTGAACGCGGCCGCGCAGAAGGCGGCGTTCAACGGCCTGTCGAAGCAGGGTGGCAAGGGTGCGGTCGTCGCCCTGGAGCCCTCCACCGGCAAGATCCTCGCGCTGGCCTCCTACCCGTCGTACGACCCCTCGACCTTCGCGGGTGACCGCGACAGCGACGCGGCGGCCTGGAAGAAGCTCCAGAAGCAGTACAACCCCGCCGACCCGATGCTGAACCGGGCGCTGCGCGAGACCTACCCGCCGGGCTCCACCTTCAAGGTGGTCACGGCCGCGGCCGCGCTGGAGAACAACCTGTACCCGGACGCCAACACGAACACCAGGTCGCCGCTGCCGTGGACCATGCCGGGCACCACCACCGAGCTCAAGAACGAGGGCAACATCCCCTGCAAGAACGCGACCATGCGCGTCGCGCTGCAGTACTCCTGCAACACCGTCTTCGGCAAGATCGGCGCCGACCTCGGCAACGACAAGATGCTGGCGGAGGCGAAGAAGTTCGGCTTCGCCGAGGAGCAGTTCGTCCCGACCCGCTCCAGCGCCTCGGTGTTCTCCGACCACATGAACCAGTCGCAGACCGCGCTGTCCTCGATCGGCCAGTACAACACCGCCGCGACCCCGCTGCAGATGGCCATGGTCGCCTCGGCCGTCGCCAACGGCGGCAAGCTCATGAAGCCGTACATGGTCGACAAGCTCCAGTCCTCGAACCTGGACACCGTGGCGACCACCGAGCCGCAGCAGCTCAGCGAGCCGCTGTCGGCGAAGAACGCGCAGATCCTGCAGTCGATGATGGAGACGGTCGTCCAGGACGGCACCGGCAAGAACGCTCAGATCGGCGGCGACGTCACCGTGGGCGGCAAGACCGGTACCGCCCAGCACGGCGTGGAGAACAGCGAGAACCCCTACGCCTGGTTCATCTCGTACGCCAAGCTCAGCGACGGCAGCTCGCCGGTCGCCGTGGCCGTCGTGATCGAGGACGACAACGCCAACCGCGACGACATCTCCGGCGGCGGCCTCGCGGCGCCGATCGCCAAGAGCGTGATGGAGGCGGTCATCGGCTCCAAGAAGTGAGTGACCCCGCTCACGTCCCCTTCACATCGGTGCACGTTGCGATACCGGTCCTGTATCGGGTGACGGGCTTGGCCAGGTCACACAGCGCCAGCCGGGTACGGTAGGCCCGGACGGCAGCCTCCGGCCGCACACGGACGTGCGCGGCCGAGACCCGACGGAGAGGGCTGGTAGGTAGCTATGGAAGAGCCGCGTCGCCTCGGCGGCCGGTACGAGCTGGGCCAGGTGCTCGGCCGTGGTGGCATGGCGGAGGTCTACCTCGCGCATGACACCCGCCTCGGCCGCACCGTGGCTGTGAAGACGCTGCGCGCGGACCTCGCGCGTGACCCTTCCTTCCAGGCCCGCTTCCGCCGGGAGGCCCAGTCGGCCGCCTCGCTCAACCATCCCGCGATCGTGGCGGTCTACGACACGGGCGAGGACTACATCGACGGGGTCTCGATCCCGTACATCGTGATGGAGTACGTCGACGGGTCCACGCTCCGTGAGCTGCTGCACAGCGGGCGCAAGCTCCTGCCCGAGCGTGCGATGGAGATGACCATCGGCATCCTCCAGGGCCTGGAGTACGCCCACCGCAGCGGCATCGTCCACCGTGACATCAAGCCGGCGAACGTCATGCTGACGCGCAACGGCCAGGTCAAGGTCATGGACTTCGGCATCGCCCGCGCCATGGGCGACTCCGGCATGACGATGACGCAGACGGCGGCCGTCATCGGCACCGCCCAGTACCTCTCCCCGGAGCAGGCGAAGGGCGAGCAGGTCGACGCGCGCTCGGACCTCTACTCGACGGGCTGTCTGCTCTACGAGCTGTTGACGGTACGGCCGCCGTTCGTAGGGGACTCCCCGGTCGCGGTCGCCTACCAGCACGTCCGCGAGGAACCGCAGCCCCCGAGCGTCTTCGACCCCGAGATCACGCCCGAGATGGACGCCATCGTCCTGAAGGCGCTGGTCAAGGACCCGAACTACCGCTACCAGTCTGCCGACGAGATGCGCGCCGACATCGAGGCCTGCCTCGACGGCCAGCCGGTGGCGGCCACGGCGGCCATGGGCTCGGTCGGCTACGGCGGCTACCCCGACGACCAGCCGACGACGGCGCTGCGCGCGGACGCCGGCGCCACGTCGATGCTGCCGCCGATGAACCCGGACGACGGCGGCTACGGCTACGACGACCGCCCCGACCGCCGCCGCCAGCCCAAGAAGAACAACACCTCCACGATCCTCCTTGTCGTCGCGGGCATCCTGGTCCTGGTCGGCGCGATCCTGATCGGGAAGTACGCGTTCAGCGGGAACGGGGCGGACAACAGCAAGGTCAGCACGCCGAGCTTCGTCGACCACACCGTCGGCGAGTCCAAGAGCATGGCCAACAACATCGGCCTGAAGCTGTCGTTCACCAAGAAGCCCTGCGAGAACCAGACCAAGGGCAAGGTCTGCTCGCAGGACCCGCTACCCGAAACGAAGGTCAAGAAGGGCTCCACCGTCAATCTGGTGGTCTCGACGGGTGCGCCGAAGGTCACCGTGCCCAGCGTGATCGGGCTCAGCCTCGACGAGGCCAGGTCGAAGCTCGAGGGCGACGACTACAAGTTCAAGGTCAATACCGAGACCCGGGAGTCCACGGAAGACCCGGGCACCGTCCTCGAACAGAACCCGGTCGACGGCAAGCAGATCCAGAAGGGCTCCACGATCACCCTCACGATCGCCAAGGCCGCGCAGAAGTCGACCGTCCCGGACGTCACCGGCCAGACCTGTGACGCCGCCAAGGCCCAGATGACGGCCAACAACCTGGTCGGCAACTGCGTCGAGGTGGACACCAGCGACCCGAACCAGGCCGGCAAGGTCATCGCGACCAGCCCGGCGAAGGGCGAGCAGGTCGACAAGAACTCCACGGTGCAGATCCAGGTCGGCAAGGCCCCGCAGCAGACGCAGGTGCCGAACGTCGTCGGGCAGACGGTGAAGAACGCCAAGAAGATCCTGCAGCAGAGCGGCTTCAACAACATCCAGTTCGCCGACGGCAGCTCGCAGGACGACGGCGCGTTCGTCAGCCAGCAGGACCCGGTCGCGGGCACCGCGGGCGACCCGAACAGCACCACCGTCACCCTCACGACCCTGGGCTTCGGCAACGGCAACAACGGCGGCAACAACGGCGGAGCGACCCTCTTCGGCGGCACCAGCGGCTGACGGGTCGGCCACCCACGACAGAGCAGAGCCCCGGCACTCCTCACACGGGAGTACCGGGGCTCTGCTTCGTCACATCACCGCACGTCGAACGGTCAGCGCAGTTCCTCCGGCGGTGTCCGCTTGCTGTCCACCTTGTCCACGCGGACCAGTTCGCCCCACACCACATACCGGTACCGGCTCGTGTAGACCGGCGTGCACGTCGTCAGGGTGATGTAGTGGCCCGGCTTCTTCTTGCCGGATTCCTTCGGGACCGGGGCGAGGACCTTGACGTTGAACTTCGAGGTCTCGTCGAGCACGGCGTAGACCTTGTAGACGTACCACTTGTCCTTCGTCTCGAAGACGACCGGGTCGCCCTTCTCCACCTTGTCGATGTTGTGGAACTTGGCGCCGTGGCCGTCGCGGTGGGCGGCGAGGGTGAAGTTGCCCTTCTTGCCGGACATGGGCAGGGTCGCCTTCACCGGGTCCGTGTAGTAGCCGGCCACACCGTCGTTCAGGACCTCCGTCGACGTGCCCTTCTCGACCAGGACCTCGCCGTTGTGCATCGACGGCACGTGCAGGAAGCCGATGCCGTCCTTGGTGTCCAGCGCGCCGGGACCGCTGTCGTGGGCCCAGCTGTCGCGGACCTTGTCACCGCGCCGGTCCGCCTGCCGGTCGGCGATGACGTTCGTCCACCACAGGGAGTAGACGACGAACAGGCCGAGCACCAGGCCCGACGTGATCAGAAGTTCACCGAAGACGCTGACGGCCGTGGCGATACGGCCGGTGTCCCGGCGCCGCCGTACCGGCGCCGCCTCCGGCGCGTCCGTCTGCTCTTCGGTGTCGTCGGCGGTCGCTGCCACTGTTCATCTGCCCTTACTCGACGAGCGCATCCGGCTTGCCCTTGCTGCGCGGCCGTTCCTCGACCATCTTGCCCCAGACGATCAACCGGTACTTGCTGGTGAACTCCGGCGTACACGTGGTGAGGGTGATGTACCGGCCCGGCCGGGTGAAGCCCGACCCCCTGGGGATCGGGTCCAGCACGCTCGTGTTGTTGGGCGCCGTCACCGGGAGCATCGACGTCATCTTGTAGACGTAGTACGTGTCCTGGGTCTCCACCACGACGGCGTCGCCCGGCTTGAGCCTGTTGATGTACCGGAACGGCTCGCCGTGCGTGTTGCGGTGCGCCGCCAGCCCGAAGTTGCCGGTCTTCGCGCTCGGCATCGCGGTCTTCAGCGGGCCCTCGCCGTAGTGCCCCACCATGCCCTTGTCGAGCACCCTCTTGTTGCTGACGCCCTCCGCTATCGGCGCCACCACGTCCAGCTCGGGAATGTGCAGGATGGCGAACCCCTGCCCCGGCTCGAACGTCCCCGGTTCCCGCTTCCCGCTCGCCCAGTCGTTCTGCAGGCTGCTCGTCTCCTCGCCCGCCTGCGCATGGGCCCGGACGTTCGTCCACCACAGCTGGTAGGTGACGAACAGCAGCATCAGCACGCCGGTGGTGATGAACACCTCGCCTATCGCCCGGCTCGCGACGACGGCCGCACCCGGCTTGCGCGCCCGCGCCTGGCGCCGGGCCTCCACTCGGGAGAGCGGCGGTCTGGGCCCGTTCGCCTCCCCGCGCGGCTCCGCCTGCCTCGCCGCGCCGCCATGGCGCCCGCCGCGCCGCTTGGCGGCCTTTCTGCGGGCCGCCCGGCCGCCCACCGGGGTTCCGGTGGCCGAGGAGGGGGATGAGGCGCCAGAGGCGTATGTGGCACCGCTCCCGGCCCCCGGCGGCGGATCCGGCAGACGGAGGGCCACCGTCTCGTCGTCGACGGGAGGCACGTACGGCTCTGAGTAGCCCCCCTGCCCGTACTGGTCCCCGAGCGCACCGGAAGCCCCGTACGACTGATCCCCGTACGAGGCATCGGTCTCGCGCTCCGGGCGCAGCGCGGTCACGCCGTGGCCCTGCCCACCACCGGGGCGAGCCCCGCCGACCTCGCCACCGCGCCCTGGTCCCCGCACTCCACCAGCCAGTTCGCCAGCATCCGGTGTCCGTGCTCGGTCAGCACCGACTCGGGGTGGAACTGCACACCCTCGACCAGGAGTTCACGGTGTCTGAGGCCCATGATGATCCCGTCGTGGGTACGGGCCGTGACCTCCAGTTCCGCCGGAACCGTGGCCGGCTCGGCGGCCAGCGAGTGGTAGCGGGTCGCCGTGAAGGGCGAGGGCAGTCCGGCGAAGACGCCCTTGCCCTCGTGCTCGACCAGGGAGGTCTTCCCGTGCAGCAGCTCCGGCGCGCGGTCCACCACACCGCCGTACGCCACCTGCATCGACTGCATGCCGAGGCAGACGCCGAAGACGGGCACCTCGGTGGCCGCGCAGTGGCGGACCATGTCCACGCAGACGCCGGCCTCCTCGGGGGTGCCGGGGCCCGGCGACAGCAGCACGCCGTCGAAGCCGTCCTGGGCGTGCGCCGTCGACACCTCGTCGTTGCGCAGCACCTCGCACTCGGCGCCCAGCTGATACAGGTACTGGACCAGGTTGAAGACGAAGCTGTCGTAGTTGTCGACGACGAGAATCCGCGCACTCACTGGTTGTCCACCGTCACATCGTTGAAGGGCAGCAGCGGTTCGGCCCACGGGAAGACGTACTGGAACAGGACATAGACCACGGCCAGGACCAGCACGAGTGAGATCAGCGCCCTCACCCACACGTTGCCCGGCAGATGCCGCCAGATCCAGCCGTACATGCCGTCCCTTCCGTCGCGCGCCACGGCACCTGACTCACGCCGTTCAGCCACCAGACTAACGGCGCAGAGCCTTCGGTCTGCCTGCCTCCACAGGCTGTGTGGAGTCCAGGTGCGCCCAGACGATCAGCCTGTGACTGTGCCCCCATTCCGGATCGCACGTGGTCAGCGTGAGATAGCGGCCTGGACGCGTATACCCCGACTTACGTGGCACAGGGTCGATCACTTCAACGTCCGTCGGAACTGTTTTGTAAGGGCCTTTGTCGATCCGATACGTGAACCAGGTCGTCCCGTCCGTCAGTACGACCGCGTCCCCCGGGCGCAGCTCGGGAAAGTCCTTGAACGGATCACCGTAGGTACGCCGGTGACCGGCGACCGCGAAGTTGCCCTGCCCGCCCAGCCGGGCGGTACGGGCGTAGTGGGCGAGGCCCTTCTTCAGCACATCCGTGCCGGTGCCCTCGAGCACGGGTTTGTTCCACGTGAAACCGAGCCGCGGGATGTACATGATCGCGAACGGCCTGCCGTAGTGGTACGCCACGGGCCCGGCCGGGCCTGAGGAGGATCCGGGGCCCGCCGCCGGGTGCCCGGCCGCCCCTTTCGACCACTCCCGCTGTAACTGGTCGATCTGGTCGTCCATGACGTGGTCGGCCTTCACACCGGTCCAGAACAGCACATAGACGACGAACAGCACGATCAGAGCGCCGACGGTGATGCAGAGCTCGCTGACGGACCTGACGATCACGCGCACCGGCGGCTCCTGGGCGGACGGGCTACTGCACGGGCTTCGCGTAGTGCAGATCCACTGTGCCCGAGTAGCCGGGAAGAGTCATCGCCCCGTCCTCGGTGACTTTCCAGCCGAGGCCGTAGACGTTCACGTACACCATGTAGTTCTGGATCGCCGGGCTCGCCGCGAGCGACTTCTGCAGCGCGTCCGGGTCCCCGACCGCGGTGATCTTGTACGGCGGTGAGTAGACGCGGCCCTGAAGGATCAGCGTGTTGCCCACGCAGCGGACCGCGCTGGTGGAGATCAGCCGCTGGTCCATGACCTTGATCCCCTGGGCGCCGCCCTTCCAGAGGGCGTTCACCACCGCCTGCAGGTCCTGCTGGTGGATGACCAGGTAGTCGGGCTGTGGCTCGGGGTAGCCGGGGAGCTTGGCGGTGGCGTTCGGCGGGGCGTCGTTGAGCGTGACGGTGATCGCCCTGCCGGTCAGCTTCTGGGTGCCCGCGTTCTTCTCCAGCGCCGCGAGCTTGCGGTCCTCGGCCTCCGTGCCGCCGTCGTCGCCCCGGGCCAGGGACTCCACGCTGTCGCGCAGGGCCGCGTTGGACTCGTCCAGCCCCTTGTTCTTGTGGCTTCGTTCCTGGATCAGGTCGGAGAGCTTCAGCATGGAGGCATCCGTACGGATGTCGGTGCCCTTGGCCGTGTCGAAGCTGGTGAAGAAAATGAGCCCGGCGAGGGCGAACACGGCCGCCGTGAGGATCCGCACCGGCCGGACACGGGATGCGGGAGCAGGGTCGGAACCCGTTGATCCCGTCCCGGGGGAGTCGGCAGAATTGCTCAACGTACCCTTATCTCCTTCGGCGCCGCGGAAGCACTACGCTAACGGACGCCCGGGGGAGCGCTAAGAGTCCCCTTGTACGCTGCCCCGGACCGACCCAGTTACTTGCGCGGCCACGCAGCGCATCGACAGGAGAGACCCTCGTGCCGAAGTCACGTATCCGCAAGAAGGCCGACTACACGCCGCCGCCCGCGAAGCAGGCGACGGCCATCAAGCTGAACAGCCGCACCTGGGTCGCGCCGGTCATGCTGGCGATGTTCGTCATCGGCCTGGCCTGGATCGTCGTGTTCTATGTGACCGACGGTTCGCTGCCGATCGACAAGCTCGACAACTGGAACATCGTGGTCGGCTTCGGCTTCATCGCGGCGGGATTCGGCGTCTCCACGCAGTGGAAGTAGCGGCCGCGTCCCGGTGAACACAGCTCTGCCCAGAGCTGTCCGCTGAGTTATCCACAGCGTTTTCCACAGTGGGGAAAAGAAAGACGATCTGTGGATAACTCATCGAGTGTTGACGCCGGTGTGACTGACCTACCGGCGACCGCGAACATGTTCGCCCCCTGTCCGACCTGGGAAAACACACCTGAGCGACAGGGGGCACAGCTGTTCCCGCACAGCGTGCACAAGATCCGCCACACGCTGTGGACAACGGTTCGGTATCAGGTGAGCTGTGCGGTCCTGAGCAGCGTCAGGACCACGACCGCGACCAGGAACAGCACACAGGCGCCGTACTGGATCAGGTTCCGGTGCCGACGTGGAGCGTGGACCATGGCGTAGCCGCACACGAGGCCCGCGACCAGGCCGCCGATGTGGGCCTGCCAGGCGATGCCGCTCCAGCTGAACGTGAAGATGAGGTTGATCACCAGCAGGGCGATGACCGGGCGCATGTCGTAGTTGAGCCGCCGCATCAGGACGGCGGTCGCACCGAAGAGGCCGAAGATCGCTCCGGAGGCGCCCAGCGAGGGCTGGTTGGGTGCGGCCAGCAGATAGCTGAGGGCGCTGCCGGCCAGCCCCGAGACGAAGTACAGCGCGATGTACCGGGCCCGGCCGAGGGCCGCTTCCAGGGGGCCGCCGATCCACCACAGGCTGAGCATGTTGAACAGGATGTGGATATAGCTGCCGTGCAGGAACATCGCGGTCAGCAGCCGGTACGACTGGCCGTGCGCAATGCCCTGGACCGAGCCGAGAAGCGGGACGTAGGCCTGGCCGATCAGGTCGAAGCGATCGGTGAAGCTGTCGCCCACGGCACTCTGGACCAGGAAGAAGGCCAGATTGAGGCCGATCAGCACCTTGGTGACCAGCCGTGGGTCGGCGGTGACCGTGCCTCCCGCGACCGTCCGGGGCCGGGACGCGGCCGGGGAGTGCCCCGTGCCCGAGCCGGTGCGGACGCATTCGGGGCACTGGAAGCCCACGGACGCGCTGACCATGCACTCGGGGCAGATCGGACGCTCGCATCGGGTGCAGTGGACGCCGGTCTCGCGGTCCGGGTGCCGATAGCACACGGGCACGCGCTGGGCGTCCTGCGCGCTGCCTGCAGCCTGGTCCATGAGATCCCCTCGGTCGTGGTGGGCAATAAGACCGCCCCGCTCATCCTTACGGACGAGCGGGGCGTTTGGTTCCCTCCGGGAGAAACCGGTGAGCCGCCCAGGCCCCGCGAGGCCGGGATGGTCCGAGCGACACCCGGCTCAGCCCTCGCGCTTCTCGATGACGACCGACTCGATGACGACGTCGTTGACCGGCCGGTCGTTGGGACGCGTGGTGGGCACGTTGGCGATGGCGTCGACGACCTTCTGGCCGGCCGGGTCGGTGACCTCGCCGAAGATGGTGTGCTTGCGGTTCAGCCAGATGGTCGGGCCGACGGTGATGAAGAACTGCGAGCCGTTGGTGGCCGGGCCGGCGTTGGCCATGGCGAGCAGATAGGGCTTGTTGAAGGAGAGGTCCGGGTGGAACTCGTCCTCGAACTCGTACCCGGGACCGCCGATGCCGGTGCCGAGCGGGTCACCGCCCTGGATCATGAAGCCGCTGATCACCCGGTGGAAGACCGTGCCGTCGTAGAGCCGGTCCGTGCTCTTCACACCGGTCTCGGGGTGGGTCCACTCGCGCTCACCCTGGGCGAGCTCGACGAAGTTCCTGACGGTCTTCGGCGCGTGGTTCGGGAACAGCCGGATCTCGATGTCGCCGTGGTTGGTCTTGAGGGTGGCGTAGAGCTGCTCGGCCACGATCTGCCTTCCGTTGTCTTCCTGTGATCCCCCGATCCTTGCACGGCCGGGCCATCGCGTCGCCCGGCCGAGGTCGATGCGCGCTCATCCGCACGAATCGCTTGCGGAAAACAGGTCGAGTCCCCTCTGGGCGGGAGCGCGTGGCGGCGATCCGTGGCATTGTCGACGACAAGCTCCTGTTGTCCAGAATTCGTCATTCATTCTCGCTTGCGCTTGATCGAGTGCATCAGCACCCGTATGCCCTCCCTCGCGTGCCGCGCAGATGCTTGACAGGCATGATCCGTAAAAGTGTGGAAAGTCGAAATACCGTACGCCACCGAGGAGGAGGAAGCCGTGACCCGCATTGACAGCGTGCGCGCCGCGACCGGCTCGGCGAAGGACAGCGTGCTGCACGCCGCGGAAGTGGTGGCGCCCTACGCCGACACGGCCAAGGAGCGTGCCTCGTACTACGCGCAGGAGGCGCGCGTACGGCTTGCGCCCGTGGTGTCCCAGGCCGCCGAGCAGGCCCGCGTCCAGTACGACGCCCATCTCGCACCGCGCCTGGAACAGGCCCTTGCGCATGTGCCGCCGAAGGTTGACCAGGCCGCGCAGGACGCGGCCGTCCTCACCCGCAAGGCTGCCCGGCAGGCCGCCGACTATTCGCGGCCGAGGATCGAGCAGGCCATCGCGGCGGCGGGGCCGATGCGTGACGAGGCCACCGCGCGGGGCGTCGCCGCGCTGGCCGCGCTGCGCGGTCAGGTCTCACCGGAGGAGATCCAGAAACTGGTCCGCAGGCACGAGCGGCGGGAGAAGGCCGGCCGTGTCGCCAAGGTGCTGGTCGTGCTGGGTACCGTGGCGGCCGGTGCCTTCGTCGCCTGGAAGTGGTGGGACAAGCAGACCAACCCCGACTGGCTGGTGGAACCACCGGCGGCCACGGAGGTGCCCGAGTCCGGCCGCCTGTCGTCGGTGGACGGCAGTCTCGACCCCGAGGTGGCGGCCAAGGAGGCCGAGGAGCAGGCGGCGAAGGACGACAAGCACCGCCACTGAGCTGCGCCGCCGACATCTGTCGTCGCGAACGTCGCCGTGGGGCGGAGGACCTCAGGGTCTTGTGCCCCACGGCGATGTTTCACGTGGAACATCCGGCATCGGTGCCGATCTCGCTGGTGGCGTCCGCCCACCAGTCGGCGCCGTCCTCGATATAGCGGAGCAGGACTCCCTCACGGATGGCCCAGGGGCAGACGGCGACCCTGTGCAGGCCCATCAGTTTCATGGCGGTGTGCCCGACGAGGGCTCCGGCCAGGCTCTGGGCGGCGCGGGGCGCGGAGATCCCGGGGAGCTGGGCGCGTTCGGCCGCGGAGAGGGCGGCGAGCGCGCCGATGGCCTGGCGCAGGTCGCTACGGAGCATGTCGCGCTGGATGAAGGGGCCATGGCGTCCGGGGGCGGTACCGCACAGCCGGGCCAGCTGCTGGAAGGTGCGGGAGGTGACGGCGGCGGTGCGCGGGCCCTCCCAGCGGACCCGCGCCGCGACGTCCCGCAGCTCATGGCGCACCCTCCGCCGTAACGCCTTCAACTCGGCCTGGGCGGGCGGGTCCTGGGCGGCGAGGAACTCCCGGGTCAGCCGGTCCGCGCCGAGCGGGAGGGAGGCGGCGAAGTCGGGCAGGCGGCCGCGCCCGAAAGCCACCTCCAGCGAGCCGCCCCCGATGTCGAGGAGCGCGAGGGGGCCGGCCTGCCAGCCCATCCAGCGGCGGGCCGCCAGGAACGTCAGCCGTGCCTCCGTCTCCCCCGGCAGGGTGCACATCCGGATGCCCGTCTCCGACCCCACCCGGTCCAGTACCTCCTGACGGTTGGGGGCGTTGCGCACGACCGTGGTCGCGAACGCCAACGGGCCCGGCGCCCGCCACTGCTCGGCCGCGCCGCCCGCCGCGGCGACGGCCTTCACGAGCTGCGCCACCGCCTCCTCGCCGATCGTCCCGTCGGGCTCGACCCGTTCGGACAGGCGCAGTCGCCATTTGACGGTGTGGACCGGCAGCGGAACACCGCCCTCGGCGTCGGCCACCACCAGTCGGACCGTATTGGATCCCGCGTCCACCACGCTCACCCGCATGACCCTTCGCGTACCCAGCTCAGCGGCCGTGACCCCACCACGAAGGGGAACCGCTCACGCCGCTCCGGGCAGGTCCGCGAGCGCCTCCAGTGCCCGGTCGGTGATCTCCTCGACGGTTCCGACGGCGTGCACGGTCAGCACGATGTCCGTGTAATGGGCGAGGAGCGGTGCCGTCTGCCGCCGGTAGACCTGCTGGCGGTGCCGGATGACCTCCTCGGTGTCGTCGGACCGGCCACGGCCGCGCAGGCGTTCCACCACGATGTGCTCGGGGGCGTCGAACTCGACGACGGCGTCCAGGACCGCTCCGGTCCTGGCCAGGATGGTGGTGAGGGCGTGCGCCTGCTCGACGGTGCGGGGAAAACCGTCGAGGAGGAAGCCGCGCCGGGCGTCCGGTTCCTCCAGGCGACGGCGGACCATCGCGCCGGTGACGTGGTCGGGCACGAGTTCGCCCGCGTCCAGGTAGCGCCGGGCCTCCTGCCCGAGTGGTGTCCCGTGGCTGACGTTCTCCCGGAACAGGTCGCCGGTGGAGATGTGCGGGATGCCGAACCGGCGGCCGAGCAGGGTGGCCTGGGTGCCCTTGCCCGCTCCGGGAGGGCCGATGAGGACGAGTCGCATCAGGGGGTTGCGCCTTCCAGTGATCAGGTCGGTTCAGGCGGAGGGCCGGCGGCTCGTGAGCCCGGCGTTGATGAGGTCCATCACTGAGGCGTCGGCGAGCGTCGTGACGTCGCCGACCTCGCGGTTCTCGGCGATGTCGCGCAGCAGCCGCCGCATGATCTTCCCGGACCGGGTCTTGGGCAGCTCGGGGACCACGATGATCTGGCGGGGCTTGGCAATGGGGCCGATCTCCTGGGCCACGTGCTCGCGCAGGGCCGGGGTGATGTCTCCCTCGGACCCCTTACCCCCTTCAGACCCTTCAGACCCTTCAGACCCTTCAGACCCTTCAGACCCTTCAGACCCGTCGGACCCCTCGGACCCCTCGGACCCCTCGGACCCTTCGGACCCTTCGGCCCGGACCGTGTCACCGCGCAGGATCACGAACGCGACGATCGCCTGCCCCGTCGTCGCGTCCGCCGCCCCCACCACCGCGGCCTCGGCGACCGCGGGGTGCGAGACGAGCGCCGACTCGACCTCGGCGGTGGAGATGCGATGACCGGAGACGTTCATGACGTCGTCGACCCGGCCCAGCAGCCAGATGTCGCCGTCCTCGTCGTAGCGGGCGCCGTCGCCGGCGAAGTAGTAGCCCTGTCCGGCGAACCGGGCCCAGTAGGTCTCGCGGTAGCGCTCGTCGTCGCCCCAGATGCCGCGCAGCATGGCCGGCCAGGGCTCGTCGAGCACCAGGTAGCCGCTCTCGCCCCGGCCGACCTCCTCGCCCTGGTCGTCGACCACCTTGGCCGAGATGCCCGGCACCGGCTGCTGCGCGGAGCCCGGCTTGGCGGGGGCCGCTCCGGGCAGGGGTGCGATCATGACCGCGCCGGTCTCGGTCTGCCACCAGGTGTCCACGACCGGCGCGCGGTGGCCACCGATGTGCGTGCGGTACCAGCGCCATGCCTCCGGGTTGATCGGCTCGCCGACACTGCCGAGCACGCGGATCGACGAGAGGTCGTAGCGGGCCGGGAGCTGCTCGCCCCACTTCATGAAGGTGCGGATGAGGGTGGGGGCGGTGTAGTAGACCGATACCCCGTACCTCTCGATGATCTCGAAGTGCCGCCCCTCGTGCGGGGTGTTGGGCGTGCCCTCGTACATCACCGAGGTGGCGCGGTTGGCGAGCGGTCCGTACACGATGTAGGAGTGCCCGGTGATCCAGCCGATGTCGGCGGTGCACCAGTAGACGTCGGTGTCCGGGTCGAGGCCGAAGGCGGTGCGGTGGGTGTACGCGGCCTGGGTGAGGTAGCCGCCGGAGGTGTGCAGGATGCCCTTCGGCTTTCCGGTCGTACCGGAGGTGTAGAGGATGAACAGCGGGTGCTCGGCGTCGAAGGACTCCGGCCGGTGCTCGTCCGGCTGGGCGTCGACCACGTCGTGCCACCACAGGTCGCGGCCCTCGGTCCAGGGCACGTCGGTTCCGGTGCGCCGGACCACCAGGACGTGTTCGACGCTCGGTGCGTGCCGGGTGGCCTCGTCGGTGTGCGCCTTCATCGGCTCGGCCCGGCCCCGGCGGTACTGGCCGTCCGACGTGATCAGGAGGCGGGCCTCGGCGTCCTCGATCCGTGACTGGAGGGCGGCCGGCGAGAACCCGCCGAAGACGACACTGTGCGGCAGCCCGAGCCGGGCGCACGCCAGCATGGCGAACACCGCCTCGGGGATCATCGGCAGCTGGATGGCGACCCGGTCCCCGGCCGAAAGGCCCAGCGAGAGCAGGGCGTTGGCCGCCTTGCACACCTCGCGCCTCAGCTCGGCGTAGGTGATGGTCCGGGTGTCGCCCGGCTCGCCCTCCCAGTGGATGGCGACCTGGTCGCCGTGACCGGCCTCGACGTGGCGGTCGACGCAGTTGTACGCGACGTTCAGCCTCCCGCCGGTGAACCAGCGGGCGAACGGCGCGTCCGTCCAGTCCAGGACGGCGGACCAGCCGGTCTCCCAGTGCAGGTGTTCCGCCTGCCGCGCCCAGAACGCCGGGCGGTCGGTGGCCGCCTCCTCGTACAGCCCGGACACCGCTTCGGCCTCCCCCACTGCCTCCAGGGCGTGGGAGGTGCCCCCACCGGCGGGCGGGCTGCCGGGTGCGGGGCGGAGTTCGGAGCGCGGCGTCATGTTGGTTCCTCCAGGCGTCATGCTGGTTCCTCCAGGGGTACGGGTGGGGTGACGGGCGGATCGCGGGAGGCCGGGTGACCCGTCCGTCACCAGGTCTCCACGGTGGCCGTGGCGGGTTGGTGCGAGGTTGGCGCGAGGGAGCGGGGCTCCCAGGGGTGCTTCGCGGCCTTGCCGCGCAGGGGCAGGGCGATGCGGGGCAGCAGCGGCGCGGCGGTACGGCGGCGCAGTGCGCCCTGCCACACGCCCCAGCCGTAGGCCAGGTCGTCCAGACGGCGGATCGCCGTGTGCGTGAGCGGGCCCAGCGAGGAGCCGGAACGGTGGTGGTCGGCCAGCCCCTCGGCGAGAGCGGCGACGGCGAGGCCGTAGCGTGCCCGGCGGCTGACAGCGGCGGCTGCCACGGCGAGGGGCCAGTGGTGCCGGGTGGCACAGCGCAGCAGTTGTTCGGCGGTACCGCCGAGCGCGGCCAGCGACAGCAGGGCGCCGGCCCGGGCGGGCTGGTCGGCGTCCGGCATGCGCCGGGCCACCTTCACGGCGGTCAGCGCGGTCAGCGTCAGCGCGGCGGCCGCGGGTACCGGCCTGCCGCGCAGCAGCAGGGCGCAGGCGGCGAGCGACCAGGGGGCGGCGTACAGCGGCGGCACCCGGCCGGGGTGGCGCAGGGCCAGGTCGGCGGCACCGGTGCCGTATCCGGCCCGCTGGGCGAGCCAGCGGCGCAGGTCGGTGCGGTGCCGGTGGCCCACGCGCACGTCGGGGACGTAGCGCAGCCGCCAGCCCGCCTCGTGCAGCCGCATGCACAGGTCCACGTCCTCCCCGACCCGCATGCCGGGGGCGAACCCGGCGCCGACGGCGGTCCGGCGGACCACGATGGTCGCGCTCGGGACGTAGCCGAGCATCGACACCGGCACGACCGGCCCCTCCCGCGAGCCCATGTCCAGCGGCGACCGGACCTGCTCGTAGCGGTCGAGCCGGCGTGGCGCGGGCACCGGCAGGGCGACGATCCGGGGCGCGACGAGAGCCACCGCCGGGTCGCCGAAGTGGGCCAGCAGGGGGGCGAGCCAGCCCGGTTCGGGTACGACGTCGGAGTCGCAGAACGCCACGTACGCCGTCTCGGCGTGGCGCAGTGCGGTGTTGCGTGCGGCGGCCGGGCCGAGGTTGCGCGGGTGCACGAGCAGCCGGGCGCCGTGCCGCCGGGCCACGCGGGCGAGGGCGTCCGGATCCCGGGAGCCGTCGTCCACGACCAGGACGGGCAGGGTGGAGGTGGGCGGGTCGGCGCGCAGGGCGGCCAGCAGTGCGTCGAGTTGGTCGGCCCGGTCGCGGATCGGGATGGCCAGGGTGGTGTCGCGGACCGGGGGCAGTGGGGGGCGGGGGTGGGCGACGCCCGCGTCCAGGAGCCGGCGGGCGAGCGCGGCGCTCGCGGCGTCCGCCACCCCGAACCCACCGTCCTCCAGCAGCCGCACGGCACCGGCCCCGAGACGCAGCAGCCTCGGCGGGGAGCCGCCGAGCATCAGGTGGCCGTCGCGGGAGCGGTGGGTGTCGGCGGCGAGTTCGACCGCGAACCCGTCGGGGAGCCGGTCCTTCGGCGGGGACGGCAGCGGCTCGGACCGCGGGGGCGACCCCACGTGCCCGGCGAACAGCAAGGCGCCCGCACGCCCGACGGACCGGGACGGGTCCGCGTCCCGCAGGAACCGTGTCATCGGATACCTCCGAGGAAACTCCCGGCTTGAGCCGGGAGAGGAATGAAACTCCTGTGGAGCAGGGCAGGGAACGGTGAATCGATGCCAGGTCGAATCACCGCCCGCCCACGGTCCGCGGTGATAGGCTTGGGCACGCCCGGTCGGCGAAAGCCAAACTGGCTGGGCCTACCGCCGGGCTGGCGGGATGTCAGATCTGTGGAGCTGGTGTAAGACCGATGGTTGGCACTCCAACCCTTGCCGTTAATTCGGGTCGGCAACTGTCGATGAAGCAGAGAGGTCAACCCGTGAGGGTTGAATCCCCCTGCTTCAGCTGGGGGAGAAGTCAAGTCGTGAACCCTCCGTCCGCGTGGAGTACGGAGCCGGTGACGGCGAAGGAGTCGGCCGAGCAGGCCCAGGCCACCACCGCGGCCACCTCCTCCGGCTCCAGGGGCCGCCCGGACAGCTGCTGCTCGGCGAGCTTGTCGACCTCGGGCAGTTCGTAGAGGTCGGCCGTGGCACGCAGCATGTCCGTGCGCGTGGAACCCGGTGACACGGCGACCGCGTTGACCCCGGTGTCGCGCAGGTCGCAGGCGAGGCCGCGGACCAGGCCGACCACGGCGTGCTTGGCCGCGCAGTAGGCGCCCAGGCCCCACAACCCGCGGTGCGCGGCGGCCGAGGCGAGGGCGACGAACCGGCCGGTGCGGGGCTGCGGCCCGCGCAGCAGCGCGGGTACGGCGGCACGGGCGAGGTTGGCCACGCCCATCACGTCCACGTCGAGCAGCGTCCGCCACTGCGCGTCGGTGTGCTCCCACACGGGGCCGCCCCCGAGCATGACCGCCGCGGCGGCCACGGCGGCGTCGACCCCGCCGAACTCGCGCTCGGCCTGCTCCACGGCGGCTCGCAGCGCGGCCGCGTCGCGGACGTCCGCCCTGGCCGTGCGCACCAGGGGGAACTCATGGGTCAGGCGGTCCAGTTGTTCCGGGTCGGCGAGCGGGTAGGGCACCTCGGGGTCGTCCTCGCACCGGTCGACGGCGACGACGGCCCAGCCCTCGCGGGCCAGTCGGCGTACGGTCGCGGCGCCGATGCCCCGTGCGGCGCCGGTGACGACGGCGACCCGGCGGCCGGTCACCGCCCGTCCCCCGTCCGGGCGGTGACCGGCTGCCGGTCGGGCAGGCCGAGCCTGCCCTGTCCGGTGACCCGCCAGGCGCGGATGTCGGCGGCGAGGCGGTCCGCCATGCGGTCGAGGAGCCGTTCGCCCTCGCTCGCGCGAGCTCCGGCCGGGTCTCCGAGGACGCCGGAGGGGCTGACCCCGCGAACGGACTCGGCGACCAGGCGGTCCATCAGCAGATGGACGGGGTCGGTGGGTCCGGCCACGGCCCGCTCGCCACGGACGGCGGCCGGCCGCAGGCGCAGCATCAGCGAGGTCTCGGTGCGGCCGGCATGGGCGTCCGTGTCCGCCGCCGGCCCCGACGGCACACACGGCCACCAGGCCGCGTCCCGGCTCTCGCCGCGCAGACCGGTCACCGCGTCGGCCAGGCTCACCATGTTTCCACCGTGTCCGTTGACCACCAGCAGGCGCCCCGCCCAGCGCAGCAGGGAGCGGCCGGTCTCGGTGAGCAGCAGGCGCAGCGCGTCGTGGCCGATGGACACCGTGCCGGGGAAGCCCTCGTGCTCACCGCTGGCCCCGTAGGGCTGGGCGGGCGCGACCAGCACGTCCAGCTCTTTGCCGAGCCGGGCGGCGGCCCGTTCGGCGACGGCGGCGGCCACCGCCGTGTCGGTGTCGAGGGGGAGGTGTGGGCCGTGCTGCTCGCAGGAGCCCAGCGGCAGCAGCACCAGGGGGCGGCGGGCCATGAGGTCCGGCCAGGCCAGATCCGTGAGCCGCGCGGGGCCCGCGGCCATCTCAGACCGCGCCCAGGGTGCGGGTGAACCCGGGCGGGATGACCAGGTCGTCGGGGGTCAGTTCATGGACGGACGAGCGTCCGAGGCCGAGCAGGGCGGAGTCGATGCCGCGGCTGAGGATGTCGAGGACGTTCTCCACGCCGGTCTGGCCGCCCGCCGCCAGGCCCCACAGATAGGCGCGGCCGATCATCACGGCCCTGGCGCCCAGGGCCAGCGCCTTGACCACGTCGCTGCCGCGCCGGATGCCGCCGTCCAGCAGCAGTTCGACCTGGTCGCCGACCGCGTCCGCGACGGCGGGCAGGGCGCGGATCGGTGCCGGGGTGGCGTCGAGGTTGTTGCCGCCGTGGTTGGACACGGAGATCGCGGTGACGCCCGCGTCGACCGCGCGCAGGGCGTCGTCCACCCGGCAGACGCCCTTGAGCAGGAACGGCCCGTCCCACTGCTCGCGCAGCCAGCGCACGTCGTCCCAGGAGGGCGGCGGGGTCTGCAGCCAGGCGCCGTAGGCGCCGAAGAACGTGGGCGCGTCCTTGCCGGGCTCGGCGAGGTTCGGGGTCGACAGGTCCGGCAGGCTGCGGGACTTCACGAAGTCCCACAGCCAGCGCGGGCGGGCCAGCGTCTCCGGTGCGAACTGCGCCATGGCCTTGAGGTTCAGCCGCTCGGGGATCTTCGGGCTGCCCCAGTCGCGGCCGTAGGAGAAGGACCAGTCGAGGGTGACGACGAGCCCCTTGGCACCGGCCTGGCGGGCGTACTCGATCCGGCGCTGCATCTCGTCCTTGGAGCCCATCCAGTACATCTGGAAGAACGTCTGCGGATTGGCCGCCACGACGTCGGGCAGCGGCTTGCTGGCGAAGGAGCTGAGCCCGATCGCGGTGCCGCGCGACGCGGCGGCGCGGGCGACGGCCACCTCTCCGTCCGGGTGTACGGCCTGCACGCCGGTCGGGGAGATGATCACCGGGAGGGCGATCTGCTGTCCCATGACGGTCGTCGCCAGGTCGCGCTTGGCCGACAGTCCGGCCACGTGCGGGGCGAAGCCCAGCTGACCGAAGGCGGTGGTGTTGTCGTCGTAGGAGACGCCCTTCTCGGAGCCGGCGAGCAGCGCGCTGTAGACGGACTTCGGCAGCCGCTTCTTCGCCAGCCTCTGGGCCTCGGCGACCGTCTCGATCCACTTGCTCATGACGTTCCCTTCGTGTGGTGTACGGCGTCGGCGCCGGCCAGCGGGCTCTCGTCGCAGAAGCGGTCCGGCCGCCGGGTCCGGACGGCGGGCATGCCCAGGGGCACGGTGCGGTGGGAGTGGTCGTTGCCCTGGGGCGGAAGCGCGGAGCGTTCGGTGGCGGTGAGGGCGGTGGCGCCGTGGCCCATGACGCACTCCGGGTCCGGGCCGTCCAGCGGCAGGCCCGTGAAGAACTTCGCGGCCATGCAGCCGCCCTGGCAGGCGTCGTACGCCGGACAGCTCGCGCAGGCGCCGCCGGAGGCGGGCCGGCGCAGGTCGGTGAAGAGCGCGGAGTCGCGCCACACCCGTTCGAACCCGCCCGGCGCACGCACGTTGCCCGCCTTGAAGGCGTCGTGGATGGCGAACGGGCAGGCGTACACGTCACCCACCGGGTCGATCAGGCAGACCACGCGTCCGGCTCCGCACAGGTTCAGTCCGGGCAGCGGCTGCGAGCCGAGCGCGTTGAGGTGGAAGAAGGAGTCACCGGTGAGCACCTTCTCGCCGTGGCCGACGAGCCAGGTGTACAGCTCGCGCTGCTGCTGTGCGGTGGGGTGCAGTTCGTCCCAGACGTCGGCGCCCCGCCCGGACGGCCGCAGCCGGGTGATGCGCAGCTGGGCGCCGTACCGGTCGGCCAGGGACGCGAAGTCGTCCAGTTGCGGGATGTTCTGACGGGTCATCACCACGGAGATCTTGAAGTCCCGGAAGCCGGCCGCGGCGAGGTTCTCCATCGCCCGCACGGCCATGTCGTACGAACCCCGGCCGCGCACCGCGTCGTTGATCTCGCGGGTGGCGCCGTCGAGGGAGATCTGGACGTCGACGTAGTCGGTGGCCGCGAGGCGGCGGGCCCGGTCCGGGGTCAGCCGCAGCCCGTTGGTGGAGAACTTCACCCCCACCTGGTGCGCGATCGCGTAGTCCAGCAGTTCCCAGAAGTCGGGGCGGACGGTGGGCTCGCCGCCGCCGACGTTGACGTAGAAGACCTGCATGCGTCGGAGCTCGTCGAGCACGGACTTGATCTCGTCCGTGGACAGCTCCGCCGGGTCGCGCCGTCCGGAGGAGGACAGGCAGTGCACACAGGAGAGGTTGCACGCGTACGTCCATTCCCAGGTCATGCAGATGGGGGCGTGCAGGCCGCCCTTGAACTGCTCGACGAGGGCGGGGACCGGGGCGGACGGTTCTTGGGTGACAGTCACGGCTGCGGCTCCGCTCCGGTGGGGATGATCATGTCGGCGGCGGCCAGCGAGGCCAGCGCGCGCCGGAAGGTGTCCCGGCGCGCTTCGGGCACACCGGCGAGCGCCTCCCGGGCGCTGGCGTGCCGGCCCAGCTCCCGTACCAGCTCGACCAGTTCGGGCGCCTTCAGGAACGACAGCCGACGGTTGCCGAAGTGGTAGGCGAGCGCCCCGAACGGCTCGGGGCGCAGCGCGACGCAGGGGTTCAGCCGGTAGGGCCGGTCCGCGTCGAAGGGGGACGGCATGACGACCGGCCGGCCTAGTAGACGCCGCACATGCCGTCGATGGAGACCTCCTCGACGAGGATCTCCTCGATGACGTCGTCGGCGTTGACGGTGTCGTCCTGCTCGGCGACGAGGGTGTCGTCCTGTACGGCACTCATGGCAGTCCTCCTGGTGTGAGGGGCGGGAAAGTGAGGGGAGCCGGGCCGCGTGGCGTGGCACGCGGCCCGGACACCACTCGACGCTAGGCCGGTCGCCTTCGCGTCTCGCCCTGCTTTCGGCCGCCCTCACCCTGTCCGGTCGGACAGGTGTGCCCGTTGCGCCGCAGGTCAGCGGCGCTCACCCCGTCCGATCGGACAGGGCACATCCCCTCCGTCCGTGCCCGCCTGCCGTCCGAGCGGCCGGTATCGCACCGCCACGCGGTCCCGGAGGGTGATGCACGCCGCATTCGTTCGGCACGTCCGTGCTCCACCCGGACCTCTGCCCGCCGGCGGGCCCTGGGAGCAGTCGACGCAGCACGCGCGGCTCCACCGCGCGGAGAGGACAGTCGCGATCATGCAGGTAGAAGAACTTCTCAAGCCGTTCCCGATCAAGGAATTCCATCCCTTCCCGCGGGCGTTGATGGGCCCCGGAGCCCACGAGCTGATCGGCCCGGAGGCCAAGAAGCTCGGGTTCAGGCGCACCCTGGTGATGACCACGGGTCTCCGCGGCAGCGACACCGTGCACAAGATCGTCGAGTCGCTGAAGTACCACGGCCTCGAGGTCGTGGTGTACGACAAGGTCGAGTCGAACCCCAAGGACTACAACGTCATGGACGCCGTGGCGCTGTACCAGGAGAACAAGTGCGACTCGTTCGTGTCGATCGGCGGCGGCTCGTCGCACGACGCGTGCAAGGGCGCCCGTATCTCCGTCGCCCACGACGGCCGCAACGTCAACGACTTCGAGGGCTTCAACAAGTCCGAGAACCCGAAGAACCCGCCGCACATCGCGGTCTCGACGACGGCCGGCACGGGCTCGGAGACCTCCTGGGCGTACGTCATCACCGACACCACCACCGACCCGGACAATCCGCACAAGTACGTCGCCTTCGACGACGCCTCGGTGGCCTCGCTCGCCATCGACGACCCGACCCTGTACTACGACTGCCCGCTCGACTACACCGCGCAGTGTGGTTTCGACGTCCTCGCGCACGCCTCCGAGCCCTACGTCTCCCGGCTCAACTTCCAGCCCTCGCTGGGCAACGCGCTGCACGCCATCCGGCTCACGGCCCGGCATCTGCGGCAGGCGGTGTGGAACGGCACGGACCTGGCCGGGCGCGAGGGCATGATGTACGCGCAGTACATCGCGGCGCAGGCGTTCAACTCTGGTGGCCTGGGCATCATCCACTCCATCTCGCACGCGGTCAGCGCGTGCTACGACACCCACCACGGGCTGAACAACGCCATCGCGCTGCCCCGCGTGTGGGCGTTCAACATGCCGGCGCAGTACGAGCGGTTCGCGGACATCGCCGAGGCGATGGGCGTGGACACCCACGGCATGACCAAGGTCCAGGCCGCCGACGCCGCGCTCGCCGCGGGCATCCGGCTGCTGCGTGACGTGGGCATCCCGGAGAAGTTCACGGACGTCCAGCAGGACACCTACTCCAAGAGCCGCCTGGGCCAGGGCCCGACCAAGTACTACGAGCAGGCCAAGGTGATCAAGGGCGACGCCGCCGATGTCGACCGCATCACGAACCACGTCCTCGGCGACGCCTGCACCCCGGGCAACGCCAAGGAGTGCACGTTCGACACCGTCCGGCCGGTCGTCGACCACTGCATGAACGGCGACCTGGACGAGCTGCTCGGCTGAACACCCGCCACGACCGAGCCCTTCCGGACCGGGGCGGGGGACGGACCACCCTCGTCGTCCCCCGCCCCGTCGCCCTCCCCGGCCGAACAGCACCTCATGGAGGACCCGTGCCCGCCACACCCGCCCGCCCCGCCGAGTTCGCCTCGGTCGAGGACATCACCGAACGCTTCGCCGCCCACGGCTACATCGCCGACCGCCGGCTCGCCACGACCGTGTTCCTGCTGACCAGACTCGACAAGCCGGTACTCCTGGAGGGCCCGGCCGGCGTCGGCAAGACCGAGCTGGCCAAGGCGCTGGCCGCCGCCACCGGACGCCGCCTGCTGCGGCTGCAGTGCTACGAGGGCCAGGACGAGAGCCGCGCCCTGTACGAGTGGGACTACGGCAAACAGCTGCTGTACACCCAGATGCTCCGGGACAAGATCGGCGACCTGACCGCCGACGCGCCCGATCTGGCCTCGGCCGTCCAGCGGATCGAGGAACAGGACAGCGTGTTCTTCTCCGACCGGTTCCTCGCCGCGCGCCCGCTGCTGGAGGCGGTCCGCGGCGAGGAGCCGGCGGTGCTGCTGATCGACGAGGTCGACCGGGCCGACGAGGCGCTGGAGGCCGTACTCCTGGAGTGCCTGGCCGAGTACCAGGTGTCGGTCCCCGAGATCGGCACGTACACCGCGAAGGTCCCGCCGTACGTCGTCCTGACCTCGAACAACACCCGTGACCTGTCGGCCGCGCTCAAGCGCCGCTGTCTGCATCTCTTCCTCGACTACCCGGACGCCGAGCGGGAGCTGGAGATCCTGCGCGCCAAGGACACCGGGCTGTCCGAGGCCACCGCCCGTCATCTGGTCGAGGTGGTACGGGGCCTGCGCGAGCTGCAACTGCGCAAGAACCCCAGCATCTCCGAGACGGTCGACTGGGCCCGCACCCTCGCCGTGCTGGGCGTCGAGGAACTGGATCCCGAGGTGCTCGCCGACACCGCCAACGTGGTCCTCAAGTACGAACGCGACCTGGGCCGTGCCCTGGACGTCCTGCCCCGCCTCGTCGACCCCAACCGCACCCTGCCCGAGCCGGGCCATCGGCACGACGGGCACGGCCACCACCATCACAACGGGCACCACCACGACCACGACCACGAGCACGAGGTGGACGGGCGGGCGGTCCGGGCGGCCATGGACCAGCAGGGCCGCCACGACGACGGCTACTACGGCGCACCCGGCCCCGGCCCGACGCGCCGCACCACACCCGGCGCCGGCCAGGGCGCCCGCGCCTTCGCCGCCATCGCCCGCCGCCGCGCTCTCTGACCCAGGACGACAGAACCAACAGGACCAACAGCACCAACAGGACACGGGAGGCCGCAATGGAAGCCGGGGTGCACCGATTCGTCCGCGTTCTACGGCTGTTCGGGCTGCGCGTGTCCGTGTCGGAGGCCATGGACGCCATGCGCGCGGCCGCCCAGCCGGGCGTGCTCGGCAGGCGCGAGACACTGCGCGAGGCCCTGCGCCTGACGCTGGTGAAGGACCGCCGCGACGACGAGCTGTTCGACGAGCTGTTCGCCGCGTTCTTCTCGCTCCGCCCGGTCCACCAGGACTCCGACGGGCACGGTCACAGCCATGAGCACGACGATCTGACCGACACCGGCGAACTGGAGTCGTACACCGTCTCCGACGAGCCGTCCGAGACCCCGCAGCAGGGCCACAGTCACGGCAAGCCGGCCGACATCCGCGACTACTTCGACCAGCAGGACCTGGCCCAGCGCTACAACCTGCACCAGGAGGCCAACAAGCTCGACCTGGCCGCGATGACCGAGGAGATCGTGCTGTCCAAGGACGGCGCCGCCGACGCCACACGCGGCCCGTCCGTCCAGTTGGAGACGGAGCGGCTGCACGGCGCCGGCATCCCCGGGCAGCTCGCGGCGGCGGCCGGACACCCGATCGACACGACGCTGACCGTGGCCCAGCAGGACGCCCTGCTCGGCTGGCTCGCCGACGACACCTCCGACGACCCCGACGACCCCGGACCCGGCGCGCTCCGGCGAGGGCCCGCAGGCGTCATCGACAACCTGCCCGAACTGCTCAGGCGCCACCTGGACCGCCTCGCCGAACTCCAGTCGGTGGCCGTGGAGTCGGCTCAGCTCGCCGAACGTGCCCGCGCGGAAGCCGTCGACGAGCACGAACGCACCCAGCTGGAGGAGGCGTTGCGCCGCGTCGGCCGCTCCCTGCACGGCGCCCTGACCAGCCGGAAGCGCGCCACGCCACGCGGGCGCGTGCATCCGGCCCGCACCATGCGCCGCAACATGCGCTACGACGGGGTGCCGTTCCGCCCGGTCACCGTCACCCGCGCCGAGGACCGCCCCCGCCTGGTGATCCTCACCGATGTCTCCCTGTCCGTGCGGGCCACCGCCCGCTTCACCCTGCACCTGGTGCACGGGCTGCAGTCCCTGTTCGGACAGGTCCGCTCCTTCGCCTTCGTGGACGAACCGACCGAGATCACCGAGCTGTTCACCGAGCACCCCCTGGAGCGGGCGCTGGGCCTGGTCTTCGACGGCCTCCCGGCCGGCGGCCTGCTCGACGTGGACGCGAACTCCGACTACGGCCGGACGTTCGAGCTGCTGCTCGCCGAACACGCCCCCGCGCTGAACCGCCGTACCACCCTGCTGGTCCTGGGCGACGGACGCGGCAACGGCAACCCGTCCGGGCTGGCCGCCTTCGAGGAGATCACCCGCAGGGTGCGCGAGACGATCTGGCTGACCCCGGAACCCCGGTTCTCCTGGGGCCTCGGCTCCTGCGACCTGCCGCTCTACGCCGAGTACTGCGCCCGCGTCCAGGTGGTCGCCGACCTCGCCGGTCTCGAACGCACCGCCCGCCGCATGGCCACGGAGGTGACCGGACGATGAGCCTGCCCAGCCTGCGCAGCGCGATCGCCGCGCGCCGCATCGACCCCCTGGCGCCGTGCCCGTCCGGCGCGTACGCCGACCACCTGGTCCGCGTGATCCGCGACAGCCCTCGCCCCGACGACGCCACACCACGGCCCATCGTCCGCACCGAGCACTTCACCCTGCGCCGCCGGGGCCGCCGGGTCGAGCTGGGTCACTCGCTGCGCCCCGAGCACCTGGACAACGATCTGGCCGGCCTGCTCGCCGAGGAGCTGTTCGCCCCCGGCTGGCTGTCCGGCAGCGACATCTTCGAGCGGGTCTTCACCGGGGTGGTGCGCTCCTGCGTGGACGGAGCGCTGCCCGCCTGGACCACGTTCTACGACAACACACTGGCCCGCATCCGGGAGTCCTGGCGGGCACCGAAGCCGGCCGATCACTCGTCGATCGCCGGGTTCGCCCCCGTCTACCGCCGCACCCTGGACCTGGTGGCCCCGGGCACGGTGCTGGACATGGGCTCCTGCTTCGGCTTCCTGCCCCTGCTGATGGCAGAGCAGCAGGGGCACACTGTGATCGCGTCGGATCTCTCCCGCGGCACCATGCGCCTGCTGGCCGCCGTGGCGGGGGCACGCGGCCTCGCCCTCGACACCCTGGCCTGCGACGCGGCACAGGTCCCCCTGCCGGACCGCTCGGTGGACACCGTCACGGTCATCCACGTCCTGGAGCACCTCGATCCCGGGCACGGCGACACCGTCGTACGGGAGGCGCTGAGGCTGGCCGGGCAGCGGGTGGTGGTGGCCGTGCCGTACGAGGACGAACCCACCGCCGCCTACGGGCATGTGCGGTGTTTCGACCCGGCCGGGCTCACCGCACTGGGCCGCCGCACCGGCCACCGTTTCTCCGTCACTTCGCACCACGGCGGCTGGCTGACCCTCGAAACGAGCTGACCGCGCTCGTCTCCCGTTCTCAGATCACGCCCATCTTGGTCGCCTCGTACACGACTTCGGCCCGGCTTCCGGCCTCCGTCTTCCGCATGATGTTGCGGACGTGGAACTTCACCGTGGTCTCCGAGATGTACAGCTCGGCGCCGATCTCCCGGTTGCTCAGCCCGTGGGCGAGCAGCCGGAGCACCTTGAGCTCGCGGTCGGTGAACTTCGGCCGGTCGGGCTGCACGCGCATCGACCGCACCATCGCCGCGGCGGCGTGCGAGTCGAAGGCGCTCTCGTTGCGGGCGACCGCGCGGATGGAGCGCAGCAGCTCGGTGGTGTCGACGTCCTTGACGACGTAACCGCGCGCGCCATGCTGGATCGCCTGCACCACCAGGGAGTCGTCGAGGAAGGTGGTGAGCACCAGCACCGCCAGATCCGGGTACCGCTGGGTCAGCCGGGCGCACAGGTCCAAGCCCTCGGTGTCGGCCGCCGTGGACAGCTTCAGGTCGAGCAGCACGATCGACGGGTCGGTCCGCTCCACGACGGCGGCGGCTTCGGCGGCCGTGCTCGCCTCGCCCACCACCTCCAGGTCGCTCTCGCGTTCCAGGATCGACCTGAGGCCGTGCCGGACGATCGCGTGGTCGTCGACCAGGACGATCCGCTGGGCCTGCGTGGGCGCCGCGGCCGACTGCTGAGTGGTCATCTGCTGCCTCCTGGACAGTGCTTCACCGGCAGCGGGATGCCGACCCGCAGCAGGACGCCTCCCATGCCCGACCGGCGGATGGACAGCCGGCCGCCGAACTCCTCCGCCCGGGTGACCATGTTCGCCAGGCCGCGGTGTCGGCCGCCCAGATCGGCGGCCCTGGACAGCCGCAGCGCGCGGCGCAGCTGGGCCGGATCGCCGCAGCCGTCGTCGGACACCGTCAGCACGACGGCCTCGGGCAGATACCGCAGCCGGACCAGTGCCCGGCCCGCCTTGCCGTGCGTGGCGGAGTTGAACAGCGCCTCGCCGGTCAGCCGGAGGATCGACTGGTCGGCCTCGGGCGGCAGCGGCACCGGGCTGCCCGTCACCTGGACCCGTACGTCGAGGTCCGTGGTGAGATGCACCGTGGACAGCCGCTCCAGCATCACCGGCAGCGGCCCCGTGGGCTCCTGCGACGTGTGCTGAAGGGCGTAGATCGCGGCCCGCAGCCGCTCCACGGCCTGCCGGTTGAGGTCCTTGGCGCCGGCCAGCCGTTCGGCGATGTCCGCGGCCGGCCCGCCCAGCGCCGCCAGCTCCGCCCGGCACACCTCGACGGTCATGCCCGCGCTGAGCACGTACTGGGAGACGCTGTCGTGCAGTTCGCGCGCGATACGGCGCCGTTCGTCGTCCAGTGCCTGCCGCTGCAACGCCTCCAGCAGCCGTGCCTGCGTCTCGGCCAGCTCGGCGCTGCGCGCGGCCAGGTCGCGGGCCTGCCGCTCGGCCGCCTCGGACAGTTCCTCGGCCCGGCCGCGCAGGGTGGTCGCCGCGTGGAAGAGGAAGGTGTGGTGCAGCGCCACGGCGGCCTGGTTGGCCAGGACCCGCAGGATCGCCAGGTCGGTGTCGGCCACCTCGACACCGGGGCCGGGCGCCGCCGCGATCCCGCCGACCGGCTCGTCGTCCAGGGTCATCGGCGCGCGCACCCAGTCCCGGCCCCGGTCCGGCGTGCCGGCCTCCCAGGGGTGACTGCGCAGCAGCGCCAGATGCTCACGCACCTCGGCGGGCACCCTGCTCTCGTTGTCGATCAGCAGGTCGTCGGCGTACAGCAGGAAGCGGGGCCGGGCCGCGCGCAGCGCTCCGTCCGCCACGGCCAGCAGCAGCCAGCGGGCCTGCAGATGCTCGGCCGCCGTCCGGACGACCGCCTCGACCAGGGCACGCGGGCCCTCGGCGGTGCGCACCAGGGCGCGGGAGATCCCGTCGAGTGCCTCCACTGTCCGCTCCAGCCGCTCGGCGGAGCGCACGTAGGCCGGGTAGTACGACCGTTTGCCGGACCGCAGCCCGGTGAGGACGCCCAGGTCGGCGGTCTGCGGGTACCGGTCGGGGACGCTCACCGGGATCGCCTCACAGGGCTTCGCGGAACAGCCGCTCGACGTCCCGCACGTCGACGTCCCTGGGGTTGGTGGCCATGCAGGCGTCCCTCAGCGTGGTGCGGGCCAGCACGGGCACGTCGTGTTCCGCGACCCCCAGGCTCGCCAGGCTCTTCGGGACGCCGAGGTCGTCCGCGAGGGCGCGCACCAGGTCCGCGAGCCGCTCGGCCACCTCGTACGGCGGAACGCCGTCGGTGGGCAGGCCGGCCGCCGCGCCGAGCCGGACGAACCGCTCCGGCCACGCCGCGGCGTTGAACCGGATGACGTGCGGCAGCAGGACACCGTTGACCACGCCGTGCGGCGCGTCCAGCAGTCCGCCGACCTGGTGGCTCATGGCGTGCGTCGCACCGAGGATCGCGTTGGTGAAGGCCATGCCCGCCTCCAGGGAGGCCTGGGCCATGGCCAGCCGGGCACCGAAGTTCTTCGGCTGCACCTGGGTCCGTACCAGGTTGCCGGTGATCAGCTCCACCGCGTGCAGCGCGTGGATGTCGGTCAGCGGGTTGTGCGCCCGGGACACGAACGCCTCGACGGCGTGGGTCAGGGCGTCCAGCCCGGTCGCGGCGTTCAGCCAGTCCGGCATGGTGGTCAGCAGGCGTGGGTCGATCACCGAGATGTCCGGGACCAGGGTGCGGCTGACGATGCTGATCTTGATCTGCTGGGTGGTGTCGGTGATGATGACGAACTGCGAGACGTCCGCCCCGGTGCCCGACGTGGACGGCACCATCACGGTGGGCGGGATGGGCTGTACGACCTGGTCCACACCCTCGTAGTCGAGAATGTGCCCGCCGTTGCCGGACAGGATCGCCACGCCCTTGGCGGCGTCGATGACCGAGCCGCCGCCCACCCCGACGATCACGTCGCAGCCGCTCTGCGCGTACCTCTCGAAGGCGGCCTGGACCTCGTGGTCCTTGGGATTGGGGGTCACGTCGTGCCAGACGACGGGACGCAGGCCGACCCGCCTGAGATGGCCGACCGCCTCGTCCGTCCAGCCCGCCTCCAGCACTCCCGGGTCGGTGACCAGGAACGGGCGACGGCCGCCGAGGCGCAGCGCACAGTGTCCCAGCTCGGTCAGCGAGCCAGGCCCGAACACGACCTCGGGCACGTGGAACTTGGCCAGCCGGGCCGACCTGCGGACGGCGTCACTGCTCGTCTCCTGCGGCCCCAGCAGCTCGCCCTGGCGCTCGTCACGGCTCCAGTCGGCGCTCGGATCGGTGCCACCGGTCGTCACGGCGCCGGTCATGAGCGTCATGCGACCTCCCATGAGCAAGGCCCGCAACGCGGACGCAACCTTGATTTTACCGCCTGATTGACGGATAAAACTTTCTACGGACCGAAGACCAAGCTAGGCACCCCGGTCCGGGTACGGCACCTGTCCGATCGGACAGGGAAACCGGCCCGACAGGTCAGGTGCGCCGACGAAGTTCTCGCGGACAATAGCCGAATGTCCCCGTTCGACGGCAGGGGAAATGCAGATGTCACAGCGCAGTGACCTCCAGCGCCGCAAGGCCACGCTGGAGGGTGAGTGGTTCCGCCTGGTGCCGCGGCTGAAGACCACCGGACCCGCGGCGGACGGCGGCGCCGACGCGTTGCGCCACGAGGTGACCGAGTCCTGGGCGCGCTCGCTCGGCAGCGTGGACCCCGGCCGGGACAGCGCCCCCGTCAGCGACGGCGACACGGTGCATCACCGCTGGACCGACTCCCCGCTGCGCCGGCCGGTCGACGACCTCGCCGACGAGCTGCGCGGCATCGCCGACGACGCCGGATTCGTCACCGCGGTCACCGACGAGTCCGGGACCATCCTGTGGACCTGCGGCGGCCGGACCATGCGCCGCCGCGCCGAGCGCGTCAACTTCGCGCCCGGCGGACGGTGGGACGAGCAGGCCATGGGCACCAACGCCCTCTCCCTCGCCCTGCGCACCGGCCGCCCCAGCTCCATCTTCTCCGCCGAGCACCTGGTGACGGCACTGCACGGCTGGGTCTGCTACTGCGCCCCCGTCCACGGCCCGGACGGACGCGTCCTGGGCGTCCTGGACATGTCCACCACCTGGGACCGCTCGAACCCGCTGGCCATGTCCACGGTGCGCTCGCTGGTGTCCGTCATCGAGGCCCGGCTGCGCACCGAGCCGCCCCGCCGGACCCGCGACAACCCGGGCCCGGTGCGTCTGACCTGCCTGGGGACCGACCAGGCCGTCCGCGAGGAGCGGCCCCTCGCGCTGCGCCCCCGGCAGCTGGAGATCCTGACCCTGCTCGCCCTCGAACCGGACGGCTTCTCACCGGAGCGGCTGCGCGAGGCCCTGTACGGCGACCGCGCCATCACGGCCTCCACGTTCAAGGCGGAGATCTCCCACCTGCGCCGGGCTCTGTCGGGCGGCATCGCCACCCGTCGCTACGCCCTGACCACCCCCGTGTCCTGCGACGCCGTGGACGTGCTGCGCGCCCTGGAGAACGGTGACGCGGAGACCGCCCTGCGCCTGTACCGCGGCCCGCTGCTGCCCCGCTCGGCGGCGCCGGGCATCGAGCGGTGGCGTACGTACCTGGAGGTGGCCGTCCGCGAGGCCGTCCTGGCGAGCGCCCGCCCGGAGCACGCCCTGCGCTACGGCGAGCGCGCCCCGTACGACACGGAGGTGCACGAGCACGCGCTGAGCCTGCTCGGCCCGGGGGACACACGCCGCGCGGTCGCGGCGGGGCGACTGAGCACGGCGCTGCGCGACTGACACCACCGCCGGACTCCTGGCGTCCGGTCCTCGCCGTGGCCCACCAACCTCGCGCCAACCTCGAAGGCTCACAGTGAGCGGCGGCACGGCGGCACGGGCCGTCGTACCACCGCACTCACCATCCCCGAGGAGAGCCGCCATGGTGTACGCGCAGCCAGGAACAGAAGGCAGCATCGTCGACTTCGCCCGCCGCTACGACAATTTCATCGGCGGTGACTGGGTCGCCCCCGTCGAGGGCCGCTACTTCGACAACCTCTCGCCGGTGGACGGCAAGGTCTTCTGCGAGGTCGCCCGTTCCTCCGCCGCCGACGTCGAGCTCGCGCTGGACGCCGCCCACGCCGCCGCCGACCGCTGGGGCCGGACCTCCACCACCGAGCGGGCGAACCTCCTCAACAAGATCGCGGACCGCATCGAGGAGAGCCTGGAGAAGATCGCCGTCGCCGAGACCTGGGAGAACGGCAAGCCGGTCCGGGAGACCCTGAACGTCGACATCCCGCTCGCCGTCGACCACTTCCGCTACTTCGCGGGCGTGGTCCGCAGCCAGGAGGGCACCGTAGGCGAGATCGACGAGGACACCGTCGCCTACCACTTCCACGAGCCGCTGGGCGTGGTCGGCCAGATCATCCCGTGGAACTTCCCGATCCTGATGGCCGCGTGGAAGCTCGCCCCGGCCCTGGCGGCGGGCAACTGCGTGGTCATCAAGCCCGCCGAGCAGACCCCGGTCAGCCTGCTGAAGGTCATCGAGCTGATCGCCGACCTGCTTCCGCCGGGCGTGCTCAACGTGGTCAACGGCTTCGGCGTCGAGACCGGCAAGCCGCTCGCCTCCAGCCCGCGCATCGCCAAGATCGCCTTCACCGGCGAGACCACGACCGGCCGGCTGATCATGCAGTACGCGTCCGAGAACATCATCCCGGTCACCCTGGAGCTGGGCGGCAAGAGCCCGAACATCTTCCTGTCCGACGTCATGGCCGCCGACGACGCCTATCTGGACAAGGCCGTCGAGGGCTTCGTGATGTTCGCGGTCAACCAGGGCGAGGTGTGCACCTGCCCCTCCCGGGCCCTGATCGCCTCCTCCGTCTACGACGAGTTCATGGCCCGCGTCCTGGAGCGCACCAGGGCCATCAAGAGCGGCAGCCCGCTCGACCCCGAGACGATGATCGGCGCGCAGGCCAGCAACGACCAGTTCGAGAAGATCCTCTCCTACATCGACATCGGCAAGCAGGAGGGCGCCGAACTCCTCACCGGTGGCAGGGCCCGCACCGTCGACGGCCTGGAAGGCGGCTACTACATCGAGCCGACGATCTTCAAGGGCACCAACGACATGCGGATCTTCCAGGAGGAGATCTTCGGCCCGGTCGTCTCGGTCGCCACCTTCGACTCCCCCGAAGAGGCCATCAAGATCGCCAACGACACCCCCTACGGCCTCGGCGCCGGCGTCTGGTCCCGCAACGGCAACCTCGCCTACCGCCTCGGCCGCGAGATCAAGGCCGGCCGTGTGTGGACCAACTGCTACCACGCCTACCCGGCCCACGCGGCCTTCGGCGGCTACAAGGGTTCCGGCATCGGCCGCGAGACCCACAAGATGATGCTCGACCACTACCAGCAGACCAAGAACCTCCTGGTCAGCTACTCGGAGCAGAAGCTCGGCTTCTTCTAGGCCGGAGGCTTCACGATGAGCGAGCGGGCGACGCGAGTCGAACTGACCGCAGCCGCTGAGGACTTGCTGAGACGACTGACGGAACATCACGGCCCGCTGATGTTCCACCAGTCCGGCGGCTGCTGCGACGGCAGCGCGCCCATGTGCTACCCGCGCGGCGAGTTCCGGGTCGGCGCCGCGGACGTCCTGCTGGGCCGGGTCGCCGGGGACACACCGTTCTGGATGAGCGCCGGCCAGTACGCGTACTGGCGGCACAGCCGCCTCACCGTCGACGTGGTCCCCGGCCGGGGCAGCGGCTTCTCCCTCGAAGCCCCCGAGGGCGTGCGCTTCCTGCTCCGGTCCCGGATCCTCACCGACGAGGAGTGGCAGCGCCTGGCAGCCGAACCGCCCCTGCCGACCGGGGCGGACATGCCGGGGTGAGCGGATGACCCGGCGCGGGCGGTGGTGACGGGAGGCGGACACCAGGTGTCCGCCCCCGCACCCCTACCCCTACCCCTACCGGCAGTCGACCAGGGCCCCGAACGCCACGTCCCTTCCAGCCAGCCCCAGAGCCGATCATGAGCACCACCACACTCACGAAGAAGAAGCACTGGTCTCCCGGGGCCCGCCCCGCCGCATCCCGCCCGGCCGCACCCCGCCCGGCAGGCCGACCCGCTTCCGAACGCGTGGCCGTCCTGGCACTGCCGGCCGAGATCCCCTGGGTCCCGGAGGCCCGCCACTGCGTCACGGCGGTCCTGGCCCGGTGGCGGCTGTCCTCCGGCGACCGGGAATCCGCCGAACTCATCGTCGCCGAACTCGCCGCGAACGCCGCTCAGCACGGCGGCGAGGACATGACACTTCAGCTGTCCCTGCACGCCGGAGCCCTGCGGATCTCGGTGACGGACTCCGGCACCCGGGCCCGGCCGCTGCCTGCCCGGCACACCGACCCGGACGAACACGGCCGGGGACTGTCCATCCTCGAGCTCCTGGCCCACGAGGTCCGCGTCCACCAGAGCCCTCGCGGCCGGCACGTCAACGTGGTCCTCCACGCGGCGTCCGAGGAACCGGAACCCGTGGAGACCCCGGGTCCACGGTGTGGATGACTTCCAGCTGCCCGACATGCTCAGCGAGCCCCAGGTGCTCGCGTCCACACGCACGCTGCTCGGCCGTGCGGCGCAGTTCCTCGGCCCTGTTCAGCGCTCCCCCGGCTCAGCCCTTCCCGCCACGTCCGGGACTCCAGGACCGCGCCCGACGGACATCGCGTACACGACGGGCTGAACGCGCACACCTCTCGTACGCGCGAGACGCGCCACGCGTCGCCGAGGATTCCGCCGCACACGGCGAGGAGGGCCGGGGATGCCGGCGGGCGGCCTCACGGACGAGGCGATGGCCCGCAAGCTGGGCCTGTCCGAGCGCACGGTCCGCCGCCTCGTCTCCGAGCTGTCCGAACGGCTAGGGGGTGTCGTTTGGATCAGGTCGGCCGTGACAAACGGTGCGGTCTGGCCCTCCCCGAGCGGGGTCATGGGGTCCCCCCTGCTCGAGCGCAGTCGAGAGCTTGGGGGAGCGTGCAGCTGCAAGGCGGAGGAGGGAGTCGACGCGGAGCGGTGGGGGTCCCCCCTGCTCGAGCGAAGCCGAGAGCTTGGGGGAGACCGACGACAACGCGGCTGGGGGTCCCCCCTGCTCGAAGAGCTTGGGGGAGTGCGTGCCAGACCCCGCGACGCCGGGATGATCCAAACGACACACCCTAGGCGCGGCGAGCCGGTTCCAGGCCGGGGTGTGTGCCGTCCGCTCCGGCTGGCTCGACGACTGATCCGAGGGCGGTCTCGGGCTGCGGTGAGGGCCCGGCGGTGGTCTGTGCGGCGGCCGCGGCGCGTTCTTCGGGCTTCGTCCTCGGCGCGGGCTCGGCCGCCGTGCGGCCCCACGACGTACCGGCGAGGACGAGGACGGCGCCCACGAGGCCGAGCCAGCCCGGCCGGTCGCCGGCGAGCGCGATGCCGACGACCGCGGCCCACACCGGCTCGGTACCGAGCAGCAGGCTGACCCGGGACGGGGAGGTGCGCCGTACGGCCCACATCTGCACGAAGAAGGCGAACAGGGTGCAGAAGACGGACAGGTAGAGCAGACCCAGCCAGCCAGCCGCGCCAAGGTCCGCGGCGGCCGTCCAGGGCGCGGTGCCGGTGCCGGGCACCACGGAGAGCAGGGCGAACACCAGGACCGCGGCGGCGAGTTGGACCGTGGTCATGGACAGGGAGTCCGCGCCCTGCGCGGACTTCATCCGGGACATCGCGAGGACGTGCACGGTCCGGGCGACCGCGGCACCCAGCATCAGCAGGTCGCCGAAGGACGGCTCGGTGAAGCCCGCGCCCTGGGTGAGGAGCACCACCCCGAGCACCGAGAGCACGGCCGCCGCCATGAACGACCGGGGCAGCGGGGTGCGCCGCAGCCCGCTCTCCGCGATCGGGGTGAAGATCATGGTGAGGCTGATGATGAGCCCGGCGTTGGTCGCCGAGGTGTGCACGACGCCGTACGTCTCCAGGAGGAAGATCCCGGCAAGGATGAGGCCGAGGATTCCCGCTCCGCGTATGTGTGCGCGGTCCATGGCGCGCAGCCTGCGCCACCCCCCGACGGTGAGCACGGGCAGGACGACCGCGAAGCGCAGGACCAGGACGGCGAGCACGGTCCGGACGGTGGTGACCTCCTTCGCGGCCAGATAGCTGGAACCCCAGACCACCGCGACCAGCAGGACGGGCAGGTCGGTCAGCCATGCACGGCGGGGCGCGGTGGCGGGCACGGGGCTCCTCGGGTAGCTCGGGAAGGCAGGGGGCAGGGCTGGGAGGTGGGGGTCAGCGCGCGGTGTAAGCGATCACCAGGACATCGCGGTGTGCGGCGAGGTCGGGGTCCACCGGCTTTACCGGGGTCACCGAGTGCAGCGTGCGGCGGTCGTCGCCGAGCAGGATGTCGCCGGCCTGGGACAGCGTAGTGGTCATGAGGTGCTCGCCCTCGTCGGTGTACACGCCGCTCTCGCCGCCGGTCACGTCGGTGCGGCCGATCACCGGTTGAGCTGGTCGATCAGCTCGGTCAGCTCGAGGGGAACGCCGTCGACGGTGACGGGCAGGCCGTGCTCGAACGCCACGGTCAGGGTCTCCGTCTCACCAGGAGCGGCGGTGGGCCTGCTCCAGGTGTACATCTCCTCCGGCACCTCGTGCAGTTCGGGATCGTCGAGGATGCCGACTCGAACTCCCGGCACCACAGGTTGGAGTCGCCGCTGACGATGCGCCCCGCGAGCAGCCCGACGCCCGCTTCGCCCAGCTCGGCCGGCTTCCGCTCCCGGGTGACCGCGTCCAGGTCGTACGGGCTGCCGAAGGCACCCTCGTAGCCGAGCAGCCGAAGTGCCCCGTTGAGGCGGCGCAGCGTGTTCTGCGAGCGGTTGGCGGTATGCAGTACGCACTGCGCGCCGATGGCACGGGCGAGGTCGACCGCGGGCCTGGCGATCAGCGGGCGGCTGAGGCTGGAGCTCACCGGATGGATGCCCAGGCAGACGGCCTGTGCGGCAATGGCGGGTGCCACATGGCGGGCGGCGAACTCCTCCCGCCGGTCGGGGATGTGGATCCGGGCGCCGAGTGCCTCGGCCACCTGGCGCTTGTATGTGCGGGACTCGTCCTCGCCGATGTCGACGCTCACCGCGTGGATCTCGCGGACACCCATCTGCCGCAGCCGCAGCAGCAGATACGAGCTGTCCTGGCCGCCGCTGAACAGGGTGACGACGGGCCGGTCCGGATCCAGCGACGCGAGCTGCGCGAAGGACCGTATGAGCGGCGGACGGAGGTCTTCTCCAACCTGATTGCCGATCACGTGATCGAGCCTCGGGGCTGCGGCGGATCACGGACAACGGTTTCCGCCGACCGCCACCGGCCATGACCGCACCCGGAACGGGGAGGAGCCGCCCGGTGTCTCGGCGGTTTGACCCGAAGCCCGGAAAATCGGGACAAAAATACCCCTCTGACCGCGTTTCCACAGGTCAGAGGGGTAGAAGCGAGTGGAGCCTAGGGGAGTCGAACCCCTGACATCTGCCATGCAAAGACAGCGCTCTACCAACTGAGCTAAGGCCCCGTGCAAAAAGCAGCCGCCGGATCACTCCGGTGGGCGCCGCAGACCAGAGTACCGGGTCACCCCCGGTATCTCGCAAAAAACTTGGGGGTCCCCGTGGACGACCACTCTCCGTAAGATGCTCGTCGTGGTTCGCTACAGCGAACCACGTTCTGGGGAAGCGATGGGGAGACGCAATGGACGCCGCACAGCAGGAAGCCACCGCAAGAGCGCGGGAGCTGCAGCGGAACTGGTACGGGGAGCCGTTGGGGGCGCTCTTCCGTAAGCTCATCGACGATCTTGGTCTCAACCAGGCCCGTCTCGCGGCGGTGCTGGGACTCTCCGCTCCGATGCTGTCGCAGCTGATGAGCGGACAGCGCGCGAAGATCGGCAATCCCGCGGTGGTCCAGCGGGTGCAGCTGCTGCAGGACCTGGCGGCGCAGGTCGCGGACGGCAGCGTGAGCGCGGCCGAGGCGACGGACCGCATGGACGAGATCAAGAAGTCGCAGGGGGGCTCCGTGCTCAGCAACACCTCGCAGCCGACGACCAGTTCGGGTGCGCCCACGGTCAAGCGGGTGGTGCGGGAGATCCAGTCGCTGCTGCGCTCGGTGGCCGCCGCGGGGGACATCATCGAGGCCGCCGACACCCTCGCCCCGACCCACCCGGAACTGGCAGAGTTCCTCCGGGTGTACGGCGCGGGCCGCACCTCCGACGCGGTCGCGCACTACCAGTCCCACCAGAGCTGATCCCACGACCCGGTCCACCGGAGGGGGTCCGGCGGACCGGGACACAGGGAACGGCTCGGGGCGCGGAGGGGTCGTATCACTCATCACGGGGGAAGCTCGGGGGAAGCAGGGGGCAACCGCAGGGGGAGGAGCGACGGGCAGCCATGGGTGAGGTCTTCGCCGGCCGGTACGAACTGGTCGACCCGATCGGTCGCGGAGGAGTCGGCGCCGTATGGCGCGCCTGGGACCACCGCCGCCGGCGCTATGTGGCCGCCAAGGTGCTGCAGCAGCGCGACGCCCACTCGCTCCTGCGCTTCGTGCGGGAGCAGGCCCTGCGGATCGACCATCCACATGTGCTCGCACCGGCCAGCTGGGCCGCCGACGACGACCAGGTCCTGTTCACCATGGACCTCGTCGCCGGCGGTTCGCTGGTCCATCTGGTCGGGGACTACGGCCCGCTGCCGCCGGTGTTCGTCTGCACGCTGCTCGACCAGCTCCTGTCCGGGCTCGCCGCGGTGCACGGGGAAGGCGTGGTGCACCGTGACATCAAGCCCGCCAACATCCTGCTCGAAGCGACCGGCACCGGCCGCCCGCGGCTGCGGCTGTCCGACTTCGGGATCGCGATGCGGCTGGGCGAACCGCGTCTGACGGAGACCAACCTCGTGGTGGGGACGCCCGGTTACCTCGCGCCCGAGCAGATGATGGGCGCCGAACCGGACTTCCCGTCCGACCTGTTCGCGGTGGGCCTGGTCGCGCTGTATCTGCTGGAGGGTGCCAAGCCTGACGCCAAGGCCCTCGTCCAGTACTTCGCCGAGCACGGCACGCCGAGTGCGCCCAAGGGCATCCCCGATCCGCTCTGGCAGGTCGTGGCCACCCTGATCCAGCCCGATCCACAGGCCCGCTTCCGCACGGCGACGGGAGCGCGCAAGGCCCTCGCCTCCGCCAGGGAGCTCCTGCCGGAGCCGGGCCCCGACGACGAGTGGATCGAGATCTTCGACCAACTCGGGCCTGTCCCACCGGGCTTCGGTCCCGACGGGCCTCTGGAGCGGGCTCCGGGCGTGGACAGAGGTGTGGACGGAGGTGTGGACACCGGCGCGGAGGCTGTCGGAGCGGGGGAGACGGGCTCCCGGCCGTCGAGGCCGGCCGCCGGCGCGACCACATCTGCCACCGACACCGGCAACACCGTCCCTCCCGCCGATCCACGCCGGGCGACCGGCTCGCAGCCCTCCGCCATGTCGGACACCGGCAGCTTCCATCTGCCGCCGCCCCAGGCGGCCCAGCCGGAGGAGCGGCCGCAGGAGCAGCCGGAAACGCCCACCCCGCCGACGTACACCGCGCACACTCCCCAGGGATTCCAGCCGCAACAGCAGCCGTACCAGCCGTTCCAGCCGCATCAGCCGTGGAACCCCACCCAGGTCCTGACACCGGTGCCGCAGCAGCGCGTCGACGCCACCACCGCTTCGTACACCGCCCAGGAGCCGCAGTTCCCGCCGCCCGCGCCGGGGACCGCGCCGCAGCGCTCCCGCTCCAGACGCCGAGCGCGCCGCGCCCGCCGCCCCGGTCCCCCCGCGAAAGCGGCGGTCCCGATCCTGCTGCTCGCGCTGGCCTGCTACGCCGTGGGCTTCTGGGCGCTGACCCGGATCTGAGCCCCGGCCCGCCGCCGGGCCACCACCGCCCACACCCCGAGCAGGATCAGCAGCGCGGTACCCGTGCCGAGGCCCGCGACCGCGACCGCCTTCATCGCCGGGTCACCGCCGACGGACTCCCCCGCGGCCCCGGCCGCCGCCGCCTGGCGGTCCTGCCGGGTCACTTCGAAGAGCTTGTGCTGTGCGGCCCGGCCGGCGTACCCGGGTCCGGGATGCGCACTGCCGCTGACGCGCACGCGCAGCGTCAGCCCGTACGGCCCCTTGCCGAAGGTGTCGGCCGTCTTGGCGCTGAGATGGACGACGAGGTAGTAGAAGCCGGCGAAGCGCATGCCGCGCACGTCCTCGGCGACGGCGTACCGGTTGCGGTACTCGACGGGGGGCAGGGGGGAGATGGTGGCCGTCGTCTGGCTGCCGGTGTAGCCGCGGGCCACATCGTCCACGTGGCCGCGGACCGGGTTGTGCACCGCGAGATCGAGGGCGCCGTTGACATAGCCGCCGTCGCTGCTCGAACTGCCCAGTTCGGCGGTGGCGTAGAGCTGCTGGCCCCAGTCGACCGGCACCTTGTAGAAGAGGGTCTGCCCTGGCTCGATGCCCGTCTGCCACACGCCCTGTTCCAGCCCCCGTGCCGTGGCGAAGCCCGCTCCGCCGCCACGGCGCTCGGGCTCGCCGGCGAGGGCTTCGGGGGAGGCGGAGTTCCAGACCTCGGGTGCTTCGGTGGCCCCGGCCTTCTCCGGGCGGGGTTCCACGACGGGGGCGAGTTCCAGGTCCCAGGCGCCCGACGAGGCGGCGTTCCCCGATCCGGTGGCGTCGAGGCGCTCGACGAGCAGGTAGTAGCTGCCGGGCTTCTGGCAGAGCGTCTTGCCGGTCTCGCGCATCCCGAGCGCCGTGACGGGACGGGGGCTCAGTCCGGCACCGATGCGGGCGGACGCATAGGAACAGGGGGCGCCGTCGGCGTCCTGCAGCGACACCCTGATGCCGTCGGAGGCGGTGACGGTGGCGTTCGCGGGGGGTACGAGGGTGACGGGGACGTACGCGGTCGTCGTGACGTCGTCGAGTTCGAGGCGGTAGGAGAGCTTGGCGCCCTGGGTGATGGAGCTGCGGTACGTCCTGCCCGGCTCCAGTGGTGCGGCGTCCGTGGTGCTCCTCGCTCCGGCGACATCGCGGTCGCCGTGGGCGAAGTCATAGGCGCTGCCACCCGGCGTACCGGCAGCCACGGCGCTCCCGCTCGGCAGCACCCCCGCCGCGCACAGCACCGCGCCCGCGACGACGGCCAGCACAGCGGCAGCACGCGGACAACGCGGACGACGGAGGCTCCGGTGTCCTCCCGCCCACCGCCACGCCGTACGCCGCATCATCACGCGCCCCCTCGTCGTCGTACACCGGCCGCCATGACCGACTCGTGCCGGACCGTGGCCATCCTGCCCCGCCCGCGTCCACGCCATCCGCGAAATCCGGACGAGCGTCCGAAAAGCACCGTCTCGCAGCCCCTGCCCCGCCGCCTGCGGCACCCCCGGCAACACAAAACCCCGACCGCGAGGGCGGTCGGGGTCTGATCAGATTCCGGTATCGGTACTCACGAACCCGTGGGCACGGAGTCAGTCGCCTCCGTCCACAGATCCTGCTCGGCGCGATCCGCCTGGATCTGGCGGTACACGAGGAGCCCGCCGATGGCGGCCAGTGCGACCAGGAGAAGCTTCTTCACCGCGCGACCTCGTCTTTCCTTGACGTAGGGGACCTCTGCCGCCCGACTATACACACCGACCGATATCGATCGGTGACCTGCGTCGGACGCCAACTCCCGCCCGCGACAGGGCAATGGGTGAGGATCGCACCGCTCCGATCGGAGGGTGATCACATCTCCACGGACGGTCACTTTGCTCGCTCTTCGTGCTCTCTCACCCCGTTCCGGAACATTTCCGACACCCGTGCCTCCATCCGGGTGGTGTTCATCAGAACATCGACGCGCCACGGGCGGAGGTCCACCACTTCGCGACCCCCATACACATCATGAGGAAAGTACGCAAATCGCCCGACCCGAAAGTGAGGGGCCATGGCCCGGAACACGGTCCTGAAGCTGTGGACCACCATCGTCACCGCCTTCATCGCGCTGTTCACGGCGCTCGGACTCGTCTCGGCGACCACCGCCACGGCGGTACCGCAGACCGAGACCCCGCGCAACAGCGACGCGCATCCGACGTTGCCGTCGATGTCCCGATGGTCCTGGTCCCCCACCGGATCCTGGCCCCACGTCAGGGCCCTGCCCCCCACGATGAAGCAACGGATCCACGCGGAGGCCCACGGCAGATCCCCCAGCTGCCGCCACCGGCCCCTCGACGACACGACGGAATCGGACGAGCTGGACGCCCTGGGCGAGCTCACGGCCCCCCTCGCCTGCTGACAGACACGACGCGGTACGAGCAGGACAGATGTGACGGCGAGCTTGCGTACTGAACAGGCAGGACCCTCGGCCTCCACGGGCCGGGGGTCCTCGTCACGCCCAAAACGGCCGACTCTCAAGCCCGAACCAACCGACTCCTCAACTCGTCAAGACCTCTTTAGGAGTCACTAGACTGAATCCGTGCCCAAGGCCTACGAGGAGATCGCCGACGACATACGCCGGACCATCCGGGAGGGCCTGCGCAAGCCCGGCGACCGGCTGCCGTCCGAAGCCGCCCTGGCGAAGCACTACGGCCGGAGCGTGCCGACCGTGCAGAACGCCTTGCGGCTGCTCAGCGAGGAAGGCCTGATCGACAAGCTGCACGGCCGCGGCAACTTCGTCCGGCGCCCCCGTACGCTCGCGGTCCGCGACAACGGACGGCACCAGTGGGAGAAGAACCGCGCGCGGGAGCCCGAGGCCACCCGGGCCGAGACCGGAGCCACGGAGCACGACACCGGTCTGTGCCTCGACGACCTCGTCTTCTACGCGAAATACCGCGAGTTCGCGGCGCCCGACGAACTGGCGGACGCCTTCGGAGTGCCGGTGGGCACGACGCTGCTCGAACGCACGTACAGGACCCGGTGCGCGGCCGAGACCGCACCCTTCAACCTCGTCACCTCCTATCTCGTCCGCGACATGATCGCGGCCAACCCCGACCTGCTGGACGAGACCAAGGAGCCCTGGCCCGGCGGCACACAGCACCAGCTCCACACCGTCGGCATCGAGGTGGACCGCGTCGAGGAACGCTTCTCCGCACGCCCCCCGACGCCGGAGGAGGCGAGGGCGCTGGAGCTCCCGGCGGGCACGTCGGTGATCATCCTCAGGAAGACCTCGTACGACATCGACGGCCGCGTGGTGGACGTCTCCGTCGTCACGCTGCCGGGCGACCGCACGGAACTGCTCTTCACCACGTCCCTGGAAAGGTGGTGAGCGCTGCCGTGAACCGGCGCGTCGTCATCGTCACCGCTGTGCACGCCCCCTCCGCCCGGTTCCTGCCGGAGGCGTACAAGTCCCTGCGCGAGCAGCGGCTCCCGGACGGCTGGGAGTGGCACTGGATCGTCCAGGAGGACGGGAGGACGGACGAGGTGCGTCCGTACGTCCCCGACGACGTGCGGGTGACCTTCCGGCAGGGCCGGCCCGGCGGTCCCGGCGTCGCCCGCACGATCGCCCTGGCGCACGCGGACGGCGAGTACGTCAGGATCCTGGACGCCGACGACCAGCTCCCGCCGGGCGCGCTCGCCCGTGACCTGGCCGTTCTCGAGGCCGACCAGACCATCGGGTGGGCCACCTCCCGAGCCCTGGACCTGCTGCCCGACGGCTCCACCGCCGGCTTCCCGGGCGACCCGGACGAAGGCCCCGTCGAGCGCGGGACCCTGCTCGACTTCTGGAAGGCCAACGGCTTCCGCGCCCAGGTCCACCCGGCGACGCTCTGCGTCCGCCGCGGCCTGCTGCTCGCGCTCGGCGGCTGGATGGCCCTGCCGGCGTCCGAGGACACCGGTCTGCTGCTCGCGCTGAACGCCGTGAGCCGTGGCTGGTTCTCGGCGGAGGCGGGGCTGCTCTACCGGAAGTGGGAGGGGCAGATGACCGGACAGGCCGCCCACGTCGATCCGGTGGAACGCGAGGCGCGCATGGCGGTCGTCGAGGCGAGGGCGCGGGCGCTGGCGGACGTCGACTGGCGCTATCCGCCGGGGTGAAGCGTCGGACCCCTCAGCGCGAAGGGCCGAAGCGGTCGGGACCAGCGCACGGGCCGCGTCACCCGAGCGTCTCGGCGTCGACGCGCGAGAACACCAGTTCGCTCTCGCCCACGACCGGCCCGCGCCACCGCACCGGGGCCACCGGCCGGCTCAGGGCCGCCGGATAGCTCTCCGGCGCATAGTCGTTGAGCAGGCGATACGTATGGAACCCGGCCTTGCGCATGGTCTCCAGCAGGTCGTCAACCGAGTGGCCGAGGTTGGCCATGCGCTCCGGGGTGACCTCGACGGCGATCTCCACGTCGGGGCGCAGTTCGTCGAGGATCGGGGCCAGGCCCTTGACGACGGCGCCCTCCGCGCCCTCGACGTCGATCTTGATGACGCGGGCCCGGGCGATCTCCTCCGGCTCCAGGAGTTCGGGCAGCGGGCACGCCTGCGCCTCGAAGCTCGACTCGGCGGGACCGTCGTAGGGCACGATGCTGTTGGCACCCATGTTGTGGGAGCTGGCCAGGACGAAGGTCAGCGTCTCCCGCTTGTCCGAGACGGCCGCGTTGACCGCCCGGACGGTGCCGCACCGGTTCAGCTCGATGTTCCGCAGCAGCCTGCGGTGGAAGTCGGGTGACGCCTCGACGGCGACCACCCGGCCCGTGTCCCCGACCAGGCGGGCCGCCACCAGGCTCAGACAGCCGACGTTCGCCCCGACGTCGACCAGGACGTCACCTTGCCGCAGCCGGCCCTGGAGCCAGCTGGTCATGTGCGGCTCCCACACCCCGAAGAGATACAGATAGCGCTGGATGAGGTCCTGGGTGTCGACCGCGAACCGGGCGCCGGAGCGGGTCTCGACCACCCGCCGCCGCGGGTGGTCGCGCAGATACGGATTCAGATAGCGCCCGGCCAGCAGCGCTTTGCCGAGGGAGCCCGGGGCGTCACGCACATAGCGTCGGCCGAGGGTGACCATGGCCTCGGAAAGGGCACTGCTCATGCGTTCTCGCTGATCCTTATGGCCTGGGAGGGGCACCGCTCGGCGGCTTCCTGTACGAGTCCGTCGTCGCCGGCGTCCTCATGGCCGGGCCGGACCACGCCGTACCCGTCCTCGAACGCGAACACGGCCGGCGCGCGGTGGGCGCACTCTGCGGAACCGTAACAGAGGCCGGCGTCGATGGAGACCTTCATGCGAGGTCCCTTCCCAGCGGTGCCCCCTCCTACGCGGCCTACTCGAAAGGCAGCTCCAGCATCCGGATCGCGTTGCCGCGCAGCAGCTTGTAGGCCACGTCGGCGGGCAGGCCGCCCACATGCTCCTGGGCCACCCGCTTCGTGTCCGGCCAGGTCGAGTCGACGTGCGGATAGTCGGTCTCGAAGGTCGCGTTGTCCACGCCCACGGTCTCGATCGCCTCGATGCCGTGCCTGTCGCGGAAGAAGCAGCAGAAGATCTGCCGGTAGTAGTACGTCGACGGCGGCTGGGGGATCAGGTCCTTCACCCCGCCCCAGGCCCGGTGTTCCTCCCACACGTCGTCGGCGCGTTCCAGGGCGTACGGGATCCACCCCATCTGCCCTTCGCTGTACGCGAGTTTCAGCCGCGGGAACCTGACCAGGACCCCGGAGAAGAGGAAGTCCATCATCGACGCCATGGCGTTGTTGAAGCTCAGCGAGGCCTGGACCGCGGGGGGAGCGTCCGGCGACGCGGCCGGCATCTGCGACGAGGACCCGATGTGCATGTTGACCACGGTGCCCGTCTCCTCGCACGCCGCGAAGAACGGGTCCCAGTAGCCCGAGTGGATCGAGGGCAGCCCCAGATAGGTGGGGATCTCGCTGAAGGTCACGGCCCGTACGCCACGGGCGGCGTTGCGCCGGATCTCGGCGACCGCGAGCCCGACGTCCCACAGCGGGATGAGACACAGCGGGATCAGGCGCCCGCCGCTGTCACCGCACCACTCCTCGACCATCCAGTCGTTGTAGGCGCGCACACAGGCGAGGGCGACCTCCTTGTCCTCGGCCTCGGCGAAGGTCTGCCCGCAGAAGCGCGGGAAGGTCGGGAAGCAGAGGGAGGCCTCGACATGGTTGAGGTCCATGTCCTCCAGCCGGGCCTTGGGGTCCCAGCAGCCGCGGCGCATCTGCTCGCGGGTGATGCCGTCGAGCGTCATCTCGTCCCGGGAGAAGCCGACGGCCGCGATGATCCGCTTGTACGGGAACAGGCCCCCCTCGTACTCCCACCAGTCGGTGATCTGGCCGTCCGGGTCGGTGGTGAACCGGTACTTGCCGCCGATGTACTGGAGCTCGCCGATGCCCGCCGTGAACGGCTTCGGCCCCTTGTCGCGGTACTTGCTCGGGAGCCACGTCTCGAAGAGGTGCGCGGGCTCGATCACGTGATCGTCCACGCTGATGACCTTCGGCAGCTCACTGGTTTCGCCGGCGCTGGTGACCATGGCCTCGCCTCTCACTGGCCGATGCAATATCTGACGGACCGTCAGAAACAGGTTAGGACCGGCCCCCTTGACGGGCAAGGGCGCGCTTCTGGTCTCTTCGCCCCCGTCGTGACACCCTGCCCGCGCCGCCGAGCAGCGTCAGGCGTCGTACGGGCGAACGAGGAGGCAGGGATGGCTGAACCGCGAGACACGCAAGACGCACAGGACGTACGGGTCGTACGGGGCGTACGGGGCGTAGGGGATCCGGTGTCGGTGGAGGCGCTCAGGAAACTTCACTCCGCCCGCGCGAACAGCGCGTACGACCGCGCCGCGGCCATGTGCCGGCACGCCGGAATCGAGCGGGACGCGGCCGAGATCGTGCCGAAGAGCCCCGTCGGACGGGCCGCCAACGCCCTGCGCCTGTCCGGGGAGTCGATCACCGCGCTCACCGAGAGGGCACCCGACCCGGCGGCGGACGCCCGGTGCGCCCGGAACGCCGCGGCCGCCGCGGCGCTGGCCGCGCAGGTGGCCCAGTCGCGCGACGACCGCACCGAAGCCGTCGAGGCGCTGCGCGCGGCCCTGGCCGCCTCCCGGGCCGCCGCGGTCGCGGCGGGCGGGACGGCTGCGGGAAGGGACCCGTCCCTGAACGACGCGGCCGAGGACACGGAGGGACACGCGGTCGCCGCCGCTCGTGCCGCGGGCTGGATCCGCTGACCGGAACCGGGACCTCTGCTGTGCCGCGTCGTTCGGCTCCGGTCCCTCCCCACGTGGGGACCGGCGCCGAACGACGCGGAGGAGGCCGGACCCGAGGTGGGTTGGAGACAGCCCTCGAGGGACTGTCCGCACGGGTCCTTCAAGCTCGTACGACGAGAGCGACACCGCCGTCCGGTGAGTCCGCCGGAAGGTGACCGAGAACATGCGGCGTCGTGAGCTGTCTCTTCGAACGCTGAGCAGGTGGCCTGTCCGGGCGGCGTCCGCGGGACCCGCCCCTACGGCGGAATCCTGCCAGTCGAGGCCCCCGCCGAGGAGGCTCGGGCGTCCGGGTACCGGCTTCCTCGCAGGTCAGCCGGATAGAGTGGGTTTTCCGGTCCGGATGCCCAGGTGCGGGGGGAAGTAAGGGGTGGACACCTTGAGTTCCGACTCAGGGGCACGAACAGCCTTCGCGGAACGTCTCGCGCTGCTGTACAAGGAGGCGGGAAACCCTCCCCTCAAACGCGTGGCCGAGGCGGTCGACCGGCTTCACCGGGTCGACGAACGAGGGCGCCCGGTACGGGTGTCCGCCCAGCGGATCAGCGACTGGCGGAGGGCGAAGAACGTACCGGCCCAGTTCGCCGCGCTCGCCGCGGTGCTGCACGTACTGATCCCCCAGGCCCGGCGCTCGCAGCCCGCGCCGGTCTCCGCGGGCCTGTACGACCTGGCCCAGTGGCAGCGTCTGTGGGAGCGCGCGGTGGCCGACCCGGTGGGCGACCGGGCCGCGGGATCCGCGGAGGATGAGGAACAGGCTCCGGCCGACGTCCGGGCCGTCCCCGGCGTGTGCCCGTACCGGGGGCTCGCCTCGTACCGCAGGCAGGACGCCCGGTGGTTCTTCGGCCGCGAGCGCAGCACGGACGCCCTGGTCGCCCAGCTCCGCGCCGCCGAGCGGACCGGTGGTCTGGTCGTGCTCGTCGGGGCCTCGGGCGCGGGGAAGTCCTCCCTGCTGAACGCCGGTCTGGTGCCCGCGCTGCAGAGCGGCGCGGCGGACGACGAGGACGGCCCGGCCCGGGGCGTCCTGCAGCTCATGCCCGGCGCCGATCCGCTCGCGGAACTGGTCCGCCGCATCCCCGAACTGGAGAAGGTCCTCTCCCCGAAGGAGGAACCCGGCACCCCGGAGTTCGATCGGGCGGTGCGGGAGGCCGTGACGGCATGGGCGCGGCGCGAGGCGCCCGGGGCCGCCCGTCCGGTCGTCATCGTGGACCAGTTCGAAGAGGCGTTCACCCTCTGCTCCGACGAGACGAGCAGGCGCACCTTCGTCCGGCTGCTGCACACCGCCTGCTCACCCGGCGGCCCTGACGACCCGGCCCCCGTGCTCGTGGTCCTGGGCATACGCGCCGACTTCTACGACCAGTGCCTGCGCCACCCCGAACTCGCCGACGCGCTGCAGCACCGGCACATGGTCCTCGGCCCGCTGACCACGGCGGAACTGCGCGAGGCGGTGACGGGTCCGGCCAAGGCCGTCGGTGTGGAACTCGAGCCGGGGCTCGCGGAGCTGATAGTCCGGGAGGTGAGCGCCGACGGCCCCCGGGGTGCGCACGACGCCGGCGTACTGCCGCTGTTGTCCCACGCCCTGCTCGCCACCTGGCAGCGGCGCAAGGCGGGACGGCTGAGCCTGGCCGGCTACCGCGCGGCGGGCGGCATCCAGGGGGCGGTGGCGGCGACCGCCGAACGGGCCTGGTCCGGCCTCGACCCGGCGGCCCGCGCGGCCGCGCGGCTGCTCCTGCTCAGGCTGGTCCGGCTGAGCGAGGACACCCAGGCCACCCGTCGCCGGGGCACTCGACGCCAGCTGGCCCAGGAGTCGACGGACCCCGGCAAGACGGAGGAGTCGCTGGAGGCTCTGGTGCGTGCCCGGCTGGTGACCCTGGACGCGGAGACCGTCGAGATCACCCATGAGGCGCTGCTGCACGCCTGGCCCCGGCTGCGCGACTGGATCGACGAGGACCGGGGCGGCAACCTGCTGCGCCAGCGACTGGAGGAGGACGGCCGGTCCTGGGAGGACTCCGAGCGCGACACGTCACTGCTCTACCGGGGTTCCAGGCTGGAGCAGGCCCACAACTGGGTGAAGTCCGCCGGTGACACCTTCCTCACCAGGAGCGCGGTGGAGTTCCTGGAGGCTTCGGTCCGGCTGCGCAGGCGCACGGTGTGGATCAGCCGTGCCGCCGTGTCGGCCCTGGTCGTCCTGGCCGTACTGGCCGTCGGCTCGGCGGTGATCGCCCGCCAGCAGCGCGACGACGCGGTGTTCCAGCAGGTGGTCGCCGAGGCCGACCGCGTCCAGTACACGGACCCGTCGCTGTCCGCCCAGCTCGACCTGGTGGCGCACGGTCTGCGGCCCGACGACGAGGGCACGAACAGCCGGCTGATCTCGATCGTCAACGCCCCGCTGGCCACCCCCCTCCTGGGCCACACCGGCGCCGTCTACCTCACCACGTTCAGCCCGAACGGCCACGTCCTGGCCACCGCCAGCTACGACCGGACCGTCCGGCTGTGGGACGTGACCGACCCGACCCACCCGAGGCCCCTCGGCAAGCCCCTCACCGGCCACACCAGTTGGGTGAGCACCGCGGTCTTCAGCCCCGACGGCCACACCCTCGCCAGCGCCGCGGACGACGGGACGATCCGGCTGTGGGACGTACGGGACCCCGCGCACCCGCGCGCCCTCGGCAAGCCCCTGACCGGCCACGACGGCACGATCTACCTGCTCGCCTTCAGCCCGGACGGCCGCACCCTGGCCGCCGCGGACGAAGATCGCACCGTACGCCTGTGGGACGTACACGCACCGGCCCGGCCCACCTCGCTCTCCACCCTGACCGGCCACACCGGCGCCGTACGCTCCGTGGCCTTCAGCCCCGACGGCCACACGCTGGCGGCCGGGGGCGACGACAACACGATCCTGCTGTGGAACACCACCGACCCACGCCGTCCGGCGCCGCTCGGCACCCCGCTCACCGGCCACACCTCCACCGTGCACTCGGTCGCCTTCAGCCCCGACGGCCGCACCCTCGCCTCCGGCAGCGCGGACGACACCATCCGCCTGTGGGACGTGAGCTCACCGCGCCGTGCCCGCCAGTTCGGCGCGCCGCTCACCGGGCACACCGGTCCCATCTGGTCGGTGGCCTTCAGCCCGGACGGCACCATGCTCGCCGCCGGCAGCGCCGACAGCACGGCGAGCCTGTGGAACGTCCGCAATCCGGCCTACCCGTCCCAGGTCGGCGAGCCCCTCGCGGGCAGCAGCGGCGAGATGTACGCGGTGGGCTTCAGCCCCGACGGGCGGACCCTGGCCACCGGCAGCGGGGACAACAAGGTGCGGTTGTGGTCGATCCCGGCCTCGGACATGATCGGCCGGATCGGGGCGTACCGCCCGGACGGGCGGGTGCTCGCCACGGCCGCGCGCGACGGGCGGGTGCGGCTGTGGAACGTGCAGAGCCCCGACCGGCCCGTCCTGCTGAGCGAGCCCTTCACGACCGGGGAGCGGGACCTGCGGTCGCTGGTGTTCTCCCCCGACGGCCGCACGCTCGCCGTGCTGACCGGGACCAGCAACACGGTGCAGCTGTGGAACGTCGCCGATCCCGGTGATCCCGTCGCCCACGGCCGGCCGCTCGCGCTGCGGACCCGGTTCGCGGGCGGCGACGCGCTGGCCATCAGCCCCGACGGCCGCACCCTGGCCGCCGACTACGACGACCGGACCATCCAGCTGCTGGACATCACCGACCCGGCCCGCCCGAGGCGCCTGGGCAAGCTCCTCACCGGCCACACCGGATACGTCAACGCGCTCGTCTTCAGCCCGGACGGCCGCACCCTCGCCAGTGGCAGCGCCGATACGACGGTCCGCCTGTGGAACGTGACCGACCCACGTCACGCCACCGTCCTCGGCGCTCCCCTCAAGGAGCACCTGGGGCCGGTCAACGCGCTCGCCTACAGCCCCGACGGCCACACGCTGGCCAGCGGCAGCGACGACGGCACGGTCCGGCTGTGGAACGTCGCCCACCCCGTGCGGGCGACCGGGCTCGGCCCCGTTCCCAGCGGCCACACCGAGGCGGTCGTGTCGCTGACGTTCAGCCAGGACGGCCGCACGCTGGCCAGCGGCGGCAACGACGACACGGTCCGGCTGTGGAACGTCGCCCACCCCTCCTCGGCCTCTCCCATCGGCCAGTCGATGAGCCCCAACGCCAAGACGGGCAACTTCCTGTCGTTCAGCCCCAACAGCCACATGCTCGGGGTGTCCAGCGGCGCCGACACCGTGCGGCTGTGGAAGCTGGACGTGGACGAGGCGATCGACCACATCTGCTCGATCACCCGGGGCGTTCTGACGCCGGAGAAGTGGCAGGAGTACCTGCCCAGGCTCTCGTACGAGCCGCCTTGCGACCGGTGACGTCACCGACCGTTCCGGACAGCGCTTGCGTGATCCCGATCACAACTGCTCGGTGCAGCAGAGCGGTCGGCTCCCATGGCGCCAGCACCCTTGTTACTGTTGGCCACAGCCCGATCGCTGGTGCATCCCCCGTCGCCAGCGGTCGGGTCTTTTGCTGCACCGATTCATGCGCCGCCGGGCGTTCTCGCCCGCCCAGGAGCATGACATGCCACAACACGAACCTGACGTGCCACAACACGCGAAGACCCCCGGCCCTTGCTGGACCGGGGGTCTTCATGCTGGTGGGGCTAACAGGATTTGAACCTGTGGCCTCATCCTTATCAGGGATGCGCTCTAACCAACTGAGCTATAGCCCCGCCGCGCTCTGCGGTGTGTCCCGCGCGCTGACTCCTGAAGATTAGCGCACGACCGGGGCAGTCCCAAAATCGGTTGTCGGAGGACTGTCAGCGAACGTTCGTGCGACGGTCACTCGTCCTCGGCCAGCGTCAGTTCGACACCGCCGACGAAGCCCGCGGAGAGGTTGTAGATGAACGCGCCGAGGGTGGCCAGGGCCGTCGCGAGGACGACATCGATCACCGCGATGATCGTCGCGAACATCAGGACGTGCGGGAGGGACAGGAAGGCCTGCAGGTCGAAGCCGTTGGCCTCGTTCGAGCCGGTCGCCTCCGAGATGGTTCCGCCGACCGTCGAGAACACGCCCATCGCGTTCATGACCATCCACAGCACGGCGGACGCGACGATCGTGCAGATGCCCAGCGCGATGGAGAGCAGGAAGCTGACCTTCATCACCGACCACGGGTCGGCCTTGGCCACGCGCAGCCGCGCCTTGCGGGTGCGGGGCGTGGTGCGCGCGCCGGTGCGCGCCCGGCGTACGGCACCCGCCGGAGCCTGCGCCGGGTAGGCCTGCGGCGGATGGTAGGGCCCGGAGGGCTGCTGCTGCTCGGCGCTCGCCGGGCAGCGGCGAAGCGGCCTGCGCCTCGGGGGCGTCGGCCGGGGGCTGGGCGCCCGGAGCGGCCGGGCCCGCTCCAGCCGCGTGCTGCTGGGTCTGCGGGCCTCGGGTGTCCGTCACAGTTCCCCCCTGGGATCCATGAGTGTCGGGCGAGTGCGAGTCGGTCCCGGAGGACTTGACCGGCTTGAGATTGGTCGTGTGCGGGTCCGTCGGGGTTCCCGCGTTCGTGGCGGAGCCACGGCCGCTGCCGTCGTCGTGCATCCCGGCAGAGGTCCCGGTCGGGCTACCGACCGGACCGGCGCCCGTGGCTCCGCTCACGCTGACTCACTCCTCGTGCTACTCGGCCGAGGGCGCCTCACCCTCGTCCGTGCCGGTGGCCGCGGCACCCTCGGCGGTCTCGTCCACGACATCCTCGCCGTCGACCTCCTCCGCCTCGCGCCCCGCCTCGGCGTTTCGGGCGATACCGACCACGGCATCGCGCTTGCCCAGGTTGATCAGTTGGACGCCCATGGTGTCACGGCCCGTCTCCCTGACCTCGTTGACTCGCGTACGAATCACACCGCCGGACAGCGTGATGGCGAGGATCTCGTCGGTCTCCTCGACCACCAGCGCGCCGACGAGCGATCCACGGTCCTCCACGATCTTGGCGGCCTTGATGCCGAGGCCACCGCGACCCTGAACGCGGTACTCGTCGACGACGGTCCGCTTCGCGTACCCGCCGTCCGTGGCAGTGAACACGAACGTACCGGGTCGAACAACATTCATCGACAAGAGTTCATCGCCCTCGCGGAAACTCATGCCCTTGACACCCGAGGTGGCACGGCCCATCGGCCGCAGCGACTCGTCCGTAGCGGTGAACCTGATCGACTGCGCCTTCTTGCTGATCAGCAGCAGATCATCATCGGCCGAAACGAGCTCGGCCCCGATCAGTTCGTCATCGGATCCGTCCTCACGCTCCCGCAGGTTGATGGCGATCACACCACCCGAGCGCGGCGAGTCGTAGTCCTTCAGCGAGGTCTTCTTGACCAGACCCCCCTTGGTGGCCAGCACCAGGTACGGGGCCGCCTCGTAGTCCCGGATCGCGAGGATCTCGGCGATCGACTCGTCCGGCTGGAAGGCCAGCAGGTTCGCGACATGCTGCCCGCGCGCGTCACGCCCGGCGTCCGGAAGCTCGTACGCCTTCGCCCGGTACACCCGGCCCTTGTTCGTGAAGAACAGCAGCCAGTGGTGCGTGGTCGAGACGAAGAAGTGGTCGACGATGTCGTCTTCCTTCAGCTTCGTACCACGCACACCCTTGCCGCCGCGCTTCTGCGCCCGGTAGTCGACGGTCTTGGTGCGCTTGACGTAGCCACCGCGCGAGACGGTGACCACGATGTCCTCCTCGGCGATGAGGTCCTCGATGGACATGTCACCGTCGTAGGGCACCAGCATGGTCTTGCGGTCCTCGCCGAACTTCTCGACGATCGCGGCGAGCTCCGCGCTGACGATGCCGCGCTGGCGGACCGGCGAGGCGAGGATCGCGTTGTACTCGGTGATCTTCGCCTGGAGTTCGTCGTGCTCCTGGACGATCTTCTGGCGCTCCAGGGCGGCCAGTCGGCGCAGCTGCATCTCGAGGATGGCGTTCGCCTGGATCTCGTCGATCTCCAGGAGACCCATCAGGCCCGTGCGCGCGACCTCGACGGTCTCGCTGCCCCGGATCAGGGCGATGACCTCGTCGATGGCGTCCAGGGCCTTCAGCAGACCGCGCAGGATGTGCGCCCGCTCCTCGGCCTTGCGTAGCCTGAAGCGCGTACGGCGGACGATGACCTCGATCTGGTGCGTCACCCAGTGCCGGATGAACGCGTCCAGGGACAGGGTGCGGGGCACTCCGTCGACCAGCGCCAGCATGTTGGCGCCGAAGTTCGTCTGCAGGTCGGTGTGCTTGTAGAGGTTGTTCAGCACGACCTTGGCGACCGCGTCCCGCTTCAGGACGATGACCAGGCGCTGGCCCGTGCGCGAGGAGGTCTCGTCACGGACGTCGGCGATGCCGCCGATCTTGCCGTCCTTCACCAGGTCGGCGATCTTCTGCGCCAGGTTGTCCGGGTTGACCTGGTACGGCAGCTCCGTCACCACCAGGCACTGGCGGTTCTGGATCTCCTCGACCTCGACGACCGCGCGCATGGTGATCGAGCCGCGGCCCGTGCGGTAGGCCTCCTCGATGCCCTTGCGGCCCACCACGAGCGCGCCGGTGGGGAAGTCCGGGCCCTTGATGCGCTCGACGAGCGCGTCGAGGAGCTCCTCGTGCGAGGCCTCCGGGTTCTCCAGGTACCACTGGGCGCCGGCCGCGACCTCCCGCAGGTTGTGCGGCGGGATGTTGGTCGCCATACCGACCGCGATCCCGGCCGAGCCGTTGATCAGCAGGTTCGGGAAGCGGGCAGGCAGGACGGTCGGCTCCTGGGAGCGGCCGTCGTAGTTGTCCGTGAAGTCGACGGTCTCCTCGTCGATGTCACGGACCATCTCCATCGACAGCGGCGCCATCTTGCACTCGGTGTAGCGCATGGCGGCCGCCGGGTCGTTGCCCGGGGAGCCGAAGTTGCCGTTGGAGTCGACGAGCGGCATCCGCATCGCCCACGGCTGGGCGAGACGCACCAGCGCGTCGTAGATGGAGCTGTCGCCGTGCGGGTGGTAATTGCCCATGACGTCGCCGACGACGCGGGCGCACTTGTAGAAGCCGCGCTCGGGGCGGTAGCCCCCGTCGTACATGGCGTACAGGACACGGCGGTGGACGGGCTTGAGACCGTCACGGACGTCGGGCAGAGCGCGGGAGACGATGACGGACATCGCGTAGTCGAGGTACGAGCGCTGCATCTCCGTCTCGAGCCCGACGGGCTCGACGCGGACGATCGCCTCGCCGCTGTCTTCAGGGGTGACAGGAGTGTTCTCGTCGGCCATTGCTGGTGAAGATCCTTCCTGGTGCGGTCAGCTGAGACCGACTCAGATGTCGAGGAAGCGGACGTCCTTGGCGTTGCGCTGGATGAACGCGCGGCGGGCCTCGACGTCCTCGCCCATGAGGACCGAGAAGAGATCGTCCGCCTGGGCGGCGTCGTCGAGGGTGACCTGGCCGAGCACGCGGTGCTCGATGTCCATGGTGGTCACCCGCAGCTCCTCGGCGTTCATCTCGCCGAGACCCTTGAAGCGCTGGATCGAGTCCTCCCTGACGCGCTTGCCGCGCTGCCGGCCCAGCTCCAGCAGGGCGTCGCGCTCACGGTCGGAGTACGCGTACTCCACCTCGTCCCGGCCCCACTTGATCTTGTAGAGCGGGGGACGGGACAGGAACACGTGCCCGGCCTCGACCAGCGGCCGCATGAAGCGGAACAGGAAGGTCAGCAGCAGGGTGTTGATGTGCTGGCCGTCGACGTCGGCGTCCGCCATCAGGATGATCTTGTGATAGCGGAGCTTCTCGATGTCGAAGTCCTCGTGCACACCCGTGCCGAAGGCCGAGATCAGCGCCTGGATCTCCTGGTTCTGCAGGATCTTGTCGATCCGCGCCTTCTCCACGTTGAGGATCTTGCCGCGGATCGGGAGGATCGCCTGGTACTGCGGGTTGCGGCCGGACTTGGCCGAGCCGCCGGCGGAGTCACCCTCGACGATGAAGATCTCGCACTTGGTGGGGTCGTTCGACTGGCAGTCGGAGAGCTTGCCCGGCAGGGACGCCGACTCCAGCAGGCCCTTGCGCCGCGTGAGGTCACGGGCCTTGCGGGCCGCCACGCGCGCGGTGGCCGCCTGGATGCCCTTGCGGATGATGTCCGCGGCCTCGTTCGGGTTGCGGTCCAGCCAGTCGTTGAGGTGCTCGTAGACCGCCTTCTGGACGAAGGTCTTCGCCTCCGTGTTGCCCAGCTTGGTCTTGGTCTGGCCCTCGAACTGGGGCTCGCTCAGCTTCACCGAGATGATCGCGGTCAGACCCTCACGGATGTCGTCACCGGTGAGGTTGTCGTCCTTCTCGCGCAGCAGCTTCTTGTCGCGCGCGTACTTGTTGATCAGGCTCGTGAGGGCCGCGCGGAAGCCCTCCTCGTGCGTGCCGCCCTCGTGCGTGTGGATGATGTTCGCGAAGGAGTACACACCCTCGCTGTAGCCGCTGTTCCACTGCATCGCGACCTCGAGGGACAGGCTCTTGTCCTTGTCCTCGGCCTCCAGGTCGATCACGGTGGCGTGCACCACGTCGCCCTTGCGGGAGTTGAGGTACTTCACGAAGTCGACGATGCCGCCCTCGTAGCGGTACGTGACGGTCTTGACCTCGTCCTTCTCGTCCGCGCCCGCCTCGTCCGCACCGGCCGTGGCCTTCGCCGACTCGCGCTCGTCGGTGAGCCTGATGGTCAGGCCCTTGTTGAGGAACGCCATCTCCTGGAAACGCCGCGAGAGCGTCTCGAAGGAGTACTCGGTGGTCTCGAAGATGTCCTGGTCGGCCCAGAAGGTGACCGACGTGCCATGCTCGTCCGTCTCCTCGTGCCGGTCGAGCGGCGCCGTCGGGACACCCATCTTGTAGTCCTGCGTCCAGCGGTGACCGTCGGTCCTGACCTCGACCGACACCTTGCTGGACAGGGCGTTCACGACGGACACGCCGACACCGTGCAGACCGCCGGAGACGGCGTAGCCGCCACCGCCGAACTTGCCGCCCGCGTGCAGCACCGTCAGGACGACCTCGAGGGCCGGCTTCCCCTCGGAGGGGACGATGCCCACCGGGATGCCACGGCCGTTGTCGACGACGCGCACACCGCCGTCGGCCAGGATCGTCACGTCGATGGTGTCCGCATGACCGGCCAGCGCCTCGTCGACCGAGTTGTCGACGACCTCGTACACCAGGTGGTGCAGACCGCGCTCGCCGGTGGAGCCGATGTACATACCGGGTCGCTTGCGGACCGCGTCCAGCCCTTCGAGCACGGTGATGGCGCTGGCGTCGTACGAGGCGGTGACCTCACCGTTCGCGCCGGCGTCGGTGGACGGGATGTTCTCGTTGGGGTTGCCGGAATCGGCCACGAAGCGCCCTTTCTGGCACTGGCACAGCACGAGCCGGACTCCTGGGGGCGCCCCCTTGGGGAAGGGTTGCCGGAGCGGCTGCGGCATGTTGCGTTGGTAAGCCTTGATCAGCGTTGCTCAGCTTTTCCCGGGCCTCCCCACGACTGGGGCGGGATTGGCTTCCAGTCTACCGGTAGCGCCGACAGTGATGGGGGTTTGCCGGTACCTGAGTCCCCATGTGCCGCCCTGAACCGGTCTCGGCCGGGTCCCGATATACGGAAGGGGGCTCCAAGAGGCTCACGGAGGCACTCAGCGCTTCCGGCTGTCAACCCTTGGCTACTCCGGGGTCAGGTCGGGATTCGCCACCGCGTGCGGTCGTACGACAAGACGTCGCGCCTGTGTACGACGGCACCGCGCACCGGCTCCACCACGTGAGGTATGTCACTCGTAGGTGTCACCGGGGCCCGTGCTCCCCGGGGCGCGCAAGGAGCCGTAGCGGCGGACGGGACCACCGGGACCGTTCACCTTGATCAGCTTCACGGTGCCGTGGCCGAGGTCCTCGTTGAGCCGGGCGACCAGCGTCGGGGCCAGCAGCCGCAGCTGGGTCGCCCACGCCGTGGAGTCGCACTGCACGCTCAGGACACGCTCGTCCTCGTCGTACCGCTGCGGTACGCAGTGCTTGGCCAGGTCCTCGCCGACGATCTGCGGCCAGCGGCCCATGACCCCGCCCACCGCGGCCGGCGTCTCCCAGCCGCGCTCATTGATCAGCCGGTTGATCGCGGCACCGAGCGCCATGGGGTCGCGGCCGTCGGCGCGCGCGCCGGAGCGCAGGCCACCGCGCCGCGCCTGCTTCCTCTCCTGCGCCGCGGCGCCACGCGCGCGCGCCTGCTCCTTCGCGGCGCGCAACGCCACGCGCGCCAGGTCGACCCCGGAGGGCTCGGGAGCCTTCCCGGGGCCCTGGGGAGCGGTTTCGTCGCCGCTCATACGCGCTCCACCGTCCCCTCGGCCACGGTGTACCGCGCCCCCGCCAGCACGTGCGGCACGTCGTCGTCGACCGCGGCGGTCACCAGGACCTGCTCACCGGGCGCGACCAGCTCGGCCAGCCGCTCCCGGCGCCGGGCGTCCAGCTCGGCGAACACGTCGTCCAGGATCAGCACCGGCTCATTGCCCTCCGCGCGCAGAAGGTCGTACGACGCCAGGCGCAGCGCCAGCGCACAGGACCAGGACTCGCCGTGGGAGGCGTACCCCTTGGCGGGCAGCTGACCGAGTCTGAGGATCACATCGTCACGGTGCGGGCCCACCAGCGTCACGCCCCGCTCGATCTCCTGCTTACGGGCGTCGGCCAGGGCCGCCATCAGCTGGGCGCAGAGGTCCTCGCGCGTGTGGGCCTCGCCGGGGGCGGACGGCTTGTACTCCAGGGCGACAGGACCGCCGCCGGGGGCCAGCTGCTCGTACGCCTTGTCGGTCAGCGGATGGATCGCGGCGATCAGATCGAGGCGCTGGGCGAGCAGCTCGGCGCCCGCGCGCGCCAGATGCTGGTCCCACACGTCGAGCGTGGACAGGTCCATGGAACGGCCGCCGTGCCGACGGGCCAGCGCGGCCGACTTCAGGAGCGTGTTGCGCTGCTTGAGCACCCGCTCGTAGTCGGAGCGCACACCCGCCATGCGCGGGGAGCGGGCGGTGATCAGCTCGTCGAGGAAGCGGCGCCGCTCACCGGGGTCGCCCTTGACCAGGGCGAGGTCCTCGGGCGCGAACAGCACGGTCCGTACGATCCCGAGCACATCACGCGGCCTGACCTGCGAGGACCTGTTGATACGGGCGCGGTTGGCCTTGCCCGGGTTCAGCTCCAGCTCGATTAGTTGCTGCCGTTCGCCCTGTCTGACCTGCGCCCGGATGATCGCGCGGTCGGCGCCCATGCGGACCAGGGGAGCGTCGGAGGCGACCCGGTGGCTGCCCAGGGTGGCGAGATAGCCGATGGCCTCGACGAGATTCGTCTTCCCCTGCCCGTTGGGGCCGACGAAGGCGGTGACGCCCGGGTCGAGCGGGACCTCGACCCGGGCGTACGAGCGGAAGTCGGCCAGCGACAGATGCGTGACGTGCATGGTCGTTCGCCGACCTCCCCCAAGGTTGTGGATCGCGGGGCGACCCTGTGGACCATTTCTTCGTGGACTACTTCTTCTCCACGGCGTGACCGCCGAACTGGTTGCGCAGCGCGGCGATCATCTTCATCTGCGGCGAGTCCTCCTGCCGGGAGGCGAACCGCGCGAACAGCGAGGCGGTGATCGCGGGAAGCGGCACCGCGTTGTCTATGGCGGCCTCCACAGTCCACCGGCCCTCGCCGGAGTCCTGTGCATAACCCTTCAGCTCGTCCAGGTGCTCGTCCTCGTCGAGGGCGTTGACCGCGAGGTCGAGCAGCCAGGAACGGATGACCGTGCCCTCCTGCCAGGAGCGGAAGACCTCACGGACGTCGGTCACGGAGTCGACCTTCTCCAGGAGCTCCCAGCCCTCGGCATAGGCCTGCATCATCGCGTACTCGATGCCGTTGTGGACCATCTTCGCGAAGTGGCCCGCGCCGACCTTGCCCGCGTGCACCGCGCCCAGGTCGCCCTCGGGCTTGAGCGCGTCGAAGACCGGCTGCACCTTGGCGACGTTCTCGGCGTCGCCGCCGTACATCAGCGCGTAGCCGTTCTCCAGGCCCCAGACGCCGCCGGAGACACCGCAGTCGACGAAGCCGATGCCCTTGGCGGCCAGCTCCCGGGCGTGCCGCTCGTCGTCCGTCCAGCGGGAGTTGCCGCCGTCCACGACCACGTCGCCGGGCTCCAGGAGCTCGGCGAGCTCGTCGATCGTGGACTGCGTGGGCTCACCGGCCGGGACCATCACCCAGACCACGCGCGGGCCGGAGAGCTTGCCCACAAGCTCTTCCAGGCTGGGGACATCCGCGAGGTCCGCGTTGCGGTCGTATCCGATGACGGTGTGGCCCGCGCGGCGAATCCGCTCGCGCATGTTGCCGCCCATCTTGCCGAGGCCGACGAGACCGAGGTCCATCAGTTGATCCTTAGGTTGCTGTGTGACGTGTGGGGCACCTTCGTACCCACGTCCGAGCCTAAACCCGGACGCTCACGCACATCTGTGGGCATACGCGCTCATGCGTACGCCCTCACCTGCGGCTTCGTCCGACGGGGCGGTGACCGGTGGGAACGCGGCCCGCTCAGCCGCTGAGGCGCACCGGCATGATCAGGTACTTGTAGGCCTCGTCCGCCTCGGCGTCCACCGCCGGCTTGCCGCTGAGCAGCGCGGGCTTCGTGGACGTCGTGAACGACAGCTGGGCCACCGGGGAGTCGATGGCGCTCAGACCGTCGAGCAGGAAGGTCGGGTTGAAGGCGATCGAGATGTCGTCGCCGTCCAGCTGTGCGTCGACCCTTTCCACAGCCTGTGCGTCGTCGCTGGAGCCGGCCTCCAGGATGAGCACACCCTGCTCGAAGCTCAGCCGCACCGGGGTATTCCGCTCGGCGACCAGGGCGACGCGCTTGACGGCCTCCACGAAGGGGGCGGTCTCGATCACGGCGATGCTGTTGAACTCGGTCGGGAACAGCGTGCGGTACTTCGGGAGGTCGCCCTCCAGCAGGCGGGTCGTGGTCCGCCGCCCGGCCCCCTCGAAACCGATCAGACCCTCGCCCGCGCCCGAGCCGGACAGCGCAAGGGTCACGCTGTCGCCGCTGGTGAGCGCCTTGGCGGTGTCCAGGAGCGTCTTGGCGGGCACCAGGGCGACCGCGGAGGCGTCGGGGTTCTCCGGCTTCCACAGGAACTCACGGACCGCGAAGCGGTAGCGGTCGGTGGAGGCCAGGGTGACCGTGTCGCCCTCGATCTCGATGCGCACACCGGTGAGGACGGGCAGGGTGTCGTCGCGCCCCGCGGCGATGGCGACCTGCTGGACGGCGGAGGCGAAGACCTCACCGGGGACCGTGCCCGTCGCGTTCGGCATCTGGGGCAGGGACGGGTACTCCTCCACAGGCAGGGTGTGGAGTGTGAAGCGCGAGGAGCCGCAGACCACCGTCGCCCGTACACCGTCTGTGGAAATCTCCACCGGCCGGTTGGGCAGGGCGCGGGAGATGTCGGCGAGCAGACGGCCGGAGACCAGGACCGTGCCCTCCTCCTCGACCTCGGCCTCGACGGACACCCGCGCGGAGACCTCGTAGTCGAAGCTGGACAGGCTCAGCTGGCCGTCCTCGGCCTTCAGAAGCAGGCCGGCGAGGACAGGCGCCGGCGGACGGGCCGGAAGGCTGCGTGCCGCCCAGGCCACTGCCTCCGCGAGTACGTCGCGTTCCACCCGGATCTTCACCGTAAGCCGCCTCCTGCTGTTGCTACTGAGCCCTACGACTCGGTGTCACCGCCCACTGTGGCGGGAAGAACACCGGGGACCAGTCTGACGCACGGCACTGACAGTAGGTGCCCGTCGGGGTCAAGTCGTGCCGAGGGGCAGCCGGGCTCGAAACGGCGAGTTGTGCACAGGCCCCGCTTCGAAACGGATTCCGCACTCTCTCTAGTCGGAAGTAGTAGTAGGGCCTGTGGATACCGTGGATAACCACGTTTGCCCAGCTCAGCGCGGAAATTTTGTCCACCGGTCCTGTGGGTGACGGCGGTGGACAACCGGGCGTCTCTGTGGAGAACAAGAAGTTCTGCACACACCGCCCACAGCCCGAGGGCAGTTCTCCCCAGCTGCGTCCCCAGATTTACCCACGTTTCCCACACCCCAACCCGGCACCTTGATGTGACGCCTTTCACTCGACGCGGTGATCGGGTGCGCCGCGTTGCCGAACAGTGGACAGCCATGTGGAGAAGCTGGGGATCGCTGGGGACAACCGGCCCCAGCCTGTGGGCCGCCGGTGGACAACTCCGTGCACAGCCTGTGGATCTTTCCTTCGTCCACAGTCTGTGGAGATCCTTCGTCCACCAATCCACAACCAGGTGACCTGGTCTGATGGTCTTTCAACCGGGTCCGCTGTGGACACGATCTGGACAACTCCACAGTCCCCAGGATGTGGACGGAAGAAAGTCACCGAATCTGTGGAGAGAGGCCGTAACCCGGCTGGTAATCGAACATCGGGTTGCCGCCGGGTGACGGTCGAAGCCCCAGTGGAACGACGAAAGGCGCCCCCGGATGTCCTCCCGGGGGCGCCTTCACCGCATGAGGGGCTGGCGGTCAGCCGTTCTTGATGCGGTTGGTCAGCTCGGTGACCTGGTTGTAGATGGAGCGCCGCTCGGCCATCAGCGCGCGGATCTTGCGGTCGGCGTGCATCACGGTCGTGTGGTCTCGGCCGCCGAACTGGGCGCCGATCTTCGGCAGCGACAGGTCGGTGAGCTCACGGCACAGATACATGGCGATCTGGCGCGCGGTCACCAGGGCGCGGCCGCGCGAGGTGCCGCACAGGTCCTCGACCGTGAGGCCGAAGTAGTCGGCCGTCGCCGCCATGATGGCCGTCGCCGTGATCTCCGGCGCCGAGTCCTCGCCGCCCGGGATCAGGTCCTTGAGGACGATCTCCGTCAGGCCCAGGTCCACCGGCTGCCGGTTGAGCGACGCGAACGCGGTCACCCGGATCAGCGCGCCCTCCAGCTCGCGGATGTTGCGCGAGATGCGGGAGGCGATGAACTCCAGCACCTCCGGCGGGGCGTTCAGCTGCTCCTGCACCGCCTTCTTGCGCAGGATCGCGATGCGCGTCTCGAGCTCGGGCGGCTGGACGTCGGTGATCAGACCCCACTCGAAACGGTTGCGCAGCCGGTCCTCCAGCGTGACCAGCTGCTTGGGCGGCCGGTCGGAGGACAGCACGATCTGCTTGTTCGCGTTGTGGAGCGTGTTGAAGGTGTGGAAGAACTCCTCCTGCGTCGACTCCTTGTCCGCGAGGAACTGGATGTCGTCGACGAGCAGGATGTCCATCTCGCGGTAGCGCTTGCGGAAGCTGTCGCCCTTGCCGTCGCGGATGGAGTTGATGAACTCGTTGGTGAACTCCTCGGAGCTCACATAACGCACGCGCGTGCCCGGGTAGAGGCTGCGCGCGTAGTGCCCGATCGCGTGCAGCAGGTGCGTCTTGCCGAGTCCGGACTCCCCGTAGATGAAGAGGGGGTTGTACGCCTTCGCGGGTGCCTCGGCGACGGCGACCGCGGCCGCGTGCGCGAAGCGGTTCGAGGCGCCGATGACGAACGTGTCGAAGAGGTACTTCGGGTTCAGCCGCGCGGTCGGCTCGCCCGGACCGGTCGCCGCGCGGGCTGCGCGGCCAGCGGGCCGGGAGCACCGGTCGCCGGGCGCCCGGAGCCGCCCGGACCACCGCGGTGCGCCTGACCGGGGCCGGACGGCTCGGGCAGATCACGGCGGACGGTGTCGCGCTGGTCGTAGTCGGCGCGTGGCGGGTCGTACTCGGAGCGCTGCTGGTGGTCGTACCCAGGACGCTCCATCGACTGGGGGCGGTAGTCCTGGGACGGCGTGCCGTACGAGTCCTTGGCCGGGCCGTACGCGTCCTGGCCCGGACCGTAGGAGTCCTGTGAGCCGTAGGAGTCCTGCGCCGGCGGACCGTAGGAGTCGCGTGACGGCGGGCCGTAGGAGTCCTGCGAGGGCGAGGCATAGGGGTCCCGCTCCGGGAAGCCGAGCCGCGGCTGCTGCCAGCTGTACTCGTCCTGGGCGGGGCGCGGCCAGGCGCCGGGCTCGGGGCGCTGGTACTCGGAGGGATAGGCGGGACGGGCGGTCGGCAGCTGGTCCGGACGCGGAGCCTGGTCGCCGCCCTGCCGCTGGTCGCCGCGGTGGCGGCCGTAGCCGTCGTACTGCCCGGTGGGCAGCTCCGGCTCCTCGTAGCGGGACTGCTGGGCGGGGGGCGCCGGCGGGGCCGGGGGCTCGCCCGCGGAGTCGTCGACGGTGATCGCGATGCGGATCGGGCGGCCGCACTCGCGGCTCAGGGTGTCACTGACGATCGGGGCGAGGCGGCCTTCCAGTACGCCCTTCGCGAATTCGTTCGGTACGGCGAGCAGAGCGGTGTCCGCGACCAGCGCGAGGGGCTGGCAGCGCCGGATCCAGTGCTCGTCCTTCGCCTCCACACCCTGACCGCGGCCCTCACCGAGGAGCTGCTCCAGTACTCGTGGCCACACTGCGGCAAGATCGGCAGGTACGTCAGCCACAGGGCACGCTCTCTCACAGGTCCCACGAACGTGTGGTTCGAGGACGGGTCGGGATGTAGATCGGGTGGGCGGGCGGGAGGAACCCCGCTCGGCCGGGGATAAGGGAACGAATCGGAGTTCAGCCACGGTAGTCAGCGCGGCCCGTGCGGTTCAAGTTGTTGTCCCCAGCCTGTGGATAGTGTCTCGCGGTGACCCCTGGTTTGACCGGATGGCGCAGCCCCGCGTACCGTGACCAGGTCGAGTTGTCGATGGCTGCTGCCGCCTGCCTCCGATGGGCACAGGTCACTGAAGGTGATCGGTAAGCGGTGCACTCGGGCGTAACGCGAGCTACTCGTGGGCGCACGGTGACAGCCAGGACGGCACCCCGCAACTACCCGATTTTTCTGGAGCCCCCGAGTGAGCAAGCGCACCTTCCAGCCGAACAACCGTCGTCGCGCGAAGACCCACGGCTTCCGGCTGCGTATGCGTACCCGTGCCGGCCGCGCGATTCTTGCGTCCCGCCGTAGCAAGGGTCGCGCCCGCCTGTCCGCCTGATTCCGATCAGGTCATGACGTCGTGCTGCCCACCGAGAACCGGCTGAGGCGGCGCGAGGACTTCGCGACCGCGGTACGACGGGGTCGTCGGGCTGGCCGCCCGCTTCTCGTCGTCCACCTTCGTAGCGGTGCCACGGACCCGCACGCGCCTGGGGAGAGCGCTCCCTCGACGCGTGCGGGTTTCGTCGTGAGCAAGGCAGTGGGTGGAGCGGTCGTACGCAACACAGTGAAGCGCAGACTTCGCCATCTGATGCGTGACCGAGTCGCCCTGTTTCCCCCCGGTAGCCTGGTAGTCGTACGAGCGCTGCCCGGAGCGGGTGACGCAGACCATGCACAGCTGGCCCGAGACCTGGATGCCGCCCTTCAACGGCTGCTGGGAGGGGGCGCGCGATGAAGTACCCACTGCTGGCCCTGATCAAGCTGTACCAGTGGACGATCAGTCCGCTGCTCGGGCCGGTGTGCAAGTACTACCCGTCATGCTCCCACTACGGCTACACAGCCATCGACCGGCACGGTGCGATCAAGGGGACGGCACTCACCGCCTGGCGCATCCTCCGGTGCAATCCGTGGTCGCTGGGCGGTGTGGACCATGTTCCGCCGCGCAAGCGACCGCGGTGGCACGAAATGCTGCGCGGCGCCTGGCGCGCACGCAGGGGCGGGCCCTCCGCCGCCGAACCGGCCATCGACGGGAAGCTCCCTTCCGAGCCCCCTTCGAGCCCGGCCGCAGAGACCTCGTCCCATGCCCAAGGAGCATGATTAGTGGACACGATTGCCAGCCTCTTCAGCTTCATCACCACACCCGTCTCCTGGGTCATCGTCCAGTTCCACACGGTGTACGGCGCCATCTTCGGCCCTGACACCGGCTGGGCCTGGGGCCTGTCCATCGTGTCCCTGGTGATCCTGATCCGTATCTGCCTGATCCCGCTGTTCGTGAAGCAGATCAAGGCGACCCGGGCCATGCAGACGCTCCAGCCCGAGATGAAGAAGATCCAGGAGCGCTACAAGAACGACAAGCAGCGTCAGTCCGAAGAGATGATGAAGCTGTACAAGGAGTCGGGTACCAACCCGCTCTCCTCGTGCCTTCCCATCCTGGCGCAGTCCCCGTTCTTCTTCGCCCTGTACCACGTGCTCAACGGCATCGCGTCGGGCCAGACCATCGGTGTCATCAACCAGAGTCTCCTGGAGAGCGCGCAGAAGGCGCACATCTTCGGTGCTCCGCTGGCCGCGAAGTTCACGGACGGTGCGGCGAAGGTTGAGTCGCTCGGTGCCTCCATCACCGACGTCCGGGTCGTCACCGCGATCATGATCGTCCTGATGTCGGCGTCGCAGTTCTACACGCAGCGTCAGCTGATGACGAAGAACGTCGACACGACGGTGAAGACACCGTTCATGCAGCAGCAGAAGATGCTGATGTACGTCTTCCCGGTCATGTTCGCTGTCTTCGGCATCAACTTTCCGGTCGGTGTCCTCGTTTACTGGCTGACCACCAACGTGTGGACCATGGGCCAGCAGATGTACGTCATCCACAACAACCCGACCCCGGGTTCCAAGGCCCAGGCCGCCTACCTGGAGCGTCTGACCAAGCACGTGACGAGCCACGGCAAGACCCGTCGCCGCAGCGAGAAGACCATCGTCAAGGCGATTGTCGCCAAGGGCCGTGACCGCAACGAGTTCGAGCGCAAGTTCATCAACGCCCTGAGCAAGGCGGGCCTCGCCGCCGAGGCCGACGGCACCGTGGTGAAGAGCGAGAGCCCGGCCGCCGCTGTGTCCGAGGACGGTACGACCGCCGCTCCCCGGCGCCAGCAGCCCAAGCGCCAGTCGAAGGCGCAGCGGCAGTCCGGCGGCCCGAAGCAGGCCGACGACCCCACGCCGACCACCTCGCTGGAGAAGTCCGACGAGCCGCAGGACGCCAAGCCCGCCGCCAAGCAGGACCCGAAGCCCGGCACCGGGAACCGCAGCAAGGCCCAGTCCGGTCAGCGCAAGGGTCCGCAGCGGCCCAAGTCCCCGTCCAAGAAGTAAGAAGGAGTCCATCCCGTGACGGAAGGCACCACCTCCGCCGCTGCCGAGGGTGCAGACACCCTGACCCGCCTGGAGCAGGAGGGCGAGATCGCGGCGGACTACCTCGAGGGTCTGCTGGACATCGCCGATCTCGACGGCGATATCGACATGGACGTCGAGGCCGACCGCGCCTCCGTGTCGATCATCAGCGACGCGGGCAGCCGCGACCTGCAGAAGCTGGTCGGCCGGGACGGCGAGGTGCTGGAGGCTCTGCAGGAGCTGACCCGACTGGCCGTGCACCGGGAGACCGGGGACCGCAGCCGGCTGATGCTGGACATCGCGGGCTACCGTGCCAAGAAGCGCGCCGAGCTCTCCGAGCTGGGTGCCAAGGCCGCCGCCGAGGTCAAGAGCTCCGGCGAGCCCGTGAAGCTCAAGCCGATGACCCCGTTCGAGCGCAAGGTCGTGCACGACGCGGTCAAGGCCGCGGGGCTGCGCAGCGAGTCGGAGGGCGAGGAGCCGCAGCGCTTCGTCGTCGTGCTGCCCGCCTGATCGGTCTCACCATTCCACCGGCCCCGTCTGTTGCGCAGACGGGGCCGAACTTTGTCAGCCTGATAGTTCTGGTGGCCGGCGCTCGGTGCGCCGGCGCTGTACGGAAGGACGGTCCCCGTGACGGAGGCAGCGGAGCTCCCCCCTGCGCCCGAACAGGCGCGGGAGGTGTTTGGTCATCGCTTCGCCGATGCGGTCCGCTACGCGGAACTGCTCGCCGAGGCGGGCGTGCAGCGTGGTCTGATCGGCCCGCGGGAAGTGCCCCGCCTGTGGGAGCGCCACCTGCTGAACTGTGCGGTGCTCTCGGAAGTCGTCCCCGAGGGGGTGACGGTGTGCGACGTCGGCTCGGGCGCGGGGCTTCCGGGCATTCCCCTGGCGCTTGTCCGGGAGGACCTGAAGATCACGCTTCTGGAGCCGCTGCTGCGGCGTACGACCTTCCTCACCGAGGTTGTCGAGCTCCTGGGTCTTGATCACGTCACCGTCGTGCGTGGCCGTGCCGAGGAGGTCATGGGCACGCTGCCACCGGTCCATGTGGTGACGGCACGGGCCGTGGCTCCGCTGGACCGGCTGGCCACCTGGGGCATCCCGCTGCTGCGGCCGTACGGCGAGATGCTTGCCCTGAAGGGTGACACCGCCGAGGAGGAGCTCAAGAGCGCGGCCACCGCGCTGAGCAAGCTCGGGGCGGTGGAGACGTCCGTGCTCCACGTGGGTGAAGGCGTCGTGGACCCGCTGTCCACGGTGGTGCGGGTCGAGGTCGGGGAGAGTCCCGGCGGGGTGCGGTTCGCGGCGAAGCGGGCGAAGGCCGCCCGTACGGGGCGGGCACGCCGACGGCGCTGATCCGTCCTGTGGACGAGACGTACTCCACACAAGCTGCCAGACCCATGCGTGCCGGAGTGTCGTGAGGGCCCGGCCGCGGCCGCTGTGCATCGTGTTTCACGTGAAACGTCGCTCACTGTTGCACGGCATCATCAGTCGCGGCCGCGCGGCGGCCGAACCCCGCGACCGCAGGCCTCTCGGTTCACTCGGAGAGGCATCGGAGTTGTCCACAGAGGTGGATTTCTCCACAGAACAACAGGCCTCACTGGTTCGCGACCCCGAAGACATGGGAGGCTCTGTTCATTGCGAGCCTGAAGTCGAGGAGAGTGAATCCTTGCGGTCCGACGCCAACATCGCGGGACCGATGACCGATCCGGTCCCCGGTCCCCGTACCGAGTCGATGGGGGCGGATGTTTCACGTGAAACACCGCCTCCTATGGACGACACTCCGATCGGTCGTGCTGCCCAGCTGGCGGTGGAGGCTTTGGGCCGCGCCGGCGAAGGACTGCCACGACCGGAGCAGACCCGGGTCGTGGTCGTTGCCAACCAGAAGGGCGGTGTGGGCAAGACGACGACGACCGTCAATCTTGCCGCTTCACTGGCCCTGCATGGCGGCCGCGTCCTGGTGATCGACCTCGACCCACAGGGCAATGCGTCCACTGCGCTGGGGATCGACCATCACGCCGATGTTCCTTCCATCTACGACGTGCTGGTCGAGAGCAAGCCTCTCGCGGATGTCGTGCAGCCGGTCCCCGATGTGGAGGGGCTCTTCTGCGCCCCCGCCACGATCGATCTCGCCGGTGCGGAGATCGAGCTGGTGTCCCTCGTGGCGCGGGAGAGCAGGCTGCAGCGTGCGATCCAGGCATACGAGCAGCCGCTGGACTACATCCTCATCGACTGCCCGCCGTCTCTCGGTCTGCTCACGGTCAATGCTCTGGTCGCGGGACAGGAGGTCCTGATCCCGATCCAGTGCGAGTACTACGCGCTGGAGGGCCTGGGGCAGCTGCTGCGCAACGTCGACCTGGTGCGGGGCCACCTCAACCCCGCCCTGCATGTATCGACGATCCTGCTCACCATGTACGACGGCCGGACGCGTCTCGCCTCCCAGGTCGCGGACGAGGTGCGCAGCCACTTTGGTGATGAGGTGCTGCGCACTAGCATTCCCCGGTCGGTCCGTATCTCCGAGGCGCCCAGCTATGGGCAGACGGTGCTGACATACGATCCAGGATCGAGCGGTGCCCTCTCCTATCTGGAGGCCGCCCGAGAAATCGCGCTGAAGGGTGTCGGTGTCAGCTATGACCCGACGCAGGCCCACATCGGCGCCCAGAACAACCCGAGCATGGTGGAGGGGATCCAGTGAGCGAGCGACGGAGGGGTCTGGGCCGTGGACTCGGCGCACTGATTCCCGCTGCCCCGACGGAGAGGACACCGGCCCAGACCGCGTTGGGTGGTGCGGCTCCCGCGTCCCCCGCAGCGGTTCCGGTGCTGTCGAGCGACCGTGGGGTGGCCGCGGCGAAGGTGGCCACGCTGCCGCCCGTTTCACATGAAACCGAGGAGCCGGCGATGAACGGCTTCGCGGAGACGCCCGCGCCTCCGGTGGGCGCCCACTTCGCCGAGATCCCCCTCGAGTCCATCACACCGAACCCGCGCCAGCCGCGTGAGGTCTTCGACGAAGAGGCGCTGAAGGAACTGGTCACCTCCATCAAGGAGGTCGGTCTCCTCCAGCCCGTCGTCGTACGGCAGCTCGGCCCCGCCCGCTATGAACTCATCATGGGTGAGCGGCGCTGGCGTGCCTGCCGTGAGGCCGGCCTCGAGGCGATCCCGGCGATCGTGCGGGCCACGGAGGACGAGAAGCTCCTCCTGGACGCGCTGCTGGAGAACCTGCACCGAGCCCAGCTGAACCCGCTGGAAGAAGCCGCTGCCTACGACCAGTTGCTGAAGGACTTCAACTGCACGCACGACCAGCTGGCGGACCGCATCGGGCGCTCCCGTCCGCAGGTCTCCAACACCCTGCGTCTGCTGAAGCTTTCCCCCGCGGTCCAGCGCCGGGTCGCCGCCGGAGTCCTCTCCGCCGGACATGCCCGCGCACTGCTGTCCGTCGAGGATTCGGAGGAGCAGGACCGCCTGGCCCACCGGATCGTGGCCGAGGGGCTCTCGGTGCGGGCCGTGGAGGAGATCGTGACCCTCATGGGATCGCGGCCCCAGACGACACAGCGGGCCAAGGGACCGCGTGCCGGTGCCCGGGTCTCCCCGGCACTGAGCGATCTCGCGACGCGTCTGTCGGACCGTTTCGAGACGCGGGTGAAGGTCGACCTGGGCCAGAAGAAGGGTAAGATCACCGTCGAGTTCGCCTCGATGGATGACCTTGAGCGGATCCTCGGCACGCTCGCCCCGGGCGAGGGGCCGGTCCTGCAGCGGGGCGTCCAGGACGATCTGTCCGAGGAGGCGGAGGACTGATCCCCGGGCGGCCCTCCTTGGCCGGGGGCCGCTTGTTCAGGCAGCTGAGCGGATGGTGTCCGGTGCGTACCGGAACACGATCCGCTCTTTGCTTTCAGGCGCTATCGATGCAATCGCATCGTGGATACGATGCGATCGGGTTTGGCGCGTCCACCTGGCAGCACCTCTGAGTGGGAGGCGGGGGCCATGCGAATGATGAGCCGTACCGGACTGGTGAGCGCGGGCCTGGGCTTGGGCGCGGTCGGCGGTTTCGTCGGCAGTCTGCTCAGGGAACGCAGCGCTCTGACAGCCGCTTGCGATGCCGCGGGCGAAGAAAGCGAGGAACAGCCTTCATGGGGCGTCGGCTCGTACCACTCACGCTGGACAACCTTCAGGACCTTCCCCAGCGCTGTCGGGCGTGTGTCTTCTGGGAGTTGGACCCCGTCAGCGGTGAGGCCGCGGTAAGGGCGGGCACCCCCGCCATGGAGAAGGAGGCCTGGATCTCCGCCGTCCTGCTGGACTGGGGGTCCTGCGGCCGCGTGGTCTACGTCGACGACGCACCGGTCGGCTTTGTGCTCTACGCTCCGCCCGCCTACGTTCCCCGCTCCACGGCGTTCCCCACGAGCCCTGTCTCCCCGGACGCCGTGCAGTTGATCACCGGCTTCATCCTGCCCGGCTATCAGGGGCAGGGGCTCGGCAGAGTGATGGTCCAGACGGTCGCCAAGGATCTGCTGCGACGCGGCTTCAAGGCGATCGAGGCCTTCGGTGACGCGCGCTGGAAGGAGCCGGCCTGTGTCCTGCCCGCCGACCACCTTCTGGCCGTGGGTTTCAAGACGGTCCGGCAGCACCCCATCCATCCGCGGCTGCGGCTGGAACTGCGGTCCACGCTCTCCTGGAAGGAAGACGTGGAGCTCGCCATCGACCGGCTGCTGGGGGCCGTACAGAAGGAACCCGTGCTGCGGCCGCTCTGAGACCCGCTGGAAACGCCGAATGGGCCGGCCCTTCCGGGCTGGCCCATTCGTGTTTCACGTGAAACATCCGCCGTCGCCTCGACGGCCCTGCCGACTACTCGGCGATGAAGTCCTCAAGGTCGCGGACGATCGCGGCCTTCGGCTTCGCACCGACGATCGTCCTGGCGACCTCGCCGTTCTGGTAGACGTTCAGGGTCGGGATGGACATGACGCCGTACTTGGCGGCCGTAGCCGGGTTCTCGTCGATGTTGAGCTTGACGACTTCGATCTTGTCGCCGTGCTCGGCGGCGATCGCCTCGAGGGACGGCGCGATCTGGCGGCACGGTCCGCACCAGGCGGCCCAGAAGTCCACCAGGACGGGCTTGTCGCTCTTGAGGACGTCCTGCTCGAAGGAGTCGTCGGTCACATTCTTCAGGGTGCCGGCCACGGCGGGCTCCTTAACTTGATCGTGCGGTGGGGCGGGAAGGGGAATCAGGCGGAGGTCTTCTCGGGCTCGGCCTTCTCACCGTCCGCGAGGGCGGCGAGGAAACGCTCGGCGTCGAGAGCGGCGGAGCAGCCGGTGCCGGCCGCGGTGATCGCCTGACGGTAGGTGTGGTCGACCACGTCACCCGCGGCGAAGACGCCCGTCAGGTTCGTCCGGGTGGAGGGCGAGTCGACCTTAAGGTAGCCCTCCTCGTCGAGGTCCAGCTGGCCCTTGAACAGCTCGGTGCGCGGGTCGTGGCCGATCGCGATGAACAGACCCGTCACCGCCAGGTCCGAGAGCTCGCCGGTCTTGACGTTGCGGAGCTTGAGGCCGGAGAGCTTCTGGTCGCCCTGGATCTCGGCGACCTCGCTGTGCCAGGCAAACTTGATCTTCGGGTCGGCGAAGGCACGCTCCTGCATCGCCTTGGAGGCGCGCAGGCTGTCCCGGCGGTGCACGATCGTCACGGACTTGGCGAAGCGCGACAGGAAGGTGGCCTCCTCCATCGCGGTGTCACCGCCGCCGATCACTGCGATGTCCTGGTCCTTGAAGAAGAACCCGTCACAGGTGGCGCACCATGAGACACCACGGCCGGAGAGGGCGTCCTCGTTGGGCAGGCCGAGCTTGCGGTGCTGGGAGCCGGTGGTGACGATGACGGCCTTGGCCTGGTGGACGGTGCCCGCGGTGTCCGTGACGGTCTTGATCTCACCGCTCAGGTCGACGGAGACGATGTCGTCCGGGATGAGCTCGGCGCCGAAGCGCTCGGCCTGGGCGCGCATGTTGTCCATGAGATCGGGGCCCATGATCCCGTCGCGGAAGCCGGGGAAGTTCTCCACCTCGGTCGTGTTCATCAGCGCACCGCCCGCGGTGACGGCACCCTCGAACACCAGGGGCTTCAGCGACGCCCGCGCGGTGTACAGCGCCGCCGTGTACCCGGCGGGCCCGGAGCCGATGATGATCACGTTACGGACGTCGCTCACGGCTTGATTCCTCGTCTCTGGTCTGTCTCAGTCGACCGGTGGGAGCCATTTCGGGACCCTCACCCCACCCAACGGATCCTAAGGGTCCCGCATTCCCGGTGTGTCCGGGCACACGGGATGCCACATGGGTAGGGATTCACCACGCTGGGCCGAGACGAAGAACGGTCGCTCAGGGACGCGCGAAGGACTGCGTCAGAAGGACCTTGCCGGGGGTGGCCGCCTCCTTGCTCATCTTCATACAGGTTGCGTCGACGACGTATGCCGTCACCCGTGTGTTGTCGCCCGCGTCGGGCAGGATGACGAGATAGGCATCCGTTCCCTCGTATGTCCCCTTCTGGGCGCCCAGGACGGCGCCGGTGTTGTTGATGCCCTGCCGCACACAGCCGGGGACCGGGATCTGCGGCTGGATGAGGGTCTTGGCGGTCGACCCGGGTGTCTCGGTCTCCGACTGGATCCCCAGCCGGGGCTTCTGGCTCCCGGAGCCGTGCGGCAGGCCCTTCTTCGTGGTGAGCAGATCCGTCACCTGGCCCTTGAGGCTTCCGCTGGAGAAGGCGTCGTGCGCCGCGGTGGTCGGCTGGTCGTTGCCCAGCGACTCCAGGAAGAGAGAACCGGCCCCCAGCAGGGCAGCGGTGAAGACGGCTCCCAGGACGACCGTCCGGCGACGCCGGCCGCGTCCGCGGTCCTTGCGGCCCGGGCCGGTCGCCGCATGGGGGCGTCCGGCGGGCCGGTCCACCGGTGCCGATGTTTCACGTGAAACAGGCGCCTCGGCGTCCTCGTCCGACAGCTCGGGGGAGGCGGAGACCAGGACCGGCGTGTCCGCGGACCCGGCGGCGGTGGCCTGCAGCAGGGCTTCCGCGGCGAGGGCGGCATCGATACGCCCGGCGACGTCGTCGGGCATCCGCACCGGGCCCGGCAGCGTGCCCAGGAGGCCCCGGATCTCCTCCAGCGAGGTGAAGACGTCCGTGCACAGTTCGCACTCGTCCAGATGGCGCCGTACGTCCGCGGTCCGTGTGGGCGGGAGCAGACCTTCGGTGAGGTCGGAGATCTCGGCGACGTCCGGGTGCCCGGTTGTGTCCGTCGTGGAAGTCACGCTCGCCCACCTCCGCCCTTCACTGCGGCTGAATCGCTCGGTCCGGTGTGTGGACCTCTGTTCTGAGGTCCCGCTGCCGGTGGGACGGAAGTCCCCGGCGCCCGGTTCCGTCCCGAGCCCGGCTCTGTCCCGTCGGCGGCGTTTTCCGGCCTGAGATGGGAGAGCAGTGGCAGCAGCCTTGCTCTACCCCGAGCGCAGCGGCTTTTCACCGTTCCGGTCGGCACATCGAGGATGCGGGCCGCCTCCGCCACGGGGTAGCCCTGCATGTCCACCAGGACGAGGGCCGCACGCTGCTCGTGGGGAAGTGTGCCGAGGGCTTCGAGGAGCTGGCGGTGCAGGTCGTTCCGCTCGGCCGGCGCCGAGGCCGACTCGTGCGGCTCGAGGAGCTGTTCCAGGCGCTCGGTGTCGTCGACGGGAGCGGTCTTCCGGGAGGCCGCCTTGCGGGCACGGTCCAGGCAGGCGTTCACGGTGATGCGATGCAGCCAGGTCGTGACGGCCGACTGCCCCCGGAAGGTGTGCGCGGCCCGGTAGGCGGACACCAGGGCGTCCTGGACCGCGTCAGCGGCCTCCTCACGGTCCCCCAGCGTCCGCAGCGCGACCGCCCAGAGCCGGTCCCGGTGCCGCCGCACGATCTCACCGAAGGCATCGGGGTCGCCTTCCACATGGCGGGCGAGCAGGTCCTGGTCGCTCACTCCGTCGTATCCGGCGCCTTCCGCCATCTACCCCTCCCGAGTGGAGACCTCAGCTGGTCACCTTGATGTCCGCCACTCTGCCCCGCCAGTGGCCCTCATTGTCCGCGGGCAGCTTGGTCAACCACACCAGAAGGTACCGAGTCTTGAGGGACTTGCCGGGCTGGAGCACGACCGTCGTACCCGAGCCGTCGGCCGTCTTGGTGTAGGCGTCGAAAGACGTCGGCTCCGAACCCGCGTCCGCACCAGCGGCACGGAGTTCGACCGAAGTCTGCCCGACGAAGGTGACCGTCACCTTTCCGACCTGCTGGACCTTGCCGAGGTCGAGGATGACACCGACGCCTGGCTTCAGGTTGCCGAACTTCGGACTCAGATAGAAGTCCGTCTGCCAGTAAGAGGTCGTGCTGCTGTCGTAGACCTTCCCTATGTCGGCCGGCTTCTCGGTCTGGTCGCTGAACGGGTCGAAGTCGCGAGCGCCCTTGATGGGGATGGGAGTGCCGGACGTCGGCTTCTTCGGGCCCTTGTCGCCGTCGTCCGTCGACTGTGAGCTCGGCGTGTCCTCGGACTTGCCGCTCTGGTCCATCAGGGCGTCCGCGAGCTGCCAGCTGCCCAGGCCCAGGGCCGCGATGAGGAGGGCGGACACCGCCCACTTCAGGGCCTTGCCGGTGCGGCTCTGCAGTGGGGGCGGCGGCGTCGTGAGCGGCTGGGTGACGCCGGGATGCGCGGCCGGACGGCCGTACGTGCCCTGCTGGTACGTCGTGCGCTGGTACTCGGGTGGTGCGGTGAACGCGGGCTCCGGCGGGCGGATGCGGGGCATCTCGCCGATTGCCTTCACCAGCTCCTCGGGCGTGGTGCACGCGGACTCGTGCCGGGAGGCGGTGGCACCGTCGTTGACGAGCGCGCGCATGGAGAGCTCGGACAGGCCCCGGTGGACGCCCGCGCGCACCTGGTCGGGCGCGATGAGGCCGATGTCCTTGGGCAGCCCGGACAGGCCGTACGCGTCGTTCTCGTAGGGCCACCGCTGGGTCAGCGCCGCGTACAGCAGGGCGCCGATCGACTCGGTGTCGGTGCGCTGCGGGGTGTCGGAGCTGATGCCGCGCAGCGCGGCGTTCACGGCGAGCCCCCGGATGCGCCACTGGCCGGTGGAGGCGCGCAGTACGGCGTTCGGGTTGAGGCGCAGATGGGCGAGGCCCTCGCGGTGAGCGGCCGCCATGGCGGAGGACACCTGGCTGACCATCTGGTAGGCGTCGTGCGGCTCCAACGGCCCGGCGGAGAGCAGGGTGCCCAGCTCCGTGGCATCGGGCAGCCACTCGTGCACGACATAGACGAGGTCGTTCTCCTCGACCGCGTCCAGGACTTGGACGAAGCGGGGATCGCCGAGCAGTGCGGCTGAACGGGCCGCGGCCAGCACCGAGCGGGCTCGTGCGTGGTCCGCGGGCAGGATATGGACGCCGACGGCGCGGCGGAGTTTCTCGTCGACCGCTCTCCAGCTGCTGAATCCGTCCAGACGGGTGACGCACTCCTCCAGGCGGTAACGCCTGGCGAGTTTGTGACCGCTGTGCAGTTCGGAAGGTGCTGCCTTCCCGGGACCACCATCGGTCCCGCCGCTCCCCTGTGCCTCGTTGCTGTCCGTGTCCAGCTCCGGGTTCTGGGCCACCCCGTCGGCCGTGGACTGGTCCGCCTTGGCGGTCAGCGGCTCGTCACCGCTGTTGTCTGCCACGTCGACGGCAGCCGTGCTCCGTTCCGCCACCGTCGTCCCTGCCTCCCCATCCGTTGCACGCTGTCCGACGCCGAAACCAATTGTGCCCACAGTCCGCCGCTATGCACGACACGCGGCGGCGGACGATGGTTGTGCGCGTACCCCCTCTTCAGCGCCCCAGACGCCCGCGCACCATGCCGACGAGGGAGTTGAGCTCCTCGATGCGCATACGCCGGGCAGCGACGAAGAAGATCCCGAGCAGTACGGCACCGCCCGCCAGGAGTGCGGCGAACGAGCCGACGACGCCCTGGCCGAGGGTGTGTCCGATCCCGTAGCAGGCCGCGCCGCTGAGCAGCGCCGCCGGCACCGAGGCGATGCACAGACGCGCGTACGTCCGCAGTACGCGAGAGCCGTCCAGATCGCCGCCCAACCGCTTCCGCAGCCGCTTCCAGGCAACCCCTACGCCGATCGCGTAGGCGAGGCCGTAGGAGGCGGCCATGCCGATGACCGCCCAGCGGGCCGGGAGGAGGAAGTAACAGAGCACCGAGGCTCCCGCGTTGACCGCGGCCACGATCACCGTGTTGTAGAACGGTGTGCGGGTGTCCTCGTAGGCGTAGAAGGCGCGCAGGACGACGTACTGCACGGAGTACGGGACCAGGCCGAGGCCGAAGGCCATCAGCATGTACCCCATGTTGGTGGCCTCGCTGGTGCCCGAGGAGCCGAAGATCAGCGTGCACATCGGGATGCCGAGGGCCAGGAAGCCGAACGCGATGGGCACGATCGCCACGGCGGTCGTCCGCAGACCCTGCGAGATGTCGTCGCGGACCGCGCCCGCGTCGTCCTCGGAGGCCGAGCGCGAGATGCGCGGCAGCAGGGCCGCCATCAGCGAGACCGTGATGATGGCCTGCGGCAGGCCCCAGATCAGCTGGGCGTTGGCGTAGGCGGCGAAGCCGGTGCCGTCGACGGGCGAGGCCTTGCCGGCCGCGGTGGACAGCTGGGAGACGACGAGCGCGCCCGCCTGGTTGGCGAGGACGAACAGGATGGTCCACTTGGCGAGCGTGGCCGCCTTGCCGAGGCCGTGCCCGCGCCAGTCGAAGCGCAGCCGCAGCCGGAAGCCGGTCTCCCGCAGGTACGGGATCATCGCCAGGGCCTGGACGACGAGGCCGAGCAGTACGCCGATGCCGAGCAGCCGCTGCCCCTCCGGCGGGATGCTCGTGACCGTCATTCCGGAGTTGGCGGCGCTGCCGTACACCCAGATGAACATGCCGAGCGTGACGATGATGACGATGTTGTTGAGGACCGGGGTCCACATCATCGCGCCGAACTTCCCACGGGCGTTGAGGATCTGACCCATCACCACGTGGATGCCCATGAAGAAGATCGAGGGCAGGAAGTAGCGGACGAAGGTGACGCCGACCTCATTGGCCGCCGGGTCGCTGGCGACCGAGTCGGACAGCAGCCGGATCAGGACCGGGGCGGCCACGATCGCGAGGCCCGTGAGGGCGCCCAGCGCCACCATCACCAGCGTGAGCAGCCGGTTGGCGTACGCCTCGCCGCCGTCCTCGTCCTCCTTCATGGCGCGGACGAGCTGCGGCACGAAGACCGAGTTGAGGCCGCCGCCGACGGTCAGGATGTAGATCATCGTCGGCAGCTGGTAGGCGACCTGGAATGTGTCGCCGAGCAGGCCGACGCCCAGTGCGGAGACGATGAGCGCGGAGCGGACGAAGCCGGTGAGCCGGGAGACCATCGTGCCCGCCGCCATTACGGCGCTGGACTTCAGCAGGCCCGAGGCCCGCCCGCCCTTCTTCGCGGCAGGCGCGGCGGAAGCGGAGTCGGCGCCGGGAGCGGCGGCCCCGGCGGATGCCGGAGCGGGTGCCCCGGCGGCATGAGGCGCGGCGGGGTGGGCGGCCGCGGCGTGCGGGGCGGCGGGGTACTGGGGGGCGGCGGCAGGATGCTGCGGGGTCGCCGCGTACGGCCCCACAGGGCCCGGGCCGACGCCCGGTGCGGCCGGGCCCGGAACGGCCGGGGACCCCATGGCGGGGTGCCCGCCGCCCTGCTGCTGGTCCCGGAAGAGATGTGCGAAGGCGTCCGGCTCGTGGTGCTCCTCGCCGGAGTGCGTGACGAGGTCGTCCACGCCCACGAACTGAGTCGTGCGGGGGTTGTCGCCGTACGGCATGTACTGCGCCGGGCGCTCCGGCTCCGGCGCGGGGGTCTGGGCCCACACGTGGGGGTCGGGGGCGTACGGGGACTGGGCCGGCTGGGAGTACAGCGGCTGCTGCGCCTCGTACGTGCCCGGGGGCGGCGGAGGGTGCGAGGCACGGTCGTAGAGCGCCTCGGCGACCGGGTCCTGGGCGGAGAGGTCCTGTGCCCGGTAGGGGTCCTGGTCGTAGGCGTCCTGGAGGTACATGTCCGCTGCGGGCTGCGGCGGCACCTGGCCGGGCTCGGGCGGCGGCTCGGGGTAGCCCGAGCCGGCCGCGGCCTGGCCACGGTCACCCTCGTACGGCGCGTTCATGGTTACCCCACCTCATCGTCCCCGGGCCCACCGGCCACGACATCGCTCAACGGTCCACTCTCTCACCCGTCCCGGACGGGTCGGCGCTTTCCGGTGCGGTGTCCGGTGTCGGGTCACTCGGCTGCTCCGGGTCGTCTGCCCCGCAGCGGGCGTCGGACTCCTCCTGAAGACGGTCTTCAGGGCCTTCGGGGTTCTCGGGACCGTCGGCGTCCTTGCCCGCGTCCTCGGGGCCGTCCTCTTCGGCCTCCTTGGCGGCCGCGCGCTTGCGCTGGGTGTACATCCGGAAGCCGGCGAGGACAAGCAGCAGGACACCGCCGCCGATGACCAGCATCACGGTGGGCGTGACCTCGGTGACCTTCACATCGAAGCTGACCGCGTTGCCGTACTCCTGGCCGTCCTCGGTGTACAGCTGGGCGATCACGGTCCCCTGGCCGTTGGCGTTGGCGGACGTGGTGAACTTCACGGACTGGCTGTGCCCTCCGGACACCGCGACGCGCTGCTCCTGGTACGCCTCGCCGCCGATCTTGAGGCGGGTGGGATTGGTCGAGGTCAGCCGCAGGACCAGGTGCTCGACGCCCTGCACCAGGTTGTTCTGCACGGTCACCGGGATGGTGGCGCTGCGGCCGGAGAGCTTGGTCGGGGACTTGTCGATCAGCTTGACCTGGTCGGTGAGCTCGTCGAGCCATGCCTCCACGCCGGCCCGGAAGTGGTCCGCCCCGACGGTACGGCCTCGCCATGACGTGGACATCCCACGGTCTATGGCCCGCCCGAAGGGGGTCGCCACCCGGGACGGGTCGGTGAGGATCACCTGGAAGTTGTCGAGCTTGTCCTGTGTGCGCGCGATCTGTTCGAACACCGACCGGGGCAGTTCCTGCCTGCGCAGCGAGGAGGGGTACGCGGACGTCGACGGGATCCTTGTGGTGGCGCTCGGGTCGGGTTTGGCCTTGGCGGCGGCGGTGAGGTCCTGGGTCTGGACCCAGTTGGCCTCCTGGAGGGCCCCGATCGCCTGGGCCATCGCCTGGGCCTGGCTCGAGGACGGCATGCGCTGCGGGGCGACGACGACGCTGCGCTGTCTGTCCGTCTGGACGTGCAGGGCCAGGCTCTGGGCCAGGTACTCCTGGACGGCGAGCGTGGCCGAGTCCGCCTTCGTCAGATCGCCCTCGAACGCCCTGGACAGCCGTGAGTCCGCGACCACCGCCGTGGTGCCGCCGCCGATCGGACGGGCCGCGGACGGCGCGTAGGTGAGGCCGCCGGTCTCCTGGAGGCTGTCGCTGCGGGCGATCACCTTGTCGGCGCCCGCGGAGGTGGCGACCTTGATGATCGACGGGTCGACGGCGCCGTTCACGGGCCAGGCGAAGTCAGTGGTCGGCTTCACATGGAGGATCGGCTCCACCGTGTTCATGATGACGTCCGTGGCGTCCTTGAGGTGGCTCAGCGAGCCGGTGACGCTCGTGCCGTTGTGGGCGAGGGAGGCCAGGTCCGGGTCCGCGAAGGGCAGCGCGACGACCTCCTTGTCCACCACGGCCTTCTGCAGGTCGGCGAGCCACTGCTTGGCGACTGCCTGGTGCGTGCCGGCCGTGGTGGTGCCGTCGTCGCCCTGGATGCGGTAGCTGCGCGTCATCGCGTCCACGGAGGCGAGCAGGTCGGGGTCGATCACCCAGGTGACGTCGAGGTCCTTGCCGAGGGCCAGCATCTGGGCCAGGCGGCCGCCCGGCGCGATGTCCGTGGCCAGGTCGTCGTTGAGGAAGACCGGCGTCTGCTGTTCGCCGGCGCCTGTCCTCGCCGTCATGTGGACGGTGGAGATCAGCGGCCACAGGAACGTCGTCTTCGTCTTGGTGTCGGCCTCGTCCGGCTGCCACGGCAGGAACGTCCGCTGGATGCCGAGCACCTGCTCCCAGGGCTGCGCCGAGGTCTGGCCGGAGAGCGAGACGCCGAGCTCGTAGACACCGTCCCTGCCGAGGTCGAGCTTGTCGACCGGTACGGCGATGCTGAAGTGCTGGGCGACGTGCGGGGGGAGCTTGGCGAACTTCGCGACGTACTTGCCGCCGACCTCGGAGCCGACGGAGGTCTGGAGGCTGTCGGACCGGTCGGCGGCGCTGTCGATGGCCGAGCGGATGGTCAGCTCAGGCCCCACGCGCAGGCCCACGTGGGCGCCGGTGACCGACTGCTTGCCGTTGTTCGTCACCGTGCCGGACACGGTCAGCGTGTCCCCGTCCGTCGGGACGCTGGGGCTGAGCGAGTCCAGTGAGACGGACACCACGTCCGAGGAGGCGGCCCGGGCGGGTGTCGCGGCGGGCAGCTGGAGCAGACCGGCCAGCAGAGGCGCCCCGGCGAGCAGTGCCCCGGTGCGCCTCAGCCACCGGCGGGCAGGTGAGGGACTCATCCCCTGGAAGTCTGCCGCCTCGGCCACGCGCTCGTCCGTCCCTCGTCGTCGTCAGTGGTCGTCGGAATGTGCGTCCCCGCATGGTAACGAGGTGCGCTGAGGGGAAGTGCCGCGGTCCGCTCCACAAGATCGAGGACCTGGGTGACAAATCCCGTATGCCCTTTATTAAGCGGAGAGTGGATGTACGTAATAGGAGCGGAGCCTGTGACCCTTATCGCGGTAGATGTTCGCGGGCGTTTAATGGGGGCGCTCCCGGCCGTCCGGGCCACGTACCCTCTTTTGTTGTGCCGAACGCCAACGAAGACAGTCCCAATGCCCTGAACCAGGTGCAGCAGCGCGCGGTGAGCGAGCTGCTGCGGGTGGCCCCCGTCGCCGACGACCTGGCCCGCCGTTTCCATGAGGCCGGGTTCTCGCTCGCCCTGGTCGGCGGCTCGGTCCGCGATGCGCTGCTCGGCCGGCTCGGCAACGACCTGGACTTCACCACCGATGCCCGTCCCGAGGACGTACTGAAGATCGTGCGGCCGTGGGCGGACGCCGTATGGGAGGTCGGGATCGCCTTCGGCACGGTGGGGGCGCAGAAGGATGCCCGCGTCGGAGACGCTGATCGGTGCTTTCAGATCGAGGTGACCACCTACCGGTCGGAGGCGTACGACCGGACCTCGCGCAAGCCCGAGGTGTCGTACGGCGACTCCATCGAGGAGGACCTCGTCCGGCGTGACTTCACGGTGAACGCGATGGCCGTGGCGTTGCCGGAGAAGGAGTTCATCGACCCGCACGGCGGGCTCGAGGACCTCGCGTCACGGGTGCTGCGCACCCCGGGCACGCCCGAGGACTCCTTCTCGGACGATCCGCTGCGGATGATGCGCGCCGCGCGCTTCGCCGCCCAGCTGGACTTCGAGGTCGCCCCCGAGGTCGTCACGGCGATGAAGGACATGTCCGGCCGCCTCGAGATCGTGTCGGCGGAGCGGGTCCGGGACGAGCTGAACAAGCTGATCCTGTCCGCGTACCCGCGCAAGGGCCTCAGGCTTCTGGTCGACACCGGTCTGGCCGACCACGTCCTGCCGGAGCTGCCCGCGCTGCGCCTGGAGCGTGACGAGCACCATCGGCACAAGGACGTCTACGAGCACACGCTGATCGTCCTGGAGCAGGCGATGGCCCTGGAGGAGGCCGGTCCTGACCTGACCCTCCGCCTGGCCGCCCTGCTGCACGACATCGGCAAGCCGCGCACGCGCCGTTTCGAGAAGGACGGCCGAGTCTCGTTCCATCACCACGAGGTGGTCGGAGCGAAGATGACCAAGAAGCGCATGACGGCCCTCAAGTACTCCAATGAGCTGGTGAAGGACGTCTCGCGTCTGGTCGAACTCCACCTGCGCTTCCATGGCTATGGCACCGGTGAGTGGACGGACTCCGCGGTCCGCCGCTACGTCCGCGACGCGGGACCGCTTCTCGACCGGCTCCACAAACTGACCCGCTCCGACTGCACCACCCGCAACAAGCGCAAGGCCGCCGCACTGTCCCGGGCGTACGACGGCCTGGAGGAGCGCATTGCCCAGCTCCAGGAGCAGGAGCAGCTCGACTCGATCCGCCCGGACCTCGACGGCAACCAGATCATGGAAATCCTGGGCGTAGGACCGGGCCCGACGGTGGGCAAGGCCTACAAGCACATGCTGGAGCTCCGCCTGGAGCACGGTCCGATGGAGTACGACACGGCGGTGACGGCACTCAAGGAGTGGTGGGCCGAGCAGGGCTGAGATCGCCGAACGGGGTCATGTTTCACGTGAAACATGACCCCGGGCCGAGTGGACTGTGGGGGGATGTTTCACGTGAAACATCCCCCCACAGCACGCTTGACCGCTACTTGTTGTCTCCGAGGCAGAGAACGAACGAGTCGCTGCCTTCCTTCCACTCAAGGGCAGCGGTCGTTCCCTTGACGGACTGGCAGGCGATCGTGGACACGCTGGTGCTGCCGTCCTTCTTGAGGACCTTGTAGTCCGCCTTCGGGTCGCTGCAGTCCAGCTGCTTGACCTTCACATCGCTGTCGGTTCCGTTGTTCGTCAGGCAGTCCCCGACAGCCAGCTTCTTGGCGTCGTCGTTGTTGTGGTTGAGGTACCAGCCGCCGGCAACGACGATGAGGCCGACGATGATGCCGCCTATGCGCAGGTACTGCCTGACGCTGCGCTTCGGCTGCTGTGGGGGCACCGGAGCGTACGGCGCGCCCGCCTGCGGCGCTCCCGGCTGCGGCGGGTACGGGGCCTGGCCCTGTGCGAACGGGTTCTGGCCCTGGGGCGGCGGAGTAGTCACTTGGGGGTCCCCCTAGAACGTGGGTGCGCATGGCTGGAACATGGGTGCGCATGGCGCGAGGTAAGACCCACGTAAGTTAGCGGTTCCCACTGACAACCCTGTAACCCAGGGCCCCTCTGTTTCTTTGATGTGACACTTACCGGCGCTCAAAGCGGCCCATAGCCACAGCAACCGCTCCGTAGATGACGGCGACCGTGACCACCAGGACCGGGGAGCGGCCGTCCGGCGGGAGCATCAAGGCGGCTGCCCCGGCGGCGCCGACGAAGGCGACGTTGAACAGAACGTCGTAAACGGAGAAGATCCGGCCACGGAAGCCGTCCTCGACGCAGGACTGCACGATCGTGTCCGTGGCGATTTTCGCCCCCTGGGTGGTCAGTCCCAGGACGAAGGCCGCGATCAGCATGGGGACGGTGGCGAAGGGCAGTCCGAGGGCCGGTTCCAGGACCGCGGCCGTCGCGGCACACACGGCGATCCAGCGCCCGGGGCCTAGCCGTCCGGCCGCCCAGGGCGTCACCAGGGCCGCCGCGAAGAAGCCGGCACCGGACATCCCCAACGCGAGCCCCAGCAGGCGGAGTCCGCCCTGCGGGGTGGAGGAGAGGGCGTACCGGCACAGCATCAGCACCATGACCAGCAGCGCGCCGTAGCAGAAGCGCATCAGCGTCATCGTGAGCAGTGCCCAGACGGCCTCCCGGCGCTGCGGCGCGGCCAGATGCCGTACGGCCGCCAGCAGTTCCCGCGCGGTGCCCACAAGCGCCGCGCCCAGGTGCGGAAGTTCATGGTCGCGGTCGGGGCCGAGCAGTCCGGGAGCCATGGTCAGCGAGGCGAGGGACGCACACAGGTAGAGGGCGGCGCCCAGCAGGACCACCGCGGCGTCCGAGTCCGACACCACCAGCCGTACGAGGAAGGCGAGACCGCCGCCGGCGGTCGCGGCGAGCGTTCCGGCGGTCGGGGAGACGGAGTTGGCCATCACCAGGCGCTCGGTGTCGACCACCCGCGGCAGGGAGGCGGAGAGTCCGGCGAGAACGAAGCGGTTGACGGCCGTGACGCACAGCGCGGAGACGTAGAACAGCCAGTCCGGCACCTGGCTGACCATCAGGACGGCCGTGCCCGCCGCCAGCACGGCGCGCAACAGGTTGCCGTACACGAAGACCTGACGGCGCCGCCAGTGGTCCAGCAGGACGCCCGCGAAGGGGCCGACGAGCGAGTACGGGAGCAGCAGCACGGCCATCGCCGAGGCGATCGCGGTGGCCGAGGTCTGTTTCTCCGGGGAGAAGACGACGTACGTGGCGAGCGCGACCTGATAGACCCCGTCGGCGCACTGGGAGAGCAGGCGTACGGCGAGCAGGCGCCGGAAGTTCCGGAAGCGGAGCAGGACGCGCAGGTCGCGAACGACGGGCATGGGGCACAGCCTCACACATGCGGGAGGGTCCCCGGGGCTGGAAACCCGGGGACCCTCACAGCCCTGGCAGGAGCGTTCTCGGTCGAGCGCCCGTCTCAGCGCTCGACGTCGCCGCGGATGAACTTCTCGACGTTCTCGCGGGCCTCGTCGTCGAAGTACTGGACCGGCGGGGACTTCATGAAGTACGAGGACGCGGAGAGGATCGGGCCGCCGATCCCGCGGTCCTTGGCGATCTTCGCGGCACGCAGAGCGTCGATGATGACACCCGCGGAGTTCGGGGAGTCCCAGACCTCGAGCTTGTACTCCAGGTTCAGCGGGACGTCACCGAAGGCACGGCCCTCGAGGCGGACGTACGCCCACTTGCGGTCGTCGAGCCAGGCCACGTAGTCGGACGGGCCGATGTGGACGTTCTTCTCGCCGAGCTCCCGGTCGGGGATCTGGGAGGTGACGGCCTGCGTCTTGGAGATCTTCTTGGACTCCAGGCGCTCGCGCTCGAGCATGTTCTTGAAGTCCATGTTGCCGCCGACGTTCAGCTGCATCGTGCGGTCCAGGACGACACCCCGGTCCTCGAACAGCTTCGCCATGACGCGGTGCGTGATGGTGGCGCCGACCTGCGACTTGATGTCGTCACCGACGATCGGGACGCCCGCCTCGGTGAACTTGTCCGCCCACTCCTTGGTGCCGGCGATGAAGACCGGGAGGGCGTTGACGAAGGCGACCTTGGCGTCGATGGCGCACTGGGCGTAGAACTTCGCCGCGTCCTCGGAACCGACGGGCAGGTAGCAGACGAGAACGTCGACCTGCTTGTCCTTCAGGATCTGGACGACGTCGACCGGCTCGGCCTCGGACTCCTCGATGGTCAGGCGGTAGTACTTGCCGAGACCGTCGAGGGTGTGGCCGCGCTGGACGGTGACACCGGTGTTGGGCACGTCGCAGATCTTGATGGTGTTGTTCTCGGAGGCGCCGATGGCGTCCGCGAGGTCGAGGCCGACCTTCTTCGCGTCGACGTCGAAGGCGGCGACGAACTCCACGTCACGGACGTGGTACTCGCCGAACTGCACGTGCATCAGGCCGGGGACCTTCGACGCCGGGTCGGCGTCCTTGTAGTACTCGACTCCCTGCACCAGCGACGCGGCGCAGTTGCCCACGCCGACGATGGCTACGCGAACCGAACCCATTCCGGTTGCTCCCTGTGTGTACGAGTGAGGCCCTGCGTGGGCTTCACGTGGCGGTGTCGTCGGGCGTATCCGTCCCGGGGGTGTCCCCGGGACGGGGCAGGCCGCCCGTCGCTCCAAATGATGTGTCCTGCTGAGCGGGCCCCCCGGACGCGGAACCCCTGAGGTCCCGCCCGGCCCGCTCGCTCTCGATGAGCTCGTTCAGCCAGCGCACTTCGCGCTCCACGGACTCCATCCCGTGGCGCTGGAGCTCAAGCGTGTAGTCGTCGAGTCGCTCCCGGGTACGGGCCAGCGAGGCGCGCATCTTCTCCAGGCGCTCCTCAAGCCGACTGCGACGGCCCTCCAGTACGCGCATGCGCACGTCGCGTGACGTCTGTCCGAAGAACGCGAACCGGGCGGCGAAGTGCTCGTCCTCATACGCGTCGGGGCCGGTCTGCGAGAGCAGCTCCTCGAAGTGCTCCTTACCTTCCGCCGTCAACCGGTAGACGATCTTGGCACGGCGTCCCGCGAGGGGAGCGGCCAGGGCGTCCTCGTGGGTGCTGCCCGGCTCCTCGATCAACCAGCCGTTGGCGACCAGCGTCTTGAGGCAGGGATAGAGCGTCCCGTAGCTGAACGCACGGAACACACCCAATGACGTGTTGAGTCGTTTGCGCAGCTCGTAGCCATGCATCGGAGACTCGCGGAGCAGGCCGAGTACGGCGAACTCGAGGATGCCGGAACGCCGGCTCATCGTCGCCTCCTCTCGTCCTTATCTCTCGCTGATGTATCGACTCGATACATCAGCACGATAGAACGGCCTTCCGCATGCGACAAGAGGGGGGGCGGTGAACGGGATCACATCACCGATTCGCAGGAGGCAAGTTGCCTGATTTGTGATGAATATCCGTAAAAGCAGGTTTTGGCGGTGCGTAGTCTGTGCGGCATGCACACCGCCGGGAACCAAGTGACGTCTGGGGAGCGTCCACGTCCTCGGTGCAGTACGGGTGAATGCAAAACCGACCACATCCGTACTTCGGGGGGACCGGAAACCAGCCGCCTTTTCCAGGCGCGCAAGGGTGCGCCTGCCCGAGGAGTAGTCGTTCGATGAGCGAGCACCGTCGCAAACCGCCGCCGCCGCAGGGAGGCGGACGTGCCGCGGCCCGACGCGGCCAGTCCGGCTCGTCCTCCGGCCGCCGCGCGGCACCGCGAGGCGCCACCGGGTCCCCTTCCGACTCCTATGGGTCCGGTGCCTATGGGGCCAGAGCCGAGGAGCGCCCCTACGGCAGCCGTGCCGAGGCCCGTCGGGCGGCGCAGAGAAGCACGGGAGGCCGCCGCAGAGCGGTCGACGAGGGTCCGGGTGGCCGACGCGGCGGCCCGGGCGGGCCGGGGCGCGGAAGAGGCCGTCCGATGCCCGCCAAGAAGCGGTTCATCGACTACCCGCGCTACGACAAGGACGGGTGGCACCGCTGGGTGCCCTCCTGGAAGCTCGTCTCCGGGATGTTCATCGGCTTCGTCGGCAGCCTGGTGGCCATGGTCGGCGTCGGCTACGCGATGGTCTCCATCCCCAATGAGAACGACGCGGCCAAGTCCCAGAACAACGTCTACTACTGGGCCGACGGCTCGCAGATGGTCGCCACCGGCACGGGCGCGAACCGGCAGAACGTCACGATCGACCAGATCCCCGACGCCATGCAGTGGGCGGTGATCTCGGCCGAGAACAAGAGCTTCTACCAGGACTCGGGCGTCGACCCCATGGGCATCGCCCGCGCCCTGGCCAACATGGCCAGCGGTGGTCAGACGCAGGGTGGCTCGACGATCACCCAGCAGTTCGTCAAGAACACCTACCTGAGCCAGGACCAGACGCTGTCCAGGAAGTTCAAGGAGATGTTCATCTCCATCAAGGTGGGCACGAAGCTCTCCAAGCAGCAGATCCTGCAGGGCTATCTGAACACCTCGTACTACGGTCGTGGCGCGTACGGCATCCAGGCGGCCGCGCGCACCTACTTCGACGTGGACGCGGTCAAACTCCAGCCGAGTCAGTGCGCCTTCCTCGCCGCGCTGCTCAAGGGCCCGACGTACTACGACCCGGCCGGAAACTCGGACATCGACCCCGCGGCGAACCCCGACGCGAACCGCAAGCGCTCCGAGGCGCGCTGGAGCTGGATTCTCGGCGAGATGCACAAGGACAAGCACATCACCGACCAGCAGTACCAGGAAGCCATCAAGTCGTATCCGAAGCCTCAGGGCCGCAAGGCGACCAAGGGCATGACCGGCCAGATCAGCTACCTGGCCGACACGGCGAAGAAGTACGTCCTGGCGCACTCCGACATCTCGGAGAAGGAATTCGACCAGGGCGGCTACCAGATCTACACGACGTTCAAGAAGGACAAGGTCGACGCCCTGAGCGCGGCCGTCAAGAAGATCGAGAAGCAGCGGCTCGACCCGAAGACGCGCGAGAAGGACAAGTACGTCCAGTTCGGTGCGGCCTCGGTGGTGCCCAATGACGGCGCGATCGTCGCGCTGTACGGCGGTGCGGGTTACGAACACAACCATTTCACCAACAACGCCGACACCTCGGGTGTCCCCGTCGGTTCGACATGGAAGCCGTTCGTCCTCGCGGCGGCCATGCAGTACGGCACGTACAAGACGAACCCCCAGGGAATCTCGCCGCTGAGCAAGTACAACGGCAATGACCACCTCAAGGTCAGGCAGCAGGACGGCTCCTATGTGCTGAACAAGGACAACTCGGTCTTCTACCAGAACAACGAGAGCGACCACCGCTGGGGCTACATCACCCTGCGCAAGGCGATGGAGCAGTCCATCAACACGCCGTTCGTGCAGCTCGGCGTGGACGTGGGAATGACGCACGTACGAGACGTCGCCAAGGCCGCCGGCATCCTGCCCCAGAGCATGTCGCAGAACCTCAACCCGTCGTTCGCCATCGGTACCTCGACCCCCAGTGCGGTCCGCATGGCCGACGCCTACGCGACCTTCGCCGCCTCCGGCAGGCAGACGGACCCGTACTCGGTGACCAAGGTCAAGAAGAACGGGCGGGACACGGGGAGCTTCACCAAGCCGAAGTCCTCGCAGGCGATGCCGTCGGACATCGCGAACAACGTCACCGACGTGCTGCAGAACGTCATCCAGAACGGTACGGGTCAGAACGCCAAGGCCCTGGGCCGTACGGCGGCGGGCAAGACCGGTACCACCGACAGCAACAAGTCGGCCTGGTTCGTCGGCTACACCCGGCAGCTGTCGACGTCGGTCGCCATGTTCCGCGAGAACCCGAAGGACCACGAACTGCTCTCCATGAACGGCACGGCCGGTGTCGCGTCCATCCACGGTGGTGACATTCCGACCTTGGTGTGGACCGAGTACATGAAGGAAGCACTGAAGAACGCCAGCGACCCCGGCTTCCCGGAGGCCACCAAGATCGGCGAGGTCGCGGACGAGGCGGGCGCTCCCTCCCCGACCCCGTCGGTCACCATCACTCCGAGCGAGACCCCGAGCGAGACGCCCAGCGAGACGCCCAGCGAGACGGCCACCCTGCCGTCCCCCTCCGCGACCGAGACCTGCAGGTTCAAGTTCAACTGCGGCACCACCACTGGCGGGGCCACCGGCGGCACGGACGGTGGGGTGACCACATCGCCGACTCCCACGGACACGTCGGGTACCGGCAGTACCAGAGGCAACGGCAACGGAGGGTTCTTCGGAGGGTCGACAGGCTAGTCGGTGAAACGTCCGGTTGGTGATCATTTCGCCCGCCGAGGGTGTTTCACGTGAAACACGGGGCCGCCGTACCTCACGAGGTGCGGCGGCCTTCGGCGTACTGCTGGACACGTACGGCAGGATGTGCCCCATGCCCAGTGCAGAAACGACGCCCACGAGCGTGCACGAGCCGGATCCGGTGCGGCCGACCAGGGAGGACGAGGTCGCCGCGGCCGGCAGTGAGCTGATCGGCGGCCCCGTCGGGCGGTACGCCCTGCTCGGAACGACCTGGTGGACCCCGGTACGGGTCGTGGTGCTGGTGGCGATCGGCATGTTCGCCCTCGGCCTGGTCCAGAAGGCGCCCTGCTACGACGGCGCCTGGTTCTTCGGCGCCAGTTCGCAGTACACGCACGCCTGCTACTCGGACATCCCGCACCTCTACCAGGGGCGCGGCTTCGCCGACGGGCTCGTGCCGTACTTCGACAAGCTCCAGGGCGACATGGAGTACCTGGAGTACCCGGTCCTGACCGGAGTGTTCATGGAGGTGGCCGCCTGGCTCACCCCCGGCAGCGGCAGCCTCCAGCACCAGGAGCAGGTGTACTGGTTCGTCAACGCCGGGATGCTGATGGTGTGCGCCGCCGTCATCGCCGTCTGCGTGAGCCGTACGCACGCCCGGCGCCCCTGGGACGGCCTGCTGGTCGCCCTGGCGCCCGCCTTCGCGCTCACCGCCACCATCAACTGGGACCTGCTGGCGGTCGCTCTGACGGCCGCGGCGATGCTGATGTGGTCGCGGGGCCGCTCCTTCGCGTTCGGCGTCCTGCTGGGGCTCGCCACGGCCGCCAAGCTCTATCCCGTCCTGCTGCTCGGCGCGCTGCTCGTGCTGTGCTGGCGCGCGGGCAAGTGGCGGGACTTCGGCGTGGCCCTGGGCGGGGCGACGGTCGCCTGGCTGGCCGTGAACCTGCCGGTGATGGCGTTCGCCTTCGAGGGCTGGTCGAAGTTCTACACGTTCAGCCAGGAGCGGGGGGTCGACTTCGGCTCCTTCTGGCTGATCTGGGCCCAGAACTCGACCAGCCCGCCCAGCACCGACACGGTCAACACGCTCGCCACTCTGCTGATGCTGCTGTGCTGCGCGGGAATCGCGGTGCTCACCTTCACCGCTCCGCGCCGCCCGCGCTTCGCCCAGCTCGCCTTCCTGATCGTGGCGGCCTTCATCCTGACCAACAAGGTCTACTCGCCGCAGTACGTGCTGTGGCTGGTGCCGCTGGCCGCACTGGCCCGGCCCAAGTGGCGTGACTTCCTGATCTGGCAGGCGTGCGAGGTGGCGTACTTCCTCGGGATCTGGATGTACCTGGCGTACACGACCAGCGGAGACGCCCACAAGGGACTGCCGACCCATGGATACCAATGGGCGATCGCGGTGCATCTGCTGGGCACGCTGTACCTGTGCGCCGTGGTCGTACGGGACATCCTCATGCCGGAGCGGGACGTGGTGCGCCGCGCCGGTGACGACGACCCCTCGGGCGGCGTGCTCGACGGCGCGCCGGACGTCTTCGTGCTCGGCGCCGCGGCCCATCCCCCGCGGCACGCCGCCCATTTCGACGCTCCTCAGGTGGGGTGGGGCAGCCCGGAGGCGGAACCTCCGCCAGGTCGTTCGCTCTGAGCGAACAGGTCCCGGACGCCCGCGTCACGCGGGGGCGGCGGGCACGGAAAAGGCCGTACACGGAACTCCCGTGTACGGCCTTTCGGCTGTTCGTGGGCCGCTCACCGGTCCACGAGCCGGTCGAACTGCGTGGTGGTGTGCCGCAGATGGGCCACCAGCTCCTCACCGACCTTCGGCTCGGACGCGTCCGCCGGCACGAACAGGATCGACACCTGCATGTGCGGCGGCTCGGCGAACCAGCGCTGCTTGCCGTCCCAGACGAACGGAGAAAGGTTCCGGTTCACGGTCGCCAGGCCGGCCCGTGCGACGCCCTTGGCGCGCGGCATGACGCCGTGCAGCGCCTTCGGGGCCTCCAGGCCCACCCCGTGCGACGTACCGCCTGCCACGACCACCAGGAAGCCGTCGGAGGCCGCCTTCTGCTGGCGGTAGCCGAACCGGTCCCCCTTGGCGACGCGCGTGACGTCCAGGACCGCCCCGCGGTACTCGGTGGCCTCGTGGTCCCCCAGCCACAGCCGCGTGCCGATCCGGGCGCGGAAGCGGGTCTGCGGGAACTGCTGCTGGAGCCGGGCGAGTTCGTCGGCCTTGAGGTGGCTGACGAACATCGTGTGCAGCGGCAGCCGGGCCGCGCGCAACCGGTCCATCCAGCCGATGACCTCCTCGACGGCGTCCGAGCCGTCGGTGCGGTCCAGCGGCAGATGGATGGCGAAGCCCTCCAGCCGGATGTTCTCGATGGCGGAGTGCAGCTGCGGCAGGTCCTGCTCGCTGATGCCGTGCCGCTTCATCGTGGACATCACCTCGATGACCACACGGGCGCCCACGAGGCCGTACACGCCGTCGATGGACGACACCGAGCGGATGACCCGGTCGGGCAGCGGTACGGGCTCCTCGCCCCGCCGGTACGGCGTCAGCACCAGCAGGTCACCGCCGAACCAGTCCTTTATGCGCGCGGCCTCGTACGTCGTACCGACGGCGAGGATGTCCGAGCCCAGGCGTGTGGCCTCCTCGGCCAGGCGTTCGTGCCCGAAGCCGTAGCCGTTGCCCTTGCAGACCGGGACGAGCCCCGGGAACTGCTCCTGCACGTGCTTGTGGTGCGCACGCCAGCGCGCGGTGTCGACGTAGAGCGTGAGCGCCATGGCCGGACCTGGAACCTTTCTCGTGGCTGCGGGGTGTCAGAGGTATGGAAGCACCGAACGGGACATCAGCGACGTGACATGTAGATGTCGAGAGCCTTGTGGAGCAGCTTGTTCAGCGGGAAGTCCCATTCGCCGAGGTATTCGGCGGCCTGCCCGCCGGTGCCCACCTTGAACTGGATCAGGCCGAAGAGGTGGTCGGTCTCGTCCAGCGAGTCGGAGATGCCGCGCAGGTCGTAGACCGTCGCGCCGAGCGCGTAGGCGTCGCGCAGCATCCGCCACTGCATCGCGTTCGACGGCCGGACCTCACGGCCGATGTTGTCGGAGGCGCCGTAGGAGTACCAGACGTGCCCGCCGACGATCAGCATGGTCGCCGCGGAGAGGTTCACGCCGTTGTGGCGGGCGAAGTAGAGCCGCATGCGGTTGGGGTCCTCGCTGTTGAGGGCCGTCCACATGCGCTGGAAGTACGACAGCGGGCGGGGCCGGAAGTGGTCGCGCACGGCCGTGATCTCGTACAGCCGCTGCCACTCCTCGAGGTCCTGGTAGCCACCCTGGACGACCTCGACGCCGGCCTTCTCCGCCTTCTTGATGTTGCGGCGCCACAGCTGGTTGAAGTTCTTGTGGACCTCTTCCAGGGAGCGGTTGGCCAGCGGCACCTGGTAGACGTAACGCGGCTGGACGTCCCCGAAGCCGGCCCCGCCGTCCTCGCCCTGCTGCCAGCCCATACGGCGCAGCTTGTCGGCCACCTCGAAAGCGCGCGGCTCGATGAAGTCGGCCTCGATGTCACGCAGGCGCTTCACGTCCGGGTCCTGGATGCCCTGCTTGATGGAAGGGGCCTCCCAGCGCCGGATGATCACCGGCGGGCCCATCTTCACGGAGAAGGCGCCCTGCTGCTTGAGGTGGGCCAGCATCGGCTGGATCCAGTCGTCCAGATTCGGCGCGAACCAGTTGATGACCGGCCCCTCGGGAAGGTAGGCGAGGTAGCGCTTGATCTTGGGCAGCTGGCGGTAGAGGACCAGACCCGTGCCGACCATCTCGCCGGTGCGGTCGTCGAACCAGCCGAGGCTCTCGGACCGCCACTCCGCCTTGACATCGGCCCAGGCCGGGACCTGCATGTGGCTCGCCGCCGGCAGGCTCTGGATGTATGCCAGATGCTGTTCGCGGCTGATGGTCCTCAGGGTCAGGCTCATGTCGGGGGCGCTCCTCGGGCTGGTGTGTCTCCCCATGGGTACAGGGGCTCCGGCTCTCGCGCCGAAGCCTACTGCGCCTTGCGGGCGCCCCGACTGGGCGCACGGGTCCTTCGCCCCGGCCTGTCGCGCGCCGAGGGTGGTCAGGGATGTTCTACGGATGTTCGAGGAACGGCGTCCGGACGGTCATCCGAGCCCGCCGAACAGTCCGCCGTGCGCCATTCCCAGGTAGAAACCGACGGCCGAGGCACCGAGACCCAGGATCAGACCGAGGCGCTCACGTGTGGTCTCCGAGATCCACTGGCCGTAGGCGCCGGTGATGATCCCCACCAGGCCCGTCCAGGAGCTGATCAGGTGGAGGTTGTCGAACATCGCCGTGACGAAGGACGTCACACCCAGGACCAGCGTCACCACGGTCAGCGCGTCCTGGAGGGGATGAGGTTTGCCGTCCGTCGCGAGGAAGGATCCGGCGGTGTTGGGTCGCAATACCTGCTGTGCCATGGGGCACCTCCTGCGGAAGGCGGCGCATCGTAGCGCCATACACACCCGACGTGTACAGATTGGCGGTCCCCCCGGCCGGATTTCAACCGGAAGCCGGTGTGCGGGTACTCTGTACCGTCTGCACCGGTGTCTGCCCAGGCCACCGCGGAGGCTCCCGGCGGGAGCCTCCGATTGTCAGTGGCGGCTGTTTTACTGACAGACACTGTTGCGTACGCATCACAACCCTCCTGCCACGGAACGACCGTGGCCGCTGAGTCCAAAGGAGGTGGGTTCCACATGCGTCACTACGAGGTGATGGTCATCCTCGACCCCGATCTGGAGGAGCGCGCTGTCGCCCCCCTGATCGAGAACTTCCTCTCCGTCGTCCGTGAGGGCAACGGCAAGGTGGAGAAGGTCGACACCTGGGGCCGTCGTCGTCTCGCGTACGAGATCAAGAAGAAGCCCGAGGGCATCTACTCGGTCATCGACCTGCAGGCCGAGCCTGCGGTCGTCAAGGAGCTCGACCGCCAGATGAACCTGAACGAGTCGGTCCTCCGGACCAAGGTCCTCCGCCCCGAGACCCACTGAGCCCTCCCGCTCAGCTGATCTCGGAATTCGAGTAGCAGCAACCAAGCAGCCAGAGCAAACCCGCCGAGAGGTTCCCCATGGCAGGCGAGACCGTCATCACGGTCGTCGGCAATCTTGTCGACGACCCCGAGCTGCGCTTCACCCCGTCCGGTGCGGCGGTCGCGAAGTTCCGCGTCGCGTCCACTCCCCGCACCTTCGACCGTCAGACGAACGAGTGGAAGGACGGCGAAAGCCTCTTCCTGACCTGCTCGGTCTGGCGTCAGGCGGCGGAGAACGTCGCCGAGTCGCTCCAGCGAGGCATGCGCGTCATCGTGCAGGGCCGACTGAAGCAGCGGTCCTACGAGGACCGTGAGGGCGTCAAGCGCACGGTCTACGAACTGGACGTCGAGGAAGTCGGCGCCAGCCTGCGCAACGCCACGGCCAAGGTCACCAAGACCTCCGGTGGCGCTCGCGGTGGCCAGGGCGGTTACGGCGGCGGTGGCGGCCAGAGTGGCGGCGGCTGGGGTGGAAACTCCGGCGGCGGCCAGCAGGGCGGCGGCGCTCCTGCCGACGACCCGTGGGCGACCGGCGCTCCCGCCGGTGGCAGCCAGGGTGGCGGCGGCTGGGGTGGAAACTCCGGCGGCGGCGGTGGCGGCTACTCGGACGAGCCCCCCTTCTAGGTCTTCGGACCGAGGGCGGGTCGTACCCAAACTTCTTGATCACACAGGAGAAACACCATGGCGAAGCCGCCTGTGCGCAAGCCGAAGAAGAAGGTCTGCGCTTTCTGCAAGGACAAGGTCACGTACGTGGACTACAAGGACACGAACATGCTGCGGAAGTTCATTTCCGACCGCGGCAAGATCCGTGCCCGCCGCGTGACCGGCAACTGCACGCAGCACCAGCGTGACGTCGCCACGGCCGTCAAGAACAGCCGTGAGATGGCGCTGCTGCCCTACACGTCCACCGCGCGATAAGGGAAGGGTGACCGACACATGAAGATCATCCTCACCCACGAGGTCTCCGGCCTCGGCGCCGCCGGCGACGTCGTCGACGTCAAGGACGGTTACGCTCGCAACTACCTCATCCCGCGGAAGTTCGCTATCCGCTGGACCAAGGGTGGCGAGCAGGACGTGGCGCAGATCCGCCGCGCCCGCAAGATCCACGAGATCCAGACCATCGAGCAGGCCAACGCTGTGAAGGCCCAGCTCGAGGGTGTCAAGGTCCGTCTGGCCGTCCGCTCCGGCGACGCCGGTCGTCTCTTCGGTTCCGTCACCCCGGCCGACATCGCTTCCGCGATCAAGGCTTCCGGTGGCCCCGAGGTCGACAAGCGCCGCATCGAGCTCGGCGCGCCGATCAAGACGCTGGGCGCGCACGAGACGTCCGTGCGTCTGCACCCCGAGGTTGCCGCCAAGGTCAGCATCGAGGTCGTCGCGGCGTGACGCTGCGCTCAGCTTGATCAGCTGAGAGGGGCCGCCTCCTACGGGGCGGCCCCTCTTCCTTCGCGTGCGGTGTCGGCACGGCTGCGTGCCGGGCGCTGCATGTTTCACGTGAAACGGTCAGCGCGTCGCACCCGTCACGATCCACCGGCCCGAACGGGCGCGCAGCCAGAGGGTCAGCATCCTGACCGTCATCATGAGCGTCATGGCCGCCCAGAGTGCGGTGAGGCCACCGCCCAGCGCGGGGACGAGCAGCGCGGCCGGGGTGAACACCGCCAAGGTCACCACCATGGCCCAGGCCAGATAGGGCCCGTCCCCGGCGCCCATCAGGACACCGTCCAGGACGAAGACGATCCCGCAGACGGGCTGGGAGAGGGCCACCATCAGCAGTGCGGGCAGCGCCGCGCCCTTCACCACGGAGTCGCTGGTGAACAACGGGAGGAACAGCGGCCGGGCGGCCACCACGAGCAGGCCCAGTACGACACCGGTGGTGATGCCCCACTGGACCATGCGGCGGGACGCCTCTCGGGCGCCCTGGGCGTCATCGGCGCCGAGACAGCGCCCGATGATGGCCTGACCCGCGATCGCGATGGCGTCGAGAGCGAAGGCCAGCAGGCTCCACAGGGACAGGATGATCTGGTGGGCGGCCATGTCGGCGTCACTGAGGCGGGCCGCGACGGCCGTGGCGATCATAAGAATCGCCCGCAGCGACAGCGTACGGACGAGCAAGGGGGCACCGGCCTGTGCGGAGGCTCTGATGCCCGCGGCATCGGGGCGCAGGGACGCTCCGTGCTTACGGGCGCCCCGGACCACCACGGCGAGATAGACCATCGCCATGCCGCACTGGGCGATGACGGTTCCCCAGGCGGAGCCGGCGATGCCGAGTCCGACGCCGTAGACGAGTCCGACGTTGAGGACGGCATTGGCGACGAAGCCCGCGACGGCGACATACAGCGGGGTCCGGGTGTCCTGGAGCCCGCGCAGCACCCCGGTCGAGGCGAGCACGACCAGCATCGCGGGGATGCCCAGGGCCGAGATGCGCAGATAGGTCGTCGCGTAGGGAGCGGCGGTGTGCGATGCGCCGAAGAGGGACACGAGACCGGGCGCCAGGGGCAGGACGGCGGCGATGACTGCGGCTCCGAGCAGGAGCGCCAGCCAGATGCCGTCCATGCCCTGGCGTATGGCCGCCTGGAGGTCGCCCGCGCCGACGCGGCGCGCGACGGCGGCCGTGGTGGCGTAGGCGAGGAAGACGAAGACGCTCACGGCGGTTGTGAGGAGGGCCGAGGCCACACCGAGGCCGGCGAGCTGGGCGGTGCCGAGATGGCCGACGATCGCACTGTCGGCCATGACGAACAGCGGCTCGGCGACGAGTGCGCCGAAGGCCGGGACGGCCAGCGCGACGATCTCGCGGTCGTGCCGCCGTCGGGTGGGCCTGGGGGTCGCGGGAGCCAGTGGCATGGGCACTAATCTAATCGTCCACAGGTAAGAGGTGCAAATGCTTTCCAGTCCTTACCTCCCGTCTGACGTCGCGTAGGCTCGCGCACCGTTCGAACCGATCTTGATCCGACCGGAGAAGTTTTTCTTCTGCACAGCCGGTGGACGACAACCTTGCAGGTCAGAGCGATTTCTCTAGGGGGATCGAGGGCTTGTTCACAGGGCTGTCCACCGGGTCGTGCACAGGTTTTGCCAGTTTCTCCACAGCATCCGGGCCGTCGTCCACATGGCCTGTGGATAACCAGATTGGCTGACGGTGCCGACAGGCCTAACGTGGTCCGGCGCCCGCTCGGTCCGCCGACCTCGGAAACGTCACAAATCCGACGCGACGGAACCGGAGTTGGGCCTCTCAACTGTCAGTGTCGTGCCGTAGAAATGAGGGGCACGGCGAGGTCCGCTGGGCGGACGGGAGGAGGTGGCTCGGTGAGCATTTCCGAGCCCTTGGACGACCCGTGGGCCGACAGCGGTCCCAGTGATCGTCTGCCGGCCTCCCGTCGGCGCGGGGACGGCGGCCGGAGCCGTGACGAGCAGCACGACCGGGGCCGGGAGAACGGCGAGTGGGACGGCGGCGGCTCGGCCTTCGAGCGGGTGCCGCCACAGGATCTCGACGCCGAGCAGTCCGTCCTCGGCGGCATGCTGCTGTCCAAGGACGCCATCGCGGACGTCGTCGAGGTCCTCAAGGGCCATGACTTCTACAAGCCCGCCCACGAGACGATCTACACCGCGATCCTCGACGTCTATGCCAAGGGCGAGCCGGCCGACCCCATCACGATCGCCGCCGAACTCACCAAGCGCGGCGAGATCAACAAGGTCGGCGGCGCCTCGTATCTGCACACGCTCGTCCAGACCGTGCCGACGGCGGCCAACGCCGAGTACTACGCGGAGATCGTCCACGAGCGGGCCGTACTGCGCCGCCTGGTCGAGGCCGGCACTCGCATCACCCAGATGGGATACGCGGCCGACGACGATGTCGACGAGATCGTCAACCGCGCCCAGGCCGAGATCTACGCCGTCACCGAGCAGCGCACCAGCGAGGACTACCTGCCCCTCGGCGACATCATGGAGGGTGCCCTCGACGAGATCGAGGCCATCGGCTCGCGCAGCGGTGAGATGACCGGTGTGCCCACCGGCTTCACGGACTTCGACTCGCTGACGAACGGGCTGCACCCGGGCCAGATGATCGTCATCGCGGCCCGCCCCGCCATGGGTAAGTCGACGCTCGCGCTGGACTTCGCCCGAGCCGCCTCGATCAAGCACAACCTGCCGAGCGTCATCTTCTCGCTCGAAATGGGCCGCAACGAGATCGCGATGCGTCTGCTGTCCGCCGAGGCCCGTGTCGCCCTGCACCACATGCGCTCGGGCACCATGACCGACGAGGACTGGACACGACTGGCCCGCCGTATGCCGGACGTCTCCGCGGCCCCCCTCTACATCGACGACTCCCCGAACCTGTCGATGATGGAGATCCGCGCCAAGTGCCGCCGTCTGAAACAGCGCAACGACCTCAAACTCGTCGTCATCGACTACCTCCAGCTGATGCAGTCCGGCGGCTCCAAGCGTGCCGAGAGCCGTCAGCAGGAGGTCTCGGACATGTCCCGTAACCTCAAGCTCCTCGCCAAGGAGCTGGAGGTCCCGGTCATCGCGCTCTCCCAGCTGAACCGTGGCCCCGAACAGCGCACCGACAAGAAGCCGATGGTCTCCGACCTGCGTGAGTCCGGCTCCATCGAGCAGGACGCCGACATGGTCATCCTGCTGCACCGCGAGGACGCGTACGAGAAGGAGTCCCCGCGCGCGGGCGAGGCCGACCTGATCGTCGCCAAGCACCGTAACGGCCCGACCGCGACGATCACGGTGGCCTTCCAGGGTCACTACTCGCGGTTCGTCGACATGGCCCAGACCTGAGAAATGAACTCGACGCACAGCGCCGCACCGGATGGACTGGGCTCATGACGACATCGCAGGAAGAGCTGCTCCCCGGTACGCGACGAGCGCTGCTGCACCGGATCGCCGAGGCACAGGCGGAAGGGCGGGCGCCGTCGCTGGTGGCGGCTGTGGTGAGGGACGGCAGGGCCGTGTGGCACGGTGCGCGGACCTCGGTGGACGGGCACGCCCCGGACGAGAACGTGCAGTACCGGATCGGCTCGATCACCAAGACCTTCACCGCCGTCCTCGTGCTGCGGCTGCGCGACGAGGGACTGCTCGACCTCGGTGACCCCCTCGAGAAGCATCTGCCGGGCACCGGCGTGGGGGAGGCCACCGTGGCCGAACTGCTCGCCCACACCGGCGGGCTGGCCGCGGAGTCGCCCGGGCCGTGGTGGGAGCGCACACCCGGGTCGCTGCGCCCCGAACTCGCCGACGTGCTCGGTGAGCAGCCCTTCCTGCACCCCGTCGGCCGCCGTCACCACTACTCGAACCCCGGCTACACGCTGCTGGGCGCGCTGGTGGAGGAGCTGAGGGGCGCTCCCTGGGAGGACGTCCTGCGGCGCGAGATCCTCGAACCTCTGGGCCTGAGCCGGACAAGTGTGCAGCCCCAGGCGCCGTATGCGGGTGGCTGGGCCGTGCATCCGTGGGCCGATGTGCTGCTTCCTGAGCCCGCCGAGGATCTCGGGAGAATGGCTCCGGCTGGACAGCTCTGGTCCACCTCGGGCGACCTGGCGCGGTTCGCCGCCTTCCTGGCCGCGGGGGACGACCGGGTGCTGAGCGCCGAGTCCGTACGGGAGATGCGTATGCCGGCCGCACCCGCCGAGGCCGCGGATGTGGCGGACGGCGCCGCCTACGGACTCGGCCTGCAGATCCAGCACCGCCACGGGCGGCTGCTGGTGGGGCACTCGGGTTCGCTGCCGGGCTTCCTGGCGAACCTCATGATCAGCGTGGCGGACGATGTCGCGGCCGTGGTGCTGGCGAACTGCACCTCCGGCCCGGTGCTGTCCGCGGTGGGTGCCGATCTCGTCCGCATCGTCGCCGAGGCCGAGCCACGGATCCCGGAGCCGTGGCGGCCGTTGAGAGAAGCCGACCCGTCCGTGGTGGAGTTGGCGGGCCAGTGGTACTGGGGCACGCAGGCCTTCGCCCTGCGGGTGACGGCTGATGGGCTCATTTCGCTCGGGCCGCTGTCCGACAACGGCCGACGGTCACGCTTCCGGGCCAACGGCGACGGCACTTGGACGGGCCTGGAGGGCTACTACGCCGGAGAGCTTCTGCGGCCCCTACGGCGCCCGGACGGGGCGGAGAGCCATCTCGACCTCGGGTCGTTCGTGTTCACGCGGCAGCCGTACGAGGAGGGGGCTCCGGTGCCCGGTGGGGTGGATCCGGAGGGGTGGCGCGGGATCGGCTAGAGAGTCCCGTACAGGAGGTGGCCTGTTTCACGTGAAACAGGCCACCTCCTTGTGTCTGTCAGAGCTGGAGCTTGAAGCCCAGATGTGAGGCCGTGAAGCCGAGTCGCTCGTAGAAGCGGTGGGCGTCGGTGCGGCTGACGTCGGAGGTCAGCTGCACCAACTGGCAGCCCTGGTCGCGGGATTTGTCGATCGCCCACTGGATCAGCTGGGTGCCCAGACCGCTGCCGCGCTCGTCCGCGTGGATGCGAACCGCCTCGATGATCGACCGGGTGGCACCGCGCCGGGACAGCCCGGGAATCAGGGTGAGCTGGAGCGTGCCGATGACGCGACCCTCGCGCACGGCTACGACCACCCGCTGGTTCGGGTCGGCGGAGAGCCGCTCCAGCGCGGTCAGATACGGGGCCAGGTCGTCCGGTGACTCGCGCCGTGCCCCCAGTGGGTCGTCGGCGAGCATGCCGACGACGGCCGGGATGTCGTCGGCGATTACGGGGCGTATCTCGAGGTCTCCCATGCCCGCACCCTATGCGGGCACGCTCAACGACTCGACCACCCGTACCAGCGGGGTGAGCTCCGGGTTCCTGGCCGCCTCGTCAAGGGCCTCACGCAGGGCGGAGTCATTGGTCGGACGCGCCTCTTCGAGCAGCTTCAGGCCCGCTTCAGTGACGTTCGTGTAGATGCCACGGCGGTCGGTGGGGCACAGATAACGCTCGAGGAGCCCGCGGTCCTCCAGGCGCGTGACAAGCCGGGTGGTGGCGCTCTGGCTGAGGACGACCGCGTCGGCGACCTGCTTCATCTGCAGATGCCCACCTTCGCCGTCGTGCTGCCGGCTGAGCACGTCCAGCAGGGAGTACTCGCGCACGCTCAGATCGTGCTTCACCTGCAGGGCCCGCTCGATGTGGGCCTCGATCCTCCCGTGCAGCAGGGAGAGGGCACACCAGCCCTGGGCGAGGGCGGTGAGCGTGGGGTCCGTCGCTGTCATGGGCGTTCTCCTCCGTCCCGGAGCGGCTGAATCCCAGGATAGGGCAACTCCGCGACAGCCCGCTGTTGCATATAGCCCGCGTCTGCAACTATTGTGGACACACGCAAAGCGCTACTGCAATCATCTGGGAAGGGTATACCCCCACATGCCTCTCGCGCTCCTGGCCCTCGCGATCGGGGCCTTCGGAATCGGAACGACCGAGTTCGTGATCATGGGCTTGCTGCCCGAGGTCGCGGGTGACTTCGGCGTCTCCATCCCCACTGCGGGCCTGCTCGTCACGGGCTACGCGCTCGGTGTGGTGATCGGCGCTCCGCTGATGACCGCGCTCGGCACCAAGGTCTCGCGCAAGCGGATGCTGATGCTGCTGATGGGCCTGTTCATCGCCGGAAACCTGGTGTCCGCCCTCGCCCCCGCCTTCGCCGTCATGCTGATCGGACGGGTGATCGCCTCGCTCGCCCACGGAGCCTTCTTCGGCATCGGCTCGGTCGTCGCGGCCGATCTGGTGGCCCCGGACAAGAAGGCCGGAGCCATCGCGATGATGTTCACCGGCCTGACGGTCGCCAACGTCGTCGGTGTCCCGCTGGGCACGCTTGTCGGCCAGCACGTCGGCTGGCGCGTGACTTTCGGGATCGTCGCCGCCCTCGGCGTCGTTGGCCTGGCCGGCATCGCCAGGCTGGTACCGGAGCTGCCCAAGCCGGACGGTGTGCACCTGCGCCACGAACTGGCCGCCTTCAAGAACGCCCAGGTCCTGCTCGCCATGGTGATGACCGTCCTCGGCTTCGGCGGCGTCTTCGCGGCCATCACGTACATCGCGCCGATGATGACCCATGCCGCCGGCTTCGCCGACGGCTCCGTCACCTGGCTGCTGGTCCTCTTCGGCCTCGGCATGGTCGGCGGCAACCTCGTCGGCGGCAGGTTCGCCGACCGCGCGCTGATGCCCATGCTGTACGTCTCCCTGGGCGCCCTGGCCGTCGTGCTCGCCCTCTTCACGCTCACCGCGCACAACAAGATCGCGGCAGCCGTGACCATCGCCCTCATCGGCGCCCTGGGCTTCGCGACCGTCCCGCCGCTGCAGAAGCGCGTCCTCGACCAGGCGCACGGTGCGCCCACCCTGGCCTCCGCCGTGAACATCGGCGCCTTCAACCTCGGCAACGCGCTGTCCGCCTGGCTCGGCGGCATGGTGATTGCCGCGGGCTTCGGATACACCGCCCCCAACTGGGTCGGCGCCGCTCTTGCCGCAGCCGCGTTGGTCCTCGCCGTCCTCTCTGCGGCCCTGGAGCGCCGCGACAGCGGGCCCTCCGCTGTGGTGGCGGGCGGCGCACCTGCCGCACAGCGGACGGCCGTCCACCACTGAGCCGCACCCCACACCGAGCCCGACCCCCGCAGTACCCCAAGGAGAAACACCTCATGAGCACCACCGCCGTCGCCCCGCTCACCACCCACGACGCCGAGACCCTCATCACCGAGGTCCGCCGCGCGGCGGAGGCCGCCGGAGTCACCGTCAGGGTCACCGTCCTGGACGCGGGCGGTGATCTGCTCGCCTTCCGGCGCGACGACCGGGCCGTGCTGATCTCCGGGGAGACCAGCACCCGCAACGCCTACACGGCGCTCCAGCTGAACGCCCCCACCGCGGACCTCGTCGACGCCGTCCAGCCCGGCGGCCCGTTCCACACGCTGCCCACCGCGCTCGACCGGCCGCTGCTGTTCATCGCGGGTGGTATCCCGGTCCACCGCGACGGCCGTCTGATCGGTGCGATAGGCGTCGTCGGCGGTGCGCCGGAGCAGGACCACGGTTTCGCGCTCGCCGCCGTGGAGACGCTTGCCTGATCCAGCGTGTTCCCCGCGGCACGGCCGGCTCCCACCACACGGCGGGAGCCGGCCGTGCCGTACGTACGAGCGTTTCTCAGCCTGCCGCGACCGTCACCGGAGCGAACCGCCGGGTCCAGTCCCCGGGCAGTTCCGTGATGCCGTACGTCATGACGGCGTTGGAGGACACGGACTGCAGCCCGCGCTCCTGCGCCCAGGCCACAAGCTCCTCGTGCCGTACGTCGATGTCGATGCGGAGCGGACGCTCCGTGCGGGCGGCGAGCGAGGTGAGCAGAGCCTTCGCGGTCTCCGTGTCATGGGCGATCAGCGGGCCGACGACATGGGTGTCCATGTTGGGCCAGGCGGCCGTGTATCCGACGATCCGGCCGTTTTCCTCGGCGACGCGCAGCTGGTCGGCGAAGGCGGGCAGGCGCGTGATGAGGTGCGTGCGATCGGCGCCGAACACCTCTTCGTCGAGCCGGAGGATCGAGCCGAGGTCCTCGGCGGTGGCCGAGCGCGTCACCACCCGAGGCTCCGGCCCGCCCGGCGTGAAGTGTCCCCGGAGCATCTCCGCCCGCCCGGTGACCTTGAAGCCGAGCTCTTCGTACAGGGGCCGGCCGTACGGCGTCGCATGAAGCGTGAGCGGGGTGGTTCCCATCGTCGACATCACGTGGCACATCAGCCGGCGTCCGACGCCCTGGCGGGCGTGCCTCTCGGCGACCAGCACCATGCCGATGCCCGCAAGATCCGGCCGGTCCCCGGGGCCGTACTCCGTGACGACGTAGGCGGCGACAAGGCCACCGTCGGGGTCGTCGATGCCGTGGCCCTTCCCGGCCGTGAGGAGGAATCCCCACTTGTGTTCCTCGCGGGGCCACCCCCGGTTTTCTGACAGATCGGCGCAGGCGGTGAGATCGCGAGGCGTCAGTCGGCGGATGGGCAGAGCGGCGAGGGAAGGAGTCGGCACGCAGGTCAGGCTGTCCGACCGGCACCCCTGACGTCCACCTGATTCGGGGGGACGCATGTGCTTTTGGCCATGCCGTGGCCATCCGTACAACGTGTGGACAAGGCGGGTTGTTTCACGTGAAACATGGGGGACCCGATGAGCTTCGACGCCCATGAGACACGATGGACGCTCATGGTCAGCCGAGGTCGGGGGCGTGCATGGCGCGTACGCCTTCGATATTGCCGTCCAGATAGTGCCGCAGCGACAGTGGCACGAGATGGACCGAGGCGATGCCGACCCGGGTGAACGGCACGCGGACGATCTCGTACTCGCCGGCTGGCTCCTCCACTTCGGGGCCATGGCGCAGGGCCGGGTCCATGGACTCCAGCCGACAGACGAAGAAGTGCTGCACCTTCACGCCGGTCGCGCCACCGTCCTCACCGATGTGCTCCACGGTGTCCACGAAGCAGGGCACCACATCGGTGATCTTGGCGCCGAGCTCCTCGTACACCTCGCGGTGCAGGGCGTCGACGACGGTCGGGTCCTCCGGCTCGACCCCGCCACCGGGAGTGACCCAGTAGGGATCGACACCGGGCTTGGTGCGCTTGATCAGGATGAGGTCATCGCCGTCCAGGAGGACGGCACGGGCGGTGCGCTTGACCACGGGTCGGACGGTCATGGAGGAAATGTGGCCCGGCTGGTTCCACGTGAAACATCACAAACTGCCACCGTCCCATCGCGTGGCGTGATCCGCGCGCCGGGGACGCTCAGCCCCAGTCCGTGGCCGCTCGCTGGAGCCACTCGTACGCCCGCGCGACATGCGGCATGGCGAGCGTGCCGGTGCGTACCACCAGGAAGTACGTGCGCAGGGGCGGCACCGCGGGATCGTGGAGTGCGACGACCTCCCCGAGGCCGAGGGCGGTCGCGCACAGATAGCGCGGAAGCACCGCGAGCCCCGCGCCCGCGATCGCGCATGCGAGGACGGCACGCAGATCGGGGACGATGACGGTGCCCGAGGCGGCCGGGCGGGAGTCGAAGACGGAGGCCCAGTAGCGGGAGACGAAGGGCAGCGACTCATGGACCTCGACGACGGGCAGGTTCTCCAGGGCGGGTGCGCCCTTGCGGCGCAGCACCCCGGAGCCGATCTCCACGGCCCAGCGCGGCGCCGCGACCAGTACGTGCTCCTCGTCGCAGAGCGCAGTCGCCGTGAGCAGCGCGCCGCGCGGACGGGCCGTACTGATGGCCAGATCATGATGTCCGGCGGCCAGCCCCTCCAGGGTCTCCTCCGCGTTCCCGAAGGAGGCGCGCAGCGCGAAACCCTGGCCGTCCTCGCCGGTGAGCTCCGTGAGGACGGGCAGTGCGCGCTCCGCGGTGAACTCGGGCGGACCGGCCAGATGCAGGGTGCGCAGCGAGAACTCGTCGTCGAGTCCCGTCTCGGTGATCTCCACCAGGGCGTCGAGGTGCGGCGCGGCCTTGTGGGCGAGTTCGTCGCCGATGGTCGTCGGAGTCACTCCGCGGGCCTGCCGCAGGAACAGCGGGCGCCCCAGCTGTCTTTCCAGGGTGCGGATCTGTGAGGTGACGGCCGGCTGCGAGAGGCCGAGCAGGGCGGCGGCGCGGGTGAAGGAGCCTGCCCGGTGCACGGTCACGAAAGTGCGCAGCAAGGCCAGATCCATGGCGCGCCCTCCCCTTTCCCTGCCCTTCTCCGGCCCCCAGGCAGGGCCCAACTATAAATAAGTCGATAGGTCTCTGTCGCTACGGTGATTGGACACTGACACAGAGTCAACTAGCCTTGTTCGCGCGGTTCTTCGCGCGCAGAACCGGGGACGGTCCGAGCCACGAGGGGGGAGGCTCGGACCGTCCGTTGTACGTAGCCGGACCCCGGGCGGGCGTCCCCGAACCGGTCAGTCCGCCGATGCGTCGAGCGCCCGGAGCACGTCCGCCACCAGATCCTCGGCGTCCTCGGCACCGACCGACAGCCGGATGAAGCCCTCCGGCACCGGATCCCCAGCCCAGCGCCGCCGCCGCTCGGCGGTGGACCGCACCCCGCCGAAGCTCGTCGCGTCGTCCACGAGCCGCAGCGCTTGGAGAAAACGCTCGGCACGCGCGCGCGTGGGCAGCGTGAAGGAGACCACGCACCCATAGCGCCGCATCTGGCGCGAGGCGGTCTTGTACGAGGGGTCGTCGGGCAGACCGGGATAGCGCAGCCCGGTCACCTCGGGCCGCTCGCGCAATGCCCGCGCGAGCGTGAGGGCGGTGGCGTTCTGCCGGTCCGCGCGCAGCTGGAGCGTGGCGATGGAGCGGTGCGCCAGCCAGGCCTCCATGGGTCCGGCGATCGCCCCGACGATCTTGCGCCAGCGGCGTACGGCGGCCATGGCCTCGGCGTCGTGGCCGGCGACATACCCCAGGAGGATGTCCCCGTGCCCGGTGAGCTGCTTGGTGCCGCTGGCCACGGCGAAGTCGGCGCCCAGCTCCAGCGGCCGCTGCCCGAGGGGCGTGGCCAGGGTGTTGTCGACGGCGACCAGGGCGCCACGCGCATGTGCCGCCTCGGCGAGCCGCCGGATGTCGCACACGTCGAGGCCCGGGTTGGACGGGGACTCGATCCACAGCAGGTTCGCCCCGTCCAGAACCTCCAGCTGGGCGTCGTCGCCGGTGGGCGCGGTACGTACCTCGATGCCGTAGGCCTCCAGCTGGGCGCGGACCATGGGCAGCACCTGGTAGCCGTCGCTCGGCAGCACCACGGCGTCCCCGGCGCGCAGCTGGGAGAACAGCACCGCGGAGATGGCCGCCATGCCGGAGGCGAACACAAGGGTCTCGACGCAGTCCTGCCCGGGCGCCTCCAACTCGCCGATGGCCTGCTCCAGCAGGGTCCACGTCGGATTGTCGTCACGCCCGTAGGCGTACGGACCCGTCACCTCGCCCGGCAGATGGAAGTGCGCGGCGAAGACCGGACCGGGCAGGGTCGGTTCGTGCTTGACCGGTTCGGGCAGCCCGGCGCGCACCGCACGTGTGCCGTCCCCCGTACGGCCGTCGTCGGTCGCGGAATCGCTCATGCCACCCGTCCCTCCACCTGCTCGCGCACCGCGGCGAGCAGACCCGTGCTCGCCGCCTCCACCATCTCAAGACACTCCTCGAAGCCGCTCGTACCCCCGTAGTACGGGTCCGGTACATCGAGGTCGTCGCCTGCGGCGGGGTCGTACGAGCGGAGCAGCCGCACCTTGAGTGTGTCCTCCTCCGTGGGCGCCAGACGGCGCAGGGCCTTGAGGTGGCCGGCGTCGAGGGCGATCACGAGGTCGAGGTGCGAGAACCACGAGGCCCGGAACTGGCGGGCCGTGTGATCGGTGTCGTAGCCGTGCTCCTCCAGGACGGAGACGGTGCGCGGGTCCGCGCCCTCGCCCTCGTGCCAGTCGCCGGTGCCGGCGCTGTCGATCTCGACCAGGTCTGTCAGGTCGGCCTCGGCCACGCGCGCGCGGAAGACGAATTCGGCCATCGGGGACCGGCAGATGTTGCCGGTGCAGACGAAGCAGACGCGGTACGCCATCGGGGTCAGTCCTTGCCGTCGGGCAGGACGACGTTCAGTGCCCAGGAGACGATCGAGATGATCAGGCCGCCGAGGACGGCGGTCCAGAAGCCGTCCACGTGGAAGCTCAGGTCGAGCTTGCCGCACAGCCACGAGGTCAGCAGCAGCATCAGCGCGTTGACCACCAGGGTGATCAGGCCGAGGGTCAGGATGAACAGCGGGAAGGTCAGGACCTTCACGATCGGCTTGACCAGCCAGTTCACCAGGCCGAAGAGCAGGGCGACCACTATCAGCGTGCCGATTTTCTTGCCCGTGCTGTCACCGGTCAGAGTGATCTTGTCGAGCAGCCACACGGCGACCGCCAGGGCCCCGGCGTTGGCGATCGTCTTGACTACGAAATTCTTCATGTGTCTGATCGTGGCAGACGTGACCGGATCTGAGCAGTGAGCAAGGGCGGGCAAGTGCGATGAAGGCATTCCGGTTGGATGAACTGGAGGCGGAGCGTGCCGCCAACGAGGGTGCCTACCTCCAGTTTCTGCGGGAACGCAACATGTCGGTCGGTCTGTACGCCCTCAACGCGGGCGAGCACGACCCTCAGAAGCCCCACAACCAGGACGAGGTGTACTTCGTCGTGAGCGGCCGTGCGTCGATCACGGTGGGCATGGAGACGACCCAGGTCGCGCGCGGCAGCGTGGTGTACGTGCCGGCCGGGGTGGCCCACAAGTTCCACCACATCAGCGAGGATCTGAGGGTCCTGGTGCTCTTCTCTCCCCCTGAGGCCTGATCCCGCGCCTCAGGGTTCCCTAGGGGAACGGTCAGGGGAGGACAAGGGGTGCGAGGCCCCCGCCGGACCCCCTGGCGGCTCTAGCATCGAGTGCAGGACTTCGAGAACGCACAAGACTGCAAAGGACGAGGGCAATGCGAGAGATCTTCACGGGACTGCCGTGGTGGGTGAAGTGGATCGCGGTGCCGGTCATCGCCCTGGTCGTGTTCGGCGGGCTGATAGCCAGCGTGGTCGGATTCGTGGTCTACCTGCTCTTCAAGGTTCTGATCTTCGTCGCTCTGGTCGGCGGACTGATCTACGTCGTGCGGAAGTTCATATCGGGTTCCTCGTCGCGCAGCGACTGGTGAGGGCCGTGGGAAACGGGTGGCGGTAACAGGAATCGCCTGTTCCCTCGGGCGAGGGAAGTTTTCCGGGCAGGCCGTCTGACAGCGGTGGCGGGCCGTTAAAGTCCGGAATTCGACGCGGGGCCCAGCCCCGCGGGCGGCGTACACCCCACCCGTGTTCCTCCGCACGGGCTGCCCCCTCGCGCTTCGGGAGTGACCCTTGGCCACGGCTGACACCGCACCCGCAGTACCGCACGCACCCCCCGCACAGCCGCGCTCCTCCACACCCCCCGCGCAGCGGCCGACCTCCGCGGCGGTGCCCGAACAGCCGCACTCCGCGACCCTCATCGGATCCGTGCAACGGGCGATGCGGCTGCTGGAGACGGTCGCCGAGCACGAGTACGGCGCTCCCGCCAAGCAACTGGCCCGCGAGACCGGCCTGGCGCTCCCGACGGCGTATCACCTGCTGCGCACCCTCGTGCACGAGGGCTATCTCCGCCGTGACAAGGGCCTGTTCTTCCTCGGAGAGGCGGCCGAGCGGCTGGGCAGCAGCGGAGCCCAGCAGAAACGTCGCAGCGCGGTCGCGGCCGCGCTCGCGCAATGGCGCGATTCCATCGGTGTGCCGGTGTACTACGCGATGTACCGGGACGGCGAGATCGAGGTCATGTGCGTCTCCGACACCCCGAGCACCCCGGCGGTCGAGGAGTGGGCCGACTTCCGGGAAACCGGGCACGCGCACGCGATCGGGCAGTGTCTGCTGTCCCAGGTTGACGAGGATGCGCGCCGCGACCACCTCGACCGCTACCCGGTGCTGCCCCTCACCCCGTACACCGTGCGCGACAGTCAGAGCCTGCTGCGGCGTCTGGACCGGATGCGCCGGATGGAGCCGGTGACGGAGCGGCAGGAGTACGCGCTGGGGACGGTCTGCGCGGCGATCCCGATCACGGTCGGTACCACGGCGGCCACGATGGCCCTTTCCCTGCCCGCCCACCAGGCGGACCGGCTGCTGCCCGCGGCCCGGCAACTGCAGGCCGAGGTCGGACAGCACCTGGGGACACTGGCGATCTCTATCAGTATCTGAAAACTCACTCCTTGTGATCTCACATGTACTTTCTGCAAGATTTGACCAGCGTCAAGGAATCAATCCGGCCGGTCGGTGTCATAAGACGGGGTAGGCGATGCGCGAGTCCGTACAGGCAGAGGTCATGATGAGCTTCCTCGTGTCCGAGGAGCTCTCCTTTCGCATTCCGGTGGAGTTGCGTTACGAGACCTGTGACCCCTACGCCGTACGGCTGACCTTCCATCTGCCCGGTGATGCCCCGGTGACATGGGCCTTCGGGCGCGAGCTGCTGATCGACGGGGTGGGCCGGCCGTGCGGGGACGGTGATGTGCACATCGCGCCCGCCGATACGGACGTGCTGGGGGAGGTGCTGATCCGCCTTCAGGTCGGTGGCGACCAGGCGGTGTTCCGGTCCTCGGCGCCGCCGCTCGTGGCCTTCCTCGACCGTACGGACAAGCTGGTGCCGCTCGGCCAGGAGGGGGCGCTCGCCGACTTCGACGCCCATCTCGACGAGGCCCTGGACCGCATCCTGGCCGAGGAACAGAGCGCCGGCTGACGCGCTACGGCATGGCGGGCGAGGCGCCCCACGATGGCGTGCGGGGCGCTGCAGTAACGCTTCTCCTCGTAGGTCGTCGGCTCACCTCATAGGTCACCGGTTCTGCCGGAGCGTCACCTCTTGCGGCGCCGGCCCCGTCCACCGCGCGCCGCGGCGGACGGGACCTCGGCAGGCTTCCCCGCCCCCGCCTTCCCTGCCCCCTGTCCCGGCCTGTCGGCCGACACCACGAGGGCGGCCAGGGCCGTGGTGACCGGCACCGAGGCGACCAGGCCGATCGAGCCCACCAGGGTGCGCACTATCTCCTCCGCCACCAGTTCGCTGTTGGCGACGCTCGTCACGCTGCTCTGCGCGATCGAGAAGAGCAGCAGCAGCGGCAGCGCGGCACCGGCATAGGCGAGTACGAGCGTGTTGACGACGGACGCGATGTGGTCACGGCCGATGCGGATCCCCGCCCGGTACAGTCCGCGCCAGCCCATCGACGGATTGGCCTCGTGCAGTTCCCACACGGCCGAGGTCTGGGTCACGGTCACGTCGTCCAGGACGCCGAGTGAACCGATGATGACGCCGGCCAGCAGCAGACCGCTCATGTCGATCGACGGATACAGGCCATGGATGAGACCGGTGTTGTCGTCGGTGTTGCCCGTCAGCGCGGCCCAGTCGATGAACTCCGAGCCCAGGATGCCGATCAGCAGAAGCGACACCAGCGTGCCGAGCACCGCGACCGATGTGCGGGCCGACAGACCGTGGCACATATAGAGCGCGATCAGCATGATGGCGCTCGACCCGACCACCGCCACGACGAGTGGGTTCGAGCCCTGCAGGATCGCGGGCAGGATGAAGAGGGTCAGCACCAGGAAGCTGACGGCCAGCGCGACCAGCGCCATGACGCCGCGCAATCGGCCCACCACCACGACGGCGAGCGCGAAGATGCCGGCCAGCAGCGCCATCGGGAACTTCCGGTCCACATCGGCGACCGAGTACTGCAGCTCCTTGGGTGCCGAGGGCTCGTAGGCGACCACAACCTTCTCGCCCTCGTGCAACTGCCGTGACTGGTCCGGCTGCACGATCTCCGTGAACGTACGGCCCTTGTCCTTGCCGGTGTCGACCTGGATCGTCGCCTTCTTGCAGGTGCTGTTCTCCTCCTTCTGGGCGGAATTATCCCTTGCGGTGGGGGTGTCGCCCGTCGGCGCCTGCCCCGAGGCGTTCACCGACTTGCAGCTCACCTCGACGACCACGGTGACCGTGGCCTGCTGCGTCTGCCGGTCGAAGCCGACTCCCGTGCGCTGGTGCGGCGGGGCTCCACCGGGCCAGAGCACGACGAGTCCGACCACGACCGCCGCGGTGAACGGGATCAGGATCGCCGCGATGACCTTGCGCAGATGCTGGGAGACGGGCGCGGCGGGGCCATGGCTGTGGCTGTGCGAGTGGCCGTGGCCGCCGCTGTTTCCGGCACCGTGCCCGTGTCCCGGGGCCTGTCCATGGCCGGACCCGTGGCCGTGCTCATCGCTGGCACCGTGGCGCTCGTGGTCGTGTCCGCCGCGCTGTCCGGGGCCGGGTCGGCGCGGCGGCTCGGGCGGCGGGTAGGGGTACTGCTGTGTCGTGGTCACCGCCAGATCATTGCAAGAACGGTAGGGGCCCTCTGTTCACCGCGACCGAATTGACGCTAGCGTGGAGGCACCTTTGCACACGCGGGAGCTCGGAGCACCGGGCTGAGAGGGCGCTGACCTCCGTATTCGCGATGTTTCACGTGGAACTGAGTGATGTTTCACAGGAAACGCCGGCCGAGACGGAAATCGCTGCGTCGACCGCTGAACCTGTTACCGGGTAATGCCGGCGTAGGGAGTAGGTCTCATGACCAACAAGGACGCACGCACGCCTGCCTCCATGCAGAACTCTGCCCAGGGTGAGGCCGGGAAGTCCATCGGCTGGCACAAGGGGTATGTCGAGGGCTCACGCCCCGATGTACGTGTGCCGGTTCGTCAGGTGCACCTCACCAACGGGCAGTCGGTCACGCTGTACGACACCTCAGGCCCGTACACCGATCCACTCGTCGAGACGGACGTCCGCAGGGGCCTACCGCCGCTGCGGGAGAACTGGATCATCGCCCGCGGCGACACCGAGGAGTACGCGGGCCGTCCCGTCCGTCCCGAGGACGACGGGGTCAAGCACACCTCTCCCCGCGGCGGTCTGCGCAACCTCGACGCGGTCTTCCCCGGACGCCCGCGTCTGCCGCGCCGCGGCCGTGACGGCACGGCGGTCACCCAGCTCGCGTATGCGCGCCGGGGCGAGATCACGCCGGAGATGGAGTTCGTGGCCGTCCGGGAGAACGTTGCTCCCGAGGTCGTCCGCGAGGAGATCGCGGCAGGCCGGGCGGTGCTGCCCGCCAACGTCAACCACCCGGAGATCGAGCCGATGATCATCGGCAAGCGGTTCCTGGTGAAGGTCAACGCCAACATCGGCAACTCCGCGGTGACGTCCTCCATCGAGGAGGAGGTCGAGAAGATGACCTGGGCGACCCGCTGGGGCGCCGACACGGTCATGGACCTGTCCACCGGCCGCAATATCCACACCACCCGCGAGTGGGTGCTGCGCAACTCCCCCGTCCCCATCGGCACCGTGCCGCTCTATCAGGCCCTGGAGAAGGTCGACGGCAGGGCCGAGGAACTGACCTGGGAGATCTACAAAGACACGGTCATCGAGCAGGCCGAGCAGGGCGTGGACTACATGACGGTCCACGCGGGCGTTCGCCTGCCGTACGTCCCGCTCACCGCGAATCGCAAGACCGGCATCGTCTCGCGCGGCGGCTCGATCATGGCGGCCTGGTGCCTCGCGCACCACAAGGAGTCGTTCCTGTACGAGAACTTCGAGGAACTCTGCGAGATCCTCGCCGCCTACGACGTCACGTACTCGCTGGGCGACGGCCTTCGGCCGGGCTCGATCGCCGACGCCAACGACGAGGCGCAGTTCGCGGAACTCCGGACGCTCGGGGAACTCAACCGGATCGCCAAGCGTTTTGATGTTCAGACCATGATCGAGGGCCCGGGACACGTCCCGATGCACAAGATCAAGGAGAACATCGACCTTCAGCAGGAGATCTGCGATGAAGCTCCGTTCTATACGCTCGGCCCGCTGACGACGGACGTCGCGCCGGCGTACGACCACATCACCTCCGGCATCGGTGCCGCGATGATCGCCTGGTGGGGCACGGCCATGCTCTGCTATGTCACGCCCAAGGAGCACTTGGGCCTGCCCAACCGTGACGACGTCAAGACCGGCGTCATCACCTACAAGATCGCCGCCCACGCAGCCGACCTCGCCAAGGGGCACCCCGGTGCGCAGGAGTGGGACGACGCGCTGTCCGACGCGCGCTTCGAGTTCCGGTGGGAGGACCAGTTCAACCTCGCCCTGGACCCGGACACAGCACGGGAGTTCCACGACGAGACCCTGCCGGCGGAGCCGGCCAAGACAGCTCACTTCTGCTCGATGTGCGGGCCGAAGTTCTGCTCGATGAAGATCTCCCAGGACATCCGGCGTGAACACGGTGGCAGCCGGGTGGAGATCGAGGAGGGCATGGCTCAGAAGTCGAAGGAGTTCGCTGCCGCGGGCAATCGGGTGTATCTGCCGGTCGCCGACTGATCCGGCGGTTGTTCCGTCGCCGGTTGCCCGGCCTGCGCCCCGTCGGGGGCGCAGGCCGGGGCTATTCCGGCTGGTGTTCCGGGCCTCCGAAGTCCGGGCTCGTGTAGTCCGGGCTGGTGAAGCTCGGGCGTGGGCCCGGGGTGCTGCCGTCGTCGGGGCTGCTGAAGCCCGGGCGGTCGTAGCCGAGGCGCGGCATGCGGCTGGTCGGTGCCGGAGGGGCCGTGCGGTGCAGCGCGGTCGTGCCGGGGTTGGCGAGGGCTTCCTGGAGGAAGGGGAGGATGCCGCGTTCCAGGAGGGCTTCTCGCCAGGCTTCCCTGGCCCGGGTCACCTCCCCGTTCGCCTCGCCGTAGGCCCCGGCGTCCAGCGAGGGGCTGTTGCGCAGCGCGGTGAGCAGCAGCCCGACCGCGGCGACGAGGATCGCGGCCGCGGTCATGGCGCCGAACACCCATCCCGCGGTCAGCATGGTCTGGGCGAATGCCGGCTCGGGGTCGAGCATCTTCAGGATGTAGCCGACGAGCAGGAATATCGCCGCGGCGGTTCCGGCGAGGACGGGGGCGAGGACCGCGACGACGGCGACGGCGCCCGCGCCGGTGGTCTCGGCGGCCTCGCCGAGGGTGGTGGCGAGCCCCATCGCGCCCGCGGCGCCCGGCTCACCGGAGCCGGATTCACCGCTGGACGACGGGGTGGACGACGCCGGTTGGCGCAGTTCCTCGCGGACCTTCACATAGTGCTGGTACTCGGTCGCCGCGGCCGCCGTGATGAGTGTGGTGGCGTTCAGCGCCATGGTGCGCAGCTGTTCGGTGTTCAGCCGCTGTCCCACAGCGGCCAGTTCCGGGCGGTGTGGTGCGGAGCGCAGCGCCTCATCGAGGATCCGCTCGTATTCCTGGCGGTCCTCGCTGTGCAGGTGCTGCGGAACGCTGTTCATGTGCATCCCCCGATGCTCCGTAGGGCTTGGGGCTCGCACGCCGGCGAGCCGTCGGGCAGAAACGGAGGGGAGCCTGCTACGGATAAGCCGATGGTAGAGCCGCGACGGCACGCGGTGACAGGGGGTTGCCAGAAATTGGGTGCTGGCCTGCATGTACGCCGTCGGGGGACGCTTGCCCGTCGAACGCTCAGTTATCCAGGGGAAGTTGCTGGACCAGCAGCTTTCCGGCCATGGTCACGCCGCCGTCCATGGCGATGGCCAGGCCGTCGGCGTAGACGTGCGGTCCTTCGACCACGGGACCGGCATCCTCCTCGCCGTCCTCGGACCCGACCTCGCCCAGCAGGTACGGAATGGGGCTGTGGCCGTGAACGATGCGCGTGCCGCCGTACGTATCGAGGAGGGAGCGCACGGCGTCGGCGCCGCCCTCGTCGCGGAAGGAGAAGCGCTTGGTGAACTTGCGGAACAGGTCCCAGCATTCGTCCGCGTCGTTGCGCGTGAGCGTCTCGCGGACCGTGTCGTTGACCGCCTCGATCGAGTCGCCGTAGTCCAGGTAGGCGGTGGTGTCGGAGTGGACGAGCAGATAGCCGTCGACCTCCTCGACGGCGTCGAGGCGGGCCATCCACTGCAGATGGTGGTCCTGGAGGCGGTCCATGTCGGTCTTCTGGCCGCCGTTGAGCAGCCAGGCCGCCTGGAAGGTGGCGGTGCCCGCGCCGGAGTTGACGGGGGTGTCGCCGAACCGCTTGGCGCCGAGCAGCAGGAGTTCGTGGTTGCCCATGAGCGCCTTGCAGTAGCCGCCGGCCGCGGCGGCCTCCGCGGACAGCCGCATCACCAGGTCGATGACGCCGATGCCGTCCGGGCCGCGGTCGGTGAAGTCGCCGAGGAACCACAGCCGGGCGGTGCCCGCGCACCACTGGCCGGCCGAGTCGATCAGGTCCTTCTCCCTCAGGGCGGTGATCAGGTCGTCGAGATAGCCGTGCACGTCCCCGACGACATACAGCGGGCCCGTGCCGGTGGTCTGCCGCGGGGCCGGCGCGGGCGCCGGGTCGACGGGCACCTGGAGCGTGTCGCCCCGGTTGATGACGGGCAGGTCGCGCTGGGTGGGCGAGTACCCCTCCGGGTAGCCCTCGTCCACGGGGGCGACGGTGTTGCCGGGGCGGGCGCTGTGGGCATACGGACCGGTCTCATGGACGTACCCGGGTACCCGGAAGTCGCGCAACGTCGCCGTCCGCTCCACCTCGGGTCCCTGACCGGCCCCCTGAGTCATCAGACCCCTCCACCATCGCGCCGCATCTGCACCGGTTCGGACTGCCTGGTCGCAGCGGCCCGCGGTGTCGTGGGCCCATCATAGGAATGCGGATCGCGCCATGTGATGACCCAGGGGTGGTGAATCGGAGCAAGACTCCAGTTCAACGCGGCTTTCGCCCCGTTTGGGCAGGGCTTTCACCTTCCGATGGCAGCCTGAAGAACCCCTGGCACCGAGCGGACGACCTCCTGGCGTCAGGCTGACGACCCGCTGTCGCACACCGACGACCCACTGTTGTGACGCGGACGATCGCTGCCGTCGAGCCGATGACTCCCCGCGGGCGGCTGTCGAGTCGGGCCCGGAAGGTGTGATGGGCTCGTGACCGCCGGACCCCCGTTGCCGCTGCCCCCACCCGAGGGTCGGCCGGGCTTCCATGAGCCCGGCCCGCCGGCCCGGTGGTGGCTACTTCTCCTCCGGCATTCGCGGAGGGCTGACCGTCGTCCGCGGCGAACGGCGCTGGGACGAGGTGCGCACGATCAGTTCGGTCGGTATCACCTGCTCGACCGGGTGCTCCGAGTCGACTCCCTCGATGGCGTCGATGAGGAGCTGGACCACGGCCGTGCCGATGCGTCGGGGCTTGAGGGAGAGCGTGGTGATGGGCGGCTCGGTGTTGGCGTACACCGTGGACTCGCTGCAGCACACCAGCAGCAGATCGTCCGGGACGCGCAGACCGTAGCGGCGGGCGGCGGCCAGCAGGTCGGTGCCGTTGGGGTCGAAGAGGCCGTAGACCGCGTCGGGGCGGTCGGGGCGGGCCAGCAGCCGGTCGGCGGCGACGGCGCCGGCACACGGGTCGTGCGCCGGGTAGGCCTCGTACACCGGGTCCTGGCCGACCCGTTCGCACCAGTGCAGATACGCGGTGGTCGACAGATGGGTGTACGTGTCCGTCGTCGTCCCCGTGAGCAGCCCGATCCGGCGGGCGCCCGCGTCGGCGAGATGGTCGAGGATGCCGAGTACGGCGGCCTCGTGATCGTTGTCGACCCATGCCGTGACCGGGAGCGAACCGACCGGGCGGCCGTCGGAGACGACCGGCAGGCCCTGCCGGACCAGCTCGCTGACCACCGGGTCCTGGTCGGAGGGGTCGATGACGACCGTGCCGTCCAGGGCGACGTTCGACCACACGTCGTGGCGCGAGGTCGCGGGCAGGATCACCAGGGCGTAGCCGCGGGCGAGTGCGGCCGAGGTCGCGGCGCGGGCCATTTCGGCGAAGTACGCGAACTCGGTGAAGGTGAAAGGTTCATCCCCGTACGTCGTCACGGTCAGGCCGATGAGCCCCGACTTGCCGGTACGGAGCGTGCGGGCGGCGGCCGAGGGGCGGTACCCCAGCCGATCGGCGACCTCGCGGACATGGCGCCGGGTGGCGTCCGGGAGCCGGCCCTTGCCGTTGAGGGCGTCGGACACGGTCGTGATGGAGACCCCGGCGGCGGCGGCGACGTCTCTGATGCCTGCTCGACCCGGCCGACTGCCTCGACGTGAGGTTTCCGCGCGGCTCACCTGGTGCTTCCCTGCTGCTGTCATGGCGAGCCGATAGTAGGGCTCAGGCGGTGGGGTAGTGCGGACGCATATGCACGCGTTGACAGGCACGTTTCTGCATGGTCATAAGGGGTCAACTGCCTTAGAAAGAAAGTCAGTTGAACGATCCAATGGCAAGACGTGACTTGTCGGCGCGCATGGGCCTGCCAAGGGCCCGATGTTTCGAAGAGGTCTCAACTCACCTTGACGAGCGATGCGCGCCACGGCGCGAGCCACCGGCGCGTAGATATATGTGCGACGCGCCCCCCGTTTCGTACATCTTCATGCGGTGATGCCCCTGATGCGGGTGGGGCTGATGTGGTTTACGCCTCACTCATTCCCGTCGCTCCTCACCTGTACGCAGGAGCGCCGAATCCTCATAGGGTGAGCAGTATTGGAAGCCGGCGGCGCGCACGGGCCGCCGGGGGTCGCGAGGAGGACTGCGGTGAGCGAGACGAGCCCGAGGCTGCGCGCCGAGCTGGAGGGTATCCCCACCTACAAGCCGGGCAAGCCCGCCGCGGCCGACGGTCCGGTCGCCTACAAGCTGTCCTCCAACGAGAACCCCTACCCTCCGCTGCCCGGGGTCATGGAGTCGGTGACCGCGGCCGCCGCGAACTTCAACCGCTACCCGGACATGGCGTGCGGCGGGCTGATGGACGAGCTGTCGGAGCGCTTCGACGTCCCGCTCTCCCATCTGGCCACCGGCACCGGCTCCGTCGGCGTCGCCCAGCAGCTGCTCCAGGCCACCAGCGGCCCCGGTGACGAGGTCATCTACGCCTGGCGGTCCTTCGAGGCGTACCCGATCATCACGCAGATCAGCGGTGCGCGATCGGTACGGGTGCCGCTCACGCCGGGCGATGTGCACGACCTGGACGCGATGGCGGACGCTATCACCGACCGGACCCGGCTGATTTTCGTCTGCAACCCCAACAACCCGACAGGCACGGTCGTACGGCGGGCCGAGCTGGAGCGGTTCCTCGACCGGGTGCCCCGTGATGTCCTGGTGGTGCTGGACGAGGCCTACCGGGAGTTCATCCGCGACCCGGAGGTGCCGGACGGTGCTGAGCTCTACCGTGGCCGGCCCAACGTCTGTGTCCTGCGTACGTTCTCGAAGGCCTATGGACTCGCCGGGCTGCGCGTCGGGTTCGCGATCGCGCATGAGCCGGTGGCGGCGGCGCTGCGCAAGACGGCCGTGCCGTTCGGTGTGAGCCAGCTCGCGCAGGAGGCGGCGATCGCCTCGCTGCGAGCCGAGGACGAACTGCTCGGCCGGGTCGGCTCGCTGGTGTGCGAGCGTCAGCGTGTGGTCGAGGCGCTGCGCGCCCAGGGCTGGACGGTGCCCGAGACCCAGGCCAACTTCGTCTGGCTGCGGCTGGGAGAGCAGACGGCCGCCTTCGCCGCTGCCTGCGAGCAGCATGGCATCGTGGTCCGACCGTTCCCCGGCGAGGGTGTGCGGGTGACGGTCGGGGAGCACGAGGCGAACGACATCTTCGTGAAGGTGGCGGAAGCGTTCCGCAAGGAGCTCTGAGGAAGCCCTACCGCTCTGCTCGTCCACGAACTCGCGAGGCGGCATTCGTCGCCTCGCGAGCTCGGCGTGGTGCCGTAGGGGAGGGCGAGGACGTCGCCCTGCGTCCAGAGGCGACGGTGCCGGGTGCGATGCCCTGGTGGGCGTCCGTTTCACGTGGAACGGAGCCGCCCGGCATGCGCCGGATTCAACATTCCATTGAAGCGACAGGGGAAGCCCCTGTGTGCCATGGGCCCACCGGTCCTTTTCGGCCCGCATCCGTCTGATTGTGCTTAGGGACCCCCCACCCCTCCAACGTCGAACGGCCATGCGTCATAATTGCTTGTGAATGTGAACGCGTTCACAAGCGTGTCCCGGTTGCTCCGCTGATGTGTGTGACATAAGGGGCAAACTGCCGCTTGAGCACGGCATGTAAGGAGACTGTCGACGTGGACTTGGCTTTGGCGCCGGAGACACTGGCGCGCTGGCAGTTCGGCATCACCACCGTCTACCACTTCCTGTTCGTGCCCTTGACGATCTCGCTGGCGGCCCTCACGGCCGGCCTGCAGACGGCGTGGGTACGCACAGAAAAGGAGAAGTACCTCAGAGCGACCAAGTTCTGGGGCAAGCTCTTCCTGATCAACATCGCGATGGGCGTCGTCACCGGCATCGTGCAGGAGTTCCAGTTCGGCATGAACTGGTCCGACTACTCACGCTTCGTCGGTGACATCTTCGGCGCACCGCTGGCCTTCGAGGCCCTGATCGCCTTCTTCTTCGAGTCCACCTTCATAGGTCTGTGGATCTTCGGCTGGGACAAGTTGCCCAAGAAGATCCACCTGGCCTGCATCTGGATGGTCTCGATCGGCACGTTCCTGTCGGCGTACTTCATCCTCGCGGCCAACTCATGGATGCAGCACCCCGTCGGTTACCGGATCAACAAGGCGAAGGGGCGTGCCGAGCTCACCGACTTCTGGCACGTCCTGACCCAGAACACCGCGCTGGCCCAGGCCTTCCACACGCTCTCCGCGGCCTTCCTGACCGGCGGCGCCTTCATGGTCGGCATCGCCGCCTACCACCTGTCCCGCAAGAAGCACATCACGGAGATGAAGACCTCGCTGCGGCTCGGTCTGATCACCGTGGTCATCGCCGGTCTGCTCACCGCGGTCAGCGGTGACACCCTCGGCAAGGTCATGTTCAGGCAGCAGCCGATGAAGATGGCCGCCGCCGAGGCGCTGTGGGACGGTCAGGACTCGGCACCGTTCTCGATCTTCGCGTACGGCGATGTGGAGAAGGGCCACAACACCGTCGCGATAGAGGTGCCGGGCGTGCTGTCCTTCCTCGCGAACGACGACTTCAGCTCCTTTGTGCCCGGCATCAACGATGTCAACAAGTCCGAGCAGCAGAAGTTCGGACCCGGTGACTACCGGCCGAACATCCCCGTCACCTTCTGGTCCTTCCGCTGGATGATCGGCTTCGGCATGGCGTCCTTCGCCATCGGTCTGGCCGGACTCTGGCTGACCCGGAAGAAGTTCATGCTGCCGCAGCACCTGCGGGTGAGCGAAGACGAAGTGCCGCATCTGGTCCTGTTCAAGAACAAGGCCCTCGGCCCGAAGCTCACCACCTGGTCCTGGCGCATCGCGATCTGGACCCTGGCCTTCCCGCTGATCGCCAACTCCTGGGGCTGGATCTTCACCGAGATGGGCCGTCAGCCCTGGGTCGTCTACGGCGTCCTGCAGACCCGCCACGCGGTCTCCCCCGGCGTCTCCCAGGCCGAGGTCCTCACCTCGATGACCGTCCTCACCCTGCTGTACGCGATCCTCGCCGTGGTCGAGGTCAAGCTGCTGGTGAAGTACGTCAAGGCCGGCCCGCCCGAGCTCACCGAGGCCGACCTCAACCCGCCCACGAAGATCGGCGGCGATGTCCGTGACGCCGACAAGCCGATGGCCTTCTCGTACTAGGCCGAGGGAGCTGCAGTCATGGAACTTCACGACGTCTGGTTCGTCCTGATCGCCGTCCTGTGGATCGGCTACTTCTTCCTGGAGGGTTTTGACTTCGGGGTCGGCATCCTCACCAAGCTTCTCGCCCGGAACCGGGCCGAGAAGCGGGTGTTGATCAATACCATCGGCCCTGTCTGGGACGGTAACGAGGTGTGGCTGCTCACGGCAGGTGGCGCGACCTTCGCCGCCTTCCCCGAGTGGTACGCCACTCTCTTCTCCGGCTTCTATCTGCCGCTGCTGGTCATCCTGGTCAGCCTGATCGTCCGGGGTGTCGCCTTCGAGTACCGGGCGAAGCGGCCCGAGGAGAACTGGCAGCGCAACTGGGAGACCGCGATCTTCTGGAGCTCGCTGATCCCCGCCCTCCTGTGGGGTGTGGCCTTCGGCAACATCGTGCGGGGTGTGAAGATCGACGAGCACGCCGAGTACGTCGGTAGCGTGTGGGACCTGCTGAACCCGTACGCGCTTCTCGGCGGCCTGGTGACGCTGACGCTGTTCACCTTCCACGGCGCGGTGTTCACCGCGCTCAAGACGGTCGGGGACATCCGGGAGCGGGCGCGGAAGCTCGCGCTGAGGGTCGGTCTCGTCACGGCCGTGCTGGCAGTGTTCTTCCTGCTGTGGACGCAGATCGACAGCGGTGACGGCAAGAGCCTGGCGGCCATGATCGTGGCGGTCGTCGCACTGGTCGCCGCCCTGGTGGCCAACCAGGCCGGCCGTGAGGGATGGTCGTTCGCCCTGTCCGGCGTCACGATCGTGGCCGCCGTGGCGATGCTCTTCCTGTCGCTCTTCCCGAACGTCATGCCGTCCTCGCTCAACGGTGACTGGAGCCTCACGGTCACCAATGCCTCGTCGAGTCCGTACACCTTGAAGATCATGACCTGGTGCGCAGGGATCGCCACGCCGATCGTGCTGCTCTACCAGGGCTGGACGTACTGGGTGTTTCGCAAGCGGATCGGCACACAGCACATAGCCGAACCCGCGCACTGAGTCTGCGGCAGGAGGGGTGTTCACCATGTTTCACGTGAAACACCCCTCCTCGGACCGAAGGGCATGTTTCACGTGAAACCGATCGATCCGCGTCTGCTGCGCTACGCCCGCGCCACGCGACTCTTCCTGGTGGCGGTCGTCGCCCTGGGTGCCCTCGGCGCCGGACTCGTCATCGCCCAGGCCATGCTCATCGCCGAAGTGGTGGTCGGCGCCTTCCAGCACGGCCAGTCGGCGAGTGAACTACGCACCCCCCTGGTGTTGTTGGTGGCCGTCGCCGCTGGCCGTGCGCTGGTCTCCTGGCTCACCGAGCTTGCCGCGCACCGGGCGAGTGCGGCCGTCAAGTCCGAGCTGCGCGGACGCCTCCTGGCGCGCGCCGCGGCACTGGGCCCCGGGTGGCTGAGCGGACAGCGGACCGGTTCGCTGGTCACCCTCGCCACGCGTGGTGTCGATGCCCTCGACGACTACTTCTCGCGCTATCTGCCGCAGTTGGGGCTCGCGGTGGTCGTACCGGCCGCGGTGCTCGCGCGGATCGTCACCGAGGACTGGATGTCGGCGGCGATCATCGTCGGCACCCTTCCGCTCATCCCTCTGTTCATGGTGCTGATCGGCTGGGCCACTCAGTCCCGGATGGACCGTCAGTGGCGGCTGCTGTCCCGGCTCTCGGGGCACTTCCTGGACGTCGTCGCGGGGCTGCCCACCCTGAAGGTGTTCGGGCGTGCCAAGGCGCAGGCCGACTCCATCCGCCGAATCACCGGTGAGTACCGCCAGGCGACCATGCGGACCCTGCGGATCGCCTTCCTCTCCTCCTTCGCACTGGAGTTGCTCGCGACGCTGTCGGTCGCGCTGGTCGCGGTGACGATCGGTATGCGGCTCGTCCATGGCGACATGGACCTGTACATCGGACTGCTCATCCTGGTGCTGGCGCCCGAGGCCTATCTGCCGCTGCGCCAGGTGGGAGCGCAGTACCACGCGGCGGCGGAGGGACTTGCCGCCGCCGAGGAGATCTTCGCCGTACTGGAGACGCCGGTACCCGAGTCCGGGACCGGGTCGGTGCCCTGGGGGACCCTCGCCTTCGAAGGCGTGACGGTCCGGTATCCCGGGCGGTCCACGGATGCCGTCACGGACGTCTCCTTCGCCGTCGAACCCGGAGAGACCGTCGCCCTGGTCGGGCCGAGCGGTGCGGGCAAGTCGACGCTGCTGAACGTCCTGCTCGGATTCGTACGGCCCAGTGAGGGCCGGGTGCGGATCGGGGGAGCCGATCTGGCCGACATCGACCTGGAGCGGTGGCGCTCGCGCATCGCCTGGGTGCCGCAGCGGCCGCATCTGTACGCCGGGACGATCACGGAGAACGTACGGCTGGCGCGTCCCGACGCGGACGACGACGCCGTGCGCCGGGCGCTGCGTGACGCGGGGGCCCTGGAGTTCGTGGACGCGTTGCCCCAGGGGGCCGGGACCGTGCTCGGCGAGGACGGGGCCGGGCTCTCCGCCGGGCAGCGGCAACGGCTCGCGCTGGCCCGGGCGTTCCTCGCCGACCGGCCCGTACTGCTGCTGGACGAGCCGACGGCCGCGCTCGACGGGGCGACCGAGGCCGAGGTCGTGACGGCGGTGCGGCGGCTGGCGGTGGGGCGGACCGCCCTGCTGGTCGTGCACCGGCCGGCGTTGCTCGGCGTCGCCGACCGCGTGGTGCGGCTGGAGGCAGCCGAGCCCTCCGCCACCGTGGCCCCCGCCTCTCCCGCTTCCGCCGTTGCCGGGTCCCGGGACGTGCGCTCCGTCGGGGCGGTGCCGGCCGAGGGTGTTGCCGAGGACGGGCCCGAAGCGGGCCTCACGAGGTCCAAGGGGCAACTCCTCGCCCGTGTCCGCGATCTCGCCGGCCCCCGGCGTGGACGCCTCGCCCTCGCGCTGCTGCTGGGGAGCCTGGCGCTCGGCTGTGCCGTCGGACTGATGGCCACCTCCGGGTGGCTCATCTCGCGTGCCTCGCAACAGCCGCCCGTGCTGTATCTGATGGTGGCCGTGACGGCGACGCGGGCCTTCGGAATCGGGCGGGCCGTGTTCCGGTACGCGGAGCGGCTGGTGTCGCACGACGCCGTACTGCGGATGCTGGCCGACACCCGGGTCGCCGTGTACCGGCGGCTGGAGCGGCTGGCCCCCGCCGGGCTCCGTACCGCCCGCAGGGGCGACCTGCTGTCCCGGCTCGTCGCCGACGTGGACGCGCTGCAGGACTACTGGCTGCGCTGGCTGCTGCCCGCGGGGGTCGCGACGGCGGTGTCCGCCGGATCCGTGGCCTTCACCGCCTGGCTTCTGCCCGGGGCCGGAGCCGCGCTCGCCGCGGGACTGCTCGCGGCCGGGATCGGCGTACCGCTGCTGACCGGCGCCGTGGCGCGGCGCGCCGAGCGACGGCTGGCGCCCGCCCGCGGAGACCTCGCGACGCGAGTGACCGACCTGCTCACCGGCACCGCCGAACTGACGGTCGCCGGCGCGCTGCCCGCCCGCACCGACGCGGCCCGGCGGGCCGACGGCACCCTCACTCGGATCGCCTCGCGCGCCGCCACCGCCACCGCGCTCGGCGATGGACTCACCGCGCTGATCTCCGGCCTGACCGTGGCGGTCACCGCCCTGCTGGGCGCCCAGGCCGTCGCCGCGGGCCGGCTGGACGGGGTGGCGATGGCCGTGGTCGTCCTCATCCCGCTGGCCGCCTTCGAGGCCGTGCTCGGGCTGCCGGTCGCCGTGCGCTACCGGCAGCGGGTGCGCCGGAGCGCGGAGCGTGTGTACGAGATCCTGGACGCCCCCGAGCCCGTATGGGAGCCGGAGCGGCCGCGCCAGGCGCCCGCGTCACCGTTCCCGGTCGTGGTGAAGGGGCTGGCCGCCCGGTACTCCGGGCAGCACCGGGAGGCGCTCACCGGGCTCGATCTGACACTGGAGGAAGGGCGCCGGGTCGCCGTGGTCGGGCCGTCCGGGTCCGGCAAGACGACCCTCGCCCAGGTGCTGCTGCGATTCCTCGACCCGAGCGCGGGCTCCTACACGCTGGCCGGCGTGGACGCGCACGCCCTGGACGGCGACGACGTACGGCGGCTCGTAGGGCTGTGTGCCCAGGACGCGCACCTCTTCGACAGCTCCGTGCGCGAGAACCTGCTGCTCGCGAAGAAGGACGCGACCGAGGCGGAACTGCGGGACGCGCTGGCACGGGCCCGGCTGCTCGACTGGGCGGACGGACTGCCCGACGGACTCGACACGCTCGTCGGCGAGCACGGCGCGCGGCTGTCCGGCGGACAGCGGCAGCGGCTGGCGCTCGCCCGAGCGCTGCTCGCCGACTTCCCGGTCCTCGTGCTCGACGAGCCCGCCGAGCACCTGGATCTGCCCACCGCCGACGCGCTCACCGCCGATCTGCTGGCCGCCACCGAAGGCCGTACGACGCTGCTCATCACCCACCGTCTCGCCGGACTCGACGCGGTGGACGACGTGATCGTGCTGGACGAGGGACACGTGGTGCAGCACGGACCGTACGCCGAACTGGCTGCCATGGACGGGCCGTTGCGCACCATGGTGGAGCGGGAGGCCGAGGCGGAGCTGCCGGCTGGAGTGCGCTGACGCGGCCCGTCGTACGGGCGGACCCGTCCGCGGCACCCGATGGGGCTACGCCCGGGCCGTCAGCAACTGCTCGATGACGACGGCCACCCCGTCCTCGTTGTTGGCGACCGTCCGCCCCGACGCCGCGGCGAGCACGTCCGGGTGGGCGTTGCCCATCGCGTACGACTGACCGGCCCAGGTCAGCATCTCCACGTCGTTGGGCATGTCCCCGAAGGCGACGACCTCCTCGTGCGAGATACCGCGCTCGGCGCAGCACAGGGCGAGGGTGCTGGCCTTGGAGACGCCGGGGCCGCTGATCTCCAGCAGCGCGCTGGGGCTGGAGCGGGTCACGTTGGCACGGTCGCCGACGGCGAGGCGGGCGAGGGTGAGGAACGCGTCGGGGTCGAGATCCGGGTGATAGGCGAGGATCTTGATCACCGGTTCGGCGGCACCCGGACCGTCGGACGCCAGCAGTTCCTCGGCAGGCGCGAGGTTGTCCGGTATCTCCATGTGCAGCTTCGGATAGGCCGGTTCCTGGTGGAAGCCGTACGTCTGCTCGACCGCGTACACCGTGCCCGGCGCCGCGTCGCGCAGCAGTCGTACGGCGTCGAGGGCGTTCTCCCGGGCCAGTTCGCGCACCTTCACGAACCGGTGAGTGCCGGGGCCGCCGTGCAGGTCGACGACGGCGGCGCCGTTGCCGCAGATCGCCAGGCCATGGCCGTGGACGTGGTCGCTGACCACGTCCATCCAGCGGGCCGGGCGGCCGGTCACGAAGAAGACCTCGATGCCCGCCTCCTCGGCGGCGGCCAGCGCGGCGACCGTGCGCGGGGACACCGACTTGTCGTCACGCAGCAGGGTGCCGTCGAGGTCGGTGGCGATCAGCCGCGGCGGGACGACGGGACTGCCGCCCTGCTCGAGCGCGGTCGAGAGCTTGGGGGAGGCCGGGGTCTCGGGCGTTCCGGTGGCTGAGGTCACCGGGTCATTCTCGCGCATATGCCAGCACGGCCGTGCGAGAGCCCGCACAGATGAGACACAGATGACGTGTAGCCGACGGCGATGTGGCCGGGTGGCACCGGGCCGGGTCAGTCCAGTTGTGCCGGGGCCTCCATGGCGATCTGCTCGAAGACCTTCTGGTCCACGGCGAAGTCCGTGTCGGGGATGGGCCAGTGGAGCACGATCTCGGTGAAGCCCAGCTCCCGGTGCCGGCCCGCGAAGTCCACGAACGCGTCCAGGGACTCCAGTGGCCGGGTCCGGTCCGGGGTGAAGCCGGTGAGCAGGATCTTGTCGAGGCCGGCCACGTTCCGCCCCAGCGCGGCGCAGGCGTCGGCCAGCTTCTCGGTCTGCCCGCGCAGCGCCCGGACCGACTCCTTCGGCGTGCCGCTCTCGTACAGCTTCGGGTCGCCGGTGGTCACCCACGCCTGCCCGTACCGCGCGGCGAGCTTCAGCCCGCGCGGGCCGGTGGCGGCCACCGCGAAGGGCAGCCGGGGGCGCTGCACGCAGCCCGGGATGTTGTGCGCCTCGTGCGCCGAGTAGAAGTCGCCCTCGTACGACACCGAGTCCTCGGTGAGCAGCCGGTCCAGCAGCGGCACGAACTCGGCGAGGCGGTCCGCGCGCTCGCGCGGACTCCACAGGTCCTGGCCGAGCGCCGTGGCGTCGAAGCCGGTGCCGCCCGCGCCGATGCCCAGCGTGATCCGGCCGCCGGAGATGTCGTCGAGCGAGATCAGCTCCTTGGCGAGGGTCACCGGGTGCCGGAAGTTCGGCGAGGTCACCAGCGTGCCCAGGCGGAGGTGGTCGGTGGCGGCCGCGGCGGCGGTCAGCGTCGGGATCGCGCCGAACCACGGACCGTCGCGGAAGCCGCGCCAGGTCAGGTGGTCGTAGGTGTAGGCGGTGTGGAAGCCGAGCTGCTCGGCACGCGTCCAGGCCGAACGGCCGCCTTCGTGCCAGCGGCGGTACGGGAGGATCACGGTGCTCAGGCGCAGACTCATGCGTTCGAGACTAAGGGCACCCTGCGTTCAGGGACGAAACGGTCACCGTACGCGGCTGCTCAGCCACGGGGTGAGGCCGAGCGTCGGCACATACTCCTTGACCGTACGGTCGCCGGGCAGCGGAACGATCAGGAACCGGCTCGGCGGGAAGCGGCGGGCCTTGACGTGTGCGAGGCCGTCGAAGACCGAGCGGAGGAAGGCGGGCACGTCGTCGCGCGGCACGTCGGGGCACTCGACGCCCTCGACGGTGATCAGCGCGTCGTCCTCGGGAAAGAGCCGCACGCTCACCCGGGGCAGGCCGCCGAAGTCGGCGTACGCCTCGTGGGGCAGTGAGCCGTCCGGGTCGGTGGTGACGCCGACGCCCGCCGCGCTGCGGCGCGAGGTCCGGTCGGCGCCGATGTCGTGGGTCACCTCGATCTCGCGCGCGTATTCGGCGGCTATCGCACGGAGCGCGGTGACGGCGGCCTCGGTGGTCGGCAAGTGGTCCATGCCACTGATCATGCCGGAAGGGGGTGGCAGTACGGCTCGGAACGGCTGTGGCTCGGAGAAGCTCAGTGCGGCTCCGAGAAGCGGAGGTACTCGGGCGGTACGGCCTTCGTCAGCCACACGCCGTTCGCGCTGACGTGGAAGACATGGCCGGCGCGGTGCATGGCTCCCGCGTCGACGGCCAGCACGACGGGGCGGCCGCGGCGGGCGCCGACCCGGGTCGCGGTCTTGCGGTCGACCGAGAGGTGTACGTCGTGCCTGTTCATCGGCCTGAGACCCGTTGCGCGGATCGACTCCAGGTTGCGGGCGACGGTCCCGTGGTACAGGTACGGCGGCGGGGTCGCCGGGGGCAGTCCGAGGTCGACCTCGACGCTGTGGCCCTGGCTGGCGCGGATCCGGGTGCCCTCTACGGCGAACCGCTTCTTGTCGTTGGCGGCCACCACATGGTCGAGCTCGGCGCGGCTGAACCGGAATCCGTGCGCGGCCGCCGCGGCGATCAGGGTGTCGATCTCGACCCAGCCGCCCTCGTCGAGCGTGAGGCCGATCCGTTCGGGCTGGTGCCGCAGGTGCTTCGAGAGATACTTCGACACCTTCACGGTGCGCCTCTCGTCCATCTCTCTTTCGTTCACTCCACCAGCGTGCGGGAGAGACGCGGATCACGCAGGTTATTTTCGCTCGGAGGTTTTGTCCACAACCAAGTCCGGTTATCCACAGGGGAATTGGCGAAGTTGTGGACAAGTAGTGGGCGATTCAGGGAGTTTCGTCAAGATCCCCCATAGCGACATGACTTGCCGTCAGGTCACCCAAGGGCCGGGCGCGTACCTCCCGTTCGGCGGCCAGCGCGACGAACTCGGCAGCCCGCTCGGTACCAACCAGCCGCTCCACGGCCTGGATCGTCTCCGCCGGGACCGGTACGGGACGGCTCTCCCCGAACGGTTTTCGTGGCTCCCCCGCGCCCAGCTGCCGACGCAGCTGACGGGTGGCGAACAGGCGCATCGCACGGGCGAGTTCGGCATCCACGGTCTGCTGCGCGAGGGGGCGCAGACGCCGTACGAGCGAGGCCGCTTCCGCTGCCTGAGCGTCGGTGAGACGGTGCGGGTCGTCCAGGTAGCGAGCGAAGACGTGCTCGGTCGTGAACTCCAGGAAACGGGTGGCCATGTGCTCGACCTGGACCCTCAACTCCCGCAGGTGGCCGGTGATCGCGGACAGCGGGACTCCGGCCTTGTGCAACTCGACCGCGACAGCCAGCTCTTGGGGGCTCGGCACGAGGAACGAGTCGGGGTCCGCGGGTACGGGTTCGAGCACGCCGAGTTCGACCGCCTCGGCCACGGCGTCGTCGTCGGGGGTGCCGCCGAAGCGGGCGTCCAGCTCCGCGGGAGACCCGGGAGGGCTCCTCGTCGGTCCACGGGCCCTCGATCTCGGTGACCAGGCCGAGGACACCGCCCAGGCCGCGGCCGGTGTCCCAGGCCTCCAGGAGTTCCTTGATGGAGGCCAGGGTGTAGCCGCGGTCGAGGAGGTCGGCGATCTGGACGAGGCGGGTGACGTGGACGTCGGAGTAGACCTTGGCCCTGCCTCGGCGTTCGGGGCGGGGGAGGAGGCCGCGGTCCTGGTAGGCGCGGATGGTTCGTACCGTGGTGCCGGTGTGGTGGGCCAGGTCTTCGATGCGATAGGGGGCGGGGGCCGGGGGGTCGGTCACGTGGAGTTCCTTGGGAGGTGCCTGGGCGGGGGTGGGTTCGCTCACCGCGCTTGCGGGTGCCGCTGCGCCCACCCGTGCCGCTGGGGGTCCCCCCTGCTCGAAGAGCTTGGGGGAGGCACGACTGCCCGCAGTTGTGCAGGGCCGCCGTCTCACAACCTCGGTTCCACCCGGGCAATCGCTCTCAACGCCCCCGGCATGAAACGGGACATGAGGTGTGCGCCGCGGGCCTCCGGGGTGACCGGTACCACCGCCTCGTTGCGGGTCACCGCTCGCAGGATCGCCTCCGCGACCTTCTCCGGTGGGTAGTTGCGCATCCCGTACAGGCGGGCCGTCCGCTTCTGGCGGCGGCGTTCCTCCTGCGCGTCCACTCCCGTGAAGCGTGCGGTGGAGGTGATGTTGGTGTTGACGAAGCCGGGGCAGATCGCCGTCACGCCGATGTCCTGGCCGGCGAGTTCGGCGCGCAGGCACTCGGACAGCATCAGGACGGCCGCCTTGGAGGTGCTGTAGGCGGGCAGCGCCTTGGAGGGCTGGTACGCCGCCGCCGACGCGATGTTGACGATGTGGCCGCCTTGGCCCCGCTCGGCCATCTGTCCGCCGAAGAGACGGCAGCCGTGGATGACACCCCACAGGTTGACGTCCAGGACCTTGCGCCAGTCGTCCGGCGTGGTGGTGAAGAAGGAGCCCGACAGCCCGATCCCGGCGTTGTTGACCAGCACGTCCACCACGCCGTACGCGTCGGCGACCTTCTCGGCGAGCTTCTCCATGGCGTGCTCGTCGGAGACGTCGACGGTCTCCGCCCAGGCCTTCGGCGCGCCGAGCAGCCGGGACAGCTCCGCCGTGCGTGCGGCGGACTCCGCGTCCCGGTCGACGGCCACCACACGCGCGCCCGCCTCCGCGAACGCGAACGCTGTCGCCCGACCGATGCCGCTGCCGGCGCCGGTGACCAGCACGAGCCGGCCGCCGAACCGTTCGCCGTGGCGCCCGGAGGGCTTCGCCTCGGGGCGGCCGCCCTCGACGCCGGTGACGAACTCGTCGATCCAGGCGGCAAGCTGGTCGGGGCGGGTGCGCGGTACCCAGTGCTTGGCCGGCAGAGTCCGCCGGGTCAGCTGCGGAGCCCACTGCTCCAGGTCGTCGTACAGCTTCTCGGAGAGGAAAGCGTCCCCCAGGGGCGTGATGAGCTGCACGGGCGCGTGGGCGTACGCGTCCGGGCGTGGCCTGCGCAGGCGGGAGCGTACGTTGTCCCGGTACAGCCAGGCGCCGTTCGTGGCGTCCGTGGGCAGCGAGGAGGTCGGGTAGTCGCCGCCGGGGACCTTCTCGACCCGCTCCAGGATCTTCGGCCAGCGTTTGCCGAGGGGGCCGCGCCAGGCCAGTTCGGGCAGGGCGGGCGTGTGCAGGAGGTACACGTACCAGGACTTGGCGCCCTGGCCGAGGAGCTGGCCCACGCGGCGGGGTATCGGGCGCTTCACGCGCGCGTTGATCCAGTGGCCGAAGTGGTCGAGGGACGGGCCGGACATCGAGGTGAACGAGGCGATGCGTCCCTCGGTGCGCTTGACCGTGACGAACTCCCACGACTGCACCGAACCCCAGTCGTGGCCCACCAGATGCACCGGCCGGTCCGGGCTGACCGCGTCCACGACCGCCAGGAAGTCGTCGGTGAGCTTCGCCAGCGTGAAGGCGCCGCGCAGCGGCTTCGGCGCCGTCGACTTGCCGTGGCCCCGGACGTCGTACAGCACCACATGGAAGTGGTCGGCGAGGCGGACGGCGACCTCCGACCAGACCTCCTTGCTGTCCGGGTAGCCGTGCACCAGGACCACCGTCGGCTGCGCCGGGTCCCCGAGCTCCGCCACGCACAGTTCGACCCCGCCCGTCAGCACCCGGCGCTCCCGTGCGCCCTTCAGCGTCGTCACTCGTCCTCCGCCCAGCGCCGCACTCCCCCACGCTCGAACGACCTCGCGCGGGGGGACCCCCATGGCAGATCGTCGTCCAGCCAGAAGGCACTCTGTTCGGGGTCCCTGGAGTCGGTGACGACCAGGATCTCCTCGAACTTCGCGCCCGTACCCCGGAAGCCGAGGTGGGGTTCGACCGCCCACAGGCCCGGCCGCGGCGGGTGGTCGGAGAAGCGGTACGGCGACCACAGGGGAGACCAGCCCTCGCGGTGGCCGTGCAGCGCGTCGGACGCCAGGCCCTTCAGAGACTGGGTGCCGAATCCGAACAGGTGCGGCGACCAGCGGCGCTGCCGCACCCGGTCCACCTTGTGCGCGATCACCCCGAAGGGGTACGCGCGATGCCGGTTCGCGTAGCCCTGGCGGACCATGAGGCGGTCCACGTCCTCGTAGATCTCGCGCAGCGGCCGCCGCTCGCGCACCTCGCGCAGGATCAGCTCACGGTGCGCCTCGAGGTCGGCCATCAGCCGGTCCTGAACCGGGTTGGGGCCGAGCGAGCCCGAGTAGCCGATGTCCGCCGTGTATCCCTCGTACACCGGGGCCATGTCCAGGATGAACGGCATCCCGGGTGCCAGACGGCGGTTGGTGGGGAAGAACTGGAGCGGCACTCGGAAGTTCACGAATGCCGTCCGGTCCCCGAACCAGGCGAAGGGCAGGTGGAACCAGTCCCGCACGCCCCGCTCGCGCAGCCACTCGCGCTGCATGCGCGCGGCCTCGCGCTCGGTCACCCCGGGCTCCAGCTGTGCCGCCACCGCCTCGGCGCATTCGTACGCCAGACGCTGGACACGTCTGAATCCCCGCAGCTCCACGGGGAGTCCGCTGTTCACTGCCGTCGTCATGCCGCCCCGTCCCGTCGACTGCGGTACGCGTCCGTAACTTGACACCGGTGAATGTGACAGTTGTTAGAGGCGGCGTCAATAGGCGGGATCATGAGCTGTGGATAACTCTCAGGAAGGGCATCCCCTAGGGCCCCGTACGACTGGAGTCTGACGCCAAGACGGCTCTGCGGTCTGACGACTTGCGTGGCGCGCGTCACTACCGTCGAGGACGTGACTGTGATCGCGACCGAAAGCCTGAGCAAGCGGTTCCCCCGGGTGACCGCGCTTGACCGGCTCTCCGTGGACGTGGGACCCGGTGTGACGGGGCTCGTGGGTGCCAATGGAGCCGGCAAGTCCACACTGATCAAGATCCTGCTGGGTCTGTCCCCCGCCACCGAAGGCCGCGCCGAAGTGCTCGGCCTCGACGTCGCCACCAAGGGCGGCGCCATCCGCGAGCGGGTCGGCTACATGCCGGAGCACGACTGCCTGCCGCCCGACGTCTCGGCCACCGAGTTCGTCGTCCACATGGCCCGTATGTCCGGCCTGCCCCCGGCCGCCGCCCGCGAGCGCACGGCGGACACCCTGCGCCACGTCGGTCTGTACGAGGAGCGCTACCGCCCCATCGGCGGCTACTCGACCGGCATGAAGCAGCGGGTGAAGCTGGCCCAGGCGCTGGTCCACGACCCGGAGCTGGTGTTCCTGGACGAGCCGACCAACGGCCTCGACCCGGTCGGCCGTGACGAGATGCTCGGCCTGATCCGCCGCATCCACACCGATTTCGGCATCTCGGTCCTGGTCACCTCGCATCTCCTCGGCGAACTGGAGCGCACCTGCGACCACGTCGTCATCATCGACGGCGGCAAGCTCCTGCGCTCCAGCTCCACCCGGGACTTCACCCAGACCACGGCCACGCTGGCGATCGAGGTAACCGACACGGACGAGCACCCCGACGGCACCCGTGCGGTGCGCGACGCGCTGCACGCGCGCGGGGTGACCACCCTCGACGAGGGCAGCGGCCTGCCCGGCGCCGGACACATCCTGCTGCTCACCGCCACGGGCGAGGAGACCTACGACCTGGTGCGCGACGTCGTCGCCGACCTGGGCCTCGGCCTGGTGCGCATGGAGCAGCGCAGGCACCACATCTCGGAGGTCTTCACGAGCGACACGGACAGCGACGCACAGCACAGCGACGCACAGCGGAAGGAGGCGGTCGGCCATGGCGGTTGAGCCCACCGTGACGACACCGGCGGGTGACCAGACCCGCATCCACAACATCGGCTACCGCAGCTACGACGGCCCCCGACTGGGCCGCGCCTACGCCCGCCGGTCCCTGTACTCGCAGTCCCTGCGCGGCTCCTACGGCCTCGGCCGCTCGGTGAAGTCCAAGGTGCTGCCGATGCTGCTGTTCGTGGTGATGTGCGTGCCGGCGGCCATCATGGTCGCGGTTGCCGTCGCCACCAAGGCGCACGAACTGCCGGTGTCCTACACCCGCTACGCGATCGTGATGCAGGCCGTCATCAGCCTGTACATCGCCTCGCAGGCACCCCAGTCCGTCTCCCGCGACCTGCGCTTCAAGACCGTACCGCTGTACTTCTCGCGGCCCATCGAGACCGCCGACTACGTCCTCGCCAAGTTCGCGGCACTGGCCTCGGCGATGTTCGTCCTGACCGCCGCCCCGTTGCTCGTGATGTACGTGGGCTCGCTGCTGGCCAAGATGGGCTTCGCCCACCAGACCAGGGAATTCGGCCAGGGACTGGTCTCCGTGACGCTGCTCTCGCTGCTCTTCGCCGGTATCGGCCTGGTCATCGCGGCCGTGACCCCGCGCCGCGGCTTCGGTATCGCGGCCGTGATCGCCGTCCTGACCATCTCCTACGGCGCGGTCTCCACCCTCCAGGCCATCGCCGACACCCAGGGCAGCAGCGGCGCGGTTCCGTGGATCGGCCTCTTCTCGCCGGTCACGCTCATCGACGGGGTGCAGTCGGCCTTCCTGGGCGCCTCCTCCGCCTTCCCCGGAGGGGTCGGGCCGTCCGACGGGGAGGGCGCGGTGTACGTCCTCGTCGTCCTGGGCCTCATCGCCGCCAGCTACGGCCTCCTGATGCGCCGCTACCGGAAGGTGGGACTGTGACCACGCTCTCCATCGACCACGTCTCCCGCTGGTTCGGCAATGTGGTCGCCGTCAACGACATCACCATGACCATCGGCCCCGGCGTCACCGGCCTGCTCGGCCCCAACGGCGCCGGAAAGTCCACCCTGATCAACATGATGGGCGGCTTCCTGGCCCCCTCCACCGGCTCGGTCACGCTCGACGGGCAGCCGGTGTGGCGCAACGAGCAGATCTACAAGCACATCGGCATCGTCCCCGAGCGCGAGGCGATGTACGACTTCCTCACCGGCCGCGAATTCGTCGTGGCCAACGCCGAGTTGCACGGCCTGGGCGCCAAGGCAGCCCAACGCGCCCTGGCCACGGTCGAGATGGAGTACGCACAGGACCGGAAGATCGCCACGTACTCCAAGGGCATGCGGCAGCGCGTGAAGATGGCCTCCGCGCTGGTCCACGACCCGTCGCTGCTCCTGCTCGACGAGCCGTTCAACGGCATGGACCCGCGCCAGCGCATGCAGCTCATGGACCTGCTCCGGCGGATGGGCGACGAGGGCCGCACGGTGCTGTTCTCGTCCCACATCCTCGAAGAGGTCGAGCAGCTCGCCTGGCACATCGAGGTCGTCGTCGCGGGACGGCACGCGGCCAGCGGCGACTTCCGCAGGATCCGCCGCCTGATGACCGACCGCCCGCACCGCTATCTGGTCCGCTCCAGCGACGACCGCGCCCTCGCGGCCGCGCTGATCGCCGACCCGTCGACGTCCGGCATCGAGGTCGATCTCACCGAAGGTGCGTTGCACATCCAGGCCGTCGACTTCGGCCGCTTCACGACCCTGCTGCCGAAGGTCGCCCGGGACCACGGCATCCGGCTGCTCACGGTCTCGCCGTCCGACGAGTCCCTCGAGTCCGTCTTCTCGTATCTGGTCGCGGCGTAGGAGGCCGAAGATGTACGACCCCACAGTCGCCCGGCTCACCTACCGGGCCCTGCTCGGCCGTCGCCGGGCTCTCATCCTCGGCGCGCTGCCGATGCTGCTGATCGCGATCTCCGTGGTGGTGCGCGGCCTGGCCGGCGCCGACGACCAGACCGCGGCCGACCTGCTGGGCGGCCTGGCGCTCGCCACGATGGTGCCGATCATCGGCGTCATCGCGGGCACCGGTGCGATCGGTCCGGAGATCGACGACGGCTCGGTGGTGTATCTGCTGTCCAAGCCGATCAAGCGGCCCGCGATCATCTTCACCAAGCTGATCGTGGCGATCGCCGTGACCATGGTGTTCTCCGCGGTGCCGACCCTGATCGCGGGCTTCATCCTCAACGGCAACGGCCAGCAGATCGCCGTCGCCTACACGGTCGCGGCCCTGGTCGCCTCCATCGCCTACGCGGCCCTGTTCCTGCTCCTGGGCACGGTGTCGCGACACGCGGTGATCTTCGGGCTCGTCTACGCCCTCGTCTGGGAGGCACTGTTCGGCTCCCTCGTCTCGGGTGCCCGCACGCTCAGCGTCCAGCAGTGGGCGCTGGCGGTCGCCCACAAGGTCACGGGCGGTGACCTGGTCACATCGGACGTCAGCCTGACCACGGGCACGGTGCTGCTGGTCTCGGTCACCGTGCTGGCCACCTGGTACGCGGGACAGAAGCTGCGGTCGCTGACGCTGGCGGGCGAGGAGTAGGCGCAGGCGAGGAACAGGCACATCGGCCTTGACGGGGGCTTCACCCCCCGTCCGGGCACACTGGATCCGGGGGATGCACTGCTGGGAGGCACGGGAATGGCTGACGAGGCGCTGCCGTACGACGAGTGGGACGGGGTCGTCTTCGACGAGGACTTCATACGGTCCGCCGAGCCGTCCGAGCCGTCCGCCCGTGCCCGGATGCTCGCCGCCCGCTGGCGTGCCGAGTCGCCCGAGCCGCAGCCGTGGCGCTCCGACGAGCCGCCCGCGGGGTGGTTCTTCAGCAAGTCACGTCGGCGCAGGTGGCGCCGCCGGTAGGGCGGTTCCGCGCACCGGTTAATTCAGTGGCGCCCAACTCGGGGGCGGGGCAGAGTGGTTGTGCCCCACCCGCCGGGACGGACCCGGCGTCACGATCTGGGAGAGGAGCCGGGCGATGCCCATGCACGGCAGTATGCCCAGCTCCCGACAGGGCAGTTCGCAGCGGACTCCGGAGTAGCCGTTACCTCTCCGTGGAGCCGCGAACTGCCCGGGGCGGCCGCTTCGAGCACGCGATGTCGCTCTCGCGTGGGCCGCCCACCCGGAGGATTGGCCGAGTGGTAAGGCACTGGCTTGCTAAGCCATGGTCGGGTCGAGAGGCCCGCGCACGTTCGATCCGTGCATCCTCCGCGAGACGCTGTCACCGGGACTTGGTCGAGTTTCAGGGCCAGGGTACGTCAAGGATTTCAGGGCTCGGGTACGTCAAGAAGGCACCCGGAGCTGCAGGCTGTGCCCACCCTCCCCCACTCTCGGCTTCGCTCGAGCCGGGGGCCCCATTCGCCCTGCGGAACGACTGCCCACAGCGGTCGGGACGACTGTCCGCGGCGGTCGGAACGACTGCCCGCTGTGGTCGGGACGACTGTCCACAGCGGTGGGATGACTGTCCACGGCAGTCGGGATGACTGCCCACGGCGGTCGGAACGACTGCTCGCTGTGGTCGGGACCGCAGTCGCTGGCGTCAGTTCAGCAACCGTTCCAGTACCACGGCTATGCCGTCCTCCTCGTTGGATGACGTCACCTCGTTCGCCACTGCCCTCAGTTCCTCGTGGGCGTTGGCCATGGCGACGCCCCGGGATGCCCAGGTGAACATCGGGATGTCGTTGGGCATGTCGCCGAAGGCGATCGTGTCGGTGGCCTTCAGACCCAGGCGGCGGGCCGCCAGGGAGAGGCCCGTCGCCTTGGACAGGCCCAGCGGCAGCAGCTCCACGATGCCCTCGCCCGACAGGACGACCGTGACGAAGCCGCCCGCGGCCCGGCGGGACGCCTCGGCCAGCTCGTCGTCCGAGAGGGTGGGGTGCTGGATGTAGATCTTGTTCAGCGGCGCGGCCCAGAGAGCGGACGCGTCCGTGAGCGGCGTCGCCGGGAGCCTTCCGGTGACCGCGTACCCGGGGCCGACCAGCACCTTGCCGTCGAGGCCGTCCTGGCTCGCCGCGAGGAACAGCGGGCCCACCTCGGCCTCGATCTTGGCCAGGGCCACCGCCGCCACTTGGCGGTCCAGGGTGACGGAGGTCAGCAGACGGTGCTGGCCGGCGTCGTACACCTGCGCGCCCTGCCCGCAGACGGCGAGGCCCCTGTATCCGAGGTCGTCGAGGACGTGCCGGGTCCAGGGGGCGGCGCGGCCCGTGACCACGATGTGCGCCGCGCCCGCCTCGGTGGCCGCGGCGAGCGCGTCACGGGTGCGCCGTGAGATCGACTCGTCGGAGCGCAGGAGCGTTCCGTCGAGATCGGTGGCGACCAGCCCGTACGGGAAGCCGTCGCTCACTTGGCCACCGGCTCCAGGACCTCCCGGCCGCCCAGGTACGGGCGCAGCACCTCGGGGACCCGGACGGAGCCGTCGGCCTGCTGGTGGTTCTCCAGGATCGCCACGATCGTGCGCGGTACGGCGCACAGCGTGCCGTTCAGCGTCGCCAGCGGGCGGACCTGCTTGCCCTCGCGGACGCGGATCGACAGGCGGCGGGACTGGAACTCGGTGCAGTCCGAGGTCGACGTCAGCTCGCGGTACTTGCCCTGCGTCGGGATCCACGCCTCGCAGTCGAACTTGCGGGAGGCCGAGGCGCCCAGGTCACCGGTGGCCACGTCGATGACGCGGAACGGCAGCTCCAGCGAGGTCAGCCACTGCTTCTCCCACTCCAGCAGGCGCTGGTGCTCCTCCTGCGACTCCTCGGGAGCGACGTAGGAGAACATCTCGACCTTGTCGAACTGGTGGACGCGGAAGATGCCCTTGGTGTCCTTGCCGTGCGAGCCGGCTTCGCGGCGGAAGCACGGCGAGAAGCCGGCGTAGCGCAGCGGGAGGCGGTCCGCGTCGATGATCTCGTCCATGTGGTAGGCCGCCAGCGGCACCTCGGACGTGCCGACCAGGTACAGGTCGTCCTTGTCGAGGTGGTAGACGTCCTGGGCCGCCTGGCCGAGGAAGCCGGTGCCCGCCATGGACTGGGGGCGGACCAGGGCCGGGGTCAGCATCGGCGTGAAGCCCGCGGCCGTCGCCTGGGCGATCGCCGCGTTCACCAGGGCCAGCTCCAGCAGGGCGCCGACACCGGTGAGGAAGTAGAAGCGCGAGCCGGAGACCTTGGCGCCGCGCTCGACGTCGATCGCGCCGAGCAGCTGGCCGAGCTCCAGGTGGTCCTTGGGCTCGAAGCCCTCGGCGCCGAAGTCGCGGATGGTGCCGTGCGTCTCCCGCGTGACGAAGTCCTCCTCGCCGCCGACGGGCACGTCCGGGTGGACGAGGTTGCCGAGCCTGAGCACGAGCTCCTGGGTCTCGGCGTCGGCCGCGTCGCGCTCGGCGTCGGCGGCCTTGACGTCGGCCTTGAGCTGCTCGGCACGCTTGAGCAGCTCGGCCTTCTCGTCCGCCGGGGCCTTGGGGATGAGCTTGCCGAGCTGCTTCTGCTCGGCGCGCAGTTCGTCGAAGCGGACGCCGGACGACCTGCGCCGCTCGTCGGCAGACAGGAGGGCGTCGACGAGCGCGACGTCCTCTCCACGGGCGCGCTGGGACGCGCGCACACGGTCGGGGTCCTCACGGAGCAGGCGAAGGTCAATCACGGGCTCAAGGCTACCGGTGCCGGGTTGCCGCTCACGAATCACTATTCCAACGGGTTCCGATTCGCGGCTTACGTTCCGTTATGAGCGAATTGCCGAGCGTGTCAAGGAAAAGTGTCTCACTCCCTGGGACGGGGCAAGCGGCGGGCGTCGTGTTGACTCGATTCCCTTGTGGAAAGCGGGATTTGGAAGCTCGGTTGTCCACAGGGGTCCACACTCCGGGAAGGGTTATCCACAGGCTGTGCGGAAGGTCTGTGGATTTCGGAATTGATCACTCCGGAAGCGTTCGACGGGCCGAAGAATTCCCCACCCAAACCGCCCTGACACCTACTTTCGGGTGGAAAGTGGTCGCCCCAAAAGATGAACCAAAGGAAACGAGTGGACGAAGGGTGACCTGTGCGCCGGTGGCCCCATCTGGGGTCCGCAGGGCGATTTGTCGACTGAGTGGCACTTCGTTGTCGACTTGTCCCCAGGTCGAGAAGAGGGCCTGTGGATAACTCCTGTGGACAACGAAGGTATGCAGGTAGGACTTGCTAGAAGCGGCCGTCCTGGCACCGAGCCACCCAGTCCGCCGCCGCCACGAACTCCTCGTCCGACGTCCCCGGCAGCGTGGGCCGGACATCGTCGGGCTTGATGTCGGCCCGCGGGTACGAGCCGAGGAACCGCACCTGCAGACAGATCCGCTTCAGCCCCATCAGGGCCTCGGCCATCCTGCGGTCGGAGATATGACCCTCGGCGTCGATGCAGAAGCAGTAGTTGCCGATACCGGCGCCGGTGGGCCGGGACTGCAGCAGCATCAGGTTGATGCCCCGGGTGCCGAACTCGCCGAGGAGGTCGCGCAGCCCGCCGGGGTGGTCGTCGCGCTGCCACAGCACGACAGAGGTCTTGTCCGCGCCGCTCGGCGCCGCGGGCCGGGCCGGCCGGCCCACCAGGACGAACCTGGTCTGCGCGTTCTCCGCGTCGTGGATCCCGGTCTCGAGGGGCACCAGTCCGTACCGGGCGGCCGCGAACTCACCGGCGAAGGCGGCGTCGTAGCGGCCCTCCTGGACCAGCCGGGCGCCGTCGGCGTTCGAGGCGGCCGACTCCCAGACGGCGTCCGGGAGGTTGGCCCTGAGCCAGTTGCGGACCTGCGGCTGGGCGGCCGGATGGGCGGTGACCGTCTTGACCTCGGACAGCTTGGTGCCGGGCCGGACCAGCAGCGCGAAGGTGATCGACAGCAGCACCTCGCGGTAGATCATCAGCGGCGCGCCCGCGACCAGCTCGTCGAGGGTGGTCGTGATGCCGCCCTCGACCGAGTTCTCGATCGGCACGAACGCGGCCTCGGCCTCACCGGCGCGCACGGCGTCGAGAGCGGACTGCACCGAAACGTACGGGATCAGCTCCCGGGTCGCCGCCTCCGGAAGTGTGCGCAGGGCCACTTCAGTGAAGGTGCCCTCGGGGCCGAGATACGCATAGCTCGCTGGCATGTCCTCACCCTAATGGCCTCGGGGAAACGGGGCTCACGTGTCTCACGGCAGCCCCTCCCCTGAGTGAACCGGGGCGCGCTCAGCCCTCCAGCAGCCGCTGGCCGACGTACTCTCCGCGCGCCGCCCCGCCCGGCACGGCGAACAGACCGCTCGCCTCGTGGCGGATGTACTTCGACAGCGCGTCGCCCCGGTCGAGCTTGCGCTGCACCGGCACGAAGCCGCGCAGCGGATCGGCTTGCCAGCACACGAAGAGCAGCCCCGCGTCGGGCACCCCGTCCGTGTCGAAGCCGTCGTGGTACGAGAACGGGCGCCGCAGCATGGCCGCGCCCCCGTTCTGGTCGGGCCGTGTGATCCGGGCGTGCGCATTGCCCGGAACGACGTAGATGCCGTGGGCGTCGGCCTTCTCCAGGTCCATCGCGGTCGTCTCGGTGCCCCCGGACAGCGGCGCCCCGTCGGACTTGCGGCGCCCGATGACGTCCTCCTGGGCCTTGAGCGACAGCTTCTCCCAGTCGTCGAGGAGCATGCGGATACGGCGTACGACGGCGTAGGAGCCGTTCGCCATCCAGGCCGGGTCGTTCGAGCCGGACGCCGGGACGAAGATCCGCTTGTCGAAGTCGGCGTCCGCCGGCTTCGGATTGCGGGTGCCGTCGATCTGGCCCATCAGATTGCGGGCCGTCATGGGGTGGGCGGTGGCGCCCGGGGTGCGGTTGAAGCCGTTCATCTGCCAGCGGAGGCGGGCCGCGCCACCCGCCTCCTTCTGGATCGCGCGCAGGGCATGGAAGGCGACCAGGGCGTCGTCGGCGCCGATCTGCACCCACAGGTCGCCGTTGCTGCGCGCCTTGTCGAGGTGGTCGGAGGAGAAGTCCGGCAGCGGGTCGAGGGAGACCGGGCGCTGCTTTTCGAGCCCTGTTCTGGTGAAGAAGCTGTTGCCGAAGCCGAAGGTGATCGTCAGCGACGACGGACCGGCGTCCCGGGCCACGTACGTGTCGTCGTGTGCGGCCGCCTCGCCCGCCATCAGCCGCTCGGCCGTCGCCGACCAGCGGCGCAGCAGGGCGGCCGCCTCCTTGCGGCCCGCGCCCGCCGCGAGGTCGAAGGCGACGAGGTGGCCCTTGGCCTGGAGGCCCTCGGTGATGCCGGGCTGATGTTTCCCGTGAAACATCGCCCGGCCGGAGCCCACCGAGGCCGGCGGGGTGGCCTGGGCGGGTGCGCGTGCGGCCGCGTACCCCACGGCCCCGCCCACCGCGCCGAGCGCGAGCCCGGTCGCACCGGCGGTGCCGAGCAGCGTCCGCCGCGATATCCCCTCCCGGGGGTCGCCGCTTTCCGGGACGGCCTCTTCGGGGGCGATCGCTTCGGAAGGGGTGGACTGGTCGGTCATGGTGCGGTTCAGCCGATCTGCGCGTTCTTGGAGACGGTCGTCTGGTCGATGTCGGAGGTCCGCACGGTCACGGCGATCTTCCATTCGCCGGCCATGGGGATCTGCACTCCCTCCGCCGCCCAGTGCCCGGTGGTGATGTGGTCGGGGGTCACGGGAAGGGGCCCGATCTTCTTGGCCTCCAGGGTGAAGGCGACCTTCACCTCGGGGATGTCGAAGGCCCGGCCGTTGGGCCGCTGTACGTAGACGTGCATGTCGTTGCCGCCCACGCGCGCTGGGTCGAGGTCGAGTCGTACGACGCCTTTGCCGTCCTTGCCGCCGGTGTCGAACGGCATGTCCAGGGTCAGCGCCCCGGAGGTCGAGGACGACGAGGACGAGGCGGACGACGACGTGGCGGCCTTGGCCTCCTGCTCGGTGCGTCCCGGCTCGGTCTGGGTCAGCAGGGTGGTGACGGCGAGCAGGACGACCGCCACGCCCGCCTCCGCGAACACCGAGCGGCGCAGGCCGAAGCGGTTGGGGTCGGCGTCCCGCAGTCGCTTCTGCCGGGCGGCGTCCACGGCGGCCCGCTGCCGGGAGAGCTGGGCAGCACGCTCGGAGTCACCGGCCGTGGCCGGTGCCGTGACGTGCTCCTTGGCGGGCAGCTCCGCCTCGGCCTCCTCCGCGGTGGCCGAGGTAGCCGCGGTGTCCGTGAGCCGTGCTGTCCAGCGCCGCGAGATCCACGCGATGCCGACGAGCAGCAGGACGAGCCCGATCTTGACGAGCAGCAGCTGCCCGTACCGGGTGTCGGTGAACGCGGACCAGGAGCCGAGCTGGCGCCAGGACTGGTAGATGCCGGTGGCGACCAGTGCGGCCACGGATCCGAAGGCGAGGCGGGAGAAGCGGTGTACGGCGGCGGCCTCGACGGGTGTGTCGGCGGGCGCCCGGTGGAGCGCGACGAGCAGGGCGACGAGTCCGCCCAGCCAGGCGGCGACCGCCAGCAGATGGAGCACGTCGGCGGGCATGGCGATGCCGGGCTGGAGCCCGGTCGAGGCGTGCTCGGCCATCGCCCAGCTCGCCGCCAGCCCGGCGGCGACCACGGTCCCGCCGACGGCGAGCCCGAACCTCAGGTCGCGCTTCTCCTCGTCGTCCCTTGAATCGGGGTGCCGGCGCGCAGCGCCGTCGTTCAGGGTGGTGGTGGGAGACGGGCGGGCATAGGCCCCGAAGAGCACCGCGATGAACAGCGCGGCCGCGGCGAGCAGCAGCAGCCGGGAGACCAGTGCTGCGCCGGTCTTGGTCTGCAGCACCTGGCCGAGCAGGCTCAGGTCGAAGACGTCGCCAAACTTCCCCGAGGTGGTGTAGGAGCCGCGCAGGAGCAGCAGCCACAGGGTGGCCGAGGTGAGCGCGAGCCAGCCGCCGACGACGAGCCGCTGCAGGGCACGCACCCCGGAGCCGCGCTGCCAGCAGGCGAGCACGAAGGCGCCGCCGCCCACCAGCACGATGTAGCCGGCGTACGACACGTACCGCCCGAACCCGTACAGCCAGCCCACGACTCCGCCGCCCGCCGTCTGGTCGCCGACGGAGACGGTGGTCAGGGACGGGGCGCCGACGGAGAAGGTGTAGGCGCCGGCGACGGGGTGGCTGTCCGCGGAGACGACTTGGTAGGTGACGGTGTACGTGCCGTTGCCCAGACCGCTCTTGAGCTGCACGGCGTAGGTCGTGCCGCTCAGGTTGGACGGCTTGCCGGCGTCGACGCGTTTGCCCTTGGGGTCGAGGACGCGCAGCGAGTCGTCGTTCATCGCCACCTTCTCGGAGAAGGTGAGCGAGACCTGGTCGGGGGCCTTGTCGACCACCACCCCCTGCGCGGGATCGCTGCCGGTCAGCGCGGCGTGCGCGGAGGCCGGACCGGCGCCGGTGAGGAGCGCGCCGGTGACGGCCAGGAACAGCAGCACCAGGGTCCGCAGGCGGGGGGCGATGGTCCGGGTCAAGGTGGTCCCTCCCTCAGTGTCCGGTCGACGGGTTGTACGTGGCGGACTTCACCGGCATCTCGACGGTGAGGGGTCCGGACTTGGCAAACTTCAGCTTCAGCGTGATCGTGTCGCCCTGCTTCGGCCTGCGGTTCAGTTTCTCGAACATCAGATGGTTGCCACCGCTCCTGAACACGAGCCGGCCGTGTGCCGGGACGGCGAAGGAGGTGACCTCCCGCATGCTGCCGCCCATGGTGTCGTGCATGGTGACCCGGCCCGCGACGTCGCTGGTGACGGAGGTCAGCTCGTCCTTCGCGGCGCCCTTGTTCGTTATCGTCAGAAAGCCTGCGGCCATGTCGGCGGAGACCGGCTGGGGCATGTAGGAGGCGCCGACCGACAGCTCCGCAGCCGTGTCGTCGGTTCCGCCGCAGCCCGCGAGGGCGAGTGCGCCCGCCATCGCGGCGGCGGGTACGGCGAGACGCCTCACGGGTTCGCTCCCTTGATGATCTTGGGCAGGTCCTTGGTGAAGTCGTCGACCGTGGCGTCCTCGCCGTAGAGGAGGTAACCCCCGTCGGTCTTCGGCGAGAAGGCGATGACCTGGGTGCCGTGGACGGAGACGATCTTGCCCTTCTTGTCCTTCGTCGTCGGCTCGATGGAGATGCCGAGGGAGCGGGCGCCGGCCTGGATGGTGGCGAAGTCGCCGGTCAGGCCGATGAACTGGGGGTCGATGCCCTTGAGCCACTTGCCGAGCTCGGACGGCGTGTCGCGGGCCGGGTCGGTGGTGACGAACACGACCCGCAGTTCGGCCTGCTCCGCCTTGGACAGCGACTTCTTGGCGACCGCGACGTTGTTCATGGTCAGCGGGCAGATGTCGGGGCAGTGCGTGTAGCCGAAGTAGACCAGCGTCGGCCGGCCCTCGGTCTCCTTGCGGAAGTCGTACTTCTTGCCGTGCGTGTCGGTCAGGACCAGGTCAGGCTTCTCGAACGGCTTGTCGAGAAGGGTGGCGGCCTTGGCCGAGCCGGACTCCTCGGAGACCACGGCGATGGGCGACTTGCCGTCGTCACCGCTGCCGCAGGCGGAGAGGGTCAGGGTGGCGGCGGCGAGCAGCGCGGCCGCGGCGAACGTCTTCTTGCGCATAGAAAAATGTCCCAGATATGAGAGCTCCGGAGCGCACCGGGGGTCGTACGCAAGAGTCGCACGACCCCCGGTGCGCGGTGCGGGCACCAGGGTCAGGCGGCGGACCGCCGGCGCCCGGCGAGCACGCCGTACGCGACTCCCGCCGCGCCGACGACGATGCCCGTCACGCCGAGTACGCGTGCGGTGGTGTCACTGCCGCCGGAGGAGCCGGAGTCCGACGCGGCCGCGGTCTCGGCCTTCTTGTCGGAGGCGTCCTGGGCGGTCGTGGAGCCGTGCCCGTGCTCATCGGCGGAGGCGGCGGACAGGGTGAGGACGGGGGCCGGGTTGTCGGGCTCCTCCTGGCCGTCCTGCTGCACCTCGATCCAGCGCACGACCTCGTTGTTCGAGTACGTCTGGACCGCCTTGAAGAGGAGTTCGTCGGTGTCCTCGGGCAGGGTGCCCAGGGAGAGCGGGAACTTCTGGAAGAAGCCGGGCTCGATGCCCTTGCCGTCGGCGGTCCAGGTGACCTTGGTGACGGCCTCGTCGATCTTCTTGCCGTGCAGCTCCAGCGGCTTGTCCAGCTTGGACTTGGTGACCTTTGCCGTCCAGCCGTCGATGCGCTGCGGCATCACGGAGGCCAGCGGGTGGTCCGCCGGGAAGTTGACCTCGAGCTTGGTGGTCGAGGCGTCGTCGCGCTCGTTGGGGACCTTGAAGTCGACGACCGCGTAGCCGCCCTTGGCCGCGGTGCCCTCGGGCTGCACGGAGACGTGCGCGAAGGCGGGCGCGGAGAGGGCGAGGACGGCCGAGCCGGCGACGGCGGCGGCCGCGGCGATACGAGAAGCCTTCATGGTGTGGAGCACTCCACTCTGTGTGAGTTCCGGTGAAAGAAGGGGGCGCGCACGATGTGCACGCGCGCGTGCCGCACGACGGTGGCCGGCCCCTCCGTCCCGGTGCGGGTGGAGTGGTGTGGTCGCGTCGCGTCAGGCAGCGAGGACGAGTGCGGCGGCCGCGGGTGGGCCGCGCCGGATCACCGAGTGCTGGAGTGCGGTGGCCTGCGGTGCGGGTGGTTCGTCCCCGGCGGGGTGCCGCTGTCGCGGGCCCGCCTCGGGAGCGGCCGGAAGCCCGGCGCACAGGGCACGCACCAGCGCGAGCGCCCCGCGCAGGGAACGTACGAGTGCTCCCTCGGCGACTCCATGCGCCGACAGCTCCATCAGACGCAGTACGGCCAGGTCGCCGCGGCGCAGCAGCCAGCCGACGGCGACCGCGGCGAGCGTGTGACCGAGCAGCATCGGCAGGGACGGCAGCAGCGGCTCCGGGGAGCCGGTGGCGTCCGCCGTGTGGTGCATGGCGCTCATGTCCGCGCCGGAGCCGGTGAGCAGGTGTGCCTGGGTGAGGATCCGGTAGGCGTGGGCCGGGGTGATCGCCGCGACGCCGGTGCCGCACACGAGCCGCGCGGCCTGCTCGACCAGCGTGGTGTCGCTCATCCCGGGCATGGAACCCATCGACATCGCGCCGGACGACATGGCGCCGGACGACATGGCGCCGGACGACATCGCGGCCGTACCGTGCTGGCCCAGCCCGAACAGCGTGTGCAGCGCGGTCTGGCCGAGCGCGAGCAGCGCGACGATTCCGGGCAGCGAGCGCTCGCGCCCGGTGAGCGGTGCCACGAGCGCGAGGGCGCCGAGGAAGCCCGCGCCCAGCGTCCACAGCGGAACGGTGGCGCAGGAGGCCAAGGTGTGCCCGGCCGCGGCCAGCACGACGCAGACCGCGGCGAACACCGCGGCCCGCAGGATCCGGAGTCGGTTTCCGGAGCGCGCCGTGCGCTGGTGGGGGGCAGTCATGGCCGCCTCATCATCGCACTGGACCCGCCGCTGCCCGACGGCAGGTCCACAAGGTTCCGTTCGACCGGAAGATCACGCTTTGTCGCGGGCCGCCCCCTCATACACCGATTCCTGCCCGCGCGCATCGTCCGTATGGGCGGCGTCACGCGGACCGGGTGCTTACACCCGGGGATTGGCGGCAATAGGTAACGGTATGTCGAGCCGCGGCCTGGAGGCTGGAGCATGAGCATCTGGTGGTCACTCCATCTGCGCCGCGAGGCCGCGAGCGTGCCGCTCGCCCGCCGGTTGCTGCTCGGCACGATGGAGACCGCGGGCGTCGACCCCGATGTGTCCTACGACCTGTCCGTCGCCCTCGGCGAGGCCTGCGCGAACGCGGTCGAGCACGGCGGGGACGCGACGCGCGGCGGCTCGTCGGAGGCGTACCGGGTGACCGCGTACCTGGACGGCGAGAAGTGCCGTATCGAAGTGGCCGACTCCGGGCCGGGGTTCGCCCGCGCCCATGCTCCGCGCCGGCCGCGCGTGGACGCCGAGCACGGCCGCGGCCTGTTCTTGATCAGGGAACTCGCCGATCACGTCCACATCGGCGACAAGCCGGGCCGGGGAGGGACAGTGGTGAGCTTCGACAAGATGCTCAAGTGGAAGAAAGATCCTTCTCTGCTTACGGCATGACTGCTGCGCAGGCATAACGGCCGCGCTAAGGTGCGCGCATGAATATCGAAACCGAGGGAATATTCGAGGGAGTACGGCTCCGGCTGCTTGCTCAGGACGATGCTTCGGCGCTTTGTTCCGCATACGTGGAGAACCGGAAGCACCTCGAACCGTGGGAGCCGTGCAGACCGGACTCCTTCTTCACCGTCGAGGGCCAGACGGAGCGCCTGGAGGGGCTGCTGCGCCAGTTCGCGGAGGGCGCTCTGGTGCCCTGGGTCCTTGAGTCGGACGGCGGGCGGATCGTGGGAGCGATCACGCTGTCCGGCATCTCGATGGGCCCCTTCTGCAGCGCCTATCTGGGTTACTGGGTCGCCGCCGACCAGCAGAACCGGGGGCTGGCGAGCAGCGCCGTGGAGCGGGTGTGCCGCATCGCGCGGGACACGGTCGGACTGCACCGGATCGAGGCGTCCACGCTTATCGAGAACACGGGTTCACAACGCGTCCTGAAGAAATGCGGATTCGAATCGATCGGCATGGCTCCGAGTTATTTGCATATCAATGGGGAATGGCGGGACTGTCATCTCTTCCAGCGGATCCTGCACGATGCGGATCCGGCCATCTGACCGAGGCGTTCCGGCCGCCCTCGGATTCCCGGTCTTTCACAGCCCGTTGAAAGCTCGCGCCCAGGTGTCTCACAAGCGGCCTGCCTGGCTTGCTCGGCCATGACGGGCAATCACCCCATGAGCAGCCGCGAGGACGACGCGCCGGCGCGGGCCGCCGTGGACGCGCTCACCTGTCAGCTGGCACTGTCGCCGAAACCGGGGCTGCCCGACCCGCGCGACCTCGACGCCCGCCCGCCCCGCCGGGACCACGGCTCCCTGCGCTGGTCGGCCAAGGCGCTCGCGCCCGGCCTCGCGGCGATGGCCGCCTCCGCCCGCCGTACCGGGCGCCCCACCCAGACGCTGCGGGCGGAACTCGGCGCCATCGGGCGGTCCGCCGAGCACTCGGTGTCGCTGGCGGGCGGCGGCCACCGGGGAGCCCTGTGGGCGCTCGGCCTGCTGGTCGCAGCCGCCGCCCTGGACCCCGGGGCACAGGCCCGGGAAGTCGCCGCGAACGCCCGGCGGATCGCCGCGTCACCGAGTAGCCGGAGGATGCCCCGTCCTTCAGGGCGGGGAGGAACCCCGCTTCCCGCGTAGCGGGGCACGGGATGGAGCAGTCGCCGTCAGGGCGATTGGTCGTCTCCACCGTCCGGGCTGAGCGCGACCTCGAGCAGGTGGACGATCTCGGAGTTGAGGGACCGCCGGTCGGCACGCGCTCTCTCAACCAGGCGTGCATGCAGGTCCGTTGGCAGGCGGAGAGAGATCCGCTTCTGGTCTTCCCGGCTAAAATCGTGCCATGACGACACCAAAGAAGCACTCCGGGGATACCGGGCACGCCCGGTACACCTACCGGCTTCGCGTGTCGTCGACCGCCCGCGTTGCCCTGCTCGCCGAGTGGGACCGATGCCGGTGGATCTGGAACGAATGCGTCGCCAAGTCCCGGCAGGTACACGCCCACAACCGGGCGCACCCCGACGACAAGCTGACGTGCGGCCCGGCCCAGCTCGACAAGATGCTGACCGAAGCCCGCGCTAGGACGCGGTGGCTGTGCGAGGGCGCATCAGTTCCGCAGCAGCAGATCATCCGCGACTTCGCCAAGTCCCGGTCCAGGGCTACGAAGGACATCGAGAAGCGTCTGCCGACGCGGCAACGCGCGGGCATGCCCCGGCCGAAGAAGAAGCGTGAGGCGCTGCCTACGCTGAACTACACGCAGCGCGGGTTCCGGCTGAAGGACGGCCATCTGCACCTCGCGGGCGGCATCAGCCTGACGGTGGTGTGGTCCCGCGAACTGCCCGCCACGCCCTCCAGCGTGCGCGTGTACCGAGACAGTCTCGGGCACTGGCACGCCTCGTTCGTCGTCGCCACCGAGACACAGCCACTCCCGCAGACGGGCGCCGTCCTCGGTGTGGACTGGGGTGTCAAGGAGACCGCCACCACCACATCCGACCCGCACGACCTCCCCCACCCGCAGCACGGGCGCAAGGCTCAGGCGAAGCTGACCCGGTACGACCGGATGGTGGCGCGCCGCAAGCCCGCCAGGGGACAGGCGTCGTCGAAGGGTTACCGCGAGGCGAAGAAGTGGCGCGCGAAGACCTACGCGAAGATCGCGCGTCAGCGGCAGGACACCGCCCGCAAGTGGGCCAAGCGCGTCGTCCGCGACCACGACGCCATCGCGGTCGAGGACTTCCGGCCGAAGTTCCTGAGCCGTACCATCATGGCCCGCAAGGCCGCAGACGCGGCGATCGGTGCCACCAAACAGGCCCTGGTCGAGATGGGCCGCAAGCACGGGCGGGACATCCGCCTCGTGCACCCCGCGCACACCACCATGAACTGCGCGTCGTGCGGAGCGAGAACCAAGCACGCACTTCCTCTTTCGGAACGTACCTACACCTGCACCGCGTGCGGAGTCGTCTCTCCGAGGGACAAGAACTCCGCACGCGTGATGCTGGTCCGGGCTGGTCTCAACCCGGCTGGTGTCGAGGGCATAAGACCTGCGGGAGCACCGCTCCCGGAGGCAGCCTGAGCCAGGAATCCCCTCTCTTCAGGGAGGGGAGGATTCAAGTAGTAGGCGCCGTCGCTGGAGTTGGTCAACTGGGCCAGTGCCAGGACGCGCTGCGGACGGTTCGTCGTACGGACGACACTAGAAGCGCGTTGGACCCGTCAACAGGCCCAATATGAAGGCTCTTTGATGGCCCGATTCAGGCCCCGACCAGCACCTTGGCCAGCACCTCCAGCGCCTCCGGATACGCCCGCTCCCGAGGCGTGCCGTACCCGACGACCAGGCCCTGCTGCCGCTCTTCGCCGGGTGCGGCGGGCGTGTGCCAGTGGTTGCCCAGGCGGCCGAGGGCGAGTCCCTCCGCCTCCGCGCGCGCGAGCACCTCCGTCTCGTCCGTGACCTCCACCAGGGCGTGCAGCCCGGCCGCGATACCGCGCACCTTCCGGCGCGGGCCCAGCCGGTCCAGGAGCTGGTCCCTGCGGCGCCGGTATCTGAGCCGGCACGCGCGCACGTGGCGGTCGTAGGCATGGCTGTCGATGAGCTCGGCGAGCGCCAACTGGCCGATGGACTCGGTGTGGTGGTCGCTGTGCAGCTTGGCGTCCGCGACCGCGTCGACCAGGTGGGGCGGCAGCACCATCCAGCCCAGCCGCAGTGCGGGGCCCAGGGTCTTGGAGGCGGTGCCCAGGTACACCACCTGGCCCGGCGCCATGCCCTGGAGCGCGCCGACGGGCTGACGGTCGTAGCGGAACTCCCCGTCGTAGTCGTCCTCGACGATCAGGCCACCACGCGCGCGTGCCCAGTCGCTGAGCGCCCGCCGCCGCTCCGGGTGCAGGGTCACGCCGGTCGGGTACTGGTGGGCGGGCGTGACGACCACGGCGGCCGCGTCGCCGAGTTCCTGTGCGCGGGCCCCGCGTTCGTCGACGGGCACGGGCACCACCCGGCCGCCGTTGCGCCGCACCACCTCCCGGTGGAAGGGCAGCCCGGGGTCCTCCATGGCGACGGCGGCGCCGTCCAGCACGCGGGTGAGGAGCGCGAGGCCCTGTACGTACCCGGTGGTGATCACGATCCGCTCCGGCGGGGCGATCACCCCGCGTGCCCGCCCCAGGTAGCCCGAGAGCGCCGTGCGCAGTTCGATCCGGCCGCGCGGATCGCCGTAGTCGTACGCCAGTGAGGGTGCCGTCGCGATGGCGCGGCGCAGCGCCCGCAGCCAGGCCGCCGCCGGGAACGCCCCGACGTCGGGGCTGCCGGGCCGCAGATCGAAACGGGCGCACGCGCGCGTGCGGCCGCTTCCGGTGCGTCGGCGTCGGCGGAGGGCAGCGAGGCCACCTGGGTGCCCGAGCCCTGCCGTGCCGTCAGATATCCCTCGGCGACCAGCTGGTCGTACGCCGCCTTGGCCGTGCCGCGCGAGATCCCGAGCTCGGACGCGAGCCGCCGGGTCGCGGGCAGCCGGGTGCCGGGCGTCAGCCGCCCGTCGCGCACGGCGTCGCGCAGCGCCCGCTCCAGCCCGACCCGGCGTCCGTCCGCAGAATCGGGCTCCAGATGCAGATCCACACCGACACCGGACCAGAAATCGTCCACGAAGACCCTCCCCCTAGGCACGTGAATGGCCGGGCACCGCACAGGTACCCGGCCATCAGTGTCGTATCAGTCGCTGATCCGCACTATAGGGCTTCGATCAGCCACTCGCTCAGCGCTTCAGGGACGCTCAGCCCTTCGGGGATTCTCAGCCCTTCAGGGATGCCATCCACGCCTCGACCTCGTCGGACCGGCGCGGCAGTCCGTCTGAGAGGTTCCGGTTGCCGTCCTCGGTGACCAGGATGTCGTCCTCGATGCGGACGCCGATGCCCCGGTACTCCTCCGGCACGGTCAGGTCGTCGGCCTGGAAGTACAGGCCGGGCTCGACCGTGAGCACCATGCCGGGCTCCAGCACACCCTCGACGTACGTCTCCGTCCGTGCGGCCGCGCAGTCGTGGACGTCCATGCCGAGCATGTGCCCGGTGCCGTGCAGGGTCCAGCGGCGCTGCAGGCCGAGCTCCAGGACGCGCTCGACCGGGCCCTCGACCAGGCCCCACTCGACGATCTTCTCGGCGAGCACGCGCTGGGCGGCGTCGTGGAAGTCGCGGTACTTGGCGCCCGGCTTCACGGCCGCGATACCGGCCTCCTGCGCCTCGTACACGGCGTCGTAGATCTTCTTCTGGATCTCGCTGTACGTGCCGTTGACCGGCAGCGTGCGCGTGACGTCCGCGGTGTACAGGGTGTGCGTCTCCACGCCCGCGTCCAGCAGGAGCAGGTCGCCGGAGCGGACCGGGCCGTCGTTGCGGACCCAGTGCAGCGTGCAGGCGTGCGGGCCGGACGCGCAGATCGAGCCGTAGCCGACGTCGTTGCCCTCCACCCGCGCGCGGAGGAAGAAGGTGCCCTCGATGTAGCGCTCGGAGGTGGCCTCGGCCTTGTCGAGGACCTTCACCACGTCCTCGAAGCCGCGCGCGGTCGAGTCGACGGCCTTCTGCAGCTCGCCGATCTCGAACTCGTCCTTGACCAGCCGGGCCTCGGAGAGGAAGACACGCAGTTCCTCGTCGCGCTCGCCGGTCACCTTGTCGGTCAGGGCCGCCTCGATCGCGGAGTCGTAGCCGCGCACCACGCGGACCGGGCCGGTGGCCTCCTTCAGCTTCCCGGCCAGCTCGCGCACGTCGGCGGCGCGGATGCCGTAGAGCGCCTCGGACTCGGTGAGCGAGTGCCGGCGGCCGACCCACAGCTCGCCCTGGCCGGAGAGCCAGAACTCGCCGTTCTCTCGGTCGGAGCGCGGCAGGAGGTAGATCGTTTCTTCGTGGCCGTCGGCGGTGGGCTCCAGGACGAGGACGCCGTCCTCGGTCTGGTTGCCCGTGAGGTACGCGTACTCGACCGACGACCGGAAGGGGTACTCGGTGTCGTTCGAGCGGGTCTTCAGGTTGCCCGCCGGGATCACCAGGCGCTCACCCGGGAAGCGGGCGGACAGGTCGGCGCGGCGGCGGGCGGTGTGCGCGGCCTGCGCGATCGGCTTGAGGTCATGCAGCTCGGTGTCGGCCCAGCCGGACTTCATGTTCTCGGCGAGCTCGTCGGAGACGCCGGGGTACAGGCCGTTCTTCCGCTGCTTGATGGGCTCCTCGGACTCAGTTTCCGGGGTCTCCGGAGTGAGCTCGTCGGCCACGGTCATCCTCCTCGATACGGCACGGTCCCCCGATCCCTCGGCGATCTCGGTTCCGCTCGAGCAGGGGGACCCCATCATCGTACGGTCGTACCGGGGTGGCTCTGGGCGGGAAGAGCTGTTATGCCCACGCATGCGAACCGCGCGGGCCCGCTCGGCCGCAGTGACGTGCTGCCCTGCTCGGCCGGAGTATCGTGCCGCCGCGCTGTTCGGCCCGAGTGATGCGCTGCTCCGCCCGGTCCAAGCGGTGCGCTGCCCTGCTCGGCTGAAGCGACGTGCTGCCTTCCCGGCCGCGGCGGTGCGCTGCCGCGTTCGGCCCGAGCGACGTGCTGCCCTGCTCGGCCGGAGTATCGTGCCGCCGTGCCGCCGCGCTGTTCGGCCCGAGTGATGCGCTGCTCCGCCCGGTCCAAGCGGTGCGCTGCCCTGCTCGGCTGAAGCGACGTGCTGCCTTCCCGGCCGCGGCGGTGCGCTGCCGCGTTCGGCCCGAGCGACGTGCTGCCCTGCTCGGCCGGAGTATCGTGCCGCCGCGCTGTTCGGCCCGAGTGATGCGCTGCTCCGCCCGGTCCAAGCGGTGCGCTGCCCTGCTCGGCTGAAGCGACGTGCTGCCCTGCTGGCCGCAGCGACGCGCCGCAGCGCTCGGCCCAAGCGGTGCGCTGCCTCGCCCGGCTGAAGCGACGTGCTGCCCTGCTGGCCGCAGCGCTCGGTCCAAGCGGTGCGCTGCCTCGCCCGGCCGAAACGAACCGTTCCGTCCCTTCAGCCGTCGCGGGCCGTGTCGCCCCTCAGTCGAAGCGGGCCGCCAGCAGGACGACGTCCTCCTCGCTGTCCGCCGTGTCCAGGCCGTCCGGCAGTACCGTGCGCAGCACGTGGTCGGCGATGGCCTCGGGGTCGCGGCGCAGGGTGCGCGGCACGCTCGCGGCCGCCGCGTGCAGTCGGGCGAAGGCGCGGTCCGTGGGGTCCTTGGTGCGGTGCAGCAGCCCGTCGGTGTAGAGGAGAACCGTCTCTCCTGCTTCGGCCTGGAACTCCACGCTGGGCGCCTCCCAGCAGGCGAGCATCCCCAGGGGCGCGGAGACGGAGGTCTCCGCGAACTCGGTGCGCCGCTCGCCGATCAGCAGTGGCGGACTGTGACCGGCGCCGGCCAAAGTGACCTTGCGCAGCGCGGGTTCGCAGTAGGCGAACAGGGCGGTGGCGGAGCGGGCCGGCTCGGTCAGGCGCAGCAGCAGCTCCAGGTCGGACAGGACCGCGACCGGGTCCTCGCCCTCCATCACGGCGTACGCCCGCAGGGACGCCCGCAGCCGGCCCATCGCGGCGACCGCGCTGGGCCCCGACCCGGTCACCGAGCCGACCGCGAGGCCGAGCGCGGCGTCGGGCAGCGGCAGCGCGTCGTACCAGTCGCCGCCGCCGCGCGGGCCGGTGCGGTGCCGGGCGGCGAGCTGGACGCCGGCCACCCGGGGCAGCCGGGACGGCAGCAGTTCCTCGGAGATGGTGGCCAGGCACGCGCGCGTGCGCGCCACCTCCAGCAGCCGGGCGAGGTGTTCGGTGGCGTAGCGGACGTACAGGCCGGCGAGATGGCGCTGGCGCTCGTTCGGTTCGGCGGGCTCGTCGTAGAGCCACACGGCGGCGCCCAGGCGGCCGGCGGCCTCGGTGGACAGCGGCAGGGCGTAGCTGGCGGCGTAGCCGAGCCGGGCGGCCACCTCGCGGTGGCGGGGGTCGAGGCCGTCCTCGGCGAACAGATCGGGGTGGACGATCTCACCGCCGGCGCCGGGTAGTCCGGCGGTCGTGTCGAGAAGCTCGCCGTACGACATCGCGCCGCGCGGCACGGTCTCGATGTGGCCGAGATCGGCGCGGCCGAGGCCCAGGCCGATGGTGGTGTCGGGGCCGAGGCCGTCGGCCGGTTCCAGTACGACGAGACCGCGCCGGGCGCCCACGAGGGCAGCTCCGGCGCGCAGCAGTTCCTGGAGCGCTCCGTCGAGTGAGTCCGTACGGGCCAGGCGCTCGGTGAGTTCGTGGAGGGTCGTGAGATCCGAGACCCAGCCGGCCAGCCGGTCCTGGAGCAGGGCTCCCGGCGCGGGGGAGTTCGGCGCGGGGACGGGAGCGGTGCCCGGGACGGGAGGTGCGGGCGCGACAGTGTGTGCGGGTGTGGGAACCGTTGAATCGATTCCGGCCACTTTCGAATGGTGAGGGGCGTTCATGGTGTCCGGCCTTCAGACCGGTGCGTATTGCTCAAAAGCATCGCAAACCCCCATGTCATTCTGCGCCGCCGGCGGTGTCTCCACATGTACACGCACTCGTGAGGGGATGTCCAGCATTGTCCTGCCGGGATTCCTGGTGTCCGTGGGCCTCTTGTGGGTTTCTTCCGGACCCCTTGCGGAAAAGCAAAGTTGGCTTAAAACTGCCTCGGGTATCGGTTCATTGCGGTCGACTGGGTTTGCTCCACGGAGCGTCACGACGGTCGAGATGGGTACGTACTCGGAGAAGGCCAGGGGTGGCTGGGGACCCACCCGGAACCTGGCGGCGGACCCGGGCGTCTTAGCCACCGACGACCGTGCCCCATCCTCCCGTGGCGGAGGCGAAGAGAAATACGCGGAACGCAAAACGCCAGACTTCGCCACCCCGCGCCGCGGCCGTGCTTTTGATAGACGCAGTATGGATGTGAACGCGGCCAACGTTCGACCCCTTGGGGTTCCCCTCGCTCTGGGCGGGGGCGTGATGCGCCATTAGGTACGCACAGTGAAGTGATCGACACATGATGTGATGTGGTCCACGGTGTTGCCAGCGGTGCAACGGAAAGGAACGAGCGCTCATGCGCGAGATCCTCGGAAGGCGACGCAGGCTCCTGTCCAAGCGGAACGACGGGAGGCCTGAGATGCTCAAGCCGGCCCTGACCTTCGCGACGGAATGGCAGTGGCCCGTACTCCCGGGCGTGGCTCCGGACCCGCAGGGGCGAGGCCGCTGCGCGTGCCCCGACCCGGAGTGCACGGTGCCCGGCGCGCACCCCTTCGACCCCGGCCTCCTCGCGGCCACCACCGACGAGCGCATGGTGCGCTGGTGGTGGACCAACCGGCCGCACGCGCCCATCGTCCTCGCCACCGGCGGCAAGGCCCCCTGCGCGGTCAGCCTGCCGGCCCTCGCGGCCTCCCGCGCCCTCGACGCACTCGACCGGCGCGGTATGCGCCTCGGTCCGGTGATCGCCTCGCCCACGCGCTGGGCGCTGCTCGTCAAGCCGTACTCCATGGAACAACTGGGCGAACTGCTGTACGCCAAGGACTTCGTCCCTGGCTCTCTGCGCTTCCACGGCGAGGGCGGCTATCTCGCGCTGCCCCCGTCCGAGACCGGCGCGGGCGCCATCCGCTGGGAGCGTGCTCCGCTGCCCGGCTCGGCCTCGCCCTGGGTGCCCGATGTGGAGGCCGTGGTGGATGCCGTGGTCGACGCCCTCACTCGTACGGGTGTGAGCGCACCCGAGTTGTAGGGGTGTCGGGCGCGGGTGGGACCGGCCGCCCGCCCTCGGTCGTTATCTTCCGGTACATGAACGTTCGTCTGCTCGCTCTCGCGGGCGTCGTGGCCTGCGTGGTCGTACTGCCGCTGACCGTGGCGTCCGCGGGACAGGTGGGCGACCCCGCGCGGCCGGTGGCCGACGGGGCTCGGGCCACCGTGCGGACCTCTCCGGACGACGACGCCAAGATCCCCTCCGGCGCCCCCGGCAGCTCGCCGCGGCTGCTCGGCCTGGGCCTGGCCACCGCCACCCGATGCGGCCTGGAAGTCTCTTCCCCCGACGGTGTCGAGGCGCAGACCTGTGTCCTGACCCAGGGCGAGGACACCTGGGCGCGCACCTACTACCGCAACGCCACCGGCAAGGCGCTGGACTCCCTGCTGAGCCTCATGGGGCCCGGCGACCGCACCGTGCAGATGCGCTGCGCCGCCGGCGCCGACGACGAGCCCGCCACCTGTGAGACCCCCAGGGAACACACCCGGGGCGGCCTGGACGCGTACACGGCCGTCGCGGAGTTCGCGCAGCGCGGCTCCGACGGGCCGCTGCTGTTGCGTTCGGGCAGCAACTACGCGGCGTCCGACGGCAGTTGACGGACGTCTGTATTCCGTACACCGGCGCCGGGCATGGAAAGGCCCGGTTGCTGGCGACGGGGGATGCACCAGCAACCGGGCTACTGGAACGGTAACAAGAGATCGGCGGTTAGCAAATTCGATCTCGGCTATTCGGACACCGATTTGGCTGTCCCGGCGGGGAGTTGTGACAGGAGTCACCTGATGTGACCGCCTGACAGCGGCTGACCGGTCGGTCAGCCGCCGCCCCGGTGGATCCACATGTCAGCTGAGCGTGACCTGCCGGTTGGTCAGGCCGCCGCGCGCGCGGCGCTCTTCGGGGGTGAGCGGTGCCTCCGAGGCCAGGGCGGCGGCGAGGCGCTCGGCGAACTCGGCGGCCGGCTTCTCCACGTCCTCGGCCGTGACACCGCTCGGCAGGTCCCAGACCGGCACGGTGAGCCCGTGGGCACGGAAGGAACCGACCAGCCGGGTGCCCTCGCCCAGGCCGGAGCGGCCCGCCGCGTGCAGCCTGGCAAGAGCGTCCAGAAGCCGCTCCTCGGGATGCGGCATGACCCAGCGCAGATGGTTCTTGTCCGGGGTCTCGCACCAGTACGCGGCGTCCACACCGGTCAGCTTCGCCGTGGGGATGGCCGCGGCGTTGGCCCGCTCCAGGGAGGCGGACACCTCCGGCGTGGCGTTCTCCGGGTCCGGGACCCAGAACTCGAAGCCGCTGTGCACAACTGGCTCGAACGCGCCTTCGGGGTCGAGCAGGTCCTGCAGCCGCGGACCCTCGGCCGGGGCCCGCCGGCCCTGGACGGGCGTGCCCGGTTCGGCGGTGAGGGCGCGCTGGAGGGTGTCGGCCAGATCGCGGCTGATGTCACCGGACGCCGTGTCGTTCTGCAGGCCCAGCAGGACCGAGCCGTCGTCGCGGCGCAGCGCCGGCCAGGCCATCGGCAGCACCGTGGCGAGCGTGACCGAGGGGACGCCCTCGGGGAGGCCGCCCTTCAGATGCAGTTCGACCGTGGCGGCGGGGACCAGCTCGCGCAGCGCCACCCAGTCGCCCTCGCCCGGCAGGCCCTCGAAGGGGCGGTGCACCAGTTCGGTCGCGGCGTGCGCGGCGGCCCGGCCGTGGCAGGCCTTGTAGCGCCGGCCGCTGCCGCAGGGGCAGGGCTCGCGGGCGCCGACGACCGGGATCTCACCGTCCGTGAGCTGAGGGCGCTTGGCCTTGGTCTGAGGTCGCTTCTTGGCCATCGTGGGTGTCTCCCGGTTACGGCTCTCGTCTCGTACGGGCGGGAGCCTAGCCGTTCGCGCCATCACCGACGGGGACCTGGGGAAGGCGCCGGAATGGCGACGACCGCCGCCGGGTCGGTCCGGGTTCAGTCCAGGTCGTCGAAGGCGTCCGTGAAGTCCAGGCCGGGCAGCGCGGAGACCACGGGGGCCGTGACGCGCGTAGCGAAGTCGTCGCGACGGTGTCTCGCGTCGGGATCGTGCACGTCCTCGTGGACCACGACCCACACCGTGACCTCGCCCCGGGCGTCGTCCCTGACGCCCCAGTCGTCGGCCAGCGCCGTGATGATGTTCAGCCCCCGGCCGCCGTGCGCAGTCACCGACGGGGTCGCCGGAGCCGGACGGGTGGGGCCGCCGCCGTCCGTCACCTCGACGACGAGCCGGCCGCGCGGGTCCACGCGCCATGCAGCCCGGACGTCGCCGTCCCCCGCCGAGGCGTCGCCCAAGGGGCGTCCGTGTTTGCACGCATTGCTCAAAAGTTCCGAAAGGATCAGTACGGCATCGTCGATGACCGGTTCCGATACGCCACCCATGCGCAGCTGATCACGCATCCGGTGTCTTGCTTCCCCCACGCCCGCAGGGCCATGGGGTACGGCCATGCTCGACGACGTGGGCACCTCCTGTGCCACCACCAACGCCACCCCCGAGACCTCCTTTGCCCCACGCCACGGTGTGAATGCCCCATTGGCCTGTACCGGAAACCGGCCAATCCAGGTCCAGTGACGCATTCGCAACGTTCGAACACGGAGCGAACGCGCCGGTGCACTCCCTGTCATGGTGTGGCGGGATTTCGTTGGTGTGGCCGAGAACGGAGGATGCTTCAGCGGACCGGCCGGGTCAAGAGCCACGGAACGGTCCTTACGGGGCTCTTTACTTCCGCCTGTGCTCTTCTGCTCAGCCGCGGAGCTGGTGCAGCACCGCGCGCGGGCGGTTGGTGATGATGGCGTCTACGCCCAGCTCGACACAGAGATCGACGTCCTCGGGCTCGTCCACGGTCCACACGTGCACCTGATGGCCGGCCCGCTTCAGACGCTCGATGTAGGCCGGGTGGTTGCGCACGATCCGGATGGACGGACCCGCGATCCGTACGCCCGCGGGCAGTCGCCCGTCGCGCAGCCGGGGCGAGACGAACTGCATCAGATAGACCGTCGGCATCGTCGGCGAGGCCGCCCGCACCCGGTGCAGCGAGCGGGCCGAGAAGCTCATGACCCGGACCGGCGACTGGGCCGCGGAGGCCGGGGCGTCCAGCCCGAACCGCTTCAGGAGGAGCAGCAGCCGCTCCTCGACCTGCCCCGCCCAGCGCGTGGGGTGCTTCGTCTCGATCGCCAGCTCCACCCGGCGCCCGGCGTCCGCGATCAGCTCCAACAGCCGCTCCAGGGTGAGTACGGAGGTGTCCGCGCGGTCCTCCGGGCGGTACTCCCAGTCGGGCTCCTCGTCCCGGCCGCGCCAGGTCTCGCGCCTCTTCCAGGAGCCGAAGTCCAGAGCGGTGAGTTCGGCCAGCTCCAGGGCCGACACCGCCCCGCGGCCGTTGGACGTACGGTTGACCCTCCGGTCGTGGACACAGACGAGGTGGCCGTCCGCGGTCAGCCGGATGTCGCATTCAAGGGCGTCGGCACCGTCCTCGATCGCTTTCCGGTAGGCGGCGAGCGTGTGCTCGGGGGCGTCCTCGGAGGCTCCTCGGTGGGCGACGACCTGAAGGTGGTGCTGTCGTGCGTGGGTCACCGCGTCATGGTGCCACCACCACGGGGTACGCGTGGTGCCATGGGTGCGTACGTGCGACGAACGGGGGCATGGACCCCGCCATGGAATGGAGTTTTTGTCGTAAAGGTCCTATATAAAGGTTGACGCCATACCCACAGCCACCGCTTATGGTGCTCTGACGGCCCGTGGGAAAAGCTGACGACAGGCAAAAGTACATGCACAGCTGAATCGCGCCGGACCATCGACCAGCGTGACCGAGTGCGACCGAGAACAACAGCCGTGGACCTAGGAGAAGAGCTGTGAGCACCGAGAACGAGGGCACCGCGGTACCCCCGGCCCCGTCCGCACCTCCCGTGCCGGTGGCATCTCCCGCTGCTTCCCCGCAGGCAGCCGCAGCCGACGGGGGCGCACCCACCACTCCACTCCCGACGACGCCTCCGGGCGCCCCGGAGCAGGGCGGCGCGGCGGCCGCGCACGCCTCCGCCGGCCCGTCCGGCGGGCCGCAGGGCGCCGGCCCCGCCCCGGACGGCTCCTGGCCGCCCCCGGCCCCGGCCACGCCCTACGCGGACGGCGGCGCCGGAGCGGGTTCCGGCGGCTGGGGCTCGTCGTACCAGCAGCCCGCGCCGAAGCCCCGCAACGGGCGCGGCGGGCTGGTCGCCGCGGTCCTGGTGGCCGCGCTGGTCGCGGGCGGCCTGGGCGGCGGGCTCGGGTACACCCTTGCCAAGAGCAACGACGACACCGGCTCGACCACCGTCTCCGCCTCGGACAACGGCGCCACGCAGGTGAAGCGCTCGCCGGGCACCATCGCGGCGGTCGCCGCCAAGGCCCTGCCGAGCACGGTCACCATCGAGGCCGAGTCCACCAGCGGCGAGGGCGGCACCGGCACCGGGTTCGTCTTCGACACCCAGGGCCACATCGTCACCAACAACCACGTGGTGGCCGACGCGGTGGACGGCGGCAAGCTGACCGCGACGTTCCCCAGCGGCAAGAAGTACGACGCCGAGGTCGTCGGCCACGCCCAGGGCTACGACGTCGCCGTCATCAAGCTCAAGAACGCCCCGTCCGACCTCAAGCCGCTCGCCCTCGGCGACTCCGACAAGGTGGCCGTCGGCGACGAGACGATCGCCATCGGAGCGCCCTTCGGCCTCTCCAACACGGTGACGACCGGCATCATCAGCGCCAAGAACCGCCCGGTCGCCTCCAGCGACGGCAGCGCCACCAGCAAGGCGTCCTACATGAGCGCCCTGCAGACCGACGCCTCGATCAACCCGGGCAACTCCGGCGGCCCGCTGCTGGACGCCTCCGGCGCGGTGATCGGCATCAACTCCGCGATCCAGTCCAGCAGCAGCGGCGGTCTGGGCGGCTCCGGCCAGTCCGGTTCGATCGGCCTCGGCTTCGCCATCCCGATCAACCAGGCCAAGTACGTCGCCCAGCAGCTGATCAAGACCGGCAAGCCGGTCTACGCGAAGATCGGCGCGTCCGTCTCCCTGGAGGAGGGCTCGGACGGCGCGAAGATCACCGACACGGGCGCCAGCGGCACGGCGGCGGTCGAGTCGGGCGGTCCCGCGGACAAGGCGGGTCTCAAGCCCGGCGACGTCATCACCAAGCTCGACGACAGGGTGATCGACTCCGGCCCGACCCTGATCGGCGAGATCTGGACGCACAAGCCCGGCGACAAGGTCACGATCACCTACAAGCGGGGCGGTCAGGAGCAGACCGTCCAACTCACCCTGGGCTCCCGCGCGGGCGACAGCTGACCCGCACGCGCCCGCGCCAACCGGTTACTCTTGTCCCCGCGTCGCCGATCCGGGCCGACGCGGGGAGGCGTGCCCGAGCGGCCTAAGGGAACGGTCTTGAAAACCGTCGTGGCAGCGATGTCACCGTGGGTTCAAATCCCACCGCCTCCGCACAGGTCATAAGCGTTGCAGGTCAGAAGGGGTGCCTCTCAACGAGAGGCACCCCTTCCGCATGGCCCTGTATCACCTTGATCCGGCTCTGTCGCGTAGCGGATCAGCGCGTGTGGACCAGGCGTGGACCAAATCGCGGACCGGCAAACCTGAGATGTAGGACCCGGTCGTTATTGCGAGCCGCAGAGTGAGACGACCCTCTGCTCATCCTCCGAGAGGCTGGGGCCGGGTGTGGGAGTGGGTGTGGCGCCCCCGGCCTCGCCGTCACCGGTTCCGGCGTTGTACTCGTGATCGGCCTTCTTGCGCTCGGCTTCCTTCTTGCAGGCGGATGCCTGCACGGACAGCTCCTGGACCTTCGACACGGCTGCTGGCAAGTCGCCCTCCGCGATCGCGTTCTTGACTAAGTTCTGCTGGTAGGGCGGCAGGTACCTGAGTTCGATCTCGGGGTGGTCTTTTTCGACCTTCGACAGCGACACCCAGGCCAGGTCTTGGTCGATGCCGCGGTAGAGCGCAACGTGGTCGCCGTTCGCGCCGATGTAGTACTGAGTCTGTGTCCACTGGTAGCAGACAATGAGGCCGCCGACGAGGACTGTGAAGCCGACGCCAAGCAGGATCACTGTCTTGAGGTTCCAACGGATGCGGACGTGTCGAGCGGCGGGCGCCGGGGCCAAAGCAGCGGTATTCGGCGGCTTCGGAGGCGCAAGCGGCATCGGCGGCAGGCCTGTCGGCGCAGTGGCCGCCGTAGGCGGGCCAGGGCTTCTTGGGCTAGGGGTGTGGCCGAGTAGCTGGGGCGCGGGTCCTACTGCGGGTCGTTCTGCCGGGCCGGGAGTGGCGGTGTCGGGGGCGGGCGGGAGCGTACGGGGTTGTCGGGGCCCGACCGGAGTGTGGTGCGCCCCGGGTGCTGCCGGGGCGGCGGGCGCGGCGGGTGGTGAGGAGTGGGGCAGGTTGATCGATGACGGCAGGGGTGGCCATGGTGGTGCGGAGGCATCCGGGGTGCCAGGGAGGGGGCGGTGTGGAGTCTCGGGCGGTGCGGGGCCCGCATTCGGCGGTGTCGGCGGCAGGGTGTGAGGGATGGGGGTGGAGGCGTGGTCCCGGACGAACCGGGCGACCGGGGCGGGCATCCAGCCGGGCTCGGTGAGCCGTAGCGAGGCGGTGGATGTTCGGCTGGCCTCGTCCGCGCCGTCTGTGGTGGTGAGCTGGTCGAGAAGGTGGGCCACGGTGGGGCGCTGCCCGGGCTGTTTGGCCAGGCAAGCGGCCACCACCTCGCGCAGTTCGGGCGGGAGGGTCTCCAGGTCGGGCGGTTCGTGGACGACGCGGTAGTGCAGGGCGTGCGGAGTGCCGGCGCCGAACGGGCCGACCCGGGTGGCGGTGTAGGCCAGCAGCACACCGAGGGAGAAGACGTCGCTGGCCGGCCCGACCGGCCGCCCGGTGATCTGTTCGGGGGACATGAAGCCGGGGGTGCCCATCGTCATGCCGGTGTGGGTCAGCACGCTGGCCTCGCTGGCCGCCGAGATCCCGAAGTCGATCACACGGGGGCCGTCGGCGGCCAGCAACACGTTGGAAGGTTTGAGATCGCGGTGGACGATGCCGACCACATGGATCGCCTCCAGGGCCTCGGCCAGCCCCGCGCCCAAAGCGAGGACCGGTCGCGTTGGCCAAGGACCATGCCTGGCAATCGCCTCCCCCAGCGGGACACCGGGGACGTAGACGGTGGCCAGCCAGGGCGGCGAGCCGTCCGCATCGGCGTCCACCACGCCGGCGGTGAAGGCCCCGTTGACCCGCCGGGCCGCGGCCACCTCACGGGCGAAACGGCGCCGGAAGTCACCGTCCCCGGCCAGCTCGGGGCGCACCGTCTTCACCGCGACCGCTCGCCCGCCGGGCGAGCGCGCCAAGTACACCTGGCCCATTCCCCCAGCACCGAGCCGTGCCACGATCCGGTAGCGCCCCACCCGCCGTGGGTCCTCCGGCTCCAGGGCCTTGAACATTGCCATCCCACGCCCCCCTGCGCCCTGCTCTACGCCCCCAGATTGTGCCCGTAGATGGCGCGTAATTCCCGACTTTCCCCTTCCTGTTCAATCCAGGATGCAGGCAGATGGCTAGGCGTTCTGTCTCTGGAGGTTGTGGACAGGTGAGCCAGGTCTCGGCTGAGGGATCTTGAACGGGTGAGGGCCTTCCGGTTCGGTGTGGATTGGGACGTATACACCAAAAGAAGGGCCCTCGTGCCCCACCGTAATGCACCCCTGACCAAGACCGGACGGCTGCGTCTGGCCCGCTGCGTGGTCGAGGACGGCTGGCCGCTCCAGGCCGCATGGCCCACAGAGCCGCAGTTCGAGCCCAGTTGCCATGCCGCGCCGGAAACGCCCACGTCGGATCGAAGTGTGGGCCGTGGCGCATGGGTGAAGCGCGGCTGAGGCCAGCACGGGGTTGCTGGAAACACACGTGGCGGGGTGCTCATTCGGCGTACTCGCCGTCGTGGCTGACTTTCGGTGGCTCAGGTCAGAACCTCTCTCCAATTCGACAACGAAGCAGCGGAGTTGCAGGAGCACCCGCCCGAGCACGCCAACCACCCCGGTGCCATCGGCACCGGGGTCCTGATGAGGGCTTCCGTGACCGGACCATCCGGAATGCTGTCCAGGCTGAGGGGCGGTCCGGTCTTTGGTTGTCGGCCTTAGCCGTGCGAGTCGCGTCGGGCGAAAAGCGGCCTCAGAGGCAGCTGAGCGCCTTGCCCACCTCGAAGATGGTTGGCCGGTCTTCGGGGACATGGCTGAGCATCGCGTCGATCAACTTGCCGAGCTCCCCGGGTGCCTTCACCGATCGGCGCCGGCCGTTGGCCACAGCCCGTCTCTGGACTGGGCGTGGAGCGTCGTCCGGGTACTCGACAGCCCGCCAACCGGTGGCGGAGATGAGCAAGGAGGCGCCGAGTGCGTAGATGTCGGCTTCCGGTGTCGGCTCGGCTTCCCCCGTGGCGAGCACGCTGCGCGCGATCTCCGGCGCCTCGTAGTGGACGAGGCAGCCGCGGAACGGGAAGTCGTAGCCCTCGGGCACGTGTCCGTCCCGGGCAAGGGCGAGGTCGATGAGATGCGTCTGTTCTGGCCCGATGATGAAGTGGGCGGGCTGTACGCTGCCCAGGACCAGGCCCGCTCGGCTGTCGACATCACCCCACGGGTCCTGTCCATGCTGTCGATGCGTGAAGCCTTCGCTCACGCCACCCTCGGCAACACGGACTCCACCCACCGGGCCATTGGGGAGGCGCACCGCCACTTCGAGCGGATTCGAGTGAGCGACCCGGACACGTCCTGGGTGACGTACTTCGACGAGACGAAGCTGATCGTGGACACGGGGATCGCTCACGGGCGGCTGGGCGAAGCAGCTACCGCCGAACCTCTGATCGCGGACGCCTTGCGGCGCGAGGCCCGCACCAACCAGCGCGGCCGAGCGTTTCACTCGTTCTGGCTTGCCCGAACGCAGTTGGATCAGGGCAAGCTAGACCAGGCGTGCGACACCGCCACGCAAGCACTGGGACCGGCGTCGGCAGTGGCCTCCGAGCGCGTGTCAGGTCATCTCAGGGAGTCCTACGACCAGTTGGCGCCGCACAGACAGGAGCCCATAGCGTTGGCCTTCGAGGCTCGGCTACGGGCACTCCTCCCGCCGGTCAGCGGATCGCTTCGTCCATGAGCAGGTACAGCAAGCCGACGAGCGAGCCGCTGCTCACGACCTCCCGGCGGTCGATCATGCCTCGCACCTCGCTGAGTGGGATCCACTCGATGCGGTCGGACTCGTTCTTCTCCGTGGGAGGACCGGCGTAGGTAGCGCCGTCGATCCTGAAGACGTGGTGCTGCGAGTCGGTGATCCCGTTGGCCGGCTCGGCGTAGAGCAGGGGCTTGATGGGTCCAGGGCGCCAACCGGTCTCCTCCAGGACCTCACGAGCCGCCGCTTCCTCGGGCGTCTCGCCTTCCTCCACCAAACCCATGGGCAGCTCCCAGGCCCACGAGTCCGTGATGAAGCGGTGGCGCCACATCATCAGAACCTCTTTGCGGTCGTTGACCACGGCAGCCACGGCCAGGTGCCGGAGGCGAACAACGTGGTACTCCCACCTGCGCCCGTCAGGCTGTTGGACATCGACCAGACACAGGTTCACCCACTTGTTCGTGTAGATCTGTCGCTCACCGTGGGTCTTCCACTCCATACCTGCGGCCTCTCTCGATCGGTCTCCAGGATCTCAGATCGATGCGAAGGGGGACGCAAGTTCGGCTACTTTCGCGTCAGCTTGACGAGATGGGCGGGGTTGGTCTGCGTCCTGCCTGAAGATGGCTCTGCCCGTTCAGAACCGCTCTGATCGAAGACGCGCGTTTTGCTCGATGCGCACAGGTTTGGGCCGCCCGGTCATTCCGAAGTCAGGATCGAGTAACAAGCTGCGTGGTGCTTACGGAAGAAGGGGGCATCCGCCTAACTCTCCGCCCGATCCTGCGGATCACGTAGATCAGACGATGTCGATCATATCGACAAGCTGGCTCCGTAGAAGAAGGAGGCCGGTGACGACGTTGGCGTGGCATGCCGGAGCATGCTGACTGCGAGGTTCTGTTGCCGTTTTGGCAGACTCGACTCGTAGCAGGCGGCATACTTGTGGCGTCTTTGCGCCTTGGGGGGTTTATGGACGTGTTGTTGTCGGTTGAGGCCGACCGCGCTGACGAGGTCTTGGCTGAGCTCCAGGAATGGCTATGTCAGGAAGCTGACTTCCGCGGCCTGGTCATGCCAATGCCCCAGGAGCCCAAGCCGGGCGAACTGGGATCGATCACCGAGGTATTGTCGGTAGCAGTGGGGGGTGGCGGGGTACTCAGTATCTTGGCAGCGTCGCTGAAGACGTACTTCACCCAACCGCGTCGATCAGACGTGCGGATCAAGATCCGCAGTTCGGACGGCCGTAGCGTAGAAATCGATGCCAAGCGAGTGAAAGACGTGGAGGCGTTGGTGTTGGGCACTCTCGGCCAGGCCAGATGAGTGCGCGACCGGTAGATCCCACGCGATCACGGATCGTCCTGGTCGGTACCCCCGCCTATGATGACCCACATTTGCCCGATGTGAAGGTTGTCGCCAACAACGTTACCGACCTCGCTCAAGTGTTCACCGACCGGGACTTCGGCGGTTTCGACACGGCCCACTGCGTACTCGCCCCTCCCCGGGCCAGCACCGCGGATATCGGCGACTTGCTGTTCGAGGCCGCCGCCGAGGCGGAAGATCTACTGCTGTTCTACTACAGCGGGCACGGGTTGCTCGGCCCGATGCGCCGGGAGTTGTACCTGAGCTTGGCCGGCACGCGGCCTGACCGGCTGGCCTTCACCGCTTTGGCTTTCGAGGCGGTGAGAGATGCCTTCCTGACCAGCCGGGCCACGAACCGGGTGGTGATCCTGGACAGCTGTTTCAGTGGCAGAGCAATTGGTCAGCCGCTGGCTGGCGTCGATGAGGAGGTATTGGGCCAGCTGCAGGTCAAAGGTACGTATACGCTGACCTCGGCCCCGGCGAACCGGACCGCACTGATCTTGCCCGGCGAACGGAACACGGCCTTTACCGGGCGGATGCTCCAGCTGCTTCGGGACGGTATGCCGGGTGCTGGTCAGGCGATCGGGCTCGGTGACATCTACCGGCACCTGCACCGCCAGATGCTCGGTGCGGGCCTCCCGGTGCCACAGCAGTGCGGAACCGAAACCGCGGATCTGCTCGGGTTGGTCCGGAACCGGCACAGGCACAAACTGCTGCACGTAGGTGAACTCCCAGACTGGCGTGCCCTGAAGATATTGAACGGCCACCAAGGCCGCATCCTTGCTCTGGACTTCAGCTCAGATGGGAAGTTGATTGCCAGCGGCGGCGGCGCTAGAGATCAGTCGGTACGACTGTGGGATACGACATCCAAGCGTCACATAGATACGATGACTGGACACAAGCGTCGCGTACACAGTGTCAAATTCAGTCCAGACGACGCCAAGATCGCAAGCTGCGGTGACGATGGTCAGCTGATTATTCGAGATTCACTGACCCGTCGATTGGTCAAGTCCTACGACTGCCAGGGCTTTCCACTGAACGCGCTCGCATTCAGTCCTGATGGAGCGACCGTTGCTGCAGCAAGCGACGATGGCACTGTGAGGCTTTGGGATCTGATGAGTGATGCCCAATGCATGGTCCTTCGGGGCCACATTGCTCCTGTCCGAGCACTCTGCTTCAGCCCGGATGCACGCATAATCGCGTCCACGGGCGATGACTCGACCGTAAGGATTTGGGAACTGGCGAGCGGAAGACTCGTCCAGCAACTTTGCGAACACACTGGCAAGGTGTTCGGAGTTCGGTTCAGTCCCGACGGCCAAACTCTGGCCACCTGTGGGATGGACAGGACTGTGCGATTGTGGGACGTCGAGTCTGGTGCGTGCACGGCGGCGTTGACTGGGCACGCCGACTCAGCGCGTTGTGTGGCCTTCAGCCCGGACGGCAAGGTGATCGCCAGCGGTGGTGACGACGGTACTGTTCGCCTCTGGGATTTGAGCTCAAACAAGTTAGTCTCGACGCTACACGGTCATGGCGGGTTCCCCACGCGCTGGGTCATGTGGGTTGAGTTTCATCCTGATGGAGATCTCTTGGCCAGCTGTGGACACGATCGCACTATCCGTCTGTGGCGAAGAGTGTCCGTCGGAGAGGGATGAGACCGCTGGGCGTAAGCTTCCAGGCGCTGGCGCGGGGCTGCGGACGGGGTGCTGGTCGGAGTGGTGCCACTGCGGAGCTGAACGGAGCCAGTGGACCCCGTGTGGACCACGGGCCCCCGCGCAAGGCGTGAGGCCGGTACGCTGTACCCTCTCCGCCCCCGGCGGCCGGGAGCGAGATGGGTTGCCCGAGCGGCCTAAGGGAACGGTCTTGAAAACCGTCGTGGCAGCGATGTCACCGTGGGTTCAAATCCCACCGCCTCCGCACAGGTCATAAGCCTTGCAGGTCAGAAGGGGTGCCCCTCGTGGAGGGGCACCCCTTCTGCATGGAGCCTGTATTGCCTTGATGCGGCTCTGTCATGATCCTTTGAAGAGGATCAAGAGGACGACGCTGACGGTGGCCGTGTATATCCCCAGGACGATGGCCACGTTCCGTACTTCCCGCTGCCGCCAAGGCCGCCACTGTCCTGCCGGGCGTTGATCGTTGCCGGCCACATCGGTGGGGTGGACGCCTGCCCACGGGCCGAAGCCGCGCCACAGCAGGTTCGCAAGAGCCGTGTCACGCGGGGGCTGTGGCGTCGTGGGTTCGGGCGTTGGGGGCTGTGTTGCCCCGCTCTGCGCGGCTGCGTCTTCCTGCGGTTCGGCGGTCTTCTCTTGCTTCTCTTGCTTCTCTTGAATCTCTTGTTTCTCTTCGGAGATTGCCGTCGCTGTCGCGGCCCAGCGATTGCGGGTCAAGGCGATGCCGTGTCCGGCGTTGCGGGTCCGCTGCTGCGGCACCGGCCGTCCCTTGGCCTTCAATTCCCTGCGCACGTGGTGGAACAGGGAGCCCATCCGCAGAGGGTCCGGCGCATCGGGGACGCCTTCTGACAGGGCCTTCACCACTTCGCCCGTGAAGGCGGTGAACTCCTCGCCCTCCGGGGCCCAGGCGAGTTGGGTCTCGGACGACGCGGTCATCACATACGTACCCTCGACGTCCGCCAGGTCCGCCACTTCGGCTGCCGGATTCATGTATCCCTGCAGCGCGCGTCCGCTGTAGCAGCAGTCCAGGATGACCACCCTGCTGAGGGCGGTACATGTGTCGACCATTTCGTGCCGGAGCGAGTCATAGGGTACGGCCCGGTACAGCCGCTCGTTGTCCGACTTCGGCAGCGCCAGATGCAGGTTGCCGTGCGACGACAGCAGTCCATGGCCCGCGAAGTACAACAGGAACGCCTCCTGCGCCGCGCCCGCCGCTGTATGGACCTCGTCGAGCAGTCCCTCGTAGGACTCGGGGTTGCTCAACACCACGCAGTGCTCCGCCGGCAGGCCCCACACCTGGGGATCCCTCAGCAGTGCGGCGAGCCGGTGGACGTTGTTGCGCACCCCCGGCAGGTCGTCCAAGTGCTGGTAACGGTCCACTCCGATCAGGACCGCACGAGACGCCGCGGGATCGGGCAGGTCCATCAGTCGTTCTCGGACCGCAGCAGTTCCGTGATCCGGCGCACCGATTCCTCCGAACCGTCCGTCACCGTGACCGACACCCCGTCGACCGTGATGGTCACCGGAGAGGACGCGGGACGGCCGGTGCGCCAAGTGGCGTACGCCAGGGCAAGGTTGGCTGCCGCGATACCTTGGTTGAGGACCAGGTCGATGACCTCCAGAGTCCCCATGGAGCCGCCCGTCTGACGCGGCTGCCGCAGCCGTACCTCGGCATGGCGCCGAAGGTCGCCGTCCTGCCGGAACCAGCGGTAGAGATCGATGAGCGTCGTACCGCCGTCATCCTCGGCAACCCTGATCTGGACCTGCATGGGACTCCCCTGCGTCGCCTCTGCCACCGTGCCTACGATAGACACATCCGATCAAGCCCGCGTGGCCAACGGACCGGTTGCGCAGCGGTATTGGCGCCGTGCCGGCCCGGGTCAGGCGTCCACCCTTCCCCGCACATGCCGCTCACGACCGTGTGGCAGTCCCGCACCCCGCGTCGCCGGCCTCCCGCATGCGCTCTTCCATCGACGTGCTCCGGTCGTACGGGTCCACCTCGGGGCCGTCACCCTGGCTCGAGGACGCGCGCTCCGCGCTGAACTTGGGTGTGAGGTAGCCGGTGAAGGTGTCACAGCCGCCGTTGGTGGTGTCCACCTTGTAGGAGACGAGGGAGAACGTGTCCGGCTCGATGACGATCTTCGCCGGGTCGTCCCAGCTCATCACGACCTCACGGCGCACGATGGTGCGCGCGACCTCGTCGCTTCCCGCCGCGGCGCGTACGACGGGATAGACGTACGTGACATCGGTGGTCACCTCGACCGCACCGCGCTTGCCTTCCCGGTATGTGATCCGCCCTCGTGTCTTGACCACATCCCCGACGAGCCGGACCTTCGTCTTCTCGAAGCGGCTGAACAGCAGCAGAGGATCGTTGTCCCGGCTGGGCGCGCGGAACGCGGTCGCCAGGTAGTCCTGGACATCCCGCTGATGAGGATTGACCAAGGCGATCGCCTTCCTCGGCCGCTCCCCGCCCAGCACACCAGGATCCAGACTGGACGCGGCGAGGAAGTCCCGGGATTTTTCGAGCGTCCGCGCGACCTGCTTCTTGCTCATCCAGCCGGTCGCCCGCGCCTGAGGCAGGCCGATCCCAGCCGTACCGTCACCCCACCGCGCCGCGGGCGACCCCTTGAACGGCTGCCCCAGGGTGGGAAGTTGGCCTGCCGCTTCCGTCGGCGGCGGTTGATCCGGACGTTTCGACTCCGCGGCGAGCGGCGCACTCTCACCGCCCCCGCCCCCGAACCATCCAGTCACCCGCCCTGGATCCAGGGCCACGACCAGCACAGCGGCCGTGACCAGCAGACCGACCGCGTACCAGCCCTTGCCCCCTCGCCGCCGGGCCGGTCGCTGACCTCGCCATGGCTCGGGTCGGCCGGTCTCCTCCCGCAGCCGCCGCGCCACCATCCGGGCCCGCGCCGACGGTTCCTCGGGCGCGCCCGGAGCCCCGGCCTCGGTCTCACGAAGGAAGCGCTCCCACTCTTCGTCGGGTATGGACCCCTCACCCTTGCCCACGACGGGCCCCGCCCTTCTCACGCACCAGGCCCCTCCCCAGGGCCGGCCATCTTCCGTGCATCATCACACAGCTCGGCTCGGCCCCATGATTGATGGTCGCGTTGACCTGAAGCTCAGATGTAGCTCAGCGTTCGGCCTGTGACCTCCCCGTCGGGCGGGCCGGTCAATACGATCACCGCATTGGTCGCAAGGCCGAGACCAAGGCCGGGGGGCCGAGAACGGGCCGGTCGGGCCGGTGATTTCAAGGGGGGAACAGGCATGTTCGGAACGTTGGACACCGGGGTGGTTCTGGGGATGCTCGCCGCGCTCGTTCCCGTGGTCGCGGCAGCCCTCTGGCTCGTGCGCCGCTGAGGCGGGTTCACGGGCGGTGGCCCGTCATGCGGGCCGCCGACGCGATCGTCGCTCGTGCCTCGCGTTCGGTCAGGCCGGTGTTGAGGGCCGCGGCGACCAGGGGCGAGATGAGGGCGCGGCCGATGCCGTTCTCGTAGGCGCGGCAGGCCGCCCAGAAAAGGCGGGTGTTGCGCTGGCCCTCGTGGGCCGCGAGGACGAACTGGACCAAGCCCTGGCCGCGGTCGCCGAGCGAGGGATGCGTCGCGGCATGGGTGGGGCGCGGCGGCGGGAGCAGCAGCCGGAGCAGCGCGGTCGGGCAGGGCGCGGGGGCCAGGTGCGCGGTGCCGGGAGCGGTGCCGTAGACGCCGTGGCCGGTGCGTGAGCCGGGGCCGACGAGATAGCCGCCCGCGCCCCGGATGTCGATGCCGGGGGCGAGCCGGCTCGCCGAGTTGGGGACGACGACGTCGGGCGGGCCGGTCAGCCAGAGGTGGCGGCCGCCGCTCGGGGTCAGTACGACCACGGTCTCGGGGATCGTGAACAGGTGCCGCAGGGCCAGTTCGCGCAGTGCGGCCGAGGAGTCCGTGCCGGACTTGGTGTCGAGGTCGATGCCGATGAGGCGGTGCGGGGGCAGGCCGCACGCGATGCCGTAGCCGGTGGCCCAAGGTGCGGCGGAGAACAGTTCGCGGATGCGGACCGGGTCGGACGAGGCGTCGTACACACCGTGGCCGAAGCGGCCGCATTCGCCGTGGCAGGGAGCCGGGTCGGGGTCGTCGTGGTGGGGGGAGCGCAGGGCCGGGAGCTTCGTCCGGGTCAGGGGGATGACGGCCAGTCCGCGTTCGGCGGCTGACAGGGCGTGTGCGAGGGCCAGCGTCGTGGCCTGCCGGTCGGTGGTGGCCATGGGTCTATTTTCGTACATGCGTTCGAAAAAGGGAAGAGGGGGCGAGGGCGACTCGCCGGGGCGGCAAAGTTGGCCAGAACTGTGCTGGAACGATTCCTCGCTTGTGGTGCCCGGGGTGGAGAAGGGCGGGTTGGTGATGCTTGGGGCAAGGGATTGCTAAAGGTGGTGAAAGGGGTTTATCGACATGTCATCACGCTTGAGGGCGAATCAGGGCATCCGGGGTGGTTCGCCGGGGATCCGCTGGGCAACTCTGGACTCGCGACGTCGTGCACAACCACCGGGGCGGTCGGCCAACTTCCCTGGCAGAAGCGGTACTTGACGTACCTGACGTACTAGACGTACTCGCGGCCGGCGGCCGACGGGTACTCCGTTCTGGAGGAACAGACATGGCAAGCATCCGTACCGCCCGCGTTCTCGCCGCCGTCTCCGCGCTTCCGCTCGCAGCCGCACTGTTCACCGGCGTCGCGGCCGCGGACAACGGCGGCTTCGCGGCCGACGGATCGAACGCGGGCGTGGCGAGCATCGTCGGCAGCGGGGTCGGCCATAACAACAGCGGCAACTCGTCCACCACACAGCAGAACGCGGCCGGCCACGGAGCCTCGAACCAGAGCAATACCGCGCAGGTCAACCGCTCAGCGTTCACGGCCGTCAACCAGGGCAACGAGAACGTCCTGATCCACTTCACCAAGCTGTGGTGAGCCGCGTCTGAAGTCCCTTGTGGGGTGTGCTTCTCGGGGTCGTCATGCGTCTGTGCGGCGGTGCTTCGGCATCGCCGCACAGGCGTTTTCGCGCTCCTGGAGCCGACCTTGACACCCGACGGTATCTGACGGACAGTCAGAAACTGTCATTCGTACGACGCCGGGAGGCCCCCGCCGTGCACCTCGCCCCCACCGAGCGCCAGCAGCGGCTGCGCGCCGAACTCCGCGCGTACTTCCGGGACCTGATGCCCGACGGGCCCCTCGATGTCGACGAACAGCGGGCGCTGCTGCGCCGTATCGGCGCCGACGGCCTGCTCGGGCTCGGCTGGCCGGTCGAGTACGGCGGTCAGGGCCGGGGCGCGGACGAGCAGTTCGTGTTCTTCGACGAGGCCTGTCGCGCGGGCGCCCCCGTCTCGATGGTCACCCTGAACACGGTCGGGCCCACGCTGATGAAGTACGGGAGCGAGCAGCGGAGGGCCTGGTTCCTGCCCAGGATCCTGCGCGGCGAACTCGTCTTCGCGATCGGCTACAGCGAGCCGTCCGCCGGGACCGACCTGGCGTCGCTGCGGACCCGGGCCGTGCGCGAGGGCGACGGCTGGGTGGTGGACGGCCAGAAGATCTTCACGTCGGGCGCCCAGCACGCAGACTGGATCTGGCTCGCCTGCCGCACCGACCCCGAGGCGGCCAAGCACCGCGGCATCTCGATCCTCCTCGTCCCCACCGACGCGCCCGGGTTCTCCTGGACGCCGATCGAGACGGTGGGCGGGCAGACGACCACGGCCACCTACTACGACGGGGTCCGGGTCCCCGCCGGGAACCTCGTCGGCACCGAGAACGACGGCTGGTCGCTCATCACCAACCAGCTCAACCACGAGCGGGTCGCCCTGGCTGCCATCGGGTTGCAGGCCGAGGACTTCCATGCGGCCGCGCTCGCCGCCGCCCGTACCCCTGATCCGGTGACCGGCAGGCGCCGGGTTGACGAGCCGTGGGTGCGTTTTCGGCTGGCCGAAGCGCATGCCCGGCTGGCCGCGAATCGCCTGCTCAGCTGGCGTTTGGTGGCGGACGTGGGGGCGGGTCGGCCGGCCCCCGGTGAGGCCAGCGGGGTGAAGTTCGCGGGAACGGAATCGACTGTCGCGACGTATCGCATGTGTCAGGAAATCGTCGGCGAGACGGGACTGGTCCGCTCCGGCTCCCCGGGCGCGTTCGGGGACGGCGAACTGGAGCGGCTGAACAGGGCGGCGCAGATCAACACGTTCGGGGGCGGAGTGAGCGAGGTGCAGCGGGAGATCGTCGCGACCATGCGGCTCGGGATGACGAGGGGGCGGCGGTGAGCGACGGGCCGGACGAGCCGGACACACGGCTCAAGGAGAAGGAGCACGCGGAGCCGGACGGACAGCTCAAGGAGCACGACGAGCTGTACGTACGGCTCAAGCAGTACGAGGGGCGGGCCGCCGCCGTCGGCTGCGTCGGCAAGGACCCGGTCAACGTGCCGATGATCCGGCACTGGTGCGAGGCGATCGGCGACACGAACCCGGCCTACGAGGGGCCGGACGCCATCGCCCCGCCCACCATGCTCCAGGCCTGGACGATGGGTGGCCTCTCCGGCCACGAGGGGCGCACGCCCGCGTTCGACGAGCTGATGGCCCTCCTCGACGACGCGGGCTGCGTCTCGGTCGTCGCCACCGACTCCGAACAGGAGTATCCACGGCCCCTGCGGCCCGGGGACGAAGTCACGTTCGACACGGTGATCGAGTCGGTGTCGGAGCGGAAGACGACGAAGCTCGGCACGGGGTACTTCATCACCACCCGCATGGACGTGCGGGTCGGCACGGAACTCGCGGGCACGCACCGCTTCCGCATCCTCAAGTACGCCCCGTCGCGCCGCAGACAGCGGGCCCCGCTTGCCCGGCGCCCCCGCCCGGTGGTCAACCGGGACAACGCCGGCTTCTGGGAGGGCGTCGAACGGCACCGACTGCTCATCCAGCGCTGCGCCGACTGCGGCACGCTGCGCCACCCCTGGCTGCCGGGCTGCAACACCTGTGGCTGCCTGGACTGGGACACGGTCGAGGCGAGCGGCGAGGGCACGGTCCATTCGTACGTCGTGATGCACCACCCGCCGTTCCCGGCCTTCGACCCTCCCTACGCGGTGGGGCTGATCGAGCTCGTGGAGGGCGTGCGGATGATCAGCAACGTGGTGGGGGTGCCGTACGACAAAGTGCGCATCGGTCTGCCGGTACGGGTGGAGTTCCGGACCTACGAGGACGGGGAGGACGCGGAGGGCGCACTGGTCCTGCCGGTGTTCCGGGTCATCGGGGGCGAGGCCTGACATGGATTTCACGCCCACGGAGGAGCAGGCCGCGGCCCGTGACCTGGCCGCCCGGATCTTCGACGACCTCGCGACGCACGAGCGGCTCGAAGCCACCGGCACCGGCAGCGACCCCGGGCTGTGGAAGGCGCTGTGCGGGGCGGGCCTGGTGAGCGCGGTGGCGGAGCTGGGCCTGCTCGGGCTGGTGCTGCTGCTGGAGGAACAGGGCCGTACGACGGCTCAGGTGCCGTATGCGGCGAGCTGTGTCTATGGGCTGCTCGCCCTCACGGCCCACGGCACCCCGGAGCAACGGGAGCGGCTGCTGCCGGGCATCGGGGACGGTTCCGTGGTGGTGAGCGGGGCGCTTCCGGGGCAGGGCGGGGTACGGGCCTCGGCGCAGGGAGGGGTAGGGGACTCCGTTCGCGGCGCGTTGACCGGCACCGTCCCCGTCGTCCCCTGGCTGCGGGACGCCACGCACGTCCTCGTCGCCGATGCCTGCCGGCAGCTGTGGATGACCCCGCTCGCGGAGGGCACCACCGTGACGCCGGTCGAGCTGACCGCACCCTGGTCGGCCGGGCACCTCACCCTCGACGGCGCGCACGCGGAGCGGCTCGGCGGCCAGGACGCCTACGCCGACGTTCTTGCCACCGCCCGCATCGCCTTCGCCGGGCTGCAGGCCGGGGTGTGTGCGGGATCGCTCGCGCGGGCCGTGGCGCATGTGAACGGCAGGCTGCAGTTCGGGCGCCCGCTCGCCACCCGGCAGGCGGTCCAACTGCGGGCCGCCGACGCGTACATGGACACCGAGGCGATACGGGTGACGGCGTACGAGGCTGCCTGGCGGCGCGACATGGGGCTCCCCTACGACACGCACGCGCTGACCGCCGCCTGGTGGGCCTCCGAGGCGGGGATGGGGGTCCCCCGCTCGAGCGAAGCCGAGAGTGGGGGAGGGCCGTCCACACGGGTCAGCATCTGCACGGCGGTGCGGGCGCCGACCTCGGCCATCCGGTGCACCGGCACTTCCTGTGGGGGCGGCAGCTGGACGCCTGTCTGGGATGCGGGGGCGAAGTGCTTCAGGAGCTGGGGGAGTTGATCGCGAGTGCGGAGTGAGGGCATGACGGTGCCGACGGCGGGCGCGGAGCTGCCGCCGCTGGAGATCCCGATCACGCGGACCCTGATCGTGGCCGGTGCGATCGCGTCCCGCGACTACCAGGACGTCCACCACGACGCCGAGTTGGCCCGGCAGAAGGGCTCCCCGGACGTCTTCATGAACATCCTGACGACGAACGGGCTGGTCGGCAGGTACATCACGGACCACTTCGGTCCGACGGCCGTGCTGCACAGGGTCGCCATCCGGCTGGGGGCACCCAACTACCCGGGGGACACCATGGTGTTGACCGGCCGGATCGAGGAGGTTGACGGCGACACCGCCACCGTCCGGGTGACCGGCTCCAACGGCATCGGCAGACATGTGACGGGCACCGTGACGGTCACGGTCCTGCCCGAGGGCGGTGCGCGATGAGCGTACGCACCCGGGACACGCTCGGCGGACGCGCGGCGATCGTCGGCATCGGTGCCACCGAGTTCTCCAAGGACTCGGGGCGCAGCGAGCTGCGGCTGGCGGTGGAGGCGGTGCGGGCCGCGCTCGACGACGCGGGGCTGATGCCCGGCGACGTGGACGGTCTGGTGACGTTCACGATGGACACCAGCCCGGAGATCACCGTGGCCCAGGCCTGCGGGATGGGTGAGCTGTCCTTCTTCTCCCGGGTCCACTACGGCGGCGGCGCGGCCTGCGCGACCGTGCAGCAGGCGGCGCTCGCGGTGGCGACGGGCGTCGCGGAGGTGGTGGTCTGCTACCGGGCGTTCAACGAACGCTCGGGGCGGAGATTCGGCTCGGGCGTGCAGCACCGGGAGCCGTCGGCGGAGGGCGCGGCGCTCGGCTGGGCGCTGCCGTCCGGACTGCTCACCCCGGCGTCCTGGGTGGCCATGGCGGCACAGCGCTATCTGCACATGTACGGGCTGACCCCGGAGGCGTTCGGGCAGGTGGCCGTGGTCGACCGCAAGTACGCGGCGACCAACCCGGCGGCGTACTTCCACGGCCGCCCGATCACGCTCGCCGACCACGCGGCCTCACGCTGGATCGTGGAGCCGCTGAGGCTGCTGGACTGCTGTCAGGAGACGGACGGCGGGCAGGCGCTCGTCGTCACCTCCGTGGAACGGGCCCGCGACCTGCCCCACCCGCCCGCGGTGATCGCGGCCGCCGCGCAGGGGGCCGGTCGTGCCCAGGAGCAGATGACGAGCTTCTACCGCGACGACCTGACCGGCCTGCCTGAGATGGGGGTGGTGGCCCGGCAGCTGCGGCGCACCTCCGGGCTGGCCCCGGCCGACATCGACGTGGGGATCCTGTACGACCACTTCACCCCGTTCGTGCTGATGCAGTTGGAGGAGTTCGGGTTCTGCGGACGGGGCGAGGCGGCGGACTTCGTGGCCGAGGAGCGGCTGCCGCTCAACACGCACGGGGGACAGCTCGGGGAGGCCTACCTCCACGGTATGAACGGGGTGGCGGAGGGGGTACGCCAGGTGCGGGGCACGGCGGTGAACCGAATATCGGGGGTGGACCGGGTACTGGTGACGGCGGGGACGGGGGTGCCCACGTCGGGGCTGATCCTCGCGGTCGACGGCTGAGCCCTCAGGGACGCTCAGGGGTCAACCCGGAGTAGCGGGCGCTCGGCAGTCCACCTTCAGGAGGTGTAGCAGACCCCACTCCTACAACCTGAGGGGGACTCTGCTTCGGGACCTGGGACCGATCCGCCGTGCGGGGGGTCGCTCATAGCGTGGAGCCATGACCACACCCGTCTGCACAAGCGCGTCGGACGCCGCCACATCGGTGAGGCAGACCCTCTCCCCGTCCCGGCTCCGCTCGACCGGGGGAACTCCCACGTACCCGTCGTTCGCGTCGTATGTGAGGGCCCGCCAGCCGGTGCTGCTGCGTACCGCACGGTCGCTGACCGCGAACCCGAGCGACGCGGAGGACCTGCTGCAGACCGCGCTCACCAAGACGTATGTCGCCTGGGAGCGGATCGAGGACCACCGGGCGCTCGACGGCTATGTGCGCCGGGCGCTGCTGAACACGCGGACCTCGCAGTGGCGCAAGCGCAAGGTCGACGAGTTCGTGTGCGACGAGCTGCCCGAGCCGGAGCCGGTGCCCGGCGGGGACGACCCGGCGGAGCGGCAGGCGCTGCACGACGCGATGTGGCGGGCGATCGCGAAGCTGCCGGCGCGGCAGCGGGCGATGGTCGTCCTGCGGTACTACGAGGACCTGAGCGAGGCCCAGACGGCCGAGGTGCTCGGGGTGTCGGTGGGAACGGTGAAGTCGGCGGTGTCGCGGGCGCTCGGCAAGCTGCGCGAGGACCCGGAGCTCGACCTGGTGCGATAGGTGCGCGGCCCTCCGAAGCACGCCTGCGCGGCCCTCCGAAGGTTGCAAGTTTGCCTGCCCCTAGTGACATACCGCGCGGTATGTGCGCAGAATCAGCGCAGCCCTTACCACCGCGTAGGCAAAGTCGCCCCGGGAGGACTCCGTGCTGAGCACCATGCAGGACGTACCGCTGACCGTCACCCGCATCCTTGTGCATGGTGTGCTGGTGCACGGACAGTCCCAGATCACCACCTGGACCGGGGAGGGCGAGCCGCAGCGGCGCAGCTTCGCCGAGGCGGGCACCCGCGCGGTACAGCTCGCGAACGCCTTGCGCGACGACCTCGGCATCCGGGCCGACGACCGGGTCGCCACGCTGATGTGGAACAACGCCGAGCACGTCGAGGCGTACTTCGCGATCCCCTCCATGGGCGCCGTCCTGCACACGCTCAACCTCCGTCTGCCCGCCGAGCAGCTGGCCTGGATCGTGAACCACGCCGCCGACCGCGTGATCATCGTCAACGGTTCGCTGATCCCGCTGCTCGCCCCGCTGCTGCCGAGGATGACGAGCGTCGAGCACATCGTCGTCTCGGGCCCCGGTGACCGCTCCCCGCTCGCCGGCGCCGCGGCGCAGGTGCACGAGTACGAGGAGCTGATCGCGGACAAGCCGAAGACGTTCGACTGGCCGGAGATCGACGAACGCCAGGCCGCCGCCATGTGCTACACCTCCGGCACGACCGGTGACCCCAAGGGCGTGGTCTACAGCCACCGTTCGATCTATCTGCACTCCATGCAGGTCAACATGACCGAGTCCATGGGGCTGACCGACCAGGACACCTCGCTCGTCGTCGTGCCCCAGTTCCACGTCAACGCCTGGGGCCTGCCGCACGCCACCTTCATGACCGGCGTCAACATGCTGATGCCGGACCGCTTCCTGCAGCCGGCCCCGCTCGCCGAGATGATCGAGAGCGAGAAGCCGACCCACGCGGCCGCCGTCCCCACCATCTGGCAGGGCCTGCTGGCCGAGCTGACCGCCAAGCCCCGGGACGTCTCCTCGCTCACCCAGGTCACCATCGGCGGCTCGGCCTGTCCGCCCGCCCTGATGAAAGCCTTCGACGAGCTCGGCATGCGGGTCTGCCACGCCTGGGGCATGACCGAGACATCCCCGCTGGGCACGGTGGCCCGCCCGCCGGCCCACGCGGTCGGTACGGAGGAGGAGTTCGGCTACCGCCTCACCCAGGGCCGCTTCCCGGCCAGTGTCGAGGCCCGCCTCACCGGCCCCGGCGGCGAGCGGCTCCCCTGGGACGGCGAGTCGGCCGGTGAGCTGGAGGTGCGCGGCCCGTGGATCGCGGGCGCGTACTACAACGGCCCCGACGCCGAACCGCTCCGCCCCGCCGACAAGTTCAGCGAGGACGGCTGGCTGAAGACCGGTGACGTCGGCGTCATCAGCCCCGACGGCTTCCTCACTCTCACCGACCGCGCCAAGGACGTCATCAAGTCGGGCGGCGAGTGGATCTCCTCGGTCGACCTGGAGAACGCGCTGATGTCCCACCCGGACGTCGCCGAGGCCGCCGTGGTCGCCGTCCCCGACGACAAGTGGGGCGAGCGCCCGCTGGCCACGGTCGTGCTGAGGGAGGGCTCCAGCACCGACTTCGCGACCCTGCGCACGTTCCTCGCGGAGGAGGGCAAGATCGCCAAGTGGCAGCTCCCGGAGCGCTGGACGCTCATCGAGGCGGTGCCGAAGACGAGCGTGGGCAAGTTCGACAAGAAGGTGCTGCGCAGGAAGTACGCCGAGGGCGACCTGGACGTGACCACGCTCGGCTGACGCGCTTCTGTACGACCGACAGCCCCTGGCCTGCGCCGGGGGCTGTTCGTCATGCGGGGGTTTCGGGGGAGGGCGGGAGCGGGTCGGATACGAACCAGCCTCGCTGAGGGACGGTGAACACCCAGCCCTCGTCGGCCAGCAGGGCCAACCCCCTCCTGACGGTCGTCCGCGCGATCCCGTACCGCTGCACGAGCTGGGCCTCGCTCGGCAGCATCCGCCCCGGCTGCCAGTCTCCGCGTCGAATCTGTGCGCGCAGGATTTCCGCAAGCTGCCGGTACGGCGTCAGAGGCGCGCCGTGATCGATCTCAGCATCGGGGTTCATGGAATCGACGCTAGGCAAGGGGATTGATGCACGCTCTTCGGGATACGTATCGCAACGTAGCGATACAAGGCGCTACCATCGCAGTCATGAAAGCGCCCCGGCGGGAAGTGTGGAGCTTCCTTGCCGGGGCTGAGCCGACTACAACGGAGTCGACCTGTGCGCAGCCGACTCGTCGCGATCCTGCGATTCCTGCTCCCCGCTCGTGGAGCCCACCGGGCAGAGGGGCCCGTGTCCGCACCCTCTCCCTGCCATCGTCCTGCCCCGACCACACCGCGGTCCTCGTCCGTCGTCTTCGTCCACGGTCTGCCCCTCGTCCGCCCCTACGTCCCGGTGGAGGTCGCCGTATGAGCACGCGCCGCCTCCGCAGTCTCGGCGTCGACCCGGCCACCGGCAAGGCGGTCTACGCCGTCACGGAACCCGGCGGTTACCTCGCGGCGCTCGCCGACGCCCACGCCGTGCGCGTCGCGGTCGCCCTGCTCGCCGTCGTGGGCGCCGTACTGGATTCCGACCGGGCATCCGACGCCGAACTCGCCGCGTTCGTAAGGCCGTTGTACGACGCCCTCGCGGAGTGCGTCGCGATGGTGACGGCGGACCCGGAGTAGAACCCCGGGCCCTTCCTAGTTCGTACCGATCCTCGACAGCAGGTCGACGATGCGGCCCTGCACCTCGCCGCTGGTCGACCGCTCCGCGAGGAACAGCACCGTCTCGCCGGAGGCCAGCCGTGGCAGGTCGGCCTGGTCGACAGCGGCGGTGTAGACGACGATCGGAGTGCGGTTGAGCTGCCCGTTCGCGCGCAGCCAGTCCACGATCCCGGCCTGGCGCCGGTGCACCTGCATCAGGTCCATCACGACCAGGTTCGGCCTGAGCTGCCCCGCCAGCGTCACTGCGTCGGCATCGCTCGCCGCCCGCGCGACCTGCATCCCGCGCCGCTCCAGCGTCGAGGTGAGCGCCAGCGCGATCTCCGCGTGCTCCTCGATGAGCAGGACCCGCGGCGGGTGCTGCTCACTGTCCCGCGGGGCGAGCGCCTTCAGCAGTACGGCGGGATCGGCGCCGTACGCCGCCTCGCGCGTCGCCTGTCCGAGCCCGGCCGTCACCAGCACCGGCACCTCCGCCGCCACGGCGGCCTGCCGCAGCGACTGCAGCGCGGTACGCGTGATCGGCCCGGTCAGCGGGTCCACGAACAGCGCGGCCGGGAACGCGGCGATCTGCGCGTCGACCTCCTCGCGGGAGTGCACGATCACGGGACGGTAGCCGCGGTCGCTGAGCGCCTGCTGGGTGGTGACGTCCGGTGCGGGCCACACCAGCAACCGCCGCGGGTTGTCCAGCGGCTCGGGCGGCAGCTCGTCGTCCATCGGCTGCGGGCGCGGCGGGTCCGCGACCTCGATCGCGCCGCCCGGCCCGTCCAGCGGCTCGGGACCCTCGGCGGCGTTCTCGTCCGGGGCACCTATGGCGTACGACCGTCCGGCACCCTCGGTGGTGGCCGGGGCGAGCCGGGACTGCCCGGCCAGGGTCTGCCCGGCGAGGGACTGTCCGGCCAGGGACGGCTGCGCGGGCGGTTGCTCGGTGGTCGGCGGGTGCGGGCGAGCCCCCTGCTCCTGGCGCTGCTCCTGGCGCGCGGCCGGGTCGGGCGGTGTGCCCAGCTTGCGGCGGCGACCGGAACCGCCCGGCGTCTGCGGGGGCGGGGTGGGCGTCGGCTGTTGCACCTGCGCCGCCTGCCGGCTGAACGGCACGCCCTGCCCCAGGGTCCGCACGCTGATCGCCCGCCCCTGCGTCGAGTTCGGGTCGACGGGGGCGGCCGCCTCGGCGGGCAACGGCTGGGCGGCACGGTGCTCCGGCGGGAGCGGGGTGCCCGCGCCGGGGGTGTCGGTGCCGTTCGGAGAGACGGCGGCGGCACCGATCGGTGTGCCGGGGGCCGGGGTCGCCTGGGCGGCGGGGGCCACGGGCGCCGCGGGCGCCGCCTCCGCGGGGAGCGGCAGGGCCTGACCGACCGTGCCCTGCGCGGGCACGCCCTGCGCGGGCACGCCCTGCGCGGGCACGCCCTGCGCGGGCACGCCCTGCGCGGGCACGCCCTGCGCGGGCACGCCCTGCGCGGGCACGCCCTGCGCGGGCACGCCCTGCGCGGGCACGCCCTGCGCGGGCACGCCCTGCGCGGGCACGCCCTGCGCGGGCACGCCCTGCGCGGGCACGCCCTGCGCGGGCGTCGCGGACATCTCGGCCGACTGGGCCACGGCCCGTCGTCGGCGGCCCGTCGGCGCGCTGGTGGGGTGCGGCTGGGGTGGCGTGTGGTCCTCGGCCTGGTCGTGCGGTACGGCGTCGTGCCGCCCGTCGTCGCCCGGTGCGCCCTCACTCGGCACCGGAGCCTGCATCTGGGCCGGGACCGGGACCGGAACCGGGGCGGGCACCTGCCCGTTCGTGCCGTCGGCCACGGGCACGGGCGTGGGCTCGGAACCGGGTGAACGGTCGGCCTCGGCCGGCGGCAGCGCGAAGACCGTACGGGCCCCCGCCTCCTGCGCGGCGGCACGCTCGGCCGCGGCGGCCAGGGCCCGACGGCGGCGCCCGCCGGGCTGGGCACGGTCGGCCGGGACGGGCTCCGCTCCGGTCTCCGGGGCAGGGGAGGGCGCGGGCAGCGCGGGCGGCAGGGCGGCCTGCGCCTCCCCGCCGTCACGCCGGGCACGCCGACCGGTGGGCACGGGCACGCCCTGCGGCGGTACGGTCCCGCCGAGCCCGCTGCCCACGGCGGCCGTACCCGCCGCGTGCTCGGCCGCCGTCACGACGGCACCCTCGGCCACGTCCTCGTCCTGGCCACCGGTGGCGTCCTCGGCGGGCCGGCCGCGCCGTCGCCCGGTGCCGCCGGAGGCCTCCGTGGCCTCGGCCGCGACCTGCTCCGGCTCCTCGGCCGCGCGCCTCCTGCGCCGCCCGGTCGGTGCGGGCGCATCCGTCTCGGTGGCGTCGGACCGGCTGGGAACCTCGCTCTCCAGGAAGGCGTCCACGGAGTTCCGCCGGGCCCGCCATGCGGCCTCCGCCGGAGGTTTGCCCGGCCGGAGCGCCCGCCTCGGAGCCACCCTCCTCGGCGGCCGTGACGGCGGGAGCCGGAGCCACGACGGCCCCGGCGCCGCCGCCGAGCGGCACCTCGAGGACGTACGCGCTGCCGCTCATGCCCGGCACCTCGTGCGTCTGCAGCACACCACCGTGCGCCCGCACGATCCCGCGCACGATCGGCTCGTGCACCGGGTCTCCCCCGGCGTACGGCCCGCGCACCTCGATGCGGACGACCTCGCCGCGCTGCGCGGCCGCCACGACAACCGTGTTGTCCATGTAACCGCCCGCCGACACGGGCGCGTTGCCGGTCGCGTCGACACCGGCCACGTCCGCGACGAGATGCGCGAGCGCGGTGGCGAGCCGCTGCGGGTCGACCTCCGCCTCGATGGGCGGTGCGTGCACGGCGAACTGCACCCGCCCCGGCCCGATCAGATCGACGGCCCCCTCGACACCGGCGGCGACGACGGCGTCGAGCATCACCTTCGTACGGGTGATGTCCTCCGTACCCGCGTCCAGCCGCTGGTAGCCGAGGACGTTGTCGATGAGCTGGGTGATGCGCGAATAGCCGGCGGAGAGGTGGTGGAGCACCTGGTTGGCCTCGGGCCACAGCTGCCCCGCGTCGTCCGCGGCGAGGGCGGCCAGCTCGCGGCGCAGCTCGTCCAGCGGTCCGCGCAGCGAGCCGGCGAGCAGCGTGAGCAGCTGTTCGTGCCGCCCGGCCAGGGCCTCGTACCGGTCCTTCTCCCGCTCGCCGAGCGCGGCGTACCGCTCCTCATCGGCCGCGAGCTCCTCCGCGTGCTGCTCGCGCAGCCCTTCGAGCTCGGTCACGTGCTTCTGGCGCAGCGCGGTGAGGTCGGAGGCGTGCTCCTCGGAGAGCCGCTCCCGCTCCTCGGCGTGCGCCTTCTCCTGCGCCGCCTTCTCGTCGGCCAGGGTGTCGTAGGGCCGCCGGTCGGTGAAGGTCATCACGGCGCCGACGAGCTGGTCGCCGTCGCGCACGGGCGCGGTCGTCAGGTCGACCGAGACCTTGTCGCCGCTCTTGGCGTACAGCACCTGGCCGCGCACTCGGTGCTTGCGTCCGGAGCGCAGGGTGTCGGCGAGCGGGGACTCCTCGTACGGGAAGGGCGAGCCGTCGGCGCGGGAGTGCAGGACGAGGGTGTGCAGCTCCTTGCCGCCGAGCTCACCGGCCCGGTAACCCAGTATCTGGGCGGCGGCCGGGTTGACGAGGACGATCCGCCCGTCGGTGTCCGTGCCGACGACGCCCTCGGACGCGGCCCGCAGGATCATCTCGGTCTGCCGCTGCGAACGGGCGAGCTCGGCCTCGGTGTCGACGGTTCCGGACAGATCGCGTACGACGAGCATCAGCAGCTCGTCGCCGGTGTAGCCGTAACCGTCGTACGCCTGCTGCCCGTTCTCCAGGTTCGCGCTGGTGACCTCGACCGGGAACTCGGTGCCGTCGGTCCGCCGGGCGATCATCCGCGTCGGCTTGGTCCGCCCGCGCGGGTCCATGTGGTCGGGCCGCCTCATCGAGCCCGGGATCAGCTTGGAGTCGAACTGGGGCAGCAGATCCAGCAGCCCGCGCCCGACCAGAGCCGTACCCGGAGTCTCGAACGCCTCCAGCGCGATCGTGTTCGCGTTGACGACCGTCCCATTGGCGTTGACCAGTACCAACGCGTCGGGAAGCGCGTCGAGTATGGCTGCGAGGCGAGCAGCGCCTCGGGATGGCCTGCTGCTCACGAGACGCTTCCTCCCTGTTACCGCACCTAGCCGACCGCTCGGGCCATCTTGCCAACCGGCCCGCAACGTGTCACGCGAGGGAGTCTAAGGGCAGCGATTGCGCTAGTGACGCCGGATGAGAGGGAGGTCGCACGCGGAAGTGAGGGGGAACGTGTGACCACGTGCTCCGGCCGCCCAAGACCTTCGCGGGACTTCTGGGGGACCTGGGATTCCGCCATGAAATGACTGTCGACCGTGAACGCCGGGTGACTCCTACGAACGGATGTCCGGCAGGAGCGGCACCATGCGGTTCCACCGTGCGATCTCGCAGCCGTTGCTGCGGTCGTACGTCGCGTCGACCGGGCGTCCGGCCCAGGTCCCGGTGACATGGGCGGTGGCCGGGCCGCCGTAGACCATCGTGCAGACGCTGCCCGGCGCCACCGGCGCGAAGGCCTCGCGGCCCCACCGGGTGCTCCGGTCCACGGCCCGGCACGCGCCGGCCACGTCCGGGTGACTGCCGACGGCGGGATGACAGGACACCACGTACGTCCCGTTCCGCCCGGCACCCGCGTGCCGGACGATGACGGTCAGCCGGTCACCGACCCCGGCCGGCCGATCCTCGGCCCGAACGGGCGGGGGCGCGGAGACGGAGACGGCGGGCAGGGCCACGGCGGGGACGGCGGCGACGGAGACGACGGAGGCCGCGGAAGCCATGGACGCCACGGACGTCACGGAGGCCAGAACGGCTCGGGAGAAGACCGGCAACATGCCCTGATCAACGCCCGTGGCCCCCGGACGTTGCGCACCCGCCCCACCGGGGAGAAGGGCTTTGCCCTGTGGCCCGAGTGCCTAGTACCGTAGGGGGCGATTGGTGACAGCACGCTCGACTGTGTCATCATCTGCACGCACCACTCGCGCGCTCGCGTGGGAGGTTGTGTGGGAGGCGTCGCCTAGTCCGGTCTATGGCGCCGCACTGCTAATGCGGTTTGGGCCTTAAAGCCCATCGAGGGTTCAAATCCCTCCGCCTCCGCACCTTGACCAGGGAGTTCGGCCCGTAGCGGCTGGGCTCCCTGAGTCGTCTTCAGAGCCACTTTTAGCCCCCTGATGGCACGGTGTTGGCACCAACCGCTGAAAGCCGGTTCTGGCGCGGGATGAAGGTCGCGATCCGGCGGGTGGCGTCGTCGGCCAGCTCGTCGGCGACGACCGCGTACACGTCCTTCGTGAAGGCCACCGAGGCGTGCCCGAGGACCTCTGACACGAACTTGTCGTCCACCCCGGCGGCGATCAGCATCGTCGCCGCACCGTGACGTAGGTCATGGAAGCGGATGGGCGGGAGCGGCATCCGAAGCGCCACCTCGACGGCCGCCAGGGTCGTGCGGAACTTCCGTGCGATCCGCTCCGCCGGCCAATCCTCGGCAGCCTTCGCGCGGATGTTGGCGTACCGCTCGATCAGGATCCGGAAGCGGCTCGACAGGTACTCCGCCTTCAGCGCGGTCCCGTCCTCGTAGCAGAACACCCGCCCCGCGTCCTGGTAGGCCTCGCCCCACGCCAGACGCTCGCGCAGCTTCTGCTTGTGCCAGGCCTTCAGCACGCGCACGGTCTCGTCGTCGAGGGGGATCTGCCGATACCCAGCCTCGGTCTTCGTGTCGTCCAGCTCGTCGTCCGACTGCGCCTGCAGAACGTGCAGGCGCCGGCGGCCGAGGCTGAGGTCTTTCTCCTCCGCGCCGACCAGCTCGCCGCGGCGAGGCCCGTAGTACGCATCGAGGTGGAACGCCGGATACAGCCGTTCCTCGCTGGCCTCGGCGAAGTCGAGGAACGCGCCGCACTGGTCGCTCGTCCACACCATGACCTTCGCCGGGACGTTCCCGGTCTTCTCCCACGCCTCGACGCGTTCGGCCGTCCACAGCAGGGGCTTCGCGCGGCCCTGCTTCCGCTTCCCACCCTTCGACCGCCAGACCCCGTCAGTCGGGTTGTCCGGCCGGATCTTCGACAGCTTCACGGCGTCCGTCATGGCGCCATGCAGGACCGCGTGAACGCGGCGGATGCGGCCCTCGGAGATCGGACGGGAGTGCAGCCGCCGGCCATCCCGGGTGGCCCGGGCGTCCTTCAGGCGCCGCAGGATCTCCGACCGGTCGCCCTGCTCCTCCGGCCGGTTCAGCTTCCGCATGGCCGCGTACAGCTCGCGGAAGTGCTCGTCGGTGAGGTCGACGACCTTGATGTGCCCGAGTCCGGGATTCCCGTACAGGTCGATGGCCTCGCGCTCGGCGTCCAGCGTGGACTTCTTCAGGCCCTCGCCGGTCTCCGCCTCGGAGACGCGCCAGGTGTAGCGGCGTTCGAGGTACTCGCCGAACGTGGTCTTGCGCTCGTCGTGCGCCTTCGGACTGGCGGCCGTGCCGAGCACCTTGCCCAGCTCGGCCTTGCACTCCCGTTCCGTGGGGAACGGACCGACGCGCGGTTGACGGCGTTTCCCGTCGGCGGACTTGGGTGCCTCGTAGCGGGCGTACCAGCCGCCGTGTCCCTTCTTGCTGAGGTCAGGGCACTTCTTGCCGAGTAGCCGTTTCGTCTCCGAGTCTCGACATGAGCACGCCTTGTACGGCTTCACTTATCAGTCCCCCTCTGGCTCCTCGTCGGCGGCACCCTGCTCCTGGTGCTTCGCACGACGGCCCTGTTCCTGGCGCTCCCATGCGAGGGCAGCGCGGTTGTTCTCCGCCTGTCGCTCCGGCCCGAACCACGCCACCGAGGCCGCACGCTGGCGCTCTGGTGACATCGACTCGAAACCGGCAGCGAGGTCGGCGACGTTCTGCGGAGGCGTCTCGTACCCCTCCTGGAAGATCCGCCCGAACTCCTCCGGACTCAGGTCGCGCAAGCGCGGTCCGGGCTCGGCGCCGGCGCGGCCCTTGACGCTCGGTCCGAGCCAGCCAGCCTTACGGGCCCGGGCGATCCACGAACGCACGGTCTCTTCCGGGCGGTCAAACTCCTGCGCCATGCGCTTCACGGCACCGGCCGGGCGACCGGGAGCTGTCTCCGCAAGGTAGGCGACCGCAACGCTTCGGAGGAGCTCGTCACTGAGGGCACCGCGGCCGCCGCTCCGGGACTTACTCGAAGCCTCGGGGAAGGTAGGGCCGTCCGTCTCGCTGTGGACGGCCAGCGCGACATGGGCGCGGGCGACGTGAAGGATGTCGCTGACTTGGATCCGGCGCAGCAGGCCGCCAGTGACGCCGCTCCCGGACAAGTCCTTGGAGATGAGTTCGAGGCGGGAGATCACCAGCCCCTGCGCGTTCCGGGTGACGTCTCCCGCTACCGCCCACTCATCGCTTCGGGGGCGGCATTGGAAGGTGGCGACCACGCCTTCGGCCTGGCTGATGGCGGCGCCGCGGTCGACATTCGCCGTGATGAGGACCTCATCCGGGTTGTCGGAGGGCGTGGGGGTCTCGGATTTCGTCACCTGGCGAGCATCGCAGCAAGCGCAACAGTAGGTCAACACACCAGCCCGGCAGACGTGGCACACCACCTCTGCTGACATGGTTGACCTGGTGTGGCCAGGTCTGCCAAGCTGGCCACATGACAGCCACAGCGCTTCGCGTTCGTGCTCGTCTGCGCCTGCGCCAGGACCTTCCGTCCCCTGCGGAGCGACGAGCGATTCGTAAGGCCGCGGGTCTCTCACAGGGGGAGCTCGCCGAGGCAATCGGAGTCACCCGCCAGGCCGTCAGTCACTGGGAGGCCGGCACTCGCACCCCGCAGGGCGCGATGCTCGACCGCTACGTGTCCGCCATCCGCACCATGCGGGGTGCGGCGTGACCGGCGTCTGGACGCGCGAGGCAGTCGAGGCGCTCGGCCCGACCACGGACGTCCCCACAGTGGCGTCGATCTTCGGCGTCAACAAGGACACCGTGTACGCGCAGATACGCCGCGGCGAGTGGACCGCAACCCGCGTCCTCACCCTCGGCCGGAAGATCAAGATCCCGACGCGCGACCTGATCGCACTTCTGTACGCGCCGGAAGCCTCCACCGAGCCCGCTCCCCACGGAATCCCGGCAGTGCCAGCACAGTGCCACCACACCGAATACCCGCAGGCCACGGCCAACGAACCGCAGTCTCAATGCGGTTGCAGGGTTGGGGAATCGGCGGCGATCCGCCCCCTCCGGGGCGCATGAGATGGCCCTGCTGTCGGCGATTCCAGCGCCAGCAGCAGGGCCTCAGCGCAGAACCCGTCCAACAGCGAAGCCCCGGGCTCATCGCCTCCACAGCGACCCAGGGCATTCGCACTCACAGAACGGACCACACCTGTGGAAAGCATCGCACACCAGCCCCCGCCGAAGAAGCGCAGCGGGCATAAGCGGCACGGCTACCGGCCGCGCGGCGCCAACGCCCGGCGGGGGTCGGGGACGTCGACGCTTGGTCGTGAGCACCGGCTCATGGAAAGCCGCCTCCGGGTCCGCGCCGAACTGCGCGCGCTCCGCCTGACGAGGGCCGTGTGACCCGCCGCCCCGCTCTCGGAACCCTGGTCGCCACGGCGGCCGGGGAATCCGACATGCACGAGCGTGAGCGGATGCTCGCGCAGTACCACCGCGAACGCGCGCGGCGGGTGCTTGTCCTCGACAGCATCCGTGCGCATCTCGACGAGCAGCCCTCCCCACGCGCTGTCCGCGCATGCGCTCGCAACTGGATCGCCGACCTCCTCGCCCTCGCAGACAAGGTCGCGAAGAACAAGGCCGAGGACACCATCAACACCGACGACTTCGGCGGTGCCGCATGACGACCGTCACCTACACCGCCATCGAGAGACTCCGCGACGACCTGCGCGACCTCGGCGAGCCGATCCGCATGGACCGAGGCGACAGCTTCCGCACCCGTGGACGGTGCCACGACGGCGACGCACCCGACACCGTGTCCGTGCGACGCGGGGACGGGAAGGTCGACATCCACTGTCACAAGTGCGACGGCGACGACCAGTACCTGACCGCGATCGGATGGACTGTGGCAGATCTGTACGACGAGCCGCGCGAGCGCGGTCAGGGGTCTTCCGCGGTGCCGCCCCGTCCACGACCGAAGCCTTCCCCGCCGAAGACCCCGCGGATCCGGACGAAGGCCAAGAGGCCTCTTCGCGGTGAGACCGCAAGCTACCCGTACTGCGACGAGAACGGCGTGCTCCTGTTCGAGGTCGTCCGGATCGAGATTCCCGGCCAGAAGAAGACTTTCCAGCAGATCAGCGCTGATGGCTACTTCGGCACGTCCGGTATCCGCCGTGTCCTCTACCGGCTGCCGGACGTCGTCAAGGCTGCGCAGGCCAGTGAACTCGTCGCCGTCGTCGAGGGCGAGAAGGACGTCGAGACCCTCGTAGCCATGGGCATCACCGCTACCACGATGCCCGGCGGTAGCGGCATGGGTTGGGCGGACGACTACACCCAGCGACTCAAGGGCGCGGGCGAGGTCACCGTGATCGCCGACAACGACGAGACCGGGCTGACCCACGCCGAGACTGTCGCCGCTTCCCTCGATCGTCACGGGATCGGCTACCGCGTTCTCGTCTCCGACCGGGCGAAGGACATCACCGACCACTTCGCGGCTGGCGGAACGCTTGACGACCTGGTCCCGGTGGACGCGCCGTCCGAACGGACGGCCGATCAGCCGGAGATCCCGCCGACCCAACTGCCGCTGGAATTCTGGGACTCCCGAGAGTCCCTGAAGAGCGTCCGGCGCCTGGCCCACTCGAAGCTGCTGCCCGCGGACACGACACTCGGCGCGATCATGGCCCGCGTGTCGGGTGCCATCCCCCACACGTTCACCGCAGAGAGCCCCATGGGGCGTGCGTCCCTGAACCTTCCGGTTGCAATGGTCGGCGGCCCGTCCGCCGGGAAAAGCCAGTCCGCCCGGGCTGCGCGAGAGGCATTCCTGACGCCAGACCGCCTACAGGAGCGCGACGCACTTCCGATCGGTTCTGGTGAAGGCCTCACAGAGATCTTCATGGGCTCCGTCGAAGAGCCGACCGGGGAGGTGCACCAGAAGGGTCCCCATAAGGGCGACCCCGTCATGGTGGCGATCCGCAAGCAGATCCACCACAACGCGTTCGTCTACGTCGACGAAGGCAAGTCCATCGGCGACATCGAGGAACGCGGCGGCTCCACTCTCGGCGAGACGATCCGCCGGGCCGCCATGGGCGAGGCCCTGGGGCAGACGAACGCGACGCAGGAACGCAAGCGGTACGTGGCGCCCATGTCATACGCAATGGGCGTCCTCGTCGGCCTCCAACCGTCAATCGCCACGACCCTCCTGAAGGACGCCGGCACGGGCACGCCGCAACGCTTCCTGTGGCTGTGGGCGCGGGATGTGACGATCTCCGACGAAATGGTCAGGCACCCCGGCGCAATCGCCATCCCGGGCCTTGATGCCTCCCACGACGACGCCGGCCCGGTCTCGTTCCGGGTTCCGGATGCGGTGGCGGCAGAGATGCGGCAGAAGCGGCTGCGTGCGGTTCGTACGGGCGGCATTGATGACGACGAACTGAACGGCCACGAGCCCGTCATGAAGATGAAGTTCGCGGCCCTGCTCGCGGTCATCGACGGCCGGTTCCACATGACGATGGACGACTGGCATCTCGCCGGGATGCTGTGGGCCACGTCGTGCGCGGTCCGGGACGACCTCGTCAGTTTGGCGGAGCGGGAAGCTGCCGCCGCTCGCAGGGCCGCAGCAGACGCGGAGATCGAGCTCGCAACCCGCAAGGACGACGCCCTCGACGCGGCCGCGATGAAGCGTGAGGCCCGCCTGAGGAAGGTTCTCGACCACCTCGCGAGTACTGGCGGCCGGATGAGCCGGACCGACCTGGTCCAGAGGTTCCATTCCCGGTACCGCGGCGAACTCCCGAGCGTGATTGAACGGGGCGTCGCCAAGGGGGTCCTGCGCACCGTCGAGGAAGACGGGGACTGGTGGGTCCATGCAGTGGCCTAGCTCCGGCCCATGCGGGGGTCCAGGACACGTAGGACACCTGTCCTGGTCCCCCTGTGTGACTCCAAGACTTCACCTCTCCACATGTGTACGTAACGAGAGAAAAGGGACATCAAATCTCTTTCGCGTGACGCGCGAGAGGGGGGCCAGGACACCTGTCCTTTCCTGTCCTACGCAGGTCAAGGGGTGTCCTGGGTGTCCTAGCCGCGAGAAGTGTCCTCAGAAGCAACCCACACCGCAGCCTGAACGGAGCCCCCATGCCTGACCTGATCTCCGCCGCCGGCCATGTCGCCGTCTTCACGGGCCTTGACCCGGACGGCCGCACCACCTACCACCATCGCCCGCTGATCGCGTGGACCGTCGGCGACGACGGCCTCCTCACTGGCCAGTACGTCAACGGGCAGGGCAGGACCGCCATCGCGAGCAACATTCCCAACTTCCACCGGTACATGACCGAGGACGAATGGGCGGTGTTCAGCCTTGCCCAGTACCGCCTCCCCCGCCCGATCCGATCGGAGACCTCATGACCACCGACTACGAGGCCATCAAGGCTGGGGCGAAGGAAGCCGTCGCCGAATGGCTGGAGACGCACCCTGACCGCATCAAAGCTGGCGTGCGGACCGCCGTCCTCGACTGGATAGAACTCACGGCGCAGGGCAGCTGCGCCATCGACTCCGGCGCCGAGCGTGCCATCGCCGAATGGGTCAAGGCCCACGAGCCCGAACTCCTCCGGGCCTTCACCGAGGCCATGGCCAAGCGGAGGTCGTCGTGACCGAGTCGACCAGCGCCGTGGAGCAGGCGGTGCAGGCCCGTATCGCCGCAGCGCGCATCAAGGTCCAGGCCGCGAGGGAGCGGCGTGAAAGCCTCGCCGCCGCCCGTCGGGTTGGCCTGGCCCGACGGCACGCGAACAAGCTGCGCCGGCTCGCTGAACAGCGCCACGGAGCCGACGAGGACGACCGCCAGGACGACGAGCAGCACGACCAGGACGACGAAGGGACACCGCAATGACCGAATCCATGGGTCCCCTGCGGTCAGACCCATCCACGGGTCCGCGCTGCTCAGCCCGCCGCAGCAACGGTGAGCCGTGCAGGAACCGGCCGATGCGGGGTCAGGCGGTGTGTCGGAAGCATGGGGGTGCTTCGCCTCAGGCTCGTGCTGCTGCTGAGCGTCGGCAGGTCGAGGGGCAGGCTCGTTCGCTGCTCGCCGAGCTCGGCGTCGCGCCGGTCGAGGATCCGCTGGCGCAGTTGTTGCGGCTTGCGGGTGAGGTGTTGGCGTGGCAGCGGGCGACGGCGCAGCTCGTCAACGAGTTGGAGTCGATTCGCTATCGGGCGGCGAACGGCACCGAGCAACTCCGCGCCGAGGTCCTGATCTACGAACGCGCCATGGACAGGGCGGTGAACGTCCTGGCGGCGATTGCCCGGCTCGGCATCGACGAGCGGCTCGTCGCGGTGACGGAGAAGCAGGCGGATGTTGTTGTCGCGGCGATCAACGCGGCGATGGAGGCGGCCGGGATCAGCGGTGAGCAGGCGGAGCAGGCGCGGCGTGCGGCTGCACAGCACTTGAGGAGCGTGGCGTGATGGACATCTTCAGGACGGCGGCGGACTGGGTGGAGCATGGTCGGCCGGGTGAGCGGAGTGCGGCTGCGGAGGCTGCGGAGTTCGGGGAGCTGTTGTGGGATATCGGCGGGTGGCGGGCGCGGGAGCGGCAGGACGGGGATGTGTACCGGCTGAGCCTGGTCGGCGGGGACTCGGTGCTGACGTATCGGATCGTCGGTGTTGAGGGTGGGTGTCTGCGGTGAGGGCGTTCGGGGTGGCGGCGGGATGGTTGGAGGAGGGCACGCCGGAGGCCCGCGAGTTGGGTGCGGAGATTTTCGCGCTGCTCGACGTCCTGGACGAGGAGGAGATCACGGAGGTTGCCGAGGCGCTGGCCACGGGGGATTGGGTGGAGCGGTGGTGAAAAGCGTGTTGGTGGACGCGGCTAGGGCGGTGTTGGTGGCTGCGGGGTTGTGGCTGGTGCATCCTGCGGCGGGTTTGGTGGCGGCTGGTGTGGGCTGTTGGGCGTTGAATCTTGCGCACGGTGGCGGCCGCGGTGACGGCTAGGGCCATCTGATTGTTGAGTTCGTACAAGGTGAAGGCCCGTCCTCGGGAGACTGAGGACGGGCCTTCTCGCTATGAACGCGACCGTGTTCAGCTTACCCCAGTTCGGTGTTTTCGCAGGTGGTGGCGCGTAAACTGAATGCAGCTATGTGACCGGGCCTGCGTGTGAATGTGGGCCGTCAGTCGAGGGAGACGGATTGTGGTTACCGAACAACAGATTAGCGAGGCCCGGGCAGCGGTGGAGCAGGCGGAGTCCGCGCTTGACGTAGCCGAGGTGCATCATGAGGGCGCCGGTTCCGAGCAGGCGGTGACGGAGTTGCGGGCGGCCCGTGCGGCGGCGTATGCGGCTCGTGACCGGTACCGGTTCCTGCAGGGCCAGTTCGCGCGTGAGCAGGCTGCGGGGCGGGCGCGTGAGGCGGCCGAGGCCGGGTTCCCGGAGAAGGAGCGCAAGGCGGTCACCCAGCGGCTGGAGGCGGCTCGTGACGAGGCTGTGAGCGCGCTGGTGGAGGCGGAGCGGGCGGCGGCTCGGCTGCTCGCTGCGACGGCTGCATACGGGGCTGTGGTGCGTGAGACGGCGGCCGGTTTGAAGGCGCGGGGGCTGTCGGCTGGTGAGGGCGGTGAGGACGGCGGGACGACCGGCGGTGTCGTCCACCTCGGTGGCGAGACCTGGCGGCCGGCGGATGCGCCGTCGTTGCTCGCGGCGGTCGCGCGGTCGGCGGTGGCTGCGCGGGATCCGCGGCATCCGGTTGCGCGGTGGCGGCAGGTGGCTGGGTTGGCGGATCGGGCGGCTCAGGACGAGCTGCTGGCGAAGGCGGCCGAGCGGTGACCGCGCCCTACGCCGAGGAGTACGGCTCCGGTGGCCCGAGCGATGACGGTACGGCCATGGCGGTCTGGCGGGGATTCCTGCGGTGCGCGGCGGTTGAGGTGGCCGGGCAGGCGGCCCGGGACCGGCAGCCTGGCGGGGTCCTAGCGGCGCTCCTGGAGCCAGTGACGGCTTCGGTGGGGCGGTGGGGCCGATGAGCCGCCGTAAGCGCGGCGGGAAGCCCGGGTTGGCACTCGCGGGGACCCTTCCGCGGGACATGAAGCGGCCCCGGCCAGCAACGGGGGGTGCCGGCCGGGGCCTGAACCCGGCCCCGGCACACCGTCGCGCCGGGTACGGGAGTCTCTACGACCACGTGTAGCCGTGGACGTCCGTGATCTGCTGGCGGCCGTTGTAGTAGTCGACGTGCTCGCCGTCCGCGTGCGGCGCCCGGGTGCAGCGGCCTGGCCCATCAGGGTTCCGCTCCCAGCAGTAGCCGGCCGCCCGCCCGGCCGCGAGGGAGGCCTGCTCGTTGCGCGCCTGGCCGGTGCCGGTGCGGGGCTTGTCGGACGGGGTCACGTGGTTCCTCCTGCTTTCCTGGTGCCGCGGGGCTGGTTGCAGCCATGGCCGGGCTTGCACTGGTAGACGTCGACGTCGAGGGCGTGGGCGCCGATGCTGCCGCGGGCCCGGCCCGCCGGTACGGCGCCGTTCTGCAGCGACGCGTGACACCGCACGCAGGCCCATCCCGAGTACTGGGCGCGGGTCAGGTCGAGGGCGGACGGCAGCGCGGTCACGGCCGGTCGGCGAGCGGCACCAGGTCATAGGCCTCGCGGCAGGATCGGCACGCGAAACGCTTCCCTGCCGTTGCCGCGCCGCTGCCCTGGTCGGTCACATTGATGAGCCGCACACCCCGCGCGTGCCCCTGGTGCCACGCACACCAGCCGTAGCCGGTGGGGCTGTTCGCGGCGGGCGCTGGCCGCGTAGTCTCCGCCATGTCGACGCTCCCTGAAAGCGTTGGCCACGCCCGGGGCCGCTCACAGCGGCCGCCGGGGTCAGAACGCCTCAACCTTGCGGGCGTAGACGGCTCCTGACTTCCCGCCGAGGGGTACCCACGATGGGTACTCTCGCGTCAGACCACGCCATCACCAAGCGCGACGGGGCACCTCATGACCGGTCACATGCCGCCAACCGTGCTTCCCCGAGAGCTGCTTGAGCGCCCCGACGTACGGGCCGCGCTCGCCACCCACGACTTCGGCACCGTCTTCCACGTCGCCCGTGCCGAGGCGGGCATCAGCTACTCGCTGATCGCTGCCGAGTGCGGCATCAAGCCGGAGCGGGTGGGGACGCTGGCCAAGGGCAACGGCAAGGTGACGACGTTCGAGAAGATCGTCCGTATCGTCGACGCGTTCCGTATCCCCGGCCGCATGGTGGGTCTCGCCCCGCGGCCGTGGGAGACACCGTCAGACGGCGCTGCTCCTCGCCGGGAGTTCCTCAAGACCTCTGCGGCCGCGAGCCTCGCCGTCGGTCTCCCCGAACTCTCCCGGCCCTCGACCGGCGGGCAGGTCGGCAGCGACCTCCCCGAGAAGTTACGGCAGCGCACGGCCCGGCTGCGGCGCCTCGACGACGTCCTCGGCGGCGGCGACACCTACCGCACCTACCTCGGCGAGTACCAGGCCACCCGGGCGTTGCTGCGCCACCACTCGTACACGCAGGACACGGGCCGCGGCCTGCTGTCGGTGCTCGCCGAGCAGGCGCAGCAAGCCGGGTGGGCGGCGTTCGACGGCGGCCGACACGCCGAGGCGCGCGGCCTGTACGAGGCGAGCCGCACAGCCGCAGCGGATGCGGGGGATACAGCGCTCGCCGGGAACGCGCTCGCCTTCCTGGCCTATCAGGGCCTGCGGGGCGACCGGGAGGAACGGCAGGACGCCGTGCAGACGGCCGCCCGGTCGTGCGCCACGGCCGGCCCGGATGCTGCACCCGGGGTGCGGGCGCTGCTGTACGAGCGGCTCGCGTGGGCGCATGCCGTCGCCGGGCAGGCTGACGAGACCGAGCGCGCCCTGGAGGCCGCGCACCAGGCGCTCGCCGAGGTCGACGGCACGCCGCAACCGGACTGGGCGGCGTGGGTCGACGAGACCGAGTTGCAGATCATGTCCGGCCGGTGCTGGACCGAGTTGCGCCGTCCGCTGAGGGCTGTGCCGGTCCTCGAATCGGCGCTCGCCCGGTATGCCGACTCGCATGCGCGGGACAAGGCGCTGTACATGTCGTGGCTGGCCGACTCCTACCTGACCGCGGGGGAGGTCGAGCAGGCGGCCACGGTCACGGGCCGCGCACTCGACCTGTCGTCGGGGGTGGCGTCGGTACGGCCACGGGAGCGGCTGGCCCCGGTTCTTCAGAGGCTCGGCGCGCACCAGGCGCTGCCCGCGGTCGCCGACGTCCTGGAGCAGGCCCGCGCCTGAACTAGTCGGCGAGGGTGGTGTTCGCGGCGATCCAGTCGAGGCAGCCCTTCGACCCGGTCTCGATCGCCACGGCAGCAATCTCCGGGTTCTGCCACGGGTGGTGCTTGAGGATGTGGGCTTCCAGTTCGGGGTAGCGGGCGCGGGTGGTCTTCAGCAGGAGTTGCCATTCCTCGCCGGTGCCGAATGCGCCGTCGTGCCAGAACGCGGAGGTGACGGGGCCGATGATCTGTGCTCCGGCAGCGAGCCGTTCGGCGACGGCGGTGCGGGCGAGGTCGACGGCCTGGTCGCGGGTCTCGGTGGCAGTGGAGACGTTCAGGTAGTCAGACATGCCGCGAGGTTACCGACCCTCCAGAAACACGAAAGGCCCCCGTCCTCGAGGACCGAGGCAGGGGCCGGTCGTGGATCGCTACTCGGGACGCATGCTGAGGGTCAGCGTGTCCAGCAGCGCCTCTGGGCTGACGCCCGCCGCGGCCGCGTAGAGCTGAGCCAGGGTCCCGGCCGCCGTTGCCAGTTGGATCAGCAGGGTCTTGGCGCCCTGCGCACCGTGGGCCGTGACGAGCTGGTTGTGCGTGGCACACAGGATGGTGGCGCATTCGAGGTTCGAGCGCTGGTCGTCGGCGTACAGGCGCAGGACCCGGACGACTTCGAGTTCGGCGGCCTCGTCGGCTGCGCGGAAGGATGCTGCCTCGGATGATTCGTGACGCGGCATTGGACGGTTCCCCTTCAAGGGCAGAGGTGACCAGCCACCAGGCGGAAGCCGGTCCCTGTCCGTGCCGTGTTTCGAGGCGCCGTGTACAGGGGGCCACGGTGCGTCAGCCCGTAAGGCTACCCGCTCCTCGACGGGGCCGAGGCCCTGGACGTACGAAAGCCCCCAGCGCGGCCGTCACACCGCCTCTGGGGGCTCTTTCTCGTCACGCTACTCGCAGGGTCTGACAACGGCGGTCAGAAGCCGCGCGGGACCTCACGGGCGAGATGCTCAGCGACCGGCGCCCACCCACCCTCCGGCGTCATACCGAGCTCGGCGAGCTCCACACCGAACGCGTCAATCACGGCCGTGTGCGTGATCCGGCCGACGCCACCCGGCACCGGGCGGCCGCGGAGAATGGCGCAGACCGTACCGATCACGTTCGTGACCTCGCGCTGGTGCCCGTTCTCCCACAGCCACGCAACCGCGTCGCACACCTTGGTGCTGGGGCGCAGCCCGTCACCCCTGTGCTCGATCGCGGCGGCCTCGTACTGTCCGAGGCCGTACAGGGCTGTCGCCAAGACGTCGGCGGGCACAGTGACGTGACCGTAGGGAACGGCAGGCTTCTGGGGCATGTGGTGTCTCCTTCGTGTCGATGATGCCGTTGGACGCTGCCCTTCAGCAGCGCGGCTGATGCGTCAGCGGGCGCCGGCCTGGTGGGTTCTGCGCCACGCGTTGTGCGCGCGCCGACCGACACGCAGCCGGAGCCTGCGGCCACGGCACCGCGGGCACGTCCGCACCTTCCGGAACCGCTCCACCTCCCCGGTGCCCGAGCACTTCCGGCACGGCGCGAACGGCTTCACCGCGCACAACACTGCGTAACCGCCGAGCCAGAGCAGCAGGCCAGCCATCGCAACCCACATAGGTGTCTCTCCCCCTCGAATCCAGGGTGTTTCCCGTTTCCCGGGGCCCCTGCTGCTAGCCGCTAGGTAACAGGTCAGGGCCGTGTTTCGGTGCTAGCAGAGGTGCTAGGCCTAGCAGGGCGTGGTGCTAGGCCTAGCAGCCGTACGAGCGTCAGGCTGCAAGCCGATCCGCGTCACGCCGGGTGACGGCGGCGGCGACGTCGGCGCGTTTGATGCCGCGCTTCGTGGTGCCCTTGCCGTCCTCACTGGCGGCCCACACGTCCGCGGTGGCCACGCCCCACGGCTTCAGCCCGGGGGCCACCTTCGCGGTCGTCCACTCGCCGTACACGTCCGGCCAGGACTCCGCCAGGCGGGCGGCGATCCGCTCGCACCACAGCTGCTCCTCGTCGCCGCGGAACACCTTCAGCACGTCGCCGAGAACATCCATGCCGCGGCTCTCGGACGGGCCCTGCCCGATCGCGTGCCCGGTCACGTTGCCGTAGGCCTCGCGCAGCTGGCGGGCGCGGGCTACGACGCCCTCGGCGGCCGGGCCGTCGACGAACGCGGACGCGGCGATGACCGGGTCGTCGCCCTCTCCGGACATCCAGCAAATGCCGCGGTCGGAGCGGCTGAACATGGTGGCGCGGATGCCGGCCTTGTACGCGCCGGTGCCGAGCACCATGTCATTGGCCTGGTGGTTCATCACCTTCAGGCAGAACCTGAGGATGGCGTTCGCTGAGATGCCGGGCGGCAGGCTCTTGGCGTCCGGACGCTGTGTGGCGAAGATCCCGATGATGCCCAGCGCGGGGCCGCGCTTGGCGATGTCCGTGCAGATGCTCTCGAGCTCGGCGCCGTACTTCTCATGCTCGAACGGGACTTGGCATTCGTCGAAGCCGACGACGATCGGGTGCAGGCCGAGGCTCTTGTCGTTGGCCAGCGCGGGCGTGACCTTGGATTCTGGGCAGCGGGACTTGGGCAGGTGACGGATCACCTTCGCGCGGCGGCGCAGTTCCTCTTTCAGCTCTCGCATGGCGTGCAGGACGTACTCCAGGTCCTCGTCTTCCTCGCCGGAGCGGTAGCGGTGGCAGACCGGTTCGAGGGGGCCGAGGTCGCCGGTGCCCTTGAAGTCGAACCCGAGGATCCAGGCGCGCGGGTCGAGGGCGGCGATGAGCAGCAGCAGGCGGAGCAGGAACGTCTTGCCCATACGCGGGACGGAGCCGATGACGACCGAGACGAACATCAGGCAGACGACGATGTCCCGCATGCGCTGGTCGTTGCCGAAGACGACCGGCTTGAACAGGTCCACCTCCCCGTCCTTCAGCAGCGGCCACGGGGGCTTCGTGGTCTCGTTCATGGGCTTGTCGCCCACCCACAGGATCAGCCGGCCCTCGTGTTCGTCGGGGTCGCCGGACGGCCATACGCAGCCGAGCTTGCGGCGCAGGCCGGAGGCGAGGGCCTGGCGCTCCTCCATGACGTCCTCGGGGACGACGCCATACGGGAGGTCGAGGTCGGCCCGGTAGCCGGGGCCGTCGCGGGTGATCTCCGAGGTGAAGCGCATGCCGTTCATGTCGCCGCCTTTCTTGATGGCGGCCGTGATCTTCGGGTTGCCGATGGAGTCGAGGGCGCGGAGCACGATCGTGCCGGTGAGTTTCTGCAGCTCGGTGCGCATGACGGCCGGGCCGATGACCGGGGCGTCGGGCTGCTGGCCGAAGTATCCGAGGGTGAGGACCCCGCCGGCCGCGAACACGTACAGGTAGGCGGGTGCCAGGACGTACAGCCACAGGGCGAAGCCGAGGCCGAACACGCAGGCCACCACGGTGACCAGGCCGCGCAGTCGGACGCGGCCGGCGCGCAGCCGGGCGAGGCGCATGTATTCCTCGACGTCCTCGGCGCGCACGGCGAAGTCCCGGAGCGGGGCGGCTTCGCGGTCCCATACCCACCGATTCGTCGAGGTGACCAGGCGGGCGGTGCCGCGCGGCGCCATCATGCCGAGCTGCAGGGCGTACCAGGGGGCGCGCAGTCCGTGGTAGGCGGTGGCGTACCAGGCGTGGCCTGCGGCGCGTTCGACGGTGGCGAGCAGGTCGCGGCGGGAGCGGAGCCACGGGGCGATGATCGGGCGGCGCTTCTCGGTGGTGACGCCCGGGTCGGGGAGCTTGGGGTTGTCGACGGGGATGGGCGGGGGCGGAGTTTCCGGCTCGGTGGCCGCGGCCTCTATGGCGTCGGCGTTGGCGGGTACCAGGGTGTCCGTCATGCTGGTGGTTCCTTGTCTCTTGCTGAGGGACGGGAGGCACGGGGCGGCCGGCGATGCCTTGGCCGGGATGCGGCCGCCCCGTGGCGCTACTTCTTGCGTCGGGTCTTGGCCCGCTCTGCCTCGCGGGCTTCAGCGGCGGCGATGATCCGGTCCGCCTGCGCCTCGAACTGCCTTGCCTTCCGAGGGTTCTTCGCTGTGAGGGCGCGGTGTCCGAGGAGGATCACGCGGGCGGTCTCGGCCGCGGTGAGCGGCCCGGTCTTGCTGAGGGGCTGCCCGGCCATCAGGAGCGGCCTCCCTCGCGCTTCAGGTGGGCGTTCGCCTCGTTCTGAGCAAGGCCTCGGCTGCGGTGCCCGTAGCCCTTGGCCTGGCAGGTGCAGTACCAGTTGAACGTGTAGCGGCCGCCGCCGCGGTGCTCGGGCTCGACCCAGATCCGGTGCTGCATGTCACTTCCCCTTCAGGTAGTCGCGCCACATCGAGCGCAGGATGAGCAGGCAGGCCGTCGCGCAGGTCGCCCCGATGGCGATGGCCACGGCGAACAGGGCGCCGACCAGGCCGACGGAGACGACCACGCCGCCGATGACGACCCACTTCTTGGCGTCGAACTCGGACTTGGCGGGCTGCTGCTGGTAGGCCGGCGCCTGCTGCTGGTTGAGCAGCTGCTGCGCGGCGAGGATCGCGGCGATGCTCCGGACCATCTCCGAGTTGTCGGCGGCCTCGACCGCCTCGCGGGCGGCCTTGTCCAGGGCGTCGCTCATCGTGCCCACCTCCGGATCCGGGGCAGGTACGGGCGGGCCGCGAGGCCGGCGGCGAACGCGACGACGAGGGGCTTGGACAGAAGCGCCACGGCGATCGTGAGCACGGCGGCGAGGAGGGACGGGTACAGCAGGAGCAACCCGAGCAGGGCGCCGAGGATGAGCCAGCGCATCACGCGTATCCGCCTTCCATGGGATTGGCCGGAGAGACCGGCTCGGTCTTCTTCGCCGCCCTAGACAGGGCGGTGCGCACGTAGGGCTCTGTGACCACCAGGCGCCGGTGACGCTCGACGTGCTCGACGATCTCCCGCGGTTTCGCATCCGGTCCCAGGGCTGATGCGGCCTCGATCACCGCGGCCTCCAACGTGACCGGCTCCAACTCGCCGATAGGCGGGCTGACCTGTTGATGCGCGGCCGCATCAGGGCGCTCGACCGTGTACTCCGGGGGCTGCTCGCCGAGGACCAGGGCGACCGCTACCGGGTCGACGTGGACGTCGTAGGTGCCGAGGATCGCGGCGAGTTCGGCCGGGGGCGCATCAGGTCGCGCATCGTGTGCGAACCGGATGGCGTCGGCCGGGTCCATGCCGGCGAAGCGGGCGCGCAGCACCTCCGTCGCGGACGCCGCCCGGGGCGGGTTTGAGACTGCCGGGCTGACAGTCTCATAGGCCGCGCCGTACATGGATGCGAGGGCCGCATCAGCTCCCTCGCGGACGCGGACGCGCTGCACGTCGACCAGGCCGGCGCCGAGCTCGGCGTCACCCACACCCACGTACCGGGCGAGGCGCCAGTAGCGGCGGACTGCGGCCTTCTTCTTGCGGTCGTCGGGGTGGCCGTCGGCGACGGCCCGGTTGAAGGCGAGTTGCCGGGCGGCGTCCGCGTTGCGGCGTACCACCTCGGCGTCGATGCCGGTGCGGTAGACGACGATGCTCCGGGCGATGAGGCCGAGGCCCTCGGCGGCGCCGGACATGGCGAGCGGGGTGACCGCGTACACGGCGGCTTCGCGGATGTCGCTGGCGATGGCCACGCCGATGGCGCTCGCGGACAGTGGGGCGAGCCACATGCCGCCCCGGACCACGGCGGGTGACGGCATGTTGAGCATCGTCCGTCCGAGCATGATGAGGGCGAGGATGAGTGTGAGGCCCTCTCCGGCGGCGACGACGCCGGCCGCGGTCGCCTGCCGGTGGAAGGCGGACACGGCGTTGCTGTAGGTGCCCCAGGCGCCGAAGCCTCCGACGGCGACCATGGCGACGGCGGCCGCGCCGAGTACGACGGCCTGCCCGCGGGTCAGTTCTCTGGTGTTCATTCGCCGACCTCCGGGGTGGCGGCGCGCACGACACGGTGGGCGCACAGGGTCACGGCCTCGCGGTCGCGGCGTTCGTTCGCTTCGAGCAGCGCAGCCATCAAGGCGGGGACAGGGGGAAGGGGCCGGGCCGACCGGCACACCGCGCGTAAGGCGGCGTGCTCGGTCGGCCGACGTACGGGCCAGCGGGAGCTCATCGGCGGCCCTCGTGCAGCAGTAAGGCCAGGCGGCGGGCGCGCTCGCGCAGCTGCTCGGCCTGCTCGGCGAGGACGTCGGCCATCGCTTCCAGGCCGGCCAGCCCGGTGGGGTACCAGTCGCCGCTGATCTCGACGTTGACGAACGGCGTCCGCAGGAACGTCTCGGAGGCGAACGGCCGGACTTCCAGGGCGGTGGCCAGGTTGGTGATCGGGCCGCGCCGGGTGGGCAGTGTGAGCGGCTCGTCGGGTCCGACGTGGACGACGTCGACGCGGTACTGCGGGGTGTCCTCGTGGCCGGTGCACCAGTCGGGGCAGCGGATGTCGAGGGTGCCGTGGTCGAGGGTGTGGACCGTGACGGTCCGGGGCGCGGTCACCGGTCGTCCTCGGCGGGGAGGGTGACGGCCTCGGTCCAGGTCTTGCCCTCGGCGAGCGCGGCCTGCGCCTGCTCGTGGGTGACGTACGTGGTGGGCGGGTGCTCGGCGAGCCGCTCGCGCAGGTAGTTGGTGTCCCACTCGATGCCGAGGGTGTTGCCGGCGAGGACGCTGCGGAGCGCGAGCCGGGCGTACATGACTCGCTCGTTGAGGATGCGGTCGTGTTCGGCCTGCCCGCCCATGCAGGCGGGGTGGGGGATGTCGAGGGCTTCGACGAGGGCGGCGAGCAGGTTGACGGCTGCCGGGGGCAGGGCGCCCAGCTGAGTGCTGGGCGCCGCGGTGGTCTCGGTCATCGGGCGCCGCCTTGCGCGCGGCTGGCCTTGTGGTCGGCGAAGACCCGGTCGGCCATCGCGTCCACCTGGTCGAGCAGCTGCCGAAGCTCGGCCGTCTTCGCGTGGGCCGCGGCCGCGTCGGCGAAGTCCTCGTTGCGCAGGTAGACCACGGGACGGGTGTCGTCGCCGGAGAGGGCGGCCATGCCGGCGTCGAGGATGGTGCTGCCGTCCTCGCCGGTCACTCGGAGCCGGTGGTTGTAGTGGTCGTAGTGGCCCGGGTCCCGGTCCTCGCAGTCGCGGTACACGGGGCACGCGGAGGGTGTGTCCTGCCGGGACTGGCGGAGACTGGCGATCATCTCGGCGGCGATCCGCTCTGCGACCTCTTGCGAGTAGTGGCCAGGGAGGGCGGTCCGCATCGCCTGGTCGACAGCGCCGGGCAGTGCGGCGAGCAGCTGGTCGAGGGTGACGCCCTCCGCCAGTTCAATGCCGGCGGGCTTGGCGGGCGTGGGGACGGCGGGCAGCGTGTTGGTGGTGACGTCCATCAGACAGCCACCCCCACCAGGATCTCGTCGGCGGCCGGGGCGACCTCGACCAGCTCGACCTTCAGGGACGGGGCGCAGGGCTTCATCGGGACCGGCCCGAGGCCGAGCCGCTTGTAGGTGGCGGTGATGGCGGCGAGGTCCGGGGTCTGCCGGGACGACGGGGTGCGGAACACCCGCCACGTGCCGTAGATGCCGGCGGGCAGCTTGTCGAGGATCTTCTTCGCGGCACGCTTGCCGCGGTCGGCGCGGCGGGCCTGGTCGGCGGCGCGCTCGTACTCGCGGGCGGCGGCCTCGATGGTCTCGGCCTCGGGCATGTCGTCGTCGGTGTAGACGTCGGCCGGGTCGGGGGCGATGGCGGTCTCGCCGGCCTGCTCGATGGCGGGGGCGATGGACCGGATGGCGTCGGCCGCGGACTCGACCAGCGAGCCGATTAGGCCGCGCACCGTACGACCGGTGCGGGGGGCCATGAGAAGGTTGAGCATCGGTTCTCCCTGTTACTGCAGGTGGTTCCGTAGGCCCTCGGTCGGTGCTCCAACACCGCCGGGGGCCGCTTGCGTTTGTCGTCCGGTTTCCCTTCCGACACCTCCACTCTAGGGAACATCGTGTTCCATCGTCAAGCGTTCTGACGCTGGACAACATGGCCAATCTGCGTAACATCAGGTTCCGTGACGACGGATGGAACACTATGTGCCATGGATAAGCGATCACTGGCGCAGATGGCGCAGCGCTTCAGGGATGCCGAGCGGCGGACGGAGATCCTGCGGCAGGAGCTCGCAGTGGCGATCCGGCAGGCGGACGCGGACGACGTTCCCCAGAAGGACATCTGTGAGGCGACGGGGTACACGCGCCAGCAGGTGCGGCGCATCGTGCTGGCCGGCGCGGAGAACCCGGCCCCCGGCGACGCGCCTGGGGACGCCTGAGCCGTACACCTTGTCAACATCGAACGGCCAAAGTTCCGGACAGGGGGTACCTCATGGCCGACCCGAACGCCGACTACTGGACCATCGCCGAGGTCGCCGAACACTGGGGCGTGAACGAGCAGACGATCAGGGCGTACCGCTCCCGAGGGCGCGGCGAACTGCCCGCGCCTGACAAGACCTTCGGGCGCTCGCCCGTCTGGCGACCCGCCACGATCATCAGGTTCCAACGCCTCGGACAGGGCACGCGAACCGACCTGCACTGAGCTGCTCGCACAGCCTCCGTGCTGGCACCGCGCTGGCACCAAGAGGCCCGTACGCGTTCCGACGAGGGTCAACCACGCCGGACGGCAATGCGGCCCTGACCTGCGGCGGAGCGTCTGGGGCAGTCGTGAACCTTCGTCCCCATACGACAGGCAACACACTGCTAATGCGGTTTGGGCCTTAAAGCCCATCGAGGGTTCAAATCCCTCCGCCTCCGCGCTCGATCACCGAAGCCCCGGTCCCCACGGACCGGGGCTTCGGCGTTCCCGGCGTTCCCGGCGCTCCCAGCGTCCCCAACCGGTCCTGGCGTTTCTGGCGTTTCCGCAGGTCACAAGGGGTGCGGCTAATGGATTTCACATGACGGCGGCAGTCATGTAATGTTCTTCCTGTCGCCGCGAGCGGGCCGGAAGGGCCGGGACCGGAGACAGAAAAACAAAAAACAGGCACTCGTAGCTTAACGGATAGAGCATCTGACTACGGATCAGAAGGTTGCAGGTTCGAATCCTGCCGAGTGCGCAACATGCCAGAGGCCCCGGATCACTCCGGGGCCTCTGGCATTTCCCGCCGGGGGCCTGGCGCCGATCGCCGCCGGCGTCCTTGTCACCTGGTACCTCCACCTCACCGGCTGGGGCAAGCCGCCGGGACGCCGCCCGAGGGCGGAGTGGGGGATGCTGATACGCGACACGAGCGCACGGGAGGGTCACCCCGGCTGCGTCGGCTGCCGACTGGCGGGGCGGGGACGGCGGACGACGGCTGTTGTCCGGCCTGCGTCCACGGGCGGTGATCCGGAGCCGGTTTCGGCAGAGGCCGGGGGTTGATCTGGTCGGGGCGTACACACGGGTGGGAAGAGGGGAAGAATCGATCCCTCTGTCATCTTTTGGGTGTACATACCTTCTATGCGGGGGAGTCGTACGCAGATCCCTAGCTTCCGTGTTGACATCCTCCCCCTCTTAAAAGAGGGGGATTCCAACCCGGGTGGGTTGAGGTTCACGGACACTCGAGCGGCCCGCGGCCGTTGTTGTCCCTCCGGCACCGGCTGCTCGCCGGGGGCGGGGAATCCCGCCCTGTCCTGCCGCGACGTTGTTCGCTGCGTTCTCATCGGCGTTGCAGGTGAACCCGCAGGACACGCAGACGAAGTCGGCTTGGCTCTTGCGCGACTTCTTCTCGATCCATCCGCAGGCGCTGCACCGCAGGGACGTGAAGGGTGCGGGTACGTCCTCGACCCGGCCTGGTGCCTTGTGCTCGGTGCGCTGCCTCAGCAGGCCCCAGCCTTGGGCGAGGATCGCCCGGTTCAGTCCGGCCTTGGCCCTGACGTTCGTGCCGGGCTGGTCGACCGTCCCCTTCGCGGAGGCGGCCATGTTCGTGATGTTCAGCTTCTCAAAGCGGATCACGTCGTAGGTCCGGGCGAGCATCGTTGAGGTCTTTTCGCACCAGTCCTTGCGCCGACCTGCCTCACGCGCCTTGAGCTTGGCAGCCTTGGCGTACTCAGCTCTCTTGCGCTCGCTGCCCCTGGGCGCGCGGGCGGCGCGGCGCTGGTGCTTACGGATCTGGGCCCGCTCCTTGACGTTGAGCTGCGGACAGTTCAGCTTCCGGCCGTCCGACAGCGCGGCGGTGATCTTCACACCCCGGTCGATGCCGATGACCTCACCCGTGCCGGGCGGGCCGATCGGCACGGGGACGACCGCGAACGCGATGTGCCACTGGCCGTTCTTGAAGGTGACCCGGAAGGTCTTCGCCTTCGGCAGTTCGGCACGGGTGAGCCGGAAGCGGACCCAGCCGCAGCCGGGCACCTTGACCTGAGCCCACCGGCGGTTGATCTTCCGCACCACAACGGACCGGCCCATGACCTGCCTGCCGGTCCTCGTGTTCAGCTTCGGCGAGCCGTCCGCCTCGAACTCCGCCACCCGGTCGGTGCCGATGACGCGGAAGCCCTCGTGCACATGCTTCCTACGCCAGGTCGGCTCACCGGACCCGGAGGTGAACCTGGCGTTCTTGGCCTGGGCGAAGTCCTTCAGCGCCTGCTGCTGCACATCCGCGTTGCCCTCACCGAGCCACGCGCACTCGCGCCGGGCCTCGGTGAGCTGGCGGCACTGCTCGGCGAAACCGGGCGCCGCCCCGCGGCCCTTGTACCAGTGCGAGTGCTGCTCGACAGCCAGGTTCCACACATACCGGGCGTGCGCGCAGTGTCCGAGCATGATGCCCGCCTGCTCGCTCGTCGGGTACATACGGAAACGTGACATGGCGTCACACTAACAACACACCGTGTGAACACGTGCATGGTTTCGCATACCCGACGGCCTGCACGCCCAGCCGACCGCCAAGGCGAAGACCCACCGGTGGTCCCCCGCCTCCCAGATGAGTTCACCGGCCTGAGGCCGCGCTCGGCACCGTCTCTCCCAAAACGCCGAATCGCCCAGGCGGCGATTCGGCGCGGAAGCAGGACGCGATCGACATCAGCGACTTCGTGTTCGCGGCCACGAAGGCGCGGGTACGGAGGCTGACGCTGGCGGACGGGGAGCACTGGTTTCCGGCGACGGACGTGGCGAGCCGCTTGGGGTATGCAAACACGCGCGACGCTCTCTGGCAGCACGTGGACACAAGCTTGCAAAAGCGCCTGGACGAGATTGCACAAGGCGTCGTTGGGAGCGACACCTTGCGCAAACTCGCAGGTCACAGGCTCCAAAGGTCGATGAAGATGGTGAACCTCCAGGGGCTCATCCAGCTTGTCAACGCTTGCATCAAGCCCGAATGCAAGCCCTTCAAAGCCTGGGTTTCCGAGGTCATCGCAACCATCCAGCGCGACGGTTCCTACAGCCTCGAACCGGCCCCCGTACAGCCCGCGCCCAGCGGTGGCACCGCCTACGTCATGCCCGAGCAGGTGGCCGACGCGATCGTCCGGCTGGAAGAGCGGAACATCCGGGCGGACGAGGCGTTTCTCGCCAGGCAGGAGGAGTTGTGCCGCCACCAGGACTCCATGGCCAAGGCTCAGGACACTATGGTCAACGCTCAGGTCTCCATGGCGAGAGCTCACGACTCCATGGCCCGGGCCCAGGATTCCATGGCCAGGGCTCACGACTCCATGGCCGGTGCCCTCCACCGCATCGCCGACACCCTGGACCGCATCGCCGATCGTTTCCAGCCCGCCTCCGCGACGGAGGAGGCCCCGGCCATGTCGCCGCAGCAGCTGCTGGGCATCTGGCGGGCGAAGAACCTGGTCGTCACGGACGACGTGCACGCGGTGGCGGCCTACCTCGCTCCCTCGCTGGTACGAGGCCCGGTCCGCTGTCGGCTGGAGGAGGTCGCCAGCCGTACGGGGCTGACGCTCGACCGGGTCCACGACTGCGTGCGCATGCTGCTCAAGCGGGGTTGCATGCGGCAGAGCGGGTGTGCTGAGGACGGTGCGCCGGTTTACTTGCTTCCGTAGCGGGTGCCGGTTCACGTGCCCCCGTAGCCGGTGACGAGACAGGCCCGAAGTCGCAAAACAAGGTTGCGGCTTCGGGCCTTCGCATACCGTACCCCGTTCCCTCCACCCGCCCCCACTGTCAGTGCCCAGGCCTACCCTCAAGAGTGATGGCACAGGTGTGGAAATGCTCGGGACTGCGGTGGTCGGGGGACGGTCCCGTGCTGGTGTGGGACGGGGGGCGGCAGAGCGCGCTGCCTCGGGGGAAGCGGGTTGCCTTCGGGGTCGTGGACGGGGGCGTGCGGACGTGTGTGGGTGCCCGCGGGCACCCCTGTCCCGTGCGGGCGGTGGTGTCGGGGCGGAGCACCGGCGCGCGGTGTGAGCAGTGCGCGCGGCTGGACCGGGCGCACTCCGTGGCCGCCGACACCATCGCGGACGATCCCCGGCCGTACCATGTGTATCTGGCCTGGTTCGGACCCGGCATGGTCAAGGTCGGGATCACCGCCGTCGAGCGGGGGTCCGCGCGGCTGCTCGAACAGGGAGCCGTCTGTTTCAGCTGGCTCGGTGCCGGGCCGCTCATGGCCGCGCGTCGGACCGAGGAACTGCTGCGGGCCGCGCTCGTCGTGCCCGACCGGATCCCCTACGCAGAGAAGCGCGCCGTACGGTCGGCATTGCCCGCGACTGACGCCGAACGGGTCACTGAGATCGAGGAGTTGTACGAGTGTGCCGTCGCACTCGACGACTGGCCGGAGTCGCTCTCCCGCGAGCCGTGCCAACCGGTCGACCACGTGGGCGTGTTCGGGCTCCAGCGGTTGCCCACGGCGTTCGGTGAGGTCGTCGAACTGGTCCCGGGTGGGACCGTGAGCGGTGAACTGGTCGCGGCCGCCGGGCCCGACCTGCACATTGCGGCCGGGGCGCGCGGGATCGTCGTCCTCGACACGCGGCTGATGACCGGCTGGGAGCTGTGCCCCGGCCCCGGCGCGGGCGACGGATGCACCGTTCCCCTCAAGGAGTTCAAGGAGGAAGCTGGAGTCCAGGACGGGCTGTTCTGAAGGTCGGGAGCCCCGTACCCGTTCCTGATCCCCCGGCAAGCGTTTCCCAGGCGTTGCCTGAGAAACTCCTGTGCGCTTCTTAGGGAAAACATAGATTAGTGAAAGCGTGTTCTCAGAGGACCCCGACATGGTGTCCCCATGACCACGACCTCGCCCCAGGGGCGCACCGAACTGCTGAGGCCGGACGGGAGCCCCGTCCGAGTGCTTGTGGTGGACGACGAGTTGTCGATCACCGAACTCCTTTCCATGGCCCTCCGTTACGAGGGCTGGCAGATCAGGAGCGCGGGTGACGGCCACGGCGCCGTCCAGACCGCCAGGGAGTTCCGGCCCGACGCCGTCGTCCTCGACATGATGCTGCCCGACATGGACGGCCTCGCGGTCCTGGGGCGCCTGCGGCGCGAGCTGCCCGATGTGCCCGTCCTCTTCCTGACCGCGAAGGACGCGGTGGAGGACCGTATCGCCGGGCTCACCGCCGGCGGCGACGACTACGTCACCAAGCCGTTCAGCCTGGAGGAGGTCGTGGCCCGGCTGCGCGGGCTCATCCGCCGCTCCGGCGCCGCAGACCGGCGCTCCGACTCCGTCCTCGTCGTCGGTGACCTCACCCTGGACGAGGACAGCCACGAGGTCTCGCGGGGCGGGGACAACATTCACCTCACCGCCACCGAGTTCGAGCTGCTGCGCTTCCTGATGCGCAATCCGCGGCGGGTGCTCAGCAAGGCGCAGATCCTCGACCGGGTGTGGTCGTACGACTTCGGCGGCCAGGCCAATGTGGTCGAGCTCTACATCTCGTATCTGCGCAGGAAGATCGACGCCGGCCGGGAGCCGATGATCCACACCCGGCGTGGGGCCGGCTATCTGATCAAGCCCGCAGCGGTATGAGCGGGCGACGACGGACGCGTGCGCAGAAGAGACATGGGGGTCCCCCCGCTCGAACGAAGCTGAGAGTGGGGGAGCGACAACCGCGGAGCCTGCGGACGCGGCTCGTCGTCGCGTCGGTGGTGCTGATCGCGGTGGTGTGCGCGGTGATCGGCACCGTGACCACGCTGGCTCTGCACGACCACCTGTACGGTCAGCTGGACGAGAAGGTGCATGACGTCGCCATGCGCGCGGTCGGCGGGCGCATGGACGGCAAGCAGCCGCCGCGCGACCAGGGCACCGTCCCGGACGCCCGTCCCGGCGCGGACGACGAGACGCCGGCGAGCGCCAAGGCCGCCAAGTTCGTCAAGCTGCCCCCGACGCAGCGCAAGACCATCGCCGCGTACGTGGAAGACGGCAAGATCGTCAGCGCTGCCGTCGCCGAGCAGCAGAACAACAGCTACGGCGTCTTCAAGAACATGCGCGCCGACAACCTCGACGCCGCGCAGAAGGCGGCCGTCGGCTCCGTGGCGAGGGACGGCCAGGCGCACTCCGTGGACGTGCCGGGCCTCGGGGAGTACCGCGTCCAGTACGTCACGAGCCAGGACAGCGGCGAGTCGTACTACGTCGCACTCCCGACCGCCGAGGTCGACAACACCATCAACACCCTGATCCTCGTCGAGGTCAGCGTCACCGCCGCAGGCCTCGGCGCCGCCGTCATCGCCGGCTACGTCCTCGTCGGCCTGGCCACCCGCCCCCTGCGCCGCGTCGCCACCACCGCCACCCGGGTCTCCGAACTCCCCCTGCACACCGGCGAGGTGAACCTCAGCGAGCGGGTGCCGGAGGCCGAGACCGATCCGCACACCGAGGTCGGGCAGGTCGGTGCCGCGCTCAACCGGATGCTCGACCATGTGCACGGCGCCCTGCACGCCCGCCAGCAGAGCGAGATGCGGGTGCGGCAGTTCGTCGCCGACGCGAGCCATGAACTCAGAACCCCCCTCGCCTCCATCCGCGGGTACGCCGAGCTCACCCGGCGCGGACGTGAGCAGGTCGGGCCCGACACCCGGCACGCCCTGGGCCGTATCGAGTCCGAGGCGGGGCGGATGACGCTGCTCGTCGAGGACCTGCTGCTGCTCGCGCGCCTGGACGCCGGGCGGCCGCTCCAGTTCGAGCACACCGACCTCGTTCCGCTGGTCGTGGACACCATCAGCGACTCCCGCGCGGCCGGCATGGACCACAAATGGCGGCTCGACCTGCCCGACGAACCGGCGCTGGTGTCGGCGGACGCGGCACGTATCCAGCAGGTGCTGGTCAATCTGCTGGGCAACGCCCGCAAGCACACCCCACCCGGTACGACGGTCACCGCACGCGTCCAGCGGCGCGGGCCGTGGATGTGCGTCGACGTCGAGGACAACGGCCAGGGCATCCCGCCCGAACTGCTGCCGCACGTCTTCGAGCGGTTCGCCAGGGGCGACTCCGCGCGGTCCCGGTCCACCGGATCCACCGGCCTGGGGCTCGCCATCGTGCAGGCCGTCGCGACCGCGCACGGCGGTGCCGTCACCGTCGACAGCGTCCCGGGGCGGACCGTGTTCACGGTGCATCTGCCCGCGCTCGGCCCCGTGCCGCCGCAGCCCGACGCGGAAACGAACTGGCAGTCGCACTCACAGGTGCAGCACAGCGCCACCACATGGGTGCAACAGGGCACTTGACCAGAGTCGTTCCCATGCGAACCGACTCTTCTCCCGGCACCCTGCCGGCGCGGGAGCACCTCCCGGCCGGCGACGCCGGTACGCCTGTCCTGGACGTAGTGATCCCCGTCTACAACGAGGAGGAGGACCTCCGGCCCTGCGTGCTCAGACTGCACGAGCACCTCGAGCGCACCTTCCCGTACGCGTTCCGCATCACCGTCGCGGACAACGCGTCCACGGACACCACCCCGCGGGTGGCGGCGCGGCTGGCGGCGGAGATCGCCGAGGTGAGGTCGTACCGGCTGGAGCAGAAGGGCCGCGGACGTGCCCTGCGGACCGTCTGGTCCGCCTCGGACGCCCCGGTCCTCGCCTACATGGACGTCGATCTGTCCACCGACCTCAACGCGCTGCTTCCGCTGGTGGCGCCGCTGATCTCGGGTCACTCCGACCTGGCGATCGGTTCCCGGCTGGCCCGTAGCTCGCGCGTGGTGCGCGGCGCCAAGCGGGAGTTCATCAGCCGCTCGTACAACCTGATCCTGCGCGGCTCGCTACAGGCCCGCTTCTCGGACGCGCAGTGCGGCTTCAAGGCGATCCGGCGTGATGTCGCCCAGGTGCTGCTGCCCCTGATCGAGGACACCGGCTGGTTCTTCGACACCGAGATGCTGGTCCTCGCCGAGCGGGCCGGGCTCCGTATCCACGAGGTGCCCGTCGACTGGGTCGACGACCCGGACTCGACCGTGCACATCGTGAAGACAGCGACCGACGACCTCAAGGGAGTGTGGCGGGTGGGCAAGGCCCTCGCCACGGGATCGCTGCCGCTGGACCGGGTCACCCGCCCGTTCGGCGACGACCCGCGCGACCGCGAGATCAAGGACGTGCCCACGGGCCTGGCCCGCCAGCTCGTCGGATTCTGTGTCGTCGGCGGTCTGTCGACCCTCTTCTACCTTCTGCTCTACAGCGGCTTCCGGCAGTTCACCGGCTCGCAGGTCGCCAACGCTCTCGCGCTGCTGGTCTCGGCCGTCGCGAACACGGCGGCCAACCGGCGCCTGACCTTCGGGGTGCGCGGCCGCGGCGGCGCCGTCCGGCACCAGGCGCAGGGCCTGGTCGTCTTCGGTATCGGCCTCGCCCTCACCAGCGGCTCGCTGGCCGCCCTGAACGCGGCCACCGGCAGCCCCGCGCACTCCACCGAACTGGCCGTGCTGATCGCCGCCAACCTCGCGGCGACGGTGCTGCGCTTCCTGCTCTTCCGCGCGTGGGTCTTCCCGGACCGCGGCGACACCGACCAGGTGTCGACGGTCGTGGCCGCGCACAACCCGTCCTCGCCGACCTACGCGACGACGGTCCCGTACCGGCCGGGCGGCACGCCGCTCCCGCAGCGCCCGCCGCAGCACACGCCGTACCAGACCACCCAGTTCCGCGCCGGTGAAGCCGCGGACGGCAACTGGAGGGACGCCACCATGCGGTTGCAGCCGGTGCGCCCTCACGACACCGACCCGGGGGATGCCCGATGACCACGCACTACGACCGGACGACCCACCCCGGGGGTCCCGCCTCCTGGGGTCCGCCACCGACTGCCGCTCCCCCGAGCCTGCCCGCCACGGACCCGGTGACGCAGACAGCGGCTCCGGGCCCGGCGGCGCCCACGGCTCCCGCGCCCGGGTCGGGCGAGCCCCGGCAGCCCTTCGTACGGAGACTGTGGCGCGGCCGGCCCGAGGACCCGCGCTGGGTGCGCCTGGCCTTCCTCGGCCTGCTGGCCGCCACCTTCCTGCTCTACCTGTACAACCTGAGCGCCTCCGGCTACGCCAACTCCTTCTACTCGGCGGCCGTCCAGGCGGGCAGCAAGTCCTGGAAGGCGCTCTTCTTCGGCTCGCTGGACGCGGGCAACGCCATCACCGTCGACAAGCCCCCGGCCTCGCTGTGGCCGATGGCCCTGTCGGTGCGGATCTTCGGCCTCAACTCGTGGGCGATCCTGGTCCCCGAGGTCATCATGGGCGTCCTCACGGTCGTCGTGGTCTACGCGGCCGTACGCCGCCGGTTCAGCCCCGCGGCCGGTCTGATCGCGGGCGCCGTGCTCGCGCTCACCCCCGTCGGGGCGCTGATGTTCCGCTTCAACAACCCGGACGCGATGCTGGCGCTGCTGATGGCCGTCGCCTGCTACATGGTCATCCGGGCCCTCGAGGACGGCCGCACGAAGTGGCTGGTCCGGGCGGGTGTCGCGATCGGCTTCGCCTTCCTCGCCAAGACCCTGCAGGCCTTCCTGATCCTGCCGCCGCTGGCCGTCGTGTACGCGGTGTGCGCGCCGGTGCCGGTGAAGAAGCGCCTCGGACAGCTGGCCCTGGCCACGCTCGCGCTGGTCGTCTCCGGCGGCTGGTGGGTCGCGATCGTCGAACTGTGGCCGGCGTCCTCCCGCCCCTACATCGGCGGCTCGCAGAACAACTCCTTCCTGGAGCTGACCTTCGGCTACAACGGCCTCGGCCGTCTCAACGGCGACGAGACCGGCAGCGTGGGCGGCGGCGGTGGCGGCAACGGCACGAGCATGTGGGGCGAGACCGGCTGGGACCGGATGTTCAACTCCGAGATCGGCGGCCAGATCTCCTGGCTGCTGCCGGCCGCGCTGATCCTGCTGGCCGCGGGCCTGGTGGCCACGCGCAGGCTGAAGCGCACCTCCGTCACCCGTAGCTCATTCCTGGTCTGGGGCGGTTCGCTGCTGATGACCATGGTCGTCTTCAGCTACATGGCGGGCATCTTCCACCAGTACTACACGGTGGCCCTCGCTCCTTACATCGCGGCCGTCATCGGCATGGGCGCCGGTCTGCTGTGGGAGAAGCGCGCCGAGATGTGGGCGTCGATCACCCTCGCCGCGTCGGTCGTCGCGGCCGCGGCCTGGGGTTACGTCCTGCTCAACCGCACCCCCGACTATCTGCCCTGGCTGAAGTGGCTGGTCCTGATCGGCGGCCTGACCGCAGCCCTGGGCCTCGTCTTCGCGGGCCGCGTGTCGCGGCAGCTGGCGCTCGGCGCGGCCGCGCTCGGTCTCGTCGCCGCGCTGGCCGGTCCCACGGCGTACACCCTCAGCACGCTGCAGGAGGGCCACAGCGGCTCCATCGTCACGGCCGGCCCGGCCGGCGCCAGCACGATGGGCGGTGGCCGGGGCGGTCCCGGCGGCGGTATGGGCGGCGGCAACGGCGGCTTCGGCGGCGGAATGCCGGGGCAGAACCAGCAGGGCCAGCAAGGGCAACAGGGTCAGCAGAACGGGAACGGCTTCCCCGGGGGCGGCATGCCGGGGCAGAACCAGCAGGGGCAACAGGGCCAGCAGGGCCAGGGCTTCCCCGGTGGCGGTGGCGGTCAGCTGGGTGAAGGCGGCGGCGGTGGCGCCGGCGGTCTGCTCGACGGCGCGAGCGTCTCCTCCGAGGCCAAGAAGCTGCTGGAGACGGACGCCGGGAAATACACCTGGGTCGCCGCGTCCATCGGCTCCCAGAACGCCGCGAGCTACCAGCTGGCCACCGGCGACCCGGTGATGGCGATCGGCGGCTTCAACGGCACCGACCCGTCCCCGACGCTGGCCCAGTTCAAGAAGTACGTGGCGGAAGGCAAGATCCACTACTTCATCTCCGGCGGTGGCATGGGTGGCGGCATGGGCGGCAGCTCCAGCGGTACGTCGTCGCAGATCACCTCGTGGGTGCAGAGCAACTTCAAGAAGGTGACGGTCGGTTCGGCCGCCTTCTACGACCTCACGCAGGAGACCGGCAACTGACGATCGGCAGCTGACGATCGCCGGGCCGGGCCGGGCCGGGCCGGGCAGGAGAAGGGCGGGTGGCTGCGGCCACCCGCCCTTCGGGTTCTGCTCGGACCCGCATGATGGAGCGATGTGCGGAGCGGTATATCGGCGCGGTTCCGCGCCCCTTATGGGGAGGTTGCGGTTCTAGCATTTCGGTGAGGGGCCGGAGTTCTCGAGGAAGGTGCGCCGATGGTCAAGGCAGCCGAGCGGTCGGTGCGGTCGAGCGTCTGGCTGGAGGGCAAGGCCCGCCGGGGCGGGCGCGCGGGGCAGCCCTCCGGTCTCGATCGTGAGCGGATCACCGAGGTGACCGTGCGGCTGCTGGACGCCGATGGACTGGCCAAGTTCTCGATGCGGAGGCTCGCGGCCGGGCTGCACGTCACCGCGATGTCCGTGTACTGGTACGTCGACACCAAGGACGACCTGCTGGAGCTCGCCCTGGACGCGGTCTACGGCGAGCTGCGGCTGCCCGACCCGGAGGCAGAGGGAGAGGACTGGCGCGACCAGTTGCGCACGCTGGCCACGGAATACCGTGCGCTTCTCGTCCGGCACCCCTGGCTGTCACCGCTCGCCGGGCGGTATCTCAACATCGGCCCGAACTCGCTCGCGTTCTCCCGGGTGGTGCAGCAGATCATCCGCCGGACCGGGCTGCCCGCGCACGGTGTCACGGGCGCCATCTCCGCCGTCTTCCAGTTCGTCTACGGCTTCGGCACGGTCGAGGGCCACTTCGCCGCCCGGGTCGAGGCCGCGGGCCTGACCCCCGACGAGTACTTCCGCACCGCCATGAGCGCCGTGTCCGAGGCCCCGCAGACCGCCGGCGTGATCAAGGAGTCCAAGGACCTCATGGCGGCCCGCGGCGGCGACACGGTCGAGGAGATGCTGGACCGCGACTTCACTTTCGCCCTGGACCTACTGGTATCCGGAATCGAGGCGATGGTCACCCGCGGCTGACCGGCAGGCACCCCAGCCCTCGCCCGCGAGCCGTGCGGGAGCCGTCGGTGACCACTGACCCCGGGTGCACCGGGGTGACCGGACTTCGACCTGCCGTGCCGTGGTGGTCGGTCCCCGGCCACGAGCCTGGCCGGGAGGCCGTCCGTGGCCGCCGGGCCTCAGTGGTCGGGAGCGACTTGGGTGACCGACTTGTGGCGCCGTGGTGGTCGGTCCCCGGCCACGAGCCTGGCCGGGAGGCCGTCCGTGGCCGCCGGGCCTCAGTGGTCGGGAGCGACTTGGGTGACCGACTTGTGGCGCCGTGGTGGTCGGTCCCCGGCCACGAGCCTGGCCGGGAGGCCGTCCGTGGCCGCCGGGTCCCAGTGTCCGGGGTGACTCGGGCAACCGACTTGCCGTGCCGTAGTGATCAGTCCCCGGTCACCAGTCTGGCCGGGAAGCCGCCCGTGGCCACCGGGCCCCAGCGGTCCGGAGTGATGCGGATGATCGACTTGCCCTGCTTGAGCATCGCCTCGCGGTACTCGTTCCAGTCCGGGTGTTCGCCCGCGATGTTGCGGTAGTACTCCACCAGCGGTTCCACCGAGTCGGGGGAGTCGATGACCTCCGCCGTTCCGTCGATCTGGACCCACGGGCCGTTCCAGTCGTCGCTCAGTACGATCAGGCTGACCCGTGGGTCCCGCTTGGCGTTGCGGGTTTTGGCGCGCTCCGGGTAGGTGGAGACCACGATCCGCCCCGAGTCGTCGACCCCGCAGGTCAGCGGCGAGCCCTGGGGCCCGCCGTCGGCCCGCCGGGTCAGCAGGATGGCGCGGTGACGAGGCCGTGCGAAGTCCAGCAACCCGTCCAGGGAGACGGACGTGTTGGTCGCGATGTTCGGTGCCATGGGGGCAGCCTAGATGTATTGCCCCGTGAGGCAGCGGAACCGGATCCGGCCGGCCCTGATGTGCCTACGCCCGCGGCAGCGACCCGCCCTGCACGGCCTGGATGTCCAGCTCCACCTTCAGCGTCGTACCGATGGCGGCGATGCCCGCCTGGACGACCTGGTTGTAGTTCATCGCGAAGTCCTCGCGCCGCAGTTCCGCCGTCGCCCGGAAGGCCGCGCGGGTGCCACCCCAGGGGTCGGCGCCGGTGCCGAGATAGGCGAGGTCCAGGTCGACGGGTCGTACGACACCGTGCATGCCCAGCTCGCCGTGGACCGTCCAGCGGTCGGCGCCGGCCGCGGCGAGGCCCGTGGAGCGGTAGGTGATCTCGGGGTGGCGCTCGACGTCCAGGAAGTCCGCGGAGCGCAGATGCGTGTCGCGCATATCGTTGCCGGTGTCGATTGAGGCCGCGCTGATGACGGCCTGGACCCGGGACCTGGTGAGGTCGTCCGGCGCGATCTCGACCGTGCCCGCGAACTCCGTGAACCGGCCGCGCACGCTGGAGATCCCGAGGTGCTGGGCGACGGCGCCCACGCTGGAGTGGGCCGGGTCGACGGTCCACGGTCCGGGCGGTGGCAGCTCGGTGCCGCCCTGCCGGGCCAGTGTCACCGTGCCGACCTCGGCCCGCCCGCTCGCGGTGACGATCGCGCCGGCGGCGGCGGGCGCGTACCCGACCGCCGTGACGATCACCGTGTACGCCCCCGGGGCGAGCTCGATCGTGTCCCGTACGGCCCCCTCCGGGTCGGCCTCGGCGCGCAGCACCTGCGTGCCCGTCCCATCGGCCACCGTGACGACCGCGTGCGACACGGCCCATCCGTCCCGGGTACGGATCCTCGCGGTCAGTGCCATCCCGTTTTCTCCCCAAAGCAGAATAAATTGGTCATGATGCGACCGGCCCGTGCCGGACGCGCCTCCGCTCGGAGCGCGTCCGGCACGGGCCGGGGCCCAACTACTCGCCGGGGTGGGCGAGTTCGATGTCGTGGCCGTCGACTTCGGTACCGTTCACCGTGAGGGCCGTGGCCACCGGCGGGTAGCCCGTCGCGATGACGGTGTACTCGCCGCTGTTCAGGTCGGCGAAGGCGTACGCCCCGTCCGTCCCGGTCGTGGCCGAGCCGACCACGTTGCCCGCCGCGTCCACGAGGGTCACCCGGGCGTCGGTCAGCGGGCCGTGCGGGGCCCGCACGACGCCCTGGAGCTGAGCACCGGCGTCGAGGTCGACCGCGATCCGGGTGACACCGGCGGCGCCGATCTCGACCGGCAGGGCGCGGGGCCGGAACCCGGCCGCGTTCACCGCGACGGTCACCGCACCCGGCACCAGCTCGGCGAAGCCGAACTCGCCCTGCTCACCGGTGATTCCGGTGGCGAGCAGGTCCCCGCGCACATCGGTGACGATCACCATCGCGTCCTTGACCGGCAGCGCGCTCCCCGCGGCCCGGACAATGCCGCTCAGGCCGCTGGTGCCGCTGAGCAGGATGTCGTACGACACCGGGTCGTCACCCACGACGACCGTGGACGCCTGCGGCTGGTAGCCGTCCGCGGAGGCGATCAGGACGTACGAGCCCGCGCCCGGCGCCTCCACCCCGTAGGAACCGTCGGCCTGGGCGACCGCGCGGCCCAGCTGGCGGCCGGAGAGGGAGATCAGGGTGACCGCCGCCTGCGCGACCGGGGCGCTCTCGGCACCGCGGACGAAGCCGTGGACCGGGACACCGCCCTGCTCGGGCTGCCGGGGGACGGGCACGGTGGCGACGGCGGTGAGCTGCCGGGTGCCGAACGCCTCGGTACCGGCCTCCGGGTCCACGACCGGGGTGGCCCAGCTGGGCACCTTCGCCTCGGCGGGAACCTCCTCGACGGGAGCCTCCGCGGCGACGGCGGTCAGTGTCTCGGCGGCCGGGGTCTCGGCCTCGGCCTTGGCCTCGGCGGCCTGGGCCAGGGCGCCGGCCGTCCGCAGCGGGACCTCCTTGATGAACAGGGTGACCAGGAAGGCGAGGAGGGCGACCGGCGTGACGTACAGGAAGATGTCGGCGATGCCGTGCCCGTACGCGCCCTCCAGCCACGTGCGGATGTGCGGGGGCAGCAGACCCATGTCCGGCAGCTGACCGGTGCCCGCGGCCTTGGCGGCCGCCAGCTGCTCCTTGGGCTTCAGCTGCCCGATCGTGTCCGTGGCGTAGTGGGTGATGCGGGTGGCCATCACGGAGCCGAGCGCCGAGACGCCCACCGCACCGCCGAGGGACCGGAAGAAGGTGACGACCGAGCTGGCGGCGCCGAGTTCGTGCGGGGCGACCTGGTTCTGGGTGGACAGGACCAGGTTCTGCATCATCATGCCGAGGCCGAGGCCCATGACCGCCATGAAGATCGCGAGCTTCCAGTACTCGGTGTCGTAGCGCATGCCGCCCAGCAGGCCCAGACCGGCCGTCAGCAGCACACCGCCCGTGACCAGCCACCCCTTCCACTTGCCGGTCTTGGTGATGATCTGGCCGGAGACGGTGGAGGAGACGAACAGCCCGGCGATCATCGGGATCGTCATGACGCCCGACATCGTCGGGGACTTGTCGCGCGCCAGCTGGAAGTACTGGCTGAAGAAGACGGTGCTGGCGAACATCGCGATGCCGACGAACAGGGAGGCGAGCGAGGCCAGCGCGATCGTGCGGTTCCGGAACAGGCGCAGCGGGATGATCGGCTCGTCGGCCTTCGTCTCGATGACGAGGAAGATCAGCGCCAGGGCGAGCGCGCCGCCGACCATCGTGTAGGTCTGCCAGGACAGCCAGTCGTACTTGTCGTCGGCGAAGGTGACCCAGATCAGCAGGAGGCTGACGGAGGCGGTGATGAAGAAGGCACCGGCCCAGTCGACCTTGACCGCACGCTTGTGCTCGGGCAGGTGCAGCGTCTTCTGCAGCACGACCAGCGCGATCAGCGCGAAGGGCACACCGACGTAGAGGCACCAGCGCCAGCCGAGCCACTCGGTGTCGGTGATGACGCCGCCGACGAGCGGGCCGCCGACGGTGGCGACGGCGAAGGTGGCACCCAGGTAACCGCTGTAGCGGCCCCGCTCCCGCGGCGAGATCATCGCGGCCATGATGATCTGGGCCAGCGCGGTCAGACCGCCGGCGCCCAGACCCTGGATGACACGGGCGCCGATGAGCATGCCCGGGTTCTGCGCGAGACCGGCGACGACCGAGCCCGCGATATAGATGACCAGCGCTATCTGGACGAGCGCCTTCTTGCTGACCAGGTCGGCGAGCTTGCCCCAGAGCGGGGTGGAGGCGGTCATCGACAGCAGCGCGGCCGTGACGACCCAGGTGTAGGCGCTCTGGCCGCCGCCGAGGTCCTGGATGATCTCGGGCAGGGCGTTGGAGACGATGGTGGACGACAGGATCGCGGCGAACATACCGAGCAGCAGCCCGGAGAGCGCCTCCATGATCTGCCGGTGCGACATGGGGGCGTGGCCGGGGCCGTGGCCGTGGCCTCCCCCGTGCTTGGCGTGGGCCCGCACACCGGCCGGTGTGGTCGTTGCCATGGGCTTCCTTCTCTTACGTGGTTATGCGGGTGTACGGGTGGTTGTGTCGAGTGCGGGTGCGAGGGCGGTGAGGCGGGGGTGGGCGGACCGGCAGTCGCCGAAGCTCGCCCGCAGCCGGGTCATCAGCCGGATCAGCTGGGTGACCTCCTCGTCGGTCCAGTCGCTCAGGCGTTCTGCCAGCAGTTCGGCAGTGCGCCGGGACAGCTCGACGAGGGTGGCCCTGCCCGCGGGGGTGAGGCGCAGGATGCGCGAGCGCTTGTCGGCGGGGTCGGGGGACCGTTCGATCCAGCCCCGCTCGGCGACATGCGCGACATGCCGGCTGGTCACGGACATGTCCACGGCCAGCAGCTCGGCGAGCTTGCTCATGCGCATGTCCCCGTGACCGCCGAGCAGCGTCAGTACGGCTGCGGATCCGGCCGGGCAGTCGTGCGGAAGGATCCGCCCCAGGTCCCTTTTGACCGCTCCGACGGCGCTGAGCTGACGCGCCAGCTCCTCGAACTGCGCCTGCTCCGCCATCACACCTCCCAGGTTCGTTGCTTGAGGCAACTGTAAGCGGTGTTTGGTTGCTGCAGGCAAACAAATTGGGGTGGCCGGGGATAAAAACTTGGCAAAGGTAAGTATTGCGAACGTAAATGCGCTGGTGGGGGTGGGTGCGGATGCCCCGCATATGCGGGTGGCCCCCCACTTGGGCCGCATCCCCGGATTCGCTAGTGTCTCGAGCCATGGCTAACACCCAGGGCCCCCAGGGCAACTACGACCCCGCAGGCAGCACTCAGATGTTCCGCGCGTTCGTCGACGAGTCCCCTCAGGGGGGCAGGCAGCAGGCGTCCGCCCCGGCGGGCCCGCGCATCGGACTGATCATCGGCGTCATCGCCGCGGTGGCCGTCGTGGCGGCGGTTGCCTGGCTGGCCCTGAAGTAGGCGGCACTGGCGGGGTGGCGCGGCTACTTCCAGTCGACCGCCGCGTCCCGCGTCTCGATGTGCATCCCCAGAGGGACGCGCCAGGCGTCGACGCACACCGTCCACGTGTGCTTCTTCCGTGCGCCCGCTTCGATCGGGGCCGGGAGGTCCTCCGTCGACCCGATCGTCGCCCAGTCGATGCCGAGGGCGCCGATGATGTGGGTGCCGAAGGTCACCTCGCCCGAACGGACGGCGGTTCCGCCCGAGTTGTGAAAGGTGACCGTCACCTTTTCGCACCAGCGCTGGTCCGTGGCCTCGCGGGTCGGCGGGTCCCAGGTGAGGGCTGCCGGGGACGGTGGTGCCTTGGTGGGGTCAGGCGCGGGTGCGGGAGTGGGCGTCGACGGGGGAGGCGATGTCTGCCGACCCGTCCCGCGGCCGGGGTGCGCCCCTGCCGTGCCCGGGGAGCCGATGATGTCGCCACCGGGGGTGGGCGCCGGGGACGGGGCTACTGACGGGGTCGCTTCCGAAGTCCCGGGCGCGGACGGCGCGTTGTGCCCGACATTTGTCAGCCCGTCGAGCGGCGTCAGTGTCACCCTTCCGGTCGGACTCACCGCCGTCCGGGGTGACGTGCCTGCCGGGCCCACCGCCGTGTAGCCGCCGGCGCCGCTGCCGCCCGCGCAGGACGCGAGCAGTCCGCCCAGACAGACGACGGCCGCCGACGCTGCCGTAACGGCGCCTCGGCGGCCACTCGTCCATGGAGCCCATGCCGTCCGGAGCATCGCGCCATGGTGACTGACGCTCCGTCAAATAGGAAGCTACGTGCGGGGCTTGCATGCGGATCGGTCCGATCGATCCTCGATCGGATCAGTCGGAGATGAGGCCCTCGCGCAGCTGGGCCAGGGTGCGGGTCAGAAGACGCGAGACGTGCATCTGGGAGATGCCGACCTCATCGCCGATCTGGGACTGGGTCATGTTGGCGAAGAAGCGGAGCATGATGATCCGGCGTTCGCGGGGCGGGAGTTTGGCCAGCAGCGGCTTCAGTGACTCCCGGTACTCGACGCCTTCCAGGGCGGTGTCCTCGTAGCCGAGGCGGTCCGCGAGGGAGCCCTCGCCGCCGTCGTCCTCGGGGGCCGGGGAGTCCAGGGAGGAGGCCGTGTAGGCGTTGCCGACCGCCAGGCCGTCGACCACGTCCTCCTCGGACACGCCCAGTACGGCGGCCAGTTCGGCGACCGTGGGGGAGCGGTCCAGCTTCTGGGAGAGCTCGTCGCTGGCTTTGGTGAGGGCCAGTCGCAGCTCCTGGAGCCGGCGCGGGACGCGGACCGACCATGAGGTGTCGCGGAAGAAGCGCTTGATCTCGCCCACGACCGTCGGCATCGCGAACGTCGGGAACTCCACGCCGCGTTCGCAGTCGAAGCGGTCGATCGCCTTGATGAGGCCGATGGTGCCGACCTGGACGATGTCCTCCATCGGCTCGTTGCGGCTGCGGAAGCGGGCCGCCGCGTAGCGCACGAGCGGGAGGTTGAGCTCGATCAGGGTGTCCCGGACGTAGACACGCTCGGGGCTGTGTTCGTCGAGTGCGGCGAGCCGCAGGAACAGGGAGCGGGACAGGGTGCGGGTGTCGATGTCCGCCGAGGCCGGCAGGGCCGGCGAGATTTGGACATCTGCGGCGGCCGGGAGCTCCGGGGCCGGCGGGGCCTGGAGGGCCGTGACGTCGTCGAGCACGTCGATAGCGTCGAGCTCCTTGGGCGCTGCCTCGCTCTTCGTGGGCGTGAGCACCTTCGAGCTGCCCTGGTCTGCGGACATGCCACCCCCTTTGGGTCGCGGGACGGTCGCGGCGGCGATCCTTTCGAGGAACGCAGCCTTCACCTGAATACCGGAGCCGGAGCCACGGCAAACGCGCTTCCCGCAGAATGTCACATGTCGGCAACACGCTGTAGTGACATGTCGACATGTGAGTTACGAATCGGCCCTGGAAAGAGGCGGTCTGACGGTTTTTCGACGCACAACTGTCGGGAACAGCCCTGGTGAGCGAATCGCTCGCGCCGGTGATGGCTCGATCGTTTTTGCGGTTACGTCGGCTACGCGTCGATCCGGTTCGCCGAGCGCAGTCGCTGGAAGCTACGCGCGAGTAGCCGCGAGACGTGCATCTGCGACACGCCGAGTTCCGCGCTGATCTGAGACTGCGTGAGATTGCTGTAGTAGCGCAGGAGAAGGATTCTCTGTTCGCGTTCGGGGAGTTGGACCAGGAGGTGGCGGACCAGATCGCGGTGCTCCACGCCGTCCAGGGCCGGGTCCTCGTAGCCGATGCGGTCCAGCAGGCCCGGCAGCCCGTCGCCCTCCTGGGCGGCCTCCAGGGACGTCGCGTGGTACGAGCGTCCGGCCTCGATGCAGGACAGCACCTCCTCCTCGCTGATGCGCAGCCGCTCGGCGATCTCGGCGGTCGTGGGGGAGCGTCCGAAGGCGGTCGTCAGGTCCTCCGTCGCGCTGTTGACCTGGACCCACAGCTCGTGCAGCCGGCGCGGTACGTGGACGGTGCGGACGTTGTCCCGGAAGTACCGCTTGATCTCGCCCACCACCGTCGGCATGGCGAAGGTCGGGAACTGCACGCCCCGGTCCGGGTCGAAGCGGTCGATGGCGTTGATGAGGCCGATCGTGCCGACCTGGACCACGTCCTCCATGGGCTCGTTGCGGGAGCGGAACCGGGCGGCCGCGTAGCGCACGAGCGGCAGATTGGCCTCGATGAGCGCCCCTCGCACCCGGTTGTGCTCCGGCGTGCCCGGCTGGAGGTCCTTGAGCTGTGCGAAGAGCACCTGGGTGAGGGCACGGGTGTCGGCGCCGCGGCGCTTCTCGGGGGCGGGTGCGAGCGCGGGGGCGGGTGTGAGGGCGGAGGCGGACGTGGAGGTGGGCGCGGACGTGGCGGTCGAGGCGGACGTGGAGGCGGGCGTGGAGGCGGGCGTGGGCGTGGATGCGGGGGCGGACGCCTCTTCCTGGGGCGGCGCAGTACTGGCCGACACGGTCAACGCCACCTCTTCATCGGTCAATCATCCGTCAAAAGCGGTCATAGCATCACAAGACATGTGCACTGTGTGCAAGCACCGCATAACGCCGTGTTGAGGGCAAGTTGGGACCTAAGACGCAAAAAGGCCCCCCGCCGTTCCGGTGGAGGGCCAGTGGGGTGTACGGCTCAGAATTCGTAGTCGGCGATCACCCACGTGGCGAACTCCCGCCACAGCGCGACGCCCGCCTGGTGGGCCGGGTGCTCCAGATAGCGCTTGAGGGCGTCCTGGTCCTCGACCGCCGAGTTGATCGCGAAGTCGTACGCGATGGGCCGGTCGCTGATGTTCCAGGCGCACTCCCAGAAGCGCAGCTCCTCGATCTGCCCGCCGAGTGCCCGGAAGGCCTCGACGCCCGCCACGACCCTCGGGTCGTCGCGCTCGACGCCCTCGTTGAGCTTGAACAGCACCAGGTGCCGGATCATGGGCTCTTCCCTCAGCTCTTTCAGCTCTCTAGCTCTTCGCTCCGTCGACGATCCATGTGAAGAAGTCGCCGATGGCCTTGGCGGCGTCCGAAATGCCCTCGAAGCCTATCTGGACGTAGTCCGCGGCCTTGGCCGGGTCTGTGATGATCACATAAAGCACGAAGACCACGAGCACGTACACGGCGATCTTCTTGCCGTTCACCGCCACCGCGGCCTCCCCTGTCGCTGCTGCTCGCCGGGGCCTTTCGGGCCCCTTGTTGCCGGCGGTGAGTGTAACGTTCTTTGTTTTTCTGCCGAATGCACGATGGGCCCCGTCTTCCGACGAGGCCCATCTTCAGCGGTAGCGGAGGGATTTGAACCCTCGGTGACTTGCGCCACACTCGCTTTCGAGGCGAGCTCCTTCGGCCGCTCGGACACGCTACCGAGGGAGACCTTACAGCACGGGGGGCCATGGTCCGAAATCCGTTTCCCGGCTCCCCGGGACCGGGCGTCACCGATCCCGGAAGAACTCCGTGAGCAGCCGGGCCGAGTCCGCCGCCAGCACGCCTTCGATCACCTCGGGACGGTGGTTGAGTCGGCGGTCCCGTACGACGTCCCACAGGGAGCCGGCGGCGCCCGCCTTCTCGTCGCGGGCGCCGTAGACGACGCGGTCCACCCGGGACTGGACCAGCGCTCCCGCGCACATCGTGCAGGGCTCCAGGGTGACCACGAGGGTGCACCCGGTCAGCCGCCACTCTCCCAGCCGTGCGGCGGCCCGCCGGATCGCGAGGATCTCCGCGTGGGCCGTGGGGTCACCGGTGGCCTCGCGCTCGTTGTGGCCGGTCGCGAGCACCGTCGTACCGTCCGGGGACAGCACGACGGCGCCGACGGGGACGTCCCCGCCCCGGACGGCCTGCTCGGCCTCGTCCAGGGCGAGCCGCATCGCGGCCCGCCAGCGGTCACGTACCGGGTCGACCGCCCCGTCCGGCTCCGGGGCGGTCAGCGGACGGTCTCCAGCACCTCCGAGGCGCCCAGGGCCTCGGCGATCGCTCCCAGCGCGTCCTCCGCGTCCAGGGCGCGCAGCTCCTTCTCGCTCACGCCCAGGTCGTCGAGGATCTCGCTGTCGCCCACCGGGCTGTGCGGCACCGCGTCGGCGGATGCGCCGTCCTCGTCGTCCTCGTCCTCGGACTCACCGTCCTCGGTGCCGTCGAGGTCCAGGGAGTCCAGATCCGGGCCGTCGGAGCCGGGCTCGCGGCCCAGCAGTTCGTCCGTGAGCAGCAGCTCGCCGTACGCGCTGCGGGCAGCGGCGGCGGCGTCCGAGACGTAGATGCGAGGGTCGTCCTCGCCGTCCACGCGGACGACACCGAACCAGGCGTCCTCCTGCTCGATCAGGACGAGCACCGTGTCCTCATCGGGATTGGCCTCCCGGGCCAGGTCGGCCAGATCCGACAGGGTTTCCACATCGTCGAGCTCTGTGTCGCTCGCTTCCCACCCGTCTTCGGTGCGCGCGAGCAGTGCGGCGAAGTACACCGTGACTCTCCCACTGGTCATAGGCGTGCCGGTTGGGGGTCCCCCCGGCGGAGGTTCTTGGGCGGAGAGAGCTGTGCTCCGAGCCCCACCCACTCGGAATCGTGGCAGAAACAAGTCGTTCAGGGGACGTCTTCGGCTCCCTGTGTCCGGCAGTTTTGATCGCACGGGGCAAAAGGACCAACCCGTGCGTCCGTGCAGGTATCACCGGCGCACTTGTTGCCGCCACCTGCGGATCGTACGCGGCTTTGGGTGTCGCTCACGCACGGCCTTACCGGGAAAGCCTCACCAACTCCCGATCTTCCCTACCGGATTCCTACCAGCGGAACGTCCGCATGCGCATCGCGTGCCGGAGCCGGGCGGCCTTGGCGCGGCGCGGCTGGACGCGGTCGCGGAGCTCGCGGGCTTCGGCGAGTTCGTGCAGGAACCGCGCCCGGCGCCGTCGGCGTTCGGCGTCCGTCTCCGGCGGCGACACACCCGCCCCGGTCTCGCCGGAGGCTTCGGAGGCCTCGGAGTCGCGGTCAGGCAGGTCAGGCATCGGCTCACCACCCCAGTCGGTCCCTCCCACTTTCCCCCGGTCGGGCGGTTTGATGCCAGAGCCAGGTGTGGCGCGGCGCGGTTACTGTTATGGGCATGCGTCTCCACGTCGTCGACCACCCCCTGGTCGCCCACAAGCTCACCACCCTGCGCGACCAGCGCACCGACTCCGCGACCTTCCGGCGACTCGCCGACGAACTGGTCACCCTGCTCGCCTACGAGGCCACGCGGGACGTACGCACCGAGGCCGTCGACATCCGGACCCCGGTCTCCCCCACCAGTGGCGTCAAGCTCTCCCACCCGCGTCCGCTGGTGGTGCCGATCCTGCGCGCCGGGCTCGGCATGCTGGACGGCATGGTCCGGCTGCTGCCGACCGCCGAGGTGGGTTTCCTGGGCATGATCCGCAACGAGGAGACGCTGCAGGCCTCCACGTACGCCTCGCGCATGCCCGAGGACCTCTCCGGCCGCCAGGTGTACGTCCTTGACCCCATGCTGGCCACCGGCGGCACGCTGGTCGCGGCGATCCAGGAGCTGATCAAGCGCGGCGCCGACGACGTGACCGCGGTCGTGCTGCTCGCCGCGCCCGAGGGCGTCGAGCTCATGGAACGCGAGCTGGCGGGCACGCCGGTGACGGTCGTGACGGCGGCCGTCGACGACCACCTCAACGAGCAGGGCTACATCGTCCCCGGCCTGGGAGACGCGGGGGACCGGCTGTACGGGGCGGCCGAGTAGCCCGACCGCTTGTACGGGGCGGCCGAATTGGCCGTACGACCCGCTGGGCGGCGAACTTCCGGTGGGTCTCCTGGCGGTCCGGCATCTGCCTGTCTACGCGGGGCCCTGAAGTCCGCGCCGATGACGAGGCCGAGCTCCGGGGGCGGCCGAGCAGGCCGTACGACTTGCTCGGCGGCGCTTCCGGCGAACTTCCGGTGGGTCTCCTGGCGGTCCGGCATCTGCCTGTCTACGCGGGGCCCTGAAGTCCGCGCCGATGACGAGGCCGAGCTCCGGGGGCGGCCGAGCAGACTGCGCGGCCCGCTCGGCGGCGTTCCGGCCGGTGGCCTTGCGGGGCTGTCGGCCGGTGGCCTTCCGGGGGCGTCTAGCAGTTCTTCTTCGATGCCGCGGACGTCGTGCGGGGCGTGGTCAGCTTGGCCAGGGCCTTGTCGGCGTCCGTCTGCTTCGTGAGGGTCTTGAAGTCCGTGCCGATGACCAGGTCGAGGTCCGTGCCCTTGCGGCCGGCGTCGGTGCGTCGCTCCGCCGAGGCGAGCTGGGTGGCGAGCACGGGCAGTGAGGTGTTCAGGGCGGACGCGGGGCCGATCAGTAGCCCGGTGCCCTTGATCTTTCCGTCGAGAGCCGCCGAGGCGTTGCCCACCTCGCCGATGCGGAAGCCGCGCTTCTTGAGTTCGTCGGCGGTCGCCTTGGCGAGCCCGGAGCGGGGCGTCGCGTTGTAGACGTTGACGGTGATCCCGCCCGGCTCCGGCAGGGCGACCGCGGGCGTGGCCGAGGGGCTCGCCTTGGTCGCGCAGTCCGCCTTGGAACCGGCCGCCGCGGCCTTCTTGCCGCCGCCCGTGAAGACGTCGATGAGCTGCAGGGTTCCCCAGCCGACCAGGCCGAGCGCGGTCACGGAGGCCACCAGTCCGAACACAAGCCTGCCGCGCCGCCGGGGAGGGCGCATCCGCGGGTACTTGTCCCCCGTGATCCGGTACTGGCCACCCATGCCGGGGGGAGTCAGCATGCTCATGGGCGCAGCGTAGTGCGGACCGGCGACGATTCCTACTAGATGATCAATCGACGCCGTACCGGAGAACCCGAAAGGGTCAACCTGTTACCGGGGCGTGTCCGTACGGGTGTCCTCGGGGGACCTGCCCGAGGGGCGTCAGTCCAGCTCGAGCACGCGCGCGTGCAGCACCTGGCGCTGCTGCAGGGCCGCGCGGACCGCGCGGTGGAGGCCGTCCTCCAGATACAGATCGCCCTGCCATTTCACGACGTGCGCGAAGAGGTCGCCGTAGAACGTCGAGTCCTCGGCGAGCAGGGTTTCCAGGTCGAGCTGCCCCTTGGTCGTCACGAGCTGATCGAGGCGGACCGGGCGCGGCGCGACGTCCGCCCACTGCCGGGTGCTCTCCCGGCCGTGGTCGGGGTACGGCCGGCCGTTTCCGATGCGCTTGAAGATCACACGGAAAGCCTACCGGTCAAGACCTTCCGGGCGCAGCCATGGCGAGCGAGTGCGACGTTGAAAAAGACGCAACGAAGCAGGGCAAACCGGGAACAGGGGTCCGAGATGAGTGACAGCGAGACCGTGCCCCCCACCACCGCTCCCCAGGCACCGGGCAGCGCTCCCGCCCTCCCGCAGGAGGCCCTGAAGATCGCGTCCGGCCATGCCTTCACCGGCGGCGCTGGATCTGGGCGCCCTCGTCTGGGACGGCCTGTGCCTGCCCGACGCACAGATCCGCATCCCCCTCGCCATGCTGAACCGGCACGGTCTGGTCGCGGGCGCCACCGGCACCGGCAGGACCAAGACGCTTCAGCTGATCGCCGAGCAGCTCGGCGCAGGGCGTGCCGGTCTTCCTGGCGGACATGAAGGGCGACCTGTCCGGGATCTCGGCACCGGGGCAGCCGAACGAGCGGGTGCGGGGCCGCGCGGCGGACGTCCACCAGCAGTGGGCTCCGGCCGGTCTCCCCGCCGAGTTCTTCGCCCTGGGCGGCATCGGCCGGGGCGCCCCGCTGCGGGCCACGATCACCGGCTTCGGCCCGCTGCCAGGAACTGCTCACCGGCCTCGGCACCGGCGAGGCGTCCGTGACGGTCCTGAGCGAGAAGGGCGCCCCCACCCCCGTCGCCGCGACCCGGCTGCGCGCACCGGGGTCCCTGATGGGCCCCGTCGGCGCGGACGTCCTGGACGCGGCGGTACGGCAGTCCCCGCCCCATGACCGTTATGCACAGGCTGTGGACCGCGAGTCGGCGTACGAGAAGCTGACGGAGACCGGGCGCGGGGCCAAGGGGCCGGACGAGATGACAGGGGCCGGGCGTGGCGCCGGGGGACCCGACGAGATGACGGCGGCGACAAGGACCGGGAAGAGGGCCGGGGGCGAGGAGAAGCCGTCGGTCGTCGAACAGGTCATCGGGAGCGGGATGTTCCAGTCCCTGGCGCGGTCGATCGGGACCCGGCTCGGCCGTGAGGTCACCCGCTCGCTCTTCGGTACGGCCCGGCGGAGGCGGTAGGCCCGCCTCCGCCGCCCGGTCAGCGGTCCCCGTCCTTCCGGGGCTGCTGCGCCTGCGTCTTCTTCGCCTCTGGTTTGGGCGTGCTGCGCACGGCTTCCGCGCGCAGCAGGGCACGCAGGACCGCATACGGATCTGAGGGCATGGCTGTGCTCCTTGCGTCGTACTGACTGACCTTGCTGGGGGCAGGGGTCTGTCAGCAGCGCAGGACCACGGAGCACAGGGCGGGCAGGGTCGACGGCGGCCACGGCGTGGCGAGCGGCGAGCCGCCCTCCGGGACGCCGGGCGCCGGGTCGGGCGCCGGCGCGCGCGCGCGCCGGTTCGACGGGACGCGGGGCGGTGCGGGACGGTGGCCGCAGGGCCGTGTCCAGGACGTCGTGGTCGGCGAGGTCGACGGCCACGACCGGCGCCGCGTGCATCTCGGCGCGGGCGCCCGGCACCAGCAGGACGAGCAGCAGCACGAGCGCCCGCGGCCAGGCAGGGCCGCGCGGGAGGCTTCGCGTGGTGCTCATGGAAGGTCATCTCCCCGCAGGACGTACGGCGTTCATCGTGGCGGCGCCGAGTTCCGCCCGCACGGCGTACCGAGCCGGGTCACAGCGCGAGCGGAACCCGCTCGGCGTGGCCGCGGATCCGGATCGACGTGATGATCTCGACGATGCCGACCGCGATCAGCCAGATGCCGCCGATCAGGGTGAGCACGGCGATGGACTGGAACGGCGAGACGATCAACACGATTCCGGCGACGAAGGTCACGATCCCGAGGAAGATCTGCCAGCCCCGCGCGGGGATTCCGCTGTCGGAGGCGGCGGCCAGCGTCTGGGTGATGCCGCGGATCAGCCAGCCGATGCCGATCCACAGGGCGAGCAGCAGGATCGACTGCATGGGGCCGCGGAAGCAGAACAGGCCCAGCAGGATCGACAGCGCGCCGCTGATGAACGCCAGGACCCGCAGCGAGGTCGTCTTGTGCGTGCCGAAGGCGGAGACCAGCTGGAACACGCCGCTGACGAGGAGGTAGATCCCGAAGAGGATGCCGGCCGCGAGCAGGGAGGGCCCCGGCCAGATCAGCACCAGGACGCCCAGGATCAGGGAGGCGACGCCGGTGAGCAGGACGAGCTGCCAGGCGGCTTGGGACAGGGCGTGCAGCGGCCCTTCGAAGGGCGGCTCGGGCTCGCGGTGGGCGCGCGGGGCGTGCGGGGCGGAGTGGACCCTGCGGTCGTCGTACTCCCGGCCCTCGGGGGAACCGCCGCTCGGTGGCTCGGTCATGCTCCATGCTGTGAACGGGCCCAGGGCCCACGCCACTCCGGACAGTCCACCCGGCTGACGCGCCCCGCCTGCGCGGTCACTTGCCCGCGGACTTCGTCGACTACGTCGCCTTCGTCGTCTTCGCCGCCTTGGCCGCCGCCTTCATCTCCTGTTTGTGCGCCCGCACCTTGGCCAGCGACTCGGGCCCGGTGATGTCGGCGACGGACCGGAAGGACTCCGGCTCGCCGTAGGCCCCCGCGGCCTCCCGCCACCCCTCGGGCCGGACGCCCAGCTGCTTGCCGAGCAGCGCCAGGAAGATCTGTGCCTTCTGCTTGCCGAACCCGGGCAGGTCCTGAAGCCGCTTCAGCAGCTCCTTTCCGCTGTCGACGCCCCGCCAGACGGCCTCGGTGTCCCCGTCGTAGTGCTCGACGAGGTACTGGCACAGCTGCTGGATGCGCTGGGCCATCGACCCCGGGTAGCGGTGCACGGCGGGCTTCTGCGAGAGCAGCGCGGCGAACGCCTCCGGGTCCTGCGCCGCGATCTCGTGCGCGTCCAGGTCGTCGGCGCCGAGCCGCTGCGCGATGGTCGCCGGGCCCTTGAACGCCCACTCCATCGGGACCTGCTGGTCCAGCAGCATGCCGGTCAGCGCGGCGAGCGGACTGCGGCCGAGAAGCCGGTCGGCCTCGGGGTCCTGGGCGAGGTGCAGGGTGACGTCCATGGGTCGATGATCCCCCGTGTGGGCTCGGGTCGCGCGCCCGCCGCACCCTTCGCGTACGATTCCCGACCGGGTAACTTAGGCAAGGCTTACCTAATGGAAAAATCCAGAGCAAAGGGGTGTCACAGGGGTGACGACCGAGATCTACCGCGACGCCTGGGGCATCCCGCACCTGCGCGCCGGCAGCGCCCGCGAACTCGCCCGCGCCCAGGGCCGGGTCACCGCCCTCGACCGCGCCTGGCAGCTGGAGGTCGAGCGGCACCGGTCCCAGGGCACCTCGGCGTCCTTCCTCGGCACCTCCGCCCTGGACTGGGACGTGTTCGCCCGCCGTGCCCGCCTGGACGACACCGCCCGGCGCTGCTTCGCGGCCCTGGAGCGACGGGACCCCGAGACGGCGGACTGGGTACGGGCTTACGTCGACGGCGTCAACGAGGGCCTGGCCGAAGGTGCCCGCCGCGGCCCCGAGTTCGCCGGGACCGGTCTCGCCCCCGGCCGCTGGCGGCCCTGGACCCCCCTCGGCGTCTGGCTCGGCACCCACATCCTGTTCGCGGGCTTCCCGGCCAAGCTGTGGCGGGAGCAGGTCGCACGGCACCTCGGGTCGGACGCGGTCGTCCTGTTCGCCGCCGACGGTCCCGGCAGCTCCGGCAGCAACGGCTGGCTGGTGAGCGGTGAGCGCACGGTAACCGGGCAGGCCGTCATCGCGGGCGACCCGCACCGCTTCATCGAGGATCCCGGTGTCTACCAGCAGATCCGTCTCGCCTGCCCCGAGTTCGACGTCGTCGGCCTCGCCGTCCCCGGCGTCCCCGGCATCGCCCACTTCGGCCACGCCGGCACGGTCGCCTGGGCCATCACCAACGCCATGGCCGACTACCAGGACCTGTACCGGGAACGCCTGCGCCGCACCGGCGCCGGGGTCGAGGCCCTCGGCCCCGACGGCACCTGGCGACGCGCCGCACGGCACCCGGAGACCGTGGAGGTCGCCGGGGAGACACCGGCCGAGATCGAGGTGATCGAGACGGAGCGGGGACCGGTGATCGCGGGGGGACCGGAGGGCCTGGACGGTGCCGACCCGTACAGCGACGCCGTCCCCACCGCCCTCGCCCTCCGCCACCCGCCCCGGGTCACCGAGGACCTCGGCTTCAGCGCCCTCCTCCCCCTCCTGCGTGCCCGTGCCGTCGCCGACGTCGACCGGGCCCTCGACGGCTGGGCGGAGCCGGTCAACGTCGTGCAGGCCGCCGACACCGAGGGCGGTCTGCTGCACCGTGTCGCCGGGCGGGTGCCGGTGCGGGCGGAGGCCAACCGGACGCGGCTGGTGCCCGCCTGGGTGCCCGGCCACGAGTGGACCGGCTGGTACGAGACGCCCCGCGCCGGGCTGACCGACGGCATCGCGGTGATGGCGAACCAGCGCGGCCCGGCCACCCCCCTCGGCACCGAGTTCGCCCCGCCCCACCGCGCCGACCGCATCCGTGCCCTCCTCGACGAGCGCCGTACCTGGTCGGCCGCCGACATGCCCGCGATCCACATGGACACCCATCTCGGCTCCGCCGCACCCCTGCTGGACCACCTGGCCGCCCTCGACGACCTCACCCCCGAGGCCGCGCGGCTCCGGGACCGCCTCCTGGCCTGGAACCGCCGGATGGACGCCGACAGCGCCGACGCGGCGGTGTTCGCGGCGGTGCGCGGCGCGGTCGTACGCCGTCTCGCCGCACACCCGGCGTTCGCCGCGCTGACCGAGGTGCCCGCGTACCCGGAGGTGCTGCTGCCCTGGCTGGCCCTCGTCCCACGTGTCGGCTTCGCGCTCGAACACCTGCTGAGCGCCGAGGAGCTGCACGGCATCGACCGCCCCGCCACCGCCCGCGCCGCCCTCGAGGAGGTCGCCGCCGGCCGGCCGACGGGCACCTGGGCCGACACCCACCGCCTCGCCCCCTGGCGGGCGTTGTCCGAGGAGCCGTACGCCCCGTACTCCCCCTCCGGTGAACCCGGTCTGTCCGGCGACCACGACTGTGTGCTGTCCACCTCCGCCGTGCCCGGACTCACCGACCTCGCCGCCCGCGGCCCGGCCGCCCGCTACGTCTGGGACCTGGCCCGCCGCGAGGACAGCCGCTGGGTGGTGCCCTTCGGCGCCTGCGGGGTCCCCGGCTCACCGCACCACCGCGACCAACTCCCCCTGTGGCTCGGGGGAGAACTCGCCCCGGTCGTCACCGACTGGGACCGCCTCGAAAGGGACACCGATGTCTGACCCGTACGCCGCCCCCGCCCGCGAGGCCGTGCACGAGCGGTTGATCGACGGCTTCGGGACCGTCCGCGTCCTGCCCCTCGACCCACAGGCCGACGCCGGCGTCCTGCACACCTGGGTCAACGAGGAGCGGGCTGCCTTCTGGGGCATGAACGGCCTGAGCCGTGCGCAGATCCGCGAGATCTACACCCACATGGACACGCTCGCCACCCACCACGCCTTCCTGGCGGTCGTGGACGGCGCACCGGCCGCGCTCCTGCAGACCTACGAGCCGGAGGCCGACCGGGTCGGCGATTGCTACGAGGTCCGGCCCGGCGACATCGGCATGCATCTGCTCGTCGCACCCGCCGGGCAGGGCGGCCCGCGGCCCGGCTGGACCTCGGCGCTGCTGACCGCCTTCGCCGCGTACTGCCTGCTCGGCCTGGACCGGCGCCGGATCGTGGTCGACCCGGACGTGCGCAACGAGAAGGCCATCGCCCGTTTCGTGCGGCAGGGCTTCGAGAAGGGCCCGGCGGTCGTCCTGCCGGAAGTCGACGTCCTGGATGTGTACCTACCGGAAAAACACGCCCAACTGGCCTTCCTCACCCGGGAGGTAGCCTTCCCCGGTGACTGCTGACGACCTGGTGGCGGGCTGCGGGATGTCCGCGCGGCCCACCCGCTGAGCGCGGAAGGTGGCTCGTCCGTACGTATCCGAGAGCACGAGTCCGAAGACGGGGCGGTGGACGTGGGCAAAGGGCGTAGCGGTGTCTTCCGGCGTAGCGATGCCTTCTGCGGAAACCGGCGGGGTGGAAACCGACGACTTCAAGGGCTGGTGCTGCTGGGCACCACGCTGGTCCTGCTCCTCCTCGGCGGAGCCGGCCCCGCCTCGGCACACGCCGCCCTCCGGTCCACCGACCCCGCGGACGGAAGCATCCTCAAGTCCGCACCCGAGTACGTCACCCTGACCTTCACCGAGTCCGTCGCCCTGCTCGACGATTCCTTCCGGGTGTACGACCCCGCCAACCACCGGGTCCGCACGGGCGAGGCACGGCACGCTCCCGGCAGCTCCGACACCGCCCGGATCAGCCTGCCCGGCAAGCTCGCCACCGGCACCTTCACCGTGGCCTGGCGAGTCGTCTCGGCGGACAGCCACCCGGTCTCCGGCGCCTTCACCTTCTCCGTGGGCAGTCCCTCCCCGACCACGGCGACCGTGACCGACGGCACCACCGAGGACCCCACGACCGTCGGCCTCTACAACATCGTGCGCTACGTCGCGTACGGTGCCGTAGCCCTCCTGATCGGCACGCTCGCGTTCCTGGCACTGTGCCGTCCGCCGGACCCCGGCCCGCTGCGCGGGCCGGTCGTGACGGGCTGGTGGACCCTGTTCGGGGCCAGCGTGATCCTGCTGGTGCTCCGCGCTCCGTACGAGGAGGGCACGGGCCCGGCGACGGCCTTCGACCTCACCGCCCTCGCCCGTACGGCGACCGGCCGCCCGGGACTGGCCCTGCTCGCCCGCCTGGCCCTGCTGCTCGTCGCGGCCACCCTGCTTCTACGTGTGAGGCGCTGGACCCGCCCGGCCCTCGCCATGGCGGGTGTCCTCTCCGTCGGCCTGGCCCTGACCTGGGCGGCCGCCGAGCACGCCTCGGCGGGCATCCAGGTGCCGGTGGCGATGACATCGTCCGTCCTGCACCTCTTGGCGATGGCGGTCTGGCTGGGTGGCCTCACGGCCCTGCTCACGACGCTGCACCGCACCGCCGAACCCGTTCCGCCCGCCGTGGTCACCCGCTTCTCCCGCCTCGCCTTCGCCTCCGTGACCGTCCTGGTCGTCACCGGCGTCTACCAGTCCTGGCGGGGCCTCGGCTCCTGGAACGCGCTCACGGACACGTCGTACGGCCGCCTCCTGATCGCCAAGCTGGGCGCGGTGACGCTGCTGCTGGCGGCGGCGGGGTGGTCGCGACGGTGGACGGCGCGGCTGGCGGCGGCGCGGGTGACAGGGGACGTACGGGACCGCGTACCGGAGCCGGTCGGCGGCCCGCCCGGCCCACCGCCCTCACTGCCCGCACAGCCGGAGCCGTCCGACGCCACGTCCTCCGACGCGACGTTCGCCGGCGATCCGGACCCCTATCGCCGGGGCCTGCGCCGCTCCGTGCTCGCGGAGGTGACGGTCGGCGTCGCGGTGCTGGTGATCACGACCTTCCTGACGGGCACCCTGCCGGGCCGGGCGGCGGCCGAGGCGGCGGACTCGGGCACGGCGGCGACCGGCATACCGACCGCCTCCGTCACTACGGTCCCCTTCCGCGTCGGCAACCACGGCGGCGAGGTGCGGATCACCCTGGACCCCGGCCGGGTGGGCCGGAACTCCGTGGAGGCCGTGGTCTTCGGCCCCGACGGCGGCCTGGCCGCCGTCCCCGAACTCCGCGTCTCCTTCACCCTCCCCGCCCGGAAGATCGGCCCGCTCGACGCCAAGGTCACCGACAAGGGCGGCTACTGGGCAACCGACTCCCTCAACCTGCCGATCCCCGGCACCTGGACGATGAAGGTCACGGTGCGGGCGTCGGACCTGGACCAGGTGACGGTGTCGAAGCCGGTACGGATCGTGCGGTAGCGCTCCGCTAGACCGATCGTTTGATCGTTCGGCGCGTCTGCCGCCAGGCCGCCCAGTGCGGCGAAAAGGTGCCGGAGGGTGCTCGAAGGCGGGACTTCCCGTCCATTCGCGCGCTTCTCTGAGGAGTAATTGAGGATGAGTGCTGAGAACCGCCCCGGGTCCGACATGGGGCCGCTGCCCAGGCAGGGCAGATGGCGCGTCGGCGGTGCCGCGGCATCGTTGGCCATCGTGGTGCTCGGTTTCGCCGAACCCGCGATTGCGGCCCCGCAGAGCACGCTGTCGGCGCCCACGAACTCGGTACATGCCATCGGCGGTGACGAGTGCCGCGGAAAGCACGACAAGTGCAAGGTCGGACCTCCCGGTCCGCGCGGGCCTCGGGGTCCTCGGGGTCAGCGGGGGCCGCAAGGCCCACAGGGCGCCATCGGCCCGCAGGGCCCGCAAGGTTCACAGGGTTCGCAGGGTGACACCGGCCCGCAGGGGCCGCAGGGCTCGCAGGGCGACCCCGGACAGACGGGTGCACAGGGTGCACAGGGCGCCACCGGCCCGCAGGGTGTGATCGGGCCTCAGGGCGCTCAAGGGGCCCAGGGTGCTCAAGGTGCTCAAGGGGCCCAGGGTGCTCAAGGTGCTCAAGGGGCCCAGGGCGCTCAAGGTGCTCAAGGGGCCCAGGGTGCTCAAGGGGCTCAAGGCGCTCAAGGCGCTCAAGGGGCCCAGGGCGCTCAGGGCGCTCAGGGACCGGCAGTACCCGAACCGATCTTCGGTCAGTTCCTCTCGACGCAGATCGTGCGCGGCGCGACGCTCACTTGTGCGAGCACCACCACGACCACGTCCACGGCAACGTGCAACGGGCCGAAGATCAACGGTCTCGATGTCCGGCTGGACTTTCCCGAAGCGACTGCCATCTGCAATTTCGTCACCGGTCAGTCCTTCATCTCGGCGAGCGGGTCGGGCACCGCCGCGAATCCCCACGTCATCTGGAACGGCACGACGTGGGCGCTGAGCTCGGTCAGCGCCACGCCGATGCTGAATATCAACTGCAATCGTTGAGCGGCGAGACCGGCGGGAGGCAGCCTGCCCGCCAGTGTCCTGCGCCTCCAGGAGCGCCGCTCACGCCCGCTTGACGAGAAACGCCAGAGGGCCGGACCACTTTCATGGTCCGGCCCTCTGGGCTGGCGGAGGATACGAGATTCGAACTCGTGAGGGGTTGCCCCCAACACGCTTTCCAAATGTTCGTCTGGGGGTTCGGGATCGATCGGCAGTGTCCTGACCTGCAGCGGAATGGGGCTGGGGGCAGGTAGCGGACCATGCTGAACAGCAGCGAATGCACCAGAACTGCAACCAAGCCCTCGGTTCCTGCTCATGCCCTGCGCCAGGCGTTGAGCAGTTCCTCGGGGCCGTACACCGCCTGAAGGCCGGAACAACCGACCCCGTTGCGGGAGACCGCCACGAGCGGTACCGGCTCGTCGGTGATCGCTGCCCGGTGCCTCTGCAGTGCGGTCAGGTCGTGGCTGTCGAACGCGGAGTTCTCCAGCCACTTGACCGAGCCGAGGAAGAGCAACTGCTTGGCCACCGGTTGCCGGTCGGCGCCCACCAGGTCGATTTCGACGTCGTTGCTGCGGGTCCAGTACCCGCCGATCGCTGGGGCGGCAGGCAGGAGCCCGTCCGGCAGGAGGCGGACGAGGGATTCCCGCACCAGGGGCTCGATAGCGCGGCCCCGCCAGCTCGTCCACTGCTCCTGGATGCGGCTCAGCGTGAGATCCCCCCGCATCCGTTCGATCTCCGCCATGTGCGGATCCAGAAACGCGAGCCAGAACCGCAGGTAGGGGTCTGCCACCCGGTAGCGGCGCTCCTTCGACGGCCTCAGGGAGAGGGGAAGTTCGGCGGCCACGACCCGTTTCTCGGTCAGCACGTCTGTGGCTCGGGTGAGAGTGGTGTGGGCGATGCCGCCGGCCGCGCGCGCGATGTTGGTGAAGGTCCGCTCTCCGGATCCGATGGCCCGCAGTACCTCCCTGCTCATCGCCTGGGGTGGAAACTCCGCGGCCAGTGAGCGTTCGGCGGAGACCAGCAGGGCCGAGATGGGGTTGTCCAGCGAGTCGCGGAGGAACTCCCAGACGTCCGCCCCGGCCTGCCACTCCGCGCAGATCAGGGGGAGACCCCCCGTGACCAGCGCGGCGTCGAACGCGGCCGCCGGAGACAGGCCGAGCATCTCGCCGATGTCGGCGGGGTTCAGGGGCCCGACGATCATTTCCCGCCCCCGCTGGTGAAAGGGACGGTCGTAGCTGTTCAGCGCCTCCATCATCGACAGATCGGACCCGACCAGGAGGAGAAGTACCGGCTTTCGACTGAGTAGTCGGTCCCATGCCCGCTGGAGCATGCCCTCGAAGGCGTCGATGCGGTCCATGAGATACGGAACCTCGTCGATGACCACCACGCTCGGGCTGTCGTCGGGAAGCATCTCCGCGAGCAGCCTCAAGGCCGCGTTCCACTGAGCCGGGGTCTCCTCGGAGAACAGTTCCCGCTCCGGCAGGTTGGATCTGGCGACCGTGTCGAGCAGCTCCGCCAGTTCGTCCTCCGCCGTGCCGCCCGCAGCGGTGAAGAAGAGGTACGGCGTCCCGGTACGCCGGAGGAACTCCTCGACGAGACTGGACTTGCCGACCCGCCGTCTTCCCCGCATGAGGACGCATTGCCCCGGTTTCGCCGACCCGACGGCATCGTGGACCGTCCGCAAGGCGGTGTCGAGCACGTTCAGCTCGCGATCCCGCCCGATGAAACGACGCATGGCAAGCCTCCCGAGAGGGATAGTATCGACAGAGATACTATCTCTCTCGATACCATCTTTGCTTCATTCGGGCACGGGGCTCATGACGCCGTGGATGCGGGAGAGGGTGAAAACGCGCTTGTCCTCTCGCAGGTGGCACCAGGCTTCGAGGTAGGGCGGGTCGAGTTCGAGGCGGCTACCGACGTTGGGTAGCGCTCCGCCCTGTATCAAGGCCCCGCGAAGGAGCCCGCTCGTGGCAGACGACAAGAAGCGCACTCGCCGCGCCAATGGCGAATCGGCTATCTACTTCGGGAAGGATGATCGCTGGCACGCCCGGGTGCCGATGGGTTACAAGGACGACGGCACGCCGTACCGAAGGCACTTGACGCGCCCGACCCGTAAAGAGCTGGTCGACGAGGTTCGTCGGCTGGAGAAGCAGCGAGACGAGGGTTCGGCCCGTCAGCCCGGGAAGCCGTGGACTGTCGCGAAGTGGCTTCAGCATTGGGTCGAGAGCATCGCCAAGCCTGTCATCAGCGAGAACACTTACGCCGGATACGAAGTAGCCGTCCGGGTGCACCTGGTTCCGGGCATCGGCAAGCATCGGCTCGACCGCTTGTAGCCGGAGCACCTGGAGAGCCTCTACCGCCGAATGCAGAGCGCTGGCAGCAAGGCCGCCACCGCTCACCAGGCGCACCGGACGGCTCGCACGGCGCTGGGCGAAGCGGTGCGGCGTGGCCACGCTGCCAAGAACGCCGCAGCCCTGGCGAAGCCACCTCGGATGGAGGAGGCGGAATCCGAGGTCGAGCCCTACTCCGTCGACGAGGTGCAAAGCCTGCTGCTCGAAGTCAACAAGCGACGTAACAGCGCTCGCTGGATGCTGGCGCTGGCGCTCGGACTGCGGCAGGGCGAGACGCTCGGGCTTCGCTGGGCGGACGTCGACCTGGACAACGAGTACCTGAAACTGCGCCGGAACCGTCTGCGTCCCAGGTACGAGCACGGCTGTGGGGAGGCCTCGCCCTGCGGCAGGAAGCCCGGATATTGCCCGCAGCGGGTTCAGGTGCGTCGCGAGACCAAGAACACCAAGTCGCGTGCGGGGCGCCGCGCGGTGCCTCTCCCAGGGCCTTTGGTCGTGATGCTCCGCTCCCACGCAGATGTGCAGTCTCGCGAGCGTGAGGCTGCCGGCGACCTGTGGGTGGAGTCGGAATACGTGTTCACCAAGCGGCTGGGTGGTCCGCTCAGCCCGAACACGGACTATCACGCCTGGAAGCGGCTGCTTGAAGATGCGGGAGTCCGTGATGGGCGATTGCACGACGCTCGCCACACGGCCGGCACCGTCCTGATGCTGCTGGGAGTCCCAGACCGGGTCATTGACCAGATCATGGGGTGGGAGCCGGGTGGGGCGGCACGGATGCGGGCTCGGTACCTGCATGTGACCGACCCCATGCTCAAGGAAGAAGCCCGGAAGATCGAAAGGGTCATCTGGGGAGTCGCGGATCCCGCTGTGGACGAAAACCAGGACAACGAAGGCTGAGACAACGTCGAAAAGCCCCACCGCGAACGGTGGGGCCCTTCGACAACGTGCCCGGTGAGGCTCTGGCGGAGGATACGAGATTCGAACTCGTGAGGGGTTGCCCCCAATACGCTTTCCAACTGTGTTGGTGGGGTGGTGGGGTGTGTGCAGGGGCGTTCACCTGGGTTCATGGGAGGTTGGCCACCGCTGCTGGGACGGCTCCTGGACTTGGTTGAACCTCGGTGAACCGGGCTGAATGAGACGGAAATTGAGACGGGCGGGCACCGGAGGATATGCCGGCGGCCTGGGCCGCCGCCGTTGGCGACCCAGGCACGGCAGTTACCTCTTGATCGTCACCTGGAGAGGGGCCAGGTCCGGGCTTGGGGCGGGCTTGTTGCTGCCGGCGGACAGTGGCTGAGCAGCCGTGGTCTGCGGCGCCACGCCCTTGTAGTACGGGGTATAGAGGTAGTGGGTACCCACGCCGATGGCCGCACCGATCTTGGGAATGACGGACGCGTCGACCGATCCCGTGCCGCCGAACACGGCCACGTGGTACATGCTCGACGACATGCGCATCAGGTACCGTTTGGTGTCGTACGACAGCGAGGTGGTGTCGGTCCACAGCAGCGGACCGTACGTGGTCATCGCCGACGACGCGGAGACACCGCCGCGCCAACTGTCCACGGAGGCCACTGCGGCGTTCGACGGCAGCGACCACCACAGGTCGGCGAGCTGCGTCGCGTTCGACTGCGGAGTGCCGCCGGCCACTCGGTAATAGCGGTACGAGCTGGGCCAGTTCGGCATCTTGTCGGCGTTGTACGCCTTGGCCAGTGCCGACTCGGCGTCGGTCCCCACCGTGATGATGTTCGTTGTGCTCGGGCTGTACTTGTTGAGGTACGAGTAGACCGACGACGTCATGGTCGTACCGTCGGTCAGCACGACGGTCGCGGTTCCGGAGCTGCCCATGGAACCGGCGGCGGAGCTCGCCGCGAGGGCGTTGTGGTAGTCGGTGCCGGTTGCCAGGAAGATGTACTTCGGTGTGCTGGTGACGGTCTTGGCCACGGCGATCGAGGTGGAGTAGCGCGAGGTGCCGGACAGCCGCTTGGCCACGTATCCGAGCGAGGTCACCTTTGAGTGGGCGTTCAGGTATGCCTCATGCCGGTATGCGAGTTCTGTCGCTGTGTCAGTTTGAGGTCTTTCGGCGGATCAATGCGCTTCATCACTTCAAGACTTCCGGACCTGCCCGCCCGTTTCGCTCGGCTTCGATCCTCGAAGCGTGTCTGACGTAGAGATGGCACGGAACCGCCCGATGATCACCGGAACCCGATCTTCCGTCACACCCATGATCCCTCTGGAACGTGAGCCAGCGGAAGCCGTACCCCAGCGACCTTTCCGACGCCCGATGGGCCCTAATCGAGCCGACGTTGACGGCCTGGAGAAAAGCCCGGCTCGACCGCAGACCCACCGGGCAGCCGCTTACCAAGGTCGACCTGCGCGACGTATTCAACGCACTCCTCTACATCAACCGCACGGGAATCCCCTGGAAATACCTCCCACACGACTTCCCGAACTACGGCACCGTCTACGCCTACTATGCCGCCTGGCGCGATGAGGGAATCCTCGCCCAGCTCAACTACGACCTGACCGGGCTCGCCCGCGTGAAGGAAGGGCGCAAGCCCGAACCCACAGGGTCCGTCATCGACACCCAGAGCGTGAAGACCTCCACCAACGTGCCCCTGACCAGCCAGGGAACGGACGCCGCCAAGAAGATCGTCGGCCGCAAGCGAGGCATACTCACCGATACGATCGGACTCATCCTCGCCGTGACTGTCACCGCCGCGAGCCTCTCCGAGAACGCCGTAGGAATACGTCTTCTCGACCAAGCCAAGAAGACGTATCCAACCATCGCCAAGAGCTGGGTCGACACCGGCTTCAAGAACGCCGTCATCGAGCACGGCGCACGTCTCGGAATCGACGTCGAAGTCGTCAACAGAAACCCCGGAGTTCGCGGCTTTCACGTTGTCAAAAGACGCTGGGTAGTCGAGCGAAGCCTGGGTTGGCTTATGTTGCACCGGCGCCTTTCTCGCGATTACGAGACCCTTCCCGCCAGCTCCGAGGCCATGATCCACGTCGCCTCGATCGACAACCTCGCCAAGCGCATAACGGACGAGACGACACCAACCTGGCGAGGGACTTACTAGAATAGAAAGGGCAATTCGCCTAGATCAAATGCCCTCTGACGCCACCGTGCTGTTGAGGATCGTGCTCCCGCCGATCAGGTAGACCGTCTTGCCCTTCGGCAGCATGCGCTTGAGCTCCGTCTGCACCGAGGAGTCCAGGCCCGTGCCGGAGGTCATCAGCACCGGCCCTCGCTTCTTGCCGGCCAGGGAGGTCGCGGTGGTGGCGTACGCCGAGTCCGACTTATTGATGAGCACGGCCGCGTTGGCGTTCTTCAGGCCGGGCGTGCTCGTACCGACCGTGTTCCAGGTCCACTTGGACGACGCGATGTTCGTGTCGTAGGAGTCGGAGCCGTAGACACGGGAGATCGCGTTGTTACGGAGCGGCTGCCAGGCGACGTTGGCGCCGTCGGCCGTGGGCACCTGCGTCTCCGTGCCCGTGCCGAGGCCGTGGATCCACACCTGCGGGCCCTGGGGGACGTCCGGATTGCCGGAGACGTAGATGTCGTACGCGATCCGGTCGCCCTGTGGCGACCAGGCGGGACGGTTGTGGTCGGTCGCGTCCGTGGTGAGCTGGGTCAGCCCGGTGCCGTCGGTCTTGACCGTGAAGAGCTGCTTGTGTCCGTCGACCGACCGGGTGAAGGCCACCGACTGGCCGTCGGGGGAGATGCTCGGCTCGCTCGCGTCGTCGGCCACCTTGGTGAACGCGCCGGAACGGCCGTTGTAGATCCAGACGGCCGGGGTGCCGGTGGTGGCGCAACTCGTTCCCGTCCGTACGAAGGCGAGCATGCCGTTCACGGCGCCGCTCGGCTGGGAGTCGCAGCCGTCGACGTCGGTGCCGAACAGGGCCTTGGGCGGGCGGGTGCCGTCGGCCGCGGTCACCCGCAGCCGGCCACCGGCCGTGAAGACGATGTCGCCGCCGCCGTACCAGAAGGTCGGATCGTGCGGATGCCAGCCGCTGCCCGACGGCATGGCGATGCGGATGCCGATGTCCTCCGAGTCGGCCCATGCCGTGCCGATGTAGTCGCCGTTCACGAACGCGATCTGGCTGCCGTCGGCGGACCAGGCGCCCTGGTTTCCGGACGTGCTGAACGAGGACCACCAGGACCCGTCAGCGTTGATGGAGTGCATCCAGCCGCCGCCGTCGGTGTACAGCAGCTTCCCGTCGCTGGCGGGCCAACTGCTGGGGACGGCCGCCGCCGGCCCCGGAAGCGCGGCGACGAGCCCCGCCGCGAGCGCGGCGGCGCTGATGAGCGCCGCGAGTCTGCGGCGCGTACGCATGTTCAATGTGCCCCCACAAGTGAATGGTTGGCCGCCGTACCCCTCCCCCAAGGTGAACGGACGGCGTCGTGATCGTCCGCACGGCAGCGGCGAAACATTAGTCGCAGGCCACGGCATCTGTGAAGGCAGGGGGCACGCGGGCGAAGGGCTGGTCGGAGGGCCGACCGACGGCCGGTCAGGCGGAGATGGTCGGCTCCACCCTCCCGCCTCATCCAACGGCCACACCATTCGCGCTTTCGACCGGACAACGCGACGAGGTGCCTGCAGCCCGCATCGCGATGGGCTCCGGCGGGGCGGGATCACCTGCCTCCCGGTGGTCGGAGCTGCTGTACACAGAGCCTTTACCAGCGCCGCCACCGGTCGGTGATCTCGTACCGGCTCACGCCGTGGCGTGCGGCAAACCCGGCGACGTCGATGCTGTGCTCAGTGAGGACTGCATCGACGAAGAGGCACAGTTCCTCGCGCTCGTCGGTGTCGTACGTACCACCCTCGTGCTGTTCGTTGACGCCGTTGAGAACCAGGACGACACGCTGCACGACAGCGAGGATCTGCTCATCCGAAGGCGCGACAAGTGCTTCCACGGCACCCTCAAACTCGACCAGGGCGGCATCGGTAGCACTAAGGAAGGACTCGGAATACGTGTCCGCCATGTACGCACACTGAGGGTCCAAGGTGCCGGCCGCTATCTCTCGCGCCTCCTCGGCAATCCCGTCACGCCAGCGCTGCGAAGGTCTGACAGCCATGCACGAACCGTACCGGTCAAGTGGCTCGAGGGGATCGGCCAGTGTGCAGGGGCCCCAGTTTGGAAGATCGCGTATGCGGACTAGGTGCGACCTGGCGAGATGCTGACCTGCGTCTTCTTCGCTCCGTCGCTGTGACTCCCCGTTGTTCCCCCTCTCTAGCCCTTGGATCGGACACGGGAGGGGCACAGGCCAAGGCCGGCAGCACCTGACGAGTCATCGTCGTGAGGTTTGTGTGAAAGTCGGGTATGAGGGTTGTCCAGGCCGGGACAGGTAGTGGAGGACGGAGTGGACTGGGGTCACTTCGGGCAGCAGCTGGCATCGATGGCGCGTGATCTTCTGGCGCAGGAGTCGGTGAGTGCCACGCTGGAGAGGATCACAGCGTCGGCCACCGAGCTGGTCGAGGGCTGTGACGCGGCTGGAATCCTTGTGCTGCACGGCATGAAGGTGGAGACGCTTGCCCCGACCGATCAGCTGGTCATCGACAGCGACCTGCTGCAGCAGCGGCTGGGGAAGGGCCGTGCTTCGATGCCGCACGCAGCTCGCTGGGCGAGCGGGTTTTCCGCATCGCCGACCTCACCGCCGAGCAGCAGCGGTGGCCCACCTATGCCCCGCGGGCCCATGCGCTCGATGTGGGCAGCATGATGGGCTTCCTGCTGTTCACCGAGGATGAAGACCTCGGCGCGCTGAACTTCTACTCCCGCAAACCCGGTGCGTTCACCGACGACAGCGAGCTGGCTGGCTTGTTGCTGGCCTCGCATGCGGCGGTCGCCTTTTCCGCGGCTCGTACCCACGCGCAGATGGAACAGGCTGTCGCCACGCGCCACGTCATCGGCGAAGCCATGGGCATCATCATGGGCAGCCACCGCGTGAACGAGGAGGAGGCCTTCAACGTGCTGCGCCGCTACTCACAGGCGAACAACATCAAGCTCCGCGAGGTCGCCCGCCGGGTATGCGAAGAGGGCATCCTCTCGTGACTTGATCGGCGTCTTCCCCCGCTCGCTGGCTGAACCGGAGGAGCCTGACCACATCCCGAGGCGATCGCCGCGGGGGCGACTCAGCGGCTGAAAGTCTGGAGTTCCTCAACTTACGTTCATGGATGAGCACCTGCGCCGGTACCTACGGCGCCATCTCCAAGCAGGGGGAGAGCCGTCGTCGACTGTCGTCATCTGTCGTCACTGGCCACCCTCGGACGGCCCAGGGACGGCCCCAGGACTGAGGACAAACCCGATGTCGCTCGGCAGGTCCGGGTGTCACGCTGCGGGGTGTGACGCGACCGGAGATGACGGAGCTGGATTATCTGCGCGAGGTGGAACGCCTGGCGCGGGCTGTTGTGTCCGCAGCTGGAGGCGAGGGCTGGCTTTCGTACGCCCCGGATCCAGATGACGCGACCGGTCTGCAACGAGCGGTGAATGCTCTCGCCCGATCCATCCGGCACTACCACTTCCCGGGCGACGGCTGCACAGAGGAGGAGGAACGCCCGGTGGTCAAGCTCGCCGGCGTAGTCATCCTCCGTCCCGAAGCGATGCCGACCGGATGGACGGAGACGTACGAGGATGCGTGCACGCGTCTTGGCGTTGAGCCCCGCACAGATGGCTGGGCTGTGTGGAACACCTGGGGCGACAACGACATGCCAGTCACAATGATCGTCTCTGCCGTCGACAGCACCGAGGGCCTGCTTGCGAACTGGTCGCGAGGCCGCACTGTCTATCCGATCATGCCTTTGCCCTCACAAGTCGCCCTCATCCACCAAGGTTGGTCCGCACCCATGTGCTGGACCCACACCTGCCGCAATGTTTCCACCTCCGTCAGCGTGCCCAGGCCGGGCGGCGTGTCAGCGGCGAAGACCGCCTCAAGCAGCAGCATCCCGTCACGACCGACCCGCAAGCCCACCTCATCACGCTTGGCGCGGGCCTTGGGGAACCGGGAGTCCTCGGCCCTGGCGGCGTAGTGCCTGAACCACTCCGGCTCCGCAACACCCGCCAGCCAGTCCGGGGCAGCCTGGGCAAGTGCGTTGAGCGCGGACCGCAGGGTCTCGGCCACCATCTCCAGCCAGGACAGCTCCCGCACCGACGACAGCACATGCGTAGCGTCGGTGCGGGCCCGGCCCGCCGTCTTGAGCAGGCCCTTCTCCCGGGCCGCGACCAGGATGCCGTCCAGCACCCGCCGCCCGGCATCGGCCTCCACCAGCCGATCCCGGAACTCCGACAGCACCGAGAAGTCGAACCCCGGATCGTCCAGCCGAAGGCCGAGGGCGTACTTGAAGTCGATCCTGGCCCGGACCGCCTCCGCGGCCTGCCGGTCGGTGAGTCCTTCGAGGAACTGCAACACCAGTACCAGCGCGAGCCGCCCCGGTGACCAGGCAGACCTGCCCCGTACCGGGAACAGGTCCGCGAACTCCTCGTCCGTGAACAACGGCCCCAGCTCGTCCCGCACCCGGATCGCCGGGCTCCCCTTCGGGAACGCGGCCCGAGCCACCCGCACCGTCTCCGCCGGGATCTCCCCAGACCCCTTCGGCTGCATCGACACCCGCACCCACCCCATACGACAACGTCGGCCTTCAAGACCACAACCAGGTCTTGAAGGCCGACGACACGCCAGGCCCCGGATTAACCAACAGCATCCAAGATCGGTCCGGGGCCTTTTAGCTGGTGCCCCCGGCAGGGTTCGAACCTGCGACACCCGCTTTAGGAGCGAGGTTGGGCGATCATGGCCCTGACCTGTGGATTCCCCGCCTTGCGCGGATGCTGGGCGTGTGTGCCTTGCGTACCCTGATTCCCCGCTGTTCCCCGCTCGTTCTGGCACGAGAGTGGCACGGCCCGGAGACTGTGCCACGAATCCTCGATGCTGTATTTCGCTGTACTGCTCAGCACCTACGGTTCGAGCCCTCGCCCAGTTCGGCGCCGGTACTTCCACGCGCGAAGCTCAAGCCAGGTGACCCAACCTGCGGACAATGTGATCGCCGTTTCGATCGACTGCCTCCAAGTCTCCGGGACCCACTTGTGTGCCGCGACTGCCACGAGGCCGAACCAAGCGCTCAGCAGGAGGTAGTCCCGAAGGCGGGTCCGCAGGCGGGCGTCTGGCCGTGCCAGGTACACCATGGAGATCCCCCTCTCTAAAACCGGAGGGTACAACGCGGCCGGAAGCGCGGTTGGCCGATCGAGTAGCCAGTTTGGAAGACGCCGCATGCGGATGGCGGCTGACCTGGCAACTCGCTGACCTGGGCCGGAGCTCGATCGCCGCCGCTGTTCCCCGTGAGTCCCCGCTGCGTCCCGTCGGACCGGGCACGCAGCGGGCACGGCTTGGCTGCGGCTCATGTCTGAGATCAAGCCGACGGATCCGGGAGCCGCGAGGGCGCGAGGACGTGTCCCACTATGGCTAGGCGCCGAGGATCTGCGTCGGCTGGGTTGCTGTCACATGGCGCCACGAGCCAGGAAGAAGCGACGCACTGTGCGGAGGGTGAAGACCGACACCGTAACCGCGAGCACGAAGTTGAGCGCGTCAACGACCTCGACAACGGAGTAGGGCGCGTGCAACAGGCCCGGCACCTTGGTGCCGATCATCCCGAGACCCATGAGGAGGGGGAGCCACGCCCAGAGGAAGCGCATGCCCCGGTCGAGGCCCACTCCCTCTCCCTTCCGAGCCTGGGTACGCTCCCACCACCGGCCGACGAGGCTTCCGAGAACCAGCAGGCATCCCATTGCGACGACAGACCAGTCCATAAACCGCAGCATCACATCTCCCTTGATCGGCAGGATCTTCCTACTGCGCATGACCGCACGCAAGGGCTCGCGATTGAGATGATCTAGGGCCAGTCGCGCACCTGCCCCACACATCCGGCACGGGGGTCGGCAACGGCGTGGGACCACTTCCACCCGATGAACTGGGGCCCTCCTTGGCCCCGCCGGCCGTCGCGATGCCCGGACCTACGAGCGGGGCTTTCTACCTGCGCAAACTGACGTAGGTCGGTGTAGCGACTTTGGCCGGGAGCTGCTTTGGCGCGAGTGATCATGGCCCCGTAAGCTTCCGGCGCGTCGGGCAGCCTGTGGACCTGCCCGGTAAAGCACGACGTTGGGGCCATGATCTTCGAGGCTCGCGCCAAAGTGGCTGGCTAAAGTCGTGGAGCCGACCGGCCCCAGCCACGACGTGTTCTGACCTCATGCACTGTGTGCCCGCCCGGAGGAGCGAAGCGACGACGGTGCTTGAACCCGTGAAGAAGGTTGTTACTCAGGTTGAGTCGTGATGCGCCACAGGGGCGCGTCGTACTGTTCCGGGCGGCTGTTGATGAGTAGCTCGCGCAGGTCCTGGCGCTGGTTGCCGTTGAGGTTCAGGGCCTCGGTGAGGTGGCGGAACGTGGTGTGGGTGACTTCGTGGCTGCGTGCCTCGGTCTCGAAGGCGTCCAGCTTGGTCAGGACCGCCTCTGGGTCCAGCTTCGACGGGGGCTGCTCGCGGAGCCAAGCGGCCTTGTTGCGCTCGTAGTCGATCTCCGAGTAGCCGCAGATTTCGCGACTGTGGGCCTCGACTTCGCCGAGGGCGGCTGTCGTCATGATCGCGCGGGCCAGCTGGTTGCGGCTCAACGCTTCGTCGCCTCGCGGAAGGACGAGGAACGGCGGGACGAGATGGTCACTCACCTGATCCGACTCGCCCAGCTCGGCCGCGCCGCCGGAATCTACCTAGAGGTGTGCGGACAGCGGTTCGGTGCCGAACTGGGCAAGGGAGCGACCATGCTCCGGGCCCAGCTCACCGGCCGCGTCTGCCACCGTGTCAACGACGAAGCCTCCGCGAAGATGGCGCTCGGCGACATCGCCCCCGAGTCGGTGTACGCGGCCTGCGCCATCGCCGCCGAACTGCCCGGCCTGGCCGTGGCGGGGGACACCTCCGGGGGCTGGTCCCGGATGCGCACCCCGTACCTGTCCCTCGCCGACGCTGCTGCCGTCTGCCGCGAGACGGCTGATCTCGCCCCGGACGTACCGGCGCTCGCCCCGTTCCGCCCCTACGTGCGGCCCGTGCCCCTGGGCGACTCCGGGACGTTCCCCGCCCCGCTCTCCGTGACCGAGTAGCCACTGCCGATCCAACGGCCGGCGCGGCCGTACCGCGCCAAGTCCTTACCCCCGCCATGCCTGAAGAAGGGACGGTATCCGTCATGTGCTCCGCATGCGAGGACTTCACCCGGACCGTCGTCATGCTCGGCCGACTCGCCCTGTACGCGCACACCGTGGACGCGGATACCGACTTCATCGCCGCCGTGGGCCCGTCCCTGGCCGCGTCCTTGCCCGAACCGCCGCCCGGCGTCCTCCCGACCGACTACGACCCCGGCACCGCACCCGCATACCCCGGTGAGGCGTCCTGATGGCCCACACCGCCCTCCGCGCTGACGCGGTCCTGGTCCAGGCCGTCATTGCCGGTGCCCTGTCCTTCGCCTACTTGCACGACCTCGCCGCCGCTGCCGGACAAGACGGCTGGAAGGCATGGGCCTACCCGATCAGCGTGGATCTGCTCCTGGTCGCCGCGTGGCGACGGCTCCGTTCCGGCGGGGCCAAGGCAGCCGCCTGGTGCTGGTTCCTCGTCGCGTTGACCGCGTCGCTCGGTGCCAACATCGCCACGGCCGGACTGCTCGACCTGGACGCCGTACCGGCCTGGCTGCGCATCCTCGTCGCCGGATGGCCGGCCGTCGCCTTCCTCGGCGGAACCCTGCTCGTTCACGGGGCGCCGGGGACGGACACCGCGCCGACGCCGGAAGAGCCTCGGACTGTCCAGGAGAGCACTCAGGCGGCAGACGCAAGCCCCGACGCCCTTCGCCGGCCGTTCGCTCACGCCCTACGCGGGCGCCGTCGCCGCCGTGGTGGTCGTGGGGGTCGTCCTGACGGCGCTCCTGGCGGCCGTCGCCATCACGGCCGTGTCCGTGGCTATCGCCGCCGTGGTCCTGCGCTCGCTCCTCAACGGCGCCAACAGGCGCTGACCGGCCGCCGGGGCGGCAACAACGCCGCCAAGCATCCCGCCGCCCCGGGGCCGTCCCTCCCAACCACCGAAACAGCCGAAAGGAACACCTATCATCACCCGGCAGGCTCCGCCCCCACTGGCGGAACTCTCCATGTTGGCCTCCCTCGGCACCATGCCCGAGCTGGCCCGCCAACTCTCCGGCCTGGGCGGCTGCACTCATCCCGTCCGCCTCGACGGCCACCGCACGGAGTACGCGGTCGACAGGACGACCGGCGAAATCGGCAACGTCCTGCACCACCTCGACTCCTCCACGCTCCCCGCCGGGCAGCTCCTGGTCCGCTGCAACAACCGCCGTGCGACCCGTTGCCCCGCCTGCGCCGAGACCTACCGCCGCGACACCTACCACCTGATCACCGCCGGACTACGCGGCGGCAAAGGCGCCTCGGAGGAGGTAGCCACCCACCCCCGGGTCTTCGCCACCCTGACCGCCCCGAGCTTCGGCCCGGTCCACAACCGCCCCAACGGCGGCCGAGACTGCCGTTGCGGCGTCCGCCACGACGAACACGATCCCGCCCTGGGGACACCCCTCAGCCCCGACACCTACGACTACGAAGCTGCCGTCCTCTGGAACGCCCACGCTGGTGCCTTGTGGCGGCGCTTCTCGATCTACCTCCGCCGAGAGGTGGCCAAGCGCGCCGGCCTCACCCAACGGGCCTTCCGCGACCACGCCCGCATCTCCTTCGCGAAGGTGGCCGAGTACCAGAAGCGCGGCGCGGTCCACTTCCACGCGGTCATCCGCCTGGACGGCCCGGAAGGAGGAGAAATGGCACCCCCGGCATGGGCCTCGACCACGCTCCTCGCCGACGCCATCCAAGCCGCCGCCGCTGCCGCCCGCGTGACCGGACCCGATATCGAAGATGCAGGACGCCGGGAGCTCCGCCGGCACCGCCCACCATGCGCACCGGACGATCCGGGTCGCTCTCGGTGAGGCCAAGCGGCGTGGGCACGTGGTCACGAACGTGGCCGAGATCGCCAAGGCTCCGCGTCTCGAAGAAGAGGACATCGAGCCGTTCACGATCGAGGAGGTTCAGAGTCTTCTCGTCGAGGCGGCCAAGCTCCGCAACAGCGCTCGCTGGGTCGTCGCCCTGGCGCTCGGCCTCCGGCAGGGGGAGGCTCTCGGGCTCCACTGGGAAGACGTCGACCTGGACGCGGGATACGTCCGCATCCGCAAGAACCGTCTCCGTCCCAAGTACGCCCACGGCTGTGGAGACGATCCCTGCGGTCGGAAGGCGGGGTACTGCCCCCAGAAGCAGCAGACCCGCCGAGAGCACAAGTCCACAAAGTCTCGTGCCGGGCGTCGCACGATCGGCCTGCCCGACCCGCTGATCAAGCTTCTCCGCCAGCACCAGGCGGAGCAGGAGAGGGAGCGGAGTGTTGCCGGTACGGACTGGGAGGACAAGGGATACGTCTTCGCCTCCCCTACTGGTGGCCCTCTCAGCCCGAACACCGACTTCCACATCTGGAAGAAGCTCCTGAAGGACGCGGGCGTACGGGACGGCCGTCTCCATGACGCGCGCCACACCGCCGCGACCGTCCTCCTGATCCTCGGCGTCCCGGACGTCGTGGTCGACGCCATCATGGGCTGGGAGCCCGGGGGAGCGGCCCGGATGCGGGCTCGGTACATGCACGTCACCGGAACCCTGCCGCGGAAAGTCGCCCAGCAAGTCGGCGATGCCCTCTGGGAGCTCCCGAAGACGAACTGAGACGGAAACTGAGACGGACAACGTCGAAGGGCCCCACTGCGAACAGTGGGGCCCTTCGACAACGTGCCCGGTGAGGCACTGGCGGAGGATACGAGATTCGAACTCGTGAGGGGTTGCCCCCAACACGCTTTCCAAGCGTGCGCCCTAGGCCTCTAGGCGAATCCTCCGCCGGAAACATTACATGACCGAGGGGAGTGCTCGCGAACTCGTTCCTGCTGGCCGGGATCGGGTACTCTGTGCGCAGCCCCTCACGCGGCGCTATCTGACTGAACTCCCCCAGGGCCGGAAGGCAGCAAGGGTAGGTCGGCTCTGGCGGGTGCGTGGGGGGCGTCTGTGTTTGCGGGCGGGGCTGGTTGTCGGTGGGCGCCTATAACCTCGTATGCGTGTCGTCTCTCGCGCTGTACCGCCGCTATCGCCCGGAGTCCTTCGCCGAGGTCATCGGGCAGGAGCATGTCACGGACCCGTTGCAGCAGGCGCTGCGGAACAACCGGGTCAATCACGCGTACCTGTTCAGCGGGCCGCGCGGGTGTGGCAAGACGACCAGCGCGCGGATCCTCGCCAGGTGCCTGAACTGCGAGCAGGGGCCCACGCCGACCCCGTGCGGCGAGTGCCAGTCCTGCCGGGACCTGGCCAGGAACGGGCCCGGATCGATCGACGTGATCGAGATCGACGCCGCTTCGCACGGTGGCGTGGACGATGCCCGCGAGCTGCGCGAAAAGGCCTTCTTCGGCCCCGCGAGCAGCCGGTACAAGATCTACATCATTGACGAGGCCCACATGGTCACGTCGGCGGGCTTCAACGCGTTGCTCAAGGTCGTCGAGGAGCCGCCCGAGCATCTCAAGTTCATCTTCGCGACCACCGAGCCCGAGAAGGTCATCGGGACCATCCGCTCGCGCACCCATCACTATCCGTTCCGGCTCGTCCCGCCGGGCACCCTGCGGGACTACCTCGGCGAGGTGTGCCAGAAGGAGGACATCCCCGTCGAGGAGGGTGTGCTGCCGCTGGTGGTGCGCGCGGGCGCGGGGTCCGTGCGTGACTCCATGTCCGTCATGGACCAGCTGCTCGCCGGTGCGGGCGCGGACGGTGTGACGTATGCCATGGCGACCTCCCTCCTCGGGTACACGGACGGGTCGCTGCTGGACTCCGTCGTCGAGGCGTTCGCCACCGGGGACGGGGCCGCGGCGTTCGAGGTCGTGGACCGTGTCATCGAGGGCGGCAACGATCCCCGCCGGTTCGTCGCCGACCTGCTGGAGCGCCTCCGTGACCTGGTGATCCTCGCCGCCGTCCCGGACGCCGTGGAGAAGGGGCTCATCGACGCTCCGGCCGATGTCATCGAGCGTATGCAGGCCCAGGCCGGCATCTTCGGCGCCGCCGAGCTCAGCCGCGCCGCCGACCTCGTCAACGAGGGGCTCACCGAGATGCGCGGCGCCACCTCGCCCCGCCTCCAGCTCGAGCTCATCTGCGCGCGCGTGCTGCTGCCCGCCGCCTACCGCGACGAGCGCTCGGTGATGGCCCGCCTCGACCGCATCGAGCGGGGCGTCAACTTCTCCGGCGGCGGTGGTGCGCCGGTGACGGGGTACGTTCCCGGGCCCGAGGCACACATGGGTGCGGCCCCGGCCGCCGGTGCGACGCCCGCTCCGCCGGGCGGTGGCATGGCGGCGGCCCGGGCGGCCGTGCGGGCCACCGGGGTGCTTCGGACTCTCCGGCTCCGGTGGGTGCGGCGGCCGCTGGTGGTGAACAGGGCGTCCAGTCTCCTGCTCCCGTGTCGACTCCCCCGCGGCAGCCGCCCCGCAGCCATCTGCTCCCGCCCCCGCCCCCGCCGCCCAGGCCCCGGCCGCCGGTGCCTGGCCCACTGCCGCACCCGCCGGTGCCGTGGCTGTCCCGGCGGCTGGCCCACGGCTGCCCCGGCGGGCAGCGGCCGTCGTCCCAGACTCCGGCCGCCCCCGCCTCCGCTGCCTCCGCGCCCCCGGCGGCGCCCGCCGCTCCCGCGGCACCCGTGCCCGGTGGCCTCGACCCCCGCATGCTCTGGCCGAACATCCTGGAGGCGGTCAAGAACCGTCGCCGTTTCACCTGGATCCTGCTCAGCCAGAACGCCCAGGTGGCCGGGTTCGACGGCATCACCCTCCAGCTCGGCTTCGTCAACGCCGGCGCCCGCGACAACTTCGCGAGCAGTGGCAGCGAGGACGTGCTGCGGCAGGCGCTGGCCGAGCAGTTCAACGTGCAGTGGAAGGTCGAGGCGATCGTCGACCCGTCGGGCGGTTCGGCGCCCCCGCCGTCCGGCGGTTCCCCGGGGTACGGCGGAGGCGGCGCCGGTGGCTACGGCAATCAGAGCGCCGGTGGCTACGGCAACCAGGGCGCCCCCGCGCAACGCCCCGCCGCCCCCCAGCCGTCCCCCGCGGCTCCTCAGGCCCAGCCGCCGGCCCAGGCTGCCCCCACCCCGACCCCGGCACCCCAGCCGACAGCCGCCCCCGAGCCGCCCCCGGTGGCTCCCGAGGACGACATCCCGGAGGACGACGACCCGGACCTCGACGAGTCGGCCCTCTCCGGCCATGACCTCATCGTGCGGGAGCTGGGGGCGACGGTCGTCGAGGAGTTCTCCAACGAATGAGGAGTTCTCCAACGAATGGAGAAGTTCTCCAACGGGGTGGGAGACGCGGGGCACGGAGGCCGTCCTTCGGAGGAACGCACAGCTGTCTCCGCTCCCAGCCCTCGGAAGCCCGTACAAACACCCCGGCCCACGCCGGATAGGCTGACCCCGTGAAGGTCCTCGTCATCGGCAGCGGCGCCCGCGAACACGCCCTGTGCCGCTCCCTGTCCCTCGACCCCGACGTCACCGCGCTGCACTGCGCCCCCGGCAACGCCGGCATCGCCGAGGTCGCCGAGCTGCACCAGGTGGACGCCCTGGACGGCAAGGCCGTGTCCGCGCTGGCCACGGAGCTCGAAGCCGACCTCGTGGTCGTCGGCCCGGAGGCCCCCCTGGTCGCCGGGGTCGCCGACGCCGTGCGCGAGGCGGGCATCCCGGTGTTCGGCCCCTCCGAGGAGGCCGCGCAGCTCGAGGGGTCCAAGGCCTTCGCCAAGGACGTGATGGCGGCCGCCGGCGTGCCCACCGCCCGGTCCTATGTCTGCACGACCGCGGAGGAGGCGGCCGCGGCCCTCGACGCCTTCGGTGCCCCCTATGTCGTCAAGGACGACGGGCTGGCCGCGGGCAAGGGCGTGGTCGTCACCCAGGACATCGAGGCCGCCAAGGCGCACGCGGCGGAGTGCGAGCGGGTCGTCATCGAGGAGTTCCTCGACGGCCCCGAGGTGTCCCTCTTCGCGATCACCGACGGCGAGACCGTCGTACCGCTCCAGCCGGCGCAGGACTTCAAGCGGGCCCTCGACAACGACGAGGGCCCGAACACCGGCGGCATGGGCGCGTACTCCCCGCTCCCGTGGGCCGAGCCCAAGCTGGTGGAAGAGGTCCTGCAGACCGTTCTGCAGCCCACGGTCGACGAGATGCGCCGACGCGGCACCCCCTTCTCCGGGCTGCTCTACGCCGGTCTCGCGATCACCTCGCGCGGTGTACGGGTCATCGAGTTCAACGCCCGCTTCGGCGACCCGGAGACCCAGGTGGTCCTGGCCCGGCTGAAGACTCCGCTGGCCGGTGTCCTGCTCGCCGCCGCGAACGGCGCCCTCGACGACCTGGCCCCGCTGCGCTGGAGCGAGGACGCGGCGGTCACCGTCGTCGTCGCCTCGCACAACTACCCCGGCACCCCGCGCACCGGCGACCCGATCACCGGCCTCGACCGGGTGGCCGCCGAGGACGCCCCGCACGCGTATGTGCTGCACGCGGGCACCCGGCGCGAGGGCGACGCGGTCGTCAGCGCCGGTGGCCGCGTCCTGTCCGTCACGGCGACCGGCAAGGACCTCACCGAGGCCCGCGAGCGGGCGTACGCGGCCGTGGAGCGCATCGGCCTCGACGGTTCGCAGCACCGCACGGACATCGCCGCGAAGGCGGCGGCGGGCGTGTAACCGCCGTACAAACGCCACACGCCGAACGCCAACTCGGGCCCCGGAGAAATCCGGGGCCCGATCATTGCTGTCTGTCGTACAGCTCTGACCAAAGCCATTCCATCGAGTGAGCAATGCCCCATCCGGCTGACGGGGGCCGAGGCCCCAACTAGGGTGCGGCGCAAGCGTTCCGGCACTTGGCCCACCGGCATTGCGATGTCTCCGGCGGGTGCCACAGTGGGGGAGTGAGCAACGCCAGGACAGCACCAGGGCATCAGCGAGGGGGTGACCTCCGGTCGTGACCGGAATGGGTGTGGAGGCGGGCGCGCAGGCGGCGCGGTCCCGGGCCCTCGCCGTGCTGCGGATCCGCGGCCGGGCGCTGGCCGTGGCCCTGCTGCCCGCGGCGGCGGCCGTGATCCTGCTGGCCGGCGGTTCCACGGGACATCTGCCGGGCCGCAGCTGGGACCTCGCCCGCTGGACCGTGAGCGGGGTCGCGCTGCTGGTGCTGCTGGCCGCCGCGGGCATAGCGCTGATCGTGGCCCGCTCCCGTCCGGCCGTGAGTCCGACGGTCGCGATCCCTGAGGAGTCCGCCCCCGACCTGTACCGGATGGTGCGTGACCTCGCCGACCGGCTCGACGTGCCCGCGCCCTCCGCCATAGCGCTCACCCCGGACTGCGACAGCTGGCTGGAGGACCGCACCCACCCCGCGCACGGCCCGCCCCCGCCCGAGCACCACGACGAGCTGGCGGACCCGGGCCGGCGCGCCCAGCGCCGTACGGCGGCCGCGCCCGTCCTCGTCATCGGCTCCCCGTTCCTGTGGTGGATGCGGGTCGGCGAACTGCGCGCGGTGCTCGCTCCGGTCGTCGCCGGTACGGGTCCCTCGGCGCACCCGGACATAGCGGCCGCCCGCCGTTTCGTCCGGGGGCTGGACGCGGCGGTCGCCGTGACCTCCGCACCCGGCCGCGGCCCGCTCACCCGCTCCGTGCTCGCGGGCGTCGGCTGGGTGGCGCGACTGATGCTGCGCGGCTGCCGGGAGCACGCGGCCGAGATGGAGAGGGGTGTGGCCGCCGCGGCCGCCGAGCGTGCACAGGCTGTGGATTACGGCCTGCGGATCGTCGCCCAGGAACAGGTGGGGCTGGCGTACGCGGGCTGGGACCGGCTGCTGACCCGGGTCGCGCTGCCGGCCTGGCGGATGGGCCGCTGGCCCTCGCGTCTCGACGCGGGCGTGGTGGCGGCGCTCACCGAGCTGTCCCGCCGGGATCGCCTGGCCGAGGGCTTCGCCTCCCGGCTCGGCGAGCGCCCCGCCTGTGACCTGCTGGAAGAGCCCGGCGCGATGGACGAGGCCGCCTCCCTGCTCGCCGCCCGTCTCTTCCACGGCGGCCCCGCGGAGCCGGGCCCGGACTGGTCCCCGGTGGACTGGCAGGAGTATCCGGACGAGGTCGTGGACCGGAAGTGGCGCACCGACGCGGCCCGTCTCCACCGCGTCCTGGACTCCCTCGGTGTCCGCACCACCCCCGACCCCACCGCCTCGGCCCCCGGCGGCCCCACCCTGTCCCGCGTCCTCGACCACCTGTCGGATCCACCGGACGACGAGACCGACGGCCACTCCTCGCCGACCGCTGCGTGCGGCGAGGGAGCCGCGATGGCCGCGGAGGACAAGTCACCCGAGGGCGCGGTCACCGAAGGAGCCGAAGAAGCCGAAGGAGCCGAAGAAGCCGAAGGAGCCCAAGGAGCCCCAGGAGCCGTCGGCCACGACCGGCCCTTCCCCGACACCCCCGCATACGACGACGAGCCCGACGGCGACTCCGAGAACCAGCGCGGTGCCGCCCTCGCCGCGCGGCTCAGCGCGGAGCTGGCCCGTGAGGAGGCCTCCGCGTGCGCCTCCGCCTCCGCCGCACCGCCGACCGGCTCGGCCCGCCCCGGCCAGGGTCCCGACACCGGCCTGTGGGACGACGGCGCCCTGCCCCTGTTCCCCCTCCAGCCCCCGCGCACCGCCCGCGAGCTCCTCGCCGACCACGTCACGGCGATGGTGTGCTGCGCCGCGATGGACACGGCGGGCGCGGTCCCGGGCCTGGACTGGCTCGACGGCCCGTCCCTCCTCATCAACGGCGAGCGGGCCGCGGATCTGAGCTCCCGGGTGCTCAGCCTGACCGAGGAAGGGGATCCGGACCCGCTTCGAGCCTGGCTGATCGAGTCGGGGATACGCCCGGAGAAGCCGGTACGGCTCGTCTGACCTCGGACGATGGTCCGCCGTAGCGGAACGCCTTCTTCCATTTCAGGTCAATTCGCAACGAATAGTGACCGCGCGCGTGCGTTATGTGATGTGCTGGGACCGATCGCGCACATGGCAAGGGCTTACGACATACGACAGCCGCATCGCACGCACAGTACGGGGGCCCGAGGGAGGGGAGCGATCATGGGATCCGAGCACATCCGCCGCTGGGAGTCGGGGGCACTCGCACACGCCGTCACGGACCCCTTCGGCCTGGGACCGGTTCCCTGGCTGCGCGGCAGCGAGACCTACTTCGACGACACCGGCCATGTCGTCCCCTGGTACGTGGACGCGACCCAGCAGCACGCGCCCCCGGCGGGCAGCGGCAGGCCGAGGGTGCCGGCTCCGCGCCCCTCCGGCGGCCCCCGCTCGGCGGACGACGTCCACCGCCAGATCAAGGGCTTCACCTCCACCGGCGCGGTCGCGCCCGGCGAGGCCGTCGACTTCCACATCACCGTCGACCCGCCCCAGCAGTTCAGCGTGGACATCTACCGGATCGGCCACTACGGCGGTGACGGCGCCGCCAAGATCACCACCAGCCCCCGGCTCTCCGGCATCGTCCAGCCCCCGCCGCTGACCGCCGACCGCACGGTCTCCTGCCACCACTGGTGGCTGTCCTGGCGGCTGCAGATCCCGTCGTACTGGAGCAACGGCGCCTACGTGGCCGTCCTCACCACCGCCGACGGCTACCGCTCCCACGTGCCGTTCACGGTCCGCGACAACCACCCCGCGGATCTGCTCCTGCTGCTCCCCGACATCACCTGGCAGGCCTACAACCTCTACCCGGAGGACGGCCACACCGGCGCCAGCCTCTACCACGCCTGGGACGAGAAGGGCCGGCTGCTCGGCGAGGCCGACGCCGCGACCACGGTCTCCTTCGACCGCCCGTACGCGGGCGCGGGCCTGCCCCTGCACGTCGGCCACGCCTACGACTTCATCCGCTGGGCGGAACGGTACGGCTACGACCTCGCCTACGCCGACGCCCGCGATCTGCACGCCGGACGCGTCGACCCCACCCGCTACCGGGGCCTGGTCTTCCCCGGCCACGACGAGTACTGGTCGACGCAGATGCGCCGCACGGTGGAGATCGCCCGCGAGAGCGGCACCTCGCTCGTCTTCCTCTCCGCCAACACCATGTACTGGCAGGTGGAACTGGGCCCCGCGCCCTCCGGCGCGGACCGCCTGCTCACCTGCCGCAAGCGCAAGGGGCCGGGCAGGCCGGTGCTCTGGCGCGAGATCGACCGCCCCGAACAGCAGCTGGTCGGCATCCAGTACGCGGGCCGGGTCCCCGAGCCCCACCCGCTGATCGTCCGCAACGCCGGCCACTGGCTGTGGGAGGCGACCGGCGCCGGCGAGGGCGACGAGCTGGCGGGCCTGGTGGCCGGCGAGGCCGACCGCTACTTCCCGCGCACCCCGCTCCCCGACCACGAAGAGCGCATTCTCCTCGCCCACTCCCCATACACCGACAACGACGGCGTCCAGCGCCACCAGGAGACCTCCCTGTACCGCGCGCCCTCCGGCGCCCTGGTCTTCGCGTCGGGGACCTTCGCCTGGTCACCGGCCCTGGACCGGCCGGGGCACGTGGACCCCCGTATCCAGCGGGCCACCGCCAACCTGCTGGATCGAATCTGCAAGCGCGACTGACCCGCTGTCCATGACCGGCCACCCATACGGGACAATCGAGCCACTTGGACAGAACCACGGGGAGGAACCGTGTCCGGATTCGTCGAAAAGCCCGAGCCGATCCAGGTTCCGGGTCTGGTGCATCTGCACACCGGCAAGGTGCGCGAGCTGTACCAGAACGAGGCGGGCGACCTCGTGATGGTCGCCAGCGACCGCATGTCCGCCTACGACTGGGTGCTGCCGACCGAGATCCCCGACAAGGGCCGCGTACTCACCCAGCTCTCGCTGTGGTGGTTCGACCAGCTCGCCGACCTGGTCCCCAACCACGTCCTGAGCACCGAGCTCCCCGCGGGCGCGCCCGTCGACTGGGCGGGCCGCACCCTGATCTGCAAGTCGCTGCGGATGATCCCGGTCGAGGCCGTGGCCCGCGGCTACCTCACCGGCTCGGGCCTCGCCGAGTACCAGGAGTCCCGCACGGTCTGCGGCCTCGCCCTGCCCGAGGGCCTCGTGGACGGCTCCGAACTGCCCGCCCCGATCTTCACCCCGGCCACCAAGGCCGAGGTCGGCGAGCACGACGAGAACGTGTCGTACGAGGAGGTCGCCCGGCAGGTCGGCGCGGACACCGCCGCCCAGCTGCGCCAGACCACCCTCGCCGTCTACAACCGGGCCCGGGACATCGCCCGCGACCGGGGGATCATCCTCGCGGACACCAAGTTCGAGTTCGGCTTCGAGGCAGACACCCTCGTCCTCGCCGACGAGGTCCTCACCCCGGACTCCTCCCGCTTCTGGCCGGCCGACCAGTGGCAGCCGGGCCGCGCGCAGCCGTCGTACGACAAGCAGTTCGTGCGCGACTGGCTGACCTCCGCCGAGTCCGGCTGGGACCGCAGGAGCGAGCAGCCCCCGCCGCCGCTGCCCCAGCAGGTCGTGGACGCCACCCGGGCGAAGTACATCGAGGCGTACGAGCGCCTGACCGGCCTGAGCTGGGCGTGATGCAAAGGGTGTAACGCAAAAGGCCCCCGGGAGACCGGGGGCCTTGCTGGAGCGGACGACGAGGCTCGAACTCGCGACCTCAACCTTGGCAAGGTTGCGCTCTACCAACTGAGCTACGTCCGCATTGCGCTGCTGCGCGAGAGCAACTATACCCAACCTCGCTCCCGAGCGAGACGCACCGCAGCATGACGGTTGTCGGCCCCGAGTTTCGTCACGGCCGAGGAGAGGTAGTTCCGCACGGTCCCCGGCGACAGCGCGGCCCGCTCAGCGATCTCTGCGACCGGTGCCCCGTCGGCGGCCAGCTCCAGGACCTCGGCCTCGCGCGCGGTCAGTGGCGAGTCCCCGGCGGAGATCGCGTCGGCGGCCAACTCGGGGTCGACGTAGCGGTTTCCGGCGTGCACGGTACGGATGATCTCCGCGAGCCGCTGGGCGCTGACGGTCTTCGGGACGAACCCGCGCACACCGGCCGCAAGGGCCCGTTTCAGATGGCCGGGCCGCCCGTGACCGGTGACGATCAGCACCTGGCAGCCGGGAAGTTCGGCCCGCAGGGATGTGGCGACCTTCACACCGTCGGCGCCCGGCATCTGAAGATCCAGCACCGCCACGTCCGGTTCATGGGCCCGCGCCATGGCGAGCGCCTCGGGCCCGGTCGCCGCCTCGGCGACCACGACGAGGTCGTCCTCCAGGGAGAGCAGCGCGGCCAGCGCCCCGCGGATCAGATGCTCGTCGTCGGCGAGCAACAGCCGTACCGGGGACCTCATGACGCGACTCCGCTCACACTCGCCACGGGCACCTCGGCCACCAGCCTGAACCCGTCCTCCCCGACGGCACCCGCCGTCAGGGTCCCGTCCACCACGGCCAGCCGCTCCCGCAGCCCCGCGAGCCCGGAACCCCCACCCCCGTCGGGGGCTCCGGACGCTCCGTCGTTCTCCACCGTCAGCACCACACGCCCCTCCAGCACCCGAAGACTCACCGCACACCGCCCGGCGTCCCCGTGCCGCAGCACATTGGTGGTGGCCTCGCGCACCACCCAGCCGAGCGCGGACTGCACGTCGGCGGGCAGCCCGTCGGCGGCACCGGTGATCTCGCAGTCGATCCCGGCCGCCGTCAACACGCCCTGCGCGCCGAGGAGTTCGACATCGAGGTCGGCCTCCCGATAGCCCCGTACGACATCGCGCACCTCCCGCTGCGACTCCTGTGCGATGCGCTGTACCTCGATCATCTGTTCCACGGCCTCTGGCCGTCCCCGCCGTGCCAGTTGCACGGCCAGTTCGCTCTTGAGGGCGATCACGGACAGGTTCCGCCCCAGGACGTCGTGCAGATCCCGCCCGAACCGCAGCCGCTCCTCGGCGACGGCGAGCCGGGCCTCGATCTCGCGGGCGCGTTCCGCCTCCCAGAGCACGGACAGGGTCCAGGCGCCGCAGCGCGCGGCCGTCAAGGCGAAGCCGGTGGCGAAGCCGCACACCACCGTCGTGGCGAGGACACCGAGACCGTCCAGGCGGACGATCGAGAGGGCGCCCACGATCAGTGCCGTGAGGACCGCGGATCGGCGCAGGAACACCGGGACGGACACGGTGAGCGCGTACGGCAGTCCGAACGGCACGAGCACCGCCGCGATCGCCAGCCGGGCCGTGACCGGATCGGTCCCGTCGACCACGGCGAGCGCCGTGATCAGGGCGAGCGCCAGGCCGAGCAGGACGGCGGCGGTGCGCTGGGAGCGGGGCGGCAGTTCGGCGCGCCCCAGGTAGTGGTCGAGCGCCGGCCGGACGAGCCGGCTCGCGGCCGCGCACTGCAGCAGGTCCACGGCGACCAGCAGCCCGCCGAGCACCATCGGCACGGGCCGCCGGTCGAGCCCGCCGACCAGCGGCAGCATCAGCCAGCTGAGCGGAAGCACCCAGATGGTGGCGTGCCAGGTGACCACGCTCTGCAGCTCGACGCGCTCCGCCTTGCTGCGCTCCCGCCAGTGACGCTGATGCAACCGCCGTATCCGCCCCACCCTGTGCTCCCCGGTACTCAGCGCCGCGGCTCCCACCGGAACCACCGCCGTACAGCAAACACCGCCAGAACGGTCCAGGCCAGCGAGGTCAGTACGGCGCCCAGCACCTCGTACGCGCCGAGATGGCCGGTCCAGCCCGCGCGGACCAGCCGGACGGCGGGGGAGAGCGGGAGGAGGTCGCAGACGGAGGCGAACCGGTCGGGCAGCACCTCGGTGGGGATCGCGATGCCCGAGCCGATCATCGACACCAACACCAGCGGCAGCGCGGTGACCTGGGCGCTCTCGGTGGTCCTGGTGAAGGCCGAGGTGAGGGCGGCGAGCGCGGCGCTCAGCACCAGGCCCGACAGGACGCCGAGCACGGCCAGCTGCGGCGCCCTGGGTGCCCCCGCATCGAGGAGCGCCGCGCAGCCCACGGACAGCACCAGCGCCTGGGCGAGTCCGACGCAGACCGCGGGCAGGGCCGTGCCGACGAGGATCTCCAGGTCCCCGAGTTCGCCGGTGCGCAGCCGCTTGAGGACGAGTTCCTCGCGGCGGGTGACGAAGGAGCTCACCAGCGCGGTGTACACGCAGAAGAGGAAGGAGAAGCCGATCCCGGCCGTCACCATCACCGCGCCGACGGTCAGTCCCTCGGCCTTGAGGTCGATCTGTTCGACCGCGGGCTGCACGCTGAACGGCAGCGCGAGCGGTGCGAGCAGTGCCGTGAGCACGGCACTGCGGTTGCGGCCGAGCAGGGTGAGTTCGGCCCGGGCCAGGGCGCGCAGCCGCCGGGCCACCGGTGCGAAGGCGAGGGTGCTCATGCCGCTGCTCCTGCCGTGGGCTCCTGCTCCCGCGCGATCCCGAGGAACGCCTCCTCCAGCGATGCCGACCGCATGTCGAGGCCGCGCAGTTCGACCCCGGCCCGCTCGGCCCACACCAGCAGCCCGGTGGCCGTCCGCTGGAGTTCCGGGGTCCGCAGCCGTACGGTCCTGCCCGCCACCTCGTGCCCGCACACCGCCAGCTCGGCGAGCGGCGGCAGATCGCCGACGAAGTACCCCTCGGGCAGTTCGAAGGAGATGCGGGAGGGCCGGCCCGCGGTCACCTCGGCGGGCGTGCCGGAGGCGGCGATGCGGCCCTCGTGCAGGATCGCGAGCCGGCCGGCGAGGCCTTCCGCCTCCTCCAGGTAGTGCGTGGTGAGCAGCACGGTGGTGCCGGTGTCGCGCAGCGCCCGTACCAACTCCCAGGTGTCCCGGCGCCCTTCGACGTCGAGCCCGGCCGTCGGCTCGTCGAGGAACAGCACCTCGGGCTCGCCGAGCAGCGCGAGGGCCAGGTCCAGGCGCCGCCGCTCACCTCCCGACAGCTGCTTCACCCGCACACCGGCCTTCCCGGCCAGCCCCACCAGCGCCAGCGCTTCACCTTCCGGCCGGGCCCCGCTGGTGCAGCCCGCCCACATCCGCGCGGTCTCGGCGACGGTCAGCTCGGACGGGAAGCCGCCCTCCTGGAGCATCACGCCGGTGCGCGGCCGTACGGCGGCCCGCTCCAGGTAGGGGTCGTGGCCGAGGACCCGCACCTGCCCGCCCGCCGGTGCCGCGAGGCCCTCCAGCAGCTCGACCGTCGAGGTCTTGCCCGCGCCGTTGGTGCCCAGCAGCGCGAAGATCTCGCCGCGGGCCACGGAGAAATCGATTCCGCGCACCGCCTCGAACCCGCCCCCGTAGACACGCCGGAGGTCGGTGACCTTGATCACGTGCTCGTGCTCTTTGATGTCCATGACCTCAGCGTCCCGGCGGGCGGGGCCGGACAGCAGTGCGCGGTGTCATCACTCGGCATGACAAATGTCAGACGTACGGCACATAAAAAACCCCGGTCATCAAGACCGGGGCTTCTCTGGAGCGGACGACGAGGCTCGAACTCGCGACCTCAACCTTGGCAAGGTTGCGCTCTACCAACTGAGCTACGTCCGCACTGCTCCCGACCGGCTCCCACCGATCGGTGCGAGCACCAGCCTACCCGATCGTCCCCCAAGCTCTCGACAAGCTCGAGCAGGGGGGACCCCCATGCATGCATGTGACGGTGGTGGTGCCAGAGCGGGTGACAGGAATCGCACACTGCGCCTTCCCCCTGGAAGGGGGATGTTCTACTACTGAACTACACCCGCATGTAGTCCGTGGGATCCGGCCTTTCGGCCTTGCCCCTCGGCGTGCTCCAGACATTAGCTGATCAGCAGGGGGGTAGCGCAAGTCGGCTGCTGACGGCTTCCAAGTCGGCTGTCCTCAGGGTCCGGTGACGGACCCTGAGGACTCACCCCTCGCGGGCGTCACTGGGCGGCGCTGAACGCCTCGTAGACCTTCTTGGGGATCCGGCCGCGTGCGGGCACGTCCATCTTGTTCGCCTGGGCCCAGGCGCGGACGGCCGCGGGATCGGGAGCGACCTCGGTCTGCCGGTAGGTCTTGCCCGACTTCGCCCTCTTGCGGCCGGCTGCCACGTACGGCTCAAGAGCCTTACGCAGTTTCTTGGCATTGGCTTGATTGAGGTCGATCTCGTACGACTTGCCGTCGAGTCCGAAGGCGATCGTTTCCGCCGCTTCCGAGCCGTCGATGTCGTCAAAGAGAGTGACCACGACCTTCTGCGCCACGAATATCGGTCCCTTCGTGCGACACCCCTCTGCGGTGACGTGCCAAGACGCCCGGGAGATGTCGACTGTCCGCCTGTTAACGGGGAAAGTATCGGCTATTGCCAATTCATTTGTACAGTGCTCGGCAATGCAAAGTGAAGCCCGACTAAATCCGCCCGCGTGTCCGAGCGCAATAGCTGCCACGGGTCGACCGCCGAACTTTCCCAGATTTTTTGGTGAAGGCACCCGTTCGACACCTGATCGTGATGCCCGTCACGTAGTTTCCTCCAACTCTACTCGCGTAGAAATTTTGTGCGGGTAGTCTGAAGGAACCTGCTCAGCACCACACACCGGGAGTGCCAGTGGCACGCGTCGTAGTCGACGTCATGCTCAAGCCGGAGATCCTCGACCCCCAGGGCCAGGCGGTGCAGCGCGCACTGCCGCGACTGGGTTTCGAAGGGATCTCCGACGTACGTCAGGGAAAGCGATTCGAACTGGAAGTTGACGGCCCGGTCGACGAGGCCGCGCTCGCCCGCATCCACGATCTTGCGGAATCCTTCCTCGCCAACACCGTGATCGAGGACTTCACCGTCAAGGTGGAGGAAGTCGCGGAGGCCGCGAAGTGACCGCTCGTATTGGCGTCGTCACTTTCCCGGGAAGTCTCGACGACCGGGACACCCGGCGCGCGATCCGCCACGCGGGTGCCGAACCGGTCGCCCTCTGGCACAAGGACAAGGACCTCAAGCAGGTCGACGCCGTGGTGCTGCCCGGTGGTTTCTCCTACGGCGACTATCTGCGGGCCGGAGCCATCTCCCGCTTCTCGCCGGTGATGGAGTCCGTCATCGAGCAGGCGAAGGCCGGACTTCCCGTCCTCGGTATCTGCAACGGCTTCCAGATCCTCACGGAAGCCCACCTTCTCCCGGGCGGGATGCTCGGCAACAACCACCTCCACTTCATCTGCCGCGACCAGAAGCTGCGGGTGGAGAACGCGGAGACCTCCTGGACGAGCGACTACAGCGCCGGCGAGGAGATCCACATCCCGCTGAAGAACATGGACGGCCGGTACGTCGCCGACGAGTACACGCTCGACAAGCTGGAGGCCGAGGGACGGGTCGCCTTCCGCTACCTCGACTTCAACCCCAACGGCTCGCTCCGCGACATCGCCGGCATCACCAACGAGGCGGGCAACGTCGTCGGCCTGATGCCGCACCCCGAGCACGCCGTGGAGCCGCTGATCGGTACGGGCCGTACCGACGGCCTCCCGTTCTTCACCTCGATCCTCAAGAAGCTGGTGGGCGCATGAGCCGGACGCCTCTGGACACGGTCGAGCACGCGGCCGCGACCCCCGACGTCGAGCTGCCCTGGGCCGAACTCGGTCTGAAGAAGGACGAGTACGAGCGGGTCGTGGAGATCCTGGGCCGCCGCCCGACCGGCGCCGAGCTCGCCATGTACTCGGTCATGTGGTCCGAGCACTGCTCGTACAAGTCCTCCAAGGTCCATCTGCGCCAGTTCGGCGAGAAGGCCCCGCAGAGCGACGCGATGCTGGTGGGCATCGGTGAGAACGCGGGCGTCGTCGACGTCGGCCAGGGCTACGCGGTCACCTTCAAGGTCGAGTCGCACAACCACCCGTCGTACGTCGAGCCCTACCAGGGCGCGGCCACCGGTGTCGGCGGCATCGTCCGCGACATCATCGCGATGGGCGCCCGCCCGGTCGCGGTCGTGGATCCGCTGCGCTTCGGCGCCGCCGACCACCCCGACACCAAGCGCGTCCTGCCGGGCGTCGTCGCCGGCATTGGCGGCTACGGCAACTGCCTGGGCCTGCCCAACATCGGCGGCGAGGTCGTCTTCGACGCCTGCTACCAGGGCAACCCGCTGGTCAACGCCGGTGCCATCGGCGTCATGCGGCACGAGGACATCCACCTCGCGAAGGCGTCCGGCGCGGGCAACAAGGTCGTCCTGTACGGCGCCCGGACCGGCGGCGACGGCATCGGCGGCGCCTCGATCCTCGCGTCCGAGACCTTCGACACTGCATCTGACAGTGCCTCCGGCACGGGCAAGCCCTCCAAGCGCCCGGCCGTCCAGGTCGGCGACCCCTTCCAGGAGAAGCTCCTCATCGAGTGCACCCTGGAGGCCTTCCAGGAGAAGCTGGTCGTCGGTATCCAGGACCTCGGCGCGGCGGGCCTGTCCTGCGCCACCTCCGAGCTGGCCTCCAACGGCTCCGGCGGCATGCGCGTGACCCTGGACGACGTACCGCTGCGTGACTCGACCCTCTCTCCCGAGGAAATCCTCATGAGCGAGTCGCAGGAACGCATGTGCGCGGTCGTGGAGCCGGAGAAGGTCGACCGGTTCCTTGAGATCTGCGACAAGTGGGACGTCATCGCCACCGTCATCGGTGAGGTGACCGACGGCGACCGCCTGGAGATCTACTGGCACGGCGGCAAGATCGTCGACGTCGACCCGCGGACCGTCGCCCACGAGGGCCCGGTGTACGAGCGCCCCTACGCCCGCCCGTCCTGGCAGGACGAGCTCCAGGCGGACGACGCGAACAAGCTGCCGCGCCCGGCGACCTCCGAGGAGCTGAAGGACCAGGTCCTGAAGCTGGTCGGCTCGCCCAACCAGGCCTCCAAGAAGTGGATCACCTCGCAGTACGACCACTTCGTGCAGGGCAACACCGTCCTCGCCCAGCCCGAGGACTCCGGCATGATCCGCGTCGACGAGGAGACCGGCCTCGGCGTCGCGATCGCCACGGACGGCAACGGCCGGTACGCCAAGCTCGACCCGTACGCGGGCGCGCAGCTGGCGCTCGCCGAGGCCTACCGCAACGTGGCGACGACCGGCGCCAAGCCGCTGGCCGTCTCCGACTGCCTGAACTTCGGCTCGCCCGAGGACCCGGCGGTGATGTGGCAGTTCGCGGAGGCCGTGCGCGGCCTGGCGGACGCCTGCCAGCAGCTGGGCACCCCGGTGACCGGCGGCAACGTCTCGCTCTACAACCAGACGGGCGAGGCGGCCATCCACCCGACCCCCGTCGTCGCGGTCCTCGGAGTCATCGACGACGTCGCGCGCCGCACGCCGGTCGCCTTCCAGGAGGAGGGCCAGCTGCTCTACCTCCTCGGCGACACGCGTGAGGAGTTCGGCGGCTCGGCCTGGTCCCAGGTCGTCCACGACCACCTCGGCGGCCTGCCTCCGAAGGTCGACCTGGAGCGGGAGCGCCTGCTCGGCGAGATCATGATCTCCGCCTCGCGAGACGGCATGATCGACTCCGCGCACGACCTGTCCGACGGCGGTCTGATCCAGGCGGTCGTCGAGTCGGCGCTGCTCAGCGGCATGGGCGCGCGTCTGGTCGTACCGGACGGGCTCGACGCGTTCACCTTCCTGCTGTCCGAGTCGGCGGGCCGCGCGATCGTCGCCGTACCGCGCTCGGAAGAGGTCCGCTTCAACGACATGTGCGGCGCGCGCGGCCTCCCGGCCACCCGCATCGGCGTCGTCGACGGCGACGCGGTGGAGGTCCAGGGCGAGTTCGCACTCTCCCTGACGGAGCTGCGCGAGGCGCACGAGGGGACGATCCCGGCGCTGCTCGCGTGATTCCCGTCGCTGGGGCGTGATCCCCTTTCCGGGACCGTCCCGCGGCAGCATGAAGGCCTCGCTCGTCGACTCGATGAGCGAGGCCTTCGTGCTGCGCCGTCAGCGCTGGGTCAGACCGCCACCCAGATCACCGTCGCCAGGAGGGCGAACGAGCTGAAGATCTCCACGATGCCGATCTGCTTGGGCGTGAGACCGCGTCGGGGCAGGGCGGCCGCGCGGAGGAGGCAGCCGGTGAAGGGCAGCGCGTAGGGGAGGGCCAGCCAGGCCGCCGCCAGGAGCGCCGCGGCGTGGAAGGAGAGCGACGCGGTCATCAGCCTGTGGCTGCCCCGGGCCCGGATGGTCGTTCTGACGAAGAGCAGGGAGCCGGTGAAGTAGAGGAGCGTCACCAGGGATGTGCCGGTGACCTGCCAGGGGGATGCTTCGCCGGCCACGGCCACGACCGGCAGGATCAGCGTCGCCGCCACGACCGAGACCAGGCCGTTGCCCAGGGCGCGGTCACGGCGGGCCTTGGCGAACAGGCCGTTGACCGCGAGTACCGCCGCGAAGACCGGTGCGAAGAGGAGGATCTGCGGCCGGGCGAGCAGAACCGTGACGCCGGCGGTCAGCGTGATGCTTCCGTAGACGAGGAGTTGTGTGCGGACCCGGGAGAGGCGGCGGGTCTTGATGGCCAGCAGGCCGAAGTAGGACAGCAGGTAGCCGCCCACCCAGCCCAGGAGCAGCGGGATCTGCACCCAGGAGAAGCCGACCGCGATCAGTCCGGCCAGGTAGGGCACCAGCAGCATGGCCCAGGCGCCGTGCTGCGGAGGCATCCACCGGCCGCGCCGCCGTCGGCGCCGGACCGGGGCGGAACGGGGCCCGGCCGTCCTGGCCGTGCCGGGCGACTCAACCGTCCCGGCCGACTCGGGTGGTATCTGCGGGGACATGGGCTGCCTCGTTCTTGAGGGCCGAGTCGAGGCGGATGAGCACGCCGTCGAGGATCCGCTGCGCCGCGCTCGCGCAGCGGGAGCAAGTGGAAACATGGGTAGTAATAGAAACGAAATTTCTAGTTTCTAATAGACCGGAACCCTAACATAACCGCCCCCCGTGCTACAGGGCACCACCGCGTGACCACCGCGTGACCACGTACGGGACCACGTACCAGGGCCTAGGCTCACCGCCATGCCCACGCCCAAGAAGCGCGCACGTACGTACGACCCCGCCAGGATCCGCGACGCCGTGCAGGTCCAGTTCGGGAACGTGCGCAACGCCGTCCGCACCCTCACTCCCGAGCAATTCGCGCTGCCGACCCGGCTGGGGGACTGGACCGTACGGGAGCTGATCGCGCACATCGGCATGGCCGTCACCGCCGTCCACCGGGCCCTCGACGAGCCCGAGCCGCCCCGGCGGGACGTCACCGTCGTCGAGTGGTCCTTCGCCACCGCCGGCAATGCCTCCGCCATCGCCGACTTCACCCGGCGCCTGGTCGAGCGGCACCCCGACCTCGACGCCTACCTCGCCGACGTCGACCGGAGTCTGCGTGAGCTTCTCGACGCGCATCCCGGCAGCCGGCTGCTGGCGACCAGCGCGGGTGCCCTGTCCCTGGACGACTATCTCGTCACCCGCACCGTGGAGCTCGTCGTCCACACCGACGACCTGAACGCGGCCGTACCGGGCCTCGACGTGCCCTACGACCGACAGGCCCTCGCCGCGGCCACCCGTCTGCTCGCCGACGCGCTCGCCGTGAAGGCCCCCGGCGGCTCGACCGAGGTCCGCGTCCCGCCGTACGCCGTCGTGCAGTGCGTCGAGGGGCCCCGGCACACCCGTGGCACTCCGCCCAACGTCGTCGAGACCGACCCGCTCACCTGGATCCGGCTCGCCACCGGTCGGCTGCTCTGGAAGGACGCCATCGAGGCGGCGAAGGTGAGCGCGAGCGGGGAGCGGGCGGATCTCGCGGCCCTGCTGCCGCTGATGTCCTAGGAGGCCCGCGGAGGGAACCGATCCTCCCGGTCCGTCCGTCGAATCGACATGCGCAGGCACAAAGAGCGTCTGATCCTGGCGGCCACCGTCTCGCTCGTCGTTCCGCTCGCGGCGGCCTGCGGCAGTGAGCACGCGGGCAGTGGATCCGCCGGCGCCCAGGAGCCGGCGACCGGCGTCCACTGGATCGTCGACAGCGTCACCGTGGACGGCACGACACGCAGTGCCCCGGCGGGTGCCCACATGGTGATCGACGACGGCGGCAGGACCCAGGGCAACTACGGCTGCAACCACTTCACCGCGCGGGCCGCCTTCGACGGCGACCGCATCCGGCTCAGCGACGCCACGGCGACCGAGATGGCGTGCGAGGCCCAGCCCATGGCCTTCGAGCGGACCCTCGCCCACACTCTCGCTGCCGGCCCCCTCACCACCCGGGTGAACGGCGACCGGCTGACCCTCACCACCACCGGGGGCGACACCGTCCGGCTGACCAAGGAGGAGGACGCCCCGCTCTACGGCACCGAATGGACGATCACGGCACTCGGTGCCGGCGACACCGTCAGCTCCCTGCCGAAGGGGGCCGACGCCCATCTCACCTTCGACCGCAAGAGCGGAAAGGTCAGCGGCCGCCTGGGCTGCAATCAGGTCACCGCGCACGCCACGGTCAGCGACTCCAGTATCACCCTGGGCTCTGCCGCGACCACCCGAATGATGTGCGACGCCTCACTCATGCATACGGAAAAGAGTCTGCTGCGGCTCTTCGGCGGCACCGTCAGCTACCGACTTGATCATCGAAACCTCACGCTGACCAGCGAAAATGGAGAGACTGTGACGGCCGTGGCCCAGGGGTGACCGGTCAAGAACGCATAACTTCGGTGCATTGGCCAATTCGGACCAGTGGTCGATCTCGCCTACACTCGGTGCCGTGCCACGTGGTGACGGTCGACTCAATCACGATCTGCTCCCCGGTGAGAAAGGCCCCCAGGACGCGTGTGGCGTCTTCGGTGTCTGGGCTCCGGGTGAAGAGGTCGCAAAGCTCACGTACTTCGGGCTCTACGCCCTCCAGCACCGGGGTCAGGAATCCGCGGGGATCGCGGTCAGCAACGGCTCCCAGATCCTCGTCTTCAAGGACATGGGCCTGGTCTCCCAGGTCTTCGACGAGACCTCTCTCGGTTCGCTCCAGGGTCATATCGCGGTCGGTCACGCCCGCTACTCGACCACCGGCGCGTCCGTGTGGGAGAACGCCCAGCCGACGTTCCGTGCCACCGCGCACGGCTCCATCGCGCTCGGGCACAACGGCAACCTGGTCAACACGGCGCAGCTCGCCGAGATGGTTGCCAATCTTCCCAAGGACAACAACGGCCGCTCGACCCGGGTCGCGGCCACCAACGACACCGACCTGCTGACCGCGCTCCTCGCGGCCCAGGTCGACGAGGACGGCAAGCCGCTGACCATCGAGGAGGCCGCGCACGCGGTCCTCCCGCAGGTCAAGGGCGCCTTCTCGCTCGTCTTCATGGACGAGCACACCCTCTACGCCGCCCGCGACCCGCAGGGCATCCGCCCGCTGGTCCTCGGCCGCCTCGAGCGCGGCTGGGTGGTCGCCTCCGAGAGCGCCGCCCTGGACATCTGCGGTGCCAGCTTCGTCCGCGAGATAGAGCCGGGCGAGTTCGTCGCGATCGACGAGAACGGTCTGCGCACCTCTCGATTCGCGGAAGCGAAGCCCAAGGGCTGTGTCTTCGAGTACGTGTATCTCGCCCGCCCCGACACCGACATCGCCGGGCGGAACGTCTATCTCTCGCGCGTCGAGATGGGCCGCCGCCTCGCCAAGGAGGCCCCCGTCGAGGCCGACCTGGTGATAGCGACCCCGGAGTCCGGCACCCCGGCCGCCATCGGCTACGCGGAGGCCTCCGGCATTCCGTTCGGCGCCGGTCTGGTGAAGAACGCCTACGTCGGCCGGACCTTCATCCAGCCCTCGCAGACCATCCGGCAGCTCGGCATCCGGCTGAAGCTGAACCCGCTCAAGGAAGTCATCAGGGGCAAGCGCCTGGTCGTCGTCGACGACTCGATCGTGCGCGGCAACACCCAGCGCGCCCTGGTGCGCATGCTCCGCGAGGCCGGCGCCGCCGAGGTCCACATCCGGATCTCCTCGCCGCCCGTGAAGTGGCCCTGCTTCTTCGGCATCGACTTCGCCACCCGCGCCGAGCTCATCGCCAACGGCATGACGATCGAGGAGATCGGCACCTCGCTCGGCGCCGACTCCCTGGCCTACATCTCCATCGACGGCATGATCGAGGCGACCACGATCGCCAAGCCGAACCTGTGCCGCGCCTGCTTCGACGGCGAGTACCCGATGGAGCTCCCGGACCCCGAGCTGCTCGGCAAGCAGCTCCTGGAGACCGAGCTGGCCGCAGGGCCCGCCGCCACGGCCGCGGCCGACGCGATCCGTCGCCCGTAAGCCCCGTAGAAACCAACCCGAAAGATCCCAGGCAATGTCTGCTGTGTCTGATCAGTCGCCGTCGGCGACGGGCCCTTCCACCGGTGCTTCCTACGCGGCTGCCGGAGTCGACATCGAGGCGGGCGACCGCGCCGTCGAGCTGATGAAGGAGTGGGTGAAGAAGACCCGGCGCCCCGAGGTCCTCGGCGGCCTCGGCGGCTTCGCCGGCCTCTTCGACGCCTCCGCCCTCAAGCGCTACGAGCGTCCGCTCCTCGCCTCCGCCACGGACGGCGTCGGCACCAAGGTCGACATCGCGCGGCAGATGGGCGTCTACGACAGCATCGGGCACGACCTGGTCGCCATGGTCATGGACGACATCGTGGTGTGCGGTGCCGAGCCGCTGTTCATGACCGACTACATCTGCGTCGGCAAGGTCCACCCCGAGCGCGTGGCCGCCATCGTGAAGGGCATCGCGGAGGGCTGTGTGCTGGCCGGCTGCGCCCTGGTGGGCGGTGAGACGGCCGAGCACCCGGGTCTGCTGGGTGCGGACGACTTCGACGTCGCCGGCGCCGGTACGGGCGTCGTGGAGGCCGACCGGCTGCTCGGCGCGGATCGTATCCGTAAGGGTGACGCGGTGATCGCCATGGCGTCCTCCGGGCTTCACTCGAACGGGTACTCCCTGGTCCGCCACGTCCTGCTGAACCAGGCGGGCCTGGCGCTCGACGCACACATCGAGGAACTCGGCCGCACGCTCGGCGAGGAGCTCCTGGAGCCCACCAAGATCTACTCGCTGGACTGCCTGGCCCTCATCCGCACCACCGAGGTCCACGCCTTCAGCCATGTCACCGGCGGCGGCCTCGCGGCCAACCTGGCCCGGGTGATCCCGGACCAGCTGCACGCCGTCGTCGACCGCTCCACCTGGACCCCGGGCGCGATCTTCGACCTCGTCGGCCGGACCGGCGACGTCGAGCGCCTGGAGCTGGAGAAGACCCTCAACATGGGCGTCGGCATGATCGCGATCGTGCCCCAGGCCTCGGTGGACGTGGCCCTGGCGACACTGGCCGACCGCGGGGTCGACGCCTGGGTCGCCGGCGAGATCACGGACCGGGGCGAGCACGACTCGGGCGCGGCCCTGATCGGCGACTACGCCTGACGGTCCCGGTGACTGGCGGCCTGACGGTCCCGATGACCGTTGCTGACACCCGATGGCGTTCGCGGGGCTTCACGGCCCCGCGGGCCCAGGGCCCGGCCATTTCAGGCCCGGCGCCCCGGGAGGCAGCACGAAACCCGGTCCGGTGCCAAGGCCCCGGACCGGGTGAAGTGCAGTCGCTGCAGAAACCGCGAAGCGCGCTACGTCAAGCGCCGCGACGACGCGACGCGGGACCGGACTCGTCGTCCTCGTCGTCCTCGTCGTCGTCGTTGTAGAGATCCGCGTACTGGGCGTACGGGTCATCTTCCTCGTCGTCGTCCTCGAACGGCTCGCCGTTCGGCGGCTGACTCGAAGTCGAAGCGCCCAGCTCGCTGGCCAGACGCGACAGGTCAGTCCCGCCGCTGTTGTACTTCAGCTGGCGGGCGACCTTCGTCTGCTTGGCCTTGGCCCGGCCGCGCCCCATGGCTCGACCCCCTCGGTGACGGGGCTCGACGGCCCCAGAGTCTTGACACGCGTTCATGATCTGGAACGGGCTCTCCGTGGAGAGACCGGTCCGTAGGGCTTCCACGGTACCTGAGCCCGCGCCCATACGGTACGTCGCCCGCAGCACGTGCCTCGGCCCAGAACCCGCGAGGCGCCCCGTCCTCGCTGGTCAACCGCGATTTTAACCACTTATCGGCGGCCGACCCGCCGACGAACGTGAGAGTTCTCTCTAACTGTCCGCCGACGGGTACCGGCAAACCCCGTGGAACCTCCGCGTCAGCGTGCCGCGGCGGCCTCGTGCATCCGCTGCTCGGCGATCCGGTCGGCCGCGGCGGCCGGCGGAATCCCGTCTTCCTTCGCACGTGCGAAGATAGCCAGCGTGGTGTCGAAGATCTTCGCCGCCTTCGCCTTGCACCGGTCGAAGTCGAAGCCGTGCAGCTCGTCGGCGACCTGGATCACACCGCCGGCGTTCACCACATAGTCCGGCGCGTAGAGGATCCCGCGGTCGGCGAGGTCCTTCTCCACACCCGGGTGGGCGAGCTGGTTGTTGGCCGCGCCGCACACCACCCTGGCCGTGAGCACCGCCACGGACTCGTCGTTCAGCGCCCCGCCGAGCGCGCAGGGGGCGTAGATGTCGAGGCCCTCCACGCGGATCAGCGCGTCGGTGTCGGTGACCGCCGTGACGCCCGGGTGCTGGTCGAGAATCCGCCGTACGGCGTCCTCGCGCACGTCCGTGATCACGACCTCGGCGCCCTCGTCCAGCAGATGCCGGACCAGGTGGTGGCCGACCTTGCCGACACCGGCGATGCCGACCCGGCGGCCGCGCAGCGAGGGGTCGCCCCACAGGTGCTGGGCACAGGCCCGCATGCCCTGGTAGACACCGAAGGCGGTGAGGACCGAGGAGTCGCCCGCGCCGCCGTTCTCCGGCGAGCGCCCGGTGGTCCAGCGGCACTCGCGGGCCACGACGTCCATGTCGGCGACATACGTGCCGACGTCGCACGCGGTGACGTACCGACCGCCGAGCGAGGCCACGAACCGCCCGTAGGCGAGCAGCAGCTCTTCGGTCTTGATGCGCTCCGGATCGCCGATGATCACGGCCTTGCCGCCGCCGTGGTCGAGCCCGGCCATGGCGTTCTTGTACGACATGCCGCGCGCGAGGTTGAGTGCGTCGGCGATGGCCTCCGCCTCGTTCGCGTACGGATAGAAGCGCGTACCGCCCAGCGCGGGGCCGAGAGCGGTGGAGTGGATGGCGATCACGGCCTTGAGTCCGGTCGCGCGGTCCTGGCAGAGCACTACTTGCTCATGACCGCCCTGGTCCGAGTGGAACAGGGTGTGCAGTACATCAGCAGGTGCGCCGGTTACGTCGGTCACGGTGGTGACTCCCGGGTAAGTTGCGGCGGTCGAAAGACCAGCTCCCGTGTGGGTGGCGGGTGCTGTGGCATGAGCGTAGAGCCTGTGCCCACCCACCATCCGCGCAGTGTTCAGGATCACTCTCTCGCGATCACTCTCTCGCGCCGCACACGCACGCACACGCGTGGCACGATTTGCAGTGGTTTCCCGCCCGTTTCGGGACACCTCGTACGGATCCCGTACGGGTTTCGAGCCCTGTCCGGTGGGGAGGGAGCAGGCGTGCCCAAGGTGTCCTCGGTGATCGTCCCCTACGCTGCGTATCTACGCGTGTACGAACCGTTGGCCGCCTTCCCGGAGCCGGAGCGCGCCCACTGGTCGCGCTACGCCCGCCGCCCCGAGCGCCCCTCCTACCAGGACGAGCTGCGCCGCTCCCTGGCCGATCTGCTGCCCACCCCGCCGGTCCCGGTGCCGGTGCACGAGAGCGGCGACGCCTTCGTGCTGGACGTCGACGGGGTGGTCTGCGTCTGCCCTTGGCGCACCCGGCTGCGCGGCTGGCAGGCCCTGGGCGAGCTGTCCGAGGAGTTCCCGGCGTCGGTCCTGGACGCGGTGCTGCCGCCGGTCGTGCGCCGGCAGGCCGCCCAGGACTACGAGCGCTGGCTCACCCGCAACCCCGATGCCCGCCCCTGGATCCGCACCGCCACCTGGCAGGTGCCGCTGAACTGGTTCGTGCTGGTCTCCGACGAGGAGCGGGAGTACGCCAAGGGAGGTGCCGAGGAGGCTCCCCTGCTGCGCTACCGCACGCCCATGGTGCAGGCCAGGCGGCGCGTGGCCCGGGGACTGCGGACGCTCAAGGACGCCATCGAGGAAGGGCCGCTGATCGACGGCCTGGTGGACGTGGGGCGGTGGCTGGAGGAGTTCCACCCGCGCTCGCTGGTCGAGCTGGACTACGGCGGCCTGGTGCACGCGGTGCCGGCCGGCGAGCTGGAGGGGGACCACTCGGCGGCGGACGTGGCCGAGGGCATCGACGCGCTGCGCAGGGGCGACGGGGCCGCGGCGGGGGAGGCGTACGGGCGGCTCGTGGAGCGGTGGCGGACGGTGCGGGACAGGCGTTCCGCGAACTGAGTGACGTACGTCACGGCCCAAACCGGCCTGGACGACGTACGGTCTACGCCACTTAGGTCACCTGACGGGGCGTTGGTTCCGATAGGGGCTTTTGTATCAAGGGTGACGGACCGCACTTACGCGGCCCTTGCGCCTCTTGCCGCTCCTCATGCCAAAATAGGACAAGGAGTCCGGGGAAGACTCCGTCCGCCCAACTAAGCTCCATTCTGGGCGGAATCTCAGCATTGCAATGCTTTGGGGGGTCTTGTGACTCCTGATCGCCCCTGTGACTGATCGTCACAGTGGCGTGACTGTCCGCTATGGCATGGTCCATCGGCTTCCGCGGCTGATGACTACCTGGGAGGGCAATTCCATCGGTTTGGCCGACGCGGCTGGACAGATGGTGTAGTTGTAGTGCCGAGGACAAGCCGTTCGTCCTATAACCGACTCGACCCGCGTCCACCATTTCGGGCAACGCGGGTCAAGGTGCAGAATTTAGAGGAAAGAACCGAGAAGGTTCGGTTCTCCCGAGGAGGCCGCTCATGACCGCTCGCACCCCTGATGCCGAGCCGCTGCTGACCCCGGCTGAGGTCGCCACGATGTTCCGCGTCGACCCCAAGACGGTCACGCGGTGGGCGAAGGCCGGCAAGCTCACTTCCATCCGTACGCTCGGCGGACACCGCCGCTACCGCGAGGCCGAGGTCCGCGCTCTTCTCGCGGGCATCCCGCAGCAGCGCAGCGAGGCCTGAACAATCGCATAACCGGGCAAAACGGCTGGTCCCCCAACCCGCCGAGGCGCCCGGGCCCTAGCTCCAAGCGACGCGGGACCTGCCCCAACAGGACCCTCGCCCAAGCCAATGGGAACTTCTCAGGCACGTGACACAGGGTGCGTCGTAGATCGCGCTGGACTCCGCCGGGTCCAGCGCGATCTTTTTTGTGCGCCGAAACCCCTGGTGCGGAGGGTCCGTGAGCGGGCTTGTCGGAGTCTGGGGAGGGGTGTCGGATCCGCTGTGGATGTCCCCTCGGAGCGGTGCAATTGCACATATTAAATTGACCCGTTGTAGGACAGGTGTAAGTACCGGGGTTTCAGAAAGTCATGCGGTGACACCCGTCACATACCGGGTGGCTTGTTGTCGGTGGTCCATGTGCGCTAATGGAGACATGGGCTCCAGCGTCCCACTGTGGCACGGGTGTTGGGAGTGCGCGAGCGCTACGCGGTCGGGGCGGCCTCGTCCTCGGCCGCGCCCTCCAGAGCCTGAGCGCCCGGCGGGGCGGAGTCCATCGCCAGCCTCAGCAGGCGGTGGCAGATCGGGCAGTGGCGGGTGAGGTGCCGATAGGAGGAGGCGGCCGACAGGTGCGCGCGGAGCAGGGCTCGCGTCTCGTGCCTGACAGATGCCGCCATACGCCACCTCCGGGGGCCGCACGAGAACGGGGCCTGCTTTCTGGGTACCGACGGAATGTGACGCCGTCAAGAGCGGGGGGCTCCGCCGGTTCGGCGTTGTTCACCGGTGCCTCCGCTGGGTTCGGCGCCGGTGTCGGTGTGGCCGCTCACTGGGGGCTGCCGCCCCCAGACCCCCGCTTCGGCCTGAACGGCCTCGTCCTCAAACGCCGGACGGGCTGATTGGTGCCGGCCGGTGGTGAGGGGTGAGGGGCGGAGATATGGCGAAGGCCCGCATCCGTATCGGTGCGGGCCTTCATCGTTGCGGTCCTGACGGGATTTGAACCCGCGGCCTCCACCTTGACAGGGTGGCGAGCACTCCAAGCTGCTCCACAGGACCAGGTTTCGCGGCGCCATTCGTGCGTTGCGCTGCGAGAAGAGACTGTACAGGAGGGTGAGCCCCACGGTCGAACTCACCCTGCGTGCACAGGCGATTACGAGACCGCCGCGTCGATCGCCTTCACGATCCGCTTGTCGGAGACCGGGTACGCCGTGCCGAGCGCATGCGCGAAGTAGCTGACCCGGAGCTCCTCGATCATCCAGCGGATGTCCAGGACGGACGACGGGACGGGACGGCCCTGCGGCAGCTGCTCCAGGAGCCAGGCGTACTCGTCCTGCATCTCGTGGACCTTCTCCATGCGAGTGGTGTCCCGCTGGACGCCCGTCGGCATCTGCTGGAGACGACGGTCCACGGCCACCAGATAGCGCATCAGGTCCGGCAGCCGCCGTATGCCCGCCCACGTCACGAAGCCGGGCTTCACAAGGACGTCCAGCTGGGTGCGTACGTCCGTGAGGTTGGGCAGGAGGACGGGGCTGCGTACGGCCTTGAGACGGCGCTCACAGGCCTGCCAGGCGGCCAGGACCTGCTGCACCTGGGCGACCGTACGGACCGTCGTGTCGACGATCTCCGCGCGCACCTTGTCGTACAACTTCCGGTACGACTCCTCGTCCCACACCGGCCCGCCGAAGTCGGCGATCAGCTTGTCCGCCGCAGCCATCGCGCAGTCGTCGAACAGGGCCTGTATCGAACCGTGCGGATTCGCGGACAGCGCGAGCTTCTGCGCGTTCGTCAGGCGGTCGCTCGTGAATTTGGCCGGGTTGACCGGGATGTTGCGCAGGATCAGCCGCCGGGTGCCCCTCCACATGGCCTCGGCCTGTTCCGCCTCCGTGTCGAAGAGCCGGACCGACACCGTGTCCCCGTCGTCGACCAGCGCCGGGTACGCCTTCACCGGATGGCCGGCCCTGCGGGTCTCGAACACACGGATGAGCGCGCCGATCGTCCAGTCGGTGAGGCCCTTGCGCTCCAGGGACTCCCCGCCCTGCCGCTCGGCCGTCGCCGCCGCGGCCTGGGACAGGGCCTGGCGCGCCTTCGGCTTCAGCCGGAGCTTCAGCGCCTCCAGGTCCTTGTCCTCGGCGAGCTTGCGGCGCCGCTCGTCGACGATGCGGAAGGTGATCCGCAGATGGTCCGGGAGCCGCGTCCAGTCGAAGTCGTCGGCCTCGAAGGGCACGCCGACCATGCGCTTCAGCTCGCGGGCCATGGTGAGCGTCAGCGGCTCCTGCAAGGGCACCGCCCTGTCCAGGAACGCCTTCGCATAGTTCGGCGCGGGCACGTAGTGGCGGCGGATCGGCTTCGGCAAGGAGCGGATCAGCTCCGTCACCACTTCCTCGCGAAGACCCGGGATCTGCCAGTCGAAACCCTCGTCCATGACCTGGTTGAGGACCTGGAGCGGGATGTGCACGGTGACGCCGTCGGCATCCGCGCCCGGCTCGAACTGGTAGGTCACCCGGAACTTCAGCTGCCCCTGCCGCCATGAGTCCGGGTAGTCGGCCTTGGTGACCGCCTCCGCCGACTCCCGGATGAGCATCTCCCGCTCGAAGTCCAGGAAGTCGGGCTGCTCGTGCCGCTTGTGCTTCCACCAGGAGTCGAAGTGCGCGCCGGAGACCACATGGTCGGGGACCCGCTGGTCGTAGAAGTCGAAGAGCGTCTCGTCGTCGACGACGATGTCCCGACGGCGGGCACGGTGCTCCAGCTCCTCCACCTCGCTGAGGAGTTTGCGGTTGTCGGCGAAGAACTTGTGGTGCGTGCGCCAGTCGCCCTCGACCAGGGCGTTGCGGATGAAAAGCTCGCGGGAGGCTTCCGCGTCGATACGGCCGTAGTTGACCTTCCGCTGGGCGACGATCGGTACGCCGTACAGCGTGACCTTCTCGAACGCCATCACCGCCGCCTGGTCCTTCTCCCAGTGCGGCTCGCTGTAGGTCCGCTTGAGCAGGTGCCCGGCGAGCGGCTCCACCCACTCCGGCTCGATCTTCGCGTTGACCCGGGCCCACAGCCGGCTCGTCTCCACCAGCTCCGCCGACATCACGAAACGCGGCGTCTTCTTGAACAGGGCCGAGCCGGGGAAGATCGCGAACTTGGCGCTGCGGGCGCCCAAGTACTCGTTCTTCGCGCCGTCCTTCACATCCTTCATGCCGATGTGCGAGAGCAGTCCGGCGAGGAGGGACACGTGGACGCGGTCGTCGGGGGCGTCCTGCTCGCTGAGGTGGATGCCCATCTGTTTGGCGACCGTGCGCAGCTGGGTGTAGATGTCCTGCCATTCGCGAATGCGCAGGAAGTTGAGGTACTCCTGCTTGCACATGCGCCGGAACGCGGACGAACCCCGCTCCTTCTGCTGCTCGCGGATGTAGCGCCAGAGGTTGAGGTAGGCGAGGAAGTCGCTCGTCTCGTCCTTGAAGCGAGCGTGCTGCTGATCGGCCTGGGTCTGCTTGTCGGCCGGGCGCTCGCGCGGGTCCTGGATGGACAGCGCGGCGGCGATGACCATGACCTCGCGGACACAGTCGTTCTTGTCGGCCTCCAGGACCATACGGGCCAGCCGCGGGTCGACGGGCAGCTGGGCGAGCTTGCGGCCGGTGTCCGTGAGCCGCTTGCGCACGTCCTTCTGCATCGGGTCGAGGGCGCCCAGCTCCTGCAGCAGCTGCACGCCGTCACGGATGTTGCGGTGGTCCGGCGGATCGATGAAGGGGAACTTCTCGATGTCGCCGAGGCCGGCCGCGGTCATCTGCAGAATGACGGAGGCGAGGTTCGTACGGAGGATCTCCGCGTCGGTGAACTCCGGCCGGGCGTTGAAGTCGTCCTCGCTGTAGAGCCGGATGCAGACGCCGTCGGACGTACGGCCGCAGCGGCCCTTGCGCTGGTTGGCGCTGGCCCGGGAGACCGCCTCGATGGGGAGGCGCTGCACCTTGGTGCGGTGGCTGTAGCGCGAGATACGGGCGAAGCCGGGGTCGATGACGTACTTGATGCCCGGCACGGTGAGGGACGTCTCGGCGACGTTCGTCGCCAGAACGATCCTGCGGCCGCCGTGGGGCTGGAACACACGGTGCTGCTCGGCGTGCGAGAGCCGCGCGTAGAGAGGCAGGATCTCTGTGCTCTGCCAATCAGCGCCTCCGGCGCGGGGATACTTCTTCTTCTCCAGCGCGTCCGCGGTGTCCCGGATCTCGCGCTCACCGGAGAGGAACACGAGGATGTCGCCCTTGCCCTCCCCCATCAACTCCTCGACCGCGTCGGTGATCGCGGTGATCTGATCCCGGTCCGCGTCCTCGGAGTCCTCCTCCAGGAGCGGCCGGTACCGCACCTCCACCGGATACGTCCGGCCACTCACCTCGACGATCGGCGCGTCACCGAAGTGCCGGGAGAAACGCTCGGGGTCGATCGTCGCGGAGGTGATGACGACCTTGAGGTCCGGCCGCTTCGGCAGCAGCTGGGCCAGATAACCGAGCAGGAAGTCGATGTTGAGGGACCGCTCATGGGCCTCGTCGATGATGATCGTGTCGTACGCGCGCAGCTCACGGTCCGTCTGGATCTCGGCGAGCAGGATGCCGTCCGTCATCAGCTTGATGAACGTGGCGTCCGGGTTCACCTGGTCGGTGAACCGCACCTTCCAGCCGACCGACTCGCCGAGCGGGGTGTCCAGCTCCTCGGCCACACGCTCGGCGACCGTACGAGCCGCGATACGACGGGGCTGGGTGTGCCCGATCATGCCCCGGACCCCGCGCCCGAGCTCAAGACAGATCTTCGGGATCTGGGTCGTCTTGCCGGACCCGGTCTCACCGGCGACGATCACGACCTGGTGATCACGGATCGCGGCCGCGATCGCGTCCTTCTTCTGGCTGACGGGCAGCTGCTCGGGATAGCCGACCGCGGGCACCCGGGCACGCCGCTCACCCATCCGTGCCTCGGCCTTCGCGACCTCGGCCTCGATCTCGGCGAGAACAGCGGCACGGGCCTCGGGCTTACGGATCTTGCGTGCGCCCTCGAGCCTGCGCCCGAGCCGGTGCGCGTCGCGCAGCGACAGCTCGGTCAGGCGGGGGGCGAGGGCGCCGAGGGCGGGGGCGGGATGCGTAGACATACGCCGTCCAGGATCTCACCCCGGGGAAATCCGTGGCGAACGCTTTTGCCCCACGGTGTTTTCAGGGGGTGCGCTGCACCGGAGGGGCAGACTGCGGCTCACGCCCGCGGGAGCCGTCGCCCAGAGCGATGGACCTGGCGGTGTTGGAGACGGCCTTGATCCCCAGATAGGCCGTGGTCATGCTGCTGACCGCGGTGAACGCGGCCGTCAGCACACCGACGATCACCGCCTTGTCACCGCCGAGCTGCCACACCCCGAAGATCGCGACCCCGGCGATCGCGAGATTACTGATGACCACGGCAAGCAGCCCGTACCGCGCCCGGTCCTTCTCCAACTCGGTATCCCGAATGGCCCTCGACTCGTCCCGGCTCATCGTCCCCGCCCCCCAGATCTCACGGCCGACCAGGCAGAACGTAGCGCCGCACGGTATCCGTGCCAAGCCGAGGGTGGAACAGTACGAGCGGGCGTCCCCGGTAGCGGACGCGGACGCTCGTACCACGAGCATGATCCACGAGGCACACAACAAGGCCCCGATCCGAAGATCGGGGCCTTGGCTGTGGCTGGGGCCGGGGTCGAACCGGCGACCTTCCGCTTTTCAGGCGGACGCTCGTACCAACTGAGCTACCCAGCCACGAGGCTTTCGAGGAAGCCTCAGCGGTCCTGACGGGATTTGAACCCGCGGCCTCCACCTTGACAGGGTGGCGAGCACTCCAAACTGCTCCACAGGACCAAGCTTGCGTGCAACAGTGTCGCACACGATCTTGCGTGCCCCCAACGGGATTCGAACCCGTGCTACCGCCTTGAAAGGGCGGCGTCCTAGGCCGCTAGACGATGAGGGCTATCGGCCCGCCTGGGCGCTTGTCAGCGCGTCGGGGACGTGAGAAGCATATGGGATGGCGGGGAGTATCGCCAAAACGGTTTACGGCCTCGTGGGCGACGCCGTCCCCGATGGGGTGGTGGGGGTGCTCGGCGTGGGGTTCGCGCCAGGCCTGTTCTCCTCCGGCAGGTGACGGCTGACCTCGGCCGTCGTCAGGCCCAGGCCGCCCAGCCTGATCTCGTCCCAGGCCTGGAGCCGCCGCGTGTCCCGGTCGAAGTAGAGGATCGACGCCTCGACCGGATCGGGGTACTTGCCCTCCACCGCACGCAGCCCGCTGCCGCCCGTCGAGCCCTCCACCCGCAGCCGGGTCCCCTTCTTCATGACCTCCGTCTGCTCGTGGTGGATGTGGCCCGCCAGCACCAGGGGCACCTCGCCGTCCGTGCGTCGGGCGGCGGAGGGCTCGTGGGCCACGGCCACGTCCACGGGTGTGCCCGCGGCCCGCTGGTCGCGCAGCGCCGTGGCCAGCTGGTCCCCGGCCAGTGCCTCCGCCGCGTCGCCGCCCGGCCGGCCCGAGCGGTCGGGGGTGAACTGGGGGTCGCCGATGCCGGCGAACCGCAGCCCCGCGATCGTCCGTGCCCGTCCGTCGTCCAGGACGCGCACGTTCTTCATCCGCTGCAGGTAGCTCTGGGTGAGACGTGAGTCGTGGTTGCCCCGGACCCATACATACGGCGCGCCCAGGTCCGCGATCGGGTCGAGGAAGCCGTTCTCCGCCGCCGTACCGTGGTCCATCGTGTCGCCGGAGTCGACGATCACGTTCACCTTGTACTCGGCCACCAGCGACGCGATGATCTTCCAGCTCGCCGGGTTCAGATGGATGTCCGAGACGTGCAGGACCCGGATCGTGCTCGGGTCGGGCCGGTAGGCCGGGAGCGTGGAGGTGACGTCGTACAGCTTCGTCACGTTCGTCACCAGGCGGGCCAACTCCTTCTGGTAGACGTCGAATTCGGTGACGATGCTGCGCGCGTTGCCGACCAGGGAGGGCGCGGAGGACAGCAGGCCCGAGAACTTCGGTTCCAGGACCGACTTGGGGTTCCAGGTGGCGTACGCCGTCGCTCCCGAGGCGGCCAGCAGGGCGAGGGCGAGTCCGCCGGCCGCGAGGGCGCGCCGGGGGCGGCGGTAGACCGCCAGGCCCAGTGCGGTCGCGCCGGAGACCACGGCGACGCAGGAGCGTAGGGCCAGGTCGAGTGTGCCGTGCTCGACGTCCCGGGCGATCTCGTCCTGGAGGCCGGTGAGGCGCTCGGGGTGATCGACGAGGGCTTGTGAGCGGACGGGGTCGAGTTGGTCGACGTTCACGTCCAGGCGGACGGGCGCGACATGGCTGTCGAGTGTCAGTGCGCCCAGCGGTGAGACGTTGATCTTCGTGCCGCCGCTGAGGGACGGGCGCAGGGCCATGGTCGTGTTCATCGGGCCGACCTGGGCTCTGACGTTGCCGACGATGAGCAGGCCCAGCCAGGCGCCGACGAGGACGACGACCGTCATGCCGAGGGCGCGCGCCCAGGGGTGCTGCTGGGTGGCGAGTTCCGGGGCGTGGCGGTTCGGGTGGCGCCGGGTGAGTGTGCGGATGATCCGGTTGCGGGCTGCGAGGGGGACGCGGGCCATTGGTCGCGTATGCCCAAGCCGGGCAGTGGATATGCGGGGGTTCGCGGCCGGCGTGTCCGAGGGCTGGTGAGGCTCCGACGGCCGTCGGTTCGTGACGCTCCCGCGGTCGTTGGTTCGCAACGCCCCTACGGCTGTGCCGTGCCGGACAATGACCGTGTGCTGGAGATGACGCGCGAGGAGTTCGAGGAACTGGTCGCCGAGGCGCTCGACCGGATTCCGCCGGAGCTGACGCGGCTGATGGACAACGTCGCGGTGTTCGTGGAGGACGAGCCCCCGGCGGACGATCCCGAGCTGCTCGGGCTCTACGAGGGGACGCCGCTGACCGATCGCGGCGAGTGGTACGCGGGCGTGCTGCCCGACCGGATCACCATTTACCGGGGGCCGACGTTGCGGATGTGCGACACGCGCGAGGACGTCGTCGCGGAGACCGAGGTCACCGTGGTGCACGAAATCGCCCACCATTTCGGGATTGACGACGAGCGGCTGCACGCGCTCGGGTACGGGTGAGGGCCGGGCGCGTGTCTTCTTGAGTCCGGCGGGAGTTGGGCACGGCGACTCCTTCATCCTCCCCCGGAGGTGGCCGCCGTGCGCCCCAAGTACGTACCTGTCCGTCTGGCCGCCGCGGTGCTGGCCGTGACGGCTGCCGCCGGTTGTGTGAGCGTGGGCGAGGACGGCGGCCGGGCGAGCCCCTCGCACTCGGCGGGGCGGCGGGGCGGCGAGGCGGCCGACGGGGGGTCGGCGGTGTCGGGGGGTGGTGCCGGGTACGACGGCTCCGAGGGCGATGCCAAGCACAAGCACGGGCGGAAGGCGAAGCACGGCAAGCACGCGTCGGAGTCGGCGTCGCCCTCACGGGCGGGGAGTTCCTCCGTGTCGCCGGCCGGGCCGGGCGGCAGTCAGAAGCCGGGGTTCCGGCGCCGACCCAGGCGCCGCCGACCCCCACGCCGACGCCTCCCGAGCCGGAGCCTCCGGCGTCGACCCCGCCGCCGGTGTCGACCCCGCCGACGGCCGAGCCGTCGTCGTCGGCGCACGAGGAGGCGGGGCCGCAGCTGGGGGACCGGGAGCCGGCGCCCGAGGCGGGGGCTCCGGCGTAGATTCGGAGGCCACCCGGTTACCGGCGTGGGCACGTGACCAGCGTCTCGTGGGTTGAGTTTGCCTTGGGGGGCGGTGGGTGCGTATGGTGGTAGATCGTTTGATCCCATTTGCCCGGCGCCAACGCAGAGCGCGCCGTGTGGCGCGTACTCTCCTTTGCCGTGGCGGACCGCATTGAGGCGGTCGTATTGCGAATCACGGAGTTGACGGGCGCGTGCCGAAGAGACTCCGGAAGGTTTCGCATTCGCATGTCCGTGTCCAGCACAGATCACATCGTCATGTCCGAGAACGAGCTCGAGAACGACGAGTCGACCGAGGTCACCGAGACCGCTGACACCCCCCAGATCACTTTCGCCGACCTCGGCCTCCCCGAGGGCGTGGTGCGCAAGCTCGCGCAGAACGGCGTGACCGTCCCGTTCCCGATCCAGGCCGCGACCATCCCGGACGCCCTGGTCGGCAAGGACATCCTCGGCCGTGGCCGCACCGGCTCCGGCAAGACGCTCTCCTTCGGTCTGCCGACGCTGGCGACGCTGGCCGGCGGGCGCACCGAGAAGAGGCGCCCCCGCGCCATCATCCTCACGCCGACGCGTGAGCTGGCCATGCAGGTGGCGGACGCCCTCCAGCCGTACGGCGACGTCCTCGGCCTGAAGATGAAGGTCGTCTGCGGCGGTACGTCGATGGGCAACCAGATCTACGCCCTGGAGCGGGGCGTCGACATCCTCGTCGCCACCCCGGGCCGCCTGCGCGACATCATCAACCGCGGTGCCTGCTCCCTGGAGGACGTGCAGATCGCCGTTCTCGACGAGGCCGACCAGATGTCCGACCTGGGCTTCCTGCCCGAGGTCACCGAGCTGCTCGACCAGGTCCCGGCGGGCGGCCAGCGGATGCTGTTCTCCGCGACCATGGAGAACGAGATCCAGACGCTCGTCGACCGCTACCTGCAGTCCCCCGTCTCGCACGAGGTGGACGCGGCCCAGGGCGCGGTCACGACGATGTCCCACCACATCCTGATCGTGAAGCCCAAGGACAAGGCGCCGGTCACGGCGGCCATCGCCTCCCGCAAGGGCCGCACCATCATCTTCGTCCGCACCCAGCTGGGCGCCGACCGTGTCGCCGAGCAGCTGCGCGACGCGGGCGTGAAGGCGGACGCGCTGCACGGCGGCATGACCCAGGGCGCGCGCACCCGCACGCTGGCGGACTTCAAGGACGGTTACGTCAACGTCCTGGTCGCCACCGACGTCGCGGCCCGCGGTATCCACGTCGACGGCATCGACCTGGTCCTGAACGTGGACCCGGCCGGCGACCACAAGGACTATCTGCACCGCGCCGGCCGCACGGCCCGCGCCGGCCGCACGGGCACGGTCGTCTCGCTGTCCCTGCCGCACCAGCGCCGCCAGATCTTCCGTCTGATGGAGGACGCGGGCGTCGACGCCGCGCGCCACATCATCCAGGGTGGTGCCGCCTTCGACCCGGAGGTCGCCGAGATCACCGGCGCCCGCTCCATGACCGAGGTCCAGGCCGAGTCCGCGGGCAACGCCGCTCAGCAGGCGGAGCGTGAGGTCGCCCAGCTCACCAAGCAGCTGGAGCGGGCCACGCGGCGCGCGGCCGAGCTGCGCGAGGAGGTCGACCGGCTGGTGGCCCGGGTCGCCCGCGAGCGGGGCGAGGACCCGGAGGCGGCGGTGGCCGAGGCCCAGGCTTCGGCGGCCGAGGCGGTGGCCGTGATCGAGGCGTCGGTCCCGGAGCAGCCGGTCGCGCAGGACGTCGAGCGCACCGAGCGCCCGGCGGCCTCCGCGCCGTACGAGCGTCGGGAGCGGCGTGACGACCGGGGCGAGCGTGGCTTCGACCGCGGGGACCGTGGTGACCGTGGTGGCCGTTCCTTCGAGCGTCGTGATGACCGTGGCGGCTTCCGCCGTGATGACCGTCGTCCGGACCGTGGTGGCGAGCGTGGCGGTTTCGAGCGTCGTGACGACCGTGGCGGCTTCCGCCGTGATGACCGTCGTCCGGACCGTGGCGGCGAGCGTGGCGGTTTCGAGCGTCGTGACGACCGTGGTGGCCGTTCCTTCGAGCGTCGTGACGACCGTGGCGGCTTCCGCCGTGATGACCGTCGTCCGGACCGTGGTGGCGAGCGTGGCGGTTTCGAGCGCCGTGACGACCGTGGTGGCCGTTCCTTCGAGCGTCGCGACGACCGTGGCGGCTTCCGCCGGGACGAGCGCGGTGGGCACCGTAGCAGCGACCGCCCGTTCAACCGGGACCGCCGTGACGACCGCCCCGGCTTCCGCTCCGCCGGCCACGACCGCCCGTACGGCCGTCGTGACGACCACCGCGGCACCGGCTCCTTCGGCCGCCGCGACGACAAGCCGCGCTGGAAGCGCAACGGCTGACGCCGAGTGACCTGACTGACAAGGGCCCGCACGACTTCGTTCGTGCGGGCCCTTGCGTTGTTTCCGCCGCCCACTTTTTCCGTACCGATGACGCTGAAGTGGTTGCTACGATCCACTTGCTTGGCATGGACACAGCGGGCGAGGGGGAATCGCCGCCGTCATGCCGTTCTTGCTTCCCTGGGGAGGGACCCTTTGACTCGGCGTGTACGCGCACGCTCTTTTGTGGTCCGGCGTGGCCGGATCGCCCTGACTCTCGCGAGCCTGGCCGCACTGGGCGCCGGCTCGCTGACCACCGCGGCCCCGGCGGCCGCGGACACCACCCCGACGCCGATCACGACGGACGGCGTGTGGGGCATCGACTACGCGGGCGGCTTTCTGACCAGCGTGGAGAACACCCCGAGCGGCTCCCAGTGGGTGATCGGCCGGCAGATCTCCGCCGACGGCTCCACGGTGCTGACCGAGACGTCGCGTGGTTACGCCGACGTGTTCGCAAGCGGCAGCCACGTCCAGCGGGTGCCGTGCGACGCCGGCTCGCAGGGCTGTGTGCCGCTGCGCTCGTTCGGCAATACGTACACCGGCTACTTCATGGACGACGGCAGCGGCAAGCAGGTGGCGCAGGTCCACCTGACCGAGAACTCGCTGAGCGGCACGGACGAGCCGACGGTCACCGGGGGCCGCTTCGTCGACGCCACCGGCCGCTACTACGTCTACCAGGCGTCCTCGACCGGCAAGCAGTACGTCGACGCGGTGCACGCCTACCGCTCCGAGGACGTGCGGCTGACCCGGCGCATCACGGCCGCCTCCGTGTGGGGTTCGGCGCTGTGGGCGCCGGGCTCGGGCAACGGGGTCGTGACCGCGTATGACCTGGAGTCGAAGAAGACGGTCGCGACCGTCTCCACCGGGGCTCCCTGCACGGTCAAGGAACTGCAGGTCATCGGCCGCTGGATGTACTGGAACTGCGGCCCGACGGGCGCCGCGGGCGTGTACGACCGTACGGCGAAGAAGAAGATCACGGTGCCCTCCGGCCCCGCCCTCGTCGGTGACGGCTATCTCGTCCGGCACGACCGGACGGCCGGGAAGCTGATGCTGACCGACTATCACTCGGGTACGGCCGCCGCCCCGCGCGCGATCGCCGACCTGCCGGCCGGGAGGACCGCCGACCAGCGGCGGCTGACCTGGACGGTGGACAAGCTCGGCGGCGACATCGCGTACGTCGGCGAGGACAAGTCGATCCGGATCGTGCAGAGCGGGGTGCCCACGCAGTCACTGGCGAAGATCGAGTCGGACGTGGCCGGCGACTCGGTGGACGTGAAGGGCCGCAACGGGGTCAATTACTGGGACAGCATCTGGCAGTTGAACAAGCCGGCGCACTGGACCTTCACCGTGAAGGACGCGCTGGGGCACACCGAGCGCACCCTCACCGGCAGCGGCGCGCACGTCGAGGTGAACTGGGACCTGAAGACGGACTCGGGCGTCGTCCCCTACAACGGCCCCAAGACCTGGAGCCTGCGAGCCACGGCCGACGACGGTGGGGGCACGTACACCACGGGCGGCAAGCTGGCGTACCACGGCGGCCGTCAGGGGTTCCACGACCAGGGGTACTCCAGCAACGGTGAGTTGGTCACGCTCAACTCCTCGGGCGCTCTGAGCCTGCACTACACCCAGGGCAACGGCACCTTCGGCCCCAAGTACTCCGGCTCCGGCTGGCCCGCCGGTACGGTGGCCGTGCCCTTCGGTGACATGGACAAGGACCGGTGCGCCGAAATGCTGGTCCGCATGCCGAACGGCGAGCTGCGGCGCTACGCGGGCCGGTGCGGCTGGGAGTACACCCCCTCGAACAGCCACACCTCCCTCGGTACCGGCTGGAAGGCGTACAACGTGCTCACCGCCCCCGGCGACCTGACCGGTGACGGCCGTACGGACTTGCTGGCGCGCAAGGCCTCGACCGGTGACGTCTATCTGTTCGCCAACGACGGCGCCGGGAAGCTGAAGGCGGGTGTCAAGATCGGGACGTGGTCGGCGTACAAGCGGATCGTCGGCGCCGGCGACCTGAACGGCGACGGCTTCGGCGACGTCCTGGCGCTGGACAGGTCGGGCACGCTGTGGCGCTACGACGGCACCGGGGCGGGCCAGGTGAAGGGGCGGGTGAAGGTCTTCTCCGGCTGGGGCGCGTCGTACAACGCGGTCGTCGGCGTCGGGGACATCACCGGTGACGGCAAGAACGACCTGGTCGCGCGGGACACCGCCGGCAACCTGTACCGCCAGACCGGCACCGGCAGGGGGTCGTTCACGGCACGGGTGAAGATCGGGACGGGCTGGCAGGGCTACAAGGGCCTCTTCTAGGCATCCCGTGATGCATGTCATGCCCCCGGCGAGAGGATCGCTGGGGGCATGACAAATGGCGCGACCGTCAGCGGTCCTCGCCCGCCGGGTGCCGGCGTTCTCCGACTACGCCGTCTCCTTCACGATCATCTCCGTCCTGTCGGGCTGTCCCGATGGCCGAAGTCTGCTCCGCGTCCCCGACCTTCGCGGAGTTCGTGAACAACACGGGCTGGGGCAGCGGGGTCTACGTCGTCCACACCCGCACCCTCACCCGTGAGGCCGTCACCCGCCCCGACACCGCCGAACCGGCCGATCCCTGACGGTTCCCGCCCGTTCCGGCCACTTCGCCACCCCCGACGCGACCGCGAGCCCGATACCCGATCGGAGACGCGGCCTGGTCCGGCTATGCTCGGGGAGGCAACATCGTCTGGGCCCTTAGCTCAATTGGCAGAGCAGTGGACTTTTAATCCATTGGTTGTGGGTTCGAGTCCCACAGGGCCTACGGCTGCGGGGGAGGGGAAACCCCTTCTGACCTGCGGTGCAGCGCTCGGACCGGCTTCGGTCGGCCCGAGCGCTGGCTCGTTTTCGGGCGCGTGCGTGAGCGGATGTGCCCGTGGCCTGTGGATCGGCTGCGGCGTCCGCGGATGGTTCGGTGGCTGCCCGACGCACCCCCGCGGGTCAACCTCGCTGCGTGCATGCGTGAGAGTTGCGGAGACATGGCGCAGATCCCGATCTGCGGAGCGGCGACCCGGTCCGGGGGCCAGCGTTCAGATGCTACGTAGGGCCCGGACCGGCATCAGTCGGCCCGGGCGCTGTCCTGCTTGCCGTGGGTCGACCCGGGGTGGTGTCTGGTGGGGGCGACGACGGTCGTGAGGAAGGGCACTGCTCCCCGCTGCTGGTAGAAGCGCATGGCACCGCCGTTGCCCGCCATGACGGCGATCTGAACAGTCGCCACACCCTCATCGGCGAGAAGTTTCATGGCCTCGTCGTACAACTGGCCTCCCAGCCCCACTCCGCGGTACTGCTCTCGGGTGACGAGGGTCTCAAGCGCACCCACCCGGTCGCCCCAGTCCCGCGAGCCCGAGGCGGCCTTGATCCGAACCATCGCGTAGGCGGCGAGCTCCTCCTCCACGTGCGCTGTCAGGCATCGACTGAAGCCCTCGTCCATCCATTCCAAATATTGACGGCGACGAAATTCCCAAAAGGCCACTTCCGGATGCAGGTCGCCAAATCGGTCAAGATGGGGCGAGACCCGGGCGTGATGCTCCACCAGTTCTCGCCAAAGGGGGCGCAGGCTGTCGATGAGGCCCACCGAAAGGTGGTTGACTTTGATCATTGATGAGTTAGCCTTTCTTTCGAGTCACGTCGGCAGGGGCCGTACCGCAGGCCCGTGAGGTGAGTGGAAAATGCCACACAAGGCGATTGTAAAGCTCATCCTTCCGCGCCCTAAAGGTGTGGTCAATGTGCCGATTGCGCGATGGGGGAAAGTGAAACACCGATGCACACTCTCATAGTTGACAACTATGATTCCTATACCTACAATCTCTTCCAGCTCATAGCTGACGTTTCCGGAGAGAAACCGACAGTCGTCCGGAACGACGAACTCTCCTGGGTGCAGCTCGAGCAACTCGAATTCGACAACGTCGTGATATCTCCTGGTCCCGGCACCCCTGCGGCGCCCGGGGACCTAGGCGTGTGCGCCGACGTGCTGCTGAAGTGTCAGAAGCCGGTGCTCGGGGTCTGCCTCGGGCACCAGGGCATCGGCTGGACGGCGGGGGCCGAGGTCGTGCGCGCACCGGAGCCGATGCACGGTCGCATCTCCAGGATCAGCCACGACGACGAGCTCTTCGCCGGCATCCCGCAGGGATTCTCTGCGGTCCGTTACCACTCGTTGGCGCTGGCCACGCCACTTCCGGCCACCCTTCGCGCCATTGCGTGGAGCGACGACGGTGTATTGATGGGCGTGCGTCGCACCGACAAGCCGCAGTGGGGGGTGCAGTACCACCCCGAAGCCGTCTGCAGTGAGTACGGCGAGCAATTGGTGGCGAACTTCATGACTCTTACAGGCGATCGTCTGGCAGTCGCCTGATTCACGCAGCGCGAACAATTCTCCTTTCCCTGACCAGGAAAAACATTGAATCTCAAGAACGGGCTTCGGCTCGTCCATGCCCAAATACAGAGCGCTCTGCCCGCTGCCGCCGTTTTCGAAGAATTCTACGGATCTTCGCCCAATGCTTACTGGCTCGACAGCAGCCGCTGCGTCCGGGGGGCTCGGTACAGTTTCATGGGTGATGCAAGCGGGCCGCTGGCCGATGTAATCACCTATCGCCACGGCTCGCAGCAGGTGGAATCCCGCACCCACGGACCCGTCGACACTTCCGTCTGGGAGTACCTTTCCCGCTGGACTGGTGTGGACGTCGAGCAGGAGACGGAGCTCCCGTTTGATTTCAACGGGGGGTTCGTCGGCTATTTCGGATACGAGCTCAAGGCCGAATGCGGCGGTTCGGATCGACACCGTTCCCGCTACCCCGACGCGGCGTTCATCTTCTCGGACAGATTCCTCGCCTTCGACCACGAGGAGGGCCGGGTTCACGTCTGCGCGGTGGCCGACCGGGCGCACCTGGAGTCAGCCCGTGCATGGGCGGAGGAGACGAGCCGGCGCCTGTCGGTGGCCTCCGCGCCGGTCCCGAGACTCCCCCGGACAGCGAGATCCGCCCCGGGCCCCCTGGTCCTGCGGCACGACAAGGACGCGTACCGGGCTCTGATCGGGCGGGCTCAGGAGCTCATCCGGGCAGGGGAGACCTACGAGGTCTGTCTGACGACCAGTCTGACCGGTGAGCCGGTCGACGATCCCTTGGCGCTCTACATGGAACTCCGACGCATCAACCCCGCTCCGTACGCGGCCTACTTCGCCATCGGAGACATCCAGGTCCTGTGTTCATCCCCGGAACGGTTCCTGAAGCTGGACCGTGACCGCCGCGCCGAGACCAAACCGATCAAGGGGACCATCCAGCGCGGTGCCACCCCCGAAGAGGACAGGGCACTTGCCGAATGGCTCCGCGACGACGAGAAGACGCAGGCGGAGAACATGATGATCGTCGACCTTCTCCGCAATGACCTCGGCCGCGTGTGCGAGATCGGCACCGTGAAGGTCGACAGCCTCATGCACGTCGAGTCGTATGAGACCGTCCATCAGCTCGTATCGACGATCTCCGGCACCCTCGCCGAGGGCACGGACGCAGTCGAGTGTGTGAGGGCGTCCTTCCCCGGCGGCTCCATGACGGGCGCCCCCAAGATCCGCACGATGTCCTTCATCGACGAACTGGAAGGCGCTCCACGCGGCATCTACTCGGGCAGCCTGGGCTACCTCGCCCTCAACGGCACCGCGGACCTCAACATCGTGATCCGGACGGTGGTGAACGACCCCGCAGGCGTCCATGTCGGCGCAGGGGGCGCCATCGTGCACATGTCGGACCCGGATGCCGAATTCGCCGAGGTCGCCCTGAAGCTCCAGCCTCTCGAGCGCGCGCTGAACGACTCTCCCGTCACCCTCCGGAACGGTCACGCATGACAACCACCCCACACGACACCACCTTTCTCCAGGTCGGGCTTCCTGACGTGCACGGACGCCTCACGGGTCGCCGGCTGCTGGTGGACACCGACCAGCAGGCTCCCGCGCCGTCCTTCACCGCCCGCGATTACGTCCTGGCGACCGACATCGACTTGACCGAGGCCGAACCAGAGACCGAGACCGAGGGACTGCACTGGTACACCGGCGACGGCGACATCGTCGTCAGGGCGGCCGAGGACTCCCGCGTCTACGACCTCGGCGACGCGGGCAAGCTCGTACTGGCCGACGCCCACGACAGCGCGGGCCGTCCGATCCACGCCGCACCCCGACAGGTCCTGAAGGCCGTTCTGGCCGACGCCGCCCGGCTCGGTCTGCAACCGGCCATCGGCACCGAGGTGGAGTTCTACGCCTACGGCCAAAGCCCCCAGGCGCTCCGGGACGACACCTTCCGCGACCCTCGCCCACACTCTCCGTACATCCCGGACACCCTGCTGGAGACTCCTCCCCGTGACCGGGCTCTGCTCGAAGCGATCTGCCGCGCATGCGGCCAGGCGGGACTCGACGTGGAGGGCTACGCGAATGAGGGCGCGCCGGGGCAGTTCGAGATCAACTTCGGATACGGCGACTTCCTGCAGGTCTGCGACGCGCATGTGGTGTACAAGACCATCGTGCGGGAGACGGCTCGCCTGCACGACCGCACGGTCACCTTCATGGCGAAGCCGACCGACGACAGCTTCGGCAGTTCTTGCCACATGCACCTGAGCCTCGGTCAGGAGGGCGGCAATGCTTTCCACGACGAGAAGGTGTTGCGCTCGTTCGTGGCGGGCGTGCTGACGCTGCTGCCGGAGAGTTCGCTGTTCTACGCCCCGTATGTCAACTCCTACAAGCGCCTCCCGGCCGGCGCCTCAGCCGCGCGCCTCGCGTGGCACCGCAGGCGTCGCTCAACGCTCCGCCTCATCTCGCCGGAGCACAACCCCAGACTGGAGCTCCGGATCGCGGGCGCCGACGCGAACCCCTACCTCGCTGCCGCAGCCTTCCTCGCGGCGGGCCTCTACGGCGTGGAGCAGCGGCTGGACTGCCCGGAGGAAGGGGAGCCGCTGGGCACGTTCCCGTCGACCCTCTCGCAGGCGCTCGCCCTGACCAGGAGCGGTACCGCGCTGCGCAGCGTCCTGCCGGCGGGCGCGGTCGAACTCGTCACCGCGGTGGCCCAGGTGGAACTGGACAAGTTCGAACGAACCGTCACGTCCTTCGAACGGGAACGAATGCTCGAACGGATCTGAGCCGCAACGTGCGCCGAACCCGTACAGAACCTCATATCAACGGAGTGAGAACAGTGGCAGAGGCGGAGAGCTGTCGCCATCTCGTCCTGGTGGACGCACCGGGCGGGCCTCAAGTGGCCGACATCGTCAACTCCCTGGCCGGACTGGCCACCTGCACCGTCGTAAGCCTGCGCTGGGGCAGCCCTGCGGAGCACGCCCGCCGGGTCGACGGGCTGCGGGCGCTGGGGCCGGTCGACATCATCGAGCGGGCGGACCAGGTGGTGGACGCGTTGCTGGCCGTCGCCGCCGGCGGCCGGCCCATCGACGGCGTGCTGGCCTTCAGCGAGATCGTCAGCTATCACGCGGCCGTCGCCGCAGCGGCCCTGCGCCTTCCGGCGAACTCCCCCCAGGCCACCATCCGGTTGCGCCGCAAGGACCTGCAGCGGCAGGCGCTCAGCGCGGCCGGCGTTCCCTGCCCCGAGTTCGCCGTCGTCACCGACGAGGACGAACTGGAGGCCGCGTCGTCCCGCCTGGCCTTCCCCGTGGTCCTCAAGCCGGCCATCGGCGTCGGCAGTCTCTGCGTCACCAGGGCAGAGGACCGTTACCAACTCGCCGAGGCGTTCGCCCGAGCGAGCCGTCAGTACCGCGACGACCCCCGAGTGAACGGTGCCAGTCCCGTCTTCGTGGTCGAGGAAGTCATCCAGGGCGACAACTGGCACGCCGACGAACGGATGGGAACACGCGTCAGCGTGGAGTCGCTGCTGGACGCCGACGAGATCCACCACCTGGCCGTCACCGACAAACTCCCGCTGGCACCGCCGTTCCGGGAAGTGGGCGACGTCATGCCCTCAGGGCTGCCCGAGCAGCGGCGTGCCGAGATCCTCGACGTGACGACCCGGGCCCTGCGGGCGCTCGGCGCGACGTCCGGAGCCACTCACACAGAGCTCATGCTCACCTCGGATGGCCCGGTGATCATCGAGGTGAACGGGCGTATCGGCGGCGGTGTCTTCGAGTTGCTGCGGACCGCGGCTGCATACGACATGGCGAGGCAACAGGCCAGGATCGCCTTGGGGGAGAGGCTGGAGGAACTTCCCCTGTTCTCGGGATACGCGGCCTTCGTCACCCCGCAACCCCCGTCCGGCGACTACGAGATCCTCTCCGTGGGCGGCCGGGAGGAGATCGCGGCCGTCCCAGGCGTCGTAGAGGTGATCCAGACCAAGTCTGCTGGCGCCGTCCTGGCGAAGGAGGCGGGAACCAACGCCCATACCTTCCGGGTCCTTGCGGCCGGCCGGGAACCCGACGAGTTCTTCACCCAGCTCAAGGCCATCGAGGACAGCATCCAGCTCGAACTCGGCCCGGCGCCGTCCCGTGGCGCGCAGGAGCCGCACCGTGTCTGACGCCGACCGTGAATACATTCAGTCCCTGGCTCGGCACCGGGCACAGATCGACGGCCTCGACGAACAGATCATCGCCCTCTTCTCCCGGCGCCTGGATGTCAGCGAAGCCGTGGGCGCCCTCAAAGCCGAGAAGGGCAAAGCCGTGGGCGAGGAAGGCCGGGCTGAGCAGGTGCTCGACCGATACCGGCAGGCAGGCAGGCTGAGCCAGGAGGGACAAGCCGCCGAGTGGTTCGCCCGGCTGGGCGATCTGATCCTGGACGCCAGTGCCGCGTTGCAGGACCGCATCATCGACGCCGACACCGAGAGCGACAGCGCACAGTGACCCCGGGGACCTACTGGATCGACGGCCGTCTCGTCACCGATACCGAGGGCGCGGCATCACTGTCGGCCCACGGGCTGCACTACGGCTACGGCGTCTTCGAAGGAATCCGGGGCTACGCCGTCGGAGGCGATGTCGCCCTCTTCAGACTCGACGACCACCTACGGCGCTTCGAACGGTCCGCCCAGATCCTCGGCATCCCTCTCGGCCACTCCGGCGCGGAGATCACCCAGGCCGTCATCTCTCTGACCGAACGGGCGGGCTTCGGGGACTGCTACATCAGGCCCATGGCCTTCTACGGCGGAGGCCCGCTCGGGATGGGCACGGCAGGCCGCGCCGCCCATGTGGCCGTCCTGGTGGACGAGTGGGAACAGGAACGATTCGACTCGGAACCCGAGAGGATCCGGGTCGCTGTGAGCACGTGGCGCCGCCCTGGACCGGACACACTGCCTTTGCAGGCCAAGACCACGGGCATGTACCTCAATTCAGTGCTCGGCAAGCGGGAGGCCCATGCCTCGGGTGCCGACGACGCGCTCTTCCTCACCCAGGAAGGGCTGGTCGCCGACGCCAGCGGGGCGAACGTCTTCACCGTCTCGGGCGGCGTGCTGCGCACTCCGCCCCGCTCAACCGGTGTGCTGTGCGGCATCACCCGCGACACCGTCATGGAGCTGGCGGTCGGTAATGGTCTGCGGGTGGTGGAGGAACCGGTCACACTCGCCGACCTGTTGACGGCGGACGAGGTCTTCCTGACCGGAACCGGCCTGGAGATCCGCCCGGTCGAGGCGATCGGCGACAGCGTCTACGGATGCGGACCGACGACCCGGCTGTTGGCCCACGACTATCAGAAGGCGGTCCGGGGCGAGGTCGATGGGCTCCGCGACCGTGTGACCTGGCTGCGGCGGGACACCCCGTGAGCCCCTATCGGGCGCTGCTGCGTACACCCGGCTCCCTGCGAGCAGAAGTGTTCTCCCTGCTGGGACGCCTGGGTTACGTCATGTGCGGACTCGGTGCCCTCTTTCTGGGAACCGATCGGATGGGCATCACAGCCGGCGGTCTGGGAGCCGGCGCCTTTGCGCTCGGTGCGGCCGTGGGAACTCCCCTGTCCGGTCGGCTGAGTGCCCAGTACGGCACGCCTGGGGTCTTTTCTCTGCTGGCGGCGACCAGCGTACTGGGCACTTTGACGGCCCTGTTGAGCACCACTGGGCACAGTCTCCCCGGCTTCGCTCTGGGGTGTGTGATCATCGGCGCGACCGCCCCGCCCGTGGGGGCAGGCATGAGGGCGCTGTGGGCAAAGGCCGACATCGCGGAACACCTTCGAGGTCCGGCCAACTCGCTCGAATCCGTGGGCATGGAAGTGCTCTTCATCCTCGGCCCGCCGCTCGTCGGTCTGCTCGCCACGGCGGATCCAGTCCTCACGCTTGTCGTCGCCGACGGTTGCGTACTGGTTGGAGCGATCGGCTTTGCCACAGCCCCACTGGTCCGGCGGCTCCTCGGCCCGACGACGGACCGCTCGGGCGGGCCATCGCGCCGGGTGCTGAGCCGTCCGGTGGTGTGGCTGCTGTGCGTTGCCGGCCTCACCGCGGCTGCCTCGGGAGCGATGGACGTCGCCGTGGTGGCCGCACTCCGCGAGAGCGGCTCCGCGCAGAGCGCGGGGCTCGTGCTGCTCGCGCCGGGGGTGGGCAGTGTGCTGGGCGGCGTCGGATATGGCTTGGTCTCCATGGAGCGGACGCCAGGTGGCAGACTCGGCCTGCTGCTGCTCGCCTGGATGTGCACCCTGATCCTTGTCGCGACCCAGAACACTCCGTGGCCGCTCGCGCTCGCGCTTTTCCTGTCCGGTATCCCCATGGCGGCGCTGGGGGTCGAGGAATACAACCTGCTCGGACGCGCGAGCCCGGACCCAGGACGCATCCAGGAGGTGTACTCCTGGGCCGGTTCCAGCATCAACGTCGGCGTCTCCACGGGAAGCGCCGTCTGCGGGTTCGTGGCAGCGCACTCCCCGCAGAACCTCGCCTTGTGGACTCCTGCGGCCGCCGTCCTGGTTGCCTGTCTCCCGTACACCGTCGCCCGCGCGTCGTGGAGGACGTCTTCCTCGACTGACTCCGCCACGGCGACCGAAGCTCTCCGCTGATCAATCGTCACCATTCCAGAAGGCTGTGAACCACCATGACATCGCGACGAGTTCTCGTCCTGGGTGGAAACGCCCGCACGCTCGGCAAGGCCGCTGCCATGGGTCTGGAAGTCGTGAACTTCCAGAAGCCCGCCCTTTTCACCCCAGAGGTCGTCGGACACTGCGCACAGGTCCATCTGATCGACTACCAGGACATCGAGCTGGTGACCCGGCTCGCGCGCACACTGCACGCTGTGCGCCCCTTCGAGCGCATCCTCACCCAGAGTGAGATAGGCCAGTTGGTGGTCGGGCACCTCAACGACGAGCTGGGGCTACAGGGCAACGGCCTCACCGTAATGCGCACGCTCCACGACAAACTCGCCCTGCGCACACTGTTGAACGCCAAAGGCATCGGGCCGGTGGACGTCGTACGGGGAACGAATCGCGATGCTCTCCACCGTTTCGTCGCCGAGCACGGGAGTGCGGTCGTCAAGCCCGTTATGGGATCCGGCAGCCTGGGTGTGCGCAAGATCCGCTCAGTGGCCGAAGTGGACGAAGTCTGGGACTGGCTCTCCTCATTCGGTATCGGCACGTTCATGGTCGAGGAACTCTTGGAGGGCCGGGAGGTGAGTGTCGAGACGTTCTCCTACCGGGGCGAGCATCATGTCCTGGCCGTGACGGGCAAGGAGACCGGCGGCGGGGTGGTCGAACTGGGGCACGTCGTGCCGGCTCCGCTCGGCATGGCGGACCAGCGGGCTGTCGCCGATTTTACCGCTGCCGTCCTCGACACCGTGGGAGTGGCGGAGGGCACCGCACACACCGAGCTCATCCTCACGGCAGCCGGTCCGCGGGTGGTGGAGTCGCACGCCCGGTGTGGCGGTGACCGCATCACCAAGCTCGTCGAACTGTCGACAGGTATCGACATGGAGGAGCTGCCTTTCCACCTGCTGGACACGACGGGCTTCACCGTTCCGTCGCCGGAGGCCAAGGGTGCCGCGGCCATCCGGTTCCTCACGGCTGAGCCCGGCCGTGTCGTGACAGTCGAAGGCGTCGAGAAGGCGCGCGCCCACGAGGCTGTGATCGAGCTCGACGTGAAGGTTCAGGAAGGTGATCTAGTACGCCCCCTGCACTGGTCGGAGGACCGGTGCGGATACGTCCTCGTTCACGCGGCCAGTACCTCCGAGGCCATCGCGCAGGCGGACAAGATCAGCTCCTCGATCGAGATCAGAACGGAAGCCGTCGCCGACATCCCGGAGGTTCACATGAATGACGTGCTCGCCGAAGTCGACGAGATTCTGGACCCCTTCGCATGAGCCCCGACAGCGCGGCGGCGACCCGAGCCCGAGCAGAGAGCGCAGCAGCGACACCGACTCTTGAGGAGCAACGGCACCTCATCGCACGACTCGACGACAAGATCATCCGACTCATTCGTCAACGGAATGTCGAATGTGCGCAGCTTGAGCAGGTACGCCAATCTCTCGGGCAACCGCGTGTGGAACTCTCCTGGGAGAACAGCACGCTCCAGCGTTATCGGAACGAACTCGGCGCACAGGGCACCGACTTCGGGCTACTCCTGCTCAAGATGTCGCGGACGTAGTCGGCGTACGGCTCTGACCAGACGGTTCCGGACACCGAAGCATCGTCCGACTCCCACACCTCATCAGGACCCGTTGATCCATTGGTTGTGGGTTCGAGTCCCACAGGGCCTACGCCATCGCCCCCGGCTCGGAGCACCGTCGAGCTGGGGGCGAGTCCGTGCCGACGCCTTCGGCGTCAGCCCGCGCTGAGTTCCGCCAGCGGCAGCGTGTGCTGGGTCTGCAGGACCTTGGCCCGCAGGTAGCGGACGTTGTGGGCGGTGGTGAAGACGCCCGTCGGGACGCGGTCGTGGACGGTGATGCCGAGGGTGCGCAGCTGGTCGGCCTTGTCGGGGTTGTTGGAGAGCAGGTCGAGTTCCCCGATGCCGAGGGCGCGCAGCATCTGGGCGGCGGCCGTGTAGTCGCGGGCGTCCTCCGGGAGGCCCAGCGCGGCGTTCGCCTCGTAGGTGTCCAGGCCCTGGTCCTGGAGGGCGTACGCGTCGAGCTTGTTGTAGAGCCCGATGCCGCGTCCCTCCTGGCGGAGGTAGAGCAGTACGCCGCCGCGGTCGGCGATGCGCTCGACCGCCTCGCGCAGCTGCGGGCCGCAGTCGCAGCGGGCCGAGCCGAAGACGTCGCCGGTCAGGCACTCGGAGTGCAGCCGGACCAGCGGGACGGGTCCGGGGTCGCCGAGGACGACGGCGATGTGTTCCTGGCCGTCGGTCAGGCCGTGGAAGGTGACGAGTTCGGCGTCGACGCTGTAACCGTCGTGGAAGCGCAGCGGTACCCGGACGCGGGCGCGCGGTGTGGCGGCTGGGGTGTCGGGCATGCGGGTTCTCCGGGTTCAGGAGTTTCAGTTTTGAAGCAGATGCCGGAACCCTACCCCATGCTTTAAATTTGAAGCAACGGATTTGCGGAGTCTGTCCGGTGCGTCACGAACAGGACTTCGGCGACCGGCGCCGCCATGGCACATCGTCCGGCGCGCACCGCGCGTCCTCGCCCTGGAGCGCCTCGGCGATCCCGCCGAAGATCTCCTCCAGCTGCCGTACCTGCTCCGGGCTGAGGTGATCGAAGAGGGAGGCGCGTACGGTCGCCACATGACTCGGCGCCGCGTGGTCCAGCACGGCCCTGCCCTCGTCGGTCAGTACGGCGATGCTGCCCCGCTTGTCGGAGGGGCAGCCCTCACGCCGTACCAGGCCGTCCTTCTCCAGCCGGGTCACGGCGTAGGTCAGCCGGCTCCGGGTGATCTTCGACTTCTCGGCGAGGTCGGTCATGCGCAGGCTGTGTTCCGGCGCCTCGGAGAGGTTGGCCAGGATGGAGTAGTACAGGTGCGGCATGCCGGTGTCCTGCTGGAGCTGCCGGTCGATGGCGTCCTCCAGGAGCAGACTGCCGGCGATGTACGCGCGCCAGGCGCGCTGCTCCTCGGGGGTGAGCCAGCGGGTCGTCATACCGCCAGTGTAAGTTTGTTTCAAACTTGAACCAAGCCCGCACGTCAGTCGCACTACATCAGACCTCGTCAGGGAGAGCGCGCCGATGCCGTACCCGTACGTCCTGTTGTCCGCAGCCGTCTCCCTGGACGGATATCTGGACGACACCGGCCCCGAGCGGCTGCTCCTGTCCAGCCCGGCCGACTTCGACCGGGTCGACGAGGTGCGGGCTTCGGTCGACGCGATCCTGGTCGGCGCCGGCACGATCCGCGCCGACAACCCCCGGCTCCTGGTCAACTCGCCCGAGCGACGCGCCGCCCGCGTGGCCGCCGGCCGGCCCGAGTACCCCCTCAAGGTCACCGTCAGCGGCTCCGGCGAGCTCGACCCGGACGCGAAGTTCTGGCACACCGGCGGCGAGAAGGTCCTGTACACGACGGAGAAGGGCGCCGAGCGCGCACGCGGGCTCGGCCTCGCGGCCGATGTCGTCGCGCTCGGCCCCGATCTCGACTGGGCGACGCTGCTCACGCACCTGTACGAGGAGCGCGGGGTGCGCCGGCTGATGGTCGAGGGCGGCGGCACCATCCACACCCAGCTGCTCCGACAGGGCCTCGCCGACGAACTCCAGCTGGTCCTCGCGCCGCTTCTGGTGGGGGATCCGGCGGCGCCCCGGCTGTTCGGCCCCGGGGGCTACCAGGGCGGGCGGCTCCGGCTCCTGCAGACGCGTCGCATCGAGGACGTCGTACTGATGCGGTACGAGCCGACGGCACCCGGCACCGGGCGGTCCGTCACCGCGGCGGACCGGCACTGGATGCGGATCGCCTGTGACCTCGCGGCGCTGTGCCCGCCCTCGGAGACCGCCTTCAGCGTGGGCGCTGTCGTGGTGGCCGCCGACGGCACCGAGCTGGCCCGCGGTCACTCGCGGGAGGGCGACGACCCGGTCGTGCACGCCGAGGAGGCGGCGCTGGCCAAGATCGACCCGGCCGACCCGAGGCTGGCCGCCGCCACGGTGTACAGCAGCCTGGAGCCCTGCGCCCGCCGGGCGTCACGGCCCGCTCCCTGTGCGCGGCTGATCCTGGACGCCGGGGTACGGCGGGTGGTCACGGCCTGGCGGGAGCCGGACACGTTCGTGCCGGGCGCCGACGGCAGCGGGCTGCTGACGGGCCAGGGCGTGGATGTCGTCGTGCTGCCCGAGTACGAGGACCGGGCCAAGGCGCCGAACCGCCATCTGCCGGCCCTCGAATAAACCTGTGCGCTTGCACCCCTGAGCATGACGTATGCTTGAGGCACACCGACGCGGGGTGGAGCAGCTCGGTAGCTCGCTGGGCTCATAACCCAGAGGTCGCAGGTTCAAATCCTGTCCCCGCTACTCAAGGCTCAGGGCCGGAATCCAGTTCATGGATTCCGGCCCTGGGTGTTTTGTGCGACCAGGCGACGGCCAGGCGATTATCACGAAGAGTGACCGGACGAAAGCCCTCCGCATAACATCTGAGTCACCATCAAAAACGTTGTGACTCGTGTGCTGCGGTCAACTCGCCCGATTTTCATCGGTCGTGGCAGGTAAGTCCCGCAGTAAAAACATTAATGATCAAGCAGAACGGCTTGGAATCTGACAGCTGGGTCTATTAACGTTCGATAACGCAGCGCGGTCGTCCCAGCCGTCACAAGAGTCGGCTCCGTGCGCACGCGCCGAATCCCGCAAGGGAACCGGGGAACCACCACCTTGGGGTGAATCACGCGGATGCCGCCGTGGAGGCACGGCCTGTATGCGCGCGTAGGAGACCTTCCTGCTCCGAACCCGTCAGCTAACCCGGTAGGCGACGGAAGGAAAGGAGTACGCCCGCGTGGCGTCCAACCGGCCTGCCCCCACAGCCCCATTCGTGCCGAGCGAGCACACCGAGTCCTTCGGCTACGGCAGCTACCGCACCGACGAGGGCCCGTGGGAGGAGTGGAACCCCACCGAGGAGTCCCTCAGCCCGGTACGCGGCCGGCACCGCGTCGGCAAGCAGCGCGGCGGCGGACTCGCCCGTAGCTCCACGGTCCTGGGCGTCGGCGTCATAGCAGCCGTCGGCGCGGGCGGCATGGCCAGCGCCAACACCGGCAAGCCGCCGGTGTCCATCTCCATGCCCGACCTGCCCTCCGTCAGCTCCCTGCTCGGCGACAGCACCCCGGACGAGGCCCCCGCCAAGGGCTCCGCGACCGCGCTCAGCAGCGTCGGCACGACCTCCGCCGACCGCACCCAGGGCGCCTCCGACGCCGGTGAGGCGCTGCGCAACCGCATCATGGCCCAGGCCGAGAAGCAGCAGGGCCAGGTCGAGACCAAGGCCGCCGCCGCTGCCGCGGCCGCCGCGGACAGGCAGGTCGCCGCCGCGGCCGCCAAGGCCGAGAAGGAGGCCGCCGCCAAGGCCGCCGACGCCAAGGCGGCGGCGGAGGCCGCGGCCAAGAAGAAGGCCGAGGCCGCGCGCCTGGCCGCGCTGGCCAAGCAGTACACGCTGCCGACCTCCTCGTACACGATCACCTCGACCTTCGGTCAGGCCGGCGCCATGTGGTCCTCCGGCTACCACACCGGCCTCGACTTCGCCGCGCCCACGGGCACGCTCATCAAGGCCATCCACAGCGGCACGATCACCGAGGCGGGCTGGGCCGGCTCCTACGGCTACCGCACGATCCTCACCCTCGACGACGGCACCGAGCTGTGGTTCTGCCACCAGTCCTCGATCAGCGTCTCCGCCGGGCAGAAGGTCAGCACCGGCGACGTCATCGGCCGCGTCGGCGCCACCGGTAACGTCACGGGCCCGCATCTGCACCTGGAGGTCCACCCGGGCGGCCAGGCCACCGGGACCGACCCGATGACATGGCTGCGGGGCAAGGGCCTCAACCCCTGACCCAACCTGTCGAACCCCCGGCGGTCCTGACGGCACCCCCCGACGTCAGGACCGCCGGTCAGGTGTTTGCGGGACCTCTTCCGAGTCGGCGCAGCCGTGTGCCACGCCTGTCCGCTGCGCCCTAAGGCCGATAGGGGTTGTACGCGGGATACGGCGCGGCCGGGTACCCGTACTGCACCGGCATCCCGTACGGCACCTGTGGCCCGTACGGGATCTGCGGCCCGTACACCGGCCGGGGCGGCGCGGACATCCGGGCCGCGTACTCCATCGCCGGACGGGCCACCTGGCGTCGCTTCCACAGCTCGGCCAGCAACTCCCGCTCCCGTACGACGTAGTCGGCCCCCGCGCGGCCCCGGCGCCCGCGATGGCGCAGGAACGCCAGTGCCGTCGCGTCCGCCTCGTACTGCCCCACGGCGCGCGCCGCCTGCTTGCCCAGGTGGTGGCCGGCGTAGTCCCGGGCCATCTGCCGTGCCCGCATCGAGCCGAGCACGAACGGTTCGGCGGGCCCGAGCCACCCGGCGAAGACATACACGGGCAGTTCCTCGCGCACGGTCCGCAGTTCGCGCTGCCGTGTCCAGATCGCCAGCCAGGTCAGCAGCCCGAACGCGGGCACCATGAACGCTGCGTACACCGCGAAGAACCCGTACGGGCCGAAGGTCGAGGAGCCGTTCCAGAACGCGTGCATGCTCATCGCGAGCAGCAGCCCGCCGAGCGGCACCAGCACCCGCCGCACATGCTGCCGCTCGGCGGAGAGCGCGGCGATGCCGAAGCCGATGCCGGTGAGGACGGTGAAGAGGGGGTGCGCGAACGGGGACATCACGACGCGCACGAAGAACGTCGCGGCCGTGACGGAGGCGATGCCGCGGTCGCCGGTCATCTGGTCGGTGCCGAAGGCGGTGCCGAGATAGAGGATGTTCTCGGTGAAGGCGAACCCGGTGGCGGTGACCCCCGCTATCACCACGCCGTCCACGATCCCGGTGAAGTCCCGTCTGCGGAACAGGAAGACGAGGAGTACGGCCGCCGCCTTGGAGGACTCCTCCACGATGGGCGCTATGACGGTGGCGCCGAGGGTGTCGGCGCCGGACGGATCGGCGGTGGTCGTGGCTATCCACCGCGTCGCGAAGCTGTTGGCCACGATGGCTATCAACGCCGCCGCGCAGGCGCCCCAGGCGAACGCGAAGAGCAAGTTCCGCCAGGGCCCCGGCTCGACCCGGTCGAGCCAGCGGAAGGCGGCTATGAGCAGGGGCACGGGCAGCACGGCGAGACAGATCCCGACCAGGAACCCTTCCGTGCCGGTCTGTTCGCGGACCAGGGCGAGGATGACGAGCCCGGAGAGCGCGAGCAGGGTGATGAGTGCCCCGTACCGCACCCATCTGCGCTGCCACCAGCGCGGGTGATGGAGCGCACCGCCGTCGGGGCCGGCGGGGTGCGTCGGATACGGGGGAAAGGTGGTCACGGCATTGACCCTAACGTCGCTGCTGCTCCCGGTGCTGTACGCGGCGGAAGAGCAGATCGTTCACCACATGCCCCTTGTCCAGTCCCTGACCCTCGAAACGGGTCAGCGGCCTGAAGCCGGGACGCGGCGAGAAACCGCCGTCGGGCCGGGTGTTCTCGAAGTCCGGGTGCGCGGTCAGCACTTCGAGCATCTGCTCGGCGTACGGCTCCCAGTCCGTCGCGCAGTGCACGATCGCCCCCGGTCTGAGGCGGGTGGCGGCCAGGTCGAGGAACTCCGGCTGGATCAGCCGCCGCTTGTGGTGCCGCTTCTTCGGCCAGGGGTCGGGGAAGTAGACGCGCAGCCCGTCGAGCGAGTCGGGCGTGAGCATCTCGCGCAGCAGGATGATCGCGTCCCCGTTGCCGACCCGGACGTTGGACAGCCCGTTCTGGTCGCAGAGGTTGAGCAGGTTGCCCTGCCCCGGGGTGTGCACGTCGACGGCGAGGATGTTGAGGTCGGGGTTCTCGGCGGCCATCTGCGCGGTGGCCTCGCCCATGCCGAACCCGATCTCCAGCACCACGGGCTTGTCGTTCCCGAACAGCTCGCCCAGGTCGAGGACCCGCTGCCCGTCGATGTCGAGGCCCCACTTGGGCCACAGCCGCTGCAGCGCGTCCGCCTGCCCCGCGGTCACCCGGCTCCGCCGTGGCTGGAAGCTCCGGATCCGCCGCTCGAAGTGCGATCCGGCGGGATCGGCCCTGGGGCCGTCCGGGAAGCGAGGCTCACCCTTGGCGCGGGTGTGCCGGACGGAGACGCCGGGGACGTGCCGGGGGGATTCGGGGGCGTTCAGGAACTCAGACACAGTGGTGACGATTTTACGCGAGCCGGGACACGGTGAGCCCGGTCACAACGAGCCCAGCACGGCCAGTGCCCGGCGCGCCACAGACCTCCCGATCGGCAGCGAGGCCGTGGCCGCCGGAGACGGGGCGTTCAGCACGTGCACGGCCCGTGCGCCCTCCCGGATCAGGAAGTCGTCGACGAGTGTCCCGTCCCGCAGGACGGCCTGCGCGCGCACCCCGGGGGCCGCCCGCACCAGATCGTCCGGCTGCACGGCGGGCAGCAGTCTGCGCACCGCGTCCGTGAACGCCGGCTTCGACACCGAGCGCCAAAACTCCCCGGCCCCGTAGCGCCAGTGCTGCCGGGCCATCGCCCACGCCCCGGGCCAGGCCAGCGTGCCCGCCACCTCACGCGGCCGTACGACCCCCCAGCCGTACCCCTCCCGGGCCAGGGCGGGCACCGCGTTGGGGCCGACGTGCACGCCCCCGTCGATCCCGCGCGTGAGATGCACGCCGAGGAACGGGAACGCCGGGTCCGGCACCGGATACACCAGGCCCCGCACCAGTGCGGGCCGCGCCAGCTCGTAGTACTCGCCCCGGAAGGGCACGATCCGCACCTCGGGCTCGTCGCCGGTCAGCCGGGCCACCTCGTCGCAGTACAGCCCGGCGCAGTTCACCAGCACCCGCCCGCGCACGATGTCCCCGCCCGCCGTCCGCACGGCGACCCCCAGCTCCGGGCGGCGGTCCACCCGCACGGCCCGTGCCCCGTACCGGATCTCCGCCCCGGACGCCTCGGCGAGCTGCCGTGCGACCCCGGCGAAGTCGGCCACGCCCGTCGTCCCGACGTGTATGGCCGCGAGGCCACGCACCTCCGGCTCGTACTCGGCGATCTGCGCGGCGCCCAGCTCCCGCACCGGAATCCCGTTCTCCCGGCCGCGCTGCACCAGGGCGTGCAGCCGGGGCAGCTCGGAGCGCTCGGTGGCGACGATCAGCTTGCCGGTCACGGCGTGCGCGATGCCGTACTCGGCACAGAACTTCACCATCTCGGCGGCGCCCCGCACCGCGTACCGCGCCTTGAGCGAGCCGGGACGGTAGTAGATCCCGCTGTGGATCACACCGCTGTTGCGCCCCGTCTGGTGCCGGGCGGGCCCCGGCTCCTTCTCCAGCACGGTCACCCGTGTCCCAGGTGCGGCACGTGTGATCGCATACGCCGTCGACAGCCCGACGATCCCACCGCCGACCACCAGCACGTCGCAGTCGTACGCGACCTCCCGCACCTGCACCACCTCCTGGCATCGATAGTGCACTGCGCCACCGACAACGCGTTGAAACCAGGGTGACGACAGCGCCCCGAAAGGGGCGCGGGCCTGTGACACCAGCGGCTCCGCCGCGGGGCGCGACAAGCCGCAGTCAGCCCGCACCCCCAAGCCTGCATCAGCCAGGCAGACGCTCAGGAACCCGGCACCTAGGCGGGAGCCAACAGCGGTCGCGCCCGCTCCCGCAGCTCGACCACGCGCGGTTCGTCGCCGTACGGCTCCAGCCGGTGCAGCAGATCCTTCACGTACTCCGTGGTGCGCGCGGACGATATCCGCCCCGCGACCTCCACGGCCCGCACCCCCTGCTCGCACGCCGCGTCCAGATTGCCCGACTCCAGTTCGGCGACCGCCGAGACGACCAGCCGCAGCCCGTGCGACCGCACGAACTCCTCCGTCGGCTTCGACAGTGCCTGCTCCGTGAAGCGCCGGACCTGCCGCGGTGCCTTCAGATCGCGGTAGCACTCCGCGGCGTCGGCGGCGAACCGGTCGTAGGAGTAGAAGCCGAGCCAGGTCGGGTCGTTGTCGCCCTCCCGGGCCCGCTCCAGCCAGCCCTCGGCGGCCTTCAGGGCCGCGCCGGCCGCCTGTGCGTCACTGGCGCGTGCGTGCGCGCGCGCCTCGACGAGGCGGAAGAAGCTCATGGTGCGGGCGGTGGCCAGACCCCGGTTGCGCTCCACGGCGGCCTGCGCGAGGTCGACGCCCTCGTCGCCGAAGCCCCGGTAGGTCGCCTGAAGGGACATGGAGGCCAGGACGTAGCCCCCGAGGGGGACGTCGGCGGCCGCACGCGCGAGGCGCAGTGCCTGGATGTAGTACCGCTGCGCGGCCTCCTGCTGGCCCGTGTCGAAGGCCATCCAGCCCGCGAGACGGGTGAGTTCGGCGGAGGCCCCGAACAGGGCGCGGCCGACCTCGTCGGAGTACGAGCCGAGCAGCAGCGGTGCCGCCTCCACCCGTAAACACTCGGGCACCATGGACGAACGCCAGTCGCCGCCTCCGTATTTGGAGTCCCAGCGCCTGGCGTCCTCGGCGGCCTCCCGCAGTTTCTGCACATCGCTGTGGCCGACTTTGATCGGTGCGCCGGAGCCCTCGGAGGGGTTTGCGTCCCGTGCGACCGAGCTGTCGGCGGGGGTTATCAGCCAGCGTGAGGCGGGCGTTGCGTATGCGCTCACTGCGAATGATCCGGCCAGGGACTGCCAGATGCCGCCGGAGCCGGCCCGGCGGCCGGCGAGGTCGAGACGGTACAGCTCCGTCGCCGACCGCACCGCCTGTCCTACGTCTCTGGGGAAGGCGAGGCCCACTTCGGGTGCGGGATCCGCGTCCGCCAGGCCGATCTCGTGGAGCGGCACCGGGCGGCCGAGCTTCTGGCCGATCGCGGCCGCGATGAGGTGGGGCGCGGCACCCTGCGGCACCATGCCCTTCGACACCCAGCGCGCGACCGAGGTCTTGTCGTAGCGAAGAGTCAACCCGCGTTGAGCGCCAAGATCGTTGACGCGTCGCGCGAGTCCTGCGTTGCTGATTCCCGCGAGGGCGAGAACGGCGCCGAGCTTTTCGTTCGGCCCGCGTTGCTCCCTGGACATGCGCCACCCCTCGACACAGACGGCTGCCGCGCTGGCATAACCACGCGGCATTCGTAAACCCAGCGTAGTTCGCCGCATCCCAAGCGTTAAGGGGCATTGTTCCGGTTGGCGGGATTGTGGTCCGTACGGAAGTACGGGCCTGTACGCACCGTGCACGGCATGCCGCGACGTGCCCCCGCCCGTGTGGCCGTGCGCCCGTCCGTGCGCTCTTCTCCGGCCATGTCGGGAGCGGTTCCATGGATCGTGCGTGGGTCGGCCCGCTGTACTGGATCCAGTGGGCTGGGGGACACCGCCACCTTCATCCCCGCGGGTGGCGGACCGGTCCGGGAGGCGGTGCCCGCCTCCCGGACTGTGCGCTGTCGGCGCGCCGCGCCGAGCCTGTACGGAGCGTGCTCAAACCCGTTCCCGCGCCCGTGATTTGGCCGAAAATCGACCCTGCCTCTTATGGGTGATTACCGCTCCTACCACGGGACTTGAGGGCGTGAAGGGCGTTTTAGGGGAGCGTTCCGGGGGCGCATTCGAGTCGCAGTTCCCTTGTGTCGTACGGGGGTTCGCTTCTTCACGGGCACGCGCGCGTGGGCGCATTCCATCGGCCGAAGGAGGCGCCGCCGCACCTCAAGGGCGCGTTCTTCATGGCAGCATGGTGAACCGGTTCGTACCGTGCACTGGTTGTCCACAGCCTGTGGAGGCGTCGATGCGGTGGTTGGTGGGATGGAGCAGCGCCGCCGCCGGTGCCGCCGAGATCGGTTCCGCGGGCGCGACAGGGCACGACGGCGAGACCGTGCACCCGATCGGCTCCCAGCTCCTGTGGGGTGACCCCGATCCCCTGTGGGCGGTCGGTGACTGGCGCCCGGACGAGGTGCGCGTGGTCAAGGCCGACGCCCAGAACCGCGTCGCCGTGCTGGGCACCTGCGGTGCCTCCGACGAGGAGCTGCGGCTCGGCCTGTTCACCGCGCGCGGCGGGGCACTTCGGCATCTGACGGCCTGGTCCGGCAGTTACACGGCCGTCGTCCAGGTCGGCCGCCGCGTCACCGTCTGCGGCGATCTCGCCGGCGCCCGCCCGGTGTTCTACACCCCCTGGGCCGGCGGCACCGCGTACGCGACGGCCGCGCTGCCGCTCGCCGACCTCATCGAGGCCAACCTCGACTTCGGCCACCTCGCGGCGCTGCTCGCCGCTCCCGACGTACCGGCCGTGCTGCACGACTCGACGCCGTACGACGGCGTGCGGCGCGTTCCGCCGGGACATGCCCTGATCCTGCGTGCGGGCGCGCGCGAGATCGCCGGGTACGAGCCGGTCGCCTCCCTCGCCGTGGCGGCGCCCTCGGCCGACCCGGACAGGGCGGTGGACGCCGTGCGGGACGCGCTCGTGGAGGCGGTGCGCGCCCGTCTGTCCGCACCCCGGCACGTCCCCGACATCGACCCCGGCCCGGTGCCCGGCATGGGCCCGGCCGAACGGCGTGCCGCGCGCGGGATGCCCGTACCCGGGATCGGCGCGGACCTGAGCGGCGGCCCCGCCTCCGGAACGCTCGCCCTGCTGGCCGCCGGCCTCCCGGGCATGCCGGGCACGATCCTGGGCCACGGCACCGGCGCCGGTGAGCGGCTGCTGGCCGTCACCTTCAACGACCTGGCCGTCGGGGGCCGCGAGGCCGAGCTGGAGCGGGCGGGCAGCCTCGCGTCCAACCCGCGCCTGCACCATGTCGTGGTGGCCGGCGGCGAGGAGGTACTGCCGTACGCCGACCTGGACGGACCGCTCACGGACGAGCCGGCACCCTCGCTGGTCCTGGCGGCCCGGCACCGGGCGCGGCTGGCATCGGGCAGCGCGGACCACTTCACCGGCTACGGCGCCCGCCAGGTCCTGGACGCCCACCCGGCCCGCCTGGCGGACCTGCTGATGGACCGCAAACGGCGCCACCTTGTGCGTCCGGTCGCGGCACTGGCCAAGGCTGACGGTTCGGTGCTGGTCCCCGCGCGCGTGTACAGCGCGGCACGGCGGCTGGCGCGGACGCCGTACCGGGCGGGCGTGGAAGTGCTCGCCGAACGCCTGCTGCGCCGACGGTTCGACGAACCCGGAGGCGCGGTCGGAGCGTCCCTCGCGGCGCTCACCTGGGCCAGACCGGGGCCCGCGGCGCGCTGGCTGACCGGAGAGGCACTGGCTGAAGTATCGGTTCTGCTCCAGAGCTCGGCGAACCGCTCCGGAGTGGGCCCCGGCCAGCGGCCCGGCGACTACCGCGCGCGTGCGGCACTGGCCCGGCACGCGGCGGACATCCGGGTGCTGGAACAGGCCGCCGAGATCCGCTCCCAGCGGCTGCACGCCCCGTTCCTCGACAACCAGGTGGTCCGCGCCTGCCGCGAACTCCCCGAGGCCCTCAGGGTCCAGCCCGGCGCCCGCGCCGCCATCCTCCGTACGGTCCTGGAGGGCGCCGGCGTCACCGACCTCCCGCCCGGCTGGGGCGCCCCCTCCCACGCCTCCTCGGCCGCCGCCGCCCGCACGGGCCTGCGCGTGGCCGCCGACTCCCTCGTCTCCCTCTTCACCACCCCCCTCCTCGCGGAAGCGGGCCTGATCGAGGCCCGCGTGGTCCGCAAGGCACTGCGCGGCGCGGCCGCGGGCGAACCACTGCCGCTGGACGGCCTGGCGGACCTGGTCTCCCTGGAGTTGTGGCTGCGCCGGCTGCTGGCGCGTAGGGGCACGTGCTGGACGGGCACCCCGGCACGCGCGCGTGCGGTTCCGGCGGGGATCACGCCGCAGCGGGGGCGCTGGGGGCGGGGGCTGCCGCGCGGCGGGGGTAGGGCACGGGGCTGCGGTGGATGGCGGCCGGGTGGTCCGCCTGGCGCTGTGCGGTGCGGCTTCGGGCGAGCCGTTGCCGCTGGACGGCCTGGCGGGTCTGGTCTCCCTGGAGTTGTGGCTGCGCCGGCTGCTGGCGCGTAGGGGCACGTGTCGGACGGGCACCCCGGCACGCGCGCGTGCGGTTCCGGCGGGGATCACGCCGCAGCGGGGGGCGGGGGCCGCTGCGCGGCGGGGATGGGCGCCTGCACCATGCACCGGCAAGACGGTGATCACCGACAGCGCCGGGAAGCCGAAGGCGGCGGTCACCGCCGACTCGGTGGGCACCTGGCGCTGGGAGTTCGCGCGAATGGGTACGACGAGCGGGGCGACGGCGTGGCCCTGAAGCAGCCGACGGCGGACCCGCGCCGAGTGCTTCTCGGCGCCGGACTGCCGCAGCGGGACGGCCCCGCCCCGAAACTCCGTGCCCCCGCTCGCCGCCCCGGCGACAATGACCCGGTGCGGTACAGAATCCTGGGCGTTGCCCAAGTGACGGACGACCAGGGCACCTCCATCCCCCTCGGCGGCGCCCGGCTGCGCGCGCTCCTCACCGCCCTCGCCCTGCGCCCCGGCCGCACCACGCCCCCCGACGCCCTGATCGACGAGGTCTGGGCTGACGACCCGCCCCAGGACGCCCCGGCCGCGCTCCAGGCACTGGTGGGCCGTCTGCGCCGTACCGTCGGCAAGCACACCGTCTCCTCCGGCCCCGGCGGCTACCGCCTGGAAGCGACCGGGGACGACATCGACCTGCACGTCTTCGAGCGGCTCGTGCGCGACGGCACCGCCGCCCTGGACCGGGGCGACCCGGCCACCGCCTTCCGTACCCTCACCGAGGCCCTCGCGCTCTGGTACGGCCCCGCCCTCGCCGACCTCCCCGACCGCACCGCCGCGACCCGCCCGCAGGCCATGCGCCTGGAGGCGACCCGGGCCCGAGCGGCCGCCGCCCTCGGACTCCGCCGCGCGCCCGAGGTCGTACCGGAGCTGACGGAGCTCACCACGGCCCATCCGTACGACGAACCGCTGCACGCCCTCCTCATCCGCGCCCTGCGCGACACCGGCCGCACCGCCGACGCCCTCGCCGCCTACGACACTGCCCGCCGCACCCTCGCCGACGGCCTGGGCGCCGACCCCGGCCAGGAACTCAAAGCCCTCCACGCGGAGTTGCTCACGCAGGAGGAGCCTCCCGCGCACTCCCCCCTCGGCCGGTTCCGCGAGCGCACCGGCAATCTGCGCCCCCGCCTGACGTCCTTCGTCGGGCGGGAACCCGAGCTCGCGGCCGTTCGTTCCGAATTGAGCAGGGCCCGCCTCGTCACCCTCACCGGACCGGGCGGCTCGGGCAAGACCCGGCTCGCCGAGGAGGCCGCCGCCGGGCTCCCGCAGGCATGGCTGGTCGAACTCGCCCCGCTCGACCGGCCCGAGGCGGTGCCGGGCGCGGTGGTCAGCGCGCTCGGTCTGCGCGAGACCGTCCTCATGACCAGCGAACTGGCGACCCACCAGGACGACCCGGTCACCCTGCTCGTCGAGTACTGCGCCCCGCGCAGCCAGCTCCTGATCCTTGACAACTGCGAACACGTCATCGGCGCGGCCGCCGAACTCGCCGAGACGCTGCTCACCCGCTGCCCGGGCCTCACGATCCTCGCCACCAGCCGTGAACCCCTGGGCGTCCCCGGTGAGTCGGTGCGCCCGGTCGAACCCCTCGTCCCCGAGCAGGCGCACCGTCTCTTCGAGGAGCGCGCGGCGGCGGTCCGTCCCGACGCCGACGCCGTGCTCCATGACAAGGAGGCGGTCGACGAGATCTGCCGGCGCCTCGACGGCCTCCCCCTCGCCATCGAGCTCGCCGCCGCACGGCTGCGGCTGCTCACCCCCCGGCAGATCGCCGACCGCCTCGACGACCGCTTCCGCCTCCTCACCTCCGGAAGCCGTACGGTCCTGCCCCGCCAGCAGACCCTGCGTGCCGTGGTCGACTGGTCCTGGGAGCTCCTCGACGAGCGGGAGCGGACGGTGCTGCGCGAGGTGTCGGTGTTCGCCGGCGGCTGGGACCTCGCGGCGGCGGAAGCCGTGTGCACCGGCCCGGCGGCGGAGCTGATCGGAGCACTCGTCGACAAGTCCCTCGTCGTCGCCGCGCCGGACGGCTGGGACGCCCTGGACGGCATGCGGTACCGCATGCTGGAGACCATCCAGGAGTACGCCGTCGAGCGCGCCGCCGAGGTCCCCGGGCTGCGCGCGGCGGCCGAACTGCGGCACCGCGCGTGGGTGCGCGCGCTGACCGAGCGGGCGGAACCGCTGCTGAGGTCCGGGGCCCAACTGCCGTGGATCTCCCGCCTGGAGACCGAACTGGACAACATCCGCGCCGCCCTCGACCGCAGCCTGCGTGACGGCGACGAGGAGGCGGCGGGCGCGCTCGTCCTCGCGGTCGGCTGGTTCTGGTGGCTGCGCAACTACCGCCAGGAGTCGGTGGACTGGGTGGCGGCCGTGCTGCGCCTGGGCGTCGCCCTGGACACCCTGCCCGAGGACGCCACGGCTCAGGACCGGGAGCGGCTCGCCGCCTGCGCCGACCCGGTCGGCGCCCTTCTCGCGGCCCCCGACGCGGAGACGGGCCATCCCCTGCGCGACCTGCGCATGGACCTGCGGATGCTCCATATGTTCCTGACGTCCGAGTCCGGCGCCCCGGATCTGCTGACGGACGAGCGGGCCCCGGAGTACATCGCGCGCGTGCGGGCCGTCTTCGAGCACGGCGGGCCGCGGTCCGCCCGGCTGCCGGGCATCATCTGGCCGCTCACCGTCTACCACCTGGGCGGCCCGGCCGAGGTGGGCCCCGACATGTCGGCGGCGGTCGCCAACTGCCGTCTCCACGGCGACGACTGGGCGGTCTGCGTCAGCTTGATGTACCGCACCCACATGGTCGTCGACTCGCCCGGCAATCTGCGGGGCGTCGACGAGGACCTGGCGGAACTGCGGGTGCTCAGCCGGCGGGTGGGGGACCGTTGGATGCGGGCCCAGGTGTGCAGCGCGGCCGGCGAGGCGGCCATGGCGCGCGGCCGTTTCGAGGAGGCCAGGAGCGAGTACGAGGAGGCGCTGCGGCTCGCCTACGAGGTGGGCGGATACGCCGAAGCGCCGTTCCTGATCGCGCGGCTCGCCGAGATCGCCTACCGCTCGGGCGACCGGGCGGCGGCGCTTTCCGCCCTGGACGAGGCGGCCGCGGCGGCCGACCAGTACGGGGTGGCGGAGTCCCAGGCCTTCATCCTGCTGCTGCGGGCGCACATCGCCCAGGACGCCGGGGACATGGTCCGCGCGCGCGAGCTGTTCGAGGCCACGCGCCGGGTGACGGCGGGCGGAAACGCCCCGCCCCAGTTCATGGCGGTCCTGGGCGCGGTCGAGGCGCTGATCACGGCCGGTGAGTCCGGTCCCGAGCAGGGGCTGCCGGTCGTGGCCGAGGCGCTGCGCGAGGCCGTGCGGCGGCGGTGCGCCGAGTCGATCACGGCGGGGCTCGTGGACATCGCGGCCGACCTGCGGGCGCGGCTCGGCGATCTGGCGGGTGCGGTACGGCTGTTCACGGCCGCCGACCACTGGCGTGCCGGCCACCCACGCCCCGAGCCGGAGCGCACCCGCGCGGCGGACGTCGACGCCACCGCCCGCGCGCGGCTGACCCCTGCCCGGTACACGGCCGAGCGCGCCCGGGGAGCGTCCCTCACCGCGGACGACGTACTGCGGGAACTGGACCGTGGTCCCACCGCCACCGGCGGACTCGACGCCCCTAGCGGCAGGTGAACCTCGCGTCGGCCCAGTCGGCGAGCGCGCCGGTGTCGAAGGCGTTGCTGTGCGGCTCGACCACCAGCCGTACGGTGCGGTGCCCGGCCAGGTTCACATGGACGGGGACGGCCGGGGCGCCGCCCTTGACCATCCCGGACCGCCACAGCCGGACGCCGTCGGCGTAGACGGAGAAGTAGACCTTGCCCAGTCCCAGGGTCAGGTCGTCGACGCCGGCCATCGCGTCGTACGCGGTGCACTCCCGGTTGAGGTCGACGGTGACGGAGGAGGCGCCGTGGACGGTCACACCGCGCGCGTAGTGCTTGTCGGCGACGGACAGCCCGTAGCGCCGCCACACCCAGCTGCTCTCGGCCAGCCGCATCTCGGGCTTGCTGCCGTCGCCGGTGATGTCGTACCGCAGACCGCTCCACTGGTAGACGACCGGCGCCGGCGGGGGTGCGGGCGTCGTGGGCGGAGCGGGGGTGCGGGTGGGCGTCGAGGGCGGTGTCGGTGGCGGGGTCGGCTTCGGCGAGGGGGCCGGGGTCCGGCTCGGGCTCGACGTCGGGTTCGGGCTCTGCCCGGGTGCGCTCGACGGGGCGGGGGCCGGCGTCGGGGCCGCCACGGGGACGACGCCCGGTGCCGTCGGTGTGGGCCGCGTCGTCGAGGGAGCCGAGGGTGCGGGGGCCGGCGGATTCGGCTGGGCGACCGACGGTGGGGACGACGGCTTGGCGACCTCCTTGGCCGGGTGGCCGTCGTTCAGCAGGGCGAGCGCCACCGTGGCGACCCCGACCGCCACCACACCGGCCGCGATACCGGCCTTCACCGACCCGGCCAGCCCTTCGGCGGCCGCCGCGCCACCGCCCGCCCCGCCGGACGAGCCGGCACCGGCCGTGGCGGCCGCGCCCGCGGCGCCCACCCCGGCGCCGGTGGCGATGATCCCGAGCGCCTTGGCGTACCCGGCGGCGCCGAACCAGCCGATGACCGCGACCGGGACGACCGCGGGGATCCCGCTCGCGACCTCCTCGATCTGCGCGGCCGCCAGCCGGCAGCCGGCGCACTCCGCCAGGTGCTTGCGCAGGCCCCGCTCGGCGCGGATGCGCAGCTTGCGGCGGGCGTACGTGCCGAGCTGGTCGGCATAGCGTGCGCACTCCGCGTCGCCGGCGAGCGTGGCGCTGACATGGGCCTGGAGGTAGGCCTGCCTGAGGCCCTCGCGGGCGCGGCTGGCGAGCACGCGCGTGCCGTTGGCGTCCAGCCCGAACAGGACGGCCACCTCGCTCGGCGACTCGTCCTCCACCTCGGTGTGCCACAGCACCGCCTGCCAGCGCTCGGGCAGCGAGCGGAAGGCCCGCATGGCCAGGGACTGCTCGGCCTCGTGCAGGGCCCGCACATCGGCGCCCAGGGCGAGTGTCCCGTCGCCCGGCACCCCGGACGCGCGCGTGGCATGAGCGGCGAAGACCGCGAAGTCGTCGACGAGCTGCTCGCGCCGGGACGACTTCGTCCAGTGCGCGGCCACCCGCCTGACGGAGGTGAGCAGATAGGCGCGTACGGCGTGCTCGGGACCCGAGCCGCCGCGCACCGCCTGGAGCATGCGGGCGAAGACCTCGGCGGTCAGATCGTCCGCGGTGTGGGCGTCGCGGCAGCAGGAGCGCGCGTAACGGCGCACGGCGTCCGCGTGGCGCCGGTACAGCTCCTCGTACGCCGTGTCGTCGCCCGCGCGCATCCGCTCGATCAGATCGCCGTCGCCCGGCGCCGCCTCACGCGACGGCAGGGGGCCGCTCTCGCGCTGGGCCGGGACGCTGCTGCGCGCCCGGTCGCCGGAGCGCGGTACGTCCGCCGGGCCGCCCTGGCTGGGCACCTGGGGCGCGGTCAGCCCGCCGGTGTCCGCGTCACCGTCACCGAGGGACTCGTCCCACCCGTCAACGCTCATCGCGCAAAGCCCCCGACGCCTGCAAGCCCGACCCGATCACCGGGTCAGAGTGCCACACCGGCCTTGGTTCAGGACCTCCGAGTACGAGCCATCCACTCGTCCGAGCGGACCTGTCGCCCGGCGCCGGCGGCCATCACCCGGACGGGGAGGGCTCAACGAGCCGACCCCGCCCGGTACTTGATCGGCGTGCGCACAAGCCGCACCGGTCACGCGGGACGCGAACGCAGCCCCTCCAGCAGGATGTCCAGCAGCCGTGCCGAGGCCGCCGCCTGCTGGGCCGCGTCCGGCAGCGACGGGGCCGCTGTGGCGATCACCAGCAGGACGTCGGACACCGACACGTCCGGCCGCAGTTCGCCCGCCGCACGGGCCCGCTCCACGAGCCGGCCGACCACCTCGAGCAGCGCCGCCGCCCCCGCGTCGTCGTCCGCGGCCGCCGTCGGCTCCTCGGACACCAGCCGCAGCTCACCGGCGCCCGGCTGGCTCCGCTGCTGCGGTACCCGCGCCTCCTCGGCCCCGGAGCCCGCGTCCTCGGTGCCGTCGTCCTGGACGCCGACCCGCAGCACCTGCGGCGGCAGCAGCCGCCCGGCCCCTGAAGCCACCGACGTGCGCAGGAAGCGCGACAGCGCCGACCACGGCTCGTCCTCCTGCCCGAGCGCCGCCCGCGCCTGGTCGGTCAGCCGGGAGGTCTCCTCCTCGGCTATCCGCCTGACCAGGACGTCCTTGCTCGGAAAGCGCCGGTACACCGTGCCCACACCGACCCGCGCGCGCCGCGCCACGTCCTCCATCGGCGCGCCGTAACCCAGCTCGCCGAAGACCTCGCGCGCCGCTCGCAGCACGTGCTCCAGATTGCGCTGTGCGTCCACCCGCAGCGGCGTCGTGCGCGAACCCTCCGCGCGTCCGTTGCCCGCCGCCGCGCCCATCGCACCGCCGACGGGTGCGATGGCGTTCGCCGAAGACCAATGCGTGTCCTGAATATGCATAAGCGTTCCCCCGGTTAATGACGTCTCCCCCCGGAGACTCCCCGCCACTGAATCCGGAGTGCGCGGAACTGGCACCGGTCCCTGAGCGGGAGCGCCCGTCGCGGACCCGTTCGACCACATCCCCTACACCCCGTCGACACACGAACATAGTTGAGAGGGAGTCAATTCAGAAGGGGCAGGTTCCGCACGGAGCGCCCCCCGATCGGAGTACGGAGCGCATACGTCCCGTTTGCGCACTCTGGCGCCCTCGTGTCCGCCCCCGCTGACCTGCCCGCTTTCTCCCGGCTTCGGCAGCTCCGGCGCCGCTGCGAACACCTGGTCGCCGGTCACACAAATTGCCGGGGCTGTGGACAAACAAGAGCGTCGGGTGCGTCATGGGATGGTGAAGGAACGTGCGCGCATTCTCGTTGTCGGCGGTGGCTACGTCGGGATGTACACGGCTCTGCAACTTCAGCGGAGGCTGAAACAGGAGCTCAGGCGGGGCGAGGTCGACATCACTGTCGTCACCCAGGATCCGTACATGACGTATCAGCCGTTCCTTCCCGAAGCGGCCGCCGGTTCGATTTCTCCTCGTCATGTCGTCGTACCGCTGCGCCGCGTCCTGGACCAGTGCCATGTCGTCGTCGGTGAGGTGGTGGCCGTGGACCACACCACGCGGACCGCCACCCTCACCACGCTCGCCACCGAGGAGGAGGGCAGGGGCGCCGAGCACCTCACCTACGACGAACTCGTCCTCGCCCCCGGCGCGATCGCGCGCACGCTCCCCATCCCCGGCCTCGCCGAGCACGCCGTCGGTTTCAAGACCGTCGAGGAGGCCATCGGCCTGCGCAACCACGTCCTCGAGCAGATGGACATCGCCTCCTCCACCCGCGACCCCGCGATCCGCAACGCGGCCCTCACCTTCGTCTTCGTGGGCGGCGGCTACGCCGGAGTCGAGGCACTGGCCGAACTCGAGGACATGGCTCGCTACGCCACGCGCTACTACCACAACGTCCGGCCCGAGGACATGAAGTGGATCCTCGTCGAGGCCGCCGACCGGATCCTGCCCGAGGTCGGCGCGGAGATGGGCCGCTACACCCTCACCGAACTGCGCCGCCGCAACATCCAGGTCCTCCTGGAGACGCGCCTCGAATCCTGCGCCGACCGAATCGCCGTACTGAGTGACGGCCAGCGCTTCCGGACCCGTACGGTCGTGTGGACCGCCGGCGTCAGACCGCACCCGGTCCTCGCCGCCACCGACCTCCCGCTCGACGGCCGCGGCCGCCTCAAGTGCACCGCCCAGCTGACCGTCGAGGGCGTGGAACACGCGTGGAGCGCCGGCGACGCCGCCGCCGTCCCCGACGTCACGGCCGAGGAGCCGGGCAAGGAGACCGCGCCCAACGCCCAGCACGCGGGCCGCCAGGCCAGGGTCCTCGGCGACAACATCGCGCACGTCCTGCGCGGCGAGCCCCTCGACACCTATGCGCACTCCTACGCCGGCGCCGTCGCCTCACTCGGACTGCACAAGGGCGTAGCACAGGTCTACGGCCGCAAGCTGAAGGGCTACCCTGCCTGGTTCATGCACCGCGTCTACCACCTCAGCAGGGTGCCCACCTTCAACCGCAAGGCTCGCGTACTCGCCGAATGGACCCTCTCCGGACTCTTCAAGCGGGAGATCGTCTCCCTGGGCTCGCTCGAACATCCCCGCGCGGAGTTCGAACTCGCGGCCGGTGGAAAGCCTCATCACGACCCCTCGGACGACCCGAAGGGGTCGTCCTGACCGGACCGAGGAACTCCCCGAGCCGCTTGGGCGTCTGACGGATGTCGCCGCGGTCGGCCAGCCTGCCAGACTGCCCCACGACTGCCCACGACCTTGGACGGGCATCCGCCCGCCCTCAGCACCCATGAGGCTTTTCCCGAGCACCGCAATTCCGGGGGCGACCCCCGGACCCCCGGCCGGATCCGGTGCCGGCCGACCACGACGACACGAGGCAAGGATTCGTGAACTTCACGCGCTGGAGCGCCCGGCTCCCCGGAACGCAGCGCCGCGCCGCAGCGCGGACCGAGCACGCGGTCACCCCGGACCGGCGGGGGGACGGTTCCGTGCCCGCGGCCCGCGCCGAACAACTGACCGACGACGCACCGTCCGTGCCCGCCGTCGACGAGCTCCCCGCGCGCGAGGTCCTCGACCGCGTCCCGGCCCTCGTCGCCCTCGTCCACGGCCCCGACCACCGCATCGCCTACGTCAACGACGCCTACGCCGCGGCCTTCGGCCAGCGACCGCTCGGCGAACCCGCCCGCGAAGCCCTCCCGGAGCTCGCCGAACTGGGCCTGCTGCCCCTCCTCGACCAGGTCCTGCGCAGCGGCAAGCCCCGCACGCTCAAGTCCCGCAGGGCCCCCGACGGCCGCTCCTACACGTTCACCTGCACTCCGGCCGCCGAGAACGGCGTCCGGGACGGCGGCGACGGCGCGGTGCTGGTCTTCGCCACCGACGTCACCGACCACGCCGAGGCCGCCGAACGCCTGCGCGCCAGCGAACGCCGCCAGCGCGAGACCGCGGTGACCCTGCAGCGGAGCCTGCTCCCCCAGGAGCTGGAAGAGCCGGACGACCTGAGGATCGCGGCGACCTACCAGCCCGGCGGCACCGAATCCGCGGTCGGCGGCGACTGGTACGACGTGATCACCCTGGGCGGCGGCCGCACCGCCCTGGTGATCGGCGACGTGATGGGCAGGGGGGTACGGGCGGCCGCGGTGATGGGCCAGCTCCGCACGGCGGTGCGCGCGTACGCCCGCCTGGACCTGCCCCCGCACGAGGTGCTCCAGCTCCTCGACGGCCTCGCCATGGAGATCGACGCCAACCAGATCGCCACCTGCGTGTACGCCATCCACGACCCGAACGAGGGCCGGCTGGTGTACGCCTCCGCCGGGCACCTGCCCATCCTGGTCCGCGACGAGAGCGGCACGGTGCTGCGCGCCGACGAACCGACCGGCCCCCCGCTCGGCACCGGCGGCTGGATGCACGCGTCGGGCTCGATCCCGCTGGGCCCCGGCTCGACCGCGGTCCTCTACACGGACGGTCTGGTCGAGCGCCGGGACGAGGACCTGGACGAGGGCATCGCGTCGCTGGAGCGGGCACTGGCGGGGGCGACGGGGACACCCCAGGTGGTCTGCGACCGACTGGTCCGCACGGCGGGTGTCACGGCCGACCACGACGACGACGTGGCGGTCCTGGTCCTCCAGCACCCGGCCCGCACGGGCCCCGACGGCGACCTCTTCCGCAACGCGGCCCTGGAACTCCTCGGCGGAGTGGAAGCGGCCCCACGCGCGCGTGCGTTCGCCTCCGGCGTGCTGACCAGCTGGCGCTTCCCGGCCGACCTGCACGACCTGGGCGTCCTCGCCACCAGTGAGCTGGTCGCCAACTCCCTGCAGCACGGCACCCCGCCCATGCGCCTGCGCCTGCGCCGTACCGACCGCCGCCTCATCGTCGAGGTCACCGACGGCGACGACCACCTCCCGCGCCGCCGGCACGCGGAGCCGGGGGACGAGTCGGGCCGGGGCATCGCCATCGTGGCGACGATCGCCTCGAACTGGGGATCCCGGCGGACCCCGGGCGGCGGGAAGGCGGTGTGGTGCGAGTTCGTGCTGCCGCGCGCCATCTAGGCGAACCGGCTCCGCGGTGCTACTAGCTCCCCATGGCAGACGAACCGGGATTCCAGCTCAAGGGAAGCGCTCCCGAGCGCTATGAGGAGTATGTGGCGCCGCTCATGGCGCCCTTCACGACGGCGTTGCTCGACGCCGTGGACCTGTGCCCAGGCGATGTCGTCCTCGACCTCGCCTGCGGCACCGGCTTCGCCGCCCGCGCGGCCGCCGCCCAGGTCGGCCCCGCCGGCCGCGTCCGCGGCGTCGACGTCAACGCGGACATGCTCAAGGTGGCCGTCGCCCACCATCCACGCCTGTACCCCGACATCGAGTTCACCGAGGCCTCCGCCGACCGGCTCCCCTACCCCGACGCGACCTTCGACGCGGTCGTCTGCCAACAGGGCGCGCAGTTCTTCCCCGACCTCACCGCGGCCCTCACGGAGACGGCCCGTGTCATGCGCCCCTCCGGCCGCTTCGCGGCCACCGTCTGGGCCGACATGAGCCTCTCGCCGTACCTCACCGCCCAGTACGAGGCCATCAAGGAGTACGGCGGCGACGAGGCCGCGGCCGACTTCAGTACCGCCTTCGCCTGTACGGCCGACCGGCTGACCGACGCCCTCGGCAAGGCGGGCTGCCATGACGTCACGACACGTGAGATCGCCTTCGGCATCGCCCTGCCCCCGCTCACGGACTTCGCCCCCGGCCATCTCTCCGTCCTGCCCTGGGGCCAGCGGCTCGCCGACGCCCACGGCGAGGAGACGCTCGCCGCCGCAGGCCACTCGGTCGCCGCCCGCCTCGCCGACCGCACGGGCCCCGACGGCAGGCTGACGCTCCCGTTCACCGCGATCCTGGCGACCGCGATCCGGTGAAACAGAAGGCGGCCGCCACCCGAAGGTGACGGCCGCCCTCGCCGGTCTCAAGCCTCGCCGGTCTCAGGCCTCGGCGGCCACCGGCTCCGCGGGTGCGGCGCCCCGCGCCACGACCCGGCTCCGCGCCTGCCAGGGCCGGTCCTGCGCGGCGGTGAGCTGCCGCCCCAGCCGGAGCGCGAGGGCGGTGATGCCCAGCGAGAACAGCAGGAACGTCACGATGTATGGCGTGTGCAGCGAGGCCGCCATCGGCCCGCCCACCGCGGGACCGACGGCCAGCGCGAGCTGCTTCACCAGGGCGAAGGCGGAGTTGTACTGCCCCGCCATCCCCTCCGGCGCCAGATCGGCCACCAGCGGGGCGACGGTGGGCGACAGCATCGCCTCACCCAGCCCGAACAGGGCGTACGTCGACACGAACGCGGCCGTGGCCATCTCCTGGCTGCCGTGCCCGAGACCCGCGTACCCGGCCACGACCCACGCCACGGCCCAGATCAGGCCCACGGCGGCGATCACCCGCGTGCGGCGACGGCGCTCGACGAACTTCAGCACGGCGAACTGCGCGACCACGATCATCAGGGTGTTCGCGGCCAGCGCCGTACCGAGCGCGGAGGTGGAGATCCCCGCGGCCTCGACACCGAACGCGGCCAGCCCGGACTCGAACTGCCCGTAGCAGGCGAAGAACAGCACGAAGCCCAGTACGGACAGCTGCACCATGGCCCGGTTGCCGAGCAGCTGCTTCCAGCTGCCCTTCGCCGAACGCGCGGGCGCGTCCTCGATCCGCGGCGAGTGCGGCATCCGCACCGTCGACATGATCACGACGAGCAGCAGGAACATCGCCGCCTCGATCGCGAACAGGAGCGTGAAGGAGGAGACGCGGGTGGTGTCGACCAGATGACCGCCGATGAGCCCGCCGACCCCGAGCCCGAGGTTCTGCAGGAAGAACTGCGTAGCGAAGGCCCGCGACCGCGTCTCCGCCGACGAGCACTCCACGATCATCGTCGCCAGCGCCGGCTGCATCACGGCCTGCCCGGCCCCGAGCGCCGCCGCGGAGAGGAGCACGGCAGGCGCACTGCCCGCGAGCCCCAGGCTCAGGGCGCCCAGCGCGGCCATGACCAGGGCGGCGAGCAGGACCGGCAGTGGGCCGCGCCGCACGATCGCCCGGCCGGCGAACGGCAGCACGATCAGCGCGGCCACGGCGAAGACGGCGAGGACCAGCCCCGCCGTCATGGCTCCGAGCCCCCGCACCTGCGCCACATAGACGTACAGGTAGGGGACGGTGAAGCCGAGCCCGAACGCGCTGAGTGCGTTGCCCACGTGGATCCGGCGCATCGCAGCGCCCATCGCCCTGGTCACGTTCACCTCTCTCCGGTAGTTGGTGTGTCTCGGTACTTAGGACCGAAGACTTCGAAGATAAATTTCGAAGCTAAAGAGTACACATCCAAGGACTTCAACGCCAAGCGGCCCCATGCGATACTTGGGCGCATGGGCGACACCTCCGGCACCATCGGCATCGGCGGCGAGCCGACCCTCGAAGAGCAGATCGCCGCCTACCAGCGCGAGTTCCAGGGCCTCGACCCCCAGGTCGAGAAGATCGTCTCGGCGCTGTCCCGCCTGAACCGCCGCATGAACGTCGCCTACGGCCGCCAGACCGCCGCCCTCGGCATCAGCAACGCCGAGTGGGAGGTCCTCAAGGCGCTCGTCCTCTCCGGCGCCCCCTACCGCATGGGCCCCAGTGACCTCGCCAAGCGCCTCGGCCTCACGCCGGCCGCGATGACCCACCGCATCGACCGCATGGTGGCGGAGGGCCTTGTCACCCGTGAGCGGGACGAGTCCAACCGCGTTCGGGTGATTGTGGAGCTGACTCCCGAGGGGCGCGAGAAGTGGCTCGAGGCCATGCGCCTCGCCTCCGTCTTCGAGGAGGAGCTCCTTCAGGACCTCTCCGCGGAGGAGCGCACGGTCCTCGGGGAAGCCCTCACCCGGCTGCTCCGCAGGGTGGAACACGCCCAGCCGGACGCCGGCGGGCGCCTCTCCGACCTGGACTGACGTCCGACAGAAAAGATCTTGACAGGGGGTGCTTGACAGCACCTCTGTCCGATCCGTAAAGTCCTCCGGGTTGCCACGGGGCCGTAACGGTTCTGCGACAGCACCTCCCGCCGCAGCAGCGGCAGCCCAAACCATCAGCACGATCACCCAGCCGGGTTGAATTCGGCATGCCCGAATTCAATTCGATTTGGACACGGCAGCTCGATTAGGAACTGCCGGCAGGATCCGCTAAGGTTTGAGACGTCGGAACGGCCCAACGGCCGCGAGGACAAACCCCGCTGACCGGGAATCAGGGCCGAAAGGATCTGATAGAGTCAGAACCGCCGGAAAGGGAAACGCGAGAGCGAGAACCTGGAAAGCACCGAGGAAATCGGGTCCCAAAAGATCTGATAGAGTCGGAAACGCAAGACCGAAGGGAAGCGCCCGGAGGAAAGCCCGAGAGGGTGAGTACAAAGGAAGCGTCCGTTCCTTGAGAACTCAACAGCGTGCCAAAAGTCAACGCCAGATATGTTGATACCCCGTCTCCGGTCGTCATGACTGGGACGAGGTTCCTTTGAAATAACACAGCGAGGACGCTGTGTGCGAGGGGACTATTCCTCCTCTCGCACCGCTCTCGTGGTGTTCAACCGGCTGTATTAATTTACTGGCCGAGTAAACATTCACGGAGAGTTTGATCCTGGCTCAGGACGAACGCTGGCGGCGTGCTTAACACATGCAAGTCGAACGATGAAGCCCTTCGGGGTGGATTAGTGGCGAACGGGTGAGTAACACGTGGGCAATCTGCCCTTCACTCTGGGACAAGCCCTGGAAACGGGGTCTAATACCGGATACAACCACTGACCGCATGGTCGGGTGGTGGAAAGCTCCGGCGGTGAAGGATGAGCCCGCGGCCTATCAGCTTGTTGGTGAGGTAATGGCTCACCAAGGCGACGACGGGTAGCCGGCCTGAGAGGGCGACCGGCCACACTGGGACTGAGACACGGCCCAGACTCCTACGGGAGGCAGCAGTGGGGAATATTGCACAATGGGCGAAAGCCTGATGCAGCGACGCCGCGTGAGGGATGACGGCCTTCGGGTTGTAAACCTCTTTCAGCAGGGAAGAAGCGAAAGTGACGGTACCTGCAGAAGAAGCGCCACTAACTACGTGCCAGCAGCCGCGGTAATACGTAGGGCGCAAGCGTTGTCCGGAATTATTGGGCGTAAAGAGCTCGTAGGCGGCTTGTCACGTCGATTGTGAAAGCCCGAGGCTTAACCTCGGGTCTGCAGTCGATACGGGCTAGCTAGAGTGTGGTAGGGGAGATCGGAATTCCTGGTGTAGCGGTGAAATGCGCAGATATCAGGAGGAACACCGGTGGCGAAGGCGGATCTCTGGGCCATTACTGACGCTGAGGAGCGAAAGCGTGGGGAGCGAACAGGATTAGATACCCTGGTAGTCCACGCCGTAAACGGTGGGAACTAGGTGTTGGCGACATTCCACGTCGTCGGTGCCGCAGCTAACGCATTAAGTTCCCCGCCTGGGGAGTACGGCCGCAAGGCTAAAACTCAAAGGAATTGACGGGGGCCCGCACAAGCGGCGGAGCATGTGGCTTAATTCGACGCAACGCGAAGAACCTTACCAAGGCTTGACATACACCGGAAAACCCTGGAGACAGGGTCCCCCTTGTGGTCGGTGTACAGGTGGTGCATGGCTGTCGTCAGCTCGTGTCGTGAGATGTTGGGTTAAGTCCCGCAACGAGCGCAACCCTTGTTCTGTGTTGCCAGCATGCCCTTCGGGGTGATGGGGACTCACAGGAGACCGCCGGGGTCAACTCGGAGGAAGGTGGGGACGACGTCAAGTCATCATGCCCCTTATGTCTTGGGCTGCACACGTGCTACAATGGCCGGTACAATGAGCTGCGATACCGTGAGGTGGAGCGAATCTCAAAAAGCCGGTCTCAGTTCGGATTGGGGTCTGCAACTCGACCCCATGAAGTCGGAGTCGCTAGTAATCGCAGATCAGCATTGCTGCGGTGAATACGTTCCCGGGCCTTGTACACACCGCCCGTCACGTCACGAAAGTCGGTAACACCCGAAGCCGGTGGCCCAACCCCTTGTGGGAGGGAGCTGTCGAAGGTGGGACTGGCGATTGGGACGAAGTCGTAACAAGGTAGCCGTACCGGAAGGTGCGGCTGGATCACCTCCTTTCTAAGGAGCATCTAGATCTCGTAAGAGATCCAGAGCCACTACGTCGGCAAACGTCCGACGGTGGTCAGCTCATGGGTGGAACGTTGACTACTCGGCACACTTGACCTGCTCTGGTCGCTAGTACTGCTTCGGCGTGGAACGCGAGATGGGGAGGCGAGGGTGTCGGGCACGCTGTTGGGTGTCTGAGGGAATGAACTTCCTTCAGTTGCCGGCCCCGGTGTACTCGCTGGTTTCCAGTGGGGTGACGGGTGGCTGGTCGTTGTTTGAGAACTGCACAGTGGACGCGAGCATCTGTGGCCAAGTTTTTAAGGGCGCACGGTGGATGCCTTGGCACCAGGAACCGATGAAGGACGTGGGAGGCCGCGATAGTCCCCGGGGAGTCGTCAACCAGGCTTTGATCCGGGGGTTTCCGAATGGGGAAACCCGGCAGTCGTCATGGGCTGTCACCCACTGCTGAACACATAGGCAGTGTGGAGGGAACGAGGGGAAGTGAAACATCTCAGTACCCTCAGGAAGAGAAAACAACCGTGATTCCGGGAGTAGTGGCGAGCGAAACCGGATGAGGCCAAACCGTATGCGTGTGAGACCCGGCAGGGGTTGCGCATGCGGGGTTGTGGGATCTCTCTTCTGTCGTCTGCTTAACGACAGGACGAGTCAGAAACCGTTGATGTAGGCGAAGGACATGCGAAAGGTCCGGCGTAGAGGGTAAGACCCCCGTAGCTGAAACGTCAGCGGCTCGTTTGAGAGACACCCAAGTAGCACGGGGCCCGAGAAATCCCGTGTGAATCTGGCGGGACCACCCGCTAAGCCTAAATATTCCCTGGTGACCGATAGCGGATAGTACCGTGAGGGAATGGTGAAAAGTACCCCGGGAGGGGAGTGAAATAGTACCTGAAACCGTGTGCCTACAAGCCGTGGGAGCGTCGGATGCAGCTTGCTGTATCTCGTGACTGCGTGCCTTTTGAAGAATGAGCCTGCGAGTTTGCGGTGTGTTGCGAGGTTAACCCGTGTGGGGAAGCCGTAGCGAAAGCGAGTCCGAACAGGGCGTTTCAGTAGCACGCTCAAGACCCGAAGCGGAGTGATCTAGCCATGGGCAGGTTGAAGCGGAGGTAAGACTTCGTGGAGGACCGAACCCACCAGGGTTGAAAACCTGGGGGATGACCTGTGGTTAGGGGTGAAAGGCCAATCAAACTCCGTGATAGCTGGTTCTCCCCGAAATGCATTTAGGTGCAGCGTCGTGTGTTTCTTGCCGGAGGTAGAGCACTGGATAGGCGATGGGCCCTACCGGGTTACTGACCTTAGCCAAACTCCGAATGCCGGTAAGTGAGAGCACGGCAGTGAGACTGTGGGGGATAAGCTCCATGGTCGAGAGGGAAACAGCCCAGAGCATCGACTAAGGCCCCTAAGCGTACGCTAAGTGGGAAAGGATGTGGAGTCGCACAGACAACCAGGAGGTTGGCTTAGAAGCAGCCACCCTTGAAAGAGTGCGTAATAGCTCACTGGTCTAGTGATTCCGCGCCGACAATGTAGCGGGGCTCAAGCGTACCGCCGAAGTCGTGTCATTGCAGCATAAGCCCCAACGGGTGCTGTGATGGGTAGGGGAGCGTCGTCTGCCGGGTGAAGCAGCACCGGAAGGTAGTTGTGGACGGTTGACGAGTGAGAATGCAGGCATGAGTAGCGATACAAACGTGAGAAACGTTTGCGCCGATTGACTAAGGGTTCCTGGGTCAAGCTGATCTGCCCAGGGTAAGTCGGGACCTAAGGCGAGGCCGACAGGCGTAGTCGATGGATAACCGGTTGATATTCCGGTACCCGCTGTGAAGCGTCAAACATCGAGCATCGTGATGCTAAGGCCGTGAAGCCGCCCTGATCTCTTCGGAGTTGAGGGGAGTGGTGGAGCCGCCGGACCAAGCGGTTAGTAGGTGAGTGATGGGGTGACGCAGGAAGGTAGTCCATCCCGGGCGGTGGTTGTCCCGGGGTAAGGGTGTAGGCCGCAAGGTAGGCAAATCCGCCTTGCATACGGCTGAGACCTGATGCCGAGCCGATTGTGGCGAAGTGGATGATCCTATGCTGTCGAGAAAAGCCTCTAGCGAGTTTCATGGCGGCCCGTACCCTAAACCGACTCAGGTGGTCAGGTAGAGAATACCGAGGCGTTCGGGTGAACTATGGTTAAGGAACTCGGCAAAATGCCCCCGTAACTTCGGGAGAAGGGGGGCCAGCTCCGGTGATCCGATTTACTCGGTGAGCTGGGGGTGGCCGCAGAGACCAGCGAGAAGCGACTGTTTACTAAAAACACAGGTCCGTGCGAAGCCGTAAGGCGATGTATACGGACTGACGCCTGCCCGGTGCTGGAACGTTAAGGGGACCGGTTAGCTCCATTTCGGTGGGGCGAAGCTGAGAACTTAAGCGCCAGTAAACGGCGGTGGTAACTATAACCATCCTAAGGTAGCGAAATTCCTTGTCGGGTAAGTTCCGACCTGCACGAATGGCGTAACGACTTCTCGACTGTCTCAACCATAGGCCCGGTGAAATTGCACTACGAGTAAAGATGCTCGTTTCGCGCAGCAGGACGGAAAGACCCCGGGACCTTTACTACAGTTTGATATTGGTGTTCGGTTCGGCTTGTGTAGGATAGCTGGGAGACTTTGAAACGCGGACGCCAGTTCGCGGTGAGTCGTCGTTGAAATACCAGTCTGGTCGTGCTGGATGTCTAACCTGGGTCCGTGATCCGGATCAGGGACAGTGTCTGATGGGTAGTTTAACTGGGGCGGTTGCCTCCTAAAGAGTAACGGAGGCGCCCAAAGGTTCCCTCAGCCTGGTTGGCAATCAGGTGTTGAGTGTAAGTGCACAAGGGAGCTTGACTGTGAGACCGACGGGTCGAGCAGGGACGAAAGTCGGGACTAGTGATCCGGCGGTGGCTTGTGGAAGCGCCGTCGCTCAACGGATAAAAGGTACCCCGGGGATAACAGGCTGATCTTCCCCAAGAGTCCATATCGACGGGATGGTTTGGCACCTCGATGTCGGCTCGTCGCATCCTGGGGCTGGAGTCGGTCCCAAGGGTTGGGCTGTTCGCCCATTAAAGCGGTACGCGAGCTGGGTTTAGAACGTCGTGAGACAGTTCGGTCCCTATCCGCTGTGCGCGTAGGAGTCTTGAGAAGGGCTGTCCCTAGTACGAGAGGACCGGGACGGACGAACCTCTGGTGTGCCAGTTGTTCTGCCAAGGGCATGGCTGGTTGGCTACGTTCGGGAGGGATAACCGCTGAAAGCATCTAAGCGGGAAGCCTGCTTCGAGATGAGGACTCCCACCCACTTGATGGGGTAAGGCTCCCAGTAGACGACTGGGTTGATAGGCCGGATATGGAAGCCAGGTAACTGGTGGAGTTGACCGGTACTAATAGGCCGAGGGCTTGTCCTCAGTTGCTCGCGTCCACTGTGTTGGTTCTGAAACCACGAACAGCCCCATGCTTTCAGGCATGGTGCGGCGTTCACAGTTTCATAGTGTTTCGGTGGTCATAGCGTGAGGGAAACGCCCGGTTACATTCCGAACCCGGAAGCTAAGCCTCACAGCGCCGATGGTACTGCAGGGGGGACCCTGTGGGAGAGTAGGACACCGCCGAACAAATTTTGAGAAAGAGCCCCAACTCCGGTTGAAAAACCGGGAGTTGGGGCTCTTTCGCGTTCACGCCACGGTCATGGCCACGTCACCTCGGTTCCACAACGGGCCCGACCATGTGGATGCGCACCGGACGGTATCGCAGGTCATCAGCCCGTACACGCGGACCGGACGGGTCGACTCGACCTTCTACCTCTGATCTTGGCCAGTGCTCCGCCCTTCAGGGCGGGGGTGAAGGCCATCCCTGGGTCGGAGGCACGGAGCGCCGGAGGGCTCTGCGCCTCAGTGGTGACGGTCAGACGGGGCGCTGCTGGTTCTCGATGTACTGCTTGACAACGGTCAGGGGTGACCCGCCGCATGATCCGGCGAAGTAGGAACCGGACCAGAAGTGTCCGGCCCACAGGTACCGGCGGACGTGGCTGTCGTACTCCCGGCGGAGCCGCCGGGAGCTGACGCCCTTGAGGGAGTTGACCAGCTTGGAGAGCTGGACTTTCGGCGGGTAGTGCACGAGCAGGTGCACGTGGTCCTGTTCTCCGTTGAACTGCTTCAGCTCGGCCTCGAAGTCGGCGCAGACCTCCCGCATGATCTCTTCGGTGCGGGTCAGCATGGCGTCGGTGAATGCTTTCCGCCTGTATTTGGTGACAAAAACCAAGTGAACGTGCAGGTTGTGGACGACATGGCGACCGGTTCTGACATCGGGATTAGGGTTCCAGCGCGGTGACATAAACCAATGCTAGGCTCCCGATGGTGAGTCAAGATACCCTGGTAAAGCGGCAGTTCGGGCATCGTGCCCGGCTTGCGCTGTCGCCTGCCGGGATGTTGAAGACCGACGGCCAGGCGCACGCAGCCCGCACCATGTGGAACCTGCTGCACGCCTGGTGGCAGATGATGCCGAAGCAAGAGCGGACTCTCGCGAACGCGGACGCCGCGATTCGCCAGGCCCGCGAGGACATCGACTTTCTCGCCGTCCTGCCCGCGCAGGCCGCGCAAGCGGTGCTCAAGACGTACTTCCAGGCGTGGAAGAACTGCTGGGACGGCCGCGCCGACGCTCCGAACTTCAAGGGCCGGTTCCGCACGGTGATGTCCGTGGACATCCCGCAGGGCCGGGACCTGAACATCGTCCGGGTGCACCGCCGGTGGGGGCAGGTCAACATTCCCAAGGTGGGCCGTGTCCGGTTCCGGTGGACAAAGGACCTGCCTGTCGGCAAGCACGCAGGCCCGGAGAACCGGATCACCGGGGCCCGGCTGATCAAGGACGCGCTCGGCTGGCACATCGCCTTCCGTGTCCAGACCCTTCAGGGCAAGCCCGAGCCCCACCAGGGGCCGGACATCGGCATCGACGTGGGCGTCACCGTGCCCATCGCCCTCTCGGACGGCGAAACGTACGAGCACGGCGAATGGCTGACCGGCAAGGAGAGGGCCAGGCTCCTGCACTTGGAGCAGCGTGCCGCGCAGCGAAAGCGCCACCGCAAGCCCGGCGAGCGCACCAGCCGCCGGCTGCACCGCACGTGCGACCAGATCGCAGGACTCCGCGCGAAAGCCAAGCGCCGGGCCCTTGACTGGCAGCATCAGACGACCACCGCCATCGCCCGCACATACGGCACGGTCGTCATCGAAGCACTCACCATCACGAACATGGTCAAGTCCGCCAGGGGAACCATCGAAGAGCCGGGGAAGAACGTTGCCCAGAAATCCGGGCTGAACCGCTCCATCAGCGGGGAGGCGTGGGGGCGCACGGTCACCATGCTGGCGTACAAGACCGCCCAGCACGGCGGCACCCTGGCCAAGGTCCCCGCCCCCGGCACCTCCCGGCGCTGCTCCGCCTGCGGCCGCACCACGCCCGGCAACCGGGAGTCCCAGGCCGTGTTCGTGTGCAAGAACCCGGACTGCGGCTGGTCGGGCAACGCCGACCACAACGCAGCCCGGAACGTCCTGCACCTGTACCGGATGGGCCTCGCGCTCATCCCGGCTGCCGGAAGGGCAGTCGTCAGGCGCGCCAAGCGCGTCAAGCCCGCTACCGCAAGGTAAGCAGGAATCTCCCGGCGCCAGCCGGGAGAGCACTTCAAAGCACCGCCTCCATGGTGCGGACGATGGAACTGCTGCTGGGGCTGTCCCCCATGACGCAGTCCGACGCGTACGCCACCCCGATGGTGAACTCCTTCACGGCCGAGCCGGACGCGGCGCCGTACGACGCCGTGAAGCCGGCGACCGACCTCACGGCGGTGAACACGGTCAACTCGCCGATGGCCGGTGTGTCGGCGAAGCAGGACCTCACCAAGGAGGACCAGATCGACGAGCGGACCTTCAACGAGGCGATCTGGAAGAGCGTGCGCGGGGCGAAGGCGCGGATGCCGGAGCCCCGGCACGACCTCTACGGGGTTGTGCCCAATGACCAGGCCAAGGAGCTCGATGACGACGACTGACGGTGTCAGTCGGCCGCGGTGAAGGTCACCTCCGCGGTGTCGACGGTCCCGCCCCGGCGGCCGGGTGCGCTGTGCCACTTCCAGTAGAGGTTGGTGTGGGCGATCACCTGCTCCGGGGCGGGAGCGCCGTAAGCGGAGAGGTCCTCCGTGGTGTGGGCGTCGGCGACCAGCGTCGCGTCGTACCCGCGGACGACGGCGCCGTGCAGGGTGGAGCGGACACATATGTCCGTCTGGGCGCCGGTGACGACGAGCCGGCCGACGCCGCGCTCGGCCAGGACGGACTCCAGCTCGGTGTCCTCGAAGGAGTCCGGGTAGTTCTTGTGGACCAGGGGCTCGGTGTCGTGGCGCTTCAGCTCCGGGACGTACTCCCAGCGCTCGCTGCCGGACTTCAGCTGTTCGTCGGAGTGCTGGACCCAGATCACCGGGACGTTCTCGGCGCGGGCCTTGTCGACCAGGACGTTGATGTTCGCTATGACGTCGGCACGGTTGTGGGAGCCCTCCACCACCCCGTTCTGGACGTCCACGATGAGCAGCGCGGTGTTCGGCCGGTTCTGCAGAGTCGTCATGACCAACCACGGTAGATCGCGGCACTGACAGTGAGCCCGGCCTATTTCAGGTGAGCGTTCCGGTGGGTGCGTACTAGCGTGGCCGTATGAGCAGTTTGATCAGCTTGACCAGCGACGATCACGTGATCCGGGCGATACGGGCCGACGAGTGGCAGGCCGTCAAGCGGCTGCGGCTCGACGCGCTGCGGGATCCCGTGGCGCACCTCGCGTTCCTGGAGACGTACGAGAAGGCCGCGGCCGAGCCGGACACCTTCTGGCAGGGGCGGGCCGAACGGTCCGGTGAGGGGGCGGACGGCGCCCGGCAGTTCATCGCCGAGGGGCCGGACGGGGCATGGGTCGGCACGCTGACCGTGCTCGTGGAGGAGGCGGGGTCCACCGACTGGGCCGGCTTCGCGGTCGACCGGAAGCAGGGCCATGTCGTCGGGGTGTTCATGCAGCCCGGATACCGGGGAATCGGGCTCACGGAAGCGCTGTTCGCGGCAGGGGTGGAGTGGGCCTGGGGGGTCGGGGCCGAGCGGGTGCGGCTGATCGTCCACGAGGAGAACGGGCGGGCCCAGGGCTTCTACCGCAAGGTGGGGTTCGTGCCGAGCGGGGTCACCGTGGCATTGGAGCAGGCGTCCGGTGAGTCCGAGCTGGAGTTCGTGCTCGAGAAGTCGTAATGAGACACAACAAGTTCGTAACGAGGCTTCTCAGACGGGCAGTTCGTGGTGCGGCCAGCGGGCGCGGCCCTGTTCCCGGGAGCGGAGCAGGGCCAGGGTCGGCAGGCCGCGGTCCGCTCCGGTGGCCAGCAGCTCGGGGAGCTGGGGGAGCGGGGCGACGGCCGCGATGTCGTCGAGGACGAGGGTCAGTGGTGGGTCGAGCCGACCGGAGGATGACCGTTCGGCCATGCGCCGGCCGCGCTCGACCACGCTTGAGACAAGTGCGGTCAGAAGGGGCATCGCACCTGGGTTGGTCCTGGGATCCTCGATGGAATCACCCACCAGATAAAGCGTGCCCCCTTCGTTGACGAAGGAATCCAAGGCAAGCGCATCAGTTCGGTTCGGAGTGCATGCCTCGCGGATGTTGACCGTGGACAGGGCGGCCAGCGCGCGGCTCGTCAACTCCTGGGCGATGTCTCGGCGTTCGGGGTGCGCGGTGAGGGCGGCTTCCAGTTCGCCCGCGGCTCCGGGGGCCGCCTTGGGGTTGGTACGGAGGGTTCGTACGGCGTCCTGGATCTGGGCGCCCTGGGACCAGCGGTGGACGTGGCGGATGGTGCGGCCGTCTATGGCGGCGGCGTGCAGATAGCTGCGGAGCAGGGTTTCGGCGGTGTCCACCAGGGCCTGGTCGATCTTGGCCGTCGGTCTGACCGGGGCCAGCAGGGCTGTGGCGCGCTGTACTGCCGTCTGCTTGTCCTCGCAGCCCGCCGTGGGCGACCAGTGGAGGCGGGCCGGGGTGTCGCAGAGGTGGGTCGGGTCGTAGAGCAGGACGGGGCCGAGCTTGGCTCGCGCGTCCTTGGTCTCCGACCAGAGCGTGGGATTCGAGGTGACGACCACTGCGGGGCCTTCCGCGTCCCGGATCGCCTGGGCCGCGGTCGCGCGGCGGCTCTCGGGCGGGGCGTAGAGCACGGCGCCTTCGGTGCGGCCGGCTTCCCATGCGCCCACGCGCTCACCGCCCGCCGGGAAGCCGGGAAGAGCTTCGGTCGGCGCGGGCTCCGATTCCCTGCGTGGTTCGGGCACTTCGAACTGCTGGGGCTGGGGCTGGGGCTGAGGTTGAGGTGCCTGCGGCTGCGTCGCCTGAGCCGCCTGATCCGCTGGGGCTGCTGCCGGGGCCGCGGGTGCCGCGCCCGCCGCCTGTGCGCGCCCCTTCGCCACCCCCTTCTCGAAGCTCCGTCTGACCTTCCCCGCCCGCCACCGCGCCATTGTTCCCATCACGAACACGGTCAGCACGAACAGCACCATCAGCTGGCCGATGAACAGGCCCCAGAAGAGCCCGTACCCGGAGAGCTGCCCGGCCGGTGTGTTCGGCCAGGCGCCCGCGATGTCGTGCGGTTCGCCGATGAGGTGCCGCATGGCCAGCGGGGTGCGGGTGAAGGTGACCCCGGACGGCCACGAGCCCCGGGCGAACCAGCCCGCCAGTCCCGTCGCCGTCCACACCAGCAGGGTCATGCCGAGGAGGAACGCGAGTATGCCGATCAGCAGTCCGTCGGGAATACCGCCCTGGTTCTCCCGCCGGGAGTCGCGGTGGTCGTCGGGTCTCACGGGGTTCCTCCCTACGCCACCGTCGATTCGGAGTCGCCGAGATGCTGTTCCACGAAGGCCGCCGCGCGCTCCTCCGCCTCCAGCTCGGCCGCGCGCAACGCGTCGTCGGACTCCGTCTCCCGGGACGACTCGGTCATCGCGCGGTCGGTGAAGACCAGCGGGCGTTCCGTCTCGGTCACCAGGTGCTTGACCACCTGGACATTGCCGTTGACGTCCCACACCGCGATGCCCGGGGTGAGGGTCGGGATGATCTCCACGGCCCACCTCGGCAGGCCCAGCACCCGGCCCGTCGCCCGCGCCTCGTCCGCCTTCTGGGCGTAGACGGTCCGCGTGGAGGCCATCTTCAGGATCGCGGCCGCCTCCTTCGCCGCCGCGCCGTCCACGACGTCGGACAGATGGTGGACGACCGCCACGAAGGACAGACCCAGCCGGCGCCCGAACTTCAGCAGCCGCTGGAACAGCTGCGCCACGAACGGGCTGGCGATGATGTGCCAGGCCTCCTCGACCAGGAAGATGCGCTTCTTCCGGTCGGGGCGGATCCAGGTGTGCTCCAGCCACACACCGACGATCGCCATCAGGATCGGCATTGCGATGGAGTTGCGGTCGATGTGGGACAGGTCGAAGACGATCAGCGGCGCGTCGAGGTCGATGCCGACCGTGGTGGGGCCGTCGAACATGCCACGCAGGTCACCGTCGACCAGGCGGTCGAGGACCAGCGCCACGTCCAGGCCCCAGGCCCGTACGTCGTCTATGGCGACGTTCATCGCCTCGGCCGACTCCGGCTCCGGGTGCCGTAGCTGCTCGACGATGTCGGACAGCACCGGCTGGCGCTCGACGATCGTCTCGTTGACGTACGCGTGCGCCACCTTCAGCGCGAAGCCGGACCGCTCGTCCAGGCCGTGCCCCATCGCGACCTCGATGATCGTGCGCAGCAGCGCCAGCTGGCCGGTCGTCGTGATCGAGGGGTCGAGCGGGTTGAGCCGGATGCCGTGGTCCAGGGCCGCCATCGGGTCCAGCCGGATGGGAGTTATCCCCAGCTCCTCCGCGATGAGGTTCCATTCGCCCACCCCGTCCTCGCCCTGCGCGTCCAGGACGACGACCTGGCGGTCGCGGAAGCGCAGCTGGCGCAGGACGTACGTCTTCTCCAGGGCCGACTTGCCGTTGCCGGACTCGCCGAGGACCAGCCAGTGCGGTGCCGGGAGCTGCTGGCCGTACAGCTGGAACGGGTCGTAGATGTAGCCCTTGCCGGAGTAGACCTCGCGGCCGATGATCACGCCGGAGTCGCCGAGGCCGGGGGCGGCGGTCGGGAGGTAGACCGCCTGGGCCTGGCCCGTGGACGTGCGCACCGGCAGCCGGGTCGTCTCGACCTTCCCGAAGAGGAAGGACGTGAAGGAGTCGGTGAGGACGGACAGCGGATCCCGCATGTATGGCCCCTACCTTCGAATACCGGTGGCGAACGGGAGGGTGTTCACGAAGGCCCGGTGGTGCTCGCGGTCGCACCACTCCAGCTTCAGATACGACTTTCCGGCCGAGGCCCTTATGGTCCGCTTGTCGCGGTTGAGCGCCTCCGGTGAGCGGGAGGACACGGTGATGTAGCCGACGAGGTTGACCCCGGCCGCGCCACTGGCCAGGTCCTCGCCGCGCTGGTCGAGACGGTTGTGGGCGGCGATGTCGCGCGGGTCGACGGTGCGGTTCATCTTGGCGGCGCGGCTGGCCTCGGCCTCGTCGTTCGTCTTCTCGGTCAGCATGCGCTCGATGGCGATCTCGGTGGGTTCGAGGTCCATCGTCACGGCGACCGTGCGGATGACGTCCGGGGTGTGGACCAGCAGAGGGGCCAGGAAGTTGACGCCGACCGGTGTCATCGGCCACTCCTTCACCCAGGCCGTGGCGTGGCACCAGGGCGCGCGGGTCGAGGACTCCCGGGTCTTGGCCTGGAGGTAGGTGGGCTCCATGGCGTCGAGCTCGGCCGGCCAGGCGTTGCGTTTCGTCATCGCCTGGATGTGGTCGATCGGGTGGTCCGGGTCGTACATGGAGTGGATGAGGGAGGCGAGCCGGCCCTGGCCGAGGGGCTGGCGCACCCGGATGTCCGCCTCCTGGAGGCGCGAGCAGATGTCGGTCAGCTCGCGCGCCATGACGACGGCGAGCCCGGCGTCCCGGTCCAGCTTCCGGCCGGCCTGCGGCCGTGCCGCGCGGGCCATGACCTGTGCCTCGGAAGCCAGTTCGCGCGTGTAGTGCATACAGGCGACGAGGTAGGCGCGGTGCTGCTCGCTGCTGGTGGACACCATCGACTGCAGCTGGTCGTACGAGCGTGCCAGCCAGTCGGGCGCCTTCTCGTCCCCGCGCAGCGCGACGTCCTTGGCGTGGGCGTCCGGGTCGGCGGGGAGGGTGCGGGCGAGCATCTGGAGCCGGGTGACGAAGCCGTCGCCGTTGGCCACGTGCTTGAGCAGCGTGCCGAAGCGGTCGACGAGGGCCTCCTGGTCCTCGGAGTCGCGCAGACCGACGCCGGGTCCCTCGATCTCGATGGCCGCGGTGACGGTGCGGCGGTCGGCGTGCAGCAGGACGGCGATCTCGTCCGGCCCGAAGGGCGCGGCCAGCCAGCTGATGCGGCCGATCCCCGGGGGCGGCCCGATCTCCACCTCCCGCCCGTCGGCCCGGGTGCCTGCCTCCATCACCCCGCTGCGGTACACGGTGCCCCGCCGCAGGGTGCGCTTGTAGCTGCGGTTGATCTCGAACCACTTGTAGAACGTGCGGTGCTTGTACGGCACGTACACCGCCATCAGCGCCAGCAGCGGGAAGCCCATCAGCAGCACGATGCGCAGTGAGAGGACGGGAACCAGGAGCCCGCACATCATGCCGAGGAACGCGCCCGCGATGATCAGCGCGATCTCGCCGGACTCACGGTTCCGTCCGACGATCGCGTTCGGCCGGGCGCGGCCGATGAGATACGTACGGCGGGGCGTGACCGGATGGGACATGTGGGACTCGGTCGTCAACGCCCTTCACCTCCCGAGCGATTGCTGCTGTTGCGAGTGTTGCTGGCGTGCGGGGTGTTCGTCGGGCTGGGCGTGCGCGGCGCGGGGGTGGTGGAGGGGACGGATCCGCCGCCACCGCCGTTCGAGCCGCGTGAGCTGTGTGCGGCGACGCCCCCCTGGGCCGGGTTGGCCGGGCGAGGGGTGTTGGAGCCGCCGGACTGGCCGCCGCCTCCGTTGTTGTCGGCGCGGGCGCTGTGTGTCTTGATGCCCTGTGCGACCAGGGTGGCCGGGGAGCTGATGACCGCGGCGGCCTTGCCCTCGGCGCCCTGCATGATGCGGTTGTTGCGGCCGTTGGCGATCTCGTCGCCGAAGCCCGGGACGAAGCGGTAGATCATCGCGCTGGCGAAGATGGCGAGCAGGATGATCGCGAGGCCGGAGACCACGGCGGAGAAGGCGTTGGGCCCGTTGTCGTTGGACAGGGCCCCCGCGAGGCCGAGCACGATGACGATCACCGGCTTGATGAGGATGACGGCGATCATGATGCCGGCCCAGCGGCGTACGTGACCCCAGAGGTTCTTGTCGACGAGGCCTGCGTAGACGACGGTGCCGAGGAGGGCGCCGACGTAGAGGAGGGCGGCCCTGATGACCAGCTCCAGCCACAGGATGCCGGCGGCGAGGATGCTGACCAGGGAGACGACGATCAGCATGATCGGGCCGCCGCCGATGTCGTTGCCCTTTTTGAGGGCGCCGGAGAAGGTGCCGAAGAAGGTGTCCGTCTGGTTGCCGGTCGTCTGCGCGAGTACGTCCGTGACGCCGTCGGTCGCCGATACGACGGTGTAGAGGATCAGCGGGGTGAACGCCGACGCGAGCACCGTCAGCCAGAGGAAGCCGATGGCCTCGGAGAGGGCGGTGGTGAGCGGGACGCCGCGCACCGCGCGCTTGGCCACGGCCAGCAGCCACAGGAGGAGGGTCAGGATCGTCGACGCCGCGAAGACCACCGCGTACTGCTGGAGGAACTTGGCGTTGGTGAAGTCGACGTTCGCGGTCTCCTTGACGGCGTCACTGAGCTTGTCGATGGTCCAGGAGGCGGCATCGGCGCAGCCCTTGGCCAGGGAGGAGAGGGGGTCGAGGGTGGAGAGGGGGCCGTTGGTCGTGCCGGTGGATCCCTTGTCGCTGTTGCCGTGTTCGCAGTACTGCTTCGCGGGCCCGATCAGCAGGTCACACGGGTTGTTGCTCTTCGACGGAGACGGGCTTGGAGTTGGTGCGGCGACGGCGCGGGTGGCCAGCAGAACGGCCGTTGCCTGTACGGCGGCCACCAAGCCGGTGAGCTTGAGTACGCGACGCGGGTTACCGGGCATACGTGAACCCTCCGTACTCTTCGATGGCTTTGCTGATCTCGTCGGAACTGGCGGCCTTGTCATCACCGGGAACCGGCGCCGGGCCGTCCTTCTGGGTGTCCGTGGTGATCTTCCAGTCGCCGTCGGCCCACTGCAGGTCGAAGGTCCAGGTCTTCCAGGTCGAGCTCACGGGGTCGGTCGAGTTCGCCGACGACATACCGATGAGGCCCATGTACCAGACGGAGACCTTCGTGGTGCTCCCGCTGAACTGCTCGACCTTGGTGCCCACTGGCACGGTTCTGGACACGAAGGTGCTGCCCTGTGGCGGATTACCCTTCGAGTCGAGCCCCATCTTGCCGAGGAAGCTCGCCGAGTAGGCGGCGTCCATCGCGCTCTGGAGCTTGGCTGCCGCAGCTGACGTGTAGATGCCGTCGACGATTCTGTGCCGGTCGTTCTTGTTGAACATACCGGTTGAGCCCAGCACCACGGCGTAGTTGGCCGCCGCACTCTCCGCCCCCTGCCGGCTGTGCGCGAACCCCGTCGGAATCCCCCCCGCCTTCGACTCCACCGGCCTCGTCCCGCTCGCCGCCGTGGCAGACGTGGCCGGCTTGTCGGTGGTGCCGTCGGTGGATGACGCGTCGTCACCCCCACGGTTCGCAAAGGCGATCGCGGCGATCAGTATGACCACCACCCCGACGACCGTGATCAGGCTCCGTGAGGACGAGCGGCCGCCGCGCCTGGCGCCGCCGTAGGGGTCGCCCTCGGGGAGTCGCGTGCGTGTCTGACCCGTGTCGGCGTACCCGCCGGAACCGTGCTCGTCTCCGAGACTCATGCCGCGTTAGCCCCCTCGTACCGGACCGCGTAGGTATACGACGGTAGCCGTGCTGGTTCCCGCGCGGGCGCGGTGTGGTGACTCGACATCAGGGAAACGCAACCTCAGCCGGTGGGCACGACGGGCGGGTGGGGTGGGGGGAGACGACAGGGCCGGACCGGGCGCGCCCGGGGCGCGGTTACACGGCCATTCCGTACACGATGGTGAACAGCGTGCCCAGGGAACCGATGATGAAGACTCCCGTAAGACCGGCGATGATGAGGCCCTTGCCCTGTTCGGCGCTGAAGGTGTCCCGGAGGGCCGTCGCGCCGATGCGCTGCTTGGCCGCGCCCCAGACCGCGATGCCGAGGCAGAGCAGGATGGCCACGGCCATCACCACCTCGATCATCACCTTCGCCTCGTTGCCCAGGCTGCCGAAGGGGCCCCAGTCCGGAGCGATCCCGCCGATGATGGTGTTGATGTCTCCCTTATCGGCCGCAAAGAGCATGTAAGTCACCGCCCCTGGTGGGTAGTTCTGAGAGGCCCCTGCGGTGTGCAGAGGTCACGCCTCATTCTCGCCGAGAATCTCGCTGTCGTATGTCGACTTGACGTCATTGCTTGGCGGGTTTCGTACGAATGGCACGTACGGTGACTCTGTGTATCACGGCAGGTCACGCCGGGCAACGAGGCCTGAGCGGAACCTGTCGTGTGGTTCCGTCGTTGACCCCTCTTACGACCTGGCACGGTTTCTGACGGCCGGTCGGGTGAGTCGTCGAGACGATGTTCTCACGGTACGTATCACGAACCGGCCCCGGCTTGTCGCCGTCCAAGTCGTCTCGGGCGAGGTGGACTTGGGTTCAGCGGGGCTCGAGGCCGTGCAGCAGGTGGTGGATGTGTTCGTCCAGGCCGGCCAGGACCTGGTCCGCCGGGATCGAGCCGTTCGCGGCGAAGGAGGCGAGGCCGTGCATGCTAGCGGCCGCGACGAGGGTGATGCGCTCCGGGTCGCCCGCGACGATCTCACCCCGCGCCTGCGCGTCCGCGACCAGCCGCATGAAGGACCCGACGGAGCGGTCCACCTCGCCGGCGAGCTGAGCGGAGGCCTCGGGGTCGTGCTTGCGCGTGAACATCAGCTCCAGCAGCGCGGCGTTCTCGGCGGCGAACCCGACGTACGCCTTGGCCAGCGCGCACAGCCGCGGCTCCAGCGCGAGCGCGGGATCGTCCGCGGACTCCAGCGCCTCGGCCAGCCGCTCGTACCCGGCCAGGGCCAGGGCGTCGAGCAGTGCCTGTTTGTCCTTGAAGTGGCGGCCGGGGGCGGCGTGGCTCACCCCGATCTCGCGGGCCAGCTCGCGCAGGGACAGCGCGCCGGCGCCCCGGTCGCGCAGGGTGCGCTCGGCGGCCTCGAGGAGGGCGGCGCGCAGGTCTCCGTGGTGATAGGGGCGGCTCTCGGACATGTGGACCATCGTATCGGTATGTAGACGGTGGCAGCATTGTTGGCGGCGTCACCATTGTTGTCATTGACAGCATTGTAGGCGGCGCCTACATTGAAGTCATGGCTGACAAGAACGACGCGCTCAAGGCGCGCACATGGAACGCGACCCACCTCCCCGACCTCCGTGGCCGTACGGCCGTCATCACCGGCGCCAACAGCGGCATCGGGTTCGCTGCCGCCGACGCGCTGGCCCGTGCGGGAGCCCACGTGGTGTTCGCCGTACGGGACCTCGAGCGCGGCCGGGCCGCCGCCGCGAAGGTGAGCGGCAGCACGGAGGTGCGCCGTCTGGACCTGGCGGATCTGGCCTCCGTACGGGAGTTCGCCGGGGCGTGGCAGGGCCCGATCGATCTGCTGATCAACAACGCGGGCGTGATGATGCTCCCGGAGCAGCGGACCAAGGACGGCTTCGAGATGCAGTTCGGCACGAACCACCTCGGCCACTTCGCCCTGACGAACCTGCTGCTGCCCCACGTCACGGGCCGGGTGGTGACGGTCGCCTCCGGTGCCCACCGTATGGGCGACCGCACGATCTCCTTCGACGACCCCAACCTCACGGGCCGCTACACCCCCCAGCGCGCCTACTCCCAGTCCAAGCTGGCGAACCTCCTGTTCACCCTGGAACTGCAGCGCCGTCTGACCGAGTCCGGCTCGCCGGTCCGCGCCCTCGCCGCCCACCCCGGCTGGGCGGCCACCAACCTGCAGAGCCACACCGCGAACCCGGTCGTCCGCGGCGTCATGCTCGTCGGCAACCGATTCCTGGCCCAGGACGACCGGGCGGGCGCGCTGCCCACGCTGTACGCCGCGACCCAGGACCTGCCCGGCGCCAGTTATGTCGGCCCGGACGGCCTGGGCGAGATGCGCGGCGCGCCGACCCTGGTGGGCCGTATCGCGGCGGCGAGCGACCCGGTTGCCGCCCGACGGCTGTGGGCCCTGTCCGAGGACATGACCGGTGTCAAGTGGGGTCTCGAGATCGCCGAGGCGGTGTGACGACGACGTTCTGACCGGGGCGGCCCGTCGTCGGCACGTTGTCAGCAGGTTGGCCCAACGGGAGCCGTGCGCACGAGGCGGGGGAGGTACCCGCACAGTACGGTGGTCTCGAACCGGACTTGAGCCGGCCGGGGTGCGGTGGCCCGGCGGCCGACAGGGCGGTTCACAGGAAAATCTCAGTGAAGTCGGGAACTGTTTCTCACCTCGGTGGGACAAAGTGGGGCCTGATGAAGCGCTTCTCACGCATCTCAGGTACCCCGCGTCCCGTCCTGCTCGGTGGTGCGATGGTGTTGCTGGCCGTCACCTCGGCTTCCGTCGCGGCGGCCGACGACGGGCCGGGACCGCTCGGGGTCACCGCCGTGGCCGCCGTCACCGCGCGGAGCGCGCGAGTCGGGGCGCTGTTCAGCGCGGACAAGGCCGACGACCTCGCCGGTAACCACTTCTGCACCGCCTCCGTCGTGCACAGCGCCCAGCGGAACCTCGTCGTCACCGCGGCGCACTGCGTGAACGACGACGACTCCGACCTCGTGTTCGTGCCGGGGTACCGGGACGGGCAGGCGCCGTACGGGGTGTGGCAGGTCGGGAAGCGGTTCCTGCCCGACGGGTGGTCCCAACGGCAGGACGAGGACAGCGACATCGCCTTCGCGTTCGTGGACGAGCTGGACGGGAAGCGGATCGAGGACGTCGTGGGCGGCAACCGGTTCGCGACGGGGATGGCGACCGGGGCCACGGCGGTGACCGTCACCGGTTACCCCGACTCCCACGAGGCGCCCATCAGCTGCACCAACAAGCCCTCCGCGCGCGGCAGTACGCAGCAGCGCATCGACTGCCCCGGCTTCAGCAGCGGGACCAGCGGCAGTCCGTGGGTGAACGGGGACCACGAGGTCGTGGGGGTGCTCGGCGGGCACGAGCAGGGCGGGTCCACGGACGACACCTCCTACAGCGTGGTCCTGGGTGCGGAGGCGGCGGAGCTGTACCGGGACGCGGTCACCGATCCCTGAGCGGGCGGACACGGCACGGCGCGGTGATCTCTGTGGCCGCGGGAACGCCGTGAATAGGCTGAAATGCTGGGCGGGTGAGCGGACGTGACCCAAAATCGGCCTTGAACGGGGCGCGGATGGGGGAGGGTTGAGCCGTGCGGAAAGTATGGGTGGCCGGTGGTGTCGCGGCCGGGCTCGGCCTGAGCTTCGTGATGCTGCTCGTCGTCGGGGTGTACATCGTCGCCGGGAACCTCGTGGGCGGCGTCGGTGGGGGCAGTGTCGGGCTGGCCAAGGGAGCGGTACCGGCCGCTTACCAGGCGCTGGTGCAGAAGTGGGGCAACCTGTGCCCCGCCCTCAACCCCGCCTTGCTCGCCGCCCAGTTGTATCAGGAGAGCGGCTTCAACCCGAACGCCAAGAGCCCGGCACAGGCGCAGGGGATAGCACAGTTCATCCCGGGGACGTGGGCGACGCACGGTGTCGACGGCGACGGTGACGGGGACCGCGACGTCTGGGACCCGAATGACGCGATTCCGTCGGCCGCTTCGTACGACTGCGAGCTCGCGAAGTACGTCAAGGACGTGCCCGGCGACACGTCGGCCAACATGCTCGCCGCCTACAACGCGGGGGCGTACGCGGTCATCAAGTACGGGGGTGTGCCGCCGTACAAGGAGACCCAGGGCTACGTGAAGACGATCACGACTCTGCAGGAGAGCTTCGCCGCCCCCGTCGCCCGTGTCGATCCCTCCAAGCAGGCCGCCGCGGCCATCTACTACGCGCAGAAGAAGCTCGGCACGCCCTATCTCTGGGGTGGTGACGGCACCGCTGACCAGGGTGGACGGTTCGACTGTTCGGGGTTGACCAAGGCCGCGTACGAGAGTGTGGGGGTCACGCTGCCGCGAGTCGCCAACGATCAGTACAACGCCGGGCCGCACCCGTCCCGGGACCAACTGCTCCCCGGTGATCTGGTGTTCTTCTCGGACGACCCGACCGACTCCCGCGCCATCCGGCACGTGGGAATCTACGTGGGGGGCGGTTACATGATCGACGCGCCGAGACCGGGGGCCGTGATCCGGTTCGACCCGGTGGACACCCCGGACTACTTCGGCGCCACCCGCGTCACCGAAGATGGCGCGAAAGCGCTCCCGACGACCGTGTGAACCGACTGTGAACCAACCCCCTGAGCTGCGGCGATGAGTCTCTCTTCGATAACGTCTGCGTGATCATTCGGTGGAGTGTGGAACGTATCAACGGGGATCGTGCGTTCCTGTTGACGTAGTCGAGCGGACGTTCAGCGGAAGCGGACCTACAGGCCACGGGGGTGGGCAGGAGCGGCGCACGTGAGGTGCGTCCGGAACAACGACGAAGGGGCCGCAGCACCATGGCTGTACTCGCCGAATCCGGATCGAACCCCGACGTCGACCTGCTCTACGACATCAACGGCCTGGCCAAGAGCGCCCCGAACTGGTTCGACCGGGTCATGGAGTTCGTGGGTGAGTACGGGCTGCTGCTCGCCATGGTGCTGCTGGTGGTGTGGTGCTGGTGGTCCGTCCGCCGGCGGGCCGGCAGCGCGGACGAGGTGGCGTCGTCCGTGGCCGCGCTCGTGTGGGCGCCGCTCGCGGCCGCCGTCGCCGTGCTCGTCAACGTGCCCATCCGCGGGTTCGTCGAGCGGCCCCGGCCCTTCCGTGATCACCAGGGTCTCGCGGTCCTCGTCTCCGGCAAGACCGACTACTCCTTTGTGAGCGACCACGCGACGATCACCATGGCCCTGGGCGTGGGCGTGTTCGTCGCCAACCGGAAGTTCGGCATCGCCGGGATCGGGCTGGCGCTGCTGGAGGGCTTCTGCCGGGTGTACATGGGCGTGCACTATCCGACGGACGTCGTCGGGGGCTTCGCCCTCGGCACGGCTGTCGTCCTGCTGCTGTCCCCTCTGGCCATGGCCCTGCTCACGCCGGTGATGAAGGCGGTCGCGCGCTCGCCCAGGGCGGGGCTGCTGATCCGGCCGCCGTCCGGCGAGAGGGGCGAGGCGCTGGTCCCGGGGGCCCGCACGCCGGCCGCGTCCGAGGAGCGGGACCTGGCGGCCTAGTGCTGTGGCCGGAAAGGTTTGCCGGGAGGCTCGCGGCGTCCGGTGCGGTGCATCGCAAGGCGGAGCATCATCCGCGTACTGGATGTACTCGGGTGATGCGACAACGCGGCGAGGTGCCGTGCCGGGCGTCGCGAGCCGGTGAACCTTTCCGGTCGCAGCACTAGTAGGGCTTGGTCATCTTGCTATCGGTGCGGGTATGTCGCGGCGGCAGGTGGGGCAGGCGCCGGTCCAGAGGGCGAGGAGTGTCTGCAGTTCACGGACGATCTGGTAGAGACTCAGACCGCCGCTGTGTCTTTTGGGGCGCGAGCCATGCGCCTGAGGGTGCAGAAGGCATGGGCGGCGGAGACGAGGGTGACATGGTGGTGCCAGCCGCCCCAGGTGCGGCCTTCGAAGTGGGCAAGTCCCAGGGCCTGTTTCATCTCCCGGTAGTCGTGCTCGATGCGCCAGCGCAGCTTGGTCAGCCGCACCAGGGTGGCCAGTGGCATGCCGGAGGGCAGGCTGGACAGCCAGAACTGCACCGGCTCGCTCTCGGTGGCGGGCCATTCGGCCAGCAGCCAGCGTTCAGGCAGCTCGGGAGCGTCCGTGGTCTTGCGTAGGCCCCGTCCGGCGGGCCGGACCCTGAGGGCGACGAACCGCGAGTACATGCGCTTGAAGCCGTTTCGGCCCGTGCCCGGCCGGGAGCCTACCCGCCAGGAAACCGGCCGTGCAGCCGCCCGGCTTACCGCGATGACCAGGTCTTTCACCGTCTGCGCAGGGTCGGGGTACTGCGCTTTCGGTGGTACCGGTGCCCGCGTAGGGGGGCTGGACGGGCCGGGCGTCGGCCGGATGGGCGGTGTGGCGGCAGGAGATCCCGACCGCATAGGGCAGGCTGCGTTCCTCCAGCCCCAGACGGAAGGCGGCGGCATCGCCGTATCCGGCATCCGCCACGACCAAGGGGACATCGACGCCCCACGACCGGGTTTCGTCGATCATGTCCAGGGCCAGCTGCCACTTCTCCACATGCCCCACCTGGGCGGGGATGCCGCAACGGCCGCGGCGGGCGACCTTGGCCGCATCCGCCTGTCCAGAGGCCGGATCCCATGAAGCGGGCACGAACAGCCGCCAGTTCACTGCGGCCGAGGCCTGCTCACGGGCCAGGTGCAGCGACACTCCCACCTGGCAGTTGGTGACCTTGCCCGCGGTGCCGGTGTACTGCCGCGACACACACGCAGACGCGTCCCCGTCCTTGAGGAAGCCGGTGTCGTCAACGATCAGCGCCTCCGGACCGATCGCCTCGTGCATCCTCCAGGCCAGCCGGGCCCGCACATGCGCCGGATCCCACGGGCTGGAGGTGATGAAGTGCGCCAGCGCCTGCCGGTTGCCGTCCTCGCCGAGGCGGGCTGCCATCGGCTCCACCGACTTACGCCGCCCGTCCAGCAGCAGCCCTCGCACATACGCCTGTCCCCACCGCCGCTGGTCCGCACGGAAGAACCCGTCGAACAACTCCGCCGCGAACGCCTCCAGGTCCCCCCGGGCCTCGGTCATCTCCTCAGGTGTCACACCACGACAACGCCACCCACGAGGCAACAGACACGCCACTCAGGAGTGAAGATGACCAAGCCCTACTAGCGGCAGCGGGCAGCGCGGGCGGACTCGTCAGAGGCTCTGCGGGTAGGTGAAGAAGCGGGTCGGGTCGTACTTCGTCTTGACCTGCTTCAGGCGCGTTGCCGCGTCCCCGTAGTACGCCTTGCGCCAGTCCTTCAGCGTCGGGTCCGTGTAGTTCTGATACGCCGCTCCGGACGCGTACGGCTTCATCGCGTCGTGCGCCGTCGTCAGCCAGGACTGGGCCGTGCCGCCCGAGGTGCCGGTCCGCCAGGAGGCGATGTACTGGGTCAGCATGCGCGAGCGGCGGTGGACGAAGGCCGTCGCTGTGGGGGAGACACGGTTGACCGCGCCGCCGAGGGCCGTCAGGGCGATGCTGCCCGAGCCGCCCCGGACCGTCTGTATCTGCTTGAGGAGCGTCTGGATGCCGGCCGCGGACAGGGAGCGGTCGAAGAAGTCCGAGCGGGCCGCGTACGTCTCCCTGCCCAGCGCGCCCTGCGAGGAGCGGCCGGGGGTGGAGCCGGGCAGATGGCACTGGGCCTGCGTGGAGAAGGAGGAGCAGCCCGCGTAGATCTCCATCGCCTCCTCGTAGCCGCGGCGGCGCAGCGACACGCTCCGCGCGTTCGCGCCGACCAGGTGCGCCAGGCGGTCCACCGCGTTCTGGAGTTCGCCGTAGGTGCCGAGGGAGAACGCCGCCACCGAGACGGTCGGGGTGCCGCCCGCCGAGTTCGCCAGGTGCAGGGAGGACCAGATCTCGTCCGGCTGGCTCGGGCCCCACTCCTGCCAGGCCTTGATCACCGCCGCGGCCTTCGCCCACGGCCAGGTCAGATAGCCGGTGACGGCCTGCGGTGCGGGGTGGGTCCTGAACTGAAGCTCCGTGACGACGCCGAAGTTTCCGTTGCCGGCGCCGCGCAGGGCCCAGAACAGGTCCTTGTTCGTGGTGGAGTTCGCGACGAGCTGCTTGCCGTCCGCCGTGATCAGGGTGGCCTGGGTCAGGCTGTCGCAGGTCAGGCCGTAGGCGCGGGAGACGACACCGTGGCCGCCGCCGAGGACCAGACCGGAGACGCCGACCGTGGGGCAGGAGCCCGCCGGGATGGTCACGCCCTTCGCGGTGAGCGCGCGGTAGACGTCGATCAGCTTGGAGCCGGCGCCGACCACCGCTTGGCCGCCGCTCACGCGGATCCGGTTCAGCTTCGAGACGTCGACTATCAGGCGCCCGTTGCCGGAGGACCAACCGGCATAGGAGTGGCCGCCGTTGCGTATCGCCACCTGGATGCCGTGGGCCTTGGCGTAGGCCAGCGTCGTGCGGATGTCGTCCGGGTGCGCGACATAGGCGACCGCCGCGGGCTTCAGACCGTCGAAGCGGGTGTTGTACAGCTGGTGGGCGGCCGCCCAGGAGGCGTCTCCCGGGCGGATCAGCGGGCCGTCGAGGTCGCGGGAGAGGCCCGCCCAGTTGGCGGCGGCCGCCGCATGGGCCGTCTTGGCTTGCGTACCGGAGGATATGGACGTAGCGGACGAATCGGCTACATTGGCTGTGTCAGTCGAGGGGCCGGCAGCCGACTTGCCCCCGCTGCACCCCGCTATCGCGGCCGCCGTCAGTGCGGCCGCGCCGCCTGAGATGAACGTGCGCCGTTCCATACCCGTGCCTTTCGTCGGCTTTCGTGGAACGAGACGAAGCCGGTGGACCGAGGGTTCCACCGACTTCGCATACACGTGCGCACCATTCGCATACACGTGCGCGCCGCTCGGGCGGGGCGCCGACCGGACAACTGGACGCAACCCGGCCTTCGGGACCTTGGCGTGCCCTCCCCGTGAGCATTCCGTGACCTTACCGGGCCGACGGCAGGGGTTCACCCGCCGTTCACTTATGGCCATCGGTGGCTTCACCTGATCTGCCTAATTTCGGCCGTACGCGGTGCGGAGAGTGGCCCTGACAGGAACTCGCGCACCCACGACGACCTCGCACGCCGCCGACGGTGGCGGCTCCAGGAAGGAACTCCCGAAAGTGAAGCTTCAGCGCAAGAACCGGCTGCGCGCCATCTCCCTCGGTGCTGTCGCCGTCTCCGGAGCCCTGGCCCTGTCGGCGTGCGGCTCCGACGACACCGGCAAGAAGACGACGGACAACTCCTCGTCCTCGACGAGCCCCAGCTCGATCAAGTGCGACAACGCCAAGGGCCAGCTGCTCGCCGACGGCTCCTCCGCGCAGAAGAACGCGATCGACGCCTGGGTGAAGGAGTTCTCCCAGGCCTGTGGCGTCCAGATCAACTACAAGGGTGGCGGCTCCGGCGCCGGTGTCACGGCGTTCACCCAGGGCCAGGTCGCCTTCGCCGGTTCCGACTCGGCGCTCAAGCCCGAAGAGGTCACCGCCTCCAAGAAGGTCTGCTCCGGCGGCCAGGGCATCGACCTCCCGATGGTCGGCGGCCCGATCGCCCTCGGTTACAACGTCCCGGGTGTCGACAACCTGGTTCTGGACGCGCCGACCCTCGCCAAGATCTTCGACAGCAAGATCAAGACCTGGAACGACTCGGCGATCGCGAAGCTGAACCCCGGCGTGAAGCTTCCCAACCTCAAGATCCAGGCGTTCCACCGCTCGGACGAGTCCGGCACCACGGACAACTTCACCAAGTACCTGATCGCCACCACCCCGGACAACTGGAAGTACTCGGGTGGCAAGGCCTGGCAGGCCAAGGGCGGCCAGGCTGCCCCGCAGTCCGCGGGTGTGGCCCAGCAGGTGAAGCAGACCGCCGGTGCCATCGGTTACTTCGAGCTGTCCTACGTCACGGACGGCGTGAAGGCCGTGTCCATCAACACGGGTGCCAGCAAGCCGGTCGCCCCCAGCACCGAGAGCGCCACCGCCGACATCGCCGCCGCGAAGGTCGTCGGCACCGGCAAGGACCTCTCGCTCAAGCTGGACTACAAGACCAAGGCCGAGGGCGCCTACCCGATCACCCTGGTCACCTACGAGATCGCCTGTGACAAGGGCAACAAGGCCGACACCCTGCCGGCCACCAAGGCGTTCCTGCGCTACATCGCGAGCGAGGACGGCCAGAAGGTTCTCTCGGGCATCGGCTACGCGCCGGTTCCCGACGAGATCATCGCGAAGGTCCGCACCACCATCGAGGGCCTGAGCTGACCTAGGAGTGCGGTCCGGTCCCGGCTTCCCGGGACCGGACCGCACCGTCCGGTGCACCGCCGCCAGGAGCCGTACAACCCATATGGCTCCGCAGACCGGAGAATCCGATGGACATAACTACACGGAACACTGAAGACGCACCTCCACCCACCCCACAGCCGGCCGCGAGCGCGCAGAAGCGCGTCTCCCGTGGCGCCACCCGACCCGGTGACCGGATCTTCCTCGGTCTCTCCCGTGGGTCGGGCATCTTCCTGTTGGTGATCATGGCCGCCATCGCGGTCTTCCTCGCCTACCGTGCGTCCCTCGCCATCAGCAAGGATCACGCGAACTTCCTCACCACCTCCGAGTGGACCACCAACCTCCAGCCGCCGGTCTTCGGTATCGCCGTGCTGGCTTTCGGTACGGTCGTCTCCTCGATCATCGCCATGCTCATCGCGGTGCCGGTCGCGGTCGCGATCGCGCTGTTCATCACGCACTACGCGCCGCGCAGGCTGGCCGGCCCCGTCGCGTACGTGATCGACCTGCTCGCCGCGGTGCCGTCCATCGTGTACGGCCTGTGGGGCGCGCTGATCCTCGTACCGCACATGACCGGCCTCTTCGGCTGGCTCAACGACTACTTCAGCTGGACCGGGCTCTTCACCTGGGACGAGGGCGCCCCGCGCTCCATGCTCACGGTCGGCATCCTGCTCGCGATCATGATCCTGCCGATCATCACCAACGTGAGCCGTGAGGTCTTCCGCCAGGTCCCGCAGATGCACGAGGAAGCGGCCCTGGCCCTCGGCGCCACGCGCTGGGAGGTCATCCGCATGTCGGTGCTGCCCTTCGGCCGCTCCGGCGTGATCTCCGCCTCGATGCTCGGCCTCGGCCGCGCGCTCGGCGAGACGATGGCCGTCGCCACCGTGCTCTCCCCGGACTTCATCATCCACGCGAGCCTGCTCAACCCGGGCGGCGGCACCTTCGCCCAGAACATCGCCAGCAAGTTCAGCGAGGCGACGCAGTTCGGCCGTGACGCGCTCATCGCCTCCGGTCTGGTCCTGTTCGTCATCACCCTGCTGGTCAACGGCGCGGCCCGCCTCATCATCGCCCGCCGCGCGGAGTACTCGGGGGCCAACGCATGAGCCACGCAGCCGTCGTCAGCGACAAGCGCCCCAGCACGCTGCGTGGCGCCAGCCTCCCCAAGTGGTCGCCGTGGGCGATCGCGGGCGGCTCCATCGCCCTCGGGATCGGCATCGCCCTGGCCGCCGGCCTGGACAGCAAGATCCAGTGGGGTGTGATCGCCGCGCTCCTCTTCGTCCTCGGCACGTACGGCATCGCCGCCCGCGTCGAGGGCCGCCGCCAGGCCAAGGACCGCATCGCGACCAGCCTCGTCTGGGTCGCCTTCGTCCTCGCCGTCGTCCCGCTGGTCTCCCTGATCTGGGTCACCATCGCGCGCGGCATCAAGGTGCTGGACGTCTACTTCCTGACCCACTCCATGGGTGTGGTCGCCGACACCGAGCCGGGCGGCGGTATCTACCACGCCATCATCGGCAGCCTCGAACAGGTCGGCCTGGCCACCCTGATCGGCGCCCCGATCGGTGTGATGACCGCGATCTACCTGGTCGAGTACGGACGCGGGAAGCTCGCCGCGGCCGTCACCTTCTTCGTCGACGTGATGACGGGTATCCCGTCGATCGTCGCCGGTCTGTTCATCCTCAGCCTGATGCTGATGTGGGACATGGGTCCCTTCGGCTTCGCCGGCTCCCTCGCCCTGGCCATCCTGATGATGCCCGTCGTGGTCCGCTCCACCGAGGAGATGCTCAAGCTCGTACCGAACGAGCTGCGCGAGGCATCCCTGGCGCTCGGCGTCCCGAAGTGGCGCACCATCCTGAAGGTGGTCCTGCCGACCTCCATCGGCGGCATCACCACCGGCATCATGCTGGCGGTCGCCCGTATCGCCGGTGAGACCGCGCCCGTGCTGCTGCTGGTGTTCGGCAACCCGTTCATCAACACGGACCCCTTCGAGGGTGCGCAGGCGTCGCTGCCGCTGTACATCTATCAGCAGTTCGCGAACAGCGCAGGTTCCGGTGCGGCGTACGACCGGGCCTGGGCGGCCTCGCTGACGCTGATCGCCTTCGTGATGATCCTCAACCTGGCGGCCCGCGCGATCGCGCGCTGGAAGGCCCCGAAGACCGGTCGCTAAGGCGACGATTTCCGGCTCCGCCGGGCGGGGCCCTCAGCGACTGATTTCTGGAAGTGAAGTAGACATGGCCAAGCGAATCGACGTAAGCGGGCTCACCGCCTACTACGGCTCCCACAAGGCGATCGAAGACATCTCGATGACCGTCGAGCCTCGCTCGGTGACGGCCTTCATCGGCCCCTCCGGCTGCGGCAAGTCGACGTTCCTGCGCACGCTGAACCGTATGCACGAGGTCACCCCCGGTGGCCGGGTCGAGGGCAAGGTCCTGCTCGACGACGAGGACCTGTACGGCGTCGGTATCGACCCGGTGTCGGTCCGCCGCGAGGTGGGCATGGTGTTCCAGCGCCCGAACCCCTTCCCGACGATGTCGATCTTCGACAACGTGGCGGCGGGGCTGCGGCTGAACGGCAGCTACAAGAAGAGCGAGCTCAGCGACATCGTCGAGAAGTCGCTCAAGGGCGCGAACCTCTGGAACGAGGTCAAGGACCGCCTCAACAAGCCCGGCTCGGGCCTGTCCGGTGGTCAGCAGCAGCGTCTGTGCATCGCCCGGGCGATCGCGGTGGAGCCGAAGGTTCTGCTCATGGACGAGCCCTGCTCGGCCCTGGACCCGATCTCCACCCTCGCCATCGAGGACCTGATCGGTGAGCTGAAGGAGCGCTTCACGATCGTCATCGTGACGCACAACATGCAGCAGGCGGCGCGGGTCTCCGACCGTACGGCGTTCTTCAACCTCGCCGCCGTTGGCCAGCCCGGCCGGCTGATCGAGATCGACGACACGGAGCGGATCTTCTCCAACCCGTCCGTCCAGGCCACGGAGGACTACATCTCCGGTCGCTTCGGCTAGGCCGACGCCGGTATAGACCCCTCGCGGTGCTGCATGGCGGTGCCACCGCGAGGACGGAAAAGGGCCCGCCCCTGGCTCCCGGGGGCGGGCCCGTTCCTCTTTCACACCGGGTGCGACCGCTGGGGCTCCGCCCCAGCCCCCAGCTACGGCGGCTCCGTCGGCTGGTGAGTAGGCCCTGCGACAGCGGCCCGTGGGGCCACTATTCGGCCGACCGAGACGGGCGGGCGGGTGGGAGATGGAGCCCCGGGGACGGACCCCCCGCCCCTACAGAAACGCCAGCTTCACAACGGCGTAGGCCAGCGCAGCGACCAGCGCTGCGGCCGGCATCGTGATGAACCACCCCATCACGATGTTCTTGGCCACACCCCACCGCACGGCATTCACCCGCTTCGTCGCCCCGACGCCCATGATGGCCGAGGTGATGACATGGGTCGTGGAGATCGGCGCCTTGAAGAGGAACGCCGTGGTGAACATGATCGACGCACCGGTCGTCTCCGCCGCGAACCCCTGCGGCGGATCCAGTTCGATGATCTTCCGCCCCAGCGTCCGCATGATGCGCCAGCCACCCGCGTACGTACCGAGCGACAGCATCACGGCGCAGACGATCTTCACCCACACCGGGATCGGATCGCCGTAGGTCTCGTGGCCGGAGATGACCAGGGCCATCACCACGACACCCATGGTCTTCTGCGCGTCCTGCAGACCGTGTCCCAGCGCCATGCCGGCCGCGGACACCGTCTGCGCTATCCGGAAGCCACGCTTGGCCTTGTGCGGGTTGGCCCGCCGGAAGATCCACATGATCGCCGTCATGACCAGATAGCCGACGATGAGACCGACGACCGGCGACAGGAACATCGGGATGACGACCTTGTCGAGCACCCCGTTCCACAGCACGGTCGTGCCGCCCGCGAGCGCCGCGCCCACCAGGCCGCCGAACAGCGCGTGCGAGGAGGAGGACGGCAGGCCGAAGTACCAGGTGATCAGGTTCCACGTGATCGCACCGAGCAGCGCGGCGAAGAGGATGCCCATCCCCCTGCCGCCCTCGGGCGTCTCGATCAGCCCCTCGCTGACGGTCTTGGCGACTCCGGAGCCCAGGAAGGCACCGGCGAGGTTCATGACCGCGGCCATCGCCAGCGCGGCCCGCGGCGTCAGCGCGCGCGTCGACACGGACGTGGCGATCGCGTTCGCGGAATCGTGGAAGCCGTTGGTGTAGGTGAAGAAGAGCGCGACCGCGATGGTCACGACCAGAGCGAAGGTGTCCATCGACGGCTCAGGACTCCTTGACGGCGATGGTCTCCACCGTGTTCGCCACGTGCTCGAAGGCGTCCGCCGCTTCCTCGAGCACATCCACGATCTGCTTGAGCTTCAGGACCTCGATCGCGTCGTACTTGCCGTTGAAGAGGTGTGCAAGAAGCTTTCTGTGGATCTGGTCCGCCTGGTTCTCCAGGCGGTTGACCTCGATCCAGTACTCGGTGAGGTTGTCCAGGGTGCGCAGGTGCGGCATGGCCTCGGCGGTCAGCTCGGCCGCCCGTGCCAGCACCTCGATCTGCTGCTCTACGCCCTTCGGCAGTTCCTCGATGTTGTAGAGGACGACCAGGTCGACGGCCTCCTCCATGAAGTCCATGATGTCGTCGAGGGAGGACGCCAGCGAGTAGATGTCCTCACGGTCGAACGGCGTGATGAACGAGGAGTTCAGCTGGTGGAAGATCGCGTGCGTGGCGTCGTCACCCGCGTGTTCCGCTGCCCGCATACGCTCTGCGATCTCGGCCCGGGCGGAAGCGTCCGCCCCGAGCAGTTCCATCAGGAGTTTCGAGCCGGTGACGATGTTGTCCGCGGACGCGGCGAACATGTCGTAGAAGCTCGTCTCCCTGGGGGTCAGACGAAAGCGCACGTGGGATCCTCGGGGTGCTTCGGTTTCGGTCAGGCTGATGCTAGGGGCAACATCCGGCCACGGCTATCGGGCCGTCCTCCAGTGTCGCCCATCGGACAGATCGATCATCAGGGGGGCGTACCAAGGGCCCTATACCCAGCAAAGTTCGTTACCATATACCCACTAGGGGTATATGTCTGGAGGACGCGATGACGACCACCGAGGCCGGCGCCACGGCGCCCTCCGAGGGTGAGCACCAAGGCGCGACGCACGGGTACCACAAGCAGAAGGACGAGCACCTCAAGCGGCTGCGCCGGATCGAGGGGCAGATCCGCGGGCTGCAGCGCATGGTCGACGAGGACGTCTACTGCATCGACATACTCACGCAGGTGTCCGCCTCCACCAAGGCCCTGCAGTCCTTCGCGCTGCAGCTCCTGGAGGAGCATCTGCGGCACTGCGTCGCGGACGCGGCCGTCAAGGGCGGAGACGAGATCGACGCGAAGGTGGACGAGGCGACCAAGGCGATCGGACGCCTGCTGCGCACCTGACCGCGTACACGACAAGTCGTACAGGACAAGCAGGGGACAGGAGGAGTCACGGGGCGGGCGGTCCCCCCACCCGCCCGTGGGACACCCGGCCTACTCGCCGGAGGTGTCACGCTCCTGGGCCACTTTCAGCACCTCGTCGATGCTCTCAAGGCTGAGCCGGTCCTCGTGGGCGGCCGAGGCCGCGATGATCAGGTCTCCGCACAGCTCGATCTCGGCGAGGGCCACGTGGTCCTGAACTGCCGTACCGCCGACCGGAGCCACGTGCATCACCTCTTCTCTGCCGTCACCGAATTCCTAGAGTAGGCAGTGGTCTACACACCGCGCATGGCACGGACGGGCTAGTTCGCGAGATGGTTACCGGCTAGTTCTTTGGCTGGTTTTCTGCGATACGGCCCGCGTAGATGTCCTTCTCGCGTGGCAGCCGTACGTCCGCGGGGGCCCCGAAGTCGTACAGCAGTGTCGTCGAGGCGACCGCCACGGCGGCCTTCTGCTCCCCGTTGACAAAGCTGAAGTGCTCTCTGAGCTTGCGGATACGGCCCTGGTCGTCGAGGTAGGCGTCGAACGGCACACGGGCCGTGGCGAACCCTTTCGCCGCCGCTGCCAGGGCGTCCCGGTTGCCCGCCGAGGCCGTGCCGGCCGCCTTGCCGAGATCGGCGGTGCCGCGGAAGTGCCGCACCGGGGTCCCGCCCACCTCGGTCCGTCCCACGAAGGTCGCCGTGCGCGTCCCGCGCAGCAGCTCCGCGGCCGCGTACGGATCCGTCGCCCCGCCCGTCACCAGGTTGCCGTCGGACAGCGTCGCGGTCTCGACCCGGACCCATTTGTCGGCGGGCACCCCGGCGCCCCGGTTCTTCATGAACAGCGCGCCCGGGGCGAGGAGCTCCGTGATGGGCCGGTGCTCCACCGTCCCTGCCGGGTCCTGCGGCAGCTGCACGGTGAGCCGGCCGAGCTGTCTGCGGTAGTCGTACACGCCCTTGCCGCGGATGGTGACCCGGGTGCCGCCGGTGGCCATCTCCATCGACGTGCTCGCCTTCGAGCTGCCCGCCTCGCGCAGCAGATCGGCGGCGCGGTGCAGCGCGACGACCGGATCCACCGCGTCGCGCACGTCCTCGGCGGCGACCCCGCTCACGGAACACCCCGTCCCGCACACACCCAGCACGAGTGTGATCCCCGCCGCGACGACCGCGCCTTTCGAGCGCCTGTGCTGCCGCCGATCCATCGCCTGCCTACCCCCAGCCGGTACGTCCGTCACGGGCCCCCTGTCGCTTCGGCTAACGACGAGCAGGGGCCCGCCGTCACGCGCTGCAGAGGGCGTACCGCGGGCATGGGAGCGCTTTACCCTCAGGCCGGTAACGTTGTCGCCGTGACACAGCAGGACGGTCCGGATCGGGTCCGACAGGGGCAGGAACACCACACGACGACCTACGAACAGGGCCGCTTCTGCGTGGCCCGCTGCACCTGCGGCTGGCGTGGCCCGGCCCGCCGGGCCAGAAGCCAGGCCCGGACGGACGCGGAAGGTCACGCAAGGGACCGCTGACCGCTACGGGCTCCAGGCGTGTTCTACGTGTGTTCGAACTGCCGCAGCAGCACATCGACCAGGTCCCGGTCGCGCGGCTGGGTCAGACGGCCGCGGGCCGCGACGGGGGAGAGCCACAGGATGCGGTCCACCTCGTCGTTCGGGACGAAGCGCCCGGAGCCGGCCTCCGCCGCCCAGTAACGGACCTGTTTGGGGCGGCCGTTGGCCAGATAGCGCAGGGTGGGCAGCTCGGCTCCGAGCACGGCGCCGTAGCCGGTCTCCTCCGCGACCTCGCGCAGCGCACCGGCCCTCGGGTCCTCGCCGCGCTTGAGCTTGCCCTTGGGGTGGGACCAGTCGTCGTACTTGGGCCGGTGGACGAGACAGACCTCCAGGTCGCCGTCCACCGGAGAGCGGCGCCACAGAACGCAGCCCGCGGCCTGGACGAGGGTTTCCTTCGCGTGCGTCACCGGTGCTCTCACCGCCTCCTCGGGAGGGTCAGGGTGCGCTGACCACCTGTTTCTGCCACGACTGCTGGAACGCGAACCGCGCCGCCTCCACCTCGTGCCGCTGGTCGGCGTGCAGCACACCGAGGGCGTAGGCCGTCGCCGGGGCGATGCGCGGGGTGCGCGCCGCCTGGGCCGCCGCCGCGGCCGCCTCCGAGGCGTCCCGGTGCCGGTTCAGGGCCTGGCCCGCCGCGAGGAGCCGTACGTCCACGGGCGCACCGGGCCCGAGGAGGACCTCGCGGGCGTAGCGGTGCAGCCGCAGCAGCAGGCGGACCTGGTGCCAGGGGCCGTCCTGGGGGTGCGGGGACAGGTCCGGGGACAGGCCGTGGATCAGGGCCTCCGCGTTGTACGGATGGCCGGCGGTGACCAGGGGCAGACCGGCGATCGCGGCGGTGAGCCGCTCCTCGGCCGCGGCGGCCGCCGGGCGCAGATCGGTGGTGGCCGCCGCGGGGGTGAGCGGGACCTCGCTGGCGAGTACGGCGACCTTGTCGGCGACCGCGTGGAAGCGGGAGGAGCCGAGGGCCTGCAGGGCCGTGGAGTGGGCGCGGGTCCGGGCAAGGGTGAGCTGGCGTTCGAGCAGGGCACCGGCCTTCGCGGCGCCCACGGTGAGGTTGCCGCGTTCCGGGACGGCCGTGCCCGGGACGCCACGGACGCTCGCGCCCGGAGAGGTCGGGGCGACGGTCTGTGCGGGGAACGCCGTCGACCCCGACAGCCGGTGCAGCGCGAGCAGCAGCCGCTCCAGCCGGGCCTCGTAGGCGTGCTCGAGCCCCAACGTCCCCGAGAGCCAGGCCAGTTCGGGGCGCATCTCCTCGGACCAGTCGGAATCGAGGAGCGGGCGGAAGGTGTGCAGGCTGCCGCTGATGCGGCGGGCCGAGCGGCGCAGGGCGCGTGCCGCGTCGACGGTCTCCTCCGCGGTCGCGGCGGCTCCGGTCTCCCGGTGCAGCCGCAGGGCACGCAGGAACTCCGTGGCCCGGGCGCGCAGATAGCTCGCGAGCGCGTCCCCGTTGGGGGCCCCTCCCTGCCCGAGCGCGGTCGAGAGCTTGGGGGACACCCCGGCCGTGGGGTCCGTCGGGTCAAGGTGTTGCTGTGCCACGCCGGCGCCTCCGGGCGTCTATGAGCATCTCCTGGACGTTGCGCAGGGGCTGGCCGTCCGCGTCGGTCGCGTGCCGGGTCCAGTCGCCGTCCGGGCCGAGGTGCCAGGAGGACGTGGTGTCGGACATGCCGGTGTCGAGCAGTCGGTTCAGGGCCGCCCGGTGGGCCGGGTCGGTGACCCGTACCAGGGCCTCTATCCGGCGGTCGAGGTTGCGGTGCATCATGTCCGCGCTGCCGATCCACACTTCGGGCTCGCCGCCATTGCCGAAGGCGAAGATCCTTGAGTGCTCCAGGAAGCGGCCGAGGATGGACCGTACGCGCATGTTCTCGGACAGGCCGGGGACGCCCGGGCGCACCGCGCAGATGCCGCGCACCCACACGTCGACCGGCACACCCGCCTGCGACGCGCGGTAGAGCGAGTCGATGAGCGCCTCGTCGACGATCGAGTTGACCTTGATGCGGATGAACGCCGGACGGCCCGCACGGTGGTGCTGGACCTCCTTGTTGATCCGCGAGATCAGGCCGTCGCGCAGGGACTTGGGCGCGACCAGCAGACGGCGGTACGTCTCCCGGCGCGAGTAGCCCGACAGCCGGTTGAACAGGTCGGACAGGTCCGCGCCGACCTGCGGGTCCGCCGTCAGCACGCCCAGGTCCTCGTAGAGCCGGGCCGTCTTCGGGTGGTAGTTGCCGGTGCCGACATGGCTGTACCGGCGCAGCGTGTCGCCCTCCTGACGGACCACCAGGGACAGCTTGCAGTGGGTCTTCAGACCGACCAGGCCGTACACGACGTGGCAGCCGGCCTCCTCCAGCTTGCGTGCCCACTTGATGTTGGCGTGCTCGTCGAAGCGGGCCTTGATCTCCACCAGGACGAGGACCTGCTTGCCGGACTCGGCGGCGTCGATGAGCGCGTCCACGATCGGGGAGTCGCCGGAGGTCCGGTACAGGGTCTGCTTGATCGCGAGGACGTCCGGGTCGCCGGCCGCCTGCTCCAGGAAGGCCTGCACGGACGTGGAGAAGGAGTCGTACGGGTGGTGCAGCAGGACGTCCCGGCTGCGCAGCGCCGCGAATATGTCGGGCGCCGAGGCCGACTCGACCTCCGCCAGGTCGCGGTGGGTGCCCGCGACGAACTTCGGGTACTTCAGCTCGGGGCGGTCCAGGCCATGGATGCGGAACAGACCCGTGAGGTCCAGCGGGCCGGGCAGCGGATAGACCTCGGCCTCGCTGATCTTCAGCTCGCGCACCAGCAGGTCGAGCACCTCGCGGTCGATGGACTCCTCTACCTCCAGGCGCACCGGCGGCCCGAAGCGGCGCCGCATGAGCTCCTTCTCCAGAGCCTGGAGCAGGTTCTCGGCGTCGTCCTCCTCCACCTCCAGGTCCTCGTTCCGGGTGAGCCGGAAGGCGTGGTGCTCCAGCACCTCCATGCCCGGGAAGAGCTCCTCCAGGTGCGCGGCGATGACGTCCTCGAGGGGGACGTACCGGCCGGGGGCGGCCTCCAGGAAGCGGGACAGCAGCGGCGGCACCTTCACGCGGGCGAAGTGCTTGTGGCCGCTGACCGGGTTCCGTACGACCACGGCCAGGTTCAGCGACAGACCGGAGATGTACGGGAAGGGGTGCGCCGGGTCGACCGCGAGAGGCGTGAGGACCGGGAAGATCTGGTGTCTGAAGAGCGTGAAGAGGCGCGCCTGCTCCTTCTCGGTCAGCTCGTTCCAGCGGACCAGGTGGATGCCCTCCTCCGCGAGGGCGGGGGCGACGTCCTCGTGGTAGCAGGCGGCGTGCCGGGCCATGAGCTCGCGGGAGCGGGCCCAGATCATCTCCAGCACTTCACGGGGCTGGAGCCCGGAGGCGGAGCGGGTGGCGACGCCCGTCGCGATACGACGCTTCAGACCGGCCACCCGGACCATGAAGAACTCGTCCAGGTTGCTGGCGAAGATCGCCAGGAAATTCGCCCGTTCGAGAAGGGGCGTATTCGGGTCCTCGGCCAGTTCGAGGACCCGCTCGTTGAAGGCGAGCCAGCTGCGCTCCCGGTCGAGGAAACGACCCTGCGGCAACTGGGCCCCTTCAACCTTCGACTCCTCGTACGCGTCGAGGTCGGCATCGATGTCGGGTTCCAGGTCGGAGACCGCGCCGGCCACGGCATGCGGGCGGTGCGCGGCTATGGAGCCCACGGAGGGCTGCGCGTGCTGGACCTGTGCCTGGGTGTCTGACTGGCTCATAAACCCATTGTTCCGCGCCACGAGCGAGACGGGCGCGTCGGAACGTGCGAGTGGGAGCGTGACTGCCCCGTTTCCCGCGGACCCCTCGGGAGGCGGGGAAGGCTCTGGCACGGCGGGCTTCATTGGCTGAGCGTCGCAAGTTCGTCTGAACCGATGGTTACGGAGACATGGCGTGCGGGATATGTGGGAGCGGCTCCCGGGCATCTACGCCGACCGGGTTGGCGTACGACGCCGAAGGTGGCGGACGGCCCGGCGGCGCAGCAGCAGCGCGGCGAGTGTGCCGACCGCGAGGGCGTACAGGGCGCACAGGGCGTACGCCACCGTCAGCGGGCCGGGGTGACGCTCTGTGTCCAGGCCGGCCGCGCGGTGCCGGCGACGAACGCGGCCCGGATGAGCAGGGCCGACCGGTGCAGGCGCAGGACGGCCCGGGGCAGGCTCTGCAAGGCGGCGTAGCTCATGCGGTGGCCTCCCTGCGGGTGCGCGCTGTGGCGGTCCGGCGTCTGAGCAGGAGGAACGCGGCCACGGTCAGCAGGGCGGTGACGGCGTGGAGCCGGGCGTACGCGACGTCGCAGCTCGCCTCGTCGACGCAGCCGGGGGCCTTGAGACGGGTGCCGTCGGCGAGGCCCTGACCCGCCGACCAGGCCAGTCGGTGCAGCAGCACCAGAAGGCCGGTACCGGCGGTGACCGGCGCGGCGGGCAGGGCGAGCCGGGCCGTGCGTGCCATCCCTTGATATGCCGAGAATGAGAGATGGAGGGTGTGTCAGGTCTCGGTCCGGTACATCAGGTCGGTCTCGTGCGTCACGAACCCGAGCCGCTCGTACACCGACACCGCGGACTTGTTGTCGGCGTCGACATAGAGCATCGCCGTGGACAGCCCCCGCGCGGCCAGGTGGCGCAGGCCGATCGTGGTGAGGGACTTGCCGAGCCCGCCGCCCTGCGCGCCCGGGGCCACCCCGAGGACGTACACCTCGCCGATGCCCTCCGTGGCGTGCACCTTGGTCCAGTGGAAGCCGACCAGCTCGCCCTCCCGCTCGGCGAGGAAGAAGCCGGCCGGGTCGAACCACGGCTCGGACATACGGTCGTCCAGGTCGCGCTGGGTGAGGGAGCCCTGCTCCGGGTGGTGCGCGAAGGCGGCGGCGTTCACCGTGAGCCAGGCCGCGTCGTCCCGCCCCGGCACGAATGTGCGTACGGTCACGCCGTCCGGCAGCTTCGGCTCGGGCAGCTCCAGATCGGTCAACGGCCGCCGCATCTGCCGTAGTTCACGGAACAGGGTCAGCCCCAGGACCTGCGCGAGATGCCGGGCCGCGGAGTGCCCGCCGTGCGCCCACACCCGCAGCCGCTTGCCGGACGCGGCCAGCAGGGCCGAGCCGAGCGCCCGCCCGTGTCCGTGTCCGCGGTGCGAGGGATGTACGACCAGTTCGGCGGCCGGCGCCTCCACCGGATCGGTGTCCTCCAGTTGGGCGTAGCCGACGAGTTCGCCGTCCACGGTCAGCAGCAGATGGGAGACGCCCTCGCGCGCGCCTCCGCGCAGTCGCAGCCGCCCTTGCTCGGACACCGGATGCTGACCGTCGGACCGGGCAGCCTCCGCGAGCAGCCCGACCACGGCCTCGGCCTGGTCCGGGGAGAGCGCGGAGTAGGTCTCGATGGAACGGGAGTGGAAGGGCCGTACGGTGTCGTCGTCGCTGGTCATGCGTATGAGGGTACGGCGCGGTCCCCGCAAAGTGGCGGCAAGGAACAGGCAAAGGGAAACCTGGACGTAACCCTGAACCCCCTGTCGCGCTACGCGCGTTGACCCTAGGCTGCGCCCGATCGGACACTCACCACAGCCGACCCACAGGGGGGTCCCATGCCGGCCACGTCCCAATCGCCACGCCCTGCCAGACGCCGTACCTACGCGTTGCTGGCGGCCGCGGCGAGCCTCGCCACCGCCGCCGCACTGGCCGCCGCGCTGCCCGCGAACGCCCACGACAACAAGGGCGGCGGACATCATCTGCCGAGCCGTTACCAGGACGTCCAGCTCCTCTCCTTCAACGATCTGCACGGCAACCTCGAACCGCCGGCCGGTTCCTCCGGCCGGGTCGCCGAACTCCAGGAGGACGGCACGACGAAGAACATCGACGCGGGCGGTGTCGAGTACCTCGCCACCCATCTGCGCCGGGCCCGCCAGGGCCACCCGTACTCCATCACCGCGGCCGGCGGCGACATGGTCGGTGCCTCCCCGCTCATCTCCGGCCTGTTCCACGACGAGCCCACCATCGAGGCGCTCAACAAGCTGGACCTGGACGTCACATCCGTCGGCAACCACGAGTTCGACGAGGGCGCCAAGGAACTGGCCCGGCTGCAGAACGGCGGCTGCCACCCGACGGACGGCTGCTACTCGAACGAGGGGTTCTCGGGCGCGGACTTCCCCTACCTCGCCGCGAACGTCCTCGACGAGAAGACCGGCAAGCCGATCCTCAAGCCGTACTGGGTCTGGAAGAAGAAGGACGTCAAGATCGGCTTCATCGGCGTCACGCTGGAGGGCACCCCGGACATCGTCTCCGCCGACGGGGTCAAGGGCCTCAAGTTCAAGGACGAGGTCGAGACGATCAACAAGTACGCCAAGGTGCTCCAGCGCCAGGGCGTGAAGTCGATCGTGGCGCTGATCCACGAGGGCGGCTTCCCGGCCTCCTCCTCGTACAACTACAACTGCGACTCGCCCGGCGCCGGTGACGGCATCTCCGGCCCGATCGTCGACATCGCCAAGAACGTCACCCCGGCCGTGGACGCGCTCGTCACCGGCCACACCCACACGGCGTACGTGTGCACCATCAAGGACCCGTCGGGCAAGCCGCGCATGGTCACCTCGGCCGCGTCCTTCGGCCGCCTGTACACGGACACCACGCTGACGTACGACCGTCGCACGGGTGACATCGCCCGTACGGCCGTGAAGTCGGCGAACCACGTGGTCACCCGGGACGTCCCCAAGGCGCCCGACATGACCGCGCTGATCGGCAGGTGGAACACCCTGGCCGCCCCGATCGGCAACCGTGCCATCGGCTACATCTCCGCCGACATCAACAACACCGGCACCGAGTCCCCGATGGGCGACCTGATCGCGGACGCGCAGCTGGCGTACGGCAAGGAGCTGGACCCTGAGACCGACCTCGCGCTGATGAACCCGGGCGGCGTCCGGGCGGGCCTGACCTACGCGGCCAAGGGCGCCGAGGGCGACGGTGTCGTCACCTACGCCGAGGGCTTCACCGTCCAGCCCTTCTCCAACACGGTGAACCTGCAGAGCTTCACCGGGGCCCAGCTGATCCAGGTGCTCAAGGAGCAGGTGAGCGGCGCGAACACGGCCGCCCCGAAGATCCTCCAGCCCTCCGCCGACCTGACCTACACGCTGGACCTGACGAAGACGGGCGCGGACCGGGTGGTCACCGACTCGATCCGGCTGAACGGCGCCGCCGTCGACCCCGCCGCCACCTACCGCGTCGCCACCAACAGCTTCCTCGCGGGCGGCGGCGACGGCTTCCCCACCCTCGGACAGGGCACGGGCGACCTCGTCGGCACGGACGATCTGACCGCCCTGGAGAAGTACCTGACGGCCAACTCCTCCGCCACCGCGCCGATCGCGCCTCCGGCCGCCGACCGGATCACGATCGTGCAGTAGCGCTCAGCGCTCGCTGAAGGGGCCGTGAGCCGGGGGACACACCCGCGGCTCACGGCCCCCGATCCCGGTAGACGCGTTCAGGAAGCCGTAGGCGTCCAGTCGCCCAGCCAGTCCGCGAGTTCCTGGTTCGCGGCCTGGGCGTCGGTCAGCTGCGGGCGGTTGCTGCTCGCCGCGCCCGCACCGGCGCCGGTGTTCTTGTACTCGGCGAACCGGTCGTCCTTCCAGCTGAAGCCGCCCATGTCCGACCACGGGGTGGACTTGACCGCGGCGCTCAGGGTGCTGTTGCGGACGGTGGCCTGCGGGTCGACGGTCGTGTCGCCGCCGGGGTGCCAGTTGCGGCCGAGGAAGAAGCTCGCGGCGGAGACGTCGCCGCCGACGGTCGAGCGGTTGATGAGGATGCCCTTGCGGCCGGCGGGAGTCGACGGGGCCGTGACATAGCCGGCCGAGGTGCCGTTCCAGCGCTTCTTGAGCGTGATGACGGACTTGTCGATCACGGCCGTCGCCCGGCCGAAGACGAAGTCGACGTTGCCGGTGACGCAGGAGTTGGTGACATAGACGCGGCCGGTCCTGTCCTTGGCGGCCGTCTCCATCTCCAGGGTGTCCTGGTCGCCGTCGATGATCACCGAGTCCAGCATGACCTTGTCGGCCGACGTCAGCAGCGCGACCGCCTGATTGGCGATGTCCTGGTGCCTGGCCTCGTCGAAGTCGTTGGTGACGGTGAGATTGCGCAGCTGCGAGTCGTCGGCCTGGAGGGAGACGGTGGCGCTGCCCGGGGTGCCGTAGGTGCCGGAGCCGTCGGGCTTGGTGGTCCCCGCCGCGTAGTTGTGGACGATCACCGTGTCCTTACGGCTGCCGCCCGTGCCCCGGATGGTGACGTGCGGCTTGTTCGCCGGCACCTTCACGGTCTCCCGGTACGTGCCCGGCTTCACGGAGATGACGACACGGGAGGCGTTGTTCGCGGGTACGGCGTCGACGGCGGCCTGCACGGTCTTGTACTGTCCGCTGCCGTCCCGGGCGACGGTGAGCGTGGTGGCGGCCGCCTTGGTGGTGGCGGTGGCGGTCGTACCGGGGGAAGTACGGGGCCCCGCACCGGACTTGAGCAGGGCGGGCACGTCGCCGGCCTTGTCGAGGGTGTACGGGTAGTAGCGCTTCGGGTCCCAGGCCGCGCCCTTGCCCCCGCTCTCGTTCCTGCCGCTCGTACCGGAGAACTGGTTGCCGCGCTGGACGAGGGTGGCGGTGCTGTCGCGGATGACGGGGTTGTTCATGCCCTGGAAGTAGGAGTTCTCCAGCAGCATGTTGGTCCTGCCGCGCGCGTAGTTGCCGTACGAGGACTTGATGGTGGTCCCCGCCTCGTCCTCCAGGTAGTTCTTGTAGAGGTGCGCGTGGGCCACGTTGTCCGTGGAAGGGCTGCGCTGTTCGGTCTCGCGGATCCAGTTGTGGTGGACGGTGATGTCCGCGGTGACGTGGTCGGTCCAGCCGATGCCGAACGCCTTGTTCTCCTGGCTGAGCTTGTTCCAGGAGACGGTCAGGTACGTCGTGTCCTTGCGGCTGTCGATGAGCCCGTCGGCCATGTGCCGGATGTCGTTGTGATCGATCCACACATGGTGGGCGCCGTCCATCTGGATGCCGTCGTAGTCGTGCTCCTTGTCGTTCCACACCCCTTGGTACGCGTCCCGGATGGTCAGGTTCCGGGTGATCACGTTGTGGACGCCCTGGCCGAGGAAGAAGCCGCCGCCGACGATCTGCCCGGAAGTGCCGGACCCGATGATGGTCTTGTCCGACCGGACCTTGATCTCCTTGCCGACCGGGTCCATGCGGATGGCGGCCGCGACGACGATGACGTACGGGTCACTGGCGGTGGCGTACTGCTCGAGGTCGGCGAGCGTCTTGACGGTGACGACCCGCCCGCCCCGGCCGCCGTAGGTCCCGTTCTGCCCGAGAGCGTTGACGGAGGCGAACCCGTCGGCGCCGGCGGTGGCCCAGGCGGGCACGGTGGTGGCGGCGGAGGCCTGCGGCTGGGTCGCGGCACCGAAGAGGCCGTAGGTCAGGGACTCGGCCGCGGTCAGCGCGAGGGGCAGCCCGACGGCGAGGGCCTTGCAGCGCCGGCGGTGGCGGGGGTGCGGGGGTTCATGGGCGACTCCGGTCCCGATGGTCGTGTGGGGTGAACTGGAGTTGCCGCGAAGGGCGGGAAGGTTGCCGGGAGTGGGCGAAGTCGGTTCTCACACCTTCGGGTGACACTTTCGAGTGTTTCGTTTTCGATGCCGCGCTTACGCCATCGTTGATCTTCCGGCCGAGGGGACGGCCAGGTCACGAACTACTGATGCAAAGGGTGCAAGGCGGTTATGGTCGTAGACACGGCGCGTCGAAGGAGGACATCGGTCATGGCTGCTCACGCTGCGGAATCCGAGTCGGTCGTCCCTCCCATGCCCGAGCGGACGCCGAAGGCGCTGCGCGAGGCCATCGCCCAGTACACGCCCCAGCTCCTCCGCGACTTCGACGAGCACTGGAAGTGGGCGATCGCCGATACGGACGACCTGGGCCCTGTGCCGGCGTTCGTGGCCCTGTGGTGGGGCGAGTACGCCCTTGCTCGCGACCCCAAGCTGGACGCGCACGTGCATGATCTCGAACACCGGGCCGCGTACGAGTGCACCGACATCAATGAGGCCAAGGCCCTCCTCGAAGAGGCAGCGAAGATCCACCATCGCGTGCAAAAACTGGAGCCCGGCGAGTGACCGACGGGTTCATGGGACCGCCCTGGCAGATGGACTGGCGGCTCGATGCTCTTGCTGAGCGCTGCCCGTGCACGTGCGGGAAATGGTCTACGCCGCGCGCGCCGAACTGGTCACTGCCAAGGACCCATATTTCCGCGGCGTCGAGACCGATGGGGGCCTTCCCGATGGCATGACGGTGCGGCCAATCCGGTCCACTGAGCCGAAGGGCCGTCACATCTGCTTGTTCGACAACGGACAGGGCTGGCTGAGGTACGTCTTCGTCCGCCGCATGGAAGATCCCCAGATCGTGGTGGAGCAAATCTTCTGGCTCGGAACCGAACCCCCTACGGAACCTCCGGCGGAGCAGTAGCCGCCCCCGGCAGCCGTACCGTCGCCACCGTGCCGCCGCCGTCCGCCCGGGCGAGGGTGACCTCGCCACCGGCCTGCTGCACCGTGCGGGCCACGATGGACAGGCCCAGGCCCGAGCCCGGCAGGGCCCGCGCGCTGGGGGAGCGCCAGAACCGGTCGAAGACGTATGGGAGTTCGTCGGCGGGGATGCCGGGGCCGTGGTCGCGGACGGTCAGGACGCCGTCGGCCAGCTGGACGTCGATCGTGCCGCCGTCGGGGCTGAACTTCACCGCGTTGTCGAGGATGTTGACGATCGCCCGCTCCAGGGCGGAGGGCTCCGCGCGTACGAACCAGGGCTTCAGGTCTGCCGTGATCGTCAGCTCCGGGCCCCGCAGACGGGCTCGGACCATGGCCGCCTCCACCGTGTCGTGGAAGGCGACCACCTGGACGCGCTCGCCGCGCTGGCCCGCCGAGCGGGACAGCTCCTGAAGGTCGCCGATGAGTGAGGCCAGCTCCGTCATCTGCGCCTTCACCGAGGCCAGCAGCGCCTTGCGGTCCCCCGGCGGGAGGGGACGGCCCGTCTCCTCGCTCCGGGTGAGGAGTTCGATGTTCGTCCGCAGAGAGGTGAGGGGAGTGCGGAGTTCGTGGCCCGCGTCCGCGATCAGCTGCTGTTGCAGCTCGCGGGAGCTGGCCAGGGCCGTGGTCATCGAGTTGAACGAGCGGGACAGGCGGGCGATCTCGTCGTCGCTGTCCTCCTCGACCGGGATGCGGATGCCCAGGTCCTCCGTGCGGGCGACGTGTTCGACCGCCTCGGTGAGCTTGTCGACGGGGCGCAGACCCGCCCGGGCGACGGCAAGACCGGCGGCTCCGGCGCCGATGACTCCGACACCGGAGACCAGGAGCAGGATCAGGGCGAGGTCGTTGAGCGTGGACTCGGTGCTCTTGAGAGGTACGGCCGCCATGATGGCGTAGCTGGTGGTCGTGCCCGTGTTCCGGTCATTGATGGTCAAGGGCACGGTCATCACGCGCACCGCGTTGCCGTCCTGGTCCGTACCGTTGCGGAAGATCCCCTGACGGCTGCTCGCGTTCTTGATCACGTCCAGGTCGGCCTGGGTGACCTTGATCCTGCCCACCGAGGTCAGGAAGAGACAGGGCGTCCCGTCCGGCTGGACCACCTGGGAGTAGGTGTTCCGGTAGCCGCCGTTGAATATGTTCTGCGGAGTCTGCGTGCAGTTGTTGAGCGCGTCCGCGAGCTGGTTGACCTGCTGCTGGCTGATCGGCTGCTCGATGGGCCCCCTCGTGAACTGGGCCTTCTGCAGGTCGTTCTCGAGCTGGTCGTACAGCTTCCCCTGCACGATGAACCAGCAGGTGACCGCCACCGCCGCCACCGCGAACGCCACCGCCGCCGCCACCAGCATGGACAGCCGTGCCCTGATCGGCAGCGCCCGGAACCGGCGCGCGAGCATGTTCACTCCGCCCCACCCTGTCGCAGCACGTACCCCACGCCCCGCACCGTGTGCACCAGTCGCGGCTCGCCGCTCGCCTCGGTCTTGCGGCGCAGGTACATGACGTAGACGTCCAGGGAGTTGGAGGACGGCTCGAAGTCGAAGCCCCACACCGCCTTCAGGATCTGCTCCCGGGTGAGGACCTGGCGCGGGTGTGCCATGAACATCTCCAGCAGGGTGAACTCCGTGCGGGTCAGTTCCACCTGACGCCCGCCACGCGTGACCTCACGCGTCGCGAGGTCCATGCGCAGGTCGGCGAAGGTGAGCGCCTCGTCCTCCTGGGCCGCGCCCATCACGGCCGCCGCGTACGAGCTGCGCCGCAGCAGCGCGCGGATACGGGCGAACAGCTCGTCCAGTTCGAACGGCTTGACCAGGTAGTCGTCGGCGCCCGCGTCGAGCCCGGTGACCCGGTCGCCGACCGTGTCGCGGGCCGTCAGCATCAGGATCGGAGTCGTCTCGCCCGCGCCGCGGATGCGGCGGGCCGCCGTCAGGCCGTCCATCCGGGGCATCTGGATGTCCAGGACCACCAGGTCGGGCTTGTACACGGTCGCCTTCTCCAGGGCGTCCGCGCCGTCGACCGCGACCTCGGTGTCGTACCCCTCGAAGGCAAGGCTGCGCTGGAGGGCTTCGCGCACGGCCGGCTCGTCGTCGACGATCAGGATGCGCTGGGTGTCACGGTCGCCATCGGCGGGGCTCATCGCTCGCGATTCCTCGGGGTGCGGTGGGATGCGGTGGGGGTGCGAATGGGGTGGTCGTCGGTGGGGGCGGTCGCTGGGGCGTCTCTCAGCGTCGCATGTTTCGGGGCTGTGGGGCACGCGCGACCGTGGGCGCGGGATGATCAGCCGCGCATCGTGGTCAGCCGCTTCAGCGGAATCTTGTGGCGGTGCGGGCGGGCCGCGGGCAGCCGCAGGCCCATCATCTGGGGGGCCGCGACCTCCGGGGCCCGGTCCGCCGCGGCCGGTGCGTGCAGCTCGTACGCCACCTGGAGGGCCAGGGCGACGCCGGCCGGGTCCTGGGATACGGCCACGGAGTGCGAAACCTGCTTGATCATGACGTACTCCCTACTGCCCGCGCGAGGGCCTGTCAGCTGGTGGAGCCCGCCCGCAGCTTGGCCAGGTCGGACTTGACGGTGTTGATCGGGATCGCGAAGCCGAGGCCGACGCTGCCCGCGTCCGAGGCCGACGAGCCCGAACCGGACGAGTACATCGCCGAGTTGATGCCGATGATGTGGCCGGCGCCGTCGATCAGCGCGCCGCCCGAGTTGCCGGGGTTGAGGGACGCGTCGGTCTGGATCGCCTTGTAGGTCGTGGTGGCCGAGCCCGTGTCGCCGTTGAACTCCCGGCCGCCGAACTCGAACGGCCACTGGCCGTCGCCGCCCTGGCCCTGGTTCTCACCGGTCGAGACGGTCACGTCACGGTTGAGCGCGGAGACGATGCCGCTGGTGACGGTGCCGGTCAGGCCCTCGGGGGAGCCGATCGCCACGACCGAGTCGCCGACCTGGACCCCGTCGGAGTTGCCGAGGGTCGCGGGTGTGAGACCGGAGGCGTCCTTCAGCTTGATGAGGGCGAGGTCCTTTGAGCTGTCCGTGCCGACGACCTCGGCCGTGTACTGCTTGCCGTCGCTGGTCCGCACCTTGATCGACGAGGCGCCCGAGACGACGTGGTTGTTGGTGACGACCTCGCCACCGGAGGTGATGATCACGCCGGCGCCGGTGGACGAGCCGTTGCTGAGGGTCGCGACGACCTCCACCACGCTCGGGCTGACGGCGGAGGCGATCGCGGCGACGTCGCCCTTCTTGCCGGCCGGCACCACATTGGTGCTGGTGCTGCTGGAGGCGACGGTGTCCTTGCCGGTCAGCTCCTGGAAGGCGTACGCCGTGCCGCCGCCCACGGCCGCCGCGACGATCGCCACCGCGGCGAGCAGCGCCACCGGGCCCCGGGGACGCTTCTTCTTCGGCGTGGGCGGCGCGGGCGGCGCGGGCGGCGCGGCGACGGGGGAGAGGAGAGCGGTGTCGCCACCGTGGCTGCCGTGACCGGCGTGGCCGGTGTAGGCACCGGGAGCGTCGTACGTGCTGTGACCGTCGACGGCGGCCGGCGGTACGGCCTGGTACGCCGGCGGGGGCGGCCACTCGGGGTTCACGGGGGCGGAGGCGTGCTGCTGCTGGGGGTACGCGCCCTGATGGGCGTCACCCGGGGGGTTCTCGTACTCGCCGCTGCGGCGGAAGCTCTCGGTCATGGATAGAGCTTTGCCCGCAACCATGAGAGCTTCCTGAGTGCTCCCTGAGAAGCCCGGCAGAACCTCGTTTGCCCGATGTAAAGAAGCTTCTCGCAGCTCGGCGAGGGTTCTCAGCGATCCTTCATGGACGCCTGAGGCACACCGCCCACGCCCGCGTCACTCACAGCCGCAGGAACTGCGGACCACCAGCCGTGACGGGAAGGTCTTCAGCCGCTCCCGCCGGGACCCCGCCACCCGCAGACCGTCGTCGAGCACGAGGTCCACGGCGGCACGGGCCATCGCGGAGCGGTCCGAAGCAACGGTCGTCAGGGGCGGGTCGGCCAGCGCCGCTTCCTTGATGTCGTCGAAGCCTGCCACGGCCAGCTCCCCGGGAACGTCGATGCGCAGCTCGCGCGCCGCCCGCAGCAGGCCGATCGCCTGGTCGTCGGTGGAGCAGAAGACCGCGGGAGGGCGGTCGGGGCCGGAGAGGAGCTCCAGGGCGACCCGGTACGCGTCGTAGCGGTTGTACGGCGCCTCGAAGAGCCGGCCCTCGGTCGGGATCCCCGCCTCGTCCATCGCGCGCCGCCAGCCCTCGACGTGGTCGGAGACCGGGTCGCCGACGGCCGGGGTCTGTGCGGTGCCGCCCACACAGGCGACGTACTCGTAGCCGTGCTCCAGCAGGTGGCGTACGGCGAGGTGGGCGCCCCCGAGGTCGTCCGTGACGACGGCGACGTCGTCGATCGCCTCGGGCCGCTCGTGCAGCAGGACCACCCGGGCGTCCCAGGCCTCGATCTCGGCGGCGGCGAGGTCGTTGAGCGCGTGGCTGACCAGGATCAGGCCCGAGACGCGCATACCGAGGAAGGCACGCAGATAGTGGACCTCGCGCTCGCCGACGTAGTCGGTGTTGCCGACGAGAACCATCTTTCCGCGCTCGGAGGCGGCCTGCTCGACCGCGTGCGCCATCTCCCCGAAGAAGGGCTGGCGGGCGTCCGGGATGATCAGGCCTATGAGATCGGTGCGCCGTGAGGCCATGGCCTGGGCGACCCGGTCGGGCCGGTACCCCAGTTCCTTGATCGCGGCGAGGACACGCTCGCGCGTGGCCGGGGCGACCGGCCGGGGTCCGTTGTTGATGACATAGCTGACCACGGCGGTGGAAGTTCCCGCCAGCCGCGCCACATCATCCCGAGTCACCTTGGCCACGCGCGGAGTCTACGCGGATGGACCCGCTCTGGGCAGGGCGTATCGAAGCTTCCCTGTGCGGAAGCAATGCCTTGCCCGAGTGCCGGCTAGGCGTCGGCCGGGACCTCCGCGGCGCCCAGGGAGGCCGATGAGTCCGCATTCTCGGGCTTTGACCGGTCCGCCTTGGCCTTCGCCTCGTCCGAGGAGCGGTCGCCCTTCTCAGGAGTAACGAATCGATAACCGACGTTCCGGACGGTTCCGATCAGCGACTCGTGCTCCGGACCCAGCTTGGCGCGCAGCCGTCGTACGTGGACGTCCACGGTCCGGGTGCCGCCGAAGTAGTCGTAGCCCCAGACCTCCTGCAGCAGCTGCGCGCGCGTGAAGACACGGCCCGGGTGCTGGGCGAGGTACTTCAGGAGCTCGAACTCCTTGAAGGTGAGGTCCAGGACCCGGCCCTTGAGCTTGGCGGAGTAGGTCGCCTCGTCCACGGACAGGTCGCCGTTGCGGATCTCCATGGGGGAGTCGTCGTTGACGATCTGCTGCCGGCCCATGGCCAGCCGCAGCCGTGCCTCGACCTCCGCCGGACCCGCGGTGTCGAGCAGTACGTCGTCGATGCCCCAGTCGGCGGTGACGGCGGCGAGACCGCCCTCCGTCACGACGAGGACGAGAGGGCAGCCGGGGCCCGTGGAGCGCAGCAGCTGGCACAGGCTGCGGACCTGGGGGAGGTCACGGCGGCCGTCGATCAGGATGACGTCGGCGCCCGGCGTGTCGACGAGCGCCGGTCCTTCCGCCGGGGCGACCCGCACGTTGTGCAGGAGCAGGCCGAGGGCCGGAAGCACCTCCGTCGACGGCTGGAGGGCGTTGGTCAGGAGTAGCAGAGAACTCATACGTCTTGTTCCTCCTCGGTCCCTGCGAGGACGTTTGCGGTACTGCTCTGCGGTCCCGGGGCCCCGTACACCCGCGGTTTCCCGCTTCGTATACAACGCTTCCGAAAGCACAAAAGGACCCGGGGGCTACGCTGCCCGAGTCCTCATACCCAGCAGAATAGCCCACATGAGCAATGGTCCGGCAGGTCGTACGGCACGTTCCACCGTTCGTCCGAATCCCGAGACGGCTGTACGCGCCCCTATGCGGACGTTTCTGCACACGGCCGACGGGATTCCGATCGATTCCGTATACAACCCGGGCACGGTCGTATACGACGCCTCCGCGTCGCCCTCCCGTGACCTGGTGTTCGTCGTCGCACACGGCTTCACGGGCGACGTCGACCGCCCGCACGTGCGCCGTGTGGCGGCCGCGCTCGCGCGCCACGGCGCCGTCGTCACCTTCTCCTTCCGGGGCCACGGAGCCTCCGGCGGGCGCTCGACGGTGGGCGACCGGGAGGTGCTGGACCTGGCGGCCGCGGTGGAGTGGGCGCGGGAACTGGGCCACGCGCGCGTGGTCACCGTCGGCTTCTCCATGGGCGGCTCGGTGGTGCTGCGGCACGCGGCGCTGCACCGGGGTGTGGACGCGGTGGTCTCGGTCAGCTCGCCGGCCCGCTGGTACTACCGGGGCACGGCACCCATGCGCCGGCTGCACTGGCTGGTGACGCGCCCCGAGGGCCGTCTGGTGGGCCGCTACGGCCTGCGCACCCGCATCCATCACAAGGAGTGGCGTCCGGTCCCGCTGTCACCGGTGCAGGCCGTGCCGAAGATCGCCCCCACCCCACTGCTGATCGTGCACGGCGACCAGGACGGCTACTTCCCCCTGGACCACCCCCGGATGCTGGCCGCGGCCGCCGGTGACCACGGCGAACTCTGGGTGGAGCCGGGGATGGGCCACGCCGAGCACGCGGCGCCCGACGCCCTCCTGACCCGGATCGGGGACTGGGCGGCCGCACAGGCGGGCTAGCCTGAGGTGTTGACGCGCGGATGCCGATCCGCCGAGGGACTTGAGGGACGAGATGGCAAAGGTCACGGTGCGCTATTGGGCCGCCGCGAAGGCCGCGGCCGGGGTCGCCGAGGAGCCGTACGACGCGGCGACCCTCGCCGAGGCGCTGGACGCGGCGCGTGAGCGACACCCCGGCGAACTGGCGCGCGTGCTGCTGCGATGCTCGTTCCTCATCGACGGTGACCCCGTGGGCACCCGCGGACATGAGACGGTACGGCTGGCCGAGGGCGGCACGGTCGAGGTGCTCCCGCCGTTCGCAGGAGGGTGAGCGATGACCGATCAGCCGTACGAGGGCGGGCCCTACGACGGGCAGCACGGGCAGCAGGGATATCAGGGGTACCAGGGGTATCAGGGCTACGGGGGGCACGACCCGTATCAGCAGCAGGCACCGCAGGCGGCGGCTCCGCAGGCGTGGCCCGAGCAGAACGGGTACGACCAGGCGGGTCAGGGCCAGACCGGCCACGGCCAGGCCGGATACGGTCAGACGGGTTACGCCCGGGCCGGTTACGACCAGTCGGGGTACGACCAGCAGCAGTACACGCAGCAGTGGCAGGGCCAGACCTGGGAGACGCAGACGCACGCGCCGGTCCAGCAGCCGGTTCAGCCCCCGCTGTCGGCCGCGGAGACGTCGTACCTGCCGCCGCAGAGCTACGAGCAGCCGCCCGCCGCTCCTTCCGCTCCCGTTCGTCCGGAGCCCACCACCGGCCAGACCGAGGCGGATCCCGCCTACGGTCCCGCCACCCTCGCCGGCAACTCCCGCGTCACGGACGCCCAGCGCGCCCGTATGGAGGGCCGCTCCCCGATCATCGAGCCCGGTATGCAGCCCGCCGCGCTGACGGCGCTGCTCGGGGTGCTCCTCGCCGTCACGGCGCCCGTCGGCCCGTACGCGCTGGTCGTGCCGCTGGTGCTGCTCCAGGCGGTCACGGCGGCGGGCTGGTTCCGGCTGAACGGCATGTGGCCGGCGCGGCAGGGCATCGCCCTGGCGTTCGCGGGGGCGCTGACGGCGGACGTGGCTGTGCTGGCGGCGGGCCGCGACCAGGCGCCGGCCGCGATCCTCGGCCCGCTCGGCGTGTGGGTCCTGCTCTCCCTCGTCCTCCAGCTCCGCTCGCACGCCTCGCCGGACGAGCGGATGTACGGCCTGATGGCGACGGTCGCCTCGTCGGCGCTGGCGATCATCGCGACCGGTTTCCTGGGAGCCGACGCGCACGCGGCCTCGGTGGGCGCGGCCGCGGTGGCGGTGGCCGTCCTGGCCCGAGCGCTCCCGCTGCCCACTCCGGCCTCCGTGGCGGTCTCCGTCCTCGCGGCGGCGGGCGCGGGTATCGCGGTGGGCGGGATGACGGGCATGGGTGCGAAGGGCGCGCTGCTGGGAGCGGCCGCGGCGGCCTGTGCCCTGGTCGGCCACCGTGTGGCGAGCTACGACTACCCGTCCCGCTTCGTCCACTTCACCGCGGGTGTGGCCCTCCCGCTCTCGGCGGCGGCACCGGTCGTGTGGGTACTGGGCCGGGCCCTGACCTGATCCCACGTCACAGGTGATCGACAATTTCGTGGCGCCCGAGCCCCGCAGGGTTAGCGTTGAGGACCGTTCAAGTCCGTTGAAGTCCGTCGACCCGGGGGAAAACCACTCAATGCGAGCCCTGCGAATATTCCTGATCGTCGTCGTGATCCTGGGCGGCCTCTTCGTGATCGCGGACCGGGTCGCCGTGCACTTCGCCGAGGGCGAGGCCGCGGACAAGCTGAAGGCGACGGAGAGCCTCGCCGTCACCCCGGACGTGTCCATCAAGGGCTTCCCCTTCCTCACCCAGGTCGCGGGCGGCTCCCTGGACGACGTCGAGGTCGGCATCAAGGACTACGAGGCGGCCACGGGCAACGGCGCCGAGAAGATCCGTATCGACGACCTGAAGGCTCATATGAAGGGCGTCGACTTCTCCGGCGACTACAGCTCCGCCACGGCGGCCGACGCGTCCGGCACCGCGACGATCGCCTACGACCAGCTCCTGAGCGCGGTCAAGAACGACCCGGTCGACCTGCCCCTGGGCGCCACCGGCAAGGTGACCAGCCTCTCCTACGGGGGCAATGGCAAGGTCCGGGCCACGGTCGTGGTCGCGGGCGTGCCGCTCCCGGTGCTCGGCTCGGTCACGGCCCAGGGCGACACGGTGAAGGTGCATGCCGATGGCCTGCCCAAGTTCGGCAACCAGGCGCTGGACGTCTCCGAGGTGAAGATCGACCAGCTGCCCGGCGGCATCAAGCTGGACAAGGTGCGGGCGGCGAAGGACGGCGTGGAGATCACGGTGAAGGGTTCGAACGTCAAGCTGGCCGGGTAGGACGAACACCGCCCCGGCCCCGAGTCGGACCCCCCTTCCGTCCGAAAGGCGAGACGGCGGCGTCCGTACCGCAGATGTGACGACCGATACAGGCGCCTGCAGACCGTGCAACCACGGCCCGGGCGCTCATCTGTTCCCACATCGTGGACGATCGCGTCTCAAAATACGACACACCGGTGACACGCCCGGCTCTCCGTCCCTACGATCGAGCCCATGAAGCGACAGGCGGATCTCACGAAGCGGCGGGCAGTAGACCTGTGCCGCGTTGCCGCCATGCTCTGTCGCCCCTTCTGAAGCGTGAGTGGCCACCAGGCCCTCCGCATTTCCCAGCCGCCCAGCTCAGGGCACCCGTGCGTCACTCCCCGCCGAGTGCGCACACCCCTCTCACTTGCACGCCCCGCCGCAACTGCCCCGGAGGAGAAAGAGCATGAGCCGCAGCGACGTCCTCGTCGACGCCGACTGGGTCCAGGACCACCTGGACGACCCGAGCGTCGCCATCGTCGAGGTGGACGAGGACACGTCCGCCTACGAGAAGAACCACATCAAGAACGCGATCCGCATCGACTGGACCAAGGACCTGCAGGACCCGGTCCGTCGTGACTTCATCGACCAGGAGGGCTTCGAGAAGCTCCTGTCGAAGAAGGGCATCGCCAACAACACCCTCGTGATCCTCTACGGCGGCAACAACAACTGGTTCGCGTCCTACGCCTACTGGTACTTCAAGCTGTACGGCCACGAGAACGTCAAGCTCCTCGACGGCGGCCGCAAGAAGTGGGAGCTGGACGCCCGCGAGCTGGTCGACGGCTCCGAGGTGCCCGAGCGCGCCACGACCGACTACAAGGCCAAGGCGCAGGACGCCTCGATCCGCGCCTTCCGCGACGACGTGGTCGCCGCGATCGGCGCGCAGAACCTGGTCGACGTCCGCTCGCCCGACGAGTTCTCCGGCAAGCTGCTCGCCCCGGCGCACCTGCCGCAGGAGCAGTCGCAGCGTCCGGGTCACGTCCCGACCGCCCGCAACATCCCGTGGTCGAAGAACGCCAACGACGACGGCACCTTCAAGTCGGACGACGACCTCAAGGAGCTCTACGCCCAGGAGAACGTCGACCTGGCCAAGGACACCATCGCCTACTGCCGCATCGGTGAGCGCTCCGCGCTGACCTGGTTCGTCCTGCACGAGCTGCTCGGTGTCCAGAACGTCAAGAACTACGACGGCTCCTGGACCGAGTACGGCTCCCTCGTCGGCGTGCCGATCGAGCTCGGCGCCAACAAGTAGTCGACCCCGACCGACCTCTCAAGACCTCTTCAGGAGAAAGACATGTGTGGAGCGAAGGCCGGCGGCCCGGACCCCTCGACGATCAAGCCCGGTGAGACCACGATCCAGGGGCAGGTGACCCGCGACGGCGAGCCGGTGGTGGGCTACGTCCGCCTCCTCGACTCGACCGGCGAGTTCACCGCGGAGGTCCCGACCTCCGCCACCGGACAGTTCCGCTTCTACGCGGCCGAGGGCACCTGGACCGTGCGCGCCCTCGTGCCCGGCGCCACCGCAGACCGCACGGTCGTCGCCCAGCAGGGTGGCCTGGCGGAGGTCGCGATCGCGGTCTGACGAGGACCCCGTACGGCCGAGGGCCGCACCCCACCGGGTTGGACGCCCGGGGTGCGGCCCTTTGGCACGCCCGGGCCCGCGACGGCCGTGCCGGGCGGTCGTCTCCGACCTACCCTTGACGTATGTACGCACGGCGACGGCACCTCTACTTCGCCATGATGGGGACCTGTGTGGGGCTCTTCGTCCTGGCGTGGGCCGTCGTGCGCCTCTGGTCGATTCCGGCGGCGGTGGGCATGTGCGTGGTGGCCATGGTCATCCCGCCGCTCGCCGCGATCGTCGCCAACCGCCGAGGGCCCGAGGACCGCTGGTGGGACGATCCGTCGGGCGACCCGCAGTCCGACGAGTGGTGGGACGAGCTGGACGGAAAGAAGCGCCACTAGGGACCACCAGCGACCATCGGGGCCTCGGTGGTCTCACCCCGTCTCAGTAGACGAGCGCCTGCGTCTCGTCCCCGAGCGCCTCCTGCACGAAGACCTGCGCGCCGGCGATCCGTACGCCCTTGAGGACGTCCTTCTCCGTGATCTCCCGGCGGGCCGCGCACTGCGTGCACAGGGTGACGGTGCCGCCCGCCAGGATCGCGTCGAGCAGATCGGGCAGCGGAGCCGCGTGCGGCAGTTCGAACTCGGCCGCCCGCCCCGGCAGCGCGAACCACGAGGACTCACCGGTCAGCCACAGGGAGACATCGACCCCACTGGCCACGGCCACGGAGGCGACCGTGAAGGCCTGGGAGCAGCGTTCGGGAGCGTCGGCCCCGGCGGTCACCTTGATCACGAGCTTCTTCGCCATACCGGGAAGATTAGTAGGCAGGCGAGCAGACAGGCGACGCCGGTCGCGGCGAGCACGGTGCTCCAGACGGCCTCGGCCGTCGTACTGCGGCGGGGCGGGGGCGGGGGCGGGGGTGCGGGCGCCGCGGGCGGCAGCGCGTACGTGGGAAACATCGGGTACCGCCACAGGTCGTTGCCGTCGCCGCCGCAGGTGCAGCGGACGGTCCGTGCCGCCGCGGTCATGCGCGGTGCTCCCGCCGCTGGTGGTGGCGCAGCAGCACGTTCGCGTCGGCCTCCGCGCTGCGGTCGCACACGGCCCGCGCCTCCGCACGCCGGTCGGCGAGCCAGCCGCACGCGGCACAGTCGTCGACCGGCTGTGGCGGACGGTCGAGTTCGGCGGGGTCCACCAGGGCCGCGGCGGTCCGCGTCTGTGCGTACGCCGCGCGCACTCCGGCGCTCATCCGTTCGTCGGGCGTCGCCGCCCGCAGCGACTCCGGGTCGGCCTCCCATTCCCGGCCACCGCCTACGGGACGCAGCATCGCGTGCGTCCCGATGAGGTCCTGGTATTCGCCGACCTTTCGGGTGGCCGGATCGTAGACGAGCGCTCCCCGTACGAGCGGTGTCGGCTCCGTCGTCATCGCGCCATTCCTTTCCGTGAACGCCCGTACAGCACGCGAGCGCTGGATTACGCTGCGTGTTCAGGCGGTACGAGCATGACCGCTGAGCAGGGCCGAAACGCCGATGTCGGGCCGTAGCGAAACGGCACACCGCGTTACTTCAACACCTTCAACAGCCTCATTCCGGAAGGAGAGTTCGATGCCGCCGAGGCGAGTGGTCACGGGACGCAGCCAGGAGCCGAGGAGGCGCTTCGCCGAGGAGTTACGGCTCATGAGGACCGAACGTGGCCTGAGCCTGCGGGAGTTGGCGAAGAAGGTGGGGTGGGGCCCGTCCCAGTTCAGCAAGATGGAGAGCGGCGACACGGTGGGCGGCCCGGAGATCGCACAGGCCCTGGATACGTTCTACGGGACACCGGACCGGCTGCTGACGCTGTGGGAACTGGCGGTGGCGGATCCCGCGCAGTTCAAGGAGCAGTACCGGCGGTACATGCTGCTGGAGGCCGAGGCGGTGGGCTTTTGGCACTACGCCGTGAGCAGGCCGCCAGGGCTTTTGCAAACGGCCGGGTACGCACGCGAAGTTCTCGCGGCGGGCGGCGCCAAGGGCAAGGAGTTGGATCAGCAGGTGGAGGCGCGCACGGGGCGGCGCAAGCTGCTGGAGGGAGAGGACGCGCCGCCGTTCCGCGGCATCCTCTCCGAGGCGGTGCTGCGGACTCCGCTGCGGGATATGCAGGAGTGGCGGGAGCAACTGGAGCACCTGGCCCAGATGTCGCAGCGTCCGAACACCACGCTGCATGTGCTGCCGTTCAGCGCCGGACCTCACGGTCTTGGAAGCACGGCCATGATGTTCCTCCGACTGCTGGATGGCCGTACCGTGGCTTACGCCGAGAACGACGTACGTGGTGAACTCATCGAGGAATCAGGCAGGGTTGAGCACTTCCATCGCATCTATGATGCGATGCGCGACCTGGCCCTCTCCCCGGCCGAGTCAAGGAAGTTCATCCTGCGGATGTTGGAGGAAGCGGCGTGCGAGCCATCGACCTGAGCAAGGCGACATGGCGTAGAAGCAGCTACAGCAACTCGGACGGCGGCGAGTGTGTCGAGGTCTCCGACGACTTCCTGAACGCCGCCGCCTGGCACAGGAGCAGTTACAGCAACTCGGACGGCGGCAATTGCGTCGAGGTCGCCCACAACCTCCCCCTCGTCCCCGTCCGGGACAGCAAAGACACCGCCCGTACCCCCCTCGTCTTCGCCGGGACGGCCTGGGCGGTATTTGTGGAGCACATCAAGTCGTAACCGAACTCCTGTACAACCCCGGACGCCACCCATGAGTCTGCTGTGGGGCGCGGATACGGAATCCGCGCTTCACGCCCTGTGGGGGACGTCTTGGAAGTACCCGATAGACCCGAAACGCACGAAGTGCCCAGCGCGCCGCGCCGCCGCGGGCGTACGGCCCTGCTGCTCGCCTCCGCCGGCGTGCTCGGCCTCGTCGCCGGGGCCTGCACTGGCTATCTGATCCAGGCCGACCGGAAGCCCACCGCCCTGCCCTCGCTCTCGCAGCCGGTGCTCGCGCAGGCGAAGGGTGAGGGGCCCGAGCCGCTGTCCGCCGCCCAGGATCACAAGGTCAAGACGGACGGCGACCTGCGCAAGCTGCTCATCGCGCCGCCGAAGGGAGCGAAGAAGCCCCCCTTCGGGCCCGGCGAGGACGGCTGGCTGAACATGGCCGAGTACGCGTCGCAGCTCAAGAACTCCGACACGGAGTTCGTCTCACTGGCGACGTCCGAGTTCCGGCGGGCGGTCAGCACCACCTGGGCCGAGCACGGCAACCAGTTCATGGACATCCGGCTGGTGCAGTTCCACCAGGAAGAGGACCTTGGCGCCCAGGACCGGGCCAATGGATGGAATGTCGACGGCACCCACAGCTGGTCCATCCCGGGCACCGGCGACGGCATGGTCTACGTCGACACCGAGCCGGAGCGGAAGCCCGGCTACATGCCCCTCTACAAGGCACAGGCGCACGCCTGGCGGGGTGACATCGCCATGGAGATCTGGATCTACGACACGAAGCCGATCTCCAAGTCCAGGATCATGGACCTGGCGAAGCGGCAGATGGAGCGGCTGTGAGCGAGGAACCGAGAGACCAAGAAGAAGCGGTCGTGAGCGAGCAGCCCGAGCCGGAGGCCGCCCCCGCGAAGAAGCCCGTACGACGCGGCCGTATCGCCGCCGTCGTCGCCTTTGCCCTGCTCGCCGTCGCCGTTGTCGGCGGCGCGGGCTACACGGTTGTCACCGTCCAGAACGCCGACCGTGATCCGGGCGCGCCCACATGGAAGTTCCCGAAGCCCGCGAAGGCGAAAGAGGGGGCCGGGGACAAGGGCGCGAAGGGTGCCTCTTCGCTCGCCGCCATGCTCCTGCCGTTCGGCACCGACGGCTGGCGCCGGGGCCCGGACATCGCCGAGTTCGGCTCCGACGCCGCGCTCAGCGGACGAGAGGCCGCGGCCCTGCGCAAGGAGTCGCTCCGCGGTCTGCCCCGCTCCCAGCGGCGAGAGCTGGAGAAGCGGATCGACAAGCAGCACACCAGGGGCATGGCGATGCGCAGCTACATGAGCACCGACGCCTCCGGTGCCGGCGACGCCGACTTCTACAAGGACAGCACCTTCACCGTGAGCGTCGAGCTGGTCCAGATCCAGGACAAGGCGGCGGTGCGGAACATGTCCACGTTCCAGAACGGGTTCCTGGCAGCCCTCAAGATCTTCCGCAAGGGGCCGGAGATCCCGGGCCACAAGAACGCCAAGTGCTTCCTGCCGCCCGCGGAGGCGAAGAAGAAGCTTGACGTGATGCTCTGCTCCGCCTACCGGGGAGACGTCCTGGTCACCGCCACCGCGTACGGGGCCGAGCCACTGCACACCAAGGAGATCGTCGGGCTGCTGCGCGAACAGCTCGACCGCATCGCGGAGCCGGGGGAGGCGGTATGACCGAGCAGACGGAGCCGATGGAGCAGACGGAACCGGTCGAGCCGACCGGACACCCTGTACAGACCGCGGAGCCCGCGCGGACCGCGGAGCCCGCGCGGACCGCGGAGCCCGTGCAGGCCGCGGAGCCCGTGCAGGCCGCGGAGCCCGTGCAGGCCGCGGAGCCCGTGCGGACCGCGGAGCCCGTGCGGACCGCGGAGCCCGTGCGGACCGCGGAGCCCGTGCAGGCCGCGGAGCCCGTGCAGGCCGCGGAGCCCGTGCAGGCCGCGGAGCCCATGGGGACCGCGGACGCCGTGCAGACGGAGCCGATCGCGACCCTGCCGCCCGCGGCGGACGCTGGAGTGCCGATGGAACCCGTGGTGCCGATGGAACCCGTGGTGCCGATGGAACCCGTGGTGCCGGCGGAACCCGGGGTGCCGGCGGAACCCGGAGCGTCGGCCGACCCCGGCGTGCCGGCCGCCCCCGGGGACCTGCCGCCCCTTCTCCCCCCGCCCCCGCCGGAGGCACCCGCGCCGAAGAAGGACCGCCGCGTCCTGCGCGGGGTCCTGCGCTGGACCGCGGCCGTCGCCGTCTTCGCGGTGGCCGGGGCGGGCACGGCGTACGGCATCACCCGCATGGAGCGCACCGACGTACCGGGCCTTCGGACCGAGTCGGACGGACGCTGGGACTACCCGGCGATCGTCAGGGCACCGCTGCCGGCCGGCAGCCCCGCACCGTTCGCCGATGTCAACAAGGCCGGCGCCCACTACGCGGACCTGCGCAGACTGCTCCTGCCCGCGCCCGGGGGCGCCAAGGCCGACGCCGCGCTGCGCGGGACGGACGGCTGGCTGGCGACGAAGACGTTCCTGGCGCAGTACTCCGAGGAGACGGACCGGGACACGATCGCGCAGCTGCTGACCGACTACGGCCTGCGGCACATCGCCGCCCGCGGCTGGACCATGCCGGACGGCACCCGCACCCGGATCTACCTGCTGCAGTTCAACACCGCGGCGGTCGCGGACGAGGTGGCCGGCACGGAGCTGACGGAGTACAACTCCCCGGTCTTCCCGGTGCGCGGTGCCGCCACGTCCGAGCGGGACGAGGACTTCCCCCATCTCGCGGACGTCGACGACGTCGCGAACTCCCCGTACACGGAGAGCAGGCCGTACGGCGCCGAGCAGGTCCGGCAGGCGTACCTCTCGGCCGGTGACACCATCGGCGTGATCGTCCAGTCCCGTAAGGGCACCGCCCCCGCCGTCCCCTTCCAGCAGACCGTGACCCTGCAGAGTCAGCTGCTCGGCTGACCGCTGTCCCGGAGCACCCGTACGGCAGGGCCGGGCCCCGGCCGCGTAAGCTGGGGCCCGGCCCTGTGCATGCCCACCCTCGCTCAAGGAGCACCCCGTGGAGATCTTCTTCGACATCCTGTTGGCCCTGGTCTGCGTCGCAGTCCTCGCCTTCGCCGGGCTGACCGTGAAGAAGCTGTACCAGGGCCAGCACTGACCACCGTCAAGGAACTGGCTAGGAACCGCCGCTCATGATCGAGATTCCGTCCGACCTCCACAAGGACCTGGTCCCGCTCGCCTTCCTGCTGGGCAACTGGGCCGGCGCGGGTGTGCACGACTTCCCGGGCTCGCAGAAGTGCAACTTCGGGCAGGAGGTCACCTTCACCCACGACGGGCGGGACTTCCTGGAGTACCACTCCCACACCTGGGTGCTGGACAACGACGGGAACAAGGTCCGCCCGCTGGAGTCGGAGCACGGCTTCTGGCGGATCGACGCCGGCCGCAAGGTAGAGGTCACGATGACCCGCGACGACGGCGTCATCGAGATCTGGTACGGCGAGATGGCCGCCAAGAAGCCGCAGATCGACCTGGTCACGGACGCGGTGGCGCGCACGGCCGCCGCGCAGCCGTACAGCGGCGGCAAGCGCTTGTACGGCTACGTCAAGAGCGACCTCATGTGGGTCGGCGAGAAGCAGACCCCCGAGGTCGAGCTGCGCCCCTACATGTCGGCCCATCTGAAGAAGGTCGTCACCCCGGAGGACGTCGAGCGCTGGGCCAAGGCCCTGCCCGACGACATGCCGGACGACGGGATCGCTTTCTTCAAGTAGTCCTAGACTCTCTGGTGTGGTGAGCACCGACTGGAAGAGCGACCTCAGGCAGCGCGGCTACCGGCTGACGCCGCAGCGGCAACTCGTGCTCGAAGCCGTGGACACCCTTGAACACGCGACCCCCGACGACATCCTCGTGGAAGTGAGGAAGACGGCGTCGGGGGTCAACATTTCCACGGTGTACCGCACGCTGGAGCTGCTGGAGGAGCTCGGTCTCGTCTCGCACGCCCACCTCGGCCACGGCGCCCCGACCTATCACCTCGCGGACCGCCACCACCACATCCACCTGGTCTGCCGGGACTGCCAGAACGTCATCGAGGCGGATGTCGACGTGGCGGCCGACTTCACGGCCAAGCTCCGTGAGACCTTCGGCTTCGACACGGACATGAAGCACTTCGCGATCTTCGGTCGCTGCAAGGACTGCACCCTCAAGCGTTCAATTACCAAGTCGTAGGCTTACGGATATGAAGAGCCCCCTGCTGTCCCTGCCCGGCGCCGTCCCCGCCGAGGGCGTGGACGAAGGCGTCGCCGCCCACTACGGAGACCTGTTCCGTGAGCAGCGTGCCCTCGCCGACGGCACCGGCTTCGTCGACCTCTCCCACCGCGGTGTCGTCACCGTCACCGGCGAGGACCGGCTGAGCTGGCTGCACCTCCTGCTCACCCAGCACGTCAGCGAGCTGCCCGTGGGCGAGGCGACCGAGGCGCTGATCCTGTCCGCGCACGGCCACATCGAGCACGCGCTGTACCTGGTGGACGACGGCACGACGGTCTGGGCCCATGTGGAGCCCGGCACCCAGGACGAGCTGATCGCATACCTGGAGTCGATGAAGTTCTTCTACCGGGTCGAAGTGGCCGACCGGACCGACGACTTCGCGCTCGTCCACCTGCCGGCCGGTTCCATCGCCGAGGTCCCCGAGGGCGTCGTCGTACGCGAGACGGCGTACGGCCGTGATCTCTTCCTGCCCCGCGCGGACCTGGAGTCGTACGCCGAGAAGGCGGGCCCCGCGGCCGGGATCCTCGCCTACGAGGCGCTGCGCGTGGAGCACCACCGCCCGCGGGTCGGCTTCGAGACCGACCACCGTACGATCCCGCACGAGCTGGGCTGGATCGGCATCGCGGTCCATCTGCAGAAGGGCTGCTACCGCGGGCAGGAGACGGTCGCCCGCGTCCAGAACCTGGGCAAGCCCCCGCGCCGGCTGGTCTTCCTCCACCTGGACGGCAGCGACGTCCATCTGCCGGTGCACGGCACCGAGGTCCGGCGCGCGGACGAGGGCCCCGACGGCCGCAAGATCGGCTTCATCACCACGTCCGTACGCCACCACGAGCTGGGCCCGATCGCCCTGGCCCTGGTCAAGCGGAACGTACCGGTGGACGCCCCGCTGATGGCGGGGGACACGGCGGCCGCCCAGGAGACGGTCGTCGAGCCGTAGCCAGGTGTTGCGGACCGGGCTAGACCTCGATCAGGACCGTGAACGGGCCGTCGTTCGTCAGGGAGACCCGCATCAGCGCGCCGAACCGGCCCGTCGCCACCGTCGCGCCCAGCGAGCGCAGCTGTGCGACCACCTCGTCGACGAGCGGTTCGGCGACCTCGCCGGGGGCGGCCGCGTTCCAGGTGGGGCGGCGGCCCTTGCGAGCGTCTCCGTACAGGGTGAACTGGCTGATCACGAGCAACGGCGCGGCGATGTCGCTGCACGACTTCTCGTCGTGCAGCATGCGGATCGACCACAGCTTTCGGGCGAGCTGGGCCGCCTTCTCCTTGGTGTCCTCGTGGGTCACCCCGACCAGGGCGCACAGCCCCTCGCCCTCGATCGCCCCGACCGTCTCGCCGTCCACGACGACGCTCGCGCCGTCCACCCTCTGCACCACTGCACGCATGCCGACCATCATGCCGGGTGCCGCGTCCGCGTTCGCGGGGGTCGATTTCTGATCCTTAACCCCACATCTGGGGCCGTTCGGGGGCACTCGGTCACATAGCGGCCACTCGGGGTGGCACGATGCTTCCGTACGCCGGTCGAGGGGACGGTTGAGGCACATGAGCACACCGAGCACCGGGCAGCCGCCCGGGGCGGTCGCGGCCGCCCACGCGGGCGACCCGGACACGCACCGGCCGCCCGCGCAGCGCAGCGACAGCACACCGCTGCCCGCGGAGTCCTCCCCGAGTCCGTCGAGCGCGGGATACCCCCAGTCGCACGCCCTGACCCTGCTGAGCCTGCCGGAACTGCGCACCCTGCGCCGGGACGCCCAGCGCGACGAGGCGGATCTCAGTTATGTACGGCGGCTGTTGCAGGGGCGCATCGACATCCTGCGCGCGGAACTGTCCCGCCGCGGAGCGGCCTCGCTGGTGGCCCCCGACGACGCCTCCGTGGTGGCCCGGCTCCCGGAGATCCTCACCGACGCCCCGGCCCGCCACCGCTCCTCGGCCCGCCATGTGACCCTGGGCACGCCGCACAACGAGGAGTACCGGCAGCTGGCCGCCGAGATGCTCGCCGAGGTCGAGCTCTCCGATCTGCAGGCCCGCACCGACCTGGAACTGAACGCCGCGATGGGCCGCCTCGTCCGCTACGAGCAGCAGGTCTCCCGCCGCCGCCAGCACCTCCAGCGCACGACCGACGACTGCAGCGCGGAGATCGCACGGCGGTACCGGGACGGGGAGGCGCAGGTGGACGACCTGCTGACGTGAGGGGGCGTGGGGTGGTGCGGACCGGTGGGCGGGCGGTCGAAATCCCCGCGACACCCCGGCCGCCGTAGACCTACCGTGACCCCATGAGCCGCCCCGCCGCAGACATCGACGTCCGTCCCGTCACCGAAGCCGATTTCGCCGACTGGCACCGCGCGCTGAACACCGGATTCCTGCGGGAGCCGACCGTGACGCAGGAGCAACTGGAGGCCCGCCGGCACCTGTTCGTCCCCGGTCGGCTGCTCGGTGCCTTCGACGGCGACCGGTGTGTCGCGACCTTCCGTTCCTTCGCCCAGGAACTCACGGCCGTGGGCGGCGCGGCCGTCCCCGCCGACGCGATCTCCAACGTCACCGTCAGCCCCACCCACCGCCGCCGGGGCCTGCTCACCCGCATGATGAACCGGGACCTCGCCGCCGCGAAGGACCGCGGGGACGTGGTCGCCACCCTCATCGCCGCCGAGTACCCGATCTACGGCCGCTACGGCTTCGGCCCGGCCACCTCGATGACCGAGTGGACCGTGGACGTGTCACGCACCGGTCTGGACCCCCGCTGGTCGGGACCGCAGGACGGCGGCCGTATCGACCTCGTCGACGGCGAGGAGGTGCGCAAGACCGGCCCGGAACTCCACGAGCGCATACGCCGCACCCAGCCCGGTGCCGTCAGCCGCACCGAGCTGTGGTGGCGGGTGCAGACAGGCACCGTGCGCCCCACGGGCGAGTGGACCGAGCCCTTCTACGCCGCCTACCGCTCCCCGTCCGGTGAGGTCGAGGGCCTGGTGTCGTACAAGTCGGACGACAACTGGGTCGGCAAGCTGCCGAAGAACACGGCCGAGGTGAACTGGCTGCTCGCGGCGACCCCGGCGGCCGGGCGCGCCCTGTGGCACTACCTCTGCTCGATCGACTGGATCACCCGGGTCAAGACCGGCTGGCGGGCCCCCGACGATCTGCTCCCCCTCTTCCTGCCCGACCCGCGCGCGGCCGAGGTCAGCACGCAGGGCGACTGGCTGTGGGTGCGGATCCTGGACGTCGTACGGGCCCTGGAAGCGCGGACGTACGAGGCGACGGGCACGCTGGTGCTGGAGGTCGTGGACCGGCAGGGGCTGGCCGGCGGCCGCTACCGGCTCGCGGTATCGCCCTCGGGCGGATCCTGCGCGCCGAGCACCGAGGAGGCCGAACTGGTGTTGGACGTCGCCGACCTGGCCACGCTGTGGCTCGGCGACGAGTCGGCGGCTCGGCTGGTGGCATTGGGCCGGGTCCGGGAAGTACGAGAGGGCGCCGCCCGGCTGGCCGACGCCCTGCTGCACACGTCCGGGCGACCGTGGTGCCCGGACCTCTTCTGACGCCCCCTTCCTCCCGATGGCGGTGCTGAACTCGTCTCATCCGTAGCGAGCTGTTGAGTTGTGGCTGTGCGGTCGATGTGAAGTTGTCGGTGTTGAGTTGTGGCTGTGCGTTCAGTTGTGGCTGTGCCCGTGGTACCGCTGTGGTTCGTCACCGGCCGGTTCGGTCTTCCGGGCTCCCGGCTCCCCTCCGGAAGGGAGCCCGATCGGCCAACCACCGGGAAGCTTGACCATGTTGCTTAAGTTGGTGACCAACTCAACTGTACTTATCTCCGCTTGGGCGCGACTCATAACCACCTTCGCGTGAACTGCCGAAAGATGGCGGGAAGTTGTAGGGTTTGTGCGTGGACCCGGAACACGCCTCCGTCAATGGGCGGGAGAGGTCACAGCGGCCACAGAAGTCACACCGCGACGTGGCCGACGAGTTGCGCACCCGGATCAGATCCGGCGTGCTGCGGCCGGGTCAGCGCATGCCCACTCAGGCCAAGCTGGCCGACGAGTTCGGCGTGGAGCGCGGGGCCGTACGCCTGGCGCTGCGCATCCTGCAGTCGGAGCACCTGCTCACCGACATGACGAGGGGCAGCCCGGCCACGGTGGCCCCGAATCCGGTCCCGCCCCTGCTCACGGCCGGCCCCGGGGCGCCTCCGCTGCCCACCATGGTGGCCCTGGCCCCGCGGACGGCCGCCGCCTTCGCGGCCCAGCACGTCGAGATCGACGCCCTGTGCCTGACCTCCGTCTCGCTCACGCTGGCGATCGGCGAACCGCTGCGCCAGATCCACGCCGGGCGACTGAAACCGGCCAAGGTCGACGTCCGGGTCCTGCTGCCGAGCCGCGACATCGATCTCGCCTTCCCGGCGCCGGTGGACGACGCCTCGGCCGCCGGCCTGCTGCACCGGCGCTGGCTGGCCCAGCGCAACGCCCAGGGCCAGGTGCTCGAGCACAACCTGCTGGCGCTGCGCGCCACGCACGGCATGGACGTGCGCGTCTCCTTCCGCGCCCTGCCGTTCACGCCGCCGGTGAAGCTGTATCTGCTCAACGGCACGGAGGCCCTCTTCGCGTACTACACGCTGACCCGGCGTGAGCGGGAGATCGAGCACGAGCACCTGGAGATGTACGACGCGGAGGGCACCCGGTCGATGCTGTTCGCCTTCGAGCAGGGTGCCGGCCCGCGGGACGCGACGTTCGTGGAGCAGTCCCACCTGTGGTTCAACGCGCTGTGGGAGACGATCAGCACGGAACTCGTCCTGACGTCATAGGGCCGGCCCCGCGAGCAGGATCGCGAGGAGCACGGCACCGGCGGAGCTGACGGCGGGGCTCTTGGCCTTGATGCCGATACTGAACAGCAACAGGCCGACAATGCCGGTGGCACCGTACTTCCACTGGACGAGTTGCTCGAAGCCGATGACGAAGACGGCGGAGATGAGAGCGAGGGCAGGCACGATGATTCCCCCTTCGGGCTGCCGGTGTGCGGAGACAAGGGAAGCAAAACTTCCGCCAACTCAACCAAGTTGGCAACCAACTCTGATTAAGTTGTCCCCACTTGGTGGCCAGTCATAAACAACTTTCGGACAACTCCCCTTAGATGGATCAGAGTTGTAACGTTTGGTCGTGACTCAGGAGAACGTGGCAGTGAACGGCAGCAGAAGGCTCACTCCCGAGGAGATCGCCGACACCCTGCGGGAGCGCATCCGCGTCGGTGAACTCAAGGCGGGGGACCGCCTGCCCACGCAGGCCGAGCTCGCCGAGGAGTTCGGCGTGGAGCGCGGCGCCGTACGCCAGGCCCTGCGGTCGCTCCAGGCGGACGGCCTCCTCAGCAACGTCAGCAAGGGCAGCCCGCCGCGGATCGCGGAGCCGGCCCCCGCCCTGGACGAGCCCCAGCCCACGATGGTCGGCCTCGGACCCCGCCTGGCGGAGGCCTTCTCGGCACCGCGGGTCCGGGTCGACGCGGTCTGCCTCACGGCCGAGAGCCTGATCCCGGCGCTCGGTGAACCCCTGCGTCAGATCCACGAGGGCCGCATCCACCCGGAGACGATCGACGTCCGCATCCTGCTCCCGTCCCGGGACATCGATCTGGCCTTCCCGGTGCCCGTCGAGGGCCGCGGCGACGACGACCCCGTCCACCAGCGCTGGCTGGCGATGCGCAACGCCCAGGGTCAGGTCCTCCAGTACAACCTCCAGGCCCTGCGCTCCACCCACGACATCGACGTGCACGTCACGTTCCGCGCCCTGCCGTTCACCCCGCCGGTGAAGCTGTACCTGCTCAACGGCGCGGAGGCGCTCTTCGCGTACTACATGGTCACCCGCCGCGAGGAGTCGACGGACGGCGTGACCCTCGACATGTACGACGTGCTGGGCTCCAAGTCCCTCCTCTTCTCCTTCGAGAACCGCAGGGGCCCGAGGGACGAGGCGTTCGTGGAGCAATCCCAGAAGTGGTTCGACGCCCTCTGGGAAACCATCTCGACGGACCTGACACTCTCCTAGTGACTTCTGATACGCGGCAGACTGCACCGATGGTGGCGGGAACGGAGACCGAGGCGGAGATCGAGACGGCGGGGCTCCGGGAACTCGTGGCGCGCGCACGGGTGGTCCTGTGGGACTTCGACGGGCCGATCTGCCGGCTGTTCGCCGGTCACTCGGCCAACCGCGTGGCCCGCGAACTGGTGGAGTGGCTCGAAGGACGCGGCATGCGACGGCTGCTCACGGACGACGAACGCGCGGCCCCGGACCCCCATGTGGTCCTGCGCGCCGTGGACCGGCTGCATCCGCGCAGCGACCTGGTGATCGAGCTGGAGGAACGTCTCACCCAGGAGGAACTGCGCGCCGTTCCGTCCGCGATGCCCACCCCCTACGCGGACCCGCTGATCCGCACCTGGTCGGCCGTGGGCACCCGGCTGGCCGTGACGACCAACAACTCCCCGCGCACCGTCCGCACCTACCTCGCCAGCCGTGGCCTGCTCGGCTGCTTCGCCCCGCACATCTACGGCCGGACCGCGGAGCTGCACCGTCTCAAGCCGCACCCGCACTCCCTCAACCGTGCGCTGAGGGCCACGGGCGCCGATCCCGCCGCGGCCCTGATGATCGGCGACTCCCCCTCGGACCTCACCGCCGCCCAGGAGGCCGGGGTTTCGTTCCTGGGCTACGCGCGCAACGAGCGCAAGGCGAAGCTCCTGGTGGATGCCGGAGCGGAGCACGTCGTCGGATCGCTCCAGCCCGTACTGGACGCGCTCCGGCGACAGCCTCACGCTGCGCCATGACGCGAGTTCCGAAGTTCGCCCGCGGGCTCGGTCCTTCCCGTCGAATGAGCGGTTCTCCGCCACTCCTTGAGTCCCGTGGAGTAACGTGCCTCCACCCTTACCCCACTGGTTCCACCGGAAATGGCCTGAACCCAGAGAATGACTCCGAGAACGGTCTCCGACGTTCGGCTGCGGGCCGACGAGTTGAGTGGCGACGCGACCGTGGTGATCGGCCCGCTGGAGGGCTACCACCACGAGACGTACGTCTTTCCGCTGCCGGACGGGACGCGGATCGTCAAGTGCCGGGAGCCGCGCGCGCACATCCTCTGGTTCGACCGGCGCTGCTTCGTGTCGGAGGAGGAACTGCTGCGCGCCCTGGCAGGCCGCATCGCGCGCGTGCCCGAGATCGTCGACATGGAGGGCGTGGGGCTGCAGCGGTTCATCGAGGGCCGGACCCTCGGCGCATCGCGCCGGCTGTCCCGGCGGGTGCCCGAAGCGTTCTTCGGTCAAATCGTCGACCTGTTCCGGGAGATGACGCGGATCACGCCGGCCGATCTCGTCTCCGTCGAGCGCCGCTGCGCTCCCGAGGACCGTGCCGAGGACAGGGACAGTGACGGATTCCTGGAGCGTCTCGTCGTCTTCGTCGAGGAGCACGTCTACGCGAGGAACGCCGCGGAGTTCGGACCGCTGTTCCATGCCCTCGGTGTCGGCGAGGATGCGTTCACTCGCCTCAGGAAGCATGTCGCGGGACTGAAGGAACGACCCTTCTGCCTGCTGCACGCGGATCTGCACCGCGAGAACTTCATCGTCGACCCGCAGGGCCTGCTGTGGACCATCGACTGGGAACTGGCCATGCTGGGCGACCCCCTCTACGACCTGGCGACCCATCTGCACCTCATGCGCTACCCGGCGGACCAGGAACTCCGTATGACACATGAGTGGTGCCGGGCCGTGGAGCGTGTCCGGCCGGGCAGTTCCTACGGATGGGAACCGGACCTGCGGCGGATCCTCGGCTTCAAGCGGGCGCAGTCCGTCTTCACGGACGTCGTCCGGGTGTCGCTCTCGCTGTCCGGACGGGGTGAGCCCAACTGGTTCGCACTGCACGGAGCCGCGGGCAAGCTCCAGCGGGTCCTGATCGCCGCGGCCGAGCCGCTCGGGCTGGAGGAGGTGCCGAGCCGCTCGGAGATCACGGCCGCGCTCGTCCGGCACCACCGGGACCGACGCTGACCGCTCCGGCTCGACGGTCCGACCCTGGGTGCGGCAGTGCGTAGGCTCGGCGCATGGGTGAGGAGATGGGCCTGCGTGAGCGCAAGAAGATGCGGATGTACCAGGAGGTGTCCGCGGTCGCCGTACGGCTCTTCATGGAGAAGGGGTTCGACGCGGTGTCGGTCGCGGAGGTCGCCGCCGCGGCCGGGATCTCCAAGCCGACCCTCTTCCGGTACTTCCCGGCCAAGGAGGACCTCGTTCTGCAGCAGATCGCCGATCACGAGGGAGAGGCGGCACGGGTGGTGACCGGGCAGGCGCGGCCGGTCGACGCGCTGCGGCGGCACTTTCTCGACGGGCTGGACCGGTGCGATCCGATCACCGGGCTCAACGACGACCCCGGCGTGCTCGCCTTCCACTCCCTTCTGTACGGCACTCCGGCGCTGGTCGCGCGGCTGTACGGGTACCTGGAGCGGTCGGAGGACGCGCTGGCCGGGGCGCTCGGCGGGGGGCTGGACGCACGGCTCGCCGCCGCGCAGATCATCGCCGTGCAGCGGATCCTCGCGCAGGAGAACTGGCGGCGGGTGGCGGCCGGGGAGGGGGTGGAGCGGATCCGGGAGGACGCGGTGGCGGCGGCCGAGCGGGCGTTCGGGCGGCTCGAGGCTCTGATCAATATCGAGACACGGTAAAGAACGTAACTCAGTTACATAATTTCGCGTACGGTGGGGCGTATGACGTCACCCCGCCCCGCCCTCGACGACTCCCGGCACGACTCCCGGCATGACCCCCTTCGCGACTCCCTCCGCGACGAACGCGACTACCACGACGCCTGCCGCACCGCCCTCGCCGCCATGGTCGACGGCGCGGCCGAACGGGTCGTCACCGGCGAGGACGTCTCCGCCTCCGGTGCCGACGCCGAAGTCCTCGGGTACCAGCTGCGCAGCCGGGCCAAGGCGCTCACCGAACTGCCCGAAGGGCCGCTGTTCTTCGGGCGGCTGGACGTCGACGTACCGGCGGCCCGCTCGATGCGGCGGGACGGGGAACTGCGCATCCGGCACACCGACGACGTCCTGGGCGAGACCGTGGCCGCCGTACGGGACGCGCTCACCGGGGAGGGCTCCGTCGGGGTCGTCGCGGCGGACGCGGAGGCGGCCCGGGTGCGGGAGGCGCTCACGGCCGCCGGGATCGGGGCCGCGGACCCGGACGAGCTGGGCGCCCGGGTCGCGGTGGTGCCCGCGTCCCTGGCCAAGGGCCTGGAGTACGACCATGTCGTGGCCGTCGAACCGGCCGCCGTCGCGGAGGCCGAGGAACGGGGGCTGCACCGTCTGTACGTAGTACTGACCCGGGCGGTGTCACGCCTGGACGTGGTGCACGGACGGCCACTGCCCTTCTAGGTCGGCGGCCGCCCGTGAGGCTCAGACGGCGTCGAGCAGCGGGACCAACTGCTCCTCCTCGTAAGCGAGATGGGCCTCCAGCTCGTCCGTCAGCCGCTCCACCTCGGCGCGGGCGGCCGCCGGATCGGTACTCGCGCCGGACACCGCACCGCGCAGCCGCTCGACGAGGTCGGCGATGTGCTCGTGCTCCGTGCGCAGACGTTCCAGGACCGGGGCGAGCTGCGGGTGGAGGCCGGCGAGGTGCGGGAACAGGACGGTGTCCTCGCCGGTGTGGTGGTTGTGCAGGCCCTGGCAGAAGGTCAGGCAGTTGACGCGGAGCTGCGCGCCGAGCGCGGACCCGTTGCCATCCGCCATTTCATCCCGGATCAGGGCGAGTTCGCGCCGGAAGGCGTCGTGCACGAGCCGGATGGCCTCGCCCGGTGACCCGGCGGCGATGTGCGGCGGACCGCCCTTGGCGATCTCGTACAGCGCTACGACGGGAATCACCCGGTCCGTCTTCTCCTGGTACGCGGCCCAGCCCGGGTCGGCCTCGACCGCTCGCGCGAAAGCACGGTCGCGCTCCTCGCCGTCGAGCACGACGGCCCGTGCCTCGTAGGTGAACACGCCGCTCTCGACGGTCACCCGGGGATGCACGCGGAGGTTGTGGAACCAGTCCGGGTGCCTGGGGGAGCCGCCCGCCGAGGCGATGACCAGGACCCGGTCGCCGTCGGGGAGGTAGCCGACGGGGGTGGTGTGCGGGGTGCCGGTACGGGAGCCGGTGGTGGTCAGCAGGAGCAGGCGGGCGCCCTCGAAATGGCCGCCGACACGGCCGTGGTGGGCGCGGAACTCGTCGATTATCTGCTGGTTGAAGTCGTTGGGCACTCTTTCTTCTTTCTTCTTCCTCTGCGGATGGTGTGCGTGTGCGCGGAGGAAGAAGCGGCGGGCCCCTGGCCCGCCCCGGCCTCACTCGGAGGCCGGGTACCCAACTCGCTCGCGGCCCTTGGCCGACCCGGCAGTCATGACGGGGACGCTACTGTCCCTCGCATGACTGACGCCACCGACTTTCAGGGCATCCCCACGACCACCCTCGCCGACCTCCTGGGCCGCGCGCAGGTCATGGACATCGGCATACGGCCGCTGTGGGACCTCGTCCCGCGGGTCGCCGGTCCGGCGTTCACGGTCAGTTGCCCTCCGGGGGACAACCTGATGCTCCACGCGGCGATCCACCGTGCCCGGCCCGGCTCGGTGATCGTCGTGGAGTCGGGGGACCTGGACTACGCGCTGGCGGGCGGAAACGTCTGCGCGGTGGCCCAGCGCCGCGGCATCGCCGCCTTCGTCGCCGACGGGCTGATCCGCGACCTGGCCGAGGTGCGCGACATGTCCTTCCCGGTGTTCGCACGCGGTGTCATCCCGATCCCGGGCGAGAAGAAGGCCGTACGGCCGCTGAACGAGCGCGTCAGGTGCGGGGGTGTGCGCATCGGCGCCGGAGATGTGGTCGTCGCCGACGAGGAGGGTGTGGTGGTCGTGCCGGACGCCCGGCGGACGCAGGTGCTCGCGGACGCCCACGCCAAGCTCGCCGCGGAGGCCGCCGAGACGCTCGACATCTGGGAGGCGAAGCACCGGGCCCGTATCGACATGATTCTCGGCGCGAACGGCTTCGATGGCTGATCCTTACTGCTGATGCTTCTCTTCCTCGACGTCGACGGCCCGCTCATCCCGTTCGGAGCGACCGACCGCCCGTATCCGCGGTACGAGGCGGCCGCCGTCCCTCCGCAGGCCGTCACCGACCACCCGCTCCTGTCCCGGATCGACCCCGCCCTCGGCCCGCGGCTGGCGGCGCTGGGCTGCGAACTGGTGTGGGCCACCACATGGATGGACGACGCGAACGACGTCGTCTCACCCTGGCTCGGCCTGCCCCCGCTGCCGGTCGTGGAGTGGCCGGACGAGGACGAGCCGCCGCCCCTGCTGCACTGGAAGACCCGGCCCCTGGTCGACTGGGCGGGCGACCGCCCGTTCGTGTGGCTCGACGACGAGATCACCGAGGCCGACCGCGCCTGGGTCGCCGCACACCACCGCCGACCCGTGCTCCTGCACCGCGTCGAGCACTCCTACGGCATCACGGACGCCGACCTCACGGCGGTCAGGGAGTGGCTGCGGACGAACAGCCGGTCCATGTGACGTTGGGTGACCAGCGGACGGGGTTGCCGTCGGGGCCGTCGGTGAGCCAGGAGCCGTCGCCCAGGGGCACCAGTTCGTACGGGTTGGTCACCTCGACGGCGATCTCGCCGCCGATCGTGCCGGTGTGGGAGTTGCTCAACGAGCGGGAGTCGACCAAGCATCCGTACTCCCTATCACGATCAGCCGCTCTCACAAGGCGCGTTGGCCGCAAGCAGGCATCCCAGCCCGAGAGGCGAGAGAGGTCAGGACTGCGCGCTCCGGAACGCGAGATACCGGCTGAAGACCTCGTGGCTGTCGGGGGTGAAGCGCCACTCCAACAGGGCCGAGTCGAGCTCCGGCTCGGTCAGCCAGCCATGCCAGGCGACCTCATCGGGATCGGCGGTCACGGTGTCCGGCACCACGGCTTCGTGCACGCCGAGCCAGTGAGGACTCAAACCGCTGCGGTTGAGGAACGTGAACAGCAAGCGCGGCAGCACACGAATGCCCAGCTCTTCGGTCAGCTCCCGCGCGGCGGCCTGTTCATAGGACTCGCCGACATTTGCGGCGCCACCGACCTCGACCTCATAGAGTCCGGGGAAACGCGATACCTGCTCCGACCGTCGGTGGACGAGGATCCGTCCACGCTCATCACCACACACCGTCACGGCGACCCGGTGCAGCCAACCCTCCCGGATGGCCTCGCGACGGCTGACCACCTTCAGCACGCGATCTTGACCGTCGACACGCTCCACCAATTCATCCACGACGCACACCCTGGCAGAGCCCACCGACAGCGCCGTTTCTCGGCGACTCGCGGAGGCTGGCCCAAAAGCACCTGCACCAAGAGGCCGGACCCGGATGACGACAGTTGTCGTGCAAATACGACACCTATTGTCCGTTCCCAAAAGATCTGAATGGATGAGGTGTCTCCGAGCTGGGCTTTGTCAGCTCTGCTGGGACGGGCCGAAGCCGGGCGGCCCAGTGGATCTGAACGGTGTGTGCCTGCTTGTGGGTGGGCTGGTGTGGTCCCAATCGGTGACCACGAGCGGCGGACACGCCTACTGACCGACGAACCATTGAGCGCTTGGCGCCCCACCCTTTTTGGCAACTCTGGGAGGGTGCGGCGTCCGAATGGGTCACGTCCGCTGGAGTGGTGTATCGACGGCCACTCGGTGATCTCGTTTTGAGGCTATGCGGTGAGTTCGGTCGGGAGGACGGTCTCGTCGGTTTCTGACTCGATCGGGTGGAGGCGGGCCTTGGCCAGGAGGTCGAGTCCCATGTAGCGGCGGGCTTCGGTCCACTCGTCGTTCTGCTCGGCCAGCACCGCGCCGACCAGGCGGATCAGGGCGGTGCGGTCGGGGAAGATGCCGACCACATCGGTGCGGCGGCGGATCTCCTTGTTGAGTCGTTCCTGCGGGTTGTTCGACCAGATCTGCCGCCAGCTCTCGCGCGGGAACGCGGTGAACGCCAGCACGTCGCCCTGAGCGGCGTCCAAGTGGGCTGCGGCTTTGGGGAACTTGGCTTCCAGGGCATCGAGGACGTGGCGCATCTGGGCCTGGACGGCTTCGGTGTCGGGCTGTTCGAAGACGGTCCGCAGCAGGGTGGCCACCCACGGCTGGGCCGACTTGGGGACCTGGCTGAGCAGTGCGCGGGCGTAGTGAGTACGGCATCGCTGCCAGCTCGCGCCGGGCAGGGTGGCCCCGATCGCGTTGACCAGGCCCATGTGCGCGTCGGAGATGACCAGTTGGACGCCGGACAGGCCGCGGGCGATCAGTGAGCGCAGGAAGGCCAGCCAGCCGGCGCCGTCTTCGGCGGTGGCCACGTCCAGGCCGAGAATCTCGCGGTGCCCGTCGGCATTGACGCCGACCGCGATCAGCGCGTGGACGTTGATGATCCGGCCGCCCTCGCGGACCTTCTGCGTGAGCGCGTCCACCCAGACGAACGCGTAGGGCTTGCGTCCAGGGGGCGATTACGGAACGCGGCGACCTGCTCGTCGAGGTGCTTGGCCATCGCGCTGACCTGCGACTTCGATAGCTGGGTGACGCCGAGGGTCTCGGCGAGCTTCTCCACTCGGCGGGTCGAGACGCCCAGCAGGTAGGCGGTGGCGACCACCGAGATGAGGGCCTGCTCGGCCCGCCGGCGTCGCTCCAGCAGCCAGTGCGGGAAGTAACTGCCGGACCTGAGCTTGGGGATGGCGAGTTCGACGGTGCCCGCCCGGGTGTCCCACTCGCGTGGGCGGTATCCGTTGCGGTGGTTGACTCGCTCGTCGCTGACCTGCCCGTATTCGGCGTTGCAGAGGGCGTCGGCCTCGGCGGACATGAGCGCGTCGGCGAACGTTTTGACCATCGCGCGCAGCAGATCGGGACTCGCCGCAGCGAGGTTGTCCTCGGCGAGGACATGCAGGGGCAGACTGTCGGGTGCGGTCATCGTGCTGATCTCCTTCGGGCTTCGACACCTCGAAGATCAGCCGGTGGCCGTTCATCTATGCGGGCCTCATCCCAACGCCGGAGCAAACCCCCGGATCAGGTCGAACCCGTACACCATCTCCCTGGACGCAACCTCCGAAAATGAAGGTATGCAGTCCGCCCGGGGCGAAGCCGCGACCTCGTCTGTCGGCGTTCAGCGAACCACGACAGGAGGTCTGGGGGCGGAACGCGCCGGTGACAGACGTGCACCCCGCGGATACATATACTGGATATTGCCCTTGAATAAAGGAGTCCAGTATGAGCGTGACGACGATCGACCTTGATGACGATGCGCTGGAGAAGGCCATGCGTGTCGCCGGTGGTGGCACCAAGAAGGATGTGGTCAATGCCGCACTTCGCGAGTACGCCGAACGCCATGAGCGTGCCGCGCTCGTAGCCAAGCACTTCCACGCCGCCCAGCAGTGGGACTACGAGGGCTGGCAGCAGCGCCGCGTCGAGGACAAGCAGGGTGGCGCGTGATCCACTACCTGCTCGACTCCTCGGGTCTGTGGCGCCTCCTGCGCGAGGAGCAGCTGAGGGACGCGTGGCTGGAGACCACCACCCTCCGGGCCATCGGGTCGTGCGCTGCCCAGCGGGCCGAGTTCCGGCGCTCAGCGCGCAACGCGGTGGAGTACGAGGCCATGGGGGAGATGTTCACGGATCTGTACCCTGACGTACCTCTCCCGAAGAGGTTGTGGGACTGGGTCGACACAGCGCAGTACGCGCTCGCCGAGAAGGGGGCCCTCGGTGCGGCCGGGCCGCTTGACCTGATGATCTGCGCGACCGCCGTGCATCATGGACTGGTTGTACTGCACGACGACGCTGATTTCGTCACTGTGGCCCGCTTCCTGCCCGACGTCAGTGAGCGGAATGTGCGCAACGCTCCAGGCCTCTAGCGCCCTTGGCCGTCGTGGACACGCGAGTACACCGGAGCCCCGCCTTCATCACGCACCCGGCCGAGCCGACAGCGGGGTACGTCGTGGAAGACGTGGGCGACGCTTCTGACAGGCCAGGCGCGGAGTTCGTCTTCGTCGTGCGGCGCCTGCAGGACAACCTGCGAGAGACCTCGCTGCGCAGATCGACCGGGACCCGATCACATCGCCGAGCAGATTCCGTGGGAGTCCGCACAAACACTGGGAACGGACAGGACAGAGGCCGCTGTCCTGTCTCAGATAAGTGTGGGCGGGGCGATGTCCTGACCTGCGGTGCCTACGGTTGTTTGGGATGAGTTGATGGCTGGTGTCCCACTCAACCCGTAGGCAGCTCTTCTGGCGTTAGGCGGCTTCGTCGCCCAGCGGGTAGCCGATCTCGGCAGTGTCCTTTGCCAGGGCGTCCATCGCGACCTCGGGGTTCAAAGCCGCAACCACCTCGCTCGTCAGGGGACGCAGTGCAAATACGTGCTGGATGGCTGCGAGGGACACCGGGATTTCGTAGTAGTCCTCGGCGAAGCGCTGGAAGGCTTCCGGAGACCGATCGGTCAGCAGCTGGAACAAGTGCTCGGAGCCATCCGGATCGCTGGCACCGTCGTCAGGAAACTCGATCGTCCCCACATTCCAAGCTCCGTCGCCCACCTCCCGCCATGCGCAGGCGGTCACGACGGGCATTCCGTCCTCGTTGGCGAACGCGGGCTCCTCGACGCAGGAGCGGAAGGCTTCCGGGACGTCGTCCAGCACGCCGGGCCAGGGTCCGTCATTGGCATAGGGACTCATGTGTGACTCGTGGGCGAAGCCACGAATGTAGGCACCGATGGCCGAGAACACGATGGAAAACTCGTCTCCCGAACCGTCGCGCATCGAGGTCATCTCTTCCCCGGCGGACCAGTGTGTGTCGAAGGAGTAGTGCCGATCGGCCCAGTCCGGGCTGAGTATCGCTTCCAGCATCGCCATCGAGCGGCAGTGGTCGCGAAGCGCGGGAATCTCGGGCAGTCGCCGAGCGACATCGTGGATGGTCACGTCTGCATCCAACATCAGGGGTCTGACAGTCATAGCAGCGCGGAGGGTCGAGCGACTCTGCGCACGAAGGTGCCGATGCGGCTGCCGAGTCCTCCACTGGAACACCCCGGAACTTGCCTACAGATGACCGGGACAGTGGTCCGCTTGCCCACAGAAGAGCGGGACTGCCTACACATCGCTGGGACCGGACAGCCGCCGAGTAGAGCCCCCGCACAAGTGGCGTGACGCACAATTGCAAGCAGGTGCTTGCAATTGTTAGCGGGGGTGGGGCAAGGTGGGGGCATGGCATCGCTCAACGTCGGCAATCTCGGTGAGTATCTGCGCGAGCAGCGTCGCAGTGCGCAGCTGTCGCTCAGGCAGCTCGCCGATGCCGCCGGGGTGTCCAATCCGTACCTGAGCCAGATCGAGCGCGGGCTGCGCAAGCCGAGCGCGGAGGTGTTGCAGCAGGTCGCCAAGGCCCTGCGGATCTCCGCCGAGACGTTGTACGTCCGCGCCGGCATCCTCGACGCCGAGCGGGACCTGGACGAGGTGGAGACGCGCGCCGTCATCCTCGCCGATCCCACGCTCAACGAGCGGCAGAAGCAGGTGCTGCTGCAGATCTACGAGTCCTTTCGCAAGGAGAACGGATTCGCAGGCGTCGCGGACGGCGACGGTACGGAGGAGACCCGGCCCCACGACGACACCACCGTGCGCGGCACCCGCACGGCCGACACGAGCGAAGCCGATCCGCAGCAGACGGCCAGCTGAACCGGACCAGGGCGCCGGCCGCCCGACTGCGGACCACAAGACCCTCAGCCGAATGTGAATCCGGGAGGACCCTCACCATGGCCATCACCGACGATCTGCGCAAGACCTTGAGCGACCCGACCCCGCTCTACTTCGCGGCCGGCACCGCCGACCTGGCGTTCCAGCAGGCCAAGAAGGTGCCCGCGCTGGTCGAGCAGCTGCGCTCCGAGGCCCCGGCCCGTATCGAGGCCGTCCGCAACACCGACCCCAAGGCCGTGCAGGAGAAGGCGGCCGCGCGTGCCAAGGAGGCCGGTGCCAAGGCCAAGGAGGCCCAGGAGACCATCCAGGCCAGGGTCAACGAGTTCATCGGTGCCCTCGACGGTGACCTGAAGAAGCTTGGCAGCACGATCGACGCGGACCTCAAGAAGCTCGGCGAGTCCGCCCAGGACCTCGCCCTGCGCGGTGTCGGCGTCGCCGCCGAGTACGCCGTGAAGGCCCGGGAGACCTACGAGAAGGTCGCCGAGCACGGCGAGCAGACCGTGCGGGCCTGGCGCGGCGAGGCCGCCGAGGAGATCGAGGAGCTCGCCGTCGCCGTCGAGCCCAAGGGTGAGCCGGACCGGGCCAAGTCCGAGCCGAAGCCGGCCGAGGCCGCCGCCGAGGCCGCCCCGGCGAAGAAGCCGGTCGCCAAGAAGGCCCCGGCCCCGCGCAGGGCCACGGCCAAGAAGAGCACGCCGCCCGCCAAGTAAGCCGGGTGCGGGCGACCATGCGCATGGGCCGGGCACCCTTGGGGTGCCCGGCCCGTTGTACGGGTACGGTGGCCGCGTAGGAGTCGGGAGAGAACGGGCGGTGGCGGCATGTTGATGTTGGGCTTCACGGGGTTCCTGGGACTGCTGAAGATCGTCCTGATGGCCCTCGCGGCGTTCGGGCTGTTCGACGCCGCGTTCCGGCGCGAGGACGCCTTCCGCGCGGCCGACAAGCAGAACAAGATGTTCTGGCTGATCATCCTCGGCATCGCGCTCGTGGTGAGCTATCTCTTCTCGATCCTCTCGATCCTGCCCATCGCGGGCGTGATCGCGAGCATCGTCTACATCGTGGATGTGCGCCCCGCGCTGAAGCATGTCTCCGGCGGCGGCCGTGGCTGGGGCCGCCGCGGCGGAAGCAGCAGCGACGGTCCGTACGGGCCGTACAACGGCGGCCGCTGACCGGTTCTCCTACGGCAGCCACTGACCAGATCTCCTACGGCGGCCGCTGACCGGATCCCGTCACACGGGGCACCCGGTCCGGTCCCTCGCGGCCTCCGGTCCGGTGCGGTCCTTCACGGCTCCCGCTCCGGCCGGCCGACCCCTTACGGCACCCGGTCCAGCAGGACCACCGCCACGTCGTCCGTCAGCTCCCCGCCGTTGAGCTCGCGGACCTCGTGGACCGCGGAGCGCAGCAGATCCTCGCCGCGCAGCCCGGCGGCGAGCTGTCGGCGCACCATCCGCACCATGCCCTCCTGGCCCAGACGCTCCCCGCCCGTGCCGACGCGGCCCTCGATCAGGCCGTCGGTGTAGAGCATCAGGCTCCACTCCGCGCCCAGCTCCACCTGCATCCGCGGCCAGCGGGCGCCGCGGAGCAGGCCGAGGGCGGGGCCGTTGTTGTCGTACGGCAGCAGCTGCGCGGGCCGCCCGGGACGGGCGATCAGCGGAGACGGGTGGCCGGCCAGGCACAGGCCCGCGCTGCGGCCGTCGGGGGAGATGTCCACCGTGCAGAGGGTCGCGAAGATCTCCTCGTCGGACCGCTCGTGCTCCAGTACCTCCTGCAGCGTGCTCAGCAGCGCGTCACCGCACAGCCCGGCCAGCGTCAGCGCCCGCCACGCGATGCGCAGCTCCACGCCGAGCGCGGCCTCGTCCGGGCCGTGGCCGCAGACGTCACCGATCATGGCGTGCACGGTGCCGTCGGGCGTGCGCACGGTGTCGTAGAAGTCACCGCCGAGCAGCGCGCGCGAGCGGCCGGGGCGGTAGCGCGCGGCGAACCGCAGCGAGGAGCCCTCCAGCAGGGGCGTGGGCAGCAGACCGCGCTCCAGGCGGCGGTTCTCCTGGGCGCGCACCCGGCCCTCGGCGAGGCGCCGCTCGGCCGAGTCGGACCGCTTGCGCTCCACGGCGTACCGGATGGCGCGGCTGAGCAGCCGTCCGTCCAGTTCGTCCCGGAAGAGGTAGTCCTGGGCGCCCACGCGCACCGCCTCGGCGCCGCGCTCGGCGTCACCGGACGCGGTGAGCGCGAGGACGGCGTGCCGGGGCGCGAGCTCCAGCACGTGCTTGAGCACGGCCAGCTCGTCGTCGCCGGCCCGGCCGGGCGCCGGAAGCGCGAGGTCGAGCAGGATGCAGTGGACGTCGTCGGTGAGCAGCCGCCCGGCCTCGGTGAGGTTGCGGGCGGTACGCACGCGGATGGGCTTGCCGGCCGAGTCGAGCAGTTCGGGCACGATCGGCCAGCCCGCCGGATCGTCCTCGATCAGCAGCAGGGTGAGAGTGGTGCCTGCCGCGGTGCTGCCTGCTGCGGCGGACTCGGTGCGTTTGGCCTCTTCCTTGAGGGGGCCGCCGACTGTGGGCGCGGCCTGCGCCTGACCACTCTCCACGGCCGGGATCGCTCTCTGCCGCGGTACGGGTACGGGCATCTTGTTGGTTCCTTCCCTCCCCCCGAGGGCATGGTGGGTGCGAGGGACTCGACCCACCGACGGGGACCATAGCGGTACTGGCCGCCGCAGCGGAATGGTGTGAGCCCCGTCGCCCCGCCGCAGACCCCTGTCATATGCCGCGTTCCGTACCGCAGTTGGACAGGATGGCGATCAAAAGGGGATGACGAAGGTCACGTCCTGCCAGGGTTTTGAAGGTTGTTGACCGTGAATTGGGTCATATGGTGCACATCACGCATCAGGCCGCACTACGCCCAGAATGGGCATTTCGCCCGCCCCGGCGAGCGTCACCGTCCGTCCGGGGCGCGGGGCATGGATGATCGCGCCGTCGCCCACGTACATCGCCACATGGCTCGCGTCGTCGAAGTAGATGATGAGATCGCCGGGGCGCATGTCCTTGACGTCCACGTGCTTGAGCTGCTTCCACTGCTCCTGCGAGGTGCGCGGGATGGGACGGCCGGCCTTCGCCCAGGCCTGTGAGGTCAGGCCCGAGCAGTCGTACGACTTCGGGCCCGCGGCGCCCCAGACGTACGGCTTTCCGATCTGGGCCGTCGCGAACTCCACGGCCTGCTTGCCCTGCTCGGACGCCTTGCCGTTGACCTCCTTGAGGATGCCGGTGTCCAGCCAGGCGGTCTGCGCCTGGTAGGCGGCCTCCCGCTCCAGCTGGGCGAGGCGCTCCTTCTCCTTCTTCTCCAGCTGGGACTGGAGCTTCTCGGCGGCCGCGATCTGCTGCTTGATCTTCTTCTTGGCGGCGGCCTTCGTCTTCCGGTTGGCCTCCAGCTCGTCCCAGCGGTCGGAGGCGTCCGCCGCGTACCGCTGCAAGTCCTGCTGGGTGCGGGTCATTTCCCCGATCAGGCCCTTGGTCGCCCGCTGGCCCTGAAGCACCCGTCCCGCGCCGTCCAGGAACTGCTGCGGGTCGTCGCTCAGCATCAACTGGGCCGTGGGCGGCAGCCCGCCCGTGCGGTACTGGGCGCGGGCCGCGGCGCCCGCGCGGTCCTTGAGCTCGGCCAGCTTCTTCTGGCCCTCGACGATCTTCTTCGCCAGCTCGACGATCGCGGCGGACTGCTTCTGGGTCTTCTCCTGGGCCGCGTTGTACTCGTCGGTGGCGACGGCCGCGTCGTGGTAGAGCTTGTCGAGCTTCTTGCGGACGGCTTCAAGGTCCTTGTTCGGCGGGAGGGTTGGCGAGGCCGTGGGCGTCGGCGAGGCCGTGGGGGCCGCCGTGGCCGTCGGCTTCGGGGCCGCGAACGCCGTGCCTGGTGCCGCCAGCACGGTCACCGCGCAGACCACGGTCACGGCCGCCGTGATCAGGCCGCGCTTCCCCGTCCCCATACCCGTCCCCCAAACTGATTTACCGTCAGTAACTTACGGTCGCCCGGGGGATCGTGCCACGCCGAGCCGCAAAGCGACAGAGGTGGTACCCGGCGGATCCTCCCCACTTTCCCGCCCGGACATGACGATCCCCCGCCCTTGTGACGAACGCCGCATGAAGATCGTTCCCCGCAGGTCAGGGGCATGGAGAGGTCAGTTCCGGGGTGCCAACGCCCCCCAGGCCACCGTCACTTCGCCCTGCCGCCAGCGCGCCGCCGAGTCCGTCACCGGCCAGTCGGCCCTCAGGTCCCGCACCGCGCGGATCCAGCGCTGACGGGCGCCGTAGGAGGCGTAGGGTGCGGCGGCCGCCCAGGCGCGGTCGAAGTCGCGCAGGAAGGCGTGCACCGGTTCGCCCGGGACATTGCGGTGGATGAGCGCCTTGGGGAGGCGTTCCGCGAGGTCGGAGGGCCGCTCCAGGAAGCCCAGACGGGTGGCGAAGGTGACCGTGCGCGGCCCCTCGGGACCGAGCGCGACCCAGACGTGCCGCCGTCCGATCTCGTCACAGGTCCCCTCGACGAGCAGCCCGCCCCGGGAGCCCGGGCCCGCCGGTGCGAGCCGCGCGCACAGCCGCTCCCACACGGCGGCGACCTCGCCCTCGTCGTACTGTCGCAGCACGTTGGCGGCGCGGATGAGGTACGGCCGCTGGGGGACGGGGATCTCGAAGCCGCCGTGCCGGAAGGTCAGGCCCTCGCGCTCGTACGGCTCGGCCGCCGCGACCCGGGCCGGTTCGATCTCGACGCCGACCACCCGCGCGCGGGGCGCGGCGGTGCGCAGCCTGCCGAGCAGTTCGACCGCCGTCCAGGGCGCGGCCCCGTACCCCAGGTCGATCGCCACGGGGTCGGCGGCCCGGCGCAGTTCGGTGCCGTGCGCGGCCGCGATCCAGCGGTCCATGCGACGCAGGCGGTTGGGGTTGGTCGTCCCGCGCGTCACCGTGCCGACGATGGGGGTGCCCCCGCGCGAGCGAAGCCGAGCGTGGGGGAGGGCGGCTGCGCGGGCTGTCATACGTACGAGGGTATGCGGGCCCCGGCCGACTGACGCACCCCCGTATCGAACGGTTGATCGACTCATGGTAATGATTCGGTAAAGCTCCGTAATCGGGAAATGGAGCCGCCTCCTCCGATGTTGCACCCCCTTGGAGGGCCGAGGTCCTCCCGCCGGCATGCCCGCAGCAAGGAGGAACGCCACGTGAGCCAGTACGTCAGCAGGCTCGGGCGTCGCTCTTCGGCGGCACCCTCGCGGCTCAGGCTGCACCGCAGGCCCCGCCGCGTCGCCATGCTCTCCGTGCACACCTCACCGCTCCACCAGCCCGGCACCGGCGACGCGGGCGGCATGAACGTCTACATCGTGGAGCTGGCGCAGCGGCTGGCCGCCATCAACATCGAGGTCGAGATCTTCACGCGGGCCACGGCGGGCGGCCTTCCCCCCGCCGTCGAGCTCGCCCCCGGCGTCCTCGTCCGGCACGTCGACGCGGGCCCCTACGAGGGCCTGGCCAAGGAAGACCTCCCGGCCCAGCTGTGCGCCTTCACCCACGGCGTGATGCAGGCCTGGGCCGGCCACCGCCCCGGCCACTACGACCTCGTGCACTCCCACTACTGGCTCTCCGGCCACGTCGGCTGGCTCGCCGCCCAGCGCTGGGGCGTCCCCCTGGTGCACGCCATGCACACCATGGCCAAGGTCAAGAACGCCAATCTGGCCGACGGCGACACCCCCGAGCCCGCCGCCAGGGTCATCGGCGAGACCCAGATCGTCGCGGCTGCCGACCGGCTGATCGCCAACACCGCCGAGGAGGCCGACGAGCTCGTACGGCACTACGCCGCCGACCCGGCCAAGGTCGCCGTCGTCCACCCCGGCGTCAATCTCGACCGCTTCCGCCCCTTCCCCAAGGGTGTCGACACGCCTCGCCCCGGGGGACCCACGACCGCCCGCGCCGCCGCCCGCGCCCGCCTCGGCCTCCCGCAGGACGCCCTGATCCCGCTCTTCGCGGGCCGCATCCAGCCCCTCAAGGCACCCGATGTGCTTCTGCGCGCCGTGGCCGTCCTCCTGGACGAGCGTCCGGAGCTGCGCTCGAGGATGCTCGTACCGGTCGTCGGCGGTCCCAGCGGCAGTGGCCTCGCCAAGCCCGAGGGGCTGCAGAAGCTCGCCGCCCGGCTCGGCATCGCCGACGTCGTACGGTTCCGCCCGCCCGTCGGGCAGGAACAGCTCGCGGACTGGTTCCGGGCCGCGTCCGTGCTCGTCATGCCCTCCTACAGCGAGTCGTTCGGCCTGGTGGCCATAGAGGCGCAGGCGGCCGGTACGCCGGTGCTCGCCGCCTCGGTCGGCGGACTTCCGGTGGCCGTGCGCGACGGCGAGACCGGGTTCCTTGTCCGGGGCCACGATCCGGCCGACTACGCGCGCGCGCTGTGCCGCTTCGCCGACGACCCCGTGCTGCCGGACCGTATGGGCGCGGCCGCCGCCCGGCACGCCCAGTCCTTCGGCTGGGACACCGCGGCCGCCGCCACCGCCGACGTGTACACGGCCGCGACCCAGGCCCATCGCCGTCGCGTACGCTCCCACCATGGGTGAGGCTTCACAGCGGCAGCAACGGGCGGCGCAGGTCGTCGAGGGTGTCCTCAAGGACGCCGAACTCGACTGGGAGAGCCCCGAGCCCGGCAACTACATCGCCAAGCTCCCCGGCACCCGCAAGCTCTCGACGACGGTCTCGCTCCTCGTGGGCCGCCACTCCCTCTCCCTGAACGCCTTCGTCATCCGCCACCCCGACGAGAACGAGGCGGGCGTCCACCGCTGGCTCCTGGAGCGCAACCTCAAGCTGTACGGCGTCGGTTACGCCGTCGACCGGCTCGGCGACATCTACGTCACCGCCCGCCTGCCCCTGGCCTCCGTCACCGAGGACGAGATCGACCGCCTCCTCGGCCAGGTCCTCGAGGCGGCGGACGGCAGCTTCAACACCCTCCTGGAGCTCGGCTTCGCCTCAGCGATCCGCAAGGAGTACGCGTGGCGGGTGGCGCGCGGCGAGTCGACGCGGAATCTGGACGCGTTCACGAACCTGATCCAGCGTCCGGCCGACTGAGCAACTGACTCCCGGTACGACCCCTTCCCCGTCAAGGGGATCTGGTGGCATGCTCACCGCCAACGCACATCTGAACGTCGTTCATATCCATGAAAATTCACATGGGAGGGCGGACGGACATGGGCAAGGCGCATCTCACCAGACGGGCTCTGCTCGGCGGAGCCACCGCAGTGGCGCTGGGCGCGGCCACGGGCACCGCTGCGGCCGCGACGGCAGCGACGGCCGCGGAAGTCCCCTCCCTCTGGCGGGAGTTCACCCGCACCCCGTTCACCCACCCGCAGATCCCGTACATCGGCCGGGCTGGCTGCCACGCCGGGGCAACGCGCTTCCCCCGCCGCCCCGTTGTGGCCGATGTGAGGGACTTCGGCGCCGTGGCGGACGGCACCACCGACTGTGCCCCCGCGATCAACCGTGCCATCGCCGCCGCCGGAAGGGCCGGCGGTGGCACGGTCACCATCCCGCCGGGCACCTTCCGCATCGACGGCCTGATCCGGGTCGCCGACTCGAACGTGGTCCTCAGGGGCGCCGGCAGCGACCGTACGAAGCTGTACGCGACCAAGAACCTCACCGAGCTGATCGGCGTCTACGGCTCCCGCTACGGCGGCGACAAGTCGTCCTGGTCCTGGGCGGGAGGGCTCATCTGGCTGGCCCCGCACGCTCGTTGGGACTCCCTGGTCGCCGCGATCGGTGACAGGGCCTGGCCGTTCGAGGGCTGGACCGGCAACCGGCGCGACGAGTGGACGACCCTGACGACCGTCGGACCGGCCCGCCAGGGCTCCTGGACCCTGACCGTCGCGGACCCCCGGCGGCTGAGGCCGGGCCGACTGGTCCTCCTGCGTCTCGCGGACGACCCCGACCACACCCTCCTGGAGCACATGTCGGGCGGCGGCCCCGGTCCGCAGGCGTACTACTGGGCCGACAAGACCAAGCTGACCTCGTACGTCCCCTACGAGTGGCCCGTACGCATCACCCGCGTCCACGGCCGCCGCGTCACCCTCGAACGCCCGCTCCCGCTCGACGTACGCCCCGAGTGGGACCCCCGGCTGACCACCCACGTACCGGAGTTGACCGGTGCGGGCGTCGAAGGCCTGACCCTGGAGGCGGTGGAGACCCCGCAGTCCCCGCACCTCCTCGACAAGGGCTACAACGGGGTCGTCCTGCAGTGCGCCTACGACTGCTGGCTGGACGACGTCACCGTCCGGCACGTCGACAACGGCTTCGGCCTGGTCGCCGCCTCCGCCTGCACCCTGCGCGGCACCCGCGTGTCCGGCCGCGGCTCGCACCACCCGTACTTCTGCCGCGAGGGCTCGCACGACAACCTCGTCGAGGACTTCACGATCGAGGAGCGGACGGTTCCCGCCCCGCCCAACACCCAGCTGCACGGCATCAACGTCGAGGGACTGTCCTCCTACAACGTGTGGTCGTGCGGCGACATGCGTATGGGTACCTTCGACAGCCACCGCGGACTGCCCTTCGCGAACGTCCGCACCGACATCACGGTGAACAACAACGGCCGCCACGGCGGTGACGCCAGCGCCGGCCCGCTGTTCGGCGCCCGCTTCGCCCACTGGAACATCCGGGTCACCAACGGCCGCGCGGGCCTGATGAAGATCGACGGCCTGGCACCGTACTCCGCCACGGTCGGCCTCAACACGGTGACCGAGTTCGACCAGATCGACGTACCCGACTTCACGGGCGAGCTGCACTCCCGGCTGGAGCTGTACGGCACGACGGACGCGGTGCGCCCGCGCAATCTGCACGAGGCGCAGCGGAGCCTGTAGCGAGGCCTATGAGGCACGGCTGTTAACCTGCGGCGATCCGAATTCTTACCGGTCCCTTACCGGTCTCTCACCAGCAAGAGGTTGTGCATGCGCGCAGGCAGATCCGGCTTCGCGGTCGCGCTCACGGGAGCGCTCGCCCTGGGGGCGTTCACGGCGCCGTCCGCGGAGGCGGTGGACACCGGCGTCACGGTGTCGAACCTGGTCGTGAACAAGGGCAAGCCCATCATCGTGGGCACCACCGCGGAGGTGAGGCCCACCTTCACCTTCCACATGTCCCTGCCGTCCGGCGTCGGTGTCGGCGACGTGACCCCGTTCCCGTACCTGTACCACGACACCACGGCCGCCAAGGGCACCGAATCCGGCGGTATCTACACGGGCTTCACCACCTGCAACGAGGCCAGCCCGCGCGCTGCCGACTGCGAGGGTGAGCTGTACATCGATCCACGCTGGACGCTGGACTCCAACAACGACGCGACGACCTGGAAGACGGCTGTCTGGGTGCGCCTGTGGGATTCGAACGAGAAGTTCAAGGGCGAGGAGTACCTGACCGGCTTCAGCTCCGTGCAGGTCAAGCGCGCGGCGAAGGTCACCGTCAACGCCGCGCCCGAGCCGGTCACGAAGGGCAAGACGCTCACCGTGACCGGCCGGATCACCCGCGCGGACTGGGTGAAGCACGCCTACACCGGCTTCGCCGGCAAGTCGGCCAAGCTGCAGTTCCGCAAGGCGGGCACCAGCACCTACGCGACGGTCAAGACCGTGTCGGCGGACTCCGCGGGCTATCTGAAGACCACGGTCACCACGTCCGTGGACGGCTACTGGCGCTGGACCTTCGGCGCGACGACCACGACGGGCGGCGCGACGGCGACGGGTGACTACGTCGACGTGAGGTGACCCGGTGCGTGCGCCCGTCGGGCAACATCCGACGGGGGCACACCCGGTCGCTCTCCCGCGCGCTACGCCGTACGGACCTCGGGCTCGGCGTCCGCCGGGGCGGTGGCCCCCACCGCCCCGACCGTCGGCAGGCGCCGCATGACCACGCCGTACCCGATCGCCGCCGCCGTACCGACCACCGCGCACATGCCCCACAGCCACTCCGCGCCGAACCGGTCGATGACGACGCCGGACATGAGGGGCGCGACCAGGGCGGCGACCGACCAGGACAGGGTGTACACGCCCTGGTAGCGCCCGCGCCCGTGGACGGGCGACAGCCGGACGACAAGGCTGGTCTGGGTCGGGGCGTTGACGATCTCGGCGAGCGTCCACACGCACACGGTGAGCGCGAAGACGCCGACCGACCCGGCGAAGGCGGTGAGCCCGAAGCCGTACCCGGCGAGGACGGAGGAGACGACGAGGAGGCGTCGCGGATCGCGGTGCTCGATGAAGCGGGTGACGGGGATCTGCAGGGCGACGATCAGGATGCCGTTGACGGCGATGGCCATGCCGTAGTCGGCGGGCGAGAACCCTGCCGTACCCATCGCCACCGGCAGTCCGACCGAGCCCTGCTGGAAGACGACCGCGACGAGGAAGGACAGCCCGACGACGGCCATGTACCGGCCGTCCCGCAGCACGGTGCCGAGACTGACCTCGTCCCGCGCCTCCTTGGCGGTCCTCACCGGCCGTGACTCGGGCAGCTTGACGAAGACGACGACCGCGCAGACCGCCGTCATCCCCGCCTCGATCAGGAAGCCGGCGAGATAGCTGACCTCCGCGATGAAACCGGCGGCCATGGAGGAGACGGCGAAGCCGAGGTTGATCGCCCAGTAGTTGAGCGAGAAGGCCCGCACCCGGTCCTCGGGCCGGACGATGTCGGCCATCATCGCCTGTACGGCGGGCCGGGAGGCGTTGGAGGCCATGCCGACGAGGAAGGCGACGGCGGCGATGGCGACGGGGTCGGTCATGAAGCCGAGCAGCGCCACGGACGCGGCGGTGGCGGACTGGGCGACCAGCAGCGTCGGCCGCCGCCCGAGCCGGTCGGCCATCACACCGCCGCCGAGGGAGGACACGACCCCGCCGAGCCCGTGCAACGAGGCGACGAGACCGGCGTACGACGCGCTGTATCCCCGGTCCAGGGTCAGATACAGCGCCATGTACGTGGCGACGAAGGCGCCGAGCCGGTTGACGAGGGTGCTGGTCCACAGCCACCAGAAGTCGCGGGGGAGGCCGGAGACGGATTCCCGGGCGGCACGTCTCAGGGCGGCGAGTGGCATGGGTCCCCCAGGGTCGGACGGTCGGCGAAGCGGAGCCGTAAGCAAGGGGCCGGAAGTAAGTGGCCCTAAGGCTCAGTGCAACTTACTGTCGGGGGCAGTCGCCGAGCCACTCGATTAACAGATGCCGTCAACCGTCCGGCCTTCGGGCACTCGAGCGGGGGTCCGAATGCGTGGATTACGCTCTGAGGCATGGCCGACGCACCGTACAAGCTGATCCTCCTCCGCCACGGCGAGAGCGAGTGGAACGCGAAGAACCTGTTCACCGGCTGGGTGGACGTCAACCTCAACGAGAAGGGCGAGAAGGAGGCAGTCCGCGGTGGCGAGCTCCTGAAGGACGCCGATCTTCTCCCCGACGTGGTCCACACGTCCCTCCAGAAGCGAGCGATCCGCACCGCACAGCTCGCGCTGGAGTCCGCCGACCGCCACTGGATCCCGGTTCACCGCTCGTGGCGCCTGAACGAGCGCCACTACGGCGCCCTCCAGGGCAAGGACAAGGCGGCGACGCTGGCCGAGTTCGGCGAGGAGCAGTTCATGCTCTGGCGCCGCTCGTACGACACCCCGCCGCCCCCGCTCGCGGACGACTCGGAGTTCTCCCAGTCCGCCGACGCCCGCTACGCCTCCATCCCGCCGGAGCTGCGCCCGCGCACGGAGTGCCTGAAGGACGTCGTGGTCCGCATGCTCCCGTACTGGTACGACGGCATCGTCCCCGACCTCCTGGCCGGCCGCACGGTCCTGGTCGCGGCCCACGGCAACAGCCTCCGCGCCCTGGTCAAGCACCTGGACGGCATCTCCGACGCCGACATCGCGGGCCTGAACATCCCGACGGGCATCCCCCTGTACTACGAACTCGACGCCGACTTCAACCCGGTCACCCCCGGCGGCAAGTACCTCGACCCGGAGGCAGCGGCGGCGGCCATCGAGGCGGTCAAGAACCAGGGCAAGAAGAAGTAGCTTTCGTGATCATGCCCCTGAGCTGCGCATACGGCGCGACTCGGGGGCATTTTCCTGCCGTGGAACCTTGTGTGGTGAGTCAGCAGACTTCGTCCACTTTCTCCTGGAGGCTCTTGACTTCCTCCTTGGCCTCGATCCAGAGGGTTCGGGCATTCTCGACATGGATCTTCTGGTCTGCGATCTTCTGCGGGTCCGGTGGCTGGGCCGCTTCCAGCCCGGTGAGCCTTTTCTCGGCGTCATTCAGCTCAGTGAGACGGTGATCCCGTCGCTGCCTGGCCTTGGCGAGGTCCTCACGTGCCTTCTTGCACACCTGAGTGCTGATCGTCATGCGCCCTCCCTTTCCGGATGGGAACTTCAGGCTCACCGACACGCGATCGACCTGCACATCGACGTGGTCCGAACGGATCAGTGCTTTGAGGCGAGTTGCCGTGGTCCGTAGAGTCTCAGCGCCACTCAAGGTCAACATGAGGAGACTCAAGTGCACCCACTGGCAGTCGAGCAGCAGTCAGGATGCGGGCGGGCCGGCTTCAGGGTTGGGGTATCGGGGTTCTGGTCTGCGCATCCCTGTTCTGGGCCTATGCCGCATGGCAGGTGTTCACGCCGTACGACTCCACCTACAACGCGGTGGACTGCCCCGCACCGGTCAACTCCGAACCCAGGGACGTCTACTTCGAGGGCCCCGGGTATGCGCACGAGGATGCGCTGCAATGCGCCTCCGACCGGAACTGGCCGAAACCCCTGGCCGCCCTGGTGCTCTCCGTGCCTCTCTCAGCCATAGGCACCGCGCTGCTGACCGCCGGAACGGTCAGCGTCCGGCTGCGCCGCCACGACGAGATGCTGCTGCGGGCTCAGGAGTGAGGCAGGGGGCCATGCCGGCCACAACACAGAACAGGGAAGCCTGATCCGCCGCCACGACGAGCAGCTACGAGCCGTCGTCGACAGGGCTGACGTTGTCTGTCCCGAATGTGGTCGGCCCATGAAATCCGGCGGCTTCGTGCTCTCCATGCGTGAGGACGACGACCGGCGCGCCTGCCGGACGCTGTGGAGGTGTGCCGATGGGCATGTCTGGTGGTACTGGGCGGACCGGCCCGAAGAACCGCTGGAGGTCTGCCCGTTCCCGGCGCTGTTTCACTGACGGCCGACGGGGACATCGACGACCACGGACGGGGGCTTCACCAGATCGACAGTGGTACCGGGTGGATTTCGTCCGCCCGGTGGCCCGTGCGTTCGTGGATGCGTTGGACCGCTTCGGGCGAGGGGGCCTCGGACAGACAGTAGACCGTGCCGGACTCGGGGTCCGCCCAGGCGCGTTCGAAGTGCACGCCCTCTTCCTTCTCTATGGCCTGGTCGGCATCGTGGGCCTGCTGCAGTTGCTCGGCGGTGATGTCCTTCCACCCGTGGTGGACGTCCATGAACTGGGTCATGGCCCTCGCACTTCCCTCCTGCTCCCTGGTTGTGCTCCCTCCCTCCTTTCTTCCTTCCCCTCCATGCTGCGCCTCAGGGGTGTGCGCGGCGAAGGCCCCCGGTGCTGGTGATCACCGGAGGCCTTCGTCGTCGTATCGGATGTGAGGCGTCAGCCGCACTGGCAGGGATTGCCGGACTGGCATCCGCAACCACAGCCCGAGCCACAGCCGCACGCGCCGAAGAGCGGGAGGCTCCTGGTCTCGGTGGGCTGGTCGGTCTCGCGCTGCTGGGTGGGGTCGGGCGTGGTGCTGGGCGATTCGGCCATGGGTCCCCTCCTGGAGGCTAGGGCCTGGTGCCTTTGCCCATTTCATGCCCGGTCTGCCGGGCGCATCAACGGCGCACAGTGGCGTTCATGCGCCCGGAGTGGGCAACGCGCGCGGCATCGGGTGACCGGCGGGCGCCCGCAGCCCCGCCAGGAGGGCTACGCCCCCTCGACCCCCGTCACCGGCTGGATGTCGGCCTGGATGTCGTCCGCGTGCTCGCCCGTCACCAGGAACACCACGCGCTTGGCGACCGCCACCGCGTGGTCGGCGTAGCGCTCGTAGTAGCGGCCGAGCAGGGTGACGTCGACGGCGGTCTCGATGCCGTGCTTCCAGCGCTCGTCGATCAGGTGCTGGAAGAGGGTGCGGTGCAGCAGGTCCATCTCGTCGTCGTCCGTCTCCAGCTGGAGCGCGAGGTCGACGTCCTTCGTGATGATGACCTCGGCCGCCTTCGCCATCAGGCGCTGGGCGAGCTGGCCCATCTCCAGGATCGTGGCGTGCAGGTCCTGAGGGACCGCGCGCTCCGGGAAGCGGAGGCGGGCGAGCTTCGCCACGTGCTGGGCGAGGTCGCCGGAGCGCTCCAGGTCGGCGGACATACGGAGCGACGTGACGACGATCCGGAGATCGGTCGCCACCGGCTGCTGACGGGCGAGCAGGGCTATGGCCCGGCCCTCGAGGTCGTGCTGGAGCTCGTCGACCTTCTTGTCCGCCTCGATCACGCTCTCGGCCAGCTTGAGGTCGGAGTCCAGGATGGCCGTCGTGGCGCGCCCGATCGCCGACCCGACCAGCCGGGCCATCTCCACCAGTCCGTCGCCGATCGAGTCCAGTTCCTCGTGGTACGCGTCCCGCATCAGGGTTCCCTCTCGTACGTGTTCTTCGGGGGTTCCGGGGGCCGGGGCCCGTGGCGAAACCACCGGTACGAACCCCACGCTCCCACGTTCCGGCCCCCACGCGTCCGTTTCTGCCACCTCAAATGAACCATCACTGGCTCCAAGGTGAACTCTGGGCGACGAGTGTTCGAGCTCGCACCTCGACGGCTGTGGGGATGTCGTACGTCATGCCTAACCTGGATGCATGGACGTGAACGCGGCGGTCGCCGCAGCGGCAGCGATCGCCGGGGTGCTCACCGGCGTCATCGCCATGCTGGCGTTCCGCTGGAGCGAACGCGACCAGAAGCGACCGACCAGGACTTCTCTGCACACCGACCCTGTGCTGCCGCCGGGCGTGGACACCGTGCTGTCCGTGCTCCGGTCCTCGGCGGTCGTCCTCGACGAGGGCGACGCCGTCGTCAAGGCGAGCTCCGCGGCGTACGCCCTCGGGCTGGTGCGCGGCGGCAAGCTCGCCGTCGAGCCCATGCTCCAGATGGCCCGGGACACCCGGCGGGACGGGGAGATACGCCAGGTAGAGCTGGATCTGCCCAGGCGGGGCACCGGACGGGGCGAGGCCCTCGCGGTGTCCGCCCGCGTGGCGCCGCTCGGCTCCCGGCTCGTGCTGCTCCTGGTCGAGGACCTCACCGAGGCCCGCCGGATCGAGGCCGTGCGGCGTGACTTCGTCGCCAATGTCAGTCATGAGCTGAAGACACCGGTCGGCGCGCTCTCCCTGCTGTCCGAGGCCGTCATGGACGCCTCGGACGACCCGGAGGCCGTGCAGCGCTTCGCCGGTCGCATGCAGATCGAGGCCACCCGGCTGACCAACCTGGTGCAGGAGCTCATCGACCTCTCCCGGGTCCAGAACGACGACCCGCTGGAGGACGCCGAGCCCGTCCGGGTGGACGAGCTGGTCGCCGAGGCCATCGACCGCTGCCGCCACCAGGCCGGTGCGAAGCAGATCACCATGGCCGCAGGCGGCACCGCCGACCTGCACGTCTGGGGCAACCGCGGGCAGCTCGCCGCCGCCCTCGGCAACCTCGTCGAGAACGCCGTCAACTACTCCCCGGCCCGTACCCGCGTCGGCATAGCCGCCCGCCGGGTCAGCGCATCCGGCGGCGACATGATCGAGCTCGCCGTCACGGACCAGGGCATCGGCATCACCGACAAGGACAAGGAGCGCATCTTCGAGCGCTTCTACCGCGTCGACCCGGCCCGCTCCCGGGCCACCGGCGGCACCGGTCTGGGTCTCGCGATCGTCAAGCACGTGGTCGCCTCGCACGGCGGGGAGGTCACGGTGTGGAGCGCCGAAGGCCAGGGCTCCACGTTCACCCTGCGGCTACCGGAGGCGGGCGTGGCCCGTGACCGCGCCCTGCAACACCCCGACCTCGACGAAGAGGCCGGACCCACCGCACATCCGTCCCCCGCGTCCTCCCACTCAGCCGCATCCCACGAATCCCCCGACTCAACCGCGTACGAAACGCTTCCCGCCCCGGAGGTCCTTCCGTGACCCGAGTGCTCGTCGTCGAGGACGAGGAGTCCTTCTCCGACGCCCTGTCGTACATGCTCCGCAAGGAGGGCTTCGAGGTCGCCGTGGCGGCCACGGGCCCCGACGGCCTCGACGAGTTCGAGCGCAACGGCGCCGACCTCGTCCTCCTCGACCTGATGCTGCCGGGGCTGCCCGGCACGGAGGTGTGCCGCCAGCTGCGCGGCCGCTCCAACGTCCCGGTGATCATGGTGACCGCCAAGGACAGCGAGATCGACAAGGTCGTCGGCCTGGAGATAGGAGCCGACGACTACGTCACCAAGCCGTTCTCCTCGCGGGAGCTGGTCGCCCGCATCCGCGCCGTGCTGCGCCGCCGCGGTGAGCCGGAGGAAGTCACGCCTGCCGCCCTGGAGGCGGGCCCGGTCCGGATGGACGTCGACCGGCACGTGGTGACGGTCTCCGGCTCGAAGGTGGACCTCCCGCTCAAGGAGTTCGACCTTCTGGAGATGCTGCTGCGCAACGCCGGCCGCGTCCTGACCCGTATGCAGCTCATCGACCGAGTCTGGGGTGCCGACTACGTCGGTGACACCAAGACCCTCGACGTCCACGTCAAGCGCCTGCGCGCGAAGATCGAGCCGGACCCGGGCGCGCCGCGGTACCTGGTGACGGTGCGTGGGCTGGGCTACAAGTTCGAGCCGTAGATCGTCCACCCGGACCGACACGGGTGAGACTGACACGAGTGAAGGGCGGCACCCCCCGAGGGGTGCCGCCCTTCACTCGCGCGGATGGGTCGTACGGCCGGTCAGCGCCGGACGGTCAGTGGCCGGACGGCGTGGCCGACGCCGACGCGGAGTCGCTCGGGGTGGACCCGGTGGCGGACTCCGTCGCGGTCGCGGTGGCCCCCGAGTGCTTGCCCGGCTTGGCGCTCGTGGACGCCGAGGCGCCCGCGGCGGCCGTGGGCGTGGCCGAGGACGTCGGGATCTCGCTCGGGCCCCAGTCGGTGAAGTAGTGCGTGGCCGGGACGACGAACGCGCGCAGGCTCACGTCACCGGTCTTGCTGAAGGTGAAGGTGATCTTCTGGGCGTTGCCGTCCTGGACCGACTCGCGGCTGCTGGCCAGCACGGCGGAGGCGTTGTTCTTGCCGCCGAGGATGAGCCGACCGCCGGCCGGGATGGTGAGCGATCCACCCTTGGCGGGGGAGAGCTGCGCGGTCTTGCCGGTGCCGGGCAGGACCAGCGACTGCAGGGTCTGCGGGGTGGTGCCGGTGTTGAAGATGGTCGCGGAGACCACGGCCGGACCGGTGGACTGCAGATCGGGCTGCGTGATGACGGTCGCGTTCTGCACCTTGATGGTGCCGACGCTGGTCGCCGCGTTGTCCGGCTTGACCTGCAGCGTCTGAGAGTCGTTGCCGGCGGCGCAGGCGGCGAGCGAGGCGATCGAGAAGGCGATGGCGGAGGCGGCGAGGGCGCCGCGTCGAAGGCTGCTGCTCACGGCGGCGGCAACTCCTTGAACGCGCGGGCGGCCTTCTTATAAAGCCACCCTAAGTGTCTGTCAGCGGCCATAGGTTACCGAGCCGTTCCGGAGCGCTCGCACCCGACCCTCCCCCAACCCCGCACGCTTCGCTCGTGCAGGGGGTACGCCGGGTGCCACAAGTGACTCCCGAGCCCCTTTGGCTCAGGTTGACTCCGCGCTCGTACGGCATTCACATAAGGCGTCCCGCAAAATTTCCGTGAAGGAATGCGCGGCCGCCCCGGAATTGATCACCGTACCGCTCAGCCGGGCGCCCGTGATCAATTCCGGAAACGTCTCGTACCCGACTCAGGCCAACCGAACGGAGTAGCGGAAGTCGCACGCTTGCGACCGGACAAATGTGGACGTTCGACCACTTGGAGGGGCCTCCGGATGTGTGTAACGTACGCGTTTCACCTCGCCCGAAGAGCCGCTCCCACCTGCGAATACCTGCTTCCGCCGACCTCCCGAAGCACGTTCCTGTCGCTGTTGTCAAGCCCCGAGATATGCCCTGACCTGCGAAAACGCCATTCAGAAGACGCCGTATCCGTGTTACCCTGGATAGCCACGGAAGGGGTACCTGTCACATGACGTTCAAGGTTGGCGACACCGTGGTCTATCCCCATCACGGGGCCGCGCTGATCGAGGCCATCGAAACTCGCCAGATCAAAGGCGTGGACAAGACCTACTTGGTGCTGAAGGTCGCCCAGGGTGACCTGACGGTGCGTGTGCCAGCGGACAATGCTGAGTTCGTGGGCGTGCGTGATGTGGTCGGTCAGGACGGGCTGGACCGGGTCTTCGAGGTGCTGCGCGCGCCGTACGCCGAGGAGCCCACGAACTGGTCTCGTCGCTACAAGGCAAATCTGGAGAAGCTTGCCTCCGGCGATGTCATCAAGGTCGCGGAAGTCGTGCGTGACCTCTGGCGTCGTGAGCGCGAGCGTGGACTCTCCGCCGGTGAGAAGCGCATGCTCGCCAAGGCCCGCCAGATCCTGGTGAGCGAGCTCGCTCTTGCGGAGAACACGAACGAGGACAAGGCCGAGGCCCTGCTCGACGAGGTCCTCGCGTCCTGACGCGAAGCCGGCTGCGCCCGCTCTGCTCAGCACAGTGAAATGCCGCGGTGCCCGATGACGTGACTTTTGTCGCCGGGCGCTGCGGCATGTTCGTACCCGGATGCCGTACGCCTCTCACATACTCGGATCCCCATACCCGGATACTCGGACCGCCCGCTCGAAATCGAGTATCGGATCGATCGAGTATCAAGTCGAAGGGATTTCCCCCCGATACCCCGACACATGGCGTGCCGGGCCCGGGCAGCTGGCTCGACCGGTGTCACGGAAGGGTCCGGTCGGGGCGTCGCGCCCGGCACTTCCCAGGCCATACCCACGTTGGCCGAGCACACAAACCTGACAGGAACCGATGTCTGACGATTCGCGCCCTTCGCCCGCGGAGTTGCGTACGGCCGCGGTGATTCCGGCCGCCGGCCGGGGCGTACGCCTCGGTCCGGGCGCCCCCAAGGCGCTCCGCACGCTGGGCGGCACTCCCATGCTCATCCACGCCGTACGCGCGCTCGCCGCCTCCCGCGCCGTCTCCCTGGTGGTCGTCGTGGCCCCGCCGGACGGCACCGCCGAGGTCAAGTCGCTGCTCGACGCGCACGCACTGCCCGAGCGGACGGACTTCCTGGTCGTGCCCGGCGGGGACTCCCGCCAGGAGTCGGTGAAGCTGGGCCTCGACGCGCTCCCGCCCGACTACGGCATCGTCCTGGTGCATGACGCGGCCCGTCCGCTCGTGCCCGTGGACACCGTGGACGCGGTGATCGACGCGGTACGTGACGGAGCTCACGCCGTCGTCCCCGCGCTGCCGCTCGCCGACACCGTCAAGGAGGTCGAGCCCGCGGCGGTGCCCGGCGAGCCCGAGCCGGTGCTGGCCACACCCGAACGCGCCCGGCTGCGCGCCGTACAGACACCGCAGGGCTTCGACCGGGCGACGCTCGTACGGGCCCACGAGACCGTCACCGACGACGTCACCGACTGCGCAGGCATGGTCGAGCGGCTCGGCGAGCCGGTCGTGGTGGTCCCCGGCCACGAGGAGGCCTTCAAGGTCACCCGCCCGCTGGACCTGGTCCTCGCGGAGGCGGTCCTGGCCCGCCGGAGGCTGAACGATGGCTTCTGACACGGTGCTTCCCCAGGTCGGCATCGGCACCGACATCCACGCCTTCGAAGAGGGCCGCGAGCTGTGGTGCGCCGGCCTGAAGTGGGAGGGCGAGGGGCCGGGCCTGGCCGGTCACTCCGACGCGGACGTCGTCGCCCACGCCGCGTGCAACGCGCTCTTCTCGGCGGCCGGCCTCGGCGACCTGGGACAGCACTTCGGCACCGGGCGCCCGGAGTGGTCGGGCGCGTCCGGTGTCACCCTGCTCACCGAGGCGGCCCGGATCGTGCGCGAGGCGGGTTTCCGCATCGGCAACATCGCGGTCCAGGTCGTCGGCCCCCGCCCCAAGATCGGAAAGCGCCGTGACGAGGCCCAGAAACTCCTCTCGGAGGCGGCCGGCGCCCCGGTCTCCGTCTCCGGCGCCACGACCGACGGCCTTGGCTTCCCGGGCCGGGACGAGGGCCTGATGGCGGTGGCCACGGCGCTGGTCGTCCGGGTGGACCCAGCCGGCCAGTCCTGATTGAGGACGAGCCGGGGGTCCTGGCCGAGGCCGACCAGCCGGCCCGTGGGGGTACCCCCTGCTCGTAGAGCTTGGGGGAGCTTGAGGACGAGGCCGTCAACGCCGAAGCGGGGGTCTGGGGGCGGCAGCCCCCAGGGCCGTGAGCCAAAACGCACCGGCACGACCACACGCACCGGCACCCGGCGCGAAATGACCGCCGAACCGCCGGAGGCAACGTCACGAATTCGCGGTCCTTCGGCGGCAGGTCGCAAGGCACTACCCGGCGCCCACTACCCTGGAGTGGTGACTATTCGGCTGTACGACACCAACGCCCGGCAGATCCGTGACTTCACCCCGCTCACGCCGGGTTGTGTCTCGATCTACCTGTGTGGTGCCACCGTGCAGTCGGCGCCGCACATCGGGCACATCCGCTCGGGCCTCAACTTCGACATCATGCGCCGATGGTTCGCCCACCGGGGCTACGAGGTGACGTTCATCAGGAACGTCACCGACATCGACGACAAGATCATCAACAAGGCCCACGAGCAGAACCGGCCCTGGTGGTCCATCGGGTACGAGAACGAGCGCGCGTTCGACGACGGCTACACGGCACTCGGCTGCCTGCCGCCGACGTACGAGCCCCGCGCCACCGGCCACATCACCGAGATGATCGAGATGATGCAGGGCCTGATCGAGCGCGGCCACGCCTACGCGGCGGACGGCAACGTCTACTTCGACGTGCGTTCCTTCCCGCGGTACCTGGAGCTGTCCCGGCAGGAGCTCGACAACCTGCTCCAGCCCTCCGGCGAGGGCGAGACCGGCAAGCGGGACCCGCGCGACTTCGCCATGTGGAAGTCCGCCAAGCCCGGCGAGCCGACCTGGCCGACGCCGTGGGGAGACGGGCGCCCGGGCTGGCACCTGGAGTGCTCGGCCATGGCCCACAAGTACCTGGGCTCCGCCTTCGACATCCACGGCGGCGGACTCGACCTGATCTTCCCGCACCACGAGAACGAGATCGCCCAGGCCAAGGCCTACGGCGACGACTTCGCCCAGTACTGGGTGCACAACGCCTGGGTGACCATGGCCGGCGAGAAGATGGCCAAGTCGCTGGGCAACAGCGTCCTGGTCTCCGAGATGGTCAAGGCGTGGCGTCCGATCGTGCTGCGCTACTACCTCGGCACGCCGCACTACCGCTCGATGATCGAGTACAGCGAGGAGGCCCTGCGCGAGGCCGAGTCCGCGTTCGCGCGGATCGAGGGCTTCGTGCAGCGCGTCATCGAGCTGTCCGGGGGCGTCGTCGAGCCGTCCGCCGAGGTACCGCCCGCGTTCGCCGAGGCGATGGACGACGACCTCGGTGTCCCGCAGGCACTGGCCGTCGTGCACACCACGGTCCGGCAGGGCAACTCCGCACTCGCCGCCGACGACAAGGAAGCCGCCGTCGCCCGCCTCGCCGAGGTGCGCGCCATGCTCGGTGTCCTGGGTCTCGACCCGCTCGACCCGCACTGGGCCGGCGCCGGCGCCGACCGCGGCGAGGACCTGCACGGCGTGGTCGACAGCCTCGTACGACTGGTCCTCGACCAGCGCGAGGCGGCCCGCTCCCGCAAGGACTGGGCCACCGCGGACGCCATCCGCGACCAGCTCAACCAGTCCGGTCTGGTCATCGAGGACAGCCCGCAGGGGCCACGCTGGAGCCTCGGCCCACGCTGAGGCCCACCGACGGTCCGATGATCGATTGTGCCGCCCGGGTGTCCGGGCGGCACACTGCATATACACGTACGCACGCTTCCGTAGAGAACAGGTAGGTCATGGCCGCGAACAACCGCCGCATGTCCGGCAAGAAGGGCGCGCAGGTCGGCAGTGGCGGCCAGCGGCGCCGGGGCCTCGAGGGCAAGGGGCCGACCCCGCCCGCCGAGATGCGCAAGGGACACGCCAAGCAGCGCGCCGCGAACGCGAAGGTGCGCCGCGCCCAGGGGCGTCCGCAGCAGCGCCGGGGCGGCGGCAAGACGTCCTCCGAGCTGGTCGTCGGCCGCAACCCGGTCGTCGAGGCGCTGCGCGAGGGCGTGCCCGCGAACACCCTCTACGTCCAGCAGTTCATCGACAACGACGAGCGCGTCCGCGAGGCCCTGCAGCTCGCCGCCGAACGCGGGGGCATCAACCTCATGGAGGCCCCGCGCCCCGAGCTCGACCGTATGACCAACGGGCTCAACCACCAGGGTCTGGTCCTCCAGGTCCCGCCGTACGAGTACGCGCACCCCGAGGACCTCGCCGACGCCGCCTACGACGAGGGTGAGGACCCGCTGATCGTCGCCCTCGACGGGGTGACCGACCCGCGCAACCTCGGCGCCGTCGTCCGCTCCGTCTCCGCCTTCGGCGGCCACGGCGTCGTGGTGCCCGAGCGGCGCGCGGCCGGCATGACCGCCGGTGCCTGGAAGACCTCCGCCGGTACGGCGGCCCGTACGCCCGTCGCCCGCGCCACCAACCTGACGCGCGCCCTGGAGTCGTACAAGAAGGCCGGGATCGTGGTCGTCGGCCTCGCCGCCGACGGAGAGGCCGAACTCGGTGACCTGGCGGCCCTTCAGGGCCCCGTCGTCATCGTCGTCGGCAGCGAGGGCAAGGGCCTGTCCCGACTGGTCGGCGAGACCTGCGACTTCCGGGTACGGATCCCGATGCCGGGTGGCGCGGAGTCGCTCAACGCCGGTGTGGCGGCGGGGATCGTGCTGTACGAGGCCGCTCGGCGCCGGAGCTGACGGCGGGTCGGGGACACGCCGACGGCGAGTTCGCGAGCAGCCGACGACGACTGCGGGCGCGCTTGAACGCGCGTCCGTAAGTTCACCCGTACGGGCTAAATCCGGCGTCCAGGACAAGCTTGACGCGGTCCGGACAGTTCGGACCGGTCAAAGCAGTGTCCTAACACCACGTCACTCGGTTAGATGAGTGTGGACACCAGAACACCCCGCACACCCACGGGGGACCGCTCGTCGGGATTCGACGACGCTCCCGCGCTGAGCATGGTGAAGGTGCCGAGCGATCCGGCGCAGGTCATCGTCAATCACGCGAGCTTCCGCGTGCAACTGGGCGTATCGACGAGGCGTACCCAATCCCCGCGGGTCGCACGGCACTTGAGCGTCACCGAGCACACCGCCCGCGTCCCGGTCGTCGGCACGGCGGGTGGAGCGGCCCCGGCCCCGCGCCGGCGCCGCCCCGTCGTCTGGAGCGGCAGGTCCGCCCCCGACGACACCGGCGCCCACCGGCTGCTCCAGGCCGTGCGGGGCGGCAGCGTCCGCTATGCCGACGACCCGTCCGTCGACGCCGGGGCCACCCGGGTCATCCCGCGCGTCGGTCTCGGGGGCGGCTACGGCGACGTCGGTTACGACGGCTTCGACCGCACCGTCGAGACCCCCGTCGTCGGCCCGCGCGCGCCCGCCGCCGGGGAGAACCGGCTGCTGCCTCCCATGCGGACCGTGGGCAGCGCCTACGACGAACCCGCCTACGGCGAACATCCCTATGGCGACGACGAGTTCGAGGACTACGAGGACTACGAGGAGCCGGCCGAGGCGCCCCCTGCCCCCCGCACCAGGCGTCACGCCGAAGACCCGGCCCGGCACGCGTACTACCCCGGTCGCCGGTTGAACCTCGGTGTGGTCCTGCTCCCGCTGCGGATCTTCCTCGGCTTCATCTCCATCTACGCCGGCATGGGCAAGCTCTGCGACCCCGTCTACTTCGACGGCGGCAAGCGCGGCTCCATGGTGAAGTGGCTCAACACCCTGCACCCCTGGGAAGTCGCCGAGCCACTGCGGCAGTTCGCGCTGCAGCATCCGGTCGGCTCGGGGCTCGTCATCGCCTTCCTCCAGGTCGTCGTGGGCGTCCTCACGATCCTGGGCTGCTGGCAGCGGGTGGCCGCGGTCTTCGGTGCGCTGCTCTCCGCCGCGCTCATCGTCACCGTCAGCTGGAAGACCGTCCCGGCCTACGACGCCCCCGACATCATCTACCTGGCCGCCTGGTCCCCGCTGATCATCGCCGGCGCCCCCGTCTACTCCGTCGACGGCCGCCTCGCGGGCCGTGCCTGGCGCACCCTCGGACCCCGCTCGGACATCTGGGATCTGCGTCGCTACGTCCTGCGCCGCGGTGCCCTGATCACGGCCGTCACCGTCGGCATCACCCTGCTCATCGGCTCCCTGCTGGGCGGCGCCGTCCGCGACTCCAGCCGTGTGGTCGTGCCGGGCCCCGGCGAGGCCCCGCGCAACCAGCTGCCGGGCTCCCCGCTCCCGGGCGGGCCCGCCAAGCAGCGCCAGAAGGCTCCGGCGGCCTCGACCGCGCCGTCCCGGGGCGCCACGGCCTCCACCTCGCCGTCCAGCGCGGCGACGACCCCGGGCGCGGCCCACTCGTCCGGCGCCGCCACCGGCGGTGCCCCCAGCCAGACCCAGGGCACCGTGGGCCAGGCCCCGCCGCGGCACACCTCCCCGGCCGGCCGGGCCCCCAGCACCACCTCGGGCCCCACCTCCGGCGGCGCAGCGACGGGCGGCACCGGCTCGACCGGCGGCACGGGCACCGGCGGCGGCAACACGTCCTCGGGCCAGCCGGGCCTGGTGGGCGGCCTGCTGGGCTAGGAGCAGGAGCGGCATTCGGCGCCGAACGGGCCCCGCACCACGAGGTGCGGGGCCCTTCCGGCCTAGGGGACGACAGCGCGCCCCACTGTCACCGCCCCAGAGCGGCCAGCTCCTTCGCCGCCTCCGTCAGATCCTTCGCCGTGTCGATGGCCCGCCAGTACGCCCCCTGCGGGATCGGGTAGCCCGCCAGCCGCCGCTCGCGTGCCAGATGCGGGAACGTGGTCCGCTCGTGGTCGCCCCGCTCGGGAAGCAGCCCGGCGAACTCGGGCGAGAACACATAGACGCCCGCGTTGATCTCGAAGGTCGACGGCGGGGCCTCGATGAAGTCCGTGATGTGCCCGAAGCCGTCCGTCTGCACGGCGCCCCAGGGAATGCGCGGCCGCGCCAGCGCAAGGGTCGCGACGGCGTCGCGCTCGGTGTGGAAGTCCGCCATCTCGCGCAGCGAGAAACGGGTCCAGATGTCGCCGTTGGTGGCGTACCAGGGCCGGTCCGGGCGGGGCAGATGGGCAGCCGCGTACTTCAGGCCGCCGCCGCGGCCGAGGGGTTCCGTCTCCACGACGGTGGTAACGGTGACCGGCAGGTCGGCCGAGTCCAGCCACTTCTGCAGGACCTCGGCGAGGTGGCCGCAGGAGACCACCACGTCCGTCACGCCCTCCTCGGCGAGCCAGGACAGCTGGTGGCCGACGATCGGGGTGCCGGTGCCGGGGATCTCGACCATCGGCTTGGGCCGGTCGTCGGTGTAGGGACGCAGCCGTGAGCCCTGGCCACCGGCCAGGATGACAGCTTGAGTGGGGCGCGACGCGGCGTTCGGATGGGTCATGACCGAACTGTACGTGGCGCCCCGCTCGTGACTTTCGCCTGCAACCGTTCCTTAATCAGCCATTACCGGACTCTCGAACGCCGCTGTCAGCTGTGCGCGGCCAGGACGCCGGAGGCGAAGGAGGTGTCGCAGACCGGGCGGGCGTACGCCTGGGCGCGCGAGGCGCCGTACATACGGACCGCGGCGCGGCCGAGGGCACGGGCGATGGAGGTGCAGTGCTTCGCGAGCGACGGGTGGCCGTTGACCGCCTGCTGGAGGTGGGTGAGCACCTCGCCGGGGTTCTTGTCCTGCAGCTCGGTCATCAGCTGGTCGCGCAGCACGTCCTGCGGGGCACGGGAGACGGCTCCGGCCCGCGCGGACGACACCTCCGCCGAGGAGATGTCCGAGGCGGTGAGCACCGAGTTCCGGGGGCTCCCCGTCCAGTTGACTCGGGTGACCGCGAGGGTCCCGGAGAGCACCAGGACGACGGGCAGGACAAGGGCGAGGGTGCGGCCGATCCGGCGGGCAGGACCCCGGTGGCCGCGTCGTGTCTGTTGGGTGGTGGAGTGCTTCACGCGTGTGAGGGTAGCGCCCAGTGATGATTTGGCGACATTTGGTCACCGTTTCGAGGGACGAAGTCGTGCCCCCTCAAGGGTGACGGGTTGACGTACGCCGATCGAAATGAACTGTCTTGCCGGGGTATCCGGTGGCGACGCAAAGGGCCCCGCAGCGGTCTGCGGGGCCCTTGTCGTCAACCTGGGTGAATTGTCCGAGGTCAGTCGGAGAGACGCTCGCCCGTGGAGGTCGAGAACACGTGGGTCTCGCCCGGCCGCGGCACGACGTGCAGCTGCGCGCCCTTCTCCGGGACCTGACGGCCGTTGACGCGGACCACCAGGTCCTTCGTCTGGCCGCCGACCTCGGCGGTGCCGTAGACGTAGCCGTCGGCGCCCAGCTCCTCGACGACGTTCACGGAGACCGCGAGACCCGCCGGGGCGTCCTCGGTGTCCTTGGACAGGGCGGAGGCGACGCCGCCGCCCAGCTCGACCACGTCGAAGTGCTCGGGGCGGACGCCGACCGTGACAGTGCGGTCGCCCTTGTCGGAGGCGGCCTTGAGGGCCTCGCGGTTGACCGGGACGACGCTGTTGCCGAACTTCACACCGCCGTCGGTGATCGGGACCTCGACCAGGTTCATGGCGGGGGAGCCGATGAAGCCGGCGACGAAGAGGTTGGCCGGGCGGTCGTACATGTTGCGCGGCGAGTCGACCTGCTGGAGCAGACCGTCCTTGAGGACCGCCACGCGGTCGCCCATCGTCATGGCCTCGACCTGGTCGTGGGTGACGTAGACGGTGGTGATGCCGAGCCGGCGCTGCAGCGACGCGATCTGCGTACGGGTGGAGACACGGAGCTTGGCGTCCAGGTTGGACAGCGGCTCGTCCATGAGGAAGACCTGCGGCTCACGCACGATGGCGCGGCCCATGGCGACACGCTGGCGCTGACCGCCGGACAGGGCCTTCGGCTTGCGGTCCAGGTACTCGGTGAGGTCGAGGATCTTCGCGGCCTCCTCGACCTTCTGCCGGATCTCCGCCTTGTTGACGCCGGCGATCTTGAGCGCGAAGCCCATGTTGTCGGCGACCGACATGTGCGGGTAGAGCGCGTAGTTCTGGAACACCATGGCGATGTCCCGGTCCTTCGGCGGCAGGTGGGTGACGTCGCGGTCGCCGATGCGGATGGCGCCGGCGTTGACGTCCTCGAGCCCCGCGAGCATGCGGAGCGAGGTGGACTTGCCGCAGCCGGACGGACCGACCAGGACGAGGAATTCGCCGTCCTCGATCGAGATGTCGAGACCATCGACGGCGGGCTTGGTGGAACCCGGGTAGATCCGGGTCGCCTTGTCGAACGTGACAGTGGCCATGGTGAATGGACCCCTTCTACCGGCAGGAACGTGCCGGACGATCCGAGTAGGAAGGTGGTTGGTGTAGTCCACAAGAGTGCACTGGGTCAGGACGGTACCTGGCGTTCACCGGTCTGTCAGTAGCCGGAGGACTGTGAACTTCGCCGAAATTTTCGACGAGCCGCCCCGGGGACCTGGGTACACTGCACGGGCACGCACGCACCACGCACACGTGCAGGCCTCCTTAGCTCAGCTGGTCAGAGCGCCGCTCTTGTAAAGCGAAGGTCGTCGGTTCGAATCCGACAGGGGGCTCCCTACGGCGAAGGCCACCCGCGGATTTCCGTGCGGGTGGCCTTCGGTGTGTGTGGGGTGGGGTCAGCCCGTGCGCAGGAGGGTCGCGAGGATCTTGCGCAGGGCCGCCTCCGGGTCCGGTACGGCGCCCGGTGCCCGCCAGGCCACGAATCCGTCCGGGCGTACCAGGACCGCGCCGTCGGCCGTGGTGCCGTGGACCTGTGCCCAGTCGTCGGTGTCGGAGTCGTAGGTCAGGTCGGCGTCGGGGCCCGGTCCGATCCGGTACGCGTCGAGCCGTACGCCGTCCCGGTCGGCGACGCGGCGGGCGGCGGCGTGCCAGCCCGCGTCGTCCGGCGCGTCGGTGAGCAGGACCAGTGAGCGTTCGTAGAGGTCGATCGTGGAGATCCGCTCGCCGCCGCGGTGCAGCCACATGTGGGGCGCCCGGCTGCCGGGCTGCCCGGTGAGGTCCATGACCTCGGGCACCACGGGCTGCGCCGGGTCGGCGTCGATGACGGCGCCCTTCGGGTAGCGGTAGCCGAGGACGACGGGCAGGATGCCGCCCTTCTTGTCGCCCACGCCGGGGCTGGGCGAGAAGCCGGGGTGGCTGTGCTCCACGGAGCGTGCCGAGGCGCGGGCGCTGGTGGCGGCGGCCACCGGGCGGCGCTCGGTGTCGTAGGTCTCCAGCAGGTGCGGACCCGCCCAGCCCTCGAGCACGGCGGCGAGTTTCCAGGCGAGGTTGTGCGCGTCCTGGATGCCGGTGTTGGAGCCGAACGCGCCGGTCGGGGACATCTCGTGGGCGGAGTCCCCGGCGAGGAACACCCGGCCCTCGCGGTAGCGGTCGGCGACGCGTTCGGCGGCCCGCCAGGACGCCTTGCCGGTGAGCTCCACGTCGAGGTCGGGGACGCCGACCGCACGGCGGATGTGCCGGGCGAGCCGGTCCTCGGTGAACTCGTCGAGCGTCTCGCCCCGCTCGGGGTGCCAGGGCGCGTGGAAGACCCAGCGCTCCTTGTTGTCGACGGGCAGCAGGGCGCCGTCGGCCTCGGGGTCGGTGAGATAGCAGCAGATGAAACGCCGGTCGCCGACCACGTCGGCGAGGAGCTTGGACCGGAAGGTGACGCTGACGTTCGCGAACAGCTCGCCCGGCCCGGTCTGGTGGATGCCGAGCCGCTCGCGGACGGGGCTGCGCGGGCCGTCGGCGGCGACGAGGTAGTCCGCGTGGACGGTGTAGCGCTCCTCGGTCCCTCGGTCCCGGACGATCGCCGTCACCCCTTCGGCGTCGTGCTCGAAGGCCTCCATCTCATGGGAGTAGCGCAGATCGCCACCGAGTCTGCGGGCGCTGTCCACCAGCACCGGCTCCAGGTCGTTCTGGCTGCACAGGCACCACCCCGTGGGGCTGAACCTCGCCAGTCCGCCGCTGGGGTCGATGTGCCTGAACAGCCATTCCCCGGCGTCGCCGACCAGCGTCGGGGCCTGCAGGATGCCGTGGTTGACCGAGAGCAGCGAGGCCGCCGTATGGATGTCCGGTTCGATGCCGGCCACCCGGAACAGTTCCATCGTCCGGACGTTGTTGCCGCGTCCGCGTGGGTGATGCGAAGTCCCTGAGTGCCGCTCGACCAGCATGTGCCGCACACCGAGACGGCCCAGGAAAACGGACATGGACAGGCCCACCAGAGACCCGCCCACGATGAGGACGGGGACCCGGTGGTCGGCTTTTCGAAGCATCGAAGCCTCCAGAGGCAGGGGTGCGCGCATGAGGCGCCTGTGAGGTTCCATGCCCTCTTAGGCCTTGTGGGAGCGCCTCGGCGCGCCCAATCACCCACGTGGTTCATACGAGTCGCGCACTGCTGGGGACCGGCACAGGATCAAGGAACGCTGACGTCGCGTCACCCGCGGCCGACGTCCGCCCCTGCCCCGTGAAGGAGATGTGCGCAGGATGACCACAACGTCTGAGCGTGTTTCAGAAACGCTGTCGCGACAGGTGTCGAAAGTCTCCCAGTCCGTGTTCGACGGCTCCCGGCTGCGGGTCGTCCTGCTGGTCGACGTGTACGACGGAGCACAGCAGCAGTTCCTGGAGGCCTACGAGCAGCTGTGCAACCAGGTTGCGTCCGTGCCCGGCCATGTCAGTGACCAACTCTGCCAGTCGATCGAGAATCCATCCCAATGGCTCATCACGAGTGAGTGGGAAAGTGCCCCGCCGTTCCTCGCCTGGGTGAACAGCGAGGAGCACGTGCGGATGGTGCAGCCGCTGCACAGCTGCGTGCGGGACACCCGGTCACTGCGCTTCCACATCGTCCGTGAGACCGGCGGCGAGGCGGCGGGCAGGGCGTCGCAGCGCCGGCTGCAGGCCCAGCCGCGGATCGGTGACGGCGTGATCCGCCACGCCCTGACCTTCACGGTCAAGCCGGGCAGCGAGCCGGAGGTCGCGAAGATCCTCGCGAACTACGCCTCGCCCGAGGCCCGGGTCGATGCCGGCACGCGACTGTGCCGCACCTCCCTGTTCATGCACGGCAACCGGGTCGTACGGGCCATCGAGGTGCGCGGCGATCTGCTCGCGGCGCTGCGCCACGTGGCCCGGCAGCCCGAGATCCGTGCCGTGGAGGAGGCCATCAACCCGTATCTGGAGCAGGAGCGGGACCTCAACGACCAGGAGTCGGCGCGGGTCTTCTTCACCCGGGCGGCGCTGCCCGCCGTACACCATGTGACCGCGGACGAGCCGCACGACGGCCAGCGGCACGCGCTGTACTACCCGGCGAAGCCCGGCAACGGCATGCGGCTGGCCGAACTGCTCGCCCAGCACGACGAGGCGGCGGCGGAGGACCCGGCGAGCCCGGTCCTGCGCAGCACGATCTTCCAGCGCGACGACGTCGTGGTGCGGCTGGTCGATGTGCGTGGCGCCGGCGGTGCCGACCCCGCCCTGCCGGGGTTCGCACAGGCCGCCGAGCTCAAGAAGCTCCTGTACGGCGCCGCGGTCCGCATGGACCTCGTCACCGACCGCCGCTCGCCGGACGCCTGACCCGGTGGCCACTCCCCAATGCCGACGCAGCACACCCATCGGAGGAACGTCGTGATCAAATCCCGTCCGAGAATCGTGGACCTCAGCGAGGTCGAGCCCAATGTCCGGCGCGGCGGTGATCTGCGCGCCATGCTCACCCCGACCACGGTGGGATCGACCAGCGGTTTCATGGGAGTGGCCATCGTGCAGCCCGGCGACCGCATCGCTGAGCACTACCACCCCTACTCCGAGGAGTTCGTGTACGTCGTCTGCGGGCAGCTGGAGGTGGACCTGGACGGCGAGCCGCAGCCGCTGCGACCGGAGCAGGGCCTGATGATCCCCGCCCACATGCGGCACCGCTTCCGCAACGTCGGCAAGGTGGAGGCGCGCATCGTCTTCCACCTGGGTCCGCTGGCGCCGCGTCCGCAGCTGGGTCATGTCGACACCGAGGAGACCGAGGTCATCGGTGCCGCCGCGGTCGTCACGGAGGGAGCCGGGGCGGGCGCCGACCGCACGGCCGACCGAGGCCGGGTCCGGTCATGACCCGGCGCGTGGCGGTCACCGGCATAGGCATCGTGGCTCCGGGCGGGATCGGCGTACCGGCGTTCTGGGATTTGCTCGCCGACGGCCGGACCGCGACGCGGGGCATCACCTTCTTCGACCCGACAGGCCTGCGCTCGCAGATAGCCGCGGAGTGCGACTTCGACCCCGTGGCGCACGGCCTGGACGCCGAGCAGATCGAGCGGGCGGACCGGTACATCCAGTTCGCCCTGGTGGCCGGGGACGAGGCAGTCCGGGACTCCGGACTCGACCTCGCCGGGGAGAACCCCTGGCGGGTCGGGGTCTCCCTGGGGACCGCGGTCGGCGGCACCACCCGCCTGGAGCACGACTACGTCCTGGTCAGCCACCGAGGGCAGCGCTGGGACGTGGACCACCGCGAGGCGGAACCCCAGCTGCACCGGGCGTTCTCGCCCAGCACCCTGGCCTCCGCCGTGGCGGAACGCTTCGGAGCGCAGGGGCCGGTGCAGACCGTCTCCACGGGCTGCACCTCGGGCCTGGACGCGGTCGGATACGCCTTCCATACCGTCGAGGAAGGCCGTGCCGACATCTGCATAACGGGCGCGTCGGACTCGCCGATCTCACCGATCACCATGGCGTGCTTCGACGCGATCAAGGCCACGTCGCCGAACAACGACGACCCGGCACACGCCTCCCGGCCCTTCGACAACAACCGTGACGGGTTCGTCATGGGCGAGGGCGGCGCGGTGCTCGTCCTGGAGGAGCTGGAACACGCGCGGGCCCGAGGCGCGCACGTGTACTGCGAGCTCAGCGGCTACGCCACCTACGGCAACGCCTACCACATGACCGGCCTGACCAGTGAGGGCCTGGAGATGGCCCGGGCGATATCGGTCGCCCTGGACCACTCCCGGCTCGACGGCTCCGCGATCGACTACGTCAACGCGCACGGCTCGGGAACCCGGCAGAACGACCGCCACGAGACGGCGGCCGTGAAGCGGGCGCTCGGTGAGCACGCCTACGACACGCCCATGAGCTCCATCAAGTCCATGGTGGGGCACTCCCTCGGGGCGATCGGCGCGATCGAGGTCGTGGCCTGTGTGCTGGCGCTGGCCAAGCAGGTCGTGCCGCCGACCGCGAACTACGAGACCCCCGACCCCGAGTGCGACCTGGACTACGTCCCGCGCGTCGCCCGCGAACGGAAGCTGGACAGCGTGCTCTCCGTGGGCAGCGGGTTCGGCGGGTTCCAGTCCGCGGTGATCCTGACCCGTCCCAGGGAGAAGGCACGATGAGCGCACCCCATGAACGGCGCGCGGCCATTACCGGCATCGGTGTGGTCGCGCCCAACGGAACCAGCACCGACACCTTCTGGAAGTCCACCCAGGAAGGGCTCAGCGTCCTCGACCGGATCACCCGCGAGGGCTGTGGGCAGCTGCCGCTGAAGGTGGCCGGCGAGGTCCGCGCCTTCGACCCGGCGGCGGCGGTCGAGGAGCGCTACCTCGTCCAGACGGACCGGTTCACGCACTACGCAATGACCGCGGCCGACCTGGCGCTGGACGACGCCCGTCTCGGGTCGGCCGACACCGCCGACGCGCCGTTCTCCATCGGCGTGGTCACCGCGGCCGGCTCCGGCGGCGGCGAGTTCGGCCAGCGGGAGCTGCAGCGACTGTGGGGAAGGGGAAGCCGGTTCGTCGGCCCGTACCAGTCCATCGCCTGGTTCTACGCCGCCAGCACCGGCCAGATCTCCATCCGCCGCGGTTTCAAAGGCCCGTGCTCGGTCGTGGCCGCCGACGAGGCGGGCGGTCTGGACGCGGTCGCCCATGCGGCGCGGGCCGTGCGGCGCGGCACCGATGTGATCGTGGCCGGCTCGACCGAGGCGCCGCTGGCCCCGTACTCGATGGTCTGCCAGCTCGGCTACGAGGAGCTGAGCACCGTCGACGACCCGACCCGTGCCTACCGTCCGTTCACCACCGCGGCCTGCGGATTCGTGCCCGCCGAGGGCGGCGCGATGCTCGTCGTGGAGGCGGCGGACGTGGCGCGTGAGCGGGGCGCGCGAGTGCGGGCGCTCGTCGCGGGGCACGCGGCGACGTTCACCGGGGCCTCCCGCTGGGACGAGTCCCGGCAGGGGCTCGCCCAGGCCGTGCGGGGAGCCCTGGACGAGGCCGGCTGCGCCCCCGAGGAGATCGACGTCGTGTTCGCCGACGCTCTCGGGGTGCCGGCGGCGGACCGCGCCGAGGCGCTGGCCATCGCCGACGTCCTGGGCGGGCACGGCAGGCGGGTGCCGGTCACCGCGCCGAAGACCGGCATCGGCCGGGGCTACTGCGCCGCGCCCGTGCTGGACACCGCTGCGGCCGTGCTCGCGATGGAGCACGGACTGATCCCACCCACCCCCAACGTCTTCGACGTCTGTCACGACCTCGACCTCGTGACCGGCCGTGCCCGCGCCGCCGAACTGCGCACGGCGCTGGTCCTCAGCCGGGGACTCATGGGGTCCAACTCGGCGCTGGTGCTCCGGCACGGCGCCGCCGACGCCTCGTAGCGGGGCGCCTCGTCGCGGGGAGCGCCGCAGCACTGCCTCGCAGTAAAGGAGAGGAACCGCATGACTGCCCAAATCACCGTGGAAGAACTGGCCGGGCTCATGAAGAAGGCGGCCGGGGTCACCGTCGCCCCGCAGGACCTCGAGCAGCAGAGCGACGTGGGCTTCGACGTCCTCGGCATCGACTCGCTCGGCCTGCTCGGCATCGTCGGCGAACTGGAGAACCGTCACGGCACGCCGATGCCGCCCGACGCGGAGCGCTGCAAGACCCCCCGGCAGTTCCTCGACCTCATCAACAGCACTCTCATGGCAGGAGCCTGACATGGCCGGACACACACAGAACGAGATCACCATCGCCGCCCCCCTGGACCTCGTCTGGGACATGACCAACGACCTGGAGAGGTGGCCGCAGCTGTTCAGTGAGTACGCGGCCTGCGAGGTCATCTCCCGGGAGGGCGCGAAGACGACCTTCCGGCTGACCATGCACCCGGACGAGAACGGCACCGTCTGGAGTTGGGTCTCCGAGCGGGAGCCGGACCGCGACACCCTCACGGTCAGGGCCCGTCGTGTCGAGACCGGGCCCTTCGCTTACATGAACATCCACTGGCAGTACGAGGAGGTGACCGCCGGCACCCGGATGGTGTGGACGCAGGACTTCGAGATGAAGCCGGACGCCCCGGTCGACGACGACTGGATGACCGACAACATCAACCGGAACTCCAAGGTCCAGATGGCCCTGATCCGGGACAAGATCGAGAAGGCCGCCGCCGGACACCGGCCCGCGCCGGCCCTGGCCGACTGAGCCGGACGGAGGACACGGTCCGATGCACCAGGCCCTCATCGTCGCCCGCATGGCCCCCGGTTCGGCCCCCGACATCGCCAAGGTGTTCGAGGAGTCCGACCGGGGAGAACTGCCGCACCTCGTCGGCGTCGTACGGCGCAGCCTCTTCCAGTTCGGCGACGTGTACATGCACCTGGTCGAGTCCGAGCGCGAGCCCGGCCCGGCCATCGCCAAGGTGACCGAGCACCCCGAGTTCCGGGACATCAGCGAGCGGCTGTCGGCGTACGTCAGCGCGTACGACCCGCAGACCTGGCGCTCGCCGAAGGACGCCATGGCCCGCCGCTTCTACGTCTGGGAGCGCCCCTGAGCCGTCCGCCCCCCGAACGGCCACCGGTCGCCGGGCCCGCAGCGTCGCGGGCCCGGCGACCGGTGGTCTGCGGAGTGTGGCGCCCTCACCCCGGTACGTGGCAGTCGAACGCGTGCAGATACGGGTTGACCGGACGCATGTCGTCGACGACCAGGCCGGCCGCGGTCAGCCGGCCCACCATGCTGTCGGTGGTGTGCTTCGCCCCGCCTACGTTCAGGAGCAGCAGCAGGTCCATCGCGGTGCTGAACCGCATCGACGGGGTGTCGTCGACCAGGTTCTCGATCACCACGACCCGCGTTCCGGGGCCGCCGGCCCCGATGACGTTGCGCAGCGTCCGCGCCGTGCTCTCGTCGTCCCACTCCAGGATGTTCTTGATGATGTAGACGTCGGCCTTGACCGGGATCGCCGCGCGGACGTCGCCGGGCACGATCCGGGCGCGCCCGGCGAGGTCACCGCCCTTGCGCAGCCGCGGCACGGCGTTCTCCACCACGCGCGGCAGGTCGAGCAGACTGCCGTGCATCGAGGGGTACTTGTCCAGCAGACAGGCCACCACGTGCCCCTGGCCGCCGCCGATGTCCGCGACCGAGTCACTGCCCGACAGGTCCAGCAGGGCCGCCACATCGCGCGCCGACTGCTCGCTGGACGTGGTCATCGCCCGGTTGAAGACGTCGGCCGACTCCGGGGCGTCCTCGTTGAGGTACTGGAAGAACTCCTTGCCGTACAGGTCCTCGACGACGTTGCCGCCGGTGCGTACCGCCTCGTCCAGCTTGGGCCAGGCGTCCCAGGTCCACGGCTCGGTGCACCACAGCGAGATGTAGCGCAGGCTGTTCGGGTCGTCCTCGCGCAGCAGCCGGGACATCTCGGTGTGCGCGAACGTGCCGTCCGGCCGCTCGGCGAAGACGCCGTAGCAGGACAGGGCTCGCAGCAGTCGGCGCAGCGGCTTCGGCTCGGTCTTCACCGCGGCCGCGAGGTCCTCCACGGCCATCGGGGCCTGCCCCAGGGCGTCGGCGACCCCGAGGCGGGCGGCCGCGCGGACGGCGGCGGCACAGGCCGCGCCGAACACGAGCTCTCTGAGCCGCATGGACGGCGGTGGGGCGGTTTCAGCGGTCGTCATGTGCCGCCTTCCTTCCTTGGTGGTACGCGGGGGTACGGCCGTTCAGCACAGCCCCGAGGGCTTGGAGGCCGCGCAGGAGTTGCCCTGGAAGGTGTTGTTGGCCTTGGCGGTCTCCTGGTTCACCAGGTCGGCCGGGGCGTTGCCCTTCAGCGTGTTCTCGCTGATCCGGTTCCGCTCACTGGTGACGCCCACGAAGCTCTTGAACAGCACGATCCCGCCCGACAGCGGGGACTTGCCGGAGTTGCCCGTGACCAGGTTCCGGTTCACCCTGGTGTCCACGACGCCGGTCAGCACGATGCCGGAGCCCTGGAGCTTGGGCAGCCGCGGGGTCTTGGGGCAGGACTTGTTGTTGGTGGCCACCACGTTGTTCGCCACCGTCAGCGCGCCGGCCCGCGGCAGGTTCTCGTCGCCGACGACGAACACGCCCGCGCAGTTGCCGGTGACGTAGTTGCCCGTGACCGAGAGGTTCCGCAGGCGCCGGACGGTCAGGCCGATCCGGTTGCCCTCCATCCGGTTCTGCTGGACGACCGTGCCCCGGGCGTCCGTGGCGCCCTGCTCCTTCGAGATGGTGTTGGCCAGGAACAGGCCCGCGTCACCGTTGTTGCGCACGTAGTTGCTCCGGAACACACCGCGCACCGACTGCTCCTGGGCGATGCCCCAGACCCCGTTCCCGACCGCGTACACCTTGCGCACGGTCAGTGCGTCGGTCGCCCGGCCGAGCACCCCGGTCTTGGTGAAGCCCGTCACGGTCAGGTCGGAGACGGTGACGCCCTCGACGGCGCGGTTCGCTGCGCCCGTCACGCAGATGCCGTTGCCGCCCTTGGCACAGCTGCCGGAGGCCTTGGCGGCGGGCTCGATCACCGTGCTCGGGCCCATGCCGCGCAGGGTCAGCCGGGACGTGCTCACGGTGACGCTCTCGTGGTAGGTGCCGGGGGTCACCAGGACGGTGTCTCCCGACCGTGCGGCGTTCACCGCCTGCTGGATCGATTCGCCTGGGTGGACCAGGAAGGTCCTGGGGACGGCGGTCGCCGGAGTGGCGCCGAGTCCCGTTCCGATGAGCGCGGCGGCGCACGCCAGTGATGCGATATGGCATTTGGTCATATCCGGTACGCTATGGCCGATTAGTCGATAAACGTGGCGCATGGTCCGTCCGGCGGCGTGTCACCCGCGCAGCGCCCGCCCGATCTCCAGCCGCACCGCCTCCAGGGGGCGGCCGTCCACGATCTCCCACAGGCAGTTCTGCAGCACCCGCCCCAGCGTCCACGCCCGAGCCCGCTCCCGGTCCAGCGCCGGCGCGTCGGTCAGAGCGTGGAAGCGCAGGACGGTCTCTTCGGGGGCGTAGCGGTTGTAGATCGCCGGCAGCAATTCGAAGCCCGGATCGCCCGCGAGTGGCTTGGGATCGATGGCCACCCAGTCCGCCACCCAGTCCGCCCGTTCGGCCGCCAGGACGTTGTCGTAGTGCAGGTCCCAGTGCAGCAGCCGGTCCCCGGACTCGCCCACGACCTCCCGCACCGCCGCCGCACAGTCCGCGAGGAGCCGCCGGTCCGCCGGATCGGGCACCCGTTCCAGCGCCCACGGCACCCGCTCCAGCATCGCCGGAGCGATGTCCCCGAGCCGCCGCAGCCCCGGCGGGGCCGCCACGGCGGTCAGCCGGGCCAGCAGCTCGCCGATGACACGCACGGCCTCACGCGTGTCCGGCAGGTCCGTCAGCGCCCGGGTCTCGTCCAGCCGCTCCAGCAGCAGCGTGCAGCTGGGTTCGTCGTGCTCCAGCAGCCGTACGGCCCCGTCGCCGCCCCAGACCCGCAGCGCGAGCGGCTCGCCCTCGGTCTCGGCGTCCAGCGGCTGGAGCTTCAGCGCGGCCGGGCTGCCGTCGGCCCGGACCACCGGAAGGACCAGCGCGCACATCCCGTGCATGGCGGGCCCGTCGAGCCGCAGGTCCCACCGCCTCAGGAACTCCTCCGCCCGCCGGGGCAGGTTCGCGACGAACGCCCGCCCCGCCTCCCCGTTGAATTTCCGCTGTGAAGCCGCCAGCTCGCCGGGCACCTCGATCACTTTCCCGACGATACTGACGGATGTGAACCGGGCCATCGGATTTCGACGTGGGTTCCGGGCGGTGACGGCCTACGTCCGCAGCGCCCCGGGCACCTATGTCTGGCTGCTGATCCTGTTCATCTCCACCGTCGCCCTGCACCACATGTCCCCGGCCTTCGAGCAGGACTTCCTGCGGCAGCGCTCCACCAACATCCACGAGCTGTCGCAGAACCCCGTACGGGTGCTGATCACCAGCGCCATGTGGATCGACGGCGGACACTGGGTGCCGTACGCGATCCTGTACTCGGTCTTCCACGCCCAGGCCGAACGCTGGATCGGCACCGCCCGCTGGCTGGCGGTGTGCGTGGCCGCGCATGTGCTCGCGACGCTGATCAGCGAGGGCGCGCTGCTGAAGGCGGTCCGGGACGGGATCGCCCCGCACTCTGCAATCAACACCCTCGACATCGGCGTGAGTTACGCGCTGGCCGGCGTCATCGGACTGCTCACCTACCGGCTCGCCATTCCCTGGCGGCAGCTGTATCTGCTGGGCGTCCTCGTCTTCTACGGAATCCCGCTCTACACCGACCGCACCTTCACCGACTTCGGGCATTTCGTCGCCGTCCTGATCGGTCTCGCCTGCTATCCGCTGGTCAGGGGCCGGGGAAAAGCATGGAATCCGAAGGAGACACTGGCCGCCCTCAGGGGTTAACGTCCGCCCATGAGCAGCACGGCAAGCAGTGTCGTCAACGGTGGCATCTCCTTCTGGTTCGCGGACGACGGCCTCCCGGAGGTCCGGGAGCCGCTGCCCGGTGACGCGACCGCCGACGTCGTGATCGTCGGCGGTGGCTACACGGGACTGTGGACCGCGTACTACCTCAAGAAGGCCGCCCCCTTCCTCCGTATCACCGTGCTGGAGCAGAAGTTCTGCGGCTACGGCGCCTCCGGGCGCAACGGAGGCTGGCTCTACAACGGCATCGCGGGCCGCGACCGGTACGCGAAACTGCACGGCCACGAGGCCGCGGTGCGGCTGCAGAAGGCGATGAACGACACCGTCGACGAGGTCGTCGCGGTCACCGTGGCCGAAGGCATCGACGCCGACCTGCACAAGGGCGGCGTGCTGGAAGTGGCGACCACGCCCGCGCAGTTGGCGCGGCTGAAGGCGTTCCACGAGCACGAGCTGTCGTACGGCGAGAAGGACCGCGAGCTGTACGGCGCCCGCGAGACGCGCGAGCGGATCCGGGTCGCCGACGCCGTGGGCTCCAGCTGGACCCCGCACGGGGCCCGGCTGCACCCGGTGAAGCTGGTCAAGGGGCTCGCGGCGGCCGCGGAGGCGCTCGGCGTCACCATCCACGAGTCGACCCCGGTGACCGAGATCCGCCCGATGCACGCCGTGACCCCGTACGGCACCGTCCGCGCCCCCTACGTGCTGCGCTGCACCGAGGGCTTCACAGCGAACCTGAAGGGCCACCGGCGCACCTGGCTGCCGATGAACTCCTCGATGATCGCCACCGAGCCGCTCACCGACGAGCAGTGGCAGAGCGTCGGCTGGGACGGCCGGGAGACCCTGGGCGACATGGCGCACGCCTATATGTACGCCCAGCGCACCGCCGACGGCCGGATCGCGCTCGGCGGGCGCGGGGTGCCGTACCGCTTCGGCTCGCGCACGGACAACGACGGGCGGACGCAGGAGACGACGATCGAGGCGCTGCGGGAGATCCTCGTCCGGTTCTTCCCGGCCCTGGCCGGTGTCCGTGTCGAACACGCCTGGTCCGGGGTGCTCGGGGTGCCGCGCGACTGGTGCGCGACGGTCACCCTGGACCGCTCGACCGGCCTCGGCTGGGCGGGCGGATATGTCGGCTCGGGCGTCGCGACCACCCATCTCGCCGGGCGCACCCTGTGCGACCTGGTCCAGCAGGACTCCGGCCAGGGCGGCCGCACCGAGCTGACGGACCTGCCGTGGGTGGGGCACAAGGTGCGCAAATGGGAGCCCGAGCCCTTCCGCTGGCTCGGCGTGCAGGGCATGTACGCCACCTATCGCGCCGCCGACGAGCGCGAGCGCCTGCACCCGGGCTCGGAGTCGTCACGGCTGGCCCGGATCGCCGACCGGGTGGCGGGACGGAACTGACCATGATCCGCACCGCGAACCCCTCGGACATACCTGTCATCCACGCCCTGATCCGCGAGCTCGCCGAGTACGAGAAGGCCCCGCAGGAGGCGAGGGCGACCGAGGAACAGTTGCGCACCGCCCTCTTCGGCGAGCGTCCCGCCGTCTTCGCGCACGTGGCGGTGGACGAGGCGACCGGCACGACGGTCGGGTTCGCCCTGTGGTTCCTGAGCTTCTCCACCTGGCGCGGGGTCCACGGCATCTACCTGGAGGACCTCTACGTCCGCCCCTCGGCCCGCGGCGGCGGCCACGGCCGGGCACTGCTCACCGAGCTGGCCCGGATCTGTGTGGAGCGCGGATACGAGCGCCTGGAGTGGTCGGTCCTCGACTGGAACCGGCCCGCGATCGGCTTCTACGAGGCCCTCGGTGCCCGTCCGCAGGACGAGTGGACGGTGTACCGGCTGACCGACGGGCCGCTGGCCGACCTGGGCGGGTCAGAGCGCTGACTCGGGCACGGGGGCGTGCGCGGGAGCCTCGTGCGTGGGCGGCTTCGAGGTGACCATCAGGCCCGCGACCAGGCCCGCCAGGAGCATGAGGCCCGCGGCCCACCAGATGGCGACCGTGTAGCCGTGCACGACGCCCTCGGGGACCACGGTCGCCCGCCGGGCGGGGCCGTGCAGGTGCGCGGCGATGCAGGCGGCACTGCTGGTGGTGGCGATCGTGTTGAGCAGCGCCGTACCGATCGAACCGCCGACCTGCTGCGAGGTGTTGACGGTCGCCGAGGTGACCCCCGCGTCCTGCGGCGCGACCCCCGCGGTGGCCGTCGCGAAGATCGGCATGAAGGTCAGGCCCATGCCGAGGCCCACCAGGAGCAGGGCGGGCAGGATCTCGGTGTCGTACGAGGAGCCGACGGCCAGCCCGGTCAGGACGACCGGCGAAGACGCCCGGGTCATGGAGCCAGGACCGCCTCCCGCAGGGGGCCGCCCTTGACCTCAAGCACGCCTGAGGTCAAGGGCGTGCCGGCCGAGGGCCAGTGACACGGCGGTGAGGGCGCTGTTGAAGGACACCTCCGACAGCACGCCGGGGGCGGCGACCTGGTCACCGGCGAGATAGACGCCGTCGCCGCGGTCGATGGCGGGCCGGTCGCGCCAGCTGGTGCCCGGCAGGTCCACGGCACCGGTACGGCCGTTGGCGAGCGCCTCGCGCCGCCAGGTGACCCGCTCCCGCCACCCCTCGAAGGCCAGGTCGAGCAGCCGCTCGGCACGGGCGATGCCGTCGGCCCGGGACTCGCCGGGACCGATCGGGATCTGCCCCTGCACGAGCTGCTCACCGGCCGGGGCGAGCGAACGGTCCTGCGCGGTGAACCGCTCCAGCCACCCGGGCGCGTCGAGATCGGACACGGCGAACGCGTCACCGCGCCGGGTGCGCAGGGCCAGGTCGATGAGGGCACTGCGGCCACCGGTCCAGGTCAGCGAGTCGTCCTTCAGCAGGCGCCGGGCCGCGTCCAGGGAGGTGGCGACGACCACGGGTGTGCCGGTGGGCAGGGCGTCGACCCGGGACAGGGTCTCCATCCGCACCCCGAGGTTCCAGGCCCGTGCGGCCATCCGGTCGATGACGTTGGCCCAGCCGCCGCGCGGATAGTGCGCCTCCGGCGGCAACTTGGTGGCGCGGCGCAGACGTTGCTGCACGAAGGCGGCGGACAGGGCGCCCGGGTCGTGGTGGAAGAGGGCGACGGCCGAGTAGTTGGCGGCGGCACGCGCCCCTTCCTCGCCCGCCTGCCGTGTCGCCCAGCTCATGAAGTCCACGTCGACGGGCGCCTGTTGGGCGCTGCGCCGCAGCAGCTTGAGCATCGCGAAGGGCGGGGTGCGGCGCAGCACCCCGTGATGGCGCAGCCGCAGCCGGGCCGCCTCCAGGGGCGGGACCGGAGCGACCGGTCCTATGAGGTCGCGCTGTTTGAGCCAGACCCAGTGCGGGCCGCCGTTGTAGAGGGCGTGCGGGCCTTCGTTCGTGCGGTACGGGCCCTCGGTGGTCCGTGCCCGCCCGCCGAGGGTGTGGTGGGCTTCGTGCACGGTGACCTTGGCGCCCGCCTCGGCGGCGGTGATCGCCGCGGTGAGTCCGGCGAGGCCGCCGCCGACGACGGTGATTCGTTGCATGGGCGGATGTCTCCCTCTGCTCGGGGTCGCCTCTTCTTCGCAGATATGACCGCCGGCGCCGCCGAAATGTGACATCGCCGGTGTTTGTGCAGGTCGGGGCGATTGTCAGTGGCGGGGTGCAGCATAGGGGCATGGCGAGGAGAGCGACGGGTGGGGCAGGGGTGCGGTCGGCGCGGCGGCCGGAGGTGCGGCTGCCGCTGCTGGAGGCGTACACCGGGGGCGGGCTGGAGCCGGACGGGGACTACGACGGGGTGGAGTTCCGGGAGGCGGACTTCGCCGGGCAGGACGGCGGGGGCGCCCGCTTCATGGACTGCGCGCTGACGGGCTGCGCCTTCGACGAGACGCGACTGCACCACGCGCGCATCCTCGACACGGTCCTCACCGGGATAAGAGGGGTCGGCACGTACCTCGCGGAGTCGACGCTGCGTGACGTCGAACTCGTCGACGCGCGACTGGGCGGCACGCAGTTGCACGGTGCCGTGCTGGAACGTGTGCTGATCCGCGGCGGCAAGATCGACTACCTCAACCTCCGCAAGGCGAAGCTCAAGGACGTCGTCTTCGAGGGCTGCGTCCTGGTCGAACCGGACTTCGGGGGCGCACGGCTGGAGCGGGTCGAGTTCGTGGACTGCGCGCTGAAGGGGGTGGACTTCAACGGGGCGACACTGACGGACGTGGACCTGCGCGGGGTCGCTTCGCTGGACATCGCCCGAGGAGTGGGACAATTGTCCGGGGCGGTGATCAGCCCTGGCCAACTGGTGGATCTGGCGCCGGTGTTGGCGGCGGAGCTGGGAATCCGGGTGGAGTGACCGGCCGTGGGGGAACCCCCTGCTCGTAGAGCTTGGGGGAGATTGAGGACGAGGCCGTTCAGGCCGAAGAGGGGGGCTGGGGGCGCCAGCCCCCAGGGCGGTCGGCACAGCTCACGGCACTCGCGGGAAGCGCGCCTGCAGTGTCCAGATCGCCGGATTCTCGGCCAGAGCCTCGTGCAGGTCGGTCAGGTCGGCGAGCAGGTCGTGGAGGAAGTCCCGTGCCTCGCGGCGCAGTTCCGCGTGGGAGAAGGTGAGCGGCGCCTCCTCGGCCGGCATCCAGTCGGACTCGATGTCCACCCACCCGAAGCGCCGCTCGAAGAGCATCCGGTCGGTCGACTCGGTGAAGTCCAGTTCCGCCCGCTGCGGGCGCGCGGCGCGGGAGCCCGCCGGGTCCCGGTCGATCCGCTCCACGATGTCGCACAGCGCCCACGCGAAGTCCAGCACCGGCACCCATCCCCAGGCTGTGGACAGCTCCCGGTCCTTCTCGGTGTCGGCCAGATACACGTCCCCGCAGAACAGATCGTGCCGCAGTGCATGCACGTCCGCGCGCCGGTAGTCCGTCTGCGGCGGGTCGGGGAAACGGTTGGAGAGGGCATAGCCGATGTCGAGCACGTACGTGATGGTGTCACGGCCGCATCCGGTCGCCGGCACGCCCCGACCGCCACCTGCGCCCCGTAGGATCTCTGACATGTCCAGATCCGCGCGCCTTGTCCCGGTCGCCGCCGGTGCCCTCGCCCTCCAGCTCGTCCTGACCGCGTGCGACGGCGGCGTGCACGGCACCCCTGGCGGCTCCGGCGTGCACGACCCGTACTTCCCCAAGGCGGGCAACGGCGGATACGACGTCACCCACTACGACCTCACCCTCTCCTACGCCCCCGACACCCACCGCCTCACTGGCAAGGCCGTGATCACCGCCCGCGCCACGGAGGACCTGTCCGCCTTCGACCTGGACCTGAAGGGCCTGGACGTCGAGGACGTCACCGTGGAGGGCAAGGACGCCCGCGTCAACCGCACCGGCCAGGAGCTGACCGTCCGCCCCCACGACGACCTGGACAAGGGGGAGACCTTCAGCACCACGGTCCGCTACTCCGGCATCCCGAAGAAGATCACCGATCCGGACGGCTCCGAGGAGGGCTGGCTGCGCACGGCGGACGGTGCGCTCGCCCTCGGCGAACCCACCGGCTCCATGGCATGGTTCCCCGGCAACGACCACCCCTCCGACAAGGCGACGTACGACATAGCCGTCACCGTGCCGAAGGGCCTGCAGGCCGTCTCCAACGGGGAGTTGACGAGCGAGCGGACCACCGGCGGGCGTACCACCTTCACCTGGCACACCGCCCAGCCGATGGCGACCTATGTCGCCACGGTCGCCATCGGCCACTACGACATCACCCGCTACAGCACCAAGAGCGGACTGCCCGTCTACGTCGCCGTCGACCCGAAGCAGACCGGGGCGAGCCGCAAGGTGCTCGCGAAGATCCCCGAGATCATGGAGTGGGAGGAGTACAACTTCGGCCCGTACCCCTTCTCCTCCACCGGCGCGATCGTCGACCGCCCCGAGGACGTGGAGTACGCCCTGGAGACCCAGAACCGCCCGGTCTTCCCCGGCGCCCCCGACACCGGGACCCTCGTCCACGAGCTCGCCCACCAGTGGTACGGCGACTCCGTCACGCCGAAGAGCTGGCGGGACATGTGGCTCAACGAGGGCTTCGCGACGTACGCGGAGTGGCTGTGGGAGGAGGACCACGGCGGCGACACCGTGCAGCAGACCTTCGACGCGGTCTACGACGGCGACCACTTCGACAACGCCGACCAGGCCAAGGCCGTCTGGGCCTACCCGCCGGCGAAGCCGTCCGGTGCCGCGCACATCTCCGACAGCCCGGTCTACGAGCGCGGCGCGATGGTCCTGCAGAAGATCCGGCAGAAGGTCGGTGACGACACGTTCTACGACATCATCCAGGGCTGGGCGGCCGCCCACCGGCACGGCAACGCGGACACGGCCCAGTTCACGGCTTACGTCGAGAAGATGGCCCCGGACAAGGACTTCGACGCCATCTGGGAAGACTGGCTGTACGGAAACGGCAAGCCGGACCACCGTTCCTAGAGACTGAGTGGGAGTGAGTCCTGGTGCCAGGACTGCTGCTCAGCCGCGTGTCCCGAGCGGTGTTGGGCACGCTGGTCGCCCGCTTTCGTTCCGCGTCCGGGCGGCGCGCATCTTGTGCGTGGTCCGGGAATGCGGGGGCGGGTTTCCTCACGCCTGCGGGTTTCCGGTCCGGCCTGGGCGGTCCGATGCCCGTATCCATCGCTCTGGTGGGTACGGGGCGGTGTCGTCCGTCGCCGGATCGGGTGCCCGAGGGCGCGTCGTCCGATGGCCACGGCTGCCGCGTCGTGGCGCGTGGTCTGTCGGTTCTTGGCGGTCAGGGGCTGCTGCCAGTGCTGGGCGCCCCACCGGGAGGTGTAGGCCGGGTCGACCGCGACGAGTGCGATGCCCTGTTCCGCGGCCATCGCCGTCAGCCGGGCCTTGAGGCGGGCGGTGGGGAAGCGGGAGATCAGGCGGCGGAAGCGCTTGTTGCGCCCGTACTTCTCCCGGGACCTGCCGTCGGTGAAGTCGAGGTCCTCGATCGCGATCGCGGTGGCGCCGGTGCGGCGGGTGTGGTGGAGCAGCCGGGTCAGTGCGTGGCGGATCTGGGCGTCCCGGTGCGCGGTGGTGCCGGACAGGTCGTAGAAGAAGCGCCGGGGCTCGCCGACCGGGTTGCCGTGCGGGTCCAGTTGCCTGGCGGCGAGGTGGTCGTCGTTCATGTCCACCGCCACCACACCGCGCGCGAGAGCCGCATCCAGCGGCCGCACCGGAATGGGGGCGCGCTGCCAGGACGCGGTGACATACCAGCGGCCACGCACGGTGTCGTGGTGGATGCGGTAGGCCACCGCCCGGTTGGCGGTGATCCGGTCCGCCCATTCCTCGCGCCGGTGCTTGAACTCCGCGGTCGCCTCCAGTACGTACCGGCCGTGCGGGGCGTTGGCCAGACGGGCGAGGGCAGCCGGGAGCCGGATGGAGGCCTGTCCGGTGTCGGTGATGCGGATGGTCTCGTTGCCGAAGCGCTTGCCGGACTCTCCGTCAGCGGCCAGGAACATCCGCGCCGCCCGCCATCGCTCCCGCCAGGCATGCTCGGTGAGCCCCGCCTCGTCGAGATGGCGGCGCAGCCGCGCGAGGTGCTTGCCGCCGCGCACCACGTGCACCCGGCCCGCCGCCCAGTCCGCCTCCAGCCCAGCCAGCCGGTCCTTCAGCACATGCAGGCGGCGGGACTTGGCATGCCACTGCGCCCGCGAGCCGAAACCACGCGGCAGCCCCGCCCGCTTGTCCGCCTTGGCGCCCAGCGGCCGGGCCAGCCGCGCCTCGATGCGCGCGATCTCCCCCCGCAGCGATCCCATCTCGGCCACCTGGCCACGCCGGGCCAGCGCCCACTGGTCGTGCGTGGCCTTGGTGATGCTGCCCGCCCACCGCGCCGACGAGCCTCCGCTCAGCCCCCGTTTCCGCACTGCCCACGAGGCCCCATCGTGGACCAGCCCCTGACGGGAACGCACCGCGAGATCACCGGCGGCCAGCCCACCGAGGAACGTGCCGACCTCGCCGAGCACCGCCGCGTCCGTCTGCGACACCCGCAGCCGGGCCCGGATCGCCACCCCCGCCGGTCCGGGCACCACGAACGACTCCGCCACCTCCCGCAGCCCGCCCACCCCTCACCCCCACCAGCGCCAAAGAACCCGTCACGGCATCCAACGAGCCCCGCCCGCGAAGGTCACGCATTCGGAACACAAACTCCCGTTCGCTCCCGTGAAAAGCCTGACCGCGCGACCCGGGCCGGCAGACAGTAGTCACTCATGCGTGCTACAGCACACCTGAGTCCGGTCGAGCGGCAGCAGCTCCGTACCCCTGAGGGGCAGCCTCAGGCTCGGTCGTTCACGGCCGAGTGGCCGACTCCCGCTCGAACTCGGCCAGCATCCGCCCCAGCCCCGGCGGCCAGACGGGCTCGGACAGCTGGGCCAGCTCCTCCGGTGTCCACCAGCGCCACCCCAGGATCCACTCCTCGGCGTGCGTGGCGGCCAGGTCCGGGCCGGTCGGTTCCCGGCGCGGGCCGCGGGCGACGTACACGTGCTCGTGCTGACGGACGGGGATGCCGGCGCGGATGAAGTCGTGCTCCCACGTGCACAGCAGCGGGCCCAGCTCCAGGTCGGTCCAGCCCGTCTCCTCCCGCAGCTCCCGCAGGGCGCCCTCCCGCGGACCCTCGTCCGCCTCCAGGCCCCCGCCGGGCAGCGCCCAGTGGGCGCCCAGCTCAACGTTGTCGCACCGGAGCAGGAAGACGGCGCCGTCCGGGTCGACGACGGCGATCCGGGCCGCGCGGCGGGGCGTGCGCAGCACCTTGCGCAGTACGGCGCAGGGGCGGCCCAGCTGGAGGTCCTCGCGGTGGCCGATGACCTCGTACCCGAGGGCGGTCCAGAAGGCCAGCCCCTTGGGGTTGTTGTCGAGGACGGCGAGACGTACGGCCGAACGGCCCGCGGCACGGAAACGGTCCTCGACGAGCGTCGCCAGGCGGCGCCCGTATCCGCGGCGCTGCGAGAGCCCGTCGACCATCAGCAGCCCGATCCAGGGATCCGGGTCGGCCGGATCGGGGTGGTGCGCAAGGGTGATCACCAGCCCGACCAGCAGCCCCTCGCCGCGCGCCAGCAGCACCTCGATGTCCGGATTCGCCAACTCCACGGCGAGCGCCGCCGCCACCTGCTCCGGCCGGATGTCGTCCGGGTCCGGGAAGTCGCCGCTCAGGGCCTGGAAGTCGCGGTTGGAGGCGTGCAGCGCGGTGAGTTCGGTGAGCACGGGGCCCGGGATGTCCCGGTCGGGCGTGAGACGGAGAGGCTCAATGATCACAGGGTGAACCTAGCGCGGGAACCCCGGAGCCCCCAGCGGTTTACTTCGGGCTGGGGGCTCCGGTGAGGCAGGGGACCGGCTCAGACGCTGACGCCGAAGTCCTGGGCGATGCCCACCAGGCCCGAGGCGTAGCCCTGGCCGACCGCGCGGAACTTCCACTCCGCGCCGTTGCGGTAGAGCTCGCCGAAGACCATGGCCGTCTCGGTGGCGGCGTCCTCGGACAGGTCGTAGCGGGCGATCTCGGCACCGCCGGCCTGGTTGACGATGCGGATGTAGGCGTTGCGGACCTGGCCGAAGTTCTGGCCGCGGTTCTCGGCGTCGTAGATGGAGACCGGGAAGACGATCTTGTCGATGTCGGCCGGGAGGCCGGCGAGGTTGACGTTGATCGCCTCGTCGTCGCCGGCGCCCTCACCCGTGCGGTTGTCGCCCGTGTGGACGATCGTGTTGTCCGGGGTCTGCTTGTTGTTGAAGAAGACGAAGTGGGCGTCCGAGAAGACCTTGCCCTGCGTGTTGACCGCGATGGCGGAGGCGTCCAGGTCGAAGTCCGTGCCGGTGGTGGTGCGGACGTCCCAGCCGAGGCCCACGGTGACGGCGGTCAGGCCCGGAGCCTCCTTGGTGAGCGAGACGTTGCCACCCTTGGACAGGCTTACAGCCATTGTTGGGAGTCCCTTCCCTAGTTCTGTGTGCACGAAGCTACCGTCACCCCGGAGAACGCCGGGAGGGGTCCCCATGGTTCCGGTTGCCTTTACCTTTTTTACCAAGCGGGGACATTCGAGCCGCGAAATACGGATGACGTGGACCGGACAGAGGCGGGAACATGGGACGCATGTCCGGTCCTCACGTCATCCGCGGCTCCGTCCTCCTGCCCGAGGCGGAGCTCATGTGGCGTTTCTCGCGCTCGTCCGGGCCCGGCGGACAACACGTCAACACCAGTGACTCCCAGGTGGAACTGCGCTTCGACCTGGCGAACACCGAGGCCCTGCCCGAGGTGTGGAAGCGGCGGGCGTTGGAGCGGCTGTCCGGGCGGCTCGTCGACGGTGTCGTCACCGTCCGCGCCTCCGAGCACCGCTCCCAGTGGCGCAACCGCGAAACCGCCGCGGTACGCCTCGCGGCGCTGCTCGCGGAGGCCACCGCACCCCCGCCCAAGCCCCGCAAACCGACCCGCATCCCACGCGGCATCAACGAACGCCGGCTGAGGGAGAAGAAGCAGCGGTCGGAAACGAAGCGGGGGAGGACCGGCCGCGACTGGACGTGAGCCCGCCGAGGGCGGCTTGCGAATTCCCGGCGCGACTTCCGGTGCGCGACTTCTTCGAGGCGGGGTGTCGGACGGGCACCTCGAACGGGCTGTTCGCGAAGGTTCCGGAATTTCCGCGGCTTCTTCCACGGCCCCTTCCGCGCGCTTCCGTACCGCCCGTGTCTTCCGTCCCCCGATTACCCCAACTGCCGGTAGCGGCCCCGGAAATAGAGCAGTGGTCCGCCGTCCGCGCTCCGCACCCCGGCGGTCAGTACGCGGCCGATCACCAGCGTGTGGTCCCCCGCCGTCACCCGCTGCTCGGTCCGGCACTCCAGGGTCGCCAGGGCGCCGCCCATCAAGGGCGCTCCGGAGACCTCGCCGCGGACGTACGCGAGGTCCTCGAACAGGAGCCGGTCGCTGATGCGGCCCTTCATGGCGAACCGGCCCGCGATGTGGCGCTGGCTCTCGGAGAGGACGGAGACCGCCCACAGGGGCTGTTCGTCGAGCAGGTCGTCCATCCGGGAGCCGTTGCGCAGGCTGACCAGGACCAGCGGCGGGTCCAGGGAGACCGACAGGAAGGCAGTGGCGGTCATGCCGACGTCCTCGCCGCCCGGCGCCAGGGGGTCGTCCGGGTCCAGCGGCGGCTCCTGCGCCGTCACCAGGACCACGCCCGCGGCCAGCCGGGACATGGCGGCCCGGAACTCGTCGTTGCTCACCCCCTCAGCATGCCCGGGGGCGGCCGTGGCGGTGGGGGAAGGCGGGGCGGAGGGAGTGTTCAGCACTCTGGAAACGCTAATCTCCGGTCCGCGCGCGTCGCATCGGGCCCCGGTCCGAGGTGGGTCCTAGGACCAGGGTCGTGCATCATGTCCCCACACCCGCAAAGCATGCGTTCAGTAAACCCACAGGGAAAACGCAGAAACTCCACTCAATTGCTCACCTTCTCCTGTGACTTGAGTCACAAGGGCCATTAATTGTTGACCCTGTGTACCGAGTGGGCAGCGCGCTGTGATTCAGTGGCGGGGCAAGATGCAAGGGCACCACTGATAAGAAGCGCCAAAGACAACCCTTGATTCGCTGCGAGGTCTCGGGGGGAGGGCGAGCATGGAGACCGAGTCGGAGCCGTATGTCCGTCTTGCGTCCCTGCGGCAGCTGCACCAGGTCATGGCCGACATGAACACGGCACGCAGCCTGGCGGACACACTGCAGACCGTCGCCGACGGCGCGGTCACCGCCCTCGGGTACGAAATGGCATGCGTCAACCTCGTGCGCCCCGACGGCGACCTCGTCGTCGCCGCCTTCTCCGGCAACCCCGCAGCCGAGGCCCTCATCACCGGACGCGTCGGCTCGCGCGAGTCCTGGGACCGCCGGCTGACCATGGGCGAGGCATGGGGCGACCTGCGGTTCATACCGCACACCGAGGGCTGGGTGCTCGACGAGGACGACGTACCGCAGTGGTACACCGACGGCCCCGCGCCCCGCTTCGAGGACGAGTGGCACCCCTCCGACCGGCTCTTCGCGCCCATGTACACGCCCGGCGTACAGGGCGGCTCCTCCGGTGAGCTGCTCGGCGTGATCTCCGTGGACCGGCCGCGCAACGGACGGCACCCGGGCGCGTGGGGGCGCGAGGCGCTCCAGATGTACGCGTTCCAGGCGGCCATCGCGATCAGCAACGCGCGTCTCCGTTCGAACATGCAGCGCGCCCTGGTCCGCCTGGAGCGGGAGCAGCAGGCGCTGCGGGCCAGCGAGGAAAGCTTCCGGCAGGCGTTCGAGTACGCCCCCTCCGGCATGGCCATAGCCGAGATGGGCGGTGACCAGCACGGACGGATACTGCGCACCAACGACGCGCTGTGCCGGCTGCTCGGCCGCCCCGCCTCCGCGATGCGCCGCTACTCCTTCTCCGACCTCGTCCACCCCGAGGACATAGGCACGCTGCTGCGCACCTCCGCCGAGGGCGGCCGCGCGGAGCTGCGCCTGGGCCGCCGCGACGGCAGCTATGTGTGGGTGTCCCTGCGCAACAGCGTCGTCGCCGACGCGGCCGACGGGCCCCGCTTCCTGCTCACCCACGTCGAGGACATCGAGGAGCGCAAGCGCCGCGAGCTCCAGCTCGCCCACCGCGCCTCCCACGACTCGCTCACCGGCCTGCCGAACTCGGCCGAGCTGCGCTCGCGCCTGGCGTCCCGGCTCTGCCGGCGGGCCGCCCACGCCGGCGAGATCGAGTCCCTGGACGCCGCCTACGGCCATCCCGCCTTCGACGTCAACGGCCACGGCTTCGACTTCGAGGCGGTGGCGCAGTCGTACGACGGTTTCGACCACCATGTGCACACGATCGCGCCCGAGGGGGAGCGGGACGACGGCACCAAGGGCCTCGCGGTCCTTTTCTGCGACCTCGACGGCTTCAAGTCGATCAACGACCGGTTCGGGCACAACGCGGGTGACGCGGTCCTCATCGAGGTCGCCCGGCGGCTCACCCGGGGGGTGCGGGACGGGGACACGGTGGCCCGCCTCGGCGGCGACGAGTTCGTGATCCTGGCCGACGGACTGGGCAAGGCCGACGCGCAGGACCTGGCCGTACGCCTGCGCAACGAGATCATCCAGCCGATCCGGGCCGAGGGCCGGGCGGTGCGGGTGGGTGCCAGTTTCGGCATCGGGTGGGCACACTGCGGCATGACCGCGGACGAAGTGTTGAAATCCGCTGACGAACGGATGTACGTCGAGAAACGATCTCGTCCCAAACAACATCGGCGCGCCGGATGATGCGCAGGTCAGTGGGCTGATGCGGTCGGAGTCACCCGTTTGGGCCACTGGGAGCGGGTAGGCTCGGCTCTCAATACCTGTACCGCATCCGCCCGCACCTGTTGAGGAGTACCAAGGGATGACGCCCGGCGACAACGGCGCGAGCACGCCCGAGGACGAGGACCCGTTCGGCTATCTGTACGCCGACGGCCAGGCCAGAGGGGCCCAGCCGCCGTCCGGTGGCTACGGCTACCCGAACTCGGTCAGCAGGGTGCGCCCGGTCGGCGAGCGCACCTATGGCGGGCAGCAGGGCCAGACCATCCCCCAGCAGGGCACCTACGGCCAGCCGAACGCGCATTACCAGGCTCCGGAGACCCTCCCGGGCGGCGCCCCGACCACCCAGCAGCCCCTCCCGGGCAGCGGTGGCCGCGGCCGCGGCAGCGGCCCGAACACCAAGGGCCTGCTGATCGGCGCCGTCGCGGTGGTCGCCGCGGTCGTGATCGGCATCAGCATCGCCATGATCAACGGCAACGACGACGACAAGAAGGGCAACGCGGCGCAGCCCACCCAGTCCCAGTCGCAGAGCGCCTCGACCGAGCCCTCCAGCACCAGTTCGGTCTCCAGCACGGGCAAGCTCCCGAAGACCGACGCGAAGACGCTGCGCCTGGGCGGCGGAGCCACCACCGCCTCGGACGTCAAGGGAGCCCAGGCCGACGGCGGGGTCTACGTCGCGAACTTCAACAACGTCGGCGCCTCGCTCACCTGGACGGTCAACGGCATCCCGGCCGCCGGTAAGTACACCGTGTTTCTCGGGTACAGCGTCCCGGGCAAGGACGGCACCGCCACGTTGACGATCAACGGCACGCCGTCCAACCAGCCCGTCAAGTTCAGGAACTGGGCAAAGGCACCCGAGGGCAATTACGAGAGGGGCTGGACGAAGACCTACAACTGGGTCCAGCTCACCAAGGGCACGAACACCATCAAGATCTCGTGCGAGCAGGGCAACCAGTGCGACGCCTACCTCGACCAGCTGTCGCTGGCGAAGGGCTGGGTCACGTCCGAAGACTGACGAGCCAAAACAGGCCCCGTCGTCCCATGTGGAGACGACGGGGCTCCCTTCCCGGTGCCAGGCTCTGGCTTTCAGGCCCAGTCGGTACAAGAATCGAGAAGAGTGTCGCCCTCAAATCTGGCGACCTGCACACCGATTTCGAAGAGCCCCTTATCGTCTGACGCGGTGCTACTCCAAGTCTTGGATGTACCTGATCCATCCAGGTTCTTCCGCCAAGGCCAAGAGACCTGGTGACCGTTGTACTGCTTGCTGACCAAAGGGGTGACCCCAGAGGTTGGCTGGAACCTTTGTCCTGTGCGCCGTCCACTGCCTGGAGCATCCTTGCCCGGTCGTCGCATCGGGGCACAGCCGGCTCAGAGTCAGGCCGCGCTGACTTCCCCCGTCACCGCCACTCGCCCCAACAGTTCCTCGTACGTCCCCCGGTCGAACTCCCCAGCCACAGGCGCCAATACGGTCGCCGCGGACAGAGCGACCGCGCGGGACAGGCGGGTCGGCCAGGGGAGGCGTTCCACCAGCCCCGACAGCAGGCCCGCGGTTGCCGAGTCGCCGGCGCCCGTCGGGTTGCCGTGGAAGCGGGCGGGCGGGGTCGCGTGCCAGCGACCCTCGGGGGCCTGCACCAGCAGTCCGTCGGCGCCCAGGGACGCCACCACCGCGTGAGCCCCCCGCCGCCGGGCATCCTGGGTGGCGCGCAATGGCTCGTGGGAGCCGGTGAGTTCGGCCAGTTCGTCGGCGTTCGGTTTGATGATGTCGGGGCGGGCCGCCACACCGCGCCGCAGCGGCTCGCCGCTGGTGTCCAGCAGAACGGGCACGCCGGCGGTGCGTGCCGTCCGTACCAGTCCCGCGTACGCGCCCACCGGCACCCCCGGCGGCAGGCTGCCGCACAGGGCCACCGCCGACGCCTCGCCCAGCAGGTCCTCGTACGCGTCCAGGAAGGCGGACCACTCCACCGGGGTGATCTGCGGGCCCGGCTCGTTCAACTGGGTCGTGTCGCCGGTGAGTTCGTCTACGACGGCGATGGTGCGCCGGGTCGACCCGCCGACGGGGACCAGCGCGTCCACCACGCCGGGTATGGCCGAGAGGCCCTCCCGCACCGCCCGTCCGGTGCCACCTCCCGCGAACCCGGTGACCGTCGCCTCGTGTCCGAGGGCCGCGAGCACCCGGGCCACGTTCAGGCCCTTGCCGCCCGGCCGTTCGGTGACCGCCGAGACGCGGTGCGAGGCGTGCGGGCGCAGGGACCGTATGCGATAGGTGATGTCGAGAGCGGTGTTCAGTGTGACCGTGAGGATCACCCGGGCCGACCTCCCTCGAAGTCTGTGCGCCTGCCATCGGTTCCGGGCCCCGATCATGCCAAAGAGACGGCGACCGGCCCAGTCCGCGGTCGGCCACCGTCTCTCTGCCCGGGGACGGATCAGGGCAGTTGGGGAGGGACCACCCACTCACCCCGGCGCAGCACGCCCTTGAGGTCGAAGCCGGAGTCCAGCAGCACCAGGTCGGCGTCCTTGCCGGGCTCCAGGGAGCCGATGGTGTCGTACCTGCCCAGCAGCCGGGCCGGGTTGACGGACAGGGCCGTGACCACGTCCTGAACGGGGAGCTTGTCGACGGTCACCGCCCGCTTGAACGCCCGGTCCAGGGTGAGCGTGGAGCCGGCGATCGAGCCGCCCTTCACGAGCCGGGCGACGCCCTCGCTGACCTCGACCTCCAGCGGGCCGAGCATGTAGCGGCCGTCGCCGATCCCGGCCGCGTCCATCGCGTCGGTGATGAACGCGACCCGCCCGGCGCCCGCGTGACGGAACGCCAGCTCCAGGGCGGCCGGGTGCAGATGGGTGCCGTCGTTGATGAGCTCGACCGTGACCCGCTCGTCCTCCAGGAGGGCGGCGACCGGGCCGGGTGAGCGGTGCCCGAGGGCGGGCATGGCGTTGAAGAGGTGGGTGGCGACGGTGGCGCCCGCGTCGATCGCCTCGACCGTCTGCTCGTACGTCGCGTCCGTGTGGCCGACCGCCGCGATGACCCCGTGCTCCGCCAGCAGCCGTACGGAGTCGAGGCCGCCCGGCAGTTCGGTGGCGAGGGTGACCATCGCGGCCCGGCCGCGCGCCGCGTCGATCAGCTTGCGGACGTCCGCCGGGTCCGGGTCGCGCAGCAGCTCCTCGGAGTGGGCGCCCTTGCGGCACGGCGAGATGAAGGGGCCCTCGAAGTGGATGCCCGCGAGATCGCCCTGCTCGGTCAGCTCGCTCAGCAGCCCGGCCTGCTTGACCAGGAAGTCCATGTCGTCGGTGACGGTGGAGGCGACGAGGGTCGTGGTGCCATGCAGGCGGTGGGTGCGGATCGCCGTCAGGACGTCGTCGGTCGTGCCGGAGAACGACGCGCCGCCACCGCCGTGGTTGTGGATGTCGACGAAGCCGGGGACCAGCCAGTGGCCCGACACGTCGAGCGTCTCGGCGTCCTGTCCCGCGGCTGCCGCGATCTTCGTACCCTCGACGACCACGCGCCCGTCGTCCACGGTCCCGGTGGGCAGAACCACCCGGGCACCGGCGAGAACCATGCTGGGAGCCATCAGGCGGTTACCTCCGAAGGGTCAGTGGTTTCGAGGAGATCCCGGGCGAGGAGCCCCGCGCCCAGGCATCCGGCGGTGTCCCCGAGGGCGGCGGGGACGATCGACGGCAGCTTCTGGAAGGTGACGCGCCGCTCGACGGCCTCCCGCAGCGGTGTGAACAACGTTTCCCCCGCCTCGGCCAGGCCGCCACCGATGATCAGCGTGCGCGGGTCCAGCAGGGTGAGCGCGGTGACCAGACCGTCGGCCAGCGCGTCCACGGCCTCCCGCCATATCCGGACGGCGTTCGGGTCCCCGGACGCGACGGCCTTCGCGCAGTCCGCGGCGTCCGCGTCCGGGTCCTCGCAGACGGCCGCCCAGGCCTCGCTCACGGCGGCCGCGGACGCGTACCGCTCCAGACAGCCCCGCTGCCCGCACGGACAGGGGGCACCCCCGGGCCGTACGACGATGTGCCCGATCTCGCCCGCGAAGCCGTGCGCGCCCGCCTCCACCCGGCCGTCGAGGCCGATGGCACCCGCGATCCCGGTGCCGAGCGGCACGAACAGGAACCGGTCGGCGCCCTTGCCCGCCCCGATCCGGCCCTCGGCGAGCCCGCCGGTGCGCACGTCGTGGCCGAGGGCGACCGGGACGCCGAGCCGTTCGGTGAGCAGGTCGCGCAGGGGTACGTCGCGCCAGCCCAGGTTGGCCGAGTAGGCGGCGATGCCCCGCTCCTCGTCGACGATGCCGGGGACAGCCACGCCGACGGCGGCCGCGGGCTCGCCGAGGTGCCGTGCGCCGTACGCGTGCAGATCGGCGGCGAAGTCGAGGATGCCCTCGACCACCGCGTCCGGTCCGCGCTCGCGTCCGGTCGCCCGGCGGTCCTGGTGGAGCAGGTCGCCGCCGTCCCCGACCAGGGCGGCCTTCATCCCGGTGCCGCCCACGTCGAGGGCGATGACATGTCTCACGGGAACAGTGTGGACCTCCGACCTGCAAGAGGTCTAGTCCACTCACGTGGTGTAGACCTAGGTTTAGACCTCATGGTCCACATGGTGAAACGACAAGACGACAGAGTTGGGGCAGTAGTAGTGCGGCGGCGTAGGGCAGGAATGATCGCGGTGGTGTCCGCAATGGGCATGACGGCGGTTCTCGGTGGCTGTGGGAGCACGGGTTCCTCGGACGTGACCCTCAGACTGGTCGCGGCCGACTACGGCGACTCCGCCGCCAACAGCTCCACGAAGTACTGGGACAAGCTGGTCAAGGAGTACGAGGGCCGACACCCCGGGGTGAAGGTCGAGGTCAGCGTCTACTCCTGGAACGACGTCGACCGCAAGGTCAAGGAGATGGTCGACGCCGGAAAGGCGCCCGACATGGCCCAGATCGGCGCGTACGCCGACTACGCGGCCGCGGGCAAGCTGTACCAGGTCTCCGACCTGCTCTCCATACCCGTCCAGGCGTCCTTCCTCCCCCAGCTCTCCGAGGCCGGGCAGTGGAGCCACGTCCAGTACGGCATCCCGTTCGCCGCCTCCACCCGCGTGCTCTTCTACAACAAGACCCTCTTCGCCAAGGCCGGCATCTCCGCGCCCACCGACTGGAGCGAGCTCGCGGCCGACGCGAAGGCGCTGAAGGCCGAGGGGGTCAAGTACCCGTACGCGCTGCCCCTCGGGCCCGAGGAGGCGCAGGCCGAGACCATGCAGTGGCTGTTGAGCGGCGGCTCCGGCATCACCGACGACGTCGGCACCTACAGCTTCGACTCCGCCGAGAACGTGGAGACCTTCACCTGGCTCAAGGACCAGCTCGTCGGCAAGGGGCTGACCGGGCCGGTCGCGCCGGGCAAGCTCAACCGGGCCGACGCCTTCGCGGCGTTCGCGGACGGTCAGGTCGGCATGCTCAACGGGCATCCCACGCTGATGAAGCAGGCCGCCGCCAAGGGCGTGAAGTTCGGCACGGTGCCGATGCCGGGGCGGACCGGACAGTCCCGGTCCTCGATGGGCGTGGCCGACTGGATGATGGCCTTCAAACAGAACGGCCACGCCGAGCAGGTCGGCGACTTCCTCGACTTCGTCTACAGCGAGAAGAACGTCCTCGGCTTCTCCCGCGAGTACGGCCTGCTGCCGGTCACCGGCGCCGCGTCGGACGCCATGTCCCAGTCCACCAAGGACGCGAACCTCCACCCCTTCCTCAACCAGCTCCCCACGTCGGCGCTCTACCCGGTCGGCAAGACCTCCTGGGCGGGAGTGAGCGCCGACATCAAAAAGACGATCGGCCAGGCCGTCACCCCCGCAGGCAGCCCGGTGACGATCCTGAACCGCCTCCAGACGACAGCGACGACGGCGGACAGCCGCGACGTGGGGTGAGGCCTCGGCGGGTGGGGCCGCCGTCAGTGGGCCGGGCTACCGTTCCTCGTATGGAGCCGGACGAGCTGGGGGTGCGAGAGCGGGGGATCCTCGCGTTGGAGCGGCGGGGGTTCGTGGGGCCCGGGGCCAAGGAGCGGGCGATACGCGAGGAGCTGGGGCTCGCGCCCGTGCGCTACTACCAGCTGCTGAACGCCCTGCTGGACGACGAGCGGGCGCTGGCGCACGACCCCGTGACGGTGAACCGGCTGCGGCGCGTGCGGGAGGCGCGGCGCTCCGAGCGGTGAACACCGTGGCGCTTCCCTGTGCGCCCCCCTGAGCCATGGGTGCGCCCGCCCTCCCGTGGATAGGGTCGCGGTATGGGCATCCATACGACGGACTCCACCAACCCGATGGACCCGCTGCCGACCCCCGTGACCCAGGCCGGACGGGAAGGGCTCGACGCGCTGCTCGCACGGCCGCGCACCGCGCTCATCGGGCTCGACTTCGACGGCACGCTCGCCCCGATCGTCGCCGACCCCGAACAGGCCCGGGCCCACCCCGATGCCGTACCCGCACTCTCCGAGATCGCCCCCAAGGTGGCCTCCGTCGCCGTGATCACCGGCCGCCCGGCCGGGGTCGCCGTGCGGCACGGCGGCTTCGCGGGCGTACCCGGCCTGGAACACCTCGTCGTCCTCGGCCACTACGGCGCCGAACGCTGGGAGGCCGTGAGCGGGACCGTCAGCGCACCGCCCCCGCACCCCGGCGTCGCCGCCGTCCGTGCCGAACTGCCCGGGTTCCTGGACCGGATCGGCGCCTGGCGCGGAACCTGGATCGAGGAGAAAGGGCGAGCCGTCGCCGTCCACACCCGCCGAGCCGACGATCCGCAGGCCGCCTTCGACGCCCTCCGTGAACCCCTCTCCGACCTCGCCACCCGCCACGGCCTGATCGTCGAGCCCGGCCGGCTGGTCCTCGAACTGCGCCCGCCCGGCATGGACAAGGGCGTCGCCCTCCTGGAATACGTCCGCGACATCGGCGCCGAGACCGTGGTGTACGCCGGCGACGACCTCGGCGACCTCCCCGCCTACGCCGCGGTCGACAAGCTCCGCTCAGACGGCGTCCCCGGCCTGCTGGTGTGCAGCGGCAGCTCGGAGGTGACGGAGCTGGCCGAACGGGCGGACCTGGTGGTGGACGGCCCACAAGGGGTCGTACGACTGCTGCGGACGCTCGCCGCTCAGCTGGACTGACCGGCGTCCAGCGCGTGCAGCTGGTCCAGGAACCACTGGGCAGGGGGCAACGCGGTAGCCGCGGCAGCGAGCCGCTTCGTACGCTCCGCCCGTTCCTCCGGGGGCATGGTCAGCGCCTGGTGCAGGGCGCCGGCCGTGCCCACGATGTCGTACGGGTTCACGGCGATCGCGTCCTCGCCCAGCTCCTCGTACGCCCCGGCCTCCCGCGAGAGCACCAGCACGCACCCCGCGTCGGAGACGACCGGGATCTCCTTGGCGACCAGGTTCATACCGTCCCGGATGGGGTTCACCAGCGCCACGTCCGCCAGCCGGTACGCCGCCAGGGAGCGCGCGAAGTCGTCCTTGACGTGCATCTCGACCGGGGTCCAACCCGGCGTCCCGTACCGGGAGTTGATCTCCTCCGCGAGGCGCCGCACCTCCGCCGTGTAGTCCCGGTACACGGCCAGGTCCTGCCGGGAGGGGTAGGCGAAGGCCACGTGCACGACCCGCTCGCGCCACTCGGGGTGGTCGTCCAGCAGCTGCCGGTACGCCAGCAGCCCGCGCACGATGTTCTTCGACAGCTCGGTGCGGTCCACCCGGACGATCGTCCTGCGGCCCTCGCCGATCTCCGCCCGCAGCGCCGTCATCCGTTCGGCCACGTCCGCCTCGTGCGCCCGCTTGCGCAGGAAGTCCGCGTCCGCGCCGAGCCCGTGCACACCGATGCGCGTGCCGGACGGGATGCCGGGGCCGAGCACCGCATGACAGCAGTCGGTGAACGCGTCCGCCCAGCGCCGGGTGAGGAAGGCCGCGTGGTCGGCGCCGAGGATGCCGCCGAGCAGCTCGGCCGCGATGTCGTCGGGCAGGAGCCGGAAGTAGTCCGGCGGGGCCCACGGGGTGTGCGAGAAATGGCCGATCCGCAGATCGGGGCGGAGCTGCCGGAGCATCCGGGGGGCCAGGGCGAGGTGGTAGTCCTGGATCAGCACCGCGGCGCCCTCGGCGGCCTCCTCCGCCAGCGCCTCGGCGAACGCCCGGTTGTAGGCCTCGTACGACGCCCACTGGCGCCGGAACTCCGCGTCGAACACCGGCTCCAGCGGGGTCTGGTAGAGCATGTGGTGGACGAACCAGAGCACGGAGTTGGCGACGCCGTTGTACGCGTCGGAGAACACCGTCGCGTCGATGTCCAGCATGCGCACCTGCTGGCCGCCGGTCGCGTCCACGGACAGCCGCCGGCCGCCGTGCGAGCGGCGCACCGCCTCCCGGTCGGCGTCGCTCAGCGCGGCGCACACCCACACCGCGTCCGTGTGCGGCCCGATGGCCGACAGCCCCGAGACCAGCCCGCCACCGCCCCGCTTGGCATGCAGCGCACCCCCCTCGCGCACCTCGTACGAAACCGGGCCGCGATTGGACGCGACCAGCACTTCAGCAGCACCGTGCGTGGAAGCCATACGCCTCAACCTAGCCCGGCCCGGAAACGCTCAAACGTACGTTCCACCCTGCGAGGGGGCCGTATACAGCCGTTCTCCAGCGATCAGGCCACTCTGCGCGAGGCATACTCCGCGATCTCCGCCATCGGTGGCCGCTCCTCCGTGTCCACCGAGTAGGTGCGCGGCTCGAAGCCGTCCTCGCCCCGCTCGAACTGGGTGAGGGAAGGACGGATGAGGTGGCCCCGGGCCAGCCGCAGCTGCGCCGTCCGGTAGATCGCCGCCGCCATCCGGCCCAGCGCCTGCCCGTCCTGGTGCCGGTGCTTGCGCACACCCACGTCGACCTGCGCGAGCGCGTCCAGGCCCACCAGGTGCAGGGCGTCGACCAGCATGCCCAGCTCCACGCCGTAGCCGACGGGGAACGGGAGCTGTTCCAGCAGGGAGCGGCGGGCCGCGTACTCGCCGCCGAGCGGCTGCACGAAGCCGGCCAGCTGCGGCCAGTGCATGTTCAGCAGCGGGCGCGCCATCAGCTCGGTGACCCGGCCGCCCTGGCCCGTCGCCCCGCCCAGCGGGCGGTCGTACATGGCCTTGACCAGGTCGACGTCCGGGTCGGTCAGCAGCGGGCCGACGATCCCGGTGACGAAGTCGGAGGAGAACTCCCTCAGGTCGGCGTCGATGAAGCAGACGATGTCCCCGCCCGTGACCAGCAGGGAACGCCACAGCACCTCCCCCTTGCCGGGAACGGCCGGAATACGCGGCAGGATGTCGTCGCGGTGGACGACCCTGGCGCCCGCGGCGGCGGCCACCGCGGAGGTACGGTCGGTGGATCCCGAGTCGACGACCACGATCTCGTCGACGAGCGGGACCTGCTGCATGAGGTCGTGACGGATCACGGCGACGATGTCACCGACCGTCTCCTCCTCGTTGAGCGCGGGCAGCACCACGGACACCGACTGACCCGTCCGCTGCTTGGCGGCGAGGATCTTGTGGAGGGGGCGATCGGTCATGGACCAGGAGCGGGTGGCCAGCCAGCGCTCGACTTCTTCCAGCACAGTCAGCGGCTCCTCACTGTTGTCTCGCGGTTCGGACGACTATCTCAACTGTCCTGGCCTTCGGTTACAGTCTTGAACAACGCCGATGACCATCGCATGTCGAGGGTCGTGGGCGTTTACAACCACATACAGCTCATCCAGAGGGGCAGAGGGACACGGCCCGATGAAGCCCCGGCAACCCTCCAGTCGGCTCTCGTAGATCACTGATCGCTCGCGAGGCTCCCGGCTAGGGAAGGTGCCAAATCCGTCTCACGGCGAGATGCGTCGTGAGGAAGATGAGGAGAAAGGGCCTCGCCTCCATGGCTGTGCAGACAGTTGCAAGCACCAGCAATCCCACCGTAGACCTCGGCCCGGCCGCCGCTCTGAGCTGTCGCGAGTGCGGTCACCGGGTACCGCTCGGACCGGTGTTCGCCTGCGAGGAGTGTTTCGGCCCGCTCGAGATCGCGTACGACTTCTCGGCGTACGAAACCGAGGAACTCCGCAGGCGCATCGAGGCGGGCCCCGCGAACATCTGGCGCTACGCGCCGCTGCTGCCCGTCCCCGCGGACGTGGCCGACAAGCCGAACCTGAACCCCGGCTGGACCAAGCTCGTCAAGGCCGACAACCTGGCGCGCGAGCTCGGTGTGACCGGCGGCCTGTATGTGAAGGACGACTCCGGCAACCCGACGCACTCCTTCAAGGACCGCGTTGTCGCCCAGGCCCTGGAGGCCGCCCGCGCCTTCGGCTTCACCACCCTGTCCTGCTCCTCCACGGGCAACCTCGCCGGTGCCGTCGGCGCCGCGGCCGCCCGCGCCGGCCTCCGCTCCTGCGTGTTCATCCCGCACGACCTGGAGCAGGGCAAGGTCGTCATGGCCGCGATCTACGGTGGCAACCTTGTCGGCATCGAGGGCAACTACGACGACGTGAACCGCTTCTGCTCCGAGCTGATCGGCGACCCGGCCGGCGAGGGCTGGGGCTTCGTCAACGTCAACCTGCGGCCGTACTACGCGGAGGGCTCCAAGACCCTGGCGTACGAGATCTGCGAGCAACTCGGCTGGCGGCTGCCCGACCAGATCGTGGTCCCCATCGCCTCCGGCTCCCAGCTCACCAAGGTCGACAAGGGTCTGCAGGAGCTGATCAAGCTCGGGCTGGTCGAGGACCGGCCCTACAAGATCTTCGGCGCCCAGGCCGAGGGCTGCTCCCCGGTGTCCGTGGCCTTCAAGGGCGGGCACGACGTGGTCCGCCCGCAGAAGCCGAACACCATCGCCAAGTCCCTGGCCATCGGCAACCCGGCCGACGGGCCGTACGTCCTCGACATCGCGCGCCGCACCGGCGGCGCGGTGGAGGATGTGACGGACGAGCAGGTCGTGGACGCCATCAAGCTGCTGGCGCGGACCGAGGGCATCTTCGCCGAGACGGCGGGCGGTGTGACGGTGGGCGTGACACAGAAGCTCATCAAGGACGGCGTCCTCGACCCGTCCAAGACCACGGTCGTCCTCAACACGGGTGACGGCCTCAAGACGTTGGACGCGGTGGCCGGTACGGGGCTCACCGCGACCATTCGTCCCAACCTTGAGTCGTTCCGAGAGGCTGGCCTCGCTTGACCTCCTCCCCGGAGTCCCGAGGAGTCCAGCGGTCGCCCGCTGGGGTTCCTGCTTCACGGCCGACTGCCCCCGGGACGAACCCGAGCCGAGGTCTTACGTCAGCTCCACAGGCCGAAACCGCCGGCCCGGCGGTCGACACGCAACGTAGTCATATCGTCACCGGAGGTCGAATCGTATGAGCGTGACCGTTCGCATCCCCACCATCCTGCGCACCTACACGGGCGGCCAGGCCGAGGTCCAGGCCGAGGGTGCGACCCTCGCCGAGGTCATCGAGAGCCTGGAGAAGAACCACACCGGGATCGCCGCCCGCGTCCTGGACGACCAGGGCAAGCTGCGCCGCTTCGTCAATGTGTACGTCAACGACGACGACGTCCGCTTCGAGCAGGGCCTGGACACGGCGACCCCCGACGGCTCGGGTGTCTCCATCATTCCGGCCGTCGCCGGCGGCTGATTATTACCGTGGGTAACTGCAGTTACCGATTGTTCATCTGATTGCCCCCTCCGTGAGAGAAGCGGAGGGGGCAATTCAGCGTGGTTGAGCACGGTACAGTTGGGGAACTCGCTCCCGATCTCCGGGTCGGAAGCCCCGGATTCATGCCGTAGGCCCGACAAGAAGTAGCCAAAGTATGCGGGCCTTCTGAGGCTTTTACACCTTTTGCGGGGCCCGACTTGCCCTGTATTCAGGCGAATTCTCGCCACATTCCGGACCGGTCGCGTCCAGAATTCTCGTCCGATTGACCTGTTGCAGACGGCAGTTGGACAGATACATTCAGCCGCGGTCGACGCGTTCCGGCGCACGCCCCCAAGCCAATGGGGGGTGAGGTCTGACCCGGATCCGCGAGGTGTGGATCTGTGCAAGGGCCAGTAATAGGGGAGTTAGGCATGGCTCAGGGCACCGTCAAGTGGTTCAACGCGGAGAAGGGGTACGGCTTCATCGCGGTCGACGGTGGTGCGGATGTTTTCGTCCACTACAGCGCGATCCAGATGGACGGCTACCGCACCCTGGAAGAGGGACAGCGGGTCGACTTCGAGATCTCGCAGGGCCAGAAGGGCCCGCAGGCGGACATGGTCCGGCTGGCGACCAGCTGAAGCACGCGTCGACTGACACCGACGTTCTGTTCATCTTCGAAGGGCCCGTACCTCCCGGGGGACGGGCCCTTCGGTCTGCCCGGACCGCCCGCGTTGCCCAGCCGTCGTGACGCCGCCGCCCACCTGCGTATCCCCCCGAGCCGCTTGCGCCCGCCCGTCGCCCGACCACCACCCTTCAAGGAGCCCGCTTCGCGGGCGCTTCTTGCACTCGGACGGGGCGAGTGCTAATCATTGGCGTTAGCACTCTGAAGGTGAGAGTGACAAAGATGGACCGGGTCGGTGAGGCCGCGGAGCGGGTGGGGCAAGGAACCACCGGCCCGTGAGCCGTCCGTCGCGGGCGCGGGCGCGGTCCGAAGGAATCACCCCCAGTCCTGGAGGGACCACTTCACATGGCCAAGATCATCGCGTTCGACGAGGAGGCGCGGCGCGGCCTCGAGCGCGGCATGAACCAGCTCGCGGACGCCGTGAAGGTGACGCTCGGCCCCAAGGGCCGCAACGTCGTCCTCGAGAAGAAGTGGGGCGCCCCCACGATCACCAACGATGGTGTCTCCATCGCCAAGGAGATCGAGCTCGAGGACCCGTACGAGAAGATCGGCGCCGAGCTGGTCAAGGAAGTCGCCAAGAAGACGGACGACGTCGCCGGTGACGGTACGACCACCGCGACCGTGCTCGCCCAGGCCCTGGTCAAGGAAGGCCTGCGCAACGTCGCCGCCGGTGCCAACCCGATGGCCCTCAAGCGCGGTATCGAGAAGGCCGTCGAGGCCGTCTCCGCCGCCCTGCTCGAGCAGGCCAAGGACGTCGAGACCAAGGAGCAGATCGCCTCCACGGCCTCCATCTCCGCCGCCGACACCCAGATCGGCGAGCTCATCGCCGAGGCGATGGACAAGGTCGGCAAGGAAGGCGTCATCACCGTCGAGGAGTCCCAGACCTTCGGTCTGGAGCTGGAGCTCACCGAGGGTATGCGCTTCGACAAGGGCTACATCTCGGCGTACTTCGCCACCGACATGGAGCGGATGGAGGCGTCGCTCGACGACCCGTACATCCTCATCGCCAACTCCAAGATCGGCTCCGTCAAGGACCTGCTCCCGCTCCTGGAGAAGGTCATGCAGTCGGGTAAGCCGCTGCTGATCATCGCCGAGGACGTCGAGGGCGAGGCCCTGTCGACCCTGGTCGTCAACAAGATCCGCGGCACCTTCAAGTCCGTCGCCGTCAAGGCCCCGGGCTTCGGTGACCGCCGCAAGGCCATGCTCGGCGACATCGCCATCCTCACGGGCGGCGAGGTCATCTCCGAGGAGGTCGGCCTCAAGCTGGAGAACGCGACCCTGGACCTCCTGGGCCGCGCCCGCAAGGTCGTCATCACCAAGGACGAGACCACCATCGTCGACGGTGCCGGCTCCTCCGACCAGGTCAACGGCCGGGTCAACCAGATCCGCGCCGAGATCGAGAGCAGCGACTCCGACTACGACCGCGAGAAGCTGCAGGAACGCCTGGCGAAGCTCGCCGGCGGTGTCGCGGTCATCAAGGCCGGTGCCGCCACCGAGGTGGAGCTCAAGGAGCGCAAGCACCGCATCGAGGACGCCGTCCGCAACGCCAAGGCGGCCGTCGAGGAGGGCATCGTCGCCGGTGGTGGCGTGGCGCTCATCCAGGCGTCCTCCGTCTTCGAGAAGCTGGACCTGCAGGGTGACGAGGCGACCGGCGCCCAGGCCGTGAAGCTCGCGCTCGAGGCTCCGCTGAAGCAGATCGCCGTCAACGCCGGCCTCGAGGGCGGTGTCGTGGTGGAGAAGGTGCGCAACCTGACCCCGGGCCACGGCCTGAACGCCGCGACCGGCGAGTACGTCGACCTGGTCAAGGAAGGCATCATCGACCCGGCGAAGGTGACCCGTTCCGCGCTGCAGAACGCCGCCTCCATCGCCGCGCTGTTCCTGACCACCGAGGCCGTCATCGCCGACAAGCCGGAGAAGGCCGCCGCGGCCGCTCCGGGCGGCATGCCGGGCGGTGACATGGACTTCTGATCGACCGGTTCCGGTTGATCGAGCGTCCTGCTTGATCCGAGGGCGGCACTCCCTGTGCGGGGGTGCCGCCCTCGGGCGTTTTCAGGGCTCAGCCGACGCGGGTCTCCGTCAGGGGAACGCCGCTGCTTGCCTGAGAGTAGTGGGAACCCACCGCGGGCTGACCCGTGTAGTTCGGCCCGGCGGAGGGATCGGCACCCGCGTAGTGGAACGGCAGTCGGATGTCGCGGGCGCCATCGAGGGTGAGGCGGTGGTGCCGGGAGCTGTAGCGGAATCCGGCGGCGCGGAGGGTGGAGAGGGCGGCCCGCCCGGCAGGTGAGCCGTCGGCCCAGCGGATGGAGTCGGGGTCGAAGTGGGCGATGAACAGTCCGTCGGGGGTGAGCCAGGAGGCGGCCCGGCAGACAAGCCCCAGCTGATCGCCGATGTAGTGGAGACCGTGTACGCAGGTGATGAGGTCGTACGTCCGTGAGGGCGCCCAAGAGGAGATGGAGGCAATGATCTCCTCCAGGACGGGCGGCGTCGGCGTCCCGGGCACGAGCGGCCCCACGAGGTCTACGGCGGTGAGCACAGCGTCGCTCGACAGGGCACCGGCCGCTTCCCGCAGGGCCCGGCCCTCACCACTGCACAGGTCCAGCCAGGAGGGAGCGGGACGACCGGCCAGCCGGGTAAGGGGATCGAAGCCCAACTCGCGGGCGTAGCTGTTGACTCCGGTGAGCCCGCGTTGCCGGTTCATGGAGTTGTTGGCTACGACGGAGGACCGCTCCAGCTCGTCGCTCGCGGAGATCAGTGGGGGTTTCGGCATACGGTCAGTCTGCGTACTCCTTGAGCTCCTCGGTCTCCAGGGTGATGCTCACCGGCGGTGGGAGCTCGACGGTGGCGCCCCAGAGGTCCGGTAACGGCTTGACCTCTAGCTTTCCGTCGATGAGTTCGAGCTTGACGGCCTCGGGAGCCTTACGGGCCAGCTCCTCGAAGTCCTCGGCCGAGATTCGATCGCCCTTGACGTACAGCCGCCCGTTGATGAGTTCGAGCTGCACATTCTTCGGTGCCCTGCGGGCAAGCTCCTCGAAGTCCTCGACGGACATCTGCGGGCGCTGGGCGGTGCTGGGGGTCATGGCGTCGCCTCCTCCCCTCCATCCTGCCCCGGGGTGGTGTCGTCGGACCGTAGGAGCGGTCATGCGGGTGTCCTCTCTCGTCGCTTCAGGGACATCGCAGCCCGGATCTCACCCGCGCGGGCGTGGGCAGAGGGGGCGGGCAGGGGCGTACGGGGACGCGCGGGAGCGCGTTCGCCTCGGCACCCGCCGCACACGCCCCCCCCGGCAGCGCTTCCGGCCGTCCCGGCACCCCGCACTCGGCGCACTCCAGCACCCGGCGGGGCAGGCGCGGGGCGGGTGGTGGTTCCGGCGGGAGTTTGTCGGTCAACCGGCGGCGGAGCAGGGCCGCCGGACGAGGTGCTACGGGAGCGGGTGCGGCGACTGAACCGGGGCGGTGTGAGCGGCGTCACGTAGAGCTTTCCTCAGGGTCGGAATGTGGGGCAGCGCATAGGCAGTTACTTAAGGAGCTGCAACAATGCATGCTCACGTACCGGCCGGTCGGCATCCGACCCCACTCACGAGGAGCCCCCCACGTGACCGTCACCACGCCCCCCGCCTCCCGCGCGGCCCAGATCCTGTCCCGTCCGATCGCGCTCAACGGCCTCACCGTTCCCAACCGGATCGTGATGGCGCCGATGACCCGGATGTTCTCCCCGGGAGGCATCCCGGGTGAGGACGTGCGCTCGTACTACGCGCGCCGAGCCGCCGCCGGTGTCGGACTGATCGTCACCGAGGGCACGTACGTGGGCCACGAGTCGGCGGGCCAGAGCGACCGCGTCCCCCGGTTCCACGGGGAGGAGCAGCTCGCGGGCTGGGCGAAGGTCGCCGAGGACGTGCACGCGGCGGGCGGCACCATAGTCCCGCAGCTGTGGCACATCGGCATGGTCCGCAACGACGGCGACGCCCCCTTCCCGGACGCTCCCGCGATGGGCCCCTCCGGCCTCGTCACCGAGGGCGCCGAGCCCACCGGCAAGGCCATGACCCAGCAGGACCTGGATGACGTCATCGGCGCGTTCGCCGAGGCCGCGGCCGCCGCCGAGCGCATCGGCTTCGACGGCGTGGAACTGCACGGCGCCCACGGCTACCTCCTGGACCAGTTCCTGTGGGCGGGCACCAACCGCCGTACCGACGCCTACGGCGGCGACCCGGTGGCCCGCACCAAGTTCGCGGCGGAGATCGTCGCCGCGGTCCGCGAGGCCGTCTCCCCCGACTTCCCGGTCCTCTTCCGCTTCTCGCAGTGGAAGCAGCAGGACTACGGCGCCCGCCTCGCCGAGACCCCCGAGGAACTGGAGGCGATCCTCACCCCGCTGGCCGCCGCCGGCGTCGACGTCTTCCATGCCTCCACCCGCCGCTACTGGCTGCCCGAGTTCGACGGCTCCGACCTGAACCTCGCGGGCTGGACGAAGAAGCTCACCGGCAAGCAGGTCATCAGCGTCGGCTCGGTCGGCCTCGACGGCGACTTCATCAAGGCCTTCATGGGCGAGGGCTCCCCGGTCAAGGGCATCGACGACCTGCTCGACCGGCTGGAGCGCGACGAGTTCGACCTGGTCGCCATCGGCCGTGCGCTGCTCCAGGACCCCCAGTGGGCTGCGAAGGTCCTCTCCGGCCGCTTCGACGAGCTGGCGCCGTACGACGCGGCGGCGCTGAAGACGCTGAGCTGATCCCAGGCCCGGGGCCGGGGAAACGCCCTGGCCCCGGGCCCTAGAGGTTGCCCATCGGCTCGATGTCGACCTGCACGGGTGTGCCCCAGATCCGCAGCACCTCGTAGTCCGTGAACTCGTGGACGAGCCGGTAGGCCATGGCGGGCCGGGAGCCGTGCCGCTGGGCGGCGAGATACTGCTCGGCCTCGCGCCGGTCCCGTCGCGGCGTACCGCACAACTGCCACTCCCGCCCGTTCCACAGCTCCGGCAGCCAGCGCTGCTGGGGCTGGGGGCGGTCGGAGCGGACGCCGTAGCGGGAGGGGGCCGGGGCTGCGGGGTCGGACTGCGGGCGGCTGCCGTGCAGCTCGGAGCGGCGCGCGGCCCGTCGCCGTGTCTCGCACAGCAGACACAGGTCCGGCGCGCTCTCGTCGACGGGCCCGTTCGGATGCTCGGGACAACGTGTGGTGACTGCGCCCGTGGTGACGCTCTCGTCCAGCAGGTCCAGGGCCCTGCGCAGATCGGCCTTCACCTCGTGCAGCCGCGCGTCCGGGGTGTCGGTGGTGAGCGCTTCCCCGTGCTCGCCGACCAGCCGCAGGGCCCGGCCCAGGGCGGTCAGTTGGGCGTGGTTCATGAGCGCTCCCGTCTTCCGGCGGCGCGGCGGTACGCCTTCGAGTACGCCTTTGAGTACGCCCTCAGTATGGGTCCGCCAATGGATCAGCAGGGATTCGCCCTCGGATCAGCAGGGATCCGTCATATGTGCGGCCGGGACGTCACGTGGCTCGCCCGCATCTCCGCCGCCGGGCCCGACCACCGCATACGTCGCCAGGAAGCCGACGACGTAACCGGTCAGCAGGCCTCCGCCGTAGATCGCCGCCGTCAGGGCCGGGCTCCTGTTGCCCGCCAGCAACGGGAACAGGGCCCAGCCCGACGGGCCGATCGCCGTCGCCCCCACCTTGTCCCCGAGCATCGCGAAGAACCCGACGAACGCCCCGCCCGCCGCCCCGCCCGCACAGGCCGTCAGAAACGGCCGGCCGAGCGGCAGGGACACCCCGTAGATGAGCGGTTCGCCCACGCCCAGCAGCCCGGCCGGGAGCGCCGACCTGATCGTCGTACGGATGGAGGCGTCGTGGCGCAGACGGACGTACACCGCCATCGCCGCACCCACCTGACCCGCGCCCGCCATGGCCAGCAGGGGCAGCAGGACCGTGTAGCCCTGCTGCTGGATGAGAGTGGTGTGAATGGGGATCAGGGCCTGGTGCAGGCCCAGCATCACCAGCGGCAGGAACAGTCCGCCCAGGACCAGCCCGGCGAACGCGCCCGTCGTCGCCAGCAGCCGGTCCGCCGCCGTGCCGATGGCCGCCGAGACCACCCCGGCCGCGTACATGAGGCCGTACAGCGTCGCCAGACCCGACACCAGGACCGTCACCGTCGGGGTCAGCAGGACGTCCAGCGCGCCCGGCACCCGGCCCCGGCACCACCGCTCCACATACGTCCCCAGCAGCGCCGCCGCCAGCGCGCCCAGCACCCCGCCCTGCCCGGGTGCCAGATGCACGCCGAACACCGTCACCTTGGCGACGCCCGGATAGACGGTCACCGCAGCAACCGCCCCGCCCAGCACCGGTGTGCCGCCGAACTCCTTCGCCGTGGTGTACCCGACGAACACCGCGATCAGCGCCATGAAGGCGGAGGCGATCGCGGCCAGGGCGGGGGTCAGGCCCGGCAGCCAACCGGCGTTGACCAGCAGCCCGTTGAGGCCGGCCAGGATGCCGCAGCCGATCAGCGCGGGGATCAACGGGACGAACACATTGGCGATGCGGCGCAGGGCGGTCTTGACCGGGGTCGCGTTGCGCCGGCGCTGCGCCGCCCGCAACTCGGCCCCCTTCAGCGCGAGCCCGGCGGCGGTGGTCGGCGCCACCAGTGCCTCCACCTCGGCCGTGACCTCCGCCACCACCCCCGGCCCCAGCACCACCTGGTACGAGCCCCCGTCCACGACCACCCCGAGCACCCCGGGCACCGCCCGCAGGGCTTCCCCGTCGACGGCCGACGGGTCGGCGAGGCCGAGCCGCAGCCGGGTCATGCAGTGGGCGACGGAGGTGACGTTCGCGGGGCCGCCCACCAGGGGCAGGATCGCGGCGGCGGCGGAGGCGGGGTCGTTGCGCACCCACCGAGCGTGCGCGTCAGCGCCCCGCGTCCGCCAGCGCGGCACGCAGATGGCCACCGGACTCCTCCAGAAGGCGGGCGGCCGTCGGGCCGTCGACACCGGCCAGGACGGTCAGGATGGCGTTCTTCACCTCGCCGCCCGACTCCGACAGCGCCTTCTCGATCTCCTCGTCCGGCGCGCCCGTGGCCAGGGCGACGATACGGCGGGACCGGGCCCGGAGCTTGTCGTTCGAGGCGCGTACGTCGACCATCAGGTTCCCGAACGTCTTGCCCAGACGGACCATCGTGATCGTCGACAGCATGTTGAGGACCAGCTTCTGGGCCGTACCGGCCTTCAGCCGGGTGGAGCCGGTGATCAGCTCCGGCCCGACGACGACCTCGATGCCGTGCTCGGCGGCCGCCGCCAGCGCGCTGTCCCTGTTGCAGGCCAGACCCACGGTCAGGGCACCCAGGGCGCGGGCGTGTTCGACGGCGCCGATCGCGTACGGCGTCCGGCCGGAGGCGGAGACACCGACCACCGTGTCGTCGGGCGTCAGCACGAGCGCGTCGAGATCCTTGCGGGCCAGCTCCTTCGAGTCCTCGGCGCCCTCGACGGACGTCACCATCGCCTCCGGCCCGCCCGCGATCAGACCGACGACCTGGGAGGGCTCGGTGTTGAAGGTCGGCGGGCACTCGGAGGCGTCCAGCACACCGAGCCGTCCGGCGGTACCCGCGCCGGCATAGACCAGCCGGCCGCCCCGGGACATGCGCGCGGCGATGGCATCGATGGCACCGGCGATCTGCGGAAGACACTCGGCGACGGCACCGGGGACACCCGAGTCCTCATCGTTCATCAGCCGAGCGATCTCGAGGGTGGGCAACCGGTCGATACCGGCGAGTTCCGGCCGAAAGGCTTCGGTGGTCAGGGCCTCCAGCTCGGCACGGAGATCACGGGGGTCGGACGTGGAAGTCATCGGGGGCGGCTCTTTTCAGCGCTGGTCAGTGCAATTCCCAAGGGGCGCGGGGCTGTGTCATTCTGCGGCTCCGCCGCGTGGGCGCGACCAGCCACACTCGGCCCGCGCGTCCCCACAACGATCAAGTCCTACGGTCTGTCTATCGCGGCGAACTCCGATGCCGATGAGCCAACGCCTCGTACGAAGCGGCCAGCGCCGGCGCAGCCGACTCGTACGTCCGTTGCGCAACACCCACGAACAGACAGTCGACCACCAGCAGCTGACCGGTCCGCGAGGACATCGCCGCCGGCCGCAACTCACTCTCCCGGGCGGTCGACGTCGTCAGTACATGGTCCGCGTACTGAGTCACGGAAGAATCAGGCCGCCCCGTGATCGCGACGGTAGTCGCCCCGTGCTCGAACGCCACCCGCAGCGGCTCTATGACGTCCCCCGTGGAGCCCGAGTGCGTGATCGCGATCGCCACGTCCCCGGCCCGCAGTTGGACCGCGTTGGTCACGGCGAGATGCGGATCGCTGTGCGCGTGGGCTATGAGCCCTATCCGCAGCAGCTTCTGGGTGAGGTCCTGGGCGACCAGCCCCGACGCGCCTATGCCGTACACATCGGTGCGCCGTGCCCCGGCCAGCGCGGTCACGGCCGCTCCCAGTTGCGCGGTGTCCAGGCCGGCGGCCGTGTCGGCGAGGGTCTGCTGCTCGTCGTAGGCGAGCTTGGCGACGACATCGGCGATCGGGTCGTCGACCGCGATGTCGGTCGTGATGGCGGGCGCGCGGCCGGACTGCTGCTGCGCGGCGAGGCCGGCCAGCGCCAGGCGCAGGTCGCGGTAGCCCGGATAGCCCAGCAGGCGGGCCGTTCGGACGACCGTCGCCTCGCTGGTGCCGGTGAGTTCGGCCAGACCGGTGACCGTGAGGGCGGCACAGCCCGCCGGGTCACTCGCGACGGCCTCCGCGACGCGCTGCATGGAGCGGGTCATGGAGGGGGCGAGCGTGCGCACCTTGGCGGCGAGGGCGGCCGGGGCCGGTGGCGTGCTGCCGGGTTTTCCCGGGCTGCCGAAAATTTCCTTCACATCCTGGGTCACATATGAAAGATATTTTCGGCTCGGTGTCGGGGTCAAGACTGCGCACAATGGGACCATGGACCCCGTAAGCCCCCTGGAACAGGCGTTGCACGCGGCCCGCGCCCTGGTGCTCGCCGATCTGGTCGCGGGCGAGGTCGCCGAGGCGGACGTCGTCTCCCTGGTCGAGGACTCCGTCGTACAGCGCCGCTGGTGGGTCGAACAGTGGCCGGAGGGCGCGGGCTATCTGCCCGGGCTGGTGGCGCAGGACGTGCAGGACGCGCTGCTGGACCGGTACGGCCGCTGGCCGCTGTGCCCCGTCTGCGGCTCCGGTGACCCGCACGCGCTGGACGTCGAGCCGGAACTCGGGCCCGATCCGCACTGGGTGTGCCACCAGGCCGGGGTGAAGGTCGCGGCGGTCGGTTCGCTGGGGCGGGCGACCGGCGGGGCGTCCTCCTCGTGACGCTGTACATCGACCCGCCGACCTGGCCGGGACACGGGCGCCTGTGGTCGCACCTCGTGAGCGACGTATCGTACGAGGAACTGCATGTGTTCGCCGCGGAACTGGGCGTGCCCCGGCGGGCCTTCGAGCGCGACCACTACGACATTCCGTCGCACCGGTACGCGGACGTGGTGGCCGCCGGGGCGGTGGAGGTGGGCAGTCGTGAGGTGGTGCGGCTGCTGCACGCGTCCGGGCTGCGCAGACGCAAGCGGTGGGCCCCCGTGACCCGTGACATCGGGCGGGCCCGCTGACCGCCCCTACGCGCGCCGCAGTTCGTAGGCCAGCTCCTCCTCCTCGCCCTCGCTCACCTGCTTGAACCCGGCCCGGGTGACCACGCCCTGGGAGGCGGTGTTGGCCAGGTCGACGGTCGCGAACAGGGTGCGTACGTCGTCCCGTGCCAGCGCCCACCGGGACAGCGCGCGCAGGGCCTCGGTGGCGTAGCCCTGGCCGCGGGCGCCCTCGACGAGGTCGTAGCCGATCTCCGCGCGGCCGTCCTCGTCCGGGGCGCCGTGGAAGCCCATGCCGCCGATCGCGCGGCCGTCCTCCCGTCGTACGAGGACGAACAGCCCGAACTCCGGCCGGTGCACGCCCGTCTCGTACGCCTTGACCGCCATCCCGGCGGCCTCCCGTGTGCCCTCGTACGGGCCGCCCTCGATCCAGTCGAAGCCGCCGTCGCCGCCGAGGCGCAGGTCGCGGGCGGCGGCCGGGCGGACGCCGGTCAGTGTGAGGCGCTCGGCCGGAACGACGAGGTTGTTGCACCAGCGCCACTCGGTGACCGGGGCGCGGCCGGGCAGCTCACCGCGGCCGGTCGCCCACAGCAGGGTGGGCCAGGCGGCCGGGCCGGGCTGGACGTGCGGGAAGAGCCAGGTCAGGACGGACTCGGCCAGGTCCTCGGAGGGCTCGTACGGGATGCCGATTCCCTCGGCCATGTCGTGCGTGTGCAGCAGCACTTCGGCGATGCCCATCGCGGCGAAGCCCTCGCGGTCCGCGCTGCGGAAGGGGTAGGGATGCCAGGCGCGGACGTCGGGCGGGGTGACGCGGACCGTGGCGGCGAGCAGAGCGCCGGTCGTCTCGATCACATGCAGCAGGCCCGCGTTGTCGGTGCCCTCGTCGAGGGTGATGTCGAAGGGGACGTAGGCGTCCTGGGCGCGCCCCGCCAGCTGGCCGGCGTACGCGATCAGGTCCGAGGCGATGTGCAGCGCCGTCCTGTGGCAACTCCACTCCAGCCGACCGGCGTTCACCCCCGTCCAGTCCCGGTCCGCCACTGTCCGCAGTGTCGCCGTACAGCCCGCGACGGCCTCTTGCACCTGTTCCCCGCCCCATGCACGCATGGGCCGCAGACTAGGTGGTCGGGCCCGCGGGGGTCGACAGCATTTCCAGCTCGGAGCGGAGGTTGTAGCGGGCGGTGGCCTCCCACTTCGCCTCGCCGTACGGCGTCCTGAACAGGCCGGGCAGCTCCAGGAGTTGGCGCAGGACCGCCGAGCGGCCCGCGCGGAACGCGTCGCTCGGGACGAAGTGGTACTCCTCGCGGACGGCTGCGGTGTAGGCGGCGTACACGGACGGGGCCGCGGCGAGGATCGCCAGGTCGGCGTCGCACAGGACCTGGCCGTCGCGGTCGTCGTCGGCGGGGTCGTGGGTGACGGTGAGCCGGACCAGGCGGGCCACCTCGGCGGTCCGCTCCTCGGGGACCCCGGCCTCGGGCAGCGCGCGCTCGGCGAGACGGGCCGACCGCTCCTCGTTCTCGGAGCGGTCGGGCAGGTAGACGGCGTCGTGGAACCAGGCGGCCAGGCGTACGGCGTCCGGGTCCGCCGCGTACTGCTCCAGCACGTCGATGTGGTCGAGGACCGCAGTGAGGTGGGCGAGCGTGTGGTAGTGACGCTGGGGCTCCTGCCAGCGGGCGAGGAGATTGTCGGCGTACGGCACCGGGTCGGGACCGCCGCCGGGGCCACGGACTCCTTCCAGGGCACGGGTCCAGCGGGAGCGGAGGGCGTCGAGATCGGCCATGGGGTCATTCTTCCGCGTAAGGCCGGTGCGGCGCCTAGCTTGGTCGCCATGACTGACGTTCAGGACGTACGCGACCCCGAACTGCCCGGACTGCTGCTGACCGTCGAGCGCGATGCCCTGATACCCCTGCTGCGGGCCCGGCCCGACGCGGACTTCGCCCTGCCCACCGCCGCGTGTCCGGGGTGGACGGTGCGGGATGTGCTCGCGCACTGTTCCGCCGCACTGATGAGGGTGGTGGAGAGCCGTTTCGAGGAGGGCGTGTTCTCGCCCGAGTCGAACGACCGGGACATCGCCGAGCGGGCCGAGTGGACCAACGCGCTGGTCGTCGACGAGCTGGAGCGCGGGATGACCGAGGCGGGGCCGGTGATCGCCAGGGCGGGCGGGGTGCTGGACTTGATTGCCCTCGGGGAGTGGGTGCATGCCGGTGATGTGCGCGACACCTTCGGCGAGCCCGGTGCCTACTCCGGGGCCGGGGTGCCGTACGCGCTCACGCTGCTGGCCCGGGTGACCCGGGAGAAGGGGCATCTGCCGGTGCACGCCGACCTCGACGACGTGGGCGAGCCGGTGCGGCTGGGGGCGACGAGCGGTGTGCGGACCCCGGCGCGGTTCATCGGCGGCGCCGCCACGCTCGTGCGGCTGTACTCGGGGCGAACGGTCGACGGGGCGTCTTATGAGCTGGTGGGGGCGGAGATCGCGGAGATGAACATCTTCGGCTGACAGGGGGGCCTTCTCGCGGGCCGGTGCCGTCCCACGTACCCTGAGATTGGACTAGACCTGTAGTCGCTCCAGGGAACACCGACGGAAGGGGTCCTATGAGCACGCGTGCAGTCCTGGAGGTGATCGCCCTCGGCCCTGAGGACGCGGTCGCCGCCCAGGCCGGAGGCGCGGACCGCCTCGAACTGGTCACCGACATGGCGGCGGACGGCCTGACCCCGCCACCCCGGACCTACGCCGGCATCCGGGCCGCCGTCGACATCGACCTGCGCGTGATGCTGCGGCTGGCGGACGGATTCGCCGCCGGGGACGTCGAGGGCCTGGTGCGGACGGCCGGGGAGCTGCGCAGCGCCGGAGCCGACCAGTTCGTGCTCGGCTTCCTCGGCGCGGACGGCGAAGTCGACCTGGCCGCGGTGGAGCGGGTCGTCGCCGAGCTGGAGGGCTGCCGGTGGACCTTCCACCGGGCGATCGACCGGGCGGCGGACCGGGACGCGCTGCGCAAACAGCTCGCGGACCTGCCCGGCCTCGACACCTACCTCACCGCGGGCTCCGCGTCCGGAGTGGACGACGGACTCCCCACGCTGTGCGCCGAGGCGTCGCGGCGCGGGGAACCCGGGTACGAGCAGACGCTCCTCGTCGGCGGCGGCCTGCGCCTCGACCATGTGCCGGCCCTCCTCGACGCCGGCATCGACGCCTTCCACATCGGCGGGGCGGCCCGGCCGGAGGGCTGGACGGGACCGGTGTCGCCGTCGGCGGTCGCGGAGTGGCGGCGGGCGCTGGATCTCGCCTCCGCGGAGATCCCCCGGACCGCCCCGTCCTAGCTGTACTCGGTCATGAGGTTGGTGACAGTCGGCTGATCGGTGGCTGGCCGCCGAGCGCGGTGTGTCGGCGGCCAGTGTTGTAGAAGTCGAGCCAGGGCGCGAGTGCTCGCGCGCGTTGGGCATTGCTGGTGAAGACCTTCCGGTAAGCCCATTCGGTCTGCAGGGTGCGGTTGAACCGTTCGACCTTTCCGTTGGTCCACGGGCAGTGCGGGCGGGTGAACTTCTGGCGTGCTCCGAGTGCTTGGCATGCGGTCTGGAAGTCGTGCGAGAGCCGGTAGTTCTTGGCGTTGTCGGTCATGACCCGCTCGATGCGGGTGATGCCGTGAGCGTGGAAGAACGCGGCTGCGCGGGTGAGAAAGCCCGCGCAGGTGGTGCCCTTCTCGTCGGGGAGGATCTCGGCGTAGGCGAGGCGGGAGTGGTCGTCGACGGCAGCGTGGACGTAGTCGTAACCCAGTCCCCGCATCGATCCGGGTCGTTCACCGCGGCCGTGGGCGCGATGGCCGCCGCCGGCGGGGATCCTGCCGAGCTTCTTGACGTCGACATGGATCATGTCGCCGGGCCGGGAGTGTTCGTAGCGGCGGCTGCTGGCCCTGGTGGCGCGGATGACCTGGCCGGTCAGCGGGTCGCAGGCGGACAGCGCCGGCACCTGGTGGCGGCTGAGGATCCGGCTGATGGTGCGGGCGGGGACGCCGGTCTGCTCGGCCAGGGCGTCGGGACCCGTGCGCAGGGTGCGGCGGGCTTTGAGCACGCGCTGTTCGACGGCCGCGGGTGTGCGGGTGGGACGGCGGTGCGGACTGCTGCTGCGGTCCTGCAGCCCGCTCCAGCCCTCCGCGCGGTAGCGGTTCACCCAGCGATGGGCGCACTGGCGGGAGACGCCGAGTTCCTTTGCGACGTGAGCGACCGGACGCCGGTCCAGTACGACACGACGCACCAGCAGGCATCTGCCGTGAAAAGTCAGCCGGGCATTAGCGTGGGCCACCAGGACCTCCGAGGTGAGTGAAGACGGCTATCTCCACTACGCCCGGAGGTCCTTCCTTGATCAACTACCGACGGCTGCGTGTCACCAACGTGACGGCCGAGTACACCTAGCCCAGCTGCTCCGGCAGCGGAGCCGTGTGGGTCACGATCAGGCCGGAGACCGCTCGGGTCAGGGCCACGTACAGGCGGCGCAGGCCGGTGCGTTCGTCCGGTTCGCCGTCGACCACGGCCCGGGGCTCGTCCAGGACGACGTAGTCGTACTCCAGACCCTTGGCGAGCGAGGCCGGGACCAGCGTCAGCCGGGTGTCCCGGGTCGTCTCCTCACCGGGGTTGAGATGGCCGATGCCCGCGGCGGTGAGCGCCTCCGCGAGCGCCGGGACGCGGGCGTCGGCGGCGATGAGGCCGATCGAGCCCTCGTTGCCCAGCAACTCCTCGCAGGCCGCGACCACTTCGGCGGTGCCGGCGATCGTACGGACCTCGAAGAAGCCCGGGTTCTCACGGACCGACGCGACCGGGGTGAGGCCGGGCGCGATGTGCGGCAGCAGCAGGGAGGCGTACGTGATGACGTCCGTCGGCACGCGGAAACCGGCCGTCAGCTCCTCGACGACCCCGTCCGCCTTCCCCAGGTGGGTCAGCGCCTCGTTCCAACTCCGGGTCGCCCACGGGGTGGTGCCCTGCGCCAGATCGCCGAGGACGGTCGCGCTGCCGGTGGTGCAGCGGCGGCCGACGGCACGGTACTGCATGGGCGAGAGGTCCTGCGCCTCGTCGAGCACCACATGCCCGAGCGAGTGCGTGCGCTGCACGAGGTCGGCGGCCTCGTCGATCAGCACCGTGTCCGCGGGCGACCACTTGGCGGACTTGACGCTGCGCACCGGCTTCGCCCACAGGATCGTCTTCTGCTCGTCATCGCCGAGGATCCCCTCGGCGTGCTCGGCGAGGAAGTCCGCCTCGGTCAGCAGCCGCAGCACCAGCTTCGCCGGGTCGACGGGCGGCCAGATCTCCTTGACCGCGGCCTTCACCGCGCTGTTGCGGGCGACGGTGTCCTGCACCCGGTCGTCCGGGGCCTCTCCCGACCGCTCCATCTGCACCAGCACGGCGTGCGCGATGCGCTGCGGCAGGGCCTCGCGGGCGGCGCCGTAGCGGATGTCCCGGGCCAGCAGCTCCCGCACGATCTCCTCCAGCTCGTACGCGGGCACACGCCACCGCCGCGAGCCGCGCACCACCACGACCGGCTCGGTGGGCATGGCCACGTGCGCGTACACGGCCTTCCGCAGGACGTCCGCCATGCGCGCGTCGCCCTTCACGATCGCGGCGGCCGCGTCGTCCGTGCCGCGCACCTCCACATGGGCGACCAGGTCGTCGACGGTGGCCTGGCGCACCGTCAACTCACCGAGCGCGGGCAGCACCTGCTCGATGTAGTGCAGGAAGGACCTGTTCGGGCCGATGACGAGGGTGCCGGTGCGGGCGAGCCGCTCCCGGTGCGCATACAGCAGATACGCGACCCGGTGCAGGCCGACCGCGGTCTTGCCGGTGCCGGGGCCGCCCTGCACACACACGGTGCCGGACAGACCGGACCGTACGATCTCGTCCTGCTCGGGCTGGATGGTGGCCACGATGTCGCGCATCGGACCGACGCGGGGTCGCTCGATCTCCTGCTGGAGCAGCTTGCTGGTGGCCACGGCCCCCGATGGATCGGCCGGGTCGGAGAGGTGCTCGTCCTCGTACGCGGTCAGGTCGCCGCCGGTGTAACCGAAGCGGCGGCGCAGCCCGACGTCCATCGGGTCGTTCTTGGACGCCCGGTAGAACGGCTGCGAGACCGGCGCGCGCCAGTCGATGACCATCGGGTCGCCGCCGCCGTCGTGCACATGCCTGCGCCCGATGTAGAAACGCTCGCCCTCCGCGCCTTCCGCCTGGTCGGCGCCCGGAGCGTGGAGGTAGTCGAGGCGGCCGAAGAACAGCGGGGTGTCGCTGAGGTCGGCCAGCGCCTTGATGCGCTCGTCGATCTGACGGGCAAGGACCTCGGCGTTCACCCAGTTCGCGGTGACGTCGCTGATGTCGAGCGACTCGACGTCCTTGCGCATGGCGCGCAGGGCGGAGCGGGAGGACGCGAGGTGGGAGCGCTCACGCGCGAGGGGGTCGTCGGCGGATGTGGACAAGGGGGTGCCTCCGGTGGGCCTGCTGCGGCTGCTTGGTGTGTGCTGAGGGGGTGCCGTCCGGTTTCCGGCCGGGCGGCGGCACTCCGAGGGGGAGGCGGGCAAGAGCGGAGATTCTAGTGAGCGGGGCCGGGTGGGGGCCAATGGATTTCTGTCGTCCGGATTTCCGTCTCCCGCCTGTCCGCCTGGCTGTCCGTCCCCCGGATGTTGGTCCCCCGGTGTCCGTCCCCTAGGGGGCGGGGGCACCCGGCGTAGGGGGTGGGGTCCGTCTGTGGGTGGACGGGGAGGCGGTGCGGGTTGGCTCTGGAGACCGATGCCGTTCACAGGCCGGCGGAGCCACCATGGAGACATGAGCGCAGCAACCGTCCATTCAGTCCCAGCCCGACCGTCCGGTGCCACGGCCGTCGCGGGCATCCACCATCACCGCCTGGGCAGCGCCCTCCGCGCCATCAAGGTGTTCGCGGAGGCGGCGTTCAGCGTGGTCGTCCTCGGGGAGTACGGCGAGGAAGCGGGCATACGCCGTAAGTGATGGCATAGGTTCACCTCCGTGACGCCTCGGACGGTGAAGCCTGCCCTTCCGCCCTTCCTTCCGCCCCTTCTCCTCACGCTCTCCCTCTGCTCCTTCGCCGCCCTCTGCGTCCTGCAGCGCATCCCGATGGCCGACGTGCTGGTCTACCGGGCCGAGGGCGAGGCCGTCGCCCACGGCGGCGACCTCTACGGCTTCACGGTCACCGAGTGGCAGCTGCCGGCGACGTATCCGCCCTTCGCGGCGGTCCTGTTCGTCCCGACGACCTGGATCCCCGTCCCGGCCCTGAAAGTGGCGTTCCTCGCGGGCAACGCGCTCCTGCTCGCCGGTCTCGTCCACCTCTCCGCCCGCCTCGCGGGAAGAACGGCCCCGGCATCTCTCCTCTGCACCGCCACCGCCCTGTCCCTGTGGTTGGAACCGGTCTTCCAGACACTCCTGTTCGGCCAGATCAACCTGCTGATCGCCTGCCTGGTCCTGTGGGACCTCACGCGTGCTCCGGGCGCCCGGGGCAAGGGCGTGGCCCTGGGGCTGGCGGCCGGGATCAAGCTCACCCCGGCCGTCTTCATCGTCTACCTCTTCCTGACCGGGCGCCGCCGGGAGGCGGCCACGGCGACGGCGGCGTTCGGCGGCACGGCCCTGCTGGGCGCGCTGATGCTCCCCGCCGCCGGCGTGGACTTCTGGACACGGCGCCTGTATGAGACGGGCCGGGTGGGCAAGGGCTGGATCGTCGACAACCAGTCCCTGCAGGGCCTCGTCGCGCGGGTGTCGGGTGACCCGGCGCCGGGTCTCGTCTGGCTGCTCCCGGCGGCCGTGGTCGGGGCGCTGGGCCTGTGGCTGGCGGCACGGGCCGCGGAGGAACGGCACGGGATCCTGCTGACGGCGTTCACCGCCCTGCTCGTCTCGCCGATCAGTTGGTCCCACCACTGGGTGTGGTGCGTCCCGCTGACCGCCGTACTCCTGGCGGAGGGCCGTATCCGCCTGGCGGCGCTGACCGTGACGGTCTTCACCGCCCGCACGATGTGGCTGCTGCCGCACCAGGGCGACCTGGACCTGCGACTGTCCTGGTGGCAGGAGCCGCTGGCAGCGCCCTACCCACTGCTGGCGCTGGCGCTGCTCATGGGATCGGCTGTCCTCGGGCAGAGCCGGCAGAGCAGCCGGGCCCGCCTCGGCTCTCAGCCCTCGGCCAGGATCTCGTCCGCGTCGACGATCCGGTAGGCGTAGCCCTGTTCGGCCAGGAAGCGCTGGCGGTGGGCGGCGAAGTCCTGGTCGATGGTGTCGCGGGCGACCACGGAGTAGAAGTGGGCCTGGTGGCCGTCGGCCTTGGGACGGAGCACCCGGCCCAGGCGCTGGGCCTCCTCCTGGCGGGAGCCGAACGTGCCCGACACCTGGACGGCGACCGTCGCCTCCGGCAGGTCGACGGAGAAGTTGGCGACCTTGGAGACGACGAGCACGCTGATCTCGCCCTCGCGGAAGGCGTCGAAGAGCTTCTCGCGCTGGGCGTTGGACGTCTCGCCCTTGATGACGGGGGCGTTCAGATGCTCGCCCAGTTCGTCGAGCTGGTCGATGTACTGGCCGATGACGAGGATCTGCTGTCCCGCGAAGCGCTGGACGATCGCCTCCGTCACCTTCCGCTTCGTCTCCGTGGTGGCGCAGAAGCGGTACTTCTCCTCCGTCTCGGCGGTGGCGTAGGCCAGCCGCTCGGAGTCGGTGAGATTGACCCGTACCTCGACGCAGTCGGCGGGAGCGATGTACCCCTGCGCCTCGATCTCCTTCCAGGGCGCGTCGAACCGCTTGGGCCCGATGAGGGAGAACACGTCCGACTCGCGCCCGTCCTCACGCACCAGGGTCGCGGTCAGGCCGAGACGCCGGCGCGCCTGGAGGTCGGCGGTGAACTTGAAGACAGGAGCGGGCAGCAGATGCACCTCGTCGTAGACGATGAGCCCCCAGTCACGGGAGTCGAAGAGCTCCAGGTGGGGATAGATCCCCTTCCGCTTGGTGGTCAGCACCTGGTAGGTCGCGATGGTGACCGGCCGGATCTCCTTGCGCGTACCGCTGTACTCGCCGATCTCGTCCTCGGTCAGCGACGTCCGCTTCACCAGCTCGTGCTTCCACTGCCGGGCGGAGACGGTGTTGGTGACGAGGATGAGCGTGGTGGACTTGGCCTGCGCCATGGACCCGGCGCCCACCAGCGTCTTGCCGGCGCCGCAGGGCAGCACGACCACACCGCTGCCGCCGTGCCAGAAGTTCTCCACGGCCTGCTTCTGGTAGGCCCGCAGCGCCCACCCGTCCTCGTGCAGCTCGATCGGGTGCGCCTCGCCGTCCACGTACCCGGCGAGGTCCTCGGCCGGCCAGCCCAGCTTGAGCAGTATCTGCTTGATCTGCCCGCGCTCGGAGGGATGCACCACGACGGTGTCCGGATCGATCCGGGCGCCGACGAGAGGAACGATCCGCTTGGAGCGGAGGATCTCTTCGAGGACCGGGCGGTCGGTGGTCGTCAGGACCAGACCGTGGGCCGGGTGCTTGCTGAGGGTCAGCCGCCCGTACCGGTCCATGGTGTCGGCGATGTCGACGAGCAGGGCGTGCGGCACGGGGTAGCGGCTGTACTGCACGAGCGCGTCGACGACCTGCTCGGCGTCGTGCCCCGCGGCCCGCGCGTTCCACAGCCCCAGCGGCGTCACCCGGTAGGTGTGGATGTGCTCCGGCGCCCGCTCCAGTTCGGCGAACGGCGCGATGGCCCGACGGCAGTCGTCGGCGCGCTCGTGGTCGACTTCCAGGAGCAGGGTCTTGTCGGACTGGACGATCAGCGGACCGTTCACGCGGGCACCCTTTCCGTACGGCCATCGTCATGGCCCAAACGTCCAGTGTGCCCTACCGGCCGACGATCACGGCAGGCCGCAGACGGACCGGTCGGATCATCGCCACCGTGGGCCGGATCAGTCCTCGGCGAGCTCCGCGACCCCCGTCACCCGGTGCAGCGGATACGTCCGGACCTCGTCCGCCGTGTGGTCGTACGCCGTGACGAAGCCGCCCTCGACCCGGATGGGGGCGATCACGCGCTGGCTGGCGGCGCCCTCGGCGTTGACATAGCCGATCCACAGGGCCTCGCCGGTCAGGACGGCGGCCTGCATGGTGGCGAGGGTCTCGGCGGAACCGGTCCGGGGCAGGTCGCCGCCCGCGGCCGGGGCACCGGACGGCTTGCGCGGGGTCGTGGCGGCGAGGTCGCCCGCCCGGATGGCGCGGATCGCGGCCGACAGAAGCGTGGCGTCGGGCGTGGGCGGGCCGTCCGGGACCGGCTCGGGGGCCGTGCGGGGAGGGGTGCGGTGGGCGTGGGCGCGGGTGATCAGGACGTCGCCCTCCGCGGACTCTGCGGCGGGGGCGTAGCCCATCGAGCGCAGGCCGTCGAGGAGCGTCGCCGGGTCGGCCTGGGCCGCCAGCACCGTCGGGGCCAGGCGGCGCAGACGCAGCGCGGACGCCCGCTTGTCGGCGAGGATCTCGTTCAGGACGGTGTCGTCGTCGCAGCGGACATAGGCGGAGGCCGCGCCGACGCGCAGATGGCCGTGCTTGCGGGCCACGTCGTCGATCAGGTAGGCCAGCGGCTGGGGGACCGGCGTGCGGGAGTGCGCGGCCAGGAAGGCGTGCAGGTCGGAGGCGGCGCGGCCGGCGTCCAGGGCACGGCGTACGGAGGCGGGGGTGAAGCGGTAGACCGTCGCGCCGCCCTTCGACTCCACGTCCGCGAGCACACCCAGCATGTCGGCCAGCGGACGCTCCAGCGGACCGGGGGCCACCGCCGTCAGGTCCGCCTGGAGCAGCACATGGTCCAGCGGCTCGGGCAGCAGCGGGGCGAGGAGCCGGGCGGCCGCGGCGGACGCCACCGCCTGCTCCGGCGCGGACAGGGGTTCGTGGGGCGCGGGCGCGTGATGGTGGTGGTGGACGGGGAGTTTGTCGCCGGGCCCGGACGGCTCGGCGGCCGCCGGGCCATGCGCGGGACCGCCGTGCGCCGGTGCCGCTCCCAGCAGCGCCCGGCCCTGGGCGGACAGCGCCCCGCGTCCGGTGACACCCAGCAGTTCCGCCTCCGACAAGGTCCACTCCGCGAGGCGGGAGCGCAGGTCGTCGTCCCTCTGGGGGCCGCGCAGCGGACGCTCCCAGCGCAGCCGGGCCAGCACCGAGCCGGGGGCCGGGGCCGCGCCCTCCGGCAGGGCGGCCAGCAGGGACAGGACGCGATGGCGTACCTCGGGCGCGGCGGACCGGTCGAGCCCCGGCCCCAGTGCCGACAGCGCACGGTCCTTCGCGTCCCGCCCGCCGACCACGCCCGGCGTCCGGGTCGCGGTCAGCCACGCCTCGGCGAGCCGCGCCCAGCGTTCGGCCGGGGGCTGCTCCAGCCACTCGTCGTAGGCGGGGGTGGCCGCGTAACGCTCGTCGGCCTCGCCGTCCGACGCCAGCAGGCCCGCCGCATAGGCGAGTTCGACCCAGAAGGCGGCGACGGGCTCGGGCACGTCGAGTGCGACGGCGGTCCGCTTCAGGTCCCGGACGCTCAGACCGCCCGCGCGCAGCACCGCCGGGCCGCCCTCGTCCCAGTCCTTCAGCAACTCCTCGACGGTCGCGAGGGCGCCGTACGCCTGGCCGGCGGCTGTCGCGTCCACCATCCGCGGAGCGTGCGTCGCGGCCGGTTCGACGGCGGGCGGCAGGGCCTCGGCCGCGCGGTGGGCGCGGCCCTCGCGCAGATGCAGGGCGACCTCACGGGGGAGTACGACCGTGCCGGGCGCCGTCGGCAGCAGCAGGCCGCGGTCGAGCAGCCAGCGCAGCCGGGGCGCGGGGTCGGGGGTGACCTGACCGTACGGCGGGCCCCAGACCAGCCGGGTGAGGACTTCGAGGGACTCCTCGGGTGCCTCATGCAGCAGGGCGGCCATCTTCTTGCGGTGAGTGAACAGGCCGGTCAGCGAGGCCGCGGCGGAGACCGCGTCATGGGTCGAGGGCAGACCGAGGGCGGCGACGATCTCCTGGATGCGGCCCGGCGACATCCCCGCGGTCGCCTCCTGCACGGTCGGGCCCAGGCCCGTCGGGGACGGGTGCTGCGGCGACGGGGCCAGCACCTCACGGGCCGTGCGCACCAGCCGCAGCCGGTCGTCGCCGCCCCAGACCAGGGCCTGCTCGCGGAGGGTGGCCAGGGCGCGGGGAAGGGCCGCGGCCACGGCCGGATCACCCTTCTCACCGGCGTCCCCGGCCATCAGGCCGAGCAGCGCGCCGTACGTCGCCGGGTCCGCCGCCACCGCCAGCGCCTCCGCGGTCTGCAGCGCGAAGCGGTCCAGTCGTTCCAGGGCGCGCAGCACGGAGGCACGGGTGCCCGCGCGGGTGGCGAGCTGGGTGAGGTCGGTGGGGACGGGGGTGATGAGGTCGGGGCGGCTGCGCAGGAGCGCGGCCAGGGAGGTGTCGTCCCTGGCGCGGAGCGCCTCCGCGAGAGAGCGGGGCGCCGGGCGGTCCTCGGTGCTCATCTGACCCACGTTAGCGGGTCGCCCCCGGCGGTTTCGCCGATGAGGTGCGGGCCGGTGGGGGTGCCTTGTCCCCGAATGCCGGATGGAACGGTCGATGCCGACCTGCGCTACCTTCGTCCCGCCGGTTACCAACATGTCAGCCCCGGAGGGGACTTCGTGGGTATCGAAAGCGACCAGGTCGTCTACGAGTATCTGAGCCGCGTCGGCGATGTGGCGCAGCAGCGGCAGCTGTCGTCGGCCGTCCGGATGCGTCTGGTCTCGGAGCTGCGGAACGAGATCGACCGGCGCCGTGCCAAGGCCACCGTCGACAGCCCCGCCGCCGTCCGCCGCATCATCGCCCGCCTGGGCACCCCGGACGAGGTCGTCGCGGCCGCCGGGGACACCATGCCGGCGCGCCGTCGCTGCTACGGCCGCCTCCGTGCCCGTACAGCCGGCGCGCCCGGAGCCGGAGCCGAAGCGGCTGCGCCGGGTCGTACCGCGGCCGCGCCCCGCCGAACCGGAGCCGCCCGCGCGCCCGGACGCGCCGTCCCCGCCGCATCTGGCGGGGGAGCACGAGCTCGGCGACAGCGCGTTGCAGCCGGACTGGTGGCGGGTGGACAGCAGCCCGTTCGGGGAGGGCGACAGCGTGCCGGGGTTCGTCGGCGGTGTGGAGATCCCGGAGCTGCTCAAGCCGCCGCTGAAGGAGAAGCCGCCGGAGCGGGACACCAAGGACACCAAGGAGGAGGCCGCGCCGGTCGAGCAGGACGCGAATGCCGACGCCGACGCCGGGGTCGTCGCCCCCGCGCCGTCCCCGCGCCGTCGGCTCGCCCTGCCCCGGCCGGCCGCCGGCTGGACCAATCCGCTCCTCCTGCTCGCCGCCGGGCTGCTCGTCGCGGGTGCCGTCCTCGGCAACTGGTTCGGGCTCATCCTGGGCTGGCTCATCGCGTACGGCTCACGCCGGCTGACCCAGGCGGAGACCAAGTGGGCGGTCATGGGCGTGCCCGGGCTGTCGCTGGCGGCGGGAGTGGTCTGGCTGTGGGGCAGGAACGAGGGCCGCTGGGGCGCCCCCATCGCCCAGGGCCATATGAACACCGCCGTCGCCGAGACCTGGCCCTGGGTGGTGCGCGGCGCGGCCGTGGCCTCGGCCCTCTACCTGGTCTGGCGCTCCCAGCGCCGAAGCTAGCCGCATCCAGCCCCGGGGCGTCGCCCACCTCACAGTCCCGGGCGGCCTGGCCGGCGTACCGTCTGGGCACAATGGCCCATATGACTGCGGCCCATACGACTGCTCCCGCGCCGACCGTCGGCTTCGACCTCGACATGACCCTGATCGACTCCCGGCCGGGCATCCACGCCTGCTACCTGGCGCTGGCCGAGCGGACCGGGACCTTCATCGACGCCGACCTGGCGATCACCCGGCTCGGGCCGCCGCTCGCCGAGGAGCTGATCAACTGGTTCCCGGCCGAGCAGGTCGGGCCGATGAGCGATCTGTACCGGGAGATGTACCCCGACATAGCCGTGGCCGCCACGCCCGCGATGCCCGGTGCCCGGGAAGCGATCACGGCGGTCCAGGCGGCCGGCGGACGGGCGATCGTGGTCACCGCGAAGTACGAGCCGAACGCCAAGCTGCACCTGAGCCACCTCGGCCTGGAGCCCGACGTGGTCGTCGGCGACCTGTGGGCGGAACAGAAGGCGGAGGCCCTGCGCGAGCACGGGGCCGCCGTGTACGTAGGGGACCATGTCGGCGACGTCCGCGGCGCCCGCACGGCCGGAGCCCTGTCCGTCGCCGTGGCCACCGGCCCCTGCGGCGCGGGTGAGCTGCGCTCGGCGGGGGCGGACGTCGTGCTCGACGACCTGGCCGTGTTCCCGCGTTGGCTGACCGGCTACCGCGTGGCGCCGGGTGCCTGATGCCGGCCCGGTGTGTTGTCGTGGCCACTGGCCCCTGCGGCGCGGGTGAGCTGCGCTCGGCTGGGGTGGACGTCTGCTCGGCGGCCTGGCCGTGTTCCCGCGTTGGCTGACGGGCTACCGCGTGGCGCCGGGTGCCTGATGCCGGCCCGGTGTGTTGTCGTGGCCACTGGCCCCTGCGGCGCGGGTGAGCTGCGCACGGCTGGGGTGGACGTCTGCTCGGCGGCCTGGCCGTGTTCCCGCGTTGGCTGACCGGCTACCGTGAGGCGCCGCGTGCCTGGCGGCGGTCTGCCGCGATCGATCGGAGCACTCCCGCGCCCGCGACGAGGAAGCCGACGGCCATCAGCATGCTCAGGCCGAACATGTACGTCGGAAAAGGCTTCGCACCGAGGAACAGTGGTGCCACGGTGACGAGAGTGGCCACGGCACCGATGAAGAAGACGACGGCACCGGTACGGATCAGTCCGTCACCGGGCCCGGCGGAATTCGTTTGGGTTTTGTCACGCACCGGACCAGGGTAGTTCCCAGCGCGAAGGAACAACCGGGCGACGTCTTGTCACCCGCCCGAAGACCATTAGCCTTGGTACCGGCGGGTCATGGACGACCCGCCCGAGTGCTATCAAGAGCCGTTTTCAGAAGCAGTTTTCCGACGAGAACGAGGACGAGGACAGACGTGCCTACCGGCAAGGTCAAGTGGTTCAACAGCGAGAAGGGCTTCGGCTTTCTCTCCCGCGACGACGGCGGTGACGTCTTCGTCCATTCCTCGGTTCTTCCCGCCGGAGTCGATTCACTCAAGCCGGGACAGCGCGTGGAGTTCGGCGTGGTCGCCGGCCAGCGCGGCGACCAGGCGCTCTCCGTCACCGTCCTCGACCCGACGCCCTCGGTCGCGGCCGCACAGCGCAAGAAGCCGGACGAACTGGCCTCGATCGTGCAGGACCTGACGACCCTCCTGGAGAACATCACTCCGATGCTCGAGAAGGGCCGTTACCCCGACAAGGCCTCCGGCAAGAAGATCGCCGGCCTGCTGCGGGCGGTCGCCGACCAGCTGGACGTGTAGCCCGGTCAGGGGAAGTCGAGTGCGCGGGGGCCGAGGGGCGGGACGAGTCCCTCGGCCGCGGCGCGTGTCAGCAGGCCCCTGACCGCCGCGTAGCCGTCCTCGCCGAGGTCCGACGTGAATTCGTTGACGTACAGCCCGATGTGCTGGTCGGCGACGGCCGGGTCCATCTCCTGGGCGTGCTCCATGACGTACGGCCGGGAGGCCTCGGGGTCGTCCCAGGCCGCGTGCACGGACGTGTGGATGGACGCCGCGAGCCGCCGCAGCGTGTCCGCGCCCAGCGACCGCTTGGCGATGATCGCGCCCAGCGGAATCGGCAGCCCGGTCGTGTTCTCCCAGTGCTCGCCCATGTCCGCGAGCTTGTGCAGCCCGTAGTTCTGGTACGTGAAGCGCGCCTCGTGGATCACCAGCCCGGCGTCGACCTTCCCGTCCCGCACGGCCGGCATGATCTCGTGGAACGGCATGACGACGATCTCACCGACCCCGCCGGGCAGCGTGTCCGCCGCCCACAGCCGGAACAGCAGATAGGCCGTCGACTTCTCGCTCGGTACGGCGACCGTACGACCCGTCAGGTCGGTCCCCGGTTCCCGAGTGAGCACCAGCGGCCCGCAGCCCCGGCCCAGCGCGCCCCCGCAGGGCAGCAGCGCGTACTCGTCGAGGACGTACGGCAGCACCGCGTACGACACCTTCAGCACATCGAACTCGCCGCGCTCGGCCATGCCGTTCGTGATGTCGATGTCCGCGAAGGTCACGTCGAGCGCGGGCGCGCCGGGGACGCGGCCGTGGGCGAGAGCGTCGAAGACGAAGGTGTCGTTGGGGCAGGGGGAGTAGGCGATCTGCAGGGCTCGGCTCTCAGGGCTCATGGGGGTTCCAACTCTCCAGTACGGGCGCGAGCTTCCCGAAGCCCTCGGTGAGGGCCGCCAGGGCGTCGCCGATGCGCCAGGCGGCGCGGTCGCGCGGGCCGACGGGGTTGGAGACCGCGCGCAGCTCCAGGACGGGCACGCCGTGCGCGGCGGCCGCCTCGGCCACCCCGAAGCCCTCCATGGCCTCGGCGAGAGCACGCGGGTGACGGGCGTGGAGTTCGGCGGCGCGGGCGGCCGTGCCGGTCACCGTCGAGACGGTGAGTACGGCTCCCGGGCGCGCTCCGGTCGCGGCGGCGATGTCTCGTACGAGTGCTTCTGGCGGACGGTGGCTGACGGTCCCGAAGCCCAGCTCGGTGACCGGAAGGAAACCGTCGGGCGTGTCGGCGCCCAGATCGGCGGCGGTGATCTCATCGGCCACGACCAGCGAGCCGACCGGCGCCCCGGGCTGGAAACCGCCCGCGATTCCGGCGGAGACGACCAGGGCGTAGGGGGCGCCTTCGAGGGCGGCCGCGGTGAGGGCGGCGGCGGTGGAGGCGGCGGAGCGGGCCGGGCCCACCCCGGCGGCGGCCACATCGAGCCGCGGCAGCCGACGCAGGGTCACCCCCGGAAGCCGCACCTCACGCTCCGGCCCCGCGAAACGCTCCGGCCCCGTGAACGCCCGTGCCACCGCGTCCCGTTCGGCGGGTACCGCGGTGGCTACGAGAACACGTACGGAAGACGTGGTCAGGAGTCCTTCTTGAGCTTGAAGGACCACAGACCCTTGACGTCCTTCTCGCCCTCCTTGATGGAGACCAGGGTCGAATTGCCCTGGGCGCCGTACTGGGCGTTGAAGAACACACTGCCCGGGATGGTGCGGTAGGTCTTGTTGCTGGAGTCGGTGAGCGGCTGACCGTTCATCAGGATCGTCCACCCGCTGTCCGCGACCGCCGGGTCGACGCCGAAGCGCACGGTCTCGTCCGGGTCCACCTTGATCGACTTGATGTCGGTGTCCTTGAGGCAACTGGCCAGGGAGGCCGCGGTCAGGGCCTTGCCGTCGTTGTAGCAGGTGGCCTCTGAGTTGACCGAGCTCGTGCCGACGGTGATCGTCGCGATGGGCGTCGGCTTCTCGCAGGCCGACAGGACGAGCAGTCCGGCGGAAACGGCGCCGGCAGCGGCGACGGCGCGGCGGCGTCGCGAGGCGGATTGCAGCGTGGTCATGGCCGAAGGCTATCGGGCACTCGGGCCGTCGCCCCATGTGGGGTGCGGCGTGCCCGGTTCGTTACGCCACTCGCGGCCGTGTCCTGCCCCCTTGGCGTGCCGAGCCGAGCAGACCGCGCAGGGTGGTCAGCCAGCCGGCGGCCACGATCACGGCGGCCACCGTCAGGCCCAGCGTGCCGTTGAGCGGCATCACGATGCCGACCGCGCCACCGAACACCCACGCCATCTGCAGCAGCGTCTCGGAGCGCGCGAACGCCGACGTACGGACCAGTTCCGGCACGTCCCGCTGGATCAGCGCGTCCAGGGACAGCTTGGCCAGCGCCTGCGCGAACCCGGCGACCGCGGCCAGACAGGCCACCAGGAACGCGCCGAAGAACACCGCCGCGACGATCGCCGTGCCCAGCACCACCGCGACCACGGTCACGATGATGATCTCCGGCGCCCTCGACCGCAGCCACGCCCCGACCGCCGTACCGAGCGCGTTGCCCACGCCCGCCGAGACGGCCACTATCCCCATGGACACCGCCGCGCTCTCCCCGGTCAGCGGGTGCTCGCGCAGCAGGAACGCCAGGAAGAAGATCAGGAAGCCGGACAGACAGCGCAGGGCGGCGTTGGCGCCGAGGGCGTGGGTGACGGCCGGGCCGACCGTGCGCAGCCCCGGACGCTTCACCGGCTTGAGGTGCGGCCCGTGCAGATGCTCCTCGTCGGCCGCGAGCAGCGCGATGTCCTCGCCCTTGGCCGAGTCGACCTTCGGCGGCAGGGAGAAGGACAGGAACGTACCCGCGACGAAGATCACGAAGGCGCCGTACAGCGGCCAGCTCGAACCGACGGCCTGCAGCCCCGCCCCGACGGGCGCGGCGATACCGGTGGCCAGGAGCCCGCCGAGGGTGACCCGGGAGTTCGCCTTCACCAGGGAGAAGCGGGGCGGGAGAAGCCGGGGCACGACGGCGCTGCGCACCACCCCGTACGCCTTCGAGGCGACGAGGACGCCCAGCGCGGCCGGGTACAGCTGGAGACGGCCGCCGGCCACCGCCCCCGAGATGATCAGCGCGAGCAGGGCACGGGCGAACATCGCGCCGGCCATCGCGGCGCGCCGGCCGTGCGGCAGACGGTCGAGCAGGGGGCCGATCACGGGCGCGAGGACCGTGAAGGGGGCCATGGTGATGGCGAGATAGAGGGCGACACGGCCGCGGGCCTCGTCGGTCGGCACCGAGAAGAAGACGGTGGAGGCGAGGGCGACGGTGATCATGACGTCGCCGGCGCCGTTCACCGCGTGCAGCTCGATCAGCTTCCCGAGCCCCGACTCGCCCGCGCCGTGCGCATGCGTCGCCCTCCGGATGCCGCGGGCGGTTCCGGTCACCGGGAAGTGCAGGGCACGGCCGACGGAGCGGACGGCGCCGCGCATCCGGCCCGCACCGCCACCTCGACTGCTCCCTTTGACCCCACCGACCCCGGTGGCGCCCTGGGACGACTTCGCGGCTGCCACGACGTTCATAGTGCCCTGAGATGATGGTCCGTAGTGCGGTTACGGCGCGTCCGGCGGGTCAAACACCGGCTTGAAACGGCGTACTGTCCCGTCGGTGTAGGCCCAGCGCCCACGAACAGGTAGCGTGCGTATCTCAGCCATCCCGCAGAATGGATGGCAGAGGTGCGCCCGAGAGCGATCGGACGCGGACGTCGATGCGGCCCACAGGTCCGCTCCGTCCGCCCCACCGCCAAAGGCAGGCGCACCCGTGAGACGGCGTAGGAGAGAAGCGATACCTGTGAGCGCAGCGAGCACGCGAAGCCGCACCCCCGACCGCCTGTGCGCCGAGGCCGTCGACCTCGCCCGCGCCGCAGCCGAGGAGGCCGCCGCCCCGGGCGTGGTCGGCGAGCACGCCGGCCTGGTGTCCGAGGGCGACCGCGTTGTCACGCACTTCTTCGAGTGCAAGGAGCTCGGCTACCGGGGCTGGCGTTGGGCGGCGACCGTGACCCGGGCGTCCCGCGCGAAGGTTGTGACGCTGGACGAGGTCGTCCTGCTGCCCGGCCCCGACGCGCTCCTCGCCCCGGAGTGGGTGCCCTGGAGCGAGCGGCTGCGGCCCGGCGACATGGGCCCCGGCGACCTCCTTCCCACGGACGCCGAGGACCTCCGGCTGGAGCCCGGCTACTCCGGCGAGGACCAGCCCCTGCCCAGCTCCCCCGTGTCGCACGAGATGGCGGAACTCGCGGAGGCGGAGGACGCGGAGGTCACCCCCGGCGCGCCCGCCACACTGCCCACGGTCCCGTCCCGGGGCTCGATCGCCTCGGTGGCGGAGGAACTCGGCATGCGCCGGGCCCGGGTCCTGTCCCGCTACGGCCTGCACGTCGCCGCCGACCGCTGGGACGAGGCGTTCGGCGCCAAGACCCCGATGGCCCAGGCGGCCCCCGCCTCCTGTCTGACCTGTGGCTTCCTGGTCCCCCTCGGCGGCTCCCTCGGCCAGGCCTTCGGCCTCTGCGCGAACGAGTTCTCCCCGGCTGACGGGCGCGTCGTCTCGCTCACGTACGGCTGCGGCGGCCACTCGGAGGCCGCGGTCATGCCCAAGCCGCCCCAGCCGGCGGCACCGGTCATCGACGAGACGAAGGTGGACCCCTTCCCCCTGCGTCCGGCACCCGACTCGGGCTCGGTCCCGGCACTGGGCGACGAGGAGACGGCAGAACTCGGCCACTCGTAGGAGGGCGGTGCGGGTCCCTCCGGGGCTGAGCCCTGGCGGCAGCGGTGCGTGGGCCGACTCGGAGACCAGCTTCGGCCCCGCGGGTCCTTGGGCAGGGCGCAGGCGCTGGGCCCTGGCGGCAGCGGTGCGTGGGCCGACTCGGGGACGGGTCTCGGTCCCGCCGGTCGTCGGGTGGGGCGCGCAGGGGTTGAACCCGGTGGCAGTGGCACGTGGTCCTCTCGGGGACGACAGCCCACCGGGACGAGTGAGTACGGCGGCGGGTGAGGTCCAGGGGTTGAAACCCTGCCGGCAGCGGCACCCTGTGCCTCTCTGAGGCGAGCTTCGGCCCACCAGGATGAGCGAGCAGGGCTCTGGACGGAGTCCGGGCGCGGAAAGGCACGGGCAGTGGCGCGGTACCTTGCATCGTCACGCCGATGAGGAGAGTGAACGTGAGCAAGTTCGTGCGGCCCGCTGCCGAGGGTGCCGACCCCTTCGGCACCGCCCGTCTGCGCCGCGGTGTTCTCGACGCCTGGGCCACCAGCCCGGCCCGCTTCCGCGAGGACGCCAACGCCGAGGAGGACCTGGTCCTCGGCGGCTACCGGGACCGGCTCGTCGTCGAGCTCGCCCAGAACGCCGCCGACGCCGCCGCCCGGGCGAAGACACCCGGCCGCCTCCGGCTCACCCTCCGCGACGGCGTCCTGTTCGCCGCCAACACCGGCGCCCCCCTGGACACGGCCGGTGTCGAGTCGCTGGCCACCCTGCGCGCCTCCGCCAAGCGTGAGGCCCACGAAGACCAGGGCACCGTCGGCCGCTTCGGCGTCGGCTTCGCCGCCGTACTCGCCGTCACCGACGAGCCCGCGGTCGTAGGGCGCCACGGCGGAGTCCGCTGGTCCCTCGCCGAGGCCCGGGAACACGCCGCCGAAACCGCCCGCCACAGCCCCGGGCTGGGCGACGAGATCCGCCGGCGCGACGGACACGTACCCCTGCTGCGCCTCCCGTTCGCCGCCGAGGGCACCGCCCCCGACCCGTACGACACGGTCGTCATCCTCCCGCTGCGCGACACGGCCGCCACCGATCTGGCCGAACGGCTCCTGCAGGCGGTCGACGACGCCCTCCTGCTGGCCCTCCCCGGCCTGGCGGAAGTCGTCGTCGAGATCAACGGCGAGGCCCCCCGCACGCTCACCCGCCGCACCGACGGCCCCTTCACGATCGTGGAGGACTCGCGCGACGGCGTCACCCACTGGCGCACCTCCGCCACGCACGGCCCGCTCACCCCGGCCCTGCTCGCCGACCGCCCGGTGGAGGAGCGCCTGCGCCCCCACTGGTCCGTCACCTGGGCCGTACCCGTCGACGCCTACGGCAGCCCCGTCCGCCCCCGCACCACCCCCGTCGTCCACGCCCCCACCCCCAGCGACGAGCCCCTCGGCGTGCCCGCCCTGCTCATCGCCTCCTTTCCGCTGGACACCACCCGCCGGCACGCCGCCCCCGGCCCGCTGACCGACTTCCTGGTGCAGCGCGCGGCGGACGCGTACACCGAACTCCTCGCCGAATGGCGCCCGGTGGCCGAGAGCATCATCGACCTCGTGCCCGGCCCCCTCGGCAAGGGCGAGCTCGACGGCGCGCTGCGCCAGGCGATCCTCGACCGCCTCCCGCGCACCGCCTTCCTCCCGCCCGCCGTCGGGCCCGAGCCGCACGCCGAGGACCTCCCCGAGGCCCTGCGCCCCCGGGACGCCGAGGTCGTCGAGGGCGCGGGCGGCGACACCGTCCGTGTCCTGGCCGAGGTCCTGCCCACCCTGCTGCCGGCCGGCCTGGAACGCCGCGTCGAGCTGCGCACGCTGGGCGTCGCCCGCCTCCCGCTGGCCGACGCGGTCGACCGGCTGGCCGGGCTGGAAAAGGACCCGGACTGGTGGCACCGGCTCTACGACAGCCTCGCCGGGGTCGACCCGGACCGGCTCTCCGGCCTGCCCGTACCGCTCGCCGACGGGCGGACCACGATCGGCCCCCGGCAGGTCCTGCTGCCCGCACCGGACACCACCCGCATCGACCCCGAGGTCCTCGCCCGGCTCGGCCTGAAGGTCGCCCATCCTGACGCCGCCCATCCGCTCCTGGAGAAGCTCGGCGCCCTGCCCGCGACCCCCCGGGCCGTCCTCACCACGCCCCAGGTGCGTACCGCCGTCGCCGCCTCCCTGGACGACGAGGGCGGGGCGAGCTGGGAGGAGGACGCGCCGGACGCCGAGGAACTGGCCGACATCGTCCTCGCCCTCGTCCGCGACGCGGGCCTGGAGCCGGGCGACGAGCCCTGGCTGGGCGCCCTCGCCCTCCCCGACGAGGACGGCGAACTCGCCCCCGCCGGTGAGCTGGTCTTCCCCGGCAGCCCCTTCGCCCGCGTCATCCGCGAAGGCGAACTGGCCGCCGTGGATGCCGACCTGGCCGAGAAGTGGGGCGAGAGCCCGCTGGCCGCCTGCGGCGTCCTCGCCGACTTCGCCCTGGTGCGCGCCACGGACGTGGTCCTGGACCCGGACGAACTCGAGCCAAGGGAAGGGGACTTCGCCGAGCCCGACGACGCCGGCCTGCTCGACGCCGTCGACGTGTGGTGCGAGGACATCCTCGACCGCTACCCCGACAGCCCGGTGCCCCCGGTCGCCACCGAACTCGTCGCCGTACGGGACCTCGACCTGGTGGACGACGACCACTGGCCCGAGGCACTCTCCCTGCTCGCCCGGCCGCCGCTGCGCGACGCCCTCACCCAGCCGGTACGGATCCTGCTGCCCGACGGCACCCACGAGGTCGTACGCCCGTACACGGCGTGGTGGCTGCGCGGACACCCCGTCCTCGACGGGCGCCGGCCCGCCGGTCTGCTCGCGGCCGGCGGCGACCCGCTGCTGCGCGGCCTGTACGACGAGGCCGACGCGACCGGCTTCGACGACGAGCAGGTGCTGCGCGCGCTGGGCGTACGGACCTCCGTGGCCGCCCTGCTGGACGAGCCCGGCGGCGCCGCCGAACTGCTGGACCGCCTCGCCGACCCGCAGCGGCCGGTCACCCCGGCCCAACTACACGGGTTGTACGGCGCGTTGGCCGAGCTGGATCCGGAGCAGGTGACCCTGCCGGACGAGCTGCGGGCCGTGACCGACGGGCGGGTGGCGGTGGTGGACGCGGCCGACGCGGTCGTGGTCGACTCGCCCGACCTGCTGCCCTTCACCTCCAGTGTCCCGCTGCTGCCGGTCCGCCCGTCCCGGGCCGCCGAGCTGGCCGAGCTGTTCCAGGTGCGGCGGCTGAGCGAGTCCGTCACCGGCGAGGTGACCTCCGAGGGCACCGAGCACGACGTACCGGACCCGGTGCGGGTGCTGCTCGGCCCGCGCACCCCGGACACCTACGTCGAGCACGAGGAACTGGTCGTGGACGGCGTCGAGATCGACTGGCGGCTGACCGGCGACGGCGTCCTGCACGCGGCCACCCTGGAAGGTGTCGCCGCGGGCCTCGCCTGGGCGGCGGGTCAGTGGCCGCGCCGCTTCGAGGTGGCGGCCCTGCTGGAGGACCCGTCGCGGACGCAGGAGCTGGCGCGGGACCGTTGGTTCGACTGACCTCCGCGACTCCTGGTTCGACTCACCTCCGCAACTCCCACACCGATTTCTTACCAGTCGTACAACCTTTCACTTCCGTCCCCTGTCATGCCTGTGGAGTCGTGCGACTCCACAGGCAATCAAGCGTGGGGAAAACACATGCGCATTCGTGCCTCTGTCGCCGTCGTGAGTGGCGCACTGGCCCTGTCCGCCCTCGCCGTGCCGGCCGCGCACGCCGACGGCGGTTACGGCGACACCAAGATCACCAAGGTGGTCGTGGACGGTGACAACAAGGTGTCCATGGGCACCTCCAGCCCGAAGACCATCAAGGTCAGCGTGACGGCGACGGACGACTCGGGCATCAAGGGCGCCCAGGAGTTCGACCTCTACGGCCCCGGCTACGGTATTGAGTCGACCGGCAAGCCCACCTGCGCCGTGGTCAACGCCACCACCTCCACCTGCACCGCCTCGGTGACCATCGACCCGAAGACGGACTACTACAGCAACAAGAACGCCGGCACCTGGTACGTCTCCGCGTGGATCGACGCCAAGGACGACGACTACATCTGGAAGGAGAAGGCCGGCTCCTTCGCCTTCCAGCGCGCCGCGAAGCTCACCGCCAACGCCACGCCGGAGCCCGTGAAGAAGGGCAGGACCATCACGGTCACCGGCGCCCTCACCCGGGCCAACTGGGAGACGCTGAAGTACAGCGGCTACGGCTCCCAGTCGGTGAAGTTGCAGTTCCGCAAGAAGAGCTCCAGCACCTACACCACGCTGAAGACCGTCACCTCGTCCTCCACGGGCGCCCTGAAGACCACGACCACCGCCACCGCCGACGGCTACTACCGCTTCTCCTTCGCGGGCAACTCGACCACCGCCGCGGTCAGCGCCACGGGTGACTTCGTCGACGTCCAGTAGGCCCGCAGTGCAGTAGTCCGGATCCACCGGAACACCCGCACGACCACTCCTCCAAGGAAACACATGCGCATTCGTGCCACTGTGGCCGCCGCATCCGGCGCCCTGGCCCTGTCCGCCCTCGCCGTGCCGGCCGCGCACGCCGCCGACGGCAGCTCGTCCTACCGCTCCGGGTTCGCGAAGGTCTTCGCCCAGCAGGCGTCCGGCCACAGCGCGTTCAGCGCCGCCTCCAAACCGGTGGGCGACCTGGACGTCTCCTTCTCCGACTTCAAGATCGCCAAGGCGATCAAGGTCGGTACGACCGCCCACGTCTCCTCCGTGGTCAGCTACAAGCTGACCCACGGTGCCGACGTCGACGTCACCTCCGAGAACTTCGTCACCGTGCCCGCGATCTACCGTGGCTCCTCCACCGCCCCGGACAACGACCTGGGCCCCGACGAGCCCGCGACCTGTGCCGAGACCTCGGCGACCACCGCCGTGTGCAAGGCCTCGATCGAGATCTACCCGTCGGGCGCGAGCAGCTCGGAGCTGAAGAACTCCCAGGCCGGCACCTGGCACGGCGCCGCGATCGCCCTGGACTTCAAGGCCGAGAAGAGCTCCGCCCAGTTCGGCCTCGCCACCACCCTCGTCCAGCGGAACTCCAAGCTGACGGTCAACGCCGCGCCCGAGCCGGTGAAGAAGGGCAGGACCATCACGGTCACGGGCAAGCTGTCCCGCGCCAACTGGGAGACCCACAAGTACGCGGGCTACACCAACCAGCCGGTGAAGCTGCAGTTCCGCAAGAAGGGCTCCAGCACCTACACCACGCTGAAGACGATCAAGTCCAACTCCACGGGCAGCCTGAAGACGACGACCACCGCGTCGGCCGACGGCTACTACCGCTTCGCCTTCGCGGGCACCTCGACGACCCCGGCGGTCAACGCCACGGGTGACTTCGTCGACGTGCAGTAGGCGCCGGGTTGCGGCTCCGGGCGCCCGCCGTTCCGGAGCCGCAGCGCTTTCTCTCACTTCCGTCATGAGTCGGCAATGCGAGGCTCAAATCTGGCCGGTAGCCGCTCTTGACGTACAACCAGTTGCGCCCCTCACGGATCTGATCGCTCGAGTCAACCGACTCCACGATCACTTCTCCCCCAGGGGAACGCACATGCGCATTCGTGCCACCGTGGCTGCCGTCTCCGGCGCCCTGGCCCTCTCCGCCCTCGCCGTGCCGGCCGCGCAGGCCGCTCCGACCAGCGGGACGCCGTACACGCTGAACGTGAGCTTCTCGAACGTCACGATCGCCAAGGCGATCAAGGTCGGTACCACCAACAAGGTCAGCACGACCTACTCGTACACGCTGACGCACGGTGCGGACGTGGACATCACCAAGAGCGACTTCTACACGGACGCCTTCCTCTACAAGGGCAGCTACAGCGACTCGTCCCCCGAGTTGTACGGCGACAACCCGGCGACCTGCACGCCCACCTCGTCGACCACCGCCACCTGCACCGGCACGGTCGACATCTACCCGACCGACTCCGATCCGAAGAGCGCGGACGCCGGTACCTGGGGCGTGGCGGCCGAGGCGGTCGCCTTCAACGGCCAGGACCAGAGCAACCCCGACCTGAGCAAGGTCGGCTTCAAGGACCAGAGCGGCCTCGGCAGCACCCTGGTGCAGCGCTACTCCAAGCTCACGGTGAACGCCGGCCCGGAGCCGATCGCCAAGGGCAAGACCCTCACGGTGACGGGCAAGCTGTCCCGCGCCAACTGGGACGACAACCTGTACCACGGCTACACCAACCAGCCGGTCAAGCTGCAGTTCCGCAAGGCGGGCACGAGCACGTACACCACCGTCAAGACGGTGTACACGGACTCCTACGGCAACCTGAAGACCACCACCACAGCGAACTACGACGGATACTGGCGCTTCAGCTTCGCGGGCACCTCGACGACGCCGGCGGTCAACGCCACGGGTGACTTCGTCGACGTGCAGTAATCCGCGTCACGCGGGAAAGCGGCGGTCGACCCATTTCCAGAGGAACTCCAGGGCGACCGCCGCCACCACGGCGATGGCCACCGCCGTCCACGGCATCGTCACCCCGACCAGCTTCAGCGCGAAGAAGCTCTGCAGCGAGGGCACCACGAGCACGAACAGGAACGCCACGCCCATCGAGGCCACCAGGAGCACCCGCCACCAGGTGTAGGGGCGGGCGATGATCGCCAGGATCCACATCGAGATCAGGAAGAGCGTGAGCGTGGCCGCGCTGGTCTCGGCGTCCAGCGAGCCCTCGCCCGTGTAGTAGTGCCGGGCGATCAGATACGTCACGAAGGTCGCCGCCCCGGCCACCACACCGCCCGGGATCGAGTACCGCATCACCCGCCGTACGAAGTGGGGCCGAGCGCGTTCCGTGTTCGGCGCGAGGGCGAGGAAGAAGGCGGGGACGCCGATGGTGAGGGTGGACAGCAGGGTCAGATGCCGCGGCAGGAAGGGGTACTCCACCTGCCAGCACACCACCAGCAGGGCCAGCAGCACCGAGTAGACGGTCTTCACCAGGAACAGCGTGGCCACCCGGGTGATGTTGCCGATGACCCGGCGGCCCTCCGCGACCACCGAGGGCAGGGTGGCGAAGCTGTTGTTGAGCAGCACGATCTGGGCGACCGCGCGGGTGGCCTCGGAACCCGACCCCATGGACACGCCGATGTCGGCGTCCTTCAGGGCCAGCACGTCGTTCACGCCGTCGCCGGTCATCGCGACCGTGTGCCCGCGCGACTGGAGCGCGCCGACCATGTCCCGCTTCTGCTGCGGGGTGACCCGGCCGAACACGGTGCCCTCGTCGAGGGCGGCCGCCATCGCCGCCCGCTCCTCGGGCAGCCGACGCGCGTCCACCGTCGTACCGCTGAGCCCGAGCTTGGCCGCGACCGCGCCGACGGACACCGCGTTGTCGCCGGAGATGACCTTGGCGCGGACGTGCTGGTCGGCGAAGTAACGCAGGGTATCGGCGGCGTCGGGGCGCAGCCGCTGCTCCAGTACGACGAGGGCGGTGGGCCTGGCGCCCTTGGCGACGTCGGTGTCGTCGAGGTCCCGGGTGGCGCGGGCGAGCAGCAGGATGCGCAGCCCCTCCCGGTTGAGTCGTTCGGTTTCGGCCAGGGCCGGGGCGCCGTCGGTGAGGAGCACGTCGGGGGCGCCGAGGAGCCAGGTGCTGGTCTCGCCGTCGCCCTCGCTGAAGGTGGCGCCGCTGTACTTGCGGGCGGAGGAGAAGGGCAGCGACTCGACGCAGCGCCACTCGTCGCTGTCCGGGTAGGCGTCGATGACGGCCTGGAGGGAGGCGTTGGGCCGGGGGTCCGACTCGCCGAGCGCCCCGAGGACCTTGTGCACATACGTCTCGTCGCCGTCGCCCAGCATGCGCAGCTCGGTGACGTCCATCCCGCCCTCGGTCAGCGTGCCCGTCTTGTCCAGGCAGACGGTGTCGACGCGGGCGAGGCCCTCGATGGCGGGGAGCTCCTGGACGAGGCACTGCTGTCGGCCCAGGCGGATGACGCCGATCGCGAAGGCGACGGAGGTGAGGAGGACGAGCCCCTCCGGGACCATGGGGACGATGCCGCCGACGGTGCGGGCGATGGCGTCCTTGAGCTCGTTGTTCTTGACGAAGAGCTGGGTGACGACCAGGCCGATGGCGGCCGGGATCATCATCCAGGTGACGTACTTCAGGATCGTCGAGATGCCGCTGCGGAGCTCGGAGTGGACGAGCGTGAAACGGGAGGCCTCCTCGGCGAGCTGGGCGGCGTACGCCTCGCGGCCGACCCTGGTGGCCTTGAAGGCGCCGCCGCCCGCGACGACGAAGCTGCCGGACCTGACCTCGGCGCCGGGGTGTTTGACGACGGGGTCGGCCTCGCCGGTCAGGAGGGACTCGTCGATCTCCAGCCCGTCGGCCTCCGCGCACACGCCGTCGACGACGATCTTGTCGCCGGGCCCTATCTCGATGAGGTCGTCGAGAACGAGTTCCGAGGTGCTGACCTCGGTCGCGACGCCGTCACGGCGGACGGTGGGCCGGGCCTCCCCGATCACGGCCAACGAGTCGAGGGTCTGCTTCGCCCGCCACTCCTGAACGATGCCGATGCCGGTGTTGGCGAGGATCACGAAGCCGAAGAGGCTGTCCTGGATCGGGGCGACGAACAGCATGATCAGCCAGAGGACGCCGATGATCGCGTTGAAGCGGGTGAAGACGTTCGCACGGACGATCTCGGAGAGCGTGCGGCTACTGCGGACCGGGACGTCGTTCACCTGACCGCGGGCGACGCGCTCCGCGACCTCGGCGGACGTCAGCCCTCTCGACTCGGGCGCCGACGGGGCCGGCACCGGGTGCACAGGGTCCAGTTCCGCTCCCGCGTCGATGTGCGTCATGCATTCGACGGTACGTGCGTATGTACGGCTTCACCTGCCGAGTGGCGGGAAGATCCGACCTGGGGAGGAGGAGGGTCGTGCGCTGGTTGTACGGCCTGCTTGTACGGCCTGCTTGTCGCTCGGCCTACTTGGCCGTTGCCTCCTTGAGCGCCGCCGCCCTCTTGAGCGCCGCGTCACGCTTGCGGACGTACCAGATGCCGATCAGGCCCAGGCCGCCGCCGGCCAGGCAGGTCCACAGCCACCAGGTGTGGTCGTGGTCGTCGAACCAGCCGTAGAACGGCAGCTGGACCAGGAAGAGGACGAACCAGACGATCGTGCCGCCGGTGATGGTGGCGACCACGGGGCCTTCCAGGGGCTCCGGCGCCTCGTGCTTGGGGGTCCACTTCGTCATGCGCACAGCTTACGAGGCTGACAGGAACCCCTGGTGTCTACGCGCGGAGATAGCGCTCAGGTTCTCATACGTTCATACTGAAACCGTTTGTCTCTGGCCGCTTCTGATCGTATGAAAGTCCAAAGGGTCTTGGGGGAGTCCCTTCGGTGATGAGGTCCCGCATGTCCACCCCGGCACCCGCCAAGGTTCCCGCCCCCGAACAGCCGGGGAGCATGCCGTCCTACGGCGCCCTCGACCGCTTCTTCAAGATCTCCGAGCGGGGCAGCACCCTGCCGCGCGAGGTCCGCGGCGGCTTCGCCACGTTCTTCGCGATGGCCTACATCATCGTGCTGAACCCGATCATCCTGGGCAACGCCAAGGACATCTACGGGCACCAGCTCAACAACGGGCAGCTGGTCACGGCCACCGCTCTCACCGCCGCCTTCACGACCCTGCTGATGGGCGTCATCGGCAACGTGCCGATCGCGCTCGCCGCCGGTCTCGGTGTGAACTCCGTGGTCGCCCTGCAGCTCGCGCCGCGCATGTCCTGGCCCGACGCCATGGGCATGGTGGTCCTGGCCGGCTTCGTGGTCATGCTGCTCGTCGCCACCGGGCTGCGCGAACGCGTCATGAACGCGGTGCCCTACGGGCTGCGCAAGGCCATCTCCATCGGAATCGGCCTGTTCATCATGCTGATCGGCCTCGTCGACTCCGGCTTCATCAGCCGCATCCCGGACGTCGCCCACACCACCGTGCCGCTCCAACTCGGCGCCGACGGTCACCTCAACGGCTGGCCGGTCCTCGTCTTCATCCTCGGCGCGCTGCTCACGCTCGCGCTCATCGTGCGCAAGGTCCCCGGCGCGATCCTCATCTCGATCGTCGCCATGACCGTGCTCGCGCTGATCATCGAGGCCGTCGCCCATGTGCCCTCCTGGGGCCTCACCACCCCGAAGTGGCCGGGCAATCCCTTCTCCACCCCCGACTTCGGGCTCATCGGCCAGGTCAGCCTCTTCGGCGGCTTCGGCAAGGTCGGGGTCCTGACGGGCGTCCTCTTCGTCTTCACCGTCCTGCTGTCCTGCTTCTTCGACGCCATGGGCACGATCATGGGCGTCAGTGACGAGGCCAGGCTGACCGACGCCAAGGGCGAGATGCCCGGCATCAACAAGGTGCTCTTCATCGACGGTCTCGCGGTCGCCGCGGGCGGTGCCACCTCCTCCTCGGCGACCACCGCCTTCGTGGAGTCCACGGCCGGCGTCGGCGAGGGCGCCCGCACCGGTTTCGCCAACGTCGTCACCGGCGCACTGTTCGGCGTCGCCCTGTTCCTCACCCCCGTCGCCACGATGGTTCCGTCCCAGGCCGCCACCCCGGCGCTGCTCGCGGTCGGCTTCCTGATCCTGGCCGGCTCGGTCAAGGAGATCGACTGGGCCGACTACACCATCGCGATCCCGGCCTTCATCACGATGGTGATGATGCCGTTCACCTACTCGATCACGAACGGCATCGGCATGGGCTTCATCACCTTCGTGCTGATGCGGCTCGTGGTCGGGCGCGCCCGCGAGATCCCGGGCCCGATGTACGTCGTCGCCGCCGTGTTCACCTTCTACTACCTGATGCCCGCCCTCGGCCTCACGTGAGCCGCGCTCAGGTGACCCCGTAGAACTTCTCCGTCTCCTCGACGGCGGTCTGGAACCGTTCGTCGAAGTCGTCCCGAATGAGCGTCCGGACCACATAGTCCTGGACGCTCATTCCCCTTTTCGCCGCGTGGTGCCGGAGCCGGTCGAGCAGTTCCCGGTCCATCCGCACGCTGAGCACTGTGGTCCCCATGCACATGAGGGTCGCCACATCGGGTCGTCCGCCGCGTCACTTTCCGCGCTCGACTCACTCGTTCGGGTGATGAGACGGTTCAGTGGCCAGGGTCACGGCCATTCGGGCGTGTCGCCGGTGGTATTTAGCGAGAGTAATGAGTTACGCTAAAGAACATGCCGGACCTTACCCATGGCGACGATGTTGCCGCCGTGAACTCCCTGCGCTCCGCCGTGATGCGGTTGTCCCGTCGCCTCAAGCACCAGCGGGTCGACGAGTCGCTGAGCCCCACCGAGATGTCGGTGCTCGGCACCCTGTCCAACTGCGGCCAGGCCACACCGGGCGAACTCGCCCGCAAGGAGCACGTCCAGCCGCCGTCGATGACCCGCATCGTGGCGCTGCTGGAGGCCAAGGGCCTGGTCCGTCTGGAGCCACATCCCGAGGACCGACGCCAGAAGGTCGTCACCAGGACCGAGCAGGCCGAGGCGATGCTCGAGGAGAGCCGCCGCAAGCGCAACGCGTTCCTGGCCGGCCTGGTCGAGGGCCTCGACGAGGACGAGTGGGCGAAACTCCGCGCCGCCGCCCCCGTGCTGGAGAAGCTCGCACACCTGTAAGGAATCAAACAAGGAGGCGAACCCACTTTGAGTACGGGATCCGGAGCACCTTCCGCCCCCGCACCGACCACTCCCACCACCCCTGGCCGTACCCGCGGATCCTCGATGTTCAGCTCGCTGAGGATCCGGAACTACCGGCTCTTCTTCATCGGCCAGGTCGTCTCCAACACCGGCACCTGGATGCAGCGCATCGCCCAGGACTGGCTGGTGCTCAGCCTCACCGGCTCCTCCGCGGCCGTTGGCATCACGACGGCCCTGCAGTTCCTGCCGATGCTGCTGTTCGGCCTCTACGGCGGCGTCCTCGTCGACCGCCTGCCCAAGCGCCCCACGCTGCTCGTCACCCAGGCGTCCATGGCGCTCACGGGCCTCGCGCTCGCCGCGCTGACCCTCACCGGACACGTCCAGGTCTGGCACGTCTACCTCGCCGCCTTCGCCGTCGGCCTCGCCACGGTCGTCGACAACCCGGCACGCCAGTCCTTCGTCTCCGAGATGGTCGGGCCCGAGCAGTTGCAGAACGCGGTCAGCCTCAACTCCGCCAACTTCCAGTCGGCCCGGCTGGTCGGCCCCGCCGTCGCCGGTCTGCTGATCACCGGCGTGGGCACGGGCTGGGCCTTCCTCTTCAACGGCCTGTCGTTCGTCGCCCCCATCGCCGGCCTGCTGCTGATGCGAGCCCGTGAGCTGCACGTGGTCGAGCGCGCCTCGCGCGGCAAGGGCCAGCTGAGGGAAGGCCTGCGCTATGTCGCCGGCCGCCCCGAGCTGATCTGGCCGATCGTCCTGGTCGGCTTCATCGGCACCTTCGGCTTCAACTTCCCGGTGTGGCTGTCGGCCTACGCCGACGACGTCTTCCACGGCGGCGCCGGCGCCTACAGCCTCTTCAACACCCTGATGGCGGTCGGCTCCCTGGTCGGCGCGCTGCTCGCCGCCCGCCGCGGCACGGCCCGCCTCCGCATCCTGATCGCGGCCGCGGTGGCCTTCGGCGCCCTGGAGATCGTGGCCGCGCTGGCGCCCTCGTACTGGCTCTTCGCGCTGCTCATGATCCCGATCGGCATGTTCGGCCTGACGGTCAACGTCACCGCGAACACCGCGGTCCAGATGGGCACCGACCCGGCCATGCGCGGCCGGGTGATGGCCCTGTTCATGATGGTCTTCGTGGGCGGCACGCCGATCGGCGCACCGATCGTCGGCTGGGTCACCGACACCTACGGCCCCCGCATCGGCTTCGCCCTCGGCGGCGCCATCTCGGCCGCCGCGGCGGTCACCGTCGGCCTGATCCTCGCCCGCGTGGGCGGCCTCCGCCTGACGGTGGGCTGGAGCCACGGCCACCCACGGGTCCGGTTCGTCCCGCGCGAGCAGGAACTGGCGACGGCGGCGTGAGGGGCTACACGACCCTTCGGGCCAGTACCTGGCCCGGCCACTCGTCCTTGCCGAAGGTGAAGGCCTCGGTCCGGGTGAAGCCGTTGGTCTCGTAGTAGGCGACCAGCTTGCCGTCGTCGCCCGCGTAGCAGTCCACGCGGAGCAGGGAGATCCCGGCTCGGCGGGTCTCCTCGGCGGCGTGGGTGAGGAGCGCGGCGCCGACGCCCCGACCCTTGAAGCGGCGGTCGGAGGCCAGGAGGTGGATGTAGCGCTCGGGCTCGCCGGCGGGCTCCAGATACGGGCCGGGCGAGTCGGTGAGGGTGAGGGTGGCGGCCGGGACGCCGTCCACCTCTGCTATGTACGGGGAGCCCTCACCGACCGTCCGCTCGATCATGGCCACCGCGCGCGGGTTCTCCGACAACGGCTCGACGCCCCACTGCCGGGTCCTTCCCTGGGCGACCAGCCAGGCCACGGAGCTGTCGAACATGCCGAGGATCAGTGGAACGTCGTCGAGGCTGCCTTCCCGAATGGCGATCACCATGAACCCATCATGCCCGCCGCGTCTGGGAGGGTGACCGTATGAGACTCTTCGCCGCCGTACTGCCCCCGGAGGACGTGACGGACGAACTTGCCGCGGAGGTGGACGAACTGCGTCGGCTGCCCGGTGCCGACGGGCTGCGCTGGACCGGCCGGCCCGGCTGGCACTACACACTCGCCTTCTACGGCGAGGTCGACGACGAACTCGTACCGGAGCTGTCGGAGCGGCTGCAGCGCGCGGCCCACCGCACCGCGTCCTTCCCCCTCGCCGTCGCGGGCGGCGGCCAGTTCGGGCACGGGCGGGCCCTGTGGGCCGGAGCCGAGGGCGACCTGGAGACGCTGCGGCTGCTGGCGGACCGGGCGGAGGCCGCAGCGCGCAGGGCGGGGGTGCCGATGGGGGAGCACCGCCGGTACAAGGCCCATCTGACGGTGGCACGCAGCCGGGACTCGGTGGACGTACGGCCGTACGTCGAGAACCTCCGCGGCTTCACCAGCCGCACCTGGACCGTGGCCGACCTGGCCCTGGTGCGCAGCAACCTGCCCAGGTCCGGGGTGCCCGGGGAGGAGCCCCGGTACGAGGCGGTCGCCCGCTGGCCACTCGGCGGGGCCGGTTAGGCTCGAGTGCGTGGACCCGAAAACCCGGAACCGGATCATGGCCGGTGCGCTTGTGCTGATGTTCGTGGTGGTGGCGCTGGCGGCGGCCCTCGGAAAGTAGACCGCCGCCGCTTCGCCCTGCCGTCGGCAGCGGCTACCAGGCGAACGCCTCGGGGGACGGCCCCGGACCCGGGAAGATCTCGTCCAGCCCCGCCAGCAGCTCCTCCGACAGCTCCAGCTCCACGGCCCTGAGGGCCGACTCCAGCTGCTCGGCGGTGCGCGGACCCACGATCGGGCCAGTCACACCGGGCCGGGTCAGCAGCCAGGCCAGCGCCGCCTCACCCGGCTCCACCCCGTGCTTGTCGAGCAGATCCTCGTACGCCTGGACCTGCCCGCGGATGACGGTGTTGGCGAGCGAGTCGGCGGCCCGGCCGGAGGAGCGCCGCCCACCCTGCGCCTCCTTCTTGATCACGCCGCCCAGCAGTCCGCCGTGCAGCGGCGACCAGGGGATGACCCCGAGGCCGTACTCCCGCGCGGCCGGAATGACCTCCATCTCGGCGCGGCGCTCGGCGAGGTTGTACAGGCACTGCTCGCTGACGAGGCCGATGGTGCCGCCGCGCCGGGCGGCGATCTCATTGGCCTGGGCGATCTTGTAACCGGGGAAGTTGCTGGACCCGGCGTAAAGGATCTTCCCCTGCTGGACCAGGACGTCGATGGCCTGCCAGATCTCCTCGAAGGGAGTGCTGCGGTCGACGTGGTGGAACTGGTACAGATCGATGTGGTCGGTCCGCAGCCGCTTCAGGCTGGCGTCCACCGAGCGCCGGATGTTGAGCGCGGAGAGCTTGTCGTGGTTGGGCCAGGGCTCGCCGTCGGCGGCCATGTTCGCGTACACCTTGGTCGCCAGCACGACCTTGTCGCGCCGCTCGCCGCCCTTGGCGAACCAGTTCCCGATGATCTCCTCGGTACGGCCCTTGTTCTCGCCCCAGCCGTACACATTGGCGGTGTCGAAGAGGTTGATGCCCGCGTCCAGCGCCGCGTCCATGATCGCGTGACTGTCGGCTTCATCGGTCTGCGGACCGAAGTTCATGGTGCCGAGGACGAGTCGGCCGACCTTGAGTCCCGTGCGTCCTAGCTGCGTGTACTTCATGGTCCACAAGCCAACGGCTTGGAGTGCGCTCTATGCAAGCGGCTCGGTGTCAAGTCCCGGGTTCCCGTGCCACGCCATGCAGTGACATGACCCGGCGGGCGGCTCCCGGCCTAATGGACACGAGGCCGTTCGGCCGCGCTCCCCCAACCCCACCACCGCAGGAAGTGCATTCCCATGACCCTTCATACTCCTCGTACTCGATTCCACCGTCATGCGCTGCTCGCCGCTTCGGTCGCCGTCACCGGAGGTGTGCTGCTGCCCGGCAGCGCGTTCGCCGTCACGGAGGCACCGCCGCCCACCGGTGCCGTCACTGCCGATCACTGGGTGGAGGTCACCGACGCCCCGAGCGGCATCAAGGTCGAGCTGCCCGGAAAACCCAAGGTCCAGAAGTTCACCGAGGCCAAGGACGGCATGGACGGCCGCATCTACATGGCGGGCAACGACGACCAGGTCACCGGCTTCGCGGTCTTCGACGTCCACGGCGCGAAGGACCTCAAGGACAACCTTCGGGCCTTCCTGGACGGGTACAACCAGTACTCCCAGTCCCCCCGTGACATGCTCACCAGCACGGTCACCAAGAAGACCGACGTGAACGGCCGTCGTACCCTCGACGCCCGGCTTTCCGCCAAGAACGGAACCGTCGGCTCCACACGCTTCATCGACGACGGCAAGCACTACGTCCAGCTGGTGAGCATCAGCTCCCACAAGCAGGCGGCGACGCTGGCCCCGACCTACCGGCAACTCCTCGACACCCTCCACATGCCGGCCCCCACCGACACCGAGCCCTCCTGACGCCTGTGACAGCGATCAGTCCCGCGGGAACTCGTCGGTTTTGAGGGTCAGGCCGACGACCGAGCCGGTGAGGTCCACGGTGTCGCCGAAGTGGACCTTCGTCTCGGTGGCGTAGTCCCCGTCGTGGGGCTGGGTGTAGACGCGGCACATGCCCTCGTACGGATCGGCGATGAGATACACGGGGACTTCGGCGAGGGCGTAGGTGAGCTTCTTCGGGCTGTAGTCGTTGGCAGCGGTGTCCTTGGAGATGACCTCGGCCACGAACTCGATGTCCTGGTAACGCCAGCGGCCCTTGCCGTCCTTCACCGAGCGTTCGGCCATTGCCGCGACGTCACAGGCGAAACCGTTCAGGTGCCCCGGGAAGTCGATCCGCACGTCAGAGGCGAGGCGGTTGCGCGGGTACTTCGCGCGCAGCTGCTCCAGGATGCCGAAGATGATCTCCCAGTGGGTCTGACGCTGCGGCGACATGAAGATGTTTCCCCCGACGATCTCGACCTTCGTTCCCTCGGGGACGGGCATCTTCTCGAGCCACTCGAACATGACGTCCAGAGTCAGCTCGCCGCTCTCGTCGGCCATCTCGATCCTGTCTTCAAGGACGGTCATCGTGGCGCTCCTCCCCGGCTGCCCACGGACATGTGCAGCCGCGCAGTACAACGATACGCACAGTGACAAGGAGACGCCGGGATCAAGTCAACGCGTTCCAGCCACGTACACCTGTCCGACTCCCCACGCCTCCCACATCGCCCCCGCGAACGCCTCCGCGATCCGGTGCTCGCCGCTCTCGTTGGGGTGGGTCCCGTCGTAGGTGTCGGCGTGGATGTCGTACGACTCCGGTGGTGACGCCAGCAGGATCGGTGAGCGGGGCTCGTCCAGGTCGGCGACCGCCTTCGCGAGCAGGACGTTGAACCGGTCCACCTGCTCGGCGAAGGGCGCGTCCGCCGCGGCGCGGATGTTCGGGATCACCGGGAGCAGGACCATACGGATGCGCGGGTTCGCCGCACGGGCGGCCGTGACGAAGGCCCGTACGTTCCGGGCCGTCTGCTCCGCGTTCGTGTAGAAGCCCAGGTCGATCAGGCCGAGGGAGACCAGCAGGACGTCCGCCCGGCACTTCTTCACCGCGTCGCCGATCAGCGGAGCCATGTGCTGCCAGCCCTCGCCCCAGCCGGCCAGATGGGCGCGGGGGAAGTCGGGGTCGGCGTAGTAGTACGACGTGGGGGCGTCCGCCATCTTGTCGTACAGCGTCTCGCGCGGGCCGACCAGCGTGAACGGGCCGTCGTACGTCGCGCACAGGTGCTGCCACAGCCGGTATCGCCAAGTGTGTTCGCCCGCGCTTCCGATCGTCATGGAGTCACCGACGGGCATGAACCTGAGCATCCGCTCATGATGGACGATCACGGAGGCGGGTGGGGTGTGAGGCCCACCACGTCCCACCACCGGGCCACCTCGTCCGGTGAACCTCCCTGCGGGATGGCAGGCTTGGGGGCATGCGTCGATCCTTCGCCCTGCTCGCCGGAGTTCTGCTCACGGGCGCCCTCGCCCTGCCCGCCTCCGCCGCAGGCGGTGACGGTGACGAAGGGTTCACGATCAAGGACCCGCGGATCGCCGAGTCCAGCGGTCTCGCCGCCTCGCATCTGCACCGGGGCATCTACTGGACGCACAACGACAGCGACGACGGGCCATACATCTACGCCGTGGACAGCACTACCGGCAAGACGGTCGCCACGGTCACCCTCAGCGGTATCGGCTCGCCGCGCGACGTGGAGGCCATCTCCATCGGGCCCGGCAACCAGATCTACGTCGGCGACATCGGCGACAACCTCGACGGCAGCTGGCCGTACGTGTGGATCTACCGGCTGCCCGAGCCCAAGGTCCTCAAGAACCAGACGATCAAGGCCACGCAGTACGTCGTGAAGTACTCCAATGGGGCACGGAACGCCGAGTCGCTCGTCGTCCATCCGAAGACCGGCCGCGTGTACATCATCGACAAGAAGGAGAACGGCGGGCACCTGTACGAGGGCCCGGCCCAGCTGTCGTCCTCCGGCGCCAACGTCTTCAAGCCCGTCGCCGCCGTCGACCTCTGGGCCACGGACGCCGCCTTCTCCCCCGACGGCAAGCAGCTCGCGGTGCGCGGCTACCTCGGTGGCATCTACTACGACTGGAACGGCGGCAAGATCGAGCGCAAGGGGCGGCTGGACGTGCCCCTTCAGGGGCAGGGCGAGTCGATCACCTACTCCGCCGACGGCACCAAGCTCATGTACGGCAGCGAGGGCGCGGACAGCCCGGTGGAGGCGCAGAGCGTGCCGGGCGGCGGCGGGTCCGGTGCCGACAAGTCCACGTCCGGAGGCGGGAGTTCCGCGGCCACCGGGAGCGGTGGCGGCGCTACGGGCGACGGCGTCAAGTTCGGAGCCATCGCCGTGGCCGTCGTCGCGGCCGCCATGTTCGGCCTCCGGCGGCTGCGGCGACGCGGCTGAGGGATCACTTCACACAGCCGGGGGCCGGGAAGGCCGTCGTGCCCGCGGGGTGGCCGCCGCCCTCCATGTTGGTGAGCAGCTTCGGCGCCTTCCCATAGGGGTCGATGATGCGGGCGACGAAGCCCGCGCTCCTCGGCAGCGCGGGATGCGCCCGGTTGACGACACCGCCGACACGCGTGCCGTCACCTTCGTTCTTGAAGAAGGCCGACGGTCCCCCGGGGCCGTTGCTCAGCACGGCGGCGGTCCCGGCCCCGATGGAGGTCTCCTCGATGACCGTGCAGCCCCGGGCGTCGGGGGTGCCGGCCTTCGGGAGCGGGTAGGTGTGCGTTCCGCTCCTGGCGTCGGCCACCGCGCCGGCCACCTTGAGCGCGGGGGCGGAGCCCTCGGCACCGACCAGGCTCAGGGAGAGACCGCGCTGCTCGGCCGTCCCGTGTGACCGGTCGAGCTTGTCCAGTACGCGGTACATGTAGGCGTCGCCCTGCCGCCAGTCCGGCTGCACGGCGCGGATCCAGGCCTCGGGGCCGCCGGCGTCGGGGTCGTTGCGCAGGACGGCCACCATGTCCTGGCCGATGGCGACGGATTTGCCCGCGTAACGGGCGGCCGGGTTCGCGGCTGCCGGGGCGGTGGCAGCCGCGCCGGTGTCGGGGGCGGCCGAGGCGGTCGTCACCGGCAGCAGGGCGGGGGCGATCAGGGCGCCCATGAGTACCGGGGCGGCCAGGAGAGAGCGGCGGTGGCTTGCGTGCAGGACCGGCATGGAAGAGCTCCGCGCGAATCATGGCCCGATTCATGGCCCGATCCCGCAATTGTCCCACGCGCAAAGGAGATTGTCGCACGCGCAAAGGGCGCCCGGCAGGTGCCGGACGCCCTTGGAGCCGTACGAGGAACGACTACAGCTTCTCGATCACGTAGTCGACGCACTTCGTCAGCGCCTCGACGTCGGCCGGGTCGACGGCCGGGAACATCGCGATGCGCAGCTGGTTGCGGCCGAGCTTGCGGTAGGGCTCGGTGTCGACGACGCCGTTGGCGCGCAGCACCTTGGCCACTGCCGCCGCGTCGATCTCGTCCGCGAAGTCGATCGTGCCGATGACCTGGGAGCGCTTGGCCGGGTCGGCGACGAACGGGGTGGCGTACTTGGACTCCTCCGCCCAGCCGTACAGGCGGGTCGAGGAGTCCTTCGTACGGGCCGTGGACCAGGCGAGGCCGCCCTGGCCGTTGATCCACTCCAGCTGCTGGTTCAGCAGGAAGAGCGTGGCGAGGGCCGGGGTGTTGTACGTCTGGTTCTTGCGGGAGTTGTCGATCGCCGTGGGGAGCGAGAAGAACTCCGGGACGTGGCGGCCGGACGCGTGGATCCGCTCGGCGCGCTCGATCGCGGCCGGGGAGAACACGCCGATCCACAGGCCGCCGTCGGAGGCGAAGGACTTCTGCGGGGCGAAGTAGTAGACGTCGGTCTCGGCGACGTCGACCGGGAGGCCGCCGGCGCCGGAGGTGGCGTCGACCAGGACGAGGGCGCCCTCGTCGGCGCCCGCGACCCGCTTGATCGGGGTGGCGACACCGGTGGAGGTCTCGTTGTGGGTGAACGCGTACACGTCGACGCCCGCCTCGGCCTGCGGCTCCGGGTGGGTGCCCGGGTCGGAGGAGATCACGGTCGGCTCGGCGAGCCACGGGGCGAGCTTGGCGGCCTTGGCGAACTTGGAGGAGAACTCGCCGAACGTGAGGTGCTGCGACTTGTTCTCGATCAGGCCGTGGGTCGCGATGTCCCAGAACGCGGTGGACCCGCCGTTGCCCAGGACGACCTCGTAGCCCTCGGGCAGGGAGAACAGTTCGGAGATGCCTTCGCGCACCTTGCCGACCAGGCTCTTGACCGGAGCCTGGCGGTGAGAGGTGCCGAGGAGGGACGTGCCGGTGGCGGCGAGGGCGTCCAGCGCCTCCGTCCGCACCTTGGAGGGACCCGCGCCGAAACGACCGTCCGCGGGCTTGATGTCAGAGGGAATCTGGATCTCAGCCACGAGCCGGAGCGTATCCCCTCGGTGAAACCCCGCGGAAACGTGTCCGTCCGATGAGACGGCCTCCGCCGACCCGTGGACTTGTGAAGACCTACGACGTCATGGCGGGGTCCGTCACTGTCAGTGGTCGGATGCATCCTGGACGCATGACGGAACTGGCGGCGGAGCTGCGGGGAGCCGTCCGGGGCGAGGTGGGTTTCGACATCACGTCCCGGGCGCTGGTCACCATGGACGCGTCGAACTACCGGCGTGTCCCGCTGGGGGTGGTGGCGCCACGCGATGTTGACGACGTGGCGGCGGTCCTCGAGGTGTGCCGGGCGCACGGGGTGCCGGTGGTCGCGCGCGGCGGGGGCACGTCGATCGCGGGACAGGCGACGGGCACGGGCGTGGTGCTGGACTTCACCCGGCACATGAACCGGGTGCTCTCGGTGGACCCCGAGGCGCGCACCGCCGTCGTGCAGCCGGGCCTCGTCCTCGACCGGCTCCAGGAGGCCGCCGCCCCGCACGGCCTGCGCTTCGGCCCGGACCCGGCGACACACAGCCGGTGCACCCTCGGCGGGATGATCGGCAACAACTCGTGCGGCTCCCACTCGGTGGCCTGGGGGACGACCGCGGACAGCGTGCGGGAGCTGGCCGTGGTCACCGTGTGCGGCGAGCGGCTGCGACTCGGGCAGGACTGGGCCGGCGCGCCGCAGGGCCTGCGTGCCCTGGCAGAGGGCGAACTGGCCCGCCTGCGCACGGGCTTCCCCGACCTGCCCCGCCGCATCTCCGGGTACGCGCTGGACGCACTGCTCCCCGAGAAGGGCGCCGATGTCGCCCGCTCCTTCTGCGGCTCGGAGGGCACCCTGGGCATCCTCACGGAGGCGGTCGTACGACTCGTCGAGGCGCCCCGCACGCGCGCCCTGGCCGTGCTGGGGTACGCCGACGAGAGCGCGGCCGCCGAGGCCGCGGCGGGGCTGCTGCCGTACAGCCCGCTGACGGTCGAGGGCATGGCGGCCGACCTGGTGCCGTCCGCGGCCGGACTGCCCGGGGGCGGCGCCTGGCTGTTCGTGGAGACAGGCGGGGAGTCGCCGGGAGAAGCACGCGCGCGTGCGGAGGCGATCGTCCGCGCGGCCGACGTCGTGGACTCCCTGGTGGTGACGGAGGACGCCGCCCAGCGTGCCCTGTGGCGCATCCGGGAGGACGCGAGCGGCACGGCGACCCGAATGCCGGACGGGGCGGAGGCCTGGCCCGGCTGGGAGGACTGCGCGGTGCCGCCCGCGCGACTCGGCGCCTACCTGCGGGACTTCCGGGGGCTGCTGTCCGCGCACGGGCTGCGCGGCACGCCGTACGGGCACTTCGGGGACGGCTGCATCCATGTCCGCATCGACTTCGACCTGATGACCGACGCGGGCGTCGGCCGCTTCCGGCGCTTCTCCGAGGAACTGGCCGACCTCGTGGTGGCCCACGGCGGTTCGCTGTCCGGGGAGCACGGGGACGGACAGGCCCGCGCGGAGCTGCTGCCGCGGATGTACGGCGCGGAGACGGTCGCCCTCTTCGAGCGCGCCAAGGGCGTATGGGACCCGGACGACCTGCTCAACCCCGGCATGCTGGTCCGCCCCGCCCCACTGGACGCCAACCTGCGCTTCTCCGTGCTTCCCCGCCGCCCCGTCGACGTGGCCTTCGGCTACCCCGCCGACGACGGCGACTTCTCGGCCGCGGTGCGCCGGTGCGTAGGAGTCGCCAAGTGCCGTACGACCACGGCGGCCGGCCCCTCCGTCATGTGCCCGTCCTTCCGGGCGACCGGCGAAGAGGCGCACTCCACGCGCGGGCGGGCCCGGCTGCTCCACGAGATGCTCGCGGGCGAGCTGGTGACGGGCGGCTGGCGCTCGACCGAGGTCCGGGACGCCCTGGACCTGTGCCTGTCCTGCAAGGGCTGCCGCTCCGACTGCCCGGTCGAGGTCGACATGGCCACGTACAAGGCGGAGTTCCTGCACCACCACTACGAAGGACGGCGCCGCCCGGCCGCCCACTACACGATGGGGTGGCTGCCGCTCTGGCTGCGCTGGGTGGCCCGCACACGCACCGCGCCGGTGCTCAACGCGCTCGCCACCGTACGGCCGTTGGCGCTGGCGGCGAAGCGGCTGGGCGGGATCGCGCCGGAGCGGGAGATTCCGCGGGTGGCCGGGGAGACGTTCAGCCGCTGGTGGGCGCGACGGTTCGGGGCGCGGCTGCGTGGACGGGTCGCCGCGGGACGGACGGGCGAGCGTGTTGCCGAGGCGGCGCCCCGGACCACCGTCCTGCTGTGGCCGGACACCTTCACGGAGCACTTCTCGCCGTCGGTGGGAAAGGCGGCCGTACGCGTCCTGGAGGCGGCGGGACTGGTCGTGCTGCTCCCGCCGACGAGACGCATGAGGGTGCGGCGGTCGGCGCGGGGCGAGGTGGAGGGGGTGGGCATGAACCTGTGGGCGCCGGGCCGCCGCATGCGCGTGTGCTGCGGTCTGACGTACGTCTCCACCGGCCAACTGGACCGTGCCCGCGCGGTGCTGCGCCGCACGCTCGACCTGATGGAGCCGTATCTGCTGCCGGGACTCGGCGACGACATCCCGCCGGTCGTCGTCCTGGAGCCCAGCTGCGCGGCCGCGCTCCGTACGGACCTGCCCGAGCTGCTGCACGACGACCCGCGCGCGGCACGCCTGGCGTCGGCGGTCGTCACCTTCGCGGAGGCCCTGGCACGGTCCGCGCCCGAGTGGACCCCGCCCCAGGTGGACCGCCCCGTGGCCGGCCAGACCCACTGCCACCAGCACGCGGTCCTGGGCGACGCCCCCGACCGCGGACTGCGCGAGGCGGCGGGTCTCACCGGTGAACTGACCGGCGGCTGCTGCGGCCTCGCGGGCAACTTCGGCTTCGAGAAGGACCACTTCGAGGTGTCGAAGACCTGCGCCGAGGAACAACTGCTGCCCTCGGTACGAGCGGCACCCGAGGGAACGGTGATCCTGGCCGACGGCTTCTCCTGCCGCACACAGCTGGAGCAACTGGCCGGGGTGCGGGGGCGGCACCTGGCGGAGGTGATGGCGGATGCGCTGGAGGAGGACGGGGGTTGAGAAGGCCCGGGTGTGAGTCAGCCGGAGTGGCCGAGGTGGCGCACATAGGCGTGCAGGGCGGCAGAGGCCTTCAGCCGGTGGAGGCTGCGGAGGTGCAGGTCCTTGCCCCGGAGGGCCAGTTCGCCGCGGAGGTGCTCGGGGTTGTCGGTGGTGCGCAGTTCCTCCAGGACCGTGTGGATGGCGTCGAGGGGGTAGTGGCCGCGGCGCAGCAGGGCGACGACGTGGGCCGCCCGGACTTCCGAGCGGGTGTAGCGGCGGTATCCCGTGGACGGCTCCCGGTCCGGCCGTAGCAGCCCCCTGGCTTCCCACAGCCGCAGCACGGGGGGCCGTACGCCCACGGCGCGGGCGACCTCACCGATGCGCAGGGCCTGCCGCGCGGGGCCCGGGGCGACCGGCCCGCCCGCGAGCACCGTCTCCAGTGCCTCGTGCACGGCCGCCAACTCGCCCCGCTCCCGGTCCAGCCGGGCATGACTGGCGTCGAGCTCGGCCAGCGCCGCCTCCAGGTCACCGTCGTGCACGGCCCGCATCACGATCCGCGCGGTCGGCCAGCCGTGCCCGGCAGCCACCTCCCGGGCCGTGGCGAGGGCCTCGGCATGCGCGTCGGTGAAGACGCGGTATCCGCCGGCGGTGCGCGCGACGGGCGGGAGCAGCCCCATGTCCACGTAGTTCCGCACCTGCTGGGCCGAGATCCCGGCCGCCCGCGCGAGGTCGGCGACGCGCAACCTCATCGGCGGTTGAGACTTCTCGGACATATTCATCATCGATTCTGCATCAATCATCGCAAATTTAGCCATTAGCAATTGAATGAAACAATTGATACCGCAGATACCAGCAGCCCCGACAGGAGGAGACAACTGTGAAGTTCCTGCTGGAAGTCGACGTGGATGCCGGACGCGTGACCGAGGACCCCGCCCGGGAACTGGGCCGGATCCTCCGCTACTGGGCCGGCAACCTGCACCACTACCCCCTCCAGCCGGGCGACGGCTCGCCGGTGTACGACTCTGAATACCAGGAGGTCGGGCACTGGCGGATCATGACTTCGTGAATCTCACCAGCTGCCGCACATGGCACTGAACGTCGTCCACATGGCCCGCCGCAGAAGAAACTCTCAGCATGCCGAACCAACTCCCAGCTTTTCCCAGGGTATTCACAGCGCTCCTTTGCCATTTTTGCCGTCACGACACAGGCAAGCCGTGTAGCTTCTTGGTCATCGGGAGCCGGACGCGGAATTCTCGAATCACCTGAACTGCGAAACACTAGGAGTCGGAATGAGCTTCAAGAAGCTTGCCCCGCTGCCCCCCAAGCCCAAGTCGAAGCAGCTCCCTCCGCCGCCGAAGCCGAAGCCGAAGAAGCACGCGCACAAGCCGCTTCCCAAGCCGCTGCCCGGCCAGGACGGCTGATCCGGCGCTGAGCGAATGAGGGGGCCGATGGTGCACCGTCGGCCCCCTTCGTGCATTCCTGAATTCAATCGATCTCGAACTCGGCGACGGAAAGCGGAGGGAATGCGAAATGGGCAAGGATACCGAGAGCGAGAGTGAGGAACTCGAATACGAGGACACTCCGACCATCCCCACCCGTACCGCCTTTCACCGCTTCTGGCCGCTGACCAGAGGACTGCGCCGCTGGCTGCTGGTCGTCTGGCTGTGCACGGTGCTCGCCGCGCTCGCCGAGACCGAGGCCATCCTGCTCTTCAGCGACCTCACCGACCACGCCCTGCAGAAGGGCTCGCTCAGCGCGTTCTGGAGTCCGGCCGTGAAGTGGCTGGGCATCGCCGCGGTCGGCGCGGCCGTCGCGTACGCGGGCAACTCCCTTGCCGCCTGGGTGACGGAGCGCTTCGTGATGCGGCTGCGCGAGCATGTCTTCGACCATGTGCAACAACTGCCCCCGCACTTCTTCCAGCGCCACCGGCAGGGCGATCTGCTCTCCCGGCTGACCAGCGACGTCGAGGCGATCGAGACGATGGTCGTCTCCGGTCTCGTCGGCGCCGCCTCGGCGGCCTTCTCCGCCCTGTTCTACGCGGCCGCCGCGTTCTGGCTGCGCTGGGACCTGGCCGCCGCCACCTTCGTCCTCGCCCCGCTGTTCTGGCTGGCGGCCCGCCGCTTCTCCGGCTCCATCAAGGACGTCTCGCGCGAGGGCCGGGTCGCCGACGGTGCGATCACCTCCGTCGTCGAGGAGTCCCTCGGCAACGTCGTGCTGACGCAGGCGTACGACCGCCGGGACGCGGAGCGGCGCCGGCTGAGCGAGGAGGCGAACGCCTGGTTCCGCGCCTCGGTCCGCGCCACCCGCCTCAACGAGGCCTACGAACAACTCGTCCAGGTCATAGAGACGATCTGCGTCCTGGCGGTGATCGGCATCGGCGCCTGGGAGATCTCCACCGGCCGGATGACCCTGGGCCAACTGCTCGCCTTCGCCGCCTTCCTCGGCTACCTCTACCCGCCCGTCCGGGGCCTGGCCCAGCTCGGCCTCACGGTCACGGCGGCCACGGCGGGCGCGGAACGGCTCATCGAGATCCTGGACGTGAAGCCGTCGGTCACCGACCCCCGGCGGGGCACGGAGACCGGCCGCCCCGACGGCACGGTGGAGCTCCGGGACGTCGGCTTCAGCTACCCCGGCGCCGACGGAACGACCCTGCAGGACCTCTCCTTCACGGTCAGCCCGGGCGAGCTGGTGATCATCACCGGCCCGAGCGGCGCGGGCAAGTCGACGGTGTCGAAACTCCTCCTGCGCTTCTACGACCCCGACGCGGGCCAGATCCTCCTGGACGGCGTACCGCTGCGGGACTTCCCGCTCGCCCGGCTGCGCGAGTACATCACCCTGCTCCCGCAGGAGACCCTCGTCCTGCACGACACGGTCCGCGCGAACATCGCCTGCGGCCGACCCGGCGCCAGCGAGCAGGCCATCGTCGAGGCGGCGAAGGCAGCCGACGCACACGACTTCATCGTCCGGCTCCCCGACGGCTACGACACCAGGGTAGACCCCAACTCGGCCCGCCTGTCCGGCGGCCAGCTCCAGCGCCTTGCCATCGCCCGCGCGATCCTGCGCGACGCACCGGTCCTGGTCCTGGACGAGCCGACGACGGGCCTGGACGCCATGGCCGCACGCCGAGTGGTCAAGCCCTTGCGCCGCCTGACGACGGGCCGTACGACCATCATGATCACCCACGACCTCAACCTCGCCCCCGACGCCGACCGCATCCTGGTCGTCGACCGCGGCCGCGTGGTGGAGACGGGCCGGCACGAGGAATTGCTGGCACGGGGCGGGGCGTACTCCCGCCTGCACCGCTCACAGAACAACGCGGCGATGGACACGGCGGAACTGCGGTTGCCGCTGTTCACGGAGGAGACGCCGGCACCTGTGCAGGAGTACGCACATGGGCAGGGCTACGGCAACGCCTACGACGTGGGATACGACCCGTACGCAGCCGCCGCGGTCTGGGTCCAGCTCCCCTACGAGGCACAGGGAACGGTCCCCACCACACTCCCGGACGGCCGCCCGCTGTTCCGTGACACGGACCCCTGGCCCGGCATCTGATCTCAGCATCCAGGACAGTTGCATAAGCGGTTCACACTCCTGGCGAAGTCTATTACCCTGGACTCGGTAGTACATCGCGATGAACACACCCTGACCCGAGCCAGCCCCCAGGACCGCCCGTGAGCACCCCAAGCGCCACCACCCCGTCGTCCTCACCCACCTCCATGACGGACCACGCGCGCACGCCCGCTGGTGGCGCACCCCGCCGCTTCGGCTCCCTCGGCTCCCTCGGGCCGGTCGGACTGGTGCTGGCCGGCGGGATCTCGGTCCAGTTCGGCGGGGCCCTCGCCGTGACGCTGATGCCCCGGGCCGGCGCGCTCGGGGTGGTCACCCTGCGCCTCCTCGCCGCCGCGGTGATCCTGATGCTGGTCTGCCGCCCCCGGCTGCGCGGCCACTCGCGCACCGACTGGGGCACGGTGATCGTCTTCGGCATCACCATGGGCGCGATGAACGGCCTCTTCTACGAGTCCGTCGCCCGTATCCCGCTCGGCCCAGCCGTGACCCTGGAGGTGCTGGGCCCCCTGGCCCTGTCGGTCCTCGCCTCCCGCCGCGCGATCAACGCGCTCTGGGCGGGCCTGGCCCTGGCAGGCGTCTTCCTCCTGGGCGGCGGGGGCTTCAGCAACCTCGACCCGGTGGGCGTCGCCTTCGCTCTAGGGGCGGGCGCGATGTGGGCGGCGTACATCCTCTTCAGCGCCCGCACGGGCCGCCGCTTCCCCCAGGCCGACGGTCTGGCGCTGGCCATGGCGGTGGCGGCGCTGCTGTTCCTCCCGCTGGGGATCGTCGAATCGGGCACCAAGCTGCTGAACCCGACCACGCTGGCCCTGGGCTCGGCGGTGGCGGTCCTCTCCTCGGTCCTCCCCTACACCCTCGAACTCCTCGCCCTGCGCCGCCTGCCCGCCTCCACCTTCGCCATCCTCATGAGCCTGGAACCGGCCATCGCAGCGACAGCGGGCTTCCTCATCCTGGACCAGACCCTCTCCGCCACCCAGGCGGCCGCGATCGCCCTGGTCATAGGCGCAAGCATGGGAGCGGTACGGACACAGGTGGGCCGGGGGAGGGCGAAGTCACCGTCGGCGGCTTCCTGAGGGCTTGCGCGGCGTGGCCGGGTGCGTGGGGACCAGAGTCGGGCTTGTGCCTTGAACCCCGGATTCCGCGCCCGGACCGCACCCCTGCTGCCCTGCGCGCCGCCTGTGCCGTGGTCGCGCCGCATCTTCTGGCCGCTTACGACCTCGCCAAGGACCAGGCCTTGGCCGAGGCGTTGGAATATGGCTCGCTCAAGCCCGTCCACGCCTGTCTGAATCACTGGGCGGCTCTGATCGAGATCGAGCGTCAACCGGAGACGGCGGAGGCGTACCACCGAGCCGAACACCTCGCCCACATCGCCACCACGCCGGACGAGGCACGCGAGCATCTGACAACCGTCAGCGGCATCTACCGTGCCGTCGCCGAGATGGTGCGCGCGGAGTGACCCGGCACCCGGAACACACCCCGGACGAGGAGACACCGGCAGCCGGAGTGCCACTCGTGACGCCACCGGCTGCCGGTGCGCTCCGCTCTGAGGTCTCCGCCTCAGAAGCCAGCCCCGACCCACTCTTCGAACGTAGGCCCCGCCAGCCGTGCCCCCGCTCCCGGCAGGAGCCCTCCGCTCTCGAACAGGTCCCGCTCCGGGTTGGCCGGGTCGCTCACGGCCACCACCTTCGCCGACGGGTCCCGGTGGGACATCAGCAGTCGGGCAGCATCCTCCAGGCTTTCCTCGCGCGGCCCGGCCACCTCCGGGAACGGTGCCCGCGCCCCCGGCGCCTCGTCGGCCTCCGCCAGGTCCACCAGCGCCTCCGCGACAGCCCGCGCCGCGACCAACTGCGTCCGCATCTTCGGCACGTACACCGTGTCGCCCTGCCGCCCCCACTGCGTCAGCTGCTCCACGAACTCGTGGAACTGCGCCGCCCGCAACACCCGCACCGGCACCGGCCCGGCCAGCACCGCGCGCTCGTGCTCCAGCTTGGCCGCGTTGTAGCCCGCGACCGACTCGTCGATCCCGATGATCGAGACGACGACCATCCGGCCGACCCCGGCCTTCTGCCCGGCCTCGTGCAGATTGCGGGCCGCCGCCGTGAAGAACTCCGTCGCCACCTGCTGGTCCGGCGAGGGCGTGCTGGCCGCGTCGATCACGACGTCCACACCCTCCAACGCCTCGGCCAGCCCCTCCCCGGTCACGATGTCGACCCCGGTGGCCCGGGACATCGACACCACCCGGTGACCACGCTCCGTCAGCACGTCCACCACATGCCGCCCGAGCCGCCCGGTCGCCCCGGCAACCGCAACCTTCTTGGCCTCGCTCATGTCCGTCTCTCCCTCGGTTCCAGTCCCGCGATTGCGTCGTCACCGGTCTGACGGATCAGAGCGAGGGTGTGTGACAGGGGGCCGCCCGCTTCTTTGTCAGTGTCGTGCTTCCACGCCCCGAGTAAAGGGCGCTCCGCTGTCGCTACGCGTCGCCTTCGGCGATGGCCCTGCGTGCCACCCGTGACTAGGGGCGTTCCAGCACGGGTGAGAAGCGAGCGGGCAGCCGGGGGAAAGTGGCCGGCTTGGGTGGGCCGGGCCCTTGGGTGGGCTGCGTTCGTGTCCGGGGTGGAGGGGGTGCGCGGTTGCGCCTCGCCAGCACGCCGGGTGGGTTTAGCGGCTTGCGGCCGGTGGGCGGTGGAGCGCGGAGGCTGGGTGGTGGCACGCCGGGTGGGCTTGCGGCCGGTGGACGGCCGGGCATGCGTCGGCCGGGTGGGCGGTATGCCAGGCGGACTCGGTGTGCCGAGGGTCATGGACGAGGCGGATGAGGGTGGGTGTGGGCTGTTGCTCGTGGCGGCGTTCTCTGACAAGTGGGGGGTGGGGAAGCGGGACTTGGGGGAATGGGTGTGGGCGGAGTTTGTAAGTGGCTGTGGGGCCGCCCGCTTCTTGGTCAGTGTCGTGCTTCCACGCCCCGAGTAAAGGGCGCTCCCTTCGGTCGCGTCGCCTTCGGCGATGCCCCTGCGGGGCACCCTTGACTAGGGGCGTTCCAGCACGGGTGAGAAGCGAGCGGGCAGCCCGGGAAAGTGGCCGGCTTGGGTGGGTCGGGCCCTCGGGTCGGCTGCGGTCGTATCCGGGGTGGAGGGGGCGCGCTCGCGCCTCGCCTGCACGCCGGGTGAGCTAAGCGGCTTGCGGCCGGTGGGCGGTGGAGCGCGGAAGCTGGGTGGCGGCACGCCGGGTCGGAGTGGCGGCCTGCCGCCGGTGGGACAGGGTGCGCATCGGCCGGGTGGTGGCACGCCGGGCCGGGTTCGGCGGCTTGAGGTCGGTCGTTGGGGGCAGGGCCTTGAGGCGGGGCGTGGAAGGGGCTCTGGGCGGTGATTGGTCGGTTTGGGTCAGTGACTGGGTGAGAACAGGCTGGTGGTGAGGTGCTGCGGTGTCCCAGATCGTCCAATTGCCCACTGGATGGCAGGAAGCAATGCCTCGCTTGTCACATCGGCCACTCCGGTCACGCAGGAGTGAGTGATTAGAAGGAATTGGCCAGGGGAACCCCGGCATGGGCTGCAGGGACGCCCGCGTCCGCGTGCCCCACCTGTGCTCCCCTCTCCGTCCTGCGACTGCAGTCCGCCAGGCTGCCAGGTCCCATCGGGATCCCACCCCGGCCCCGCTGCCGTCGTATTGCCCACCGGCCGTGGGCCGCCAAGCCGACCCGGCGTGCCGCCACTCGCCTCTCGCGCCGTATTGCCCACCGGCCGTGGGCCGCCAAGCCGACCCGGCGTGCCGCCACTCGCCTCTCGCGCCGTATTGCCCACCGGCCGTGGGCCGCCAAGCCGACCCGGCGTGCAGGCGAGGCGCGGCTGCGCCCGCGATCCCCGGGCGAGAACGCAGCCGACGGTTGCCCGCGAACTCCGCTGGCCACCCGTCTTTCCGGGCCGCCCGCTCGCTTCTAACCCGTGCTGGAACGCCCCTAGTCAAGGGTGGCCCGCAGGGCCATCGCCGAAGGCGACGCGGAGCGACAGCGGAGCGCCCTTTACTCGGGGCGTGGAAGCACGACACTGACAAAGAAGCGGGCGGCCCCCACGGTCACTTCGCGGCGTACGTGAGGAAGTTGGCCCAGGCGGTGCCGGAGAAGGTCACGTGAGGGCCGACGACGTTCTTGGAGTCGCGGACGGCTATGTGGGGGGTGAGGTCGGCGACCTCGACGCAATCACCGCCAGTGCCGCCGCTGTAGGACGACTTACGCCAGGTGGCGGTGCCCAGAGGGGCGCACTCGACGCATTCGCCTCCGGTCCCTCCGCTGTACGACGACTTATGCCACTGGGCCTTCAGTAGGTTGCGGCTGTTCTGCATAGCGTTCCTCCCGGACACGGGCGATCAGCTTGGCCGAGTCCTCGATGGAGAGGGCAGCGGCCTGAAGATGATCGTAACGATGCGAACAGTCCTTGACGATGCTCGAATTGGCGGTCACGAAACCGGAGTCGTAGTTCTCGGAGTACGTGATGTCGGCATGGTCGTCGAAGCGCATCACCGTGAACCCTCCTGCCGTGGCGGGGTGTTGGCCTACCCCCAGCGGCAGCACCTGCACGCGCACCTCGCGTCGGTTCTGGAACGACAATAGGTGCGCGAGTTGCTCCCGCATTACCTCCTGGCCGCCGAACGGCCTGTGCAGCACGACCTCGTCCAACACCACCCACACCAGCGGCGGCTGCTCCCGGGCAAGGATCCGCTGCCGCTCCAACCGCGCCACCACCTGCTCGTCCAGTCTCTCCGCCAACCCCGCGTCCAGTACCGCTCGTGCATACGCGGGAGTCTGGAGAAGCCCGTACACCACCTGCGCCTGGTACGTGGAGATGTTCGTTGCGTTCGCCTCCATCTCCGCATAAGGCTGAAACCAACTAGGCAACTGGCTCCGCAAAACCAGCCCCACCAACCGTGAGAACAGTCCATCCGTCCCCAGAGCCGCATCCAACCTCTCGGAAAAGTCCCGCTGCGGAACCTTCGCCGCCGTCTCGATCTGCCCGATCAGTGACCCCGTGCAGAAGACGATCGACCCCAGTTGCGCCAGCGTCAGCCCCGCTGCCTCCCGAGCTCGCCGAAGTTCATACCCGTAGTAGTCCAGCGGCGACGCACTTGGGTCGAGTTCGCGGCTTCGCATGGCAACCACCTCCAATCTCCAGTCACCGAGAGTAGCTAGGTAGGTGCAATCAAGTGACGGGTTGTGGAAAAAGAAATTCATGCAAGCACGCTTGATTGTTTCTGGTGGCGCTGCCATGCTCCCCCCATGTCCGATCCGACGCCCGTGTTCGACGATCTGCGTGACGAAAGCGAAGAACTCGACCGGCTCGTGGCCGAGTTGCGCCCGGAACAGTGGGCCCTCCCGACCCCCGCGCCCAAATGGACCGTCGCCCACCAGATCGCCCACCTCGCCTGGACCGACCGCTCCGCCCTCCTCGCCGTCACGGACGCCGATGCCTTCCGCGGCCTGGTCGAGAAGGCCCTCGCGGCGCCTGAGACCTTCGTGGACGAGGGGGCCGAGACCGGCGCCCAACTTCCGCCCCCGGTGCTGCTGTCGACCTGGCGTGAGGGGCGCGCCGCGCTCGACCGGGCCCTGCGCGAGTCCCGGCCCGGCGCCCGCTTCCCCTGGTACGGGCCACCCATGTCCGCCGCCTCCATGGCCACCGGCCGGCTCATGGAGACCTGGGCCCACGGCCAGGACGTCGCCGACACCCTGGGTGTGGTCCCCGCACCCACCGACCGGCTGAAGCATGTGGTCCGCATCGGTGTGCGCGCCCGGGACTTCGCCTTCGGGGCTCATGGGTTGCCCGCACCTGCCGAGGAATTTCGCGTGGAGATCCTCGGTCCCTCCGGGGATACGTGGACCTACGGCCCTGAAGACGCCTCCCAGCGTGTCACCGCGGCCGCCCTCGACTTCTGTCTCCTGGTCACCCAGCGTGCCCACCGCGCCGACCTCGCCGTACGTGCCGAAGGGCCGGACGCCGACCGCTGGCTCGACATCGCCCAGGCCTTCGCGGGCCCGCCCGGCGATGGACGTCCCCCGAAGGGGGACACGGAGTGACCCTGCGCATAGGCAACGCCTCCGGCTTCTACGGCGACCGGTTCGACGCCATGCGCGAGATGCTCACCGGCGGTGAACTGGATGTCCTCACGGGGGACTACCTCGCCGAGCTGACCATGCTGATCCTGGGCCGGGACCGGCTCAAGGATCCCGCCGCCGGGTATGCCCGCACCTTCCTGCGCCAGCTGGAGGAGTGTCTGGGGCTCGCACAAGAGCGCGGCGTCCGCATCGTCACCAACGCCGGCGGCCTCAACCCCGCCGGACTCGCCGACGCCGTACGGAAGTTGGCGAGCCGCCTCGGCATCCCCCTGCGCGTCGCCCACGTCGAGGGTGACGACCTCACCCCCGCCTACCCCGGTAGCCTCGCCGCCCACGCCTACCTCGGCGGCTTCGGTATCGCCGGCTGTCTGCGCGAGGGCGCTGACATCGTGGTCACCGGGCGGGTCACCGACGCGGCCCTCGTCACCGGCCCCGCCGCCGCCCACTTCGGCTGGCAGCCGGGGGAGTACGACCGGCTGGCGGGCGCCGTCGTCGCGGGGCACGTCCTGGAGTGCGGGACGCAGGCCACCGGCGGGAACTACGCCTTCTTCGGGGACGGCGACGTACGGCGGCCCGGCTTCCCGCTCGCCGAGATCCACGAGGACGGCAGCTGCGTCATCACCAAGCATCCCGGCACCGGTGGGTTCGTGGACGTCGGTACCGTCACCGCTCAGCTGCTGTACGAGACGGGCGGTGCCCGGTATGCCGGGCCCGATGTCACCGCCCGCCTCGACACCGTGCGGCTCACCCAGGACGGCCACGACCGCGTCCGTATCGAGGGGGTGCACGGCGAGGCCCCGCCCCCCACCCTCAAGGTCGGCCTCAACAAGCTCGGCGGCTTCCGCAACGAGGTCGTCTTCGTCCTGACCGGGCTCGACATCGAGGGCAAGGCCGCTCTCGTGCGGGAGCAGATGTCCGACGCCCTTGCCAAGTCGCCGCCCAGTGACGTGCGGTGGGAGCTCGTCCGTACCGACCGCCCCGACTCGGACACCGAGGAGACTGCGAGCGCCCTGCTCCGGCTCGTCGTGCGCGATCCCGATCAGGGGGTCGTGGGGCGTGCGCTGAGTGGGGCCGCGATCGAGCTGGCGCTGGCCAGTTACCCCGGGTTCCATGTGGTCGCACCACCGGGGAAGGGGGCGCCCTATGGAGTCTTTGAGAGTGTGTACGTTCCCCATGGTGCCGTCGACCAGGTGGCCGTCCTTGACGATGGACGGCGGGTCCATGTGGCTGCGCCCCATGACACCGCCGTACTCGGTGACGTACCGGCGCCGTCCCTCCCGGATCCCCTGCCAGCAGGGCCCACGCGTCGTGCCTCCCTCGGTCTGATCGCCGGTGCCCGCAGCGGTGACAAGGGCGGGAACGCCAACGTGGGGGTCTGGGCGCGCTCCGACGAGGCATGGCGGTGGCTCGCCCACGAGCTGACCGTCGAACGGTTCCGGGAGTTGATTCCCGAGAGCCGTGGGCTGGTCGTGGTGCGCCACCTCCTGCCCAACCTCCGCGCCCTGAACTTTGTCGTCGAGGGAATCCTCGGCGAGGGCGTCGCCGCCCGGCACCGTTTCGATCCGCAGGCCAAGGCCCTCGGCGAATGGCTGCGCTCCCGTCATCTGGACATCCCGGAGGTCCTCCTTTGACCGTCCTCTCCTCCGCCCTGGACCGCAACGGCCAGGACTACCGGGCGAACCGCGAGGCCATGCTCGCCAAGCTCGCCGACCTCGACGCCGAGCACGCCAAGGCGCTCGCGGGCGGCGGTGAGAAGTACGTCCAGCGGCACCGGGGGCGTGGCAAGCTGCTCGCGCGCGAGCGCATCGAGCTGCTCCTGGACCCGGACACACCGTTCTTGGAGCTGTCGCCGCTGGCCGCCTGGGGCAGCGACTACGCCGTGGGCGCCTCTCTCGTCACCGGTATCGGGGTGGTCGAGGGCGTCGAGTGCCTGATCACCGCAAACGACCCGACCGTGCGCGGCGGCGCCAGCAACCCCTGGAGCCTGAAGAAGGCGCTGCGGGCCAACGACATCGCGCTCGCCAACCGGCTGCCCTGCATCAGCCTGGTCGAGTCCGGGGGCGCCGATCTGCCCTCCCAGAAGGAGATCTTCATCCCCGGAGGCGCCATCTTCCGGGACCTGACCCGGCTGTCCGCCGCCGGAATCCCCACCGTCGCCGTCGTCTTCGGGAACTCGACCGCCGGTGGCGCCTACGTCCCCGGTATGTCCGACCACGTGATCATGGTCAAGGAGCGCGCGAAGGTGTTCCTGGGCGGGCCGCCGCTGGTGAAGATGGCGACCGGCGAGGAGAGCGACGACGAGTCCCTGGGCGGCGCCGAGATGCACGCGCGCGTGTCCGGGCTCGCGGACTACTTCGCCGTGGACGAGCAGGACGCGCTGCGGCAGGCGCGGCGCGTGGTCGCCCGCCTCAACCACCGCAAGGCGTACGACGATCCGGGCCCGGTGGCCCCGCCGAAGTACGACCCGGAGGAGCTGCTCGGCATCGTCCCCGGCGATCTGAAGATCCCCTTCGACCCGCGCGAGGTCATCGCCCGTGTCGTCGACGCCTCCGACTTCGACGAGTTCAAGCCGTTGTACGGGACGAGCCTCGCCACCGGCTGGGCGTCCCTGCACGGCTATCCGGTGGGCATCCTCGCCAATGCGCAGGGCGTCCTGTTCAGCGAGGAGTCGCAGAAGGCCGCCCAGTTCATCCAGCTCGCCAACCAGCGCGACATCCCGCTGCTCTTCCTGCACAACACCACCGGCTACATGGTCGGCAAGGAGTATGAGCAGGGCGGGATCATCAAGCACGGCGCGATGATGATCAACGCGGTCTCCAACTCGCGCGTGCCGCACCTGTCCGTGCTCATGGGCGCCTCCTACGGGGCCGGGCACTACGGCATGTGCGGCCGGGCCTACGACCCGCGCTTCCTGTTCGCCTGGCCCAGCGCCAAGTCCGCCGTCATGGGCCCGCAGCAGCTCGCCGGCGTGCTGTCGATCGTCGCCCGGCAGTCGGCGGTCGCCAAGGGGCAGCCGTACGACGAGGACGCCGACGCGGCCCTGCGCGCCATGGTGGAGCAGCAGATCGAGTCCGAGTCGCTGCCGATGTTCCTGTCCGGGCGGCTGTACGACGACGGCGTCATCGATCCGCGCGACACCCGCACCGTTCTCGGCCTGTGTCTGTCCGCCATCCACACCGCGTCCTACGAGGGCGCGCGGGGTGGCTTCGGCGTCTTCCGGATGTGAGGCTCATGATTTCGACTCTGCTGGTCGCCAACCGGGGCGAGATCGCCTGCCGGATCTTCCGCACCTGCGGTGAGTTGGGAATCCGGACGGTCGCCGTGCACTCCGACGCCGACGAGCACGCCCTCCACGCGCGCGTGGCCGACACGGCGGTACGGCTGCCGGGTGCGACGCCCGCCGAGACGTATCTGCGCGGCGACCTGATCGTGAAGGCGGCCGTCGCGGCCGGCGCGGACGCCGTGCACCCCGGCTACGGCTTCCTCTCCGAGAACCCCGACTTCGCGCGCGCCGTCCTCGACGCGGGACTGGTCTGGATCGGCCCGTCCCCGGAGGCGATCGAGGCGATGGCGTCCAAGACGCGTGCCAAGGAGCTGATGGGGATCGAGCCGTTGCGCGAGGTCACCGCGGCCGATCTGCCCGTGCTGGTGAAGGCGGCCGCGGGCGGTGGCGGGCGCGGGATGCGGATCGTACGCGCCCTGGAGGAGCTCGGCGGCGCGCTGGAGAGCGCACGCGCCGAGGCCGCGAGCGCCTTCGGGGACGGCGAGGTCTTCGTCGAGCCCTATGTGGAGCGCGGCCGCCATGTCGAGGTGCAGGTCCTCGCCGACACCCACGGCACCGTCTGGACGCTCGGCACCCGCGACTGCTCCCTCCAGCGCCGCCACCAGAAGGTGATCGAGGAGGCACCGGCACCGGGTTTGAATCCCGAACTGACTGTCGAGCTGTACGAGATGGCCGGCCACGCCGCCCGCGCGGTCGACTACGTGGGCGCCGGCACCGTCGAGTTCCTCGTCGCCGACGGCAGGGCCCACTTCCTGGAGATGAACACCCGCCTCCAGGTCGAACACCCCGTCACGGAGGCGGTGTTCGGGCTCGACCTGGTCGCCGAGCAGATCCGGATCGCCGAGGGTCATGCCCTCGCCACGGATCCGCCGGGTGCGCGCGGCCACGCGATCGAGGCCCGCCTCTACGCCGAGGACCCGTCCCGCGACTGGGCCCCGCAGACCGGCACCCTGCACCACCTCGCCGTACCGGACGGCGTCCGCCTCGACACCGGCTACACCGGCGGCGACGACATCGGCGTCCACTACGACCCGATGCTCGCCAAGACCGTCGCCCACGCCCCCACACGCGCGGAGGCCCTGCGCAGGCTCTCCGGCGCCCTGGAGCGGGCGCGGATCCACGGCCCCGTCACCAACCGCGAGCTGCTGGTCCGCTCCCTGCGGCACCCGGAGTTCACGGCGGCCCGCATGGACACCGGCTTCTACGACCGCCACCTCGCCGACCTGGCCGAGCCCGCCCCCGACCCGTACGCGCCCCTCGCCGCCGCCCTCGCCGACGCCCACGGCCGCTCCCGCTTCGGCGGCTGGCGCAACCTGTCCTCCCAGCCGCAGATCAAGCGCTATCTGATGGCGGGCGCGGAGCACGAGGCCCGGTACCGGCACACCAGGGACGGCCTCACCGCGGACGGCGTCCGGGTCGTGCACGCCGACGCGTGTCTCGTCGTACTCGAAGCGGACGGCGTGCGGAGGAAGTTCGATGTCGCCCGCCACGGCGACCGGGTGTACGTCAACGCGACCGCCCTCACCGCCCTGCCCCGCTTCCCCGAACCGACCGAACACCACGCCCCCGGCTCGCTGCTCGCCCCCATGCCCGGCACGGTCGTCCGTATCGCCGACGGCCTGGCCGTGGGGGCCGCCGTACGCGCGGGGGACCCCCTGATCTGGCTGGAGGCGATGAAGATGCAGCACCGGATCACCGCACCGGCCTCCGGCACGCTCAGCGCCCTGCACGCGAAACCCGGTCAGCAGGTGGAGCCCGGCATGTTGCTCGCGGTAGTGCAGGAAACCTAGGGGCGCGGGGAACTGCGCGACCAGCCACACACGACCCGCACCCTCCAGACGGCCTGCAGCCCCCTTCTCTTAGGAGACCCATGAGCCCTGTCACCGAATCCGACGAACACAAAGCGCTGCGGGCGGCCGTCGCCGCCCTCGGCAAGCGCTACGGCCGCGAATACCTCGCCCGCGTCGTCGCCGAAGGCGCCCAGCCCACCGAGCTCTGGGCGGAAGCCGCCAAGCTCGGCTACCTCGGCGTGAACCTCCCCGAGGAGTACGGCGGCGGAGGCGGTGGCATCGCCGAGCTCTCCATCGTCCTCGAAGAACTGGGCGCCGCCGGCTGTCCTCTCCTCATGCTCGTCGTCTCGCCCGCCATCTGCGGCACCGTCATCTCCCGCTTCGGCACCGAGGAACAGAAGCGCGCCTGGCTCCCCGGACTCGCCGACGGCACCCGGCTCATGGCCTTCGGCATCACCGAGCCCGACGCCGGCTCCAACTCCCACCGCATCACCACGACGGCACGCAGGGACGGTGACACCGGGGACTGGCTGTTGAGCGGCCGCAAGGTGTTCATCTCCGGCGTCGACCACGCCGACGCCGTCCTGATCGTCGGCCGTACCGAGGACGCCCGCACCGGCAGCCTCAAGCCCTGCCTGTTCATCGTCCCGCGCGACGCCGAAGGCTTCCAGCGGCGGCAGATCGACATGGAACTGCACGGAGCGGAGAAGCAGTTCGAGCTGGTCCTCGACGACGTACGACTGCCCGCCGACGCGCTCGTCGGCGACGAGGACGCGGGGCTGCTCCAGCTCTTCGCCGGGCTCAACCCCGAGCGGATCATGACGGCCGCGTTCGCGATCGGCATGGGGCGCTACGCCCTGTCCAGGGCGATCGAGTACGCCCGCGACCGCACCGTCTGGAAGACCCCGATCGGCGCCCACCAGGCCATCGCCCACCCCCTCGCGCAGGCGCACATCGACCTCGAACTGGCCCGCCTGATGATGCAGAAGGGCGCCCACCTCTACGACGCCGGGGACGACATCGGCGCCGGTGAGGCCGCCAACATGGCCAAGTACGCGGCCGGAGAGGCCTGCGTGAAGGCCGTGGACCAGGCCGTGCACACCCTCGGCGGCAACGGGCTCACGCGCGAGTTCGGACTCGCCTCGTTGATAACGGCGGCGCGCGTGGCTCGTATAGCACCGGTGAGCCGGGAGATGATTCTCAACTACGTTTCCCACCAGTCCCTCGGCCTGCCCAAGTCGTACTAGGCCGCATTGGCGCACCCCGTCGCCCGAGGAGGAACCGTGTTCCGCAGCGAGTACGCAGACGTCCCGGCCGTCGAACTCCCCATCCACGAGGCCGTTCTGGGCCGGGCCGCCGAGTTCGGCGACCATCCCGCCCTGATCGACGGCACCGACGGCACCACCCTCACGTACGGACAACTGGACCGGTTCCACCGGCGCATCGCCGCCGCCCTCGCCGAGGCGGGGGTACGCAAGGGCGACGTCCTCGCCCTGCACAGCCCCAACACCGTCGCCTTCCCGACCGCCTTCTACGCCGCCACGCGCGCGGGTGCCACCGTCACCACCGTGCACCCGCTCGCCACGCCCGAGGAGTTCGCCAAGCAGCTGCGGGACTCGGCCGCCCGCTGGATCGTCACCGTCTCGCCGCTGCTGGAGTCGGCCCGCCGTGCCGCCGAACTCGCGGGCGGCATACGGGAGATATTCGTGTGCGACAACGCGTCCGGACACCGCTCCCTGCTCGACCTGATCGCCTCCGACGCGCCCGAGCCGGACGTCTTCACCGACCCGGTCGAGGACATTGCCGTACTGCCCTACTCCTCGGGCACCACCGGCATCCCCAAGGGCGTGATGCTCACCCACCGGCAGATCGCCACCAACCTCGCCCAGCTCGAACCCGCCGTCACGGCCGGACCCGGCGAACGCATCCTCGCCGTCCTGCCCTTCTTCCACATCTACGGCCTCACCGCGCTCATGAACGCGCCCCTGCGCAATGGCGCCACCGTCGTCGTGCTGCCCCGCTTCGACCTGGAGACGTTCCTCGCGGCCATCGAGAACCACCGCATCACCGGCCTGTACGTCGCCCCGCCGATCGTCCTCGCCCTCGCCAAGCACCCGGCCGTCGCCCGCTACGACCTGTCCTCCCTGCGGTACATCATCAGCGCCGCCGCGCCCCTGGACGCCCAGCTCGCCGCCGCCTGCTCCGAGCGGCTGGGCCTGCCGCCGGTCGGCCAGGCCTACGGCATGACGGAACTCTCGCCCGGCACGCATGTCGTTCCGCTCGACGCCATGCACCAGGCACCTCCCGGCACGGTCGGCAAGCTCATAGCGGGCACCGAGATGCGCGTCGTCTCCCTCGACGACCCCGACAAGGACGTCGCCGGCGGTGAGCCCGGCGAGATCCTCATCCGCGGACCCCAGGTCATGAAGGGCTACCTGGGCCGCCCCGAGGCCACCGCCGACATGATCGACGCCGACGGCTGGCTGCACACCGGTGACGTCGGCCATGTGGACGCCGACGGCTGGCTGTTCGTCGTCGACCGCGTGAAGGAACTCATCAAGTACAAGGGCTTCCAGGTGGCACCAGCCGAGCTGGAGGCGCTGCTCCTCACGCATCCCGGCATCGCCGACGCCGCCGTCATCGGCGTCTACAACGAGGACAACAACGAAGTCCCGCACGCCCACGTCGTGCGCCAGCCCACCGCCGGGGACCTCACCGAGGACGAGGTCATGGCGTACGTCGCCGAACGCGTCGCCCCTTACAAGCGCGTCCGGCAGGTCACCTTCATCGACGGCGTGCCCAGGGCCGCCTCCGGCAAGATCCTCCGCCGGGAACTGCGGGATCTGCGGGGACCGCTGGAACCGCGCGAACTCAGGGAGCGGAAGTGACACTGATCGGACGCACGCGCGCGCGTGGCGTCGAAACCCTCAGCCTGGACTCGGCCGACACCCGCAACGCCCTGTCGGCCGCGCTCGTCGGCGAGCTCGCGGACGCGCTGACCGAGTGCGCCAAGGACGGCGACGTACGGGCCGTCATCCTCACCCACTCCGGCAACACGTTCTGCGCCGGAGCGGACCTGCGCGACCCGCCCCACCCCGACGCCCTGGTCCACGTGCTGCGGCAGATCGTCGAACTGCGCAAACCCGTCGTGGCCAGGGTGACCGGACACGTCCGCGCGGGCGGGCTGGGGCTGCTCACCGCGTGCGACATCGCGGCCGCGTCCGCCGCGTCCAGCTTCGCGTTCACCGAGGTACGGATCGGGGTCGCGCCGGCCGTCATCTCCCTCCCGGTGATCCCGCGCGCCGACCCGCGCGCCCTCGCCCGCTACTACCTCACCGGCGAACGGTTCGACGCGGCCGAGGCCGCCCGCATCGGCCTCGTCACGGCGGCCGGGGACGACGTCGACGCCGTCCTCGCCCCCATCCTCGACGGACTGCGCCGATCGTCCCCGCAGGGCCTGGCCGAGACGAAACAGCTGCTCACGGCTAGGGTGCTGGAAGCCTTCGACCGGGACGCGGCGGATCTCACCGCGCTCTCGGCCCGGCTGTTCTCCTCCGCGCAGGCGCGTGAGGGGATGACGGCTTTCCTGGAACGACGGGACCCCTCGTGGGTGATGTGAGCGCGAGATGAGTGTGAGTACGGCCGAAAGCGACCGCCTGCCGAAACAGGACCGCAGCCGGGCCACCAGGCAGCGGCTCTTGGAGGCCGCCGTGGCCTGCCTGGCCGAACGCGGCTGGGCGGGCTCCACGGTCTCCGTCGTCGCGGAACGCGCCGGAGTCTCCCGCGGCGCCGCCCAGCACCACTTCCGCACCCGTGAGGACCTGTTCACCGCGGCCGTCGAGTACGTCGCCGAGGAACGCTCCACGGCCCTGCGCGCCCTGTTCCCCGAGGGCGCCGCCGACCGCCGCGCCGTCGTCTCCGCGCTCGTCGGCCTCTACACCGGCCCCCTCTTCCGCGCCGCCCTCCACCTGTGGGTCGCCGCCTCCGACGAGGACCAGCTGCGACCCCGGGTCACCGAGCTGGAGGCCCGCGTCGGCCGGGAGACCCACCGCATAGCGGTCGAGCTACTGGGCGCCGACGAGTCCCGCCCCGGCGTACGGGAAGCGGTCCAGGGCCTCCTCGACATGGCCCGTGGCCTGGGCCTGGCCAACCTCCTCACGGACGACACGGGCCGCCGCGAGCGGGTGGTGGCCCAGTGGACGGCGCTGCTGGAGAGCGCGCTGGGCTGAGGGCCGGCGCCCAGGGCGCCGACGCGTGCGGGGCTGTCCGGCGGGCTCCTGGGAGCGGCGGCGCGGGTCGAGGAATCGGCAGCGGGGCCGGAGGCGTCCGCCGGGCCAAAGCGCCAAGGCACACGGGGCTGTCGACGGGTCCGGGGGCTCGGCGGCCGCGCAGGGGCATGACTGGGGGAGATGCTGTCGGGGCGCGAGGGGGTGTCGGCAGCCCCCGGGGTTTGTTGGCGGGGCGCGTTACTCTTGGCGCATGCCTCCGATGCTTGTTCGACGCCGTCACGTGGACTACGTGCGCGTCACAAGCATGGGCTGTCGGCTTTCGGCCTGAATCAGCCCCTTTATTCTCCCCTTTCTTACGGCATCCTGGGCGCCGCCCTACCCTCGGCGGCCTGCCCGTGGCCCACACACCCTGTGGACGCATCCATGACGACGCACACCGCGACGAACCCGTCGTACGCTCAACTCCCGATCATCGACCTGTCTGCCGCCGACCGCGGCCCCCAGGCCCGAGCCCTCCTCCGAGCCCAGTTGCACAGCGCAGCCCACGACGTCGGCTTCTTCCAGCTCGTCGGGCACGGAGTCACCCGCGCCGAGACCGACGCGCTGGTCAGCGCCATGCGCGCCTTCTTCGCGCTTCCGGTGGCCGACCGGCTCGCCCTCGACAACGTGAACTCGCCCCACTTCCGCGGCTACACCCGCACCGGCGACGAACGCACCCGGGGCGCCCGCGACTGGCGCGACCAGCTCGACATAGGCGCCGAACGACCCGCCCACGTCCCCGCACCGGGCGAGCCCGCCTACTGGTGGCTGCAGGGCCCCAACCAGTGGCCCGCCGCCCTCCCCGAACTGCGCACCGCCGCGCTCGCCTGGATCGACCGGCTCAGCGGCGTCGCCGGCCGGCTCCTGCACGAGCTGCTCGCCGCCATCGGCGCCCCCGCCGACTTCTACGACCCGGTCTTCGGCCGGAGCGCCCACCCGCACCTCAAGCTCGTGCGCTACCCCGGCAGCGCAGGCGACGGCATCGACCAGGGCGTCGGCGCCCACAAGGACTACGGCTTCCTGACCCTGCTGCTCCAGGACACGGTCGGCGGACTGCAGGTCCAGCGCGAGGACGGGCTCTTCCACGACGTGCCGCCGCTGGAGGGCGCCTTCGTGGTCAACCTGGGCGAGCTGCTCGAAGTGGCCACCAACGGCTATCTGATCGCCACCAACCACCGCGTCGTCAGCCCGCCCGGCGCCACCGAGCGCTTCTCCGTCCCGTTCTTCTACAACCCGCGGCTGGACGCCCGGGTGGAGCCGCTGCCCTTCCCGCACGCGACCACCGCCCCGGGCATCACCGACGACCCCGCCAACCCGCTCTTCGCCGAGTACGGCTACAACGAGCTCAAGGGCAAGCTCAGGGCCCACCCGCTGGTGGCGGAACGGCACCACGCGGACCTGCTCAGCCCGGCGTGAACGGCGCCTACGCGAATAGCGACTAGTGGGCGATGTCCGCGTAGCCCTCGACCTCCTGCGGGCTGCGCGGCCCCGGCCCCACATAGCGTGCGGACGGCCGGACCAGCCGCCCCGTCCGCTTCTGCTCAAGGATGTGCGCCGACCAGCCCGCCGTACGGGCGCAGGTGAACATCGACGTGAACATGTGCGCCGGAACCTCGGCGAAGTCCAGCATGATCGCCGCCCAGAACTCCACGTTCGTCGCCAGAACCCGGTCCGGACGGCGGTTGTGCAGCTCCTCCAGCGCGGCCTTCTCCAGCGCCTCCGCGATCTCGAAGCGCGGAGCGCCCAGCTCACGGGCCGTACGGCGCAGCACCCGCGCGCGCGGGTCCTCGGCCCGGTACACCCGGTGTCCGAAGCCCATCAGCCGCTCGCCCTGGTCCAGGGCCCGCTTGACGTACGCCTCCGCGTCACCCGTCCGCTCGATCTCCTCGATCATCCCGAGGACCCGGGACGGGGCACCGCCGTGCAGCGGCCCGGACATGGCGCCCACGGCACCGGACAGCGCGGCCGCCACATCGGCGCCGGTCGAGGCGATGACCCGGGCGGTGAAGGTGGAGGCGTTCATGCCGTGCTCGGCGGCCGACGTCCAGTAGGCGTCCACGGCCGCGACGTGCTTGGGGTCGGGCTCGCCCCGCCAGCGGATCATGAACCGCTCGACGACCGAGTGCGCCTTGTCGATCTCCCGCTGCGGCACCATGGGCAGGCCCTGCCCGCGGGCGGACTGGGCGACGTACGAGAGCGCCATCACCGCGGCGCGGGCGAGGTCGTCGCGGGCCTGCTCCTCGTCGATGTCGAGCAGCGGTTTCAGGCCCCACACCGGGGCGAGCATGGCGAGTGCCGACTGTACGTCCACCCGGATGTCACCCGAGTGGACGGGAATGGGGAACGGCTCGGCGGGCGGCAGCCCAGGATTGAAGGCTCCGTCCACCAGGAGCCCCCAGACGTTGCCGAACGAGACATGACCGACGAGGTCCTCGATGTCGACCCCCCGGTAGCGCAGGGCGCCACCCTCCTTGTCCGGTTCGGCGATCTCCGTCTCGAACGCGACGACTCCCTCGAGCCCGGGTACGAAGTCGGACATCAGGCGGCTCCTAGATGCTGTGTGCGGCGCGGCGAAGAATGCCAGGAAGCGGGTGCCGCAGCGGCTCCACGGTCACTCTCAGGACTCGCGGTCCGAAACGGTCACCCCGGTGATGCCCCGAACGGTTGGTGGTCACCCAACCGGAACGGCATCTGAACGATATCTCCGAGTGTCACCTTTGGGGAGCCCAAACGGCACTCAGTGCCACGCGAAGTCGTACGTGCATACGGCAAGATGACCGCGTGACCGACCATGAACCCATCCTCGACCCGGCCGCCATGCGCAAGCACTACCGGGTCGAAGGCTTCGAGGAGAGCGATCTCGCCGCCCACCCCATGGACCAGTTCACCCTCTGGTTCGAACAGGCCGCACGGGCCGCCGCGGGCGGCACGATCTACGAGCCCAACGCCATGGTCGTCTCCACGGCGGACGCCGAGGGCCGTCCCAGCTCACGCACGGTCCTGATGAAGCAGTACGACACGCAGGGCTTCGTCTTCTACACGAACTACGACTCCCGCAAGGCGCGGGACCTCGCCGCGAACCCGTACGTCTCCCTGCTCTTCCCCTGGCATCCCATCGCCCGCCAGGTCATCGTCACCGGCACCGCCCGCCGCACGGGGCGGGACGAGACGGCCGCGTACTTCCGCACCCGCCCCCACGGCTCCCAGCTGGGCGCCTGGGCCAGCGCCCAGTCCTCGGTGATCTCCTCACGGACCGAACTCGACGCCTCCTACGCCGAACTCTCCGCCCGCTACCCCGAGGGCGAACAGGTCCCGGTCCCCCCGCACTGGGGCGGCTTCCGCGTCGCGCCCCGCGTGATGGAGTTCTGGCAGGGCCGGAACAACCGCCTCCACGACCGCCTGCGTTACGTCGCCGAACCGGACGGCTCCTGGAGGGTGGAACGCCTGAGCCCGTGAAACGCAGACGACCCGCGAGCTCGGGTCCTTCGCCTCTCGGGCGAAGAAGCCGGCCGGACGTACCGGCGAGCTCGCGGGTCGGGTGACTGCTGGGATTGGGCCGGCTGCACGCTTCTCTCACGTGCTGGTCCGGCACCGCACTGGGTGTGGTGGCGAGCCGCTAGCCCGCAGTCACCTCACGCGTCCGGTATTCATACATCTGCCGAACCACCTCCCTTCTCGTGTGCATCACACACTAGGAACCGTTCGGCCACCGATCAACCACTTTTTTCTTCACCACGACGGCTCTAGCGTTCCGGCCATGACGGAGCGGCGTGCGGTACTCAGTGGTTCGGTGTTCGAGGAGCAGATCGGGTATGCGCGGGCGGTGATCGACGGCGACTGGGTGCACGTCTCCGGCACCACCGGGTTCGACTACACGACCATGAGGATCTCCGAGGACGTGGTGGAGCAGGCCGAGCAGTGTCTGCGGAACATCGGCGACGCGCTGGCCGAGGCGGGGTGCGGGTTCTCCGATGTCGTACGGGTGCGGTATCTGCTGCCCGAGCGGGAGGACTTCGAGCCGTGCTGGCCGGCGTTGCGGCGGGTGTTCGGCGAGGTACGGCCGGCGGCGACGATGATGGTGTGCGGGCTCGCGGATCCCCGGATGCGGATCGAGATCGAGGTGTATGCGCGACGGCCCTCGCGGGCGGCGGTGGCCTCGTAGCCTGCTCGGGTGACTGATCTTCGGATAGAGGTCGTGGCCGGTGAGGCCATGCTGGAGCAGTGGCGGCACGTCCACAACGTGATCGTGCCGCCCGCCGCGATGGATCTCGACGAGGTCCGCGAGCGGGCGGGGCGCTACCGGTTGGAGAACGCCTACGTGGGGGACGTGCTCGTCGGCTGTTCCACCGTGCGGCCGCCGCAGGGGGAGGACGCGGTGGCGACGGTCATCGCCCGGGTGCTGCCGGAGTACCGGCGGCGCGGGTACGGGGCCGCCCTCTACGAGAACGGTCTCGGCCACGCGCGCGTACTCGGTGCCCGGGCGGTCGAGACATGTGTCCTCGCGGTCAACGAGGACGGGCTGCGCTTCGCCGCGAAGTGCGGGTTCGCCGAGGTCGAGCGGTATGTGCTGGACGGTGAGACCGACCTGTGGGTGGATCTCAGGCTCGCGTCCGACGGGGTCTAGGACGCGGTGGTCTGTTACAACGATTCCTTCAATCTTGCGGGAACCAAGTGTGTGCTGCGTCACGTTCGAGTTGAATGAAGGGGAGTGAGCGAAACTTTCGCGCCGTACGTGCGGACGCAGCCTGCAGGGGGTCCAGGTGAGTGCTTCCCGGCGTAGTGGGACCACCGATGAGCTGGGGCCCGACGAGCCCGAGCCCAGCGGCGGCGGACCCGTGACCGACGACGGCCCGGACGGCACGGGCGGCTCCGATCTGCTGGCCGCCCTGCTGGACGGGATGGACGCGGCCCTGTGCGCCTTCGACGCGGACGGGGTGGTGACGCACTGGAACCGTGAGGCGGAGCGCATCCTCGGCTGGACCGCGGCCGAGGCGGTCGGCCGGCACGGGTTCGCCGGCTGGGCGGTGCGCGAGGCGGACGCCGAGGAGGTCGAGGAGCGGCTGCTGTCCGTGATGCACGCCCCCGGTCGGCAGGTGCACGAGTTCGCGCTGGTCACGAAGGACGGGGGCCGGGTCCTCGTACGGACGCAGTCGGCCGCCGTACGCGGTCCGGACGGGAAGCCCGCCGGTGTGTACTGCGCCTTCAGCGAGGTGCACGCGCAGATAGACCTGGAGCGGTCCATCGCGCTCAGCGAGGCGTTGTTCGAGGACGCGTCGTGGGGTGTCGTGCTGGTCGACGCGGATCTGCGGCCCGCCGTGGTGAACGCGCACGCGGCCCGCGCGCTGGGCATCGGGCGCACGTCCGTGCTGGGGCGGCCGCTCGGCGAACTGCTCGCCCAGGGGGTCGAGGAACTGGAGAGCGCGCTCACCCATGTGCTGGCCGAGGGCGCGCCGCCCGCGCCCGCCGAGATGTGGGTGAGCGTACGGACGCCCGAGGGCGAGAAGCGGCGATGCTGGCGGAGCGGGTTCCTGCGGCTGGCCTCGCCGCTCGCGGAGGAGCCGGTGCCGCTCGGGGTCGGCTGGCTGTTCCAGGACGTGACCGAGGCCAAGCAGGGCGAGCAGGAGACGGCGACGCTGCGCTTCCGCGCCAACCAGTTGCACCGGGCGGCGCGGGCGGCCGCCGAGTGCGAGGACCCGGCGGAGGCGGTCACCGTGCACCTCGACTTCGCGCTCGCCGGTTTCGCCGACCACGCGCTGATCGACCGGGTGGCGGGCCCAGCGCGGGCCGACGGGGAGACCGGGCCGGTACGGCTGGTGCGGGTGGCCGCGACACCCACCGGGGCGCCGGGGCCGAGCGTGCTCACCGGTCACGCCGGGCTGCCCGTGCGCTACGAGCAGGGGCATCCCGCGCTGCAGTGCGTGGAGCGGGCCGGGTCGGTGCGGGCCGATGCCGGGTCCGTCCCGGCGGAGCGGGCCCGGGAGTGGGCGCTGGCCCGGCAGTGGCCGGGTGACGCCGTGCACGCGTTGTGCGCGGTGGTGCGCAGCCGGGGGCGGACGCTGGGCGTCGTGACCTTTCTGCGCGGGGCCGGGCGGAGCCGCTTCGAGCGGACCGACGCGACGTATGCGGAGGACGTGGCGGTGCGGATCGGGGCGGCGCTGGATCTGGCCGGGGCGCTGGGGGAGAAGTAGCCCGCCGCGGTCGTATCCGTACCCGTGTCCGGGGCATCAGTGCCGGTAGAAGATCCGGTCGCGGTACTGCTCCATGATCCGGCTGTTCCACTCATGGCCGCCGTCGACGTTTCCGGAGCGCAGGAGCGGGGGCTCGATGCCGCGGTCGGCCAGTGTGGTGGCCGTCGTGGCCATGACTGCCTGGAGGAGAGCGGCGGTGACGACCGTGGATGCGGGGGCGAAGGGGGCCGGGATGGCCTCGTGGGTGAGTTCCGCGTCGCCGACCGGGATCTTCGAGTCCAGGACGATGTCGCAGTGGTCCTTCAGATACGTCCCCGAGGCGTGCCGGGACTTCGTCTCCGAGGCGTACGCCACCGAGGTCACGCCGACGACCCGGATGCCCAGGGCGCGGGCGCTCATGGCCATCTCCACGGGCAGGGAGTTGCGGCCGGAGAGCGAGATGATCACTAGGGCGTCGCCGGAGCGGATCGGCGCGGTCTCCAGCACGGCGGAGGCGAGCCCGTCCACGCGTTCGAGGGCGGAGCCGAGGGTGGCGGGGGTGACGTCGACGCCCACGACGCCCGGGACGGCCAGCAGGTTCATCAGGGCCAGGCCGCCGGCGCGGTAGACGACGTCCTGGGCGGCCAGGGAGGAGTGGCCGGCGCCGAAGGCGAACAGGCGGCCGCCGGCCTGGACGGTGTCGGCGAGCAGGGTGCCGGCGGCCGCGATGGCCTCGGGCTCCTCGTCGCGGACCCGTTGCAGCAGGCCGATGGCGGCGTCGAAGAACTGGTCGGCCGGCGTGCCGTCGCTCATGCGGTGCCCCTTCGCAGCGTCTGTGTCGCGGATCACCGTGCGGTCTGGACCAGTGCGGTGTCAATACGGCGGGGTCTGGGGGCTGGGGTGCCGGTGTTGGGTGGGTGCCCTGTGCTGGGGCTGGGCGGGGGCGGGGGTGCTTGCCCGCGCGTGCGGGGTACCCCCCCCAAGCTCTCAACTTCGTTCGAGCAGGGGGGACCCCCATCGCCCACCCGTGCCGCCTGGGGGTCCCCCTGCTCGAAGAGCCTGGGGGAGGCACGACTGCCCGCAGCCAGGTCGCTTTTCCCGGTGCGGCACGGTTGTCAGTGGGATCCGGCAGAATTGGTGACAGGGCCAGCGCACGCGCCGGACTTCCGGCAGAGGTAATCGAGGGGCACGTATGTCCGGACTGATCGACACCACGGAGATGTATCTCCGCACCATCCTCGAACTCGAAGAGGAAGGCGTCGTCCCCATGCGCGCCCGCATCGCGGAGCGGCTCGACCAGAGCGGGCCGACGGTCAGCCAGACGGTCGCGCGGATGGAGCGCGACGGTCTCGTGTCCGTCGCGAGCGACCGCCATCTGGAGCTCACCGACGAGGGCCGCCGCCTGGCCACGCGGGTCATGCGCAAGCACCGGCTCGCGGAGTGTCTGCTGGTCGACGTGATCGGCCTGGAGTGGGAGCAGGTGCACGCCGAGGCGTGTCGCTGGGAGCACGTGATGAGCGAGGCCGTCGAGCGGCGCGTGCTGGAGCTGCTGCGGCACCCGACCGAGTCGCCGTACGGCAACCCGATCCCGGGTCTGGAGGAGCTCGGCGAGAAGGACGGTGCCGACCCGTTCCTCGACGAGGGCATGGTGTCGCTGGCCGACCTCGACCCGGGCTCCGACGGCAAGACGGTCGTCGTCCGCCGGATCGGCGAGCCCATCCAGACCGACGCCCAGCTGATGTACACGCTGCGCCGGGCGGGTGTGCAGCCCGGTTCGGTGGTGAGCGTCACCGAGTCGGCGGGCGGTGTGCTCGTGGGCAGCGGCGGCGAGGCGGCCGAGCTGGAGGCGGACGTCGCCTCGCACGTCTTCGTCGCCAAGCGCTGACCGGCTCCGGTCTCCGTCTGTGCCGACTCCCCTTCGTATACATCAACTCCCTTGTTGCGAGGGGAAGTTGTGGCACCTCGCCGAACACGGCCGAATCCAAGATTCAGTGCGCCGAATCGCAGCGCTCGGGCGCTTCGCGTGCAAGGCTGTCGCGAGAGGCATATGACCTGAGGGGGGCGGGGAGGATGTGCCGCAGGCATGTGGATGGCCCCGGCGCCTTGTGGCGCCGGGGCCTGTCCTCCCCTGTGCTGACCCGGAGCCCCGAGCTCTCAGGGTCATCCCCCTCGGACCGTTTTCCCCGAGCGGTCCGCCTCCCGCTGAAGAAATCCCCTCGACGGCGGCGATCATGCCTCGAAAGATGTCACTCGATTGAGGGGTGTTGTCCGCAGAGGCAGGATTTTCGAATGGACATTCGATAATCTGAGGTCGGAACACAGACGGAACACAGGCAACGCAGCGGTACGACGGCATGACGGCAGCGGTCCGAGCGGAGCTAGGGGGGTGCCAGCCCATGGCACGGCGCATCGACGTGACGGGAGCGGGCGGCGTACGCCTCGCGGCCTGGGAGTTCGCCGATCCTCCCAAGACGGACCCGGACCGGGCCCATCCCGGCGTGCTGTTACTGCACGGCCTGATGGGCCGTGCCTCGCACTGGGCCTCCACCGCCCGCTGGCTCTCCGAGCGGCATCTGGCCGTCGCCCTCGACCAGCGCGGCCACGGCCAGAGCGATAAGCCCCCACAGGCCGCGTACACCCGTGAGGCCTATGTCGAGGACGCCGAGGCCGCCCTCGAACAGCTCGGACTCGCCCCGGCCGTCCTCATCGGCCACGCCATGGGCGCGCTCACCGCCTGGCAGCTCGCCGCCAAACGCCCCGACCTGGTGCGGGGCCTGATCATCTGCGACATGCGGGCCTCCGCGCTCGGCGCGGCCTCGCAGCGCGAATGGGCCGACTGGTTCAAGTCCTGGCCCGTTCCCTTCGCCACGCTCGCCGACGTACGCAAGTGGTTCGGCGAGGGCGATCCCTGGGTGGAGCGGCCGAACGCCGCGCGCGGGGAGTTCTATGCCGAAGTCATGCAGGAGTCCCCGGACGGGTGGCGCCCCGTCTTCGAGCCCGAGCAGATGCTCAAGTCCCGCGAGACCTGGGTGTACGACGCGCACTGGGAGGAGCTCGCGCAGGTCCGGTGCCCCGCGCTCGTCGTGCGCGGCCTCGACGGGGAGCTGGGGCGGGCGGAGGCGCAGGAGATGGTGCGGGTGCTGCCGCTCGGCGAATACGCCGAGGTCGTCGATGCCGGACACCTCGTTCACTACGACCAGCCGGTGGCCTGGCGGGCGGCCGTCGAGCCGTTCGTGGATGCGGTGAGCGTGGACTGAGGGGACACCGTCAGCCTTTGCTCACCGCCGTCAGGATCTCCGGCAGATGCGCCGCCGTCCGCGGAGCCGCCAGGCGCAGGCCGATCGCCGTGATCCCCGCCCCGTACGCCGCGCCCACCGGAAGCAGCAGCCAGGTCCAGGCATCCCCGCCCGCGCTCACGTTCAGCCAGATGGTCAGGGTGATGACGGGGGCGCACAGCAGGGCCGCCGCGACCATGCCGCCGAAGATGGAGATCCAGGCGAGGCTCCCCTGGCCGGGCGCCACGTTCTTGTGACCCTCCTGCGGGATCGAGTACGGAAAGCGGGCCGAGGTCCACGCGCCGGTCGCCAGCATCGCCCCGAGCAGCGCGAAGGACAGCCCGAGCACCTCGGGCAGCCGCGCCCAGTCGCCGAGCATCGCCGTCGTCACGACGGTCACCAGCGTCGCGTAGGGCAGGGTGATCACCAGCAGGGCCAGCGCCCGGCCCCGCAGCTCGACGTACGCGTCCCGGGGTGACGCGATGGCCATCGCCACCATCCAGAAGGCGGAGGTGTCCTGGCCGAACTGGTTGTACATCTGGATGCCGAGCATCCCGGCGGCGAAGCACGCGAAGTAGATCGAGCCGGTGCCCTGCAGCGCGTTGAACACGGGCACGATCAGGCCGATGGCGAGCGAGGTCACCCAGGCGGCCTTGGTCTTGGGATCGCGCCAGATGTAGCGCAGGCTGCGGTCCATGACCGTACCGGTGCGGCCCGCGGGCAGCAGTCGCCCCAGGCCGCCGGCCGGACGGTCCCGGGCGCCGGGTTCTGCGGCCTGGAGGGTGGAGCCGTCGGGGGACGTCATCAGCCGGGTCAGACCCCGCGCCCACACCGCCACCAGGAGCCCCAGCGCGGCCGCGCAGAGCAGCAGTTGGGCGGCCGCCGTCCCGTACGACCCCTCGCTCACCGACCGCACCGCGCCCACCGCCGACGCGGGCGGCACCCAGCGCAGCACGTCGGCCACCGGCGCCAGCTCGCCGAGCCCGGCGGAACCGAGGCGCTGGGCGCCGAAGTTGACCAGCTGCGCCCCGATCGCGATGACCAGCCCGCTGAGCACGGCCAGATCGCGGCCCTTGCGGCTGGTCAGCAGCCGTACGTTGGCGGTGGCGACGGTGCGCGCGAGGGCCACGCAGACCAGCAGCGCCATGGAGACCCCGGCGACGGCGGTGACGTACGCGCCCGTCCCGTGCGCCACGGAGAGCGCGCAGCCCGCCAGCAGGAGCAGGGTGAACAGCGGCCCGATGCCGACCAGCGAGGCCGCCAGCAGGGCCCGTACCAGCGGACGCGGCCGCAGCGGCAGCATCACCAGGCGGGTCGGGTCCAGGGTCTCGTCCCCGCCCGGGAAGAACAGCGGCATCACCGCCCAGCCCAGCGCCAGCACCGACGTCCCCAGCAGGGCGACCGCGTCGGCGTGCGCGTGTCCGCGCAGGGCGAGCAGGCCGACCAGCTGCAGGGCCGCGAACAGCAGCGCGACGACGGCCGACGCGACGAACGCGGCCCGCCGCCCGCCCGACTGCCGCAGCCCGTTGCGCAGCAGGGACAGCTTCAGCCGTACGACAGTGGAGGTGACGGCGCTCATCGGGCCCCGCCGCCCAGCCAGTCGAGGTCGGAGGCGGCATCGAGCTGCCGCGCGCCCACGAGCTCCAGGAACGCCCCCTGGAGGGTGGGGTGTTCACCGCGCACCTCGGCCAGCGGGCCGGTCGCGCGGATCCGGCCCGCCGCCAGCACGGCGACCCAGTCGCACAGCGACTCGACGAGCTCCATGACGTGGGAGGAGAAGACGACGGTGGCGCCGGAGGCCGTGTACCGCTCCAGGACGCCCCGGATGGTCTGCGCGGACACCGGGTCGACCCCCTCGAACGGCTCGTCGAGGAAGAGGACCTCGGGGTTGTGGAGGAGAGCGGCCGCGAGCCCGATCTTCTTGCGCATGCCGGTCGAGTAGTCGACGACGAGCTTGTGCTGGGCCCCGGCCAGATCGAGGACGTCGAGGAGCTGGGTGGCCCGCTTGTCGACCTCGCCGCCCGGCAGCCCGCGCAACCGCCCGGAGTATCCGAGCAGTTCCCGGCCCGACAGCCGCTCGAAGAGCCGCAGTCCCTCGGGCAGGACGCCGATCCGCGCCTTGACCGCCACCGGGTCCCGCCACACGTCGTGGCCCACGACCTCGACGGATCCCTGATCGGGCCTGAGCAGCCCGGTCACCATGGAGAGCGTGGTGGTCTTCCCGGCCCCGTTGGGCCCCACCAGTCCGATGAACTTGCCCGCGGGCAGGTCCAGATCGATCCCGGCGACCGCGACCTGCTGCCCGAACCGCTTCCAGAGCCCGCGCACACGTACGGCTGCCGCTGCTGACACCACTGCTCCGTCCGTCATGCTGAAACCCTACGGGGGAGCGGCCCGGCCCGAAGGGGCGCAGGGGACTGTGCGAAAGGCGAACGGCTACCGGTCCCGCCCGCACGCATAGGCGAGCGTCGAGATCAACTCCTCCGCGTCCGGCAGCCACCGGTTCGCGGGCGTGGGCCGGCGGGCCCACTGCACGGCGCCGCCCGACCCGAACCGCGTGGGCGGCGCGGCCACATACGCGCCCTCGCCGAGCGCCACCAGGTCGAGCGAGCCCGGGGACCAGCCGAGCCTGCGCACCGAGTCCGGCACCTTCGAGGACACGCCCGGCAGCACGAAGAAGTGCATCCGCCGGTCCGGGGTGCGCGTCACCGGTCCCTGCGTCAGCCGCATCCGCTCCATCCGGGCCAGCGCGAGGAACCCGGCGGTCTCCGGGACGGACAGCGCGTCGAAGGTCCGGCCGGTCGGCAGCAGGATCGACGCCGCCGGCTGCTTCTGCCACATCCGGCGGGCGACGGTCGCGCTGCCGGTCGCCTGGGTCTGCCAGTCCGCGTGCGCGGGATGCGCCCCCGGCGCCGTGCACGCCACGTGGTCGCAGGAGCAGCGCTGCACCCCGTCGACGGCTTCCAGCCAGGTGCCCGGGAACACGTCCCAGTGGCGCTCCTCGGCGTAGCGTACGGCGGTCTCCAGCAGCGATTCCCCGCGCTGCTTCGGAATCTGGGCGGCTTCGGTGCCTGCGATCGTCTCGTCCACGTTCCACTCAACTCCCGCGCTCACCTGGAGTTACGGGCGTAGCGCGCGCGGGGGAGGAGCATCGGTTCGGCGGCCGGGGCGCATGGGTGCACGTGCGGGGGCGCGCGGGAGGAACCGTGGCTTGGGCTGGGTAGCCACGTGTGGGGGTCGGCAGCAGCCTTTACCCCGGCAATCCTCGTATGTCCCGCATTTTCGGTATGTCCGCGGGGCATCGATCTTCACGGCCGGATCTTTCCGCTTCAGGGGTTCGCAGGGGGTTATGCCATGGCCGCGAGGCCTCTCGTCGCGCGACAGCCGAACGAACGGCTGCAGGCGCTCATCCAGGAGGCGGGGTGCTCGAACGCCGGGCTCGCCCGCCGGGTCAACATGTGCGGTGCCGAGCACGGTCTCGATCTGCGCTACGACAAGACGTCCGTGGCCCGCTGGCTGCGCGGACAGCAGCCACGGGGGCGGGCGCCCGCGATCATCGCCGAGGCGCTCGGCCGCAAGCTGGGCCGTACGGTCACGATCGACGAGATCGGCATGGCCAACGGCAAGAACCTCGCCTCGGGCGTGGGTCTCCAGTTCTCGCCGACGGTACTGGGGGCCATCGAGCAGGTCTGCGAGCTGTGGCGCAGCGACGTGGGCCGGCGGGACTTCCTGTCCGGCTCCTCCGTCGCCGCGTCCGCGCTCGTCGAGCCGAGCCGCGACTGGCTGATCTCGGCGCCGGACTCGCAGGTGGCGCGCCAGGCGGGACCGCGCGTGGGGCACTCCGACGTGGCGGCCGTCCGCGCGATGACGCAGGCGCTGACCGATCTCGACCACCAGTACGGCAGCGGGCATGTGCGCCCGGTCGTCGTGCACTACCTCAACAGCGTGGTCTCCGGGCTGCTCGCCGGCTCCTACCGGGAGGCGGTCGGCCGGGATCTGTTCGCCGCGGTGGCCCGGCTGACCGAGCTGGCCGGGTACATGGCCGTCGACACCGGCCAGCCGGGGCTCGCCCAGCGCTACTACATCCAGTCCCTGCGCCTGGCGCAGGCGGCGGGCGACCGGGGGTACGGCGGCTATGTGCTGGCCGCGTCCATGAGCCACCTCGCCGCCCAGCTCGGAAACCCGCGGGAGATCGCGCAGCTCGCGCGGGCGGCGCAGGAGGGGGCGCGGGGGCGCGTGACCCCGCGCGCGGAGGCGATGTTCTTCGCGGCCGAGGCGCGCGGGCATGCTCTGCTGGGCGATGCGCGGGCCGCTCAGGCGGCGTCCGGGCGGGCGATCACCGCCATGGACTCGGCCGATGCCGACTCCGGGGACGACCCGGCCTGGATCGCGCACTTCGACGAGGCCTACCTGGCCGACGAACTGGCGCACTGCCACCGTGACCTCGGGCAGGCCGAGGCGGCGGCGCGGTGCGCGGAGCAGTCGCTGGCCGGGCATCCCGAGAAGCGGGCGCGCAGGCGGGCTATCGGTTATGTGTTGCTCGCCACGGCACAGGTGCAGCAGCGCGAGATCGAACAGGCGTGCAGTACGGGCATGAAGGCGGTCGAACTCCTGGAGACGCTCCGCTCCAACCGGGGCGCGGAGTACCTGGAGGACTTCCAGCAGCGGCTGGAGCCGTACCGGGACGAGCCCGTGGTGCGGGAGTTCGGAGCGCGGCTGGACGTGCAGCAGGCCGCGTGAACAAGCGCCCTGTGGCTGCGTGAATATGCGGGAAACGGCCCGTTTATGCGCAGGGGGCACACAGGAGGTGCCATTAACAGCGCGCCACGGGGCGGTTTTGTTACTGCTGTCACAGAGAGCTAGATCGCGCATTGAGCTGCGTGGCACCCGGCTCGGGGTACCCGGTAGCGTGAGCCGACGATTCCGAAAGTCCCCCATTCGTAGGAGTCCCGGTGACGCAGAGTGGACAGGGCGAGCCCGCGCGCGAAGGCATCGTGCTGCCCTCCGACGGCGGCGATCCCGTGCTGCCGGGAATGGCTGCCGGACCCGCCCCGCGTCCGGCAGCCCCGACCGGCCCGCCCCCGGCCGCAGCCCCGACCGGCGGCCAGGCCTGGGGTCAGCCCTGGGGTCCCGACCCGCAGCAGGCCCCCAGCCCGGCGAGGGCTGGCCCCCGCGGCGGCCCAGGAGTGGGGCACCTTGGAGCAGCCCGCCCCGTGGAACCCGCAGGACGCCCCGGCCACGCCCGGCGCCGGTCCGCTGCCCCCGGAGGGCGCGCCCGCGACGTACGGCGGCGGCCAGGACCAGGGCTACGGCTCGGCGCAGCCCTACGGCTCGGAGCAGCACCAGCAGTCGTACGGCTCAAAGCAGCACCAGCAGTACGGTTCCGAGCAGCACCAGCAGCCGTACGCGCAGAACGGCCAGGCCGCCCGGCCCCTGCCGCCCGCCGTGCCCGACCCGTACGCCGGGCAGGGCGCCGGAGCGGGTGCGTTCCCGCCGGCCGCCGCTCCCGTCGACGAGGGGGCCACCCAGTACATACCCCCGGTCCCGGCGGCCGGTCCCGCTCCCGCGGACGAGGGAGCGACCCAGTACATACCCCCGGTGGCGGCGGGGGCGATGCCGCCCGAGGCCACCTCCGAGGAGACCCGGTTCCTGGGGCGCGCGCAGCAGCCCGCCGCTCACCCCGATGCCGAGGCCACGCAGTACATCGCGCCGGTGACCGATCCGTACGGCGGCGGGGACCGGCAGCCGCCGTCCGACTTCGACAACCTCTTCCGCAGCGGGCCCGGTGGCGGCGCCCCGGCCGGGGCCACGCAGCAGCTGCCACGCGTCCAGGACGCCCCGGGCGGCTACCCCGGGCAGCCCTCGTACGCCTCGGGGCTCGGTGGCGGGCGGCGCGGGGACTACTCGGACTATGACGACGACGATCGCGTCCGCGGCGGCCGCAGCGGCTCGAAGGTGCCGCTCATCGCGGCCATCGGCGTCGGCCTCGCCGTCCTCGGTGTCGGCGCGGGCGCGATGCTCAGCGGCGGTGGCGGCGACGGCCAGAGCGACGCCAACACGAACGTGGCCGCCTCGGCCCCCGCGACCGGGGGGTCCTCGCCCGCGGCCGCAGACCCGGCCCAGCAGCAGGCCGTCGCGCTGGACAAGCTGCTCGCCGACAGCGGCAGCAGCCGGGCGTCGGTGATCAGGGCCGTGGCCAATGTGAAGGCCTGCAACAACCTGGGCACGGCCGCCTCGGACCTGCGTGCCGCGGCCAAGCAGCGAGGCGAGCTGGTCACCCGGCTGTCGAAGCTGACCGTCGACAAGCTGCCGAACAACGTCGCGCTGACCGGCGCCCTCAACAAGGCCTGGCAGGCGTCCGCGGCGGCCGACAACCACTACGCGGCCTGGGCCGACCAGATCTCCGGCAGACACGGCTGCAAGCACGGCCAGGCCCGCAGCACCCCCCAGACCCAGGCGGGCAACCGCGAGAGCGGCACCGCCAGCACCCAGAAGGTCACGGCGGCGCAGCTGTGGAACGCCATCGCCGGGAAGTACGGCCTCACCCAGCGCCAGCCGACCCAGCTCTGAGCCGCAGGGCCCGGGTCTCCCGGGCCCTGCCGTCGGACTCCCGTAGGCAGGGTCTTAGTCGAGGTCCGCGTTCTCCAGCGTCGTCGTCACGTCGACGACCCCGCTCTTCTGGGCCGACACCAGCCTGCCCTCCCGTACGACCTGGAGGGTCACATGGGCGTTGACCAGGCGGGCGAAGCCGACGCCGGCGAGCTTGCCCGTGTAGCGCTGCCACTGGAGCGTCGGGGTGAGGCCGCCCGTGTTGACCTTGAGGCCGTTGTCGAGGGTCCGGCGCACGGAGTCCGCGCTCACCTCACCGGTGCCGATTTGCTCCAGGACGGCCTTCAGGACGGTGTACGCGATCCACGTGGTCTGCACTCCGGCGTCCGCGGGGTCGATGCGGTTGTCGCCGAAGGCCTCCTCGTTGATCACCTTCTTCATCCGGTTCCAGCGCGCGTCGGAGGTCACCGGGTACCAGCCCGTGATGTAGGACCCCTCGTACGGGCTGTTCGCCCCGCCCGTCGAGTTGATCACCGTCTGGTCGACGCTGCCGAGGACGGTCGCGGTCCGCACCGACGGGAAGCCCTCGCGGGCACGCCGGAAGGAGTCCATGAAGGTGTCCGTGCGCTCCCCGAGCGCGGGGACCACGCACCCCTTCTTCACCGGGTCCTTGGTCGACGCCTGCAGGGCCCGCTCCGCGGGCACGCCGTACTCGGTGGAGTCCTCGGCCGCGAGCAGATCGTCCGCCGGCGTGTGCCGGCCCGACTTCAGGCCCGAGTCGAGCAGCGGGGGCAGCTCGTCGCCCGCGATGCTGTCGGGCCGGACCAGTGTGACCGGGCCGCAGTTCGCGGCGAGCGCCGTGCCGAGGCCGGCCAGGAGCGTCGCCTGGCCGCCGTTGACCGGGTAGGACGTGACGCTGGTGAACTCGTCGTTCGTGACGCCGTACCCGCCGATGTACGGGATGCCCGCGCTCTCCAGCGGGGCCAGGTAGGTGTCGCCGAACTGGCTGTAGGAGCCGACGACCGCGACCACGTTCTCGTCGACCGCGCGCTGGGCGCACTTCGCGGCGTCGACGCTGTCGTTGTGGTCGTTGCAGTACAGGACCTTGAGCCGGCGGCCGTTGATGCCGCCGTGGGCGTTGATCCAGCGGGCGTACGCCGAGGCCATGGCGGGCATGCCCGGCTTGTTGGTGGCGTTGGTGTTCTCGGGCGCCCAGGTCATGACCTTGATCGGGCCGTCCCCGGCGCCCCCCGTGGCACCGGGGATGACCCCGCATCCGGCGGTCAGCGCGGCACACGCCGCCAGAGCGCCCGCGGAAAGTGCGGATGCTCTTCTGACGGGGCGGGTGAAGACGGGGAAGAAGGTGCTGCGCGAGTATCGCCTGCCGGTCATGGACACGCACGATTCCGCCACATCGCTAACCTGAGAGTGACCCTCGGTCAACGAAGGGTGACATCCAGGTGAATTACGGGGGCCGATGAGACGCCTGGGACGAAGAACGTACGATCGGTGACCGTGCAAGGTTCGGAGAACTCTTCCCGTCGCGGCCGTCGCTCATCCACCATGGGCGGCATGCCACTCAACGACATGCCGTGGTGGCGCTGGCGCAGCAATGTGCGCTCCGCGCTGCACATGCTCTCCGATCCGGTCTTCCAGCGCGACGTCTGGCTGGCGGGCGCGGACGGGTACGGCGACGTGACCGACGCCGTGTACCGCCTGGTGGAGGACACCTGGCTGGACAGCTGGTCCGCCGAGAAGTACGTCGGCACGATCTTCCGGGACTCGCAGGAGGCGGCGCTCGTCGACACCGCCGTGCTGCGGGTGCTGCGGATCATGCACCAGGTCGGGCCGGACGCGCCGGTCCAGGCCTACGTCGAGCACCACGCGTGGCCGGAGGCGGTGCGGGCGGCACGGGACGCGCACGTCCGGATGTCGGCGAGCGACGGGGAGGACCCGGACGCGCCGCCGCGGAGCCTTGAGGTACTGCGGATAATGACGCGGTCCGCGTAGCGGACCCCGGTCCGCGGGGCAGGGCCGGTATGGGACCCTGTGCTGCATGAGTGAGCAGTCCGGCCGAGCCGCGGCCCCCGCCGACCAGTACGTCCTCACCCTCTCCTGCCCGGACAAGCAGGGCATCGTGCACGCCGTGTCGAGCTATCTGTTCATGACCGGCTGCAACATCGAGGACAGCCAGCAGTTCGGCGACCACGACACGGGACTGTTCTTCATGCGCGTCCACTTCTCGGCGGAGCCGCCGGTGACGGTGGACAAGCTGCGGGCGAGCTTCGCGGCGATCGGTGACTCCTTCCAGATGGACTGGCAGATCAACCGCGCCGACGAGAAGATGCGCATCGTCCTGATGGTCAGCAAGTTCGGCCACTGCCTGAACGACCTGCTGTTCCGGGCCCGTATCGGTGCACTTCCGGTGGAGATCGCGGCCGTGGTCTCCAACCACACGGACTTTGCCGAGCTGGTGGGGTCGTACAACATTCCCTTCCACCACATTCCGGTCACCAAGGACACCAAGGCGCAGGCCGAGGCGCGGCTGCTGGAGCTCGTCCGCGAGCAGAACGTCGAACTGGTCGTCCTCGCCCGCTATATGCAGGTGCTCTCGGACGACCTGTGCAAGCAGCTCAGCGGCCGGATCATCAACATCCACCACTCCTTCCTGCCGAGCTTCAAGGGCGCCAAGCCGTACCACCAGGCGCATGCGCGGGGCGTGAAGCTGATCGGCGCCACGGCGCACTACGTCACCGCCGACCTCGACGAGGGCCCGATCATCGAGCAGGAGGTCGAGCGCGTCGGCCACGACGTCACTCCGGACCAGCTGGTCGCGATCGGCCGCGACGTGGAGTGCCAGGCGCTGGCGCGGGCCGTCAAGTGGCATGCGGAGCGACGGATTCTGCTCAACGGGCGCCGGACGGTCGTGTTCGCCTAAGAGCTCGGGGAGTTCTGTTTCGTCGGCGGCTGCGGGTCGCCTGTGGCTGATCGCGCCCACGGGCGGAGCCGCATATCGACGGAGCCCCGCGCCCCTCGACGTGCGGCGGCGTCAAAGGGGCGCGGGGAACTGCGCGAACGGCCCCCACGCACCGCAGCCGCCCGCGAAGGAGCAACCACCCCCTACATCCGGCTCAACGAAGCCGCCGCGAACAGGACGTCCCTGATCGCCTCCCGGTCGCCGACCTGACCCGCCGCAGCCTCCGCCGGAGGCACATGGCCCGCGGCCAAGCGGCAGAACTCGGCACCGTCCAGGGCGACATGGGCCACCTCGTGATCGGCGGAGCCCACCGCTCCCGGGGCGTCGAGCGGGATCAGCCACTCGCCGCCGCCCGAACCCTCGATCTCCAGGCGCAGGCTGCGGCCGGGCGCGCCCGCGGTGACCAGATGGCGGGCCGCGCCGGGCGAGGCCAGGCCCGCGCGGCGTCTGGCCGCGAGAACGGCCGGCAGCATGCGGGCCGCCAGGTCGACCATCTGGTTCAGATGGCGCGCCGAGGGCGTCTCGTACGGGTAGTCCACCGCCTCCGCGATGTCGTCCGCGTGCACCCAGCACTCGAAGGCCCGGTCGAGCATCGCGTCGCGCAGCGGCAGCTCGAAGTCGCCGTACGGGACGGTCAGTTGACCGCCGCCGCCGGCGAAGGACACGGTCCTTACGATGCTGTGGCTCTGCTCCCGCCACGGCGCCCCCACGGAGCGCGTCGGCGGGAAGCGCGAGGCCTTCCAGCACGCCTCGGTGCGCGCGGCCGGGGCCAGCGGGGTCTCTCCCTCCGCCTCGCCCAGCGGGTCCTCGAGGCCCAGCGCGACCGCGACCAGCCCGTCGACCGACATCAGGTGCGCGATCACCCCGGCGACCGTCGTACGGCGGCTCGTCGCCACGTCGCGCTCGAACCACCGCAGCCGCACCGGGGCGTGCCACTCGGCGTCGCCGATGTCCTGGAGCAGCGCGTAGAGACGGGCGGTCTCGGCGTCGTACGGTGCCGTCCACTCGGGTACCGGGATGGCAGGTTGCCGGCGCTCCAGGCAGCTCTCCAGGACCCGGTTGCGCAGCGTCGGATCCAGGTCCAGGCTCTCCGGCTGGTGCAGCAGACCGACCGCCGCGCGCAGCCGCTGCGCCTCGTCCGCGCATGTGCCGCACGCGCCGAGGTGCTCCTCGACGGCCGCCGCCTCCGCGGCCGAGCAGGCGGCCAGCGCCCACGCTCCGAGCAGCGACTTCAGGACGTCGTGCGGCAGCACCAGTGGGGCCGCTGTGATACCGGAGGGCTCGGGCAGCGGCAGCCCGCTGTCCTCGACGGAGATCCGGGGCATCGGTATGCGGGGCGGCCGGCTCGGGTCCCTGCCGCCGCCGTCCCCGCCGTTGCCGCCGCCGTTTCCACCGTCGGTGCCGCCGGTGCCGTCCGGCTCCGACGGCCGTGCGTCGCCGCTCACGGCGCCCTGACCGTCGTACTCCGTGCCGCGCTCGTTCTCACCCTCGTTCTCGTCCTCGAAGGGGCCGTCGAACGGGCCGTCGTAGCCCTCGTCCTCGTCGTACGCCTCGAAGCGTCCCGCTCCGCTCACAGCGCACCCCCGTATCCCCGCGGCCGGCCGGCGTCGTGGGCGGTGGACAGCAGCTGCAGGCCCAGGCGGAGCCGGCGGCGGGCCTCGTCCTCGGTGACGCCGAGGTCGACGGCGGTCTGGCGGTAGTCGCGGCGCTGGAAGTAGGCCAGTTCCAGGGCGGCGCGCAGCGGGGTGGGCATGGAGTGGACGATGTAGTCGGCGCGGGCGGCGACCGAGGCGTGGCGCACTTTGCGCTCCAGTGCCTCCATGGAGCCGGTGTCGCCGCGGGTGAGCGCGGCTGTCTCGGTGGCGCGCAGCCGCTGTACGGCGAGCCGGTGGGTCAGCGCGGCGACCCAGGAGCGCAGGGGGCCCTGCTTGGGGTCGTAGGTGTCCGGGTGCTCCCAGACGTGCGCGAAGACGTCACGGGTGATGCCGTCGGCGGCGCGTTCGTCGCCGAGGACGCGGTGGGCGAGGCCGTGCACGAGCGAGGCGAAGCGGTCGTAGAGCTCACCGAGGGCGGCCGCCTCGCCGCGGGCGAGCCGCTGCTGCATCTTGCGGTCCCAGCGGGGCGGTGCGTCCTTCTTCGCCATCCGGCCTCCTCCCCATGTCCGCGTCCAGCCTGTGTCCACCGTCTCCTCGAATGTAGTCGGCACCTATGGGAGCGCACGCCCCTTTGTGCCAATGTGCGCCCCCTGAGAGGCCGCGGGTGGTAAGGGGTCGTCGTGCTGCTGCCCAATTCTCTTCCGATCGAACAGGATCGATAGTGACCGAAACAAGACCCTTGTCGATCGCCCTCGGTTTGTTACCCGGGGTTTCAGGGAACGGCCGCTGGGCAGCCGCGCGGAAAGAAGCGTAGGAGCTGCTTCCATTTCCGGGCGGTTCCATGAGATCCGGCGAGCGGAGGGCTGGGCCGTGGCATTCAAGGTGACCGGCATCGAGCGGGGCGACTGGGCCGTGCTCCGGGTGTCGGGCGAACTGGACCTGGTGACATCGCCGGTGCTGCGGCAGCGGGTGCACGGCGTGGTGGCCGAGGGCCATCACGCCCTGGTCCTCGACCTCTCGGAGGTCTTCTTCTGCGACTCCAGCGGCGTCGGCGTACTGATCGCCGCCCGCCGCCTGATCCGCTCCTGCCGAGGCAGACTACGACTGATCCTCCCGGCCCTGGGCACGGCGGACGGCTCCCACGTCAACCGGGTCTTCGCCGCACTGGGCGTCCGCCGCCTGTTCGACGTCCACCCGGACCTGGAATCGGCGACGACGGAAGACACGGAACCCCTGTCGGCCTGAGGCCGCCCGATCCCGCCACTGCCACACTGTTGTCCCAGAATTCCCCCGGTCTTGGCACAACCGTCGGTTTCCCGTCCACAGGCGGGGTGGAGCGTCGTACGCTCCCCGTCAGAGTCAGACGTACCCCGACGTGACGTGAGGCGGCCCGAAGAGACATGGTCAGCAGCGAGTACGAGCGAAGGATCGCCGCCCGGTTCGCCACCTTCGACCAGGACGGCAACGGCTGGATCGACCGCGAGGACTTCAGCGGAGCGGCCAAGGCGCTGCTCGCCGAGTTCCGGACCGCGGCCAGATCCGTCAAGGGGCAGGCCCTGTACGCGGGCGCGGAGGCGTTCTGGCAGGGCATGGCGGGCATCGCGGACCGCGACGGCGACCAGCGCATCACCCGCGAGGAGTTCGTGAACGGCGCGGTCAAGCGGCTGCATGACAGCCCCGACCGGTTCGCCGAGATCGCCCGCCCCTTCCTGCACGCGGCCCTGGACCTCGCGGCCGCCCCGGACGGCACGGCCAGCGTGGAGGACACCGCGCGTGTGCTCAGGACCCTCGGGGTGCAGGACGACATCGCACGGTCGGCCGCCGGCACACTCGACACCGACGGCGACGGCAGGGTGGTCGAGGCGGAGATCGTGCCCGCAGTCGCCCGCTACTTCACCGTGTCCGAATAGCGCTCCCGCAGCTTGTACTTGAGTACCTTGCGCAGGGTCTCGTTGCGCGGAAGGGCGTCCACCACCTCCAACTGCTCCGGCAGCTTGTGCACCGACAGCCCTTGCGCGCGCAGGTACGAGGTCACCGCTTCCAGGGTCAGTCCGGCGACGGCCTGAGGGGACTGCGCCGCCGCCTCTATCACCGCGCACACCCGCTCCCCGCGCTCGGCGTCCGGCAGGCCGATCACCGCCACGTCCCCGACGGCCGGGTGCCGGTGCAGCAGGTCCTCGATCTCCTTCGCGGAGATGTTCTCGCCCTTGCGGATGATCACGTCCTTGGACCGGCCCGTCAGCACCAGATGACCGCTGCCGGTCAGCTGCCCGAGATCGCCGGTGCGCAGAAAGCCCTCCTCGTCGAAGGCCTCCGCCGTCTGCACCGGGTCCAGATACCCCTGGCAGACCGCCTCCCCGCGCAGCCGCACCTCCCCGTCGACGATCCGGATCTCCATCCCCTCCGGCGGCCGCCCCTCCGTCGTCGCGAGGTTCTCGGTCGTGTCGTCCGGCGACCCCATGGTGATCATCGGGACCTCCGTCATGCCGTACCCGTGCGTGAGCTGCACCCCCATCTCGCGGACCACCGCGTGATACACCTCCGGCGGCTTCGGCGCCCCGCCGCCCGCGAGCAGCCGCAGCGTCGGGATCACCTTCTCGCCCGGCTGCTTGCGCTGCTCGGCGAGGAACATCGAGTAGAACGCCGTCGACCCGCCCGCCACCGTCACCCCGTGCCTGCGGTACCCCTCCAGCGCCCGGTCCAGCGCGAACTGCTCGAACATCACCGCGGGGAAGCCGTAGAGCAGGAGCATCACCGTGTAGTCGGGCCCGGCGATGTGCGCGTACGGGAACGCCATCGAGCCCACGTCCGCCGCCGACAGATGCAGCGCGTGGGCGAGGCAGGAGCCGCCCGCGATCAGTGAGCGGTCGGTGTGCAGGACGCCCTTGGGGTCGGAGGTGGTCCCCGAGGTCCAGTAGATCCAGCGGACCGAGGTGCCCTCGGCGGGCGGGGCGGGGAGCACCCCGGGATCGCCGTCGGGCAGGTCGTCGTACGCCTCGAAGACACCCTTCGCGCCCAGCCGCCGCGCCATCTCCGTGTGGTCGAAGCCCCGCCAGGTGCCCGGTACGGCGAAGAACTCCGCCCTGGACTCCCGCAGGGCGAAGCCGACCTCCCGGTCCCGGTAGAACGGGATGACCGGGGACTGCACGGCGCCGAGCCGGGCCAGCGCGAACGACAGCAGGGCCGTCTCGATCCGGGTGGGCAGCTGCCAGGCGACGACCGTGCCGGGCCGCACCCCCATGCCGTACAGGCCCGCGGCCACCCGCTCGGCGCGCCCGCGCAGCTCCCCGAAGGTCAGCGCCCGGTCGTCCTGGAGGAACACCGGCCGGTCGGGGGTGAGTTCGGCGCGGCGGACGACCAGGTCCCAGAGCGTGCGGGACGTGCTCAGTTCGTGTGCGGTGACGTTCATCCCGGCAGCCTCCATCAAGCTGACGTCACGTCAGATCGTGCGGCAGAGCGTAGGGCCGGGCGCCTTGTCGGTCCAGAGGTGCGGGGCTAGCCTACCCGGAGTATCTGACGAAACATCAGATAAGTGGGGGCCGGAATGGACCTGTCGTACACGCCCGAGGAGGAGGACTTCCGGGCGCGGCTGCGCGAGTGGCTGGCCGAGGTGCTGCCCGGCCTGCCGCCGAAGCCGTCCCCCGACGACTGGCCGGCCCGGCGCGCGTACGACCTCGGGTGGCAGCGGATGCTGTACGACGCCGGGTACGCGGAGGTCTATTGGAATGCGTCCCCCACCGTACGGCTGATCTTCCTGGAGGAGACGGAGCAGGCGGGCGCGCCCTACGTCGGGGCGAACTTCGTCGGGCTGCTGCACGCCGGGCCGACGATCGCCTCCGAGGGGACGCCCGAGCAGCGGGCCCGCTGGCTGCCGCCCGTGCTGCGCGGCGACGAGGTGTGGTGCCAGGGGTTCAGCGAGCCGGACGCCGGTTCCGATCTCGCCGCACTGCGCACGCGCGCGTGGCGGGACGGCGACCACTACGTGGTGAGCGGGTCCAAGATCTGGACCTCCCACGCGGAAGTCGCCGACTGGTGCGAACTGTTGGTACGCACCGATCCCGCGGCTCCCAAGCACCGGGGCATCACCTGGCTGGCCATGCCCATGGACGCGCCGGGCATCACCGTACGACCGCTGCGCACCCTCGCCGGGTCGGCGGAGTTCGCGGAGGTGTTCCTGGACGAGGTGCAGGTGCCGGTGACCAACCGGGTGGGCGCCGAGAACGACGGCTGGCGCGTGACCATGGTGACGCTGTCCTTCGAGCGCGGCACAGCCTTCGTCGGCGAGGTGGTCGCCTGCCGCCGGGTCCTGGGTGAACTGGCCCGTGAGGCCCGCAAGAACGGCCGCTGGGACGATCCGGTGCTCCGGCGCCGGCTGGGCAGGCTGAACGCCGAGTTCCGGGCGCTGTGGCGGCTGACGCAGTGGAACGTGAGCGAGGCGGAGGCCGGCGGCGGGGTGCCGGGCATCGGCGGCTCCGTCTTCAAGCTGAGGTACTCGCACGCCCGCCAGGAGCTGTACGACGCGGCGGCGGCCGTACTCGGCGCCCAGTCCCTCGACCTGGACCGGCTCTGGGTCCTCGACCGCCTCTCCTCCCTCTCGTACACCATCGCCGCGGGCACCTCGCAGATCCAGCGGAACATCGTGGCCGAACGCATCCTCGGACTGCCGAAGGGGCGGTGACACGCACCATGCGCTTCCAACTCACCGAGGACCAGCGCGCGTTGCGCGACGGTGTACGGCAGCTGCTGGCCCGGCGCTTCGACGCGGACGCGCTGCGGGCCGCAGTCGCCGAACCGGGTCTGGACCGTGCGCTGTGGCGCGGGCTGGGCGAGGCGGGCTTCTTCGCGCTGCGGCTGCCGGAGTCTGACGGCGGGGTCGGACTCGGCCTGCCCGAGGCCGTGTTGGCCTTCGAGGAGGCCGGGCGGGCGTTGCTGCCGGGACCGCTGGTGGCCACGCACCTCGCGGCCGGGACCGTGGCCGGCGCGGCGACCGGGGAGACGGTCGTGACCGCCGTCGACAGTGGCCCGGTGGAGTGGCTGACGGAGGCCGACGTGGTGCTCGGGGACGCCTCCGGGGCCGTACCGCTGCGGTCGGTGGATCCGCTGACCCCGCTGCACCGGGTGCCGGACGCCCTCCCGGCCACCGCCGGCCCCGTCGCCGTGCTCCTCACCGCCGCCGAACAGCTCGGTACGGCCACGCGCGCGTGCGAGCTCGCCGTGCGCCACGCCCGGACGCGCGAGCAGTTCGGGCAGCCGATCGGAGCCTTCCAGGCGGTCAAACACCTGTGCGCGGAGATGCTGGTACGCGCCGAGACGGCCCGCGCGGCCGTCTACGCGGCCGCCGTCACCGCCGACCCCGTGGACATCGCGGCGGCCCGGCTGCTCGCCGACGAGGCCGCCGAACGCGGCGCCCGCGACTGCCTCCAGGTGCACGGCGGCATGGGCTTCACCTGGGAGTCCGAGGTGCATCTGCATCTGAAGCGGGCCTGGGTACGGGCGCAGCGTGGCGGAGAAATCACGGAGAGTGAGGAGTTGCTCGCCGCGGATCTGGTGGGCTGAGGGGCCCGGACGGCCTCTGGGCTGCGGCGACCGTGTGGCGGGTGCGGCGGATGTTGCGGATCGTGGCATACCGGAACTACGGAGCGTTGATACCGGGTTGTGTCCAACGCGTGACTCGTCACGGCCTGGAGTCGGCTGTCCGCTCCGGTACCTTCTGTGGGATGCGAGTGGTTCCGAGCACGCGCCATGCCGGTGTCGCCCCTGGGGCGGCCCCGCGTTCGGCGGTGCGCGCCGCTGCTTGCCGGGCAGTAAGGGCTTGCGCCCCCGCCTGTTCGACTCCCCTGAACGAGCGTCGCACAGTATGCCGCACGCGTACTCCTTCGCGCTGGAATATGCCCGAAGCGCTTGTTGGGGTGACTGTACGTCAACCATGCTGTCTCGTAAGGGAATCACGTTCCGTGACCCTTGCTCTGGCCGTTGTTCTGGCCATGCAGAAAATGGCTACGATCGTGGCCTTCGTCGTGCTGCTCGTCGCGACCCTCGTCGTGGCGTTCGCGTGGCGTGGGGTCATGTGTCCGCCGGTTCGGATGGTGTGAGCGGTGCAGGTGCTTCAAGTGCAGCTGGAGATCCGGCCCGACCCCGCGGAGGTGGGACGGGCCAGGAGGTGGGCCCGCTCGCGGCTCGCCGGGTCCGGGATAGCGGCGGACGAGCCGCTGGCGGAGATCCTGATCCTGCTCGTCTCCGAACTGGTCACCAACGCCGTGGTGCACACCGGCTGCCCGGCCGTGCTGCGGCTGTCGCTGCCCTCGGTGGAGGTCGAGTCGGCGACGGTGCGCCTGGAGGTGGCCGACACCAGCAAGCGCGCCCCTGTGCCGCGGTGTGTGGACGGGAACGCGACCGGGGGGCGCGGACTGGCGCTCGTCGACGGCCTCGCCGACCGCTGGGGCTGGAGCCCCGACGGCGCGGGCAAGCGCATCTGGTGCGAACTGGACCGCTGCTCCGAGCGCGGGGAGAGCACGGCGGCGTACGGGGGCGGGGTTGCCGAATTCGAGGGGCTGGCCTTCGAAGCCGTGTAGTTCCGGTGCGCGGTGATGCGCCGGGTGTGCATCCGTGCGCGTCGGTTCCAAACAGGATGTTGAGTAATAAATCGCCGTACCGGTGTTGACGCCTCGTGACCGTTTGATCACGCTTGTGCTCAGCGATTCGCCGCGAGGGGACGGCGAGGGCCTTGGTGACGGAAGCCCTCGCCGAGTGTGGGTCGAACCGGATGGCGGCGCGTGAGACGGTGCCCGCGCCGCCAACCGGAGCAACCGGGGGCGCGGAGAGCGGCTGTCGGAGAGCGGCTGTCGGAGGGTGGCTCAGAGAACGGCCACCGGTGCCACCGGAGTTCCCGTCGCCCCTACGAACGGCTCGGGCATCGCCGACAGCAGGAACGCGTACCGCCCTTCTTCTCCACAGGCTGTGGACAACTCTTCGAGATTCCAGTTCTGGCCCTGGAGCATCCCCATCTCCACCAGATCCAGGGCGTGCACGGGCAGCCACAGATTCTCCATCTCGGGCGGAAATATCTCAAAGGTGAGCGTGTCGTTCGCGACGGCCGCGACATCGCGCGCGTGGAACCACTCCGGGGTGCGCACCGAAAGCCCCGGCGACGGATAGCCGTACCCGTGCTTGTCCCCGGCGAGATACACCTGGACCTGTCCGGTCCGCACCAGCACGATGTCGCCGGCCCGCACCCGTGTACCCGCGAACTCCTCGGCCGCCTCCAGATCCTCCGGGGTGACCGCGTGCCCGCCGTCGAGCCGGTCCACGCCACGCGCGCGTGCCACGTCGAGCAGCACCCCGCGCGAGACGATGTGCCGCGCCTTGTCGATCCCGCTGAACTCGGCGCCGCCGTGCGCGGTGACGGTGTGCGCGGGGCGGCCGTTGTAGAGCTTCCCGGAGTGCGAGACATGGGTCAGCGCGTCCCAGTGGGTCGCCGCCTGAAGGCCCATCGTCACCACGTCGTCGCTGCACGCCACCGTGCCCGGCCCGAAGATCTCCTGGTTGATCTGCACCATCGCGTGCAGCGGATTGACCCGCCCCGGGATCATCCCGGTCTGCACACCGTCCTCGCGCAGCGCCAGCGCGAGCGGCACACGGCGGCCGGTACGGACCGCCGCCGCCGCCCCGTGGACCACCTCGTCGGTGATCAGGTTCAGGGTGCCGATCTCGTCGCCCGCTCCCCAACGCCCCCAGTTGTTCACACGCTTGGCGATGTCGTGGAACTCGTCCGGCAGTGACATCGGGGCCTCCCCGGGGCTTGTCCTTCACGGTCCGACGCGCCATAAAATCTAACGGTCCGTCAGAAACCGCGGGAAGGGGCCGGGCGTGGGGAACTTCTTGGCAGGCAAGGTCGTCGCCGTGACGGGCGCCGGACGGGGCATCGGCCGGGCGGTCGCCCTCGCGGCCGCGGCCGAGGGCGCCCGGGTCGTCGTCAACGACTACGGCGTGTCCACCGACGGCACCGCACCGACCAGCGAGGTCGCCGAGGCGGTGGTCAAGGAGATAGAGGCGGCGGGCGGCAGCGCGGTCGCGGTGGCCGACGACATCTCCACGATGGCGGGCGGGCAGCGGGTCGTCGACGTCGCCCTGTCGTCGTACGGCCGCCTCGACGGAGCCGTCTGCGTGGCCGGGATCCTGCGCGAGCGGATGCTGTTCAACATGACTGAGGAGGAGTGGGACCCCGTCGTCGCCACCCACCTCAAGGGCACCTTCACGGTGTTCCGCGCGGCCTCCGCGGTCATGCGCAAGCAGAAGTCCGGCACCCTCATCGGCTTCACCAGCGGCAACCACCAGGGCTCGGTGTCGCAGGCCAACTACAGCGCGGCGAAGGGCGGGATCATCTCGCTGGTGCGGAGCGCTGCGCTGGGCCTGAACAAGTACGGGGTGAGCGCGAATGCGGTGGCCCCTGTGGCTCGTACGCGGATGTCGGCGGGGGTTCCGATGGAGCTGAAGGAGATCGGGGAGCCGGAGGATGTGGCCGCGCTGGTGGTCTATCTGCTCTCGGAGCGGGCCCGCGAGGCGGGGGTGACGGGGCAGGTGTACACCGTTGCGGGGCCCAAGATCGCGGTGTGGGCGCAGCCGAGGGAACTGCGTTCGGCCTATTGCGAGGGGGCGTGGACGCCGGAGCGGATTGCCGACTTTCTGCCTGGGTCGGTGGGGGTGGATCCCATGCCGATGCTGTCCCAGCTGGAGGCGATGGAGAGGGCAGCGCAGTCAGGCTCTCGGCCCAACGCCCAATAGCTCGGGGTGCGTGGTGGTTTGGCGGCTGCGGGCTGGTTGTGGCTGGTCGCGCAGTTCCCCGCGCCCCTTGGGGAGTGGGTGTTGGCCGGTGATTACAAGGGAGGCTCCCCATGGACTTCGGGTTTACGGCAGCCGACGAGGCGTTCCGCATCGAGGCGCGTGCCTGGCTCGCTGAACACGCCGAACCAGTCCAGGACCGCCGCTCCTGGGAACGTACCCTCGGCGCGGCCGGATGGATTGGGCTCGGGTGGCCTGAGGGCGGTTACGGCAACCGGACCGTCGGCCTCACCCAGCAGGTCGTCTGGTCCGAGGAGTATGCGCGGTCGGCTGCCCCGCCGCGGTCCGGGCACATCGGGGAGAATCTGCTCGCGCCCACGCTCATCGCCCATGGCACCGACGCCCAGAAGTCCCGGTTCCTGCCGCCGATCGCCGCCGGTGCGGAACTGTGGTGCCAGGGCTACAGCGAACCCGGCGCCGGTTCGGACCTGGCCGGGGTGCGTACCTCCGCCGTACGCGAACCGCGGGAGCCGTACTACCGGATCAGCGGTCAGAAGATCTGGACCTCGCTCGCCCATGAGGCCGACTGGTGCTTCGTACTCGCGCGCACCGACCCGGACTCGCGCCGGCACCACGGGCTGAGCTTCCTGCTGGTGCCGATGGACCAGCCGGGCCGTATCGAGGTGCGGCCCATCCGCCAGATGACCGGCACCAGCGACTTCAACGAGGTCTTCTTCGACGGTGCGCGCGCGCACGTGGAGCACGTCGTGGGCGGAGAGGGTGAGGGCTGGCAGGTCGCGATGAGCCTGCTCGGCTTCGAGCGGGGCGTGTCCACCCTCGCCCAGCAGATCGGGTTCGCCCAGGAACTGGAGCGTGTCCTGCGCACGGCCGTCGAGACCGGCGCCGCGGCCGATCCGGTCGTCCGCGACCGGCTCGTGCGCCAGTGGGCCGAGCTGCGCGCCATGCGCTGGAACGCCCTGCGCACCCTGGGCGGTTCGGGCGACCCCGGCACGCCCAGCGTGGCCAAGCTGCTGTGGGCGGGCTGGCACCAGCGGCTCGGGGAGCTGGCGGTGCGGGTGCGCGGCGCGGCGGCGGGCGTGGGGCCCGTGGACTGGTCGCCCTCGGCGCCGTACGAACTCGACGCGGCGCAGCACCTGTTCCTGTTCTCCCGGGCCGACACCATCTACGGCGGCTCGGACCAGGTACAGCGCACGATCATCGCCGAGCGCGTGCTCGGTCTGCCGAGAGAACCCAAGGGGGTCGTGTGATGCGCGGTGTGATGTTCGACGGCAGGCAGGTCCAGGTCGTCGACGACCTGAAGGTGCGGGATCCCGGGCCTGGTGAGGTGCTGGTCTCCATCTCGGCGGCGGGGCTGTGCCACAGCGACCTGTCCGTGGTGGACGGGACCATACCCTTCCCCGTTCCCGTGGTGCTGGGGCACGAGGGGGCCGGGGTGGTGGAGGCGGTCGGTGAGGGTGTCCGTCATGTGTCGCCGGGGGACCATGTGGCGCTTTCCACCCTCGCGAACTGCGGTGCGTGCGCGGACTGCGACCGGGGGCGCCCGACCATGTGCCGGAAGGCGATCGGCCGCCCGGGCAAGCCGTTCAGCAGGGGCGGGCAGCCGGTCCATCAGTTCGCCTCCAACTCCGCGTTCGCGGAACGTACGGTCGTCAAGGCCGTGCAGGCGGTGCGGATTCCCGAGGACATCCCGATGCCGTCCGCCGCGCTGATGGGCTGCGGTGTGCTGACCGGTGTGGGAGCCGTGCTCAACCGGGCCCGGGTGGGCCTCGGAGACACCGTCCTGGTCATCGGGACCGGCGGGATCGGCCTGAACGTCATCCAGGGCGCGCGGATCGCGGGCGCGCGGCGGATCGTGGCGGTGGACGCCAACCCCGCGAAGGAACCGGTGGCCCGGCAGTTCGGTGCCACGGACTTCCTGACCTCGGCGGAGGGCGTGCGGGACATCCTGCCCACCGGCGCCGACCACGCCTTCGAGTGCGTGGGCCGGACCGAGCTGATCCGCCAGGCCGTCGACCTCCTCGACCGGCACGGCCAGGCGATCCTGCTGGGGGTCCCGCCGGCCTCGGCGGAGGCGTCCTTCCTGGTCTCCTCCATGTACCTGGACAAGTCCATCCTGGGCTGCCGTTACGGCTCCTCCCGCCCCCAGCGCGACATCGCCCTGTATGCCGAGCTGTACCGGCAGGGGCGGCTGCTGCTGGACGAACTGGTGACGGAGACGTACCCGGTCGAGGACTTCGAGAAGGCACGGGCGGACGCGGAGGCGGGGAGGGTGGCCAGGGGAGTGCTCACCTTCTGACACGTGGATTCCGACCCGTGTGGCCCGATCCTAATGAATGCTGTCCTTCGGGCCACTCGATGGTAGGGCGCGCGGAATGGACCCTTTATGGCGTGACCCAGACAACCGAGGCCATCGCAGCCGCACAGGAACCGAAGTCCCGCCGATCGCCCCGCATCCACCGGGCGTGGTTCGTCGCCGCCGTCACCTTCGTCACGATCACCGGCGCGGCCGCCTTCCGCTCCCTGCCCGGCCTGCTCATCGACCCGCTGCACCAGGAGTTTGGCTGGTCGCGCGGCACGATCGGCGCCGCGGTCTCCGTCAACCTCGCGCTGTACGGGCTCACCGCGCCCTTCGCCGCCGCGCTGATGGACCGCTTCGGCATCCGCCGGGTGGTCGCCGTCGCGCTGACCGTGATCGCGGTCGGCTCGGGCCTGACGGTGTGGATGACGGCGGCCTGGCAGCTGATGCTGTGCTGGGGTCTGCTGGTCGGCCTGGGCTCCGGCTCGATGGCGCTCGCGTTCGCCGCGACGGTCACCAACCGCTGGTTCACCACGCGCCGCGGCCTGGTGAGCGGCATCCTCACCGCGGCCTCGGCCTCCGGTCAGCTGATCTTCCTGCCGCTGCTGTCCTGGATGGTCGAGACGTACGACTGGCGCCCGGCCGCCGTCACGGTCTCCCTGACCGCTCTCGCGGTCGTCCCGTTCGTCTGGCTGCTGCTGCGGGACCACCCGGCGGACGTGGGCCAGAAGCCGTACGGCGCCGAGGAGTTCGTACCGAAGCCGGAGCCCGTCACCGGCGCCGCCCGCCGCACCGTCACGGTCCTTCTCTCCGCGGTCCGCACCGGCCCCTTCTGGCTGCTGGCGGGCACCTTCGCGATCTGCGGGGCCTCCACCAACGGCCTGATCCAGACGCACTTCGTGCCCGCGGCCCACGACCACGGCATGCCGGTCACGGCGGCGGCCTCGCTGCTCGCGGTCATCGGGGTGTTCGACGTGGCCGGCACGATCGCCTCCGGCTGGTTCACCGACCGCTTCGAACCGCGCCGCCTGCTCGCCGTGTACTACGCGCTGCGCGGGATCTCGCTTCTGTTCCTGCCCATGCTCCTCGCCCCGTCGGTGCACCCGCCGATGATCTTCTTCATCGTCTTCTACGGCCTCGACTGGGTCGCCACCGTCCCGCCCACCCTGGCCCTGTGCCGGGAGCAGTACGGCGAGGACAGCGCGATCGTCTTCGGCTGGGTGCTCGCCTCCCACCAGGTCGGCGCGGCCCTCGTCGCCTTCCTGGGCGGTGTGGCACGGGACGTCTTCGGGTCGTACGACATGGTCTGGTACGCCTCCGGAGCGCTGTGCGCGGCGGCGGCCCTGATGGCGCTGGTGATCCGGCGGCGGGCGGCGGTCCCCGTGGCGGTCGCGGCTTAGAGGAAGCGCCCCTTGTGGAACAGCAGGGGAGCCGGAGCCGTGTCCACGTCGGCCGTGCCGAGCGCGTCCACCCGGCCCACGACGATCAGATGGTCGCCGCCGGTGTGCACGGCGTGGACGGTGCAGTCGATCCAGGCGAGTGTGCCGGCCAGGCGCGGGGAGCCGGAGACGGGGGCCGCGCCGTATGCGACGCCCGCGAACTTGTCCGCGCCGCGTACCGCGAAGCCGCGGCACAGCTCGCCCTGGTGGGCGCCGAGGACGTTCACGCAGAAGACGCCCGTGCGGGCGATCCTCGGCCAGGTCGTCGACGTGCGGCCCACCATGAAGACGACGAGCGGCGGGTCGAGGGAGAGGGAGGAGAAGGACTGGCAGGCGAAGCCCGCGGGGCCGTCCTCGCCGTCGACGGCGGGGGCCGTGACCACGGTCACGCCGGTCGCGAAGTGCCCCAGCACGCGCCGGAACTCGCCCTGGTCGACCGGTGCCCGCTCGTCCTCCCCGACGCACCTGAGCTCCGGGCGCGGCAGTGCCTCGACGGGCCCCGGGGGCGGGGCGTCGACCGACCTGAGGTAGCGGACGGCGGCGGCCGCCATCCCTGCGTGTCCCATCACACCGCCCATTGAAGCTGACGATGCGTCAGATGGGAAGGGGTACGGCGGGTGCCGGGAAGGCCGCCCGTACGCTGCCCCCATGGGGTGGGGAACGACACGCACAGAAGGCCGTATGACCAGGTGGTTCGGCGACCTGAACACGGCCGCGTCGCTCTGCGCGGCGCAGCTTCCGGCGGCCGGTCTGCTGGCGTGGATCGCCAGCTTCGGCCACGACGACTACGGCGTCGGCTACGGCGGCGCCTTCGGCGTGCTCTGTCTGCTCCTCTTCGCGCCGCTGCTGCTGCCGTTCCTGGGGCTGGTGCAGGCGTTCACCCTCACCTTGCCCTCGGTGGCCCTCGCCCGCCTCGCGGCCCGCCGGTTCGGCGGACCCGGCTGGGCCTGGCATCTGGCGGCGCCCGTGGCACCGGCGGCCGCGTGGGGCGGACCGACCGCGCTGCTCTGGGACTGGTCCCCGGTCACCACGGTCGCGTCCCTGACGGCCGTGGGTGTCCTGCCCGCCCTCGGGGTCGGCTACGTCCGCACGCGCGCGTGGCGGCCGTGGGGCGTCTGGTGGCGCTCGGCACTCGCCTCCGTGCCCCTGTTCGTCCTGGCCTTCGGCGGCGGGGTTCTGGCCACCGTCATGGGCCTGGCCCCTGAGTACAAGCCCCCGAAGCTGACCGCCGCCCAGCTCGCCGGAGTCTGGCGCGGCCCGAGCGGGGCGGAGCTGCGGCTGCGTCCCGGTGGGCGGGCCGAGGTCACCAGGCTGCCGACCGAGGCCACCTTCGAAGAGTTCGCCACCAAGGACTTCGTCACGTGTGGCGGTTCCGGCACCTGGGAGCCCGACTCCGACCCGGACGACACAGGGCGCGACGGGGTGCTCCTGCGGCTCGACGGCGACTGCGGTGAGGACACCCACTGGTCGGTCAGCGGCACCGAGGACGCCCCCGAGCTGTTCGTGCTCTTCGGCGACCCGGACGCGGGCGAGCTGTGGATCCTCGAGCGAGCGGCGGCCGGCTGACCCTCACCGCCCTCGGAACTTCGGGCTTCTGCGTTCCACGAAGGCCCTGAGCCCCTCCCGGGCGTCCTCCGTCGTCATGTTGATCTCCTGCGCGGCAGCCTCGGCGGCGAAGGCCGAGGCGCGGCCGGCGTCGAGGGAGGCGTTCACCATCTGCTTGGTCAGGGCGAGCGCCCGGGTGGGACCGGCGGCCAGCCGTGCCGCCCACTCCCTGGCCGTCTTGTCCAACTCCCCGTCCGGCACGACCCGGTTGACCAGGCCGAGCCGCTCGGCGTCCGGCGCGGAGAGCGCGTCGCCGAAGAACATCAGTTCCTTGGCGCGCTGCGGGCCGATCAGCCGGGGCAGGAGATAGGCGCCGCCGGCGTCCGGCACGAGTCCGCGCCGCACGAACACCTCGATGAACCGCGCGGACTCGGCGGCGAGCACGAGATCGCAGGCGAGCGCGAGATGGGCGCCGAGACCGGCTGCCGTGCCGTTCACGGCGGCGATCACCGGCTTCTCGCAGTCCAGTACGGCGGAGACGAGCCGCTGCGCGCCGAGGCGGAGCGTGCGGGACACGTCGCCCGGGACGCGCTCCCCGCCGGGCGCATCGCCGCGCAGGTCCGCGCCCGCGCAGAAGCCGCGGCCGGTGCCGGTGAGGACCACAGCCCGTACGCCCGGGTCCGCCGACGCCTCCCCCAGCAGGCCGATCAGGCGGTTCCGGTCTTCGGGCGTCAGGGCGTTCAGGGTCTCGGGGCGGTCGAGGGTGACGTACGAGACCTGGCCGTGGGCTTCATGGCGTACCGCGTCGCCGCTCATCGGCACACCGCCAGCGCGTCCAGCGCCACCGCGCCCTGCCCGCGGGGCAGCACCATCAGCGGGTTGATGTCGAGCTCGGCGAGTTCGTTTCCGAGTTCAAGGGCCATGCGCTGCACCCGCAGCACGACCTCGACGAGCCCGTCGACATCGGCGGGTGGCCGCCCCCGCACCCCGTCCAGCAGTGCCCGCCCGCGCAGTTCCGCGATCATGTCCTGGGCCTGCTCCTCGCCGAAGGGCGGCACGCGTACGGCCGCGTCCCGCAGCACCTCCACCAGCACCCCGCCGAGACCGACCGTCACCGTCGGCCCGAACAGCGCGTCGTGCGTGACGCCGACGACCATCTCCACGCCCCGCTCGACCATCTGGCACACCAGGACGCCATCCAGCGAGACGCCCTCGTAGCGGGCGATGTCGGTCAGCTCGCGGTAGGCGTCGCGGACCTGGCTGGCGGAGGTCAGACCGATCTTCACCAGGCCCAGCTCGGTCTTGTGGGCGATCTGCGCGCCGGACGCCTTCATGACCACGGGGTAGCCGACCTGCCCGGCGGCGCGTACGGCGGCCGCCGCGCTGGTCACCAGCTGCTCGCGCGGCACCCGGATGCCGTACGCCCGCAGCAGCTGCTTCGCCGCGTGCTCGCTCAGCTGCTGCCCCGGCTGCATCAGGGCCCGTGCCTTCTTGAAGGACGGGGAGGGGGTGCGAGGGGCCTCGTCGAAGGGGGAGCGGTAGGAGCGGACGAAGCGGTGGTGGTCGAGGTAGGCGCGGACGGCGGTGAGGCAGTTGCCGACGGTGCGGAAGGTGGCCACGCGGGAGGAGCCGAGCAGGACCTCGCGGTACGCCGCTTCGGTGCCGACCGGCGAACCCCACACCACGCACACCAGCTTGTCGCTCGCCTCGGCCGCGTCGACCAGGTCCCGTACGAGCCGGTCGCTCAGCGGTGGGAAGGGCCCGGTGACCGGGCAGATCAGCACGCCCACGTCCGGGTCGTCGAGGATCGAGTCGATGATCTTCCGGCCGCGCCGGTCGCCGACCGGATGCCCGCCGTTGTCCACCGGGTTGGCCACGCTCAGGTACTCGGGTATCCACTGGTGCAGCTCGGCCTGCCGCGCCTCGGACAGCACGGGAAGGCTGAGCCCGGCCCCGGCGGCCAGGTCGGCGACGTGCGCGCCGGTGCCGCCCGAGATGGAGTAGACGACGACCCCGTCGGCGAGCGGTGCCCGCGCGCGGGCCAGCAGGGCGGCGGTGTCCTGGAGTTCGTCGAGCCCGTCGACCCGGACGACCCCGAACTGCCGCATGGCCGCGTCCACGACGTCGTCGGCCCCGGTGAGCTTGCCGGTGTGCGAGGCGGCGGTACGGGCCCCGGCCTCCGTGCGCCCCACCTTGACGGCGACGACCGGCACCTTGCGGCGGGCGGCGCGGTCGGCGGCGAGCAGGAAGGCGCGGCCGTCCTTGAGGCCCTCCACGTAGCAGGCGATGGCGCCGACCTCGGGCCGCTCGGCGAAGTAGGAGATGAAGTCGGCGGTCTCCAGGTCGGCCTCGTTGCCGGTCGGGGCCCAGTGGGAGAGCCGGATGCCGAGCTCCTGGAGGGCGAAGACCGGTCGGCCCTGGTGCCCGGACTGGGTGATCAGGGCGATCGCCGGTCCCTCCAGGTCCTGGCGGAACCGCTCAAACGCGTTGAGGTTGGTGTTCGGCCCGAGCAGCCTCAGCCCCGAGCGCCGGACGGCGGCGGCGAGACGCTCCTGGGCCTTGGCCCCCTCCTCGCCCGTCTCCGCGAACCCGGAGGCGAAGGCGACGGCGAACTTCACCTTGGCCTCGGCGAGTTCCTCGACCACCGGGAGCGGATCGGCGACCAGCAGCACGCCGAGGTCGACCTGCTCGGGCAGGTCGGCGACGGAGGCGACGCAGGGGATGCCGAAGACCGAGGGCCGGGTGGGATGCACCGGGTGCACCCGTGCCCCGACCCGCTCGGCCCAGGCCAGCAGTTGTCGGGTGATCCCGGTGTTCGGCCGTCCCTCGGTGTCCGAGGCACCGATCACGGCGACGGACCCGGGCCGGAAGAACCGGTCCAGATCCGGTACGTCCGCATACAGCGGTCGCCCGCTCACATCGAGGTCGTCGACGTCGGCGGCCCGGCCGTGGACTGCGGGCCCGGGACGCGGCTCACCGCAGGCGATGACCCGGGCCCGGCGGGAGTCGGTGGTGAGGGTGCCGTGGGTTGATCCAAGCATCGGTCCGCCCGCTCCTGTGTGACAGCACGATTAACTGACGCAGTGTCAGATTACTGAATTGACGCAACGTCAGGAACGGTCCTGCACGCAAAGGTTGACGAGTGGTACGACGAGTTTGTTCAGGCGTACGTGCCGTCCCCGGGGACCGTCAGCCGGAAGCCGATGCCGCGGACCGTGGCGATCCAGGCCGGGTCGCCGAGCTTGCGGCGCAGCGCCGATACATGCACGTCGAGTGTGCGAGTGGGGCCGAAGTAGTTCGGGTCCCACACCGCGTCGAGGATCTGCTGACGGGAGTGCACGGCGCCGGGATCGCCGGCCAGTTGGGCCAGGAGATCGAATTCCTTCGGAGTGAGGGTGAGCGGGCGGCTGTCGATGGTGACGCCCCTGGTCCGCCGGTCGATGGTCAGCGGGCCGAGGTGCTGGATGCCTCGCCCCTCGGGGAGTTGCGCGTGCAGGGAGCCTTGAGGGGGCACTCCGGTCGTGGCGGTGCCGGTGTGTGGTGGGGCGTGTCGCTCGGGGTGGGTGCGGCGGGTGACGGCTCGGATACGGGCCACCAGCTCCCGTACGCCGAAGGGCTTGGACAGGTAGTCGTCCGCCCCGACTTCCAGGCCGACGACGCGGTCCGTCTCCTCGCTCCGTGCGGTGATCATGATGATGGGCACCGCGGAGCGGGCGCGCAGGGCCCGGCAGACGTCGATGCCGTCCATGTCGGGCAGCCCGAGGTCCAGCAGGACGAGATCGGCGGGGGAGGCCGACAGCGCCGACCCCCCGGATCTCACATGGTCGACGGCGAAGCCGTAGCGGTCCAGCCCCTCCATGATGGGGCCGGCGATCCGGTCGTCGTCCTCGACGAGGAGGAGTCGCATGGTCTCCGGTGCGGGGTCGGCCGGTACGACCTGCTCGCCCCCTGCGGTACACGAGGGATCGGTGTTCGTCGTCATGGGCGTGTCCGTGAATGTCTGTGTGGTGCGGGGAGGGGGGTGGTGCATCCGGGCCTGGAGCGCGGCGAGCGGCACACTCATGCTTCGCCGCCTCACTGCTGCCAGTCGGATACGGCAAGCGGGCGTCCGGTGGGGACGGGCGGCACCCCGTCCTGTCTGCCCCACATCGCCGAGCGGGCACGGCGCGGGTGCGCCGTGCGGTGTGCGTCGGCGGTCCTGAGGCGTACGACGGCATCGAGCCCCCCGCCGGGAGCGGCCCGCAAGGACACCTCGCCGCCTGAGGCACGGGCCAGCTGCTTCACGATGGGCAGGCCGAGCCCGGTGCCCTCGTGGTCGGCGTCGTTCGCCCGCCAGAAGCGGTCGAAGGCGCGTCGCCGCTGGTTCTCGGTCATGCCCGGCCCCTGGTCGATCACATGCAGTTCGACCGTTGCCGGTGCACCGTTCGCCCAGGCGGTGGCCAGGGTGATCGTGGTGTGGGGCGGTGAGACCCGCAGCGCGTTGGAGAGCAGATTGTCGATGATCTGCTCCAGGGCGTCGGGGATGGCCCACACCCGGCCGATCCTCGGCCCGGCCACGACCATGTCCACGTAGTGCTCGCCGGCGAAGGCGGCCCACACGGCCGCGCGGTCGGCGATGACGGAGTCCAGGTCGGTGGCCTCCGCCGTGGTCGCCGCGTTCTCCAGCCGGGCCAGGGCGAGCAGACCGTGCACCATGCGGCTGAGCCGCTCCACCTCGCCCACCGCCGCGTCGAGGCCGGGTTGTGCCCGTGGGTCGAGATGGGGCTCGAAGTTCTCCAGTCGCAGCCGCAGTGCGGTCAGCGGGGTCTTCAGCTGGTGGGACGCCTCCGAGGCGAAGGCGTGCTGGGCCTTGAGCAGATGCTGCAGCCGGGTCGCGGTGCGGACGAAGCTGGCGGCCAGGCGCCGCAGCTCGGGCGGCCCGAGGTCGGTGGCGGGCAGGTCCTTCAGGGTGCCGTCGGCGAGCTGTGTCGTGGCGTGCTCCAGCGCCCGCACCGGGCAGGTGATCCAGCGGGCCAGCGCGAGAGCTATCAGCGCGACGGCCGCCAGCACCCCCAGCCCCACGGCCGCCAACGCCAGCCAGGCGTCATGCACCTTGGCCGCCACCGAGGTCAGGGGAAAGGACGCCCGTACGACGCAGCGGACCGTGCTGCCCGAGGCGCCCGGCACCGTCGCGAAGAAGACGTCCTCGTCCAGGGCCGGATCCTGCCGGGTGCCGGAATCGGACCTGTTGGCGAGAGCGGCCGCGATGTCCGGCTGCGTGGACAGGTCCGTACCGGTGGCCATCGTGTTGCGTGAGTCGGTGAGCAGCTTTCCTTGGGTGTCCACGACGACGACATGGCCGCGGGTGCGCCGCGCGAAGCTCGCCACCACTTCGGGGATGTCGGTGCCCCGCTGCTCGACCTTCTCCTCCAGCACCTCCGCGAGCATGACCGCGGCCTGCTGCCCGTTGCCGGTGAACCGGGACATCTCCCCACGCGCGTAGACGTAGCCGAACGGCACTTCCAGGCACAGCAGCACCAGCAGCGTGAGACTGAGATAGCTGAGCAGGAGGCGGCGGGTCACCCCTCACCTCCTCGGACATTTTCTTCAACCTGCCTGGTGGCGGGGCCGGCGGGTGGCGTGAGCCGGAATCCTACGCCGCGGATGTTGTCGATCCAGGCAGGATCACCGAGCTTGCGGCGCAGTGCGGCGACATGCACGTCCAGGGTCTTGGTGGGGCCGAAGTAGTTCGGTTCCCACACGGCGTCCAGGATCTGCTGTCGTGTGCGGACGGCGCCGGGATCGTCGGCGAGGTAGGCGAGCAGATCGAACTCCTTGGGCGCGAGGGCGACGGAGGTCCGGTGCAGATGGACCTGGCGGCCCCGCCGGTCGATGGCCAGCGGGCCGATCCGCTGGGCACGGGCCACCGGATCGGGACGGTCGCCTCCTGAAGCGGGACCGGCCGCGGGGGGAAGGGCCGCAACCGGCCCGGTCGCGGCGGGTCCGGCACGCCGGAAGACGGCGCGGATCCGTGCGACCAGTTCCCGGATTCCGAACGGTTTGGACAGATAGTCGTCCGCCCCCAGCTCCAGACCGAGAACCCGGTCGACCTCGTCGCTTCTCGCGCTGATCATGATGATGGGCACCTGGGAGCGCAGTCGCAGTGTCCGGCAGACATCGATGCCGTCCATGTCGGGCAGTCCCAGATCCAGCAGCACCATCTCCGCTTCCGCCGCCGCGAGTCCGTCGGCGCCGGTACGGGCGTGCTCGACGGTGAACCCGAAACGGCTCAAGCCTTCCATCAGCGGGCCGGCGACCCGGTCATCGTCCTCGATCAGTAAGAGACGCATGCCGACAGAATCACAAGCCGGCGGTCCGCCGCGTCGGGAAAGCCGCTGAATGTCGCGTGGATTACTCTCGGCAAACCTGAACAACCGTATTCCTTTACCGTCTCCTGTCTGTCGATCGACCCTACGGACCCTGCTACAGCACAACGTCAATGAAATGACAGCGGCAGGCCAGCAGACTGTTAAGAAAGTACAGCGCGGGCTTCATCGCCCCGAATCGTTTCCGATTCAAGGGGACGGAATGCTGGATCGATTCTGATGCCGGCCTTCCTTTGCGCTGGCAATCGGTTAACTAACGATCCCGTAACGTTGTCGGCGGCTGAACGCGGACGGCGCTCGCATTTGCGCTCTCTTTTCGCCTCCGCAGCCTCTCCCTTGCTTTCTATGCCACGGGACGGTGAACCATGCCGTACAGCAGCACGACCGCCGAACTGCGCCAAGTGCGCCCTGATCTGGTCGAGCCCTTCATGGCCGCGCTCCCCGGCGCGCGTGCCACGGTGCTCGGCCGGCTCTGGGGCGCACTCGCCCGCGAACCCCTCCCGGGTGTCGCCGGCCGCGAGCACGACGCGGGCACCCTCAGCATCCGCCTCACGGGCGGCGGGCAGCTCACGGGCCCGGCCTCAGTGGCGGAACGATTCGCCCCGGTCCCCGCCGACTTCACCGTGCGGGGCCCCGACGGCCGGATCGACGAGCCGACCCGGCTCCTGTCCGCCCTCGGAGCCCCCACGCAGGCCGCGTCACGGCTGGCCGCCGAACTCGACAACAGCATCACCAACCTGGCCCTGGCGCGCGCGGCGAACCACGAGCCGCACGAGGTACGGGACTCCGCCGACGCCGAACAGGCCGTGGTCGACGGCCACCCGCAGCACCCCTGCTGCCGTACGCGCACCGGACTGTCCGTCGCCGAAGTCCTCGCCTACGCGCCCGAGCACCACCCCGTCATGGAGCTGGCGCTCGTCGCCGTACCGGCCGACCGCTGGCAGGCCACCGGCGACTGGCCTCGGGAACTGCGCGACGGCGACACCGTCCTGATGCCGATCCACCCCTGGCAGCGCGACCACGTCCTCGCCCACCAGCCCGGCCTCACGGTCGTGGACCGTACGATCGCCGCCCGCCCGCTGCTGTCGATGCGGACCATGTCCCCCCTCGACACCCTGCCCGGCTGCCACATCAAGACGGCGCTGGACGTGCAGGTCACCAACTACCGGCGCACCATCTCCCCGGCCGAGGTGGCCGACGGAGCCCCGCTGTCCGAGCTGGTCACCGCCGTCGTCGACAAGACGGGCCACGGCGAGAACCTGCGCATCCTGCGCGAACTCGCAGGCGGCGCCATCCTCGTGAACGGCGAGCCCTCGTCCAGCCTCGCGGCGATGATCCGTGAGGCCGGCGAACGGCACCTCGGACCGGACGAGATCGCCGTCCCGCTCACCGCCGTCCACGCCACCGGAGCCAGCATGATCAGCGGCGACCCGGTCACCTGGCTGGCGGAGTTCGCCGCACTCGTCCTGCCGCCCGCGCTGACGCTGTTGTCCATGGGCGTCGCCCTGGAGGCCCACGGCCAGAACACCCTCGTCGCGCTGCGCGACGGACGTCCGGTGCGGGTGCTCTACCGCGACCTGGACGGCGTACGCATCCATCCGGGCCGACTCGCCCGCCACGGCTTCTCGCTCCCGCCGCTGCACGGCACCCGGGCCGGGAACGACGAGACCGCACTGCGCACCAAGCTGTTCGGCGGCCTGCTCAGCGGCGTCTTCAGCGAACTCGTCTCCGTGCTGTCGCGCACGCACGGCGCCGACCCCGAGCAGTTGTGGGCAGCCGTGGCCGCCGTCGGCCGCCGCGTCTACGCAGACCTTCCCGACACGGGCGCGGACCGGGAGGTGTTCTTCGGCGACACCCTGCCGCTGAAGGCGACCATCGCGATGCGCCTGGCCGAAGCCTCCGGTGTCGCCCAGTGGACTCCCGTCCCCAACCCCCTGGCCCGCCACCGCTGACACCCCGCTTCCGCCCGCCGGGCCCGGCCGGCCTCCCCGCACCTCTCCTTGCACCGACTGGAGTCCTTCCGCATGACCCTCCCCAGTACCACCGGCGCCGCTCTCGCCACCACCGACAGTCCCGCCCAGGCCGCCGACGCCGTCACCGCCCACACCCTGCTCAACTGCCTGATCCGCGAGGTCTCCGCGCCCGAGCGCCAGGTCACCGTCGACCACGACCACCTGCTGCTGTCGCTGCCCCGCCGCGACATCCTGCTCCGCGTCCCCCTGCGCCGTATCTCCCTGATCGGCGCGCACCGCTTCGACGGCCCGATCGAGCGGCACGACGACGGGGACTGGTCCGCGATCGGATGGCGCGAGCTCGCCGGATACATCCAGGACGAACTGCAACTGCGCACCGGCGTGGCCAACGACGAGTTCCTGGCCCAGGTCGCCGACAGTCGCAACACCGTCCACACCGTCCTGGAGCAGCGTGCCACCGCGGCCCTGCCGCAGGACCCGTACCTGGAGTCCGAGCAGTCCCTGGTCTTCGGCCACCGCTTCCACCCCGCGCCCAAGTCGCGCACCGGCGACCCCGAGGACTGGTTGGACTACGGCCCCGAGACAGGCAGCCGCTTCCCGCTGCGCCACCTCGCCGTCCACCGGCGTCTGGTGCGCGAGGAAGGCGACCTGAGCAGGCTCGACGCGCTGCATCCGTACGGGCGAAGGGACTACGTGACCCTGCCGGTGCACCCATGGCAGTACCGGCTGCTCGGCGACCACCCCGCCCTGCGCCGGGCCCTGGCCGCGGGCTCGATCGTCGACACGGGCGTCGTCGGCCCGGACTTCGCCCCCACCGCCTCGGTGCGCACCCTGTACCAGCCGGACGCCGACACCTTCCTGAAGTTCAGCCTCAACGTCCGCCTGACCAACTGCGTCCGCAAGAACGCCGCTTACGAGCTGTCCGGTGCCGTGGCCCTCAACCGGCTCCTCCACCCCGTCTTCACCGCGATCGGGCAGGCCCATGCCGGAACTTCCCTGCTCGCCGAGCCGGGCTACCGCACCCTCGCCCTCGACGACGACCTCTGCCTCGTGGAGGGCTTCGGCGTCATCGTCCGCACCGGCCTGCGCGAACACCTGCGCCCCGGCGTGACCCCACTGCTGGCCGCCGCGATCGCCGACGAGCACCCCACCAGCTCGGCCCACGTCTCCCGCCTCCTGGCCCGCGGCGACGGCGATGCGCTCGCCTGGTGGGACGCCTATCTCGGCCTGCTGCTGCCCCCCGTCCTGACCGCCTACTTCGAGCACGGCATCGTCCTCGAACCCCACCTCCAGAACGTCGTCGTGGGAGTCGACAACGATGGCATCCCGACCCAGGTGATCTTCCGTGACCTGGAGGGAACCAAGCTCGTCCCCGAACACCACCGCCAGTTCCTCGCCGCCCTGCCCGAGGACGTGCGCACTCCGATGACGTACGACGCCGAGCGCGGCTGGAACCGGGTGGCCTACTGCCTCCTGGTCAACCACACCGCCGAAGTCCTCGCCGCCCTCGCCGACACCGACCCCGCCCTGGAACCCGCCCTGTGGGGCCTGGTCCGCGACCACCTGGACGCCTACTCCCGCGGTGCAGGTGAGCCGCCCCGGCTGCGCGCCCTGCTCTCGGGCGTCCCGCTGCCCGCCAAGGCCAACCTGCTGCTGCGCTGGTCCCGGCAGGCCGACCGGCACGCCGACTACGTCCCGCTGCCCAGCCCGCTGGGCGAGGGCTTCCCCCGCGAGGTGACCCGGTGAGGCAGCAACTTCTCCAGTACGTCGCCGAGTCGGCCGCGGAAGACCTCCCCGCCTACGTCTACGACCTGGGGGACCTGCGCGAGCACGCGGCCGCCGTCCGCGCCGCCCTGCCCGAACGCGTCCAGCTCTTCTACGCCGCCAAGGCCAACGCCGACCCCCGGCTCCTGGACGTCCTGCGCGACCACGTCGACGGCTTCGAGGTCGCCTCCGGCGGCGAACTCCACCACGTCCACTTCACCTGCCCCGATACGCCGATCGCCTTCGGCGGCCCCGGCAAGACCCCAGCCGAACTCGAACACGCCCTCCAGGCCGGAGTGGAGCGCCTGCACATCGAGAGCGAACAAGAGCTCCATCTGCTCACCGGCAGGCTCGGTGAGCGCACCGTGGACGTTCTGCTACGGGTCAACCTCCCCATCGCCCTCGGCCCGGTGGCCCTCGCCATGGGCGGCCGGCCCAGCCCCTTCGGCCTCGACCCGAGCCACCTCGACCGCTGCCTCGCCCTCATTGCCGACGACCCCCGCATCCGGCTGCGCGGCATCCACGTCCATCTCGCCAGCGGCCTCGACGCCGCCGCACACCTCGACCTCGCCCGGCAGGTCCTGACCTGGGTGACGGAACGGTCGGACCGGCACGGCGTGGAGCTGACCGAGGTCAACCTCGGCGGCGGCATGGAGGTCGACTACGCCGACCCCGACCGGCGCTTCGACTGGGCGGCCTTCGGCGCCGGCCTGCGCCGCCTGCTGGAGGGCCATCCCGGCCTCACCCTGCGCATCGAACCGGGCCGCTCGGTCACCGTGTACTGCGGCTGGTACGTCACCGAGGTCCTCGACATCAAACGCAGCCACGGCCGCGCCTTCGCCGTCCTGCGCGGCGGCACCCACCATCTGCGCACGCCGGCCACCAAACAGCACAACCAGCCGTTCACCGTCATCCCCGCCGACAGCTGGGACCGGCCCTGGGAGCGCCCCGAAGCCGAGGATGAACTCATCACGCTGGTGGGGCAGTTGTGCACGCCCAAGGATGTCCTGGCCCGCAATGTGCACGTAGGGCGGCTGCGCGTCGGCGACAAGATCGCCTTCGCCCTGGCCGGGGCGTACGCCTGGAACATCTCCCACCACGAGTTCCTGATGCACCCCGCGCCGCAGTTCCATCACCTCGACCACGCTCCCGTCCCCACCGGACCCCTCCCGTAGAAGGCCATGAGCAAGCACCGCCGTGTCCGCAGCAGTGACAGGACGCGGGCCCTCCGCGCCCGCAGCTTCGACAGGACTCAGGCCCTCCGCGCCCGACTCGCCAGCCTCGACATGGGCGGCAGGCACCGCAGGGTCCGCAAGGGCGGAAGGCGACGGGCCCCGAGCGAAGCACTCGCCACCCTCGGGGCCCGCAACTTCCGCCGCTACCTGATCGGGCAGCTCGTCTCCAACATCGGCACCTGGATGCAGCGCGCCGCCCAGGACCTGCTGGTCCTCCAGCTCACCGGCAACAGCGGCAGCGCCGTCGGCATACTCACCGCCCTGCAGTTCCTGCCGCAGACCCTCTTCGGTCTTTCCGGGGGCGTCTTCGCCGACCGGTTCGCCAAACGCCGCCTGCTGATCGTCACGCAGTCCGCCATGGGAGTGCAGTCGCTGGTCCTGGGCGTCCTGACCGTCACCGGCGCGGTGAACCTGTGGGCCGTATACCTGCTGGCCTTCCTGCTGGGCACGGCCACGGCGCTGGACAGCCCGGCCCGCAACGCCTTCGTCCCCGAACTCGTCGGCAAGGAACGCCTGGCCAACGCCGTCAGCCTGAACTCCGCGCAGTTCAATGCCGCCCGCGCGATCGGCCCGGCCGTGGCGGGCCTGGCGGTCGCCGCCGCGGGTACCGGACCCGTCTTCCTGGTCAACGCGGCCTCGTACCTCGCCGTCCTCTACGGCCTGATCGCCATCCGCGCCGACGCACTCCACGCACCCAAGGAGAAGAACCCGGCGAACACCCGCATGTCGGACGCGTTCCGCGCCATCCGCGCCAACCCCGAACTGCTGCTGCCGATCACGGTCATCGCCTTCGTCGGCACCTTCGGCTTCAACTTCCAGGTCACCATCTCCCTGATCGCCCTGACCGTCTTCAACTCGGGCTCCGCCGCCTACGGTTACCTCTCCGCGGCTTACGCCATCGGCAGCCTCGTCGGCGCACTAAGAGGAGCCGGCAGACGAAAACCTCCCACCGCCCGCCGCCTGGTCACCGCCACGGTCGTCTTCGGAACCCTGGAGGCCCTGGCCGGCCTCATGCCCGGCTACGTCACCTTCCTGCTCGTACTCCTGCCCACGGGGCTGGCCTCGGTGACCGTGATGACCACGGCCAACGCCATGACCCAGCTGAACGCCGACCCGAGCATGCGCGGCCGCGTCGTCTCCGTCTATCTCCTCGTCCTGCTCGGCGGCACCCCGGTCGGCGCCCCTCTGGTCGGCCTGGTCTCCGACTCCCTCGGCGCCCGCTTCAGCCTCGTCCTCGGCGGCGCGATCTCCGCCGTGGCCGCCATCGTCCTGTCGGCCGTGATCACCGCACGCTCCCGCACCACCCGGGAGCGCACCCCGCTCACCGCGGTCGCATCACCGCCGCCGATATCCATCGACGGCCGCTTCCACCCCGAATCCACCCCACAGTCCGTGGCCCGCCGACCGGCGGCCTGATGCGAGACGGATCCGGCGGCACACCCTCTGGCATCGGTGCACTCTCTGGCATCGGTGGCGAAACTTTGGACATCTGCTGGGCTTCCGCTCTCCGTCTGCTGGGCCGGCTCTCGACAGCGTCTTCCTAGGGTCGTTGACATCCCCCGGTGGTCCGGCTCCCGGATCACCGCATCCCCGAAATCTGGAGTCCCTTCATGCGTGCCTTGCCCCGCCGTGCCCTCCTCGCCGCTCCCGCCGCCGTGCTGATGTTCGCCCTCACCGCCTGCGGTGGCGGTTCCGACTCCGGCTCCGGCAGTTCGAAGTCCGACACCCAGCAGGCCGCCCAGGGCACGGGCGGTGCCGACGCGGCGGGCGAGGCCGCCGGTGACACCGACGACAAGAAGGAACCGCCGCTGACCGGCGACATCAAGCAGAAGGCCGAGGCGGCGGCCGTCGCGGCCCACCCGGGCACGGTGATCAAGTCCGAGGAGGACGCGGAGAAGCCCGGCATGTACGCGGTGGAGGTGAAGAAGGCGGACGGCACCTCGGTCGAGGTGTACCTGGACAAGTCCTTCAAGGTGACCGGCACCAAGCAGGAAGGCACCGAGGAGACCGAGAACGACGGCTGAGACGCACGGGTCGACCGGCCGGAAGGAGGAGGGAGAAACAGGTGTCGAGCGAGCACGAGAACGCCACCGCGCCACTGCCGGACGCACAGGTGACGGCGATCCTGGGGCCTTCGGCCCCCGACTCCGCACAGGGAGGCTACGGGAACCGCTTCGAGGAGGATGCCTTCGACTACCCCTCGCCCTCTCCCTCCCACTCCTGGTCCTCCTCCGACGACAGCGTGGTCGGCTCCGCCGAAGTCACGGTTGCCGAGTCGGAGGCGGAGCCGGGGGCCGAGGTGACCGGGAGCCGGTGGCGGGAGACGGCGGTACGGCACCGGTCGGCCGTGACGGCCGTCGCCGCACTCGCCCTCCTCGGCGGCTTCGGCCTCGCGCTGTCCACGGTCAGCGACACGGTCACCTCCGACCCGAACCCCGGCGGCACCGCCCAGGTGTCCGCGCCCAAGTCACCCGGCTCACCGTCCCTCCCGCCGGACGCGACGCTCCCCGCCGAACCGCCCGGCGGCGCTGTGAACACGGCAACCCCGCCCACGCAGACCGCTCTGCCGCCTGTCACCGGTGACCACGGTGACCACGGTGACGACGACCACGGGGAGCAGGAGCAGGGACGCGAGGACGGAGACCACGCCGACGACTGACTCCCCACGGTCGGCGTCGTCCCCGCCCCGCTCCCGCCGCCCGGCCGCTCCCACCTTCCCGTGCAGACCGGCCGGGCGGCACCCCGCGCCCGCTCACCGCCCCGTACACCTCCCAGGTCCCAGGCGGCTTCCCGTGAACAGCCCAACTCTCCTGGCACAGCTGTGCGAGCCTTGCGCCATGCGGCTCCTGCTCATCGAAGACGACGACAGAATCGCCAGCCCGCTCACCGAAGGGCTCGGCCGGTACGGATTCACCGTGGACCATGTCCGCACCGGTGCCGCCGGACTCGCCGGTACCGACGACTCCCCGGACCTGGTCCTGCTCGACCTCGGCCTGCCCGACATGGACGGCCTCGACGTCTGCCGCAGCCTGCGCGCCCGCTCCGCCGTCCCGATCATCATGATCACCGCGAGGGGAGAGGAGGCCGACCGCATCGTCGGCCTGGAACTGGGTGCCGACGACTACCTCGCCAAGCCCTTCGGCGTACGGGAACTGGTGGCCCGTATCCGAGCGGTCACCCGCCGCACCAGTGGCGCGCTGCCCTTCCCCGCGCCCACGCAACAGACGGCGCAGCCCGAGGCTCCCGGACCGCAGCTGCTCGGCACCCTGGAACTCAACCGCCGCACCCGCCAGGTCCACCTGAGCGGAGCCGAAATCTCGCTCACACCCCGTGAGTTCGACCTGCTCGCCTACCTCGCCGAGGACCCCGGCACGGTCCACTCCCGGCAGCAGATCATGGACTCGGTGTGGGACCCGCACTTCTTCGGCCCCACCAAGACCCTCGACGCCCACGTCGCCGCGCTGCGCCGCAAGCTCGGAGACCCGGCCTGGATCACCACGGCCCGCGGTGTCGGCTTCCGCCTCACCGTCCCCGGCCACGACGCGGAGTCCGGGCCGGAGCCTGGGGTGGAGACCGGGGCGGCCGGATGACCCGACGTCTGCTGCTCAGCTACCTCGGCCTGGCGATCCTCGTGCTGGCCGGCCTCGAGATACCGCTCGGCTGGATCTACGCCCGAGGCGAGATCTCCCGCGCCTCCCAAAGCGTCGAACGCGACGCCTCGATGCTCGCCGAGGTCACCGAGGAGAACATCGAGAAGGGCAACCTCGACGCCCTGCCCGACGTCGTCGGCGACTACGCCACCCGCACCGGCGGACACGTCCTCGTCACCGACAAGCAGGGCATCGTCCTGGCCGACTCCGACCCGTCGGGCCGTACGGGCATCAGCATCGCCGCCCAGCCGGACATCGCCCGTGCCCTGCGCAACCGGCCGACCGTGGCCACCGGAGACGACCTGCTGTCGGCCACCATGCCGGGCTCCTCCGGCACCACCATCCGGGGCACCCTGCGCCTGACCTACCCCATGGCCGAGGTCAACTCCCGCGTGCACCGCATCTGGGGCGCCCTCGCCCTGGCCGGAGCCTGCATCCTGGCCGCCGTGGCCATCGTCGCCTTCACCCTCGCCCGCTGGATCACCCGCCCCCTGCGCACCCTGGAGGCCGCCACCGCCCAACTGGCCGACGGCCGGCTCACCGACCCGCCGGACGCCACCACCGGCCCGCCCGAACTCCGCAGCCTCGCCGCCTCCTTCACCCACACGGCGACCCGGCTGCAACAACTCCTCAAGGCCCAGCAGGCGTTCGCCTCCGAAGCCTCCCACCAGCTGAAGACCCCACTGACCGCACTGCGCCTGCGCCTGGAGAACTTCGAGCCCTACCTCGACCCACGCGCCCACGGCAGCCTGGAGGAATCCGTCGGCGAGGTCGAACGCCTCAGCCGCATGGTGCAGGGCCTGCTCGCCCTGGCCCGCCTGGAGAACTCCGCCACCACCCCGGAACCGGTCGACCTGGACACCGTCATCGCCGACCGCGTCGCCATGTGGGAGTCGCTGGCCGCCGAACAGTACGTCGCGCTCGCCGTCACCGGCCGCCCCGCCGGCCGGGTCTGGGCGATCCCGGGGGCGCTGGAGCAGGTCATCGACAACCTGGTCGCCAACGCCCTGCGGGTCTCACCGCCCGGCACGACCATCACGCTCCACCGGTCGCCGGGCACCCCGGCCGGCGTCGAACTCCACGTCGTCGACCAGGGCCCCGGCATGTCCGAGGCCGACCGCGGCCGCGCCTTCGACCGCTTCTGGCGCGCCTCCGACTCCCACCACGACGGCACCGGCCTCGGCCTGCCCATCGTCCGCCATCTGGTGAACGCCTCCGGCGGCGAGATCACCCTCCACCCGGCGCCGGGCACCGGCCTGGACGCCGCCGTGCGGCTGCGCCCGGCGCCGGGCGGCCGGTCACGCGGCGGAAGCGGCTCGCCCCGATCGGCACCGGCAGCCGCGACGGCGTCATGACCGGCCCCGGGCCTGCGCACCCGACCTACAGCGCCTCCAGCACCTCCTTGGCCGCCCGCTCGCCCGAGCGCACCGCTCCGTCCATGTACCCGTTCCAGTACGTGGAGGTCTCGGTCCCGGCCCAGTGGATGCCACCCACCGGCTTGCGCAGCGCGGCGCCGTACTCGGTCAGCACCCCGGGCGGAGCGTAGGCGACCGGTCCGCCCCGCGAGAACCCCTCGTTGTCCCACCGCTGCAGAACGAAAGAGGTCGGGGACTTCGCCTTGTCCCCGAAGTAGTTCGCGTAGTCCTTCAGTACGGCCGCCCTGACGTCGTCCACGCTCGCCGCGTCGTACGCCCGCATCTCGTCGGCCTCGATGAAGCCCATCAGCGCGCCGTACGAAGCGTCGGGCGGCGAGTTGTCGAACGTCGACCGTACGACCCCGGAGTCGCTGACCGCCTGTCCGTTCAGCCCGTCGGCCCGCCAGAACGGGGTGTCGTAGACGGCGATCGCCTTCCCGATCGACCCCATCGGCATCCGCTGGCACAGCTGGTCGCGCTCGGCGGGCAGCAGCGGGTCGTACGAGATGCGCGCGGCCAGCGGCGGCGGCACCGCCACGACCACCCTGGTCGCGGTGACCGTGATCCCGTCCGCGGTGACCACGTACCGGCCGCCCGATTGCGCGATCGAGCGCACCGGCGCGCCCAGCACCACCCGGTCCCCGAGCGTCGCCGCCAGCTTGAGCGGCACCTGCTGGGAGCCGCCCACGAAGCGGGAGTCCTGGGCGCCGTTCGCGGTGTCGGTCAGACGCTCCAGGGTGCCGGCGGTGGAGGCGTTGCCGGCGGCGCCGATGTAGTACAGCACGTACAGCAGGGAGAGCTCGCGCGGCTGCGCCGAGAACACCGACGTACACGCCACGTCGAGGAGGAACTTGGCCGAGGGGATGACGGCGTGGGCGTTCAGCCAGCTCTCGAAGGTCTGCCTGTCCCACTCGGCGGCCCTGGCCGCGGTCCACGGCGCGTCGACCGGCACCTGCTTGGCCATGCTGTCGAGCTCTGACTGCACGATCGCGGCGTTGGCGAGCCCGGCCGCGTCCACCGGCGGGACGGAACCGAGCAGTCCGCTGGTGTCGTACGGGGTCCTCTTGCCGTCCTTGTAGAGGAGGTTGTTCCCGGCGTTGTAGGTGGCGAAGGTCGCCACGCCGAGGGAGTCGGCGAGGGCCTTGATGCGGTCCTGGGTGGGGCCGACGAACTCGCCGCCGCCCTCGGTGAAGCTGCCGTTCGCCAGCTTCAGGTTCACCAGCCGCCCGCCGACCCGGTCCCGGGCTTCGAGGACGACCACGGACCGCCCGCCCGCCACCAGATCACGGGCCGCGGTGAGCCCCGCGAGCCCGCCGCCGACGACGACCACGTCGACGGTACGGGTGGACGCCGCGGACGCCGTACCGGCGGTGGCGGCGGTGAGTCCGACGGCCCCGGCGGCCGCACCGCCGAGCAGTGAGCGCCGGGAGAGCTGGGGGAGCTGGGAGCGCTGGGAGTGCCGGGAGAGCTGTCTTTCGCGTGCCACGTGCATCCTCCGTCAGGGGCGAGAGGGAGTGGAGTGGAGCCGGAAAGTTGAGCAGTGCTCACATTCTGACCCCGTGCGGTGGCGACGTACAGCTCTCCCGTCACATCTGACTCTCAAGTAACGAGGCGCATACGTAAGTGAGTTGAAGACCCCTACGTCAGCTCGAGATCCGGGACAGCTGTCCCGCGGCGGTCCTGGCGACGGCCTTCGCGATCTTCTCCGCGTCGATCGCCATCTCGCGGAACATGCCGCTGATGGGGTTGGTGAAGCCGGTGAAGTAGAGACCGGGGGCGTTCTTCGGGGTGGCGCCGCCGTGGACGACCGGCCGGCCCCGCTCGTCGAGCACATCGAGGTGGCCGACGAGCCCTTCCAGGCCGCGGGCGTACCCGGTGGCCGCGACGACCGCGTCCGGGGAGACCCGGCTGCCGTCGGCCAGGACGACCTTCCCGTCCTCGAACGCCTCGACTGCGGCCACGACCTCGACCTGGCCCTTACGCACGGCGTCGATGAGCCCTACGTCCAGGACAGGCACCGCTCCCTCCTTCGCCCGGGAGTACAACCCCGTGTCCGGGCGCGGCAGTCCCTGCGCCGACAGGTCCGGCACACTGAGCCGGGCCATCGGCCTGGCCAGCCGGTCGACGAGCCCCACGGGCAGGCGCCGGATCAGCACGGACGAGTACTGCGCGGCCCACCCGGCGGTCGACCGGCGCACGATGTGCGGAGCGGTACGGATGCTCAGCCGCACCCGCGACGCGCCCCCCTCGACCAGGTCCACGGCGATCTCGGCACCCGTGTTGCCCACCCCGACGACCAGCACGTCCCGACCGGCGTAAGGTTTGGCGTTCCGGTACTCGCCGGCGTGCAGGAACTCCCCGGCGTACGCGTCCCGCCCCGGCCAGTCGGGCACACGCGGGGTGTGATTGAAGCCGGTGGCGACGACCACCGCGCCCCCGGTCAGCTCGCGCCCGCCGGAGGCGTGCAGCAGCCATCCGGTGCCGTCGGCCGAGCGCTCCACGCGCGAGACCTCGACGCCGGTGACGATCTCCAGCTCATGGTGCTCGGAGTACTTCTCCAGGTACCGCACCACGTCGTCCCGCGACACCCAGCGCCCGAACCGCCGCGGCATCGGCAGCCCCGGCAGGCCCGACAGTCGCCGGGTGGTGTGCAGCCGGAGCCGGTCGTAGTGGCGCCGCCACGAGGCGCCCACCCGGTCGGACTTCTCCAGGACGACGGCCCGTATGCCCCGGGCCCGCAGCGAGTGGGCGACCGCCAGGCCACCGGGGCCGCCGCCTATGACGTAGACGGGGTGGGCGGTGGGGTGGGCGGTGGGCTGAGCGAGGGATCTCGCGGGGGTGCTGGAGTCGCTGGAGTCGGCCATGAGCGCGAGCGTAACCACGTCCCACGTTGATGGGTCTCGGTCAAGGTCGGAATTGGTTGCGGATTGATCACGCCTGTAGGAGGAGTGGGGGGAACCGGTGACGTAGGCGACCTGGTTGTGGGCGGGGTCGGCGGGGTTGTGGGCGCGCGGTTGTAGCCGCCCGGCCAATTCTCGACGAGGTCTCGGCTTTCCTCCAGATCTGACGTACCGTCAGATTCATGGATGCGATCTGGCTCAGTGGCGCGCAGTGGCTGGCGGTGCTGCGTGTCGGCCTCGGCCTGTGGTGGCTGGAGAGCTGGCGGCACAAGGACAAGAAGACCTGGTTCACGGGGAGCGGGATCGCCTGGGCGGCGGACATGGCCGAGAAGCACCGCTGGAACGCGGTGCGCTCCGGTTTCGAGGCCGTGGTCAAGCCGCGCCCGAAGACGATGGCGTACGTCGTCGCGTACGCGGAGCTGGCCCTGGGACTGGGCCTGATCGCGGGCTTCCTGACCCCGGTGGCCCTGGTCGGCGGCCTGCTCCTGAACCTCCTCTACTTCGTCCTCATGATCCACGACTGGGCGGAGCAGGGGCAGAACTCGATGATGGCGCTCATCTCGGTGGTGGGGCTGTTCGGGATGGCGTGGCAGACGTGGTCGGTGGATGCGGCGCTGGGGTGGTTCTGATGGGGGGAGGCAGGGTGGTTCTGATGGAGGGGAGGCAAGGTGGTTCTGAAGGGTGAGGTGGGATGGCTCTGATGGTATCGCCCGGATTCGACGTGCCGGAGGTGGACGCCTTCACCAGGACGTACTGGGAGGCAGCCAAGGAGGGCCGGCTGCTGATACGCCGCTGCCGGGCCCCCGGCTGCGGACGCGCCCACCACTACCCCCGCGAGTTCTGCCCGTTCTGCTGGGGCGAGGACGTGACCTGGGAGGAGGCGAGCGGCCGGGCGACTCTCTACACCTGGTCGGTGGTTTACCGGAACGACCTTCCGCCGTTCGGGGACCGCACACCGTACGTCGCCGCCGTGGTCGACCTGGCGGAGGGACCACGGATGATGACCGAGGTGGTGGGGTGCGAGGCGGAGGAACTGCGGGCGGGGGCCGAACTGGCCGTCGTGTTCCGGGAGGGGATCGCGGTGTTCCGGCCTGAGGGCGACTGAGGTTTCGACCCGCGGGCGAGTGGGGTTCCGGCCCGCGGGCGACTGAGATGGGCTGGGGGATTCAGTGCCGAGGGGATTCAATGGGCCCATGGCTACCGCTCATGAACGCATCCCCGAACGGCAGTGTCCCGAGCTCGATGGCCACGGTCTGTGTCTTCGCCGATGGGACGCGACCGCGGACCTCGACGCGGCGACTTGGCTGCGCGGCAGGTCCGATCCCGAATTCCAGCGCTGGAACACACCCCTGCTGGCGGTCACCGACCTCGACGGAGCACGGGCGTCCCTGCACAAGCAGGCGGAGAACGAGGCGAACGGCAACTGCGCGCACTTCTGCGTCACGGACGCGGACAGCGGTACGGCGCTGGGGCACATCGGCCTCAACATGATCGACCGCGTCATGCGTACCGCCCGTGTCGGCTACTGGGTCCTCCCGGAGGCGCGCGGCCGACGCGTGGCCACGCGGGCGCTGACCCTCGCCTCATCCTGGGCATTCACGGAACTGGGGCTGCACCGGCTGGAGTTGGGGCACGCTGTAGGGCATGACGCTTCGTGCCGGATCGCGCGGAAGTGCGGGTTCTTGTACGAGGGGACACTGCGCGGGGCGATGTTCGAGGCGGGGCGGCTCGACGCGTTCCGGGATGTGCATCTGCACGCACGGATAGCCACGGATCCCGAGGCGCACGAGGGCTAGAGGGTCAATTGCGGGCGTGGCGCACGTTGTGCCGGGATCATGAGGTATGGCCCCTGCATACGACTGGCAGCTCACCGAAGACCTGGACGCCTTCCTCTCCCGAGCGGGCGCCTTCCTGCGCTCCCGGCCGGCTCTGCACACGGTGCAGCTGACGGTGACGGATGTGCTCCGGACGCGTGGACTCAATGTCTATGGCGAGGGGTCACCGCTGTTCGGCACGCTGACGGATGAGAACGGCACGGTCCGGGCGACCCTGCTGCACACGCCTCCGCACCAGCTGAGCTTCACCGCGCTCACGGCCGAGGAGGCCGACGCCCTCGCGGCCAGGCTGCTCGACACCGGCCACCCCGTCCCCGCGGTCGCCGCCGAGCGGGCGTCGGCAGAGGCATTCGTGGAAGCCTGGCAGCGGCGATCGGGCGCGTCCGGCGAACTGCGTATGCGCCAACGGCTCTACAGGCTGGGGGAGCTGGCGGTACCGGAGCCGGTGCCGGAGGGACGGGCGAGGTCCGTCGGCCCCGCCGACCGGAACCTGCTGAGGCGCTGGGTCGTGGAGTTCTCCGAGGCGGTCGGAGAACCCGGCTTCATCGCCCCCGACGAGTGGGCCGACGCGCGCATCGCCTACGGCGGCACCACCCTCTGGGAAACCCCCGACGGCACGCCCGTTTCCCTGGCCGGGGTGACCCGCCAGGTCGCCGGGCAGATCAGGATCGGCCCCGTCTACACCCCCGCACACCTCCGCGGACGCGGATACGCGGGCGCCGCGACAGCCGAGGCGAGCCGCGCCGCGCGGGCGGCCGGGGCGAAGGAGGTACTCCTCTTCACCGACCTGGCAAACCCAACGAGCAACGCGCTGTACCGGCGGATCGGATACCGGGAGGTTGCCGATTTCGCGGCGTACAGGTTTCGGGGGGAGGGGGGTTGAGCGGGCGTGGGGGTTGAGCGGGCGTGAGGTGGGGTGGGGTGGGTGCAGTGCCCCGGTGCTGACGAGTGGCCGTGGGGCCGCCCGCTTCTTTGTCAGTGTCGTGCTTCCGCGCCCCGAGTAAAGGGCGCTCCGCTCCACTGCGTTCCGCTCCGCGTCGCCTTCGGCGATGGCCCTGCGGGCCACCCTTGACTAGGGGCGTTCCAGCACGGGTGAGAAGCGAGCGGGCGGCCCGGGGAAAGTGGCCGGCTTGGGCGCGCCGGGCCCTTGGGTGGGCTGCGTTCTGGGCCGGGGTGACGGGGGGCGCGGTCTCGCCTCGCCAGCACGCCGGGCGGGCTTAGCGGCTTGCGGCCGGTGGGGAGCGGGGCCGCAATCGGCTGGGTGGTGGCACGCCGGGTGGGGTTGGCGGCTTGCGGGTGGTGGGTGGCGGGGGGGGCAATCGGCTGGGTGGTGGCACGCCGGGTGGGGTTGGCGGCTTGCGGGTGGTGGGTGGCGGGGGGGCAATCGGCTGGGTGGTGGCACGCCGGGTGGGGTTGGCGGCTTGCGGGTGGTGGGTGGCGGGGCCGCATCGGCGGAGAGATGGCACGCCGGGTCGGCTCAGCGTCTTGCGGCCGGAGGGGCGTGGCCGGGCGGACCGATGGTTGGCTGGGTGAGTGGGCGGGTGGGGGTGACTCCGGGTACCTCCGCGTGGTCGCACCGGTGCCTAGCCGTGTCTCATCGATCGCTTCCGTCACACCAGTTGTGTTGGCGGGCGTTGTTGGAAGGAATGGGACAGTGAGGGGGCGGAATCAGCAGGTCGTCGGGACTTGGGTGGCCCGAAGGTTCCAATTGCTGTCCCGGGGCCTGCTTCAGGGGGTCTCCCGGCGCCTTCCCTGGGTCAGTTCGTCGGTGATCGCCTTGCGGACGGCGTTGTGCTGGGGGCCCAGCGCGTGCCGTTCGTTGCCCCAACTCCCCCTTGGGTACAGCCAGACCGGGCGGCCCACGAGGTCGGGTGGCTCCCAGTCGTATCGCGGCCACACGTGGACGTGCAGGAACGGGTCGGTGTTTCCCAGGATCTCCAGGTTGACCCGACGGAAGGCCGGGTCCAGGCGCTTGCAGGCGCGCTCGACGGCCTCGCCCAGCTTGTCCATGTCGGAGAGGAACGCCAGTCGTCTGATCTGCGGAAGCTCCGACAGCCGCTGCACCGACGGGTCGTCCACCAGGAGCAGCGAGTACCCCGGCAGAAACTGAACGTCCCCGATCACCGCGAACCCCGACTCCAACCGCGCAAGCACCGAAGGGTTCTCACCCCGCAGCGCGCTCCCAATCCTGTCCTTGCGCCAGCCAACGGTCACGACCCACCACCCCGCCCCGTACTCTCCCACCGACCATCAGGTGGTTTGCCTACAGGTCATCTCCGAGCGCCTACACCCTTAAGCCGTAAGCCGCCAACCCCACCCAGGGTGCCTGCCATCACTTGGCCGATGCGCACCCCGCCCCCACCGGCCGCTCGCCGCTATGCCGACTCGGCGTGCCGCCGCCCGCCTCCCCGCGCTCACCGCCCACTGGCCGCTCGCCGCTATGCCGACTCGGCGTGCCGCCGCCCGCCTCCCCGCGCTCACCGCCCACTGGCCGCTCGCCGCTATGCCGACTCGGCGTGCCGCCGCCCGCCTCCCCGCGCTCACCGCCCACCGGCCGCTCGCCGCTATGCCGACTCGGCGTGCCGCCCCGCCCGCCCCCGCGCTCACCGCCCACCGGCCGCTCGCCGCTATGCCGACTCGGCGTGCCGCCGCCCGCCTCCCCGCGCTCACCGCCCACCGGCCGCAAGTCGCCAAGCCGAGCCAGTGTGCCGCCGCCCGGCTGATGCGCTCCCGTCCCACCGGCCGCAAGTCGCCAAGCCCTCCCGGCGTGCCTTCACCCGGCTGATGCGTGCCCAGCTCCCCACCGGCCGCAAGCCGCTAGCCGACCCGGCGTGCCGCCGCCCAGCCCCCGCGCTCCACTCCCCACCGGCCGCAAGCCGCTAGCCGACCCGGCGTGCCGCCACTCAGCCCCCGCGCGCCACTCCCCACCGGCCGCAAGCCGCTAGCCGACCCGGCGTGCCACCACCCAGCCGATTGCGGCCCCGCTCCCCACCGGCCGCAAGCCGCTAAGCCCGCCCGGCGTGCTGGCGAGGCGAGACCGCGCCCCCCGTCACCCCGGCCCAGAACGCAGCCCACCCAAGGGCCCGGCGCGCCCAAGCCGGCCACTTTCCCCGGGCCGCCCGCTCGCTTCTCACCCGTGCTGGAACGCCCCTAGTCAAGGGTGGCCCGCAGGGCCATCGCCGAAGGCGACGCGGAGCGGAACGCAGTGGAGCGGAGCGCCCTTTACTCGGGGCGTGGAAGCACGACACTGACAAAGAAGCGGGCGGCCCCACGGTGACCCCCCGTGGCTCACGGCCACAGTAGTTCCCTGTTCCAGCCCTCCGTCCCGCGGCGGTACAGCAGGCGTACGTGTCTCCGGTCCGGGTCTCCCTGGAAGAACTCGACCTCCTTCGGGTGGAGTCGGTAGAGCGTCCACGTCGGCGACGGGGCCGTCGGGTTGTTGCGGGCCCGGTCCCACGCGGCCTCCGATGCCTGCCTCAGCTCCTCCACCGACCCCAGGACTTCGCTCTGGCGTCCCGTCAGTGCCGCTGCCAGTGCTCCCGTCGAACGGGCGTGGAGGTCCGCCTGGCTCTCCTCCGACGGCGCCGAGGTGACCGAGCCCCGGACGCGGACCTGGCGGCCCAGCACCGGCCAGTAGAACGCCAGGGCCGCATACGGGTGGGCCCTCAGGTGGCCGCCCTTGCGGCTCGTCGCGTGCGTCGCGAAGGCCCAGCCGTCCTCATCGGCGCCGTGCAGCATCACGATCCGTACGTCCGGGTGGCCCTCCTCGTCCGTCGTCGCCAGCGACATGGTGTGCGGCTCGTACTGGCCCGCCGCCACCGCCTCCGCGAACCAACTCGTGAAGAGCGGGACGGGTGTCGGGGGCGCTGTGTCCGGGTCGAAAGGGGGTAGCTCCGTGACACCGGGCGCCCATACCCGTAGTGACTTCAGGAGTTCGTGGAGATCCGTTGCTGCCATGGGGTGAGTATCACTCCGGTGCCGCACACGGCCGTACAAGCTGGGCCATCAGTACCCCGTGCAGCAACTCAGCGGATACGTGTTGCCCTCCGGCGCAGGCCCCAGACGGACGCGGCCACATCGCCGTTCACGGGGAGGAAGGTGGTTTGCGCCGGCCCTGTACACGGGAGAGCGCCCGGTAAGTTGAACTGGCCTGGTTCAAGTCGAGCTACAGCAACGCAGAGGGCAAGTGCACCTGATCCCCGACACCCCCTTCCCGGAACTCGGTTTCCCCTTCCAGGTCACCGAAAGTGCCGACGGTCGCTGGCTTGCCGTCAGCTGTCACGCCAGCGGCTCGGGCGGTGGCCGCGTCGTCGTGTACCGGCTGAGCGACCTCGGCCTGTGGGAGCAGCTGGAGTTCGAGCACGGTGTGGAGTGCCTGGCCTTCCATCCGAGCCGCCCGGTCCTGGCCCTCGGCACGGAGGAAGGGGACGACGAGTACGAGCGCCAGGGACAGCTGATCCTCTACGAGCCGGAGACCCGCGTCCGCGCGACCCTGGCTTTCGACGACGTCGGTGTCACCGCGCACCGTTGGTCCGATGACGGGGAGAGCCTTGAGCTCACCCTCTCCGTGCCGGACACGGAGGGAGAGCGCGACGGGCTCGATCACTACCTCGCCTGTGTCGTCGACGCCGAGACCCTGACCCCGGGTCCCCGTTCACCCGTCGAGGTCGACTGGAACGCCCCCGAGCGACTTCCCCGTATCCCCGACGCTCGCGCCCACCTCGCCGAGCTGGCCGCCGGCCGCGGCCGTGCCTGGGCCCCGCGCGACGGAGTCACCGTCCTGGAACCCCTGTGTGACGGACGCGTCCTCGCCGTCCTGCGCTCCCGCACCCTTCTGGAGTGCTGGTCCCGGGACGGGGAGCTGCTCTGGTCCGTGTCCGTGCCCGACGAGCACGGTCATGTCGGCCGGCAGGTGTACGTGGCTCCGGACCAGGAGTCCGCCTGGGTCCCCTACTTCGTGGGGGACAGCGCCGACCGCCGTACGCGGCTGCTGCGTCTCTCCCTCACCGACGGGGCTCTGATCGGCAACCGTGAACTGGACTTTCCCGTCGACATCGTCGACAGGGCGGATGGTGCCTGGATCGCCCGTGATTCCCGGGACTTGTTCCCCGGTCCGCAGTGGCCGCCGTACGACAGTGTCGTCTTCACACCCTCGGGCAGACGGCTGGCCGAGGTCCCGCTGGGGGAGTGCGACAGCTCGTACGGCTTTCGTGTGCGCAGGTCGCCGTATCTGCTCTTGCTGCGGGGGCTCGGTGACAGCCCTCGCCGGGAGCTTCTCGACAAGTGGGTCTCGCGGGTTACGCCGGACGGTGTCGAGTCCCTCTTTCCGCTTGCCTGGGACTCATCCGTCACGGGGTATCTGCGCAGTGGGCCCGCTGTGTACGTGGACGGCGACGCAGGGCTCCACGGTCCCGGCCTCCTCCACGCCTGCCACGGCCCGACGGGGCCGCATGTGCTGCTGCGGGCCCTTCCCGGCGGCGAGGTGCTGTGGGCGTACCGGGCCGATGCGGAGGTCGTGGGGCTCGATGTGACTGAGGGGCTGGTGCATGCCGTGACCCGGGCACGCGAGCTGCTCACCCTGCGCATCGGCGACGGCGAGCAGATCCGTCACACCCCGACCGCCGTCGGCGGCCACGTCTTCACGCCCCTGTGCCTGGCGGTCTCGGGAAGCGGTCTCGTGATGATCGGCACCGCTGAAGGTCGCATCCTCGTGCAAGCTCCGTGAGCCGAGCCGCTCCCTGAACCAGGCCGCCCATCAACCGTACCCACGGCCTCATCCCCGCCCCAGCACCACCGTCCCCGACGAGCAGAACCAGCCTCCGGTACCCGAAGCCACCCCGAGCCGTGGCAACTCGCCGCCCGCCCGCCGCACTTGCCGCTCCCCGGCCTCCCCCCGCAGCTGTCGTACCGCCTCCACCAGCAGGAACAGGCCCCGCATCCCTGGGTGCTGGGCCGACAGGCCACCCCCGTCCGTGTTCACCGGCAGTTCCCCTCCCCGCACCAGCAGCCGGCCCTTCTCCACGAACGCCCCGCCCTCTCCCTTTCCGCAGAAGCCCAGGTCCTCCAGGGTCACCAGGGTCATGTACGTGAAGGCGTCGTAGATCTCCGCGAAGTCGATCTCCCCGGGGTTCACCCCCGCCCGCTCGAAGGCGAGCCGGCCGCTCACCGCCGCCGGTGTCACCGTGAAGTCGGGCCACTCGGACATCGCCGCGTGGGAGACGTGCTCTCCGGTGCCGAGCACCCACACCGGCGGGGTTCTGCAGTCCCGTACGTATTCCTCCGCCGCCAGCAGTACCGCCGCGCCTCCGTCGGAGCGTATGCAGCAGTGCAGCTTGGTGAAGGGGTCGGCGATCAGCGGGCCGGTGAGGACGTCGTCGGGGGTGATGGGGGCGCGGAACATGGCGTTCGGGTTCAGGGCCGCGTTGGCCCTGGCCTGTACCGCCACCTCCGCGAGCTGCTCGATCGTCGTGCCGTACTCGATCATGTGGCGGCGGGCCGCCATCGCGTACTTCGCGATCAGCGTGTGGCCGTACGGGACCTCGAACTGGAGTGGTCCACGGGCGCCGAAGGACAGGTTTCCCGTGCGTCTGCCCGCCCGGATGTCCGCGCGGGCCGTCGAGCCGTAGGCCAGCAGGACGGCGTTCGCGTGGCCCGCCGCTATCGCGTCCACCGCGTGCGCCGCCATGACCTCCCAGGTCGAGCCGCCTACGGAGGTGGAGTCGACCCAGGTGGGGCGCAGGCCCAGGTACTCGGCCACCTCCACCGGTGCCAGGGTGCCCAGTCCCGCCGAGGCGAAGCCGTCCACGTGGGCGCGGTCCAGGCCCGCGTCCGCCAGGGCCCGGCGGGCCGCCTGGGCGTGCAGGGCGTAGGGGGTGGCCTCGTCCACTCGGCCGCAGTCGGAGAGGGCTACGCCCACCACGGCCACTTTCCTGCTGCTCCCTGGTGACATGGATCTGACGGTACATCAGATTCGGTCCGGCGTGGCAGGTGTCGTCTCTCTGGGCATCCCGGCCTCCTCGCCCTAACATGACGGCCCGTCAGATCGGGCGGTCAGATCGGGCCGGAGGGAACAGCCATGGACACGCGCCTCACCGCCGAGCAGGACGAGATCCGCCGCACCCTGCGCGAACTGCTCCACAAACGCTGCGGCCCGGAGGAACTGCGCACCGCCCTCGACACCGGCGCCGGGCACGACCCTGTCCTGTGGACGGCCCTCGCCGACCAGCTCGGCCTGCCGGGGCTGGCCCTCCCGGAGGCGTACGGCGGGGTCGGCTGCTCGGTCACCGAGCTCGCCCTCGCCTGCGAGGAGACGGGGCGCGCGCTGGCCCCGACCCCGCTGCTCGCCACCTCCGTGCTCGCCGCGCCGCTGATCCTCGCCCTCGGGACCGATGCCCAGCGCGCCGACCTGCTGCCCCGGCTCGCCTCGGGTGCGCTCACCGCCACCCTCGCCGTGCCCGGCAACGCCCTTGCCTCCGTACTGACTTTGACCGGCGACAACGGAGGGGAGTGGGCCGGCGGTGGCCGTGCGGGGGGTGTGCAGGCCGGCCCGGCGGGGGATGGGTGGCGGCTGTACGGGGAAGTGGGGCAGGTGCTCGACGGGCACAGTGCCGGCCTGTTGGTCGTGGCCGCCCACACCGGGGGGTTCGCCCGGTCGCGGACCCTGCTCTTCCTGGTGGACGGGGACGCGGCGGGGGTGGTGCGGGTACGGCAGACCGCGCTTGACGCCACCCGGCCGCAGGGGCGCGTACAACTGCGCGACGTCGACGCCCGGTTGCTCGGGTCGGCCGATTCCGACGTGCTCGGTGCCCTTTCCGCCCTCGGTGACACCGCCGCCGCGGTGCTTGCCGCCGAGGCCGTCGGGGCCGCCGACCGGGCCCTGGAGCGGACCGTCGATCACGTGAAGCAGCGGGAGCAGTTCGGGCGGCTGATCGGGTCCTTCCAGGCCGTGAAGCACCGGTTGGCCGATGTGTATGTGCAGGTGCAGGCGGCGCGCTCGGCGGCCTACTACGCGGCCTGGGCCACGGCCGTCCGGGGCGGTGAGCGGGTGGGCGGGCTCGCTCTCGCGCAGGCCCTGGAGGCGCTCCGGACGGCCGCCGGTGAGGGGATCCAGCTGCACGGCGGGATCGGGTTCACCTGGGAGCACGAGGCTCATCTGTACTTCAAGCGGGCCGCCGGGGACGAGCTGCTGTTCGGGTCGGTCCACCGGCTGCGTGCCCGCGCGGCCGACTCGGCGCGGCTCTTCGAGCGGGGGGAGGTGGCAGTCTGATGGCCGGTCCGGGTGTGCGTCTGGTGCAGAAGGTGTCCTCCACGCGGGGCTTCGCGAAAGTCGCCCCGCATGTCATTCCCGTGCTCGACCGGGCCGTCCACCGGGTCACCCGGGGCAAGGTGCTGCTCAGCGCACAGTTGCTGCCCGGTGTGGTGCTGACGTCCACCGGTGCCCGCAGTGGGCTGCCGCGCCGTACTCCGCTGGCCTGTATGCCGGAGGAGGGCGGGCGCGGCTGGATCCTCGTCGGGTCCAACTTCGGGCGGACCGACCATCCCGCCTGGACCCACAACCTGCTCGCGCATCCCGATGCCACGGTGAGCTGGAAGGGTGAGGACATCCCCGTCACGGCCCGGCTCCTCGGGGGTGAGGAGCGGGCGGCGGTCTGGAAGGCGCTGCTGGTGTTCTGGCCGCCGTATGCGACGTACCAGGCACGGGTGGAGCGGGAGATCCGGATCTTCAGGATCGTACGGAGGTAGTCCTCACAGCTTTCACAGCGTCGCCAGCCGCTCGACCAGCAGGAACGCGCCGATTCCGAGCATTGCCGCCCCCGAGGTGCGGGTCACCGCGCGGGCGGCCGTGGGGCGGGCGGAGAGCAGGGCGCGGGACAGGGTGCCGACGGTCAGGTACACGACGGCGCAGCAGGCCATGTGGAGGAGGCCCAGGGTGGCCGTCTGAACGGGTACGGGCAGGTGGGCGCCCCTGAGGGTGAGGAACTGGGGGAGGACGGAGAGGTAGAGCAGCAGGCCCTTGGGGTTGAGGCCGCTGATCGTGGTGCCGCGCAGGAAGACGCGGGAGGTGCGGGTGTCCGGCCCGTTCGTTGTCGCCGCTTCGGGCGCCGCCGGCCTGCGCAGTACGTTCCAGCCCAGCCGGACCAGGTATCCGGCGCCGGCCACCGTGAGTGCCGTGAGCAGCTGGGGCGAGCCCGCGACCAGGACGGCGAGGCCCGCCGCGGCCAGTGTCGTGTGCAGCGCGTACCCGGCGACCAGGCCGGACACCGCGCTCAGCACCGAGCGGCCGCGCAGGCCCGCCGCGATCACATAGGCCCAGTCGGCGCCCGGCACGCAGACCAGCAGCAGGTCCAGGGCCAGGAAAGAAATCAACGCTCCCGCATCCATGGTAGGGACATTAGGCGTGAATGGCCCGAAAGTGTTGCCGAAGTTTGCTCATGATCGCGATTTCTGCGCAAATATCTTCTTCATGGATGACGTGGACCAGAAAATCCTTGCCGAGCTCCAGCAGGACGGGCGGCTGACCGTGACCGAGCTGGCCGCGCGGGTGCGGCTGAGCGTCTCGCCGTGCCATCGGCGGCTGCGTGAGCTGGAGCGGTCGGGGGCCATCCAGGGGTACCGGGCGGTCGTGGACCCGGCCGCCCTCGGGCTGAACTTCGAGGCGCTGGTCTTCGTGTCCATGCGGCAGGAGGACCGGGACACGGTCGCCGAGTTCGAGCGGGCGGTGAGCGAGGTGGAGTACGTGCTCGACGCACAGCGGCTGTTCGGCGAGCCGGACTATCTGCTGCGGGTGGCCACCGCCGACCTCGCCGCCTTCCAGCGGCTGTACGACGAGCGGCTGGCGACGCTGCCGGGCGTGCAGCGGCTGACGTCCACGCTGGTGATGAAGCACGTGGTGCGTGACCGGCCGCTGCCCGCTTAGAAGGGCCTAGCGGCGCGGGCGGCAGCTCACCGGTGTGAACTGCCGCCCGCCAGACAGGACGTGGGGCCGTGGAATGTGGTCCGCTGGTGTGCGGGGCTACTTCGTCGGCTTCTTGCCGGTCACGCCCAGGTGCACCAACAGCGCCAGATTCGGCTTTAGTTCGGCCTGTTTGACGCCCCAGGTCTGGAAGCCCTTCTGGTGCGCGGCCACCGCCGCGAGCATCGCGACCAGCGAGCCCGCGACCGCCGCCGGGTTCACGTCCTTGTCGATCCTGCCCTTGGACTGGAGTTCGGCAATGGAGTCCGAAAGGGAGTTGTTCACCGAATTCAGGATCTTCATGCGGATCTTGTAGAACCGCTTGTCCCCTTCGGCCGCGCCGAGGTCGACGACGCGCAGGATCGCGTCGTTCCTGCGCCAGAACTCCAGGAATCCGTCGACCAGTTCCTGGGCGGTCTGCCAGCCTGCCTTGCCGACCCAGGAACGCCCTTCGAGCAGCGCGGTCAACCCGGCGCCCTCGGCGGCCATATGCTCGGCGATCTCCAGGACGGCGCCCTCGACGTCCGGGAAGTACTGGTAGAAGGTCGCGGGCGAAGTGCCCGCCTTCCGGGCGACATCGATGACCTTGACGTCCCGGTAGGGGGAGGAGCTGAGCATCTCGCTGAGGCAGTCGAGCAGCTTCTGCCGGGTCGCCTGCCCACGTCGACCGGCCACGCGGCCGTCGACGGTACGCACTTGTCCTGTCATGCCGTCAGCTTACCGAGGGGTGATGGGAGCGCGATTCGGCCGACTGCAAATGGGGTGCATGGGGGTACGGAGAGTGGTGTGCCTGGTCTGCGGGGTGCGCGCGGCGCCGCTACTTTGGCGGCATGGCCGAAAACAGGGCATCGGTGTACGGAGAGGGCGTCCCGTGCTGGCTGGACGCGCAGCTTCCCGACGTGGAGGCGGGGAAGCGGTTCTACGGTGAGCTCTTCGGGTGGACCTTCGAGGAGGACGCCACGGAGTACGACTCCGCCGTATGGGCCCGCAAGGACGGCTCGCCCGTCGCCGCGCTCGCGCACAAGACGGACGGCCGTATGCCCACCGTCTGGACGGTGTACTTCGCGACGCCGAACGCGCGGGCGCTGTGCCGGCGGATCCTCGCGGCCGGCGGCCAGGTGGTCACGGCGCCGACGCCGGTCGACGACCTGGGCACGGCCGCCCTCGCCACCGACCCCGAGGGCGCCGTCTTCGGGCTGTGGCAGCCGGGCAGCCACAACGGCTTCGGGGAGCGGCACACGCCGGGCACCTTCGGCTGGGCCCAGCTGTACACCCGTGACACCGAGGCGGCCAACGACTTCTACGCCGACCTCTTCCACGACGCCCTGTTCGGCTCGGACACCGAGGCCGACTTCGGCCGCGCCCCCGTCTCCGACGTCTTCCCGGCCGAGATGCCGCCGCACTTCCTCGTCCACTTCGGGGTGGAGGACATGGAGGACTCGGTGGAGGCGGTGCGGCGGCTCGGCGGGCGGGTGCAGGCTCCGCCATTCGAGACGTCGTACGGCACAGTGACTGTCGTCACGGACAATCAGGGGGCGTCGTTCGCGCTGTTGCGGCGCTGAAATGTCTCGCTTATCACGAGACACCCCGATTTATCACCGGGTTCGCAACCTGCGTCCGGGCCAGGAAGAATCGGGGTGCGTGCCGCCACGGCGGTGCGGTGGTGAGACGCTGCACGGGGTCGCGTACATATGTGGGTGACGTGGCCCGTACGGGGAGGTGGCAGGCAAGTGGTGGATCAGCTGACGCAGCACGACCCGCGGCGGATCGGGCCGTTCGAGGTGCTGGGACGGCTGGGTGCCGGCGGTATGGGGCTCGTCTATCTCGCGCGCTCGGCGTCCGGCCGGCGCGTGGCGATCAAGACGGTCCGGACCGAGCTCGCCGAGGACCAGCTGTTCCGCGTCCGCTTCACACGTGAGGTGGAGGCGGCCCGCGCGGTCTCCGGCTTCTACACGGCCGCGGTCGTGGACGCCGACCCGCGCGCCGCCGTGCCCTGGCTGGCCACCGCGTACGTGCCCGCGCCCTCCCTCGAGGAAATAGTGAACGACTGCGGGCCGCTCCCGGCCCAGGCGGTGCGCTGGCTGGCGGCGGGCGTGGCGGAGGCCCTGCAGTCCATCCACGGCGCCGGGCTGGTCCACCGGGACCTCAAACCCTCCAATGTGCTCGTCGTCGAGGACGGTCCCCGCGTCATCGACTTCGGTATCGCGTCCGGCGTCTCGAACACCCGTTTGACGATGACGAACGTGGCCGTCGGTACACCCGCCTATATGTCTCCCGAGCAGGCGAAGGACTCCCGCAGCGTCACCGGCGCGAGCGATGTCTTCTCGCTCGGCTCGATGCTGGTGTTCGCCGCCACCGGACACCCGCCCTTCCACGGCGCCAACCCCGTCGAGACCGTCTTCATGCTGCTGCGCGAGGGCCCCGACCTGGAGGGCCTCCCGGACGAGCTGCGCCCGCTGATCGAGTCCCTGATGCAGATGGAGGCCACCGGCCGGCCCAACCCCGCCGACCTCCAGGCCCAGCTCGCCCCCCACCTCTTCGGCTCCGGCTCCGACGACAGCGGTACGGCGTCGGCGTGGCTGCCCGAGAAGGCCGTCGCCCTGATCGAGTCCCGCCGCGGCGGCCGCCCGGCGGCCAAGCCCGCGCCCGCCGGCCGCGCAGCGGCGGCCGGGGCGCGGCACCCGCACACGGGCCCGGGGTGCCGCCCCCCGCCGCACGACCCGCTGATCGCGGCCCCGCCCGTGCCGGTCGGCGCGCCCGCCGGCGGCCCCGACGCCGGTCCCGTCCAGCTGGCTACGCGCCAAGGTGCCCATCGGCCCCGGCCCGCGCGTCGCCGACGCCCGCGCCGCCGCCGTCAAGGCACCCCGCCGGAGGCCGGCCTGGTCGCCAACTGGTCCCGCCCCCGCCCCGGCGTCAACGGCACAGACCCTGCCGTAGGCCCGGCCGTACCGGCGCCCCCGGCTGTACCCCCAGAGACGGCGTCCGGCTGGCGCCCCTGGCGCTTCCGCATGTCCAACGACGTCTGGGGCACCCCGTCCGTCGACGGCGACCTCGTCTACGTCACCTCCTTCGAGGTGCACGCCCTGGACGTGGCCACCGGCCGGCGCCGCTTCAAGACCCGCGACGTGGCCTGGTCGATGGCGGTCGCGGACGGCCGTATCCACGCCTCCGACGGCCCCACCCTGTTCGCCCTGGAGGCCCGCGAGGGTGCCGATCTGTGGCGGCTGTCCACCGAGGCCTGGGTGTACTCCCTGCACGCCGACCGGGGCACGGTCGTCACCGGCACCCGCGGCGGCGGCGTGCAGGCATGGGAGGCCTCCAACGGGCAGAAGCTCTGGGAGATCACCGGCTGCCAGACCGACTTCGAGTCCCCCGAGGCCGGACCCGCCGTCCACGAAGGCACGGTCTACGTCTGGCAGGACGCCCGGCTGCGCGCCCTGGAGGCCCGCACCGGCGAGGAGCGCTGGTCGTACCCGATCGGCGACGCCGCGTCCTGCGGCGGGGTCCCGGTCCGGCTCACCCAGGCGTCCGACGGCTACCTCTATGTCTCGGCCGGTTCCAGAGTCCTGGCCATCGAGGTGGCGAGCGGCATGGTGCGCTGGCACTTCGAGGCCCCCGCGGTCTTCCTCTGCGCGCCCACCTTCGTCCCCGGCCCCGCGGTCACCGGCGGCGGCATCTACCTCGCCGACTACCTCGGCACCGTGTACGCCCTCGACGCCACCGACGGCCGCGACCGCTGGCGCATCGCCACCGAGTCCCGCGCCTCCATCGAGCCGGTCCTGGTGGCCGCGGGCCATGTCCACGTCGGCAGCGGCAAGGGCCTGTACACGCTCGACGCGGTCACGGGCACGCCCAAGTGGCGCTTCCAGTCGGGCGGCGACATCGTCGGCGCCCCCGCGGTCGCCGAGGGCCGTATCCACTTCGGCTCCACCGACCACCTGCTCTACACCCTCAAGGCCGACGACGGCCGCCTGCGCTGGAAGCTGGCGACCGGCGGCGAGATCACCGGATCGCCCGTCGTGAAGGACGGGGTCGTGTACGCGTGCAGCAAGGACCGCTGTGTCTACGCCCTGGACGCCGAGAAGGGGACGGGCACCGCCCGTACGACGTAGGCCCCCTGTCGGTAGGGTGACGGCATGCAATCACGGGGGCGCATACTCAGGTTCACAGCGGTGTCGACGTTGGTGGTTCTCTCGCTGACCGGTTTCACATCGGGACGCGGGCACGGGCATGGACACGGGTACCACCATTCCGGGAGCGGCGGCGGAGGCGGCTGCAGCAGCTCCAGCCAGGACCACGACGACACGTCGTCGTCCACGTCCGGCGGCGGGGCGTACAAGGACGACGGCGACTACGGCAGCTCGGGCGGCGGCTCCGGCTCCTACCGGGACTCGGATCCGTACGACGACGACTCGGATGACGACTACGGCAGCGGCGGCAGCACCAGTACCACCGCGCCGGCCCTGGACGACGCGACGGTGAAGCTGCTGAGCTGCGCGACGCCGAAGAAGCCGTACGCGACCGTCGAGGTCACCAACCCCAACGCCGACGAGGGCACGTTCGCCGTCACCATCAGCTTCAGGGACTCCCGGAACGCCGAGGTCATCTCCCGGGTGGAGGAGGTCGACGTGCCCGCGAACGGCAAGGAGACCGCGCAGGTCGACGTCGGCTACGACGATGCCCGTGCCGCCCGCGTCGACCACTGCGACCTGGAAGCGGCCGCACCGGCCGTCAGCTGACCGGCTCGCGCGTCACCGCGTCCGGAAACCGCCCGGCCGCCGGGCGGTGAACAGTTCCGCCTGCCGCTCGCCCGGCAGATTCCCCAGCGCGATCAGATGCGGCGCCTGCGCGAACCCACGTTCCCGGGCCGCCTCCTTGGCGGCCCACAGCGCCCGCACCGACCCCTGCACGGCCTCGGTGGGATACCTGGCGATGACGGTCGCGCAGCGCACGGCGGCGGCCAATGCCCCGCCCGGCTCGGTGAGTTCGGACACGAGCCCGACGGCATGCGCCCGCTCGGCCCCGATCCGCTCCGCGTTGCCCATCAGCACCATCCGGGCGACGTCCCCGTACGGCATGCGCTGTGCTATCAGCACGGACTCGTACGCGCTGACCATGCCGTAGGTCGTATGCGGATCGAAGAAGTTGGCAGTGGTGTCGGCGACGACGAAGTCCGACTCCCCGAGCAGATAGAAGGCACCCCCACAGGCCATCCCGCTCACGGCGGCGATGACGGGCTTCCACAGGTCGTTGGCCTTCGGTCCGATGCCGATCAACGGATCGTCCTGCATGTACGGCGACGAGGGCTGCGGCACGACGGCGTCCCGGTCCAGCCCCGTACTGAAGGCCCGCTCCCCGGCACCGGTGAGCACGACCGCCCGCACGGAGTCGTCGAACCGCAACGCCCGCCATGTTTCGCTGAGTTCGGCGGCCATGGTGAGGTCGATGGCATTGAGCTTGCGGGGCCGGTCGAGGGTGACGACGGCGACGCCGGTGTCCTTGTCGGTGCTGACCCGGAGGGTGCCGCCGCTCATGGCCGCTCCAGGACCCACTGGGGGAGCCCGCTGCCGGGATCGAAGACGACCTGCACCCGGGCCCCGACCCGGATCCGGCTCTCCGGAACGGAGTTGATCGAGGCGCCGGCTCCACTGACGAGGTTCCCGACGATCCGTATCCGGGGCAGCTCGTCGAGCTCGACGAGGATGACGTTGTACGGCGCCAGCTCCGCGTAGCCGGCCAGCAGTGGTGGATGAGGACGGACGTACGACCAGATGCGCCCCCGCCCGCTCGTCGGCCGCCACTCGCAGGCGAAGGACCGGCAGTGCGGGCAGCAGGGGCGGGGCGGGAAGCGGGGCTCGCCGCAGTCGGCGCACGCCTGGACGCGCAGCTCGCCTCGGGCGGCGTACTCCCAGAAGGGGGCGCCGTCGGCATCGGTGACGGGAGAGAGCATGGGAGGTCAACTCCTCAGCAGGAGAGCGGACGTGGGAACTCCCTCGCCTGCCGTGACCAGGCAGGTGGAGGCGCCCGGGACCTGGGCGGTGCTGGTCCCGCGCAGTTGCTTCACGCCTTCGTTGATGAGGTTGAAGCCGTGGATGTACGCCTCGGAGAGCCCGCCTCCCCCCGTGTTGAGGGGCAACCGTCCACCGATCTCCAGGGCGCCCCCTTCGGTGAACGCCCCGCCCTCTCCCTTCCCGCAGAAGCCGTAGCCCTCCAGCGACAGCGGTATGAGCGGAGTGAACGCGTCGTATATCTGGGCGACGTCCACGTCCTCGGGGGTGAGGTCGGCGTGCTTCCACAGGTGGCGGGCGGCGGTCCAGGCGGGGCCGGTGAGGGGGTCGTCGTTCCAGTAGTTGACCATGCCGTGGTGCTGGGCGGGCAGCCCCTGGGCGGCGGAGTGGACGTACACGGGCGCCCGCCGGCAGTCCCGCGCCCGCTCGGCGGAGACGACCACGCATGCCAACGCCCCGTCCGTCTCCAGACAGTTGTCGTAGAGGCAGAGCGGCTCGCTGATCCAGCGGGCGGTCATGTACATCTCGCGGGTCAGGGGCCGCTCGTACATGATCGCCGCGGGGTTCTGGTTGGCGCGGTTGCGGCAGGCGAGGGCGACGTTGAAGAGATGGTCCCGGGTCGCGCCGTACTCGTGCATGTAACGGCGGGCGAGCATGGCGATCTCGTCGGCAGGCCTCAGAAGCCCGAAGGGCCGGGTCCACTGGGCGGGCGTGGGCAGTTGCACGGCGGTGTTGGTCCACGGCCGAGGCCCGCTCCCGCGCTTGCGTGAGCGCCAGGCGACGCCGACGGTGGCCTGCCCGGCGGCGATGGCGGCGGCGAGGTGCGCGACGGTGGCACAGGAGCCGCCCCCTCCGTAGCCGACCTTGCTGAAGAAGGTGAGATCCCCGAGCCCGAGGGCCTTGGCGAGCTCGACCTCGTCCGTCTCCTCCATGGTGAAGGAGGCGAGCGCGTCGACCTCTCCGGGGTCGATCCCGGCGTCGTCGAGGGCGGCGAGGACGGCACGACAGGCGAGGGTCCGCTCGTCCTCGGGGAGGCGCTTGGCGAAGGCCGTCTGCCCGATGCCGACGATGGCGGTGGCGTCCTTGATGCCGGCTGCTCCAGATCCTCTGGACCCTCTCGATCCCCCAGACCCTCCCGATCCTCCAGCCATGCTGTGTACACCTCCGGGGCGGTCACTGTCTGCTGACAGGGCGTCAGGCTACAGCTAATCTGACGGACAGTCAGCTATGCGTGGGGAGGGCGGTTGTGCGCGGTGACGTGGAATGGGGCAGCATCCCGGGACTGGTGCGGTCGGCGGCGGAGCAGCACGCCGACGCCGAGGCGGTGGTGGACGGTCGTACGAGGATCACGTACGCGGAGTTGGGCGCGCGGGTGGAACGCGCGGCGGCGGCCTGCATCGCGAGTGGGCTGGAGGTGGGCGACCGGGTGGCCGTCTGGGCCCCCAACTCCCTCGACTGGATCGTCTCGGCACTCGGCGCGGTGTCGGCGGGCGCGGTCCTGGTCCCCCTCAACACCCGCTTCAAGGGAACAGAGGCGGCGGACGTACTGCGGCGCAGCGGCACCCGGCTCCTGTTCGTGACGGGAACGTTCCTGGGGACGTCGTACGTGGCTTCGCTGAGGCGGGCGGCGGAGGAGGGTCCTGGTGTTGCCGGACCGTTGCCGGGGCTGCCGGCCCTGGAACAGGTGGTGGTCCTCTCGGACGACGCGCCGTCCGACTTCCGGACGTGGAAGGACTTCCTGGCGTCGGGGGAGGGCGTGGGCGGGAGGGAGGTCCGGGTCCGGGCGGGTCGGCTGGACGGCTCGTCGCTCTCGGACATCATCTTCACGTCGGGTACGACGGGTCGCCCGAAGGGCGCGATGATCACGCATGCGCAGACCCTGCGGGCGTACGAGGTGTGGGCCGACCTGGCGGGTCTGATCCGCGGTGACCGCTACCTCATCGTGAACCCCTTCTTCCACACCTTCGGCTACAAGGCGGGCGTGATCGCGTGCCTGATGCGGGGCGCGACGATGATCCCGCAGCCGGTGTTCAACGTGGACACGGTGCTGGCGAACATAGCGGCGGAACGGGTGTCGGTCCTGCCCGGCCCACCGACCCTGCACCAGTCCCTCCTGGACCACCCGGCCCGGGACGCCCATGACCTGTCGGCGCTGCGCCTGGTGGTGACGGGCGCGGCGGTGGTGCCGTTGCGGCTGGTGGAGCGGCTGCGGGGCGAACTGGGCGTGGACACGGTGCTGACGGCGTACGGCTTGTCTGAGTCGAGCGGCATCGTGACCATGTGCCGCCGAGGAGACGACCCGACGGTGATCGCGTCGACGTCGGGCCGGGCGATACCGGGAACTGAGGTGAAGGTCGTGGAGGCCGAGGGCACGTGCACGTCGGTGCCTCCCGGCACACCCGGGGAGGTCTTGGTCCGGGGCTTCAACGTCATGCGGGGCTACTACGAGGACGAGGCGGCGACGGCGAAGACGATGACGCCGGACGGCTGGCTGCGCACGGGTGACGTGGGCGTCCTGGACGAGGCGGGGAACCTGCGCATCACGGACCGCATCAAGGACATGTTCATAGTCGGCGGCTTCAACGCGTACCCGGCGGAGATAGAGCAACTCCTGGGCCTGCACCCGGATGTGGCCGACGTGGCGGTGATCGGCACCCCGGACCCCCGCCTGGGCGAGGTCGGCAAGGCGTTCGTGGTGCGGAGGGCGGGGTCCGTACTCACCGGGGACGACCTGATCGCCTGGGCCCGCCGCGAGATGGCCAACTACAAGGTCCCGAGAGCAGTGGAGTTCGTGGCGGAGCTGCCTCGGAACGCGAGCGGGAAGGTGGTCAAGGGGGAATTGCGGGGGCCGTGACTTGGGAAGTGACCGTGGGGCCGCCCACTTCTTTGCCAGTGTCGTGCTTCCACACCCCGAGTAAAGGGCGCTCCGCTCCACTGCGTTCCGCTCCGCGTCGCCTTCGGCGATGGCCCTGCGGGCCACCCTTGACTAGGGGCGTTCCAGCACGGGTTGGAAGCGAGCGGGCAGCCTGGGGAAAGTGGCCGGCTTGGGTGGCTTGGGCCCTTGGGTGGGCTGGGTTCGGGGCCGGGGTGAGGGGGCGCGGTCGCGCCTCGCCTGCACGCCGGGTGGGTTTAGCGGCTTGCGGGTGGTGGGGAGCGGGGGCGCATCGGCTGGGTGGTGGCACGCCGGGTGGGTTTAGCGGCTTGCGGCCGGTGGGCGGTGGGGCGCGCATCGGCTGGGTGGTGGTATGCCGGGTGGGTTTAGCGGCTTGGGGCCGGTGGGCGGTGGTGCGCATCGGCTGGGTGGTGGTATGCCGGGTGGGGTCGGCGGCTTGCGGGTGGTGGGCGGTGGAGCGCGGGGGCTGGGTGGTGGTATGCCGGGTGGGTTTAGCGGCTTGGGGCCGGTGGGCGGTGGGGCGCGCATCGGCTGGGTGGTGGCGCGCCGGATGGGGTCGGCGGCTTGCGGCCGGTGGGTGGGGCGCGGTCGCGTTTCGCCTGCACGCCGGGCCGGTTGAGCGGCTTGCAGGTGGGCGGTGGGCCGGGGGCTGGAGGGCACGGGCACCTCACTGGTCACACCAGTCCCACTGCTTACGCTTGGTGAATCACTTGGAGGATTTGGGTCAGAGGGAGGGGAGAAAGCTCAGGTAGGGCTGATGGGGGTGGCCCGGATCTTCCAAGTGAGCTGTTTCGCTCGCTATTTGTGAACGTCCTTGCCGCTGCCGATGCCCAGTCGTTCGGCAAGCAAGCCGAATACAAGGCCGGCCGTGGCCACGGCAAGTGCCGGGGTCATCGAGTGGGCGTGTACTCCCGGTGTCCAGGCCAACAGCATCAGACCGACGAGAAGGTACGTCACCCAACTGAAAGCAGCCTCTGCTCCCTTGCCGACGGCGGGCGAAGTGTTGAATGCGCCACGCACCAGGTGTCGCACCGGCACCGTGATTGCCATGGCGATGGCCGAGCAGGGAGCCAGGAGCAGCAGCGCCCAGAATATGGGGGCGATGCCGTCGAGTTCGATTGCCCTGGGGAAGATGGCAGCGGTGACGAGCAATATCAGGAGGAATATCAGGCCGACGGGTACAACCGCCAACAGAAGCACCCCACCGAGGGCGGCTCGGGCCAGAAGCTTCTCGCCGGAGGTCATCGACTCGTCGTCACCGGTGTCATCCGCAGGTACGGATCGCTTTTCCATGCAGGATTCCACTTCCGTATTCTCCATGGGTGCCGGGCTGGGAGATGGCCATAGCGCACGGCCATCTCCCAGGCCCTGTACGCGCTAGAACGCAACGAGCATAATGGCGGTGGCGAGGTCCTTCGCCACGTCAGTTGGAACACCTGCCCTGACCAGAGCGATGATCAGTGCATGCTCGCCCCACCCCTCCACGCCCTCGATGGCGTCGGCAACCTTGGACGAGTGCTTGCCCAGGAACTTGGCTGCCTTCGGCGAGAGGCGCTTGAGGATCTTGCTGGCCCATACGCCGCCGTGCCTGATGCCGGCCACGATCAGCTTCCGCATGATGGTTCCCTGGCCGAGGAACGCACTGCCGTGGGCCCCGGATTCCAGAGAATTGGCGTAAGCCTCGAACTGCGCGATATCCGCCGAGTTCGCACCGCCGTTGGCCTTCATCTGCTTGATGAGATCGCGCACGTCGGCTGCGCTGAAGTCCAGGTCTTGCGAATTCGCCACGCCTCCTGCTGAAGCGGCCTGAGACACTGCCGGATTCGCGTCCTGTGACTCCGCTGCCTCCGCGAGCGGAGCCGCAGCCCCCAGCGCCACGGCCACGGTGGCCGTCACGGCGGCTGCACGCAGTCCGCGTGCGCGGCCGGTCGTCAAAGTCGGACGCAGCCTGGCTATAGACAGTCTCATGTTGTTTCCCCTTAGTTCTTTTCGTCTGCCGTTGGTCAGACAGGCAGACGTCAGCGCGGCCTCATTCCTTACGGAGCGCTGGACAGGCGGCACCGGAGCAGAGGTCGCGAAAATCCCCGTGAACAGATTGAGCGGCTCCTGGTCAGGGAGCTGCATGCGCGCACACGCAGCTCTTGTTACAAGCTGGGCGGCGCGACCTCGTTATGTGTACATGCTTCCGATCTTGTGACGCAAGTGAAGTAGGCGTGAATGCGCATTGACGGTCGAATATCTGAGGTCTGCTTGAGCCTTCGCACCGACTCGTAAGTCGCCCGGCTTGCCACCACTCGGCTTCCGCGCCCCGGTTACCCACCACCGGCCGCAAGTCGCTGAGCCAGCCCGGCAAGGGCGTGCCGCTCTTCCCGTGCGGTCAGCGTCGCCAGAACGCTCCGGATCTCCCCGATCATGTGCGCGGGGCGGTGGAAGACATCCTCGGCGCTGTAGCGGAGGAGCCTTCTGATCCCCGGGCACTGGTGGAGTTGGTTGAAGCGGGCGATGTCCCGTCGGTGGGAGTCGCGGGTGCCGTGATAGGCGTACCCCTCGATCTCCACCGCAAGGCCTGCCGCCCGGAAGAGGAAGTCGACGAAGAGGCGGCAGCCGTCCGGGGTGTGTACCTCGGCTTGGCTCTCGGGGTGGAGCCCGGCGTCGTACATCCGTAGACGGGCGATGGTCTCGGCCGGTGAGCCCGCGCGGGGGTCGCACAACGCCAGCCACTCGAGGGCCCTGACCGTACCGCGTGAAGGGACTTCGAGCGCGGCGGTGATCGAGTCGAGCCTCATGAACGGGGCGCGGCGGACACGTCCGACTGTGCGGTAGGCGAGAGCGGAGTCCACGGCGACGATCGCGTCGTCCCTGGGCCCGTCCCGGAGCAGGTCGATGAGGGTACGGCCGGGAACGGTGACCCGTAGGCCCTGCCGTTCGACCACCTCGGTCGCGGCGATGGGGATGCGGTGCACGCGCACGCCCGCCCCTCCCCGGCGGAGGGTGAGAGACGGATCGGTGCACTCGAGCGGTCCCTCGGCAGCCGGGGCGAGGGTCTCGATCCGCCAGAGGGCGGCCGCCGACCTGTGGCTCACGACGAGCCGTGGCCTGACTAACTGTGCAGCCCGGAGCCGGGTGATCAGGTCCGGGGAGCGCCCCGGCTCGATCCAGGTGCCGTTCTGGAGCTGGGTCCACCCCTCGGCTCGGAGGGCCCGGCTGAGCCGACGCGGATGCCAGCCGGCCGCGAGGGCACGCGAGGTGAGGAGGACACCGTCCTCCGCCAACTCCCGTAATCCGATCCGCTCCACCCTGCCAAGATCGCAGATTCGTGCCGGTGAGTGTGGTGCCTGTGGATAACCCCGCCGTCCCCTGGTCGGGTGCGGGGATTGGGTGGTTTGGGACACTTGCGGGGGCGGAATGGCCAGGTTTGAGAGAGTGGGGGTGTCCTGAACTGGCCGATTGCTCTGCCTGGGAAGGGTCAGTGCTTCAGGAAGGTGACGAACGTGGTCCAGGCGGACGGGGGGAAGTGCAGTACGGGGCCCTCCTGCGCCCTCTTCGAGTCACGGACGGGGATCACCACGCCGGGGTGAGTGTCCGAGACTTCGACGCACTCGCCGCCGCTTCCGTTGCTGTAGCTGCTCTTGCGCCACTGGACGGTGCTCAGATCAATCCCGGTGCTTGCCATCTCGGTAGTCCTCTGCCGCTCGTTCGACCATGGCCAGGGACGCCTCTGGCGGGAGTGCCGCGGCCCTGAGCAGATCGTACGACCGTCGGTAGTCCTTCACGAGCGCCGGATAGTCGATGAGTTGGCCATTGTGGAGGCCCTCGGTGTAGGCCACCGGCGGGGCATCCGGGAAGGTCATGACCCTCATCATGCCCATCATGAACGGGTGGGCGTGCGCCGTTTCCGGGAGGATCTGGAGAACGCCCTGCGTGGAGCGGATCACGTGAGCGATGTGTTCCAGTTGTGCGGCCATCTCGGTCGGCGGCAGGAGTGGCTTGCGCACGAGGGACTCATGCAATACCGCCCAGAATGACGGCTGTTCTTCGTGTTTCCAGATCTCCGCGCGCTTCAACCGGGCCTGGACCTGCTTGTCGACCGTCTCGGGCGGCAACCATGGGAGTGATGTGCGAACGACAGCCTTGGCGTAGGCCTGGGTTTGCAGCAGGCCAGGCACGAGCATCGGAGCCCAGTCCTCCACCGTCTCCGCATGCTGCTCCATCTCCGCCACATCCGCGAAGTACTCCGCATGCCCCGACTGCCGTGCCCTGCGGGCGTCTTCACAACGCCTCTCGAAAAAGCCGTCCGTCCCCAGCGCCTTGTCGACGTGACGGGCCAGATCCAGGGGCATGCGCCGCTCGCCCCGTTCGATCTGGCTCAGGAACGGGACGCCTCGGAAGCTACCCTCCGCCAGTTGTTCGAGCGTGAGGCCGGCCAGCTCTCGCTGGTAGCGCAACTCGGCGCCGTAGAAGGAGGGGACGTTCGCCGAGGCGTCGGGGTCCTTGCGTGGGGGCACAACTCATCACCGCCGTTTGCCAGATGCGTTTGCGCAGTCGAAACGGCTTCAACGCTACGCGGCTCGACGCCATGGTGTGACTGTTCCGTCACAGAACGCTCTGGAAGGTGTACGCGATCGTGCCCCCACAGCCGTCCTCCCCTGGTTCCGGCGTCTACGACACGACCCTCTGCGTGCAGGGACTGCGTGGCGCCCTTGCCGGTCATGGCATCACGCTGCCCTCGCTCCGAGTCGACTGGCCGAGTTTTGCGGCGGCGCCTCAGGCTTCCGGGGGCCTGGTCGCGCTCGGCAGTTGCAACACCGCGACCGCGCGCAAGCTCACCGCGGCGTTGTCGCGGGGGGACGACCGGGTGCCGGGTCCGCCGCCTCTCGACCTGGATCTCCTCGCCGTATCCGAGGCGGTGCCGGGCGTGCGCCGTACCGTACGCCGGTATCTCGGTGCCCCCTGTGCCGACGTCCAGCTCTGCGTCACCGAGCTCGTCGCCAATGTCATCCGGCATGTGGGGGAGGGCACCCTCGTCCGCGTACGGGTGGCCCGGATGGACGGTGACCGCATTCGCGTCGAGGTCACGGACCCGGACGCGGGTGTCATCCCGGTGCCTCGGCGCGCCAGGGATGACGCGGAGGCGGGACGGGGGCTTCTGCTGCTCGACGCGGTGGCGTTGCGGTGGGGGGTGGAGCGGGGGAGCGCGGGCAAGACGGTGTGGTGCGAACTGGCAGAGGCGGAGCGTCGGCTCAGCCCTGTATCACGTGACAGCGGGTGAACCACCCGTCAGGGAATGGCCTGGGCCTGCCCCATGACACACCTCGGCCGCGGCGGCCCCCCTCCGCGCCGCCGCGGCCGATCCCGTCCGGGTGTGGTCTGCTCAGGCCGTCTCGCCCGTGGCGTGCGAGTTGTCCGGCTTGGCGGTGGCGTCCTCGTCGGGCGCGGCCGGGGTCGTCAGGTTGAGCGGCGCGATGGTGGCGTGGCTGTTCAGCGTGGTGATCTCGGCGTCCTCGGTGGTTGCCGCGTCGGCCTCGGTGGTCTTCGTCTCGTCGCTCATCGTTCGCTCCCCTGAATGTTCTTGACACTGTGGACAGGAAGGCCCGCCCGGCGACTCCCCCGAAGGGCCGCCGGGCGGACGTTTCCGGGCCGCTACACCTTAAGCCGCGGCCACTGGCCGAACCGTCCACCCCCCGATGCGACGGATCGATACGACAAGGGTGGCGGAATGCGATAAACGAACGATGAACGCCCCGGGCGAGGCGTTGCGCTCCTGAGCCGCCCCATCGGACCGCGGGCCGGTGCTCGCTGTCTCAGGCGACCGCGCTCGCCTCGAGCAGGGCCCGTACCTCCTCGGCCTCGGCGGCCTCAAGCCCTTCGAAGATCGCGAGAGCCTCCCGCCAGCAGACCTGCCCACGGCCGGACTGCCCGATCTCGCTCAGGGCGCGGCCGAGTACGGTGAGCACGTTTCCGCGCCGCCATTCACCGCCGATCCCGCGCAGCAGGGTGAGGGCCGACTCGGCGTTGGTGGCGCCATGCGCGGGCCGCCCGGCCGCCAGGTCGAGTTCCGCGAGCCGGAACAGAGACATCCCTTCCCACAGGCGCATCCTGCTGTCCCGGAACACCTCCAGAGCCTCCTGAAGGCGCTCGGCGGCATGGTCGTACTGCCCGCCCCGAGTGAGCGCGAGGCCCAGCGCGTACCGGCCGTTGGCGCCCTTCAACGCGTGTCCCATGGCGTCGTACATGTCGGTCCCCTGCTGCGCCAGGGAAACCGCGCTCGTGGTCCGTCCCATCGCCAGGTGGATGCGGGAGAGGTTGCACAGCGCGCTGGCCTCGCCGGGGCGGTCCCCACAGGCGCGGAAGCTGTCGATCGCGCGGGTGAGATGTGCCTCGCCGTCTTCGAGCCTGTTGTGGTAAAGCGCGATGATGCCCAGCATGTTGGATGCCCAGCAGCCCGGCAGCGGGTCGCGCGCGGCGTCCGCGAGCCGGACCGCCTCGCTGGCTTGCTCGTTCGCGAGTCCGAAACGGCCGATCAGGTGGTGGCCGTTGGCCAGGGTGACGAGTGCGCGGGCCTCCGTCCGTACGTCCGCCGCGGCGCGCGCGGCGTCCCGCATGGCGGCGGCTGTCGCCTCGTACTCCCTGGAGTTGGCGCCCGATTCCGTCAGGTCGACGGCCGCCCAGAGCAGATCCACGGCGCGCTTCAGCAGACTGGGCGCCGTCGACTGGCGGACGCAGGACAGCAGCGAAATCGCCTCCCCGTAGAGCCAGTCCTGTGCCCGGTGGCGGTCCTGGAACGTCAACCCTGGGTACTCGGTGGCCTCAAGGTGATCCACCAACCGGTCCCCGGGCCGCTCGATCGCGTACACCTCGGCCGCAGTCGCCAGATAGAAGTCCAGCAGCCGTGACATCGCGGCCTCGCGCTCGCCCGGCGGCTGTTCGTCCCGTTCCGCGCACGCACGCGCGTAGAGCCGTACCAGGTCGTGGAAGCGGTAGCGGCCAGGAGCCGCCGACTCCAGCAAGGACGTGTCCACCAGGGACTCCAGCAAGTCCTCCGTCTCCTCCACCGGCAGGTCCAGTACCGCCGCGGCCGCCGCCAGCGACATGTCCGGGCCGTCCGCCAGGCCCAGTAGGCGGAATGCGCGGGCCTGGGCCGGCTCCAGCTGGCCGTAGCCCAGCTCGAACGTCGCCTTGACCGCCAGGTCGCCCGCCTGGAGTTCGTCCAGTCGGCGCCGTTCGTCCGCGAGCTTTGCCGCCAGGACTGAGACCGTCCAGGTGCGGCGGGCCGCCAGGCGGGAGGCCGCGATGCGGATCGCCAGCGGCAGGAAGCCGCATGCCGCGACCACGTCCAGGGCGGCCTCGCGCTCGGACCTCACCCTTTCCTCGCCGACGATTTTTGTGAAGAGGGACAGCGCCTCGTCCGGGGACATCACGTCCAGGTCCACGAGGTGAGCGCCTGCCAGGTCCACCATCCGGACCCGGGAGGTCACCAGTGCCGCGCAGCCCTCCGTGCCGGGCAGCAGTGGCCGTACCTGTGCCGCGTCCTTCGCGTTGTCGAGAAGGACCAGGACCCGGCGGCCGTCCAGTACCGAGCGGTACAGCGCCGCCCGCTCCTCCAGTGAGTCGGGGATGGACGAGTCCGGTGTGCCCAGGGCGCGCAGGAAGGAGCCGAGGACCGTCTCCGGCTCCGCCGCCCGCGGGCCCGCGCCCTGCAGGTCCACGTACAGCTGTCCGTCCGGGAACGCCGCCCGCGCCTGGTGCGCCACGTGCACCGCGAGCGTCGTCTTGCCCACGCCTCCGATCCCGGCCAGCGCCGACACGGCCATCACCCGGCCCTCGGCCGACGCCAGCACCTCGCTCAGCTCGGAGACGAAGGAGGAGCGGCCCGTGAAGTCGGGGACGGTCGCGGGGAGTTGGGCGGGCCGCACCGGGACCGCCGTGGGCTCGGCCACCGGAGCGGAGGGTTCCGCCAGTGCCGGGTCCGCCTGGAGGATCCGCTGCTGGAGTTCCTTCAGGCCGGGGCGCGGGTCGACGCCCAGTTCCTCCGACAGGAGGCGCCGGGTGTCCGCGTAGACCGCCAGTGCCTCCGCCTGGCGGCCGCTGCGGTACAGCGCCAGCATCAGCAGCTCGCGCAGGCGCTCACGGAGCGGGTGCGCGGCCGTCAGCGCCGTCAGCTCCGAGACCGCCTCCGCGTGGCAGCCCTGCTCCAGGTCCATGTCCAGGCGGGACTCCAGGAGTTGGAGTCGCCATTCCTCCAGGCGGACGCGTTGGGCGTCCGCGTAGGGACCGGGGACGCCGGCCAGCGGCTCGCCGTCCCACAGGGCCAGGGCACGGTTCAGTGCGTCCCGCGCATGGCACAGGTCCCCCGCGCTGCGCGCCTTCTCCGCGTCCGCCGCCAGGTCCTGAGCCGCCGCCAGGTCCAGCGCGCCCTCGCCCAGGTCGCGGACCGCGTAGCCGCCGGACTCGCTGACCAGGACCCCGGGGTCCAGTACCTTCCGCAGCCGCGAGGCGTACGTCCGTACCGCCGCCAGTGCCTGCGAGGGCGGCTCGGTGCCCCACAGGGCGTCGATCAGCTCGGCCGCGGTCGCCGTCCTGCCCTCGCGCAGCAACAGGGCTGCGAGCAGCGCCCGCTGCTGGGGGGAGCCGGTGTTGAGCGGCGCCTCGCCGCGCCAGGCGCGCACCGGTCCGAGCACGCTGAAGCGCAGCGCGGCCGGCTCCTCCAAGGAGCCGGGGCGCCGCTGCTCCGGTACCCGCGGTACACCGTCCATGCCCGTCCCCCTAGACATCCCGAACCACTCCGTCAGTTTGCCTTGTTCACGGCGGATGCGTCAGCCGTGCGAGACGCCGATCACAGCCCGGCTCACGGGAGTGCACAAGCCCCTCACAAGCTCTACGCACAGTTCCGCACAGACCTCACCATCACGGACGCCCGCACAATAGCTGACGGACCGTCAGATCGGCGCTACCGTGAGCGGCATGGACACCCGGACAGAACTGCCGGAGATCATCTCCGTCGACGACCACACCGTTGAGCCCGCGCACGTCTGGCAGGACCGGCTGCCGGCCAGGTACCGGGACACCGGGCCGCGTATCGTCCGCGCCCCGCTCAAGGACATGTCCTTCCTCGGCGGGCGGTTCAAGCCCGTGATGGGGAAGCAGGGGGACGACGGGCCCATCGGCGACTGGTGGGTCTATGAAGACCTGCACCGGCCCCTCACCCGCCTCGACACCGCCGTCGGCTACAGCAGGGACGAGATCAAGCTGGAGGTGATCACGTACGAGCAGATGCGGGCCGGGTCGTACGACGTTCCGCAGCGGCTCGCCGACATGGACGTCAACCACGTCCAGTCCGCCCTCTGTTTCCCGACCTTCCCGCGCTTCTGCGGCCAGACCTTCACCGAGGCCAAGGACCGCGAGCTCGCCCTGCTGTGCGTGCGTGCCTACAACGACTGGATGGTGGAGGAGTGGTGCGGGCCCGAGGCGCGCGGGCGGCTCATACCGCTCGGCCTCATACCCCTGTGGGACGCCGACCTGGCCGCCGCCGAGATCCGCCGCAACGCCGCCCGCGGCGTGCGTGCCGTCGCCTTCTCCGAGATACCCCCGCACCTCGGGCTCCCCTCCGTCCACACCGACGACTGGGACCCCTTTCTCGCGGCCTGCGACGAGACCGGCACGGTCGTCGCCATGCACATCGGCTCCAGCAGCCGTATGCCCTCCACCTCCGCCGACGCCCCGCCCGCCGTCGGCTCCACCATCACCTTCGCCAACTGCTGCTTCTCGATGGTCGACTGGCTGATGAGCGGGAAGTTCGAGCGCTTCCCGAACCTCAAGGTCATGTACGCGGAGGGGCAGATCGGCTGGATCCCGTACATCCTGGAGCGCGCCGACGTGGTGTGGGAGGAGAACCGGGGCTGGGGCGGGGTCGCCGACAAGGTCACCCGGCCGCCCTCCGAGCTGTTCGCCGAGCATGTCTACGGCTGTTTCTTCGACGACGCCTTCGGGCTGCGCAACCTCGACTCCATCGGCGTCGGCAATGTGCTGTACGAGACCGACTACCCCCACTCCGACTCCACCTGGCCGAAGTCCAGGGAGGTCGGCGAGGCCCAGATGGGCCACCTCCCGGCGGACGTCGTCGAACGGATCGTCCGCGGGAACGCCATCGAGCTGCTGGGACTCACGCGGGACGGACTGTGGAAGGGGTCCGTGTGAGCCTCGCCTACGGCATCCAGCTCCCCGTCCAGTCACAGAGCACGATCTACGCCGAGGGCTGGGAGGCCGCCGCGGGCCCGGCCGACCTGGTGGCGATCGCGCGGACCGCCGACCGGGCCGGGTTCGACTACATCGCCTGCTGCGACCACGTCGCCATCCCGCGTCGGCTGGCCGCGGCCATGAGCACGGTCTGGTACGACCCCGTCGCCACCCTTGCCCACCTCGCCGCCGTCACCGAGCGGGTACGGCTGCTCAGCCATGTCGCCATCGTGGGCCTGCGGCATCCGCTCCTCACCGCCAAGCAGTACGCCACCCTCGACCACCTCGCGAGCGGCCGCCTGCTCCTCGGGGTCGGCGCCGGGCACGTGGAGGAGGAGTTCACGGCGCTCGGGGTGGACTTCCGGCAGCGCGGGGCCGTGCTCGACGAGACGATCGACGCGCTGAGGGCCGCGCTGGGGCCGGACGAATTCCCCGAGCACCACGGGAAGCTGTACGACTTCGAAGGGCTCGGCCAGCTTCCCCGGCCCGCCCAGGCCCGGGTCCCCCTCTGGGTCGGCGGGTCCTCGCCCGCCGCCGTACGCCGGGCCGCCCTCAAGGGTGACGGCTGGCTGCCGCAGGGGGATCCGCGGGACCGGCTGCCCGCCCAGATCGCCGAGCTCAAGCGGCTGAGGGGCGAGGCGGGTATCGAGGCGCCACTGACCGTCGGAGCCATCACCGAGCCCCTGTACGTCGGCACGCCCACCTGGGACGTCGGCCGCCGTACCCTCTCCGGCCCCCCCGATGCCCTCGCCGAGTCGCTGCGTGCCTACCGGGCCATGGGTGTGCACCAGATCCAGGTGCGCTTCCGCTGCCGCAGCCGCGCGGAGCTCACTGACCAGATGACCGCCTTCGGGGCCGAGGTCGCCCCCGGGCTCGACCCAGGCTGAGGAGTGGACATGGGCAAACTGGACGGACGCGTCGTGATCGTCACCGGAGCGGCGCGCGGGCAGGGCGAGCAGGAGGCGCGCCTGTTCGCCGGGGAGGGCGCGCGGGTCGTCCTGACCGATGTGCTGGACGACCGGGGCGAGGAGCTCGCCAAGGAACTCGGGGCGCCGTACGTCCACCTCGACGTGGGCCAGGAGGCCGACTGGCAGGGCGCCCTCGCGGCCGCCAAGAAGGCGTACGGCCGGGTCGACGGGCTCGTCAACAACGCCGGCATCCTGCGCTTCAACTCCCTCGTGGACACGCCCCTCGAGGAATTCATGCAGGTCATACAGGTCAACCAGGTCGGCTGCTTCCTGGGTATGAAGACCGTGGCGCCGGAGATGGCCGACGGGGGCACGATCGTCAACACCGCCTCGTACACCGCGCTCACCGGGATGGCGGCCGTGGGCACGTACGCGGCGACCAAGCACGCCGTCCTGGGCCTCACCCGGGTCGCCGCCCTGGAGCTGGCCGGCCGCCGGATCCGGGTCAACGCCATCTGTCCGGGCGCCATCGACACCGCGATGTCCAACCCGGCCCGGCTCGACCCGGATGCCGATCCCGAGGAGATGACCCGGGCCCTGGACGAGCTGTACCGCAAGCTCGTGCCGCTCGGCCGGATCGGCAGACCGGAGGAGGTGGCCCGGCTGGCCCTCTTCCTCACCTCGGACGACTCCTCGTACATCACCGGGCAGCCGTTCGTGATCGACGGCGGCTGGCTGGCCGGCGTGAGCGTGATCTGACCGCGTGATCTGACTAATCGTCAGCTATTGACGGTGCAACCCCGTGGTGCCACAGTCAGGCGCTAGTTGAATCTGACGAAGCGTCAGAAACAGGTAAGCGCCAGAAACAGGCGAAGAACAACAGGGACGGTGAACCGCCTTGGAATTCGGGCTCTTTGTACAGGGATACGTGGGCAAGCGCGCCGAGACCGACCCGCTGGCCGAGCACAAGGCACTGATGGAGGAGACCGAGTACGTCATCCAGGCGGACAAGTCCGGCTTCAAGTACGCCTGGGCGTCCGAACACCACTTCCTGGACGAGTACTCGCACCTGTCCGCCAACGACGTCTTCCTCGGCTACCTGGCCCACGCCACTGAGCGCATCCACCTCGGCTCGGGGATCTTCAACCCGCTCGCCCAGGTCAACCACCCGGTGAAGGTGGCCGAGAAGGTCGCCATGCTCGACCACCTCTCCGGCAACCGCTTCGAGTTCGGCAGCGGGCGGGGGGCCGGCAGCCACGAGATCCTCGGCTTCCTGCCGGGCGTGACCGACATGAACTACACCAAGGAGATCTGGGAAGAGACCATCGCCGAGTTCCCCAAGATGTGGCTCCAGGACGAGTACGCCGGCTTCCAGGGCAAGCACTGGCAGCTGCCGCCCAGGAAGGTCCTGCCCAAGCCGTACGGCAAGTCGCATCCGGCGATGTGGTACGCGGCCGGGTCGCCGCCGTCGTATGCCATGGCCGCGCGCAAGGGGCTCGGCGTCCTCGGCTTCAGCATCCAGAAGGTCTCCGACATGGAGTGGGTGCTGGAGCAGTACAAGACGGCGATCGTGAACGCGGAGCCCGTCGGGGACTTCGTGAACGACAACGTGATGGTGACGACCACGGCGATCTGCGCGCCGACGCACGACGAGGCGATCCGGATCGCCGCGTCCGGGGGGCTGCACTATCTGCCCTCGCTGGTGTTCCGGTACCACGACACTTTCCCGCGGCCCGAGGGCTTTCCGGTGTGGCCGGAGACCCTTCCCGAGTACACGCCGGAGTTCGTGGAGCTGCTGGTCGAGGAGGAACTGCTGATCTGCGGCGACCCGGACGAGGTGCTGCGGCAGTGCAAGCGGTGGGAGCAGGCCGGGGCGGATCAGTTGAGCTTCGGGCTGCCGGTGGGGGTGCCGAAGGAGGAGACGCTGCAGACGATTCGGTTGATCGGTGAGCACGTCATTCCGAAGATCGACACGGATCCTGTGCATCGGACAACGCGGTTCCGGGCGGGGGCGTAAACGCCGTTCCGGGGTGCGGGCGGGTAGGGGCTGGTCGTGCTCGCGCGGCGGAACCGCATATCGAAACAGCCCCGCGCCCCTGAAGCAGGTCGGTCACCGCATCGCAGGTTTGAGGAGACCAGGTTCATGCTCGATCACGTCATCAAAGGCGCGACCGTCGTCGACGGGACGGGTGCGCCTGCATTCGTTGCCGACGTCGGTATCCGTGAAGGCCGTATCGCCGTCGTCGGCACCGTCACCGAGGAGTCCCGTACCAGCGAGGACGCCACCGGACTCGTCCTCGCCCCCGGCTTCGTCGACCCGCACACCCACTACGACGCCCAGCTGTTCTGGGACCCGTACGCGACCCCGTCCCTGAACCACGGGGTGACCACGGTCGCGGCCGGGAACTGCGGGTTCACCCTCGCGCCGCTCAACCCGGACCGGCCCGAGGACGCCGACTACACCCGCCGCATGATGTCCAAGGTGGAGGGGATGTCGCTGGTCGCACTGGAGGAGGGCGCGCCCTGGAGCTGGCGCACCTTCGGGGAGTATCTGGACGCTCTCGAAGGGCGGATCGCCGTCAACGCCGGGTTCATGGTCGGGCACTGTGCCCTGCGCCGGTACGTGATGGGGCCGGACGCGGTCGGCGGGCAGCCCGACCAGGAGCAACTCACCCGAATCGTAAGGCTGTTGCACGAGGCCATGGATGCGGGCGCCTGGGGCTTCTCCACGACCCAGTCCTCGACCCACTCCGACGGCGACGGGCAGCCCGTGGCGTCGAGGCACGCGCTGCCCGCCGAGCTGCTGGCCCTGTCCAAGGCCGTCTCAGAGCACGAGGGCACGCAGATCGAGGCGATCGTCGCGGGCTGCCTGGACCAGTTCAGCGACGACGAGATCGACCTGCTCGTGGAGATGAGCGCGGCCGCCGGACGCCCCCTGAACTGGAACGTCCTCACGGTCGACGCGGCGGTCCCGGAGAGGGTGCCCAGGCAGCTGACGGCGAGTGAGCGGGCGCGGAAGGCGGGCGGGCGGATCGTCGCCCTCACCATGCCGATCCTCACGCCGATGAACATGTCGCTCGGCACGTTCTGCGCGCTCAACCTCATCCCCGGATGGGGCCCGATCCTCGGACTTCCTGTACCCGAGCGGATCGCGCGGCTCCGTGACCCGGACGTGCGGGCGGAGTTGCTCCGGCGCGCTCGGTCGAAGGAAGCGGGTGTCTTCCGGCGGCTGGCGAACTTCGGGCGGTACGTCATCGGCGACACCTACAGCGAGGCGAACGCCGGGCTGACCGGCCGGGTGGTCCGCGACATCGCGGCGGAGCGGGGGCAGGACCCCTTCCACTGCCTGGTAGAGATCTGCGCCGCTGATGAGCTCCGTACGGTCCTGTGGCCGATGCCCACCGACAACGACCCGGACTCCTGGGCGCTCAGGGCGGAGACCTGGCGGCACGAGGACGTCATGCTCGGCGGCTCGGACGCGGGCGCGCATCTGGACCGCATGTGCGGGGCGCCGTACACCACCCGTTTCATCGGCGACTGTCTGCGCGGCCGGAAGCTGCTGGGTCTTGAGCAGGCGGTGAGGATGCTGACGGACGATCCCGCACGGCTGTTCGGGCTGCGTGAGCGCGGCCGGATCCGGGAGGGCTGGCATGCGGACCTGGTGCTGTTCGATCCGGAGCGGATCGACGCGGGCCAGGCCACCCTGGTGCACGATCTGCCGGGTGACAGCCCTCGGCTGGACTCCCGGGCGATCGGGGTGCGGGCCGTGTGGGTCAACGGCATCGAGGCGATCCGGGACGACGTGGTGAGCGGGGCCGTGCCCGGGAAGGTGCTGCGCTCCGGGCGGGACACGAGGACGGTGAGCACCCGGTGAGTTCCCCGTCCGAAGGACAGCGGCTGTTCATCGGCGGCGCCTGGGTGGACCCCGACGCGGGTCACCACCCGGTGACCGATCCCGCGACCGAGGAGACCGTCGGCCTGGCGCCGGAGGCCTCGCGGGATCAGGTGCGCGCGGCCTGCGCCGCGGCCCGTGAGGCCTTCGGGTCGTGGTCCCGGACGGCCCCGGAGGAGCGGGCGGCCGTGCTCGGGCGGGCCGCGGACATCATCCGCGGACGATTGCTCCCGTACGCGGATCTGGCCCGGGCGGAGACCGGTGCCACGACCGGGACGGCGCGCGGGATGCAGGTGGGGGTGGCGGTGGCCCGGTTCCGCCGGTACGCGCGGGTCGAACCTGCCGAGTGGGCGATTCCGCCGCAGATCAACGAGGCGGGTGGGGGTACCTCCCACGCCCTTGAGGCAGTGGGGGCGGGGAAGGCGGGCGTGATGGGCGCGCTCGCGATACGCCAGCCCGTCGGCGTCGTCACCTGTGTCACGTCCTACAACAACCCGTGGGCGAACCCGGCCGGAAAGGTCGCCCCGGCGCTGGCCATGGGCAACACGGTGGTGGTGAAGCCGGCGCCGCAGGACCCGCTGTCCGTCTACCGGATGGCGGAGGCGCTGGAGGCGGCGGGGGTCCCGCCCGGGGTGGTGAACGTGGTCTCCGGCCGGGCGGTGGAGGTCGGCGAGGAGGCCGTGGCGTCCCCCGACGTCGACATGGTGAGCTTCACCGGCTCCACGGTGGTGGGGCAGCGCATCGCCGAGGTGTGCGGACGGCAGATGAAGCGGCAGCTGATGGAGCTGGGCGGAAAGGGGGCGGCGGTCGTCTTCGACGACGCGGACATCGGGTCGGCGGTGGCGGGGATCGGGACGACGTTCTCCTTCTACAGCGGCCAGATCTGCACCGCGCCGACGCGGGTGCTGGCGCAGCGGGGCGTGTACGACCGCCTGGTCGGGCAACTCGCCGCCTACGTCGCCCGGTTGAAGGTGGGTGATCCCAGGGAGCCGGACACGGTGGTGGGCCCGGTGATCTCGGCGGAACACCGCGACCGGGTGGAGTCGTACGTCGACCTGGCCCGCAAGGAGGGCGCGACGGTGATGACGGGCGGCGAACGCCCCGCCCTCGACCGTGGCTTCTACGTCTCTCCCACCCTCCTCGCCGACTGCACGAACGACATGCGGGTGGCCCGGGAGGAGATCTTCGGCCCGGTGGTGTCGGTGATCCCCTTCGACGAGGAGGACGAGGGCGTGGCCCTCGCCAACGACTCCGACTACGGCCTGATCGACTACGTCTGGTCGGGTGATGTGGCCAGGGCCTTCCGGGTGGCCCGGCGGCTGCGGGCCGGCGGGGTCGGCGTCAACACCGTCGGCCGCAACATGGAGGCACCGTTCGGGGGCTTCAAGAAGAGCGGGGTGGGCCGGGACGTGGGCGTGTACGCCCTGCACGCGTACAGCGAGGTGCAGGCGATCGTCTGGCCGGGGTGAGGGTCAGCTCGTCAGATCCACCCGTACCGTCAGCAGATCGGTCCCCAGCGCCCACACCGCCGTGCTGTTCAGGCGGGGCAGGGTGCGCAGGCGGGTCAGGGGGTCGTCGTCCGGGAGGAGGTGGGCGGTGCCGGTGTGCCAGCGGCCCCTGATGCGGACGCGGACCGTCGGGTCGGCCTGGATGTTGCGGACGTACTGGGACTTCTCGCCGAACTCCGAGACCAGCCAGAAGGAGTCACCGATACGGCGTCCGCCCACCGGCGTCTGCCGGGGCAGGCCGGACTTGCGGCCCGTGGTCTCCAGGACCGTCTGGAGCGGGATCCGGCATAGGACCGGGTTGCCGATGTGGCGCTGGAACCGGGTGACGGCCTGGTGCTTCAGATCGGTGTAGCGGGACATGCGCTCGGAGCCTCTCGCGGGCGGCGGCTGGATCGGTTGATGCGAAGGTACGCCCATGAGCATCGCGAGAGCCGAAACCATCCGTACGGCGCGGCTGGAGCCGCTGCCGCTGCTCAAACACCGCGCCTCCGCCGCCGTCGCCGGGCTCGTGCCCGGCGGCGACTTGCGGGAGGACGGGGAGGCGCGGTGGGTGCTCGACGTCAGCGGCGGCCGAGGAAGATCGGGTTCGTGAAGGCCGCCAGCGCTCCGGGCAGCGGGCCCGCCGCCGTCTCGTGGCGCAGTTCGGCGCGGACGTAGGCGGCGTACGACGGTGTCGTCCGCCACTCCACCACGCCCGAGCCCGTCACCGGCAGGGGGCCGCTCGTCTTCAGGACGCCCTGGTCCGTGACGAAGTTGACCGTGCAGCGGGGGGTGCCCGACGCCTCCAGGCGGACCGTCACCGGGGTGTCGGGGTCCACGTCGAGGCGCTCGCCGATGCCGACCTGCCGGGCCCGGCCGCCTGTCGCCGTGAAGGCCAGGCGGACGCTCGCGGATTCGGCGACGTACGAGCGGCCCGCGCGGATGCCGTCCTGGATCGCCTCCCGGCTCAGGTCGTCGGCCAGGACGACCGTCTGCGGTGTGCCGACCACGTCGGGGTCACGGTGCGCGTCGCTGTTGCCCATCGCCGGGAGCCAGTCCCGGCCCTCCCGCACCGACGCGACGAGCTGGTTGTCCCACTCGGCCAGCGTGACCTCGTCGTCGGGCGTGTAGGGGCCGTTCCACACCTCGATGGCGTCGGCCTCGCCGAAGCCGAACTTCCAGCCGCAGCCGACGCAGGTGGCGTGCGGATGGGCCGGGACGACCAGGCCGCCGGTGCGGCGGATCTCCCGCGCGAACCGGCCGAAGCGGCTGTCGCGGGCGCGGTATCGCCAGTCGATGAAGGTGCCGGGGTCCGTGCCGAGGGCGAGCACGTGGCCGTTGCGTGTCGTGACCTCCTCGCCCAGCATGATCAGCAGGTCGTCGCCCGCCTCGTCGGCCCAGTGCGCGTGCGCGGAGTGCGTGTTGTGCTCGGAGGTGTTGATGAAGTCCAGGCCCGCCGCCCGCGCCAGCGCCGCGATCTCGGCCGGGGTGCGGCGGCCGTCGGAGTACCAGGAGTGCAGATGGCAGTCGCCCCGGTACCAGGCCCGGCCGCGGCCCTTCGCGCGCTGCGGCGGGTAGACCGGGCGGACGGCCGTGCCGGGTTCGCCGTACGTCAGGGTGGTCGTGAGCTCGTACGTCAGTCCCTGCGGCGCCACCGTGTAGGGGCCGAGGGCGATGTGCCAGGTGCCCGCGCCGACCGGGCCCGGGATGTAGCCGGGCGTGGCGTCGTCCGCGCGGATGAAGAACTCGGTGCGGGCGCCGCCCGACCAGCCCCTAAAGCCCCGGCCGCCCAGGTCGGTGCCGTGCTGGTCGAAGATGCCTATGTCGAGGGCGTTGCCCGCGGTGCCGACCGGGACGGACGGCCTCTCGTAGGTGTAGGAGACCTTGATCTCCCGTACACCGGAGGGGACTTCCACCGGCACGTACACAAAGTCGGGGGAGCCGGGCGGCAGGGTGCCGCTGACCGTCCGGGTCTCCTGGTCCTGGCCGTCCGCCGCTGCGAAGTTCACGCTTCCCAACGTAAGCGCGGCGGCGGTGCCGGTCACGAACAAAGCGCGTCTGCCGAAGCCTTTCCTGTCCTCGTCCATGGCTGTCACTGTCGGGGTCGGGGGTGAACTCCCGTGGACGGGAAGGGAATCGGGGGCGGGCGGTATGTCATGTGGGCGGGCAGCCCCGCGACGCGTCATGTGATGCCGACTGGCCGGTATGAACATCTGAGGTCTGCCTGGGTACAGACATCTGAGGTGTGCCTGGGTACAGATGGGTCATGAGAATCGCCGTCACGATCTTCCTCACCGACGAGACCATCGCCCCCGTCCGGCTCGCCCGTGAGCTGGAACAGCGCGGCTTCGCCGGGCTGTATCTGCCCGAGCACACCCATATGCCCGTCGAGCGGACCACCCCGTACCCGGCAGGCGGTGAGCTGCCGCGCGAGTACGGCCGTACCCTCGACCCCTTCGTCGCCCTCGGGCAGGCCGCCGCGGTGACCGGGCGGCTGGGGCTCGGCACCGGCATCACGCTCGTCGCCCAGCACGACCCGATCGGCCTCGCCAAGCAGATCGCGACCCTGGACCATCTGTCCGACGGGCGGTTCACGCTCGGCCTCGGCTTCGGCTGGAACGTCGAGGAGGCCGCCGACCACGGGGTCGAGTGGCGTACGCGGCGGGAGCTGGTGCGCGACCGGATGGGGCTCATGCGTGCGTTGTGGGGCGAGGAACCGACCGCCTATGTGGGGGAGTTCGGGAGTGTGCGGGCCAGCCGGGCCCATCCCAAGCCGGTGCAGAAGCCCAGGGGCCCGGTCGTCGGCCCCCGGACGCTCGTCGGCGGTGCCGCCGGGCCCAAGTTGTTCGCGCACATCGCCGAGTACGCGGATGGCTGGATGCCGATCGGCGGGCGCGGGCTCGCCGAGTCGCTGCCCGTGCTGCGCTCCGTGTGGGCGGACGCCGGGCGGGATCCAGCCGCCCTCCAGGTGGTGCCGTACGCCGTTCAGCCCACCCCCGGAAAGCTCGCCCACTACACCGAACTCGGCGTCGAGGAGACCGTGGTGCAGCTGCCGCCCGCCGGGGAGCCGGAGGTGCTGCGGGTGCTCGACGAGTACGCCCGATATCTGCCAGGAGCCAGTGACACGGTGTAACGACGAGCGGCCGGGGGTGAATCGGACAGCACCTCTTTGCCCTGATCAACCCGAACGTATGCTCAAACAATGACGACTTCCGCGACCTCCGGAACCGGCCCGACCGAGAACTCCATGCGTCGCGCCCTCAAGCGTGCCCGGGACGGCGTCGCCCTCGACGTCTCCGAGGCGGCGGTGCTGCTCCAGGCGCGCGGCGAGGCCCTCGAGGACCTCGCCGCGTCCGCCGCCCGGGTACGGGACGCGGGCCTCGACGCGGCGGGCAGGCCCGGTGTCATCACGTACTCGAAGAGCGTCTTCATCCCCCTCACCCGGCTGTGCCGGGACAAGTGCCACTACTGCACCTTCGTCACCGTGCCCGGCAAGCTCCGCCGCGCCGGGCACGGGATGTTCATGTCCCCGGACGAGGTCCTCGACATCGCCCGCAAGGGCGCGGCCCTCGGCTGCAAGGAAGCTCTGATCACCCTCGGCGACAAGCCCGAGGACCGCTGGCCGGAGGCCAGGGAATGGCTCGACGCGCACGGCTACGACGACACCGTCGCGTACGTCCGGGCCGTCTCCATCCGCATCCTGGAGGAGACGGGCCTGCTGCCCCACCTCAATCCGGGCGTCATGAGCTGGACGGACTTCCAGCGGCTCAAGCCGGTGGCCCCGTCGATGGGCATGATGCTGGAGACGACGGCGACCCGTCTGTGGTCGGAGCCCGGCGGCCCGCACCACGGCTCCCCGGACAAGGAGCCCGCCGTACGCCTGCGCGTCCTGGAGGACGCCGGCCGCTCCTCCGTGCCCTTCACCTCGGGGCTGCTCATCGGCATCGGCGAGACGTACGAGGAGCGCGCCGACTCCCTGTTCGCGCTGCGCCGTGTCTCCCGCTCCTACCACGGCATCCAGGAGCTGATCATCCAGAACTTCCGCGCCAAGCCGGACACGGCGATGCGCGGGATGCCGGACGCCGAACTGGACGAACTGGTCGCCACGGTGGCGGTGGCCCGGCACATCATGGGCCCGGCCGCCTGCCTCCAGGCCCCGCCCAACCTCGTGGACAGCGAGTACGAGCGGCTGATCGGCGCGGGCATCGACGACTGGGGCGGGGTCTCCCCGCTCACCATCGACCACGTCAACCCCGAACGCCCCTGGCCGCAGATCGAGGAGCTGACCGAGCGGTCCCGGGCGGCCGGCTTCGAGCTGCGTGAACGCCTGTGTGTGTACCCGGAGTTCGTCACGCGCGGGGAGCCCTGGCTGGACCCGCGCCTGCTGCCGCACGTGCGGGCGCTTGCGGACCCGGAGACGGGCCTGGCCCGGCCGGACGCGGTCGTCGAGGGGCACCCCTGGCAGGAGCCGGAGGAGGCCTTCGTCGCCACCGGGCGCACCGATCTGCACCGCACCATCGACACCGACGGCCGTACCGCCGACCGGCGCGACGACTTCGACGAGGTGTACGGCGACTGGGGCGCCCTGCGCGAGGCGGCCGCCCCGGGAATGGCGCCGGAGCGGATCGACGCCGACGTCCGCGCGGCCCTGGCGACCGCCGCCGACGACCCGACGCGACTGACCGACGCCGAGGCGCTGGCCCTCTTCCACGCGGACGGCCCGGCGCTGGACGCGCTGACCCGGATCGCGGACGACGTGCGCAGGTCGGCGGTCGGCGAGGACGTGACGTACGTCGTCACCCGGAACATCAACTTCACCAACGTCTGCTACACCGGCTGCCGCTTCTGCGCCTTCGCCCAGCGCCGCACGGACGCCGACGCCTACACGCTGTCCCTGGAGCAGGTCGCCGACCGCGCCCAGCAGGCGTGGGACGTGGGAGCGGTCGAGGTGTGCATGCAGGGCGGGATCCATCCGGACCTGCCCGGGACGGCGTACTTCGACATCGCCAAGGCGGTCAAGGAGCGGGTCCCCGGTATGCATGTGCACGCCTTCTCGCCGATGGAGGTGGTCAACGGCGCGACCCGTACGGGCATGTCCGTCCGTGAGTGGCTCACGGCGGCCAAGGAGGCGGGCCTCGACACCATCCCGGGCACGGCGGCGGAGATCCTCGACGACGAGGTCCGCTGGGTGCTGACCAAGGGCAAGCTGCCCACGGCCACCTGGATCGAGGTCGTCACGACCGCACACGAGCTGGGCATCCGGTCGAGCTCGACGATGATGTACGGCCATGTGGACCAGCCCCGCCACTGGCTCGGCCATCTGCGCACCCTGGCCGGTATCCAGCAGCGGACGGGCGGCTTCACCGAGTTCGTGACCCTGCCCTTCATCCACACCAACGCCCCCGTCTATCTGGCGGGCATCGCGCGCCCCGGGCCGACGACACGGGACAACCGGGCGGTGACGGCGATGGCCCGGCTGTTGCTGCACCCGTGGATCCCCAATATCCAGACAAGCTGGGTGAAACTGGGCGCGGAGGGTGCGGCGGAGATGCTCCGCTCCGGAGCCAACGACCTGGGCGGCACGCTCATGGAGGAGACGATCTCCCGGATGGCGGGCTCGTCGTACGGCTCGTACAAGTCGGTCAGGGAGCTGATCGCGGTGGCGGAGGCGGCCGGCCGCCCGGCACGGCCGCGGACGACGCTGTACGGGGAGGTGTCGGAGGAGCGGCAGCGGGTGGCGGCGGCGTCGGACGGGCATCTGCCGGAGCTGCTGCCGGTGCTGGACTGAGGTAGCGCTCGGGAGGGCCCGGTAGCGCTCGCAGTACGATGATCCGACCCCTGTGCGATGGGGGACCCGGAGCTGAGGAGATGCGTGCCCGTGCCTGCCCGACTGCCCTCGTGGGCCTGGGTCACCGGCCTTACGGCGGGGGCGACCGCCGCCGTCGTCGTCCTCGCCGTACAGGCGGACAGGGGCCCGCACCCGACGGCCGCGTCCGTCCGGCCGAGCGCCTCGGCGTCGGCAGGCGCGCACGGGTCCGACGCGTCGAAGCAGAAGTCGAAGCCGAAGACGTCCACCGTCCCCGCGGTACCGGCGGACTCGGGCATGGGCCGCCGGGTCGTCTACTCGCTCGGGCAGAAGCGGGTGTGGCTGGTCGACGCGAGCGACAAGGCCGGCCGCTCCTTCACGGTTTGGCCGGGAACGGTGAGCCCCGACCCCGGCACCTACACGATCTCCAAGACCCTCGCGTCCACCACCGGCTCCGACGGCGTGCAGATCGAGCATATTCTGTACTTCGCGGCAAAATCGGGCCTGTCGATCGCCTTCTCCAACGCGGCCGACGGCTCCTCCCCGGCGCCCGCCGAGGGCAAGCAGACCAGCGGCATCCGCATGCCCAAGGCGGACGGCACGGCACTGTGGACCTTCGGCACGGAGCCGAACACCAAGGTGACCGTCGTCAAGTAGCCGACTTCTCCGGCAGCTGTACGACGATCAGACTGATCCCGGTGAGCACGAGGACGCGGGTCGCCGCGTCCAGCCCGTTCCAGGTCTTCGACTGCCACATGGCGAACCACTCACCGCCGATCGCGATGAACCCGGCGCCGAAGAGCAGCATGAGCATCAGCAGCCCGTAGGTGGAGAGCTGCCGGGCGCGGTCGTGCCGGCGTCTCGCCCAGAACCACGTCCCGGCGATCAGCACGAGCGCCGTGACCGTCTCCCACACGATGATGGCGATGTACGCGGCGTCCTGAAGCCCCTTGCTCGTGATCGCCCGCCACATCAGGTCGTCGTCCTTGAACGTGGTGTCCATGGCGAGAACATGCCGCACGAATTGCTGGTTGGTCCCGAAGTCCGTGATGTTCCCGAGGGCGACGAGGGAGATGTAGAGCGCGACGGTGGCGGTGAGCAGGGCCGCGGAGAGGCGAAGGGTGCGTGAGGTGCCTGAGGTGGGGGTGGTCATGGGGATGATCTTTCCCTGCCCGGCCCGCCGCGTGCCGCTCGGATTGAGCCAGAATGGCGGGGTGTTGGCTCCGGATGAGGGGACGGACGGATGGCGCAGGCGCGGCCGTCGATGCAGGAGCTGATCGCACGGCGCAGGCGTGCCGGTTTCGTGGGGCGTGGCGCCGAACGGGCCGCGTTCCGGGCGAACTTCGGAATTCCGCCCGAGGACGAGCGACACCGCTTCCTCTTCCATGTGCACGGTGACGCGGGCGTCGGAAAGACCTTCTTGGTTCGGGAGTTGGAGCAGATCGCCCGGGAACTCGGCGCGCCGACCGTGTATGTCGACGAGGGCGCCGGGAGCGTGCCGGAGACGATGGCCGTGATCGGCCACCAACTCGCCGCTCAGGGGCACCGGTTGAAGGAGCTGGACCGGATGCTGGCCGCGCACCGCGAGCGCCGGCACGAGGCGGAGGCGGCCGCCGTCGCCGTATCGGAACCGGACGAGCCGTCGGCGGGCAGCCTGGCGCTGGCCCGGGCGGGCCTGGTGGGCCTCGGCCTCGTCCCGGTGGCCGGCGCCTTCGCCCCCGCCCTGGACGCGGACCGGATCGCGCAGGGCGCGGACCGGCTGCGGGCCGGACTCAGCGCGCGCTTCCGCAATCAGGAGGACGTACAACTGGTGCTGTCCCCGGAGCGGGTGCTGACGCCGGTGCTGCTGGGCGAGTTGACCGCGGTCGCGTCGGCGGTCCCGTGGCTGGTCCTGTTCTTCGACACCTACGAACGCACCGGGCCGTTCCTCGACGGCTGGCTGCACGAGGTGATGACCACCGACCGGTACGGGGTCCTGCCCGCCGACGTCGTCGTGGTGACCTCCGGCCAGCGCCCCTTCGACACCGCCCGCTGGGGCGGCTTCGCGGACTTCATGACCGACGTGCCGCTCGGGGCGTTCACGGAGGCGGAGGCGCGGGGGCTGCTGGCGGACCGGGGGGTGCGGGACGAGCCGGTGGTCGCCGAGGTGCTGCGGCTGACGGGCGGACTGCCGGTGCTCGTCTCCACGCTCGCGCAGGCCCGGCCCGCCGGTCCGGACGACGTGGGCGATCCGAGCGCGGACGCCGTGGAGCGGTTCCTGAAGTGGGAGCGGGATCCGGTACGGCGCCGGGTCGCCCTGGCCTGCGCGCTGCCCCGGCGGCTGGACGCGGATGTGTTCCGGGCGGTGGTGGACTGCGAGGAGTCCGAACTCGACTCGCTGTACGGGTGGTTGAGGGGACTGCCGTTCGTCGACGGGCGGGGGGAGCGGCTGCGGTACCACGATGTCGTACGGGCGCCGATGCTGCGGTTGCAGCGGACACGGTCGCCGCGGGGGTGGGCCGAGCGGCACGGACGGCTCGCGGAGGTGTTCGGGCGCTGGCGGGAAGAGGCCGAGGCCGGGCTGGACCTCCTGCGCCGGTGGGCGGACGCCGACTGGCGGGAGCTGCGGCTCGCGGAGTCCTACCACTCCTTGTGCGCGGCGCCCCGGGCCGCGCTGCCCGTGGTCCTGGCCGATGTCGTCCACGCCTGCGGGCAGGGCGACGAGGTGGCGCTGCGCTGGGCGCGGGTCCTGGCCGAGGCCGGTGAGGACGCGGACGCGGAGGCCGTGCGGACCTGGGGGAGCGGGCTGGCGGAGACGCTCGCGGGGAGCGGGCCGGCCGAGGCGCTCCGGCTGCTCCTTGATCGCGCGCGGGGCGACGAGCCGTGGCGGGCGGAGGCGATGGCGCTGCGGGGTGACGCCTTCGCGCGGGACGGCGATCACGAGAGGGCGCTGGAGGAGTACGACCGTGCCCTCGCCCTCGACCCAGACCTGGTGCGGGCGCATCGCGCGAAGGCCGCGACCCGGGGCGGACTGGGGGACTACGAGGCCGCGGTCGCCGGTCTCGACCGGGTGGTCGCGCTGGAACCGGACAACCCGTACAACGTCATCCTGCGTGGTGAGTACCACCGCCTTCTGCGCCACCACGACGAGGCGCTGCGGGACCTGACCGAAGGCATCCTCCGTGACCCCGCCAGCGAGTTCGCCCGGGCCTCGCGCGGCGCCGCCCACGAGCGTGCCGGGGATCTCGACGCGGCGCTGGCGGACCTCGACCGCGCGCTGGAGCTCAAGCCGGACTATGCCTGGGCGCTCGGCCGCCGGGCCCGGGTCTGGCGCGGCCTCGGCGACCACGACCGGCAGCTGGCCGACCTCGACCGGGCCCTCACCCTCTGGCCCGACTGGGGCTGGGGGCACTGCGAACGGGGTGACGCGCTGCGCGTGGCCGGTCGCGACGAGGAGGCGCTCGCCGACTACGAGCGCGCGCTCGCCATCGACCCCGAGTACGCGTCGGCATACGCGAGCCGGGGGGTGTCGCTGTCCAGCCTCGGCCGCCACCGCGAGGCCCTCGCCGATCTGGACCGGGCCCTGGAGCTCAACCCCTCCTACCCGTGGGCCCTGTGCCGGCGGGCGGAGGCGCACCTCGGACTCGGGGACACGGAGCGGGCGCTGGCCGACGTGGCCCGCGCGCTGGAGCTCAGCCCCGACTACGCACCGGCCCGCACCCTGCACGACCGCCTCACCGGTTGACGCTCAGCGCCCCGCGAACGTCACGAAGTCCGCCCACGAGGCACCCGTGAACGCGAGCCGCGCGCCGTCCCTGTCCTTGGAGTCGCGGACGTGGACGGTGGGGGCGGCGGGGGCTATGGCGATCTCGACGCAATCAGGGCCGTCGTTGCTGCTGTAGCTGCTCTTGAACCAGTGCAGGGTCGCGGGGGTCATGTCTCTTCTCCCAGTACTTTCCCGATGAAGGCCTGTGACTCCCGGGGCGTGAGAGCCTGCGCCCGGATCATTCCATAACGCATCTCCAGGATCTGGACCTCGCGCGGATTGCTGATCACACGACTGTGCAACTGCGCCTCCGAGTGCCCCAGGGTCTTCCCGTCCCGGAGCTTCAGCAGCCGGATCGGCCCGCCCATGCCCGCGTGGTCCTCGCGGTCCGTCGGCATGATCTGGATCTCGACGTGCCTCAACGCGCTGATCTCCAACAGGTGTTCGAGCTGTTGCCGCAGAATCATTCTGCCCCCGATGGGCCTTCGCAGCGTCACCTCTTCCTGGACAAAGGTGAGGAGCGGCGCGGGCACGCGATCGAAGACGCGCTGCCGCGCCATGCGTGCCGCGACGTGCCGCTCGATCTCGTCCTCCGGGTACGCGGGCCGCCGCATCGCGTACAAGGCCCGTGCGTATTCGGGCGTTTGCAGCAGGCCGTGCATGTTGTGGCCGGCGTAGGCGCCCAGTTCGACGGCGTCGTCCTCCAGCTTCGCCAGATCCCGGACCTTCTTCGGATAACGCGCCTTCTCCACGTCCTCCTTCATCGCGGAGAGTTTCCCGCCCGCCCCGACCACCTCATCGGCCTTGTCCAGGAAGTCGGGCTTGGGAATCCTGCGCCCGCGCTCCACCGACGAGACCATCTCCTCGCCGTAGCCGATGGCCGCCCCGAGTTCCGGCTGCCGCAGTCCGGCGGCCTCCCGCCACATCTTCACCTGGCGCCCGACCGTCTTGAGTACGGCCTCGGCCTCCTCGTCCTCCACGCTTCCCTCCCGATGTACGAGCCGTACGATCACGCGGACCACCCGGACAGCGACGCTACGTACCGGGGTCGCTGCTGTTCAGCGTAGGGACGGATGGCCACTCTGGGTGACATGAACCAGAAATCCCACCTCCGGATCCAACTGTCCGCCACTCGAAGGGGTGCTCGACTCGCCCGGCTGTTCACGGAACGTCAACTGGACGAGTGGGGAGTGCCGTTCGAGGGGGCCGCGCATGTGGTGGCGGAGCTGGCGTCCAACGCCGTACTCCATGGACGCGTCAGCGGACGGGACTTCCGGCTGGGGCTGAAGCTGCACGACGACGGCACCCTGTGTATCGAGGTGACCGATGCCCGGGGTGACCGGATCCCGCGAATCCAGGATCCGGCGGCAGGGGACGCGGAAACCGGCAGGGGGTTACGGATCGTGGCGGTGTACGCGGACCGTTGGGGCGTGGACGAGGCACCCGCGCACGGCAAGACGGTGTGGGCCGAACTCGTACCGGGTCGCGACGAGGCGTGACCCGGCGGTTCCCGACGTCAAAAGACCAAAGAACCGGGGAAAGAACCGAACCCACCCCCACCGCCCCCGTCGATCACCCGCCGGAGTGAATATGCCTAACTCGGCTGGCGTGGCGAGCCGGTTGTGGTGCAGCGTCAGCCGCAACAAGCCCGCATGATCACGCTATGTGCTGCCAGGGGGTCGGCATGTCACGTTTCCGTATGTACCCGACGAGCGAGCAGGCGAGCATCATGCTCGAACACTGCGCGCACGCCCGGTACGCATGGAACCTTGCGGTCGAGCAGCACTCGCACTGGAAGCCAGGCCGGAAGTCCGCGCCTGGCTTCGCCGAGCAGTGCCGCCAGCTCACCGAGGCCCGGCGTGACAACGCATGGCTACGCGCGGGCAACGCCGATGTCCAGCAGCAGGCACTGAAGGACTTCGCCAAGGCCAAGACCGCCCGGTTCACCTCCGGGTTCGGTGAGCCGACCTGGCGTAAGAAGTACGTGCATGAGGGCTTCCGTGTCATCGGGACCGACCGAGTACCGGAGTTCGAGGTGGACGGCTCGCGGAAGCTGAACGCCAGGACCGGCAAGCAGGTCATGGGCCGCTCGGTGGTGGTGCACAAGCTCAACCGCCGGTGGGCTCAGGTGAAAGTGCCAGGATGTGGCTGGGTCCGCTTCCGCCTCACCCGGCAGGAGCTGCCTCAGGCGAAAACGTTCCGCGTCACCTTCAAGAACGACCAGTGGCACATCGCGTTCGCTATCGTCCCCAAGCCGATCCCGACCCCGAAAACGGGCGAGATCATCGGGATCGACAGAGGCGTGAAGATCACCGCCGCCCTGTCCGACGGCCGACGGCTGAACTGCCCCCAGCTCACCGTCAAGGAGCGTGCGCAGATCCGCAAGCACCAGCGTCGGGCGGCGCGCTTCCCGAAGGACAGCGACGCCAAGACCACCGAGTACGCCAAGGTAGCCAAGCTGAAGGCGCGTGAGGCAAACCTGCGCAGGGACTGGTGCGAGAAGACCTCGACGCTGCTCGCACGGTCGTACGACCTGGTGCGGTTCGAGAAGCTGAACATCAAGAATATGACCGCCTCGGCGAAGGGGACCATTGAGCAGCCCGGCACGCGCGTGCAGCAGAAGGCCGGGCTGAACCGGGCCATCCTTGCCCAGGGCTGGGGTCTTCTGCGTCGGCGGACCGGTGAGAAGGCCCCCGGCCGCGTCGAGGACATCCCCGCCCCGTACACGAGTCTGCGCTGCTCCGCATGTGGATGGATCGAGAAAAACTCGCGCAAGAGCCAAGCCGAGTTCGTCTGCGTGTCCTGCGGATTCGCCTGCAACGCCGATGAGAACGCAGCAAACAACGTCGCGGCAGGACAGGGCGGGATTCCCCGCCCCGGCGATCAGCCGGTGCCGGAGGGACAACAGCGGCCACCGGCCGTTCGAGTGTCCGTGAACCTCAACCCACCTAGGTTGGAATCCCCCTCTTTCAAGAGGGGGAGGATGTCAACGGTACCGTACGAGGACCGAGCCACCCGCACCGGAGGTCACCGTGAGCGCCCAGACCGACGGCCCGTACGGACCGCTGATCCCCATGCCCGAGCTCACGCCGGACGCGCTGCGGGTGGCGGTTGCGCGTATCGCCCCGAGCCGTGTCCCGGCCCTGACGCAGCACCTCTTCGAAGCCACGACGAACGCACAGCAGACGCAGAGCCTCGCGCCGCTGCGAGCCTTCGTGCACTCCTGGGCCGTGTTCGTGGCGATCGAGCGGCATCCTGATCGCGCCGCCCGGCTGCGTGAGCTGGAGCACATCGTGGACGCGGGGGAGCAGGACCCGGCAGCGGCCATCACCGAGATCCGCTCGATCCGGGAGGCGGCCGAGGCGGAGGCCGGACTGGGACGGACTGGGCCTGGGACTACAACCCCGGTGCCGAGTACGTCATGGGAGGCCTGCCGACGGGAGTCGTGGCGGAAGTAGAACGGCTGGCTGCCGAACTGGCCGCGCTCGGTCGCGACTCCGTCAAGGTGGGCAGGCCACTCGACCGGGAGGGCGGCCTGCGTGAGTTCGACATCCTGGGTGGGCGCGGCTTCATCAGTTTCCTGCCCGTACCGCGCCATGAGTGCGTCTACGTCTGCAACATCACCTGGTACGGCTGACGCCGGACTCAGCCGCTGACCGCCTCTCCGGGCACGACCGGACGTGCGTCCAGGAACACCCATCGGTGTACGGGAATGACCGGGCCGGGATGATTTGCCCCCGTGAATCGATCGTCCTCGGTCGATTACAGTGCTGAGCGTCGTACGTACGGACGCCGCTGTGGGGAGGTCTCGATGGGGGCGACATCCGGCGCCGTCTGGGGCCGTGCCGAGCAGCAGGACTTCCGCAGCAGGGTGCGCGGCACCCTCCTCGGCGCCGCCGTCGGGGATGCGCTCGGTGCCCCGGTCGACGGGCTCACCATGGAGGAGATCCAGGCGTCGTACGGCGTCGAGGGCCTCGTCGACCTCGCCCTGGCCTACGGCAGACGCGGCGCCGTGACCCATCACACCCAGCTGAACCTGTTCACGGTGGACGGGCTGATACGCGCCCAGGTCCGCCGTGACACCGGCGCCTGGCATCCGCCGACCGATCTGCACCGGGCGTATCTGCGCTGGGCGGCCACCCAGCGGGACTGGGGCCCGGACGAGCGCCGCAAGGACGACGGCTGGCTGGCCCGCGAGGAGTGGCTGTACGCCCGCCGCGATCCGTCGCGTGCGCTGCTGATCGGCTTCGGCGACGAGAACATGGGCACGCTGGAGGCCCCCAAGAACCCGGGCGAGCAGGGCCCGGAGGCCGTCGTCCGCTCGGCACCCTTCGGACTGCTGGTCGGCTGGGAATCACAGCTGGTGCTGCAGCTGGCGGTGGAGTGCGCGACCCAGACCCACGGTCACGCCACCGCGTATCTGTCGGCGGGCGCGTACGCCGTGATCGTGCACGCGCTGGCCCGCGGCGACAGCCTGGACGGCGCCGTGCAGCGCGCGCTCGCCCTGCTCGCCGTCCGCCCCGGCCACCAGCCCGTCTCCGACGCCCTCCAGCACGCGCTGGGCACGGTGCGGCAGGGGATGCCCGGCCCGGCGCGGGTGGAGGAGCTGGCGGGCGACGGGGCCGCGGACGGCCTGCTGGCCGCCGCCGTGTACTGCGCGCTGGTGGGGGAGGACGTACGGCACGGCCTGTGCCTGGCGGTCAACCAGGCCGGCCCCTCCGGCGCCACGGGTGCGCTGACCGGCGGTCTGCTCGGCGCCCTGCACGGCGAGACGGCCCTCCCGCCGGCCTGGCTGGCCGAACTGGAGGGCCGCCCCACGATCCTGGAACTGGCCGACGACTTCGCGATGGAGATGACCCAGGGCCCGGCGCTGCACGGTCCGGCGGGGGCGGCTCCGGGGTGGCTGGCGAGGTATCCGCGAGGGGCGTAAGCCCCACGCGGTGGCCACCTGTGGTTACGCGGGTTCCGTCTCCGCCGTGGCCGGCACCGGGGCCGCCGCCCCGTCTCCGTCCGTGTTGATCCGCTCGATGACCGCGAGCCGCTCCGGGGTGTCCTCCGGCTTCAGGTAGCCGATGAGGATGTACAGGACCAGGGAGACGGCCAGCGGTACGGACACCTGGTACTGGAGCGGGACTCCGCCGTCGACGTTCCAGTTGATCGGGTAGTTGACCAGCCAGAAGGCCAGCAGACCCGCCGCCCAGCTGGTGAGCGCGGCCGTCGGGCCGGAGCGGCGGAACGGGCGGAGCAGGCCCAGCATCATCGGGATCGCGATCGGGCCCATCAGACCGGCGACCCATTTGATGACGACGGTGATGATGTCCTTGAACGTGGGGGAGTTGACCTGTGTCGCCACCGACATCGACAGGGCGAGGAAGACGACCGTGGTCACCCGCGCCGCGATCAGCCCCGACCGCTCGTTCCAGGCCCGGGCCCGTGCCGAGAGCACCGGTGCCACGTCCCGAGTGAACACCGCGGCGATCGCGTTGGCGTCGGAGGAGCACATGGCCATGGTGTGGGAGAAGAAGCCGACGATGACCAGGCCCAGCAGGCCGTGCGGCAGGAGCTGTTCGGTCATCAGGGCGTAGGAGTCGGAGCCGTCGGGCTTGTTCGCGTGCACCAGCAGCGGTGACATCCACATGGGGAAGAAGAGGATCACCGGCCAGACCAGCCAGAGGGCCGCCGACAGGCGTGCGGAGCGGGTGGCCTCCCGTGGGCCGGCCGTCGCCATGTAGCGCTGGGCCTGGTTGAGCATGCCGCCGTTGTACTCGAAGAGCTTGATGAAGAGGAACGCGAGCAGGAAGACGGTGCCGTACGGGCCGACCAGCGGCTTGCCGTGGCCGTGCAGCGCGGGCTCGTCCCAGGCGCCGAGGAAACCGATGTTCTTGTCGTCGAGCTTGGCGACGACCGCGACGAACATCGACAGTCCGGCGAGCAACTGGATGACAAACTGGCCGAGTTCGGTCAGCGCGTCCGCCCACAGGCCGCCGATCGTGCAGTACACGGCCGTGATGGCGCCGGTGATGAGGATGCCCTGGTTCAGCGAGACGCCGGTGAAGACCGACAGGAGCGTCGCGATCGCGGCCCACTTCGCGCCCACGTCCACGATCTTCAGCAGCATGCCGGACCAGGCCAGGGCCTGCTGGGTGGGCAGGTTGTAACGGTTCTTCAGATACTCCAGCGGGGATGCGACATGGAGCCTGGACCGCAGCCGGTTGATGCGCGGCGCGAACATCTTCGAACCGATGGCGATGCCGAGCGCGATCGGGAAGGACCAGGTGACGAAGGAGGTGACGCCGTAGGTGTAGGCGATGCCCGCGTATCCGGTGAACATCACCGCGCTGTAGCCGGACATGTGGTGCGAGATGCCGGACAGCCACCAGGGCATCTTGCCGCCGGCCGTGAAGAAGTCGCTGACGTCGTCCACGCGCTTGTGCGACCAGATGCCGATCGCGACCATCACGCCGAAGTAGGCGATGAGCACGGTCCAGTCGAGAGCGTTCATATGCCCCCCTTCCAGGGTCCGCCTTGTGAACTCCGCCCAGCTGGCTGGCACTTCGCATAAGCGGAGCGGGGACGGGGAAGGCCGCGAAGTGCCCGCTCATCGTGGGTGCGGTTACGCGAGCACGACAAGCAAGCGGAAGGTCAAGAGCAAGCAAAAATGTTCCACTTGCTGACCTTGATTCACCTATATGAACAGCTGCGGGAACGCCTCGACCGGCTGGGAGCACCCCTCAGCGCATCAGCTCCCCGGCGTTGACCAGCAGGGACTGCCCGGTGATGGCCCGTGCGCGGTCCGAGGCGAGGAACACCGCCGCGTCCGCCACGTCGCCGTCCGTCGCCAGTTCGGGAAGGGCCATCCGGGCTGTCAGGCGTTTCAGGACCGTCGCCTCCGGTACGGACTCCGTGTGGGCGGTGAACTGGACGTACGCCTGCACCGGTGGGCCCCACATCCAGCCGGGCAGGACCGTGTTGACGCGGATCCGGTGCGGGCCGAGTTCCTGGGCCAGGGAGTACATCGTGCTGGTCAGGGCGCCCTTCGAGGCGGCGTACGCGGCCTGCTTCACCTGTGTCGGTGCGGCGATGGCCGACTGGGTCCCGATGAAGACGACCGACCCGCCGCGCTCCTTCAGCGCCGGCAGGCAGGCCCGGGTCATGCGCAGCGACCCCAGCAGATTGACGTCGATGACCGACTGCCAGGTCGCGAAGTCCGCGTCCTCGACACCGCCGAAGTAGGAGTCCCAGGCCGCCACATGCACCACGGCATCGATCGCCCCGAACCGCTTTCGCGCCAGCTCCGCAAGCGCCTCGCACTGCCCCTCGTCGGTGATGTCCGTCGTCCGGTACGCCGTGTGCGCCCCGGCCGGATCGATCTCGGCCGCGCTCTTCGCGAGGTTCGCCTCGGTGCGCGCCCCGAGCACCGCGTTCCCCCCGTCCCGTACGACCGCCGCCGCGACCTGGTGGCCGAGACCCGCCCCGACCCCCGAGACGACGACGGTCTTGCCCGCGAGCAGTGACATGGCGACCTCCCGGCCCTGGCGCTTCATCTGACGGTCCGTCAGAGTATGGGCGAGCGCCGGAGGACGGAAGAGAGCGCGGAAGCGGAAGGGGAACGGCATGAGCGAGGAGACCCGCAGCGAGCGGTACGCCGAACTGGCCGCCGTCGGCCCGTACGGCGTCCGCCCCGGCCACGCCCTGATCACCATGGTCGAGCCGCACCCCGGCCATGAGTACGCCTACAACCGCTGGTACGAGGACGACCACTACTACGCCGGCGCGATGGCCATGCCCTGGATGTACGCGGGCCGCCGCTGGGTGGCGACCCGGGACCTGCAGCTCCTGCGCTACCCGGAGAAGTCCGCGATAGCCCGGCCCGTCACCGCCGGCTGCTACATCTCGACGTACTGGATCACCGACGGCCGCTACGACGACCACATGAAGTGGACCGTCGCCATCAACAAGCGCCTCAATCGCGACGCCCGCGTCTACCAGGACCGCACCCACGTCTTCACGGCCTTCCAGGACCACGAGGCGACGGTCTACCGCGACGGCGCGGCGGGACCGAGGGACTTCCACGCCCTCGACCATCCCTATGCGGGACTGGTGGTCGAGGTCATCGACGCCGAGTCCCCCGAGCGGCGTGCCGAACTCCTGGAGTGGCTCCGCACCCGGCACCTCCCGAAGCGGGTGGAGGGCTCCCCGACCGCCATGGTGACCGTCTTCCGCCCGACCCCACTCCCCGGCGATCGCATGACCTATGTGAAGCAGGTCGAGGGCGTCGACACCCGGCTCACCCTGCTGTGGTTCCTCCAGCACGATCCCCGCGAGAACTGGCGCGAGCACTTCGCGGACCTGGACACGGCAGTGGCGGCCTCGGGACTGGGGAGCGTGCAGCTCGTCGCCCCGTTCGTCCCCACGGTGCCCGGGACGGACCGTTACGTGGACGAGCTGCGGTGAACGCTCCGGCGGCGATCAGCCCTTGTGCGGGGTCGAGGACCTCGCGCAAGGGCTCATTCGTGACTGCGTGATCATTCGTCAGGAGTACTTGCCCCACTGACAGTTGTGTCCCGACGGCGGTTTGCGCAGGTGTTCGGCCTCCTTGCACCAGGCACACCATGTGCTCGTCCTCGGCCGCACCGACGACGTGGTCCTGAAGGGCCTGGACATCGCCGCCCGGGCCGTGGCCGTCGTCGCGGACAGGTACAGCACCGCCGGGCTGCTCGTCCGCGGCGCCCTGCGGGACCAGTGCGGCGCGCTGCACGGCGAACAGGCCGGGCTGTCCGGCCTCGCTCGCGAACGCGTCGACGTACGCGCCTACTCCGTCGACCCCGCCGAACTGCACCGCGACCTCGGCCGCTCCGCGGTGTGCGTCATGCCCTCCTGCGTCGAAGGACTCGGGCTGGTCCCCCTTGAGGCGATCGCCGCGGGCACCCCCGTCCTGGTGAGCGCCAAGTGCGGATCCGCCGAGCTGCTGCGCGAGCTCCTCGGGCGCAACGCCGAGCCGATGATCGTCGACGTCCACGATCACCAGCGCCGTGACACGGCGGCATGGGCGGCGGCCATTGACGGCATCCTGGGCGACCTGCCCGCCGCCCTCCACTTCGCCGACCAGGTCCGTGGCCAACTGGCGGGCAGGCTGAAGTGGAGCGACACCGTGGCGACGCTGACACGCGCGCTGCGGAACGCTGACAGGCAGGACCCGGCCCAGGCCGTGTACCGGCCGGCGTAGGCGTCACCGTTCGGCCTTCGGGGGCGGCAGCCCCCAGCGGGCTCGCACCGGCCGACGGTCACCTGAGTTCGTCCGGGCACGGAGTGCCTCGTGGGAGTTGGTAGGGCGCGGCCAAGTGGTACGTACCGGCCTTGGGGGCCAGCAGCATCGTCCACTTGTCCCCCTGCGCGTCCTCCCGCGTCTCCATCAGACAGCCGTTGACGTTGTCGTACGACTTCGGCGTGCCGTCGGCGCGGTGCTTGGAGGCCTCGGTCTCCTGGGGCGGCTTGAGGCTCTTGCCCTGGGCGTCGACGATGCTCAGCCACGGCGAGTACGGGATCCGGATGAGGATGCGGCCGGCCCGGCGGACCTCGATCGTCAGCTCGCCCTGCTCGGCGCGGTCGACCACCGCGTCGGGCTCGGCGAGCGGCGCCGGGTCGGTCACCTTGAACAGCTGCCAGTTGGCGTCGCCCCAGATCTGCTTCAGATATGGCATACCGCGCCGGACCAGGGTCCGCTCGCGCTCGCCGCCGTCCCCGTCCGGATCGTCCTTGGGCAGCACGACGAAGTGGACGGCCCAGCGCTGGAGCCATTCGTGGTAGTTCGCCGAGTTGAGCGTGTCGTCGTAGAAGAGCGGATTGCGCTCCATGTCGGCCTGGCGGTTCCAGCCGCGGGCCAGGTTGACGTACGGCGCGAGCGCGGAGGCCTCGCGGTGGGAGCGGGCCGGGACCACCTCGACGCGGCCCTTCTCGGCGCCGACCTCCTGCAGCTCGTTCACGAGCGGGGCCAGCTCGCGCGCCCAGGACGCCGCCGGGGTCGTATGGATGATGTCGTCGACCGACTTGAAGCCGATCCAGCCGACGGTCCCGAGGAACGCCAGCACGATCGTGTACCACTTGCGCGAGCGCGGCACCGCGAACGGCAGCGCCGCGATCAGCGTCACACCCGCGAACAGCATCGGCAGCCGCGAGATGTTCGACCCGATCTGCGAGCTGACCAGCCAGACCAGCACCACCCCGATGCTGAAGACCCCGGCGGTCAGCCGGACGGTCCGCCACTCCTTGGGGACGAGGAAGAGGCACAGCAGCCCGTACAACAGCGGCAGAATCACCGAGAGGATCGTCATCGGCTGGGTGCCGGAGAAGGGGAACAGCAAGGCCGAGACGGCGACGACCGCCGACGGCGCGAGCCCCAGCGCCCAGGCGCCGGGCCGCCGCTTCTGCAGGAAGAGCGCCGCCGCGATCAGGCCCACGAACAGGCCCGCGACGGGGGAGCCCATGGTGGCGAGCGCGGCGAGCGGCGCGGCGACCAGCGCCTTCGCCCACCGTTTGTGCCGCCAGCGGTACGGCCAGCAGAACACGGCCGCGACCGCGCCGAGCGCGAACATCGTGCCGAGACCGAAGGTCACCCGGCCCGAGACCGCGTTGCATATCAGTGCGAAGACCCCGGCCAGCGCGGCCCACAGCGGGTTCTTCACGACCCGGCTGCGGATGAGGATCAACGTCAGCAGGCCCGCCGAGACCGTCCCGGCGATCATCATCGTCGTACGGACACCGAGGACCGACATCAGATACGGCGACACCACGCTGTACGACACCGGGTGCATCCCGCCGTACCAGGCGAGGTTGTACGCCGAATCGGGGTGCCGGCCGACGAACTCGGCCCACGCGTCCTGCGCCGCGAGGTCGCCGCCGCTGTTGGCGAACGTGAAGAACCAGATGATGTGCAGCACACCGGCCAGCGCGGTCATGGACAGCACCGGATGGAGCAGCAGCCGCTGCCGAAGCGGCTCGGCGGCGGCGAGCAGCCGGGCCCGTCTGCCGGTGGGGCTGGCGCTCGGGCCGCACGCACGACGGTCGCCGCGGCTGTCGTCAGGGCGGTCGTCGTGGCTGTCGCCAGGGCTCTCGTCGGGGCCGTACGACCCGGTGCCGTGACCGTCCGTGTCAGCTTCGGGCAGGCGTATTCGCGGGCCGGATCCCGGGCCCGGATCGGCGTCGTCGGCGCGTGTCGGCTCCGCTGTGGCCACCTGAAGGCACTCCCCGTGTCCCGTCTTCTGTTCTCGGCCGTGTCCCTTGGTGTTCCCGGCCGCTTCTCGTCCAGTTCGCGGCCGGGTCCCGCTCACCGGCGACCTGCCCCGATTCGTGACGCTAGCACGCACCCCGCCGCGGGGCTCCCGGGTGGGGGCTCCGCGACGGGGTGCGGTGACGGACTGTGCCGTATGCGTCAGCCGAGACGGGTCAGCTTGCTGCCGAAGCCGGGCTCGGTCAGGTCCTCCTTCAGGGCCACCGGGACCTGCACCGCGCCGGTCTTGCCGTCACCGACGGTGAGTGTGCCGACCTTGGTCCCGGCCTTCGCGGTGTGCGGGACGGTGTCGGAGGCGAAGGACAGCTTCACCTTCAGGCCGGCCCAGCCGACGGCGGTGACGTCCTCGGTGACGACGACCGGGGTGTGCCCGTCGAGGCCGTCGTCCACATACCCGACCACATCGCCCTTCTTCACGGTCTTCGCCGACGTGAGCGCGTCCTCGGCGGCGAGCAGCGCCGTCTTGCTGACCGCGTTGACCGTGTCGAGGATCGACGGCTTGTGCTGGCCGAGGATCGCGCCGACGACGGTGACCGTCTCGCCGCCGACCTTCTTGCGGGCGGCGAAGAGGAGGTTGCCGCCTGCCGCGGTGGTGCTGCCGGTCTTGATGCCGATCGCGCCCACGAGGTAGGGGAGCTGGTTGTAGTTCGGCCAGTTGTGTCCGGAAGGGTCCTTCCAGCTGGCCGCGCTGGTGATTGCCACGAGGGCCGGGATCTTCACGACCGCGTTGCCGAGCTTCACCTGGTCCCCGGCCGTGGAGACGGTGCTCTCCTTCAGCCCGGAGGGGTCGGTGTACGTCGTCGCCGTCATCCCGAGCTCCTTGGCGGTGGCGTTCATCTTCTTGACGAACGCCGCCTCGGAGCCGCCCGCGTCCCAACGGGCCAGCAGACGGGCGATGTTGTTCGCGGACGGGATCATGACAGCCGACAGGGCCTGCCTCAGCGTGAGCTTGTCACCGGCCTTGATGCTGTTGAGCGTGGACTCGCCGGTCTTGTCGTAGCCGCCCTCCTTCTCGGCGGTGGCGTCGACGGTGATGGTCGGACCCTCCTCGCCCGCCTTGAGCGGGTGGTCCTTCAGCACGATGTACGCCGTCATCGTCTTGGCCACCGAGCCGATGGCGACGGGCGTCTGCTTGCCGAAGCTGTCCATCGTGCCGATGCCGTCGACGTCCATCCAGCCCTGGCCCTCGGAGGGCCAGGGAAGGGTGACCTTGCCACCGTCGAACTGGTACGACTCCTCGGCGGTCAACGCGAGGGCGGGGGCGGGCAGGGGGCGCAGAGCCTGTACGACCGCAAAGATGATCACCAGCAGGATGACCAGCGGGGTCCAGATCTTGACCCGCCGCACGATCGTCCTGACCGGGGTCTCCGGCGGCGGGGGCGTGTTCGTCAGCTCGGCGAGCAGGTCGAGCGGGAGCTTGGGCGGGAGCGGCTGCTGGGTGGTGCGCTCGGGGCCGACCTGGGGGACGGCGGTGGTGACGTCGGCGGGTGCCTGGGCCGGCGGCTTCGGCTTGCGGGTTGCCGGGTCGTCGAGGGGCTTGAGCGCGACGAACTTGCTGGTGCGTTCGGCGTCCGCCGGCTCGGTGGGCTTCGGCTTCGGGGTGCCGCCCAGCTTGAGCATGGTGGTCGGCTGGTCGACCTGGGGCTTGGGCCTGGGCGCCTTGAAGACGGCGGTGGGGTGGTCGACGGGGGGCTTGGGGGTCTTGGTGGATTTGGGGGCGTCGGTGGGCTTGGCGTCGGCCTCGGCTCCGCCTTCGGCCTTGCGGTTCCCACCCGCACCACCCGTGCGGCTCTCGTCCTTGGGTGCGGGTGGCCCCTGCGGGGCGTCCTCGCCGTCGGCGGGTCGCGGGTCGCGGGGGGTTCGGGGGTCGGGCGTCGACTTCGGGGCGGAGCCCTTCGCGTCGGCATCCGCCTTCGGCGCGGAAGCCGACTCGGCGTCAGCGGCCTCGACGGCAGCGTCATCGGCACCGGGACGCTCGTCCTCGCCTTCGACCCCGCCGCCCGCCTCCGGGGCTTCGCCGTCCTCGGGCTCGGACTCGGCGCGTGCCTCGTTGCCGGTCTCCGAAGCCGGGGCGGCGTCGCCGTCCTTGGCCTCTGGGTTTGCCTGCGCCGCGCTGCGGGCGTCCTGGGGCTCGGTGTCGGCCTGTGCCGTGCCGCGGTCGCCCTCGGGCTCGGACTCGGCGTGCGCCTCGTCATCGGCCTCCGAACCGAAGGCGGCCCCGCCGTTGCCCTCGGAGTCGGCCTGGGCCACCGCCTCGTCGTCCTCGGCCTCGGCCGCTGCCGATCCGTCCTCGCCCTTGGCCTCGGTGTCGGCCGCTGACTCGTCCTCGTCGTTCGCCCCGGAGCCGGACTGTGTCGCTCCTTGGTCGTCGTCCTCGCCGTCGGAGTCGGCACTCGCCTCGTCCTCGGTCTCCGAACCGTGGGCAGCCTCGCTCACCTTGGCCTCGGGGTTTGCCTGCGCCGCGCTGCGGGCGTCCTGGGGCTCGGTGTCGGCCTGTGCCGTGCCGCGGTCGCCCTCGGGCTCGGACTCGGCGTGCGCCTCGTCATCGGCCTCCGAACCGAAGGCGGCCCCGCCGTTGCCCTCGGAGTCGGCCTGGGCCACCGCCTCGTCGTCCTCGGCCTCGGCCGCTGCCGATCCGTCCTCGCCCTTGGCCTCGGTGTCGGCCGCTGACTCGTCCTCGTCGTTCGCCCCGGAGCCGGACTGTGTCGCTCCTTGGTCGTCGTCCTCGCCGTCGGAGTCGGCACTCGCCTCGTCCTCGGTCTCCGAACCGTGGGCAGCCTCGCTCACCTCGGTCTCGGGGTTTGCCTGCGCCGCGCTGCGGGCGTCCTGGGGCTCGGTGTCGGCCTGTGCCGTGCCGCGGTCGCCCTCGGGCTCGGACTCGGCGTGCGCCTCGTCATCGGCCTCCGAACCGAAGGCGGCCCCGCCGTTGCCCTCGGAGTCGGCCTGGGCCACCGCCTCGTCGTCCTCGGCCTCGGCCGCTGCCGATCCGTCCTCGCCCTTGGCCTCGGTGTCGGCCGCTGACTCGTCCTCGTCGTTCGCCCCGGAGCCGGACTGTGTCGCTCCTTGGTCGTCGTCCTCGCCGTCGGAGTCGGCACTCGCCTCGTCCTCGGCCTCCGAACCGTGGGCAGCCTCGCCCGCCTCGGTCTCGGGGTTTGCCTGCGCCGCGCTGCGGGCGTCCTCGGGCTCGGTGTCGGCCTGTGCCGTGCCGCGGTCGCCCTCGGGCTCGGACTCGGCGTGCGCCTCGTCATCGGCCTCCGAACCGAAGGCGGCCCCGCCGTTGCCCTCGGAGTCGGCCTGGGCCACCGCCTCGTCGTCCTCGGCCTCGGCCTCGGCCGCTGCCGATCCGTCCTCGCCCTTGGCCTCGGTGTCGGCCGCTGACTCGTCCTCGTCGTTCGCCCCGGAGCCGGACTGTGTCGCTCCTTGGTCGTCGTCCTCGCCGTCGGAGTCGGCACTCGCCTCGTCCTCGGTCTCCGAACCGTGGGCAGCATCGCCCGCCTCGGTCTCCGAAACCGCCGCAGCCTCACCCCCCTTGGCCTCGGAGTTCCGGGCGTCCTCGGGCTCGGAGTCGGCCTGGGCCTCCTCGTCGGGCCCGACGGAGCCGCCCGTGCGGACCCACGTTGCCACCGCCGCGCGCAGGCGGCTGTCCTCGGCCTCCTGCTCGGGGCCTCCCGCGGTAGCGGGCACGTCCCGGACCGACAGGACACGGGTCGCCGTGTCCGCGGTGCGGCGGGACACCGCGAGACGCGGGTCGCGTGCCTCGGGAACCGGGCCCCCGCTCCCCGGCGTCGGTTCTGCCGACGACTCGCGCTGCTTCGACTTGTCGGGGGACTCGCCCGCCACCGATGCCTCCTCCATGTGCCGCACGCCCTCCGTGCCCTAACCGCAGTCCGGACCCCGCCTCCCCGACGCTGTCCGAACCATGTACCAGTGTCCTGTGTGCGGGATTGACCCATGCGGCTAGACGAGAACGACATACCTACCGGTTCCCTCACGAACCGGTCACGCACTCTCGACAGACCAATGTGAGAGGGGTCACCCTGTCATTCATCCACGCGGGGAGGCATGGATGGGCAGGAGCCGCAGAACAATTCCGGAGGAGCTTCTGCTGCTGGCATTGGACCCGGCCACGGGTACCACTGCGCAGCCGCAGTCGCTCGACCTCGGTCTGGCCGGAGCACAGCTAGTGGAGCTGGCGCTGGCCGGACGGATAGCCCCAGACGGGGATCGTATCGCCGTGGTGGTGCCACGGCCGACAGGAGATCCGACTCTGGACTGCGCGTTGGAGTTGCTGCGAAGGCGCGGCGCTCCGGTTCGCGCTGTCCACTGGATCGGCGGGCCGCGTCTCGGGCTCCGCCAGACGTACCTCTCGCATCTGGAGCGGTGCGGCATGGTTGCCGCCGTACCGGGGCAGATGTGCGGGGTACTGCCGACGACTCGTTACCAGGCGACGGACACCGCCATCAGCCGGGAGATCCGTTCCCGGCTGGATTCCGCGATCCGCACCGGCGTACCGCCGGACCCGCGGACCGCGGCGCTCGCCGCCCTGGCACACGCGGTCGGCCTCGGCAAGCACCTGTATCCGGGGAACGAGGGACGCTCGTCCCGCTCCCGGCTGCGGGACCTGATCCGGCACGACCCGATGGGCGGCCTCGTGGCGCACGCCGTGATGGACGTCCAGAACGGCGCGGTGGCCCAGCCACGCCGCAACCCGGCCTCCGCCGGCCGTCAGGCCGGACCGGGAGCCAGGGTCGCAGCGGAACCCGCTCGTGGCGTTCCGATGCAACCGCGCCACGGTTCCATGGCGCGCGCCGTGGTCCACTGAGCCGCAGCACCACGGCATCGCAACCGCACACACCGCACGACAGCCGCACCGTCAGTCCCCACAGACCCGGTTCGGGAGCCGCTGGCCGAGCGGGGCGATGAGACACCGTCTCACCGCCCCGCTCGGCTGCGTGTGCCCGAACTGACGCGTACGCGCCGCATATCCACCGTTTGCCAGCGGTAGTAAGCACCTTGGTGGCAGTCTGCTCAACAGCAGATACGCAAAGTGCCAGGTACAGGCAGGCAGCCGGAGGTGCACGTCCCGTGGCGTCCAATGTCAATCCAACCGTCAGGCGACGCCGGCTGGGCCAGGAGCTGCGCAGGCTCCGCGAGCTCAAGGGCATGACGGCCGAGGAAGTGGCGGAACGACTGCTGGTCTCGCAGTCGAAGATCAGCCGTCTGGAGAACGGCCGGCGCAGCATCAGCCAGCGTGACGTCCGTGATCTGTGCGGGGTGTACGAGGTCGAGGACCAGCGGGTCGTCGACTCGCTGATGGAGATGGCCCGGGACTCCCGGCAACAGGGCTGGTGGCATGCGTTCGGGGACATCCCGTACAGCGTCTACATCGGTCTGGAGACCGACGCCGAGTCGCTGCGGGTGTACGAACCCCAGCTGGTCACCGGGTTGTTGCAGACCCGCGCTTACGCGGAGGCCCTGGTGCAGGGCGCGCTGCCGGAGACCTCGACGACCGACATCGAGAAGCGGGTCCAGGTGCGGCTGCGGCGACAGGAACGTATCGCCGCCGAGAACAACCCGCTCCGGCTGTGGGTCGTACTGGACGAGGCGTCGCTGCGCCGGGTGGTGGGCAGCAAGCTGATCATGCGGGAGCAGTTGGAGCACCTCATCGAGATGTCCCAGCTGCCCCATGTCACCGTGCAGGTCCTGCCGTTCGAGGTGGGCGCGCATCCCGGGCTCAACGGCCAGTACGCGATCCTGGAGTTCGCCGACGCGGCCGACTCCAGCGTGGTGTACCTGGAGGGCGTCACCAGCGACCTCTACCTGGAGAAGGCGCACGATGTCCAGAGATATGCGGTGATGTACGAGCACTTGCGGGCACAGTCCCTGAATGTGGAGCAATCCCGGCAGTACATCGCAGACGTGGCCAAAGAGTACGCCCGTTGAGGGGTCTCCCGCGTGAAGCGCCGGATCGTATACCGGTGTAACGCTCCAGCGGAAGACCCGCCTGGAATATGTCATCCGGTCGAGTGAACGGCCACTCCAGGAAGGGATGTTGCCGAGTAGCGTCGATCACGCCAATCGATCGACATGGTTGGCGTGAATCGCACTACGGCAACTCGCTACAGGAGTGGAAATGGCACTGCTTCAGGGCGCCACGGAGACGTGGACCAAGTCCTCCTATTCCGCAGGGAACGGAGCCTGCGTCGAGGTCAAGTCGGCCGCGGCCGTCGAACTCGCCGTGCGTGACTCCAAGGTCGCACAGGGCCCGGTCCTCGCCTTCCCCGCCGACGCCTGGAACGCCTTCGTGGCCTCGGTCAAGGCTTAGGGGGCTCCCTGACCCTCGCCAACAAGCCCCGGACCGACACACGACAACTGCACAAGCACCACCCAGAGCCCTCTCGACCAGCCCGCCGTCCTTGCCGAGGGGGCTCGACCTCTTTTTTGGGGCTCGGTTCGCCTCCGGGGCGCCTCAGCCGGTGTCGGGGGGCCGATCGTGCTCAGCCCTTCGGGCCTCCGCGCTCCCCCAAGCTCTCAACTCCGTTCGAGCAGGGGGGACCCCCATGCCCCCCGACACCGGCGCGCCCCTTCGGCTCCCTCGCCGTAGGTGGCCGTTGGGCAGCACACCGTCCAAGCTCCTGCTCCTGTCCCAACCCCCGCCGTCACTTCACCGGAAACGCCACATCGCACACCGGGTCCTCCGCCCCCGATGCCTCCAGTCCGCGAAGTACACCTCCCGGCACGGGCCGGCCATCTCCAGGCCCTGACCGGACATCCACTCCTCCACCGCCTCGAAGGCGGCCAGGATCTGCGGATGGGCCACCTGGGCCTTGGTGACGCGGGTGAACGCCAGCTTCTGGGCCGGCTCCACCCTCACCTTCGTCTCCCAGGTCCGCCCGTGCCGGGCAGCGTCCACTGCGCCATCCTCCGTCACCGGGCGCCTTCCGCCCGGTGACAAGGACGCTCACCCTTGCCCCAGGGGCAAGGTCAACCCGGCTAGGAGAGCTGGCCCTCCACCGCGGCCACGAGCTCGGCGGACTCCGGCTCGGTCTGCGGCGAGAAGCGGGCGACGACCTTGCCGTCCCGCCCGATCAGGAACTTCTCGAAGTTCCAGCGGATGTCCCCGTCGTGCCCCTCGGCATCGGCGAAGCCGACCAGACGGTCGTACAGCGGGTGCCGGCCCTCGCCGTTCACCTCGACCTTCTCGGTCAGCGGGAAGGTCACGCCGTACGTCGCGGAGCAGAACTCGGCGATCTCCTCGGCGCTCCCGGGCTCCTGCCCGAGGAACTGGTTGCAGGGCACGCCGAGCACGGTGAAGCCCTGCGCCGCGTACCGCTCCTGGAGCTTCTCCAGGCCGTTGTACTGGGGGGTCAGACCGCACTTGGAGGCCACGTTGACAATGAGCACCGCCTGGCCCGCGTACTGCGGCAGGTCCGCGGAACCGCCCCGGAGGGCGCCGATCTCGACGTCCAGTACGGAGCCGTTGTCGTCAGTAGTCGTCATAGGCGGATGCTAACTCCGGTAAGTGTCCCGGAGGTGACCGGTGTGCCGACGGCTCCCGGCCTCGGCTCCCTGCCTCGACGAGGACCTCGCCGGCCGCGGTGCGCGAGTACAGCACCGAGCGGCCCGCCCGCCGCCGTTCCACCAGCCCCGCGTCCAGCAGCACCTTCAGATGCCGTCCGACGGACCCGAGGCCCTGCCCGGTCACCGCGGTCAACTGGGTGGTGCTGAGCGGGGAGTCGAGCAGTACCAGTACTCCGGCCCGTGCCGTTCCGAGCAGCGCGCCCAGGCTCGCGGGCACGGGCGCGGCGCCGCCGTCGGCGAGCACGCCCGCGCACGGGTAGATCAGCGCGTACCTGTCCCGCTCCTCCCACGACACCCACCCGTGTCGCTGTGGCGTCACCGGGACGAAGACCAGTTCGGCACCGGAGATCTCGCGCGGCGGGTACTCGTGCCGGTTCACCTGGAGCCTGCTGTCCCCGAGCCACCGCGTCCGCCCCGGCCGGATCGAGTCCAGCGCGGCCGCCCAGCCGCCCCGGCTCACCTGTGCCGTCCGCGCGACCACATCGGCCTCCAGGACGCGCCGACGCCGCTGCCAGTACGGTCGTACGGTCTCCTCCCAGACGTACTCCAGGAGCGTGGCCGCCTGCTCCGGCAGGTCGTCCCGGTCCAGGGCGGCCGGCAGCGGTCCGGCCAGGGACACCCGCAGATGGGCGCGGGCGTCGGTGGGGTGGGCCGCACGGACCCGTGCCACGCCCTGCTCGAAGCTCTCGCCGTCCCGGGGTGTGGGCGTGAGGAAGTCGGCGATCCAGTCCGCGCCGAGGCCCGCGCGCACCAGAAGCGCGGTGACCGGGTCTGACGCCAGCCGGGCCCGGTAACCGGGCAGGTGGGCCCGCAGCCAGTCCCGCTCCCCGGGGTGAGCGCCCTCGGCCGCGTGCAGCAGCTTCAGGCACGCGAAGGTCTCGGCGACGGGGGAGAGGACGAACCGGCTGCTCGCGAGCGTGTCCGCGTCCACCTGCCACCAGCCCATCCGCGGCCCTCCCCACGATGTTCCCCGCAGCCTTCCCCGCGACCTTTCGCACCAGGGCGAAACAATAACGACCGCCCGCGCGGCCACCGCAGACTCCCCGGCATGCGCAGCTACCAAGTCCTGTTCCGCACCCCGGAGTTCACCCCGCTCTTCGTCGCCTCCGCCGCCCACACGGTGGCCCAGACGGTCGGCGGTCTGGCCCTCGGCACGCTCGTGTACCGGGCGACCGGGTCGCCGCTGCTGTCCGCGGTGAGCATGTTCGGCCCGTCGCTGGCCCAGGTCCTGGGCGCGGCTTTCCTGCTCTCGGGTGCCGACCGGCTGCCCCCGCGCGCCGCCCTGACCGGGATCTCCCTGGCCTTCGCGGCCGGTACGGCGTCCCTTGCCCTGCCCGGTCTGCCGGTCGGGGCGGTCTTCGCCGTCGTCCTGGTCCTGGGCCTGGTCGCCTCGCTGGGCGGTGGGGTCCGGTGGGGGCTGCTGACCGAGATCCTCCCCAGGGACGGCTATCTGCTGGGGCGCTCGGTGTTCAACATGATGAGCGGGATCATGCAGATCACCGGCTACGCGACCGGCGGCCTGCTGGTCGCCGTCCTCTCCCCGCGCGCCTCGCTGCTGCTGTCGGCGGCGCTGTATCTGGCGGCCGCCCTGGGCCTGCGGCTGGGCCTCACCGCCCGCCCGCCGAGGGCCGGCGGCCGTCCCTCGGTGTCGGCGACGTGGCGCGCCAACGCCGTCCTGTGGTCCGCCCGCCCCCGCCGCCTGACCTACCTGGGCCTGTGGATCCCCAACGGCCTGGTCGTCGGCTGCGAGTCCCTCTTCGTGTCGTACGACCCCGGCGCCGCGGGCACGCTGTTCGCCTGCGCGGCGCTGGGCATGCTGGCCGGGGATGTGACCGTCGGCCGGCTGGTGCCGCCGGCCGTGCGCACCCGGCTGGCGACCCCGCTGCTCCTGCTGCTGGCCGCGCCGTACACCCTCTTCGCGCTGCACCCGGCGGTCCCCGCCGCCGCGGTCTGCGCCGCCCTCGCCTCCGTCGGCTTCGGGGCGAGCCTGGTCCAGCAGGAGCGGCTGATGGCGCTGACTCCGGACGAACTCGGGGGTCACGCCCTGGGGTTGCACTCGGCGGGCATGCTGACCCTGCAGGGCGTGAGTGCCGCGCTGGCGGGTTCGGTGGCCCAGTTCACCTCGCCCGCGACAGCGATGCCGGTGATGGCGACGGCGTCGCTCGCGGTGACGCTCGCGCTGGCTACGGCTGCTCGGTGGCCTCGGGTTCCGGAGCCGGAGCGGGAGCCGGAGTCCGAGCCGGCACCGTCGGCGAGTTGAGGCCCGGGTCGAGCTTCTGCGCGGCCCGGTCGAAGTAGCGCAGCAGCTCCACCGGGAACGGCATCACGAGCGTGGAGTTCTTCTCGGCGGCGACCTCCACCACCGTCTGGAGCAGACGCAGTTGCATGGCCTCCGGGGTGTCCGACATGATCCGCGAGGCGTTGGCGAGCTGCTGCGCGGCCTGGAACTCACCGTCCGCGGTGATGACCCGGGCGCGCCGCTCGCGCTCCGCCTCGGCCTGCCGGGACATGGACCGCTTCAGGGACTCCGGCAGCTGTACGTCCTTGATCTCGACGCGGTCGATGTGGATGCCCCACTCGGCGGCCGGGCTGTCGATCATCAGCGCCAGCCCCTCGTGCAGCCGCTCGCGGTCGGTGAGCAGGTCGTCGAGGTCGCTCTTGCCGATGATGGACCGCAGCGAGGACTGGGCGACCTGGCCGACGGCGAAGACGTAGTCCTGCACCTCGATGGCGGCCCGCAGCGGGTCGGTCACCCGGAAGTAGACGACGGCGTCGACCTTGACGGACACGTTGTCCTTGGTGATGCCCTCCTGGGTGGGCACCGGCATGGTGACCACCTGCACGTTCACCTTCCGCATCCGGTCGGCGAACGGGATCAGGAAGGTGATGCCGGGATGACGGTACGACGGCAGCGCCTTGCCCCAGCGGAACACCACCCCGCGCTCGACCTGGTTGACGACCCGCATCCCACTGCGCAGTACGAGCAGGGCCAGCACGGCCACGAGCACGACTGCGACGACGGTGCCCTCCATGGCACTCCATTCTCCGACGGGACATTGAGACACCGGAGATGACACCGGCCGGGGTCCGGCGGATGCGGTGGGGCGCGTCAGGAGTGCGTAAAGAATCCCGACGCGCGGGCAGGTGGCTGTATATATCGGTAGCCGGTATATGCTCGACGTATGGCAGAGCAACCGTTGCGGGAGCCCACGCTCCTGCTCCTGACCGCGCTGGCGGACGCCCCCCGCCACGGCTACGCCCTGATGCAGGAGGTCGAGAAGATCTCCCGGGGCCGGGTCCGCATGCGGGCCGGCACCCTGTACGGCGCCCTGGACCGCCTGCTGAAGCAGGGGCTCGTCCGCGTCGAGAGCGAGGAGATCGTCGACAGCCGGATGCGCCGCACCTACGCCCTCACCGACGCCGGCTCCGTCCTGCTGGCCGCCGAGGCCGAGCGCCTGCGCGCCACCGCCGACGAAGCGGTACGGCGCCTGGGCGTAGCTCATGATGGCGTGCAAAATCAAACACGTGCTTGAATTTGGTCATGCGACGGTTTCCCGACGACCTCGTCCAGGCGCAGCAGGCGTGGAGCGCCACCTACCACCGACTCGCCGAGCGACCCGGCCGTACGGAGTTGCGCCGGCGCCTGTACCGGCTGTCGAGCGAGGTGCTCTTCCATCCGTACTGGCAGGAGCGGGGCCGGACCGCCGAGGCGTGGTGGGAGCTGCGGAACCTGCGGCGGGGGAGGAAGGAGCGGGAGGTGAGCCGCTTCACCCCTTGCGGCGACGGTGCGGGGCATGTCCGAGCTGCCACCTGACGCACCGCGGCTCCGGGCGATCCTCGCGTACCTCCAGAACAGATCGCACATAGCGACACCGTCGGCATCTACCTGCGTCTCAGCGCGACGTGGTACGGGAAGCGCTGGCCCGCGCCGAGGGCCGGTCGGCGCCGGGGAGTCCGCGGCCGAACGCGCCCGCACGGCATCCCGCCGTACCGCCCTCCTTCGCGCCGAACCGGGGTCGGCGGCGGTCGATGGGGTTGGGGGCTGCTGCCGTTTGACCGTGTACGAGTGCGCTTTGGTGAGCATGAGTGAGCGCCGACGCCTGGCAGCAGGGCGTGCGTACGGGTTTCCGTGGATGGGAATGGCAGTTTGTCCGTCGAATGCGTGACCTTTACGGGTGGGGCTCGTTGGGTTTGGGTGAGGGACTGTGCGATGCCGGGCGGGGGTGACGGGGTGGGTGGGCTGCGGGAGGTGGCGGCGCCGTTCGTGGTGCCCGGCCCTGCCGGGGTGGCGATCCGGGCCCGGCTGCGGGTCTCGGAGACCGACGCGGCGGTGCTGAACCGGGTAGGGGTGTTCCTCGGCTCGCTGGCCGCAAGTGATCTGGCGGTGCGGTCCCGGCAGGGACTGGAGCACGATACGGCCGTGTGGGCGGTACGCAAGCGGGAGCTGACGGGTGACTCCTCGGCCAGGTGGGCGGGCAGCATCACCAAGGCCACGCACGATCAGTGGGCGCTGGCCCGGCGCGGGCAGGCGGCCGAACTGGCCTGGCTGCGGGGGCAGATCACGCGGATCGAGGCCCGGCTGTCCCGGCCGTTGGGCGCGAAGGCGGACAGGCGGGCGGGGCTGGCGCGTGGGTACGGTTCGCGGACGGAGTGGCATGCCAAGTCCCGCCGCCTGCACGCGCTGCGGGACCGGCTGGCGGGGGTGGAGGCGGACCGGGCGGAGGGCCGGGTGCACGTGGTGCGCGGCGGGAAGCAGCTCACGCATCTGCGCCACCACCTCGACGCGGCCGGGCTGAGCCAGGACGCCTGGCGCAAGCGGTGGCGGGCGGCGCGGATGTTCCTGCCGCGGACGAGCACGGCTGGTGGCGATGGCCGCCGAGCAGGCGGTGGCGATCGTCGCGGTCGACCCGGCCTACACCTCCCGGTGGGGTGCCCAGCACTGGCAGCAGCCCCTCACCAGCAGCAACCGCAAGGTTTCCCGGCACGATGCAGCTTGCATCGCGATCGGGCGACGCGCCCTCGGGTACCCGATCCGGCGACGGACGGCACCGCCCCCGCACGACCGGAGTGATCGTGCGGGGCATCGGACCGCCCAGGCCCGACCGGAAACCCGCAGGCGTGAGGAACCCCGCCCCCGCAGCCCCGGACCACGCACCAGATGCGTGCCGCCCGGCAGCGGAGCGAACGCGGGCGACCAGCGTGCCCAACACCGTTCGGAGCACGCGGCTGAGCAACAGCAGTCCTGGAAACAGGACTCACTCCCACTCAGTCCCTAGGAACGGTTCGTCGTCCAGCAGAAGCGCACACCGGGCGGACCCGAGCCTGCCGTGATCCACACGGACGACTGCACGATGATCGAGGGCACCCCACACCCGATCGGGGACCACGAGGCCCGCGTCGCGCTCATGGACCCGAACATCGAGCCGTGCGCGTTCTGCCGCCCGGACACCGAGCTTGGAGTCCTGGACTAGCAGGAGGCCGCCGTCGTTCAGTAGGCCCCGGTGCCGGCCACGACGACGCGCACCGTGCGAGCGAGCACCGCGAGGTCTCCGGCCGGGGACCAGTTGTCCACGTACCGGAGGTCCAGGGCGACCGTCTCGTCCCAGGACAGGTCGGAGCGGCCGCTGACCTGCCACAGGCCGGTGAGCCCCGGCTTGACGGCCAGCCTGCGCAGCTCCACCTCGTCGTACCCGGCGACCTCGTCGGGCAACGGCGGCCGTGGACCGACCAGGGACATGCGGCCCTGCACCACGTTGAACAGCTGCGGCAGTTCGTCCAGGGAGCAGCGGCGCAGTACCCGGCCGGTGCGGGTGATCCGCGGGTCGCGGCGGATCTTGAACATCCGGCCGTCCTGCTCGTTGCCCCCGGCCAGCTGGTGCCGCAGCCGCTCCGCGTCGGCGACCATGGTGCGGAACTTGGCCATGGTGAACGGCTTACCGTTCCGCCCGATGCGCGTCTGCCGGTGCACGACCGGGCCGGGGGAGTCCAGTCGTACGGCGAGGGCCACCGCCGCGAACACCGGGGCGAGCAGCACGATCAGCAGTGCCGCGCCGAGCCGGTCCGTCACCGCCTTGAACAGCATCGCCGGCCCGCGCCGCAGCGGCGGGGCAACGTTCAGCATGGTCAGCCCGGCCACTGAGTGGACGTCCACCCGGCGCCCGGCGACCTCGGTCAGGCCGGGTACGACCACGAGCGGGCGCTCCTCGCCGTGCAGGGCCCACGACAGCCGCCGCAGGCGCATGCCGGACAGATGCGATCCCGGTACGACGACGACCACGTCCACATCGAGCCGCCGGGCCGCCTCCAGCACCGGGGCGGTGTCGGCCGACGCGTGCTGCGGCGCCTGGTTGCCGAGGCGGGTGGCGACCGGGGCCAGTGCGTGCGGGTCCTCGTCGCCGACCGGGCACACCCCGACGACGACGAGTTCGTGGTCGGTCCGCCGCGCGAGGTGGCTCACCAGACCGTCGACGGCGTGCGCCTCCCCGATCACCAGGGCCCGGCGGACGGCCAGGCCGGCGCGGCGCCGGGCGAGAAGATGACGGTGGATCAGCCGGTGTACGACGGCGCTCGTCGGCGCGCAGGGCACCAGGGCGGTGAGCGCGACGAGGAACGGGGACTCCTCGCCCGTCGCGGCCCGCACCACCGCGAGCAGGCCGACCAGGACCAACCAGTCCTGCAGCGCGAGCTCGGTGCTGCTGCCCTCGCCGAGACTGCGTTCGGCGTAGCGGTTCCGTACGACGCGCACGAGCAGCCAGGCCGCGGCCGCCACCGTCGCGTATGCCAGGGCACTGGCCCCGTCGACCAGCGCGAAGGCCAGGTATACCGGCAGGCCCGCACCGGCCGCGTCGCCGACGACGGCGGTGGGCGCGTACCAGGCGGCCTTGCCGGGGCGCCGCCGGGGCGGCGGCAGGTCCCGGATGACCTGTGTCTGCGCGGGTCTTGCCCCGGGCACGTGGGGCATCGTGTCCTCGAACAGCCACATTCCGCCTCCAAGTACATCAAAAAGGACTGTTCGAGTGTGTATGGATATGCAATGCGTGGCGGGGTGCGACGCTGGGGGGCGGGCAACTCTCACCCGATGAGCAGAGTTCCATGCCAATTGCATATGCCAGATGCCCGCGCACAAGTGCGCGACGCCCTGTTCGTCAGGCCGGAACCGATGCCCCGTCAGGCAGGAACCAACGCCACCTTGAACATTTTGGGCCAGAACTTCCCGGTGATCAGGAACTGATCCGTGCCGGGGATCGCCGCGATGCCGTTGAGCGTGGACCCCGGGACGAGTTCGTCGTCGTGCAGCAGTCCGGAGGCGTCGATGCGTGCCGTCACCGCTCCCGTGGCGGGATCGATGCGCACGATGCGGTCGGTGAAGAGCACATTGGCGTACACCGCTCCGCCCACGCACTCCAGCTCGTTCAGCTCCGTCACCGGCCGGCCGTCCTCGGTCACGGTGACCTCGCCCGTCCTCGCGAGCGTGCCGGGGTCGCGGAACGTCAGCCGTGCCGAGCCGTCGCTGGTCACCAGCCGGTTCCGGTCCCGCTGGAGGCACACGCCCCAGCCGTCGTCCGGGTACGGGACGCGGCGCAGCTCCGCGAGCGTCTTCGCGTCGCGCTCGATGGCGATGCGGTCGCGCCAGGTCAGCTGCCACAGGGTCCGGCCGAGCACGGTGATGCCCTCACCGAACAAGGGCGCGGGGAGCGCCACGCGGACCGTGGGCTCCTTGCCCGGCGGCCCCGCCCGCACCGAGGACCCGCCGGACAGGCCGGTGCCTTCGTAGAGCGTGCCGTCGGCCAGCTCGAGTCCCTGGGTGAACGCCTGCGGGTCGTGCGGAAGGGTCTTGAGCACCTTGACCCGCAGCTGCTCGACCCGCAGGTGCTCGACCCGGTGCGCCGGCGGGCGTGCCGCGAGCAGCAGTGCGGCCGCGAGTACGGCCCCCGCCGTGCGGCGCACACGCTCAGACACGGCAGGCGCCGCCCGGCTTGATCGTGGTCCGCTGCGGCAGTACGAGAGACTGCCGCAACAGCGTCGGCAGGCCGTCCGCGTGCGGCTCCCGCAGATGCAGCACCAGGGTGTGGCTGGAGCCCGCGGGCAGCTCCAGGTCCTTCGTGAACACGGAGTGGCCGCGTTCGAGGGCCGGCGCGAGCAGTGCCTGGTGGCCGTCCAGGGTGGCGTCGGTGAGAGTGGCGTCGACCCCGGCGTAGTACGACACCCTCAGGCGGTTGTCCCCCGGCCGGGTGCGGTAGGGAGGGTGGTCCGCCCTGATGGTGACGTAGTCGGGCAGGCCGGAGGCCGGTGCCCGGTTGGTCAGGGTCATGCGTACGGTGACCGCCCGCCCGCCGTCGGAGCAGGCGCCCGCTTCCCAGGTCAGGCCGCGGTCGAGGTAGTAGTCCAGCTTGCCGCCGGCCGCGTTGTTCACCACCATTCCCGCGAAGGGGCCGGGGGCGCTGGGGAGCGCGCCCGAGTAGGGGCGGGACTCCAGGAGGCGCTGCTCCTGCGGGTGGGCGCTCCAGACCTTCAGCCGTCCGTCCCGCTGGGCGTCGTTCAAGGCGACGAGCAGTGCGGGCATCCGGTGCGTGTCGTCGAGCGCCCCCATCAGCCGGGTGGCGGCGGCACGGGCGGCGTCGACGAAGAACGCCTTGCGCCGGGCGACGTCGTCGTACTTCGCGTAGCTGGTCCGCTCGGTCAGGTCCACGACGTTGCCGGGGGTGAGCTCGGTGCCGTCGGCCATCCGGGCCGGGCCGGTGACCTGCAGGAGGCGGCTCAGCGTGACCGGATCGACGGCGATGGCCCCGTCCACGCGCTCGCCGGTGTGCTTGCGCCAGGCCGCCGCCCAGATGCGGGCCGCGTAGGGGAAGTGCGGGCTCATGTTGGAGTTGGGCCATGTATGGGCCGGGTCGCTGCCCGCGTAGCGGGTGTCGAACTCCGCTCCGAGGTCGATGTCCGGCTTTACCTTTTCCATCTCCGTGTTGTTGCCGAACCGCTCGAAGGACAGCCGGCCCTCGTCGGCCCGCAGTACGGCGAAGGCGCCCGGCAGGCCCCCGGTGCCGCGTGACTCGGCGAGGTTCTGGAACGCGAGGAAGTAGCGCCGCTGTCCTTGCGTGCCGAGCATGGGCGGCAGGACGCGAGCGGCCACGGAGGCGTCGGTCATCACCGGGGTGAGGTGGTCCAGTTGCTGCTGCAGTCCGGCACGGGCGCGGTCGGCCGCCGGCAGCCAGGTGGACCGGGGCAGACCGTGCACATCGGTCCGCACCTCGGCCACGACGTCCGCGGCCCGGGTGATGTCCCGCCCGTGCTGTCGCAGCTCCGCGAGGGCCTCGGACATGCCGCCGCCGTTTCCGTCCCGGGTGGAGGGCGGCAGGATGCCGGTCAGCGAGGGAAGCACATCGCCGGCCAGCCGGTCCACGGCGTAGGCGGCGCCGCGCACGGTTCTCACGGGTCCCCCGAAGAAGGGCAGTTCGGCAACGGAGTACCAGGCAGGTCCGGTGGTGAGACGGTGCGCCCGGGCTGCGTGGTCGGCGGCCGAGCGCACGGCCTGTTCCGCTGCCCGTGCGGGCACGGTGCCGGAGGCGGAGCCGGCCGCCATCGAGTGCCGCAGCGCTTCGAGGTCCTGCTGGGCCGCGAGCAGCTCCCGGCGGGCGAACAGCCCGGTGACACCGATCCAGACGGCACCGGCCAGCGGGAGCAGCGCGGCGGCCAGCAATACGGTCCTGACCAGGCGGCGGCGCCCTGGTGAGGTTTCGCCGGAGGAGTCTGCGGAAGGGGCTGCGCAGGAGTCTGCGGAGGAGTCCGCGGAGTCCGCGGAGTCCGCGGAGGAGTTTTCCGCCCCGGGCATGCGGATGGCGTCCCGGCCGGGGCCGGGACGCCGTTCCACTTCACTACGGATGTCTCGCTCCGTCATGAACTGCCCGTCATGAGTTGCGGCGACGGCGTACGGCCAGCGTCGTGCCACCGCCCGCCAGGAGCAGCGCCGCGGCGGTGCCGCCCAGGGTCAGGGCCTTTGCGTTGCCCGTCTCGGCGAGGCTCTGGTCGTTGTGCTGCTGAGCCTGCTGCTCGTAGCTCACCGGGTCGGTGACCAGCTCGCGGTCGTGGGATCCGTTGTTCCCGTCGTCATGGCCGTCGTGCCCACCGGGGTGCTGGGTGGGGCTGTGGGTCGGCTTCGGGGGCTTGGTCGGCTTCGGAGGCTTGGTCGGCCTCGGGGGCTTCGTGTGTGTCGGAGTGGGCGTCGGAGTGGGCGTCGGCGTCGGGGTACCGCCGACCCCGCCCACGACGAAGATGGTGACGCCGATGCTCTGGTCGGGGTTGTCCGCGGTGAGCCGGAGGACGTGCCAGCCGTGGGGGGCGGACGTCGGGATGGTCACCGTCCCGGCCACCGATCCGTCGGCCCCGGCCTGGAAATGACCGAGGACGATCGGCGTCGATTCCAGCAGCACCGTGATGCCCTGGAGGGGTTCGAAGACTCCCGCGGGCGTGTCGAAGCTCAACAGGTCTCCGGCATTCACCGTCGTGGTGCTGACATTCAGGGGCGGAGGTGACCCCGGGTATGGCTGCGCGTAGGCGGCCTGCGCGCCAACCAGGGGTGCCGCGATGAGCATGGCAGCCGATGCCGCCGATGCCAGGACAACCCGCCATCTGGGCGATGTCGTCATCTTTTTCACTCTCCTCGTCTCGACTTCAGTCCGGACTGGGCTGCAGCGTGGTCGTGATCAAGATTTCGGGTACCAAGGATCTTGATACATGGAATAAATGGGACATACCGACAGCTGTTGGTGTGGCGGCACGCAGAAGCCATCGGATGGTGGAGTGCTTGCCCACCGTTGGCCTACGTCGCCGCGTCGGCTCCCCCCGTTTGAGTGCTCGAGTCCCTATGTTTCGGTGTGCCCATAGGGAACAAGGCATTTCATTTCGGATAGATCCCTCGGTCCGCGAGGGGTTATGAGGGGTGCAGCTTGGATCTCCACGGATTCCTTAAAGCTATTGCCAGACGCTGGCCGACCTTCCTGCTCTGTCTGGTTCTCGCGATCGGCGCGGCACTCGCCGTGACGGGCCTGAGTACCCCCGCCTACGAGGCGCGCACCCAGCTCTTCGTCGCCACCCCCAGCAGTGAGGACACCGCCCAGCTGAACCAGGGGCAGAACTTCTCGCAGGCGCGCGTGCAGTCGTACGCCTCGATCGTGACGACACGTCAGGTGACCGTTCCCGTGGTGAAGAAGCTGAGGCTGCGCACCACACCGGAGGAACTGGCGTCCCGGATCACCGCCGTCGCCCCGCTCAACACCGTGCTCATCGACATCACCGTCCGGGACACCGTGCCCAAGCGGGCGGCACGCATCGCCAACGCCGTCGCGGAGCGGTTCAGCGTGGTCGTCGAGGAGTTGGAGACGCCCAAGCGCGTCGTCCAGCCGGCGAAGGGAGCTGCGCATGCCTCGCCCGTCTCACCCGTCTCCCTGGGCGTCACCCAGGAGGCCGTCACCCCCACCCATCCGGTCTCGCCCCGCCCGCTGCTGAACCTGGCCGTGGGCGTGCTCGGCGGGCTGGTGCTCGGTGCCGGACTCGTCGCCCTGCGCGAGACCCTCGACACCACGCTCAAGACGAGCGAGGCGCTGGGCGAGTTCATCGCGCTGCCGGGTCTCGGCACCATCCCGTACGACAGGAACGCCCCCAAGCAGCCGCTCGTCAGCACCGACGGGCGCTCCAACCGCGCCGAGGCCTTCCGCAAGCTGCGTACCAACCTGCAGTTCTCCCAGGTCGACGACCCGCCGCGGATCATCGTGGTGACGAGTTCGCTGCCCGGCGAGGGCAAGACCAACACCGCGGTGAACCTCGCGCTCTCGCTCGCCGAGGCGGGCGTCTCCACCTGCCTGGTCGATGCCGACCTGCGCCGCCCGTGCGTGGCCAGGACCTTCGGCCTCGTCCGGGACGCCGGTCTGACCACGGTGCTGATCGGGCAGGCCCGCGCCGAGGACGTGATGCAGCAGGTGGGCGGCCGGCTCTCGGTGCTCGCCAGCGGCGCCGTACCGCCGAACCCCACGGAACTGCTCGCCTCGACGCGCATGAGGGAGGTGCTGCGCGAGCTGGCGGACACCTACGACGCCGTGATCGTCGACACCGCGCCGCTGCTGCCCGTCGCCGACACCGCCGGCCTCGCCTCGCTCGCCGAGGGCGCGCTGCTCGTCGTACGCGCCGCGAAGACCAGCCGGGACCAGGTCCGTTCCGCCGCGGAATCGCTGGACCGCCTGGGCGTCCGCGTCCTCGGCACCGTCTTCAACATGGCTCCGGTCCCCAGGGGCGACCGCTACGGCGCCTACGGGCCGTACGGCGAGCTGCCCGCACCCCGTGTGTCGGCTCCCCAGGAGGAGACCGCGGTACCCGCGGCGACGCGACTCGCGGGCGAAGGATGACATGACCGGGGTCCTGTTCGTCTGCACGGGCAACGTCCACCGCTCGGTGCTCGCCGAGCGGCTGCTGGCCGCGAAGCTTCCGCGCGGCTCGGCCCTGCGGCCGCAGAGCGCCGGCACGGAGGCATGGCCCCGGCCCGGCATGGAGGGCTCCACCAGGGCGGTGCTGGAGAAGCTGGGCGGCGACGGCTCCGGCTTCGAGGCCCGCCCGCTCACCGCGCGGCTCGTCGCGGAAGCGGGGCTGGTCCTCGGACTCGCGGGCGAACACCGGGAGGCGGCCGTACGGCTCGCTCCGGCGGCGATGCGGCGCTGCTTCACGTTGAAGGAGTTCGTGCGGCTTGCGGCTGCCGTGGACGTCGTAGACGTCGTAGACGTCGTGGACGATGCTGATGCCGATGTGGATGTCGATGCCGTGGTGGCGGCCGCGGCGGGCCGCCGGGGTACCGCCGCCCCGGTCCCGCCGGCCGAGGACGACATCGCGGACCCGTGGGGAAGACCCCACCCCGTGCTGCACGAGTGCGCCCGCGAGATCGACGGTGCGGTGAGCACCCTCGCGCGGCTGCTGGGCGGCGGGGCGAGGGCCTGACACAATGCCGCGACGCGACGCTGGTCGTGAGGTGGGGGAAGGAAGCGGCGTTGATCTTTCGTGGGGTGCTCGCACTGCTTGCGGGCGGCGCGTTCACCGCGGTGGCCTGCGGCTACCGCGGTGTCGACGTGTGGGTCTGGGACTGGGCGGACGTGGTGGCCACGCGGCGCACCCGGTACGGAACGCCCTGGCGGAGCCTGACCACCATGCGGATCTGCTTCGGGATCGCGGGCGCCCTCTTGCTGGTGGCCGGCCCGTACTTCCTGACGCGCTGACCGTGGCCGGGGCCCGGATCGTGACATCCGCGGCAGCCTGGCCCACCCGCGCGGGGGCCAGAGGCCAAGACGCTCCGGTCGCCGTCTGGGCCGGCCGCGTGAGCGACAGGTGGAGGTTGTCTCAACCGGCCCAGGCGGCCGGTGCGTTGCCGAGATGATGAGGATGCCGTGACAGCTTTCTCCGGCGGTGTTCTATTTGCCGAAAAGGAAATAAAGCGGCATTTTTCGGAGCGCTCACTGTCGACCACCACCGCTGATGTCGGAAGCTGATGCCGAAAGGCTCCGGACCAAGACCGGTCCGGAGCCTTTCGGCTGGTGTATCGGCAGGATTCGAACCTGCGACACACCCTGGTCGCCCCTAGTCGACGTCCACCGGACCGTCGTTCGACTTCCTTCCCTTGCTGGTGGGCAGTTGGAGCAGGCCGCTGCTGTCGCTCTCCTCCTCCTCGGACCGTCGTCCGTCGGAGTCCTGGCCGTTCAGGTTGTGCCGGACCGAGTCGAGGATCGTCAGCCCCTGGGACACCAGGCCGGCGGCGATCTCGCCGAGGCCGTCCGCGCCGTTCAGGACGTTGACGTTGGCGCCCGCGAGTCCGCCGGCGGCCTCCTTGACGATCTGCGGGAGCTGGTCGATCAGCATCCGGTCGAGCGCGACACGGTCGTACGAGGCGGCCGCCTCCGCCTGGATCTTCATCCGCTGTGCCTCGGCGGCCGCGAGGATCCTGACCCGCTCGGCCTCGGCCTCCGCGGGCTTCACGACCTCGGCGACCAGTTGCTGCTGGCGCAGCTTGGCCTGGCGCTGGGCCAGCTCCGTCTGGGCGGCCAGCACCTCCTGCTGGGCGTGTGCCTGCGCCAGCGGTCCGGCCTGCCCGGCCTGCGCCTGGGCGCGGTCCACCTCCGCCGAGTACTCGGCCTTGACGATGGCGGTCTGCCGGGCGTACTCGGCCTGCTTGCGGGCCGCCGCCTGTTCCGCCTCGACCGCGGCCTGGGTGGCCTGCGCCTGGGCGATCTGCGCCTGCCGCTGGATGGCCGCCTTGTGCGGCGCGGACATCGCATCGATGTAGCCGGTGTCACCGTCGTCGATCGACTGGATCTGAAGCGAGTCGACGATCAGGCCGATCTTCGCCATCTCCGTCTTCGACGTGTCCAGCACCTCCGCGGCGAGTTTCTGCCGCTCGGTGACGATCTCCTCGACCGTCATCGAACCGATGATGGCCCGCAGGTGACCGGCGAAGATCCGGCCGGTGAGCACCGACATCTGCTCCTGGTCGGAGAGGAAACGCTGGCCTGCGTTGATGATGCTCTCGTGGTCGTTGCCGACCTTGAAGGCGATGACCGCGCGGACGTGCAACGCGATGCCCTGTCTGGTCACACAGGTCTCGGTGACCTCGGACTCACACATGGACAGAGTGAGGAACCGGACCTTCCGGAAGACCGGCAGCACGAACTTCCCGTGCCCCGTGACCACTCGGAACGGCGCGCCCCCCAGTCCCCGCCTGCCCCCCGAGATCAACATCGCCTCGTCGGGAGCGGGTACGCGGTATCCGAACATTCCTGTTACTCCTCAGCCGGCCTCGGCGCTGTCGCCGAGCGCGTCCAATGGATCCACCCACTCGATGACGCCGACTTCGCGGCATCCACGTGATTCGATCACGAGTACCGTCGCGCCCACGGGCAGGGGTTCCTCGGACCAGGCGAGGAACGTCTCGGAGCCGCCTCTGACCCGCACCAGGACTTCGCCGGGGCCTGTGGAACCGCGCGTTCCGATGAGTACCTTCCCCGTGCAGCCGATCACGGCCTCGTCCTGCGGCATCACCGGCCGTCCTCCTCGTTCTGGCCCTGTGATTCCGACGATAGACCCACTCCGGCCGGGACCCAACGGGCGGGAGGCCTCAGGCCGAGCCACCGGGACCGACGGGCCCGGTGGTGCCTCCCGGCCCCTGGACGGCCGGGAAGAGGGAAACGCCGCTGGTCGGTCCGTCGCCAAGCGCTCCGCAGCCCTGTCCGGCTTGGGCGCACGGTGCGCGAAACGAGGTAAACGTGCAGGTCAGACCCGATGCCGCCGGCATGAAGGGATTGATCAGCCGTAGGTGACGGGGCCGCGTCTCCTGGGATTCGATTCTGCGGTGACGTGGGTGCCAGACGTGATCACTGAATTGATGGGATTCACCTTCGACGGCCCACCCGACGACGCGTGGCTTACCGAGGTGCGCTATAGAAGCCCCATGGTGTGGGTGCTGGTGACAGCAGGAGTGCTCATGGCGTCGCTCGTCACCATGGCGCGCGAGCTGCGACAGAACGTGACGCTCCGACAGATTCGCCCTACGGCACTGGAGTTGTCGGGCGAGGTGATCGACAACAGTGCTACCTCGAGCGGGAAGCCGGGCGCGTACTTCCTCACGCCGGTCGTGCGCTACTACATCGACGGAAAACGCTACGAGGCCGAGATCGTCAACGCGACCTTCGGCCGCCCCGCCGACGTCGGCTCCTCGATGACCGTCCTCGTCTCCCCGGAGAGCCCCTACAGCCCGATGGACCCCTACGGCGGCCTGGGCGCCACGCTCCGCGGCGCCATCAGCACAGGCGTGCTGAGCACACTGCTCCTCGTCTGGCAGCTCGTCCTGATGTAAATCCGCCTGGATCAGCGGGCGTTGCGGCCCATGCGACATGGGATCGCGTCGACGTGCCGATCCGGCGATGATCTGTCGCGTGACAGAGATGACAGGCTCGGGCGTCGACGATGACCACGGGTGGACCGAGCGTTTGGCGTGGGCCTACGGCTTGACGGCGCCGGATCCTGCCGAACGTGCCGCTGCCCTTGATCGACTGGCCAGTGCCCGTTGCGAGGCAGAGGCCGCGCTTCTCCGGCTCAACAAGGCTTGGCTCCCGACCCCTCGGTTGCGATTCAAGGCGCGGGACCGGGCAGCTGCTCGGAGGGCTTACGACGAGGCCGCGAGCCGCTGTCTGCCCGAAGCCCTGTGGAGCAGGCATACCTGCGAGGAGATCAACACGTGGGCGGGGCTGCCCTTCGCCCTGCTGTTCCTGGAGTGGGAGGCCCGGTACCCACAGGAGTGGACACAGCACGCGAAGGCATGGGGTACGAAGCAATCTCTGATAAGGGAGCTGGCCACGGCCGACCATGACGACCAGGTGAGAACGAAGCTCGTCGACCTGGTCGATTTCGCGGTCCAGCGGCCCTATCGGTGCAAGGACCGTGAGTACGTACGTGTGGCCCGGGCGGTGGACGGAGACGAGCTGCGCGACAGGCTCCACAGGGCTCATGACTCGGGGAACTCGTGGGCGCAGCTCCACGCGGGCTACGTTCTCTGGCTCTTGGACCATACCGAGGTGCCGAACACCCCACATGTGTGGAGAACGTGGCTTGCCGGCACTCGTACCTGCTGAATCAGGGCGTACCGCGGTCCGGGAGACGGCCCACGGCCAGTTGCCGGAGCCACCGTCGTACGTGGTGCTAAGCGGCCTTGGGCCGTGCCGCACGTATGCCCGAGGCGGGCTCCTGCGCGTCCTCGAGCGGCAAGGTCTCGTCCTCCCCGAAGTCCGGGGCCTGGAACGGGTTGGTCGTCGGAGGCGGTGACGCTGCAGTGGAGCAGCGGGGTTGCGCTTCCAACGCGGAGAACAGCGACGTCAGATCGATGAGAGGACTCTCTTTCGTTGCAGGTCCCTGAGGGGACCTGGGTGTGCCGTGACCGGGCACAGCGGTCCTACAGCTTGGTCATCTTGGCGTACGGGCTCAAGATCCGCATTTGCGCCGAGCCGAAATCCACGAGCGCCGCGATTCCGTCCTCGATACCGACTACCCGGCCGAGGCCGTACATGTCGTGAGTGACCTGGTCCCCCACGGCGAAGTGCTTGGGAACCGGTGTGACAGGGGCCTTGAAGGGGCTGGTAGGCAAGTGACGCTTCGGTGCAGCGGGCTTTGTCATGACTCAGTATGAGCCTACGCGTATCCCATTCGCTGTGGCCATCGGCACAGATCCGGCCGGGGACAACCGCTTCATGCCACTGACCTGGGGTTTCTCGTCGTAATGAGCCGAAACTGGACCGTAGGTCCCCTTCACCGACCGTGGCTGACCCCTGCATCCGGCATGGTTGTGGCACGTCTCGACCGACGACAGTCGGCCACGATGGCCCTGCTTGGATCAGTCCATGACTTCTGTCGACGGATCGGACGAGACACGAGAGAAGGCAGAGCTCGCGGTCTGGTTCGGCGGGGCGTCCCTCGCATGCCGGCTCTGTTGCCCGTTCTGGATACTGGTCTCCTTCGTCACGCTGCCCCTGGCCCTCGTCGGCGTCGTGCGGGCCTGCGTCGAGTACCAGAGAAGGTGCCGGCTCCTGGGCGGCATCCAGTGGCAACTGCGGAGACTTGCGCAGTTGTGCCGTACAACTTTGAAGGATACTGTCCGTGCTCGTGGTGTAGGCGATCAAGGCGCCGGAATCCCCAGGTCAGGGGCAGTGACCCCTCCGGGCCCGGGTTTCAACTCGCCTCAACAGGGCTCCTCGCGGGCTATCGCCTCCGCGGAGATCGTCCAGGGCCTCGTACCGGAACGCGTGACGCTTGATCCCCTACACCACGACGCGGGACACAACCCCCTGAAGGGGCTCCAGGGGTCTTGTGGGCAGTCTTGTCTTCCTAGTGGGGGTTGCATCACTGTGCGTGTGCGCAGCATTTCGGCCGTGACGGCGCTCGCGGTCGCTCTCAGTTCTGTCGCCCTGATCGGGTCGGCCGCGGGCGCTGCTGTCGCCGACAGCAGCGCCGCGCTGCCCATCACGTCCAGCGGCGACATCATCGTGGACGGCGTTCACCAGCGGGTCTTCATCAGTGACCCGTCGGGAGGCAAGGTCGTTGCCACCAACTACAACGGCACCGTCATCGGGACGATCACCTCGCTGCCACAGGCTGATGGCCTGGAGCTTTCCGCCGACTCGGCAACGGTCTACGTCGCCGTGCCGGGAACCGATGAGATCGTGGCCATCGACACGGCGACGGTCACCGAGACTGGACGGTACGCGACGGGTGACGGCACAGATCCGCAGCACCTGGCGCTCGCGGGCGGCAAACTTTGGTTCGGCTATGGCAGCGTCGGTCACGGCAACATCGGCTCTCTCGACCTGTCCGGCGGGCAGACGCAGGTTTCGCTCGCCCAGGAGGCCGACGGAACGTGGAACGACGCTCCCCTGCTGGACTCGGCACCCGGTGCTCCCAACACCCTGGCGGCCGGCTCGCGCCAGTACTACTTCACCCTCGGCATCTATGACGTGTCGTCCGGCACGGCCAGCCGGACCGCGTTCCTCGGCGGGCAGGACGCGGCCATCGGCAACACCGCGGAGGACCTGGCGCTCACCCCGGACGGCACAGAGCTCGTGGTGGCCACGCCAAAAGTCGCCTTCCAGCAGGTCTTTCGGACCTCAGACCTGTCGGAGACCATCAGGTATCCCAGCAGCTACTGGGAACAACGGTCGGTGGATGTCGCGCCGGACGGCCTCGTCGCGGTGGGCACCGACATCTACGCCTCCTTCAACCTCCCCCATGTGTCCGTCTACAAGCCGGGTAGCACGGCCCCGAGGCGGACCGCCAACTTCACCGACTACCAGGGCGGAGTCGCCCAAGAGACCCTGCTCGACCACGGCGACCTCGCCTTCGCGCCCGACAGCAGCCGGCTCTTCGCGGTCACACGCGGCCTCTCCAACAAGTACCGCCTGCGCGTCGTCACCGACCCCGGCAAGGCCGTCACCACCGTCACGGTGAACGCCCCGGCGACGGCCGACCGTGCCAAGTCGCTGACCGTCTCCGGCAAGGTCACGAACTCGCTCGGGCTGCCCGCGGGGACCACCGTCGCGGTCACCCGGACGGACCTGGAGTCCCCGAACGGCAAGGCGCTCCCGACCGCGACGGTGAAGGCGGACGGGACCTTCTCCCTCACCGACATCCCGCCCGCGGGCGGCAAGGTCACGTACAAGGTCTCCTATGCCGGCGACGCCGATCGTGCGCCCGCCTCCGGCTCCGGCACGGTCGAGGTCTCCCGGAACTCCACGGCCCTGACGGTGAACAAGAACGGCAACGTCTACGCCTACGCCAGTAACGTGACGTTCACCGCCCACCTCGGCGCGACGTACAAGAACCGGACGCTCTCGCTCTACGCGGACACCGCGGGCGACGGCAAGGGCAAGTACCTGGTCAGGACCGGCACGGTCAACAGCGAGGGCAACCTGTCGGTCACCTTGACCCTGAAGCGCGACACCACGGTGAGCGCGTACTTCTCCGGCGACGCGCGGACCGCCCCGAAGACGGCCAAGAGCTGGGTGGGCGCGAAGGTCAGGGTGTCGCTGAGCCTGAGCCGCTACTACAAGACGGCCACGGTCAACGGGCACACCAAGTACTACTTCCGGAAGACGACCAATCCGCTCCTCACGACCACGATGACGGCCTATGCCGGCCGCTCGCAGAGGCTGCAGTTCCAGATCTACTACGACGGCGCCTGGCGGTCGGCGGGGTCCCAGTACTTCGAGCTCGACTCCACGGGCAAGTCGGTGGTGGAACTGGGCGGCACGCACCAGACCGGCTACTCGATGCGCGTGCGGTCGTCCTACATCAACAACTCCTCGGGCGACACCGTGAACTCGACCACGCACGGCTCCTGGAAGTACTTCACCTTCACCAACTGAGGCCGCCCGCCCCCCACGGCCCGGCGCATCCGATGACTCGCCGGGCCTTGGGATACATCCCCCTCAGAGGATGCGATACAGCCGAGTGCCACGCTCACGACGGCGCGCGCCGGCCACTTCTCGGAGCGGGCCGCGCTGATGTATCAGCACTCGGATCTTGAGCGGAAGAGGAAAGTGGCGGTCGGGCTGGATCGGATGTCCGAGAGCAGCGCAACGCGACGGCTGACCAGCCGGGCGAGGGGGCATCGGGCGCGAGACACTTGGGCAGGTCTGGACAGCAAAGAAGCCCCGGGCTGCTGGCCTGGGGCTTTGCGCTGGAGCGGGTGATGGGAATCGAACTCGCGCTCTGAGCTTGGGAAGCTTGGGTTCTCTATGGGCGCTTGCTGGGCTGACCTGTGGCGGAGCGGTTTACGGCAGCTGACTGGTCGACGACTTGGTCCCCACCATTCCCCGTGGTCCCCCGCACGACCTGGCACGGTTCTGGGGCTGTACTTCGCTGCTGTACGGCACCCAACCGCCGGCGGGGTCAGGTGAGCCTGAGAAGCTGGGCTGCTGTTCCTCCCCATACCCGGTCGCGTACCTCACCGGAGCGAGTGAGGCGCTCGACAGCGGTGCGGGCGAGTACCGGGTCGCCGTACGGGGCGTCCGAGCCGAACAGGGTGCGGTCCGGTATCTCCCGGATGGCCAGACGAACAGCGAAGATCACGTTGGCCGTGGACAGCTCCAGGAACATGCTGGGCGTGTCTCGGACCAACTGGATGGCGTCCATCCAGTTCAGGCCGCCCAGTTGGCTGATCACCAGCGGTACGGACGGATAGGCAGTCGCCAGTCGGGCCAGGGCTCGCAGCGGCCGACCTGGCCACGGCCCGCGACCTACTGCGCGAAACGATCGCCGTGACAGAAAGTGCAGCCACCGCGGAACAGCCACGCCTGCGGCTGTAAACAGGGAGCCCCTCCTCCTGATCCTTCCCTGTCCTTACTCGGCCTTCCGTTCCCATGACGTTCCCATGAGGGCCCCACGAGGCCCTAGGAACGGGGGCCGGGGAGTCGCCCGAGGTCGGCTGCGGGGGTCGAAGCGGTGAGCACCGCAGACCCTTTGGGGACGCCGAAGGCCCCGTTCCCATCAGGGGTCGGGGCCCTTGGCCGTCTGCGCGGGCCTCTCATGGCCGCTGAGCACGGGCTAGTCGCTCGGGCCCATCTGCGGGACCAGTCCGTACAGGACGCTCGGGCGGATCTCTAGCGCGCCGACGTAGCCGCAGGCGTGCGGTTAGGGCACCCACTTCCAGGGCTGGGCATACGCGGCGCACAGGGCTGGCGGGAGCGGTCGGGGTCGTCGGCCGCGCAGCGGCGCTCGACGCGGCCACGGAGGCCGCAGCTGGTCCACAGGCCGAAGGCGTTGGGGTAGGGGCCACAGCGTTCGGCTTCGAGGGCGGCGATTTCGCGTGGGAGGACGAGGTGCACTTCAGGTGGCCATTCTGAGCACGATGTTCGTGCAGCTCATTGCGACTGGGCACCGCAGTTTGCCACTGAGTGCTCGACGCCGCCCCGAGCGCCTCGCCCGCCGACCGAAGCCACTCGAGATATCCGGCCAGGTCTGGATCGACGACCCGACCAAACGCAGGGAACCCGAACCACAAGGTTCATAGCAACGCGAACGTCTCATTTGACTTGATGCCATGAAGGGGCGGGGCCCTGGAAACATCGACGCCCGTGGCACGAGGAGTAGCGTGGGAAGGCGAGGCGAGTCCCGTGATCGCACCGATTCCCGAAGACGGTGATCCTCATGACCGGCTCCGATACGTCCCCGGCTTCCCGGCATCTGCCGAGTGGCGCTCACGAGGCCGTACGGCCCGGGTGTGCGCTGCTCCGGCTGGAGACCACGGAGTCGCGCGAAGGCGTTCTCGATGGTGCGTGGTGGCCGCGGTCGCGCGACATCGGTGCCGAGCTGCCCGCGCTGCTGAGCGCCCTCACCGGCCACCTCGGCCCCGTCACGCGCGTCGGGCTGGACACCGCGGCCTGGGAAGGGCTCCCGACGCGGATCGTCGTCGAGGACCGGGTGGTGCACATCGACTCCTTCCCGGTGGGCGACGACACCGTCCTGATCACCCGCGGCGATCAGGACGTCTTCTCGCTGCTGGTGGTTCCGCCAGACGCGGCACCGGAGGCCGCCCGCGCCGCGATGGCTCAGGCCGTCCGGGCCGACAACGTCACCCAGGCGGAACGGATTCTCATCGACACCGGGAGCGCGCACGTGCCGCCGGACTGACGAGCGAGCCGTGGCCGGCGGAGCCGTACCGCACGAAGGCGGTGAGGTCAGCCGCGCCACTCCACCAGGAGCAGCGTCGCGTCATCCGTGGTGTGCCCGCCCCGCGCCCGCTTGAACGTGTGGGACAGGGAGCGCGCCACCGCCCGGATCCCGCGGCCGGTTCTGTCCAACTGGTTCACCCAGTCGATCAGCTGGTCCTCCCCGAACTCCTCCTCCCCGGTCGCGTGTTCCTCGATCAGTCCGTCGGTGAAGCAGAGGAGGCGGTCCCCCTGCTCCAGCTTCATCTCGCTCAGCTGAGGCTCCGGACCGCCGAAGCCGACAGGGAGGGTCGTCGGACCGTTGAGCCGGAGCGCGACGTGATGATCACGGACGAGCATCGGTGACGGGTGCCCGGCGTTGACCTACTGAAGATGTCCCGTCGTGGTGTCCAGCTGCAGCATCCGCGCGGTGACGAAGTGCTCGGGGCCGAACTGGTCCGCCATAGCGCGGTCCATGAAGGCGTAGATCTCCGGCAGCCCGGTGCCGGCGCGGCGGGCGTGGCGGTAGGCACCGATGGCCACGGTGGCCATCGTGGCCGCGTCCAGACCGTGGCCCATCGCGTCGATCATGGCCACGTGGAGGACGTCTCCGTTGACGGCGTAGTCGAAGCTGTCACCCGCCATGTCATAGGCGGGTTCCAGGATCCCGGCCACGGCGACCCGAGGCATGATCATCGCCAGCGGCGGCAGCAGGGACCACTGGATCTCCGCGGCGACGCTCATCGGTTCACCGCGTCGGACACCGAAGAACAGGTCGGAGTAGCCGTGCTTGGTCACCAGTAGGTCGGCGACCAGGCCGGCGATCCTGCGCAGCATGCGACGGTCGTGGTCATCGATGCTGTCCAACGTCACTGCCATGACCCCGACCTGGTCGCCGCCGTCCAGCAGCGGGAGGTGGACCTGCACGCCGTCGTCCTCGGGCTGCTCGACGGGGTGAGCGTCGAGAAAGCAGCGGCCCGCCTCGGAGCCGTCGATCACCTGTGGTTCGCCGTCCGTGAGGCCGTCGCCGGGCAGGTGTGAAGGCGGATCCCGTCCTTGAGGGCCGGCCGATCCGACCGACGAGCGGGCTCCTCGGGCGCCCGCGTCCCGGTACTCGTGAGGTCGCCGAGCACGGCGGCCGGCACGGGACCCCCGGGGGCCGCAAGAAGCAGCGGAGCAGATCCGGTGACTGCGAGGAGCTGGGTGATCTGCGCGCACGGGTGGTGCAGCAGCAGGTGCCGGCACGTCGCGCGCATTCTGGAGAAAGACAGGTTCCGGGACAGGGCGCAGGCCGTGATCTCTGAATACGACAGCGGGCTGGTGGTGTCGCGCGGCACCCGGTGGAGGAGATGAGGGGCACGAACGGCGAAGTGATCAGTACTCCAGCTCGGGGCGCAGCGGGCCGCCGACCGTGTGGAGGTACCGCAGTACCTGGGCGTAGGAGTTGAAGAGCCCGGTCTCGTGGTAGGCGATGCCGTGCCGGGCGCAGTACGTGCGCACGAGTTTCTGGGCATGTCGCAGGCTGGGTCGCGGCATGGAGGGGAAGAGGTGGTGTTCGATCTGGTAGTTGAGCCCGCCGAGCACGAAGTCGGTGAACCGGTGGCCGCGGATGTTGCGTGAGGTCAGTACCTGCCGACGCAGGAAATCGATCTTGTCGTCCTTGGCGAACAGGGCCATGCCCTTGTGGTTGGGCGCGAACGAGCATCCCATGTACAGCCCGAACAGCCCTTGGTGCACGAGAAGGAAGCACACGGCCTGGACGGGGGACAGGACCAGGAACAGAGCGGCGAGGTAGCCGCCCAGATGCGCTGCCAGCAGGCCCGCGTCGGCCAGCTTGGTCGTCCGCGAGGTTGTGGTGCCGGTGCGGTCGAGCAGCGCCCGTACGCCGGCGACGTGCAGGGCGAGCCCTTCCAGAAGCAGCATCGGGAAGAACAGCCAGGCCTGGTGACGGGCCAGCCAGGCGTACGCCCCGCTGCGGACGCGCGCATGGTCCCGGGTGAAGGCGATCGCGCCGTCGGCGATGTCGGGATCGCGGTCGACGTGGTTGGGGTGGGAGTGGTGCCGGTTGTGCTTGGCGATCCACCAGCCGTAGCTGAGGCCGATCAGCAGGTCGGCGTGCAGGCGGCCGAGCAGGTCGTTGACGCGCTTGGAGGCGGCGATCTGGTGGTGTCCAGCATCGTGCCCGATGAACCCGGTCTGGGTGAACATCACCGCCAGGAAGGCGGCGGTCAGCAGCTGCCACCACGACTGCCCGATCAGCGCGAACGCGGTCCATCCGCCGGCCAGCAGAAGCAGGTTCGCGCCGACCTTGACGCAGTAGTAGCCCGGACGCCGCGTCAGCAGCCCGCTCTGCCTCACCTCGCGGGACAGCGCGGCGTAGTCGCTGCCCCGGCTGCCGGGTGGGGGCGTGGTCATCTCGGCGGGGCCCGCCGGATCGGGGCTCCGGTCGCTGACGTCAGTGGTCACAGTGTTCCCTTCGGGAGGTACGGCGCTGCCCACGGCGCGAGGGACGGGGCGCAGGATGCCGCACGCGTCGGGAATCCTGCGGAAGCCGCCCGAGGCAGGCCCGCGGTGCGGGCCTGCCTCGGGAAGGGTGCCCTCAAAGCACGTGGACCTGGTCGGCCTGCATGCCCTTGGGGCCCTGGCTGGCGGTGAACTCCACCCGCTGGTTCTCCTTCAGGGAGCGGAAGCCGTCGGTATCGATCGCCGAGTGGTGGACGAAGATGTCGGCACCGGCCTCATCAGGGGCGATGAAACCGAAACCCTTCTCCGCGTTGAACCACTTCACTGTTCCTTGAGCCATGTGCTGTCTCCTTCGAGATGGCGGCTGGGTCGGAATGCGCGCGATCACGCCATCCCCGGGCTGTTGGTCGCCGGCCGTCGAAGAAAACCCCCGAAACGGCGAAACGCCCGCTGTCAGAACTCCGCGGGCGTTTCCACGTTCGCAAACTTCAACTACAACCGCTGCCCATAACGTCCGCAGCGCCGGGAAGGTTCCCGCACAAGCGGGAAGAGCTCGATGACGCCCCGGCGGGACGGCTCCGGGGTCCGGCATCCGGCACGTACGGACTCCGGAAGGGAGTACGGTTGCGGCACCGAGGGCACCTGGCACGCCGTCATCAGTTTCGGCGTCGCCCTCGGACAACGGCACAGGCCGGCGTACGTCGGATCCGGCCGGAAATGAGCCGCGACATGCCTCTTGGCCCGCACCGTCACGCCGCCTTCCATATCCGGTCCCGCGCAGCGCGGTAGCGGATTTCCCGGCTTCCGGGCTGCCCCGGGGCACTAGGACATCTCGCGCACGACCCTGGGCCGCTCAGCACGGCTGGACCGATCAGCACGACTTTGAACCGATCAAGAGGATGCGGGACGCATGTATTCACAGGACTCGATCTCCGGCCGCCGCCGGGACCGTCCCGAACCGACCGCGGAGATGCTCTCCGGACTGGCCTGCCTCATCTGCGGCACCGACTACCGCAACGCACACGACCCGGAGGCGGTGGTGGTTTCCCACCGCGACGACAGGCAGCTCCTCGCCTGCCACGGGACGTGTGCACGCATGGCGAGCGGGTCGATCGACGGTCTGGACGAAACGCCCCTCCCGCTGGCCGAGCGCGTCCGCAGGCACCGGGCCGACGGCTCCTGACCCAGATATCGGGCAGCCACACCAAGCACGCCGAGCGCGAAGCGAACGAAATGATGAGGAAGCGTATGAGCCTGATGAGTCTCGGAGTACTCGCCTCCTCCCGCAAGGAGAACGAGTTCCGCCTGCCGTTGCACCCTGCTCACCTCGACCGGATCGCGGCGGACGTACGCGGGAGGATCTTCCTGGAACAGGGCTACGGCGAACGGTTCGGCGTCGCTGACGACACGCTCGGACCGCTCGTGGCGGGCTTGCGCTCCCGCGAGCAACTCCTCGCCGAGTGCGACGTGTTGCTGCTGCCCAAACCGATGCACGACGACATCACCGCGCTGTGTGAGGGCCAGGTGCTGTGGGGATGGCCGCACTGTGTGCAGGACGAGGAGCTGACCCAGCTCGCCATCGACCGACGGCTGACCCTCATCGCCTGGGAGGCCATGAACCACTGGACGTCCACGGGCGCCTTCAGTGTCCATGTGTTCCACAAGAACAACGAGCTCGCGGGCTACTGCTCGGTGCTGCACGCCCTGCAGCTCGGCGGGCTGACCGGCAGCTACGGGCGACGTCTGCGCGCTGTGGTCATCAGCTTCGGCGCCACGGCGCGCGGCGCGGTCACCGGCCTGGGCTCCATGGGGGTCTCCGACGTCACGGTGCTCACCCAGCGCGCCGCGGCAGCGGTGGCCTCGCCCATGCCCTCGGTCGTGATGGGCCACTTCGCGCAGCAGGAGAGCGATTCGTCGCGCCTGCATGCATTCACCGCGGCCGGTTCCGTGCCGCTGGCGGAGTACCTGGCCGGGTTCGACATCATCGTCAACTGCGTCTTGCAGGACACCGACGCGCCGCTCATGTTCGTCACCGAAGAGGAACTCGCCCTGTTCCGACCGGGGGCCTTCTTCATCGACGTCGCCTGCGACGAGGGCATGGGCTTCGCGTGGGCCCGTCCGACCACCTTCGGCGAGCCGATGCTCACGGTGGGGGCGGGCTGCCACTACTACGCAGTGGATCACAGCCCGTCCCACCTGTGGAACTCGGCCACGTGGGAAATCAGCGAGGCACTCCTGCCCTACCTGCGCAAGGTCATGAGCGGCCCCGCGGCCTGGGAGGCCGACCCCACGGTCAGAAAGGCCATCGAGATCCGCGACGGCGTCGTCCTGAACCCAAAGATTCTCTCCTTCCAGCACCGGACAACCGCTTACCCCCACACCCCCCGAGACCCGGCCCCGGCAGTCACCCCGGTGCTGCACTCCGCCGCGCAGCCGGCTTGACACACCCCGAACCGAGCGTGGAGCCCTGTGCTCTCTGATCCGGGGTACCTCCCCGCCGAAGCCGACGGGCAGTGTCGTCGCGCTCTCCAGTTGCTGCACCACCCGGCCGTCGCGGATCAGCAGTGGCGCGGGGTGGCCCGCGTTGACCAGCTCCATCTCACCGGTGGCGATGTTCCTCTGCATCAGCTGCGCCGTGACGAAGTGGTCGGCGCCGAACTGCCGGGAGATGGCATCGTCCATGAACGCGTACTTCTCGGCCAGGTCGATGAACACGCGCCGAGCATGCCGGTAGGCGCCGATGGCCACGGTCGCCATCGTGGCGGCGTCCAGGCCGTGGCCCATCGCGTCGATCAGGGCGGCGTGCAGGATGTCGTCTTCGAGGGCGTAGTCGAAGCTGTCGCCTGCGACGCGGTAGGCGGGCTCCAGCATGCCCGTCACCTCGACCTGCGGCACGGACATCGGCAGCGGCGGCAGCAGGCTCCACTGGATCTCCGCGGCCACGCTCATCGGCTCCCGGCGCCGGGTCCGGAAGAACTGGTCGTCGGTCGAGATCATGACCACACCAGCGTCCATCGTTTGCCCCGGATACACCGTCTGAAGTGGCTTCGCGGTGGACCAGGCGCTGAGATGGGTCATGGCCCGTCATGGCTCCTCCGCCTGACCACGCCACGCGCAGGCGGGCCGCACGTCTCGGATTCCGGAAACTGCACCGAACAAGGAGTTGCCATGCGAGCCGTCACTGTCCGAGACCCTGACGCCGGCGTCGGTGGCCTCTCCCTGACGGACATGCCCTATCCCCAGGCCGCTGAGAACGACGTCATCGTGCAGGTGCACGCCGCCGGTTTCACCCCCGGAGAGCTCGACTGGCCGGCAACCTGGACGGACCGCGCCGGCCGCGAGCGGACCCCGAGCGTGCCCGGGCACGAAGTGTCGGGTGTCGTCGCCAAGCTGGGGTATGGAACCACCGGCCTCACCGTCGGCCAGCGGGTATTCGGACTGACCGACTGGGCCCGTAACGGGGCACTGGCCGAGTACGTCGCGGTGGAGGCCCGCAACCTCGCTCCGCTTCCGGCGGACGTCGACCACACCGTGGCCGCCGCGCTGCCCATCTCCGGGCTGACCTCATGGCAGGGTCTGTTTGACCATGCGGGCCTCCTGACCGGCCAGACCGTCCTGATCCATGGTGTTGCGGGCGGCGTCGGGTCGATCGCGGTGCAGCTTGCGCGCGAGGCGGGAGCCCGGGTGATCGGTACCGGCCGGGCGGCGGACAGGGAGACGGCTCTCGGTCTGGGCGTGAATGCCTTCCTGGACCTGCAGGCCGATCAACTGGAGGGTGCCGGCGAAGTCGACGTGGTGTTCGACGTGATCGGCGGCGAGATCCTCGACCGCTCGGCCGCGCTGGTGCGCGCCGGCGGCACGCTCGTCACCATCGCTGCGCCCCCCAAGGTCCATCCCAAGGACGGACGGGCCCTCTTCTTCGTCGTCGAACCCGATCGTGCCCAGCTCACGGACCTCGTCCAGCGGCTCCGGGACGGACGGCTCAAACCCGTCGTCGGAGCGGTGCGGCCGCTCTCGGAGGCGCCCGCCGCGTTCGCCCCCGACCGGCGCACCCCTGGCAAGACGATCATCAGGGTCGTGGAGGGCTGAATGGGAGAGCAATCATGATCACAATGCGGCTGTCGCCTTGGCGGCTGTCTTGTGGACCTGGCTGGTCATCGCTGCTCAGAGCCCGCTCCTCTCGCCCGCCCACTACCTGGGTTCACTGCGGAGTAGTGCGCTCCGAGCCCTCCGGGCCGGGGCGAACGTCCACACGCGCGGCCGAATTCAGCAGGCGGGACAGCCTTCAGGATGCCCACGCGGTCGGCGGAGCGGTTTTGGCCGGGAGTTTCAATGCTCCAGTCAAGCGCCGCCGCGCTCGGATCCTGGAGCACTGGTTTGGAAGATCGCGTATGTGGATGCAGTCTGAGCTGGCAAGGCGCTGACCGGGCCATTCTCCGCGCCCTCTCCGTAGTTCCCTGCTCTTCCCCGGTGGTCGCCGTTCGTTCGGGCACGCAGGGGCACGTGTTGTCTTGCTCCCGTTTTACGCCGCTGTGTGGCCTCTTCGAGGCGCACCGCCCATCATCTTTACCCACCGTCCTCCCCAACTCCCTTGGTCAGGGGAGCCGGAAGTCTGGGTCCAGCGTATCGTCGATGACCTGCTGGGCGAGTTCAGTCAGGCGCAGGTGGCGTGGGCGGGCGTAGGCACGCATCGAATCGAAGGTGTCGTCGAGGCTGAGGCTGTGCCGTTCGGAGAGGATGCCCTTGGCTTGCTCGATGGCGACTCGGCTGGTCAGGGCGGTCTGGAGCTGCACTTTCTCGACGTGGCTTTGCTGCAGCGCGCGCTGCTGGAGGATAGCGATGGTGGCCATGTTGGAGAGCCCTTGGCCGGCCTGGGCATCGGACTCGATGAGGGGACCGGGCCGTGAGCAGAAGAGGTTCAGCGAACCGACGACCTGGTGGCGCAGTTTCATCGGCAGTGTGTGGACGGTGACGAAATCACTGCCCTGGGCACGAGTTGCGAACGGGCCGGAGTCCTGTGCGATCGACGTCGAGGTCAGCTCAATGTTCAACTGGGCCTGACCGGTCAGGTAGCAGCGACTGGAGGGTCCGCGGGCGTCCTGGAGGGCAGCGAGCTCCAGAAGCCGGGTGTCTTCGTCGGAGGACGCGACGAGCTGGAGTTCGCCGTGCTGGGTGATGAGCACCACGGCGGCACCTTCGACGGGAAGGAGCTCCACGCAACGGATGGACAGACGGTGCAGGTAACCGGGGAGGTCAAATTCGTCCGTGAGTGTATCCACTGCCTCAACCAGGATCTCCAGCATGCGTTGCTGACTTGCTAGGGCCATCGGGTCCTCCCGGACGCCTTGTCGTCCCGCCTCGATTACTCCGGAAATGCAGCCGCGGCCGCCACCTCCTCGGCCTTGGCGAAGACTGCCTGGTCGCGCTCGCCTCCGTCGTGACACTCACTGTCGAGGGTCGGCGCTCCCGGTTCGGGCCCAGGAGCGCCGACCGCCGAGCGCGGGGACATCGCCCAGCCCCCAACCTGGGGCGGCGTTCTCACGCTGTTCGTCCTCACTCGGCGCCCCGGGAGCGGGGGAGGCCGCCCTGGCGCATGCAAAGGAGGACGCCGACTGGAGCCGCTTTCCGTCGGTGATACGGCTCCGGCCGCTCTTGGTCGGTCACGACACGACCCGGGGGCAAGGGGCCACAGACAGTGGCGTAGCCAGATTTCCGAAAGCCCGACGCAACTGCTGCTTCCAGGTTAGGGCACCTGGCTCCGGCTTGAACCGTGATTTCAGGCCTTGACGCAGTCCGCAATCCGGCCCCAAGCTCGCGCGCCCAGACCGTCCGTGCCGGACACCGGCCGCAGGAAAGAGCTGCCACCCAGCGACGACGACCCTGCGGGAGTGATGCGTCCCAGGCGGGCGTCGAGGGTGGTGGCATATCGGGGAAACTGCTCAGTCAGCCCCATCGCCCACAGCAGGAAGTGGATGCCCCGCTGGTGATACACCAGACGGGTCCAGCCACCGCGGTCCTTGTACCTGGTCTGTGCCGAGCGCAGTCCGTGCACCCCGCTGGAGTCCATGAACGACACTGGGCGCAGGTCCACCACTAGCGACAACGTCTTTGGTACGAGGTCGGGGCCGTGCAGCAGTGCGGCGAATGCCACCATGGTGGATAGGTCGAGCTCTCCGTCTGCCCGGACGACGCGGCATTGCCGCAGCGACACGGGATCGCAGATATCCATGGGCACCAGCTTTCCTACGACACAAGCGCGAACTGCACTGTGCGAAGAAGCCGAGGTCCGGGGCGCATCGCGGAGACCACCGTAGTGGCCTACCCGCCCACCCACCTAAAAGTCCCTTTGAGTACAACAAAAGTGCGTCACTGAGTACGAAAACGACAGGGCATTGACCGTTCGAGCCCCTTTCAGCCCTGAAATGTGTCAGATCACTGTTCGTCGGCAGTCGGACTCTGACCCTTCAACCCCCACTCTGCCCAGCTCCCTTCCCGTACGCCGCTACGGACCCGCAGGCGGGAACGGCGCCCCCGACCGTCTGCGCGAAGGAGTGCTGCGGGGGGACTGGGCTGGGAGCTGCACCGGATCTGGGGCACCGACTGGTACCGCGACCGGTCCGGAGCCGAAACCCGACTCCGTACCGCCGTCGGACGCGCGGTGGCTCTTGTCAGGACGGGCCCCAACCCCGCGTGTGATCGCGGGCGGCACGGCGGGACCTGAAGCACCGTCACTGAAGGCGCCGTCGCCGCGAGCCGAACCGCAGAGAGGGCCCGCGCGGCGGCCTTCTGCGGCTCGGGGTACCGAAACCCGGACCGTCGCCGCTTCCGCTCGCTCCGCGTGGCAGAGCGGAACCGTGCCGACTCCACGACGCGAGGAAGCCGACTCTGCCACCCGATACCCGGTGACAGCATTGGCCGAGACATCTCGCCGCCGTGTCGAGAACGAACTGTCCCAGATCCGCGAGTACCTGCGGCAGCCGGAGCCCTCTGGACACCGCCACCGATTACCGGGTGCGCGCCGACAACCGGCGCCATCGGGAGAAGCGGTGTGCACAGCTCAAGGAGCGCGCCACCTTCCTGGAGAACTTCCTCAGGGCAGTGCCCTCCACTCCTCGCGCGACTGGCGGACGGATGGTCACCCCTGGTCGCCTGGTCGGCCTGACTTTCGGCGAGTCCACAGACATTGAGGAGTACGAGATCACTTCTCAGGGCCCGACGACGGAGGAGGGCCAGGCGCTCAGCCCGTCCTCGCCTCTCGCCGCTGCTCTGCTGTGGTGCATGGTCGGCTCCCCGGTCGAGTACGAAGACGGCTCGGGGAAGCGGCGGACCGCCCACATCCGACACGTTCGCGACTGAAGGGAACGCCGGGCGTACTCGGGGTCGGTGAGCGTGACGAACCCAGTCGATGTCATGACCCGTCACCGCTACCCGGACGTGTTCGGGCTGCTGCCCTTGACCGGCGGCCAGGAGAAAGGGCGACCTCGCGGTCCCAGACGACCACGCCGCCTTCATGGACCGCGATCTCTCGGAGGTCGACTTGGTCTACGTGTGGGCCGACGGCATCCACCTTCCAGCCGATCAGCGAGGACGGATCGGTCGGCTACCTCACCGTTCCGTGGTCCATCGGCGGCATCGGGCGCCTGATCACGATCGACGGCCAGCACCGCGTTGGCGGTTGTCGCCGGGCAGCCTTGCGGCGACAACCGACCGGGCTGAGCGGGTCGCACCGGCCTCGTGCGGCTTGCGGCTCATTGCCGAACCGTTGACCCCTGCGGGACGCAGTTCGCGCGTTCGGCCCGCTCACTAGGCCGGGTGCCACATCCTCGGCCTTCCAACCCGCAAACAGCGCGTGACCTGCCGTCGTACTGGAGAACTTCACCGCCCGAGGGCAGGCTCGTCGGCCTGCGTCCCAGGTCGGCGTGGCCGGGCGTGCGTCGGCAGTTCGTCCCTCCCAGGACCGTGCAGCGGAAGAGCAGCCGGAGACGACCCTTACGGCCACCCTGCCCCGCCCGTTCCGCGTTTTGGTACTGGCTCCGGGAACGTGAGCACCTCCGGCGTCGATCACGCCTCCGCCCGGTTCAGGGCATGGGCAGGCGCAGGGCGAGGAGGGCGATGTCGTCGGTGCTGCCGGGGGGCACCCGGGCGGACAACCGGTCGCAGAGGGCGTCCAGCGGTTCGTGCGCGAGGGCGAGGGCATGGCGGCGCAGTCGGCCGAGCCCGGTGTCCAGGTCGCTGCCGGGAACCTCGATCAGGCCGTCGGTGTAGAGCAGGAGCGTGGACCCCGGCGGCAAGGCGTGGGCGGCGCTCGGCCGATGGATGCCGCCCAGGTGGGTTCCGAGGATCAGTCCCTGCCCGGCTTCGAGGTACTGCGCGTTCCCGTCGGGGGTCAGCAGCAGGGGCGGCGGGTGCCCGGCACTGGTCCAGTGCAGTGTGTAGGGGCCGGTGTCCGGGCCGTCCACCCGGGCGAGGACGAGGGTGGCCATCGACACGGCCGTGATGGCGTGCATGGCATCGTCGAGTCGGTCCACGACAGGACCGGTCGGCCCGGTGTGGTCCCAGGCGAGGGAGCGCAGGATGCCGTGCAACTGCGCCATGCCGGCCGCGGCGGTCAGATCGTGGCCCACGACGTCGCCGATGACCAGGGCGAGCGTGCCGTCCCTCAGCGTGAATGCGTCGTACCAGTCGCCACCGACCTGCGAGCCGGCCGGCGCGGGCTGGTACCGGGCGGCCAGCTGGATGCGGCCGTGCACGGGCAGCGGGGGCAGGAGGTTGCGTTGCATGGCCTCGGCGACCTCGCGCTGTCGGCCGAACCGGCGGGCGTTGTCGATGACCGGGCCGACCCGGCGGCCGATGTCGCTCGCCACGTCCAGGTCGCCGGTGTCGAAGGGCCGTGCCGGGTCGCTGCGCACCAGTGTCAGGGCGCCGGTGACCCGCTGGCCGGCGCTGAGCGGCACCGTGATGACCGATGTCGCGCCGGTCGCTTCGAGGAAGGCGTGGTGGACGGCGGCCAACGGGGAGTCGGGCGGTGCCTCCATGCCGGAACGGTCCCGCAGGACGGGACCGCCTCCGTTCAGCACCTGTACCAGGGCCGAGTGGGCCGCTTCCCCGGCCGGCGGCGGAAGGTGTCCGCGCCAGTCCTCCTGCCCGGCGTCGCGGCCCTCCGGTCCGGTCACCGCCACCCGGTGCACCTGACGGGAGCCGACCCGCAGGTCCACCGCCGCGAAGTCGGCGAAACGGGGGACCAGGAGCCGGCTCAACCGGGCGAGGGCCTCGTCCACCTCCAGGGTCTGACCGAGCACCTCGGTGATCTCCGCGCCGAGCGTCAACCGCTCGGCGCGGCTCTCCAGAGCGGTCGTGCGAGCGGCTCGTTCCGCCCGCTCGGCACGTTCCGCGCGCTCTCGGTGGGCGCGGTGGTCCGCCGCGGTCTCGATGGTGAGCACGACCATGCCCAGGGAGACACCGCCCTGCGTCAGAGGAGTGGCCGACCAGGAGATCGGGATCAGCCGTCCGTCACCCCGCAGGCACCTGTCGTCGTCCCCGCGCGCCGGACGCCCCTCGGCCAGTGCCTGCAGCAGTGGGCAGTGCTCGCGTGGGATCCGGGCGCCTCCCGGATCCCGATGGCACAGGTCGTGCAGGTCTTGCCCGTCCGTCACCGCAGCCGCGCGCCCCAGCAGCCGTTCGGCGGCCGGGTTGACCGCGACGATCCGCCCCGCTGGGTCGATCACGGTCACCGCCGTGCCCAGCTGCTCGACGACCCGCTGCCACAGTCCCGGTTCCGCCGCCGACAGCCGCCACTCGTGCTTTTCGCCGGGCTTCACGTCCTCCACGATGCCGCCATCCCCTTCACGGCGCACTCCACTGGTGCCTCGGCCTTCGAGGTCGCGTAAGACGCCGGTGCCCCTCGGGACCGTGCGAGAACGAGAATCCGGCCGCACGGCCGACGCAACGGCGCCTCCGCGACACCGCTGTACGGCTGCTCTGGTCATGTCCGTCACCGCCGGTAGGGAACGTGTCGGCCTTCGTGGCCCTCGTCGTGTGGGGTTGCCGAAACCGGCTCGGAACTGGGACACGGCAGGAGCGAGCATGTACCGGAGCAAGGCGGCGAGGTCGGCGGGGATGGTGAAGACGCCGATGATGCCGCAGGCGTCGCGGGGCCGGTGCCGTAGAGGTTCTTCAGCTGCGCCCGCAGCGGGACGCCGGCGGTGCGCGTCGGCAGCTGCCGGGCGGCAACGGCGGCGAACGAGTGGCCGACGGCCACGGACCAGAAGCTGTCGAGCGGCTCGGCTACGGGGTCAAAGCTCGTCGTTCGGCGGTCAACCCGGCTGTCGGCGTGCCCCTGCCGAAGTCTGCGCCGGCTGACCACGTGTATCTCGACGACATGCAGGTCGACGCAGCGTTGCCCGCTCAGTGAACTCCCGCGCCTGGTCCCGTTGTTGGCCGTCGGCGGCCTCGCCGACCACCGGCGCTCCCGGGCTGCCTGACGCACGGCGAGCACCAACGCCGCCAGAGTCGCTAAGTCGTCGTCGGCTCGGGTCGTCCGTTGCGGGCGGTGGCCCGCGTGACGTCGGCAGGCGGTCGGAGAGGACGTTTCAGAGGACGACCGCGGGGTCCTGGTCGTGCTCGAGGGCGCCGATGTGGACGGGGTCTACTGACGGCTGTGCGTGAAAGGGGATGAAGGAGGGCAATCGCCCAGGATTCCCGCGCGGGAGGTTGCCCGACGGCCCGTTCCCATTCGTTCCCATGCAACGCCGAAAAGCCCCTCGGAGATCACTTCCGAGGGGCTTCTCTGATGCATCGTGCCTGGTCAGGCATGGTGCCCCCGGCAGGATTCGAACCTGCGACACCCGCTTTAGGAGTTCGATCTACCCCCGCCTCTGGGGCCGTCGACGGCTGGTCCGACGGCCGCTCGGGGGTGCTGCTGTATGCCGCCGTCCGGCCTCGTTGATGTCAGCGTTGGATGTCACGGATACAGCCCCGGAACTGGGCAGACCTCCAACGGGTCGTCCGGCCGGTCCGCCCACTGCCACCACGCGTGCCGGTCCGCGCACCGCCACAACGCCCGGCAGGCCCGTCGGCCGTCGTCGTCCCGCCCGGCGAGCACCAGGCCGCCCGACCTCAGGGGCTGGTTGCACTCGGGACAGCGCGGAGCATCGTCGGTCATATGGAGAACCCTAGACAGGGCTACCGGTTGATCGGGATCTCATAGACGATCTCGCAGTGAGCCGCGGGCACCACGATGTCCGCCGTCTCTACGGGCCGCCCGTCGTCGCTGTAGTACGTCCGCCGGATGTGCGTGACGAGTGCGGCCTTCTGGATCCCGAGCAACGACGCTTCCTCTGCCGTCGCCTGCCTTGGCTCCGGCTGCTCCACGGCATGGCTGACGGTGACCCCGATCTCGGCCATGCGGTTCACGACCCCGGCGCCCGCGTGGGGCCCGCCTTCGGGCAGTACGACGAGAGTGCCGGCCGTGAGGTCGTACGGCTCCCAACTCGTCGACAGCTGCACCGGTCTGCCGTCCGCCAGGAACTCGTATGTCGTCCGGACGCACAACTCGCCCTCGGCAATGCCGAGTCGCGCCGCGATCTCCGTCGGCGCCGGCACCTTGGCGTCCGTCCGGCTCTCCCAATCCCCTTGCCTGCCCACGGCCTTCATGTCGGCCCGGAACGGCGATCCGCTGGGCTGCTCGCGGGCGGTTGACCGGACGACCCGGACCCGCTGCCGGGGCTCGGCGACGTAAGTGCCCGATCCGGCGCGGCCTTCCAGCACACCTTGGGAGATCAGCAACTCCTGCGCCCGGCGGACCACGTTCTCACCTACGCCGCACTCCTGGCCGATCTGGGCGCGGGACGGCAGACGGTCCCCCGGCTCCCATACGTGCTCCGCGATGCGCTGCCGAAGCTCGTCGGCGATGCGGAGATAGGGCGGCTGCTCAGGCATATGGAAAATCTAGTCCACTAGCTCTAATCTAGTTAACTAGCTTCACTCAAAGTGATCGCTGGTGACGGAGGCTGCCTGTGCCCGCTTCGGGAGTTAGCGCGGCGGCCATCGCCGCCCGGCTGTCCGGTCTCGGGCTCCTCGCACGAGTGGAGGAATACCCCCGCCACACCTCGGTGGAAGCGGAGGTACCGGAATCGGTCTCCGCCGAGACATGGCGGGAGGTCCTGGACGTGGTGGCGGAGGCCGATCGGTTCGGGCTCCTCGCCACCAGCTTGAACGGCCGCACCCTTTGGGCGGTCGTACGCAAAACGGTCCCCACGACGGGCGATGTCGGGGGACCGGGCCATCAGCGATAGGAGCTGAACAGCGTGCTCAACCGTATCCGCCGCGCCGTCTCACTCACCAGAGCGCGGCGCTCCCCAAAGGGCAGGCACCGCCGCCCCTTAACGCCCGCGCGGCCGCCGGCCACTTCCGTCTCTGCTGCGTCGGCTGACGCGTCGACCGTCGTCCTGGGTCGGGCTTCCGCGGGCCCGGACCATCGACACCCGCTCAGGGGTGAGGACACCGCGCTCGTCCGCCCTTACGTGCTGGCCTGGGAGGCGCGCGTACGGGCGCGCTCGGTAGTGGTCGCTCCCCATGTGCCGACCGATGCCTGCTCGGCCCTCGTGGGGGTCCACTGATGCCTCCCCGTCAACAGCTTCGTATCGCGGACACCCCCGCCGCCCTCTACCGATCGACCGCCTGCCGCATCGGCACCCATCCCGCCTGCGCGGAGTCCTCCCCGGCCTCGGCGTCGGTCGACCTGCCGCTGATCTACGAAGCGTGCAACTGCCCGTGCCACATGGCGCGTGACCAGTCCGCGCCTGCGGAGGTGGCGCGGTGAGCGAACGGCTCCCCGGTGGCGCTCTGATCTCCAACATCGAGGTCACCTCGACCACTGTGCAGTGCGGCGACATCATCCAACTCGGCGGCTGTGCCTACCGGGTGAGAGACCTCTTCCAACTCCCTCACGGCGCCAAACAACTCGTCTTCGAGTCAGGCGAGTCGCTGACCATACACAGGCGCACCCGGCTAGTCGCCGCGCGAACGCTGAGAAGGCGGTGACCGGAGTCGTGCCCTCTCGCCACCACGACATCGCCGAGGATCTCCGGCGCCAGATCACGACCGGTCGGATCCAGCCTGGCGAGCGTCTTCCTTCCGAAGCCGGCCTGGCCGTCCGGTACAAGGTCAGCACGGTGACTCTGCGGAACGCCCTCGCGGTGCTCCAAAGGGAAGGCCTCGTCGAGAAGATCCACGGCAAGGGCAACTTCGTCCGCCGCCCAGTGCGCAAGATCATGTACGTCGGCGGTTGGGGCACGCTGGACCCCTGGACCGCCGCCGATGCGCCCCTACGCGTCACCGTTCGCAGCGCGACGGTGCAGGCTCACGGGCATCTGACGACCTTGCTGAAGGTGCCCACGGGTAGTCCCCTTGCCGAGTTCACCTGCGTCAGCCTCGAAGGAGACGCACCGCACGGGCTGGCCCGCATCTACATCCCGCATGACCTCGTACCGGCCGGGGTCCTCGACGACGAGTCCACATGTCGGGAGACGGTCACGAGATTCGGCGTACTGGGCCCGTCGCCGACCGCCGTGAGGGAGACGGTGTGCGCCCGTCAGCCAACGCCGGACGAAGTCTCGGCCCTCCGCATCGGTTCTGCTCCACCCATCCTCGCGATCACACGCGTCGCGACCGACCCCACCGGTCGAGTCGTGGAAGCCGCACTACTGGCATTCCCAGGGGAATGCGTCGACGCAGTCTTCACAACCCACCACATGACCGACGAGAGGCAGACGCAAGGATGACGGCACTGAACGAACTGCGGCTCCTCCCGTGGTCGGGGCCGGAGGGCAAGCCCTGCTACCTGAGCACCGACGACCCGGACGGCTCCATGTCCCGCCTGGCGGACAACATCGAGGCAGTCCAACTCGGGACGGCGGGGGAGTTGCTGGAACGAGCCTGCGAAGCCCTCGACGACCAGGACACGGACCCGGAGGTCGTGCGGGGCCTGGCGAAAGAACTGACTGGCGCTCTGCGAGCTGTCCTCCGCGTCGCGACCAGCCGCGGTCACCTCCTGGCGATGAGCGAGTGACAGGGCGAGTGACAGGTAGCGAGCGGAAGGGCGCTTGACGATAACGGCCATTCCTGGCGGGGAGGGAAGCCTGAGCATCAACTCGGGCTCCCCTCCCCGTCGCGTCATGCCGACCTCAGGCGATATGCAGCGCATCGATTCGAGGAGGAATCTCTCTGTGACTGTCTGAGCCTCAGCCGACGACAGTCAGCCACGACGGCGGCTGTGCCGACCGATCACGCGCGCGTATGCCTCGCGGCACCCCCGCCGGTCTTAGCTTCGTTGCCGGCGTCGTCGACCAGAGAAGTTGCGACGGCCGGTCCGACTGCACCGCCTGAGCCATCTGCTTGGGAAGCTAGGGCATTTTAGGAGCATTTGGGGCGCTGACGTGGCCGAATCCTTGTTCCGTCACTGCGTTGGGCTGAGCGCCTTTCCCTGTGATTGCCTGCTGTTCCCACTTGATCTCGGGCAGCCGTGGATTGCGGTTGCTTTATCAACCAGCGCCCTTACCTGTTGGACAGCTGTTGGCGGCTGTCGACGTCGGTCAGCATTGAGGGCCCTCCACAGCTCAGGACGGCGGTCCGGTAGGGCGCTCGCGTGTTCGGATGAGGCCGTGCCGACGCGAACGTCAACGAAGCCGACATTCGTCTCCTCATCCGATCGGGACGGCGCCAGCTGCTTGATGGGGTGAACTGGAGCCACGATGATCAACGCACCAAGCGGTACTGACAACACCGCCTGAATATCGGGATCTCGGCTGCTGAACCGCTGTATACGGCACCAGGCAGACCCTCGCTCGCTACGATGCGCAGGCCAGACACATCTAGGCGGCAGGGACAGGGCGAGGGAGATCACAAGGATCCGAAGCAGCCAGTAGCAGCCGAAGTAGCAGCGGACATCCAGCGGGCCCGAGCACGGGGGACCCAGGTGTGGAGGCCGAGCCGCGAACTGAGAGCCCTGGGCCTCAACTCGACTCACCGTGGGATCATGACCTGCCTACCCTGTGCCGATGCTTTCGCACGACCCGAAGGAACCAGATGAGGGATACGTCAGACGTTACACGGCGGCTTTGGTCGCTCTGTGCGGTTCTTCGTGATGAGGGAGTCACCTATCACGAGTACCTCAATGAGCTTACGTACTTGCTTTTCTTGAAGTTGGCCGCAGAGCTCGGCATGGAGGAACGGCTTCCAGTGAACTGCCGTTGGGCAGTGCTACGAGAAGCAAGATCGGATGAAGTTGCTGGCATTTATAGCGACATATTGGAACGTCTTGGATCATCGCAGGATGAGACGGTAGCAACGATTTACGGCGAGGCGGAGACTCGTCTGACTTCAGGTGATGCGCTGAGGCAGTTGATCAATGGCATCGATGAAATTGACTGGTATCGCGCTCGTCAAAATGGGCTTGGTGATGTCTATGAGGGCCTCATTGAAAAAAATGCCCAGGAGTCGAGGTATGGAACTGGTCAGTACTTCACTCCCCGGGCGGTTGTCGACGCCTTGGTACAAGCGATTAATCCAACGGATAGCGACACCGTTTATGATCCCGCAGCAGGCACCGGAGGTTTTCTGGTAGCGGCTGGCCTACACACGCAAAATCAAGGCGAAGAACAGCCTCGACTACATGGTGTTGAGCTAGTGCATGATGTCCAACGCATGGGACTTATGAACCTGCTACTGCATGACCTGCAGGGAGAAATCGAACTTGGCGATTCCCTTAGTCGAGATCCCAAGGCGCTGCAGGTGTCTGTATGCCTGACGAATCCTCCATTTGGAGTGAAAGGCAACTTGTCGGCGACTCAAAGTCAGTACATGGATTACCGGACATCGAACAAGCAGCTAGGATTTTTCCAACATATTTACAAGAGCCTCAGTGCGGGAGGTAGAGCGGCCGTCGTAGTCCCCGACAACGTCCTTTTTGAGTCGGGGGTCGCATCGTCGATTAGGACCCATCTACTCGACAACTATCGACTGCACACGATCCTCAGGCTGCCGACTGGCATCTTTTATGCAACTGGAATCAGGACGTCAGTTCTCTTCTTCTGTGCAGACGGCCCTACTCATTCGACCTGGATCTATGACCTCAGGTCTTCCTCCAGCTCATTCACTAAGCGTAAGCCGCTAGGTATTTCTGACCTAGGAGACTTCCTTCAGTGCTACGGAAGTGATCCTCTCGGCCGCGCCGAGCGAGAGGAGACCGATCGATTCAGGTGTGTAACCCGCGAGGACTTGAGGTCGGTAGATGACAGGTTGGACCTAGCTGGCACTTCAGGGACACAGAGTGCTGCTGAAAGCGTCCACCGGACACCTCATGATGTCGCAGTAGCCCTTCTCGACTGCATCACGGCTGCTCAGCAGGCTATTGGGGAGGTAGAAGAAATGTTGCGAGACAGCTCGTTGGTAGCCGCCGCACGACGGGAATCGATCGAAGTTGGTGACGAGTGATAAGGAAAGAATTTCCTGACGGCTGGGCAGTTTGCAAGGTGGCCGAAGCCGGGGACGCGATCTCTGGGCAACAGAAGACGCCGGCAGCGTCCTTGGCGCCGGAGCAGTATCCGTACCTCCGAGTGGCGAATGTTTTTGACGACGAGATCGATCTCAGCGATCTAGCCACCATGAACTTTTCCAGTGAAGCGCGGGAGAAGTACCGCCTCAAGGATGGCGACGTGCTTCTGTGCGAAGGGCAGAGCCGAGAGCTAGTAGGGCGAGCCGCCGTGTACCGCGGTGAACTCGAAGAACTATTTTTTCAGAACAGTATCATTAGGTTTCGCCCACATAAGGAGATCCTTCCCGAGTACGCACTACTAGTCTTTCGAGCCTACCAAAAGGAGGGCGTGTTCTCGCAGATCGCGAAAGCAACAACAAATATCGCCCACCTAGGGCTTAATAGATTTAAATCTTTGCCTTTTCCGATTCCACCTCGGGCCATTCAAGAGCTTCTAGCGGACACGGCGCGCGTATTTCAAGAGCGAGTAGACACTGCTCGCCATGTCCTAGCAGAGTCCGTTCCAGACCTGGACTTCTTGGTGCGGAACTTCCGGGATCAAGTGATCATCGGTGATCGTGACCCAGAGGAGGAGTCCTTTCCGAGCGAAGCAGACCCATCATGGGTAACTGCTGCTGAGGCAGTTGCCCCCGATGCTCCGATCGTTTACGGGATCCTGCAACCTGGACCGGATGTGGAGGATGGAACTGGAGTTCCATATGTGCAACAGCAAGACCTGCAGAATGGCGAGGTTACCGAGGGCCAGTTGCGGAACACGTCGGTGGCAGTTCATGAGAAGTTCTCTCGATCAGCTATCGCCTCTGGTGATGTGTTGCTGGGAATTATCCGTAATACACGTGTTGCAGTGGTTCCCCCCGAACTGGATGGCGGGAACATCAACAGGGGAATTGCTCGCCTCCGGCCACGCGAAGACTTGGAAAGCGAGTATCTAGCACATTGGCTCTCAAGCCATTGGGTGCAAGGTTGGCTGTCTGACCGCATGCGAGGAATCGACATGCCGGGCCTAAATCTGCGTGACGTGCGCCAACTACCGGTTCCCATCCCAAAAGTCACCGAACAACGCCGGCAAGTGAACTTGATTAATCAAGTCGTTGATAAGGCCAACGAGGCTAGGGCCGCCCTGGTCGAAAGCCAGCAACATCTGCTAAAGACAGAAGTGCTTACGATTGCGGGACTGGCCTATGGTGATCTGGCGCGCACTATTTCGCAGAGCTTGAGTAACTCCATGACAGGAGTCGAAACGCAAAACCTCGTCAACCGAATGCTTGAGCGACAGTCTTCGGTAAAGGCTCCTGCTAAGAAGAAAACCTCCCAGGTAAGGAAAACGGGCGAAATGAGTGCAGAGGGCGGCGTGGCGAACGCTGATAATTTGCTTCAGATTCTTAAGTCGTCAGGTGGTCGAATTAGCCCCGCAGAGCTATATCGTAGTATGCGTTTGGAAGACGATGCTGTAGACGACTTCTATGCCCTGCTTCGTGATCTATCGAAAGATGGACGCATCGACATTGATCGCCCAGACGATGAACTGGTCTTTGTCACGATCGGCGCCCCTTCATGAGAATACTTGAAGTTGGTGTACGCAGATTCAAAAATCTGAATGATTTCCATGTGTCATTCGACAATACTGCGCCAGTATCAGTTCTTGTCGGGCGTAACGGCGCTGGCAAATCAAACCTGCTGGAAGCACTCACGGTGATCTTCCGGGATCTCGACTTGGGGCTTACTCCGAGATTCGAGTATGACCTAAAGTATGAGATCAGCGGCGACTTGATTCACGTATCAGCGGCGGAGAACGCTGGCTCGATTCATCTCACCTGTTCAGTGAACGGGGATGTTATTCCGAATGGCAAGTTTGTGGGTAATGTAGGGGCGAGTTATCGGCCTCGGCATGTATTCGGTTACTACTCCGGCCCGAGCAATCGGCTGGAGGAGCACTTCAGTGCCCACCAGGAGCGCTTTTATAGGGATCTTCTTCGAGGTGAAGAGAAGCCCTTGCGTCCTCTCTTTTACGCGAGGAATGTTTACTCCAGCTTCGTCCTGCTTGCGTTTTTCTTGGATGACGACCCCACCGTTCAAAGACTCCTCAAGGGGTTACTCGGTATACATGACCTTGAGTCAGTCATGTTTGTCATGCAGAAGCCATCATGGCATAGCCGGTCCGGAGATAAGCGCTTCTGGAATGCAAGAGGCACAGTCAGGAGTTTCCTGGATCGCTTGTATGCGATCGCGCTCGCGCCAATGAGACTCGATAGAAGAGTTCCCGTGGGGCTGGCTAGGTTTAGCCGCTCAGAGCATCTCTTTCTATATCTATCCGGGCTTGCTGAGACTCGGGCACTAGCGAGCGCCTACCCAAGCAATCAGGAGTTCTTCAAGGCGCTCGAAAGTACCTACATGTCGGAATTGATTCACGATGTTCGGATCCGAGTTTCGACGGAACGAGGTTCTTCTTCCCTTACTTTCAGACAACTCAGTGAGGGCGAGCAGCAGCTGCTTTTGGTACTAGGTCTTATGAGATTCACGAGGGAAGAAGAATCGCTCTTCTTGTTGGATGAACCAGACACGCACCTTAATCCGGCCTGGAGTGTTCGATACAGGCAATTCCTGCATGATTTCGGTGCGCTGGACGAGACGTCGCACGTTTTGATGGCCACGCACGATCCTCTAGTAGTGGCCGGCCTCCTGAAGTCGGAAGTCCGCATCCTGGAACGCCATGACGATGGGACGATCTCGGCGTCTGCACCAATCGAGGATCCCCGCGGTATGGGCGTCGGTAATTTGCTGACGAGTGACGTCTATGGATTGAGGTCGCAACTCGACCTCGAAACACTTGAGCTTCTCGATCGGAAAAGAGATCTAGCCTCGCGGGACTACCTATCCTCTGTTGAGGCGGAGGAGTTGCGCGGGCTGAGTGAAAAGCTTCAAGCGCTAGGTCTCCTTATGGAAGATAGGGATCCAGAGTTTCAAGAGTACTTGCGGGCGAAGCTCAGCGAGGAGGGGGGCATCGATGCGCCTCTAGTATTTTCGCGTGAAGAGATCGAGGAAAACCGCGAAGCCGCTCAAGACCTCCTGAGGGAAGTCCTTAGCGAAGGCGATTTCACAGCGCCCGGGGGAGAGTAACGTGATTCTTATTGATCTCTTGGAAGTTGCTTCTCTGCTGCCCGCAGAGTGGAAGAAGGAGTGCGCTTCTGTTACGCGTGAGCTTGAGCAAGCAAGTTCCGATGACGAGAGAGATAAAATCCTCAAGGACCATTCTGACCTTTGGCGTGAAGTCAAAGAGAAATTGTCAGAAGCCTCGCATGGGAAGTGTTGGTACTGCGAGTCAAAGAATACGCGATCGGATAATGCTGTAGACCACTATCGCCCTAAGGGGAAAGTGGCCGAGGATGCGAACCATCCGGGTTACTGGTGGCTGGCCTTCGACTACAAGAATTATCGATACGCGTGCACTTACTGCAACAGTAGGCGAAAGCACGCAGAGTCGGGTAGCGCCGGTGGCAAACAGGACCATTTCCCGCTGGCGGTCGGTTCATACCGAGCTTACGGGCCGAATGACTCCATTGATTGTGAAGAGCCCCTACTCTTGGATCCCTGCTCGGTCCTCGATGTATCAACCGTTTGGTACGACGAGGAAGGAAAGCTGGGACTTAACACCTCGATGGTGCTGACAGACCCTTTGGCGATGAGTCGCATTGATTCTTCGCGCGTGATTTTGCACTTAGATCATCCGTATACCGTCAGAGAGAGGAAGAGGATACATTTGAAGATGATATCGCTCTGCGGGAGGGCTGATCGAATTTATAAATTGATTCTTACGGGTAATTCCGACATGCGGGTTGAATACAAGGAGAGGTTGGCGGAGCTGGCGCAATTTATGACTCGCTCGGCCGAGTACTCGGCCGTGGCGCGATGTGCTATTCGCGGGCATAGGGAAGCCAGTCTTACTGCGAAGATCCTTTGTGAGGCTCCCCTCTGATTGAATACCCGCAGTGCGCCTTTTATCTGAGGTCGGTGTAGCGGCTTTGGGGTGGCGCTGCTTTGGCGCGAGTGATCATGGCCCCGTAAGCTTCCGGCGCGTCGGGCAGTCTGTGGACCTGCCCGGTAAAGCACGACGTTGGGGCCATGATCTTCGAGGCTCGCGCCAAAGTGGCTCCGTAAAGCCGCGGAGCCGACCGCCCCAGCCACGACGTACCCCTTCTCTGGCGTCAGGCGGCTGATTGCTCTGTGCGCGGCACGGGCGCCGGCCGGGCTGGAGCGGGGCGGAGACAGGAGCGCAGGCCCGGCCGGGGGCCGGGCCGCGCGCGGGGAGCGGAGCGAGCCGCCTTGATGATGGAGAGAAGATTTTATCCCGCTGGGATGAGGCGCTTGCCGTCGTGGCTGCGGACGTGGGGGCCGTTGCCGTCCAGGGCGTCCAGGAGTCTGACCGCGTAGACCTCGGACATGCGGTCGCTGACCTCGTCGGGGGTGAGCCAGGAGACGGCCGTGGATTCGCTGGAGGTGCGTTCGGTGCCGCCGGAGGGCTTGCAGCGGAAGACCAGGGCGACGATGCCTCGGGTGGTGTTCTTGTAGACCCCGGTGAGTTCGTCGATCTCGACGTGGATGCCGGTCTCCTCGAGGACCTCGCGGGCGACGCCGGCTTCGGGGGTCTCGTTGAGTTCGAGGATGCCGCCAGGGAGTTCCCAGGTGCCGTTGTCGGCTCGGCGGATCGCCAGGAGGCGGCCGTCCTCGCGCACCACTGCTCCGGCTACGGACACGGAGTGCAGGGGGGAGGGTGTCGCTTCCTGTGGTTGACTCATGTAGAGGAGCATAGGAGGCAGAGAAGGACTATGGGAACTGCGGCGGGAGGGGTCGGTTCCGGGCCTCGGTACGTACAGATCGCGGACGAGATCGTGCAGCAGATTCGGGCGGGGGTTCTGAAGCCTGGTGACATGGTGCCGAGTGAGTCTGAGCTGGTGGATCGCTATGGCGTGTCCGGCGGGACGATTCGTAAGGCCATGGTCGAGGTGCGGGCTAGCGGGCTGGTCGAGACCCGGCACGGCAAGGGCTCGATCGTGAAGAACCGGCCTCCGGTGCGGCACCGCTCCTCCGATCGCTTCCGGCGCTCGCTTCGGCAGGGGGGGCAGGCGGCCTACCTCGCGGAGTCCGCGCAGTCCGGGGCCACGGCCAAGGTGAGCGTCCTCTACATCGGGCCCATGGAGGCGCCCGAGGATGCCGCCGAGCGGCTGGGCGTCCCCGCCGGTACGCAGGTGCTGGCCCGCCGACGCCTGTACTTCCGTAACGGCACGCCGGTCGAGACCGCCACGTCCTACCTGCCCTGGGACGTCGTGAAGGACATCCCCGAGCTGTTCGCCGAGAACCCCGGCGGCGGTGGCATCTACGCCCGACTGGAAGACCACGGGCATCAGTTCGCGGAGTTCGTCGAGACGCTGCAAGCGCGGCCGGCCTCGAAGGCGGAGGCCACGGAGCTGGCGCTGAGCCCGGGTGCTCCGGTGATTCATCTGATCCGGGAGGCGCGTACGGTCGCGGGTCTCGTGGTCGAGGTGTGCGACACGCTCATGGCCGCTGACCAGTTCGTTTTCGAGTACCGGATCCCTGCGGACGACTGACGGCCGCTCAACTTCTCACAGCCCGTCGCGAGTTCTTCTTCGCGGCGGGTTGACTCATGTACAGGAGTGATGCACTCTTCTTCATGCCACTCATGTACATGAGTGGCGGAGTTCAACATCTATAGAGGAGTGATCCCTGTGCGTCAGATTCCCGTCGACACCTCCGGCGCGGTCGTGATGGTCGCCAAGTCCCCGCAGGTCAAGGTGCGCGACCGCCGTACCGGCGAGATCGCCACCGACACCGAGACCGGGGCGAAGCTGATGACGGTGGACGTGATGTTCGCGGCGAACGAGGAGGTGGAGATCCTGTCCATCACCGTTCCGGAGCCGGGTATCTCCGGTGAGCTGGCCATGGGTACGCCGGTCGCGCTCACGGGGCTCATCGCCCGGCCGTGGGAGAACGACTTCAACGGCCAGAAGCGGCACGGCATTGCGTTCCGCGCGGTCGCGGTCACCTCGCTCGCCGGCGCCGCCGCAGGGCCCAAGGCAGCCTGATCATGACCGGGTTCACGGTCGCTCTGGTGCTGGTCGTCGCCGCCGTGGGTCTCCTGCGGTGGCGGCGCCCCGCCTGGTACTGGTTGACCTTCGGGGTCACGCTGGCCGTGGTGCGGGTCCTGGTCCGGTACGGCTCGGTCATGGACGCGTGCGGACTGACCGTCCCGCCCGCCCGGTGGCGACTCGCTCTGGCCCGTGCCACCAACCGGCCGATCCCCGAGCCGCGTCCGCCGCGCATCCTGCGGCTGCGGCCGACCCGTACCGGCCTCGTCCTGCGGCTCAAGCTCCGCCCCGGACAGGACGCCTTCGATATCGCCGCCGCCTCGGACCGGCTCCGGCACTCGTTCTCCATGTACGGCGTCACCTCGCGGGAACTGCGTTCCGGCGTCGTAGAGGTGCGGATGACCGGCTACGACGTGCTCAAGCGGGTGCAGATGCCGGCCGAGACCGACCCGCGGCCGATGCGGGTGCCGGTCGCCCTGCGGCAGGACGGCTCGGTGCACTACCGCGACTACCGGGCGATACCCCACGCCCTCACCCTCGGCGCCACGGAGTCCGGCAAGTCCGTCTACCAACGCAACCTGGTCGCTGGGCTGGCCCCGATGGACGTCGCCCTCGTCGGCATCGACTGCAAACAGGGGGTGGAACTGTTCCCACTGGCCCGGCGGTTCTCCGCGCTGGCCGACGATCCCGACACCGCCGCCGAAGTGCTCGATGCGCTGGTGGCGCGGATGGAGCGTGTCTATCAGGTCATCCGGTCACAGCAGCGGATCACCTCCGACGTGCCGGATGCGGAGATCGCCGCCGACATCTGGGACCTGCCCGACGATCTGCGCCCGGTTCCGGTCGTGGTTCTGGTTGATGAGGTCGCCGAACTCGCCCTGTATGCAAGCAAGAAGGAGGAGAAGCGCCGGGATCGCATCGTCACCGCTTTGGTTCGCCTTGCCCAGCTCGGCCGCGCGGCCGGCATCTACCTCGAAATCTGCGGGCAGCGTTTCGGCTCCGAACTCGGCAAGGGCATCACCATGCTCCGCGCCCAGCTCACGGGCCGTACCGCCCACCGCGTCAACGACGAATCGTCCGCCAACATGGCCTTCGGCGACATCTCCCCGGACGCCGTCCTCGCCGCCATCCAGATCCCGGCCGAGATGCGGGGGCTGGCCATCGCGGGCGACTCGTCGGGCGGATGGCACCGCATCCGCGCCCCGCACACCTCGCTCCGGCAGGCCGTGAACATCTGCAACCGGCACGCCGACCGGACCCCGGACCTGCCCGAGCTGGCACCGTTCCGGCCTGTTCTCCCCGGCTCCGACGTCGAGTCCGTGCCGCTGGTCAAGGCGTCCTCGGCTACCGCCTGATCTCTCACCGCTCCTCACGGTCGGCGTGACCGCCTTCGCGCCGCGTCCCTACCCCGCCAGGCCCAAATGAAGGGAGACCCGCCATGTGCCCGGACTGCGAGGACTTCGCCCGGACCGTGCTCCTGCTCGGCCAACTCGCCCTCTACGCCGACATGGCCGGCGCCGACCTCGACTTCGTGGACGCTGTCAGCCCGTCCCTCGCCGTCTCGCTGCCCGAGCCGCCGTCCGGCACGTTCACGGACGACTACGACCCCGACGGCGGCCCCGCCTCCCCGGGCGATGTCTGATGGGTGCCCGTCACGGTCTCCGGTTCGACGCGGTCCTGATTCAGGCCGTCATCGCCGGTGCCCTGTCCTTCGCCCACCTGCACGACCTGGCCGCCGCTGCCGGACAGAACGGCTGGAAGGCCTGGGCCTACCCGGTCAGCGTCGACCTGCTCCTGGTCGCCGCCTGGCGGCGGCTACGCAGCGAGGGGCCGTCCCGGCTGGCCTGGTGCTGGTTCGTCGTCGCGCTGTTCGCCTCCCTCGGCGCCAACGTCGCCACCGCCGGATTCCTCGACCTGACCGACCCGCCCGCCCTGCTCCGCCTCGGCATCGCCGGATGGCCCGCGCTCGCCTTCCTCGGCGGCACGCTCCTCGCTCACTCGTCGCCCGCCGACCCGCAGGCGGAGCCGGAGCCGATTCCGCCGGCCCCCGTCCCGGACACGCCGGACGCCGAGCAGTCCGCACCGCAAGCCGTGCCCGCGCCTGACGCGGCCCCCGCGCCAGAAGTCACGGCCGCTTCGGCACCGGTGCCCCAGGTCCCCGCCGCCCTCGTCGACCACGCCCGCAAGGTCGCCGACGAGTACCGCGCCCGCACCGGATCCCCGATCGACTCCGACACCCTCCGCTCCCGCCTCGGCGTCCCGCCCCACCTCGCCGACGCCATCGCCGCCCACCTCACCTGACCCGCGAGAGACACCGGAAGGAGGACGACAGATGACCCGCGACCCCGCTGCCCTGACGGCTGCCGACTACCTCGACGGCGCCCGCGAGATGGCCGCAGCCGATCGGCCCTACCTCGCCTACCTGCTCGCCGAGGAGGCCGCCAAGCGCACCCCCGACCCGGCCACCGCCGCCGGTATCCGCGCCGCTTTTCCCGACCCGACGACCATCCGAGAGGAGAGCGACTGACATGCCCGCCCGCGACAACTTCCACTCGCTGATGCGGATCGGCCCCGTGCAGATCGGCACCCACCGCGACCGCAACGGCCGGACCACGCACGCCGCCGTCTGCACCGCCGACCGCTGCGGCTGGTCCGCCGACTACTCCAGCCAGACCGCCGCCCAGCTCGCCGCCCGTACGCATCGCTGCCGCGTCGCCTAGGAGGCCACCGTCCATGCAAGTACCGCTCTGGTTCGCCCTGTTGGCCGTCGGCTACCTCGGCGTCAAGCTCATCCGCCCGCCCTGGTGGCTGATCTGCGTGCTCCTCCTCGGCGGCTACCTCCTCGCCGACAGCGTCTTCGCCCCGCTCATCAACACCGCCGTCAAGTAACCCGCCGCGAAAGGAGAACCGCCCATGTTCCGTCCCAAGCTCCCGACCATGCCCCAGCCCACCGGTCTGACCACCCCGCCCGCCGTCATCCACCCGACCACGATCACCCCGGGAACCCCGACCGCACCGGTCCCGTCGGCACCCGTCGCCGTACCCGCGCCGCCGTCCCGCCCGGTCGTCCAGCTCACCCCCGGCACTGCCCTCGTCCTGGTCGGCGGCGGTACGGCCGTCGTCCTGGTCGTCGGCGCCGTCCTTGTCTCCCTGCTCCTGGCGGTCGCCATCACCGGCGCCTCGGTCGCCGTCTGCGCGGTCGTCCTGCGCTCCCTGCTCGCCTCCGAGGCCAAGCGCCGCTGACCGGCCCCCGGGCGGCCTCGATACCGCCAAGCATCCGCCGCCCGGGAGCCGTCTCCGCCGATCGATCTCGCAACCGGAAGGAACCACCAGCATGGCCCACCGGGCCTCACGCGCGACACGGAAGACGCACACGCCCGCCCCGCCGCCGCTCGACCCGACCACCCTCCGGGACGTCCTCCGGGTCGCCTCGGCCTCCGACTACACCCGCTGGGAAGACCAGATCCGCCGTACCGGCGGCTGCTCCGACCCGATCCACCTCACCGGCTGGACCCTCCACAAGGACAAGACCACCGGCGAGACCCTGCACCACTACTCCACCGCCATCGAACCGGGCGGACGCCTCCGCCTCGCCTGCGGCAACCGCCGCGCCTCCCGCTGCCCCTCCTGCGCCTGGACCTACGCGGGCGACACCTACCACCTGATCCGCGCCGGCCTCGCCGGAGACCACCGCCGCGACATTCCCGCCGCCGTCCGCGACCACCCCCGTGTCTTCGCCACCCTCACCGCGCCATCCTTCGGCCCGGTCCACAACCGCCCCGACCACGGCGGCACCTGCCGCTGCGGCACTCCACACACCCCCGACGCTCCCGAGCTGGGCACCGCTCTCGACCCGAACACCTACGACTACGCGGGCGCCGTCCTCTTCAACAACCACGCCGGTCAGCTCTGGCAGCGCTTCACCACCCGCCTGCGTCGCGAACTCGCCGCCCGCGCCGGCCTGCCCCGCCGCGAACTCGCCGACCACCTCCGCGTCTCGTACGGCAAGGTCGCCGAATTCCAGAAGCGCGGCGCCCTCCACTTCCACGCCGTCATCCGCCTCGACGGCCCCGACGGACCCGGCACACCACCGCCCGCCTGGGCCACGGTCGGCCTCCTCACCGACGCGGCCCGCGCCGCCGCCGCGCACTCGTACACGTCTGTCTCCGTCCCGGCCGCCGCCGACCAACCCGCCCGAACCTTCCGATGGGGTCGGCAACTCGACGTCCGCCCGGTCAAGGCCTTCGGCGACGGCTCCGACATCACCGAACAGGCCGTCGCCTCCTACGTGGCCAAGTACGCCACCAAAGCCGCCGAGAACACCGGCACCCTCGACCGCCGTATCGGCGAACTCGCCGAACTCGACCGCCACCATGTCCCCGACCACACCCGCCGACTCATCACCGCCTGCCGCGACCTGGACGCCCTCTATCCAGACCGACGTCTCTGGGCCTGGGCGCACATGCTCGGCTTCCGCGGCCACTTCTCGTCCAAGTCGCGCACCTACTCCACCACCCTCGGCGCCCTCCGCCAGGAACGCGCCGACTACCGCGCCGCCCAAGAGGCCTCCGCCCTCGGCATCGACGACCGCGAGCCGGACACCGTCCTCGTCCTGACCGACTGGCAATACGCCGGCCACGGCCACACCCCGGGCGAAGCCGCCCTCGCCGCCACCATCGCTCGCGACCTCCAGACCAACCGCGAGACCGCCCGCGACGCCCTGCGCGACAAGCTCACCGAGGAGGGAGCCGCAGCATGACCACCGCCACCGCCGAACTCCTGACCGTGCCGGAGGTCATGGCCCGGCTCAAGCTCGGGCGCTCCAAGGTCTATGACCTCATCCGGTCGCACCGTCTCGTCTCGATCAAGATCGACGGCGCCCGCCGGATCCCGGCCGATGCCGTCCGGGACTTCGTCCTGGGCCAGTTGGAGGAGGCTGCCTGATGGCCCAGCAGCGCAAGCGCAATCCGAACGGCGCCGGCACCATCACCAAGCGCAAGGACGGACGTTTCCAGTGCGCGGTCTACGTGCTCCAGCCGGACGGCACCCGCGCCCGCAAGTTCGCCTACGGCAAGACCTGGGCCGAGTGCGACGCCAAGCGCCGCGAGCTGCTCGACAAGGTGGACCAGGGCGTGCCCGTGCCCACCAAGTCCGCCAAGCTCTCCGAGTGGCTGCCGTACTGGCTGGACAACGTCATCAAGCCCCGACGGAAACTCAGCACCTTCGACAAGTACGAGACGCACGTCCGCCTCTACCTGGTGCCCCTCCTCGGTGCCAAGCGCCTCGAATCCCTCGGCGTCGCCGACGTCCGACGCTTCCTAGTCCGCCTGGAGAAGGAGACCACCGCCGCAACCGCCAAGGAATCGCATCGAGTTCTACGCTCGGCTCTGTCCTCCGCCTGCCGAGAGGAACTCATCACGCGCAACGTCGCCAAGCTCGTCGAGCCGCCTCGCACGGACACGCCCGAGCTGCACCCCTGGACCCTGGACGAGACGCTCGACTTCCTCGCCGTCTCCCGTAAGGACCCGCTCTACGCGGCGTTCGTCCTTGCCATCGCCATGGGGCTCCGCCGGGGAGAGATCGTCGGCCTCCGCTGGTCTGACGTCGACCTCGACAACCGCGTCCTCTACGTCCGCCACCAGGTCCAGCGCCGCCGTGGCGTCCTCTACGACGACGATCCCAAGAGCCGCCGCCGTCGAGCCGTCCCGCTGCCCGCCCTCTGCATCGCACCCTTGCGCTGGCACCGCATGCGGCAAGCAGCCGCCCGGACCAAGGCAGGGGAGAGGTGGCAGGACTCGGACTACGTCTTCGCCACCCGCACCGGCCGCCCCGTCGAGCCGCGCAACCTCTACCGCTCCTTCACCCGCGTCGCCGAGTCCGCCGGCCTCCGCGTCATCCGGCTGCACGATGCCCGGCACGGCACCGCCACCCTCCTCACGGCGGCCGGAGTCGCACCCCGCGTCGTGATGGAGATCCTCGGCCACTCCCAGATCAGCATCACCATGGACGTCTACACCCACGTCGTCCAGGACACCCAGCGCGAAGCCATGAGCCACATGGACCGGCTCCTCAGGAACAGGAAGAAGCGCCCCGGTCGCCAGTGATCAGCGGCGACCGCCCCCGTTGATGTCAAAAGTAGATGTCAAAGGCCCCGGACCATGATCGGTCCGGGGCCTTTTGGCTGGTGCCCCCGGCAGGATTCGAACCTGCGACACCCGCTTTAGGAGAGCGGTGCTCTATCCCCTGAGCTACGAAGGCGGGGTGGATCGTGGCCGCTTGGGTCACAGGCGTCAGCGTACCGGATCTGGTCCGTGGGGGTGTGGGGGTCAGGGCCGTGGTGCGGGATGCCGTGTGCGGGTCCGTCTTGATTCGGGTTGCTGTGGTTGTGAGTCGGGGAGGTCCACCGGCCTATTTCCGCGTCACCCGCACCTTGTAGTCACCGGCCAGGTTCGCCGCCGTCACCGCGACGGTGATTCCTCTGCGTGGATCCTTGAACGTCTCGCCGGGGGCGAAGGTCGCGTCGGAGAGTTCCGCGTGGACGTTGGGGCTGCGGGTGCAGCCGCCGGTGCCGCGGTGGGCGTCGTAGACGGTGATGGGGCCGCGGCCGGTGTCGACGTTCGCGTCGACCCGGTAGATGAGGACGCCCGGGTGGCAGACGGTCTCGTCGTTGCCGCCGCGGGCGCGCAGTTCGACGGCGTAGCCGCTGCGGGCGGTGATCGGCACGAAGATCAGTTTGTGGCCGCCGGTGCGGTACAGCGGTGTCAGCGTGTACTCCTTGCTGCCCCGGGCCGCCGCACAGCTCACCTGCTTCGCGTCCAGCCAGCCCAGCTTCCATTTGTGCCAGCCGAGCAGGTCGTTGTCGGCGCCCCAGTCCTCGCTCATGATGTCCCAGTGGCCGACCGCGCCCCCGCCGTCCTGGGTGTAGAGGTCGGGCAGGCCGAAGACATGGCCGTTCTCGTGCGGGAGCACCCGGTAGCCGGTCCGGTCGTAGGTGCCGGAGCCGTCGTCCTGGCGGGAGTAGACGAAGGACGCGTTGGCCACGGGGACGCCGTCGGCGACGGGTGCCTCGGCGTTGCCGGCGAAGGTCACGGACAGCACGGTGTCCAGGGCGGACGGGCCCGCGTTGGGGGTCACCAGCACGTTCAGCAGGTCGTACGAGCGGAAGTCCACCTCGGGGTCGGCGGCGGCCACGATGTCCTGGACCAGCAGGCGGTAGCCGGGGTCGAAGGGGGCGCCGCGCTCTATGCCGTACGCCGCGAACGACTTGGGCATCCGCAGCCAGTGCGGGATCGGGGTCTCGGGGCGGTAGTCGAGGCGGCCGTAGGAGGCGGTGTGGAACCACTCCTGGGTCTGCGGGAAGAACTCGTGGAAGCGGTCGAGCGCGTCGCCCTCACCGGGCGCGTCGGAGAAGTCGACCATCAGGGTCAGCGCGTGGACGGTGCCGGTGGACCGGGAGTAGCCGCCGGGGGTGGGGACGCCCTCCGTCATCTGGACGTCGACGTTGCCGTTGATCAGGCAGGGGCTGAGGGCCGGGGTGCGGGCGAGGGCGATCGGACCCGCCCCGCGCGAGGTGGGGCCCGCCGTCAGGTGACCCGTCCCGGCCGAGGTGCTGACCGCGAGGATGAGCGCGGTCACGGCTGTGAGGGCCGCCACGCGGTGCGGGCGTATCCGGCGCGGGCGTATCCGGCGGGAGATCGGCGGCGGCTGCATGCATGGACCTCTCGCTCCACGGCAGCCACCGGTTTCCGGCTGCACCCTTTCGATCACCCTGGGTCGCCGCGGCGGTGGGCGCGCGCTGGAGGGGCCGATCGTGGGTTTCCCGCCGGTAGGGGTGTGACCTAGTTCACATCGAATCTGTTCGGGGGTGGGAAATAACCGGGGATCGTTTCCCCGTTTAGACCTGTGTCCGAGCGAAACGGGGATTGTCTCCCCGGATCGTCCTGGATTGACAGCGGCGGCCGGATCAACGCCAGTGGCCGAATCAATGTCAGTAGCCGGATCAACGTCAGCGGAACGACCGCGTCGCCACCCGCGACCCGACCCCCGAGGAGTGCGCCGTGCAGACCGTGACTTCTCCGCACCCCGCAGCGCGCAAGACTGCCCGGCCCCGCGCCGACGCCCTGCGCAACCGGGAGCGGATCGTCACCGCCGCCCGGGAGATGTTCGTCGAGCACGGCCCCGACGCCCCGCTCGACGAGATCGCCCGCCGGGCCGGCGTCGGCAACGCCACGGTGTACCGGAACTTCCCGGACCGCGACGCCCTCGTCCGTGAGGTCGTCTGCTCGGTCATGGACCGTACGGTGCGGGCCGGGCAGGAGGCCCTCGCGGAGAGCGGCGACGCCTTCGAGGCGCTGGAGCGCTTCGTGCACGTCTCCGCCGACGAGCGGATCAGCGCTCTGTGCCCGATGATCGCCGGCACCTTCGACGAGCACCACCCTGATCTGGTGGCCGCTCGGGAACGTGTCGAGCGGATCGTCGGAGATCTCATGGACCGGGCCAGGGAGGCCGGACTGCTCCGCCCGGACGTGGGCGTCGGGGATCTGATGGTCGCCGTGGCCCAGCTCAGCCGGCCCCCGGCGGGCACGGGATGCCTCAGCGCCGACCGGTTCGTACACCGCCATCTGCAGCTGTTCCTGGACGGGCTGCGGGCTCCGGCCCGATCCGTCCTGCCGGGCACGACCGTGACCTTGGAGGACCTGCGCCAAGTCTGATCACAAAGCCCGAGTCCGAGTCCGACCACAGCCTTACGACGCCATGTCCGGCGAAAGCCTGACTCCGACGATCCCTCGCCCGATCGATTAGTTCAGGGCCGTACTCCGGTCATCACCGCAACCAAGCTTCCGGCCGTCCACCAGGGCGGGCCGTCCTTGCGCATCGCCACTCAGCCCATACGCAACGCCCCTCAACGCCTTTTTCCGTCACGAAGTCCCGAAGTGGGTACACCCATGTCTGAAACAGCCGCAAAGGCTCCCGGCGCCGTCGCGCAGTCCGGCGACGCCAACCGCTGGAAAGCGCTCGTCTTCATCGCGCTCGCCCAGCTGATGGTCGTCCTCGACGCCACCATCGTGAACATCGCACTGCCCTCCGCCCAGCAGGACCTGGGCATCTCCGACGGCAACCGGCAGTGGGTCGTCACGGCCTACGCGCTCGCCTTCGGCGGCCTGCTGCTCTTCGGCGGCCGGATAGCCGACCTGTGGGGCCGCAAGCGGGCCTTCGTCGTCGGTCTCGTCGGCTTCGCCGCCGCCTCCGCGCTCGGCGGCGCCGCGACCACCGGAGCGATGATGTTCGGCGCCCGGGCCCTCCAGGGTGCCTTCGGTGCCCTGCTCGCCCCGGCCGCGCTGTCCCTGCTCGCCGTGATGTTCACCGACGCCAAGGAGCGCGCCAAGGCCTTCGGCATCTACGGCGCGATCGCCGGTGGCGGTGGCGCCGTCGGCTTCATCCTCGGCGGTGTGCTCACCGAGTACATGGACTGGCGCTGGACGTTCTTCGTCAACATCCCGTTCGCGATCGTCGCCGCGGCCGGTGCGTACTTCGTCATCCGTGAGCCCGAGGGCGGCCGCAACCGCTCCCCGCTCGACATCCCCGGCGTGATCCTGTCCACCCTGGGCCTGGTCTCCCTGGTCTACGGCTTCACCCGCGCCGAGTCCGACGGCTGGGGCGACTCGGTGACCGTCTCCCTGTTCGTCGCGTCGGCGGTGCTGCTGCTCGCCTTCGTCGTCACCGAGGCCAGGGTCAAGTCCCCGCTGCTGCCGCTGCGCGTGGTCACCGACCGCAACCGCGGCGGCATCTACCTCTCCCTCGGCATCGCGATCATCGCCATGTTCGGCACCTTCCTGTTCCTGACCTACTACCTGCAGGTCGTGAAGGGCTACTCGCCGATCAACACCGGCTTCGCCTTCCTGCCGATGATCTTCGGCATGATGGTCGGCTCGACCCAGATCGGCACTCGTCTGATGACCCGCGTCCCGGCGCGGCAGCTGATGGCCCCCGGCTTCCTGGTCGCGGCGGCCGGCATGTTCCTGCTGACCCGGCTGGAGATCGGTTCCTCGTACGCCTCGACCGTCCTGCCGGCGATGCTGCTGCTCGGTCTCGGCATGGGTACGGCGTTCATGCCCGCCATGTCCCTGGCCACCCTGGGCGTCGAGCCCCGGGACGCCGGTGTCGCCTCCGCGATGGTCAACACCTCGCAGCAGGTGGGCGGCGCGATCGGTACGGCCCTGCTGAACACGATCGCCGCCTCCGCGACGACCTCGTACATCAAGGACCACATCGCCGGCGCCACCTCCAAGTCCCAGCAGCAGCTGGTCCAGCTGGAGGGCATGGTGCACGGCTACACCAACGCGATCTGGTTCGCCGTCGGCATGCTGGTGCTCGCCGCGGTGATCGTCACGGCCTTCGTCAACGCCGGCCGCCCGGACACCATCACGGTGGCCTCCGGTGAGGGCGTCGAGGACGAGGTGGCGGTGCCGGTCGTCGCCCACTGAGGCGTCGGCCCACCATCGCGGGAGCTTCGCGTACGTACGCGGAGGGGGAACCCCGTACGTACGACTCCGAAGGACCTGCCCCGGCTCCGCGAGTGAGCGGCTCAGCGGAGCCAGGGCAGGTCCGCACCCGCTTCGTCCGGCTGAAGACCCTCGGCGACGATCTGCATGATCTCGCCGAGGGTCTTCTGCTGTTCGGGGCTGAGGCGCTCGAACAGCGCCTGGCGTACGGCGGCCACATGGCCCGGCGCGGTGCGTCGCAGCACCTCGGTGCCCTGCTCGGTGAGCACCGCGAACTGGCCCCGCTTGTCGGAGGGGCAGTCCTCCCGCCGAACCCAGCCGTTCTTCTCCAGGCGGGCGATCGCGTGCGAGAGACGGGAGCGGGTGATCTTCGCGTTCATGGCCAGCTCGGTCATCCGCAGCCGCCGTCGCGGGGCTTCGGCGAGCTGGACGAGGAGGCCGTAGTAGATGTGCGGCATGCCCGCGTCACGCTGCAGCTGACGGTCGAGGTGGTCCTCGAGCAGGGTGGTGGCGTGCAGATACGAGCGCCAGACGCGCTGCTCCTCGGCGGTGAGCCAGCGGCTGTCCGCTGCGGATTCGGATGCCGTGTTCATGCGGTCCACTGTACGAGGAATCTCCTTGAAACTTGAACAAGTGGCGCGTAGTGTGTCCGGTAAAGCTTGAGAGTTAAAGCAATGGGTCCGTGGGATCCGCCGAAGGGAGCCGCCGTCATGTCCGCCGCCGCCCAGGAGCGCATGCCCGCCCTCTACCTCAGCCACGGAGCGCCGCCGCTGGCCGACGACCCGATCTGGCCCGGCCAGCTCGCCGCCTGGTCCGCCGGCCTGCCCCGGCCCCGGGCGATCCTCATGGTCTCCGCCCACTGGGAGGAGGCCCCCCTCGCCATCGGCGCCACGCGGACCGTCCCTCTCGTGTACGACTTCTGGGGTTTCCCCGAGCACTACTACCAGGTGAAGTACGGCGCTCCCGGCGCACCGGAGCTCGCCGAGTCCGTACGGAAGCTGCTGCGCGCCCCCGGCACGCCCGTCCAGGACATCCCGGACCGCGGCCTCGACCACGGCGCGTACGTCCCGCTGGCCGAGATGTTCCCCGAGGCCGACATCCCCGTCCTGCAGATCTCCATGCCCACCCTCGACCCGGTGAGGCTGATGGAGATCGGCCGCAGGCTGGCCCCGCTGCGCGACGAGGGCGTGCTGATCGTCGGCTCGGGCTTCTTCACCCACAACCTGGCCGCGCTGCGGTACACGGGCGGTGGAGTGCCCAGCTGGTCCTCCGAGTTCGACGACTGGGGCCGGCGTGCGCTGGAGGCACGTGACTGGGACGCCCTGCTGGACTTCCTCGACAAGGCCCCGGCCGGCCGGTACGCCCACCCGCGCACCGAGCACTTCGCCCCGCTGTTCGTCACCATGGGCGCGGCGGAGGCGGGCGGTGAGCCGGCCGCGCAACAGTCGGTGATCGACGGGTTCTGGATGGGGATGGCGAAGCGGTCGGTGCAGTTCGGCTGATCCCTCCCGGGGCGGGCACTGCTGATGTCTCCCGGGGATCACAGGTCCTTCTCGTACCAGGCCACGTCCCAGTACCTGCCGAACTTGCGGCCCACCTCGCGGTACGTACCGACGTACCGGAACCCGAGGCGCTCGTGCAGTCGCGTGGACGCCTCGTTCGGCTGGGCGATGCCGGCATAGGCGCGGTGCAGGTCCTCTCCCTCCAGGGCCTTGAAGAGGGCTTCGTACAGGAGCGTGCCGATGCCGCGGCGCCCGGCGTGCGGGGCGAGGTAGACCGTTACCTCCACGGAGGTGGAGTACGCGGGCTTCGCCCGGTAAGGGCTGGATGTGGCGTAGCCCAGAATCTCCTGTGAGTCCGGGTCCATGGCAACCATCAGGCGGTACGGGCCGTCTTCCGGGTGGGAGAGCAGCCAGGGACGTCGCTCTTCCGGCGTGAAGACTGCGGTGTCGAAGGTGATCGGTGTCTCACGTACGTAGTGGTTGTAGATGTCCGTGAGGGCTTCGAGGTCGGGCTCGGCTCCTGGTCTGACCTGCACCTCTGTAGGTTCCGACGGCATCTCGCCTCCCTGTGTGGCGCGCAGGGTACTGCATGATCAGAAAAATTGAGGGGTGGGTTGGGAATTCTGTCCGGATTCCAGTCGTTGTTTCCATCGGATGCAGGGCACTCGAGCAGAGTCCCAGGAGTTCTCGTCCCAGGAGTTCTCTGAGCGCCGGGCGTCCAGGACCACCCGCTGACACCATCGCAAGGGAGCACGCATGGCAACCCGTGCCGTCGCCCGTCGTCAGTCCGCCACCGGCGAGACGGCCGACGTGGCAAGCAGTGTTCGCGCCCATGGCGGCGAGATCGCCGACCGCGACCTGGTCGGCATGTATCTCGACGAGATCGCGCGCACACCGCTGCTCGACGCCGCCAAGGAGGTCGAGCTGTCCCAGACCATCGAAGCGGGTGTGTTCGCGCGACAGGTCCTCGACGGATGTGAGGAGTCCGCCACGGACGCCAGCCGCGAGGAACTCGAGGCGCTGGTCGCCGCGGGGGAGCGAGCCAAGGACATCTTCATCCGCTCCAACCTCCGGCTGGTCGTGGCGGTGGCCCGGCGCTATCCGCGCAGCGGCCTGCCCCTGCTGGACCTGATCCAGGAGGGCAACGCCGGCCTGGTGCGCGCGGTGGAGAAGTTCGACTACCGCAAGGGCTTCAAGTTCTCCACGTACGCCACCTGGTGGATCCGCCAGGCGATCACCCGCTCGATAGCCGACCAGTCCCGCACGATCCGACTGCCCGTCCACCTGGTGGAGGAGCTCGGCCGGATCCGCCGCGTGCAGCGCGAGTTCAACCGTGAGCACGGGCGCGAGCCCGAGCCCGCGGAGATCGCCGCCGAGCTCGGCTCCACCCCGGAGCGCGTGACCGACGTGCTGGACTGGGCCCGTGACCCGGTCTCGCTGAACATGGGGGTGGACGACGAGGGCGAGACCCAGTTCGGCGACCTGTTGGAGGACACCTCGGCGGTCTCCCCCGAGCAGTCGGTCCTCACGCTCCTGCGCAGCGAGGAGTTGGACGGGCTGATCGGCCGGCTCGACCAGCGCACGGCCTCCATCATCAAGATGAGGTACGGCATCGAGGACGGCCGGGAGCGCACGCTCACCGAGGTCGGCAAGGAACACGGGCTGACGCGCGAACGCATCCGCCAGATCGAGAAGCACGCGCTGCTCGAGCTGAAGAAGCTGGCGCGCGACACCGGGTTCGACGCGGTGGCGTAGCGGCTTCGACGCGGTGGCCTGGTGTCCAGGACGGACGCCATGGACGGACGGCACCGGCGTTCACCGGAGCGGACATGTGGGGGCGCGTGTGGCTCCATGGGTGCTGAGTGGCGTACGGGCGTACGGCCACCGTCTCCCGCGTACGCCGGGTGGCGGAAGACAGCGCAAACATGGCTCTGTACCGCCGCTTCAACTCTCGGGGCCCAGGGAACAACCCTTCAGGGCCCAGGAGTTCGGGGATCGGGACCGCACTCCCTCCACCCCACGACCACCCTGAGCCACGCGTCCCGACGCATTCCCCCCCGGCGCCGGGACCTTCCCAGAGCCGGGCTTCGGCGCCACTCCCCCCGGGTGCCGGAGCCCGGCTCCTTTTTGTGCCAGGGCCTGCGCCGCGGTCTGTGGCATTGCCTGTGGCCGGGCACGCTGAATCGGCGGGTCACCCCGTACCTGAACCCCGGGGTGGCCCGCCGGATGGCAGATTCTGCCACATGGGCATAGCCTGCCGAAGTGAGCGCCCCCAGCCCCGCCGGCCACTCCCCTGACCAGTCCGTTCCTGCCGCCCCTCCGATATCCCTGACCGAGCGCCGCAAGGCGGAGACCCGGATGGAGATCGCCCGGGCGGCGGCCGCGCTCTTCGTCGGCCAGGGGCTGCGCGCCACGCGCGCCGAGGACATCGCCCAGGCCGCCGGGGTCGCCCCGCGCACCTTCTACCGTTACTTCGCCACCAAGGAGGAGGCGGTGGCCCCCCTCTACGCGGCGGGCGCCCAGCGCTGGGTGGAGACGGTCCGTACGGCCCCCGCCGCGCTGACGGTTCCGGAAGCCCTGGAGCGCGCGGTGCGCCACACCCTGACCCCCGGTGTGGGCGTCTCCGCCGCCTCCTGGGAGTGGGTCCGCACCCTCATCGGTCTGGCCCGCACGAGTCCCGCCCTGGGCAAGGTGTGGGCCGAGGTGTGCCAGGCGTCGGAGCAGACTCTGGCGGAGGTCCTGGCAGCACGGGCGGCTGCCGCCGGGAAGGTAGACAACGTTGCCGTCGGTGTCTCTCCCACCCCCCGACTGCGCTTCACCGCCGCGGTCGTGGGCGCCGCGGTGCGCGTGGCGGTCGAGTCCTGGGCCGCGACGTCCGCCCCGCCTTCGGGCTCGGAGGGACCGGCGGCACTGGCACTGCGGAACCTCGCGGCGTTGCGGGACTTTCCCTGGGAAGCGGGTACGGGTGCGGGCGGGGAGGCGGGAGTTGGGTGCGCGGGGGAGGTCGGCGGGTAGGGCGAGGCCGTACGGCCGCTCGGGCGTCTCCCGCTCCGCTCAGGCGCCTCCCGCTCGACTCAAGCGCGCACCCAACTCCCGTACGCAGCCGATGAGTTCCGCAGGTCCCCGGACTGTGAAGTCGAGGCCCGTCATCGCCAGCCGGACCGCCAGCCACTCCACGGGGTCCCCGGTCGCGCCCCGCACGACGCAGCCCTGCTCGCCGTCCGGCTCCGGTGTGCCGAGCCAGTGGGGCAGACGCGCGGCGACATCGTCCGCCGGCGCGGCGAAGGCGACCGTGAACTCGTAGGTCTCCTGCCGTCGTTGGATCGACCGCCGCAGATATTCCGCCGCGCTCCCGGTCGGCAGCTCCCGCGGTGCGAACCGTGCCCCGGTGGCGAAGGGTTCGCTGACCCGGTCGACCCGGAAGGTGCGCCAGTCGTCCCGGTCGAGGTCGTACGCGACGAGGTACCAGCGGCGCCCGGTCGACACCAGCCGGTACGGCTCCGTCAGCCGCCGTGACCCGGTGCCGTCCTTGGCCCGGTAGGCGAAGCGCAGCCGCTCCCGCCCGGCCACGGTGGACGCCATCACGGTCAGCGTCTCGGGCGCGATGCTCGCCCCGTCCCCACTGGTCAGCGGTGTCGTCGCGGCCTGGAGTGTCGACACCCGGTGGCGCAGCCGCGAGGGCAGTACCTGCTCCAGCTTCGCCAGGGCCCGTACCGATGCCTCGTCCACCCCCTCCACCGCGTGCCCGGCGCCGGCCCGCAGCCCGACCGCGATCGCCACCGCCTCCTCGTCGTCGAGCACGAGCGGCGGCATGGCCTTTCCGGCGACCAGCCGGTAGCCGCCGTCGGCCCCCATGGTCGCCTGCACGGGATACCCGAGCTCCCGCAGCCGGTCGATGTCCCGCCGGACCGTGCGGCGCGACACCCCCAGGCGGTCGGCGAGCTCGCCGCCGGGCCATTCGCGGGGCGTCTGGAGGAGGGAGAGGAGCTGTAGGAGCCGAGCCGGAGTGTCCGTCGTCATGGTGTCGAGGATGCCGCACAACTAGGACACGATCCGACCTACTGGAGTCCTACCTTCATTCCATGACCTCCACCGAAACCCTTGCCGGCAGTACCGGCTCAGCGGCCGACAGGACCGGCTCGGCGGCGGACCGCCGTCGCTGGTTCGCCCTCGCGATCGTGATGACCGCGGCGTTCATGGACCTCGTCGACGTCACGATCGTCAACATCGCGATTCCGTCGATCAAGCAGGACGCCGGCGCCTCCTTCAGCCAGATCCAGTGGATAACCGCCGGTTACGCGCTCGCGTTCGCGGCCGGCCTGATCACCGGTGGTCGTCTCGGCGACATCCACGGCCGCCGCCGTATGTTCCTGATCGGCATCGGTGGCTTCACCCTCGCCTCCGCGCTGTGCGGCTTCGCCGCGAACCCGGAGATGCTGGTCGCCTCCCGCGTCCTGCAGGGCGGCATGGCGGCGATGATGGTGCCGCAGGTCCTGTCGATCGTGCACGCCACCTTCCCGGCGCACGAGCGCGGCAAGGTCTTCGGTCTCTTCGGCGCGATCGTCGGCCTCGGCGCGGTCTCCGGCCCGCTGCTCGGCGCGCTGCTGACGGAGTGGAATCTGTTCGGCCTCGAATGGCGGCCCATCTTCCTCATCAACCTGCCGGTCGGCATCGCGGCCCTGATCCTCGGCAGCCGTTTCATCTCGGAGTCCAAGGCCCCGAAGGCGCTCAAGCTGGACCTGGTCGGTGTCGCGCTGGTGACGCTGGGCCTGCTGATGCTGCTCTACCCGCTCACCCGCGGCCGTGAGCTGGGCTGGCCGCTGTGGGGTCATCTGTCGATGGCCGGCTCGCTCGTCGTCTTCGGGGCGCTGGTGGCCTACGAGCGGCGCAAGAGCGCGCGGGACGGCTCCCCGCTGGTCGAACTGTCGCTGTTCAAGGTGAAGAGCTTCGCGGCGGGCATCGCGGTGCAGACCGTCTTCGGGATCTCGCTCGGCATCTTCTTCCTGGTGTGGACGCTGTACATGCAGGTGGGTCTCGGCTGGAGGCCGCTGCGGGCCGGTCTGACCGGGGTGCCCTTCTCGATCGCGGTCTCCGTGGCGGCCGGGATGTCCGTGCAGAAGCTGGTCCCGCGGTTCGGCCGCAAGGTGCTCCAGGCGGGCGCCCTGCTGATGGCGGCCGGCGTCCTGATCTACCTGGCGGAGTCCGAGCGCTACGGCCTCGGCATCGCCTCCTGGCAGATGGCGCTCCCGCTCGTCGTGATGGGTGCGGGCATGGGGCTGATCGTCGCCCCGCTGACGGACGCGGTGCTCTCGGGGGTGCCGCGCGAGCACGCCGGTTCGGCCTCCGGGCTGATCAACACCGTGCAGCAGATGGGCAATGCGCTCGGACTCGGGCTGGTATCGGTGGTGTTCTACGGCGAGATCGGTGACCGGCTGACCCGGGCCCAGGTGGGACCGGCCTTCGTGAACGCCTTCCAGCACGCGCTGGGCTGGGTCGCCGCGGTGCTGGGCGTGATCTTCCTGCTGATGTTCGCGCTGCCGAAGCGGCCGGCGCAGCATCTGGAAGGCGGCGGGGACGGCGAGGACGAGCAGCACCTGGTGGAGGAGGAGCCCGTGCTCGTGCACTGAGCCCCTGCTGAGGATGGGCCCGGCACCCGAGGAGGGTGCCGGGCTCTTCCACGTGTCCGGGCAGAGTGAGCGTCCGTTCATGCCCGAATCGGGCCCGAACCTGTTTACTTTCCAGAAATCCAGGCGTAGTCTCCAAACGAAACCACAAATTCGGGCATCACTCGGAGGCAAGCGGACATGTACGCACCGGAGCGACAGCAGGAGATCCTCCGGCTCGCCCGTGAGGGCGGCCGGGTGGACGTGGTGTCGCTCGCCGAGGAGTTCCAGGTGACGGCGGAGACGATCCGCCGGGACCTGAAGGCCCTCGACCGCGCCGGCCTCGTCCGCCGGGTGCACGGCGGTGCCATCCCGGCCGGGCGCCTCGACTTCGAACCGGACCTCGCCGAGCGCGAGTCCACCTCGGCCGACGAGAAGGACCGCATCGCCAAGGCGGCCGTCACCGAGCTGCCGACCGAGGGCACGCTGATCCTCGACGCCGGTACGACGGTCGCCCGCCTCGCCGGGGCCATCCCCCTGGAGGCGACGCTCACCGTCGTCACGCACAGCCTGCCGATCGCGGCCCGCCTCGCGGACCATCCCGGCATCCAGCTCCACCTCGTCGGAGGGCGCGTACGACACCGCACGCGCGCGGCCGTCGACGCCTGGGCGCTGCGCGCGTACGGCGAGATCAGGGCGGACGTCCTCTTCGTCGCCGCCAACGGCTTCTCCGTCGAGCACGGCCTGACCACCCCCGACCTCGCCGAGGCCGCGGTGAAGCGGGCGGCGGTCGCCGCGGCCCGCCGCGTGGTCCTCCTCGCCGACTCCGCCAAGCACGGCCAGGAGCACTTCGCCCGCTTCGGTGACCTGAGCGACGTGGACCTGCTGATCACCGACAGCGGGCTGAGCCCCGAAGACACCGCCGCCATCGAGCGCGGCGGCACGGAAGTGGTGCGCGCATGATTCTCACCGTCACCCCCAACCCGTCCCTCGACCGCACCTACGAGGTCCCCTCGCTCGAGCGCGGTGAGGTCATCCGTGCCACCGGTGAGCGCATGGACCCCGGCGGCAAGGGCGTGAACGTGTCGCGCGCCGTCGCGGCCGCCGGTCGCCGCACGGTCGCGGTGCTGCCGCTCGGGGGTGCGCCCGGAGCGCTCGTCGCCGACCTGCTCGACGCGCAGGGCATCGAGGTCGCGCCGGTGCCGGTCACCGGGGCCACCCGCTCGAACATCGCGCTCGCGGAGGCGGACGGGGTGCTCACCAAGATCAACGCGCCGGGGCCGGAACTGTCGGCGGCCGAGCAGGAGCTGCTGTTCGAGACGGTCCGCGAGCACGCGGGTGCCGCCGACTGGATCGCCTGCTGCGGAAGCCTGCCGAGGGGCCTCGCGCCGGCCTGGTACGCCGGTCTGGTCGCCCGCGTGCACGCCGCGGGCGCGCGCATCGCGCTGGACACGTCCGGGCCCGCGCTGATCGAGGCGCTGCGTGAGCGTCCGGACGTGGTGAAGCCGAACGTCGAGGAGCTGGCGCAGGCCGTCGGGCGTCCCCTGGCGACCGTGGGCGACGCGGTGAAGGCGGCCGAGGAGCTGCGCGAGATGGGCGCGCGCGCCGTGCTCGCGAGCCTGGGCGCCGACGGGCAGTTGCTCGTGGACGACGCGGGTACCTGGTTCGCGAGCGCGCGGGTGGACGTCGTACGCAGCAATGTCGGAGCGGGCGACGCCTCCCTCGCCGGTTTCCTGGTCGCGGGCGGCAGCGGGCCCGAGGCACTTGCCTCCGCCGTCGCGCACGGCGCCGCCGCCGTCCAGCTGCCCGGCAGCGTGATGCCCACGCCGGCCGATCTGGACCCGGCGGCGGTGACGGTCACGGCCCAGGTCCCGATGGACCGCGAACTGACGGAGCCGGTGTCATGAACGTACGCACGAGACGTCGTACGACGGCTGTGGTCCGGACGTGGCACCGCTCCCCGTTACTCGCCACCACCCCCACCATCCTCACCGTCCCCGCACTCCCCGCTTTCCCCCGCAGCACCCCCGTCCCCACTCCCGCCCACTGCACTCCACGGGCGATACGCGTGCATAGGAGCCCGCGATGAGCGACATGATCACCGCGGACCTGGTCGACCTCGACCTGTCCGCCGACACCAAGGAAGCGGCGGCGCGTGTCCTCGCCGAGCGCATGGTGGCCCTGGGTCGGGTGACCGACCTGGAGGGCTTCCTCGCCGACGTGGCCGCCCGGGAGGCACAGATGCCGACCGGCCTGGACGGCGGCATCGGCATCCCGCACTGCCGCAGCGGGCACGTGACCGAGCCGACGCTGGCCTTCGGGCGCAGCGCCGCCGGGATCGACTTCGGCGCGGCGGACGGCCCGGCCGACCTCGTGTTCCTGATCGCGGCACCGGCGGGTGCCGACGACGCCCATCTGACGATCCTGTCCTCGCTGGCCCGGCAGTTGATGAACACGGAGTTCACCGACGCGCTGCGCTCGGCGGACGACGCGGGCGCGGCGGCCGCGCTGATCCGAGGGGGCAAGGTGCCTGCGGGCGAGACAGAGGCGGATGCGGGTGAGGGCGCCGCGAGCGCCTCGGAGGACACCGCCGTGGCGCCGGGGGCGGCCTCCGCCGGCGCCACGGCGGGCAGTACGGCACAGGGCGACGCGGGTGCCGCACGCGCGTTCCGCGTCGTCGCCGTCACCTCCTGCCCGACCGGCATCGCCCACACCTACATGGCGGCCGAGTCGCTGGAGCACGCGGGCCGGGAGGCGGGCGTCGAGGTCCTCGTCGAGACACAGGGCTCGGCAGGCTTCACCCGGTTCGACCCGGCCGTGATCGCGGCGGCGGACGCGGTGATCTTCGCGCACGACGTCCCGGTGCGCGACAAGGACCGCTTCGCCGGGAAGCCCACGGTCGACGTCGGCGTGAAGGCGGGCATCAACCGCCCCGCCGAGCTGATCGCCGAGGTGCGGGCCAAGGCCGAGCGCGGCGAGGTGACGGCGGGTTCCGCGCCCGCCACTCCGGTCGAGCGCGCGGGCGACTCCACCGAGGGCTACGGCACCAAGCTCCGCAAGTGGCTGATGTCCGGCGTCAGCTACATGGTCCCGTTCGTCGCGGCGGGCGGTCTGCTGATCGCCCTGGGCTTCGCGATCGGCGGCTGGCAGGTCAACAAGGCGCCGTCGGTCATGGACCACTTCGTATGGACCCAGACGGGCAGCTGGGGTGCCCTGCTGTTCCAGATCGGCGGCGTGGCCTTCAACTTCCTCATCCCGGTCCTCGCCGGCTACATCGCCTACGGCATGGCGGACCGCCCAGGCCTGGTCCCCGGCTTCGTCGGCGGCGCCATAGCCCTCACGATCAACGCGGGCTTCCTCGGCGGTCTGGCGGCCGGTCTGATCGCCGGTGGCGTGGTGATGGCGATCCAGCGGATCGACATCCCGGCGGCGTTGCGCGGCATCATGCCGGTGGTGGTGATCCCGCTGATCTCCTCGGCGATCGTCGGATTCCTGATGTTCGTCGTGATCGGCAAGCCCATCGCCTCCGCCCAGAAGGGCATGACCGACTGGCTGAACGGTCTCACCGGCGCCAACGCCGTCCTGCTCGGTGCTCTGCTCGGCCTGATGATGTGCTTCGACCTCGGCGGCCCGGTCAACAAGGTCGCGTACACCTTCGCCACCGCCGGGATCGCGGTCGCGAGCCCCAGCGACTCGGCGATGAAGATCATGGCGGCGGTCATGGCGGCCGGCATGGTCCCGCCCCTGGCGATGGCCCTGGCCACGACCGTGCGCGGCAGGCTCTTCACCCAGACCGAGCGCGAGAACGGCAAGGCGGCCTGGGTGCTGGGCGCCTCCTTCATCACGGAGGGCGCGATCCCGTTCGCGGCGGTGGACCCGCTGCGCGTCATCCCGTCCGCGATGGTCGGCGGCGCGGTCACCGGCGCCCTGTCGATGGCCTTCGGCGCCACGCTGCGCGCGCCGCACGGCGGCATCTTCGTGGTCCCGCTGATCGGCAACCCGTTCCTCTACCTGCTCGCCATCGCGGCCGGTGTGTGCGTCACGACGGTGCTGGTGGTCATCCTGAAGGGCATGCGCAAGCAGGCCGTCAGCGCCGGACCGACGGCGAACCCGGCCACGGCGAAGTCGGAGGCGCAGCAGCCGGTGGCGGCGTAACGCCCGCCCCCTTCCCGCCTTGTCCCCTTGTCCCTTTGGAGTGCTGTGAGCCGTTCACGGCACCTGCGAGATACGTCACGGTCCGGGATCAAAGTCCCGGGCCGTGGTGTGTACTGGGCGCATGCCTGAGCACGTCTCGATTCTCCAGCTGACCGGCGTGGTCGGCCTTGCCCTGGTGACCGCCACCTGGGTCATCCTTCTGCGCACCCGGCGCCGTGCCCGTGCGGCGGCCGTCGTACGACACTCGGGTCCCGTGCTCCAGGCCCTCCCGCATCAGCGCCAGGCCCCGCCCCACAGGGAGTCCGTGGAACTGACCCCGGCGGAGAGGGACGCGTTCGCGGGCCTGATGCGACGGCTCGACGAGCGTTAGATCTCAGGGGAAGCGCCCTGCACGGGGGAAGCGCCTCAGGCCTGCCGTGCCGCCCGGCGCTCCATGGCGTCGCGGGCCTCGTCCTCCGACATGTACACCTCGCACATGTGCCGCCCGTCGGGCGTCGCCGTGTGCTCGACCTCCCACAGGGAGAGTTCCTCGCCGTCGCGCAGCAGGAACGCGTGCTCGTAGAGCGAGAAGCACAGCCCCGCCCGGCCGGCCCGCCCCGGGCGGCCGAAGGCCTGTGTGATCTGGTGCGCGAACGCCGTCGTCAGCAGCGCGGCCATCTCCGTGCCCGGCCGGTCCGGGTTCTCCGCGCGGCGCAGGAGCCGGCGCGCGTGGTCCGCCGAGTCGTCCGGAACATACACGTGTCGTGGCTCGAGGATCGGCGACAGTTGCGTCAGCACCGGCAGTTCGAAGTCCGGCGCGTCCGGCGGCAGCGGCAGCCGGGCGGTCGCGGCGCGCAGCTCCTCCTCGTCCACATACACCTCGTGCTGGGGCTCGCTGCCGGGCGCGGTGTTGTGGACGAGCTCCCAGAGGGTGACGGCCGAGCCGTCGGAGAGCAGCCAGGTGTGCCGGTACGTCTCGCGGTGCAGCCCCGAGCTGTGGTGCGCGGAGTGCAGCGAACTGTCCTGCGCCAGCGCGCAGTCGAGCTGTCGTATGGCCTCGTCGGGCAGCTCGAAGGAGTTCAGGGCGCGACGGAGGAGCCGCGCGAGGTGCTCCTCCGGAGACTCGGGCGACTCGGCTGGTTCGTACGCTGTCGTCTCGTACGGAACGCTCAAGGTTGCTCCCGGCGTTGCTGCATGTCACCTTGTGGGTGCATACCGTAGCCCCTCGGTCGGACATCATGTCCGGGAACCGAGAAAACGTACGTCGGGAAAACGCGCGGGCCGCGCGGATGGTTCCCGCGCGGCCCGACGACCCGTCAGAACAAGCCAATCAAAAGGCACTTCCCGATCAGGCGGCGCTGCCCGCCTGCCACTCGCTCCACGACATGTTCCAGCCGTTGAGCCCGTTGTCCGGGGACACCGTCTTGTCGGGGGAGTTCTTCACGACCACGAGGTCCCCGATCAGCGAGTTGTCGTAGAACCACTTGGCGGTCGTGCTGCCCTGCGCGCCCCGCACGTCCTGGAGTCCGACGCAGCCGTGGCTGGTGCCCTGGCGGCCGAAGGGCGGGTTGCCCTGGTTGTACCAGTAGTTGCCGTGGACGAAGGTGCCGGACGTCGTCAGGCGCATCGCGTGCGGCACGTCCGAGATGTCGTACTCGCCGCCGTAGCCCACCGTCGATCCGTTCATGCGCGTCTGCACGAACTTCTCGGAGATCACCATCTGCCCGTTGTACGTGGTGTGCTCCGCACTGCCCGACGAGATCGGGATCGACTTGACCGTCCTGCCGTCCCGCACCACCGTCATCGTCTGCGTGTTGACATCGACCGTGGAGACCTGCGAGCGCCCGACGGTGAAGGTCACCGTCTTCTTCTGCACGCCGTAGGCGCCGTTCGCGCCCTTGACCCCGTCCAGGTCGATCTTCATCGTGACCTTGGAGCCGGCCTTCCAGTACTCCTGGGGCCGGAAGTCGAGCCGCTGCGCCCCGAACCAGTGGCCTACCACCTGCTGGCCGCTGCTGGAGGTGACCGTGATGTGCGACTGCACGGCCTTCTTGTCGGTGATGACCTTGTCGAAGTTGAACGACACCGGCATCCCGACACCGACCGTCGTGCCGTTGTCCGGCGTGTACGTGCCGATGAAGCTGTTCGCCGTCGTGACCGTGGTGAAGATGGAATTGGCCGCGGACGTACGCCCGTCGCCGTCCTTCGCGGTCGCCGAGATCTGGTACTTGGTCCCGCGCTCCAGCTGCTCCTTCGGCTTCCAGGCGGCGCCGTCGGCCGAGATCGTGCCCGGTACGGCCTGCCCCGATCCCGCCACGGTCATCTTCACCTCGGTCAGCTTGCCGCCACTGACCTTCACGCCGGTGGCGTTGATGGACGCGCTGGTCGAGCCGTCCTTGGCCGAGATGGCTATCTGCGCCGAGGACGTCTTGGCCGAGTCCTTGCCGCCGTTGGAGTCGTCGCTCTTGGCATTGGCGTCGCCGCCGCAGGCGGTGAGGGTGAGGGCGCCGACCATCAGGGCGGCACAGGCCCCCAGTGCGCGCCGCGCTGCAATGTCCGGCGTTGTCACGGGCTGCTCCAGGTTCGTGTGATGTGGGTGATCCGCTCCAGTGCGTGGAGAAAGAGGGAACCGAAGCCCGCAGGGGTTCCCTCCGACTCCCTTGAACACCACCACGTGACAGAACCGGGACAATCCGCGGACGGCAGAGGACAGCAGAGGACGAGAGAGGCCGGCAGAGGACGACCGCGGCCGGGTTTACCGGGCGCCGTACAACTCCCCGTACGACGGCCACGTTCCGCCCGGCCCGTCCACCGACCCGGCGGCGCGTACGGCGCGGACGATCGCGCGCGTCACGAGATCCGCGCCGGCCGCGAGGATGTCGTTGAGCGCGAGCGGGCGCTCGGCGTCGAGCGGGCGCGCTCCCGTGGCCAGCGCGAACACGGTGTCGCCGTCGTTCAGCAGATGCACCGGGCGCACGGCGCGCGCGATGCCGTCGTGCGCGGTGCCGGCCACCTTCTGCGCCTGCGCCTTGGAGAGTTCCGCGTCGGTGGCGACCACCGCGAGCGTGGTGTTCAGCACCGGAGGGGTGTTCTTGGCAGCGGCCTCGGCAAGGCGCCGGCGTGCGGCCTCGTGCACCCGCGCCTCCGGATACTCCACCCGCCCCTGGAACAACTCCCCGTACAGCACCCCCGTTTCCGGATCCAGCGCCGATCCCACGGCGTTGGCGACCACCAGCGCGGCCACCGTGATCCCCGAGTCCAGGACGGTGCTCGCGCTGCCGACCCCGCCCTTCAGCCACTGCACCGCGGCGCCCGTACCGGCCCCCACACACCCCTGGGGCACCGGCGCGCCCGGTGCGCTCGCCGCGGCCGCCTCGACCGCCGCCCGGCCCATCGACGCGTCCGGCCTGGCCCGGAAGTTCCCGCCCCGGCCGAGGTCGAAGACGCAGGCGGCGGGCACCACCGGGACGACATGCGCCGGGTCGGGCCCGACCGGGACTCCGCGCCCCTGCTCCTCCAGCCAGGCCATCACCCCGGACGCCGCGTCGAGCCCGTACGCGCTGCCGCCGGTCAGCACGACCGCCTCGACCTTCTGCACCACATTGCGCGGGTCGAGGGCGTCGGTCTCCTTGGTGCCGGGGCCACCGCCGCGTACGTCCACCGCGGCGACGGCCCCGCCCTCGGGAGCGAGGACGACCGTGGTGCCGGTGAGCCAGCCGTCGCCGCTGCGCGTCGCGTGCCCCACGCGCAGTCCGGCCACGTCCGTCAATGCGTCAACTGTCATGGCAGCCAGTCTGTACCGGCCCGGGCCGTGTCAGGAGGGCTCACGCGGCGGGCGCGGTCGCCCTCGCCCCGCCCTCGTGGGCGCCCGTCCGCGCCGTCAGGATCACTCCCGTCACCACGGCCAGCGCCGACGCCAGGCTCGCCGTGAGCACCGCCCAGTCGCCCAGGAAGGTGCAGCAGATCACCAGCAGCGCCGTGACCGGCAGCACCAGCTGCTGGGCTGTGCCGATCTTGAAATGGCGTGAGTGCAGCGCCCAGACGGTGAGCAGATACAGCGCCGTCGGCAGGGTGACGGCCGCCGAGGCGGACAGGACGGAGATGTGCGCCTTGCCGACCGCCTGCTCGACCGCCACCTCCAGACCGGCGCCGATCGCGGCGGCCGACGCGAAGATCAGGTAGTGGCCGTAGCCCCACAGGAAGGACTGCTTGTTGGAGCGCAGATGTCCGTGGATCGGCACCGCGAAATAGATCCACCACGCGGAGAAGACGATCAGCAGACCGCCCGCCGCGATAGGCAGCAGCTCGCCCAGCGCGTCGTGCTCGTCCACGGCCGACTTCACGGCGACCGTGGCCGCGGCGATCGTCTCGCCGAGCACGATGATCGTGAACAGCCCGTACCGCTCGGCGATGTGGTGCGGGTGCCAGGACGTGGGGCAGGCCCTCTCCGCGTACACCGGCACACACAGCTCCGCGATCACCATGACCAGGAACAGCCAGGGACGCGCGGGCTGTGGCAGGAGCACCAGGCCGAGCCAGCCCACCTGGCACGCCAGGACCCCGCCGGCGTACCGCAGGGCCATGGTTCTCTCCGCGCCCCGGGCCGATCTTGCGGCTCTGAGCCACTGCGCGGCCATCGCCAGCCGCATGATGACGTAGCCGAGGAACACGACCAGGTAGTTGTGGTCCTGGAACGCCCGGGAGACGCCGGCGGCCAGGACGAGGACGCCGGCGATCTGGACCAGCGTGACGGCCCGGTACAGCACGTCGTCGTTGTCGTACGCCGAGGCGAACCAGGTGAAGTTCATCCAGGCCCACCAGATGGCGAAGAAGACCAGCGCGTAGTTCAGGATGCCGTGGCCCGCGTGCCCCCCGGCCACGGAGTGCACGAGCTGGACGCCGGCCTGCGCGATGGCCACGACGAAGCACAGGTCGAAGAAGAGCTCGAGCGGCGAGGCGACACGGTGTGCCTCGTCGCGCCCGCGTGCGGTGAGCCGGCGCAGGGGTTCAAGAGGCTGCTGCCCGCCCGGGGAGGAGGCGGGCGCCGAAGCGGAACTCGACGTCATGCCTCCCAGCACAGCATGAAACCTCACCGATAGCTTGTGCATGGCTTCACAAGCCGACTGGGGGACGTAAGGCAGGGGTATGTGAGCCAGGGGGACGAAGGGAGGGGAGACGGATGCGGGCCCGTACCCTGGTGGCATGAGCAACGACCCCGCCCCCGAGCCGCGCGACCCGAAGTCCGCGCTGGTCTTCGACGACCCGCTGAACCAGCAGTCCTCGGACGACACGGACCGCGGCTGGGGCGAGCGCGGGGACGGTGACAGCGCCGCCGACCTGAAGCGGTTCCTCGACGAGAAGCCGCCCCACCACCTCTGAGCCCGCCCCGGCGAGACCTCCGCCGCCGCTACCGCTCGCCGCGGCCCGAGGCGCCGCGCTGGGCGATCAGCTCGTCGCGTATCTGCTGGAGCACCTCCAGCTCCGTCACCTCGACGATCTCCTGCGTGCCTTCCCTGGCCTTGCGGCGGGCCTCCACCCGGGCCAGGTACTTCGCCATCGGCAGGACCATCAGGAAGTAGACCACCGTCGCGGTGATCACAAAGCTGAGCGTGGCACCGAGGACGGAGCCCCACAGCAACTGGATGCCATGGGTGCCCTGGCACGACGAGCTCAGGCACGACCTGTAATTGTCGAGGTTCTGTGTGCCGATCGCCCCGACCAACGGGTTGATGATGCCCTTCACCAGCGAGTTCACGATGTTCGTGAAGGCCGCGCCGATGACCACCGCGACCGCCAGATCGACGACGTTGCCGCGCATCAGGAAGGCCTTGAAGCCCTCCCATATGCTCGGTTCCTTCTTCTTGCTCACCTCGGGGACTCTCCTCGCGCGCACAGAGTGTGGAACGAAACGCTCCGCAACCTACGGCACGATGCCGCCGACCTGTCCAGTCCCTTGGCTCGCATCCTGTCAGCACAGCGTCACCGCCAGCCGGGCCGTGGCGCTCGCGCCGACCAGACGCGCCGCAGTGGAACGCGGCACGGAGAGCACGACCAGCGCCCCGCTCTCCGTGGCGCCGTCCAGGGGCTCCGGGAGCCTCGTCACCCGCGCCCCGCGCGCGATCACCCGGGCATCCCCGCCGACGGCCGGATCCCCGGCGGCGATCACGTCGACCCGGTCGCCGGGCCGCAGCAGCCGGACGGTGGCGGCATCCGCGATCCGCACGGGCGCGGTGACCATCGCCACCGCTCGGTGATGTCGTGCGGGCTCCGCCACCGGATGTCCGCGTGCCCGCTCGCCCTGGTCCCGGTCCGTCCCGGTGCGCGGTCCGGCGGCCACGAGTGCGGCCGCGGTGACGGCGAGTCCCGCCGCCACGGCTCGTCGGCGATGCCGCACGAGCCGTTGCAGCCGATACCTCCCGCCGCGCACCCGCACCGGCGCGAAGTGCGGGACCTCGCACGTGGCGGGAGCGTCGGTGCCCAGCGGGCGCGGACAGGGAAGGGGAGAAGGGGAGCGGAAGGACGGGGAGGGAGCGACGGGCACGGGGAACCACCACCTGCGACGAGGAATCGGCTTGCGAAACCACGATGAGGCCTCGCGCCGAAGCTCGCCGGAGCCGGTGGGCTACTGGCGGGTTGTGGACAACTCGCTCACCCGACCGTGGTCAGATCGTGGTCACAGCAGCTCGGATCCCGTCGTCACGGCAGCTCGAACCCAGGATTCATCCCGCCGAGCGCGTTCGCGCACGGGCAGTCCCGCGCCGCGTTGTCCGGCAGTGCCGCCACCGCGTCGAACAGGACGCCCCGCATCCGGTCCACGTTGGCCGCGAACACCCGCAGGACCTCCTCGTGCGAGACTCCCTCGCCGGTCTCGGCGCCGGCGTCGAGGTCGGTGACGAGCGTCAAGGACGTGTAGCAGAGCTCCAGTTCACGGGCGAGCGCCGCCTCCGGGTGGCCGGTCATGCCCACCACGGACCAGCCCTGCGCCTGGTGCCAGAGCGATTCGGCGCGGGTGGAGAAGCGCGGCCCCTCGACCACGACCAGCGCGCCGCCGTCCACGGGCTCCCAGTCCCGGCCACGGGCGGCCTTCAGCGCGGCGGCCCGCCCGGTGGGGCAGTAGGGGTCGGCCAGGGACACGTGCACCACGTTCGGCACGGTGCCGTCGGCCAGCGGCAGCCCGTCGAAGTACGTCCCCATCCGGGACTTCGTGCGGTCCACCAGCTGGTCCGGCACCAGCAGCGTGCCCGGCCCGTACTCGGGGCGCAGACCGCCGACCGCGCAGGGCCCGAGGACCTGGCGGACGCCCAGGGAGCGCAGGGCCCAGAGGTTGGCCCGGTAGTTGATGCGGTGCGGCGGCAGATGGTGTCCGCGCCCGTGCCGGGGCAGGAAGGCGACCCGTCGGCCGGCGATCTCGCCGAGGAAGAGGGAGTCGCTGGGTGTGCCGTAGGGGGTGTCCACCTGGACCTCGGTCACGTCGTCGAGGAACGAGTAGAACCCCGATCCGCCGATCACACCGATCTCTGCGTTCGCCATGACGAGCACATTAGCTGGCTGCGTAAACGCGGGGGAGCCGGTCCCGGGGAACGCCGAAACCCTGCCGTCGGGCGACGGCAGGGTCTGCGGGCAGGAGTCTCAGGCGGCGGAGCTGCTGGCGGAGCTCGACGACGGCTTCGAGTCGGACGCCGAGGAGGTCGAGGACGTCGAGGCCGACGAGGAGGAGCTCGACGAGGACTTCGACGCAGGGCTGCTGCTCGACGAGGAGCCGCGGCTGTCGTTGCGGTAGAAGCCGGAGCCCTTGAAGACGATGCCGACCGCGGAGAACACCTTCTTGAGGCGGCCCTCGCAGGTGGGGCACTCGGTCAGGGCGTCGTCGGTGAACTTCTGCACCGCCTCGAGGCCCTCGCCGCACTCGGTGCACTGGTACTGGTAGGTCGGCACTGTCTTCCTCCTGGCACTCTGACTCGATGAGTGCTAACGACGGTCCATAGTGACCTATTCCCGCGGATCAGTCCACCGTCACCGGTGCGCGGTGACCGACGCCACGTGCGACGGTGCGGGTCCGCGGCCGGGCGGTGAGCAGCGAGCGCAGCGCCACCAGGGTCGCCAGGGCGAGTAGCGTACCCGCCATCGGAACCAGGAATCCGGCACCGTCCCAGAGGCGGTCCTCCAGCTGTCCGGCCACGGTGACCGCGGCCGCCTGGCCCAGGGCGACCGCGCCGGTCAGCCAGGTGAAGGCCTCGGTGCGGGCGCCGGCCGGGACCAGGGCCTCGACCAGGGTGTAGCCGGTGATCAGGGCGGGTGCGATGCACATGCCGACCAGGAGGCCGAGGCCCGCGAGGACGAGCGCCGAGTGGGCGGTCCACAGGGCGGAGGCGGTCAGCGCGAGGGCCGTGTAGCCGAGGACGAGGCGCCGCTGCGGGGCGACCTTCCAGGCGATCGCGCCGCAGGCGATCCCGGAGAGCATGTTGCCCGCCGCGAAGGTGCCGTACAGGACGCCGTTCAGGCCGGGCTCGCCGATCGACTCGGTGAACGCGGCGAGGCCGACCTGCATACCGCCGAAGACCGACCCGATGCCCAGGAAGGTCACGACCAGTACGCGCACCCCGGGGACGCGGAGCGCGGAGGCGTGCTTCACGCGCGCGTGCCCGGCGTCGGTCACCGGCGGCTGGGTGCTCTTCCGCGCGGCGAACAGCAGGCCGCCGAACAGGGTCAGTGCGGCCTCCGTGATCAGGCCGGCGGCCGGGTCCACGGCGGTGCACAGCGCGGTCGCCAGCAGCGGGCCGACGACGAAGGTGAGTTCGTCCGTGACGGACTCGAAGGCGGCCGCGGTGGCCATCAGGGGTGAGTCCTGGAGCTTCACACCCCAGCGGGCGCGCACCATGGGGCCGATCTGCGGCACCGAGGCGCCGGTCGGTACGGCTGCGACGAACAGCGCCCACAGGGGGGCGTGGGCCAGTGCGAGCGCCGTCAGGGTCAGGGCGGACAGCGTGTGCACGAGGACGCCGGGGACCAGGACGGCACGCTGGCCGTAGCGGTCGGCGAGGCGGCCGCTGTAGGGCGCGAACAGTGCCATGGAGACACCGGTGGCGGCCGCGGCCGCGCCCGCGGCGCCGTAGGACCCGGTGGTGTGCTGCACCAGCAGCACGATGGAGAGGGTGAGCATCGCGAACGGCTGGCGCGCCGCGAAGCCGGGGAGCAGGAACGTCCAGGCGCCGCGGGTGCGCAGCAGCTGTCCGTATCCCGGGCGGGACGGTGCCGCGGGGTTCTGCGACGGCTCGGTGGTGACCGTGGATGCCACGGCCGTGCCTTTCTGCCGCCTGGTAGCGCGGCCCCTGGTCCGGCTGGTTCGCCGTGCGGGGTGCGCCGAGAGCTGTCCTCTTGCGCGGAACTGCGGTAGATACCGGTGCCCACGTGCAGAGGAGAGCGTTCCGGCCGCCATACGGTCGCGCCAGCTCTGCGTCAGGCAGAGTTGGTTCGATCAGGGTGCCTTCATCGTACAGGGGGCAACTTGCCGTACACCTGTGAAAACGAGCACCATCAGGCGCGTTCACCTGGGATCGGCAGTGGTGTGAACCGTATGAAACACGCCCTTAACGGGAGCTCGTCCCGTTGCCGCCAAGGCCGAGCCATCCGGCCAGCTTGCCGCCCTGGGCGACCGCGCGCAGCCGGCGCTCCGCGGCGTCCCGGACGGGGTCCGTGGCGACCACGAGCAGTTCGTCCCCGTGCCGCAGCACCGTCGTCGGCAGGGGCACGAACGACTCTCCCTCGCGGACGACCAGGGTGACGGCCGCTCCGGCCGGCAGCCGCAGCTCGTTGACCTCGACGCCGTTCATCCGTGAGCCCTCGGGGATCGCGACGGAGAGCAGATGCCCGCGCAGCCGCTCCAGGGGCGCCGACTCGATGCCGAGGTCGGCGGCCTCGGGGCCGTCACCCAGTCGCAGCTTGCCCGCGAGCCAGGGCAGTGTGGGCCCCTGGACGAGGGTGTAGACGACGACCAGTACGAAGACGATGTTGAAGATGCGGTGGCTGGCGTCGACGCCGTTCACCATGGGGATGGTCGCCAGGATGATGGGCACGGCGCCGCGCAGGCCGGCCCATGACATCAGGGTCTGCTCCTGCCACGGCACCCGGAACGGCACCAGGCTCAGCACCACGCTCAGCGGGCGCGCCACCATGGTCAGCACGAGGCCGATGACGAGGGCGGGCACGATGTCGTCGCCCAGCTCGTGCGGGGTGACCAGCAGGCCGAGCAGGACGAACATGCCGATCTGGGCGATCCAGCCGAGTCCCTCGGCGAAGCCGCGGGTGGCGGGCCAGTGCGGCAGCTTGGCGTTGCCGAGCACCATCGAGGCGAGATAGACCGCGATGAAGCCGCTGCCGTGCGCGAGCGCGCCGCCCGCGTACGCGGTGACCGCGATCGCCATCACGGCGATCGGGTAGAGGCCGGAGGCGGGCAGCGCCACGTGCCGCAGCCCCCAGGCGCCGAGCCAGCCCACGGCGAGCCCGATGGCCATGCCGATGCCCAGCTCCAGAGCTATCTCGCCCAGCAGCACGTACCAGTGCTGGACCGGGCCCGTCTGGGAAAAGGCCACGACCAGGATGACCACGGGGGCGTCGTTGAACCCGGACTCCGCCTCCAGGGTGCCCGCCACGCGCGCGGGGAGGGGGATTCTGCGCAGTACGGAGAACACCGCCGCCGCGTCCGTCGAGGACACCACCGCCCCGATGATCAGCGCCTGCCGCCACCCCAGCCCGATCAGGTAGTGCGCGCCCGCGGCCGTGACCCCGACACTGACCGCGACCCCGACCAGCGCCAGCGTGGAGGCGGCCGGCAGGACCGGTTCGATCTCCTTCCACTTCGTGGTGAGACCGCCCTCGGCCAGGATCACGACCAGGGCCGCGTACCCGATGAGCTGGGTCAGCTCGGCGTTGCTGAACTGGATGTTCCCGATGCCGTCCTGGCCCATGAGGACGCCGATGCCCAGGTAGACGAGCAGGCTGGGGAGCCCGCTGCGCGAGGAGATCCGGACCGCCGCGACCGCGACGAGCAGGACGAGGGAGCAGACGAGCAGGAGCTGGTTGAGGTGGTGAACAGTCAGCGGCGGTTCCCTTCGCTGCCCCGCGCGCGGGGGACACGCGGGCACACGTACACAAGACCCGAGGCTGCGGCATTCCGCACCCAAGTACTTTGTTACCTTACCTAACTCTTGACGTTTTCTTGACACTCCGCGAGGCAAGATCGAACGTCCGTGCGCGCTGGTTCACCGACTCCGCGTCAAGTGGCACGGGGCCCTGCGCCTATGGTTGCTCCAGCGCTCATTCAAAAGGACAGCCCGCCTCGCCGCTCGCGTTAGGACAGCAAGGACAGCGATGCCCCCCAACACCACCGCCTCAACGGGTGACAAGCCCGGCAAGTCCGGCAGGAAGAAGGGGCGCAAAGCCCGACTCATCGTGCTCGTCCTGGTGCTGGCCATCATCGGAGGCGTCGCCTACGGGGCGTACTGGTCCATCAGCACGGTCCGCGCCTCCTTCCCGCAGACCACCGGTTCGATCACGCTCCCGGGCCTCACGGGTCCCGTCGACGTGAAGCGGGACGGCAACGGCATCCCGCAGATCTACGCCTCGTCCGACGAGGACCTGTTCATGGCGCAGGGCTTCGTCCAGGCGCAGGACCGGTTCTACGAGATGGACGTGCGCCGCCACATGACCTCCGGCCGTCTGTCGGAGATGTTCGGCAAGAGCCAGGTCGACAACGACGAGTTCCTGCGCACCCTGGGCTGGGACAAGATCGCCAAGCAGGAGTACGACTCCAAGCTGTCGGCCGCCACGAAGAAGTACCTCCAGGCGTACGCCAAGGGTGTCAACGCCTACCTGGAGGGCAAGGACGGCGAGGACATCTCCCTGGAGTACGCCGCCCTCGGGTTCTCCAACGACTACAAGCCCGAGCAGTGGACCCCGGTCGACTCGGTCTCCTGGCTGAAGGCGATGGCCTGGGACCTGCGCGGCAACATGCGGGACGAGATCGACCGCGCCCTGATGACCAGCCGCCTCGGCCCCCAGCAGATCGCCGACCTGTATCCCGACTACCCGTACAACCGCCACAAGTCGATCGTCCAGACGGGCCGGTACGACGCGGCCACCAAGACGTTCGGGCAGGGCGGCGCCACGAGCGGCACACAGGGCACGACGGGCACCACCGGTACCTCGAACTCGTCGACCGCGGGTTCGGCCCTCACGAGCCAGCTGGCGGGCCTCTACAAGGTCCTGGACGACGTTCCCACGGCGGTCGGCGTGAACGGCCAGGGCATCGGCTCCAACTCCTGGGTCGTCGCCGGGAGTCACACCATCACCGGGCATCCGCTGCTCGCCAACGACCCGCACCTGTCGGCCTCGCTGCCGTCCGTCTGGTACCAGATGGGCCTGCACTGCCGCACGGTCTCCGCCAAGTGCCAGTACGACGTCACCGGCTACACCTTCGCCGGTATGCCGGGCGTCATAATCGGCCACAACGCGGACATCGCGTGGGGCATGACCAACTCCGAGGTCGACGTCACCGACCTCTACCTGGAGAAGCTCAGCGGCGACGGCTACCTGTACGACGGCAAGGTCAAGCCCTTCACCTCCCGCGAGGAGACGATCAAGGTCGCCGGAGGCGAGTCCAAGAAGATCGTCGTCCGCCGGACCGCCGACGGGATGCCGCTGCTGTCCGACCGCGACGACGAGCTCGTCAAGGTCGGCAGGAAGGCCACCGTCGACACCGCCGCTCCCGACCGCGGCGACGGCTACGGCATCGCCCTGAAGTGGACGGCCCTGCAGCCGGGCACCTCCATGGACGCCGTGTTCGCCATGGACCGGGCGGCAGACTGGAACGACTTCCGCTCCGCGGCCGCGCTGTTCGACGTGCCCTCGCAGAACCTGATCTACGCCGACAAGGACAACATCGGCTACACGCTGCCCGGAAAGATCCCCACGCGCGCGCAGGGCGAGGACGGCTCGGTCCCGGTCCCTGGCTGGGACTCCAAGTACCGCTGGACCGGCTACATCAAGCAGGACGAACTGCCCTACGAGTACAACCCCTCGCGCGGCTACATCGTCACCGCCAACCAGGCCGTCGTCGACAAGGACAAGTACCCCTACACGCTCACCACGGACTGGGGCTACGGCGCCCGCAGCCAGCGGATAACCGATCTGATCGAGTCGAAGATCAAGGGCGACGGCAAGATCTCGACCGACGACATGCGCCAGATGCAGCTGGACAACAGCAGCGAGATCGCCAAGCTGCTCGTGCCCAAGCTGCTGAAGATCAACCTCGCCGACAAGGACGTGCGCGACGCCCAGAAGCTGCTGGAGGGCTGGGACTACACCCAGGACGCCGACTCCGCGGCGGCCGCCTACTTCAACGCCGTCTGGCGCAACATCCTCAAGCTCGCCTTCGGCAACAAGATGCCCAAGGAGCTGCGGGTCAAGGGCCAGTGCCTGTGGGTGGACAAGATCGACAGCACCGGCCCGGTGGACGACGACACCAAGGTGCGCGAGTGCGGCGAGCGCGACGCCGACCAGGCGCAGCCGGACGGCGGCGACCGCTGGTTCGAGGTGGTCCGCAAGCTCATGGACAAGCCGGACAGCGACTGGTGGAAGGCGCCGGCCGGAGTGGGCGACCGCCCCAAGGCCGACAACCGCGACGAGCTGTTCAAGCGCGCCCTGATCGACGCCCGCTGGGAGCTGACCGCCAAGCTCGGCAAGGACATCGACACCTGGAGCTGGGGCCGGCTGCACCGTCTGTTCCTGAAGAACCAGACCCTGGGCACCGAGGGCCCGGGCATCCTGCAGTACGCCCTCAACCGCGGCCCCTGGAGGCTCAGCGGCGGCGAGGCGACGGTCAATGCGTCCGGCTGGAACGCGGCCGGCGGCTACGGCGTCGTGTGGGTGCCGTCGATGCGGATGGTGGTCAACCTCGCCGATCTCGACAAGTCCAAGTGGATCAACCTGACCGGCGCCTCCGGGCACGCGTACAGCGCCCACTACACCGACCAGACCGGCAAGTGGGCCAAGGGCGAGCTGCTGCCGTGGTCGTTCTCGGCGAAGGCGGTCGACGCCAGTACGAGCGACACGCTCGTCCTCAAGCCGTGAGCCGCTGACCGCACATCCCCCGAAGTGGCCCTCCACGCGCGCGTGGAGGGCCACTTCGCATCAGGGGGACCACCCGGGCGAGCGGTCAGGAGGCCTTGAAGCGGCGCAGGCCCGACGGGGTCACCACCGCGTCCACCGGCCGGTCGTGCGCCTCCTCGGGGACGCTCTCGACGACCTCCGAGTCGTACAGGAGCACCACGAGCGCGGGATGCGCGTCCGCCCGCTCCAGACGGGCCAGCACGCGGTCGTAGGACCCTCCGCCGCGTCCCAGGCGCATCCCGCGCGCGTCCACCGCGAGCCCGGGCAGCAGGACGACGTCGGCGGACGTCACGGCGTCCGGGCCCAGGCGTTCGCCGGCGGGCTCGAAGAGCGCCATCTTTCCGCCGTGTTGGACACGCGCGAGGGAGCCCTCCCCGGCGTACGCGCCCCAGTCCAGGTCGTTGTCCGGCAGCAGCGCCGGGAGGAGCACGCGCACGCCGCGCGCGTGCAGCGCGTCCAGCAGCGCGAGTGTGCCGGGTTCGTTCTCCACGGAGACGTATGCCGCCACCGTCCGCGCGCGCCTCAGCTCGGGCAGCTCCAGCGCGCGCTCGGCCAGCGCCGTGCCCGCATCCCTGACGACATCCGTCGTCAACCTGTTCCTCACCGCGAGGAACTCTCGCCGCAACATTCGCTTGTCAGGATCCATCGCACGTCCGACGTGTTCCACTGGTCGCTCTTGCGCCTTTCCTAATGTGCTCATATGAGAGCTAATTGACCGGACCCGCGGATTCCCCGCAAAGCCACCGGATAAGGTTGCGGTCATGACTCAGTCGCACCCCAGGATCAGCAAGGCTGTCATTCCCGCAGCAGGCCTCGGCACCCGGTTCCTGCCGGCCACCAAGGCCACTCCCAAGGAGATGCTGCCGGTCGTGGACAAGCCCGCGATCCAGTACGTGGTGGAGGAGGCCGTGTCGGCGGGGCTCGACGACGTGCTCATGATCACGGGACGCAACAAGCGCCCCCTCGAGGACCACTTCGACCGCAACTACGAGCTCGAGTCGGCCCTGGAGAAGAAGGGCGACGCCGAGCGGCTCGCCAAGGTCCAGGAGTCCAGCGACCTCGCCACCATGCACTACGTGCGCCAGGGCGACCCGAGGGGCCTCGGTCACGCCGTCCTGTGCGCCGCCCCGCACGTCGGGCACGAGCCCTTCGCCGTCCTGCTCGGTGACGACCTGATCGACCCGCGCGACCCCCTGCTCCAGCGCATGATCGAGGTCCAGGAGCAGCACGGCGGCAGCGTCATCGCGCTCATGGAGGTCGCGCCCGAGCAGATCCACCTCTACGGCTGCGCGGCCGTGGAGAGCACCACCGACGGCGATGTGGTCAAGGTGAGCGGCCTGGTCGAGAAGCCGGACCCGGCGGACGCCCCGTCGAACTACGCGGTCATCGGCCGCTACGTCCTCGACCCGCACGTCTTCGAGATACTGCGACAGACCGAGCCCGGCCGCGGCGGTGAGATCCAGCTCACCGACGCGCTCCAGCAGCTCGCGCAGGACGAGAAGGTCGGCGGCCCGGTGCACGGCGTCGTCTTCAAGGGCCGCCGCTATGACACCGGTGACCGTGGCGACTATCTGCGTGCCATTGTCAGACTCGCATGCGAACGTGAAGACCTGGGCCCGGACTTCCGGACCTGGCTTCGCAGTTACGTAGCCGAGGAGATGCAGCAACGTTGAGCAGCGCCGCGACCCGCCCCGCCGGGCAGGACCACCTGTGGTCGGTGGACGAGCACCTGGAGGACATCCTCGCCACCGTCCGCCCCCTCGACCCCATCGAGCTGCAACTGCTCGACGCCCAGGGCTGCGTCCTGGTCGACGACGTCACGGTGCCTCTCTCGCTGCCACCGTTCGACAACAGCTCCATGGACGGGTACGCGGTGCGGGTCGCGGACATCGCGGGCGCGAGCGAGGAGTTTCCCGCCGTCCTGGAGGTCGTCGGGGACGTAGCGGCGGGTGCCGCCCAGCTGACCCGGGTAGGTCCGGGCCAGGCGGCCCGCATCATGACCGGTGCCCCGCTGCCGCCCGGCGCCGAGGCCGTCGTCCCCGTGGAGTGGACCGACGGAGGCCTCGGCGAGGGGCCCGTGAGCGGGATGCCCGCCCGCAGTCTGGTCCCCGAGGGGGCCACCGGGCATGTGCGCGTGTACCGGCCGGCCGAGGCACGCGCGCATGTGCGCGCGGTGGGCAGCGATGTGAGGGCCGGCGACCGCGCCCTGGAGGCCGGCACGGTTCTCGGACCGCCGCAGATCGCGCTGCTCGCCGCGATCGGGCGCGGCACGGTGCGCGTGCGCCCGCGGCCGCGCGTGGTCGTGGTGTCCACCGGCAGCGAACTGGTCCAGCCCGGAGAGGAGCTGGGCAGCGGCCAGATCTACGACTCCAACAGCTTCGCCCTGACCGCCGCCGCCCGGGACGCGGGTGCGATCGCCTACCGGGTGGGCGCCGTCGTCGACGACGCCGAGACGCTGCGGTCCACCATCGAGGACCAGCTCATCCGGGCCGACCTGCTGGTCACCACGGGCGGGGTGAGCGTGGGGGCGTACGACGTGGTCAAGGAGGCTCTGTCGCACGTCGGCGACGAGGACGAGGAGGGCGGCGGCGTCGAGTTCCGCAAGCTCGCCATGCAGCCGGGCAAGCCCCAGGGCTTCGGCTCCGTCGGTCCCGATCACACCCCCCTGCTCGCGCTGCCGGGCAACCCCGTGTCGTCGTACGTCTCCTTCGAGCTGTTCGTCCGCCCCGCCATCCGTGCCCTGATGGGTCTCGAGGACGTCCACCGGCCGACGCTCAGGGCGACCCTGAAGGCGGACAAGGCGCTGAGCTCCCCGAAGGGGCGCAGACAGTTCCTGCGGGCGACGCACGCCGAGGGCGAGGTCACGCCCGTGGGCGGTACCGGATCCCATCTGGTCGCGGCCCTGGCCCACGCCGACGCGCTGATCGTCGTACCCGAGGATGTCGAATCCGTCGACCCCGGCACACAGGTCGAGGTCGTCCTGCTGGACTGAGCCCGGCCCCGGGGGTCCCGCGCCGGTGCGCACGCCGACATGGAGGTAGCGTGTCGCGCACAACAGGCCCGTGCGCCGCACCGCGACGGGCCGGGACCGGGAGCACCACACACCATGACTGTGCCTTCCCGGGGGGAGACCCCCGGATCCCCTGTGCAGGACCGACTCACGCACCTCGACGAGGCGGGCGCGGCCCGCATGGTCGACGTGTCCGGGAAGGACGTGACCGCGCGCACCGCCCGTGCCAGCGGCCGCGTCCTCGTCTCGCCCCGCGTGGTCGAGCTGCTGCGCGGCGAAGGGGTTCCCAAGGGAGACGCGCTCGCCACCGCGCGCATCGCCGGGATCATGGGCGCCAAGCGCACCCCGGACCTGATCCCCCTGTGCCACCCGTTGTCGGTCTCCGGTGTGAAACTGGAGCTGTCGGTCGCGGACGACGCCGTCGAGATCCTGGCCACCGTGAAGACCACGGACCGTACGGGCGTCGAGATGGAGGCCCTCACCGCGGTGTCGGTCGCCGCGCTCACCGTGATTGACATGATCAAGGCCGTCGACAAGACGGCGGTCATCACGGACGTACGGGTGGAGGAGAAGACGGGCGGCAAGTCGGGCGATTGGAGCCGGGCATGACATACCGGGCCCTTGTGGTCACCGCCTCCAACAGGGCTGCCGTCGGGATCTACGAGGACAAGGGCGGGCCGCTGATCGCCGAGGGCCTCGCCGGATTCGGCTTCGCCGTGGACGGACCGCAGGTCGTCCCGGACGGTGACCCCGTGGAGGCGGCCCTGCGCGCCGGTGTCGAGGCGGGGTACGACGCCATCGTCACCACCGGCGGCACCGGTGTCTCACCGACCGACCGCACGCCCGAGGCGACGCGCAGGGTGATCGACTACGAGGTGCCGGGCATCGCGGAGGCCGTCAGGGCGTTCGGCATGGGGAAGGTCCCGACCGCGGCGCTGTCCCGGGGCCTGGCCGGAGTGGCGGGGCGGACGCTGATCGTCAATCTGCCGGGTTCCACCGGCGGGGTGAAGGACGGCCTCGCCGTCCTGGAGCCCCTGCTGATCCACGCCGTGGACCAGATCCGCGGCGGCGACCACCCCAGACCCGGAAGCGGGGGTGCGAGCTGAACAGCCCATCCTGGCCCGTCGTGCTGGCGGACGGCGACATCGTCCTCCGGCCGATAAGGCTGCGCGACCAGCGGGCCTGGCGCGAGGTGAACCGGCGCAACCGGGACTGGCTGCGCCCCTGGGAGGCGACCATTCCGCCGCCCACGCCCAGCGGGCCGATAGCGCACCGGCCGACCTACCGGCAGATGGTCCGGCATCTGCGCTCCGAGGCGAACTCGGGCCGGATGCTGCCGTTCGTCATCGAATACCAGGGGCGGCTGGTCGGACAGTTGACGGTCGCCGGAATCACCTGGGGCTCGATGTGCTCGGGGCACGTCGGCTACTGGGTCGACGAGGCGGTGGCCGGCCACGGGGTGATGCCGACGGCCGTCGCGCTCGTGGTGGACCACTGTTTCCGCGCCGTCGGTCTGCACCGCATCGAGGTCTGCATTCGCCCCGAGAACCGGCCGAGCCGCCGGGTCGTGGAGAAACTCGGATTCCGCGAGGAGGGCCTGCGCCCGCGTTATCTCCACATCGACGGAGCCTGGCGCGACCACCTCGTCTTCGCGCTCACCGCGGAAGAGGTGCCCGAAGGGTTGCTGAGCCGCTGGCAGCGGGCACGCTCTCAGGGGACGTCGAACAGTGGGAGCGCGCCGCGGAATCCGCAGAACACCCCGGGGAATCCCGCATAGCCCAGGAAATTGAATATTTGTTCGAAATTGATCGGTCGATGACCGTCTCGGAGTATTGAATTCGCGGTCCCGACGGCCTACTGATCGCATCGGTCACAAAAAAAGTTCGAAATATCAGCCAGATCGTGCGACACACCGGCCCAATTGGCAGATGGCCTCACGCAAACCCCTCTACCGTGTGAGACGTGAGCAGCAGCGGCCTCATCTACGCAGTCATTGTCGGGGCCTGGGCCGCCTACTTGGTGCCGATGTGGCTCCGTAGGCAGGACGAGCTGAACGAGGCCCGTCCGACGGAACGCTTCAGCACCGCCATCCGGCTGCTGTCCGGACGGGCGGGGATGGAGCGCCGGTACGCCAAGGACCTGCGGGCGCGCTCCGTCCAGGAGGGGGAGCCCAGCGCCGTCGACCCGGACGCCGCCACCGACTCGGTGGACGTCCGGGCGTTCGCCATGCCTCCGACCCGCCGTCAGGTACGGGCGGACGTCGAGCCGGAGACACCGGAGCGCCCGGAGACGGCACGCAACCAAGGGGCCGGGCAGGCGCCGAAGCCGGGCTCCGCGCCCGCGCGTCAGCAGGGCTCCGCGCCCAAGTCCCCTTCCGTGTCGGCGCCCAAATCCTCCTCCGTGCCGAAGTCCCCCTCCACATCGGCTTCCACACCGGCGTCCGCGCCCAAGCGCGTGCCCGCCGCGCGGCGTTCGCCCTCGGCCCAGGCGGCCGCGGCACGCGCCCAGCGCTCGAAGGCACTCGCGCGTCGCCGGCGCACCACGGTGATGCTCTTCCTCGCCTTCACGCTCGGCGCCATCGTCGCGGCCGTCGGCGGGCTCGCGTTCCTGTGGGCGCCCGCCGTGCCCGCCGTGCTGCTCAGCTCGTACATCGCGTATCTGCGCAGCCAGGAACGCCGCCGCTTCGCCTACCAGATGGACCGGCGCCAGGCCGAGGCCGCGGCCGCGCGGCTGCGGGAGCGCGCACGCCAGCCGCGGCGCCGCGCACCCCTGGACGCGGACGCGTCCGCCGACGAACCGGACGACGGACCAGCGACCGAGACCGACACCGGCATGTCCGCGCTCGCCGCCGACCGTCGCGCCCTCGTCGAGCAGACCGACCACGCGGAGTGGGTCGACCAGCAGCGCGAACGCCGGCGCGGCCCCGGGCACGGCGACAGCTGGGACCCGGTACCGGTGCCGCTGCCGACATATGTGACCGCGCCGGTCGCGCCGCGGGCCACGTCCGACGTGGACCTGGAGGCGCCCGACGCGTGGAGTTCGGCGCGGTCCAGCTCCGTCGCGCCGGAGCAGGAGGCGAAGCCGGACACCACGGCGCGGGACTCCGCGCCCGCGGACGAGGACAAGCCGGCCGCGGACGAGCGCGGTGACGCACGGCGCCGTGCCGCCTCCGCCCGCCGCGCGCGTGAACGCGGCCGCACGCCGCTCTTCGACCAGTACGAGGACGGCGACCGCCCCCGCGCGGCCAACGAGTGACGCCCGTCGAGTGATGCCTGTCACCCCGTGGGAGCCCGCCCTGACCAGTCAGGGAACGGATTTCCAAGCACCCCGATCGGGGTGCTAAAGTTTCACTCGTTGCAAGGGCCTGTGGCGCAGTCCGGTAGCGCACCTCGTTCGCATCGAGGGGGCCAGGGGTTCAAATCCCCTCAGGTCCACGCAGCATGAAGCCCCGGTCGGTGAAAGCCGACCGGGGCTTCATCGTGTTCACAGTGGCTTCGCGTAGCAGCGGCTCGACTCGTAGTGGCGGTAGTAGCCGAACTTGGTGCAGGGCTCGTAACCGCTGGAGAGGTAGAGGGCGATGGCCTCCGGCTGCTTGGTGCCCGTCTCCAGGACCATGCGGGCGCGGCCGGCCGCACGGGCGTTCTCCTCCAGGGCCGCCAGCATGCGGCGGGCCACGCCGCGGCCGCGCATCTCCTCGACCACGTACATGCGCTTGAGTTCGGCGTCGCCGTCCTCGTGACCCTCGCCGTTCTCGTCCTGGCTGCGCCAGCCGCCGGTGGCCACGGGGCGGCCGCCCTCGTCGTACGCGATCAGGTAGACGCCGCTGGGCGGCTCGAAGTCCGACGTGTTCAGGGTGGTGGCGTCACCGCCGTCGCCGTAGCGCACGTGGTACTCGGCCTGGACCTCGTCGTTGAGCTTGACGGCGTCGGGGTGGTCGAAGGGAACGGGACGTATATTCATGCTGGGCATCGTACATTCATGCAGAGGGAGGCCCGGTGGAGAACCGGACCTCGTCCAGTGTGCCGGTATCGTGCCCGGGTGCTGACTGTGACCTCGGTGAATGTGAACGGGCTGCGGGCCGCCGCGAAGAAGGGCTTCGTCCCGTGGCTCGCGGAGACCTCCGCGGATGTGCTGTGCCTCCAGGAGGTGCGCGCCGAGCCGCAGCAGCTGCCCGAGGACGTGCGCCGGCCCGACGGCTGGCATGTCGTGCACGCCCCGGCCGCCGCCAAGGGCCGCGCGGGCGTCTCCCTCTACACGCGGCGCGAACCCGACCGCGTCCAGGTGGGCTTCGGATCGGCCGAGTTCGACGGCAGCGGCCGCTATGTCGAGGCCGACCTGCCCGGCATCACGGTCGCCTCCCTCTACCTCCCCTCCGGGGAGGTGGGCACCGAGCGGCAGGACGAGAAGGTCCGGTTCATGGACGAATTCCTCGCCCATCTCAAGGGGCTGCGCGAGCGCGCCGCCGCCGGCGGCCGTGAGGTGCTGGTCTGCGGCGACTGGAACATCGCCCACCAGAACGCCGACCTCAAGAACTGGCGCGCCAACACCAAGAACTCGGGCTTCCTGCCTCAGGAGCGCGAGTGGCTCGGCAGGGTCCTCGACCCGGCCGACGGCGGCTACACGGACGTGGTGCGCGCCCTGCACCCGGACGCCGAGGGGCCGTACACATGGTGGTCGTACCGGGGGCGGGCCTTCGACAACGATTCAGGTTGGAGGATCGACCTGGCCGTGGCGACCCCTGGGCTCGCGGCACGGGCCGTCAAGGCAGTCGTGGAGCGGGCCGCCAGTCACGAGGAGCGGTGGTCGGACCACGCTCCTGTGACCGTCGTCTTCGAGATGTGACGGACTAGCTCTCGCCCGGTGCGCCGGAGCGTTCACCGAGCGTGAAGGTCAAGCGTGAGGTGTCCGGTCCGGCCAGCCGGGCCGTGCCGCCGCCGCAGCGGCCCTTGGCGACGGATCGAGAACCGACTGACCTCGGTGCGTTCGGTGCCCCATCAAGGAGGGCTGCGCAATACCTTGGACAAAGTGCCTGAGGTCCAGCGGAACCGACCGAAGTCGCGACCGTGGCGACGGCCGCCGGTGGGACGGCTCTGGAGCTGGGCGTGGCGGTCGCGTGGTACCGGCATGGCCGAGGCGTTCAGCTCGCATGCGATGGCAGTCAGTGACTGTCCTGCGTGCACGTCGTGCACGATCATGCGAATGACGGCGGCGGTCTCGGAATCGGGCGTCAGGCACCACCCGTGGCCCGAGGGGTGCAGCGCCTTCCGACAGCCGAAGGGGATCAACCCTCCGCCGTAGCGACCGGCGGCACGCAGTGCTTCGTGACTGTCACTGAGCCGGGCGGAGATGGTGCGGGCTTCCTGTTCGGCGTCATGAGCGATGTCCATGCACCGTCGGATGGTCGACGTCCATGCACCGTCGGATGGTCGATCCGTTCGCCTGCGGTGTTACGACGAGCGGGCCCTCGGCCTCTGGCGTACCGAACACGAGAGTCCGGGCGTGCTGTCGTCCCCAGGCGATCAACTCCGTCATGTGGGCCACGGAGCGTACGGCGCGATCCACATGGGCCCATACGACGGCGTCGCACTCGTGAGGCCGCCGCAGCCAGAGTGAGAGGGACGGTCTCTCGAACGGGGACGTATCGCGGGCCGAGATGCCGAGGTCCGACGCCTCGGCGACCGGAGTCAAGCCGAGCCTGTCGGCGGCCGACTGGATGGCGGACCGTTGCCTGCCCGGCGAAGTGGTCACACTGGTGAGGCAGCTGAGACGCAGGGCTGCAAGGGCCCTGGGCCGTTCGGTGAAGGGCGAGTCAGGCAAAGGGGGCAGGGCTGGACGAACGCTGTGCTCGGGCATGTCGGCGCTCCTGGAGAGTGTCGGCCGCACCCCGGGGCTGGTCGCACAGCCGCACGGGCCTTTCGATCTCACCCTCGAAGTCCGAAACCTCTTCCGTCTGGGGTTGCGTGGAATTTGCCCCGATGGGGTGAATCCGTCTGACTCTCAGTCCCGCTTGCGCAGCCTTCGGTCCAGGGCCAGGGACAGTTCCGCCTCCACCACGCTGCGGGCCAGGGGGCGCAGGCGTGCCAGGTCCTCCTCGGGGCCGTAACGGAGGATGACCTCGGTGAAGAGTTCGGCCAGGGCGTCCGCGTGTTCGCGTACGCGTTTGGCCGCCGTCAGGACCTCGGCGAGCGGGATGCCCTCGCGGACCAGGGCCGAGGACACGTCCAGCAGGCGGCGGCTGATGTGGACGATCTCGTCGCCGTCGGTGCCGAGGTAGCCGAGGTCCATGGCCGCGGCGAGGTTCTCGCGGGTGACCTCGCCCGCGAAGTGGTCGGCGAGTTCCTCGGGGGTCAGCCGGACCGGCTCCTCCTCGGTGGGGGCGCCGACGCCGAGCAGGTCGGCGACGTCCCGGCCGTGGTCGAAGGCCTCGGCGAGCTCCGCGATGCCGTTCAGGGTGTGGCCGCGTTCCAGCAGGGCCGAGATCGTGTGCAGCCGGGCCAGATGGTGGTCGTCGTACCAGGCGATACGGCCCTCGCGGCGGGGCGGCGGGATCAGCTTGCGCTCGCGGTAGAAGCGCAGGGTGCGCACGGTGATGCCGGCCAGCTTCGCCAGCTCCTCCATGCGGTACTCACGCTGCTCGCCGGGTCGTCCTGCGTCTTCAGCCACGCGAGCAGCCTATGTTGTACCGCGGGTAACTTCCTTCCCCCGACCCCTACCGCTCGGTACGGAGCTGCTCTACCCTCCCATTGCGCCAGTGTTCACTGGCGTGGTTCAACGAGTCCGATGCGATGCCTGGAGGCTTCGGGATGGCCGAACACGAGCATGTACGGGTGGCGGTGATCGGGTCCGGCTTCGGCGGGCTGGGTGCGGCCGTGCGGCTGCGCCGCGAGGGGATCACCGACTTCGTGGTCCTGGAGCGGGCGGACAGCGTCGGCGGCACCTGGCGGGACAACAGCTACCCCGGGTGCGCCTGCGACGTACCGTCCCACCTGTACTCCTTCTCCTTCGCGCCCAACCCCGACTGGCCGCGCACCTTCTCCGGCCAGGAGCACATCCGCGCCTACCTGGAGCATGTCACCGACGTCTTCCGCCTCCGGCCGCACATCCGCTTCGGCGCCGAGGTGAAGCTGATGACCTGGGACCCGGAGCAGCTGCGCTGGGACATCGAGACCACGAACGGCTCGCTCAGCGCCGACATCGTCGTCTCCGCCACCGGGCCGCTGTCCGACCCGAAGGTCCCGGACATCCCGGGCCTCGACTCCTTCCCCGGCAAGGTCTTCCACTCGGCCCGCTGGGACCACGACTACGACCTGAGCGGCAAGCGGGTCGCGATGGTCGGCACGGGGGCGTCCGCCGTCCAGATCGTGCCCGCCATCCAGCCGCGGGTCGACAGGCTCACCCTCTTCCAGCGCACCCCGGCCTGGGTGATGCCCCGCATGGACCGCGCCATCAGCGGCACCGAGCGCCGTCTCCACCGCGCCCTGCCCTTCACCACGCAGCTGCGCCGCGGACTGCTGTGGGGCATCCGGGAGTTGCAGGTCCAGGCCTTCACCAAGCACCCCGACGAGCTGGGCTTCGTCGAGCGGTTGGCACGGCGCAACATCGCCCGCGCCGTCAAGGACCCGGCCCTGCGCGCCGAGCTCACCCCGGACTACCGCATCGGCTGCAAGCGGATCCTGCTGTCCAACGAGTACTACCCGGCGCTCGTGAAACCCAATGTGGACCTCGTCGCCAGTGGGCTGAGCGAGATCCGCGGATCGACCCTCGTCGCCGCCGACGGCAGCGAGGCCGAGGTCGACGCGATCGTCTTCGGCACGGGCTTCCACGTCACCGACATCCCGATCGCCGAGCGGGTCGTCGGGGCGGACGGCAGGACCCTCGCCGAGGCCTGGAAGGACGGGATGCAGGCCCTGCGCGGGGCGTCCGCGGCCGGCTTCCCCAACTGGATGACGATCATCGGGGCCAACACCGGGCTCGGGAACTCCTCCATGATCCTGATGATCGAGTCCCAGCTGAACTACATGGCCGACTATGTACGGCAGCTCGACGTCCTCGGCGGCCGCGCGGCCCTCGACGCCCGCCCCGGCGCCGTGGACGCCTGGAACCGCATGGTGCAGGAGCGGATGAAGCGCACCGTCTGGAACACCGGTGGCTGCACCAGCTGGTACCTGGACGCGAGCGGCCGCAACACCACCATCTGGCCCGGTACGACCACGGAGTTCCGCAAGGCGACCCGTCGGGTGGACCTGGCGGAGTACGAGCTGCTGCGGGCGACGGCCCGCACGGGCGCGGCACAGCGCGCGACGCAGGGTGCGACGCAGGCGGAGGTGGCCCAGTGAGCCGTCTCACCTACGTGGCCACCGGCCCCTACGCCCCGCCCACCCCCGCCCGCGAACTCACCGTAATCTCCGCCGACGGTGCCCGTCTGCACGTCGAGGTGCACGGGCCCGAGGGCGCGCCGCCCGTGGTCCTCGCCCACGGCTGGACCTGCTCGACCGCCTTCTGGGCGGCGCAGATCCGGGACCTGGCCACGGACCACCGGGTCATCGCGTACGACCAGCGGGGGCACGGGCGCAGCCCCGCGAGCCCCGCCTGCACCACCGACGCGCTGGCGGACGACCTGGAGGCGGTGCTCGCGCAGACGCTCGCGCCCGGCGAGAAGGCCGTGATCGCCGGCCACTCCATGGGCGGGATGACGGTGATGGCCGCGTCCGCGCGCCCCCGCTTCCAGGAGCACGCGGCCGCCGTTCTGCTGTGCAGCACGGGCAGTTCGAAACTGGTCGCTCAGGCACGCGTCGTACCGTTGCGCGCCGGGCGCATGCGCACCTGGCTCACGGCGCACATCCTGGGATCGCGCGCCCCGCTCGGTCCGGTCACGCCGGTCGCGAAGCGGATCCTCAAGTACGCGACGATGGGCGCCGGTTCCGCCCCGCACATGGTGGAGGCGTGCGCGCACATCGTGCACGCCTGCCCGCGCGCCGTGCGTCACGCCTGGTCGCAGGTGCTGGAGCGGCTCGACCTCGACCACGGCGTACGGGAGTTGCGGGTCCCGACGGCGGTGGTCGCCGGTACCGAGGACCGGCTCACCCCGCCGGCGCACGCCCGTTTCCTGGCCGCCGAGCTGCCGGACTGCGTCGGCCTCACCGAGCTCCCCGGGCTCGGCCACATGACCCCGGTGGAGGCGCCCGAGCTGGTCACCGGGAAGATCCGGGAACTCGTCACCACCTACGTGCACGTCAAGGAGGGCGCATGAGCAGGGTGAGCCTGGAGGGCCAGGTCGCGGTCGTCACCGGAGCCGCGCGCGGCGTCGGTGAACTGCTCGCGCGCAAGCTCTCGGCGCGCGGCGCCAAGGTGGCACTGGTCGGGCTGGAGGCGGACGCGCTCAAGGAGGTGTCCGGCAGGCTGCACAGCGACAGCGACCACTGGTACGCCGACGTCACCGACCACGAGGCGATGGCGAGGGTGGCCCGGGAGGTCAAGGAGCGCTTCGGCAAGGTCGACATCGTGGTCGCCAACGCCGGGGTCGCCAGCGGCGGGCCGTTCACGGACTCCGACCCCGAGGCCTGGCGGCGGGTGATCGAGGTCAATCTGATCGGCTCGGCGGTGACGGCCCGCGCCTTCTTGCCGGTGCTCACCGAGAGCCGCGGCTATCTGCTGCAGATCGCCTCGCTCGCCGCGGTGACCCCGGCGCCGATGATGACGGCGTACTGCGCGTCCAAGTCCGGCGTGGAGGCGTACGCGCACTGTCTGCGCGCCGAGGTCGGCCACCAGGGCGTGAAGGTCGGTGTCGCGTATCTGTCGTGGACCGACACGGACATGGTGCGCGGAGCCGACCAGGACGACGTCATGCGGGAGCTGCGGCAGCGGCTGCCCTGGCCGTCCAACAAGACGTATCCGCTGGGCCCCGCGGTGGACCGGATCGTCGCCGGCGTCGAGCGGCGCTCGGCCCATGTGTACGGGCAGTGGTGGCTGCGCGGGATGCAGGGCGTGCGCGGTTATCTGCCGGCGCTCATCGGGACCGTGGGACAGCGCGAGATGCGCCGCTTCGCGCCCCGGCTCCAGGGGATGCGCACGGGGCTGGTCGGTGCGGGCGGGGAGGCCGACGAGCGCGAGCGGTCCGCCCGGCACGAATGAGGGAGCCCGCGCCCGGCCAAGTCGGCCGCTACACACCGTGACTGATCGACATGCGCAGTGTGTCCGCCCGTGTGAATCTGGTCGGGGCCCAACGAAAGGGCCCAAACCCCTCACCTTCCACGGGAGTGAACCCACATGGGTATGAAGGACCAGTTCCAGGACAAGTCCCAGGGCAAGCAGAAGGGCGCCCAGCGCGGCCAGCAGCAGCCCCAGCGTGGTCAGCAGCAGCCGCAGCGTGGTCAGCAGCAGCCGCAGCGCGGTCAGCAGCAGCCCGAGCGGGGCCGCCAGAACCCGCGGGACATCGACGAGTCGGAGCACGACATGCGTGACCGCATGGACATGGACTACGACGCCTGACGTCGGCGGTCCGGTGGAAGGGGTGCCCCGCGCGGGGCACCCCTTCTCATGTCCGCACCCCTTCTCATGTCCGCGGCGGTGTCCGCGGCGGCAGCTTCGGCCGTGAGCGGTCCGGTACGTCGCTGTAGTCGGGCGGGACCGCCGCCGGGTTGGTGGTCAGCAGGTCCAGGGCGAGTTGCACCGCGTCGTCCATCTCGACATGGCGGCCCTCCGCCCAGTCCAGCGGGGTGCGCAGGACGTCCAGGTCGGGGGCGACGCCGTGGTTCTCCACGGACCAGCCGTACGCGTCGAACCAGGCCGCGTTCATCGGCACCGTGATCACCGTGCCGTCGCCCAGCCGGTGCCGCCCGGTCATGCCGACCACCCCGCCCCAGGTGCGCTGGCCGACCACCGGCCCGAGCCCCAGCAGTTTGAAGGCCGCCGTGATCATGTCGCCGTCGGAGGAGGTCGCCTCGTCGGCGAGGGCGACGATCGGGCCGCGGGGCGCGTTCGAGGCGTACGACACCGGCTGGGCGTTGCGGGTCAGGTCCCAGCCGAGGATGGTCCGGGTGAGCTTCTCGACGACCAGCTCGCTGATGTGCCCGCCCGCGTTGCCGCGCACGTCCACGATCAGCACGGGCCGGGAGACCTCCATGCGCAGATCGCGGTTGAACTGGGCCCAGCCCGAGCCGCCCAGGTCGGGGATGTGCAGATAGCCGCACTTGCCGCCGCTCAACTCCCGGGTGACCTCGCGGCGTTTGGCCACCCAGTCCTGGTAGCGCAGCGGCCGCTCGTCGATCAGGGGCACGACGGCGACCCGCCGCGGCGGGCCCGTCTCGCCCTCGGCCGGGGCGAACGTCAGCTCCACCGTCGTACCGCCCGAACCCGCGAGCAGCGGATACGGACCGGTCACCGGGTCCACCGGCCGGCCGTCCACATGGGTGAGCACGGCGCCCTCCCGGATGCCCGTGCCGGCCAGCGGGGAGCGGGCCTTGGAGTCGGAGGAGTCGCCGGGCAGGATCCGCTTGACCGTCCAACGGCCGTCCCGGCACACCAGGTTGGCGCCCAGCAGGCCCTGGAAGCGCTGGTAGTGCGGCGGTCCCTCGTTGCGGCGGGCAGGGGTGACATAGGCGTGGGAGGTGCCCAGTTCGCCCAGCACCTCGCGCAACAGGTCGGCGAACTCGTCGGGGGAGGCGACCCGTTCGACCAGCGGCCGGTACTGGTCGAGGATCGCGTCCCAGTCGATGCCGCACATGTGCGGCTCCCAGAAGTAGTCCCGGATGAGCCGGCCGGCCTCCGCGTACGCCTGGCGCCACTCGGCGGGCGGGTCGACCTCGTGCAGGATGCGGCGCAGGTCGATCCAGGTCGTGGAGTCGCTGTCGCCGGGCTCGGTCGCGGGGACGGCCCGCAGGTCGCCCTCGTCCATGAGCACCAGCCGGGTGCCGTCGCCGCTCACCGAGAACCAGTCGAGATGGTCGACGAGTTGGGACTTCTTCGCCTTGGTGACGTTGAAGTACTCCAGCGTGGGCCGCTCACTGGGGTCGTTGGGGTTCGCGAACGTCTCGCCCAGCGCACCCGAGATCGGCCAGCGCAGCCAGACCAGACCGCCGCCGGAGACCGGCAGCAGCCCGGAGTACTTGGAGGCGGAGACCGGGAACGGGGTGACCCTGTTCTCCAGCCCCTCGATCTCCACGGTCACCGCGCCGCCCTCGCCGGTCTCCTCGTCCTCCACGGGGTCCAGGCCCCCGGCGGCCGGCCGGCCCTCGGGGTTCAGGGCGAAGGGGGAGGGGGTGGCCGAGGACAGCGGGACCAGGTACGGGCGGCAGCCGAGCGGGAAGGACAGATCGCCGGTGTGGACGTCGTACACCGGGTCGAAGCCGCGCCAGGACAGGAACGCCAGATAGCGGCCGTCCCGGGTGAAGACCGGGTTCTCGTCCTCGAAGCGGCCGTTGGTCACGTCGACGACCGGCTGGTCCGCCTGCCCGGGACCGGAGATCCGGGCCATCTTGATCTGCCGGAGCGAGCGGCCTATCCCCGGATGCGACCAGGTCAGCCAGGAGCCGTCCGGCGAGAAGGCCAGGTCCCGCACCGGGCCGTTGACGGACCGGATCAGCTCGGTCACCGCGCCGCTCGACTCCTCGCCGTCCGGCTCCTGGCCGGTCGACTCCTCGCCCGTGTCGATCAGCAGCAGCCGTCCGTCGTGCGCGGCGACGGCGAGGCGCTCGCCCAGTGGATCCGAGGCCAGTTCCAGGACCCGGCCCAGCTCGCCGGAGGCCAGCCGGCGCGGCGCACGGTCGCCGCTGGCGCGGGGCAGATGGGAGATCTCGATCGCGTCCTCGCCCGCGGCGTCCGTGACGTAGGCGATCTGCCCGGTCGAGCCCAGCATCTCCGGGAGCCGGACCCGGACGCCGGGCGTGTCCGAGATGGTGCGGGCGGGGCCGTCGCGGTGGGTGAGCCAGTACAGGCTGCCGCGGACCACGACGGCGCTGGCCCGGCCGGTCTCGTCGACCGAGATGCCGTCCACGTGCCGGGCGGCCGGCACCTGGTACCTGCGGCGTCCCGCGCGTGCTCCGGACAGGCGCACCTCGAGCCGGTGCGGCACCGAGTCCGCCGACAGGTCGTCCACCAGCCACAGGTCGCCCGCGCACTGGTACACCACCCGCGTGCCGTCGCTGGAGGCGTGCCGGGCGTAGAAGGCGTCGTGGTCGGTGTGGCGGCGCAGGTCGGAGCCGTCGTAGGCGCACGAGTAGAGATTGCCGATGCCCTCGTGGTCGGAGAGGAACGCGATCCGGCCGCCGACGAACATGGGGCAGTCCAGATGGCCGCCGATGTCGGCGAGCAGCCGCTGCCCGTGCAGCCACAGTCGGCCCATGGCGCCGCCCCGGTACCGCTTCCAGCCGGCCGGTTCATGCGGCGGGGTGCCGGTCAGGAGCAGGGTCCGGTGGCCCTCGTCGAGGTCGGCGACCTGGATGTCGGTGACCGGGCCCCAGGGGAGCTTGCGGCCGGGGTCGCCGTCGGTGGAGACCTTGTAGGCCCAGGTGAAGTACGAGAAGGGCTGGCCGTGGGAGGCGACGGCGAGGATCTCCGGCCCGCCGTTCTCTGGAGGCGTCCAGCCGCACACCCGGGTGTCCGCGCTTCCCCAGTACGTCAGCTGCCGGCCCGGTCCGCCCTCCACGCCGATCACATGGATCTCGGGCACCAGGCTGCGCCAGCTCGTGTACGCGATCGTCCGGCCGTCGGGCGAGAAGCGGGGGTGGCCGGTCTTGGTGCGGTCCACCGTGAGCCGCCAGGCGCGGCCCGGGGAGCCGAGGGGAGCCAGCCAGAGGTCGTCCTCGGCCACGAAGCACAGCAGTTCGCCGCTGAGGTGCGGCAGGCGCAGATAGCTCACCTCCCCATGCTTTTCCGGGGGATGGACCGCAGCAACTTGTGAAAATTCCGGGCGTCCGACCAGGGCGTGACCCAGGACACGTACGAAACGGTTTCGTTTCGTACGGGGGGGTGCGCTACATTCGTCACGTACGAAACCGTGTCGTTCGGAGTGGGAAGGTGGGAACGATGACCGAGGTCGCCACGGCGCGCCGCAGTCGTATCACCCCCGAGCGCGAGGCCGAGTTGTACGAGGCCGTGCTCGACCTGCTCCGCGAAGTCGGCTACGACGCCCTCACCATGGACGCCGTGGCCGCCCGCACCCGGTCCAGCAAGGCGACCCTCTACCGCCAGTGGGGCGGCAAGGCCGAGCTGGTGGCGAAGGCCGTGCGGCACAGCAAGCCGGGCGGCTCGGCCGACGAGGTCGACACCGGGTCGCTCCAGGGCGATCTGCACGCCCTCACGCTGCGCTCGGACGACTGCGAGATGGAACAGAGCTCCGCGCTGATGCGGGGTCTGGCCATGGCGGTGCACGGCAACCCGGACCTCCTGCAGGCGTTCCGGGAGCATCTCATCGAGCCGGAGATGGCGGAGTTCCGTCGCGTGATCCAGCGGGCGGTCGACCGCGGAGAGGTCCGTGCGGACAACCCGGCGATCGGGTTTGTGATGCACATGATGATCGGCGGGTTCGCGGCTCGCGCGATGATCGACGAGCAGCCGCCGACACAGTCGTTCCTCCTCTCGTACATCGACGCCGTGGTCCTCCCCGCCCTCGGCGTTCACACCGACTGACAAGTCCCCTCAGCCCCACCTGACGTCACCGCTCACGTCGTCGGGCCGATCACCCCTGCCACCCGCGGGGTTGGTCACCCCTGCCCTGAACACCCCACGACTGACCGGGAGTACGACCTCGTGGCCACGTTCCTCTACAAACTGGGCCGACTCGCCTTCCGGCGACGGCACTTCGTCGCCCTCATATGGGTGGCGCTGCTGACGCTGGCGGGTGTCGGGGCGGCAAGTGCCCCCGCGGCCGGCAACACCTCCTTCTCCGTCCCCGGCACCGAGGCCCAGAAGGCCTTCGACCTGCTGGAACAGCGCTTCCCCGGGATGAGCGCCGACGGCGCCACCGCGCGCGTCGTCTTCAAGGCGCCGAGCGGCGAGAAGATGACCGCCGCCGCCAACAAGAAGATCGTGAAGAAGACGGTCGCGGAGCTGAAGGACGGCTCCGAGGTCGCCTCCGTCGCCGACCCGTACCAGGCCAGGGCCGTCAGCAAGAACGGCACGGTCGCCTATGCGTCGGTCAAGTACAAGGTCTCCGGCATGGAGCTCGAGGACTCCACGCGCGACGCCCTCAAGGAGGCCGCGCAGGACGCGCGGGACGCCGGGCTGACCGTCGAGGTCGGCGGTGACGCCCTCAACACGACTCCCGAGACCGGCGCCACCGAGGTCATCGGCATCGCGATCGCCGCGGTCGTCCTCGTCATCACCTTCGGCTCGCTGCTCGCGGCCGGACTGCCGCTGGTCACCGCCCTCATCGGCGTCGGCATCGGCGTCTCCACCATCGCCGCGCTCGCCAACGCGCTGGACCTCGGCTCCACCACCTCCACCCTGGCCTCGATGATCGGCCTCGCCGTCGGCATCGACTACGCGCTGTTCATCGTCTCCCGCTACCGCGCCGAACTGGCCGAGGGCCGCGAGCGCGAGGAAGCCGCCGGGCGGGCCGCCGGCACCGCGGGCTCCGCGGTGGTCTTCGCAGGGCTCACCGTGGTGATCGCCCTGGTCGGTCTGTCCGTGGTCAACATCCCGATGCTGACCAAGATGGGCGTCGCCGCCGCGGGCACGGTCGCCGTCGCGGTCCTGATCGCGCTCACCCTGATCCCGGCGCTGCTCGGCTACGCGGGCCGCAAGGTGCGCCCGGCGGGCGAGAAGAGCAAGCTGCTCGGCGGCGGACGGGGGCCCAAGCACCCCCACAAGGCCGGCCGGCCGAACATGGGCACGCGCTGGGCGAGCTTCGTCGTACGGCGCCCGGTCGCCGTCCTCCTGCTGGGCGTCGTCGGCCTCGGCGCCGCGGCCGTCCCCGCCGCCTCGCTGGAACTGGGCCTGCCCGACGACGGCTCCCAGCCGACGTCGACGACACAGCGCCGCGCCTACGACCTGCTCTCCGAGGGCTTCGGCCCCGGCTTCAACGGCCCCCTGATGCTGGTGGTCGACGCCAAGGACAGCGACCACCCCAAGGCCGCCTTCAAGGAGGTCGGCAAGGAGATCAAGGGCCTCAAGGACGTCGTGACGGTGACCCCGGCCGTGCCCAACAAGGCCAGTGACACCGCGACGATCACCGTGATCCCCAACTCCAAGCCGTCCTCGACGACCACCGAGGACCTGGTGCACGCGATCCGTGACAAGGGCACGGAGATCAAGGCGGACACGGACGCGCAGGTCCTGGTCACCGGCTCGACGGCGATGAACATCGACACGTCGCAGAAGCTGAACGATGCGCTCGTCCCGTATCTGGGCCTGGTCGTCGGCCTGGCCTTCCTCCTCCTGATCCTCGTCTTCCGCTCGATCCTGGTCCCCCTGAAGGCGGCCCTCGGCTTCCTGCTGAGCGTGCTGGCGGCCCTCGGCGCCGTCGTCGCGGTCTTCCAGTGGGGCTGGCTGTCCGGCCTGATGGGCGTCGAGCAGACCGGACCGATCATGTCGATGATGCCGATCTTCATGGTGGGCGTGGTCTTCGGTCTCGCCATGGACTACGAGGTGTTCCTGGTGACCCGGATGCGGGAGGCGTACGTCCACGGGGAGAAGCCGAGCCAGGCCGTGGTGACCGGCTTCAGGCACGGCGCCCGCGTGGTGACCGCCGCCGCGGTGATCATGATCGCCGTCTTCTCCGGCTTCATCGGCTCCAGCGAGTCGATGATCAAGATGATCGGCTTCGGCCTGGCCATCGCGGTGTTCTTCGACGCCTTCATCGTCCGGATGGCGATCGTCCCGGCCGTGCTCGCCCTGCTCGGCAAGAAGGCCTGGTGGCTGCCGAAGTGGCTGGACCGCGCCCTGCCCAACGTGGACGTCGAGGGCGAGGGCCTGCGCGCCCACGACAGCGACCGCCCGCGGGACGGTGACGTGGACCGGGAGCTGGTGCACGCCTGACGCACCGCTTCCACCGAAGGACCGGCCGGCGAGAGATCCGTGGGGACGGGGCGCTCTCGCCGGCCTCTTCATGCCGTGAACCCGGTCGGCGGGGAAGCCCGGTCGGGCATGTGGTGAAACCCGGTCGCCTGCCCCGTACACGTACCGCTACCGTGCCCCGCATGACGACGACGGCCGCCACTGACGCCGACGCCGAGGGTTCCGGAGCCCACCCCCGCTTCGCCGCGGCCCTGGAGGAACTGGGTCTCGGGGAACTCCGCTCCTGGATCAGACGCTTCCCGGACTCCACCCGCACCGCCGCCGAGGCCGCCGCGGCCGTCGGATGCGAGCTGAGCCAGATCTGCAAGTCGCTGATCTTCGCCGCATGGGGTCCCCCTGCTCGAGCGAAGCCGAGAGCTTGGGGGAGGCGTGCCTGTCCTCGTCCTCATGGACGGGGCGTCCCGGGTGGACCTCGAGCGGGTCCGCGAGGAACTCGGGGCCGAGGCCGTCACCCGGGCCAGGCCTTGGAGTCGGTGAAGTCCAGTATCTCGTGCCATGTAGACGGCTCCGAGACAGGGCGACGCAAGTACCTCGTCCACTCACCCTGACGGCTCAGTTTCCTGTGGTGCTGTTCCCTGCGATCAGCCGATCTTCACGTCTGAGCCTCACGTCTTGCTCAGAAAATCACTGGAAGCCGGTAGTCCGCACCAGCGCGCTGACATGATCTCGTCAGATGTGGATGAGCTGTTGATCGCACTGCGCCAACCCTCCTCTGACCAAGGAGAACCTTCGATGCGCATGCACAGACTGACTCTGCTCGCTCCTGCCGTCGCTATGGCCGTTCTGGCCGGCGCCAGCCCTGCGCCGGCGGACGACCCAAGCTCGGCGCCGATTGACACCATCGCAACGGCCCCACCCGACCAGCCCGAGGAGCCGGACCTCGTCGAAGGTGCCCCGGACACCCCCGCCCCGGCTCCGTCCGATGCAGCCAACCACACAGGCAATATGCCCGACAGTCGCGGCTGTGAGCAGGGCTGGTACTACCACCCGACGAGCAAGAACAAGGACCACCACAAGGGCGTAGTGGTCGAGCGAGCAAACCACAACGGCACCTCGCGGACCGCGAAGTCGACATTCACCTCGGAGGTATCCGGCACGGTCGGTGTTGCCTTCAGCGGCGAACTCAACGTGAAGGTCACTGTGGCCGTTGTCGAGAGCGGTGTGAAGTTCGGCGTCACTGTGTCCGCATCGCTCACCGCCAAGATCGGCAATTCCATCAGCGTGGATACCCCGCCGCACAAGACCACCTATGCCCGTTACGGCGTCTTCCCTTTGAAGAGCTATGGGTACAGCCAGTACACGTACGTCAACTGTGGCAAGGGAAGCAAGAAGAACGTCACTATCTACACGCCGCACCGTGTCGGCTGGGCCATCTGGGAGAACTGACATGTCGCGCCGAACCCTTGCGGGGCTGAGCACTGTGTGCGCCGCGTTGCTCTTTCCGGTCACTGCCTGCACCTCGGACAACTCCGGTGCCAAGCAACCCTCACAGTCCCCGCACTCCTCCGAGTCGGGTTCGGTGACCATCCCCCCCAGCGCCACGCAGCCCTCCGTGCAGAAGCCGCCGGAGCTGGACGCGGACGAGACGCTTGCCGGCCGTCAGAAGGTCACGGCCGGGAACGCCAGCATCTCGTTCGACAAGGGGAAGAAGGGGGACGCCCTCATCGTCGCGCTGCGCTGTCAGGACAAGGGAACGATCAAGGTAGCAGTGCAGTCCGTGCATGTCTCGTTCCCGCTCGACTGCCTGGCCAACAAGGTCAGCACCACCTACAACCAGGTAGCCGTGTCAGGCGTAGATCGCAGCGGAGTCGTCGCTGTCGAGGCACCCTCATCCGTGCGCTGGTCCTTGACCGTCGGTCGCGGTACCGCGGCACAAGAAGAATCGCCCGGCGTCCGCTGAAACCGGCCTGGGGCGCATGTCGATCATCGTCGGAGCGGCGATCGGCGTGCTGTTTCTTCAAGGAGCGGTTCGGTGCGCCCCGGATCGCCGCCGCGGGACTCCTGGTGGCGGGGATCGGGCTGATGCTGCACACCGGTTAGCCAGGGGCTCGTTGAAGGACTCGTCCACGCCGCCGCCGGGAACGCTCGCGTCTGAACGACCATGGAGGCCGTGCCTGAACGACCATGGAGACCGCGCCTCAGCGACCCCGCTGAAGGCCCGTACTCACCGCACGGAACAGGAAGTTGACGTCATGACAGACAAACTCACCGTGAGCGTCCTGGGCACCGGGATCATGGGGGCCGCGATGGCCCGCAACCTCACCAAGGCCGGGCACACCGTCCGCGTCTGGAACCGCACCCGCGCCAAGGCCGAACCGCTGGCCGCCGACCGCGCCCACGTCGCCGACACCCCCGCCGAGGCCGTCCAGGGCGCCGACGCCGTCCTGACCATGCTGTACGACGGCCACACCGTCCTGGAGGTCATGCGGGAGGCGGCTCCCGCACTGCGCCCCGGCGCGGTCTGGGCGCAGTCGACCACCGCCGGTCTCGACTCGGCCGCCGACCTGGCCGGCTTCGCCCGCGACCACGGCCTCGTCTTCTACGACGCCCCGGTCCTCGGCACCCGCCAGCCCGCGGAGGCCGGACAGCTGACCGTCCTGGCCGCGGGTCCCGAGGAGGGCCGGGCGGCCGTCACGCCCGTGTTCGACGCGGTCGGCGCCCGTACGGTGTGGACCGGCGACGACGGGGCGGCGGGCAGCGCCACCCGGCTCAAGCTGGTCGCCAACAGCTGGGTCCTCGCGGCCACCGCGGCGACCGGCGAGGTCCTCGCCCTGTCCCAGGCGCTCGGCGTCGACCCGCAGAGCTTCTTCGACCTCATCGAGGGCGGGCCGCTCGACATGGGGTACCTGCGGGTCAAGGCGGCCATGGTGCTGGGCGACCGGCTGTCCCCGGCCCAGTTCGCGGTGGGCACGGCCGAGAAGGACGCGCGGCTGATCGTCCGGGCCGGTGCGGACAACGGCGTCCGTCTCGACGTGGCCGAGGCCGCCGCGGAGCGCTTCGCGCGCGCCGCCGCCCAGGGCCATGCCGACGAGGACATGGCTGCCGCGTACTTCGCCAGCTTCGACGGGAAGCCGGCTTCCTGAGGAGAAGCCCGTTTCGGAAGCCCGTCCCGGATGTCTGTTTCCTAACGGAAAGCCAGTTTTCGGGCCGACGTGACGCCGGGGGCGTCGAGGAGCACCCTGGAAGCAGTGACTCCGGAGGTGGTCCTCATGATGCACACCACTGTGGGATGGCATGTCGAGCTGGAGTTCCAGGAGGACGATCTGCACACGCGGGCGGCCGCGCTGGTGCGTCTGCCCGACGGCAGTGAGGTACGGGCGCACGGGAGTGCCAGCAGGCACCACACCGACGCAAATCAGCCACGCGTCGGCGAGGAGATAGCCGGGGCGCGGGCGCTCAACGAACTGGCGATGCAGTTGCTGACCAAGGCACACGGAGAGATCGACTCGGCGTCCGGGCGGACCTCGCACCCGATCAACGTGTGACGCGCTCCAGGGCCGTCCGCACCGCCCGCACCAGCGCCTGCGCCCGCGGGTCCGCCGTCACGCTCTTGCGGAAGCCGTTGGTGACATAGCCGAAGGCGATGCCCGACTCGGGATCGGCGAAGGCGAGGGCACCACCGCGGCCCGGGTGGCCGAAGGAGCCGGGGGACAGCAGCGGCGACGCGCCGCCGTGCAGCATGTAGCCGAGGCCGAACCGGGTGTTCACCACGAGCACGCGGTCCGGCCCGGCCGACTGCTCGCCCCGGGCCGACTCGACCGTCCCGGGGTGGAACAGCCGTGTGCCGCCGTCCACCTCGCCGATCAGCGAGGCGTAGAAGCGGGCCAGACCGTCGGCGGTGGCGATGCCGTTGGAGGCGGGGAGGGCGGCGGTGCGGTAGGCGGGCGCGTTCTCGTCGGCGAGCGGGGTGATCGCGGCGAAGGCACGGCGGGTCAGGGACTCCGGATCGGCGTAGGCCTCGGAGACGGACCGCTTCGGACGGGTCCTCAGCGCGCCGCCCGCCTCGGTGGCCTCGACGGAACCGACCCGGCCCACGCGCGCGGCCTCGGACTCCGGCAGGCCGAGCCAGAGGTAGGCGTCGGCCGGACCGGCGATCTCGGTCGCTATGAACTCCCCGATCGGGCGGCCGGTGACGCGACGCACCAGTTCGCCGGTGAGCCAGCCGTACGTGTGCGCGTGGTAGCCGTGGTCGGTGCCCGGCTCCCACGCCGGTGCCTGGGCCGCGACGGCCTGTGCGCCGAGGTCGGGGTCGGCGGCCTGTTCCGGCGTCAGCGGACGGTCGAGCGCGGGGACGCCGGCGCGGTGCGCGAGCACATGCCGGACCAGCGTGCTCTCCTTGCCCGCCGCCTTGAACTCCGGCCAGTACTCGCCCACCGGCGCGTCCAGGTCCAGCTCACCGCGCTGGTGCAGGAGCAGCAGCGCGGCGGCGGCGACGCCCTTGGTCGCGGAGCGCACGATCTGCGCGGTGCCGTGCTCCCAGGGGGCCGTACCGTCGACGTCCTTCGTCCCGCCCCACAGGTCGACCACGCGGTGCCCGTCCCGGTACACGGCGACGGCCGCGCCCCGGTCGCCGAGCAGCCCGAAGTTGTGCGCGAACGCCGCCCTGACCGGCTCGAAGCCCTCGGCGACTGTGCCGTTCACATCCACATCCACGCCCACGCCCGGTCCCTCCACTTGCCTGCGCCAGCGAGTGAAACACGGGACTGAGGCCTTGGATTCCTCGGCGGGGTGTCGGATCTGGTTACGGTTTGGTGTCCTAGGGTCCGCACTTGTGGCTGGTGCCGGGATTCAGCCCAGCACGATCGTCACGTCGATGTTGCCGCGTGTCGCGTTGGAGTACGGGCACACCTCGTGGGCCGCGTCGACCAGCTTCGTCGCGACGTCCGCGTCGAGGACCGGGAGGGAGACGCTGAGGGCGACGGCCAGGCCGTAGCCGCGGTGCTTGTTCGGGCCGATGCCGACCTTCGCGGCGACGGTGGAGCCGGTCAGGTCGTAGCCCGCGCGGTTGCCGACCAGGATCAGTGCGTTGTGGAAGCAGGAGCTGTAGCCGGCGGCGAACAGCTGCTCCGGGTTGGTGCCGTTGCCGTCCCCGCCCAGCTCCGGCGGCATCGCGACCTTCAGCTCGATCTCGCCGTCCTGACTGGTGACGTACCCGTCCCGGCCGCCGTGCGCGGTGGCTTCGGCGACGTACATGATCTTCGTCGGGCGGGTGTCAACAGCGGTGCCGTCGGTTGCAGCGGTGCCGTCAGTCATGGTCGGCCTTCCCCGGAACAGGTGTGCACAAGTACATCGTGCACAAGATACTGGCCGGTAGGTCGGTTGTCGCCGTCAGGGCTCGGTGACCGCGGGTAGTCCGTCAGGGCCGGGCGGAGGCGTGCTCGACGCGCTCCGCGAGCCGCCACAGCTCCTCGCGCAGCCGCGCGATCTCGGGAGCGCTCAGCCCCGTCGTCGTGAGCAGCGCGCCGGGGACCCGCGCCGCGCGTTCCCGCAGTTCGCCCCCGCGCTCGGTGCAGGCGACCAGCACCGAGCGCTCGTCCCGCGCCGAGCGCTCTCGGCGCACCAGACCCGCCGCCGCCAGCCGCTTCAGCAGCGGCGACACCGTGCCGTAGTCGAGGCGCAGGGCCGCGGCAAGTTCCTTCACCGTGGTCTCGCCGCGCTCCCACAGGACAAGGAGGACGAGGTACTGCGGGTAGGTCAGGCCGAGTTCGTCGAGGAGCGGGCGGTACGCCGCGGTCACGGTGCGCTGGGCCGCGTACAGCGCGAAGCAGAGCTGCTCGTCGAGCAGCAGCGACCCGGCGTCCTCTTCATGCGTCACCCGCCCATTGTCCCGGACGATCCGGGACGGCCGTCACGGAAACGTGTCAGGTCCGCTCGGCGGTGGCCGGAACGGACCTCGGGTCGAAGCCGAACGGCAACTCAAGGCGGTGGGCGCGCATCAGCGTGTCGTTGGACAGGAGCTCGCCCGTCGGGCCGTCCGCGGCGATCACACCGTCGCTCAGGATCAGCGAGCGCGGGCACAGTTCCAGTGCGTAGGGCAGATCGTGCGTGACCATCAGGACCGTGACGTCCAGCGAGCGCAGGATGTCGGCCAGTTCGCGGCGTGAGGCCGGGTCCAGGTTGGAGGACGGCTCGTCGAGGACGAGGATCTCCGGCTCCATCGCAAGGACCGTCGCGACCGCGACCCGGCGGCGCTGGCCGAAGGACAGATGGTGCGGCGGCCGGTCGGCGAAGTCCCGCATACCGACCTGCTCCAGAGCCGTGCGCACCCGCTCCTCCAGCGCGGCCCCCTTCAGACCGGCCGCGGCCGGACCGAACGCCACGTCCTCCCGCACGGTCGGCATGAAGAGCTGGTCGTCCGGGTCCTGGAAGACGATGCCGACCTTCCGCCTGATCTCGGCCATGTGCTCCCGGCCGACCGGCAGCCCGGCCACGGTCACCGTGCCGGTGCCGCCGCCCAGGATGCCGTTGAGGTGCAGCACCAGGGTCGTCTTGCCGGCGCCGTTCGGGCCGAGCAGCGCGACCCGTTCGCCGCGCTCGATCGAGAAGTCCACGCCGAACAGCGCCTGGTGGCCGTCGGGGTACGCGAAGGCCAGCCCGGCCACTTCCAGCGAAGGTTTCACAGGATCCATCCCAGCAGACAGACGACGAGGGCGGCGCAGGGGAGGGCGAGGGCGTACGACCACTGCGCCCGGGACGCGGTCACCTCGTCGATGACCGGCATCGAACTGGGGGCACCGCCCACACGTTTGGTAGTGGGGGAGTATCCCCGGCTCACCATGGACAGATGCACACGCTCGCCGCGCTCGTAGGAGCGGATGAAGAGCGCGCCGGCCGACTTGGCGAGCACTCCCCAGTGGCGTACGCCGCTCGCCTCGAAGCCGCGCGACTCCCGGGCGATCCGCATCCGGCGCATCTCGTCGGTGATGACATCGCCGTAGCGGATCATGAAGGACGCGATCTGGACGAGCAGCGAGGGGAGTCTGAGGCGCTGCAGGCCGAGGATGAGTTCACGCAGCTCGGTGGTGGCGGCCAGCAGCACGGAGGCCGCGACGCCCAGCGTGCCCTTGGCGAGCACGTTCCAGGCGCCCCACAGGCCGTTGACGCTCAGCGACAGGCCGAGGACGTCCACCCGCGCGCCCTCGGCCACGAACGGCATGAGCACCGCGAAGGCGACGAACGGCACCTCGATGAGCAGCCGCTTGAGCAGGAAGCCGGCGGGCACGCGCGCGAGGTATGCGACGTACGCGAGCAGTACGGCGTACAGCCCGAACGCCCACATCGCCTCGCGCGGGGTCGACACCACGACCACCACGAAGGCGAAGACGGCGGCCAGCTTGGTGTGCGGCGGCAGTGTGTGCACGGGGGAGTGCCCGTGCCGGTAGAGCCTGTGCGCGTGTCCGGCCCCCATGTCAGACGCCCGTGCTCGCCGTGCTCGCCGTGCTCGCCGTGCTCGTGGGCGAGACGTCGTTCGTACGGCGCCTGCGCACCACCCAGAACACGGTGCTGCCCGCGACGACCGTGACCCCGACGCCGATCACACCCGCGAGTCCGCCGGAGAGACGGGAGTCGGAGACATCCTTCACGCCGTAGCCGGCGAGCGGGGAGCCGTCGGACGCGTGCTTCTCGGCCTTCTGGTCGATGCCCTTGTCGTGCGCGACCTTCTCCAGGCCGTCGGGGTCGGCGGAGGCGTAGAAGCTGACGAACCCGGCGAGCACCAGGGACGTGACCAGGCCGGTGATCCACAGTGTGCGGTGCGAGCGGGCGGCGGCCGCGACGGGGACCGGCCGGACGGCGGGCGCGTCGACGAGTTCGCCGTTCACCCGCAGCTTCAGGCGCTGCTGGAGTCCGCGGGCGCCGTACACGAGGTCCGGCCGTACGGCGATGACGGCGCCGACCGTGAGCGCGGTGATCGCGGCCTCGCCGATGCCGATGAGGACGTGGACGCCGATCATCGCGGTGGCGACCTTGCCGATGGCGACGTCGGTGGTGCCGCCGACCGCGTAGATCAGCGTGAAGGCGACGGCCGCGGCCGGGACGGAGAGGACGGCGGCGACGAAGGAGGCGACGGTCACCGAGCGCCGCTTGCGGGGGAGCACCTTCACCAGGCCGCGGAAGACCGCGTACGACACGACCGTCGTGACGATCGCCATGTCCGTGATGTTGACGCCGAGCGCGGTGAGGCCGCCGTCCGCGAAGAGGATGCCCTGCATGAGCAGGACGACGGAGACACAGAGCACGCCCGTGTAGGGGCCGACGAGTATCGCCGCGAGGGCGCCGCCGAGCAGATGGCCGCTTGTTCCGGCCGCGACGGGGAAGTTGAGCATCTGTACGGCGAAGATGAACGCCGCCATCAGTCCGGCAAGCGGGGCGGTGCGCTCGTCGAGCTCGCGGCGCGCGCCGCGCAGACTCACGGCGAGGGCGCCGGCTGCGACCACTCCGGCGACCGCGGAGGTGGGGGCGTCGATGAATCCGTCAGGTACGTGCACCGTTTGATTTTAGCGGCTTGTTGCGAACGTCTTGCAAGAGCGAGGAGCTGGTGTGTGCGTATCGACACCAAGATGCGCAGGGTTCAATGAGCACAATATGGGAAATATGCGACATTGAAGTAGGGGCGGAGGCATGACTTCCGCACAGGTGACGCAGCGTGAGAGGGCGATCCGATGTCCGTAGTGGAACAGTACGCCCGTGCCCACATAGTCACGGAAGAGAACGTGAACATGCAGGAGGAACCGGCGGTCCCGGTCGTCCTGCGCTACGACCCCGACGCGGATCCCCGGGCGGTGCGGGTCGGACTTCCCGGGCCGCACGAGTGGACGTTCTCCAGAGCGCTGCTGGAACAAGGGCTGCGGGCGCCGGCCGAGAGCGGGGACGTACGGGTGTGGCCGTGCGGCCGGGTCCAGGCCGTGGTGGAGTTCCACTCCCCGGGCGGGGTCGAGGTGGTGCAGTTCGAGTCGAAGGCTCTGCTGCGGTTCCTGAGGCGGACGTACATGGCCGCCGAGCCCGTGCCCCATTGAGGGCCCGGCCGCCCGCCGGGGCTCAGCTGCCCATCTTCAGCAGTGCCGCCACGATCGGTCCCGCCGTGTCGCCGCCGTGCCCGCCGGCCTGGACCACGCCCGCGGCCGCGAGGTCACCGCGGTACGCGGTGAACCAGCCGTTGGGCTTCTTCTGGCCGTCGACCTCCGCCGAGCCCGTCTTGGCGCCGTAGTCGGGGCCGAGACCGGACATCGCCTCGGCCGCCGTGCCGTACGCGGCCGTGTACCGCATCAGTTCGCGCAGCTGGGAGAGCGTTCCTGCGGACAGGGTGCGGCCGGCGGTGGCCGTCTTGCGGTGGTCCACGCTCGGGGAGACCAGATACGGCTGGTGGAAGACGCCCGCCTTGATGGTCGAGGCGACCGACGCCATGTTCAGCGGGTTCATCCGCACCCCGCCCTGCCCGATCAGCGAGGCCGCCATCTGGGCCGCCGACTGCACCGGCACCGACCCGTCGAAGGTCGGGACGCCGATCGCCCAGTTGTTCATGGAAAGACCGAAGACCTGCTGGGCCTGGTTCGTCAGGTCGGCGTTGCCGAGCTTCTTCGCCTGGCTGATGAAGGCCGTGTTGCAGGAGCGGGCGAAGCTCGCCTTGAACGTGCCGCCCTTGATCTCGAAGTCGTCGTCGTTGTGGAAGGTCCAGCCGCCGTACTTCACCGTCTTCGGACAGGGGTGCTCCTTGTCCACGGACGCCAGATGCTTGTCGATCAGCAGTGACGAGGTGATGACCTTCATCGTGGAGCCGGGGGCCAGCGAGCCCTGGAAGGCCGTGTTGAAGCCGTGGCTGGTGTTGGCCACCGCGAGGATCTCCCCGTTCGACGGGCGCATGACCACGACCGAGGCCCGCTTCTGCTTGGTGACCTGCTTCTCGGCGGCCGCCTGGAGGGCCGGGCTCAGCGTCGTCCTCACCGTGCCCGGGGTGCCCTTGCCGAGTTCCACGAGCGTCTTGTCGGAGAGCTTGTCCGCCGTGGACGCCTTGCCGCGCGCCACGCGCAGCTCGACGCCCGCCTTGCCGCCCGCGGTCTTGCCGAACTTCTCGCGCAGCCCGTCGAGCACCGTCCCCAGGGAGGGGTACTTCGCTGCGGTCAGCTCCCCTCCGTCGCGGTCCAGCGCCTTGATCGGCGGGGTGCCTGACTCGCCGGTGACCAGCTTGTCCCCGTCCTTCAGGTCGGGGTGAACGACGGAGGCGTGCCAGTCGACCAGCGGCTTCCCGTCGCGGGCGCGGCGGACGACGGTGAGCGAGCTGTCGTAGGCCAGGGGCTTGCTGATGCCCTTGTAGGTGACCGTGCCCTTGACGGAGAAGGGGACCTTGGCGCCGGTGCGGGTGCCCGCGGTGAGCGTGACGTCCTTGATGCGGGCGTCCTTGGTGTAACCGGTGAGCTGGGCGGTGGCGGCGGCGGAGTCGTCCGTGGTGGCCGCGGCCAGGTTCACCCTGCCCTGCTGCCAGGCCGTGAGAAAGCGCTCGGCGGTGGTCCGTACCTCGGTCGCGGACAGCGGGCCGGTCTTCACCGTCTTGTGGTCGCCGGTGGCGCCGGCCTGTCCCTCGGCCGCCGCGCCGCCGTAGAGCAGATAGACGCCGAGGCCCGCGCCGCCGACGACCGCGGCGATCATTCCGCCGATGACCGCGGGTCTGGTGTTCCGTCGTTCGACGACGCGCCTTCTCTTGCCCACTGCCTCAGTTCCTCCGCGAATTCCCCAGGGTCCCCGCCGCCCTCGTAGCCCTCACACTCCCCAACGACACCACACACCCTAGAGTCCCTTCCTTTACGGGTGACTTCAGCCTCCCGTCCGTAGCACAGCTGCGACAATCGGCCCGGCCGCGTCGATGCCGTGGCCGCCGTCCTGGGTCATGGCCGCGGCCGCGACGTCATTGCGGTATCCGGTGAACCAGCTGTTGGACCTGGTCTGTCCGTCGACCTCCGCGGAGCCGGTCTTCGCGCCGATGCTGCCGCTCAGGCCGCGCATCACACCGGCCGCGGTGCCGCTGACCGCGGTGCGGTTCATCATCGAGCGCAGCTGCTGGACCGTGCCGGCCGTGAGGCCCCGGGCCGTGGCCAGCTCGCGGTCGTCCAGCTTCCGCGCGACGATCACCGGCTGCCGGAAGGTGCCCGTCATCGCGGTCGCCGTCACCGAGGCCAGGTTCAGCGGGCTCAGCTGCACCTGGCCCTGACCGATCATGTTGGCGGCCGTGTCCGGGCCGCCGGAGGCGGGGACGCGGCCGTCGAAGGAGGGTATGCCGACCTTCCAGTTGCCCTGCCCGAGCCCGAAGCGCTGCTCGGCCTCCTTGGTGAGGGAGTCGACCTTCACCTCGTCCGCGTACTTCACGAACGCCGTGTTGCAGGAGCGGGCGAAGCTGTCGGAGAGCGTGGCGTGCTCGTCCGGGGCCAGGCCCTTGAGGTTGCTGAAGGTCTGGCTCTGCCAGGTGGCGGTCGGCGGGCAGGGCGCCGGGCCGGTCGCCGTCGTGATCCCGTTGTCGATGAGCGTCGCCGCGCTGACGATCTTCATCGTGGAGCCGGGCGCCAGCGTGCCGAGGAACGCCGCGTCGAACCCGTCGTCACGGTGGTTGGCGACCGCCAGCACCTCACCGGTGCTGGGCTTCACGGCCACCACCGAGGACTCGGCGTACTTGGTCACCGCCGTCTCGGCCGCCGCCTGCGCGCTCGCGCTGAGCGTCGTCGGCAGCCGGCCCGCCCTGCCCTTGGCCAGGGTCAGCAGGGTCGTGTCGGCGGCTCCCTCGCCCTGGTGCCGGATGGCCAGCTCGATGCCGGGTGTGCCGCCCGCCTTCTCGCCGTAGCGGCTGCGCAGCTCGTCCAGGATGGGGCCCAGGGACGGGTACTTCTCCTTCGTCAGGACCTTGCCGTCGCGGTCCACGGCCTCGATGGCGGGGCTTGCCGAATCGCCGGTGACCAGCGTGTCGCCCTGCTTCAGCTTCGGATGGACGACGGACGGCTGCCAGTCGACGAGCGGCCGGTGCGTCGTCTCGCCGCGCACCACGGTCAACTCGCTCTCGTAGTCGAGCGGCTTGGACTTCCCGTCGTACGACACCGTCGCCCGGACCGTGAAGGGCACGGTCGCGCCGGTCGCCGTGCCGGGCGTGATGCTCACCTTGGTGATGTGCGCGTCCTCGCCGTAGGCCGTCAGCAGCGTGCCCGCGGCCTCGGCGTTGTTCGTGTACGACGCGGCCGTCGCCGCCTGCCCCTTCTCCCAGGCCGCGAAGAACTTCCGCGTGGTGTCCCGCACCTCGTCACCGGTGGGCGGCCCGGTCCGCACCGAGCTCCCGCCCGCTGCCCCGTCCCCGCTGAGCGTGGACAGAACGTTGTACGCCCCGTACCCGGCCCCGCCCACCAGCGCGGCGAACACCCCGCCCACGACAGTGACCTTGACCCCCTTGCGCATGCCGGAATCCCCTCCCCCGTCCCCCGTTCCAGTCCTCGAACTGTAGGTGGCACAAGAGGGAACTGTGAGGATTGTTTTCGGATATTGTCCGAACGGAGATCAGAAGCGTGACTCAGACCCAGGTATCCAGCCACATACGTGAACGCCAGGAATCGATGGGGAGGGCTGTGCCGGTGTAGAGCGGCCAGAAGTAGATGAAGTTCCAGGCGATCAGCAGGACCAGGACGCCCGCGGCCGCCGTGCCGATCACGCGGCGGGTGTCGCTGGAGCCGGGTGGGCCGATGATCGCGCCGATCAGCATGGCCACCGCCAGACACAGGAACGGGACGAAGACGACCGCGTAGAAGAGGAAGATCGTGCGCTCCTGGTACATGAACCAGGGGAGGTAACCGGCCACGATGCCGCAGGCGATGGCGCCCGCGCGCCAGTCGCGGCGGAAGGCCCAGCGCCACAGGACGTAGAGGATCGCGAAGCAGGCCGCCCACCACAGCACCGGTGTGCCGATGGCGAGGACCTCACGGGCGCACTTCTGGCCCGCGTCCGCCGGGCAGCCGTCCGCGCCGGGCGAGGGCGACTCGTAGAAGTACGAGACCGGGCGGCCCAGGACGATCCAGCTCCACGGGTTCGACTGGTACGTGTGCGGGGACGACAGGCCGATGTGGAACTTGTACACCTCGTGCTCGTAGTGCCACAGGCTGCGCAGCCAGTCGGGCTGGGAGGCCCACATGCCGCCCTTGCCGTCGGTGGCCGCCCAGTTGCGGAAATAGCCGCCGGTGCCGTCGGTCGGGGAGAGGATCCAGCCGATCCAGGAGGTCAGGTAGACGGCGACGGCGACAGTGGACATCGCGCACCACGCGATGAGCGACTCGGCCACGAACACGACGGAGAGCCGGCGGTCGGCACCCGCCACCTTGCGTGCGCCGACGTCCCACAGGATGGTCATCACGATGAACGCGGCCAGGAAGTACAGGCCGTTCCACTTCGTGCCGATCGCGAGCCCCATCGACACGGCCGCCGCCCAGCGCCAGGGGCGCAGCCCCAGCCACGTGGTCCTCGCGATGTACGCGTCGGGCCGGGCCCGGCCGTCCGCGTCGACCGGGAGCGCGGCGGCCAGTCTCGCGCGTGCCCTGTCCCGGTCGATGACCAGGCAGCCGAAGGCAGCGAGCACGAAGAACATCAGCACGCCGTCGAGCAGCGAGGTGCGGCTCATCACGAAGTGCAGCCCGTCCACCGCCATCAGCGCGCCGGCCAGACAGCCGAGGAACGTCGAGCGGAAGATACGGCGCCCGATCCGGCACAGCAGCAGCACGCTCAGCGTGCCCAGCAGCGCCGTCATGAACCGCCAGCCGAACGGGTTGAACCCGAAGATCAGCTCGCCGAGTCCGATGACGTACTTGCCGACCGGCGGATGCACGACATAGGCCGCGTCCGACGGGATGCCGACATGCCCCGCCTTCTGCAGGATCAGGTCGTTGGCGTTCTTGTCCCAGTTGACCTCGAAGCCGCGGTGGACGAGCGCCCAGGCGTCCTTGGCGTAGTACGTCTCGTCGAATATCACCGCTTTCGGGCTGCCCAGGTGCCAGAACCGCATCAGGCCCGCCATCAGCGTCACCAGCAGCGGACCGCCCCAGCCCGACCAGCGGCTGATCCGCTCGGCCAGCGTCCGCGGCACGCCCAGGACCAGCCACAGCCGCGGGCTGGGCTCCACGTACGGCGGCACCAGCCGGTCGAGGACATCGCCGCCTCTGTGCCCCGCCGGGTAGCCGAAACGGCGCAGCCGTTGCTGCCACGACGGTCGCTGATCGTGCGGTGCCTGGCCCTGCCGGGTGTCCGTGGAGGACGCGGTACTGGTCACCGCGCCATCGTAGGGAAACGTTCTGTGTGAGTCCCGCGCATGGGCGTCTCGGTTGGTGTGCGTTGCGTTTCCCCGGGCCCTGGGAGGATGGGGAGCGTGACTGGAACCCTTGTTTTGGCGGGCACCCCCATCGGCGACATCGCGGACGCGCCGCCCCGGCTCGCGCAGGAGCTGGCCGGCGCGGACGTCGTCGCCGCCGAGGACACCCGGCGGCTGCGCCGGCTGACGCAGGCGCTGGGTGTGACGCCCAAGGGCCGTGTGGTGTCGTACTTCGAGGGCAACGAGTCGGCCCGCACGCCCGAGCTGGTCGAGGAGCTGCTCGGCGGGGCGCGTGTGCTCCTCGTCACGGACGCCGGCATGCCGTCGGTCTCCGACCCCGGCTACCGGCTGGTCGCCGCGGCCGTCGAGAAGGAGATCCATGTCACCGCGGTGCCCGGACCGTCCGCCGTGCTCACCGCTCTCGCGCTGTCCGGGCTGCCCGTCGACCGGTTCTGCTTCGAGGGGTTCCTGCCGCGCAAGGCGGGCGAACGGCTCTCCCGGCTGCGCGAGGTCGCCGAGGAGCGGCGCACCCTCGTCTACTTCGAGGCCCCGCACCGCCTCGACGACACCCTCGCCGCGATGACCGAGGTGTTCGGCGTCGAGCGGCGTGCCGCCGTGTGCCGGGAGCTGACCAAGACGTACGAAGAGGTACGGCGCGGACCGCTCGCCGAGCTGGCCGCCTGGGCCGCGGAGGGTGTGCGCGGCGAGATCACCGTCGTCGTCGAGGGCGCCCCCGAGCGCGGCCCCGAGGAGCTCGGCGCCGAGGAACTGGTGCGCCGGGTGCGGGTGCGCGAGGAGGCGGGCGAGCGGCGCAAGGAGGCGATCGCCGCGGTGGCCGCGGAGGCGGGGCTGCCCAAGCGGGAGGTGTTCGACGCGGTCGTCGCGGCGAAGAACGCGCAGGCGTCGTGAAGGGGCTCACACCGGGCTCACATCCCCTCTGAGCAGGCTGCTTCTCCCATGAGCGCGCGCCCCATGTGTGGGCAAAGGGTAGTTGCGGAAGGCAAAGCCCAGACCCGGTACCCAGGGCCGGTATGGCAAGGAAAGTCCAAATCGCCTCCAACACTCGACAGGCCGGGTGCGTTCGCGTCGGTGAAGGCGTCCACTGGTCGAAGGGACGCACCCGTCCCTTTGTCCAGCGGACCCGAGGAGCTGGCATGAGTGAGATCGCAGGGCAGACCGGCCTCCGCGGTACGGCGAGCGCAGTCGTTCACGAGTCGTATTCCTTCGCCTGTATGCGATGCGGGCACGGCTGGGAGCAGTCGTACGCGATAGAGCACCACACGGACGCCGACGGCCATGAGTTCGTCACGTACGTGGCGAACGGCACCGTCGTCCCGTCCCCGCTGAGCCGGCCCAGCTGCCAGAACTGCGACGGCCACGTCGTACGGATCATGCGGCCGGGGCAGGTCTCGTCGGTTCGCAGCGCGGCGCGGCCGCACCCGCACGGGACGCCGCCCGAGGCCGCGGCCGAGACGCCCGAGGCGCCCGCGCAGGCCGAGGAGCACCACCACTGGCATCTGTCCGATCTCCTGCATCCGTTCCACCGCAGGGCGAGCTGAACCCCTCGCCCGGCCGAGGCGGCATGCCCCTTTCGTAGGATCGGGGCATGCCTTCGAACGCCGACAAGAACGCGGCGCCGCCGCTCCCGGAGCCGCTCCGGGTGCCCGTCGCCGACTCCCACACCCACCTCGACATGCAGTCCGGCACCGTCGAGGAAGGCCTCGCCAAGGCCGCGTCGGTGGGAGTGACGACGGTCGTCCAGGTCGGCTGCGACATCAAGGGCTCGCGGTGGGCCGCTCAGACGGCGGAGGCGTACGACAGCGTCCACGCGACCGTCGCCCTGCACCCCAACGAGGCCCCGCGCATCGTCCACGGCGACCCGGACGGCTGGTCGCGGCAGGGCGCGCGCGAGCCCGGCGGCGACGCGGCGCTGGACGAGGCGCTGGCCGAGATCGACCGGCTGGCCGCTCTGCCCCAGGTCAAGGGCGTCGGCGAGACAGGCCTGGACCACTTCCGCACCGGGCCCGAGGGCAAGGCGGCCCAGGAGCGGTCCTTCCGTGCCCACATCGAGATCGCCAAGCGGCACGGCAAGGCGCTGGTCATCCATGACCGCGACGCCCACGCCGACGTCCTGCGCGTCCTCAAGGAGGAGGGCGCGCCCGAGCGCACCGTCTTCCACTGCTACTCGGGCGACGCCGAGATGGCCGAGGTGTGCGCACGCGAGGGCTACTACATGTCCTTCGCCGGGAACGTCACCTTCAAGAACGCCCAGAACCTCCGCGACGCCCTCGTCGTCGCCCCGCTGGAACTGGTCCTCGTGGAGACCGACGCGCCCTTCCTGACGCCTGCGCCGTACCGCGGACGGCCCAACGCCCCGTATCTCGTTCCGGTCACCGTGCGCGCGATGGCCGCCGTGCGCGGTATCGACGAGGACGCGCTGGCGACCGCCCTGGGGGCGAACGCGGCCCGCGCCTTCGGCTACTGATCGTGCGTTCGGTGGGCAACAGTCCGTAATCGAACGACTTTGGAGAGTAACGCCCGCTCCGCTAGGTTCTGGGGGCCCGATCCGGACCCCTCTGGCTCCCTGGAGCGTGCGTGAGCAAGTCGCAGTACGAGACGTACGGCCCCGACCCCTTGGTGCACACCGCGGAGACGCTGCCCTACGGGATGTACGAGGCCCCTCCGTACCAGGCCTCTCCGTACGAGGACACCTACCGGCCCTCCTACGAACGGCAGGTGCTGCCCCGGACGCACGGGCGAGCCGCGCGGCGGCGCCGGGCACGTTCCGCCGCTCGGTCGGAGTCCACCGTGCGCCGACTGGTGCCGCAGGCCCTGGTCGTCGCGTTCCTCGCCGGCGGCACCACCGCGTTCGTCGCCAAGGACAAGGCGGTCGAGCTCACCGTCGACGGCAAGCCGCGCACGCTGCACACCTTCGCCGACGACGTGACCGAACTGCTCGCCCAGGAGGGTGTGCGCGTCGGCGCGCACGACCTGGTGGTGCCCGCTCCCGGCACGGCGCTCGCCAGCGGCGACGGGGTCGAGGTGCACTACGGGCGCCCCCTGTGGCTCACCCTCGACGGCCAACGGCGTGAGGTGTGGACGACGGCGCGCACCGTGGACGAGGTGCTCGCACAGCTGGGCGTGCGCGCCGAGGGCGCGTACCTCTCGGCCTCGCGCTCCCGGCCCATCGGACGCGCCGGGCTCACGCTCGACGTACGCACCGAACGGGCCGTCACGATCATGGCGGACGGCCGGGCCCGGGTCATCCGCACCAACGCGGCGACCGTCCTTGAGGCCGTCGAGGAGGCCGGGGTCACCCTGCGCGGAGAGGACACCACGTCCGTCCCGCCCGACAGCTTCCCGCGGGACGGGCAGACGGTGACCGTGCTGCGGGTGACCGGAGCCCAGGAGGTCCGCGAGGAGGCGATCCCGTTCGACGTGGCACGCACCGTCGACCCCGCGCTGTTCCGGGGCACGGAGGTCGTCGAGCGGGCCGGGCAGCCGGGGCTGCGGCGGGTCGCCTACCTCGTGCGGACCGTCAACGGGGTCCGGCAGAAGCCGCGCCTGGAGCAGTCCGAGGTCGTGCGCGAGCCGCGCACCCAGGTCGTGAAGGTGGGCTCGCGGCCGCATCCGCCGTCCGTGCAGGACGCCGACGACCTGGACTGGGACGGCCTCGCGGAGTGCGAGTCCGGCGGCCGGCCCCACGCGGTGGACCCGTCGGGGACGTACGGCGGCCTCTACCAGTTCGACTCCCGCACCTGGCACAGTCTCGGCGGCAAGGGACGCCCGCAGGACGCGTCGGAGGACGAACAGACGTTCAGAGCGAAGAAGCTGTACGTGCAGCGGGGGACCAGCCCCTGGCCGCACTGCGGGGACCGGCTGCGCGGCTAGGGGCCGTGGCCCGGGGCACCCTGGCGATCCCGGCGGCCGCACCCCCGTACCCTTGTCCCGTGAGCAGCCCCACCCCAGACGCCCTCCTCGGCCCCGCCGACATCCGTGAGCTCGCGGCAGCGCTGGGCGTGCGGCCCACCAAGCAGCGCGGCCAGAACTTCGTGATCGACGCGAACACCGTCCGCCGGATCGTCCGTACCGCCGAGGTCCGCCCCGACGACGTGGTCGTCGAGGTCGGCCCGGGGCTCGGCTCCCTCACCCTCGCGCTGCTGGAGGTCGCCGACCACGTCACCGCCGTCGAGATCGACGACGTCCTGGCCGCCGCGCTGCCCTCGACGATCGCGGCGCGCATGCCGGAGCGCGCGGACCGGTTCGCGCTGGTCCACTCCGACGCGATGCACATCGCCGAACTGCCCGGCCCCGCCCCCACGGCCCTCGTCGCGAACCTGCCCTACAACGTGGCCGTCCCGGTGCTGCTGCACATGCTCGACACCTTCCCCGGCATCGAGCGGACGCTGGTGATGGTGCAGTCGGAGGTCGCCGACCGGCTCGCCGCCGCGCCCGGTTCGAAGGTGTACGGCGTGCCCTCCGTCAAGGCCAACTGGTACGCCGAGGTGAAGCGGGCCGGGGCCATCGGCCGCAATGTCTTCTGGCCCGCGCCCAACGTCGACAGCGGGCTCGTCTCCCTGGTCCGGCGGGCAGAGCCGATCAAGACCACCGCCTCCAAGCGCGAGGTCTTCGCCGTCGTCGACGCGGCGTTCGCACAACGGCGCAAGACCCTGCGGGCCGCGCTCGCCGGCTGGGCGGGCTCCGCCGCGGCCGCCGAGGCCGCCCTCGTCGCCGCCGGCATCTCGCCGCAGGCACGCGGGGAGTCGCTGACGGTCGAGGAGTTCGCGCGGATCGCCGAGCACAAGGAGTCTGCCAAGTGAGCGTCACGGTACGGGTTCCGGCCAAGGTCAACGTCCAGCTCGCCGTGGGTGCCGCGCGGCCGGACGGGTTCCACGACCTGGCCAATGTCTTCCTCGCGGTCGGGCTGTACGACGAGGTCACGGTCACCCCGGCTCAGGAGCTGCGCGTCACCTGCGAGGGACCGGACGCGGACCAGGTCCCCCTGGACCGCACCAACCTCGCGGCGCGCGCGGCGATCGCGCTCGCCGCGCGGCGGGGCATCGAACCGGCCGTGCACATCCACATCGACAAGGACATCCCGGTCGCCGGCGGTATGGCGGGCGGCAGCGCGGACGGCGCGGGCGCGCTGCTCGCCTGCAACGCGCTGTGGGGTACGGGCGCCTCCCGTGCCGAACTCCTCGCCATCTGCGCCGAGTTGGGCAGCGACGTACCCTTCGGCCTGGTGGGCGGCGCGGCCCTGGGCACCGGGCGCGGGGAACAGCTGACGGCCCTGGAGGTCGGCGGCACCTTCCACTGGGTGTTCGCGATGGCCGACCGCGGGCTGTCGACCCCGGCGGTGTTCCGTGAGTTCGACCGGCTCGGCGAGGGACTCGACATCCCCGAGCCCGTGGCCTCGGGGGACCTCCTCGACGCTCTCGCCAAGGGCGACCCCGACGCTCTCGCGGCCACCACCTCCAACGACCTCCAGCCGGCCGCGCTGTCTCTGTTCCCGGAGCTGGCCGACACGCTCGCCGCGGGCCGCGGGGCGGGCGCGCTCACGGCCCTCGTCTCGGGTTCGGGCCCGACCACCGCGTTCCTCGCCCGCGATGCCGAGTCGGCGGAGAAGGTCGCGCAGGCGCTGCGGACGTCGGGGACGTGCAGGTCGGTACGGGTGGCTACGGGGCCTGCGGCGGGGGCGACGGTGCTCTGAGGGCGGGGTCCGCTCAGAGTTCGTCGATGGCGGTCAGGTCGATGTCGATGGTGTAGGGCTTGTCGACCTTGACGCGGTCGCGGTACGTGCCGATCGAGCGGTACAAGCCCGTGCCCCTGGTCTCCGACAGCTCGAAGACCTCGACCGCCGGATGCTTCTCGGCCCCGGCCATTTCCACCAGCCAGTAGTACCGGATGCCCGCCTCTGCGTATTTGTGTGTCTTGGTGAGCCGATCGCGGGCTTCGGATTCCGGGGAGACGACCTCGACGGCGAGTACGACGTCCTTTCCCTCGAAGTACGTCTGTTCCGGCCCGGTCTTGGCGGCGGCCCTGATCACCGAGATGTCCGGCTCGGGTCCGTTGCGCCGGTCCAGCACTACGGTCATTTCGCGGACGACCTTCAATTCGGGAGGCACAGTGCGGCGCAGGCCGCTGGCCAGCAGGTCGATCGCGGCGAAGTGAAAGTAGCGCTGCGGACTCACGAGGACCAGGCTCCCGTCGATCAACTCGGTGTGCGGCGGGAGATCAGGCAGTGTGAGCAGGTCGTCCACGGTGTAGCCGTCCAGCGGGGGCATGCGCCATCCGGACTGCTCTGCGGGCTGGGCTGTCATGGTTCCTCCCATGGACAAGATCCTGGTGCCTGTCCTCCACCGTAGCCGCCGCATCCCGATCACGTCATCACAAAGAGTGACAACCCCCTCGCTCCCCGCCCCCACCCCCGCAGGCCCTAGGCTAGAAGGCTGACCGACCCCCCTGCGCAGGAGTGAAATGGCCGTCAACCTGGTCAATGTCGAGAACGTCAGCAAGGTGTACGGCACCCGTGCGCTGCTGGACGGTGTCTCGCTCGGGGTGTCCGAAGGGGACCGCATCGGGGTCGTCGGGCGCAACGGCGACGGCAAGACCACCCTCATCCGGATGCTCGCCAAGCTGGAGGAGGCCGACACCGGGCGGGTCACCCACTCGGGCGGTCTGCGGCTCGGCGTGCTCACCCAGCACGACTCCCTCGATCCGGCCGCCACCGTCCGCCACGAGGTCATCGGTGACATGGCGGACCACGAGTGGGCCGGGAACGCCAAGGTCAGGGACGTACTGACCGGGCTGTTCGGCGGGCTCGACCTGCCCGGCTTCCCGAAGGGGCTGGACACCGTCATCGGGCCGCTGTCCGGTGGTGAGCGGCGGCGCATCGCGCTCGCCAAGCTGCTCATCGAGGAGCAGGACCTGCTCGTCCTCGACGAGCCCACCAACCACCTCGACGTCGAGGGCATCTCCTGGCTGGCCCGGCATCTGCGAAGCCGCCGCTCCGCGCTCGTGTGCGTGACGCACGACCGGTGGTTCCTCGACCAGGTGTGCACCCGCATGTGGGACGTCCAGCGCGGTGATGTCTACGAGTACGAGGGCGGCTACTCCGACTACGTCTTCGCCCGCGCCGAGCGCGAGCGCATCGCCGCCACCGAGGAGACCAAGCGGCAGAACCTCGTCAGGAAGGAGCTGGCCTGGCTGCGCCGCGGCGCGCCCGCCCGTACCTCCAAGCCGCGCTTCCGCGTCGAGGCCGCCAACGAGCTGATCAAGGACGTGCCGCCGCCGCGCGACACCAGCGAGTTGATGAAGTTCGCCTCCTCGCGGCTCGGCAAGACCGTCTTCGACCTGGAGGACGTGAGCATCCAGGCCGGACCCAAGGTGCTGCTCAAGCACGTCACCTGGCAGCTCGGCCCCGGCGACCGCATCGGCCTGGTCGGCGTGAACGGCGCCGGCAAGACCTCGCTGCTGCGCGCCATGGCCGACGCGGCGTGGACGGAAGGGGAGGCGCAGCCCGCGGGCGGCCGGGTCACCGTCGGCAAGACCGTCAAGCTCGCCTATCTGTCCCAGGAGGTCGGCGAACTCGACCCGAACCTGCGGGTCCTGGAGGCGGTGCAGCGGGTGCGCGAGCGCGTCGATCTCGGCAAGGGGCGCGAGATGACGGCCGGACAGCTGTGCGAGACGTTCGGCTTCAACAAGGAGAAGCAGTGGACGCCGGTGGGGGACCTGTCCGGCGGTGAGCGCCGCCGCCTGCAGCTGCTGCGGCTGCTGATGGACGAGCCGAACGTCCTCTTCCTCGACGAGCCCACCAACGACCTCGACATCGAGACCCTCACCCAGCTCGAGGACGTCCTCGACGGCTGGCCCGGCTCGATGATCGTCATCTCCCACGACCGTTTCTTCGTCGAGCGCACCACCGACCGGGTGTTCGCCCTCCTCGGCGACGCCACCCTGCGGATGCTGCCGCGCGGCATCGACGAGTACCTGGAGCGGCGGCAGCGGATGGAGGAGGCGGTCGCCGCCTCGGCCGCCGCCGCGGCACCCAGGGCCGCCGCCGCGGAGAAGAGCGCCGCCGACCAGCGCGCCGCCAAGAAGGAACTCCAGAAGATCGAGCGCCAGCTGGACAGGATCTCCGAGAAGGAGGCCAAGCTGCACGCGCAAATCGCCGAGAACGCAACAGACTTCGCGAAGGTCGCCGAACTGGATGCGCAGCTGCGGGACTTGGCGGGCGAGCGGGAGGACCTGGAGCTGCGGTGGCTGGAACTGGCGGAGGACGCCTGACCTTTCATCTCTCGGGCGCAGGGGGCGCGTGCGCTGCGTGAAGGGGGCGTGAAGGCGCATAACGACGGCATCACGGGCCGGTCCTCCCTTGGGAACAGGGGTGGGCACGGCCCCGTGTGCTGTCTGTACCGGGTGATAGAAAGAGCCGTCTGAGAACTTTCTGAGTACGACCTTGGGTCCGTCACGAACCTCAGGGCGTGGCTAAAAATCAGTGAACGAGGGGGAGAGCGCTGATGACTCAGCCGCCCAACCAGGCGCCGCAGCAGGGTGGTTTCGGAGTGCCGCAGGACCAGCCGCCACAGGGCGGCGGCTTCGGGCCCCCGCAGACGCCACCCGCGCAGACGCCGCCCGCGCAGGGAGGTTTCGGCGCCCCCCAGGGCACTCCGGCGTCCCCGCCTCCGCCGGCCCAGCCGCCCCAGCAACCGCAGCAGCCGCAGCCGGGCTACGGCTACCCGCAGCAGCCCGGCCCGTACGGGCAGCCCGGTCCCTATGGCGCCCCCGGCGGATACGGGCAGCCGCAGCAGCCGGGGCCGTACGGACAGCAGCCCGGTTACGGCTACCCGCAGCAGCCGCAGTTCCCCGGCGCGCCCGGCACCCCGCCGCCCGGCGGCTCGAAGAACCCGTTCAAGGGGAAGCCCGCCGTGATCACCGCGGCCGCGGTGGCGGCGCTGCTGGTCGTCGGCGTGGGCATCTACGTGGCCAGTGGCGACGACGGCAACAAGAAGAAGCCCATCGCCCAGCAGAGCGGCGACTCCAAGCCCACGGGCACTGCCGACCCGGTCAACCCCGGTGACGGCAGCGGCGACGGCGGCTCGGACCCGGAGAACCTCAACGAGGGCCGTAAGCCCGGCGAGGCCAAAGTGCTCTGGTACAAGACCGCTCCGGACGCGCCCGGTTCCGGCGCCGACGCCCCCGGTATGTGGATCACCGGCAGCACGGCGGTGAAGGCGGCGTACAAGCAGGTCTTCGCCTACCGCGTCGGCAACGGCGACCCGGCCTGGTCCCCGATCACCTTCGCGCAGAAGATCTGCGCCGTCACCCCGGTGAAGTCGGCCGACGACAAGGTCGTCGTGGCGTACATGAGCGGCACCAGCGACCGCGCCAAGTGCAACCAGCTTCAGCAGATCGACCTCGACACCGGCAAGAAGGGCTGGAGCGCCACGGTCGCCGACGGCGCGCTGTTCGACAGCACGCTCAGCCTGGAGCTGACCATCGCGGGCAAGACGCTGATGGTGGGCCGCTCGCAGTCGGGCACGGCGTACGACCTCGCCAGCGGCAAGAAGCTGTTCGACAAGAAGCGGTACGGCACCGACTGCTTCCCGACCGCGTTCGCGGGCGGCACGAATCGGCTGATCTCCGTGGCCTCCTGCGACGCCACCGGCAGCAACGAGCACGACGAGATCCAGGAGCTCGACCCGGTCACCGGCAAGGCCCGGTGGACCCAGCCGGTGAAGAAGGGCTGGACGGTCGCGCGGACCTATTCCGTCGACCCGCTCGTGGTCTATCTGACCAACGAGGACAAGAAGGCCTGGAACATCTCCACCTTCACCAGCGCCGGCAAGTTCCGCTCCGAGGTCAAGGTCGACGAGAAGTTCGCCCCGCAGTGCGGCTGGGCGATCCTCGAACGCGACCTCCAGGGCTGCCAGGGCGTGGCCGCCGACGCGAACAACCTCTATCTGCCCACCGACTCCACCAGCGGCGCCAACGAGATCGTCGCGATCAGCCTGGCCACCGGCAAGGCCGCGTGGCGTGTGAAGTCCCCGGCGGACGAGTCGATGACGCCCGTCAAGGTCGAGGGCGGCCAACTCGTGGCCTACGTCCACCCGTCGTACGACGCGGGCGGCCAGGTCGTGTCGATCCCCACCACCGGCACCGCCCACACCACGACGAAACTGCTGCAGAACCCGCAGGGCACCGCGGAGATCGAGGACGGCTTCTTCGACGGAGCGATCGACTGGGCCGACGGACGCTTCTACATCTCGTCCACCCGGCTCAACGGCAACGACGACACGAAGGAGAAGCTGATGCTTGCCTTCGGCAAGTGAGCCCGGTCCCTACCCCGCTTCTCCTCCGTCCCCGTCCTTCCGAGGTACATCTGTCATGACCCAGCCGCCGCCCCCGCCGCCCAACCAGCCCCCGCAGCAGGGGGGTTTCGGCCCGCCCCAGGACCAAACGCCCGCGACGCCGCCCGCGACGCCCACGCCGCCGCAGGCCACCCCGCAGACCCCTCCGGCCACGCCGCCGGCCACCCCGCCGACTCCGCCGGGTCTCCAGAAGGCGCCGGAGCCGGGCTACGGCTATCCGCAGCAGGCCCCGCAGACGCCGCCTCCGCCGCCGCCCGGCTATGGATACCCCCAGGCCCCGCAGGGCGCCCCCCAGACGCCCCCGGGCTACGGCTACCCCGCCCAGCCGCCGAACCCGTACACCCAGCCCAACGCGTATGGACAGCAGCCCGGTTACGGGCAGCAGCCGGGCTATGGACAGCAGCCCGGTTACGGCTACCCGGGCCAGCCCACCATGCCGCTCCAGCCGCAGCCCGGGGCGCCGGGCGGGGGCGGGCGGAAGGTCAACTCCTCGCTCGTCATCATCGTCTCGGCCCTCGTCGTGATCGCCCTCATCGTCGGCGGCGGCATCTGGTACGCGAAGTCGTCCGGCGACGACGGCAAGAAGCACGACACCGCGAGCTCCGGCGGCACCACCGGCGGCAAGAACGGCAAGGGCGACAACGGCGGCGGCGGGGGCACGACCTCGGGCGGCAAGGAGAAGGTGCCCTCCGACCCCGCCTCCAAGATCAGCTTCAAGGTCCCGCTGCCCGAGGCGGACGACACGGTCGTCACCACCGGCTCCTGGCTCACCGACAAGGTGTACGCCAAGAGCGGCATCGCCCAGATCGTCGGCTACGACCCCGACAGCGGCAGCAAGCTGTGGACGATCGACCTGCCCGGCCCCGTGTGCAACGCGACCACCCACGTCACCTCGGACAATCTGACGGCGATCACCTTCCAGCCGAAGATGCCCGCGAAGAGCTCCTCCGCGGGCTGCAGCCAGGTCGCGGCCATCGACCTCGACGCGGGCAAGAAGCTGTGGACGAAGACGGCCAAGTCCGGTGACTACCCGATCAACTTCGACAATGTGACGGTCGCCCAGCGAACAGTCGCGGTCGGCAGCACCAATGGCGGCGCCGCCTTCGACATCGACTCCGGCAAGGTGCTCTGGCAGCCGAAGCCGACCGACACCTGCTACGACGCCGGGTACGGCGGCGGCGACAAGCTGGTGGCCGTGCGCAAGTGCGGTCAGTACGACAACCGCCAGCTGCACATCCAGACCATCGACCCCAAGTCGGGCAAGGTGATCTCCGAGTACAAGATGACCTCGGGCATCGAGTACGCCAGCATCGTCTCGACGAACCCGCTGGTGGTGGCCGCCGACGTCGGCGACAGCGCGGGCGACGGCAGCGGCATCTCGGACTACTTCTCCATCGACGACAAGACCGGCCGGCTGCGCGCCAGGATCAACGCGCCCGGCGACTCCTACGGCGGCCGCTGCGACGGCATCTCCCGCATCGAGTACTGCAAGGAGATCGTGGTCGGCAACGACAAGCTGTACGTGCCGACCGAGGAACACGACGGCAAGGGCGACTACAGCAAGACCAACGAGGTCGTGGCGTTCGACCTCGGCACCGGCAAGCAGACCGGCCAGCGCGCCGACGCCGGCGACGGCTACACGATCACCCCGCTGCGCATGGACGGCGGCAACCTGATCGCGTACAAGCGCCCGCCCTACGACAAGGGCGGCCAGATCGTCAGCATCGACGGCGGCTCCTTCAAGGAGACCAAGCTGCTGGAGAACCCGGCCGACCGGGACGTGAGGGACGCGGAGACCAGCATGCTGCCGGACTACGCGGAGATCCTCTACTCCCAGGGGCACCTCTACATGTCGGCGGTCTTCGCCCACAAGACGAACTCCGCGTACGGCAAGGAGTACCTGGCGGTCGCGTTCAGCGCGGGCGGCTGATCGCGCGCCCCCCGTTCGACGGCCCCGCCCCTGCTCAGGGGCGGGGCCGTTCACGTACCGCTCATCACCCTCGAATGCCAGAAATTCCGTCGATCCGGGGCACTTCTCATCAGTAGGGGCAGCGCGACGTCGAACAAGCGTGTAGCTTCCGGGGTCATGAAGGGCAGGGGTGCCGGGGGGCCCTCTGTCCATGCGGACCAGTGGGCATCCATAGTGGGGCATCCATTGGGGGGACTGGGGGGTTGCTCTATGGGAGTGCGGCTCATGGTGGTCGACGACCACCGATTGCTCGCGGAGGCGCTGGCCTCGGCGTTGAAGCTGCGCGGGCACCGGGTGCTCGCGGCGGCGGCTCCGGCCGCGGGCGCGGCGGAGCTGGTGATCAGCCGTGCGCCCGAGGTGTGCCTGCTGGGTACGGCGGCGCCGGCCGAGCCGGGGGCCTTCGATCCGGTGGTGCGGATCAAGCGTGAGCGTCCGCAGGTCGCGATGCTGGTCCTGGGCCCGGTGCCGTCCCCGCGAGGGATCGCGGCGGCCTTCGCGGCCGGTGCGTCGGGGTACGTGCGTCACGACGAGCGGATAGAAGGGGTGGAACGGGCGATCATGAAGGCTCGGGCGGGCGAGGCGGCCGTCGCCCCGCAGCTCTTGCAGGGAGCCTTCAGCGAGCTCCTCAACCCCGCCGCCCAGCCCGACGACGAGGGCCAGCGCCTGCTGCAGTTGCTCACCCCGCGGGAGGTGGAGGTCCTGGTCAGGGTCGCCGACGGTGAGGACACCCGGCTGATCGCGGTCGGCATGGGCATCGCCCCGAGTACGGCCCGTACCCATGTGCAGCGGGTCCTGATGAAGCTGGGCGTCGGCTCCCGGCTGGAGGCGGCGGCCCTGGCGGCCCGGACCGGGCTGCTGGACAGGGCGGGACCGGTCACGAACGCGTCGGCTGCGCACCCGAACTCCTAGGGGGTGCCGTCCCCCGCGCCTCGGGGGCCGGAGCGGTACGGACTCCGGCCCCTCGGGGCGTCACTCGTGCGGTTTGTCGTCCGGGGCGGTGTCCGGGAGCGGTGGCGGGGTGGGCCGCAGTTTCAGCCAGGCCAGGAAGAACAGGCCGAGCAGCAGCATCCCGATGCCGGTCCACAGGTTGATGTTGACGCCCTGCGCCTTGGCGATCTCGGCGTCGGAGGCGGTGATGCCGGCGATCGTGACGATGATCCCGTAGACCACGAACAGGACGCCGATGATCCGGCGCAGGTCGAAGATGCGGGCGGCGGTCGTGGACTTGTGCTCCAGATCGAGGACTTCCCGCTGGAGGTCCCGCTCGGAATAGCCGGAGTATCCGTATTCGTCGGACATGGTTTCTCCATTCTCCCGCGGTCAGAACGAGAACGGGATGTAGCAGGCGGCGGCCAGGATCACGGCGCCCCAGCCCAGCAGGGCCGGCCTGCGGTACCAGGCGTCGTCGCCGGCGGCGGGCGGCTCGGCCGTGCCGGGGGAGCGGGTGCCGTAGACGAGGCCCTCCAGGTCCTCGGCCGGCTTCGGCGCGGTGAACAGGGTGACGATGGACATGACGACCGCGCCGGCCACGAAGCCCGCGATCGCGGAGACGAAGTTGGCGCCCTGGTCGGAGGGGATGCCGATGATGCCCCGCTTGTAGATCACGAAGTAGTTGACCATCGCCGTGACGGTGCCGGCGAGCAGCCCCCAGAAGCCGGACTTCGCCGACGCCCGCTTCCAGAACATGCCGACGATGAAGACGACGAACATCGGCACGTTGAAGAAGGAGAACAGCGTCTGCAGGTAGGCCATGATGTTCGAGAACGAGGACGCCAGAAACGCTGTGCCGACGGAGGCCGCCACGCCGATCGCCGTGATCAGGCGGCCGAAGCGGACGTAGTACTCGTCCTCGCGGTGCCGGATCACGTACTTCGACCAGATGTCGTTGGTGAACACCGTGTTGAAGGACGACACGTTGGCCGCCATGCCGGCCATGAACGCCGCCAGCAGACCCGTCACCGCGATGCCCAGCACGCCGTTGGGCAGCAGCTCCTGCATCAGGTAGGGGATGGAGTCGTTGTACTGGAGGCCGGAACTCTTGGTGCCGATGTCCGGCACCAGCGCGGCGGTGACCAGGCCCGGGATCATCACCAGGAAGACGATGAAGATCTTCGGGTAGGCGGCGATCAGCGGGGTGCGCTGGGCGGCGGAGAGGTTCCTCGCGGACAGGGCGCGCTGCACCTCGGCGAAGTTCGTCGTCCAGTAGCCGAAGGACAGCACGAAGCCGAGGCCGAGGACGATGGTCAGCCAGTTCGCGCCGAGCGGGTTGGGACTGCCGATGCCCGTGCCGCCCCATGCGGTGACGAAGTCGGGGCCGCGCAGCGCGGTGAGCCTGTCGCTCAGTCCGCTCCAGCCGCCGACCTTCCTCAGACCGAGCACGGAGATCGGGATGAGGGCCGCCAGGATCACGAAGAACTGCAGCACCTCGTTGTAGATCGCGGAGGAGAGCCCGCCGAGGGTGATGTAGGCGAGCACGAAGAAGCCGGCGACCACGATCGCCACCCACTGCGGCCAGCCCAGCAGGGCCTCGACGACGATCGCGAGGGCGTACAGGTTCACACCGGCGATCAGGATCGCCGCAAAGGCGAACAGGATCGAACTCAGCAGGTGGGCCCACTTGTCGAAGCGCAGCAGCAGGAACTCGGGGACCGAGCGGACCTTGCTGCCGTAGTAGAAGGGCATCATCACCAGGCCGAGGAAGACCATGGCGGGGATGGCGCCGATCCAGTACCAGTGGACGGTGTAGGCACCGTACTGCGCGCTGTTGGCCGCCATGCCGAGGATCTCGGTCGCGGCGAGATTGGCCGAGATGAACGCGAGTCCGGTGATCCAGGCGGGCAGGGAACGCCCGGAGAGGAAGAAGTCGAGGGTGGTCTTCACCGAGCGGCGAGCCGCGAAGCCGATGCCCAGGACGACGGCGAAGTAGATCGCGAGGATCGTGTAGTCCAGCCCGTTCGTGGGGAGCCGCAGCTCGGCTGCCAGATGCTCTGGGGCCTGTGTGAGGGCATATGTGGGGATTTGCACTCCGTTATTGAACACGTCCGCTCATCCACTCTGTTTGATTGCGATGTTGACTGTCGTGGTGAGTTGTGTTTTGGTGTGTTCGTTTCTGTTTGAAGGTTGTAGGTGGCTCGGATAGGGAGTCCGCAGTGAAGAAGACCTCGACTCGACTGGCCGACGGTCGTGAGTTGATCTACTACGACCTGCGGGACGACGCCGTGCGCGACGCGGTCGACCGGCGCCCCCTCGACCCCACCGTGACCACCGCCGAGATCCGCCACGACCCGCTGCTCGGCGACCGCGTCGCGATCGCCTCGCACCGCCAGGGCCGCACCTATCACCCCCCGGCCGACGAGTGCCCCCTGTGCCCGTCGGCAGGCCATCGCCTCAGCGAGATCCCGGACTCGTCGTACGACGTCGTCGTCTTCGAGAACCGCTTCCCGTCACTGGCCGGCGACTCGGGCCGCTGCGAGGTCGTCTGCTTCACCTCCGACCACAACGCGTCCTTCGCCCACCTCACCGAGGAGCAGGCGCGCCTCGTCCTCGACGCGTGGACGGACCGGACCTCTGAGCTGTCCCACCTCCCCTCCGTCGAGCAGGTGTTCTGCTTCGAGAACCGCGGCGAGGAGATCGGCGTGACGCTCGGTCACCCGCACGGCCAGATCTACGCGTACCCCTTCACCACCCCGCGCACCGCCCTGATGCTGAACTCCCTCGCCGCACACAAGGAGGCCACCGGCGGCGCCAACCTCTTCGACACCCTCATAGGGAAGGAGCTCACCGGTGAGCGGATCGTCCTTGAGGGTGAACACTGGGTGGCCTTCGTGCCGTACGCCGCGCACTGGCCCTACGAGGCCCACCTGTACCCCAAGCGCCGCGTCCCCGATCTGCTCGCGCTCGACGAGGCGGCACGCTCAGAGTTCCCCAAGGTTTATCTGGAACTCTTGAGGCGCTTCGACCGGATCTTCGATGGGGGGGATGGAGGGGAAAGCTCTGCGGGTGAGCCTCTGACGCCTTACGTCTCCGCCTGGCACCAGGCGCCGTTCGGCCAACTGGAGGAGTTCGAAGGGGTCAGCCGTGACGACTTCGCGCTCCACCTTGAGCTTTTCACCATCCGCCGCACTTCCGGCAAGCTGAAGTTTCTCGCGGGTTCCGAATCCGGCATGAGTGTGTTCATCAACGACGTGCCGCCGGAACGCGCGGCCCAGCGACTGCGAGAGGTAGCGAGTTCATGAGCGGCAAGTATCTGGTGACCGGTGGCGCGGGCTACGTCGGCGGCGTCGTCGCGCAGCACCTGCTGGAGGCCGGCCACGAGGTCACGGTCCTGGACAACCTCTCCACCGGCTTCCGCGAGGGCGTCCCCGCGGGCGCCGCCTTCATCGAGGGCGACATCCGCGACGCCGCCAAGTGGCTCGACCCCTCCTACGACGGAGTCCTGCACTTCGCCGCCTTCTCCCAGGTCGGCGAGTCGGTCGTGAAGCCCGAGAAGTACTGGGACAACAACGTGGGCGGCACCATGGCGCTGCTCGGCGCGATGCGCGAGGCCGGCGTCCGCAAGCTCGTCTTCTCCTCCACCGCGGCCACCTACGGCGAGCCGGAGCAGGTCCCCATCGTCGAGACCGCCCCCACCCGGCCCACCAACCCCTACGGTGCCTCCAAGCTCGCCGTCGACCACATGATCAGCGGCGAGGCCGCCGCCCACGGTCTGGGCGCGGTGTCGCTGCGCTACTTCAACGTGGCCGGCGCCTACGGCGCACAGGGCGAGCGGCACGACCCCGAGTCGCACCTCATCCCCCTCGTCCTCCAGGTCGCCCAGGGCCGCCGCGACGCGATCTCCGTCTTCGGCGACGACTACCCGACCCCGGACGGCACCTGTGTCCGCGACTACATCCACGTCGCGGACCTGGCCGAGGCCCACCTGCTCGCCCTGGGGGCCGCGCGGCCCGGCGAGCACCTGATCTGCAACCTCGGCAACGGCGAGGGCTTCTCCGTCCGCGAGGTCATCGAGACCGTCCGACAGGTGACCGGCCACCCGATCCCCGAGGCCGTGGCCCCGCGCCGGGGCGGCGACCCCGCCGTCCTGGTCGCCTCGGCCCGGGCCGCCCGCGAGCGCCTCGGCTGGAACCCGTCCCGCGCGGACCTCGCCGCCATCGTCGCGGACGCCTGGGAGTTCGCACAGAAGATCGCAAGGGAGCAGTAGTGGGGGCACAGCAGGTCCGTGAGGCCTTCGCCGAGCTGTACGGCGCCGAACCGGAGGGCGTCTGGTCGGCGCCCGGCCGGGTCAACCTGATCGGCGAGCACACCGACTACAACGACGGCTTCGTGATGCCGTTCGCGCTGCCGCACATGGCGACGGCCGCGGTGTCCCGGCGCACGGACGGGGTACTGCGGCTGCACTCCTCGGACGTCGAAGGCGGCGTCGTCGAGCTCTCTTCGGACACCCTCGCCCCCGAGAGCGACCGCACCTGGACGTCGTACCCGGCCGGCGTGGTCTGGGCACTGCGCGAGGCCGGCCACCCGGTCACCGGAGCCGACATCCACCTCTCCTCGACGGTCCCGACCGGCGCCGGCCTGTCCTCCTCGGCCGCCCTGGAGGTCGTGATCGCCCTGGCCCTGGGCGACCTGTACGAACTCGGCCTGCCGCGCTGGCAGTTGGCCCGCCTGTGCCAGCGCGCCGAGAACGTCTACGTCGGCGCCCCCACCGGGATCATGGACCAGACCGCGTCGGCCTGCTGCGAGCAGGGCCACGCCCTGTTCCTCGACACCCGCGACCTCTCCCAGCGGCAGATCCCCTTCGACCTGGCGGCCGAGGGCCTGCGCCTGCTCGTCGTGGACACCCAGGTCAAGCACGCCCACAGCGGCGGCGAATACGGCAAGCGCAGGGCGGGCTGCGAGAAGGGCGCGGCGCTGCTGGGCGTCGACGCGCTGCGGGACATTCCCTACGCCGACCTGGACGCGGCGCTGGCGCGGCTGGGCGACGAGGACGAGGTGCGCCGCCTGGTGCGCCACGTCGTCACGGAGGATCAGCGCGTCGAACGCGTCGTGGCGCTCCTGGAGTCGGGCGACACCCGGGCGATCGGCCCGGTCCTCACCGAGGGCCACGCCTCGCTCCGCGACGACTTCCGCGTCTCCTGCCCCGAACTGGACCTGGCCGTCGACACGTCCCTGGCCGCAGGCGCCCTCGGCGCCCGCATGACAGGCGGCGGCTTCGGCGGCTCGGCGATCGTCCTCACGGAGACCGCGGACGTCGACACGCTCACCAAGGCGATCGAAGAGTCCTTCGCGACGGCGGCCTTCACGGCTCCGCGCGTGTTCGAGGCGGTGCCATCGGCGGGAGCACGCCGACTGATCTGACAGCCCCGGTTCCAGCGAACCCGCACAACTGCACAACCGCACCGGCTCCGCACGCGATCGACGCGCAGCGAGCCGGTGCGATCGTTCTCGGCGTGCCCTCCTGAGACGCGCAGCTCACGGATCAAGCAAAAATCCCTGGTGCCGCGGGGTACTTGGCAGTGGCCCGGTAATGCACATGCCGCTCAGCGAGGCGCTGCGGCCCTGGCGAGCCGCTGTTGTCTCCCCCGCCACCACCGGCCCCGGCACCGCCCCTCGTTCCCCGGCCGCCGGCGCCTCCGCCCCTGCCGGGTCCGAGCAAGTGAGCCTCCGTCAGGACAGGCGCTTCGTCAGCGTGTACTCCGTGATCCCCGGCGGATAGTCGGGGATCACGCACACCACCTCGTAACCCTGCTTCTTGTAGAACTCCGGTGCCTGGAAGTCCCAGGTTTCCAGGCGTGCCGATCGGCAGCCGCGGTTCTGGTGGGCGATGCGTTCCGCCTCCGCGAGCAACCGGGAGCCGAGGCCCGAGCCGCGGTGGCGTTCGGCGACCCACAGGTATGTCACGTGCAGCCAGGTCGTCCAGGTGTGGCCGACGAGTCCGCCCGCCAGTTCTTCGCTCTCCTCCAGGGCCCATACGTGCAGCGGGAGTTCCCGTTCGGCCGGGGTGCCGCGCAGTGCCGCCAGGACGGGGGACGCGGCCGTGTTGGTGTCCAGCAGCCGGGAACGAAGAAGATCGCGCCTCGCTTTGTCGACTTCCGTCTCAATACGAAACATGCACCACACCATAAACGCGCTGGACAGCCAGTTCTGCAAATAGCCTTCCGCTCCGGGCCCCCGGCCGTACGCTGATGAACAGCACCGGTGGGGGCCGGTGCCGATCAGGGGGCGAGACAGTCGGGTACGACGCCCGCGGTGGGGGTAGCAGTCTCTGCACGGCGGCGGCCGTGCGGTTCGCGTCACCCTACTCGTGGGAGTCGTACCCGCGCCGGTCGGCGTTCTCCGGGCGATGGGGTCTCCCCTGCTCCTGCTGGAGCTTGGGGAAGGGGGTTACATGGTTCGCATCCGAGTCCTGGTCGTCGACGACCACCGCATTTTCGCCGAGTCGCTCGCCGCGGCCCTCGCCGCCGAGCCCGACGTCGACGTCTCCGCGGCCGGCAGCGGTCCGGCCGCACTGCGCTGTCTGGAGCGGGCGGCCACCGAGGGCCGCCGCTACGACGTGCTGCTCCTCGACGCCGACCTGGGCGGCCATGTGCCCGGCGCGCGGCCGGCCGTGCCCGTGCAGGAGGGCAACGAGGAAGGGCTCGTCGACGGCATCTCCTTGGTCGCGGGCGTTCGTTCGGCACAGCCCGGCGTACGGACCGTCGTCCTCGCCGAGAAGGACGACCCCCGGCGCGCGGCCCTGGCCCTGCAGGCCGGTGCCTCGGGTTGGGTCGCCAAGGACTGCTCGCTGTCGCGGCTGCTCAACGTCATCCGGGGCGTCCTGCGCGACGAGACCCACCTCCCGCCCGCCCTGCTCACCGGTGTACTGCGGGAGCTGACGGCCGCCCGCAAGCACCGCACCGAGAGCGAGCGGCTGGTGGAGTCGCTCACCCCGCGGGAGCGGGAGGTGCTGCGCTGCATGGTCGCGGGCCTCGGCCGCAAGGCCGTCGCCGAACGCCTGTTCCTCTCCCCGCACACCGTGCGCACCCATATGCAGAACGTCCTCGGCAAACTGGGCGTCCACTCCACCCTCGCCGCGGTCGCGCTCGCGCGACGGGCCGGGGTGGGGCCGGTGGACCTGGGGTCTGCCGGGCGGATCAGGCCGGAGGAAACCAACAGCGCCTGATCAGTGCCGGTGAGCGGGGTCTGGTGCGTGCAGTTGCAAGGCGGAGGAGGGAGTCGACGCGGCGCGTCGGCGAGTGACGACAACGCGGCAGATGTGCGTGCCAGACCCCGCGTCTCCGGCCTGATCCGCCCGGTAGGTCCCTCAGCCGGGGAAGTTGTCGAACGGGGCGGTCAACTGGCGTAGCAGAGCCGCCAGTTCGCCCCGCTGGGCACGGGAGAGCTCTCCGAGGATCGCCCGCTCCTGGTCCAGCAGCCCCGCCAGCGCCTGGTCGGCGCGGTCGCGGCCCTCCTCCGTCAGGCGCACCAGCACCCCGCGCCGGTCACTGGGGTCGGGCAGCCGCTCCACCAGGCCCTTCTTCGTCAGGCGGTCGATGCGGTTCGTCATCGTGCCCGAGGTGACCAGGGTCTGGGTCAGCAACTGTCCCGGCGAGAGCTGATACGGCGCCCCCGCGCGCCTGAGCGCGGTCAGCACGTCGAACTCCCAGGGCTCCAGCTGGTGCTCGGCGAAGGCCAGCCGACGCGCCCGGTCCAGGTGCCGGGCCAGCCTGCTCACCCGGCTCAGCACTTCGAGCGGCTCCACGTCGAGGTCCGGGCGCTCCCGGCGCCACGCAGCGACCAGCCGATCGACCTCGTCCTCCATGGCGATCAGTGTAGTGGTTGTGTCGACATGAAGTCTCTTGATTTCAAGTCTCTTGACATCGAGATATGTGCCCGGGGAGAGTGGAGGACATGACTAAGCCGACCTGGGACCCCGGCCAGTACCTGCGGCACGCCGGTCACCGCGCCCGCCCCTTCACCGACCTCCTCGCCCGCATCCCCGACCTGCCGGGCACCCGGCCCCGCATCGCCGACCTCGGCTGCGGCCCCGGCAACGTCACCGTCCTGCTCGCAGAACGCTGGCCCGCCGCGTACATCACCGGCTACGACAACTCGCCCGACATGCTCGACAAGGCCCACGTCGACCACGAGGGGCCCACCTGCGGCGGCGGCCGCCTGGACTTCGCCCATGCCGACGTACGGACCTGGACGCCCGGAGAGCCGTACGACCTGATCGTCAGCAACGCCACCCTCCAATGGGTGCCCGGTCACGCCGACCGCTTCGCCGCCTGGATCAGCGCCCTCGAACCGGGTGGCACCTTCGCCTTCCAGGTCCCCGACAACATCGATGCCCCGCTGCACGCCCTGATGCGCGAGCTCGCCGCCACACCCCGCTGGAAGGCCCGCCTCGCCGACGTCCTGCGCCACGAGGACTCCGTCCACGCCCCCGGCGTCTATCTCGACCGGCTCGCCCGCCTCGGCTGCGCCACCGACGTGTGGCAGACGACGTACTTCCACGTCCTGCGGGGCGAGGACCCCGTCCTCGACTGGGTCAAGGGGACGGGACTGCGGCCCGCCCTCACCGTCCTGGCCGACGACCCGGAGGCCCGGGACGCGTTCGTCACCGAATACCGGGACCTGCTGCGGGAGGCGTATCCGAGCCAGGAGTACGGCACCGTGCTCCCGTTCCGCCGGCTGTTCGCCGTCGCCCACAAGGAGGGCTGATGCTCGCCGCCGTCGATCACGTCCAGCTCGCCGCCCCGCCCGGCTCCGAGGACCTGCTGCGGGCGTACTACGTCGACGTCCTCGGTATGACGGAACTCCCCAAACCGCCCGCGCTCGCGGCGCGCGGCGGGTGTTGGTTCCAGGCGGGCTCCGTCCAGCTCCACCTGGGCATCGAGCAGGACTTCCGGCCCGCGAAGAAGGCCCACCCGGGGCTGCGGGTGACGGACATCGAGGCGTACGCGGCCCGGCTGGCCGCGGGTACGGCACCGGTGACCTGGGACGGCAATCTCCCGGGCCACCGCCGCTTCTACTCGGAGGATCCGGTGGGGAACCGGCTGGAGTTCCTGGAGCCGGTCACAGCTCGTCGAGCGCGCCAGAGGTGATGTCGATGTCGATATCGAACGGCGCCGAGAGTTCGAGCTTGTCGTGGTGGATACCAGTGAGCTCGTAGGCCTTGTTGGACGGGTTCAGCTCGAAGGTCCTGACCACCGGGTGCTGATTCCCCTCTGCCATCTCGACCAGCCAGAAGTGCGGGATACCGGCGGCCGCGTATTTCAGGGACTTGTAGTCACGGTCCCGGGCTTCGGAGTCCGGGGAGACGACCTCGACAGCAAGTACCAGGTCCTCGGAGTGATACCGGGTCTGCTCGCGTCCGGTGAAGGCATCGGCACGCACGACACTGATGTCGGGTTCAGGCGCGTTGTGGCGATCGAGGACGACGGTCATCTCGCGACGCACCTTCAGGCCACTCGGGACTGCACGGCGCAGGCCGGCTACCAGCAGGTCGATCACGATGCTGTGGAAATCCCGCTGCGGACTCACGAAGAACAAGCTCCCGTCGATCAACTCGGTGTGCGGCGGGAGGTGCGGCAGTGTGAACAGGTCGTCGACCGTGAAGCCCTCGGGTGGCGGCACGGGCAGGTGGATGCCGGGCTCGAAGTCGTGTGCGCTGCTCGGCTCGGCAGTCATGGTGATTCCTCCCATGAGCGGGATTCTTCGGCCTGAGTACCCACGGTAGTCGCCGGAACCGACAAAGGTCACCACAACGGGTGATCACACACCGCGCGTCAGCTCTTGCGGTGCCCGATCAGCCGCGGCTTCGGCTCCAGCCCGTCCAGCCCGTGCCACGCGAGATTCACCAGGTGGGCGGCGACCTCCGCCTTCTTCGGGCGGCGCACGTCCAGCCACCACTGGCCGGTCAGCGCCACCATCCCGACCAGCGCCTGCGCGTACAGCGGCGCCAGCTTCGGGTCGAAGCCGCGGGACTTGAACTCGCGGCCCAGGATGTCCTCCACCTGGGTGGCGATGTCCGAGATCAGCGACGCGAAGGAACCCGTCGACTGCGGGATCGGAGAGTCACGGACCAGGATGCGGAAACCGTCCGTGTACTCCTCGATGTAGTCCAGCAACGCGAACGCCGCCTGTTCGCACAGCTCGCGGGGATGGCCGGCCGTCAGGCTGCTCGTCACCATGTCGAGCAGCCGACGCATCTCACGGTCCACCACCACCGCGTACAGCCCCTCCTTGCCACCGAAGTGCTCGTACACCACCGGCTTGGAGACCCCGGCCTTCGCCGCGATCTCCTCCACCGACGTGCCCTCGAAGCCCTTCGCCGCGAAGAGGGTGCGACCGATCTCGAGCAACTGCTGGCGGCGCTCGGCACCGGTCATACGGGTCCGGCGCGCTCGCCGCGGCTTTTCGGTACTGGGGGTGCTGGAGTCGGTCGCCACGGCGTCAATCATGCCGCCTTCGCGGCCTTGGCCCCCCGCCCAGAGCCGTCTTCCCCGGTGTTACGGCGAGAATCGATACGCGAGCGTGACGGCCAGCGGACGTCGTACGCCCAGCCGAACATCTCAAACCAGCGGATGATCCGCGCCGACGAGTCCAGCTGACCCCGCTCCACACCGTGCCGCGCCGAGGTCTGGTCGGCGTGGTGCAGGTTGTGCCAGGACTCGCCGCACGACAGCACCGCCAGCCACCACACGTTGCCCGAACGGTCCCGCGACTTGAACGGCCGCTTGCCCACCGCGTGACAGATCGAGTTGATCGACCACGTCACATGGTGCAGCAACGCCACCCGCACGAGTGACCCCCAGAAGAACGCCGTGAACGCGCCCCACCAGGACATCGTCACCAGGCCGCCGATCAGCGGCGGCAGCGCCAGGGAGAGCACCGTCCAGTACACGAACTGGCGGGAGATCGTCCGGATCGCCTGGTCCTTGATCAGATCCGGCGCGTACTTCTCCTGCGACGTCTGCTCCTCGTCGAACATCCAGCCGATGTGCGCCCACCACAGACCCTTGATCAGCGCCGGGACGGTCTCGCCGTACCGCCACGGAGAGTGCGGGTCACCCTCCGCGTCGGAGAACCTGTGGTGCTTGCGATGGTCGGCCACCCAGCGCACCAGGGGACCCTCCACCGCCAGCGACCCCATGATCGCCAGAGCGATCCGCAGAGGCCGCTTGGCCTTGAACGAACCGTGGGTGAAATAGCGGTGGAAACCGATCGTGATGCCGTGGCAGCCCAGGAAGTAGAAGAACACCAGCAGGCTCAGATCCAGCCAGCTCACCCCCCAGCCCCACGCCAGCGGCACCGCGGCCACCAGCGCGAGGAACGGCACGATGATGAACAGCAGCAGCGTGATCTGCTCGATCGAACGCTTCTGCTCACCGCCCAGCGTGGCGGAAGGGATCGGACCGGTCGCCTGCGGGGCGTCATCGATCACATCGGAACTCGTGGTCATGGGCGTCCCCTGTGGGGTCGAGGGTGAAGGGGGGTGCCGGGTCGCGGCGACCTAGTGGGACTGTACCCAGACTTCCCTACGGTTCCGTAACCTACGGCGACGTAAGTATGGCAGCGCGGTGTCCGGCCACAAGAGCCCGTGAGCCAGCGCGTCCCCATGGACACCTATCCTTGGAGTCGGTCGGACAGCGCGGTCCGCTCTGTTTCCTTCCCGGATGTCCGGCCCGTATGCGGCACGCGCCGCGCGGCAGACACCCGGGTTCCCTCCAGATGAGCTTCAACACTGCAAGGAGCCGCACCTGTGAGCAGTGCCGACGACCAGACCACCACGACCAGCAGTGAGCTGCGCGCCGACATCAGGCGACTGGGTGACCTCCTCGGCGAGTCCCTCGTCCGCCAGGAGGGCCCCGAGCTGCTCGAGCTCGTCGAAAAGGTCCGCCGCCTGACCCGCGAGGACGGAGAGGCCGCCGCCGAGCTGCTGCGCGGCACCGAACTGGAGACCGCCGCCAAGCTGGTCCGCGCCTTCTCCACCTACTTCCACCTGGCCAACGTCACCGAGCAGGTCCACCGCGGCCGCGAACTGCGCGCCCGGCGCGCCGCCGAGGGCGGCCTCCTCGCCCGCACCGCCGACCGCCTCAAGGACGCCGACCCCGAACACCTGCGGCAGACCGTCCAGCACCTCAACGTCCGCCCCGTGTTCACCGCACACCCCACCGAGGCCGCCCGCCGCTCGGTCCTCAACAAGCTCCGGCGCATCGCCGCGCTCCTGGAAGCCCCGGTCATCGAGGCCGACCGCCGCCGCCACGACACCCGCCTGGCCGAGAACATCGACCTCGTCTGGCAGACCGACGAGCTCCGCGTCGTACGCCCCGAACCCGCCGACGAGGCCCGCAACGCGATCTACTACCTCGACGAACTCCACGCCAACGCCGTCGGCGACGTCCTGGAAGACCTCACCGCCGAGCTGGAGCGCGTCGGCGTCAGGCTCCCCGACGACACCCGGCCGCTCACCTTCGGCACCTGGATCGGCGGCGACCGCGACGGCAACCCCAATGTCACCCCCGCCGTGACCTGGGAAGTCCTCATCCTCCAGCACGAACACGGCATCAACGACGCCACCGAGATGATCGACGAGCTGCGCGGCCTGCTCTCCCAGTCCATCCGCTACACCGGCGCCACCGACGAACTCCTCGAGTCCCTGCGCACCGACCTCGACCTCCTGCCCGAGATCAGCCCCCGCTACAAGCGCCTGAACGCCGAGGAGCCCTACCGGCTCAAGGCCACCTGCATCCGCCAGAAGCTCACCAACACCAAGCAGCGCCTGGCCAAGGACACCCCCCACCAGCCGGGCCGCGACTACCTCGGCACCGCCGAACTCCTCGCCGACCTGCGCATCCTCCAGACCTCCCTGCGCGCACACCGCGGCGGCCTGTTCGCCGACGGCCGGCTCGCCCGCATCATCCGCACCCTGGCCGCCTTCGGCCTCCAGCTCGCCACCATGGACGTCCGCGAACACGCCGACGCCCACCACCACGCCCTCGGCCAGCTCTTCGACCGCCTCGGCGAGGAATCCTGGCGCTACGCCGACATGCCCCGCGAGTACCGGGCCAGGCTCCTCGCCAAGGAACTGCGCTCCCGCAGGCCCCTCGCCCCCACCCCGGCCCCCGTCGACGCCGCCGGCGAGAAGACCCTCGGCGTGTTCCAGACGGTCAAGAAGGCCCTCGAGGTCTTCGGACCCGAGGTCATCGAGTCCTACATCATCTCCATGTGCCAGGGCGCCGACGACGTCTTCGCCGCCGCCGTCCTCGCCCGCGAGGCCGGCCTCGTCGACCTGCACGCCGGCTGGGCCAAGATCGGCATCGTCCCCCTCCTGGAAACCACCGACGAGCTCAAGGCCGCCGACGCCATCCTCGAGGACATGCTCTCCGACCCGTCCTACCGGCGCCTGGTCGCGCTGCGCGGCGACGTCCAGGAGGTCATGCTCGGCTACTCCGACTCCTCCAAGTTCGGCGGCATCACCACCAGCCAGTGGGAGATCCACCGCGCCCAGCGCCGACTGCGCGACGTCGCCCACCGCTACGGCGTCCGGCTGCGCCTCTTCCACGGCCGCGGCGGCACCGTCGGCCGCGGCGGCGGCCCCTCCCACGACGCCATCCTCGCCCAGCCCTGGGGCACCCTGGAGGGCGAGATCAAGGTGACCGAGCAGGGCGAGGTCATCTCCGACAAGTACCTCATCCCCTCCCTCGCCCGGGAGAACCTGGAACTGACCGTCGCGGCCACCCTGCAGGCCTCCGCCCTGCACACCGCGCCCCGCCAGTCGGTCGAGGCCCTGGCCCGCTGGGACGCCGCCATGGACGTCGTCTCGGACGCCGCCCACGACGCCTACCGCCGGCTCGTCGAGGACCCCGACCTGCCCGCGTACTTCTTCGCCTCCACCCCCGTCGACCAGCTCGCCGACCTCCACCTGGGCTCCCGCCCCTCCCGGCGGCCCGACTCCGGCGCCGGACTGGACGGCCTGCGCGCCATCCCCTGGGTGTTCGGCTGGACCCAGTCCCGGCAGATCGTCCCCGGCTGGTTCGGCGTGGGCTCCGGACTCAAGGCACTGCGGGAGGCGGGCCTGGACACCGTGCTCGACGAGATGCACGGGCAGTGGCACTTCTTCCGCAACTTCATCTCCAACGTGGAGATGACCCTGGCCAAGACCGACCTGCGGATCGCCCAGCACTACGTCGACACCCTCGTCCCCGACCAGCTCCGGCACGTGTTCGACACCATCCGCACCGAACACGAACTGACCGTCTCCGAGGTGCTCCGCATCACCGGCGAGAAGGAACTCCTCGACGCCACACCGGCGCTGAGGCAGACCTTCGGCATCCGTGACGCCTACCTGGACCCGATCTCCTACCTCCAGGTCACCCTGCTCAAGCGCCAGCGCGACGCCGCGGCCGCCGGCGAACAGCCCGACCCGCTGCTGTCGCGGGCCCTGCTCCTCACCGTCAACGGCGTGGCCGCGGGCCTGCGCAACACCGGCTGACGGCTGATGGATATCGGCTGACGGCCGACGACATGGGTGTGCCCCCGTGCTTCACGCGAAGCACGGGGGCACACCCATGCGGGCATCAGCCCCGGACGGCCTTCCGGCGCCGGAACACCAGGTAACCGCCCGCGCCGACCAGTGCGGCCGCCAGACCCGACAACAGACCCACCGGCGCGCCGTTGCCCGTCTCGGCCAGACCGCCCGAGCCACCACCCGGCGCGGACGGCGACGCGGCCGGCGCCGTCGACTCGCCGCCGCCCGTCGACTCGCTGGGGGAAGCGCTCGGGGACGCGGAACCCGACGGGCTCGCCGACTCACTCGCGGAGGAACTCGGGGACGAGGACGGCGTCGTACCGCCACCGCCGCCGCCCTCCGAGTCCGCGCAGTCCGTCCAGAACACCTTGTGCTTGGCCGCGCCCTTCTCGCCGTCGAAGTTCCAGAACAGCTTGTAGTGCCCGTCGGGCAGCGACAGGTCCTCGGTACGGCCGTGTCCCTCGCCGTCCAGAGTGATGGCGCCGGACTTCACGGTCTCGCCCTTCGGGGCGGCCGTCGGAGCCCACGCCTCGATGTGCCAGTCGACCTCCTGCACACCGTCGAAACCGAAGGCGTCCAGGTAGAACGTGCAGACGTGCGGTTCGTTGCGGCGCAACTCCTCGCCCGTCTTCGCATCGTGGATCTTCACAGTGCCGTTGTCACCGGGAGGGGTGGCATGGGCGGAAGGGGCGGCGAACAGCGCGGCCGCCGCGACGGCACACACGGCGCCGGCGCGAGAGAGGGTACGCATGGGGCAGTCCATCTTCGAGTTACGGACGGGAAGATGTGGAGGGGGCGGCTCAGCTTCCAGCCCCGACTGACCCGCGGTCAATCACGAACACACAACACTCGGATTCCACAAGGCCCACAGGGCTCACAGCGCCAGGAAGGCCGCCGTCAGCAGCAGGGCCCCCGACCCCGCCAGCACCCACGCCGCCCGCGTCAGCCGCAACCCGCCCGCCACGACGACCGAGGCGAGCAGCAGAGCCCCGCCCAGCGGAACCCACGCATACAGGATCCCCGCCGGCCCCGACCGTACGACATCATCCGTACCCGGCTTCACGATGACGGCGTACGTCTGCCCCTTGCGCACCGCCACCGGCTCCTGGATGACGACCCGGTCCCGGGCCGTCGCCCCCGACGACACCGGCGTGAACGGCCCCGAACACGCGTCCCGGTCGCACTGGGTCACCCTGATCGTGCCGTGCTCCCGGCCCTTCGTCAGCATCACGTGCTGCGCGGTCCCCCACGAACCCCACACACCCGCGATCAGGATCAGCACGGCGACCGTACCCATCACCGCGAACCGCCCGAACCGCACCGCGGCGGCCGAGGCCTCACGGGAAGAGATGGCAATGGCAGGCATGGCCGGGATCATTGGCCATGCCCGTCCGATCGGTCAACTCCCGCCCGCCCCACCACCGGACAAGTCAGGAGTTGTACGAGCTTTGCGCCCGCTCCAGCCCCTCGATCACCAGACACTCCACCGCGTCCGCCGCCCGGTCCACGAAGTAGTCCAGCTCCTTGCGCTCCGCCGACGAGAAGTCCTTCAGCACGAAGTCGGCCACCGGCATACGACCCGGAGGCCGCCCGATCCCGAACCGCACCCGGTGATAGTCCGCGCCCATCGCCTTCGTCATCGACTTCAGCCCGTTGTGCCCGTTGTCCCCGCCACCCAGCTTCAGCCGCAGGGTCCCGTAGTCGATGTCCAGCTCGTCGTGCACCGCCACGATGTTCGCCACCGGCACCTTGTAGAAGTCCCGCAGCGCGTTCACCGGACCACCCGACAGGTTCATGTACGACATGGGCTTCGCCAGGATCACCCGCCGGCTCGCCAAACCGGGCGGGCCGATCCGCCCCTCCACGGCCTGCGCCTGCGCCTTCCCGGCACGCTTGAACCTCCCCCCGATCCGCTCGGCCAGCAGATCGGCCACCATGAAGCCGACGTTGTGCCGGTTCATGGCGTAGTCGGGACCGGGATTGCCCAGGCCTACGACCAGCCAGGGGGCATTGGCGGGGGTGGTCACGTCCATGTCTCCTTGATACGCGTCGACACGCGTCCTCGATAAGTCCTTGATACACGCGACAGCCGCTGCCCCCGGCCGGGAACAGCGGCTGACACGAACGTACCGCGAGGATCAGGCCTCGGCGGCAGCCTCTTCGCCCTCGCCCTCGCCCTCGGCCGGGGCCTCCTCGGCCTGCGCGGCCAGGACCTGGAGAACGACCGCGTCCTCGTCGACGGCCAGCGTCACACCGGACGGCAGCACGATGTCCTTGGCGAGGACCGAGGCACCGGCCTCCAGACCCTCCACCGACACCGTCACGCCCTCGGGGATGTGCGTGGCCTCGGCCTCGACCGGCAGCGCGTTCAGCACGTGCTCCAGCAGGTTGCCGCCGGCGGCCAGCTCGCCCTCGGCGTGCACCGGGATCTCGACCGTGACCTTCTCGCCACGCTTGACCAGCAGCAGGTCGACGTGCTCCAGGAAGCCCTTGATCGGGTCACGCTGCACGGACTTCGGGATCGCCAGCTCGTTGGACTTGCCGTCGATGTCCAGGGAGATCAGGACGTTCGGCGTACGCAGCGCCAGCAGCAGGTCGTGACCCGGAAGAGTCAGGTGCAGCGGGTCGGAACCGTGGCCGTACAGCACACCGGGAACCTTCGACTCACGGCGGATACGACGGGCGGCACCCTTGCCGAACTCGGTACGGGTCTCGGCGGAGATCTTGACCTCGGACATGATCACTCCTCGTAGAGATAGATCGGACGTGGTCACCCGGCCACGAACGGCCTGCTACGAAGAGCGCGTCGATAACGGACCGCCGTACCCCGTCAGAGAACGGGAACGGCCTCCCTCGCCGAGCAACTGAAGCAGTCTACTCGGCGAGGGAGGCCGCACAAAAATCGATCAACCCCGACGGCGAACAGAGACCACTGCCCACCGAACAGAGATCACAGCTCGTCGATCAGAGATCACTGCTCGTCGAACAGGCTCGTCACCGAACCGTCCTCGAACACCTCACGCACCGCACTCGCGATCGTCGGCGCGATCGACAGCACCGTCAGCTTGTCCAGATCCCGGCTCAGCTCACCCGGCGTCGGCAGCGTATTCGTGAACACGAACTCGCTCACCCGGGAGTTCTTCAGCCGGTCCGCCGCCGGACCCGACAGCACACCGTGCGTAGCCGTCACGATGACATCCTCCGCACCGTGCGCGAACAGCGCGTCCGCCGCCGCACAGATCGTGCCACCGGTGTCGATCATGTCGTCCACCAGCACACACACCCGGCCCCGGACCTCACCCACGACCTCGTGGACCGTCACCTGGTTCGCCACGTCCTTGTCACGCCGCTTGTGCACGATCGCCAGCGGCGCACCCAGACGGTCGCACCACCGGTCCGCCACCCGCACACGGCCCGCGTCCGGGGACACCACCGTCAGCTTGTCCCGGTCCACCTTCCGGCCCACGTAGTCCGCGAGCAGCGGAAGCGCGAACAGGTGGTCCACCGGACCGTCGAAGAAACCCTGGATCTGGTCCGTGTGCAGATCCATGGTCAGAATGCGGTCCGCACCCGCCGTCTTCATCAGATCCGCGATCAGACGCGCCGAGATCGGCTCACGCCCACGGTGCTTCTTGTCCTGCCGCGCATAGCCGTAGAACGGCACGATCACGGTGATCGAACGCGCCGACGCACGCTTCAGCGCGTCGATCATGATCAGCTGTTCCATGATCCACTTGTTGATCGGAGCCGTGTGGCTCTGGATCAGGAAGCAGTCCGCACCACGAGCGGACTCCTGGTAACGGACGTAGATCTCGCCATTGGCGAAGTCGAAGGCCTTCGTCGGGACGACCCCGACACCCAGCTGCTGGGCGACCTCCTCGGCAAGCTCGGGGTGGGCGCGGCCGGAGAAGAACATCAACTTCTTCTCGCCGGTCGTCTTGATCCCGGTCACAGCACTGTCTCCTCAGAGGTGTCACAGCTGGGTGGGTCGAGCAACCTCTCGGCTGGGCGTGAGAGGCCGACTCAGCTGGTGGGGTGCGGGTATGCACTTATCACGGTACGCCGTGTCCGGCGCACCCGTTTCCGGTCAGGCCTCGCCGCCGCCCTGCCGGGAGGCCGCCTCCGCCGCCTTCGCGGCCGCGCTCCCCGGACGCTTCCGGGCCACCCAACCCTCGATATTCCGCTGCTGACCGCGGGCCACGGCCAGCGAACCGGGCGGCACATCCTTGGTGATCACCGAGCCTGCGGCGGTGTACGCACCGTCCCCGACCGTGACAGGAGCCACAAACATATTGTCCGAACCCGTACGGCAGTGCGACCCGATCGTCGTGTGGTGCTTGTCCTGCCCGTCGTAGTTCACGAACACACTCGCGGCCCCGATGTTCGAGTGGTCACCGATCGTCGCGTCCCCGACATACGAGAGATGCGGAACCTTCGTCCCCTCACCGATCGAGGCGTTCTTCGTCTCCACATACGTACCCACCTTGGACTTCGGCCCCAGACGGGTGCCGGGTCGGAGATACGCGAACGGCCCCACACTGGCCTGCGGCCCGATGTGCGCCCGGTCGGCCACCGTGTTGTCCACCCGCGCGCCCGCGCCCACGTGCGTGTCCGCGAGCCGGCTGTTGGGCCCGACCTCCGCGCCCTCACCGAGATGCGTCGAACCCTGGAGCTGGGTGCCCGGGTGGACAAGCACGTCCTGCTCGAACGACACCGTCACATCCACCCACGTCGTCGCCGGGTCCACGACCGTCACACCGGCCAGCATCGCGCGCTCCAGCAACCGGTCGTTGAGGATCCGGCGCGCCTGAGCGAGCTGCACACGGTTGTTGATCCCGGCGATCTCATGGTGATCACCGGCGACCGAGGCCCCCACGCGATGCCCGGCCTCCCGCAGGATCCCGAGGACGTCCGTCAGATACTCCTCGCCCTGACTGTTGTCCGTCCGCACCTTCCCCAGCGCGTCGGCCAGGAGCTGCCCGTCGAAGGCGAAGACCCCGGAGTTGATCTCACGGATCGCGCGCTGCGACTTGCTCGCGTCCTTGTGCTCGACGATCGCGGTCACGGCACCGGAGGCGTCGTCGCGGACGATACGGCCGTAGCCGGTCGCGTCCGGGACCTCGGCGGTCAGCACGGTGACGGCGTTCCCGTCCGCGTGATGCGTCGAGGCGAGTGCCTGCAACGTCCCGCCGCTCAGCAGCGGGGTGTCTCCGCACACGACGACCACGGTTCCGTCGACGGTCCCGCCGAGCTCCTCCAGCGCCATCCGTACGGCGTGTCCGGTGCCGTTCTGCTGGTCCTGTACGGCGGTCCGCACCCGCGGGTCGATGCCGGCGAGGTGCTCGGTGACCTTCTCGCGGGCGTGTCCCACGACGACGACCAGCTCGTGCGGGTTCAACTCGCGGGCGGCGGCGAGCACATGACCCACCAGGGAACGGCCACAGATCTCGTGCAGGACCTTCGGCGTGGCCGACTTCATACGGGTGCCCTCACCCGCTGCGAGAACGACGACGGCTGCCGGGCGAATGGCGCTCACGGGGTTGCCCTTCGGCTGTGGGTGAGTGGGGATGACAGCCGCAGGATACCGGGGTGTTACTTGGGGGAGGTGAGAGCGGGCCCTGACGGTGCAGTCAAGGCTCGAACTGAGCGAGGCTCCCCCGCCAGGACTCGAACCTGAAATACACCGTCCAAAGCGGAGTGTGTTGCCGATTACACCACGGGGGAGTGCGGGAGCCAGCCTACGTGGTTCGCTGTTTCGCTGCTACCACCATCCCGGACCACCACCCCTCGATGCGCCGGTACAGGTCGGCTCCCTGTGAGACTCGGACCGCGAGGCAACCCCGGTAGTTCTCACCGACATTCAGGCGGACCGTCTTGGGGTTGTGCTTCTTGAGGGTGGTCTTGTTGAAGGCCGAGCGGTCGGCGCCGACAAGATCGGCCCAGAACTCCTCGGCGCCGGCAATATCGGTACTCTCGTGGATCATGACGTTGAACCGCAGGCGGTCCCGGGCCACACCCAGCAGGTCCAGCCAGGCCAGGTACAGCTCGATGACGTCAGGGTCGCTGTTGACGAAGATGACGTTCTCGCGTCGGTCGTAGGGCTTGTCCTTCGACCCTTCGGCCCAGTAGAGGGCGACGCCTGCCATGAATAGCTCCCGATTGGACAGCTCGCCGATCTCCTGCTCAGCAGATGCCTTGGTGAGCCGCCGCTCCCCGTCCCTCACTGCCAGCTCGTGCTCCCAGCGCTTCCTGGCCGCCAGCTTGGCCTGCTCTGTCGGATCGCGCCGCTCCGGCCTAGGCAGATCCCGCACCCACAACGAGATCGAACTTTTCGAGCAGCCCAGCTCCACCTGGATCTGGTCGTAAGTCCAGCCCTGGAGTCGCAGCTCCCGCGCCCTGGCCCTCAGGTCGTCCTTCGCGTTCGGGCGTTTCGTCCATTCCGGAGGCGGTTCGCCCTCCAGGAGGCGGTTGAGGATGTCGTTGTTGTCGACGTGCAGCCGGTCGCGGATCTGCCGTCGGCTCAGTCCCGCTCGCCGCAGCGCGACCGCCCGCTCCCGCAGCCCCTCGAAGTCGGCGTACTTGCCGTGTGAATGTGCCATGTGCATACCGTCCGGCCGGAATGAGTGGTTCCGGGGTCGAACGGGCGTGGTTCAGTAGTTCGAGGGATACCGGGGGGTTTCGCTGTTATTCGATTACGGAGTGTGGCGTAGGGCAGTAGGTGAAACTCACCGGAAAAGCTCACGCCACCGCCCGTAGGCTGGACGCATGACCACGACGGGGGAAGAGCGCGCCACGGGCCTGACCGGCCCGTGGTGGTGGGCGAGGTGGCGCAGCGCGGTGCTCGACGGGAGTCTCGCGCTGGTGTCCGCGTTGGAGTGTGCGGCGGAGGGTGTCCCCTTCGCCCGTGACGCGGGTATCCCGGTGTCGGTCGGGATCGTGTTCGGTCTGCTGGCCGGTTCGGTGCTGTTGCTGCGGCGGAAGTGGCCGATCGCGGTCGTGTTGGTGGCCATTGCGATCACGCCGGCCCAGATGGGTTTCCTGATGGGCATCGTCGGCCTGTACACGCTGGCGGCGGCTGAGCTGCCGAGGCGGATCATCGCGGCGCTGGCGGGGATGTCCCTGGTCGGGACGATGATCGTGACGTTCGTGCGGGTGCGGCAGGACATGATGCGGGGTGATCTGACCCTCGGGGACTGGTTCGTGCCGTTCGCCTCGATCACCACGTCGCTCGGGCTCACGGCGCCTCCTGTGCTGCTGGGGCTGTATGTGGGTGCCCGGCGTCGGCTCATGGAGAGTCTGCGGGAGCGGGCGGACAGTCTTGAGCGTGAGTTGCAGTTGCTCGCGGAGCGGGCGGAGGAGCGCGCGGAGTGGGCGCGGAACGAGGAGCGGACGCGTATCGCCCGCGAGATGCATGACGTGGTGGCGCATCGGGTGAGCCTGATGGTGGTGCATGCGGCGGCGTTGCAGGCGGTGGCGCGGAAGGATCCGGAGAAGGCCGTGAGGAACGCGGTGCTGGTGGGGGACATGGGCCGGCAGGCGTTGACGGAGTTGCGGGAGATGCTGGGGGTGTTGCGGTCGGGGGACGGTGCGCAGCGGCGTACGGCGTCGGTGCCGCGGCCCGAGGTCGGGGTGCCGGTGCCGGTGGTGAGGGTGGATTCCTCTGCCGTCGAGGACGAGGCGGCGGTGGAGGGGCCGTATCTGGCGGAGCTGGATGTGCTGATCGGGCAGTCGGCGGCCGCGGGGATGGTGGTGGATCTGTCGGTGGAGGGTGATGCGCGGTCGTATGCGCGGGCGGTCGAGCGGACGGCGTACCGGGTGGTGCAGGAGGCGTTGACGAACGTCCACAAGCATGCGGCGGGTGCGAAGACGCACGTACGGCTGGCGCACCGGGTGTCGGAGATCGCGATGCAGGTGGAGAACGAGCCGCCGCCGGAGCCGTCGTCGGCGTCGGCGGCGCGGTTGCCGTCCGGTGGCAATGGTCTGCTCGGGATGCGGGAGCGGGTCATGGCGCTGGGCGGCGTGTTCGTGTCGGGGCCGACCGATGCGGGGGGTTTCCGGGTGTCGGCGGTGATTCCGGCGGCGTAGGCGCGCGGCGGGGCGGGGGTGCCGGGCGGGGGCCGGTGGGGTTCAGCCGGTTGTGAGCCGTACGGGTTCGATGCCCGCGATGAGTGCCGTCAGGGCGTGGTCGATGTCGGGGCCGAGGTACCAGTCGCCGGTGTGGTCGAGGGTGTAGACGCGGCCTTCGGCGTCGATGGTGAGGAGGGAGTGGGTCTCGGTCTCCTCGCCGAGGGGGCAGAGCTCGGTGTCGAGGGCGCGGCCGAGGTCGCCGAGGGTGCGGGCGAGGTGGAGGCCGTGCAGCGGGTCGAGGTCGAGGACGGCGGGGGCGACCTGGCGGCCGGGGCCGACCGGGGTGATGCTGAGGCCGCCGAATTCGGCCCAGGCCTCGACGGCCGCGGGGAAGACGGTGTGCCGGTGTCCGGCGGGTGAGGTGTGTTCGCGGAGGGTGTCGGCCCAGACCTCGGCCTGCTTGATGTCCCAGCGTCCGGGTTGCCAGCCGGCGGCGCGCAGGGCGGCGTCGATGGGTACCGGGAAGCGGGTGGTTGAGGTGCGGTCGGTGTGCATCTGCCCTTCGATCGTCGAGTTGGTTGCGTGGTGCGCGTGCTTGATGTGCGGGTTCTGTGCCTTTGCGGCGCCGGCGTGATGGGTGTTTTTGGGGGTCAGCCGCCGTCGGTCGCCGGGGCGACGACGCGGACGCCGAAGTGGGCGCTGAGTGCGGTGCAGGCGCGGCAGGGTGCGGCGAAGCCTCCGTGGAGGGGGTCGCCGTCCTCGCGTATCCGGCGGGCGGTGAGTTTGGCCTGCTTGAGGGCTCTGCGGGCCTCGCCGTTGGTCATCGGCTTGCGGGCGGCGCGCTTGCTGCGGGCGGCGTCGGCGGCGGTGATGTGGCGGGATATGAGGAGGGTTTCGGCGCAGCGGCCGGTGAAGCGGTCGCGCTGTGCGCTGGTGAGGGTGTCGAGGAAGTCCTGGACGAGGGGGTGGAGGGGTGGGGGTTCGTCGCCGCGGGCGGCGGTGGCGGTGAGGGTGGCGCCGCGGACGGAGAGGGCGGCGGCGACGGTGGGTGTGATGCCGTCGCGGCGGTGCAGGAGGGCGGGGGCGTGTGGGGTTTCGGCGTGGCTCCAGCCGACGCGGGGGTCGTCCGAGGCGTGGTTGTGTCTGCCGCCGGTGCGGGTGTCCGCGTGTGGTCCCGTCTGCGTCACATTCATGATCATCATCCCTTCCGGGCGTCCCCCGAAGGTCACAGAGTGCCAAATGCCGTGGCTGGTGCGGAAGCTGGGGCGGTGCGACACGCCCGGGTTTGGGCAGGCTGTCACGGCGGGGTGACGGCTGGTCACGGAAGTGGAGGCCCGGTGACCGGTGTCCGTGTACCGCATAGGCTGTCGGCACCGCGATGCGCGCGGTCAACGTGTCGTAGACGTTGCAGAGACAGTCGAATACGGACCGTCGCGTGCCACATATGGTGCGGTTTCGGTTCGTACAGAGTGCCGCAGGGGGCAACCGCCATGACGACAGGTCGGCTCGGGCAGCAAGCCGCGCCGCCGAACGCGGCCTATGCCGGGCAGGTCGTGCATTTCCCGGATCCGGTCCGGGCGGCACGTCACCCGAGAGGGGTACGTATCGATGAGCACGGTTACCCCGACTTCTCGCCCTACGCGCGCGCGGCCGCGGAGATCGCCGAACCGCCCGAGGGTTTCGGTGTCGACGAGTTGCGGCTGACGGACTATGTGTCGGCGAACGCGGCGTTGTCGGCGACGGGGCACGACCTGTGGGACACGGTGCCGGAGGTGGCGACGCCGCACGGCTGGACGTGGCATCACGTGGTCGGTTCGCGGCGGCTGGAGCTGGTTCCGGTCGAGGTGAAGGCGTTGCTGCGGCACCACGCCGGTCTGGCGACGGCGCGGGTGGACCACGGCAAGCGGGGGACGCGGCCGTTGCAGGAGACTCGTCCGGCGCATGTCGGGCTGCCGAAGTCGGGTGTCGCGGTGACCGAGCAGCAGGTGCAGGGGGTCGAGGAGGACCTGGGGTACCGGCTGCCGGGTGCGTACCGCTCCTTCCTCAAGGCGGCGGGCGGCTGCGCGCCGGTGGGCACGGCACTGGACGCGGAGCTGGGGCTGCTGGTGGACCAGCCGTTCTTCACGGTGCGGGACGAGGCTGCGGTCAATGACCTGGTCTATGTGAACAAGTGCCTGCGTGACCATCTGACGAAGGATTACCTGGGTGTGGCCTTCGTGCAGGGCGGGTTGCTCGCGGTGAAGGTGAAGGGCGAGCGGCTCGGTTCGGTGTGGTTCTGCGCGTACGACGATGCGCGGGACGTGGATCCTTCGATGTCTCCGGCGGAGCGTGTGGAGCGGTTGCTGCTGCCGTGCGGTGACGACTTCGACGCGTTCCTGTCCCGGCTGGCGGGCAGTCCGCCGGAGTTGGAGACGGTGGCGAACCTGATGGTGGACGGCGGTTTCGCGCATGCCGTTCCGGTCTCTTCCATGGGGGAGTGAGCTCGGCGATGGTGACGTTCGCGCAGGCGCAGGAGCGCGCGGAAGAGTGGATCAACGGGGACGTTCCGGCGTATCAGCACCGTGAGGTGCGGGTGCGGGAGTTCGACCTCGGTTTTGTGGTGTGGGGCGAGGACCGTGCGGAGGGGCCGCGTTCGGACGCGGGTGCGCAGCGGCTCGTCATCGCGCGGGACAGCGGTGAGGCGACACTGTGGCCGGCGCTGCCGGTGGGTGAGGTGATCCGCCGGTACGAGGAGGAGTACGGCCGTGCGGACGAGGTCGAGGACGCGGTGCCGGCGCCCGCGGCCCGCGTGGATCTGAACCAGACGTCGTTCCTGCTGAGCCCGCCGGAATGGTTGCAGGAGGCGGCGGACAAGCTGGGGATCCCGGATCGGCGCTCGTCGGACGGTGAGCTTCCCCAGACGCAGGCCGGGGTGCCCACGGCCGCGGCCGCGGAGCCCTCTGCCGCGCCGCCTGCCGCGGCGACTCCCGCGCCGGGGACTCCGGTCGGTTCCGGGGGCAGTGGTGCGGGGTGGCCGGCCGCGGGTGGTGCCGAGCCGGGTGACGGGGCGCACGGTGTGCCTGCCGGTGCGACGCCCTGGGCCGGTACGGACACCAACGCGGACGCCGGTGAGGACCGCTCCGTGCCGCTGCCCGCGACGGTGTTCGCGCCGCCGCTGAGCGACTCCGGTGACGGAGCCACGCCGCCGGACGCCAAGACGGCGCTGATGTCGGGTGGCAGCCATCTGCCGCCGACGGCGGTCACTCCGGCGCTCGGCGATCAGGGTGTGCCCGGCGCGCCGCAGGGCAGCACGCCGCCTCCGCCTCCGTACGGCTATCCGCAGGGGCAGGCGGCTCCGGGTACGCCCCCTGCGGGTGCCGCGCCGCCGGCCGCGCCCACGTACGGCTACCCCCAGGGTCCCGGCGCTCCCGCCGGCCGGGCACTCCGCCTCCGGGCGGCCCCGGGTACGGCTACCCGCAGACGCCGGGCGGTGTGCCGGAGGCGCCTCGTCCCCCGGCCGGTCCGGGGCGTCCGCTGGCGCCCAACGCCAGTGACATCGCGGACGCAGCGACCAGCAAGGCCGCGCCGCCGCCGCGTCGGCCGCGGGGCCCGGTGGGCGCGCCGCCTCCGCCGCCGGGTGTTCCGGGTGCGCCGGGCGCGCGGCCGGGGAGCACGCCTCCGCCGCCGCCCGCCCCGGGTGCTCCGGGCGCGTCGGCGGGTGGGTATGTGCCGACCCAGCTCATGTCGCCGCTCGGTCCCGAAGGGCCGGAGGGTCCGGCCGGACCGGGTGCGCCGGGCGCGCCGACTCCGCCGGGTGCCCCCAACCCGCCCGGTGCGCCGGGCGGCACGCCTCCCGGCAATGTGCATCACGCGGCCACGGTGCTGGCCGACCCGTCCCAGATGGGCGGGGGCACGGGCGGGGGCGCGCCGCAGCCGCCCGGCGCCCCGGGCATTCCGGGTGTGCCCGGCGCACCGGTTCCGCCAGGCGCTCCCGGAGCCCCCGGTATGCCTCCGGCGGGCCCCGGCGCTCCCCAGCCTCCGGGCGCTGCGGGGGCGCGCGAGAGGCCGTACATCACGCGGAGACCGTGCTGGCCGCGCCCCCGGTGGCCGGCCCCGGCGCGCCCCCGCCGCCGCAGGCCCCCGGCGTGCCCGGGATGCCGGGCGCTCCCGGCGTGCCCCCGGGCGCCCCGCAGCCGATGCCACCGCACGGCGCGATGCCGCCGCCTGGACAGCCGGTGCCGGGCCAGCCCATGCCGGGTCAGCCCGTGCCCGGGCAGCAGCCTCCTGCGTACGGCTATCCGCCGCAGGGGCAGCCGACGGTCGGCCCGGGGTATCAGGCCGTGCTGCGCTACCGCGCCCAGGACGGTTCCGAGCAGCAGCTGATCCGGCGTTCGGCGCCGGGTACGCCGCACCCGGAGTGGCAGATCTTCCACGAGCTGCGCGCCATGAACGTGCCGCCGGACCAGGTGCTGGAGCTGCACACGGAGCTGGAGTCGTGTGCGCTGCCGGGTGCCTACTGCGCGCGGATGATCCGGGAGCAGTGGCCGCAGGCGCGGATCACGAGCATCGCGCCGTACGGCACCGACCACGCGAGCCGCCAGCAGGGCATGCAGCAACTGCTGGCGCACCAGGGTGAGTTGCACCAGGTGGCGGACGGGCCCGCGCGGCCGGCGCCGGTGCGGATGCCGGTGCCGCAGGTGCCGCCGGCGCAGCCGGTCCCGCCGGAGGCGATCGCTCAGGAGCTGGCGGCTGCGTTCGGGCCGGGGGTGTTCCGGTTCGAGCAGGCGGCGGTGTCGCGGCAGGGTGTGCCGCCGGTCGTGGCGCACACGCTGGTGGCGGCCGGACTGCCGCTGGACATGGGCCCGTTCTTCTGGGCGCAGGCCCAGCCGGGCCGTCCGGTGCCGACGCTGGCGGAGCTGGCGCAGGAGCGGGGCGTGCAGCCGGCTCCGGACGCGGGCTCGTACCTGGTCATGGGCACCGACTTCGGCAAGGCGATCTGTGTGCAGTACGGCACGGCGAACATCGTCGCGGTCCCCGTGGAGGCGGGGCCGGGCGGTGCTCCCGTACCGGCGCAGTTCGTGAACAGCGGGCTGCCGGAGTTCGCGCGCTGTCTGGCGCTGCTGGGCCGGATGTGGCGGCTGAGGTTCGGTCTGAACCAGGAGCAGGCGGGCCGCTGGACCGTCGACTTCCAGGCGCAGCTCGCCTCGCTCGACCCGGCCGCGCTGGGTTCGCCGGAGAGCTGGTGGTCGGTGCTGCTGGAGCAGATGTGGGACGGGCTGCTGTGACCCGTATCCGGCGTAACTGACGCATCGTCAAGGGCAGGGCCCGGTCGTACGAAGTCGTACGGCCGGGCCCTGCCCTTTTCAGGTGGTGTGTCGTCATGTTCGTTGCTTATGCCTGGAGTGTCGCGTTATAAACACTTGCGCCTGTTCCATAAAGATGTGCGCACCATCGTCGGTGCGTGTGGGGCGGGTGGAGAGGGGTTCCACGGTGAGCAGCGCTTCGGAGTCGCCGTACCGCTTCGCGACCGCCCGGGGGCGCGGCTACCGCCCCGAGCAGGTCGACGTGTACGCGTCGGCACTCTCCCGGGACCGCGACGCCGCGTGGGAGCGGGCCGCACGGCTCACCGTGCTCGCCAAGGACATGGGGGCGGAGGCGGAACGGCTGCGCGAGAGGGTCGCGCGGCTCGCGCCGCAGACGTACGAGACGCTCGGGGAGCGCGCACGGCGCGTGTTCCAGCTCGCGGCGGAAGAAGCGGCGGATGTGCGGGAGGGCGCGCGGCGCGAGGCACGGGAACATCTCGCCGAGGCGGAGGCGCACGCCCTGGAGGTGCGCCGCACGGCGCAGGAACAGGCGGACGCGCTGCGTGCGGAGGCCGAGGAACGCTCCCGGCAGCGGCTCCTCGCGGCCCGCGCCGAGGCGGACAACCTGCGTATCGGCGCCCGGCGCGAGGTGAAGGAGGGGCGCAGCGAGGCGCTCGCCGCGTTGCGGGAGGTGCGGCAGCGCACCGAGGCGATGCTCGCCGGGCAGGCCGGGGAGCACGCCGAACGGTGGGCCGAGGCCGACCGGGAGGCCGTAGAACTGGCCGCCGCGCTCGAGAAGCGGCACGTCGAGCAGTTGGCCCGGGCCGAGGCCGCGCTGGCCGAGGCGAAACGGGAGTTCGGGGAGGCGGAGGCGGCGGCACGGCGGTGCCAGGAGGAGGCACACGCGCGTGCCGCCGATCTCGTTGCCGCGGCGCGGGTGCGGGAGGACCGGATCGCGCGGGAGACGGAGCGGATGCTGCGCGAGCACGGGGAACGGTGGGACGACGTGCAGGCACACATGGATCACATGCGCGACAGCCTGACGTCGCTGACCGGGCAGGCCGCGCTCGAGTGAGCCCGGTGCGGCCCGGTTCCCCCGCGCCTCGCCCCGTTGTGCCTCAACTCCCCCTGCGTACGGCCCCCGCCAGGATCCACCCCTCCACCGCCTCGTACTGCCGCCGTTGCTCCTCCGCCTTGCTCCGGCCGGAGGCCATCGTGCCCAGCCAGCCGAAGAGGAAGCCCGCCGGGATCGAGACGATGCCCGTCGTCGTGAACGGGAACCAGTTGAAGTCGGCCTCGGGGAAGGCCGAGATCGGTGAGCCGGAGACCAGGTTGGTGCCCGGCATCAGCAGCAGCACGGCGAGGGAGCCGCCGATCAGGGTGCAGATCAGGCCGGTTCGGGTGTAGCGGCGCCAGAAGAGGCTGTAGACGAGGGCGGGGGCGATGGCGGAGGCGCCGAGGCAGAAGGAGAGGGTCACCAGGGGCTGCAGGCTGCGGTGCTGGACCAGGGTGGCCAGCAGGATGGTCGGGGCGCCGATCGCCAGGGCCGAGAAGCGGGCCAGGGTCATCTCGCGGCGGGCCGACATCTCCCGTACCCGGCCCGAGAACACGTCGTGGGCCAGGGAGTTGGCGCAGGCCAGGATCATTCCGGCGACGGAGGCCAGGAGGGTCAGGAAGATCGCCGTGGTGACCGTGGTGAACAGGAAGGTCTCGGCGCTCGACACGTCCGGTCCGAAGGCCGCCCTGGAGCCCAGCAGATACGCCGTGTTGCCCTGAGGGTCGGCCTGGGCGATCGTCGTACGGCCGATCAGGGCCGTCGCGCCGAGGCCGACGACCGTGATGACCAGGACGAACACGGCCACGCTGGACACCGCCCAGGACATCGAGCGGCGTACCTGACGGGCGCTGGAGGCGGTGTACATGCGCATGGTGATGTGCGGCAGGCAGGCGCCGCCCACGACGATCGTCAGCTCGGACGTGATCATGTCCAGTCGGGGGCTGGTCCCGCCCGTGAACTGGAGCCCCGAGTGCAGGAAGGCGTCCCCGGCCCCGCTCTGCCGGGCCGCGGCGTCGAACAGGGCGCCGGGGTCCCAGGCGAAGCGGTGCAGGATCAGCAGGGCGACCAGGGTGCCCGAGCCGAGGAGCATCACGATCTTCACGATCTGGATGAGGGCGGTGCCCTTCATGCCGCCGATCGCCGCGTAGCTGATCATCAGCGCGCCCAGTCCGATGACGCAGCCCGTCTTCAGTGACTCGCTGGTGAAACCGAGGATGAAGGCCAGCAGTTGTCCGGTGCCGGCGAGTTGCACCAGCATCAGCGGCAGCAGTGCCGCGATGGTCACCGCGCAGGCCGTGACGCGGACGCAGCGTCCGGGCATGCGGCGGGCGAGCGCGTCGCCCATGGTGAACCGGCCCGCGTTGCGCAGGGGTTCGGCCAGCAGGAACATCATCAGCATCAGCGACAGGGTGGTGCTCAGCGCGAGCACGATGCCGTCGTATCCGCACAGGGCGATCACTCCGCCCGTGCCGAGCACGGTGGCCGCGGAGATGTAGTCGCCCGCGATCGCCAGGCCGTTGCGCATGGGGGACAGGGAGCCGTAGCCGGTGTAGAACTCGTCGAGGTCGTCACGGTCGGGGCCGGTCATCACGCACAGCAGGAGCGTGATGGTGGCCACGGCGGAGAACGCGACCAGGGACATCGTCTGCGCCGAATCGCTGAATCCCGTGAACCCGGTCATGGTTCACGCCCCCCGCCTGGCGTCCAGCTCCGCCTGCTTGCGGATGCGGTCCGCGATCGGGTCGACACGGCGGCGCGCGGTGTGTTCGTACAGCGCGATCGCCAGCCAGGTGACGGGGAGTTGGAGGAGCGCGAGGAGCAGTCCGGTGGGGATGCCGTCGGTGAATGTGCTGCTCATGACGTCCGGGGCGAACGCCGACAGGACGAGGAAGAGCGTGAAGTAGCCGAGGGCGGTGAGGGTGGCGGTGCGCCGCTGCCAGCGGTAGGCGGTGCGCAGGACCCGCAGGTCGCTGTGGTGGCCGAGGGGGGTGCGGTGGGGCCGGGGGCGGGGCCTGGGCAGTTCGGTGGGCAGCGGCTGCCACGGGTAGGTGAGATGCGGCGGGGCGGGTGGGTACGGGGAGGAGGCGGAGGGATACGGGGATGGTGGGGGTGGATACGGGGACGGGGCGGAGGGATACGGGGACGGGGAGGGGTACGAAGACGGGACGGATGGATACGGGGACGGGGAGGGGTACGAAGACGGGACGGATGGATACGGGTCGTGGGACATCCCGTGCTCCTTGCCGGCTCGGGTCCGTGGCGGCGGACCGCAGGGAGATTGGGGGTTGCGAGCCACGCACGCTACTCGCAGGCTCCGGGGTGCGCGACGTTTTCACCAAACTGGACGGTCGGTATGCGCTTACTACGCAAAAAGGCTCCTGACCTCGGGTGTTACCCGCGTTAACTCAGATTTTTTCTGTCTCTCCGTCAGTCTTTCCGCACGGGGAAGCGCCGCGGCGCCAGGAACAGCAGCACCAGAAACGCCAGTCCCGCGGCGCACGCGGCCCCCAGATACACCGCGTGCACCGCGTCGGCGATCGCATGCCGCGTGGCCTGCGGCGCCGTACCCGCGTCGAGCCCCCGCGTCACCGAGTCCAGGTCGCCCGTGCCGCCCAGCCGCGCGGCCAGCACCCCGTTGGCGACCGCGCCGAACACGGCGGCGCCGACGGTCTGCCCGGTCTGCCGGCAGAAGAGCACCGACGCCGTGGTCGTACCGCGCTCCGCCCACCCCACCGTCGACTGGACCCCCACGATGAGCGGCAGCTGGAACAGCCCCAGCGCGCCGCCCAGCAGCAGCATCAGCAGCGTCGGCTGCCAGGCCGCTCCCGGGTACGGCAGGAACGGGAACGCGAACAGGATCAGCGCGGCCGTGCCGATGCCGAGCATCGCGGTGTCGCGGAAGCCGATCCGCCGGTACACGTGCTGGCTGAGCGCGGCCGACACCGGCCAGCTGAGCGTCCACACGGACAGCACGAATCCGGCGGCCACGGGGGTGAGCCCGAGCACCGACTGCGCGTACGTGGGCAGGAAGACCGCCGGCGCCACCATCAGCAGACCCAGCGCGCCCAGCGCCAGATTGACCGCCGCGATCGTACGGCGCCGCCACACCCACCCGGGGATGATCGGCTCCGCCGCCCGCCGCTCCACCCACACCACCACGCCGACCAGAGCGAGCCCCGTGGCGAACAGGGCGAGCGACGGCGCGGACAGCCACGGCCAGGCGACCCCGCCCTGCACCAGCGCGGTGAGCAGCACCCCGCCGCACGCGAAGACCGCCAGCGCGCCCGCCCAGTCGACGCGCGCGGACACGGGGCGCTCGCGCTCCGGCTCGTGCAGATGACGGACGACCAGCCAGAGCGCGGCGCCGCCTATGGGCAGATTGACGAGGAAGATCCAGCGCCAGTCCGCGTACGCCGCCAGCACCCCGCCGATCCCCGGTCCCGCGACCGCCGACACCGCCCACACCGTGGACAGCTTGGACTGGATCTTCGGGCGTTCCTCCAGCGGATACAGATCGGCGGCCAGGGTCTGCACCGTGCCCTGCAGCGCCCCGCCGCCCAGGCCCTGCACGATGCGGAACGCGATCAGCGCGCCCATGTTCCACGCGGCCGCGCACAGCAGCGACCCCAGCAGGAACACGGCCGCGCCCGCCACCAGGACGGGCTGGCGGCCGAAGGTGTCGGAGATCTTGCCGTAGACGGGCAGGGTGACCGTGACGGCGAGCAGATAGCCGGAGAACAGCCAGGAGAAGACGGAGAACCCGCCGAGGTCGGCGACGATCTGCGGTACGGCCGTGGAGACCACGGTGGAGTCGAGCGCGGCCAGTGCCATCGCGAGCATCAGGGCCGCGACGACCGCGCCCCGCCGGGCGGGCACGGTGCGCTCGGCGCTGTCCCGAGCCGCCGGTCTCGTACCGCCCACCCGGATCCCCTCCCCGTTCTCTCCTGTTGTGTTCCCCGTGCAACTATCCGACCCGGGACAGCTTCCCACTTGACCATGACGCGACGGGAGGGTGGAGGCTGAGTGGGCTGCCGGGCGGACCCGACCCCTACAGGAACTCCACCCGACGGTGGACGGCCCCTAGGGGTCTCTCCTCACTACGGCTCGGGGAGGGTTCGTACCGCCGGAGGAGGAACGGCCCCCCGGTCGTCCTTAACCTGGCTTTACGCCGCCGGGGGGCGGTTGTCCGAACCGCCAGGGGTGGGGTTTTCCCCCGCACAAGACGGGGCTTCGCACCAGCGCGCCGCACCCCAGCCGGCCACGAGACTCATCCACGTACCGCCTCGACGCATCACCGCGAACGACCGGCGGCGCACCTCGCGCCGCCCATCCGCTCACCGACATAGGAGACTTACCGTGACATCGGCTGTGACCATTCCCAGGCACGGGGGCACTGGAGGGCCTACGGCCGTTGCCGCGCGGGCCCGGCAGGTCGTCAAGGCGTACGGGTCGGGGGAGACCCGTGTCGTCGCGCTCGACCACGTCGACGTGGACATCGCCCGCGGCCAGTTCACCGCGATCATGGGCCCCTCGGGGTCCGGCAAGTCCACCCTGATGCACTGCCTCGCCGGACTCGACACCGTGACGAGCGGCCAGATCTATCTGGACGAGACCGAGATCACCGGCCTGAAGGACAAGAAGCTCACGCAGCTGCGCCGGGACCGGATCGGGTTCATCTTCCAGGCGTTCAACCTGCTGCCGACGCTGAACGCGCTGGAGAACATCACCCTGCCCATGGACATAGCCGGCCGCAAGCCGGACAAGGCCTGGCTGGACCGGGTCGTGGAGACCGTGGGCCTGGCCGGACGGCTCAAGCACCGGCCGACCCAGCTCTCCGGCGGCCAGCAGCAGCGCGTCGCCGTGGCCCGCGCCCTGGCCGCCCGCCCGGAGATCATCTTCGGTGACGAGCCGACCGGAAACCTCGACTCGCGCGCGGGCGCCGAGGTGCTGGGCTTCCTGCGCCGCTCGGTGGACGAGCTGGGCCAGACCATCGTGATGGTCACCCACGACCCGGTGGCTGCCTCCTACGCGGACCGGGTGCTCTACCTCGCCGACGGCCGGATCGTCGACGAGATGTACCAGCCGACGGCCGACCAGGTCCTGGACCGCATGAAGGACTTCGACGCCCGGGGCCGTACGTCATGACCGTCCTGAAGACCTCGATGCGCAACTTCTTCGCGCACAAGGGACGCATGGCGCTGTCGGCGATCGCGGTGCTGCTGTCGGTGGCGTTCGTGTGCGGCACGCTGGTGTTCACCGACACCATGAACACGACGTTCGACAAGCTGTTCCAGGCGACGGCCTCGGACGTCACGGTCACCGCCAAGGACGCGTCCGACACGGGCGAGACCACCTCCCGAACCGGCAGGCCGCCGGTCATGCCTGCCTCCGTGCTCGGCGAGGTCCGCAGAGCCCAGGGCGTCACGAAGGCCGAGGGCACGGTGTTCTCGACCTCGGTGACCGTCGTCGACCACGACCTGGACAAGCTCTCGCCCAAGAGCGGCGCGCCGACCATCGTCGGCAGCTGGAACACCAACGACGCCCGCACCATGAAGATCACCAAGGGTGCGGCGCCCAAGGGCCCCGCCCAGGTCATGGTCGACGCGGACACCGCCGACAAGCACCACCTCAAGCTCGGCGACGAGATCGGCGTGATCACCGTGATCGGCACGCACCACGCGCGCGTGTCCGGCATCGCCACCTTCACCGTCACCAACCCCGGCGCGGCGATCTTCTACCTGGACACGAAGACCGCCCAGCAGAACCTGGTCGGTCGCACCGGCGTGTACACCAACGTCAACGTCACCGCCGCCAAGGGCGTCACCGACGCGCAGCTGAAGAAGAACGTCAGCGCCGAACTCGGTCACCGCTACAAGGTGCAGACCGCCAAGGAGGTCGCCGCCGCCAACCAGAAGGACGTCAAGTCGTTCCTGGACGTCATGAAGTACGCGATGCTCGGCTTCGCCGGAATCGCCTTCCTCGTCGGCATCTTCCTGATCGTCAACACCTTCTCGATGCTGGTCGCCCAGCGCACCCGCGAGATCGGCCTGATGCGCGCCATCGGCTCCTCCCGCAAGCAGGTCAACCGTTCCGTGCTCGTCGAGGCCCTGCTGCTCGGCGCCATCGGGTCCGCCCTCGGTGTCGGCGCGGGGGTCGGCATCGCGGTCGGCCTGATGAAGCTCATGGGCACCATGGGCATGCATCTGTCCACCGACGATCTGACCGTCGCCTGGACCACTCCGGCCCTCGGCCTGCTCCTCGGCGTGGTCGTCACCGTCCTGGCGGCCTATCTGCCGGCCCGGCGCGCCGGCAAGATCTCCCCGATGGCGGCGCTGCGCGAGGCGGGCGCCCCGGCCGACGCCAGGGCAGGTGTCGTACGGGCCCTGATCGGCCTGGTGCTGACCGGTGCCGGCGGCTGGAGCCTGCACGTGGCCGCCACCGCCGACCAGGCCAAGGACGGCTCGGCGTGGCTGGGCCTGGGCGTGGTGCTGACCCTGATCGGGTTTGTCGCAATCGGCCCCCTGCTCGCCGCCGGCCTGGTACGCGTCCTCGGCGCGGTCATGCTGCGGATCTTCGGTCCGGTCGGCCGGATGGCCGAGCGCAACGCGCTGCGCAACCCGCGCCGCACCGGCGCCACCGGCGCGGCGCTGATGATCGGCCTGGCCCTGGTGGCCTGCCTGTCGGTCGTGGGCTCCTCGATGGTGGCCTCGGCCAGCGACGAGTTGGACAAGTCGGTCGGCGCCGACTTCATCATCGAGGCGAGCGGCGGCAGCAAGCCCCTCACGCCGGCCGCGGTGAAGGCCGTCCGGGACACTCCCGGCCTCGCCCAAGTCTCCCGCCTCAAGGAGGTGCCCGCCGAGCTGACCCTGCCGAATGGCACCGCTCACCGGCAGAAACTGTTCGCGACCGACCCCGCCTATCCGCAGGACGTGCGCCGCACGACCCTCTCGGGCCACCTGTCCGCCGTCTACGGGCGCGACGCGATGTCCGTCGGCTCGGACTTCGCCCACGAGAACGGCGTCAAGGTCGGCGACACCCTGAAGGTCGCCTTCGACGGGGGACGCACGGCCCGGCTCCGGGTCGCCGCCGTGACCTCGGACGACACCTCGATCGACAAGGGGAAGATGTACACCGCCGTCACCACGGTCGCCAGGTACATGCCCGCGGACCGGATGCCGTTGGACATCGGGGTGCTCGCCGGGCACAGCGGTGACGAGCATCAGGTCTACGCCGCGCTCAAGAAGGCGGTGGCCGCGGACCCGTCGGTGACGGTCATGGACCGGTCCGACTACAAGAAGGACCTGCGCAAGCAGATCGGGCAGCTGCTCAACCTGGTGTACGGCCTGCTCGCTCTCGCGATCGTGGTCGCGGTCCTGGGCGTGGTGAACACCCTGGCACTGTCGGTGGTGGAGCGGACCCGGGAGATCGGCCTCATGCGGGCCCTCGGCCTCTCCCGGCGCCAGATGCGCCGCATGATCAGGCTGGAGTCGGTGGTCATCGCCGTGTTCGGTGCGCTGCTGGGGCTCGGCCTGGGCATGGGCTGGGGCGCGACCGCGCAGAAGCTCCTCGCTCTGGAGGGCATGAAGGCCCTGGAGATCCCCTGGCCGACGATCACCGGGGTCTTCATCGGCTCGGCCTTCGTGGGCCTGCTCGCGGCCCTGGTGCCGGCGTTCCGGGCGGCGCGGATGAACGTGCTGAACGCCATCGCGACGGACTAGGCGACCACGGCGGGGACACAGGGGAACGGGGGAACGGGGGAACGGGGGAACGGGGGAACGGCGGGGCACGGAGATCGACTCCGTGCCCCGCCGTCCATGTGCTCGCCACCGGTCACGGCCGACGGCGGTGGATCCCGGTGGATCAGCCGGCGGCGCTGACCGCGCCGTAGTACACCCTCGCCTGCTTGCGGCAGGCCTGCTTCAGCTTCGCGCGCATCTCGGGCGTGTAGGGGTCGATCCAGGGACGGTAGTTGCAGGCGGTGTACATGTCGTCGAGGAGCGCCGCGTCCACGCGCTTCTTGTGGTGGTCCTTCTTGAACCAGTAGTTGCCGATGAGCGACTTGTAGTTGCGGTAGCCGAAGTCGTGGCGCCAGCAGGCCATGTGGAAGTCGTAGCCGCCGGCCATCGTGTCCGGAGCGTGGGTGCAGTAATCGGTGTTCCAGTTGAACTTGTACTTGTCGATCGACTGCTTGTGCTGTTTGTGGTCGTTCATCGCCACGTACCACCTCCCGAACGAGCCTTGATCGGCCAGGGTGAGGTTCTTCAGCTTGGCGAGCTTCTGCGCTTTGGACACGGCGGCGGTTACCGCGTGAGTGGAATTTCCGGTCGACGCTGCCGAATCCGCCAGAGCGGGCGCTGCGCCAGTGGCGAGGAGGGTGCCCGAAAGGGCGATTCCGGTCAGTGTGGCACGCAACTTGGTCAAGGCTGCTTTCCCTTTCCGATCGAGGTGGCGGCAACGATGGCATGTCCGCGCCACGGGAGCAATTGACTTCCTGTCGATCGGCCCGTCGAGAAATTCGGAATATATCGCTCCGGGTTGTCTGAGCTGCCCATACGTGTCGGCCGGGCGTCTTTATACCAGTCTCGCTATACATCGGGGCGGGCTGGCCCGGGGCGTCGGTCGACAGGGGTGAGGGAAAGCTCAGATCTTGCTCAAGTGGGCGTTGGTCGAAGTCGCACTTCGGCTACTCTCCGGGCGTACGTATATTCGTATGTTCCGAGGTTCGTCGGTCTCGAGCGATCCGGGAGTGAAGGTGCGTCATCAACGGGGGATGGCTTTGGACTGCGCCGAGCGCAGGAGAATTCCTGACGAAAGACTGGAAGAAACCCTGGGGCGAGCCGTGCGTGAATGGCGCGGAAGAACCGGAATGACACAGACCCGGCTCGCGGAACTCTCCGGTCTGACCCAGGGGGCGATTTCCCGGCTGGAGCACGGAAAATGCATGCCGACATTTCCCTTGCTGGAACGGATCGCGCGGGCCTTCGGCTCGCCCCTGCTCGTCACGGTCGAACCGGGCCGCGGCGTGACCGTCACCTTCACCGGCAGCGGTGACACCGTCTGGGGGCACCCGTCGGGCGGGCTGAGAGGTCCGGGCGCGCCACCGGCGCCCGCGGCGTCGTAGGCTGGCAACCCCGGCCCGTGCGACGTGTCGGGCTGTTTGCGTTGCCCCTCCCTGGGATGGAAGCCCTCATGAGCCTGCACGGTCTGCTCGACGCCGTCGTCAAGGACGCCGCCCTCGCGGAAGCGATCAAGGCGGCCGAGGACGGCAACCGGACGCACGTCGACCTGGTCGGCCCCCCGGCAGCCCGCCCCTTCGCCATCGCCGCCCTGGCCCGCGAGGCCGCCCGCACGGTGCTGGCCGTGACGGCGACGGGACGTGAGGCCGAGGACCTGGCCGCCGCCCTGCGCTCACTGCTGCCCGCCGAGGGCGTCGTCGAGTACCCCTCCTGGGAGACCCTTCCGCACGAGCGGCTCAGCCCCCGCAGCGACACCGTCGGCCGCCGCCTCGCCGTACTGCGCCGCCTCGCCCACCCCAGGCCCGACGACCCCGAGACCGGCCCGGTCTCCGTCGTCGTGGCGCCCGTACGATCCGTGCTCCAGCCGCAGGTCAAGGGCCTCGGCGACCTGGAACCGGTGGCCCTGAAGACCGGGCAGACCGCCGACCTGAACGAGATCGTCGAAGCCCTCGCGGCCGCCGCGTACTCCCGTGTCGAGCTGGTCGAGAAGCGCGGCGAGTTCGCCGTACGCGGCGGCATCCTCGACGTGTTCCCGCCCACCGAGGAGCACCCCCTGCGCATCGAGTTCTGGGGCGACGACGTCGAGGAGATCCGCTACTTCAAGGTCGCCGACCAGCGCTCCCTGGAGGTCGCCGAGCACGGTCTGTGGGCGCCGCCCTGCCGTGAGCTCCTGCTGACGGAGGACGTCCGTGCACGCGCGCGTGCCCTCGCCGAACAGCACCCCGAGCTGGGCGAACTGCTCGGCAGGATCGCCGAGGGCATCGCGGTCGAGGGCATGGAGTCGCTGGCCCCGGTCCTGGTCGACGACATGGAGCTGCTCCTCGACGTACTGCCCGAGGGCGCGATGGCCGTCGTGTGCGACCCGGAGCGGGTACGCACGCGTGCCGCGGATCTGGTCGCCACGAGCCAGGAGTTCCTGCAGGCCTCCTGGGCGGCCACCGCTGGCGGCGGCGAGGCGCCCATCGACGTCGGCGCGGCCTCCCTGTGGTCCATCGCCGACGTCCGCGACCGCGCGCGCGAGCTCGACATGATGTGGTGGTCGGTGTCGCCGTTCGCCGCCGACGAGGAACTGGACGCTGACACCCTCAAGCTCGGTATGCACGCGCCAGAGACCTACCGCGGCGACACCGCGCGCGCCCTCGCCGACACCAAGGGCTGGCTCGCCGACGGCTGGCACACGGTCTTCGTGACCGAGGGCCACGGCCCCGCGGCCCGTACGGTCGAGGTGCTCGGCGGCGAGGGCATCGCCGCCCGCCTCGACGCGGACCTCGCCGAGCTCACCCCCTCGGTCGTCCACGTCTCCTGCGGCTCGATCGACTACGGCTTCGTCGACCCGGCGCTCAAGCTGGCCGTCCTGACCGAGACCGACCTCTCCGGCCAGAAGGCGGCCGGCAAGGACGGCGCCCGGATGCCGGCCCGCCGCCGCAAGACCATCGACCCGCTCACCCTGGAGGCGGGCGACTACATCGTCCACGAGCAGCACGGCGTCGGCCGCTACATCGAGATGGTGCAGCGCACCGTCCAGGGCGCCACCCGCGAGTACCTCGTCGTCGAGTACGCCCCCGCCAAGCGCGGCCAGCCCGGCGACCGCCTCTACATCCCCACCGACCAGCTGGAACAGATCACCAAGTACGTAGGCGGCGAGGCACCCACCCTGCACCGCCTGGGCGGCGCCGACTGGACGAAGACGAAGGCACGCGCGAAGAAGGCCGTCAAGGAGATCGCGGCCGACCTCATCAGGCTGTACAGCGCTCGCATGGCGGCGCCCGGCCACACCTTCGGTCCGGACACCCCTTGGCAGCGCGAGCTGGAGGACGCCTTCCCGTACGCGGAGACGCCCGACCAGCTGACGACGATCGCCGAGGTCAAGGAGGACATGGAGAAGTCGGTCCCGATGGACCGTCTGATCTGCGGCGACGTCGGCTACGGCAAGACGGAGATCGCGGTCCGCGCGGCCTTCAAGGCGGTGCAGGACGGCAAGCAGGTGGCGGTCCTGGTCCCCACCACTCTGCTGGTGCAGCAGCACTTCGGGACGTTCGGCGAGCGCTACTCCCAATTCCCGGTCAACGTAAGGGCGTTGTCGCGCTTCCAGACGGACACCGAGGCGAAGGCGGTCCTGGAGGGGCTGCGGGAGGGCTCGGTGGACGTCGTCATCGGCACCCACCGCCTGTTCTCCTCGGAGACGAAGTTCAAGGACCTCGGCCTGGTCATCGTCGACGAGGAGCAGCGCTTCGGCGTCGAGCACAAGGAGCAGCTGAAGAAGCTGCGCGCGAACGTCGACGTACTGACGATGTCCGCGACCCCGATCCCCAGGACCCTGGAGATGGCGGTGACGGGCATCCGCGAGATGTCGACGATCACGACACCCCCGGAGGAGCGCCACCCGGTCCTGACCTTCGTCGGGCCGTACGAGGAGAAGCAGATCGGCGCGGCCATCCGCCGTGAACTGCTGCGCGAGGGCCAGGTCTTCTACATCCACAACCGGGTCGAGTCGATCGACCGCGCGGCCGCCCGGCTGCGCGAGATCGTCCCCGAGGCGCGCATCGCCACCGCCCACGGCCAGATGTCGGAGTCCACGCTGGAGCAGGTCGTCGTCGACTTCTGGGAGAAGAAGTCCGACGTCCTGGTGTCGACCACGATCGTCGAGTCCGGTATCGACATCTCCAACGCCAACACCCTGATCGTCGAGCGCGGCGACACCTTCGGCCTCTCGCAGCTGCACCAGCTGCGTGGCCGCGTCGGCCGGGGCCGCGAACGCGGCTACGCCTACTTCCTCTACCCGCCGGAGAAGCCCCTGACCGAGACCGCCCACGAGCGGCTCGCGACCATCGCCCAGCACACCGAGATGGGCGCGGGCATGTACGTGGCGATGAAGGACCTGGAGATCCGAGGTGCCGGAAACCTCCTGGGCGGCGAACAGTCCGGACATATCGCGGGCGTCGGCTTCGACCTGTACGTGCGCATGGTCGGCGAGGCGGTCGCGGACTACCGGCGGCAGCTGGAGACCGGCGAGATCGAGGAGGAGCCGCCGCTCGAGGTCAAGATCGAGCTGCCCGTCGACGCGCACGTCCCGCACGACTACGCCCCCGGCGAGCGGCTCCGCCTCCAGGCGTACCGGGCCATCGCCTCGGCCAACACCGAGGAGGACATCAAGGCCGTACGGGAGGAACTCGTCGACCGCTACGGCAAGTTGCCCGAGCCGGTGGAGAACCTGCTCCTGGTGGCGGGCCTGCGCATGCTCGCGCGCGCGTGCGGCGTCGGCGAGATCGTGCTGCAGGGCACCAACATCCGGTTCGCGCCCGTGGACCTGCGGGAGTCGCAGGAGCTGCGGGTCAAGCGGCTGTACCCGGGCACGGTCATCAAGCCGGCGGTGCACCAGGTGCTGGTCCCGCGCCCGAAGACCGCGAAGGTCGGCGGAAAGCCGCTGGTCGGACGGGAGTTGCTGGGCTGGGTCGGGGAGTTCTTGGCATCGATCCTGGGTTCGTGACCGCTCCCGCTCCCCTCGGTCCCCGTCCACCCATCCCCCCGCAACCTCCCGACGGCTACCGTGGGCTCAGGACCGGTCCGCCTGCGTGGAGGCGGTACCGGGGAGGCAAGGGGAGGGCGCGCAGTGATGCGTCTGAGGGGCGGGGCAGTCACCGCTGTCGTCATGATGTTCGCCGTGGCCGGCTGCACGGCAGAGCGGACCGGGGGGTCTTCAGGACCCGAACGCTCGGGCGGCGGGGGCGCCGCCCTGGCCGCCGCGGACTCGCTGACCGTCAAGGGACGCGCGCCGAAGACCGGTTACTCCCGTGCCAGATTCGGCACGGCCTGGGCGGACACCGACTCCAACTCCTGCGACACCCGGGACGACATCCTCAAACGCGACCTGAAGGACGTGAAGTTCACCGGGGGCACCTGCAAGGTCTCCTCCGGCCTGCTGGACCCCGACCCCTACTCCGGCAAGGACGTCACCTACCGGCGCGGCCGCAGCCAGGTCGACATCGACCATGTCGTCGCCCTCTCGGACGCCTGGCGGAAGGGCGCCAAGTACTGGGACCCCAGCAAGCGCATAGCCCTGGCCAACGACCCGCTCAACCTCCTGGCCGTCGACGCGAGCACCAACCGCGGCAAGGGCGACGGCGACACGGCCACCTGGCTTCCGCCCGACCACTCCTACCGCTGTGCCTATGTCGCCGCCCAGGTGGCGGTGAAGAAGAAGTACGGCCTGTGGGTGACCGCCGCCGAGAAGACGGCGATGAAGAAGGTCCTCACGACCTGCCCGGACCAGACCCTCCCTTCGGGAGGCAACCCGACGAAGGCACCGGAGCGGTTCCGGGCGCACTGAGGGAGGGTGGGAGAGGGCCCGGGGGACGTAAAACCGTTTCCCGGCCGTCGGCCCACCGCATACCGTCGCCCACATGGACGTGAAGGTAACGAGCCTCGCCGAGCAGCCCGGCAAGTTGGAGCAGGTTCTCGGTATGACCGACACCTGGCTGGAGTTCACCACCAACGACCCGGTGGGCAACGCCTACTACGGCCGTATTCCGATCGAGCTGCCGGAGTATGTGCTGTTCGCCGAGGACGAGCGGGGCGAAGTCGTCGCGCACGGCTACAGCGTGCCCTTCGCTCTCGGTGCCGAGGGCCGCGGCACCCTGCCCGCCCGCGGCTGGGACCAGGTGCTCGGCTGGGCCTTCGCCGATCTGCGCCGCGGCACCCGCCCCGACACGGTCAGTGCCATCTCCATCGCCGTGGCCCCGCACGTCCAGGGGACCGGTCTGTCCGGCCGGATGCTCTCCGCGATGCGCGACAACGCCCGCGCGCACGGCTTCAGCGAGGTCGTCGCCCCGGTCCGCCCCAGCGCCAAGCACCTCGAGCCCCGCACTCCCATCGAGGAGTACGCGTACCGGGTGCGCCCGGACGGTCTGCCGTACGACCCGTGGCTGCGCGTCCACGCCCGGGCCGGCGCCACCATCGACTCCGTCGCCCCGGCGTCCATGACGGTGGCCGCCTCGCTGGAGGAATGGCGCCGTTGGACCGGGCTGCCCTTCGACACCGAGGGCGACATCGACGTACCCGGCGCACTGGTCCCGGTCCGTTGCGAACCGGAGCGCGGATACGCCGTGTACGTCGAGCCCAACGTGTGGATGCGGCACCGTTGGGCCTTGTCGTAGGCCAGCTACGGGAGTTGTCGGTCGTCGACGGTGTGCCGCGCGTCAGTCATGCCATGCCGTCGGGGGCGGGCCGAACGCGCGACGACCGGCCCGCACAGCCAAAGTGGCCATGGCGGCGTTGGCGCCACCACCGATCACAGCGCCGATACCGAACGGTGCCACTCGACCGAGAACGATGATTCCCTGCTTCGTCCCGTACTTCGTGACGAAGTTCTTCCCCAGGATCTTGTTGATCTGACGCAACGTCTCGACCGGTACCTTGGCGACGACCTGACGTCCCCAGTGCTGCCCCGTCCGCTCGGCGACCTTGGTGATGGTGGTGGAGCCGGACCCGCCGAGCATGATTCCCATCACGATCGTTCGGCGGCGCTCGATCTCGTCGATGGCCACTCCGTGGATTTCCGCGATCGAGAGCGCGAAGAGGGCGGTCAGCTCAAGAGACGACAGAGCCGCGCCCGCAGACAGTGCCAGTGCCACCCCCGTACCGACGCCGGGCGCGGCCGCGGTTCCTCCGACCGCGGCGCCCGTCCCGGTCAAGGCGCTGACGTACATCCGCTCCAGATTGCGGATCACCTGTGCCGGTGTCGCCTCTGGGTTCCGCTGGCGGGCCCGGGCGATGTTCTTGCGCACCAGCGGGCTCTGGCCGCCGATTGCCTTGTCCAGGAGGTCGAGGACTCGCTGCCCACGTATGTCTTGTGCCGGAACCGGTTCTTCATGGGCATCCGTTGCCATGCCGCGCGAACTCCTTAGGTCGTCATGTCCCGACCGAGTCTCCCACCCGGCCGGCCGAAGTGGGGGGGGCGTCGTATGCCGGTTCAGCCGCCCAGCGCGTCCAGGTCGAGGATCTTGCCGGCGGGCTTCTTCGCCGGTACCGGCTGGTTGTAGTCGTCGAGGGTGAGGTGGACCGGGTCCTTGGCGGACGTGCTGTCGATCTTCAGCAGATACGGCTTGCCCTCGGTGGCGACGTACAGCGTGTACTGGTCCTTGCCGTCCTTCTCGTGCAGGACGATCGCCGGCGTACCGTCGACGGTGGTCGTCCTGCCTCGGGTGGCGTCCGAGTTGACGTCCGCGGCGCCGCCGAGCACGGTGTCCAGGTCGCAGAAGCTCGCGATGTCCTTGGCGTCCTGGCCCTTCACGGCCATCTTGGTCCACTTACCGGCCAGCATCGCCACGGCCGCGTCGGTGTCGGCCTTGGACTCGCCCTTGCTCTGGGCGCGCAGGAACGCCTCGTCGTACTTCATGTAGACGGTGTCCCCGGTCTTGATCAGGTCGGCCTTGCCCTGACCGCCCATGCTCATGGTGCCGGCGCATTCGCCCTTCTTGTTCAGGGCCATGTCGAGCTGGATGGTGCCGTTGCTCTCGTCGTCGGCGACATCACCCTTGAGCCGTAGCGACGAGGCCCCGGTGGTGGCCTTCAGCGCCCGGTCGGCGATCTCACCGCCGGTGAGCCCGGCGAACGGACCCTTCGGCTTGCTGTCCGCCTTGTCCTGCCCCGGCAGACAGCCGGAGAGCCCCGCGGTGGCCGCGGCGGCGAGGCAGAGGGCGGCAAGTGCGGTGCGACGCATGGGAGTTCCTTGGTGAGTGTGGTGAGCGGTGTTGGTGTGTGGTGTCGGCGAGTGGTTCGACCGGTGGAGCGGGGAGTCCCCGGTGCCGTACGGCGACAATGACGGCGTACGGCACCGATGGCGCGGCCTCGGCCGGGCGGCCGGGGGCCGGCCGGGTCAGGCCTTCTTCTTCCAGTCGCCGCACCCGGCGGTCTTGAAGTAGGCGTCGGAGGAGCTGATGGTGACGACGGCGGTGCCGGTCACGTTGTTGTTCGCGATGATCGAGTCGAGACCGTGCTCGGCGTCCTTGGTGCGCTCCCAGTAGCAGGAGTCGTCGGCGTTGCCGGAGGACTTGTACGTTCCGGGGGCGATGTCGGTGCCGACCTTGAACATGCCGCCGTCGCCGTCCATCGTCGAGGCGCGTGAACCCTTCGCCTTCGGGTCGACGGCCTCCCAGTCCGCGCAGCCGCTGGACTTGAACAGCTTGTCGGTGGGCTTGATGGTGACGTAGCTGGTTCCGCTGACGTTGTCGTTGGCCAGCAGCGAGTCCATCTCGCCCGAGGCGTCCTTGGCGCGCTCCCAGTAGCACATGTCGTCGGTGTTGCCGCTGGTGCGGTAGGTGCCGGGCTTGACGTCCGAACCGACCTCGAAGTCGCCGTCCCCGTCGAACGCGGCCTTCTTCTTCGTGGCCGCCTCCGACTTCTTCGTGGCCGCCTCCGATCTGCCCGAATCCTTCTTCCCGCCGGTGTTGTGCTCGGCGGACGTCGAAGAGCCCTTGTCGCTGCTGTCGGATCCGCCGCCGCCCTTGCCGCCGGCGTTCGCCGACACGGCACCGATGACGACGATCCCCACGACGGCGCCCAGCGCGACCTTGCCCTTCATGCCCATGGCTGTCCCCTCCCCGAGACGGTGACCGCCTCCCTCCGGCGGCCACTCGTTCGCTGGGTCAATAAGAGCAGAGTCTGTGAACCGAGTCAACAAGGTTCACGCGAGGAGGTTCGTACACGCGCGTGAATGGGTGGATCACATGTTCGCCGGTATGCTCGGTGTCACACACGGGACGAGGGGAGCGGGGCGGGTGCAGGACCACGCGACAGAAGTGACCGCCGCCGGAATCGCACGGCTGGCGGGCGTCGGCCGCGCCGCCGTCAGCAACTGGCGCCGCCGGCATGCCGACTTCCCCAAACCGGTCGGCGGCACCGAGGCCAGCCCGTCCTTCGCCCTCGCCGAGGTCGAGGCCTGGCTGCGCAAGCAGGGCAAGCTCGCCGAGGTCCCCCTGCGCGAACGCGTCTGGCAGCAACTCGCCGGCCACCCGGAGGGCCCGGTCACCGCCCTGGTGCACGCGGGCTGCGCCCTGCTGCTCATCCATGACCGCCCGACCGACTGGCTGGAGATCAGCGCCGGATCCGACGAGCGACTGGCCGCGATGCTGCCCGCCGCGCTGGAGCAGGTGATCGCGCCGCGGTTCGGATTGGCGGGTGGTCGCCGTGTTCACAGCTGGCAGGCCGCGGGCGGCGCGGCGGCTGTGAACACTCCGGCTGGTGTGAACAGGTCCGGGGTGGCTCACGGCTCGGGGGCTGCTCACGCTCCGGGAGCTGTGAACACGCGTGCCGCGGCAGACGCCCCTCACGATGCGAACGCCGTGAACGCCCCGGCCCAGGTGCACACCCCGCCGTCGGGCAACGTCTCGGCCGCGGTTCACACCCCTCCGGCCGCCACAGCCCCGGCCGGTGTGAACACTCCACCCGCCGTGAACACCACACCAGCCGTCACAGCCGCGGTCGGCGTGAACACCACACCAGCCGTCACAGCCGCGGCCGGCGTGAACACCGCACCGGCCGTGAACGCGGCATCGGCCGTCACGGCCCCATCGGCCGTCACGGCCCCGGCCGATGCGAGCACCGCCACGGCCGTGAACACGGCACCCGCCGTTAACACCGCACCCGCCGTGAACGGCACCCCCGCCGTTCACACCCCCACCGCCTCCCAACTCCTCCCCTCCGTCCTCCTCCTGCGCGGCGCCGCCGAGCTGGCGGCCGAGACGGGGGCTCGGCAGACTTTCGAGTTCCTGCTGGGGCGGCACTTGGACGCCAACCCGCGCCAGTACACGCTCACCCCCGCCGAGCTCGCCCGGCTCATGGCCGACCTCGCCGGCCCCGCCCGCACCGTGCTCGACCCCGCCTGCGGCACCGGTGCCCTGCTGCGTGCCGTCGACGCCCGCCCCGGCCAGGAGCTGTACGCCCAGGACAGCGCGCCCGACCTCGCCGCGCTCACCGCGCTCCGGCTCGCGCTGCACGCCCGGGCCACCGTGCGCGGTGCCGCCGGTGACACCCTGCGCGGTGACGCGTACCCGGAGCTGCACGCCGACGCCGTCCTGTGCCACCCGCCGTTCAACGAGCGCAACTGGGGGCATGACGAACTCGCCTACGACCCCCGCTGGGAGTACGGCTTCCCGGCGCGCACCGAGTCCGAGCTCGCCTGGGTCCAGCACGCGCTCGCCCGGCTGAAGGACGGCGGCACCGCCGTGCTGCTCATGCCGCCCGCCGCCGCCTCCCGCCGTTCCGGCCGGCGTATCCGTGCCGACCTGCTGCGGCGCGGTGCGCTGCGGGCCGTCGTCGCGCTGCCGGTGGGTGCGGCGCCGCCGTACAACATCCCGCTGCACGTCTGGGTGCTGCGCCGACCGGAGAAGGCGCCCGCGCAGCCCGAGGTGCTGCTCGCCGACACCGGGCAGTTCGCCACTGAGGGGCGTGGCGGGCCGGACTGGCGCGCGGTGCGGGACGCCGTCCTCGACGCCTGGCGCGCCTTCGAACGTGCCGGGCGGCTGGACGAGCGTCCGGGGCTGGCCCGTTCGGTACCCGTGATCGAGCTTCTCGACGACGACGTGGACCTCGCCCCCGCCCGACACCTCCCGCCGCCCGCCGCGGCCGACGGCGCGGAGCAGCTCACGGCCGTGCGCGAGCGGCTCGGCGAGACCCTGAGCCTGACCACCGCCCTCACCCCGCCGCCCGCCGACTCCGCGCGGCCCGTGCGCTGGACGCTCACCACGATCGGTGAACTCGCGCGCGGGGGCGCCCTGGTGATGCGTACCGGCGGCAACGGCGGCCACGCGCGCGTGCCCGTCCTCACCGACCACGACGTCCTCGCCGGAACCTCGCCCTCTGGGACGCTCCCCGAGAGCGACGAGGAGGCCGTGCTCACCGAGCCGGGCGATGTCGTCGTGCCGGTGCTCGGCGGCGGCTCGGTGGCGCGCGTGATCGACGAGGAGACGGGGGGCTCCGCCCTGGGGCGCAACCTCGCGCTCCTGCGCCCCGATCCCACCGCGCTCGACCCGTGGTTCCTCGCCGGCTTCCTGCGCGGTACCGCCAACAACCGCCAGGCCAGCAGCTATGCGTCCACCGCCACACGCCTCGATGTGCGCCGCCTCCAGCTGCCGCGGCTCCCGCTCGACGAACAGCGCCGCTACGGCGCGCGCTTCCGCGCCCTGGACGAGTTCGAGCGGGCGCTCAGGCACGCGGGCCGACTCGGGGAGCAGCTCGTGCGCGGGATGTACGACGGCCTGACGGACGGCACGGTGGCGCCGGAGTGACCCGGCGGTCGTCGGAGTGACCCGGTGGGGGCGCCGTGTCCCGCGCTCCCGCCCGGAACGTCCGGCTCCGCGTGTCCCTGTCCGTACCTGCGGTGTCGTGGGAAGTGACCGGCACGACAACGGTTCGATACAACCCGGGCCGCTTGTCCGTGTCGGGCCATATGCTCGAAGGGACAAGGGCATGACCGGTGTTGTCCGCGCAGCGGGCGGCACCGGACCGACACGTGCGCACAATTCGGGCAACAGGAGCAACCATGCAGGGCCACGGCTACGCACAGCCGCTGAAGCGGCCGCCGGACACCGCGGTGCTGATCTTCCTGCGTGTGCTGTTCGTGGTGATCGGGTTCACCTGTATCGGCTTCGCGTCCTGGGCGATGATGTTGCGCCTGGCCATCGTGACCCGCAAGTCGCTGGACTGGGGCCTGTTCGTGGCGGTACTGGCGGCCGACGTCCTCAGCATCGTGCTGCTGGGCAGCGAACCCGGCGACGAGATCCACACCGCCGGCGGCTATTTCGGCATCTCCCTGCTGCTGGGCACCCTCGTCGCGGCGACGGCGTACTACCTCGCGGCCGACATACGGCACTTCCAGCGGCTGCGGGACGCCTATCGCGCGCAGCAGCCGATGGCGATGCCGTACGGGTACGCGGGACCGGCGTCCCCGTACACCGCGACGACCGTGCCGAGTTCGCCGGCCGCGCCGCGGTCCCCGCTCGGCCCGCACACCCCGCCCCCGATGACCCACACGCCCCCGCCCCAGCCCCCCGTGCCGGCTCCGCCGCAGCGTCCGGCGCCCGCCCGCATCGACCAGGTGCGCGCCGAGCTCGACGAGCTCAGTGACTACCTGCGCAAGCACGACGGGCATCACGAGGGCAACTACGAGGGCGGACGGTGACCGTGGCGACAGGACGTGTCGTCGCCGGCCGCTACGAACTGTCCACGCTCATCGGGCAGGGCGGCATGGGCCAGGTCTGGACGGCGTACGACAAGCGGCTCGACCGGCGCGTGGCGGTGAAACTGCTGCGCCCCGACAAGGTGGCGGGGCAGGAGGCCGACGAACTGCGCCGCCGGTTCGTGCGCGAGTGCCGGGTGACCGCACAGGTCGACCACCCCGGTCTGGTCACCGTGCACGACGCGGGCAGCGAGGGCGAGGAGCTGTTCCTCGTCATGCAGTACGTCGACGGCGCCGACCTCTCCGACCATCTCGCCGAGCACGATCCGTACCCCTGGCAGTGGGCGGTCGCGGTCGCCGCGCAACTGTGCGCCGTACTGAGCGCCGTGCACGCCGTGCCGATCGTCCACCGCGACCTCAAGCCGCGCAACGTGATGGTGAAGCAGGACGGTACGGTCACCGTCCTCGACCTCGGTGTCGCCTCCGTCATGGACACCGACACCACCCGTCTGACCCACACCGGCTCGCCCATCGGCTCACCCGCCTACATGGCCCCGGAGCAGGCGATGGGTGGCGCGGTCGGCCCGTACACCGACCTGTACGCGCTGGGCGTGCTGATGCACGAGTTGCTCAGCGGGGACGTGCCGTTCGCCGGCTCGACGGCGCTCGGGGTGCTGCACCGGCATCTGTACGAGCCGCCGGTGCCCGTGCGCCGGATCCGCCCCGAGGTGCCGGAGACGCTCGAGGCGCTCGTACTGCGTTTGCTCGCCAAGGACCCGCAGCACCGCCCCGCCTCCGCGCAGGAGGTGTACGAGAACCTGGCACTGCTCCTGCCCGCGCGCGGGATACCCACCGGGGCACCCCTGGACCCCACCCGCCCCTTCCTACGCCCGCACGCCCCCTGGCCGGACCGCGCGCGCACCCCCGCGCCGCAGCCCGCCCCGGTGGCGCCCGTGCCCGACAAGCCCGATGTCGCCGCCGCCGTCGACGAGGTCAAGCGCCTGCTCGGCGAGGGCCGCATCACCCAGGCCGTCGACATCCTCGGCGCGATCCTGCCCACCGCGGCCGAACAGCACGGCGAGCATTCGCCGGTCGTCCGCACCCTGCGCAAGCAGTACGCGGCCACGCTCATGGACGACGGCCAGTACCGGCGCGCGCTGCCCGAACTGCGCCGCCTCGCCGACGAACGCGCCTCCGAGGCGGGCCAGGCCGACCCGCAGTCCCTGCGGTTCCGCTACGACGCCGCCCAGTGCCTGGAGCAGCTGGGCGAGCCGGCGGCGGCGCTCGCGGAGTACCGCGCGCTGCTGCCGTACTACGAGAACCAGTACGTCTCCGGCGACCCGCAGCTCGCCCATGACGTCCGCCGCCGTATCGGCCTTCTGCTGCTGGCCCTCGGCGACCGGGCCTCCGCCCACGACACGCTCGCGCGGCTGGTGCTGGACGTGGAGCGACTGCATGGCCCCGGACACCCGCTGGCCGCGGAGGTCCGGCGGACGCTGCAGTGGCTGGGGCAGGTGCGCGGATAGGTGCGCGGCTGGATTTTACCGTTCCCTGGGGGAAGTTTGTGATCTTGCGGGGGCGGTGTTTCCCAAAAGAGCACGCCGCACCCGATAGGTTGCCGTCCGTTTTAGCTGCACAGTGCACACACAGGGGTGGGGTTCCAGGTATGTCCAGCCATCGGCAGTCGAAGAAGCGCAGGTACCTGACATGGGCGGTCGCCGGTGCCGCCGTCGTTGCCGGGGCCGGCATCGCCGCGCAGACGTCGATGGCCGCCACGACCTGGCCAGCGCAGCGGACGTACACGGGGCGTGCCTTCGACACCTGTGCCGCGCCCTCCCTGGCGGCCATGAAGGCCTGGCACACGGACCGCTTCTACGGGGCCGCCGCCGTCTACGTGGGCGGCAAGAACCGCGGCTGCGCCCAGCCCAACCTCACCGCGTCCTGGGTCAAGTCCGTCAGCGCTGTCGGCTGGAAGCTCATCCCGCTCTACGTCGGCGCCCAGCCGCCCTGCCAGAGCGGCTCCAACCCCGAGAAGCTCACCGCCGCCACCGCCGCCTCCCTCGGCAAGGCCGACGCGGACGACGCCGTGGCCAAGTCCTCCGCCCTGGGTATGAAGGCCGGCAGCCCCATCTATCTCGACATGGAGGCGTACGACACGACGAACACGTCGTGCAACAACGCCGTGCTCACCTATGTGCGCGCCTTCGACAAGGAACTGCGCGCGAAGACGTACCGCGCGGGCTACTACGGCTTCACCAGCTCCAGCGCCAAGGCCGTCGCCAACGCCACGGACAGGACCGATCTGCCGGGCAACCTCTGGTACGCGCTGTGGGACAGGCAGAACACCACGACCGCGGACTGGCCGTTCGGCGCGAGCCAGTACACCGGCCACAGCCGCGCCCACCAGTACATGGTCAACAGCAAGGAGACCCACGGCGGCTACACGATCACCGTGGACCGCGACGCGTGGGACGCCCCGGTGGCCATCACCGGCTGACCTGCGAGCCACGGCGGCGAGGCGCCGGTGCCCGAAGAGTGCGTGAATCGTTGGTCGAATGGGTTGGCCAGAGCCTGCCCACTGCCTACCATCGATCATCGCAAGACTTTGTGCACCGTCGCACAATCTCCTCAGGAGGTCTCCTTGCCCCGCCGCCGTCGCACCGCGCTCGTCCTGTCCGCCGCGATCGCCGCCGCTCCTCTCCTCGCCGCCTGCGGAAACGATGCGCATCCAGGCGCGGCGGCCGTCGTCGGGGGCCGGCGGATCACCGTCGCCCAGCTGGAGGACCGGGTGAACGAGGTGCGCCGGGCTCAGCGGGCCGCGGTGCCGGACGAGGCGCAGTACCAGCAGGTCGTCGCCTCCACCAGCAGCCTCACCCGCGACATCCTGCACAACATGGTCCTCGACCGGGTGCTGCACCGCGCCGCGCAGGACCAGGGCGTCACGGTGACCCGCAAGGAGATCCAGCGGATGCGGGGCGGCCTGGAGCAGCAGTTCGGCGGCGCCAAGGCGCTGGAGACGGACTGGCTGCAGAAGTACGGCGTCGCGCCCGAGCGGCTCGACGACAACCTGCGCCTCCAGGTCGAGGCCCAGAAGCTCGCCCAGAAGCTCGGCACCAGCACCTCCGAGCCCGCGTTCTGGAAGGCGCTGTCCACCGCGTCCGGCGAACTGAACATCGACCTCAACCCGCGCTACGGCTCCTGGGACGTGCAGAAGAGCAGCCGCGTCGACGCGAAGACGCCGTGGGTACGGGATGTCACGACGAGCGGGACGCCGTTGCAGTCGGCGTAGGCCCCGGGGCCTCGTCACCGAAGCGCGGTCATACGATCGCATCGCCCGCCTCCGCCTGTGGACAACTCGCGAGGCCGTCGGCGGGCGTGCGTTACGTTCGATGCGTGAACACCACCAGCCTCGAAGCCGCCCAGGAACCGGGCCCGGCCGCGGCCCCCGGCCGTGTCGTCCTGCTCACCACCAGTCACCGCGTCGCCCCCGGGCTGCTGTCCTGGCCCGCCTGGCAGGCGCTGCGCTCCGCCGACCGTGTGCTGTGCGCGGACGGGGCGCACCCACAGCTGCCCTATCTGCGCGAGGCCGGAATACGGGTGGAGGAGGCGTCGCCCACCGCCCAGGAACTGGTCGACGCCTGCGCCGGCGGACACACCGTGGTGGTCGTGGCGACCGGTGAGGGCGAACCGGACCTCACCGACGGCCTGGCCCGCCTCGCCGGCTCCGGCCGAGTGCGGATGCCGGAGCTGGAGCTGCTCCCCGCCTCCTACGACCTGCCGGGCGCCCGCCTCCTCGACCTCGTCCAGGTCATGGACCGCATCCGTCTCGAGTGCCCCTGGTCGTCCCGGCAGACTCACGAGGGCCTGGCGAAGTACGGCATCGAGGAGGCGTACGAACTCGTCGAGGCGATCGAGGCCGGCGACCGCGACGAGCTCAGGGAGGAACTGGGCGATGTCCTGCTCCAGGTCGTCTTCCACTCCCGCATCGCCGAAGAGGACCCCGAGGCACCGTTCTCCGTCGACGACGTGGCCGGCGGCATAGTCGCCAAGCTGATCCACCGCCACCCGCATGTCTTCGGCGACGAGACGGCCCAGACCCCCGAGGAGGTCAAGGAGCACTGGCGGCGCACCAAGGCCGAGGAGAAGCGGCGCACCTCCGTGACCGAGGGCATCCCGCTCGGCCAGCCCGGTCTCGCCCTCGCGGCGAAGCTCGCCTCCCGTGCGCGCACGGCGGGACTGGAGGTGCCGCTGCCGCACGGCGAGGGCATCGGGTACGAGCTGCTCGCGCTCGCGATACGGGCCGAGGCCGACGGGGTGGACCCGGAGACGGCACTGCGGGCAGCGGCACGGGCGTACCGGGACGCGGTGCGGGCCGCCGAGGGAGTGGACGGAGCGGAGGGCGGGGAGGGCGCGGAGGGCTAGACGCTGCCTGAGGGACGGCCTGAGGGACGGGCATGGGGGCTTGCGCATGGCGGCCTTGCGCTGGGCGAGAGGGCGTGCGGGGCAAGGGAGTTGGAGGAGCCACCGCTTCGGCGGCCGGTGCCCGCACCGCCCTCCGCGCGGCATCCGCCGAAAAGCCGGATACGGTCGAGGAGTGACCAACCAGCCCCACCCCCCGAACCCCACCCCCGCCGCCGCCCCCGAGCTGTTCACCTGGGAGTTCGCCAGTAACCCCTACCCGGCCTACGCCTGGCTCCGCGAGCACGCCCCCGTGCACCGGACGAAACTCCCGAGCGGTGTCGAGGCCTGGCTGGTCACCCGGTACGCCGACGCCAAGCAGGCCCTGGCCGACCCGCGGCTGTCGAAGAACCCCGCGCATCACGACGAGCCCGCGCACGCCAAGGGCAAGACCGGTATTCCCGGTGAGCGCAAGGCGGAGCTGATGACGCATCTGCTCAACATCGACCCGCCGGACCACACCCGGCTGCGCCGGCTGGTCAGCAAGGCGTTCACGCCCCGCCGGGTCGCCGAATTCGGCTCGCGCGTACAGGAACTGACGGACCGGCTCATCGACGGGTTCGCGGCCGAGGGGTCCGCCGACCTCATCCACGAGTTCGCCTTTCCCCTCCCCATCTACGCCATCTGCGACCTGCTCGGCGTTCCGGGCGAGGACCAGGACGACTTCCGGGACTGGGCGGGGATGATGATCCGGCACGGGGGAGGGCCGCGGGGCGGGGTCGCGCGGTCGGTCAAGAAGATGCGGGGCTATCTCGCCGAGCTCATCCACAAGAAGCGCGAGGCCCTGCCCGACGGTGCCGCTCCCGGCGAGGACCTGATCTCCGGGCTGATCCGCGCCTCGGACCACGGTGAGCACCTCACCGAGAACGAGGCCGCAGCGATGGCCTTCATCCTGCTGTTCGCCGGGTTCGAGACGACCGTCAACCTCATCGGCAACGGCACCTACGCCCTCCTCACCCATCCCGAGCAGCGGCACCGTCTCCAGGCGTCCCTCGCCCGCCGGGAACGGGACCTCCTGGAGACCGGCGTCGAGGAACTGCTGCGCTACGACGGCCCGGTCGAACTGGCCACATGGCGGTTTGCCACCGAGCCGCTCGCCGTCGGCGGGCAGGACATCGCGCCCGGCGACCCCGTCCTGGTGGTGCTGGCCGCCGCCGACCGGGACCCGGAGCGGTTCGCCGACCCGGACGTCCTCGACCTCGGCCGACGTGACAACCAACACCTCGGATACGGCCACGGCATCCACTACTGCCTGGGCGCCCCGCTCGCCCGGCTGGAGGGCCAGACCGCGCTCGCCACTCTCCTCACCCGCCTCCCGGACCTCCGACTCGCGGTGGATCCATCCGATTTGCGGTGGCGTGGCGGGCTCATCATGCGCGGACTGCGCACTTTGCCCGTGGAGTTCACTCCCGTCCCGTAAGCGAGGGAAGTGCGGCCTGCCTCGGCGCAAAGCTGATGAATGCTCAACTCTGTAATATTCACGTGATCTGTGCGGCATTAACTTGTGACAAGTGATCGTCAGTGGATACGTTCTCTAGGCAGCGCGGTACCTCGGCTTTCTGTGCCGCGCCGGTCATCGCTGTCGCACGAAAGGCTTCCGCATGCTCTCCGGGAACGGTCGTCACCGTCGCCCCCGTCAGGCTCCGGCCCTCCTCGTCGCGGCCGGAGTGACCGGCTCCGCCATCGCCATCCCGCTCCTCGGCGCCGCGAGCGCCAACGCGGCCGACGGCACCACATGGGACAAGGTGGCCGAGTGCGAGAGCGGCGGCTCCTGGAGCGCCGACTCCGGCAACGGGTACTACGGCGGCCTGCAGATGTCGCAGGACGACTGGGACAAGTACGGCGGCCTCGAGTTCGCCACCAGCCCGGACGAGGCGAGCCGTTCGCAGCAGATAGCCGTCGCGGAGAAGGTCCTCGACGATCAGGGCACGAAGCCCTGGGCCACCTGTGCGGTGCTCTCCGGGCTCACCGAGAACTCCGGGTCGGTCGACGTCGACACCGGCGTCTCGCCGTCCGATTCGCCTGGCTCCTCCGATTCTTCGGACTCCTCCGACTCCTCTGATTCGTCCGGCTCATCCCGTTCGCGCTCGAAGTCGGACTCCTCGGGGAACGTCGACGGCGGCAATGAGGAGAAGGGCGAGGACAAAGGTAAGGAAGAGGACAAGAGCGAGGACAACGGGGCGAAGAGTAATGACAACAGTAAGGGCGAAGATTCCACCAAGTCGGACAAGTCGGGATCCGTAGGCTCGGAAAATTCGCAGGGGGGCGGTAGTGAACCCTCAGAAGCCCCTAAATCGGATGAATCGGACAACTCTTGGCGGGGCGGGGGGTCTTGGAGTCTGGTCGACACCGGTGCGATCGGCGGCGGCCGTCATCGCGGGTGCTGTGCGGACGAAAGCACAGCAATCGGTCAGGACTCCGCCTCGGTGGCCCGTCATGCCTCGCAGACCTACACCGTCCGCGACGGCGACACCCTCGTGTCCATCGCCGACTCCTTTGGCGTCGACGGCGGATGGCGCGCGCTCTATGCCGCGAACAAGGCCGTCATCGGTACCGACCCGAACGACATCACTCCCGGTCAGACCCTGGACGTCGCTGCCGAAAACGGCGGAAAGTAGCGGGAGTTGACGTCCCACTTTCACGCCTAATGTCCGGTTTGGTGAAAGTGTGGGATGAGTCTCAGAAGCCCTGATCGTCTTTGAAATTCCCCGGATCGCGTGTCTACGGTCGAGTCCGCTCGTCACCACGAGCCCCGGCTGTCGCAACGCCGAGTCCTGCCAGCGGCCGTACGGGAACAGTCGTCGCGTCATGCGCCGCAGGCAGGAGCGGGGGACCCAAGGTAAGTGCCGCGCCGGACAGTTGAGCCGGAGCGGCTAGGGGTGGAGCCACGCCTCCTGGTGGAGGTGTGGCCGGGCAACTCAACCGGCCCGAACCCGACAGCTCACCTCGCAGGCGTCGGTGAGGGGATCCATCCATGCTGTTTTCCGCCCAGGGCAAGCACCGCCGTCCCTCGAAGGCCAAGGCCACCCGTGCCATCGCGCTCGCCGGTGTCGCCGGCGCCGCCGTCGTCGCCCCGCTGATGGCCTCCGGCACCGCCTCCGCCGCCACCGCCTCCGAGTGGGACGCCGTCGCCAAGTGCGAGTCCGGCGGCAACTGGTCCATCAACACCGGCAACGGCTACTACGGCGGTCTGCAGTTCTCCGCCTCGACGTGGTCCGCCTACGGCGGCACGAAGTACGCCGGCACCGCCGACAAGGCCACCAAGGCGCAGCAGATAGAGATCGCCGAGAAGGTCCTCGCCGCCCAGGGCAAGGGCGCCTGGCCGGTCTGCGGCACGGGCCTGTCCAGCACCCCCTACAGCGGCGCCGCGGCGAGCACCGCCCCCCGCTCGACCGAGAAGCCCGCCGCCTCCCGCTCCGCCGAGCGCCCGGCCGCGGCCAAGACCGTCACCACCCCGACCGGTAAGAAGGTCAAGAAGGGCGACGGCGAGTACAAGGTCGTCAAGGGCGACACCCTCGGCTCGATCGCCCAGAAGCACAAGGTCAAGGGCGGTTGGCAGAAGCTGTTCAAGCTGAACAAGGACATCGTCCAGGACGCGGACCTCATCTACCCGGGCCAGCGGCTCCACCTGAAGTGATGCGCGGTCGGTAGCCCGGCCGCAAGAACCACAGCCGGCCCCCGTCCCCACGGTCTCCCCGCCCCGGTGCGTATTCCCCCGTACGCGCCGGGGCGGGGCTTGTTCATGGGGTGCTGTGCTCGCGTTCATGGGGCGCTGTGCTCGAGCCGTTCTCCACCCGCCTTTGTTTCGAGCCGGAACAATGGGTACGGTCGGACCCTGTCCACGGGACGGTCGGTCGGTGGCCGATCCCCCCGGGACGGTTAGGCTCTAGTCGCAAGGCACCCCAGCCCCGCACTTCCAGCGTCACATCCATGAAGGAGATGCTCGTGCCGTCCATCGACGTCGTCGTAGCCCGGGAAATCCTGGACTCCCGAGGCAACCCCACGGTCGAGGTCGAGGTCGGCCTCGACGACGGCAGCACGGGTCGTGCCGCCGTTCCGTCCGGCGCCTCCACCGGCGCCTTCGAGGCCATCGAGCTCCGCGACGGCGACCCGAACCGCTACCTGGGCAAGGGCGTCGAGAAGGCCGTCCTCGCCGTGATCGAGCAGATCGGCCCGGAGCTGGTCGGCTACGACGCCACCGAGCAGCGCCTGATCGACCAGGCGATGTTCGACCTGGACGCCACCGACAACAAGGGCTCGCTCGGCGCCAACGCCATCCTCGGCGTCTCCCTGGCCGTCGCCCACGCCGCCTCCGAGGCCAGCGACCTCCCCCTCTTCCGCTACCTGGGCGGCCCGAACGCGCACCTGCTGCCGGTGCCGATGATGAACATCCTGAACGGCGGCTCGCACGCCGACTCCAACGTGGACATCCAGGAGTTCATGATCGCCCCGATCGGCGCGGAGTCCTTCTCCGAGGCGCTGCGCTGGGGTGCCGAGGTCTACCACACCCTGAAGAAGGTCCTGAAGAGCAAGGGCCTGGCCACCGGTCTCGGCGACGAGGGCGGCTTCGCCCCGAACCTGGAGTCCAACCGCGCCGCCCTCGACCTCATCCTCGAGGCCATCAAGCAGGCCGGTTACGTCCCCGGTGAGCAGATCGCGCTCGCGCTCGACGTCGCGGCGTCCGAGTTCTACAAGGACGGCAAGTACGAGTTCGAGGGCAAGTCCCGCTCGGCCGCCGAGATGACCGAGTACTACGAGGAGCTCGTGGCGGCCTACCCGCTCGTCTCCATCGAGGACCCGCTGTTCGAGGACGACTGGGCCGGCTGGAAGGTCCTCACCGACAAGCTCGGCGACAAGGTCCAGATCGTCGGCGACGACCTGTTCGTCACCAACCCGGAGCGCCTGGCCCGCGGCATCGAGGAGGGCACCGCCAACGCCCTGCTGGTGAAGGTGAACCAGATCGGCTCGCTGACCGAGACCCTGGACGCCGTCGAGCTGGCCCAGCGCAACGGCTTCAAGTGCATGATGTCCCACCGCTCCGGCGAGACCGAGGACGTCACCATCGCCGACCTGGCCGTCGCCACCAACTGCGGCCAGATCAAGACCGGCGCCCCGGCCCGCTCCGAGCGCGTCGCCAAGTACAACCAGCTGCTGCGCATCGAGGAGATCCTCGACGACGCGGCGGTGTACGCCGGCCGCAGCGCCTTCCCGCGCTTCCGGGGCACGGAGATCTCCAAGGGCTGAGCCCGGTAAGGGCAAGGCTTAGCCAGTCGTACGTACGTCCCCGTACCCGGTCCCGTACCGTGTCCGGGGACGTACGCACGTAAGAGGGAGGCGGGGACATGGCCGCGAAGGACCGGGACCGGTTCTCCACCGCGACCAGACTGCGACTGCTCGGCGAACAGACGGCGGCCCGGGTCTACCGCTCCCAGACCAAGCGGCAGGCCCGCCGCTCCCGGCTCACCGGCCGGGCCGCGCTGCTCGCCCTGGTGCTGTGCACCATGGTGGTGGCCCTGGCCTATCCGATGCGGCAGTACGTCTCCCAGCGCGCCGAGATCGCCAATCTGGAGCGGCAGAAGCAGCGGGCCCAGGAACGCGTCGAGCAACTGCGCGACCTCAAGGCGCGCTGGCAGGACGACTCCTTCGCCGAGCAGCAGATCCGCCGGCGGCTGCACTATGTGATGCCGGGGGAGACCGGTTACGTCGTGATCGACCCCGGTGCGGCCAAGCAGGCGCACGCTTATCTGGGGGCGGCCGACCGCCCCTGGTACTCCAACGTCTGGGACGGGATCGACAAGTCCGACGCCTTTGACCAGTGAGCCGACGGCGCCCGGACGACCCCGGCCAGTGAACCGACAGCCAGAGAAAGACAGCCTGAAGACAGTCATGGAAACGCCCCCGCCGACCACTCCGCGCACCGAGCCCACCGACGCGGACGTCGAGGCCTTCAAGCAGCAGCTCGGGCGTCCGCCGCGCGGGCTGCGGGCGATCGCGCACCGGTGCCCCTGCGGCCGGCCGGACGTCGTGGAGACGGCGCCGCGCCTGCCCGACGGCACGCCCTTCCCCACGCTGTACTACCTGACGTGCCCGAAGGCCTCCTCGGCCATCGGCACGCTCGAGGCGAACGGCGTCATGAAGGAGATGACCGAGCGGCTGCAGACGGACCCGGAGCTGGCCGCCGCCTACCGCGCCGCGCACGAGGACTACATCCGGCGCCGGGACGAGATCGAGGTACTGGCGGGCTTCCCGAGCGCCGGCGGCATGCCGGACCGGGTGAAGTGCCTGCACGTCCTGGTCGCCCACTCGCTGGCCGCCGGGCCGGGGGTCAACCCCCTCGGTGACGAGGCGCTCGCGATGCTGCCCGAGTGGTGGATGAAGGGGGCCTGTGTGACGGTCCCGAAGGAGGAGGACCAGTGACCCGGGTCGCCGCGATCGACTGCGGTACGAACTCCATCCGTCTGCTGGTCGCCGACGCGACGCTGTCCGATAGCGCCTCCGGTGCGGGGGCGACGGGTGAACTGGTCGACCTGGACCGCCGGATGACCATCGTGCGGCTCGGCCAGGGCGTCGACCGCACCGGACGGCTCGCGCCGGAGGCGCTGGAGCGGACCTTCGCCGCCTGCCGCGAGTACGCGGCGATCATCAAGGAGCACGGTGCCGAGCGGCTGCGGTTCGTGGCCACCTCCGCCTCCCGGGACGCCGAGAACCGGGACGAGTTCGTCCGGGGCGTCCTCGACCTCCTCGGGGTGGAGCCGGAGGTCATCTCGGGCGACCAGGAGGCCGAGTTCTCCTTCATGGGCGCCACGAAGGAGCTCACCGGCCGCGACGACCTCACCAGGCCCTATCTGGTGGTGGACATCGGCGGCGGCTCCACCGAGTTCGTCGTCGGCGACGACCACGTGCGGGCCGCGCGGTCCGTGGACGTGGGCTGTGTGCGGATGACCGAGCGTCACCTGGTGCACGAGGGCGCCGTGAGCGACCCGCCCACCGCGGAGCAGATCGCCGCCATGAGGGCCGACATCGAGGCCGCCCTCGACCTCGCCGAGGAGACGGTCCCGCTGCGCGAGGCGCACACCCTGGTCGGGCTCGCCGGCTCGGTCACGACGGTGTCGGCGATCGCGCAGGAACTGCCCGAGTACGACTCCGCCCGCATCCACCACTCCCGCATCTCGCACGACCGGGTCCGGGAGATCACCGAGTGGCTGCTGCGCTCCACCCACGCCGAGCGGGCCCGGGTCCCGTCCATGCATCCGGGCCGGGTCGACGTGATCGGCGCCGGGGCCCTCGTACTGCTGGCCATCATGGAGCGGATCGGCGCGCGGGAGGTCGTGGTGAGTGAGCACGACATCCTCGACGGCATCGCGTGGTCGGTGGCGTAGGTCCCTCGCGGGAGTGGGCCCAAGGTCCCATTTCTTACTGGCAAGTAGCCCTCTGCTGAGCAGTTCGCGCAGCGTATGAGCGTGTTTTGAGGGCGGTGACCCACCCCTTCGGGGCACGCTCTCGAGAAAGTTCGTGAAGTTCTTCACAAGGAATTCGGCCCTGTCGAGGGGACGAAGGTCCTTCATTGAGCCGCACGAGGGTCCAGCGGCCCTCGGAGGCCGCTCAAGAGGGGCGTCGCGGAGGTGCTCGGTGAGGGTGTCACCGGAGGGTCGCGCGGGGGGCTCACGGACCCTCCGAACGGACAGAGAGGCAGCTCACGCGGCATGGACAACAGGTCGTCAGGCACAGCGGTTCCGGCTTGTCGACATGACCTGTGTCACGTGGGCCGCGGAGTGTAGCACGACCCCTCAAGAAGCTTGTGAAGGGGCGCACGAGCGGGCCCCTAGGGGCGGGTGGATACTCGATGGCATGAGCACCACGGAGCGTCCCAGGATCCTCGTAGTAGGCGGTGGGTACGTAGGCCTGTACGCAGCTCGGCGCATTCTCAAGAAGATGCGCTATGGCGAGGCGACCGTCACGGTCGTCGACCCCCGGTCGTACATGACCTACCAGCCCTTCCTGCCCGAAGCCGCCGCCGGCAACATCTCCCCTCGCCACGTCGTCGTCCCGCTGCGACGAGTGCTGCCGAAGGCGGAGATCCTCACCGGCCGGGTCACCACCATCGACCAGGACCGCAAGGTCGCGACGGTCGCACCCTTGGTCGGCGAGGCGTACGAACTGCCCTTCGACTACCTGGTGATCGCGCTCGGCGCGGTCTCCCGTACCTTCCCGATCCCCGGCCTTGCCGAGCAGGGCATCGGCATGAAGGGCATCGAGGAGTCCATCGGCCTGCGCAACCACGTCCTGGAGCAACTCGACAAGGCCGACTCCACGACCGACGAGGAGATCCGCCGCAAGGCGCTCACCTTCGTCTTCATCGGCGGTGGCTTCGCCGGTGCGGAGACCATCGGTGAGGTCGAGGACATGGCCCGGGACGCGGCCAAGTACTACAAGAACGTGTCCCGTGAGGACATGCGCTTCATCCTCGTCGACGCCGCCGACAAGATCCTTCCCGAGGTCGGGCCGAAGCTCGGCCAGTACGGCAAGGAGCACCTGGAGAGCCGCGGCGTGGAGATCTACCTCTCCACCTCCATGGACTCCTGCGTCGACGGCCATGTGGTCCTGAAGAACGGCCTCGAGGTCGACTCCGACACGATCGTGTGGACGGCCGGCGTCAAGCCGAACCCGGCGCTCGCCCGCTTCGGCCTGCCGCTCGGTCCGCGCGGTCACGTCGACTGCGCGCCGACGCTCCAGGTCCAGGGCACGGACTACATCTGGGCCGCGGGCGACAACGCCCAGGTGCCGGACGTCGCCGCCCGCAAGGCCGGTGTCGAGAACGCCTGGTGCCCGCCCAACGCCCAGCACGCGCTGCGTCAGGCCAAGGCGCTCGGCGACAACGTGATCTCCGGTATGCGGGGCTTCCCGCAGAAGGACTACTCGCACGCCAACAAGGGCGCGGTGGCCGGTCTCGGTCTCCACAAGGGCGTTGCGATGATCGTCATGGGCAAGACGAAGATCAAGCTCAAGGGCCGGCTGGCCTGGTACATGCACCGTGGCTACCACGGTCTGGCCATGCCGACCTGGAACCGCAAGATCCGCATCTTCGCCGACTGGACCCTCGGCATGTTCCTCAAGCGCGAGGTCGTGTCGCTCGGCGCCATGGAGAACCCGCGCGAGGAGTTCTTCGAGGCCGCCAAGCCGGCGCCGGTCGCCGCGGCGAAGACCGGGGAGAAGGCCAAGGCCTCCTGACCCCAGGGGCCTTTTGACCCCAGGTCACCGAACTGCCCGAAGGGGCCGCCTGCCATCCGTGGTGCAGGCGGCCCCTTCGGCATGTACGGCGGCGGATGCCCCGTGCCGCTCTGCGCGCGGATGCCCGTGCCGCGCCCGGCCGTGGCCCTTCGTGGCGTGGCGTCGGTGTGATGGTTCGGGCAGCGTGTCGACACAGGCCGGGTGAGGGGGAATGACGTCGGCGTGGACGGTCGTTTACCGGGAGACCGGGTGGAGACCGGAACCAATGGGCCGATTCCTTTCACGGAGGTGCGCCATGGCCGACGCCGCATCGCGGCTGACGAGTCTCGCCGAGCAGCTGCTGGGAGAACCGCTCCCCGTACGGATCCGCGCCTGGGACGGTTCGCAGTCCGGCCCGCCGGACGCCCCGACCCTGGTCATCCGCAATCGCCGGGCCCTGCGCCGCCTGCTGTGGAAGCCGGGCGAACTGGGCCTGGCCCGCGCCTGGGTGGCCGGCGACCTGGAGATCGAGGGCGATCTCTACACCGCCCTCGACGCGATGTCCGGGCTCGTGTGGGAGCGTGCGGAGGGCTCCAGGACCCTCCTGCAGGCGCTGCGCGACCCGGAGGTCCGGGCGGCCGCCGGCCGGCTGCTGAGGCTCGCCGGACCCCCGCTGCCGCCCGCCCCGCCCCGGGAGGAGGTCCGCCGCACCACCCACCGTCTGCACACCCGGCGCAGCGACAGACGCGCCATCAGCCACCACTACGACGTCGGCAACGACTTCTACGAGCTCGTCCTCGGCCCCTCCATGGTGTACTCCTGCGCCTACTGGGAGGACGCCGGCACCCTGGAGTCCGCCCAGCGCGACAAGCTCGAACTCGTCTCCCGAAAGCTCGGCCTGACATCGGGTCAGCGGCTCCTCGACGTCGGCTGCGGCTGGGGCTCGATGGCCATGCACGCGGCCCGTGAGCACGGCGTGAGCGTCGTCGGCGTCACCCTGTCCCAGGAGCAGGCCGCGTACGCCCGCAAGCGCGTCGCCGACCAGGGCCTCACCGACCGGATCGAGATCCGGGTGCAGGACTACCGGGACGTCGCCGACGGCCCGTACGACGCGATCTCCTCCATCGGCATGGCCGAACACGTCGGCTCGGAGCGCTACTTCGAGTACGCCACCGTTCTGTACGGCCTGCTGAAACCGGGCGGCCTGCTGCTCAACCACCAGATCGCCCGCCGCCCGCAGCGCGACGAGTCGTCGTACCACCCGGACGCGTTCATCGACGCCTATGTCTTCCCCGACGGTGAGCTCGCCCCGCTCGGCTCCACCGTCACGCAGCTGGAGCGCGCCGGGTTCGAGGTGCGCGACGTGGAGTCGATCCGCGAGCACTACGCCCTCACCCTCCGCCGCTGGGTCGCCGCCCTGGAGGCCGGCTGGGACCGCGCGGTACGGCTCACCGGCCCCGGTCGCGCCCGCGTCTGGCGCCTGTACATGGCGGCCTGCGCCCTCGCCTTCGAACGCAACCGCATCGGCGTCAACCAGGTCCTGGCCGTGCGCACACCCGAGTCGGGGGCGTCCGGGATGCCGTTGCGCGCCCGTGTGTGGAGTGCGTAAGGTCCACCCGCGTGCGCTCCACATGAGACAGGGGCCCCGCTCCGTCTCCGGAGGGGGCCCCTCGGCCTGATGAGCGCTACACCGCTACTCCGCCTTGATGGCCGCCAGCATGTTCAGGCGGGCCGCCCGCCGGGCCGGCCACAGCGCGGCCAGGACGCCGACCGTCCCGGCCAGCAGGAGGAACAGGCCCATCCGGGCCCACGGCAGGACCAGCTCGTACGTCGCCATCTTCGTGCCGAGCAGCTCACCGGCCGCCCAGCCGAAGAACACCCCGAGCCCGATGCCCAGCACCCCGCCGAACAGGGAGATGACCAGGGACTCCAGACGGACCATCCGCTTGACTGCCTTGCGGTCCAGGCCGATCGCGCGGAGCATGCCGATCTCCTGGGAGCGTTCGAAGACCGACATAGCCAGGGTGTTGATGACACCGAGGACCGCGACGATCACCGCCATGGCCAGCAGGCCGTAGACCATGTTCAGGATCAGCGTGAACATCTGTGCGATGGAGTTGGACAGGTCCTTCTTGTCCTGGACCTTGATCGCCGGGTTGGTGCCGAGGGCCTTCTCCAGCCTGTCCTTCGTCGCGCTCGACGCACCGTCCGCCGTCTTCAGCATGACCTGCATGTCGGCCGGGTCGCTCTGGTGCGGGGAGAGGGCCGTGTTGTCGAGCATGATCCCGTGGATCATCTCGTTGCCCTCGTAGATCCCGGCGACCGTCAGCTTCTGCTGCTTGCCGTCCTCGTAGTGGACGGTGAAGCTCGAACCGGCCTTCCAGCCGTAGGACTTGGCGCGCTCGTCGTCGACGACGGCCTGGGAGCCGCCCACCTTGAAGCTGCCGCTGTCGACCTTCAGATCGGTCAGCTCGCCGATCGCGGAGCCGTTGACGCCCGTCAGGAACTCGGTCTCGCCGTCGATGCGCGCGGGTGCGTTGCGCAGCGGGCTGATGGCGGTCACACCGTCGGTGGCGGCGAGCTTGCGGGCCACCTCCGGGGAGAGCTCGTTGCCGTTCGCCATCGAGACGACGTAGTCCGCGCGCAGCGCCGAACTGGCCATCTTGTCGATGGACTTCTGCAGGCTGCCCGCCATCACCGTCATACCGGTGATCAGGGTCAGGCCGATCATCAGCGCCGAGGCCGTGGCGGCCGTACGGCGCGGGTTGCGGACCGAGTTCTGGCGGGCGAGCTTGCCCGAGACGCCGAACACGCGCAGCAGCGGGGCGGCCGCGGCGATCAGTGGGCGGGACAGGAGGGGGGTGAGGACGAACACGCCGATGATGAGGAGGACCGCGCCCAGAGCCATGGGCGCCTCACCGTCCGTGCCGTCCATCGTCGTGGCCGCCAGGACCACCGCCACACCGGCCGCCGAGAACAGGGCGCCGATCGTGTTGCGCAGCACCAGCGACTTGGTGGTCGCCTTGGCGTGGACGCTGTTCATCGCGGCCACCGGCGGGATCTTCGCGGCCCGGCGGCCCGGCAGCCACGCCGCCAGCATGGTGATGACGATGCCGACCGCGAGGGCGGCCGCGACCGTGCCCGGCGAGACGACCAGTGGACCGTCCGGGACGGTCGCCCCGATCGAGCCCATCAGGGAGCGCAGTCCGGCGCCGATGCCTATGCCCGCGACCAGACCGGTCACGCCGGCCACCGTGCCCACCACGAAGGCCTCGATCAGCACCGACCGGGTGACCTGCCGGCGCGAGGCGCCGACGGCCCGCATCAGGGCGAGTTCCCTGGTGCGCTGGGCGACCAGCATGGTGAAGGTGTTGGCGATGATGAACGTGCCGACGAACAATGCTATGCCCGCGAACACCAGCAGCATCTGACGCAGGCCGCTCATGCCGTCCGAGATCTGCCGCGCCTGGTCGTCGGCGAGCGTCCTGCCGGTGGTGGTCTCGACGAGCTTGGCCGGCAGCGCCCTGTCCAGCGCGGACTTGAGCGCGCTCTGGCTGGTGCCAGGCTTCGCCCGGACGTCGATCTCGTCGAACGAGCCCTTCTTGCCGAACAGGTGCTGCGCGGTCGCGGTGTCGAAGAGCGCGAGGCTGCCGCCCGCGGCGACATTGCCGTCGTCGGTGGTGAAGATGCCGGTGATCTTCGGCTTGAGCACGGGGCCGTCGACCGAGATGCGCACGGTGTCGCCGACCTTGTAGCCGGCCCGCTCGGCGGTCCTGGAGTCGATCAGCACCTCGCCCTTGCCGCTCGGGGCACGGCCCTCGACGAGCGGGTACCGGGTGTCCTTGGCGCCCCAGTAGTTGCCGCCCTGCGACTGCCAGCCGCCGCCGATCAGCTTGCCGTCCTTGTCGGCCATGGCGGTGAACCCGTTGACGACGCCGATCGCGGAGGCGGCCCCCGGCACCTCGGCGCTCTTGTCGAGCAGCGCCCGGGTGAGCTCGGGGGTCTTGCCGATGGTGTTGCCCTTGTCGTCCTGGGCCTTTGCCGTCACGGCGACGTCGACCTGGTCGAAGCCCTTGGCGGAGCTCTTCTGGTAGGCGTCCGAGATGGTGTTGGTGAAGACCAGGGTCCCCGAGACGAACGCGACGCCGAGCATCACGGCGAGCACGGTCATGAGGAGCCGGGCCTTGTGCGCGAATACGTTGCGCAAGGCGGTGCGGAACATGGGTTCTCTTCGGTCCGTGGTGTGGTCGGCGGTCAGCTGGTGCGGCCCTTGGCGTCGAACCCGGGGGTCTGGGGGTTCCCCCCAGAAGAACGCGGCATGCGGTCCAGCACCGAGTCCGCCGTGGGCGCGTGCAGCTCGTCGACGATCCGGCCGTCCGCGAGGAACACCACCCGGTCCGCGTAGGCCGCGGCCACCGGGTCGTGGGTCACCATCACCACCGTCTGGCCCAGCTCCCGGACGGAGTTGCGCAGGAAGCCGAGGACCTCGGCGCCGGAGCGCGAGTCGAGGTTTCCGGTCGGCTCGTCGCCGAAGATGATGTCGGGCCGGGAGGCGAGGGCGCGGGCTACGGCGACGCGCTGCTGCTGGCCGCCGGACAGCTGGGACGGGCGGTGGCCGAGGCGGTCCGCCAGGCCGACCATCCGGATCACCCGGTCGAGCCACTGCTTGTCCGGCTTACGGCCCGCGATGTCCATCGGCAGGGTGATGTTCTCCGCGGCCGTCAGCGTCGGCAGCAGGTTGAACGCCTGGAAAATGAACCCGATCTTGTCCCGGCGCAGCTTGGTCAGCTGCTTGTCCTTCAGCGAGCCGAGCTCGGTGTCGCCGATGCGCACGGACCCGGAGGAGAACGTGTCCAGACCGGCCACACAGTGCATCAGCGTCGACTTGCCGGACCCGGACGGGCCCATGATGGCGGTGAATTCGGCCTGCCGGAACTCGACGGAGACCCGGTCGAGGGCGACCACCTGGGTCTCGCCCTGTCCGTAGACCTTCGACAGATCCGTGGCGCGCGCGGCCACTGTGGTGGTCCGGTCGGCGATGGGTGTGGTGGTCACGGAAGGGCACTCCTGTCGGGACGGCGGTGTTCGTCGGTACTGATCCATCGTCCCGGCCGTCCACCGCCGAGTAGTCACCCGCTGTTCCCGTTCCGGAGACAGACTCCGGTCGGACCGGAGGGCGTCGTGTCATACCTGGGGATGACGTCCGACCCCGCGTCGGGGACGAGAAGACGTCAAGAACGGGTGGAGCCCCCTCGTTCGGACGGTGAAATTCCGTCATTCCGTGTACGCGCGTACCCACCGCACGTAACGCTATTGGCAAGTGCGGATGGCCCGTACCGCGGGCTGATGCTCCCTCAGACCTCAATAAAATAAGACAACATCGGGTCAGCCCTACCGCTGTTCGGGGGATGTATCCCGATAGGCTCGGGACCTCGTAGCGGAGCCCATGGCCTGCCCGGATGGTGGAATGCAGACACGGCGAGCTTAAACCTCGCTGCCCCTCGCGGGCGTACCGGTTCAAGTCCGGTTCCGGGCACTTCCCGCGCCTGCCCACGGCGCCACGGGATCGCCGTCTCTCCCCGCCGACAGGATCGAGCCGGGATCCGGGTTGCCGACCGGCGCCGTGGGGCATGGCGGCGCTGCGCGCCGGGCCCCCGGGGGCCGCCCGTTCGACCGACGGGTCTCCGGCCGGTTCCGGGCAGGTAGCGGGTTGGTCATGGAATGGGGCCCTCCGTGGCCGGGAATGACGCACCCGCGTAGCGTGTTGGCGTGCACGGCAAGGGAAAGATCCTCCCCAAGAACTAGGGTCAGTCTTTTGCCAACCTATTACTCTTGAGCCAAGGCCACGCAGGGTGGCCATGGAGGAGTGAAATGAGGAGCAGTAACCCGGTCTTCTCGCGACGGGGGTTCAGCCGCGACAACGGCTACGCGGGCTTCAACACCGCGCCGCAGGCCGGGTACGCGCAGGGCAACCCCTATGCCCAGGGCAACCCGTACGCCCAGGGCGGCAACCCCTACGCGCAGAACCCTTACGCCCAGCAGGACCAGCAGTACGGCGCCCCGCCGCAGGCCCCGGTCACCACCGGCCGGATGACGATGGACGACGTCGTCATGCGCTCGGCCATGACGCTCGGCACGGTCGTCGTCGGCGCCGTCCTCGCGTGGGCGGTGCTGCCGGTCTCGGCGACCAGCTACGGCCTGGCGTTCGTCTCCGCCATCATCGCGATGGTGCTGGCGCTCGTGCAGAGCTTCAAGCGCACCGCCTCGCCCGCGCTGATCCTGGGATACGCCGCCTTCGAGGGCGTCTTCCTCGGCGTGATCAGCGAGATGTACAACAGCCAGTGGAGCGGCGCCCCGTTCCAGGCGGTGCTCGGCACCATGGCGGTCACGGCCGCCACCCTGCTGGTCTACAAGGCCGGCTGGATCCGCGTCACGGCGCGATACGCCCGCATCGGCATGTCGATCGCCATCGCGTTCGTCCTGGTCATGGCGGTGAACCTGCTGCTGGTCGCGTTCGGTGTCGCCCCCGACGGCGGTCTGCGCAGCTTCGGCCCGCTGGGCGTGATCGTGGGCGTCATCGCCATCCTGCTCGGTGCCTTCTTCCTGACCCTCGACTTCAAGCAGATCGAGGACGGCATCGCCTACGGCGCGCCGCGCGAGGAGGCCTGGCTGGCCGCGTTCGGCCTGACCCTGACCCTCGTGTGGATCTACGTGGAGATGCTGCGGCTGGTGGCCATCTTCAGCAGCAACGACTAGCACACGGCGCGGCGCCGAGGTGCCGTCGCGGTGACGGAGAAGGGCCCCGGTGCATCCGGGGCCCTTCGTCGTATGCGTGGTGCGCGCCTAGAGCAGTTTGCGCGCGGCCCTCCTCAGGTCGTACTCATGAACGATTGCCTTGGCGTGGCCGTACGCGAGGTTGTGCTCGTGGCGTAGCCAGCTGACCTTCTCCTCGAAGCGGAAGAGAGCGGGGCCATCCTCGACGGCGCGAAGCCAGTCCGAGACTTCACGGCCGGTGCAGTGGGGGATGCGGGCGAGCAGATTGCGATGGGTCTCCTCGGAGAAGACTTGGGACATCGGCGCCTCCGGACGCATTCGATGAAGCCGGTCCTTCACGTCACCGTGCCTGAGCGTTGGCGTATTGGCAACAGTCCAGGTGCGACGCGTAGTCTCGCGGCGTGGTTGACACGACACCTCTGACCCGAGCCGTGGATCACTTCGCCGACCGGCTGCGCGCCGCGCCACAGAGCCGCCTCCAGCGGAGTGCCGCCGCCGAAGCGCTGGCGCTGGCCAGGGACTTGGCATTGCGTGCCCAGCGGATCGAGGATCCCTCGGGGGAGCCTCGGGAGATGCCGGACGCGGGCATGTTCGCGGTCGCCGACCAGATCACCGTGGCCGTACACGACTTGGCACTCGTGCTGAAAACCGACGCCGAGGTGGAGGAGGCGGTGACCTTGGTCGAGGAGGCACAGAAACGCGCCGGGGTCTGAGCGACCTCCGGCGCGGGGCGGCCGGGCCGCCGTGATCGTCGACTACGGGGACGCGATGACCCGGTCGGCGAGGATGTAGACGTTGTCCTCGCCGCACGCGAACGTCAGCGTGTACGCGCCCGAGATACCCGAGCCGCCGAGGAGGTACGGGTGCTCGCCGGCGCGCAGGGCGGCCGCGAGGCGCTCCGCCGTCTCACGGTGGCCCGGCGTCATGCACAGGGTCGTGCCGTCGGCGAAGACATAGACGTCGAGGGTGCCCAGCGGACCCGGACGGACATCGGCCAGCTCGACGCGGCACTCGGCCAGCTGCTCCAGCGCGATGACCGTGCGCTCGTGGTCGTTCATGACGGGCGACTGCACCGGTACGAAGTCGGGGTGCGAGGGGTGGCGGCGGCGGGCCGCGGCCAGCTCAGGGGAGTCGGCCGCGAACTCGTCGGCGTCCGTGGTCGGCTCGGTCACCGGCTCCAGCGGCTCCAGGCCCACGAAGTCGGCCTGCCGGGGCAGGAACATCTCGGTGTCCGCCAGAGTGTCCGCCAGACCGAGCAGGGAAGGCGCGTCGGAGGCGTCACGGGACTCCTGGGCGGCCCAGAACGCACGCGCCTCGGCGAGCTCCCGCTCCCGTTCCTCGGCGAGGGCCTCGGCCACCGCGGCACGTATCTCCTCGGCGTCGGCCGTGGTGCGGGCGGCGGGCAGCAGGGCGCGTGTCGCGGCCGCCTGGTTCGCGGCGAGCTGGGACTGCAGGGCCGCGACCTGGCGGCGCAGCACCAGTACGGTGCGCAGGACGGCGACGCCCACGGCACCGGTGGCGGCCGTGGTGAGCAGCAGGGCGAGGGGCATGGCGCTCACTGACGTACTCCCTGGTTCAAAGTCGACCCCCGACTTCCTACATCAGCTTGAAGGGTGGACTAACCAGCTGTCAGTGCGTAACGTCACGAATCGGACAGGGGCTTGCCCCTGGGTTTTGCCCGTACAACCGCTCTGACCTGCGTTGATATCTCCACTGAGGGAGATAGGTCACATCCTGGGGGAGATTGGATCACAAATCGACCCGACGTTCGGATTTGGAGTGAACGCCGGGCCGAATGGTCACGCTGGGTCCCGCACCGATCACCGTGCGGGACCCGTCCGGCTCACCGGATCACCGGATCAGCTGAGGCGCTCGATCACCATCGCCATGCCCTGGCCGCCGCCGACGCACATCGTCTCCAGACCGAACTGCTTGTCGTGGAACTGGAGGGAATTGATGAGCGTGCCGGTGATGCGGGCGCCGGTCATGCCGAAGGGGTGGCCGACGGCGATGGCGCCGCCGTTGACGTTCAGCTTGTCGAGGTCGATGCCGAGGTCCCGGTAGGAGGGGATCACCTGGGCGGCGAAGGCCTCGTTGATCTCGACCAGGTCGATGTCGTCGATGGTCAGGCCGGCGCGGCGCAGCGCCTGCTGGGAGGCCTCGACCGGGCCGAGGCCCATGATCTCGGGGGACAGGCCGGAGACACCGGTCGACACGATGCGGGCGAGCGGGGTCAGGCCGAGCTCGCGGGCCTTGGTGTCGCTCATGACGACCACCGCGGCGGCGCCGTCGTTCAGCGGGCAGCAGTTGGCGGCGGTGACCATGCCGTCGGGGCGGAAGACCGGCTTGAGGCCCGCCACGCCCTCCAGGGTGACGCCGGCGCGCGGGCCGTCGTCCTTGCTGACCACCGTGCCGTCCGGGAGGGTCACCGGGGTGATCTCGCGCTCCCAGAAGCCGTTCTTGATGGCCTCTTCGGCGAGGTTCTGCGAGCGGACGCCGAACTCGTCCATGTCCTGGCGGGTGACGCCCTTCAGGCGGGCGAGGTTCTCCGCGGTCTGGCCCATGGCGATGTAGGCGTCGGGGACGAGGCCGTCCTCGCGCGGGTCGTGCCAGGTCGTGCCCTCCTGCTGCGCCACGGCGGCGGTGCGGGCCTCGGCCTCGGCGAAGAAGGGGTTGTGGGTGTCCGGGAGTTCGTCGGAGCTGCCCTTGGCGAACCGGGAGACCATCTCGACACCGGCCGAGATGAAGACGTCGCCCTCGCCGGCCTTGATGGCGTGCAGTGCCATGCGGCTCGTCTGGAGGGACGAGGAGCAGTACCGGGTGATCGTGCAGCCGGGCAGGTGGTCCATGCCCATCCGGACGGCGATGATGCGGCCGAGGTTGTAGCCCTGCTCGCCGCCCGGGAGGCCGCAGCCGAGCATCAGGTCGTCGATGTCCTTCGGGTCCAGCTCGGGGATCTTGGCGAGCGCCGCCTGGATGATGGTCGCGGTCAGGTCGTCGGGGCGCAGCTCCTTGAGGGAACCCTTGCCGGCGCGGCCGATCGGGGAACGGGCGGTCGAGACGATGACGGCTTCGGGCATCACGGCTCCATTGACATACGGGGGTTTTGGCGGCTGGTTGGGAAGTTACCCGTACGTATGGCCCTGGTCACGTGTGCGGCGGTGTGACCCTGACCGCAATTGTCTAAGCGCTTGCTTGGCGCCCCGGCCGTCCCGGGGCGCCCACAACGCCCACAACACTCACACTCCGCCTATACCCACCCGCTCCCCGACTCGGTCGGCTGGGACGCGGGTTCCTGGGAGGCGGATTCCGGCACGGAAGGCTCCGCCGGGGCGGGCGCCGCCTCCGGTACGCGCCGCCGCCTGCGGCGCTTGAGCAGTGCCCATGGACCCCGGGGGCCGGTCGGCATCGCCGCCGTGACCTCCGTGCCCGCCTCCGAGGCGGCCTCGGCCGCGGCGCGGGCGACCGGCAGGAAGCCCTCGCGCCGGGAGACGTCCGGCCGCTCCTCCTCCGCCGGCCACAGGCCCAGGGTCGCGCAGACGGTCGGCAGCACCGCCATCGCCGCCGTGGCATAGCCCTCCGCCGAGGGGTGGTAGTTGTCGGGGCCGAAGAGTTCGCGCGGGTTCGCCGCGAACTCGGGGCCCAGCAGATCGCCGAGGGACACCGTGCGGCCCCCCTGTTCCACCACGCCGATCGTCTGGGCCGCCGCCAGCTGCCGTGAGGCCCGGCGGGCCAGCCAGCGCAGCGGCTGCTGCACCGGTTCGATCGTGCCCAGGTCCGGACAGGTGCCGACGACGACCTCGGCGCCGGCCGTGCGCAGCCGTCGTACCGCCGCCGACAGATGGCGCACGGAGCGGGTCGGCGGCATCCGGTGTGTCACGTCGTTCGCGCCGATCATGATCACGCAGACGTCCGGGACCGGAAAGGGCGAGGACAGCACCAGGGCCACCTGGCGGTCCAGGTCGTCGGACTGGGCCCCGGGCAGGGCGACGTTGCGCAGGTCCACCGGCCGCTCCGCCACCGCCGCCAGCCCGTGGGCCAGCAGCGCGCCCGGCGTCTGGCCCGCCCGGTGCACGCCCTGGCCCGCCGCCGTGGAATCGCCGAGCAGCGTCAGCCGCAGCGGCGGTTCACCGGGGATGTCATAGGAGTCGCCGTACAGGCCGTCGGCCGCCGGCACATGGTTGTTCGTGCCGTTGCCCACCCGGCTCCTGGCCATCCGTACCTCGGCCAGCACCAGGCCGACGGCGGCCGCGCCGACCAGCCCGACCCCGCCGCCGCCGTACGCCGCACCGGCCGCGATCCGCCGGGCCACCCTCGCCCTCGACATGCTCGTCATGCGTCGCCGCCACCTCCTCGTAGCCGTACATCCACTCATTGCCCCGTACCGGCCGTCGGCCAATCTCAACCGGGAGTGAACGCACTTCCCGGGCCGTAGGCTGGCGGAACAATCACGACCATTTTTTGAAAGCGACCGGAGACAACGGTGCGATTCCACGACTCGATGATCAGCCTCGTCGGCAACACCCCGCTGCTGAGGCTCAACAGCGTGACCAAGGGCATCCGGGCGACGGTCCTGGCCAAGGTGGAGTACTTCAACCCGGGCGGTTCCGTGAAGGACCGCATCGCCCTGCGCATGATCGAGGCCGCCGAGGAGAGCGGGGAGCTCAAGCCGGGTGGCACGATCGTGGAGCCGACCAGCGGAAACACGGGTGTCGGACTGGCGATCGTGGCCCAGCAGAAGGGCTACAAGTGCATCTTCGTGTGCCCCGACAAGGTGAGCACCGACAAGATCAACGTCCTGCGTGCCTACGGCGCCGAGGTCGTCGTCTGCCCGACCGCGGTGGCCCCCGAGCACCCGGACTCGTACTACAACGTGTCGGACCGGCTGGTGCGCGAGACGCCCGGAGCCTGGAAGCCCGACCAGTACTCCAACCCCAACAACCCCCTCTCTCACTATCACTCGACCGGCCCCGAGCTGTGGGAGCAGACCGAGGGGAAGATCACCCACTTCGTGGCGGGCGTCGGCACCGGCGGCACCATCTCCGGCACCGGCCGCTATCTGAAGGACGTCAGCGACGGCCGGGTGCAGGTCGTCGGCGCCGACCCCGAGGGCTCCGTCTACTCCGGCGGCTCCGGGCGGCCGTACCTGGTCGAGGGCGTCGGTGAGGACTTCTGGCCGACGGCCTACGACCGCACCGTCGCGGACGAGATCGTCGCCGTGTCCGACAAGGACTCCTTCCAGATGACCCGGCGCCTGGCGAAGGAGGAGGGCCTGCTGGTCGGCGGCTCCTGCGGCATGGCCGTGGTCGCCGCCCTGCGGGTCGCCGAGCGGCTGGGCCCGGACGACGTCGTGGTCGTCCTGCTGCCCGACAGCGGCCGCGGCTACCTCAGCAAGATCTTCAACGACGAGTGGATGGCCGACTACGGCTTCCTGGAGGACGAGGGCCCCAGCGCCCGCGTCGCCGACGTCCTCAACGACAAGGAGGGCGGCTCCATCCCGTCCCTCGTGCACATGCACCCGGAGGAGACCGTCGGCCAGGCCATCGAGGTGCTGCGCGAGTACGGCGTCTCGCAGATGCCGGTCGTGAAGCCGGGCGCTGGTCACCCGGACGTGATGGCCGCCGAGGTCGTCGGGTCGGTCGTGGAGCGGGAGCTGCTCGACGCCCTGTTCAACAAGCGGGCCTCGCTCGACGACCCGCTGGAGAAGCACATGGGCGCCCCGCTGCCCCAGGTCGGCTCCGGTGAGCCGGTCGCGGACCTGATGTCCGTGCTCGGTGAGGCGGACGCGGCGATCGTCCTCGTCGAGGGCAAGCCCACCGGTGTGGTCAGCCGGCAGGACCTGCTGGCCTTCCTCGCCAAGGGCGGGAAGCAGTAGGGCGGGAGGGAGCAGGCGGGGGCAGTGGCCAACGTCCGGTGAACTGCCCGTTGCGGCACCGAACTTGGGGTGCCGCGTCCGGATGGTGGACTTCGCGGAAGTGGTACGAGCGCGTCACGTGCGCGCAGCACCCGCTTAACACGGGTCCGGCACATTAGTGGGTGTCGGCAGGGCGGGATCGGCTCCCCGCCCAGGCCGGCCCCGAACGGCGCCAAGGACCTCCGGAGCGGCTCCCGGACCTCCATGGACGCCACGGACGCGCAGCCCGGCCCTGACCCGGCCCGCGTCCCTCGCGGGGACCGCCGTCGTCCCGCCCCCCGGCAACGGGGGTGCGGCGGTCCCCGCGCACCCCCCTTGCGGCTGAACCGCCGCCGCTCTCGCGGAAGTGGTTGCCCGTCTTTTGCGGCTGAACCGCCGCCGCTCTCGCGGAGGTGGTTGCTCGCCGTCGTGGTTCCTCAATTTGATGGTTGCGGCCGTCGTCGCCTTCAACTGTCGAGCAACGACTCAGTCCTCGCGGTCCGGGCGGTGGAACAGGCCGGGATTGAGGCGTACGGCCTGGACCATGTTGACGCCGACGATGCCGATCCAGGTGGCGATGAGGCCGGGCAGGTGTCCGAGGCCGCCGCCGATCGCGGAGAGCGGGATCGCCAGCACCAGCGAGACGATGGCGAAGCCGAAGCGCTCGCCCCATGAGTCCGTTCCCTTCGGGGACCTGGCCCCGCGGGCGACCTGCATCCGCTGCTCGGCGAACTGCCTGCGCAGCCGGCGCTCGACCGCGGCGTCGATCCGCTGGTCGACCTTCTCCAGGAAGGAGTCGACCAGTGCGGGCTCGTACTCCTCGCCGAGTTCCCCGCGGGCCCGCAACGTGGCGTCGAGTTCCTTCTTCAGGTCGGCGTCCTGCGCTTCCATTCCCGTCATACGGGCCACGTTAGGGAGCCGGGGTCCGCGCCGCACTGGGGCTAGCCCCCCTGTCCGTGCCGGGGCTGTCAGGGCAGCAGGGAGACGAGCCCGGTGTCGAGGTCGAAGCGGGCGGCGTCGACCCGGGCCGAGGTGAACGCCGGGTCGGCGCGGATGGCGTCGCGGACCCAGGCGGTGTGGGCCCGCATGGCGTGCTCGGCCCAGTCGCCGGGGACCGCGCGGGTGCGGTGCGCGGCGGGGGCGATCTCGGCAACCAGCAGCTCCAGATGTCCCGGCACGGGCGCCCCGGACCGCAGATGGTCGAGCGTCGCCGCGATCGCCCCGCACCGCTCGTGCCCGAGGACCAGCACCAGGGGGATGCGCAGTTCCTCGACGCCGTACTGGATGGACCCGAGCACCGCCTCGTCGAGGACCTCGCCCGCGGTCCTGGTGCACAGCAGGTCCCCGAGCCCCTGGTCGAAGACCAGCTCCGGCGGTACGCGCGAGTCGACGCAGCCGACGATCACCGCGAACGGCCGCTGCCCGGCCGCGAGTGTCCGGCGCACCCCTCCTGACTCGTGCGGGTGCCGGGGGCGCCCGGAGGCGAAGCGCCGGTTGCCGGCGAGCAGTTGGTCGAGTGCCGCGCGGGCGGTGACCGGGCCGGGGCGGGGGCGGGGGACACCTGCCGTCGGCGGCGGGGCGGCGGCCAGCGTGCCGACGGCCGTGGCGGCCAGAAAGGTCCTGCGGTTGGAGGCCATGGCGCTTCCTCCGGTGTCGTGCCTGCAGCGCACCATCACCGTACGCATCCATCGAGTCACTTTGCGTGGCTATTTAACGACTCTTGGTGTCCCTTGCCCGGCTGCATAGCATCATGCAGAGTTCTTGTTGGGTGAATAGGTCGACCGAACAGAGAGGGGCATGGTGGACGCACCCGCATCCGTGCGCTCCGGACTCGTGGTCCTCGACGGGATCGGCCTCGGCGTCGAGGACGTCGTGCGTCTCGCCGACGGCACCGTGCGGCCCGTTGCGGGGAGCGACGCGATGCGGCGCGCGGAGGAGTCCTGGAACGCCGCCCGGCAGATCGCCGCCACCGGACGCGTGTACGGCCGCTCCACCGGCGTGGGCGCCAACCGCAACGAGGACGTGCCGACCGACGCCGCCGCCGGACACGGGCTGCGCCTGCTGCGCAGCCACGCCGGCGCCATCGGCGCGGAGCTGCCCGCCCGCCAGGTGCGGGCGATGCTCGCCATCCGCGCCAACCAGCTGCTCGCCGGCGGCGCCGGACTGCGGCCCGGCGTGATCACGGCCCTGTGCGAGGCACTGGAGTCGGGCGCGTACCCGGTCGTCAACGAGTTCGGCTCGGTCGGCACCGGCGACATCGCGGCGCTCGCGCAGACCGGGCTCGCGCTGGTCGGGGAGCACCCGTGGCGGGGCGCCGAGCCGCCCGCGCCCCAGCCCCTCGACAACAACGACGCCCTCGCCCTGATCAGCAGCAACGCACTCACTCTCGGCCAGTCCGCGCTCGCCCTGCACGAACTGCGCGGGCTCATCGAGGCCACCCAGGTCGCCGCCGCCCTGTCGCTGCTCGCCGTCGACGGCTCGCACGAGGCGTACGCCGCCCCCGTCCATGCCGCCCGACCGCACCGGGGCAGTGCCGAGGTCGCCCGGCGGATGCGGCGGCTGACCGGCGCCGCGGACCGGCCGGTGCCCCCGCTCGGCCGGATCCAGGACCCCTACGGCTTCCGCTGCCTGCCCCAGATCCACGGCCCCGCCCATGACGCTGCGGACGCGCTGGAGCACGTGCTGAGCGTGGAGATCAACGCGGCCGCGGAGAACCCGCTCATCTCCCCCGAGGACCTGGCCGCCTACCACCACGGCGGCTTCTACCAGGCCCAACTCGCCCTCGCCCTGGACCACTTCAGGCTCGCGGTCACCCAGGTGGCCCGGCTGTCGACCTCCCGCCTGTCCACCCTCAACGAGCCCGCCTACACCCGACTGCGCCCCTTTCTGGCGGACCACGAGCCCGCCTCGTCCGGCGTGATGATCCTGGAGTACGCCGCCGGAGCCGCCCTCGGCGATCTGCGGGCTTTTTCGGCCCCCGCGTCGCTCGGGCACGCTGTACTCTCCCGTGGCGTCGAGGAACAGGCCAGTTTCGCCTCGCTGGCCGCCCGCCAGACGCTGCGCGCCTGTGGTGCGTACCGTCTGGTAATCGGCTGCGAACTCGTGGCCGCCGTACGGGCGCTGCGCCAGCGCGATCTGAAGCCCGACCCGGAACTTCCGGCCGCGCGGGCAATGGCGCTCGCCGAGTCGGTGCTCGACGAGGACCCGGCCGACCGCCCGCTCACGCACGACGTGACGTCGGCGGCCGCACTGCTTGACCGGTTCACGGACATCTGGAGGGGGAGCGGGACATGAGCGTCGACAGGAGTACGGGTGTGACGGACAGCCCTGCCACACGGCTGCAGGCGCTGTTCGAGGGGCACCGGCTCACACCGACCCAGCGGCGCATCGCGCACAGCATGGTGCGGCGGGCCGCCGACGTGCCGTTCCTGTCCAGCGTGGAGCTGGCCGAACTGGCCGGGGTCAGCCAGCCGTCCGTGACCCGCTTCGCGGTCGCCCTCGGCTTCGACGGCTACCCGGCCCTGCGCAGGCATCTGCGCGAGGTCGTGCCGGCCGAACCCGCCGCGGGCCCGGGCTCGTACAACGAGTACCAGCAGGCTGTCGAGGCCGAGATCGAGAACCTGCGGCACCTGGCCGAGGTGCTGGCCGACCCGCGGCCGGTGCAGAAGGCCGGCCGGATCCTCGCCGCCTCCCGCCCGCTGCCCGTGCTCGGACTGCGGGCCGCGGCCTCCCAGGCCTACGGCTTCGCGTACTTCGCCGCCAAGGTCCACCCGGACGTCCGGCTGCTCGACCAGGGCGGCACGATGGTCAACGACCGCATCGACGCGGCCGTGCGCGCGGGCGCCTCGGCCCTTCTGTGCTTCGCGCTGCCGCGGCATCCGCGCGAGGTCGTCGACACCCTGGCGTACGCCAAGGAGTGCGGACTGACGGTCGTCGCGGTCGCCGACTCGGCCTTCGCGCCGGTCGCCAAGTACTCCGACCTGCTGCTGCCGGCCGCCGTCGGCACCGGGCTCGCCTTCGACACCGCGTGCGCGCCCATGCTGCTGGGACGGGTGCTTCTTGAGGCCATGTGCGACGACCTGCCGGACGCGCAGGCCCGGCTGGAGGAGTTCGACGCGCGGGCGACGGCACGCGGGCTGTTCGTGGACTGACCCGGCGACCCCCGCCGCGCCGCTCTCAGACTCGTCTCACCTTCGCTGGTTAGCGTGCCCGCCCGACAGGACTGTGCGGACAGGGCTGTGCGGACAGGACTGTGCCGCGAGGACGAGGAGGCGGAGCGTGGCGCGCGGAGCACGCGGAGGACAGGGACTGGCCCGGGTGGCCGTCGTCGTACGGGCCGGGGCGGCGCCGCTGTGGTGGTGCGGGGTGTTCGCGGCGGGCATCGGCGTCCTGCCGCCCGGGGTGACCGGGCGCCGTATCGGCGTCATGGCCGGGGCCGCACTTTTCATCGTCGGCGCCGCCGTCGTGGCGTACGCGCGCCGACGGCGCTACGCCGCCCTGGCCCGGGGCACGGCCCGTGCGGGCAGGCACGATGTCCTCCAGGACCGTGCGGTGACCGTGCGCAACTGGCGCCGGGGCCACCGCTGGTGGCTGCTGCTCGCCTTCGCCGTCGCGCTCGGCAGCTCCTTCGCCGTGCCCGCGGCGGGCGGCATGCTGCTGGCCGGGACCGGCGCCGGACTGCGGCTGAAGGCCGCCTGGCTGGGCCGCCGCGAGCGGGCCGAGGACACCCTGCTGTGGCTGCGCGTCGACTGGCTCGACGGGCGCGGCGGGCGTCCCGCGGGCAAGGCCGTCAAGGCCTACCGCGGGACCGGCGTCGCGGCGGGCGACGCGGCCCCGGGCGGGGCCCGCCGCCGCACCGCGGCGCTCGTCTGACTCGGATCCGTCGGACCCGTCCGGCTCGGACCCGTCCGGCTCGGACCCGTCCGGCTCGGACCCGTCCGGCTCGGACCCGTCCGGCTCGGACCCGTCCGGCTCGGACCCGTCCGGCTCGGACCCGTCCGGCTCAGACCTCCAGGTCCTCCTCGATCCTCTTGAGCTGGTGCCGGGCCATCGCCAGGTTGGCCCGGGACTGGTCGAGGACCAGGTACAGGAACAGACCGTTGCCGCCGCGACCCTTGAGCAGCCGGATCAGGTGGTACTGGTTGGACAGCGTGATCAGGATGTCCTCGATGTCGCCCTTCAGACCGAGGTGCTCCATGGTGCGCATCTTGGCGCGGATCACGTCCGTGTTGCCGGCGGCGGCCACGTTCAGGTCGAAGCTCTTGCTGCCTCCCATCGTGCCCAGCGCCATGCCGCTGGTGTAGTCGACGAGCGCGACTCCGGTGGCACCTTCGATGGAGGTGAGGGCCTCTTTGAGCGAGGTCTCGGCGTTGGCCATGGTGCTGCCTCTTTTCCTTTGCTGCTTCTCAACTGTCGGTTGCGGTGCGCGCGTCGGTCGCCGGGCGCGCTTCGCCTGCGGTGGTTCGTGGTGTGCGGGTGGCTCTCGTGCGCACGGCGGGGGTCCTGGCCGCGGGGCCCGCTCGCACGGCCCGCTTGGCCGCGGCGGCCTCCGCCGCGTCGACCAGCTCCCCGATCCGGGCGCCGCCCGGCGGCCCTCCAGGTGCAGTCGGCCGACGTTGACCCGGTCCTGGGCGAGCAGGGTCAGCACGGCGCTGCGGCCCGCCGCGTAGGTGGCGACATAGCCGTCCATGCCGCGGACCAGCAGTTCCCGGAAGTCGCCCTGCCCGGTGGCGTCCGCCATCCGCACGGCGACGCCGAGCGCGGCCGCGGTGAGCGCGGCCAGGCTCTCCGGGTCGACGCCGGGGGCGTCCTGGGCGACGACCAGGCCGTCCACACCGGCCGCCAGGGCCCCGGTGAGCTGGGGAACGCGGCTGCGCAGCCGGCGCAGCTCGTCCAGGATGTCGGACTCGGCCGCCATCAGATCTCTCCTCTCGGCGGGTCGTTGCCGTTCAAAGGGCCTCCAGCGCATTCCTGAGCCTCTTCAGCAGCGCGATGTCGGGGTCGGTGACCTGGGGAAGGGGCGGGGGTGCCGGTCCGGGCACCGTGGGACCCGGCGAGACGAGTCCCGCCGCCGCCAGCCGGCGTATGTCCACCAGCGTGTGGAACGCCTTCCGGCCCAGCTCCCTGGCTATGTCCAGGGCCGTACGGACGCCGTTCACCCGCTCCAGGACCGCCTGCTGGCGGGTCGAGACCGGCGGCGCGGCCACCGGGTCGGCCCGGATCAGCGGACCGCTGTCGGTCGCCGGGTCCGGCCAGATGCGGTGCAGCAGGGCGCGGCGGCGCAGCGTCTCCCGCTCCAGGGCGATGACCGGCACCGGGCACAGGGTGGCCGGGCGGGGCGCCGCGCCGTACCGGAAACGGCCCGGGGTGCTGCTGGGCGACAGGGCGAAGTACCCGGCGTCGTACAGCGCGCCCAGGTGGCACAGTTCCAGCGTGCCCGTGGTCAGCCGTAGGCCTCCAGCAGCCGGTGGGCGGTGCCGGGCGCGCCGTCGGCCCGGCCCGCGGCCCGCAGCCAGTCCGCCGCGTCGAGCGTGCCGTGGGCCGTGAGGAGCACGTCGAGGCCGGGGGCGAGGGGGCTTTCGGCGTGCACCACGCGGCCCTCGGCGAGGTGCAGGCTGCCGTGCTCGCGGACGAGGACGCCGGTGGCCCGCTCGTCGGCGAGCCGGGTCAGCATCGGTGAGAGGCCGCCCTGGCCGCGCTCGTGTGCGCCGACCTTGTCCCGTACGGGCAGGGGCGGAGGCGTCCCGACCATGGTCATGCCAGTACCAGCCGATCCGCCATCTCGCCGAGCCGGATGCGGGCGAGCGCGAGGTTGCCGTCCGCCCTGGCCAGCCACAGATGCAGGAACACGGTGCTGTCGAAGGACGTGACCACGAACCGCAGCAGGTGGTAGCTGTCGTGGTTGCTGACGATCAGGTCCTCGACCGGTGGCCGCTCGCCGTCCGGGTCACCGGACGCGAACGCCCCGTGCTCGGCGGCCAGCCGGGCCAGTTCGGCGGCCTCGGCCGCGGTCGTCTCGTGGTCACCGCCGGGAGCCTCCCCGACGGTGCCCAGGGCCAGTCCGCTCGTCCAGTCCACGAGCGCCGCGCCCCGGGCACCGGGCAGTCGCATCGCTTCCAGCAGGCACTCGTCGATTCCGGGCACCGCGGTTCCCCTCCCACCTGGAACTCCGGCTGAGTGACGGAGACACTACGCAACGTGTGCGGGGGGAGTGACTCTTCTGGCATTTTCCGGTGGAACATGCGTCCGTGGGGCTAGGGTGGGTCAACTTGCCTGCATGTCACTCCAGTTGACCGCCGTAACGGTGGGGTGCGTCAACGGCTTCCGGCTGCCCCGAGGGTGGTGAGGGCGGATGCGTGCGCCCCTCCCGAATCGGCCACGATCTGATCGAGCGTCTGCGGCTCGCGCACCGTCGCGAAGGCCACGCCGCCCGACCCGTCGGGCACGAAGCCGTGGATCCCGGGCCGGACGAGGGAGTTGTACGCGTAGTGGTGGGCGAAGTAGTACGCGCCCGTGTCCAGCGCCGCCGCGTAGTCGCCCGGCTCCAGCGGTGGCAGGGCGCGCCCCTCGGCGAGCAGGTCGCCCGAGAAACAGGCGGGACCCGCGACGTCCTGCACCACCTCGGGCCCGGGCTTGGGGCGCCCCTTCGCGTCGTACGCGGCGATCCTGAGCGGCCACGCCCCCGGCACGTACACCGTCCGCGTCGCCACCTGCACACCCGCGTGCGTCACCGCGACCCGTCGTCCGCCGGCGCTCTTGGTGTACTCCACCCGTGCCACCACGGTCCCGTGCTTGGCCAGCAGCGACCGGCCGAACTCGGTCACCAGCCCGTACCGCCCGTCGAACAGCCCCGGCACCGCCTCGCCCAGCAGCCGCGCGTACTCCGCATACGTCGGTGTCGTCGCGTCCGACTCGAAGTTCACCGGCAGCCCGCCCCCGATGTCGAGCGTGTCGATCTGCCGCCGCCCCACGCGCGCGTTGATCTCCTCGGCGAGCGCGTACGTCTCCGCCACGCCCTGCGCCATGAGCGCCAGCGGAATGCCCTGCGAGCCGGTGTGCGCATGCAGCCGGGTCAGCCACGGACGGTCCGCGTACGCCCCCACGACCCACTCCCGGGCCCCCTCGTCGCGCAGTGCCACCCCGAACTTCGAGGTCGCCGTCGCCGTCGAGGTCGCCTCGATCGAACCACCGCCGACCTGCGGATTCACCCGGATTCCCAGCGGGGAGCGGCTGGGGGCCGACCGCATCAGCGCGTCGATGCGGTCCAGTTCCTGCGGGCTGTCCGCGTTGACGGCGATCCCCAGCGCCAGCGCCTCGCGCAGTTCGGCCCGGGTCTTGGCGGGCGAGTCGAGGACGGTGCGGGCCGGCGGGATCCCGGCGGCCCGGGCCAGCGCCAGCTCGCCCGGACTGGCCACCTCCGCGCCCACACCCTCCTGGTCCAGCAGCCGCAGCACCGGTACCAGCGGGGTCGCCTTCACCGCGAAGGCGTGCAGCACCGGCGTCCCCGGTGCCACCACCGCGTCGAACGCCGCCCGCAGCGCCGCCGCCGACTCCCGGATCCCGGTGACGTCCAGCAGCCCGGCGACGGGTGCCGAGGGCCCGACCAGTCCCCGCTCCACGGCGGCCCGCACCGCCTCGTCGCGCCGGGCGACCCGCTCCGCGTCGTCCCCGTACCCGTCGCCCTCGTACCCGGCGTCACCGCCGCCCATGACGCCCCCCGCCCTGCCGCTGTCCGCACCCATGCATCCAGCCAAACACCCGCGACGCGCAGATGCCCGCACGCCGATGTATTGACTAGTTCTATTCAGAGCGCCAGGATGTGAATAGACACAGTAACAATCCACTGGGAGCAATCCGCTAGGAGGCAGACCATGTCAGGACCCCGCCCCGTACGAGCGCCGCGCGGTACGGAACTGAGCGCCCTGGGATGGCAGCAGGAGGCCGCCCTGCGGATGCTCCAGAACAACCTCGACCCCGAGGTCGCCGAACACCCCGACAAGCTCGTCGTCTACGGCGGCACCGGCAAGGCCGCCCGCGACTGGCGCTCCTTCGACGCCATGGTCCGCACGCTGCGCACCCTCAAGCAGGACGAGACCATGCTGGTCCAGTCCGGCCGCCCGGTCGGCGTCATGCAGACCCACGAATGGGCCCCGCGCGTCCTGATCGCCAACTCCAACCTGGTCGGCGACTGGGCCAACTGGGAGGAGTTCCGCCGTCTGGAGGCCCTCGGCCTGACCATGTACGGCCAGATGACCGCCGGCTCCTGGATCTACATCGGCACCCAGGGCATCCTCCAGGGCACCTACGAGACCTTCGCCGCCGTCGCCGCGAAGAAGTTCGACGGCACCCTCGCCGGCACGATCACCCTGACCGCCGGCCTCGGCGGCATGGGCGGCGCCCAGCCGCTCGCCGTGACGATGAACGACGGCGTCGCGATCTGCATCGACTGCGACCCGCGCGCCATCGAGCGGCGCATCGAGCACCGCTACCTGGATGTGAAGGCCGACAGCCTGGACCACGCCCTCCAGCTGGCCACCGAGGCCCGCGACGCCCGCCGCCCGCTGTCCATCGGCGTCCTCGGCAACGCGGCCGAACTGGTCCCGCAGCTGCTGGCCATGAACGCCCCCATCGACATCGTCACCGACCAGACCTCCGCCCACGACCCGCTGTCGTACCTCCCGGTCGGCGTCGACTTCGACGACATGGCCTCCGCCGCCGCCAAGGACCCGGCCGGCTTCACCACCCGCGCCCGTGAGTCCATGGCCAAGCACGTCGAGGCGATGGTCGGCTTCATGGACGCCGGCGCCGAGGTCTTCGACTACGGCAACTCCATCCGCGGCGAGGCCCAGCTGGCCGGCTACGACCGGGCGTTCGCCTTCCCCGGCTTCGTCCCCGCCTACATCCGCCCCCTCTTCTGCGAGGGCAAGGGCCCCTTCCGCTGGGCAGCCCTGTCCGGCGAGGCCTCGGACATCGCCAAGACCGACAAGGCGATCCTGGAGCTCTTCCCCGAGAACGAGTCCCTGCACCGCTGGATCAAGATGGCCGGCGAGCGCGTCCACTTCCAGGGCCTGCCCGCCCGTATCTGCTGGCTCGGCTACGGCGAGCGCGACAAGGCAGGCGAGCGCTTCAACGACATGGTCGCCTCCGGCGAACTGGCGGCCCCCCTCGCCATCGGCCGCGACCACCTCGACTGTGGCTCCGTCGCCTCCCCGTACCGCGAGACCGAGGCCATGCTCGACGGCTCCGACGCGATCGCCGACTGGCCGCTGCTCAACGCCATGGTCAACGTGGCCTCCGGCGCCTCCTGGGTCTCCATCCACCACGGCGGCGGCGTCGGCATGGGCCGCTCCATCCACGCCGGCCAGGTGACCGTCGCCGACGGCACCAAGCTCGGCGGCGAGAAGATCCGCCGCGTCCTCACCAACGACCCGGGCATGGGTGTCATCCGGCACGTGGACGCCGGGTACGACATCGCGGAGTCGGTGGCCGCCGAGCGCGGTGTGCGGGTGCCCATGCGCGAGGGTGACCAGGCGTGACCTTCCACAGCATGTGGGCGGAGCTGCTGCCGATCGGCCGCAGCTCCGCCTCCGGCGGCTACCGCCGCTACGCCTGGACCGGTGCCGACGCCGAGTGCCGGGAGTGGTTCAAGGCGCAGGCCGAGACACGCGGGCTCGCCTACGAGGCCGACCGCAACGGCAACCAGTGGGCCTGGCTCGGCGACCCCGCCGCGGGTGACGCCGTCGTCACCGGGTCGCACCTGGACTCCGTGCCCGACGGCGGGGCCTTCGACGGGCCCCTCGGTGTCGTGTCCTCCTTCGCCGCCCTCGACGAACTCCGCGCCAGGGCCGTGCGCTTCGACAAGCCCCTGGCCATCGTCAACTTCGGCGACGAGGAGGGCGCCCGCTTCGGGCTCGCCTGCGTCGGATCACGGCTCACCGCGGGACAGCTCACCGTCGAGCAGGCGCACCGGCTGACCGACGGCGACGGCATCACGCTGCCCCGGGCGATGGAGGCCGCCGGATACGACCCCGACGCCATCGGACCGGACCCGGAGCGGCTCGCCCGCATCGGCGCCTTCGTCGAACTCCACGTAGAGCAGGGCCGGGCCCTGGACCTGAGCGGCGACCGGGTCGGCATCGCCAGTGCCATCTGGCCGCACGGCCGCTGGCGCTTCGACTTCCGCGGCGAGGCCAACCACGCCGGCACCACCCGGCTCGTCGACCGGCGCGACCCGATGCTGTCGTACGCCGAGACGGTCCTCGCCGCCCGCCGCGAGGCCGAACTCGCCGGTGCCGTCGCCACCTTCGGCAAGATCGCCGTCGAGCCGAACGGCGTCAACGCCATCCCCTCCCTGGTGCGCGGCTGGCTGGACTCCCGCGCCGCCGACCAGGAGACCCTCGACACCGTCGTCACGGGTGTGGAGAAGGCGGCCCGCGAGTACGCCACCGCGCACGGCGTCGACCTCGACGTCGTCCGCGAGTCCTTCACTCCGGTCGTCGAGTTCGACCACGCCCTGCGTGACGAACTGGGCCGCATCCTCGGCAAGGACACCGACCTCAAGGTGCCCGTCCTGGGCACCGGCGCCGGACACGACGCCGGAATCCTCTCCGGGCTCGTCCCGACCGCCATGCTGTTCGTACGCAACCCCACCGGCGTCTCGCACTCCCCGGCCGAGTTCGCGGCCGAGGACGACTGCGAGGCCGGGGTGAGCGCTCTCGCCGACGTACTGGAAGGGCTGGCTTGCAGGTGACCACACGGACCTATTGGCTGGAACACGCCTGGCTCGGCACGCTGGTCGAGCCGGGCGTGGCGGTCGAGGTGGCGGACGGCCGTATCATCGCCGTCCGTACCGGCGTGCCCACCCCGCCGCCCGGCGCCGAGCTCCTGCGCGGTCTCACCCTCCCCGGGCTGGCCAACGCCCACAGCCACGCCTTCCACCGGGCGCTGCGCGGCACCGTCCAGGTCGGTTCCGGCACCTTCTGGACCTGGCGCGAGGTCATGTACTCGGTCGCCGACCGGCTGACCCCGGAGACGTACCACGCCCTCGCCCGCGCCGTGTACGCGGAGATGGCGCTCGCGGGTGTCACGGCGGTCGGCGAGTTCCACTACGTGCACCACGCCCCGGGCGGCACTCCCTACGCCGACCCCAACGCCATGGGTGAGGCGCTCGTCGCGGCCGCCGCCGAAGCCGGTATCCGTATCACCCTCCTCGACACCGCCTATCTGTCCTCCGGCTTCGGACAGCCGCCCGACACCCACCAGTCGCGCTTCTCCGACGGCAGCGCGGAGGCCTGGGCCGAACGCTGTTCAGTTCTCAAGGAACGGGATCACGCACGGATCGGGGCGGCCATCCACTCCGTACGGGCCGTGCCCGCGCGGGAGCTGGCCACGGTGGCGCGGTGGGCCGAGGAGCGGCGGGCCCCGCTCCATGTGCACCTGTCCGAACAGACCGCCGAGAACGACGCCTGCCAGGAGGCCCACGGCTGCACCCCCACCCGGCTCCTCGCCGACCACGGAGTCCTCGGCCCGCGCACCACCGGTGTCCACAACACCCACCTCACCGACGAGGACATCGCCCTGCTCGGCGGCTCCGGCACGGGCACCTGCATGTGCCCCACGACGGAACGCGACCTGGCCGACGGCATCGGCCCCGCCGTGGCACTCCAGCGCGCGGGCTCCCCCCTCTGCCTCGGCTCCGACAGCCACGCGGTCATCGACCTGCTCGAAGAGGCACGCGCGATGGAGCTGAACGAGCGGCTGCGCACCCGCTCCCGGGGCCACTGGACGGCCGCGGCACTGCTGCGCGCGGCTTCGCCGGACGGTCATGCGGCCCTGGGCTGGGACGAGGCAGGCACCATCGAGGCCGGTGCGCTCGCCGACCTGACGACGATCTCCCTCGACTCGGTCAGGACAACGGGGACGCTGCCGCGACTCGGCGCGGAGACAGCCGTATTCGCCGCCTCCGCCGCGGACGTGCGGCACACACTGGTCGGCGGCCGCCATGTCGTACGCGACGGCGCCCACACCCTCGTACCGGATGTGCCGTCAGCTCTGGCAGCGGCCGTCGAAGCCCTGCGCGGCTGAATCCCACCGTCATCCCTGAGGACACCATGAGCAGCAGCACCGCCATCACGAACATCGCCACGCTGGTCACCAACGATCCATCCCTCGGGTGGGGGTCCCCCCGCTCGAGTAAATTCGAGAGTGGGGGAGGCTCCCCTCTCGGTCTGGTCCAGGACGCGGCCGTCGTCATCGACGGCGACCGTGTCGTGTGGACCGGTGAATCCAGCAAAGCACCCGCCACTGACAACCGGGTCGACGCCGGCGGCCGGGCGGTGCTGCCGGGCTTCGTCGACTCCCACTCCCACCTGGTCTTCGCGGGCGACCGGACGCAGGAGTTCAACGCCCGCATGTCCGGGCGGGCCTACAGCGCGGGCGGCATCCGGACGACCGTCGCGGCCACCCGTGCCGCGACCGACGAGGAACTGGAGGCGAACCTCACCCGCTATCTCGCCGAGGCCCTGCGCCAGGGCACGACCACGTTCGAGACGAAGTCCGGCTACGGCCTGACGGTCGCCGACGAGTCCCGCGCCCTGCGCATCGCCTCCGCGCACACCGACGAGGTCACCTACCTCGGCGCCCACATCGTCCCGCCCGACCACGCCGAGGACCCGGCCGCCTACGTCGCCCTGGTCACCGGCGAGATGCTCGACGCCTGCGCCCCGCACGCCCGCTGGATCGACGTCTTCTGCGAGAAGGGCGCCTTCGACGGCGACCAGGCCAGGACGATCCTCACCGCGGGCCTGGCCAAGGGCCTCACGCCCCGCATCCACGCCAACCAGCTCTCCTACGGCCCGGGCGTCCAGCTCGCCGTCGAACTGGACGCGGCCAGCGCCGACCACTGCACCCACCTCACGGACGCGGACGTCGACGCCCTGGCGAGCGGCCGCACGGTCGCCACGCTGCTCCCCGGCGCCGAGTTCTCCACCCGCGCCGAGTGGCCCGACGCCCGCCGCCTCCTGGACGCCGGTGTCACGGTGGCGCTCTCGACGGACTGCAACCCGGGCTCGTCCTTCACCTCCTCGGTGCCCTTCTGCATCGCACTGGCGGTACGGGACATGAGGATGACCCCGGACGAGGCGGTGTGGTCGGCGACGGCGGGCGGGGCCGCGGCCCTGCGCCGTGACGACATCGGCCGCCTCGCCCCGGGCGCGTACGCCGACCTGACCCTGCTGGACGCGCCGAGCCATGTGCACCTGGCCTACCGGCCGGGCGTGCCCCTCGTCAGCGGTGTGTGGCAGCGGGGCGTGCGCGTGGTCTGACCGGAGACAGGAGAGCAGGCCCTCGCACCCGAGGATTTCAGCGGGCTCCGGCCCGCCACCGCTGATCCGCGTCCCCGCTCAGCCAGTCCAGCGACACTCCGTAACCCCTGTCCGGCGTGACCGCCGTCTCGACGGCGATCGCCGGGCGGATGACGCCGTCGGAGTCGACGGTGAAGCGCAGGTTGTCGCCGTTGCGGCCGTAGACCGAGTCGCACCCCCAGATGCCGACGCCCCGGTCGACGTCACCCCGGCTGTCCAGGCAGAAGTCGGGGTCGCCGGCCGACTGGACGACCTGGCGGTCGGTGTCGACGCGCCAGCGCTGCGAGGAGGTGCCGTCGCAGCGGACCGTGACGACGTCCGTGCCGTTCTCGAAGTCGCCGTCCCGGACGTCCAGACAGCGGCCGGTGGCGACGTTCACCACTTCGGCGTAGGCGCTGCCCGGAGCCGACGGGGTGGGGGACGGAGTGGGCTTCGGCTTCGGTTTGGGCCGCGGCTTCGGTGTGGCGGACGGGGTCTTCGGGGGGTGTGAAGTCTTTGTCGGCGAGGGGGACTTGCTGGTCGGTGACGGGGACGGTGCGGAGACCGTCGCAGTCACCGTCACCGGCGGGCTCGAGGGCGGCAGGGTGGTCGCCGTCGGACGCCGGCCGTGCGAGCCGGACTGCGCCAGCGCGAAGACCAGCAGCGGTGCCATGGCCACGCCCAGCGCGACCGAGGTGAGGACCACGCGCCGGGTCGGCGGCCGGCTCCGCTTCTCCTGCGGTTCCTCCTGCGGCCCGTCCGCTTCGGCGGCCGGCGCGGCAGTGCGCGCGTACGCCGTCCCGGCCCAGGGCAGTAGTCCCTCCGCCAGTGCCGCCCGCGGGGCGTCGCGCAGGGCGGTGAGGTCCTCGTACGCCGCCGTGCAGTGGGCGCAGTGCGCCATGTGGGTGTGCAGATCGGAGCTGTAGCGGGGAGTGTCCGGCCGTACCGACTCCTCGATCAGCCGGCGGAAGTCCCCGCACTGCGGGTCGTCGGAGGCGGCCAGCCGGTGCTTGAGACAGGCCTGGGCCATGGCCTGGAGCGCCTGCGGGATGCCGTACCGCACGTCCTCGCGGGTCAGGCCGAGCAGGGCGGCGGTGCTCTCCTCGGCTTCCTGTTCCACGACCCCGTACCAGATCAGGCCCTGGGTGCGGGAGGGGAGGGCGCGGAAGGGCGCCAGCAGGGCAGGGGTCGGGCCGTTCGGGGCGGCGGTCGTGTTCAGGACCAGGAGGAGGCCGGGGTCCAGGCCCGCCGAGCGCTCGTCACCGGCCCAGGACGCGGCCGACCGGCAGGTCAGCAGTAGGAGCTGATGGCGCAGCGGCACCTGCGGCTCCACCCCGCGTGCGGTCTCGCGCGCCAGGGTGGTGAAGGTCTGCGCCGCCAGCTGCCGTGCCGACGAATCGCTCGACGCGCACAGCCGGGCGTAGCCGAGGACCGCGTCGTGGTGGCGCCGACGGATCTCCCGCAACGCCGGGTACGCGGCCGCGGTCCGGGCGCGCAGCAGCTCGGTCAGCCGAGCGTCCGGTACCCCCGCGCTCTCGTCCCGGTCGTCGGCCCGGTCCCCCTGAGCCATCCCTGCGCCTCCTAGCAGCTGGTGCGGCCGAACACCCTGTCTTGCCGTACCGGCCAGTTTGGGGGCCCATAGTGGTGGAGAGGGGGCTTGAGGGAAAGACGTTTCTCCGGGTAACCGGTGAGAGTGCTGTGAGTCCTCCGGTCAGCGCGGTGCCGTCGTCCGAAAAGCGAAGCGGCCCGGCACCAGGCCGGACCGCTCGATGTGTGTGGGGGGAGAGGCTCACTCCTCGACCGTCAGTCCCCTGCGCAGGCGCACCAGCGTCCGGGAGAGCAGCCGTGACACGTGCATCTGCGAGATACCGAGCTCGTCGCCGATCTCCGACTGGGTCATGCCCGCGACGAAGCGCAGGGAGAGGATCTGCCGGTCCCGGGAGGGGAGTTCGGCGATCAGCGGCTTCAGCGACTCGACGTACTCGATGCCTTCGAGCCCGTGGTCCTCGTAGCCGATGCGGTCTGCGAGCGCGCCCTCGGAGTCGTCCTCCTCGGGCTGGGCGTCCAGCGAGGAGGCGGTGTAGGCGTTGGAGGCCGCCATGCCCTCGAGCACCTCGTCGTTCGAGAGGCCCAGGCGCTGGGCGAGTTCCGTGACCGTCGGGGCGCGGTCCAGCCGCTGGGCCAGCTCGTCGCCGGCCTTGGCCAGGTCGATCCGCAGCTCCTGCAGCCGGCGCGGGACGCGCACGGACCACGAGGTGTCCCGGAAGAACCGCTTGATCTCACCGATGATGGTCGGCATCGCGAAGGTCGGGAACTCGACGCCGCGGCACAGCTCGAAGCGGTCGATCGCCTTGATCAGGCCGATGGTGCCGACCTGGATGATGTCCTCCATCGGCTCGCTGCGGGAGCGGAAGCGGGAGGCGGCGAACTTGACCAGCGCGAGGTTGAGTTCGACCAGCGTGTTGCGCACGTACGCGTATTCGTGCGTGCCTTCCTCCAGCGACTCGAGCCGCTCGAAGAGGGTCTTGGACAGGGCCCGTGCGTCCACCGGCCCGACCTCGTCGAACGGGGGGATCTCGGGGAGCCCGTCGATGGGATCCAGCTGTTCCGGTGGGGGTGTCGACGTCGCGGTCCAGGTGTGCGATGCGTCGAGCCGGGGTGACATGGGTGTCCTCCATCGTTCTCGGCATAAGGCTGCCGAAGCCATGCGTGCACTGCGGTGTGCGGCGCCTCCAAAGCCGGCCGTGTCGGTTTCTTGTCCCTACTAGCCCTACCGGCTCCCCCGAGCCCCTGGCAAGTGCGATATGGGACGATATGACCGATAATGAGAGGTTGTTCGGGTGTCGGAGTGTGCGGGGAAGGCGTAATGTTCGAGGGCACCGGCCGGGTGCCGGCAGGGCGTCGGCCGGAGTGCGGACAGCACATCCGCAGGACGTCAGACAGCAGCCACGACCTCGGGAGACAGACGGCATGGACCGCGGGACGGTCGGCAGCGCACAGTCGGGCCGGCTACTGGTGGAGGTGCGGGAAGAGGGCTCCAGCGCCGTCGTGACGCCGGCGGGTGAGCTCGATCACCACACCGCCGATCTCTTGCGCGAGCCCATCGAGGGCCTCCTCGCCAAGGGCTTCTCGCGGCTCGTCGTGGACTGCTCACGGCTCGAGTTCTGCGACTCCACGGGCCTGAACGTGCTGCTCGGGGCCCGTCTGAAGGCGGAGGCCGCCGGTGGTGGGGTGCACCTGGCGGGGATGCTGCCCGTGGTGGCCCGTGTGTTCGAGATCACGGGGGCGGATGCGGTCTTCACCGTTCACGACTCCGTCGAGGCGGCCCTGGCCGACGAGGCCGGCTGAGTCTCGCCGCGGCCGTCCCCCCGCGGTGGCCGATCCCGGTGGTCGCGCCGGTCACACCGCAAAGGGGGTGTTCCGTCGGATCCGCCGGGCAGGAGACAAGCTGGACCTGTTGGCCCCGGGGGCGCCACGGAACCGGCGAACACCCCGTGTACGACTCGCGTACTGACTGGTACCGACCGACCGAGAATTCTGAATCGTGTGAATCGTGAACTGGTGAATCGGTGAGGTGAAGCGCTGATGAGCACCACCCGGCCCTGCTCGCCGGGCGACCGCGGCCCGGAGCCCAGTGGCGCTTCCGGGGCGTCCGAGGGGGGAGCGCCGGCGGCCGGCGCGTCCATGGGGGAAACGGCCGCACCGTCCGCGCCGACGGAGGACCGCCAGGGCGGCCAGGGCCATCGGGGTCAGGGCCCAGGGAGCCCGGGGAGCGGCCAGGACGGCCAAGGCCGTCAGGTCCGCAGGCTGCGCCTGGGCGGCGAGAGCGGGGTCGTCCCGCTCGCCCGTGACTTCACCCGCCAGGCGCTGTACGCGTGGGGCTGGCTGCCCGCCGTCGGCGCCGACCGGCGGGCCGCCGCCGAGGACGTCCTGCTCGTCGTCTCCGAGCTGGTCACCAACGCCTGTCTGCACGCCGAGGGCCCGGAGGAGCTGTTCCTCGCCTGCGACGACAAGGTGATCCGCATCGAGGTCACCGACCGCGGCACCGGCCAGCCGGCCCCCCGTACCCCGCACCGCGCCGGCCGCCCCGGCGGCCACGGGATGTTCATCGTGCAGCGGCTGTGCCTGGACTGGGGGGTCGTCCGCACCCCGGGCGTGTCCGGCAAGACGGTGTGGGCCGAGCTGGGCGCACCGGCCTGACCCCGTTCCTCGCGGCCACTCTCTCCACTCGAGCCCCCTCCCGCGCACGCCGGATCGTCACAACTCCGGCGTGCGCCTTGTCTTCCCTCCTCAAGGCCCCGGGCGTACCTTGACGGCCGATCTGATGTACCGTCAGGAATGGGGTGGACCGTGTCGTACCCGAAACGAACCGCCGCGCTCGTGTCCGCCGCGGCGCTGGCCGGGTCGGCGGTGCTGCTGGCCGCCCCCGCGGCCCACGCCGAGGTCGTCGACGTCAACTACCAGTGCAAGACGCCCATCGGCGACAAGAGCGCCGTCTCGCCCATCGACATCAAGGGCGTCAAGAGCGGCAGCGGCTACAGGATCACCATGTCCTGGCAGAAGGGCGTCTCCTCCAGCCCGGTCGAGCTGGGCAAGGGCGCGATGAACCCGAGCGCCACCATCGTGCTGGGCGGTGCCGACAGCGGCACGCTGTCCGTGTCGGGCCCGGCCAACCAGAGCGCGATCCCGGCCAACACCCCCATCAAGATCAATGACTTGAGCGGCACCTACACACCGAAGAAGACCGGCAAGGTCACCTTCACCGCGGGTGTGCTCACCATCAAGGCGCTCGGTACGACGACGACCTGCACGCCGGCCAACAGCCCCAAGCCGTCCCTGACCCTGGACGTCACCGCGGCAGGCGGCTCCTCCGGCTCCTCCTCCACGACGTCCAACAGCGGCACCGACTCCGGCGGCCAGCTCCCGAAGACCGGCCCCGAGGACTCGGTCGTCGCCCTCGGCACGCTCGGCGGCACCGTTCTCCTCGCCGGGGCGGCGGGCGCGCTGTGGCTGACACGGCGGAATCAGGCCGTACGCCGCTGAACCCCCGGGTCCGACCGCTTGACCTCCCGGATCCGACCGCTTGAACCGCCTGGTCCGACCGCTTGCCTCCCGGGTCCGACCGCTGGAGCCGCCGATGCCGTCCGCCGCCCGTGTCCCGCGTCCGTCCCTCGTGCCCGCCCTCGCAGCGCTGGCTCTCCTGCCCCTGCTCGCCGCCGCCCCGGCCGGGGCGGCGGGCGGCTGGTCCGTCGCGCCCTCGGGCGGCGGACGCCCGTCCTTCTACACCGAGGGCGCGCCCGGGACGGTCCAGCAGGACACGGTGTCCGTGACCAACCGCGGCGCACGGCCGGTCACGGTACGGCTGAGCGGTACCGGCGTCCGGGTCACCTTCGCCCGGGCGCGGCTGAGCGTCCCCGCCCGCACCCGGGCCGACGTCCCCTTCACGGTGGCCGTCCCGGCGGGCGCCGCGCCCGGCGACCGGGCGGGCACGATCACGGCGCGGGACACCGACGGCCGCACGGCGACCGTCCCGGTCCGTCTGTGCGTCGCTGGTCCCGCCCTGTCCGCGCTGACCGTCGAGCACCTGGCCGTGCACGCCGAGCGCATCACGTACGAGCTGGTCAACCGCGGTACGACGGTCCTCGTACCGAGACTCGCGGTGCGCGTGGACGGGGTGTTCGGACCGGTCCTGGAACGCGCCCCGCGCACCCTGCCCGTCCGGCTGCCCCCGGGTCGGCGCCTGCGGCTCGACGAGCCGTGGCCCGACCGGCCGGCGCTGGACGCGGTCGACGTACGGCTGACGGTGACCGCGTCGGGCGGGGCGCGGGACTCGGCGAGCACGTCGGTGCGGTGCGTGCCCTGGGGCGGCGTGGCGACGGGGGCGGCCCTGGCGGCCGGAGCGGCCACGGCATGCGTCGTACGGCGGCGCAGGCGTCGTACGACCGGCAGCGAGGCACAACCGCCGTGCGTGGAAGCCGAGTCGACGGGGGTGCTGACGTGAGCGGGAGAGTGCGGATTCCGGTGCTGGTGGCGGTGCTCGCGCTGCTCCTGCTGCCGCTCGCGGGCGCGGCGACGGCGGCGGACGGACCGAGCGTCGAGCTCTCCGACTCCCAGGCGGGAACGGGCGGTTCGGTCACCGTCAGCGGCAGCGGCTGGCGGCCGCACACGCTGCTGATGATGCTGATCTGCGGCCAGGCCACCCCGTCCCGCGGCGTGATCGGCGGCACCAACTCCTGCGCCAACGGCGACGGCAGGGCCGTCACCACCGACGCCAAGGGCGGTTTCGGCAAGAAGCTGCCGGTCGCCGAGCCGCCGGTGCCGTGCCCGTGCGTGGTGCACGTGGCCACCGTGACCGGGGCGAAGGCCGACGCGGACGCCGTCCTCCAGGTCGCCGGGCACGCCGTCGAGCCGCTGCCCGCCGAGCCGTCCGGCGGCCGCCTGTCGATCCTCACCGACACCCGGCTCGAGGGAGCCGGCGGGCTGCTGACCTGGTTCGGCGCACCGCCGTCGCGCACGCTGGTCCTCACCGTCGGCAACGTCGGCTCCTCCACCGTCAAGAACCCCGTCTTCCAGGTCGGCACCTCGCACGGCGTGTTTGCCCCGCAGTGGGAAGAGCAGCAGTGGCGGGGCACCCTCGGGCCCGGCAAGAAGGCTCGGATCAGACTGCCCGTCGAACTCGCGGCCGGGGCGCACGGCGACTACACCGTCTCCCTCGAATACGGCGGCAAGGTCCTCGCCGAGCAGCCGTGGGGCGTGGGGCGGCCCTGGGGCGTGACCCTCTTCTGGATCCTGGTCTGTCTCGTCGTACCGGCCGCGGTGTTCCGCGTCGGGATGGCGGTGGTGGACCGGGTACGGCCGCGCGGGGCGGGGGGCGTACGGCACGCCGGGCCCCGATTCTTTCTGCGGCTGCCGAGAGGGAGGGCGCCTGCACAGACGCCCTCCACGATCTCGACGCTGCCGTGGTTCACCCCGGATTCCGATCCGGGCACGGCGACCACGAAGGGACCCACTTGAACCCTCCCTCCCTCTCGCGAGCGAGAGGGATTCCTGGCTCACGCCGCTCGTCCGCTCAGCGAGCGATCAAGTCTCACGCGATCAACACCAGCCGGGTTGGAACCAGCCCGGTTTCCCCAAGGATTGGAGGTTGTTGTGCTGGCTTGGCTCTCGCGCAGCACGCCGCAACCGCACCACTCGTCACATCAACGGAGCGGCACGATGAATGAACGGAGGGTGACAGCGGCCGGCGCTGCACTTTTGCTCTGCTCGGCGGCGGTCCTGCTGGGCATGGCCGCGACGCCCGCCCAGGCCGCCGAGGTGTCGTTCGCGACGCACTGCGTGCCGCCCGCGGGCATCGACCCCGTCGACGGCACCACCAAGGTCGAGATCACCGCACCGGCCACCGCGAAGGTCGGCGACACCGTCGACGTGGTGTGGAAGTTCGTACAGGCCGCGTCCAAGAACCCCGACATCATCGACCTGCCCGCCAACTCGGTCCAGCCGTCCGGCGTCCTCAAGGCGGCCGGCGCCCAGACCTCCGACATCGCGATGCAGGGGCCGCGGCAGAACCCGGCGATCCCCAAGGGCGCGGCCATGGTGCTGTCCGACATGAAGGGCACCCTGAAGCTGACGGCACCCGGTGAGGTGACGCTGACGCCGGACGCGTACACCGTCAACGCCATGTCGACCGACACCAAGTGCACACCGAAGGAGACGGTGCAGAAGGCGGCGACCATCGAGGTGACGGCGGGCGGCGGCGGTTCGTCGAGTACGACACCGGGGCCGACGACCTCGACCTCGCAGTCGGCCACGCCCACCCCGTCGAGCAGCGCCAGCGCCACCGCCTCGGCCTCGGCGAGTCCGAGCGACGGCACCGGACAGACCGACTTCACCGGCAAGGAGGTCCAGGTCCCCTACGCCTGCAAGACGCCCATCGGCGACAAGAACGCGACCTCGCCGGTGCAGATCAACGCCAAGAAGAACGGCGGGAGTTTCGACCTCACCGTGCAGTTCAAGAAGTCGGTGATGAACAGCCCGGCCGACATCCCGAAGGACTCCGTGAAGCCGTCGATGGAGGTGGTCCTGGGCGGCGCGGACAAGGGCACGGTGCATGTGGAGGGCCCGACGAACTCCTCCGCCATCAAGTCCGGCGACCCGATCGAGATCCCCGATCTGACGGGCACCTACAAGCCGGGGGCGAGCGGCTCCTCGACCCTGTCCCCGGGTGTCCTGACCATCAAGGCCCTGGGTACGACCACGACCTGTACGCCGGTCAAGTCGGAGGTCTCCCTCACGCTGGACACCTCGCAGCAGGCGAACGGCGCCTCGGGCGGCACGTCGTCGTCCGGCGGTTCGTCGTCGGGCGGGAGCAGCGGCAGCGGTGGCCTGGCCGAGACGGGTTCGGGCGACCACGGCGCCCTGAAGGCCCTCGGTCTGGTGGCGGGTACGGCGATCCTGCTGGGCGCGGCGGTGTTCACGTTCATGCCCCGGAGGAACACCCGCTGACCTGCGGATTCGTGGCTCCTCAAACCTTCCTGACGGCCGACGCGCACAACGGCGAGGGCCGCCGCACATCATGTGCGGCGGCCCTCGCCGTTGGCGGGGCGGTGCGTCAGTGCACGTCGCCCATCAGCGTCTTGACCTTCCGGCGGTACATCCACACCGCGAATCCGGCGAGGGCCGCGAGGGCCGCCTCCCCGAAGACGGCGCCCTTGCCGCTCAGGTCGATCCCGGCTATGGCCGGGTTGGACAGCAGGCTGGTGATGGAGTCGCCCGCGGTGACCGCGAGGAACCACACGCCCATCATCTGGCTGGCGTACTTGGCCGGCGCCATCTTCGTCGTCACCGACAGGCCGACCGGGGACAGGCACAGCTCACCGACGGTCTGGATGAAGTAGATGCCGACCAGCCACATCGGGCTGACCGCGGTGCCGTTGGCCGCCATGCCCAGCGGGATCAGGAAGAAGAAGAACGACACGCCGATCAGGACCAGGCCCATCGCGAACTTCACGATGGTGCTGGGCTCCTTGTCCCGGCGGTTCAGCCACATCCAGATCCAGGCGAACACCGGGGCCAGCGCCATGATGAACAGCGGGTTCAGCGACTGGTACCAGGAGGTCGGGAAGTCGAAGCCCAGCATGTCGTGGGACGCCTTGCCCTCACCGAACGCCTGGACCGTGGACGCGCCCTGGTCGTAGATCATCCAGAACACGGCGGCGGCGACGAAGAACCAGATGTAGGCGCTCATCTTCGACTGCTCGGTGCCCGAGAGTTCCTTGTCCCCCTTGATGCGCAGCAGCACGCCCGCCGGGACGACCAGACCGATGACGGTCAGCGGGATCATCGCCCAGTTCAGGGTGAAGTGGCCGGAGACGCCGACGACGCCGTAGAACACGGTCGCGACGATCAGCCAGGTCAGGCCCTTGCGCAGCCAGGTGGTGCGCTCCTCGACCGTCAGCGGCTTGGGGACGATGTTGCTCTTGGGGCTGAGGGTGCGGGTGCCGATCAGGAACGCGGCGAGGCCGATGGCCATGCCGACCGCGGCCATGCCGAAGCCGAGGTGCCAGCTGACCTTCTGGCCGACGGTGCCGATGGCCAGCGGGGCGAAGAAGGCGCCCGCGTTGATGCCCATGTAGAAGATCGTGAAGCCACCGTCGCGACGCGGGTCGTTAGGACCGTCGTACAGGTGGCCGACCATCGTGGAGATGTTGGCCTTGAGCAGACCCGAACCGGCCGCGACCAGCGCGAGACCCGCGAAGAACGGCGCCTGGCCGCCGGGCAGCGCCAGCACGAGGTGGCCGGACATGATCGTGACGGCGGCGATGGCCACCGTCTTGCGCGGGCCCCAGACGCGGTCGCCGAGCCAGCCGCCGGGCATGGCGAGCAGGTACACCATCGCCGAGTAGACGGAGACGATCACTGTGGTGGTGGCCACGTCCATGGCCAGGCCGCCACCCATGCTGCCCTTGCCGGCGCCGGGGCCGCCGGAGAGCAGATAGACGGTCAGGAGGGCCTTCATGCCGTAGTAGGAGAATCGCTCCCACATCTCGGTCATGAAGAGGGTGGCCAGTCCGCGGGGGTGGCCGAAGAAGGTCTTCTCGGAACCGGGGGTGCCCGGGTGGACCGAGTCCTTCGTCAGGCTGGACGCCATGTCGTTCCTTGCTGGTCTGGACGCGCGGCGGAGCGTTGCGCGCCCGGTGGGGGAGTGGCCGGCACCGGCGGGGTCGGCACGTCCACCCCCACGCCCGAGGGGAGTCCGCTCCGGATCGCGGAGCGGTGGACGGCGACCACCGGGATCCACGCCCACATGACGCGTCATGCGTACGGAGCCCGGCCAGAGGTCATTCCTTTCAAGGCCGGTGGAGGACCGGCCCGCACACAAAAGAGACCTTCAGCGTCAACTGCCCGCCAAAGGTCCCCGGTGTACTACAGGCGTTGCAGGTCACTGTACGTCAGGACAGTGCCTGATATGGAAGGACTTGAGACAGGGATCACAGGTGTCGCAGGAACCTCGCACCCGATTTCGAAGGTCCCTCTTAGGGTCGCACCTCTCGGCCATAGGTTCGTACCACTGTGCCCCAAGGTAAGAATCCGGCCAGCCGATCACACCCCTGCACTACGGGCGGGCGGACTACCATCACCTCATGACCCGTGTACTGCTCGCCGAGGACGACGCGTCCATCTCGGAGCCGCTGGCCCGCGCCCTGCGCCGGGAAGGTTACGAGGTCGAGGTGCGCGAGGACGGACCCACCGCGCTCGACGCCGGAATGCAGGGCGGCGTCGACCTTGTCGTGCTGGATCTGGGCCTGCCCGGCATGGACGGCCTGGAGGTCGCCCGCCGGCTGCGTGCCGAGGGCCACACCGTGCCCATCCTCATCCTTACCGCGCGGGCCGACGAGGTGGACACCGTCGTCGGACTCGACGCGGGCGCCGACGACTACGTCACCAAGCCCTTCCGGCTCGCCGAACTGCTCGCCCGTGTCCGGGCCCTGCTGCGGCGCGGCGCCGCCGAGCCGCAGCAGCCGCCGGCCACGCACGGCGTGCGGATCGACGTCGAGTCGCACCGCGCGTGGATGGGCGAGGAGGAACTCCAGCTCACCGCCAAGGAGTTCGACCTGCTGCGGGTCCTGGTGCGTGACGCGGGCCGGGTCGTCACCCGGGACCAGCTGATGCGCGAGGTGTGGGACACGACGTGGTGGTCCTCGACCAAGACGCTGGACATGCACATCTCGTGGCTGCGCAAGAAACTCGGCGACGACGCGGCCAACCCTCGGTACATCGCGACGGTGCGTGGGGTCGGGTTCCGCTTCGAGAAGAGCTGAGCGCTGCCGCTGAGGTGGGGTGGCTGCCTCTCAGGGCGCTGTACCGAGCCCGGCTGCACAGATGCCCGAGGCACACTGGTCGTCGTAAAGCCACTGCCCGGAGGGCCCCGTGCGTCGTCGTCTCATTCAGTCCACCCTTGCCGTCGTCCTCGTGGTGATCGCGGTCTTCGGCGTGTCCCTGGTGATCGTCGAGACCCGGACCATCAGCAACAGCGCGCAGGAACGGGTGGACTCCGAGGCGGTGCGCCTGGCCAGCATCGTCGACAGCCGGATCCTCGGCGCGGAGAACGTCAACGCCGAGATCCTGCGCGACCAGGTCGCCAAGGAGCAGTACGCGGTGATCCGCCTGCCCGGGCACGCGCCGATCGAGGTGGGCACCAAGCCGCAGGGCGACGTCATCCACTCCACGCAGGCCGGCGAGGAGGGCGAGACGGTCACCGTGCAGGAGCCGCGCTCGTCGGTGACGCGCGAGGTGGGCCGTACGCTGCTGATCATCGGTGCGGTGGCGCTGCTCGCGGTGATCGCCGCGGTCCTGCTGGCCGTACGCCAGGCCAACCGTCTCACCTCCCCGCTGACCGACCTCGCGGAGACCGCCGAGCGCCTCGGCTCCGGTGACCCGCGTCCCCGGCACAAGCGGTACGGCGTGCCCGAGCTGGACCGGGTCGCCGATGTCCTCGACTCCTCAGCCGAGCGCATCGGCCGCATGCTGACGGCCGAGCGGCGGCTCGCGGCCGACGCCTCCCACCAGCTGCGTACGCCCCTCACGGCGCTGTCGATGCGGCTGGAGGAGATCACCCTCACCGACGATCCGGACACGGTGAAGGAGGAGGCGAACGTCGCGCTGACGCAGGTGGAGCGGCTGACGGACGTCGTGGAGCGGCTGCTGACGAACGCCCGCGACCCGCGGACCGGCTCCGCCGTCTCCTTCGACCTGGACGAGGTCATCCAGCAGCAGCTCGCCGAGTGGCGCCCCGCCTACCGCAGCGCGGGCCGCGCGATCGTCAGCTCCGGCAAGCGGCATCTGCGGGCCGTCGGCACTCCGGGCGCCGTCGCCCAGGTGCTGGCGGCGCTGATCGAGAACTCCCTCATGCACGGCGGCGGCACGGTCGCCCTGCGCACCCGGGTCACCGGCAACCAAGCCGTGGTCGAGGTCACCGACGAGGGCACCGGGGTGCCGGCCGACCTCGGCGCCCGTATCTTCGAGCGGACGATCAGCGGGCGGAACTCGACGGGGATCGGCCTCGCCGTCGCCCGCGACCTCGCGGAGGCGGACGGCGGCCGTCTGGAGCTGCTCCAGGCCCAGCCCCCGGTCTTCGGCCTGTTCCTGTCCCGTACGCCCCCGCTCAGGAAACACGACGAGGACCATCCGACGGTCCGATAGACAGGTCCCGCGGGAGGGCTACGGCACCCGCTGGGTGGCGCGGCGGGCGGCGGATCCCTCATCGAGGAACGACTCCGCGCTGGCCACGGCCTCACGGGCCGGAAGCGCCTTGAAGACCCAGCTCCGGTAGGACCAGAAGCGGAACAGCGTCGCGACGCCGATGCCGATGAACTTGAAGACGTTGCTCTGCAGCGGGCTGTCCCAGCCGAAGCCGTACGTCGCCGCGTACAGCACGCCGTTCTCGATCACCAGGCCGACCACGCTGAACAGCAGGAACAGCGTGAGTTCCTTGGTGCGCCCGCTCTTGTCACGGTCCCGGTACGTCCAGTAGCGGAAACCGATGTAGTTGAAGATGATCGCGACGACGGTCGCGATGACGCTCGCCCTGACGACCGGCAGGTCGGTGACGTGCCGTACCAGGTTGAACACACCGAGATTGACAAGAAGCCCCGCGCCTCCGACGGCGCCGAACTTGGCCACCTCGCGCACGAGTCGTTGCAGCCCCGAGGAACGATGTTCCATGGTCGTGCAGGCCCCCGTCCGTAGGATTCGGTCAACCCAGCCATGCTAACCGCCGCTCTCCGGGCTTTCCTGTGGACCGGCTCACGGGTCGGCCACAGATCGGAAAGAGCCGGGGAAAAGCAGGGCAAGAGGTGGCGAAACGCAGGGTAAGAAGCCTGTTCGAAGGCGTGCAATCCGGCCGCGTCGGCACGGCCGATACCCTGGGGGCGTGACGTTCCCGGTAGTCGGCATGGTCGGCGGGGGTCAGCTCGCTCGTATGACACACGAGGCGGGCATCCCGTTGGGCATCAGGTTCAAGCTCCTCAGTGACACCCCTCAGGATTCCGCGGCACAGGTCGTGAGCGATGTCGTCGTCGGCGACTACCGCGACCTGGAGACGCTGCGTGCGTTCGCGCAGGGATGCGATGTGATCACCTTTGATCACGAACATGTACCCACAGAGCATCTGCGGGCCCTGGAGGCGGACGGCATCCCCGTGCGCCCCGGCCCCGACGCGCTCGTGCACGCCCAGGACAAGGGTGTGATGCGCGCGAGGCTCGACGCGATCGGTGTGCCGTGCCCGCGGCACCGGATCGTGACGGATGCCGCGGACGTCGTCCGCTTCGCGGCCGAGGGCGACGGCTTCCCCGTCGTCCTCAAGACCGTCCGCGGCGGCTACGACGGCAAGGGCGTGTGGGTCGTGGAGTCGGCCGAGGAGGCCACCGACCCGTTCCGCGCCGGCGTCCCGGTCCTCGCCGAGGAGAAGGTCGACTACGTCCGCGAGCTCGCCGCCAACGTCGTACGGTCCCCGCACGGCCAGGCCGTCGCCTACCCGGTCGTCGAGTCCCAGCAGGTGAACGGCGTCTGCGACACCGTGATCGCGCCCGCCCCCGGCCTGGACGAGGCCCTCGCCGTGAAGGCCGAGGAGATGGCCCTGACCATCGCCAAGGAACTCGGCGTCGTCGGTCACCTCGCCGTCGAGCTGTTCGAGACCCGCGACGGCCGCGTCCTCGTCAACGAACTGGCGATGCGCCCGCACAACTCGGGCCACTGGACCCAGGACGGCGCGATCACCTCGCAGTTCGCCAACCACGTCCGCGCGGTCCTCGACCTGCCGCTGGGCGACCCGCGTCCGCGCGCCAGGTGGACGGTCATGGCGAACGTCCTCGGCGGCGACTACCCGGACATGTACTCCGCGTACCTGCACTGCATGGCCCGCGACCCCCAGCTCAAGATCCACATGTACGGCAAGGACGTGAAGCCCGGCCGTAAGGTCGGTCATGTCAACACCTACGGCGACGACCTGGACGAGGTGCTGGAGCGCGCCCGTCACGCTGCCGGCTACCTGAGAGGCACCATCACCGAATGAGCCCAGTTGTAGGCATCGTCATGGGGTCGGACTCCGACTGGCCCGTCATGGAGGCCGCCGCCCAGGCGCTCGACGAGTTCGAGATCGCGTACGAGGTCGACGTCGTCTCCGCGCACCGCATGCCGCGCGAGATGATCGCGTACGGCGAGCAGGCGGCGGAGCGCGGCCTGAAGGTGATCATCGCGGGCGCGGGCGGTGCCGCCCATCTGCCCGGCATGCTCGCCTCGGTCACCCCGCTGCCGGTCATCGGTGTCCCGGTCCCGCTGAAGTACCTCGACGGCATGGACTCCCTGATGTCGATCGTGCAGATGCCGGCCGGTGTCCCCGTCGCCACCGTCTCCGTGGGCGGCGCCCGCAACGCCGGTCTGCTCGCGGCCCGCATCCTCGCCACGCACGACGAGGAACTCCTCACCCGTATGAGGGAGTTCCAGCAGGAGCTGAACGACCAGGCGACCGAGAAGGGCAAGCGCCTGCGCGCCAAGGTCGAGGGCGTGAGCGGCTTCGGCTTCGGCTCGGGGAAGTGACGGCGATGGCTTCAGCGGAGGAAGCCCGGGCACTCCTGCGGGAGTTCCCCGTCGTCGACGGCCACAACGACCTGCCCTGGGCGCTGCGCGAACAGGTCCGCTACGACCTCGACGCCCGTGACATCGCCGCCCACCAGAAGGCCCACCTGCACACCGACATCCCGCGGCTGCGCGAGGGCGGGGTCGGGGCGCAGTACTGGTCGGTGTACGTCCGCTCGGACCTGCCCGACGCGGTCCCCGCGACGCTGGAACAGATCGACTGCGTACGGCAGTTGATCGCCCGCTACCCGGACGACCTGGCGCCCGCACTGACCGCCGCCGACATGGAGTCCGCGCGCGCTGAGGGCCGTATAGCGTCGCTCATGGGCGCGGAGGGCGGCCACTCGATCGCCAACTCGCTGGGCACGCTGCGCGGTCTTTACGGCCTCGGCGTCCGCTACATGACCCTCACCCACAACGACAACAACGCGTGGGCGGACTCGGCGACGGACACGCCGAACGTCGGCGGCCTGTCGTCCTTCGGCCGTGAGGTCGTGCGGGAGATGAACCGCCTCGGCATGCTCGTCGACCTCTCCCATGTGGCGGCGACGACGATGCGCGACGCGCTGGACACCTCCGTCGCCCCGGTGATCTTCTCCCACTCCTCGTCCCGTGCCGTCTGCGACCACCCGCGCAACATTCCGGACGACGTGCTGGAGCGGCTGCCGGTCAACGGCGGTGTCGCGATGGTGACGTTCGTACCGAAGTTCGTGCTCCAGGCGGCGGTCGACTGGACGGCCGCGGCGGACGAGAACATGCGTGCCCATGGCTTCCATCACCTCGCCACCACTGCCGAGGCGATGAAGGTGCACCGCGCCTTCGAGGAGAGCAACCCGCGTCCGGTCGCCACGGTGTCGACGGTCGCCGACCACCTCGACCACATGCGCGAGGTCGCCGGCATCGACCACCTCGGCATCGGTGGCGACTACGACGGCACGGCCTTCACACCGGACGGCCTCAGCGATGTCTCCGGCTACCCGAACCTGATCGCGGAACTCCTCGACCGCGGCTGGTCCAAGCCCGACCTCGCCAAGCTGACCTGGCAGAACGCGGTACGGGTCCTGAGCGCGGCGGAGGACGTGGCCCGCGACCTCCAGACCACGCGCGCACCGTCCAACGCGACCATCGCGGAACTGGACGGCTGATCGCCGAGGGGCGGGGGCCCGGACGCACCGGGCCGCCCCGCCCCGAACGACACCCCCCTAGGCAGAGCCAGGGTCGATCCAGGTGGACCCGGCGTCGAGGTCGAGATGGAACTGCTGCGAGTTCCGGTCGGCGCGCGGCCACTCGGGCGGGGTGTACCCGTCAGCTGCTGCACAGACAGAAGGGGTGCCCCGCCGGGTCCGCGTACACACGCCACGTGCGCGAGCGGTCCGCCGCGTCCAGCGGCTTCGCGCCCAGTTCCAGCACCCCCTTCTCCGCCGCGTCCAGATCCTCCACGACCAGGTCCAGATGGAACTGCTGCGAGACGTCGGGCGCAGGCCACTTCGGCGGTACGAACCCGGGCGACTCCTGGAACGCCAGCGCCTGCCCGCCGGGCACCTTGAGGTCCACCCACTCCCCCTGGTCCTCGACGGTGCCGCCGAGCACCCCGGCGTAGAAACCGGCGAGCGCGCGTGGGTCGGGACAGTCCAGGACGACGACGCCCAGCTTGGCGAGAGCCATGACTTCCTCCTCGAAGCGAGTGACCAGGGAAAGCGGATCACCTGAGTTACCTGTAGAAGCGGGTAACCAGTAACCGTTACCTCATGCTCCCGCATCGGAGGTAACGTCGCAAGGGAATTCGTGAGAGGTAGCGTCACGGCCATGAGTGAGAGATCGCCCGCCCCCGGGAGCCTGGCCCTGGTCGAGTCCCTGGTGAACACGCTCGACCTCGAAACCGGCGGCGACTCGCTCGACACGCCGGAGGGCCGGGCCCGCTTCGGGCTCACGCGGGACGAGCTGCCCGACGCGCGCGCACTGCGCGAGTCACTGCGCGCGACACTGCTCGCCCACGCCGGACATCCGCCGCACCGCGAGGTCAGCCCGCTGAGCGAGCTGCTGACTCAAGCCCCGCTGTATGTGGCGGTCGACGAGCGGGACGGCTCCGCGACCCTCGCCCCCGCCGACGGCGCCCCGCTGCTGTCCCGGGTCGCCGCGGCCGTCGCCGAGGCGCTGGTGGCGGGCACCTGGAACCGGCTGAAGGCCTGCGAGGCCGTGACCTGTCACTGGGCGTACTACGACCGCAGTCCGGCCGGCCGCGGCCGCTGGTGCTCGATGCAGGTGTGCGGGGCACGCGCGAAGATGCGCCGCTACCGCGCCAAGGAGCAGTAGCCGAAGGCGCGGTACCCACAGGGCGCATGGCCGAAGGAGCGGTAACCCACAGGTGGTTCGTCGGCCATCCGGTGGCCCCGTGGTGCAGAATGCAACAGGACGCCGGTTCGGCCGACTGAGCCTCGGCCGAACCGGCGTCACCCTGCCGCCGGGATATCAGGCGGTCGGACGCCCCATCGCCCGGTACGTCCATCCGGCCCGCCGCCAGTGCTCCGGGTCGAGGGTGTTGCGCCCGTCGAGGATCACCCGGCCCGCCGCGACCTCGCCCAGCGCCGCCGGGTCCAGCTCACGGAACTCCCGCCACTCCGTGAGGTGCAGCACGACGTCGGCACCCCGGACGGCGGTGAGCGCGGAGTCGGCGTACCCCAGCGTCGGGAAGACGCGGCGGGCGTTGTCCATGCCCTTCGGGTCGTACACCGTGACCTGGCCGCCCTGCAGATGGATCTGGCCCGCCACATTGAGCGCGGGCGAGTCCCGGACGTCGTCCGAGTCGGGCTTGAAGGTGGCGCCGAGGACCGCGACCCGCTTGCCGAGGAAGGAACCCCCGCCGAGCGCCTCCCGGGCCATCTCCACCATCTGCCCGCGCCGGCGCATGTTGATGGAGTCGATCTCCCGCAGGAAGGTCAGCGCCTGGTCCGCGCCCAGCTCACCGGCGCGCGCCATGAACGCCCGGATGTCCTTCGGCAGACAGCCGCCGCCGAACCCGATCCCGGCGCGCAGGAACTTCTTGCCGATCCGGTCGTCGTACCCGATGGCCTCCGCCAGCTTGGCGACGTCGCCGCCGGCCGCCTCGCACACCTCCGCCATGGCGTTGATGAAGGAGATCTTCGTGGCCAGAAAGGAGTTCGCGGAGGTCTTCACCAGCTCGGCGGTCGGGAAGTCGGTCACCACGAACGGCGTGCCCTCGCTCATCGGGGTGGCGTACACCTCGCGCAGCAGCTTCTCGGCCCGCTCGCTGCGCACGCCCACCACGATCCGGTCGGGGTGCAGGGTGTCCTCGACGGCGAAGCCCTCTCGCAGGAACTCCGGGTTCCAGGCCAGCTCGGCGTCGGCACCGGCGGGCGCGTGCTCCTCCAGGTAGGCGGCGAGCCGGTTCGCGGAGCCGACGGGCACGGTGGACTTTCCGACCACGAGCGCGGGGCCGGTCAGATGGGGGGCGAGGGAGGCGATGGCGGCGTCGACGTACGACATGTCCGCCGCGTACTCGCCGTGCTTCTGCGGGGTGTTCACACACACGAAGTGGACATCGCCGAACTCGGCCACCTCGGCCCAGTCCATGGTGAACCGGAGTCTCCCGGAGGAACCCTCGATACCGGCGACATGCCTGCGCAGCAGCTCGTCGAGCCCCGGCTCGTACATCGGGGTCTCGCCGCGCTCCAGCATCGCGATCTTCTCGGGTACGACGTCCAGTCCCAGTACCTCGAAACCGAGCTCGGCCATGGCCGCGGCGTGCGTGGCGCCGAGGTAGCCGGTGCCGATCACGGTGATCTTCAGGCTCATGGAGTGCTCCAGATCGGGTACGTCTCAGTGCGGAGCCGAGCATAGTCGGGCCGCCCACCGGGCATTTTCCCGGCTGTCGCCAAGGTCACGTAGGCGGGCCGCGGGAGGCCCTTTAAAATTTGAGTTACTTAACGGTAATTAGCGTCAGTATCACTGCGTCTTTGGAGCGTGAGAGACCGTGGCCGGATCGGCTGACTTCGACCTGTACCGCCCGTCCGAGGAGCACGACATGCTCCGCGACGCCGTCCGTTCGCTGGTCGAGGCTAAGATCGCGCCGTTCGCCGCCGCGGTCGACGAGGAGGCACGCTTCCCGCAGGAGGCACTGGACGCCCTGGTCGCGGGCGACCTGCACGCCGTGCACGTACCCGAGGAGTACGGCGGTGCGGGCGCGGACGCCCTGGCCACCGTGATCGTGATCGAGGAGGTGGCACGCGCCTGCGTCTCCTCCTCCCTCATCCCCGCGGTGAACAAACTGGGTTCTCTCCCGGTGATCCTCTCCGGGTCCGAGGACCTGAAGAAGAAGTACCTGTCGCCGCTGGCCAAGGGCGACGGGATGTTCTCGTACTGCCTCTCCGAGCCGGAGGCGGGCTCGGACGCGGGCGGCATGACGACGAAGGCGGTCCGCGACGGCGACCACTACGTCCTCAACGGCGTCAAGCGCTGGATCACCAACGCCGGCGTCTCCGAGTACTACACCGTCATGGCGGTGACCGACCCGTCCAAGCGCACCAAGGGCATCTCGGCCTTCGTCGTCGAGAAGTCGGACGAGGGCGTCTCCTTCGGCGCGCCGGAGAAGAAGCTCGGCATCAAGGGCTCGCCGACCCGCGAGGTCTACTTCGACAACGTCCGCATCCCCGCCGACCGCATCATCGGCGAGGAGGGCACCGGCTTCGCCACCGCGATGAAGACCCTGGACCACACCCGCATCACGATCGCCGCCCAGGCGCTCGGCGTGGCGCAGGGCGCCTTCGACTACGCCAAGGGCTATGTCCAGGAGCGCAAGCAGTTCGGCAAGCCGATCGCCGACTTCCAGGGCATCCAGTTCATGCTCGCCGACATGGCCATGAAGATCGAGGCCGCCCGCCAGCTGACCTACGCGGCCGCGGCCAAGTCCGAGCGCGGCGACCGCGACCTCACCTTCCAGGGCGCGGCCGCCAAGTGCTTCGCCTCGGACGTGGCGATGGAGGTCACCACGGACGCGGTCCAGCTCCTCGGCGGCTACGGCTACACGCGGGACTACCCGGTGGAGCGGATGATGCGCGACGCCAAGATCACGCAGATTTATGAGGGCACGAACCAAGTTCAGCGGATCGTGATGGCAAGGAACCTGCCGTAGGCGGCAGTTGCAGGAGTTCGAGGAAGGCGCCCCGCGGGGCGCCTTCCGCTCGTCGGGCGCGGGGAGCCGTCGCGGGAGCCGTCGTACGAATGGCACTACCCGGCGGTCGGGCGTAGGACGGAAGCACGCGGGGCCCGCCCAGGGCCCCTCTCCCTCTCAGGAGGAGCCATGACCCAGCCCGGAACCATGAGCGCCATGAGCAAGGAGATGCAGGACTGCGTCGAGGCCTGCATGTCCTGCCACGCCACGTGCGAGGAGACGATGAGCTCCTGCATGCAGATGGGTGGGCAGGCCCAGATGCAGATCATGCGCGCGCTCATGGACTGCTCCGAGACGACCCGTATGTGCGCGGACATGATGATGCGCCGCTCGCCCATGTCCGCCGAGATGTGCGCGATGTGTGCCAAGGCGTGCGACATGTGCGCCGAGGCGTGTATGTCGATGCCCGACGACCCGCAGATGATGCGTTGCGCGGAGGCGTGTCGTCGCTGTGCCGAGACGTGCCGCACGATGGCGGGCGCGCGCATGTGACCGCGTCGCGGTCCTTCCGGAACACCGATGGGGAAGGGCGCCCGGCCCTTCCCCATGTGGCGATCTCGTGGCCGGTACGGCTCAGTTGCCGGAGACGGTGACCGGGTCGTCGTTCTTCAGTTCGTCCACCAGGGTCTTGACCTTCGCCTTGTCCCAGACGAGGTTGCCGCCCGAGGAGCCGGAGACCGGCATGTTCATCGACTTGCCGGCACCGCCGCTGACGCCCTTCATCGCCCAGAACATGGAGGCCAGGTCCCACAGGCTCATGTCCTTGTCCACCGTGAGGGAGTCGAGGCCCGCGCCCATGGTCGGATAGAACTTGAAGGGGTTCAGGACCGTCGACGGCGTGGCCACCTGGTGGGCCAGGGCCGACAGGAACTTCTGCTGGTTCTTGGTGCGCTGCAGGTCACTGGCCGCGAAGGCGTGCCTGGTGCGCACGAAGGCCAGCGCCTCCTCGCCGTTCAGCGTCTGCTTGCCGGCCTTGAAGTCCGCGCCCGAGTACTTGTCCTTGAAGCCCTTGTCGATGTCGATCTCGACCCCGCCGACGGCGTCGACTATGTTCGCGAAGCCGGCGAAGCCGATCTCCACGTAGTGGTCGATGTGCAGACCGGTGTTGTACTCGATCGTGCGCACGAGAAGCGTCGGGCCGTCGAAGGCGTACGCCGCGTTCAGCTTGTTCGTACCGAGCGGGCCCTTGATCTTGCCGGACTCCGAGCCCTGGAACTTCGGGATCGTGACGTTGGAGTCACGCGGCAGCGAGATCAGCGTGTCGCCGTTGTCGCCGACGTGCAGGATCATCATCGAGTCGGTGCGCTGGCCCTCGGCGGAGCCGGTGTGCAGCTTCTTCTTGTCCGCGGCCGACATGCCCTTGCGGCTGTCGGAGCCGACGATGAGGTAGTTGGTGCCCTCGCCCGTCTCCGGGCGGTCGATGACCTTCGACAGGTCGACGTCGCGGTGGAGCTTGGAGTCGGCCCAGAAGTAGGTCGCCACGGATGTGACGACCAGCACAGTGGTGAGGGTGATCGCCGTCCACTTGAGGCGCTTGCGCCAGTTCGGCCGGGGCCGGTACTGACCGACGTCCGGGTCCATGTCGTTGTCGTTGGGGACGAAGCCGCCGCCACCGCCGCCGTACACCTGGCCGGTGTTGTAGCCGCTGTCGTAGCCGTCGTCGTACCCCTGGCCGTCGACGTACGACGGCTGCTGCGGGACACCGGCGCCGTACCCGCCCTGCCCGGGCGGGGCCGCCGGGCCGCGCCGGACCTGGCGCATCACGCGGGCGCCCTCGGGGTGCGCGCTGGCGCTACCGCGTCCGTACCGGTTGCCGCGGTTTTCGTCGGACCATGCCTCGGGCCAATCGTTCATGCGCCCCAGTGTGCAGGGCGGGGCCGTGTCCCTTACAAGGGTCATCGGAAAATCAGGGCAGTGCTGTTGCGAAGCTGACACAAATTCCCCGAATGTCACTTCGGCATAAGGTGGGGGTCATGACAGACCAGGTTTCCCCCGTGGACGCGGACGGAATGGACATACCGGGCAAGGCCACCTCGGCGTCCCGTACCACCCTCAGCCACATCATGACCCACAACGACACCAACCTGCTGGGCACGGTGCACGGTGGCGTGATCATGAAGTTGGTGGACGACGCGGCGGGCGCCGTGGCCGGGCGCCACTCCGGCGGTCCCGCCGTCACCGCGTCCATGGACGAGATGGCGTTCCTGGAGCCGGTGAGCGTCGGCGATCTGGTCCATGTGAAGGCACAGGTCAACTGGACCGGCCGGACCTCGATGGAGGTCGGCGTACGGGTCCTCGCGGAACGCTGGAACGAGTCGGCCCCGCCCACCCAGGTCGGCTCCGCGTATCTGGTCTTCGCGGCGGTCGACGCGGACGGCAAGCCCCGCCGGGTCCCCCCGGTCCTCCCGGAGACCGAACGCGACAAGCGCCGCTACCAGGAGGCCCAGATCCGCCGCACCCACCGCCTGGCCCGCCGCAAGGAGATCAAGGAACTGCGCGAGAAGCGCGCGGCGCAGGGGTACGAGGACTGACCGGCCCGCACATCGCCACTACGCCCCGCACACCACCTCGTCCCCCCGTACCGCCTGGGACTCCTCCTCGGGCGGGTCCTCCGGCTTCACCTTGCGTACGTCCTTGAAGTCGGACCCGGCGATCACCTTCAGGAGCGGCCCCCGCCCGGGTTCCGGCCGCAGCTCGCTGCCCGGGAGCGCCGCCGCCAGGGATCTGGCCGAGCGGTCCCAGCGGGGGTCGTAGACGATCACCGTCCGTCGTACGGAGTGCTCCCTCGAGGTCGCGGGCCGGTGGGTGGTGGCGAAGCCGGTCGCGGCCAGGGCCGTGTCGACGCGCTTGGCCAGACCGGCGGTACCGGTGCCGTTCTCCACCTGCACACGGATCTGCTGCGGGGCCACGTCCACCGTCTCGGCCCGGATGCCCGGCGGACGGTTCACGGCCAGCGGCTTGTCGTCGCGCAGGGACCGGAACAGCTGGTCCGCCTTGGGCTGGTCCCACTTCAGGGTCGAGCCGATGCCCGGTACGACGTATCCCAGCCGGCCGATCGGGACCGTCATGAACTCGGAGGACGACGGGGAGAAGTTCCGCATCGCACGGCCGAGGTCCAGCAGCTCGTCGGTGCCGAAGCCCTGGTCCGCCCGCACCGACCCCAGCATGGCCCGTGTCACGTCACGGAACTTCAGCGGGTTCAGCAGCACCCCGGACGAGGTCGCCCGCTCGATCAGCGCCGCCAGGAACCGCTGCTGGCGCTTCATCCGGCCCAGGTCGCTCGCCCCGTCGATGTGCCGCGAGCGGACGTACTGCAGGGCCTGTCCGCCCATCAGCGTGTGGGTGCCGGCCGCGAGGTCGAGGCCGGTGTAGGAGTCCTTGAGCGGCTTCGTCGTACAGATCTTGACCCCGCCGAGGACGTCCACGGTCTTCATGAAGGTGGTGAAGTCGACCTCCAGATAGTGGTCGATCTTCACATGGGTCATGTTCTCGACCGTGCGCACGGTCAGCTGCGGCCCGCCCTCCGCGTACGCCGCGTTGATCCTGATCGGGTGGGGGCCGTGGCGGGCGCCGGTGGTCTCGTCGACGTGCTCGGGCAGCTCGGCGTACGAGTCGCGGGGCAGGCTCACCACGCTGGCCCGCTCCCGGTCCTCCGAGATGTGCACGATCATGATCGTGTCGGTGCAGTGGCACGGCGCCCCGCCGAGCCGGTACTTCCGCCGCTCCTGCTCGGTGACCCTGTCGCGGCCGTCCGTGCCCACCAGCAGCACGTTCATGCCGTGCCCCGCCTGCGGGCGGTTCTTCATGTCCCGGAACGGGTCGACCCGGGCGATGTCCGCGTCGAGGCTGGTGACCACCGCGTGCCCGATCCCGGCGGACGCGAGCACCACCACGGACAGGGTCGTCACCGCCCGCATGGCCCAGCGCGGCCGCTTCCGCCGTACGGGCCGCACCGGCGCACGCGCGGGCCGGGGTGGCGGCTGTGGACGGCGCTGCGGCCGTGCCGGGGAGCGTGGCGGCGTGGCGGGCATGGGGAAACCTCCGCTCGGGCCGTGGCCCCGGGGCCGTACGTGGGATCCTGAGCACCGTAGGCCCATACGATCTCCGGCCCGAGGCAGTGGACCGGTGGCGCGCAACGGTGTCCCCCGTTCGCGGTAACGTGAGCCCCCTATGAACGCCAAGCCCGACGTGCGGCTCCCCGCAGTTTCTGTGATCATGCCCGTCCTCAATGAGGAGCGGCATCTGCGCGGGGCCGTCCAAGCGATCCTCGCGCAGGAGTACGCCGGCGAGATGGAGGTCGTGATCGCCCTCGGTCCGTCCACGGACCGCACGGACGAGATCGCCGCCGAGCTCGTTCGTGAAGACCCGCGCGTGCACACCGTTCCGAACCCGACAGGCCGTACGCCCGCCGCACTCAACGCGGCCATCAAGGCATCCAGCCACCCGATCGTGGTACGTGTCGACGGCCACGGCATCCTCTCGCCGAACTACATCGCCACCGCCGTACGACTCCTGGAGGAGACCGGCGCGCAGAACGTCGGCGGCATCATGCACGCCGAGGGCGAGAACGACTGGGAGCACGCGGTCGCGGCCGCGATGACCTCGAAGATCGGCGTCGGCAACGCGGCCTTCCACACCGGTGGCGAGGCGGGCCCGGCCGAGACCGTCTACCTCGGCGTCTTCCGGCGCGAGGCCCTCGAGCGGCAGGGCGGCTACAACGAGGAGTTCGTCCGCGCCCAGGACTGGGAGCTGAACTTCCGCATCCGTGAGGCCGGCGGGCTGATCTGGTTCTCGCCGGAGCTGAGGGTGTCGTACCGGCCGCGCCCCAGCGTGAAGGCGCTGGCCAAGCAGTACAAGGACTACGGCCGCTGGCGGCATGTCGTCGCCCGCTACCACGAGGGCTCCATCAACCTGCGCTACCTCGCCCCGCCGACCGCCGTGTGCGCGATCGCGGCGGGCATCGTGGTCGGCGCTGTCCTGACCCCGCTGGGCTTCGTGATCCCCGGCGGCTATCTCGCGGCGATCGTCGCGGGGTCGGTCCCGGCGGGCAAGGGGCTGCCACTGAAGGCCCGGCTGCAGATCCCCGTGGCCCTCGCCACCATGCACATGTCGTGGGGCTGGGGCTTCCTGACCAGCCCGAAGGCGCTGGCGAAGCGGGTCATCGCGTCCCGCCGTCCGGCGGTGCTCGCCGCCGACTGAGCACCGTCGACCGAGCGTCGCCGTACCTGCTCCAGCCCGGACTACCAGGTGTAGTCCGGGTCGACGTGCATGCACGCCGTGGTGTCCGCGCCGTTGAGGGCGTCGGCCGACTCCGGTGTCCTGTCGTCGTCCTGTGTCGCTGTGTACTTGGTGCCCGAGCGCCAGTCCGCGCCCACCACCAGCGTGACTCCGGACACGTCCGTCGACTTCTTCACCTGACCGGCCGGGATGCCGAGGGCCTTGGCGACCCGCTGGGCGTCGCCCTCCAGGTCGGCGCTCGGGTAGCGGACGACCGTCTCGTCCTCGCCGAGCAGCGTGGAGGTGTCCGCGACCGCCTGGTCGAAGCCCTTGCCGACGAGCAGCTGGGCGATCGTGCCCGCCCGGCTGGTGACCGCGGCCTCGGTGGCGCTCCGCGTGCCGTTCCGCACCTGCACCGCGATCTTGTCGTCCGCCGCGGCGGGGTCGGTGGACGTCTCGGTCTTGGTGCTCTTCCTCTTGTCCTTGCCGTCCAGCGCGATGTCCTCGCGGACCAGCCGGAACAGCTTTGCCGCGTCGGTAGGTTTGGGCAGCACCCGGTTGCCGTCCGAGGAGTACACCCACGGCATCGTCGTCATGGTGATGCGCCGGGTGGGGACCTTCTTCAGCTCGGTGCTCAGGTCGTAGAGCTGCGTCACCGTCCCGAGGCCGGTGTCCACCGTCAGCGCCCTGGTGGCCGTCTCGGCCAGGTCGCGCAGCTTGCCGGGGTTGCTGAGCGTGGCGTTGGCGCGCAGCTGGCGGACCATCGAGTTCATGTACATGTGCTGGGCCTTGGTCCGGGTGATGTCGCTGCCGTCCTCGAAGCCGTACCGCGTGCGCAGCCACTGCAGGGCCTGCTTGCCCTTGATGGAGGTGGTGCCTTTCTTCAGCTTCAGGCCCGAGCCGTGGCCGGAGGAGGTGTGCGAGTAGATGTCGGCGTCGACGCACACCGGGACACCGCCGATCGCGTCCGCCATGGACACCACACCCGCGAAGTCGACCATCATGAAGTGGTCGATGTGGATGTCGGTCAGCTTCTCCCAGGTCGCCACCGTGCAGCCGGGCCCGCCGCGGCCCAGGGAGTCGTTCGTCATGGCCAGTGAGGTGCTCGCCGCGTACACCTTGCCGGTGTCCGGGTCCGTGCACTTGGGCACCTGCAGCAGTGTGTCGCGCGGCATGCTGATCACCGACATGTTGGTGCGGTCCGCCGAGACATGGACCAGCATCTGGACGTCGGCGCGCGGCGCGGTGTTGAAGGTGTCCTTGGCGCCGCCGAGTTTCTGGTTCTCCGTGGTGTTCCGCGCGTCGGAGCCTATGAGCAGGATGTTCAGCGGCTTCTGGCCCGCCGCGTTCGCCTTGGACTCGGCCGCACGGTCCTTGGCGTCGCCGATGTTGAGCGCGTCCTTCTTTATGTTGGCGTTGAGGTGCTGGTAGTAGAGGTATCCGGCGCATGCCGTGCCGGATATCACCACCGCCAGGACCACCGCCGTCCAGCGCAGCACACGCCGTCCGCGCGGCCTGCGGGCACCGTTGCCACCCGGCACGTCCTGGTCCGGCGGTGCGAGGGACATCGCGTCGTCGACCCCCTCGACCGCCTCGACCGGGGGCACCTCCCCGCGCACACCGCTCCGCACCACTGCCCGCCCTCCCACCCGCTCCTGCCACCGGCGCCGGGCCTCAGCACCCGAGCACGCCGCATTGTTCTGCAGACATGTATGAGTCACCTGCGCGCACGAAGACCGCACCGGGTGAGCTACGCGGACGGCACTACCACTGGTAGACCTTGTAGACGTCCATGCACTGCTTGGTGTCCGAGCCGTTGATGGCGTCGGAGTTGCTGGGCAGGTCGCCGGCCTTCGGCGAGGACTGCTTCGGGTACGCCGAGCCCGTACGCCAGTCGGCGCCGACGACGACGGTGACACCCGACACGGCGGTCGACTTCTTCACCGCGCTCAGCGGGATCCCCAGCGACTTGGCGACGGCCTGGGCGTCACCCTCCAGATCCGCGCTCGGGTACTGCACGACCGTCTTGTCCGCGGACAGAGTCGCCGTCGTGTCCGCCGCGGCCCTGGTGAAGCCCTTGCCCGCGAGCACCTGGGCGATCGCGCTCGCCCGCTGCCCGACCGGCAGCTCGGTGGAGGTGCGGGTGGCGTTCTGCACCTGCACGCCGAGGCTGCCCGGGTCGACCGAGGGAGTCTTGGTGGGCGTGCTCGTGCCGGTCTTCTTCTTCGCGCCCGACGCCTTGCCGTTCTTGTCGAGCGGCACGTCGTCACGGAGCATCTGCCACACCTTGTCGGCGTTGGTGGCGTCCGGCACGACGTGGTCGGCGTTCTGCGGGTCCGTGACGTTCGGCATCGTCACCGAGGTGATGCGGTCCGTCGGCACCGACTTGAGCTCCATGCCCAGGTCGTACAGCTTCTTGACCGTGCCGATCTCCTCGGAGACCTGGAGGGACTTCGTGGCCGCCTCGGCCAGGTCCGTCAGCCGCCCGGTGTCGGTGAAGACGTTCTGGTTCTTCAGCGTGCGGATCATCGAGTTCAGGTACATGTGCTGGGCCCTGGCCCGCATGAGGTCACTGCCCCAGGCGTGCCGGGTGCGCAGCCACTGCAGGGCCTGCTTGCCCTTGACCTTGTGCGAGCCCGCCGTCAGCTTCAGGCCGGAGCCTCCCGGCACCGAGGCCGTCGGGTGGTCCCACACGTTCTGCTTCACACAGACGTCGACGCCGCCGATGGCGTCGGCCATCCGCACCACACCCGCGAAGTCGATCGTCATCCAGTGGTCGATGTAGACCCCGGTGAGGTTCTCCCAGGTGGCCAGCGTGCAGCCGGCGCCGCCACGGGCCAGCGACTCGTTGATGATGCCGTTGGTCGCCGGGTACGTCTTGCCGGTGGCGGGGTCCGTGCACTTGGGGATGTCGACCCGGGTGTCCCGCGGGATGCTGACCATCGCGGCGCTCTTGCGGTCGGCGGACAGGTGGATGAGCATCTGCACGTCGCCGAGCGGCGGATTGCCACGGCTGTCCTTGCTGCCGCCGAGCTTCACGTTCTCGTCGGAGTTACGGCTGTCGGAGCCGATCAGCAGGATGTTCAGCGGAGTCTGGCCGGCCGCGTTGGGCTCGGTCCTCTTCGCCTTGGAGTCGCCGCTGCTGCGCTGGCCCTTGCGGATGTTGCCGTTGAGGTGCTCGTAGTACAGGTAGCCGGCGCCGGCCGTGCCGAGTATCACCACCGCGAGGACCGTGGCCGACCAGCGCAGCACGCGCCGTCTGCGGCGCGGCGGGCCGCCGTCCGGACCGCCGCCGCGGCGCCCTCCGCCGTGCCGTCCGCCCCCGTCCGCGCTCGGCTCTCTCGGCTCCCTCGGTGTGAGCGACATGGTGTCTTCCACCGCAGGAACCTCCCCCCGCACACTGCTCTGCGCCAACTGCCTGCCCTCCCCGCCCTGCGCCTGACAACGGGTCCCTCCCGCGTCGGGTTAGACGCACGAGGGACCCGTTGGGTTACCTACTTGGCGCATGTCACCTTGTCTGCCGTGGACTTATCAACATCCGGCGCCTTTGCCGGAGTGGTGAGGGACACACCCGCACCCTTGAAGTCCTTGCCCAGGGTCAGCGTCATCGCGGGCAGCCCCTGGGAGTTGGTCACGCTCTTGCCGGGCTTCATCGCGGATCCGGAGAGCCCCATGATGGCGGCCAGCCTGCGCGCCTGGGCCGCCTGGTCGGGAGCGTACTCGAGTGTCGTCCTGCCCAGCTCCGCCGGAGCGTTGCCCGCGTTCTCCGACTTGAGCACGCCCTCGTCGTTCTGCAGCCACTGCAGGGTCTCCTGCGCGCTGCCGGCCACCGCACCGCCGTTGAGGATGCGCACCCGCACCTCGGAGGCGTCGGCCTTGGTGCCCTTGAGCCGGGCAGCCTGGGCGTCCTTGGCGGCCTTCTGCTTCTTCTTCACGTCGGTGAAGGAGACGTCGCCCTTGATCGCCTGGAAGACCGCGGGGGCCTTGGAGTCGTTGAGGACGACGGTCGCCTTGACCTTCTCGGCCGGGTTGTCCACGACCGGCACCGTCGTGAAGGTCAGGTTCTTCGGGTTGAGTTTGCCCAGCTCCATACCGAGGTCCTTCAGTTTGCCGATGGTGTCCAGCTGGGAGTCGACCGTCAGCGCCTTGGTGCCGGTCTCCGCGAGCTTCAGCATCTTCGTCGGGCTGGAGAGCGTCGAGTTGGAGCTGAGCTTGCGCATCAGCGCGCTCAGGAACTGCTGCTGCAGCCCGATCCGGCTCAGGTCACCGCCGAAGCCGACCGCGTGCCGGGTCCGTACGAAGGCCAGTGCCTGTTCACCGGAGATGTTGTGGGTTCCCTTCGACAGCTTCAGATGCGAGTCCGGGTCGTCGATGTTCTTGCCCAGGCAGACCTCGACGCCGCCGACCGCCTCGGTCAGCGTCTTGACCGCGTTGAAGTCGGCGACCATGAAGTTGTCCGGCTTGATCCCGGTCAGCGCGGTCACGGTGCGCACGGTGCAGCTGGGCGTCCGCCCGTCCTGCCCGAGGCTGGTGTTGAAGCGGACGTTGTCGGTGCCCGGGATGACCTTCTCGGAGCCGTCGGGCTGCTTCGTCGGGCAGTCCGGGATGTTCACGATCAGGTCGCGCGGGATGCTCAGCGCGGTGGCGTTCGACCGGTCCTTGGACAGGTGCAGCAGGATGTTGGTGTCGGCGTGACCGACGCTGCCGGCGTCGCCGTAGCCCTCGTTGCCCTTGCCGGTGCGCTTGTCGGTGCCGATCAGCAGGATGTTGATCGCCCTGTCCTTGCTGAAGCCACCGGTGCTCGCGCCGTCGTCGGAGACCGACGTGATGTTGTCGTTGAGGTGCTGGATGTAGAGGTAGGCGGCGGCCGACCCGGCGACCAGGACGAAGGCCATCACTCCGCCGGTCCACAGCAGTATCTTCTTCGCCTTCGACTTCTTCTTCACCGGCCGCCTGGTGCGCCGCCCCGGCGGCGGCTCGGGCTCGCCCCGGCGCCTGCGCTGCGCCGGAACCTCCCGGCTCGGTGTCTCGGACTCCTCGCGCCTCGGTGCGGGCGTGCGGCCGCGCGCCGCGCCGGCGGGACCGCCGCGACCGCGTGGTCTACGGGGGCCAGGGACCGCCGACTGCGGTGCGGAAGGAGTCAGTCGCAGTTCGTATTCACCGGTGCTCGGATTGAGTACCCACTGGTCTGCGGGGTCGATGTTGTCCGCCCGCCCACGGCCTTGCGCGTCCACGGTTGTCCGAATCCTCCGTTGGGGCCACGCGGCGCCTTCCCCCCTCAAGGCGCTCGGGTCTCGGTCAATCAGTGCACGACCCCAGGTCGGAGCTCGTGGCGTGGTGCACCGGATCGCTCACACTATCCGCCCAGTTCAGCGTTGGGTGACGCCGGTGACAAATTCCACGCCCCTACAACCGGGCAATCCGCCTCATTCCTCTGAACATAAGTTCGTCGTCTTGGCGCATGCTTTACCCGCAGCTGTTCTCGGCGGCCGTGGTCCCGTGGAATGTGGGTTCGGCGGAGGGGTCGCTCTTCTCGTCGCCGCCCCTGCCCGGATTGCCACTCTTCGTTGCTGATTTCGAGGAAACGGTCACCGGTCTGTCGGTGCGCAGCCGCGAGAAGAGCCGCTCGGCCGCCGGCTCCACCAGTTGGTCCCGATTGATGTCGTGGACATACGACTCCCGCGGAACGGTCAGGAACTGCACATGTTCGGTGGGGATGTTCCGCAGCCCGCGCACCAATTGGTACAAACCGCGCAAGCTGGCCAGCTCCGGGTCGGTGGTGAGCGACGAGGTCGCCGCGTCCAGCACGGGGTAGAGCTTCACGGGATTCAGCAGTACGTCATCGCTCCGCACCTTGTTGACCAGCGCGCCGAGGAAGCGCTGCTGGCGGTCCATGCGGTCGGTGTCGCTTCCGTCGCCGAGCGACTTGCGGGCCCGCACATAGCCGAGCGCCTGCTCGCCGTCGAGCGTGACCCTTCCCGCGGGCAGCTTCAGCTTGGCGGCCTTGTCGTCGATGGGCCGCTTCAGACACACCTGCACGCCGTCGACGGCGTCGACCATCTCCTTGAACCCGCTGAAGTCGACGACGACGTGATGGTCGATCCGGATGTCCGTCAGGTTCTCCACGGTACGGATGCTGCAGGCGGAACCGCCCACCGCGAAGGCGTAGTTGAACATCGCCCAGGTGGGCTCGCTGCGGCTGCCGTCCGCCCGCCGACAGCTCGGCACGCGCACCATCAGATCGCGGGGGAGGGACACCGCGGTGGCGCTCTTCCGGTCGGCCGCCAGGTGCAGCAGGATCGCGGTGTCGGACCGCTCCGTCCCCTGATCCCGCCCGTACTTGCGGTTGCCCGCCCCCGAGCGGGTGTCGGACCCGATCAGCAGGATGTTCTGCGCGCCGCGCACCAGCGGGGTGGGCCGCTCCCGCTCATAGCGGGCCAGCTCGGCCGCGGCGGCCTCGTCGGCCGTGATGTTGCCGCTGAGCGTCGCGTACACGGCCCATCCGGCGCCGCCCGCCGCGAGCACCAGGAAGGCACCTCCCAGGGCGGCACCCTGTGTCCAGCGCCGACGGTGCCGCCGTATCAGCCCGTCACCGGTGGCGGAGGCACCCGCACCGGGACCGAGGGTGCCCGAGGAAGGCGTACCTGCGGTGTCGGTCACGGGCAAGCCACCCCCTTATGGCGTACGAACGTGTCGTCCTGCTCCTACGACGATGGCCCGGAGGCAGCGGCGGGGGCGGCCGGTACTACTCCATACGGGTGACTGCGACCCCCTCAGGGGCACGCGGACCTGCGCGCCCGGCCACGACGGACCGGCAGCCGCCGTACAGCAGCGGCATCCCAGCTCAGCATGGGTGACTGCGACCCCCTCAGGGGCGCGGGGAACTGCGCGATCCGCCACGACGGACCGGTAGCCGCCGTACGGCAGCCGTATCCCGGCTCAGTGCGGGTGACCTTCCCGGCACGGGTGACTGCGACTCCTTCGGGGGCGCGGGGAACTGCGCGATCCGCCACGACGGACCGGTAGCCGCCGTACGGCAGCCGTATCCCGGCTCAGTGCGGGTGACCTTCCCGGCACGGGTGACTGCGACCCCCTCAGGGGCGCGGGGAACTGCGCGACCGGCCACAACGGACCCGCACTCGCCCGGAAACCGCCACCACCCCCCTCAGTGACGCGACGCAGTCACCCGCTCGCTCTCGATCCGCTTGGCCAGCGCGTCCTCGTCCAGCCGGTCGAGATGCCGGCACAGCACAACGGACCCCCCGACGGCCAACGGCGCGTACAGCCCCGCGCTCAGCCCCTCCCACGTGTCGTACGACAGCCCCGAGAGCAGCCGGGAGCCGGGTCCGGTCAGGTCCAGCGACGGCGCGTCCGCCCGGGCCCGGTCCACGACCTCGGCCCCGGTGTACTCCGCCCCGGCCACGATCAGCGCCGGCTCCTCGGGGTCCACCGGCGCGAACGGAGCGAACCGGTCCCCCTGGCTCGGCGCCTCGACGGCGTAGTCCATGAAGCCCTCCGGCGGCTGCGGGAAGCGCCCGCCCAGCGGCCGCAGCGCGAGGGCGACCCGCTCCCCGCGGCAGGCGCGTGCCGCCTCCAGCGAGTCCGGGCCACTCACGACGACGTCGGCCGCCGCCGGGTCGCCGGCCACGTCCGCGATCGCGCCCACCGACGAACACGCCAGCAGCCACACCGCCGTCTGCCAGTGCGCGGGCAGCAGCAGCGCGACCCGGTCGCCGGGCCCGGCGGCGAGCTCGCCCTGGAGCAGATTCGCCGTCTTGGCCACCCAATTGGCGAAGGTGGCCACGGACAGTTCGACGCGTTCGCCCGTGGCGTCGTCGTAGAAGGTCACCAGGGGGCGTCCGGGATCCGCGGCGAGCGCGGAACGCAGCAGGTCGGCAGGGGTGCGGTCGGTGGCGTTCACCCGTGCAAGCGTACGCGGCGCCCGGGCGGCGCACCGCGCGGCGGGGCCACCGGTTCGGGGGAACGGAACCCGACGACCCGTCAAGTTCCAAATGGACAAGATTATATGAAGATATCCAGGATGAGGGGCATGCACGGATTTCTCACCTCCTCGCTCGGTGTCTCCTCGGCCGGTGTCACCTGCGCGGCCGCCCTCGCCCTCCCGCCCACCGCTGCCGCCGCACCCATGAGACTCCCGGTGCCGGCCGTCTCCGGCGCCACCCAGTCGCTCCCGCTCGTACCGCTCACCCGCGACCGCGTCCACGGTGTGGCCCCCGAACAGGGCCTGTACCGCCGGAACGTACGTAACTTCTCCCTGGTCGGTGTCATCTGGGACAACCCCGACACCGAACTCCACGGCCTGGTCCGGGTCCGCACCCGTGACGTGGCCGACGGCTCCTGGTCGGGCTGGCAGGACGTCGAGACGCACAGCGAGGACCACGGCGCCGACCCGGGCACGGCGGAGCGCACGTCCGGCCGGGTGCGCGGCGCGACGGCACCACTGTGGGTGGGGGACTCGGACGGCGTGGAGGTGCGCGTGCGCGCGGACGCCGTGGACGCGGCGGGCCCCGGCCGTGACGGGGGCGCCGCCGACCGGCCCCTTCTCCCCTCCGGACTGCGTCTGGAACTCGTCGACCCGGGCGTCGACCCCGGCACGGAGCCCTCGCCCGTGGGCCGCCCCGCCGCCGGGCCCCGCGCCGACTCCCCGGGGACCGACGTCCCCCCGGGCGAGGTCGCCCGCGCCGACAGCCTGGGTGACATCGCCGCCTCAGCCGTCAACACCGACCTGGCGCTGACCCGCCTGGGAGCCGCCGAGATCCCCGCACTGAACAGGCGGGACACCGAGATCGAACTGCTGGCCCTGCGCTCGGGCGAACTGACCCAGGCCCAGAGCGCGAAGCCGTACATCGGACCGCGCCCCCGGATCGTGACGCGGCACGGCTGGGGCGCCGACGAGAGCCTGCGCGAACGGGGCTTCGTCTACACGAAGAAGATCAAGGCCGCCTTCGTGCACCACAGCGCCGGGGGCAACAAGTACACCTGCTCACAGGCCCCGTCCGTCATTCGCGGTATCTACCGCTATCACGTCAAGAGCATGGGCTGGCGGGACATCGGCTACAACTTCCTCGTCGACAAGTGCGGAAACATCTACGAGGGCCGGGCCGGGGGTGCCGCCAAGGCGGTCATGGGCGCCCACACCCGCGGTTTCAACGCGAACACCATGGGCATCGCGGTCCTCGGCAGCTACGACTCGACCAAGCCGGCCTCCGCCGCGGTGAAGGCCATCGCCAGACTCACCGCGTGGAAGCTCGGACTCTACGGGGCCAATCCGCGCGGAAAGACATATCTGACGTCGGGTGGTGGCAATCTCTACCCAAAGGGGAAGAACGTACGACTGAACGTGATCTCCGGCCATCGGGACGGGTTCGCCACGCAGTGCCCAGGAAAGAAGCTCTACTCCAAGCTCGGCACCGCCCGTTCCGACGCGGCGCGCTACCAGGGGCGCTGAGGCCGGGGCGCGCGTGCATCGCCGTCGGGACAGCCGGGGGAAACCGCATGCCGATGTCGCGGGACACCGCGTGGCCGTCGAGGGCGCCGTCGCACGGTCTGCATACACTGGCCGGCCGAAACACACTTCGGCCGGTCCCGGCAGGAAGCAGAGACGACAGGTGACAGAAGCGATCCTCCTGGTCGGCGGCAAAGGCACCCGGCTCCGTCCGCTCACGGTGCACACGCCCAAGCCCATGGTCCCGGCGGCCGGAGTCCCGTTCCTCACACACCAGTTGGCCCGCGCGAGAGCGGCCGGCGTCGAGCACATCGTGCTGGCGACGAGCTATCTGGCAGAGGTGTTCGAGCCGTACTTCGGTGACGGCGCCGCGCTCGGCCTGCACATCGAGTACGTCACCGAGGAGGAGCCCCTCGGCACGGGCGGCGCGATCCGCAACGCGGCCGCGCACCTCCACTCGGGCCCCGACGACCCGGTACTGGTGTTCAACGGCGACATCCTGACGGGCCTGGACATCAGGGCGCTGGTGCGCACGCACGAGTCGACGGGCGCGGACGTGTCCCTGCATCTGACGAAGGTGACCGACCCCCGCGCCTACGGCCTGGTCCCCACGGACGAGACGGGCAGGGTCCTCGCCTTCCTCGAGAAGCCGCAGACACCGGAGGAGATCGTCACCGACCAGATCAACGCGGGGGCGTACGTCTTCCGCCGCTCGGTCATCGACACGATCCCGGCGGGCCGCCCGGTGTCGGTGGAACGGGAGACGTTCCCGGGCCTCCTCTCCGCCGGAGCCCACCTCCAGGGCCTGGTGGACTCCACCTACTGGCTCGACCTGGGCACCCCCGCCGCCTTCGTCCGCGGCTCGGCGGACCTGGTCCTCGGCCGGGCGCCGTCCCCCGCGGTCCCCGGCCGCTGCGGCGACCGGCTGATCCTGCCGACGGCACGGGTGGCGCCGGACGCGAAGCTGACCGGCGGCACGGTGGTGGGCGAGGGCGCGTTCGTCGCGGAGGGCGTGCGGGTCTTCGGCAGCACGATCCTGCCCGGCGCCGTCATCGAACCCGGCGCCGTCATCACCGACTCCCTCATCGGCACCCGCGCCCGCGTCGGCGAACGCTCGGTCCTCACCGGCACGGTCATCGGAGACGGCGCGATCGTGGGCCCGGACAACGAACTCCGCGAGGGGGTACGGGTGTGGTGCGACGCCCAAATCCCACCGGGCGCACTCCGCTTCTCGTCGGACCAGTAGTTCGTGCGGGTGGGCGCAGCGGCACCCCGATAGCGCCGGGCCGCGCGACCCACCCCCGCCCGGCACCAGCACCGGGCGCACACCTCACAACCGACCGATGTCCCCCCGAGGCATCTTCGGAGCCCTCCGCGCGGGCGTCTTCCCGCTCAACAGAATCAACCGAGCCGCCCGATGCCGCTGCCCGGCATACGGCTCCAACAACTCCAGCATCACGGAGTCGTCCGCATACCGATCCCCGGCCAGCGCCCACCCCACGATCCCCGGCAGATGAAGATCCCCGACGGTCACCGCATCCGGCGCCCCATGACTGCGCTGCACGGTCTCCGCCGACGTCCAGGGCCCGATCCCCGGCACTACCTCCAACCGCGCCTGCGCGGCCGTCGGCTCCATCCCGACCGCCTCCTCCAGTCGCGCAGCGACCCGTACGGCACGCAGAATCGTCGACGCCCGCTTGTTGTCGACCCCGGCCCGATGCCACTCCCAGGACGGAATCAGCGCCCATGTCCGGGGCTCGGGCATCACCCACAGCCGTGAGCCCGCCGCGGGCCCCGGCGCCGGCTCCCCGAACTTCCGCACCAGCAGCCGCCACGCCCGGTACGCCTCGTCGGTCGTGACCTTCTGCTCCAGAATCGACGGAATCAGCGACTCCAGCACAAGGCCGGTCCGCGTCAGTCTGAGCCCGGGCCGCCGGTGCCGGGCAAGCGCCACCAGCCGGTGCCGCGGAGCGAAGGCGTCGGGGTCGTCGGCGGCGCCCAGCAGCTCCGGCAACCGCTCCAGCAGCCACTCGGCTCCCGGCCCCCATGCCTCGCCGCGCACCTCACCGCCGTACACCGCCACCCGCAGCGTCCCCGGTCCGAGGGGCGTCCGGCTGGCCCGCCACACGGACCCGTCCGGCAGGGCCCGGAACGTCGGGTCGGCCGGTCCGCGCCGCAGCGGCCCGAGCACCAGCCCGAGATCGAGGGCGCCCTCCGGCACCCATCTGCGTACCCGCCCGGCCCCGCCGGTCTGCCGCGGCACGCCCGTCTTGGCGGGCACGGCGACATGCCCACCGCGCACGGTCGTACGCGTGGGCCGCGGAGCGAAACGTCCTGCCACGAGCGGGATCCCCTGAGCTGCCGGAGCTGTCCTATGAGACTAGTGAGGCCAGGCGGTCGTACGGCACGGTCACCGGACCTCGATGAACGCCCCCGCCTCCCGCTCCGGCCGGGGCCGCGGCACCTCGGCCGGATGCCCGACCGCCACCGCCCCCATGGGATCCCAGTCCCGCGGCAGCCCGAGCACCTCGCGCACCACGTCCCGGCAGAACATCGTCGACGACACCCAGGCCGAACCGAGCCGCTCCCCGGCCAGCGCGACCAGGAGGTTCTGCACGCCCGCGCCCGTGGCGACCACGAACATCTCCCGCTCGGCCGTGTCCCGCCGCACGTCCCCGTAGGTGTGCGAGCCGTCCATGACGAGACACGGCACGACCAGATAGGGCGCGTTGCGCAGCACGTCCCCGCGCCGCACCCGCTTGGCGATCGACTCCTGTGTCTTGCCGTCCCGTGTGAGGTCGGCGATCCACGCGTCGCGCATGGCGTCGAGCAACTGGGTCCGGGACTCCTCTGACTCCAGCAGGACGAAGCGCCACGGCGTGGTGTGGTGCGGGGCCGGCGCGGTCACCGCCGCGGCCACCGCCCGCCGTACCGCCTCCGGGTCGACGGGTTCGTCGGTGAAGGCCCGTACGGTACGGCGCAGGGTCACCGCCTCCCGTACCGCCTCGGAGGTGCCGAGCCGGAACATGTCGTCGCGCGCGTCGCGCACCATCGCCCGTGCCCCTTCCCCGTGCTCCCCGGTCACCATGTGCGGCAGCCCGCGCACCACGGCGACCGGCAGGCCGGCCGCCTTGCCCTTGACGAGGTCGCCCGCGGCGGCGAGTTCGTCCGCCGTGGCCACGACCGTCGCGCTGAGCGGATTGCCGTACCCGTCCGTGCCCCCACGCAGATCGTCCAGTACGCGCACCCCCGCGGCGCCGATCGCGACGTCCGTCAGCCCCGCGCGCCACGGTCGCCCGAACGTGTCGGTGATCACGACTCCGACGTCGACACCGAGGACGTCGCGCAGCCCGTCCCGGATCGCCCGTGCGGACGCGTCCGGATCCTCCGGCAGCAACAGCACCGTCCCCGAAGGGGTGTTGGAGGCGTCGACCCCGGCGGCCGCCATGACCAGGCCCTGCCGGTTCTCGACGATCCGCAGCGGCCCGCGCCGGGCCACGACCCGCACGGTCTCGGCGTCTATCGCCGCCTCCCGGTCGGCCGCCTCGACGATCCGGCCCTCCGCCTTCGACACGATCTTGGAGGTGACGAGGAGCACATCCCCGTCGAGCAGCCCGGGTTCGGCGGCGGCGATCAGCTTGCCGAGGTCGTCGCCCCGCTGGACCTCGGGAATCCCGCCGAGGGCCCAGACCCGGTACTCGGGTGCTTCCTCGCTCAAGCTCCCCGCACCTCCTCGGCCAGCGTCAGCGCCTCTCGGGCCATCCGCGCGGTCGCGTCCGCGTCGGTCATCATCAGCGGTACGGCACGGCAGCGGATGCCGGCCGTCTCGATCCGCTCCACCGAGCCGGCGTCCACGGTGTCGACGAGCCAGCCGTCGAGGAGCCCCGAGCCGTAGTGCTCGGCCACCGCCGCCGCGGTGGACTCCACGCCGACCGCCGCGAGCACCTTGTCGGCCATCCCGCGCACGGGCGCGTCCCCGACGATGGGGGAGAGGCCCACCACCGGCACCCCGGCGTCGGCGATCGCCTCCCGGATGCCGGGCACGGCCAGGATCGTGCCGATGGACACGACGGGGTTGGACGGCGGGAAGAGGATCACGTCCGCCTCCGCGATCGCCTCCAGCACGCCGGGCGCGGGCTTCGCCTGCTCGGCCCCGACCGGCACGACCGCCTCCGCCGGTACCGACGCCCGCAGCCGCACCCAGTACTCCTGGAAGTGGACCGCCTTGCGCTCGCCGTCGACCTCGACCGCGACATGCGTCTCGACGCGGTCGTCGGTCATCGGGATCAGCCGCACGCCCGGCTCCCAGCGGTCGCACAGCGCCTCGGTCACCGCGCTCAGCGGATAACCGGCGCCGAGCATCTGCGTCCGCACGATGTGCGTGGCGAAGTCCCGGTCGCCGAGCCCGAACCAGCCGGGCCCGGCCCCGTACGCCGCGAGCTCCTCCTTGAGGTGGAAGGTCTCCTCGGCCCGTCCCCAGCCCTGCTCCTCGTTGATGCCGCCGCCGAGCGTGTACATCACCGTGTCGAGGTCCGGGCAGACCTTGAGCCCGAAGAGGTGGATGTCGTCGCCGGTGTTGCCGATGACCGTGACGTCCGCGTCCGGCACGGCTCGCTTCAGACCGCGCAGGAACCGGGCACCACCGATGCCGCCTGCCAGAACCACAATGCGCATGGGAGCAAGTCTGGCAGGCGGGTACGACAACGCGTCGGGCAGCCGAGTGTCAGGCCGCCGAGTGCCGGGCGGCCGACCGTCAGGCAGTCACCCGACGGGGCCGCGCGCCCGCCTCGCAGTGCGGGGAGATGGGGGTCCCCCCGGTCGAACGAAGTTGAGACTGGGGGAGCATGGGCATCTCGGTCAGGCCCGGGTGGTAGACGTGCAGGCTGACCGCCGGCTCCAGCGTGTCGTTGACGACCTCGTGCACATACCCCGGCGCGAACACCCGCTGCGCGCCCGCCTCCAACGCGCGCGTGCCCCGCTCGGTCCGCTCGGTCAGCGTGCCCTCCAGGACGGTCAGCACGCCGGAGGACCGGCCGTGGTCGTGCAGCCCGCTGCCCTGTCCCGGCACCCAGGAAAGCAGCCACACCTCGTAGCCGGGTCCGGTGCGCAGCCGGTGGTACCAGCGGGTCGTCGCGTCGTACCGGACGAGGTGCTCCCACTGGGAGCGGTCGGCGGCGATGGCGCGGGCCAGGCCGACGAACTCGGCGACGGTGGCCGGGTGCTCGCGCGGGGGCTGCAGCAGGTGCGGGACTTCGAGGATGTCGCCGGCGATCTGGAGGTCGTTGTCGCTGTTCATGGGCGTGGGGTGGGTCCTCGGCGGAAGAGTGGGGGCTGGGGTCTCGCGTGCCGTCCGCCCGGGTCACGGACGGAAGGGGTGGCCCTGGATCAGGGTCGGGGAAGGGGACAGCAGCCGAGTCGGGATGGACTCAAGGGCAACCGGAGCGCGTTGGGCTCAACAGCTGGAACAGCGACAACAGCTACAGCGACCGTGGGCAGCACCGTGGGACCCGGCGGTGCGGGTCGAGGTGGGAGCCAAGTTCGCGAGCATGCCCCCAAGGACATCGGTTCACACCCGCACTGTCAACTCGGCGACCGGTATGTGGGACATGTTTCACCTCATCCGGTGCATCTCCAGGGTGAAGGGTTTGTTCTGCGGGACACCCGGACACATCGCGCACAACCGGGCGCATGAGTCCCGTCGGAACGCGATCGAACTTCTGGGCGTCCTTCTCCGTACAAGTGTCTGTGTGGGGTCGGCGTCCCTCCCGGGCCATATCTGCGTGTCAAGGTTTATGGCGATTTGAACACTTTCCGCATGGCCTTGGTTCCGCAGAGTGAATAACGGGCCCAATAGCAGATCCCGGCTTGACTCGCCCGGAGCAGCACACTTGTAATTTCACTCGTGTCGTTCAGCCGGGGACCGGTAACGGCTACATCACGGGGACGCGAAAGACAGACGAGGGGCGCACATGACCGAGCTGGTGCAGCAACTGCTGGTCGACGACGCGGACGAGGAACTCGGCTGGCAGGAGCGCGCACTGTGCGCCCAGACCGACCCCGAGTCCTTCTTCCCCGAGAAGGGCGGCTCGACCAGAGAGGCCAAAAAGGTCTGCCTCGCCTGCGAGGTGCGCTCCGAGTGCCTCGAGTACGCCCTGGCCAACGACGAGCGCTTCGGGATCTGGGGCGGTCTGTCCGAACGGGAGCGCCGCCGGCTGAAGAAGGCCGCCGTCTGAGAAGACCGCACAGATTCCTTCACCTGTACACGTCTCGTACGCGTCACGAACGGCCCGTCGCCGGTGGGTTATCCACAGGCGGCGGGCCGTCTTCCTGCCCAGCCGATAGTGTGGTCGCTCGTCCGAGACGCCCCGCCGCCCCCTCGGGGCACAGGCGTCCACCGCAGTCCATCGAACCGGGGCCCGTACCTCGATGTCCGTGCACAGCCAAACGGCAGCCCAACACGACGCTGCCACCGCAGTGTTTGACCCGGCCCACCAGCCCGAGTCTCCGCGTCATGTGGTGACCGCGGTCCTCGTCTCCCACGACGGCGCCCGCTGGCTGCCCGACGCGCTCGCCGGGCTGCTCGGCCAGGAGCGCCCCGTTCAGTACGCCGTCGCGGCCGACACCGGCAGCGCGGACGACTCCGCCCGGCTGGTCACCGACGCCCTCGGCGCCGACCGTGTGCTCCACCTCGCCCGGCGCACCGGCTTCGGCCAGGCCGTCGAGGAGGCCAACCGCAGCGCCCCCGTGCTCACCCCGGACGAGCTGCCGTATCTCAAGCGGCCCAGCGGCTGGGACCCCGTCACGCGCACCTGGCGCGACGACGCCTACGACCTGCCCGAGCTCCCGCACGGCGAGCCGATCCAGTGGCTGTGGCTGCTGCACGACGACTGCGCCCCCGACCCCGACGCCCTCGCCCAGCTGCTGCGCGTCGTCGACAACGAGATGGAGCTCGGCCGCGACGACGTGGCCGTCGTGGGCCCCAAGCTGCGCGGCTGGTACGACCGCCGCCAGCTCCTGGAGGTCGGCGTCACCATCGCCAACTCCGGCCGCCGCTGGACCGGCCTCGACCGCCGCGAACAGGACCAGGGCCAGCACGACCACGTACGGCCCGTGCTGTCGGTGTCCACCGCCGGCATGCTGATCCGGCGCGACGTCTTCGAGGAACTCGGCGGCTTCGACCGTCGGCTGCCCCTGATGCGCGACGACGTCGACCTGTGCTGGCGCGCACACTCGGCCGGCCACCGCGTCCTCATCGCCCCCGATGCCGTCGTACGGCACGCCGAGGCCGCCTCCCGCGAGCGCCGCACCGTCGACTGCCTGGGCCGCACCGCCGCGTCCCCGCACAAGGTCGACAAGGCGGGCGCCGTCTACACCCTCCTCGTCAACACGCGCACGGGGTTGCTGCCCTGGGTGCTGCTGCGCGTGGCGCTCGGCACCTTCATGAGGACCGTCGCCTACCTCGTCGGCAAGGTCCCCGGACAGGCCGTCGACGAGATCCGCGGCCTCCTGGGCACCCTGTTGCGGCCCGAGCGGATCATCGCCGGACGGCGCAGGCGCGGCCGTCCGCAGATCGACAAGGGCGAGCTGCGGGCGCTGTTCCCGCCACCGGGCGCGACCGTGCGGGCCACCGTGGAGCAGGTCGCCGGCGACTTCTTCGGCGGCTCCGACACCGAGGCCTCCTCGGCCGGACGGCACGGCGGCGCGGTCGAGTCCGGGCCCGGCGGCGACGACGCCGACTTCCTGGAGGTCGAGCAGTTCGCCCGCGTCAAGCGCATCGCCCGCAAGCCCGGCCCGGTGCTCTTCCTGGTGCTGCTGCTCGTCTCGCTCATCGCCTGCCGCGCGCTCCTGGGCGGCGGCGCGCTCGCGGGCGGTGCCCTGCTGCCCGCCCCGGGCGACTCCGAGGAGCTGTGGTCCCGCTACCTGGACGCCTGGCACCCGGTGGGCGCGGGCGGCACCCCTGCCGCGCCGCCCTACCTCGCCCTCGTCGCGATGCTGGCCTCCACGCTGTTCGGCTCGACCGGCCTCGCGGTCACGGTCCTGCTCGTCGGCTCGGTGCCGCTGGCCGGGTTCACCGCCTACTTCGCCTCCCGCCCGCTCGTCGAGTCCCGCCTGCTGCGCGCGTGGGCGGCCGTCGCCTACGCCTTCCTGCCCGCCGCCACCGGCGCCCTGGCCGGTGGCCGCATCGGCACCGCCGTCCTCGCCGTCCTGCTGCCGCTCCTCGCCCGCGCGGGCACCGCCGCGGCCGGACTGGCCAACTCCTCGGGTGCACGCGGCAGTTGGCGCGCCACCTGGGCGTACGCGCTGCTGCTGACCCTGGCCACCGCCTTCACACCGATCGTGTGGCCGATCGCACTGGTCCTGGGCATCGGCGTACTGGCCGTGCGCCGCCGCGACCCCATCGCCCACAGCCTGCGCTTCCTGGTCCAGCTGGGCACCCCGCTGCTGGTCCTCGCGCCCTGGTCGCTGACGCTGCTCCCGTTCGGCTTCTTCAAGGAGGCCGGACTGGAGTACGGCTCCTCGGCCGCCTCCGCCCTCGACCTGCTCGGCGCCAGCCCGGGCGGCCCTGGCACCGTGAACGGGCTGATGCTCCTCGGCATCGTCCTGGCCGCGCTGGCCGCCCTGATGCGCTCCGAGCGACAGCTGGGAATCCGCACGGCCTGGACGGTCGCGCTGGTGGGCCTCGTCTTCGCGGCCCTGTCCAACAGCTCCACCTGGGCCGGACCCGCGACCCTCGTCTACGGCATCGCGCTGCTGGCCGCCGCCGCGCTCGGCGCCGACGGGGCACGCGCACGCGTGGCCGAGCAGAACTTCGGCTGGCGCCAGCCGGTCGCCGCGCTGATCGCGCTCGCCTCGGCCGCGGGCCCGCTGCTCGTCGCCGCCGGCTGGATGATCGGCGGCGCCGACGGTCCCGTGCAGCGACGCGACCCGGTGCAGGTGCCCGCGTTCGTCGCCGAGGAGAGCGGCACCCGCGACCAGGCCCGCACCCTGGTCCTCGACAGCGACTCCACCGCCCGCGTCCGCTACACCCTGGTCCGCGGCTCCGGTGCCCGCATGGGTGATGCCGAACTGGCCGCGACCGACGGTGAGAACGGCAGGCTCGACAAGGTCGTCGGCAACCTCGTCGCCGGCTCCGGCGCCGACCAGGCGAACCAGCTCGGCGGCTTCGCCGTGCGCTACGTCCTGGTCCACAACGGCGCGCCCCGCGAGGTCACCCGCGTCCTGGACGCCACGCCCGGCCTGACCCGGCTCAGCCAGCAGAGCGGCAGCGCGCTGTGGCGCGTCGACCAGCAGGTCTCACGGGCCGCGATCGTGCCCGCCTCGGGCTCGGGCACCGCACAGCCGGTCGCCGCCGGACCCGTCGAGATCCACACCACGATCCCGACCGGCGCCGACGGCCGTGTCCTGCGCCTGGCCGACTCCGCCGCCGAGGGCTGGACCGCCACCCTGGACGGCAGGCCGCTCATCCGCACCACGGTCGACGGCTGGGCCCAGGGCTTCGAACTCCCCTCCACCGGGGGACGGCTGGACGTCACCTACGACGCCCCCGTCGGCCACACCGGCTGGCTGTGGGCCCAGGGCTCACTCGCCGTCGTCCTCGTCGTGCTCGCCCTGCCGGGCCGCCGCCGCAACATCGACGACGACCTTCCCGAGGAGGAGACCGCCGTCCCCGCCCAGGCCCCCGCCGGTGAGGGCCGTCGCGCCCGCCGTCTGCGGGCCCAGGCCGAGGCCGCGGAGACCGCCGACGCGGACGAGTCCGACCCCGGCAGCGTGCCTCCTCCTCAGGAGGAGGCTCCCGCCGCCGTCCCGCACCAGCAGTCCTACGGCGACTGGGACGCGTCGGGCTACGCGGGCGACGGCTACCCCGCCTACGGCGACCAGTACCAGGGCGCCGGGCAGTACCAGACGGGTGGCTACGACCAGCAGGCGTACCAGGCCGACCCGTACCAGAGCGGCCAGTACGACCCGTACGCGTACGGCGGACAGGGCGGACAGATGCCGTACGACCCGACGTACCAGCAGGGCTACGACCAGGCCTATGACCCGTCGCAGCCCCACCCCCACGGCACCACCGACAGTGAGCGCCCCGACGGGAGCCAGCAGTGAAGCGCACCACCCTGTCCCTGATCGCCGGCACCGCCGCGCTGGCCGCCGTCACCGGGTTCGCCGCGCTCAAGACGCCGGACGCGCCCGGCGCGCCGACAGTCCAGGCGGCGGCCCAGCTGCCCGTGGAGCGCACGAGCCTGCTGTGCCCGGCCCCGAGCATCTCCGACATCGCCGAGACCTCGTACACGTCCTTCACCCCCGTCACCAAGGGCACGGCGAGCGGCGGCAAGGCCGAACTCCGCTCGGCCACGGAGGAGTCGGCGGACGGGACGAGCGGCTCCGCCAAGGGCAAGGACAAGAAGAAGACCACCAGCGCCGTCCTGACCCCCAAGCAGCCCGGCACCCCGGTCACCGGTGACACCTCCGGCGCCGACTCGCCCGCGCTCATCGGAGCCGCGGACGGGAGGTTCGCGCCGGGCTGGACCGTCCAGGAGACCACCGAGGTCGCGGCGGGCAACGGACGCGGACTCCAGGGCGTCAACTGCACGGCCCCGGACACCGAGTTCTGGTTCCCCGGCGCCAGCACCGCCGCCGAGCGCACCGACTATGTGCACCTCACCAACCCCGACGACGGCCCGGCCGTCGTCGACATCGAGCTCTACGGCAAGGACGGCGCGATCAAGTCCACGGTCGGGGAGGGCATCACGGTCCAGCCGCACTCCAGCGAGCCGGTCCTGCTGTCCACGCTCAGCGACGAGCGGCAGACCAACCTGACGGTGCACGTCAGCGTGCGCAGCGGACGGGTCGCCGCGGCCGTGCAGGCCCTGGACGACAAGATCGGCGGTGACTGGCTGGCCGCGTCCGCCGACCCGGCGGGCACCCTGGTCCTGCCCGGCATCCCGAAGGACGCCACCTCCGTGCGCCTGATCGCCTTCACCCCCGGCGACGCCGACGCCGACCTGAAGGTGCGCCTCGCCTCTCCCGACGGCCTGATCACTCCCGCCGGGAACGAGACCCTGCATGTGAAGTCGGGCATGACGTCGGCGATCGACCTGGGCGACGTCACGCGCGGTGAGGCGGGCTCCGTGGTCCTGACCCCGACGGACAGGTCGGTCCCGGTGGTCGCCGCCCTCCGGGTCACCCGGGGCAAGGGCGACAAGCAGGAGACGGCATTCATCCCCGCCACCAGCCCGGTCGGCACGCGCGCGACGTCCGCCGACAACAGCGGCAAGGGCACGACGCTGTCCCTCATCGCGCCCACCGCCGCCGCGAAGGTCAAGGTCACGGCATCGGCGGGCAGCGGTGGCGGCACGCCGGTGACGAAGACGTACACGATCAAGGCGGGCACCACCCAGGACGTCGACGCCCCGGTCCCGGCCGGCCTGAAGGGCACGTACGCGCTGACGGTGGAGCCCTTGTCCGGCGGTCCGGTCTACGGCGCCCGCACCTTGGCGGCCACGGAGGAGGGCGTCCCCGGCTTCACCGTGCAGACCCTCCCGGACGACCGGGGGACGGTGGCCGTACCGGAGGCGGACCAGGATCTGTCGGTGCTGCAGAAGTAGCGGTCCGACCGGGGGTCGTCGGGTGTCCGGTTCGTCGGGGTGTCCGGCGGGCCCCGGCTCGCTCAGTCCTCGCCGTAGCGGGGGTCCACCGTCTCCGGGGTCAGCCCCAGCAGCTCCGCCACCTGTTCCACGACCACCTCGTGCACCAGCGCGGCCCGCTCGTCCCGCCCCTTGGTCCGGATCTCCACCGGCCGCCGGTAGACCACGACCCGGGCCCGGCGTCCCTCGCGCGCCGGGATCGTCCCGCCGAGCGGCACCGCGTCGTCGCTCCAGCCCTCTCCGGGCCGCCCGTCCAGCCGGGGCACCTCGAGCACCAGAAAATCGATGTCGGCGAGCTGCGGCCACCGCCGCTCGAGTCGCTCCACGGAGTCCTGCACCAGGTCCGCGAACGCCTCGGCACGGCTCGCCGCCAGCGGCACCTGGGGTGGCGCGATCGGCCCGCGCATGCCCCGACCGTGGCGATCACGACGACGGGGCCCGGGGCCGGCGGCACGGGGCGGTACACGGTTGTCCATCACTGGTGAAGCGTAGTCCCCGCACGGTCCGGCCGCCCCGCCTCCACGCGGCAAGAGGGCCGCCGTCCGGACGGCAACCGGCCACCCGTACGGCTTGTCTCCACATGACCATTCCAGCCAAGGTTGGGCTCGTTTCCGTATCTCTCCCAGACCGTCGAGCTCAAGGCATTTGACGCTGTTTGTGCCTACCCATGACCGGATGGGGACCCGTCCATGACGCCGGAGTGGTCCGTCCCCGCAGGTCAGCTGGGCGTCTTCAGAGGGGTGTGTGGGGCGTCTCACAGCACGACACGGTGGAGTGACCTGGTGGAGAGTCGTCGCGGCCCGCTCAAGAGTGCGGTACCGTCCAACGTCGTGAGCCCTGTACGTCGCTGTTCGCGCACCGCTTGCGGCCGACCCGCCGTCGCGACGCTGACGTACGTCTACGCCGACTCGACCGCGGTCCTCGGCCCGCTCGCCACCTACGCCGAACCCCACTGCTACGACCTGTGCGCCGACCACTCCGAGCGCCTCACCGCCCCGCGCGGCTGGGAGGTCGTACGACTCCTCGACGGCTCCGTGCCCGCCCGCCCCACCGGGGACGACCTGGAAGCCCTCGCCAACGCCGTGCGCGAGGCGGCCCGCCCCCAGGAGCGCGCGGCCGAGGCCGGCGGCGCAGGCGCGCGCACGGCGGACCCGATGGAGGTCGCCCGCCGCGGCCATCTGCGGGTGCTGCGCTCCCCGGACAACTGAGCCGTCCTCGCACGCGTGTTGCGCCGACCGGTTTCGGCCCGACGTGAGGTGCGACGGCCTGACCTGAGGTTACGTCTGGGGGTCCCCTGGGCGTTCCCACATCGGAGCCTTACCCGGGACGGGTAGTTTGGGGCGACCGATGGAACTTTCAGGAGGGTTGGCCGTGGCTGCTGATCTGTCGCAGATCGTGAAGGCGTACGACGTACGCGGGGTGGTCCCGGACCAGTGGGACGAGACGCTGGCCGAACTCTTCGGCGCCGCCTTCGTCCAGGTGACCGCCGCGGACGCGATCGTGATCGGCCACGACATGCGCCCGTCGTCGCCCGGCCTGTCCCGCGCCTTCGCGCGCGGCGCGGCCGCCTGCGGCGCGGACGTCACGGAGATCGGCCTCTGCTCGACGGACCAGCTGTACTACGCCTCGGGCGCCCTGAACCTCCCCGGCGCGATGTTCACGGCCTCGCACAACCCGGCGCAGTACAACGGCATCAAGATGTGCCGCGCGGGCGCGGCCCCGGTCGGCCAGGACACGGGCCTCGCCGAGATCCGCGAACTGGCCGAGCGATGGCTCGAGTCGGGCGCCCCGGAAGCGGCCCCGACGCCGGGAACGATCACCCGGCGCGACACGTTGGAGGATTACGCGGCGTACCTCCGCTCCCTCGTCGACCTGACCGCGATCCGCCCCCTGAAGGTCGTCGTCGACGCGGGCAACGGCATGGGCGGCCACACGGTGCCCACGGTCTTCGCCGGCCTGCCCCTGACCCTCGTCCCGATGTACTTCGAACTGGACGGCACGTTCCCGAACCACGAGGCCAACCCCCTCGACCCCGCCAACATCGTCGACCTCCAGAAGCGCGTCCGCGAGGAGGGCGCCGACCTCGGCATCGCCTTCGACGGCGACGCCGACCGCTGCTTCGTCGTCGACGAGAACGGCGACCCGGTGTCCCCGTCGGCGATCACCGCCCTGGTGGCCGCGCGCGAGCTGGCCAAGAACGGCGGCGCGGGCACGATCATCCACAACCTGATCACGTCGTGGTCCGTCCCCGAGGTGGTCCGGGAGAACGGCGGCACACCGGCCCGTACCCGCGTCGGCCACTCCTTCATCAAGGCCGAGATGGCGCGGACGGGCGCGATCTTCGGTGGCGAGCACTCCGCCCACTACTACTTCAAGGACTTCTGGAACGCCGACACGGGCATGCTCGCGGCCCTCCACGTCCTCGCGGCCCTCGGCGGCCAGGACGGCCCCCTTTCCGCGCTGGTCTCCCAGTACGACCGCTACGCCGGCTCCGGGGAGATCAACTCCACGGTCGACGACCAGGCCTCCCGCATCGCCGCGATCCGCTCCGCGTACGAGGGCCGCGACGACATCACCCTCGACGACCTCGACGGCCTCACCGTCTCCGCCGCCGACTGGTGGTTCAACGTCCGCCCCTCCAACACCGAGCCGCTGCTCCGGCTGAATGCCGAGGCCCGCGACGAGGCGACGATGGCCAAGGTGAGGGACGAGGCGCTGGCGATCATCCGGGGCTGACCTCGGCGATCTTCCCGCCGTACGGGCCGGGGAAGTGGGTTGGTGAATCCAACCCACTCCGCCCGGCGCCTCACGGCGGTACCCTGACCAGGCACATCAGTGCACATTCGCACCTGCCCGAAGGGACACCCCATGCCGCTCGAAGCCGGCCTCCTGGAGATCCTCGCCTGCCCGGCCTGTCACGCCCCACTGCGGGAGCAGGACACCGAGCTGATCTGCACCGGTCAGGACTGCGGCCTGGCGTACCCCGTCCGTGACGGGATCCCCGTCCTCCTGGTGGACGAGGCCCGCCGCCCGGCGTGACGCCGGGGGCCCGCCGTAGCCACGGGCCCCGCCACCGCCCACAGCCGGGCCCCGCGCGCAGACACCCGCGCACGCGCCCCTCATACAGACGAGCCGCCCCTCTCAGGACCCCGGCGACCGGAGGCTGCCGCCCATGCTCGACGAATCGCTGCTCGACACCCCGGAGGGCCTCGCCGAGGCCGACCAACGAGGCCTTCTGCGCGGTGCCGCGGAGGCAGGCGCCCGCGTCCGCACCGCGGCCCGGCACGCCGTCGAGGCGGGCATCAACGACCTCAAGCCGGACGGCCGCCCCCGCGCCGTCCTGATCGCCGGCCCCGGCGCCGCCGCCACCCATGCGGCCGACCTCCTCGGCACACTCGCCGGCGCGGGCAGCCCCGTCACCCGTCTGGCCCCCACCGGCGTCGCCCCCGCGGCCGGCGCCCTGCGCTGGGAGCTCCCCGGCTGGGCCGGCTCCGTCGACCTGCTGCTGATTGCGACCCCGGACGGCACCGAACCCAGCCTCTCGCTGCTCGCCGAGCAGGCCTACCGCCGCGGCTGCTCGGTCGCCGCCGTCGCCCCTGGGCACACCCCCCTCCACGAGGCGGTCACCGGCGCGCACGGCATGTTCTTCCCGATGGCCACAGCACCGTACGACCACGACGAACCCCTCGCCGCGTCCTCCCCTGGCGTCCTGTGGGCCCTGCTCACCCCGCTGCTCGCCCTCCTCGACCGCATCGGCCTGCTCAGCGCCCCGCCAGAGGCCCTGGAACACGTCGCCGACCGGCTCGACCAGATCGCCGAGCGCTGCGGCCCGGCCATCGCCACCTACAGCAACCCCGCCAAGACCCTTGCCGCCGAACTCGCCGACGCGCTCCCGGTGATCTGGACGGAGGGCAACTCGGCCGGTCCGGCGGGCCGCCGTTTCTCCGCCGCGCTCGCCGAACTCGCCGGACGCCCCGCCCTGGTCGAGGAACTCCCCGAGGCACTCGCCGCGCACAGCGCCCTGCTCGCCGGACCACTGGCCGCCAGCGCCGACCCCGACGACTTCTTCCGGGACCGGGTGGAGGAGACCCCCGCGCTGCACGCGCGCGTGGTGCTGCTCCGCGACCGCCCGATCGGCGGCCTCACCGCCGCTCCGGCCGCCCGTGACCTGGCGCTCAGCCATGACACGCCGATCAGTGAGCTGGAACCGGAGCCGGGTGACGAAATCGAGGCCCTCGCGGAACTGATCGCCGTCACGGATTTCGCCGCCGTTTACCTGGCGCTCGCTTCAAGGGCCTGATCTTGACCCCGAAGCCCTGACCCGCCGTACGCGCGACGACGACCGGGCCGCGTCGACGACCGAGCGGCGACGACCCCTGAGCAGAGAAGAAACAGAGACGTTGATGGACCGCCTCGACAACACCGTCCGCCCCTACGCCTGGGGTTCCACCACCGCCATCCCGAAGCTGCTCGGCGTGGAGCCGACCGGCGAACCGCAGGCGGAGATGTGGATGGGCGCGCACCCGGGCGCACCCTCGCGCACCGCGCGCGGCACGCTCGTCGAGGTCATCGACGCCAACCCGGAGAACGAGCTCGGCCCGCGCGCGGTCGCGAAGTTCGGCCCGCGCCTGCCCTTCCTGCTGAAGATCCTCGCGGCCGGGGCCCCGCTCTCCCTCCAGGTGCACCCGAACCTGGAGCAGGCCAAGGAGGGGTACGCCGACGAGGAGCGCCGGGGCGTCCCGGTGGACGCCCCGCACCGCAACTACAAGGACGCCAACCACAAGCCCGAACTGATCTGCGCGCTCACCGAGTTCGACGGCCTGTGCGGTTTCCGCGACCCGCTGCGCGCAGCCGAGCTGCTCGACGGCCTCGGCGTCGACTCCCTCAAGCCGTACGTCGACCTGCTGCACGCCCACCCCGAGGAGGCGGCGCTGCGCGAGGTGCTCACCGCGATCCTCACCGCCGACCCCGCGGAGATGGCCCACACGGTCGACGAGACCACGGCCGCCTGCTCCCGCCTCGGCGGCGACCACGCGCCCTACGCCGACCTCGCCCACCACTACCCGGGCGACCCGGGCGTCATCGCCGCGATGCTGCTCAACCATGTCCGGCTCCAGCCCGGCGAGGCCCTCTTCCTCGGCGCCGGCATCCCGCACGCCTACCTGAGCGGCCTCGGCGTCGAGATCATGGCCAACTCCGACAACGTCCTGCGCTGCGGCCTGACCCCCAAGCACGTCGACGTCCCCGAGCTCCTGCGCGTCGTCCGCTTCGAGCCGCGCGACGCCGGCGTCCTGCGCCCGGAGGCGGCCCCCGACGGCGAGGAGGTCTACGAGACCCCCATCGACGAGTTCCGGCTGTCCCGCTACGTCCTCCCCGAGGCCGGCACCGCCCACGACCTCACCCTCCCGACCCCGCAGATCCTGCTCTGCACGGCCGGTGCCGTACGGGTGGGCGAGCACGAACTGGGCCCGGGCCAGTCGGTCTTCGTGGCGGCGGGCGAGGAGGCCGAAGCGTCCGGGGCGGGCACCGTCTTCCGTGCCACTGTGATTGTCTGATCGCGCCTGTGGATACCTGACGCGCTGCCGGTGGGCGGGGCTGCAACAATGGCCCACCGGCAAAGGACGGGCAAAGGCGAAGGGCAGGGCCCTGGCCGGCGCAGACGGACGAAGGCGAAGGGACAACGCGGACACATGAGCGCGTCAGGCGGCACCAAAGCGATCGTGGCGGCACTCGGCGCCAACCTCGCGATCGCGGCATCGAAGTTCGTGGCGTTCGCGTTCAGCGGTTCGTCGTCGATGCTCGCCGAGGGCGTGCACTCGATGGCCGACTCCGGCAACCAGTTCCTGCTGCTCATCGGCGGCAAGAAGGCCCAGCGCGAGGCGACCCCCCAGCACCCCTTCGGCTACGGCCGCGAACGCTACATCTACGCCTTCCTGGTCTCGATCGTTCTCTTCTCCGTCGGCGGCATGTTCGCCATCTACGAGGGCTACGAGAAGATCACCCACCCGCACGAGGTCGAGCACTGGTACTGGCCGGTGGGCGTCCTCGTCTTCGCGATCATCGCCGAGGGCTTCTCCTTCCGCACGGCCATCAAGGAGTCCAACGAGCTGCGCGGCAGGCTCTCCTGGTCGCAGTTCATCCGCCGCGCCAAGGCCCCCGAGCTGCCGGTCGTCCTCCTGGAGGACTTCGGCGCGCTGATCGGCCTGGTCCTCGCCCTCGGCGGTGTCGGCCTGGCGCTGATCACCGGCGACGGCGTCTGGGACGGCATCGGCACCGTCTGCATCGGCGTCCTGCTCGTCCTGATCGCCCTCGTCCTGGCCGCCGAGACCAAGTCCCTGCTGCTCGGCGAGGCCGCGGGTCTCGACGTGGTCAAGCAGATCGAGTCCGCGATGGTCGACGGCGACACGGTCACCGGCATCATCCACATGCGCACGCTCCACCTCGGCCCCGAGGAGCTGCTGATCGCCGCCAAGGTCGCCGTCCGGCACGACGACACGGCCGCCGAGGTCGCGGGCGCGATCGACGCCGCCGAGGCCCGTATCCGCGCGGCCGTGCCGATCGCCCGCGTGATCTACCTCGAGCCCGACATCTACAGCCAGGCCGAGGCGGCCAAGGGCCCGGACCCGGAGGCGACCCCGGGCGGCCCGACACCGCACGCGGCCGGTCACTGAGTTCGTCGCGCAGTCGTCAGACCTGCTGCACCGGCCACGGCGGGCGCGGTGGCACCAGCCTCCGCGCCCTGCGCCGTACCGCCCAGGCCCCGATCCCCAGCCCGACGCCGATCAGGACCAGGACACCCCCGAAGAGCAAGGCCGTACCGAACAGAACGGGGCCCGTACGGTCGTCCGTCACCCGGCCCCGCACCGCGTCCACCGGGATCGTCCCGCCGTGATCCGAGGCGAAGGCGCGCGAGTCCCTAGCGGCCGCCCGGTGGTCCCCCAGCAGGAACAGCCGCCCGTCGGGAACCTTCACGTCGTACGGCACATGCATCCCGTCGGCGTCGCCTTGGTCCACGTACGGCTCCTCGACGGGCCTCCCGTTCACGGTGACCCGCACCTGCGACCCCACGGTCGTGCAGCACACCACGCGGTCGCCGCCCACCCCGATGACCCGCTCCACCACGACCACGCCGGGCCCATAGCGCTCCGGCGCCGAGAACGCGACAACGTCACCGCGCCGTACCTCGCTCCCGCCGACACGCTCCCAGACGATCCGGTCACCCGGTGTGTAGGTCGGCGACATGCTCTCGCCGGACACGGTGGACACCCCGAACATCTTCTTTCCGTACGCGTAGGTGCCCACGGCCAACACCACTCCCAGCACCCCCACCACGAGCGCCGCGACCCCAAGTCCCCGCCCCTTGCCTGCCATCGCATCCTTCCCGTGCGGCCCATCCGCGGCCGGGAGGATAGCGGGCCCTGCGAACACGGCAGGCCGCGGGGGCCGCCGATCACATCCCGTGATCGGCGCGATGTGTTCGAAGGCGGACTGGGGACGTCGGGGCCCTCCGGTGTAGCTTGGGACGGAGCCAGACGTCGCTGCTGATGGCGGTCGGGCGGTCCCACAGCGGACCGACCGAGGGAGAGAGGGCCTCCGACGGACTGCGCTGCGCGCACGTGGGCATGCCTGTGTCCTCCTTTCGGGCACCCTTGTGTCCGCCGTCGCGCAGACCAGCCGTAACCACCTCGACCCAACCCCGAGGAGCAGCTCGCAATGACGACTGTCGAGAACCGACAGGACTTCAAGGTCGCCGACCTCTCCCTGGCCGAGTTCGGCCGCAAGGAGATCACCCTCGCCGAGCACGAGATGCCGGGCCTGATGGCGATTCGCAAGGAGTACGCCGAGGCCCAGCCCCTCGCCGGCGCCCGTGTCACCGGCTCCCTGCACATGACCGTGCAGACAGCCGTGCTCATCGAGACCCTGGTCGCCCTGGGCGCGCGGGTCCGCTGGGCCTCCTGCAACATCTTCTCCACCCAGGACCACGCCGCGGCCGCCATCGCCGTCGGCCCGAACGGCACGCCCGACAACCCCCAGGGCGTCCCGGTCTTCGCCTGGAAGGGCGAGACCTTGGAGGAGTACTGGTGGTGCACGGAGCAGGCGCTGACCTGGCCGGACAGCCCCACCGGCGGCCCGAACATGATCCTGGACGACGGCGGTGACGCCACCCTCCTCGTCCACAAGGGCGTCGAGTACGAGAAGGACGGCAAGGTCCCCGCCCTGGAGACCGCCGAGTCCGACGAGCACCGTGTCATCCTCCAGCTGCTCCACCGCACCCTGGGCGAGAACTCCCAGAAGTGGACCCAGCTGTCCTCCGAGATCCGTGGGGTGACGGAGGAGACCACGACGGGTGTGCACCGCCTGTACGAGATGCAGCGCGACGGTGTCCTGCTGTTCCCGGCGATCAACGTCAACGACGCGGTGACGAAGTCGAAGTTCGACAACAAGTACGGCTGCCGGCACTCCCTGGTCGACGGCATCAACCGCGCCACCGACACCCTGATCGGCGGCAAGACGGCGGTCGTGTGCGGGTACGGCGACGTGGGCAAGGGCTGCGCGGAGTCGCTGCGCGGCCAGGGCGCCCGGGTGATCATCACGGAGATCGACCCGATCTGCGCGCTGCAGGCGGCGATGGACGGCTACCAGGTCACCACCCTGGACGAGGTCGTCGACAAGGCCGACATCTTCGTCACCACGACCGGCAACAAGGACATCATCATGGCCTCCGACATGGCCCAGATGAAGCACCAGGCCATCGTCGGGAACATCGGTCACTTCGACAACGAGATCGACATGGCCGGCCTGGCCAGGGTCCCGGGCATCGTCAAGGACGAGGTCAAGCCGCAGGTCCACACCTGGACCTTCCCCGACGGCAAGGTCATCATCGTGCTGTCCGAGGGCCGGCTGCTCAACCTGGGCAACGCCACCGGCCACCCCTCGTTCGTGATGTCCAACTCCTTCGCGGACCAGACCCTGGCCCAGATCGAGCTGTTCACCAAGCAGTCCGAGTACCCGACCGGCGTCTACACGCTGCCCAAGCACCTCGACGAGAAGGTCGCCCGCCTCCACCTCGACGCCCTCGGCGTCAAACTCACCGTGCTGCGCCCGGAGCAGGCCGCGTACATCGGCGTGGAAGTCGACGGCCCGTACAAGTCGGACCACTACCGCTACTGAGTCGGCAGTCCCGCTCGCCGGAGGAGCCCGTCCGTGCACTGACGCGCTTCTCTCGGCGGCAGGTCCTTCGAGGCAGGCCCCCGCACCCCCGTGCCGGGGGCCTGCCCCTTTGGCCGGCCGGCCGTCACACCGACCGGAGCGGCCCGTCGAGGTGACCGGACCACCAGCCCGTCAAGACCCAGGACCCCCATGCCCCGCGGCCGATATTCGCTTCACGATCCGCACGATCACACCCCCCTCGCGGAAGAACACTTCCAATGCGCGCCCGGCCCCTCCGGCTGGCGCTACGTGTCCCGGCTGACCACCCCGTCGGGTGACCACAGCGGCTCCGTCGACCTCACACTCGACGACCTCGGCCGCCCCATCCGCCTCGAACTCCACGCGGGAGGCTGGCAGGTGCGCGGCGCCGCCCTGGACGGCGTCACCTGGGTCCGAACCGACCCCACCGGCACCGAAGCCACCGAAGGCAATGTGCGCGCCCACGCCTTCACCGGCACGTCCCCCGCGTTCCTGGTCGCCACCACCCGTCTCCTGCGCCTCACCCCTTCCTCCGCCGCGACCCGCGTACGCCTCGTGGCCTTCACGGACCCGGTCCTCGCCCCGCGCACCGTCGACCAGTCCTGGGCCCTGGTGAACAGCGAAACACACGCCACTGACAATGGCCCTCTGACCGTGGACGAATACCAGGTCACAGCCCTGGATACGGGTGAGCGGCATACCGTGCACATCGCGGGCGACGTGGTCCTCGCGGCGCCCGGCATCGAGCTGGAGGACCTGCAGTCGCCACCGTCGGTGTTCGGCTGACGGGGACGCGTCCCCGCCGCGGCTCGGCGCGAGCTAGGCCGGTGGTGCGAACCCGGTGGCCGGGCGGTCGGCCGGCGGCCGGTCCTGCGGGGACGCAGGCCGTGCCGGCAGGAGCCGGAGGGACGGGAGAGGCATCACTGCTGGGAACACCGGCGGCAGGCGGGAATCCGTTGGGCGGGTATCCGTGAGGTGCGGCGCCTCCCACGGCCGCCGCCGCACCCGCGACAGGCGTACCGCCGGGGACGGGTGCCCCACCCGGGAGCGGCACGCCGCCCACGACCGGCATGCCACCAGCAAGCGGCACCCTCGCGGCCGGACCGCCTCCGAACGTCCGACGGGCCTCGCGTGCCTGTCGCTCGTTCATCACCGCCGCCAGATAGGCCGCCGGGGGCACACCCTGCGGCGCCGGAGTCCCCGTGCGAGCCGCAAGGTCGGACGCGAGCCGCTCCGCCATGGTCCAGGAGACCTGCGGATCAAGCTGCCGCATACGCGTCAGGTACTGACGGACGGCAAGCCACAGACCGTCGGGGACCGCCGACAGGTCGACCGCCGAAAAGCGCCCCACCAGCCAGGGCGGCGGCGGAGGAACGAAGCCGGTCTGCCCGACGGGCACCCGCTCCCGTACGACCAGCGTGCCCGCGAACACATCTCCGAGCCGTCGCCCGCGCGCCGACACGAGCGACGCGATGCAGGCGACGACTCCGAAGGTCAGCAGGATCTCGACCACGCCGATGGCGCCCCGCACCAGTGCGTGCCGGAAGCGGATGGGCCCGCCGTCGTCCCGCACCACGCGCAGTCCGCACGCCAGCTTCCCCAGCGACCGACCATGGCTGAGCGTCTCCACCGCGATGGGCCCGCCCACCAGCACCAGCAGGAAGGTCGCGATGGACAGCGCGATCTGGGCCGCCTCGTCCAAGGACGCCGTCGACGCCGCCAGCACCAAGGACACGGCTATATAGGCGACCATGGCCACGACCAGGTCGAGCAATATCGCCAGGGCCCTGCTGGGCAGCCTCGCGGGGCGCAACTCCAGCGCCACCGCCTCGCCCGTCACCAGCTCACTCACGCACGCCGTCCTTCCCCTGGTCTGCCCCGAGAACCGCAAGTCTGCCAAGCTGAGGGCGCATCGCGCCCCAGTACGACAAGCTGACAGCCCTGATCAGCAGTCGACGAGCAGCCGAGGAGCAGGCAGACCCGATGGACCTGGACGTCTTCGTCTCCGCCCACCGAGCCGAGTGGGACCGCCTCGACGCCCTGCTCCGGCGTCGGCGCCGCCTCTCGGGCGTGGAGGCCGACGAACTCGTCGCCCTGTACCAGCGCACCGCGACTCATCTTTCCCTGATCCAGTCGGCCGCCCCCGACCCGCAGCTCACGGGGCGGCTCAGCCAACTCGTGGCACGCGCGCGCAGCGCCGTGACGGGAACCCGCCGCGCTTCTTGGCGCGATGTCACACGTTTTTTGGGATACGGCTTCCCCGCCGCGGTCTATCGGTCGCGCCACTGGTGGGTACCGACCGCGCTGGTGTCCACCGTCATCGCCATTCTCCTGGGCTGGTGGATAGGCACGCACCCCGAGGTGCAGTCGTCCATAGCGGCCCCGAACCAATTGCGTGAGCTCACCCGGCCGGGCGGGGAGTACGAGACGTACTACTCGAGCCATCCGGCCGCCTCCTTCGCGGCCCAGGTGTGGACGAACAACGCCCAGGCCGCGGCGATGTGCCTGGTCCTGGGCGTCTTCCTCGGCCTGCCGGTGCTCTGGATCCTCTTCGAGAACATGCTCAACCTGGGCGTCGGCGTCGGTCTCATGTCGTCGGCCGGCCGCCTCGACACGTTCCTGGGTCTGGTCCTCCCACACGGCTTGCTCGAACTCACGGCGGTGTTCGTGGCGGCCGGTACGGGACTGCGCCTCGGCTGGACCCTGATCGACCCGGGTCCCCGCACTCGTCGCACCGCTCTCGCCGAGGAGGGCCGGGCCGCCGTGGCCATGGCGATCGGCCTGGCCCTGGTCCTCTTCGTCTCCGGTGCCATCGAAGGCTTCGTCACCCCCTCGGGCCTGCCCACCTGGGCCCGCATCGGCATCGGAGTCGTCGCTGAGCTGGCTTTCCTCGCATACGTCTTTGTCCTGGGCGGCCGTGCCGCACGCGCCGGCGAAACGGGCGACCTCGAGGAGACCGAGCGCAGCTCGGCCGTTCCAACGGCCGCCTGATGTGCATGCACGGGTCCTGAGCTGCTAGTCTCCTCTTCGCCCCACAGGAGCCGTTGACACGGAGCATGCGGGGAGGTAGATTCAAACAGTTGCCTAGAGGGCTGCGCAGACAGTCCCGGTGGTGGCTTTGAAACTATATGCTTCTTGTGGAGTCATAATTCCGAGAAGCACCCCTCCGATTATTCAGAAATGAGCAGCCGGTCAGACCGGCCTGAAAGTTCTGATAAAGTCGGAGCCGCCGGAAAGGGAATCGCGAGAGCGAGAACCTGGAAAGCACCGAGGAAATCGGGTCGGAAAAGATCTGATAGAGTCGGAAACGCAAGATCGAAGGGAAGCGCCCGGAGGAAAGCCCGAGAGGGTGAGTACAAAGGAAGCGTCCGTTCCTTGAGAACTCAACAGCGTGCCAAAAGTCAACGCCAGATATGTTGATACCCCGTCTCCGGTCGTCATGACTGGGACGAGGTTCCTTTGAAATAACACAGCGAGGACGCTGTGTGCGAGGGGACTATTCCTCCTCTCGCACCGCTCTCGTGGTGTTCAACCGGCTGTATTAATTTACTGGCCGAGTAAACATTCACGGAGAGTTTGATCCTGGCTCAGGACGAACGCTGGCGGCGTGCTTAACACATGCAAGTCGAACGATGAAGCCCTTCGGGGTGGATTAGTGGCGAACGGGTGAGTAACACGTGGGCAATCTGCCCTTCACTCTGGGACAAGCCCTGGAAACGGGGTCTAATACCGGATACAACCACTGACCGCATGGTCGGGTGGTGGAAAGCTCCGGCGGTGAAGGATGAGCCCGCGGCCTATCAGCTTGTTGGTGAGGTAATGGCTCACCAAGGCGACGACGGGTAGCCGGCCTGAGAGGGCGACCGGCCACACTGGGACTGAGACACGGCCCAGACTCCTACGGGAGGCAGCAGTGGGGAATATTGCACAATGGGCGAAAGCCTGATGCAGCGACGCCGCGTGAGGGATGACGGCCTTCGGGTTGTAAACCTCTTTCAGCAGGGAAGAAGCGAAAGTGACGGTACCTGCAGAAGAAGCGCCGGCTAACTACGTGCCAGCAGCCGCGGTAATACGTAGGGCGCAAGCGTTGTCCGGAATTATTGGGCGTAAAGAGCTCGTAGGCGGCTTGTCACGTCGATTGTGAAAGCCCGAGGCTTAACCTCGGGTCTGCAGTCGATACGGGCTAGCTAGAGTGTGGTAGGGGAGATCGGAATTCCTGGTGTAGCGGTGAAATGCGCAGATATCAGGAGGAACACCGGTGGCGAAGGCGGATCTCTGGGCCATTACTGACGCTGAGGAGCGAAAGCGTGGGGAGCGAACAGGATTAGATACCCTGGTAGTCCACGCCGTAAACGGTGGGAACTAGGTGTTGGCGACATTCCACGTCGTCGGTGCCGCAGCTAACGCATTAAGTTCCCCGCCTGGGGAGTACGGCCGCAAGGCTAAAACTCAAAGGAATTGACGGGGGCCCGCACAAGCGGCGGAGCATGTGGCTTAATTCGACGCAACGCGAAGAACCTTACCAAGGCTTGACATACACCGGAAAACCCTGGAGACAGGGTCCCCCTTGTGGTCGGTGTACAGGTGGTGCATGGCTGTCGTCAGCTCGTGTCGTGAGATGTTGGGTTAAGTCCCGCAACGAGCGCAACCCTTGTTCTGTGTTGCCAGCATGCCCTTCGGGGTGATGGGGACTCACAGGAGACCGCCGGGGTCAACTCGGAGGAAGGTGGGGACGACGTCAAGTCATCATGCCCCTTATGTCTTGGGCTGCACACGTGCTACAATGGCCGGTACAATGAGCTGCGATACCGTGAGGTGGAGCGAATCTCAAAAAGCCGGTCTCAGTTCGGATTGGGGTCTGCAACTCGACCCCATGAAGTCGGAGTCGCTAGTAATCGCAGATCAGCATTGCTGCGGTGAATACGTTCCCGGGCCTTGTACACACCGCCCGTCACGTCACGAAAGTCGGTAACACCCGAAGCCGGTGGCCCAACCCCTTGTGGGAGGGAGCTGTCGAAGGTGGGACTGGCGATTGGGACGAAGTCGTAACAAGGTAGCCGTACCGGAAGGTGCGGCTGGATCACCTCCTTTCTAAGGAGCATCTAGATCTCGTAAGAGATCCAGAGCCACTACGTCGGCAAACGTCCGACGGTGGTCAGCTCATGGGTGGAACGTTGACTACTCGGCACACTTGACCTGCTCTGGTCGCTAGTACTGCTTCGGCGTGGAACGCGAGATGGGGAGGCGAGGGTGTCGGGCACGCTGTTGGGTGTCTGAGGGTGCGAGCGCTGCTCGCCCTTCTCGGATTTAAGCCCCGGTGAAGCATCAGAGTTCTGGTGTGTGACGGGTGGCTGGTCGTTGTTTGAGAACTGCACAGTGGACGCGAGCATCTGTGGCCAAGTTTTTAAGGGCGCACGGTGGATGCCTTGGCACCAGGAACCGATGAAGGACGTGGGAGGCCGCGATAGTCCCCGGGGAGTCGTCAACCAGGCTTTGATCCGGGGGTTTCCGAATGGGGAAACCCGGCAGTCGTCATGGGCTGTCACCCACTGCTGAACACATAGGCAGTGTGGAGGGAACGAGGGGAAGTGAAACATCTCAGTACCCTCAGGAAGAGAAAACAACCGTGATTCCGGGAGTAGTGGCGAGCGAAACCGGATGAGGCCAAACCGTATGCGTGTGAGACCCGGCAGGGGTTGCGCATGCGGGGTTGTGGGATCTCTCTTCCACGGTCTGCTTACCGTGGGACGAGTCAGAAACCGTATGGATAGGCGAAGGACATGCGAAAGGTCCGGCGTAGAGGGTAAGACCCCCGTAGCTGAAATCTGTACGGCTCGTTTGAGAGACACCCAAGTAGCACGGGGCCCGAGAAATCCCGTGTGAATCTGGCGGGACCACCCGCTAAGCCTAAATATTCCCTGGTGACCGATAGCGGATAGTACCGTGAGGGAATGGTGAAAAGTACCCCGGGAGGGGAGTGAAATAGTACCTGAAACCGTGTGCCTACAAGCCGTGGGAGCGTCGGATGCAGCTTGCTGTATCTCGTGACTGCGTGCCTTTTGAAGAATGAGCCTGCGAGTTTGCGGTGTGTTGCGAGGTTAACCCGTGTGGGGAAGCCGTAGCGAAAGCGAGTCCGAACAGGGCGTTTCAGTAGCACGCTCAAGACCCGAAGCGGAGTGATCTAGCCATGGGCAGGTTGAAGCGGAGGTAAGACTTCGTGGAGGACCGAACCCACCAGGGTTGAAAACCTGGGGGATGACCTGTGGTTAGGGGTGAAAGGCCAATCAAACTCCGTGATAGCTGGTTCTCCCCGAAATGCATTTAGGTGCAGCGTCGTGTGTTTCTTGCCGGAGGTAGAGCACTGGATAGGCGATGGGCCCTACCGGGTTACTGACCTTAGCCAAACTCCGAATGCCGGTAAGTGAGAGCACGGCAGTGAGACTGTGGGGGATAAGCTCCATGGTCGAGAGGGAAACAGCCCAGAGCATCGACTAAGGCCCCTAAGCGTACGCTAAGTGGGAAAGGATGTGGAGTCGCACAGACAACCAGGAGGTTGGCTTAGAAGCAGCCACCCTTGAAAGAGTGCGTAATAGCTCACTGGTCTAGTGATTCCGCGCCGACAATGTAGCGGGGCTCAAGCGTACCGCCGAAGTCGTGTCATTGCAGCATATAGGGCCAACGCCTGCTGTGATGGGTAGGGGAGCGTCGTCTGCCGGGTGAAGCAGCACCGGAAGGTAGTTGTGGACGGTTGACGAGTGAGAATGCAGGCATGAGTAGCGATACAAACGTGAGAAACGTTTGCGCCGATTGACTAAGGGTTCCTGGGTCAAGCTGATCTGCCCAGGGTAAGTCGGGACCTAAGGCGAGGCCGACAGGCGTAGTCGATGGATAACCGGTTGATATTCCGGTACCCGCTGTGAAGCGTCAAACATCGAGCATCGTGATGCTAAGGCCGTGAAGCCGCCCTGATCTCTTCGGAGTTGAGGGGAGTGGTGGAGCCGCCGGACCAAGCGGTTAGTAGGTGAGTGATGGGGTGACGCAGGAAGGTAGTCCATCCCGGGCGGTGGTTGTCCCGGGGTAAGGGTGTAGGACGGTGTGCAGGTAAATCCGTGCACCTTGTGTCTGAGACCTGATGCCGAGCCGATTGTGGCGAAGTGGATGATCCTATGCTGTCGAGAAAAGCCTCTAGCGAGTTTCATGGCGGCCCGTACCCTAAACCGACTCAGGTGGTCAGGTAGAGAATACCGAGGCGTTCGGGTGAACTATGGTTAAGGAACTCGGCAAAATGCCCCCGTAACTTCGGGAGAAGGGGGGCCAGCTCCGGTGATCCGATTTACTCGGTGAGCTGGGGGTGGCCGCAGAGACCAGCGAGAAGCGACTGTTTACTAAAAACACAGGTCCGTGCGAAGCCGTAAGGCGATGTATACGGACTGACGCCTGCCCGGTGCTGGAACGTTAAGGGGACCGGTTAGCTCCATTTCGGTGGGGCGAAGCTGAGAACTTAAGCGCCAGTAAACGGCGGTGGTAACTATAACCATCCTAAGGTAGCGAAATTCCTTGTCGGGTAAGTTCCGACCTGCACGAATGGCGTAACGACTTCTCGACTGTCTCAACCATAGGCCCGGTGAAATTGCACTACGAGTAAAGATGCTCGTTTCGCGCAGCAGGACGGAAAGACCCCGGGACCTTTACTACAGTTTGATATTGGTGTTCGGTTCGGCTTGTGTAGGATAGCTGGGAGACTTTGAAACGCGGACGCCAGTTCGCGGTGAGTCGTCGTTGAAATACCAGTCTGGTCGTGCTGGATGTCTAACCTGGGTCCGTGATCCGGATCAGGGACAGTGTCTGATGGGTAGTTTAACTGGGGCGGTTGCCTCCTAAAGAGTAACGGAGGCGCCCAAAGGTTCCCTCAGCCTGGTTGGCAATCAGGTGTTGAGTGTAAGTGCACAAGGGAGCTTGACTGTGAGACCGACGGGTCGAGCAGGGACGAAAGTCGGGACTAGTGATCCGGCGGTGGCTTGTGGAAGCGCCGTCGCTCAACGGATAAAAGGTACCCCGGGGATAACAGGCTGATCTTCCCCAAGAGTCCATATCGACGGGATGGTTTGGCACCTCGATGTCGGCTCGTCGCATCCTGGGGCTGGAGTCGGTCCCAAGGGTTGGGCTGTTCGCCCATTAAAGCGGTACGCGAGCTGGGTTTAGAACGTCGTGAGACAGTTCGGTCCCTATCCGCTGTGCGCGTAGGAGTCTTGAGAAGGGCTGTCCCTAGTACGAGAGGACCGGGACGGACGAACCTCTGGTGTGCCAGTTGTTCTGCCAAGGGCATGGCTGGTTGGCTACGTTCGGGAGGGATAACCGCTGAAAGCATCTAAGCGGGAAGCCTGCTTCGAGATGAGGACTCCCACCCACTTGATGGGGTAAGGCTCCCAGTAGACGACTGGGTTGATAGGCCGGATATGGAAGCCAGGTAACTGGTGGAGTTGACCGGTACTAATAGGCCGAGGGCTTGTCCTCAGTTGCTCGCGTCCACTGTGTTGGTTCTGAAACCACGAACAGCCCCATGCTTTCAGGCATGGTGCGGCGTTCACAGTTTCATAGTGTTTCGGTGGTCATAGCGTGAGGGAAACGCCCGGTTACATTCCGAACCCGGAAGCTAAGCCTCACAGCGCCGATGGTACTGCAGGGGGGACCCTGTGGGAGAGTAGGACACCGCCGAACAAATCTTGGGAAAACCCCCGCACCTTCCGGTGCGGGGGTTTTCTGCGTTCGGGATCATTATCTCCCGCCCTCTCCCGCCACTCCGGCATGGGAGCGGGATTTTGAAGCGAGATCAAAGCGGATTCAGAGCCGGCCGGCTGCTTTCAGGGCCAGATATGCGTCAGCCAGGGCCGGAGCCAGGTCGTCCGGCGTTGCGTCGACGACGGTGACGCCATGACGGCGGAGCTGTTCGGCCGTGCGCTGACGCTCTGCCTGGGCCTGAGCGGCCGCCGCGGCTTCGTACACCGCGTCTGCGCTTCCGCGAGCCGTCGCCATGCGGGTGATGTGCGGATCAGCCACCGAAGCCAGCAGAACTGTGTGGCGTTGGGTGAGCTGTGAGAGCACAGGCAGCAGGCCCTCTTCGACCGGAGCGGCATCAAGGGTGGTGAGCAGCACGATCAAGGAGCGCCGAGGAGCTGTGCGCAGCACCATGGCGGTGAGGCCGCGTGCGTCCGTCTCGACGAGTTCCGGCTCGAGCGTTGCCATGGCGTTGACCAGAGCCGGGAGGACGTCGCCCGCAGCGCGGCCCTGGACCAGGGCGCGGACTCGGCGGTCGTATGCGAGAAGGTCCACCCGGTCGCCGGCGCGGGACGCGAGTGCCGCGACGAGAAGTGCCGCGTCCAGGGAAGCGTCCAGACGCGGGGCGTTGCCGACACGGCCCGCGGAGGTACGGCCGGTGTCCAGCACCAGAAGGATGTGGCGGTCGCGTTCGGGGCGCCAGGTGCGTACGGCCACCGTGGACTGGCGAGCCGTGGCGCGCCAGTCGATGGAGCGGGTGTCGTCACCGGGGACGTACTCCCGCAGGCTGTCGAACTCCGTTCCCTCGCCTCGGGTCAGGACGCTGGTGCGGCCGTCCAGTTCACGCAATCGAGCGAGTTTCGAGGGAAGGTGCTTGCGGCTGGTGAACGGGGGCAGAACCCGTACTGTCCAGGGAATCCTGTGGGCGCCCTGGCGGGAGAACAGCCGGAGGGGGCCGTAGGAGCGGATGGTCACGCGGTCGGCCTGGTGGTCGCCGCGGCGCGTGGGGCGCAGGCGGGTCGTCACGCGTCGGCGTTCGCCCGCCGGCACCGTCAGGTGGTGGCGGGAGGCCGCGACCTCCGTGCCGGGCTGCCAGCTGCTGGGCGGCCAGGCGTCCCTCAGCTGAGCCCGCAGGGGCCGTCGGGACTGATTGGTGACAGTCAGCGTCACGTCGGCGGTCTCGCCCAGGCGTGCGGAGGTGTCGCCGGAACGCGTCAGCACGAGGCGTCGTACGGGCGCCGCGAGCGCGAAGTCGCAGGCGCAGGCCAGGGCCAGCGGGGCGTTCACCGCGAGAATGCCCGCCCAGCTGGGTTCCCAGATGCCGACGGGGATCGAGCCGAGGGCCGCGAGGAGGGCGGCGCGTCCGGTGAGGGCCATCAGCGGGGGACCGGGACGTGGGCGAGGATCGCGTTGATGACGGCGTCGGCCGTCACACCTTCCATCTCGGCCTCCGGGCGCAGCTGCACGCGGTGGCGGAGGGTGGGCAGGGCGAGGGCCTTCACATCGTCGGGGATCACATAGTCGCGGCCGGTCAACCAGGCCCAGGCACGGGAGGTCGCGAGCAGGGCGGTGGCTCCGCGCGGTGACACACCGAGGGTGAGGGACGGTGACTCGCGGGTGGCACGGCAGATGTCCACCACGTATGCGGTGATCTCGGGGGAGACCGTGGTCTTGGCGACCGCGGTGCGGGCGGCCTCCAGATCGGCGGGACCCGCGACCGGGCGCAACCCCGCGGCGCGCAGGTCGCGTGGGTTGAATCCCTCGGCGTGGCGGGTGAGGACGTCGATCTCGTCCTGTCGGGAGGGCAGAGGGATCGTCAGTTTGAGCAGGAAGCGGTCGAGTTGGGCTTCCGGGAGGGGGTACGTGCCCTCGTACTCGACCGGGTTCTGCGTCGCGGCGACCAGGAACGGTTCGGGGAGCGGGCGGGGAGTGCCGTCGACGGTGACCTGGCGTTCCTCCATTGCTTCCAGGAGGGAGGACTGGGTCTTCGGCGGCGTGCGGTTGATCTCGTCCGCGAGGAGGAGGTTGGTGAAGACCGGGCCGGGCTGGAAGGAGAACTTCGCGGTGTGGGTGTCGTAGACCAGGGAGCCCGTCACATCACTGGGCATCAGGTCAGGGGTGAACTGGACTCGTTTGGTCTCGAGTTCGAGCGTGGACGCGAGGGCGCGGACGAGCAACGTTTTGGCCACTCCAGGGACTCCTTCAAGGAGAACGTGTCCGCGGCAGAGGAGGGCGACGACGAGGCCGGTGACGGCGGGGTCCTGGCCGACCACAGCTTTGGCGATCTCGGCGCGCAGGGCTTCCAGGGAGGCACGGGCGCTGCCCGGATCCCCGGCGTACCCGGCGTTGTCAGTGGTCGGGGCCATCATGAGCGGCGTACCTCTCTTTCGAGGGCGTCGAGTTGGTCGGAGAGTGCGATCAGGGCTGCGTCGTCGCCGGGCGGCGGGCCGAAGAGCAGGGAGTGCAAGGTCTGTCCGTCGCCGTGGAGATGGGCGGACAGGGCGGGGAGCAGAGCCTCGGGCGCGTGCGCCTGGGTGACGGGGATGCCGACGAGCGGGGCCAGGCGGGTGCGGGTGGCCGAGCGCAGGGCGGCACAGGCGCGGTCGCGGGCGTTGGCCTTGCGGTAGAGGCGGGCGCGGCCTTCGACGGCTTCGGAGGCGCGGATCGCGACGGGGAGTTTTTCGGGCACGAGCGGGCCGAGCCGGCGTGCCCGCCAGAGGGCGGCCAGGGCGGCGGCGAAGAAGAGTTGCAGCGTGCCCCAGAGCCAGCCGGAGGGCAGGAGGTCGAAGAAGCCCTTGCGGTCGCCCGAGTCGGTGGCCGAGGTGTCGGAGAGCGAGGGGAGGTACCAGACCAGATGGGGGCGGGAGCCGAGGAGTTGGAGCGCGAGCGAGGCGTTGCCCTGCTTGTCGAGGCGGTTGTTGTAGAGGATGTCGGGCGCGCCGAGGACGACGGTGTCGCCGTCCCCGGACGCGTCCGGGACACGCAGCAGAGTGGCCAGACGCTCGCTGGGGTAGCACGAGTCGGCGTCGAGGTGGACGGTCGTGTAGCGGATGCCGCCCGTGTCGGCGGATCCCGCCCGCTGGGCGGCGGGCAGGGTGCAGTCGGCGGAGAGGGTGGTGTCGAGGCTGGTGGCGGGGTCGGCGGTGACGCCGGGGGCGAGCCGTTCGACGGACCAGCTGCCGGCGGCGACGAGGATGGTGCGCCCTGCGGAGTGGGCGGTGGCGGAGTGCAGTCGGCTCTGTTGACGATGCGTCAGCAGGTCGGGGGCGGCGACCAGGAGGGTGGTGTCCGGGCCGACCGCGGCGCGGGCCTCGTCCAGGGTGCCGACCACGCGGGTGGACACGCCGCGCTCGGCGAGGAGTTCGGCGACGGCGCGGCTGCCGTAGGGATCGACGGAGCGCGGATCGAGGGCGCCGTGCCGGACGTCGGAGCGGACGACGGCGATCGCGACGGCACCGACCAGCAGCAGCACGAGGGCGAGGACGACGCCTCGGGAGCGGGTCCACACCTGGCGGGCGGTGGGCGAGGCCGAGGTGGAGGGGAGGGTGGTGGCCCCGGTGGTCATTCGGCGGCCCCCTGGCGGGTGTTGTGGGCCGTGCTGGTGGTGCTGCTCACGAGGACCGGCTTGGTGCCTTCCAGGTCACGGTCGAGTTCGGCGACGCGGTGGTACGACTGCTCGCCCGCCCTGCGTCCGCCGTACGTCACGTCGTCGAACTCCCGGGCGGCGGACCGCAGCCGGTCGGTGTGGGAGGGCAGGCTGCGCCCGGCTTCCGCTGCCGCCTCGTCGGCCGTGCGGCCGGGGCGGATGTCGAGCAGGGCACGCTCTTCGAGGGCGCGGACGATGGCCCGCATCCGTTCCTGGACGGCCTGGTTCCAGTGGCCCTGGGCGGCGTGCGCCTCGGCGGCCGCGCGGTGTTCGGCGGCACTGCGGGGACGTTCGTCGAACAGGGCGGGGGCGGAGCCGGGTTGGCGGTGCGGGGTACCCAGGCGCCACCACAGTGCGGCCAGGACCGCGACGACGGCCAGGACCACGACGAAGAGGCCGACCCCGCCTCCGGGTGTCGCCGCCGACGCGGCGCTGAGCAGCCGGTCGAGCCAGTTCCAGAACGCGTCCAGGGCCCGCTGGAACAGGCCGGGGTCGTTCTCGTGGTACATCCGCTTGGACAACTCGCGCCGTGCCGCCTCGCGTGCCGGATCGCGAGGGATGGTCACCGGCGGCTCGTCGCCCGAGCGTGCCAGTGCGAGCACGGCCGTGTCGCCGACGTGCAGCAGGCTCCGTACGGCCGATGCGGCGGCGCGTGGAAGGACCGGCGCCGTTGTGAGAACTCCCCCCGCCAGACTCACCGCCGCATCAGCTCCCCGGTGTGGTGCCGGGGGTGCCGCCGTAGCCCTGGACACCGGCGGCGCGGGCCAGTTCGAGGTCGAGGGCCTCGCGGCGGATGCGCTGGTCGATGTAGAGGAGCACGGTCACGCCGGCCGTGATCGGGAACGTGATCATGGAGCCGATCACCGAGCCGATCCCGCTGACGACGAGAAACGTCCAGCCCAGGTTGCCGCTGTTGCCGCTGAGGAGGTTGGAGACTCCCTCACCGCTGAGCGCGGCCGCGAGCGCGGCGAAGGGGATGACGATGATCGAGGCGACGATGTTCGCGATGATCCCGGCGAGCAGCTGGATGCCGAAGACCCGCCACCAGGAGCCGCGGACCAGCTTGGCGGAGCGGCTCATCGACTTCACGATGCCCTGCTTCTCCAGCATCAGAGCGGGCGAGGCGAGGGAGAAGCGGATCACGAGCCACAGAGTGACGAGGGCACCGCCGAGGATGCCGAGGGCGGCGAGCGCCGCACCGGCGCTTCCTTCACCGGCCACCGCCACGAGGATGCCGGGCAGCGCGCCGCAGAACACCACGCCGACGGCGATGAGCAGCAGCAGGAAGATCAGCCCGAACAGTCTGGGGACCTGCGGGCGGGCGTCGCGCCAGGCCTCGCCGGTGGTCACCGACTTGCCGAGGACGGCGCGGCTGGTGACGGTCGTGAGCAGCGCGGTCGCGATGATCGTACCGATCATGGAGATCAGGATCACGACGCCCGAGCTGAGCGTGACGTCGCCCAGGGCGCGGGTGACGTCGCGCAGGGGGGCGTTCGGGTCGTTGAGGACTTCGGTGCTCGCGCTGTCGTTCAGGACGAAGCGCTGCAGCAGGATGACAAGGGTCTCCGTGACCACGGCGACGGTCAGCGAGATGCCGAGGACGGTCCGCCAGTAGGTGCGCATGGTGGAGACGGCGCCGTCGAGGATCTCTCCCACGCCGAGCGGGCGCAGCGGGATCACACCGGGCTTGGCCGCGGGCGGCGGTCCGCCCCAGCCACCACCCCAGGCGGCGTATCCGCCGGGGCCGCCGTATCCGCCTGGACCTCCGTAGCCACCGGGGGTGCCGTGTCCGCCGGGGCCCGTGTAGGCTCCGTGGCCGCCGCCGGGGGGCCGCCGCCCCAGCCCGGCCCGGGCGGTGGTGGCGGAGGTGCCTGGCCCGGAGCCGGGGCGCCGGTGGGCGCGGACCACTGGCCGGGTGGCGGTTGCTCCTTGGACCACTTCGAGCCGGCGTCCTGTGGGCCCGCGCCAGGCTGTTCGGCGGGCTGTGCGGGGCCGGGTCGGTCGGCGGGTTCGGCAGGGCCGGTCGCGCCGGGTTCCTGCCCGTCGGACGCGGCGGATCCGGGCGAGGCCCAGCCCGGAGTGTCTTTCATCAAAGCTCCTTCACGGTGCTCGTCCGCGGTCGCGGCGGCAGGTTGGCAGCCATCGTGCCATGGGGTGGTCACCGAGGGACCGGCCGCGGTATGGGCTGCACACCTTCAATTGTCCGCCGGGGACGGGGCAGACTGACCGCATGGCTGATCAGTACGCGCAAACCGGCGAGGACAAGAGGCCGACGGGGATACCGACGATCCGATGGGAGGAACCGCCCGAAGGGCCTGTACTGGTGCTCCTCGACCAGACGAGGCTGCCGGCCGAGGAGGTCGAGCTGGTGTGCACGGACGCGTCGGCGCTGGTCGAGGCGATCCGTTCGCTCGCCGTGCGCGGGGCGCCGGTGCTGGGTATCGCCGGGGCGTACGGTGTCGCGCTCGCCGCCGCGCGGGGCTTCGACGTGGAAGAGGCCGCGAGAGCGCTCGAGGCTGCCCGGCCCACCGCGGTGAACCTCTCCGTCGGCGTGCGCCGGGCCCGCTTCGCCCACCAAGCCGTGCTCGCCAAGGGCGGGGACGCCCGGCAGGCGGCCGCGGCGGCGCTGGCGGCGGCGCGGGTGCTGCACCAGGAGGACGCCGAGGCGAGCGCGCGGATGGCGGGGCACGGCCTGGCTCTGCTCGACGAGCTGCTCCCCGGTGGCGGGCACCGGATCCTCACCCACTGCAACTCCGGATCTCTGGTGTCGGGTGGCGAGGGCACGGCGTTCGCGGTGGCGCTCGCCGCGCACCGGGCGGGACAGCTGCGGCGCCTGTGGGTGGACGAGACGCGTCCGCTGCTGCAGGGCGCTCGGCTGACGGCGTACGAGGCGGCCCGCAGCGGCATGGCGTACACCCTGCTCACCGACAATGCGGCAGGTTCGCTGTTCGCGGCGGGGGAGGTGGACGCGGTGCTGATCGGGGCGGACCGCATCGCGGCCGACGGTTCGGTGGCGAACAAGGTGGGGAGCTATCCGCTCGCGGTGCTGGCGCGGTACCACCATGTGCCGTTCATCGTGGTGGCGCCCGTGACGACGGTGGATCCGGACACTTTGGACGGGGCATCGATCGAGGTCGAGCAGCGCCCCGGGTATGAGGTGACCGAGATCACAGCGCCCCAGGTGCCGGTGACGGGAGCGGGGGGCGGGATTCCGGTGGCACCGCTGGGGACCCAGGCGTACAACCCGGCGTTCGACGTGACGCCGCCCGAGCTGGTGACGGCGATCGTCACCGAGGAGGGCACCGTTTCCCCCGTGACGGCCGGGGCTCTCGTCGAGCTGTGCGCAAGGTCCCGCGGGGTGACACTCGACTGAGGGCAGGAGCCCCGAGAGCGAGGCGGCGCCGTGGCGGGATGCCCTCCGGGCCTCTCTGTCTGGCCCCGTGGGCAGACAGTGACGGTCGCGTACGACTATCGTCACGGGCCAGTGACCCTCCTCACCAGCACGCCTGTCACTGTTACGAGAATGGGATGATGTCGTTTATGAAGGGACGAGTCCTTGTCGTCGACGACGACACCGCACTGGCCGAGATGCTCGGCATCGTGCTGCGTGGTGAAGGTTTTGAGCCGTCTTTCGTAGCCGACGGCGACAAGGCGCTGGCCGCGTTCCGTGAGACCAAGCCCGACCTGGTGCTGCTGGACCTGATGCTGCCCGGCCGGGACGGCATCGAGGTGTGCCGCCTCATCCGCGCGGAGTCCGGCGTGCCGATCGTGATGCTCACGGCGAAGAGCGACACCGTGGACGTCGTCGTGGGCCTGGAGTCGGGCGCGGACGACTACATCGTGAAGCCCTTCAAGCCGAAGGAGCTGGTGGCCCGGATCCGGGCGCGGCTGCGGAGGTCTGAGGAGCCCGCACCCGAGCAGCTCGCCATAGGTGACCTGGTCATCGACGTGGCCGGTCACTCCGTCAAGCGGGACGGTCAGTCGATCGCACTGACGCCGCTGGAGTTCGACCTGCTGGTCGCGCTGGCCCGTAAGCCGTGGCAGGTGTTCACGCGCGAGGTGCTCCTGGAGCAGGTGTGGGGCTACCGCCACGCGGCCGACACCCGTCTCGTGAACGTGCATGTCCAGCGGCTGCGCTCCAAGGTCGAGAAGGACCCGGAGCGGCCGGAGATCGTGGTGACCGTCCGTGGCGTCGGTTACAAGGCCGGACCGAGCTGACATGTCCGGGGACAGTGCCGCTTCGGCCCCCGGCCGGTCCGGGGCCAGGCCGGAGCGGCCTGTCGGCCGGAAGACGACGGGTTCGCGCTGGCGACGCTTCTTCGAGGGCGGGCTGCTGCAGGGCGGGGTCCAGGGCAGCCCGGTCCTTCGCCTGTTCATGCGCTGGGTGCGCCGGCCGCTGCTGCCGGTCATGCGGCTGTGGCGGCGCAACATCCAGCTCAAGGTCGTCGTCACGACGCTGCTGATGTCGTTGGGCGTCGTCCTGCTGCTGGGCTTCGTCGTGATCGGCCAGGTGCGCAACGGTCTGCTGGACGCCAAGGTGAAGGCCTCGCAGAGCCAGGCCACCGGCGGGTTCGCGGTGGCCAAGCAGAAGGCCGACGAGGCGGCGGCCGGGACCGCGGACGACGGCGCCGGTGTGGACGGCCGTCAGTCCCAGAACGTCATCTCCTGGATGAGCGAGCTCGTCTCGTCGCTCTCCAGCGGTGGCCAGGGCGCCTTCGACGTGGTGACGCTGCCCGCGGGCGACGACAGCGGCGGTGGGCGCGGTCCCCGTGCCTCCGGCCAGGTCGATCCGACGTCGAGCGTGCCCGAGGATCTGCGGGCGCGGATCAACAGCGGCATGGTGGCCTCGCAGAGCTACACCCGCATCATCTACAAGGACAGCGACAAGGAGTCGCAGCCCGCCCTGGTCATCGGCAAGAAGCTCAACGACCCCAACGGTGACCCGTACGAGCTGTACTACCTCTTCCCGCTGACGCAGGAGGAGAAGTCCCTCAGCCTGGTCAAGGGCACGCTCGCGACCGCCGGGCTCTTCGTCGTCGTACTTCTCGGAGCCATCGCCTGGCTCGTGGTGCGGCAGGTCGTCACGCCCGTGCGGATGGCGGCCGGGATCGCGGAGCGGCTGTCGGCGGGACGTCTGCAGGAGCGGATGAAGGTCACCGGCGAGGACGACATCGCGCGGCTCGGCGAGGCCTTCAACAAGATGGCGCAGAACCTGCAGCTGAAGATCCAGCAGCTGGAGGACCTGTCGCGGATGCAGCGGCGGTTCGTGTCCGACGTGTCGCACGAGCTGCGCACCCCCTTGACGACCGTACGGATGGCCGCCGACGTCATCCACGAGGCCCGCGAGGACTTCGATCCGGTGACCGCGCGCTCGGCGGAGCTGCTCGCCGACCAGCTGGACCGGTTCGAGTCGCTGCTCGCGGACCTGCTGGAGATCAGCCGCTTCGACGCCGGCGCGGCGGCGCTGGAGGCCGAGCCGATAGACCTCCGCGAGGTCGTACGGCGGGTCGTCAGCGGGGCCGAGCCGCTCGCGGAGCGCAAGGGCACGCAGATACGCGTCGTCGGCGACCAGCAGCCCGTCGTGGCCGAGGCCGACGCCCGCCGCGTGGAGCGGGTGCTGCGCAACCTCGTCGTCAACGCCGTGGAGCACGGCGAGGGCAGGGACGTCGTCGTCAAGCTCGCTGCCGCGGGCGGCGCGGTCGCCGTCGCGGTGCGCGACTACGGCGTCGGGCTCAAGCCCGGCGAGGCGACCCGTGTCTTCAGCCGCTTCTGGCGGGCGGACCCGGCACGCGCGCGTACCACCGGTGGTACGGGCCTGGGGCTGTCCATCGCCCTGGAGGACGCGCGGCTGCACGGCGGCTGGCTGCAGGCCTGGGGCGAGCCGGGCGGTGGCTCACAGTTCCGGCTGACGCTGCCGCGCACCGCGGACGAGCCGCTGCGGGGATCGCCGATACCGCTGGAGCCGAAGGACTCACGGCGCAACCGGGGGCTCGACGACGCCGGGCTGCCGAGCGCAGGCGGGGACAAGCGTGCCACGGTTCCCGTGCAGCAGGCGGGCGGCCAGGCGGGCCTGCCGCCGCGCCCCCAGATCGGCGCGCGGATGGCATCCGTGTCCCCGGCCGCCGACCCCACCGCGCTGCCCGGCAACGGCGCGCGCGTGGTGCCCCGGCCCACCGGAGGCGCACGGCGCCAGGACGACGCACCGTCCTGCGACGCGGCGCGCGAAGAGAACGGCAGCAGGCCCGACCCGGCCGCCGGCACCGAGGAATCGAACAAGCCAGGGGAGGCATTTCGTGGGCGCTGACCGCGAGGGAGGCGCCCGGCGCCGTCCGGTGCGTGCGGTGGCGTACGCCGCCTGCGGTGCCGTCGTGCTGGCGGGGTGCGCCTCCATGCCCGACAGCGGCGACCTGCGGGACGTCGAGTCCACGCCGCGCCAGGACACGCAGGTGCGTGTCTTCGCCATGCCGCCCCAGGACAACGCTGCGCCCGGGGAGATCGTGCAGGGCTTCCTGGAGGCTCTGACCAGCGACGATCCGCACTACGACACGGCGCGCAAGTATCTGACCGCCGGTGCCGCGCGCAAGTGGAAGCCCGAGCAGTCCACCACGGTGCTCGCCAACGGGCCGAGCACCGATCCGGACCACCCGGCGGTCGGCGGGGAGGACACCAACAACGTCACCTACACACTGGCGGGGAGCAGGGTCGCCACCGTCGACGCGCAGCAGGCGTACTCGCCCGCCGCCGGGCCCTACAACAGGAAGGTGCACCTCACCCAGGACGCCAAGACCAAGCAGTGGCGCATCGACGCGCTGCCGGAGGGCGTCGTCATGGGCAAGTCCGACTTCCAGCGGAACTACACGTCCGTCAACAAGTACTACTTCGCGTCCAACACCTCGGACGTGTCGACCGGCCGGCTGGCGGCCGTCGCCGACCCGGTCTTCGTGCGCAAGCGCGTGGACCCGATGACGCAGATGGTGCGCTCGCTGCTCGACGGGCCCACGAGCTGGCTCGGGCCCGTGGTCAGGTCGAGTTTTCCGACCGGTACGGCGCTGAAGAAGGGCGCCAGCTCGCTGACGCCCGACGACCAGAACAAGCTGACAGTGCCGTTGAACGACAAGGCCTCCCGGGTCGGGTCGACCCAGTGCAGCGAGATGGCGACCCAGCTGCTGTTCACGCTGCAGAACCTGTCGCCCACGGTGGACTCGGTGGAACTGCAGGGTGCCGACGGCAAGAGACTGTGCGACCTCGGCCGCGGCGGCGCCGTCGCCTGGCGTGGCTCCGAGAAGCGCCCCGAGTACCTGTACTTCCTCGACAGCAAGCACCGGCTGGTGCGGATAGCCAGCACCAGCACCACCGCCGTTCCGGTACCCGGCGCGCTGGGTCAGGGCGACAGGGGACTGCGGTCGGTGGCGGTCTCGCGCGACGAGCACTCTGCGGCCGGGGTCGCTCTGGACGGCAAGTCGCTGTACGTCACGTCGCTCGCGTCGGGCGGTTCGCTCGGGGATCCCGTCGTCCAGAGCCACGGCGCCACCGCCGACGACCGGCTGACGACGCCCAGCTGGGACGACGTCGGCGACCTCTGGGTGGCCGACCGCAACCCCGCCGATCCCCGGCTGCTCCTGATCGAGGAGGGGGCCGGCCAGCCGGTGGAGGTGCGGACCCCGGAGCTGCCCGGACGCATCAAGGATGTGCGGGTGGCCGCCGACGGGGTGCGGATAGCGCTCGTCGTGGAAAAGGACCGCAAGCAGTCCCTGCTCATCGGGAGGATCGAGCGGGACGAGAAGTCCGGGCAGAAGCCGGTGGTCTCGGTTCTCGAACTGCGCTCCGCGACGCCCGGGTTGGAAGAGGTCACGGCCATGTCGTGGGCCGGGGACGGCCGGCTCGTCGTGGTCGGGCGTGAGCAGGGGGGCGTGCTGCAGCTGCGGTACATCCAGGTCGACGGCTCCACGCCGGACGGTCTGGTGCCCTCGGCCCTGCCGGGAGTCAAGGCGATCGCCGCGTCCGAGGACGACCGGGCTCCGCTCGTGGCGTATTCGGACGACGGGATCGTACGGCTGCCGTCCGGAGGGCAGTGGCAGACGGTCGTCAAGGAAGGGTCGGCGCCGGTCTATCCGGGCTGACATCTCACCTGGAGCGGCCGTCACGGTCCGGGCTCGGCCCGTCCGTGGCGGCCGCTTCCGTTTTCGGCCGGTCGGGCCCGGGCCGCGCGGTCGACCGTTCGGCTGCGCCCGGTCACCCGTACGGGTAGTGGGGCGCTACGACCTGTTCCGAGTTGTCCACAGGGAGTTTTCCACAGGGGTGGTCCGCCGGCCCGGGTATTGGCACAGTGAGGGGCATGCGGGGGTGGTGGCAGGACCTCACGGACCTGGTGCTGCCGGCCGAGTGCGGAGGCTGTGGGACGCCTCGCACGGTGCTCTGCCAGGAGTGCCGTGCCGCCCTGAGCGGGGACGCACCGTGCCGGGTGCGACCGGGGCCCGAGCCGTCCGGGCTCCCGGCGGTGCATGCGGCGGCGCCGTACGCGGACGCGGTGCGGGCGGCGCTCCTCGCCCACAAGGAGCGGGGAGCTCTGGCACTCGCAGGCCCCCTGGGCGCGGCTCTGGCGGGAGCTGTGCGAGCGGGGCTCCACGCGGCCCGGTCGGGGGCCGGCGGGGCGCTGACGGGGCATGCCGGGGTCCTGACAGGGCGCTGCGGCATCCCCACGGAGGGCGGCGGCGGTCCGGCGGGAAAACAGGCGGAGCGCGACGGTTCGGCACAGGGTGTTCCTGTGGGTGCACGCCGGGTGCGGGTCGTGTCGTTCTGGGGCGGCGGTGCACCGGTCGGGCATGGTGACGTGCCTGTGCTGCTCGTGCCGGTGCCGTCCGCGCGCTGGGCCGTGCGGGCCCGGGGTCATGATCCGGTACGGCGGATCGCGCTCGCGGCCGCAAGCGAGCTGAGACGGAGCGGGACGCCGGCCCGGGTGGCGACGGTGCTGCGGCAACGGCGTGCCGTGGCCGACCAGTCGGGGCTCGACACCCGGCAGCGGCTGCGTAATCTCGCGGGCGCCCTGGAGGTGGCCCCGGGCGGCGCACGGCTGCTCCTCGGCGGCCGGGTGGTGCTTGTCGACGACCTGATGACGACGGGCGCATCCCTGACGGAGGCGGCGCGGGCCGTCCGGGAGGCGGTCGACCGCAATGGCGGAACAACGGCCGTGTACGCGCGTGCAGCTCGGGAAGGAAGGGAGGAACAGACGGTGGGATCAAGGGAAGAGAGTGCGATGCGGAGCCACGGCGCGGTGGGAATGGCACGGGCGAACACCGTCGGGCAGCCGATCTGCGCGGCTGTGGTCGCAGCGCCGCCGGATTCCTTCGAAATAAACCGGAACTGACTGCGAAGTTGCATCGTTGCAGGTAGTGAGAGGACCAATTCACCTGAATGGAGGTACGCGGCAGTAGAGGGTGACGACATCCGTCCGGGCGAGATATGTTCGGTTGTGAGGGAAAGCCGCAGGCCATCCCTCTCATATCCGAATGCCGTGCTGCGGGTTTTCCGCAATCACTCGCGGCGCTGGGGTGGAGATCTTGCCCATGGGGGAGGAGGAGGTGGAAGTCACCGAGTCCGAGGTTCCGGACTGACCGGAGCCTGGTGCAAAAGGGAGATGCTCCGCCGCTGGAGCGGAGTGATCCGGGAACGGAGTTCTGCGTGGACATCGTCGTCAAGGGCCGCAAGACCGAGGTGCCCGAGCGGTTCCGCAAGCACGTGGCCGAGAAGCTGAAGCTGGAGAAGATCCAGAAGCTCGATGGCAAGGTGATCAGCCTCGACGTGGAGGTGTCCAAGGAGCCCAACCCCCGGCAGGCCGACCGGTGCGACCGAGTGGAGATCACGCTCCGCTCCCGCGGTCCGGTGATCCGGGCGGAGGCAGCGGCCAGCGATCCGTATGCGGCACTCGACCTGGCGGCGGAGAAGCTGGACGCCCGGCTGCGCAAGCAGCACGACAAGCGTTTCTCGCGGCGCGGCGCACGCCGAATCTCGGCCGCGGAGGTTCCCGACCACGTCCCGGGCGCGGCGACGCTCAACGGGAACGGCCACCCCGTCCACGAGGAAGACAGCGACGGAGTGCCCACCAAGAAGATCGGCTCGCTGGAAGTGAAGGGCGAAGGCCCCCTCATCGTCCGCGAGAAGACCCACGTCGCCTCCCCGATGACCCTCGACCAGGCCCTCTACGAGATGGAACTGGTCGGACACGACTTCTATCTGTTCGTCGACTCCGAGACCAAGGAACCGAGCGTCGTCTACCGGCGGCACGCCTACGACTACGGTGTCATCCACCTCAGCACGGACCCGATGGTCGCCCAGGCGCAACCCCCCGCGGCAGGCGGCACACTGGGCGGCTGACCCGCCCGGCCACAGGCTGAGCCGGTGCCCCTGGAGCGCGTGTGCGCCCCCAGGGGCACCGGCGTGCGACCCTTCGCGCCCCGCTTGGTCGGCGCAGTGTCGGCCGGGCATGAAATCATGGCCGCACCGGCCCAACCGGTGGGCCGCTGCCTTGGGTTGGCGATGGCACAGGACCACAGGCCACAGCCTTCAGGGGGAGGAACGATGGCGGACAGCTTCGGACCGATGCGGAACGGGGATGCCGACGAAGGCGTCGTCGGCATGGGCCCGGACGCGGGCACTCCACGCAAGGAGCCGATCAGAGTCCTTGTCGTGGACGACCACGCCCTCTTCCGCCGCGGCCTGGAGATCGTGCTCGCCGCCGAGGAGGACATCCAGGTCGTCGGCGAGGCGGGCGACGGCGCCGAGGCCGTGGACAAGGCGGCCGACCTGCTGCCCGACATCGTCCTGATGGACGTACGGATGCCCAAGCGCGGCGGGATCGAGGCGTGCACCTCCATCAAGGAGGTCGCCCCCAGCGCCAAGATCATCATGCTGACGATCAGCGATGAAGAGGCCGACCTCTACGACGCGATCAAGGCGGGCGCGACCGGCTATCTCCTCAAGGAGATCTCGACGGACGAGGTGGCCACCGCCATTCGCGCGGTCGCCGACGGGCAGTCGCAGATCAGCCCGTCGATGGCCTCGAAACTGCTCACCGAGTTCAAGTCGATGATCCAGCGGACGGACGAGCGCAGGCTCGTGCCCGCACCCCGGCTGACGGACCGTGAGCTGGAGGTGCTCAAGCTGGTCGCGACGGGAATGAACAACCGTGACATCGCGAAGGAGTTGTTCATCTCCGAGAACACGGTGAAGAACCACGTCCGCAACATCCTGGAGAAGCTGCAACTGCACTCCAGGATGGAGGCGGTGGTGTACGCGATGCGGGAGAAGATCCTCGAAATCCGGTAGGGGCGGGCGACCGGCGCGGATCAGGCGAGGAGCCGGGCGAGTTCCCTGGTGAGGGGCTCGCGCAGTTCCGGTGCGTCCACCCGTTCCACGCGTACGTCCGTGCAGTCCACCCAGCTCGCCGCCTCGACCAGGGCCTGGGCCACGGCCGGGACCGCCTTCGCGCCGTCCAGGGTGGCCTGCCGGGCGACCAGAGTGCGGCCCTCGCGTGCCGGGTCGACACGGCCGACGAGACGGCCGCCGGACAGGACGGGCATTGCGAAGTAGCCGTACACCCGCTTCGCCTTGGGCACATAGGCCTCCAGCCGGTGGGTGAAGCCGAAGATCCGCTCCGTGCGCGCCCGTTCCCAGATCAGCGAGTCGAAAGGGGACAGCAGCGTGGTGCGGTGGCGGCCGCGCGGAGGGGTCTCCAGCGCCGCGGGGTCCGCCCAGGCGGGCTTGCCCCAGCCCGCCACCGTGACCGGTACCAGACCCGAGTCCGCGATCACCCCGTCGACCTGCTCGCCCTTGAGACGGTGGTAGTCGGCGATGTCCGCGCGCGTGCCGACGCCGAGGGACTCGCCCGCCAGGCGGACCAGGCGGCGCACGCACTCGGTGTCGTCGAGTTCGTCGTGCAGCAACGCGTCCGGGACCGCGCGCTCGGCGAGGTCGTACACCCGCTTCCAGCCGCGGCGTTCCACGCAGACCACCTCCCCGTACATCAGCGCACGCTCGACCGCGACCTTCGTGCCGGACCAGTCCCACCACTCGCTGGTGCGTTTCGCGCCGCCCAACTCCGTGGCGGTGAGCGGACCTTCGGCGCGGAGCTGCTTGACGACCTGGTCGTAGGCGCCGTCGGGGAGTTCATGGTTCCAGTGCGGGCGGTTGCGGTAGGCGCGGCGGCGGAACGCGAAGTGCGGCCACTCCTCGACGGGGAGGATGCACGCCGCGTGCGACCAGTACTCGAAGGCGTGCGGTTGGGCCGGGCGCGTGCCCGTGGACGCGGGCGTCCAGTAGGCGGCCTCCACCGTCCCGCGGCCCACGGCGCCCAGGCGGGCGTACGGGATGAGCTCGTGGGAGCGGGCGAGGACCGAGATGGTGTCGAGCTGGACCGCGCCGAGATGACGCAGGACGCCCCGGACACCGGCCCGGCGGTCGGGCGTGCCGAGGAAGCCCTGGGCCCGCAGGGCGATGCGGCGGGCGTCGTCCGCGGAGAGTTCGGTGGCGGGGCGCGGGAGCGTCGTCATGGGTTCGGACGATAGACGGCGGGACTGACAGCACGGGCTGAGCTGCGGCTTTGCGGGCCGGTGCTACGACAGACGCGCCGGCGCCGGCAGATACGGGGCCGTCGACGGCAGGCCCAGGTCCGACGGGAGCAGCGAGCCCACCCAGCAGTCCCGGCGTACCCCCTGGTTGTTGGTCGCCGAGCGCAGGATGCCCTCGACGGTGAAGCCGGCGCGTTCCGCCACCGCGCGGGACGGTCTGTTGCCGACCTCCGCGCGCCACTCCACGCGGTCGATGGACAGCTGGGTGAAGGCCCAGCGGGAGGCGGCGAGGGTGGCCTCGGTCACATAACCGTTGCCACGGTGCTCCTTGGCCGCCCAGTAGCCGATCTCGCCGACCCCCAGGGCACGCATGGTGAGGGCGAGCATGCCGGCGAGCTCCCCTTCGGGGAGGAAGAGGCCGAAGGTGAACATCGCGTTGTCCGCCCAGCCGTCGGGCACCACCTGTTCGGTGAAGCCGCGCGCGTGCTCCCTGAGGTAGGGCGAGGGGAACTGGGAGATCCACCGCTGGACCTCGGGGTCCTGGGCGGCGGCGTACACCGCCTCGGCGTCCTGAGGGCCGGGCGCGCGCAGCAGAAGACGGCTGGTGGTGAGCGTGACGGGGTCCATCGGCCGATTCTGCTGGGGCATCCGGAACGGCGCCATCCCGGGGTGCCGACACGCCCCCGTGCCGTGTGTGAACGCGCGATCACATTGCGCGCAATTCCCCGGAGCGATGCGGCACTATCCGCGCGTCCCGCCCGTTGTCCCCTGTGAAAGCCAGCGGAAGAACAGCCGCGGACGGCCGTCGGACCGCCAGGCCTCCCGGCGTGCCCGGGTCCTCGCATACGATGGCCGTTGCTCAGTACGTGAAATGGAAAACCGACCGTCCCAGGCCCGACCGGCAAGGAGACCAGCCCCCGTGTCCGTCCTCTCGAAGATCATGCGTGCAGGCGAAGGCAAGATCCTGCGCAAGCTGCACCGCATCGCGGACCAGGTCAACTCCATCGAAGAGGACTTCGTCGACCTCTCCGACGCCGAGCTGCGGGCCCTCACCGATGAGTACAAGCAGCGGTACGCAGACGGTGAGAGCCTGGACGACCTGCTCCCCGAGGCGTTCGCCACCGTCCGCGAGGCCGCCAAGCGCGTCCTCGGCCAGCGGCACTACGACGTGCAGATGATGGGTGGCGCCGCCCTCCACCTCGGCTATGTCGCCGAGATGAAGACCGGTGAGGGCAAGACCCTCGTCGGCACCCTCCCCGCCTATCTGAACGCCCTCTCCGGAGACGGCGTCCACCTCATCACGGTCAACGACTACCTGGCCGAGCGCGACTCCGAGATGATGGGCCGCGTCCACAAGTTCCTGGGGCTGACCGTCGGCTGCATCCTGGCCAACATGACGCCGGCCCAGCGCCGCGAGCAGTACGAGTGCGACATCACGTACGGCACGAACAACGAGTTCGGCTTCGACTACCTCCGCGACAACATGGCGTGGTCCAAGGACGAGCTCGTCCAGCGCGGCCACAACTTCGCCATCGTCGACGAGGTCGACTCCATCCTCGTCGACGAGGCCCGTACGCCGCTGATCATCTCCGGCCCGGCCGACCAGGCCACCAAGTGGTACGGCGACTTCGCCAAGCTGGTCACGCGCCTGAAGAAGGGCGAGGCGGGCAACCCGCTCAAGGGCCTCGAGGAGACCGGCGACTACGACGTCGACGAGAAGAAGCGCACCGTCGCCATCCACGAGAACGGTGTCTCCAAGGTCGAGGACTGGCTGGGCATCGACAACCTCTACGAGTCGGTGAACACCCCGCTGGTGGGCTACCTGAACAACGCCATCAAGGCCAAGGAGCTCTTCAAGAAGGACAAGGACTACGTCGTCATCGACGGCGAGGTCATGATCGTCGACGAGCACACCGGCCGTATCCTCGCCGGCCGCCGCTACAACGAGGGCATGCACCAGGCGATCGAGGCGAAGGAAGGGGTGGACATCAAGGACGAGAACCAGACGCTCGCCACGATCACCCTGCAGAACTTCTTCCGCCTCTACAAGAAGCTCTCCGGCATGACCGGTACGGCGATGACCGAGGCCGCCGAGTTCCACCAGATCTACAAGCTCGGCGTGGTCCCGATCCCGACCAACAAGCCGATGATCCGCAAGGACCAGTCGGACCTGATCTACCGCACCGAGGTCGCCAAGTTCGAGGCCGTCGTCGACGACATCGCCGAGAAGCACGAGAAGGGCCAGCCGATCCTGGTCGGCACCACCTCGGTCGAGAAGTCCGAGTACCTCTCGCAGCAGCTCAGCAAGCGCGGCATCCAGCACGAGGTGCTCAACGCCAAGCACCACGAGCGCGAGGCGCAGATCGTTGCCCAGGCCGGCCGCAAGGGCGCCGTCACGGTCGCCACGAACATGGCCGGCCGTGGTACGGACATCAAGCTCGGCGGCAACCCCGAGGACCTCGCCGAGGCCGAGCTGCGCCAGCGCGGTCTCGACCCCGAGGAGCACATCGAGGAGTGGGCCCACGCCCTGCCCGCCGCCCTGGAGCGTGCGGAGCTGGCGGTCAAGGCCGAGAAGGACGAGGTCGAGGAGAGCGGCGGCCTCTACGTGCTGGGCACCGAGCGGCACGAGTCGCGCCGTATCGACAACCAGCTGCGCGGTCGTTCCGGCCGTCAGGGCGACCCGGGCGAGTCCCGTTTCTACCTCTCCCTCGGCGACGACCTGATGCGGCTGTTCAAGGCCCAGATGGTCGAGCGCGTGATGTCCATGGCGAACGTGCCGGACGACGTGCCGATCGAGAACAAGATGGTCACGCGCGCGATCGCCTCCGCCCAGTCGCAGGTCGAGCAGCAGAACTTCGAGACCCGTAAGAACGTCCTGAAGTACGACGAGGTCCTCAACCGCCAGCGCGAGGTCATCTACGGCGAGCGCCGCCGCGTCCTGGAGGGTGAGGACCTGCACGATCAGATCCAGCACTTCACGGACGACACGATCGACGCCTACGTCGGCGCCGAGACCGCCGAGGGCTTCCCGGAGGACTGGGACCTCGACCGTCTGTGGGGCGCGTTCAAGCAGCTCTACCCGGTGAAGGTCACCATCGAGGAGCTGGAGGACGCCGCCGGTGACCGTGCCGGTCTGACCGCGGAGTTCATCTCCGAGTCGATCAAGGACGACATCCACGCGCAGTACGAGGCCCGCGAGGCGCAGCTCGGCTCCGAGATCATGCGCGAGCTGGAGCGCCGGGTCGTGCTGTCGGTCCTCGACCGCAAGTGGCGCGAGCACCTCTACGAGATGGACTACCTCCAGGAGGGCATCGGCCTGCGCGCGATGGCCCAGAAGGACCCGCTGGTCGAGTACCAGCGCGAGGGCTTCGACATGTTCTCCGCGATGATGGACGGCATCAAGGAGGAGTCCGTCGGCTACCTGTTCAACCTGGAGGTCCAGGTCGAGCAGCAGGTCGAGGAGGTCCCCGTCGAGGACGCCCAGCCGGTGGCCGAGGGCGTCCAGGACGCGGTCCCGGCCCAGGCGGGCTCCCGCCCGGAGATCCGGGCCAAGGGCCTGGACGCGCCGCAGCGCCGCGGACTGCACTTCTCCGCCGCGACCGTGGACGGTGAGGGCGGCCTCGTCGAGGGCGACTTCGCCTATGACGACGACGAGCCGGTGCGCTCCGAGGCGGACGGCCTCACGCGCGCGGAGCGCCGCAAGCAGGCCAAGGGCGGCCGTCGCCGCAAGAAGTGACGATGCCCGCGGCCGCCATGGCCGTGGCGTCCTGAAAGGGCCGGGTCACCCGTCGGGTGCCCGGCCCTTCGCCGTTCGCACCGGCCGCGCTGGTCGTCAGGCGCCGGCTGAGCTGGTTGCCAGGCGTCGGCTGTGACGGCTGTGGCGCACGACTCGGGCCGGTTGTCTCGCGTCGGCTGTGCCGGCCGTGATGCATGAGCCGGGCCGGCTGTCACGTGCCGGCCGTGCCGGCCGTGCCGGCCGTGGCGCACGAGCCGGCCGTTGTCTCGCGTCGGCCGCGTCGGCCGTCTCGCGTCCTTCGCGCCTAGTCGTCGTCCGTCCGTGGGGTGCGTGGGCCTCCCAGTTCCACCGCGGTGCACCGCCAGCGGAGGTCCGGGCCCTGTTCCAGGCGGAAGGCCATGGCGCGGAGCCGGTCGCCGGCGCCGATGCGGGCGAAGGCCTCGATGGCGCCGGTCCGCGGGACGTAGTACCCGATGTCGCGGACGACCGGGCGGGCCCCGCGCGTGCGCAGGGGGCCGCGTTCGGCGAGGTGGGCGAGTTCGTCGTAGGCGCGGCCGGCGGTGTGCCGGAGCATCCAGTGGACGGGGCGCTGGCCGCTCAGGACGGCGAGCAGGCGGTCGGCGAAGAGGTCGGTGGGGCGGGGAGCACTGGCGGGCCTGGACCCGGGCGCTGTGGCGGGCGTCGTACCGCCCGTCCCGGTGGCCGGGGCCATATCGGTCGTCCCCGGAGCCCGGGGGCCGCGTGCAGCCCCGCTGACCGGTGTCCTGGGGGCCGTGCCGCCGGGGCGTCGGGGGTCGCGGCGGCTCGGTGGGCGGGTGCCCGGGCGGGGCTTGGCTGTCCTGGTCATGACCTTGTTCATGAGGTCCCCGTTCGGCGGGCCCGGTGGATACCGGGCGGTAACTTGCTGGTGGGGATCTTGTACGGGGCCGCCGACGGCGACGGCAAGGAAGACGGAGCCCGCGTCGCGGGGCCACGGGGTTCACCTATCCGAGTGGTCGCGAGGGTGTGGAACCCGGCGGGCACGGGGCGGCACCGGGTGAGTTCCGGGGCGCCGGGTGGACGCGTCGCGGGTCACGGGCAGGGACCCGAAAGGGGACGCCCGCACGTATCCTGAAGGCCCTCCGGGAGACGCGGGACCGCCCTCCCCGGGGCCTCGAGCGGAGCCTCCGACCACGAAAGAGCGGCCAGCCATGCGCGTCTACGTCCCCCTGACCCTCCCCGGTCTCGCCGAGGCGTACAAGACGGGCGAACTCGGGGCCGGTCCGTTCGTCGCGTACGCCGTCACACCCGCGCTGCGCGAGTGGTACCTCTCGGACGACATCGAGGAACTCGAGTACGCGGCGCTGAGCCGGGCCGCACTGGCCTCGCTGCGGCTGCTGGCGGCGGACCCGGAAGCGGCACGGCGCCGGGTCGTGGTCGCCGTCGACGTGGCTGACTCGGCGGCCACGGCGGACCCGGATCGCGGGTCGGCGCCGGCGGCGCTGGGCGAGGTACGGGTGGCCGGGGCGGTGCGGCTGGCCAAGGCGGCCGCGGTGCACGTCGACGCGGACGACGCCGAGGAGGACGTGGCCGCCGCGGCGGGGGCGCTGGAAGCGGCGGACGGCGGGGACGACGACGCCCAGTTCGTGGTGGACGAGGCCGAGGACCACGAGCTGCTGTGGTACGCGACACAGGAGATCCCCCACCTGGTCGGGCTCGTCTGACGCCCCTTGCCTCATCTGTCCCAGGCGCCTGCGACCTGCGGGCATTCATGATTGTCAGTGGCGGCGGGTACGTTTTTGGGCATGGGGAAGCGCATGGGGAAGCACACGAGCGCGCACATCGTCTGGGACTGGAACGGGACGCTGTTCCACGACAATGACGCGATCATCGGCGCGACGAACGCGGCATCGGCCGAGCTCGGCCTGGAGCCGATCACACTGGAGCAGTACCGGGCGCTGTACTGCGTGCCGGTGCCCAGGTTCTACGAGCGGCTGATGGGGCGGCTGCCGACCCGGGCCGAGTGGGAGGCCATGGACGACGTCTTCCACCGGTACTACGCCGAGCACCGGATCCGCTGCGGGCTCACCGAGGGCGCGGTCGAGCTGCTGGCGGGCTGGCGGACGTCGGGGCACAGCCAGTCGCTGCTGAGCATGTATGTGCACGATGAACTCGTGCCGCTGGTGCGGGGGTTCGGGATCGAGACGCACTTCGTACGCGTCGAGGGCCGGGTCGGACCGTCCGGGGGCAGCAAGGCCGAGCACATGGTCCGGCACCTGGAGGCGCTGACCGGGGTGGAGCCCTCGCGCACGGTGGTGATCGGGGACGCCGCCGACGACGCCGTGGCCGCGCAATACGTGGGCGCGCAGGCCGTGCTGTACACCGGGGGGTCGCACGGACGGGCCAGCCTCGAAGAGGCAGGCGTGCCGGTGGTGGACACCCTGGCGGAGGCCGTGGCGGAGGCGGAGCGACTGGCCGCCTGAGGTGTACGACCGGGCGCCTGAGGTGTACGACCGGCCGCCTGAGGCATACAGGAGGTGTACCGCCGGCCTAGGGCACCGCTGGACTCCTACCGCTGGACCGCGCCCACCCCGCCACCGGAACCCCGGTCCCGCCCGGCCCGTGCCCGGCCGCCCCGCCGCCGTCGCGCGGTTGCCCAGGTCACCCCGGCAGCCGCGCCCGCCACACCCGCCGCCGATACGCCTCTCGCGGCGTCTCCGCCCCTGTGCAGAACGTCAAACTTCCACCCCTGGTTTTGTACACATACGGCTCATGACGGGCCCGGGGTAATGAGCGATAGCCTTGTGGCGTGATCAGCGCGATAGCTCGCGGGGGCACCGTCGCCCCTGCCTTGCGCCCGGTGAACACGGACGACATCCGTGACCGGGCGGCGACCGCTGTTCTTCCCGGGCGGGACGGGGGCGCAAGTGCCCCCGAGGCGCCACACGAACCCCCGGCTCCGACGTCGCGGAGAGCAGCGTCACATCCGGTGGGCGCGTCGAGAATGGCCGAATACCCCCCGCTCATCTCACCTTGCGGCATAGCGTCGGAACGGACCGGAGACCCCGGGCCGTGGCGTCGAGCCGCAGGGGAAGGGACCGTACTTCCTTCTACGTCACGCAACGGCGCGCGACAGGAGCCAGAGGACAATGCAGACCAAGCTGGACGAAGCCAAGGCCGAGTTGCTCGAACGGGCCGCCCGGGTAGCTGAGAACAGCCCGGTCGGGGGGCACCTACCGACTGGGACGACGAGCGAGGGCACCCCGGGCACCCCGGACCAGGCATCCGTGCTCGCGTTCCTCCAGCGTTACTACCTGCACACCGCCCCGGAGGACCTCTCCGACCGCGACCCGGTCGACGTCTTCGGAGCCGCAGTCTCGCACTACCGTCTCGCCGAGAGCCGTCCCCAGGGCACGGCCAATGTGCGGGTCCACACCCCGACCGTCGAAGAGAACGGGTGGACCTGCAGCCACACCGTCGTCGAGGTCGTCACCGACGACATGCCCTTCCTCGTCGACTCCGTGACGAACGAGCTGACCCGCCAGGGCCGCGGCATCCACGTCGTCATCCACCCGCAGTTCATCGTCCGGCGCGACCTCACCGGCAAGCTCATCGAGGTGCTGCCCGCCCCGTCGGCCGGCGACCTCCCGCACGACGCGCACGTGGAGTCCTGGATCCACGTCGAGATCGACCGTGAGACCGACCGCGCCGACCTGAAGCAGATCACCGCCGATCTGCTGCGTGTCCTGTCCGACGCCCGCGAGGCCGTCGAGGACTGGGAGAAGATGCGGGACGCGGCGCTGCGCATCGCCGAGGGACTCGACGGCGAGGCCTTCCCCGCAGACCTCCCCGCCGCCGAGGTCGAAGAGGCCCGCGAGCTGCTGCGCTGGCTGTCCGCCGATCACTTCACCTTCCTCGGATACCGCGAGTACCAGCTGCGCGAGGACGACTCGCTGGCGGCGGTGCCGGCCACCGGGCTCGGCATACTGCGCTCCGACCCGCACCACGCGACCGACGAGAGCCACCCCGTCAGCCCCTCCTTCGAGCGGCTCCCGGCCGACGCCCGCGCCAAGGCCCGCGAGCACAAGCTCCTCGTCCTGACCAAGGCCAACAGCCGGTCGACCGTGCACCGGCCGTCGTACCTCGACTACGTCGGCGTGAAGAAGTTCGACAAGGACGGGAACGTCGTCGGGGAGCGCCGCTTCCTGGGCCTGTTCTCCTCCGCCGCCTACACCGAGTCGGTCCGCCGCGTGCCGGTCATCCGGCGCAAGGTCGACGAGGTGCTCAAGGGCGCCCAGTTCTCGCCCCACAGCCACGACGGGCGCGACCTGCTGCAGATCCTGGAGACCTACCCGCGCGACGAGCTCTTCCAGACGCCCGCGGACGAGTTGCGCGCCATCGCCACCTCCGTCCTGTATCTGCAGGAGCGGCGGCGGCTGCGCCTCTACCTGCGCCAGGACGAGTACGGCCGCTACTACTCCGCCCTCGTCTACCTGCCCCGCGACCGCTACACCACCGCCGTCAGGCTGCGGATCATCGACATCCTGAAGGAGGAGCTCGGCGGCACCAGCGTCGACTTCACCGCCTGGAACACCGAGTCGATCCTCTCCCGGCTGCACTTCGTCATCCGCGTCCCGCAGGGAACCGAGCTGCCCCAGCTCAGCGACGGCGACAAGGAGCGCATCGAGGCGCGACTCGTCGAGGCGGCCCGCTCCTGGGCCGACGGATTCGCCGAGGCGCTCAACGCCGAGCTGGGCGAGGAGCGCGCCGCCGAGCTGCTGCGCCGCTACAACAACGCCTTCCCCGAGGGCTACAAGGCCGACCACACCCCGCGTGGCGCGGTCGCCGACCTCGTCCACCTGGAGCGGATCAGCGAGGCGCAGGGCAACGACTTCGCGTTCAGCCTGTACGAGCCGGTGGGCGCCGCCCCCGACGAGCGCCGCTTCAAGATCTACCGCAAGGGCGCCGCGATCTCCCTGTCCGCCGTGCTGCCGGTCCTCAGCCGGCTCGGCGTAGAGGTGATCGACGAGCGGCCGTACGAGCTGCGCTGCTCGGACCGCACGACCGCCTGGATCTACGACTTCGGCCTGCGCATCCCCAGGTCGCTGGGCGGCGTCAACGGCGACTATCTCGGCGACGACGGCCGCGAGCGCTTCCAGGAGGCCTTCGAGGCGACCTGGACCGGCAAGGCGGAGAACGACGGCTTCAACGCCCTCGTGCTGGGCGCCGGACTGACCTGGCGGCAGGCGACGGTGCTGCGCGCGTACGCCAAGTACCTGCGGCAGGCCGGCTCCACCTTCAGCCAGGACTACATGGAGGACACCCTCCGGACCAACGTCCACACCACCCGGCTCCTCGTCTCCCTCTTCGAGGCGCGGATGTCCCCCGACCGCCAGCGCGCCGGGCTCGAGATCGTCGACGCGCTCCTCGAGGAGCTCGACGCCGCCCTCGACCAGGTGGCGAGCCTGGACGAGGACCGCATCCTGCGCTCCTTCCTCACCGTCATCAAGGCGACGCTGCGCACGAACTTCTTCCAGGAGTCGCGGGGCGGCAAGCCGCACGACTACGTGTCGATGAAGTTCGACCCGCAGGCGATCCCCGACCTTCCGGCGCCGCGCCCGGCGTACGAGATCTGGGTGTACTCGCCGCGCGTCGAGGGTGTGCACCTGCGCTTCGGCAAGGTCGCGCGAGGCGGTCTGCGCTGGTCCGACCGGCGTGAGGACTTCCGCACCGAGATCCTCGGCCTGGTCAAGGCGCAGATGGTGAAGAACACCGTCATCGTGCCGGTCGGCGCCAAGGGCGGCTTCGTCGCCAAGCAGCTGCCGGACCCGAGCGTGGACCGGGACGCGTGGCTGGCCGAGGGCATCGCCAGCTACAAGACCTTCATCTCCGCCCTGCTGGACATCACCGACAACATGGTGGCCGGCGAGGTCGTGCCCCCGGCGGACGTCGTCCGGCACGACGAGGACGACACCTACCTGGTGGTCGCGGCCGACAAGGGCACGGCGACGTTCTCGGACATCGCCAACGAGGTCGCGCAGTCGTACAACTTCTGGCTCGGCGACGCCTTCGCCTCCGGCGGCTCCGCGGGCTACGACCACAAGGGCATGGGCATCACCGCCCGCGGCGCCTGGGAGTCCGTCAAGCGGCACTTCCGCGAGCTCGACGTCGACACGCAGACCGAGGACTTCACGGTCGTCGGCATCGGCGACATGTCCGGTGACGTGTTCGGCAACGGCATGCTGCTGAGCGAGCACATCCGCGTGGTCGCCGCCTTCGACCACCGGCACATCTTCATCGACCCCACCCCGGACGCGGCCACCTCCTACGCCGAGCGCCGCCGCCTGTTCGAGCTGCCCCGCTCCAGCTGGGCCGACTACAACACCGAGCTGCTCTCGGCGGGCGGCGGGATCTTCCCGCGCAGCGCCAAGTCGATCCAGGTCAACTCGCACATCCGCGAGGCCCTCGGCATCGAGGTGAGCGCCACCAAGGTGACACCGGCCGACCTGATGAAGGCGATCCTCAAGGCGCCGGTGGACCTGCTGTGGAACGGCGGCATCGGTACGTACGTCAAGGCCTCCACCGAGTCCAACGCCGACGTCGGCGACAAGGCCAACGACGCGATCCGCGTCGACGGCAAGGACCTCAGGGTCAAGGTCGTCGGCGAGGGCGGCAACCTGGGCCTGACCCAGCTGGGCCGCATCGAGTTCGCGACGCACGGCGGCAAGATCAACACCGACGCGATCGACAACAGCGCCGGTGTGGACACCTCCGACCACGAGGTGAACATCAAGATCCTGCTCAACGGTCTGGTCACGGACGGCGACATGACGGTGAAGCAGCGCAACAAGCTGCTCGCCGAGATGACCGACGAGGTCGGCGCCCTGGTGCTGCGCAACAACTACGCGCAGAACGTGGCGATCGCCAACGCGCTCGCCCAGTCCAAGGACATGCTCCACGCCCAGCAGCGGTTCATCCGCCACCTGGTGCGCGAGGGCCACCTCGACCGGGCCCTGGAGTTCCTGCCCACCGACCGGCAGATCCGCGAGCGGCTCAACCTGGGGCTCGGCCTGACCAGCCCGGAGACCGCCGTCCTGCTGGCGTACACGAAGATCACCGTCGCCGACGAGCTGCTGCACACCTCGCTGCCGGACGACCCGTATCTGCGCACTCTGCTGCACGCGTACTTCCCGACGGCGCTGCGCGAGCGGTTCGCCGACGGGGTCGACAGCCACCCCCTGCGCCGTGAGATCACGACCACCGTCCTGGTCAACGACACGGTCAACACGGGCGGTACGACGTATCTGCACCGGCTGCGCGAGGAGACCGGCGCGTCGCTGGAGGAGATCGTCCGGGCCCAGACCGTGGCCCGCGCGATCTTCCGCTCGGCGCCCGTGTGGGACGCGGTCGAGGGCCTGGACAACAAGGTCGAGGCCGCCGTCCAGACCCGGATCCGGCTGCACTCGCGCCGGCTGGTCGAGCGCGGCACGCGCTGGTTGCTCAACAACCGGCCGCAGCCGCTGGCGCTCGCCGAGACCGTCGAGTTCTTCTCGGAGCGGGTCGAGCAGGTCTGGCAGCAGCTGCCGAAGCTGCTGCGCGGCGCGGACCTGGAGTGGTACCAGCACGTGTACGACGAGCTGTCCGGCGCCGGTGTGCCGGACGAGCTGGCGACGCGCGTGGCCGGTTTCTCCTCCGCCTTCCCGGCGCTGGACATCGTCTCGGTGGCCGACCGCACGGGCACCGAGCCGCTGGACGTCGCCGAGGTCTACTACGACCTCGCCGACCGCCTCGGCATCACCCAGCTCATGGACCGCATCATCGAGCTGCCCCGTGCCGACCGCTGGCAGTCCATGGCCCGCGCCTCCATCCGCGAGGACCTGTACGCGGCCCACGCGGCGCTCACCGCGGACGTCCTCGCCGTCGGCAACGGCAGCTCGACTCCCGAGCAGCGCTTCAAGGCCTGGGAGCAGAAGAACGGCGCGATCCTGGGCCGGGCGCGCACCACCCTGGAGGAGATCCGCAGCTCGGACTCCTTCGACCTGGCCAACTTGTCGGTGGCCATGCGGACGATGCGGACGCTGCTGCGCACGCATTCGTAGGCGATGTCTCCACGGGGGCGCCCCGGGCCGTCACGGCTCGGGGCGCCCCCGTTTCCGTGCGCCGTCACGTCCTCTTCTTGCCGTCGCTTAGGGAAAGGCGGGCGGCGAATTTACCGTTTCCTGCTAATCGTGATGTGTCGGATAAGGTCTGCCGCGTGACAGTGAACCTAACCGAGACCCGTCCGGCAGTGACCGCGTCGGCCCTCGCCCCGGCACCCGCCTCGGCCCCCGTCCCGGATGCCCGGCCGGTCACCCGAGTCGTCCTCGAACTGGTGAAATTCGGGGTCGTCGGCGGCAGCGGCGTGCTCGTCAATTTCCTGGTGTTCAATCTGCTGCTGCACGGTCTGGGCCGGCGGGCGATGGTCGCGACGGTGCTGGCGAGCTGTATTGCCATGGCCACGAATTACGTGGGCTTCCGCTTTTTCGCTTACCGTGACCGGGCTTCCCGAACCCGACGGCAAATCGTACTGTTCTTCGTTTTCAGTGGCTTTGGTGTCGTCATGGAAAGCGGTCTGTTCTACGCCGGATATCACGGCCTCGGCCTGCACGGGCCTTTCGAGTCGAACATGGTCAAGGCGCTGTCGATCGTCCTCGCCTCCGCGTTCCGTTTCCTCGTCTACCGCACCTGGGTCTTCCAGCAGGATGCGCGCCGAGCCGCGTAGCACCGCGGCGACCGCCGGCAGAGCGCTCCCGCAGGCCGCCGCCGCGCTCGTCCTGGTCCTGTTGCTCCTGGTGATCGTCCGCCTCCCCTGGGCGGGCGATCTCGGCATGCACGCGGCCACCGTGGAACGTCTGCGGCACAGCCTCCTGCGCCCCGGCAATCCGCTCGTCGACGCGGACACCCCGAGCCCGTACTACTCGCCGTGGATGCTGGTCCTCGGCGGCGTCGCCCGGATCACCGGACTGTCGGTGTTCGTGGTGCTGCGCATCGGCGCGGTCGCCGGGCTGGCGCTGCTCGTCACGGGGGTGTGGCGGTACGTCCGTACGCTGAGCGCGCATCGGGCCGCGCCCGCGCTCGCCCTCCTGTGCCTGCTGTTCCTGTGGGGGCCGGCGCTGTTCAACTGGAGCGGCTTCCTCGGGCTGAACTCCCTCGCGCTGACGGTCTCGTACCCGAGCGTGTTCGCCCTCGGACTCTCCTTCCACCTGTGGGCATGGCTGACGGGGGCGCTGCGCACCGGCGCGGGCTGGGCTGCGTGGCTGGGACTCGGGGTGCTGTGGGCGGCGATCCTGCTGGTCCACCAGTTCTCCGGGGTCGTGGCCTCGCTCGGCGCCCTCGCGACGGTGGCCGCGGCGCGACCGGACCGGCGGAGGCTGTTGCGGCTGGGTGCCGGGGTGGCACTGGGACTGGTGGTGCTGTGGGCATGGCCGTACTACGACTTCTTCTCGCTCTTCTCGGCCGGCGCGGACCTCGAGGCCATCCACCGCTCGCTGTACCGGCAGCTGCCCGGACGGTTCGGGCTGGTGCTGCTCGGCGTGGTCGCGCTGGCGCTGCGGTGGCGGCGGGACCACCGGGATCCACTGGTGATCTTCTTCGTGCTGGGAGCGGGCGTGTTCGCCCTGGGCGGGGTGAGCGGTCACTACTCGTGGGGGCGCGCGCTGCCCGCCGCGCTGATCCCGGCTCAGCTCGCCGCCGCGCTGGAGGTGTTTTCGGGGGAGGGGTGTACGCGGGCGGTACGGACCGGGTGGGCGGGTGTGCTGGCCGCCGCGCTGGCCGTGGGGGCGTGGACCCAGGTCGGGACGGTGGGGTACGTCGTACCGAGGAAGGCGTTGCCGGGCGTGGTCGCGGCCGAGTACCGGGCTCCATGGGCCGGGTACCGGTGGATCACGCCGTGGGTGAAGTACGGGGACGTCGTCATGGCCCGGACGTTCCCGGCCCGGCAGATCCCCGCCTACGGGCCGTACACCGTCGCTCCCGGCTATCCCGATGTCTTCCTGCCGGACGAAGGGCGGCGCACCGCCGCGGTCCGGCGCTACTTCGACGCGGGGACACCACAGAGCGAACGGCAGCGGATCGCGCGGGAGTACGGGGTGCGGTGGGTGGTGGACACCGGGCACGCCCTTCGGGACAAGGGGCTGCGGGCGGTGGCCCGGGGGCCGGGCGGGCAGGTGCTGTACGCGGTACGGCAGTGAGCCGGGACGCCACTGGCCTGAGTCACGTGGGCCGGAAGCGTCGGCCCGCGTCACCTCAGCGCGCTGGCCACCAGCCGCGCCACGCGCCGCACCCTCGGCCGCGCCACGCGCCGTACGACCGGCCGGATCACCCGTGCCGTCACCCCCACCGGGCACCAGCGGATCTGCAGGCGGCCGGGGCCGCGGCCCTCGGGCTCGACGGTGATCCGGTGCGGGGCCGCACCGGAGTGGTAGTCGATGCGCGCGCTCAGGGAGGGGAAGTCCAGTGGGGCCAGGAGGGGGCCCGTGTGGGCCAGGCCCTGGTGTTCGATGCGGAGCAACGGGTGACGGGTGCCGGCGAAGCCGTGGAGGGGAATGGGAGCCGTCGACAGGTCCAGGCGTGCCCGGCCCTCGAAGACGCCGGGGCGGACGGGCGTCAGCCGGAACGGCACCGTGAGCCGGCGCCGGCCCGTGGCCAGCAGGACGCTTGCGCGGTGCGGGCCCGGCGGGAGGCGCAGGCCGGGGTCGTAGCTGCGGATCGCGAGGTCCAGCGAGGCGCCCCGGCCGCGCGTGATCTCGGTGATCTCATGGCGGAACTGGGCGCTGGGGAAGGGGCGGGTGTCCAGCTCCAGGTCCGTCACGTCCAGTTCGCGGCGAGCCTCGGCCGAGGCGGGGATCCGGTCGCCCCAGTATGTGCCGCCGTCCGTCCCGTCCGTGGTCACCCGCCTCGGTGCCACCCCGTGGCCCAGGCCGAGCGCCGCCAGCTGTGCCTCGGGCAGGCGGCCGTCGCGGACCAGCTGCAGGACCACCCGCTCCAGGCGGGGCAGGCGGGCGTACGCGGCCGGTGCCAGGGTGTCGAGGTACGGGGTCACGATCCCGGCGAAGGACCGCAGCCACTCCTCGTCGCGGTGGGGCAGGTCCCCGGCGTACATACGGAAGTCGTGCTTGAGGAACTTGTAGTCCTTGTCCTCGCGCAGCGACGCGTGCCCGCTCTCGGCCAGGAAGTCGTCGATCAGGCGCTGGACATGGACGCGGTCGCCGACATTGCTCAGCTTGTGCCGCTGGTTGGAGATCGACGCGGCGTCTCCGGTCGCGTACGGCGCTATGTACCAGAGGTACACCGGGTCCGGGATGATCGTGAACGCCCTCGCCAGGCAGTACGCCTGCGCCGAGAACAGCTGGTCCTCGTAGTGGATGCCCTCCGGGAACCGCAGGTCGTGGCGGTCCAGGAAGGCCCGCGCGTACATCTTGCTCGTCGACAGGTGCTCGAAGAGGAGCCGCGGGTCCGCCGCTATGCCCTCCAGCGTCCGGCGCTCGGACACCAGGTGCGGCATCCAGGTCGAGCGGTGGCCGCTGTCCACCCGTATCCGCCGCACCGCGCCCATCGTGAAGTCGACCTCGCGCTCGCGGTGCGCGGCCAGGAGCAGTTCGGCGGCGTTCGCCGGCAGCTCGTCGTCGCTGTCCAGGAACATCAGATACGGCGCCCGTGCCATCTCCAGGGCCCGGTTGCGCGGGGCGCTGCAGCCGCCGCTGTTCTCCGGCAGGCGGATACAGCGGATGCGGGGGTCCTGGGCCGCCAACTGCCGGGCCACCGACGGGGTTTCGTCCGTGGAGTGGTCGTCGCTGATCACGATCTCCAGGTTCCGGTGCGTCTGCCGGCGTACCGAGGCGACCGCCCTGGGCAGGCGTGCCGCGTCGTTGTGGACGATCACCGTCACCGTGACGTCGGGGGTCATGAGTCGGCCTCCTCGGGGGTCGGCGCAGGGGTGCGTTGTTCCACCGGGACGACCGGTGGCAGCGACTCCTCGCTCTCGCCGAGGAAGACCCGCCGTACGACGCGCTCGGCGGCGCGCCCGTCGTCGTACTCGCAGAACCGGCGCCGGAACACCGCCCGCGCCTTGGTCGCGGTCTCGTCGCGCCACGCGCCGGAGGTGAAGATCTCCGCCAGTTCCTCCTGGGTGCGGGCCACCTGACCCGGTGCCTCGGACATCAGATCGAAGTAGACACCGCGGGTCGTCGCGTACGTCTCCCAGTCGTCGGCGTAGATGACGATCGGGCGGTCGAGGTTGGCGTAGTCGAACATGATCGACGAGTAGTCCGTGATCAGGGCGTCGGCGGCCAGGGACAGCTCCTCGACCGGGTCGTACGACGAGACGTCCACGACCCTGCCCGTGCGGCGCAGACCGGCCAGGGGGGAGGCGCCGCCGTAGAAGTAGTGGCCGCGGACCAGCAGCACGGTGTTCTCGCCCAGGCGGTCCGCGAGTGCGGCCAGGTCGAGGCGGGGGGTCCAGCCGGCCTCGTAGTCGCGGTGGGTGGGGGCATACAGGACGGCCGTCGCGCCGGGGGCGATGCCCAGGCGGCCGCGGATCGCGCGGATGTCGGACGCGGTGGCGGAGTAGAAGACGTCGTTGCGCGGATAGCCGTGGTCGAGGGAGACGAAGCGGGAGGGATAGGCGCGCTCCCACATCCGGGTGGAGTGGCTGTTGGCGGAGACGCTGTAGTCCCACTTGTCGATGCGGGCCAGCAGCGCGGCGAAGTCCATGCCCTTGGCGGCGGCCGGGTGCTGCATCTGGTCCAGGCCCATCCGTTTGAGGGGGGTGCCGTGGTGGGTCTGGAGGTGGATCGCGTCGGGGCGTTTGACCACCGCGTTGGGGAAGTTGACGTTGCTCGTCAGGTACTTGGCGGTGGCCAGCACCTCCCAGTAGCGGCGGGTGCCGGGGATCACATGGTCCGTGCCGGGCGGCAGGAGCGGCGCGTTGTCCCGGGTCACCACCCACACCGGGTGGATCCGCGGGGCGAGTTCGGCGAGCTTGGCGGCGATCGCGGCCGGGTTGCAGGCGACGCCGCGGTCCCAGTAGGCGGAGAAGACGGCCAGGCCGGGGTCGACCGGGCGGTCCAGTGCCCGGTGGTAGCGGTGGTCGCGGAGCTTCGCGCCCAGCCGGCGCTTGCGGGTCCGCAGTGCCGACCTCGCCGCCCGGCGGGTGCGGTTGGCGGCCTGGAAGGCGCGGTACTTGGTGTAGGCGCCCTCTTCGAGGAGGCCGCGGCGGACGCCTTCGACGCCTGCCGGACGGCGGTGGCCCTCGGGGCGCCAGCGGACCGCGGCCAGGGAGGAGCGGCGGAAGAACTCCCGGGCCACCGGGTCGGGCATGTCCGCACGGGCGAAGGCGCGCAGCAGGTCGCGGACCATGACGTCGTAGAGGACGGCGCGGGCGGCGGGACGCTCCTTGACCCGGGGCAGCAGGGTCTCGTACCGCTCGATGAGCGCGTAGTGCTGTCCGGGTGTGAGCGGCGGGAGGCTCTCTGGGCGCAACCGGCGGTCCTCGTACGCGACTTGGTTGAGGCAGGCGACCCGGCTCGCCTCCAGGAGGGTGGCGTACGCGACGTACTGCTCGTCGGCGCGGCCGAGTCGCCGCTCGTGCGCCCGCCAGAACTCCGTGCGCAGGGCGCGGTTGCCGAGGAGCGGGGTGATGCGCAGAAGGTCGGCCGCGTCGTCGAGGGCGAGGTCGGCGCGGCCCGCGCGGGCCAGCACGCGGCCGTCGCCGGATGCCGTGCCGGACGTCTGCCAGGTGGTGGCGACATGGTCGAAGAGCAGGACGTCCACCGTGTCGGGCAGCTCGGCGGCGCGCTCGGCGACCATACGGACGGCGCCCGCCGGCAGGCCGTCCTTGGCGTGGACGAAGTGCAGCCAGCGGCCGGTGGCCCGCGCGGCTCCCGCGGCCCGGGCCGCCGCGTCGTCCGTGCCGTCCGGCAGGGGCAGCACCACCGTCTCCGGGGCGTGCCCCTCGGCCGTCTCCCGGGCCCAGTCGCCGACCGCGACCACGATCACCTCGGCGTCCGGGAGAGGCCGGGCGTCGAGCGAGTCGAGGAGCGCGGTCAGCCGGTCCTGCGTGTTCGGGCCGTGGACGACGACGCTGAGTTCGGGCATCGCGCTGGACTCCTTCGCCTCGTCGTCTCCGGCCGCACCTTTCCCGCCATAGTGTCATTGAGCGGATGAAAGGGATAAATGTTCTTGCGCCGCTGGAGGGGTTCGGGACCGCTGGAGGGGTTCAGGAAGGAAGAGGGACCTTCTCCGCCGCCGGTTTCGGCTGAGCCGCCTGCTTCGGCGGTGCCTTCTTGGGGCCCTTGTCGCCGGTGAACGCCTCGTACTCCTTGAGGACGTCCTCCGTCGGCCCGTCCATGCGCAGCTCGCCGCGCTCCAGCCACAGCACCCGGTCGCAGGTGTCCCGGATCGACTTGTTGTTGTGGCTGACCAGGAACACCGTGCCCGCGTGCTTGCGCAGCTCGCGGATCCGTTCCTCGGAGCGCTTCTGGAAGGAGCGGTCGCCGGTGGCGAGGGCCTCGTCGATCAGCAGCACGTCGTGATCCTTGGCGGCGGCGATCGAGAAGCGCAGCCGCGCGCCCATGCCGGAGGAGTACGTCCGCATCGGGAGGGTGATGAAGTCGCCCTTCTCGTTGATGCCGGAGAAGTCGACGATGTCCTGGTAGCGGGACTTGATCTCCTCGCGGGACATGCCCATGGCCAGACCGCCGAGGAAGACGTTCCGCTCGCCGGTCAGATCGCCCATGAGGGCGGCGTTGACGCCGAGGAGGGAGGGCTGGCCGTCGGTGTAGATGTGGCCGTTCTCCACCGGGAGGAGCCCCGCGACCGCCTTCAGCAGCGTCGACTTGCCGGAGCCGTTGGTGCCGATCAGGCCGATCGCCTCGCCCTTGTACGCCACGAAGGAGACCTTCTTGACCGCGTGCACCTTGCGCACGCCCGCCGCCTTCTCCGCCTGCTTGCGGCGCAGCATGCGGTTGAGGGCGGCCGTCGCGGAGCCGCGTCCGGCGCCGGTGCCGTTGACCCGGTAGACGATGTCGACGCCGTCGACGACGACGGTGGGGATCCGGGACTCCGGAATGCGGTCGTTCACGTTGTCAGCCACGGCCGTACGTCTCCTCAGCCTTCCAGAAGTAGATGAAGCCGCCGACCCCGGCGAGCAGGGCCCAGCCGACCGCCGCCGCCCACACGTGCGGGGGGAGCTGACCGGCGTGGAAGCTGTCGATCAGCGCGTACCGCATGAGGTCGATGTAGACGGCGGCCGGGTTGGTCTCCAGGGCGACCGTCAGCAGGTGCGGCAGGTGGTCCTTCTTCGTCAGCTTGTCGATGCTCCACATGACGCCGGAGACATACATCCAGGTCCGCAGGATGAACGGCATCAGCTGGGCGATGTCCGGGGTCTTCGCGCCCATCCGGGCCATGATCATCGAGACGCCGGCGTTGAACGTGAACTGCAGGACCAGCGCCGGGAGCGCCAGCAGCCAGGAGGCCGCGACGGGCACGCCGAAGCAGAGCAGGATGACGATCAGCGCCGCCATCGAGAACAGCAGCTGCTGGAGCTGCTGGAGGCAGAACGAGATCGGCAGCGCGGCCCGCGGGAAGTGCAGCGCCCGCACCAGGCCGAGGTTGCTGGAGATGGCCCGGGTGCCCGCCAGGATCGAGCTCTGGGTGAAGGTCCAGATGAACACGCCCGTCACCAGGAACGGGATGTAGTCCGGCACACCGTGCTTGGTGCCCAGCAGGACACCGAAGATGAAGTAGTACACCGCCGCGTTCAGCAGCGGGTTCATGACCTGCCACAGCTGGCCGAGCTTCGCCTGGCTGTACTGCGCGGTGAGCTTGGCGGTGGCGAAGGCGGTGATGAAGTGACGCCGTTCCCACAGCTGCCGGATGTACTCGGGCAGGGTGGGGCGCGCGCCGCTGACCGAGAGCCCGTGGCGCGCGGCGAGCGCCGCGAGGTCATCGGCCGGGGCCGGTGTCGGGGGCGGTGTGTCGAGGACCTGGCTCACATCCGCTGCTTTCGCTCGGGGGAGTGGGGGTGCGTGCGTCCGGTCGGCGGGTCCGTCCCTCGGTGTTTCGTTACACGTCTCTTCACGTTTTCTTACGTCGGGACGGCACCGTATCGTCGCAACGGGAGCGTAGGCCCAATCGACGTCGGAACGCAACCGTTTCGTCGTAACGCCCTATGCTTGACGCCATGACGACGAACGCCGACGAGCCGCAGACGCGCCCGCGCCGACGGATCCCCGCCGGGGCGGCCGTGCTCAGGGAGGATGTGACCGAGGCCATCCGGGCGGCCGTCTTCGAGGAGCTCGCGTCCGTCGGCTACGCACGGATGTCCATCGAGGGCATCGCGCGCCGCGCGGGTGTCGGCAAGACCGCCGTCTACCGGCGCTGGAAGTCCAAGCTGCATCTGGTCCTCGACGTGGTGTCGGCGCTCGCGGTGCTGGGCCTGCCCGTCCCGGACACCGGCTCCCTGGAGGGCGACCTGCGGCTGCTGTACGAGGTGACGTCCCGCGCGCTGCGGCATCCCGTCGCTTCGCAGATCATCCCGGACCTGCAGGCCGAGGCGGCCCGCAATCCCGAGATCGCCGAGGCCATGCAGAAGGCGCTGCGCGACGGGCAGGAGGGGGTCGCCAGCAAGATCATCGCGGCGGCCGAGCAGCGGGGGGAGCTTCGGCGGGGTGTCGACGAGGAGCTGGCGCTCGATCTGATCTCCGGTCCGCTGTACTGGCGGTCGGTCGTCATCCGTAGTCCGAAGCTGCCGAAGGGGTATCTGGAGGCACTGACGCGGGGCACTGCGGCGGCGCTCAAGGCGTTGTGAGGTTGGGCGGCGTTGTGCGGGCCCGGGTTGGTGCCGGGCGGTGTTGTGGGGGTGCCGGGGTTGGTGCCGGGCGGTGTTGTCTGGGTGCCCGGGGTTGGTGCTGGGCGCGGTGGGTCGCGCAGCCCGGCGCTGACGGGGTGCCTCCCCCAAGCTCTCGGCTTCGCTCGAGCAGGGGGACCCCCATCGCCCAGCCGTGCCGCCTGGGGGTCCCCCCTGCTCGAAGAGCTTGGGGGAGGCACGACTGCCCGCAGCTGGGTGCGCCCGCGGGGCGGTTGCCCGCAGGTACGTGCGGGCGGCGTGATTGCCCGCAGCTGGGTGCGTCGGCGGGGCGGTTGCCCGCAGCTGCGCGCGAGTGGCACGACTGCCCGCAGCTGCGCGCCAGCGGTACAGCTCCCGCAGCTACGCGCGTCGGCGGCGCGACTGTTCGTAGTGCCCGCCCCGGCGCCTGATCCGCTAATCCGCCAAGCGGCGTGCCAGTTCCGCCAGTTCGTCCGCCCGTAGGACCCGCTCGTCGAAGCCCGGGAGGGGGACGTGCAGGGCTTCGGTCCAGCGGGATGGGACGGCGTTGATGCCGTAGACCACGCCGGCCAGGCCCCCGGTGACGGCCGCCACCGTGTCCGTGTCGCCGCCGAGGTCGACGGCCGTGCGTATCGCCTCCTCGTAGGTGGACGTGGTCCGCAGGGCCCAGACGGCGGAGCCGAGGCAGGGCCAGACGGCGCCGTTGAACTCCGTGGCCAGGTCGGGGTGCCAGTCGGGCGCGAGGACGTCCGCGTAGCGGACCCGGTGATCGGGGTGGACCTGCCGCAGCGCCTCCGGTACGGCGTCCAGCGGGTCGCCGCCGTCCAGGCCGACCCGCATCAGCTCGTGGAAGAGCGCGGTTCCCTCCCATGCCGCCCGGTCCCCGTGCGTGAGGGCGGAGATGCGCCGGGCGGCGTCCATGGTGCCGTCCGTGCCGAGGCCCGCGAAGTGCACGGCGGACGGCGCGGCCCGCATCAGCGCCCCGTTTCCGGCGCCGCGCTGACTGCTCTGGAAGTGCACCGCGGCCGCCGTGTCCCACGGGTCGCCGCTGCCCAGCACCGCCTCGGTCTGCAGCCCGATGTCCTTGGGGTCGGCGGCCGCCCACCGCTGGAACCGCCGGAAGAGGTCGGGCGGTCGGAGCCCGCCGCACTCCAGCAGGGACTCGGCGACCAGCACGGCCATCTGCGTGTCGTCGGTCGCCTCGCCGGGGTCCCAGCCGCCGCCCCCGCACATCTCTCCGCCCTGCCCCGGTTTCGGGAAGCGTGCGGAGAAGGCTCCCTCGGGGCCGAACTCGAAGGGCGCGCCCAGGGCGTCGCCGACCGCGGAGCCGATCACTGCGCCGATGGCGCGTTCGATGCGCGGAGACTCGGTCATCCGGGCAGAGTAAGGCCCTCCGGTTACGGTCAGGTGCGCGCCGCCTCCGGATGTGTGCGGACCCAGCCCGCCCACGCCGAGGTGATCATGTCCTCGACGTCGTGCTTGGCCTCCCAGCCCAGCTCGACGGCGATACGGTCGGCGGAAGCGACGACCCGGGCGGGATCGCCGGGGCGGCGCGGGGTGACGGTCGGCGGACGGTGGTAGCCGGTGACCGCGTAGATGTGGTCGATCATCTCCCTGACCGAAACCCCCTCCCCGCGGCCGATGTTGAGGGTCAGATCGTGGCCGGCCGAGGACTGCAGGGCACGGGCCACGGTCACATGGGCCTCGGCCAGGTCCACCACGTGGATGTAGTCCCGTACGCAGGTGCCGTCCGGGGTCGGGTAGTCGTCGCCGAAGATGCGCGGGGCCAGGTTCTCCGTGAGCTTCTCGAACACCATCGGGATGAGGTTGGAGACGCCCACGTCGGCCAGTTCCGGGGCGGCCGCCCCGGCCACGTTGAAGTAGCGCAGCGAGGCCGTGGACAGGCCTGTCGCCCGGCCGGTGGCGCGGACCAGCCACTCGCCCGCCAGCTTCGTCTCACCGTACGGCGACAGGGGCACACACGGCGTCTCCTCCCGTACCAGGTCGACGTCCGGCATGCCGTACACGGCCGCGGAGGACGAGAACACGAACGACGGCACCTCCGCCGCCGTCACCGCCTCCAGGAGGACCCGCAGGCCCTCCACGTTCTCCCGGTAGTACTCCAGCGGGTGGTCCACCGACTCGCCCACCTGCTTCTTCGCCGCGAGATGCACGACACCGGTGACGGAGTGCTCGGCGAGGGCGCGCGCCAGCCGGTCTCCGTCCAGCGTCGACCCCGCCACCAGGGGGACTCCGTCGGGCACGCGCTCGGCGAGACCGGTGGACAGGTCGTCGTACACCACCGTCCGTTCACCCGCCTCGGCCATCGCCCGTACGACATGTGCCCCGATGTAGCCGGCGCCACCGGTGATCAGCCAGGTCATGTGCGGCCGTCCCCTCGTAGATCGGTCCGATCGGATCTCAGTGAAGCAGGCGCCGCAGCCTGCCGCGGGCCACGGCCACGACTCCCCGTGTCCCGGCTGCCACGCGCAGTGCCAGTGCCCCCGAGTGCGTGGCGTACGGCTGTACGAGCAGTAGACCGTGTCGGGCGCTCAAAAAGGCGCGTCGGCGCAGCAGACCGGCGCCCGCGACCGCGTGCGCCGTGACGTCCCGGTGCGCGCCGTGCGCGAAGCGCAGACGCAGCCGCAGATCCCAGGTGCCCGTGCCGAGGGCGTCGAGTTCGAGGGGCACCTCCGCCGACCATGTGCCGTCGCGGGACGGGACGAGCGGGGACGTGCGGGAGAGGGAGGTACGGCCGTCATCCCGCCCCCGCCACTCCGCCTCCACCGCCTCCGGGTGCGCCTGTGCCACCCGTCCGTACAGCTCGTGCAGGCGCAGCCGCAGGCGGGTGGCACGCGCGCGTGGGCGCAGTTCCGCGTCGACCGCCAGCGGGAGGACGCGGACGGGGCGGGTCAGAAGGGGAGTCAGGGTGACCTGGGGGAGGGCGTCGGACCAGACCGGGGTGCCGTCGGAGGAGCGGGCGTAGGGAGGGCGCAGCCGGGCCGGGCGGGCGGCCAGTTCCCTCAGGCGGGCAAGGTCGCGTGGTTCGGGGGACTCCAGGACGACGCGGGCGAGCAGTCGGCCGGGGGCGGTCGGATCGAGCCACCAGTCCGTCGCGTCGTAGCGCGCGAGGTACGCCCGGGTGTGCGCCCACCATGCGCGCCGGTAGTGCGCGTCGCGCAACTCCAGTTCGCGTGCGTATATGCGCAGGTCGTGGTCGAGGAACTTGGCTCGCGCCGCGCGGGCCAGCTCCTTCTGCCCGGCGCCCAGCAGGATGTCGTACGCCAGCGCGCAGGCCTCCGTGCGCGCCCGCCAGTTGTCGATGGCGGAACGGTCCAGGGAGAGCGAGAGCCGGTCGGCCGAGCGGCGCACGTGCCACACGTACACCGGGTCCGGCACCAGGGCGACGCGCGGCCCGGCGGCCAGCACGCGCGCGGTGAAGACGAAATCCTCGTAGAGGAAGCGGCCTTCGGGGAAGCGGATGCCGTGCTCGCGCAGAAAACCGGTGCGGTAGAGCTTGTTGACGCACAGGGTGTCGTGGACGAGACGGAGGCGCAGGGAAGGGCGTGCGAGAACCGAGTGCGCCCGGTACAGCGCCGGCTGCCACGGGCGCTCGCGCCCCGAGGGGAGCTCACGGCGCACGCACAGCCCGCCGGTCACCTCGGCGTGCGTCCCGGTCGCGGCCATGAGCAGGGCGTCCACCGCGCCCGGCGGCAGTACGTCGTCGCTGTCCAGGAACATCACGTACGGCGCCGTCACCGCGTCGAGGCCGGTGTTGCGCGGGCTGCCGCAGCCCCCGCTGTTGACCCGCCGGCGCACCACCGTCAGCCGCGGCTCCACGGCGGCCAGCTCGGCGAGCAGCTCGGCGCTGCCGTCCGTGGAGCAGTCGTCCACGGCGACGACCTCCCGCACTGAAGGCCCCTGCGCGAGCGCCGAGCGCACCGCGTCCCTCACACGCGCCGCGTCGTTGTGGCCGATGACGACGACGCCCGCGTGAGGGGCGCGCAACGAGGCATCCGGAGGGGTGGACATGGACGCGAACTCCCGTCAGGAGGCGCTCAGCGCGCGGTCCGCGAGCCGGCCGGGGCCGGAGCGGGGTTCGGCCACCGGCACGGGCTTCTCGGCCGCGGGCCGTGCGGAGCGCCACAGCCGGACGAAGGACAGCACGGCGGCGGCCGCCAGCAGACCGTTGCGGACGAGCATCAGCAGACAGCCCGTCCAGGTACAGCCCACGACCTCGGCGTACAGCGCGGGGTACGCCACCGCGCTCACCGCGGTCGCCGCCAGCACCAGCACGGCGACCGGCCGCTGGAGGGTGTGCCGCGAGGTCAGACAGACGGCGGCCAGACCGACCAGCCAGATCATGTACTGCGGGCTGATGACCCGGCTGGTGACCGTGAACAGCAGGACGGCGCACAGCGCGGCGTCGAACGGTGTCGCCTCGGTCCAGCGACGGGCCCGCACGCGCCACAGCAGCAGGAGCGCGAAGGCGGCCGCCGTCAGCGCGAGGGAGGCGGTCGCCACGGCGGAGACGTACGGGCCGACGAGCTCGATCGCGCCGTACTGGTAGTGGGCCCTGCCCGGCCAGCCCGCGTGCCGCGCCAGGCTGAGCGCCGTACCGCCGAGCGACTCGATCTGCACGCCCCGGTTGCCCTGTTGCCGCAGAAAGGCCAAAGGATTGTTGAACGACACGACGAAGAGCCCCAGCGAAGCGGCCCCCGTGACGCCCGCCCATGTCCACGCTGAGCGCGTCGCCGGCCCCCTCGGGGTCCCCAGCAGCACCAGCGCGGGCCACACCTTCACCAGGGCGCCCAGCGCCGCGAACGCCCCGCACGCGCGCGTGGAGCGCGACAACGTCAACAGGGAGAGGACGGCGAGGGCGGTCACCTGCACGTCGTACCGGGCGAGCGGGAGGTGCAGCAGCAGCGGCAGCCCGCCGATCCACACGGCGGCCCCGAGCAGGCTGCGCCCGGGGCGCGTGCCCGCGCGGGCCAGCGCCGCCGTGACCAGCGCGTCGGCGGCCAGGGTGAGTACCACGAAGGCCTGGAAGTACGTCAGGTCCGGGAACAGTCCGGGCGACAGCAGCACCGCGCCCGCGCCCGGCGGGTACTGCCACAGCGTGTCGTGCGCCGGGAAGGAGCCGTGGGACAGGGTTCCGTACCAGCGGAAGTACAGCCGCCACACCTCGCGCGCCACCGCGCCCCGGCCGAGCACGGGCTCGGTGTTGTGGGCGAGCAGCCACAGCATCAGGGCGCGGGTGGCGAGCCAGGAGACGGCCAGGGACGCGAGGGGAACGTGACGGTGATTCATCACCCCGGAGCGTAAGCCGCGCGGATGGTGTAATAGTGCTGATACGCCGTCAATACCCGGCAAAGGTTGGCTAATCGCACAAGATCGGGCCGTGGTGAACATGGGGCCCCCGCTCAAACCGCCGTTGGACCCGGCGCGGAATCGGCTGCCGAGAGCACGCTCGGCACCGCCGGCGAGTCCGTCGCCGGGCCGCGCCGTCCGCCGTGCCGAGGCACTGGCCGTGGCCGTCCCCGTGGCCGTGATGACCCTACTCGGGCTGTGGGGGCTCGACCGCGGTGCCATATGGCGCGACGAGGCCGTCACCTTCCAGGTCGCACGGCGCACGGTGCCGCAGATCTGGCGGCTGCTGCACGGCGTCGACGCGGTGCACGGCCTGTACTACCTGCTCATGCACGCCGTCCTCGCCCTGCACCCCGGCGAGGTCATGCTCCGGCTCCCGTCGGTGTGCGGCGCGGCGGCGACCGCGGGCCTGGTCGCCGCGCTCGGCACCCGGCTGGTCCGGCCGCGGGTCGGGCTGTGGGCCGGGCTGCTGTACGCCATCACCCCGATGGCCGGCCACTACGCGCAGGAAGGCCGCTCGTACGCCCTGGTCGCGGCCGGTGCGACGGGCGCGACCCTGCTGCTCGTACGGGCCGTCACGGCGGGCGGCCGGTCCTGGTGGACGTACGGCGCGATCCTCGGCGCCACCTGCTGGCTGCACGAACTCGCGGTCCTGCTGCTCCTCGCCCACGCGGTGACGCTGGCGCTCGCGAGGGTGCCCGTGCGGGTGTGGCGGGGCTGGGGGTGCGCGGCCGGCGCCGTCGCCCTGACGCTGCTCCCCATGGTGGCCGTCTCGCACGCCCAGTCGGCCCAGCTCGCATGGCTCACCGAGCCGACGCTGGAGAGCGCACAGGGCCTGCTGCGGGCGTTCGCCGGGCCGACCTCGCAGGTGTACTGGACCTGCCTGGCGTTCGCCGTGGTCGGGATGACCCGGCTGGCCGGGCGGCGCGGGGAGGTGACCTGCGCGGGTATCGCGCTGCCCCTGGCGGTGGTGCCGCCGGTGACGCTGATGCTCGCCTCGCAGTCCTCGCCGCTGTACGTCGACCGGTATGTGCTCTACGCGCTCGCGGGTGCGCCGCTGCTGATCGCGACCGGCGCCGATCGGGTGGCCGTGGCACTGGCGCGGCTGTGGACCGGTTCACCCTTTCGGGTGCGATCCGGCTCCTCGTTCCTCACCCTCACGGGTGTCCTCGCCATCACCCTCGCCTTCACCCATCAACTGCCCCTCCTGCGCGACGACCGCCTTCCGCGCCACCGCCCCGACAACCTGGCCGCCGTCTCCGTGGCCGCCTCCCATGAACTCCGGCCGGGGGACCCGGTGTTGTTCCTGCCCTCGCACGCGCGCGGCGCGGCACTGACGTATCCGGCGGGATTCAGGGGCACGCGGGACGTGGCGCTGGCGGTGGGGGCGCCCGAGTCGGGGACGCTGTACGGCACCGAGGTGGACGCGCGCGTCCTGCGGCACCGGCTGGCCGGGCTCGACCGGGTGTGGGTGGTCGCCGAGCGGTACATGCTCGACGCGCCCCGTCGGCCGAGCAATCCCGTGGAGCGGGCCAAACTCGACGTCCTGAACGGGCAGTTCGCGGTCGACGCGGAGACGGTACGGAACCGGGTGACCGTCCGGCTGTACGTCCGCCGCCACCTCGCTACGGGGAGTCCGGTGCGCCCTCCAGCGCGGCCGAGTCCAGGGCGTTGGTGAGCCGGTCGAGGCGGTCCCGCAGGTCGTTGATCTCGTCGATCCCGAAACCGGTCGAGGCGGCGATGTGACGCGGCACCTGCAGCGCCCGCTCGCGCAGCGCCGCGCCCTCGTCGGTCAGCCGTACATCCACCGAGCGCTCGTCGCGCATGCTGCGCTCCCGCCGGACCAGACCGGCCCCCTCCAGCCGCTTCACCAGCGGTGACAGCGTGCCGGAGTCCAGGCGCAGGTGTTCGCCGAGCTTCTTGACCGGCAGCTCGCCGTGCTCCCACAGCACCAGCATCACCAGGTACTGCGGATAGGTGAGCCCGAGGTCCTTGAGGACCACGCGGTAGACGCCGTTGAAGGCGCGGGACGCGGCGTGCAGGGAGAAGCAGATCTGGCGGTCCAGGCGGAGCCAGTCGGCCTCGGCGGCGGGAGCGGGCGTGGCGGTCATGGGTCCAGGGTAGCTCTGCCGGGCGTCATTTAGTTGTGCACAACTAAATTGTGTGCTCTACTTGTGGTCGTGAGGGCGGCCGGATCAGAGCCGCCGGAACGTGACTTCGAGAGGGATGGTCTTCCATGGACGCGCTCTACACCGCTGTCGCCACTGCCACCCACGGCCGCGACGGCCGTACCGTCTCCTCCGACGGCAGGGTCGACCTCAAGCTGGCCCCGCCGGTGGAGCTGGGCGGCAACGGCGAGGGCACCAACCCGGAGCAGCTCTTCGCCGCCGGTTACGCCGCCTGCTTCGGCAGCGCCCTGGGCCTGGTCGGCCGCGCGGCCAAGGTGAACGTCAGCGACGCCGCAGTCACCGCCGAGGTCGGCATCGGCAAGCAGGGCGAGGGCTTCGCGCTGAAGGTCGCCCTGCGCGTCGAGCTGCCCGACACCGTGGACGAGGCGACCGGCCGCAAGCTCGTCGAGCAGGCCCACCAGGTCTGCCCCTACTCCAACGCCACCCGCGGCAACATCGAGGTCACCCTCGTCATCGAGTGAACCTCGTCCCTGAACGACCCGCGCCGACGCCTCCCCGTCCGGTCGGCACCAGGCACCGCCCGCCTCCTCGGGCGCACCGCGCCGGCGCGTGAGCGGCCGTCGGCGCACCCGGTGCCGACGGCCGACAGCGGGGCGCTCGGCGCGGGTCGATGCCCCGCCCTTCACCCCACCGGGTGAACCTGGCGCTCGCCCTTCCCCTGCGCCGGCAGTGTCGGCCGGTGTCGTGCGAGCGGCTCCAGCAGGAGCGGCACCCCGACCACGGGCAGCAGCCAGGCCAGCACGATCAGCCGCTCGCCCCAGACGTTGATGTCGGGATGCGCGGCCTGGGTGAGGATCCCGGTGAACGCGGCCGCCAGCAGGAAGCAGCCGGACGCAGGTCGCCGCAGCGCGCCCCACGCCCCGGCCGCCAGCGTCGTCAGGAACAGCGGCGCCATGAACTGCCGCCGCACCCACTCGATCCAGAAGCTCGACTCCAGATGCAGGAACTCCGGCCACGGATGCGCGCGGTCCGGCCGGTGGTAGTGGTCGGTCAGCAGGTCCTGGAGGCTCTCCGACTCGGAGGGGTAGTGCAGCAGCCGCGCCAGCAGGAGCGTGCCGAGCGCCGCGCACCAGCCCGCCACCGCGATCGCCGCGACCCCGCGCCCCACGGCACGCCCCCGCCACCGGCGCCGTACCGCTACCGCCGTGGCCGCCGCGCCCAGGCACAGCCCCAGGAACAGCGACTGCGAGTGCTTCACGGCGAAGAGCGCGAGCAGACAGCCGGCGACCAGTGCCGCCCCGGCCCGGGGACGGCGGTTCAGGGCCAGCGCGCAGCCCCACACCGCCCCCAGGGTCAGCGCCAGCATCAGCCCCTCGGCCATCGGGCGCATGGCCGTCGTACCGCACGGCAGGACGTAGTACAGGGCCTGGCCGCTCAGGGCGAGCGGCAGGGGCACGGCCAGGGTGCGCAGGATCAGGAACGCGAGGACCCCGCCCGCGGCCGTGACGGCCACGCTCGCCAGCCACACGCCCCAGGTCACGCCGAACACCGTGATGAACGGCACCAGGAACAGCGGATATCCGGGCCGCACCTCGAAGATCCGCTTCAGGCGCGGGGCGATGAACGGCGCGATGCGCCCGTCCGTCTGCCCGCCCCGCAGCCGCCGGTCCACCAGCCCCAACTGGTCCGCCTCGCACTGCGCGACCACCCGCCGGGTGGGGCTCGGCCCATGGAAGCGCACCACGTTCACGCTCTGGTTGCGGCGCGCGAGGGACGCCCGGCCGGCGCAGACCCAGTCGACGGTGGCCGTGGCCGCCGACCGCTTGTTCTCGCCCGTCAGGTTCAGCGCGTACGACACGTAGTTCTTGGAGTCGGGCGTGTCCCGGCCGGTGACGTTCGCGAGCTGGAGCACCGCGAAGACGGCGGCCAGGAGCAGGACCCAGCTGCGCGGCCTCATGTGGCGGCCAGCAGATCGTGACCGGCGGCCGGACCCGGCACCCGCGCGGCGTCCGCCCCGGGCACCGTCTCCCCGAGCAGCAGGGTCCGTACGACCCGCTCGGCGGCCCGCCCGTCGTCGAACTCGCAGAACCGCGCCCGGAACTGCGCCCGCAGCCGCGCCGACTCCTCGTCCCGCCAGGCCCCGGAGGTGAACAGCCACGCCAGCTCCCGGTAGGAGCGCGACACATGGCCCGGCGCCTCGGCGGTGATGTCGAGATAGGCGCCCCGGCTCGCCGTGTACGCGTCCCAGTCGTCGGCGTGGACCACGATCGGCCGGTCGAGGTTGGCGTAGTCGAACATCAGGGCCGAATAGTCGGTGACCAGCACGTCGGAGGCGAGCATGACCTCCTCGACGTGCGGCTCGTCCGTCGCGTCGACCACCACACCCCGGCGGTGCAGCTCGGCCAGGCCCATCCCGCGCGCGGGACCCGTCGCGAGAGCGGGATGCAGCCGTACGACGAGGGTGCAGTCCTCGCCCAGGTCCGTGGCGAACCGGGCCAGGTCCACCCGGTCCACATGGCCGCCCCGGCAGTAGTCGCGGCGGGTCGGCGCGTACAGCACGACCCGGTGGTCGTCCGGGATGCCGTACCGGAAGCGGAACGCGGCCCCGGCGTCCTCGGCCGGGTCGACCAGTACGTCGTTACGCGGGCTGCCGGTGCGCACCGAGGTGAAGTGGCAGGGGTAGGCCCGCTCCCACACCAGCTCGGAGTGGCGGTTGGCGACCAGGCTGTAGTCCCAGCGGTCGGCCCGGCGCAGCATGTACGGCACGTCGACGCCGTGCCGGGCGCCGGGCTTGCCCAGCAGGTCAGCGCCCATGTACTTGAGCGGGGTGCCCTGGTGGGTGTGGATGTCGACGCTGCCGGGGCGTTTGGGCAGGGTGGCGGGCCAGATGGTGTTGCTGACGAAGAACTTCGCCCGTGCGGCGACGGCGTGGCAGCGCGGGGTGTCGAGGAGTACGTGCTCGACGTCCGGGGGCAGCTGGGCCGCCTGTTCCTCGTCGCGCACCACCCACACGCCCCGGATGTGCGGGGCGATCTCCCGTGCCTTGCGGTACACGGCCGCCGGATCGCCGAGCACCCCCTGGTGCGAGAACGCCGCGTACATGGCGAGGTCCGGGTCGAGGGGGCGGCGGGAGTGAAGTCCCGACCAGCCCTGCTTGGCCCGGCCGGCCACCACGCGGCGGACCTGGAGCCCCCGCCGCCCGAGCTCCCGGCCCGCCCGTCCGGACTGCCGCCTGACCACATAGGCCGGGTACGAGCCCGTCAGCAGGGCGACCTCGCCGTCGACCCGCGCGTTCGCGGGCCTGTGCCTGCGGAACATCTCCGCCGTACGCCGGAAGAACTCGGCCCGGTCACGGGGCGGCAGCCGGTCCGGCTTGGCGAGGATGTCGAGACAGTGCTCGCCCATCTTGCGGTGCAGATAGGGCCGCCAGCTCCACAGCTCCGGGTGGTCGTCGACGTACGCGAAGACCCGCGCGTACTGGTCGTGGACGTCGAAGTGCTTGCGGCTGGTGGTGGACAGGATGTTGCCCTGGCGGCGCTGGCGGTAGTTCAGACAGATCCGGTCGAGGGCCGCGATGCGCCCGGCGCTGAGCATCACCGGGAAGGTCCAGGGCGTGTCCTCGTAGTAGCCGGGAGGGAAGCGGAAGCCGTTCGGCTCGACGAACTCGCGGCGGTAGACCTTGTTCCACACCACCATCAACAGGTCGAGGATCTCCGGGTGTTCGGCGGCCGTGAAGGTGCCGTCGCCCGCCTCGGTCAGCACATGGGCCAGCACGTTGCGGCGGGTCCCGCCCCACCAGTAGGTGCGCGCGTAGTCGAAGACCAGCACGTCCGGATCGTCGGTCTCCTCCAGCCGGTCGGCCATGGCGCGCAGCGCGCCGGGCGTGAGGGTGTCGTCGCTGTCGAGGAAGAACAGGTAGTCGCCGGTGGCGTGGGGGAGTCCGGCGTTGCGGGCGCGGCCGAGGCCGACGTTCTTCGGCAGGTGCAGGACCTTCACGCGTGGGTCGCGGGCCGCGTACTCGTCGAGGATCGCGCCGCAGCCGTCCGGCGAGCAGTCGTTCACGGCGATCAGCTCGATGTTGTGGAACGACTGCTCCAGGACCGAGTCGAGGCACTCGCGCAGGAAGCCCTGAACCTTGAAGCAGGGGACGATGACGCTGAAGCGGGGCACGGCTCGGTCAGCTCCTCACGAGGGTCGCGGCGGCGGGGGCGGGGATGCGCTCCGCGAGCGGGATCACGGGCGGGATCGCCTCCGGCGGCCGGCCGAGCAGCACCCGCCGTACGACGCGCTCGGCGGCCAGACCGTCGTCGAACTGGCAGAACCGCTCGCGGAACGCGGCCCGCAGCGCCTTGGACTCCGGCCCCGCGTACGAGCCGTCGCGGAAGACGCGGGCGAGTTCCTCGGGCGTCTGGGCGACCGGGCCCGGCGGGGCCTCCATCAGGTCGAAGTAGACGCCGCGCGTCTCCCGGTAGACCTCCCAGTCGTCGGCGTACACGACGATCGGCCGGTCCAGGTTGGCGTAGTCGAACATGATCGACGAGTAGTCCGTGACGAGCGCGTCCGCGGCCAGGCAGACGTCCTCGGAGGAGCGGTGCCCGGTGACGTCGATGATCCGGCCGCCGCTCCGGCCGAGCCCCCGGTCGTAGAAGTAGTGCGCGCGCAGCAGGACGACCACGTCCTCACCGGCCGCCTCGCAGAAGGCCTCCAGATCGAGTCCGGTCTCGAAGCCGGTGTGGTGGTCGCGGTGGGTGGGGGCATACAGCACGGCGGTGCTGCCCTCCGGCACGCCCAGGTCCCGGCGGATGCGCGCCACGTCGTGGGCGGTCGCCGTGTAGTAGACGTCGTTGCGCGGATAGCCGTACTCCAGGGCCTCGTACGAGCCCGGGAAGGCGCGCTCCCACATCTGGGTGGAGTGGCGGTTGGAAGAGAGGTTGAAGTCCCAGCGGTCGACCCGGCCGAGCAGCTTGGCGAAGCTCCCGGTCTGGGCGGCCACCACCGGGTACGTCGACTGGTCCACGCCCATCTTCTTCAGCGGGGTGCCGTGCTGGGTCTGCAGGTGCACGCTGCCCCGTCGCTTGACGACTCCCTCGGCGAAGTTGGCGTTGTTGACCAGGTACTTGGCGCGGGCCAGTACCTCCCAGTAGCGGCGGCTGCCGATCAGCGCGTAGTCGATGCCGTCGGGCATGGCGTGCGCCTGGTCGGGCTCGACCAGGAACACCGAGCGGATGTGCGGGGCGAGTTCACGGGCCTTGGCGTGGATCGCGGCCGGGTTGCAGGCGTAGCCGCGGCCCCAGTACGCGCAGTACACGGCGAGGTCGGGGTCGAGGGGGCGGCGCAGCTGGATCTGGTAACGCAGCCGGGTGCGCAGCATGCGCGGGCGCGGGACCAGCTCGACCGCCTTGGCCGCGGCCTGGTTGGCGGTGCGCAGCGCGTGGAACGCGGTGTACGCCCCCGCCGCGAGGAGCCGGTGCTGAACACCCACGCTTCCGACCGGCATCCGGAAACCGGCCGGGCGGTGGCGGCGGTGCAGATGGCGGGCGCGGCGGAAGAAGGCCCGGTGCCCGGAGGGCAGCCGCTCGGGGTGCGCGGCGGTCTTCAGCACGGTGGCGAACAACTGCTCGAACAGCGGCCGGGTCCGCGCACCGGGCAGCCCCCGCTCGGCGGCCCGGGTCAGCACCAGTTCCACCTGGTCCAGCAGCTCGGCCTGGTGTGCGCCCGGCACATTGAGCCTGCTGCCCTGCCGCCGCAACCGGTGCCGGACGAGCACCGAGCGCAGCACCGCGAGCCGGTCCGCGGCGACCGTCGTCAGCCCGCCCCAGCCGAGGTCGGTGAAGTGGCCCGAAGGGAAGGTGAGTTGCTGCGCGGTGATGAAGGAACGGCGGTAGGCGGCGCTCCAGGCGGGCAGCCGCACGCCGGTGAGCCAGGGCGCCTGGCCCGGGGAGAACGCCCCGGCCGGGGTCCTCGCCAGCGCCGGCCCCGCCGGGTTGCTCGGCTCGCCCTCCCACCACGGCGTCCGCTCGTGCTCGAAGTACAGGACATCGACGTCGCCCGTCTCCCCGAGCCGCGCGGCGAGCGCCGTCAGCGCCCCGGGCATCAGCACGTCGTCGCCGTCGAGGAAGAGCAGATACGTGCCGGTCGCCGCCCACAGCCCGGTGTTGCGCGCCCCGCTCAGACCGGCGGTCGGCGGTGAGTGCACCGGGGTCACCCGGGAGTCCCGCTCGGCGTATCCGGCGGCGACGCCGGCGGCCGGGGACCCGGGCTCGTCGCAGACCGGGATCAGCTCGAGGTCGGCGAAGGACTGTGCGAGGACCGAGTCCAGTGCCTGGGACAGCCGGCCCGCGACCCCATGGGACGGGACGATGATGCTGAAGCGGGGCATTCTGCTCTTTCTGTTGTGGTGCGGACGCGGCCGGGCCGCCCGGTCGGCCGCCAGGTGGACGGCCGGGTGGGGGTGGGCCGCGAAGTGCTGAGGGGCATGGGAACTCCCAGTAGGGGAAACGGCGTTCAGTGGCCCTCGGTGACGGGGAGGGGGCCGGAAGGTTGCGGAAGGGTGGCGAGCGGGGTGCGGGCGAGCGCCGAGGCCGCCGACGGCGCCGGGCGGCGCTCGTCGAGCGGGGTGAACGGCGGCTTTCCCTCGGTCCGGCCCAGTACGACGTGCTGGACGACCCGCTTGGCGGCGCGTCCGTCGTCGTACGGGCAGAAGCGCTCCCGGAACGCCCAGCGCAGCCGGGCCGAGCTGGAGCCGCGCCAGTGGCCGGACGCGAAGATGTCGATCAACTCGTCCTCGCTGCGCGCGATCGCGCCCGGCGGGAAGGCGCGCAGGTCGAAGTAGGTGCCGCGGGCCGCCTCGTACACCTCCCAGTCGGCGGTGTGCACGATGATCGGCCGGTCGAGGTTGGCGTAGTCGAACATGATCGACGAGTAGTCGGTGACCAGCGCGTCCGAGGCGAGGCAGAGTGACTCGACGCTCGGGTGGTCGCTGACGTCGATGATCCGGTCGTGGGCCTCGGCGAGCGGGCCGTCGTGCCAGTAGTGGGCGCGCGTCAGGATCACGAAGCGCGGGCCCAGACAGCGCAGGATGTGGTCCAGGTCGAGGGCGAGGCGCTGGGTACGGCGGTGGTCGCGGTGGGTGGGGGCGTAGAGGATCGCGACCGAGCCGTCGGGGATGCCGAGTTCCTCGCGCAGCCGGGCCACGTCCGCCGGGGTGGCCCGCTGGAAGACGTCGTTGCGCGGGTAGCCGTACTCCAGCGTGGTGTAGCTGCCGGGGTAGACGCGCTCCCAGGTCAGGGTGGTGTGGCGGTTGGCGGACACGACGTAGTCCCACTTGTCGACGCCCCGCAGGAGCTCCGCGAAGTCCGTGTCGCGGGCGGCCGCCGGGCGTTCCTGGAGGTCCAGGCCCATGTGCTTGAGGGGGGTGCCGTGCTGGGTCTGGACGAAGACCTGGCCGGGGCGCTTGCGCAGTCGGCGGTCGAAGTTGACGTTGTTGACCAGGTACTTGGAGCGGGCCAGTGCCGTCCAGTAGGCGGCCGTGCCGGGGCGCAGCCGGTGCGGGCCAGGCGGGATCGTGTGGTGGTGCTCGGGGTGGGCGATCCACGCCGTGCGGATGTGCGGGGCGTGCGTGCGGAACGCGGCCTCCAGCGCGCCCGGGTTGCAGCCGTAGCCGCGTCCCCAGTAGGCGGCGAAGACGGCACGGTCGGCGCGCAGCGGGAGGCGCAGCTGGATGCGGTAGTGCAGCTGGAGGGCGGCGGCCTTCAGGATGCGGGCGAGCCGGGCGGCGAGCCCGAGGGTGCGGCGGCGCGCGGACATCGCCGACTGCAGGGCGCGGTAGGTGCGGTGCAGGCCGAAGCGGACGAGGGTGTGGCGCAGGCGCGAGCGCAGGGGGACACGGGCGCCGGGGGCGCGGTAACGGCGGTAGTGCGCGCGGGCCTTGATCAGGAACTCGGCGTGGGTGCCGCGCGGCAGCCGGTCGGGCTTGGTGAACACCGTCGAGAAGTGGTCGATCATGCGGCGGAACAACACCGGCCGCCAGCGGGCGAGTTCGGGCCGCTCGCCGAGGAACGCGAACACCCGGTCGTACTGCTCGAAGATGTCGAAGTGCTTGCGGCTGGTGGTGGACAGGATGTTGCCCTGGCGGCGCTGCCGGTAGTGCACGCACACCCGGTCGAGGGTCGCGATGGACTCCGCAGCCATCAGGACCGGGTAGGTCCAGGGAGTGTCCTCGTAGTAGCCCGGCGGGAAGCGGAAGCCGTTCGCCTCGACGAACTCCCGTCGGCAGGCCTTGTTCCAGGCCACCATCAGGACCCGCAGCAGCCCCGGGCGGTCGTCGAGTCGGAAGGGGGCCGGGCCCTGTTCGGTCAGCTCGCGTGCGAACTTGTTGCGGGTGGCCTCGCCCGTCCACCGGGTGCGTGCGTAGTCGTAGACCAGGACGTCCGGTTCGCCGGTCTCCTTGATCCGGTCGGCGATGGAGCGCAGCGCGTGCGGGGTGAGGGTGTCGTCGCTGTCGAGGAAGATCAGGTAGTCGCCCTGGGCGTGCTTCATGCCCGCGTTGCGGGCGCCGCCCAGGCCCTGGTTCTCCGCCAGGTGCACGGCTCGTACGCGCGCGTCGCGGGCCGCGTACTCGTTGATGATCGCCCCGCAGGCGTCCGGCGAGCAGTCGTCGACGGCGATCAGTTCGAGATCGGCACAGGACTGCGAGAGCACCGAGTCCAGGCACTCGTGCAGATAGGCCTGGACCTTGTACACGGGGACGATGACACTGAACCTGGGCACAACACATCCATGGGTCGGTCGGCGCGGGCGTTGTGCCCGGGAACGGCCGCTGGAGTGATTTGGTTACGGTTGATACGGCATGTGGGGGATGTCCGATGACCGGCGAAGGGCGAGCCGATAGCCGACCCGCCCTTCGAATGTGGCCTTTTTGCCGGGATTTGACGGCTATTTGACCGCCCCTGCCATCACGCCCGACACGAACTGCCGCTGGAACGCGAAGAAGACGGCCAGCGGGATCACCATGGAGATGAACGCCCCGGGTGCCAGTACGTCGATGTTGTTCCCGAACTGGCGTACCTGCGTCTGCAGTGCCACCGTGATCGGCTGCGTGCCCGACTTGGTGAACACCAGGGCGACCAGCATGTCGTTCCACACCCACAGGAACTGGAAGATGCCCAGGCTCGCGATCGCGGGCCCGCCCAGAGGCATCACCACCCGTGCGAACAGGCGCAGTTCACCGGCGCCGTCGAGCCGGGCGGCCTCCAGCAGTTCGCGGGGGATCTCCGCGAAGAAGTTCCGCAGCAGGAACACCGCGAACGGCAGACCGAAGCCCACATGGAACAGGATCACCCCGAAGATCGTCCCGAACAGGCCGATCTTTCCGAACAGTTCGGCGATCGGGATCAGCGCCACCTGTACGGGCACCACCAGCAGACTGACCACGCCCAGGAACCACCAGTCGCGGCCCGGGAACTCCATCCACGCGAACGCGTAGCCCGCGAGGGAGCCGATGACCACGACCAGGACCGTCGCCGGAACCGTGATCAGGACCGTGTTCCACAGGGAGTCGGTGATGTCGCCGTTCTCCAGCAGCCTCTGATAGCTGTCGAAGGTCAGCTGGGAGGGCTGGGCGAACACCTTCCACCAGCCGCTCGCGCTCATGTCGTCCGGCGAGCGCAGCGAGGAGATGAGCAGACCGATCGTCGGTACCAGCCAGAACAGGCCGACGACCAGCAGGAAGGTACGCACCAGCCCCCCGCTGAGCCGCCCGGCGATCCGCGAGCCCAGTGACTGCCTCGCCTTCACGCTCTCGACGGGGGCCGTCTTGCCGATGCTTCCGGCATGCGTCGTCATCGCCTGCCCTCCTGCCTCAGCCGGCGAATGTTGAACCACATCACAGGGATCACGAGCAGCAGCAGGAACACCGCGATCGCGCTCGCGATGCCCGGCTGGTCCTCCGCGAAGCCCTTCCGGTACAGCTCCAGGGCGAGCACGTTCGCGTCGTCCTGGGAGGAGCCCGGCGCGATGATGAAGACCAGGTCGAAGACCTTCAGCACGTTGATCATCAGTGTCACGGTGACGACCGCGAGGACCGGGGCGAGCAGCGGCACCGTGATCTTCCGGAACACCTGCCACTCGTTCGCCCCGTCGACGCGTGCCGCCTCCAGCAACTCCCGGGGCACGCCCGCGAGTCCAGCCGCGATCAGCACCATCGCGAAGCCCGCCCACATCCAGACGTACGACCCGATGATGGCCGGGGTGACCAGCGACGGGCCGAGCCAGTCGACGCCGTTGTACGGCGCCTTGAAGTTGCTCGCCGGAAGCCGCAGTCGAGCGCCGTCCGCGGCGGCGGGGAGCGTGAAGGTGCCGTCGGCGGCCGCCTTCGCCGAGGCCACCACCTTGCCGTCCTTCACCGCCTCGATCCTCATCCCCGAGTAGCCCAGCTCGGACGGGTCGGGAGCGCCGAGCCTTCCGACGCCCTTGCCGCGCGTGAAGTCCTGCCAGGTCGTACCGGTGATCTTCCCCGGCTCGGGCTTCGCCGCCACGGCCTTCTTCGCGCTGTCGGGCATCTGGTCCGGGGCCACGCCCACCAGGGGCAGCGCGACCGTCTCGCCCGTGTGCACGGTCGCCGAGGTGAGGAATCCGCCCGCGTCGGGCTCGAGCGGCGACTGGCGTCCCGGGTGCGCCTTCGGGAACGCCGACGACTGGGCGAAGGTGTCGTGGACACCGACCCACACGGCGTTGGCGACCCCCTTGTCCGGATCCTGGTCGTACACCAGCCGGAAGATGATCCCGGCGGCCAGCATCGAGATCGCCATCGGCATGAAGACGACCAGCTTGAACGCCGTTCCCCAGCGCACCCGTTCGGTCAGCACCGCGAAGATCAGACCGAGGGCCGTGGAGACCGTGGGCGCGAACACCACCCAGATGATGTTGTTCTTCAGGGCCGTGCGGATGCCGTCATCCGTGAACAGGGCCTTGTAGTTGTCGACTCCGGTGAAGCCGTCGCCCGAGGAGTTGTACAAGCTGCGGACGAGCGAGTACCCGATCGGGTAGACCACGAGCGCGCCGAGCAGCACCAGGGCGGGCAGCAGGAAGAGTGCCGCCACGGTCCTGCGGGTGCCGGTCACGCTCTTGCGACTCTTCGGTGCGGCAGGGGCCGGTGAGGCCCCTGCCGTCGCGGCCGACGACATTCCGGATCAGCTTCCGCTGCCGTACGCCGCCGCCGCGTCCTTCTCCAGCTTCGCCTGGGTGCCCGCCACGTCCTTCGGGTTCTTCAGGAAGTCCTGGAGGTCCTTCCACTCGCCCTTGCCGGGCGTGCCGCCGAAGGCCTGCGGGGCCTGGTCGGACATGTCGAAGCGGAAGTCGTCGCCCGAGGCGATCAGCGCCTTGGCGATGGTCTGCTGCACCGCGTTCGGGTACGCCGAGGCCGGCACGTTCTTGTTCGGGGAGAGATAGCCGCCCAGCTTCGCCTGGATCGTCGCCGCGTCCGGCGAGGCCAGGAAGGTGGCCAGCGCCTGGGCGCCCTTGGAGTCCTTCAGGATGACGGCCGCGTCGCCGCCGGAGACCACCGGCGCGGTGGAACCCACCGCCGGGAACGGGAACACCTTGGCGTCCGTGCCCACCTTCGCCTTGGTCTCACCGATGTTGACCTGCGCGAAGTCGCCCTCGTAGACCATGGCCGCCTTCGGCTGGTCACCGCCCGTGAAGGTCTGGGTGACCGAGGCCGGGAACTCCGTCTGCAGCGCGCCGTCCGCGCCGCCCGCCACATAGTCCTTCTTGCCCCAGATCTGGGCGAGCGTGGTGAGCGCCTGCTTCACCGACGGATCCGTCCACTTGATCTTGTGCTGGGCGAGCTGGTCGTACTTCTCCGGACCCGCCTGGGACAGATAGACGTTCTCGAACCAGTCGGTGAGGGTCCAGCCGTCGGCGCCGCCGACCGAGAACGGGGTGACACCGGAGTCGTACACCGCCTGGGCCGCCGTCAGCAGCTCCTGCCAGGTCTTCGGCCCCTTGGCGCCCGCGTTCTCGAACGCCTTGGCGTTGTACCAGATCAGCGACTTGTTGGCGGCCTTGTAGTAGACGCCGTACTGCTTGCCGTCGACCTTGCCGATGTCCTGCCAGCCCTGCGAGTAGTTCTTGGCGAGCTCCGCCTGCGCCTCGGCGCCCAGCGGCTTGGCCCACTTCTTGTCCACGGCCTGCTTGATGGCGCCGGGCTGCGGGAGCATCGCGACGTCCGGCGGCTGACCGCCGGCGATCTTCGAACCGAGGAAGTTGATGATCGGGTCCTGGGCGGGCACGAAGGTGACCTTCGCCCCCGTGCGCTTCTCGAACTCCCCGAGGACCTGCTTGAAGTTCTTCTGTTCCTGGCCGGTCCAGACGGCGGCGACCTCCAGGTTCACGCCGTCCAGCTTGGGAAGGTCGAGGCCGGAGCCGGTCGCGGTGGTGCTGCTGCTCTCGGTGCCGCCCTTCTTGTCGTCGTTGCTGGAGCAGGCGGTGAGCGCGAGTGCTCCCGCGAGGAGGGTGGCGAGTGTGGTGACGGCCCTGTTTGTCCGGATGGTGTTGCTCTTGCTACGCATCACTGCCCCGTTCTTCGTTCTCCGTTGAACGTCCGAGCGCTGTGCCGTGCGGTCCGGTCTACGCCCGGCTGCTTGAACGCGGCAAGAGCGCCTGCGCTGTCAAGTGGGGGATCGTGACCGCGTCGTGATCAGCGGGCTGGGGTGCCTCCCGTCGCACGGGCCGGTGTGCCGCCCGTCACAGGAGCGAAGGTATCTCCACCGCCGCGACCTCCCGTGCCGCCCGCTCCACCGCGCTGGCCAGCAGCGCCAGGTCGGTCGGGCCGTTGCCGAGCTCGCGCACGGGCCGGCGGGCCGGTGGGTCGCCCATGCGGTGCCAGTCCAGCGGGACGACCGTGGGGCGCTGGGTCGCGGTACGCGGGATACGGCCCGTCACCCGGCCCCCCTGGAACGCGGTCACGCGTCCGGCCGAGGTCAACCGCCCGCGCCCCGGCGCCGGTTCGTCGGGTCCGGAGGCCGGTGCGTCCAGGGCGACGCGCAGGGTGGCCCGGCGGGCCGGTTCCGTCTCCGCCGTACGGCCGCCGGGCCCGGACGCAGCCACCAGATGGACGCCGAGTCGCTCGCCCTCCTTGGCCACCGCCTCCAGCGCCCGCATCACGGACCCCGCCGCGGGCCGCCCCGGCGAACCCAGCGCCGGAGAGACCAGCGCGTCGAGATCGTCGACGACCACCACGAGGCGGGGCAACGGCGGTGCCACCTCGGTCTGCTGACGGGACGCCGCCGCGGGCCGCAGCCGCAGCGTGGAGCTGGGCGGGGTGTCGAGGTCCCCGGCCCCGGACGGGGCGGGGCGTCCGCTCGCCGTGCGCTGCGTGACCATACGGCCCGACAGCGCGCGGTGCGCGTGCCACTCGGCGAAGCCGTCCCGGCCGAGCAGTTCGGCCCGCCGCTTCAGCTCGGCGCTCAGGGACTGGGCGAACTCCCGCATACGCACCGGGTCGTTCGCGGTGAGGTGGGTCGTGACATGCGGGATGTCCGTGCAGACGCGCAGGCCCTCGCCGTGGCCTCCGGCCGTGCCGACGCCGTCCCGGCCGTCGATCAGGACGACGCCCAGCCGGTCGGGGCGCTCGGCGGCGGCGAGCGAGGCGACGACCGCCCGCAGCAGCTCCGTACGGCCGCTGCCGGACGGCCCCTCGATCAGCAGATGCGGTCCGTCGGTCACCAGGTCCGCGCCGAGCGGGCCGCGCGGACCGGCGCCGAGCACGGCCACGGCCCGGCCGGCCGGTGACTCCGTGTCGTCGGCCGCGTCCGCCCAGCGCGCCATCAGCGACGCGGGGGTGGCCCGGGCCAGCCCCAGCTCGTCGAGCAGCCGCGCCGACCGGGGCAGCGGCGCGGCCACGCGCGCGTGCCGCTCGCCGACGGCACCGTCCGTGCGCAACGGCGCCAGCGCCCGTGCGAACCGCTCGGCCCAGGCCGGGGAGACCGCGTCGACCGAGGCGACCGTGCCGGGGCCCACGGGAACGGCCGGGCCGCTGGGGGAGTCCGTGCGCGCCACCCGCATCAGATGCAGCGCCGTGGCCACGTCGCCGCCGAGCAGCGCCACGGCACCGCACTCACGGAACGTCGGCGCCACCGCGCACGCCGCCTCGTACGTCTCCGTCACCGGCGAGGCGGGCGAGGCGGGGTCCGTCTCGGCCAGACACACGACGTGGATCCCGGCCCGGGGCCCCTCCACCGCCAGCCGCGCCACCGCCTCGCGCAGACCGGTTCCGCCCGGGTCGCCGTCCACGACGACCACGGTGTACGGGCCGGCGAAGCCGCCCGTGCCGTCCTCGCCGAAGTCGTCCCGCGCCCAGGAGGGCCGCCGGGCCGGACGCCGCTCACCGTCGACGGGCCGGGGAATCCCACTGAGCGCAGGCCGCGCCGCCGTCCCGTCGGCCACCTGGTCCTCCAGGCGGTGCAGGAGTTCCGCGGTGCGGGCCGCGGCCTGTTCACGGTCGTGGGCGAGCAGCAGCCGGCAGTCCTGGCCGTGGCCCGGGCGCACATGCGGGAGCCAGCCCAGCCAGGACCACTCGGCGGTGCGCTCCTCCAGGGTGCGCGCGCGGTCCGCGCTGATCAGGACGATCTCCAGCGAGTCGGGGGAGTGCAGCGCGGCGAGCTGCGCCAGCACCGCGCGGGCCAGCCCCGACAGCCGCGCGCGCGCGCCCGGCCAGGCCCAGCGCACCCGCCTCGCGCAGATCGGCGGTCACGGGCACGGCGGGCAGCAGGCCCGCGCCGTCCGGCGCCGATCGGTCGGCGGTGCCCAGCCGGACCGTGAGGGTCTCGGGGTGTCCCGGCCCGCGCTCCCACAGCCGCGGCCCGGGGCCCAGCGCCGTCAGCAGCAGGGCTGCCGGATCCGGCCAGGTGTCGGGCTGCTGGGGGACACCGGCCGCCGGGGCGGTGGCCTCACCGGCACCCTGCTCGCCGTACGCCTCGCGCCCGGCGGCCGGTTGCTCCGCGCGGCCGCCGGTGAGCCGCCGCGCCCACGCGCCTATACCGCCGCGCCGACGCAGGCCCTGGGGCACCTCGGTGCCACGCAGGGGAGTGCCCTTGCGCCCGGCGGGAAGTCCGTCCTCACGCGCGCGTGCGTCGGAGTGGGGGGCGTCCGGTGCCGTGTCGTGTCCCGTCGTACCGGAGAAGGCGGCGCCCGTGCCGCCGGCTCCGAAGCGGCCGGCGTGGGTGTCCCCGCCCCGGCTCTCGATCCTGGGCGCGCCGCCCTGTTCCGGGACGACCGGCGGCTCCACGGGGAGGTGCTCCTGGGCGCCCTGGGAGTCCCAGCCGGCCGGGCCGTACGCGTGATGTGTGCGTGCGCCGGGAGCGTCGCCGCCCGCGGTGCCGTCCTCGCGCGCGTGGGGCGCCGGATCGTCGGCAGCGGTCCCCGACCCGCCCGGGGTCACCCGGACGCACCCCTCCCCGTCGGGCACGGTCTCCACCCGCGCTCCCGGTCCCCCGCACGGAGTGAGCCGCAGAGCCGATTCGCCGATCCTCAGCAGGGCCCCCGGAGGGAAGCGCACCGGGCGGGTGTCCACCCGAGTGCCGTCCAGGGCCGTTCCGTTCGTGGAGTCGAGGTCGGCGACCGAGACGCGGCCGTCGGCGGCCACGGTCACCGCACAGTGCAGCCGGGAGACGTCCGGGTCGTCGAGCGGGACGTCGGCGTCGGCGGAGCGGCCGATGGTGACCTGGCCGCCGTGCAGGAGATGGACCCCGCCCGCGTCCGGGCCCGCCACCACGTGCAGCTGGGTCGGGGCGTCGTCCAGCTCGGGATGCGCCTCGGGCTCGACGGGTGCGCCCAGGGACAGTACGGCGCCGTCGACCAGCGGGGGCTCGCCGAGGGTGCGGCGCCGGGCGTCCAGCCGCTCCGCCCCCGCGTACAGCACGACCGCGGCGGCCGCGGACTCGCGGCCCGGGCTGCCGTCTCCGGTGACCGCCGAGCCCAGGGCCGACGCCACCGCCGCCAGGTCCGTGCCGGCGGGCGCCGTGACCAGCACGTCGCGGCTCGCGGCGCGGCCCCGCCCCAGGGACGGGCCCAGCGGGTCTACGACGGTCAGCCGGATCTGCATCGCCGTCAGCGGTCCCTTCTGCACGGGCGCGGACTACCCCCCACCCCACGAGCACGTCGGCCAGTACTGCAGGCATCCTCGCACCTGTCACTGACAATCCGCCCGCGACCCGGTATCAAGTGATCTTGATTGGTCAGCTCTGCCCCTAAAAGTGCCTGACCAGTACCTCGCCGACGATCACTTGAGATCGGTCACGTCCGGGCCTGGCAACCAGGCGGCCAAGGCGAGCGTCTTTCCATCGAACATGCTGGGGAACGCTTACGTAGTGCCCTACGGAGCGGCACTAGAGTGGATCGGAACACCAGCCATCAGCAGGGAGCGCATGACGTGCGGCCGGTAGGCAGCAAGTACCTCCTGGAGGAGCCGCTCGGACGCGGCGCCACCGGGACCGTCTGGCGAGCCCGCCAGCGTGAGACCGCGGGCGCCGAGGCGGCCGTGCCCGGACAGCCCGGTGAGACCGTCGCGATCAAGGTCCTCAAGGAGGAGCTCGCGAGCGACGCGGACATCGTGATGCGGTTCCTGCGGGAACGGTCCGTCCTGCTCCGGCTGACCCACCCGAACATCGTCCGGGTCCGCGACCTGGTGGTCGAGGGCGAACTGCTGGCCCTGGTCATGGACCTCGTCGAGGGCCCCGACCTGCACCGCTACCTGCGCGAGAACGGCCCGCTCACACCCGTCGCCGCGGCCCTGATGACCGCCCAGATCGCCGACGCGCTCGCCGCCAGCCACGCCGACGGCGTCGTCCACCGCGATCTGAAGCCCGCCAACGTGCTGCTCCAGCAGCACGAGGGCCGGATGCACCCGCTGCTGACCGACTTCGGCATCGCGCGCCTCGCCGACTCCCCGGGCCTCACCCGCACCCACGAGTTCGTCGGCACGCCCGCGTACGTCGCGCCGGAGTCCGCCGAGGGCCGCCCGCAGACCTCCGCGGTCGACATCTACGGCGCCGGCATCCTGCTGTACGAGCTGGTCACCGGCCGTCCCCCGTTCGCCGGCGGGAGCGCCCTGGAGGTGCTCCACCAGCACCTCAGCGCCGAGCCGCGCCGCCCGTCCACCGTGCCCGACCCGCTGTGGACGGTCATAGAGCGCTGTCTGCGCAAGAACCCGGACGAACGGCCCAGCGCCGAGAACCTCGCGCGCGGGCTGCGTGTCGTCGCCGAGGGCATCGGTGTGCACGCGAATGCGGCGCAGATCGCCGCCGCGGAGGGCGTGGGCGCCCTGCTGGCCCCCGACCCGGCGCCGACCGCCGTACCGGGTGCGCCCGGGGCCGCCGACCCGACCCAGGTGCTGCCGAGCGGCTCGGCGCCCGGCGCGTTCGACCCGAACGCGGCGACCAGCGTCCTGCCGCACACCGGTGGTCCGGCGGGCGCGGCCGACCCCACCGCCGTACTGCCGAACACCGGGGCGGCGGACCCGACCGCCGTCATGCCGCAGCACCAGCCGGGCGGCGGGCAGCAGCCCGACCAGCCGCACCCCTGGCAGACCCAGCTGCGCGCGGCCCGCGACCGCAACGAGCAGACGCAGATCCAGTACCTCGACCCGAACGAGGACCCGCTGCGCCGCCGGCCCCAGCGGCAGGTGGCCCGCCCCCAGCAGCAGCAGCCGCGACAGCAGCCCCAGCAGCGTCCGCAGCCGCGGCGGCAGCAGCAGGGCCCGCCGCCCGGTTACGGCCTACCGCAGCAGTACGCCCCGCAGCAGCAGCCCCAGCGGTACGCGCCGCTACCGCACCGGCGGAGCCCCGGCGCCCGGCGCGCGAGCCCCGGCAGCGCAGCGCCAACCCGATGAAGATCCCCGGGCTCGGCTGTCTGAAGGGCTGCCTGTTCGTGATCGTCATCGTGGTCGTCGCGGGCTGGCTCATCTGGGACCTGACCCCGCTGCACACCTGGATCGGGCAGGGCAAGGGCTACTGGAACCAGCTGAGTGACCTGGTGAGCACGGTGTCCGGCTGGGTCAAGGACCTGGGCAACGCCACCAGCGGCAACTGATCGCCAGTCTGTGGATTTGTCGACACCTGGCGGGTGATTTCTGTCTCCGTGGTGAAGGTCGGCACGTCGGACGCGTACTTTTAACGACAACACGCGTCTGTAGGAGCAGTCTTGGCACGGAAGATCGGCAGCCGGTACACCGCCAACCAGATCCTGGGGCGGGGCAGCGCCGGCACGGTGTGGCTGGGCGAGGGTCCGGAGGGTCCCGTCGCCATCAAGCTGCTGCGCGAGGATCTCGCGTCCGACCAGGAGCTCGTCGGACGCTTCGTGCAGGAGCGCACGGCGCTGCTCGGGCTCGAGCATCCGAACGTCGTGTCGGTGCGCGACCTGGTCGTGGACGGCAACGACCTGGCGCTCGTCATGGACCTGGTCCGGGGCACGGACCTGCGCACCCGCCTGGAGCGGGAACGCCGGCTGGCGCCCGAGGCGGCGGTGGCGATCGTCGCGGACGTGGCGGACGGGCTGGCCGCGGCGCACGCGGCCGGGGTCGTGCACCGGGACGTGAAGCCGGAGAACGTGCTGCTGGACATGCAGGGGCCGCTGGGCCCCGGCGGTGCGCACCCCGCCCTGCTGACGGACTTCGGCGTCGCCAAGCTGATCGACTCCCCGAAGCGGACCCGTGCCACGAAGATCATCGGTACGCCGGACTATCTGGCCCCGGAGATCGTGGAGGGGCTGCCCCCGCGCGCGGCGGTGGACATCTACGCCCTGGCGACCGTGCTCTACGAGCTGCTGGCCGGATTCACGCCGTTCGGCGGCGGGCACCCCGGGGCGGTGCTGCGGCGGCACGTGACCGAGACGGTCGTACCGCTGCCGGGGATTCCGGAAGAGCTGTGGCAGCTGATCGTGCAGTGCCTCGCGAAGGGGCCGGCCTCGCGGCTGCGGGCGTCCGAGCTGGCGGCGCGACTGCGGGAGCAGCTGCCGCTGCTGGCCGGGATGCCGCCGCTGGACGTGGACGAGCCGGATTCGGAGGCGGCCGAGGAGACGGAGTCCGCGGAGCCGGTTCCCGCGTCGGCGGGCGAGCCGGTACGACGACGGGGAGCGGTGTCCCTCGTCCCCGGCGCACGCCCGGACTCCAACCGGGACACGCATACGTCGATGAGGGTCCCGGGCCCCGACGAGCTCGCCGGCGGCGCGCGGGGCACGGCCAGAGCCCCCCGGGCCTCGGGAGCACCCCGCCCCGGCTCCGCCCGCCACCGTGCCGTCACCCGCCGCCGGAGGATCACCCTGGGCGTGGCCGGCGCGGTACTGGCGGCGGCGGTCGGCGCGGGCGCATGGTGGGCAACCTCGGACGACAACGCGGACGCGCCCCCGAAGGACACACACACATCATCGACACCCTGACCGGACCCGGTCAGGGTGCCCGGTGGTGCCCGCCCCAGGCAGGGCAGGGAGGGTGCCGGGGCACTCTCGGGCGGGGTCGGGCGGCGGAGCCGTTACGCTGGAGGCGTGGCAGTCCTCGATGTATCCGAAGAGCTCAAGTCCCTCTCCTCGACCATGGAGTCGATCGAGGCCGTTCTGGACCTCGACAAGCTGAGGGCAGACATCGCCGTGCTCGAGGAGCAGGCGGCCGCGCCGTCCCTGTGGGACAACCCGGACGAGGCGCAGAAGATCACCAGCAAGCTGAGCCATCTGCAGGCCGAGGTCAGGAAGGCCGAGGCGCTGCGGGGGCGGATCGACGATCTCGCCGTGCTCTTCGAGATGGCCGAGGAGGAGGACGACCCGGACACCCGCGCCGAGGCGGAGTCTGAGCTCGCCGCCGTCCGCAAGGCGCTGGACGAGATGGAGGTCCGGACGCTGCTCAGCGGTGAGTACGACTCCCGTGAGGCGCTCGTCAACATCCGGGCGGAAGCCGGTGGCGTCGACGCCGCCGACTTTGCCGAAAAGCTTCAGCGCATGTATCTGCGCTGGGCCGAGCAGCGCGGCTACAAGACCGAGGTCTACGAGACCTCGTACGCGGAGGAGGCGGGCATCAAGTCCACCACCTTCGCCGTCCAGGTGCCGTACGCCTACGGAACGCTCTCGGTCGAGCAGGGCACGCACCGCCTCGTGCGTATCTCGCCCTTCGACAACCAGGGCCGCCGCCAGACCTCCTTCGCGGGTGTCGAGGTCCTGCCCGTCGTGGAGCAGTCCGACCACGTCGAGATCGACGAGTCCGACCTGCGCATCGACGTCTACCGGTCCTCCGGCCCCGGTGGCCAGGGCGTCAACACCACCGACTCCGCCGTGCGCATCACGCACATTCCCACCGGCATCGTCGTCTCCTGCCAGAACGAGCGGTCGCAGATCCAGAACAAGGCCACCGCCATGAACGTGCTGCAGGCCAAGCTCCTCGAGCGGCGCCGGCAGGAGGAGCAGGCCAAGATGGACGCCCTCAAGGGCGACGGCGGCAACTCCTGGGGCAACCAGATGCGTTCGTACGTGCTCCACCCGTACCAGATGGTCAAGGACCTGCGGACGGAGCACGAAGTCGGCAACCCCGAGGCCGTGTTCAACGGTGAGATCGACGGCTTCCTGGAGGCCGGCATTCGCTGGCGCAAGCAGCAGGAGAAGTAATCGGGAAGAGTTGATTTGTCGACTTGGTAGTCCCTGACAACTGCCGCCCTCGAGGCGGCAGTTGGCATTTGTCTGGGTTTTACGTCACAGTCACAAGTCCCAACCACCGGCAAACGCCCCGCAAGTGGACATCACGCGCGCAACGGCCTTGACGTTGCTATGAAAAATCGGAAGGGTAAAGCGTGGCATGCGTATCTCTGGGGCGCATGTGAACCGGGGGACTTGAGCTACAGCGGATTTCGTCAGCCGCCCCCGTCGATCACCGCCGTCCCCAGGCGCCGCTCATTGACACTCAGCTACTGGGGGTAGCCAAAACATGACCAATAAGACGCGGATCCGGATCGCGCGGATTGCCGCCGGTGCCGTGATCGCCGCCGGTGCCTCGCTGACCGCCGCGGGCGCCGCCTCCGCCACGGAGTCGGACGACTGCGTGCTCGGCGTGCTGTGCGCCGACGAGTCGCCGACCCCGGACCCGACCGACACGGCCGTCCCGACCCAGCTCCCGACGGAGACCACGGTCCCCACCGACGAGCCGACGGACCCCACGGAGGAGCCCACCGAGCCCACCGAGGAGCCGACCACCGACCAGCCCTCCGAGCAGCCCACCTCCAACCCGACGCACGGCAACGGCGGCGGGAACGGTAATGGGAACGGGAACGGGAACGGCCACGGCAACGGCAATGGCCAGGGCAACGGTGGCGGTAACAGCAACACCGACCCCGACGGCGGCTCCGGCACCTCCGCCCAGGAGGAGGGCACCTCCGCCCTCACCGACACGTCCTCCGGCACCCAGGCCCAGGGCAACGGCAAGCAGCTCGCCGAGACCGGTGCCGGCCAGACCGCGTTCCTGATCGTCGGCGCCGCCACCATGATCGCCGGTGGCATCGGCTTCCGCATCCTCCCGCGCCTCGTGGGCGGCCGGGGCGGTGCGGCCGCCTGACGGTGGCCGAGCGATTACGGAACGTACCCACGTCGTACGTAGAAGGGCCCGGAGCCTGTCGCTCCGGGCCCTTCAGCCGTCCTGTGGCCGCTCTACGCGGTCTGGTGCGCCAGCAGCGCCACCGCGGCGATCAGCACCGCCAGCAGCGCGATCAGCGCCATCGGGTTCAGTCCCGCGAGGAAGTGCTCCTGCTGCAGCCGCTCGCGGTTGGCGCGGCACACAGGGCACCGGCCCTCGTTCACGGGCGCCGCGCAGTTCGCGCACACCAACCGGTCGTACGTCATGCGCTCGCCCTCCTTGCACCGGCCTTCACCTACACAACGCTTCCCGGAACGAGAACGTTCCCCCTCCACTGTGCCAGGTTCCAAGACAAAGGGCGCGGTCGTCCGGAGAGAGCCCACCGGCACAAAAGCGCACAACCCACACGCAACCCCTACTGGCGACTGCACTCACGCACCTGGTTCGCGTATGGTCACGCACACCTACCCCCGGCGACCCGTGGTGCATCCGTGATCCGATTCGACAATGTCTCCAAGGTCTACCCCAAGCAGACCCGCCCCGCGCTCAGGGATGTGTCCCTGGAAGTGGAGAAGGGCGAGTTCGTCTTCCTCGTGGGGTCCTCCGGCTCCGGAAAGTCCACCTTCCTGCGGCTGATCCTCCGCGAGGAGCGGTGCAGCCATGGTCAGGTGCACGTCCTGGGCAAGGACCTCGCCCGCCTCTCCAACTGGAAGGTGCCGCAGATGCGCCGCCAGCTGGGGACGGTGTTCCAGGACTTCCGGCTCCTGCCGAACAAGACGGTCGCGGAGAACGTGGCCTTCGCACAGGAGGTGATCGGCAAGTCACGCGGCGAGATCCGCAAGTCCGTGCCGCAGGTGCTCGATCTCGTCGGGCTCGGCGGCAAGGACGACCGGATGCCCGGCGAGCTGTCCGGCGGTGAGCAGCAGCGCGTGGCGATCGCCCGCGCGTTCGTCAACCGGCCAAAGCTGCTGATCGCGGACGAGCCCACCGGCAACCTCGACCCGCAGACCTCCGTCGGCATCATGAAACTGCTCGACCGGATCAACCGGACGGGCACCACCGTGGTGATGGCGACGCACGACCAGAACATCGTGGACCAGATGCGCAAGCGCGTCATCGAGCTGGAAAAGGGCCGCCTCGTCCGCGACCAGGCCCGCGGCGTCTACGGCTACCAGCACTGACCGCCCCGACGCTCCACGACGGAAAGGCTTAACCAGACGCCATGCGCGCCCAGTTCGTTCTGTCGGAGATCGGTGTCGGTCTCCGCCGCAATCTGACGATGACCTTCGCCGTCATCGTCTCCGTCGCCCTGTCCCTGGCCCTGTTCGGCGGTTCGCTGCTGATGAGCGACCAGGTCAGCACCATGAAGGGCTACTGGTACGACAAGGTCAACGTCTCGATCTTCCTCTGCAACAAGAGCGACGCCGATTCCGATCCCAACTGCGCCAAGGGCGCGGTCACCGAGGACCAGAAGAAGCAGATCATCTCCGACCTGAAGAAGATGCCGGTCGTCGAGAAGGTCAGCTACGAGTCGCAGGACGAGGCGTACAAGCACTACAAGGAGCAGTTCGGCGACTCCCCGCTGGCCAGTTCGCTCACGCCGGACCAGATGCAGGAGTCGTACCGGATCAAGCTCAAGAACCCACAGAAATATCAGGTGATCGCAACCGCCTTCGACGGACGTGACGGTGTGCAGTCGGTGCAGGACCAGAAGGGGATCCTGGACAACCTCTTCGGGCTGCTGAACCTGATGAACCGGGCCGCGCTCGGCGTGATGGCGCTGATGCTGATCGTCGCACTGCTGCTGATCGTCAACACGGTGCGTGTCTCCGCGTTCAGCCGTAGGCGCGAGACCGGGATCATGCGACTGGTCGGCGCCTCCGGCTTCTACATCCAGGCGCCGTTCATCATGGAGGCCGCGGTCGCCGGTCTGATCGGCGGCGGACTCGCCTGCTTCTTCCTGGTCGTGGGGCGCTACTTCACCATCGACCACGGCATGGCCCTGTCCTCGAAGCTCAATCTGATCAACTTCGTGGGCTGGGACGCCGTGTTGACCAAGCTCCCGCTGATCCTCGCCACGAGCGTGCTGATGCCCGCCCTTGCCGCATTCTTCGCGCTGCGCAAGTACCTGAAGGTGTGATGCATGCCAAGAGGGCCGTACGGTCAACGAACCGTGCGGCCCTCCGCGTTGTCCTAGACTCACCCGCATGTCAGGCCGTGACCTGTTCTGTCAGCCCCGCCGTATCCGCCGCGGGGCGGCCCTGACGTTGGTCTTCGCCGGCGTGCTGGCCGCCGGCGCCGCGACCGGTGCCTTCGACTTCGATCACGCTGGCCACGGGCCCGCGCCGGACCGGGCCCGTACGGCCCCTCGTCACGACGCCGTCCAGAAGGCCGCCGCCGCGGCCGTGGCCGACGGCACGTCCCCCATGGAGGCCGCCGAGCGTGCCGTCAGCCGCAGCGGGGACCGCTGGGCCGCCGTCTACTCCGAGGGCGAGTACGAGGAGTTCCAGGAGGCCCTCGACGGCGAGTACACCGGCGTCGGCCTGTGGGCACGGCGCGAGCGCGACGGACGGATCGAGGTGACCCGGGTGCAGTCCGGGTCGCCCGCGGCCGAGGCCGGAATCCGCAAGGGCGACCGGCTGCGCAGCGTCGACGGCGAGAAGGTCGACGGGCGGCCCGTCACCGAGGTCGTCTCATCACTGCGCGGTGACGCACAGGACGCCCCCGCGGGTACCACCGTCCGCCTGGGCCTGGAACGCGGCACGCGCGCGTGGAGCCGGACGCTGCGCCGGGCCCGCCTGTCCACCGACTCCGTCACCGTCCGCAGGCTCCCCGGCGATGTCCTCGTCATCAGGATCGCCGCCTTCACCAAGGGCTCCGGCGACGTCGTCCGCAGCGCCGTACGGCAGGCCCCGGCCGGCGCCGGGATCGTCCTCGATCTGCGCGGCAACTCCGGCGGCCTGGTCACCGAGGCCGTCACCACCGCCTCCGCCTTCCTCGACGGCGGCCTGGTCGCCACCTACGACATCGACGGCGAGCAGCGCGCCCTGCACGCCGACGCCGGCGGCGACACCACCAGGCCCCTGGTCGCGCTCGTCGACGGCGGCACGATGAGCGCGGCCGAGATGCTCACCGGCGCCCTCCAGGACCGCGGCCGCGCGGTCGTCGTCGGCTCCCGCACCTTCGGCAAGGGCTCCGTCCAGATGCCCACCCGGCTGCCCGACGGCTCCGTGGCCGAGCTGACCGTGGGCCACTACCGCACCCCCTCGGGCCACTCGGTCGACGGCCGCGGCATCACCCCCGACCTGGACGCCGGGCGCCAGCCACTGCAGCGGGCACAGAGCATCCTCGGCGGTCTGGGCGACCCCTCCTAGACGCGTCGCCCGTTGTTAATCGGCTTCCCCCGCACCCCCTACGTAGTGCGAAAATGGACGGCACTATGAGCAAGGGAATGTACGTACCGAAGGAGTCCCAGCAGAAGCAGGGGACGGCCGCCAAGTCCCGGGACGGCGAGAAGGGCGGCAAGCGCAAGATCGTCGCGCAGAACAAGAAGGCACGCCACGACTACGCGATCATCGACACCTACGAGGCGGGTCTCGTGCTGACCGGCACCGAGGTGAAGTCGCTGCGTCAGGGGCGGGCCTCGCTGGTCGACGGCTTCGTGCAGATCGACGGGAACGAGGCGTGGCTGCACAACGCCCACATCCCCGAGTACAGCCAGGGCACCTGGACCAACCACTCGGTGCGCCGCAAGCGCAAGCTGCTGCTGCACCGGGAGGAGATCGACAAGCTGGAGGTCAAGGCGCAGGAGACGGGCCACACCATCGTGCCCCTCGCCCTGTACTTCAAGGACGGCCGGGCCAAGGCCGAGATCGCCCTCGCGCGAGGCAAGAAGGAGTACGACAAGCGGCAGACGCTGCGTGCCCAGCAGGACCGCCGGGAGGCCGACCGCGCCATCGCGTCGGCGAAGCGCAAGCAGCGCGGCGCCTAGGGGCGGGAATGCGCTGGCACCGACCCGCGTTGTTCACGTACGATGACAACTGCACCGCACAGCAGGTGTGAGGCCCTCTTCGGAGGGGCCCTCTGTGGAGGGTTTGAAAAATCAACATGGGGATGATCGGTTTCGACAGCGGATGTCGAGGCAGGGGAAGCGTGTCGAGAAAGCGGCCATGATCTCGTAAACCACAGGCCGAAAAAAATAATCGCCACTGTTAAGAGCGATTCTCCCGAGCGTTTCGCGCTCGCTGCCTGATAAGTAGCGACCAGCGAAACTCTCCTTAATGGGAGTGTCAGCCCGGGGCTGTTCCCGACCCGGATCCTGGCATCAGCTAGGGGACTAAACCTTGATCCCGGTCACGGGGTGAAGAGGGAAATCTAACAGTGACTGGGCCCGTCGGCGACTTGTTCGCGTGATCGCCGGGGCCGAGAAAATCACAGCGAACTGCACACGGAGAAGCCCTGGTTCTGCACCGTTGGACGCGGGTTCGATTCCCGCCATCTCCACTCATCCCATGTGGACAGAGGCCTCGTCGCTTTCGGGTGACGAGGCCTTCGTCATGCCCGGATTCATAACAACTCACCCGAGTGCGGGCCCCTTGCCGTGCGCGTCCAGGGGATCAGCCTTGAACTCGAACCAGACCGTCTTGCCGATGCCACCAGGACGAGGGCCGGCGCCCCAGTCGTCCGCCAGGGCCGCCACCAGTGTCAGCCCCCGGCCGGACTCGTCGTCGGGCGATGCCTCGCGGGGAGCCGGCAGCATGTCGTACGCGTCGGCCACCGAGATGCGCAGCCGACCTGCCTCCAGGACGCAGCGCGCGCGGATCTCGCGACCGGGTGAGACCTTCGCGTGGCGGTAGGCGTTCGTCATCAGCTCGCTGAGCAGCAGGACCGCCGTCTGCGTCAGGTCGTCCGGGAGTTCCCAGGACGTCGCCTGTTCCCGGAGGAGGGTTCGGGCCCGGCCCACGCTGCGGGCGTGCCGGGGGAGGCGCCACTCGATGTCCATGCTCGCGAGGTTCCTTGCGTGTGATTCTCCGTCTTTGCCGTGATCAGGCTGGTGGTTGCCACCTAGCCTCGGGAGTAGCGGAACGGGTACACAGCGTGCTTGTACACGGTGTGGCAGCGGGAGGCGGGTGAGTGCGTGGCTTCGGGGGAGTCCCGGCAGGCGCAGCAGAACTGGCGGTACTGCGGCGGCCAGATCAAGTTGTGGCGGGAGGAGGCGGGGGTCAGCCGTCAGGCGCTGGCCGAGGAGGCCGGATACGACGGCGAGTACGTCAAGTCGATGGAGTGCGGGAGGCGGCGCCCCACGCTGCGCCTGCTGCAGATTGCGGATCAACTGTGCGGGGCGCGGGGCAAGTTGGTTGCCGCGCATGAGTTTCTGAAGCCGGAGAAATTCCTCTCGTACGCTGAGGGATACGTGCGGTACGAAGCCGAGGCGATCTCTCTCAGCTTCCACCAACCCCTCCACATCCCCGGTTTGCTGCAGACCGAGGAGACGATGCGGGCGTTGCTGGACGCGTACCTGCCTCCGCTCGATGACGAGACCATTGAGGAGCGAGTCGCTGGGCGGCTGGAGAGGCAGGCATTGCTGGGCAAGCAGACCAGGGCGTTCAGCTTTGCGATCGGGGAAGCCGCGCTGAAGAATCCGGTTGGGGGCGTCGAAGCGCACAGGCGGCAGCTTCTCCGACTGGTGGAGGCTGGTGAGGCACGTAACGTGACGATTCAGGTATTGCAGTTCGTAGGCGCTGGTCCGGGTGTGGATGGCCCGTTCGTGTTGGTGGAAGCTCCTGAACACGAGCTACTGGTCTATGAAGAAGGGCAGGAGACCGGAAGTCTGTACGCAGACGCCGATAAGGTCAGCGCCATCGTTCAGCGGCATGCCATGATCCTCCGGCAGGCCCTGAACCCCGGCGAGTCGGCCCGGTTCATCACGAAGTTGGCGGAGGAGCTGTGAGCGCCGAGTTGGTGTGGTTCACGTCCAGCTACAGCAGCAGCGGCGGTGGCGAATGCCTCGAAGTTGCCTACACCTGGCGTAAGTCCAGCCACAGCGACTCTCAGGGTGGCGAATGCATTGAAGTCGCGATACGCCCCGGCACCATCCACATCCGAGACTCCAAGCTAGGCACTCGAAGCCCCCAATTCGCCGTCCGTTCCGATGCCTGGACCGCCTTCCTCGGGTACGCCGACGGCTCGACGAGCTGAACGGAAGGCCGTTGTCGAGGAGTTGATCAGCAGGGCCAGGGCCGCCGCCGTGACCGGTGCCGCGTACGCGGTGGTCGGGGAGGTGTGTTCCGCCAGGTAGCCGCCTGCCGCCGAACCGCAGGCTATGCCGGTCAGCAGGCCGGTGACGACGAGGCTCATGCCCTCGTTCAGACGGTCCTCGGGCGTGAGTCGCTGGACCAGGGTCATCGCCGTGACCATGGTCGGCGCGGTCGCCATGCCCGCGACGAGCAGGGCCGCGGCTGGCGCCCAGAGGGAACCGGTCGTGCGCGCGGCCAGCAGCGGCAGGGACATCAGCGCGGTCATCGCGAGCAGACACCTCGACAGCCGCGGAGCGGTCGGCTTCAGCGCCCCGTACAGCAGCCCCGCCGCGCAGGAACCCGCCGCTTGGAGCGCCAGCACCGCACCCGCCGCCGAACGATGACCCTGCCCGTCCGCGTACGCGATGGTGACGACCTCCATCGAGCCGAACACCGCGCCCGTGGCGACGAAGCAGGCCAGCAGGGGCGGGATACCGGGGGTGCGCAGCGGTGACGCGGCCCGGGTGCGTCCCCGGGGCGGCGGCTCGGTCGCGCGCTGTGCGCTGAACAGCAGCATGCCGACCAGCAGCAGCGCGGCGCCCACGAGCGTGCCCGCCTCCGGGAAGAGCGCTCCGGTCAGGAAGGACGCCAGAACCGGGCCGAGCATGAAGCACAGCTCGTCCGCGGTCTGTTCGAAGGAGTTCGCGGTGTGCAGCGCGTCCGGGTCGTCGTGCAGCACATGGGCCCAGCGGGCGCGGGACAGGCCGCCGATGTTGGGGGTGGTGGCGGTGGCGGCGTACGCCGCGAACAGGGTCCAGTCCGGAGCGCCGAGGCGGACACAGAGCAGCAGCGCGAGGCTGCCCAGCACGGCGGTGACCGTGGCCGGTACGGCGACCCGCGCCTGCCCGTGCCGGTCGACGAGCCGGGCGACCCAGGGCCCGGCCACCGCGGTCGCGGCCAGCCCCGTCGCGGTGACGGCGCCGGCGAGCGCGTACGAGCCCCGCGCACCGGCGATCATGACGACCGCGCTCACCCCGAACATGCCCATGGGGAGCCGGGCGATCAGGTTCCCGGCGGTGAAGGCACGGGTGCCGGGGCGGGCGAAGAGACGCCGGTACGGGGCGAGGCGGAGCCGGGGCACGGAGAGCTGAGGCATGACCCCACCGTCACCCGGAGTGGATCAAGGGGTCCAACACCTGATCCCTGCCGATTGACGCACCCTCGTTGTAAATTCGCCGGATGCCGACCACCTCCCACCTGGACCCCCGCCTCCTGCGCGCCTTCGTCACCGTCGCCGAGGAGCTCCACTTCACCCGCGCCGCGGCCCGCCTGTACGTCGCCCAGCAGGCGCTCAGCCGGGACGTACGGCGGCTGGAGCGGGAGCTGGCCGCCGAGCTGTTCGTACGGACCACCCGGCAGGTCACGCTGACCGCCGACGGCGAGCGGCTGCTGCCGTACGCCCGCCGGGTCCTCGCCGCCCAGGACGAACTGCTCGCCGCGTTCGGGCAGGCCCGCCCCCTGCTGGTGGACCTGAACTCTCCGGGCCTGGCCACCGGCCGCCGTGTGCTGCACCGGGCCCGGGAACTCGCGCCGGACTGCGAGCTGATGGCCCGCTACGAGAGCGGACTGACGGGCGCGGCCGCCGAACTGCTCGCCGGGCGCCTCGACGCGTCCTTCGGGCGGTTCGCGGGCCTGGCCCCCGCGCTACGGGCCGGTCTCGCGCACCAGCCCGTGCGGTACGAGCCGATGGCCGTCGTCCTGCCCGACGACCATCCGCTGGCCCCGCTGGAGGCGGTGCCGCTGGCCGCGCTGGCCGGGGAGACCGTGTACGCCGGTGCCGGGAATCCGCGCACGCCCGAGTGGACCGACCTCGCCCACCACCTCTTCGAGGGACGCGGCATCCGGGTCGCCTCCCCCCTTCCGCTGGCCGTCGGGGACGAGGAGTTCGAGCGGATCATGGCGAAGACACGCAATCCCATCCTCGCCGTGGTGGACTTTCCGGCCATGCATCGGACGGTGCTGCGGCCTCTCGTCGACCCCGTCCCGTTGTCGCCTGTGTCACTCGTGTGGCGAAAGGGGCTGGTCCATCCCGGGTTCGATGCGCTTCGACGGGCAGCGGCGGAGATCACCCGATCCGAGGGCTGGCTGATACGGCCGACCGATGGATGGATTCACGCCATGGATGAGGCACTCATGAATGCCCACAAATGACACACCACGTACATCGGCCCTCGCGTGTGTGCTGCATTCGCGGCCCGAGCACGCTGTGGTACGAGAGGGCGCTCTGACCAGGTGGGGGCCTGGTCCTGTCGACGTGTGCTCGGGATCGTCGGCGCGCCCGGAACTGTCCCGAGGGGGATGTACGCGCGTGAAGAAGTGGCGACCACTGGCCCAGGCGGCTTGGTCGCTCGGATTCGTGGTCATCCTGCTCCAGTACTCCCCGTCCTGGCAGGAACTCCCGGGCCGAAACGAAGCCCGAGGCTGTGGCCGAACGGTTCGAGGGGCCGCGCACACCGCAGGGCGCGTAACCAGCCCCTTCGGAGTACCGGGCGCGGAGCAATTCGCCCTGGTACAGCGACACTCGGGCCCGATACCGTACGGGCTGCTTCTCGGACCCAACCGCCCCCGCCTCACCAGGAGCCCACCGTGCCCCGCCGTTCCCGCCCGCTCACGACTGCCGCCGCCGGTGTGACGGCCGTACTACTGCTAGCCGGCTGCGGCGGAGGCGGAGGCGGGACGAAGTCGAACGACAGGAACTCGGCGGCGGATACGCGGGGCGACGCGTCTGCTTCTCCCAGCGCCTCGGCCTCCGCGAACGGTGACCGCCCGAAGACCGAGATGCCGTCCGACTTGTCGTACACCTTTGACTGGCCCAAGACGGGCGACAAGGACAAGGACGCGGTCCTGTCCGACAGCGAGCAGTCCATCAAGGCGGTGGACCTTGCGATCGTCCACCAGAACGCGCTCGACAAGCCGTACCTCTACTACTACGAGGGTGAAGCTGCCGCCGGCACGCAGAAGTTCATCCAGAACTATGTGGACCTCAAGGCAAGCCTCACCGGCGCGTACCGCTTCTACTCTCCGGTGGTTGCCGTCTCCAAGGACGGAACGGCCTCCCTCAGCTACTGCGAGGACCAGGGCAAGGCGTACGTCAAGTACCTGCCCAACAAGATCAAGAAGACCGAGGTCACCGCAAAGAGCTACGTCAGCTACCACACGTCGCTCAAGAGGAACGGCAAGGGCGTCTGGGTGATCCAGAAGATCATTTCGCAGAGCGGCAGTGCCGAGTGCCAGCCCTGACGCGCCGACCGAATCCCTGATAGGAGCCACAACGTGACCCGCCGACCCCGCCTGCTCACGACAGCCGCCGCCGGTGTGACGGCCGTACTTCTGCTTGCCGGCTGCGGCGGGGGTGGGTCGAAGCCGAAGTCGAACGACATGACCCCTGGGGCGGACACGGGGGGCAGGGCCTCGGCTTCGCCGAGTCCTTCTGGGGCAATTTCGGCTTACCGCCCGAAGATCACGTTGCCGTCGGACGTCACGGACAACTACGACGACTGGAAGACCGGCGACGCGGCCAAGGACGCGGTCCTGGCGGACACCGCGGCACGGATCGATGCCACGAACGACGCCATCCTGCGCGGCGACACGGGCGCGCCGGGCCTCTCGTTCTACTACCGGGACAAGGCCCTGAAAGACGCCGCGGCTTGGGTACAGGCCTACCTGGACGCCAACCTCTCCTTCACGGGCACCACCCGCTACTACGCACCTGAGGTCACGCTTTCCGGGGACACAACAGCGACTGTTGTCTATTGCTCCGACGAGAGCAAGGGATTCAACAAGAACCGCAAGACCGGCAAGGTGGACAAAGGCCCGTCGAAACAGAGCCCGTACGTCGCGTACACCACGCACCTGCGGAAGAACGAGGAGGGCGTGTGGCAGACCACCGACCTGAACTCGAAGCGTGGGGCCAGGACATGCGCCGCGTAAGCGTTCTGGGCGTATAAGGGTGCCCCCCTCCGGCTGGCATCGAGAACGCCGACACTCCGAAGGCGGACGAGATGCCACCCCGTGGAGTGAAATACCTGTGCTCCCCGGGCACCGGCTCGTACCCGTGGTCGTGCAGGAGATGCAGGCCGTCAACCGATGACAGCCCGCAATACAGCCGAGGTCCCGGTACTGAGCCTTCTTCGGGTCCCGAGACCCGACGCGCGACGAGACGGTGCGGGAGCCGTTCGCCACGGACCACTTCGGCACGGGCAGCCGCGTCCTCCGCCTCGTCCGCCTCGACCCTGACTACCCCACAGACCCCGACGCCCTCCTCGGCGTCCTCACCTACCACTGGCGCGCCACCTCCCGCCCCACCGACGTCCAGCTCTTCACCCGTCACCCCGGCGCTGGGCCGCCTGTACGGCGCCCTCCCCGCCCTCGACGCCTTCGCCCGCGGAATCGCCCTCACCGGCACCCCACCCGCCGAGTGAGAGCAAAGTTCCATTCCGGTCACCCACAGCCACAGGTCGGAAACGCGTCCTCCCTACCTTCGGGCTCAGTCACTCGTGGAAAGAACCGAGCCCCTGAGCACCGTGGAGGCGTCATGACAGCCCCTAGTACAGCCCCCGCCCCGAGCAGGGGAGGCCGCTGGATCGAGCACTGGGATCCGGAGGACGAGGCGTTCTGGAACGCGACCGGCGAGAAGGTCGCCCGGCGGAATCTTGTCTTCTCGGTGCTGTCCGAGCACATCGGGTTCTCGATCTGGACCATGTGGTCCGTACTCGTCCTCTTCATGGGCCCGGAGTACGGGCTGACCCCGGCCGACAAGTTCCTGCTGACCTCGATGGTCACGCTGGTCGGCTCCGTCGTCCGCGTCCCCTACACCTTCGCCGTGGCGATCTTCGGCGGGCGGAACTGGACGATCATCTCGGCCGGGCTGCTGCTCGTCCCGACCGCGGCCGCGTTCGCCGTGATGAAGCCGGGGACCTCCTTCGACACCTTCCTGTTGGTCGGCCTGCTGGCGGGCATCGGCGGCGGGAACTTCGCGTCGAGCATGACCAACATCAACGCCTTCTTCCCGCTGCGGAAGAAGGGGTGGGCGCTCGGGCTGAACGCCGGCGGCGGCAACATCGGTGTGCCCGTCATCCAGTTGGCCGCCCTCGCCATCATCGGGGCCAGCGGCGGTCCGCGTGTGCTGCTCTGCATCTACATCCCGCTGATCGTGATCGCCGCCATTCTCGCCGCCCTCTTCATGGACAATCTCGCGACCGTGAAGAACGACACCGGTGCCGCCAAGGACGCCGCGAAGGACGCCCACACCTGGATCATGTCCTTCCTCTACATCGGCACCTTCGGGTCGTTCATCGGCTACGCCTTCGCCTTCGGGCAGGTCCTGCAGGTCCAGTTCGGGCGCACCCCGCTGCAGGCCGCGTACCTCACCTTCATCGGCCCGCTCCTCGGCTCGCTGATCCGGCCCGTGGGTGGCTGGCTCGCCGACCGGTACGGCGGTGCGAAGATCACCCTCTGGAACTACGTGGGCATGGCCGCGGCAACCGGTGGCCTCGTCGTCGCCAGCATGCAGAAGTCGCTGCCGCTGTTCGTCTCCGTCTTCGTCGTCCTGTTCGTGCTCACCGGGCTCGGCAACGGGTCGACGTACAAGATGATCCCCGGCATCTTCCAGGCAAAGGCCCTGGCCAAGGGACTCACCGGTGAGGAGGCGGCCTCCTACGGGCGGCGGCTGTCCGGTGCCTCCATGGGGCTCATCGGGGCGGTCGGCGCGCTCGGCGGCGTCGGCATCAACCTCGCCTTCCGGCAGTCCTACCTCTCCTACGGCTCCGGCACCGGCGCCTTCGTCGCCTTCCTGGCCTTCTACGGCCTCTGCTTCGTGGTGACCTGGGCCGTATACCTTCGCCGCCCGGCCGAAGTGGCGCACGACACTGCCGTCGCCGAGGCAAAGCCGCAGCTCAGCTATGCCGAGGTGTGACGTAACACCGGTGACATCAAGTCGAACCGAGCCTGTCACGCGCCGTTGACAGGCTCGTTCGACATCCAGGTACCCAGCGGGACGAACCGAGCGGGGCGATCTGCCGGAAGTACGGACACAGAGCGGTACGACTACTCGAGTGCGGGACGAGAGCCATGTACGAGGAACAGCAGCGACCAGAACACGGGCCCCTCGCGGGGTTCACCGTGGGCGTGACGGCCGCGCGCCGGGCCGATGAGCTGGGCGCGTTGCTTCAGCGGCGCGGTGCCAGCGTTCTGCACGCGCCTGCGCTGAGAATCGTGCCGCTCGCCGATGACGGTGAACTCCTCGCGGCCACCAAGGAGATCATCGACCAGGCACCGGACGTGGCCGTCGCCACGACCGCCATCGGGTTCCGCGGATGGATCGAGGCCGCGGAGGGGTGGGGGCTCGGCGAGGCGCTGCTCGGGCGGCTGCGCGGGGTGGAGTTGCTGGCCCGCGGGCCCAAGGTCAAGGGCGCCATCCGGGCCGCCGGGCTCACCGAGGAGTGGTCGCCGTCGAGCGAGTCCATGGCCGAGGTGCTGGACCGGCTGCTGGAGGAAGGGGTCGACGGGCGCCGTATCGCCGTACAGCTGCACGGCGAGCCGCTGCCGGGGTTCGTGGAGGCGCTGCGGGCCGGGGGAGCGGAGGTGCTTCCGGTGCCGGTGTACCGGTGGATGCCGCCGGAGGACATCGGGCCGGTGGACCGGCTGATCGACGCGGCCGTCTCGCGCGGGCTGGACGCGCTCACCTTCACCAGTGCCCCGGCCGCCGTGTCCCTGCTGTCCCGGGCCGAGGAGCGGGGGCTGCTCGCCGAACTGCTCACGGCCCTCAACCACGATGTGCTGCCGGCCTGCGTGGGGCCGGTCACCGCGTTGCCGCTCCAGGCGCGGGGCATCGACACGGTCCAGCCGGAGCGGTTCCGGCTCGGGCCCCTCGTACAGCTGCTGTGCCAGGAACTGCCTGGCCGGGCACGGTCGTTGCCGGTCGCCGGGCACCAAATGGAGATCCGGGGGCACGCGGTGCTGGTGGACGGGGCCCTGAAGCCGGTGCCGCCGGCCGGGATGTCGCTGCTGCGGGCGCTGTCCCGGCGGCCGGGGTGGGTCGTCGCGCGGGCCGAGTTGCTGCGGGCGCTGCCGGGGACCGGGCGGGACGAGCACGCGGTGGAGACGGCGATGGCCCGGTTGCGTACGGCACTCGGGGCGCCGAAGCTGATCCAGACCGTGGTGAAGCGGGGGTACCGGCTGGCACTGGATCCTGCGGCGGACACGAAGTATGCGGATGCGTGAGTCGGTGCCCGGTGCTGGTGTGACCGTCTCTGGGGGCTGCCGCCCCCAGCCCCCGCTTCGGCCTGAACGGCCTCGTCCTCAAGCTCCCCCAAGCTCTACGAGCAGGGGGTACCCCCAGACGGGCTGACATTGTCGGCCGCTGCCGAGAAGCGCCCGTACAGCACCAGCGCCCTCGCCAGGCACCCCAGTGCCACCGTCGACAGCAGGGCCCGTACGGCGTTCCACGCCACCCACGCGCTCTCGAACCCATCCCGCAGGTCCGACGCGTTCCCGGTCTTGGCCAGTGCGTCGTTCAACGGGATGTTGAATGCGACCGTGACGAGGAACGTCAGGGCGTACGCGGCGAACCCCGCCCACACCCACCGGGTGCAGGACGCGTGCCGGAGCTGCCATGCCGACACGCCCGTCAGTACCAGTGCCCCCATGAAGCTCAGGAAGAACACGGGGTTCTGGATCACGTCGTTGATGTCGCGCATGACATCGACATAGACGCGGTCGTCGCTGCGGTGCAGGGCGGGCATGACCGCGCAGGCGAAGATGTAGAAGACCCCGGCGATCAGGCCCATGGTGACCGTGGCCGCGCCCAGGACGGCACCGGCGGTCGTCCGCCGTCGCATGCTGATGCTCTCTGTCACTGTCATGTCCTTCAGTCAACCTGCGTGATCACCGACAGGACATGGCCGAGACGCGCGGTCGCATACGTGTGCGTCCAGCGCCGGTACGAGGGGTTCCGGACGTGCGAGCGGGAAGGCACTGTGAGAGAGGGAATGGTTCCCTGCCCTAGGCGGTGACAGGCACATGGCACTGGGTACGGCCTCGGCCCCGTACGAGCTGCGGTTCGACGCCGGGCGGATCTGCCTGGATCTTCTCTCGACGAGCCATCCCGGCGAACGGCTGGACGCGGTCGGGCCGTTGCGTGCCTGGATCGTCGGCTCCGGACTGGTCCCGGCGGGCACCGCGCTGGCGCACGCCGATGCCGGGTGGCTCGCGGGCTTCCGTGAACTGCGCGGGCACGTCGGGCTGTTGGTGCGGGGTGGGCTCGCGGCCGACGGACGGTCGTACGGGCCCGCGCTCGGCCGTCTCAACGAGATCGCCCGGATCGCGCCCCCGGCCCCGCGTGCCGTACGCGGTGAGGACGGCACGCTCAGGCGGGAGTTGGACGGCCCGCCCGGGTGCGGGGCGCTGCTCGGGGCCGTCGCCCGGGACGCCGTGGAGCTGCTCACCGATCCCGTCGTGTGGGCGGCCGTGCGGGAGTGCGAAGGGGACAACTGCCCCATTGTGTACCTGGATACGTCCCGGGGGCGTCGGCGCCGCTGGTGCTCCAGCGAGGTCTGCGGGAACCGTGAACGAGTGGCCCGGCACCGCCGGAGGGCGGCCCTCGCGCGAGCCTAGGTGTCCGCTTGGCGGCTTCTGTAGGTCAGTGACCGCTTCGGTGTTGAAGTGATTTCGGCAACACTGCGTTTGCCTTCGATGTTGCACGGGCAGCCGGCGCGCCGCAGTCAATGTGTCGGAAATGTAAAGATCACGCGGTGGGAATGTGCGCCCATGTCCCTCTCGTCATGGCACCCCGGAGAAAAGTGTCACGTCACGTTGAACACCTCGCGGCCCACCTGCGTACCTGTGGGCGAGCGACCGACTGGGGGAACCCCCGGACATCGGAGGTGGGCGTGCGCAAGGATTCCGTCGTGGCCAATGAACGTGGATCGAGGGCCCGACATCGCATGTCCCAGCCCTCGGAGCCTGATGAGGAGCTGATGCGTGCCCTGTATCGGGAGCACGCCGGACCACTCCTTGCGTATGTCCTTCGGCTGGTCGCCGGTGATCGGCAGCGAGCAGAGGACGTCGTGCAAGAGACGCTCATCCGTGCCTGGAAGAACGCCGGCCAGCTCAATCGAGCGACCGGATCGGTACGCCCCTGGCTGGTGACGGTCGCACGCCGCATCGTCATCGACGGCCACCGCAGCCGGCAGGCCCGGCCGCAGGAGGTCGATCCGTCGCCGCTGGAGGTCATCCCCGCGGAGGACGAGATCGACAAGGCGCTGTGGCTGATGACGCTGTCTGACGCGCTCGACGACCTGACCCCGGCCCACCGGGAGGTCCTCGTCGAGACGTACTTCAAGGGGCGTACCGTCAACGAGGCGGCCGAGACGCTGGGTATACCCAGCGGCACTGTCCGTTCTCGGGTGTTCTACGCCCTTCGGTCGATGAAGCTGGCACTGGAGGAGCGGGGGGTGACGGCGTGATGAGTGGATACGGGGGACACGGCGGATTCAGCACGGGTGGTCCGGGTATGTCAGGACCCATGAGCCCCAATCAGGGATCTGCGGTGCCCAATGAGCACGAGACCGTGGGCGCCTACGCCCTCGGCATTCTGGACGACGCCGAAGCAACCGCTTTCGAGGCCCACCTCGCGGGTTGCGAATGGTGCGCCGGGCAGCTCGACGAGCTCGCCGGGATGGAGCCGATGCTGGCCGCGCTCGCGGACCTGCCGGGCTCCGGCAGCACACCCGCGATCGGCGAATCGCTGTCCGCCAAGCCCAGCCCACGGCTGGCGGAGAAGCTGGTCGTCGAGGTCTCGGACCGCCGCGCGGTCAAGCGCCGCCGGACCATGTTCATGCTCGCGGCATCCGCGGCGCTGATCGTCGGCGGCCCGCTGGCCGTGCTGGCGGCAAGCGGCGGCTCGGACAACAACGGCAACGCCGACATGGCGATGGGACCTGCCCAGGCGGCCTTCCAGACCATGACCGACAAGAAGACGGCCACGGACCCGGCGACCCATGTCACCGCGACCGTCGCCCTGGAGAAGAAGGACTGGGGCACCCACGCGGTCCTCCAGCTCAAGAACGTCACCGGCCCGGAGAAGTGCTCGCTCATCGCCGTCGGCAAGAACGGTGAACGGGAGACGGTGACCTCTTGGTCCGTCCCGAACTGGGGCTACGGCATCGCGAACGCCAAGCACGAAGAGGCCAAGAATCCCCTCTACGTCCACGGCGGCGCCGCCTTCGACCCCAACCAGATCGACCACTTCGAGGTCATGACCTTCGACGGCAAGAAGCTCGTGAACGTAGACGCGTAGCTTCCGCGGGTCCCCTTCGCGTACGGTTGACGGCTGCCCAGCACGTCAGAAGGGGGCCCGGTGGCCGCTCAGGCTCAACAATCTGCGGTCGGCTCGGTTCACGACGAAGTACACGACTCCGTACGGGACCGAGAGATCAGCGTCGAACAGGAACACCTCGACCGGGTGTACCGGCGCCTCGAGGAGAAGATCCACGAGGCCGAGTTCCTGATGAACGACGCGGCCAAGCGCGGCCAGGTCGGCACGCCCGGCGCGCTCGCCGAGCGGGACGCCCAGGTCTTCCGGGCCGGCATCCACCTCAACCGGCTCAACAACGAGTTCGAGGACTTCCTCTTCGGACGCATCGACCTGCTGCTCGGCAAGGACGGCAAGAAGGGGCCCGACGGCGCCTACACCGCGGTCGAGCCGGCGGAGGGCGCGGTGCGCGCCGACAACACCGCCGACATCGCCGAGACGCTGCACGTCGGCCGCATCGGTGTCCTCGACAGTGACTACGCCCCGCTGGTCATCGACTGGCGGGCGCCCGCCGCCGCCCCCTTCTACCGCTCCACCCCGGTCGACCCGGGACGGGTCGTACGGCGCCGGGTCATCCGCTCCAAGGGGCGCCGGGTGCTCGGTGTCGAGGACGACCTGATGCGCCCCGAGCTCACGGCCTTCCTCGACGGCGACGAACTGCCCGCCATCGGCGACGGCGCTCTGATGGCCGCGCTCGGCCAGGCCCGCAGCCACACCATGCGGGACATCGTCGCCTCCATCCAGGCCGAGCAGGACCTGGTCATCCGGGCCCCCGCCGCCTCCGTGACCTACGTCGAGGGCGGCCCGGGGACCGGAAAGACCGCCGTGGCGCTGCACCGGGCGGCCTACCTCCTCTACCAGGACCGGCGCCGGTACTCGGGCGGCATCCTGATCGTCTCGCCGACCCCGCTGCTCGTGGCGTACACCGAGGGCGTGCTGCCCTCCCTCGGCGAGGAGGGCCAGGTAGCCATCCGGGCGATCGGCTCGCTGGTCGACGGCGTCGGGGCCACCTTGTACGACTCCCCGTCCGTGGCCCGGGCCAAGGGCTCGTACCGCATGCTGAAGGTGCTGCGTAAGGCGGCCCGGGGCGCGCTGGAGCTGGGGCCGGGCGGTGCGGGATCCGGTGCCGCGCGTCCGCGCCCCGCCGACTCCGGGCAGCTCGCCTTCGGTGACGAGGGCGCCGACGCGGCGGAAAGTGCTTCCGCCGGCCCGCCCACCCTGCTGCGGGTCGTGGCCTTCGGGCGCCGGCTGGAGCTGGCTGCGGCCGAGCTGGAACGTATCCGCCGTAACGCCCTGGGCGGCACCGCGCCCGTCAATCTGCTCCGCCCGCGCGCCCGCAGGCTGCTCCTCGACGCCCTGTGGGCGCAGTCCGGCGGGGCCGGCCGGCACTCCGACCCGGAGCTGGCCGCCGAGCTGCGCTCGTCCTTCGACGAGGACGTCACCTCCGAGGACAGCTTCATCCGGTTCCTCGACGCGTGGTGGCCCGAGCTCACCCCCAGGGCCGTGCTCTCGGCCATGGCGGACGAGCGGCGGCTGGGCCGCTGGGCCCGCCGCATCCTCAACCCCGGCGAGGTGCGCAGGGTCGCCCGGTCGCTGCGGCGCGACGGCCACTCCGTGCACGACATCGCCATGCTCGACGAGCTCCAGGCCGTCCTCGGCGCACCGGCCCGCCCGAAGAAGAGACGCGAGCTGGACCCGCTCGACCAGCTCACCGGTCTGGAGGAGCTGATGCCCGTACGCGAGGAGTCGCAGCGGGAGCGGGCCGAGCGGCTGGCGCAGGAGCGCACCGAGTACGCGCATGTCATCGTCGACGAGGCCCAGGACCTCACGCCGATGCAGTGGCGCATGGTGGGCCGCCGCGGCCGGCACGCCACCTGGACGGTCGTCGGCGACCCGGCCCAGTCCTCCTGGTCCGACCCCGACGAGGCGGCCGAGGCCCGCGACGAGGCCCTGGGGACCCGCCCCCGCCGCCGCTTCGAGCTCACGGTGAACTACCGCAACCCGGCCGAGATCGCCGAGCTCGCCGCCAAGGTGCTCGCCCTGGCCATGCCCGGCTCGAAGTCCCCGTCGGCCGTACGGTCCACCGGGGTCGAACCGCGCTTCACGGTCGTCCGGGGCTCGCTGGACAAGACCGTACGGGCGGCGGCCGAACGGCTCCTCGACCAGGTCGACGGAACGGTCGGCGTGGTCGTCGCCATGAACCGGCGCGAGGAGGCCGCGCGCTGGCTCGCCGGGCTCGGCGACCGGGTGGTGGCGCTCGGCAGCCTGGAGGCGAAGGGCCTGGAGTACGACGCCACGGTGGTCGTCTCACCCGCGGAGATCGCCGACGAGTCACCGGCGGGCCTGCGGGTGCTCTACGTCGCCCTGACCCGGGCCACCCAGCAGCTGACGGTGGTCTCGGGCGACCGGGACGTGCCGGACGCGTACGGGGTGCCTGATCTGCTCAGGGACTGAATCACGGGACTGAATCACGGGGGAGAATCCCGTGAACTCTCCGTACGGGAATGGTTCCGCGCGATCGGTTTGTTAGCCTGGCTGTGACACCGGCTCGATCCAAGCCCCCGGGCCCAACCTTTGTCGCTACGAGCGACCACTTGCCGCGAGGCGAGCATGGCGGGTCGGTGTCATGAACGGTGAGGGGACCCACGTCATCAGTGACGTGGGTCTCCTTTTTTGGTGGTGCCCCGCGCATTACCGGCAGTGCCCCGAGAACAAAAAGTTCGTAATTCAGGACCGGCTAACGCCTACTCGACGGTAGGTGCGACGATCGGACGGCACATCTTCGCGACACGGTGAAAGAGGAAGTCGGCCATGGCAACGGCGCCCAGCGTCTCCTACTCGATGACGATCCGGCTGGAGGTGCCCGCGAGCGGAACCGCCGTCTCGCAGCTCACCCACGCCGTGGAGTCCTCCGGAGGCTCGGTGACCGGCCTCGACGTCACCGCGTCCGGCCACGAGAAGCTCCGTATCGACGTCACGATCGCGGCCACCTCGACCGCGCACGCCGACGAGATCGTCGAGGAGCTCCGCGGCATCGAGGGCGTCACGCTCGGCAAGGTCTCCGACCGTACGTTCCTGATGCACCTCGGCGGCAAGATCGAGATGCAGTCCAAGCACCCCATCCGCAACCGTGACGACCTCTCCATGATCTACACGCCGGGTGTGGCCCGCGTCTGCATGGCGATCGCCGAGAACCCCGAGGACGCCCGCCGCCTCACCATCAAGCGCAACTCCGTTGCGGTCGTGACGGACGGCTCCGCGGTGCTGGGCCTCGGCAACATCGGCCCGAAGGCCGCACTGCCCGTCATGGAGGGCAAGGCGGCCCTCTTCAAGCGCTTCGCCGGCATCGACGCCTGGCCGATCTGCCTGGACACCCAGGACACCGACGCGATCGTCGAGATCGTCAAGGCGATCGCCCCGGGCTTCGCCGGCATCAACCTGGAGGACATCTCCGCGCCGCGCTGCTTCGAGATCGAGGCCCGGCTGCGCGAGGCCCTCGACATCCCCGTCTTCCACGACGACCAGCACGGCACGGCGATCGTCGTCCTGGCCGCCCTGACGAACGCACTTCGCGTCACGGGCAAGGCGATCGAGAACATCCGCGTCGTGATGTCCGGCGCCGGCGCGGCCGGTACGGCCATCCTCAAGCTGCTGCTCGCGGCGGGCGTCAAGAGCGCCGTCGTCGCCGACATCCACGGTGTCGTGCACGCCGGCCGCGAGGACCTGGTGGACGCCGCGCCGGACTCGCCGCTGCGCTGGATCGCCGACAACACCAACCACGAGGGCCTGACCGGCACGCTGAAGCAGGCCGTGCGCGACGCCGACGTCTTCATCGGCGTCTCCGCCCCGAACGTCCTCGACGGCGACGACGTGGCCGCCATGGCCGAGGGTGCCATCGTGTTCGCGCTCGCGAACCCGGACCCCGAGGTCGACCCGGCAATCGCCCGCCAGACGGCCGCAGTTGTGGCCACCGGCCGCTCCGACTTTCCTAACCAGATCAACAACGTGCTGGTCTTCCCGGGTGTCTTCCGCGGCCTGCTGGACGCTCAGTCCCGTACCGTCAACACGGGCATGATGCTCGCGGCCGCGAAGGCCCTCGCGGACGTGGTGACCGAGGGCGAGCTGAACCCGAACTACATCATCCCGAGCGTCTTCAACGACAAGGTCGCGGGCGCGGTGGCGGGTGCGGTGCGGGACGCGGCGAAGGCGGCCGGGGCGGCGGCGCAGCCCACCGTGCCGTAGTGTGCAAGTGCTGTGAGGATCGCCACGGCGGCTCCTCACAGCGGCGCGTCGCGGAACCCCCTACCGCCGGGCGCCCTCTAGGGTGACGGCCGACAGGCGCTTTTCGTGTGACTCCCTAGGGTGTTCTCACGACTCCTGCGGGTGCCGGATTGGCTTTCCCGCCGCAGGTAGGGGCAGGATGCGTCCACGGGCGCGAGCGCATCGGCTTCGCTGTGCCAGGGTGCGGCACCGCCGCCTGGCACACCCCAACGGCAAGAAGAACACGGGAGTAACAACATGAACCGCAGTGAGCTGGTGGCCGCGCTGGCCGACCGCGCCGAGGTGACCCGCAAGGACGCCGACGCCGTTCTGGCCGCGTTCGCCGAGGTCGTCGGCGACGTCGTCTCCAAGGGCGACGAGAAGGTCACCATCCCCGGCTTCCTGACCTTCGAGCGCACCCACCGTGCCGCTCGCACCGCGCGCAACCCGCAGACCGGTGAGCCCATCAACATCCCGGCCGGCTACAGCGTGAAGGTCTCCGCGGGCTCGAAGCTCAAGGAAGCGGCCAAGGGTAAGTAACCGCTCCGCTCAGAGCGCGGTGGGCAACTGCGAGCCGCACGTGGCTGGTCGCGCAGTTCCCCGCGCCCCTTGCGGGGCGCGTCCGCGGCGGGCGCGGACATATCACGATGGGGCGGCTCCTTTCGCCAGGGGCCGCCCCATCGTCATGGCGCTGAGGGTGTGGTGGGTGGCTGCGCGCTGGTGGTGGCCGGTTGCGCCTGCGCGGCGGAGCCGCAGATTGACACAGTCCCGTGCCCCTTGCGGGGCGCGTCCGCGGCGGGCGCGGACATATCACGATGGGGCGGCTCCTTTCGCCAGGGGCCGCCCCATCGTCATGGCGCTGAGGGTGTGGTGGGTGGCTGCGCGCTGGTGGTGGCCGGTTGCGCCTGCGCGGCGGAGCCGCAGATCGACACAGTCCCGTGCCCCTTGCGGGGCGCGTCCGCGGCGGGCGCGGACATATCACGATGGGGCGGCTCCTTTCGCCAGGGGCCGCCCCATCGTCTTGGTGTTGAGGGGCCGGTGGGTGGCTGCGCGCTGGTGGTGGCCGGTTGCGCCTGCGCGGCGGAGCCGCAGATTGACACAGTCCCGTGCCCCTTGCGGGGCGCGTCCGCGGCGGGCGCGGACATATCACGATGGGGCGGCTCCTTTCGCCAGGGGCCGCCCCATCGTCTTGGTGTTGAGGGGCCGGTGGGTGGTTGCGCGTCGGTCGTGGCTGGTCGCGCCCGCGCGGCGGAGCCGCAGATCGACACAGTCCCGCGCCCCTCGCGGGGCGCGTCCGTGGCGGGCGCGGACAACGACAAACGGGGCGGCCCCCTTTCCACGGGGGCCGCCCCATTGTCGTACCGGAAACCGGCCGAGTTGTCGTACCGGAAACTAGCCGAGCGCCTTGCCCGGCAGTTCCACCTTCGCGCCCAGTTCCACGAGCTTCTCCATGAAGTTCTCGTAGCCGCGGTTGATGAGGTCGATGCCGTGGACCCGGGACGTGCCCTGGGCCGCCAGCGCGGCGATGAGGTACGAGAAGCCGCCCCGGAGGTCCGGGATGACCAGGTCGGCGCCCTGGAGCTTGGTGGGGCCCGACACGACCGCGGAGTGCAGGAAGTTGCGCTGCCCGAAGCGGCAGTCGGAGCTGCCCAGGCACTCGCGGTAGAGCTGGATGTGGGCGCCCATCTGGTTCAGGGCGGAGGTGAAGCCCAGCCGGGACTCGTAGACCGTCTCGTGGATGATCGACAGGCCGGTAGCCTGCGTGAGGGCCACGACGAGCGGCTGCTGCCAGTCGGTCTGGAAGCCCGGGTGCACGTCCGTCTCCAGCGCGATGGACTTCAGTTGGCCGCCGGGGTGCCAGAAGCGGATGCCCTCGTCCTCGATCTCGAAGGCACCGCCCACCTTCCGGTAGGTGTTCAGGAACGTCATCATCGAGCGCTGCTGCGCGCCGCGGACGTAGATGTTGCCCTCGGTCGCCAGCGCCGCCGACGCCCAGGACGCGGCCTCCAGCCGGTCCGCGAGGGCGCGGTGGGTGTAGCCGCCCAGGCTGTCCACACCGGTGATGCGGATCGTCCGGTCGGTGTCCATCGCGATGATCGCGCCCATCTTCTGCAGAACGCAGATCAGGTCCTCGATCTCCGGCTCGACGGCCGCGTTGGACAACTCCGTGACGCCCTCGGCGAGTACGGCCGTCAGCAGCACCTGCTCGGTCGCGCCGACGGACGGGTACGGCAGCCGGATCTTCGTACCGCGCAGCCGGGTCGGCGCCTCCAGGTACTGGCCGTCGGCACGCTTCTCGATCGTCGCGCCGAACTGCCGCAGCACGTCGAAGTGGAAGTCGATGGGCCGGCCGCCGATGTCGCAGCCGCCGAGGCCCGGGATGAACGCGTGGCCGAGGCGGTGCAGCAGCGGACCGCAGAACAGGATCGGGATGCGCGAGGAGCCCGCGTGGGCATCGATGTCAGCGACGTTGGCGCTTTCCACGTGCGTCGGATCGAGCACCAGCTCACCGGGCTCGTCACCCGGACGGACCGTCACCCCGTGCAACTGCAGCAGGCCGCGTACGACACGAACATCACGGATGTCCGGTACATTACGCAGTCGACTCGGCGCACTGCCCAGCAGGGCGGCGACCATCGCCTTCGGCACGAGGTTCTTCGCACCGCGGACACGGATCTCACCCTCCAGCGGGGTTCCGCCGTGGACAAACAGGACATCGTCGTTGACGGTCATGAATCTCGCGTTCCGTGGAGTTGGGCAGGGGCCGGAGAGACAGGGTAATCGCCCACCGCCCCCCTGCCGTAAGCCCAAGTACCACCCAGCATCGCCACAGCTCTGTCACAACACGAACCGTTCACTGCCGGGCACATGGGGTCACCGGCGCGGTGGTGCGCGTGGGGCGCACCGGTGCGCCCTGAGCTGCGTTCACTCCCGTACCCGCATTGGCTCCCCACACGAAGGGAAGATGCGGGATCATGTCTGGCATGACCGAGGTGTCCTCGCTCACAGGGCGGCTGCTCGTGGCCACGCCCGCCCTGGCGGACCCGAACTTCGACCGTGCGGTGGTGCTCCTTCTCGACCACGACGAGGAGGGCTCCCTCGGTGTCGTCCTCAACCGTCCGACGCCGGTGGACGTGGGCGACATCCTGGAGGGCTGGGCGGATCTGGCCGGTGAGCCCGGTGTCGTCTTCCAGGGCGGTCCGGTGTCGCTGGACTCCGCGCTCGGCGTCGCGGTCATCCCCGGCGGCGTGTCCGGCGACCGGGCCCCGCTCGGCTGGCGCCGGGTGCACGGTGCGATCGGGCTGGTGGACCTGGAGGCCCCGCCGGAGCTGCTCGCCTCGGCTCTCGGGTCGCTGCGGATCTTCGCCGGGTACGCCGGCTGGGGCCCCGGTCAGCTGGAGGACGAGCTGGTGGAGGGTGCCTGGTACGTCGTGGAATCGGAGCCGGGTGACGTCTCGTCCCCCTCCCCCGAGAGGCTCTGGCGCGAGGTGCTGCGCCGCCAGCGCAATGAGCTCGCGATGGTGGCCACCTATCCGGACGACCCTACGCTCAACTGATAGGGGTGAGCTTCAGTACCCTTGGCGATATGAGCACTCTCGAGCCCGAGCGCGGGACTGGTACGGGGACCCTCGTAGAGCCGACGCCGCAGGTGTCCCACGGCGACGGCGACCACGAGCGCTTCGCCCACTACGTCCAGAAGGACAAGATCATGGCGAGCGCCCTCGACGGCACGCCCGTCGTGGCGCTGTGCGGCAAGGTGTGGGTGCCGGGCCGCGACCCGAAGAAGTACCCGGTATGTCCCATGTGCAAGGAGATCTACGACTCCATGGGCAGCGCCGGCGACGAAGGCAAGGGCGGCGACAAGTAGCACGCCGGCCCGGCCCGGACGAAGTGTGCCCGCCCGGTCCGGCGCGGTGTGCCGCATGGAGCCGCTGACGGTGCCGCCGGCGCGCACAGGCGCGCCGTAGCGCGCCACGGCGCCGAAGCGTGGCCGCGGTCCCCTGCGGGGGCTGCGGCCGATGCTGTGCGTGGGGGAATCCGAGCGAGGGCGCGCGGCTGGAACGCCGCACGGAAGCTCTCGGACGGGATGCACGCAGGGGTTCGTGAAGGGCGCCGGACGTGTTTACTGGCGTGGTGGATCTGATTCCCGAGCCCGGTCATGTGACTGTCTACGGCGCCAATTGGTTCGAGTTGGGCCCCGAAACCGGACTGGTGGCCGGGGAGGGTACGGAGCGGACGGAACGCTGGCTGCGGGCGACGTTGGGAGCGGCTACTGGTCTGCCGCTCGCGCCGAAAGAGTCGCTTGAGCGCGACGTCATCCGTCTGTACATCCATCCGCTGGTCACCAAGGTCTTCGGCGCCGAGGGCTACCGGCTCGCCGTGATGCCGACCGGCGTGCATCTGGTCGGCGGTGGTCCCGCCGGGCTTTTCTGGGGCGCCCAGACGCTGCGTCAACTGCTCGGTCCCGGCGCATTCCGGCGGGCCCCGATCTCCGGTCCCTGGCGGCTGCCGCTGATCCACGTCCAGGACTCGCCCCGATTCCGCTGGCGTGGCCTGATGCTCGACGTCGCCCGGCATTTCATGCCCAAGGAAGGCGTCCTGCGCTATCTCGACCTGATGGCCGCGCACAAACTGAACGTCTTCCACCTCCATCTGACGGACGACCAGGGCTGGCGCGTCGAGATCAAGCGGTACCCGAAGCTGACCGAGACCGGTTCCTGGCGGGCGCGTACCAAATTCGGACACAGGGCCTCGCCGTTCTGGGAGGAGAAGCCGCACGGGGGGCACTACACCCAGGACGACATCCGGGAGATCGTCGCCTACGCCGCCGAGCGGCATATCACCGTCGTCCCCGAAATCGACGTACCGGGCCACTCGCAGGCGGCCATCGCCGCGTATCCGGAACTCGGCAACACCGACGTCATCGACACCACGGCCCTCTCCGTCTGGGACAACTGGGGGATCTCTCCGAACGTACTCGCCCCCACTGACAACACCCTGCGCTTCTACGAGGGGGTCTTCGAGGAACTCATCGGTCTCTTCCCCGCGGATGCCGCCGAGTTCTCGGCGTTCTTTCACATCGGCGGCGACGAATGCCTCAAGGACCAGTGGAAGCGGTCGCCCACGGCACAGTCCCGTATTGAGGAACTCGGTCTTGCCGACGAGGACGGACTGCAGTCCTGGTTCATCGGCCACTTCGCCAAGTGGCTGTCCGCGCGCGGGCGCAGACTCATCGGCTGGGACGAGATCCTGGAAGGCGGGCTTCCGGACGGCGCGGCCGTGTCGTCCTGGCGCGGCTACGAGGGCGGGGTCGCCGCCGCGCGGGCCGGGCACGACGTCGTGATGTGCCCCGAGCAGCAGGTCTACCTGGATCACCGTCAGGCGGCGGGCGCGGACGAGCCGGTACCGATCGGGTACGTGCGCACCCTGGAGGACGTCTACCGGTTCGAGCCGGTTCCGCCGGAACTGGACAAACAGGAGGCCGGCCGGATCCTGGGGACCCAGGCCAACGTGTGGACCGAGGTGATGGAGGACCACGCACGCGTGGACTACCAGACGTTTCCCCGCCTCGCCGCCTTCGCCGAGGTGGCCTGGAGCCGTCTGCCCGCCCCCGGGGAACGGGACTTCGCCGCCTTCGAACACCGGATGGCCGCCCACTACCGGCGACTTGACGCCCTAGGTGTCGCCTACCGCCCGCCCGCCGGGCCCCGGCCCTGGCAGCGGCGCCCCGGTGTGCCCGGCCGTCCCGTCGACGGGACGCCACCGAACAAGTGATGGAAAACAGCCTCAAGCTTCACCGAAGAGTGTCAATCGGCCCTGAGTGGCGATGAGGTATGAAAACGGACCATCTACCCGATGAAGTGGGCGAACGGCTCCTAGCGAACCCCCGCGCTCGAGTGTTGCGATGATGTGCCAGAGTTGCCACGTCCGCCCTGTGTGCACGTACCGTACGGCCACACAGGTGGGACCAGGGGGCAGCGGGAAGGGGCAGCCGGTTTGACCACGCACGCACCGCAGGCGGCGCAGGCCGTCACGCTGCCCACGACTCTGGACGAGGCCGTGGCAGCGCTTTCCGCCATGCCCGCGGCCGTGCCCGTGGCGGGCGGCACCGACCTCATGGCCGCCGTGAACTCCGGACAGCTCAGGCCCGCCGCCCTGGTGGGCCTCGGTCGGATCAGCGAGATCCGCGGCTGGCAGTACCAGGACGGCCACGCGCTGCTCGGTGCGGGCCTCACCCACGCGCGCATGGGCCGCCCCGACTTCGCCGCCCTGATTCCCGCGCTCGCCGCCGCCGCGCGCGCGCGGGCCGCCGCACATCCGCAACGCGGGCACCCTGGGCGGCAACATCGCCTCGGCCGCGCCCACGGGGGACGCGCTTCCGGTGCTCGCCGCCCTGGAGGCGGCGCTGATCGTCGCGGGCCCGGGCGGGTCCCGGCGGGAGGTCCCGGTGTCGCACCTGCTGGCGGGCATGGAGATGCTGCGCGCCGGTGAGCTCATCGGCTACGTGCGCGTGCCGCTGCTGCACGCCCCGCAGGTCTTCCTGAAGGCGACCGGACGGACCGGACCGGGCCGTGCGACGGCCTCCGTCGCCCTGGTCCTCGACCCCGCCCGGCGCGGGGTGCGATGCGCCGTCGGGGCCATAGCGCCGATGCCGCTCAGGCCTCTGGACGCCGAGCAGTGGGTCTCCCGGCTCATCGACTGGGACAGCGACCGCGCGATCGTCCCCGACGCGCTGAACGCCTTCGGGGAGTACGTCGCCGCGGCCTGCATCCCCGACCCGGCCCCGGAGGAGGACGGCTCCGTACCACCGCTTCCGCCCGCCGTACTGCACCTGCGGCGCACCGTCGCCGCGCTGGCCCGACGAGCACTGGGGAGGGCGCTGTCGTGACCGACGACCAGCACGGAGAGGGCGCGTCCCGGGGCCGTAGCCGCTGGGACCCGCTGCCCCAGGGCGACTACGACGACGGCGCGACCGCCTTCGTGAAACTCCCCGAAGGGGGCATCGACGCCCTCCTGGCCGGCGACACTCCGCTCGCCGCGCCCGGCCACGGCTACGTACCGCCGCAGATAGCGGTGGCCCCCGGCCCGGACGCCGTGACCGACCCGGGGGCGACGGGCACCTGGGCCATGCCGGCCGACGGCGCGCAGTGGCCCGACCCGAACGCCGTGCCCCAGGAGGCGGGCGCGGACGACCGGTTCGCGTACAACCCCATGTCCACGCAGCAGTGGACCTTCGATGATCCCGCCGCGGCTACTGCGCCCGGTCCCGGTTCCGGTCACGACGTGACCGGCCAGTGGTCCATCCCCGTCGCCGGTGGTGATCTTCCGGACGAATCGGGCGAGTTCACCACATCGTCCTTGGTCGAACAGTGGGGCGGCACCCCGCCGGCCACCCTCCCCGGCGGCGCGCCCGCGCCCTGGGCGACGGAGGGCGCCGGGCAGCCCTGGGGCCAGCAGACGGCGGATCCGCGGGCGGGTGAGACCCGGGCGGGCACCGGACAGGCCGTCGTGGACCACCCGGACCGCGCACCCCGCGTCGGACACCCCGAGCCGCCGGCCGACCACGACACCGGAAGCACCGCAACCCGGGCCGTGCACGACGCCGACGGCCCGGCGGCACCCGGCGAGGAGCCCGACGCCGACCACGCGTCCCGGACCGCGCCCGCGTACGCCGCGCACGAGGCCGACGGGACGTCGGAGCCGGCCGAGGACGCCGAACCGGCCGCGGGGATCGGGGCCGAGGACGCCCACGGGGTCGAGGAGGCCCCTGAAGGGGCCACCGGCAGCCCCGCGGGGGACGCCGCCACCGCCGATGCCGAACCCGCCCCGGAGGCCCGGGAAACGGCCGCCACGGGCGACGACGACGCGGCCGCGCGGGACCGGGCGCCCGCACACGACGACCACCCCCTCGCCTCCTTCGTCCTGCGTGTCAACGGCGTCGACCGCCCGGTCACCGACGCCTGGATCGGCGAGTCCCTGCTGTACGTCCTGCGGGAGCGGCTCGGGCTCGCGGGCGCCAAGGACGGCTGCTCGCAGGGCGAGTGCGGGGCGTGCAACGTCCAGGTGGACGGCAGGCTCGTCGCCTCCTGCCTGGTGCCCGCGGTCACCGCGGCCGGCAGCGAGGTCCGCACGGTCGAGGGGCTCGCCGTCGACGGGCAGCCCTCCGACGTCCAGCGGGCGCTCGCCAAGTGCGGTGCGGTGCAGTGCGGTTTCTGCGCGCCCGGCATGGCCATGACCGTGCACGACCTCCTCGAGGGCAACCCGGCCCCGACCGACCTGGAGGCGCGCCAGGCGCTGTGCGGCAACCTGTGCCGCTGCTCCGGCTACCGGGGCGTCCTGGACGCCGTCCAGGACGTCGTCGCCGAACGCGAGGCGCACGCCGCGGCGGACGCCGAGACGGACGCGGGCGAGGCACGTATTCCGCACCAGGCGGGCCCGGGTGCCGGCGGCGTCAACCCGTCGGCGTTCGAGGCGTCCGGACCGCCGGTCCCGCACGACCAGTCCTACGGACAGGGCCAGTCCTATGGACAGGACCAGTCCTTCGGCGGACAGGACCAGTCCTTCGGCGGACAGGACCAGTCCTACGGTGGGCAGGACCAGTCCTACGGTGGGCAGGACCAGTCCTACGGTGGGCAGGACCAGTCCTACGGTGGGCAGGACCAGTCCTACGGTGGGCAGGACCAGTCCTACGGTGGGCAGGACCAGTCCTACGGACAGGACGGAGGCCAGGCGTGAGCAACGAAGCCGCCACCGCGGCCGGCGCCGCGGAGGCCGCCCCCGCCCCCGAGCCGTTGCCGCACGGCCTCGGTTCCTCCCTGCTCCCGGCCGACGCCCGCGCCAAGACCGAGGGCACCTTCCCGTACGCGGCCGACCTGTGGGCCGAGGGCCTGCTGTGGGCGGCCGTGCTGCGCTCCCCGCACCCGCACGCGCGCATCCTGTCCATCGACACCACCCACGCGCGCGAGATGCCCGGCGTACGGGCCGTCGTCACCCACGAGGACGTGCCCGGCACCCCCCGGTACGGCCGGGGCACGCCCGACCGCCCGGTGTTCGCCTCCGAGGTCGTACGCCACCACGGCGAGCCCATCGCGGCCGTCGCCGCCGACCACCCAGACACCGCGCGGATGGCCGCGGCGGCCGTCATCGTCGAGTACGAAGTACTCGATCCGGTGACCGACCCGGAGCAGGCGTTCGAGGCCGAGCCGCTGCACCCCGACGGCAATCTGATCCGGCACATCCCGCTGCGCCACGGCGACCCGGACGCGGCCGCCGAGATCGTCGTCGAGGGCCTGTACCGCATCGGCCGCCAGGACCCCGCCCCCATCGGCGCCGAGGCCGGCCTCGCCGTGCCCCGCCCGGACGGCGGCGTCGAGCTCTACATGGCCTCCACCGACCCGCACACCGACCGCAACACCGCCGCCGCGGTCTACGGGCTGACCCCCGACCAGGTGAAGATCGTCGTCACCGGCGTCCCCGGCGCCACCGCCGACCGCGAGGACCAGGGCTTCCAGCTCCCGCTCGGCCTGCTGGCGCTGAAGACCGGCTGCCCGGTGAAGCTGACGGCGACCCGCGAGGAATCCTTCCTCGGCCACGTCCACCGGCATCCCACCCTCCTGCGCTACCGCCACCACGCCGACGCCGAGGGCAATCTGGTCAAGGTCGAGGCGCAGATCCTGCTCGACGCGGGCGCGTACGCGGACACCTCGTCGGAGGCCCTGGCCGCCGCGGTCTCCTTCGCCTGCGGCCCGTACGTCGTCCCGAACGCCTTCATCGAGGGCTGGGCGGTCCGCACCAACAACCCGCCCTCCGGCCATGTACGCGGCGAGGGCGCCATGCAGGTCTGCGCCGCCTACGAGGCGCAGATGGACAAGCTCGCCAAGAAGCTCGGCCTGGACCCGGCGGAGCTGCGCCTGCGCAACGTGCTCGCCACCGGGGACGTGCTCCCGATCGGCCAGACGGTGACCTGCCCGGCCCCCGTGGCCGAACTCCTCCAGGCGGTACGGGACTTCCCGCTCCCGCCGCTGCCCAAGGACACCCCCGAGGACGAGTGGCTGCTGCCCGGCGGCCCCGAGGGCGCGGGCGAGCCGGGCGCGGTGCGCCGGGGCGTCGGCTACGGCCTGGGCATGGTGCACATGCTCGGCGCGGAGGGCGCCGACGAGGTCTCCACGGCGACGGTGAAGGTCCACGACGGCGTCGCGACCGTGCTGTGCGCGGCGGTGGAGACGGGCCAGGGCTTCACCACGCTGGCCCGCCAGATCGTCCAGGAGACCCTGGGTATCGACGAGGTGCACGTCGCGCCCGTCGACACCGACCAGCCCCCGGCCGGCGCGGGTTGCCGAGGCCGGCACACCTGGGTCTCGGGCGGCGCGGTGGAGCGGGCGGCCAAGATGGTCCGCACCCAGCTGCTCCAGCCCCTGGCACACAAGTTCGGCATGTCCACCGAGCTGCTGCAGATCACCGACGGCAAGATCACGTCGTACGACGGTGTGCTGTCGACCACCGTCACCGAGGCGATGGACGGCAAGGAACTGTGGGCAACGGCACAGTGCCGCCCGCACCCCACCGAGCCGCTGAACGCCGAGGGCCAGGGCGACGCCTTCGTCGGCCTCGCCTTCTGCGCGATCCGCGCGGTGGTGGACGTCGACATCGAACTCGGCTCGGTACGGGTCGTGGAACTGGCCGTCGCCCAGGACGTGGGCCGGGTCCTCAATCCGGCGCAGCTCTCCGCCCGTATCGAGGCGGGCGTCACCCAGGGCATCGGCATCGCCCTCACCGAGAACCTGCGCGCCCCGCGCGGTCTGATCCGCCATCCCGACCTCACCGGATACGCCCTGCCCACCGCTCTGGACGTGCCGGACATCCGGATCGTCAGGCTGGTCGAGGAGCGGGACGTGGTCGCCCCCTTCGGGGCGAAGGCCGTCAGCGCGGTGCCGGTGGTGACCTCACCGGCGGCGGTCGCCTCCGCCGTACGAGCCGCGACCGGCCGCCCGGTGAACCGCCTCCCGATCCGCCCGCAGGCCGCGGTGGTGACGGCCCAGTGAGCGAGTCCGAGAACGGGTCGCACAACGAGCCGCGCTACGAACCGCCGCCCAGCGTCGGCAAGTTGCTGATCTGGATCCTGCTGTTCGTCATCGCGGCGGTGGTGGTCGTGCTGGGCGGCGTGTACCTCACCTGACGTTCTTCGTCCGCGGGCCGTCGTCCGCAGGTCGTTGTCAGTGGTGCGGCGTAGTGTTCTGGGCAGTGGGGGACTGTCGGGCGGACACACCGCCGTACGACGCTGTACTACAAAATCGCGGGGGAGCGATGAGCACGACCGATGCCGCTGTCGCGGCGATCACCTTGACCGAGCACGAACTCGGTCCGTACGTCACGCACGCCCCGACGCGCGGCCTGCTGACCGGCCCCGGACTGCCGTGCGACGGCGACCTGTTGACGTTCGCGCCGCTGCGCACGGCCGGCCTGCGCACGCTCGCCGACGCCACGGACGGTCCGGCGCGGCTGGCGGAGGAACTGCGGGACCGGCTGGTGATAGGGGAACTGCTCGGCCCGGCGGGCATGGAGACGGAGTCGATCCTGCTCGACGGCGGCACCGGCGAGATCACCACCGCGTACCTCGTCGACCCGTCGGACAGCCGCCCGTTCGCGCCCTCCCTGGCGACGCTGCTGCGGTTCGCCGCGGTCACCGAGGAACTGGCCGGTCTGCGCGGCCGTTTCGCCTCCTTCGCGGACCACTACGGCACCGAGACGGCGACCGAGGCGTCCCGCCGACTCCTCGCCCTCTTCGAGGAGGACACCGACGGCGACGTCCCGCCGTACTGGAAGGCGGCCGCGCTGATCCGCCCGCTGTCGCTCGCGGCGGGCCCCGGCAGGGACTCCGGCCTCACCCTGGACGTCCCCGCGCGCCTCCTGGACCAGGAGTTCGGCCACGGCCGGGTGGCCCGCTTCGAGGAGGTCGACTTCCCCGCCACGCTCACCCACGAGCCGACCCGCCGCTTCCTGCGCGAGACGGGCCTGCCCGAGGCCGCGGTCCTCTTCCACCTCGACACGGACGTACCGCTGCCGACGCTGACCGAGTACTACACGGACGAGCGGGCCGGCGAGTACCCGCTCGACGAACTCCCCGCCCACTCCGACCACTTGATACGCCTCGGCTACCTCGTCGAGGACAACAGCCTGGTGGTGGACGGCACGACGGGCGCGGTCCTGAACTTCAGCGAACCCGAGGCGACCCTCTACCCCCTCAACACGGACGTCTCCACCCTCGCCTTCACCCTCTGGCTGCTGCACCGCGAGCGGGCGATCGACGTGGACCTGGGCGGCGAACTGACCACCGATGCGTACGACCAGCTCGCCGCGACGATGATCCAGGTGCTGTCGGCGGTCGACCCGACGGGCACGACGACCGACGCCGACTGGCACTACTGGACGGAACTGTTCCAGGACGAGGCAGGCGGCGTCCTCTGACCGCCGTCTGCCCGCAGAGGGCAGCCGGTACCGACACGTGTGCCCAACTCGACTCGCAGAGCGGCGAGTTCGGCCATCCGTGCGTCGATGACCCGGATCTTCTCCTCCAACAGCGCCGACAGCGCTTCGGCGGAGTCCGGGGCGTCCCGCAACTCCTCGCCGTGCCGGGCGATCTCGGCCAGGGAGAAGCCGAGGGTCTGGGCGGTACGGACGTAGTGCAGCCAGGGCACCGTCTCCGGCGGGAAGTCGCGATAGCCGTTGGCCAGCCGCCGACCCTCGACAAGGCCGATCTTCTCGTAGAAGCGAATGGTGTCCCTGGTCATACCGGCCTGCGCGGCCAGTTCCCCGATACGCACGACCCTCCCCCGGATCCTGGACTGGGCAGGCTGGATGGGCCTGTTCCGGCTTGCTGGGCTTGACCTTGGACAGTACTCCATTGTTTAGCGTCGGACGTCGTGAACCGACACCAACTCCTCTCCCCGTTCCACCCCGCCTATCTGCGTCTCGTACGCGCGAGCGCCTGGTACGACCTCGTCATCACGGCGGGGTTCGCGACACCGTGGACCTACGCCCTGCTGCACCACGCGCTGTCCTCGCTGGGCGAGGCCACGGGCCTGGGCACCCTGCCCGCCCTCGACCCGATGCAGACCCTGTACGCCAACCTGCTGGGCTCGGTCGTGGTCGTCTGGGCCCTCCTGCGGATCACCAGCCCCCTCCCACTGCACGGCCTCCTGGACGGCCTGGCCCGCACCCTGTTCGCCCTGTGGCAGGCCTACGCGGCGACCCACGGTGCCGCCGACCTGCTGTGGATCTTCTTCGCAGCGGAAACGGCATTCGGCGCGGCACAACTGGCGCCCTGGCTCTGGACGCGACTCATGACACCCGATTCAGAGGCCGTGGCGGGAATCGAACCCGCGTAACTCCCCGCGGGCGGAGCCCGCTGATCGATGCGGTGCAGGCGAGTCCCTGAACCACTCGGGCACACGGCCGTGTGCGTGGAATGAACGTAGGACGGGGGTGGCGGGCGGCTCAAGGGAAGGGCCGGGGGTGCAATGCGACTGCCATACGCCGTTCATGAACGGGGGGTCTAGGACCAAGGTCCGAGGTCGGGGGCGGCTTGCGACAGGGGCAAAGCGGGGCTGTGCGGCTTACCCTGGCGACCATGACCGCCCTTGAGCCGCGCGACGCCGAAGTCGCCGAGGAACCCGCCGACAGAGCCCACGAGAGTGTGCTGGGGCGGTCGCACCGTGCGCTCAGTATCGGGATCGTGTCCGTCGTCCTGCTGATCGCCTTCGAGGCGACCGCCGTGGGGACGGCGATGCCGGTCGCCGCGCGGGAGCTGGACGGGCTGGCGCTGTACGCCTTCGCCTTCTCCGGGTACTTCACCACCAGCCTGTTCGGGATGGTGCTGGCGGGGCAGTGGTCGGACCGGCGGGGCCCGCTGGGGCCGCTGACCACGGGCATCGCGGCCTTCGCCGCCGGGCTGGTCGTGGCCGGTACCGCCGGTGCCATGTGGCTGTTCATCCTGGGGCGCGCCGTGCAGGGGCTGGGCGGCGGGCTGGTGATCGTCGCGCTGTACGTCGTCGTGGGGCGGGCCTATCCGGAGCGGCTGCGCCCCGCGATCCTGGCGGCCTTTGCCGCCGGGTGGGTCGTGCCGTCCATCGTCGGGCCGCTCGCGGCCGGGGCCGTGACCGAGCACCTCGGCTGGCGGTGGGTGTTCATCGGGATACCGGTGCTCGTCGTGTTCCCGCTGGCGCTCGCCACGCCGCAGATACGGCAGCGGGCCGGAGGGCCCGTCGAGGCGGGAGCCGCTGGTCTCTCCCTCGACCGGCGGCGCATCCGGCTCGCCCTCGGGATCTCGCTCGGCGCCGGGCTGCTCCAGTACGCCGCGCAGGATCTGCGGTGGGTCTCCGTGCTCCCCGGACTCGCGGGCGCCGCCCTCCTCGTGCCGGCGGTGCTCGGGCTCCTGCCGCGCGGTACCTACCGGGCCGCGCGCGGGCTGCCGTCCGTCGTGCTGTTGCGCGGGGTGGCCGCGGGGTCCTTCATCGCCGCGGAGTCGTTCGTGCCGCTGATGCTGGTGACCCAGCGGGGGCTGTCGCCGACGCTGGCCGGGTTCTCACTCGCGGCGGGCGGGGTGACCTGGGCGCTCGGGTCGTGGGTGCAGTCGCGGCCGCGGGTGGAGCCGTACCGGGAGCGGCTGATGACCGTGGGGATGGTGCTGGTCGCGGCCGCGATCGCCACGGCGCCGAGTGTGCTGATCCACTCGGTGCCCGTGTGGCTCCTCGCCGTCGCCTGGGCCTTCGGCTGCTTCGGCATGGGGCTGGTGATCGCCTCCGCCGGTGTGCTCCTGCTGCACCTCTCCGCCCCGGAGGAGGCCGGCGCCAACTCCGCCGCCCTGCAGATCTCCGACGCCCTCTCCAATGTCGTCCTCCTCGCGGTGGCCGGTGCGGCCTTCGCGACCCTGGGCGGCGGCAGCGCGGCACACGCCACGGCCACGGCGGCGGGCGACGCCTCCGGGTCGCATCCGGCCGCCTTCGCCGCCGTGTTCCTGCCCATGGCCGGGGTGGCCCTGATCGGGGCGTGGGTGACCACACGGCTGCGGGAGCGGTGAGTGAGCGGTTCGCGGCGGGCGCCCCGTAGCGGCGGCAGCGCGGCACACGCCACGGCCACGGCGGCGGGCGACGCCTCCGGGTCGCATCCGGCCGCCTTCGCCGCCGTGTTCCTGCCCATGGCCGGGGTGGCCCTGATCGGGGCGTGGGTGACCACACGGCTGCGGGAGCGGTGAGTGAGCGGTTCGCGGCGGGCGCCCCGTAGTCGTACGCCGTGAGGGGCCGGTAGCCGTACGCGGCGAGCGACCTGGCATCAGCCGTAAACCGATCGCCCGGCCCCGCCCGCCCCGCCTACCCTCCCCGCATGCACCAGCCCGAGCTGACCCTCCCCCTCGACCCCGCCACCCGGCAGGCTCTCGACGACCTCGCGGACGCCCAGGGGCGTGCGCCGGAGGACGTCGCCCTGGACGCCGTACGCAGCCATCTCCACCATGAGGAACTCGCCGTGCGTGCCGTCGCCGAGCGGCTGGCCGGGGCGCACGCCGACCTGTTGAGGAGGCTCGGCGAATGACCCGCCACCTCACCGTCGCCGAGGTCACCGCCCTCGCCGAGGTCGCCTTCGGGGGACGGGCGCCCGAGGCCCGGGAGCCGGGGCTGCTCGCCTCGGCCGTACACCGGCCCCGTGCCCGGATGTTCGGTACGGCGGCCTACCGGGACCGGTACGAACAGGCCGCCGCGCTGCTCCACGCCATCGCCGCCAATCACCCCCTCGTCGACGGCAACAAGCGCACCGCCTGGCTGGCCGCGGCCACCTTCCTCGCCGTCAACGGGGTCGATCTCGACGGCGTGGACCAGGACTCGGCGTACGAACTGGTCATCGACGTGGCCTCCGGTGTGGAGAGCGATGTCGTCGTGATCGCGCGGCGGTTGCGTGCCCTGTGATGTGGATCCCACCCACGGGGGACCAGGCCTCGTCCGGGCGTTGACACCGCCGGGGCGCCGGTAGGGTGGCCCGGTTGTCATACGTAGCCGAGCCGTCCAACCCCCTCACGGAGACCGTGACTACCACCACCGCTTCCCACTCCCACCACCTCTCCCCGGCCTTCCCGGGCCGGGCTCCCTGGGGCACCGCCAGCAAGCTGCGTGCCTGGCAGCAAGGGGCGATGGAGAAGTACGTCCAGGAGCAGCCGCGTGACTTCCTCGCGGTCGCGACCCCGGGCGCGGGCAAGACGACCTTCGCCCTCACCCTCGCCTCCTGGCTGCTGCATCACCACGTCGTGCAGCAGGTGACCGTGGTCGCGCCGACCGAGCACCTGAAGAAGCAGTGGGCGGAGGCGGCCGCGCGGATCGGTATCAAGCTCGACCCCGAGTACAGCGCCGGACCGCTCGGCAAGGACTACGACGGGGTCGCGGTCACCTACGCCGGTGTCGGCGTGCGCCCGATGCTGCACCGCAACCGCGTCGAGCAGCGCAAGACCCTGGTGATCCTCGACGAGATCCACCACGCCGGTGACTCCAAGTCCTGGGGCGAGGCCTGTCTGGAGGCCTTCGAGCCGGCCACGCGACGGCTCGCGCTCACCGGTACGCCGTTCCGGTCCGACACCAACCCCATCCCCTTCGTGACGTACGAGGAAGGGAACGACGGGATCCGGCGGTCCGCCGCCGACTACACCTACGGGTACGGCAACGCGCTCGCCGACCACGTCGTCCGGCCGGTGATCTTCCTCTCCTACAGCGGCAACATGCGCTGGCGGACCAAGGCCGGTGACGAGATCGCCGCCCGGCTCGGCGAGCCCATGACCAAGGACGCCGTCAGCCAGGCCTGGCGCACCGCCCTCGACCCGCGCGGCGAGTGGATGCCCAGCGTGCTGCGCGCCGCCGACCAGCGGCTGACCGAGGTCAGAAAGGGCATCCCGGACGCGGGCGCCCTCGTCATCGCCTCCGACCAGGACTCGGCCCGCGCCTACGCCAAGCTCATCCGCGAGATCACGGGCACGAAGGCCACGCTCGTCCTCTCCGACGACACCGGCGCCTCGAAGAGGATCGACGAGTTCAGCCAGAGCGACGACCGCTGGATGGTCGCCGTCCGCATGGTGTCCGAGGGCGTCGACGTGCCCCGGCTCGCCGTCGGGGTCTACGCCACCACCATCTCCACACCGCTGTTCTTCGCGCAGGCCGTCGGCCGTTTCGTACGGTCCCGGCGGCGCGGCGAGACCGCCTCCGTCTTCCTGCCGACCATCCCCGACCTGCTCACCTTCGCCAACGAGATGGAGGTGGAGCGGGACCACGCCCTCGACAAGCCGAAGAAGGAGGGCGAGGAGGACCCGTACGCCGAGTCCGAGAAGGAGATGGAGGAGGCGAACAAGGAGCAGGACGAGGACACGGGCGAGCCGGACATGCTCCCCTTCGAGGCCCTCGAATCCGATGCCGTCTTCGACCGGGTGCTCTACGACGGCGCCGAGTTCGGTATGCAGGCTCACCCGGGGAGCGAGGAGGAGCAGGACTATCTCGGCATCCCGGGGCTCCTCGAACCCGACCAGGTGCAGCTGCTGCTCCAGAAGCGGCAGGCCCGGCAGATCGCTCACAGCCGCAAGAAGCCCGACTCCGACGCCGACCTGCTCGAACTGCCCGCCGAGCGCCGTCCGGTGGTCAGCCACAAGGAGATGATGGAGCTGCGCAAGCAGCTCAACACGATGGTGAGCGCCTACGTCCACCAGAGCGGCAAGCCGCACGGGGTGATCCACACCGAGCTGCGGCGGGTGTGCGGGGGGCCGCCGAGCGCCGAGGCGACGGCCGGGCAGCTGAGGCAGCGCATCGCCAAGGTGCAGGAGTGGGCCACCCGCATGCGGTGACGCTCCGCTGGGTTCAGCGATTTTTCCCACCCACCCACCCACCCGCCCGTCTCGGTGGGTCAAGAGGTGATCGTCACGGGGCTTCGCCCCGAACCCCTGCCGCGTGGAGCCGTGTGCGTATCCGGACGAATGTAGGCAGGCCGGATCTGGTCTTGCCCGGATTCTGGACGGAGGCTTCCGCTCAGCGAACCGGCTTCGCTAATGTCCCGCTACGCACACGCCCCGTGGCAGCGCCGCCGCGGAGCGCAGCCGTGAAGCGACTTGGCCCGGAGCCTCCGGGCCGCCATGCCGATCGGCGGCCTCTGAAAGCGCGTCGCCGACGGGACTCTGCGACGCATCCGCCGTGAAGGGGTTGCCGACCTCACCATTGAAGGAGTGGGCGTCGTGACCGCGGAGACCTCTCAGACGCTCGACCGGGGACTGCGCGTCCTCAAGCTGCTGGCCGACACGGACCATGGGCTGACCGTCACCGAGCTATCCAACAAACTGGGCGTGAACCGGACCGTCGTGTACCGGTTGCTGGCCACGCTCGAACAGCATGCGCTGGTACGGCGTGATCTGGGCGGCCGAGCCCGGGTCGGGCTGGGAGTGCTGCGCCTGGGCCGGCAGGTGCATCCGCTGGTGCGCGAGGCGGCACTGCCCGCGCTGCGGGCGCTGGCCGAGGACATCGGCGCGACGGCCCATCTCACGCTCGTCGACGGCACGGAGGCACTGGCCGTCGCGGTGGTCGAGCCGTCGTGGACGGACTATCACGTCGCCTACCGGGCGGGCTTCAGGCATCCGCTGGACCGGGGAGCCGCGGGCCGGGCGATCCTCTCGGCACGGCAGTCGCCGCTGACGGAGCCCGGCTACACCCTGACGCACGGTGAGCTGGAGGCGGGTGCCAGCGGGGCGGCGGCGCCCCTGCTCGGCGTCACGGGCGTGGAGGGCAGCGTCGGCGTCGTGATGCTGGCGGACTCCGTGCCCGAGCGGGTCGGACCGCGGGTCATGGACGCGGCCCGGGAGGTTGCCGAAGCGTTGCGCTAGCCGATCCTCCCGGCACGGCAAGCGCGAATTCTTTGGCCGATCCGTAAATCGGCTCGCCCCACCTTTGGTCGATCCCCTCACCCCGGCGTCGTCGTCCCTCCGCATCATCAGGGGCCATAGCAGCCCGACGGTGGAGGGAACGACACGGTGGAGACAGTCGGAACACGGCCCAGAGCCGGACAGGAAACGAGGCCGGCAGGCCGCCTCACCCGGCGGCAGGCCGTCGGCTCGCTCGTCGGTGAGGCCGAGGGCAGCCCGCTCAAGCGGACCATGGGGGTCGCGCAGCTCACGCTGCTGAGCGTGGGCGCGACCCTGGGCACGGGCATCTTCGTCGTGCTCGGGCAGGCCGTCCCCGAAGCGGGCCCGGCCATCGTCGTCTCCTTCGTGCTCGCCGGGGTGACCGCGCTCTTCTCGGCCCTCTCCTACGCCGAGCTGGCCGGCATGATCCCGGGCTCGGGCTCGTCGTACAGCTACGCCTACGCCACCCTCGGGGAGTTCGTCGCCTGGGTGTGCGGCTGGTGTCTGATCCTGGAGTACGGGGTGTCCGTGGCCGCCGTGGCGGTGGGCTGGGGCCAGTACGTCAACGAACTGCTCGACCTCACCCTCGGTGTCACCCTGCCCGAGTCGCTCAGCGCCCCGCCCGGACTCGGCGGCACGCTCAACATCCCGGCCGCCCTCATCGTCGTCCTCGCCATGGTCGTGCTGCTGCGCGGCGCGAAGGAGAGCGCAGTCGCCAACACGATCATGGTCGCGGTGAAGATCGCCGCGCTGGTGATGTTCTGCGCCGTCGCCTTCACCGCGTTCCACGCCGGGAACTTCCAGCCCCTGTTCCCGCTCGGCGCCGCGGGCATGAGCGCCGGTGCCGCCTCCCTGTTCTTCTCCTACATCGGCTTCGACGCCGCCTCCACCGCGGGCGAGGAGGCCAAGAACCCGCAGCGGGACCTGCCGCGCGCCATCATCCTGTCCCTCGTCCTGGTCACCGCCCTGTACGTCCTCGTCGCCGTCGCCGCGCTCGGCGCCATGCCGTGGACGAAGTTCGAGGGCACCGAGGCCACGCTGAGCCAGATGCTGGTGCACGCCGTCGGCGGCGGGAACGTCTGGCCGATCCTGCTCTCCATCGGTGCCGTCGTCGCCACCACCAGCGTCGTGCTGACCGTGCAGTACGGACAGATCCGCATCCTGTTCGCGATGGCCCGGGACGGTCTCGTGCCGCCGCTGTTCGCCAAGGTGCATCCGCGCACCGGGGTGCCGCGCGCCAACACGGTCATCGTCTCCGGCTTCATCGCGGTGCTCGCCGCGCTCGTCCCGCTCGGCAGCCTCGCCGACGCCACCAGCATCGGCACCCTGTTCGCCTTCATGCTGGTCAACCTCGCGGTCGTCATCCTGCGCCGGCGCAGCCCCGAGGCCTCCCGCTCCTTCCGCGTCCCCCTCTCTCCGGTCACGCCCCTGCTCGGCGTCGGCTTCTGCGCCTACATGCTGTTCAGCCTCGGCGCCGACACCTGGATCGCCTTCGGGGTGTGGATGGCGGTCGGCCTCGTCGTCTACGGCCTCTACGGCATCCGGCACTCCAAGCTCAACCAGCTCGACCGTCTCGACCAGCCCCCGCAGGACTTCCCAATCGTGATGTCAAGCCGCAGCCGTGACGGGAGGTGAACCTTGATAGCACTCTCCGTCACGGATCATCGCCCACAAGACGTTGAGCCTGCGGCGAGCGAGGGCCAGCAGGGCCTGCTTGTGTCCTTTCCCCTCGCTGCGCTTGCGCTGGTAGTACGCCTTGGAGGCGGAGCATGTCGTGATGCTGACCATCGCCGAGAGGTACATCGACCGCAGCAGGCCACGGTGGTACCGCTTGGGCCTGCGCAGGTTGCCGCTGACGCGGCCGGAGTCGCGTGGTCTGGGGGCCAAGCCGGCGAAGCCGGCCAGTCGGTCGGCGCTGCCGAAGGCGTCCATGTCACCGCCGGTGGCGGCGATGAACTCGGCACCCAGCTTGGTGCCCATACCGGGGAGGCTGCGGATCACCTCGGCGTGCGGATGCTCGCGAAACCTGGCCTCGATCAGGGCGTCGAGCTCGGCGATCTCCTCATCGAGGGCCATCACCCCCTTCGCGAGGCGGACCACCATGGCGGCGGCCAGCCTCTCGCCGGGCAGCGCAGTCTGCTGGGCTTGCGCGGCTTCCACCGCCTTCTTCGCGAGCGTGGCGGCGCCGCGGACCTTGCGGTGCTTCAGCCAGGTCTCGATCCGCTTGACGCGCGCGGCGGATCGCGGCCGGGGTCTGGTAGCCGGTCAGCAGCGTCACCGGGCCCTTGTTGACCAGGTCCAGCGACCGTTCCAACGCGGGGAAGATCTCCAGCAGTTGAGCCCGCAGACGGTTGATCTGCCGGGTGCGGTCGAAGACCACGTCCAGCCGCCGGGTGGTCAGAGTGCGCAGGTCGACGGCGATCTCGTCACCGGGCCGCAGCAGCCCGAGGTCCCGGCGGACCCGGGCCTGGTCGGCGATGACGAAGGCGTCCTTCGCGTCGGTCTTGCCCTCGCCCTTGTAGGTGGCCGAGGCCCGGTGGACCGCCAGGCCGGTGAGGTAAGCCATCGGCTGGCCGTGATTGAGCAGCAGGCCAATCAGCAAAGCGGCGCCGCCGTGGTTGAGGTCGACGGCCCACAGCACGTCGGTGGATATCGCCAGGACATCGCCGATGAGCTGCAGCAGCTCGGTCTCGTCGTTCAGGACCCGACGGGACAGCAGACGTTCGCCATCCGCGTTGATCACCACGCAATGGTGGTGTTCCTTGCCGATGTCCACTCCGGCCCAGATCTCGGGCACGTTCCCCTCCGCCAGCTCGCCATCACATCGATCCCGCAGACGACCTCGCCGACGTTGTCCTACAGCAGCGATCGAGTCGCGTCTCCCAATTGGCGGTCGAGTCGTCGCGGGGCTCCGGGCGGCCAAGTCCTTTGAGCCGTCGAACCGGCGCTCGCATGACAGCCATACCGAGAACCCCTGGGCCCTCCGATCTTACGAATGACCAGAGCAACCACCCTTGAAAGGTAGGACCTCGCATGACCTCCCTGGACCTCACCGCCGACGTCGTCGACCTCACCCGGGCCCTCGTCGACCTCCCCTCCGAGAGCGGGGAGGAGGCCGCGATCGCGGACGCCGTCCAGGCGGCCCTGGCCGCCCTGCCCCACCTCACCGTGGAGCGCGTCGGGAACTCGGTCGTCGCCCGCACCGGGCTGGGCCGCCCCCGGCGGGCCGTGATCGCCGGGCACCTGGACACCGTCCCGGCCGCCGGCAACCTCCCCTCCCGGCTCGCCGACGACCGCGTCCACGGACTCGGCGCCTGCGACATGAAGGGCGGAGTGGCCGTGGCCCTGCGCCTCGCGGCCACCGTCCCGGACCCGGCGCTCGACCTCACCTTCGTCTTCTACGAGTGCGAGGAGGTCGAGGGCGAGCGCAACGGGCTCGGCCGGATCGCCGCCGAACGGCCCGGCCTCCTCGAACAGGTTGACCTCGCGATCCTCATGGAGCCCTCCGACGCCGGCATCGAGGCGGGCTGCCAGGGCATCCTCAGCGCCGACATCGTCGTACGGGGCGAACGCGCCCACACCGCCCGCGCCTGGAAGGGCGTCAACGCCGCCCACAAGGCCGCCCGCGTCCTCCAGCGGCTCGACGACCACACGCCGGAGCGCGTCGTCATCGACGGACTGGAGTACCGGGAGGGGCTCGGCGCGGTCGCCGTACGGGCCGGGGTCGCCGGGAACGTCGTGCCCGACGAGTGTATCGTCACGGTCAACTCCCGTTTCGCACCGAACCGTTCGGCCGAGGAGGCGGAGGCGTACGTCCGCGGGCTCTTCCCCGAGTACGAAGTGCGGGTCACCGAGGTCGTACCGGGAGCGCTGCCCAGCCTTGAGCAGGTCGGTGACCTCGTCGCCGTGCTCGGCGCCGAGCCCCGGCCCAAGCTCGGCTGGACCGACGTGGCCCGGTTCGCCGCGCTGGGCGTGCCCGCGCTCAACTACGGCCCCGGGGACCCGTCGCTCGCACACACGGCGGGGGAGTACGTCCCCGTGGCACACCTGCGCGAGTGCGAGGACAGCCTCAGGAAGTGGCTCCTCTGAGGCCCGCGAGGACCCTCAACTGGAGCCACAGCACCAGCCGTTCGTCGGGATCGTCCAGGTCGATCCCGACGTGCTGCTGGGCCTGCCTCAGCCGGTAGCGGCAGGTGTTGGGGTGCACGGCGAGCAGCTTCGCCGCGCCCGCCATGTCGCAGCCCGCGTCCAACCAGCAGACCAGGGTGCGGGCGTAGTCCGTGCCCTGGTCCGCGTCGTACTCCAGCACCCGCCGCCACGCGCCCGCGCTCAACTCACGCCGCTCACCGAGCAGTTCCGTCAGCCGCAGCAGGGTGACGCGCGGGCGCACCTCGTCCACCGTCGCCACCGGCAGCTCGGGGCCCAGCACCCGCAGCACCAGGTCCGCGTCGGCCCGCGAGTCGGCCACCCCGCCGACATCCGGCACCAGCTCGCCCAGCGCCGCCCGCACCGGCACCCGCAGCGCCTGCCCGGCCCGCAGCACGATGTCTTCCGCGAGCCTCTTGTGGCTGTGTCCATTTGTTCGCCGCAGAGGCGCTCCAGCCGGTGTCGAGTGACCGACCGTGCTCAGCCCTTCGGACCTGCGCGCGCTCGGCCCCTCGACACCGGCGCGCCCCTGCGGCTCACGGGCTCCGGGTGCCGGAAGCAGCGCGTACACCACCCCGTCGGCCAGCACGCACGCGTGCCGCCCGTAGCGCGCCTCGCACTGCAGGCGTACGACGTCCAGCAGACGCAGCGCGGTCCGCTCGGAGTCCGGCACGCTCGCCGCCGAGTCGAGGACGAACGCGGCCACGCGTACGGCGCCCTCCAGCCCCAGCCGCTGCCCGGCCGTCGACGCGTCGGCCGTGCCCTCCAGCAGCCGGCGCAGCAGATCGCTGTTCTGGTGGCGGGCCAGTTCCTGCGCGGCACGGGCGCGCAGCAGGAGCAGCGCGGCCGTGGAGGCGCCCTGGGCGAGGGTCTCCTCGGCGTCGGGCGCGAGCGTGCCGTCGTCGACCACCCACACCGAGCCGAGCGTCTCGCCGCCCGCCCGGACGGGCATCGCCAGCCGGGGCAGGTCCGCGTCCCGCAGCGCGGGCAGCCGCACCGGCCGGTCGGCCGCGAACAGCACCCGGTACTGCTCGGTGTTCTCCGAGCTGGGCGGCACCTGGAGGCCCAGGATGCCCTGCCGGCGGTCCTCGTCGACGACCTGGCCGGGGACGGTCGAGTAGGCCAGGATCCGCTGCCGGGTGTCCTCGATGGCGGTGGCCCCGCCCGCCGCCGCGGCGATCGCGTCGGCCAGCGCGAACAGATCGCCGAGCCCGCTGCCGGAAGCGGCGGGCCGGGCGCCGATCGCGGACGCCAGCAGCAGATGGATGTGGTGCCAGGCCGCGTCCTCGTCGACCGACAGCAGCGCCACGCCCCGCGCCTCCGCCTCGCCGACCGGGCCGTCCTCCCCCCGCACCACCACCCCGGTCATCCCCGCCTCGGCCGCCGCCCGCACCAGCGGCCCGGCCGCCGCCGCGCGCACCCCGACCGCGAGGAGCAGCGCCCCGGGCAGCCGGGGGAGCGGGGCGTGGGCGTCGTACAGCACCGCCTCGGTGACCGGCACGGTCAGTCCGGCGGGGGCGGTGTGCAGGCGTACGGAGGGACCGCCGATGACGTCCAGGAGGTCGCCGAGCGTGCAGGCGTCCATGGGGTCCTCACCTTCCGGTACCGGCCGAGGGCGTCGGCCTTCGGCCGACAGGATCGGCCCCCAGGATCGGGCGACGGTACTGGCCGCTGTATTGGCCGATCTCGAAACGAACGTACGCATGTGTTGTCCACTCGCACAACACGTGCCCGCCCCCGGCCTCCGAGACTCGGACCATGACAGGAGTCACCATCCGTACCGTCCACGACGTCACCGGGCTCGCGGCCGTGAGCGCCTACTTCAGCGACGTCTGGCAGACACCCCGCAGCGCGCCCCCCTACCCGGCCGAGGTCCTGCACAGCCTCGTCCACGCGGGCGGTGCCGTGCACGCCGCCTACGACGGGCAGCGGCTGGCGGGGGCGTCCGTGGCCGTGTTCGGCCCGGGGCAGGAGACCTACTCGCTGGTGGCGGCCGCCGACCGGGGCCTCGGGTACGCGGTGAAGCAGGCCCAGCGCGCCTGGGCGCTGGACCTCGGCGCCCGCACCATGCGCTGGACCTTCGACCCGCTGGTCGGCCGCAACGCCCGCTTCAACCTGGCCAAGCTGGGCGCGGTCGGCACCGAGTACCTGGTCGACTTCTACGGCCCGATGGCGGACGGCGTGAACGACGGCGACGAGAGCGACCGGCTGACGGTGACCTGGGACCTGACGGCGCCGACCCCGTCGTACGACACGACGGACGACCGTGAGGCGGCGCCCGCCACACTCCCCCAAGCTTTCGACTTCGCTCCAGCAGGGGGGACCCCCATGGCCCCCGACGGCGACGCCCTGGCCCGCCGCGACCTCGCCGGCCGGCAGGTGCACTGCCGGGTCCCGGACGACATCGTGAAGCTGCGCGCCGCCGACCCCGTGCTGGCGCTGCGCTGGCGGCACGCGGTGCGCGAGGTCTTCACCGAGGCCTTCGCCGAGGGATTCACGGCCACGGGCATGTCCCGCGACGGCTGGTACACGCTCACCCGGACGGAGGAAGCGGCATGAAGCTGGAGCGCGTAGAGATCGTCCACGTGGCGATCCCGCTCGTCACCCCCTTCCGCACGTCCTTCGGGACCATGACGGCGAAGGACACCTTTCTGCTGCACGTCGTCACCGACGCGGCCGAGGGCTGGTCGGAGTTCGCCGCCGACCCCGAGCCGCTGTACTGCTCGGAGTTCACCGCAGGCGCCGAGATCGTGCTGCGCGACTTCCTGCTGCCGCGCGTCGCCGCACTCCCGCACCTCACCACGGCCGCGCTGGCCCCCGCGATGGCGAAGATCAAGGGACACGAGCTGGCGAAGGCCGCCCTGGAGACGGCGGTCCTGGACGCGGAGCTGCGTGCGCACGGCATGCCGCTGGCGACCTATCTGGGCGCCGTACGGGACCGGGTCCCCGCCGGAGTCTCGGTCGGCATCAAGAACTCGGTCCCCGAGCTGATGGACGACGTCGAGCGCTATCTCGCCGAGGGGTACGTCCGCATCAAGCTGAAGATAGAGCCCGGCTGGGACATCGAGCCGGTACGGGCGGTGCGCGAGCGCTTCGGCACGGCGCTGCCCCTCCAGGTCGACGCCAACACGGCGTACACCCTCGCCGACGCCGAGCATCTGCGGCGCCTCGACGACTTCGGGCTGCTGCTGATCGAGGAGCCGCTGGAGGAGAACAACCTGTACGCCCACGCGCGCCTCCAGCAGCGCATCAGCACCCCCGTCTGCCTGGACGAGTCCCTGCACAACGCTGCCGACACCGCCTCCGCGATCTCCCTGGACGCCTGCCGGGTCGTGAACGTCAAGCCCGCCCGGGTCGGCGGCTATCTGGAGGCCCGTCGCATCCACGACGTGGCCCACGCGCACGGCGTGCCGGTGTGGTGCGGCGGGATGCTGGAGACGGGCATCGGCCGCGCCCCGAACCTGGCGCTGGCGGCTCTGCCCGGCTTCACCCTCCCCGGTGACACCTCGGCGTCCTCCCGCTACTTCGCCGAGGACATCACCGAGCCCTTCGTGCTCCAGGACGGACATCTGCCCGTCCCGACCGCACCGGGCATCGGCATCGAGCCGCTCCCCGAGGCACTGCGCCGCTACACCCGGGAGCGCCGGGACCTGTACCGGGCCGGCCTGGGCTGACCCATCGCCCGTACTGACCCGCCGCCGTGCCGGTGGCCGGAAGTGCTCGCCACGTTAGATTGACCTCGTGCTCTCTCGTCTCACGCGCCTCCAGGCCGTCGCCGTCTGCGCCCTGCCCGTCGTGGCCCTGCTCGCCACGGCGGTCTTCGCGCCGTTGCCGTTCTCGGTGGCACAGCCCGGGATGACGGCGAACGTGCTGGGCGAGAACCGGGACACCCAGGTGATCACGATCTCCGGGGCGCCGACCCGGAACACGAACGGGCAGCTGCGGATGACGACCATCGAGGCGACCGGCCCGGACGCGCAGGTGCCGCTCGGTGACGTGGTCGACAGCTGGTTCCGTACGGACCGGGCGGTGATGCCGCGCGACGCGGTCTACCCGACCGGCAACAGCGTCAAGGAGATCGAGCAGCACAACGCCGAGCAGATGCGGCAGTCCCAGGACGCGGCGACCCAGGCGGCGCTGAAGTATCTGAAGCTGAGCGACAAGGACGTCAAGGTGTCGCTGAAGCTGGCCGACGTCGGCGGGCCCAGCGCGGGGCTGCTGTTCTCGCTCGGGATCATCGACAAGCTGGACGGCAACGGCAGCGGCGGCGACCTCACGGGCGGCCGCACCATCGCCGGCACCGGGACCATCGACACGAACGGCACCGTCGGCGCGGTCGGGGGCGTGGCCCTTAAGACGCAGGCCGCGCGGCGGGACGGGGCGACCGTCTTCCTGGTGCCGAAGGACGAGTGCCGCGAGGCGAAGTCGGAGCTCCCGAAGGGACTGCGACTGGTTCCGGTGACCACCCTGAAGGGGGCGGTGGACTCCTTGGTGGCCCTGGAGAAGGGGAAGGGCCCGGTACCGAGCTGCTAGACGCTGCCGGGTACGTCTACGCCTACTTCACGAACCCCTGCGCCTTCATCCAGTCCAGAGCCACCTGGTGCGGATCCTCCCCGTCGACGTCCACCTTCGCGTTGAGGGTCTGTGCCACGGAGTTGTCGAGCTTCGCCGTGACGGGGTCGAGTACGCCGGCGATCGCCGGCCACTGCTTCAGAGTCCGGGAGTTGATCTCGGGGGCCGCGTTGTAGTTGGGGAAGAACTTCCGGTCGTCCGCCATCACCTCCAGGCCCATGGCACGGATACGCCCGTCGGTCGTGTAGACCTCCCCGTAGGTGCAACTCCCCTTCGCCGTCTCGGTGTAGATGATCCCGGTGTCCATCTGTGTGATGTCCGACGCCGGGACCTTCATCCCGTACGCCTTCTGCATCCCCCGCAGCCCGTCCGCCCGGTTGGCGAACTCGCCCTCCACGCACAGCGTCACGGCACCGGGGCGCGACCTGGTCAGCGCGGCCAGGTCCGACAGGGTCCGGGTGCCGTACCTCCTGGCACCGGCCCGGTTCACGGCGAGGGCGTAGGTGTTGTCGAGTCGCGAGGGCGCGAGCCAGGTCAGCCCGTTGGCGAGGTCCGCGTCGCGCACCGCCTGCCACTGCTTGCGTGGGTCGGGGATCGGTTCGCTGTTGCCCTGGTACGTGATCCAGGCGGTGCCCGTGTAGTCGTACATGGCGTCCGCGTCCCCGCTCCTGACTGCCTCCCGCGCCCCGATCGAGCCCTGGACACCGGTCCGGTCGACGACGTCCGCGCCCGCCGCCTGGAAGGCGATGCCCATCATCGCGCCGAGGATCAGGCTCTCCGTGTCCGCCTTTGACGTCACCGTCAGATGGGCACCCTTGAGCGGCCGCCCCTGCCCGATGGACCCCGGCCGGACGTCGTCCACCATCGGCGACCCACTGCTCAGCCCACACCCGGCCACCGCCACCAGCACCCCGGCCGGCAGCAGACGGGCGCGGCGGTTCATGTCTCCACCGCCAGGCCGCGTGGCCGTAGCAGCAGCTCGGCCAGTGAGGCCAGCCAGTCGACGAGCAGGGCGAGGGTGACCGTCAGGACGGAGCCGAGGATCAGTACCGGCATGCGGCGGGTGGTGATTCCGGCGGTGATCAGCACGCCGAGGCCGCCGCCTCCGCCGAACGCGGCGAGGGTGGCCGTGCCGACGTTGAGGACCAGCGCCGTGCGCACACCGGCCAGGATCAGTGGGACGGCTAGGGGGAGTTCCACGCGGGCGAGCACGCCGTGCGAGGACATGCCGATGCCGCGGGCGGCTTCGAGCAGGGTCGGGTCGTTCGCCTTCAGGCCCGTGACGGTGTTCGCGAGCACCGGCAGCAGGGCGTAGGCGGTGATGCCGATCAGGGCGGCCTTCATACCGGTGCCGAGCCAGATCACCAGCAGGGCGAGCAGTCCGATCGCGGGTGTCGCCTGGCCCGTGTTGGCCATCGCCATGACGAGCGGGGTGGCCCGCCGGAATGCCGCGCGGGTCAGCAGGATGCCCAGCGGGATCGCGATGACCAGCACGAAGAAGGTCGAGATCACGGTGAGTTCGACGTGCTGCCACAGGGCCTTGGACACCTGGCCGCCGGACAGCGCGTTACGGGAGACCTCGTCCAGGTCGGCCCGCCGGAACCACAGCAGGGTCGCCAGCAGGACCGCGACCAGTACGGCCGGCATGACGGTCAGTTTCTGCCAGGTGAGTCGGCGGCGCGGCCGGGGCGGCGGGGTCCGGGGCCCCTCCACCCTGGCGGCATCCGCGGACCCGGTCCCGGCCGTCGGCTCCTGCGGCCCGGCTGGGCCTTCCCGCGAATCCAGGCGGCCCGGGGTCGTCACGCCGTGCCTGCCCCTCCGCCGTCCGCCGCCCGGTCGGCCGCCAGCAGCTCGTGCACGGAGCGCATCAGCGTCCCCACGTCGACGACACCCGCGTACTCCCCGTCGGCCCCGGTCACCGCGACCCGGCCCGCGCTGTCCGTCAGCAGCGCCTCCAGCGCGTCCCGCAGCGTCGCGTCCCGGGCCACGGTGCGGCCCACCGGTGTGCCCGTACGGACCGGCCGGCTCCCGGCCCGTACGAGGTCGCCGCGCCGGAGCCAGCTGCCGGGGCGGCGCTGTTGGTCGAGGAGGAGGATCTCGTCCGTACCGCTTCTGCGCAGCCGGTCGAGCATCTCGTGCGGCGGGGTGTCCTCGGTGGCCGTGGGACAGTCGGCGATCCCCACGTCCCGTACACGGGTCAGATGGAGCCGCTTCAGCGCCGCCCCCGCGCCCACGAACCCGGACACGAAGTCGTCCGCCGGGCCGGTGAGGATAGCTTCCGGGGTGTCGAACTGGGCGATGTGCGAGCGCTCGCGCAGCACCGCGATCCGGTCGCCCAGTTTGATCGCCTCGTCGAAGTCGTGGGTGACGAAGACGATCGTCTTGTGCAGCTCGCGCTGGAGCCGGATCAGTTCGTCCTGGAGTCGGTCGCGGGTGATCGGGTCCAGCGCGCCGAACGGCTCGTCCATCAGCAGGACAGGCGGATCGGCGGCAAGCGCCCGTGCCACCCCGACGCGCTGCTGCTGGCCGCCGGAGAGCCCGCGCGGATAGCGGTCGTGGAACTCGCCGGGGTCGAGACCCACCAGGACGAGCATCTCCGCCACCCGCCGCCTGATCCGTGGCTTCGGCCAGCCGAGCATCCGCGGTACGAGCGCGATGTTCTGGGCGGCGGTCAGATGCGGGAACAACCCGGACGACTGGATCGCGTACCCGATGTTCCGGCGCAGCCGTACCGGGTCCATGGCGGTGACGTCCGCGCCGTCGATCCGGATACGGCCCCCGGTCGGCTCGATCAGCCGGTTGATCATCTTCAGGGTGGTCGACTTGCCGCACCCGGACGGGCCGACGAGCACGACGGTCTCGCCCGCCCCGATCCCCATGGTCACGTCGTCCACGGAGGGGTCCGCGCTGCCCGGATAGCGCTTGGTGAGGTGCTCCAGCTCGATCGAGGCGCCGTGCGTGGCAGCGCTGCCGTTGGGCTCAGCCACGGATCCCCCTCGAAATCGTCAGCCGTCCGACCAGCACGTACGCGGCGTCGAACAGCAACGCCAGGACGATGATCCCGAGCGTGCCCGCGAGCACCTGGTTGAGCGCGTTCCTGCTGCCCAGGGAGGCGATCCCGCGGAAGATCTCGTTGCCGAGACCTGGCCCGGAGGCATAGGCGGCGACGGCCGCGATGCCCATCAGCATCTGGGTGGAGATCCGGATGCCGGTCAGGATCGGCGGCCAGGCCAGCGGCAGCTCCACCCGCAGCAGCCGGGAGCGACGGGACATGCCGATGCCGCGCGCCGCGTCCAGCAGCACCGGATCGACTCCGCGCAGGCCCACCACCGCGTTCCGCACGATCGGCAGCAGCCCGTACAGCGTCAGTGCGATCACCGTCGGCGGCACGCCGAGGCCCACGGGAGGGATCAGCAGGCCGATCAGGGCGAGGGACGGAATGGTCAAGATGGTGGCGGTGGCCGTGGTGGCGAGGTTCCCGGCCCATTCGCTGCGGTGGGTGACGACTCCGATCAGCACGCCGAGCAGGGTCGCCACGACCATGCACTGGAAGACGACACTGGCGTGTTGACAGGCATCCGTGAGCAGTTGCTGGTGACGGTCGCCCAGGTACTCCCAGAAGCCCACGCCCTGCTCACCCCCGGGTCGGTCGGGTCAGGTTCCGTCCCGGTCCCCCGCCGCCTGCTCCACCAGCGGGATGATCCGCAGCGGGACGGGGTTCTCCATGACGATCGCCGTGGAGGCCCGGACGATGCCATCAAAACCGACAACCCGGTCGATCACCCGCTGGAGATCGGCGTTGGAGCGGGCCACCAGCCGGCACAGCATGTCCCCGGTGCCCGTGGTGGTGTGCAGCTCCAGCACCTCCGGCACAGTCGCCAAGTGGGCCCGGACATCGGGCCCTTGTCCCTGCCGGATCTGGAGCGTGGCGAACGCCGTGACCGGATAGCCGAGGGCCGCCGGATCGACCTGCGGTCCGAATCCGCGGATGACTCCGTTCGACTGAAGCCGGTCCAGGCGCGCCTGCACGGTCCCCCGGGCGACCCCCAGCCGCCGTGACATCTCCAGGACCCCGAGCCGTGGCTCCCGGGCCAGCAGCAGGATGATGCGCCCGTCCAGATGATCGATCGCCACGTCGTCTCCCGGTTGGTCATCCTGTACAGAAGGTCCGCCGATACGGCCGTACTACTGAACATATTGCCCAGTCGATACCGGAACTATTGCGCACCTTGCAGAGCGGAGCCAGTCTTCCGCCATGACGCAGACCACACACCACACTCCCGACACCGCCCGGCAGGCCGACCCCTTCCCGGTCAAGGGAATGGACGCGGTCGTCTTCGCCGTGGGCAACGCCAAGCAGGCGGCGCACTACTACTCCACCGCCTTCGGCATGAAGCTGGTCGCCTACTCCGGACCGGAGACCGGCAGCCGCGAGACCGCGAGCTACGTCCTGGAGAACGGCTCCGCCCGATTCGTGTTCACCTCGGTCGTCAAGCCGAGCACCGAGTGGGGCGCCTTCCTCGCCCGGCACGTGGCCGAGCACGGCGACGGCGTCATCGACCTGGCCATCGAGGTCCCGGACGCGCGCCACGCGTACACCTACGCGATCGAGCACGGCGCCCGCTCGGTGGCCGAGCCGTACGAGCTGAAGGACGAGCACGGCACGGTCGTCCTCGCCGCGATCGCCACGTACGGCGAGACCCGCCACACCCTCGTCGACCGCTCCGGCTACGACGGGCCGTACCTGCCCGGCTACGCTGCGGCCGCCCCGATCGTCGAGCCGCCCGCCCGCCGCACCTTCCAGGCCATCGACCACTGCGTCGGCAACGTCGAACTCGGCCGGATGAACGAGTGGGTCGGCTTCTACAACAAGGTCATGGGCTTCACGAACATGAAGGAGTTCGTGGGCGACGACATCGCGACCGAGTACAGCGCGCTGATGTCGAAGGTCGTCGCGGACGGGACCCTGAAGGTCAAGTTCCCGATCAACGAGCCGGCCATCGCCAAGAAGAAGTCGCAGATCGACGAGTACCTGGAGTTCTACGGCGGCGCGGGCGTCCAGCACATCGCGCTCAACACGAACGACATCGTCGAGACGGTACGGACCATGCGCGCGGCCGGAGTCGAGTTCCTGGACACCCCCGGCTCCTACTACGACACCCTCGGCGAGTGGGTCGGCGACACCCGTGTCCCGGTCGACACCCTGCGCGAGCTGAAGATCCTCGCCGACCGCGACGAGGACGGCTACCTTCTGCAGATCTTCACCAAGCCGGTCCAGGACCGCCCGACGGTCTTCTTCGAGATCATCGAACGGCATGGCTCGATGGGCTTCGGCAAGGGCAACTTCAAAGCCCTGTTCGAGGCGATCGAGCGCGAGCAGGAGCGACGCGGAAACCTGTGACCCGTCCGGGTCCTGCGGGTGCCTCGGGGGCATGCGCAGGACCCGGTACCTTCCTGACTCACCGTGGCGCCCGACTCACCGTCGCGGTGCCTTCGCGTCGTCGAACAACGGCTCCTCGGTCGACGGCTCGCCCAGCTCCCGCAACGCCGCCCTGGCCGCGGGCACTTGCAGGGGCGAGAAGTACGGACTGATCCGCAGTGCCTCCTCCAGGTGCCGCCGGGCCGGTCCGTCCAGCTCCAGCTCCCGCTCGATCATGCCCCGGTGAAACGCGTACAGGGCGCTGCGCACTCCGCCGCCGTTGACCTTGTCCGTGGCGATCTCGGCGTATTCCAGCGCCTTCTCGGCGTCCCCGGCCCGGTTCAGCGCCCACCCCAGCGCGTCCGCCACCTCGATCCCCGGCTGCCGCTCCCACTCGGCCTCCAGCCGCTGTACGGCATCCTGCGGGTTCCCGTGGTCCGCCTCGAACCGCCCGAGCACCAGCTCGTCGTCGACCCCGCCCGCCGTGTCCTGGGCCACCCGCACCCGCAGCAGGTCGTACTGCACCCGGGCCTCCGGCCGCTGCCCCAGCGACTCGTACAACTCGCCCAGTTCCAGGGCGTACTGGGGACTGGGCTGGTTGGCGAGCGCCTCCTGGTAGGCGTTGAGGGCGTCCTGGGTGCGGCCCAGCGCGGCGAACGCCCGGCCCCGCCCGGCCAGGGCGGCCGCCTGGCCGGGGTCGAGACGCAGGGCCGCCTCGAAGTGCCGCAGCGCGTCCTCGCGGTCGCCGCGCTCCCAGGCCAGCTGTCCGGCCTGCTCCAGATAGGCCGCCTGCTCGGTGGGCGTCCGCGCGGCCGCCGAGGCGTCCGCCAGCTGCGCCGCGGCGTCCTCGCGCCAGCCCCGGTCGCGGTAGACGGCGGCCGCCTGCGCCATCACGGCCGGCCGCCGGGCGGCATCGACCTTCAGCCCCATCAGCTTCTCCAGCGTCTCCCGCGCCGCCTTGTAGTCGCCGAGGCCGGTGTACGCGTCGATCAGCAGCGGATAGGTCGACCACCGCTCCGGCTCCGCGTCCAGCGCCTGCTCGCCCCAGCGTTTGGCCTCGGCGAAGTCCCGGCGCGCGTTCGCCAGCGCGGCCATCCCGCCGAGCGCCGGCGCGCTCTGCGGGTTGTCCTCGCCCAGCACCCTGAGCGAGGTGCGCAGCGCCCGCTCGGCCCTCGGGAAGTCCGCGGCGTCGGCGGTCCGCCGCCCCTGTTCCACATAGGACGTGCCCAGCACGGCCCAGGCCGGCGCGTCCTGCGGATGCCTCCGCAGATGTCTCTCCTGCTGTCCGATCAGCGCGGCCAGGTCGGGCAGCGCGGCCGGCACCCCGGCGTTGACAGCCGTCAGCGCGTGCGGCCCGGACCCCGGCACCGGTGGCCTGGCCCGGGGCGACGAGGGGAGCAGCATGAGGACTCCGCCGACCGCGGCACCGGCCGCGACGCCTGCCGCGACCGAGACGATCAGTGCGCGCCGCAGCCTTCGGGAGCGGCGGGGCGGCTGCTCCGCCAGCAGCGACGTACCCGGGCGGGACTGTTCGTTCTCCATGGCGCTCACTGTGCGCTAATACGACAAGCCATACGGTCAGCTCAAGGCGCGTCATGGACGGGGTTCACACCGATGGCCGCGGGTGCGACGCTGTGATCATGAGCCGTATCCAAGCCGCACCCGACGAAGCCCAGGGAAACCTCGGCGACCGGCTCCTCGCGGGCCTGCCGGCCGAGGCGGTCCTCACCGATCCCGACGTCACCGCCTCGTACGCCAATGACATGGCGAGCTTCTGCCCGGCGGGCGCACCGGCCGTGGTCGTCCTGCCGCGCACGGTCGAACAGGTCCAGCACGTCATGCGGGTCGCCACCGAACTGCGCGTCCCGGTCGTCCCGCAGGGCGCCCGCTCCGGTCTGTCCGGCGGCGCCAACGCCTCCGAGGGCTGCATCGTGCTGTCCCTCATCAAGATGGACCGGATCGTGGAGATCAGTCCGGTCGACCGGATCGCGGTGGTCGAGCCGGGGGTCATCAACGCCACCCTCTCCCGCGCGGTCGAGGAGCACGGCCTGTACTACCCGCCGGACCCCTCCAGCTGGGAGATGTGCACCATCGGCGGCAACATCGGGACGGGCTCCGGCGGTCTGTGCTGTGTGAAGTACGGGGTGACGGCCGAGTACGTCCTCGGTCTGGACGTCGTGCTGGCCGACGGCCGTCTGATGTCCACGGGCCGCCGCACGGCGAAGGGCGTCGCGGGCTACGACCTGACCCGTCTGTTCGTCGGCTCCGAGGGCTCGCTCGGCATCGTCGTGCGGGCCGTCCTGGCGCTCAAGCCCAAGCCGCCGCGGCAGCTGGTGCTCGCCGCCGAGTTCGCCTCCGCGGCCGCCGCCTGCGACGCGGTGTGCCGGATCATGGCGGGTGGGCACGTGCCCTCCCTGCTCGAACTCATGGACCGTACGACGGTGAAGGCGGTCAACGACCTCGCCAACATGGGCCTGCCCGAGTCGACCGAGGCCCTGCTCCTCGCCGCCTTCGACACCCCGGACCCGTCCGCCGACCTCGCCGCCGTCGGCGCGCTGTGCGAGGCCGCCGGTGCCACCCAGGTGGTCCCGGCCGAGGACGCCGCCGAGTCCGAACTCCTCCTCCAGGGACGCCGGCTGTCCCTCACCGCCCTGGAGGCGGTCAAGGGCACGACGATGATCGACGACGTGTGCGTGCCCCGCTCGCGGCTGGGCGAGATGCTGGAGGGCATCGAGCGGATCGCCGGGAAGTTCGGGCTGACCATCGGCGTCTGCGCCCACGCCGGGGACGGCAACACACACCCCACCGTGTGCTTCGACGCGCAGGACCCCGACGAGTCCCGGCGGGCCCGGGAGTCCTTCGACGAGATCATGGCCCTCGGCCTGGAACTCGGCGGGACCATCACCGGCGAGCACGGCGTGGGCGTCCTGAAGAAGGAGTGGCTGGCACGGGAGATCGGCCCGGTCGGGGTCGAGATGCAGCGCGCGGTGAAGCAGGTCTTCGACCCGCTGGGCATCCTCAACCCGGGCAAGCTGTTCTGAACCCGCCCTCCCGCCGTCACCGGGCGAGCAGCTGGTCGAGCGCGTCGTCGATCCCGAGCTGCCCGCCCTCCGTCCCCGGGGGCACCACGCGCAGCGTTCGCTCCAGCCACGCGGACACCTGGGCGGCGGGCGCCTCCAGGAGGGCGTCGCCGTCGGGCGAGCTGAGCGCCACGAGGACGACGCTGCGGCCCTCCGTCTTCGTCGGCCACACCCGTACGTCCCCCTGCCCGCACGCCCGGAACACCCCCTCCACGAGGAGTTCGCGGGCGAAGGTCCAGTGCACCGGGTGCTCGGAGTTGATGTGGAAGGTGATGTGGACGGCGTACGGGTCGGTGGTGCGGTAGCCGAGCCGGGCCGGGACCGGGATGCTGCGCTCCGGTGACAGGACGAGCCTGAGCTCCAGTTCGCGCTCCACCACTGTGCGGTGCATGGCGTCGGTTTCCTCTCTCGGTCGGGTGTGCGGGCCCCGCGGCGGGGGCCTCGCACGAGGGGAGAGGACGTAAGGGCGCGATCATTACGCGGGTTCGGAGAATTTCTTTCCGACTCTGTGAAGCGGGTGCACGTCGTTGCCCGGAAAGGGGCGGGTCCGGCGGGACTGGCGGTGGGAGTTGCGCACGTCTGATAGATGTGGAGCCCCTATACGACCCCCGAGCAGATACGGGACGACGGACATGAGCGCCCCAACCCCGGCCCCCGGCGACGACCGGCCCCGCGAAGGGTATTACCCGGACCCGTCCATTCCTGGATATGTCCGGTACTGGAACGGTGCCGCCTGGGTGCCGGGCACCAGCCGGCCCGCGCCGCGGGACGGCGAACCGCTCATGGCACCGTCCGGCGGACACCCGGCCGCTCCCGCCGTGGAGGAGACAGGACCGCACTTCTTCGACGAGGATCCGCAGCCGGAGCCCGGCTGGGGAGCCGACCGGGCCCAGCAGTCCGGCTTCGGCGGCGACCAGGACCGGCGCGTGTCCTGGGGCGCCGATCCCCGGGTCCCCGCGGATCCCCCGGCCCAGCCGGACGGCGCGTCCGCCCACACCGACGGGACGGCGACGATCCCTCCGGCGGACTCGTCCGACGTGCCGTCCGACGGCACCTTCGTCTTCCGCAGGCCGACCGCGTCCTCTTCCTCCGACGCCAACCCCCCGTTCCGCGCGCCCTCCCCGCGCACGGGTCAGCAGGGCGGGGCGCCGGGGGCGCAGGCCGGAAGCACGCCGGGCTTCGCCGCCCGGGGGCCGGTGGCGGTGGGGGACTCCGGGCCCTCTGGTGCCTCCGGTTCCTCCGGCCCGTCAAGTCCTCCCGGTTCTTCGGGCGGCTCCCCTCGCCCCGGGTTCGGTGCCGGCAAGGCCGCCGCGGACCGTGCGGCCGCGGCGCAGGCCGAGGCGGCCCAGGCGGCGGCAGCGACGCCGGTCGCCCAGGCGTCCGCTCCCGCTCCCTCCGTACCCCAGCAGTCGGCCGGCGCAACTCCCATGGCCAGCGGCGCCGGTGGCGGGCAGTCCTCCTGGGCCCAGCAGGTGCACCGGCTCGCCGGGGCCGGGGACGACCAGCCGGTGGTGCCGTGGAAGCCGCCGGTGGAGGACCCGTTCCAGGCGGTTGTCCGGCGGCAGGCGGCGGCGCGGCCCGCGGGACTCGGCAGACGGCTGGCCGCCCGGCTCATCGACAGCCTGGTCGTCGGCACCCTGACGGCCGCGGCCGCCATGCCGTTCGGCGCCAAGGCGATCGACCACATCCAGGGGAAGATCGACGAGGCCAAGCTCTCCGGCCGGACCGTCACCGTCTGGCTGCTCGACGGCACGACGGGGACGTATCTCGGCATCGTCCTCGCCGCCCTCCTCGTCTCCGGCCTCCTCTACGAGGTGCTGCCCACCGCCAAGTGGGGCCGCACCCTGGGCAAGAAGGTGTGCGGTCTCGAGGTCCGGGACATCGAGGCGCACGAGCCGCCCACCTTCGGCCTCGCCCTGCGCCGCTGGCTCGTCTGCACCGTGCCCAGCCTGCTCGGCATCGGACTCGTCGGCCTCGCCTGGTGCGTGTTCGACCGCCCCTGGCGCCAGTGCTGGCACGACAAGGCGGCGCACACCTTCGTCGCGGGCTGAGCGGGTCCCCCGTACGGCGGCCCGCCGGATGCGGTGCCCGGTTCTTCGCGGTCCACTCGGGCCATGAGCACCGAACCGCCCCCCGGCTCAGGACAGCAGCCACCGGAAGAAGACCCGTTCAGGAAGCAGCCCCCACCGGGCCAGGGGGCGGGCTCGCCGTACGACACCCCAGCGGGCGAGGGCGAGGGCCAGGGACCGCCGGGTCCTGGCCCGGGTCCTGGTTCGGGTTCGCCCTATGACACCCCGTCGGGTCAGGGACCGCCGGGTCCCGGTTCGCCCTACGACGTCCCGCCCGGCGGCCAGCCCCCGCCGCCCTACGGCGGTGGCCCCTACGGAAGCGGCGGTGCCCCCGCCGACCCGCTGGCCGGCATGCCCCCGCTCGCGGACAGCGGCAAGCGCACGCTCGCCCGCATCATCGACATGGTCCTGGTGGGCATCGTCGTCTGGCTGGTCACCCTGGTCTTCCGGGTGAACGAGCTCCAGATGAGCAGCGACCGGATCGAGGTGGGCAAGGGGTTCGCGCAGTCGATCATCGTCGCGGTGCTCTACGTGGCCTACGACACGCTCCTGATCGCCAAGACGGGACAGACCCTCGGCAAGAAGTGGCTGGGCATGCGGGTGGCCGACCTGGAGGACGGCTCCACGCCCTCCACCCAGACGTCGCTGACCCGCGCGCTGGTCCTGTGGATCCCGTTCGCCTTCTGCTGCGCGTGCATCTGGACCGCGATCGCCGGCGGCTGGAGCTTCTTCGACAAGCCCTACAAGCAGGGCCTGCACGACAAGGCGGCCAAGACCGTGGTGGTCAGCACCGGCTGAGCGGGCGCCACACAGCAGGCGGCGGGCCCGTACGTCTCACGGACCCGCCGTCTTCGGCTGTCAGGGAGCGCTCGGCTCCCGTATCGGCTCGACCGTGGCGGCCACGGGCTCCCGCGGTGCGGGCACCCGCTGCTGGACGACCGGGGCGGGCTGCGGTGCCGCGACCGTGCGAGTCCTGGGCAGTGGCACCGTCATGGCGACCAGCAGCCCGAGGGCGAGAGCCGAGAACGCGATGACCGCGATCCCCAGACCCGAACTCGTCTGTGACAGCAGCAGCATGGCGAGGGTCGAGAAGATCACGGTGCAGGAACCGTAGGCGAGCTGTGCGGCAGTCGGACGAGGCATGGCAATCGTGTCCTCGGAAGATATTGGGGGTGAGACGGGTAACCGGCCTGGCTTTCCGCCGACTTCCGGGCGTTCCACCATTCGACTCTAATCGCGTGCATGCCCGAGTGGAACCGCCGGTAAGCGTGACCTAACCCACGGTACCGGTGCACAGGGGGCGCACGGAGTCATGGGGTCCGCCAAGTGGACGGACTCGCGCGCCCGTCAAGTCGTATGCGAGGCGTTCGTAAAGCGAACTCCCGCTCCGCATAGTGCACTTGTCCTGTCCAAGTCAAGGTCTGTCTTTTCTTTTAAACCTCTAGTCAAATGTCGTCACTTGACTACACGCGTTGATCAGGCGCGCACGGACCTCCATGACCAGGACCCCCTTCCGTGTGCCCGGACGCGGGGGAGGAAGCAAGTGATCAGCAGACCCTGGACGTTCAGAGCGGCCGCGATCGGTGTGGCACTCGCGGCGGCCACCGCCACGTTCTCGACGTTCGCCGTGGCGGAGGCCGGCACGACGGCCAAGTCCGCTGCCGCGAACCGGCACGACCCGGCGCCGGTGTTGCGGCCGCCCCCACCCCCGGCCAGGCCGCCCAGCTGACCCGCGCCCAGTTGCGGTCGTTGCTGAAGAAGGCCGGTCGCAAGAACACCATCGATGCAGAGGCAGAGCGTCTCCAGACCGCGCTGCGCGCCCCGCAGATGCGCCAGCTCCCGCTGGTCGAAGAGGCCATGGGCCGCCAGACCCTCGCCCTGCTGCGGCAGCTGGATGCCGCCTGCGCCAGCGCCGACGACCTCGCCGAGGCCGCGATGGAGTCTTTAAGCAGCACCCGGACGCCGAGATCATCACCGGCTTCCCAGGGCTCAGCGCGCTCAGCGGCGCCCGGGTGTTCGCCGAGATCGGCGACGACCGATCCCGCTTCGCCGACGCGAAAAGCCTCAAGGCTTACGCCGGTTCGGCCCCGATCACCAGGGCCTCCGGCAAGAGCGTGGCCGTCCTTGCCCGCCGGGTCAAGAACCAGCGACTGGCCGGTGTCGGCTACGTGTGGGCCTTCGCCGCCATGGCCCACTCAGACGGCGCCAGAGCCCACTACGACCGCCGCCGCAAGGCCGGAGACCGCCACACCGCCGCTCAGCGCAACCTTTTCAACCGCATGCTCGGCTGCCTCCACCACTGCCTCACCCACCGCGTCCACTACAGCGAAACGGTGGCCTTCGCCGCCCCATCAGACACTCAACTAGCGGATGCCGCTTGACAGTTCTTCCGCATCGGATGTCTGCTTCACCGCGCTGGGCCGGTACGAGTACCCGTCTTACCTGCGCTCCACAGGCTGACACCGCCAGTCCGGCGGCCTTGGCGACGTTGACCGCCGCGTTGATGTCCCGGTCGAGGACGGCCCCGCAAGCCCCGCATTCCCACACGCGAATGTGCAGGGGTTTGGGGCCGTCCTTGACGCCACACTGCGAGCAGACCTGGGAGGTCGGCTCGAACCGTCCGATGCGGAGGAAGCTGCGGCCGAACTTCGCGGCCTTGTACTCCAGCATCGTCACGAACGCGGACCATCCCGCGTCGTGGACGGACTTGGCCAGGCGCGTACGAGCGAGCCCCTTCACCGCCAGGTCCTCAACGGCAATCGCTTGGTTGTCGCGAATGATCCTCGTTGAGAGCTGGTGGTGGAACTCGCGCCGTGCGTCGGCCACCTGCGCGTGAGCGCGGGCGACCTTGATGCGGGCCTTGTCCCTGTTCTTCGATCCCTTGGCCTTGCGGGACAGGCGGCGCTGTTCCCTCTTGAGTTTCTTCTCGGCCCGGCGCAGGAAGCGCGGGGCGTCGATCTTCGTGCCGTCGGAGAGGACCGCGAAGTGCCCGAGGCCCAGGTCGATGCCGACGGCGGCTGCCACGTCGGGCAGCGTCTCGGGGCCGGTCTCCACGACGAAGGACGCGAAGTATCTCCCGGCAGCGTCTTTGATCACGGTTACCGTGGACGGCACGGAGGGGAGATTGCGGGACCACTTGACCCGCACGTCGCCGATCTTCGGCAGGGACAGGTCCCCGCCGGTCGTGATCTTCCATCGGGCGTTCGCGGTGAACCGTACGGCCTGCCGGTTGTCCTTGCGGGATTTGAACCGGGGCGCTCCCATGCGCGGGCGCTTGCCCTTGAGGCCGTCGAAGAAGTTCCGGTATGCGGTGTCCAGGTCCCGGAGGGACTGCTGGAGGACGACGGCGGACACCTCGCCGAGCCATGCGCGCTCTTCGGTGAGCTTGGCCTCGGTGATCAGCAGTTTGGACAGCTCCCCGGTCTTCGGGAACGCCTCGCCCGCGGCGCGGGCGGTCTCACGGGCGCGAAGCGCATCGTTGTAGACCACCCGCGCACACCCGAACGCCCTGGCCAACGCTGAGCGCTGAAAACCATTCGGATACAGGCGGAAGCTGTACCTCAGCTGCATACCTCTGACCCTACTACGGTTGGTTTATGGCTGAGTATCAGAACATCCGCACCGGCCGACACTGTGTCTTCGTTCTTCACGCACACTTGGTTTTCATGACGAAGTACCGGCACAAGGTCTTCAATGACGCCCACCTGACGCGCATGGAAGAGATCATGCGGGCCGTCTGCGCCGACTTCGAATGCGAGCTGGTCGAGTTCAACGGCGAGAACAACCACGTCCACCTGCTCGTGAACTTCCCGCCGAAAGTTGCCCTGTCCAAGCTGGTCAACAGCCTCAAGGGCGTCAGTTCCCGCAGGCTCCGCCAGGAGTATCCGGAACTGGTCCGACACTACTGGCGGGCACAGCGGCTGTGGTCCGGCTCGTACTTCGCCGGGTCGGTCGGCGGGGCTCCTCTGTCGATCGTGAAACAGTACATCGAGCAGCAGAACCGGCCCGTCTGAGCTGAGGTCGACAGTGCGGACCCATGTGCACAGGCAAGTCAGAGCACTTCTCAGAATCGCTTCACCACCGGGCCAAAGCCCGGTGCACTGCGATTAGACCCGGTAGCGGCGGGGTCCGTGCAGCCATGAGCATGACACTCAGGGGAGTGCGCGAGGACCGTAGCCTCGGCGCGGGGACCCCGGCAGTACCGCGGAAAGATCTTTGCCGCTCCATAGGCAGCGTTTAGCCCCCTCGTGAGAGGGGGCTGGCGGCTGCTTGATGAGCCCTATGCCCAGAGCTGACCCTGGACCGTCTCGATGGCCTCCTCCGTCGTGGCGGCCGTGTAGACGCCCGTCGAGAGGTACTTCCAGCCACCGTCGGCCACGATGAAGACGATGTCGGCGCTTTCGCCCGCCTTGACGGCCTTCTTGCCGACGCCGATCGCGGCGTGCAGCGCGGCGCCCGTCGAGACGCCCGCGAAGATGCCCTCCTGCTGGAGGAGTTCACGGGTACGGGTGACCGCGTCGGCCGAGCCGACCGAGAAGCGGGTGGTGAGGACGGAGGCGTCGTAGAGCTCCGGTACGAAGCCCTCGTCGAGGTTGCGCAGGCCGTAGACCAGGTCGTCGTAGCGCGGCTCGGCGGCGACGATCTTCACGTCCGGCTTGTGCTCGCGCAGATAGCGGCCGACGCCCATCAGAGTGCCGGTGGTGCCGAGGCCCGCCACGAAGTGGGTGATCGAGGGGAGGTCGGCGAGGATCTCCGGGCCGGTGGTGGCGTAGTGGGCGCCCGCGTTGTCCGGGTTGCCGTACTGGTAGAGCATCACCCAGTCGGGGTGCTCGGCCGACAGCTCCTTGGCCACGCGTACGGCCGTGTTGGAGCCGCCCGCTGCCGGGCTGGAGATGATCTCGGCGCCCCACATGCCGAGCAGGTCCCGGCGCTCCTGCGAGGTGTTCTCCGGCATCACGCACACCATGCGGTAGCCCTTGAGCTTGGCCGCCATGGCCAACGAGATGCCGGTGTTGCCGGAGGTGGGCTCCAGGATGGTGCACCCGGGGGTCAGGCGGCCGTCCTTCTCCGCCTGCTCGATCATGTGCAGCGCGGGGCGGTCCTTGACCGAGCCCGTGGGGTTGCGGTCCTCCAGCTTGGCCCAGATCCGGACCTCGGGGGACGGCGACAACCGCGGCAGGCGCACCAGAGGGGTGTTGCCCACCGCGGCCAGCGGGGAGTCGTAGCGCATCGCTGATCAGCGGCCGATCAGGCCATGCCGCCGGCGACAGCGGGGAGGATCGTCACCGCGTCACCGTCGGACAGCTTGGTGTTGATGTTGTCGAGGAAGCGGACGTCCTCGTCGTTCAGGTAGACATTGACGAAGCGGCGCAGCCTGCCTTCGTCGACGATCCGGGCATGGATGCCCGTGTGCCGGGTCTCGAGGTCGGCGAGCAGCTCGGCGAGGGTCTCACCACTGCCCTCCACCGCCTTCTGACCGTCGGTGTACGTGCGGAGGATGGTGGGGATGCGGACCTCGATGGCCATGGGTGCGGGCTCCTGTCGGAAGTAGTCAGGTCGGTGGGGCGCGCGGCGGCGCTGGGGGGGGCGTACTCGTACGCGGTCAAACGTGCCGCGGCTCACGGCCGTACGGCGGCAGTGTTCGGCGTCAACAGATGGCGCTGGCGAGCCTGCACAGGTCGACGTGCAGCCGCGCCACGAGCAGCATGCCCGGCGTCTTTTCGCTCACGTCGTTCAGAACCATGGGCTCATCGTATCGATTCCCGGTCCGGATCCTGGAGTGTGATCTCGCATCGTGGATGAATTCTGACCGAACTGCGGGATCCTCCCCTCAGTAGGCCTCCACGACCTTGACCTCCTCCTCCTTGACCTCGCCGTCCTGGATGCGGAAGGAGCGGAACTGGAACTCGCCGAGGCCGTCGGTGTCGGCCGTGGAGACCAGCACGTAGTGGGCGCCGGGCTCATTGGCGTAGGAGATGTCGGTGCGGGACGGGTAAGCCTCGGTCGCCGTGTGGGAGTGGTAGATCACCACCGGCTCCTCGTCCCGGTCGTCCAGGTCCCGGTAGAGCTTGAGCAGGTCGCCCGAGTCGAACTCGTAGAAGGTGGGCGACATGGCCGCGTTCAGCATCGGGACGAAGCGCTCGGGGCGGTCCGAACCCGCCGGGCCCGCGACGACGCCGCACGCCTCGTCGGGGTGGTCCTTGCGGGCATGGGCGACGATCTGGTCGTGGAGGGCCTGGGTGATGGTCAGCATGTCGGTCAGGATAAGCAGAGGGCCGCCCCGTACCGAAGGCTGGTACGGGGCGGCCCATATGCCGGACGCCCTGAGCGGCGGCCGCTGGGGGCGCCACGAGTGCTCCCCGCGGCCGGACGTCCCTGGGGTGAGGTCAGCCGACCTTCTCGAGCACCGGCTCGCGGCGCTCGGTGACCTGAGGGTTGCGGGCCTTGAGCACGGCCCAGCCGACACCGAGGGCGGCGGCCCAGCCGGCCATCACGTACAGGCAGACGCGGGAGTCGGCGTCGTACGCGATCAGGCCCGTGACGAAGAGCAGGAACACGATGGCGATCCAGCTGCACACCGCGCCGCCCGGCGCCGGGAAGGCGGAGGCGGGCAGCCGGCCCGCGACGACCGCGCGGCGGTACAGGACGTGGCTGATCAGGATCATCAGCCAGGTCCAGATGCCGGCCGCGGTGGCGACGGACATGACGTAGCCGAAGGCCTTCTCCGGGACGATGTAGTTCAGGATCACGCCGATACCCATGAAGAGGACCGAGACCGTGATGCCGAAGGCGGGCGTCTTGGTGGACGACAGCTTGCTGAAGACCCGCGGGGCCTCGCCGTTGTCGGCCAGGGTGCGCAGCATGCGGCCCGTGGAGTACATGCCGGAGTTGCAGGACGACAGGGCGGCGGTGAGCACCACGAAGTTGACGATGCCGGCGCCGGCCGGGATGCCGATCTTGGCGAAGGCGGCGACGAAGGGGCTCACGCCGGGCGCGAACTCGGTCCACTTGACCACGCACAGGATGACGGTGAGGGCGCCGACGTAGAAGAGGGCGATACGCCAGGGCAGGGTGTTGATCGCCTTGGGGAGGGTCTTCTCCGGGTCCTCGGACTCGCCGGCCGTGACACCGACCAACTCGACGGCGAGGTAGGCGAACATGACGCCCTGCAGGGTCATCAGGGACGAGCCGATGCCCTTGGGGAAGAAGCCGTCGAACTGCCAGAGGTTGGACACCGCGGCGGTGTCACCGGCGGAGCTGAAGCCGAAGGTCAGCACGCCCAGGCCGATCACGATCATGCCGATGAGGGCGGTGACCTTGACCATCGAGAACCAGAACTCCAGCTCGCCGAAGACCTTCACGGAGATCAGGTTGACCCCGAAGAGGATCACCAGGAAGACCAGGGCGGTCACCCACTGCGGGATGTGCGGGAACCAGTAGTGGACGTAGATCGCGGCGGCCGTCAGTTCGGCCATGCCGGTCACGACCCACATCAGCCAGTACGTCCAGCCGGTGAAGTAGCCGAAGAACGGGCCGAGGAACTCGCGGGAGTACTCCGCGAAGGAGCCCGAGACCGGGCGGTACAGCAGGAGCTCGCCGAGCGCCCGCATGATGAAGAAGACGATGGCGCCCGCGAGGGCGTACATCAGGATGAGGCTGGGACCGGCCTTGGCGATGTTCGCCCCGGCTCCCAGGAACAGGCCGACGCCGATGGCGCCGCCGATGGCGATCATCTGGACCTGGCGGCTGCCGAGTCCGCGCTCGTAACCCTCTTCGGAGGTCTTCTCCGTGTCGACCTGAGCGGAGGTCATGAGTTGTGTGCGCCTTTCTCCATGCCGAACCGGGCCTCGAGTCGGCCTCGGATCGGGTTTCGATCCCCCCGGATTGATGGAGCTGTTGCCTGGCCGGCGGTCGCCGGCTCGGTGGCGCACCCGGCCGAACATGGGTGGTGTTCGCCGGGCGGTCGTGAAGATCTATCACGGCCGCAACATTGATCGACTCTGCCCGCTGTGGCGCACGGCACAGGAAGAAGCGGACAAAGAGCACCCGTAGGGGGCATACCAGGCCGCACTGGTGACGCGATCGTTATCCGGATTTGAGCGTCCTCTGAGCGAACGCGTGACCGGTTCGAATCAGGGCATAAGGGTGGCGACCAGAGTCTCCTGGAGTCCGCCCAGCCACAGATACGCCATCACCATCGGCTTGCGCGGGTCCTCGTCGGGGAGCCGGTAGAGCAGATCGGTGTCGTCCTCGTCCGTGATCTCCAGCCGGGAGCCGATCGCCAGACGCAGATCGTTGAGCGCGCCCAGCCACCGCCGGGACTCCTCGGGGGAGAGCTTGAGGACCGCGCCCTCCTCCCCCACCGGGGCGAGCGCGTCCAGCGAGCCGATCACCGCGAGCGCGCTCTCGCGCTTGCCGGCCCGCAGGTCGTTCTCGGTGTAGCGGCGGAACTCCGCGGAGTGGGCCCGCTGCTCCTCGGCGTCCTTCGGCGAGTCCGGGGCCAGCTCCGGGTCGCTGTAGGCGTCCGGGAAGAGCCGGCGCAGCACCGGGTCGGCGGGCGGTTCGCTCGGGCCCTCGGCGAACAGTTCGGCGAGCGGGTCCTCGGGGGCCTCCGCGCCGGGGCCGGGACCGATGAGCTCCAGGAGCTGGACGGCCAGCGACCGGATGATGGAGATCTCGACGTCGTCGAGCGCGACGGCCGCGCCGCCGCCGGGGAGCGGTTCGAAGGTTCCGGGCATGGAGGAGATTCGCTACTTCCGGTCCTGCTGGAGGGTGGCCCACAGGCCGTAACCGTGCATCGCCTGCACGTCGCGTTCCATCTCCTCGCGACTGCCGCTGGAGACGACCGCCCGGCCCTTGTGGTGAACGTCGAGCATGAGCTTGGTTGCCTTGTCCTTCGTGTACCCGAAATACGCCTGGAAGACATAGGTCACGTAGCTCATGAGGTTGACCGGGTCGTTGTGGACGATCGTGACCCAGGGGACGTCGGGCTCGGGTACGGCGAAGGTCTCTTCCGCCGATTCGGTGCGTTCGATCTCTACGGGAGCGGGTGACGTCACAGGGCCCATGCTGCCACGCACGCCATAAATCGTCACACTGACGAAATGGGGGTACCATCGGTTGCCATGAACACAGCGGACCTTGGGCTGCCAGAAGAAGGGCGCGAAGCGCTTCCTCACAAGGGCGGTGGTGGGCGACGGGTGGGCGTTCCCTCGACGGCGCTTTTCACGGACCAGTACGAGCTGACGATGCTGCGGGCCGCCCTCAAGGCGGGTACCGCCGAACGGCGCAGCGTGTTCGAGGTCTTCACCCGTCGGCTGCCCGAGGGCCGCCGCTACGGCGTCGTGGCGGGCACCGGGCGCGTCCTGGACGCGGTCGAGAACTTCCGGTTCGACGCGGGCGTCCTCGGCTTCCTGCGCGAGCGGCAGATCGTCGACGAGGAGACCTTGGAGTGGCTGGCCGGCTACCGCTTCAGCGGTGACATCTGGGGCTACCCCGAGGGCGAGGTGTACTTCCCGGGCTCACCGATCATGCGGGTGGAGGGCACCTTCGCCGAGTGCGTGCTCCTGGAGACCGTGATCCTGTCCATCCTCAACCACGACTCCGCGATCGCGGCCGCCGCCTCCCGCATGTCCTCGGCCGCCGGGACCCGGCCGCTGATCGAGATGGGCGCCCGCCGCACCCACGAGCTGGCCGCCGTCGCCGCCTCACGGGCCGCCTACCTCGGCGGTTTCGCGAGCACCTCGGACCTGGCGGCCGGCTTCCGCTACGGCATTCCGACCGTCGGCACCTCCGCGCACGCCTTCACCCTGCTGCACGACCGCGAGCGGGACGCCTTCCGGGCCCAGGTCGACTCCCTGGGCCGGGGCACCACGCTGCTCGTGGACACGTACGACGTGGCGGAAGCCGTCCGTACGGCCGTGGAGGTGGCCGGACCCGAGCTGGGCGCGGTGCGCATCGACTCCGGCGACCTGCTCCTCGTCGCGCACCGGGTGCGGCAGCAGCTGGACGACCTGGGCGCCACCGGCACGAAGATCGTCGTGACCTCGGACCTCGACGAGTACGCCATCGCCTCGCTCGCCGCCGCGCCCGTGGACGCGTACGGCGTCGGTACGCAGCTGGTGACCGGTTCCGGGCATCCGACCTGCTCGATGGTCTACAAGCTGGTCGCCCGCGCCGAGTCCACCGACCCCGGGGCGCCGCTGGTGCCGGTGGCGAAGAAGTCCACCGGCGGCAAGACCTCCATCGGCGGCCGCAAATGGGCCGCGCGGCGGCTGGACGCGGAGGGGGTGGCGGAGGCCGAGGTCGTCGGCACCGGGCCGATGCCCGCCGACCTGGTCGAGAGGCAGCTGCTCGTCGAGCTGGTCAAGGGGGGCGAGGTCGTCGCCCGCGAGCCGCTGGACGTGGTCCGCGACCGGCACACGGCCGCCCGCGCCAACCTGCCGCTGTCCGCGACCCAGCTGTCCAGAGGGGAACCCGTCCTTCAGACGGAGTACGTCCACGGGGAGTCGGGTAGCTAGAGCAGGTGCCCCCTCCCCGACAGCCGCCGAAGTCTCTAGGCTCGTAAGTTCACTCTCCCCCGGGCTCCACGAGCGGGGGGACCCCAGTCGAAGGACACCGACCATGCGCCGCGCCTTGATCGTCGTTGACGTGCAGAACGACTTCTGTGAGGGGGGCAGCCTCGCGGTGGCCGGGGGTGCCGATGTGGCCGCCGCCATCACCGAGCTGATCGGGCAGGCCCCCGCCGGCTACCGGCATGTCGTGGCCACCCGCGACCACCACATCGCGCCCGGCGGCCACTTCGCGGACAACCCCGACTACGTCCGCTCCTGGCCGGCGCACTGCGTCGCGGGGACGGAGGGCGTGGGCTTCCATCCGAACTTCGCCCCGGCGGTCGCCTCCGGCGCGGTCGAGGCCGTCTTCGAGAAGGGGGCGTACGCGGCCGCGTACAGCGGTTTCGAGGGCGTGGACGAGAACGGCGTCTCGCTGGGCGACTGGCTGCGGGCCCGGGACATCGACGAAGTGGACGTGGTCGGCATCGCCACGGACCACTGCGTACGCGCCACCGCGCTGGACGCCGTGCGGGAGGGTTTCCGTACGAACGTCCTGCTCGACCTCACCGCGGGGGTGGCCGAGGACACCACCGAGCGGGCCCTGGAGGAGCTGCGGGAGGCAGGCGTGGACCTGTCGGGCAAGCCCGTCGTCGCCTAGGTCTGCACCGTCGTCCGGACCGTCTGCTGCGGCGTCGGCTGCGGTGTCGGCTGCGGTGTCGGCTGCCGTCTCAGCAGGGCCCTGATCGGGCGCCACAGCTCGGTCACCGGTTCGGGATCGAGTGCCGGGACACCGTTGTCGGGAGCCGTGCGCCATATCAGGCCGTCCGGGTGGTGCAGGACCGCGGTGATCTCGTCCGGGGTCGGCGGGGCCGCGTTGCCCCGCAGGTAGACCGCGCGCATGCCCAGGTTGCGCAGCCGCGTCAGGGCGCGGGCGCGGTTGTGGGCGTGGACGAGAACGCGCACGCTGCCGGAGCCGTCGGCGGTGGGGCGGGGCAGGTTCAGTGCCACCACCACCGTGCCGTTCGGCAGCTTGCAGAAACCTCCTGCGGCCATGCGGTCACACCCCCGTGTGCGTCGGTGTCAATAAGAGGACCACAGGACGCACCTAAACACGATCGGCGGCAACCCGCCAGGGGGTCACCGCCGATACGCTTCTGACCTGCGAAAACGCGGACTACTTCACCGCGGGTCCGACCTGGAGCAAGATCGTGGAGCCGTTCTTGGCCTCCTTGACGATCTTGATCTTGGTGTTGGTGTCAGTGATCTTGACGCCACCGGTCGGGTTCGATTCGTCGTAGTAGGTGCTCGTGTGGTCGTTGAAGACCGGCACGCCCTTCGACGACTTGATCTTGGTCGCCTTGTCCGCCAGATGCAGCGTCATGCCGTCCGTGCCGTACAGGCTGAACGGCGAGTCGTACGCCTGGATGCGGTTGCGCATCAGGGTGCCGTCGGCCCACTTCAGCGCCTGCGGGTGCGAGTCGATCGGCAGGACCAGGCCGGCGCCCGGGTGCTGGCTGGTGTTGTTGTCCGCCTGGGAGGTGTCCCACTTCCAGATCAGCAGACCGTTCTGGTACGGGTAGTGCTCCACCCAGCCCGGACGGGTCGTCGAGAAGCCGAAGTTGTACGGGCCGACCTTGAGGGTCTTGTCGTACGACTCGTACTGGCGGTTCTCCGCGATGTAGTACTGCGCGTAGTCCTTGGTGAAGGACGCGCCGATGCGGGAGAAGCCGTTCGCGGTCCAAGCGGCGTCCGCGGACTCGGCGTTGTCGGAGAACACGGTCGCGCCGTCGGCGGTCAGCGTGATCTCGTCGGCCGCGAAGCCCTTCTGGGCCACGCCGCCGTCGGTCGCGTAGCGGAAGCGGACGTCGATCTTCTTGCCCGCGTAGGCGTCCAGCGAGTACGACAGCTTCTTGTAGCCGTCGACCGTGCCGGTCAGCGCCGGGGCGTTGCTGGCGTCGCGCGGGATGGCCTGGCCGTCCACCGTGCCGTCGATCGCGGTCCAGTTGGCGCCGCCGTCGGTCGACACCTCGGTGTAGAGGTAGTCGTAGTTGGCCTCGATGTCGTACCAGCCGTCCATGCTCAGCGTGGCCGAGGACTTGCCGGTGAGGTCGACGGAACGGGTCAGCGTGTTCTTGAGGTTGTCACCGCTGCCGCTCCACCACTGGGACGCGCCCTCGGCCGGGGTCACGACGGTGGTGGTGACCGCCTTGTCCGGCAGGGAGACCACGAGGGCCTGCTTGTCCCAGGTGTTGTACTCGGCGACGCCCAGCTTGTGGGTGGACTGCTTGCCGGCCTTGGCCGTGTCGTAGTTCAGCCAGCCGAGCTGCATCTTGTCCCAGGCGCTGAAGTCGCCCGGCAGGTCGCCGATGGAGTCCTTGCCCCGGCCGAGCCAGGAACCGGAGGACATCAGCGTCCAGAAACCGGTGGAGTTGTCGCCGCCGGTGGTGTCGTAGTGGTCCGGCAGACCGAGGTCGTGGCCGTACTCGTGGGCGAAGACGCCGAGTCCGCCGTTCTCCGGCTGGATGGTGTAGTCGCCGACCCAGACACCGGTGTCGCCGATCTGCGCGCCGCCCAGCTTGTTGCCCGTGGGGCCGGTGGCGCCGGCGTCGGTGCCGAAGGCGTACCAGCGGTGGGCCCAGATCGCGTCCTTGCCCTGGACGCCGCCGCCCGCGGACTCGTCCTCACCGGCGTGCACGATCTGGAAGTGGTCGATGTAGCCGTCGGGCTCGTTGAAGTTGCCGTCGCCGTCGTAGTCGTAGCGGTCCCACTGGTCGAACTTCGCCACGTCCGTCTTGATCTGGGCGTCGGTACGGCCGGCCGCCTTCTGCTGGGCGACCCAGGAGTTCAGGCCGTCGCTGACGACGTTCCACACGCTCGGGCAGTTGGTGGAGCCGCAGGCGTTGTTGCCGTAACGGGCCTCGTTGTAGGGGACCTTGACCCAGTCGGCGACCTCGCCGTCGACCGAGTAGCGGCCCGAGGACTCCTTCTCGTAGAACTTCTTCATCGACTCGGTCTTCTTGCCGGTGCCGAAGTAGAGGTCCTGGAAGTGCTTCTGGTTGTAGTCCTTCTGCCAGGCCGTCGAGTTGTCCTTGGCCCGGTCCGGCGCGGCTATCTTGTTGTGCAGCGGGCCGGCCGTGCCGCCGTACTTCGGGTCGGTCTGATCGCCGAACTCCACCAGGATCGTGAAGATCTTGTCGGTCTTCTCGCGGCCGAGCTCGACGTACTTGCTGTCGCCCTTCTTGCTCTTGAGCTGGACGACCTGCGAACCGTTGCGGTCCTTGACCTTGGCCTCGCCGGATATGACCTGGTTCAGGGCCTCCTGACGCTGGGCCTCCTGGGTCTTGCTGAGCGGACCGTCGAGGTTGTGCTCCTGCTGCTTCAAGCAGGACGCGGGCGATGGGGTGGCAGACGCCCTCGCGGCGCACGCCGACGGAGGCGAGGAAGCCGGGGAAGTACGCGCGGAGGTGCGAGGTGAGCTTGTTGGCGGCCTGGGTGCGGTCCCACACGGCGTCCTGCTGAGCGCGGGCGAGGACCGCGATTGCCTGGGCGAGCTCGGAGTCGGCCGGCAGCTGGCGGTGGGCGGCGGCGTCGGTGCGCAGGATGTTCGCGAGTACCACGGCGTCGAGGTGGTCGGACTTCTTGCGGGAGACCGCATGCCGGTCGCGGTAGCGTGCTGCGGCCAGCGGGTTGATCGCGTAGATGGGGCGGCCGGTCGCGCGCAGGCAGGCGACCAGCAGCCCGCGGGAGGTCTCGATGGCCACCGGAATGGGAGCTTCGGCGCTGTCGCCGTGCTCGGTAAGCATCTGCAGGAGGTGGGCCAGGCCGTCGGCGTTGTCGTCGATACGGGCCTTGTCCAGTAAGGATCCGGCGTTGTCGACCAGGACGACGTCGTGGTGGTCGCTGGCCCAGTCGATGCCGCAGAACACGCTCAATACGGTTCACGTCCTCTCGGGTGAGTCGCGTATTTTGGCTGGTCACAGCCGTGCGGGGCACGCGTCTCCCTAATGGCAGGGCTCGATGGCCCGTCATCCGATTAGCCGTTCGTGACCCCAGCGACCTGCAGGGTCCTCAGTCTTGAGAAGAGCTCGATGGCTCCTGAACAGGTCAGAGGTGATCCCTGCGAGCGGCTCGGACCATGAACGTCAACGGTCTGATCATGTGATCGGTCACGTTGCCGACCACGAGCGCCAGCACCCGCCGGTCTTTTTCAGGGGCTCAAGCCCGGATCAACGGAGGGCATCGTGCTGACGCCGGTGTCCGGCAACGTGACCGGGACGGCGGGAGAAGCGGCGGCTCGACTCTGCATTCAAGGGGTCCTGGCCCCGGGAACCCACGACGAGTACAACCCGTCCCTCCCGCCATCGATCGGAGTCAGAACCATCGAGCCACTCTCGATTTCAGGGTTCATCCACCTGGGTCAGGACGAGGCTTCTCCGGCTCCAACTGCTGCCCATTAGGAACCCACCGAGACGGTCAGCCGACCGTGGTAGGAATCCCCGGGCTTTAGCCCGGGGAGCGGAAGTCAATCCCAGAAGACCTTCGACCTGTCCTCGTTCGCGGGCTCGACGGTCACGATCAAGTTCAGCGGGGTCGAGGACTCCTCGCTGCAGACCAGCTTCGTCGTGGACGACACCGCCGTGACGACCAGCTGATCCGGTTCCGCTGAGCGGGGGACCCCGGCCGTCGGACTCGGCCGGGGTCCTTCCGGGATCCGCGGACGCAGGTGGAACGTCACATCTGCATCAGCTCCGGTCCCGGCGGAAAGGCGGTCCCCCATGCGCCGTACGACGCTCCACCGCATGACAGTCACCACCGTCGCGGCAGCGACGCTCCTCCTCATGGGCTGCGGCTCGCAGGGAGGGGGCGCGGGCAAGGGAGGCACCGTCTCCCCGACCACGACGCCGTCCCCGACTGTGACCGCGACCGCCGCGGACTGCGCCCGCCACTTCCAGCTCACCGCCGCCGACAACGGTCGCACCATCTGCATGCCGAAGGGCGGCCAGGTCCGGCTCACCCTGGACGGAACCGAGGAGCGGCCCTGGAAGCCGGTCACCGTGACCGGCGACTCGTTGAAGGCCGCGAACCCGGGCATCGTCATCCTGCCGGGTGACGCCGTCGCCGCCTACGACGCGGTGGCCCCCGGAACCGCGAAGCTCTCCTCGTCCCGCCCGCTGTGCGCCGCGAGCCCGAGCCCGGGCCGGGTGTCCTGCAAGGGCATCGAGGAGTGGACGGTCACCGTCCAGGTGCGCTGAGGCCGGCCTCAGCCCGCGAGGTGCCTTACCTGGTCCCACAGGACCGGGTCGACCACGCCCACCCGGCGGCGGAAGTCCCACACCGGGACCTGGCGCAGTTCGTCGGTCTCCAGGAAGCTCGGGCGGCCGTGGGCGTCGCCGACGGAGCCGGGCGGGAGCGGAATGACTCCGGCGCGTTCGTCGTGGTACTTGCTGGTGATCTTCGCGACCGTCGCCCGCTTGCCGCGCACGGCGAGAACGAGACATGGCCGGTCTTTGGTGCCCGGACCGTTCTCGAACGGCACGTTCGCCCACCAGATGTCCCCGGGCCGCGGCCGCTCGGCACGGCCCCGGGGCCCTTCCGGACGGCCCGGCGGCCGCTTCCCGCGCCCCTGCGGACGGTGCCCGCGCCCCCAGCCGTCGACGAGCGTGGCGACCAGCGCGAGCAGCACCACCGCCACCAGCGCGAGCCACCACGACGTGTCCATGTGAACGACGGTACCGGCGCGCGATGCCCATTGCGCGCCCTCCCACTCGACTGCTGGGGGCAACCTTCCGTATCACTTTGGGCCGCTCGCGGGCGGAGTACCCCTCGACGGCACAGCAACTTCTGCCCGGATCGGCCCGGTTGGGGACCGGCCTTGACGTGAACCCGCTTGGTCTCAGCCAGATCCCATCGATAGCGTTGGCACACTCGTGAGAACCCTCGCCCCACCGGGAGCCATCCGTGAACCGCCGCCCCACACTGCTCGCAGTCGCCGCGCTGACCGCCGCCGCGGCCCTGTCGCTGTCCGCCTGCGGGAGCGGCGACGACAATTCCAAGGACAAGGACAAGGACAAGATCGCGGGCGCGGACACCGGGAGCGGAACATCGCCGTCGCCGAGTGCGTCCTCGGCGGATACGGCTGGGCGTCCGACGATCAAGTTCCCGTCCGATGCCCGAAACGTTTTCGAGGGGCAGAAGACAGGGGACGCCAAGAAGGACGCGGTGCTCGCCGACAACGCTCAGCGCATCAACTCCGTGGACGACGCGATCTTCCGCGGGGCCGTGAACACGAAGGCTTTGAGCTTCTACAGCGCCGAAGGCGCGTTGGACAGCGCGAGGACCTTCATCAAGGGCTACTTGGACGACGGTCGTTCCTGGGAGGGGACCACTCGGTACTTCGACCGGCAGGTGACGTTCCGCGACGACGGTAGCGCTGCCGTCGTCTACTGCTCCGACGAGAGCAAGTCCTTCCTCAAGGACCGGAAGACGGGCAAGATCGAGAAGACGCCGACCACGTCCGACAGCTACGTCCTGTACAACACCAAGCTCGTCAAGAACGCCGCCGGTGTGTGGCAGACCACGAAGGTCATTTCAAAGCGAGGTGCTGACCAGTGCCAGCCGTGAAGCGGTCGGTAACCGCATTGGCGTTGATGTCGCTCGTCTGCGTGGGCGTGCTTGCTCCGCAAGCCGCGTACGCCGGTGGCCGCGGTGGAGAGGGCAATGAGAACACCACTCCGACGCCGCACGGCAACGTCACCGACGACGGGACGCTCTCCGCGACCGCGGGCGCGGTGGTCTACGACCGTGGAAACAACGGTTCCGGGCCGTCCGTGGGAGCGGTGACGTCCACGACCACGTGGACCCCGCCCGCGTGTTACTACGCGCCCAAGTACAGCCCGGCCGAGCTGAAGAAATACCTGCAGTCGATCTGGGACCAGGAGTCGACGGGGTATCAGTGGGACCAGGAGCAGCGCGACGAGTACGAGAACGGTGGCGAGACCCCCGGCACGTACAAGGACTTCAACAAGGACAAGACCGGCAAGGGTTACTGGTGGGACTCGTACGTCACGCCGGGACGTGAGGGCGACCCGGGCGCGCTCGACTGTGACAAGTCCATCTTCTGGGTGGACAAGGGTGAGGCTCCGCCGGCGGACATCCCCCAGGCCGTGACGCCGGAGGTCCTCGCTCAGCTCGCGTACGCCGAGATCCGCGTCCCCTCGACCAAGGTCCAGCTCGCTCCGCAGGACACCACGAAGGTGAATCTGCCGACCTGGGCCTGGCTGGATGCCGCCGAGTTCAAGCCGGTCTCCGTCACCGCGTCCGTCCCGGTGCTCGGCATCGAGGCGACCACGACCGCCGAACCGGTGTCGCTGAAGATCGAGCCCGGCACGGACGACGCCACGACGTACCCCGCGTCCGGCGTGTGCCAGAACAATGGTGGCCGCATCGGCGAGGCGTACGCCAAGGGGAAGGCCGACGAGACGCCGCCGTGCGGCGTGAAGTACCTGCGTTCCTCCGGCGAGGGCTCGTACAAGCTCAAGGCCACCATCACCTGGAAGATCCACTGGACCGGTACGGGCGTGAACGGCGAACGGGGCCTGCCGGACGGCACGTTCGGAGCCGAGCAGGACGTCGTCGTCCAGGAGATCCAGGCCGTCAACCGCTAGCCGGACACGGGGGCAGGTTCACACGCCGTACGTGAGGCGCCCGCCTCACGTACGGCGGTCACATGTTCGATTCCGGTGATTTCGCTGCTGCACGCGTGCCCTCGGCATGCCCGCGGATCTTTGTCGAACGGCTGCACGTCAGGTAACTCGGATGGCGGCGCCTGGCAGGTGAGTTCGCCCACAACAGCCCCTGGCGGAGGAGCGACCGGCCCTTTTGCGCCTTACGCTCGACGAATCGCACGACCCCCGTCTGCCCCCTTTCCTGACTCCTTCCTCTCCTTCCGGTCCGCTCCTTTCGGTCCCCTTCTTCCGGTCCGCCGGACTTCCGGATTTCCCGCCAACGGAGGTTTCTGCTTCATGAAGCTCACCGTCGTCGGCTGCTCGGGGTCGTTCCCGTCCGCGGAATCGGCCTGTTCGAGCTACCTCGTCGAGGCCGACGGCTTCCGGCTGCTTCTCGACATGGGCAACGGCGCCCTGGGCGAGCTGCAGCGCCACTGCGGTCTTTACGACCTCGACGCGATCTTCCTGAGCCATCTGCACGCTGATCACTGCATCGACATGCTCGCGTACTTCGTGGCCCGCTACTACCGCCACGAAGGCGGCCGCTGCGACCCGATCCCCGTCTACGGACCCGAGGGCACGGAGCACCGGCTGACCACGGCCTACGCCGACACCCCCACCGCTTCGTCGATGAGCGAGGTCTTCGACTTCCACACGGTCAAGCCGTCGACGTTCGACATCGGCCCGTTCACGGTGCACACCGAGCGGGTCCGCCACCCCGTGGAGGCGTACGCCATCCGTATCGAGCACGGCGGGACGTCGCTGACGTACTCCGGCGACACGGGTGTCACCGAGGTGCTCGACTCGCTGGCCCGGGACACCGACCTGTTCCTGTGCGAGGCCGCGTTCACGCACGGCAAGGAGAACATCCCCGACCTGCACCTCAACGGCCGCGAGGCGGGCGAGACGGCGGCCCGGGCAGGCGCCCGCCGCCTGGTCCTCACCCACATCCCCCCGTGGACCGACCCCATGGTCAACCTCGCCGACGCCCGCGAGGTCTTCGACGGCCCGGTGGAACTGGCGGTGCCCAGGGTGACGTACCAGATCTGAACCCCCCCATACGCATGCGAAGGCCCCGGAACCTGCCCGGTTCCGGGGCCTTCGTCATGCCGTACGGGGACTCACGCCTTCGTGAGGTCCTCGAGCTCCTCCTCGGGCTCACGGCCCGGGGTGGGGAGGTTCCACTTGGTGATGGCGAAGCGGAAGACCGAATAGTAGAGGGCGGCGAAGACCAGGCCGATCGGGATGATCATCCAGGGCTTGGTGGCCAGGCCCCAGTTCAGGAAGTAGTCGATCGCGCCGGCCGAGAAGCTGAAGCCGTGGTGCACGCCCAGGGACCAGGTGACCGCCATCGAGAGGGCGGTGAGCAGCGCGTGGATGACGTAGAGCACCGGGGCGATGAACATGAACGCGAACTCGATCGGCTCGGTGATGCCGGTGACGAACGAGGTCAGCGCGAGCGAGACCATCATGCCGCCGACGGCCTTGCGGCGCTCGGGGCGGGCGCAGTGGGTGATCGCCAGGGCGGCGGCCGGGAGGGCGAACATCATGATCGGGAAGAAGCCCGTCATGAACTGGCCGGCGGTCGGGTCGCCGTGGAAGAAGCGCGGCAGGTCGCCGTGCCAGACGGTGCCGGAGGAGTCCTTGAAGGAGCCGATCTCCTGCCAGGCGACCGTGTTGACGAACTGGTGCATACCGACCGGCAGCAGCGCACGGTTGATGGCGCCGAAGATACCCGCGCCGACGGCGCCGAGGCCGGTCATCCACTGGCCGAAGTCGGTGATGACGTTGCCGATGGGCTCCCAGACCAGACCGAAGACCACACCGACGCCGGTGCCGATGAAGGCCATCAGGATCGGGACCAGCCGACGGCCGTTGAAGAAGCCCAGCCAGTCGGGGAGCTTGGTGCGGTGGAAGCGCTGCCAGGTGACCGCGGCTATCAGGCCCATCAGGATGCCGCCGAGGACCTTGGGGTCGTTGTAGGTGGCGGCGACGTCCGCGCCCTTGGTGACCTTCGCCTCGGTGATCGGGAACGCGGTCAGCACGTTCTTGTAGACCAGGAAGCCGACCAGGGCCGCCAGCGCCGTGGAGCCGTCGGCCTTCTTGGCGAAGCCGATGGCGATGCCCACGCAGAACAGCAGGGGCAGGTTGCTGAAGACGGCGTCGCCGGCGGTGGCGAACACCGCCGCGACCTTGTTCCAGCCGAGGCCGTCCTTGCCGAACACATCGGGCTGGCCCAGCCGAAGCAGAATGCCCGCCGCCGGAAGCACGGCGATCGGAAGCTGCAGACTGCGGCCGACCTTCTGCAGGCCCTGGAACAGACCTGATCCCCGCTTCTTTGCGGGAGCCGCCGAGGACGCGGTGGCGGTGCTCATGGTTCCTCCATCGGGTGGTGGTCTACACCACTCAGTGGTGTAGACCTGTTGTAGCACGATGAAGGCGGCATAAGGAACCCGCGATTCCCGTAACGATTTGGGTTACCGGCCGGGCTAGAGCTTCGTGACGTCCTCGCGTTCTTCCTCCGGCTCCCGTCCCGGTGTCTTCAGGTCGAACTTCGTGATCGCGAAGCGGAAGACCGCGTAGTACACCGCTGCGAAGCACAGGCCGATCGGGATGATGGCCCACGGCTTGGTGGCCAGGTTCCAGTTGATGACGTAGTCGATGAGGCCCGCGGAGAAGCTGAAGCCGTCGTGCACCCCGAGCCCCCAGGTCACCGCCATCGACGCACCGGTGAGCAGCGCGTGCGCCACATACAGAAGGGGCGCCACGAAGAGGAACGAGTACTCGAGGGGCTCGGTGATGCCGGTGACGAACGAGGTCAGCGCCACCGAGAGCATCAGCCCGCCGATCTCCTTGCGGCGGTGCGGCTTGGCGCAGTGGGTGATCGCCAGCGCGGCGGCCGGCAGCGCGAACATCATGATCGGGAAGAAGCCCGAGGTGAACTGGCCCGCGTTCGGGTCGCCCGCCAGGAACATGTTGATGTCGCCGTGCACGACCGTCCCGTCGGGCTTGGTGTAGCTGCCGAACTGGAACCAGATGGGCACGTTCAGGAACTGGTGCAGCCCCACGACCAGCAGCGCCCGGTTCGCCACACCGAAGACCCCCGCACCCCACGCGCCCAAGTCGCTCAGCCAGTCGCTGAAACTCTCCAGCGCGCCGCCGATCGGCGGCCAGACCCACAGGCACAGCGCCGCGAAGACGATGGCGGCGAACGCCATGAGGATCGGCACGAGCCGGCGCCCGTTGAAGAAGCCCAGCCAGTCCACCAGTCGGGTGCGGTGGTAGCGGACCCAGAGGGACGCCGCCATCAGACCGAGGACGATGCCGCCGAAGACCCCGGGGTTCTGGAAGGTGAAGGTCGACACCGTCCCGTCGGACACCTGGCAGCCGATGGAGACCTGCTTCGAGCCCTCCGGGCAGGGCTGGGGGAACTGGTGCAGCACCCCGTAGTAGACGAGGAAGCCCGCGACCGCCGCCAGCGCGGTCGAGCCGTCCGCCTTCTTCGCCATGCCGATGGCGACGCCGACGCAGAACAGCAGCGGAAGACCGAGCGAGCCGTCGAGCAGCGCGCCGCCCGCGCCCGTCATCACCTTCGAGACGGCGGTCCAGCCCAGACCGTCCTTGCCGAACACATCGGGCTGGCCGAGCCGGTTGAGGATGCCGGCGGCCGGCAGCACCGCGATGGGGAGCTGGAGACTGCGGCCCATCTTCTGCAGGCCCTGGAACAGGGCGTTCCAGCGCGCGCGGGCGGAGCCGACCGTGCCTTCGGCGCTGCTTCCGGCACTCATGCGCGTCCTCCGGGCCGCTCGGCGAAGAGGCGGGTTTGGCGACCGTCCCCAGGGTGGTGTAGACCAGTTGTTCGGACGGTTTCGCTGTCGTGAACGCCATCATTCGGGACGTACGACATGACCGCTCGCGAAGATAGGCCAACTGTGGGTTACTGCGACAAGCGGTTCGGATCAGGGAGAAGGATCATGGCCACCAAGGCTGAGAAGATCGTCGCCGGGCTCGGCGGCATCGACAACATCGAGGAGATCGAGGGCTGCATCACCCGCCTGCGGACCGAGGTCTCCGACCCCTCGCTGGTCGACGAGGCCGCCCTGAAGGCCGCCGGCGCCCACGGCGTCGTCAAGATGGGCACGGCCATCCAGGTCGTCATCGGCACCGACGCCGACCCGATCGCCGCGGAGATCGAAGACATGATGTGAGCCGCGCCGCTCACCTCGAAGGGGCTCTTTCCGATGTGGGAGGGGCCCCTTCCTCATGTGCGGCTAGGCTCGTCGCCATGTCTCGAATCGACGGCCGCACCCCCGATCAGCTCCGCCCGGTCACCATCGAACGTGGCTGGAGCAAGCACGCCGAGGGCTCCGTCCTCGTCTCCTTCGGCGACACCAAGGTCTTCTGCACCGCCTCGGTCACCGAAGGCGTCCCGCGCTGGCGCAAGGGCAGCGGCGAGGGCTGGGTCACCGCGGAGTACGCCATGCTGCCCCGCGCCACCAACACCCGCGGCGACCGCGAGTCCGTCAAGGGCCGGATCGGTGGGCGCACGCATGAGATCTCCCGCCTCATCGGCCGCTCCCTGCGGGCGGTCATCGACTACAAGGCCCTCGGCGAGAACACCATCGTCCTGGACTGCGACGTCCTCCAGGCCGACGGCGGCACGCGCACGGCGGCCATCACCGGCGCCTATGTGGCACTGGCCGACGCGGTCACCTGGGCCCAGGGCAAGAAGCTGATCAAGGCCGGCCGCCAGCCGCTGACCGGCACGGTCTCCGCGGTCTCGGTCGGCATCGTCGGCGGAGTCCCCCTCCTCGACCTGTGCTACGACGAGGACGTGAAGGCCGAGACCGACATGAACGTCGTCTGCACCGGCGACGGCCGCTTCGTCGAGGTCCAGGGCACCGCCGAGGCCGAGCCCTTCGCCCGCGAGGAGCTCGACGCCCTGCTCGACCTGGCCGTGACCGGCTGCACGGAGCTCTCCCTCCTCCAGCGCGCGGCACTGGAAGCGACGCTGGAACAGAAGTAAGAAGACGGTGGAACAGAAGTAGAAGAAGTGGCAGAAGTAGAAGAAACATAAGTAAAGGGAGCACCAAAAGACGAGGCGGCGGACGGCAACCCGGTCGGCCTCCCCGGCGTCCCTATCGGTACGGGCGCACGGCATACCGCCGTGCGCCCGGCCGACGAGGGAGAGGGACCAACACCATGGGCGCGAGCCGACACCGACGTCGAGGCCGTATCACCGCCATCGCCGCCACCGTGGCCGCCGTAGCGCTCACCGCGGGCCTCACCACCGGCTGCGACGCCGTCAACAAGGCCCTGGACTGCGTCCAGACCGCCGACTCCATCGCGGACAGCGTGACCGATCTCCAGCAGGCGGTGGAGAACGCGGCCAACGACCCGACGCAGACCGACGAGTCCCTCGACTCGATCCAGAAGAACCTCGACAAGATCGGCGACAAGACGGACAACGCCGATGTCAACAAGGCGGTCGACGACCTCCGTAAGGCGGTCGACAACGTCCGTCAGGCGATCAAGAACGGCGACGAGACCCCGGACATCGGCCCGGTCACGGACGCGGCGGGCGAACTGACCAAGGTCTGCACCCCGTAGCACCACGGATCCGCACCCGTAGCGAGCCCCAGAGGTCCGCACCCCGCGGGGCAGGTCGTGGGGCCAGGGATACTGAACCCCATGACCCGCTTGATCCTCGCCACCCGCAACGCCGGAAAGATCACCGAGCTCCGCTCGATCCTCGCCGACGCAGGCCTGCCGCACGAGCTGGTCGGCGCCGACGCGTTCCCCGAGATCCCCGATGTCCCGGAAACGGGCGTGACGTTCGCCGAGAACGCCCTCCTCAAGGCACACGCCCTGGCCCGGGCCACCGGCCTGCCGGCGGTGGCCGACGACTCCGGCCTCTGCGTGGACGTCCTGGGCGGAGCCCCCGGCATCTTCTCCGCCCGCTGGGCGGGCAACCACGGCGACGACAAGGCCAATCTGGACCTTCTGCTGGCCCAGCTCTCGGACATCGCCGACGAACACCGCGGCGCCCACTTCGCCTGCGCGGCGGCTATCGCGCTGCCGGACGGGACGGAGCGGGTGGTCGAGGGCCGGTTGACCGGCACCCTGCGCCACGCGCCCAGCGGCACCAACGGCTTCGGATACGACCCGATTCTCCAGCCGGAGGGGGAGTCGCGGACGTGCGCCGAGCTGAGCCCCGAGGAGAAGAACGCGATCAGCCATCGGGGCAAGGCGTTCCGCGCCCTGGTGCCCGTCGTAAGGGAGTTGCTCGGTCGGTAAGGAGCTGGTGCGGCCGGAGGGACTCGAACCCTCACGGGAGTTACCCCACTGGGACCTAAACCCAGCGTGACTGCCAATTCCACCACGGCCGCCCGGTGCTGCCCGGCCATGCTAGCGGCCGGGCAGTGCGGTCAGACGCCCAGATCCTTGATGATCTTTGCCACGTGGCCCGTCGCCTTCACGTTGTAGAGGGCGCGTTCGACCTTGCCCTCCTCGTCGACTACGACCGTGGAGCGGATGACACCGACGACCGTCTTGCCGTACAGCTTCTTCTCGCCGAAGGCGCCGTACGACTCCAGGACCTGCTTGTCGGGGTCGGCGAGGAGGGTCACCTTCAGGGACTCCTTCTCGCGGAACTTGGCCAGCTTCTCCGGCTTGTCGGGGGAGATGCCGATCACGTCGTAGCCCGCGCCCGCCAGGACCTCGAGGTTGTCCGTGAAGTCGCAGGCCTGCTTGGTGCAGCCGGGGGTGAGGGCCGCCGGGTAGAAGTACACGATGACCTTGCGGCCCTTGTGGTCGGCCAGGGACACCTCGTTGCCGTCGGCGTCGGGCAGGGTGAAGTCGGGGGCCACGTCCCCGGGCTGGAGTCGCTCGCTCATCGGACCAGAGTAACGGGGGGTCCTGACAGTGCGGCGGCGTGCGAAGCTGACAGACTGTCCAGAACAGCATCGAAGACACAGCATCGAAGACTTCGGAGGCCGTACGGTGGCGGAGACGTCGGACACCAGAACCCCGGCGCAGATCGAGGCGGACATCAAGCGCCGTCGCGAGGTGCTGGCCGAGACGCTGGACGAGATCGGGGTGCGGGTGCATCCGAAGACGATCGTGGGCGACGCCAAGGCGAAGGTCGTCGCCAATGTCGACCACACCCTCGGCCGCGCCTACGTCCAGGTCAACCGCGTGGTGAGCGAGGTGCGGGCGCAGTTCGTGGACGAGGAGGGCGCGCCCCGGGTCGAGCGCATCGTGCCGGTCGCGCTCCTTGCCGTCGGGGTCGTGGGGCTGCTCGCATTCGGCACCCGGCGCCGCAAGAGCTGACCCGGTCGCGTACGCAGGCGTAAAAGGCAGGTAGGTTCGAAGGCGTGAGCGCCAACAGAAATGTCCCCAGCACCCACCACGACAAGCTGCCCATCCGCATGCTGCACGACCGCGTGCTCGTGCGGCAGGACACCAGTGAGGGCGAGCGGCGGTCGGGCGGCGGCATCCTGATCCCCGCCACGGCGGCGGTCGGGCGGCGGCTGGCCTGGGCCGAGGTGGTGGCGGTCGGGCAGAACGTACGGACGGTGGAGCCGGGCGACCGCGTCCTGTACGACCCGGAGGACCGGGCCGAGGTCGAGGTGCGCGGCACCGCGTACGTGCTCATGCGGGAACGCGATCTGCACGCCGTGGCGGCGGACCGGTTCGAGGGGTCGGAGGACTCCACGGGTCTGTATCTCTGAATCAACGGCGAAAAGGGCTGGTGACCATGGTCACCAGCCCTTTTCGTATTCCCTTGCTATCTTCGGGGGAAGCCCGACGAGACGCGCCGTACCGGGATCGATGTACGCAAAGACGACGCACCCCCTGTCCGTCAGCACGTACGTCCCGGAGGTGCCCCCATGGCCTGGGTCCTGCTCGTCGTCGCCGGTCTGCTCGAGGTCGGCTGGTCGGTCGGAATGAAGTACACCGACGGCTTCACCCGGCCCGTCCCCGGTGTCCTCACCGGCGCGGGCATCGTCGCCAGCATGCTGCTGCTGTCCTACGCCGCCCGGTCCCTGCCCATCGGTACCGCCTACGGCGTGTGGGTGGGCATCGGGGCCGCCGGTGCGGCGGTGCTCGGCATGGTGGTGCTGGGGGAGCCGGCGACCGCCGCCCGGATCTTCTTCGTGTGTCTGCTGCTGGTCGCCGTGGTGGGGCTGAAGGCGACCTCCGGTCACTGACGGATCAGCGACCGGTCAGCATCACCATCTCCTAGTAGCGCCCAGCGGGCCCGCGACGGTGCCGCCCGTGGTACCTCCCTGGGTTCCCCCGGTCGTGCCCCCGTCCGTGCCGCCGGTGGTCCCTCCGGTGGTGGTGCCGCCGTCGGCCGTGCCTCCCGTCGCATCGCCGCCGGTGGTGGTCCCGCCGCCGGTCGTGCCTCCGGTCGTGTCGCCGCCGGTCGTGGGGGTGCCGCCGGTGGTCGTCCCGTCCGTGGGGGGCGCGGTCGTGCCGCCGTTGTCCTGGCCCTGGGTCTGCCCCTGGTCCTGACCGCCGTCGGTCGTGCCGCCGTTGTCCTGGCTGCCCGTGGTGCCGGGCTGGGTCGGGGCCTGTGAGCTCGGGGCCTGGATCTCGGCGCCCTGCTGCAGTTCGAGGTCGAACTCGGCGGCGGGCTTCCCCTTCAGGGCGCTCTTCGTGTACTGGGCCCAGATGTCGGTGGGCGCCCCGCCGCCGTTGATGCGCGGCAGGCCCATCACGCCGTACAGCGGCCTGTGGGCGGCCGTCACCGGGTCCTGGCCCATCACGGAGACGACCGTGGCCAGATCGGGCGTGTAGCCCGCGAACCAGGCCGCCGTGTCCTCCTCCGCGGTGCCGGTCTTGCCCGCCGCGGGGCGGCCGGCGTTCTGCGCGGCGGTCGCGGTGCCCGTCTGGACCACGCTCCGCAGGATCGACGTCGTGGTGTCGGCGGCCTCACGGCTGACGGCCTGCTCGGTGTCGTCCCCGGGCAGCTCGACCTCGTCCTTGCCGTCCTTGGTGATCTTCTCGATCATCGTGTACGTGCCGTGCTTGCCGTGGTTGGCGAGCGTGGCGTACGCCTCCGCCATGTCGAGCACGCTCGCGGTGGCGGTGCCGAGGGCGATGGACGGGTAGGGGTTCAGGTCCTTGGTGTCGGACGGGATACCGAGGTCGACCGCGGTCTTCTTCACCTTGGCGGGGCCCACGTCGACGGCCATCTGCGCGTACACCGAGTTGACCGAGAGGTTGGTGGCCTGCCGCGCCGTGATCTGCCCGTACGACTTTGCGTCCTCGTTCTCGGGGGCGTACGTGCCACCGTTCCAGCCCTGTACGGGCCGCTGGTTGGTGCCGTCGTAGTACGTGTTCGGCGTGATCGGCTGGCCGTCCTGGGTGGTGGAGGCGTTCTGCACCGCCGAGGTGAACACGAAGGGCTTGAACGTGGAGCCGACCTGGAAGTCGCCCCGGGTCGCGCCGTTCGTGTACTGCTTCACGTAGTCGACGCCGCCGTACATCGCGACGACCTTGCCGGTCTTCGGGTCGACGGAGGCGCCGCCCGCGCGGACGTAGTTGTCGACCTTGCGGTTCTTCTTGTCCAGCTTGTCCATCAGCTGGTCGTTGACCGCCTTGACGAAGGCGTTCTGCTTGTCCTTCTGCAGGGTCGTGGTGATGCGGTAGCCGCCGCCCTCCAGGGCGTCCGTGTCGATGATCTTGTTCGTGGTGAGGTAGTGCTTGATCGCGTCCACGATGTAGCCGCGCTGGCCCGACAGGCCGGTGGAGACGGTCTGCTCCTTCGGCATCGGGAACTTCATGCCGGCCCGCTCGGACTCGCCGAGCCAGCCCTTCGTGACCATGCCGTCCAGGACGTAGTTCCAGCGGGCCACGGCCGCGGACTTGTTCTCCGGGTGCGCGACGACGTCGTACTCGCTGGGCGCGTTGACCAGCGCGGCGAGGTAGGCGGCGCGGGCCGGGTCCAGGTCGGTGGCGTCCACGCCGTAGTAGGCCTGGGCGGCGGCCTGGATGCCGTAGGCGTTGCGGCCGAAGTAGCTGGTGTTGAGGTAGCCCTCGAGGATGTCGTCCTTCGACTTGTTGCGGTCCAGCTTGATCGAGATGAAGAACTCCTTGGCCTTACGGGTGACCGTCTGTTCCTGCGCCAGGTAGTAGTTCTTCACGTACTGCTGGGTGATCGTCGAGCCGGACTGCTTGCCCTTGCCGGTCGCGGTGTTCCAGGCCGCGCGGATCATCGCCTTGGGGTCGATGGCCGACTCGGTGTAGAAGTCCCGGTCCTCGGCGGCCAGTACGGCGTGCTGGGCGTCCTTGGAGATCTGCGCGAGGGTGACGTTCTCCCGGTTGATGTCGCCGTCACGGGCCAGTTGGGAGCCGTCCGCGTACAGGTAGACGTTGCTCTGCTTGGTGGCGAGCGCGTTGGCCGGCGGGATCTTCACCATGGAGTAGCCGAGGAAGAACAGCCCGATGATCAGCAACACACCGATGAAGAAGGTACCGAGCACCATCCGCCAGGTGGGAATGATCCGCCGCCACCCGGTCCGCTTGGGCCGCTTGGGCTTCTTGCCCTTGCCGGCGGTCTCCGGGGGCACCGGGGTGACCGGGCCGGCGGGGGCGGCGGCACTCCGTGCGTTGGCGGCGTTGGCCGCGGTCGCGGGGTTGGCGGCGGTCCGTGCGTTGGCCGCGGTCGCGGGATGGGCACCGGTCCGTGCGTCGGCGGCGCCCGCGCCACGCGCCGCGCCGACTGCGCCTGCCGCGCCCGCGATACCTGCCGCACCGGCTGCGCCTGCCACGCCGGCTGCACGCGCCGCGCCTGCTGCGCCCACGATGCCTGCGCCCGCCGCGCCTGCCGCGCCCGCGCCGCGCGCCGCGTTACCGGCGTTGCCCGCGGTCCCGGGGGCCTTGCCGGTCGGTGGGTTGTCCTTGATCGGCGTGAGCCGGGTGGTTTCGTCCGTCGCCGCGGGCTTGGCGGCCGGGGCGCTTCCCCTGATCCGCGCGAACTGGGTGGTGTCGGCGGCACCGGGGCTTGCCGCGTCGGCCGCGCCTGCCGTGCCAGTGCCGTGTGCCGCGCCTGCCGTGCCAGTGCCGTGTGCCGCGCCTGCCGTGCCAGTGCCGTGTGCCGCGCCAGTGCCGTGTGCCGCGCCTGCCGTGCCAGTGCCGTGTGCCGCGCCTGCCGTGCCAGTGCCGTGTGCCGCGCCAGTGCCGTGTGCTGCGCCTGCCGCGCCGGCGCCGTGTGCCGCGCCTGCCGCGCCAGTGCCGTGTGCCGCGCCGGCGCCGTGTGCTGCGCCTGCCGCGCCGGCGCCGCGTGCCGCACCCGCCGCGCCGCGCCGCGTGCCGCACCCGCCGCGCCCGGGCGTGCGCCTGCCGCGCCCGCTGAGCCCGAGCCGCTCGCCGCGTCGGCCGTGCCCGCCGCGCGCGCTGCGTTGCCCGCAGCCCCGCGAGCCTTGGCCGTCGGCGGGTCGTCGTCCTTGATCGGCGTCAGCCGGGTCGTCTCGTCCATGAGCGGGGGCTTGGCTGTCGGGGCGTTCTCCTTGATCCGCGTCAGCCTCGTGGTGTCCGCGATCCCGGCACTTGCCGCCCTCGCCCCCGCCTCACCGTCGGCGCTTCCCGCGTCATCCACGTGATCAGCGTCACCCGAGGTCCCAGAGGGCTCGGCGGTTTCGGGGGCCTTGGCCGTCGGGGCGTTCTCCTTGATCCTCGCGAGGCGGCTGGTGTCGACGTTGCCCGGCCCGGAGGGCTCCGCGGTCCGTGCCTTCGGGACCGTACCGGCCTTCTCGGCCGGCCTGCCCCCCTGCTCGGCGGGCTCTTCGGCCGCCGTCGGCTGCGTCGTCGCACCGCCTTCGTTCGGCTGCTGCGGCTGCGGCTGCGGCTCGTCGCTCATCTCGTGCACGGACTCCTGTTATCGCCTCGTACGTTGCCGTACGCCCTCATACGCCATCTGCTCCCCCAGGGTGAAGACTCTCGCACCAAGCGTTCCGTTCCCGGATTCCGGCACGCGTCCGGGACGGAAAATGCGTGGCACGCCGCGTCGGTCCCGGACTAGGCTCCTGCGCTTCGGTGTCGGGCGGTCGGGGAGGTTGACTGGCGTGGGCGCGGGACGGTTGTACGGGGCCGTCGCTGCGGGGGGTTTCAGACGGTACGCGACGTATCGGGCGGCCACTGCGGCAGGGGTGTTCACCAACACGGTCTTCGGCCTGATCCTCGTCTACACCTATCTCGCCCTGTGGGACGAGAAACCCCACCTGGGAGGCTATGACCAGGCGCAGGCGATCACCTACGTGTGGGTGGGCCAGGCGCTGCTGTCGACGCTCGCGATCGGGGGTGGCGGTGTCGAGGACGAGCTCATGGAACGCATTCGTACGGGTGACATCGCGATCGACCTGTACCGCCCCGCCGACCTGCAACTGTGGTGGCTGTCCGCGGACTTGGGCAGGGCCCTGTTCCAGCTCATGGGCCGGGGAGTGATCCCCTTCGTCTTCGGCGCGCTGTTCTTCCCGGTGGCGCTGCCCTCGGACGCGGGAACCTGGGCCGCCTTCCTCGTCGCCGTCCTGCTGGCGATGCTGGTCGGCTTCGGGATCCGCTTCCTGGTGGGGCTGAGCGCGTTCTGGCTGCTGGACGGCACCGGGGTGGCGCATGCGGCGTGGATCACGGGCTTCTTCTGCTCCGGGATGGTGCTGCCGCTGAACGTCTTCCCGGGCGCGATCGGCGACGTCGTACGGACCCTGCCCTGGTCCTCGCTGCTGCAGGCCCCGGCCGACGTACTGCTGGGGCAGGCCGATCCCTGGGGCGTCTTCCTCTTCCAGGCGGCCTGGGCGGCGGCGCTGCTCGCGCTGGGGCGGCTGGTGCAGTCGACGGCGACGCGGCGGGTGGTGGTGCAGGGTGGCTGAGACCAACCGGGTCGCCGACGGTATGCGCGCCTACCGGATGATCGCCGCGATGTGGATCCGCTCCACGATGGCGTACCGGACGTCCTTCGTGATGACGACGGTCGCCAACTTCACCGCGACCGCCCTCGACTTCGTCACGATCCTGCTGATGTTCTCCCGCGTGGACGCGCTCGGCGGCTACTCGCTGCCCGAGATCGCCTTCCTGTACGGCCTGTCCAGTACGGCCTTCGGGCTGGCCGACCTGGTGATCGGCTCGATGGAACGGCTGGGGCGCCGGGTGCGCGACGGCACCTTCGACACCCTCCTGGTCCGTCCGGCGCCGGTCCTTGCGCAGCTGGCCGCCGACCGGTTCGCGCTGCGCCGCCTGGGCCGGGTGACGCAGGGCTCGCTGGTGCTCGGCTACGCGCTGACGGCCGTCGACATCGAGTGGACCCCGCTGAAGCTGCTGCTGATGCCGGTGATGGTGATCAGCGGTGCCGCGATCTTCAGCGCCGTGTTCGTGGCCGGCGCGGCCTTCCAGTTCGCGGCGCAGGACGCGTCCGAGGTGCAGAACGCGTTCACCTACGGCGGCACCACGCTGCTGCAGTACCCGCCCACCGTCTTCGCGAAGGACCTGGTGCGCGGGGTGACCTTCGTGCTCCCGCTGGCCTTCGTCAACTGGCTGCCCGCGACCTACGTCCTGGGCCTGCCGTATCCGCTGCGCCTGCCGCAGTGGACGGCATTCACTTCGCCGCTCGTCGCGGTGGGGTGCTGCGCGCTGGCCGGAGTGGCATGGCGGGCGGGGCTTCGGGCGTATCGGAGTACGGGGAGCTGAGGAACCATGGACAGTGACTTCATCGAGGACTCGACCCAGAACTCGACCCAGAACTTGACGCAGAACTCGACCGAGAACTTCATCGCACTCGACCGCGTCGAAAAGGTCTTCGAGGTGCGGAAGAAGACCGGCTTCCTCAAGCGGGAGCGCCGGGAGGTGCGGGCGGTCGACTCGATCTCCTTCACCGTGGCGCGCGGCGAGATGGTCGGCTACATCGGCCCCAACGGCGCGGGCAAGTCGACGACGATCAAGATGCTCACGGGCATCCTGACCCCGAGCGGCGGCCGCCTGCGCGTGGCCGGCATCGACCCCTCCCGCGAACGCGCCCGCCTGGCGCACCGTATCGGCGTGGTGTTCGGGCAGCGGACCACGCTGTGGTGGGACCTGCCGCTGATCGACTCCTACCGGCTGGTGCACCGCATGTACCGGATCCCGGACCGGCGTTACCGCGAGAACCTCGACCGCTGCGTCGAACTCCTCGAACTCGCCGACCTGTTGGACGTCCCCGTCCGCCAGCTCTCCCTCGGCCAGCGCATGCGCGGCGACATCGCGGCGGCGCTGCTGCACGACCCCGAGGTGCTCTACCTCGACGAGCCGACGATCGGCCTGGACGTCATCTCCAAGGCCAAGGTCCGCGGATTCCTGCGGGAGTTGAACACCGAACGCGGCACCACGGTGCTGCTGACCACGCACGACCTCCAGGACATCGAGCAGCTCTGCTCCCGGGTGATGGTCATCGACCACGGCCGGCTGATGTACGACGGCCCGCTCGCCGGGCTGCACGAGGTCGGGACGAGCGAGCGGACGCTGGTGGTGGACCTGGAGCGGGAGCTGCCGCCCGTCGAGGTGCCGCCGGCGCGCGTGGTGAAGGTGGAGGGCCCGCGGCAGTGGCTGGCCTTCCCGGCGTCCGAGTCGGCCGCGCCGCTGGTGGCGCGCGTGGCGGCGGAGTATCCGCTGGTGGACCTGTCGGTGCGGGAGCCGGACATCGAGGCGGTGATCGCGAAGATGCTGCATTCATTGGGGGACACCCCCAAACCCCCGCCCGACAAGGCCACCGCATAGTGCGCGGCGCGGGGAACTCGTAGGCTGCTCTCCATGACCGACGATGCCCCGGAACTGCGTGCCTCCGACGCCGATCGTGAGCGAGTCGCCGAGGTCCTGCGGGACGCCCTCGCGGAAGGGCGGCTCGACATGGCGGAGTTCGAGGAGCGGCTGGAGGAGACGTACAAGGCGCGGACCTACCGCGAACTGGCACCCATCACCCGGGATCTGCCGGGACCCGACGTGGTGGCCCCTCCCGTGGTGTCCCTGCGCAAGGACCCCGTGGAGAGCGGGAGTTGGGCGGGCCGGATCACCGGCGGCGAGGGTTCGCCCGGCTGGGCGGTCGCCATCATGTCCGGCTTCCAGCGCAAGGGCCGCTGGACCATGCCGAAGCGGCTCAACTGCTTCACCTTCTGGGGCGGCGGTGAGATCGATCTGCGGGAGGCGGACTTCGCGGACCGCGAGGTGGAGATCAACTGCATCGCGATCATGGGTGGTGTGCAGGTCATCGTGCCGCCCGGGGTCGAGGTCGTCGTGCGGGGCATCGGCATCATGGGCGGCTTCGACCACCGCGAGGAAGGTGCCGGGGGCGAGCCGGGCGCCCCGCGGGTGATCGTGAGCGGCTTCGCCTTCTGGGGCGGGGTCGGGGTGGAGCGCAAGGTGACGCGGGCCGAGCGGCAGCGGCTGAAGGAGGAGCGCCGCCAGGAGAAGCTGGACCGCAAGGCGGCGCGCAAGGAACTGGAGGCATCCTTCCGGGACGACGTCCAGGATGCCCACCGCAGGATGCTCGACGGCCACCGCGACCTGCTGCGGGAGCGCCACGAAGAGCGCCACGAAGAGCGCCGCGAGCGGCACGAGGAGCGCCGTGAGCGCCAGCGGGAGCGTCGGGAGGAGCGGCGGCGCAGGCACGGGGACTGGTGAGGCGCGGGCGCGGGGACTACTGAGCGAGGCGGGGCCGTCGTACCAGGCGACGCGGGGCCGTCGTACCAGGCGGGACGGGGCCGCGTACCGGCTACAGCTCCGCCTGGCCCGCACCCTTCAGCTCCCGCAGGTCGAAGACGTCCGCCATCTTCCGGAAGCCCTGGTCGCTGGGGTGGAGATGGTCGCCCGAGTCGTAGTCGGGGCGGAGCCTGCGCGGGTTGTACGGGTCACGCAGGGCCTGGTCGAAGTCGACCACCGCGTCGTAGACCAGCCCGGCCCGGATCCGGGTGTTGACCTGCTGTCGTACCGCTTCCCGGGCCGCCGAGTACCCGCGGTGGCCCTGGAAGGGCATCAGGGTGGCGCCGACGACCTTGAGGCCGCGGGCGTGGGCCTGGCGGACGAGGGTGCGCAGGCCGTCGGTGATCCGGTCGGGGTCGGCGAGCCGCGGGTTCCTGAGGATGTCGTTGACGCCCAGCTCGATGACGACGACCTTGACGTTCGTACGGGAGAGCACGTCCCGGCCGAAACGGCCCAGCCCGCTCTGGTTGTCGGCGGGCCGCCCGAGTCCGCTCGCGAGGACCTGGTTGCCGCTGATGCCCTCGTTGACGACGCTGTAACGGGGCACGTCCCGGCGGCCGTCGGCGAGCCCCGTGCGCAGCCGCTCCGAAAGGACGTCCGTCCAGCGGTGGTTGGCGCCCACGGTGGAGGTGATCCCGTCGGTGATCGAGTCGCCGAACACGACGACCGTGCCGTCGGACTCGTTGCTCAGCACGTCGAGGGCCGTCAGATAGCGCCAGTACGGCGTCTGTTCGGTGTACGGGGCTCCGGCCGGGTCCTCCGTGTGGTCGCCCTGCGCGACGTACGACACCTGCCGCGCGTGCGGATGGTAAGTAACCGGCCCGGACGGGACGGGAGAATACGTGGTGACCAACACATCCGTCTCGCGCGGTATCACGATGCGCACGGCGTCGCTCAGCACCTGCCCACCCGCCGGTATGACCACGTCGGGGCCGCCGCCGAAGGTGAGCCGGCGCATTGTCTGTGCCGCGGCCGCCGCGCTGCCGTCGCCGGCCGCGACCGCGACCGAGGCGTGGCTGATGGTCAGCGGCGCCTGGCCGTAGAGATTGGACAGCGTGATCCGGGCATTCGTACCCCCGGCGCTCGCGTGCACGACGTTGCGCACCGAGCGTCCCGCCAGTCCGTCGGTCTCGGTGCCCGGCTCGGCGCCGACCGGGGAGGTGGACCAGGAGCCGACCCAGGTGCCGGTGGAGGCGGGAGCGGCCGAGGAGTCATGGCGGGGACGACCCCCGCCGGCGCCGTCGAGCGGAACGCCGTCGTCGGCCGCGACCGTGACGAAGATGGCGGCGCACAGGGCCACGACCAGCGCGACGACGGCACTCAGCAGGGCATAGCCATGACGCCTGGTCATGCTGGTGTTGTTCTCCTCGGGCACTGGGAGCCCGGGGCTCCGATCTGTTGTGTCCATGATGCGACATGGGTCCGGGAGAACTGACAGGACCCTGTCCAAACCCCCTTTCTGACAGACGCCGGGAACTCCTGTTCCGTTCCAGGAGTCGGTCAGGAAGGGACAATGTGTGAGGGATCACCGAACGGGTGGAGCAGATGGAACGCATGGAAACGCCGGAAACGGAAGTGGCAACGGCACCGCAGACCAGTGCCCCGTCCTACAAATCCATGAGCGCCTTCACTCCCGCCGACGAGGAGCGGCAGCGCGGGGTACGACGCATGAAACTCACGGCGACCGGGATGCTGCTGTTCGTGGCGGTGGTGTACGCCCTCGCCAAATGGTCTTCCGGCCAGGGCGCCGGCCCCTGGGCGGACTACGTGGCCGCGGCCGCCGAGGCCGGCATGGTCGGCGCCCTGGCGGACTGGTTCGCGGTCACGGCCCTGTTCCGCCACCCCCTCGGCGTGCCCATTCCGCACACCGCGATCATCCCCAACAAGAAGGATCAGCTGGGTGTCTCCCTGGGCGAATTCGTCGGCGAGAACTTCCTCTCCCAGGACGTCGTACGGCAGCGGCTGCGCGCCGTCGGCATCGGCAGCCGCCTCGGCGCCTGGCTGGCCGACCCGGAGCACGCCGACCGGGTCACCGCTGAACTGGCCACGGCCCTGCGCGGCGCCCTCACGGTGATGCGCGACTCCGACGTCCAGGCGGTGGTCGGCGAGGCGATCACCCGCCGTGCCAACGTCCAGGAGATCGCGCCCGGCATAGGGAAGATGCTGGAGAAGATCGTCGCCGACGGCGGCCACAGACGGGCCGTCGACCTCATCGTCACCCGTGCCCACGACTGGCTGGTCCTGCACGACGACCAGGTCATGGACGCCGTCCAGGGCGGGGCCCCCGGCTGGACCCCGCGCTTCGTCGACAAGAAGGTCGGCGAACGCGTCTACAAGGAGCTGCTCCGCTTCTGCGCCGAGATGCGCGACATGCCCTCCCACCCCGCCCGCGGCGCCCTCGACCGCTTCCTCACCGACTTCGCCTCCGACCTCCAGTCCGACACGGACACGCGCGCGCGTGTGGAGCGGCTCAAGGGCGAGGTGCTGGGCCGTGGCGAGGTCCAGGACCTGATCGCGTCCGCATGGACGGCCGTACGCTCCATGATCGTCTCCGCGGCCGAGGACGAGCGCAGCGAGCTGCGCCTACGAGTCCGCGCCTCCCTCCTTTCCCTGGGCGCCCGGATGGCCACGGAACCCAAGGTCCAGAACAAGGTCGACAGCTGGGTCGAGGGCGCCGCCGTACACGTCGTGACGACCTACCGCAAGGAGATCACGTCCCTGATCACCGACACGGTGGCAAGCTGGGACCCCGAACACACCACCCGCAAGATCGAGGCCCACATCGGCCGAGACCTCCAGTTCATCCGAATCAACGGCACGGTGGTGGGCTCGCTGGCGGGCCTGCTGATCTATACGGTGTCGCGGGGGCTGGGCGCATAGTCCGGCCAGGGCCGCCCGGCCGCCACGGCTGCGGGCAGTCGTGCCTCCCCCAAGCCGCGCTCCCGGTGCTCGTGGCCACGGCAGGGGTGGCGGTGCCGCCGGCCCCACCCACGACGGTGGCCCGGCTCCCGTGGCCTTCCGCATGCTCCGGCGGCTGATCTCTCGAGTCAGGTGCATGCCTGGGAGACGGGCCGGGGCGGGAGCCGATAACAGAAACTCAGGCGCCCGTGGTCGCCCCCCGAGTGCGCCTGCCGTCAGGCCCGGCGGTCGGCGACGGCCCAGGAGGCCACCGCGACGGCGCTGGCGACGCCGAGAACGGACGGCCAGGCGCCGACCTTCTTGGCCAGCGGGTGCGACCCGGCGAAGGCGGCGACATACGCGGCGCTCAGCGCCCCCGCGGCCTTCGCACCGGCCTGAGCCCGCCACTGCTGAGCGGCAGCGGCACCGGCAACGGCCAGGACGACCCCGCCCAGCGGCCGCTTCTTGGTCCAGCGGGCAACGCCGTACCCCCCGACAAGCCCGCCCGCGGCAATCACCGAACTGGGAACCCTAGCCATGCCCGCCTCCTCATACCTCTATCCGATACCCAGAGGCTAACGCCGACGTCGCTCAGACGGTGACCGTGACCTCAAGACCAAAGGCCGGCACCAGAGTGGGATCATTGAAGGCCGTGATACGAGCGATCCGAGCCCCGATCAGCGTCAGAACCTGGACGCCGTAAGCCTCGTACACGCCGCCACCCACATGCTTGTGGACGACGAGGGCGGGCTGCCCATTGGCCCGGGCGGGAACCATCCGCCACAGGCCCCCGCGCAGGACCCGCCCCCTCAAGAATGATGTGCTGGGGGCTAGAGTTCCGGCGACAGCCTGGCAATAGGCTCGTCGCCATGACCGATGACCTCCTCATCCGAGTTCTGGAACGGCTCGACGCCTGGCTCGAAGCGAATGCCCCTGCTGACTTCGCGGCGTTGAACCCTCCTGCCGTGCAAGGTGATATCAGCAAGATCGGCGAGTATTTGATCGATCTGCACCACGACGTCGTCACCTGGCTGAAACGGCATGATGGAGCCGCAGCCACGACAGGCCCCTCTCGTGCCGGGTTTCTTCTGCCGGGCGGCTATGCCCCGAACGCGGCGAAAGACATGGCCGTCGGCCAGCGCGACATGGAACGGAAGGTCGCGTGGAGCCTCGACGAGGAGGACGAGGACGAGGTCCACTGGTTCACCGTCGCGGAAGGGTACGAACTCGACATCGTCGGTGACGGAACGACTGTCTACTCGACCGAGGACTTGGGTCTCGTGCCGGCTCCCACTACCTGCCACATCCGGTGGGTCCCCTTCGCATCCTCGACGGAATCGGGACACGACTTGATCGTCGACCACCGACAGGGGGCGACGCACGGGGCTGTCCGCCGGATCGAACCGGACGCCGTGGACCCGAGCGCTGTGGTGTGGCCCAGTGTGACTGCCATGTTCACCTCTCTGGTCGAAGCGCTGGAGACGGCCCGGCCGGTCGCTGTGGGAACGGTTGTCTACGTGCCGAGAGTTCTGGACGGCGCACTCGACTGGGAGATCGTGTGCTAGGTATGGACTGGCGGAAGGGGCCGACGAGTCGAACATCCCCGTCGGCCCCTTCTCATTCCACTGTGTCAGCTACGGGCGGACCTCACACACCTCGCCGATGGTGCACCCCTCCAGCCCCGGTGCCTCGATGTAGAACGCGTCGTCGTCGGCGACCCGCGCCTTCGTGTAGAAGTTTCCGAGCCGGCCGCCGAGTCCCTGGTTCTGCTTGGCCGACATGGACGCGCGACCGCACACCTCCTTCCACGTGGGGTCGGGGTAGCGTTCGTCGAAGTACAGGCGCCACTTGCCGTCGGTGTTCTTCTGGGCGTACAGCTGAACGCATTCATCACCGTTTTTGACGAACTGGCCGCCGCTTTCCTTGGTGGCGGCGAAGGGGAACTCGTCGCAGTCCACGCCCGACGTGCCCGGCTTGGTGGCCTCCGGTGTGGCCTTGCTGTTCGTCTCCCACGACGTGGGGCAGATCGTGTTCCGGTTCCCCTGGCGCACGGAGTCGTTGATCTCCCGGTGCAGCGGCTTTCTCTCCTTCTCGCTGCCCGGATGGGAGGGCAGCTGCTCCCGCAGCAGCCAGTAGTAGGCGGCTGCGACCGGATATTTCGCGGTGTTGAGGGTGAACTTCGGGATGTGCTTTTTGAACACACAGCCCGTCGAGTTGTTCACATATACCGAGTTGTCGCACCTGACCTGGTCGAAGTAGGTGACGGTCGGTTGGGTGATCTTCAGCGACCCGGTTGCGGCGGACGGCTTGAAGTCCAGCCAGAACTTCCGGTCGAAGTTCTGCTCTGTTCCCTCGTCCGGCTTCGTCCACGTGGTCGTCTTGCTCGCCGCTGCCCAGTGGTGGTCGGACAGCCCCGTCCATGTCGTTGCGCCGTCGAAGGAGGACGAGTATTCGACCTTGCAGTTCGGTGCGCAGTCCGAGTTCCAGGAATCCAGCGTTACGGTTCCCAGGGTGGAGTCGATCGTCAGGGCACTGACGGCGAGGACCTCGCGCATCGTGTTCTTGTAACTGTTGGCCAGCTTCGTTTCATGGCGGACGAGGAACGTCGCGTCGCCGATGTGTGTGACCTTGCCGTTGTCGATCCGGTCGACGCTGATCAGCACGGCGAACATCAGGCAGGCCTCACGCCGTTCGAGTGTGTAGCCGCTGACGGACGGCGGACCTATGGCGCGCGATCCGCCGCGCGGAGGGCGTGACAGCGAGAAGGGACGTGAAAGGCCAGACGTTCACCGCCAACTCTGGCGCTCGTAAACCTACTGAGACCGGACGTCATCAAACTCCTGGACTGCTCGTCTGCCGTCGCTTCGACCGGCAGACGAGCAATCCAGGAGGCGGGTTTCTTGTGGAAGACGCCCTGGTCGGTACGTCAGCGCGTCTGACGGCGCGCCCTTTACGGCCACTTCAGCACTGCGCGGATCCGCCACCACAGCTTGCGTGCCGCAGGGGTCTCAGTGGAGTAGGCGACCGGTGTCTTCGACTCGTAGCCGGGGCCGCGGCCCAGGGGCTTGCCCTCGGGCGGGTACTTCTCATGCGGGGTTTGCCCCATTCACCCTCCTATAGGCGATACGTGCTGAATCAGGTTTGATAGTCACGGAACGGAACGCCACTCTCCGAAGCGAGATCGCGCCACGCGAGATACTTGCCGATGTCCGGCTCCCGGATCAGCTCCCGATTGATCTGCGTTCCGTCCGGGCGGTAGTTGAGGTGAACGACCGTCGTCTCGTCGAACATCCAGAAGTCCTGTTCAGGCAGATCCGGATCCGGCTGGTCGGTGAGGTCAACGATTCGGTAGTCCTCCCCAGCTGTGACGTTCCCCGCGATGCCCCACGCGAAGAGATAGCGGCTGTACGGCGTGAGCGGCTGACGAACGATCTTCGCGCGGGTCATAGTGCGCCCTGCCGCCACGTGCCCTTGGATGGTCCGGTGCCAGGTCTCGTTGAAGCCTTCTGGAATCGGCTTTCCGGCGAGGAAGGCCCGGAAGGTCTCGGCCTCGGCGGGCATGGTGTACGTCTGGTGCACTTCGAGCCGGAACGCGGAACGCTTGAAGTCACGGAAATACGACTTCCACTCGTCGCCGTCCAGGTACACGGGGGCAGAGCTGGCCTCGGACATGGGTGTCCTCCTTCAGAATGTCTTCCGGAACCAGCACTTGTCGTCACGGCGGCGCCTGTACGGCCCTCCACTGGCGTTTCGTCCGAAGGCATCCCGGCTACCCCGAGGCGGAATCGCAGTCGCCCCAGAAACCGAGGGCTCTGGTGAGCAGTTTCCGGGCCGCGTCCCCGTAGGACGCGGCATTGCGCAGGGCCTCGAAGGCCTTGTCATGCAAGGCGAGTTCGGCAGACTCGGTGATTTCCACGCCGCAGGACACGAGTTCGTAGTCCACTCGGCCATCGCCGTTCATGTCGAAGGCGGGCATGGGAACGATACCCACCTCCGCGGTAGCGGAGAGGATGCCAAGGGAGAGCGAGGGGAGATCTTGGTCCCGAAGGAGCCGTGCGATCTGCTCCCGCATGACCTCCGGCCCTCCGACGTTCGTGTACAGGGCTTGTTCGCCGAGGATCACCTCATAGTGATGCTCCCCGTCGTACAACACCTGCTGCCGCTCCATCCGCTTGGCCACGCCCACGGGCACATCGTCCGGAACCCCGAGAAAATCGACGACCTGGCGGAGGATGACTGTCGCGTAGGCCTCGGTCTGAAGCGTCCCCCAGATCATGGTGGGGATGTAAGCCCTGCCATGCCGCGCCTGCTGGTACCAGGAGATCACTTCATCCTGGATGTCTTCCGTGCCGGTGGACGGCCGCTGCTGCCATGGAGTCAGGCTGGTCACTCTTTCTCCTTAGTCGAAAGGCGGTTTGACGAGCCAGTGCGCCGTTTCCAGTAGCGGCAGATCCACGATCGAGAGCTCCGCGGCGACCTCGCGGTAGCTGGCTCCTCCAGCTCAAACGGTAAGAGACTTCACGTACTCGTCAAAGGGCACCGACTCAGCCAGCGCGATGCGCTGATACTCCATGAAGGGCGTCACGTCACCCTCGTGAACTTCCCGGCTGATCTGTGTGCCGTCCGCCTCGTAGTGCATGAGGACGACTTCCTTCTTGTCGAACACCCAGAAATCTTGGACGCCCGCCAGAGGGTTTTCGCGGTCGGTCACGTCCATGATCCGGATGTCGTCGCCCGCCCATACATGGGGGCGGTAGTGCATGAACTCGTACTGAAGGTACGTGGTGAGAGGGCGTGTGACGATGTGCACGCGCCCCTTGCTCTTGCCTTCGCGACGCACCCTCCCGAGGTCCTCGGTGTACGCATCCGAGTACGTGTGGGGGTCGATACGTTCGCCGGCCAGATAGGCTCGGATCTCTTCTTCCTCCTGAGGAACCCGGTATTCAGGCAGCGTTTCGAGCCGCCATGCCTCGCTCTGGAAGTCCTGGAACTTCGCCCGCCAGGCTTCACCGTCCAGGTCCACGGGGTCAGAGCCAGAATTGAGCATGAATGGCCTCCTTCAGGATTCTTGTTCGGAACCAGTGATCTAACTCACTGCTCTGCGTACGCGGCGAACGGCACCGAGTGAGCCAGCGCGACACGCTTCCACTCCAAGTACGGGCCGATGTCACCCGCGAACAACTCCCGGCTGATCTGTGTCCCGTCCGGCCGGTAGTTCAGATGCACGACGCGCATCTCGTCGAACAACCACCAGTCGGTCCTTGTCAGAGGAAGCCCGCAGTCCACCTGTGAGACATCCAGAATCCGGATGTCCTCGCCGGCTTCGACGTTGCCGGGAATTCCCCATGCGAACTGGTACCGCTGATAGCCCGTCAATGGCCGCTGCACGACCCGTACCCGCCCGATAGTCCGCCCTGATGTCACATAGTCGCGTACGCGTTCATGCCAGCGTGCGTTGTGGTCCACAGGCTTCGGTTCCCCTCGGAGGAAGCGGGCGACGTTCTCAGCTTCCCTGGGCATGGTGTAGGTCGGCTGAGCCTCGAATCGCCATGCGTCACGTTCGTACGCGTCGAATGTCCTGCGCCACGCGTCGCCATCCAAGAGCACGTTCGGTACTCACTTCCTTGTCTACGACTACGGGACTGGACAGGCAAGTTCAGGGTTGGACCGATTCGGGGAACACGTCACCACTGCGAGCGACAGATACGAGGGGCGTTCGAGGTAGAAGCCCAGCGACACGTCACTCCCCGAACCAAGCCTCCCAGCAACCGAATTGACCAGCAACGCCAGGCCGGTGATCTCGCGCTCCCTCTCGGAAGCGAACCGGGGCGCGTACTCGGCCACGCGCGCCCCGAGCCAGGTTGCTGCTTCCTTGGCGTCATCCCACGTGCCCCGGATCAGGGAACGCGGTTTGACGAGCCAGTACGCCGTTTCCAGCGGCGGCAGCTCCGAGGACGGGAACCCCGCAGCCACCTCGCGGTAGCGCTGAAGAAGTTCCGGTCTGCTTCCGGCCGGCGGGTGACCCGGATGCGGCGGACGTCGCATGGCGTCATCGTCGAAGCGTTCTTTGGGGCCGATCCACAGATAGCCGTGATGGTGCATCGCGGGAACCCGTTCGGTCTTGAGTGCGATGGGCAGCCGGTCCCGATCCGAGGCGGTGTTCGGCCGGGACCGGCTGGAGAGGGGAGGGTCAGACGGACATGCCGAATCGCGCCGGGTCGATGCCGGCCGCGTTCAGTTCCTCCGTTGTGAACCGCAGCGGCTCCGCCTCAGGCCGCTTGCTGTCACCCAGTGCCCAGGCGCCGTCGCCGATCCGCGCCAGGGTCACGCATCCCTCGGTGCAGGGACCTCCGCACGCCTTCACGAAGGAGGCCCCGCTGATGTCGAGCCCGTACAGCTTGGTTCCGTCCAGCATCACTGCACCTTCCTGCTCAGCTGATCACGGCCATGACTGACCGCCGCCACCCGTGACGGGCGGGAGTTCGTGGAGGGGGAAGCAAACCGCTCTCAGCGGTTGGAGGCCCCATCGCGTCGAGCGCAGCGTGCGCACTGGCAAGGCGGCCATTCCGAGGTGACCAAGGGGGCCAGGCCGTCACTCTCGAACACGGCCTGTTCGGGTTCCCAGGTCTGCCCGGAGTCGTGAGAGACACGCAGAGTCATCAATGGCCGGTCAACAAAGAGGGCCCCCGCTGCTTTCGGTTGCGGAGCCTGAGCGAAGGTCGTGTCGGGCATTGCCATGACCAGGACGTTAGGCAGTGCAATTGCTTACCCGCGTAGCGATTGCGCGTGATTGCGCACGCGGATCCTGTGCTTGCGGCTGATTGCCTACGCGCGGTCCAAAGAGGCCCTCGCACGGCCGATCAGACGGCGTCCCATTGCCCCGTACTCGGCGGACTCGGCGAGCCAGTCCCATGCCCGTTCGTACAGCTGGATGTCGTCCTCGTCGGTGAGCCACAGCTCTTCGCTGATGGTCTCGACGATGACCAGCCTGCGGTCGTAGATCCAGAAGGCGTGTGGTGCCGTACGGCGCAGCTGAGCACCGAACGGGAGGATGCCGAGTTCGATCCGACGCTGGCCCACCAGGTTGTACAGCCGATCCAGCTGCTCTGCCATCACGTCCACGGGACACGAACGGTGGTACAGGACGGCCTCGCACAGGAGGAACCTGAACGTCTTCTCGGGGTCGTACAGCGCCTCCTGGCGGCGCATCCGGGCTTCCACGGCGGCCTCTGTGGTGGGCGGGATGCCTCGGAACTCGGCGTTTGCATCGAAGATGACCCGGGCGTACTCAGGCGTCTGAAACAGCCCGGGAACGCGCGACACTTCGAGCCCACGGATCTCCTTCGTGGCCTCGGTCTCGCGTACGGCGATCTCCTGGCGGCCGCGGTGTCCGCCAGCCAGCTGGCGTCGCCAGGAGCGGTGGCGCTGCTTCATCTCCAGCCCGGCTCGAAGTCCTTGAAGCTCGGCCTCGACGTCCGGCCGGCCGCAGGCCTTCGCCCAGGCGGTCAGGTCGACCACCGTGGGGGTCTGCTTGCCGTTTTGGAGTCGGGAGATCTTCGAAGGCTGGCAACCGAGCTTGGCGGCAAGTTCCTTGCCTTCCAGACCGGCCTCGGCGCGCAGCTCGCGAAGGCGCGCACCGAGGGCTTCTCTGGCGGTCTGGTAGTCCGTACTCACATGGTGGAACGTACCCGGAGGGCGAACTCTTCGGTACGCACGGCGTGATGCCAGGCGGCATCACGAGCCTGGCAGGCAGCGAGGACTTCCGCAGGGTCCTCGGTGACGTACACACCCAGGGTGACGTCCTCGTCGTCGAACGCGAAGCGGGCGACGAGCTTTGAGTCGAAGAGCCAGAAGTCGTGCTCCGGCAGCCGCAGTTCCTGCGCCTTCGTGCGGGTCAGATTGCGGATGTCCTCACCGGCCGTGACGTTGCCGGGTGCGCTGGTGAGCAGGAACTGCTGTCCCTGGGTCGGTGGTTCGTCGACGAGGCGGACGCGCTCGAACCGCTTGCCCTGCGCCGTCTGTGCGCGGACGTTCTCACGCCAGGCGTTGTCCGGGTCGCGAGCGATGTCCTCTCCCGCGAGGAAGCGCCGCCATTTGGGGCTGTTGCGGTCGGAGGCGTAGCCGCGCCGCGTTTCCAGGCGCCAAGCGGAGTGCTTGAAGTCCCGGAATAGATGAGAGATCGAGGCGAACGGCTGGAGTTCGGGAGCGTCGCCCCTGGGCGCGTAGCGGGTCAACAGGCTGCGCGGAACACGGACGAATGTCTCGGACTCCTTGACGTCCCGAAGCTGGGTGAGGTGCTCCGGGTCGGTCTCCCGCTCGCCCTGCACGAGGATCTCGTCCGTGCCCTCGATGTCGTAGAGCGTGGGGCAGTCCCCGTCGTCGCTCGTCGTGCCCATGAACCTAAGCGCCATGTTGCCCTCCATCTCGGCTGGTTGGAGATCCAGGATGCGAGTACGTGCCCTGGTTGTGTGCATGGATTGCAGCAGATTGCGCATCCTGCGGTACAGGAACGGATTGCGCGCAATCGAACACGACGAGAGGTGCCCCTGCCCGGCTCAGCTCGTGCTGGAATGCAGCGGATCCGGTGGCCGGAGTGGGAGAAGGGATGACAAGTGATCGAGGCGGAGTTGAAGGCTCGCGTCCGGTCGCCCGAGGCGATCACGCGCCGACTCGACGAGCGAGCCATGGCACGCGTTGAGGTGTACCAGGACACGTACTACGACCGTCCGGACGGCTCACTCGAAAAGGCCGACCGAGAGTTGCGCGTACGGACGGTGCATGGCGCGGAAGGTACACGCACGGTCCTCACCTTCAAGGACGCCCCGATCGACGAGGACTCCCGGTCCAAACCCGAGCACGAGACCCGAGTCGAAGACGAGGCCGCCGCGCACGCCATCCTGCGTGGCCTCGGTTACGTCGAGCACATCGCCCTCGAGAAGCATTGCCGGAACTACGCGTTCGAGGCGCGCGGACGGCAGATGCTGGCCACGCTTGTACGTGTACCTGAGATCGACGGAACGTTTGTCGAGGTGGAGACGCTGGTCGAGGCGGATGAGGTGAGCGCGGCCGTGGAGGACATCCACCATGTCCTCGTCGAACTCGGTGTGGGGCTCGCGGATCTGACCCGGGAGACATATACGGGGGCTGTGGCGGCGCTACGCGGGAGTCTTGGCGCCATTAGGCCCCAGTGACCGGGCGGATGATGCGCGCATGTTCCGACAACTGCCGGCTGGTCCACTCCGCTTCACTACGCTCTCACATCGGCTTCGGCGATCGGATTGCGGCCCACAGTGGGATTGGCTCCGTTGTGGTCGGGGTTGGAGGCGCTGTCAGAGATTGACGGCGACGGACGCCCTCCATCAGCACCCTTGCAGTTCACCTCGACCCAGTGCACCTATGAAGGCTCGCCAGGTGCTTCTTCGAACAGCCATGACGGGCCCCGTGACACGCTTGGAATCACGCACGAGTGTGCGGTCACTGGCATGCGCACACTCGACGCACTCGGTTCCGCTTCCTCCGCTGTAGGAGGACTTGAACCACTGACACGCATCGGGCTTCATTACGAGGAAGCTCTGCACGCGCCCGCCAGGAAGTCGGACCATGCCCCTGGAGAGACCATCAGATGACCAAGCTCTGGCTGCTTGGAGTCCCTTACGAACACACCAAACGGGACGAACGCCGCCTCTATGCACTCGGTCGTGTTGCCGCCGCTGTACGACGACTTGAACCACCTAGGCTCGGACTCGGGCTGGGGACTCCCAGGCATTCACAGCTCCTTGAGGGCGCGAAGGATCAGGGCGGAGGAAGCCTCCATGTCCAACGCTTGTGCCTGAAGGTACTCGAACGCAAGTCTGTATCGGTCCAGTTCCTCGTCCTTCTCCAGGAAGAGGGAGCCTGCATGGAAGTCGACATACACCACGTCGAGGGCCGGCTCGGGGCCGCCGATGATGACGAAGCTTCCGAGCGCGGCGGCATGGGCTCCCTTGGAGAAGGGCAGTACCTGGAGGGTGATGTGAGGGGAGTTGTTCGCTTCGAGCAGCCGATCGAGCTGCTCCTTCATGGTCTGAGGTGACCCGACGACGCGGCGGATGACGGACTCGTCGAGGATCGCCCACAAGCGCGGTGGCTTCGGGCGGGTGAGGATCTCCTGCCGCTTCATGCGGATGTCGACCAGCCGCTCGATCTCCGCCTCTTCCAGCGGAACTTCGTTGGCCCTTTGCAGCGCAGTGCTGTAGGCACGCGTCTGCAAGAGGCCAGGGACGTAGACGCAGGAGAAGTGGCTCTCGCGTACCGCTTCGTCCTCAAGAGTGAGCAGCAGGTTCATGCTTTCGGGAATGGAGTCTGCGAAGGAGCTCCACCAGCCTTGCTGTTTGGCGTCCTTGGCGATTCCAACAACGGCCCTGCGCTCGGCGTCGGTTGCCTCGTACTCACGGCACAACGCATCGATGACGAGCCACTTGACCGGTCCGGCCTGAGTCTCGTACCGGCTGACCGTAGCCTTGGAAACACCGACCAGCCGCCCGGCCTCCTCAAGAGTGAGTCCCTTGCGGGCGCGCAACTTGCGCATCATCGCGCCTAGTTGGCGGCGGCGGGTTGTGGTCCGTTCGGACATGCGACTCCTTCGCCATGATCCGGGCGGTCAGCCCGGAGATCCTCAACAGGCTAGGCAGCCGCGAGGCGACCCCACCATCAGATTCACTCGATGGATTCGCGTGAGAAGTTACATAGCGAGACTTCTCTATGCCATGCTCGTGCCGAGATCGCTACGCAGCGCAGTCGTCTGGACACGACAGGTGCAGCATGTGCGTGGCCTGGGAGGGAGGAGTGGCCACATGCCTGGCTACGAAGTCACCGAACCCCGACTCCGCTGTGTCCTGCCTTTTGAGGCGGCACCAGCAGAAGTGCGCCTGCTTCGGAGAGCCGCGGTATCGCAGCTGAGCCGGTGGGGCATGCCCGTGGCTGCTGACGAAGCGGAACTGCTTGTTACCGAACTGGCAACGAACGTCGTCAAGCACGTCGGCGAAGGCGCCTCAGCAACGCTGATCCTTGAGTGGCGCGGGGAGCGGCTGCGTCTCGAACTGCACGACAAGAGCCGGGCGATGCCGCTACCGAACACGGCGGACTGTGACGCGGAGTGCGGTCGTGGCCTGCACCTGCTCGCGGCGCTGGCACTGGACTGGGGCACAGTGTTGACTGCGGTGGGTAAGGCGGTCTGGTGTGAGATCTCGATCAGCCCAGGCCAGGCGTGCCAACGCATCGTGCGTGCCGGCGAGGTGCTTGAGGGCTATCAGGGGCCCAGCCGTGGTGCTCCGCTTCGGGGGAGCGGGCGAGACATTGGTCTCGAGGAGTCAGCGATCGAGCTGATCGCTGACCTGCTCCACTGGACAGCCGCTCGTGGACTCGACCCAGACGACGTCCTCGACCGTGCTCAAATGCAGTACGAAGCCGAAGTGGACGCGGCCTAGTGGGGCAGCGTCTGAATGGACTTCCGTATCTGCCTCCGGAGGACTGCCGGGGTGCGCCAGGATTCTCCGCGGAAAATCCTGTGGCGCGTGCGGTGGCAGTTCGCGCACAGGAGGGCGAGATCCGCCATCCGGGTCTAGGTGACCTCCGATATGTGGAGAGGCAGGCTGTCGTGGACCTCGATGTAGCCGTCTCCCGGTTTGCCGCAGGCGGCAGTGAAGTCGAACGAGCACACCTCGCACCGCAGAAGGACGCCCTCTTCCAGGACGGCATGGATCTTCCGGTCGCACAGGGGCTTGTTTCGCTCACGGTAGAGGGCTCAGTGTCTGGGGAGCTGCCCCTCGCGTGCCAAGCTCGTCTCGCCTTCCTGGGCGGCGGAGCCCATCACGTCGGTGCGCTCTGTGAAGTCGGCCACCACATCGCGGGACAGCTGGCCGCCCTTCGTGACGACCCCGTGATACCTGGCACGGACTGTCACGGAGTCGCCCGTCTGGCGGCTGGCGCCGCCAGGAGAGCGGAATGTCGGATCTGCCGCCGCGTCATCGTGCCATGGAAGCTTCCTGTGGATCTTGGACAGGTTCCGCACCCGCTTGTCGGCTGGCCGCAGCTCGCGCCGGCCGGTGTCCACAACGAGCGCGCAGGCCAGCAACGGCTCGTCATGCGTCCGGTTGATTCTCGCCAGACCGGTATCGTACGAGCATTCGAAATCGCCATGCTGTTGGTGACCAAGGTGGTACAGAGGATGCCGCACACTGGTGTGTGCCGCCGTGTCGAGTCGCAATGTCAGTGGGTCGTGTCACCCTCTGTGATGGCTGCCGTATGAGGCGTCACTGGAATTCGTGCAAGAGGAGGGGCCATGACGGGGACTGACCAGGGCTACACGTCGATCGAGATCTGTGCCGGTGCTGGCGGACAGGCGATTGGACTGCACTTGGCCGGTTTCAGACACCTTGCTCTCGTCGAGATCGATAAGTACGCGGCGGCCACCTTGCGCGAAAACATCGAGGTACACCCTAAGTGGGACTGGGAGCGCGACAACTGCGATGTCCTCTGCAAAGACGTGGTTGGGTTTGATCCGGAGCATGACCTGAAGAAGAGTGCTGGTCTGTATCGGCGGGGTGAGGTTGACCTACTCGCCGGCGGCGTCCCGTGCCCACCTTTCTCTCACGCTGGCAAGCAGCTCGGCGAGGACGATGAACGTGATCTCTTCCCGCGCATCCTGGAGCTGGCCGAGCTCATCCGCCCCCGGGCAGTGATGATCGAGAACGTCCGTGGCCTCATGGATGCCAAGTTCGACGACTACAGGTCCCGAATCCAGGCCAGCCTCGAGGAGATGGAGCCTGACGACGACGGACTGCCCGGCTATGAGGTTGTGGGGTGGAAGGTTTACGAGGCGGAGAAGTTCGGTGTTCCGCAGCTTCGGCCCCGCTCCATCCTCGTCGCCATCCGGAAGGACGTCCTCAAGGATCTGAAGTATGAAGCTCCGGCACCCAGCGCCCAGAGGGTCACCGTCTTCGATGCGCTTGAGGAAACGATGAAGGAGCGCATCAAGCCGTTTGAGGGAGGGCCTCGGGCCGCCGAGGCACAGCGGGTGTTCGAGAAGTGGAAGGACGACGCTGGCAAGGACGTAGCTCCCACACTTGTCGGCGGCTCCAAGAAACACGGAGGCGCCGACCTCGGCCCTAGCAGGGCTAAGAAGGCATGGCGCGCGCTGGGGGTCTCGGGCATGGGCGTGGCCAACGAGCCAGAGAACGGTGAGCCGACCGGCACTGAAAACCGCGATCTGTTCGGTGCCGACGGTCCGATGCTCACTGTTCGACAGGCCGCGGTCATTCAGGGGTTTCCGACGGAGTGGGACTTTAAGGGGGGCAAGACAGCCCAGTACCGGCAGGTCGGGAACGCGTTTCCGCCTCCCGTCGCGCAGGCCATTGGCGAATCGATCATTGAGGTGCTCAAGGCCGACCGCAAGCGTGACACCAGTCGGTGACTGAGGTCGGCTGAGCAGCGAGAGCGCGCCGGAGCGGTCCCGCATATCAGCCGCCCCTCATGGGAGCCGACTGTCCAAGTGCGTGAGGAGGGCATGGATGTCATCGGCGTCCATGCCCAGACCCGTGGTCTCCTCCTCTTGGAGATCGCCGAGTTGGCGCACCGCAGGGTCGTCGAGCACGCTGCCCAGGAAGTGCAGCTTCTTTTCGAGACGCATGGCGACGATTTCGTCGATCGTGCCCCGGGCCGCCAGGACGGTGACGCGCGTCGCGGTGTCCGGAGGCAGCCCCAGCCGGTGAATGCGGTCAAGGCTCTGGAGGAAGCGGCCAGCCATGAAGTCGCGATCCACGTACACGGCGTCGTGGCAGACCTGGTGAAGGCTGATGCCTTCACCAAGGGTCGCGGGATTGGAGATCAGGACCATGCACGACGGGTCCTCGCGGAAGCGGCTGAGCTCAGCTTCCCGGTCCTGGGTAGGGGTGGCGCCGTAAACGGAAGCTGGGGCATGTGGTGCCAGTAGCTCCTCTAGGGTTTTCTGGCTTCGGATGAAGCCAGACCACACCAGTGTCTTGCGGCCGACCCGCGCGTTTCTTGCGACGATTCGAACGGTTTCCGCGTACTTGGGTGAGAGTTCGTGCTGAGGAAGCCGCTGGAGCAGCGTATGCAGGGAGTCGCCATCGGAGACGTCGAGCGCCGGAAGCTGAAAGGCGAGCGGGTCGTAGGGGGTGTCGCTTGGAGCCAGCAGAGCCGGGCTGATCGCAGCCATCAGCATGCGCATCGCTGCCTTGCCGAGAGAGGCCAGGTCACCTCGGCGAGCGGATGGGTCCCCCTTGAGCGCGTTGTACAAATCGCGGTGCAGTGGGGGAAGTTCGACGTAGCGGACTAGCGGTTCGAATGGAGGGAGACCCAGTTCCTTCTTCGTTGTCCGAGTGAACAGCGGACGCAGAGCCTGGCTCGCGTAAGCGAGATCGCCACCGCTGACAGCTTCGACGACGAGCCGCTTTCCGCGTCCTGGCCAGACGAACGAGAGCAGGCTTTCCAGATCCCGGGCACCGTTGGGGGCCGGCGTCCCAGTGAGAATGAGGCGCCGTCGGGCCAGCGGCCCAAGCGATAGGCAGGCAGAACCGTAGGTGCCGCGGGCTCCGAGTTTCATGCGGTGCGCTTCGTCGAGTACAAACATCGCCGGTGCCGAGCGCAGCCACTCTGCAAGACGGCTGACGGAGCCGGACAGCCGCTCGTAGTTGACCAGGAGGACATCAGCTTCGGGGTCGAGGGATCCGTTGTCCATTACGGAAGTCAGCAGGGGCTCCTTGAAGCAGGCGTCCCCCTCGAATTGCCAGGCTTCGTATGCTGATTTGGGACAGATGACGAGCAGGCGCCTGACTTCGCCTCGCTCACGGAGGGCGCTGAACATTGCCAGCGCCGTGCGGGTCTTTCCGGCTCCTGGAACGCTGAAGTTCGCACCATGGCCCAGGGACAGCAGTCCTCCGATATCCCGGAGCTGGAATGACGTGAGGTCCGCCTGCCAGCCTGCGCCCAGCAGTGCAGGGACATCCTCTGGTGTGATTGGTGCCCGCTGGACGTCGCTAGCTGGTGAGCTCAGCCGGTCCTGGACGGTTTCGGCGTCGTCAAGAACGCCCGTGACCAGGGTGGCCAGCTCAGGTTCCCATTCGACGTCAACGTAGGGCCAGTCCGCCAGTTCGCCAATGGAGGACAGGAAACTGTCCATATCGGCATCCGACGTCAGCGGGCCCCGCTGGCCCCCCGGAGTCACTCGGGTGGCCAACATCCCGAAGTCCGCCTCAAGGCCTGGCCGGGCACGGAGTACAGCCCGCGTCCTTGTGACGTCGAAGGTGATACGGAGAGAGGGGAGGTCAGAGTGGGTCATCGCTGACTTCCCACGGCCTCGCGCAGCCACGACAGGCCCTCACCTGGGAGTTGGATGCTCTTTGACGCCTCGGCGGACACCTTGGCCAGCGCCTGCCGGAGCGCGATCAGAGTGTCATCGAATGCGCCCTCGTCCAGGCTGTTGTTGCCCCGCGCTAGCACCAGGTCCGTAACGCACTGCTGAAGTTCGTCGACTGCCGCGTTGACACGGTCGGGAGCCGCAAGCCGCTTCTTCCGGTCGCGGATCGCCTTGTGAGCGGCGTGGATCGACTCCTCGAAGGCATCCCTCAGCGCGGACACGGAGTTGTTGGCTTCAGTGAGCTCTTCCGCGGTCACTGTGGTCGCGGACTTCCGCGTGGCCTTTGCCCTAAGGAGCATGTCAGTGAGGGCGCGAGCTCCAGCTGTTTCGGAACTTGGTGCCGGCACGGAACGACTAAGACCAGGGATGGAGACCGTCTTCGGCGGCTCCGGGGCCACGGTGTGGGGTCCTTCAGGCAAGTGACGTTCCAGGTATTTCTCCCGGAAGTCGATACGGATGTTACGAATGTCGGTCTTGGCGAAATCGAGGACAATGGCCGCCAGTCGGTATTCGAGAAGTGTGTCGGCCTTCTCCTTGTTCTTGGCCTTCTCCTTGACATAGGTCCGGTACAGCTCGGCGAAGCTCTCCTTAGCGTCCTCGAAGTCCATGAGACGCAGTTTGATCCGGCCGTGCTCGCTGCGCTTGACCAGGTCGCGCAACTGCCCGAGGACCCATGTGTCCCGTTCCAGTGCGGGTGTTGAAGTCTGAAACAGCTTGGCGATGGCCGCGAAAGGAAGCCCCAGGCGGATTTGCTCCTCAATGGCCATCAGCTTGTTGATGTAGGAGTACTCGCGCCGTTGGTCCGGCCTGAGCTGCAACGACAGTTCGACTGAGCAGATATCGTCCCAGTTGCAGCTGGCCGGCAGTACACCCACGCGGATGGACTGGACACCCAGTTCCTTGAGCGCGGCCCGGCGGGTGTTGCCGTTGACGAGAACACCTTCGCGAGAGATGAGTCCCGGCTCGTTCTGGCGGTGTTCGCGAAGACTCTCCATCAGCTTGTCGAAGTCTGGGTCGCGCTGGTGAGGGTCAGACGGCATCGCTGTCAGCAGGTGGTGCAGATAGCCCTGGCCGGCGTCCGACCAGTGATCCTTCGTCAGTTCCTCTTCTTGTACTGGGTCGTGGGCGCGCTGCGCGCTGATCCTGTGCGTTGCGGGGTTGTAATAGAGCCGGTCCACCGGCATGTCGATGACTTCGACGTGAATAGGGCGGCCCCGGAACTCCACGCGGAGTGTTTCAGGCACTGCGTCACCGGCACGCGCGTCCTGGAGCCGCTGCTCGACCAGGGCGCGGTTCTCTTCAGAGATCGGGGGGACGCCGAAGTCCGTCGGCATTGGTACCTCTCGTAGGAGTGAACTGGGGGGACTGTTGGTGGGGGCGTCGGCGGGCGCCTAGTTCAGGCCATCTCGAAAGGCTTCACGTGCCTCGGCCGGCAGTGCCCGGTACTTAGCCCAGACGTCCTCAACGGAGCTGAACGTCCGAGCGTCCTTCTTGATCCAAGACTTCAGGATGTCGAGTTCGAGCGAGGGCAGTGAGGCGGCCTCGGAGAGCAAGGCCGACACGTCGTATGCGGAACCTATGCCACCGACGCGACAGCGGTTGCATTCGACGACGTACTGGAGGGTCTTCGTGCCGTCCGGCAGCAGGACTTCCCGTTTCGCCACGTCGAGTTGAGCCGTGACCTCCGAGTCGGCGTACACGTCCCCCGGGGCAGCGCCGCATGAACCGCATTTGTGGTTGTAGCTAGCAAGCAGCTCCCTGCGCTGAGTCACGGTGATGGCGCTCTTGGGCTTAGTACCGCGGCCCGGCTCCCAGACGGGGGCGCCGCGCTGTACGAAGCGCTGCTCGTTAGCGCCGAGGTCGATGTCCTCGCGGTTGGTGTCGATCTTCCACCCGAAATCCCGGAGGTCACGCATGCGGCGGTCGATCTGGGCCACATCCGGAAACGCCGCACGCAGTTCAGCCTTGGTGAAGATGTTCCCTTCACTGACCACCTGGACGAGCCAGAGTGCGGCGCGCTTCATCGTGCCCAGTTTGCTGTCCTGCCACGAAGGCAAGGTCGTGCTCATCCGCCACCTCGCAGAGCGTGAGTGGGCCAGCCTGACTGCTGCTCAGGATGGTTGATTCCTGACAGTGGCCCGTTGGCACAACCGAACTCTAAGTCCGTCTGAATTGGAAGTGATTGAGTGTCCAGATGTGCATCCGGACATATATGAGGCACCAGTTGTGGATGGGCGGCGGCACACTGTTGTCGAATGCTGCTGATTCCATGCCGTGAGAACACAAGGAGCTGGCGTGCCGCGATCTGGCCACTTCAGAGAACTGGAGGAAGAAATTCCGGATGAGAGAAGGGCCCTGGCCAGGGCCTTGCGCGGTCTCATGCCAGTGATCGGGCTCTCGCTGAGGCATACACATCAGGCACTGGCCGGGCGTAACCGCAGTTGTGACACCTCACCGAGCGCGCTCTCTGACCTGCTCAACGCGCGCATAGGCAAGCCCAAGCGAGATGTGGTCCGTGCCCTGTACGACCTGGCGGAGTCCACCGCGGGGAGGGACCGTGCCCGCATGCCGGTCACCTGGGAAGAACTCGAGAATCTCCGGCTGAAGGCGTGTGAACCGCCGGCTCTCCTCTGCGTGAACTGCCAGTCACCGGTGTTGCCGGTCCCCCCACAGGAGGAGGACCGGCAACACAGCCAAGGGCGGTGGCCCCCGGTGGTGAACTTGTTGGCCTTGAAGCAGACCAGAAGAGCCGAGGATGTCGCCGGCATCCTGAGGCATGTTGGCCTGGTAGCTGGCCCGGCGGAAGTGGCGAACGCGGTGGTCGCGTGCCGAGCGAGCGGGCTGTGTCCTGAGGCAGATTTGATTCTTGAGTATGCGCAAGGCAGCCGAGATGGACGTCAACTTGCAGAGGTTGCCTATGAGTTCATGAGGATCGGCGACAACGTCACGGCTCGGACCGTGCTCAAGGTCTCTCTCGCTCAGTAAGAGTGTCGGGCCTGCTGTTTGGCACCGCTGGGCGCCTTGATGTCACTGCTTGGCAGATTGCCGCACTGCACTCTTCCGCTGACTCGTGCTCCCAGAACCGCAAGACGAGCCAGCCGGCCGCCCGCAGACGTTCATCCGTATCGCGGTCGCGGGTGACGTTCCGGGCCACTTTGTCGGACCAGTAGCCAGGGTTGGTCTTCGGAGGAACGTAATGATCAGGGCAGCCGTGCCAATAGCACCCATCGATGAAGACGGCTACTTTCGTGGGCCGGAAGACCATGTCGGCGGTGCGGCGAAGGTCTGAGAGCGGGCGGGCCGCCACTCGGTATCGCAGACCTTGAGCGTGTACCAGCCGACGGATGAGGCGCTCCGGAGTTGTGTCGCGACTGCGGATCGCCTGCATGTTGCGGCGGCGCGCGGCGGACGAGGCCCATGAGCCCTCGGGGGGCGTCCACGCGGCCTGGGGCTGATTTGGTTCGGAGGCAGGAGTAGTCATCTGTAGTGAGTAGTCACCAGCCGGACAGGGTCGGCAGCAGCATGCCATACGGGAGGAGACGGCCCTGTTCGATGATCTCGCTGAGATCATCCCTTTGCTTGGTGTTGCCGACTTGGGCCACTGCGATTCTCAGGGCGTCGAAGGCTACGTGGTAAATGGCATCGGCTTCTCCCGTCCCGCGGGCGATCGAGGCGAGCCGACTGGGCATGGGCTCTGCGGTGACCACCGTCAGATGAGGGAGTCGGCCGCGCCTGTGCCTGATCATCTGGAGGAACTCATGGCGTACGTTCTGTACGCGATCTGACCTGATTGTCCATTTGCAGGATACCGCCGCATGGAGATGAGGACGGATGCCGGTCTCTGCCGCGAGATGCGTGATGCCTACCGTGACGTCGGGCTTGATGAGGTAATCGCGGCCCAGATCAACACGGAGAGTAGGGTTCTCGCGCACCGCTTTGGCCACTCTGTCCAGGTGCTCATACTGCGCGAAGTCGGCCACGGTCTTCTTGTGGTCAACATGCCATATGCGTTCCGGAGCCTCAGCGGGCAGCGCGGTTTTCAGGTGATCACAGACCGCGTGTTCCAATGCGGGGCCAAGGCTGTCCGGCGCGCTGGGAAGCACGACATCGGGTTCCACTCCGAGCGCCTCGAGAGTGTGTTTCGCGAGCAGCTTGGACGTATCACTGTCGGAGTCCGCATTGTTGGGGACGAGCTTCCCGGTCTTCTCCAGTTTCTTCCAGCCGAGAAGGGAGGCAGCGAACGGCGCGTTCATGGTCAGTCCTGTCTGGTGTGTGAGGGCAGGGCCGGGGCGGGTTCAACGGCATCGTCTGGCCGGGCGAGGACCCATTCCCTCCCATCCAGGGGGACGCGTGCGGCGCCTTCGTGATGAGGTCTTGCCGGGACCACCCGGGCGCTGACGAATTCGCCTTCCTCAGGAAGCGGGAGACCGAGTCGGCCGGCGATCTCGCGATGGCTGGCATAGTCACCCATGATGAGGATTCCCTCGGGCCTCAGCGCTGACCTGCAGCCGCCGTTGCCGCGGACTCGCTTCATGTAGTCCTTCTGCTGGGCCACCGTGCGTACTACGTTGCGGCCGATGCGTCGCCTCTGTACGCGTCGGAAGAGCTCGTTCAAGCGCCGCTGGCCCGAACCTGCGGCGAATACGGCGTCCCGGTCCGCGGCGTCCATGTGGAGGATCACGTTCTCGGGGAGTTCCTCATCGCGCCACAGCCACTGGATCTTGTCCCGCTGGCCGGCCTTGATGGTGAGCTTAAGGTCCCGGTTGTTTCCCGTGTTCAGCCACTCACTGCGTATCCGTATGAGGCCGGCGCTCCACAGCGACTTGTAGTCGTCTGCCCAAGCCAGCAGACAGAGGTGGCCTACCGCCTCCGGGGGAATCATCCAGCCGCCGAACTGCTGCGAGTACTTGCAGTCCACGTCGACACCGGCGATCTGGTAGTCCATCGTGTCGCCGTCCGCGAACTCGAACTCACGCTGCAAATTGATCTCTACCAGAGTCCCCGCATGGGTTTTCTCGGTCTTGAAGAGCGTTTTCCAGTCATAGCGTCCGGTGACCTCCCCGTTGAGCAGCTGGTCGATCGTGTTGCGAAGAACTCTGGCGAACCGTCGGCCTGTGGGGTCGAGCGCCTTGATGTGCTTGTAGACCTTGTCCAGTTCGGAGTCCGGCCCGGACGCCGCCCGCCGTAGAGCCACCGAAGCAGCGGCTCTGATGTCGGCTTCTTCGAAAGGAAGCATGCTGTCCTTCGTCGGTGAGTCATCCGTCACGCGTGGAGCTGTGGTGTCTCAGGATGCATCGACGATAACGGCATCCGGACGACTGGAGTCCCTCGCCTGGAAGCGCACGAGCTGCCGTGCCGAGTCGATGGCGGACTTCGGCGGAATCACGGTGAACGCCATGATGACCCTGTCAGGTGCGGCCGTTCCGTTCGCGATAACCGCACTCACCTCGTCGTCCTCGGTGGCATCGACGACGGGATACAGGATGACGACGCCACGAGTTACCCCCAGGGCTGGGACGTTGCCTCCAGCGGAGTCTGAGTCGGGCCGGTCGATCAGCTGCTGTGCGTACAAGCGGTGCTCCAGACCCGAGATACGACCGAAGGACAGTTTTCCGGACTGGCGGCCCCGGCGGAACAGGGAGAAGGGGCCCTGTCCCAGCACGGTTGCCTCGATCCGATTGCGCAGTGTGCGCTGCGGAGCGATGATCAGCCAGTCGTCGACCTTGGCCAGGCGTCCGTCTAGCTGGGACAGGTAGGTCAGATGTGGGGCGAGGACGTTGCCCTCCTCCCACTCCAGCGAGCTGAGGATAGAAAGGAGCTGGTCGTGGGGGATGACCGCTGTAGCTGCCTGGAAGCTGCGGGGCAGTGGTGAGGTCGTATCCGGTCGCAGAACGCAGGTTGTCGAGGTGCCGCTGACCGCTGCGAGGACGGGCCTCCAGCGCTCGGCGTTCCGTACGGTCATCTGGGCGTCCTGCGGGTACGCCGCCGGCTCGATCGGCCTGCCCGGCGACCGCACCTCCACCAGCTCCGCGTTGAACATCTTGTTGCGGGCCGACGGATTCACCCAGGACAAGTGCTGGGCCACCAGCGGCGGGATCTGGGCGGGGGTGACCTGGGGTCGGCCGTCCACCAAGTGGGCGTAGCGGGCCAGTTCGGCGCGGAAGAGTTCTTCGTCGCGGCAGATTGCCTCGAAGGCCTCGTACAGGTCCACTGTCTTGGTGTTGCGGCCACGGCCGAGAGCCTCTTCGCGGCCGATATAGAGGCGGACGAGGTCCCGGTACCCGGGCCGGAATCCGAACCAGCGGCCCATCTGCATCAGGGTGTCTGCTTGCTGGGTCGTGCGGCGGTAGTACGTGATCGTCAGACCCTCGACCGTGAAGCCCCGGGACAGCTTGGTGCCGCCGACCAGGATCTTCCATACGTTCGGGGTGCGGTCGAAGTCCAGGTCGGGCTGGGCGTAGTCGCGTTCGCTGTCTCCGTTGACCACGATCACCGGCGTGCCGCCCTTGTTGATGAGGCGGCGGGCCTCGGCGACGTAGGGCTTGAGGTCGCCGTATGCCGTGGGTGTGGGCAGAGAGCCTTCGGCGTAGGTGTGGAAGTCCCTCTCGAAGAGGGACGTGAGACGGGCGTGGCCTTCCGGGCCCGTGTACGCCGCGTTGTGCCACATGGTGTTGATACGCAGGGCGAGCGCGGCGTGTTCGGCCATGCGGACCGATTCATGCACGAGCATCGTGTGGTGCCGGAACGGGCCGGAGGGGACACCGTGATCGGCGCGGTAGAGCTTCAGAGCGCCCGTGAGGACGAAGGCGTCCAAGGCCTCTTGGAGGCGGTCGCCCGTGGAGTCGTAGATGCCTCGGACATGCGTCTTCTCGGCCTCGCCCTCGCCGTCGTCGACAGTGTCCAGGTCATGGAAGTCCTGAACGCCCATGTAGCCGGTGGGACGGGGGAGGGAGATCAGGAAGTCGCGCGGGAAGAGGTCCTCCTCGTCGCCCGGGTCGATGAACACGTTGGCGAAGGGGGTCGCCGTGTAGCCCACGTACTGGGCACGAGGCAGGAGCTTGAGGAGTTTGCTGATCTGGCCGTTGATCGCGGTGCGGGTGACCGTGCCGGCCTCCCACTTCTTCGGGTCCGTCGTGTTCACCGAGGCCTGGTCCGACTCGTCGTCGATGATCAGGGCCGGTATCTCGCCGAGGATCGGGCCTATCTTCTTGAGGTCCTTGACCAGCTTCTCCAGTACCGACTTGTTCTTCTTCACGACCATGACGCGGGCTCGGGCCGCATGCAGGTTCGCCGACTCGTACAGGGGACGGGTGCGGTCCGGCTTCTCGAACTCCAGGGCGCTGATGCCGCGCTCCAGTGCCATGTAGTCACGGTCGCGAGAGGTCAGACGCTCGATGTCGAAGGCGCCGAGCGTGGAGGGGCGGGCACCGAACGAGACGAACTTCGCGGGCCAGTCCTCGTCGTCCTGATAGTCGATGCCGACCAGAGCGTCCGGGTCGTTCGGGTCGGCGGCGCCCAGGATGTTCTCCTGGCCGATCAGTTCCATGTCGAGCCGGCGCTGGGTCTGGCCGCGCAGCAGGTTCAGGGTGCCGCCCAGAACGATGACCAGGCGGTAGCCCGCGTCGATGGCCTTGGCGGTGACGCCGGTGAAGTTGGCGGTCTTGCCGGACTGTACGTAGCCGACGACGAGTCCGCGCGCGCCGTAAGGGTCGTCACGGGTGGGGTCGGCGAGCCGCTCCACGACCGCATGGGCGGCCTCGTCCAGACCGGAGACCGCCGCGTCGCTCCAGCCCTTGCGGCGCAGCAGCCGTTCGTACGAAGCCCAGTAGAAGGAGCGGTTCGCCGCCTGCTCCCGGGTGTACCAGGGCTGAAACTCGCGACTGATGGTGACAGGTCCCGGTTCTTCGTGGACCGGCACGGCCGCGTCGAGCGCCTTGCGCAGATCCGCGCCGAACGCGAGCTTGTCGTAGACCTCGGCGCGGCGCTCCCGGGTGCGAGGCGCGGTGGCCGACCACGTGGGGGACTGTTCGAAGTCCCACGCCGTGAGCTTGCGGCGCCAGAGGACGAGCAGTTCGTCGCCGGGTTCCGCGGCCAGGACGCGGTCGCGGAACCGGGACACGTCCGTGTCCGCCGGTTCGTCGGTGTCGGCGAGCACGAAGGCGAGCTTGGCGAAGTGTTTGGGGCCGCGTCGGCTCATCGCGTCGAGGACCTCGCCGTGGAGGTCGGTGAGATGGTCGGGAGTGGGCGTGTTCTCAACGGTCACGGCGGCTGGGTGGCCTCTCTGAGTGTGCGGGAAGATCTGGGGGAGAGGGTGGACTAACCCTCGGCGCGGGCGAGTTCGGCCCGTACCGCGGTGACGAGCACGCTGTTCCACAGAGCGACCTTGTCGGTCTGGTTGGCCCAGACGCGCTCCTTCTGGAAGATCTCGTTGAGCATCAGATAGAGAAGGCTCTTGAGGACCGGGGCGTCGTTGGAGCCCCCGCGTCGGCCGCCGTTGAAGGCGTGCCGGTAGTCCCTGTTGAGGACAACCTGGCGCTCCTTGTGGTCGATCGTGAAGAGCAGTTCGGTGGGGTCGACGCCGGGTGGCACGTCGAGCCTGGCCCAGGTGAAGGTGATGGGCTCATCACCCTCCAGTTGAGGTAGTTCGTCCCGCAGTGTCCGCTTCAGCTTCGGGTCGATGCCCTTGCCGGGTGGGATGACGGCCGTGCGCTTGACCTCGGTGCGCCGCTTGGCGGCTTCGCGGTAGGCCGCCTCGGCATCGTGGACGTACTCGGAGAAGGTGTGGTCGGTGGTCGGGGCTGCCGCCTTCTCCAGTCCTCGGGCGAACGCCGGAGTGACCTGGACGCCGTCCTTCTTGACGGTCAGGGCGAACACGTCGTTGGGCTCGGGCGGCAGATCGACAGCGATGCGGGCGAGGGCGAGGTGGCCCTCCGGGCTCCGGGTGTCGTTCCAGCCGCCGGCCTGGACGAGTCGGTCGTTGCGGTAGAGGTAGAAGCCCTGGCGCTCGGCGAGCGGACCGATGCCGCGGTACGCGACGAGCGGTGACTTGGGCGGCCATATGTGCGCGGTGAGCGCGACGTCGCCGACGCCCTCGACAGGCGCGACGTACGTACGGGGATAACCGGGGCGGCCCGGGACCCGGTAGCCGAACGGGTCGATGTGCTCCACACCCCGGTGGTCCAGTTCCTCCCGGGTGTGGACGTCCTCGACGACGATGTCCACGTGGAAGCCGTCGCGGGCGAGGAACCGGTGGAGGTAGAGACCGAGGTGGGTCTCGAGCCGTTCGATCGCGTCATTGAGGTAGCGGTCGGTCTGACCGGTGGTGATGGTCTCGAACGTGCGCACCTGGTCCCAGCGCACGATCGTGCCGTGCCAGCCGATGATCCCGTCGTAGCGGTCGACCAGGCTCTGGCAGTACGTCGCGTCGACGATGTCACAGGTGAAGTCGGCCTGCGCGCGGGCGGTGAGCCAACGGCGGCCGGCCGACGGGCTGCTCTTGGTCCGGCTGATCACGGTGAGCGCATCGGCGTGCGAGAGGGATGCGGCCTTCAGCCCGGCGCCGAAGTGCCCGAGGGCACCGGTGGCATACGTCTCGCGGCCGCCGACGGTCATCGCCGTGTCGAGGCCCGCCTCGTCCATGCCGTGGCCGTCGTCGATGACGAGCAGGCCGACGAGGCGGTCTCGACCGCCGCGCTCACCGGTGTCCCGCAGGAAGCTCACGACGACGTTGTGGGCTCCGGCGTCGATCGAGTTGTCGATCAGGTCGGCGATGGCCGCCTCGAAGCCGTAGCCCTGGTGCGCGAGCGATTCGAATGACCTGGCCGCCGGGGGGAGCCGCTTGCTGCCGTTCGTGGGTACGTCGAACTGCCACTCCGAAGATGGCTGGTAGGGCGGCATGCAGGTGTTCCTCGCGGGGCGGGACATGCCCGGGATGCGTACGGGCATGCCAGTTCAGCTGGTCATATGTGACGTTATCGTGAGCGAGTTGTGAAGGAGTAACGGGATCAGAACAAATACGCTCGATGTCCTGGATGCGTTCCAGGGTGGCGGGCCCCGGGGGCGTGACGCCTCCGGTCTCAGGCTTCGGGGATCCCGTGGCAATCCTGGTACTGCCGCCCCGCCCCACACCAACACTCCGTTCCCCTCTGCGGAGGCCAAGCCACAGCCCGCCCCCGAGCCGCCAAGGTCGTCGCATACTGCGGCAGCAAGGTCACGTCCCCCGGCGACGACCCCTCCGACGCCGCGAACGCCTCATAAGAAGGCACCGTTCCCGTCACGATCCCCAGGTTCGGTGTCCCGGAGGACGCCAGCTCCCGCAGCGAGGCCTCTATCGTCGTGAGGTGGTCCTCGCGGGACGGGTACTCCGTCGCCAGGGAGGGGTACGCCTCCACCAGTTCTGCCAGTTCGCTCTGGGCCCAGTGCAGGACGGCGACCGGGAAGGGGCGGGACAGGGCCTCGCGGTAGGCGCCGAGTTCCGCTCGGAGGCGGGAGATTTCCGCTTCCAGTTCCGCCGGGTTGTCCGAGCCCAGGGACCACACCCGCTTGGGGTCGTGCAGCTCGTCCAGGGACACCGGTGAGGAGTGCAGGGTGTCGGCCAGGGCGTCCCAGTCGTCGTGGGGCAGGCCCAGCATGCGGCGTACCCGGTGGCGGCCGAACAGGAGGGGGCGGGTCGAGTACGGGGGTTCCGTCACGTCCGTCAGGAGCAGGGTCGTCCCCTCCGTGAACGTGGCCTGCGCCGCCTCCAGCTCGTCGTGGGACTCCAGGGCCTCGGCGACGATCACCCAGGGGGCCGCGTCCCGCGGGGCGGACGCGCGGACTCCGTCGATGATCGCGCGGGCCTCGGCCTCATGGCCGTACTCCCAGAGGTTCGAGGCCTTCAGGGCCCGTACCAGGTGGGGGTTCTCCAGTGTGTCCGGGGTGGACAGCAGGCGGTCGTAGAGCGTGGACGCGGCGGGGCGGTTGCCGGCCAGTTCCAGGTGGGCCGCGGACTGCAGCAGCAGGGCCTCGGCGTCCGCGGGGTACAGGCCGGCGGTCCGCTCCAGGCGTGCCGCTTCGGCGGTGTGGTCGACGTTCTCGGCAGGCGTGTCGGGGCGCATGGGGGACACCGTACTGCCGACCGATGACATGGGGAGAGGTATGCGCTGGTCGGCAGAGCCGCAGAGCTACGGAGTCGTCAGGATTTCCGGATTCCTGTGGGGGCGGGGCCGGGGCGGTGGCTGATGTCGGCCGGCATCCGCCAGGAAGGCTTACGGCTCTGGTGAGTTGGAGTCGTGCGCCTTATCGTGCGGGCGGCGTCCCGGGCCGGGTAGGGGAGGCGTTCGTATGCGGGCTTCCGTCGTTCGCGTGGTGCAGCACAGCAGCCGGCGGAGGCGTGCGCGGCGCCGGCGGGCGGTGTGGGCCGGGGGTGAGGTCCTCGTGACCGTCGGGGTCGTACTCCTGCTGCTGGTCGTGCATCAGTTGTGGTGGACCAACCGGGAGGCCCGGCGGGGAGCCGAGCGGAAGGTGGAGGCGTTGGAGCGGGAGTGGGGGGCGGGGGGTGGTTTCTCCGACTCCTCCGAGGTGTCTGCCGGCGCACAGGAGCCCTCCGCCGAGTCCGCCGCTCCGCCGTCGGGAAGGGGAACCGGTACGGGTACGGGAGCGGCCGGGCGGCAGCGGTCGTACGTCACCGTCGGCTCGTCGCTTCCGCGAAGCTCCCAGGCGTACGCCATCCTGACCATCCCCCGACTCCACCTGCGCGTGCCGGTCGCCGAGGGCGTGAGCAAGCCGGACGTCCTCAACAAGGGGTACGTCGGTCACTACCCCGGCACCCAACAGCCGGGCCAGGCAGGCAACTTCGCGGTCGCGGGGCATCGGAACACCCACGGCGAGCCCTTTCGGTATCTACCGCGGCTGCGGCCGAAGGACCTCGTCGAGGTCAAGACCAGGTCGGCGACGTACACGTACAGCATCGACAAGATCCTTCCGCGGACCTCGTCCCGGGACTCGGGCGTGATACGGCCCGTACCGCGCTCCGTTGTGCGCCCCGCGTACGGCTACGACGATCCCGGCTACTACATCACCCTGACCACCTGTACCCCGGAGTTCACGTCCAGGTACCGGATGGTGGTGTGGGGGAAGCTGACTTCGATGCGGCCCCGGTCGTAGTCAGCCCGACCGAGGAGCCTTCAAGCGTGAGGAGCACAACGACGGTCGATCATCCCCGCTCCCGCAGCGCCACCACACTCCCCGCCCCCACCACGGCCAGCGCCGCCGACACCACGATCGCCGCGTTCGTGCCCTGGCCGAAGCCGCCGGAGGAGGACGTCACCAGGGCGATCGTCAGGGCCACGCCCGCGCAGGAGCCGATGTAGCGGAACGTCTGCTGGGCGCCCGAGCCCATCGCCGCTCGCGCGACCGGTACCGACTCCACCGCCAGCAGCGGCAGCGCGGCGTTCAGCAGGCCGCTGCCGATGCCGCCGAGGATCAGTCCGGGGATCAGGCGGGGCCAGGAACCTGCGGTGATCGCGCCGAGCATCGTCAGGGCGCCGGCGGCGTGCAGGAGGAAGCCGATGGCCAGTTGCAGGCGCGGGGGCACGCGGCCCGCCAGGCGTTTGGCCTGCAGGGCCACCGTGAAGGACAGGCCCGACCAGAGCAGGAACAGCCAGGCCGTGTTCATCGCGGACATGTGCAGCGCCTGCTGCAGCACGGCGGGGAGGAAGCTGAACAGGCCGATCACCGTCAGGCCCGTGAACAGGCCGGCCGCCGACGACGCCAGGAAGCGGCGATGGCGCAGCAGGCCCAGGTCGATCATGGGGGTGCTCACCCGTCGCTCCACCAGCGAGAACAGCGCGAGCAGGAGGACGGCCGCCGCGAACAGCAGCCCCACCGGTGCCCGCAGCCAGCCGTCGCGGCCCAGGGTCAGGGCCGCGACCAGTGCCACCAGCGCCGGACCGAAGGTCAGCGCGCCCAACAGGTCCGGACGGCCGCCCCGAGGGGAGCGGGACTCCGTCAGCGGGCGGACGGCCAGCCCGGCCACGACCAGGGTCGCCGCGCCCAGGACGCCGTACGCCACCCGCCAGCCGGGCAGGGATCCGGCGACCAGAGGGCCGACCGCGATGCCGCCGCTGACGAAGGCACCCCACACGCCCGTCGCGTGCAGTCGGCCCCGCGGGCTCGGGAAGGCGGCCACCAGCAGGCCCAGGCTGCTCGCCAGGATCGCCGCGCTGGCCGCGCCCTGGGCGATGCGGGTCAGGGTGAACACCCAGGTCGTCGTGGACAGGGCGCTGAGAGCCGTGGTCAGGCCGAGGGCCAGCGTGCCCAGCAGGAAGATCCGGCGGCGTCCGTAGTCGTCGGCCAGGCTGCCCGCCACCAGGAGCAGGGCGGCCAGGCCCAGCGGGGTGCCGTTCAGGAGCCAGGCCTGGGCCGAGACGGAGGTGTGCAGGGCGGCCACCGTGCCGGGGAGCGTGACCACCGGGGCCGTGTACGTCATCAGCGACACCGCCGTCGCGGCGCTGGTCAGGGCGAGCGTGGCCCGGGGGTGCGTGGCCCCAGGGTGTGGGGGTGCTTCCGTCTTCGGGGCCGTGTTCGTCGCCGCGTGCTGGAGAGTTCTTTCATTGAACCTGGTCATGGGTGTACCGTAACACCGTCGGTTCGGTCATTGAACCAACATTTCGGAAAGTGGCTAAGGTGGACGCCATGGCACTGGGCAAGGACTACGCGACGCAGGAATGCTCGATCGCCCGCGCGCTGGAGATCGTCGGCGAGCGGTGGACGCTCCTGGTGGTGCGCGACGCGCTCTACGGCGTCCGGCGGTACAACGACTTCCTCGTCCACCTCGGCATCCCGCGTGCCGTCCTCTCGGCCCGCCTGAAGACGCTCACCGAGGAGGGGATCCTCGAAAAGCACCGGTACCAGGAGTCGCCGCCACGGGACGAGTACGTCGTGACCGACCGCGCCATCGCCCTGTGGCCGGCGCTGCGGGCGCTCGCGCTCTGGGGGCGGGAGCACTTCAGCGAGACCCAGCTGCGTTACTTCCGGCACGCGGAGTGCGGTACGGAACTCGGGTCGTACGGCGAATGCCCCGCGTGTGGAACCTTCGTACCCCCCGCGGACGTCCTCATTACGCCGGGACCTGGACTCGATCCCGACCCGGCCGATCCGGTCAGCCGGGCGCTCCTCAAGCCCAAGCGCTTGTTGGAGCCCCTTGAGACCGGACACGCATAAGCAGCGCGAGTACACGCGCGTTCAGGTCGTCGAAAGGAGGAGCAGGCCATGGTTCGCCGCTGGGCATCCCCGCGTCCCGCCGCCGTCCTGCTCCTCCTGGTGCTCGACATCGCGCTCCTCGACACCGGCACCCTCTCCGCCACCGTCGCGCTCGCCGCGACCGCCGCGGCCGGGTCCGCCCTCGCCCTCTGCTCCCTGATCGCCGCCCGCTGCGCGCCCGCCGTGCCGCCCACCCGGGTGCGTACGGCCATCCGCGACCGCGACCGCCGTACGGCCTTCCTGCCGCAACGCGATCCCGACGCCTCGGGGCGGCCACGTCCCCGAGCGCCCGGACAGGCCCTCCCGGCGACCACCGCGTAGGGCGATCACCCCCCGAAACACATAGGTGACCCCGCGCGGGTCGTCATGCCGCCATGCCGCCATCCCGCATCACTCCGGCACGACGAGACCCACGGAGGGCTCACCCATGTCCGTTTTCGCCAACCTGGTCGAGCAACTCGCCGATCTGCTCCAGCCGCTCTTCCACGCCTCCGCGGCCGCGGCCGCGATCGTCGTGTTCACCGCGCTCGTACGGCTGCTCGTGCATCCGTTGTCCCGGGCCGCCGCCCGCGGTCAGCGCGCCCGTGCCGCGCTCCAGCCGAAGGTCGCCGAGCTGCGGAAGAAGCACGCGAAGAATCCGGAGAAGCTCCAGAAGGCGGTGCTGGAGCTGCACGCCGAGGAGAAGGTCTCACCGCTGTCCGGGTGTCTGCCCAGCCTCCTCCAACTGCCCGCCTTCTTCCTCCTCTACCACCTGTTCTCGAACTCGACGATCGGCGGGGAGAGCAACGGGCTGCTGACGCATCAGCTGTTCGCGGCCCCGCTGGGCGGGCGCTGGGCCGACGCCCTCGGTGACGGCGGGGTCTTCGGCGGCGACGGGCTCGTCTACCTCGCCCTCTTCGCCGTCGTCGCCGCCGTCGCCACCTTCAACTACGTCCGTACGAAGCGGATGGCGGGCGTCGGCGCTTCGGTGCCGGTGGGGGACGGGGGCGAGCAGGTGCCGGGGCTCGCCGCGGTCGGCAGGATCATGCCCTTCATGTCGTACCTGACGATCGTCACCGTCGCCGTGGTGCCGCTGGCCGCCGCGCTGTACGTCGTGACCAGCACGACCTGGAGCGCCGTGGAGCGCGCGGTGCTCTATCGCTGAGCACCGCCCGGTTACGGTCCAGTACGTGAACCGGGTGTTGCGGACTGGACCTCGACCTTGGAGGATCGACCAGTCCTCCGATGGCTGCACCCGTCGGCGGGGCGTTCGCGATCGAGGGAGATTGTGACCATGAAGCTGCTGCGAGTCGGTACGGCTGGGGCGGAGCGGCCCGCGCTGCTCGACGCCGAGGGCACCCTGCGGGACCTGTCGGGGATCGTGGACGACATCGACGGGGCGCTGCTCGCCGACGACGCCGCGCTCGGCCGGGTCCGGGCCGCCGCCGAGGCCGGGGAACTGCCCGCGCTCGACGCGACCGGGCTGCGCATCGGGGCGCCGCTGGGCCGGATCGGGAAGATCGTGTGCATCGGGCTGAACTACCACGACCACGCCCGGGAGACGGGGGCCGAGCCGCCCGCCGAGCCGGTCATCTTCTTCAAGGCCGCGGACACCGTCGTCGGGCCGACCGACACGGTGCTGGTGCCGCGCGGGTCCGAGAAGACCGACTGGGAGGTGGAGCTGGCGGTCGTCATCGGGCGTACGGCCCGCTACGTCGAGTCGGCCGAGGAGGCGCTCGCGCATGTCGCGGGGTACGCGGTCGCCCACGACGTGTCCGAGCGGGAGTTCCAGATCGAGCGGGGCGGTACCTGGGACAAGGGGAAGAACTGCGAGACGTTCAATCCGCTGGGGCCTTGGCTGGTGACGGCGGACGAAGTTCCGGATCCGCAGCGTCTGTCGCTGAAGCTGTGGGTCAACGGTGAGCTGAAGCAGGACGGGAACACCGCCGAGCAGATCTTTCCGGTCGCGGAAGTCGTGCGGTACGTCAGTCAGTTCATGACCCTGTACCCCGGTGATGTCATCAACACCGGTACGCCGGCGGGGGTTGCGCTCGGGCAGCCGGAGCCGAAGCCGTTCCTTCGGGGCGGGGATGTCGTCGAGCTGGAGATCGAGGGACTCGGGCGTCAGCGGCAGGAGTTCAAGAACGCGTAGACGCTCCGCTCCGAGGGCCGGGGAACCGCGGGGAGTTCTCTGTCCGCGGGTCGGATGTGACTGGTCGCGCCCACGCGGCGGAGCCGCATATCGATACAGCCCCGCACCCCTGAGGTATCTCCGCTCACGCCAGCAGTGCCGCCAGCCTGCGCCACTCCTCCCTCGGCAGGGCGTCCCTCGTGTCGTCGTTCACCACCTGGAGTGCCACGTGGTCCGCGCCCGCCTCGTGGAAGGCGGTCACGCGGTCCCTGATCCGGTCCTCGCCGCCCCACGCGTACAGCGCGTCGATCAAACGGTCGCTGCCGCCGGAGGCCAGGTCGTCCTCGGTGAAGCCCAGGCGCAGGAAGCTGTTGGTGTAGTTGGGGAGGGTGAGGTACATGGCGAGGCTGTCGCGGGCCAGTGCGCGGGCGCGGGCCGGGTCGGTCTCCAGGACGACCTTGAACTCCGGTGCCAGCAAGGGCGCTTCGCCGAGGATCTCGCGGGCCTGGGCGGTGTGCTCGGGTGTGACCAGGTACGGGACCGCGCCCGCCGCCCGGTCCCGGCTCAGCTCCAGGAGCTTCGGGCCGAGGGCGGCCAGGACCCGGCGGTTCGCGGGGACCCCGGCCGCGTCCAGGGCGTCCAGGTAGGCGACCAGGGCCGAGTACGGGCGCCGGTACTGGTCCGCGAGCTTGGCGTGGCTCACCCCGAGGCCGAGCACGAAGCGGCCGGGGTGGGCCGTCTCGACCTCGGCGAAGGCGGCGGCGCTCGCGTCGGCCTCGTACTGCCAGATGCTCTGGATGCTGGTGCCGACGGCGAGCCGGGAGGTCGACTCCAGCAGTGGTACGGCGTGGTGGGCCGCGCTGCTGCCGCCCAACCAGGCCGCGCCGTAGCCGAGTTCCTCCAGTTCGGCGGCCGCCTCGGCGATCTCGGCGCGGCGGGCCGGGTCCTCAGAGCGGAGCCCGACGCTCCAGATGCCGTACCGGCCGACCGTTTCCTTCAGGGTGCCGCTCATCGGTTCCGTTCCCTCCGGCTGTCAGATGTCTGGACAGTGCCAACCGGAGGGAGCCTCGAGTTAATCCCGCCGGTGACTACTGGGGCGGCCGGCCCAGGAACTGCTCCAGCGCCTCCACCACGAAGCGGTGGTCCTGGAGTTGGGGCAGACCGGAGACGGTGACCGCACCGATGATGCCCACGTTCTCCACGTTGACCGGGAACGACCCGCCGTGCGCCGCGTATGTGTCGGGGTCGAGGCGGGAGGCCTCCTCGAACGTCGTGCCCTTGGCCCGGAAGCGGGCGCCGACGAGGTAGGAGGAGGCGCCGTAGCGCTCCACCACCCGGCGCTTGCGGGCGATCCAGGCGTCGTTGTCGGGGGTGGAGCCGGGCAGCGCCGCGTGGAAGAGCTGCTGGCCCGAGCGGTGGATGTCGATGGCCAGGGGGGCCTGGCGCTCGCGGGCCAGCTCGACGAGGAGGGAGCCCAGCGCCCAGGCGTCGTCGTGGGTGAACCGCGGGAAGACCAGGTGTCGTTCCTGGGTCTCCAGCTCCTCGACGGACGGGGTGATCTCGGGGGTGAACTTCGGGGTGATCTTCGGGTGGTGCATCAGAGGGTCACCGCCACACCGTCACGGGCGGAACGCCGGGCCGCCTCCAGTACGTCGAGGGCGGCGGCCGCCTCCAGGGCGGTCACCGGGTTGGGGCCGGCGCCGGTGAGGGCCGCGGCCACGGCCGCGTAGTAGGCGGGGTAGTCGCCGGGCAGGGTCGGGACGGGATCGCCGCCGCCGGTCAGCGGGGACTGGCCGGAGCCGAGACGGCCCCAGAGCGACTCGGGCTCCGCGCCCCACTGCGGGCCGGGCCGCAGCCCCTCCCGCAGTGCCGCCTCCTGCGGGTCCAGGCCGTACTTCACGTAGCCCGCACGCGAGCCGAGAACCCGGAAACGGGGGCCGAGTTGAGCGGTCGTCGCGGAGACGTAGAGGTGGGAGCGGACACCGCTCGCGTGGGTGACGGCGATGAAGGTGTCGTCGTCGGTCTCCGCGCCAGAACGGCGGTGGTCGGTCTCGGCGTACACCTGGGTGGCGGGGCCGAAGAGGACCAGGGCCTGGTCGACGACATGGCTGCCGAGGTCGTAGAGCAGACCTCCGATCTCTGCGGGGTCGCCGGACTCGCGCCAGCCGCCCTTGGGCTGCGGCCGCCACCGCTCGAAGCGGGACTCGAACCGCCATACGTCACCCAGTTCGCCGTGGCTGATCAGCCTGCGGACGGTCAGGAAGTCGTTGTCCCAGCGGCGGTTCTGGAAGACCGAGAGCAGCAGCCCGCGCTCCTCGGCGAGCGCGGCGAGATCGCGGGCCTCGGCCGCCGTGCCCGCGATCGGCTTGTCCACCACGACCGGGAGACCCGCCTTCAGGGCGGCGGTGGCGAGCGGGACGTGCGTCCTGTTCGGGGACGCGATGACGATCAGGTCCAGCTCGTCGGCGCGGTCGAACAGCTCGTCCGGTGCGGTGGCGAGCCGGACGTCCGGGAACTCGGCGCGGGCCTGCTCCTGCCGCTCGGGGTTCGAGGTGACCACCGTGTCGAGGGCGAGGCCCTCGGTGGCGGCGACCAGGGGGGCGTGGAAGACGGAACCCGCGAGGCCGTAGCCGACCAGGCCCACGCGGAGGGGGGTACCAGCAGTCATGCGTCCCACTTTCGCAACGCTGTTGCCAAAGTGCAAGTGGTGGGGAGAATGGGTGGCGTGAACAGGACGAAGAGCGGCAGCGGCCCCACGGGAGCGAATCTGCTCGCCGTACGCAGTCACAACACCGCGCTGGTGCTGGACCTGCTGCGTACGGCCGGTGCGGAGGGCATCAGCCGGCTCGAGCTCGCCGAGCGGACAGGGCTCACCCCGCAGGCCGTCAGCAAGATCACCGCGCGGCTGCGGGAGCAGGGGTTCGCGGCGGAGGCGGGGCGGCGGGTGTCCACCGGAGGCAAGCCGCGGACCGTGCTGCGGCTGGTGCCGGAGGCGGGGCACGCGGTGGGGGTGCAGCTGGACCGCGACGAATTGCGGGCGGTGCTCTGCGATCTCACCGGGGCGGTCGTCGGCGAGGTCCGGACCGGCCTGGACTTCGGGGCCGGGGCGGAGCCGGTGGTCGAGGCCGCGGCACGGGAGGTGGAGGGGCTGGTGTCCGGGGCGCGGGTGTCCCTCCTGAGAACGCGGGCATCCCTCCCGGGAATGCGGGCGTCCCTCCTGGGAATGGGCGTCGCCTCTCCCGGCCCTCTCGACCACACCAACGGCGTCCTGCACCGCGTCACCGGGTTCCCGGAGTGGGACGGCTTCGCGTTGCGGGACGCGCTCGCCGGGCGGCTCGGGATTCCCGTCGTGGTCGACAAGGACACCAACGCGGCGGCGCTCGGGCTGGCCGTCGCGGGCGAGGGCGGGTCGTTCGCCTATCTGCATCTCGGTACGGGGCTCGGCGCCGGTCTGGTGATCGGCGGGAGTGTGCACCGGGGGGCGCGGACCGGGGCGGGGGAGTTCGGGCACCAGGTCATCCAGCTCGACGGGCCGGTGTGCGGGTGCGGTGGGCGCGGGTGCATCGAGGCGCTGTGCCTGGCGGCCGTGGGACGGGGGGACTTGACGGAGGCGGCCCGAGTGCTGGGGGCGGGGGCGGCGAATCTCGTCGGGCTGCTCGACATCGATCAGGTGCTCCTCGGCGGTCGTACGGTCGCCGCGGCGCCGGAGATCTTCGTGCGGGGCGTTGCCGGGGTGTTGGAGGAGCGCGCTCGGCGGGAGGGGGCGCTCGGCGGGGCGGTTCCCGTGCGGGTCGCCTCCGGCGGGGTGGCGGAGGGGGCGGCGCAGCTGATGCTGGCGCCGGTGTTCGGGCGGGCGGACGGCTGACGTCTGCCTGCCGCAGGGCGTACGCGTCTGCGCCGATCGGGCGGATCCGCGCCGCCGTTCGAGGTGTCCGCCCGGCATGGCACCGTCCGTCGGCCACCCCGCCCGGGATGGTTATGTGTTCATGCGACTGTGCACGCCCCTGTCCCTCTGCCTCGCCGCAGCCGCCGTTCTCGTCCCCCTGCCGTCGGCGGTCGCGTGGGCGGACTCCGCCGCACCCTGCGCGAGCGCCGACAACCAGCGTTTTCCGCTCACCAGCCGGATCCATGACGGTCCCACCACCTATGAGGCCGGCGGCGGGTACGGCACCTGGTACATCGACCTGACCAACACCACCCGCCAGACCTGCGCCGCCGTACACCCCGTCCTCGTGTTCGTCGACGACAAACGTGCCCTCAAGGCCTCGCAGCCCAAGCTGGAGTTCTACGACGGGGCGACGGCCCACGACGTCCGCTTCGAGACCACCGACGCGCACGAGCTCATCGGCGTGTTCGACGCGGACGGCTTCCCCGGCTTCACCGTGGGCCCCGGCAAGACCGTCAGCGTCAAGGTCCGGCTCTCCCTCACCTCCGACGCCGTGACGAACGCGGTCACCGCCAACGCGGCCCTCGTACAGCGCCACAACCAGGACGGCGACTGGATCGGGCAGTCCAACGACTACCGGTTCGGGATCGGCGTCGAACCCGGGCCCATCCCCACCCCCACGGCGACTCCCCGGTCCGCCACACCCAGCGGCTCGGGCACCCCGCTCCCCACGGCCGAGGAATCCACGCCGACGAAGGAGCCGGAACAGACCCCGGTGGCCGAGGAGAGCGCAGATGACGGAGGAGACGGAGGAGACGGCGGAGACGAAGGCGGGGGAGGGGACCGGGACGACATCCGAGCCGGTGAAGGTGCCGGTTCGCGGGCCTGGGAGCTCGCGCGGACCGGGCTGGGCGCCGGGCACGGTGCTCTCGCCGGTGCCGCCGTCCTGCTGGTCGTCGGCGGGGGCGCGTATCTGATGGCACGCAGACGGCGCTGAGCCGCGCGGGCGCAGGGGTCCGCGCTCACCACCGGTCACCCCCGTCCGCTCCGGCATCCCCGAGCACGGGCGCATCCCCAAGTTCTACGCCGTGAAGGCGCGGTACGGATCGGCACTGTTGACCCGCGCCAACGACGGTTATCAAACGGGATGTTGCTGGTGCTCGGTGTACTGGCGTACGACGGTCAGCGGTGCCCGTGCAGGTTGTAGACGACGTGACGACCCGTGCGCACACCGGGATTTGGATTCCGGCGACGTCAACGCCCTCGCGCTCGCCCGGCTGATGGGCGGCGTCGACATCTTCACCCCGGACTGGAACGACATCGACAAGAACCTCACGTCGTACGTCGAGGACTAGAAGTCCGCCACCGGCAGCTGACCGGCTCCCTGGCGGCTGCGTCGCCGGTACCGCGTGATCGACGGGGTCCGTATCACGCGGGGCTGATTAGGCTGGAGGCGTCGGTACGCCGTGGTTCCGGCGCCCCCAGCTCATGACCGTACGCACGCCAGGAGACGCAAGACATGGCAGACCGTAAACCCATCGAGTCGTGGCTCACCGACATGGACGGGGTGCTCATCCACGAGGGTGTCCCCATCCCCGGCGCAGACTCCTTCCTGAAGAAGCTGCGTGAGTCCGGCAGACCGTTCCTCGTGCTCACCAACAACTCCATCTACACCCCGCGCGACCTGCACGCCCGGCTGCGCCGCATGGGGCTGGACGTGCCGGAGGAGAACATCTGGACGTCCGCGCTGGCCACCGCCCAGTTCCTCGCCGACCAGCGGCCCGGCGGCAGCGCGTACGTCATCGGTGAGGCGGGGCTGACCACCGCCCTGCACGACGTCGGCTACATCCTGACGGACCACGAGCCCGACTTCGTGATCCTCGGCGAGACCCGCACGTACTCCTTCGAGGCCATGACGAAGGCCGTGCGGCTCATCAACGACGGCGCCCGGTTCATCGCCACCAACCCCGACAACGTCGGGCCCTCCGTCGAGGGCGCCCTGCCCGCCACCGGCTCGGTCGCGGCCCTGATCACCGCGGCGACCGGCAAGACACCGTACTTCGTCGGCAAGCCCAACCCGCTGATGATGCGGGCCGGACTGAACGCGATCGGCGCCCACTCGGAGACCTCCGCCATGATCGGCGACCGTATGGACACCGATGTCCTCGCGGGCCTGGAGGCCGGGATGCGGACCTTCCTGGTGCTGACCGGTGTCACCCAGCCGGCGGAGGTCGACCGCTTCCCGTTCCGGCCGTCCGAGATCGTGGACTCGATCGCGGAGCTGGTCGACCGGGTCTGAGACGTGGGTTCGAAACCCGGACCAACCCGTTCGGAGTAGCGGAAGGCCCCTGGAGGATGCGTCGGTGGGCCCGTGGGGGGAGTCTCCAGATATCTGGAGGTTTCACGATGGGCTCACTACGCCTCACTCTCTGTACAGGACTCCTGGGTGCCGCCGCTCTCGTTCCGACGGCCCACGCGGCGGAAAGCGGAGTCTCCGTGACCCCGTCGACCCCGGCCCCCGGCGCCGTCGTGGCGCTGCGGGTGAGCGGCTGCGGCGGGACGTCCGGCACTGCCGCCTCACCGGCGTTCGTGTCCGACGCACGGCTGGTCGGCGCCGCCGGCGCGCTGGCCGGCGAGACACAGGTCCGCTCGGCGGCCCGGCCCGGCTCCTACGACGTGAAGGTGAGCTGCGCCGGCTCCGTGGTCAACGGCAGGCTCACCGTCGCCGGGGCGTCGTCGCAGGACGCGTCTCGGCCGGACCCGCTCTCCTCCCTCGCCGCCTCGCCCGTCGCCCCCGTCGACGCGGGCGGCGGTGGTACCGCGCACTTCGCCTCCGTGGACGCCCACGCGGACGGCCCCGGTACCGCCCAGGCGGTCGTCGGTCTCGTCCTCGCCGGACTCGCCGCGGTCGCCGTCGGGCTGCGCAGTGCCCGCCGGAGCCGCGAGGCGGACTGAGGGCGCCGGTCACCATGTCCGACGGTGCGGGATCCACCGGGACCGGGCGGCTCGTGACCTGCGCGGCCTGGGCCGTGCTGCTGTTCGGCCTGTGGCTGTGGGGCCGCGAGCTGACCGGCATACCGCCGGGGACATCCGGTGCCGCGACGGGCGACGTGGCCGGGGTGGGACGGCCGGCCGGGGCGGAACTCCCGCCCGCGGCCGAGCCGTTGGGCGATGCGCTGCCGCAGCGCATCGACATTCCCGAACTGGGTGTGCAGGCGCCGGTCGTCGGCCGAGGCCTGGACCGGCAGGGGGCGATCGAACCGCCGCCCTTCGACCAGCCGGGAGTGGTGGGCTGGTACGCGGCCGGGGTGAAACCCGGGGCGGTCGGCACCGCACTGATGGTGGGGCACGTGGACACCACGACCCGGCCCGCCGTCTTCTACAAGATCAGCACGATGCAGCCCGGCGAGACGGTCCGGGTGGTCCGCGCCGACGGCAGGGTCGCCGACTTCACCGTGGACGACGTACAGGTCCTGCCCCGCGACGACTTCGACGCCCGGCAGGCCTACGGGCCACGGCAGGCGGGCCGCGCCGAGCTGCGGCTGATCACCTGCGGCGGCAGCTTCGACCGAGCCACCCACCGCTATACAGCCAACGTGGTGGTGTCGGCGTACCTCACCGGCACGGAACCGTAGGCACGGAATTGAGCACCTGGCCCGGCCGACGGCTCGCTCCCCCCGAAGCCGCCGACCGGGCCGGTCCTCGACCGCGCTCGCGCGGGCTGCGGGAGTAGCCCGGCGACCGGCGCGGGAGGCCTGGAAACCACGGTGGGTGCACATCCGGCCGGTGGCCGGGACCGGATGGAACGACTCTAGAACGGATGACACCCCTGGGCCTAGAGGAAGTTGACGGGAAGTCCCAACCTGGTGGCTCTCCGTCATCCCCGCAGGTGACACTGCGCCGGAGTGTTTGGCGCAACCGCGGCTGTCCAGGTAACAGGTCTCCGACAAGGCCCGTGCGATCTCGTGACCGGCGCGGTGGGTATGTCACGATTGACCCTTGGAACGGTGCACCCAAGGGGGAGTTGGATGTACGGCAGCAGGGCGGCCGCAGTGATGCTCGGGGCGGGACTGCTGATCGCGGGATGCTCCTCCGGGGACGGAGGGGACGACGCCGGTCAGGGGGCGAAGATCACCCAACAGCCCAAGGGCGTGGACCCGTTCTGGGTGAACCCGGACGGCACCGCGGCCCGGCAGGTCGCCGCCTACGAGAAGAACGGCAAGAAGGACGACGCCGAGCAGATCAGAAAGATCGCCGAGCAGCCGACGGGGGAGTGGATCGGCCCGGAGAACCCCGAGCAGGAGGCCCAGGGCTTCACCGAGGCCGCCGAGAAGTCCGACCGCACGGCACTGCTCGTCCTCTACAACATCCCGCACCGCGACTGCGGCCAGTACTCGCAGGGCGGCGCGGCCGACGGCAACGCCTACCGCGCCTGGATCGACGGCGTGGCCAAGGGCATCGGCGACCGCTCCGCGATGGTCGTCCTGGAGCCGGACGCGATACTGCACCTGGTGGACGGCTGCACCCCGGACGAGTTCCACGAGGAGCGCTACGACCTCCTCAAGGGCGCCATCGCCAAGCTGAAGTCCCTGAAGAACACGAAGGTGTACCTGGACGCGGGGAACGCGGGCTGGGGCCACCCCGACCAGATCTTCCAGCCCCTGAAGTCGGCGGGCATCGACCAGGCCGACGGCTTCGCCCTCAACGTCTCCAACTTCTACTCCACCCAGGACTCCATCGCCTACGGCAAGCAGCTCTCGGCGAAGGTCGGCAACAAGCACTTCGTCATCGACACCAGCCGCAACGGCAACGGCCCCTACACGGCGGGCAGTCCGGACGAGCGCTGGTGCAACCCGCCGGGCCGGGCACTGGGGGAGGCGCCGACGACGAAGACGGCGGATCCGCTGGTGGACGCGTATCTGTGGGTCAAGCGGCCCGGGGAGTCCGACGGCCAGTGCAAGGGAGGCCCGAAGGCGGGAGCCTGGTGGCCGTCGTACGCACTCGAGCTCGCGAACGCCGGCAAATAGCAGGCGAGTGGCCCAAGGGGGCGCCCTCCCGTCGGAGGGTGCCCCCAAGTGCGTCGCTTCTACGGAACCTTGACCCACTGCGCCTTGGACGGCGTGCCCTGATCGTCGTCCACGAACAGCATGTACCAACCGGACTGCACCAGATTCCGGCTCTTCGGCACCGTCACCGTGATCTTGTTTCCGGACGTCTTGAAGTCCAGCGCGACGGAGCGCTGATCGACGTCCGTCACATGCGTGGACGCGCTCGGGCGGATCAGCCGTACCTTCTTGATCGTCGACGCGTGCTGCGAGGTGAACGTCCCCGACGCGCCCCGGGCGATCGTCTGCGGTCCGCCCGACAGGGACGGCCGTGAGTCCCGGTACAGATACGGCGGCGTGTAGATCTCGATGCGCTGCTCGAACGTGCCCGGCTTGGTGTTGGCCTTGTCCCCGTACAGCGAGTCGGACCCGAAGAACATGATCCGTCCGTCGGGCAGCAGGATCGACCCGGAGTGGTAGTTCCGGCCCACCAACGGGTCGGCCACCCTGGTGAAGCTGTTGCTGTCCGGGTGGTAGAGCCGTGTCTGGAGGATGTTGGAGTCGCCGCGGCCCCGGTAGTCCTCCGAGCCGCCCGACACCAGCACGGTGTCGTCGGGCAGGATCGAGGACTGCGGGTAGCGCGTGCCCTTCTCCAGCGTCGGCCCGTCCACGAACCTGGGGTTCGCGGACTTCAGATCGATCAGCCGGGTCTTGTTGCTGGACAGCTTGGACTCGCCGACGCCACCGCCGCCGATGACCATGTACTTCTCGTTCTGCGCCGGAGGCAGCAGCACGGTCCCGGACGTCTCCATCTCGCCCGCGTCACTCAGCCCCGGCAGCTTGCTGAACTTGTTGGTGGTCACGTCCCAGATGCCCGGGTCGCGGCCCACGTTGTCGGGGCCGTAGCCCGCGTTGGAACCGGAGTAGAAGATCTTCCCGTTCTGCATCAGGAACAGCGCCGGGTAGGTCGGGAACTGCCGGATCTTCGGCGTGTACGTCCACTTCCTGGTCTTGGGGTCGAAGATCTCGTTCTTGCCCGGGACCAGCTGGCCGATGTCGTCGAGGCCGGAGACGCTGAGGATCTTGCCGTCGCTCAGGGTGGTGAGCGTCGGGTACCAGCGGGCCTCGTTCATCGGGTCGACCTTGATGTACTTCTCGGCGACCGGGTCGAACTCGTAGGCGTCCCTGATCCCCTGGAAGTCCTTCTTGTCGAGGGCGAGCTTCTGCGCGATGCCGTACGTGTTGCGCGCGTCGGTGCCGGTCAGGCCCTGCACCCGGTAGTTGTCCTGGGTGCCGGTCTCGTACTTGGAGCCGCTCTGCTTCGCCTCCACGTAGATACGGCCCAGGCCCGGGTCGTTGCGCAGGAACGCGCCGGTGTCCGGGTCGAAGACCTTCTTCGCGCGCGGCACGAGGACCGGGTCCTTGGACACGAAGGTCTTGCCGTTCTCCTTGCCGGTGAACTTGGTCCCCGCCGGCAGCGTGATCGGCTTGTCCGGGTTCTCGTTGTGCACCACCATCAGGCCGCCGGCCTTGGTGACATCGCCCTTGAGCTTCTCGTAGCGCCTGGTGCCGCCGGCGATCAGGAGATTGCCGTTGGCCAGCTGGGTGTGGCCGGTGCAGAACAGGTCGGCGGGTGTCGGCACCTTCTTGATGGTGCCCTTGACCGGGTCCCAGATGCGGGTGTCGAACTTCTTCGCGTTGAAGTTGTCCTGGTTGTTGCCCGACCCCGCGATCAACAGCACCTTGCCCGTGTGCAGGAGCGCCGCGTGAATGGTGTCCTGGCGGTACTCCTTGGGGAACTCGATGATGTCCCAGTGGCCGTTCTCGGCCTTGTACTCGGGTCTGTTGATCTTGTACTGGTGGTACTGCTCGGTTCCGAAGCGGTACAGCCACGGACCGTTCATCCCGGCCAGCGCGAGTACCACCGCCGTGCCTATCGCAAGTCTGCGGGCTCGGCGGCGGCCGGCACTGTCGTTCATTCCTTACGTCCCCCAAGTCCACCGAGCGCGATCTGCATGTTCTGGTCGTTGCCCCCGTGCGTGGCGGCCCAGCTCGGCCGCTGCTGCGGAGCGTGCGGCGGCGGGGCCGCCGGGGCCGGGGGCGGAACCGCGTCCTGCGGCTCGGTGACCACAGGTTCGGCGGGCTTCTTCCTGTCCTGGCGCAGTGCGTGGCGCCAGGCGAAGATCGGGGAGGCGGTGATCAGCATGGCGAAGACCGCCCAGGTGATCATCGCGGGGTGGGAGTGCCCGTACAGGAAGCCGGCGGCCAGGGAACCACCGAAGACCAGGATGAAGAACCAGTGGATCCGGAAGGTCCCGAACAGCGTGTCGGGGCTGGCCGAGTCACCCTTGGGCGTCACCACGAACTTGCTCTTGCGGCGCAGTACGGCGTCCATCAGCGAGCGGGCGTAGATCGGCGCGGACAGCGCCGACATCACCATGCCCGCGACACCGCCGGAGCCCTCCGGCTCGTGCGGCGAAACGTTGTGGCGCCGGTTCCAGATGTACAGGCCGATCTGCAGCGCGGACGCGTTGCCGTAGAGCATCAGCCACACGGTCGGGTCGATGTTCACACCCGAGGCGCCCAGACCCAGGAACAGCGCGCAACTCAGCGCCGCCAGGATCCAGTTGAGCGCGGACATCGGGTAGAAGATGATCATCATCGTGTAGTTGAAGAGCTTGCCGGGCGGCAGCGAGAAGAAGCCCTTCCAGTACTGCTTGAGGATCGTCTCGTACGTCCCGCGCGACCAGCGCATCTGCTGGGTGAAGAAGTCCGTCCAGGCGTTCGGGCCCTCGCCGACGGCCAGCACGTCCGGCGTGTAGACGGAGCGCCACTTCCGGCCCGTCGCGGGGTTCTTGGCGCGGTGCATCTCGAAGCCGGTGGCCATGTCCTCGGTGATCGAGTCGTACAGGCCGCCGATCTGCTTGATGGCCTTGATGCGCACGGCGTTGGAGGTGCCGACGAACATCGGGGCGCCGTAGCGGTTGCCGGCCCGCTGGATCAGCGCGTGGAAGAGGAACTGCTGCGACTCGGCGGCCTTGGTGACGAACGTGTCGTAATTGCCGTACACCTGCGGGCCGATGACGAAGCCGACGTCCGGGTCGCGGAAGTAACCGAGCATCCGCTCCAGGTAGTTGGGCAGCGGTACGTGGTCGGTGTCGACCGAGGCGAAGAAGTCGTACTCGTCGCCGTGCGCCTCCAGCCAGGCGTTGTAGTTGCCGTGCTTGGTCTTGGCGCGGTGCGGCCCCTTGGGCTGGTTCCAGTGCGCGACGCCCTTGCGGGTGAAGTGGTGGACGCCGAGGCGGGCGCAGACCTCCTTGACGGCCGGGTCGTCGCCCTCGTCGAGCAACCAGACGTGCAGCACGCCCCGGTGACGCAGCTTCACCGCCGCCTCCAGCGTCTTCGTCACCATCTCCAGCGGCTCCTTGCCGGGTACGAAGGAGGTGAGGAAGGCGACGCGGGTGCCGGTCTCGGGCACGACCGGGACCGGGTCGCGGGCGACCAGGGTGGCGTGCGCGTTGGACAGCACGTTCATGCAGCGGAAGAACTCGATCAGACCGATCGAGACGAGCATGACGACGTCGAGGGCCGGCAGGAAGTCGTAGGCCGGGTAGTCGCGTTCGGTCCAGTGCTCCGGCTGGAGCAGCCAGCCGAGCAGGACCAGTGAGAGCAGTGGCGCCGCGCCCAGCATGAGTGCGGCCCGTACCCGGTGCGGCTCCTGTGAGAGCAGAGAGCGGTACTGCACCTTGTACGGCTTGCTGGGATCCGGCTGGGTGAGGGGGCCCGCCAGCCGGCTGTAATGCTCGTAGTCGTATCTCGGCAGGGTCTTCTTTATCCGGCGGAATTGTCCGGTCCGGTGCGAAGGCATCCTTAGCTGGGTGGTCTGTGACGGGTCGAATTCCCGTCGGGCGCCGGACGGCGTCGACGTCATGAGTCATCCCCCCACACGCGGGTCACCGCGTGTCTGTCGGTTTCCGATCGGCCGTCAGGTCCCCCTTGACCCGCCCGGCCGCGTCAATTGGGCCACAGGCTCTCCACACCTTATAGACATGGACTGCGGTCCTCCGGTTGCAAGATGCCCCCCTCGGCATCCGTTCCTGGACGGGGCCCCTTCTCCCCGCAGACCTGGCAACCGCTTACCTACCCCCCAAGTGCCGCGAAAACGCCGCAGCTTGAACAACCAGGGTTCTACGGTGGTGTTCATGATCGCAAGATGGGAAACACGGTGTTTACCGGTCATACGCGTTCATTGTGGCGCGTGTGGGGATCTTGTGGATGAGTCGTGTCGGTCGTTGACAGGCGGGCACGGATATTGCCGAAGTGGTCTCTTATGGCCTCCTCCGCCCGTATGGAATCACCGGACCGGACCGCGTCCAGGATTTCCCGGTGCTGGCGGCAGGTGACCCTCGGGTCCTGCGGTACGTCCAGCAGATCCCGCTGGACGCGGTGGAAGGCGTCCCAGAATGCCTCCAGCACCTCGCTCAGCAACACGTTGTCCAGCCCTCGGTAGAGGGTGGCGTGAAACGCTCGGTCGGTCTCGGCGAGGCCGGCTCCCTGTGCGGCCTCCTGTTCCATACGGACGACAAGACCTTCCAGTTCAATCAGGTCGGATTCCGGCAGTCGTCCGGCCAGCCGGGCGACCAGTCCGCTCTCCACCGCCTCGCGCAGTTCGAGCAGCTGGAGCAGGGAGTCCTCGCCCCGGTAGTGCCCGGCGACCGTCCGGAAGGCCAGGCCCTCGATCATGGGTGCGAGGGACATCGGGCCGACATATGTGCCGAAGCCGTGCCGGATCTCCACGATGCCCATCGCCTGGAGCGCCTTCAGCGCCTCCCGCACCGAGTTCCGGCTCGCGCCGAGGAACACCATCAGCTCGGGCTCGGTCGGCAGCGGGGCCCCGGGGGGCAGTCGCCGGTCGACGATGAGCTTCTTGATCCGCTCCTGCAGGTCTCGGGCTGCCATGGCCAGAGGGTATCCGGCCAATCGGGAGGAGGCTCTGGTTCCGGCCATACGAAAGAACCCGGCCATGGAACCCGCCATGCGGAAGGCCCCCTCGCGCTGGCGAGGGGGCCTTCCGGTCGGTGCGCCGCCAGGGACTCGAACCCCGGACCCGCTGATTAAGAGTCAGCTGCTCTAACCAACTGAGCTAGCGGCGCCTGCTGACAACGAGAACTCTACCCGACCTCCAGGGGTGCTCCCGACCAGCGGGGAGGTGTGGGCTCCGGCCCTCCCCGCCCCCGAGGGGCGCTCGGGTGGCCGTACATCATTCGGACCGTCAACATGCGCGTCGGGAAGACAGTTGGGAAACTGTGCAATGTGCACATTTGCGGACATTTGAATCAGGAATGTGAGGGGAATCGCATGGTGGCTCCGGTATTCGAGGAATTCGATCCCGTGAGTGACTGCGATTGCCCCGGATGCGTCCACTGGCGGCGGGTGGGCCCGTATCCTCTCGCCGGCCGCTTCGGCGGTCACCCGGCCGCCCGGCGCGCCCTGGTCGTGGCCGCCGCCGCGTCCGCCGCCGTCGGCGCGGGCCAGCCGGCCATGGCCCTCACGGCCTCCCACGCCTCCCATGCCCCCCACCGGCCCGGCGTCCCCGCGGACGGCGGGTCCGACACCCCGCAGGGCGGGGAGTCCGACACCCCCCAGGGCGGCAGAGCGCCGCTGCACGGCCCCCGCGGGAAGCCGGCGGGGCCCGTCTCCCCGGCCGACGCCCCCGCGACCACCCGTACGGACATCATCAACCGGGCCAAGACCTGGATCGCCGCGAAGGTGCCGTACAGCATGGAGGACTACTGGTCCGACGGTTACCGGCAGGACTGCTCGGGCTATGTCTCCATGGCCTGGGGGCTGCCGGGGAACGAATGGACCGGCAGCCTCGGCGAGTACGGGGTGAAGATCGCCAAGGACGCGCTCCAGCCCGGCGACATCCTGCTGTTCCACAATCCCGACAACCCCGAGAAGGGCTCGCACGTCGTGATCTTCGGCGGCTGGACGGACTACACGCACACCTACTACACCGCCTACGAACAGACACCCCCGCACGCCCGCCGCCAGTCGACCCCCTACGCCTACTGGAGCAACTCCGACCGGTACGTCCCCTACCGGTACAAGGGAGTGACCGAGAGCGCGGCGGGAGCGCAACCGGCCAGTACCACCAAGGCGGTGCCGTATCCGGGAGCGGAGTTCTTCGGCCCCGGGGCGAACAACGACTACGTCACCCAGCTCGGCCGGATGCTGATCGCCCGCGGCGCCGGGTCCTACTACACCAAGGGTCCGAGCCCCGTCTGGACGGAGTCGGACCGACGGGCGACCCAGGCGTTCCAGCAGGCCCAGGGGTGGACCGGCACGGCCGCCGACGGCCTGCCCGGACCGGTCACCTGGGACCTGCTGACGACCGGGAAGGGCAAGAACATCCCGGCCGCGGCGGGCGGCACGGCCAAGACACCCGCGGCGACCGGCACCGCCGGCCTGCCGGCCTCGCACGGTGTCCCCGGCTATCCCGGCCGGAACCTGTTCCGTCCGGGGGCGGAGAACGAGTACGTCACCCAGCTGGGGCAGCGGCTGGTCGAGAAGGGGTTCGGCTCCGTCTACGCCACCTACGCCACCAGGCCGGGGCCGCGCTGGGGCGAGGCGGACCGGCGGGCGGTCGAGGCCTTCCAGCGCTCCCAGGGGTGGCGGGGCGGTGCCGCGGACGGCTATCCGGGCCCGGAGACCTGGCGGCGGCTCTTCTCATGACCCGGATGACCCGGAACGACCATGTGCGGCGCCGGTCTGTCCCCATGACCTCGCCCTGCCCGTCCCTGTGACCCGTCCGTACGACCTGACGACCCGTCTGTACCACCTGTTGTGACGCATCTGGCGCGGAGGCTGGAGGCACGCATGAGTACGACCACATCCCACTCGCCCGAGCCGGAGGGACCACCCGAGGGGCCGACCCGTCCCGCCCGGCTGATCCAGAACGAGGCCACCACCGAGATCCCCGTCCATCTGCTGTTCCGTGACGACCCCGACCCGTCACCGGTGCCGATGCGGACCGCGGTGGTGGCCCGCAGACAGGGCACCGGCGAGCAGCCGCGGCTCAGACGTCCGGCCCCCGCCAAGGCCCGGCCGGTCCCGGAGCTCGACCCCGACCTGTCCGAACGCCCGGCGCGGGTGTTGCCCGGGGCGGCCGGGGTGCTCGCCGGCGTCGGCGGTGTGGCCGGGTGTCTGGCCACCTCCTGGTGGGCGGGCGTGCTGCCGTCGCTCGCCGTGGAGGCGCTGCGGCTGCCGGTCTACGTGGGTGCCGGTGTCGGCTCGGCCCAGTGGGCGGCGTACGCCGGGGCGGGGGCGCTCGGTCTGTTCGGCTTCGGCGGGCTGGCCCGGGGCACCACCGGGCGGGCCTGGGTGCTCGGCCTGTTCGGGCGCTACCGCGGGACGGTCCGGCGCACCGGCCTGCTCTGGGTCAATCCGCTGGTGCTGCGCCGCCGGGTCGATGTACGGCTGCGGCACTGGCGCAGCGAGCCGATGCCCGCGGCCGACGGCAACGGGGTCGCGCTGCGGGTGGTGGTGCTGGTGGTGTGGCGGGTGCGGGACACCGCGCGGGCCGCCCTCGGGGTCGAGGACCACGAGTCGTATCTGCGCGAGTGCGTCGAGGCCGCGCTGGCCCGGGTGCCGGTGGAGATGCCGGGTGCGTGGAAGGGCGCCGTGGAGGCGGCGACGGACGCGCTGACCCGGATGGTCGTGGCGGACGCGGCGCCCGTCGGGCTCGAGGTGTTCTCCGTGCAGCCCGTGCGGGTGGAGTACGCCCCGGAGGTGGCCGCCGCCATGCACCGCCGCCGGATCGCCGCGCTGGACGCGCAGCAGCGGGCCACCATGCTCAGCTCGGTCGTGGACTCGGTGGAGGACACGGTGACCCGGCTGACCATGCGCGGTCTCGTCGAACTCGACGACTACGAGCGCAAGGTGCTGGTGCGGGACCTGACCGTGGCGTTCTGTTCGGGGCGTGGGGAGGCGGCGCCGTGATTGGTATGGACATGTTCAACTAACGGCAATAATCTGGGACTTGGTCTAGACCTGCACAGCTCACTGAACTTCCCCCACGTTCTCCAGGAGCGGCAGCATGCGCACAAAGACCAAGTTGTCCGCAGCCGTGCTGGGCGTGGCAACCGCCGGAGCCTTCGTGCTCTCCACCGGCGGTGCCAGCGGGCACGGCTACACCGACCTCCCCATCAGCAGGCAGAAGCTCTGCCAGAACGGCACCGTGACCAACTGCGGCGACATCCAGTGGGAGCCGCAGAGCGTAGAGGGCCCCAAGGGCTTCCCGGCGGGCGGTCCCGCCGACGGACAGCTCTGCAACGGCGGACTGAGCCGGTTCGCCCAGCTCAGTTCGCCGAGGGCACCGTCCGGTGCGGCCTGGCCGACGACCAGGGTGACGGGCGGCCAGAGCTACACCTTCCGCTGGCAGTTCACCGCCATGCACGCCACGACCGACTTCAAGTACTACGTCACCAGGCAGGGCTGGAACCAGAACCACGCCCTGTCCCGCTCGGACCTCAACACCACACCGTTCCTCACGGTCCCCTACAACGGGCAGCGCCCGCCCGCCACGCTCAGCCACAGCGGCACACTGCCGTCCGGCCTGAGCGGTCATCACGTCATCCTCGCGGTCTGGACGATCGCCGACACCGGCAACGCGTTCTACGCCTGCTCGGACGTCACGTTCTGACCCGGTCCGGGCAGGACGATGGAGGAGAGCGGTGGCCCGCGCGAGCGGGCCACCGCGACGAGGCCCCCGCAGTTCTGAGCCTTACTTGAGCGAATCCCGCACTACTCACGGGTACGTTCCCCACACGCCGTCCGACCTGACGGCGTACCGATCCTGGGGGGAACGATGGATGCGATGTTCTACGCGGCTCCTGGCCTCATCATGGCCTGCGCTCTCTTCGTGGCGTACCGGGTGGTGCGCCGGTCGCTGCAGCTCAGCAGTGCCTGGAACAGCGGCCTCACGGCAAAGGCCCGGTGCCTGAGGATGTTCACCACGACCCACGGGGGCGCGAACGACACCTCCGTGCGCACCAGGCTGCACCACGTCTACGAGTTCACGGCACGCGACGGCCGTTCCGTCCGCTTCGAGGAGCAGGACGGCCCGGCGACCGTCGTCGAGGGCGACTTCGTGACCGTGTACTACACCGAGGGCCAGGAGACCGTCGCCACCGCCCGCAGGCCGAGCCCGGTGAAGAACGCGGCCGGAACGCTGGGCATCCTGGCGTTCCTCGGCGTGATCGTCGTGTTCTGCGTCGGCTTCATGGTGTCGTACCACACCTCGGCATGAGCCTCCCCATCTGAGGGTGCGTCATCTAAGGTGCGCCCCCATGGACTCCAGGATGCGCACGGTCGCGGAGCTGGTGGTGGCGCGGTGGGACGACCACCGGCCGGGACTGTGGTTCGAGGACCGGGCGCTGACCCATCACGAGGTGGCCGCCGGCGCGGCCGTCCGGGCGGCGCTCCTGGCCGACCTGCTGCCGCCCGCCGCCGAACCGCACATCGGGGTGCTGCTCGACAACACCCCCGAGTTCCCGCTGTGGCTGAGCGCGGCCGCGCTCGCCGGCGCGGCGGTCGCCGGGATCAACCCCACGCGCCGGGGCCCGGAACTGGCCCGCGACATCCTGCACACCGAGTGCCCGCTCCTCGTCACCGAGAAGGCCCACCTGCCCCTCCTCGACGGCCTCGACCTGCCCGGGGTACGGCTCCTGGTGACCGACACCGATGCGTACGACGACCTCCTCGCCGCATACGCCGGCGCCGTACCCGACCCGGCCCGCGCCCGGCCCGCCGACCGCGTCCTGCTCTACTTCACCTCCGGCTCCACCGGCGCGCCCAAGGCCGCGATCTGTTCCCAGGGCCGGCTGGCCGCCGCCGGACGCTCGCTCGTCGAGCAGTTCGGTGTCCGCGCGGACGACGTGCACTACATCTGCATGCCGATGTTCCACGGCAACGCGGTGATCGCGGACTGGGCGCCCGCGCTGGCGGCCGGGGCGGGGGTGGCGCTGCGGCGGCGGTTCTCGGCGTCCGGGTTCCTGGCGGACGTACGGCGCTACCGGGCGACGTACTTCACCTATGTCGGCCGGGCGGTCCAGTACGTCCTGGCCACCGAGCCGCGTCCGGACGACCGGGACAACCCCCTGCGCCTGGGCTTCGGCACCGAAGCCGGGGCGGTGGACGCGGCCGCGTTCGAGCGGCGGTTCGGGGTGCGGCTGGTGGAGGGATACGGGTCGTCGGAGGGTGGGGCGGCCATCCAGTGGGCGCCGGGGACTCCGGCGGGGGCGGTGGGGCCCGCCGGGCCCGGTCTGGTGGTGCGCGATCCGGATACGGGGCGGGAGTGTCCGGTGGCCGCATTCGATGCCGCCGGGCAGCTCCTCAATGGTGAGGAGGCCATCGGGGAGCTGGTGAATCAGGGGCCCAGTCCCTTCGAGGGGTACTGGCGCAATCCGGCGGCGGAAGCCGAGCGACGGCGATGGGGGTCCCCCCGCTCGAGCGAAGCCGAGAGTGGGGGAGGGGCCTACTGGACCGGGGATCTCTTCTACCGGGATGCCGAGGGGTATCTGTACTTCGCGGGCCGTACCGATGACCGCATCCGGGTCGACGGGGAGAATCTGGCCGCCGCGATGATCGAGAACATCGTCGCCCGCTATGAGGGGGCGGTGGCGGTCGCCGTGTACGGGGTGCCGGATCCGGTGACCGGGGACCAGGTGATGGCGACCGTGGCCGGGCGGTTCGACCCGGGGGCCTTCGCGGAGTTCCTGCGGGTCCAGCCCGACCTCGGGACGAAGATGGCGCCCCGGTTCGTGCGGGTGGTGGAGCGGATGCCGGTGACGGCCACCAACAAGATCGAGCGGGCGCGGCTGCGGCGCGAGGGGTTCCGGTGTGCCGACCCCGTGTGGTGGCGACCGCCCGGCGAGGCCGCGTACCGGAGGCTGACCAGGGAAGATGTCGAAGGGCCCCTCGCAGCTGCGAAGGGCCCGTCAGCGGGGGGTGTGGGTGGCGGAGCCCCCACCGCGCGCGGCGTAGCCGCGCAATAACAGAGATGGCGAGCCGGGTCCGCGCATTTTGCGGACATGGCTCGCCATCGTCATCGTGCGCCGCCAGGGACTCGAACCCCGGACCCGCTGATTAAGAGTCAGCTGCTCTAACCAACTGAGCTAGCGGCGCATGACTCCCGCCATCCGCTCTGCGCGGCTGGCGACGAAGAAAATACTACCTGGTCCGGAGCGGTGCTCGTGACCACCCTGGTCGCGGCCTAGATCGCCAGCGAAAGCAGTACCGGCGCCGCGTTGCGGTTGAGGGCGTCCGCCGCGCGCTTCAGCCGGTGTGCCTGCTCCAGCGGCAGGGACAGTGCCAGACAGCCCACCGAGGAACCCGCCGTGATCGGCACTGCCGCGCACACCGTGCCGACCGCGTACTCCTGGAGGTCCAGGACGGGCACCGTCGCCGGCTGGGACTCCAGACGGGAGAGGAGGAGTCTGTCGCTGGTGATGGTGCGCGAGGTGAGGCGGGCCATCTTGTGACGGGAGAGGTGGTCGCGGCGGGCGTTGTGGTCGAGCTGGGTGAGCAGGCTCTTGCCGATCGCGGTGGCATGGGCGGAGGAGCGGAAGTCCACCCACTCGTTGACCGCGGGCGTGTCCGGGCTGTCGGCGTACGGGCCGATCCGCACCTCGCCGTCCACGTACCGGCTCAGATACACGGCGGCGCCGACCGCGTCGCGCAGCCGGTCCAGGGTCTGCTGGAGCTTCTCGGCGAGCGCCTGCTCATGGCCGTGGGCTGAGCCGAGGCGCCTGAGGGTCTCCCCGGTGACGTACGCGCCGTCGGCGTCCTGCTCCACGTACCCCTCGCGGCGCAGCATGCGCAGCAGCGCGGTCAGGCGCTCGGGGGCCAGGCCGGTGCCGCGGGCCAGTTCCGTGTCGGTGGCGCCGGTCGAGTGTTGTGCCACGGTCTCCAGGACACGCAGGGCGTCCTGGGCGGAGTGGTACGGGGCGGTCGGCTCGTGCATCAGCGCCACGGTGGTCCCCCCTGCGCTCGCTCTTCGGCCGTAGTCCGGACGGCTAATCCTCTCCACGATAACCGGCAAGAGCCGTATGTGGAGGGTGCGTTGGTCAGATTCTGGCGCTCTCAGCTGCGACGCAGGCTCGCTGGCATATGCCTTCGTCATGATCCGGCGTCGAGACCTCGGGTGTTCGTGCGTTCACTTTTCGTAGTCAGAGCACGGCGCTGAGGAATTCCCGGGTCCGCTCCTGCTCCGGATCGCTGAAGATCCGCTCAGGCGGCCCCGCCTCGACGATACGGCCCGCGTCGAACATCAGTACCTGGTCGGAGATGTCCCGGGCGAAATTCATCTCGTGGGTCACACAGAGCATCGTGATGTCGGTGGTGCGGGCGATGTCCCGGAGCAGATCGAGGACGCCCGCGACCAGCTCGGGGTCGAGCGCGGAGGTCACCTCGTCCAGGAGCAGCACCTTGGGCCGCATCGCCAGGGCCCGTGCGATCGCCACCCGCTGCTGCTGGCCGCCGGACAGCTGGGTCGGGCGGGCATCGCACTTGTCGGCGAGCCCCACCAGGTCCAGCAGCTCGCGGGCGCGGGCCTCCGCCTCGTCCTTCGACAGGCCGAGGACGGTGACCGGGGCCTCGGTGATGTTCCGCAGCACGCTCATGTTCGGGAACAGATTGAACTGCTGGAACACCATCCCGATCTTCTTGCGGACCTCCCGGACCTGCTTCTCGGGCGCCGGGAAGAGCGGCTGCCCGTCGACGGTGATCGTGCCCTCGTCCGGCTCGGTGAGGGTCATCAGCAGCCGCAGGATCGTGGTCTTGCCGGAGCCGGACGGGCCGATCAGGGTGACGTGCCGGCCCGCCTGGACGGACAGGTCCAGCCGGTCAAGGACGGTGTTGTCCCCGAACCGCTTGGTCACCCTCGCCAGCCGGATCAACTCGGTGGGACGGGTGTCGGTGGCGACTGGCTGCTTACTGGTCTCAACGGACAAGGCGACGCTCCAGGGTGCGCAGAAGAAGGGAGGCGAGAGCGGAGACGACGATGAAGGCCACGCCGATCACCGTCACCGGCTCGGTGAACTGGAAGTGCTGCTGGGAGAAGAGCCGCGCCCGGCCCAGCATCTCCAGCACGGTGATCGACATCAGGATCGGTGTGTCCTTGAGCATCGCGATGACGTAGTTGCCGAGTGGCGGCACCACCCGGCGCAGGGCCTGCGGCAGGATCACCACCGTCCAGGTCCGCCGCACCGGCAGACTCAGCGCCGTCGCCGCCTCCCACTGCCCGGCGGGCACGGCCTCGATGCCGGCCCGGTAGACCTGCATCGTGTACGTCGAGTAGTGCAGCCCGATCGCGAAGACACCGGTGGTCAGCGCGGAGAAGGTCAGGCCCCACTCGGGCAGCACGTAGAAGAGGAAGAACAGCTGCACCAGCAGCGGGGTGTTGCGGACGAACTCCGTCACCACCCCCACCGGCCAGCGCACGAAGCGGGTCGGCGTCCGCATCAGCAGCGTCCAGACCAGCCCCAGGGTGAACGAGATCAGCGAGCCGAGGACCAGCGCCTGCAGGGTGACCAGCAGACCGTCCCAGAGGTGTGGCATGAACTCGCGTACGGCACTCCAGTCCCACTTCACGCGACACCACCGCCCGCTGCCCCGACCCCGGTGGTCCGCGCGCGCTTCAGCTCACGCGCCGCGGATTCCGTCCCGGGATCCTTGCCGATCCCGGCCTTCAGCCGCTTCTCCAGACCGCGCATCAGCCGGGTGATCACGAACGCGATCGCGAAGTAGATCAGCAGCAGATAGGTGTAGATGTGCGCGCTCTCCTGCAGCGCCAGCCGCACCAGATTGCCGCTGAACGCCAGATCACCCATGCCGGTGATGGACACCAGGGCGGTGCCCTTGAGCAGTTCGACCAGCAGGTTGCAGAAGGACGGGATCATCTCCGGCACCGCCTGCGGCAGCAGGATCAGCCGCAGCCGCTGCCAGGGCGTGAAGCTCAGCGCGACACCGCCCTCGCGCTGCGCCGGGTCGACCGCGGTCAGCGCGCCGCGCACGATCTCCGCGCCGTACGCCCCGTAGGTCAGCCCGAGCGCCAGGGTGCCCGCCCACAGCGGCACCAGCTGCCAGCCGAAGGCGACCGGCAGCACGAAGAACACCCAGAAGATCATCACCAGCGCCGAGGTGCCGCGGAACACCTCGGTGTAGAAGCCGGCGAGGAAGCGGACGGTCCGCAGCCGGTGGGTGCGGGCGATGCCCACGGCGAAGGAGACCGCCGTGGCCAGCAGGGCGCTGAGCACCAGCAGTTGGACGGTGGTCCAGACTCCTTCGAGTACGAGTTTCCACAGGCCCGTGGTCATCCGCCGCACAGCTCCTTCGCGGTGAGGTCGGTCATCTCGGCCTCGGTGAAGCCGAACGGCCGCAGGATCCGGAAGAGTTCGCCGCTCTTCTTCAGCCGGCGCAGCTCCACGTTGAAGGCGTCCCGCAGCCGCGTCTCGGCCGACCGGAACGCGAACGCGCCCCCGTCCACATGGGGTTGGCCCTCGACGAGCGGGGTGAAGGCCTTGGTGGCCTCGGCCTTGGCGGACTTCTTGACGACCTCGCGGGTGGTGAGCGCCGTACCGGCGAACACGTCGGCGCGTCCGGCCTCCACGGCGTTCAGCCCGGCGACCTGGTCGGGGACGATCAGGATGTCGCTCTCCTTGTACCCCGCCTCCACGGCGTACTGGATCTCGGCGTATCCGGTTCCGGTCGCGAACTTCGCCTTCTTCGCCACGACGTCCTTGTAGTCGTGCAGGTCCATCGGATTGCCCTTGCGCACGATGAAGGAGTCGAGCATCTGGTAGTCGGGATCGGCGAAGATCACCTGCTCGCAGCGGTCGGGATTGACGTACATCCCGGCGGCCACGACGTCGAACTGCTGGGAGTTCAGTCCGGGGATGAGCGAGCCGAACTCGGTCGGCACCGGCTGGACCCGGCCGACGCCGAGCCGCTTGAAGACGGCCTTCGCCAACTCCGGTGCTTCGCCCGTGAGATGGCCGTCCCTGTCGATGTACCCGAAGGGGATCTCGCCGGCGATCCCGAGCCGTACGACACCCTGGGCCTTGAGCCGGTCGAGCAGGTCGCCGCCGTTCGCGCCGGCCGCGGTGGCCACCCGCGTGCAGCCCGCGGCTCCCAGGGCGCCGAGCCCGCCGAGCGCGGTGAGCACCGTCCGCCGTGAGTGTCCGGACCCGGGTGGGGGCCCGGCTGTGCGCTGCCGTCTGCCAAGTCGTGGAGCCATGGCGGCGCGGCTACCCGGGACCAGGCACCTTATGCGTCGCAAACCTTGTGCATCGCAAACGGGGGGAGGCCCCGGGGGCTCGCGCTCAGTGGCCCGGCACGTATCCGCGCTGCTTGTCGACCACGTTGACCAGGGGTCTTCCCGCGGACCAACGCTCGAACAGCTCCACGAACTGCGCGCCGAGTTCGTCCCGCCAACCGACCGTGTCGCCGCTCATGTGCGGGGACACGATCAGACCAGGGATCCGCCACAACGGGCTTTCGGGGGTGAGGGGTTCGTCGGCGAACACGTCCAGGGCCGCGCCCGCGATCCAGCGCCTGGACAGCGCCTCGGCGAGCGCGTCCTCGACGACGAGACCGCCGCGGCCTACGTTGATGAAGTGCGCCGAGGGCTGCATCACGCCGAAGCGGCGGAGGTCGAACATGCCCTCGGTCCGCTCGGTCAGCGGCGCCGCCGCGATCACCCAGTCCGCGCGGGACATCAGCCGGTCCAGGTCGTCGGGGCCGTGGATGCCGGTGCGCGGGACGCGTCCGACGAGGGCGGTGGTGACGTCGAGGGCCTTCAGCGTCCGGGCGATCGTACGGCCGATGGGCCCGGAGCCCACCACGCACGCGCGCGTGCCCGCCAGCCGCCGGGTCTCGCGGTGGCACCAGGTCCGCTCCCTCTGGAGGTCCAGGGTGCGGGGCAGGTCCTTGGCGATCGCCAGGACCAGGGCGGCGACGTACTCGGCGACGGGCTGGTCGAAGATCCCGCGGGCATTGGTCACCACGGTGTCGGAGGCGGCGAGCTCCGGGCACATCAGATGGTCGACGCCCGCGCTCGCCGTGTGCACCCAGCGCGGGCGGGGACCGTCACCCGGCCAGGCCTCGCGCACCGCGTGCGAGGTGAAGTCCCAGACCAGCAGGACGTCGGCCGCCGGGAGGCGCTCGGCGAGGGCGGCCGCGTCCGTGTGCACGACGCGGGCGCGACCGGTGAGGCGGCCGAGGCGGGGGAGGGGGTCGGCGTCGAGCACGAGGAGGGTCGGCACGGGCGTCGGCAAGCGGTTCCTCCGGACGGGAGAGAGTTGTCTGAGATGCGCGGATTGACCACGCTCGCACCCGGACCCACCCTCGTCAACACAAGCGTGCCCACGAGTCGTTGTCCTGTCGTCGTTCCCCGGCACTGTCCGCCAACCAGGTCACGCCGCGGGGCGGCGGCGCGGTGACTGGGTACCCGAGCCGTGGGGCCGTATCAGGCGTCGCCGGACGAACACAGCTGGAGGCTGGACATGACCGCACTCGGATTCCTCTACCCGGGCAGTTTCGCCGAGGACGACTATCCGCGCATCGAGCAGCTCCTGAGCGGCGGCATCCGGGTGGACGTGGTCCGTACCGACGTCGGCGAGGGCGCGTACCGGGTGGACGCGCTGCGACGCACGGGCGAGCCGGAGCGGCTGGCGGCGGGGGTGGAGGAGCTGCGGCTGGCGGGGACGGAGACGGTGGTGTGGGCGTCCACCGCCGGCGGCTTCGTGTACGGCTGGGAGGGCGCCCGTGACCAGGTGCGCACCCTGGCCCGGACGGCGGGCATGCCGGCCTCCTCGACGTCCTTCGCCTTCGTGCACGCGGCGCGGGAGATCGGGGTACGGCGGGTGGCGGTCGGCGCGACGTACCCGGCGGACCTGACCTCCCTGTTCACGGACTTCCTGCGGGCCGGGGGCGTGGAGGTGACCGGGGTACGGGCGGCCGGGGCCGCGTCGGCGACGGAGGTCGGCACCTGGCGGGAGGAGGACGTCCTGACGCTGGCGCGCGCCGCCGACGACCCGGAAGCGGAGGCGATCCTGCTCCCGGACACCGCACTGCGCACGGCCGCCCACATCCCCCTCCTGGAGAAGTCCCTCTCCAAACCCGTCCTCACGGCCAACCAGGTCACGGTGTGGGAGGCCCTGCGCCTCACGGACCGCCGGGTGAACGCCCCCGAACTGGGCACGCTGTTCACCCGGGAACCGCTCGTACAGGTGTGACGGCGTGCGGCCCGCGGGACGGGAATAAAACGGAGAGTGCCTCCTGTTAGGTCCCGAAGGACAGCGCACGGCCGAGACCGCAGGAGGCACACACCGTGTCGGCAGATGAGATTCGGGGGGCTACGCACGGGACCGCGCCCGTACCCCTCTCCGTACTGGACCTGGTGACCGTCGGCGTGGGGCGTACTGCCGGTGACGCGCTGCGCACCAGCGTGGCGCTGTCCCGGTTCGCGGAGGCGCGGGGGCTCCACCGGTACTGGGTCGCCGAGCACCACTCCATGCCGGGCGTGGCCTCCTCCTCGCCCGCGGTGATCCTGGCGCATCTGGCCGCCCACACCGAGCGGATCCGGCTCGGGTCGGGCGGGGTCATGCTGCCCAATCACGCCCCCCTGGTCATCGCGGAGCAGTTCGGCACGCTCGAGGCGATGGCCCCGGGCCGGATCGACCTCGGCCTGGGCCGCGCCCCGGGCACGGACGGGGCCACCGCCGCCGCCCTGCGCCGTACGGACACCCTCGGCGAAGGCGCCGACGACTTCCCGCAGCAGCTCGCCGAGCTCACCCGCTTCCTGGACGACGACTTCCCCGACGGCCACCCCTACGCGCGGATCCACGCGATCCCCGGGCCGGTGCAGGGCACCGCTGACGGCGGGGTCCAGTCGCCGCACCGCCCGCCGATCTGGCTGCTCGGCTCCTCCGGCTTCAGCGCCCGCCTGGCCGGCCTGCTGGGCCTGCCGTTCGCCTTCGCCCATCACTTCTCCGCGCAGAACACCGTCCCGGCCCTCGACCTGTACCGGGAGACCTTCCGCCCGTCCGACGTCCTTGACGCGCCCTACGCCCTCATCGGCGTCTCCGCCCTCGCCACCGACGACGAGGAGGAAGCGCGCCGGCAGGTGCGGGCCACCGCGCTGAACATGATCCGGCTGCGCAGCGGACGCCCGGGGCTCTTCCCCGACCCGGACGAGGCCGCCAAGCACGAATTCACCCCGTACGAGGAGGAGTTCGTCCAATCCTGGGGCGGCAACATCGTGCACGGCACCGCCGACGAGGTCCGCTCCGGCCTCGACGCCCTCCAGAAGCGCACGGGCGCCGACGAGTTGATGCTCACCTCGCACGCCCACCGCGGCGAGCTGCGACTGCGCTCGTACGAACTGATCGCGGACGCCTACGGGTTGCCGACCGCATAGGTCTCGGTCCCCAGCAACTCGGAGATACGATCCGGCGACACCGGACGGGAGTACAGCCAGCCCTGGCCGGTGTCGCAGCCGATGTGGCGCAGCCGCGTCGCCTGGGCGGACGTCTCCACGCACTCGGCGGTGACCGTGAGGCCGAGGCGGTGGGCCAGCTGGATCATCGCCTCCACGACGACCTCGTCGGCCGGGTTCGGGCGGTCGCCGGGGTCGTCGTACTGGAAGCCCCGTACGAACGAGCCGTCCAGTTTGAGCACCGACACCGGCAGCCGGCTCAGGTACGCCAGGTTCGAGTAGCCGGTGCCGAAGTCGTCGATGGCGATGCGCACACCCATGTCACTGAGGGCCTGGAGGGCCTGCAGCGGGCGGCCCGCCGAACCCATCACCGCGGACTCGGTCAGTTCCAGCTGCAACAGATGCGGGGCCAGGTCCGTTTCCGCGAGGGTCTGCGCCACGTCCGCCACCAGGTCCGAGTCCCACACCTGACGAACCGCCACATTGACGCTCACGAAGATCGGTGGCTCGTCGGGGTGGTCCAGCTGCCAACGGCGCGCCTGGCGACAGGCGGTGGCCAGGGCCCAGCGGCCGAGCGGCACGATGGAGCCGTCCTCCTCGGCCAGCCCGATGAACCGATTCGGCGTCAGCGTGCCGAACTGAGGATGATTCCAGCGGACCAACGCCTCGACACCGCGCAGCCGGCCGTCCTCCATCGCGACCAACGGCTGGTACTCCAGGGTGAATTCGCCCCGGTCGATCGCGGGGCGCAGCGTCGAGGAGAGCGCCTGGCGGGTCATGCGGTGCGCGTTGCGCTCCGGGTCGAACAGTGTCCAGCGGGCCTTGCCGTCGGCCTTCGCCCAGTACAGGGTCGTATCGGCCGCCTGCATCAGGCCGGTGGCCGTCGTCCCGGCGGCGTGGCGTTCGACGACACCGATCGACGCCGTGAGCGACAGCCGCTGCCCCGCCAGGTCGAAGGGGGCCTGTAGTGCCTCCAGGGCTGCCTCGGCCAGGTCGGCCAGCTGCTCGGTACCCGTCGAGTCCTCGACCAGCAGGGCGAATTCGTCGCCGCCGAGCCTGGCGACCAGGGGCGCGCCGGTGCGCGCGTACCCGGCCTCCTCGGCGACTTGGGTCAGGCGTTCGGCTACGGCGGCCAGCAGCCGGTCGCCGATGCGGTGGCCGAGGGTGTCGTTGACCGCCTTGAAGCCGTCCACGTCCAGGTAGCACAGGCCGATCCGGCCCGTGCCGCTCTGCTCGTACGTCTCCGCCTCCAGGGCGGCCGACAGCCGCTCGAAGAACAGCGTGCGGTTGGGCAGCCGGGTCACCGGGTCGTGCATCTGCAAGTGTCGCAGTCTGGCCTGGAGTTCACGGCTCCCGCTGATGTCGGAGACGGACAGCAGGACACCGGGTGCGGCACCGGCCAGCGGTGCGACCGTGACCTGCGCCCACACCGAGTGGCCGTCGGGGTGCTTGAGCCGGCGGGTACAGCGCAGCTTCGCCTGCCGGCCGCGAAGCACCTCGCGGAAGGCGTGCCAGATACGGGCGTCGGAGGCCAGGTCGACCAGGTCGGCGGCGATACGGCCGCCGAGTGCTTCGGGGGCCGTACCGAGCAGTGTGCCGAACGCGTCGTTGGCGTCGACGACCAGGCCCTCGCGGTCGACCACCGCCATGCCGAGCGGGGCGGTCGCGAAGACAGTGCGATACGCGTCCGCCGGGGGATCGGGGCGGGACTCGGCACAAGCAGGCGCACTGAAGTCACTCTCTGTGACGGCGGACCGGTCGAGGTCTGCCGTGGGCGTCGGCCCTTCGGACGTTCCGCTCACCGCTCGCTCCCGCAGTGCACTCGATGTCTGTCCGTGCAGGAAAGTGTGCCGATCATAGGGGCTGGCCCCGAGGCCTTCCAGCCACTCTCCAGTGTCCCCGACGAACCGGCCGTTCTGACAGATCGTTTCTGCCCGCACCTGGACGGCTTCTTCAGGCCCTCGACCACTTGTGACGTTCCGTGAGTGTTCCGGGGTGTCGCCCACCCGGCCCAATGCGCGGCCCCTCACTCTTCTGGTGCAGACAAACAGGACGAAGGACGGCAAAGTCACACACGCTGGGTGCGGTGTCCCGTGAACCGCAACCGGAGGTCCCTTCGTGCCGCGTCCTCAGCTGCGCAGCACCGCCGCAGTGTTCACCGCGATGTCGGCGCTCGCGGCGACCTCGATCCTGTCCGGCCCCTCGGCCGCCGAGCCGTTCTCCACGGCTCCGTGCGCGCTGCACCGGACCGACGCGCACCACTCGGAGGGCGTGGACACCTGGAACCCCGCCTACACCCGGCCGACCCGCCCGATGTCGGCGGTGCTGGTGTTCCTCTCCTTCCCGGACGCCACCCCGCACACCACTCCCGCGGAGCTGACCGCCGACCACTTCCCGGCCACCAGCCGCTTCTTCGAGCAGGCCTCCTACGGGAAGTTCGCGCTGCGCCCGCATCCACTGACGCACTGGCTCCGCATGCCGCACCCGTCGACGTCGTACGCCATACGGCGTGACTGGAGCCCGGCACGGCGGGCCGCCTATCTGCGCGACGCGTTCGCCGCGGCCGACCGCGAGGTCGACTTCTCGCGCTACGACATCGTCTACTTCGTGGCCGACCCGGACGCGCCCGGCGTGGACTCCGACGCGACGAAGGTCGTCAACCTCGACACCCCGACCCATGTCGACGGCACGGACGTACGGCGGGTCGTCACGGTCTTCGAACACCATCCGCCGGACCGGCTGGTCCTCGCGCACGAGACGGGGCATGTCTTCGACCTGCCGGACCTGTACCACCGTCCGGCGGACGGGAAGGGCGACTGGGACACGTACGTCGGGGACTGGGACCTGATGGGCAGCCAGTTCGGACTGTCCCCGGATCTGTTCGCCTGGCACAAGTGGAAGCTGGGCTGGCTCGATCCCCGGCAGGTGGCCTGCGTCAAGGGGACCGGACCCACGCGGCTGACCCTCGAACCCCTCGCCGCCGGACCGGGGACCCCCGTCACGGCCGCCTCCGGCGCTCCGGGCTTCGGGCTGGGCGACGGCACGAAGCTGGCCGTCGTACGCACCGGAGCCGACAGCGTGCTGGCCTTCGAGGCCCGCGGCCCGGCCGGGAACGACCATGCGACCTGCCGGGAGGGCGTGCTCGTGTACCGGGTGCGCGGCGAGGCGGCGTCCGGGGGCGGGCCTGTCGAGGTCGTGGACGCCCACCCGCACACCGAGGCGTGCTGGGAGGACTCGGTGTACGCGCCGCTGGCCGACGCGCCGGTCGGCCTTGGGGAGAGCTTCACGGTGCCCGGGGAGGGCGTGAAGGTGGAGGTGGATGGGCGCACGGCGTCGGGGGCCTGGACGGTGAAGATCACACCGGGGGTTTCCGGCTGAGTGCGTGCGATGTCGTACGAAGGCGGCTGCGGCGTGCGCGGAAGGTTGAGGGAACAACAATGGCGGACCGAATTCTTCCGAACCCGACCCGCCATCGTGGATGCGTGCGCCGCCAGGGACTCGAACCCCGGACCCGCTGATTAAGAGTCAGCTGCTCTAACCAACTGAGCTAGCGGCGCCTGCTGACGTCGTAGACCTTAGCATCCTGATCGGCGGGAGGAAAAATCGATATCCGCACGCCTGCGCGGGCCGCCCGTACGGCCGCCCAGAGCAGGACCTCGGGGCCCGGCAGCCATGGGTGCCGGGTGTCAGGGGCGACCAGCCAGCGGGAGCCGCCGGAGGCCGGGGCGCCGTCGCCGGTGAGCGCCGGGACGGTCACGGCGTCTCCGGTGCCGTGGCAGATGAGGGGAGGCACGCCCCCCGTCCGGCCGCTGACGCCCTCCCGTGTCCCCCACTCCTCCCAGGCCAGCAGCGAGGGCAGCCGCTGGGCCGTGCCCGGCGCGGCGAACAGGAGCATCCGGCCCCGGAACACCGCGACCGGCCCGGATCCCGGCCCCTCGTCCCACAACCGGTCCAGCATCCGGCGTCCGAAGATCGCCGGCACGTTCACCACGTCGAAGGCGGCACCGCAGGGCAGGGCCACCGGTGCGTCCGGGCGCTCCGCCCAGAACGCGAGTGTGCCGCGCGGATACGTTCCGGCAGAGGCGAGCCAGGCGGCGCCGTCGGAGGTGACATTCCGTGTGCTGCTCATGGGGCTTACATCTACCGGCGGTGAGTGGGCACTTTCGGACGGTTGCGGGAAACGGGGACGGGAGGGGGCGGGGAGGGGTATCTTGCCCGCCCGGCATATGCCATACGCGTTGCCTGCGGCGCCTTCGCCGACCCGCTGACCTGTTCACCCGCTCACGCGTTCACGCGCTCACACGGGATCGGCGGTGCCCCGGCCCTCGGCGCCGGCGCCGCGCATCAGGTCCCGGCCGAACTCGACCATTCGCCTGGCGTAGTCCTCGGTCCACTCCGCGCGCTCCGCGATGTCCGCCGGGGTAAGCCGGTCGAACCGCCGGGGATCGGCCAGCTGTGCCGCGGCGATGGCCTGGTACTCCATCGCCCGGTCGGTGGCCGCGCTGAACGCCTGCATCAGCTCTGTCGCCCGCGCCAGCAGGTCACGCGGATCCTCGATCGACTCCAGGTCGAAGAAGTGCTCAGGGTCGGAGACCGCCTCCACGGGCTCGAAGAGCAGGGGCGCGGGGCGTAGCCGCGGTTCGTTCCGACGCGGCGTGGGCTCCGCCATGTCTTCTCCTCCTCGTACGGATGGGCACCGCCTTCCGGGTGGGCCACCGTCCATTGTCGCGCGCCGGCGCAAGGGGTCCTGAAGAACGCGCTGCGCGGCCGTCGCCAGGGTCAGGGCCGCCACGCCACCTTGTGCTCGGCCAGGTGTGCGAGTACCGCGTGGTTCGCCTCCCAGCCATCCGGGCTGCATCCATTGGCCGCCTCCGGCGGCGTGCCGGACTCCGTCCGGCGGATGGGGCGGCGTCGCGCTGATCGTCTGCCTGGGCAGATGCCGGCGGTGCGGTCAGGGGCGCCACGCCACCTTGTGCTCGGCCAGGTGTGCGAGTACCGCGTGGTTCGCGTCCCAGCCATCCGGGCTGCATCCATTGGCCGCCTCCGGCGGCGTGCCGGACTCCGTCCGGCGGATGGGGCGGCGTCGCGCTGATCGTCTGCCTGGGCAGATGCCGGCGGTGCGGTCAGGGGCGCCACGCCACCTTGTGCTCGGCCAGGTGTGCGAGTACCGCGTGGTTCGCCTCCCAGCCATCCGGGAACTTCACGACCGTCCCCAGCTGGACCGGTTCCGTCGACGGGTAGTCGTCCAGGAGGTCGGTCACGCCTGCCCGGCAGACCACGACGCAGGCCTGGCGGTGCCGGGAGGCGAGGACGCACAGGCGGCCCGTCTCCAGGTGGAAGGCGGTGGCGTCGGGGCGGCCGGAGAGCGGGTGCAGGACCACCGTGACGTCGAACTCCCGGCCCTGCAGTCGGTTCGCGGTGTCGACCGTGACGTCCGGCACGCCCAACTCCGCCAGTGCCGCCCGCACCGCCGCCGCCTGGTCCCGGTGCGCCGTGCCGACCGCGATCCGGTCCGCGGCCAGGGGAGCGGGCTCGGGCGAGCGCTCCGACGTGGCCGCGCCACCCCGGTCCAGCAGCCGTCGTACGACCGTCGCCACCGCACGCACCGCCTCCGGATCGGTCCGCGGAGTGTGCCGCGCGGGCAGCTCCAGCAGGCCCCAGCCGGACTGTGCCGCCTCGTCGATCACCCGGTCCGGGCCCGAGCCGTCCGACGGGACCGCGAAGATGAGACGCCGGTCGCCGTGGTCCGTGCCGCTGCGGAACGGCGTGTAGGGGTAGAAGGCGTCCGAGACCAGCGGGGCCGCCGAGGCGGGGAGCCGCCAGGACACGGGGAGCCGGTGCTGCGGCAGCTTCGGATTGTGCGCCAGCAGCGTCGACACCGCCGAGGCCGAGGGGTCGTACGACAGCCCGGCCCACTGCTCGCTGCCCACGATCGCGAACGGGTCCAGCTGCCCCGGGTCGCCCACGAACAGCGCCCGCTCGAACAGCCCGGCCACGGCGAGCAGCGCGTCCGAGCGCATCTGGTACGCCTCGTCGACGATCGCGTGCCGCCACGGCTCGTCCACCTTGACGTGCGCCCACTTCGCGGCGGTGGACAGGATGACCGGGATGCCGGCCAGGTCCGCCGCCTTCGCCGACTTCCGTACGTTCGGCAGATCGTCCAGCGCCTTGTCGTACGGATCGGCGTCGCTGCTGTGCAGGCGCCCCACCGGCAGCTCGGGGCTCTTCTCGGCGAGCCGCACGACCAGGTCGTCGACCTGGGCATTCGTCTGCGCGACCACCATCAGCGGGCGCCCCGCGTCGGCGAGTTCGAGCGCAGCCCGGACGACGAGCGTGGACTTGCCGGCGCCGGGCGGCGAGTCCACGACCACGCCCCGGTCGATGCCGTGCAGGGTGTCGTGGAGGATCGCTGCGGTGGCCTGCGCGGCGGCTGTACCGGGGTCGAACACCACTCCCTGAACCAGGCCCGTCACTGATTGTGCCATTCGAGTGACGGATGGTAGTGTCGCCATGTGCTGAGCGAGAACCAAGCTGGCACAGCAACCTCCGATCTCTGGGGAAACCGGGCTGGTTCCAACCCGGCTGGTGCTGATCGCAGAAGACTCGGTCGCTCGCTGAGCGATTGAGCGCCGTGAGCCAGGAATCCTCCTCGTTCGCGAGGGGGAGGGTTCAAAGGACGTCCTCCTCGGTCACGGGGTCGGCGAATTCGGGCACGGCGGCCGCCTCGCCCGGCGGCCCGCCGTGCGTCCACGGTGTCTGCTCCGGGTCGGGCAGCTTGGCGCCGCCGCGCTGCTCGTGCTCGAACAGCGTGAAGCAGAGCCGGTCGCCCTTCTCCGGCACCGATCCCTCCTCCGGCTCCTTGCCGCGGCCCATCTTGTCGACGATCCGCAGCACCACCAGCCCCTCGCCCTCGTGTCCGACGAACTCGGCAGCCTGCGGCTTCCCGCCCAGCGAGCGGTACACCTTCGCCCGCTCCCCGAGATACGGCCGGTCGTCCGTGCGGACCGTGACCAGCGGGCGCGGACTGGGCCGCTTGCCCTCGCTGTACGCCATGACCACATCGACCACCTCGCCCGCGAACGCCTCCCCGGACAGCCGGCGCCCAGCCATCACCAGCGAGTCGTCCAGCGCCTCCTGGGCCTCCAGGCGGGCCTGCTCGCGCTCGCGCGTGGCGAGCTTGTTGGCGGCCGTCACCGCGTCGTCGCGGCGCGGCTGCGGGGGCTCCCCGGCGACGACGCGGTCGCGGTGACCGGTGAACGACCAACGGTCGCGGGTCCACCGCTCCTCGACGTGCCCGCCCTCCGGAAGCGCCCGCAGCAGGTCGATGCCGCGCCACACCGCGTCCCAGGTGGGCCGGGTACGGCTCTCCACCAGCGCCCGGATCTCCCGCTCGGCGGCGGTGAGCGCGCCGAGCCGGTCGTCGGCCTGCAGGCCGTCCTCGGCGGCGGCGAGGGCGACACGCGCGCGGTCGTAGCGTTCGAAGGCGGGGGCGAGCAGCTTGTTGTCGAACGCCGGGTCCGTGGCCGGGCCCGCGGGCGGGCACAGCAGCTGGTCGTCGGCGTCCCGCGCATGCCCCGCGCGCAGGGCCGCCTCGGCGCCGCTCTCGCCCTCGGGCGGGTCGATCCAGGCCAGCAGCGCGCCCAGGTGCTGGTCCTCCAGGCCGGACTGCCCGGTCGCCCAGTGCCGGGCCAGCACGTCCGTCGCGGCCAGCAGCAGCGAGGAGCCGGGCACCCGGGCCCGCTCCCCGAAATGCGTCAGCCACCGCCCGAGCAGCGGCACCCGGGGCGGCGCGGGATACGGGGCCTCGGGCTCCTGCTCGGCGGTGCGCCGGAACCGCATGGAGCGGCCCAGCAGCCGTACGAAGTCGACGCCCGCGCGGCCCGGGACGATCAACTGCGGGGCGTCCGCGCACAGTTCGACCTCGACCTTGACCCGCTTGCCGGTCTCCGGGTCGGTCTCGGTGCGCTCGGCGGCCTCGACCGTGTCGGCGTGGTCGTCGATGTACGGCAGGACGACGTCGGCCAGTTCGGCGAGGAACGCGAAGCGCAGGTCGCGGTCGCGCGGCTGCGGTACGACGAGCAGGCGCGGCGCGTCCCGGTCGGTGCCGACCAGCGCCCCGAGCGGGGCACCGGCCTCACCCGCGGTGGTCAGCGGTACGAACACCAGGGGCCGGTCGGACAGATGCCGGTGCCGGACGGTGGCTGCGGGACGGGCGCGGCCGGTGCTGATGGCCTCCAGCCGGGCGAGGGTGGCGATCAGGGACAAGGGGCCACCTCCTGGCCGGTCCGGGCGCCGGGCAGCGCCGCCTGACCGGCGCCCGCCAGTGCCTCGGCCCGCAGGGTGGCCGCCCTGCGCAGTGCCGCGACGGCCGGGTCGTTGGGGTCGCCGCTCTCGCCGCGGGCCGCGGACAGGACCTCGTCGACCGTGGTCAGGCCGCCCAGTTCGGCGCGGACCGGGCGGCCCAGAGTGGTCACGGCGCCGGCCGCGCGGGAGCGTTCCCGGCAGTGGAAGGCCAGTTCGCAGGCGGCCAGGCACTCGGGTGCGTACGTCGCCGGGACCGCGTCGACCGCGGCCGTGAGCTCCTCGGCCGGCAGGCCGGGGGCGAAGCAGGTGCCCTCGGGCAGCGTGTCGGCGATGTCCTGGATGCCGGTGAGCCGGGTCAGCTGGCGGGCGGTGACCGCGCGCTGTTTGCGCACGTCGACGGCGGAGGCGGTAGCGAGGTTGGAGAAGTCCTTCGGGCAGACCAGCAGGATCCGGTGGCGCACGCGCGGGGCGGGCTGCAGGCGCGCGGCGACCTCCTCCAGCGCCAGTACGTACACCGCGGCCTGCCGCGCCGCCGCGCCGACCTTCGCCGGGTCCGCCGAACCGTCCAGCAGCGGGAAGGACTTGATCTCCACGACCGTCCAGCTGCCGTCCGGGTGCACGACCACCGCGTCCGGCTCCAGGAAGGCGAAGGAGCCCGCGACGTCGAGGGCGAGCATGGGGTGGTCGAGCAGCGTCCAGCTGCCGCGCGCCTCGGTGGCCTCGCGCAGCGCCAGCGCCGTACGCGCGGTGCGCCCCTCGGGGCCGATGGCGGACAGGTCCGGCACGGCGGCCTCGTGCGGGGGTTCGGCGCCCGGGTCCAGCCGGGTGTGCGCCAGCCGCATCAGCTCCGCGCCGCCGTCGGCCTTCACCCGCGCCTCGAAGGCGTTGCCCCGGGTGAGGGCGAACTGTGACTGGCCGAAGGCGGACGGCGCGCCCAGCGCGCTCGCCAGCGCCACCTTGTCCACTCCGGCGCCGTCGAGGATCGCGCGCCGTCGGCACCCCGGGTTCGCGGCGAGCGCCGCGAGGGCGCGCGCGTCCAGTGCCTTGGCCGCTACGTCCGGTCCGCGCAGCTCAGCGAGCCGCTGCCGCAGCGCCGTCCCCCGCGTCGGTGGAAGAGGCGTCCGGCTCGGTCGCGGATCCGATCCGCTCCTCGCGCTGCCGTGGAATTCGCTCACCCGCGGAAGTCTGGCATCCGCCACTGACAATCGAGGAACCTGCGCCGACAATCGAGGAGCCCGAGCCGCCGGAGAGTGCCGTGACGACCGGGGTGCGCGAGGACAGCCGGGCCCGGAGCAGGTCCACGGCGCGCATCACATACGGCGCGAGCAGCAGGCCGACGCCCATCACGGCGATGCCCGCGACCGCGTCGAGGGAGTAGTGGTTGGCGGTGCCCATGACCACGATCGCGGTCAGCAGCGGGTAGGCGACGCCGAAGGCCTTCGCCGCGCGTGTGCCGCCGTGACGCCACAGCATCACACCGCACCACAGGGCCCAGCCCACGTGCAGGCTCGGCATGGCCGCGTACTGGTTCGTCATGCCGCCCATGCCCCGCGGGGCGCTGGCCTCGCCGCCCCACCAGCCGTACGAGCTGTACTGGGCCATCGTGTCGACGAAGCCGTGGCCCGACGCGAGGAGCCGGGGCGGGCAGGTCGGCAGCAGCGTGAAGCCGATCAGACCGATGAACGTGGACGTCATCAGCCAGGTGCGGGCGGCGCGGTAGAACTGCGTGCGCTTGCGGAACAGCCAGACCAGGATCACGGGCGTGACCAGGTAGTGCAGCGACGCGTACCAGAAGTCGGCCGGTACGCCGAGCCATGCCTCGCGGGTGAACAGCCGGTTGAGCGGGTGCTCGGCGTTGAGGTACAGGGCCTTCTCGATGCGCAGGATCGCCAGGCCGTGGTCCACGGCGCCGGAGACGTCGCCCCGGGCCAGCAGACGGCCGGCCGAGTAGCAGCCGTACACCAGGAGGATCAGCGGCAGCTCGGTCCACCAGCGCAGCCGTGTCCTCGGGGACACCTCGGTGCCCGGTGTCTCGGTCTGCGGCATCCGATCGCCCTCCCCCTTCTTGTTCCGCGGCGCCCGGTGGGCCGACCGTGACACTTTACGGTGTACGCGCTCGCCCGTCGTGGGGTGCTCCAGCCCTCAAAGACGCAGAGATCGCCCACCGGGTTGCCCCCGCACAGGGTGCGCGATGATGGAGGGGTTCCGCCTCCGATTTCCGCCCGGAAAGGTCACCCATGGCACCGCGCATCCTGCTGGCCAGGCACGGACAGACCGAGTGGTCGCTGTCCGGCAAGCACACCGGCAGGACCGATGTGCCCCTCCTGGACGAGGGGCGGCGGGGTGCCAAGCTCCTCGGCGAGCGGCTGCACCGGGCGCCGTTCGACGGCCTGCCCGGCGTCGAGGTGCGCACCAGCCCGCTGGCACGCGCGCGTGAGACGTGCGAACTCGCCGGGTTCGGCGGGCGCGCAGAGGTCTGGGACACGCTCATGGAGTGGGACTACGGCGCCTACGAGGGCATGACCCCCGAGGACATCCAGGCCGTCCGGCCCGGCTGGCTGATCTGGCGCGACGGTGTCCCCGAGGGCGAGACCCTCGCCGAGGTGACCGCGCGGGCGGACGAGGTGGTCGCCTGGGCCCGCTCCGCCGACCGCGACGTCCTGGTCTTCGCCCACGGGCACATCCTGCGCTCCATAGGCGCGAGATGGCTGGGCCTGCCCCTCGACTTCGCGGCCCGCATCCGCCTCAACCCCACGTCCCTGTCGATACTGGGCTGGGCCTACGGAGCCCCGGCCCTCGAAACCTGGAACGACCTGGGCCACATGACCGCATAGCCCAGCGCGGCCACCCCCGCCTGCCCCGCGCCCAAGTGGCGACCGGCCGCCGTCTCCCGGCCGGTCGTGCTCGCCGTGCCCCGCACCGACCGTCTGCTGTCCGCGGAGCCGGCCGGCCGTGCGGCCTCTGCCGCCGGAGTGCGTCAACACCGGCCGTCGCACGCCGAAGCGACTCCCCGTCCGGCAGAGCCGCCCGCCATGACCCCCGGCGGCCAGCCGCCCCGCTTCACACCGAACGTGGCAGCGAGGTGTGTTTGTCCAGGAACTCCGACACCCCCGACGCGCGTCGGTGCGGCAGCAGGACCCGGGCCGTGCCCGCGAGCATTGTCTGGATGCGGGAGGACTGGACCTGGTCCAGGAGGTCGAGGACCTGCATACCGGCCAGTGCCGCCTCGTCGGGGCGGCCCCCCCGCGCGAGGTCGTCGGCGAGTTCGGCGGTGTACAGGGCGATGTTCCGGGTGAAGTGGGGGTCCTGGAGCTGCGCGGCACGGTGGGCGTGCCGGGCGGCGCGCGGCCAGTCGCCCAGTGTCGACCAGCACTGCGCTTCCAGTCCCTCCAGTTCGGCCTCTCCGTAGAAGCTCATCCACTCGGGGTCGGCGTCCGAGTGGCCCCGCTCGTAGAGGGCCTGCGCGCGGGCCAGCGCCTGTTCGCACCCGGTGCGGTCGGCCAGCCCCGCCCAGCCGCCCGCCTCGCGCAGCGCGAGCAGTGACATCAGGCGCGCGGAGCCAAGTGACCGCCCCGCCCGCTGCGCGGCCTGCGCCGCCCGCACCGCCTCCCGGGGCCGGCCGCGTCCCGCGCGAGAAACGCCGTGTTGCAGAAGGCGTGCGCCTCCAGGGCGTCATCGCCGATCATCCGGGCGGTCGCCAGTGCCTCCGCGTAGTGCGAGCGCGCGTCGTCGAAGCGCCCGGAGTCGTGCGCCAGCCAGCCCACCGAGATGGCGAGTTCACCGGCGCCGGAGTGCAGCCGGTCGGCGGTCGTCTGCCGGGTCGTACCGGCGTCCAGCAGCTCGTACGCGGCGCGCAGCGGAGCCGCCGCGCGCCGGTAGAGGCCGTCCGCGCCGTGCCGGTCGTCGAGCAGCCGGATTCTGCGTACGGCCTCCTCGAGGGCTGCCGCCTCCCCGGACCCGGCGCGGCGGCTCGGCCGGTCGGCGGCCACAGCGTCGATGGTGAGCCCGAACGGGCCCAGCGCGGCGGCCACCGTGGCGCCCCCGCCGGTCATGAATGCGCGACGTAGCACGTCGCTCTCCTCGTGGTTCTCGTGCGTGACGTACGGGTCCTGCGTGTCATACGGCTCGTGGCCCCCGCGCGTCTCACTCGTGGCGAACACCGGGAGCGTGACGCGTGAGGGGGGCTCGTCCTCGGCCGGACGCGCCCCTCGTCCACGGACGGACGAGCGGGGCGCGAAGCCGAGGTCGGCGAGGGTGCGGCCGGGGAACATGTGCAGGAACACCCGTTCGTACGCATAGTTCGGGCAGCGGATCTCGCCCGCCTCGACCCGGCCGATGTAACGAGCATCACAGCTGACCCGCTCGCCGATCTCACGGGCGGCCCGCCGCACCAGAGCCGCGAACTCGGCGGGTGACCGCCGGCCGCGCAGCTGCCGGAAGGCGAGATTCGGCCGTGGTGGCCGCTCGGGCTGTGACGAGGTCACGGTTGACGACGCCATGGCCGGGTCCTCTCGTGCGAACCGTCGAACCGCGCCGGATACGGGGCGAAACGGGCTGAGTCGCCCGTCCGACACCCTGGCTCCGGCGGCAAGAACGTACCTGCTGTGTCCGGTCCGCCACGCAGTGTTTAGCTACAAACCGGATATCTCATCCACGATCTGCCATGAACTGCCATCCTTTGCGGCTGACTTGTGCCGTAGCCGTTGACGCCGTGCCGCGTTGGGCCTCATGGACTGCAAGCGGGCTGCGTGGTGGAGGCCGGGATGGAGACCAGCCAGAGCAACGATCCTTGTACGCACGACGATCCGTGTACGCCGCGGGAACCGGCGTGCGACCTCGTGACGGTGCCGGCCAGACAAGGGCTGGAGGCGGTCGACATCCTGCGGCGGGGGACCGGGGAGGCGGTGGGGCCCGTACTGCACGACGACGGGTGCGACACGCTCGGCTTCCTCGTGCCGCCGGGGACCGCGGCCGCGTGGGACGTCCCCGGGAGCACGTGCACCGAGACCGACGGCCGCGGACTGAGCCTGAATCCCGAGCCCCCGCTGGAGGGTTCGGACTGGCTGCTGCCCCCCGGCGAGGCCGAGCTCGCGACGGATCCGGTGGAGCTGCGAAGAGCCCTCGGGGAAGCGGCGCGACTGATCGAGGCCGCGGACAGCTGCCGCTGAGGCTCCGCGCGGCAGGCCCCTTCGCCACCTGCGAAAATGGTGCAGTGGGCAAGTCCAGGAACCAGCGTCGCAGGTCGGCCGCCGCCGAGGCCGTCACGGAGACCGTCGACGGAGGGCTCGCGCAGCTCATACCCGATCCCGACCGGAGCCGGGCCTGGACCCTGCTGATAGACGGCGCCCCGCAGTCGCACGTCGACCTCGACGACCCTTCCTATCTCTTCTTCGAGTACCAGCGGCGGCTCGGACACGTCATCGACCTGGTCGCCCCGCCCGGCAGACCCGTGCACGCCGTGCACCTCGGCGGAGGCGCCTTCACCCTCGCCCGGTATGTCGCCGCCACCCGCCCCCGCTCCACCCAGCAGGTCGTCGAGCGCGACGCGAGCCTCGTCCAACTGGTCCGCCGAGAGCTCCCGTTGGATCCCGGTGCCCGGATCCGGGTGCGCTCGGTGGACGCCCGCGAGGGCTTGGCCAAGGTGCCGGACGGCTGGGCGGACCTGGTCATAGCCGATGTGTTCAGCGCGGCCCGCACCCCCGCCCACCTCACCTCGACCGAGTTCCTCGACGAGGTCCGCCGCGCACTGAACCCCACCGGCGTCTACGCCGCCAACCTCGCCGACGGACCGCCGCTCGCCCATCTGCGCGGCCAGATCGCCACCGCGGCCGCCCGGTTCACCGAACTCGCCCTGGTCGCCGACCCGGCCGTGCTGCGCGGCAAGCGGTTCGGCAACGCGGTCCTCGTCGCCTCCGACCGCCCGCTGCCGCTCGCCGAACTGACCCGCCGGGCCGCCTCGGACCCGCACCCCGGCCGGGTCGAACACGGCCGACAGCTCACCGACTTCACCGGCGGCGCCGTACCTGTGACGGACGAGGCGGCCGTGGCCTCCCCGGCCCCACCGCCCTCCGTGTTCCGCTGACCCTGTGGCGGCGCCGGCTTGTCCGGTGGCGCCACCGATGGCGGTGCCGTCAGTAGGTGTTCACTTCCACCCGCGGCGGCCCGTCGTGCCAGGTGCAGAACACCGACACGCGGTCCGCGCCACTGCTGTACTCCACCCGGATCCAGGTCTCCGTCTTCCACACCTGCATCGACCAGCCGGTGGCCGGCGTCGCCGACACCAGCGTCGCGTAGGCCCTGCCCAGGTCGAAGACGGCCCGCCCACCGGGGGTGTCATAGCTTTTGACCTCACCGGAGGCGGTGGGGGAGGCGGGGGCGTTCGTCGCCGGCTTCCGCGAGGGCGACGGCGAGCCGGACGCGGACGGCTTGTCCGAGGGTGACGCGGAAGCGGCGGGCGGCCGGGACGTCGCGGACCCCAGCGGCTTCGAGCCCTGCGTCGTCGCGTCCGCCGCCGTGATGGGCAGGGCGCGCGGCGGGTCGTACGCGGTGCCCGCCATCACCGTGTGGACGCCCCACCACGACAGCGTGACCGCCGCGCCCGTGGCGAGCGACCAAGCCAGTACGTGTACGAGTCCTCTGTGCATCGTCGGCCATACTGCCTCAGGCGCCCCATGGTGCGCATCCGGTCGGAGCCGACCCGAGTCGACCCGTGTCGCCCCGAGTTATCCACAGGCGGTTGTCCACAGGGCCGGACCTGTGCCGCTCCCATGGCGTACGGTGCGGCGCATGGCAAGTGTGCTCGTGGTCGAGGACGACCAGTTCGTACGCTCGGCGCTCATCCGGCATCTGACCGACGCCTCGCACACCGTGCGCAGCGTCGGTACGGCACTGGAGGCGCTGCGCGAGGTCGCCCATTTCCATTTCGACGTGGTCATCCTGGACCTCGGACTGCCCGATCTGGACGGCTCCGAGGCCCTGAAGATGCTGCGCGGCATCACCGACGTGCCGGTCATCATCGCCACCGCCCGGGACGACGAGACGGAGGTCGTCCGGCTGCTGAACGCCGGGGCGGACGACTATCTCACCAAGCCGTTCTCCGTCGAGCACCTGTCGGCGCGCATCGCCGCCGTCCTGCGCCGCGCCCGCGCGTCCGCGGCCGACGTCCCGCCGTCGGCCGTCATCCGCGTCGGCGGCCTGAGCGTCGACCCGCTGCGCCGCCAGGCCGAACTCGACGGCATCCGGCTCGATCTGACCCGCCGCGAGTTCGACCTCCTCGCCTTCCTGGCCGGCCGCCCTGGAGTCGTCGTCCCGCGCAAGGAACTGCTCGCCGAGGTCTGGCAGCAGTCCTACGGCGACGACCAGACCATCGACGTCCATCTGTCCTGGCTGCGGCGGAAGCTGGGCGAGACGGCGGCGCGGCCGCGCTATCTGCACACCCTGCGCGGTGTCGGCGTGAAGCTGGAGCCACCCGGGGAAGCGGAGCCGGCGCGATGAGATGGGCACTGGTCAAGGTCTGTCTGGCGGTCACCACGATGGTCGTGGTCGCCTTCGCCGTACCGCTCGGGCTCGTCATCAAGGAGATGGCCCGGGACCGCGCCTTCTCCAACGCCGAGCGGGAGGCCGCGGCGGTCGCTCCCGCGCTGTCCATCACCACCGACCGCGACAAGCTGGAGCGGGTGGTCGCCTCGGCGGGCGCCGACTCCGGGATGGCGGTGCACATACCGGCCGTGGACACGGCGGCCGCCGTCGACATCGGCCGGCAGCGAGCCGCGAACCGGGACATCTCGACCGTGCGCCGGCTGGGCCGCGCCTCCACCACCGAGGTGCCGGGCGGCTCCACGCTGCTCCAGCCGGTCGCGCTGAGCTCCGGCGCGATCGCCGTCGTCGAGGTGTACGTCCCCGAGTCCGAGGTCAGCAATGGCGTCGGCACGGCCTGGGCGGTCCTTGCCGGGGTCGGCATCGCGCTGATCGTCGGCTCGGTCGCGGTCGCCGACCGGCTGGGTGTGCGTATGGTGCAGCCCGCGCAGCGGCTGGTCGAGAGCGCGCACGAGCTGGGGGAGGGGAAGCTCGGGGCGCGGGTGCCGGAGGAGGGGCCGAACGAACTGCGGCTGGCGGCGGTGGCGTTCAACTCCATGGCCGACCAGGTCGTACAACTCCTGGCGAACGAGCGTGAGCTGGCGGCGGACCTGTCCCACCGTCTGCGCACGCCGCTCACCGTCCTGCGGCTGAACACGGCCTCGCTCGGCGAGGGACCAGCCGCGGAGCAGACCCGGGCCGCCGTCGCCCAGCTGGAGCGCGAGGTCGACACGATCATCCGTACGGCACGGGAGGCCAAGCCGCAGACCGCCGCGGCCGGGCCCGGTGCCGGGTGCGACGCGGCCGAAGTGGTCCGGGAGCGGATGGGGTTCTGGTCTGCGCTCGCCGAGGACGAGGGCCGCAAGTGGCGGGTGGCCGGGGTCGAGCGGCCGGTGCGGATACCCGTGGCCCGCGCCGACCTGGCCGCCGCGCTCGACGCGCTGCTCGGCAACGTCTTCCGGCACACCACGGAGGGCACGGCCTTCGCGGTGGACGTGCACAACGGCGAGGACGCGGTGATCGTGCTGGTCTCGGACGCGGGTCCCGGCATACCCGACCCCGAGGCGGCGATGGCCCGCGGCCGCGGCTCCGGCACCGACGGCTCGACCGGCCTCGGCCTGGACATCGTGCGCCGGCTCGCCGAGTCGACGGGCGGGGACGTGCGGATCGGCTCGTCCGTCCTCGGTGGCACCGAGGTGCGCATCTGGATCCAGCTGGGCGGGCGCGAACCGGTGCGCAGGGGACACCGGGGGGCCGTGCGCCGCCGCCGTTCCGGCAAATTGGTCTCTACCTTTAACCGGTCCCGATCCCTTCCTTAAGCGCACCCTAAGATCCCCAACCGCCGTCCCTATCAGGCTGTTTGTCCGATTCCCTACCGCTAGCGTCTGCCGCACCTCACCCCACGGAACAGTGAAGGCAGGCACGAGGATGAGCATCCACCGGCGCAGGATCAGTGGCAGGAACAAGGCGATCGGCGGTCTGGTGGCCGCGGCCGTGGTCGGCGGCGGAGCGGTCATGTTCAGCGGCATCGCGCAGGCCGCGGGTGTCGGTGCCGCGTACACCAAGACCAGCGACTGGTCGACGGGATACACCGCGCAGTACGTCGTCACGAACAACAGCGGCCAGACGGAGAAGAGCTGGACGCTGGAGTTCGACCTGCCGGCCGGCGCGAAGCTCAGCTCGCTGTGGAACGGCGAGTCGAGCGTGAGCGGGCAGCACGTCACCGTGAAGCCCCCCAAGTGGGACACGGACGGCCTGGCGCCCGGCAAGTCGGTCACCGTCGGCTTCGTGGTCAACGGCACCGGCGACCCGAGCGGCTGCCGTATCGACAACGCGAAGTGCTCCGCCGACGACACGGCGACGCCCGAACCCAGCGGCCGCCCGACGCAGTCGGCAACCCCCACCCCGACCCCCACGCACAGCACAACCCCCACCCCCACCCCCACCTCGACTCCGACGGCCACCGCCTCCCCGTCCCAGAGCACCGGCACCGGCACCACCACCTCCGCCGGCTTCGCCCCCTACGTCGACACCTCCCTCTACCCGGCCTTCGACCTGCTGGCGAGCGCCAACGAAACCGGCGTGAAGAACTACAACCTCGCCTTCATCACGGACGGCGGCGGCTGCACGCCCAAGTGGGGCGGGGTCACGGATCTGGCGAGCGACGGCGTCGCCAACCAGATCGGTGCCCTGCGCGCCAAGGGCGGCGACGTCCGCGTCTCCTTCGGCGGCGCCTCCGGCTCCGAACTGGCGACGACCTGCTCCTCGGCGGACGCGCTGGCGACGGCGTACGGCAAGGCCGTGGACGCGTACAAGCTCACCAAGGTCGACTTCGACGTGGAGGGCGGCGCACTGCCCAACACGACGGCGAACACCCAGCGCGCCAAGGCGATAGCGAAGCTCCAGGCGCAGCACCCGAACCTGGACGTCTCCTTCACCCTCCCGGTGATGCCCGAGGGCCTGACCCAGGACGGCGTGAACCTCCTGTCCAACGCCAAGTCCAACGGCGTGAAGATCAGCACGGTCAACATCATGGCGATGGACTACGGCCCCGCCTACAGCGGTGACATGGGCACCTACGCCGAACAGGCCGCCACCGCCACCCAGGCCCAGGTCAAGAGCGTGCTGGGGCTGTCCGACAGCGCGGCCTGGAAGACGGTCGCCGTGACCCCGATGATCGGCGTCAACGACGTCTCCTCCGAGATCTTCAAGGTCGACGACGCCACCCAACTGGTCAACTTCGCCAAGTCCAAGGGCATCGGCTGGCTGTCGATGTGGTCGGCGACCCGCGACAAGCAGTGCGCAGGCGGCACCAAGCCCACCGCGGACGCGACCTGCAGCTCCATCACCCAGGACAAGTCCGCCTTCTCGAAGGCGTTCGGGGCGATCGGCTGACGGACAGTCCACAGCTTCATCGGGATCCTCAAGAAGGGGCCGGAACGACACCGTTCCGGCCCCTGGCCATCCTCGACGAAGCCGCAGGGCTGCCTTGGCATAGGCCATTGGCACACTCACCCATTTGACTGAACCCACCCGGCAACGGTCACTGCGACGCGGTCATCCGCCTACGTTCAGTCACATGGTCAGTTCAGCGCACGAGGCGATGCACCAGATCTTCCGGGAGGATCCAGGCCTGTTGGCCCGAGCCCTCCCCAGGGCGGGCATCCCCTTCCCCGAGCCCACGGCGATCCAGCCCCTGGACACGGATCTCACCGAGATCCGACCGCTGGCGCGCCGTGTGGACACCCTCTTCCGGGTCGACACGGCCGATGACGGCGGCTTCCTGCTCGCCATCGAGTCCCAGGGCAAGCCGGACCCGGACAAGCTGAGCAGTTGGACGTACTACTTGGCGCACCTGTACGCCAAGTACCAACTGCCTCCGGTCCTGCTGGTGGTCTGCCGGGACAAGGCCACCGCGTCCTGGGCGGCGGAACCCGTCCGGGTCGGCCCGCCCGTCCACACCAGCATGGTGGTCTTCCCGCTCGTCCTGGGCCCGGGCAACGTTCCCGCGGTCACCGACCCGGACGAGGCAGCCGATGACCTCGCCCTCGCCGTCTTCTCCGCGCTCGCTCACGCCAAGGATCCGGGCCTTCCTGCGATACTGGACGCGCTGGCTGCGGCAGTGAACGACACCGGCGGCGAGACCGCGCAGGGTTGGGCGGAATTCACCGAACTCGGCCTGGGCGAAACCCCGGCCCGTCAACTGTGGAGGAACCTGATGACCGCATACACCTCACGTTTCCCCGGCCGCGGCACGCTCATCGAGGAAACCCTCATGGAGGGCCTCGTGGCGGGGCGCGCGGAGAGCCGCGCCGAAGACATCCTCCGTATCCTCGACCGGCGTGGCATCGAGGTCCCCGAGGCGGTTCGGGAGCGGGTCACCGCCTGCGCCGACCTGGACATCCTGGGCACATGGTTCGACCGTGCCCTCACCGTCGTAAGTGCCGAAGAACTGTTCGCGGAGGCGTGACCGGCCGTGGCGGAGAGAAGGGCCCCGCGGAGTCGGACTGTCGGACTCCGCGGGGCCCTTGTCGCTGCTCTGTCCGAGCGGGCGCGGCACTCCCCCCGGGTGTCGCGCCCTGTTCATGGGTGTCAGGCCGTGGGCTCCAGCGGCGGCAGTGAGCCCGTTCGGGCCGCTCGGGCGTACCAGCGTGCGCTCGACTTCGGGGTCCGTGCCAGCGTCGCGTAGTCCACGTACACCGCGCCGAAGCGCTTCCCGTAGCCGTACGCCCACTCGAAGTTGTCCATCAGGGACCACAGGTAGTAGCCGCGCACGTCCGCGCCGTCCGTGATGGCGCGGCGGACCGCCGACAGATGGCCGTGCAGATAGGCGATGCGCTCGGGGTCGTGGACGCGGCCGTCCGGGTCGGGCTTGTCGTCGTAGGCCGCGCCGTTCTCGGTGACGTACAGGGGCAGGCCGGGCACCTCCCGCGAGTAGCGCATGATCAGGTCGTGCAGGCCCGTCGGGTCGATCGTCCAGCCCATCTCGGTGCGCTCGCCCGGCGTCTGGAGGAAGGCCACGTCGTCCGCGCCCGGCCAGGGGGAGTGGTCGCTCGCGCCGTGTCCGTCCGCGCGGCGGCCGGACGTGTCCGCCGACTCGATGTCGGAGACCAGCGTCGGGGTGTAGTAGTTCAGGCCCAGCGCGTCCAGCGGCTGGTTGATGGTGCGCAGGTCACCGTCGCGGACGTACGACCAGTCGGTGATCTGTGCCGTCGCCTCGAACAGCGTCCGCGGATAGGCGCCGTGCAGCATCGGGCCGTGGAAGACGCCGTTGGCCAGGTCGTCGATCTTCCGGCCGGCCGCCAGGTCCGCGGGGTCCTGGGAAAGCGTGCGCACCACCGAGGAGTTGAGGCTCACCGCGACCGAGTTACGGGCGGGCATCACCGAGCGGAGTGCCGAAGCGCCCAGCCCGTGGGCCAGATTGAGGTGGTGCGCGGCCTTCAGCGCGGCCGCCGGCTCGGTACGGCCCGGGGCGTGCACACCCGAGCCGTACCCCAGGAAGGCGCTGCACCACGGCTCGTTGAGCGTGATCCACTGCTCCACCCGGTCGCCGAGCGCCTCACCGACGATCTGCGCGTACTCGGCGAAGCGGTGAGCCGTGTCCCGCTCCGGCCAGCCGCCCGCCTCCTCCAGCTCCTGCGGCAGGTCCCAGTGGTAGAGGGTGATCGCGGGCCGGATGCCATGGGCGAGCAGCTCGTCCACCAGACGCCGGTAGAAGTCCAGGCCCACCTGCACCGCCGGCCCCCGGCCCGTCGGCTGCACCCGCGACCAGGAGATGGAGAACCGGTACGCGGTCAGGCCCAGCTCCGCCATCAGCGCCACGTCGTCGCGGTAGCGGTGGTAGTGGTCGACAGCGATGTCACCGGTCTCACCGGCGGCGGTCCTGCCCGGCGTATGACTGAAGGTGTCCCAGATCGAGGGCGTGCGGCCGTCCTCCCGCACCGCCCCCTCGATCTGGTACGCGGAGGTCGCGGCGCCCCAGAGGAAGGCGGGAGGAAAGGTCACGGAGGTAATGGGCTCAGACATGGAAGCGCTCCCATAGGAGGTCGTGGAGACCGAGGGGTCGTGGAGACCGACGGGTGGGTAGGGAGGGGGTGAGAGGGGGGCCGGGGCGGCGGTGGCCCGGCACCCCTCCCGGGCCCCCCGGGGCCTTCGGCGTGGGGCGGGCGGGGCTCAGCCCTTGATCGCGCCCTGCATGATCCCGCCCACGATCTGCTTGCCGAACAGGAGGAAGGCGATGAGCAGCGGCAGGGTGCCGAGCAGCGCGCCCGCCATGATGACCGCCTGGTCCGGGACATAGCCGGTACCGAGCGAGTTGAGCGCGACCTGCACGGTCGGGTTCTGCTGGTTCAGGGCGATGATCGGCCACAGGAAGTCGTTCCAGGCGAACACGAAGGTCAGCAGGCCGAGTACGGCCATCGCCGGCCGTGCCGCGGGGAACACGACGTGCCACACGATCCGGATGCTGCTGGCCCCGTCCACCCGGGCCGCCTCGATCAGCTCGGACGGCAGCGCCTGCACCAGGTACTGCCGCATGAAGAACGTGCCGAACGCGGTCACCAGGCTCGGCAGGATCACCGTCTGCAACTGGTTCGACCACCCCAGGTCCGACATCCACAGATACAGCGGTACGACGGCCAGCTGCGGCGGGATCATCATCGTGCCGATGGTCAGCAGCAACAGGAAGCCCGAGAACCGGAACCGCAGCTTGGCGAAGGCGAAGCCGGCGAGCGTGGAGAACAGCACCGTGGAGACGGTGATCGCGCCCGCGACGAGCGTGGAGTTGAACATCGCGGTGCCGAGCCCCGCCTGGTCCCAGGCGGCCTGGAGGTTCTTGAACAGATTGCCGCCGAACCACAACGGCGGCGGCGTCTCGGCCAGCCTGCGGTCGGTGCGCGAGGCGGCCACCGCCGTCCACACCAGCGGCGCCAGCGAGACGAGCGCGAACACGACCAGCACGACATAGGTGACCGGACCGGCGTGCAGCTGCTTGCCCGCGCCCATCACCCTGCGGCGCCCGGGCCTGCGGTCGGAGGTGCCCTTCGCCGCCTGCGGAATCGTCAGTTCACTGGTCGTCATTGGGTCTTCCTCAGACGTCGGGTGAGCACCAGATTGATCACGGCGATGATCAGCAGGATCAGGAACATCGACCAGGCGATCGCGGACGCCTTGCCGAGGTTGCCGATGATCCAGCCCTGGTCGTACATGTACAGGCCGAGCGTCTGGTACTGGTGCTCGGAGCCGCCCTTCGAACCGCTGACCCCGCCGAACAGCAGCGGCTCACCGAAGAGCTGGGTCGCGCCGATGGTGGAGACGACCACGGTGAACAGGATCGTCGGCCGCAGCTGCGGGACGGTGACGTGCCGGAACTGCTGCCAGCGGTTGGCGCCGTCGATCGCCGCCGACTCGTACAGGTCGGTCGGGATCGCCTGCATCGCCGCCAGATAGATCAGCGCGTTGTAGCCGGTCCACCGCCAGATCACGATCGAGGACACCGCGAACTGCGAACCCCAGTCCGACTCACGCCAGTTGACCGGATCGACCCCGAAGAAGTGCAGCACCCAGTTGACCATGCCGCCGTCCCAGGAGTACAGCAGCGTGAAGACCAGGGTCGCCGCGGCCACCGAGGTGGCGTACGGGGTGAGCATCACGACCCGCCACACGGTCGAGCCGCGCAGCTTGTAGTTGAGCAGATGCGCCAGCCAGATCGCCGCGAGCAGCTGCGGCACCGTGGAGATCAGGCCGATGGAGAAGGTGTTCTGCAGGGCGTTCCAGAAGAAGTCCGAGGACAACAGGTTCTTGTAGTTGTCCAGGCCCGCCCAGGTCTGGTGGTCCAGCGAGGACAGCTGCACGTCGTGCAGCGAGTACCAGGCCGTGTACAGCAGCGGGACCAGCGAGAAGGCCCCGAAGAGGACGAAGAAGGGGGCGACGAACGCGTACGGCGACGCCTTCATGTCCCAGCGGTACAGCCGGCTGCGCCAGGAGTCGGCGCCCGCCGGCCCACCGCGACCGTGAGCGCCCCGGGCCGCGCCCGGCTGGGAGCCGGACGCGGCGTCGGCGCTCGACGCGGGCTGCGCGAGAGCCTGCTTGGGGCTGGTCACTGGCCGAGCACGTCCTTGATCTCCTTGGTGGCGGCGTTCCAGCCCTGGGCCGGGGACTTGCCCTTCTGCTCCACCTGGAGGATGCCGACGTCCGTCAGCGCGGTGTTGATCGGCTGGTCCTTGATGCCGAAGTACTGGACCGGGATGGTCTTGGCCGAGTCGGCGAAGATCTGCGTGATCGGCGCGTCGGAGAAGTACGAGGTCGTGTCCGCGGCCGGCTTCAGGCCGGCGTACGCCGACGGCGTCGACGGGAAGCTGGCCTGCTTGGCGAAGACCTTGGCCTGCTGCTCGGGCGCGGTCAGCCACTTGGCCAGGGCGATGGCCTCCTTCTGGTGCTTGCCCGCCGTCGGCACGCCGAGGAAGGAGCCGCCCCAGTTGGCCGCGGTCGGCGCGGCCGCCACGTCCCAGTTGCCCTTGCCGGAGTCACCGGACTTCTGCTCGATGTAGCCGATCATCCAGGCCGGGCAGGCCACCGTGGCGAAGGTGCCGTTGGCGTAGCCCTGGTCCCACGGCTTGTCGAACTGCTTCAGCTTGGCCGACATGTCGCTGGTCGCCACGGTCATCGCGGCGTCCCAGGCCTTCTTCACGCCGTCGGACTTGTCCCAGATGACGTTGCCGTCCTTGTCGTAGTACCGCTCGCTGCCGCCGCCGAGGGCCGCGTTGTAGACCGAGGAGGCGGAGTCCACGAATTTGGTGCCCTTGGGCGCCTTCTTCATGTACTCCTTGCCCAGGTCGACGTACTTGGCCCAGTCGCCCTTCCACTGCGCGGCGAGCTTGGTCCGGTCCGTCTCCAGCCCGGCCTTCTTGAACAGGTCCTTGCGGTAGCAGATCGCCATCGGACCGACGTCCGTGCCCAGGCCGATCGTCTTGCCGTCCTTGGTGGTGGCCTGGGCCAGCTTCCAGTCCAGCCACTGTGACTTGTCGACCTCCTTGCCGAGGTCCACGAACTTGTTCGCCTGCGTCTGCACGGCCTCGGTGATGTTGCCGACCTCGATCGCCTGGATGTCGTCGGTGCCGGAGCCGGCCTGCAGCCGGGTCAGCACCTTCGGCCAGTACACATCGGTACGGGTGGTGACGTTCTCCTTGATGCTGATGTCCGGGTGGAGCTTCATGTACTCGTCGTAGAGGCCGGCCTGCTTGTAGCCGAAGACGCCGAAGGTCCCGATGGTCAGTGTGGTCTTGCCCTTGCCACTGCCGTTGCCGCCGTCCGAATTGGACGAGCCGTCGTCCGAGTCGTTGGCGCAGCCGGTCAGCAGTCCCGTGGCCAGCGCGGCGACGGCCGCGAAGGCCACCAGCCTGTGGGACCGGCGGGTACTCGTGCGCATTGCGTCCTCCTGTTGCCTGACGTGCCGACCCCCCGGCCAACTGCACTGGTTGGGCCCGTTCATACTCGCTGCGGCTCGGGCGGGGAACGTGCGGGATGTGTATGTGTCAGGTACTGTGGGAGCGCTCCCACAAGTGATGAGTTGAAGAGTCGCCGGTCCGAGGCGGGGTGTCAAGGGAGCGGACGAGGAGCGCTGTGTTCAGTTATCGGGCTGTTAGCTAACTTCGGTTGGCGCCCGAAGGGCAGACGAGGTCAGGACAATTCGGCGCGCGCAGTGTCCGCGGGGGAGGCTGCCGCGGTCGGCGCGGGGCCCGAGCCCGGCGGCGGTCACCCCGGCGCACGGGACTGTTAGATTCCAGGCCAGCGACATGAACGTCGAGGGAGGCGGGGCCCATGGCAAGCCACGGAACACGGGGGCGCAGCGGTGGTCGGCCCACCCTCGAAGAGGTCGCCGCCCGCGCCGGTGTCGGCCGCGGCACGGTCTCCCGGGTGATCAACGGCTCGCCCCGGGTCAGCGAGGCCACCCGCGCGGCCGTCGAGGCGGCGGTCGAGGAGCTCGGATACGTCCCGAACACCGCGGCCCGCGCCCTGGCCGCCAACCGTACGGACGCGATCGCCCTGGTCGTCCCCGAGCCGGAGACCCGGTTCTTCGCGGAGCCGTACTTCTCGGACATGCTGCGCGGTGTCGGCGCCGAACTGGCCGACACCGAGATGCAGTTGCTGCTGATCTTCGCCGGCAGCGACCGGGAGCGGCAGCGGCTCGCCCAGTATCTGGCCGCGCACCGGGTGGACGGCGTGCTGTTGGTCTCGGTCCACGCGGACGACCCGCTCCCGGATCTGCTGTCCCAGCTGGAGATCCCGGCGGTGATCAGCGGCCCCCGCTCGGCGAAGGAGACGCTGACCTCGGTGGACTCGGACAACTACGGCGGCGGCCGCTCGGCCGTCGAGCATCTGCTCGCCGGCGGCCGCCGTACGATCGCCCACATCACCGGCCGCCTGGACGTGTACGGCGCCCAGCGGCGCGTGGACGGCTACCGTGACGCCCTGCGCGACGCGGGCCACACGGTCGACGAGCGGCTCATCGAGCCCGGCGACTTCACCGAGGAGGGCGGCCGCCGTGCGATGACGAAGCTCCTTGAGCGCGCCCCCGGCCTGGACGCGGTCTTCGCCGGCTCGGACGTGACGGCGGCCGGCGCCCGCCAGGTGCTGCGCGAGACGGGCCGCCGCATCCCCGAGGACGTGGCCCTGGTCGGTTACGACGACTCGGCGATCGCCCGCCACATGGACCCGCCCCTCACCAGCGTCCGCCAGCCCATCGTGGAAATGGGCCGCGCGATGCTCAACCTGCTCCTGACCGACATCGCGGACCGCCGCCCCGCCGCGTCCCGCGGGCTGGAGCGCCGGCACCTGGTACTGCCGACGGAACTGGTGACGCGTACGTCGTCATAGGAGGGCACCCGCCCGCACAAACGAATCAGCCGGTGACTGTCGCGTTCACTGGTTCTTCGTGGAGATGTCGCGGGTGGCTTCGAGGAGGGGCAGCGGGTGGACACCGTCTGTCGGCGTGGCGTCGGAGGGTTCTCCCTGCGACTGGACCGACATGACGACGACGACCTGGTAGTCGCCGGGGTGCTTGTCCACGTCGGACCATGTGGTGCCGGGGCAGAGGCTGTCGAGCGTCAGGGGCTTGACGTAGGGGCGCTTGCCGACGGGGTACAGGAGGGCCGACGCGTTGACCGGACCGGTGTCGGCGGCGGGCTTCTGGCGGCCGGCGATGACGCCGTGCTTGAGCAGGAGGGCCGTGGGCGGGACATCGACGATCGGCAGGAGGAGTGCCTCTGTCCGGTCGCTGGAGGTGATCTTGTACGTGGTCCGCAGCGTGGCGCCTTGGCGCCGCAGGGACGCGACGGTCAGCTGCATGGATTCATCGGGGCCGCTGACGCGGACGGGAGGTGCGATGGTGCTGCCGCAGGGCAGGGAGCGGTCCTGGAGCTTCACCGGCGGGGTCGTGGTGGTCGGGGCGGGGTCGGCCGGATGACGGGTCACCGCGTCGGCATTCCCCCCGCATCCGGCGAGGGCGAGCAGCAGGACGGGGACGGCGGGCAGCAGGGCGCCGCGCATGGGTTCCTCCATGAGATGTCGAGAGGCCGTTCATTCGGACAGCGGGGCACGGGCGACGATCAATGAATCAGGGGCCCGGGTACCGGAGGGCACGGTCTGCTGGGCGATGAGGACGACGGCCACTTCGTAGCCGCCCTTCCACACCGAGCTCCAGGCGGTTCCCGCGCAGGGACGGCCCGGCACGGGCGCGAGCCGGGCACGGTGCGGGTGGTCGGGGGTGATGGTCACCTGGTGCGCGGTGTTCTCGGATGCCGGTCCCGAGGGATCCTGACCGGCCACGACCCGGCCGTCCTTCAGGACGAGAACCAGTGGCCCGCCGGACAGGACCGCCGGGGCGGTCGCGTGCACCGCGTAGGTGACCTGCGGGGCTCCGTCCGGGGCCGCGCGCACATCGGAGATGCGTACGGTCACGGCTCCGCGGCCGGAACTCGCCGGGATGCTCGCACCGCAGGTGTGGTCAGGGAGTCCCGGAGCCGCGCTACTCGCCGCCGAGGGCTGCCTGATCGAGGAGTCCGCCGGTGTCTTGGTCTCCGGTGTGGAGGCGGACGGCAGCGTGTTCAGCACCACCGCGGCGGCCACGGCCAGGCCCGCCCCGGCCACGGCGGTGTACCGGGCGGCTCTGCGCCGGCGCACCCGGGTCCGGACCCGCTCGGTGTCGATCTCCGGCGACGGTGTGCGGTGCGCTGCGGCCAGCAACTGTTCGCGCAGGTCCTCGGGCTTCATGTCTCCAGCCTTTCCTCCGCGACGTGATGCCGTGGTGGCCGCAGTTGGGCGCCCAGCCGGGCCATCGCGTCGCTCAGATGACGCTTGACCGTGCCTTCACCGCAGCCGAGCCGCGCCGCGATGTCCGCGGTGGACATGTCCTCGTAGTAACGGAGCACCACGCACGCCCGCTGCCTCGGCGACAGTCCCCGCATGGCGTCCATGAGGTCGATCCGGTGCATGACGTCCGTGCTGGGATCGGCGACCGACGCCGACGGCACGAGCCGTGGCAGCGCGCGGATCCAGCGGGCGCGGCGCCGGTGCTGGTCCAGGTAGCGGTTGAGCATCGTGCGGCGTACGTATGCCTCCGCCTCCCCCAGTTCCCACGCACGGCGGGGCCGGGAGAAGACCCGTACGAGTGCCTCCTGAACCAGGTCGGCGGCCTCCGCGCGATCGCCGCACAGCAGGAAGCCGTACCGGTTCAGCTCCGCGCCGCGCTCCTGCGCGAGCTCGGACAGCAGCCTCGACCATTCGGCCACATTCCCTCCGATCCCCTCACCCGGTATCACGAACAACTCCCCTGTCCGGTTGGGGGCTTGCGGCCAGGAAGTTCGATGGGCCGCCGGGGACGGTGCGGCGCGGCCCGGCATCCGCCGAGTTGCTCGCGTGGCTGGACGCCGTTGAGGCCGGGTGCGAGACGCGCTGCGGACACACCAGGACAGCACTGCACCTGGTCGGGCACGCCGAAGGCGTACTCGAAGCCGGAACCGAGCACCCGTCACCGGAATGGCTCGACTGGTTCAGCCCCGTGCGCCTGGCCGCCTTCACGGGCAACACTCAGCTCAAGGCCGGGCACCTGCCGCAGGCCCGCACCACCCTCCTCGACGTGCTCGACAGGCTGGAGCCCAGCGAGGAGAAGCAGACCACCGTCATCCTCGGCGACCTCGCCGCCGTCGAGGCCGCGGCCGGCAACCCTGAGTCGGCATGCCAGTACGCGATCCGTGCCCTCGACTCGCGCTGACGGCCTCGCGGTCGCCGCGGCGGCGGACCGCCCGGCGGATCCGGGCCCGGAGCGGGCGGCGTGCTGTCTATCCTCATCGGTGTTCCCCTCCTCTCCTAGATGTCGGGAGCCAGACGCCTCGGCCGCTTGACCTTTGCGAGAGTGAGAGAGGTCGGGGCGTCATTCCGCGTAGTGCGGGTAGTAGGTCGGTTTCCGTGAGATCTGCTCCTCGGTGAGTGCAGGCACCGTGACGTTCCCAGTGACCAACACATCCTGGTTGCACCAGGAGGAGCCGAGAGCGATGAATCGACCACCAGGCTCCATCTCCCAGTCGTCATCGGAGAGCCGCACGACAACATCGCTGCCACAGATGAACGCTCGGTTGGCCTGCGTGATGATCCACTCCGCCCTCCGGGTGTCTGAGGCGGTCGGCACGTTGCACCGCTCTGCCATCTGCCAGAGCTTCCGCCAGTCGACTCCGGGCGTAAGCGAGCCGATGTAGGCAATGTTGGATGAAGCCCAACTGTCGCCGCAGACGCAATCCGCCTCGCCGAGGCGTGAGAGGTAGGGGACATCGTGGGTGACCAGGACCTGGCGGACGTGGCCCACTTCCTGTGGGAGGCCGGCACGCTGAAAAACGCCCGCCGAACAGGGTGGTGGATGGCGGGCGTTCGGGACCCTGAGAGTGTCGCCGAGCATGCGTGGCGCACCTCGGTCATCGCCTCGGTCATCGCAACCCTCGAGGGCGCGGATGCCGCGCGCGCCGCGCGCGCCGCGCACCTGGCGGTGTGGCACGACTCGCAGGAGACGCGCACAGGCGACGTGAACCACCTGGGGAAGAAGTACGCGGCCGCGGCCGATCCCGAGGCGGTGACCGAGGACCAGACGGCCGGCATGCCCGAGGTCCTGCGCACCGCTGTGCGCGCCGTCGTCGCCGAGTACGAGGCGAAGGAGACGCCCGAGGCCATCTGTGCGCGCGACGCGGACAAGCTGGAGTGCATGCTGCAGGGCCTGGAGTACAAGGCGCAGGGATACGGCTCGGCGCAGCGGTGGATCGACAACAGTCGGGCCCGGATCGTTACGGAGTCCGGGCAGAGGCTGGCCGATGAGCTGCTGGACCAAGCCCCGCTCGACTGGCTGCGCGCAGTTATGGGCGAGAAGGGCTGACCCGGACGCACGAAAGCGGCCCCGCCCTCCCGGAATCAGCCACGCCACGTGGGTGTGCCGCAGCTTTCCGGGTCTTGGGCGGTCCGAGGTAGAACGCCGCGTCGGATCCCTTCTTCGCGCGCTTCCAGGCCCGCTGGACGTTGGCCGTGGGGACGTCCGCATTGAGGTTCAGGTCGCGCACCTGGAGCGCGGTGGCCTCGCCCAGCGCATGCCGGTGCCGACGAGTCAGTCGGCGAGGTCCCGGGCCGCCGGTCGGTGATCTCCTGCGCAACGCGCACGTATTCGCCGTGCTCGAGGAAGCACATCTCTTCCTCGGTGTGGTCGTCGACGCGGGGGAGTCGTGTGTTCTTGCACGGGTTCGCGGTGCGCAGCTGCGGCGTGGAATCGATGGCGGCCTGGAAGATGCAGAAGAGCAAGCCGTGCCGGTTGCGGATGCTCTTGGGATCACCTCGCGACGGAGCCACTTCTCCGGGTTGCTCGGGTCCCGGTCGCCGTCCTCCTCGTGGCGTACCCAGTCGGTGACGTCGTCCTGGGTCACGTTGCAGACGGTTGCGGGAACGGTCCGGCCGTACGGGTCGGTGTGCTCGACGAGGGACAGGTGGATGCGCACCTCCCTGCGGTAGTCGTCGCGGGTGCGGTCGTCGATCCCGGTGAGTCGGCCCACGTAGCGGGTGGCGTAGTCGACGAAGGGGACGTCGCCGGGTGTGGGCGGTGTCTCGACGAAGCCGTGGCCCTTGACCCAGCCGTGAGGCCACTTGTTGCCGTGTGCCTCGACGAGGGCTTTGAACTGCTCGTCCTGGGCGCTGCCTTGGGTGGGATCCTCGCTGCCGAAGTTCTCCGTCTGCCAGCTGCCGCCCCGGCGCCATTTCACCTGGCAGGTGATGGCGCCGCTCTTCTGGGGTCGTTCCACGATGCTCGCCATGCTGGGACGATACGGCGCACATCACATGTCGTGTTCCCATCAGTTTGGGCATGACGAAGGGCTGACCCGTTTCCGCAGGTCAGCCCTTGATCATTAAGGGTGAGTGACGGGACTCGAACCCGCGACATCCTGGACCACAACCAGGTGCTCTACCAGCTGAGCTACACCCACCACGACCGGCGGTTCACTTGGTGGTTTCTCCGACCGGCCGAGAAAAAGTGTACAGGGTCCGAAGGGGTGCTCGCGCACGGCTTTTCGCGGTGGTCCCCGTCGGCCCCCGTGGGCGCCTACTGCGCAGGCAGGACGTGCTTTCCGGCGATGGCCCTGGCGGTCTCCGTGTCCGGTCCGGGCTGCGGTACGAAGATCGCCTCCCGGTAGTACCTGAGCTCCGCGATGGACTCGCGGATGTCGGCGAGCGCCCGATGGTTGCCGTTCTTCTCCGGGCTGTTGAAGTAGGCGCGCGGGTACCAGCGGCGGGCGAGCTCCTTGATGCTGGAGACGTCCACGATCCGGTAGTGGAGGTAGCCCTCCAGCGTCGGCATGTCCCGCAGCAGGAAGCCGCGGTCCGTACCGACGGAGTTGCCGCACAGCGGGGCCTTGCCCGGTTCCTTGACGTGCTCGCGTACATACGCCAGGACCTGCTCCTCGGCCTCGACCAGCGTCGTGCCGCCGGCCAGCTCGTCGAGCAGACCGGAGGTGGTGTGCATCTGCCGCACCACGTCCGGCATGGTCTCCAGGGCCTTGGCGGGCGGGCGGATCACGATGTCCACCCCCTCGCCGAGTACGTTCAGCTCGGAGTCGGTGACCAGCACGGCCACCTCGATGAGCGCGTCGTCGGACAGCGAGAGACCCGTCATCTCGCAGTCGATCCACACCATGCGATCGTTCATGTGTCTAACCTTACGGCGCGTATGCGCTCCACGGGCCTGCCGTGCAAGGGGTTGCTGTGGCGTGGGGTGGTTCATGGTGCTGGTGTGACGTCCGGGAACGAGAAGAGAGGAAGGGGCCCGGGCTTGTCCGGACCCCTTCTCATCTACTTGCTCAGTTACCGCTTCTCGGCCCCGGCAGGCTCGCCGACAGACCCAGTGTGGCCGTGCGCCGTGTCTGCATCGGTACGGCGCTCTCCGGATGCAGCAGTGCGGGCACCGGTCCCATCGGCCCGGGCGGCAGTACGCCCGTCGGCCCGGTCGGAGGCAGCGCGGGCTCGCCCTCGCCCGGCTTGTCGCCCTGCGGCCGGCGCGCCCGGTACGCGGCGCGGTACGCCGCCGGGGACGAGCCCAGCTGACGGCGGAAGTGGCCGCGCAGGGCCACCGGCGAGCGGAAGCCGCAGCGGCCCGCGACCTCGTCGACCGAGTAGTCCGACGTCTCCAGCAGACGCTGCGCCTGCAGCACCCGCTGGGTGATCAGCCACTGGAGCGGGGCGCTGCCGGTGAGCGAGCGGAAACGTCGGTCGAACGTCCGCCTGCTCATGTACGCGCGTGCCGCCAGCGTCTCCACGTCGAACTGCTCGTGCAGGTGCTCCAGCGCCCAGGCGACGACCTCCGCGAGCGGGTCGGCGCCGATCTCCTCGGGTAAAGACCGATCGAGATAGCGCTCCTGACCGCCGCTCCGGCGCGGTGGGACCACCAGTCGGCGGGCGAGCGCTCCGGCCGCCTCGTTGCCGTGGTCCGACCGCACGATGTGCAGACACAGGTCGATTCCGGCCGCGGTGCCCGCCGACGTGAGGACATCCCCGTCGTCGACGAACAGCTCACGCGGATCGACGTGCACCGACGGATAGCGCTTGGCCAGCGTCGGTGCGTACATCCAGTGCGTGGTCGCCGGGCGGCTGTCCAGCAGGCCGGCGGCGGCCAGCACGAAGGCGCCGGTGCACAGCCCGACGATGCGGGCCCCCTCCTCATGTGCGCGGCGCAGCGAGTCCAGCGCCTCTTCCGGTGGTGGAGAGGTGATCGAGCGCCAGGCCGGCACCACGACGGTGCCCGCCCGTGAGATCGCCTCCAGGCCGTGCGGCGCGGTGAGTTCGAGGCCCCCTGTGGTCCGCAGCGGGCCTTCCTCACCTCCGCACACCAGCAGTCGGTAGCGCGGCACTCCGGCGTCCTGGCGGTCGATACCGAACACCGAAAGCGGTATGGAGCTCTCGAAAATGGGGCCGCCGCTGAACAGCAGCACCGCGACGATCTCCTTGCGGCGTCGCCCGGAAAGCTTCCGGACCGCGGCTTCCGGCGTGGCAGTGGAGTCGTGGCTCATCCTGCTAAGCCCCCCTCGGTGGTCGCGGCTCCTCGGTTGTGTCGCTCCTGCACGTTTCCCCTCGGTCCTGCACGAGTCCCCCGCCGTAAAGAAAGTCAAGATCGAATCTACTGGGTCCCGCACGGTCGCGGTGCCCCAGGTAGACACTCGGCACATTGTCGACATGACAACTTGGCGTGAAGCATTCGATCACGAAGCGTTGCACTCGTGGGCCGTGCGGGGAAGTGCGCCTCGTCGCAGTGGCCAAACCACGTAGGGTGCGCAGGGCCTCCTGGACCCTTTCCGTGCAGGTGGAACGGGGGTTGGGGGGTGGTTGGGGCACCTCTTGCACAGGGTCCAGAAGTTGGCTGAAAAGATACGTCCGTGTGCGCGGAAACCGGTCAGTCGACCGGTGTATTCGGCTTGCTGTGACGTCCGCCTCTGTGGGACGCGCAGCGCTCGGAGTGGCGCAGCAGGAAGCGGCAGGCGCCGGTGAGGGCGGCGAGGCCGAGCGCGGTGCCGGTGGCGCCGGCGAGCGAGGTGCCGTACCAGAGAAGCACCACCGGGACGAGGGTGCAGCTGAAGGCCGCCCAGCGGACCAGTTCGCTCACGGTGTCCGGCGCGGGACGCCGTTCGGTGGTGGCGCGCGGTCCGGACATGTCGCTCTCCCTGCGGCTCCCCGGGACGCTCCCCGGGCGGTGGCTCCATGGAGTCAACGCGCGTTCGATCCGTCGGTCACTGTGTGTACCCGTCGGACGGAGCGCAGTTGTTTGAATCCTGTGCAAACCGCCTGTACGGGGCAGCAACCATTGCGTTACGGGCGCGGCTCGTGCATGCTCCGGTGAACCCCTACCGGGCTTCGAGGGATCCCCTACGGAGCGTGCACTGGCTCTGGGCTAAGGAGGCGTGCCGCCGTACCCTTGGGGGTATGGGGTTGGGAAGATGTTTCCCGGACACGGCTCCGCCGCACACTGTCGTCCCCATCCACGAGGATCCAAACGCCGAGACACTCATGGCCGGTCACGAATTCTTCGAACCCGCGGACCGCAAGCGGAACGTCGCCGACCCCACGGCGGACGAGCCCCTGGCGGCGGAAGAGTCACGCCCATCCTGCGACCCAGCTTTCAAGCACGGCGTGGTCGTCGGCTTCGACGGTTCCACGTCGAGCGAGCGCGCCCTGGCCTATGCGATCGGCATGGCCCATCGCTCCGGGTCGGGCCTGATCATCGTTCATGTCGCCAACCGGCTGCCCACCACGGTGTGGGCCGGCTGCGAGCCACCCGTCTTCGTCGACGTACCGGACCACCGCACCGAGGTGCTGGGGCTGGAACTCGCCTGTGCGGACTATCTGTCCGAGGTGCCGTGGATCCTCGTCGAGCGCGGCGGTGACATCTGCCACGAACTCGAAGAGGTCGGGCGGGAGTACGAGGCCGACGCGATCGTCGTCGGGTCCACCCACGGCATCGTCGGCCGGATCTTCGGCTCCGTCGCCGGACGGCTCGCCAAGCGGGCGAAGCGTCCCGTGGTGGTCATTCCGTAGCCTCTCCACGCGCCGTCAACTCCCTTTGCGCAGTGCCCGAATCTACTCGCGCGTAGATGTTGTTTGTGCCCTTGTGAAGGGCATGTATCGGTCACCGCACAACCGCACATGCATGAAGGGAGCCCGCCGTGGACAACGACGTCTCTGCGGGAAGCACCACCACCGTCGTCGGCCGACTCGCCCTCGGAATCACCCTGTTGGCGTTCGGACTCGGATACACCGATGTGATCGACGGCGTGACGGCGACCGACGCCGTCTCACTGGCCCACTACGTAGGCGGCGTTGCGCTCTTCGTCGCCGGTCTGCTGGCGTTCCGCGACCGCGACAACGCCACCGGTACGGCCTTCTCGGCGCTCGGCGCACTCTGGTTCACCTGGGCCGTCTCGGCCGGGAACCAGATGTCCGACAACGCCGCCGGGCTCTTCCTGCTCCTGTTCGCCCTCGTGGCACTGTCGTTGACCCTCGCGGGCGGTGACATGCTCGGTCAGGGCATGCACGGGCTGCTGTTCCTGTCGATGCTCGTCCTGGCCGTGGCCCGGTTCGCGGACAGTTCGGCTCTCACCAAAGTCGGCGGCTGGGTGGGCGTGGCCGCGGGTGCGGTTGCGTGGTACGCGGCGACCGCGGCGCTTGCCCACTGGCCGACCGCACTTCCTAGGCGCGCTGCCGGCCGGGGAGTGACGGCCACCGGCTAAATGGCAGCCGATGCCGGGGAGTTGGGCGCCCCCGGTGAACATGAGCGGACCCCCCGTGCTTGGTGGCAACACGTGGGGGTCCGTTCCCTCTTTGCGCCTGAACCGGCGCCGCTCTCGCGAACGTGGTGGCTCGCCGTAGGGGTTGCTCGATTGTCGCTGCCGCCGGCGCGGGGATTTCCTACTCCACCGTCACCGACTTGGCGAGGTTCCTCGGCTTGTCGATGTCCCTGCCCAGGACCTTTGCCGTGTGGTAGGCGAGGAGCTGGAGCGGGATGCCCATCAGGATCGGGTCCAGTTCGTCCTCGTTCTTCGGGACGACGATCGTCTTGTCGGCCTTCTCCTGCTGCTGGTGGGCCACCGCGAGGATCTTGCCGCTGCGGGCCTTGATCTCCTCCAGGGCCGCGCGGTTCTTCTCCAGCAGGTCGTCGTCCGGGACGATCGCGACCGTCGGCAGGGCGGGCTCGATCAGGGCGAGCGGGCCGTGCTTCAGCTCGGAGGCCGGGTAGGCCTCGGCGTGGATGTAGGTGATCTCCTTGAGCTTCAGGGAGGCCTCGCGGGCCACCGGGTAACCCCGGACGCGGCCGATGAAGAGCATCGAGCGGGCCTCGGCGTACTCCTCGGCCAGCTGCCTGACCTCCTCCTCCTGCTTGAGAATCTCGGAGATCTGCGCAGGCAGCTTCCGCAGGCCCTCGATGATCCGCTTGCCGTCGCGGACCGAGAGGTCACGGGTGCGGCCGAGGTGCAGGGCGAGCAGGGCGAAGGCGACCGTGGTGTTGGTGAAGCACTTCGTCGAGACCACGCAGACCTCGGGGCCGGCGTGCACGTAGATGCCGCCGTCCGCCTCGCGGGCGATCGCCGAGCCGACCACGTTGACCACGCCGAGCACCCGGGCGCCCTTGCGCTTCAGCTCCTGGACGGCGGCCAGCACGTCGTACGTCTCACCGGACTGCGACACCGCGATGTACAGCGTGTCGGGGTCCACCACGGCGTTGCGGTAGCGGAACTCGGAGGCGGGCTCGGCGTCCGCGGGGATGCGGGCGAGCTCCTCGATCAGCTGGGCGCCGATCATGCCGGCGTGGTACGAGGTGCCGCAGCCGAGGATCTTCACCCGGCGGATCCGGCGCGCCTCGCGGGCGTCCAGGTTCAGGCCACCGAGGTGCACGGTGGAGAAGCGGTCGTCGATACGGCCGCGCAGCACGCGGTCCACGGCGTCGGCCTGCTCGTGGATCTCCTTGTGCATGTAGGTGTCGTGGCCGCCCATGTCGTAGGAGGCGGCCTCCCACTCCACGGTGGTCGGCTCGGCCGTGGTGCGGGTGCCCTCGGTGGTGTACGTGCGGAAGTCGTCGGCCTTGAGGGTGGCCATCTCGCCGTCGTCGAGCGTGACTATCTGGCGGGTGTGGGTGACCAGCGCGGCGATGTCCGATGCGACGAACATCTCCTTCTCGCCGATGCCGAGGACGACCGGGGAGCCGTTTCGAGCCACCACGATGCGGTCCGAGAAGTCGGCGTGCATGACGGCGATGCCGTACGTGCCCTCGACGACCCGGAGCGCGTGGCGGACCTTCTCCTCCAGGGACTCCGCCTGGGAGCGGGCGATCAGATGGACGAGGACCTCGGTGTCGGTCTCGGAGAGGAACTCGACGCCGTCCGCCTCCAGCTTGCGGCGCAGGTCGGCGGCGTTGTCGATGATGCCGTTGTGCACGACGGCGACCTTCTGGTCGGCCGACATGTGCGGGTGGGCGTTCACGTCGGACGGGGCGCCGTGGGTGGCCCAGCGGGTGTGGGCGATACCGGTGGTGCCCTTGAAACGCGCCGGGACCTTGGCCTCCAGGTCACGGACCCGCCCCTTGGCCTTGACCATCTTCAGGCCGGCCGTCTTCGGGGAGGTGACGACGATGCCCGCGGAGTCGTAGCCGCGGTACTCCAGGCGCTGCAGGCCCTCCAGGAGCAGCGGGGCCACATCACGCTTCCCGATGTATCCGACAATTCCGCACATATATAGGTATCCCTCAGCCTGTCGTTCTGTTGTTCCGACTGGTTCTCAGCCGTAGACCATGCGGCGCAGCTGTCTGAGCGTGAGCTCGGGCGGCGCCACCGCCCGGTACCTCAGGTCCGCCTCGATCCGTTCGAAGATCGTCGCGTTCACCAGGCCCTGGGCCTGCAGCTCGCGATGGCGGCGACGGACGAAGTCCTCGGTCGTCTCGTCGAAGTAGGCGAGCACGTCCTGGATCACACGCAGCGCCTCGCCCCGGCTCAGGGGCGTGGACCGCGCGAGATGATCAACAAGTTCGTCGTGCACCCGGTAGATCCTGGGGCACCGGCGCCGGTTTCGCAAGAATCCTGCCCGGTTGCGGGCACGGATGTGTTGAAAATCCTTGGGCGAACATTGAATCTCTCATGGATCCCTGTTCGTGATCTGTCCATCCTGTGTCTTGCGTCTCGTCGCCTCTGGAGACGAGTTTCAGACGCCATGGACATTCCTCGTATGGGAGTACCCGAGAAGCTGGCCGAGCGCATGAGCATGGCCGAGCAGCACGAGTATCTGCGCGCCAGATTCTCGCGGCGCACGATGATGAGAGGCGGGGCCGTCACGCTGGGCGCCGTCACGGGTGGCGCGTTCGTCCCGGGCGGGACCGCCCAGGCCGCCGTTCCGGCCCAGTCCACCGCCCCGGCCGCCGAGATGGTCGACGGCGCCCTTGTCGCCCCCTTCGGCCGCCACCTCGCCTACGGCAACGACCCGCGCACCGAGATGACCATCTCGTGGCAGGTCCCGGTCGCCGTGAAGAAGCCCTTCATCCGCATCGGCGCCCACCCCTGGGACCTCTCCCGCAAGATCGAGGCCGAGGTACGCACCCTCTACACCCCGGCCGGCGTCGGCGCGAGCGGTGACCACACGCAGTACTACCTGCACGCCAGGCTCACCCATCTGCGCCCCGGCAAGACCTACTACTACGGCGTCGGCCACCAGGGCTTCGACCCGGCCGAGCGGCACCTCACCGGCACCCTGGGCACCTTCACCACCGCCCCCGACCGCGAGCAGCCGTTCACCTTCACGGCCTTCGGTGACCAGGGCGTCAGCTACCACGCCCTGGCCAACGACAGCCTGATCCTCGGTCAGAACCCGGCCTTCCATCTGCACGCCGGCGACATCGCCTACGGCGACCCGGCCGGCCAGGGCAAGACCACCGACACCGGCTTCGACTCGCGCACCTGGGACCAGTTCCTGTACCAGACCGAGTCGGTCGCCAAGCAGATCCCGTGGATGGTCAGCTACGGCAACCACGACATGGAGGCCTGGTACTCGCCCAACGGCTACGGCGGCGAGGAGGCCCGCTGGACGCTCCCGGACAACGGTCCGGACCCGAAGAACCTGCCGGGCGTCTACTCCTTCGTCTACGGCAACACGGCGATCATCTCGCTGGACCCCAACGACGTCTCCTTCGAGATCCCGGCCAACCTGGGCATCTCGGGCGGTACTCAGACCACATGGTTCGAGGCGCAGCTGAAGAAGTTCCGCGCCTCGAAGGACATCGACTTCATCATCGTGTTCTTCCACCACTGCGCCTACTGCACCTCCACCGCGCACGCCTCGGAGGGGGGTGTGCGCCAGGAGTGGGTGCCGCTGTTCGACAAGTACCAGGTCGACCTCGTGATCAACGGCCACAACCACCAGTACGAGCGCACGGACGTCATCAAGGGCAACGAGGTCACCAAGAAGCTGCCGATCGGCGGCACGGCGTACTCGGACACCGAGGGCGTGGTCTACGTGACGGCGGGCGCGGCCGGCCGCAGCCTGTACGCCTTCAGCGCCCCGGACTCCTACGAGGGCCACGAGCACGAGGTGGACTCCGTCGCCTCGTTCATCTGCGTCAAGGACGGCAAGCAGAACGAGACCGTCACCTGGTCCCGCGTCCGCTACCTCAACTACTCCTTCCTGCGCGTGGACGTCACCCCCGCGCCGAAGGGCCGCTACACCACCCTGAAGGTCTCGGGCATCGCCGAGACCGGTGACCGGATCGACCACTTCACGGTGGCACGCCGGGCGAAGTGACCGCGGCCGCGCCCCGCAGGCGGGGCGCACCCGGACACGGCGGGCGGTCCTCACATGCGCTTGAGGATCGCCCGCTTGGCCAGGGCGAACTCGTCGTCCGTCAGGACACCCGTGCGGTGCAGCTCGCCCAGCTCACGCAGCCGCCGCAGCAGCGCGTCGTGGTCGTCCTCGATCGTGGGCGCGGTCCGCTGCTGCGGGACCTCGGGCAGCTGCGGCCGCACCTCCGTCGCGGCGGCGGCCGAGGGTGCGGCAGCCGTGCCTGCACGGCCGCCGCGACCAGCGCCATCAGCGGGTCCTTCTTGAAGCCCCACAGCTCCACGGAGTTGGGGTCGTACTTCGGCGGTGCCTTGGTCGGCGCGCCCCGCACCGTGAAGCGCAGATGGCCGTTCTCCAGGCCGGCCGCGGGCTGCCACTCCACCGCGTCGATGTCGGTGACGGCGAGCGTGCGGGCGCCCGCCGCGGCCTTGGCGTCCTCGGTCTTCCAGTTCCACTCCAGGCGCACCTGCTCGCCGTCGAAGCCCGCCGTGCCGTCCCTGGCGGAGACGGAGAGCGGAACCGACGGGCCGGGCAGCAGATACTCGGTCACCGGGTCGGCCGGAACCCCGTCCAGGAGCAGCGCGTTGCGCACCTCGTCCACGAAGTACTCGGCGACGCCGTAGCGGTCGGACTCGACCGTCAGCTGATAGGGGTCGTCGGTCTCGGCGAGGCGGCCGCCGGTCGCGTGCAGCAGCGGGTCGGCGCCGTCGCGCAGCCGCAGTCGCAGCCGCCCCGACTTCTTTCCCTGCTCGAACGAGATGCCGGCCAACGCCCCCAGGGGGACCACGAGTTCCCCCAGGGTCCTGCGCAGCAGACTCACGTTCTTGTCCCGGCCCGGGGTCAGTCGAAGGGCGTCGGCGTCGAAGGCCCACGTGCCGTCCTTCTGGATGATTTCCGCCATGAGGGGATTGTTTCATCGGTTCTGCGAGAGAGTGGTCTCTACCAATTCCGAAGGGAGCGCATGTGAGACGGCACCCCAGAACGACTCCCCGTATGGCCCGCATCCTCGGATCCCTGCTCCTCGTGGCCGCGGCCGGCGCCTTCACCGTCGGCGCGGCACCGTCGCCGAGAGCCACCCCCACCCCGCTCGACCGGGTGGTGCCGGCACCCGCGTCGGTCACCCCGGGCGGATCCCCGTACCGCATCACCCGTGGCACCCGCATCAGCGTCACCGGCTCCGGCGAGGCCCGCCGGGTCGGCGAGTACCTTGCCGCCGTCCTGCGGCCGTCCACCGGCTATCCCGTCCCGGTGACGGCGAACGGGCGCGGCGGCATCCGACTCCGCCTCGCCAAGGGCGTGTTCGGCGCGGAGGGCTACCGCCTCGACAGCGGCCGCGGCGGCGTCACCATCACCGCGAGCGCACCCGCAGGCCTCTTCCACGGCGTCCAGACCCTGCGCCAGCTGCTGCCCGCGGCCGTGGAGAAGAAGTCCGTGCAGCCCGGCCCCTGGCTGGTCGCCGGCGGCACCGTCCAGGACTCACCGCGCTACGCCTACCGGGGCGCCATGCTCGACGTGTCCCGGCACTTCTTCACCGTCGCCCAGGTCAAGCGCTACATCGACGAACTCGCCCTCTACAAGATCAACAAGCTGCATCTGCACCTCAGCGACGACCAGGGCTGGCGCATCGCGATCGACTCCTGGCCGCGCCTTGCCACCTACGGCGGCTCCACCCAGGTCGGCGGCGGCCCCGGCGGCCACTACACCAAGGCCGAGTACCGGGAGATCGTCCGTTACGCAGCCTCCCGCTATCTCGACGTCGTCCCCGAAACAGACCTGCCCGGCCACACCAACGCGGCCCTGGCCTCGTACGCCGACCTGAACTGCGACGGCGTCGCGCCCCCGCTCTACACCGGCACCGACGTCGGCTTCAGCTCGCTGTGCGTGCCGAAGAAGATCACCTACGACTTCGTGGACGACGTCGTCCGCGAACTGGCCGCGCTCACCCCGGGCCGCTATCTCCACATCGGTGGCGACGAGGCGCACTCCACCAGCCATGCCGACTACGTGGCCTTCATGGACAAGGTGCAGCCCGTCGTCGCCAAGTACGGCAAGACGGTGATCGGCTGGCACCAGCTGACCGGAGCGACCCCCGCCCCGGGCGCCCTGGCCCAGTACTGGGGCCTGGACGACACCAGCGCCGAGGAGAAGGCCCAGGTCGCCAAGGCCGCGCGGAACGGGACCGGGCTGATCCTGTCCCCGGCCGACCGGATCTACCTCGACATGAAGTACACCGAGGACACCCCGCTGGGCCAGGACTGGGCCGGCCTGGTCGAGGTGAAGCGGTCGTACGACTGGGACCCGGGCGACTACCTCGCCGGAGTCCCCGCGTCGGCCGTGCGGGGCGTGGAGGCCCCGCTGTGGACCGAGACCATCACCGACTCCGCGGACATCGAGTACATGGCCTTCCCACGGCTCGCGGGCGCCGCCGAGCTGGGCTGGTCACCCGCGGCCACGCACGGCTGGGACGCCTACAAGGTGCGGCTGGCCGCGCAGGGCCCGCGCTGGGACGCACTCGGCATCACGTACTACAAGTCTCCCCAGGTGCCCTGGCCGACGAGTTGAGACAAGCCTGACGGGCACCCCGGAGGACCGTACTCCGGGGTGCCCGCCGGTTCGTGAGGGCCTGCCTTCCTACCGTCCCGCGAGGGGATTGCGCAGAGTGCCGACCAGTTGGAGCGCGCCGGAGGGGTCCGCGAGATCCACCATCTGCCGGTTGTCGCGCAACTGAAGTCGATTGAGGCAGGACAGCGCGAACTCCGGCGCGAACAGGTCGTACTGCCGGAACTTGTCGGCGAGTTCGGGCGCCGATTCCTGATACTCGCGGGTGACCTCCGCGACCGTACGCCAGAAGCCGTCCTCCTCCAGGATCCCCTCGGTGGCGAGGTTCGCCGCGAGGAAGCGGAAGAAGCAGTCGAAGACGTCCGTGAAGACGGACAGCAGCTTCGTGTCCTCCGGCACCTCGACCCGGATCCGCCGCACCTCGGGCGGCAGCACCGCGTCCGGGTCCATCACCACGATCTCCTCGGCGATGTCCTTGTAGATCGCGCGCCGGACCACGCCGTCCTTCAGCACCAGGATCACGTTCTCGCCGTGCGGCATATAGGCCAGGTCGTAGGCGTAGAAGCTGTGCAGCAGGGGCGTGTAGTACGCCCGCAGGTACTGCCGCAGCCATTCGGCGGGCGCCAGCCCGGACCTCTCGATCAGGGCGCCCGCGAAGGACGCGCCCTCGTGGTCCACATGGACGAGGGAGGCCATGGTGGCGAGCGACTCGCCCTCCTGGAGGGAGGGAACCGGGCTCTCGCGCCACAGCGCGGCCAGCATCTTGCGGTACGGCGAGTACCGGTCGGTCGCCGCCTCGTACTCCGGATGCCGGTAGCCGACGGCCGCGCGCTCCTGGATGATCGACAGCCCGGTCGACTTCAGCACCGGGTCGTTGTCGATCAGCCGGGCCAGCCAGTCGTTGATCGCCGGGGTCGCCTCCATGTAGGCGGCGGAGAGCCCGCGCATGAAGCCCATGTTGAGCACGGACAGGGCCGTCTTCACATAGTGCTTCCCGGGGTGGGACCGGTTGAAGAAGGTCCGGATGGACTGCTGGGCCAGATACTCGTCGTCGCCCTCGCCCAGGCAGACGAGATGCCCGCGGGCGACCTCGGCGGCGAAGGTGACGGTGAGCTTGTTCCACCACTGCCAGGGGTGGACGGGTATGAGGAGATGGTCGGCCGGGTCGAGCCCCTGCTCGCGCAGGACACCCTCGAACCGCTCGACCGTCTCCGCGCCCAACTCCTCCCGTACGAAGGTCTCGTACTCGATGCCCGCACCCGCCGTGAACGCCGCCCGTGAGCGGTGCGCGGCGAGCCAGATCAGCCGGACGGGGCTCGCGGTCTCCGGGGCGTACGACAGGTACTCATGGATGCCGAAGCCGAGCCGCCCGTTGTTGGCGACGAAGCAGGGGTGGCCCTCGGTCATCCCGGTCTCGATCGCCTGGAAGCCGCTTCGTGCCAGCTCGGCCACCGGGATCTGCGGCTTGGTGAGCTTGTAGCAGGTGCCGGAGAGGGTGGAGGAGATCTCCTCCAGGTAGACCGGCAGGATCTCGTCGCTCAGGCCCAGCGCCTTCTTGAGCTCGATGAAGAAGTCGAGGGCGGCAAGCGGGAGTTCGGCGCCGTCGCGGGTGCGGGTGATCGAGTCGGCGTCGACCTGCCAGTGGTCGAGGGCGCGGAGGGTGGCCGTGAACCGGTAATGGGTGAGGCCGTCGTCGCTGTGGACCATGTACGCGTCGCCGTCCTGCCGGGGCGTGATCAGCCGCTCGTGGGCGAACTCGGCGAGCGCCTTGCGCACGAGCAGACGGTTGGCCGTCTCCCAGCGCTCGGGGGACAGATGGGCCACGGCGTCGGCGAGGCTCATGCCGCCACCGCCTTCTCGAACCGCTCCCGCGTGCAGAAGCTCAGCAGCGCCTTCTTCTCCGGCTTCTGGATCTCCCGCTCGGGCACGAACCCGACGACGTCGTTCAGGGCGTGCACCGCCGCGTTGCGCACATCCGGCTCGACGACGATCCGGGCGGTCGCCGGATCCTCGAAGAGGCGCGCCACCACGGCGGTGATGACGGCCCTGGTGAACCCGTGCACGGGCGTCTGCGTCGGCGGCACCAGGAAGTGCATGCCGACATCCCCGGGCTCGGGCTCGTACAGCCCCACCAGCTCGCGGTGGGCGGGGTCGTACGTCTCCATGAGGAAGGCGGGCTCCCCGTCGAGCAGCCCGAGGAGGGCGTGTTGGTGCTCGTCGGCCGCGATCTCCATGTAGGCGCGCTCGACGTCCTCCAGCTTCGCGTCCCGCATCATCCAGAAGGCGGCCTTGGGATGTGTGACCCAGGCGTGCAGCAGCTCGGCGTCCTTGAGGGGGTCGAGCGGGCGGAAGGTGAACTTCATACGGCGAACTCCTGGAACGCGATCGTCTTCTCGACCGGGTAGTACTCGGTGCCGAGCAGCTCGCGGATGATGTGGCTGTTGCGGTACGGGCCCATGCCCAGATCGGGGCTGGTGACGCTGTGGGTGTGCAGGCCGGCGTTCTGCAGGAACACCCCGCGGCCCGTCACGTCGATCGCGTAGTTGCGGGCGACGTCGAAGCGGCCGTGGCCGTCGAAGCGGAGGCGGTCGTGGAGCGGGGCGAGGAAGGCGGGCGGCTCGTAGTGGTAGCCGGTGGCCAGCACCAGGCCCTCGGTGCGGATCTCGAAGTCCTTGCCCTGCTCGTCCTGGTGGAAGCCGAGCGTGTACGCGCCGTCCGCGTGAACGGCGGTCGTCAGCGAGGAGTTGGCCAGCAGACGGGTGCGGACCGGGCGGTCGCCGCTCTCGACGTTCTTCTGGTAGAGCAGGTCGAAGATCGAGTCGATCAGGTTCGAGTTGATGCCCTTGAAGAGGCCCTTCTGCTGCTTCTCCAACCGGTAGCGGGTCTCCTCGGGCAGCGCGCGGAAGTAGTCGATGTAGTCCGGGGACGTCATCTCCAGGGTCAGCTTGGTGTACTCCAGCGGGTAGAACCGCGGGGAGCGGGTGACCCAGTTGAGCTCATAGTTGTGGACGTCGATCTCACAGAGGAGTTCGTAGTAGATCTCCGCGGCGCTCTGGCCGCTGCCGACGATCGTGAGGGACTTCTTCGCCTGCAGTTCCGCCTTGCGGGGCAGGTACTGCGCGGTGTGAATGAAGTCGCCGGACAGATCCCGGCAGAAGTCGGGAACGAAGGGGACCGTGCCCGTGCCGAGGACCAGATGACGGGCGCGGAAGGTGTCGCCGGCCTCGGTGCGCACGACGTACAGATCGTCCTCGTACGTCACCTCGGTGACCGTCGTACCGAAGCGGACGCTGCTCAGCTTGCCCGCGGCCCAGCGGCAGTAGTCGTCGTACTCGACCCGGAGCGGATAGAAGTTCTCCCGGATGTAGAACGAGTACAGCCGGCGCTTCTCCTTCAGGTAGTTGAGGAAGGAGTACGGCGAGGTCGGGTCGGCCATCGTGACCAGGTCCGACATGAACGGGGTCTGCAGATGGGCGCCGTCGAGGAACATTCCGGCGTGCCACTCGAAGTCGGGCTTCGAGTCGAGGAACACTCCGTCCAGTTCGGCGATCGGCTCGGTGAGGCACGCGAGGCCGAGGTTGAAGGGGCCGAGCCCGATCCCCACGAGGTCGTAGGTCTTGTTCGGGGCTTCAGGACGCACGGTCAAGAGACTCTCCCAGGTACTGCTCGGCGTGGCCGGCGATCAGGTCGAGGACGGCGGCGATGTCGGTCGCCCGCGTCTCGGGGTTGAGGAGGGTGAACTTCAGGTAGTGGCGGCCGCCCGCCTTGGTGCCCGCGACCACGGCGTCGCCGGAGGTGAACAGGGCCTTGCGGGCATACAGGTTGGCGCGGTCGATCTCGGCCGGATCGGTGACGGCCGCCGGGATGTAGCGGAAGACGAGGGTGGACAGGGACGGCCGCACGACGACGTCGAAGCGCGGGTCGGCGGCGAGCAGTTCCCAGCCCTCGGCGGCCAGGTCGCAGACCTCGTCGAAGAGCTCGCCGATGCCGTCGGCGCCCATCACGCGCAGGGTCATCCACAGTTTGAGGGCGTCGAAACGGCGGGTGGTCTGCAGGGACTTGTCGACCTGGTTGGGGATGCGCTCGCGAACCATGCGGCGCGGGTTGAGGTACTCCGCGTGGTAGGTCGCGTGCCGCAGCGTGGCGGAGTCGCGGACCAGCACGGCGGAGGAACTCACCGGCTGGAAGAAGGACTTGTGGTAGTCGACGGTGACCGAGTCGGCGCGCTCGATGCCGTCGATGCGGTCCCGGTGTCTGCGGGAGGTGAGCAGCCCGCAGCCGTAGGCGGCGTCGACATGCATCCACACGCCGTACTGGGCGCACAGCTCGGCGATCTCGGGCAGCGGGTCGATGGACCCGAAGTCGGTGGTGCCGGCGGTGGCGACGACGGCCATGGGGACCAGGCCGTCGTCCCGGCAGCGCTCCAGCTCGTGGGCGAGCGCGACGGTCTGCATGCGTTTGTCGTGGTCGACGGGGACGGTGACCACCGCGTCCGGGCCGAGGCCGAGGAGTTGCGCGGACTTCGTCACGCTGAAGTGGCCGGCCTCGGAGACGAAGACGCGCAGTGTCGCGGGGGAGGCCGGATGTTCCCACCCTGCCCGCCCGGCCTTGGCCTCCTCGCGGGCCAGCATCAGCGCCTGGAGGTTGGACTGGGTGCCGCCGGAGGTGAACACGCCGTCGGCGGCCGGGCCGAGGCCGATGCGGGCGGCCGTCCAGTCGATGAGCCTGCGCTCGATGAGGGTGCCGCCGGCCGACTGGTCCCAGGTGTCGAGCGAGGAGTTGACCGCGGAGAGGACCGCCTCGCCGAGCACCGCCGGGATGACGACCGGGCAGTTGAGGTGGGCGAGGTAGCGGGGGTGGTGGAAGTAGACCGCGTCGCGGAGGTAGACCTCCTCCAGCTCGTCCAGGGCGGCTGTGGTGTCGTGCAGCGGCCTGTCGAGGTCGATCCGCTCGATGCGGCGGGCCAGGGCGTCGACCGTGACGCCGGTGAACGGACGGTCGGTGGTGGCGAGTTTGGCCGCCACCCGCTCTACTCCTTCGGTCACGGAGCGGCGGTAGTGCTCCGCGGTGAGGTCATTGAGCAGGTGCGAGCGCATGTGGGGGTCCTCCGGGGGACGGTCCGTGCCGGTTTAGCTTAGGTTAGCCTAACCTAAGTAATGCGGGGGAGGTCTCACTCCTCCCATGACTGCCGTCACGTCGAAGGGAGTTACTCCGCCACGCGGAGTTGTTCCTCCGTCAGCCCCCGCCGCCAGTAGCCGACGAAGGTGACACGCCGCCGGTCGATCCCGCGCTCGGCCACGAGATGGCGGCGCAGGTCCTTCACCTGGCCGGACTCGCCCGCGATCCAGGCGTACGGCCGCTGGGCGGGCGGCAGTTGAGCGGTCCGTACGGCGTCGACGGCCATGGGGGAGCCGTCGTCACCCACGAACCAGGCGATGTGGGCGTCCGCCTCGGTCGCCACGCCCTGGATGTCACCCGCGTATGGCACCGTCAGCCAGGCCCGGACGGTCGTGCCGGCCGGAAGCGACTCGAGAATGGCCGAGACGGCGGGTACGGCGGTCTCGTCGCCCCAGATGAGGACGAGGTCGGTGTCCTGTGGGGGCCGGAAGCGGATCGCGCGGTTGTCGGCGATCGCCGGGCCGAGGAGGAGGACGCGGTCACCGGTGGTGGCCCCGGCGGCCCAGCGTGAGGCGGGCCCCGACGGGCTGTGCAGTACGAAGTCGATGTCCACCTCGTCGGGGTCCCGGCGCAGGGCTCGCAGAGTGTACGAGCGCATCACAGCCCGTACCCCGTCCGGGAGTTCACGCCACGCCTGCCACCAGCCGTCACCCAGGTCGACGGGTACGACGGGCTCGGTCTGGCCGGGGTGCGGCAGGAACAGGGACAGGGACTGGTCCCGCCCGTGGGATTGGAACGCGTGCAGGTCGGACCCGGTGAAGGTGACCCGGACCAGGGACGGGCCGAGCCGCCTCGTCCGTGCGACCCGGAGGGAGAAGAAGCGGAACGGGGTGGCCACGGCCGTCGTCATGGGTGCTCCTGGGATTCAGGAAGGTGTGCTCCTGGGGAGGGCAGGGAAGCCGGGGTCAGGTGACCTTCTTGGCCTTCTCCAGTGCCTCGGCGAGGACGGTGAGCAGCGGCACGCACTTGTCGTACGACAGGATCGGCTCGGGGGAGCGGGCGATGACCTGGCCCGCCTTGACCGCGGGCAGCTTCTTCCAGGTCGCCTTGGTGATGTCGGCGGGCTGGATGGTCGAGGAGCGGTCGTCCATCATGATGATGTCGGCCTGGTACTTGTCGACGTTCTCCCAGCTCAGCGACTCGTACCAGCCGCCGCCCTGCTTCTTGGCGCTCTCCGGCGGCTCGACGAAGTTCACGCCGAGGGCCTTGAAGTACTCCAGGTCGATCGAGAGGTTGGTGCCGGAGACGTAGAAGAGGTCGGCGCTCGCGGAACCCGCCATCACCTTGATGCCGGGCTTGGCCTTGGCTGCGGCGCGCAGCCGGGCGGCGGCGTCCTCGAAGCGCTTCTTCGCGTCGGTGACCGCGGCGGCCTTCAGGTCGGCGCCGAGCGAATCGGCGAGCTCCCACATGCGCTGCAGGGACGCGGTGAGTTGGCGGTCGTAGACGGAGATGCCGACGCTCGGGGCGAGCTTGGCGATCTTGTCCTTGGACTCGTCGGGGACGTACCAGAGGGTGCCCGTCGAGTCGAACATGGTGGAGATGAGCACGTCCGGGGCGAGGGCCGCGTACTTCTCGACGTTGAACTGGCCCCAGGTGTTGCCGAGGACCGTGACCTTGCTGACGTCCATGTCGCCGGCCTGGACATCGGCCTTGCCGTCCTTGGTCTTCGTCGGGCCGAACACGCCCTTGACCGGGATGCCGTAGTCGTGGAGGGCGGCGGCGACACCGGTGAACGCGACGATGTCCGCCGGGACCTTGTCCAGCTTCACGGTCGTGCCGCGGTCGTCCTTGAAGGTCCAGGGGCCGGACTCGGCGGCCTTCGCCTGCTCGCCCGAGCCCGCGTCTTCGCCCTTGTCGTCCCCGCAGGCGGTGAGTGCGGCACCGAGTCCGAGGGCGCCGCCCGCGGCGAGGATGCCGCGGCGAGTGAGTTGGGTGGCACGGGCACAGGACATGGGTATGACTGCTTTCGACCGGGGCGAAGCGCCCGCCGGACAAGTTCGAAGCTAGGTTAGCCTAACCTAACTAGTTGTCCAGAGGGCGGGCCGGAGCCGGGCGAGTGAGCCGCCCGTGTCCCGCCGCTCCTCGCCCCGATCGCCAACGCGGCCGTCAGAACTTGTAGTTGGTGATGACGGCGTTGCCGTAGACGTCGTAGACGGACGCGTACCCTTCCTTCGCGTCCTTCCAGGAGGCGAAGGCCCTGGCGATCGCGGTGGCTGCCGCCTCGGGGTCTGCCACCTGTGTCTTCCCGCCGTTGATGTCGGTGGATATGTACGCGTTGCCCGTCTGCTCGTTCCACTCGCCGAGGATGCGGTCGACGCGGGTGGTGGCGGTCTTCTGCTCCGCGGTTCCGTGCTCCTCGACCCAGGACCTGAAGTCCGCGGCGTTCTGCTTCGACCGTGCCTTGTCCGTGTCGTCGGGCAGCTTCTCCGCGACCCCGATCCCGTCCGGCTTCGCGGTGCTCTCGGTGGAGCAGGCGGTGGCTGCGCCGGCGAGGACGGCGCCGAGTGCGAAAACCGTGACGATATGGGGGGTGCGCTTCACAGAGGTCTCCATCGGATGCATCGGACACTGGGTCGGGCGGGAAACGCCACCGTACCGGCACCCCGTGCGGGTGCCGGTACGGCTGGAATCGGGTACGGCGGCCTCAGCCGGCGACCAGTCCCAGCTCCCGGGCGATCAGCATCCGCTGCACCTCGCTGGTCCCCTCGCCGATCTCCAGGATCTTGGAGTCGCGCCACATCCGGGCCACCGGGTACTCGTTCATGAAGCCGTAGCCGCCGTGCACCTGGGTGGCGTCGCGGGCGTTGTCGACCGCGATCGTGGAGGAGTAGAGCTTGGCCAGGGCCGCCTCCTTCTTGAAGGGCTCGCCGGCGACCAGCCGGCTCGCCGCGTCGCGCCAGGCGAGGCGGGCCGTGTGGGCCTTCATCTCCATGTCGGCGATCTTGAACTGGATCGCCTGGTTGGCGCCGATCGGCCGGCCGAAGGCCTGCCGCTCCTTCGCGTACTTCACCGACTCGTCCACACAGCCCTGCGCCAGACCGGTCGCGAGCGCCGCGATGGCGATACGGCCCTCATCGAGGATGCGCAGGAACTGCGCATAGCCGCGGCCCTCCTCGCCCAGCAGATTGGCCGCCGGGACACGGACGTCCGAGAAGGACAGCTCACGGGTGTCGGAGGCGTTCCAGCCCACCTTCGAGTAGGGCGCCGCCACGGTGAAGCCGGGCGTGCCCGACGGGACGATGATCGCGGAGATCCGCGGCCGGCCGTCCGGCTTGCGGCCGGTGACCGCCGTGACCGTCACCAACCCAGTGATGTCCGTGCCGGAGTTGGTGATGAAGCACTTCGAGCCGTTGATCACCCATTCGTCCGTCTCCGGGTCGAGACGGGCCGTCGTACGCGTCGCGCCCGCGTCCGAGCCGCCGTCCGGCTCCGTGAGCCCGAACGCGCCCAGTACCTCGCCGCTGCACAGCCGGGGCAGCCACTCGCGCTTCTGCTCCTCGGTGCCGAAGAGATGGATCGGCATGGCACCGAGCGAGACTCCGGCCTCGAGCGTGATCGCGACCGACGAGTCCACCCGGGCCAGCTCCTCCAGCGCCACGCCGAGCGCCAGATAGTCGCCGCCCATGCCGCCGTACTCCTCCGGGAACGGCAGCCCGAACAGGCCCATGCGGCCCATCTCGCGGACGATCTCGTAAGGGAACTCGTGCCGCTCGTAGAAGTCACCGATCTTCGGCGCCACGACGTCGTGGGCGAACTCCTCCACCGTGCGGCGGAGTTCCTCGAGTTCGGGGGAGAGTCGGTGGTCCATGGTGATCACTGCTCCTTGTGGGACAGGGCGCGTACGGTGCGGGACGGGCTGGGTCGGCCCAGGTGGGCGGCCATCCACACGCTGGTGGCGACGAGACGGCCGAGGTCGACCCCGGTGTCGATGCCGAGGCCCTGCAGCATCCAGACGAGGTCTTCGGTGGCGAGATTGCCGGTCGCGGACTTGGCGTAGGGGCAGCCGCCGAGGCCTCCCGCGGAGGCGTCGATCGTCGTGACCCCGTGTTCCAGTGCCGCATAGGTGTTGGCCAGTGCCTGGCCGTAGGTGTCGTGGAAGTGCACGCCGATCACATTGGTCGGCACGCCCTCCTCGTTGAGCACGGAGAGGAGTTCGAGGACATGACCCGGGGTCGCGACCCCGATCGTGTCGCCGAGGCTCAGCTCGTCGCAGCCCATGTCCATCAGCGCCCTGCACACGCGCACGACCTGGTGGATGGGGACCGCGCCCTCCCAGGGGTCGCCGAAGCACATCGAGACATAGCCGCGCACATGGGCGCCCGTCTCCTTCGCGCGGGCCACCACCGGCGCGAAGACGCCGAGCGACTCGTCCACCGTCCGGTTGAGGTTGGCCTTGGCGAAGGACTCGGTCGCGCTGGCGAAGACGGCCACGCGGTCCGCGCCCAGGGCCAGCGCGCGGTCGAGCCCGCGCCCGTTGGGCACGAGGACCGGCAGGTGCACACCCTTCAGCTCCTGGACGAGCGGGAACAGCTGCTCCGCGTCCGCGAGTTGGGGCACCCACTTGGGGTGCACGAAGCTCGTCGCCTCGATGGTCGTCAGGCCCGCGTCGGCCAGGCGGCGGATGAACTCCGCCTTGATCTCCGTCGGTACGGCCAGCTTCTCGTTCTGCAGGCCGTCGCGTGCGCCCACCTCGTGGATCCGCACCCGCTGGGGCAGGTCCGAGGCCGGTACGACCATGGGGAGTTGCTCGGGCTCGGCTGTCATGACTGAGCCGCTCCTTCTTCCTCGTGCGGCGCGATGACCGCCAGCACCTGGTCCATGGCGACCGTCGTGCCGGGTTTCACGTCCAGCTCGGCGACCGTGCCGGCGTGCGGGGCGGAGACGACGTGCTCCATCTTCATTGCCTCGACCACCAACAGGCTCTGCCCGGCGGTCACTTCGTCACCGACGGCCACCTTCACAACCGTGACCGTGCCCGGCATGGGCGCGGTGAGCGAGTCGGCGCCCGCGTGCCCGGCCCGGGTGAGGGACGCGGCCACCGGGTCGTGGTCGCGCACGTGCCAGGCCTCGCCGTCGCGACCGATCCAGTCGGCGGCGCGCTGGAAGGTGTGGCGGACCCCGTCGAGGGTGACGGCCACCGAGTCCGCGGTGACGGTGTGGGTACCGCGTGGGACGTACTCCACCGGGTCCTGCACCCGCAGGTGGAAGCCGACCGACTTCGGGGTGCCGCCGAGCCGCCAGCCGCTCGGCACCGAGAACGGGTCGGTCCAGCCCTCGCCCCGAGGCTTCAGCCCCTCCAGGCGTACGGCCGCCGCGGCCTCGTACACCTCCTCCGGAACGTCCGTGGAGACGAGTTCGTCCACCACCCGCTCCACCAGCCCCGTGTCCAGCTCGCCCGCGACGACCGCCGGATGGGCGAGGAGCCGCCGCAGGAACGCCGCGTTGGTCTGCACGCCCAGCGTGACCGTCTCCGCCAGCGCGGCCCGCAGCCTGCGCAGCGCGGTCTCCCGGTCGGGGCCGTACGCGATCACCTTGGACAGCATCGGGTCGTACAGGCTGCCCACCTCGGTGCCCTCGCTGAGCCCGGAGTCGGTGCGCAGGCCGTCGTCCTGGGGTTCGCGCAGCCGCAGCACCGTGCCGCCGGACGGCAGGAACCCGCGCGCGGGGTCCTCGGCGCAGATCCGGGCCTCGACCGCGTGGCCGGTCAGCCGGATGTCCTCCTGCGCGAACGGCAGCCGTTCGCCCGCCGCCACCCGCAGCTGCCACTCCACGAGGTCGAGCCCGGTGATGAGTTCCGTGACCGGGTGCTCCACCTGGAGACGGGTGTTCATCTCCATGAAGTAGTACGACGACGGGTCGCCGCCCGGCACGATGAACTCCACCGTGCCCGCGCCCCGGTATCCGCACGAGCGCGCCGCCTGCACGGCGGCCTCGCCCATCCCGGCCCGGGTCTCCTCGTCGAGGAGCACGCTCGGCGCCTCCTCGATGATCTTCTGGTGCCGGCGCTGCAAAGAGCACTCGCGCTCGCCCAGGTGCACCACGTTGCCGTGGCCGTCGGCCAGGACCTGGATCTCGATGTGCCGGGGGCGGTCCACCCAGCGCTCCACCAGGAGCGTGTCGTCACCGAAGGAGGCGCGCGCCTCGCGGCGGGCCGCGGCGATCTCCTCCTTGAGCACCGACAGTTCGCGCACCAGGCGCATGCCCTTGCCGCCACCGCCCGCCGACGGCTTGAGCAGCACGGGCACACCGATCTCCCGGGCCGCGTCGGCCAGCTGGGCGTCGGTCAGCCCGCCCCCGCTGGAGCCGGGCACGACCGGCACCCCGGCCGCCCGCACCGTCTCCTTGGCGCGGATCTTGTCGCCCATGAGGGAGATCGCGTCCGCGGGCGGGCCGATGAAGACCAGCCCCGCCTCGGCGCACGCGCGCGCGAACCCGGTGTTCTCCGCCAGGAAGCCGTACCCCGGGTGGATCGCCTGGGCGCCGGTGCGGGCGGCGGCCTCCAGCAGCCGCTCCACCGACAGATAGCTCTCGGCGGCCGGCGCCGGACCGATCCGTACCGCCGTGTCGGCCTCCCGTACGTGCCGCGCGTCGGCGTCGGCGTCGGAGAAGACGGCCACCGAGCGCACGCCCAGCGAGCGGAGCGTACGGATGACGCGTACGGCGATCTCGCCCCGGTTGGCCACGAGTACTGTGTCGAACACGGTTCCCCTCCTCACATCCGGAAGACGCCGAACTGGGGGTCTCCCAGGGGCGCGTTGGCACAGGCGGTCAGGGCGAGGCCCAGCACCTGACGGGTCTCCAGCGGGTCGATCACGCCGTCGTCCCAGAGCCGGGCCGTGGCGTAGTAGGCGTTGCCCTGCCGCTCGTACTGCGCGCGGATGGGTGCCTTGAAGGTCTCTTCCTCCTGCGCGGGCCACACCTCGCCGCGCGCCTCCAGCTGGTCCCGCTTGACGGTCGCGAGGACGGAGGCGGCCTGCTCGCCGCCCATGACGGAGATCTTGGCGTTGGGCCACATCCACAGGAAGCGCGGGGAGTAGGCCCGGCCGCACATCGAGTAGTTCCCCGCGCCGTACGAACCGCCGACCACCACCGTCAGCTTCGGCACGCGCGTGCAGGCGACCGCCGTCACCATCTTGGCGCCGTGCTTGGCGATGCCGCCGGCCTCGTAGTCCCTGCCGACCATGAAGCCGGAGATGTTCTGCAGGAACACCAGCGGGATACCGCGCTGGTCGCACAGCTCGATGAAGTGGGCGCCCTTCTGGGCCGACTCGGAGAACAGGATGCCGTTGTTGGCGACGATCCCGACCGGGTGGCCGTGGATCCGGGCGAACCCGGTGATCAGCGTCTGCCCGAACTCGGACTTGAACTCCGCGAAACGGGAGCCGTCGACCACACGCGCGATGATTTCGCGTACGTCGTAGGGGGTGCGGGAGTCCACGGGTACGGCGCCGTAGATCCCGTAGGGGTCGACCTTCGGCTCGACGGCGGGCCGGACCTCCCAGGGAAGGGACCCGCGCGCGGGAAGCGTGGCGACGATGTTCCGCACGATCCGCAGGGCGTGGGCGTCGTCCTCGGCGAGGTGGTCGGTGACTCCGGAGATCCGGGAGTGGACCTCGCCGCCGCCCAGCTCCTCGGCGCTCACCACCTCACCGGTGGCGGCCTTCACCAGCGGGGGCCCGCCCAGGAAGATCGTCCCCTGGTTGCGGACGATCACCGCCTCGTCGCTCATCGCCGGGACGTACGCGCCACCGGCGGTGCAGGACCCGAGGACGGCGGCGATCTGGGGGATGCCCGCGCCGGACATCCGGGCCTGGTTGTAGAAGATCCGCCCGAAGTGCTCGCGGTCCGGGAACACCTCGTCCTGCATGGGCAGGAAGGCGCCGCCGGAGTCGACGAGGTAGACACAGGGGAGGCGGTTCTCCAGGGCCACCTCCTGCGCGCGCAGATGTTTCTTGACCGTCATCGGGTAGTACGTCCCGCCCTTGACGGTGGCGTCGTTGGCGACGATCACGCACTCGCGCCCGCTGACCCGCCCGATCCCGGCGATGACGCCCGCGGCCGGGGCCTGGCCGTCGTACATCCCCTCTGCCGCCAGCGGCGCGAGCTCCAGGAACGGTGAGCCCGGGTCCAGCAGCGTGTCCACGCGGTCGCGCGGCAGCAGCTTGCCGCGCGCGGTGTGCCGGGCGCGCGCCTTCTCGCCGCCGCCGAGCGCCGCCGCGGCCAGTTTGCCGCGCAGCTCCCCGACGAGTGCGAGGTGGGCTTCCTCGTTGGCTCGCCAGGCCTCCGACGCGGGATCTGCCGCGCTCGTCAGCTCCGGTGCCTCTTGCATCCTGCGGTCCCCTCACCCAGCGATCGACTGTTAATGAGCGTTAACCATTTCCTTCAGGTTAACGACCGCTAACCTCCCTGTCTAGAATTGCCTGCATGGTCACCAGAACCGACGCCCCCACCCGCCGTGAGCAGATCCTCAGGGAGGCCGCTCGGCTCTTCGCCGAGCGCGGCTTCCACGGCGTCGGAGTCGACGAGATAGGGGCCGCGGTCGGTATCAGCGGCCCCGGTCTCTACCGGCACTTCGCGGGCAAGGACGCGATGCTCGCGGAGCTTCTGGTCGGGATCAGCGGTCAGCTGCTGACCGGGGCGAAGCGGCGCCTGGCGGAGGCCGACGGCGCGGCCGGTCCCTCGGCGGTCCTCGACTCCCTCATCGAGGGCCACATCGACTTCGCCCTCGACGACCGCCCCCTGATCACCCTGCACGACCGCGAGCTGGACCGCCTCCGGGACAGCGACCGCAAGCTGGTGCGCCAGCTCCAGCGGCAGTACGTCGAGCTGTGGGTGGAGGTCGTGCGGGAGGTGTACCCGGGCCTGGCGGAACCGTCGGCCCGGTCGGCGGTGCACTCGGTCTTCGGCCTCCTGAACTCCACACCCCACCTCGGCCGCCCCGGCTCCCTCCCCGGCCGCGGTGACACGGCGGAACTGCTGCACCGGATGGCCCGGGGGGCGTTCGCGGCGGCGGAGGCCACCGACTGAGTCAGGGGCGGGTCGGTGCCGGTTTGTCTCAGTACGCTGGGGGCATGGGCATGGACTACGCGAAGATGCGGGCGATCGCCGTGGAACTCGGGGCTTACGCCGAGCACCTCGAAGGGACTTGGAGCGTCGAGATCGGGCCGTCGGGTCCGATACTGGCCATGATGTGCCCGTCGAAGCGGCACGAGGGCACAACCCACCGCATCCGCGAGCAACTCAACAAGCAATTGCCTGTCACTCATCCGGACTACATCTGCGCCACTGGCCCGGAGATCGAACACCCCGCGATCGGCCGCATGCGCCTCCCCGATGCGGTGGTGATCCCCGAGGCGGTCCTCGACGAGGAGGGCGTCGCCGTCGACGCGACGCAGGTGCTGGCGGTCGTCGAGATCGTCTCGCCCTCCAACCCGAACAACGACTACATCGACAAGCTGTCGGACTACCCGGCCATGGGCATCGCTCATTACCTGATCGTCGACCCTCGCACCGGCACGATCGAGGTGCACTCCGATCCGTGCAAGGGCCGTTACGCCCGCAAGGACGCGTACATCTTCGGCGACTCGGTGCCGTTCGGCCCCTGGATCGTGGACACCTCCGCGTTCCGCCGCTACGGCAAGGCCGGAGGCTGAGCCGAACGGGTGGGGAAGGTCACCCTGGACGTATGAACGTACTCGCCGGTATCTTGGGAGTCTGAGCAAGCGCTTAGACATGCCGAAGTACGTGGAGGTGGCGGAGTGCGCCGTACGCTGTTCAACGAGGATCACGAGGCGTTCCGGGAGACCATTCGCGCCTTCATCGAGGCCGAGGTCGTGCCCGTGTACGACGAGTGGCTCGCCGCCGGCCAGGCGCCCCGCGACTTCTACTACAAGCTCGCCGAGCTCGGCGTCTTCGGCATCCGTGTCGACGAGGAGTTCGGCGGCGCCGGTATCGACTCGTACAAGTTCGAGGCCGTCCTCTACGAGGAGACCGCCCGCGCCGGCATCACCTTCGGCGGCTCCGGCGTGCACGTGCTGCTCGGCCTGCCGTACATCAAGCTGCTCGCCTCCGACGAGCAGAAGAAGCGCTTCCTGCCGAAGTTCGTCTCCGGCGAGGAGATGTGGGCCATCGCGATGACCGAGCCGGGCACCGGCTCCGACCTCGCGGGCATGCGCACCACCGCCAAGCTCTCCGAGGACGGCACGCACTACGTCCTCAACGGCGCCAAGACCTTCATCACCGGCGGTGTGCACGCCGACCGCATGATCGTCTGCGCCCGCACAGCCGCGCCCACCGCCGAGGACCGCCGCCACGGCATCTCCCTCTTCGTGGTGGACACCAAGGCCGAGGGCTACTCCGTCGGCCGCAAGCTCGACAAGCTGGGCCTGAAGACCTCCGACACCGCCGAGCTGGCGTTCGTCGACGTCAAGGTCCCGGTCGAGGACCTGCTCGGCGAGGAGAACCGGGGCTTCTACTACCTCGGCCACAACCTCGCCTCCGAGCGCTGGGGCATCGCCTACGGCGCCTACGCGCAGGCCAAGGCCGCCGTCCGGTTCGCCAAGGACTACGTCCAGCAGCGCACCGTCTTCGGCCAGACCGTCGCGTCCTTCCAGAACACCAAGTTCGAGCTGGCCGCCTGCCAGGCCGAGGTGGACGCGGCCGAGGCCGTCGCCGACCGCGCGACGGAGGCCCTGGACGCCGGTGAGCTGACCCCGGCCGAGGCCGCCTCCGCCAAGCTCTTCTGCACCGAGGTCGCCCACCGCGTGATCGACCGCTGCCTCCAGCTGCACGGCGGCTACGGCTTCATGAACGAGTACCCGATCGCCCGCCTGTACGCGGACAACCGCGTCAACCGCATCTACGGCGGCACCAGCGAGATCATGAAGTCGATCATCGCCAAGGACATGGGTCTGTAAGGCCCACGACATCACTGGCCGGTACAACCTTCTCCCATGAGCCAGGCACTCCAGGAGCTCCTCGATCTGCTCGACCTCGAGCAGATCGAGGAGAACATCTTCCGCGGCCAGTCCCGGTCCGCCGTCGTCCCGCGGGTCTTCGGCGGGCAGGTCGCGGCCCAGGCGCTGGTCGCCGCCGGACGCACGGTCCCGGCCGACCGGCTCGCCCACTCGCTGCACGCGTACTTCCTGCGCATGGGCGACCCGGGCGCGCCCATCGTCTACAACGTCGAGCGGATCCGCGACGGCCGCTCCTTCACCACCCGCCGGGTGGTCGCCGTCCAGCACGGCAGGCCGATCTTCACTCTGTCCGCGTCCTTCCAGGCGTACGAGGACGGCCTCGACCACCAGATCCCCATGCCGCCCGCACCCGCTCCGGAGACGCTGCCCACCTCCCAGGAGCGGCTGCGCGGCTACGAGCACCTCGACCGCACGATCGTCGAGAAGTTCCTTCAGGCGCGCGAGGCGGTCGACCTGCGCTATGTCGACGAGCCGCCGTACGGGAAGTTCGGCGAGCCGCGCGAACCGCACTCCCAGGTGTGGTTCCGCACCAACGGCAAGCTCGACGACGACCCTCTGCTGCATGTCGTGCTCGCCACGTACGTCTCCGACATGACGCTGCTCGACTCGGTGCTGCTCGCGCACGGCCGCGGCGGCTGGGCCGTGGGCGACGTCGTGGGCGCCTCGCTGGACCACGCGATGTGGTTCCACCGCCCGTTCCGCGCCGACGAGTGGCTGCTGTACGACCAGGAGTCACCGTCCGCGCACGGCGGCCGCGGGCTCGGTCAGGCCCGTATCTACACCCAGGACGGACAGCTCGCGATCTCGGTCATCCAGGAGGGCGTGGTCCGGGTCCCGCGTTAGAGGCCCGTGAGCACGTGAGAAGTCCGTAAGCGCGTTAGAAGTCTGTAAGAGTGTGCTTTGTCCGGTACTTCCGCACTGGCCGATATGTGAACGCTGTACTACGCTCTTTGGTTGAAAGCCGCATAACACGGCATGACCGTCCGACCCGGTCCCGATACCGCGGGACCAGGGCCGTGGGCCTCGTAGGCGCAACCGTGCGCGGGTCCGCAGGCGTCGGCGGTCGGGTACGTGTCTCTCCTGAATACGCGGTGACACCTGAGACCGCGCCGTAACCCTTTGCGGCAGCGGCCATCAACCTCGCGCTCCCCTGCGGGAGTTGCGAGAGGCGATGGAACGAAAGGTAATTTCCCATGCGAGCACAACGCGCGAGGCGTCTCGCTGCGGTGTCCGCCGCCGGTCTGCTGATGGCCGGTGGAGCCGCGCTCGGCGCGGCGGGCACGGCAACGGCGTCCGCCCCGTCCCACGAGCACAGCAGCTACAGCAACGACTGCGGCGACTGGTGGGGCGGCAACTGCGACCACGGCGACCACGGTGACCACGGCTTCCGCGGTGACCATGGCGACCACGGTGACCACAACGGCCGTGGCGACCACGGCGATCGTGGCGACCACGGCGGTGACCACGGCGATCACGGCGGTAACGGCGGCGATCACGGTGGTAACGGCGGTGACCACGGTGGTAACGGAGGTGGACACGGCAGCCGCTGAGGATTCGGTTCCGCACGCACACAGAGCACGACGTGCGGCTCCATGGAGGGAGCCGCACGTCGCGGTGTGTCAGGAGAACGGGCCGTGAGCCCTCGTCGAACGCCTTACACCAGGCCCGCTTCCGCCAGCAGATACGCCGTCAGGGGGTCGTAGTGGCGCGGGCTGACCACATGGTCGTCGAGCGGCACCGCCACCTGCAGGGTGTCCTCCGACTCGGCGAGGAACAGGGCCGGGTCGTTGCAGTCCGCGTAACCGACGGAGTCGAGGCCGGCCTGACCGGCGTACCCGGCCCAGCCGTGGTCCGCGACGACCAGGTCGGGCAGCGGGCGGCCCTCGCGCTCAAGTCCCGTGAGAATGGCCCGCATCGGCTCACCGGAGTGGGTGTGCCACAGCGTGGCGCCGTGCTCGAGCACCGCCACGTCCGCGAACTGCATGACGTAACCCTCCTCCGTCTGCAGCCCGTCGGGGATGACCACGATCTCGCAGCCCGCGGTGCGCAGTGCGGCGGCCGTGGCACGGTGCACATCCAGCAGACCGCCCGGGTGGCCGGTGGCGAACAGCACCCGCTGCTGCCCGTCGGCCGCCTTGCGCAGCCGCCCCGCCAGCCGTTCCACGGCGTCGACGGTGAGTTCGGGGTCGATCGTGTCCTGTCCGTAGCGGTACTCGGGGTCGTCGTTCACCCCGACCCGCTCCGCCATCACCGCGAGCACGTCCTGCTCGTCCCGCCAGCGGTCGCCGAGTTCCAGTCCGAGCCAGAAGTTGCGCTCGCCGTTCGCCAGCCTGCGGTAGTGGTTCAGGTTGTTCTCGCGGGGGGTGGCGACGTCGCCCGCGATACGGGTCCTCACAAGGTGGTCGACGAGCTCGGCGCGGCTGGGTGTCCCGGGTATCGGCATGCTCCCATTGTGGGGCAGCGGCCTGCGCAATTTCCCTGCGTATCGTGCGCTGGGACGTGGGTCACTCACACGTGTTTCAGTGCGAACCAGAGTTCCATGCGCACATCGGGATCGTCGAGGTCCGCGTCAAGCAGCGTGGCACAGCGGGCGATCCGCTGCCGCACGGTGTTGCGGTGCACCGCGAGCGCCACCGCCGTGCGGTCCCAACTGCCGTGCAGGGAGAGCCAGGCGCGCAGGGTGTCGGTGAGCGCCGGGTTGGCCGCGACCGGGGCGAGCACGGCACGGGCGTGCGCCTCGGCCTCCGCGCCGGGAACCAGGTCGTCGAGTCCCCGGTGGTCGCCGTGCCGGACCAGCGCGGTGCGGGTGGCACGGGCGCGGGCCAGGGCGCGGGCCGCCCGGGTGTCGGCCGACGGCCACTCGTGCGGGGCGACGGTGGCACTGACGCCGAGGGTCCAGCCGGGCTGCGGGGCCGGTTCGCGGCCGGCCGGCACGAGGACCCGTACGACGTCACCGGCGAGGTCGACCAGCGGCGAGCCCAGGGCGGCGCCCAGCGCCGAGGCGGCCACCGCGTCCGGTACCTGCGTATCCGGCCGCGCGTGCACGACGAACCACCGCTCGCCCCCCACCAGCGGTGCCACGTCCTCCGGCGGCGCCCCCAGCAGCAGCCGTACGAGCGCCGAGGACCGTGCCGCGCCCGCCCCGCTCTGATGCTCCCCGGTCAGCAGGGAGAGCAGTACGGCGGCCACGGAGGCGATGGTGTGGTCACCGGGTCCGCGATGGGCGGTGGCCACCGCGAGGACGAAGCCCTGACCGGTGCCGAGCGCGTAGGCGGCGAGGTGGGCGCCCGCGGCGGTGCCGGCGGCGGAGGTGGGTGCCTGCGCCCGGGTGGGCCGTACCACCCCCGCCAGCTCCTCCAGCGCCTTCCGCACCTCGTCCTCGGGCTCCCGTCCCGCCGCCGCGATCCGGGTGCCGTCCGGCCCGTACAGCACCGCCCAGCCGCCGAGCCGCTGGGCCAGTCTGCGCAGGACCGAGGGGACCGGGTCGGGGCGGGAGGCGGCCGCTGCCAGGCTCTGCTGGGCCTCGGTCGTGCGGCGCAGCTCGGCCAGCCGGGCCTGGGCCATGAGCTGCCAGACCGCGCGGGCCACCCCGGAGAACGTGGTCTGCGGCGGGACCTCCAGAAGGGGCAGCCCGTGGGCGTCGCAGGCGGCCACCAGGGCGAACGGCACCGTGTCGTGGACCGGGGCGAGGCCGAAGCCGAGGGCGGTGCCGCCCGCCGCCACGATCCGGGAGACGTAGTCGTCGAAGTAAGTCCCCGAGCCCGCCGCCTCCGGGACGTGCACGCCCGCCGTCAGCAGCAGCTCACCGCCCAGCAGATACGGATACGGGTCGGCCATCTCCGAGGTGTGCGCCCAGTGGATCACGATGCCCTCGGCCGGCGGCCCGGCGATCTGCCGCAGGGCGAGGTCCTCACGGGCCAGCAGGGCGGAGAGCGGTACCGGTGGGGTCGGCGGTACCGCTGGTGCGGCTGGTGACTGTGGGTCCAGCATGATGGATGGTTCCTCCATCCCTTACGGCATGAATGGATGAAAAGTACACTTCCAGGGTTCTCGTCGGCCACCTAGTGTCCTGCTGTCCTCCCTCGTCGCCCACGTCGCCGTCTTGCCGGTGACGAAGCCCGAACCGGTCCCGGCTCGCCAGTAGAGTCGTATGACAAGCAGTACATGCGCGACCAAGCGCAAGAAAGAAGGCATTTCAGTATGAGCGGCAACGAGACGCCCCGCGGCCCCGTCGACTCCTCCCGCATCCCGCGGTACGCGGGTCCCGCGACCTTCGCCCGGCTGCCCCGCCTCGACGAGGTCGGCACCGCCGACGTCGCCGTCGTGGGCGTGCCGTTCGACTCCGGCGTCTCGTACCGGCCGGGTGCCCGCTTCGGCGGCAACGCCATCCGCGAGGCGTCCCGGCTGCTGCGCCCCTACAACCCGGCGCAGGACGCCTCCCCCTTCGCCCTCGCCCAGGTCGCGGACGGCGGCGACATCGCCGTGAACCCGTTCAACATCAACGAGGCGGTCGACACCATCGAGGCCGCGGCGGACGAGCTGCTCGGCACCGGTGCCCGCCTGATGACCCTGGGCGGCGACCACACCATCGCACTGCCCCTGCTCCGCTCGGTCGCCAAGAAGCACGGCCCGGTCGCCCTGCTCCACTTCGACGCCCACCTCGACACCTGGGACACCTACTTCGGCGCCGAGTACACGCACGGCACCCCGTTCCGCCGCGCGGTGGAGGAGGGCATCCTCGACACCGAGGCGCTCTCCCACGTCGGCACCCGCGGCCCGCTGTACGGCAAGCAGGACCTGACCGACGACGAGAAGATGGGCTTCGGCATCGTCACCTCCGCGGACATCTACCGCCGCGGCGCCGACGAGGTCGCCGACCAGCTGCGCCAGCGCATCGGCGACCGCCCGCTGTACATCTCCATCGACATCGACTGCCTCGACCCGGCGCACGCGCCCGGCACCGGTACGCCGGAGGCCGGCGGCATGACCTCCCGCGAGCTGCTGGAGATCCTGCGCGGGCTGGCTTCGTGCAACCTGGTGTCGGCGGACGTCGTCGAGGTGGCCCCCGCGTACGACCACGCGGAGATCACGTCGGTGGCCGCCTCGCACACCGCGTACGAACTGACCACCATCATGAGCCGCCAGATCGCGGCGGCCCGGAAGGACGCGTAAGCGCAGTGACTCACGACCACGACCTGGTGCTCCGCCCGACGCCCGCGCAGACGGAGGCCGCGCTGAACCCTCCCCCCGGCCGCAACGGTGGAGACCTGGTCGTGGAGACCCTGGCCGGGCTGGGCGCGACGACCGTCTTCGGTCTGCCCGGCCAGCACGCCCTCGGCATGTTCGACGCGCTGCGCCGCTCGGATCTGCGGTACATCGGCCTCCGGGTGGAGAACAACGCGGGCTTCGCGGCGGACGCGTACGGCCGCATCACCGGCGAGGCGGCCCCGCTGCTCCTCTCGACCGGCCCGGGAGCCCTCACCTCCCTGGCCGCGCTCCAGGAGGCGGCGGCGGCCAGCGCCCCCGTCCTGGCGATCAGCAGCCAGATCCCCACCGCGGGGCTCGGCGGCGGCCGGCACGGCTATCTGCATGAACTCCCGGACCAGGCGGCCTCGTTCCGGGGTGTGGTCAAGTCGGTCCACACGGTCCGGACCCAGTCCCAGATCCCGTCCGCGATCGCGGCGGCCTGGAAGTCGGCGCTGACGGCTCCGCACGGCCCGGTGTGGCTGGAGATCCCGCAGGACGTACTGCTCGCATCGACCGCACTGCCGATGGTCACGGCGGTCGACGCGACCCCGGACGAACTGGCTCCGCGCCCCGAACTCACCGCCGTGGCGGCCGACCTGCTGTCGCGTGCGGCCCGTCCGGCGATCATCGCGGGCGGGGGAGTGGTACGGGCGGACGCGTCCGGCAAGCTCAGGCAGCTGGCCGAGCGGCTCGACGCCCCGGTCGTCACCACGTTCGGCGGCAAGGGTGCCTTCCCCTGGACGCACCCGCTGTCCCTCCAGTCCTGGCTGGAGGACCGCCATACGACGGACTTCCTGGAGGACGCCGACGTACTGCTCGTCGTCGGCTCGGGCCTCGGCGAACTCTCCTCCAACTACCACACGTTCAAGCCCCGGGGCCGAGTGATCCAGATCGAGGCGGACCTCGGCAAGCTGGAGTCCAACCACCCGGCGCTGGGCATCCACGCGGACGCGCGCCTCGCGCTGCAGGCGCTCCTCGAGACGGCGCGGGAGCGCACGGACCCGACGGCACCGGAGCGCGTACGTAACCTGCTCACCCGCGTCTCACAGCGCATCGCCGCCCAGGAACTGACCCTGGAACAGGACGTCTTGACGTCCGTCCGCCGGGCCCTGCCGGCCGACTCCCCGTCCTTCTGGGACATGACGATCCTGGCGTACTGGGCGTGGTCGGCCTTCGACCCGCGGAACACGAACCTGATGCACTCCGCCCAGGGCGCCGGCGGCCTCGGCTACGGCTTCCCCGCGGCGCTGGGCGCGGCCGCCGCCGACCCGACCCGCCCGGTGCTGGCAGTGTCCGGTGACGGCGGCGCCCTGTACTCGGTCGCCGAGCTGGCCACGGCACGCCAGTACGGCCTGAACGTCACCTGGCTGATCGTCGACGACGGCGGCTACGGCATCCTGCGCGAGTACATGACCGACGCCTTCGGGCAGGCCACGGCGACGGAACTGACCCGCCCCGACTACGTGGCCCTCGCGGAGTCCTTCGGCGTCCCCGGCGTGCGCACCAGCCCGCGGACCTTGGAGACCGACCTCGCCAAGGCCCTGGCCGAGCCGGGCCCGTCCGTGGTCGTCCTCCCGGCGCTCCTCCGCATGTTCGCGCCGACGCACCTGGGCACGGCCTGATCACCCGATCGGCTGGTCGCGGTGACCTTCAAGGGATATGTTCCGTGAGGTCGCAGGCGTCCCGGCCGGGCCGATGTCAGATGCGGCCACTACCCTGAGCCCGGAGAGGAGGACAGCGTGCTGCTGAGGTTCCGCGTCGCGAACGTACGGTCCCTGCGAGACGAACAGGAGCTGTCCTTCGTCGTGCCCGACGACGCACAGCGCGGATCGGCGAACTTGGTGGAACTCACCGGCGGTGGATCCGTCCCCGTGCTCCCGCTGATCGGCGTTTTCGGGGCCAATGCCTCAGGCAAGTCGAACGTGCTGGCCGCCATGACCGACATGCGCAACGCGGTCCTCAACTCCTATGCGCGTTGGGCCTCTTATGACGGCATCCCGCGGCACGTCTTCGGATTGAGCCCCAAGAGCGAGAGCGAACCCTCCTTCTTCGAGGTCGACGTCGTCATCGACTCGGTCCGCTGGACGTACGGCTTCGAGCTGGGCGCCACCCGTGTCGAGTCCGAATGGCTGCACAGCTACCCGAAGGGCCACCGCCAGGAATGGCTCGACCGCGACGCTTCCCGGCCGGACGTCTTCAAGTGGCCCGGCGGACGTGTCCGGGACCGGTCCCAGCTGGTACGGCGTACGCGGCCCAACGCCCTGCTGCTCTCCACGGCCGGTACGGACAACCACCCGCAGCTCTCTCCGCTCTTCCACTGGTTCCGGCGCAACCTCTGGATGATCAGTCCGGAGGTCGAGCGGCCGGCGCGCGAGCAGTTCACGACGAAGGAGCTGTCAGGGCCGAGGGCTGCTCGGATCCAGGAGTTGTTGCGGGTCGCCGACCTGGGTATCACCGGAGCAAGGGTGGTGCCGGAGGGGCCGGGCGTGGACGCGGTGAAGCTCACGCACCGTTCGGCTGCGGGTGAGGTCCCCTTCGACTGGCAGGAGGAGTCCTACGGCACCCGCTCCTGGTTCGCCCTCCTCGGCCCTCTGCTCCTCGCCCTCGACGAGGGCGCGGTCCTCCTCGTCGACGAACTCGACGCCAGCCTGCACTCCCGCTTCGCGGCTGAGGTGGTCCGGCTCTTCCACGACCCGTACGCGAACCCCAAGGGTGCCCAGCTGGTCTTCACATCGCACGACGCGACGGTGCTCACCACACCGAGCGGCGAGCGGCTGCTCGAGCCCGCCCAGGTGTGGCTGACGCAGAAGGACAAGGACGGCGCGACCGAGCTGTATCCGCTCACCGATGTCGAGCCGGGCAAGGACGAGGACCTCACACAGTCGTACCTCGCGGGCGCTTTCGGTGGGGTTCCGGCCCTTCTGGAGGGTCAGATCGCGCGGCGGTTGCTGGTGGCGCGTGAGGCCGGCGCATACGACGAGACGGGCGACCGAACGGACGGGGCGGGACGCGACTGATGGGGCGGGCGCAGAAGGGCAAGGACTCGTGGGCACGTCCGGCCCGAGGGGGCGGGCAGCGCAGGCGCCAGGTCTTCGTCCTCACCGAGGGCAAGGTGACCGAGCCCTCGTATCTCGACATCCTCAAGGACCAGGGCGTACCCCTCGCCGACGAGGTCCCGGTGGAGATACACATCGCCAACCGCAAGGCGGACAGCGGACGCAAGCCGCTCGACCTCGTCGCGCAGGCGATCAGGCTGAAGCTCGAAGAGGACCGGAAGGCGAAGCGGGCCAAACTGGAGGCGAAGTACCTGCCTCAAGTCTGGTGCCTCTTCGACCACGACAGGTACAAGTACATCCGCGACGCACTGGAGAAGGCGGACGCGGCCGGTATCGGCGTCGCTTTTTCGCATCCATGCTTCGAGGTGTGGCGCCTCGCCCACTACAAGCCGGTCAGCGGCTCGTTCGCCGGGGTGTGCGACGGGGCGGCCGAGCGGCTCCCGTTCCAGCGCGGCTCCCAGGACGCCACGACTCCCAAGGTCGTCCTGCCGCACCAGGTACTGGGCCGCTACAAGACGGCGCGCAAGAACGCTGAGCGGATGAACGGCCAGCACGCGGCGCATGTGGCCAGGTGGGACAGGGACCCGTACACAGATGTGCATGAGTTCGTCGAGAAGGCGCTGCACATCGACACGTACTGATCCCGTCGGCCGCGACTACGCGCTGATTTCGATATGGCCCCGACCTGGCAATAAAGTCTCTCCGTTGTCTCAGGTCGGGTCGTAGGGAGTCGCGTACATGGCCAAGCTCACGCTCGCCCAGCTGGAACGGCATCTGTGGGCCGCCGCCGACATTCTGCGCGGCACGATGGACGCCTCCGAGTACAAGGACTACATCTTCGGACTGCTCTTCCTGAAGCGGGCCAACGACGAGTTCGAGGCGGCCAGGGACCGGCTCAGGGAGTACGCGGTCGAGGAGCTGAAGCTCAGCGACGAGGACGTTCCCGGTTACCTGGAACAGCCAGGCCCCTACCGCAAGCGCGATGTGCTGTACGTGCCGGAGGAAGCGCGTTGGCACAAGGTCTCCGCCGCCACCCACAACATCAACGAGATGACCCTGCGTCCCGCGCTGCAAGCGCTTGAGGGGCAGAACAGCAAGCTCAAGGGCCTCTTCGACCACCTGGACTTCAACCGCATCGGCGGATCGGGCGCCGCGTCCGGCGCGGCCAAGCTCGCCGACCAGCGCCTGCAGCTCCTCATCGCTCACTTCGGGCGGATCCGGCTGCGCACGGAGGACTTCGAGTTCCCCGACCTGATCGGTGCCGCCTACGAGTACCTGATCAAGGAATTCGCGGACACGGCCGGACGCAAGGGCGGCGAGTTCTACACCCCGCGCGCCGTGGTCCGCATGATGGTCGAGCTCCTCGCCCCCACCGAGAACATGAGGATCTACGACCCGTGCGTCGGCTCGGGCGGCATGCTCATCCACGCGGCGGAGTATGTGGAGGAGCACGGCGGCGACACGTCATCGATGTTCTTCGCCGGTCAGGACGCCAACTCCGGCTCCTGGATCATGTCGACCATGAACATGGTCCTGCACGGGGTGCGCCGCTTCGACCTGGCCACCGGGGACACGCTCTCGCAGCCGGCGCACGTACCGCGCTCGGACGAGGACCGGTTCGACGGGGTGCTCAGCAATCCGCCGTTCTCCCTGGACTACACCCTCGCGGACCTGGCGCACCCGGCGGAGCGTGCCAAGTACGGGGCGACCAGCGAGCGCGGCAAGGCCGACCTGATGTTCCTCCAGCACATGCTGTGGGAGGCCAAGCGGGAGGGCCCTCGCGGTGGCATGGTGATCACGGTCATGCCGCACGGGGTGCTGTTCCGCGGTGGCGGTGAGCAGGCCATCCGTACGGAGCTGCTGGAGAAGGACGCCATCGAGGCGGTCATCGGCCTCGCCCCGAACCTCTTCTATGGGACCGGCATCCCGGCCTGCATCCTGGTGCTCCGCCCGCCGGGCCGGAAGGACCGGGCGCGGGAGGGCAAGGTGCTGTTCATCAACGCCGACCGCGAGTTCCACGCGGAGCGGGCCCAGAACATCCTGCTCCCCGAGCACGCCGAGAAGATCGTCTCGACGTTCCACGCGTACGAGGAGGTACCGGGCTTCTCGCGGATCGTGACCCGCGAGGAGCTCGCCGCCAACGACGACAACCTCAACATCCGCCGGTACGTGGACAACACGCCGCCGCCCGAGCCGCAGGACGTGCGGGCGCATCTGGTGGGCGGGGTGCCGCGCGCGGAGATCGAGGCGAAGAAGCCGCTGCTCGACTCGTACGGGATCGGGGTGACCGATCTGTTCGTGGAGCGGGAGCCGGCGGACCCTGCGTACGTCGACTTCCGGGACGAGGCAGCGGGTGGCCGTCCCGAGCTGGGCGAGCTGGCCCGGCCCCGGGAGGAGGCGCTGCGGGCGGAGTTCGGCAAGTGGTGGGAGGAGCAGGCTGCCCGCCGGCTGGAGGCGGTCGCGGCCACGCCTGAAGCTCTGGCCGCGTCCACGTCCTCTGAGCGTAAGGCCGCGCTGATGGCAGTGCGGGGACAGTTGATGTCGTCGTTCGTGGAACGGCTTGGCCGGGTCGGGTTGCTGGACCGGTACGCGCTGTCCGGTGCGGTCGCGGGTTGGTGGTGGGACGCCAAGTACGACCTGCTCGCGCTGTCGGAGAACGGGTTCGCGGGTGTCGTCGACGGGTGGGTCGAGAACGTCGACACGCTGCTTTCCCCCGAACAGGACGCGCGGACGAAGAAGCTGCGCACGAGGACGGCGGCGGAGCGGCGTCAGGCGTACGACCACAAGGTGGTCGCCGCCATCGCTCCCGGGTTCCTGGAGGAGCTGGCGGAGGCGGACGCGCGCAAGGCGGAGGCGGAAGCGCGGTTCAAGGAGCTGAGCGCGCGGCTTACCGGGGGTGGGGAGGAGCCGGAGGCTGACGGCGACCCGTCCGAGGGTGAGGTTGACTCGGAGGAAGTCACCCTGAGTGTCGAGGAGTTGGCCGAGCTTACGGCTGAGCTGGCGAGGGTGAGGAAGGCGCGCACGAAGGCGGGCGCGGACATCAAACGCCTTGAGGCGGACTTCCACCGGTATCCGCATCCGAGCGATCCGCCGACGCTGGGGGAGGAGCCGCCGCGGCTGTTCCGGGCGCGGGCGGAGTTGGACGCGGAGGGGGAGCGCCGGGTGGTGCTTGACCTGCTGCGGGACGACCTTGCGGTGAAGCTGGACGGGCATGTGGTGCGGTGGCAGCGGGAGTTGGCGGCGTCTTATGAGACGTGGGAGCAGAAGTACGCCGTTTCGCTGAGGGAGATTCGGGCGGGGCGGGAGCGGACGGCCGGAGAGCTGGATGGGTTCTTGAAGGAGCTGGGTTATGCGGGATAGCGCCGAGATCCAGTGGACCGAAGTTCGGAACGTTGGTGACGTCCGCATGGGGAAGCAGCTCTCGCCGGCATCCCGGGATGCGCCTGGGCAGTTCCCGTATCTGCGCGTGGCGAACGTTCATCTGGGGCGGATTGACTACGCGGATGTGAACACAATGGGGTTCACTGGCGCGGAGCGTGAAACGTATGGACTCAAGCCCGGTGACATTCTGCTAAATGAGGGGCAGAGTCTAGAACTCGTTGGGCGTAGCGCGATTTACGACGGAGCGGAGGGAAAGTTCTGCTTTCAGAACACCTTGATCCGGTTCCGGCCGGGTGTTGATGTTCTTCCTGCATATGCCCAGGTAGTCTTCGAGCGTTGGCTGGCGACCGGGGTCTTCGCTGCGATTGCCAAACAGACGACCAGTATTGCTCACCTGGGTGGCGACCGGTTCGGGGCGCTATTGTTTCCCTTGATTCCGGTGGCTGCGCAGCGGCGGATCGTTGAGGTGATCGACAGTTTTACCGAGTTGAAGCGCGGAACTGAGGCGTCGATCGCCAAGTTGCGCAGTACCCGGCAGGCGGCTTTGATGTCTGCCATCGAATCTGAGATTCCATCAGGTGAGGAGAGGGCTGTGTCGCTCAGTTCACTCCTGGAGCGGATCGAAGCTGGCTGGAGTCCAGCTTGCGAGGCTGTGCCGCCTGGGCCGGATGAGTGGGGAGTTATTCGAGTAAGTGCTGTGACATCCGGGTACTTCTCCCCAAATGAGTCCAAGCGACTCCCTCACGGCTTGTCTCCACGGATGGATCTTGAAGTTCGGCCCGGCGACCTTCTGATGGCGCGAGCAAATGGAGCCCGAAGCCTTGTCGGCGTGGTATGTCTCGTCGGGCGTACGCGAGCCAAGCTCATGTTGAGCGACAAGACTTTGCGCCTGATTCCTAACGAAGAGCGATCAAATGCGGATTACTTGTTCACCATTCTGAGTGGCGAAGCTGTTCGTGCCCAGGTTGAGGCGTTGCTCAGTGGTAGCACTGGGCAGGGAAACATTTCCCAGACTGCGGTCCGCAGGCTGTTGGTTCCGAACGTTCCACGGGCGGGGCAGCGAAAGGTCGTAGCCCTTGCGCGCTCATTCGACGAGCAAATTAGTAGCGAACTAGAGGAATTGGCTAAGCTGCATCGGATTAGCCAGGGCCTCGCGGACGATCTGCTTTCGGGGAGGGGTACCGCCTCGGTGGCTGCGTAACAGCATCCGGCCCTCGCCGTGGGAGGAGCGACGGCCGGACGGATAGTGGTGTGGAGCGGTCAGGCGGGGAGGCTTCCGACCTTGACCGCTGCAACGAATGCCGTCCACCCAGCTGACAGGAAGACCAACGCAGGCCCCTCGGGGGACTTGGAATCGCGGACCGGCACGCCCGTGGGGTGGCCGTCCAGGACCTCCAGGCAGCTGCCGCCCTGGTCGTTGCTGTAGGAGGACTTCCGCCAGCCGTTCGGCATTGACGCGTTCAGGATGGTTCGGTCAGTCATCGCGTTCGAAGATCCTTCACTGTCCCTCGGCCCATATACCGAACGTTCCTGAGTGCTGAAGACCTCAGGCAGCCTTGGCCGCAGCCACGTCCCGCGCGCGAAGCGCAAGCTCTCGCACAGGGCGCGCGGTTGCGTGCCGACGCAGCTCCGTGCTCATCGTGCGGAAGTGGTCGTCACCACGGTTGGACGACACGTGTTCGTACTCGTCAAGGAACCGTGACCAGCTCTCGCAGGCTGCGTCCAAGTGGCCGACGCGTAGCTGGCGCTGCGCGAGAAGCGCATAGGCGTGCACACGGCCCTGGCGTTCCTGCTTCGGCTGGAGGCGGATCGACTGCTTCAGGGCTTTGATCGAGCCCGTGAAATCCTTCTCCTCGTACAGCACATGGGAGACGTGGAAGAGGTAGGCGGTCTGGTCGTAGCCGCCGATCGCGTCCCGGCGATTGTCCGCCCTCGACAGCGCCATCTCCGCTTCTTTCAGGCGGGTGTGGGCTTGTTGCTTGAGGCCCACCATGGACGAGGAGTGAGCCTGCTGTCCGCGCAGGAACGCCACGAGTCGCGGGCCCGCAGAGGGGGCAGCTTCCGCTGCGGAGTCGGCGAGTTCCAGAGCCTTCTGGCCGTAGCCCAGGTTGGAGGCTTGGAGAGACATGCCCCGCAGCGTCCTGCAGTAGGTGACGTGGTCTTCCGCCTCGCGAGCCAGGCCGAGGGCCTGGATGTAGTAGCGCTGTCCGAGGCCGTGGGCCTTCTCGTACATGGCCATCCATCCGGTCAGGTACGTGAGGTCGGACGCGGCGGCCAGCATGTTCTTGCGGACGGATTCCGTGGCCTGTGCCTGGAGCCAGGGGCCGACGGTGTTGACGAGGAACGCGGACGCCATGGGCATCGCGTGCCCGGCGCCGAGTTCATCGAGGATGTCCGCGATCCGGTCGGTCATTGTGCGGATCGACTGCACCTGTGAAGAGCCGATACGAACGGTCCTTTTGCCGGGAGTCACCGGTTCCTCCGCCGCTCGCGCGGGGAGGGTGAACGCGGGAACTGACAGTGCGGCAGAGAAGACCGTGGCGGCCAGCACGCTGCGGCGGGACGGATCCATGGTTGCCCTTCCGAGGTCGATCAACTCCTCGACAGTGTCGGCGTTTTCGGATCCCGTGAGTGACGGGGCAGGCTCCAGGCCGACTTCCGCATGGGTGACGGGTCGTCCCAGCCGTGCCGAGAGGGATTCGACGATCAGGGCCCTGACCTGGGGCTTTGGTTGGACTCCTGCAATCCAGTGCGCGACTGCGGTGCGGTCGTACGTAAGGTCGAGTCCTGCCTGAGAGCCGAGGCGGTTCACCTGCTGTGCGAGCTGGGTCCTGGTCCATCGTGCCTGGTCAAGCAGCTTGTCCAGGGCGTGGTTGGGGGTGCGCTTCCGTGCCATGTCCTCAACTCCCGACGGCTTGCATGGTGTTCAACGACGGCGTTCACGGCGTTCACGGTCCCACCGTCTTCCAACGGTACCTGCGGAGGGTGTCCGAGCGGTTACCTCTTGCACAGGCGCCGAGTGATCTCGGCCGAGAGAAAGGACCCCCGCGACCGCTTGCGACGGCCCGGGGGCATGGCCCTCAACCACTCTGGAGTTGAGAACGTGTTGCACCATATCGTCCGCCTCGTCGAGCCGCTGCTGCGGCCGCTGTGGCCCGCCTCCGGGCGTCACCGGCACTCCGCCGAGGGAGGGGCACCGCTCACCCCCGTGCCTGCTGCCCCTGTCGCACCCCACCGCCGCCCCTCCCCGCACGAAATCCCCCTCCGCGGCGAGGACTCCCGACTCGTCCGCCCCTACCTCCTCGCCCACGAACAGCGCGAGCAGGCCAGACAGCAGCGCGCCCGCCGTCGGGCCCTCTGGCTCGCCGTGCACGGCGTCGACGTAGGGCCACGGCGTATCCACGGCGTCGACGTCGGCTCGCGCCGAATTCGCGGCACCGAGGTGGCCGCCGCATGATCTACGAGAGCCGCGACATCGCCGCCACCACAGTCAGCCGGCCCCGTCTCCTGCCCTGGTCCAACCTCGACGGCAACCCCTGCTACCTCGTCACCGACATCACCGGCACCAGTCATCTCTCCCGCATCGCCGACAACGTCGAAGCCGTCCAGCTCGACATGGCCGGCGACCTCCTCGGCCACGCCGCCGATCTCCTCGGTGACGGCAAGGCCACAGCGCCCCAACTCCGTTTTCTTGCCGCTCGATTGACCGAATCGTTGCACGATGTGCATCGCATCGCCCGGAGTAGGGGAGCCCGCCTCCTGGCGTTCTGTGACGACGAGGCCTCCGATGCCGCCCCCGAGGAGGGCCCCGGCACTTGACCTGCCCCGCCGAGCGTGCGGACGTACCGTCACAAAGCCTCGTACGTCCGCGCGCTCAGCCATGTCCTCCGTCCGGATCTCTTCCCCTTACCTCCCTCCCAAGGCGCAGAATGGATCTCCGGGGAACAGAGGGACGCATGGAGAGGCGCGGGCCGTGGTGGTGCACGTCGAGCGGGACGAGGTGGAGCGGCCGTTCGTCGCGCAGTTGGAGGCCATGGGGTGGACGCACGTCCCGGGCGTGGAGTTGGACACGCTTGACGCGGCTGTGCCGTTACTCGTCGACCAGCTCGGGCCTGCTTTGAGGCGGATCAACCTCCGGGGCAGTGACGGTCAGCCCTGGATGGGCGAGGACGACATCCGGCGGGCGGTCAGCGAGCTTGCCTCCCTCTCCCTCGGCAAGGGCGTCGTGCAGGCGAATCTCGCCGCCACCGACATGCTGCTCCACGGTTGGACGCTGCCCTCGCCCTCCGCCGCGCACGGTGGTCCGTCCGCCACCGTCCAGTACGTCGAATGGCATCCGGACCTCGTCACGCGCAACACCTTCACCGTCGTCGACCAACTCCGCGTGCGCAGCCGCTCGGGCGAGCTGTCGATACTCGACCTCGTCCTCTTCGTGAACGGCATCCCGCTCGTCGCCGTCGAGTGCAAGAGCGCCGATCTCGCCGAGCCCGTCCGCAGTGCCGTACTCGATCTTCGGCACTACGCCGGGAATCCTGTTCTGGACCTCGACGCCACCGGTACTCCCGTCCCCGCCGGTGTGCCGGAACTGTTCCGGACCGTCCAGCTCCTCGTCGCCGCGACCGGTCAGACCGCCCACCTGGGTACCGTCACCTCCGAGCCCGAGCACTTCCACCCGTGGCGCAGTGTCGAACCGGAGGAAGAGGGCACGTTGCGGCGGGAGTTGCGTACCGCCGGGCTGCTCCCGGCCGACGCCGGACCGTCTGCGCCCGCGCCGCTCGGTGAGCAGCAGAAGCTGGTCGGTGTGGTCCTGCGGCCGGCCGCCCTGCTCAATGTCGTACGGCACTACGTGATCCCGATGGCTGTCGAGTCCGGAGCGGACGGCGGGGCCGTACGCACGGTGAAGGCTGTTGCCCGGCATCAGCAGTACCGGGCCGCCGAGAAGGCCGTACGCAGACTGCTGACCGGGCGGGCTCGTGCCGGGCGGGACACCGATGACGAGCGTGGCGGTGTCATCTGGCACACGCAGGGCTCCGGTAAGTCGCTGACCATGACGTTCCTGGTGCGCCGGGTCCATCTGCACCATCGGCTGAGCGAGTTCATGGTGGTCGTGGTCACCGACCGCACCCAGTTGCAGACCCAGCTCTCGCGGACACTGAAACTCAGCGAGTCCGATGTCGAGACGGCGAAGACCCGGACACAGATGGAAGGGCTGTTGCGGGACGGCGGGCGGCGTGTCGTCTTCGGGATGATCCAGAAGTACGGGACCGGGTTCACCTTCGCCGGGGACGCGGAAGGCAGCGGGGACGACCGGGACCTCGTCGAGGAGAGCGGGGAGAGCGAGGACTCCGGACAGGGACAAGGTGAATCCCAGGGTTCCGTACCGGACTTCCCCGAGTGCAACACCTCGCGGGACATCCTCGTCCTCGTCGACGAGGCACATCGCTCGCACACCAGCGTCCTGCACGCCGCCCTGCGCAAGGCGATTCCGAACGCCGCCAAGATCGGGTTCACGGGTACGCCGATCATCACCGGACGTGAGGAGGACACCCGCCGGATCTTCGGGCGGGGCGACTCGCCCCGGGGCTTCCTCGACGAGTACCGGATGGAGGACGCCGAACACGACGGCGTCGTCGTCCGTATCCGCTACGAGGGGCGGACCGGGGAAGGCGAAGTCCGTGACGGAGAGGTCCTCGACGAGGGATTCGACGACCTCGTCCGGGACCGCACCCCCGAGGAGCGGGCCGCGCTGCTCAAGCGGTGGCCCACCGAGCGGGACGTCGCCGAGTCCGTTCCCATGATCGAGGCAAAGGCCGAGGACATGCTGGAGCACTGGGTGACCACGGTGCTGCCCGGCGGCTTCAAGGCGCAGGTCGCGGCCGTCAGTCGTAAGGCGGCTGTGCAGTACCACCACGCTCTGCGTAAGGCCCGTGACGAGCTACTTGCCGAGCTCGCCGAGTTCGACCCGGAGTCGGTGGCCGGGATTCGGCTGGAGGAGCTGTCCAGCAGGCTGCGCTATCTCCACCAGGCCCACCAGTTCCGGGCGTTGCTGCGCCGGATCGACTTCGTGCCGATCATCTCGCCGGGTTCGGGTCACAAGCGGGGGGAGTGGAGGGAGTGGACCGACGCCGGTCGCCAGGAGGCGTACACCGAGCGCTTCCAGAAGGCGTTCCCCGAGCTGGCGCCCGATCCGGAGTGGGTCGCCGTGACCCCCTTCAATCCACCGCAAGCCCCGATACCGTCGACCGACCCCGCCGACGGCATGAACACCCCGTGGTCCGATGCCGCGAACAGCGAGGCGCCGCTGCCCACCGCGGTGCCCGATCCCGTGCACCCCGACAGCCCCATCGCGTTTCTGATCGTAAAGTCCATGCTGCTCACGGGATTTGATGCCCCACGCGAGCAGGTGCTCTATCTGGACCGGCCGATCCGTGACGCCGAGCTGCTCCAAGCCGTCGCGCGTGTCAACCGCACCTCGACCGGCAAGGAAGTCGGCTACGTCGTGGACTACTACGGCGTCTTCGAGCACCTCTCCAGCGCACTTGCCGGATACCGGAACGCCGATGTCACCGACACCATGCGCAAGTTGTCCGACGAGGTGAGCAATCTCGGTCCCGCTGCCGAAAACGTCCGCGACTTCCTGCGGCGCAACGGCATCGACGACACAGAGCTCGACCAGCTCGCCAAGCTGGGTCCCGCGGCTCTCGCATTGCAACCCGAAGCCTTGCGGTTCGACTTCGACGAGGTGCTGCACGCGTTCCTCGCCACCCTTGAGCGCGTCCTTCCGCACGAGGGTGCCCTCGACTACGTTGCGGACGCCAGGCGCTGGAGCCTGCTCCAGAAGCGGGTGCGGCGTCTGTGCCGGGACGACGAGGGCGGCACGTTCACGCTGCGTCGGTACGGGCGCAAGGTCCGGGCCATGATTGCCGACCATCTCGAGGGCCCGGAGATCGAGCAGGTCATTCCGCCTGTCTCGCTCACCGCACTCACCTTCGACGACGCCGTGCGGCGGCTGCCGCCGCAGGAAGCCGCGGCGGAGATGGGCCATGCGCTCCGCTTCCATCTGGAGGAGCGGACGAAGCGGGAGGACCCCGCGAAGTACGAGCGGCTCTCCAAGCGCCTGGAAGAAATCCTGCGCACGATGCCGGGCCGCTTCGAGGAGCAGATCGAGGAGTTCGGCCCGCTGATCGAGGAGGCCAGGCAAGAGCAGGAGGAGTCCCCGGAACTCGCCGGTCTCACGCCGCTCGAACAGAAGGTGTACCGGCTGGTGGAGCAGATCCTGGAGGACACCCCTGGGATCAGGCTGACAGGAAGCGGAGACATCAGGCAGCTCACGGGCAAGGTCTGCGACGTGGCCACCTGGGCCATGGCCAGGCCGTCGTACCAGGGGCAGCACCAGGACATCAGCATGCTGGCCGGAGACCTCCACGAAGTTCTGCTCGGTGGCGGTGTCCGGCCTGTGGGCGCGGACTGGGCGCCGTTGGAGAACGCGGCTGAGCGCCTGGCGTCCTTCGCGCAGGACAACCTTCGGCAGTTCCGGGGCAGGGCGAGGGGAGAATAGGCGGGTGACCGCGCCAGCCGATCCTTCGACGTACTCCGACCCCGCAGCCCTGCTCACTGTGGACGGGTTGGCTCTGCGGGTGCGCTCCAGCGCCCGCAGGAAACGGTTCGCACTGACTGTCGAGACTGACGCGACCCTCACCCTGCACACCCCTGCCGGGCGTTCGACGGCCGAGGCGGAGCAGTTCGTACGAGCTCACCGGGACTGGTTGCTGACCAAGCGGCGGGAGCGGGAGCGCACTCGCCCGCTCAGCCCCGTCAAACAGCTCGCCGACGGAGAGGTCTTCCGCTATTTGGGGCGGACGTATCGGCTGGCTGTGTCCGGTGAGGAGGGGGCGGCCGTAGGGGTCCGGCTGATTGCGGGGCGCCTTGTCATGGGCCCGGACCTGGCGGCGGAGCCGCGGGCGGGGCGGGCAGCGCTTGTCGACTGGTACTGCCGGGCCGGCCTGAACTGGACGGGACATCGGCTTCAGCCGTGGGCAGCTCGCATGGGTGTGACCGAGCCGGAACTCGAGGTGCGGGACCTGGGGGACCGGTGGGGTTCTTATCGACCGCCGCAGGACGGGGCGGGCGCCAAGGGGCTGATGAGTCTCGGGTGGCCGCTCTTCCAGCTGCCCATGCATCTGATCGACTACGTCATCGCACATGAACTGGCCCACGTGAAAGTGTCCGGGCACCGAGAGGACTTCTGGCGGCTGCTGCGGATTGCGCTGCCCGAGTACGAAGAGCGGCGGGCGGACCTCGACGAGTTGGGGCGACGACTCTGGATGGGCGATATTCGGTAGGTCCTGGCTGAACTCCATGCATGAACAGGGGATTTCAGTGACAGCAATTGCTGCCAGATCGCGTCCACCTACTCCGGCCGCTGCCGACCCGACCCGCCCGGTGCTGGCGGTGTCGGGCGACGGAGGGGCGCTGAACTCGATCGCCGAACTGGCGACGGCGAAGCAGTACGACCTGCCGGTCACCTGACTGATCGTCGACGACGGCGGCTACGGCATCCTGCGCGAGTACATGACCGACGCCTTCGGCCGGGCGACGGCGACGGAACTGACCCGTCCGGACTACGCGGCGCTCGCCGAGTCCTTCGGCGTCCCCGGGGGCCGCACGACCCCCGAGACCCTGGAAGTAGACCTGACGAAGGCCCTGGCGACTCCGGGCCCGTCGGGGTCGTACTCCCGGCGGTGCTGCGGATGTTCGCGCCGACGCACCTGGGCTGAACGGGCTCCGTATCAGCAGGAGCCCGGCCCCACGCCGTCGATGCGGCCGCCGAAGTCTCCGTAGTACTGGGAACGCCAGTCGCCGTTGAACACGTCCCGCTTCTCGACCGGGTCCCAGTTGATGAAGCAGGCGCGGGTGCTCGCGACGAAGGAGCCGACGTTGTCGTGGAGATTGGGCGGCATGTCGCGGTATCCGCTGCGTGCCGTCCACTCCCAGTAGTCGCCGCCGAAGCCCTCACCGCTCCAGAAGCACACGGATCCGTCCGGGCAGGAAGGAGCGGCGACCTCGGCGGAGGCCGCCTGCGCGGGCAGCACGAGGGCGGTCAGGGCGAGTGCGGCGGCGAGGGACCAGGAGCGAAGCTTCACGGGACTCTCCGAGGAAAGGAGTTGGGAAGCCCCGGCTGAACTACCGGGACATCGCCATGCTCCTGTGCGGCGACCGGGACACGCCCGGGTCCAAGATTTAGTTCACCTGTGTGAGCGAAGCACGAGACCGGAGGGGGTGACTCAGCCGGTTCCGGTCACCGACGCGTGCGGGGTGCCCCAACGGCTTGCGAAGGCTTTGCCCAATCACAAGATCCGCACGTACAACCATTCGGGTGAACGCGTGAGTCAACACAGGTATGACTCACCGGACATCCAGACGCGCCAAATTGCTGGCCGCCGCCGTCGGCGCCGCGGTGCTCATACCGGGCATCGCCGCCGCCACGCCCGCCGCAGCGACGGCGCCCGCGGTCAGCTGCACCTCCGCCAAGGCGGGCCTGGCCGACAAGCTGAAGAAGGACATCACGGCGGCTCTCGCCAACCGCAAGGGCACGGTCGCGGTCGGCCTGTACGACCGCTCCACCAAAACCACCTGCACCCTGCGGCCCACCACCGCGTACGACTCGGCCAGCACGGTCAAGGTCACCGTCCTCGCCACGCTGCTGTGGGACGCGAAGAAGCACAACCGGTATCTGACCACCACCGAGCAGTCGCTCGCCACCGCCATGATCACCAAGTCGGACAACACCGCGACCAGCAAGCTGTGGAAGCAGCTGGGCATGACGAAGATCAAGGGCTTCCTGGCCGCCGCCGGCATGACGAAGACCACGCCTGGGGCCGACGGCTACTGGGGCCTGACCCAGGAGAACGTCACCGACGAGCAGAAGCTGCTCAAGCTCATCACCGCCAAGAACACCGTGCTGAGCGACAACTCCCGTGCCTACATCCTTAAGTTGATGGGCAATGTCATCTCGTCGCAGCGCTGGGGCACGCCCGCCGGTGCGCCCTCCTCGGTCGCCGTGCACGTCAAGAACGGCTGGCTGCAGCGCTCCACGCACGGCTGGCGGGTGCACAGCCTGGGCACCTTCAACGGCGCCGGCCACGACTACATGATCACGGTGCTGACGCAGGACAACAGCACCATGGACTACGGCGTCACCACCATCCAGAACGTGGCCAAGGCCATCCACAAGGACCTGGTGCCGACGACGTCCGCCGTCACGCGCTACACCCCGACGAGCGCGCCGAGCGAGGCGTTCGTGGCGGTGCCGCCGCAGGGCTGACGCTTCACGAGGCGGTCTCCCGCCCGTCATCGGGCCGCCCTACGGTGACGCCCATGCGCCTGAGTACCGTACTCGCCACCCTCACCGCGGGCCTGGCGGCGGCCACTTGTCTGTCCGCCGCCGGGCCCGCCAGTGCCGATTCCCCCGCGAACAACGCCTGTTCGCCCTCCGTCTCCATCGACCGCTTCTCCGACGCGCTCGACAAGACGACGTACAACGGCACCTTCGTCGGCAACTTCTCCGCCCTCGCGTTGGACCGCGACGGAACGCTGGCCGCCCTGGAGGACCGCTCCTCCCTCTTCGACCTGGATCCGAAGACCCTCCGGCCGATGTCGGCCGTCCACCTGGCCGACGAGAAGGGCGCCGACCTCGACTCCGAGGGGCTGGTCATCGACCGGGACGGCACCCGGCTCATCACCTCCGAGACCGAGCCCTCCGTCCGCCGCCACTCCCGCGACGGGAAGATCCTCGACCGCCTCCCGGTCCCGTCCTCCCTGCTGGTCGCCCCGGCCGGCCGCGCCACCGGCAACCAGACCTTCGAGGGCCTGACCCTGCTGCCCGGCGGCCGCACCCTCCTCGCCCCCATGGAGTACGCGATCTCCGGGGACTCCGCCGGCATCGTCCGCTTCCAGACCTGGAAGCGTCACCACGGCCGCTTCGAGCTCGCCGCCCAGTACGCCTACCGCACCGACGCCGGCCTCGGCGTCCCCGAGGTCCAGGCCACCCCGGACGGCCGCCTCCTCGTCCTGGAGCGCGGCTTCACCGCGGGCGTCGGCAACACCGTCCGCCTCTACCAGGCCGACCTCCGCCGTGCCACGGACACCGGCGGCATCGAGAACCTGACCGGGCAGCCGGACGTTCACCTGATCAAGAAGACCCTGCTCACGGACATCGCCGACTGCCCCTCCCTCGGCGCCACGGCCAAGCAGCCCCAGCCGAACCCCCTGCTGGACAACATCGAGGGCATGACGATCACGGGACGTGACCACACCGGCCGTCTGAAGGTCCTGCTGGTCAGCGACGACAACCAGAACGCCGCACAGACGACGCGGTTCTACTACCTGCGGATACGCGCCCGACCGTTTCCGTGTGTTGCGGAGGGATGAAATCCGCTTCTGCGTGCGTTGGTGCTTTCCGGGACATCGTTTTCAACGGAGGGCACCGGCGTGGCAGCGCAGCAGGGGGAGACAGAGGGCTGGGCACGGCGACTCGTGGGGTATGCCTGGCGCTACCCGAAGGACGTGGTCCTCGCCCTCGGCTCCTCGCTGGCCGGTATGGCCGTCATGGCGCTGGTCCCGCTGATCACCAAGGTGATCATCGACGACGTGATCGGCGACCACAGCCGTTCCATGGCCCCCTGGGCCGGCGCCCTGATCGGCGCCGCCGTCCTCGTCTACGCCGCCACCTACATCCGCCGCTACTACGGCGGCCGTCTCGCCCTCGACGTCCAGCACGACCTGCGGACCGAGATGTACGGCACGATCACCCGCCTCGACGGCCGCCGCCAGGACGAGCTGTCCACCGGCCAGGTGGTGGGCCGTGCCACCAGCGACCTCCAGCTGATCCAGGGCCTGCTCTTCATGCTGCCGATGACCATCGGCAACGTCCTGCTGTTCCTGATCTCCCTGGTGATCATGGCCTGGCTGTCGCTCCCGCTGACCCTGGTCGCCCTCGCCGTGGCGCCCGCGCTGGGCTGGATAGCCAGGCGCAGCCGCACTCGCCTGCACCCCGCCACCTGGTACGCCCAGGCCCAGGCCGCCGCCGTCGCGGGTGTGGTCGACGGCGCCGTCAGCGGCGTACGCGTGGTGAAGGGCTTCGGGCAGGAGGACCAGGAGACCGGGAAGCTGCGGGAGGTCGGCCGCCGCCTCTTCGCCGGGCGGCTGCGCACCATACGGCTGAACAGCAGGTTCACCCCGGCCCTCCAGGCCGTCCCCGCGCTCGGCCAGGTCGCGATGCTGGCGCTGGGCGGCTGGCTCGCCGTGCGCGGGCACATCACCCTCGGCACCTTCGTCGCCTTCTCCACCTATCTCGCCCAGCTCGTCGGCCCGGTCCGGATGCTCGCCGTGGTCCTCACGGTCGGCCAGCAGGCCCGTGCGAGCACCGAGCGCGTCCTGCAGCTGATCGACACCGAGCCGACGATCAAGGAGGGCACCAAGACCCTCCCCGCGGACGCGCCCGCGACGGTCGAGTTCGACGACGTGTCCTTCGGGTACGGCGATGCCTCCGGCGCATCCGGCCCGGTGCTCGAAGGGCTCAGCTTCGAGATCCGCCCCGGCGAGACCCTCGCGGTCGTCGGCTCCTCCGGCTCCGGCAAGTCCACGGTCTCCCTGCTCCTCCCGCGCTTCTACGACGTCACCCACGGCGCCGTCCTGGTCGGCGGCCACGATGTGCGCGAGCTGACCCTGGACTCCCTCAGGGCCGCGATCGGCCTGGTCCCCGAGGACTCCTTCCTGTTCTCGGACAGCGTGCGCAACAACATCGCGTACGGCCGCCCCGACGCGACGCAGGAGGAGATCGAGAAGGCCGCCCGCGCCGCCCAGGCGGACCGTTTCATCGCCGAGCTGCCCGACGGTTACGACACCAAGGTCGGAGAGCACGGCCTCACCCTCTCCGGAGGCCAGCGCCAGCGCGTCGCGCTCGCCCGCGCCATCCTGACCGACCCGCGCCTGCTGGTCCTCGACGACGCGACCTCCGCGGTGGACGCCCGCGTGGAGCACGAGATCCACGAGGCGCTGAAGCACGTCATGGAGGGTCGTACGGCCCTCCCGTCGCCCGACCACCACCCCTCATCGAGCGCTAACGCGCGCACCACCCTATTGATCGCGCACCGCCGCTCCACCCTCAACCTCGCCGACCGCATCGCCGTCCTCGACGGCGGTCGGCTGGCCGACATCGGCACCCACGAGGAACTGCAGGAACGATCCGCCCTCTACCGTCGCCTGCTCACCGATCCCGACGAGCTGGGTGGCGTCTCCCCGGGCCACGCCGAGCCCGCCCTGCCGCACGAGGACACCAGCGTCCGTGAAGAGCTGGACGCCGAGTTCGACGCCGAACGCGCGGTGACTCCCCATCTGTGGACCGGCGACCGCCGGCCCAAGGACCAGGCGCTGGCCGACTCCCCGGCCACCCCCGAACTCCTCACCCTCGTCGAGGCGCTGCCCCCGGCGAACGACACCCCCGACGTCGACGAGACAAGGGCGGTCCGGCCGGAGGACTCCTACGGGCTGACCCGGCTGCTCCGCGGCTTCGGCCTCCCCCTCCTCGTGGGCCTGCTGCTGGTCGCCGTGGACGCCGGCATGGGCCTGCTGCTGCCGATCCTGATCCGGCACGGCATCGATCAGGGCGTCACCCGGCTCGCCCTGGGCGCGGTCTGGTCGGCGTCCCTGCTCGCCCTGCTCGCCGTACTCGTCCAGTGGACGGCCCAGATCGGCGAGACACGGATCACCGGACGCACCGGCGAACGCGTCCTCTACGCCCTCCGCCTCAAGATCTTCGCCCAGCTCCAGCGTCTGGGTCTCGACTACTACGAGCGTGAGCTGACCGGCCGGATCATGACCCGGATGACGACGGACGTCGACGCGCTGTCGACGTTCCTGCAGACCGGTCTGGTCACGGCGTTCGTGTCGGTCGTCACCTTCTTCGGCATCATGGGCGTCCTGCTGGTGCTCGACGTGCAGCTGGCGCTGGTCGTCTTCGCGACCCTGCCCCCGCTGATCGTCGCCACCTTCTTCTTCCGCCGGGCGAGCGTGAAGGCGTACGAACTCGCCCGTGAACGCGTGTCGGTGGTCAACGCCGACCTCCAGGAGTCCGTCTCCGGGCTGCGGATCGTGCAGGCCTTCCGGCGCGAGCGGGACGGCGGACGGCGGTTCGCGGAGCGCAGCGACGCCTACCGGAGCGCCCGGATCCGCGGTCAGTGGCTGATATCCGTCTACTTCCCCTTCGTCCAGCTGCTGGCGTCGGTCGCGGCCGCCGCGGTCCTCATCGCGGGCGCCGGCCGGATCGAGGCGGCGACGCTCACCACGGGCGCACTGGTCGCCTATCTGCTCTACATCGACCTCTTCTTCGCCCCCGTCCAGCAGCTCTCCCAGGTCTTCGACGGCTACCAGCAGGCCACCGTCTCTCTCGGCCGCATCCAGGAGCTGCTGCGGGAGCCGACCTCCACCAGCCCCGCCGACGAGCCGCTCGAAGTCCGCTCGCTCAGGGGCGAGATCGCCTTCGAGGACGTGCGCTTCTCGTACGGCGCCGACGAAGAGGCGCTCAGCGGCATCGAGTTGACGATCCCGGCCGGCCAGACCGTCGCCTTCGTCGGCGAGACGGGGGCGGGCAAGTCGACCCTGGTCAAGCTGGTGGCGCGGTTCTACGACCCGACGGGCGGCCGGGTGACGGTCGACGGCACGGATCTGCGGGCGCTCGACCTCACGTCGTACCGGCACCGCCTGGGCGTCGTCCCCCAGGAGGCGTACCTCTTCCAGGGCACTGTGCGCGACGCCATCGCCTACGGCCGGCCCGACGCCACCGACGCCCAGGTCGAGGCGGCGGCGCGGGCGGTCGGCGCCCACGACATGATCGCCACGCTCGAGGGCGGCTATCTCCACGAGGTCGCCGAGCGCGGCCGCAACCTCTCGGCCGGCCAGCGCCAGCTGATCGCACTGGCCCGCGCCGAACTGGTCGACCCGGACGTCCTGCTCCTCGACGAGGCGACGGCGGCCCTGGACCTGGCCACGGAAGCCTTGGTCAACCAGGCCACGGACCGCCTCGCAGGCCGCCGTACGACACTGGTCGTCGCCCACCGCCTCACCACCGCCGCCCGCGCGGACCGCGTCGTGATGATGGACCACGGGCAGGTGGTGGAGGACGGGACGCACGAGGAACTGCTGGCGCTGGACGGCCGGTACGCCTCGCTGTGGCGGACCTTCGTGGGTCAGGCCGAACCGGAGGAGCCGGTGGGCGTGTCCCACTGACGGCCGGTGGGGGCGTGTCCTGCTGACGGTTGGTGGGTGGGTACTTCTGATGGTTGGTGGGCGGGCACTTCTGACGGTCGTGCAACCATCCGACATATGTCGTGCGTCCGTACATCAGTACGTACATCGATGGTGCATGACTGATGGTGCATGACTGCGGTACGGGAGGGACGACAGTGGACCGTGGTGCGATACGCCGAAAGCTCGCGCTCGGCGCGGCCGTGCTGGCCGCGTCCGGGGTGCTCGCGCTCGTGGCGCCGGGCAGCGCCCAGGCGGCGGACGGCTCCTGCACCGGGCGCAAGGTGAAGACCCTGCCCTTCTCCACCGGCACCGTGCTCGTCTACCGGAGCAACGGCTACGTCTGCGCCGTCACCGTGCCCGACCATCCGGGGACCAGGCGCTCGATGTCGGTCAGCGTGCAGGCCCGCGGCAACCGCCCGGTCGTCGACAGGGGCCGCTTCGCGTACCACGCGGGCCCGGTGACGGTGCACGCCGGTCACCGCTGCGTGTGGGTGAAGGGTTCGGTGGGCAAGGGCGTCGTGAGTTCCGGCTGGATCCTGTGCTGATACCGTGCCGACTCGATTCCGCCTGAAGCATTCTCCCTGAAGCTCAATTTCCCCTGGTGTGACGGATGTTGCTCCGATAGTTTCCGGCGCACATCTGTCTCACAGGGGAGTGTGCATGCGCAAGGCGCTCAGATGGCTGCTCGCGCTCATGGTGTTGCTAAGCACGCTGAGCACGGCGGGAGCGGCCACCGCCGCCGACGCCACGGGCGGCACGGACGTCGACATCAAGGACCGGCTGCTCGCGATACCGGGCATGAGCCTGATCCAGGAGAAGCCGTACGCCGGCTACCGCTACTTCGTCCTGAACTACACCCAGCCGATCGACCACCGGCACCCGTCGAAGGGCACGTTCCAGCAGCGGATCACCGTGCTGCACAAGGACGTCAGCCGCCCGACGGTCTTCTACACCAGTGGCTACAACGTCTCCACGAACCCCGGCCGCCGCGAGCCGACCCAGATCGTGGACGGCAACCAGGTCTCCCTGGAGTACCGCTTCTTCACCCCGTCCCGCCCCGACCCGGCCGACTGGTCCAAGCTCGACATCTGGCAGGCGGCCAGCGACCAGCACCGCGTCTTCAAGGCCCTGAAGCCGCTCTACACGGGCAACTGGCTGGCCACGGGCGGCTCGAAGGGCGGCATGACCGCCACCTACTACGAGCGCTTCTACCCGCGCGACATGGATGGCGTGGTCGCGTACGTGGCCCCCAACGACGTCGTGAACAAGGAGGATTCGGCCTACGACCGCTTCTTCGAGAAGGTCGGCACCAAGGAGTGCCGGGACCGGCTGAACGCGGTCCAGCGGGAGGCACTGGTGCGCCGTGCGCCCCTGGAGAAGAAGTACGCGGCGTACGCCGCCGAGAACGGCCTCACCTTCACCACCATCGGCGGCCTGGACCGTGCCTACGAGGGGGTCGTCCTCGACTACGTCTGGGGCTTCTGGCAGTACAGCCTGCTGTCCGACTGCGACAAGATCCCCGCGAACGCGGCGAAGGCGACCGACGACGAGATCTGGACCTCCGTCGACACGATCTCCGGCTTCTCCGCCTACGCCGACCAGGGCCTGGAGACGTACACCCCGTACTACTACCAGGCCGGCACCCAGCTCGGCGCGCCCACGATCCGCTTCCCGCACATCGAGAAGCGCCTGATCCGCTACGGCTACCAGCCTCCGCGGAACTTCGTACCGCGCTCGATCCCGATGCGCTGGCAGCCGGGCGTCATGCGCGATGTGGACACCTGGGTCCGCCACCGTGCCCACCACATGCTCTTCGTCTACGGCCAGAACGACCCGTGGGGTTCGGAGCGCTTCCGGCTGGGCGCGGGCGCGCGTGACTCCTACGTCTTCACCGCGCCCGGCCTGAACCACGGCGCCAATGTCGCGGGCCTGGTACCCGACCAGAAGGCCCTGGCCACGGCCCGGATCCTGCAGTGGGCGGGGGTCGCGTCGCCCGCGGTACAGGCGAACCCGTCGGCGGCGAAGCCGCTGGCCCGCTACGACGCGAAGCTGGACAAGGCCGACGTGGAGCGGGAACCCGTGCTGCGGCCGTAGCAGTGTGCCCTTTTGGGGACCGGTGGGATGTCACACGCGCCGTGCGCATCCCACCGGCTCCGGACCCCCGAGCTGCACGTACAGGGCCGTCGACGCGGGGCACTCGGTGCGGTCGGCTGCCGCCTTGACGACCTTGTACTGCGGCTTTCGTCCGCCCGAGCCGTCGCACGCCGTTTCCCGGACCTGGCCGTCGCCGGAGCCGTAGACACAGTCGCCGACGATCGTGCGGGGCCCGCCCCCGCCGCCGGGATCGCCGGGGTGCGGCGCTTCGAGATTGCGCATGCAGGCGTAGCCCCGCGGGATCGTCCCGTCGCCGTCCTCGTCGCTCGACGGGCGCTGCTCGCTGATGTGGAGCACGAAGTCGGTCGTGGCCGGGCAGAGGGGACCGTCGCCCATCCTGCCGTCGTAGCGGGCGACGACCCGGGCGGCCGCACGCTCACTGGTGCAGGGGACCTCGGTGGAGCTCGTCGTGCCGAAGGAGCTGCACTCGTCGACCGCGAGGAACTGGACGCCGTATCCGGGGGTTTCGGCGGGCGTCGGTTGCGCGACGGGCTCACCGGGGCCCTGCGACCGCCGGCAACCCGTCGCCAACAGAGCGACGATCAACGCGGACAGGGCGACGACCAGCGCCGGCAGTGCGCACACCACCCCCACCGACCGTCTCCCACGCATGGCGATCCCCCCAGACACCCCCGCCCAGCGTGGCCCGCGACGGCGGGCACACGCCAGCGGTGTGGGAGGCTTTCCGCCTGTTGGCGGCGTTGCGCCCGGTGTGCGACGTACGTCTAGTACGACAGTCCATGGCCGATCGGGTACAGCACCTGTGCCGGATCGTCCGCCCGCTGCACCGGCACCGGCAGCTTCCCGCGTGGCGCGACCCGTCCGGCGATGACCCGCGCGGCGGCGCGCAGTTCGATGTCGGTCCAGGAGTAGGTGGCCAGAAATCCCTGGACGGAGGGGAGTTGGGCGACGTCGTACGGGTTGCGAACCGCGATCGCCACCGCCGGCCTCCCGGTTCCCACCAGTTGTTCCACCAGCGTCTTCTGGCTACTGCCCGCCGTGACGTTGTACGTGCCGACGACCACCGCGTCCGCGCCCCGCGCCGCCGTGACCGCCTTGGCGATGGTCGCGGCGGAGGGGGCCGTGCCCGTCGGCAGGGCGGTGGCCGTGAAGCCGAGTTCGGTGAGGGCGGTGGCCAGGACCGTGGTGGGCGGGCCCGTGGTGCCGGACGGGGAGGCGGGATCGGCGCCGACGACCAGGATCTTGTTGTGCGTCCGACGGGACAGCGGCAGGACCGCGCCCTCGTTGACCAGGAGGGTCGTCGTCCGCTCGGCGATGCGGTCGGCCACCGCGAGGTGCGCCGCCGTACCGACCACGCAGTCGATGCCGGACGGGCTGACGTACGGCTGTTCGAGGATCCCCAGCCCCGCCTTCAGCCGCAGGATGCGCAGGATCGATTCGTCGAGCCGTGCCTCGGTCAGCTCGCCGTTCTGTACGGCCTTGAGGACGGCGTTCCACGCCACGCTCAGGTTCGGCGGGTTGAGGAGCTGGTCGACGCCCGCCTTCAGGGCGAGCACCGGCACCCGGTCGTCCCCGTACTTCGTCCGTACCCCCTCCATGCCGAGCGAGTCGGTGACGACGACTCCGTCGTAGCCCAGTTCCTCACGGAGGATGCCGGTGAGGATGGGGTGGGAGAGGGTGGCCGGGTCGCCCGAGTCGTCGAGGGCCGGGAACTGGATGTGCGCGGTCATGATCGAGTCGATGCCGGCCCTGATCGCCGCCCGGAAGGGCACCGCGTCCAGCCGCTCCCACAGCTCCCGGCTGTGCGTGATGACCGGGAAGCCGTAGTGGCTGTCCACGGCGGTGTCGCCGTGCCCCGGGAAGTGCTTGGCGGTCGCCGCGACCCGCGCCGACCGATATCCCTTCACCTCGGCCGCCACCAGCCCGGCGACCGCGTCCGGATCGGCGCCGAAGGACCGTACGCCGATGACCGGGTTGGCCGGGTTGACGTTCACGTCGGCGTCGGGGGAGTAGTCCTGGTTGATGCCGATGGCGCGCAGCTCGGCGCCGGAGATCCGGCCGAGGGCGCGGGCGTCGGCGCGGGAGCCGCCGGCCCCGATGGCCATGGCGCCCGGGAAGAGGGTGGCGGGCTTGCCGACCCGGCAGACGATGCCGTGCTCCTGGTCGGTGGCGACGAGGAGGGGGAGCCCGCGGGGCTGTTCCAGCGAGGCACGCTGGATGCCGTTGGACAGATCGGCGATCTGGTGGGGATCGCGGGTGTTGTGGGCCCAGGTGAAGTAGATGATGCCGCCGACGCGGTACTTGGCGATCAGTTCGACGGCCGTGCGTACGCCGATCTCCTTGAGGTTGGCGTCGATGTCGGCCTGGTCGGGGGCGGTGGCGGAGTGGCCGTAGACCCGCATCACGAAGAGCTGGCCGACTTTCTCCTCCAGTGTCATACCGGAGATGAGGGCGCGTAGCTTCTTGTCGCCGGGAGCGGCGGCGTTCGCGGTACCGGCGGCGTTCGCGATACCGCCGACCGTCAGCGAGGCGGTGACGCCGGCGGTGGCGGCGAGGACGGTACGTCTGGACGGACGTGCGGTGCTTCCTGTTCTTCCCGTACTGGTGTCGGGCACGTGCGCTCCTTTCGGAGATCACTGAAGGAAACTTCCGAGAAGTCACCCATATCCGGGAAGTTTCTGCCAGTCAAGGGAATGCACAGTAACCAGACCGGGGCCGCCATCGGCGCAGTTGGAGGGGGGCGCGCCGATGACGGCGTGCTGCCGGCCGCAGTGCGGCGGAGAGGGTGGTCAGCAATCGCAGCCAGCAGCGAGGCCGACACCGCACCGCGGAGACTCGTCCGGCAGCCTGCGGGTTGGACGGAGCGGGGTGGGGCGGGGTTCCGCGGGCCGGGTGGATTGCGGCAAGTCGGTGAAGGGGTGGCGGGGGTGGCGGGGGAGGTGTCGGGGGGAGATGCGTGGAGTGGTGCGTGGGGTGGCGCGTGTGACGGAGCGTGGTCCAGTCGGCGGACGCACCGGCACGCGCCGGGAACTCCGTCGGATCATGTGGGCATGCCCGTAGTCGACATCCCCGGTTCCAAGTCCATCACCGCCCGCGCCCTCTTCCTCGCGGCAGCGGCCGACGGCGTCACCACCCTCGTACGACCGCTTCGTTCGGACGACACCGAGGGCTTCGCCGAGGGCCTGAGCCGGCTCGGCTACCGAGTGGGCCGCACCCCGGACACCTGGCAGATCGACGGCCGGCCCGAGGGTCCCGCGGTGCCCGAGGCCGACGTCTACTGCCGCGACGGCGCGACCACGGCCCGCTTCCTGCCCACCCTGGCGGCGGCCGGCCACGGCAGTTACCGCTTCGACGCCTCGCCCCAGATGCGCCGACGTCCGCTGGCCCCGCTGACCCGGGCCTTGCGCGACCTCGGCGTGGACCTGCGGCACGAGGAGGCGGAGGGGCACCACCCGCTGCGGATCGAGGCGGTGGGCGTCGGGGGCGGTGAGGTGGTCCTGGACGCGGGTCAGTCGTCCCAGTACCTGACTGCCCTGCTCCTGCTGGGCCCGCTGACCCGCGAGGGCCTGCGGATCCGGGTGACGGACCTGGTCTCGGCGCCGTACGTGGAGATCACCACCGCGATGATGCGGGAGTTCGGGGCCGAGGTACGGCGTGAGGGCGACGTCTTCGTGGTCCCGCCGGGCGGCTACCGGGCCACGACCTACGCGGTGGAGCCGGACGCGTCCACGTCGAGCTACTTCTTCGCGGCGGCGGCCGTCACTCCGGGCGCGGAGGTCACGGTTCCCGGGCTGGGGGCCGGTGCCCTGCAGGGGGACCTGGGCTTCGTGGACGTACTGCGCAGGATGGGCGCCGAGGTGGAGATCGGCCCCGACCGCACGACGGTGCGGGGGACGGGGGTGCTGAGGGGTCTGACGGTCAACATGCGGGACATCTCCGACACGATGCCCACGCTGGCCGCGATCGCGCCCTTCGCCTCCGGCCCGGTCCGCATCGAGGACGTGGCCAATACGCGAGTGAAGGAGTGCGACCGGCTGGACGCCTGCGCGGAGAACCTCCGGCGGCTGGGGATCTCCGTGTCCACCGGCCCCGACCGGATCGAGATCGAGCCCGGCGAACCCCTGCCCGACGTGCAGATCAAGTCCTACGGCGACCACCGCATCGTCATGTCCTTCGCGGTGACGGGACTTCGGGTGCCGGGAGTGTCGTACGACGACCCCGGGTGCGTACGGAAGACGTTCCCCGGGTTCCACGAGGCCTTCGGGGAGCTGGGGGCGGCACTGAGATCATCGAACGCGTGACGACCAGACGCGTGACCAGACGCATGACCAAGCACGCTCCCGGCTCCTACCTCATCCTGCACGGCTGGCAGAACCACCGCCCCGAGGACCACTGGCAGCACTGGCTGGCCGACCGGCTCACCGAGCTGGGACACCGGGTCACCTATCCCCAGCTGCCCGACCCCGACGCCCCCGACCTCGACGTCTGGCTCGGCGAACTGGCCCGCCACCTCGATGGGCTCGACCCGGCCGGGGAACGGGTCGTCCTCGCGCACAGCGCCTCCGCCGTGCTCTGGCTGCACGCGGCCGCCCGCGGCATGAAGGAGCAGCGGGCGGCCGACCGGGTGCTGCTCGTCGCGCCCCCGTCCGCCTCCGTGCTCGTACGGCACCCGGAGATCGCCGAGTTCGCGCCGCCCGCCCTGGACTTCGCCCTCCCCGGGCCCACCCGGCTCGTCGCCGGCGACGACGACCCGTACTGCCCCGAGGGCGCGCGCACCGTCTACGGCGACCCGCTCGGCATCCCCACCGAGATCATCCCGGGCGCCGGCCACCTCGACCTCGTCGCGGGCTACGGCTCCTGGCCCGCCGTGCTGGAGTGGTGTCTGGACGCCTCCGCGGCGCTCACGGCTCGTCCGGTGGCGCGGTAGGCCCGTCGCGCGGCTCCGGTGGCGTGGCGCTTACGGCTGGTGTGGTGGTTCGGTAGCCCCGTCGCGCAGCTCCGGTGTCGTGGCGCTCACGGCTCCGACGGCCAGCAGGCACAGCAGGCCGCCGGTGATCAGGGCGGTGGTACCGGAGGTCCAGGTGGCCACCAGACCGCCGCGTACGTTGCCGAGGCTGGGGCCTGCCTGGCCGACGATCGCCTCCGCCGCCGTGACCCGGCCCAGCAGGGCGTCGGGCGTACGGGTCTGCACGATCGTCGAGCGCGAGACGACGGACAGGGCGTCGGCCGCTCCGGCCACGACCAGGAGGCCGAGGCCGGTCCACGGGTCGGTGGACACGCCGAACAGGACGAGTGCGGCACCCCAGGTTCCCGCCCCGCACAGCATCACCCGGCCCGGCCGGCCGAGCCGCGTCACCGCGCCGGACAGGGCCGTCGCCCCGATGCCGCCGACCGCCATCGCGGAGAGGAAGAGGCCCAGCGTGCGCGGGTCGTCGCCGAAGCGCTCGGCGTTGACCAGGGGAAAGAGGCTGGTCGGGAAGGACAGCACGGTCGCGGCCAGATCGGTGATCAGCGCGCCCCGCACCACCCGGTGCACGGCCAGGAAGCGCAGCCCGTCCAGCACGCCGTGCAGGCCCGCCCGCGACGGCTCGCCCTCGGGCCGCAGCGCGGGCAGGCCGAAGGCGCCGTAGAAGGCGACGGCGAAGCTCAGGGCGTCCAGGAGGTAGCAGGCGCCGATGCCCAGCCAGCCCAGCAGGACACCCCCCAGCGCGGGGCCGGCCAGCATCATCGACTTGCCGGTGATCTGGTTGAGGGCCAGTCCCGCGGCCACCTGGTCCTTGGGCAGCAGACGGGGGACGAAGACGCCCGCCGCCGGTGCGCCGAGCGCGCCGAAGGCCGACTGCGTGGCCACCAGGGCGAGGACGGCGGTCACCGGGACGTGCCCGGTGAAGCCCTGCACGGCGAGCAGCAGGGAGCAGGCCGCCTGGCCGACGGTCGCCGTCAGGAAGACGCGGCGCCGGTCGGCCCGGTCCACCCAGGCCCCGGCGAACAGCCCGAACGTCACCAGCGGCAGAGCCTGCGCCAGCCCGACCGCACCGCTCCAGGCCGTGCTGTGGGTCATGTCCCAGACCTGGTACATGACGGTGACCATGGTCATGAAGCCACCGAGCGAGGACACCGTCCGGCCGATCAGCAGCCGCCGGAAGACGGGGGAGGTGCGCAGGGGCCTGACGTCGATGAGCGAACGCGTCAGGCTCATGAGGGCATGACGGAGCGTGACGAGGTGGGTGGGTGAGTCACCGGGGGAGGCTAACCGCGGGGCTGCGGGGCGGGCCAATCAATTACCGGGTCAATTACCGGGCCCAGTTGTGAACGCGTCAGGCTCATGAGGGCATGACGGAGCGTGACGAGGTGGGTGGGTGAGTCACCGGGGGAGGCTAACCGCGGGGCTGCGGGGCGGGCCAATCAATTACCGGGTCAATTACCGGGCCCAGTTGTTCGGGGGAGGGGGGAAGGGGAGAGAGAGGGAGTCTCAGGCGGCGTCGGTGAGCAGTCGCGCGAGATGCTCCCGGCCCCTGCCCAGCAGCTCCGGAAGCGGCGGTGCCGCCTCGTACCACCGCTTCTCGTACTCCCAGCACAGCCAGCCCTCCCAGCTGTGCCGGCAGAGCACGTCCACGCACTCGGTGAGCGGCAGCACCCCGGCGCCGAGCGGCAGCGGGGTCGTGTCGTCAGCCGAGGCGATGTCCTTGACCTGGACGTATCCGAGATACGGGGCGAGCGCCGCGTAGGTCTCCGAGGGCTGCTCGCCGCCCAGCCAGGTGTGCATCACGTCCCACAGCGCGCCGACCTGGCGGTGGCCGACCCGGCCCAGGACGCGGATCGCGTCGGCGCCGGTGCGGTGCGAGTCGTGGGTTTCGAGCAGGATGCGTACGCCGAGGGCGGAGGCGTGCTCGGCGGCGGTGCCCAGGCGCCGGGCGGCCGTGGCGTCGGCCTCCTCCCGGGACTGGTCGGGGGCGGCGCCGGGGAAGACCCGGACGAAGGGGGCGCCCAGGTCATGGGCGAGATCGAGGAGCCCGCGGAGCTCGTCGAGCACGGGCTCGTCGTCACCCGGCGCGGCGACGCGCGTGTACCCGGCGATCCCCATGATCTCGATCCCCGCCGCCTTGAACTCGGCGGCCACGTCGGTCCGTTCGTCCGGTCCGAGGCCCGGGTTCACCGGCTCCTCCGGATGGGCGCGCAGCTCGACGCCGTGATAGCCGTGCGCGGTCGCGAGCGCCAGTACCTCAGGGACGGGCAGACCGGGAACACCGAGGGTGGAGAAGGCGAGCTTCATAATTGGACCCTACTCGCCCCACCCGTCAATCGCCCGATCCGTGCAGATCCAGACGCCAGTCCTGCCCCGTCAGATCCTTGCCGAAGGAGCGGTGGGCCTGCTCGGTGACCAGGGCGAAGCCGTGACGCTGGTAGATACGGCGGGCGGCGGAGAGGACGTCGTTGGTCCACAGGACCAGCTCCCGGTAGCCGACGCCGCGCGCGAAGTCGATGACGGCCTCGACGAGCCGGTCGCCGATGCCGAGCCCGCGCGCGTCGGGCTCGACGAGGAGGAGACGGAGGCGGGCGGTGGCCGGGGCTTCGTCCCGTACGCACATCACACACCCCACGGGCCGCCCGGCGAGCTCGGCGATCCACACCCGCTCCAGATGCGGGTCGTGGTCCTGCGCGAAGTCGGCGACGATGCGTGCGACCAGCCCTTCGTAGTCGGTGTTCCAGTCGTACTCGGCGGCGTACAGTGCGGCGTTGCGCTGCACGATCCAGCCGAGGTCACCGGGGCCGGGCTCGCGCAGTACGACCTCCTCGGGGTTCGGGGAGGGCTGGTCCCCCAGGAGGGTGCGGATGGTCCGCATCGCCTCCGCCAGGCGCGGCCGGTCACCGGGGCGCACGGTCCCGAGCAGCGAGCCGACACTCTCCCGGGCCCGCTCGTCCAGCAGCTCGGCGGCCTCCCGCCCCCGCGGCGTGAGCGAGATGCGCCGCCGCCGCGGATCCGTCTCGGAGGCCGAGCGCTCGACCAGTCCGTCCTGCTCGAACTTGTTCAGGATCCGGCTCAAGTAACCGGCGTCCAGCGAGAGTTCGGTACGGAGATCGGCCGCGTCGATACGAGAGGAGTGCGCCAGCTCGTACAGGACACGGGACTCGGTGAGGGTGTAGGGGGCGTAGAGGTGGCGGCCGTAGTCGAGGGCGCCGATGACGTTCGTGTAGAAGCGGTTGAAGGCACGGATGTCATGGATGGCATGGATGTCATGGGTGTCCTGAACGCTCATGATCGCTCGGCTCCCCGGAGGATCGTTGACTCAGTCAGAGATACCGCCGGTTCGAGGCTAGGGCACGGGGCGGGGGGCGTCCAGGCCGGGGCTGGGAGCGGCGTGGGTGCGGATGGTGGGTGTGTGTGCTGGGTGGTGGCGCGTCCCGACGCCGGCGCCCGCCCGCACTCCCCCGCCTCCCATGTCACATCGGCCCCACCGGTCACGTGCATGAGTGCGAGTGGACGGAATGGGACAGGTGGGGGTGGGGGAGGGGCAGGGTGGTGGGGGTGTGGGTGGCCAAAGCTTCCACTCCGTCTCTGCTGGAGTGGGCAGGGCGGACCGAATGCGGGGTGCGGCGGTGCTAGCCCCGCGGCACTCCGGAGGAGGCGCGGACCATCAGTTCCCCGCGTACCGTTGCGATTCCGCCGGGCGGGGGTTCCTCTCGGCCCATTGCGATGCGGCCCGCTCGGGCTCCGGCCTCGGAGAGGGGGAGGCGTACCGTCGTCAGGGACGGTACCGCGTCGAGGCTGAAGGGCAGGTCGTCGAAGCCCGCCACCGAGACGTCGCCGGGGATGCGGCGGCCGGAGTCCCGCAGGGCCGCGCAGGCGCCCAGGGCTACGGAATCGTTCGCGGCCACTATCGCCGTCAGGGACGGGTCCCTGCGCAGCAGTTCGAGTGTCGCCTCGTAGCCCGACCGGCGGTCGTAGCGGCCGTGGACCGTCCAGCGTGCGTCCTCCTCGATGCCCGCCGCCTCCAGCGCCGCCCGGTGTCCCTCCAGACGGTGGCGGGTCGTGGTCCGCTCCTCGGGGCCGGCGATGTAGCCGAGGCGACGGTGGCCCAGGCCGATCAGGTGCTCGGTCAGCTGCCGGGCACCGCCGCGGTTGTCGAAGGTGAGGGCGATGGCCTGGGTGTCGGGAGCCGGCGGGCGTCCGCACAGGACCACCCGTGTTCCCGCCTCCGTCAACTTGCGGAGCTTGGCCGTCATCGTGGTCGCGTGCGGTTCGTCCTCCACCGCGCCGCCCGTCAGGATCACCGCCGCGGCCCGCTGCCGTTGGAGCAGGGTCAGGTATGTCAGTTCGCGCTCCGGGGAGCCTCCGGTGTTGCAGACGACCGCCAGCCGCTCGCCGCCCGCGCGGCCGCCGGGGCCGCCGATCTCGCCCTGGATCGCGCTCGCCATGATGCCGAAGAAGGGGTCCGCGATGTCGTTGACCAGGATGCCGACCAGGTCCGAGGTCGCCGCCGCGAGGGCGCTCGCCGGGCCGTTGAGGACGTAGTCCAGCTCGTCGACCGCCCGCAGCACCCGCTCCCGCGTGGAGGCGGCCACGGGATAGTTGCCGTTCAGCACGCGCGACACCGTCGCGGGCGAGACCTGGGCGCGGGCCGCCACGTCCGCCAGGGTCACCGTCATCTCGTCGTCCTCCGGTCGCGCTTCTCGTCGTACGTCCACGTGCGGCGTACGTCGTCATACACAGGCCGCGTACAGGTCACGGTTCCACGGCCACGGTTTTGTGCAGTTCGAGCAGACCTTACGGCCCAGGACCCCTCTTGTTCGCCCCCTCGAACAACTCGATGTGGACACGGCCTTGTCCGGACCAGGGGTCAGAGGCTAGCTTCTCCTGTGATAGAAAGCGCTTGCTGTGCGGTCTACCAGTAGTACCGGGGAAGGCAAGAGAGAAGACCGGTATCCAGGCGTCGAACGCCTACGAAGGGAATGACGTGACACGCAAGACCGTGCGTATCGCCATGAACGGCGTGACCGGGCGTATGGGTTACCGCCAGCACCTCGTCCGGTCGATCCTCGCCCTGCGCGACCAGGGCGGCCTCGACCTCGGCGACGGCACCGCGCTGTGGCCGGAACCCATCCTCGTCGGCCGCCGTGAGCACGCCCTGCGCGAGATCGCCGAGCGGCACGGGCTGGAACACTGGTCGACGGACGTGGACGCGGTCCTCACCGACCCGACCGTCGACATCTACTTCGACGCCCAGGTCACCTCCGCCCGCGAGGAGGCCATCGAGCGGGCCGTCGCCGCGGGCAAGCACATCTACACCGAGAAGCCCACCGCCACAGGGCTGGAAGGTGCCCTCGAACTCGCCCGCCTCGCCCATGAGAAGGGGATCAAGCACGGTGTCGTACAGGACAAGATCTTCCTGCCGGGGCTGCTCAAGCTGAAGCGGCTCATCGACGGCGGGTTCTTCGGGCGGATCCTGTCCGTCCGGGGCGAGTTCGGATACTGGGTCTTCGAGGGCGACTGGCAGTCCGCCCAGCGGCCCTCCTGGAACTACCGTGCCGAGGACGGCGGCGGCATCGTCGTCGACATGTTCCCGCACTGGGAGTACGTGCTGCATGAGCTCTTCGGGCGGGTCGTTGCGGTGCAGGCGCTTGCCGCCACGCATGTTCCGCAGCGCTGGGACGAGGACGGCAAGCCCTTCGACGCCACCGCTGACGACGCCGCCTACGGCATCTTCGAGCTGGAGGGCGGTGTCGTCGCCCAGATCAACTCCTCCTGGGCGGTGCGGGTCAACCGGGACGAGCTGGTCGAGTTCCAGGTCGACGGGACGGAGGGGTCGGCCGTCGCCGGGCTGCGCAGGTGCCGCGTCCAGCACCGGTCCGCCACCCCCAAGCCCGTGTGGGACCCGGACGTCCCCGCCACCGAGGTCTTCCGCGACCAGTGGCAGGAGGTGCCGGACAACGCCGAGTTCGACAACGGCTTCAAGGCGCAGTGGGAGCTGTTCCTGAAGCACGTGTACGCCGACGCGCCGTACCACTGGGACCTGCTCGCCGGAGCCCGTGGCGTCCAACTGGCCGGGCTGGGCCTGAAGTCCTCGGCCGAGGGCCGCCGCCTCGAGGTCCCGGAGATCTCGCTGTGACCATTCAACTCCCTGGTCCCGATGGTCGGTTGCGGTCCTACGAGCCGCGTACGGAGCCGCTCGCGCTCGCCCCGGGCGCTCCCTTCACCTCCCGTACGGTCTTCTCTGCCGCGCATGTCGTCGCCGATCCGTTCGCCGACGTGTCGCCCGACTCGCCGGCCGCCGTCGACTGGGACGCCACGCTCGCCTTCCGGCGCCATCTGTGGTCGCACGGGCTGGGCGTCGCCGAGGCCATGGACACCGCGCAGCGCGGGATGGGGCTGGACTGGGCGGGCGCGGCCGACCTGATCCGGCGGTCCGCCGCCGAGGCGAAGGCGGTCGGCGGGCGGATCGCCTGCGGAGTCGGCACCGATCAGATCGCCGGCGGGTCACTCGTGGAGATCCGTGCGGCGTACGAGGAGCAGCTCGCGCTCGTCGAGGAGTCCGGGGCGCAGGCGATCCTGATGGCCTCGCGGGCGCTGGCGGCGGCCGCCGACGGGCCCGAGGAGTACCTGGAGGTGTACGGCCATCTCCTGCGGCAGGCCTCCGAACCGGTGATCCTGCACTGGCTCGGGCCGATGTTCGACCCGGCGCTGGAGGGCTACTGGGGGTCGCCCGACCTCGACGCGGCGACTGACGTCTTCCTGGAGGCCATCACTGCGCACCCGGACAAGGTCGACGGAATCAAGGTCTCCCTGCTGGACGCCCAGCGCGAGATCGATCTGCGCCGTCGGCTTCCGCAGGGGGTGCGCTGCTACACCGGCGACGACTTCAACTACCCCGAACTCATCGCGGGCGACGAGAAGGGCTTCAGCCACGCCCTGCTCGGCATCTTCGACCCGCTCGGTCCCCTGGCGGCGGAGGCGGTCCGGGTCCTCGACACGGGCGACGGGGCCGGTTTCCGTGAACTGCTCGACCCGACCGTCGAGTTGTCCCGCCACCTCTTCCAGGCCCCGACCCGCTACTACAAGACCGGGGTCGTCTTCCTGGCCTGGCTCGCGGGGCACCAGGCGCACTTCTCGATGGTCGGCGGCCTCCAGTCGGCCCGCTCCCTGCCGCACTTCGCCCGCGCCTACGAACTCGCCGACGGCCTGGGCCTGTTCCCCGATCCGAAGCTCGCGGAGGACCGGATGAAGAATCTGCTCGCCCTGTACGGGGGACCCAGTGACCGGTCTTGAGCGTTTCAGCATCAATCAGATGACCGTGAAGAAGCTGTCGATGCCCGAACTGGTAGACGCCTGCCGCGGGCTGGGCATCGGCAACGTCGGCCTCTGGCGGGAGCCGGTCCGGGCGTACGGCCTGGAGGAGACCGCGAAGCTGGTCCGTGACGCGGGCCTGACCGTGACGACGCTGTGCCGGGGCGGCTTCTTCACGGCCATCGACCCGGACGCGCGTGCCGTCGCCCTTGCCGACAACCGACGGGCCGTCGACGAGGCGGCAGCGCTTGGCACGGACACGCTGGTGCTGGTCTCGGGCGGGCTGCCCGCGGGGTCCAGGGACCTGCGCGGGGCCCGTGAGCGCATCGCGGACGCGCTGGCGGAGCTGGGCCCGTACGCGGAGTCGCGTGGTGTACGGCTGGCCATCGAGGCCCTCCATCCGATGTACGCCTCCGACCGCTGTGTGGTCTCCACCCTCGCCCAGGCCCTGGACCTCGCGGAACGCTTCCCCGCGCACCAGGTGGGCGTCACGGTGGACACGTACCACATCTGGTGGGACGACTCGGCGCCCGCACAGATCGAGCGGGCGGGCGCGGGCGGCCGTATCCACAGCTTCCAACTCGCCGACTGGACCATCCCGTTGCCGCAGGGCGTCCTCAATGGACGCGGGCAGCTCGGGGACGGCTCGATCGACATGCGGGAGTGGACGGGGTACGTGACGGCGGCCGGCTACACCGGTCGCATCGAAGTGGAGCTGTTCAACGAGGAGTTGTGGGCGCGGGACGGACGGGAGGTGCTCGCGGAAACCGCGGCGCGATTCATGGAACAAGTGATCAAATGATCATGTGACGGAAATGAGCGCGGCGCTGGGGCCGCTGGAACGCGTCGACGGGAGCTGGGTCGTGGGGGAGATCCGGGGCCCCGCCGGCCGGTGGGTGGAGTTCCGGCCGGACGGCCTGCACCAGCACGCTCCGGACTCCGAGGCGGAACTGATCCCCTGGTCGAGGATCATGCTGGGCATCAGGCTCACCGTAGGCCAAAAATATCCAGATCGCCCGATGGCCTCGATCAATGTGTTCGCCGGGCTGCCCGGCCCCTGGAGGAGACGGAGCGGCGGCTGTCTGCACATGACGCTGCGCCATCCGTACGAGGACTGGACGGCCCGGTTCGACCGTCACGACCGCTGGTACAACCTCACCGAGGTCACGCTGCTCGGGGAACTGCTGTCGCAGACCGTCGCCGCGGGCGAGGCACACCTGCTCGGCGACGCGGACCGGCTCAGCCGCGTGGTCACCCGGCTGGCACTGCAGCGTCCCCGGACGAACGGCGCGTTCCACCGGGCCGTGACGGAGGCACGGGAGGCCGCCGGGTGACGGGGACGGTCGCCGCCCTCCGCCGGCGTGTACGTGCAGGTGGGGCAGGAGTGTGGTGCGGTTCTGACGGAGGTGCCTACGGTGCTCCGGGTACGCCTGCCTTCAGGTGCGTCGCCAGCAACCGCAGCGCCGTCCAGGCCTCGGCGTCCGTGCCTTCTCCGATGGGATAGTGCAGGGCCGGGGCCGAGGGCGGGCCGAGCTGCGCCGGGCTTACGGCGACCGGTGGGCGACGGGCGTGGGTGAGGCCGATGCCTCGCACGTCACGGGCGCCCAGGGTGAAGGCGAGCGGGGTGTGCGGGGCCTGAAGACGTGGGGCCGCGGTGAGGTCGCGGGAGGCTCGGCGCACGGATGTGAGCATGGTGGTCAGGCCATGGTCCGTGACGAGGGCCTCGGCGAGCGACTCGATCCGGTCCGTGGGCGGGATCTCGTCCGCGCCGTAGCCGAGGGTGAGCGTGACCTCCTCCTCGACCCCGCTCTCCGTACGCGTGCATCGGAGCGAGGCCAGCGCGGGGCGGTCGGGTTGCCCGACCGCGATCAGGTACGTGGGCGCGGGCGCCCGGTCGCGCGCCGTGTCGGTCAACTGGCGCGGCGACCAAGGCAGGTTCACAGGTTCCGCGGTGCCCCAGCCGACGGGCGGGGCACCGGTCAGCGTGCGCCAGGCTGCTTCCAGGGACCGTCCCAGAACCAGGTCGTTGTCGGCCGGGCGTACGGTGCGGAACGCGACGACGAGCTGCCGCTCGTCCGTCGGTTCCACCCTTGTGAACGCGTCGGCGACCGTCGCCGTGCCGTGGGCCGCGGGTGCGGGCGCGAACGTGCCGTCCTGCCAGCGCAGCACCGCGCCGGACAGGCCGTCGTAGTAGCCCTGCGCCGGATCCTGCACGACCCAGCGGTTGGGTACCTGCAGCAGGGTCGCGCGGGCGGGGGGACTGACGCGTACGCCTGGTGGGGTGACGATCTGCAGGGCGCGGCCCGTGGCCGTGGTGGTCCGGAACACGTCGGACAGCCACGGGGTCAGGGCCAGCACAGGCCGGTCGGCCAGGACGACGGCCGTGCTCTCGGTGAGCACGTCCACGACCGGCTGTCCGTCGTCCGGCGCCGCGACGGCCGTGATGTCGACGACCTCCGTGGTCACCGCCCCCTCGGGCCATACGCGCCCGTCCAGCAGCAGAGCGAGCCGCCCGCACACCGAACCCGCCAGGCGCTCCGCCTCGGGCACCGCCCCGGAGGCCCGGACCTCGGTCCACCAGAACGGCACGGCAGCCTCCTGCCCCAGCAGCCGTTCGGCCTCACCGGGCACCTTGACCAGAACCGGCGCCTCCACAGAGACGAGTGGCCGGCCCTGTGGCCCGCACAGGCGAAGGACCGCGCCGTCGGCTCCGGCGCTCACGTCGAGCCGGGGTCCACCGGCGTAGAGCCCGGCCAGCAGGGCCCACATGTCGGGCATCCTCGGGGTGAGGGCGATGACGTCCTTGGTCACGGGGTCTCTTCTGTGGTGAGGGCCGTCTGGATCAGCAGGTGAGGCCGGCCGCGGCGGACGAGCGTGCCGCGTCCCGGCGGCTGCTGGGAGGCGTACAGGCCGGGGAAGAGCTGGCCCTCGATGCGGTCGCCGGTCATGACCAGCGCGGCGGTGCTGGTCTCCCGGAGCGTGGTCAGCAGCGGCTCGTACAGCGCGCGCGAGGCGCCGGCGGCGCGGCGGGCCACGACGAAGTGCAGGCCGATGTCCTGGGCCGAGGAGACGTACGGGAGGAAGGGCGTGAGCGGCTGCTGTCCGGCCGTGGTGAGGATGTCGTAGTCATCGATGAGAATGACGATCCGTGGCCCCGAGAAGGCGGGCTCGGCGCCGACGGCGTCGGGGTCGGCCGTCTCCGGCAGGCGCTTCTCCAGTTCGGTGGCGATGCCCGTCGCCAGGGCGTTCGCGAGCTTCGCGTTGTGGGCGTAGCCGCCGCGGTAAGGCTCGGGCACCACACCGCGCAGGCCGCGGCGCGGGTCGAAGACGCCGAAGACGAGTTCCTCGGCGGAGTGCCGCTCGACGAGCTGGGTGGCGACGAGCCGCAGCAGGTTGGTCTTGCCGCACTCGTTGTCGCCCAGGATCAGCAGGTGCTGGTCGGTGCCGAACAGGTCGAGGGGGACCGGGGCGAGGGTCTCCTGGTCGACGCCGAGGGGGATTCGCGTGGGTTCGGCGACCGGGGAAGGGAGCCGGCCGATGGGCAGCCTGGTGGGCAACACTCTTACGGGCGGGGCGAGTTCTCCGTGCCAGGTGGCACGGACGGTGCGCGCTGCCTCCTCCAGTGCGGCGGCCAGGTCGCTCGTCGTGGGCCGGTTGTCGATACGGGGCAGCGCGGCCTGGGCGAACAGCTTGCCGTCGGTCAGCGCCCGGCCCGGGGTGTCGGACGTGAGCGTCTCGGACAGCTTCCGGTCGATCGACGAATCCGCCGGGTCGTTCAGGCGCAGCTCGACACGGGTGCCGAACATCGACTGGGTGGCGATGCGTACGTCGTTCCAGCGCAGCATGCCCGCCACGACGTGGATTCCGTAGCCGCCGCCCCGCTTGAGCAGGTCGGCCACCGCGTCGTCGAGGTCGGCGAACTCGTCCCGCAGGGCGCCGAATCCGTCGATCGCCAGGACGACGTCGGTGGCGCCCAGGCCGGGCAGCCGGCCCTGGGCCCGCAGCTGGCGCAGCTGGTCGACGGAGTCGATGCCGTGCTCGCGGAACAGTTCCTCACGCTCCGTCAGCATGGCCCGCACCTCGGCGACGGTGCGGGCGGCCCGCTCATGGTCTGCACGGCCGGCGATGCCGCCGACGTGCGGCAGCCCGGCGAGCGCCGACAGGCCGCCGCCGGCCAGGTCGAGGCCGTAGACGGCGACGTCGTCCGGCGTGTGGGTGACGGCGAGCGAGAGGACGAGCGTGCGCAGGAGCGTCGTCTTGCCCGACTGCGGCCCGCCGATCACCGCAGCGTGCCCGCCCGCCACCGTCAGGTCCAGCAGCCACCCGCCCTGCCACTGCCGGGCCGGGTCGTCCAGCACGCCGAGCGGCACGCGCATTCCGCCCGCCGCGCCCGCCAGGTGCAGCCCGCGCTCGGAAACCCGCACCGGCCCGGCGGCCGCGTCGAGGGTGACCGTGTCCGGCAGCGGGGGCAGCCAGATCCGGCGTACCGGGGGTGCGGCCGTGGTGAGCCGGCCGACCATGACCGACAGGACGGTGGGACCGGTCTCGCGTTTGACGGCGACGGGTTCCTCCGCATCGGCCTCGTCGTACTCCTGCGGTGTGTTGTACGCCGGGTAGGGCAGGGCCAGCGGTTCGCCGTCGTGTTCCTCGCGCAGGGCCGGACCCCGGTGGGCGCCGGAGACGTAACCGGCCTTGAACCTCTCGTACGTGGAGGTGTCCACCTTCAGGTAGCCGAAGCCCGGCAACGGCGGCAGATGGAAGGCGTCGGTGGTGTCGAGGACCGTACGGGACTCGTCTGCGGAGAAGGTGCGCAGACCCAGCCGGTACGACAGGTAGGTGTCGAGGCCCTTGAGCTTGCCTCCCTCGATGCGCTGGCTGGACAGCAGCAGATGGACGCCGATGGAGCGGCCGATGCGGCCTATGGACAGGAACAGGTCGATGAAGTCCGGCTTGGCGGTGATCAGTTCGCCGAACTCGTCGATGACGACGAAGAGGTGGGGAAGGGGCGCGAGGTCCGGGCGGCCGGTGGCGCGCAGGGCGGCGTAGTGTCCGATGTCGGCGACGCTCCCGGCGTCCTTGAGCACCTGTTGCCGGCGTTTGACCTCGCCGGCCAGGCTGGTGTGGACGCGTTCGACGAGCCCGGCCTGGTTCTCCAGGTTGGTGATCACGCCGGCCACGTGCGGGAGTTCGCCGAAGGGGGCGAAGGTGGCGCCGCCCTTGTAGTCGACGAGGACGAGTGCGAGGTCCTCGGGGGAGTGCGTGGCCGTCAGGGCGAGGACCAGAGTACGCAGCAGCTCACTCTTGCCGGAACCGGTGGCGCCGACGCACAGTCCGTGCGGGCCCATGCCGAGCTGTGAAGACTCCTTCAGATCGAGCAGCACCGGCTCGTGGCGGTCCGTCAAGCCGATGGGGACACGCAGGAAGTCCCGTTCGCCGTGAGGTGCCCACATCCGGTCCAGGTCGAGGTTGGCCGGGTCGTCGATGCCGAGCAGGCCCGGGAAGTCGACCGGTCCGGCGACCGGCATGCCCTCGGCGGCCGACTCCGCGGACAGCCGCAGCGGAGCCAGCATGCGGGCGATGCCCTCGGCCCCAGCCGCGGTCACGGGGTCGGCCGTGCCCACCGCCGTGCCGCCGTCCAGGTCGTCGACGACGATCCGGTCGCCGTCGACGGTGATGCGCACGCTCACCTGGTCGGGCTCGTGCACCTGCTGCTCCAGCAGATGCAGCACGGTGACGCCCATGTCCGCCAGGCCGACGGCCGAGTCCGGGCGGGGAAGCTCGTCGGCCGGTTCGCCGTATGCGTCGCTGACGACGAGCAGCCGGCCGGCCATCCGCAGCGCGTCCCGGTCGGCGAGCCCACGGCGCACCTCCGCCGCGTATGCGGCCCTCCGCCCCAGCTCGTGCCGGATCCGGGCGGCCAGCTGCGGCAGACTCGGCGCGATCCGGCGGGCGGCGACGGGACCGTCGTACTCCTGAGCGTCGAGGACATGGGGCAGCCACTTGGCCCACTCCCACTCCGCGAGCCGGTCACCGGGTACGGCGAGACCGAGGGCCACGTCGTCCGGAGCGTGCGTCACGGCGGTCTGCAGGAGAAGGGCCCGGGCGACGCACAGGACGCCCTCCCGGTCACCGACGAGGCTCACGTTCCCGGCGCGGTCCAGTGGCACGGTGAGCGGGAAGTCCGAGCCGGTTCCGAAACGGATCTGCAGCGCGCGGGCCTCGTTGAGCATGAAGGGATCCGGCGGCGTCAGCACCCCGCCCATGCTGCTCTGGCCGACTGCCACCTCCTGGACGGGGACCTCACCGGTGCCCAGCCGCGGATGCAGGAAGTCGGCGTCCTGACGGCGGCGCTCCCACAGCCGTGCCGGGTCTCTGACGATGTCGTATAGGGACTCGGGCGGCGGGTTCAACGCACGTGCCGCGAGCCGCTGTTCGCGTTCGCTCGCGCCCAGTTCATCGCGCAGCTTCTCCAGGTACTCCAGATACCGCTCCCGCTGTACCCGACGGGTGCGCTGTGCCTTCCCGCGCTGGGACAGGAACAGGGCCACCGCGCCGAGCAGCGCGAAGACGAGCACGACCGCGCCGAGCACCGCGAACTGACTGTTGCGGACGACCGTCATCATGATCACCGACCCCATGACACCGGCCATGGGGAGCAACGCCGTCGCCGCGTTGCCGAGCTTGCCCTCGGGCAGGTTGGGCGGTGCTTCGATCGTGCGCGGCCCGGCGGGAGCGAGCGGGCGTGTGCTGCGGGCGGGCCGGTGGACGAGCTGCTGGGTCACGGACCGGGCTTTCGGAGTCGGCGGGCAGGTCGGGCGGCAGTGCTGTGCGATGTCACCGGACCCTCACCGCCCTGTGCATCGCCTCCGCCGCCAGTCCGAGTGCCGCGTCCTGGGTGGCACGGCCGAGCAGATCCGTGCGGATGGGCCCGCCGCCGGCGAGATGACGGTCGTATGGCAGGACTACGACGGTGGCCCCCGTCTCCTTCAGATGCGCGGTGGCCGCCTTCACATCCAGGATCATGTCGGGCGAGTTCGCGGTGAGGGCGACCACCGTCGTCGCCAGGGCGGAATGCGGCAGCGTGGCCAGCCAGTCCAGGACCTGACGGGTTCCGTCGACGCCCTCCGCGGTCGTCGGCGCGACCACCACCCGGGCGTGCGCGGTGTCCATCGCGGTGCGGGCCACCTCGCCGGGCAGCGTCTCGCAGTCGACGACCGTCACGGCGAAGTAGCGCCGCAGCGCGAGGGTCACCGTGCGGTACGTCCGTACGTCCAAAGGGGCACCGACCCTTCCCTGGCTCGCGGGCAGCAGCCAGCCGCCCTCGGACACGGGCACCAAGTATCCGGTGATGTCGGTCAGTTGCATGGCCGGTGTCAGGATCCGGGCGAGGTCGCCGCATGACCAGCGGACGGTCTCCGCGCCCATCCGCACCGGCAGGGTGCCCAGCGCGGCGTCCGCCTCCAGGGCGAGCACCGGGTCGTGCCGGTAGTGGTTGAAGGTACGGCCGAGCAGCGCGGCGACAGTCGACTTGCCGACACCGCCGCGGATGGAGGTGACGGCGATGACCCGCCCAGTGGTCACCGGTTGCTGCAACTCCTTGGCGATCCGGGTCTGCTCGGTCACGTCCTGGGAGGTGGAGGAGGCGAGCCGGCGGAGGGTACGGCCGGTGCGGTGGGTGAGGGAGTCGCCGTGCTGGGGGCGGCCGAGGGCTATGGCGAGGCGGGGGTCGACGGTGGGGACGGATTCCGGGGTCGGGGTGGGGGCGACGGGGGCTGCTTAGGCGGCGTGGGGGCGGGGTGAGGAGTGGCCGCGGGCGGGGCCGGCCGGTGCTCGGGTCGTACGGGGTCCGTTGGCGCGGGTCCGAGCCGTACGGCGGTCTCCTGCGGAGGTTCGGGACTGGCGGAGTGAACGAGACGCAGGGCCGGCTCGCCGGTACGCGCCGACGTTCCCTGCTGTCCGCTCTGCCCCAACTGCCGCAGCACGTCGTACTGCCAGTCGCCGCCGCCCTGCCGTTCCTGCTCCTGTTCCCCCTGAGTCATGCCGTCCCGTCTCCTAAGCGAAGGTGCCGAGCAGACGCCCGTACACGCCGAAGACTCCGATGAGCAGCGGCAGCAGCGCGATGACGCCCACGGACTCGAGCAGGTCACCCGCCCGCCGCAGCCGTACCCGCACATGTTCGGCGGGCTGCACCACGAGCACGGCCAGCGGCAGCACGGCCAGCACCGCGAGCACGACCAGCGCCGGCCCCGCAGCGCCGGACCGCTCCACCCACACCCACAACAGCCTCACGGCCACCAGGGCGCCGCCCGCCAGCAACCCCACAACCTCGGCGATCAGCGGGAAAGCCCGGGCCCGCAGCATCATCACCACCGCCGTGACGACGGCGAGCGGCACGGTCCACACCGTGGGGGCACGCAAGGCCCACATCACCGCCAGCGCCGCCGACACGGTCACGGCGACCGTGGCGAGCACCAGCCCGCGATGCGCGGCGGCCAGGGCCGCGGACACCTGGTACCGGCTCACTGAGACCCCACCGGCCCGCCGGTCGTCGAGCCCGGCCAACCCGGAGGCCATGAGCGCGAGACGCGGCAGCAGGCCGAGCACCACGACGGACGCGACGGCGAGCACGGCTCCCACCCGGGCCTGCTGCCCGGCCATCCCCGCCCCCGACTGCACGGCGACGACACCCTCCCAGCCGAGCACGGTGACACCGACAGCCGCCGCACCGACCAGCCCACCGCGCCCCAACGCCGTGAACCACCCCAGCAGTACCAGCGTGACGACGCCCACCGAGGCCAGCGCTGCCACATGCGGTGCGGCGGACCAGCCGCGGCCGTCGGCGAGCGAGGACACCCCCATCATGCCCAGCACCCCGGCCGAGCAGAGGAGGGTGGCGACGAGCCCGCGCCGCTGCCGGGCCCGCCCGAGCAGGGCCCCGGCGAGAGCGGCGACGACGGCCACGGCGAGCAGCGCGCCCGCGACGACGGAAGGGTCGTAAGCGGTCCGCGCGAACAAGGCGGCAGCGCCGGCCCAACCCACGGTCGCAAGCCCGGCGGTGATGTGCCGGGATCCGGGCCCCCACCGCCAGGACCGGCCACCGAGATCCTCCGCAACCTCGTCACTCACGTCGTGCACGACGGGCGCGGACGGGGCATCCTCGGCCCGCACCAGCCGCAGCACGGCACCATCGCGGACGCCGGCGGCCTCAAGGGTGCTGCCGTGGTCGAGCGCGGACCCGTCCGGGGTCAGGAGATGCCGCAACTCGGGCCGCTCGCCCACCCGGTCGTCCAACAGCCGCAGGATCTCGGGCAACAACAGCCCGACCGGCTCCCGCGCAGGCAGTACGAGATCGATACGACGACGCTCCCCGACCAGGGTGACGCGACTCAGGACGACCGCGGTCCCACTGTCCGCCGTATGACTCAAGGCCCCCGCAGACATCACGTGTTCGAACCTATCACCGGGTGGAAGGGGAGTTGGTGGGCGTGGCAACCCCGGCCGAAGGCCCCACGGTGGCCTGCCCGTAGGGACTCTTCCCGATGACCCGATGCGACACGAACGACCACCCCACACACCCGGCACACAACACGGCGGCGATCACGACTCCGGCGAAGACCTTTCCCACCCGTTCGTCCACGGAACGACGTTGCCGCTGGGTCCCGAAGAGCAGGGCATCGCGAAGACGGCGACGCCGCACGGCGACGGACTCCAGCAACTGACTGTCGTAGTCCTGGGCTGTCACGTGGGGAACTCTCCGAGCCAGGCGCGGTTCAGCAACTCGCCGGGGATATAGTCGGATTCGACATCGATCGGAAAGCCGGCGTCGTAGGCCAGGCAGGCAATGGCGAGGGGGCCGAGCGCGACGTAGCCCTCGACGGTTCGCTCCCTCTCGTCCGTTGCGGTCCAGAACGCTTTGTGGAGTTCCAGGGCTTCGAGAAGGGCTTGGTTGAAGCCAGCGTGATCTTTGCGCAAGAACTGATGGAAGAGACTGATCGGCTGGTAAAGGATCTTGTCCAACAAGTCCCGGTCGGCGACCCGTGAGACCTCAGGAGAGGACGTCTGAATCGCGGCGATCAGCTTGCCACCCAGACCTGGACGCTCCAACCAGTACGTCTGGAGGGAGTCGATCCAGTGATAGACGTACTCGTCGTACTCGGTTCCTGATGCACGCAATGTGTCGATCGAGACGTTGCACAGCAGGGTCATGCGAGCCTGCTCACGGCACACAATGGACAGCCAGAACGCCGTGAGCCAGTTTCCCGCCTTGATGTAGGGCTGTGGACCGGTTGCCGGAATTGCCCGCGTCCGGTCATCGATTCGGCATTCGATGACTCCCTCGGTCTCCCTGGCTGCGGCGAACATCGCGGAACTCACTTGCATTGCCGTGACAACGGCCTCCCAGGTAGCCAACTCGGACGCATCCGGATTGACTGCCAAGCGCGCCTGAACATGAGTCATCGCCTTACTCAACGCAAGGTCGAACATGCGCGGTGACTGCTCAAGAGCCGAGACGGATCGGGCAACCCCTTCGCCCAACCTCAGTGCGTACGCCTGGTCGTCAGGTCCCGGGCGGCCGTGCCGAGTCACCCTCAATGTCACAGAACGCTCCCGTTACCCGATGTCGAACTTGTACATTTCGTAGCCAGCATACTCGGCGCCATCGACCTTCCCCTTGACGAGGATGTAATCGACCTTGCCGTGAGCCAGGGCATGTTCGAGTTCATCCGCCAACAAAACCTCACTGGGGTGCTCGCGGCCTCGAAGGCGCATCTCTTTTAGAATGTCTAAGAAGTACTCGCGGGTGCCCTGCATGGCCCTTCCGCCGCCATCCTCTGGAGGTATTCGGCGAGAGCCCAGATCTGTATTGGTCGTGGACTTTGCCTCGACAACGGCAAACCCACCGTCAGGACGACGCCAGACTTGATCGAACTGGTCGTTGCCGTTGGCTGGTCCGTACAGCGTCTCCTTAGTGGAGTTCGGGTACAGCTCGGAGATAACTTGGTGCTCGGCGACCGCCTCGCCAAAGGCTTCTGCCGCTTTGGTGCGTTCGTGCATCGCGGCCTTGTATTCGTTGCCGACATCTCGCAGTGCGAAATCGTCTGCCGATCCTCGGAGGAGATCCCGATGCCGTTCGGCACTGCCGGAATAGTCGATCGAGCTCCTTCGGTGGGCAGCCTCGTCGTCCAATGTCCGAAGAGTGTCGTCGTTCCGTACCTCATGTCGTCCACGCGTCACCTCGGAGCCAGCAACGTGCTTGTGCGGGATGGGCGGCGGGGCATCCGAGGCAGCCGTCTTGATCTTCGTAGCGGGGTCCACGTCCAGCTGTACCGGTACGAACCCGCTCTCGTCCTTGATTGTCGTGTTCAGCCGCCGGCCGTCGATCATGTAGTACTTCTTGAAGTACCCGGGCTCGTGATTGGCGCGGTAGACCTGGATCTCCTTGATCTGATCCGGGGTGAGAGTGCCCCTGGGGCCGTAGGGGGTGTCACCGTCCCGCATGAAGCTGGGGCGTGCAGGACTCACCTGCCGGGCTGAGGCATTCGGATCCGGCTCGTGTACGCCGTCCGCTCCGCCGTCGAGCGTGTCGTCGCCGGTCCGCCCGAGATCGTCTGGGCTGTCGCCTCCGTGTCCGCCGGCTCCAGCAGCGGCATGGCCGTTCTCGGCAGATCCAGACGCGGACCTCGGCGCCACTGAGTCGGCAGCATGTGAGGTCCCGGGGCTCCCGGACGTGTCGCCGGCGTGCCCGGAGGCATTCCCGCCGGTGTGTGCGGTCGTATCGCCTCCGACACGCGCCGCCGAATCCCCGCCGACATGTGCCGCCGCACCGTCCCCGGCTCCCACCAGCGCCGCATCCCCATGCGGCAGGCTCCGCTCCAGCATTGCCCGGTCCGCCGCCGACAGCTCCACCTTCGCCGCCGCGTGCGTGCCGTCCGCCCTGATCACGGACCCGTCGTCCAGGTTCAGACGCGTCCCGTCAGGCCACTCGATGTGGTTGCCGACCACGACCGGGACATCGTCGGCGGTCCTCAGTACGCTGCCGTCCGGCTGGACCTTCCCCGCCCCCGAGAGGACGTCCGTGTAGGCGCCCGCCTTGAAGTTCTTCAGGCTTCCGAAAAGGTCCGCCACCTTCACCGTGCCGAACCTCGCCGCCTTCCCGACGTACGTCATCGGGTCGACCCACCGCCCCGTCTTGCCGAGCGCGCCGATCGTCCGGGCGACGGCGCCACTCTTCGTCGCCGAGCCCGCGCCGCCGGTGAAGATGGTCGTGAGCGCGTTGAAGGTGACCGCACCGCCGGCCCGGGCCGGGTTCTTGCCCCACTGGTCGTAGGCGACCAGCGCCTTGCCGGTCTCGGTCACCGTCTGGCGGGACTCCCGCAGGTAGGAGGGGAGTTTGTCGTCGGGGGCCGCCCAGTACGCCGTCCCGAGCGGGGTGAGCGTGATGGCGATACCGGTCGCGAGCTTGCTCAGATGTGTCCAGGCCTCGCCCATCGCGTCAAGTCCGTCGAAGCCGACCAGCGTGCCGAGCCCGCGGATGGTGCCCCACACGCCGTCGACGAAGAAGCCCTTGCCGAACTCGACGATCTGGTGACCCAGCCAGTCCAGACCATGCCGTTCCTTCTCGACCGTCCTGCCCCAGGGCAGGTCGTCGGACTGGTCGAGGAGGTCCTTGGTGAAGCCGTAGGTGGATGTACCTCGCTTGACGAGACGTTCCTGCGCGCCATCCTCGACAATCAGCGTCGTGCCGTGCACCAGCGCCGTGATCTTGTTGTGGCAGGTGCGCTCGGCCTGCCAGAAGGCCATTTGGGTGACATTGACGTCGTAGAAGAGGTCGTTGTTGAGCTGGACCTTGTCGTTGTCCTCGAGCCAATGGTCGTCGCCCGCGATGTCCGCACGGAAGTTCTCGGCGCGCGCCCTCAGGCTCTTGAGCTTGGCCACCAGCGGCTGGATCTCCGCCTCGTACGCGCTCAGCGCCGCGCCCACCTTCTCCAGGTCGTCAGCGAACTTGTCCGCCTTGGCCGCCACGGGAGCGGTCGTGGCGAACAGTTGCTCCGCCTCCGGTGCCGAGTAACAGGCCGACAGCCCCTGGAACTTGCCGTGCACGTCCGCCCCGGCGAACCGGAAGGCGGACGCCTCCGCGGTCAGCAGCAGAGCGTCGGTGCTGAGTTGTTCCAGGTCGCCGATGAAGACGGGTATGCCCTCGGGGTCGATGAGGTCCGGGCTCACTGACCCCCCTGAGATCCCTTGGCCTGTCCCTTACTCCCGGGCAGGTCGGGCACTGGCTCCTTGAGCGCGGCAGCCTGCGCCTGCGCGGCCATCTCCTGGTTCCCCTTGACGTATTCGTTGGTGGCGGTGGCCGCCCCGTTGATGGAGTTCGACGTCCGCATCGCCACGTACATCAGGTCCTTCTGGTACGCCTGGAGGAACTCACCCAGCGCCGCCGCGACCGGTCCCTGAATCCCGCACTGCACCTGGTTGCCGGGCACGATGGTGCCGGACGAGCTCGCAGCGCTCGTCATGGTCTCCCCGAGCGCCTTACCGGTGTTGGAGAGCCCCTCGGCCGCCTTTCCGGTCTCGTTGAGTACGTGCTGGACGCCCGAGGGCGAGATGTCCCACGTCGGCATGTCGAACCCCCGTTGAATTCACGCAGTTGTCGCTGTCATCGCATCGCCGTGACAAGCCCGCGGTCAGCCGATGTTGTCGACAGCCGCCCGTGCCTTCGCCACTGTCGACTGGGCGGTGCCGTCGTTCTCCTCGAGCGTGCTGCGGACGAGGTGGATGATGTTGCGGACCTCGGTCGCGGCGTGGTTCCAGCGGACCTCCTTGCCGTGGTACTCGTCCGAGACCCCGTCGGCCTGGAAGTCCGCCATGGCGGCCTTGACCGCGCGGTCCCGGTCGCCCAGCACGCGCTCCAGTTGGCCGATGATGCCCTGCAGACTGCCCTGCACCTCGCTGGAGGCGCCGGTGTCGTAGGAGAGGCGGTCCTGGTTCTGACCCATCGTCACAATCCCCCTGTCGTAGTGGCTCTGATGCCTATCGCGCGCCGAAGCGGGCCGCGTCGAAGTTGGCCGCGCCCATGTTCTTGTTGGCGTTGTCATGCGTCTCCACGTCACCGCTGCCGAAGGCGGTGTCCATGCCGCTCTGACCCCCCAGGATCGCGCCGAGCGAGCTGTTGAGCGCGTTGGTGATCTCGTCCGCCCGGGACTTGAACGAGTCGAAGGCGACCTTGCCGGACCCGTTGAACTTCCCCTCCAACGGCTCCGCCGCCTGGATCAGCCAGCGGATCAGCGTGCCCAGGTCGTCACTGGAACCGACCGTGCTCTTGCCGAGCTCCGACAGGGTCGTCGATCCCATGTCGAACTTCACGTGTCCACCCCCGTGCATCACGTCAGAATCAAAAGCCTGTTTGGATATCTTGCAACGCAAGTGATCGCAGCGGCAACGTACTTGGTCCCGATGTGACGCGATCCGGACAACGTCGGAACGTGATCGCGATGGCGGACGGGGCGTCATGGAGCGCCGGTAGGCGACCGGTTGGGCTTGGGGTCACACGCAGGGTGATCGCGTTGCGGATCACAGTGGAAGCAGTGGAAAAGGTCGGGGGCGCGCACGCGAACGATCAGGACGAGGGCGAGAATCGCGTGGGCGAGAGCATCCCATGATGGGATCTCTGGACGTCGCTTCTTCGCGACAGGAAACAGAGCTGAAGGAACGGGGAACATGCGAAGCGCTTTCACGGCTACGGCAGTACTGATTGCAGCCACGCTGCTGACCGGGTGCGGCAGCGACACCGCGGGCGATGCCGGTGCCAAGGGTGGCAAGGCGGCGGAGTCCCGGAGCGCATCGCCGACAGCGGCAGCGGACGGGGAGAAGCACACCGTGACGCTGGAGGTCCCCGGTTCGGGCTCCACGAGGATCATGTACAACCTGAACAGCAACGCCTTCGAGACGCATCAGCTGCCATGGACGAAGACCGAGACGATTGAACTCACCGGGGCCGAGCAGACGGTGGGCTACCTCGTGTCAGTCAGTCCCGGACCGGTCCAGGCCGGCGGCGGAATGCTGAAGATGGCCGCCTGCGTGATCAAGGTCGACGGCAAGCGGGTCGCCGACAACAACGGCGGCAAGAGTTCCAAGCCCTGCGAGTACTTGGTCAAGTAGAACAGGGCAGGATCGGCAGACCCCGCAGCAGACGCAGCTGACAAAAAATCTTGAAGATGTCGTACAACCCTTCTCCCACCTGCCGTGTCGTACCTGTCATCAGGACTTCTGGAGGGGGATCCGGGGGGATCGCGGGGGTTCTGATACGGAGGGGAAGAGCCGAGGGGGCCTGGTCGACGGATCGGGCCCCCTCGAAGCTGTCCGAGGCTTGCTGAAGCTTTTCGGCGGCTCTTCAGAGCCTTGCGACCCCTTCTGCCGTCGGGAACGACTCCTGTGCGCCCCGCTTCGTTACGGCGGCGGCTCCGACGCGGGTCGCATAGGCCGCCGCCTCCGTGGGGGACGCGCCCGTCCCGAGCCGCCAGGCCAGGGCCGCGGTGAACGCGTCGCCCGCGCCGGTGGTGTCCACGGCGGCCACCTTCACGGACGGGACGCGCGTCATGCCCCGGGCGTCGGCCACCAGCGCGCCCTGTGCGCCCAGCGTCACGACCACCGACCGCGGGCCCTTCGCCAGCAGCAGCCGCGCCCAGTCCTCGGGCTTCTCGCTCACGCAGGCGTCCCCCAGGACGACCCTCGCCTCGTGCTCGTTCAGGATCAGTGGGTCGCAGGCGGCCAGCACCTCGATCGGGAGGGGGGCGCGGCGGGGAGGGGTTCAGGACGAAGCGGCTGTCGGGGGCGAGGCTGAGTACGACCTCCACGACCGTTTCAAGAGGGATCTCCAGCTGTGCCGACACCACCCTGGAGGCGTGGAAGAGGCTCCCTGCGGCCCGTATGTCCGTCGGCGTCAGGCGGCCGTTGGCACCCGGTGACACCACGATGCTGTTGTCCCCGGACGGGTCCACCGTGATCAGCGCGACCCCGGTCGGCGCGCCGCCGACCAGCACCCCCACCGTGTCGACACGGGCCGCCCGCTGCGACTCCAGGAGCAGCCGGCCGTGGGCGTCGTCCCCGACCCGGGCCAGCAGGGCCGTACGGGCCCCGAGCCGGGCGGCCGCGACCGCCTGGTTGGCGCCCTTGCCACCGGGGTGGACGGCCAGGTCGCCGCCGAGCACCGTCTCTCCGGCACCGGGACGCCGTTCGACACCTGTCACCAGGTCGGCGTTGGCCGATCCCACGACCAGGAGGTCGTAGTCGTACATGTGAGGACTCCTGCTCGACTGGTTGGGCTGTGCCGGTTGCCCGTGGGCTTCCCGGGCTGTCACAGGCCCCCTTTGACATCCTCGCCGCCCTGAAGGACGGCGATTCCCGCCTACCGCGCCGTTGAAGGCTGCGGTGTCGGGTGGGTTCCCAATGGGCAGCAGTTGGAGCCGGAGAAGCCTCGTCCTGACCCAGGTGGATGAACCCTGAAATCGAGAGTGGCTCGATGGTTCTGACTCCGATCGATGGCGGGAGGGACGGGTTGTACTCGTCGTGGGTTCCCGGGGCCAGGACCCCTTGAATGCAGAGTCGAGCCGCCGCTTCTCCCGCCGTCCCGGTCACGTTGCCGGACACCGGCGTCAGCACGATGCCCTCCGTTGATCCGGGCTTGAGCCCCTGAAAAAGACCGGCGGGTGCTGGCGCTCGTGGTCGGCAACGTGACCGATCACATGATCAGACCGTTGACGTTCATGGTCCGAGCCGCTCGCAGGGATCACCTCTGACCTGTTCAGGAGCCATCGAGCTCTTCTCAAGACTGAGGACCCTGCAGGTCGCTGGGGTCACGAACGGCTAATCGGATGACGGGCCATCGAGCCCTGCCATTAGGGAGACGCGTGCCCCGCACGGCTGTGACCAGCCAAAATACGCGACTCACCCGAGAGGACGTGAACCGTATTGAGCGTGTTCTGCGGCATCGACTGGGCCAGCGACCACCACGACGTCGTCCTGGTCGACAACGCCGGATCCTTACTGGACAAGGCCCGTATCGACGACAACGCCGACGGCCTGGCCCACCTCCTGCAGATGCTTACCGAGCACGGCGACAGCGCCGAAGCTCCCATTCCGGTGGCCATCGAGACCTCCCGCGGGCTGCTGGTCGCCTGCCTGCGCGCGACCGGCCGCCCCATCTACGCGATCAACCCGCTGGCCGCAGCACGCTACCGCGACCGGCATGCGGTCTCCCGCAAGAAGTCCGACCACCTCGACGCCGTGGTACTCGCGAACATCCTGCGCACCGACGCCGCCGCCCACCGCCAGCTGCCGGCCGACTCCGAGCTCGCCCAGGCAATCGCGGTCCTCGCCCGCGCTCAGCAGGACGCCGTGTGGGACCGCACCCAGGCCGCCAACAAGCTCACCTCGCACCTCCGCGCGTACTTCCCCGGCTTCCTCGCCTCCGTCGGCGTGCGCCGCGAGGGCGTCTGCCACCCCATCGCCCGCGTCCTGCTTGCGGCCGCCCCCACCCCGGCCAGGCCGCCCAGCTGACCCGCGCCCAGTTGCGGTCGTTGCTGAAGAAGGCCGGTCGCAAGAACACCATCGATGCAGAGGCAGAGCGTCTCCAGACCGCGCTGCGCGCCCGCAGATGCGCCAGCTCCCGCTGGTCGAAGAGGCCATGGGCCGCCAGACCCTCGCCCTGCTGCGGCAGCTGGATGCCGCCTGCGCCAGCGCCGACGACCTCGCCGAGGCCGCGATGGAGTCTTTTAAGCAGCACCCGGACGCCGAGATCATCACCGGCTTCCCAGGGCTCAGCGCGCTCAGCGGCGCCCGGGTGTTCGCCGAGATCGGCGACGACCGATCCCGCTTCGCCGACGCGAAAAGCCTCAAGGCTTACGCCGGTTCGGCCCCGATCACCAGGGCCTCCGGCAAGAGCGTGGCCGTCCTTGCCCGCCGGGTCAAGAACCAGCGACTGGCCGGTGTCGGCTACGTGTGGGCCTTCGCCGCCATGGCCCACTCAGACGGCGCCAGAGCCCACTACGACCGCCGCCGCAAGGCCGGAGACCGCCACACCGCCGCTCAGCGCAACCTTTTCAACCGCATGCTCGGCTGCCTCCACCACTGCCTCACCCACCGCGTCCACTACAGCGAAACGGTGGCCTTCGCCGCCCCATCAGACACTCAACTAGCGGATGCCGCTTGACAGTTCTTCCGCATCGGATGTCTGCTTCGCCGCGCGGTGCCGGGACGAGTCCCGGTCTTACCTGCGCTTCACGGGCTGACACGACCAGTCCGGCCGCCTTGGCGACGTTGACCGCCGAGTTGATGTCCCGGTCCAGGACCGCCCCGCATGCCCTGCACGTCCACACACGGACGTGCAGGGGCTTGGGGCCGTCCTTGACGCCGCACACGGAGCACACCTGAGAGGTCGGCTCGAAGCGGCCGATACGGACGAACGTCCGGCCGTGCCGTGCGGCCTTGTACTCCAGCATGCTCACGAACGCCGACCATCCGGCGTCGTGGATCGACTTGGCCAGGCGCGTGCGGGCGAGTCCCTTCACCGCCAGGTCCTCCACCGCGACCGCTTGGTTCTCGCGGATCAGCTTCGTGGAGAGCTGGTGATGGAACTCGCGGCGCGCATCGGCCACCCGCGCGTACTCGCGAGCGACACGGACCCTGGCCTTGTCCCGGTTCTTGGAGCCCTTCTGTTTGCGGGACAGGTCCCGCTGCGCCTTCTTTAGCCGCTTCTCAGCCCGGCGCAGGAAGCGCGGGCTGTCGATCTTCGTGCCGTCGGAGAGGACCGCGAAGTGCCCAAGTCCGAGGTCGATACCCAACTCGGACGTCGCCACCGGCAGCACCTCAAACGGCCCGGTCTCCACAACGAACGAGGCGAAGTACCGGCTCGCGCTGTCCTTGACCACGGTCACCGTGGACGGGGTAGACGGCAGCGTGCGCGACCACTTCACCTTGAGATCGCCGATCTTCGGCAGGCGTAGCTTCTGCCCCGGCGTGATGGACCAGCGGGCGTTCGCGGTGAACCGGACGGTCTGCCGGGTGTCCCTCCTGGACTTGTACCGGGGTGCCCCCATGCGCGGGCGCTTGCCCTTCAGCCCGTCAAAGAAGTTCCGGTACGCGGTGTCCAGATCCCTCAGGGACTGCTGAAGGACGACCGCCGACACCTCGCCGAGCCAGGCCCGCTCCGGGGTGTTCTTCGCCTCGGTGATGAGCAGCTTCGACAACTCGCCGGTCTTCGGGAACGGCGTGCCCTCGCCGCGGGCGGTCTCCCGAGCGCGAAGCGCGTCGTTGTAGACCACCCGCGCACACCCGAACGCCCTCGCCAACGCCGTGCGCTGACCGGTGCTCGGATACAGGCGGAAGCTGTACCGAAGCTGCATGGTCCACATCATACCAATCATGGCGCTAGAGTGGCGCCATGATCCGTTTCTCTCTCCGTATCCCAGACGACCTTCACACGTGGCTCGTGGAACAGGGCAGGCGCGAGCATCGGTCCCTGAACTCTGAAGTTGTTCATCTACTTGAGGCCGCCCGCACCGCCGCGCCCGCCGAGGTGGACAGTGCAGATCCGTGCACACAGCCGAGGTCAGAGCAGCCTTGAGATTCGCTTCGCCACCGGACCGAAGCCCGGTGCACTGCGCATAGACCCGGTAGCGTCGGATCATGTCCAATCAGGCGGGGGTTTCCCAGTCGGGGGATCGGCGGTCGGCCACGCTGGAAGGTGTGCTCGAGCGGATCACGTATGCCAATGAGGAGAACGGCTACACGGTCGCCCGGGTCGACACCGGCAGAGGTGCCGGTGATCTCCTCACGGTCGTCGGCGCGCTGCTCGGTGCTCAGGTCGGCGAGTCCCTGCGCATGGAGGGCCGCTGGGGCTCTCATCCCCAGTACGGCAAGCAGTTCACCGTCGAGAACTACACGACGGTGCTGCCGGCCACGATCCAGGGCATCCGGCGCTACCTCGGATCCGGGCTGGTCAAGGGCATCGGACCGGTCTTCGCCGACCGCATCACGCAGCACTTCGGGATGGACACCCTGCGGATCATCGAGGAGGAGCCCAAGCGGCTGATCGAGGTCCCCGGCCTGGGGCCCAAGCGGACCAGGAAGATCGCCGACGCCTGGGAGGAGCAGAAGGCGATCAAGGAGGTCATGCTCTTCCTGCAGACGGTGGAGGTCTCGACGTCCATCGCGGTGCGCATCTACAAGAAGTACGGCGACGCCTCGATCTCGGTCGTGAAGAACCAGCCGTACCGGCTGGCCGCCGACGTCTGGGGCATCGGTTTCCTCACCGCCGACAAGATCGCCCAGTCCGTCGGGATTCCCCATGACAGTCCGGAGCGGGTCAAGGCCGGGCTGCAGTACGCGCTCTCGCAATCCGCCGACCAGGGGAACTGCTATCTGCCCGAGGAGCGGCTCATCGCCGACGCGGTGAAGCTGCTGCAGGTCGACACCGGGCTGGTCATCGAGTGCCTCGCCGAGCTGGCGGAGCCGCCCGAGGACGGGTCCGACCCCGGTGTCGTACGGGAGAAGGTCCCGGGTCCGGACGGCGGGGAGCCGGTCACCGCCGTCTACCTCGTCCCCTTCCACCGCGCCGAACTCTCCCTCGCCGCCCAGCTGCTGCGCCTGCTGCGCACCGACGAGGACCGGATGCCCGGCTTCCGGGACGTGACGTGGGACAAGGCGCTGGGCTGGCTGAAGTCCCGCACCGGCGCCGAGCTCGCCCCGGAGCAGGAGGCCGCCGTCAAGCTGGCGCTGACCGAGAAGGTCGCCGTCCTGACCGGCGGGCCCGGCTGTGGCAAGTCCTTCACGGTCCGCTCGATCGTGGAGCTGGCCCGCGCCAAGAAGGCCAGGGTCGTGCTCGCCGCGCCCACCGGCCGGGCCGCCAAGCGCCTGGCCGAGCTGACCGGAGCCGAGGCGTCCACCGTCCACCGGCTCCTCGAGCTCAAGCCGGGCGGCGACGCGGCGTACGACAAGGACCGCCCGCTGGAGGCCGACCTGGTGGTGGTGGACGAGGCCTCCATGCTGGACCTGCTGCTCGCCAACAAGCTGGTCAAGGCGGTGGCTCCGGGGGCCCATCTGCTGTTCGTGGGGGACGTGGACCAGCTGCCCAGCGTGGGCGCGGGCGAGGTGCTGAGGGATCTGCTGGCCGACCGCGGCCCGATCCCGGCGGTCCGCCTGACCAGGGTTTTTCGCCAGGCGCAACAGTCGGGGGTGGTGACCAACGCGCACCGGATCAACGCGGGGCAGCATCCGCTCACCGACGGGATGAAGGACTTCTTCCTGTTCGTCGAGGACGAGACGGAGGAGGCGGGGCGGCTCACCGTGGATGTGGCGGCCCGGCGCATTCCGGCGAAGTTCGGGCTCGACCCGCGCCGGGACGTCCAGGTCCTGGCGCCGATGCACCGCGGCCCAGCGGGCGCCGGCACGCTCAACGGCCTGTTGCAGCAGGCCATCACGCCCGGGCGCCCCGACCTGCCCGAGAAGCGGTTCGGCGGCCGGGTCTTCCGTGTCGGCGACAAGGTCACCCAGATTCGCAACAATTACGAGAAGGGCAAGAACGGTGTCTTCAACGGCACCGTGGGCGTGGTCACCTCGCTCGACCCGGTCGACCAGCGCCTCACGGTGCTGACGGACGAGGACGAGGAGGTTCCGTACGAATTCGACGAGCTGGACGAGCTGGCGCACGCGTACGCGGTGACCATCCACCGCTCGCAGGGCAGTGAGTATCCGGCGGTGGTGATCCCGGTCACCACGGGCGCCTGGATGATGCTGCAGCGCAACCTGCTCTACACGGCGGTCACCCGGGCGAAGAAGCTGGTCGTCCTCGTCGGTTCACGCAAGGCGATCGGCCAGGCGGTGCGCACGGTGTCGGCCGGGCGACGTTGTACGGCACTGGACTATCGGCTCGATCTCAAAAAATGATCGATCAAACGAGTCGCGAAGGTCACAGAGCACTTCCAGATGGCGAAACAACCGGGCAGGATGAGCAGGTTGGCGGCACTGAGTGCCGTCAGTGAGCCCAATGGTCGACCCCCAGTGCACTCTCCTGAGCCAAATGGGGGATGGTAGAGACAGTCAGGGCACCTCGAAGAAGAGGCACTACGTCGGGTGAGGGAAGACGTGAGCGACAACTCTGTAGTACTGCGGTACGGCGATGGCGAGTACACCTACCCGGTGATCGACAGCACCGTCGGTGACAAGGGCTTCGACATCGGGAAGCTCCGCGCCCAGACCGGTCTGGTGACTCTGGACAGCGGCTACGGCAACACCGCCGCCTACAAATCCGCGATCACCTACCTCGACGGCGAGGGGGGCATCCTCCGGTACCGCGGCTACCCGATCGAGCAGCTGGCCGAGCGCTCCACGTTCCTCGAGGTGGCGTACCTGCTGATCCACGGTGAGCTGCCGACCGTCGACGAGCTCACCGTCTTCAAGAACGACATCACGCAGCACACCCTGCTGCACGAGGACGTCAAGAACTTCTACAAGGGCTTCCCGCGCGACGCCCACCCGATGGCGATGCTGTCGTCGGTCGTCTCGGCGCTGTCCACGTTCTACCAGGACAGCCACAACCCGTTCGACGAGAAGCAGCGCAACCTCTCGACGATCCGTCTGCTTGCCAAGCTCCCGACGATCGCGGCCTACGCGTACAAGAAGTCGATCGGTCACCCGTTCGTCTACCCGCGCAACGACCTCGGCTACGTCGAGAACTTCCTCCGCATGACCTTCTCGGTCCCCGCGCAGGACTACGACCTGGACCCGGTCGTCGTCTCCGCGCTCGACAAGCTGCTGATCCTGCACGCGGACCACGAGCAGAACTGTTCGACGTCGACGGTCCGCCTGGTCGGCTCGTCGCAGGCGAACATGTTCGCGTCGATCTCGGCCGGCATCTCCGCCCTGTGGGGCCCGCTGCACGGCGGCGCCAACCAGTCCGTCCTGGAGATGCTGGAGGGCATCCAGGCGTCCGGCGGCGATGTCGACTCCTTCATCCGCAAGGTGAAGAACAAGGAGGACGGCGTTCGTCTGATGGGCTTCGGCCACCGGGTCTACAAGAACTTCGACCCGCGCGCGAAGATCATCAAGGCGGCGGCGCACGACGTCCTCTCGGCCCTCGGCAAGTCCGACGAGCTGCTGGACATCGCGCTGAAGCTGGAGGAGCACGCGCTCTCCGACGACTACTTCGTCTCGCGCAGCCTCTACCCGAACGTCGACTTCTACACCGGCCTGATCTACCGGGCCATGGGCTTCCCGACCGAGATGTTCACGGTCCTGTTCGCCCTCGGCCGGCTGCCGGGCTGGATCGCCCAGTGGCACGAGATGATCAAGGAGCCGGGCTCCCGCATCGGCCGCCCGCGCCAGATCTACACGGGCGTGGTGGAGCGCGACTTCATCCCGGTCGAGGAGCGCTGACAGCTGCCGGTGGGGGCGCCGGGTTGCTGGTGCCCCTGTCACGGTGGAGCGAGCCGTAAAACACGGTGGAGCGAGCCGTAAGAAGCAAGAGAGAAGGCGCCCTGGAGCGTCGGTCCCCCCACGGGCCGACGACCAGGGCGCCTTCCCATGTCCCGGTACGGATTCCCCCCACGGGATCCGGCCGGGCGTTTGCGAGGACAGCGCCTGAATCGCTGGTTGAGCACAACGAGCAGAACTCGCCGTACTCGGTCGTGCTCCAGTGATGCGGTGCGATCTGCCGGGACCCGTACCGATCGGGAGGGCCGCTCAAAGCTTCCCGAAGTACGCGCCCCGGCAACGCAATTCTGAGGAAGTCCCCCAAGACATCCCCAGATGCCGTCCAACGCCCCCCAAGACGCTGTCCGACATCGTCAACTTAGACCTTCGAACCCCTTCGATGGTTACGTTCACATCACTGTGATCTGCGTCTCTTGCATATGTCCGTTAGATACGCAAGAGCCCCGATACGACGATCGAAGCCCAAGCGTAAGGATGATGCGCGAGCCTTGTGAAGAGCTTATGTGAGGCGCGCGTTGGTCTCTAGGGGGACTCTTACTTCGACTTGGCCGTACCGTCGGTAACTTCAGCGGAACGTACGGAGCCGGAGGCTGTTCGTCACCACGAACACCGACGAGAAGGCCATCGCCGCCCCCGCGATCATCGGGTTCAGCAGCCCGGCCGCGGCCAGCGGCAGCGCGGCGACGTTGTAGCCGAACGCCCACACCAGGTTGCCCTTGATCGTGGCCAGTGTCCGCCGCGACAGCCGGATGGCGTCCGCGGCCACCCGCAGATCCCCCCGCACCAGCGTGAGGTCGCCCGCCTCGATCGCCGCGTCCGTACCGGTCCCCATCGCCAGACCCAGATCGGCGGTGGCGAGCGCGGCCGCGTCGTTGACGCCGTCACCCACCATGGCGACCGTCCGCCCCTCGCCCTGCAGCCGTCGTACGACCGCCACCTTGTCCTCGGGCAGCACCTCGGCGATCACCTCGTCGATGCCCACGGCACGCGCGACCGTCTCGGCCACCGCCCGGTTGTCCCCGGTGAGCAGCACCGGAGTGAGCCCGAGCGCGCGCAGTTCGCGCACCGCCTCGGCGCTGGTCTGCTTGACCGCGTCGGCGACGGCGAGGACGCCGCGCGCCGTGCCGTCCCAGCCGACCACGACGGCCGTACGGCCGCCCTTCTCGGCCTCGTCCCGGGCGTGGGCCACGTCCTCCGGGAGCGCCTCGAAAAGGCGGCCCACGGCCACCTCACGGCCCGCCACGCGCCCGCGTACGCCCCGCCCGGGGACGTTCTCGAAGTGCTCGACGTCCGGCAGCGTCCCGATGCGCTTCTCGGCGCCCGCCGCGACCGCCCGGGCGACCGGGTGCTCGGAGGCGTGCTCCAGGGCGCCCGCGAGCCGCAGTAGCTCCTTCTCGTCGGTGCCCTCGGCGGCGTACACCTCCTGGAGGGTCATCCGGCCGGTGGTGACCGTGCCGGTCTTGTCCAGGACGACGGTGTCGACGCGGCGGGTGGACTCCAGGACCTCCGGGCCCTTGATCAGGATGCCGAGCTGGGCGCCCCGGCCGGTGCCGACCATCAGCGCGGTCGGCGTGGCCAGACCCAGCGCGCACGGGCAGGCGATGATCAGTACGGCGACGGCGGCGGTGAAGGCGGCCACGCTGTCCCCGGTGACACCGAGCCACACACCGAACGTACCCAGCGCGATGAGGATGACCACCGGCACGAACACCGCCGAGACCCGGTCGGCCAGCCGCTGCACCTCCGCCTTGCCGTTCTGCGCGTCCTCCACCAGCTTCGCCATCCGGGAGAGCTGGGTGTCCGCGCCGACCCGGGTCGCCTCGACGACCAGCCGGCCCCCGGCGTTGACCGTCGCGCCCGTCACGGTCGAGCCGGGCGACACGTCCACCGGCACCGACTCGCCGGTCAGCATGGCGGTGTCGACCGCGGACACGCCCTCGACCACGGTGCCGTCGGTGGCGATCTTCTCGCCGGGCCGTACGACGAACCGGTCGCCGACCGCCAGGGAGGCCACCGGAACCCGCACCTCACGGCCGCCCGCCCGTCTCCCGCCACCGCCCTCAACCGAGAGCGCTCCGCGCTCGCCCCCCTCGTATCGCAGGACGGCGACGTCCTTGGCGCCGAGCTCCATCAGCGCCCGCAGCGCGGCCCCGGCGCGCCGCTTGGAGCGCGCCTCCAGATAGCGGCCGAGCAGGATCAGCGCGACGACTCCGGCGGCGACCTCGAGGTAGATGGTGGACGCGCCGTCCATGCGGGAGACGGTGAACCGGAACTCGTCGTGCATGCCCGCCATGCCCGCGTCGCCGAAGAACAGCGCCCACAGCGACCAGCCGAACGCGGCCAGCGTGCCGACCGAGACGAGGGTGTCCATGGTGGCGGCGCCGTGCCGGGCGTTGGTCCACGCGGCCCGGTGGAAGGGCAGTCCGCCCCAGACGACGACCGGGGCCGCGAGGGTGAGCGAGAGCCACTGCCAGTTGTCGAACTGCAGCGCCGGGATCATGGCCAGCAGCACCACCGGGGCGGCGAGCAGGGCGGAGACCAGCAGACGGTGACGCAGGGCGGTGAGTTCGGGGTCCGCCTCGGGCGCTTCCGCGTTCTCGGGCGCGGCCTCGGGTTCGGGGCGCGGCGGTGGGGGCTCCTCGGCCGTGTACCCCGTCTTCACCACGGTGGCGATCAGATCGGCGACCTGCACGCCCTCGGCGTACGAGACCTTCGCCTTCTCCGTCGCGTAGTTCACCGTGGCGGTGACCCCGTCCATCCGGTTGAGCTTCTTCTCGACCCGGGCGGCGCACGAGGCGCAGGTCATCCCGCCGATGACGAGCTCGACCTCGGCGGTCCCGGTGTGTATCGGCGTATCCGTGGTGCTGCTGGTCGTGTCTGTGGTGCTGCTGGTCATGTCCGGACTCCAGACATCGGACCGGACCGTACGGAAGCCAGTATCAGCTGGTCGGTACGGCCCGGTCGGAGGCGAAAGGTTTCGGGCCCCGCTCGCTGTGCCGGGCCCGGAGGGTCAGGCCTTGCGGACGAGCTCGAAGCCGGCCTCGTCGACGGCGGCGCGGACGGCCTCCTCGTCGAGCGGGGCGGCGGAGACCACGGTGACCTCGCCGGTGGAGGCGACGGCCTTCACCGATTCGACGCCGGGGATCTCGGAGATCTCACTGGAGACGGAGCCCTCGCAGTGTCCGCAGCTCATCCCGCTCACCTTGTAGACGGTGGTGACGGAGCCCGGGGTGTCGGTCTGGGTGGTCATGTCGTTGCTCCTCGTCGAGGCGTGTGAGGCCGGTGGGACCCACGATGAGGCCCTCATTCCTCACACTATACCCCTAGGGGGTACCTCTCCAAGAGCTGTCCCGGCGTGCCAGCGAGCACACCCAGCCGATGCCCAGCAGCGACACGAGCGCCAGACCGCCGATCGAGAAGAGCGCGAAGAGGTGGTCCCGCACCTCGGTGGGCGCGGGAAGGTATCCCTGGGCGAGCGGCTGCCGGTCCGGTCCGGTGCCCACCAGATGGGCCACGAACCAGGCCGCCGCGCCGTGCGTGGCGTCCCACAGGGCGTGCAGCAGACAGACGCCGGCGTAGGTGGCGACGACCGGGGAGACGAGCTGGAAGCGGCCGTTCGGACGGCGGTGGGAGAGCAGTACGGCACCCGTGATCGCCGTCCACAGGCCGTACCCGAAGGGTGTCAGCACCCCGCGCAGGAGTTCGGTCTCGAGCAGTGCCCGCAGATCGACGCCGTCGGCGGAGACGGCCGCGTCGAAGGCGTAGCCGACGCTCTCCAGCGCCGCGAAGCCGAGGCCGACGGTCGCGCCGAGCACCATCCCGGCCCGGGTGCCGCGGATCCCGGGCTGCCGGCGCAGCACGAACACCAGCGCGCCGAGCTTCGCCGCCTCCTCGATCAGCCCGACGCCGACGAACATCGACAGGGAGGGGTGGAGTAGGTGGTACTCCGTCACCGACGCGCCCAGCACGCCGAGCGCGCCGCCGGCCAGGAGGCAGCCGAGGACCGCGCTGACCCCCAGGTCGCGGCTGTGCCGCTCGTAGGCCCAGAGCGTGAAGGTGACGGGGACGAGGAAGCCGCCGAGCAGGATCAGGGTGGGCAGGAGCGCGGAGTTCCTCGTCGCGTACGTCACCAGCGCGGTCAGCACCCACAGACCGAGCCCGCCGCCCAGGCAGCGCCGCCACAGACCGGCGCGGATGCGGGGGTAGGGCGGTGGGGGCTGCTTCGGGCCGGGGATGCGGGCGCGGGGCGCGCCGGGCGGCGGAGAGTGGGTCACGGCAAGTCCCCTCGTGCTCCTGCTGACTGAGGCGATTCATCCGCACCTTAAGCAGATGTGCCTTGTGCCGCAGTCCGAGGGGAACGCGGTGAATACGGCTGTCCGGTGGGATGTATGCCTTGTCGCGGTCCGGGGCGCGTGGTCTGCCCGGGTGTGCCCTACGTCGCCGTCCGGCCGCCGCCGCTGACGCCGAGTCGGCTGCCGACCAGGGGCTCCAGGTAGCGGATGAGGACGTTCTTCACTTCCTGGATGTACGCCTCGCGCTCCGCGCCCTCATGGGTGAGGACCAGCTCCAGGCCCGCCTTGTAGATGCCGAGGCAGATCTGCGCCGTGCGCGTGACGTCGGCCGGGGGTGTGTCCGGGAGGTACGAGGACAGCAGCTCTTCGATGCGGGCGACGAGAGTGGAGTGCAGCGCGTCGTGTTCCTCGGCGATCCGGCCGGGGATGTCGGGGCCGTGCATGAGCGCGAAGAACACGGGGTGCTCGGTGTTGAAGGCCATGAAGCGGTCGACGGCCGCGGAGACGGCCTCCGCCAGCGGGGTGTCGGGGTCGACCGGCGCGAGCGCCTCGCCGTACGTCTCCCGCATCTCGTGCATCAGCCGGTCGCCCAGTTCGATCGCGATCGCTTCCTTGTTCGGGAAGAACTGGTAGAGCGTGCCCGGCGAGACGCGTGCCTCGCGGGCGATGGCGTTGGTGCTGGAGGCCGTGTAGCCGGTCGTGCAGAAGACGGAGGCCGCGGCCTCCAGCAACTGGGCGATGCGCCGCTCGCCGCGGGCCTGGCGGCGGCGCGGCTGCTCCTTGCCCTGTTCCTTCCCCGGCTTATCGGGCACGGCTTATCCCCAGCTTCCGAGCGTGATTGACAAACGCGAGTGATCGCTCGCATTCTTGGTAAACGCGAGCGATGTCTCGTGTTTGTCAGTCTATGGCAATGACCGATCCATGCTGCCTGTCTGCGTACAGCACGGGTCACGGTGAAGGGGACACCGCACGATGACCGAAGTCAACAGGCCACCCCGGGTCGGCGGGTGGACCCGCTTCGTGACCGCCCGGCCGCGGCTGTCGCTGCTCGCGGCGCTGGTGCTCACCGTGCTCGCGGTGCTGGCCGGCAGCGGCGTCGCCGACCGCCTCGGCAGCGGCGGCTGGGAGGACCCGAACGCCGAGTCCACCTACGCGACCAAGGCGCTGGAGCGCGAGTTCCCCGACTCCCAGCCCAACCTCCTGCTCCTTGTCGACTCCGGCCGGGCCTCGGTCGACGACCCGGCGGTCGCCGCCCAGGCCCGCACCCTCGTCGAGCGTCTGTCCGGTGAGAAGGGCGTCGTGGGCGTCGGCTCCTACTGGCAGGCCGATCCCTCGGCGGCTCCGGCCCTGCGCGCGAAGGACGGCCACGAGGCGCTGATAGCCGCCCGCATCACGGGCGACGAGAAGGCGATGGGGGACACCCTGGACCGCATCGCGCCCCACTACCGAGGGGCGCACGGTCCGGTGAAGGTCAAGGTCGGCGGCATCGTCGCCGTGCGGCACGAGATGCAGACGATCATCAAGGAGGACCTGGCCCGGGCCGAGCTGATCGCCCTTCCGGTGACGCTCCTGCTGCTGGTGATGGTCTTCGGCAGCGCCGTCGCGGCCCTGCTGCCGCTGGGCATCGGCATCGTGGCCATCCTGGGGACGAACGCGGTGCTGCGCGGTCTGACGGAGCTCACCGACGTCTCCGTCTTCGCGCTGAACCTCACCACCGCCCTGGGCCTCGGCCTCGCCATCGACTACGCACTCTTCATCGTCCGCCGTTTCCGCGAGGAACTGTCCACGGGGGCCGAGCCGTTGACGGCCGTCGGCACCACCCTGCGCACGGCGGGGCGCACGGTGCTCTTCTCCGCGCTCACGGTCGCGGTGTCCCTGGCGGCGATGCTGCTCTTCCCGCAGTACTTCCTGCGCTCCTTCGCCTACGCGGGCATAGCCGTCGTGCTGCTGGCCGCCGCGGCCGCCCTGATCCTGCTCCCCGCCGCGCTGATGCTGCTCGGCCACCGGGTGAACTCCCTCGACCTGCGCCGTCTGTTCCGCCGCGGCCGGGAGCCGAAGGTCTCCGGCGAGGAGGGCACGGCCTGGTCGCGCACCGCGACGCTGGTCATGCGCCGCGCCCCGTTCTTCGCCGTCGGCACCACGGCGCTCCTGATCCTCCTCGGACTGCCCTTCCTGGGCGTGAAGTTCGGCACGGCGGACGACCGCCAGCTGCCGTCGGGCGCCGAGTCCCACGTCGTGCAGCAGCACATCCGGGACGGCTTCCCCGGCAGCCCCGGCGGCGGACTCGAGGTGCTGGCCGAGGGGAAGGCGACCAAGGCGCAGTACGCCGCCTACGCACAGCGCGTCTCCGCCCTGCCGGAGGTGGCACGGGTCGACGGCCCGCTGGTGAGGGGCGACTCGGCGTACTTCACGGTGCTGCCGAAGGGCGAGGCCGTGGACGACGAGGCCCAGAGCCTGGTGGGCGACCTGCGCACGATGGACGCCCCGTTCGACACCGAGGTGACCGGCACGGCCGCCGTCCTGGTCGACTCCAAGCACGCGATAGCCGAACGCCTGCCGTGGGCGGCCGCGTTCATCGCGATCGTCACCCTGTTCCTGGTCTTCCTGCTCACCGGCAGCGTGCTGATACCTCTCCAGGCGGTGGTGCTCAACGCGCTCAGCCTGACGGCGATGTTCGGCGCGGTGGTCTGGGTCTTCCAGGACGGCCATCTCTCCGGCCCGCTCGGCTTCACCAGCCCCGGCTCCATCGAGACGACCCTGCCGGTCCTGATGTTCTGTGTGGCCTTCGGTCTCTCCATGGACTACGGCGTGTTCCTGCTCTCCCGCATCAAGGAGGAGCACGACCGCACGGGCGACCACAACGAGGCGGTGCGGCACGGGTTGCAGCGCACGGGCGGGCTGATCACCGCGGCGGCGGTCATCCTGGCCGTGGTGATGGTCGCGATCGGCACCTCCCGGGTGACCAACACCAAGATGCTCGGCCTGGGCATCGCGCTCGCCGTGGTGATGGACGCGATGGTCGTCCGCAGCCTGCTGGTCCCGGCGATCATGCGCCTGACCGGCCGTGCCACCTGGTGGGCGCCGGGTCCGCTGCGCCGCTTCCACGAGCGGTTCGGGCTGAGCGAGGGAGAGCCGGCCGCGGCCGCCGAGGCGGACGAGGAGAAGGAGAGCGCGACGGTGTGAACGGCGGGGGTGGTCTGCGAAGCTGTGGCACATGAGAGCCGTGGTGTTCGAGCAGTACGGGGAGCCGGCCGAGGTGCGCGAGGTGCCCGACCCGGAGCCCGCCGAGCACGGGGTCGTGGTCCGGGTCGAGGCGACCGGACTGTGCCGAAGTGACTGGCACGGCTGGATGGGACACGACCCGGACATCCGGCTCCCGCACGTGCCGGGGCACGAACTCGCCGGTGTTGTTGAGGCGGTGGGCCCCCGGGTGACCGGATGGCGCTCCGGCGACCGGGTCACCGTGCCCTTCGTCTGCGCCTGCGGCAGCTGCCCCTCCTGCGCTGCGGGCGACCAGCAGGTGTGCGAGCGGCAGACCCAGCCGGGCTTCCACCACTGGGGCTCCTACGCCCAGTACGTGGCACTCGACCACGCCGATGTGAATCTGGTCGCGGTCCCGGATGGCATGTCCTTCGCCACCGCGGCCTCCCTGGGCTGCCGCTTCGCGACCGCCTTCCGCGCGGTGGTCCAGCAGGGCCGGGTGTCGGCGGGGGAGTGGGTCGCGGTGCACGGCTGCGGGGGTGTGGGCCTGTCGGCGGTGATGATCGCCGCGGCGTCGGGCGCCCGGGTGGTCGCCGTCGACGTCTCCCCCCAAGTCCTGGACCTGGCGCGGAAGTTCGGCGCGGCGGAGTGCGTGGACGCGACGCGTGTGCCGGACACGGCGGCAGCCGTCCTCGACCTGACCGGAGGCGGTGCCCACCTCTCGCTCGACGCGCTCGGCTCCCCGTCCACCTGCGCCGCCTCGGTGAACGGTCTGCGCCGCCGCGGCCGCCATGTCCAGGTCGGCCTCCTGCCCTCCCTGGACGGTACGACCCCGGTCCCCATGGCCCGCGCGATCGCCCTGGAGCTCGAACTCCTCGGCAGCCACGGCATGGCCGCGCACACCTACCCGGCGATGCTGGAGCTGGTCCGCGCGGGAGTCCTGCGCCCCGACCTGCTGGTCACCTCGACGATCCCACTGGACGCGGCCCCGGCCGCACTCGCGGCGATGGGCACGGCACCGGGCGCGGGCGTCACGGTCGTCGAACCCTGGAGCTGAGCCGGCCGGGGTGCCCGTGTCGCCCGTGTCCCACGCCAGGGCGGGACACCGGGCGCGACGGGCGCCTTCAGGCCTGTCTGCGGCCGCGGTTGCCGGGCCGTGAGGCGACCCAGGCCCGCACGGTGTCGGCGTACCAGTAGGGCTTGCCGCCCTCCACATGGTCGGGCGGGGGCAGCAGCCCGTGTTTGCGGTAGGACCGCACGGTGTCGGGCTGCACGCGGATGTGGGCCGCGATCTCCTTGTAGGACCAGAGCCGTCGGTCGGTCATGAGCTGCACCTCCGTACGCGCACCGCGGGGGCGGCCGGGGACGGCCGTCGGGGGAGCCGGGCGCTTCGCTGGCGATCACCAAGCCTGTGCACGGTGAACGACGCAGAGTGAGCAACGGGCAACGCCTGTCGGCCGAGTGTGACCGAGGACCCGCGTAGACGTGACGTATGTGACACGCGGGAGGTGTTTGTGACACGGCCGTGGCAAAGCCACCCACCGACACTGGTCCGAATGTCCGGACAAACCATTGACAGGGCTCCGGGTACAGGACTACAAACCGGGGGAGAGCCGTGACGAAGGGAAACCGATGGCGTACGACCTGATCACCATGGGGCGGATCGGAGTGGATCTCTATCCGCTGCAGACAGGTGTTCCACTCGCCCAGGTGTCGTCCTTCGGCAAGTTCCTCGGCGGGTCTGCCACCAACGTCGCCGTCGCCGCGGCCCGGCTGGGCCGGAACACCGCCGTCATCACCCGCACCGGCGACGACGCCTTCGGCGCCTATCTGCACGAGGCCCTGCGCGGCTTCGGAGTCGACGACCGCTGGGTCACCCCGGTCCCCGGACTGCCCACGCCGGTCACCTTCTGCGAGGTCTTCCCGCCGGACGACTTCCCGCTCTACTTCTACCGGCAGCCCAAGGCGCCCGACCTGGAGATCGACGCCCATGAGCTGGACCTCGACGCCATCCGCGAGGCGGGCATCTTCTGGGTCACCGGTACGGGACTGAGCGAGGAACCAAGCCGCACGGCGACACTGGCGGCCCTCGCGCACCGGGCCAAGTCCGGTACGACGGTCTTCGACCTCGACTGGCGCCCCATGTTCTGGCGCGACGACATCAGCGGCTCCCGCCGCGGGCCGGACGGCGCCCGCCCCTTCTACGCCGAGGCGCTGCGCCACACCACGGTCGCCGTCGGCAACCTGGACGAGGTGGAGGTCGCCACCGGCGTGCGCGAGCCGCACGCCGCCGCCCGCGCGCTCCTCGACGCCGGTGTCGAACTCGCCGTCGTCAAGCAGGGACCGAAGGGCGTCCTCGCCGTGAACCGGGAGGGCGAGTCCGCCGAGGTCCCGCCGCTCCCGGTCAGCGTCCTCAACGGACTCGGCGCCGGTGACGCCTTCGGCGGCTCGCTCTGCCACGGCCTGCTGGCCGACTGGGACCTGGAGAAGATCATGCGGCACGCCAACGCGGCCGGCGCGATCGTCGCCTCCCGCCTGGAGTGCTCCTCCGCGATGCCCACCCCGGACGAGGTGGCCGCCGCGCTCGAGGCGGGAGCGGTGCGGTGAGGGCCGGCAAGGTGGGCGGCGCCCACCACGAGGGCGGGGAGGGCATCGGGCACGCGCGCGTGGACGTCTCCGCGCTGGTCCACACCCGCACCCACCACCCCGAGGCGATCGCCGAGGCCGCCGTCCGCCGCACCCGCAGGCCGCTGCTGAACGAGGACGGCCGGCTGATGATCGTCGCCGCCGACCACCCGGCCCGCGGCGCCCTCGGTGTCGGCGACCGAACACTGGCCATGGCCAACCGCGCCGACCTGCTCGAACGCCTCTGCCTCGCGCTGTCGCGGCCCGGCGTCGACGGCGTGCTCGCCACCGCCGACATCCTCGACGACCTGCTGCTGCTCGGCGCCCTCGACCACAAGGTCGTCATGGGCTCGATGAACCGCGGCGGACTGCAGGGCGCGTCCTTCGAGTTGGACGACCGCTTCACCGGCCACCGCCCCGAGGACATCCAGCGGCTGGGCTTCGACGCGGGCAAGCTGCTGCTGCGCATCGACTACGACGACCCGGGCTCCCTGACCACCCTGGAGTCCACAGCCCGGGCCATCGACGACATGGCCGCCCGGCGGCTCCCGGTCTTCGTCGAGCCGTTCATCAGCCGCCGCACCCCCGACGGGAAGGTGACGAACGACCTGTCCGCCGAGGCGGTCACCAAGTCCATCGCCATCGCCTCGGGCCTGGGCGGCAGCTCGGCCTACACCTGGCTGAAGGTGCCGGTCACCGACAACCCCGACGACATGGCCCGGGTCATGGAGACCTCCACGCTCCCCGCGGTACTGCTGGGCGGCGAGGTCGGGGACGACCAGGAGGCGGCGTACGAGAAGTGGCGCGGCGCCCTCCAACTGCCCACCGTGCGGGGCCTGGTGGTGGGACGTTCACTGCTGTACCCGGCGGACGGCGACGTGGCCGCCGCCGTGGACACCGCCGTAGGACTGCTGTGAGGGGGCCGTATGACCAGCAATGACCTGCACCTGAGCAAGGGCTCGACCGCGGGCGCCCAGTATGTCGTCGACATCGACCCCAAACGGGCCGGATGGACGTACAGCAGTCTGCGGATCATCGAGCTGGAGCCCGGCGGCACGCATATCTTCACCACCGGTGACAGCGAGTGGATCGTGCTTCCGCTGGAAGGCGGATGTACCGTCCGAACAGAGGGGAACGAGTTCCAACTCCTGGGCAGGGACAGCGTGTTCGGCGGAGCCTCCGACTTCGCCTACGCCCCCCGTGACGCCCGGGTCCAGATCGCCTCCGGCGCGGGAGGCCGCTTCGCCCTGGCAGGAGCGAAGTGCGAGCGACGACTCCCCGCCCGCTACGGCCCCGCGCCGGAGGTCCCCGTCGAGGTGCGCGGCAGCGGAAACTGCTCGCGCCGCGTCCGCAACTTCGCCTCCGCCGACTCCTTCGACTGCGACCGGCTGATCGCCGTCGAGGTGATCACACCCGGCGGCAACTGGTCCTCGTACCCGCCGCACAAGCACGACGAACACCGGCCCGGCGAGGAGTCGGAGCTGGAGGAGATCTACTACTTCGAGATCGACGGCCCGAACGGTTTCGGCTATCAGCGGGTGTTCCCCTCCCGTGAGGGCGGAACCGATGTCCTCGCCGAGGTCCGCTCCGGCGATGCCGTCCTCGTCCCCGACGGATGGCACGGACCGTCGATCGCCCAGCCCGGGCACGACATGTACTACCTGAACGTCATGTCCGGTCCGGGTGAGACACGGGAGTGGCGGATCTGCTTCCACCCGGCCCACCTGGAAAGCACAGAGGGTTACCGATGACCTCAACGACCAGGCTCACGGTCGCGCAGGCGCTGGTCCGCTTCCTGACCGCGCAGTACACGGAGCGGGACGGCGTACGGCACCGGCTGATCGACGCCACCTGGGGCATCTTCGGCCACGGCAACGTCGCCGGAATCGGCCAGGCGCTCATCGAGTACGGCGGTGACATGCCGTACCACCAGGGCCGCAACGAGCAGGCCATGGTGCACGCGGCGGTCGGCTACGCACGCCAGTCCAACCGTCTGTCCACGCACGCGGTGACGAGCTCCATCGGCCCCGGCGCCACCAACCTCGTGACCGGCGCCGCCCTGGCCACCATCAATCACCTCCCCGTCCTGCTCCTGCCCGGTGACGTCTTCGCCACCCGCCCCGCCGACCCGGTCCTGCAGCAGCTCGAAGTCCCGTACGCGGGCGACGTGTCGGTCAATGACTGTCTGCGCCCGGTGTCGAGGTACTTCGATCGGATCACCCGGCCCGAGGCCCTGATCCCGGCCGCCCTCCAGGCCATGCGGGTGCTGGCCGACCCGGTCGGGACCGGCGCCGTCACCCTCGCCCTCCCGCAGGACGTGCAGGCGGAGGCGTACGACTGGCCGGACGCGTTCTTCGCCGAGCGCGTGTGGACCGTACGGCGGCCGGGCCCCGACCCGGTCGAACTCGCCGAGGCCGTGCGGGTGATCCGGGCGGCGCGCCGGCCGCTGGTGATCGCGGGCGGCGGTGTCCACCACAGCCGTGCCGAGGACGCCCTCGCCGAGTTCGCCGCGGCCACCCGCATCCCGGTCGCCTCCACCCAGGCAGGCAAGGGCTCCCTGCGCTGGGACCACCCCCAGGACGTCGGCGGCGTCGGCCACACCGGCACCGCGACCGCCGACGAACTCGCCCGCACCGCCGACCTGGTGATCGGCGTGGGCACCCGCTACACCGACTTCACCACCGCCTCCGGCACCCTCTTCGCCCACCCGGACGTGCGCTTCCTCAACCTCAACATCGCGCCCTTCGACGGCCACAAGCTCTCCGGCATGCCCCTGATCGCGGACGCCCGCAGCGGCCTGGAGGAGCTGACCGAGGCGCTGGAGCTGCACGCCCACCGGGTGTCCGACGCGTACGCCACCGAGTACACCGAGGACAAGGAGCGCTGGGAGCAGCGCGTCGACGCCTGCTACGAGGCCGAGGAGCCCGACGTACGGCCGACGCAGCCGCAGGTGCTGGGCGCGCTGGACGGGACGGTCGACGAGACGGACGTGATCATCAACGCGGCCGGCTCGCTCCCCGGCGACCTGCACAAGCTGTGGCGGGCGCGGTCGAGGGACCAGTACCACCTGGAGTACGGCTACTCCTGCATGGGCTACGAGATCCCGGCCGCGATCGGTGTCAAGCTCGCCGCCCCCGACCGGCCCGTATGGGCGCTGGTCGGCGACGGGACGTATCTGATGATGCCGACGGAGATCGTGACCGCCGTGCAGGAGGGCGTCGCGATCAAGCTGCTGCTCGTGCAGAACCACGGGTACGCTTCGATCGGCGGGCTGTCCGAGACGGTGGGCGGCGAGCGGTTCGGCACCGCCTACCGCTTCCGGGCCCAGGACGGCACCTACACGGGCGCCCCGCTGCCCGTCGACCTGGCCGCCAACGCGGCCAGCCTCGGCATGCGTGTGCTGCGCGCGAAGACCGTCGGTGACCTGCGTACGGCGCTCGCCGAGGCGCGGGCCGCCGACACTCCCACTTGTGTCTACGTGGAGACCGAAACCGCAGACACTGTGTCGGGCGCGCCTCCGGCGCAGGCCTGGTGGGATGTTCCTGTGGCCGAGACCGCGACCCGATCCTCCGCGGTCAAGGCACGTGAGCTGTACGAACGGCACGTCTCTACCCGACGCCGCCATCTGTGAAGGAGTAACCGGGCATGACGAAGATCGTCAACCACTGGATCGGCGGTAAGACCGTCGAAGGCGCGTCGGGTTCGTACGGGCCGGTCACGGACCCGGCGACCGGCGCGGTCACCACCAAGGTCGCGTTCGCCTCCGTGGACGAGGTCGACGCGGCGGTGGCCGCCGCCAAGGACGCCTACGCCACCTGGGGCCAGTCCTCGCTGGCCCAGCGCACCTCGATCCTGTTCAAGTTCCGTGCGCTGCTCGACGCCCACCGCGACGAGATCGCCGAGCTGATCACCGCCGAGCACGGCAAGGTGCACAGCGACGCCCTCGGCGAGGTGGCCCGCGGCCTGGAGATCGTCGAGCTGGCCTGCGGCATCAGCGTGCAGCTGAAGGGCGAGCTGTCGACGCAGGTCGCCACCCGTGTGGACGTGGCCTCGATCCGGCAGCCGCTGGGTGTCGTCGCGGGCATCACGCCGTTCAACTTCCCGGCGATGGTGCCGATGTGGATGTTCCCGATCGCGATCGCGTGCGGCAACACCTTCGTGCTGAAGCCGTCCGAGAAGGACCCGTCGGCGTCCATCAGGATCGCCGAGCTGCTGGCCGAGGCCGGTCTGCCGGACGGCGTCTTCAATGTCGTGCACGGTGACAAGACGGCCGTGGACCGCCTGCTTGAGCACCCGGACGTCAAGGCCGTCTCCTTCGTCGGCTCGACCCCGATCGCCCGCTACATCCACACCACCGCCTCCGCCAACGGCAAGCGTGTGCAGGCCCTGGGCGGCGCCAAGAACCACATGCTGGTGCTGCCGGACGCCGACCTGGACGCGGCCGCCGACGCCGTCGTCTCGGCCGCCTACGGCTCCGCCGGCGAGCGCTGCATGGCCATCTCTACGGTCGTCGCGGTCGGTTCCATCGGCGACGCGCTGGTGGAGAAGATCCGCGAGCGCGCCGAGAAGATCAAGATCGGCCCCGGCAACGACCCGGCCTCCGAGATGGGCCCGCTGATCACCAAGGTCCACCGCGACAAGGTGGCCTCCTATGTGGAGGGCGCCGCGGCCGAGGGCGCCGAGGTGGTCCTGGACGGCACCGGTTACACCGTGGACGGTTTCGAGGACGGCCACTGGCTCGGCATCTCGCTGCTCGACAAGGTGCCCACCAGCGCCAAGGCCTACCAGGACGAGATCTTCGGCCCGGTGCTGTGCGTGCTGCGCGTCGACACCTACGAGGAGGGCGTGGCCCTCATCAACGCCTCGCCGTTCGGCAACGGCACCGCGATCTTCACCCGGGACGGCGGCGCGGCCCGTCGCTTCCAGCTGGAGATCGAGGCCGGCATGGTCGGCGTGAACGTGCCGATCCCGGTGCCGGTGGGCTACCACTCCTTCGGTGGCTGGAAGGACTCGCTCTTCGGCGACCACCACATCTACGGCAACGACGGCACGCACTTCTACACCCGCGGCAAGGTCGTCACCACGCGCTGGCCCGACCCGGCCGACGCCCCGGCGGGCGTGGACCTGGGCTTCCCGCGCAACCACTGAGCCGGTACGGCGTGCCCCGTCCTCCCGCGCGGGAGGACGGGGCACGCCGTACCCGGGCTCAGCCCTGCTGCTTCTGCTGTTGCTGCTGCTTGACCAGCTCGGTGAGGTCACCGGTCTGCGCGGCGGGCGGGGCCTTGACCGTGGCCGTCTTGCCGAACTTCTCGAAGTCCATGGTGACGGTCGCGGAGCCGAACGTCTGCTTCATGCGGACCGGCAGGTCCTTGCCGTTGACCCAGATGTCCATGGTCATCGAGCCGTTGGCGCCGGTCATCTGGCTGAGCATGTTGTCCTGGTCGCCGTAGACGTCCTTGAGCTTGCCCATCTGGTTCGCCTTCACCACGGCGTGGTAGTGCGTCGTGCTCTGTCCGTCGACGGTCTGCTTGCCGAGGTCGTCGACGTCGCTGGCGTACTTCAGGGCCTTCATGGAGGCCACCGGGCTGCCGCCGCCGGTGCCGCCGGCCATCGCCTGGCCGCCCTTCTCGCCGAACACGGCCGAGCCGTCGATCTTCATCCACTCCTTGCCCTTGAGCGGGCCGGAGGGCTGCGGGTCGATGTCGTAGTAGTACGCGCCGTCCACGAAGAGCGTGCGGACCGTCGGCGAGCTCGTCAGCGTCTGCATCTGGGCGGCCTTGGTGTCCATCTTGACGTCGAAGGCGAAACCGTCGCCCCAGGAGTACGTGCCGTTCATGGCGATCGGGCCCGTACCCGTGCCCAGGTCGGTGCTCATCTTCACCTCGGCCGAGCCCAGGTTCTGCGTCCGGTCCGTGGCCCGCGCCAGTGCCGCCATCGCCTTGTCGGCGTTGTCCACGGCCTTGGCCGCCGACTTCGCGCCCTCGGTGCCGCACGCGGAGGTCGCCAGCAGCGCCGCCGCCGTACACCCCACCCAGGCCACGGTGTGCTTCAGCTTCATGGTTCCCCACCCCTGAATTTGCTGTGTGCTGTTTGTGATTCCTTGACTCTAGCGGGCCCCACCGACAGTCGTGCGACCGCTTTACGGCGTCCGTATAGCGGACGCTGCTACTTTTTTTGCCGTTCGTCCTGCGATTCTCGTATGGGCCACAGGTGCCGAATTGCCTGCACCTTGCTGCTGTTTACGTGATCCAAGAGCCTGTTGATCTTCGAATTTCGTAGGTAAACACCCATTGACGCGCCGGTTTTCGTCGGGGTTCCATCAGCGCCGGGAGCGACAGAAGGACGTAAGACGCGAGCCGCCGGAGGCGATAACGCTCCCGCCCCCACCACCACCGCACGAGTCGATCGGAACCGCCGCATGACCGACACGCTCCGCCCCGTCGAGACCGCCGTCCTGGACGGGAGCTCGGACGCCCCTCAGAAGCTCAAGCGTTCCATCGGAGTGGTCGGCGGCACCCTGCTGACCCTGTCGTGCGTGACGCCCGCCTCCACGCTCTTCGTGGTGGTCCCGGACCTGTTCGGCTCGCTCGGCACCGCGACGGCCCTGACGATCGCCATCGGCTCCCTCCTCTGTATCGCCGTGGCGTTCTGCTACTCGGAGCTGGGCACCCTCATCCCCAGCGCCGGCGGCGAGTACGCCATGGTCTCGACGATGGCCGGACGCCTGGCGGGCTGGCTGGTCTTCGTGCTGTCCCTGCTGGTCGTGATGATCGTCCCGCCGGTGATCGCGATGGGCACGGCCGACTACCTGGCGCCGATCGTGCACCTCGACCCGGCGATGACCGGCGCCGGCGTCATGCTCCTCGCCACCCTCGCCGGCCTGCTCGACCTGCGGGCCAATGCCTGGATCACCGGTGTCTTCCTGGTCCTGGAGGTCATCGCCGCCGGTGTCGTCGCCATGCTCGGCTTCACCCACGGCCACCGCGGCCTCGGCAGCCTCACCTCGATGCAGGTCGCGGGCGGCAACGGACACACGGACACCGTGACGGCCATGCTGGTCATCTCCGGCCTGGCGATCGCCCTCTTCGTCACCCAGGGCTTCTCGACCGCCGTCTACCTCTCCGAGGAGCTGGAGCACCCGCGCCGCAACGTCGCCCGCACCGTCCTGGCCACCCTCGCCATCTCCACCGTGATCATCCTGGTCCCGGTCGTCGCCATCACCATGGGCGCCTCCGACATCAAGGAGCTGACCGGCGGCGACATCAGCACCATGGTCACCGCCTGGTCCAACTCGGCCGTCGGCACCTTCGTCAGCCTCTGCGTGGCCCTCGCGATCATCAACGCGGGCATCGTCATGGTCATCCAGAACTCCCGCGTCCTGTTCGCCTCCGCCCGCGACAAGGCCTGGCCCGAGCCGGTCAACAACGTCTTCTCCAAGCTCGGCCGCTTCGGCTCCCCCTGGGTCGCCACGCTCGCGGTGGGCGTGCCCGGCGCGCTGCTCTGCTTCGTCAACCTGGACACGCTCTACGGCGTCACGGGCGTCTCGGTGACCGGCATGTACCTGCTTGTCGCGGTCGCCGCCCTGCTCGCCCGCCGCGGCCACCACAAGCACACGCCCGCCTGGCGCATGCCGCTGTGGCCCGTGATGCCGGTCCTGCTGATCGTCGTCCTGGCGGACATCCTCACCCAGCAGGAGACCACCTACCTGCTGTGGACCGGCGGCATCACCGCCGTCGCCACCCTCTACTGGGTCTTCTACCTCCGCCCGCGCGGCGAGACCCGCTGGCTGGTGTCGATCCCGGAGGACGCGCAGCCGTAACTCCGGCTCAGCCGAAGTCCCAGGTCACCACCGAGCACGTACCGTCGTCCTTGCCGCCCGCACTGCGATAGGCGGCAAGGGCGATGTCGTTCCCGGCGTCGACCAGGACCCACATGCCGTAGCAGCCCAGCTCCCGGGCCAGCGCGGTGAGCCGGCCGACCAGCGCACGCCCGATGCCCCGGCGCCGGTACGGCTCCGCGACCGCGAGTTCGTACAGGAACATCTCGGTGCCCTTGTCCGGGTGGATGGTCTCCACGCCGCTGACGAAGCCGACGGGGGCGGTCCCGCCGTTCCCGCCGTCCTCTTCATACGCGAGGAACAGATGGTGTCCGGCGGCGGTCAGGAAACGCTCGGCCCACTCCGTGCGGACCGGATGGTCGAACAGATGCTCGGCCGCGGCGACTTCGGCGACCGTGGTGGCACGACGGATGTCCATGCGCCTTCGTACCACGACCGAAGTACGCCGGAGGAGCCCTCTACTCCCGCAGGAGGGCAGGGGGTTCAACCCGGTGGCCGCATCGGTTGTCGGCGGCGGCCCGTACCGTTGACTCATGGATCTTCGAGTGCCCGGATTCCGGGGCTGCTTCGGGGCCGCGGCGGCTGATGGCCGCCGCGGCCGTCGTCGTCGTGCTCGCCGGCGCCGGTACGTGGACGGCGGTCGCCTCCGACGACCCGCCCCCGGTGCGCCGGGCCGACCGGGTCGTCACGACCGGCGACGGGGTGCGCATCGACACCTCGTACTTCACCTCCGCCACCGCCGTCCGCCGCCCGGCCGTCCTGCTGGGGCACGGCTTCGGCGGCAGCAAGGACGACGTACGGCAGGAGGCCGAGGACCTCGCCCGGGACGGATACGCGGTGCTGACCTGGTCCGCGCGCGGCTTCGGCAGATCGACCGGGAAGATCGGGCTGAACGACCCCGAGGGCGAGGTCGCCGACGTCTCCCGGCTCATCGACTGGCTGGCGAAGCAGCCCCAGGTGCGGCTCGACAAGAGCGGCGACCCGCGCGTGGGCGTGGCCGGCGGCTCGTACGGCGGAGCCATCTCCCTGCTCGCCGCCGGGCACGACGACCGGGTGGACGCCATCGCCCCGGCGATCACCTACTGGAACCTCGCGGACGCCCTGTTCCCGGACGGTGTGTTCAAGAAGCTCTGGGCCGGGATCTTCTTCAACTCCGGCGGCGGCTGCGACCGGTTCGAGCCCGCGCTGTGCCGGATGTACGACCGGGTCGCCGAGTCGGGCAGGCCGGACGCCGCCGCGCGCAGACTGCTGGAGGAGCGCTCGCCGTCCGCCGTCGCCGACCGCATCAAGGTGCCCACGCTCCTGGTGCAGGGCCAGACCGACTCGCTCTTCACGCTCGCCCAGTCCGACGCGGCCGAGAAGGCGATCCGCGCGAACGGCGCCCCGGTCGACGTCGACTGGATCGCGGGCGGGCACGACGGCGGTGACCTGGAGTCCAGCCGGGTGCAGACGCGGGTGACCGCCTGGTTCGACCGCTACCTCAAGGGCGACAAGAAGGCCGACACCGGCCCCGCCTTCCGGATCACCCGCACCGGAGGCGTGGACTCCACCGACGGCGCCGCCCAGCTGCGCGGCGCGAGCGCCGACGCCTACCCCGGCCTGGAGAACGACCGGCGGGCCATCGCCATGCGCGGCGGCGAGCAGCGCTTCGACAACCCGGCCGGAGCCAGCCCGCCCGCCGTCTCCGCCCTGCCCGGCATCGGCGGCAGCGGTGGCGGCGGCCTCGCCCAGCTGTCCGCCCTCGGCGTCGGCGTCTCCCTCGACTTCCCCGGCCAGTACGCGAAGTTCGACTCCGCGCCCGTCACTTCGGACCTGCGGATCACCGGCTCGCCGACGGTCACCGTCCATGTGACGTCGACCGGTGACGACGCCGTCCTGTTCGGCAAGGTGTACGACGTGGGGCCCGGCGGCACCCAGCAGGTGCTGCCCTCCCAGCTGGTCACGCCCCTGCGCGTCGAGGGCGCCAAGTCGGGCAAGGACGTCACGGTCACGCTCCCGGCGATCGACCACGAGGTGCAGAAGGGCCACCGGCTGCGCCTGGTGTTCGCCTCCACGGACCTCGGCTACGCCTCCCCGGCGGCCCCGGCCACCTACACCGTCTCCCTGAAGGGAGACCTGAGCGTGCCCACCGCCCCGGCCGTCACGACCGCGGCCGCCGCGCTGCCCTCCTGGGTGTGGTGGCTGCCGCCGGCCGGCGCGCTGCTCGCCCTCGCCCTGCTGGTCACCGGCCGCCGCCGTACGGCGGTCCCCGCGCCCGACCCCGCTCTGGCCGAAGTCCCGCTCCAGATAACGGACCTGAGCAAGCGGTACGCGAAGTCGGCGGACCGGTACGCGGTGCGGGAACTGTCCTTCCGCGTCGAGAAGGGCCAGGTGCTGGGTCTGCTCGGGCCGAACGGCGCGGGCAAGACGACGACCCTGCGCATGCTGATGGGCCTGATCAAGCCGGACGGCGGCGAGATACGGGTCTTCGGGCACGCGATCCGGCCGGGCGCGCCGGTGCTGTCCCGGGTGGGCGCCTTCGTGGAGGGTGCGGGATTCCTGCCGCACCTCTCGGGCCGCGAGAACCTGGAGCTGTACTGGCGGGCGACCGGCCGCCCGGCCGAGGACGCGCACCTGGAGGAGGCCCTGGAGATCGCGGGCCTCGGTGACGCGCTCGCCCGCGCGGTGCGCACCTACTCGCAGGGCATGCGCCAGCGCCTCGCCATCGCCCAGGCCATGCTCGGCCTGCCCGACCTGCTCATCCTCGACGAGCCCACCAACGGCCTCGACCCGCCGCAGATCCGCGAGATGCGCGAGGTGATGATCCGCTACGCGGCCGCGGGACGCACGGTGATCGTCTCCAGCCACCTCCTGGCCGAGGTCGAGCAGTCCTGCACGCACCTGGTGGTGATGGACCGCGGCCGGCTCGTCCAGGCCGGCCCGGTGGGGGAGATCATCGGCTCCGGCGACACGCTGCTCGTCGGCACCGCCGTGCCCGTGGAGGAGCCCGTCGTCGAGAAGGTGTCCGCGCTGTCCGGCGTCGCCTCCGCGGTCCGCACCGAGGACGGACTCCTCGTCCGCCTGGAGCCCGGCGGAAGCGCGCGGCGGCTGGTCGCCGAACTCGTACGGCTCGATGTGCCCGTCGAGTCGGTCGGTCCCCACCGCCGCCTCGAGGACGCCTTCCTCACCCTGATCGGAGGTTCCGAGTGAGCACGCTCACCGAGCACACCGAGCCCGTCGAGGTGGCCTTCGGCTACCGGGCCGGGCGCACGCTGCCGCTGCGGGTGGAGCTGGTCCGCCAGCTCAAGCGGCGCCGCACACTGATCATGGGCGGGATCCTCGCCGTGCTGCCGTTCGTGCTGGTCATCGCCTTCGCGATCGGCGGTGACCCGGGCAGCCGCAACGGCCAGGTCACGCTGATGGACACGGCCACCGCCTCGGGCGCCAACTTCGCCGCGGTGAACCTGTTCGTCTCGGCGGGCTTCCTGCTGGTGATCCCGGTCGCGCTGTTCTGCGGGGACACGGTCGCCTCGGAGGCGAGCTGGTCCTCCCTGCGGTATCTGCTCGCCGCGCCCGTGCCGCGGGGCCGCCTGCTGTTCTCCAAGCTCGTCGTGGCGCTCGGGCTCAGCCTGGCCGCGATGGTGCTGCTGCCGGTCGTGGCACTCGCGGTCGGCACGGCCGCCTACGGCTGGGGGCCACTGGAGATCCCCACCGGCGGCGCGCTCGACTCGGGCACCGCCGCCCAGCGTCTGGTGGTGGTCGTGGCGTATGTGTTTGTGTCCCAACTGGTCACCGCGGGGCTGGCGTTCTGGCTGTCGACCAAGACGGACGCCCCGCTGGGCGCGGTCGGCGGCGCGGTCGGCCTGACCATCGTCGGCAACGTCCTGGACGCCGTCACCGCCCTCGGCCACTGGCGCGACTTCCTGCCCGCGCACTGGCAGTTCGCCTGGGCCGACGCCGTACAGCCGCGACCCGAGTGGTCCGGCATGATCCAGGGCACCGCGATTTCCATAACGTACGCGCTCGTGCTGTTCGCCCTGGCCTTCCGGGGTTTCGCCCGCAAGGACGTGGTCTCCTAGGTCACCGGAGGATCACCCACCGGTCTCGGCGGCCGTGTTCCGTGGCCGCTTCGAGACGCATCCGCAACGCTCCGTACCGCACGTTCCCGCCCGCCGCGCCGTCACAGTCACAGATGTCGACGTCAACGGGCACAGGGGGCAGACGAGATGGAGTGGCACAGGACACGGCGGACACGGAGTGTGCTGATCGCCCTCGCGGCGGCGGGCGGGCTGCTGCTCACCGGCTGCTCGGGCGGCAGCGCCAACGGTTCCCACAGCGAGGCGGACAGGGGCGGTTCGAAGAACGGCGGGGTTCCGGCCCCGGCCCCGGCTCCCGCGCAGAGCCAGGGCTCGCGGAAGGCACAGGGCGACGAGTGGACCACCCCCTCGGCCGACTACCTGTCCACCTTCGCCCTGGACGTGGACACCGCCTCCTACGGCTATGCGCGCCGCATGCTCGCCGACGGGCAGCGGCCCGACCCGGCGACGATCCGTCCGGAGGAGTTCGTCAACAGCTTCCGTCAGGACTACCGGCGCCCGGACGGCAACGGCTTCTCCGTCACGGTCGACGGCGCCCGCACCGACAAGCCGAACTGGTCCCTGGTCAGGGTCGGCCTCGCCACGCGCACTGCCGGGCAGAGCGGTGAACGTCCGCCCGCCGCCCTGACGTTCGTCGTCGATGTCTCCGGCTCCATGGACGAACCGGGCCGGCTGGACCTCGCCAGGCAGTCCCTCGACACGATGACGGACCGGCTGCGCGACGACGACTCCGTCGCGATCGTCACCTTCAGCTCACAGGCCGAGACCGTGCTGCCGATGACCCGGCTCGGCGGCCACCGCGGCGAGATCCACGACGCGATCGACGGTCTGGAGGCGCTGTCCTCCACCGACCTCGGCGCGGGCGTCGAGACCGGGTACGCCACCGCCGTCGAGGGCCTGCGCGAGGGCGCCACCAACCGGGTCGTCCTCGTCTCCGACGCGCTCGCCAACACCGGCGACACCGACCCGGACTCCATCCTCGAACGCATCTCCACCGCCCGGCGCGAGCACGGCATCACCCTCTTCGGCGTCGGCGTCGGCAGCGACTACGGCGACGCCCTGATGGAACGCCTCGCCGACAAGGGCGACGGGCACACCGTGTATGTGTCCGACACCGAGGACGCCCGCAAGGTGTTCTGCGAGCAGCTTCCGCAGAACATCGAGCTCACCGCCCGCGACGCCAAGGCCCAGGTCGCCTTCGACCCGCACACGGTCGCCGAGTTCCGCCTGGTCGGCTACGACGACCGCAGGGTCGCCGACGACGACTTCCGCAACGACCACGTCGACGGCGGCGAGGTCGGCCCCGGCCACACCGTCACCGTCCTGTACGCCGTCCGCACCAAGCCGGGCACCGACGGCCATCTCGCCACGGCCACCGTCCGCTGGCTCGATCCCGGCACCCGCGACCCGCACGAGGAGTCCGGCGAACTGGAGACCGGGGCCCTGCGGGACTCCGTCTGGAGCGCGAGCCCCCGCTTCCAGGTCACCGCGGTGGCCGCCTACTTCGCCGATGCCCTGCGCGAAGGGGACGACCGCTGGACCACGCTGCCCGGCGACCCCGGCCTCGGCGAACTCCACGGCCACGCCGTCCAATTGGCCCGTACGACGGAGGACGAGGCGGTTCGGCAGCTCGCCCAAGCCATCCAGGAGGCCGGACGCGGACTGGACTAGCGCCCGCCTCCCGGTGCTGCCGGACCCATTGACCTATGCTTACGCGTGAGTAAGTTGACCACCCGGTAAGTGCGTTCGGCAGCAGGGCAGCCAACAGCCGCGACGGGAGCCGTCATGGGCGTACGCAGGGACTTGAAGCGGGCACGGCGGCGCACCGATCTGGCGGCGCGCATCCGGGTCGAGACCGTCAGGGACGAGCACGGCGTCGTACGCGAGGCCCGCACCCCGGCGCTCGCGGCGGCCACGACGACCGGCTCCACCGCCGACCTGCCCTTCACCAACGCGGCCGAGGCCCCGGGCGCCGTGGTCCTGCGCCGTCGTGAGAGCGGCGTCTGGCGCCCGGTCACGGCGGCCGACTTCGCCCGCGACGTCATGGACGCGGCCAAGGGACTGATCGCGGCGGGCCTCGAACCGGGCGGCCGGGTCGCCGTCATGTCCCGCACCCGCTACGAGTGGACCGTCCTGGACTTCGCCATCTGGGCGGCCGGCGGCCAGACCGTCCCGATCTACGCGACCTCCTCCGCCGAGCAGGTGGAGTGGATCGTGCGCGACTCCGGCGCCCGGTACGTCGTCGCCGAGACGGCCGAGAACGCGGCCACCGTCGCCACCGGCACCGCCGGCCACCCCGAACCCCCGCGCGTCTGGCGGCTCGACGCGGACGCCCTGGCCGAACTCACCACCCTCGGCCGGGACATCGCCGACGAGGAGGTCGCCAAGCGCCGCGGCGCCCTGACCCCCGACACCGTGGCCACGGTCTGCTACACCTCCGGCACCACCGGAGAACCCAAGGGCTGTGTCCTCACCCATGCCAATCTGCACGCCGAGGCCGCCAACACGGTCGAACTGCTCCACCCCGTCTTCCAGGCGGTCACCGGACAGACCGCCTCCACCCTGCTCTTCCTGCCGCTCGCCCACATCATGGGCCGCACCCTGCAGATCGCCTGTCTGATGGCCCGTATCGAGATCGGCCACTTCCCCAGTGTCAGGCCCGACGAACTCCGCCCGGCGCTGCGGGAGTTCCGCCCCACCTTCCTGGTCGGGGTGCCGTACCTCTTCGAGAAGATCCACGACACCGGGCGCGCGACCGCCGAGCGGATCGGCCGGGGCGCGTCCTTCGACCGCGCCGACCGGATCGCCGTCCGCTTCGGGGAGGCGTATCTGCGCAGGTTCCTGGGCACCGGCAAGGGCCCCGGCCCCGGCCTGTACGCCGCCTGGGCGCTGTACGACCTGCTGGTCTACCGCCGTGTCCGCAAGGAGCTCGGCGGCCGCCTGCGGTACGCCATCAGCGGCGGCTCCCCGCTCGACCGCAACCTCAACCTCTTCTTCTCCGCGGCCGGAATCATCGTCTACGAGGGCTACGGCCTCACCGAGACCACCGCCGCCGCCACCATCGTGCCCCCGCTGGGGCCCCGCCCCGGCACGGTCGGCCAGCCGGTGCCCGGTGCGGCCGTCCGTATCGCCGACGACGGCGAGGTGCTGATCAAGGGCGGGCTGGTCTTCGGGGCGTACTGGAACAACCCGGCCGCGACCGAGGCGGCGCTGCGCGAGGGCTGGTTCGCCACCGGCGACCTCGGCTCCCTCGACGACGACGGCTACCTCACCATCACCGGCCGCAAGAAGGACATCCTCGTCACCTCCGGCGGCAAGAACGTCTCCCCGGCCGTCCTGGAGGACCGGCTGCGCAGCCGCTCCCCGGTCGGCCAGTGCCTGGTCGTCGGCGACAACCGCCCCTTCGTCGCCGCCCTGATCACCCTCGACCCCGAGGCGGTCGCCCACTGGCTGTCCGTACGGAAGCTGCCCGTGGACACCCCGCTGTCCGAGCTGGTCCGGGACCCACGGCTGCGTGCCGATGTGCAAAAGGCCGTCGACTACGCCAACGAGGCCGTCTCGCGCGCCGAGTCCATCCGGGCCTTCGCCCTGGTCGAGGGGGAGTTCAGCGAGGACAACGGGTTGCTGACGCCGTCGCTCAAGGTCAAGCGGCACGCGGTGACGGCGGCGTACGGGGAGCAGATCGAGGCGATCTACCACCCGTGACACGCGAACGGCGGGTCACCGGAAGTATCCGGTGACCCGCCGAGGCGGAGGGCAGGCTCAGCCGTTGCTGGTGCCGTTGCCGGACAGGGCCGAGATGTCGTCCAGGACGTGCGACAGCGGCTCGTCGCCCTTGGCCTGGGTCGAGTTCTCGACGCACTGCTGGTTCTGCGGGGAGGAAAGGACGTTGACGTCCTGAACCGCGACGGGGATGGCACCGACCAGGGAACCCGCGTTCACCTTGGCGGGCAGACCGACGCAGGGCTTGTTCAGCGATCCCTGGACCAGCGACAGCTGCGGGCTCATGTCACCGGCGGTGGTCGAGTTGCCGAACATCGACGTGGCGTCGGTGCCGCTGGCGGACGTGGTGCCGTTGTCGTTGCCGATGGCGAGCGCCTGGGGGGCGGCCGCGCCCGCGAGACCGGCGACGGAGGCGGCGACAGCCGCGGTTGCCCACAGCTTCTTCATGTTCGTTCCCTTCGAAAAAGCGGACTCCGGGGAGGAGCTGCGTGATCGTCAACTGTTCGGAGTGGTTGAGGTTGCGGGGGCTGCTCCGATCGGCCCAGCTCAGTCCGATCATGGGAAAAGGCACCCCCGTGTCCCCTGGGCGTGACGCAACGTAAGGCAGCGGGCCGCCGAAAACTCGGCGGCCCGCTGGTGACAACCCGGAAGGGGGTCCGGGAAGCGTCCGATCAGCTGTTGCCCGTGCCGTTGGCGGACAGCGCCGAGATGTCGTCCAGGATGTGCGACAGCGGCTCGTCGCCCTTGGCCTGGGTCGAGTTCTCGACGCACTGCTGGTTCTGCGGGGACGACAGGACGTTGAGGTCCTGAACCGCGACCGGGATGACGCCGACGACCGAGCCGACGTTCGCCTTGGCGGGCAGACCGATGCAGGGCTTGTTGAGCGAGCCCTGGACGAGCGCCATCTGGGGGCTCATGTTTCCGTACGTGGCCGAGTTGCCGAACGACTGGGCGGCCCCGACGCCGCTGGCGGAGGTGGTGCCCGTGTCGTTGCCGGTCGCGAGCGCGGGTGAGGCGGCGGCGGCCGAGGCACCCACGACGGAAGCGGCGACCGCTGCGGAGGCCAGAACCTTCTTGATCACTTGCAGTTCCCTTCTGGAGAAACCCCGTCCACCGGAGCGCCCTGCTTCAACTGGCGCCCGGTCGCATGGTTGCTGCAATTCACTCGGTCGGCCCAAACGAATTCCATGCGCCAAACAGGTCCGTTCGGGTGACGGGCCGCAACCATTCACGGCGCTCCCGGTTGAAGTGGACGCAGGAACATGCGTCTTGGCGAGGAGCCAGGACAGGAAAGGAAAGCGAAATGCTCAAGAAGGCAATGGCCGCGGCGGCTGTCGCCGCATCCGTCGTCGGTGCGTCGGCGGCAGCGGCTCCCGAGGCGCTTGCCACCGGCAACGACACGGGCACCACCTCCGCCAGCGGCGTCGGCGCCACGGAGTCGTTCGGCAACTCGGCCACCGGCGGCGCCATGAGCCCGCAGCTGTCGGCGGTCCAGGGTTCGCTGAACAAGCTCTGTGTCGGCCTGCCGGCCAAGGCCAACGCGGGCTCGCTCGTCGGCCTCGTCCCGGTCGCCGTCCAGGACATCAATGTCCTGGCGGCGCCGCAGAACCAGCAGTGCGCCGAGAACTCGACGCAGGCCAAGGGCGACGAGGCGCTGTCGCACATCGCGGACGACATCGCGGCGCTGTCCGCCAACGGCACCGGCAACAGCTGAGAATTTCCCGCCGCCCAGGAAGAGCGTTTTATCTACGCTTTGTCAATTCTGTAAGGGCGTTAGGGTGAATTCCTGGGTGCCGCGCGTTCCGCAGTTTCTTCGACCGTCTATCCCTCGTTCTACAGCCTGTCGGTCATGGTGCGAGCCGTACACGTCGTGCTCGCTCGGTTTCGGCCGTCATAGGCATGACCGCAGAGAAGGGAAAGTTCATGAAGAAGACCACTGCCTTCGCCGTCGGCATCGTCCTGGCTCTCGGTGCGGCCGTCCCGGCGTTCGCCGACTCAGGCGCCTCCGGCTCGGCCACCGGGAGCCCGGGCGTCCTGTCCGGCAACGTCATCCAGGTCCCCGTGCACATCCCGGTCAACGTGTGCGGCAACTCGCTGAACGTCGTCGGTCTGCTGAACCCGGCGTCGGGCAACGCCTGCAGCAACCAGTGACGACGTAACGCATCGCGCAGGCCACCCGGCCGCGTCACGGCCGGCCTCGGACAGTTCGACCCCTCGATCTCCCGATCTTTCGATCCCTTGATCCTTGGGTTCACTCGCTCCGAGGCCGGTCCCCCAATTCTTCAAGCAGGAAGATCAACGAGATTGCGACAGACCCTGAGTAAGGGAATGGTCGCGGCTGCCGCCGCGACGAGCATCGTGTCCCTGTGCGGCGGCGTCGCGCTGGCCGACACGGGTGCGAGCGGGTCCGCCAAGGACTCACCCGGAGTCGCGTCCGGCAACACCGTCCAGGTACCGGTTCATGTGCCGGTGAACGCGTGCGGCAACTCCGTTGACGTCGTCGGCGCGTTGAACCCGGCGTTCGGCAACTCTTGCGCGAACACCTCGGGTTCCGGCACGGTCGGCACCACCGGCGCGTCGGCGTCCGGCTCCACGGCCAACTCGCCCGGAGTCGCGTCCGGCAACACCGTCCAGGCGCCGGTTCATGTGCCGGTGAACGCGTGCGGCAACTCCGTTGATGTCGCCAGCCTGTTGAACCCGGCGTTCGGCAACTCTTGCGCGAACACCTCGGGCTCCGGCAGCGCCACCACCGGCGCGTCGGCGTCCGGCACCTCGACGGACTCGCCCGGAGTCGGCTCCGGCAACACCGCGCAGGTGCCGGTGGACGTACCGGTGAACGTGTGCGGTGACTCCGCGAACGTGATCGGCGTACTCAACCCCGTCTTCGGGAACGGCTGCGCCAACACCGGCACTCCGCCGGGCAGGACCAGTACGCCGGTGACTCCGCCGAGCACGACGACACCGCCGGTCACCCCGCCGGGGACGACCACGCCGCCCGTGACCCCGCCGAGGACGACGCCGCCGGTCACCCCGCCGGGGACGACCACGCCACCGGTGACTCCGCCGGTGACGCCCCCGGTGACGCCACCGGTCACGCCTCCCGTGACGCCGCCGGTGACGCCACCGGTCACGCCTCCCGTGACGCCGCCGGTGACGCCCCCGGGCACGACGCCCGTGACTCCGCCGCGTACGACGACGCCGGTGGCCCCGCCCCGTACCGTGACTCCGCCGCGTACCGCCACGCCGGCGGCGACGCCTCTCACCACCCCCAGCGGTGATGACCAGGCAGCGCCGCCCCAGCTGGCGCGCACCGGTACGGAGGCCACGCTCGCCGCCTCCGCCGCCAGCCTGGCGCTGGTCATGGGCGGGACGATCCTGTACCGGCGAGGCCGAGCCACGTCCCGTCGGTAGTTCTCCGGGTGCCGGGCCGCCAACGCCCGGCACCCGTGTTCTTCAGCGCGCGCCCGCTTCGGCGCCGTACCTCGCGCACGTGCGTGCGGGCCGTGAAGGCCGCCGCCGTGCGCGCAGTGTTCGTGCTTGCTTGTCATGCGCAGGTGGAGCACGCGTCGGCGCGGCGGGTGTTGCCCCGCAACTCCGGCCGCTATCCGTACTAATTCCAAAGAAAACAGGCGACTGTGTCTGATTCGTGAAGATGGTGACTCACTTCTCGGATCACTCCTTTGGGGGCACAACTCGCAGGAGCGCCACGCGTTGACACAACGCCGGGCATCCCCGTCCGGATGTTTGTCTCGACCCCAAGGAGCACCTCTCCATGTCGCGTATCGCGAAGGGCCTGGTTCTGACCACCGCCGCTGCCGCTGCCGTTGCCGGCGGTGCTGGCATCGCCGCTGCCGACAGTGGCGCGCAAGGCACCGCCAGCAACTCGCCGGGCGTGCTGTCGGGCAATGTCGTCCAGGTTCCGGTCCACGTGCCGGTCAACGTCTGCGGCAACACCGTTGACGTGGTCGCCCTGCTGAACCCTTCGTTCGGCAACGCCTGCACCAACGGCTGACGTCGCAGCACACCCCTTCGGCCGGCCGTCCGTCCGCGGTTTCCCCGCGGGAGGGCGGTCGGCTTGCGTCTGCCCGCACCGGGGCGCCGACGGCCGTACTCCGGCGGAGATTTCGTATCCCTTCCGGGTACGGGGTTTCCGCCCCGCCCGGAACTCGTTGCACACGGCGTCGGACTCACCCGAGGTGACTTGAGTCGCCGAGAAAGGAACACGATGAAGTCCCTGAAGGCTGCCGCTGTCGTTGCCGGTTCCCTGGCCCTCACCGGCGCCGCTGCGCCCGCGTTCGCCCACAGCACCGCCGACCTCACGCCCACCAGCCTCAACGGCGGCGTGAACACGCTCACCAAGGGTCCGCTCGAGCTGAACGACGTGATGCCGCTGCAGCATCAGTCGGACGCCCTCGACAGCGAGAACAAAGGCTCTGCGCTCAACGCGGTGAAGGGTGTGACCGGTGCCCTCAACCAGCACAGCCCGCTGCTGGGCGGTCTGCCGCTGCAGAGCTGACCCGCACGTGGGACGTTCGAGGGGCGTCGAGGGATGTCGAGGGACGTTGACGGACGTTGGAGAAAAGACGAGGGACGTCAAGAGGCGACGTCCCTCGTTCGTGTGGAGGCCCCCAGCGGTATCCGCCGGTCGGGTGATGACGCGCCGGGCCGCCCGCCGACCCGTGGATAAGGTCGCGCGGTGACCTCAACCTCAAGCGCAACGCGCCCCTTCCGCGTCGCCGACGTCGGCACCCTCGTCGTACTCCCCTGGAGCGGACCGGGCCCCGACGGAACCGACATGCCGTACCTGCTGGCCTACTCCCTCGGGGACGCACAGGGCGGCCCGGCGGCGACCGCGGCGGCGATCGAGCGGCTGCTGGCGCTCAACGGCCTGCGGGCCGACGGGGACCTGGTCGACGCCGCCGAGAAGTCCGGCCTGCCGGTGACCCTGCTCGTCGAGGCCGGTCAGGCCGTGCTCACCACGCCGCAGTTCAGGGCCCAGTGCGCAGCGCCGCCGGAGTGGCTCGCGGCGGTGGCCCGACGCGGCCACGCCCACCTCGTGTTCACCACCCGCCCGTGGCCCGGGGCCCGTCCCGGTGAGCCGGTCGCCCCGGAGGCGCTGATCGCGTTCGCGGGCGCCGAGGAGACCCTGAACGCCGCCGCGCACGTCCTCCTGCCGGCCCGCAGCCTGCGCGGCTGATGCGGCGGACGGCGGGCACCGGCCGCGCCTTCGCGCTGATGCTGGTGCTCACGGGGGCGGCCGGGCTGCTGGCCTCCTGGATCATCACCATCGACAAGTTCAAACTGCTGGAGAACCCGGCCTTCGTCCCGGGGTGCAGCCTGAACCCGGTGGTCGCCTGCGGCAATGTGATGAAGAGCGACCAGGCCGCGGCCTTCGGCTTCCCCAACCCGATGCTGGGCCTGGTGGCCTACGGCATCGTGATCTGTGTCGGCATGAGCCTGCTGGCCGGGGCCGCGTTCCCCGGCTGGTACTGGCTGACCTTCGAGGCCGGGTGCCTGTTCGGCATCGGTTTCGTGTCGTGGCTGCAGTTCGAGTCGCTGTACCGGATCAACGCGCTGTGCCTGTGGTGCTGTCTGGCCTGGGTCGCCACGATCATCATGTTCTGGTACGTGACGTCCTTCAACGTGCTCAACGGCTTCCTGCCCGCACCGGAGGCGTTGAAGGCATTCCTCGCCGAGTTCACCTGGGTGCTGCCGCTGCTGCACATCGGCATCGTCGGCATGCTGATCCTCACCCGCTGGTGGGACTTCTGGACGAGCTGACCCCGGCTCAGGGCAGCCGTCGTACCGGCGAACCCGCCAGGTACGCGCGGATGTTCTCGACCGCCTGGCCGTAGTAGGCGGCGTAGTTGTCCCTCGAGACATAGCCGAGGTGGGGAGTGGCCAGGAGGCGGGGCGCGGTGCGCATCGGGTGGTCGGCGGGCAGGGGCTCGATGTCGAAGACGTCGACGGCGGCGCCGGCGATACGGCCCGAGTTGAGCGCGGCCAGCAGCGCGTCCTGGTCGACGATCGCCGAGCGAGAGGTGTTGACCAGGTAGGCGGTCGGCTTCAGCAGGGCGAGTTCGGCCGGACCCAGCAGACCGCGGGTGCGGTCGCCGAGGGCCAGATGGACGGAGACGAAGTCGCTGGTGGCCAGGAGGTCCTCCAGTGAGGGGGCCAGGTCGACGCCCACCTCGTCGGCGCGCTCCTCTGTGAGGTTCTGGCTCCAGGCGCTGACCCGCATGCCGAAGGCGAGCCCGACCTGTGCCACCTTGCTGCCGATCTTGCCGAGCCCGAGCAGCCCGAGCCGCCGACCGTGCAGGTCGGCACCGACGGTGGACTGCCAAGGGCCGCCCGAGCGAAGCGAGTTGCTCTCCTCGACGATGCCGCGGGCGAGCCCGAGCAGCAGCGCCCAGGTCAGTTCGACGGGCGGGGTCGAGGAACTCGTCGTGCCGCACACCGTGACGCCGTGCGCCTCGGCGGCGGCGTAGTCGATGACGCTGTTGCGCATCCCGGAGGCGACGAGCAGCCGCAGCCGGGGCAGCCGGGTGATGAGCGAGCCCGGGAACGGCACGCGCTCGCGCAGGGTGACCACGATGTCGAAGTCGGAGAGCTGTGCCGCGAGGCCGTCCTCATCGACGATGTGCTCGCGCAGCGAGACGACCTCCACTTCCCCCTCAAGTACCGACCAGTCGGCCGACCCGATGGCCACACCCTGGAAGTCGTCCAGCACCGCACAGCGAAGTCGCACGTCGCCTCACCCTCCTCGCCGGCGACTGTACCCGGCGGGCCCTGCGTGGCGATCAGTGCAGCAAACCGGGTACGGCGTTGGAGGTGCCGGCGATCGAAGGGACCCCGGCCGTGCTGCCCTCGCCGCGCAGCCGGGCCTCCAGGCCGTCGAGGACGGTGTCGAGGCCGAAGGCGAAGCTCTGGCCGATCAGTTCGGCGGCGTCGATCCCGCGCAGCGCCTCCGTGCGCTCGCGCAGCCGGGGATACCGGGCGGCGATCTCGTCCGCCCGTACCGCGAGGTCGGGGGCCGCGGCCATGGCCCTGGCCGCGGCGGCCTGGGCGGCGTCGAACAGAGCGAAGCCCGCCACGAAGGTGAATGCGGTGTTCACGGCCCAGTCGAGGTCGCGTCCCCTGAACCCGGCCGCCTCGTAGACGGCGTACGAGTGGTTCTGGAAGCGGGCCATCCCGGGGCCGTGCACGACGTACGTGCTGATCGCCGGTATCAGCCAGGGGTGGCGCTTGACCATCGCGTACGTGTCCTGGACCAGCGCGCGTGCGGCCGTCCGCCAGCCGGTCTCGACGGGGTCGAGCAGCTCGATCTCACCCCAGACCCGGTCGGCGGCGAGCACGACCAGGTTCTCCTTGCTGCCGACGTGCCAGTACATGGCCGTAGCGGCCGAGTCCAGCCGCTTGCCGAGGCGCCGCATGCTCAGGCCCTCGATTCCCGCGCCGTCGAGGAGCTCGATCGCGACTTCGACGATTTGATCGCGATTCAAGGTTTCCCGCGGCATGGAGTCAGCGTAGCCGACGGACTTGAACAGTGTTCGAGTCTGTGCTGCACACCGTGCAAGTACCGTGAAACGATCACATGCGTTCGGCCTTCTTCTCGGCCGTTCTCGCCATCCAGGACTGGCAACCCCATTGAGCGAGCCCGCCCACGGCGAGAGAGCGGTGGCCGGAGACGGAGGCGGTCGGCGGTTGGTGGAACCGGCAGAACAACCCCGAGATCGACCTGGTCGGCGCCGACCGTGAACCCGTGGCGGGCACGGTGCACTTCATCGGCACCATCAAGTGGATGGAGTCCCAGCCGTTCGGTCGACGTGAATACGACGCCCAGGTTCGGGATGTGCTCGCGGTGCCCGGCGCCGGGCCGGACACCCCGCTGGTTGCGGTGTCCCGCAGCGGGGTGGCCGACGATCTGCCTCTCGCGGCCCACTGGGGGCCTGAAGATCTGGTCCGCGCCTGGCAGTAGCCGGGAGACAGGTCCGGGGCGCGTGGCTGAGGATGCCCACTGTCCATCCCTCAGGCACGGTTCGGGCGGCGGCAGATCGAGGACGCCGATCGCCTGCCATGGCTACCAGGTTGAGGTGATCCGGGCCGCGCTTCGATGGCTCGTCGAACATCCCGACCATGACCGGTGGGGCATGCGGTGTGCGCGCCCTACGAGGCGCACACGACCTGTCGCTCTACCAGCACGGAAGCGCGCTCCTGACCTGCGGTAACGTCCAGACAGGGCCGATCGCGGGTCGGCGCCCCCGGCAGGACTCGAACCTGCGGCCAAGCGCTTAGAAGGCGCCTGCTCTATCCACTGAGCTACGGGGGCCGGTGTGGTGGCCTCGTACGTGCTGCCCGGGTGCGGGCTGATCCGTGACGTTGCCGGGGACAAGGATAGAGCTCCTGGATCCCTGTCCCTGTTGCTTCGCCTCCGTGGCTCAATGTGGAGGTTCGGTGAAGCGGTCCTGATAATCGCAGGCAGGTACGAATCGTGCACCGCTTTTGGCGTCTCGCGCACCGGGTGTTGTGCACTCGTTATGCCTGGACTGTGCCCGCGTCCCGGTCATCCCTTCCGTCCGATGTGTCCCGTCGGCGCGCAGACATGTCTATATGCTTCAGAATTCCCCCAAAATTGGGCATTCTTCGCATGTGGTGACCTTGGACGTACGGCCTCAGCTGCTCGACACACTCTCCGCCCTGCGCGACCGTGTCGCCGCCGCACGCTTCCCGCTGCCTCTGGCGGGGGCCCCACGCGCGCGTGCCAACCGCGACGAACTGCTCGCACAGCTCGACGACTATTTGGTGCCCCGATTGAGAGAACCCGAAGCGCCCTTGCTGGCCGTTGTCGGCGGATCCACGGGGGCCGGCAAGTCGACCCTCGTCAACTCCCTCGTGGGGCGGCGGGTCAGCGAGGCGGGTGTGCTGCGGCCGACGACCCGGACACCTGTACTGGTGTGCCATCCGGAGGACCATCACTGGTTCAGCGGCATGCGGGTGCTGCCCGACCTCACGCGCGTGTGGGTGCCCCAGCAGGAACCGGGGGACGACCTGCTCCTCCCGGGTGAGGACCCCGCGCGGGTGCTGCGGATCGAAACCGCCGACAGCCTCCCGGCCGGGCTCGCCCTGCTCGACGCGCCCGACGTCGACTCCCTCGTCGCCGAGAACCGCGTCCTCGCCGCCGAACTGATCTGCGCCGCCGACATCTGGGTCATGGTGACCACGGCCGCCCGGTACGCCGACGCCGTGCCCTGGCATCTGCTGCGCACCGCCAAGGAGTACGACGTCACCTTGGTGACCGTCCTGGACCGGGTGCCGCACCAGGTCGTCGCCGAGGTCTCCCGCCAGTACGGTGCCCTGCTCACCAAGGCCGGTCTCGGCCACGTACCCCGGTTCACCGTGCCTGAGCTGCCCGAATCGGCCTGGGGCGGCGGACTGCTGCCGGCCACCGCCGTGGCCCCGCTGCGGACCTGGCTCGTCCAGATGGCACAGGATCCCGGCGCCCGGCAACACGCCCTGGCGCGTACGGCGTACGGGGTCCTCGAGTCGCTGAAGGCCCGGCTGCCCGAGCTGGCCAGCGCCACCGCCGCCCAGTACGCGGCCGCGCTGCGCCTCACCTCCGCCGTCGACGCGGCCTACGACAGCGAGCACACGCGCGTGCGGGGGCGGTTGCAGTCCGGTGCCGTACTCGCCGGGGGCGCCCTGAAGCGCTGGCGCGCCTTTCCCCTCGACTGCACCGCGAGCGAGCTGCTCGACGCCCTGCTGGAGAGCCTGGCGGCGTTGCTCCTGTGCGCCGTCACCGCCGCCGACGAGCGCGTCGACCAGTCCTGGCGGCGGGAGCCGGCCGCGGACGCGCCCGGGCTCGTGGAGCGGGACCCGTCCCTGGAGAGCGCCGAGCACCGCATCGGCCTGGCCGTACGGCGCTGGCGGCGCGAACTCGAGGAGTACGCCGAGGACGAGGTCCGCAAGATCGAACGGAGCCTCGCGCCCGAGACCGAGATCGTCGCCGCCCTGGCCGCCACCGCGCTGCTGGGCGCACACCGGGCCCGGACCGCGGGTGAGGGACTCGCCGAGCGGATCGGCGTCCACGGTGCGATGCGGCTGCGCGAACGCGCCGGACGGCTGCTCAACGAACATCTGGACCGGGTCATGCACATCGAACGCGAGCGCCGCCTCGCCCCGCTGGACGCCCTTGACGTCCACGCCGAATCACAGGCCGAACTCATCGCCGCGCTGTCCGTACTGCAGAAGGAGAGGTGACCGGTGACCGCCGTCACTGACCAGGACCACACGGACCACCCGGAACATCCTGAACGCAGGGAGCACGCAGAGCACACGGATCGCATCGAGAACGCCGGTCACACCAATCACACCGGTCACGCCGAGAACGCGGCATCGAGCACCGAGGACACCGAGGCCGCCATGTCCACCAACAGCACCAACGCCACCACCAACACCAGGAACGTCAACAACACCAAGAACACCAAGGAACGCGACCACGCCCTCCGCAAAGAGGCCACCTCCGCCGCAGCGGGCGCCAACAACGCCCCCGAAGCCGATCGCTCGACCACGCCGCAGCACGCGCGCGTGGGGGACGGCCACGGCGCCCCGCCCGCCTCCAACTCCTCCGTCCGGCCCGCCACCGACACCCCGGAAGCCTGGGACGACGGCCTCATCGCACGGCGTGTCACCGAGGCCGCCACCGAACCGGCGCCCCTCGTCGAGACCCGTCACCCCGGCACACAGCCGGTGGCCTCCCTGGCGTACGACGGCCCGCTCCGCTCCCGTCTGGACGCCCTGGGCGAACTGGTCGGTCTCTCCCGTACCCGCCTCGACAGCCGGACCCTCGCCGAGGCGGGCCGGGTCCTCGACGAGGCGGCGGCGCGCCGCAAGCTCTCCGGAGAGCACACCGTCGTCGCGATCGCGGGCGCCACCGGCAGCGGCAAATCGCAGCTGTTCAACGCGCTCGCGGGCGTGGCCATTTCGGAGACCGGAGTACGGCGGCCGACCACCGCCGCCCCCATCACCTGCAGCTGGAGTGACGGCGCGGCGAGCCTCATCGACCGCCTGGGCATCCCCGGACGACTGCGCCGGCGCCCGGTGCAGAGCCCGGAGGCGGAGGCACAGTTGCGCGGGCTCGTCCTGGTCGACCTGCCCGATCACGACTCGGCGGCCGTACAGCACCGCGAGCAGGTGGACCGCGTCCTGAAGCTCGTCGACGCCGTCATCTGGGTCGTCGACCCGGAGAAGTACGCCGACGCCATGCTCCACGAGCGCTATCTGCGGCCCATGGCCGGCCACTCCGAGGTCATGATCATCGCGCTCAACCAGATCGACCGGCTGCCCGGCGAGGCCACCGCCCAGGTCCTCTGCGACCTGCGGCGGCTGCTCGACGAGGACGGGATCGCCCTGGGGGAGCACGGCGAACCGGGCGCGACCGTGCTCGCGCTGTCCGCGCTCACCGGGGACGGCGTCGGCGAACTGCGGGAGGTGCTCGGTCAGTTCGTGTCGCAGCGCCGGGTCGCGGCCCGTCGTATCGCGGCCGATCTGGACTCGGCCGCGGACCGGCTGCTGCCCGTCTACGCCACCGGGCGCCGTACGGGGCTGAGCGAGGAGGCGCGGGACGAGTTCTCCGCCCGGCTCGCGGAGGCGGTCGGCGCCACCGCCGCGGGCGAGGCCGCCGAACGTGCCTGGCTGCGCAACGCCAACCGGGCCTGTGGCACGCCCTGGCTCCGGCTGTGGCGCTGGTACCAGGGCCGCGGCGAGCCCTCCACCGGGCAGCTGACCCTGCGTACGCAGGCCGACGAGGAGGCGACGGCACGGCAGCGCGTCGAGCAGGCGGTCCGTACGGTGTCGGAGCGGGCCTCGGCCGGGCTGCCGGCGCCCTGGGCGCAGGCGGTGCGCGAGGCGGCGGTACGGGGGTCCCAGGGCCTGCCCGAGGCGCTGGACGACCTGGCGGCGCGGGCCGGCCTGCCGCCGGGGCGACCGCCGCGGCCGGGCTGGTGGCCGGCGGCCGTGCTGGCCCAGGCGTCCATGACGATCCTTCAGGTCATCGGCGGGCTGTGGCTGGTGGGCCAGATCGCCGGGCTCTTGGCGCCGAACCTCGCGGTGCCGGTGCTGCTGATGCTGGCGGGCATCGTCGGCGGGCCGCTCGTGGAGTGGGGCTGCCGGATGGCGGCGCGCGGGCCCGCACGGCGGTACGGCCAGGAGGCGGAGCGGCGATTGCGGGAGGCGGCCGCGGGCTGCGGCCGGGCCAGGGTGCTCGATCCACTGGCCGCGGAGCTGCTGAGGTACCGGGAGGTGCGGGAGCAGTACGTGCGGGTGACCAGGGCCGGAACCGCCGTGGGGTGAGTTCGCGGGAAGTGGATCACTCGTCGGGGTGGCGGGGTTTTCCACAGGAGGCCGGTGGTCCACAGCGCTCAGCGGGCTCGGCCCGACGGAGGCAGTCTGGCTCTGCGGCGATCACGACGGAGGACGAAAGCGGTCGTGGCAGCAGACGCAGCCGTACGGGACGGGCCCGTACGCATGCCGGCCCGGCGTCGCAGACCCGGGCGAGGGAGGGGTTCACGATGAACGAGACGACGCTCTGTGTGGTGGGCAACGTGGCGACGCAGCCGGTGTACCGGGAGTTGGCCTCAGGTCCGTCGGTGCGCTTCCGGATGGCGGTGACGTCGCGTTACTGGGATCGCGAGAAGAATGTCTGGACGGACGGGCACACCAACTTCTTCACGGTGTGGGCCAACCGCCAGCTCGCGGTCAACGCGGCGGCCTCGCTGAACGTGGGCGAACCCGTCGTCGTCCAGGGCAGGCTGAAGGTGCGCACGGAGACGCGCGAGGGGCAGCAGAACTGGGCCTTGGCGGACATCGACGCGGTGGCGATCGGCCATGACCTGGCGCGCGGCACCGCGCTCTTCCGCCGCGCGGCCAAGCCCGAGGCGGCAGCGGCGCCGCAGCAGCCCGAGCCCAACTGGGAGACACCGACGGGGCAGTCGGCGGACACCCCGGCACAACAGCACGCGGAACCCGCTGTGGTGACGTGATATCAGCCACAATGACCGGTTGACCGAACTGCGGCTTATCGATGAATGCGCTCTGAACGACCCAGTGGATTTGTCGATAAGCCCTGCTCGCGAACCGTCATCGCGATAACGATTCCGATTCGGATCGGTCATCCGACGATAGGACCGGCAAGGCTGGTGTGCTTGATCCCTAGGATGCCGGGCGTAGCTCTCGGGGCTGCTGATTCTGCTGGTAGGACCGCACCCCCCACGTCAAAGGGTCCTGCTCGAAGGGGAATTCCGTGCATCTTGCATTCTCTGGGCTCTCCGGTACGTCCGCGCCGTCCGTGCGCGGGCGGGGTGCGGCCCGCCTCGCCACCGCGACGCTGGTGTCGGCGCTCGTGGCCGCCGGTGTGCTCGCCGGGGCCGCGCGGCCGCCGCGGAGGGGGCCCCGCAGAACCAGGGCGGGGCGACCGCCACCATCCAGGGTCTGAAGACGTACGGCGAGGCCGTCGTCCACGAGGGCGGCAGCGACCTCAGAGTGGCCGCGGGCCTGTTCGAGATGTCGGTGGAGGGCGGCGGCACCTTGCAGACGTACTGCGTCGACCTCCACAACCCCACGCAGAAGGACGCCAAGTACCAGGAGACGCCCTGGAGCAGCACGTCGCTGGGCACCAACAAGGCCGCCGGCAAGATCCGCTGGATCCTGCAGAACTCCTACCCGCAGGTCAACGACCTGGCGGCGCTCGCCGGGCGGGCGGGCGTCACCGGCCTCACCGAACAGGACGCAGCGGCCGGCACCCAGGTGGCCATCTGGCGCTACTCGGACGGAGCGGACGTCGACGCCGTCGACCCGCAGGCCGAGAAGCTCGCCGACTACCTCGAGAAGAGCGCACGCGACCTGGCCGAGCCGAGGGCCTCGCTGATCCTCGACCCGCCCGCGGTCTCCGGCCGTCCCGGCGACCGGGTCGGGCCGGTGACCGTCCACACCAACGCACGCACGGTGACGGTGACACCACCGGCGAACGCTGCCACCAGCGGAGTCCGGATCGTCGACGCCGCCGGCAAGGTCATCACCTCGGCGCAGGACGGCAGCCGGCTGTTCTTCGACATACCCGAGGACGCCGCCGGCGGCGCGGCCGAGCTGACCGTGCAGGCGTCGACGACCGTGCCGGTCGGCCGCGCCTTCGCCTCCGAGAGCCGCAGTCAGACGCAGATCCTGGCCGGCTCCAGCGAGTCGACGGTCTCCGCCACGGCCAGTGCGACCTGGGCGGAGAAGGGCGCGATACCCGCGCTGTCGGCCCGGAAGAACTGCGCCGTGGGCGGCGTGGACATCAGCGCGGCCAACAAGGGCGACAAGCCCTTCACCTTCGAGCTGATGGGCACCGAGTACTCCATCCCGGCGGGCAACGCACGCACCGTGACCATCCCGCTGCAGGAGGACCAGGGCTACGACTTCACGATCACCGGGCCGAACGGCTTCGCGCAGCGCTTCAGCGGCGTCCTCGACTGCAAGACCCAGGCCGGCGCGGGCGGCGAGTCCACCCAGACGCTCAGCGAGCCGAGCCCGGCCACGGTGGGCGGCACCTCCGGCGGCACCAACCTCGCCGCCACCGGCGGCACCAGCGCCACCCCCGTGATAGTGGGCGTGGCCATCGCCCTCGTCGTGATCGGCGGCGCGGCCCTCGTTCTGCTCCGCAAGCGGGAGACGCCGACCGGGGACTGAGCCGTACGACCCGTACGACCCGCGCGATAGGGCACTGGCGGCCCGGCATGAGCCGTACGGCACGTGCGGTACCGCACGAGCGTGACTGCATCTTGAGAACTCAACAGTGAGTGGCCGACACGTGACTCTCCGAACAAACGGCCCCGGCCCGCGCCCGCACGGCACAGGGGCCACCCCCGCACCCCGACGACCGACGGTCACCAGCCGGTTTTCTCCGGTGCCCGGCCATGCGGCAAGATGGGGTGTGTCTGCCCACTGCCAGATTTCAAGCTGCCGGACGGTTTCTCTTGGCTGAGTTCATTTACACCATGCGCAAGGCGCGCAAAGCGCACGGCGACAAGGTGATTCTCGACGATGTCACCCTGAACTTCCTGCCGGGTGCCAAGATCGGCGTCGTCGGTCCGAACGGTGCCGGTAAGTCGACCGTGCTGAAGATCATGGCTGGGCTGGAGCAGCCGTCCAACGGTGACGCCTACCTCTCGCCCGGCTACAGCGTCGGCATCCTGCTGCAGGAGCCCCCACTGAACGAGGAGAAGAACGTCCTGGAGAACGTCCAGGAGGGTGTCGCCGGGATCAAGGGCAAGCTCGACCGGTTCAACGAGATCGCCGAGCTCATGGCGACCGACTACTCGGACGCGCTGCTCGACGAGATGGGCAAGCTCCAGGAGGAGCTCGACCACGCCAATGCCTGGGACCTCGACGCCCAGCTGGAGCAGGCCATGGACGCCCTGGGCTGCCCGCCCGGCGACTGGGCCGTCACCAACCTCTCCGGTGGTGAGCGCCGCCGCGTCGCCCTGTGCAAGCTCCTGCTCGAGCAGCCCGACCTGCTGCTCCTCGACGAGCCCACCAACCACCTCGACGCCGAGTCGGTGAACTGGCTGGAGCAGCACCTCGCCAAGTACGCGGGCACCGTCGTGGCGATCACCCACGACCGGTACTTCCTGGACAACGTCGCCGAGTGGATCCTCGAGCTCGACCGCGGCCGCGCCTACCCGTACGAGGGCAACTACTCCACGTACCTGGAGACCAAGGCGACCCGTCTCAAGGTCGAGGGCCAGAAGGACGCCAAGCGGCAGAAGCGCCTCAAGGAAGAGCTGGAGTGGGTGCGCTCCAACGCCAAGGGGCGCCAGGCCAAGTCCAAGGCCCGTCTCGCGCGGTACGAGGAGATGGCGGCCGAGGCGGACAAGATGCGGAAGCTGGACTTCGAGGAGATCCAGATCCCGCCGGGCCCGCGTCTGGGCAACGTCGTGGTCGAGGTGAACGACCTCCAGAAGGGCTTCGGCGAGAAGATCCTCGTCGACGGCCTGTCCTTCACTCTGCCGCGCAACGGCATCGTCGGCGTCATCGGCCCGAACGGCGCCGGCAAGACCACCCTGTTCAAGATGATCCAGGGCCTGGAGACGCCGGACGCCGGAGACATCAAGGTCGGCGAGACCGTCAAGATCTCCTATGTCGACCAGGGCCGCTCCAACATCGACCCCAAGAAGACGCTGTGGGAGGTCGTGTCCGACGGACTCGACTACATCAACGTCGGCCAGGTCGAGATGCCCTCGCGCGCCTATGTCTCCGCCTTCGGCTTCAAGGGCCCGGACCAGCAGAAGCCGGCCGGCATCCTCTCCGGTGGTGAGCGCAACCGTCTCAACCTGGCGCTCACCCTGAAGCAGGGCGGCAACCTGCTGCTCCTCGACGAGCCCACCAACGACCTCGACGTCGAGACCCTGTCGAGCCTCGAGAACGCTCTGCTGGAGTTCCCGGGCTGCGCCGTGGTCGTCTCCCACGACCGGTGGTTCCTGGACCGCGTCGCCACGCACATCCTCGCCTACGAGGGTGAGTCCCGGTGGTTCTGGTTCGAGGGCAACTTCGAGTCGTACGAGAAGAACAAGATCGAGCGGCTCGGACCGGATGCCGCGCGTCCGCACCGCGCCACCTACAAGAAGCTGACCCGGGGCTGATCTTGCGGCACATCTACCACTGCCCGCTGCGCTGGGCGGACATGGACGCGTACGGCCACGTCAACAACGTGATGTTCCTCCGCTACCTGGAGGAGGCCCGTATCGACTTCCTGTTCCGCCCGGAGAAGGACTTCAAGCAGGGGTCCGTGGTGGCGCGCCACGAGATCGACTACAAGCGGCAGCTCGTCCACCGGCACGCGCCGGTGGTCATCGAGCTGTGGGTCACGGAGATCAGGGCGGCGTCCTTCACCCTCACCTACGAGGTGAAGGACGACGACCTGGTCTATGTCCGGGCGTGCACGGTGATCGTGCCGTTCGACTTCCAGGCGCAGCGGCCGCGCCGGATCACCGCGGAGGAGCGGGAGTTCCTCCAGGAGTACACGGACGACAAGACCGCCGACAGCGAGGAGGAGGCCGTCGCCGCATGACGGTGCTCCACCTCGCCGACGAGAGGGAAACGGCCGACCTCGCGGCCTTCCTCTCCCGGCTGCTCCGCTACGACCGTGGAGCGGCGGTACGCCTCCAGGCGGCGGGGAAGGCGCTCGCCGTGTTCGGGCGGCCGCCGTCCTTCGAGGTGCTGGCGATCCGCGCGGTGCGGCTGGCGAAGCCGTACGAGAACGGGCTCGACGCCACGCTCGACGTGACCGTGTCCGCGGGTGAGTTCCTGGAGTCCGTGGACGAGTCGGCGGCCACGGCCGCCGTCCCGGCTGCGGTGACCGGGCCGCCGTGGGCGGGAGTCCTTCCGCCGCGCGCCGGCTGGCGCGCCGCGCCGGGGCTTCCCGCACCGGACGCCCTGCGTGCCATGGTCGGCGCGGCGGTCGCCGAATTCCGGTCCCGTACGCAGGAGTTGGCGCCGGAGCGGCGTACGCGGGCCGAGCTCGACCGGGTCGGGCGGGAGATCTGGTCCCGTACGGTCGGCGAGACCCCTTTGCCGGTACGGGCCGTGCACGCGGCCCAGTCACTGGGATTCCTCCGGACGCCCGCCCCACCGGGCACTGCGCACCCGACCACTGAGCCGCCCCCGGCGCTCCTCTCCTGCGGTGCGTGGCTGAGGCTGCGCACGCCCTACGGTTCGATCGCCGTGCGCAGGGCGGGCCTCGGTGAGCTGGACGTCAGCGTCCGCTGAGAGACGCTTTTCTTGCCGGTCTGGGCTCCGGCCGGTGATCATTCGCTTGACCGGATCGTGATCGGATTCCAGTGCCGTACGACCGGAATCCGACGCTCAGGGTGGCGGCGAGCACCGCCGTGCTTACTCCGGGGTGTTCACCATCGAGGCCGCCGCGTACGTCAGGTAGTTCCACAGCGTCTGCTCGTGCTCCTCGGACAGGCCGAGATCGTCGACGGCCACCCGCATGTGCTTCAGCCAGGCGTCGTGCGCGGCCCGGTCGACCGTGAAGGGGGCGTGGCGCATACGCAGGCGGGGATGGCCGCGGTTCTCGCTGTAGGTCGTCGGGCCGCCCCAGTACTGCATCAGGAACAGGACCAGCCGTTCCTCGGCAGGGCCCAGGTCCTCCTCCGGGTACATCGGCCGCAGGAAGGGGTCCGCGGCCACCTCCTGGTAGAACCGGTGGACCAGCCGGCGGAAGGTCTTCTCCCCGCCGACCTGCTCGTAGAAGGTCTGCTCCTGAAGCGTGTCGCGCCGAATCTCGTTCACCCGTACATGGTCTCAGACCGGGTGGCCCAGGACTCAAGGCCCAGGACCGGCGGGCAGCCGCCCGTGCTCGCCTCCCGTCGTCCGGCGCCGCACAGTGGAGCCATGGGCGCGCATGCTCCCGGCTGGGACCTGGACGACGTCGCCGCCTCGGCGCGGGCGGCGCTGGCGCGGGAGATCGACGCGAGCGGCGCCTGGGACGAGGACCCGGTGTGGCGGGAGGCCTTCGAGCAGGTGCCGCGGCACCTCTTCGTGCCGTACTACTACATCGGTGTTCTGGGCGGCTACGAGCGCTGCTGGAGCGAGAGCCCCGATCCGGGGGAGCGCGAGCGCTGGGTGAGCGGTGCCTACGCGGACACCCCGCTGGCCACGCGGGTGCGCGACGGCGAGCTGGTCACCTCCAGCAGCCAGCCCTCGCTGATGGCCGACATGCTGGTCGCGCTGCGGGTGCGGGACGGCGACCGGGTCCTGGAGATCGGTACGGGCACCGGATACAACGCGGCCCTGCTCGCCCACCGGCTCGGCGACGACGACCTCGTCACCACCGTCGATCTGGATCCGGAGATCACCGAGTCGGCCCGGCAGCACCTGGCGGCGGCCGGGTACCACCCGGTGGTGGTCACCGGCGACGGTGCGCGCGGAGTCCCGGAGCGCGCCCCCTTCGACCGGATCATCGCGACCTGCACCCTGCCGACGATCCCGCGTGCCTGGCTCGCCCAGTGCGGCCCCGGCGCCCGGATCCTGGCACCCCTGTCCACCGGTCTGATCGCGCTGACCGTGCGGGACAGCGAGCAGGCCGAGGGCCGCTTCCTGCACACGCCCGCCTACTTCGTGCCGCTGCGCGGCGAGCACCGGCGCGAGGCGGAGCCGCCGCCCCTGGCCGGAGTGCCGCGCCGGGCCCGGGGACACGAGCTGTTCCGCTTCCTGCTGGCGCTGACCCGGGGCGCCCTGGAGCCGCGGGAGGCGTACGTGCTCTGGGACCACGAGGGCATGCCGGAGCGCGAGCGCTACGGCATCACGGTCGGCGCCGAGCGCGCGTGGGCATGGCTGGACGACCCGGAGGGGCCGTACGCCTGGCCCCTCCCGGGCTGACCGCCGGCGTCAGCCGCGCCGGATCGTGATCGTCGTCCAGGCGCCCACGTGCACCTGGTCCCCGTCCTGCAGCGGTACCGGCACGAAGGGCTGGATCGGCTCCTCCGAGCCGTTGACCGTCGTACCGTTCGTCGAGTTCTGGTCGACGACCGCCCAGGTGCCGTCCGGCTGCTGGACCAGGACCGCGTGCTGGTGCGAGACGCCCGGGTCCTCCGGCGGCACCGCCAGGTCGATGTCGGGGGTGTCGCCGGTGGAGTGGCGGCGGCGGCCGATGGTGACCTGGTTGCCGGTGAGCGTGCGCTGCTGCTCGGGCGAGTACGCGGGCAGGTTGAGACCCGTGGCCTCCGGTCCCGAGCGCTGCATCATCGCCATGAAGTAGTCACGGTCCGGGCCGATGGTCGCCGTCCAGGTGACCGGCCCCTGTGGCACCTGCCCGAAGGCGGGGCCGGACGGGGCCTGGGTGGCGCCGGGCTGCGGGTAGCCGTAGCCACCGCCCTGGCCGGACGGGCCGGCGGACGGCGGGGAGATGACCCAGTCGTCGTCACCGCCGCCGAAGGACGGACCACCGGCCGGCGGACGGCCGGTCTCCTGCGGGAAGGCCGGGGGAGCGGGCGGGGCGGGCTGCTGGAAGGCCTGCGGGGGGCCACCCGCCGTGCCACCGGGGCCCGGGGCGGCGGAACCGGCCGCGAGGGGTCGCCGCCGAAGGCGCCGGGGGCACCGGGCGGCCCGGGAGGACCGGAGGGCTCACGGCCGAAGGGCGGCGGACCGCCCGGAGCCTGGCCCCCGCCGAAGTCCGGGCGGCCGGAGGGACCCTGCCCGCCGCCGAACGCCGAGGGGCCGGGGCCGCCGGGGCCGCGCTCATTGCCGAAGGGCGGCGGACCGGCCTGGCCGCGATCGTTGCCGAACGGCGGCGGACCGCCCTGGCCGCGATCGTTGCCGAACGGCGTCGGGCCCGACGGCTCGCTGCCGAACGACGGGATCGGCTCCGCGGGACGGTTCATCTGCGAGGGGCGTGAGCCCTGGTACTCGTACGAGTCACCAGCGCCGTAGGACTGGCCGGGCGGCGGCTGGAAACGCGGTGCGCCCTGGCCGGGCCCGGCAGGGCGCGGAGGGGCGGCCGGGGTGTACGAGGTGGCCGTGTTGGTGAGGAAGTTCCACCGGCACTCCTCGCAGAACGGCGCGCCGCCCTCGCGGGGCGTGCGGCACTGCGGGCAGAGCTCCGGCTCCAGGTCCGGCACGGCGGACAGGTTCGGTCGGCCGGCGGGGCGTTGGCCGGGGCCGCCCGGAGGCGGTGGCGGGAAGCCGTATCCGCCGCCGGCGGGCGGGGGCGGAGGAGGCGGAGGTACGGCACCGGCCATGCGGTGACCGCAGACCTCGCACCAGTCGTCGGAACCCGACTGGTGTCCGTTCGGGCAGGTCGGCATGTCGGCGCTTCCCCCTCTCTGTCAGGATCTTCCTGAGGTCGCTCTAGGTCACTTCTTTACACGAACAGTCTTTGTGGACCGGGTCTCGAGGGTCATCTCGTCGGCCTCCGCGACCTTCGCCTTCAGTCGCACAGTACCCGTCGCGGCATCGACCACGTCCACCACCTTCGCAAGCAGTTTCGCAGTATCGGCGTTCCCGGAGACGCTCGCGAGCTGAACGGCCCGGCCCAGTTTGGCCGTTGCTCCATCCATATCGCCCGCTTTGCGAAGGTCCAGCCCTTGCTGGATGACCTGTGCCAGTTCGGCCTGGCCCGTGTAGTGGGCGACCTGGGGGTTGATCGAGGTGGACGCGACCATGTCGTCGGTCCACACGGCCCTCACCAGGCCCTGGGCGCCGAGGTTCTGCACGGTTCCGTCGGGCTGCGGTACGACCAGGGAGACCCGGGCGGCCAGCATCTCCTGGCCCAGACCGGCCGTGGGGACCTCGACGCAGATGTGGTAGTCACGGGACTCGTCTCCCCAGGAGCCGGTCGGATAGTCCCCGGCGCGCGGGCCGGCCTCCGTGCGACGGTCCGTCAACTCCACCACGGTGGGCGCCACTTGCTTGACGAACTTGATGGCCGTGCCGACCGGCGTCCACACCCGCAGGGCGACGTCCGCGACCTCCTTGCCCATCGCCGTCTCCATCATCTGCGTGAAGTCGGCGGCGAGGCCCGTGGGGTCGGCGACGATGTCGGCGGTGCCAAGCAGGGCGGAGGCGATTCCTGTGACTTCTTTCACTTCCCAGTCGGTGCCCACGCCCCGGGCGTCACAGGTGAAGCGTCCGGCGCAGGAGTCGAGCGCGGCGCGCAGGTCCTCGGGTGACTCGTGCTCGTTGCGGCCGTCGGTGAGCAGGATGCCGTGCCGGATGGCGACGTCCGCCGAGGACAGCAGACGGTCGGCGAGCCGCAGCCAGGTGCCGATGGCCGTACCGCCGCCGGCGCTGAGCTTGCGCAGCGCCTGCTTGGCCTGATCGCGGGTGGTGGCGTCGGCGACGGCGAGCCGTCCGTTGCCGGGGTAGACCTCCTTGGCGATGTGTGTGCCGCCGATCACCGCGAAGTGCACGCCGTCGCGCAGGGTGTCGATCGCGGCGGCCGTGGCGTCGCGGGCGTTGCGCATCTTGGTCGGCGGGTAGTCCATCGAACCCGAGCAGTCGACCATGATCGCCACGGCCGCGGAAGGGCCCTGCCCGGCCGAGTACAGATGCGGCGCGCCGACCGCGCTCCCGATGGTGCCGCCGCCCGTCGCCGTCACGGTGACGATCGCGTTGACCTCGCGGCCGCCCTCCGGCAGGTACTCGTTCTGGTACACGTCCATCGAGAACTGCGGCACGTTCGATTTCGAGAAATTGGCCATGACTGCTCTGAATCCCCCTCTGACCCCACGGGTTGCGTGGGTGACGACTGTATGCGGACCGGTCCCCTCCGGTCCGCTCAGGGTTCCCCGTATGTGACTGTTGGCTCCGTATGCGGCCTCAGGCCGATCCTGCCCCCTGCGGCGGCGCGGGGAACGGGACGACGGCCACTGTTACGTTGTCGTGGCCCCCGCCGTCCAGCGCGTGCCCGACCAGGACCCGGGCGCTGTGCAGCGGGCGGTCGGCGGCGTCCGACGGGATGGCCTCGGACATCTCCTCCGCCGACTCCGCGTAGTTCCACAGGCCGTCGGTGCAGACCACCACCACACCCGGCCGGTCCGGCTTGAACGCGGCGGTGTGCGGCTCCAGTTCATAGGCGTCCGCGCCGAGCCAGCCGGTGATCGCGTGGGCGCGCTCGTCGGCGTACGCCTCCGCCTCGCTCATCAGGCCCGCGGCGACCATCTGCGCGGCCCAGGAGTCGTCCTCGGTGAGCCGGGCCGGGGGCGAAGCACGGTCCACCGGCACCCAGTAGGCGCGGCTGTCGCCGACCCAGCCGACGACCAGCAGACCCGAGGTGACCACCGCGCCGACGATCGTGCAGGCCGGGGCGTTCTGGTGCGGGGCGTGCTCACGGGCCGTCGCGGGCTCCTCGGCCAGCGCGTTGACCGCGTGCGAGGCCGCGACGATCGCCTCGTGCATCGCCTGCTGCGGATGCGTACCGCGCGGCAGGGCGGCCAGCAGCGACTCGCCGGCCGCCTGCGACGCGGCGAGCGAGGCGTCGTCGGGACGGGTCGCCGAGGACACGCCGTCGCAGACGATCGCCACCAGCGTGGGCGTGCCGTCGGGCAGCGCCGTGTGGCCGATGGCGAAGGCGTCCTCGTTGCGGTGGTGGCGCAGCCCGCGGTCGCTGACCGCGGCGACCGGGCCGGACTCCTGCTCCATGTGGTCGCGTTCGCGCGGCTGCGCGTGCCCGCAGTTCTCGCAGTAGCCGTCGCTGTCGACCCGGCCCGCCCGGCAGGCCACGCACACTTTGCTCTCCCCGGCCGCCGCGAGGTCGGCGGCCACCCGCGGGTCCGGAGCCTGCAGCGGGTACTCCTCGGGCTCCGGCGGCCGGTCGAACCGTACGCCCGAGGCCGGGGACACGGCAGAGCCCGGCGCGGGCGGCAGCGGCGAGCCGCCCGAGTCGGTCCCCGCCAGGTCCGTCGGCAGGTGCACCGCCGCTGGTGTGTCGGAGCCGGACGGCTCGGACGCTACGGGCCAGGGTGCACCGTCCGCGGACGCGGAGAAGCCGTTCATGGCGAGCGTCGGGTGGTCCTGCGAAGGCGTGGGCACCACCGACAGGTCGTGCCCGCACGCACCGCAGAAACGGTCACCCGACTCAAGCGGCTCCGCGCAGTTCGGGCACTTCGACGGTGCGGTCTGCTGGGGCATCTGCGACATCAACTACACCCACGTCCGGGGGCGGTAACGGTTGGCCCGTTCCACCAGGTCGATCCTCTCCTCGCCGCCGGGCGCGAGCCGGGCCAGCGTGCGGTACGAGCGCTCCAGACCGAAGCGGAGGCCCCGCTCGTCCAGGCCGCTGCCGAGCAGTACCCGTTTGCCGGCGGGAGGCTGTGCGTGCTGGCCACCGGAGAGTATCCAGTCGAGCGCGCTGCCGAGCACCTCCGCCGACAACTGCTCGCGCCGTGCCGGGTCCAGACCGTATGCGTCCAGGGCCTCGACCTGCCCGGCGGCGGCGGTCAGGTCCTCCAGGAACGGCGCGTCCCCGGCGGTCGCCGTGCGCCGACGCAGCCGCGCCCGTACGGCGGCCACCCGCGCGGCCGTGTAGTGGATCGAGGACTCCGGGACCGACTCCAGCGTCCGTACGGCGCTGCGCCGGTCGCCCGCCGCGAGCTGCACGCGGGCCAGGCCGAACGCCGCGCTCACATAGCTCGGGTCGGTCGACCACACCAGCCGGTAGTACTCCGCGGCGTTGTCCAGCTGGCCGAGCACCTCCGCGCACAGGCCGAGTGCCAGCTTGGGCGCCGCCTCGCCGGGGAAGGCGTCGTAGACCGCGTCGAAGGCGAGCGCGGCCGCCTCGAAGTCACCGGTGACCAGCGAGGTCACGCCCCGGTACCACACCACCCGCCAGTCGTCGGGCTGTTCGTCCTCCAGCTTCGCCAGGGACATCAGCGCGGCCTCGGAGTCGTCGTTCTCCAGCCGGGCACGGATCTGCCGCAACCGTGTCTCGACGGTCTGCTGCGGAGCCGCGGCGAGCGCGCCGAGCAGCTCACCCGCCGCGGAGGCCATCAGACCCGCCAGGAAGCCGGCGTTGGGGTCCGAGGGGTCCACCAGCGGAACGGGCAGCGCCAGGGCGGCGGCGGGCGTGGCGACCGGCTTGACGAGTCCGAGGGCGCCGTTCGGGGACGCCGGAGCGGGAGCGGCGGAGGCGCCCTGTTGTCCGGAGGTCCCCTGCTTTCTGGACGGCACCTCTCTCGACCCCAGCCGCGACACGTCCCCGTCCAGCTTCGGGAACAACTCCGTGTCGGTGACCTTGAGCTCGGGCCCGAGCAGCGTCGACAGCGCGGGCCGTGCCCGCCCCGTCTGCAGGGACACGACCTCCCGCAGCACACCCGTCAGCTGCTCGGACATCTCCTGCGCGGAGGCGAACCGGCGCGCCGGGTCGGGGTCGGTGGCGCGCACCAGCAGCCGGTAGAAGGACTCGTACTGGCGGAAGACCTCGATGTTGTCGGGGTCCGGCAGGGAGTCCACGAAGACATTCGTGTAGCCCTGGAAGTCGAAGGTCAGCACGGCGAGCGTGCGGCCGACCGTGTAGAGGTCGCTCGCCACCGACGGGCCGACCTCCGCGACCTCCGGCGCCTGGTAGCCGACCGTGCCGTAGATGGCCGACTCGTCGTCGTCCATCCTGCGCACCGCGCCCATGTCGATCAGCTTGAGCTGGTCCTCGGTCTGGATCGCGTTGTCGACCTTGAAGTCGCAGTAGAGCAGATTGCGGCTGTGCAGATGGCCGAGCGCCTCCAGGGCCTCGATGCCGTACGCGCACGCCTGCTCCACCGGCAGCGGATCGCGTCTGCCGTCGGGCGTGCGGCGCGCGTTGGCGATCTCCTTCAGCGACTTGCCGCCGACGTACTCCATGACGATGTAGCCGTCGAGCGAGCCGGTGCGCTGGTCGAGGTGCTCCACGAAGTTGTAGATCCGCACGATGTTGGCGTGCTCGATCTCCGCCAGGAAACGCCGCTCGGAGATCGCCGCCGCCATCGCGTCCTGGTCACCGGTGTCCAGCAGGCCCTTGAGCACCACCCAGCGGTCGGAGACCGCACGGTCCACCGCGAGGTAGATCCAGCCCAGACCGCCGTGCGCCAGACAGCCCACAACCTCGTACTGGCCGTGCACGATGTCGCCGGACTTCAGCTTCGGCACGAACGAGTACGGGTTGCCGCACTTGGTGCAGAAGCCCTCCGTACGGCCCTCGCGCTCACCCCGCGACCGCCCCACCGGCGCCCCGCAGTCCGAGCGCGAGCAGAACCGCTTGCGCTCGGGCACCTCCGGGTTCTCCAGCACCATCGCGCGCGGGTCTGGCCGCGGCACCTGGGGCACCGTCACCAGTCCGGCGCCCAGCCGGGCGCGCCCGGACGAGCCGGAGGCGGAGCCGGAGCTGCGCACCGACACCGAGCGGCCCGTGGACTTGCCCGACACCGAGCGCGACAGCCGCCCCGACACCGAGCGCCGTGACTTCGACGACTGTGACGACGTACGCGAACTGCGGGCGCTGGCGCGCGAACCGGCGCTGCCCGCCGAGTCCTTGCCGCTGCCGCTGATCCCGGTGGGCGGCGAACCGACCGTACCGTTCGCGGAGACGACGGGAGCCAGACCGCACGTGTCGCAGTACAGCTCACCGCCGCCCACGTCCTCGTACGACCCCTCACACCCGGGCCGCTGACATGTCTGCCCTGCCTGACTCATGGCTGACTACTCCCCCCTCCGGTCCTGAGGCCCGCCCTGCCCCGGCACCCGCGGGGCGCCCAGCAGTTCGGCCGCCGCCCGCTGATAACGCAGGACGGCCTGTTCGGCTACGCGCAGGTCGCACGGAGCGCTCCACAGCATGCGGCGCGCTGCGTCGTACCGTTCCACGAGGAACGGATCCTCCGCGAGTCCGTGCCGGGCGACCTTCGCCTTGTACGCGTCGAGACGGCCGCGCAGCTCGGCGCGGACCGCCAGCGGCGCGGTGACCGCGGTCAACGACTCGCGGGCGCGCAGCAGTTCGTCCTCCGCCTTCTGCTCCAGGGACTCCAGGAGCGGGGACAGGCGGTGCCACTGGGCCTGTCTGCGGTACTCGGCGGCGGTCGCCAGCTGCTCCTGCAGCACGGTCGGCGGCCCGCTGACGACCGGCACCTCCGTGGCGGCGATCTTCGCCAGGACCTCGCCGCGCGCGGTGCGCGCCTCGGCGAGCGTGCGGTCCGCGCGGGAGAGCACGTCCCGCAGCTTCACCAGACGCTGCTCCGCGTCCTGGCGGACCGTCAGTACGGCATCGATCTCCCGCCGTACTTCCTCCAGGGCCCGCGCCTCACGGTCGTACACGGTTGTGTCCGGACGGCCGCCGCCCGGTGCCGAACTGCCCGGCGCCGGCACCCAGAAGGCGAGCGGGTCGGAGACGACCTCCTCACGCAGCTTCGTCAGCGTGCGTGTGATCCGCTCCAGGTCGTCGCCGGACGGGTGCTCGCCGGGGCGCACGCCGACGGAGTGCGCGAGCTTGCGGGTGCGCTGGAGCTCCGCGGCCAGTAAATCGATGCGGGCGGGCAGCGCCGACCACACCGCGTCGGCGGTCACGACCATGTCCAGCGAACTCGCGTACAGCTCGTTCATCCGGTCCACGAGTGCCGCCAGCGTGAACCGCTGGCTGAGCCGGCCCGCCGCGGACAGCAGCGTCGGCGCGTTCGCCGTCGCTGTGGCGCTGCCCGCGACCGTGACGGACTCGCCGCGCAGCAGCTCGGTCAGCTCCACCAGGTCCTCGCGGCTGGACCAGCGGCGCCGGGCGCGGATCTCCCGGGCGCCGCGCAGCGCGGCCGTGTACGCGTCGAAGTACGCCCACAGCAGGGTGATCGACGCCTCCGCGGCCGTCCAGCGCTCCTTGGTCGTGCCGGTGAGCTCGGCGCCTTCGAGGAGTCTGCGGCCCGCGTGGTCCTGAAGGGCGAGCAGCGAGCTCTCGATCGCCTCGTGCTCCGCGCCGAGCCGCGCCAGCGCACGGTCCACCTCGTCCCGGTCCATCACCGGCCCGGCGGGGTCCGTGACGCCCATCGATCACCTCTCGCTGCTGTGTGGGGTCTGTGTCGGCTGTGTGTTCGCGATCCGTTCGACCGGAGGTCTTCCCGGAGGTCTTCCCGAAGACCGCCCGGGTGACGCCCGGTCAGCTCTTGCGCAGGTATTGCGGCGCGGGCGGCTTCGACGGTGTCGCGTCCTCCCCCAGTGTCGCCGACAGCCACTTGTCGTACGACGCCTGCCAGCCGTTGGCGCGGTAGCCCACCAGGATCTGATTGACCCGGCGTACCAGATCGTCGGCGTCCTTCTTCATCGCCACGCCGTAGTACTCGGTGGTGAAGGCGGAACCCTTCAGGGCGACCGTCGGGTCCTGCGCGGCCTGGCTCGCGGCCAGCGCGCCGTCGGTGATCACGGCGTCGACCTCGCCCAGTTGCAGCCGCACCAGGCAGTCGAGCTGGTTGGGGACGTTGTGGTCGATGTCGGCGGAGGAGACCAGCTTTCCGGCCTTGCGGTCCGCGTCCAGCTTGGCGTACGCCGTGGACCCCGACGCCGTGCAGATCTTCTTGCCCGCCAGCGACTTGTCGTAGCCCGTGATGGACGAGGACTTGGGCGCCAGGACCGTCTGGCCCGTCTTGAAGTACGGGGCGGAGAACGCGACCTGGTCCAGACGGTCGCAGTTGATGGTCATCGTGCGGACGACCATGTCGACCCGGCCGTCCTGGATCGCCGTGATGCGCTGGCTGGTCGGGATCGCCTTGAACTGGACCGCGTTCGGGTCGCCGAGGATGTCCTGGGCGATCCGGTGGACCAGGTCGATGTCGAAGCCCTCCAGCTCCGCGTCCTTGTTGTTCGGGTTGCGGTAGCCCCAGTGGTAGCTGTTCTGGTCGACGCCGACGATCAGCTTCCGCTTCGCGCCCGTGCGGGCCTTGATCGCGTCGATCGTCTCCCCGTCCGCGCCGGACGGCGACAGCGTCTGCTTCTGGGCCTCCGAGTCCTCGCAGCCGTCCGCCCGCGCCTGGCTGCCGTTGGCCACGCCCTGGCCGCCGAGGCCCGCGGCGCCGTCCGTGTCGCCGTGCGTCTGGGTCAGCGGCAGCAGCAGGGCGGACGCCAGCGCCACGGCGCAGACGACCGCCATCGCGCCCACTCCGCCCCAGCCGCGCAGGGAGGCCCGCACACGGCGAAAAAAGCCCTTGCGCGCGTTCATCGTCACGCCCCCTCTCACCGGTACTCCGAAAGCCTGCGCCCGATGCCGAGCAGTGCGCCCGCCGCGCCCAGGCCGGCCAGCACGGCCGCACCGATGGGCAGTCCGGTCATCGCGTCCCGGCCGTCACCGGCCGACTGCCCGAACTCGGCCTGCTCGTGCGCGATCGCGGTCCTCAAATTGTTGTCGACACTGTCGAAGCATTCGCCGGTGGCGCCCTTGGCGCCGATCACCTTGTCCAGCGCCTGCTGGTAGTTGCCGTTCTCGTCCTCGGTACGGGCCGAGGTGTGGCGCTGCTTCCACACGGTCATGTTGGCCTCGGCCGCCTTGACCGGCTCGCCGCCCGACTTGTCGTCGGCCAGCCGCTCCGCCTCGGTCAGACCCTTGCCCAGGGCCTTCATGTCCTTGTCGAAGTCGTAGTAGAACGCGTCGTACGTCGTGTCGCCGACCGTGATCGTCTCGGCCCCGCGGGCCACCAGGCTCAGGTTCTCGTTGCCCCGGGCCTTCAGGGAGGCGATGCGGGCGTCGTGCAGCACGTTCAGCGAGCGGACGCCGTGGTCGTAGGAGTCGTTCAGGCCCGCGCGGGCGACGCTGTGGCCGACGACCAGCCACAGCAGGACCACTGTCGCGAAGGCCGTGGCGCCGACCAGTCCGTGGTTCAGTACCCGGTTGGTGCGCCGGTAGTTGCGGTGCTGGGCCCAGCCGAGCGCGGCCAGGGCGAGAACGCCGAGGGCGATCGCCGCCCACGGGTAGGGGGTGGCGTTCCCGTAGTCGGACCGGAGCTTGTCGTTCTCCTTCTTGTAGAGGTCCTCCGCCGCCGGGAGCATCTCGCTCTGCATCTTGTCGTTGGCGTAGCGCAGATAGGCGCCGCCGACCGGGTAGCCCTGCCGGTTGTAGGTGCGGGCCCGCTCGACCAGCCCCTTGTACTCCGGCAGGAGCTTGTTGAGCTTGGATATCGCGGCTTCGGAGGGCGAGCCGGGGTCGGAGGCCGCGGCCGCCGTGACCAGCTTGGCGGCGGCCGTGCTGATGTCCTTCTCGTACCGGTCGCGGGAGGCGGCCGTCTCCTGGCCGCCCGCCAGGAAGCCGCTGGAGGCGGCCGTGTTGGCGTCCGCCAGGGAGCGGTAGATGTCGGCCGCGTCCGAGCTGAGCGGCTGGCTGCTGTGCAGCACGTCGTCGGCGGCGGCCGCGCGGTCGGTCGTCTGCCAGGCGGTGACCGCGCCGAACGCGACGACCAGGAGGGCCAGTACGGCACCGATGATGCGCAGCCGGCCGGGTTCGGTGGTCGCCGCGGCGCGCAGCCGCTCGGCGCCCTCGGCGAACGCCGTACGACGCGGCTGCCCCGGCCGGCCCGCGGACGCGGGGGTCGGGGCTGGGGCGGGACGGCCGGCATGGTGGGCATGCCGGACCCCGGTCCTGGTGGTGCCGTGCTGCTTGTCGGCGGGTGTGTCACTGCTGACCTCCCCCATGGTCATCGTTCGCCGCCAGTATCGCTGCCCGGACCGACATTCCGCACCGGCCTTCACTGGATCTTGATCGGATCGCAGTCCAGTCGACTTACGGCGCGGTGCGGTGTCCGCACCACCCCTGCCCATGAATACGCTGCGGGAATCTGTTCGGTTCCCTGGTGCGGGCCGCCCCGCTCAGGACTCCCAGTGGGCCCGCGCCCGCTCCTGCGCCTGCGCGCCCGCGCCCACCCGGTCGAGCCCCAGCAGCGCCGCCCCCAGCACCGGGCTCGCCGTCACCACGCGCGCCACCGCCTTCGGTGCCCGCGCCGACAGCAGGTCCCGGATGCCGTCGTCGAGTTGGGGGTGGCCGGCGGTGAGGACACCCCCGCCCAGCAGCACGGGCGTCTCCTCGTCGAGCAGCCGGAGCCGGGTCAGGGCGACGGTGGCCATGGTCACCACCTCCTCGGCCAGACGCGCGACGACCGAGCGCGCCACCGCGTCACCGCGCGCGGCCGTCTCGAACAGCACCGGCGTCAACTCATGGCGCCGGGCGTGCGCGACGTGCTCCAGGTGCAGGGCCTCGATGAGCGCGTACATCGAGTCGAGCCCGAAGTGGGCCGGAAGGGTCCGGGTCAGTTCCGTCGGGCCCCCGCGCCCGTCCTCCGCGCGGGCCGCGAACCACAGCGCCTCCTCGGCCAGCCCCCAGCCGCCGCCCCAGTCGCCGGAGATACGGCCGAGGGCCGGGAAACGGGCGGTGCGCCCGTCGGGGCGCATGCCGACGCAGTTGATGCCCGCGCCGCAGACCACCGCCACACCGCGCGGCTCGGCCACGCCCGCCCGCAGGATCGCGAACGTGTCGTTGCGGACCTCCACCGACGCGCCCCACCCGCGCGCGTGCAGCGCGGTCGCCAGCTGTTCCTCCTCCACGGGCAGATCGGCGTTCGCCAGACAGGCCGAGACATGGGAGACGGAGGTGACCCCGGCGTCGGCGTAGGCCCGCGCGATGGCCGCGGCCAGTTCGTCCACCGCCGTCTCCACACCCACCGCGGGCGGCCGGAACCCGCCGCCGCGTGCCGTGGCCAGGACGTTCCCGTCCCTCGTCAGCACCGCGACGTCGGTCTTGCTGTTGCCCGCGTCGATGGCGAGGACACTTGCGGTCAGGCCCACGCGAGGTGCTCCCGGTTGTGCGCGACCAGTCGGTCGGTCAGGGCTTCGGCGTACTCGTACTGGCCGATCAGCGGATGGGACAGCAGTGCCTTGAAGACCCGGTCCCGGCCGCCGCGCAGCGCCGCCTCCAGGGCCAGCTCCTCGTACGCGGTCACGTTCGCCACCAGGCCGGCGAACAGCGGGTCCACCGCGGGCACCGGCAGCGGGACGGGTCCCTTCGGGCCGACCGCCGCCTGCACCTCGATCACCGCGTCGTCCGGCAGGAAGGGCAGCGTGCCCCGGTTGTACGCGTTCACCACCTGGTACGTGCTGCCGGCGCCGCCCAGCAGCGACGCGGCCAGGTCCACGGCGGCCTCCGAGTAGTAGGCGCCGCCCCGCTCGGCGAGCAGCTCCGGCTTCTCGTCCAGGGCCGGATCGCCGTACATCCGCAGCAGTTCGCGTTCCATGGCGGCCACTTCCGCCGCCCGGGAGGGCTTGGTGCGCAGCTCCCGCACCACCGCGTCGTGCGCGTAGAAGTAGCGCAGGTAGTACGAGGGGATCACGCCAAGTCGGTCCAGGAGCGGACGGGGCAGCCGCAGGTCGTCGGCGACGGCGTCGCCGTGTTCGGCCAGCAGCTTCGGCAGGACGTTCTCGCCCTCGGGGCCGCCGAGGCGTACACCTGTCTCCCAGGTGAGGTGGTTGAGGCCGACGTGCTCCAGATGGACGTCGGCCGGTGCCACGCCGAGCAGCGCCGCGAACTTCCGCTGGAAGCCGATCGCCACGTTGCACAGCCCGACGGCCCGGTGTCCGGCCTGGAGCAGCGCACGGGTCACGATGCCCACCGGGTTGGTGAAGTCGATGATCCAGGCACGCGGGTTGGCGCGCCGCACCCGCTCCGCGATGTCGAGGACGACGGGCACCGTCCGCAGCGCCTTGGCGAGACCGCCCGCGCCGGTGGTCTCCTGGCCGATGCAGCCGCACTCCAGGGGCCAGGTCTCGTCCTGCTGCCGGGCCGCCTGCCCGCCGACGCGGAGCTGGAGCAGCACGGCGTCGGCGCCGTCGACGCCCGCGTCCAGGTCGGACGTGGTGACGATCCGGCCCGCGTGGCCCTGCTTTGCGAAGATCCGGCGGGCCAGGCCGCCGACCAGCTCCAGGCGTTCGGCGGCCGGGTCGACCAGCACCAGCTCCTCGATGGGCAGGGTGTCCCGGAGCCGGGCGAAGCCGTCGATGAGTTCGGGGGTGTAGGTCGAGCCTCCGCCGACCACGGTGAGTTTCACTGAAGGATCCCTCGCTTTCTGGTGCCGGGGGCGGTGATCAGAGGCCGGGGGTCCGGGGGTTGTCCCCCGGGTGAGCACAGCATGAACGGTTCAACCCTTCACTCCGGTGAGCGTGACGCCCTCGACAAACGCCTTCTGTGCGAAGAAGAACACGAGGATCACGGGGGCCATGACCAGCACCGTCGCGGCCATGGTGAGGTTCCAGTCGGTGTGGTGCGCGCCCTTGAAGGACTCCAGGCCGTAGCTCAGCGTCCAGGCGCCCGGGTTCTCGGACGCGTAGATCTGCGGGCCGAAGTAGTCGTTCCAGGCGTAGAAGAACTGAAAGAGCGCGACGGCCGCGATGCCGGGCTTCGCCATGGGCAGGACGACCTTCAGCAAAGTCCGCAGCTCGCCGCAGCCGTCCACCCGGGCCGCGTCCAGATACTCGTTGGGGATGGTCATCAGGAACTGGCGCAGCAGGAAGATGGAGAACGCGTCGCCGAACGCCATCGGGATCATCAGCGGCCACAGCGTCCCGGACAGATCGAGCTGCTTCGCCCAGAACAGATACATCGGGATGATGATCACCTGCGGTGGCAGCATCATCATCGAGATCACCAGCATGAGTGACAGATTCCGGCCCCGGAAGCGGAACTTGGCGAGCGCGTACGCCACCGGGACCGACGACAGGACCGTGAGGACGGTGCCCAGGCCGGCGTAGATCAGGGTGTTCTTCCACCAGGTCAGAAAGCCCGGGGTGTCGAACACCTTTTTGTAGTTGCCCCACTCCCAGGTGTGCGGGATCAGATCCCGGCTCAGCGCCTGGCTGTCGCTCATCAGCGAGGTCAGGAACACGAACACGAACGGCAGGGTGAAGAAGAGGGCGGCGGCGAGCCCGAGGGAGTGGACCGCGATCCACTCCAGGAGCGCCCTGCGGCGGGCGGTGCGCTCGGCGGGCGACGCGGCAGGGCGCAGCTCCACCGGCTTGTCCAGTACCTGGGCCATGGTCAGTCACCTGCCTGGATGAGACCGCCCCGGCGCCGCATCAGGAACGCGGTGAACACCATCGACAGGGCGAAGAGGACGAGGGCGACGACACACGCGGAGCCGTAGTCGAAGCGCTGGAAGCCGAGGTTGTAGACGAGTTGCGGGAGGGTGAGCGTGGACTTCTCCGGGTAGCCGGGCTCGAACTGCGTGCCCGCGCCCTGGATCACACCGGAGGCGACCTTCCCCGCGATCAGTGGCTGTGTGTAGTACTGCATCGTCTGGATCACTCCGGTGACGACCGCGAACATCACGATGGGGGAGATGTTCGGCAGCGTGACGTACCGGAAGCGCTGCCAGGCCGACGCGCCGTCCAGCTCGGCCGCCTCGTACTGCTCCGTCGGCACGTCGAGCAGCGCGGCCATGAAGATGACCATGAGGTCGCCGACGCCCCACAGGGCCAGCAGCGTGAGGGCCGGCTTGGACCAGGCCGGGTCGTTGAACCAGCCCGGCGCCGGGATGCCGGCCTTCTCCAGGAGCGAGTTGACCGGGCCCGTACCGGGGTTGAGCAGGAAGGCGAAGGCCATCGTGGCCGCGACCGGCGGGGCGAGGTAGGGCAGGTAGAACAGGGTGCGGAAGACGCCCGTACCCGTCTTGATCTTCGTGATGAGCATGCCGACGCCGAGTCCGAAGACGACCCGGAGGGTGACCATCACGAGGACCAGCCACAGGGTGTTGCGCAGGGCGGGCCAGAAGAGGGGATAGTGCTCGAAGACGTACGTCCAGTTCTTCGTTCCGCTCCACGTCGGCGGTTTGAAACCGTCGTAGTGCATGAACGAGAAATACACCGTCGAGATCAGCGGATACGCGAAGAACACCGCGAAGCCGATCAGCCAGGGCGACATGAAGGCGGCCGTGCGAAGCGCCGCCCGGCGGCGCTTCGACGCGAGAGTGATGGCGCTCATCACTTCGCCTGGGCGATGTCCGTGTCGATCTGCGCGGCCGTCTTCTTCAGCCCCGCCTTCAGATCGGTGGCCTTTCCGCTCTCGTAGTCGTATCCGAACTGCTGGATCGTCACCAGGTACACACCGCCGTTGATCGAGGCGGGCGTCGTCGTCGAATTCGGGTTCGCGGCGATGTCCAGGAACGTCTTGAACCGCGGGTCGTACTTCAGCTTCGGCGACTTCAGCGCGGCCAGCGTGGACGGCACGTTGTGGATGGCGTTGGAGAAGCCCACCACCGCGTCCGTGTCGGTGGTCATGTACTTCACCAGCTCCCAGGCCGCGTTCTGCTTCTTGCTGGTGGCGGCGATGCCCGCGATGGTGCCGGTGATGTAGCCCTTGCCGTACTGGGACGCCCGGTCGTCGGGGACGGGCAAGGGAGCGACGCCGATCTCAAACTTCGGCTTGGCCTCCTCGGCCATGCCCAGGCGCCACTCGCCGTCGAGCTGCATGGCGACCTGGCCGGTGTGGAAGGGGTGCTTGGCGCCCCATTCGTCGCCGAGCGTGGAGCGGAACTTCTCCAGCTTCTGGAATCCGCCGAGTTCGTCGACGAGCTTCTTCTGCAGCTTGAAACCGGCCTCGAACGCCGGGTCCTTGGCAAGCTCCGACTTTCCGCTGCTGTTGAAGTACGTCGGGGAGAACTGGGCGAAGTAGTGCTCCGTGGTGGATTCCCAGCCGTGGTAGTTCGGCATGAATCCGAGCTGCTTGTAACTGTTGCCCTGGGTGATCGTCAGCTTCTTGGCGTCGGCCTCGAATTCGGACCAGGTCTTCGGCGGGTCGGTGATGCCCGCCTTCTCGAACGCCGTCTTGTTGTAGTAGAGCCCGTACGCGTCACCCAGCAGCGGCACCGAGCAGCGGTTGCCGTCGAACCGGGTGTACTCGTTCATCGCCTTCGGGAAGGTCGTCTCCGGGTCGATGCCCGACTTCTTGAAGAAGGGGTTCAGATCGACCAGGGCGCCCGACGAACAGAACTTGCCGACGTTGTTGGTGGTGAAGGAGGAGATGACGTCGGGGGCCCGATCGCCGCCGGTGCGGAGCGCCTGGTTGATCTTGTCGTCGGTCATGTTGCCGACGACGTTCACATGGATGTTGGGGTGGGCCTTCTCGAAGCCGGCGATCAGCGCCTTGATCCCGGCGACCTCGTTCGGCGCGCTCCAGGCGTGCCAGAAGTTGATGGTGGTGTCCTTGGAGGCGTCGTCGTCGGCGCCCGAACTCGACTGGCCGGTACAGGCGGTGGTGAGCAGGACGGCGGAGGCGGTGAGGGCAAAAGCCGCCTTTCGGGCGACTCCGGGTATGGGTGTGGGCATGGCGAGGTCTCCCAGGGACGGGGCGTGGGTGAGAGAGGAGAGAGGAGGCGGAAGGAGAGGGGGGAGGTACGAGGGCTCAGTGCGAGGTGTCGAAGACCTCGTCGCGGGTGGCAGCCAGCGCGGTCTCCAAAGCGCCGCGCAGCACGGGGTGTTCACGGACGTCGCCGACGACGAGCCGCGGACGCGGCGCCGCCAGCTCCTCCAGTTCGGCCTGGACGAGAGCGCGCAGCACCTCGCCGCCGGCGGTGAGGGCGGCGCCGCTGAGGACGACGAGTTCGGGGTCGAGGACGGAGACGAGGGAGGCGAGACCGGTGGCGAGCCGGGTCGCGTACGTCCGCAGCAGCTCGCGGTGGGGTCCGGTGGTGTGGTCGGCGGCCCGGGCCACGAGTTCGGCGGCGACTTCCTCGTGCGGGCCTGTCGGCAGGTCCTCGATGCCGAGCTCCCGGGCCAGCCGGGGTACGGCCTGTGAACCGGCCAGCTCCTGGTAGCCGCCGCTGTTGGCCTTGGTCACCTGGCGCACCAGGGGAGTGCCCGGCACCGGCAGGAAGCCGACCTCGCCCGCGCCGCCGGTCCAGCCGCGGTGCAGCCGTCCGCCGAGGACCAGGGCGGCGCCGAGGCCCTCCTGGTTCCACAGGAGCACGAAGTCCGCGTGGCCCCGGGCCGCGCCCAGCCGCTGCTCGGCTATCGCGACGAGGTTCACGTCGTTCTCGTACTCCACCGGCATCGGCAGCGCGGCCGCGAGTTCGTCGAGCAGCGCGGGGGAGTGCCAGCCGGGCAGATGGGAGGCGTAGCGCAGCCGGCCGGTGTTGGGGTCGAAGGCGCCGGGTGTGCCGATGACCAGCCGGTGGACGTCGCCCCGGGCCAGCCCCGCCGCCTTCACCGCGCCGTCCAGGGCGTCGGTGACCTGCTGGACGACCGGATGGGCGGGACGCCGTCCCGGGGTCGGGAGTTCGTACTCGCCCACCGTGCGCCCGGTGATGTCGGCGACGGCGGCGCGGATGCGGCCGGGGGTGACGTCGAGCCCGGCGGCGTACGCGGCGGCCGGGTCGACCGAGTACAGCTGCGCGCTGGGGCCTGGCCGGCCCTCGCTGGTGCCGGTGGCCCGGACCAGTCCCGCCGACTCCAGACGGGCCAGCAGCTGGGAGGCGGTCGGCTTGGAGAGGCCGGTGAGCTTTCCGATCCGCGTGCGCGACAGCGGGCCGTGCTCCAGCAGCAGGTCCAGTGCGGCGCGGTCGTTCATGGCGCGCAGGACGCGCGGGGTGCCCGGCGTACCGGCGGTTCCTGCCATGGGGGTTCGACACCTGCCTTTCCGACTGACCAGCTTCCCAGTGACCTGGGCGGGAAGTCCACCCGGTGATCATCGGGCGGGGTACGCCGTCGATCGCCGTTGATCACTGTTAGGAAAGTTTCCTATTGGGTGGAAGGAACGTAAGCCCAGGACGAAGGGGGCGTCAATAGACACCGCCCCCGAGGCAACAGACTCGTTACCTCGGGGGCGGTGGGGTGGGCCTCGGCCGGCTCAGTCGGTGAGGAACGGGGCCGTGTCCAGCGTGGGGTAGGGGGCCGGGAGGGGGAGCGGGTCGCCGAGGCCGACCTTGTGGTCGGTGTTGTAGTAGGCCTCGGTGGGGTCGTCGCCGGGGAGGACGGGGTCGGTGTAGCAGTGGGCCGTCTTGGCGTGGCGGTCGATGAGGACGTAGACGGGGACGCCGGCGGCGGCGTAGGTGCGGAATTTGAGGCCGGTGTCGATCTCGTGGTTGGTGGAGGTGACCTCGCCTACGAGGGCGATCATGTCGATGGGATACCAGCCCTTGTTGGCTCTGCGGTACGACTCATCGAGTTCGGTCGGCTCTCGGCGCAGGATGTAGAAATCAGGGATGACGAGAGCCATCGTGTTGCCGTCCTTGCCGGCGGCCCGAAAGCCATTTCCCACGCCCGCCAGATCGAACCCCACGGTGAAGAACTGGACGGCGAGCTTGAACGCGCCGTGGTTGTGTTCGTGGTTCGGCTGCGGTGACACGATGACGGTCCCCTCGATGAACTCGGGCCGAGTCGGCGCCACAGACGCCTCCTCGAACGCGATCAACAAATCGATGGGGTCCTGCTGCGTCATCACCGGCTCCATGATCGGTTCGGCGCTCATCGCGGTTCTCCTCGTCATGCTGGTGCCAGGCTAATCCCGCCCTGGGTGCCCCGGCAGAACGATGGGGCACCCAGCGCCTGCGCGGCGCCGGATGCCCCGGCTGTTCACTCGAACGAGTGTGCTGAAACCGTTCCTCGGATTCCGTGCCCCTACTTGATAGGAGGCGCCGCCCGCTGCGGAGCGATCGGTGTCGCTGCCATCGACTGCGGGGAGTCAGCGTTGGAGAACACCGACGGGGCCGCGACCACCGCCGTGGGGTCGGGGGTCTCGTCCGCCACCACGGCCGTTTCGCCGCCCACGATGCGGATCTGCGCCGCGTCGAAGGCGCGCTTGATGCGCCAGCGGAGCTCGCGCTCGACGGTCACCGACTTGCCGGGCATGGTCTTGGCCGAGACGCGGACCACCATCGAGTCGATCAGGACCGAGTCCAGGCCCAGGACCTCGATCGGGCCCCACAGGAGCTCGTTCCAGGGCTCCTCCTTGCTCATCTGCTCGGCGACCTCGTCGAGGGTGGCCTTGACTCGGTCCAGGTCTTCGGAGGACCTCACCGTCACGTCCACCCCGGCCGTCGCCCAGCCCTGGGACAGGTTGCCGATGCGCTTGACCTCGCCGTTGCGGACGTACCAGATCTCGCCGTTGGCGCCGCGCATCTTGGTCACCCGCAGGCCGACCTCGATGACCTCGCCCGAGGCGACGCCCGCGTCGATCTGGTCGCCGACGCCGTACTGGTCCTCGAGGATCATGAACACGCCGGAGAGGAAGTCGGTGACCAGGTTGCGGGCACCGAAACCGATCGCCACACCCGCGACACCGGCGGACGCCAGCAGCGGGGCCAGGTTGATCTGGAACGTGGCCAGGATCATCAGCGCGGCCGTGCCGAGGATCAGGAACGAGGCGACCGACCTGAGCACCGAGCCGATCGCCTGCGAGCGCTGGCGACGCCGCTCCACGTTGACCAGCAGGCCGCCGAGCGCGGTGCCGTCCATCGTCTGGACGGTCCGGTTCATCCGGTCGATCAGCTTGGTGATGGCCCGCAGCACGACCTTTCTCAGGATCGCCGCGATCACCAGGATCAGCAGGACCCTGAGTCCGATGGCGAGCCACGTCGACCAGTTCTGCTCGACCCAGCCGGCGGCGTTGGTCGCGCTTTCCTGGGCGTCCTGGAGCGTGGGGACCGCCGGGGTCGCCGGCTCGCCGGGAGTCGGCGACGGCGACGAACCGGCAGCCAGTAGGACGGCGGACAAGGACACGGCAGGTACCTCCAGGTGCTGCACTGCCCCGTCCGACGCGGGCGGTCAAGGTCGTCAAGGTCACGGAAAGGTCACCGGACGGGCAGAGTCACCACACTAACGGGGCATTGTGTGTGCGAGCGCCGCTTACCAAAAGGAGAGACCGTGCTCACCTGCGCTTGAACAGGCCTTGATCCTGGGGATGAAGCAGGTGTGGTCGAAAACACTCCCAGCCCGTTACCGGGACATGGTGGCGCTTCCACCAGGCATGAGGGGAGACTGACTGCAGATCGTCCCGGCGCGAGCCACGCGCCGCCGACGCCCAAGGAGGCACCCGTGCCGCATGTCCTGGTTCTCAACGCGTCGTACGAGCCCCTTGGCGTCGTACCGCTTCGCCGCGCGCTCGTCCTCGTCCTCGAGAACAAGGCAGTCTGTCTCGAGGAGTCCGGCGCCTTCATGCACAGCGCAACCGTCACCGTCCCCGCACCCAGCGTGGTCCGGCTCAAGCGATTCGTACGGGTTCCCTACCGGGGGCCCGTTCCTCTCACCCGGCGGGCACTGTTCGCCCGGGACGGGGGCCGGTGCATGTACTGCGGTGGCGTCGCAACCAGCGTCGACCACGTCATCCCGCGCAGCCGCGGGGGCAAACACGTCTGGGACAACGTGGTGGCGTCCTGCCGCCGCTGCAACCACGTGAAGGCCGACCGACATCTGTTCGAGATCGGCTGGCGGCTGCGCCACAAGCCGGCGCCACCCACCGGCCTGGCCTGGCGCATCATCGGCACCGGCCATAGGGACCCGCGCTGGCTGCCGTACTTGCAGCCGTACGGCGCGGACGACGCCATGGCCCGGATCGACGGCATTTCCGCCTGACGACCCGGGCCTTCGCGCACCCGGGGCACGCGTGTGCTCCGGTCCCGGGGGTCCCCTGTGCCCCCGGGACCGGACACTCATCGGGCGGTCACGCGTAGCGCAGCTGCGCGGGATGCGCCGAGCGGCGCAGCAGCGGGAGCGAGGTGGCCGCCGCCAGCAGACAGCACGCGTACACGCCCACCGGGACCAGCAGCGCCGCGTACGGCACGGTCCGGGTGACGTACTCGGCGGCCTGTGAGCCGTACCAGGTGCCGATGGCCATGCCGCCCGCGCCGGCCAGTGCGACCGCGGGGGCCAGCGGCAGCGCGGTCTCCAGGAGCAGCGCCCGGCCGAGCACCGCCCGCGGCACCCCGGCGGCGACCTGTGCGGCCAGGCCGCGGCGGCGGTCGGCCAGGGACTCGGCGGTGCCGACGGCGAGGCCGGACAGGGTGATCGCGAGGGCGACGAGGATCGCCGCGCCCGTCAGGTCGATGCCCGTCGTGTAGAAGGACATGCGCATACCGAGGTGGCCCTCGCGTGCCATGCCGTGCAGATCGGCGAGGAGCGCCTGGCGGATGCCGACGAAGCCCGTGCCGACGATCGTGACCAGCAGCACCGCCGCATGCGTACGGGCCGCGGCCCACGGGTCGTCGCGCAGCCGTTCCGCCGCGATCAGCGTGGCCGCGGAACGGGCCCGGCCCGCCAGCAGCCGTCCGACCAGCCGGGCCGTGCCCCCGGCCAGCCACACCGTGCCCGCACCGACCGCGAGGACCAGAGCGAACACCGTCAGCGGGACCTGCCCGCGATCCCTGTTCGATGTGTTCATGACGGCCCACAGCGCCAGCAGCAGTACGACCAGCACCCCGCCCACGAACAGGAGCCCCGGCCCCCGCCCGCTGCTCGGCCGCACCCGCCGTACCCACCCGAGCGGCGAGGCCACCACCCGGCGCAGCGCCAGCGCGCCCGCCGCCGCGCCCAGCACCGGCACACCGAGGGCGACCAGCGTCATCCCGGCCCAGGTGACGGCGCTCGGGGCGTCCCACAGACCCAGCAGGACCGGGACCCCGACAGCGGTGGACAGGGCCGAGCCCAGCAGACAGGCCGGGCCCGTCTCCAGCGCGGCGATCCGGCGCACCTGGGCCGGAGTGGCCCCGGCCAGCCGCAGACCGGCCAGCCGCCGGTCCCGGTGCACGGCGCCGATCCGCGCGCACTGCCCGAGGAAGCCCAGCACCGGCACCAGCAGGAGCAGCAGACTGACGATCACGCCCGAGCGCTCACCGGGGTTGTCCAGCAGACCGCCGGCGAAGGAGAAGCGGTGGTACCCGCGCACCGAGGCCAGCGCCACCGCCGCGAGGGCGAACCCCGTGGCGAGCGCCGCCCCCACCGCGGTCAGCGCGAGCCGCCACCACTCACGCCGGTCGGACCCCCGGGTCAGCTGCCAGGCGAGACGGACGTCCGCGGCGATCACGCGGCCACCTCCAGCGGTGCCACGGTGCCGTCGCTCAGCCGCACCTCGCGGTCCGCGTACGCCGCGACCTGCGCGTCATGCGTGATCAGCAGCACCGCCGTGCCCGACTCGCGGGCCGTGTGCACCAGGGACGTCATCACCTGCTCGCCCGCCAGCGAGTCCAGCGCCCCCGTCAGCTCGTCCGCGAACACCACCTTGGGGCCCGTCACCAGCGCCCGGGCCAGCGCGACCCGCTGCGCCTGGCCGCCGCTCATCTCACCCGGCCGCAGCTCCTCCTGCCCGCGCACCCCGAACCGCTCCAGCCACTCGCCCGCCCGCGCCCGCGCCTCGGTGCGCACGACCCCGGCCAGCATCAGCGGCAGCGCCACGTTGTCGGCGGCGGTCAGCTCGGGGATCAGCTGGCCGAACTGGAAGACCACGCCGAAGTCGGAGCGCCGCAGCTCGCTCAGCCGCTTCTCCGGCAGCTGGTCGAGGCGCAGCCCCGCGTAGGCCACCGACCCCTGGTCCGGGCGGACGATGCCCGCCAGACAGTGCAGCAGCGTGGACTTGCCGCTGCCGCTGGCCCCGGTCACGGCGAGGATCTCGCCGGCGTGCAGTTCGACCGAGGCACCGCACAGCGCCTGCGTCCTGCCGTGTGCCTTGACGAGGTCCCGGGCCGCCAGGAGCGGCGCCGAGGCGTCCCGCTTGTTGCTCATGCTGCGTCCTTGGCTCATGCGGCGTCGACCTCCGCGGTCAGAGTGGTCAGCCGGGCCGCCGTGGTGTTCATCCAGCGGAGGTCGGCGTCGAGGTGGTTGAGGGCGTAGTCCGCCGAGAGAACGCTCGCCAGATCGGCGGTGCCGGCGGTCTTGAGGGTCGTCAGTTCCCGCATCCGCTCCATGTGCGCGGCGCGCTGGGCACGGAGGTAGGCGGCCGGGTCGCCGCCCGCGAGGATCGACACGACGACCTTGGCGAAGATCTCGTTCGCCACGAAGGGCGCCGGCGGGGCGATCTCCCGCGCCCACTGGGCCAGTTCGTGCGAACCGGAGTCCGTCGAGCGGTACAGCGTCCGCTCCGGACCGCCGTCGGCGTCGGTGCCGTCGACCTCCGCGAGACCGTCGCGTACCAGGCGCTGCAAGGTCGTGTAGACCTGCCCGTAGGCCAGCGGACGGGCCTGCGGGAAGCGTTCGTCGTGGCGTCGCTTGAGGTCGTAGCCATGGCTCGGCCCCGCCTCGAGCAGCCCCAGAAGGATGTGCCGGGTGCTCATGGAGATCAGTATGCACTGGATACATGTACTGAGTGAATAGTGAGGGCGTCGGTACGACGCCCGTCCGATGCGCATCCGACGCGTATCCGCACTCCACCAGCCGTCGAGAGTGTGTTCCCGCCCGCTGGGTAGGCCTGCCCATATCCGGCAGACCCCGCAGTGCCCGACGTACCGACAAGGAGGCCCCCGTGGCCGCACCGGCTCACATTCCGCTCCCGGCCCAGTTCAAACCCGAGGCGGAGCCGTCCGCCGAACCCGAGGACCCGCACTTCTGTGTCTTCAGCGCGGAGGCCGCCTTCGCCGAGGCCCCGCTGACCAGCGAGCCTCCGCTGCCCGACGCCGAGCCCCTGACCAGCGAGCCGCCCCTCGCCGACGCCGCCCCGCTGACCAGCGAGTCCGACGCGACCGCGGACTGCTACGCCCCGGGGCTGTAGATGACCGCGCCCGGGCCCCTCGACGAGGAGCTGTCCCGGCTCGCCGGCCTGCACGGCGTCGCCACCTCCTACCGCCCGTCCCCGGACCGTACGGTCGCCGCCTCCGCCACCGCCGTCGTCGCCGCCCTGGCCGCGCTCGGCGTCGACGCGAGCACTCCGGAGGCCGCCCGGTCAGCACTCGCCGCCCGCGAGAACGAACTGCGCGAGCGACTGCTGCCGCCCACGGTGGTCCACTGGACCGGCACCCCGGGCGAAGACCCTGGCATCCCAGGTGAAGGCTTCGGCATCCCGGGCGAAGACCCCGGCACCCCCGGCGAAGCCCCCGCCGCCCTCGCCGCGCTCCCGCCCGGCACCCGGCTGCGCATCGAGACCGAGCAGGGCGAGACCCTCACCGCCGTCGAGCCGCTCCCGGCCGGCGTCCACCGCGTGACGGCCACCGCCCCCGACGGACGCACCGCCGAGACCCATCTGATCGTCGCCCCGGCCCGGCTGCCCACGCCCCCCGGACGCTCCTACGGACTCCTCGTCCAGCTCTACTCCCTCCTGTCCCGGCGCTCCTGGGGCATGGGCGACCTCGGCGACCTGGCCGAGCTGGCCGCCTGGGCCGGACGCACCGCCGGCGCCGGATTCGTGCAGGTCAACCCGCTGCACGCGGCCGTACTCGGCACCCCCACCGATCCCTCGCCCTACCGGCCCTCCTCGCGCGGCTTCCCCGACCCGGTGCACCTGCGGGTGGAGAACGTCCCCGAATTCGCCTATGTCGCCGACCACGAGCGTGTCCACGCCCTGCTGGAGCGGGCGGAACGGCTGCGCGCCGCGGTGCTGGACAAGGGCGCGCTGATCGACCGGGACGCGGTGTGGGAGCTCAAGCGAGAGGCGTTGGAACTGGTACGGGAAGTACCCCTGGGGCCCGGACGGCAGGCCGCCTACGCCGACTTCCTCGCCGGCGCGGGACAGGCGCTGGAGGACCATGCCACCTGGTGCGCGCTCGCCGAGACGCACGGCTCCGACTGGCACCGCTGGCCGGCCGAGCTGCGCGACCCCCGCTCGCCCGCGGTCGCCCGCGCCCTTACCGAGCTGATGGACCGCGTCGACTTCCACTCCTGGCTCGCCTGGCTCACCGACGCCCAGCTCATCGCCGCCCAGCGCGCCGCGCGCGAGGCGGGCATGCCGGTCGGGATCGTGCACGATCTCGCGGTCGGCGTGCACCCCACGGGCGCCGACGCCTGGGCACAGCAGGAGTACTTCGCCGCCGGGATGTCGGTGGGCGCCCCGCCCGACGCCTTCAACGCCCGCGGCCAGGACTGGGGCCTGCCGCCCTGGCGGCCGGACCGCCTGGCCGCCTCCGGCCACGCCCCCTACCGCCGCCTCCTGCGTGCCCTGTTCCGCTACGCCGGCGCCCTGCGCATCGACCACGTCATGGGCCTGTTCCGGCTGTGGTGGGTGCCCCAGGGACAGCCACCGACCGAGGGCACCTACGTCCGTTACGACGCCGAGGCCATGCTCGCCCTCCTCGCCCTGGAGGCAACCCGGGCCGGGGCCGTGGTGATCGGTGAGGACCTGGGCACCGTGGAGCCGGGCGTGCGCGAGACGCTCCAGCGGCGCGGGGTGCTCGGCACGTCCGTGCTCTGGTTCGAACGGGACTGGGAGGGTGACGGGCACGCCCTGCCGCCCGCCCGCTGGCGTGCCGACTGCCTGGCCACCGCCACCACTCACGACCTGCCGTCCACCGCCGCCCGCCTCACCGGCGAACACGTCGAACTCCGAGACCGCTTAGGCCTGTTGACCCAGCCACTGGAGGAGGAACGCGCGGCGGCCGCGGCCGACACCGCGGAGTGGCTGGCCCTGCTCACCCGGCTCGGCCTGCTCCAGGGCACGGCCGGAGGCCACTCGCCCGCCACCGAGGAGGCGGAGATCCAGGCCGTCCACCGCTTTCTGCTGCGCACCCCCGCCCGCATGATCGGCGTCTGGCTCCCGGACGGTGTCGGCGACCGCCGCCCGCAGAACCTCCCCGGCACCTGGGACCAGTACCCGAACTGGCGCCTGCCCGTCGCCGACGCCGACGGCCGCCCGGTGACCCTGGAGGAGCTGACCGCCTCACCGCGCCTGCACGCGCTCCTCGAGGTGCTGCGGGACGGGCGGTGAGGGCGGGCACCGGGAGGGCGGTGAAGGCCGGCGAGGGGCCCGCGCGCTCGTCTACGGCACCCCGGGCGCGCAGCCTGTTCAGGCGTTCGCTACTTTGGCACTGTGGACAAGAAGAACGCCCTGCGCGCCGGCGCCCTGGCTGCCGGTACGACGCTGATGATGCTGCTCATGTCGTCCCCCGCGCTCGCGCTCACGCGCGACGACGGTGACGACCCCGGTCAGGGCCTGAGCGTCATCGAGACGCTGGGCCTCTATGTCGTGGCACCGCTCGTCCTGTTCGCCGTCATCACCGGTCTGGTGATGGTCCTGGACAAGTCCAAGTACCGCGTGACCAAGTCCAGGGCGAAGGCCTGAGCCAAAGCTGACCTGTACGCCGAGGGCGCCGTCCTCCCGCCACGTTCGCGGTGAGGCCGGCGCCCTCGGCGTGTCCGCGTCCGTGTCCGTACCCGTATCGGTGTGCGTGCCTGCGCCTCAGGGACTGGGCGCCGTGAGGTACCGCTGCACCGTGGGCGCGAGCCATGCCATGATCTCCTCCCGGGCCAGTGCCACGGCCGGGGGGAGGCGCAGCACATAGCGGGTGAGCGCCAGCCCGAGCAGCTGCGAGGCGCACAGCGCGGCCCGCGCCGGGACCTGCTCGGGGTCGGGGCACACCTGTAGGGCCACCGGCAGCAGCTGGTCGCGGAAGATGCCCTGCATACGCTCGGCCCCCGCCTGATTGGTGGCGCCGACCCGCAGCATCGCCGTGAGCTCCTCGTTCTCCTCCCACAGCGCGAGGAAGTGACCCACGAGCGCCCGGCCGACCTCGTCGCGCCCCACCGCCACCAGGTCCGGGAGCCGCAGATCGAGCGCGACGGCCGCCGCGAAGAGACCGTCCTTGTTGCCGAAGTACCGCATCACCATCGACGGGTCGATGTGCGCGTCCTTGGCGATCGCGCGGATGGTGGCCCGCTCATAGCCGTCGGCGGCGAAGCGCTCGCGGGCGGCGGTGAGGATCGCGTTGCGGGTGGTCTCGGAGCGGCGCGCTCCGCTGGGGGAGCCGGTGGAGCCGGAGGCGGCGGAGCCGGTGTTGCTCGCAGTCATGTCAACGATCGTAGGCCAACGTGCGTAGGCCAACAAGTATTGACGTCTCAGTGCCTCAGTCGTAATGTTGCCAACAAGCGTTGACCAACAAGCGTTGGCCAGCGACCGTTGGTCAACAGGTGTTGGCAACCCAGGAGGCCCCCCATGAACGGCACGACTGGCACCACCCGCAACCCGCTCCCCGTCATCGTCGTGGGCTCCGGCCCCACCGGCCTCCTCCTGGCCGGCGACCTCGCCACCGCGGGCGTCCCCGTCACGCTTCTCGAAAGGCGCCCGCACAAGATCAGTAACCTGTCCCGGGCCTTCGTCCTGCACGCCCGCACCCTGGAGCAGCTCGACGCACGCGGCCTCGCCGACGACCTGGAGGCCGCCGGGCAGCCCCTCGACCGGCTCGCCCTCTTCGGCCGCCTCACCATCGACCTCGACACGCTCCCCTCCCGCTTCAACCACCTCCTGGTCCTTCCGCAGTACGAGGTGGAGAAGGCGCTGGAGCGGCGCGCGGTGGAGGCGGGGGTGGACTTCCGTCACGAGACCGAGCTGACCGGGCTGGTCCAGGACGCGGACGGCGTCACCGTCGAGGTCCGCGGTCCCGGCGGCGAGGCCCAGAGCCTGCGGGCCGCCTATGTCGTCGGCGCCGACGGCATGCGCAGCGCCGTGCGTGACGCGATCGGGCTGCCCTTCCCCGGCAGGTCGGTGATCCGTTCCGTCGTCCTCGCCGACGTCCTGCTCGCCGAGAAGCCGGACACGCTGCTCACCGTGAACGCCGTCGGCGACGCCTTCGCCTTCATCGCCCCCTTCGGCGACGGCTACTACCGTGTCATCGGCTGGCACCGCCGCCGTAACGTCGCCGACAGCGAGCCCATCGACCTCGAGGAGGTCAAGGAGATCACCAGGCTCGCCCTCGGCCGTGACTTCGGGATGCACGGCGCCCGCTGGATGTCCCGCTTCCACAGCGACGAGCGCCAGGCCCCCGCCTACCGGGTCGGCCGTGTCTTCCTGGCCGGCGACGCCGCGCACGTGCACACCCCGGCCGGCGGCCAGGGCATGAACACCGGTCTGCAGGACGCGGCCAACCTGGGCTGGAAGCTGGCCGCGGTCGCCAACCACCACGCGGACCCGGCGCTGCTGGACACCTACCAGGCCGAGCGTCACCCCGTCGGCAGGTCCGTGCTCCGCAGCAGCGGCGGCATCGTCCGCCTTGCCATGGCCAAGCGCCCCTGGACCCTGGCCCTGCGGGCCACCCTCACCGCGTTCCTCGACACCGTCGGACCCGCCCGCCGCAAGGCGGTCGGCCAGATCACCGGCATCGGCTACCGCTACCCGGCCCCCCGCGGCTCCCACCGCCTCACCGGCACACGCGTCCCCGACGTCGCCCTCGCCGACGGCGGCCGCCTCTACGAGGCCCTGCGGGGCGGGCGGTTCGTACTGATCACCCCGGCGACGTACGAGGGCGGACAAGGCGGTCGGGACCGCGCGGAGCGGCTGACCGTGGCGCACTGGGCGAGCGACCGCCGCATGGCCCTGCTGGTGCGCCCCGACGGATACGTGGCCTGGGCAGCCGACGCCACCGACCCGGCGACGGTGGAAGCCGCGCTGACCGCCCACATGGGGTGACCCGGAAGCGGGTCCGCTACCGGCTCAGGCGCCTTGCTCAGGCCTCGCCGCGGGCCGCGCCCGCGAGCAACTCGTGCGACAGGTCGCCCAGTCAGCTGACGAGACCCCACGCGGCCGAGTGCTCGACGTCCCGCACTGAGCAGCCTGCGGCCTGCGGCCTGCGGCCTGCGGCCTGCGGCGGCCAGCGGCCAGCGGCCAGCAGACAGCGGCCTGCGGCGGCCAGCGGCCAGCGGCCTGCAGCTCGCGGCCAGCGGCCAGCGGCCTGCGGCCTGCGGCCCACGCGGCCTGCGGCCCACGCGGCCTGCGGCCTGCAGCTCGCGGCCTGCGGCCCACGCGGCCTGCGGCCAGCAGCCCGCAGCCCACGCGAACCAAAGGGGGCGCCCGGTGAAGCACCGGACGCCCCCAAGGTCGTAGCGACAGCGACTACGCGGTCGCCGCGTCCGCCGCCTGTGCCTTCAGGGCCCGCTCGATGCCCGAGCGGGACTCCGAGACGAGGCGGCGCAGGGCCGCGGTGGGCTCGGCCGAGGCGAGCCAGGCGTCCGTCTTGGCGAGGGTCTCCTCGGACACCTGGATCGACGGGTAGAGGCCGATCGCGATCTGCTGGGCGATCTCGTGCGAACGGGAGTCCCAGATGTCCTTCAGGACCTCGAAGTACTTGTCCGTGTAGGGCGCCACCAGCTCCCGCTGGTCCGTCTGGACGAAGCCGCCGATCACGGCCTCCTGCACCGCGTTCGGGAGCTTGTCGGACTCGATGACCGACGCCCACGCCTCCGCCTTGGCCTCCGGCGTCGGGCGGGCCGCGCGCGAGGTGGCCGCGTGCCGCTCACCGGCCGCGGTCTTGTCCCGCTCGTACTCGCCCGCGATCTCCGCCTCGTCGAAGCGGCCCACCGCGGCCAGACGCTCCACGAACGCCCAGCGCAGCTCCGTGTCGACGACCAGGCCCTCGATCGTCTGGGTGCCGTCCAGCAGGCCCTCGAGAAGGTCCAGCTGCTCCGGTGTACGGGCCGTCGCCGCGAACGCCCGCGCCCACGCCAACTGGTGGTCGCTGCCCGGCGCGGCGGAGCGCAGATGGGTCAGCGTGGCGTCCGTCCAGCGGGTGAGCAGGGCCTCGCGGGCGGCCGGGTCGGCGTACAGCTCGATGGCCAGCTTCACCTGCCGCTGCAGCGACTGCACGACACCGATGTCCGACTCCTTGCCGATGCCCGACAGGACCAGACTGAGGTAGTCGCGGGTGGCGAGTTCGGCGTCGCGGGTCATGTCCCAGGCCGACGCCCAGCACAGGGCGCGGGGCAGCGAGGACTCGAAGTCGCCGAGGTGCTCGGTCACGAAGGCCAGGGACCGCTCGTCCAGGCGGACCTTGGCGTACGACAGGTCGTCGTCGTTGAGCAGGACGACGTCCGGGCGGCGGCGGCCGGCCAGCTGCGGTACGGCGGTCAGCTCGCCGTCCACGTCCAGTTCGATACGGTCCGCGCGGACCAGCTTGCCGCTGTCGCCGTCGAGCTCGTACAGACCGACCGCGATCCGGTGCGGGCGCAGCGTCCCACGCGGCGGAGCCGCATCATCGGATACAGCGCCCTTGGCCCCGGCGGGCAGGGCCGGGGCCTCCTGGCGGATGGCGAAGGAGGTGATGACACCCTCGGCGTCCGTCTCGATCTCCGGGCGCAGGATGTTGATGCCGGCCGTCTCCAGCCATTTCCTCGACCAGGTCTTCAGATCGCGCCCGGAGGTCTCCTCCAGCGCGCCCAGCAGGTCGGACAGGCGCGTGTTGCCGTACGCGTGCGCCTTGAAATAGGCCTGCACGCCCTTGAAGAACTCGTCCATGCCGACGTACGCGACGAGCTGCTTGAGGACGGACGCGCCCTTGGCGTAAGTGATGCCGTCGAAGTTGACGAGCACGTCGTCGAGGTCGTTGATCTCGGCCATGATCGGGTGGGTGGACGGCAGCTGGTCCTGCCGGTAGGCCCACGTCTTCATGGAGTTCGCGAACGTCGTCCAGGCGTGCGGCCAGCGCGACCCGGGGGCGTAGGACTGGCAGGCGATGGAGGTGTAGGTGGCGAACGACTCGTTCAGCCACAGGTCGTTCCACCACTCCATGGTGACCAGGTCGCCGAACCACATGTGGGCCAGCTCGTGCAGGATCGTCTCCGCGCGGACCTCGTACGCCGCGTCGGTCACCTTGGACCGGAAGACGTACTGGTCGCGGATGGTCACCGCGCCCGCGTTCTCCATCGCGCCCGCGTTGAACTCCGGCACGAAGAGCTGGTCGTACTTCTTGAACGGGTACGCGTAGTCGAACTTCTCCTGGAACCAGTCGAAGCCCTGCCGGGTCACCTCGAAGATCGCGTCCGAGTCCAGGAACTCGGCGAGCGAGGGACGGCAGTAGATGCCGAGCGGGACCGACTGGCCGTCCTTCTCGTACACGCTGTGCACCGAGTGGTACGGCCCGACGATCAGCGCGGTGATGTACGACGAGATGCGCGGCGTCGGCTCGAAGACCCAGATGTCGTCCTTGGGCTCCGGCGTCGGCGAGTTGGAAATGACCGTCCAGCCAGTCGGTGCCTTCACCGTGAACTGGAAGGTGGCCTTGAGGTCCGGCTGCTCGAAGGAGGCGAAGACCCGGCGGGCGTCGGGCACCTCGAACTGGGTGTAGAGGTAGGCCTGCTCGTCGACCGGGTCGACGAAGCGGTGCAGGCCCTCGCCGGTGTTGGTGTACGCGCAGTCGGCGACGACACGCAGGACGTTGCGGCCCTCCAGGAGGCCCGGCAGGGCGATCCGGGAGTCCTTGAAGACCTGGTCGGGGTCGAGCGGGTCGCCGTTGAGGGTGACCTCGTGGACCGTCGGGGCCACCAGGTCGATGAAGGACGCGGCACCGTTTTCTGTGACGTCGAAGCGCACCGTGGTCACGGACCTGTAGGTGCCGCCCTCCTGCGCGCCGGAGAGGTCGAGATCGATCTCGTACGAGTCAACGGTCAGCAGCTTCGCCCGCTGCTGCGCCTCATCGCGAGTCAGGTTTGTGCCAGGCACGCGGTCATCTCCTCGTTATGTGTGGGTTGCGTCATCCTTCCATGGGACCCGCGCGGAACGCGATGTCCGGATCCCGCCGGTCGAGCGGGCCCGATCGCGCCAGCCTGGGCAGATGACGACGTACACCGCAGGACTGACGACGTACACCGCAGGACTGACGACGTACACCGCACGACCCATCGACCCGCCGGTCCTGAAGGAGCTGCGCTCCACTGACGACGCGGGACGCGAGTCGGTTCCCGTGACGGACGAGGAGGGTGGTGCGCCACTGCGCTGCTGTCTGCGCCGGAGCGTCCCCGGCGAGCCGATCGCCCTCGTCTCCTACGCCCCCCTGCGCCGCTGGGCCGCCCGGACCGGCGCCGAGCCGGGCGCCTACGACGAGCAGGGTCCCGTCTTCATCCATGCGCGGGAGTGCCCGGGGCCGGACGGCGGCGCCCTGCCCTTCACCGAGGCCCACCGCACCGTCCGCCGCTACTCCGCCGACGGGCACATCCTGGGCGGCCGGCTGGTCGAGCACCCCGGCGACTTCGAGCAGGCCTTCACGGAGGCCTTCGCCGACCCCCAGGTGGCGCTCGTGCACGTACGGGCCGTGGAGTACGGGTGCTTCCTGTACGAGGTGCGGCGGCCGTAGGGCCGGACCCAGGCATGCGGAAGGGCGGCCACGCGATCGTGGCCGCCCTTCGTCGCAGGTTGCCGCGCGTTACTTCGCGCGGAGCTCCGCCGCCACCAGTTCCGCGATCTGGACGGCGTTCAGGGCCGCGCCCTTGCGGAGGTTGTCGTTGGAGATGAACAGGGCCAGGCCGTGCTCGACGGTCTCGTCGCGGCGGATACGGCCGACGTACGAGGGGTCCTTGCCGGCCGCCTGGAGGGGGGTTGGGATGTCGGTGACGACGACCCCCGGCGCGTCGGCGAGCAGATCGGCCGCCCGCTCCGGGGCGATCGGGCGCGCGAAACGGGCGTTGACCTGCAGCGAGTGGCCGGAGAAGACCGGGACGCGCACACAGGTGCCGGAGACCTTGAGGTCCGGGATCTCCAGGATCTTGCGGGACTCGTTGCGGAGCTTCTGCTCCTCGTCGGTCTCGTTCAGGCCGTCCTCGACGAGGTTGCCCGCGAAGGGGAGCACGTTGAAGGCGATGGGGCGCTTGTAGACGCCCGGCTCCGGGAAGTCGACCGCCTCGCCGTCATGGGTCAGCTTGTCCGCGTCGGCGATCACCTTCTGCGCCTGCCCGTGCAGCTCCGCCACACCCGCGAGCCCGGACCCGGACACCGCCTGGTAGGTGGCGACGACCAGCGCCTCCAGGCCCGCCTCGGCGTGCAGCGGCTTCAGCACCGGCATCGCGGCCATCGTGGTGCAGTTCGGGTTGGCGATGATGCCCTTGGGCCGGTCGGCGATCGCGTGCGGGTTCACCTCGGAGACCACCAGCGGCACCTGAGGGTCCTTGCGCCACGCGGAGGAGTTGTCGATCACCACGGCACCCTGGGAGGCGACCTTCTCGGCCAGCGCCTTGGAGGTCGCGCCGCCCGCCGAGAAGAGGACGATGTCCAGGCCGGTGTAGTCGGCGGTCGCCGCGTCCTCCACCGTCACGCCGTCGAGGACCGTGCCGGCCGAGCGGGCCGAGGCGAACAGCCGCAGCTCGTCCAGCGGGAAGTCGCGCTCCGTGAGGATCCTGCGCATGACCGTGCCGACCTGACCGGTGGCTCCGACGATTCCGACCCTCACTGCGACTCCTTCACATGGCTTGCTTGTGCCCCCTGCGTGGCCGGGGCCTTTCCATCATGCGTCTCACCCCGGCCCACGTGTCCAATCCTTTGCCCGAGGAATGGGACGGGGCTCACGTCGGGCGCGCACTCGGTGATCCACTTGCCGGACGTCCTGATCCGGAGGAATCCTCCCGGAACGCGCCGCAGACCGGAAGCCGTGCTGGCCCGGCGCACCGGTTCCAGGCGTTCGTCCAGTTCCCGAGCACCACCAGGGCCGGTGCCCCGCGCGGCTCGTGCCCGACCGGCGCCTCGCCCCGGCCCGGTGTGACGTACGACTCCATCGGCTGGGCGGTGTCGGCAAGGCGCGGAAATCACTCCGAACCTTTCGGCCCGCCCCGGCGTCATAGGGGAAACGCGGCGAGGGGAGGGGTGGCTGTGCTGCGCAGAAAGGCCCGCCGCGGCCAGGGTGCGGATCACGGAGGGGACGATCCACTGGACGCGGCCCAGGAACGCCGGGTGCGGGCGGTGCTCGCGCTGGGCGGGGTGCCTCAGGCGGACCTGCTGGACGGGGTGCAGCAGGTCCGCCTTCGGCTGCTGGAGCGGGCCGCGAAGGGCGAGGAGGCGCCGCGTGACGTCTCGGCCTGGGCGGCGGTGGTGGCCTCCAACCTCGCCATGGACTGGCACCGCGCCAAGCGCCGCCAGGAACGGCTCGGCGAGCGGCTGGCCTCCCTCCGGCAGGGCGACCACCCCTCCGGCGAGGACACCAGCGTGCTCTCCCTCGCCGTCGCCCAGGGCCTGGACGACCTGCCCGACAGCCAGCGCCAGGTCGTCGTCCTGCGCTTCTACGCCGACCTGCCGGTGCGCGGGATAGCCGAGGAGCTCGGCATTCCCGAGGGCACGGTCAAGAGCAGGCTGCACACGGCGGTACGGGCCCTGCGCGCCCGCCTGCACGAGGACGAGGTGGTGTGACGTGACCGCCGAACACGATGGATACGAGGCGTACGAGGCATACGACGGGCACGACGTCGGGCACGACGGCGGTGACGCCGGCCTGGACGCGTTGATGGCCGTCCTCACGGACCGGCCGCTGCCGGACGAGGCCCGCGCCGACGCCGCGTTCATGGCCGAACACCGGGCGGCGACCGCCGACGTGGTACTGCTCCGGGAGCAACTGGGCCTTCTCGCGGAGGCGTTGAGCGAGCCCGCGGCGGTACCGAAGCCCGCACCGATGAACGCGGTACGGCCCGTGCGCACCCGTCGGCCCCGTGCGCTGAACCTCGCCTTCGGGGCCTTTGCCGTGGTCGCCGTGGCGGCCGTGCTGTCCGGGATGGCCTGGCTGCTGACCCAGACGGGGAGCACCATGGCGGGCGGCGCGAGCGACAGCGCGGCCAAGGCCTCCGACGGAAAGTCGGACCAGGGGCCGATGTACGTGGCCTGCTCCCGGCTCGTGGCCGAGGGCGACGTGACCGCCGTCGAGCGGGTGCCAGGCACCGGACAGCGGCGGGTCACCCTGCGCGTGACCCACTACTACAAGCCGTCCCGGGGCAAGGACGAACTCACCTTCCTCACGGACGAGTCGATCGACCCCGCCCCCCGCGAGGGCGACCACGTGCTGGTCGGCTTCGCGGACCGGGCCGCCGCCCCGGACCTGTGGGTGACCGGCAAGCAGGAGATCGCCGACCGACGGGCCGCCCTCGTCCCCGACGCGTCACCGTCCGCTAGCGGCACTCCCGCCTGCGGATGACCCGCGCACACGAAGGGGCGGGCGCCCACCAGGACGCCCGCCCCAACTTCCCGCAACTGTGTTACGGGATGACCTTCTCGATCTTCACGCTGCCCACGCCCGCGACCGTCCCGCGCGCGTTGACCAGCTGGACCCGGCCGAAGAACTCGCGTCCTTCGGGGGCCGGCGCGGCCGCCGTGACCTGACCGGTCACCGTGGCCGAGTCACCCGTGCCGAGCTTCACCGGCGCCGAGCCGTCCACGGTGACGGAGCCGAGCGCGGAGGAGAAGAACACGTCCCGGTAGTCGTAGCCGGTCGAGCCCGACGGAACCGAGTAGCCCACGACCTCGATGGTGTAGGTGCCGGCGGCCGGTGAGGCGACGGAGACCGCCTCCTCGGAGTCGCCGTCGGCGGACTGCGCGACCTGCTTGCCGCTCGCGTCGTACACCGTCAGGTCGAGGTCGGCCGCCGTGTCGGAGACACCGCCGATGGCCACGTCCAGCGACTTGGCGCCCTCGGGCACGGTCACCGTGGTGGTCTGCGTCTCGCCCTCCTTGATCGACGGCCGGGCCGTCTTCGAGGAGCCGAGCGGGCCGCCGACGAGCTTGCCGTCCAGGGCAGCGTACTTGTCGGTCACCTTCCAGGAGACGGCGGCCGGGCTGCCGACCTTGGCCTCGGGCACGGTCACGGTCTCCGGGTCGAAGGCCGCGCCGAGGACGGTGACATCCAGCTTGTACGGGTTGTCGAGCAGCGGCGACGTACGGCGCGACTCGACCTCGATCTCCCAGACGCCGGCCTGCGGGTCCGCGTACGCGCGCACGTCGGGCTTGCAGCCGTTGCCGTCGAGGTAGTTGTTGTAGCAGAACGGCGTCGAGGTGTTGTCGACCGGAACGCCGTAGGGGTGGATCGCGATGAACCGCGTCTGGCTCTTGTCCTTCAGCCCGCTCATCGCGACCTCGAGGGACTTGGCGCCCGCCGGGACGTTCAGGAAGTACGACCGGGTGCTGTTGCGCTGCACCGAACCCGACGCGGAGGCGGTGTAGCCGACCGGGGTCGACACGACGACCGTGGTGAGGATCTGCTTGTCGATGCCCTCGGTCCTCGGGTCGTCGACCTCCAGGATCGCGCTCTTGATGCCCGCGGACCGCGGAGCCGCCTGGACCTTGACGGTCACCGGCTGGTTCAGCGGCAGCCTCACCATGTCGTCGCCGACGATCCGGAAGGTGTCACCGGCGTTGTTCGCCAGGTGCAGCTCGTGCCACAGCGCGCGGTCCGGGCCGGAGGTACGGGTGACGGTGACGTCGTACCACTTCTTCTGCCCGGCCTTCAGACCGCCCTCGCGGTCGTACAGGCCCGTGCCGAAGCCCGGCGTCTTCAGGGCGAAGTCGATCGCGGTGTCGACGGGTGCCTTGACCGTGTAGTCGTGGGCGGTCGCCTCGTCGCGGATCGCGTCCCAGGCGTCGACGATGTCGATGCGGCCCGCACCCTCCTCGTACGCCTGCGCACCCTTGATGTGGTGGGCGGTCGAGGTGAGAGCCGTGCGCAGGTCGGCCGGGCTGAGGGCGATGTCCTTCTGCTTGGCGGCGCTCAGCAGCAGCGCGCTCGCGCCGGTCGCCTGCGGGGAGGCCATCGAGGTGCCCTGGAGCATCGAGTAGCCGGCCGGCAGGGAGTAGCCCGCCTCGGCGACCGGGGAGCCGGGCAGCCAGGTCTGGGTGGAGTTGATCGAGGCGCCGGGTGCGACGAGCGTCGGCGTGAAGCCGCCGTCCTCGCGCGGGCCGCGGGAGGAGAAGGGCAGCAGCGCGTACTTCTTCTCCACGGCGGAGCCGTAGTTGGCGGCCCAGGTCTCCTTGGAGATGCCCGCGCCGACCGAGATGACCTTGTCGGCCAGGCCGGGGTCGCCGATGGTGTTGGCGCCGGGGCCGGAGTTGCCCGCGGAGATGACCAGCTGGACGCCGTAGGTGTCGATGAGGCGCGTGTAGAGCTCGGCGCGCGCGTTGTTGCCGTCGTTGAGCGCCGGGAGACCGCCGATGGACATGTTGACGATGTCGACGCCGCGGTTGGCGACGAGGTCGATCATGCCCTCGGTGAGCGCGACGTTGGTGCAGCCGCCGGTCCAGGTGCAGGCACGGGAGGAGACGATCTTCGCGCCGGGCGCGGCGCCGTTCATCCTCCCGCCGAACAGACCGTTCGCGGAGGTGATGCCGGCGACGTGGGTGCCGTGCTCGGACTCGATGACACCGATGTTGACGAAGTCGGCCTTCTTGCCGACCCAGTCCCCGCCGTACGGGTCCATCGGGACGTCCTTGCGGATCTGCACGACGAACGGCTGCCGCTCGACCACGTCGGTGGCCGGGTTGTCGGTGCCGAAGTAGCCGATCTGGTAGCCGTCCTTGTACGGCTTCATCGGCGTGTCGTCGGAGAAGTCGTAGTTGTTGTTCAGGTCGACGGTGACCGTGCCGGCCGCCGCGTCGTACAGGACGCCCCAGGAGTCGGTGGTGTCGCCGTCCCGGTTGGCGTCGCCCGCCGCGTCACCGCCGGTGGTGTACGACTCCTTGAACGTGCTGATCCGGTACGACCCCGCGGGCGCCGTCCAGCTCCGGCCGCCGTAGCTGAAGCTCGGCCCGGACACGGCCGTCACCATCGGACGCCAGGTCTGGTCGCTGTCGACGATCGGGTCGGTCGCCGTCACCCAGTCGACGATCTTCCGCTCGCCGGTGGTGGTCTTCTGCAACGCCGGGTGGCCGAGGTCGACACCGGAGTCCAGGATGCCGATGGTGACGCCGCGGCCGTCCGCCTTCGGGTGCTCCTTGACGAAGTCCACGGCGCCGGTCTCGAAGGACGGGTTGTACGGGTTCGTAGCCGGGGTGTTCTTGCCCGGTGCGGGGTAAGCGGCCGCGGTCCCCGAGCTCTTGGCGCCCTTGGCGGTGTCCGCGCTCGGTGCCGGGTCGTCGAGCTGGATCTCCTGGCGCAGGTCGATGGCGTGCACCGAGGACAGCTTCGCGGCGGCGGCGATCGCCGAATCGGCCCTGCCGGTCGGGACGGTGGCGCGGACGTAGCCGAGCTTGTCGTACGTACGGCCCACCGAGCCGCCCTTGACCGCGTCCAGCTCCTGGGCGACCTGTTCGGTCTTGCCCGGGGCGGTCGCGATCATCATCGTGACGTTCTTGTCCCCGGCGGCCTTGGCCTCGGCGAGCAGGTCGGCGTCGTCCGAACCGAGCTTGTCGTGGGCGGACTTGACGCCGGGGTCGGCGGCCGTGGGCGGTGCGTCGGCGGAGAAGGCCATGGGTATCGGCCCTGCCGCGGAGAGAGCGGCGACCACGCCCACAGCCACGGCCAGGCGGGCCAGGCGTCTCGGGCCGGGTATGGGTTCGCGCTCGGGGGTGTGGGTCATCGGCATCCCTTGTAGGTGGAGACTTCCGTGCCGGACGAGCGCACAGCTTTACCCAAGAGACGGAACTTTGGGGAGTGTTGACCGAAACGAAATCGATGTATGGGGAAAACCCGCTATCGGATGTGGGGGATATGCGGGGTTGAATCCCGAATCGGTCAGGCTTCTTCCTTCAGGGCTTCCCCTTCAGGACTTCGTCCTTGGAGCGGGCGTAATGCCGGGACGCCTTCGCGCGGTTGCCGCACGCGGCCATGGAGCACCAGCGGCGGGTGCCGTTCCTCGACGTGTCGAAGAAGTGCAGGACGCACGACTCATGGGCACAGCCGCGGATCCGGTCGGGGGCGGTGGCGAGCAGCTCCAGATAGTCGCGGGCGGCGAGCCAGGCCGGCCCCCAGGCGGGATCACTCAACTCGGCCCGCTCGCCCGGCCCTTCGGCGGCGAGCGTGGGCCGGATCCGGCCGTGAGCGAGGACGGCGTCGACGAGCGGCGTGCCTTCCTCGGGCACACCGGGCACCCCGTCCACCACGGCCGTCAGCGCGTCCCGCGCCTGAAGAAGGTGACGCAGCACCTCCGCGTCGGCGGCGTACTCACCCGCCAGCCCATTGCTCGCCAGCCACACCGCCAGCCCTTCGGCGCCCGTGAGCAGGTCCTGGGTGACGCCGTCCCGGTTCCACCGCGTGTTGAGCAGATCGAGCGAGAGCGGCTCACCGGTGAGCGGACGGGGGTCGGAACCGACGGACATGGGGGCACTCACTCCTCCTCTGCTGACCACTCACGTTAACGTCCCCCCGTGCGTGAGAAGTTGAGGGTGGCGGCCTACGCCGTGTGCGTCCGCGACGACCAGATCCTGCTCGCCCGCTCCCCGGCCCCCGACGGCACCCCCGAGTGGGTGCTGCCGGGTGGCGGCATGGAGCACGGCGAGGATCCCTACGACACCGTCCGCCGCGAGGTGACCGAGGAGACCGGCTACCGCATCGAGGTGACCGGACTCCTCGGCCTGGACTCCTCCCGCCATCTGCGCGGGCGCCAGGGGCTGCGCTCGGCCATGGACCACCACGGCGTACGGATCATCTACGAGGGCCGCGTCGTCGGCGGTGAACTCCGCAACGAGATCGACGGCTCCACCGACCTGGCCGCCTGGCAGGACCTGTCCGCGGTGCCCGGACTCACCCGGGTGCGCCTGGTCGACATCGCCCTGCGGCTGTGGCGCGAGCGACCGGCGGAGGGACGGGTGGAATCCGTCTGACGGGGTCGGCCGCGACTCCACCGGACACGGACGCGGCCACGAGCCCCGGGGACCGTCCCCTACCCCGTGAGATGAACACTGAGTGACCGCCCCCGGGCCACCCGAAATCCACTCCATGACCGCCCCCGTACGCCGTGATCCACGTACGGTGATCGGTGCTGCCCGTTGCCGTCGCGTTCACGCGCAGGTCATCCCCGCTGCCAACGATCCAAAGTGAGCGGGAAGTTCGCGACAGCGATCGCCCGCGACCACAGCCGACGCGTTCGTACTCGGGGAGATCGCGCCATGTCGCGCACACGCTCTGTCGTCACCTCCGCGCTGGGGGTCAACCGCCGCACCGTCCTCGCCGCCGCCGGAGCGGTGTCCGTCTCCGCGGGCATCGGCTACGCCCTGCGCCCCACCGACAGTCAGGCCGCCACCACGTCCCAGGCACCCGTCGCCTCCTCCCTCCCCCAGTCTCGGCTTCGCTCGACCGGGGGGACCCCCATGGCCGCAGCGGCCCCCCTCGCCCCCTACACCAAGGGCACCACCCTCGCCACGGTCGCCGCACCCCGCAACAGCACCGGATACCGCCGCCTCGGTGACGGCGCCGGCTGGAAGCGCGTCGTGCGCGGCGAGCTCGCCGCCCCCAAGTCAGGCCGGTCGGGCCGCCGTACGCCCCTCGCCGCCTTCGTGCAGTTCACCGATCTGCACCTGATGGACGTCCAGCACCCGCTGCGCCTGGAGTTCCTGCGCTCCACCGACCCGCACGCCTGGCGCCCGCAGGAGGCGCTGACCGTACAGGGCGCCATCTCGCTCGTCGAGCGGGTCAACGCGCTGCGGGGCGCCCCGGTCACCGGATCCCCGCTGCACTTCGTCATGACGACCGGCGACAACACCGACAACAACGCCCACTCCGAACTGGAGTGGTTCATGAAGGTCATGAGCGGCGGCCGCATCACCCCCGACTCCGGTGACCCGCGACACTACGAGGGCGTTCAGAACAGCGGTCTCAAGCTGTACTGGCAGCCGGACTCCACGCTCCGCGACGGCGACAAGGCGCTGGGATTCCCGCACCTCAAGGGCTTCTTGGCTGCCGCCGTCCGGGAGGTCCGCAGCCCCGGTCTCAACCTGCCCTGGTACTCCACCGTCGGCAACCACGACGCGCTGCCCCTCGGCTGCTACGGCTCCCACGGCGACCCCTACCTCGCCGAGGCGGCCATCGGCGGCAGGAAGCTCATGAACGTGTCCGCCGCCGACGCCAAGAAGCTCCAGGACGCCATCAAGAACGCCAAGGACCCCAAGGGCGTCGGCTACCGCGACTTCCTCAAGGCCCACGCGCGATCCATGCGCTCGGTCACGCCGGACGAGAAGCGCGCCCCGTACACCCCCGCCGACTATCTGAAGGCCCATCTGGACCCGGCCCACCAGGGCATCGGACCGGTCGGCCACGGCTACTCCTCCGCCAACCTGGCCGCGGGCACCCAGTACTACACCTTCCGCATCGCCGACGACGTGATCGGCATCAGCCTCGACACCACCGACGCCGGTGGCCACTACGAGGGCTCCATCGGCACCGCCCAGCTGAAGTGGCTGGACAAGACGCTGCGGGACAACAAGGACTCGTACGCCGTCGTCTTCAGCCACCACACCAGCAAGACGATGACCAACACCCGCCCGGACCCCGCCCACCCCGGCGCGCGCCGCCACAACGGAGCCGAGGTCGTGTCCGTCCTCAGCAGCCACGCCAACGTGCTGGCCTGGGTGAACGGTCACATCCACAAGAACGTCGTCACCCCGCACTCCGCGTCCGGCGGCCGCTCCTTCTGGGAGATCTCCACCGCCTCGCACGTCGACTACCCGCAGCTCGCCCGGGTGATCGAGCTGGTCGACAACAAGGACGGCACGCTGTCGATCTTCACCACGCTCATCGAGTCGGCGGCCCCCCACCGGACGGACTTCGCCGACCTCAGCCAGACGGGCCTGGCCGCCCTGTACCGCGAGCTCTCCTTCAACGCGCCCGGCGCCGGCAAGACCCTCGCGGGCGACGCGAACGACCGCAACACGGAGCTGGTGCTGAAGAAGGGCTGAAAGTCACTCAACCGCCCCCCTGGCAGGCAACCCGCGTCGTTCTCCGCGGGTCCCTCCCCCCGACCGAGCTGGACGGCGAAGTTGGGGGAAGACATGTCCGTACGTACGACTCTGGTGGGCGCCACGACCCTGGTCCTGTCGGCCGCGCTGGCAGGACCGGCCCTGGCGGCCGGCCCCGCCAGAGGCAGCGCCGAGCACTCCACCACCCGCAAGGCAATCGATGCGGCGGTCGCGGCGGGCGTGCCCGGCGTCACCGCGACCGCCAAGGACGCCCACGGCACCTGGTCGGCCACGGCCGGCGTCGGCAACCTCCGCACGGGCGCCGCGCGTTCGGCGGACGACCGCTACCGCGTCGGCAGCATCACCAAGACGTTCGTGGCGACGGTCCTCCTCCAACTGGAGGCGGAGGGACGGCTGTCCCTGGACGACACGGTGGAGAAGTGGCTGCCGGGCGTGGTGCACGGCCACGGCCACGACGGCCACCAGATCACGATCCGCCAGCTCCTCAACCACACCAGCGGCATCTACAACTACACGGCGGACGAAGACTTCGGCCGCACGTACTTCCTGGCGGACGGGTTCCTCCAGCACCGCTACGACACCCTCACCCCGGCCCAGCTCGTCGCGGTCGCGATGAAGCACAAGCCGGACTTCGCGCCGGGCACGTCCTGGAACTACTCCAACACCAACTACGTGCTCGCCGGAATGGTGATCAAGAGTGTCACGGGCCACTCGTACGCCCAGGAGATCACCCACCGCGTCATCGGCCCGCTGCACCTGAGGGCGACCTCCCTGCCCGGCACCCGTGCCACGGTCCCGCACCCCAGCAGCCGCGCCTACTCCAAGCTCGCGGAGACGACCACGGGCCCGACGTACGACGTCACGAAGCTGAACCCGTCCCTGGCGTCGTCCGCGGGCGAGATGATCTCGGACTCCGCCGACCTCGACCGCTTCTACCGCGCCCTCCTGCGCGGCGACCTCCTCCCGCCGCAGCAGCTGAAGGAGATGAAGACCACGGTCGAGATCGAGGGCGCCCCGAACATCGGCTACGGCCTCGGCCTCATGGACCGCACCCTCTCCTGCGGAGTCCACGTCTGGGGCCACGACGGCGGAATCCACGGCTCCACATCCTCCGCGGTGACCACACCCGACGGCCGCCACGCCCTGGCGTTCAACTTCAACGGCGACTGGACGGGCGACAGCGACGCGGTGGTGGAGGGCGAGTTCTGCGGACCGTGAACCGTGTTGGGCCGCGGTTCAGCTGAGGCTGACGTCGTCGCGCAGCACGCTGTAGGACACGCCGTCGCGCCACTGCCCGTCGCGGAAGACGATGCTGCGGAGCACGCCCTCCCGGGTGAAGCCGGCCTTCTCCAGGGCGCGCTGCTCCGCGATGTTCTCCGCCTCGGTGTCGGCCTCGATCCTGACCACGGGGGTGTGCGCGAACAGGTAGCGGACCAGGAGTTGTTGGGCCCGGGTGCCTACTCCGCGGCCGCAGGCGTGCGGTGCCAGCTGGATCCCCATGTTCCAGCAGTACGAGGCGGGCCCGGTGACGATCTTCCGCCAGGCCACGAATCCGAGCGGGTCGGTGTCTGTCACCACCATCAACTGGCCGCCGTCGTCGCCCAGCAGGCCGTTCTCCGCCCAGCGGCGTCTGAAGCGCCCCGGGTCCGACCAGCCGAACCACTGGAAGGGGCCGGTGGCCTCGGGGTCCGTCAGGAACCGCTCCAGCATCGGCAGGTCGTCCTCGCGGACGGGGCGCAGTATCACGGGTCCGTCGGTCACCGGACTCACACTACGGTCCGCGTACGACGAGGAGGGGCCCCGGCAGTCGGCCGGTGGCCCCTCCTCTCCCCTCCTGTTGCCCCCGGTGCGTCCCTATCGGGGCAGTACCAGGACATACGCGGCCGGCTCGCGGTCGTTCGAGGCCATCAGGGCCGTGCGCACCACCGCCGCCTGCTGTTCCGGGGAGTGCCTGAGCTTCCTGGGGGTGATGTGGACGACCGTGATGCCCAGGCGCTCCAGGTGCTCGCGCTTGCGGGCGTACTCCGACCACAGGACGTCGTCGTCCTGGCGCGGGGCCCGGGTGTCCAGTTCCACCGCGACCGCCTGATCGGGCCAGTACGCGTCCAGGCCGCCGAGGTGAGGACCGCCCGGGAGCCTCAGGTCCACGTTCCAGACCGGGTCGGGAAGGCCGTACTCACGCACCATCCGGTACAGGCGGTCCTCCGCCATCGCCCTGCCCTCGGCCACGAGCGAGTCCACCGCGTCCACCACGTGCGGCCGGCTCAGCAGCTTCGCCTGGGTCAACTCGCGTACCACCGCCGCCGGTTCGCAGTGGCCGGCGCGTACCGCCTCGGTCAGCAGCCGGCGTACGGCGCTGCCCTCGGTCAGTTCCGCCACCGCGTCGGCCAGGGCGCGGGCCACCGGGGCGACCGGGAGCCCGGTGACCTGGCGGGGGGTGGGCAGGGCCGGGGTGCGCAGGATGCGGACGCAGCCCGTCGTGCGCAGCCGGCGCAGCCGCGGGACCAGTACGTCGATGCGGTCCAGCGAGGTGAGCGGGGGAGCGGAGGCGAAGCCGTACAGGGCCAGGGCCGCCAGGCCCGTGATCATCGCCTCCTTGTACACCGGGCGGTGCGGTTCGTCCGCGCTCGGCTGGGACGGCACCCCCGGCATTCCCGCCGCCGATTCGCGTGCCGCGTACAGCAGTGCCGCGTGCAGGCGCTCCTCGCTCGTGGGCGGACCGGGGTGGAGCAGGACGATGCCGGGGAGGAGCTGCCGCCAGGCGCCGCCGGGGCGGCACCGCTCGTTGAGTTCGGCCGTCGAGATGCCGTGGGCGCGCAGCTGGGCCGTCGGCATCACCCGGCGGCGCACCTCGGGGAGGCGGCGTACGGGGCGGGGGGAGAGCGGGGTGTTGTGCGTCATGCCGTCGAGATTCCCGCGCCCCGTCCGTCCCTGAACCGCTGTTACACGCCCGTCGATGAATGCGGACAAGGTGGTACTAAAGGACGGGTGTTCGGGTGCCGAATAGGCACCGAAAACCCCTGGTCCGTTCGGGTGTGGACCAGGGGTTACGGCTGTTATTGCCTGAATTCCGTAACGGTCACTGACGGGCCAGGCTTTGGCCAGAGGTCGCCGCGTCGCACGCCTGTCCACGCAGCGCTCGTGCGAGGTCGTCCCGCGCCTCGAACACCAGTCGGCGCAGCGCCGGAGCCGCGTCCTTGTGGGCGTCGAGCCACGCGTCCGTCGCGTCCAGCGTCTCCGGCGAGTCCTGGAGGGACGGGAACAGGCCCTGGACCACGTCCATGCCGATCTGGATCGACCGGTCCGTCCACACCCGCTCGATCGCGGCGAAGTACTTCTGCGTGTACGGCGCCGTCAGCTCCCGCTGCGACGGCTGCGCGAAGCCCGCGATCGTCGCCCCGACCAGCGCGTTGGACAGCGCGTCCGACTCCACCACCTGCGCCCACGCCTGCGCCTTCACCGCGGCCGAGGGGCGGGCGGCGAGGCAGCGGACCTGGTGACGCTTGCCGGAGGCGGTGTCGTCACGGGCCAACTCGGCCGCCAGGACCGCCTCGTCCGCGACCCCCTGGGCCGCGAGCGGCTCCAGGAGCGCCCAGCGCAGCTCCTGGTCCACCTCCAGCCCGTCGATCTTGTCCGTGCCCTCCAGCAGACCCCGGAGCAGCTGGAGGTCCGCCTCGCCCGACGCGACCGTCGCGAAGAACCGCGCCCACGCCAGCTGGTGCTCACTGCCCGGCTCGGCCTGCCGCAGCTCCGCGAGCGCCCCGTCCGCCAGCAGACGCTCACCCGTGGCCCGCCACTCGGGCGCCGCGTAGTGCACCAGCGCCGAGTTCGCCCACGCGTGCAGCATCTGCAGGACGCCGATGTCCGACTCGCGGGCCGCGTGACGCAGCATCAGATCCACGAAGTCCCGGGCCGGCAGCAGCGCGTCCCGCGTCATGTTCCACAGCGCCGACCAGCACAGCGCCCGGGCCAGCGGATCGGTCACCGCTCCCAGGTGCTCGCCCAGGGCCGCGAGCGAGGTCTCGTCCAGCCGGATCTTGCAGTACGTCAGGTCGTCGTCGTTGACCAGGACCAGTTCCGGGGCCTCGGCGCCCGCGAGGTGCGGCACGACCGTGCGCGCACCCTCGACGTCCGCCTCCACGCGCGCGTACCGCTCCAGCGCCCCCTCGGGCGTACGGCGGTACAGGCCGACCGCGACCCGGTGCGGACGCAGCTCAGGGTGTGATTCCGGGGCCTCCTGGAGCACCGCGAGTTCGCTCACCCGGCCCTCCGCGTCCAGCAGCACCTGCGGGGTCAGCGAGTTGACCCCGGCCGTCTGGAGCCAGGAGCGGGCCCAGGCCGCCATGTCCCGGCCGCTCGTCTCCTCCAGCACCGACAGCAGATCGCCCAGGCGCGTGTTGCCGTACGCGTTCCGCTTGAAGTAGCGCCGCGCGCCCTCCAGGAACGCGTCCTGGCCGACGTACGCCACCAGCTGCTTCAGCACACTCGCGCCCTTGGCGTAGGTGATGCCGTCGAAGTTCAGCTTGGCGTCCTGCAGATCGCGGATGTCCGCCGTGATCGGGTGCGTGGAGGGCAGCTGGTCCGCGCGGTACGCCCAGGCCTTGCGACGGTTCGCGAAGGTGACCCAGGCGTTGGCGAACCGGGTCGCGCCGACGTTCGCGAAGGTGCCCATGAAGTCCGCGAAGGACTCCTTGAGCCACAGGTCGTCCCACCACTCCATGGTGACCAGGTCGCCGAACCACATGTGCGCCATCTCGTGCAGGATGACGTTGGCCCGCGCCTCGTACGAGGCCTGGGTCACCTTCCCGCGGAAGATGTACTCCTCGCGGAAGGTCACCAGGCCCGGGTTCTCCATAGCGCCCAGGTTGTACTCGGGCACGAAAGCCTGGTCGTACTTCCCGAACGGGTACGGGTAGTCGAAGTGGTCGTGGAAGAAGTCCAGGCCCTGCTTGGTGATCAGGAAGACGTCGTCGGCCTCGAAGTAGGGCGCGAGGCCCTTGCGGCACATGGCGCCGAGGGGGATCTCCAGACGCGCGCCGTCCTCGAGGACCCGCTCGTAGGAGTCGGTCACATAGTGGTACGGGCCCGCCACCACGCAGGTGATGTACGTCGAGATCGGCTTCGTCTCCGCGAACCGCCAGACCCCGTCGGCGAGTTCGCCCGCGCCGTTGCTCCACACCGTCCAGCCTTCCGGCGCCCGCACCTCGAAGCGGAACGGGGCCTTGAGGTCCGGCTGCTCGAAGTCCGCGAAGACACGGCGGGCGTCGGCCGGCTCGTACTGGGTGTAGAGGTAGACCTCGCCGTCCTCGGGGTCGACGAAGCGGTGCATGCCCTCGCCGGTGCGGGAGTAGGCGCACCGCGCGTCGACGATCAGCTCGTTCTCGGCGGCCAGGTCCTCCAGGGCGATCCGGGAGCCGTCGAAGACCTCGCTCGGGTCGAGGTCCTTGCCGTTGAGCGAGACGGCGGTCACACTCGGCGCGATCAGATCCGCGAAGCTCGACGCTCCCGGCTCGTTGCAGCGGAAGCGGATCGTGGTGACCGAGCGGAAGGTGCGCGGATCGCCGTCCCCGGCGTCGACGGCGGACCTGAGGTCCAGGGACACGTCGTACCCGTCGACGGACAGCAGGGCGGCCCGCTCCCGGGCCTCGTCGCGGGACAGATTCTCACCGGGCACGGGTGCACTCCCTCGTGGTCGCGTGCAAGGACGGCTTGCCGATGACGGCTGAACAGGACCGATCCTGCCATGCGCCCCTGACAGGGGGCAGCCGGGAATGGCCAGGTGGACCGGGACGTTCTCACCGGAATACGGGTAAGCGTTCCCCTTGAGGAGAGACATGTCGGAGAAGACCCCCGTCGACTTCTGGTTCGACCCGGTGTGCCCCTGGGCCTGGATGACCTCACGCTGGGTTCTGGAGGTGGAGAAGGTCCGCGACATCGAGGTCCGCTGGCATGTGATGAGCCTGTCGGTGCTCAACGAGAACAGGCTGGACGAGCTCCCGGAGGACTACGCCGAGAACATGCGCCCCGGCGGCAGGACCTGGTGGCCGGTCCGGGTGGTGACCGCGGCCCAGCAGCTGCACGGCGACGACGTGGTCGGCAGGCTCTACACCGCGCTCGGCACCCGCTTCCACAACGAGGGCCTCGGGGTGAACCGCGACAGCATCGCCGCCGCCCTCGCCGACGCGGACCTGCCCGCGGACCTGATCGAGTACGGCGACAAGGACACCTACGACGCCGAGCTGCGCGCCTCCCACAAGGAGGGCATCGACAAGGTCGGCCAGGAGGTCGGCACCCCGGTCATCTCCGTCCCCGGCCCCGCCGGCGAGGAGATCGCCTTCTTCGGCCCGGTCGTCACGCCCGCCCCCCAGGGCGAGGAGGCGGCCCGCCTGTGGGACGGCACCCTCGAGGTCGCCTCCGTCCCCGGCTTCTACGAGATCAAGCGGACCCGCACCAAGGGCCCCGACTTCAGCAACCTCTGATCCTCAGACCGGCTCGGGCGGGGGGAAGTATCCGCCGTCGTTCCATTTCAGCTTGCGCTGGTAACGACGGCACCCCTCCCGGGTGCAGCGGATGTACGCCTCCGGCGCGAAGTCCGGCTTCTCCTTTCGGACGTGCCCCTTCTCCTCCTCGGTGAGGTCACGGAACGCCTGAAGGGGCCCGCCGCAGCTCGGGCACCGCTTGAACTCCATGTGCGCTCCCTACTTCCGTGCTCCCCGTACCCGGGCCAGCCGCGCCAGGTGCTCCTCGTACCCCTTCGCGTAGTACGCCGCCCGCCCCGGGTCCGGTTCGACGACCGCCGTCGGGCCGGTCCAGGCGGCGGTGTCGAGCGTGATCCCGTACCGCTGAGCCGCCGCGAGGACCGCGCCCCGGGCGCCCACCTCGCCCTCCACCACCCGCAGCGGACGGCCCAGCACATCCGCGAGCAGCCGCATCCAGGCGGGACTGCGGGTACCCCCGCCGCACACCGCCAGCGTGCCCGTCAGACCCGCCGCCGCCAGACAGTGCCGGGCCGCGTAGCCGATGCCCTCGCAGGTCGCGCGGATCAGATCGGCGGGCGTCGACTCCAGACAGACCCCGGTCAGTTCGGCGCGCAGAGCGGGGTCGACGAAGGGGGCGCGCTCGCCGGACGGCGCGAAGTACGGGAGCACGCGGACGCCGTGGGCGCCGGGCGGGGTCTCGGCCAGCAGCGCGTCCACCTCCTCGTGCCGGACGCGCGTCGTGGACAGCACCCAGTCCAGGGCCGCCGTGCCGACCATCGCGGGCATCGCGCGCAGCCAGTGCCCGGGGCGGTCGGTGGAGATGTACAGACCGGCCGGCTCGCCGGTCAGATCCACCTCGGCGGTGGCCACCAGGGCGGCCAGACAGGTGCCGACGATCAGCAGACCGTCGCCGGGGGCGGTGACTCCGGCGCCCAGCGCGCAGGCGGGCAGATCGTACGGCCCGTTCGCCAGCCGGGTGCCGGGCGGCAGACCCGTGCCGCGCGCCCTGGCCGTCGCCACCGGATCACTGATCACGGGCAGCAGGCCCCGCCGGTGGGCCAGGCCCAGGAGCTCGACGACCCGGTTGTCGTACGACCGGGTGCGCGGGTCCAGGAACGGCATCGAGGCGTCCGACACATCCGTCGTGGCTCGTGCCCCGCCCGTCAGCCGCTGGAAGACCATGTCCTTGCAGTAGACGGCCGCGGCCGCCGCGTCCAGGGACTTCGGCTCGTAGCGGTCGAACCAGGCCAGCAGCGGGCCGGGGCAGCCCGGGAACATGGCGCTGCCGGTCCGCCGGAACACCGTCTCGAAGGTGCCGTCCGCCAGCCACTGGTCCAGCAGCTCGTGTGCCCGGCCGTCCATCCAGGAGGCCGCCGCCCGCACCGGCCGCCCCTCGCCGTCGACCAGCCACACCCCGTCGCCCTGTCCGGTGAGCCCCGCCAGCTCCACCGGCTCCGGCACCCGCGCCGTCACCGCGTCGAGCACGGCGACGACCGCCGCGTACACCTCCTCCATGTCCTGCTCGACCGAGCCGTCGTGCAGATCGAGCCCCACCGGCCGTGCCTCGACGGCCAGTTCACGACCTCCGGCGTCGAACGCGGCGGCTTTCACCAAGGACGTGCCCACATCGATTCCGACGTACATAGCCCCTCCCGGCCATCAGGTCAGACAGTGCGCCAACGGCTCGCCGCGCACCCAGCGCCCCACCTCCGCGGCCGCGATCCGCGCGGCCTTCTCCGCCACCGCCCGGCTGGCCCCGCCCAGATGCGGGGTGAGGACCACCCGGTCGGCGAGGGCGACCAGCCGTGAACCGGACGGCAACGGCTCATGGGCGTAGGTGTCCAGGGCCGCCGCCGACAGCCGGCCCGCCTCCAGCGCGTCGCACAGCGCGTCCTCGTCCACCAGCGGACCACGGGCCGCGTTCACCAGCACCGCGCCCGGCGGCAGCAGCGCCAGCTCACGGGCGCCGATCAGGCCGCGTGTCTCGGGCGTGAGCCGGGCGTGCAGGGTGAGCACCCGGCAGCGGCGCAGGAGTTCGTCGAGGGAGGCGACGCGCAGGCCGTGGATCTCACCGCGCACATACGGGTCGTACACCGTCACCCGCGCCCCGAACGCGCACAGCGCCCGTGCGACACGACTGCCCACCGCGCCGTATCCGACCAGGCCGACCGGCAGGTCCTCCAGCTCCAGACCGCTGTGCTCATAGGTGTAGTAGGCGGCCCCTGCCCAGCTCCCCTTCCCGGCGAGGAGCCCGTGCGCCTGCGGGATGCGGCGCAGGGCCGCCAGCACCAGGCCGACGGTGAACTCGGCGGTGGCAGCGGCATTGCGGCCGGGCGCGAAGCACACCCGTACGTCGTGCCGCTTCGCCGCGTCCAGGTTGACGTTGACCGGGCCGCCCCGGCACACGACGACCAGCCGCAGCTCCGGGCAGGCGCCCAGGACGCGTTCCGTCACCGGGCCCATCTGGGTGACCAGCACCTGCGCGCGCGCGAGCGCGTCGATCAGCTCGTCCTCGGCGTCGCTCGCCTCCGCCACCTCGGCCACCGGGCCGAAGGGTTCGAGCGGCCAGCCGAGGGTCAGTTCCCGTACCTCACAGGGGTGTTCGCGAAGGACCGCCTCCCTGATCAGTGACGGCAGCACGAAATGGTCACCGGCGGCCACGACACACACGCTGGTCCCGAAGGTCATCGCAGGGAGTCTCCCGTCTCGGCGTCGAAGACATGGGTGAGCCCGGCCGCCACCCGGACGCGCTCGTCGTGCGCGAGCCGCACCTCGGGCCCGGTGAGGACGACCGGGTGCCGCTCCACCCCGTCGAGGGCGAGGGTGGCGATGCCCGATTCCAGGAGCGGTTCATGGACCACGACCCGGGCGGGCATGCCGTGCGACCCAGTGATCTCCAGGTCCTCGGGGCGGATCCCGAGCACCACCTCGCGGCCCGGCGCGACCGGCACCGGCAGCGCGATCCGCACGGTGGCCGACAGCCGGGCGTGGCCGTCGTCGGTCGCGATGCCGGGCAGCAGATTGATCGCGGGCTCGCCCACGAAGTCCGCGACGAACGTGTTGGCGGGGCTGTCGTAGATCTCGTACGGCGTGCCCAACTGCTGGATCACGCCGTCCCGCATCACCGCGATCCGGTCGGCGAGGGAGAGCGCCTCCTCCTGGTCGTGCGTGACCAGGATGGTGGTGTGGCCCAGGTCACGCTGGATGCGCTTGAGTTCGCGGCGGGTGGTGTCGCGCTGGGCCGCGTCCAGATGGGAGAGCGGCTCGTCGAGCAGGAGCACGTCCGGTTCGCGGACCAGGGCGCGGGCCAGACAGACGCGCTGCTTCTGGCCGCTGGACAGGCCGGCCGGGCGGGCGCCGAGGATACCGGTGAGATCGACCCGCTCGGCGATCTCGGCGACCTTGCGGGCCACGTCGCCCCGCGCGCCCCTGCGGCGGGCCTTCAGCCCGAACGCCAGGTTCTCCGCGACCGTCAGCGGCGGATACAGCGCGTAGTTCTCGAACGCCACCCCGATGTTGCGGGCCTGCGCGGGGCGGGCCACCACCGACGCACCGCCGACCAGGATGTCCCCGCCGGTCACCGTCTCCAGGCCCGCGATCATCCGCAGCGTGGTGGACTTGCCGCAGCCGGAGGGACCGAGCAGCCCGAGCAGCTCCCCGGAGCCGAGCGCGAGATCGATCCCGCGCACCGCGTCCACGGCCGGACGCCTCCGCGACCGGTAGGTCTTGCGCAGCTCACGTAACTCCAGCGCCGTCATCGCCCTCCTTCGGATTCGTCGCGCACACCTCGTAACGCACCTTGTGCTCGTCCAGGTCACGCAGCGCCTCCGGCGACGCCCCGTCGTCGACCAGGAGCAGGCCGAAGCGGGAGAGGGGAGCGACCCGGTGCAGGGCGACCCGGCCCAGCTTGGTGTGGTCTACCAGCAGGACGTTGCGGGCGGCCGAGTCGAGCATCGCCCGCTTCACCGACACGATGTGCTGCTCCTGGTGGTAGGCGTAGCCGCCGTGCACGGCCGACGTCGACGCGAAGCACACGTCCACCCGCAACTGCTGCACCGCCTCCACGCAGGACACCCCGAGGAAGGAGGAGTGCAGCGGGTCGTAGTCGCCGCCCAGGGCCATCAGATGGATGCCCCGCTGACCGGAGAGCAGGTTGATCGCCTCCAGGAAGTTGGTGACGACCGTGAGCGGGGTGATCTCGCCGAGCCGCAGCCTGCGCGCCATCTCCAGGGTGGAGGTGGAGTCGTCGAGGAGGATCGCCATACCGGGCTCTATCGACTTCAGCGCCCGCTCGGCGACGGCGGCCTTCTGCGCCCGCATCGTCTTCAGCCGGTACTGCACGTTCGACTCGAAAACCCCGGACGGCTGGGCGGTCACCCCGCCCCGGAACTTCCTTACGATGCCCTGCCGTTCGAGTTCGTCGAGGTCCCGGTGGATGGTCATCAGACTCACCCCGAAACGCCCGGCGAGCTCGGCCGCCGTCGCCGAGCCGTCGGCCAGTACGAGTTCGGCCATGGCGGCCTGCCGGGCCGCGGGCCCCTGCTGCTGTGCACTGCTGCTGCTCATCGCACGCTCTTCCCGATCCGTCGTCCTGGGCCCGTGGGCCCGTCGGCCTCGAACAGCAGCAGGTTCTCAGGCCTTACGGTGAGCCGTACCGGGTCGTCGGGACGCAGTCGCGCGGCCGCGCTGCGGGGCGCGACGAGCGACAGACGCTGCCCGCCGAGCCGTACGGCGACCTCGACGGCGCGTCCGAGCACCTCGGTGACATAGACGGTGCCGGTGAGCTCGTGCCCCTCCCCGCCCAGCGCGATGTCCCGGGGGCGCAGGCCGACCAGAACGTCGGCGCCCACCGGAGCCCGCTCCCGCAGCGGCAGTTCGACCTTCCCGTCCGCCGACCGGAAGCCCCCGTCGGCCGTCACCGTCCCCGGCAGCAGATTGATCCGGGGCCGCCCGAAGGCCCGCGCGACCTCCGTGTCGCACGGCCGGTACCAGATGTCCTCCCGGGTGCCCGTCTGCACGATCCGCCCGTCCCGGATCACCCCGATCCGGTCCCCGAGCGCCAGCGCCTCGACGGAATCGTGGGTGACGTACAGCGTGGTCGTGCGCCGCACCGCGCCGATCGCCTTCAGCTCGGCCCGCATCTGCTGGCGCAGCTTGGCGTCGAGGTGGGAGAGGGGCTCGTCTAGGAGGAAGGCGCGGGCCGGGCGGACCAGCACCCGGCCGAGGGCGACGCGCTGCCGCTGCCCGTTCGACAACTGGCCCACCGGACGGTCCAGCAGACCGCTGATGCCGAGGAGTTCGGCGACGGCGCCGACCCGCTCGCGTGCCTCGGCGGCGGGCAGCCGGTACCGGGGCGAGCGCAGCGGCGAGACCAGGTTGTCGTACGCCGAGCGGTGCGGATAGAGCGCATAGCTCTCGAAGCACATGGCCACGCCACGGTCGTACGGCTCCACCCCGCGCATGTCCCTGCCGTCGATCTCGACCGTGCCGGAGTCGGGCGGTTCGAGTCCGGCGACGGTCTTCAGAGTCGTCGTCTTGCCCGCGCCCGACGGACCCAGGAGGCAGAAGAACTCGCCTTCCCGCACGGCGAGTTCGAGTCCGTCGAGCGCGGTGACCTTGCCGAACGCCTTGCGCACTCCCCACAGTCCGATCACCGTGCTCACGACTTGACCGCCCCGAAGGACAGGCCCCGCACCAGATACCGCTGGATGGTGAGGGCGAGCAGCAGCGGCGGTACGACGGACACCAGCGCGGCCGCGGCCGTGAGGTTGTACTTGGGCCGGTCGCCGCCGAGGAAGGACAGCGCGCCCACGGTCACGGTCTGGGCCTCGTTGGAGGTGAGGATGAGCGGGAAGACGAAGTTGTTCCAGGCGAAGATGAAGGCCAGCAGCGACACGGCCGCGATCCCGGGCTTGACCAGTGGCAGCGCCACCTTGAAGAAGGCCTGTTTGCGGGTGTAGCCGTCGAGCAGCGCCGCCTGCTCCAGCTCCGGGGTGAGGTCGGCGAAGTACGACCGCATGATCCATACGATCAGAGGCAGGGTGACCAGTTGCAGCACCCACACCATGCCGACGTAGGTGTCGAACAGCCCGAGCTTCTGGTACAGCACGAACAGCGGGATGATCACGGTGAGTTCGGGCGCGAACCGGAACGACAGCAGCGTGAACATCAGGTTCTCGGAGCCCTTGAACCGCCAGCGCGCCGAGGCGTACGCGGCCGGCAGCCCGACCACGAGGGACAGCGCGACCGCGCCCAGGGACACGACCAGGCTGTTGACGAAGAAGCGGGTGAAGGGGATGCCCTCGCTGTCGCCGAGCACCGTCCGGTAGGAGTCGAGGGTCGGGGTGAAGGAGAAGTACGTGCTGAAGAGCTGGTCCGCGGGCTTCAGGGAGAGGATCACCATCCAGGCGACGGGGAAGAGCGCGAAGACGAAGTAGAGGACGAGGGCCGCGTCGGCCAGCCATCCCGGCCAGCGGTGCTTCATCGGGCCGCCACCTCCGTCACCTCCGCCGCCTTGCGCTGGATCCGGCCCAGATGGCGCACCAGCACCATCGCCGCCAGGTACACCACGGCCCACAGCACGATCGTGTAGCTGATCCCGAAGCTGTAGCGCTGGAAGCGGATCGCCTCCAGGTACGCCCGGATCTGGAGGACCACGGTCGAGTCGCCCGGTCCGCCTTCCGTCAGGGCGTAGATGATGTCGAACACCTTCAACGAGTCCATGAACCGGAAGATCACCGCGACGAGTACGTACGGCCACAGCATCGGCAGGGTCAGCCGCCGGAAGGTGTACCACCAGCCCGCGCCGTCCACGGCCGCCGCCTCGAACGGGGAGGCGGGCAGCGACCGCAGGCCGGCGAGGGCGAGGATCGCCACGAACGGGGTGTAGACCCAGACGTCCACGGCGATCGACGACAGCAGTGCGCCCGTCGGGGTGTCGGTCCACTGGACCCCGCCGAGACCGAAGGGTTTCAGCAGGTGGTTGATCACCCCGACGGACGGCTGGAGCATCAGTTTCCAGATGATCGCCGCGATCACAGGAGCGATCATCAGGGGCAGGATCAGGATCTTCTCCAGGATCCGGCCGACGAGCGAGGAGCGGTGCAGCAGCAGGGCGACGGCGACCCCGAGCACGGTCTCGACGGCGGCCGCGCCGACCGCGTACAGCACGGTCACCCACGCCGAGTTCCAGAAGGCGTCCTGGGCGAAGACGGTCTCGTAGTTGTGGAACCGGACCATGTCCGGCTGCGGTTTGCTCGCCGAGAAGTCGAACAGCGTGTAGTACAGCCCGAGCCCGAACGGGTAGAGGATCCCGCAGGTGAGCAGCAGCGCGGGGACGATCAGGAGGTACGGGCGCAGGGCGAGCCGCCAACCCATCGCCGCTCAACCCACCTTGGACGCGAGATCACCGGCCAGCCCGTTGAGCACGGACTTTGCGCTCTTTCCGCCGTAGATCTCCTGGAGAGCCGCGGCCCAGCTGGTGGTGGCGTCGAAGAACTGGGCCTGCGGGGTGAACTGGATCTTCGTCTGGTCGACGACCGTCTCGAAGGTCTCGATGAAGCCGGGCAGGTGCCTCATCTTGTCCTTGTAGGCGCCGTCCTGGCTGATGGACTTCCGCACCGGGTCGATGTGGTTGTACGTGATCGCCCCCTTGCGCAGGTGCTCCTTGCCCGTGGCCCACTGCAGGAACAGCCAGGCGGCGCTCTTCCGCTTGCTCCTGGCGTTCATGCCGAGCGACCAGATCCACATGTTGGTGGCCAGCGACCCGTCCGGACCCTTGGGGCCGGGGTGGAAGGCGATCTTCCCGGACGCGGGGCTGGCGCCCTTCACGGCCTGGAAGTAGGCGGCCGTGTCGGCGTCGAACAGCATCCCGGCCTTCTTCGCGCCGAGGTCGCTGGAGCACTGGTACCAGGTGTACGACGTCCAGGACGGCGGCCCGCCCTGCTTGACCATGCCCGCCCAGTCCCGGGTGAACGCGATGGCCTTCGGGGTGTTCATGGCGGGTGTGAGCTTCTCGCCGGAGACCGTGAAGTCATGGAGGCCGTTGCGGGCGTACATGGTCATGAAGCCGGGGTGGATGGTGGCCCAGCTCCGTGAGCCGCGTACGGCGATCCCGTACATCCCGTCGAAACCGGCACCCGGTGCCTTCCTCTTGACCACCCCGGCGAGTTCGCGCAACTCGTCGAAGGTCTCGGCGGGTTTGAGCCCCAGCTTTCCGAACACCTCGGTGTTGTAGGCGACGACGTTCGTCTCCCAGCCCCAGGGCAGCGCGTACTGGCCGCCCTGCCCGAGCGGGGCGCCCGCCTTCAGCGACCACTGGTCGGCCTGGAGGAGGTTCGGGAAGAAGTCGGCCTGGTCCCATTCCTCCCCGGTGGCCGAGGAGTTGCGCATCCACGGGCCGAGGTCCTCCAGCCAGCCCGGCGGCCCGTACTGCCACACCATGTACGCGCCGAGCATGAAGACGTCGTACGAGGCCCGCCCGCTGGAGAGGTCGACGGTGAGCTTGTCGAAGTAGTTGTCCTCGGGGAAGACGTCGTACTCGACCTCGATGCCGGTCTTCGCGGTGAACGACTTCAGGTCGGCGATCAGGGCGTCCGTGTACGGGTGCTTGTTGAGCAGCGCCTTCACGGTCCTGCCTCGCTCGCGCTTCCAGTCGAACGACCCGGTGACGTCGTCGGCGGCGGAGCCGTCGCCCTTCTTGTCGTCGCCGCCGCCGAATCCGGCACCGCAGGCCGTGAGCAGCGGGGCCGCGGCGGTGGCCGCGCCGAGGGCGAGGAAGCGTCGGCGGTCGTGCGCGTGCCTGTCCATCCGTGACCTCCGTGGGGGTCGGGGCCGGTCGGGTTAACACGTCGAGTCGACTCGCTAACAGAGGGTGTAACGGTCGGGGAGGGTCGTCAATCCCTCGTGCAGGACGAAATATCGGTGCAGAGTGGGAAGTTCACAGCGCGCAACGCGATATGTGGGAGGTCCGGATGAGGTCCGAGGGCGCGGCATGGCTGGGGATCGACCTGGGGACACAGGGCGTCCGCGCGCTGCTCGTCACCGCCGACGGCAGGGTCCTGGGCCGTGGCTCGGCCGAGCTGCGCGGGCGGCGGGAGGGGGTGCGGCACGAGCAGGATCCCGGCCAGTGGTGGGCCGGGGTGTGCGCCGCCTCCCGGGGCGCCTTGCGGGGCGGGCACCGGGTGGGCGGGGTCGCGGTGTGCGGGACCTCGGGGACCGTACTGCTGACGGATGCGGCGGGACGGCCGGTGAGTCCGGCGCTGATGTACGACGACGGGCGGGCCGGGGCGGAGGCGGCGCGGCTGCGGAGGGCGGGGCTCGCGGTGCAGGACACCTGGGCGCTGCCGAAGGCACTGTGGCTGCTCGCTGCCCACGGCCCCGGCCGGGTCACCCATCAGCCGGACGTGATCAACGCACGTCTGGTCGGGCATACGGTCCCGACCGATTCCAGCCATGCGCTCAAGACGGCGTACGACGTCGAGCGCGACGTCTGGCCGGACGGCACCGGTGTTCCGGCGGACGCGCTCCCCGACGTCGTCCGGCCCGGTACCCGTCTTGGCGAGGTCTGTCCGTCCGCCGCCGAGGCCACCGGGATTCCGGCCGGCACGCCCGTCATCGCCGGCATGACCGACGGCTGCGCGGCACAGATCGCGTCGGGCGCGCTGAGCGAGGGCGCCTGGAACTCGGTGCTCGGCACGACGCTCGTCCTCAAGGGCGCCTCCTCGGTGCCCGTCCGCGACACGGCGGGCGTGGTCTACAACCACCGTGCACCGGACGGCAGCTGGCTGCCCGGAGGTGCGTCCAGCGTCGGCGCCGGGGCCTTGACGGTCCGCTTCCCGGACGCCGACCCGGCCGCGCTGGACGCCGCGGCCGCCGCCTTCGAGCCGTCGGGTGCGCTCGCGTACCCCCTGGTGTCGCGGGGCGAACGCTTTCCCTTCCGGGCCCCCGACGCCACCGCCCTCCTCCTGGGCGAACCCGTGTCGGACGCCGACCACTGGGCCGCCCTCCTCCAGGGAGTGGCCCTGACCGAACGCCTTTGCCTGGACTGTCTGCACCATCTCGGCGCCCCGCTCGACGGCCCCCTCGCCTTCACCGGCGGAGCGGCCCGCAGCGCCTACTGGAACCAGCTGCGCGCCGACATCCTGGCCCGCCCGGCCCGCGTACCCGAACAGACCGAACCGGCCCTGGGAATGGCCGCGTTGGCCGCCCACGGCACCGGCGCGGCGCACACCCTCGCGGACGCCGCGGGCCGCATGGTCCGCATCCGTACCGTCGTCGAACCCCGCCCCGACCGCACGGCCCGCTTCACCGAGCCCTACGCCTGCCTCCTCGACGCGCTGGAGTCGAGGGGCTGGCTGCCCGCGCCGGTCGCGGCGCATGCGCGGAGCCGCATCGACGCCGATACTGCACACTCATGAGCGCCACCCTCCTCCTCGCCCGCCACGGCCAGACCGTCTGGCACGCCGAGAACCGCTACGCCGGAGTCAGCGACGTCGCCCTCACCGACACCGGCCGGGAACAGGCCGAGCGGCTGGGCCGGTGGGCCGCCGCGCACCCGGTCGACGCGATCTGGACCTCGACCGTCTCCCGGGCGATCGTCACCGCCGAGCCCGCCTGCCGCGCCCTGGGACTCACCGCACGGCGCGAACCCGGCCTGCGGGAGTGCGACTTCGGGGTGCTGGAGGGCCGTACCCTCGCCGAGTTCGCCGCCGAGAACCCGGACGCCGCGGAGGCCTTCCGTGCCGATCCGGTGGCCCACCCCTTCCCCGGCGCCGAGGACCCCCGCTCCGCCGCGGCCCGGGGCACGGCGGCCCTGCGCCGTATCGCCGCCGCCCACCCCGGCGGGCGCGTCCTGGTCGTCGCCCACAACACCCTGCTGCGACTGGTGCTGTGCTCACTGCTGGGCATTCCCCTGGCCGGATACCGCCGGGTCTTCCCGCAACTGCGCAACGCGGCGGTCAGCGAGATCCGCGTCGACGGCCGGTCCACGGCCCTGCTGTCGCTCAACGTCCCCTGCCCCTGACCAGGACCGGCCCGCTGAACAGGACCGGCCCCACGAGTCACGTCCTCGCGGGGCCGGTCCCCTCATCCGCCTGCCTCACGTGAAGGGTGAGAAGACGATCACGAGGCAGGGCGTCTCGGGGTATGGTCCCCTCCGAACCTCTTATTGCAAACAGCTTGCAGCTGCAGCAGTCCGTCACGGACGCGGGCGACAGCCCGGTCAGCCGGGCGATGGTGCTGCGGGCCACCGGTCCGTGTTCCAGCACGGACCGCAGCACGAGGCTGGCGCCGGTCCGCCGCCGGTCGCTGTCGGCGGCTCGGGGTATGGGGGAAGGGAGAAGGAGTGCCGTGGCACGGGGCATGGTTGACCGTCTTTCGGAACGGGGCCGACACGTCTCGGACGTCGAGGCGCGTCGCGACCGCGCCTCAGACCGGACGGCGACAGGTGGCCGTGCCCTGGCGTCGCAGGTCGACATAGCGACGCGACGTCAAGTTCCGGGCCTGGGCAACCATGGCTGGAAGCGTACGGCAGGGAAGGTGAATCCGACCAGAGCAGTAGGATTCCTTTGGCGGGAACCCACAATCCGGCCCACGGCGTGCGAAGTGAGCCAGCCATCCCCACCTCAGTGATCGGTATCACGCCGAACCCGGTGTATCAGGCGCCATTTGTGTGGAGCCCACCAAGCCCCCGTTCCCCCCTTGTCGAGCGCTGACGGTGATCGACTCCGGCGCGGCGGGATAGCGTCACGGTGTCCCAACGTGCCCACACCCGCGGAGTCCCCATGAGCACCGCCACCGCCCGCCCCGGCGCAGTCCTCGCCGACCTCCTGCCCTCCCCCAAGCTCTCGGCTTCGCTCGAGCAGGGCGGTGCCCCCATCCGTGTGCGCGATGTCGCCCTCGTGGTCGGCGGCGCCGCGCTCACCGGCCTCGCGGCCCAGATCTCCGTCCCGGTGCCCGGCTCCCCGGTGCCGGTGACCGGCCAGACCTTCGCCGCCCTGCTCGTCGGTACGTCCCTCGGTGCCGGACGCGGCTTCCTCTCCCTCGCGCTGTACGCGCTCGCGGGTGTCGTCGGCGTGCCGTGGTTCGCGAGCGGCACCTCCGGTGCGGGTGCCGTCTCCTTCGGCTACATCCTCGGCATGATCCTGGCCTCCACCGTCGTCGGAGCCCTGGCCCGCCGCGGCGCCGACCGCTCCGTACTGCGCACGGCGGGCACGATGCTGCTCGGCGAGGCCATCATCTACGCCGTCGGCGTCCCCTACCTGGCCTACGCCGCCGACATGCCCGCCTCCGCGGCGATCGCGAACGGCCTGACCCCGTTCCTCATCGGCGATGCCCTGAAGGCCGCCCTGGCGATGGGCCTGCTGCCCACGGCCTGGAAGTTCGCCGACAAGCGGTGACTTCGTAGTCCGGGGGACGAAGTTCCTCCTGCGCCCGCAGTACGGCCGCACTGCCCGACAGAATCCGTCGGGCAGTGCGGCCGTTCGCGTCAGCCCCGCTGCCGGGCGGACCGCGGCAGCCGCTGTGACCACCACAGCCCCGCCGCGCCCGCCGTGATCAGCGCCGCGCCGGCCGCGCCGAGCGGCAGGACGTCACGGCCCACGCCGGTCTTGGGCAGTTGGTCGCCGCCCGGTGCCACCGGCTTGTTGTCGGTGCCGAGCAGCAGCGGGGTGGCCGGGGCGTTCGGCGACGGGTTCGTCGTACCGAAGGGCACCGGGCCCTGCTGCCAGAAGGTCTTCTTCCCGTCGGTGGTCTGGACGGGCAGACAGATCTTGCCCGTCTTGCCCAGGTCGTAAGTCGCTTCTACGTCATACGACTTGGACTTGCCCGCCGCGAGATTGCCGACCGGGCAACTGAAACCGCTGTTCGATTCCGCGGGCAGATCCTTTTTCGCTATGGCGTCACAGCCCTGAACAGCTGTCACCTTCAGGCCGTCGAAACCGACCACCAAAAGCCTGATGTCACCGCTGTCCTTGCTGCCGTCGTTCTTGACGGTGGCGGTAATCGCTGTCTTTTGCGAACTGTTGTCGACCGAGATCTTCTCGGGCAGCAGCGTGCTCAGCTTCACGCCCGCCGGTGCCTCGTCAACCGCCTTTCCCCCCTTGCTGCTTCCCGATCCCTGGTCATCGGCGGTGGCCGTGAACGGAAGGATCATCACGGCGGAGAAAGATGCCGTGACCAGCGATCCCACGACGACCGTCAAACGACGAGAACTCATGTTCGTCCCCCTTGCAACCCCCTGGACTGCGCCTGAATTCGCAGTACTTGAAGAGGTACCACAAGATTTCTCCGCACTATGCTGGTACGACGCGAAGTGTGACCATTGTGCTTCCGTTGTTACGGTCGTCGAGGGGGGTGGGTGGATTGCCGGGGAATGCGCGAAGCGGTGGCGTTCCAGGGTTACTGGTGACGGGGCGGTACCGGCTGGTCGAAAGCATCGGCCAGGGGGGAATGGGGCGTGTGTGGCGAGCCGCCGACGAAATGCTCGACCGGCAGGTTGCGGTCAAGGAAATGCGTATAGACGGGCTGGACGCGGAGGACACGCGCACCCGCCGTGAGCGCACGCTGCGCGAGGCCAGGGCGACGGCCCGGATCGACCACCCCAATGTCGTGCGCGTGTACGACGTCGTCGACGAGGGCGAACGTCTGTGGATCGTCATGGAACTGGTCGCCGGGCGCTCGCTGGAACAGATCGTGGCGCAGGAGGGCCCGCTGGCTCCGCCCGAGACGGCGCGGATCGGGCTGGGGCTGGTGGCGGCACTGCGGCAGGTGCACGCCGGGGGAGTGCTGCACCGGGACATCAAGCCCGGCAACGTTCTCGTCGAGCGGAGCGGCGGGCGTGTGGTGCTCACGGACTTCGGTATCGCGGCCATCCAGGACGCCAAGGCGCTCACCATGATCGGCATGCTCGTCGGCTCCCCCGACTACATGGCCCCCGAGCGGGTGTCGGGAGACCCGCAGGGACCGCCGTCCGACATCTGGTCCCTGGGCGCGACCCTGTGCGCGGCCCTGGGCGGCCGCTCCCCTTTCTCCCGGGACACGACCCTCGCGACACTGCACGCGGTGCTGTACGAGGAGCCCGTACTCCCCGCCGCGGCGGGCCCGTTGCGCGACATCCTGGCGGCACTCCTGGAGAAGGAGCCGACCGTCAGGGCGGGCCTCCCCGAGGTGGAGGACGCCCTGTGGCCGGTCGCGTATCCACCTCCGATACCGACTCTGCCGGTGGGGGAGGGGCGTTCGGCCGAGCATGTACGAGGTCCGGAGTCCTCGCCGCTCCCCGACCCCCGCGCGGAGCCCGATCCGGTGCGCGACGCGGTGCCGCAGGCCGCCACCTCGCCCGCCGCACCCCCTGAAATACCTCCCGCGGCCCCTGAGCCCCTACCCACACCCCCCGAAACACCGCCCGGGCCCCCCGCAGCCGCTTCCGAACTGCGCTCCGAAGCCCGTTCCGAGACGCCCTCCAGCAACTCCGCGGGACCGGCACCCGGAGTCCACCCCCGTAAGGGCGTCTCCCTCACCCGTGCCGAGGCGGAGACCCAGCGTGGCCCCGGCCACGGTCCGCCGGGCCCGCGCGGCCCCCGCACCGTCGGCATGCCGCAGGGCGAACCCCCGGACCCGGTCACCCCGGTACCCCGTCACCGCACCGGCATCCTCGCCGCCGTCGGTCTGGTCGCCGTAGCCGCCGTGGTCGCGGTCCTGCTCACCATGTCGTCCGGTGGTCGGCGGGACGACACGCACGCCGGCTCCTCGCCGGCCTCTTCCGTAAGCAGCGGCAGCAGCAGCGGCGCCACGAGTACGAGTACTCCGTCACCCACCGTCGAGGGCACCGCCCGGCCGCAGAGCCTGCCGCCGGGCGCGCACCGGGAGGCCGGCGGGTTCGCCTGGGCGACGCCCGAGGGCTGGCGGCGTGATGTGAAGACCGGTTCCGAGGTCCACTACACCTCCCCGGACGGCCGCCAGGAACTGGTCGGCAAGTCGTCGCTCGCCCGCGGCGATCTGATGGACACCTGGCGCACCTCGGAGCAGAGCGCCCGCCAGGGCCGGGACTACGTCAAGATCCGGCTCGAGGAGACCACCTTCCAGGGCCACCCGGCGGTCGTCTGGGAGTACACCTTCACGCTCAAGGGCGACCACTGGCACGCCCGACTGCTCGGCTTCGACGTGGAGGGGAAGTCGTACCAGATCAACACCTGGTACCAGCCGGACATCGAGCCCCAGGCCCTGAAGACGTACGACAAGGTCAAGGAGAGCTTCACGGTGCTGTGAACCCGGCCGGGAACGCCCAAGGGGAGGGAACCCGGCGGGCTCCCTCCCCTCGTCACGGTGACGGGGTCACCGACGTCAGCCGACGGGCACCTTGTCGGTCTTCTCGTCGGACTCCAGGGCCACCGTCGAACGGTCCCCGACGAACTTCTGCTTCACCAAGGCGATCGCGATCACGACCGCCGCGACCATCAGTGACAGCAGCACGGTCGTACGTCCGCTGCTCTCACCCTCGGTGTCGGTCAGCATGTAGCCGAGGACGAACACGATCAGCGCGGCCGTCGCCCAGGTCAGGTACGGGTACAGCCACATCTTCACGACGAGCTTCTCCGGCGCCTCACGCTGGATGATCTTCCGCATCCGCAGCTGCGAGAAGCAGATGACCAGCCACACGAACAGGGCCACCGCGCCACTGGAGTTGACCAGGAAGAGGAAGACCGAGTCCGGGAACTTGTAGTTGAAGAACACGGCCACGAAGCCGAAGACCACGGAGGCGATGATCGCCGTCATCGGCACACCACGGGAGGTGGTCTTCGCGAACGCCTTCGGCGCGTCACCGCGCTGGCCCAGCGAGAACGCCATCCGGGAGGCCGTGTAGAGGCCGGAGTTGAGGCAGGACAGCACCGAGGTCAGCACGATGAAGTTCATGATCTCGCCGGCGTGTGCGATGCCGAGGGAGTCGAGGGCGGCGACGTACGAGCCCTTCTCCTTGATGGCCGGGTCGTTCCACGGCAGCAGGGTGACGACCACGAGGATCGAGCCGAGGTAGAAGACGCCGATACGCCAGATGATGCTGTTCGTCGACTTGGTGACGGCTCGCTGCGGGTTCTCCGACTCGCCGGCGGCCAGGGTGGCGATCTCGCTGCCCATGAAGGAGAAGACGACGAGCAGGACGCCGGTGAGGATCGTGCCGGGGCCGTTCGGCAGGAAGCCGCCGTGGTCGGTGAGGTTGCCGAAGCCGGCCTTGGTGCTGTGGACGCCGGGCAGCACGCCGAAGACGGCCAGCCCGCCGATCACGATGAACGCGCCGATCGCGACGACCTTGATCCCGGCGAACCAGAACTCGAACTCACCGTAGGAGCCGACGGAGACGAGGTTGGTCGCGGTGAGCACGACCATCACGATCAGGGCCCAGCCCCACTGCGGTACTGCCGGGATCCACCCTTCGAGGATCGTGGCGCCGGCGGTGGCCTCCACGGCCAGCACCACCACCCAGAAGAACCAGTAGAGCCAGCCGATGGAGAACCCGGCCCAGCGGCCGAGGGCACGGTCGGCGTGCGCGGAGAACGAGCCGGAGGTCGGATTTGCGGCGGACATCTCGCCGAGCATGCGCATCACGAGGACGACGAGCGTGCCGACGAGGGCGTACGACAGGAGGATGCCGGGGCCTGCGGTTGCAATACCCGAGCTGGAGCCGACGAAGAGGCCGGCGCCGATGACACCGCCGATGGCGATCATCGTCAGATGGCGGTTCTTGAGTCCTGCCTGGAGTCCGGAACCAGGGTTCATGGGCGGGGATTCCTTTGCGCCTGTTGGGCTTACCCGTACAGCGGCGTACGAGCCGGTCCAGTGAATCTGAGGCGAACGAATTCGGGAACCTTCGAATCCGGATTGTTACTTGAGGTTTCCTTGAGGTTCTATGGCGAGACTCACATTTTTCCTGGCTGGCACCCGGAGCTGCCGCCCCGCCACGGCCGTGTCACACTCGTCCCATGCGCGTGTATCTCGGCTCGGACCATGCGGGCTTCGAACTCAAGAACCACCTCGTCGAGTGGCTCAAGGCGGCGGGTCACGACCCCGTCGACTGCGGCCCGCACATCTACGACGCCCAGGACGACTACCCGCCCTTCTGTCTGCGCGCCGCGGAGAAGACGGCCGCGGACCCCGACGCCCTCGGCATCGTGATCGGCGGTTCGGGCAACGGCGAGCAGATCGCCGCCAACAAGGTCAAGGGCGTGCGATCCGCCCTCGCCTGGAGCGAGGAGACGGCCTCCCTCGGCCGGCAGCACAACAACGCCAACGTCGTGGCCGTGGGTGCGCGCATGCACACGCAGGAGGAGGCGACGAAGTTCGTCGAGACCTTCCTCAACACGCCGTTCTCCGGTGACGAGCGTCACATCCGCCGCATCGACATGCTGTCGGAGTACGAGACGACGGGCGACCTGCCGCCGATCCCGGCGCACCACCCGCAGCAGGACTGACGCCGGACGGGGGGCTTCGGTCCCCCGCCCGTGCGTGGGAATCGGGATCCGGGGCGGAGCCCCGGGCGGCAGGGAAGGACACGGCACCCGTGCCAGAAGGGCACACGATCCACCGGCTGGCGCAGGAGTACGCCAACCATTTCCTGGACACACCGACGCGAGTCACCAGCCCCCAGGGCAAGTTCTCCGACGCGGCCGAGCTGCTGAACGGAGCGGAGCTCACCCGCACGGAGGCCCACGGCAAGCACCTCTTCCTCGGCTTCCGTGACACCGACTGGGTCCACATCCACCTCGGCCTCTTCGGCAAGGTCAACTTCGGCGACGCCCCCGCGCCCCCGCCCACCGACACGGTCCGCCTGCGCCTCGCGAACGCGACCGCGTACGTCGACCTCCGCGGCCCCACCACCTGTGCCCTGATCACGGACCCCGAGAAGCGGGCGATACACGACCGCCTCGGCCCCGACCCGCTGCGCACCGACGCCGACCCGACGGCCGCCTACGCCCGGGTGCGGCGCAGTCGTACGACGATCGCCGCCCTCCTGATGGACCAGAAGGTCATCGCGGGCGTCGGCAACGTCTACCGCGCCGAGGTCCTCTTCCGGCACGGCATCGACCCGTACCGCGCGGGCAGGGACATCACCCCCGCCGAGTGGGACACGATGTGGCGCGACCTCGTGGACCTCATGCGCGAGGGCGTCCGCAACAACCGCATCGACACCGTCCGTCCCGAACACACCCCGGAGGCGATGGGCCGCCCGCCGCGCGTCGACGACCACGGCGGCGAGGTGTACGTCTACCGCAGGGCGAACCTGCCCTGCCACATCTGCGGTACCGAGATCCGCACCGCGGGCCTCGCCGCCCGCAACCTCTTCTGGTGCCCGGCCTGCCAGAAGGCCTGACCGGCCGCCGGGAGACCGTGACCGGTCGTCAGAACCCGTGCGGCAGCCAGGGTGCCGCCGGCGAGCCGAAGGCCGTCGACGCCTCCGCCAGCGCGCCCGGCCGCAGCTCCCGCACCCGTCCGGCCCCGGCCAGCGACAGCAGCGGGACGCCACCGAGGTACGCGGCTCCCAACTCCCGTACGGACAGGGCGAGGTCGGCCGCCTCCTCGGTGCGTTCGCAGGACGCCCCCTTCATGTCCCCACTGAGCCGCCAACGCCCGCTGTTCCAGGGGCAGAAGACGTCCTCGACCTCGAACACCACATCGACCGGGGCCTGGTAGGTCCGCGCCTCCAGCGCCGCGCCGACGTCCACGAGCCGTACGTGCAGCGAGTCGCGCACCAGCACCCGGCAGCGCCGGATGTCGGACACCAGGTACTGCCACGGCTCGTCCACCGGCCGCCGCCGCGCGTCGATCGTCGAGGTGAGGTCGATGTCGAACAGGAACCGCCACAGCGCGGCGTGCGCGGCCGCGTCCAGCGCCTCCAGGTCCTCCAGCACCACCGTGCCTTTGGGGCCGGCCGGTTCCCAGTCGGGCTTGATCCGGAAGCGCGCGAACCCCACGGCCTGCCCGTCCCGCTCGGCCAGTACGCACAGCAGTGGCGACGCCCCGTGCCGCTCGCTCTCCGGGTCGAGCAGCGCCATCCGGTCCCAGCCGGGCAGCCGCTCCACCATGGCCGGGCGCAGCGGCACGCGCCGGGCGTAGAGCGCCTCGCACACGTCGAGCACATCGGCCGGTGCGGCGTACCGCAGTCGTACGGCGTCGGTACCGGGCGGCACCGACAGCCGTACCCGGTCCGTGTCGATCTCGGCGTTCACGTGATACGACCCGACGCCGTACCCGAACCGTCCGTAGATGACCGGCTCGGACGCGGTCAGGACCGCGAGCGGCCAGCCCCATGCCCGCACGTCGTCCAACTGCCGTCGCATCATCGAGGTCAGCACACCGCGCCGCCGGTGCGTGGCGGCCACGCTCACCATCGTGACGCCCGCGGCCGGCACCGGGGCGCCGCCCGGCACGGTGAGCCGGAAGGCGAAGGCCCCCGTCGTGCCGACGAGCTCGTCCCCGTCCCACGCGCCGATCGCCCGGTCGGGCTCGATGAGCGAGGTCCACAGTTCCCGCTCCTCGGCCGACTCGGGGACCGCACCGAAGGCGCGGATCAAGTGGTCGTACCAGAGGCCGAGGTCTTCCCGGCGCAGTACGCGCAGTTCGGTCGTGCGGTCGCTCGTGAGGTCAGTGCCCATGAGCCATGCGTACCAGGGCATTGCGGGACGAGCGAGTTAATTTCTCCCGAGCGGCCGTGTGACGGGCTTCTGTGAAGTTGAGCCTCGGACGGGGGATAAGTCGGACCTCGCGTGCCAAGCGGCTGGTCCGCTGGATAGGGTCCCGGACTAATGGCAGCAGGAGGAGAGCGGCGCGCGAAGGCCGAGACGCTGACGGCCCGGTGGAGGATGCAGTGGCACCGGGCCCGGGTCGGTGTGCGCAGAAGTGCCGTGGACTACTTCCGTGGTGACGGCTCGGACTGGATCGCACTTTTCGGACTGCTGCTGACGATCCCGGTCCTCGCGTCCATGACGCTCGCCAACTCGGTGTGGTGCTCACCGGCCACGCTGGTGCTGCCGATCGTCGCGGGCGGGCTGCTGCTGCGTCCGGCGAGTCTGCTCGGGCTGTACGCGGCGGCGGCGACGGCGCTGATCGTGGAGTCGGTGCAGCTGGGGCCGTACACGGAGGGGCCGTCCCGGGTCACCCCCGGCGTGGTCCTGGTGGTCGCCGCCTGTGGCTTCTTCGGGCTGCTCACGGCCCAGTTCCGCAGCCGGGTGGGGGTGCCCTGGCGGCGCGGCGGCACGATGCTGTTCGACCTGCGCGAGCGGATCCGGGTGCAGAGCAAGCTGCCGAAGCTGCCGCGCGGCTGGCACCGGGAGATGGCGCTGCGGCCGGCGGGCGGCCAGTCCTTCTCGGGCGACTTCGTGGTCGCGGCCCGTACGAACAACGGCCGCACGATGGAGGTCGTCCTCACGGACGTGTCCGGCAAGGGCATGGACGCGGCGTCTCGGGCGCTGCTGCTGTCGGGGGCCTTCGGCGGGCTGCTGGGCTCGCTGCCGCCGCACGCGTTCCTTCCCGCGGCCAACGGCTATCTCCTGCGCCAGGACTGGGACGAGGGGTTCGCCACCTCGATCCATCTGGTCCTGGACCTCGACTCCGGGGACTACGAGCTGTTCTCGGCGGGCCATCCGCCGGGGCTGCAGCTGAGCGCCGGCAGCGGTCGCTGGGAGGAGAAGGCCGCCGAAGGGCCGCTGCTCGGTGTGTACGACGGCGCTCAATTCGACCCCGTGAAGGGGTCGCTTCGTCCCGGGGACGTGTTGATGCTGTTCACGGACGGTCTGGTGGAAACCTCCGACCGGGACATCGTCGAGGGCATAGACCGGCTGACGGGGGAGGCCGACCGGTATGTGGCCGGAGGCTTCCACGGCGCCGCCTGGCACCTCATCGAGGCGGTGGCCAAGGACGTCAACGACGACCGGGCGCTGCTGCTGATCTGCCGGGACGCCGCGGTCGCGGCGGTCCGCTGACCCGCGCGCGGTCACCGAAGGGCCGTACGACGGCCATTGACGCGGGGGACACTGGGACAGTGACCGAAACGCATCGCATGCTCACCCTGACCGAGGTCGAGGCCGTCGCCCGCGCCGCCCACGAGGGGCAGACGGACAAGGCGGGACGGCCGTACGCGGAACATCTGCAGGCCGTCGCGGAGGGCGTACGCGCCCGGGGCGGGGACGACGAGCAGATCGCGGCGGGCTGGCTGCACGACTCCGTGGAGGACCACGCGCTGTCGCGCGAGTGGCTGAGCGGGGCCGCGCTGAGCCGGCGCACCAAGGACATCGTGCTCGCCGTCACCAAGCGGGCGGGGGAGGAGCCGGAGGCGTACGCCGAGCGCATTCTCCGGACACCCGGCGCGCTGCTGGTGAAGGAGGCCGATCTGGCCCACAACGCGGACCCGGAGCGTCTCGCGGTCCTCGACGAACCTGTCCGGAAACGGCTGACCGAGAAGTACGCGCGGATGCGGGCACTTCTCGGTCTGTTCCCGGGCTGACGGACGGCCGGACGGCGGGACGGTTTGGACGGGGCCCGGCTACGCGCTGACCTTCTCGCGGGCGCCTTCCGCCTTCTGTCGTTCACGGGCCAGTTCGGCCGCGTCCCGCTTGAACGCCCACTCCATCTTCGGCTCCATGGCGAACCGGAAGACGCGTTGCACGGGCTTGGTGCACAGCACGGTGACGACCGCCGCGGCCAGGACGCTGACCAGGATCTCGCCGAGCGGGTGGTGCAGCGCGGGGTGGTCGAACCAGCCCCGGTAGTCGGCGAACTTGATCACGAAGCCGTGCAGCAGATAGCCGTACAGGGTGCCGGCGCCCAGCGCGGTGTACCACATCTTCCGGCGCGGCACCCAGGCGAAGAAGCAGGCGGTCAGCACCAGCGAGCAGCCGAACAGCGCCAGGACCATGAGCGGGCCGCACCACCAGGGAGCGCCGAACTCCTGGGCGGACTGGCGGTGGTAGAGCCACGCGGTGTTCATCCGCGGCACGCTCCACCAGCCGACCGCCAGCGCGGCCGCGAAGACCGGCACCGACGCGATGCGCACCCAGCGGCGGCGCACCAGCTGGAAGTGGTGCGGCTTCAGGCACAGGCCCAGCACGAAGTACGGCAGGAACTGCAGGACGCGCTGGAGGTCCAGGTCGTCGCCGATGTTCGGGGTGACCGACGCCAGCATGGCGAGGCCGATCGCCAGCGGGAGCGGCAGGCGGACCAGTTTCCAGATGGGTGTGGTCAGCCGCCAGATGAACAGGGCGCACAGGAACCAGGTCAGATACCAGGGATCGAGGAGGCTGATCTCCTGGTCAGGGGCGTGGTCGACGAACCGCTTGAAGAGCGGATAGGCGGTCTCGAAGACGATGTACGGCACGGCGACGCCGGTGATGAGCCGTTTCAGCCGGTCCGGGCGCATGTCGAAACTGCGCGAGAAGAAGCCGGAGATGATGATGAACGCCGGCATGTGGAAGGTGTACACGACGGTGTACACGCCCTCCAGGATGCGGCTGTCGCCCTTCAGCGGTTCCCAGGAGTGACCGATCGCGACGAGCACGATCGCCAGGTACTTGGCGTTGTCGAAGAACGAGTCGCGCTGTTTGCCCGGTCTGTCCCGCTTCTGCGTACTCATCGGGGCACGCGGACTCGGCACTCCGTTCACCGGCGACTGTGCCGGTGGGAGCGGCTTTCGGTGCTGGCCGTGGGACGAGGCGGCGTCGAACATCTGAGGCACCCTAGCGTCGTCTGTGGGATTTCGTAAAACCCCCAGTGTGTTTCCTTGTTATGGGGCTTCGGGTGCCCCGGATTCACGGAAGTCGACGTCTTTGTCCACGTGATGGTCGGCACATAGTAGGCCGCCGTTCACCCTTGATGTCCCGATTCGTCGTGACTAATTGGGGCATAACGCGGTCCTTCGGCCAACAATTCGAATTAGCTGCGGACGAGATGTGTGGACAGCGAAACCAAGCCCGCAATTCCCTGTGCTCCGGGTGCGGTAGGGCTCCCTAATTACTGTGCCGCGCGTCACCCCGTCGCGGGCGGTTGTCCGACGATGCGTCACGCGCCGCATAGGGTGACCGGGTTGGTGGCACGATGGTTCTGGCGGGGGTGCGGGGATGTGCCTCCGGGCCGGGAGAGCGGACCGACCGAGGGTGTGATCAGTGTGGCCATTTCACTGTCCGTGGTGCTGCTGTTGGCGATCATCCTTGTGGTGCTGATCCGAGGGGGGAGCATCAAGACCGGCCCCGCCATCGTCGCGATCCTCTTCGGCTTCTTCCTCGCCTCGACCGGCATGGCCCCGTCCATCCAGCGGTTCCTCGACTCGATAGCCCAGACGATCAACTCGATCAGCTTCTGATGGGGGCTTCTGGGAGTGATGTGACTTCCGGGCGGGCGTGGATCTGTACGTCACGTACAGACGTGCCCGTATGTACGCAGTCCGGGGAAGCGATCAGGGCCAGGCGGAGGAATCATCCTCTGACCTGGCCCTGAGCCGTACAGAGCGGGCGACGGGAATCGAACCCGCGTAGCTAGTTTGGAAGACTAGGGCTCTACCATTGAGCTACGCCCGCACAGGACGCGCCGCAGGTCGTGGACCGCGGCACTGGAGGCATCGTAGCGGGTCGTATGCGCTCGCCGCACACCCGTTGCGCGCCGCGCCACCGTGCGCCCACGCGCTCCGCAAATGCGGCGGTCACAGTGCCTGCGGGCATGTACCCTACGTGTCGCACCAGACGGGGTGTGGCGCAGCTTGGTAGCGCGTCCGCTTTGGGAGCGGAAGGCCGTGGGTTCAAATCCCGCCACCCCGACCACCGGCCGAGATCATTCGTCGGCCACGCCTGATGATCGCCTTTTGGGGCGTTCGGCCGCTGCGGTTACTATGCAAGCTGCGCGCCCGTGTGTCCCGGCCCACTCGGCCTACGAACTCCTCCGGGCGGCGAAATCCGCCGGACCTGTCTGGCTCCGGCGAACACCAAGAAGTCAGCCACAAGGAGACCGAACCGTGAAGAGCGCCGTGGAGACCCTGAACCCGACCCGGGTTCGGCTCACTGTCGAGGTGCCCTTCGAGGAGCTCAAGGACAGCCTCGACGCGGCGTACAAGAAAATCAACCAGCAGGTCACGGTGAAGGGCTTCCGCAAGGGCAAGATCCCGGCCCGCGTCATCGACCAGCGGTTCGGCCGCGGCGCCGTGCTGGAGGAGGCCGTCAACGACGCGCTGCCGAAGTTCTACACCGAGGCGGTCAACGAGGCCGAGCTCAACCCGCTGGGCCAGCCCGAGGTCGACATCACCGAGCTGAAGGACGGCGAGACGCTGAACTTCACCGCCGAGGTCGACGTCCGCCCGGCCCTGGAGATCCCGGACTACTCGGGCATCGAGGTCGAGGTCGACGCCGTCGAGGTGACCGACGAGGACATCGAGAAGTCGGTCGAGCAGCTCCGTGAGCGCTTCGCCTCCACCTCGCCGGTCGAGCGTGCCGCCGAGGACGGCGACGTCGTCACGATCGACCTGCAGGCCGAGGTCGAGGGCGAGGTCCTCGAGGACGGCGTGGCCGAGGGCGTCTCCTACACCATCGGCTCCGGCGAGCTCCTCGACGGCATCGACGACGCCGTGAAGGGCCTGGAGGCCGGTGGCGAGGCCACTTTCACCTCCGAGCTCAAGGGCGGCTCGGCGGCCGGCAAGGAGGCCGAGGTCACCGTCAAGGTCACCCAGGTCGCCGCCCGCGAACTGCCCGAGCTGGACGACGAGTTCGCGCAGCTCGCCTCCGAGTTCGACACGCTCGACGAGCTGAAGGCGGACAGCCGCAAGCGCCTCGAGAACATGAAGCAGTACGACCAGGCCACGCAGGCCCAGGAGCGCGTCCTGGAGAAGCTGCTCGAACTGGTCGAGGTCCCGGTCCCCGAGAAGCTGCTCGAGGACGAGATCAACACCCGTAAGCACAACCTCGAGCACCACCAGCTCGGGCAGATGGGCCTCACCCTCGACAAGTACCTGGAGATCCAGGGCAAGACCGCCGAGGAGTTCGAGACCGAGACCCGCGAGGCCGCGGTCAAGGGCATCAAGACCCAGTTCGTCCTCGACGAGCTGGTCAAGACGGAGAAGCTCAACGTCAACCAGGAGGAGCTCACCGAGCACCTCATGCGGCGTGCGGCGTCCTCCGGCATGTCCCCCGACCAGTTCGCCCAGGCCGTCGTCGAGGGCGGCCAGGTGCCCCTCCTCGTCGGCGAGGTCGCCCGCGGCAAGGCCCTGGCCGTCGTGGTCGAGGCCGCCACGGTGAAGGACACGAACGGCGAGATCGTCGACCTGGACGACGAGGACGAGGTCGAGGCGGCCACGGAGACGGTCGAGGCCGTCGAGGGCGTCGAGGGTGCCGCCGAGGCCGCGGACGAGGAGAAGACCGAGGGCTGAGCCCCGCGGAGCGTGTGACGGCGTACGACGGGCCCTTGGGGGACTTTCTCCCGGGGGTCCGTTGTCGTATGCGGCGGCTGCCGACCCGAAGGGGCGCGGGGAACTGCGCGACCAGCCCCCACCCGCCCGCAGCCCGCTGATTTCCATACCGCCCCCCACGATCCGTACCGCATTACCGACGGTGCCCTCCGCGCTACGCCCCCGGCGAACACCCCCTTCCACGGGATTCCCCGAAGGGACCAGCGCGTTAGGGTCCATAAGTACGAGGGCAAGGGGACCAGAGTCCCCGCCAAGCCCCGGCAGGACTACGTGAGACGGCCCGGCGCCGTCGTAAGACGAGCAGGTGGATACGTGACGAATCTGATGCCCTCCGCCGCCGGCGAACCTTCCATCGGTGGTGGCCTCGGCGACCAGGTCTACAACCGGCTGCTCGGCGAGCGGATCATCTTCCTCGGCCAGCAGGTCGACGATGACATCGCCAACAAGATCACCGCGCAGCTGCTGCTCCTCGCCGCGGACCCGAGCAAGGACGTCTACCTCTACATCAACAGCCCCGGCGGCTCGGTGACGGCCGGCATGGCGATCTACGACACCATGCAGTACATCCCGAACGACGTGGTCACGATCGCCATGGGCATGGCGGCCTCGATGGGCCAGTTCCTGCTCACCGGCGGTGCCGCGGGCAAGCGCTTCGCGCTGCCGCACGCGGACATCATGATGCACCAGGGCTCCGCGGGCCTCGGCGGCACGGTCTCGGACATCAAGATCCAGGCCGAGTACCTGATGCGCACCAAGAAGCGCATGTCCGAGCTGACCGCGCAGCACTCCGGCCAGACCGTCGAGACGATCATCCGCGACGGCGACCGCGACCGCTGGTTCACTCCGGAAGAGGCCAAGGAGTACGGTCTCATTGACGAGATCATCACGCATGCCTCCGGTGTTCCGGGAGGCGGCGGCACCGGTGCCTGACCGGCCCGGCCCCGCACGCTCCGCCGAGTACTCCAGCCCCCAGAACGCCACCAGGACGGTGAACACGCACATGAGCAACTTCCCCGGCGCCGCCAGCGGCCGCTACGACGGGCCGCGGCCCGAGAGCCGCTATGTCATTCCGCGCTTCGTCGAGCGCACCTCCCAGGGCATCCGCGAGTACGACCCGTACGCGAAGCTCTTCGAGGAGCGCGTCATCTTCCTCGGCGTCCAGATCGACGACGCCTCCGCCAACGACGTCATGGCGCAGCTGCTGTGCCTGGAGTCGATGGACCCCGACCGGGACATCTCGATCTACATCAACAGCCCGGGTGGCGACATGACCGCCCTCACGGCGATCTACGACACGATGCAGTTCGTGAAGCCCGACATCCAGACGGTGTGCATGGGCCAGGCGGCGTCCGCCGCGGCCATCCTGCTCGCCGCCGGTACGCCCGGCAAGCGCATGGCGCTGCCGAACTCCCGCGTCCTGATCCACCAGCCGGCCGGCAGCACCGGCCGCGGGCAGCTCTCCGACCTGGAGATCATCGCCAACGAGTTCACCCGGATGCGGTCGCAGCTGGAGGAGATGCTCGCCAAGCACACCAACCGGCCGATCGAGAAGGTCCGCGAGGACATCGAGCGTGACAAGATCCTCACCGCCGAGGAAGCGCTCGAGTACGGCATCGTCGACCAGATCATCTCCACCCGGAAGATGAACAACGAGATCGTCCGCTGACGCGCAGGACCCGCACTCTGTCGCCCTTGGCGCGGTGCACGTCAAAGTGAACCGTGCCAAGGGGGGCCCGAACGGGGGGCCCGGCAAGGTACCGTCGGACATAAGGCAGCACCAGGAGCCGCTGGATTCGAAAGCGTCCAGGCGTCTCCCAGGCGAAGGGGAAGCACACCGTGGCACGCATCGGTGACGGCGGCGATCTGCTCAAGTGCTCGTTCTGCGGCAAGAGCCAGAAGCAGGTCAAGAAGCTCATCGCAGGGCCCGGTGTGTACATCTGCGACGAGTGCATCGATCTCTGCAACGAGATCATCGAGGAGGAGCTCGCCGAGACGAGCGAGGTGCGGTGGGAGGAACTCCCCAAGCCCCGCGAGATCTACGAGTTCCTGGAGGGCTATGTAGTCGGCCAAGAGGCCGCCAAGAAGGCTCTCTCAGTCGCGGTGTACAACCACTACAAGCGGGTTCAGGCGGGGGAGAACGGCGGCGCCCAAGGCCGCGACGACGCCATCGAGTTGGCGAAGTCCAACATCCTCCTGCTGGGCCCCACGGGCTCCGGCAAGACGCTCCTCGCGCAGACCCTGGCGCGCATGCTGAACGTCCCGTTCGCGATCGCGGACGCGACGGCGCTGACGGAGGCGGGTTATGTCGGCGAGGACGTCGAGAACATCCTCCTGAAGTTGATCCAGGCCGCGGACTACGACGTCAAGAAGGCCGAGACGGGGATCATCTACATCGACGAGATCGACAAGGTCGCGAGGAAGAGTGAAAACCCTTCCATCACCCGCGACGTGTCGGGCGAGGGTGTGCAGCAGGCCCTCCTCAAGATCCTCGAGGGCACCACGGCCTCGGTCCCGCCGCAGGGCGGCCGTAAGCACCCGCACCAGGAGTTCATCCAGATCGACACGACGAACGTCCTGTTCATCGTGGGCGGCGCGTTCGCCGGACTGGAAAAGATCATCGAGGCACGGGCCGGCGCGAAGGGCATCGGCTTCGGCGCGACGATCCGCTCGAAGCGTGAGCTGCAATCGAAGGACGTCTTCGAGGACGTCATGCCGGAGGACCTGGTCAAGTTCGGCATGATCCCGGAGTTCATCGGCCGTCTGCCGGTGATCACCTCGGTCCACAACCTCGACCGCGAGGCCCTGCTCAAGATCCTGGTGGAGCCCCGCAACGCCCTGGTCAAGCAGTACCAGCGCCTCTTCGAACTCGACGGCGTGGAACTGGACTTCGAACGCGAGGCCCTGGAGTCCATCGCCGACCAGGCCATCCTCCGCCAGACCGGCGCACGAGGCCTGCGCGCCATCATGGAGGAGGTCCTGATGTCGGTGATGTACGAGGTCCCGTCCCGCAAGGACGTGGCACGGGTCGTCATCACAGCAGAGGTCGTCCACTCGAACGTCAACCCGACGCTGATTCCGCGGGATGCGCGGGGGCGGGGGCAGGGCGAGCAGAAGACGGCGTAGCCGCTTCCGCGAACACGCAAGACGAGGGCGCCCGGTGCATGCACCGGGCGCCCTCGTCGATGTCAGGCCTTGGCGCGGACCTGTTCGCGCAGCTTTGTGGTCAGGTCGACGGCTTCGTCCTTGCCGATGCTCTTGGTGTTGTCGCCGGGGGACACCATGGCGATGGTGCTGTAGTCGGACCACACGCAGAACCAGTCGGTCGAGTCCTTCTTGGTCAGCGAGTTGGTGCTCTTCGCCGCCTGGCACTTCATGAGTGCGCCGTCCAGGTCGACGTCCTCGGGCTGGCCCACGAGCTTGGTGCCCGACGAGGACGACGAGGAGTCGTTCTGCGTGACCTCCGCGGTGATCGCCGTGAAGTACTTGTCCAGGGATGCCTTGGGATCCGCTATGTCACCGTAGCCACCCACCATGGTTATCCCCTTGGCGGTCAGCAGCTCGGTCTGGCTGGGCAGCTTGCTCGGGTCGGGGTGCTGCGGGTCGTAGTCCCCGAAGTCGGCCGTGGACCACTGGCCGATCACGGCCTTACCGTTCTTCACGCCGGCGGTGTCCAGGTACTTCACCGCTTTCGAGCCGCTGCTCTCGCCGCCCTTGCCTACGCGGTTGTATTCGCTGATCACCGTCGACGGAGTCGTCAGCTTGTGCGCACCGTCGTGCGCGAGACCGGACGAGTGGCTTGCGCCCAGAACGAAGTACGCGCCGACGGCGACCGCCGCCACCACGGCCACCGCCCCGATGATCAGGCCCGTCTTCTTCTTGCCGCCTCCCGGGGCCGGGGGCTGGGGGACGGCGTAGCCGGGCTGGCCGGGCTGGCCGTAGGGGGGCGTCGGCTGGCCGTACGGGTTCGGCTGTGGGGGGACGCCCTGCTGGGGGTAGCCGTAACCCGGCTGGGGCGGAGGGGTCTGCTGGGGGTAGCCGTAGCCGGGCTGGGGAGCCTGCGGCTGCTGGCCGTAGGGGCCCGGCTGGCCGTACGGTCCGGGCTGCTGGGGCTGCCCGCCGTACGGGCCCGGCTGGTTGTGACTCATTCCTGGGTTCCCCTCCAGATGCTTATGTGTTCCTGACATCCTGGCGCAGGCACAGAATGCCCACCGCATCGGGGGGCGCACCGTTACAGAACAAACGCGTTTCGGGACTGGGTCGTGACACCTCTAAACTGACCCCCGTGACCGAGAACGCTCAGCAGCAGCCACCAGCGCCCGACTCCGAACTGCCGACCCAGTACGCGCCGGCCGATGTAGAGGGGCCGCTGTACGAGCGCTGGGTGGAGCGGGGTTACTTCGAGGCGGACGCGAAGAGCGACAAGCCCGCGTACACCGTCGTCATCCCGCCGCCGAACGTCACCGGCAGCCTGCACCTCGGGCACGCCTTCGAGCACACGCTCATCGATGCACTGACGCGCCGCAAGCGCATGCAGGGGCACGAGACGCTGTGGCAGCCCGGCATGGACCACGCCGGCATCGCCACGCAGAACGTCGTCGAGCGTGAACTCGGCAAGGAAGGAAAGTCCCGGCACGACCTCGGGCGGGACGCCTTCGTCGAGCGCGTCTGGCAGTGGAAGGCCGAGTCCGGCGGGCAGATCAGCGGACAGATGCGGCGCCTCGGCGACGGCGTCGCCTGGTCGCGCGAGCGGTTCACCATGGACGAGGGCCTGTCCCAGGCCGTCCAGACCATCTTCAAGCGGCTCTACGACGACGAGCTGATCTACCGCGCCGAGCGCATCATCAACTGGTGCCCCCGCTGTCTGACGGCCATCTCGGACATCGAGGTCGAGTACCAGGACGACGACGGCGAACTCGTCTCCATGAAGTACGGCGACGGGGACGACGCCATCGTCGTCGCCACCACCCGCGCCGAGACGATGCTCGGTGACACCGCCGTCGCCGTTCACCCCGAGGACGAGCGCTACAAGCACCTCGTCGGCAAGCTCATCAAGCTCCCGCTGACCGACCGTTCCATCCCGGTCGTCGCCGACACGCACGTCGACCCCGAGTTCGGCACCGGCGCCGTCAAGGTCACCCCGGCGCACGACCCGAACGACTTCGAGATCGGCCAGCGGCACGATCTGCCGTCCATCACGATCATGGACGAGCACGCCGTCATCACCGCCCACGGCCCCTTCCAGGGCCTGGACCGCCTGGAGGCCCGCTCGGCGATCGTCGCCGCGCTGCGCGCCGAGGGCCGGATCGTCGCCGAGAAGCGGCCGTACGTCCACTCCGTCGGCCACTGCTCACGCTGCAAGACCACCATCGAGCCGCGCCTGTCCATGCAGTGGTGGGTCAAGGTCGGCCCGCTCGCCAAGGCCGCCAGTGACGCGGTCCGCGACGGCAAGGTCAAGATCCACCCCCAGGAGATGGAGAAGCGCTACTTCGACTGGGTCGACAACCTCCACGACTGGTGCATCTCGCGGCAGTTGTGGTGGGGGCATCGGATCCCGGTCTGGTACGGCCCGGACGGGGAGGTCGTCTGCGTCGGCCCCGACGAGCAGCCGCCCAGCGGCGAGGGCTGGCGTCAGGACACCGACGTCCTCGACACCTGGTTCTCCTCCGGCCTGTGGCCCTTCTCCACCCTCGGCTGGCCCGAGCAGACCGAGTCGCTCGCGAAGTTCTACCCGAACTCCGTCCTGGTCACCGGCTACGACATTCTCTTCTTCTGGGTCGCCCGGATGATGATGTTCGGCCTGTACGCGATGGACGGCACCCCGCCGTTCCACACCATCGCCCTGCACGGCATGGTCCGCGACCAGTTCGGCAAGAAGATGTCGAAGTCCTTCGGCAACGCGGTCAACCCGCTGGACTGGATGGACAAGTACGGCTCCGACGCGCTCCGCTTCACCCTCGCGCGCGGCGCCAACCCGGGCGTCGACGTCCCGATCGGCGAGGACTGGGTCCAGGGCTCCCGCAACTTCGCCAACAAGATCTGGAACGCCACCCGCTTCGCGCTGATGAACGGCGCGACGGTGGACGGCCCGCTGCCGGACCCGGCGAAGATGTCCGCCACCGACCGCTGGATCCTCTCCCGCCTCAACTCCGTCGTCGCCGAAGTCGACGCGTTCTACGAGGACTTCCAGTTCGCGAAGCTCTCCGACGCCCTCTTCCACTTCGCGTGGGACGAGGTCTTCGACTGGTATGTCGAGCTGTCCAAGACGACGTTCCAGGCGGGCGGCGAGGCCGCCGAGGTCTCCAAGCGCGTCCTCGGCGAAGTCCTCGACGTCACGCTGAAGCTGCTGCACCCGGTCGTCCCGTTCGTCACCGAGACCCTCTGGACCACCCTCACCGGCGGTGAGTCGCTCGTCATCGCCGAATGGCCCGCCGACAGCGGCTTCCGCGACAAGGCGGCCGAGCGGGAGATCGAGACCCTCCAGTCCGTCATCACCGAGGTCCGCCGCTTCCGCGCCGACCAGGGACTGCAGCCCGGCCAGCGCGTCCCGGCCCGCCTCACCCTGGACGGCACGGCGCTCGCCCCGCACGAGGCGGCCATCCGTCAGCTGCTGCGCCTGCAGCCGGAGGGCGAGTCCTTCACGGCCACGGCCACCCTGCCGGTGGCCGGCGCCGAGGTCGCCCTCGACCTCTCCGGCACCATCGACGTGGCCGCGGAGCGCAAGCGCCTCGCCAAGGACCTGGCCGCCGCCGAGAAGGAGAAGGCCCAGGCCACGGCCAAGCTCGGCAACGAGGCGTTCCTCGCCAAGGCCCCGGACCAGGTCGTGGACAAGATCCGCACGCGGCTCGCCAAGGCCGACGAGGACATCACGCGGATCCAGGCCCAGCTGGACAAGCTGCCCCCGGCGTAAGCGCCCGTACGGTCCGTACGACACCGAAGGCCCCCGGAGCCACACGGCACCGGGGGCCTTCGCCCATGTCTGTCCGTGCCGCTCCGTAGACTGGTGTCGTGAGCGAAGCGCCCGGCACCAACGACCAGCCCGACCCCCTCGACTCCTTCGACGAGATGATCGCGGCGGAGACCGACCGCGATCCGGACCTCGCGGTGATCGAGGCCGGCAGCCGCACCCTGCGCACGCAGGGCGGGCAGACGCAGGCGGACGTACCCGCGAGGCCCGAGGACCCCGAGGTCGACAAGGCCCTGCGCGAGGTCGAGGCCGAGCTCGCCACCCGCTGGGGCGAGACCAAGCTGGAGCCGTCCGTCAGCCGCATCGCCGCGCTCATGGACGTGCTGGGGGATCCGCAGCGGTCGTACCCCTCGATCCACATCACCGGCACGAACGGCAAGACGTCCACGGCGCGCATGATCGAGGCCCTCCTCGGCGCCTTCGAGCTGCGTACCGGCCGCTACACGTCCCCGCACGTGCAGTCGGTCACCGAGCGCATCAGCCTGGACGGCGCGCCGATCTCCGCCGAGCGGTTCATCGAGACGTACCAGGACATCAAGCCGTACATCGAGATGGTCGACGCCCTGCAGGAGTTCCGGCTCTCGTTCTTCGAGGTGCTCACCGGCATGGCGTACGCCGCGTTCGCGGACGCGCCCATCGACGTGGCCGTGGTCGAGGTCGGGATGGGCGGCAGCTGGGACGCGACGAACGTGATCGACGGCGACGTCGCCGTGGTCACCCCCATCGACCTGGACCACACGGACCGGCTCGGCGAGACCCCCGCCGAGATCGCCGCGGAGAAGGCCGGCATCGTCAAGCAGGACGCGACGGTCATCCTGGCCCAGCAGCCGGTGGACGCGGCGCAGGTGCTGCTGAAGAAGGCGGTCGAGGTCGACGCGACGGTGGCCCGGGAGGGCCTGGAGTTCGGCGTGGTGGACCGCCGGATCGCCGTGGGCGGCCAGCTCCTCACCCTGCGTGGCCTGGGCGGCGAGTACCCCGAGGTGTACCTCCCGCTGCACGGCGCCCACCAGGCGCACAACGCGGCCGTGGCGCTCGCCGCGGTGGAGGCGTTCTTCGGCGTCGGCGCGCAGCACGCCGAGTCGCTGGACATCGACACCGTCCGCAAGGCCTTCGCCGCGGTCTCCTCGCCCGGCCGCCTGGAGGTCGTACGGCACTCGCCGACGATCGTCCTGGACGCCGCGCACAACCCGGCGGGCGCGCGGGCGACGGCCGAGGCGATCGGCGAGGCCTTCGACTTCAGCCGGCTGATCGGGGTCGTGGGCGCGAGCGGCGACAAGAACGTGCGCGGGCTCCTGGAGGCCTTCGAACCGATCTTCGCGGAGATCGTCGTCACGCAGAACTCCAGTCACCGTGCGATGGACGCGGACGAGCTGGCCGCGGTCGCCGTCGAGGTGTTCGGCGAGGATCGGGTGCAGGTCGAGCCGCGGCTGCCCGACGCCCTGGAGGCCGCGATCACGCTGGCCGAGGAGGAGGGCGAGTTCGCGGGCGGCGGTGTGCTGGTCACCGGATCGGTCATCACGGTGGGCGAGGCCCGTCTGCTGCTGGGCAAGGGCTGAGGAGGAGAATCATGCGTACGCTCTGCTCCTCGACCCTGATCGGCGAGCTCTTCGTCATCGGCTTCGCCGGGCTTGTGGCGATGAAGGACCCGGACCTGTCGACGACCACGGTGTGGACGGTCAGCGGGATCGCGATGTTCCTGTGCGTGGTCCTGTGCGGTGTGGTGACGCGCCCCGGCGGGGTGGCCCTCGGCTGGGGCCTCCAGCTCGCGCTGATCGCCTCCGGGGTGTTCGTCCCCACGATGTACTTCATGGGGGTGCTGTTCGCGGCGCTGTGGTGGGCTTCCGTGCACTACGGAAGAAAGATCGACGAGGCGAAGGCCCGCTTCGCTGCGCAGGCCGGGTCGCCCACTACACCTGACGCTGCGTAACAGGTGCCCGGACACGCCCTGTAACCTCGTCCCACCGCACACGTCAGTCAGAAGGAGCCTTCCCGTGACCCAGCGCACCCTCGTCCTCCTCAAGCCCGACGCCGTTCGTCGCGGCCTGACCGGCGAGATCATCAGCCGTATCGAGCGGAAGGCCGGCTGGCAGATCACCGCGCTGGAGCTGCGCACGCTGGACCAGGAAACGCTGGAGCAGCACTACGGTGAGCACAAGGGCAAGCCGTTCTACGAGCCCCTCGTCGAGTTCATGGCCTCCGGCCCGGTGGTCGCGCTGATCGTCGAGGGCGAGCGCGTCATCGAGGGCCTGCGCGCCCTGGCCGGCCCCACCGACCCGATCGCCGCGGCGCCCGGCTCCATCCGCGGCGACTACGGCGTCATCGTCCGCGAGAACCTGATCCACGCCTCCGACTCGGAGGAGTCGGCGGAACGAGAGGTCAAGATCTTCTTCCCCGGCCACGCGTAACCCTCCGGGGCCCGCCGGCACTGACTCACTCCCTGGACCGTCCGGCTGCGGGCGGCAGCCTGCGGATCCGGGTCGCCTGGTGGTTCGCGGTCCGAAGGGTCGGCCGCCTCGACGGGCGTCGTCCCGTGGTTGTGGGTGCGCATTGTCCGGCGGGGCGGTCGGCTTGGCGAGTCGGGGACTTGGTGTGGCGGGGCCGTGGGGCGGGGTGGCTTTTGCGCCGGGTGGTCGGGATGGGTGTGGTCCGTTGTGTTGCGGGCACATTGCCGTGGGCCTCGGTGAAGGCCTGCGGGGAGCGGTTTCCGGCGGGTCGGGGCGGCAAATTTTCGTGGATTTTTTTGATGGCGTGTCAGTTCGGTCGGCCCGGCTGACCTGCGGCGGGCGTACGTTTTCAGCCGTCGATTGGCATATGCGTGGCGATCGGGGGAACGAGTGCCCCCGTTGGGCCGTCTCCAGAAGCGAGGCGGCGCACCGCATGCTGACAATGGCGAAGACCCTCGCGCAGTGTTCGTGCAGGCGCGTCTACGATGGAAGCCTTCACGTCACAGCACCCACCTCGCCTACCTGAAAAGCCCTCAAAAGCTCGTGGGAAGGCCAGACGAATCCTGATGGGGAACTCAATGTCGTTCATCGGCCGTGACATGGCTGTCGACCTCGGGACCGCCAACACGCTGGTGTACGTCAGGGGTCGCGGGATCGTACTCAACGAGCCGTCCGTCGTCGCGATCAACACCAACACCGGTGGCATCCTGGCGGTCGGCGCGGAAGCGAAGAAGATGATCGGGCGGACCCCCGGCAACATCGTTGCCGTACGGCCGCTCAAGGACGGCGTCATCGCCGACTTCGAGATCACCGAGCGGATGCTGCGCTACTTCATTCTGAAGATCCACAAGCGGCGGTATCTCGCCAGGCCGCGCGTCGTCGTCTGCGTGCCCTCCGGCATCACCGGCGTCGAGCGCCGCGCCGTCATCGAGGCGTCGTCCCAGGCCGGCGCCCGCCAGGTGCACATCATCGAGGAGCCCATGGCCGCGGCCATCGGCTCAGGCCTGCCGGTCCACGAGGCCACGGGCAACATGGTGGTGGACATCGGCGGCGGCACCACGGAGGTCGCGGTCATCTCGCTCGGCGGCATCGTCACCGCCCAGTCCATCCGCGTCGCGGGCGACGAACTCGACAACGCGATCATCCAGCACATCAAGAAGGAGTACTCGCTCCTCCTCGGTGAGCGGACGGCCGAACAGATCAAGATCACGATCGGTTCGGCGTACGACCTCGACGACGACCAGCACACCGAGATCCGCGGCCGGGACCTGGTGTCCGGACTGCCGAAGACCGTGGTCATCTCGGCCGCCGAGGTCCGCAAGGCGATCGAGGAGCCGGTCAACGCGATCGTCGACGCCGTCAAGACGACGCTCGACAAGTGTCCGCCGGAGCTGTCCGGCGACATCATGGACCGAGGAATCGTTCTGACCGGCGGCGGCGCCCTGCTGCGCGGTCTCGACGAGCGGCTGCGCCGCGAGACCGGCATGCCGATCCATATCGCCGAGGACCCGCTGGACAGCGTCGCGCTCGGCTCCGGCAAGTGCGTCGAGGAGTTCGAGGCGCTCCAGCAGGTGCTGGACGCCCAGCCGCGCAGATGACGTAACTCTTCGATTCCGCCGTACGAGATGATCTCCTCTCGTACGGCGGATCGTTGATATAGAGGCATTAGCTCCCACAAACTCCATTCCAATGAGGAAGGGCACGGCCGCCGCACGTGAGGGACACGAAAGAGAGCCGGCTGCTCCTGGTGCTGTTGATCGCCATCGCGTTCGCGCTGATCACGGTGGATATCCGCGGCGGCCAGAACTCCCCGGTCGACGGTGCCCGACAGGCCGCGGCCGCGGTCTTCGGTCCGATCGAGAACGGGGTGTCGTCGGCGGTCGATCCCGTCGGCAACGCCGTCTCCGCCATCCGCAACTCGGGTGAACGGCACGACCGGCTGGCGAAACTGGAGAAGGAGAACGCGGCCCTCAAGGCGAAGCTCGGCAGCGACGACCGCAACCGCAGCCGCCTGGGGCAGCTCGACAAGATGCTGAAGATGGCCGGCGAGGGTCAGTACGGCATCAAGGGCGCCCAGGTCATCGCCATAGGGGCGGCCCAGGGCTTCTCCTGGACCATCACCATCGACGTCGGCGCCAACGACGGCATCAAACGGGACATGACCGTGCTCAACGGCGACGGCCTCGTCGGGCGCGTCACCACCGTCGGCCCGGACGCCTCCACGGTGTTGCTCGCCAACGACCCCGACTTCACCGTCGGCACCCGTATGGAGGGCAGCGACGAGCTCGGCTTCGCCTCCGGACAGGGCGACCGCCCGCTGCGCGTCGAACTCCTCAACGGCAAGGCGGAGGTGAAGAAGGGCGACCGGCTCATCACCTTCGGCTCCCAGGCCGACAAGCCCTTCGTGCCCGGCGTCCCGGTCGGCGTCGTCTCCAAGGTCGACCCCTCCGGCGGCGGCCTGACCCGTACCCTCTACGTCACGCCGTTCGTCGGCTTCACCAAGCTCGACATCGTCGGCGTCGTCGTCGAGGCCCCGAAGAAGGACCCGCGCGACGAGGTGCTCCCGGCCAAGCCCAAGCCGACCCCCACCCCGACGGTGACCGTCACCGTCACCCCGTCCGCCGACGCGACCGCCACCGACGAGCAACAGCAGTAGGAGCTGAATCCCCATGCGTGTCAACCGGATCCTGCTCTCCTCCGCCCTTGTGGTCGTCGCCCTGGTCGTCCAGGTGAGCGTGCTGTCCCGGCTCCACCTCCCCGGTGCCGTGCCCGACATACTGCTGCTCACCGTCCTGGGCCTGGCCATGGTGTACGGCCATGTGGGCGGCGCCCTCGTCGGCTTCGGCGCCGGACTGCTCGCCGACCTCGCCCCACCCGCCGACCACGCCGCCGGCCGCTACGCCCTGGTGCTGTGCGTCATCGGCTACGGCGCGGGGCTCATCAAGCCGGAGAACGGCCGGCTCAAGTCGGCCACCGGCCCCATGGTCGTGGTGGTCGCCGCGGCGATCGGCTCGACCATGCTGTACGCGGGCGTGGGCGCCCTCGTCGGCGACACCGCCGCCCGCCATGTCGGCCTGGCCAGCCTGCTGCTCACGGCCGCCGTGTACGACCTGCTGCTCGCGCCGTTCGTCGTCCCCGGGATCATGGCCCTGGCCCGCCGCGCCGAGAACGACCCGCTCTCGGAGAGCGGTTCCGGCACCAAGGCCACCGACCTCTCCTCCGGCTGGCTCTCCTCCGGCACGGGCCTGCGCATCGGCGGCCAGCGCGGCGGCCTCGGCAGCCTCAAGACCAAGGCCCGTACCCGCACCACCCGCGTCGGCCGCATCAAGGGGGTCAAGCGGCTGTGAGGACACGCCAGTTGGCCGGGGGCGGTCGCACAGGTTCGTCGTATATGACTCGTACACACTGAGAGGGGGAGGCAGCCACAGTGACCAACGCCCACCCGTCTCCCACCACCACCCTTGAAGGAATGGGCTTCGCCCATGACTAACATTCCGGAGACCGGACGGACCCAACGGGTCCAGATCCGGCTCGTCGTGATCCAGATCCTCGTCCTCTCCCTGCTCGGCACCCTCGGCGGCCGTCTGTGGTACCTGCAGATCCGGGAGGGCGCCGCCTACGCCAAGGAAGCGTCCGGCAACCACGTCCAGCAGGTCGTCCAGCCCGCCGTGCGCGGCTCGATCCTGGACGCGCGCGGGGTCCCGATCGCCGACAACGAGACCCGTCTGGTGGTCTCCGCGTCCCGTACCGACCTGCTCAAGCAGAAGGACGACGGCAAGGGGGTGCTCACCAAGCTGGCCGGGGTCCTCGGTATGGATCCCGAGGAGATCATGCAGAAGGTCCGGCTGTGCGACGCCAAGACCCCGCAGCCGTGCTGGAACGGCTCGCCGTACCAGCCGATCCCGATCACCGACGAGGCCACCGCCAAGCAGGCCCTGCAGATCCGCGAGCGCTCCGAGGACTTCCCCGGCATCACCGCCGAGCCGGAGGCCGTGCGCCGCTACCCGGCCCCCGGCAAGTCCAACACCGCGCAGGTCCTCGGCTATCTCTCCCCGGTCACCGACGACGAGATCCAGCAGGCCAAGGACACCGACTCGCCGTATCTGCGCTCCGACATGGTCGGCCGCAGCGGCCTTGAGCGCCAGTACGACAAGGAACTGCGCGGCAAGGCCGGCGTCACCCGCTACGAGGTCGACAACCTCGGCCGGGTCATCGGCAAGGCCAAGGCGGACGCCGCCGAGCCCGGCTCCAACCTGGTCACCAGCATCGACTCCCGCGTCCAGCGGGTCGCCGAGTACGAGCTGAACGTGGCGATGAAGAAGGCCCGCCAGCAGTGGGACAAGATCACCCAGGAGAACTACAAGGCCGACTCCGGCGCCGTCGTCGTGATGGAGGCCAAGACCGGCCGGATCGTCGCCATGGCGTCCGCGCCCAACTACGACCCGAACGTCTGGGTCGGCGGCATCTCCGCCAAGGACTACAAGAAGCTCACCGGCAAGAACTCGGACTACCCGCTGCTCAACAGGGCCATACAGGGTCAGGCGGCGCCGGGTTCGACGTTCAAGGTGGTCTCCACGGCCGCCGCGGTCCAGGCCGGTTACGTGTGGGACGGCGGCTATCCGTGCACCAGTTCGTACTCTGTCGGCGGCCAGGTCTTCAAGAACTTCGAGGGTGAGAACTTCGGCCCGATCTCGCTCGGCCGGGCGCTGGAGGTCTCCTGCGACACCGTCTTCTACGGCCTCGCCGACCGCGAGTGGAAGAGGGACGGCGGCATCAACCCCAAGAAGGGCCAGCCCAAGGACTGGTTCTTCAAGACCGCCCACCAGTTCGGCCTCGGCAAGGAGACCGGCGTCGACCTGCCCAACGAGGTCACCGGCCGTGTCCCGGACCGCCAGTGGAAGCTCAACTACTGGAAGGCCAACAAGGACGCCTGGTGCAAGTCCGGCAAGAAGGACGGCTCGTACGTCGAGAAGATCGCGTACGAGAACTGCCTCGAAGGCAACAAGATGCGCGAGGGTGACGAGATCAACTACTCCATCGGCCAGGGCGACACCCTCGTCACGCCGATCCAGGAGGCCGTGATCTACGGCGCCGTGGCCAACGGCGGCACCATGTACCACCCGACCATCGGCAAGGCGGTCATCAGCGCCGACGGCAGGTCTGTCCAGGAGATCAAGCCCAGGAAATCCGGCAGGCTGCCGGTCGGCAAGGCCACCCTCAAGGGCATGAACGACGCCTTCGCGGGCGTCATCACCCGCGGTACCGCCGCCTGGAAGTTCGGCGGCTGGCCGCAGGACAAGATCGCCCTGCACGCCAAGACCGGTACCGCCGAGGTCTACGGCAAGCAGACCACGTCCTGGCTGGCCACCTACTCCAAGGACTACACGGTCATCATGACCATTGCCCAGGCCGGTACGGGTTCCGGCGCCTCCGGTGAGGCCGTGCGCAACATCTACAGCGCGATGTACGGCGTCCAGCCGGACGGCTCCGTCGACAACAAGAAGGCCCTGCTGCCCACGCCGGAGAAGAACCTCCCGAAGGTCCGCACCGACGGCACGATCAAGTCCCCGAAGATGTCCAAGGACCCGGCCAAGGACATCCAGGCCACCCCGTCGGGATCGCCCTCACCGGACGCGTCGCTGCCCGCCGCGACCACCGCCTCGCCGGAGACCGGCAACAGCAACACCCGCAGGCGCCGTCGCCGCGGAGGAAGCCGGAGGACGCTCACATGACCGGCGCGAACAGCTTCTCCGTCTCCGGATACGGCCCCGCGCGCGCCGGCTGGACCCGGCTCTTCGCCCGCGACTCGCTGGCCCGCCGCCTGGACTGGCCGATACTGCTGGCGTCGCTCGCCCTGTCCCTGCTCGGCTCGCTGCTGGTGTACTCCGCGACCCGCAACCGCACCGAGATCAACCAGGGCGACCCGTACTACTTCCTGCTCCGGCACGTCATGAACACCGGCATCGGGCTCGCCCTGATGGTCGGCACGCTCTGGCTCGGCCACCGCACCCTGCGCACGGCCGTGCCGATCCTCTACGGCATCTCGGTGTTCGGCATCCTGCTGGTGCTCACACCGCTCGGCTCGACCGTCAACGGCGCGCACTCTTGGATCGTGCTCGGCGGCGGCTTCTCGCTCCAGCCCTCGGAGTTCGTGAAGATCACGATCATCCTGGGGATGGCGATGATACTGGCGGCCCGGGTGGACGCCGGTGACAAGAAGTACCCCGACCACCGCACGGTTCTGCAGGCCCTGGGCCTGGCCGCCGTACCGATCCTGATCGTGCTGCTCATGCCCGACCTCGGCTCGGTCATGGTCATGGTGATCATCATCCTGGGCGTGCTGCTCGCCTCCGGCGCCTCCAACCGCTGGGTCTTCGGCCTGCTCGGCACGGGCGCGCTCGGCGCGATCGCCGTCTGGCAGCTGCACATCCTGGACGACTACCAGCTCAACCGCTTCGCGGCCTTCGCCAACCCGGACCTCGACCCCGCGGGCGTCGGCTACAACACCAACCAGGCCCGCATCGCGATCGGCTCGGGCGGTCTGACCGGTGCGGGCCTCTTCCACGGGTCGCAGACCACCGGCCAGTTCGTCCCCGAACAGCAGACGGACTTCGTCTTCACGGTGGCGGGGGAGGAGCTGGGCTTCGTCGGCGCGGGCCTGATAATCCTTCTCCTCGGCGTCGTCCTGTGGCGCGCCTGCCGCATCGCCCGCGAGACGACCGAGCTGTACGGCACGATCGTCGCCGCCGGGATCGTCGCCTGGTTCGCCTTCCAGGCGTTCGAGAACATCGGCATGACTCTCGGCATCATGCCGGTCACCGGCCTGCCACTGCCGTTCGTGTCGTACGGGGGCTCGTCGATGTTCGCGGTGTGGGTGGCCGTGGGGCTGCTGCAGTCGATCCGGGTGCAGCGGCCGATGTCGGCGTAGGGGGACGTAGGTGGAGTGGGCGGGGGCCACTTTCCCGGTGGCCCCTTGCTGCGGGCTTTCCCGGTGCCTCTTGCGACGGGCGTCGGTCCTCCTGATTTCCTGGAGTTTGCCTGTGATTCACCCTGAGTGCGCTCTGCCATCGCGGCCCGCCTGCCACTAGATTCGATTCATGGCGGATGCGAAACGCGAGATCGAGCGCAAGTACGAATCCGACGACAGTGGGCTGCCCGACCTGACCGGCGTCGGCGGGGTGGCGGCCGTCCTCGACAAGGGCGTTGTCGAGCTGGACGCCACCTACCACGACACGGCCGACGAACGCCTGGCGGCCGCCTCCATAACCCTGCGCCGCCGCACCGGCGGCTCCGACGCCGGCTGGCACCTCAAGTTCCCGCTGGCCCCAGGCGTCCGCGAGGAGATCCACGCCCCGCTCTCCGACACCCTGCCCGAGGAACTGGCCGCGCTGGTGCGCTCCCGGGTCCGGGACGCCGAGCTGGTCCCCGTCGTCCGGCTCCGCTCCGCCCGCGACCTGCGCCACCTCGTCGACGCCGCCGGCAAGCTGCTCGCCGAGGCGAGCGTCGACGCGGTGACCGCCGAGCGGCTCACCGAGGGCGGAGGCACCGCCCAGTGGACCGAGATCGAGGTCGAGCTCGCCGAGGGCGTGGACCCGGTCGTCCTCGACAAGGTGGAGAAACGGTTGCGCAAGGCAGGCGTACGGCCGTCGAAGTCGCCGTCCAAGCTGGCCAGGGCACTGGCCGACACCGCACCCACCGCCAAGAAGGCCCGCCGCGGTCCGAAGAAGCCCGCCAAACCCGCCAGACCCGTCACCGCCGGTGACCACCTCCTCGCCTACGTCCGTGACCAACGGGACGCGATCGTCGAGCTCGACCCCGCCGTCCGCCGGGACGTGGCCGACTCCGTCCACAAGATGCGGGTCGCCACCCGCCGTATGCGCAGCACCTTCCGCTCCTTCGGCAAGGTCCTCGACCGCACCGTCACAGATCCGGTCGGCGTTGAGCTGAAGTGGCTGGCGGCCGAGCTCGGCGTGGACCGCGACCGCGAGGTGCTCACCGAGCGCCTGACCGCCGCCCTCGACGCGGTGCCCGGTGAACTGGTCTTCGGCCCCGTCCACGAGCGGCTCGGGCTCTGGGCCGGCGCCAGCCACGGCGGAGCCCGCGGCCGTGTCATCGGCGTCCTGGACTCCCGGCGGTATCTGACGCTGCTCGACACCCTGGACGCCCTGGTCGCCGACCCACCCCTGCTGGAGGCGGCCGCCGGGAAGCCGGAGAAGGTGATCGGCAAGGCCGTGCGCAAGAGCTTCGCGAAGGTCGCCGACCTGGTCGAGCAGGCGCTGGACGTCGAGCCCGGCCACGATCGCGACCTCGGGCTGCACGAGGCCCGTAAGAAGGCCAAGCGGGCCCGATACGCCGCCGAGGCCGCCACACCCGCCCTCGGTGACCCGGTCGCGGCCCTGACCAAGGACATGAAGTCCCTGCAGACCCTGCTCGGCGACCACCAGGACAGCGTCATGGCCCGACAGACCCTGCGCGAGCTGGCCGCCGTGGCACATGCGGCGGGAGAGAGCGCGTTCACCTACGGGCTGCTGTACGGACGGGAGGAGCAGGGTGCGGCGGCCGTGGAGGCAGAGCTGCCCGGGGCCTGGAAGGGGATGGGGTCCCGAGCGGCCGCCTGAGCGTACGGGCCGGGTCCCCGAGCGGGTTAGGCTTGATGGTCACCCCTGTCAGCTCACGAAGGTTCGACGAGATGCCTGCCGAATCCGCCGAGACCGCCGAGTCTGTGTTCCCGCAGCTCGAAGCCCTGCTGCCGCATGTGCAGAAGCCGATCCAGTACGTCGGCGGGGAGCTGAACTCCACGGTGAAGCCGTGGGAGTCCTGCGACGTGCGCTGGTCGCTCATGTACCCGGACGCGTACGAGGTCGGCCTGCCCAACCAGGGCCTCATGATCCTCTACGAGGTCCTGAACGAGCAGGAGGGCGTCCTCGCCGAGCGCACCTACAGCGTGTGGCCGGACCTGGAGGCGCTGATGCGGGAGCACGGCGTCCCGCAGTTCACAGTGGACAGCCACCGCCCGGTGAAGGCCTTCGACGTCTTCGGCCTGTCGTTCTCCACGGAGCTCGGCTACACGAACATGTTCACGGCCCTGGACCTGGCCGGCATTCCCCTGGAGTCCAAGGACCGGGGGCTGGACGACCCGATCGTGCTGGCGGGCGGCCACGCGGCCTTCAACCCCGAACCGATCGCCGACTTCATCGACGCGGCGATCATCGGCGACGGCGAGCAGGCCGTGCTGGACATGACCGCGATCATCCGCGAGTGGAAGGCGGAGGGCCGCCCCGGCGGCCGCGAGGAGGTCCTCTTCCGCCTGGCGCGCACCGGTGGCGTCTACATCCCGGCGTTCTACGACGTCGAGTACCTCGCCGACGGCCGTATCGCCCGGGTGGTCCCCAACAAGTCGGGCGTCCCGTGGCGCGTGTCCAAGCACACGGTGATGGACCTCGACGAGTGGCCGTACCCCAAGCAGCCCCTCGTCCCCCTGGCCGAGACGGTCCATGAGCGCATGTCGGTGGAGATCTTCCGCGGCTGCACCCGCGGCTGCCGCTTCTGCCAGGCGGGCATGATCACCCGCCCGGTGCGCGAGCGCTCGATCACGGGCATCGGTGACATGGTCGAGAAGGGCCTGAAGGCGACGGGCTTCGAGGAGGTCGGCCTCCTGTCCCTGTCCTCCGCCGACCACTCGGAGATCCGGGACATCGCCAAGGGCCTGGCCGACCGCTACGAGGAGGACAAGGTCGGCCTCTCGCTCCCCTCCACCCGCGTCGACGCCTTCAACATCGACCTGGCGAACGAGCTGACGCGCAACGGCCGCCGCTCGGGCCTGACCTTCGCCCCCGAGGGCGGCTCGGAACGCATCCGCAAGATCATCAACAAGATGGTCTCGGAAGAGGACCTCATCCGTACGGTGGCGACGGCCTACGGTAACGGCTGGCGCCAGGTGAAGCTGTACTTCATGTGCGGCCTGCCGACGGAGACCGACGACGACGTCCTGCAGATCGCCGACATGGCGACGAAGGTCATCGCCAAGGGCCGCGAGGTCTCCCGCTCGAACGACATCCGCTGCACGGTCTCGATCGGCGGCTTCGTCCCCAAGCCCCACACGCCCTTCCAGTGGGCCCCGCAGCTCTCGGCGGAGGAGACGGACGCACGTCTCGAAAAGCTCCGGGACAAGATCCGAGGCGACAAGAAGTACGGCCGCTCGATCGGCTTCCGCTACCACGACGGCAAGCCCGGCATCGTCGAGGGCCTCCTCTCCCGCGGCGACCGTCGCATCGGCGCGGTCATCCGCGCGGTCTACGAGGACGGCGGCCGCTTCGACGGCTGGCGCGAGCACTTCTCGTACGACCGCTGGATGGCCTGCGCCGACAAGGCCCTCGCCCCCTTCGGCGTCGACGTCGACTGGTACACCACCCGCGAGCGCACCTACGAGGAGGTCCTCCCCTGGGACCACCTCGACTCCGGCCTCGACAAGGACTGGCTCTGGGAGGACTGGCAGGACGCCCTCGACGAGACGGAGGTCGAGGACTGCCGCTGGACGCCTTGCTTCGATTGCGGGGTGTGCCCGCAGATGGATACGGCCATACAAATCGGCCCGACCGGGAAGAAGTTGCTTCCGCTGACGGTCAAGAACGTTGGTCCGACGCCCGCTTCGAGTGGTCACGCGCACTGACGTGAGCGAGGCACTCGATCGGGTGGTTGAGGCGCTGGCGGGGGCGAGCGAGGACGAGGTGGTCGCCGTGTTGGCTGCTATCGGTCCATCGAACCGTCGACGGCCGGTGCGCCCGGTTACGCCTCACACGCCTCTGCCGGAGCCGAGGGGAGCCTCGGATATCCACTCTGAGGTGGAGTGGGTCTGAGGATCCGCGACACTATGAGGCCTGCTGAAGATCTTGGTGAGCCCTCTCCGATTCGGAGGGGGCTCTACCGCTTTTGGGGTGCGTCTGGAGGCAGCGCGGGACACGGTACCGCCGTGCCATGCGGGCGCTGAGACCTGCGCGGACTGCCGATTTCAGTCGCCCTCGGCAAGTGGATGTCCGGGCCGGTGATTGCTGGATAAAGTCGGTTTGTCACAACCGGTTGCGGGGGCAACCAAAGTTTGGTCGGCGCTGCCGACGTCCTGGGGAGGGCCTGAGCGCATGAGTCGTCGCTCTGCTGGTTTCGTCAACACGTGGGCTGAGGCGCAGCGCGCGCATCAGCGCCAGATCGAGGCCGAGCAAAGGCGGCGCCGGGAGGAAGCTCGACTGGCGCGGGACCACCAGCGACGTGCGGCTCAGGGACATCGGGAGTACCGCCAGGCGGAGGCCAGGCGACGGACGGAGGAGCTGGACGCGCAGGTCGCGAGCTTGCAGGGACTTCTGACTGAAGGGTGCCAGGCGCCGGCTTTCAGGGCGACGTCGTTGATGCGGGTGGAAGCCATCCCGCCGTTCGACCCGGGCCCGCTCGCGTGGCCCGTGCGTATGCCGGATCAGAGTGAGTACCGGGCACAGGGCGGCTGGACGGCGAACCGGCGTGCACAGGCAGAGGCCGAGGCACGGGCCCGCTTCGAGCACGACTGGCACCAGGCGCAGGCAGCCGAGGCGCAGCGGCAGCAGCAACTGGCCGCCTCCCAGCGGGACTACGAGCAAAGAGCCGAGGCGCAAAGAGCCGAGGTGCAACGCCACAACGCGGGCATCACCGAGGTGACTGCAGGTGTCAGACGGGGCGACCCCGAACTCGTGGTCGAGTACTTCTCCGCTGCCCTCTACGCGTCGACTGCCTGGCCTGAAGGCTTCCCCCGGCAGTTGGCGGCCGCCTTCGATCCGGCGGCTAGGCAGTTGGTGCTGAACTGGGAGCTGCCCGGGTACGACGTCGTGCCGGAGGCCAAGGCGGTGAGGTACGTACCGGCGCAGGACCAAGACAAGGAGACGGCGCGTCCCGTAACGCAGCGCCGTGCACTGTACCGGGAGGTGCTGGCGCAGAGCGTGCTGCTGGTTCTGCACCAGGTCTTCGCTGCGGACGAGCACCGAGTTCTGGATTCGGTCGCGTTGAACGGCTTCGTGGACGCCCCCGACCCTGCGACGGGCAGGCAGTCCCATATCTTCCTGGCCACTGTCATGGCCCAGCGGGCAGCCTTCACTGACTTCCACTTGGAGCAGGTGGACGCGACCAGCTGTCTGACGGAAGCACTTCGGGGACAGCTCACGACCCGTCCCGACCAGCTCACCTCAGTGCGGCCGAGCAGGCAGCCCGAGGAGGTCGGGAACCAGGTCGTCACCCATGGCGGTGGTGGCGAGGAACCGGACCTGTACGACATCGACCCGATCGCCTTCGAGTCCCTCGTGGCCGACCTGTTCCGCGCCATGGGTATGCAGGCAGTGACGACGCAGCGTTCGAACGACGGCGGTGTGGACGTCGACGCACTGGACCCGACGCCGATCCGCGGCGGCAAGATCGTCGTCCAGGTGAAGCGGTACCGCAACACCGTGCCGCCCACCGCGGTACGCGACTTGTACGGCACGGTCCAGGACGTCGGCGCCAACAAAGGTGTTCTGGTGACGACATCGGGCTTCGGCCCAGGCTCGCACACATTCGCCCGCGGAAAGCCGCTGGAGCTGGTCTCGGGCAGTGAACTCGTTGACCTGCTGCACCGGCACGGGCTCCGCGGACGTCTGGGAGAAGGCGGGCGACCGGCTCCCGCGCAGCCCGAGCCGTCCACTCCGGCAACCCCGGCTGACGACTACAACGTGCTCGGCATGATGTGGTCCGGCAACGTCGCGTTGGACGTCTGCGCACTCGTCTGCCGGGGCAACCAGGTCCTCAGCGATGACCACTTCGTCTTCTTCAACAACCCGCACACCCCGGACGGTTCGGTACGAGCGGTGACGGCCTCGGCGCCGGACAAAGCGGCGATCAGGGTTTCCTTCGACGCGCTGCCGCAAGCCGCTGATCGGTTCGTCCTGGTCGCGGCCGTGGATCCGGAGATCAATCCGGACGCGGATCTTTCCGGTTTCACAGATGCCTGTATCCGCTTGCTCGACCCCTCGATGAACGACCTCGACCGGCTTGAGGTCTCCGACGGCCGCGCCGGCGAAACGGCGCTGGTGCTTGGTTCCTTCCGACGGAGATCAAGTGGCGACTGGGACTTCGTGCTGGGCGGCAAGGGCTACATAGGAGGCCTGGAGGAGCTCGTCCAGGACTACGGCATCGAGGTGGAGTAGCCCCGCTGGTGTCGGGAGTATTGCTGGGCGTGTCCGCAGATGGATACGGCTATTCAAATCGGCCCGACCTGGAAGAAGTTGCTGCCTCTGACGGTCAAGAACGTGGTGCCGACGCCTGCTGCGAGTGGTCACGTGCACTGACGTGGGTGAGGCGCTCGATCGGGTGGTTGAGGCGCTGGTGGGGGTGAGCGAGGACGAGGTGGCAGCCGTACTGGCTGCGGTCGGCGCTTCGCGTCCTCACCTGCCGGCGCCGTCGGCCCCGTTCCGGACACCGCGCGCCGAGTCCTGTGGGCGCCCCGCAGATCGTCTCCGAGGTGGAGTGGGTCTGAAGCCCGTCGTAGGTCGCAAGTGGTGCGACCTCAGCCCCCTTCTCGCCACGAGAGGGGGGCTCACTCGTGTCCGGCCCGGCATCGTTGGGCCCATATGAGCGCTTCCGCTGCCCGGTACTCAAGCTGAGATGTGGCACCAGAACCGCTGGAGTCAACGTTTTGCTGGATGTACCACACCGTCGTTGACCTCCCGGCGCCTATTGGTGTCGGCGTAGCGCGACCGACGTGCATGAGAGTTCCTCGACCAGAAGCATCCGGCGGGGTCGGCTCCGTCGGCCCACTTCTGCTCGTGCAGGCTGAAGTTCTGGTCGATGAAGATCAGCCAAAGCATCACAAAGCAGTTCGGCGGTTCGGCGGCTGAGGGGGCGTCTCCCGAGGATGCTCCAGAAGTCGAAGGAGTTCGCGGCGAGCGGGAACCGGGTGTACCTGCCGATCGCGGAGTGAGACTACGCGCCCCACTGGTCTGTGCTTCCGGCTGTCTGCTTGGCGGGTCGGACGCACGGACCTGGGCCGCCTTCTCACTCAAGTCCCTCCTCAGCCTCGGTGCCGACTGTGGAGCCCGCTGCTGATGCGCGTACACGATGCGCAGCTTGCCTGCAGCGGTTGGAACAGTACTTTCTGGGCCGCCCGGAACGGCCGGCCCGACCAGTTGTGAGGCTCTCGTCAGGCTTCTGGCAGTGGGCGCACGGGGCACCGGCGATCAACTGATGTAGTCCTAGCCGCGTGAGTAGATCTCGGATCTCGGCGGTCTCTGCTGCATGACCCTCGGTGTCCGCGGCCAACGCCTCGCGGACTTCCTGGAGGAGGGTTCGATCCCCAAGCCGATTGACCAAGCTGCGCCGGATCATGGCGACCCCCTCCCGGTATCCCCCACGACCGACCAACTGTGCAAGTTGGCGACGTGAGAGCCCACAGATGACGTATCCCAAGAGGATGGTCTGTTGTTCTTGGCTCAGGTCCAAGGAGTGCAGCACGGCCACGAGCTGCTCGCCTAGCGATTGCTCAGCAGCCTCCCGTAAGGCAGCGTCACCGGTGGGGTCTTGATACTGACGACGGCGGTTCATGAAGAGCCCTCCGAGGCACTCGATGGCTGCTGCGCACCCAAGGGCCCGTCGACGTCCGACGAGGTGCCCTCTACGTGAAGGGTGGAGGTGCGCGCCGTCGTGCTGGTCACGCTGCTTGCCGCCGAAGCCCGACCCCTGGACCAGGGTAGTAGCGCAGACAAAGCCAGAATGATGTTGCTGATGCCGTTCAGGACCTGGGGAAGGTCTGCCGCCTGAGCCTTGCGGACGATCACCAGCACGATCAACAGCGCAACGATGAGCGTGGTGCTCAGCAACGCGGCTCCGAGCAGCAAGGGGGACTGCAGCGAGGGCAGGGCTTCAGAGCGCATCGGAACCAATTCAGACTCTCCTCGGGAACGCAAAAAGCCCCCGCGAGTGCGGGGGCTTTCGTATCGGGCGCGAGATTGTGAAACAAAAAATCCCGTCATCTGTGAGGACGGGATTTGTGTGGATACACCACTGCGCACGAGGAGCCTGGCAGAGAGAGGGCTTCATCGTCAAGTACTACTACCTCCCGCTACAAACCGGCAGGTCAGAGCCTCACTGGCACAGGAAATGGCTCTTCCTGCCAAATTCGTAACACACGTAGTCACGCTGCCACACGGCAGGGCGACAGTAGGCTGTCGGGGCGCCAAGTGAGCTCGTCTCGAAGCAGTGTTTCTGGTCTGAAGCTGTCTTCGATGAAGATTAGCCAAAGCATCACAGAGCGGTTCGGCGGTACGGCCGCTGCGGGGGCGTCTCCCGAGGAGATCGCCGAGGGGATGCTCCAGAAGTCGAAGGAGTTCGCGGCCAGCGGGAAGAGGGTTTACCTGCCGCTCGCAGATTGAGGCTCACCTGCCGGTGATCCGTAGGCTCAGGCCGGACTTGCAGCCCGACCTGGAGTGCAGACCACCGTGTCTCCTGACCTCAACTTCTGCTCTGAACATCACTGTTCGGCGGCTGGATGACAGAGGCAAGGGGGATGCTGCTCGTCATGAAGCCGAAGATGAAGCGGATCGCCTTCACCGTGCTCTCTGCCGTGGCAGTCGTCGGATACGTCCTGCTGCTCTGGCACGGCCCCTGGTGGGTTGATGGCGCCCACATCCGCAACAAGGACCTTCAGCCTGCCGACGGCGTCGTCATCACCGGCTTCCGCACCATGCTCGTTGCGCTCGGCGTGGGTGCGGTAGCAGCTGTCACCCTCTACTACACGCACCGCAACCATGTCTTGGGTCTGCGGCAATACGAGCAGGTGCAGGAGCAGTTCGAGCATACGAGAGTCCGTGATCAAGAACAATCTGAACTAACTCGTGAAGGCCAAGTCACGGAAAGATACGTTGAAGCAATCAAGCTCCTGGCGTCGGAGAACCTCACGGAGCGACTTGGCGGCATATACGCACTGGAACGCATCATGAGAGACTCCAAGAAAGATCACGCAACCGTGGTCGAAGTGCTGGCAGCCTTTGTCCGACAGCGTGCCGCTGCTGGGAATGAAGAGGGCTCTGATGAGAAGGACGTCAAACCTGATGAGGACGTACAGGCTGCGCTAACTGTCCTCGGGCGGCGACCGATCCATGATGACGTCCCCACATACATCAACCTTCGTCACACAGATCTCCGTGGTGCGGACTTGAGCGATGCCAAGCTCGATCAGGTAGACCTGAGGAATGCCCGTTTGCAGCGAGTTCACTTCGCCCGAGCCTTTCTGCAGAATGCGGTCTTCCAGGGCGCTGCACTGCACAAGGCCGACTTCTCCTTCACGCATCTCAGCGGCGCGATCTTCTACCAGGCTGGTATGGAAGAAACCGCGCTATGGCAGGCCGACGCCAGGAATGCCGTCTTCTCTTACGCCAACATGGAGCGGGCTCGGCTGAGGGAAGCCAACCTTCAGGACGCTGCCTTCCTTCACACCCAACTAACATCGGCTGAGTTCCATGACGCTGATCTCGCGCATGCCGTGCTGAAGGACGTGGATCTATCCTGCTCTGAAGGCTTGCGCATCGAACAACTCGCCGCTGCAGTACTGGCTGAGATCAATGACCTTCCCCCAGGGATGAGTTTCGAAGAGCTTGAGAAGGTCAAAGGGGGTCGCGTCTCGCGTCGACAATCGTGAGGAACAGACCTGGCGCTTAGGCCCCCGGCTTCGAGTAGCCAGACGAGCCAGCGGAGCTGCGCCTGTGTGGCTTCCTGCTTCTCGACCAGGAGGCATGCCGCCTCTACCTTGACACGCCTGCATCACAGGACACTCCGCCGTTCGGTATCGACCTTGCCCTTCGAGACGAAGAAGGCTCAGTTGTCGCCGGCGCGACAGGAGTGCAAGCCGTGCTGCCGATGCTGCTGGAGCTGCGGGAGATCGAGCCTTTGCGGAAGGACGTCCACGATCCCTACTGTCTGGCTGTCTACGATCTGGTGGGTTGGCTCACCGGTCGATGATTAGCCAACGCGTCACAGAGCGGTAGTGAAGGGCCGGGGTCCATCCTGCCCCGGCCCTTCGCCGTGGTACCGAAAGCCGCTCGCCCTTCCCGGCAGCGTAATGATCCGAGCATATTGCCTTGTCCGCTGCGATTGGTATCAAAGCTCGCCTAGCCCAAATCGTACTAGCTTCTCCACGTGCTCCTGAGCGGCCCTCTCTTTGTGAAATCCGGCTGCAATTGCGGCAGGAACCCATTCTGAGCCCTTCTTTACCGGTAGCGTGTTAGCGAACCTTTCTAGTTCGCCCACACGTACGGCTACAATCCCCAACTTATCCAGGTCGTTCAAGAGGTGCTGAGCCGCTAGGGCAGATTGAGGGTTCCCGTTCCATGCCCCTTCGCCGTGCAACTTCAATGCTGACCAGGGGCTCTCTCGGGCGCGAGTCAATGCACGAAATTCTTCTGCGATCTCCGAATCAAAGACCGCATCGGTGCGGTCTCGGAAGACCTCGTTTAGTGAATTTAGGACATGCGCAACACGGGCCTTCTCTCTAGGCTGCCGGAACGGCGCTGTGGCGACGTCATAGTTCTTTTCGAACTCGTCCCAACTGCCACCGAGAGATTCGATCAGGCGTCTCAGAAAAGTTCTGTCGTCAAGGACGTCCAGATCTGGAGAAGCAATCGTTGGCACTTTGGCCGAAGTAAGCACTTCAATCAGTAGGCGTAGCCCTCCTTTTCCTCCTGAGGGGACGAACAAGACTTCCGAAGGGGAAACCGGAATGGGGTGCTGAGCGCTGAGGTGTTCTAGGGCTGCGGAAAAGAAGGTGCAGTCGCGGTCCCCTTCTGCCAAAACGACCAACTTGTGAAATAGGCCATCTAGGACATTAGAGTGTCTGAGAACTGGGTCCGTCCAGACCTTCTTCAAACTTTCGACGCTTAGTTGATGAGCTATCGTGTTTCCCTCGTCCCTTCGATCAAGGCGCACGATTGATACTTCCGCCTCGGATTGAAGCAAGCCGGCTAGGATGTTCTTGTCGTGGGTTGCGAGGATAATTTGGCTACCCCTTGACGTTACCTGTTCGCCGAGTATCTGCCCGAGCTGGACGGCTTGCGGAGGGTGCAGAAAAGCCTCTGGTTCATCGATAAGTACGACTTGGTAGCTGGATGTGAGAAGAGGGAGGAGTAGGCCGATAAAGCTGCGCATGCCATCCCCCTGATTTTCCATTCGGGGAAGTATCTTCAAGGAATCCAAGTATTCGGGGGATAGTTTGTTTACGGGTGGCGCTTCTACTGTTGCGGTACCTATACGGATGTTCATGGCCTTACTGATTGCGTCTAGAGTCAGTGACTTCCTGAATACCCTGACGCACAATTGGCTAAGTTCATCAAAAAGGTCGCTATTATCCTGCAGTATGTGAAGCGGGTGCATCGGAGGGTTTTCGATGCTGTCGCGAATTTCCGTGGGCTGTACCGAGGAGATTCTATTTGTTGCGTCACCGTAGAAAATGAAATGGCTATGGAGTGCTTGAAGTCCGCGCTCTCCTCGCATTTGTAGGTATGCAGGAACGTCTCGCTCTTTGACCTCGTTCGCATTAGGGCGACGAAAAATGGCAGTTCCGTCACCTGTGATTGAGGTGCTGGAATGCTTCCTGAGCCATTCAAGCATGTCTTCAATGCTGCCATCTATGGAAACATTCATGGATTCCACAAGGAGCGGCTCTCCGGCGAATCCACCTCCTGCGAATCCCTGGACGCTGCGCGCATTGGCCTGGCGTAGAATTGTTGATTTCCCCACGTTGTTCGGTCCGACGATAACTGTGATCCCAGGCGTGGGCAATTTAATTTTCTGACCTCCTGAAATGCCAAGCTCGTTAATGGCTACCGAGAATGGCTTAGCGTCTGCGAGGTTTTCCGATGATGCCATCTGGACCCCAAGCGATGTATGCGGCAATGGTGCGGCCTATTATGCGCTTTGAGTTGAGAAGAATGGGGGTTTTGCTCTAACTGATGGGCGTGGGGCGGTGTGAGTACGACATAGCGACGTGATCGTGGTCCCCTTGGTGACTGATGAACGGTACGGTCGAGGTCGTGTCCGGCGTGCGTCGGGTTGGTCACCCGTAGGCGTGCGCTGGTTGATCGCGCGCGACTAGGGGAGCTGGTACGGGCATGGCGGTTGACGCTGCTCGAACGCAAGAAGGGTTCACATCGGCGGGGGCTTCGCGGGTGATGGCCGCCGCGTGCCGGGCTGCGGGACTTGGCGACAGAGGCGCGGAGTTGATCCGTCTCGGAGAGAACGCGCTGTTTCGGCTGGCATCCGTGCCTGTGATTGTGCGCGTGGCTCGGGGCGAAGAGTGGCTGTCCAAAGCCCGCACCGAGGTGGCCGTGTCGCGGTGGCTAGTGGAGGAAGGGTTCCCGGCGGCTCGGATCGTTGAGGACGTGGAGCAGCCGTTGTTGATCGCTGGCCACCCCGTGACCTTCTGGCATCTGATCACCGAGGGTGACCGCAAGGCGACGTACGGGGAGCTGGGTGGCGTCCTGCGGGATCTGCACTCGCTCACCGTGCCGGAAGGGCTTTCACTGCCCTCTTTCGACCCCTTCGACAAGCAAGCGCTCCGGCTCGATCGGGCGGTGATCCCGAACGACGACAAGGCCTTCTTGCGGAAGCGGTGGCGCGAGCTGCGAGACAAGTACTCAGAGTTGCAGTTCGAGACGTCCAAGGGGCCGGTGCACGGGGACGCCCATGTGCAGAACCTCATGGTGGACGATCAGGATCGCGTGATACTGATCGACTTCGAGGCCTTCTGCTACGACCATCCGGAGTGGGACCTGATGGTCACGGCCGTCGAGCACCACAGCCTTGGTTGGCAGACCGACGAACAGTACGCCGACTTCGTGGCCGCGTATGGGCGAGACCTGTACGACTGGCCGGGGTACGCGACGCTACGGGGCATCCAAGAGTTCGGGATGACGACCTGGCTCATGCAGAACGTGCAGGAGGACGAGGACACCGCGGCGGAGTACCGCCGGCGCATCGCCGGTCTGCGAAACGACGACGCGCCTCGGGATTGGCGACCCTGGTAGCGGCTACTCGTCGTCCTCGTCCAGGCGGGTGAGTGCGTCCTGCACCTTCTCGTTGAAGGTGGCCACGACGGGGTTCGCCGCATGAACACTGACTTGGTTCTGGAAGTCGGTCACGTAGCGCTGGAAGCGGGTGGACTGTAGGGAGTCGCCGCCGTCGACTGCGAGGCTCGCGGTGGTCACGGCGGCTTCCAGTTCGCTGTTAAGTAGCTGGCTCTGGGCGAGCACCATGCGGCAGAAGCCGAGGGTGCGGGCGTACTTCGGGTCGGTGCTGTCGACGGCTCGTTGGGCCTGTAGGACGGCTTCCCGGCGCATCTTGAGGTCGCGGAAGCAGTGGCACAGTTCACCCATGAGTTCCGCTTCGTCGAAGTAGCTCAGCCATGCGGGGTCGTCGGAGGTGTCGGCGTGCTCGAAGTGGCGTTCCGCCTCGTTCATCGCGCGGCCTGCTCTGGCATGGTCGCCTGCGTTGGACAGGGCGCGGGCCTCCATGGCCGAGTAGTTCGCCATAGCGCGTGGGGTGGCTCGGCCCTTGGCGCCCTCGACGGCTGCGCGGGCCAGCTGGATAGCCTGGGCGTGGTTGCCGAGGTAGTTGGCCTGGTGGCTGAGGTTGCCGAGGATGCGGGCGCCGAACATGCGGTCGTCGATGACCTGGGACAGGCGCAGTGTCGATGTCAGGTAGCGGTGGGCAAGCCGGTGGTTGCCGACGTCGTAGGCGGTCCATGCCAGCAACTGGGAGATTTCAGCGGCGGCGCCGAATAACGCGTTGCCTACCTTTTCGCTGTAGCTCGCGTTCAGCAGGGGCAGTACGTCTTCGCGGAAGTAGTGGCGAAGTGCCTTGTGACCATGGCCTCCGCCGTACTTGAAGTCGAGTTGCATGAACAAGCCTGCGGCTTCCCTGATCGCACGGACATCCCGCATGCCGACTCGTTGGGGAGCGGCGCTGTCGGCGTGGACGCCATCGGGGCGGGCGATCATCCATGAGAGGACGGCAGAGCTGAGATCGGCGTCCGCGATGATCAATTTGTCCGACCCGGGAGTGTCGGCATGCTCGTGGGTGAGTCCGTCGAGTACGGACAGAACATCGGGAACAGTGCTCGGGTAGCCGATCGGCTCGGGTGCCGTCGCAGTGGTGTGGTCGAAGAAGCCTAGGTCGCCTGGCGTGATGCGGCGTCCGAGTTTGGCGGAGAGCACGTCTGCCATGAGTGCTGCTGTCTCCGGCCGGATGCCTGCGCCTGCTCGCCATCGCCCCACGGAGATGTGCGTCGTCCCCGCACCTTGTTCGAGGCCACGCCGGTTGGCCTCTTCCGCCATACGTTTCGCAAGGCCCTTGTGCGAGACCTTCGCTTCGTCCATGACTGCGATCAACTGCGCGTTTGGCTCTCGGCTCATGCTCCCCTGCCAACCCGAGAATGACGGCGAGTATTCATCGTGTCACAGGAGTGCCGCCCCGGGGGTTCATTCATGAACCCCCTTTGCCTTTGCCGGTGTTCACGTGAACCCCCTGGTGAACGCTCCCGGTCACGGGCCTGGCGCCGTGTACTGACTTGCGTGCAGCAACCGGTGTCAGAGACTCGGAAGGGGACGTGATGAATGCGGAGGAACTCAAGCACTACGACGGTGAGCTAGACGCTTACGCTCACTGGTTCGTGGCGCCGGATCTGTCCTCCGACGGGCACTTCCTGACGCTCACGCTCTTCGCCGAGTTGAGGGACACGGCACGCGTCGCACGTGACATGACGGCTGTGTTCCTTCGGGGCGCCAACGCTGGTGAGATCGTGGACGACGCCCGGCTTGTGGTCTCGGAACTGGTCGGGAATGTGGTGAACCACGCGGTGCCGGATCGCTGTCGGGCGCTACCTGGCTCTTGTCGGCGCATCGACGTGAAATTCAAGAAGTATCCGAAGTGGCTCTTCATCGGGGTTGCTGATGAGGACTCGACACCCCCGCTGCTTCCGGCAGGTGAGACGTTCTCTGCGGGTCTGATGGGAGAACTGTCCGAGGCGGTGTTGCCGGATACCGGCCGGGGCCTGCTCATCGTTCAGCGGTTGGCCACTGCTCTTTGGTGGACGCCGGACGAACGGGGCGGCAAGACCGTGTGGGCCCGCTTCGATCTTGACCAGTCAAGGGCCGACTACTCGGCCTGACAGACGCCGGGTCGCTGCCCTGCTCTGCTCCCTCGCGATCGGGAGCGGGCGGCGACCCGGTCACTGGCCGGAGTTCGACCACTCCGGCCGCAGGGGCGCGGCCTCTCGGACGTCCGGGGGCTCCCCTCCCGCGTGAGGGGCCGCGCTTCACATCCCCTATAGGCCGGGCCACCCCATCTGCCCTGGAAAGCGAAGGGTGACCCGGCTGGGAACGCGACGGTTCCCGGTGCCTGATGGTACCGGGGCCGTCGTGCTGCATTCCGACCCTGGTCCAAGGAAGTTGACGATCCGTTACGAGATCAGGGCAGAGGTGGGAAACGTGACTGGTTCGGGTGAGGGCTGGCTGAGTGACGGTCTCGACATGCCGGGCGCGGACTCGGGTCTGTGGGTGTCCGGCGTCGACTACATCACGGGATGGCGTGAAGCGCGCGAGGCTGCCGACCGCTTGAATCGGGCGCTCCTGGGCGCGGGCTTCGAGTTGTCCGCCGTACGGGCCGCCGCCTCGACGAACGAGGACGGGCGCGGTGTCGTACGGCTGGCGGGTTGGCCCGGCGCGGTGGAGCGGCTCGCCCGGTTCCTGGAGGGACACGCGCATGGTCACGGTGGTGCCGCGTGAGCGGGCTCGCTGCTGGGGTTCGCCCCGCCGGCTCATGTCCGTCCGCGCCTGATGCCTCGGCCACAGACAGTCAGCCACGACGATGCGGTGTGACGAACGGGCTGGCGCGCGTATGCCTCGCTCAGCCGCCCACCGGCAGCAACCATGCCTGCCTGTTAATGCTGGACAAGGCCCACACGGCCTGCGGCTTGGAGCTGACGGCCGGTCGTCACCTCGTTTCCTCGGGCGTGCTGTGGTGTGGGGCGTTGGCCGTCCGGACGGGACCGGCGGTCACGCCGCACGCCCGGCCGGGGCGGCCGGGCGTCCCGGCGCGCCGGAGGCGCGCCCTTGAGGAAGTGAAGGCGGTTTCGACCGATGCCCGTTGCTGCTCAGGCGCTTGCGCGTCGCGTCGGCTCTTTGTCGGCGGTGATCTGGTAGGCGAGTTCGGCACGGTCCGCGCCGAAGCGGAGTTCTTCGAGGATCAGGGGCCGGTCGTCGGTGCCGTGCGCGACGCGGGCGACGTGCAGGACCGGGGTCGCGTCGGGGAGCTGGAGCGTGGTCCGTTCGTCGGGCAGCGGCATGTGTGCGCGTACCGTCTCGGTCCACGACAGGGCGCGACCGTCCTGGGTGAGCAGCCGGTAGATCGCGGCCGGTCGCTTGCACGGCTCCTCCGCGAGCAGTGGCACGGCTTCGGCGACCTCGAAGGGGATCAGGGTGCGGTGCATAGCCCGCGTCCCGGTGTTCGGGTCGACGAGCAGCCGGTCACACCCGAACAGCGCTTCTTCCTCGTCGAGTTGGAGGAGTCGGCCGGTGGTCTTGGTGGTGCGGGTCCGGTAGGTGCTCGGCTCCTCGGCCTCCTGCCAGATGTCGCCGTTGGGCATGACGAACCGGCCGTCGTTGGTGCGGCTGATGCGGCGCTCGATGGTGAGGGCGGGCTGTCCGTCGGAGCGTACGAAGCTGCCCTTGCCGTGCCGGACATCGATCAGCCCCTCCGCGCGCAGTGCGGCGATGGCGTTGCGGACGGTGGGGCGCGATACCCCGTAGCGGGCCATCAGTTGGGCTTCGGACGGGAGCAGGGAGTCGGGCGGGAACTCGCCGGACAGGATCGCTTCGCGGATCGCGGCGGCCACCTGCTGGTAGAGGGCTCCGGGGCGCTGGATCTCTGACATCTCGGCATCTCCGGGTGGGGTCGTAGGCACGTCGCACGCGCGACATCACTCGTCAGCATAAGTAGTTGCACTCCCGTCGTACAGGGCTCCATAGTCCTAACTCGTTAGGACAAGTGACGTCAGGTTGAGTCTGGCGTCGTGAGTGGCCAGGGAGGCCAAGGAAATGCAGTCCATTCCCGTGGACACGGCGCGGCTGGGCGTACTGCGGTGCGCCATCGCGCCTGAAGCGAAGATCACCAACTCCGAGACACAGGAGGTGAAGAGGGACCGGGACGGTAACCCGGTCTGGACCGTGGCCGTCACGGTGCGGCAGGACGGGCGGCGGATTTCCGTCATCGAGATCGCCGTCAGCGGCCAGCCCAAGGGCATCGAGGAAGGGCAGATCGTCAAGGTCACCGGGCTGACGGCGTTCATGTGGTCGATGGGTGAGCGGCACGGCGTCAGCTTCCGCGCCGACGCCATCACCCCCGTGCACGGCGGCCCGGCGGCGCACGCGAAGGGCGGTGACGCGTGATGGGGCCGATCCTGCTCGCCTTCGCGCTCGCCGCAGCGGCCTGGCTGCTCGTCGTCGGCGACCTGGTGCGCCGGCACCGTCCGGCCTGGCACTGGTACCTGATCGGCTACCCGGCCACCACGTTCCGGGTGCTGCTGACCTGGCGCAAGGTCGCCCTGCTGAACGACCTGGCCGTCTCCCACCGCCCGCCGCGCGGACTGCTCGGGGACCTGGTGGTCAAGGGCGATCCGCTGCGGCCGGTGACTCCGCGGCTGTCCTTCCCCAAGGCGAACCGCCTCGGGCTGACCGCGACTGTACGGCTGCACGCAGGCCAGACCCCCGCGACGTACATGAAGGCGGCGGACGCTCTGGTGCACGCGTGGAAGGTCCACGCCGTCCGGGTCACCTCACCGGAACGTGGGCTCGTGCTGCTGACCGCCACGGCGACGGATCCGCTGGAGCGGCCGGGCTTAGCCACGGCTCCGGCCGAACTCCTCTCCGCGCTCATCGGCGTCCTGGAGAGCGGCGGCGCCTGGGTGATGCACCTGCGGCTCGTACCCCACTGGCTCATCGTCGGGGCCACACGCTCCGGAAAGTCCACCCTGCTGGCGCGGCTGATCACCCAACTAGCCACCCAGCGGGTCGCCCTGGTCGGCATCGACTGCAAGGGCGGCATGGAACTCGGCCTGTTCACCGGACGGCTGAGCGCGCTGGCCACCTGCCGACGTGAGGCTGTCGCGGTGCTCTCGGCGCTGGTGGCCGACATGCAGGACCGGATGGCTGCGTGCCGGTCGGCCGGAGTGCGCTCGATCTGGGAGCTCCCGGACAAGCTGCGGCCGGTGCCGGTCGTCGTGATCGTCGACGAGATCGCGGAACTGTACCTGTCCGACGGCACCCGCGAAGGCAAGGCGGAAGCGGAGCAGTGCTCCACGCTCCTCCTCCGCCTGGCGCAGCTCGGGGCAGCGCTCGGCATCCACCTGGTCGTGGCCGGCCAGCGGGTCGGCTCCGACCTCGGCCCCGGCGTCACCGCCCTGCGGGCGCAGCTCGGCGGCCGGATCTGCCACCGGGTCAACGACCCCGGCACGGCCGAGATGACCTTGGGCGACCTGAACAAGGATGCCGTGGCCGTCGCCCAGTCGATCACCGCGCAAGAGCGGGGCGTGGCTGTGTGCACCGGACCGGACGGCGGATGGAGCCGCGCCCGCTCCCACCTCACCCCCACGGATGAAGCCGTCGCGACCACGAGGAAGTACGCCGCACTGACCTCCCAACTGCCCGCCATAAACCGTGCGCTCGCGGTGCCGGAAGGAGACGACAAGTGATCAGCACCGGTACAGCCGTGTCCCTCGTGGTGGTCTTCGGGATCATCACCTTCCTCCTCGTCCGCTCCCGCGACGTGCGGAGCTGGGAGGCGGCCTGCATCGCCCTGTTCGGCATGTACCTCGGCCAGACCCCGGTCAGCCTCATGATCAACGGCTTCATGACCTGGATTCTCAGCGGTTTCGCCCACTTCTGATCAGGAAGGACGCACGGCTATGCCCATGCCTCGCGTGAGGTGCCCCCAGTGCAAGGGCGACGGAGCCCGCAAGACCTGGACCGGCCGAGTGCGGCGCTGCCGCGTCTGCCGGGGCACCGGAACCATCCGCTGAACCCCCAACCCACCCGACCGCACACCGGAGGTGATCCCCATGACCCACGGCGCACCACCACCCACCCACCGTGCCGCTTCGGCGGCCCACCCCGGAAGGTCACCACCATCACCCCCGAGCTCACCCCGGCTGACAGGCGCGCCGCCCTCGACCGCGCGGCGCGCCTGCGCCAGCTCCCCGAAGCAGACCGCGACGCAATACGCCTCGCCCAAGACCCCGACTTCCCCCGCTGGCTGGAGCAGATCACCGCAACCGGCGGCTGCGCCCACCCCGTCCACCTCTCCGGATCGACCACCACCCTGGACGGCACAACCGGCGAGATCCTCCACCACTACGACACCCGGGACGAACCCGGCGAACGCCTCCTTGTCCGCTGCCGCAACCGCCGCGCAACCGTCTGCCCAGCCTGCTCCCGCCTCCACGCCGGAGATACCTTCCACCTCGTCCGTGCGGGCCTCCTCGGCGGTAAGAACGTCCCTGACTCGGTCCGCCACCGCCCGCGGCTCTTCGTCACCCTTACCGCCCCGTCCTTCGGGCCCGTCCACAAGTCTGGGGAAAAGTGCCGTCCCCGCCGCGACGGCGGAACGTGTGAACACGGACGCCCCCTTTGCTGCGGTGCCGTGCACGCCCTGGACGCGCCGGTCGTCGGACAACCGCTCTGCCCCGACTGCTACGACTACACGGGCCATGTGTTGTGGCACGCGCACGCCTCGCAGCTGTGGGACCGGTTCGTCATCGACGTCCGCCGACGCATCGCCTCCTCGGTCGGCCTCGTGCAGTCCCACTTCGCCCGGCACGCCCGGCTGTCCTTCGCCCGCGTCGCCGAGTACCAGAAGCGGGCGGCCGTCCACGTGCACGCCGTCGTACGCCTCGACGGCCCGAACGGACCCGACGATGAACCCCCGGCCTGGGGCACTGCGGACCTGCTCATCGACGCTGTGCGGGACTCCGCCCGGCGGGTTCTGGTCTGCGCCCCCTACAGCCTGGTCGTGGGTGAGCAGGCCTTGCGCTGGGGCGCTCAGATCGATGCCCGGCCGCTGCGCGCCGACGGTGACGGACCTGACGACGATGCGGTGGCCGCGTACGTGGCCAAGTACGTCACCAAAGGCGCGAGCGAGACAGGCGCCGGCACCGACCACCGGCTCACCACCTGGGACGACATCGGCAGGGTGCCCGTCAGCCCACATGTCCGCGTCCTCATGTGCACCTGCTGGCGCCTCGGCGGGCTTCCCGAATACGGACACCTACGGTTGAGGAACTGGGTACACACCCTCGGCTACCGGGGCCACATCCTCACCAAGTCCCGCGCCTACTCCACCACCTACGCAGCACTCCGAGCTGACCGTGCCCACCATCAGGGCCACACCGACCTACCCGACGCAATCACCGAACGACAGTGGCGCTACGTCGGCTGCGGCCACACCCCCGGCGCAGCACTCATTGCTGCTGGCATCGCAGAGGACCTTGCGGAGTCCCGGCGGTTGGCCCTGGCCACGGTGCAAGAGGGGGAGTGGTGCTGATAGCTGCTCTGCCTGAACGTGACTCGCAGCAGCCTCAGCGTGCGTTGTATCTCCAGCGCTCCGACGACAGACAGATGCCCCTGATCCAGAGCGAAATTGTGATCGTTGACGATGATGGAACGGAAGAGCCGTTTGACCCTGCGTCGTGGTTCTCGTGACGTCGAGACGCCCACCCAGTCGCTGGATGGGCGGCTCCGTTCGTTTGCCGACCAGCAGCGATCAGAACGCCTCAGCGAAGTCGTCCTCTTTGAGGATCAGCCGGTCGCGCACGTCCCTAGGGATCATGAGCTTCATGTGGATTTGTGGGGCGCGAACGCCCTTCATTTTGCTCCGCTTGATCACGCACTTGACGCCGACCCTGAGTAGATCGGCGGCCATGGCCTCTATTCCGCCCTCTTCCCAGTGCTGCCGGAAGGTCTTGCCGTGGTGCACGGCTACCCATCGGTCCTTCGTGGACTCCGGGTCGATGGCCTCCAACTGCTTGATGAGGTCGTCCAGTGTCTTCTCAGCCTTCTCTTTGGTGAAGCGGGTCTTCGTGAATCGGCCTCCGGGCTCCAAGCCCGTCATGTAGTAGCTGATTGACTGTTCCAGCCGCTGTAGTTCCTTGCGGGCGTCGGCGCCCTGTCTGTACTCGCGTGTCATGACCGGCTCGTCGCCCAGGACTGTCAGAACGTCGGCCACGAGTTTGTCGTAGATCTCATAGGGGTTAGGGGCGCCGTGGCCTCCGGCCTTGCATTTGCCGCACCGCAAGTACGCATAGGTCCGTTCATTGACCCGATTCTTCTGCACGGTCATGTTCGAGCGACAGTCGTGGCAGATCAGCACACCGAGGAACTTCGTCGCGCCACCGGGACGCCGCGTGGGCTGGTCCTTGGCTCTGCGATCCAGGGCCTTCTGAAGGCTGTCGTACTCTTCCTCGCTGAAGATCGGATCGGCCACCCGGATGGGCTGAGCGTCGCTACCGAGGACCATCTTCGAGCGGCGCAGGCCCCCGTTCTTCTCTTCTTCTACGCGGTAGCCCATGAGTGCTGGGTTCCTGAGGCGTCGGAGCATCGTCGACGCGGTCAGCCCCGGTCCGCAGACGCCGGCTCGTACGAGCACCTTGACCATGCGACGTGCAGAAGCGGGCTTCGGCCTCATAGCGGCCTTGCGGCACCAATGCAGTGCCCGGTACGCATCCTGGTCGATGACGAGAACAACCCTGCCGTCCTCGTTCTCCGCCGTCGCGTAGCCGTATGCGGGCTTACCCACAAGCCAGTCAGTCTGTGTCTTGACGTAGTTCCACAGACTGGCGACGCGCGTGCTCGTGTTGGCCGCCTCGATCTCGGCGATGCCACCGATGATCGTGACCATGATCTTCCCGGCCGTGGTGGTCAGGTCGATCGAGTCATTCTTGGAGACGAGGTTCTTCCCGTACTTCAGGCACCAGTCGATCATGGTGCTGAGGTCACTGAGCCGCCGTACGAAGCGGTCCAGCTTCCAGAAAAGGATCTCATCGAACTCTGGTGCCCTGTTGTTCAGCCAGTCGCCGAGTTCCTTGCGCTTCCACGGCGGAACCTTCGTGGCTGACACGTTCAGATCGCTGGCCACGCCGACGACTCGGCTGCCGCGGTCCAGGGCCAGCTTCCGGAGGTCGAGTTCCTGCCGGACGGGTGACGTCGTGTCGTCAGTGAGCACGGACAGTCGTACGGACAACAGGGCTCGTGGGGCGTCGTCGGGTAAGAGCGCGTCGGCCCTTTTCAGCTCCTCCAAGAGCGCTAAGTCCGCCCCGGTCCACTCGGCCTCAACTGAGTACTGTGCGCGATCAGTTGCTGTGCGCGTCCTCGTTCGCTTCGCCATGACCAGCACCGTAGCGGATATGGCTTCGTTGGAGTATGGCCCGCCATGGACACGAACATCCAGGTGGGTCCGACGGGTAAGAAGCTCCTGCCTTTGACTGTGGTCAACAAGTAGCTGGTCGGGCCTCGTGCGCAGTAGGGAACGCAGGGGCCCTTCCGCTTTCGGTGCGCGCCTGTGGAACGCTGACGCTCGAACCCCTCCACGGCGCCCGTCGCTGCGGTGTATGCACGCACCATCACCGTGCACCGGTCGAGGCGCATGGTCGCTTTCACTGTTGCGTACCTGCTCGTCTGGAGGTTTTCTGCGTGCCGGCTCCGGCTCCGGGGCTCACCGGTGGCCATATGGCCGGTATGTGATGAATACAGCGTCCGCGGCGGGATGGCACGCCCGCTGCGCGGGAGTGGCCACGCGCGCCGAGCTTCGTGTCTTCACCCGCCGACGCCCCTGTGGATCAGGGGCGCCGGCGGGCGAAGTGAAGCGTGCGGGCTGGATTGTTGACTCCAAGCCTGATACATCAACTTGTCATGGCCATGAGTGCGATTGAACTGCACAGTATCAATCGTTGGGAGGCGTCCTTCCTGCGTGAGGAGGTGGGCGGCTACTTCGCCCACGGCGTCGAGTGCGCGCCGGGCGCGACGGTGCTCGACGTGGGTGCCAACATCGGTGTGTTCTCGGCGGCCGTCTATGAGCGGCTGGACGGGGACGTACGGATCTACGCCTTCGAGCCGGTGCCGCCACTGCACGCGACGCTCGAACGCAATGCTCGCGAATTCTTCAACGGACGTCTGACCGCGCTCCCTTATGGCCTGGCGTCCCGTGACGACGAGCTCGATTTCAGTTACGTTCCGGCCGCCACGATCTTCTCGTCCTCCTCGCGGGATCAGGGGAACATCGAGGCCGAGCGGCGTAGGGTCACCGCCAGCGTCGTCGAGATGATCCGTCAGGGCGGCCTGGGACCGGTCCTGCGCCGCGTACCCGCGCCCGTCCTCACTCTTCTCGTCGGCCGCAAGCTCCGGGTGATGCGGCGGCTCGAGACGCACCGGGTGAAGGTCAGGCCCCTGTCATCAGTGCTCGACGAGCAGGGCATCGACCGTATCGACCTGCTGAAGGTCGATGTGGAAGGCGCCGAACTCGATGTGCTCAGCGGTATCGAGGAACGGCATTGGCCACTGGTCCGTCAGGCCGTCGTCGAGGTGGAGCGCTGGCAGCAGAACCGCGACACGGTCTGCGAGGTCCTCCTCACGCACGGCTTCACAGTCAGCACCGAGCAGGACCCGGTGCAGCAGGCCGGTGACATCGGCATGGTGTTCGCGGTCAGGCCCTGACGCCCGCTGTGAGTGGTCGCGCGCGCAGCAGCGTGATCAAATTGGGCATGGCATCGTCCTGGACCGGCCATCGGGTACGCCTACGCGCCATCGAGCCCGACGACTGGGCGGCGTTCGCGCGCTTCGCCGACGATGACGGGCGGCGAGAAAGCCGGCTGGATCTACCCCGGTCCGCCGAGAGCTACCGTGCCTGGGCGAAGGAGCAAGCCGTCGCCGAGTGTGATGACGACCGCTTCCGGCTGGCAGTCGAAACGACGGTCGGGGGAGAGCTGGTCGGCACAGTCGGCTCGCATCGCACCGGCCCTCGTTCAGGCTGGTTCGAGTGTGATGTCACGATCGGTGCCGACCACCGGCGCAAGGGCTACGCGACAGAAGCCCTGGTGCTGCTGCTGCGCTTCATGTTTGCCGAGCGGCGCTATCACAAATGCCTGGCAGCGATCTTCGCCCACAACATGGCGTCGCTGGCGCTTTTCCGCCGGCTCGGCTTCACCGAGGAGGGGTGCCTGCGGGAACACGTCTTCTTCGCCGGTCGGCACCACGACCTCGTCATGATGGGCATGCTCGCCGACGAGTTCGACCAGCGACACACGATGAGCGAACCATGAGCCGTCCGTCCGAGCGCGCCCTCAGCTGCGCACGGTGGCACGCAGGCGCAGGCCGACGGTTGCGAGACCTTCGAAGGTGGCGACCTGGTAGCTGGGTTCCGGTCCGGCCGGCTCGCTCAAGTGGTAGCGGCGGGCGGTCTGCGCGGTCAGGAGCGTCAGCATCGCCATGGCCAGAGCGGCTCCTTCGCAGCCGTGCGGGCCGGTACCGAAGGAGAGGAAGACCCCGGGTTTCGCCGGTGAGTCCGGATCTTCGAGCCAGCGCTCGGGCTGGAACTCGTCCGGCTCGCTGTGTTCCCGTGCGTCGCGGTGGGCGGTGTAGGGGCAGACGAGAACGGTGGATCCGGCGTCGATGGTGTAGTCGGCGAGCTCGGTCTGTCGCGTGGCGCGCCGGGTCAGCAGCCAGCTCGGGGGGTACAGCCGGAGCACCTCGCGTACCAGTGCCTCGGTGTAGTGCAGGCTGTCGAGGTGGGCGCTGGTCGTCGCGGCCGGGTCCGCCGGCAGCAGGGCGGCTTCGGCCGCGACGCGGCTCGCTGCCTGGGGGTACCGGGCCAGGTGGAGCAGGATCCATCCGGCTGCCCGGGTAGGTGTCTCGAAGGTGGCGACCGTGATTGCGGGGAGAGTGTCGAGGACGGCCTCTTCCGGCAGCAGGCCGTAGCGGGGAGAGGGCTGGAGCATCAGCCCCAGCACGTCGTCACCGAGTCGGCCCGATGAACGGCGCCGGCGGATGATGGGCCGCAGAGCGTCGGTGAAGGCGACTTGCTGCTGTGTGCGGAACCGCCGTGCCGGTGTGGGGATCCAGCGCGGCCATGCCCAGCGTGAGGGGCGTACGAGCACCTCCCGGGCAAGGAAGAGCTGTGCGGCGAAGGGCAGCAGGGTGGGAGCGTCTTCGGAGTAGAGAAAGCTCACCCCGATCTCTGCCAGGGCGTGCCGGACCGGGGGCAGAATCTCGACGTCCTGGTCCGTGGGCCACTGGTCGGCAAAGAGATCGGTCCTGGGCGCGATCTCACCGATCCGGGCCGCAACCGTCTGCGGTCGCAGTCCGCGCATGCGGGCGGCGTGAGCGTGGGAACGCTCCTCGGGCGTCGGTGCTCCGCTCGACCGTTTCAAGGGCGGGAAGAGAGGCGAGGGTGCCTTGGGGAAGTCCTGCGCGCGGTGCAGGACCGCTTCACACGGCCCGGCCGTAGCGGCCACGTAGACACCTGGCTCCAGCTGCCAGACGTCCCCGCACTCCTCGGCGCCACGGCGCGCCACTGCCAGCCGGTCGCGGCTCCAGGCGGCGAAGCTGCCTTCGGGCAACCGCGGCGGCTCATTCATTCGGCCCATGAGATCGTCCCTGGCTCTCGTACCTGTCTTGTCCAGGCCGATACCGTCGGGAGCGTGGCTGGGAGTCGGCGGGTGCCCCGGGGGCGCCCGCCGGTAGTGCGGTCAGACCCCGTCGTCGCCGGCGTACGCATCCCACTCGTGGGCCCCGTACGCGCCGTAGTGGCGGGTGAAGGACAGCTTGCAGAGCAGCTTGGCGATCATCATGCACTCCTCTCGCCTGTCTTCAGCACCAAATGCCACATATGCAATGTTGCCACATTCGGCGTATACGTGATATAGGGCATCGGTCGCAGACATTCAACCCTGATCACCGTATGAGGGACCCCCCGGCCGACCGGTCTCGATGACTGGCCGGCGGCGGCCGGTGCCCTGGGCCGTCGGGAGCTCAGTGGCCGCCGGAACCCGAGCCGTAGAGCGCGGCGATGTCCTTGGACGTTGCCCATCGGCTGTAGGTGGGCGACTGGGGCCAGCCCTCGGGTGAGTCCTGCCATTCCTCCTGCCGTCCGTACGGCAGGACATCGATCAGCGCGAAGGTGTGACTGAGCTGCTCGGTACCCCGGCCGTTGGTGTGCCACGTGCGATAGACGGTGTCGCCGTCGCGCAGGAACACGTTGACCGCGAATCCCCCGTCGGGCGGTGCGCCGACGTCCGTCCCGAACGGGCTGTCGGCCGTCGAGTACCAGGTCATCCGGTTGCCGACCCGCTGCTTGTAGGCGAGTGCCTCGTCGATCGGGCCCTGGGTGACGATGACGAACCGCGCATCGTAGTTGTCCAGGAACTCCAGGCGGGTGTACTGCGAGGTGAACCCCGTGCAGCCCGGGCACTGCCATTCCTTGCCGGGGAACCACATGTGGTTGTAGACGATCAGTTGCCGCTTGCCTTCGAAGACGTCCGCCAGCCGGACGGGGCCGTCCGCACCTTCGAGGGTGTACTCGGGCATCTCGACCATCGGCAGGCGACGACGCTCGGCGGCGATGGCGTCAAGCTCCCGTGTCGCGGCCTTCTCCCGGGCGCGCAGTGCCTCGAGGCCGCGCTCCCAGGTCGCGGTGTCTACGACGGGTGGTAGTGCGTGGGTGGTCATGTTTCCCTCACAGAGCTCGTGCGCGGCTGTCGCTTGTGCAGAGGTAGACCCCGTAAGGATCTGGAACTCATCGGTGCCCTGACTCCGCCACCGCCTTGCGCAGGTCGCGTTCGAGGGCGCCCGGGGTCTGGAGGCCTCGGTCGGCCAGGTAGTCCAGCCGTTCGCGGGTTTCGGGCAGTGCGACCAGGCCGAGAAACGTGGCCGAGTCGGAGCGGACGTTCGCCCGGTTGGGCAGCGTGAGGTTGTTGACGGCGCGCTTGGCCGCCTTGACACCCGTGGGCGGGAAGCCGGCGATGCGCTTGGCCAGGCGCTCGACGAAGGCGTCCAGTTCGGCGTCGGGCAGGGCGCGGTTGATCCAGCCGTAGCGTTCGGCGAGGTCGGCGTCGAAGTCGTCGGCGCCGGTGATGGCTTCGATGGCGCGCGTTCTGCCCAGCCGCCGGGCCAGGTGCTGTACTCCGCCGGCACCGGGCAGGGCGCCGGTGCCGCACTCGAACTGCCCGAAGACCGCGTTCTCGCGCGCGGCGAAGATCATGTCGCACGCCAGGGCGAGTTCGTTGCGCGAAGAGGCGCCCGAGGTCACCTGCGCGATGTGCGCGAGTGGCCTCGGGCGCCTTTTGCGTCCCCGGGCCGGCCGTTGCGCCACTCACGACCGGTCCGAGGATTGACGCCGACGAGCCTGCTCGCCTCCTTGTTGCCGTAGCCCAGCTTCATGAGCCGGAAGTATTCCTGCCGCTCCCGGCTCAGCTTGCTCCCGGAATACTGCTTGGTGGGCCGAATCTCGAAGGACATCGCATCCCCTGAACTGGGGTGTTGCAACGACCACTGGAACGGAAGTGGCGGGAGGGGGCTCGGTCGGGTCGCCGGTCAGCAGCAGGACGCCCGTCCGGTCAGCAGGACGCGGGCGGGATGCTCTGCTCGTACTGGAAGACGTTGTGCGGGTCGTACTTCGCCTTGATCTTGCGCAGTCGGTCGAAGTTGTCCCGCCAGTACGCGGTCTCCCAGTCCTGCTGCCCGATGTTCGGCACATTGACGTACGCGCCGTTCACATACGGCCGCAGCGCCTGGCTGAACTCGGCGATCCAGGTTTGCGCCTGCGGGGTGAGCGGGTCGCAGACGCCCGGCTGGTCGCCACGCTTTCCCCAGCCGACGCCGGGCTCGGAGTAGAAGAGCGCGTCGCGATGCGCGAACGCGGTGCCGCCGCGGGGGCTCCTCCTGGCGGCCCCGCCGAAGGCCTGGGTGAAGAAGTTGCTGTCATCCGTCGGGGCGTCCGCCATGAACGCGGCGATCACATCGATCGCTTCCTCCGGGAACGGCTTTCTGGTGAACTGCGAGAAGAACTTCCAGTTCGCGGGTTCGTCCTCGGTCGGAATCTGGAATCCCGCGTATACGTCGCCCCAGTTGCCTTCCTGCACCGTGATCTGAGGGTTGCCGACCGACAGGATCGGGGCCAGCAACTCCTTCGCCTCGTCCGGCGTTCCTTCGGCCAGAACCGCGAACAACAGGATCTGCGGTTTGTGGACCTCGAGCTGGGTGCCGAGGCGGTCCTCGCTGACCGGAGCCGTACGCTGCCATGCGTCGAAGACCCCGTGCAGATCCCCGAGGCCGTCCCACGTCGCCTGCAGATAGCTGACGCTCTTCAGCGGAGCCACTTTGTACGTGAGCGACGTGACGATTCCGAAGTTTCCGTTTCCCGCCCCGCGAAGTGCCCAGAGCAGATCCGAGTTGTTCTTCAGATCCGCGTTGATCACCTTGGCGCACTCGCTGCCGGACGGGACGACGATCTCGGCCCCCACCAGGCTGTCGCAGGCCAGACCGAGCCAGCGGGTGAGGAAGCCGAAGCCGCCGCCGAGCGTCGCACCGGCCAGGCCCACGCTGCCCTCCGTACCGGTGGTCACCGCGAGGTCCTGCTGCGCGAGCGTGGTCACGGCCTCCAGCTGGTTGAGCCCGGAACCGACCGTCGCGACACGGGCGGCGGAGTCGATGCGGACCGACTTCAGCTCGCTGATGTCGATCACGAGGCCGTTGTCCACGTTCGACCAGCCCTCAAGGCTGTGCCGGCCGCTGCGCACCCGCAGCGCGACGTCGTTCTGCCGCGCCCAGGTGAGGGCGTTGACCACGTCCTGGGTGTTCTGGGCGAAGACGATGACCAGCGGATAGTGCGAGAAGAGCTGGTCCCAGCCGAGCCGAGCATCCGTGTACGAGGGGTCGTTGGGGCGGACGATACGGCCGGTCAGCTCCGCCGGCGCGCACCTCCCGCCCCCGGGACCATTGCCCAATGCGCTCGCGGCCGTGGCTTCCGCTGCCGTGGCTTCCGCGGCCGTCATGCCCGGGACGATGACCGCGCCGGCGCCGGCGGCCGCCGTTGCCTTGAGCAGTCCGCGACGAGAAAAGTCCTGCATGGTCGGTGTCCTCTCGACCGCCATTCGGCGTGGTTCGATGCGATCCTTTGTGGACGATTTCAGCGAGGCGCACATTAACAAGGGCGACCATGGCGTTATTGCCCGACACGCTAATTGGGCTGGATGGCGACTTCATGACGGGAGATAAGAACTGACGCCGGAAATAGAAAAATTAGTATCTAGTCCAAGAGCAGAACCTCGTGGGCTGCCCGTTCGCCGGAACGCACCGCGCCTTCCATCAACCCGTGCATCAGGGTGGCGGATTCCGTGCTCGCCCAGTGGATACGGCCCACCGGCCGACGCAGCGCACTGCCATAGGTGGTGAGAACACCGGGGGCGAAGTGGGCCATCATCCCGCCGAGCGACCAGGGTTCGGCCGACCAGTCCGTTTCCAGATGGTCGGTGGGCGTCAGCGCCTGCGGACCGAAGCGTTCGGCGAGCGCCGCCAGCCACAGCTCGCGCCGCCGCTCGGCGCCCAGTCGGCCCAGATGCAGGGCGCTGGGGCCGAACGCGTAGCTGCTGAGCACACCCGGCCGTCCCGAGCGCGGGGTCTGGTCGATGGTGACGGCCACCGGTGACTGGGGGGCCAGGGTCTGCCCGGAGAGCCCCCGGCCACGCCAGAACGGTTCGGGATGGACGGTGTGCACCCGGATGACGGCGCCGGGGACCAGCCGTTGCAGCAGATGGCTGTGGACGGCGGGCAGGGGCGGGTCGTAGACGATCCGCGCCGCCGTCGCCGGCGGGGTCGCCACGATCACCCGCCGGGCCCGTACGGCGAGCCCCTCGCCGGTCACCTGGGCGGCGCCGCCGTTCTGGGCGATGCGCATGACGGGACAGGAGAGCCGTACCGCCTCGCCCAGGCCCTGGGCCATCCGCACCGCGAGCTCCGGTACGCCGCCGTCGACCAGGTGGGTCTCGGTGCGCCGGCTGTCGACGTAGTACGTGAACCCGCCACCGCCACGGGCCAGTACGAGCGAGCCCAGCAGCGAGACCTCGGCCGGGTCGGCACAGAACAGCAGGCTCATCGTCACCGCGGCCAGCCTGTGGGCCGTGGCCGAGGGCAGGTTGACGGGGGAGGAGAGCCACTGACCGAGCGTGCGGGCGTCCATCGCCCGGGCACCGCGGGCCTCCCAGGGGCTGTCGGCGGGGAGGCGTCGCGCCATCCGGTCCAGGCGGGCGAAGGCCACACCGAGGGAGGCGAAGGCTCCCGCGCCGACCTTGGGGATGGTGCCGCGGTAGCGGTGGTTGGCGCCGTCGAGGCGGACGATCCGGTCGCCCTCCTCGTGCTGGGGATACACCGGCAGGCCGTACTCCCGGCAGAGCGCGAACATCCGATCCTGGCCCTTGCCCAGCCAGGTGCCGCCCGCCGACACCACCGTGCCGCCGGGCATCCGCCGGTTCCAGACGCGCCCGCCCACCCGGTCCCGGGCCTCCAGGACCATCACCCGGCGGCCGAATCGCGCCAGTTGCCGTGCGGCAGCCAGACCCGCGAACCCCGCGCCGATCACGCACACATCCGCATCGCGGCTTTCCATGGTCCACCTCTACGGCGCCGCACCCCGCCGTGCCGTCGCGCCGCGCCCACGGCGTTCCGGCGGTGGGCCGATGACACCTGTCCGGACGATCGGCCCGGGTCCGGACGGTCGTGGCGTGGGGTCAGGGCAGCAGGACGGCCTTGCCGCGGTTGCGGTGGGCCTCCAGGTCCGTGTGGGCCTGTGCCGCTTCGGCCAGGGGGTAGGTGCGCCAGATCGGCACGGTGAGTTTGCCGGCGGCGGCCAGCCGCACCAGCTCCGGCAGGGGGTCTTCGGCCTGGTCGGTGTCACCGGCGCTGAAGCGGACGCCGTGCTCGGCGGCGGACGTGTCGGCGATGGTGATGACGTGTGCGCTGTCACCGGTCAGGGCGACGGAGTCGGCGAGCACACCGGCGCCGGAGGCGTCGAGGACGAAGTCGACGCCCTGGGGAGTCAGGGCCTTCACCCGCTCCACCCAGCCGTCGCCGTAGCGGACGGCGGTGGCTCCGAGTGAGGTGACACGCTGGATGTCGTGCTCGCCGACCGTTCCCACGACGGTGATGCCCTCGGCGACGGCCAACCGCACCGCGACGGTGCCCACGCCGCCGGCGGCGCCATGGACGAGCAGGGTCTGGCCCGCCTGCACACCCAGCTGGCGCAGGACACGGAACGCGGTCCGGCCCACCGTCACGAGCGAGGTGGCGGCCTCCCACGACAGGGCCCCGGGCTTGGCCACCGGCCGGTCGAGCAGGGCGTACTCGCCGTAGCTGCCGCCGACGGTGGCACCGAGGACCTCGTCGCCCACGGCCGCGTCGGCTCCCTCGCCGACGGCATCGACGACACCGGCCGCGTCCAGGCCGGGGACCACGGGAAAGCGTGCGGGGACGCCGTCGGCCATCAGACCGGAGCGCAACTTCAGGTCGAAGGGGTTCACGGAGGCGGCCCGCACCCGGATCCGGACCTGGCCCGGGCCGGGCTCCGGCGCGGTGACCTGCGACAGCCGCAGCACCTCGGGCGCGCCGTACTCGGAGAAAGTGATCGCTTTGGACATCGGGAACTCCCAGGTGCCGGGTGGAGGCCGTTCAGGAGGTGAGCGTGGCCAGGAATGGTGCCTCATGGACGATCATGTCCGCGGTCCCGTCCTCGAACAGCTTCAGCGCGTCCGGGCCGGTGACGTCGGGGTGGGCGGCCCGACGCGAACGGCTCCGGCTGCGGCGATCGGCAAGGCAGGAGAGGATGACTGACATGGCTGATACGACCGACATATCCCAATCGTCGAAAACACAGTCTCCGTGGCGCACGCCGGGTGACATGGCGGGCGCGGCCGTCGCGGCGGCACGGACGGCCGGGCGTGCGGTCGCGCACCCGAAGGCCGTGCTCGAGCACGCCCGCCGGCTGACCGATGTCCTGCCCGCGCTGCGCCAGGCGTTGACGCCGATCCTGACCGGGCGGGTGGACGACTGGCGCGGGGAGTACGCCTACACGCTGGGCGAGCAGGCGTACGTCTACGGCTTCCCGTACCTCTACAACGCCCAGCTGCGCCACCAGTGGGTCACGCAGGAACGCGACCCGGAGACCGTTCCGTACGCGGCCGTCAACCACTTCTGGCACGCGCGGCGGCTGATGGACGCCTCCTACCGGGACGGCGGGTGCCCCAACAACGACACCCTGTACTCGCTCGCCTGGGTCGATGTGAGTGCGGAGCCGGTCATCCTGTCGCATCCGGACATGGGCGACAGGTACTTCACGTTCGAACTGGCGGGGATCACGTCGGACAACTTCGACTACGTCGGCCAGCGCACCACCGGCTCACAGGCGGGGCACTTCGCCATCACGGGACCGGGCTGGGACGGACAGCTGCCCGACGGAGTGCGGCGTACGGCACAGGCGCCCAGCCCCTGGGTTCTGGTGCTGGGCCGGACGCTGGTCGCCGGTGAGGAGGACGTGCCCGAGGTCCGCGCGCTGCAGGAGCGGTACCGGCTCACCCCGCTCAGCCTGTTCGGGAAGGAAGGGCACACGCTTCCGGCACGTCGTGACGTACTGGAGCCCGTGGACCCGGCCAAGGATCCCCTCGCTCCCTGGAAGACCCTGAACGCGATGCTGGCCGAGAACCCGCCGCCCGCGCACCACGAGGTGCTGCTGAGGCAGTTCGCCGAGATCGGCATCGGGCCGGGACTCGACATCGAGCTGCAGCCCGAGATCGTCAAGCGGTCCCTGATCCGGGCCGCTGCCACCGGGAAGCCGCTGCTCAAGCAGCAGATGCTCAGCGGTGATTGGGCGCGTCTGGTCAACGGCTGGCGTTATCCGCCGCCGCAGATAGGGCGCTTCGGCGACGACTTCCTCAAGCGCGCGGCCGACCAGTCACTGGTCGGGATCACCGCCAACGACCCCGCCGAGGCGGTCTATCTGCTCTGCTACGACGACGCCGACGGCGTGAAGCTGTCCACCGGCCGCTACCGGTTGCGCTTCGAGCCCGGCAACCTCCCGCCGGTGGAGGGGTTCTGGTCCCTGACCGCCTACGGCGAGGACATGAACCTGATCGCCAACGACATGCGCCGCTACTCGATCGGCGACCGGACCCCCGGACTCGTTCACGACTCCGACGGCGGGCTGACCCTGCATCTGCAGGCGGAGTCGCCGGGCCGGGACCGGGAGGCCAACTGGCTGCCCACACCCGAGCAGGGCCCCTGGTTCGTCATCCTGCGCATGTACCGGCCCCGTCCCCGCGTCGTGGACGCGACGTGGGAATGCCCTCCGCTCGAACGCCTGACGTAGAGGCGGGCAAGGGGATTCCGACGAACGGCGGGACAAGGCCCGTACGAAGGAGCAGACATGTCTCAGACGACTCCGACGGCCGCTCACCTCGGCGATCTGCGCGATGTCCGGTACGGCGAGATCCTTCTCATCTCCCCGGGTGACGACGGCAGTCTGGAAGCCGCCGTCTACAACACCATCGGCCTCAACGACTGCCCCCTCGACCGGTGGAGGGCCCTGGATCCCCAGTCGCTGGCCCAGCAGTTCGGTGTGCCGGTGGTCTATCTCAACGGCCCCCGCTTCTGGCTGTTCGACGAGCTCAGCGCCTTCGTCGTCGGTGAGATCGCCACGTTCGGCGGCATCGAGGCCAGACGGGTCGCCAAGGTGCGCATCCCCGCGGGGCTCGAACTGACGCACGGCCCGGGGAAGGAAGCCTACGTCGACATCGTGGTGGAGCGGGACACCGAGTACCGGTTCCTGGCCGGCAGGCCCGTGCACAGCCTGCTCACCCCGGACGGCAGGACCTACGTCATGCAGGCCTACTCCCACATCGTGGACGACAGCCAGACGATCGGTTCCCTCGCGGGCCTCGGCGAGCGGCTGAGCCTTCCCCAGGGGTGGCGATACCGGGTCGACACCCCCGCCGAGGACCTGCTCATGCGCCCGGTGGCCGGCGAGGCGCACGTCCTGCAGGACGAACTCGAGAACACCTACATGCTCCTCGCCCACTGAATCGGGCGCCCTGCGCGCGGTGTGTTTCCGTTGTGCGCGCAGGGCACGGCCCGTTCCTGTTGCCTGCCGAGGGCGACTTACTTGCTGATGGCGAAGCGCATCAGCGCGTGTTCGTCGCCCTGCTTGATCTTCCCCGTCACATTGATCACCTCGAGCTTCCAGCTGCCGCCGACCCGAATGGCCTTGGCCACGGCGCAGCCGTTGTCCTGGGTGAGCAGGCTCGGCCAGATGTCGGCGACCTGCTGGGCGCTGCCCCCGGTCGCGTCGTACACCTTGAAGCTGATGTTGCGGGCCTTCTGGAAGGAACTGCCCTTCTTGAAGGCGGCGGCGATGAACACGATGGACGTGATCTGCTGCGGTATGCGGGCGAACTCGACCGTCACGGTCTCGTCGTCGCCGTCCCCGCGTCCGGTCTGGTTGTCGCCGCTGTGGACCAGGGAGCCGTTGCCCATGGGGTCGAGCGAGTCGAGTCCGGCCAGCCGCACCGGGTCTCTCTCCTGCATGGCGACGGCGATCAGGTCGAGGTCGGTGCCGGTCTTGCGGCGGAGCATGCCCACCACCCCGCCGCTGGAGCCGGCGGTGGGGTCCCAGGACACACCGATGGACAGGTGGGTCACTCCGTCCAGATCCGCCGGACCGTCTTCTTTCTTGAGCGTGATCATGCGTGGTTCATCCTCTGGGTGAGGGGACGTCGACAGGCAAAGTGTGCCTGGAGTCTTCGGCGTTGGGCCGACTGGGCCCCCCTCGGCCGGGCCGGTGTCCCGAGGGACCGCGCCGCTCCTACAAGCGGATCGATGATTCCGGTTCCCTATCAGGAATTCATACCGATCGCGCGTAAATCTGGTCATCGGAGACCGGGACAACTCTTCCGGGTGACGCAATTACCCGAATGCCACACGCCTCGCCTCCGGTGGTACTCGTTAAGTGACCGTGACAGGGAGAGAAGGGTGTGGAGCCGTGAACCAGTCGCCTTACGTCAAGGGCCACACGCTGGACGTCAAGGGCCACACACTGGTGGGCGCCGCTGCGGGGCTCGGTTACTACTCCGATCTTTTGGATGATTTTCTGGATGAGATCAGGAAGTTGGAAAGTGAATATATGAGAGCGATGCGGGATCGGTGCGGTGGCACCGGCGCCGTCCCGGTCATGATCGGATCCCGTGCTCTGGACCGTACTTCCTGAACCTGGGCGCGGAGGGCTTTCGAATGGACAGGAATTATGATGAAGCCGGTCTGTATGATCTTCACTACGCCCTGAGAACCGACCATGACACGCTGAACCAGCCTGTCTACGACCTGAGTCAGCCGGCGTACGACGCGGTCTCGTACCCCCAGCAGTCCTGGACCAGCCCAGCGCCGCCGGACATGACGCAGAAGGCCTGGGACCTGGACGAAGAGCTGGCCCAGATGCTGTCGACCGCGACCAGCCAGGAATCCACGCACGTCCCGTTGGACCGACCGCACCGCAGGAGCAGCCGGCGGCGGGTCCGGGCGGACTCCCACTTCCTCGACGGCGGCCAGCGGGTCACGCACGTGACGATCCTGATCGCGGCGATCCTGGTGTGCGCGGCGTGCATGCTCGGGTGGTCGATCGCCTACTCGTACGGCCAACTGCACGGCATCGCCTTGTCCGTGCTGCCCCCGAAGCTGGCGCGCTGGTGGCCGCTCATGGTCTACGGGCCGTGGTTCGTGGCGGCCCTGTCCATCGTGCGGGCCACGGTTCAGCGGCGGGACACCCGGCGGTCCTGGTGCGTCATGCTGGCCGCGTCCGCCATGGCCGTGGCGCTCTCCATCAGCCATTCCTCGCGCTCCCACCTGGCGTTCGTGATGGTCGGACTGCCGCCGGTCACCGCCCTGGTGTGCTTCTGGGAACTGGTCGGCCAGGTCTCGTCCGGATGCCGGCCCCGGCATGCCGCGCACGCACAGCGGCGCGGCAAGCCCTGAGCCGCTCCAGGACTTCTCGGACTGCTCGGACTTCTCGGACTGCTCGGCCCTCTCCCGGCAAGGGAGAGGGCCGAGTTGTCCGTGGGGCTCAGTGCGCTGTCGTGCCCGCGGACAGCGCCTCGCGGAGCCACAGGTCCGCCGCGCCGAGGGTCGGATGGGGCGTGAGCTCTCCCGCCAGTTGCCAGTAGCGGGACATCACCGGGTGGTCCTCGGCGGCCAGCCGGGCGGTGAGGGCGCTGCGGAAGCCGGGGGTGTCCCGGGTGTCCGAGGCGCGGGCGTGGGCGGCGACGTAGCAGTCCAGGGCGTCGCCCGGACCGGGGGAGCGGTCGGCCCGCAGGGCCGCCTCCACCAACTGGTAGGCCTCGTACAGGCCGTCGTACAGCAGATCAGGGTGTGCGGCGAGGGCGGGCCGGTGGGACACGAGGCAGTGGTCGGTGGCGTCCGTCACCAGGGCGTGCAGCCGGGCGAAGGCGAGGACCTGGTCCGGAGTCGGGGCGGCGGGTGGCTGCGGTACGGCCGCCTCGGTGACCGCGGAGCGCAGCCGGGCGGAGAGCCGTACCGGCAACAGACGGCGCCAGTAGTGCGCGAGTGCCGAGGTGCTCGGCGGGACGCTGACCGCCCCTATCAGCTCCAGGCGTTCCGCCAGGTGTTCGGGGGCGCCCTCGTGCAGGGCCCGCAGGGCGGCCTCGCGCCAGCGCAGGGCGGCGAGTTCGGTGCCGAGGTCGTCCAGCCGGCGCGCCACGACCGCCTCCAGGCTGTCCCTGAAGTCGCTGTCCCCGGAGTCGAGAGCGCGCCCGATCTCGGGAACGGGCACGCCGAGGGAGCGCAGTGACCGGATGGTGCGCAGCCGGGACAGCGCCTCGGGGCCGTAGCGGCGGTGGCCTCCGGTGCTCCGGGTGGCCTCGGGCAGCAGGCCCTGGTCCGAGTAGAAGCGGACCGTCTTGACCGTGACCCTCGCCCGCGCGGCGAGCTCGCCGATGCTCAGGGTGCCGTCTGCGGACAAGAGTTGAACCTCCCTCAGGGGGAGTTCCTAGGTTACCCGCGACGAACCCGCCCCTGGAGGTGCTGATGTCCGTATTCATCCTGGTCTCCGGTCCGTTCACCAACGAGCGGATCTGGAGCGAAGTGACCGGCCCGCTGCGTGAGTCCGGCGCCGAGGCGCATCCCGTGACGCTGAGCATGCGGCCCGAGGCCGGTCTGGAGACCCATGTCGAGGACGTGGTCCGACTGATCGACTCCCTCGACGCGCCCCAACTGGTGCTGGTCGGCCACGACTACGCCATCCACCCGGTGCTCGGCGCGGCGGACCGCCGCCCGGAGCGGATCGCCCGCATCGTCTACCTGGACGCCGGACTGCCGGAGGACGGCGACCGGGCCTTGACCCTCGTGCCCGACCCTACGGTCCACCACCTGCTCGGCGCGGACGGCCCCGGGCCGGTCCCGGCGCCGCAACCGCAGGAGTGGCAGCGGTGGGGCAGCACGGAGGGGCTGTCCCCGCAGCGGTTGGCGCTGCTCAGCGACCTGGCCGCCCCGCAGCCGCCACGGACGCTCACGCAGCCCCTGCGCCTGACCGGCGCCGCCGCACACGTGCCGACCACCGGAATCCTGTGCACGGCAGGCGGCACCACGATCGAGACGGTCGAGGCGCTCGTGCGGACCGGTCCGCCGCAGTTCCGGAAGCTGGCCGACCCCCGGGTGAGCTTCTTCGAACTGGCCACCGGACACTGGCCGATGCTCTCCCGCCCGGACGAGCTGGCCGAGGTGCTGCTGCGCGCGGCGGCGGGCGAAGGACGGAGGCTGACCGCGCCCGAGGACGAGTCACCGTACCTGCGTCCCTTCCTGCTCGACGTCCCGGAGGTGCCACAGGTACGGAACGGGCGGCTGGACCTGCATCTGCCGGAGCCGGCGGCAGCGGTGGGGCCGCGGCCCGCCGTCCTGTTCGTGCACGGCGGGCCGGTGCCGCGCGACCGCGAACCCGGGCTGCGCGCCGCGCCGTTCTACGTCGGCTACGGCCGTCTCGCGGCGAGCCTGGGCGTGGTGGGCGCGGTCGTGGGGCACCGCCTGCACGGCATCTCCGAGTATCCGCAGGCCGCGGACGACGTGGCCGAGGGCGTCGAGCTGCTGCGGGCCGACCCCCGTGTGGACCCGGACCGGATCGCCCTGTGGTTCTTCTCCGGGGCGGGACTGCTCGCCGCGGACTGGATCGCCGCCCCGCCCGCGTGGCTGCGCTGTCTTGCGCTCACCTATCCGATCCTGGACCCGCTTGCGGGCTGGGGCGCGGTCGGCGACCGGTTCCACCCCATCGGCGCGCTCCCGGCCGACGGCGGGACACTGCCGCCCCTGGTGCTGACCCGTGCGGGTCTGGAGACACCGCAGATCGGCGACACGGTCGAGAGGTTCGTGAGCGCGGCGGAGGAGAAGAAGGCTCCCGTCGAGATCATCGACGTACCGCACGGCGTCCACGGCTTCGAGATCCACAACCGCACCGACGAGTCCCGCGAGGCCGTGACCCGGGCCGTGCGCACGGTGCTCGGACACCTGCGGATCCAGCAGATCTAGGGGTGGCCGACCGAGGCCAGGCGGGTGTCCAGCCAGTCGAAGACGCGCTGCTCGAACACCGCGCGGCCCATCGGCTCGCAGTGCAGGTGCGCGCCCTCCTCCTCGGTGAAGCGGACCAGGTGCTTCGGGCCGGGAAGCGCGTCGTACAGGCGCTGCGAGGCCCCCGGCCAGAAGTGCTCGCCGTCCGGGTCGGTGATCAGCAGCGGGGTGGTGATCCGTCCGACGAACGGCATGACGTCGTACGTGGACACCTCGGTGAGCAGGTCGAAGGGGGAACCGATGCCGTACGGCTTGGCCCGCCAGCGCCACATCGCGGCCAGTGCCGGGTCCCTGCTCAGCACCTCCGTCATGACCTGGTCGAAGGTCGCGCGGTCGCCGGACTCCCACAGGGCGCGCAGTTCGGGGCCGAGGTTGTGCCACCAGCTGTCCGCGACCGCGACGACGCCCGGGTCGGCGACCGCGGCGGCGATCCGGTGCTCGAACGCGAGCGCGCGGGGGACCCAGTAGCCGGCCTGGCTGATGCCGGCCAGGACGATCCGCAGGGGGTCGACGTCGCCGCGGGCGAGGAGGAAGTCCACGATCGGCGTGATGACCTTCTCCCAGTCGGGCCGGAAGGTGACCCCGCGTTCGAACAGCATGGACTGCTGGCCGGGGCCGTCGAACAGCAGGGCCCGGTACTCACGGGCCACCGCCGGCGCCCCGAGCATGGTCCAGGCCGTGCTGATCGGGCCGTCACTGCCGTTGTTGACGATCACCGTGGGCAGCGGCCCCAGATCTCCGGGCGGGCCGACGAGGTACCCGGGGAGCGACCCTCCCTCGTAGGGGATCGAGACCCGTTCCGCGGGCGGGTCGCAGGCCTGCAGGAAGCGGTCGAAGCAGTCGCGGTGCGCGGCGAACACCTCGGCCGGCCGCGCCTCGGGGTCCGCCGATCCGTCGACGGCCACCAGGGCGGTGCCGAAGTAACCGGCCGCCCGCAGATACGCGTCCCGGGCACTCACCGTGCGCTCCTCGGCCGCGCTCCTCTCGGCCTGCGCACGGACTCTGCGGGCCAGCGCGGTCCAGGCCGAGAACCAGGTCTCCGCGTGACCGTCCGCCGTGGCGGAGGTGGTGGCCAGTACCTCGCCGATGTCGGCGCCCTGCCGCCACGCCGAGCCCAGGGCGATCAGGATCTCGTAGTTGTACTGGTCGTTCTTGCTGAACCGGTAGGTCATGGCTGCCTCCCGCTGGTTTCACCGTAGGAGCCCGCTCCCCGCGACGCACTCCGGCCGGAGGGCCGACGGCATGCGAGCGTCCCGCGCACACGGCAGGCTGGAAGGGGAAGGGGCAAGTCCCGGTCGGCGACGGGAGGACCTCCCATGAGTGAGCGGTCGACGACGGAAGCCCCGGCCGAGAAGCCCGCCGGTACCGGCGGGGCGTTCCTGTCGTTCGCGCCGTGGATCATCTTCGGCGTGGTCGCGAGCCCCAGCACCTGGGAGTACGCGGCGCTGGCCGCGCTGATCGCCGTGATCGTCCTGTCGGGGCGGGACATCCTGAGGGGCAGGTTCTACCTCCTGGACATGGTCGGCATCGTGTTCTTCGCCGTGATCACGGTCCTCGCGCTCGCCCTGGACCGCTCGCAGCTCCTGTGGCTCGAGACGTACGCCCTGGTCATCTCCAACGGGGTGGTGGCCGCCGTGGCGCTGGGATCGCTGTTCGTCGACCCCTTCACCGCCCAGTACGCCCGTGAGCAGACGCCCCGCGAGGTGTGGGACTCGCCCGTCTTCAAGCACATCAACCAGGTGCTGACCGCGGCATGGGGCGTGGTCTTCGCCCTCATCGCCGTCTCGACCTGGCTGGCCATCCGCGTCCCTTCGATGGACGACTGGTTCAACTGGGTCGTCCCCGTGGTCCTGCTGGTCGCGGTCGTCAAATTCACGGAGCGCTATCCCGAGGCCTACAAGCGACGGGCACTCGCGACCTAGCCGCGACGAGAAACCGCGCCACTGGATCCCGTACAGGCGGATCCCGCACGGGTGCATCCGTACAGGCGGCTGTGGCGTCTTCGTGGATATGCAGTTCGAAAAGGCGCCCGAGCCGCGGCGGCAGGAACCCGAAGGGTGCCTGGTCGTCGCTCTCCGCGTCCCCATACGCATCTTCGTGCTCGTCCTCGTCGTACCGGTCCGGATGGCGTGGGACGTGCTCGTCGTGGGCGGGCGGTTCCTGACGGACACCGTGCTGCGACCGCTCGGGCGTGCGCTGCTGTGGCTCGGCCGGGCCGTCTTCGTCTGGCCGTGGGTGGCGCTGTGGCGGTATGTCGTCGTACCCGTCGCGAAGGCGCTGGCCTGGGCCGGGCACATGCTCGTGGTCGTGCCGCTCGGCTGGCTGTACCGGTATGTGCTCACCCCCGTCGGGCATGCCCTCGCCTGGATCGGGCGCGGGATCGGCGCCGGCCTGGAGTGGCTGTACGCGCGCGTGCTCACGCCGATCGGCCATGGCATCGCCTGGCTGCTGAACGGCGTCGCCTGGCTGCTGAAGGGCGTCGGCATCGTGCTCGGCGCCATCGGGCTGGGCGTGTACACCGCCGTCGCCTGGCTGGTGCGGTACCTGCTCGTCGTACCCGCCCAGTGGCTGTACGAGTGGGTCCTCGCACCCGTCGGACGGGCACTGGTGTGGCTCGGCAACGCCGTCGTCACCGGCATCGGCGCCGTCCTGTACTGGACGACGCGTGTCCTTCTCGTCCTGCCCGCCCTCGCTCTGTGGCGCTGGGTACTCGTGCCCGTCGGCCGCGTCCTCGCCGTCGTCGCGCGGGAGATCGGGGAGGCGCTCGGCCACGCCTGGCGGATCGCCGGGCGGGTCTCGCTCGCCGTCGGGCGGTTCCTCGGGACCCTCTTCCGGTGGATGTTCGTGGAGCCGGTGAAGTGGGTCTACCGCACCGTCCTCACCCCGGTCGGGCACGTCGTCCGGGACGTCGTGCTGCGCCCCGCCGCCGAGGCCGCGCGCGCGGTGGGGCGGGCCACCCGGCAGGCCCTGGCCTCGGCCCGCGAGACGATGCGGCAGGCACGGGCCGACGTCCGGCGGGCGCTGTTCGGGGAACCCCGGCGACCGGAGCCGGTGGCCCGGCGGGAACCCACGGGGCGTGAGACACGTACTCTTGATAGCAGTACGACCGCTCTCATGAAGGACTGACGACACTGGGCAAGCGACAGCCCGAAGGCCCGCCGCCCGCACCCGCGGTGCAGCGCATCCGACTGCGCTACACCAAGCGCGGCCGCCTCCGGTTCACCAGCCACCGTGACTTCCAGCGCGCCTTCGAGCGTGCGCTGCGCCGTGCCGAGGTGCCGATGGCGTACTCGGCGGGGTTCACGCCGCATCCGAAGGTGTCGTACGCCAATGCCGCACCCACCGGCACGGGCAGTGAGGCGGAGTACCTGGAGATCGCGCTCGCCGCGGCCCGCGACCCGGAGGCGCTGCGCGTCCTCCTCGACGAGTCCCTGCCCACCGGGCTCGACATCGTCGACGCGGTCGAGGCGCGGACGTCCGGGCTCGCCGACCGGCTGACGGCTTCCGTGTGGGAGCTGCGGCTGGACGGCGTCGACCCGGCCGACGCCGAGCGCGCGGTCGAGGCCTTCACGAAGGCCGAGACCGTCGAAGTGCAGCGCATGACCAAGAACGGCGTCCGCACCTTCGACGCCCGTTCCGCGGTCGTGGGCCTGGAGAGCCTGCGGATCGCGGAAACGCACCGTCCACAGGCTGATAGGCCGACCGACCAGCCCTGTGCGATACTGCGGCTGGTTGTTCGGCACGTGACGCCTGCCGTACGACCCGACGACGTCCTGTCCGGTCTCCGCGCCGTGGCCGACCTGGCGCCGCCGGTCCCCGTAGCGGTGACCAGGCTGGCGCAGGGGCTGTTCGATGAAGAGACCGGCACGGTGACCGACCCGCTCGCGCCCGACCGCGAGGCAGCAGCGACCGAGCCGCACCCGGCCGCCGCGACTGCCGCCGCGAAGGCGTCGGCGTAAGGAAGGTTCCGCGTAAGGACGGACGTCGTAGCGCCGCCCTCGTACTCGGGAGCCACCTGGGTCGGGCAGCGCACCGACCAGAAGACTTTCGCCAGGCCGTACGCGACATGGCGTACGGAACCGGCGAGACAGGACACGGAGAGCTCCCGTGCGGCGCCCGCGCCCCGGACGGCGGCCATCGCGCATCGCGCGGGCCGCGGACGTCAACGGCGGTCGATCGATCCGATCGACGCCGGACCAGGCGCGGCGCCCGGGAGCCTGACGGGAGAAACGCCCGCATGCTCGAACCGACCGAACCCAACGAGGGTTCCGAACTGACCACCCCCAGCGACACCCTGCCGCCGCGGAGGCGGCGCCGTGCCGCATCCCGCCCGGCGGGACCGCCCGCCGAGGCAGGGGCCGCGACCGAGGTCGTCACGTCGGCCATACCGGCCGCCGAGACCACCGAACTCGCTCAGACCGAGGAGAAGGCCGAGGCCGAGGCCGTCGAGGCGGCTGCCGCCGTCGAGGAGGCCGCGCCGGTCGCTCGTACGCGTCGTCGTGCGACGCGTCGTGCTTCCGCGCCTGCTGGTGCGCCTGCGTCTGCCGAGGTTGCCGAGGCCGTCGTTCCGTTTGTCGAGGAGAAGGCCGAGGCTGAGGTCGAGGCCGTCGAGGCGCCTGTGGCTGGCGAGGAGGCCGCGCCGGTTGCTCGTACGCGTCGTCGTGCGACGCGTCGTGCTTCCGCGCCCGCCGGTGCGCCTGCGTCTGCTGAGGCTGTCGAGGCCGTTGTGCCCGCGGCTGAGGAGAAGGCCGAGGCCGAGGCCGAGGTCGTCGAGGAAGCGGCGCCGGTTGCTCGTACGCGTCGTCGTGCCACTCGCCGTACCTCCGCGCCCGCCGGTGCGCCTGCGTCCGCTGAGGCCGTAGTGCCCGCCGCCGAGGAGAAGCCGGAGGCCGAAGTGGTCGAGGCGGCGACTGAGGAGGCTGTGCCGGTCGCCCGTACGCGTCGTCGGGCCGGCCGCCGTGCCTCCGCGCCCGCCGGTGCTCCCGCCGTCGAGGAGGCCGCCGCGGCCCCCGTCGCCGAGTCCGCCGAGCAGGCCGAGGCCGCTGTGCCCGCGACGGTCGCCGTCGAGGCCCCCGCCGTCGAAGCGGCCGCCGAGGACGCCGCGCCGCGTCGCTCCCGGCGCCGGGTCGTGCGTCAGGCCGCGTCCGGGTTCTCCGAGCCCGCGCCGCAGCCCGCCCAGGCGGTCGCCGCCGAGCCCGCCGAGTCCGCGGAGCCCGAGTCGCGCCGTCCGGCGCGGCCCGCCGTGGCCGTGTTCCAGGCGCCCGTGTTCACCGAACCGAAGTTCCAGACCCCGGAGCGGGCCGCCGCCGAAGCTGCCGCCGAGGCGGCCGAGACCGAGGAGACCGAGGAGCTCACGGAGGAGCCGGCCGGCCCGCGCCGCCGTCGCCGCCGCCGGGGCGCCGGTTACGGCGAGGAGACCGAGACCCGGGCCGTCGAGACCCCCGCCGAGACCCCCGTCGAGGACGGGACCGAGGAGGCCGAGGAGCCGGAGGACTCGGTCGAGGACGCCGCCGAGGGCGACGAGGCCGAGGAGACCGGTGCGCGCCGTCGCCGCCGGCGTGGTGGCCGCCGTCGCCGCCGCGGCGAGGCCGGTGAGGGCGCGGACGCCGAGTCCGACGAACTCGCCGCCGAGCAGGCCGAGCAGGACGCCGAGGACACCGCCGAGCAGGAGGAAGAGGACGCCGAGGAGGCCCACGCCGACGAGGGCGGCTCCGCCGGCAGCCGTCGTCGCCGCCGCGCGCCGTCGTCGCGCCGGTGACACCTCCGCCGACGCCGAGCCCGGCGAGGGCGACCCGGAGCGCACGGTCGTCAAGGTCCGCGAGCCCCGCAAGCCCGCCGAGCCGTCCGACGAGGTGCAGTCCATCAAGGGCTCGACCCGTCTGGAGGCCAAGAAGCAGCGCCGCCGGGAAGGCCGTGAGCAGGGCCGCCGACGCGTCCCGATCATCACCGAGGCGGAGTTCCTGGCCCGTCGCGAGGCCGTCGAGCGCGTGATGGTCGTCCGGCAGAGCGGCGAGCGCACGCAGATCGGTGTCCTCGAGGACGGCGTGCTCGTCGAGCACTACGTCAACAAGGAGCAGTCGACCTCGTACGTCGGCAACGTCTACCTGGGCAAGGTCCAGAACGTGCTGCCGTCGATGGAGGCCGCCTTCATCGACATCGGCAAGGGCCGCAACGCGGTGCTCTACGCCGGTGAGGTCAACTTCGAGGCGCTGGGCATGGCGAACGGCCCGCGGCGCATCGAGTCCGCCCTGAAGTCCGGCCAGTCCGTCCTCGTCCAGGTGACGAAGGACCCGATCGGCCACAAGGGCGCCCGCCTGACCAGCCAGGTCTCCCTCCCGGGCCGTTACCTCGTGTACGTCCCCGAGGGCTCGATGACCGGCATCAGCCGCAAGCTGCCCGACACCGAGCGCGCGCGGCTGAAGACCATCCTCAAGAAGATCGTCCCCGAGGACGCGGGCGTCATCGTGCGCACCGCCGCCGAGGGCGCGAGCGAGGACGAGCTGCGCCGGGACGTCGAGCGGCTGCAGGCGCAGTGGGAGGACATCCGGAAGAAGGCCAAGAGCGGCGGCGGCTCGAGTGCGCCCTCGCTGCTGTACGGCGAGCCGGACATGACCGTCCGGGTCGTGCGCGACATCTTCAACGAGGACTTCTCCAAGGTCGTCGTCAGCGGTGACGACGCCTGGGAGACCATCCACGGGTACGTCTCGCACGTCGCCCCGGACCTCGCCGAGCGGCTGTCGAAGTGGACCTCCGAGGTCGACGCCTTCGCCACCTACCGGATCGACGAGCAGCTCGCCAAGGCGCTGGACCGCAAGGTCTGGCTGCCCAGCGGCGGTTCGCTGGTGATCGACCGGACCGAGGCGATGGTCGTCGTCGACGTCAACACCGGCAAGTTCACCGGCCAGGGCGGCAACCTCGAGGAGACCGTCACCAGGAACAACCTGGAGGCGGCCGAGGAGATCGTCCGCCAGCTGCGGCTGCGCGACCTCGGCGGCATCATCGTCATCGACTTCATCGACATGGTGCTGGAGTCCAACCGGGATCTCGTCCTGCGGCGTCTGCTGGAGTGCCTGGGCCGGGACCGTACGAAGCACCAGGTGGCCGAGGTGACCTCGCTGGGCCTCGTCCAGATGACCCGCAAGCGGGTCGGCCAGGGGCTGCTGGAGTCCTTCTCGGAGACCTGCGTCCACTGCAACGGCCGTGGCGTGATCGTCCACATGGAGCAGCCGACGTCCGTCGGGGGCGGCGGCAAGCGCAAGAAGCGTGGCCGTGGCGGCGACGGACATGTGCACGAGCACGAGGCCGTCGTCATGGAGGCCGCCGAGACCGCCGAGCAGGAGGCCGAGAGCGAGGCGGAGGCCATGGCCGAGGTCGTGGCCGAGGTCGCCGAGCCCGTCGCGCTGCCCGTGCCGGACATGACGCCGGACGAGGAGCTGTACAGCAGCGTCGCCGAGGCGGAGGCCGCGGCCACCCGTGGCCGTACGCGCCGTCGGGCGAGCCGCCGCGCCTCGGCTCCGGCGGGCGCGCCCAAGAAGCAGTCGGCGAAGAGGAGGCCTTGTCGGGCGACGCCGTGAAGGCGGAGGCCGAGGCGGAGGTCGTCGAGGTGCCCACCGCCCAGGCGGTCCCGGCCGCGGCGGAGGCCGCGCGTCCGGTGCAGCCGGAGCCGGCCGCCGAGGCGCTCGCCGAGCCCGCCGCCGTGGAGGACGCGGTGGTCGCCGCGGCGCCGGCCGAGGAGGCCGCGCCCAAGGGCCGTACGCGCCGTCGTGCTACCCGGAAGGTGTCGGCGCCCGCCGGTTCCCCCGCGGGTGCCGAGGCGGCCGTGGTGACGGTCGCCGAGGCCGCGCCCGAGGCCGAGGCCCCGGCGGCCCCCGCGGAGCAGGCTCAGGCCGTGGCTCCGGCCGAGGAGGCGCCCGTGGAGAGCGCCGCCCCGGCCCGCCCGCGCCGCCGTGCGGTGCGCAAGGCCACCGCGCCCACCGCGTCCGAGGAGGCGGCCGTCGTGGTCGTCCCGTCGGCGGAGGCGCAGGAGCCCGGTGCCGCCGAGGCGGAGGCCGAGGAAGCCGCTCCGGCCAAGAAGGCGGCTGCCCGCAAGACCGCCAAGAAGGCGACCGCGAAGAAGGCCGCCACCAAGAAGACCGCGGCCAAGAAGACGGTCGCGGCCAAGAAGACGACGGCCAAGAAGGCGGCCAAGACCGCCAAGACGGCCGCCGCCAAGACGGCCGCCGCCAAGTCGACGGCGAAGAAGACCACGGTCTCCGCCGCCGCCGACGAGGCCTGACAAGGCCCGAAGCGAGGGGGCGGCCGGTCCCGGTGACCGGCCGCCCCCTGCGGGACCCGGCCCGGTTTGACCCCCTCGCCATGGCCCCGTAACCTTGACCGTCGGCGTGTCCACTGAACACGCCACATCCCCGTAAACCTCTTCCTCCCGGGCACACGGTTGGCCGGGAGAGGTCGCCCGTGACCATGCTGGGCGGCTGGCCTGCGGGGGTGCCGTTTCCGAGCGAGAGAGAGATCCGCGTGTACGCCATCGTGCGCAGCGGTGGTCGCCAGCACAAGGTTGCTGTCGGCGACATCGTTGAGGTTGACAAGATTTCCACTGCCAAGGTTGGCGACACGGTCGAGCTCTCGACCCTGCTCGTTGTCGACGGCGACGCTGTGACCAGCGACCCGTGGGTGCTGGCCGGCATCAAGGTCCAGGCCGAGGTCGTGGACCACCACAAGGGCCAGAAGATCGACATTCTGCGCTACAAGAACAAGACCGGCTACCGTCGTCGCCAGGGCCACCGCCAGCAGTACACGGCGATCAAGGTCACCGCGATCCCCGCGGCTGCGAAGTAAGGACTGAGGAGACATGGCACACAAGAAGGGCGCATCGTCCACCCGGAACGGTCGCGACTCCAATGCCCAGCGGCTCGGCGTGAAGCGCTTCGGCGGTCAGGTCGTCAACGCGGGTGAGATCCTGGTCCGCCAGCGCGGCACCCACTTCCACCCGGGCGCCGGCGTCGGCCGTGGCGGCGACGACACGCTGTTCGCGCTGCAGGCCGGTGCGGTGGAGTTCGGTACCCACCGTGGCCGCAAGGTCGTGAACATCGTTCCGGTCGCCTGATTTCAGGCCTGAACCGAACGCTTTCGCGAGGCGGACCTCACTTCCCGGTCGGGAAGGCGGGTCCGCCTTTCGCGTGTTACCCAAAGAGATACCCCGTACTCCCCCAGCCTTCGGCCGGGGGGACCCCCAGGAGGCACTGACCATGACCACCTTCGTGGACCGCGTCGATCTGCATGTCGCCGCGGGTAACGGAGGTCACGGCTGTGCCTCCGTCCACCGAGAGAAGTTCAAGCCGCTGGGCGGACCCGACGGCGGCAACGGCGGGCGCGGCGGCGATGTGATCCTCACCGTCGACCAGTCGGTCACCACGCTTCTCGACTACCACCACTCCCCGCACCGCAAGGCCACCAACGGCAAGCCGGGCGAGGGCGGCAACCGCTCCGGCAAGGACGGCCAGGACCTGGTCCTGCCGGTGCCGGACGGCACGGTCGTCCTCGACAAGGCGGGCAATGTCCTCGCCGACCTGATCGGGCACGGCACGTCGTACGTCGCCGCGCAGGGCGGCCGGGGCGGCCTCGGCAACGCGGCGCTGGCGTCGGCCCGCCGCAAGGCGCCCGGCTTCGCGCTGCTGGGTGAGCCGGGGGACCTCCAGGACATCGTCCTGGAGCTGAAGACGGTCGCCGACGTGGCGCTGGTCGGCTACCCGAGCGCGGGCAAGTCCTCGCTGATCTCGGTGCTCAGCGCGGCCAAGCCGAAGATCGCCGACTACCCCTTCACGACCCTCGTGCCGAACCTGGGCGTGGTGACCGCGGGCGCGACCGTGTACACCATCGCCGATGTGCCGGGACTGATCCCGGGCGCCAGCCAGGGCAAGGGCCTTGGCCTGGAGTTCCTGCGGCACGTGGAGCGGTGCAGCGTGCTGGTGCATGTGCTGGACACGGCGACCCTGGAGTCCGACCGCGACCCGGTCTCCGACCTCGATGTCATCGAGGAGGAGCTGAAGCAGTACGGCGGCCTCGACAACCGTCCCCGGATCGTCGTCCTGAACAAGGTCGACGTGCCGGACGGCAAGGACCTGGCCGAGATGGTCCGGCCCGACCTGGAGGAGCGCGGCTACCGCGTCTTCGAGGTGTCGGCGGTGGCCCACATCGGTCTGAAGGAGCTGACGTACGGCCTCGGCGACCTGGTCGCCAGGGCGCGCGCCGCGAAGCCGAAGGAGGAGGCGACGCGGATCGTCATCCGGCCCAAGGCCGTGGACGACGCGGGCTTCACCGTGACGCGCGAGGAGGTCGGCGGCGAGGAACTGTTCCGGGTGCGCGGCGAGAAGCCCGAACGCTGGGTCCGTCAGACCGACTTCAACAACGACGAGGCCGTGGGCTACCTTGCCGACCGTCTCAACCGCCTCGGTGTCGAGGAGGAGTTGATGAAGGCGGGCGCCCGCTCCGGCGACGGCGTCGCCATCGGCCCCGAGGAGAACGCGGTCGTCTTCGACTGGGAGCCCTCGGTCATGGCCGGCGCGGAGATGCTCGGCCGGCGCGGCGAGGACCACCGGCTGGAGGAGCAGCGCCCCGCGGCGCAGCGCCGCCGGGACCGGCAGGCCGAGCGGGACGAGGCCTTCCAGGAGTTCGACAGCTTCGATCCGTTCGAGTGACGTACCAGGAGCCGGGCCACTGATGAAGACGTCCTCGGTTCCGGGCCGCTGCTGAGGCGGTGAACGCCGGGGAGACCCGGCGCGCGCTCCAGTGCGACCCCGTCGCGCTCCGGTGAGTCGTACAGGGCGTCGCGGACGAGGATCTTGTCCTCTCCGCGGGGCAACTGCCTTTCCCGGAGCCGATGTGCCCTGGGCTTCCTCGACGAGCACCCACCGTACGGTCGTGGTGGCCACGGCCCTGTTCGCCGCGACGGCCGCGACCACCGCGACGCTGCCGGCCGCTCATGCGCGGCCCTCGGCGGCCCATGCCGCCAAGGCCCTGAAGCAGGACGTCGACGGAGCCCTCGGCCAAGAAGGTGTTCAGCTTCACCTCCGCCGGGATACCCCCACCGGCTCGTTCAGCTTCGGCGGCGGGGCCCTCGGCACTGTCACGTCCGGCGCGCGGCTCGGCTCCGCCTCCTGAATGCGCGTCGCATTTCGATCTACCGTCAGACCCGTTGCGGCACAAGGGTGTTGTGTGCCGCAACGGGTCTTCCGTTGTCTGCTTGTTTGTCATGCCCGCGAAGGCTCCCGTTCGGCGGACGGACCGTCCGGCCATGGGAGCTTCCGAAGGTCCGAAGAGGTCACTGTGGCAAGGGAGTCAGCGAATGACCGCATCATCGCCCGACCGACGCCGCTTCATCACCGCGGGTGCCGCCGTCTTAGGCGCCGCGGCCTCGGCCCAGCTGTGGCTGCCGGCCACCGCCGGGGCGGCCGAAACACCGCTGCCCGACGGTGTGTTCAGCCTCGGTATCGCCTCCGGCGACCCGCTGCCCGACGGCATCGTGCTGTGGACCAGGCTCGCTCCCGACCCGCTGGGCGGCGGCGGTATGCCTGACGCGGTGGTGCCGGTGCAGTGGGAGATGGCCGAGGACGAGGGTTGCAGAAAGACCGTGCGCCGGGGCGTCGCCGAGGCCAGACCCGAGTACGGGCACAGCGTTCACGTGGATGTACGGGGCCTGCGCCCGGGGCGCACCTACTGGTACCGCTTCCGCACCGGCGGCCAGATCTCGCCGACCGGCCGCACCCGCACCGCACCCCACCCGCACAGCAGGGGCGGCTCGCTGCGCATGGCGCTGGCCTCCTGCCAGAACTGGCAGCACGGCTACTTCACCCCGTACGCCGACATGCTCGCCCAGGACCCCGACTTCGTCCTCTTCGTCGGTGACTACATCTACGAGTCCTCGCCCTCGTCGACGGGCGTGCGCCGACACGAGGGCAAGGGGGAGCCGTACACCCTGGTCCAGTACCGCAACCGCTACGCCCAGTACCGCACCGACCCGGACCTCCTGGCGATGCACGCGAGCGCCCCCTGGGTGGTCACCTTCGACGACCACGAGGTCGACAACGACTTCGCCGGCGAGATCCCGCAGGACCCCGGCAAGCAGTCGCACGACGCGTTCGTGGCCCGGCTGACGGCGGCCTACCAGGCGTACTACGAGCACATGCCCGTCCGCGCCACCGCCGTCCCGAACGGACCGCACATCCAGATGTACCGACGTCTGGACTTCGGCCGCCTGGCCCGCGTCAACGTCCTGGACACCCGGCAGTTCCGCAGCGACCAGGCCACCAGCCAGGCCGGGGCCGAGGACCCGTCGATGACGATGCTCGGCGCCGCGCAGAAGGACTGGCTGCTCGACGGGCTGCGGGACTCCCCGGCCCGCTGGAACCTGATCGCCTCCCAGATCATGATGGCCGAGACCGATCTGCTGCTAGGCGAGGGCAAGCTCTGGTTCTACGACGCCTGGGACGGCTACCAGGCCGAACGCAACGCGCTCCTGGCGGATTTCCAGGACGTCCGCAACCCGGTCGTGCTCAGCGGTGACCGGCATCTGACGATGATCAGCGATCTGAAGCTGGACTTCGCCGACCCGGACTCCGACGTCGTCGGTGCCGAGTTCGTCGGTACCTCCATCTCCAGCAACGGGGACCAGGACCAGGCCGCCTTCCACGCCGAGTGGGACCCGCTGAAGGCGGACAACCCGCACTGGAAGGTGATCGACGCCCACCGCGGCTACCACCTGTTCGACATCCGCCGCGACGGCATCGACGCCCAGGTCCGGGTCGTGGACACGGTGGTGAAGCCGCAGGCCACCGCGAGCACGCTGGCGCGGCTGCGGGTGGAGTCGGACGAACCGGGTGTGAACCTGGTCTGACGTTCTGGGGACAACAGTCTCCGACGCTCCCGGGAGGGCCCTGGGCCCTGGACTCACAGCAGTCCCAGGGCCCTCTCAGGTAAGTCTCGTACCGTCCGTTGACCATGGAGACGGACGGTACGAGACACGCCCCCGCCCCGCTGCCGCCCGGCACCCGCCTGCTGCACATCGGCCCGCACAAAACCGGGACCACCGCGATCCAGGGCGCGCTGTTCGCCGCGAAGGAGACGATGGCGCGGCACGGCGTCGAGTTCCCGGCCCACAGCAGGCACCCGATGGAGGCCGCGCCGGCCGCCTGCGCCCGGCCCGCGATGATGGGCGACCCCCGGCGCACCGACCGGCACTGGACACGGCTGCTGAAGCAGGTCGAGGCCACCGGGAAACACACCTCGGTGATCAGCAGCGAGTTCTTCGCCGACGCCCCGGACGACGCGACGATCGAGCGGACCGTCGGGCAGCTCGGCGGCGACCGGGTGCACATCCTGATCACGCTGCGCCCGCTGGCGAGGATCATGCCGTCGCAGTGGCAGCAGTATGTGCAGAACGGGCTGCGCATGGGCTACGAGGACCGGCTGGAGCACATGCTCCGCAGGGCCCCGTACGAGAAGCCCGACCCCAGCTTCTGGCGCCGGCACCGGCACGACCGGCTGGTCGAGCGCTGGGCGCGGGCGGTCGGTCCGGAGCGGGTCACCGTCGTGGTGGTCGACGACCGTGACCGGGACGGTCTCCTGCGCACCTTCGAGACGCTGCTCGGACTGCCCCGGAATCTTCTGCAGCCGGTTCCGGACACAGAGAATCGTTCCCTCACCCTGGCCGAGACCGAAATGCTGCGGAATCTTAATGTGGAATTCCGCGGCAATGGACTGCCCGACGAGCTGTATTCCAAGCTCGTTCGCAACGGCGCGGTCATGTATATGAAGAACGCGTGCAGTCCCGCACCGCAGGACGTGAAGATTGCCACGCCCCGGTGGGCACTCGAGGCCGCCGCGGAGATCGGCGCCGGGATGAGCGAGCGGATCGCGGCGCTGGGCGTGCGCGTCCTCGGTGATCCGGCGCCGCTGTCCGCCGTACCGAAGCAGCCGGAATCCGGCCACGCGGTCGCCGACGAGGCGCGGATCTCACCGGAAGCGGCCGCGCAGGCGTTGTACGGGGCGCTCGCCGCGGCCGCCTCGGTCCCCGCCCGCCCGGACCGGGTCCGCACGGTGCACCAGGCGTCGTCGAAGGAACTCGTCCGGGTACTCGGCCATCGCTGCCTCCGGCGACTGCGGCGCCGCTGACAAGCGCCTGCTGCCCCGCTGGGAGTGGACTTACTCACAGCAAATTCACGGGGACTTCCCGGACCCCGTGAGGACGACGGCCATCACCAGGAGTGCAAGGTGAATGGGAGGTTGCGGCCACATATGCAGCGAAGGACGCTCACCTTGCACTGCGGTAACCCGAAGTGGGACCATTTCGAGGTTCCCTGACGCCCCAAGGTAGGTCATCTGTGTCCCAGCACATAGCCAAGCCCCGTACCACCGCAGTGATCCTGGCCGGTGGAACCGGTCAGCGCGTGGGTCTGTCGATCCCCAAGCAGTTGCTGAAGATCGCCGGCAAGGCAGTCATCGAGCACACCCTGACCACCTTCGAGAACGCCGACTCGATCGACGACGTCATCGTGCTGATGGCGCCGGGCTATGTCCCCGACATCGAGAAGATCGTCGCCAAGGCCGGGTTCCGCAAGATCAAGAAGATCATCGAGGGTGGCTCCACCCGGAACGAGACCACCGAGCGCGCCATCGCCGCCCTCGGTGAGGGCCTGGCCGAGGGCGAGGACCTCAACGTCCTGTTCCACGACGCGGTACGCCCCCTGCTGTCGCAGCGCGTCATCGACGACTGCGTCGTCGCGCTGGAGCGCTACCAGGCGGTCGACGTCGCGATCCCGTCCGCGGACACGATCATCGTGACCCGCAAGCACGGCGAGGACGGCGAGTTCATCACCGAGATCCCGGACCGCTCCCGGCTGCGCCGCGGCCAGACCCCGCAGGCCTTCAAGCTGTCCACGATCAAGCGGGCCTACGAGGTCGCGGCCGGCGACCCCAACTTCCAGGCCACGGACGACTGCTCCGTCGTACTCAAGTACCTGCCGGACGTGCCGATCCACGTCGTCGCGGGCGACGAGTACAACATGAAGGTGACCCAGCCGGTCGACGTCTTCATCGCCGACAAGCTCTTCCAGCTCGCCTCCACGGCGGCCCCGGAGCAGAACGGCGAGGAGGCCTACCGCGAGCTCCTCACCGGCAAGACCGTCGTGATCTTCGGTGGTTCGTACGGCATCGGCAAGGACATCGCCGAACTCGCCGAGTCCTACGGCGCCTCCGTGTACGCGCTGGGCCGCTCCACCACCGGCACCCACGTGGAGAACCCGGAGGAGGTCGACGACGCGCTGTCCAAGGCGTACGCCGAGACCGGCCGGATCGACTACGTCGTCAACACCGCGGGCGTGCTGCGCATCGGCAAGCTCGCCGAGACCGACAACGCCACCATCGAGGAGGCGCTGAAGGTCAACTACCTGGCGCCGGTGCAGATCGCCCGCTCCTCGTACAAGTACCTGGCCGAGACCAAGGGCCAGCTGCTGCTCTACACCTCCAGCAGCTACACCCGCGGCCGCGCCGAGTACAGCCTCTACTCCTCGACCAAGGCCGCCATGGTGAATCTCACCCAGGCCCTGTCCGACGAGTGGGCCGGCGACGGCATCCGCGTCAACTGCATCAACCCGGAGCGCACCGCCACCCCGATGCGCACCAAGGCGTTCGGCCAGGAGCCCGCGGGCACCCTGCTCTCCTCCGAGGCCGTGGCCCGCACCTCGCTCGACGTCCTGCTGTCCGAGCTGACCGGCCATGTCATCGACGTCCGTCAGCAGGATCCGACGGCTGCGGCCGGCAAGGCCTCCGGCTTCGAGCAGGCGCTCGCCAGTGTCCTGGACCGTCAGGACGGCGTGGCATAATCAACATCAATTAGGCAACTGAAATTCAGGCCTCTGTGGCTACGCGATCGCGGAGCATTCACAGGGGCCTGAATCCGTAAAGCTCACAGACCCTTCGCAAATTGTCCGCAAGGTCTTATTTCGGCCTTTTTGTCAGCAAAAGGTTATCCGTGATATCCACCGCCATACGCGTCGCCCGGGTGGGCAGCGCGGCCGAGCTGGCCGCGGCGGCCCTCGTGCTGCTGGGCTTCCCGGCGCTCATGCTGGCCGCGCTCGTCCCGAGCGTCTACGCCTTCGCGGCAGCGGCCGCCGTGACATACCTCGCGGACCACTATCTGCACCGCAAGGGCAGCTACCTGATCAACCGCCTCAGCAAGGTGCGGGCCGGCCTGTCGATCCGCTTCCTGATCCGGCAGCTGCTGCTGATCCTGCTGCTGGCACGGCTGTCCCTCCCGGACCACCTGATCTTCTACGGCGCCATCGCCTGCTTCATCGCGTTCTACGGCCTCCAGGCCCCGCACGGCGCGCTGGTCACCCTGATCCGCAACCGCCGCCGGATGCCGGTCGCCACCCGCAACATCGACCTGAAGTCGCGCATCCGCATCCCGGACGCCCCGAGGCGCGGTCTGCTGCACCGCTCCGCGGAGAAGATGCTCCACCTCGACCTCGCGGCCGTCGCCGGTCTGCTGGTCTCGGCGGTCATGGACTCGGCCGTCGTCGGATTCATCGGCATCGGCATCACGATCGCCCTGGGCTCCCTGTACGTCCTCGCGCTCATGCCGTACGTCCGCGGCCGCAAGACCCCGCCGAACGCCGAGAAGGTGCTGGCCGCCGTCGACGACTGGCTGGCCGGCTACAAGCCGGAGACGGTGCTCTACTTCTCCGGTTCCAAGGACTCCGCGTACCAGGTCAACATGTGGCTGGAGACGATGGAGCGGCTGGAGACCCGCCCGCTGGTCGTCCTGCGCGAGCGCGTCATCCTGAACAACCTCGCCCCGACCACGGTCCCCGTCATCTGTGTGCCCGGAGGCGTGCACCTGATGAACCTGGACCTGTCCACCGTGCGCGTCGCCCTCTACGCGGCGAACGTCGGCAAGAACATCCACCTGCTGCGCGTCCCGACCATGAAGCACGTCTTCATCGGCCACGGCGACAGCGACAAGCTGGCCAGCGTCAACCCGTTCAGCAAGGTGTACGACGAGGTGTGGACCGCCGGCCGCGCGGGCCGCGACCGCTACGCCATCGCCGACGTCGGTGTCCGCGACGACGACATCGTGGAGGTCGGCCGTCCGCAGCTGGCGCCGATCCAGACGTGGCAGGGCGTGCCGGACGATCGCATCCCGACCGTCCTCTACGCGCCGACCTGGGAGGGCTGGGACGGCAACCCCGGCAACACCTCGATCGTGCTCGCCGGCGAGAACATCGTGAAGAAGCTGGTGAAGGCCGACCCGCCGGTCCGCGTCCTGTACAAGCCGCACCCCTTCACCGGCACCGTCAGCGCCGAGGCCGGCGCCGCGCACCGGCGGATCACGGCCCTGGTCGAGAAGGCCGCCGCCGAGCGCGCCGCCGACGCCCGGTTCACCGCCGACGCTGCCGCCCAGGCGCGGGCCACGGCCGAGCTGACCCGTATCGAGGCCCGTATCGCCGAGCTGTCCGGCACCGGCGGCGACAAGGGCGACGAGGCCGAGGCCAGCCGTGACGGCATGGTCGACGTCAAGAAGCACGAGGAGATCGCCCGGCTGCGCGCCGAGTGGGACGCCGCGTACTGGCGCTCGTTCCCCGCGTACGAGCACCGGGTCATCACCGGCGCCGAGCCGCGGCTGTACGACTGCTTCAACGTCTCCGACGCGATGGTCTCCGACATCTCCTCCGTGGTCTCCGACTTCATCGCGAGCGGCAAGCCCTACGCCGTCACGGACTCCGCCGAGCTGGGCGCGGAGGAGTTCAAGCGGCAGAACACGGCCGTGCGCGCCGCGGTGATCCTGTCCAACGGCGCGGGCGAGCTGGGCGGACTGCTGGACGCGGTCCGCGACCCCTCGGCCGATCCGCTGGCGGCGGAGCGGGGGGAGCTCAAGCGCTATCTGCTGGGCCCGGACGAGCCGAAGTCCATCGACCAGTTCAACGCGGCGGTGGCGGACCTCGCCCTCAAGGCCGAGACCCGCAACGTGGGCCAGGAGGCCCGCGCCGCGGCCGGCACCGCGGACGAGATCGAACTCGCGGACGTGCTGCCCGGACAGCGGCTGTCGTCCACGGGTGACACGGACGGTGTGACCGCGGGCTGACGCCCCGACCGATCGACAAGAAGGGGCCTGGCCCCGAGGAGCGATCCTCGGGGCCAGGCCCCTTTGTGCTGGGATCCGCCCTGACCTGCGGATTCAGGTCTCTTACCGTTCCCTCTTACTCCCGTTTCGCCTTGACGATGAGCATCTCTTACCGGCCGTCCGTACTGTCCGATGTCACCCGCAGACCCCCTGTCGATCCGCTCGTCATGTGACATAGGCCACTGAACGTGTGCGGTGAAGCAACCGCTTCCCCCTGTTCACCGTCTAACAAGTTGCGATTAAGGCGATTCAGGGGAAATGTTCCGTTGGCAAGGGGGAGCCGTGACCGTCGTGACGCAGCCTGATGTGACTGTGATCATCGGGGCGTACGAAGCAATGCCGTACCTGGTCGAGTGCCTGGCGTCCGTCGAGGCGCAGACCATCGACCCGGGACGTCTCGAGGTCATAGCGGTCGACGACGGTTCGACGGACGGCACAGGGGAGTACCTGGAGGAGTTCGCGGCCCGTGCGCCCATGACGGTCACGGTGGTCCGGCAGGAGAACTCCGGCGGCCCGAGCGGGCCGCGCAACGTCGGCCTCGGCAAGGCTTCCGGGCGGTACGTGTTCTTCCTCGACGCCGACGACCGGCTCGGCCCCGAGGCGCTGGAGCGCATGGTCGCCATGGCCGACAAGAACGGCACCGATGTGGTCCTGGGCAAGGTCGAGGGGATCAACCGGACCCCGCCGAAGTCGATGTGGGGCAAGACCCTCGACCGTACCGACGTCTTCTCGTCCAACATCAAGTTCACCCTGAGCGCCCAGAAGCTCTTCCGCCGCGAACTGCTCGAACGGCACGGGATGCGGTTCGACGAGTCCCTGTGGACCGGCGAGGACGCGCTGTTCACGATGGAGGCGTATCTGCGGGCCGACGGGGTCTCCGTGGTCGCCGACTACCCCTGCTACTACCTGGTGGGCCGCGAGGACGGCAAGCACGTCACGAAGAGCGGCAGCTACACGCTCCGCTTCGACTCCGCGCGGGCCCTGATGAACCTGATCGCCAAGATGGTCCCCGCGGGCCCCAAGCGCGACACGCTCATGGTCCGGCCCTTCCTGATCACCTTGCTTCCGCAGTTCGGCCCCAAGTTCCTGACGGACGCCGAAGAGGTCCGCAGGAACAAGTTCGAGCTGGCCAAGCCGTTGATGGATGCCTACTGGACGCCCGAAGTGGCCCGCCGCCTCAAGGTCCACGAGCGGCTGCGTCTGCACCTGGTGGCCGCGCAGCGTCCCGAACTGCTGCTGGACGTCGTGAAGTTCGTCAAGGCGAAGAAGCAGGCCGCAGCCGTCCTGGAGAAGCGCGGCACCCGCGTCTACCTCGTCTACCCGCACTTCCGGTCCAGGGCCGCCGGCATCCCCGACCACGTCTACCTCGCCGAAGCCCGCGAGGCCCGAGCCTTCGAGGGCTACCGGGAGGCCGCCGCCAACTCCTTCCCGCGCCGGGCGCTCAGGAAGATACGGCGGATACTGCCGAGCGGAGGGTTCGGAGTGGCAGCCTGAGCGGCGGGTGCGGCCACGGCCGTCGGTGCCAGGGCGCGTAGGCGAGCCTGCTCGACAGTGCTGTATCAGGTTCTCAGGAACTCGGGTGTATCGGTGCGAATCCGTTGATGGGTGGCGCAAAGAATGCTGTCCGGCTCCAACCCGAGTTCCTGGACCAGATGGTGACGGGTCGTCTGGAACAGCCTCAGTGCTTCGGCGCGTCTGCCTGATCGGTGCAGCGCCGTCACGAGCACGCTCGCGCAGCGGATGGTCCCGGATGAGGACGTCGGTCGGTACGCCCACGGGGCGCACCCAGATCCGCATCGGGGCGTGGGACCTCACCCGCACCGGGATCGCGAAGAAGCTCCGGCAACCGGCGGACCGGAACTGCTGGGTCGACATCGTCCACCGTCACCTGGGCGCCGGCGTCGCCGACACCCTGCCCGGCCACGACCGGATCAAGCTCTACGAACTGAACCAGGACGACGGCGGCCTCATCCATTCGAAGTACATGCTGATCGAGGGCACGTACGCGGGCCAGAAGGACACCAAGTGGGTGTTCACCGGCAGCCCCGACTACGACGTGTCATCGCTGCGTGAGGACGACGAGGCGCTGCTGCGGCTCAAGAGCAACAGCATCCACGACCAGTACAAGTCCAACTTCGTGTCGATGCGCACGGTCGTCCGAGGCTGCTGACGGACCTGCCTCTGTCCGCGAACTGGACCGTCTCCCGGCCCGGTGGTCCCCTTCGCGTAGATTGTTGCCACGCGCAAGGGAGTGGAGACAGCACGTGGCAAGGGCAAGGCAGGCCGTGGGCGAGGCCCGCAGGATCGTCGTCAAGATCGGCTCCTCGTCGCTGACCACCGCGTCGGGCGGCCTGGACGCCGACCGCGTCGACGCGCTCGTCGACGTCCTCGCCAAGAGCCGCAGCGGGGGAGAGAAGGAGATCGTCCTCGTCTCCTCCGGTGCCATCGCCGCGGGCCTCGCGCCGCTGGGCCTGCGCCGCCGCCCCAAGGACCTCGCCCGCCAGCAGGCCGCCGCCAGCGTCGGCCAGGGCCTGCTCGTGGCCCGCTACACCGCCTCCTTCGCCCGCTACGGCGTCCGCGTCGGCCAAGTCCTGCTCACCTCGGACGACATGAGCCGCCGCGCCCACCACCGCAACGCCTCCCGCACCCTCGACAAGCTGCTCGCGATGGGCGCGTTCCCGATCGTGAACGAGAACGACACCGTCGCCACCGACGAGATCCGCTTCGGCGACAACGACCGCCTCGCCGCCCTCGTGGCCCACCTCGTCCACGCCGACCTGCTGGTCCTGCTCTCGGACGTCGACGGCGTGTACGACGGCGACCCCAGCAGGCCCGGGACCTCTCGGATAGCGGAAGTACGGGGGCCCGAGGACCTCGCCCACGTCGAGATCGGCAGCGCCGGCAAGGCAGGCGTCGGCACCGGCGGCATGGTCACCAAGGTCGAGGCCGCCCGGATCGCGGCCGCCGCCGGCATCCCCGTGGTGCTCACGAGCGCGATCCACGCGGCCGACGCCCTTGCCGGCGGGGACACCGGCACCTGCTTCCACCCCACCGGCAAGCGCTCCGCCGACCGCCTGCTGTGGCTGCAGCACGCCTCCACCCCACAGGGCCACCTCACCCTCGACGACGGCGCGGTGCGCGCGGTCGTGAAGGGTCGCAAGTCGCTGCTGCCGGCCGGAATCGCCGCCGTCGAGGGCGAGTTCGGCGCCGGTGACCCGGTCGAGCTGCGCGACGCCGAAGGGCACGCGGTGGCGCGCGGGCTCGTCAACTTCGACGCCAAGGAGATCCCCCAGCTGATCGGACGTTCGACACGGGAACTGGCCCGGGAACTGGGTCCGGCGTACGAACGCGAGGTCGTACACAGGGACGACCTGGTGATCCTCCACCCGTAAACCGGGGCGTAACGACCGCCCCCGGTGGGGGACGTTCCGTAAAACCGCCCCGCGGAGCCGTGCGGCCTGCTCAACTTTCTCTCAGGAACACGTTCCCGAGTCGCTGCGTGAAGGAGGCCGTCGTGAGACGAGTGCGCCCTGGGGCGGCGGCGTCCCGTGGTGCTCTGACGAGCGTCGCGGCCGGGGACACCTACGAGGAGCCCAAGGACCTGCCGCGCTTGTGGCATGTCACCCTCAGCGTCTCCGGGGAGGAAGTCCCCCTGAAGGACCTGCGGCGCGCCCTGGAACAGCTCGCTCATGACCACCCCTTCCTGCTGACCAGCCGGTACGCCAACGACCACGCGGAGATCCGCTACTGGGAAGAGGCACGCGACCTGCACGACGCGGCCGCCGTCGCGCTGCGCCTGTGGGGCGAGCACCGCCAGACCGCCGGGCTCCCCGCCTGGGAGATCGTCGGCCTGGAGGTCATCGACCGCGAGACCTACCACCAGCGCGTCGCCGAGGGCTACGGCCCGCCGCCCGCGACCCCGGTGGGGATTCACCCCTTCTGATCCCTTACGCGTACCCTTCGCTCACTTGAGTGCCCATTCCATGCCGTTATGGGCGTCTTGCATCCTTACGAGCGTTTTGCCCCCTTCATCCCGTCTCGCGGTGTGGAACAACCGACGTCAGGCCCCGGCGGGCGCACTACCCTTCCCTCATGACCACGCTCTCGCCGTACGACGCCATGTCCCCGGTCACCCAGGCCGCCTACCGCGCCAAGGCCGCCGCCGCCGACCTCGCGCCGCTGCCGCGTGCCGTGAAGGACGACGCGCTGCTCGCCATCGCGGACGCCCTGGAGGTCCGTACGAGCGAGATCGTCGAGGCCAACGCCAAGGACATCGCCAAGGCCCGGGAGGCCGGCACCAGCGAGGCCATCGTCGACCGGCTCACCCTCACGCCCGAGCGGGTCCGCGCCATCGCCTCCGACGTGCGGGACGTCGCGGGACTGCCCGACCCGGTCGGCGAGGTCGTCCGCGGCTCCACCCTCCCCAACGGCATCGACCTGCGCCAGGTCCGCGTCCCGCTCGGCGTCGTCGGCATCATCTACGAGGCCCGACCGAACGTCACCGTCGACGCCGCCGCCCTGTGCCTGAAGTCCGGCAACGCCGTCCTGCTGCGCGGCTCGGCCTCCGCCTACGAGTCGAACACCGCCCTCGTCCGGGTGATCCGCGATGCCGTGGGCGGCGCCGGGCTGCCCGCCGACGCCGTCCAGCTCGTGCCGGGGGAGAGCCGCGAGAGCGTGCGCGAGCTGATGCGCGCCCGCGGCCTCGTCGACGTGCTGATCCCGCGCGGTGGCGCCTCGCTGATCCAGACGGTCGTCTCCGAGTCCGTCGTCCCGGTGATCGAGACCGGCACCGGCAACTGCCACGTCTACGTCGACGCCCAGGCCGACATCGACATGGCCGTCGAGATCCTGATCAACTCCAAGGCCCAGCGGGTCAGCGTCTGCAACGCCGCCGAGACCCTCCTGGTCCACCAGGACATCGCCGCCGAGTTCCTGCCGCGCGCCCTGGACGCCCTCGCCGAGGCCGGGGTGACCGTGCACGCCGACGAACGCGTCCTGGCGTATGCCAAGGACTCCAAGGCGACCGTGGTCGAGGCGACCCCGGAGGACTGGGAGACCGAGTACCTCTCGTACGACATCGCCGCCGCCGTCGTCGACTCCCTCGACAAGGCCGTCGAGCACATCCGGCTGTGGACCTCCGGCCACACCGAGGCGATCGTCACCACCTCCCAGCAGGCCGCCCGCCGCTTCACCCAGCTGGTCGACTCCACGACGGTGGCCGTGAACGCCTCCACCCGCTTCACCGACGGAGGCCAGTTCGGCTTCGGCGCGGAGATCGGCATCTCCACGCAGAAGCTGCACGCCCGTGGCCCGATGGGCCTGCCGGAGCTGACCAGCACCAAGTACATCGTCACCGGCGACGGCCACATCCGCCGCTGACGGAGGCCGCCCTCGCGGGCACGTGAGAGGCGTCTCACCAGACGGATGAATTTCCATACCGTCTGCCCAAATTGACCCCCCAGGTCTACTCTGGATCCGTGCCGGAGGACGTGGGGGGCACGCCGTTCCCTGACGGCTGGGAGCCCGACGACGACCACGACCACGGGGTGTCGGACGAAGAGTTCGCCTCCGTGGTCTTCGACGAGGCCTTCGTACGCGCGGCCGTGGTGCACGAGCCGACCGCCGTCGAGCGCCTCCTGGCCGCCGCCCAGGCAAGAGCCGAGGCCGAGGCCCGCCGGGCGCACGCCGCCGGCGAACGCTTCGACGACGGGTACGGCCCCGACGCGCACGATTTCGGCCGCGACCGCGACCTCGACGACCTGGACGACACCGGGGTCCTCGACGACGGCTACGGCGCCCCCGGGACGTACGGCAGGCAGGTCCGCTGGCACCGCCCCGTCGCCTGGGTGCTCGCCCTCGTGATGGGCATCGGCATGGTCGCGCTGGCCTTCGCCGCCGTCTACCGCAGCGCCTCCTCGGGCGACCGGGACCGGGTCCCGCCCCCCGCCTCGACCGGCCTGGAACAAGGCAGTGCGGCGGCTCCCTCCGTGTCCGCCGACACCTCCCAGCCGGCCGTCTCGGCGATCCCGCGCTCGCCCTGAGCTGCCTGTCGTCCTCCTGGTGAGAACCTGTCAGAACTTGTCGTGTACCAGGGCGTTTACCCGAGCCCCTCCAGACCTACTCTGAAAGTATGGGCGGGCCTGGAGACCCACCTGAGGGGACACCCGAGGGCGGCCCCGTGGGTGGCGAGGACGAGTACCGATCCGTCGTCTTCGACGAGTCGTTCGTCCGCGCTGCCCGGCTTCAGGAGTACTCCGCGCAGGAGCGCATGGCCGACCACGCGCCCGCCGTACGCCGTCGCCCACCCCTGCACCGGGGGCTGACCCGGCAGGCGCTGATCCTCGTCATGCTGATCGCCATCGCCTTCGGCACCGCGATCTACATGGGCGTACGTCACCCGTACAGCTCCCCGCAGGCCCGGCAGCCCGTCGAGCCCCTGCGGATGACCGTCATCCCGCTGTCCCCCCAGGGCAAGGTGCCCGGCTCGGCCGATGTCGAGTACCTGTACCGCCACAGCCCCGCCGCGCAGTACGCCGTCGGCGCCGAGGGGATTCCGCTGCCCGCCTCCCTGCGCACCGCCCACTTCTCGGACAGCGACGTCGTGACCGCCCTGAGCACGGCGAAGGACTACATAGTCCGCTCCTCGCTCTACCCCGAGGTGCTCAACAGCAGCCAGTTCCACCCCGCGCGCGTCCTGGTCGACCCCGACCAACTCGACCAGTTCGACCAGAGTTTCGAACACCCCGCCGCGGACGGCCGGCACGCGCCCACCGGCTGGCTGGTTCGCTTCGACCCCACCCACGCACAGCTGGCCGCACGCAAGATCCGTGTCCAGGGCACGCTGCAGGCCGCCGAGACCAACTCGTCCACGCTCGAGGTCACCGCGGACCACACCTTCGTGTACGCGCTCCGGCCGACCGGCGCCGACGACAAGGCCCTGGCGTCCCTGTTCACCGTCCGCCGCGAGCTGACGTTCCGCTTCGACCGGGACGACCTGCGCACGCACCAGACCCAGCTGGTCGTCTCCTATGTGCAGGCGGGCCCACTCTCCTGCGCCGGGGACTCCACCAAGTACCTCCACCCGCTCCTGGCCGGCCAGACCGCCAAGGCAGGCGGCCCGGCGGGCACCAACCCCTACGCCACGGGCAGCGCAACGGCCCTCTGCGGAACCCTGGCCACGGGGGCCGAACCGACGACGTGACGATCTCGTGGGCTGGGCTGGGCTGGGCTGGTCGAAGCCGGTGCCGTGCCAGGTCGTGGCGGTGGCCGTGTCGGAGCGGGTGCCGGTGCCCGTGCAGGGTCCTGCGTCAGCCGACGGCTGAGCTCGCGGCCGTAGTTCTGCCCCAGGCCCGCACCCGTCCCGGGGCCGTAACCCTGCCCCAGGCCCAGCCGTCCTGGCCGCGCCGGCCCCGCCCATGTCGCGGGCCCTCCCCGCCCTGCGGTGTCGGCCTCCCTGGCGCGCCGGCGCTTCGCGGCCCGGGGCCGGCTGACCCCGCGGTTACTCCTCGTCCTGCGGCGGAGCCTTCGGCGGGGGCGGGCTCGAGAAGCCGTCGAAGCCCCGCTTGACCCGGCCGCCCAGGTTCCCGGCCCCGCCGGCGAGATCGCTGACCAGCTTCATCAGCGGGTCCTTGGAGCTCTTCACATCACTGGCGTAGCTCGCCGCCGACTCACGGAACGAGTCGCTGACCGAGGTGTCCTTGTCCTCGCTGCGCCGCGGGTAGTGCCCGTCCAGGATCCGCTGGTAGTCGCGGGTCTCGGACCACTTCTTCAGCTCGGCCGCCCGCACCGCGGTGAAGGGGTGGGAGCGCGGCAGCACGTTGAGGATCTTCAGTACGGAGTCGCGCAGGTCGCCCCCCGCCTCGTACTCCTCGGCCTGCTGCAGAAATGCGTCCACGTTCATCTCGTGCAGATGGTTGCCGCCCGCGATCTTCATCAGACCGCGCATCGCGGCCTGCAGATCCTGGCCGACGAGCAGCCCCGCCCGGTCGGCGGACAGCTCCGACTTGCGGAACCACTCCCGCAGCGCCGTCACGATCGCCATGATCGCGAGGTTGCCCATCGGTATCCAGGCGATCCTGAGCGCGAGGTTCGTCAGGAACAGCAGGATCGTGCGGTACACCGCGTGACCGGACAGCGCGTGCCCCACCTCGTGGCCGACGACCGCCCGCATCTCCTCCTCGTCGAGCAGCTCGACGAGGCCCGTGCTGACGACGATGATCGGCTCGTCCAGGCCGATGCACATCGCGTTCGGCTGCGGGTCCTGCGTGACGTACATCGGCGGGACCTTCTCCAGGTCCAGGATGTAACAGGCGTCCCGCAGCATGTCGTTCAGATGCGAGAACTGCTGGTCCGACACGCGTACCGAGTCGGACAGGAACAGCAGCCGCAGGCTCCGCTCCGGCAGCAGCCCGCTGAGCGCCTTGAAGACGGTGTCGAAGCCGCTCAGCTTCCTCAGCGCCACCAGCGCGGAGCGGTCGGCCGGGTGCTCGTAGGCACGCGAGGAGATCCCCTGGAAGCGTCGGCGCTGCCTGCTCGGTACGCGCTCGTTCCCGTTCTGCTCGTGACCGTCGCTGGACATGTCATCCCCCATGTGCGTCTGTGTGCCCTATGTGCCCCCAAGGCAGGGACCAGCCTAGGCGGAGATACCGTGGACGGGCAGTACAGCCGAAGGAGCCACGTCATGGACCACCACCCCGCAGCCGCCTGGCTGACCGAGGCCGCGAGCGCCGCCCAGCAGCACGGGGCAGGCGATCTGCTCAGGATCGTCCTGATCGTGATGTTCTTCGGTTGTGCACTGACCGCCTGGTTCCTGCTGCGCGGGTACAAACAGAAGGACGACTGAGCCGCGGGTAACGTTCCCCGCTCGTCCCCAACGGCGGAGTCGGCGCGAGGGGCGTGGAGCCGCCCGCTTACGATGAGCCGACATCTTTATCCCGCCCACACCGGATAGGTCCTGCCGAAGATGAGCTTCCACAGCACCGCTGCCCAGTTGGTCACCCTCGCCGCCCAGGGCGAGGAGGGCGGCAACCACGACAGCCTCAACCCCCTCGTCACCGGCGGAGGCGCCTTCGTCGTCCTCCTGCTCCTGCTGTGGATCACCACCCGCTTCAACCGCGACCGCTGAGCGCGGACGCCCGTCACCGGGCCGCCCCCGGGGTCTGACGGACGAGGCCCGTGGGCCGGGCCGGTAGGGTCTGCACGCATGGAAGAGCAGGACATGCCTACCGGTCCGGCGAACGACATGGCGAACGACATGGTGAACGGCTCCGATGACAGGCCCGGCGACGGCTCCGTGAACACGGGCAAGCGCCGTCTCGGCGTCATGGGCGGTACGTTCGACCCGATCCACCACGGGCACCTCGTGGCGGCCAGCGAGGTCGCCGCACAGTTCCACCTGGACGAGGTCGTGTTCGTGCCCACGGGCCAGCCCTGGCAGAAGACCCACCGCAAGGTCTCCCCGGCCGAGGATCGCTACCTGATGACGGTCATCGCGACCGCCGAGAACCCGCAGTTCTCGGTGAGCCGCATCGACATCGACCGGGGCGGCCCCACCTACACCGTGGACACCCTGCGCGACCTGCGTGCGCTCAACCCCGACACCGACCTCTTCTTCATCACCGGTGCGGACGCCCTCGCACAGCTCCTGACCTGGCGCGACACCGAGGAGCTGTTCTCCCTGGCGCACTTCATCGGGGTCACCCGTCCGGGGCATCACCTCTCCGACGCCGGACTCCCGGAGGGCGGGGTCTCGCTCGTGGAGGTTCCCGCGCTGGCCATCTCTTCCACAGACTGCCGTGCGAGAGTCGCCAAGGGCGACCCCATCTGGTACATGGTGCCGGACGGGGTCGTGCGTTATATCGACAAGCGCGAGCTGTACCGCGGCGAGTGAACCGAGAGGGGCACCGGTGAACGACCGATACGACGCGGGATACGGCGGCGATCAGTACGAACTCGTCGGCTACGACGAGTACGGGCAGCCGGTCTACCGCCAGATCCCGGCGCAGCAGGCTCCGCGGCAGACGTACGACACGTACGCGCAGCAGGGCTACGGGTACGACCCGTACGCCACCGGGCAGCAGCAGCCCGTGCCGCCGTACGACGCCTACGACACCGGACAGCGGCCGACGGTGTCCTACGACCCGTACGGCACGGGCGCCCCCGACGCCGGCCAGGCACCCCCGTACGACCCCTACGGGCAGACCGCGGCGGCCGGCCGGCAGCCCCGGGCGGGCGGGCAGACCGCCCACATCCCGCAGCAGCCCGGACCCGACGAGGAGCCGGAACCGCAGGCCCCGGCCGCCCGTGGACGCGACTACCGCACCGAGCAGTTCGCGTTCGTCGAGGAGCCGGACGGCAACTCCGAGGACGTCATCGACTGGCTGAAGTTCACGGAGAACCGCACCGAGCGCCGCGAGGAGGCCCGCCGCCGCGCCCGCAGCCGGGTCGTCGCCCTCGCCGTCGTCCTTGCGCTGGTCGCCGTCGGCGGTGTCGGCTACCTCTGGTACGCCGGGAAGCTGCCCGGTCTGCCCTCCTCCGGCTCCAAGTCCGGCACGACGACGTCCGCGGCCGCCCAGAACCGCGACGTGATCGTCGTCCATCTGCACAACACCGGCAAAGGCGGCACCTCCACCGCGCTGCTGGTCGACAACACCACCACCAAACAGGGCACGACCGTCCTGCTGCCCAACTCCCTCGCCCTGACCGACGACGCCGGCGGCACCACGACCCTCGCCAAGTCGGTCGACGACGACGGCTCCTCCGGGACCCGGGACCAGCTCGACACCGTCCTCGGCACCAACATCGAGGGCACCTGGCGCCTGGACACCCCCTATCTGCAGAATCTCGTCGAGCTGGTCGGCAACATCGACGTCGACACCAACGCCGACGTGCCCGACCCGGCCACGAAGAAGAAGGGCAGCGGGCCCCTCGTCCACAGGGGCAAGGACCAGACCCTCAGCGGCAAGATGGCCGTCGCCTACGCCACCTACCGAGCCTCCGGCGAGGCCCAGAACGCCCAGCTGGAGCGGTTCGGCCAGGTCATGCAGGGTGTGCTGCGCAAGTTGTCCTCCGACGCCTCGGCGGCCACGATCACGGTGCAGACCCTCGCGCAGATCCTCGACCCCTCCCTGACCGACAAGGACCTGGGCACCTTCCTCGCCAAGCTTGCCGACCTCGCCAAGGGCGGCGACTACAAGACGGCCCTGCTGCCCGTCCAGACCGACGGCACGCTGAGCGCCCAGACCAGCTCCAGCGTGGTCAAGGACGTCCTCGGCGGCACCGCCAAGAGCCCCGACGCCGGCTCCGCGGTCCGGGTCTCCGTGCAGAACGCCACCGGCGTCAAGGACAACACCGAGAAGGCCCGCGTGGTCCTCCTCAACGGCGGCTTCACCTTCCTGGAGGCCGGTACGGCGTCCACCACCCAGGCGGCCTCGAAGGTGATCTACTCCTCCGCCGCCGACAAGGAGAACGCCACCGAGGTCGCCAAGACCCTGGGGCTGCCGACCAGCTCCGTCACCAAGGGCAAGGTCAGCTCCAACGCCAGCGTTTCGGTGGTTCTCGGCCAGAACTACACGCCGTCCTCCTCCTGAGGAAGGCTCCGGGGCACCCCTCGTGATCCGATAATCACGTGGGGTGCCCTCGGCGGTCCGTGAGACCCTTGATGTCAAGTGACCGCCGACGGAAAGCCACGCAGTGACCGCCACCGACCGTTCCATCGACCTCATCAACACCGCCGCCCAGGCGGCCGCCGACAAGCTCGCCCATGACGTCATCGCCTACGACGTCAGCGATGTGCTCTCGATCACGGATGCCTTCCTGCTGGCGTCCGCCCCCAACGACCGCCAGGTCAAGTCGATCGTCGACGAGATCGAGGAGCGGCTCCTGAAGGAGCTCGGCGCCAAGCCGGTGCGCCGTGAGGGCGACCGCGAGGCCCGTTGGGTCCTGCTCGACTACGTCGACATCGTCGTCCACGTGCAGCACAGCGAGGAGCGCGTCTTCTACGCCCTGGAGCGGCTGTGGAAGGACTGCCCCGAGCTCGAGCTGCCCGCCGACGCCAAGGCCACCCGTGGCAAGGCCGAGGAGCACGCCAAGCTGCAGGCCGCCGAGGACGCGGCCGAACTGGACGGGGAGTGGTGATGAGCCCCACGGGTGAGGTGACCGACAGGAAGGACCGGGGCCGCCGGATCATCCTGTGGCGGCACGGGCAGACCGCCTGGAACGTGGAGCGCCGCTTCCAGGGCTCCACGGACGTCGAGCTCACCGAGACCGGTGTCGGCCAGGCCCGGCGCGCGGCGCGGCTGCTCGCCTCCCTGAAACCCGACGTGATCGTCTCCTCGGACCTCCAGCGCGCCATGAACACGGCCGCCGAGCTCGCGGAGCTCACCGGTCTGGAGGTCGCCCGTGACGAGGCCCTGCGCGAGACCTACGCGGGCGTCTGGCAGGGCCTGACGCACGAGGAGATCATCGCCCGGTACGGCAAGGAGTACGCCGCGTGGAAGCGCGGCGAGCCCGTCCGCCGCGGCGGCGGCGAACTGGAGACCGAGGTCGCCGACCGCGCGGCCCCCGTCGTGCTGCGGCACGCCGAGAAGCTGCCTGAGGACGGCACCCTCGTGGTGGTCAGCCACGGCGGCACCATTCGCACGACCCTCGGGCGTCTGCTCGGCCTGGAGGCCAACCACTGGGAGAGTCTCGGCGGCCTCTCCAACTGCTGCTGGTCCGTCCTCGGCGAGGGCGTACGCGGCTGGCGCCTGCTGGAGCACAACGCGGGCACCCTCCCCGAGCCCGTCCTCGGCGACGACGACTGAGCGTCCTTCGCGCCCGGACCCCGGATTTCGCTTTCCGGCAGGTCGCAGGCTAAAGTTCTTCTTGTTCGCCCGCCGAGCGGGAGGAACGTACGGGGCTATAGCTCAGTTGGTAGAGCGCCTGCATGGCATGCAGGAGGTCAGGAGTTCAATTCTCCTTAGCTCCACGGATCGACACTCTCTTGAGTTGTCAAAGATCGGTGATGAGGATCCCGTCCCCTCAGGGGGCGGGATCTTCTGCGTTCCACCTACGGATGAACCCGGCAGCTTTGCCGTCCCGCGGCGGCCACAGCCGCTGTCTGCGCTCCCGGAGCAACACGAGCTTCTCGCGGGCCTCTTCGCCCTCCGGTGTGTAGACCACGATCCGGCACTCCGGCATCCCGTCCACCGACAGCGACTGCGAGGTCATCCGCAGTTCCCCCACCGCTTCGTGACGGAATGTCTTCACCCGTGGCCCCGGTTGCGCCACCGCACCGCTCGCCCACAGCTCGGCGAAGTACGGGCTGGCCGCCGCCAGCGCGCGTATGTGGTTCTCCCAGGCGGGCTCGCCGACATGTCTGCCGTACGAGGACCGCAGAGTGGCCACCATGACCGGCAGTTCGCGCTCGAGGTGCACCACCGGGCAGGCCTCCTCGGGCACCGTGCACAGCGACCACAGCACGTTCGGCACACCGCTCCTGAGGGTCGCCGGCACCGCGAACAGATCCCGGTAGGGCGGGTTGGCGGCGAGGATGTCGTACCGCGCGTTGTAGACCACCGCCAGGAGCGGGTCGAGGGCGTCGATGATGCCCTGCACCTCCGGTCCGACCGTCCGCGTCGGACTCTCCGGGGCCGCGTCGAAGGGCACCTCCGCCAGGCGGTACAGATGTTCCCGCTCCGGCGGATCCAGCCCCAGGGTGCGCGCGACGGCGTCCAGCACTTGCGCGGACGCGTTGATCGGGCGGCCCTGCTCCAGCCATGTGTACCAGGTCACGCCCACGCCCGAGAGCTGGGCGACCTCTTCCCTGCGCAGTCCCGGTGTGCGCCTGCGCAGCCCCGGTGGCATGCCGACGTCGGCCGGTGTCACCCGGGCGCGCCTGCCGCGCAGGAAAGCGGCCAGCTCCGGCCTGCGGCGCTGTGTCGTCCTCATCGTCACGTCCCCCGTCGTCACGTTTTCATCGTCGGCGCCCGGTCCGTCCCCTGCCAGGTGCTGTCAGTACCAGCATCGGCGGGCTCTCGGCACCCGTACCGCCGCGTCGCCAGGCTCGACCGCATGACGACGACCATCCGAACGGAACCGGGTCCCACGCCCGCTCCGGGCCCTGCGATCAGTGAAGCACCCGGCACTGACAACCGGCCCCGGCTGCTGCTCACGCTCGTGCTCACCGCACAGTTCATGGCGGTCCTCGACGTCTTCATCGTGAACGTCGCGGCCCCCACCATCAGTTCCGAACTCCACGCCTCCGGCGCCGACCTGCAACTGGTGATCGCCGGATACACCATCACCTACTCCGTGCTGCTGATCACCGGCGCACGACTCGGCGACCGGTTCGGCCACGGCCGCGTCCACCTCTTCGGCCTCGCCCTGTTCACCGCCGCCTCGCTCGCCTGCGGCCTGGCCGAGGGCTCCACCGAACTGATCGTGTTCCGGCTGGTGCAGGGCGCCGGCTCGGCGGTGATGATCCCGCAGGTGCTCAGCCTGATCCAGCGCACCTTCACCGGCGAGGCCCGGGTCCGGGCGCTCGGCGCGTACTCGGCGGTCCTCGCCGTGGGCGCCGCGGCCGGGCAGACCATCGGCGGGCTGCTGGTCAGCGCCGACCTCCTCGGCACCGGCTGGCGGCCGGTCTTCCTGGTGAATGTGCCGGTGGGCGCCGTACTGCTGCTGCTCGGCAGGCGTGTCCTGCCCAGGGGCGGCGCGTCCGGGCCCGGCGCGGCGCGGGGCCTGGACCTGCCGGGGCTGGTGCTGCTCGGTGCCTCCGTCTCGCTGCTCACGGTGCCGCTGGTGCTCGGGCAGGAGGAGGACTGGCCGCTGTGGACCTGGCTGTCGCTGGCGGCCGCCGTGGTCCTCTTCGCGCTGTTCTGCGGCTACGAGGCCCGGCTGGCCCGGCGCGGCGGCGCCCCGCTGATCGCGCCCCGGGTGCTGCGGCACCCCGGGATGGGACTTGCCGTGTTCCGCATCCTGGCCGTCATGGCGGTCAACGCCGGATTCCTGTTCGCGCTCACGCTGCACCTCCAGGGCGGCCTCGGGTACAGCGCGCTGCGCGCCGGTCTCGGCTTCGCGCCGACCGCGGTGGTCTTCGGCGTGGTCGGGCTGACCTGGCGGCACTGGCCCGCCTCCTGGCAGCGGGCGCTGGCCCCGGCCGGCTTCGCGCTCACCGCCGTGTCGGTGGCCGGCGTCGGTCTAGCGCTTCGCGGCGGTGGCGACGGCGGAGCCGGGCTGTACGCCGCGTTCGTCGCCCTGGGCGCCGGGCTCGCGCTCGCCTTCGGCCCGACCCTCACCGGGGCGCTGGCGGCGGTGCGGCCGCAGGACGCGGCGGACGCCAGCGGGCTGCTCGCGACGGTCACCCAGCTCGGTCAGCTGATCGGCGTGGCGGCGTTCGGCACACTGTTCCTGAACCGCCTTGAGTCACTTGGGGCCCCAGCGGCGTATACCTCTGCGGAGGCGCTTTCCGCGTGCATGTGGGCACTGGCCGGCACCGCCTCGGCGGGTGCCGTGTCCGGACTGGTACTGAGGCGTCGCTGACCGTATTGGCCCGGCCGTGGCAGAATCAAACGGCCGGAAGGGGGCGCCGCCCGACGGGAGGGAGTAGCGATGCCTGCGAGCATCCTCGGGGAGGTGGGCCACCTCCCCGCTGCGACGTTGATACGGGACACGGCCACCCGTCTCAGCTGCCCTTCCTGCGGTTCCGGCCATGTGGCCCAAGTGCTCGGCGACAACGGCGGGATCTCCTACGTGTGCACGGCCTGCGGCCACAGCTGGAGCTGATCGATGGGTGCGCACAGGCGAAAGTGCGACTGGTGCGGGAGCGGAACGCCGATCGTCCGGGACATGGAGCCGATCAACCCCGACTACCAGTACTGGTGCGAGGAATGCGCGCGGGCGCTGATCATAAAAGGCGACCCGATCGAGACGTACCGCGAGCTTGAGGGCGAGCCGATCTACGGCCGACTCCTCGAGGAGCACTGCACGCTCAAGCGGTTCTACTCGTTCGTCACGGCCTGACCCCGGCCGGGCCTCGGCAACGATGTCCGGCCAGCGCCAGGAAGACCAGTCCGGCCCCCGCGTAGAGCCCGGACAGCGCCAACGCGACGCCCCCCTGGTGCAGTTCGGGCCGCCCCGGACCGTGGGGCACCCACCACAGGGCGTACGAGCAGAAGACCAGCCCGGTGCCCAGGGCGGCCGCCCGGTGCCCGTGCGTCCACAGCAGCAGTACCAGTGGCACACACCACACCCAGTGGTGCGACCACGAAACCGGGCTGATCAGCAGCGCCGTCACCGCGCAGGCCGCCACCGCCCACGCCCGCCGGTCCCGCAGCTCCGCCAGGACCGCCACCGACAGCCCTGTCACGGCCACCAGAGCCGCGAGGGCGGCCCAGAGGGCTCCCGGGGCCGGCGCGTGCAGCAGACGCGCCAGAACGCCGCGCAGGGCCTGGTTGGCGGTTTCCTCGGCATGCCCCACCCGGTTCGCGCGGAAGAGCATGCGGGTCCAGAACCGCCACGAGTCGTGCGGCAGGACGGCCGCCGCGAGCAGCGTCGCCCCGGCGAACGCGGCGGCCGCCCCGCGCGCGTGCCGCAGCCAGGGCCGTCCGTCGCCGCCCCTGAGGTGCGCCACGCAGCCGGTGGCGAGCAGGAACACCGCGAACAGCGCAGGCGTCAGCTTGACCGCCGCGGCGAGCCCCAGGCCGGCTCCGGCCCAGCGGGCCGGGCCGTCGCCCGGACGGCGAGACAGATCCCACAGCACCAGGACGGCGAGCAACAGATTGACCTGTCCGTAGCGCAGCGTCGTCCACACCGGCTCGCACCACACCGCCGCCGCCGCGACCCACCAGACGCTCTCCACGCGCGCGTGCCCCACGAGATTCAGCGACAGCCGCACGAACGCCACCAGCAGGGCGAGGTTCGCGGCCGTCGCCGTCGCGCGCAGGAGCGGGGTGTCCAGGAGCGTCAGCGGAGTGAACAGCAGGGCCGCGAACGGCGGGTACGTCGTGGGCAGATGCTCGGGGGTCGCCCGCAGCGCGTACAGGTCGCCGCCCGCGCGGACGGCCGCGCCCTCGGCCCGGTACACCATCAGGTCGATCATCGACACGTGCGCGGCCCGCTGAGCGAACCAGAACGCGGTGAACGAGAAGAGGCACGCCCCCAGGGCGACCGATGTGCTGCGGTGGGCTCCGGGGATCGCGATCACGGACACGAAGCACGACACTAGCGCTCGAATCCGTACAGACCGGAAACGATTTGGTGGTGCACCCCTTCGACCGTGTAATGTTGGCGTCGTCGCCGGGGAAACCGGGCGATACGGTGAACATGCGAGTCCATCGCATGGCCGCACGGGGCTATAGCTCAGTTGGTAGAGCGCCTGCATGGCATGCAGGAGGTCAGGAGTTCAATTCTCCTTAGCTCCACAGAAGTCGAGGGCGGGTCATCCGATCGGATGACCCGCCCTCGACGTGTACGGGGCGGTCCGGGTACGACGCGGGCGGGCCACCCGAGCCGGGTGACCCGCCGTTCTTGTGCTCAGCGGCCGAGGGCGCGGCGGCCGCGGCCCTGGGAGAGGACCGGAAGGTTGCGGGACGGCGCCTGCGAGCGCGTGTCCTCCTCGATGCGCAGCGCCAGAGCCGGGCAGCGGCGCACCGCGCGCAGCGCCTTCGCCTCCGCGTACTGCGGCACCTTCGCCTGGGCGACGGTCGGGAAGCCGTCGGCGCCGAGCTGGAAGACCTCCGGGAGGATGTCCGCGCACAGGCCGTGACCCCGGCACAGCGTCCAGTCCACGTAGATCTTCTGGCGGCTGCCTCCGGTCTCCTCCGGCTCTGCGCCGCCCGGGATGCCCGACGGGGTCCTGCCCCCCTCGAAGAGCGGCAGAACGCCCTCCACGGGCCTTCCACAGCCGTTTCCGAGGACATGGGCGGCGAGGTCGTCGGTGAACGCCTTGATGGTCGATTCCAGGAACATCGCCGAGCCGTCCGGGTGCGAGCACGCGCCGCGCCGCTTCACGTTCTTGGCGACCTGCTTGAGGGCCTCCAGGGCGGCCGGTCCGCCGCCGTTGAGGATGTCCTCCATGCCGCGCGCGGCGGCGGGCAGCCCGAGGTAGCAGGGACCGCACTGGCCCGCGCTCTCCTCGGCCAGCCACTGGGCCACCCGCAGCGACTCGCCCAGCGGGCACGTCTCCTGAGTGATCGGCAGAATGGCGCCGGCCCCGAGCGCGCCGCCCACCGCGTCCAGGGAGTTGCGGGAGACGATCGCCTCGTTGACCGTCGCCGCGTCGATCCACTTGCCGTGGTAGCCGCCGGTCAGCACGCCCTGCGGCACCGGCGGGGCGCCGGCCAGCTGGAGGACGTAGCGCAGCGGCACGCCGGTGGGGACCTCGATCACCATCGGGCGGGCGACCGCGCCGGAGACCGTCAGCATGACGGTGCCCGGCTCGTCGTACAGGCCGGTGTTGCCGTAGCGCTCCGGGCCGATGCGGGCAGCGATCGCCAGCTGCGCGAACGTCTCGGCGTTCGACAGCAACGTGGGCGCGCCGCCTACGCCGTTCTGCGAGGCGCTGGACTTGCGGCCGGGCGGGATCGCCGGGCCGCCGTCGATCGAGCGGACCAGCGACGAGGCGGCGCCGGTGACCATGCGGACCGGGTTGCGCTGGACGAACGCCTTGAGCGCCGACCGACGGCCGTTGGACAGGCCGCGTTCGGCGAGCGCGGCCTCCATGGAACGCTGGGTCGACTCACGGGTGACCCCCACCACGAGCGTGCGGGCACCCAGGGCCTCGGCGCACAGCAGCGCGCCGTCCAGGATCAGGTGCGGGGCACGGTTGATCAGCACCGTGTCCTTGCGGCAGGCCGGTTCGTCCTCGCTTCCGTTGACGACGACGACCGGCCGTACGCCGCGCTTGATCGCCGCTTCGGCGACCGAGCGCAGCTTCTTGTGGAAGGGGAAGCCCGCGCCGCCGCGGCCCTTGAGGTTGATCCGTTCGGACAGCTGCGCGAGCTGTTCGCCGCCCAGGGGTTCAAGCGGCCCGTGCACCTTCAGGTGCATGGGCAGATCGAGCCTTTCGACAAGGTCGAAGCCCGACGTGAGCTGAGGAAGCCCGACCACGCGGACTTCTGGAACGTCGGGCAGGGCCTCGTTCACCTATAGCCTCCGGAAGGCGTGTTCCAAGGTTCGCCCGAACCCGGCGTGTCGTACGACGTGCCGGGGGATGGTTCATTGGCGGGACCGCTGTTGTACGTGTCGTTCGAGTTGTACGTGCCGTAGAGGTTGTTCGTCTCACCGGTGTCGTACACATCACTTCCGCGATACCCGGCACCGCCCGAATTGCCATAGACCGGAATGTTGTATCCGGTGTCCTGGAGCGGGTCGTACGCCGACGGCGGCGCCTCGCCCACCGGCGGGGGAGAGGGGACCGGCCAACTGCCCGACGTGCTGGAGGGGCCGTCCATGCGCGGCATCGCCGCCGTGGCCTGCATGTCCAGCGGCAGATCCATGCGTGCGGTCTGGTCGGCGGCGAAGCCCTGCTCGGGGCGTGAGGGCGTCTTCACGGCCCGGTAGGCGGCCGCGAAGCCGGACGCGGGCTCGGGGGTCGCCGCGGTGCCGTAGGCGGCTGCCATGGGAGATGCCGCCGTGTCCGTAAACGACGGCCTGGCCGGGCGCTCGTTCTCGTAGCCCGGCAGTCCGGACGGGGCCTCCGCCGTCCGGGCCCGGCTCGCGTCAATACCCTCGAGGCCGGAGCGCTCCTCGCTGCCGATGATCGCGACGATCCGGTCGGCGACCTTGCGCTTGAAGCTGCGCGGCGCGGCGCGCAGGGCGAGGGCCGCCATCACTCCGACCAGGGACAGCTCGTACGACACCATGAAGAACGTCTTCGCCGGACGTCCCGCGAACAGGCCGTGGATGATGGCCGCGCACAGGGCCGGGTAGGCCAGCATGTGCATCGCGCGCCAGCGTGCGGCCACCGGTGCCGGGGACGCGAACTGGTTGCGCAGCGCGCCGGTGACACCGACGAAGATCATGAGCAGACCGGCCAGGGAGCCGAGGCCGATGAGCCCGCCGCTGCCCGAGAAGCCGAGGCTGAAGGGGATCAGCGCGGCGATCAGGACGGTGTGCTCGATCGCCAGCTTGATCGCGATGTGCACCAGGAGGAACGCGATCGAGGCGACCGCGGTCACCCGGTGGATGCCTTGGGCAATGATCCGCTGGCGGATGTCGAGGATGAGCCGGTCCTGGGCGATCAGGCCCCAGATCACCGAGCAGGTGAGGCAGACGAGCGACAGGACGCCCGCACCGAAGTTGAGGAAGTCCTGGAGCCAACTGCCTCCGTTCAGTACCACCACGGGTATGAGCAGCAGGACGACAGCCGTCGCCACCCCATAGGCCGACCGGCCGGGTTTGGGGAGCGAGCTGTTACTACGACGAGGGTTCATGGGGGCAACTCCGAGCAGTTCGGGAAAGCGGTCCCGCTGCCGAACTCTAAGCGGCGCCATACCGATCAGTACGAGGTTTGAGTTATTGCGTTGTTATCAAAGGACAATGCTGTTGATGCGATGTCCCCTAGTGCGGTGTTACGCGAAGTAAGCTCTGACCTTGGTTCAGACCTTGCTTGCGTTTTTGTTGTGTCAGCCAGGCATACGGAAGCGCGTCGCGACTTGCTCAACGCCTGCGGTACCCTGACGCCATGCGTGCCGTACGCCTTCTGCTTAGCGGGCCGCGCTGATCAGTCCCGACCGCCGGGTGAACCGGGCGGCCGGCATCGGCGCGGCATCCCCTCCTGCGTGAGGGGATTTTTCGTTTCTAGGACGACACGCCGCAGGCAGAGACGACCGATGGAGCTTTGAGGATCATGAGCGAGACGAACCCCGCTGCCGCCGCTGCTACATCAGCGGAGGCGGCGCCGCACCGCTACACGGCTGCCATGGCGGCCGAGATCGAGGCACGCTGGCAGGACTTCTGGGACGCCGACGGCACCTACGCCGCTCCGAACCCGAAGGGCGACCTGGCCGGCGACCCCGAGCTGGTCGCCAGGCCCAAGAAGTTCATCATGGACATGTTCCCGTACCCCTCGGGTGCGGGCCTGCACGTCGGTCACCCCCTGGGCTACATCGCCACCGATGTCTACGCCCGCTTCCAGCGCATGACCGGCCACAACGTCCTGCACACCCTGGGCTTCGACGCCTTCGGCCTGCCCGCCGAGCAGTACGCCGTGCAGACCGGCACGCACCCGCGCGTGTCCACCGAGGCCAACATCGAGAACATGAAGTCCCAGCTGCGCCGGCTGGGCCTGGGCCACGACAAGCGCCGGTCGTTCGCGACGATCGACCCGGACTACTACAAGTGGACCCAGTGGATCTTCCTGCAGATCTTCAACTCCTGGTACGACGACGAGGCGAACAAGGCCCGTCCGATCTCCGGGCTGATCGCCCAGTTCGAGAGCGGCGAGCGCGCCGTACCCGGTGACCACGGGCGCGCCTGGAACCAGCTGACCGCCACCGAGCGCGCCGACGTCCTGGGCGAGTACCGGCTGGCCTACGCCTCCGACGCCCCGGTCAACTGGTGCCCCGGCCTGGGCACCGTGCTGGCCAACGAGGAGGTCACCGCCGACGGCCGCTCCGAGCGCGGCAACTTCCCGGTCTTCAAGGCCAAGCTGCGCCAGTGGAACATGCGCATCACCGCCTACGCCGACCGGCTGCTGGCGGACCTGGCGGAGCTGGACTGGCCCGAGGCCATCAAGCTGCAGCAGCGCAACTGGATCGGCCGCTCCGAGGGCGCCCGCGTCGACTTCCCGATCGACGGCGAGCACATCACGGTCTTCACCACGCGCCCCGACACCCTGTTCGGCGCGACCTACATGGTGCTGGCCCCCGAGCACCCGCTGGTCGAGAAGTTCACGCCTCAGGCCTGGCCTGAGGGCACCCACGCGGTGTGGACCGGCGGCCACGCGACCCCGGCCGAGGCCGTCGCCGCGTACCGCGCACAGGCCGGTGCCAAGTCCGACGTGGAGCGGCAGGCCGAGGCCAAGGACAAGACCGGCGTCTTCACCGGCGCGTACGCCACCAACCCGGTCAACGGCGAGCGGATCCCCGTCTTCATCGCCGACTACGTGCTGATGGGCTACGGCACCGGCGCGATCATGGCCGTCCCTGCGGGCGACCAGCGCGACTTCGCGTTCGCACGCGCCTTCGAACTGCCGATCCACTGCATCGTCGAGCCGACCGACGGCCGCGGCACCGACACGTCGACGTGGGAGGACGCCTTCTCGTCGTACGACGCGAAGATCATCAACTCCTCCAACGACGACATCAAGCTGGACGGCCTGGGCGTCGCCGACGCCAAGGCGCGCATCACGGAGTGGCTGGAGCGCAAGGGCATCGGCCAGGGCACCGTCAACTTCCGTCTGCGCGACTGGCTGTTCAGCCGCCAGCGCTACTGGGGCGAGCCCTTCCCGATCGTCTACGACGAGGACGGCATCGCCCACTCGCTGCCCGAGTCGATGCTGCCCTTGGAGCTGCCCGAGGTTGAGGACTACTCGCCGCGCACCTTCGACCCGGACGACGCCGACACCCAGCCCGAGACCCCGCTGTCCCGCAACGCGGACTGGGTCAACGTCACCCTGGACCTGGGCGACGGACCGAAGAAGTACCGCCGCGAGACCAACACCATGCCCAACTGGGCCGGTTCCTGCTGGTACGAGCTGCGCTACCTGGACCCGCACAACAGCGAGAAGCTGGTCGACCCGGAGATCGAGCAGTACTGGATGGGCCCGCGCGCGGGCCAGCCGCACGGCGGCGTCGACCTGTACGTCGGCGGTGCCGAGCACGCCGTGCTGCACCTGCTGTACGCCCGCTTCTGGTCCAAGGTCCTGTACGACCTGGGGCACGTCTCCTCCGCCGAGCCGTTCCACAAGCTGTTCAACCAGGGCATGATCCAGGCCTACGTCTACCGCGACAGCCGCGGCATCGCGGTGCCCGCCGCCGAGGTGGAGGAGCGCGACGGCGCCTACTACTACGCGGGCGAGAAGGTCTCCTGCCTGCTGGGCAAGATGGGCAAGTCCCTGAAGAACGCGGTGACTCCGGACGAGATCGCCGCCGAGTACGGCGCCGACACGCTGCGCCTGTACGAGATGGCGATGGGCCCGCTGGACGTCTCCCGGCCGTGGGACACGCGCGCGGTGGTGGGCCAGTTCCGGCTGCTGCAGCGGCTGTGGCGCAACATCGTCGACGAGGCGACCGGCGAGGTCACCGTCTCCGGCGCCGAGCCCGACGAGGAGACGCTGCGCGCCCTGCACAAGGCGATCGACGGCGTTCGCAAGGACCTGGAGGGCCTGCGCTTCAACACCGCCATTGCCAAGGTCACCGAGCTGAACAACCACCTGACCAAGGCGGGCGGAGCCCTGCCGCGCCCGGTCGCCGAGTCCCTGGTGCTGATGGTCGCGCCGCTGGCCCCGCACATCGCCGAGGAGCTGTGGCGCCGGCTGGGCCACACCGACTCGGTCGTCCACCAGGACTTCCCGGTCGCCGACCCGCGGTACGTCGTGGACGAGACCGTGACCTGCGTCGTGCAGATCAAGGGCAAGGTCAAGGCCCGCCTGGAGGTCCCGCCGGCCATCTCCGACGAGGAACTGGAGAAGGTGGCGCTGGCCGACGAGAACGTCGTACGGGCGCTGGGCGGCGCGGGGATCCGCAAGGTGATCGTGCGGGCACCGAAGCTGGTGAACATCGTCCCGGCCTGAGCGGTCGGCGCCTCGGGGTAGTCCCCTACGGGCAGGTTCGGGGTTCTTCCGGAACTCCGGACCTGCCTGCTGCGTTTACCGTGGAGAAGCACGAAGAGCGGCGCGGCGCGTGCCGCGAGGGGTCTGAGGAGGAGCGTCGTGGAAGCATTCTTCACCGTCTTCGCCCTGCTCTTCCTGCTCTTCGTGGTCCTGGGCACCTATGCGGTGGTCAAGGCGATCGGCGCGGCCAAGCGAGGCGTCGACCGCACGATCACGCAGGCGCGCCGCACGGTCGAGGACCACACCCTGCGCGCCAAGTCCTTCACCCAGATCGGCCCGGCGGCCGAGATCGCCCAGCTCCGGCTCACCCTGCGCACCTCGATGCGCGCCACCCAGGACGCGCTGCACTCGGGCGTCGCCGAGGACGAGTCGCTCAGGGAGTCCCTCGGCCTCTTCCAGCGGCTGAGCGTGCACGGACACGAACTGGACGAAGAGCTCAAGCGCATGGAGTCCGAGCCGGACCGTGCCACGCTCGCGGCCCGGCTGCCCGAGCTGCGCAAGCGCACCGAGCGCATCACCCGGTCCGCCGACTCGCTGCGCTGGGCGGTCCGCGACCGGGCCCAGCGCTTCGCCGACGACGATCTGGACGCGCTCAGCGCCCAGATCGACGTCGAGACCGGCGCGCTGCGGCACTGGACCCGCTCGGACACCGAGGACACGCCCACTCCGTGGCCCGAGGCTCCGACCGACGCCGACGCCGACGCCCGCACCGCACAGCAGACCTGGCCCGGGACCCCGGGGTCCGGCACCGCCGACGAGTCGACCCGGACCGCCATCACCCCGCCCGGCGCACGCCCTTCCTATCCGTGGCAGAAGAAGCCCCGCCCCGAGAGCACGACTTGATCCGGCCGGTCCCGGCCCAGGTGAGAGGGGTCGGGCTGCCGTTCGGCCAGCACGCCAGGTAACCTCCAGCTCATGTCCCGCCATGTCGCGATCGTCACCGATTCAACGGCCTACCTGCCGCCGCGGACGATGGAGCGCCACGGCATCACCGCGGTGCCCCTGACGGTGGTCATCGGTGACCAGGCGCTCGAAGAGGGCACCGAGATCTCGACCCGCTCCCTCGCCCAGGCACTGCAGAAGAGGCGCCCGGTCACCACCTCCCGCCCCGGCCCACAGGTGTTCGCGGAGACCTACCGCAGCGTCGCCGAGTCCGGGGCCAGTGGCATCGTCTCGCTCCACCTCTCCGCCGAGTTGTCGGGCACCTACGACGCGGCGGTCGTCGCCGCGCGCGAGGCACCGGTGCCGGTGCGGGTGGTGGACACCGGGATGGTCGCGATGGCGCTCGGCTTCTGCGCGCTCGCCGCCGCCGAGGCGGCCGAGGCGGGCGGCACCGTGGACGAGGCTGTCACGGCCGCGGAGAAGCGGGCCGCAGGTACCTCCGCGTACTTCTACGTCGACACGCTCGACTATCTGCGCCGCGGCGGCCGCATCGGCGCCGCCCAGGCCCTGCTGGGCTCCGCGCTCGCCGTGAAACCACTGCTGCAACTGGACGGCGGCCGCATCGAACTCCTCGAAAAGGTGCGTACGGCATCGAAGGCGATCGCCCGGCTGGAGGAGATCGTGGCCGACCGGGCCGGCACCGCCGAGGTCGACATCGCCGTCCATCATCTCGCCGCCCCCGACCGGGCGTCGGCCCTCGCCGACCGGCTGCGGACCCGGGTGTCCGGACTGGCCGACCTGCATGTGAGCGAGGTCGGGGCGGTGATCGGGGCGCACACGGGCCCCGGACTGCTGGGCGCCGTCGTCTCCCCGCGATGACAGCTGCCGCACCCGTGCGAGTGCCGGAGTTTTCCACAACCGGTCGCTGATCCACGGAAATTGAGCAAGATCATCGCGAATCGGCGGGATGTCCGATCCTCGTCGCATGGCACTTCGATCACGCACCCGCATCTCGTCCGCGACCAGCGGCCCGGGCCGCGCTCCCGCCTCCGACGGCCGCACCCGCCACCGCCGTTCACCGGCCCGCCACGACACCCACCCCCGAGCCCGGCACCGCTCGGCACCGGCGGAGGAACTGCGCCGCCGCGCGGAACTGCTCTTCGGCGAACGCGCCGTGCAGTGGCGGGAGTCGGGGAACGCGCCGCCGGGGCGGGGGGTGTGCGCGGACACGGTGAGGGTGACGGGTACGGCGCCGGGGTTGAGCCCGGTGCAAAAGGCGAGCCCGGTGCAGGTGAACCCGGTGCACAGGGTGAGCCGGGACGAGGACGGCACCGTTCTGCCCGACACCGACACCGACACCGACACCGACACCGACACCGACACCGACGCTGACGCCGAACGCGCGGTGCCGGACTGGAGGGAGCGTGCCGGGCTCGCCCTGCGTGAGCGGATGCCGATGTGGCTGCAGGTCAGGTGCGGCCTGGAACGGCGGGGCGTGGTCGCGCTCGCGGTGCTCCTGGTCGTCGCCGCGGTGTTCGCCGTGCAGCACTTCTGGGCCGGCCGTACCCAGTCCGTCAGCGCGCCCCAGGTGGTACGGGCGGAGGCTCCGTACCGGAAGGAGGACAAGAGCGAGGGGGACGGGCAGGCCGGGCAGGGCGGGAGGTCCGGGTCCGGGGGTACCGATGGGGACACCGGCGGCGGCGCTCCGGGGGCCGCCGGGACGGACATCGTGGTGGACGTCAGCGGCAAGGTCCGCGACCCGGGGATCCAGCGCCTGCCCGCCGGTTCACGGGTGGCCGACGCGCTGCGGGCGGCGGGCGGAGTGCGCCCCGGCACCAGCACCGAGGGCCTCAACCGCGCGCGTTTCCTCGTGGACGGCGAGCAGGTCGTCGTCGGCGGTCCCGCACCGGCTCCGGGGCCCGGGACGGGCGGCGTCACCGGCTCCGGACCGGCCGGCTCCACGTCGGTCGCGCAAGGACCCTCGGCCCCGGTCTCCCTCAACACGGCCACCACGGACCAACTCGACACCCTGCCCGGCGTCGGCCCCGTGCTCGCCCAGCACATCGTGGACTACCGCACCCAGCACGGCGGCTTCCGCTCGGTCGACGAACTGCGCCAGGTCAACGGCATCGGCGACCGACGCTTCGCCGATCTGCGGAATCTGGTGCGGCCATGAGCCAGGTGTCCGGCGACCGCAGCAGTACCGGCCGGGTGGATGTGCACGCCGCCTCAGGAAAACGGCTGGGCGCCGCGCACCCGCGGCAGGAAGGCCCGACGGACCTGCGCCTGGTACCGCCCGCGCTCGCGGCCTGGGCGACGGCGGCGCTGACGCTCGACACGCCGCCCGCCCGGATCGCCGCCCTCGTGGCCGCATGCCTGATCACAGCGTGCCTCCTCCTGGCGTCGGGAAGACGCGGACGACCGGGCGGACGACGCCACACGGACGACCGGGCGGCTCCCCTGCCCGCACCGACGAGGGCATGGTCCGCCTGGGTGCGGCCCCTGTCGCGTACCGCGTCGGCCGCCGTATTGCTCTGCGTCGCTGCGGCCGCCGTCTCCGCTGGGCTGCATGGAGCGGATCTGCGTCGCGGGCCCGTGCCCGTGCTGGCCCGGCAGTACGCCACTGTGACCGCCGAGGTCGAACTCGGCTCCGATCCCTGGCTGAGCAGGCCCCGGGTGAGAGGGGATCACGTGGCTCCGCTTGCCGTCCTGATCCACGCGGAGGTGCGGAGCGTCGAGGAGACCGACGGGACGGCCGTGACGACGCGGACACCGGTGCTGATGATCGTCGACGGCGATGTCCCCCCACCGGAGTCGGCGGCCCGAACCGCCTCGGCCCGGCCCCAGGGGCGTTCGGCCTGGCTCGGGCTGTTGCCCACGACCCGGCTGCGGGTGAGCGCGCGGCTGGCGCCCGTGATGACGAGCGGGGACCGGACCGCGGCCGTGCTGCGGGTCACAGCGCGGCAGGTGCCGGAGATCGTGGCGGGGCCGAGCGGGCCGCAGCGGCTGGCGGGACGGTTGCGGGCCGGGCTGCGCGAGGCCACCGACGGGCTGTCGGCGGATGCCCGTGCGCTGCTTCCGGGGCTGGTCGTCGGGGACACCTCACGGATCACGCCCGAGCTGGACGAGGCGTTCAAGGAGACGGACCTGGCGCACACGCTCGCTGTCTCCGGCAGCAACCTCACGATCCTGCTCGCCCTGCTCCTCGGACCGCCCGGCCTGGCCCAGCGCGTGGAGCGCCGCGGGATCGCCCCGCGCCTCGGCATCTCGCTGCGGGCCACCGCGCTCCTCGCGGCGGCGCTCACGACCGGGTTCGTCGTCGTGTGCCGGCCGGACCCGAGCGTGCTGCGGGCCGCGGCCTGCGGATCGGTGGCGCTGCTCGCCCTGGCGACGGGACGCCGCAGATCGCTGGTCCCGGCGCTGGCGACGGCCATCCTGCTGCTGGTGCTGTACGACCCGTGGCTGGCCCGTAGTTACGGGTTCCTGCTCTCGGTGCTGGCCACCGGCTCGCTGCTGGTGCTCGCGCCGGGCTGGAGCGCGGCGCTGCGGCGGCGCCGGGTGCCCGGGAGTTGGCCGAGGCGCTGGCGGCGGCCGCCGCGGCGCAGGCCGTGTGCGCGCCGGTGGTCGCCGTGCTGTCGGCGCGGGTGAGCCTGGTGGCGGTGCCCTGCAATCTGCTCGCCGAGGCGGCGGTCGCACCGGCCACGGTGCTCGGGTTCGCGGCGCTCGGGTCGGCACCGGTGGCGATACCGGTGGCCAAGGCGCTGGCGTGGTGCGCGAGTTGGCCTGCCGGATGGATCGCCGGGGTGGCCCGGGCCGGGGCCGCGCTGCCGGGCGCGGGAGTGGACTGGCCGGGCAGCTGGCCGGGGGCGCTGATGCTCGCCGTGGCCACGGTGGTCCTGGTGTGTGTCGGCCGACGGCTGCTGCGGCACCTGTGGTGGTGCGCCGTGTGCGGGGCTCTGCTTCTGCTCGTGGTGGTGCGGCCGGCACCGCTGACCCGGGTGATCACGGGCTGGCCGCCACCGGGCTGGCGGTTCGCGATGTGCGACGTGGGACAGGGGGACGCGACGGTGCTGGCGGCGGGGGAGGGCACGGGGGTGGTCGTGGACGCCGGACCCGATCCGGCGCTGGTCGACGACTGTCTGCGGGAGCTCGGCATCACCCGGATCCCGCTCGTGGTGCTGACCCACTTCCACGCGGATCACGTCACGGGACTGCCCGGTGTGCTGCGGGGGCGTGCGGTGGGCGCGATCGAGACGACCGGCTTCGAGGAGCCCGCGGACCAGGCCGAGTTCGTACGCAGGGAGGCGGCGCGGCGGCACATTCGGCTCACCCATGCCGTCGCCGGGGAGGAGGGGCGCACCGGTGGGCTGTCCTGGCAGGTGCTGTGGCCGCCGCCGAGCTCGGCGGTCCCTGATCCGGACGGCCCCAACGACGCGAGCGTGGCGATGCTCGTGCGCTCGGCCGGGCTGCGGATGCTCCTTCTCGGGGACCTCGAACCCCCGTCCCAGCAGGCGCTGTTGAGATCGCCGACGGCAGCCGAGCTGGGCGGTGTGGATGTGCTCAAGGTCGCCCATCACGGTTCGGCCTACCAGGATCCGGACCTGATACGTCTGGCGGCCCCGCGGCTGGCGCTGATCTCGTGCGGTGCGGACAACCCAAAGGGTCGTGACTTCCAGTTATACCACAAAGTCCCTGGTCAGAGCGGCGAATCGACGTCGGGAAGGGTGTCGTCAGCGCCCGAACTCGCGCGCCCGAGCGGGCAGTTACCGGCATAGCCTGAACAGGCCAGAAAAGCAGTGCCCCGGCGGGAAGGGTGAAGGCTTCCGCACCGGGGCTTACCGACTGGATTGGAGTCGGCATGACGGAGCCTAGCGTCACGGACGAGACACCGGAGTACGCGGAAACCCACATCATCCGAGCGGCGCGCAACGATGCCGCCTACGCACTGACCATGGCGCTGCGCCCGGAAGTCTCACGCGATGATCTCTGCCTCCTGGTCCGCAAGTTGGCCGGTGCCGTACAGGACGTTGTCGGCGTGGCGGAAATGCGCGGGGAACGGCTCAACGCTCCGGTGGCAAGGGCACTGGAAGAAGCCTTGCGCGCGGCTCTGAGCCAGCGCTGACCAGAAGTCACACAGGGGCCCGATTCTCGCCAGGCGGCAGGGGTTGGGCCTTACTGCTGCTCGACCACAAACGACCCCTTGTGCGGCAGGGTCTCGATACGCCCCTGTTCCCGCAGCTCCCTCAGCGCACGCCGCACTGTGTGATCAGCCACGCCGTATTGCTGGGCAAGACGCAGGATCGACGGCAGGGCAGCGCCAGGGGGGATGCGTCCCGACTCAATATCAGCGGAGATCGCTCGGGCTACTCGCTGCCATTCGTACTCAGCCATACGACCAGGTTCGCCCGGTCCACCGTGGCGCGCATTTGCAGACCATGGCCCAGCGTGGTTATCCGTGGCGTACCGTGGTGTATCCGCAACAGAAAGCGGCCCCCGCTCCGCTGGACTGGCGAGAACAGCGAGGCAGGGGCCTACCGACTGGATTGGAGTCGGCATGGAGAGACTACGGCCCTTGGGCAGCGACCCAGCGACGGGGAAGACGGCGTACGCCCTCACGGAACCAGGCGGGGCGCTGGAGAAAGCAGCCGACGTGTTCGCGCTGGAGTCGGCCACGGCATGGCACAGCCTTGCTTCCGCCATGGTGGACGGAGGAACCCTCAGCGCTGATGAAGCAACCTTCGTACTCACGCGGGTAGTTGAGTCCCTCGGTGAGGTGATCCAGGTTGCTGCGCGGGGCGTTGCCAACAACCCGGCCCCTGATCTCCTGGCGTACGGCGAGGCAGGGCGAGACATTGGCGCAACGATGCGAGACATGAGGGCGTAGCCCAGAAACGCCAGAACGGCCCCTGTAGCCGCTGAACACCCAACTCGGGTAGTCGGCGGCCACGGGGGCCGTTACGCGCCCTCAGGCAGGTGCACAGCGCGATGCACACCAGTCGGCAGCAAGCAGCGCAAGTGCAGTCTTCATAACGAGGTTTGGGCTCAGTTCCATTTCGCTGGCCAGAGTCAGCATCTCCGCCAACTCTTCATCCGTGAGTCTCACTCGGACTCTTGTCACGCTGTCTCATCCTTCCGGCCGACAAGCGGCCTCTTGTGCTCGAACGTGAATCCCTCGGCGCTGAGGTGAGTCTCAACCTGAATCAGGCCACCAGGGGCCCCCACAGCGCGCAGTGCGTGAGCATCACGGCAGAGGGCGTCATAGGCCACCAGGGCAGCGCGCAGAGTCTCATTCGCGTTGCGTCCGCCGTGAGCTAGCCGGTCGAGAATCTCGGCGTGTTCGTCGCTGAGTCTGAGCGTCACCTGACGGGTCATCAGGAACCCTCCACTCGGCAGCGCAGGCAGGACGTATCAGGCTGCACGCCGAAATCGTGACGCTCACAGATAGACCAGCCGGACACATCACCCTCGGGCCACGGGCCGAAAGCAGGGCGATTCTCGGCGGATTGCGGCGCACTCTGCTGCGCTGAGGCTGCTCGACGTCGTGACTGGCTCATTAGGCGGGCCACCCTTCCAGCGCGTAACCGGCGGCAGCAAGCGAACCGGGGGTGAGTAGGAGAGTCTCGGAAATGCGGCGCACCTCGGTTAGCTGGGCGGCATTCACGCTGGTTCCCAGTGCCTCTAGCTCTACGAGCAGCGCGACCATTCCCCGGCAAGCGTCGTCCCATAGCGTCGCTGACGGGCCACGCCACAATTCGGCCCACCGGGCTATCTGGTCATCGGTCCAGGATTCCGCGCGGGCAGGTGGCAGGGGAACGGGCAGGGTGCACTCAGCGGGTAGGGTTGTGCGTCGCTGGCCAGGGGCAGAACGGCCACGACGCAGGTTCTCAGAATTGGCCACGGTGAGTTACCTCCTATCGATTACGGATTCATTGCGAACACGGGTTTTTGAACACGCTGCGTATTTTTCCCCGAGTGCACCCCTGACCGCCCTCCGAGGCGTTCAAGAGGGGTTAGGGGTCAAAGGGTGCACCCCCACCCGTACCGCCCGAATCGGACATGCGGGACACTACGCAAGGTGACACAGCCGGCGGTTACACTCCGCGATCGTTCCAACCACCAGGCTGGTTGCGTGCCGTCTCGCGTGAGTGGTGGGCGGAAGCACGTACGAAAGTTCGTAAGGCAAGGGGCCCTGAGAATCGCTCAGGGCCCACATTCAGGGGGTGCGCTACTCGGCGCTCAGACGGCCAGGAGAGCGTCTAGGCGCCCCTCCTGCTTGGCCTTGACGATTTCCTCGGGCACCATGCCGTCGAGTTCCTCGCGCGTTAGCTGTCGCGTGCCGTCTGTGAGCCGTTCGGCAGCATCGCGGGCAGCCTTACGCCGGATGGCATCTGCCGCTTCCGGGGCCATTTCTCGCCCGTCCGGCCGGCGCATGACAGGGTCCTCAAAGGCAGCACCAGGGACGCCCATAAGGGCATTCAGGCGCCCCTCTCGCTTCGCTGCCACAATCTCAGCAGGCGAAAGCTGCGCTAGTTCATTGCGGCTGATCTGCTCGTGTGGGTCAGGCATGTGATCTCCAGGGTCAGGCACGTACGGGGGCCACCCGGCGCGCAGCCAGGTGACCCCAGTTCAGCGCGTACTACAGGGCGTCAGGCAGCGAAATCGGGTATTCCGCTGGCTCCTCGGCCGGGTAGCCATCGAGGTACTCCGCGATTTCGTCAGCCTTGACAAGACCGGCAGCAAAATCTCGCGTGACGGACACCACCCGCCCATTGCGCAGCTTCACACGACGCTGCAATGGGGGCACGCCATCCTTGGCCGGGTCACCGCCGTACCTGACCGTCTCCCTGTCCGGGAGATCCCACGCGCCCAGCGAATCAAGCACGGCGGGAATGTCCGCAACAGCAGCACGAGCAGCACCGAACGCCGGGGGAGAACCGGCAGCAAGCGGAAGCACGGCAACCGGAGTGCCTGTGGTCAGAGCCTTCAGCACGCTGACAGCAGCCGTCGAATCGACCAGACGCTTATGGGCGGCATTGACTGCCGTCTCAGCCTCGCTGAGCGCTGCCAGGTAGTCGGCGTAGGCAGGATCGAATGCGGCCTTCACAGCGCCGTACAGGTGGCGGCGTACCGCCTCAGAGCGCAGCGCCACAGTCAGCGCAGTACCGGCCCGATAGCGGGCATCCTTGGCGATGAGTAGAGCCTGCTCGACGCTGTGCAGCTTCGCGAGAATTTCCCGCTCATGCGCATCCGCACTGCCGGGGGTCTTGCCAGCCAGGACAGCAGCCTTGAACTCCTCAGCGTCGCGCAGCTTGGCAGCGTGGAGCGCGCCCGCAAGTTCACGCCCCTCGCGCTGAAGACGGATCACGTTGTCGTTTGCAGCGCGCCAGGTATCCGCCTCAGCGTGAACGGACTTGGGCAGGTAGCTATTCGGCGGCAGGCTAAGGATGGGATCAGACATGTGCAGCTTCCTTTTCAGTTGGCGCCGGTCGGCGCATAGATGTCAATCTCGTGGGCAGTGCGCTTGACGTAGCCGGGGCCCGAAACAGCATCTCGGCGCAGGGCACAAGCGCCGGTATGAGTCGGTCCGTGAGTCCAGTGCGGCCGCTGGTGCGGGGTATGACGCAGGGTCACACGGGACAGGCAGCGCGGGCACATAAACGGGGCGCCATTGGTCGGTGCATCGTCGGCGCTGTAAATGGCAGCGTGAGCCAGCGATAGGGCGTAGAGCACGGGATTACCCCCGGCTGGCGTAAAAGTTCGCCAGGGAGCCAGTACGGGCCGCGAGCAGGTCAGCGTGCGCCTGTATCAGGTCGGCGAAAACGCCGATTGCCTCGTTACTCGGGTTGTCCTGCGCGAGCAGATCACGCCCCACCTTTTCGATCAGGTCCGAAATCAGGTGCCGTTCGCGGACAGGGCGCGGGGGCGGTGCAATCTCGGTCATGGTGGGTTCCTATCGGGTGGTGTAAATAGCGACGCTGGCCAGTGCGCAGAACAGCGCGAACGTGTTGAGGATGGCGAGCAGCATGTGTACTCCGTTTGCAGAGCGGGATGGGTGGCAGGAACGGGGCGCAGGGCCGTGACCAGCGGGTATATCCGGGCCGGCGAGGGGTGGCGGTTCGCATGTGCGCTGGTCGAGCGGGCAGGAACCACATACGAAAGTTCGTAGGTGGTGTGCGGGTTGATCAGGCAAAGGAGACGGCGGATGGGTGGGTAGCTGTTCGGGTGTCCCGGGGTACCTAGGCCGTTCCTATAGGGATTGAAAAAAAATCCCTAGAACGACCTCAACACCCCGGGACAAGGGGACGCATGACGAATCGACCTACCCCGCTGTGGGGCGTAGCCCGGTTACGAGTCGCTCACGGCTCTTCACCTGGTGCTCAGTGAGTACACCGTCCGGGCATTGCACGTCCCATCCGCTGGTGCGCACGCTGCTGTCCTGTTTCTCGACCTCACCGGTGATGAACCACTCATGCTGCCGGGCTCGTGTCCAGAACAGTCGCTCTCCCCACTTACGGATACCTCGCTCTTCAGCCCAGCGAGCAAAGTGGGTGTACACATCGGTGGACCGCACGGCCGTTTCCTGGTCAAGCTCATAGTGTTCGTCCAGGAATCGCGCAGCGTGATTGGCCTCATACCTCCAGCGCGTGGTGTCTGCCTTGACGCTGTCGGGTGCCGGGGGGATTACCTCTCCGCTGTCGTACCAAGCAATCGCGCCATCGATGATCCAGGACAATGCGGCCTCATGCTGTCCGTCCTTACCCGCAAGAATGCGTTCCTTTAGGGTTGGGTCCCGGGGGTGCTCCGGGTCGCTGCCATCGAATGTGAACGGAAACATGACCAGCGCAAGGCGGCGCCATGTTCCGTAGTCCACAGCGTCTACCTGCACCTCGTAGTTCGTGGTGACGAACAGCGAATGCGTGGCGTCCCAAGTGACGTTGTCCTGACCGATGAAGCGGGCCGTCATGTTGCTGGTTCCCGCAGCTTTCTTGAGCCGCTGGGCATTCAGGTAGTCACCCTCGGGCAGTTCCTCGATGTATGCGAACCGCGCGCCGAACAGCGTCATCATCTCTGTTGGGTGATCGCTGGGGGAAGCCAGCAGCACCTTGTCTGGCACCATCACGCTGAAGTCGCCCAGCGCGTTGGTCACCCCATCGAGGATGGTGGACTTGCCGTTGGCTCCGCCACCCCGCAGGAAGGGAACTACAGCATCCTGAGTGGCGTATCCGGTCGCTGCCTGGCCAAAACGGATTTGCATCCAGTCGGCCACCTCAACGGGCAGCGCAGTGAGGGCGGTTTCCCAGTCAGGGTGCGTGTATCCCGGCTTGTAGTCCACTTCCGTAACCTTGGTGAACAGCAGTGCCGGATCATGCGGGCCTAGTTCCCCAGTGCGGAGATTGACCACACCATTGCCTACGTTCAACAGGTCGGGATGTCCGTCGAAATCAGCCTGGTCACGCTCCAGTACGCCGCGCGCTACCCGTTGAAGACTCGCCACCTTGCCAGCGAAACGGAGGGCGTTGAGTTCCTTCACGCGCCTGTCCCGCATGGCATTCGCTGCTGATAGTGCCGCCTTACCCTCCTCCTCCCTCGTTTCAGAGAGTTTGGCAGCATCCGCCGTAGCCTTGCTGTGCCGCTCGTTCGTTGCCGTTATCTCGCTGACGTACAGGCGCAGTACTGCGCGCCTCACAGCGTCGAACACAGCGGAGTCAGAGCAGCGTGCCCAGCGTCGGCCATCCCAGCGGGACCACGCGTTGCGACCCCATGCGATGAACTCTCCGCTGAGGTACTCACGCGCAATGCGCTCGCCGAGGTGGATCTCAGATAGGTCGCTGTCCCGGTAGCCCTCGCTGTGCTCGGGCACCTCAGTACCTGACAGTATGTCAGAAACAGGTTCGGCGGGATAGAACAGCTTCCCCTCATCGCTCAGGAAGAATTCGCCCAGGTTGTGAAGCTCGCTCATCGCTGCACCGCCGGGACGAGGTTGTACACGCGGCCCGGATTGGCGCTGGCATCGTAGATCAGGCGCCCATTGCGCCAGACATCTACGCAGTGTGCTACGCGGTGACCGTAGGCCGTGTGAGCGTCAGCGGCGGAAGGTCCTGCGCCGTGAATGTGGGTGCGCTGGCAGTAGGGGCACTTGATGCGGAAGGTCCAGTGCTCATCCTTGTGCGCTGGGCTCACTAGGCGTGCGGGGACGTCTGGGATTTGGTGGCTCATGCCTGTTTCCTCTTTCATTGGTTCCTACCTTGGCCGGTAGTTCAGGGGGTGGCGTAGCGCCGGATGGTTGGGAAGCTGAGCCCCGTAACGCGCCGGATTTCCTCTTGGGTCATCCGTGCCTTTGCGCTGGGCATCAGTTCGTGCAACTCAGCCTCAGCCGCCGCTAGTTCGTCGCGCAGTCGCATTCGACGGGCGCCAACTGCCCTTACGCGCTCTGTGATTTCGTCCATGGTGTTACCTCCTTCTGCTTACTGAGCCAGGGCAAAGCAAGAGCCCCAATCGCAATGACTGAGGCTCTGCTCTGACCACCGGCCAAGGTGGGTCTCTACCTATCTGAGAGGGAGTCGAACGCACACCGCTGGAAGGCTAAAACCCGCTGACCTGCACGCATACCTTTTGCGGCATTTTCAGACTTTGCCAATGCTTTACCATGTGGGTCATTCCGGCGAACGTGTCTCTCTCAATGGGTCCTGAGCGGGTCGAACGCGCGGCCCTACCTGTCCGCTCAGCGCCCGTGTGAGGACAGCAGAGAGCCCCACCCGCCAGATCCACCAGGGACCCAGCGAGCGGGGCGCAGAACGGCGCTCAGGCGCCTACCCGGCCAGCGCCTCGGGGAAGCCACACAGCGCCGCTTGCAGCCGCTCCAACCGGTCTATGCGCTGGCGGGTGTAGACCGAGTCATCTCCGGCCGTCTGAGCGGCATACAGAGCGCCGAGCGTGCGTGTGATCCGGCGCCATTCGAGGGCGCGTTCCGTCTCTGCATCGAAAGTATTCACGCGTTCACCTGCCGCCCTGCGTCAGCGTCGCCGAGTAGCTCTGCAAGCTCGATGGAATCGGCCGCAATGTCGCCCGCTGCCCCAGCAAAGAACGGGTCTCGAACGCTGAAGTCAACGCGCCGCTCATCCAACTTGCGCCACCCGCCGCGCGTACCCCGGCTAACGCTCAGGTGCGCCCCAGCGTCCTGCATTAGTTGGCGCCTGCCTGCCGTGTCGGCTTTCGCCCAAAGCGTTGCGTAGGTCTTGCCAGTCCGAATCTCCTCGGTACGGGGCTCCACGCGCTCACGCGCTTCCAGATCAGCGAGGCGTGCGTCAAGGGCATCTGCGTGACGCTGCCACGCTGCCTTAGCTGCATTCGACTTGTGCCGCCCCTGTTGCGCCTGGTGCTCTTCGAACTCAGCGAGGGTGGCGTCAATCTCCGGCTGAGGGTCGTACCCGGGAATGGTGCGCGTCTGCGTGACTTCAAGTGCCCCGAGCATCCGCAGAAACTCGCGCTCCGCGTACTCCTCGGCCCATTCGCGTTTGATGATGGCCGGCGCATCGCACTTGCCACCCCTGGTATGTGCGCCGCACTTATAGGTTTCCGTCTTGCTGGTGCTCTTGCTGGAGGCCGACGGACGGTGCAGATACATGCGCTCCCCGCAGCTTTCGCAGTGAATGACCCGGAGCAAGAGCGCGACGGTGTCAACACGATCCGCTGGCTTGTTATCCACGGAGCGCTCGGCGAGAACGGCGCCGATAGCGTCGAACTCCTCGCGGGTGAGAATCGGCTCAGTGGTGGCCATGATGGGCGTACCTTCGCTGTCCCGTACGGGCCTGCTGTCGGTGACCTTCCAGCCCAACAGGCGCTCAGAGGTCAACAGTTCTTTGATGGCGCCGTGTCGCCATGTGAAGCGCCCACGAACCACCGTCTCACCGGCTTTGCCACCTGTCTTTCCGCCGGTTTCCCGTCCCTTCTTGAGGCTCCAATGGTCGCGGGATGACGGAATCCCGTCCTCGTTCAAGCCCCGTGCTATGGCTGCAAGGCTCTTGCCGGGAACGCCGTTGCTGGGGTCGCCCATGAGTTCCCGGATGATGCGCTCCAGGACTGCAACGGCTTCCGGGTCCTGCACCAGCGTGTGTCCGCCACCGTCGAGCGGCGCAGGCTCGTAGCCATAAGGCGGGCGGGAACCCCTCCAGCGAAGCGGCATGACGCGCATTGCTGCCTGCGCGCCGGTGACACGCTCGCGAATGGACTGAGCCTCCATCTGCGCGGCGAACGCGAATAGCGTGACCATGAGCTGAGCCATGGGGTCGAGCGGGTTACGAAAGTCGAGCACCAGCCGACCGCCCGGCCCCTCGGCGAATGCGATCATTTTGCGGTGCTCGCGCGCCCACGCAGCCAGGTTGTGCATGTCTTCCATGGACCGAACGGCGCGATCGAATCGCCAGAAGACCAGTGCGTCAAAGTCATTCGGCCGCCGGAGCCAAGAGCCCAATTCCGGGCGCTCAAAGGGCGTGGTCTTGCTGGCACTAACTCCGAGGTCTACGGCTTCCCGGTCAGCAAGGTCGATTCCCAGCGCTGCGGCTGCACCCCTGTTGGCTTCCCGCTGGCGCTCGGGGCTAGTGGTCTCATCAGTCAGTACGGACAGCCGGAGCGCAGACACGCCCCTGAGTTGAGTGTTCACGTGCGGTGTTGAGCGAGTCGAACGCGCGGCCCCTCTGACCTGCGGTGGTGCCCCCATGCTGGGTCTCTCCTAGAACTACTAGTCGAAGACCCTTCGGAAACCCGTACGGCCACCCGGCGCCCGGCACCGTGGCGGCGCTGCGTGCCGGAGGGGCGGTGGTGCTGCGTACGGACCGGGACGGGGCGCTCGCGGTCGTCGGGGCGGGCGGGGCGGACGGAGGGCTGCGGGTGGCGAGAGACTGAGTGCATGAAGAGAGCACAGGTCGATGCCTATCTCCGCCGTCTGGGTGCCGAGCGTCCAAAGCGGCCCACCGTCGAGGTTCTGCGGGACCTGCATGTGCGTCATCTGCGGGCCGTGCCCTTCGAGAACCTGTCGATCCACCTCGGCGAGGAGATCGTGCTGGAGGAGAAGCGGCTGCTGGACAAGCTGCTGGGGGCGCGAAGGGGCGGGTTCTGCTACGAACTGAACGGCTCCTTCGGGGCGTTGCTCGCCGCGCTGGGCTTCGACGTCGTCCTGCTCGCGGGGCGGGTGTACGGGGACGAGGGGCGGCTGGGGATTCCGTACGACCATCTCGCGCTGCGGGTGCGGGCGGTGGACGGGAGCGAGTGGCTCGCCGATGTGGGGTTCGGGGCGCACAGCCATGGTCCGCTGGCCTTCGCGGAGCGCGGGGAGCAGCTGGATCCCGGCGGGACGTTCCGGATCGCCGAGGCCGGGCCGGACGCCGCGGGGGTGGACGGCGGGGCAGGGGCGGCCGGTGCCGGGGACCTGGACGTGATGCGTGACGGGAAGCCCCAGTACCGCCTGGAGACCAGGCCCCGGGTGCTCGGCGACTTCGCGGCGGGGGCGTGGTGGCACAGCACTTCGCCGGTGTCGCACTTCACACGGTCGCTGGTCTGTTCGCGGGTGACGGAGGACGGAGGGAGGATCACGATCAGCGGGCGGGCGCTGACGGTGACGGGGGCCGACGGGACGAAGGAGGTGCGTGAACTGGGCACGGACGAGGAGGTCCTCGGGGTGTACCGGGAGCGGTTCGGGATCGGACTCGACTCGGTGCCGACGGTGCGGAAGCGGGGTCGGGACGACTGATTCGGGCACGGTTCGGGTGCCGGAGAATGACTCCGTGAGCGATGTGAGACACGTACTGGTGCTGCCCGACCGCGACGCGGCCGAGGAAGCCGTGGAGGCACTCGTGGAGCGCTTCGGGGTCGATGAGGAACCGCACCTCGTCCGCGATGCGCTGGCCGGTGAGGACGACGCCGAGGACGCGCAGTGGCTCGTGGTCCTGCGGGACGAGGGCGAGCGGCTGGACCCCGAGGAGCTGAACGCGTTCGCGGGGGAGTGGGACGGCTGGCGCGAGGAGCCGTAGGCCGGGTAGGCGCCCGCGCGTCGGTGGCGGGGTCCGTTGTCAGTGGCGCGTGGGATGCTTGTCGCGATGGCCAGGAAGACTGCGAATGACGACCCTCTCGCCCCGGTGACGCTCGCCGTGGGCCAGGAGGACCTCCTGCTCGACCGTGCCGTGCAGGAAGTGGTGGCCGCCGCCAGGGCCGCCGACGCCGACACGGACGTACGTGATCTGACCCCGGACCAGCTGCAGCCCGGCACGCTCGCCGAACTGACCAGCCCGTCGCTCTTCGCGGAGCGCAAGGTCGTGGTCGTACGCAATGCGCAGGACCTGTCGGCCGACACGGTCAAGGACGTGAAGGCGTATCTCGGGGCGCCCGCGGAGGAGATCACCCTCGTGCTGCTGCACGCGGGCGGAGCCAAGGGCAAGGGGCTGCTCGACGCGGCGCGCAAGGCGGGCGCGCGGGAGGTGGCCTGCCCGAAGATGACCAAGCCGGCGGACCGTCTCGCCTTCGTGCGGAGCGAGTTCCGCGGGCTCGGCCGGTCGGCCACGCCCGAGGCGTGCCAGGCGCTCGTCGACGCGATCGGGAGCGATCTGCGGGAGCTGGCGTCCGCGGTGACTCAGCTCGTCGCCGATGTCGAGGGGACGATCGACGAGGCCGTCGTCGGGCGGTACTACACCGGGCGTGCCGAGGCCTCCAGCTTCACGGTCGCCGACCGGGCGGTCGAGGGGCGTACGGCGGAGGCGCTGGAGGCGCTGCGCTGGTCGCTGGCCACCGGGGTCGCGCCGGTGCTGATCACCAGCGCGCTGGCCCAGGGCGTGCGGGCGATCGGGAAGCTGTCCTCCGCGCGTGGCGGCCGGCCCGCCGATCTCGCGCGGGAGCTGGGGATGCCGCCGTGGAAGATCGACCGGGTGCGGCAGCAGATGCGGGGCTGGACACCGGACGGTGTCGCGCTCGCGCTACGAGCGGTGGCCGAGGCCGACGCGGGCGTGAAGGGCGGCGGTGACGACCCCGAGTACGCGCTGGAGAAGGCGGTCGTGACGATCGCGAGGGCAGCCCGCTCCCGGGGCCGCTGACGGCGGGGGCAGGTGCTGCCTTGGCAGGCGGTGCTTCTCCGCTCCGGTTGCCGTACCCGCTCCCAGGCGACGCTGATGAGCGGGGGCACGCGCTGTCTTGGCTCGCGGTGCTCGTGTCGATCGCGCACGCGGTGCTTCTCCGTTCCGGTCGCCGTACCCGCCTCCCGGGGCCGCTGACGGCGGGGCCACGCGCTGCTTCGGCACGCGGTGTCCCTCCGGCCCACTCGCCGTGCCCGTTCACGAGGCGCCGGGGGAGACGTCCGGAGATCCCCCGGCGGGGGCACACTGTCCCCCCGACCACTCCCGAGTCACCGCCCCCGCCGGAGGCACCCGCGCATGCCGAAGGCCCCGCCGTCCGCCCCGGGGAAGGGTGAGGTGGCAGGGCCTTGGGATCAAGCTGGTGAGCTCATACCCGCGTGGCGAACGCAGGCCGCGTATGAGCTCGGGCTGCCGGTCGGGAGCGGATGAGAGAGGGCCCGCTCTGGGTCCGTCCGGCGGTCAAGTCGGAGTTGACTCAGCCCTTGAGGGAAGCGACCTTCGAAGCCAGCGCCGACTTCTTGTTGGCGGCCTGGTTCTTGTGGATGACGCCCTTCGAGACGGCCTTGTCGAGCTGACGCGCGGCAGCGCGCTGGTACTCGGTGGCCTTCTCGACGTCACCCGCGGCAGCGGCCTCGCGGGCCTTGCGGATCGCGGTCTTCAGGGAGGACTTGACGGCCTTGTTGCGCAGCCGGGCCTTCTCGTTGGTCTTGATCCGCTTGATCTGGGACTTGATGTTCGCCACGAATGAGCCTTTTCAGGTTCTGGCACGGGCCGCACGGGTCCCGCACCGATGATTTCTTGAAGATGCGCCTCGCGCTGAGAGGGCATGAGGCACAGCCACCCACGTTACCAGCGGCTCCCCGAGCGGCCCAAACCGGTCGCCGGTCCGCGCCCGTGGGACCATGGAGACTACGTATCGATCCGACCCGAGGCATAAGGCGCCTCAAGAGACAGGACCCTGCGTGCCCGCGACCCCTAAGAATGTGCCCGAGCCGAGCCGTACCGACCCGGCTCTGATCCGCAATTTCTGCATCATCGCGCACATCGACCACGGCAAGTCCACGCTCGCCGACAGGATGCTCCAGCTGACCGGTGTGGTCGAGCAGCGGCAGATGCGTGCTCAGTACCTCGACCGGATGGACATCGAGCGCGAGCGCGGCATCACGATCAAGTCCCAGGCCGTGCGTCTGCCCTGGGCCCCGACCGAGGGCCCCGACCAGGGCACGACCCACATCCTCAACATGATCGACACCCCGGGGCACGTCGACTTCACCTACGAGGTCTCGCGGTCGCTCGCCGCCTGCGAGGGGACCATCCTCCTCGTCGACGCCGCCCAGGGCATCGAGGCGCAGACCCTCGCCAACCTCTACCTGGCGATGGAGAACGACCTCACGATCATCCCCGTACTGAACAAGATCGACCTGCCGGCCGCGCAGCCCGAGAAGTTCGCCGAGGAGCTCGCCAACCTGGTCGGCTGCGACCCCGACGACGTGCTGCGGGTGTCCGCGAAGACCGGTGTCGGCGTGGACGCGCTGCTCGACAGGGTGGTCCGGGACATCCCCGCGCCGGTCGGCGTCGAGGACGCGCCCGCCCGCGCGATGATCTTCGACTCGGTGTACGACTCGTACCGCGGCGTGGTCACGTATGTCCGTGTCATCGACGGTCAGCTCAACAAACGCGAGCGCATCAAGATGATGTCGACGGGCGCCACCCACGAGCTGCTGGAGATCGGCACCAACTCGCCCGAGATGCTCCCGGCCGACGGCCTGGGCGTCGGCGAGGTGGGCTATCTGATCACCGGTGTGAAGGACGTCCGCCAGTCCAAGGTCGGTGACACCGTCACCAGCCAGGTCAAGGGTGCCACCGAGGCCCTCGGCGGTTACAAGGACCCGAAGCCGATGGTCTTCTCGGGTCTGTATCCGCTGGACGGCTCGGACTACCCCGAGCTGCGCGAGGCCCTGGACAAGCTCCAGCTGAACGACGCCGCGCTGGTGTACGAGCCGGAGACCTCCGCGGCCCTCGGCTTCGGCTTCCGCGTCGGCTTCCTCGGGCTGCTCCACCTCGACGTGGTGCGCGAGCGGCTGGAGCGCGAGTTCGGCCTCGACCTGATCGCCACCGCGCCCAACGTGGTCTACCGCGTGGTCATGGAGGACCGCAGCGAGCACGTCGTCACCAACCCGAGCGAATTCCCCGAAGGCAAGATCGGCGAGGTGTACGAGCCGGTCGTGCGGGCCACGATCCTGGCGCCGTCCGAGTTCATCGGCTCGATCATGGAGCTGTGCCAGACCAGGCGCGGCACCCTGCTCGGCATGGACTACCTCTCCGAGGACCGGGTCGAGATCCGGTACACCCTCCCGCTCGCCGAGATCGTCTTCGACTTCTTCGACCAGCTGAAGTCGAAGACGCGTGGCTACGCGTCGCTGGACTACGAGCCCACCGGCGAGCAGACCTCCAGCCTGGTCAAGGTCGACATCCTGCTGCACGGCGACAAGGTGGACGCCTTCTCGGCGATCACCCACAAGGACGCCGCGTACGCGTACGGCGTACGGCTCGTCGCCAAGCTGCGCGAGCTCATCCCGCGGCAGGCCTTCGAGGTGCCCATCCAGGCCGCCATCGGCTCCCGGGTCATCGCCCGCGAGACCATCCGCGCCATCCGCAAGGACGTCCTCGCCAAGTGCTACGGCGGTGACATCTCCCGTAAGCGGAAGCTGCTGGAGAAGCAGAAGGAAGGAAAGAAGCGGATGAAGATGGTGGGTTCCGTGGAGGTTCCGCAGGAGGCCTTCATCGCCGTCCTCTCCAGCGATGACAGCGCGGGGTCGGCCAAGGGCAGGAAGTAGTCGCGGTTACCGGCAGTAAGCGCCGGTCGCCCGGCCAAATGGGGCGCAAGGGGGGTCCGTCGTGCGAAAGCGCGGCGGACCCCTTCGCATGTGAGTGGTCACTCTCTGGAGGAAGTGACAGGCCGCCGCCTCTTACGAACCGGCCGGTCGGGCTCTACTCTGATCTCTGCTCGATAGTTACTCGCGAGTTAAACAACGGCGCTGAACCATACCCGTGAGTTGACCCAGCCGCACTGAGCCAGCCGCACCGTCGCGGGCCCCGGAGGATGTCGTGAGCGACACACAGACCCTGATCGAGAACCGCCCGCCGTCCGTGGCGACGCTGTTCCTGGACCGCGTGGCGGCCACACCGGACGCAGAGGCCTACCGCTACCCGGTACCGGCCGCGTCCGGCCAGGGCCCGGACGACTGGAAGTCGCTGAGCTGGGGACAGGCCGCCGAGCGGGTCTACGCGATCGCGGCCGGTCTCATCGAGCTGGGCGTGCAGCCCGAGCAGCGCGTGGCGCTCGCCTCCTCGACCCGCGTCGAGTGGATCCTCGCGGACCTCGGCATCCTGTGCGCCGGCGCGGCCACCACGACCGTCTACCCGCAGACCAACGCCGACGAGTCCGCGTTCATCCTCTCCGACTCCGCGAGCCGGGTGCTGATCGCGGAGGACGCGGCCCAGCTCGCCAAGGCCGTGGAGAAGCGCCATGAGCTGCCCGAGCTGACCCATGTGGTCGTCGTCGACGCGGCCGGCGTCGAGACCGGCGACTGGGTGCTCACCCTCGCCGAGCTGGAGCAGCGCGGTGCCGCGTATCTGGAGAAGCACCCCGAGCTGATCAACGAGCGGGTGGCGGCGATCACGAAGGACCAGCTCGCCACCCTCATCTACACCTCCGGCACCACGGGCCGCCCCAAGGGTGTCCGCCTCCCGCAGGACAACTGGTCGTACATGGCGAAGGCGATCGCCGCGACCGGGCTGGTCGGCAGCGAGGACGTGCAGTACCTGTGGCTGCCGCTGGCGCACGTCTTCGGCAAGGTGCTCACCTCCGGCCAGATCGAGGTCGGGCACGTCACCGCGGTCGACGGCCGGGTCGACAAGATCATCGACAATCTGCCGGTCGTCCAGCCGACGTACATGGCAGCCGTGCCGCGCATCTTCGAGAAGGTCTACAACGGAGTCGCGGCCAAGGCCCGTGCGGGCGGCGCCGCCAAGTACAGGATCTTCCAGTGGGCGGCCGGGGTCGCCCGTGAGTATGCCAAGGTCAGCCAGGACAACTTCCGGCGCACCGGCGCGCACTCCGTGCCCTTCGGCCTCGGCGCCAAGCACAAGATCGCGGACGCCCTCGTCTACTCCAAGCTGCGCGAGGCCTTCGGCGGCCGGCTGCGGGCCTGTGTCTCCGGCTCCGCCGCGCTCGCCCCCGAGATCGGCTACTTCTTCGCCGGCGCCGGTGTGCACATCCTGGAGGGCTACGGCCTCACCGAGTCCTCCGCGGCCTCCTTCGTCAACCCCGGCGAGGCCTACCGCACCGGCACGGTCGGCAAGCCGGTGCCCGGCTGCGAGGTGCGCATCGCGGACGACGGCGAGATCCTGCTGCGCGGGCCCGGCATCATGCAGGGCTACCACGGGCTGCCGGAGAAGACCGCCGAGGTCCTGGAGTCGGACGGCTGGTTCCACACCGGTGACATCGGTGAGCTGTCCCCCGACGGCTATCTGCGCATCACCGACCGCAAGAAGGACCTGATCAAGACGTCCGGCGGCAAGTACATCGCGCCGGCCGAGGTCGAGGGCCAGTTCAAGGCCGTGTGCCCGTACGTCTCCAACATCCTGGTGCACGGCGCCGACCGGAACTTCTGCACCGCGCTCATCGCCCTCGACGAGATCGCCATCCTCGACTGGGCCAAGGAGAACGGCCTGGCGGGCAAGTCGTACGCCGAGGTCGTCGCCGCCCCCGCCACCGTCGAGCTGGTCGAGAGCTACGTCAAGCAGCTCAACGAGGGCCTCCAGCGCTGGCAGACCATCAAGAAGTTCCGCCTCCTGCCGCGCGACCTGGACGTGGAACACGGCGAGATCACCCCGAGCCTCAAGCTCAAGCGCCCGGTGGTGGAGCGTGAGTACAAGCACCTGATCGACGAGATGTACGCGGGGACGCGAGAGGGCTGACCGTTCCCCGGCGGTGGGGCAGGGGCAGGGACCTAACGGGCCTGCCCCTGCCCCCGTCGGCGGATCGACTCCACCAGCTGCTGCACCTGCTGCACCTGCGCCCGGGCCTCCGTAAGGTTCACCGGGTCGGCCGCCAACAGCTTTTCCAGGGTGTTCAGATGGGTGGTCACCTGGGCGCAGTGGGACTGTTCCTGGCTGAGCAGGTGTTCCAGCTGACGGTTCTTGCGGTGGAGGTCCAGGAAGACGGAGACCTTGGCGCGCAGTACCCAGGGGTCGAAGGGCTTCGTCAGGTAGTCGGCGGCGCCCGTGGCGTAGCCGCGGAAGGCGTAGCCCGCGTCGTCGTCCGCGCCGGTCAGGAAGATGATCGGGATGTCCTTGGTCTGATCGAGCCGCTTGATGTTCGCGGCCGTCTCGAAGCCGTCCATGCCCGGCATCCGGATGTCCATGAGGACCAGGGCGAACTGCCTGCGCAGCAGCGCCTTCATCGCCTCCTCGCCCGACCGTGCCCGCACGAGCGGCTGGTTGAGGGAGCCCAGGACGGCCTCCAGCGCGATCAGGTTGTCCTCCATGTCGTCCACGAGGAGGATCCCGGCCCGCTCGCCGGTCGTTGCCTCAGCGCTCATGGTGACGTTGCCTCACTCGGTCCGTTCCTCGGCGGGCCCGACTCGTCGTCGTGTCCACCGGCTCCCCCCTCCGGCTCCTCGTCCTCCCCGCTCTCGGGGTCCAGGAGCGCGCATACGACGGTCAGCAGCCGGTCGACGTCCACCGGCTTGGGTACGTAGTCGTTGGCGCCCCGCGCGATCGACTTCTCCCGGTCCCCGGGCATCGCCTTCGCGGTCAGCGCGACGATCGGCAGCCCGGTCCAGCGCGGGGTGCGGCGGATGGAGGCGATGGTCTCGTAGCCGTCCATCTCCGGCATCATGATGTCCATCAGGACCAGCTCGACATCCGGGTTGCGCTCCAGGGTCTCGATGCCCTCCCGGCCGTTCTCCGCGTAGAGCACCGGCATGCCGACGCGGCCCAGGACATGGGTCAGCGCGAACACGTTGCGGATGTCGTCGTCCACGATCAGCACGCGCCGACCGGGCAGCACCTGCCCCGCCCGGCCCGTCTTCCACGCCTCCAGCTTGGTGGGCGCGGGCCAGGAGTCCTCCGTGTCATGGGCCGCGGGGAAGAGCTCGGCGGCCGGCTGCGCGGGCAGCGGCAGGGCCGTACGGTCCTCGGGCACCGGCCCCGTCGCGGTGTGGCCGGGGCTGACGACCGGGACGTACAGCGTGAAGGTGGAGCCCTTGCCCGGCTCGCTCTCCGCGACGATACGGCCGCCCAGCAGGCCCGCGATCTCCCGGCTGATGGACAGGCCGAGGCCCGTGCCGCCGTACTTGCGGTTGGTCGTGCCGTCGGCCTGCTGGAACGCCTCGAAGATCACCGGGAGTTTCTCGGCGGCGATCCCGATGCCCGTGTCGGAGACCGCGAAGGCGATCACCTCGTCACTGTCGCGGACGTAGTGGTGCTCGGGGTCCTTCAACCGGCTCACCCGCAGCTCCACCCGGCCCGTCGCGGTGAACTTGGTCGCGTTGGACAGCAGATTGCGCAGGATCTGCTGGAGGCGCTGCTCGTCGGAGTACATCACCCGCGGTACGTCCTCGCCGACCGCCACCTCGAAGGCGAGCCCCCGGTCCAGGGTGAGCGGACGGAAGGTCGCGTGGACGTAGTCCAGCAGCTTGATGAGCGGCAGCCGTTTCGGCCGTACGTCCATCCGGCCGGCCTCGATCTTCGACAGGTCCAGGATGTCGTTGATCAGTTGGAGCAGGTCCGAGCCCGAGCGGTGGATCGTCGTCGCGAACTGCACCTCCTGTTCGGAGAGATGGGCGTCCGGGTTGTCGGAGAGCAGCCGCGCCAGGATCAGCAGCGAGTTGAGCGGCGTACGGAGCTCGTGCGACATGTTCGCCAGGAACTCCGACTTGTACTGGGACGACGTCGCCAGCAGGGCCGCCTTCTCCTCCAGTTCCGCGTTGGAGCGCTGCAACTCCGCCTGCTGTTTCTGGAGTTCGTCCGAGCGCTCCTGGAGCTGCATCGCCAGCCGCTGGGACTCGCCGAGCAGGGACTCGGTGCGGGAGTTGGCGATGATCGTGTTGATGGCGACGCCGATGGTGTTCACGAACTGGTCGAAGAACGCCAGGTGCACATCGGAGAAGCGGGAGAAGGAGGCCAGCTCGATCACGCCGAGGAGCTTGTCCTCGAACAGGATCGGGATGATGACGATCGTCGTGGGCGCCGCCTCCCCGAGCCCACTGTTGATCTTGATGTAGTCGGGCGGGGCCTCCTCCACCAGGATCCGCTTCTTCTCCCGGGCCGCCTGGCGGACCAGACCGTGCACCGGGAGGCCGCCCGTCTCGACCGTGGCGCCCTGCGCGGAGCCGTATCCGGCGATGAAGGCCAGCCCCTTCGCCGGGACGGCCGTACGCAGCGAGGAGCCGTCCTCGTCGGGGTCGGCCAGGAAGAACGCGCCGTACTGGGCGTTCACCAGCGGCGTCAGCTCGCGCAGGATCAGATCGGCGACCTCCATCAGATCGCGGTGCCCCTGCATCAGCGCGGCCAGCCGGGCCAGATTGGACTCCAGCCAGTCCTTCGCGCGGGTCGTCTCGCGCAGGTTGGCCACCATCAGATTGATGTTGTCCTTCAGCTCGGCGACCTCGCCCTGGGTCTCCACGGTGATCGAGCGGGACATGTCGCCCTGCGCCACGGCGGAGGCGACCTCGGCGATCGCACGGACCTGCGTGGTCAGGTTCAGGGCGAGTTCGTTCACGTTGGTCGTCAGGCGCTTCCAGGTGCCGTACACGCCCTCGACCCGGGCCTGCCCGCCGAGCTGCCCCTCGCTGCCCACCTCGCGGGCCACGCGCGTCACCTCGGAGGAGAAGGAGGACAGCGTGTCCACCATCGTGTTGATGGTGGTCTTCAGCTCCAGGATCTCGCCGCGCGCGTCCACGTCGATCTTCTTCGACAGGTCGCCCGACGCCACCGCCGTCGCCACCTGGGCGATGTTCCGCACCTGTGAAGTGAGGTTGTCCGCCATGTAGTTGACGTTGTCCGTCAGATCCCGCCAGACGCCGGAGACGCCCAGCACCTGGGCCCGCCCGCCGAGCCGGCCGTCGGTGCCGACCTCGCGGGCCACCCTCGTCACCTCGTCGGCGAACGCGCGCAGCTGCTCCACCATCGTGTTGACGGTGTCCTTCAGCTCCAGGATCTCACCGCGCGCGTCGACCGTGATCTTCTTCGACAGATCGCCGTTGGCCACGGCCGTCGTCACCTGGGCGATGTTGCGGACCTGCGACGTCAGGTTCAGCGCCATGAAGTTGACGTTGTCGGTGAGGTCCTTCCAGACCCCGGAGACGCCCCGCACCTGGGCCTGACCGCCGAGGTTGCCCTCGGTGCCGACCTCGCGGGCCACGCGCGTGACCTCGTCGGCGAAGGCGGACAGCTGGTCCACCATCGTGTTGATCGTGGACTTCAGCTCCAGGATCTCGCCCTTCGCCTCCACCGTGATCTTCTTGCCGAGGTCGCCCTGGGCCACGGCCGTCGAGACGAGGGCGATATTGCGGACCTGTGACGTCAGATTGTCCGCCATGAAGTTGACGTTGTCGGTGAGGTCCTTCCAGACCCCGGAGACGCCCCGCACCTGAGCCCGCCCGCCCAGGTTGCCCTCGGTGCCGACCTCGCGGGCCACCCGCGTGACCTCGTCGGCGAAGGCGGACAGCTGGTCCACCATCGTGTTGATGGTCGACTTCAGCTCCAGGATCTCGCCCTGCGCGTCGACCGTGATCTTCTGGCTCAGATCGCCGTTGGCGACGGCCGTCGTCACCTGGGCGATGTTGCGGACCTGCGACGTCAGGTTCGACGCCATGAAGTTGACGTTGTCGGTGAGGTCCTTCCACACCCCGCTGACCCCGCGCACCTGAGCCCGTCCGCCCAACTGCCCCTCGGTGCCGACCTCGCGGGCCACCCGCGTGACCTCGTCGGCGAAGGCGGACAGCTGGTCCACCATCGTGTTGACGGTGAGCTTCAGCTCCAGCAGCTCACCGGTCGCCTCCACCGTCACCGTACGCGTCAGATCGCCGCGGGCCACCGCCGTCGTCACCACGGCGATGTCGCGGACCTGGGCGGTCAGCCGGGACGCCATCGTGTTGACCGCCTCGGTCACGGCCCGCCAACTGCCCGACAGACCCTGCACCTTGGCCCGCCCACCGAGCCGGCCCTCGGTGCCGACCTCACGGGCCACCCGGGTCACCTCGCCGGTGAACAGGGAGAGCTGGTCGACCATCTTGTTCACCGCGGTGCCGAGCCGCCGCAGGTCACCGCGCAACTGCCGGGTCCCGTCGTGCAGGTCGACCCGCTGGGTCAGATCACCCCCGGCCACCGCGTCCAGGACCCGCGTGGCATTGGCCGCCGGGGCCACCAGGGCGTCCAGTATCTGGTTCACGTCATTGACCCGGGTCGTCCACGAGCCCTGGCCCGGGCTGGCCGAGAGCCGCTCGTCGAGCCGGCCGTGTCGCGCCAGCTCCCGCTTCACGCGCCGTAGTTCGGAGTTGAAGTGCAGACTCCGGTCGACGATCTGGTTGAAGACGGCGGCGAGTTCGGCGTCGATGCCGTGCCCGGTCTCCGGCACCTTGGCGAAGTCGCCGTCCCGCAGCGCGGTCATCGCGGCGAGCAGAGGACGCAGTGCGGATGCTCGGAGTTGTTCCGTTTTCTGTCCTTCTTCGAGCAGACGCGTAGCACTGTTCTCACTCATGGCGGCCCACTTCGGTAACTCGGCGCTTATGGGCGCAGTCAGTCTGTCACTCTGTCGGCATCGACCGAGGCGTATTCGTCCGAACTGCTCCGGGAGCCGTAGATGGGGCCCATACCGACGCAACGGGAGACCATTGCCCGTGGCCGTGGTGCGCCTGTGCATCCGAGCGTGGGGGAGTGCACAGAGGTGGGTAGCGCGGGGGAGTGCACGGAGGTGCGTACAGAGGTGGGTACGGAGGTGCGTACGACCCTGCCCGGAAGCCCCCTCGCCCCGGCCACCGCCCGCCAACTGATGCGCTCGGCCCTCACCGAGTGGACCGAGCTGGGGCTCGTGCGCTGCGAGCGGCTCGCCGACGACGCCATGGTCGCGGTCAGCGAACTCGTCACCAACGCCGTCGTCCACGCGGGCACCGACGTCGAACTCACCTGCCGGCTGGACGACACCGGGGCACTCGTCATCGAGGTCTGCGACCACCACCCCTCGCGCGCGCCCCGCGAGCACGGCGGCGACTCGCCGTACGAGACACCGGAGTACGGCCGCGGCCTGCGCCTCGTCGCCACCCTCGCCGAGTCCTGGGGTGTCAGCTATCGCACCGGCGCCAAGACGGTGTGGGCGCGGCTGCCCGCCGAGGGGAGCGCGGCCGCCGACGAGATCGAGGCCTACGCCGGGGAGCGCGCCCTGGAACGCGGGCTGAAGGTCGCCGAGATCCTGGCGCCCGAACCGCAGCGGGCCGAGCGGGACCGGGACTGGCTCGGCCGCGGCGCCCTGTCCTTCCTCGCCGAGGCCTCCGACCTGCTCGCCGGACAGCTCGACGAGACCCTGGTCGCCGCGCTCACCGGACAGCTGATCGTGCCGCGGCTCGCCGACTGGTGCGCGGTGTGGCTGGAGGACGAGTCGACCGGGCGATGGGGATCCCCCAGCTGGAGCGGAGCCGGAAGCGGGGCAGGCTGGGCGGACGGCACCGGCGCCGCGGGACCGCGCCTCGCCCGGGTCTGGCACAGCAGCGAGAACCGCATCGAGGAGCTGCGCCGGGCACTGGACAAGGACCCGCCACGCCCCCGTGACGGGCTGCGGTCCGGGCCCGAGCCGTACCCCTGGCCCGGCGACGCGCTCGGCCCGCAGGGCATCGACGGCACGGCGCTCGCCTACCGGCTGATCGCGGGCGGCCGCCCGCTGGGCACGCTGGTCATCGGGCGATGCGGGCTGCCGCGCTTCCCGGACGAGATCACCGGGCTCGTCGAGGACCTCGGCCGCCGGGTGGCCCTCGCCATCGGCGCGGCCCGCCAGTACGCCCGTCAGGCCAACATCAGCGCCGTCCTGCAGCGCGGGCTGCTGCCGGGCGCGGTCGCCGAGATCCCGGGGCTGCGCAGCGCGCTGGTCTACGAGCCGTGCGACAAGGGCGGCCCGAGCGGCGACTTCTACGACCTGTTCCCGGCGGGCGACGGCCGCTGGTGCTTCGCCGTCGGCGATGTGCAGGGCAAGGGCCCCGAGGCCGCGGTCGTGATCGGGCTGGCCCGCCCCTGGCTGCGGCTCCTCGCCCGCGAGGGCTACCGGGTCGCCGACGTCCTCGACCGCCTCAACCAGCTCCTCCTGGACGACGCCACGGAGGCCGCCGACGCGGCCGCCCGCGCGCTGGCGGCCGCCGGGGGCCGTCCCATGGCTCCCGGGGACGGCCCGCAGACCCGCTTCCTCTCCCTCCTCTACGGCGAACTCGTCCCCTTCGCCGGCGGTGTCCGCTGCACCCTCGCCTCCGCCGGACACCCGCTGCCGTTGCACCTCGGGCCGGACGGGGAGGTCCGTACGGCCGCACAGCCGCAGACCCTCCTCGGGGTCGTCGAGGACGCCACGTACACCAGCGAGACCATCGAACTGCGCTCCGGCGACAGCCTGCTGTGCGTCACCGACGGGGTGACCGAGCGACGCTCCGGCACGCACCAGTTCGACGACGGTGACGGACTCGCGCAGGCGCTGTCCGGTTGCGTGGGGCTGAGCGCCGAGCTGATCGCGGAGCGGATCAGACGGCTGGTGCACGAGTTCGGCGGCGGGGCGCCGGAGGACGACCTGGCGCTGCTGGTGCTCCAGGCGGAGTGACCGTTGCGGAGCAGCCGTGGCCGTACGGGACAATGGAGGACATGCCTTCCGCACTCCCCGACGGCGAGCCCGTCCCCGCCGACGGTGCGCTGCCCGCGTCCGCGCTCGCCGGGGCCGCCGACCGGCCCCTCGGTTTCTACCTGCACGTTCCGTACTGCGCGACCCGCTGCGGCTACTGCGACTTCAACACCTACACCGCGACCGAGCTGCGCGGCACGGGCGGTGTCCTCGCCTCCCGCGACAACTACGCGGACACGCTGATCGACGAGATCCGCCTGGCCCGCAAGGTGCTGGGCGACGACCCGCGCGCGGTCCGCACGGTGTTCGTCGGGGGCGGTACGCCGACGCTGTTGGCCGCGGACGATCTCGTACGGATGCTGGGGGCGATCCGCGACGAGTTCTCTCTGGCGGCCGACGCGGAGGTCACGACGGAGGCGAACCCGGAGTCGGTCGACCCGGCCTATCTGGCCGCGCTCCGCGCGGGCGGCTTCAACCGCGTCTCCTTCGGCATGCAGAGCGCGAAGCAGCATGTGCTGCGCGTGCTCGACCGGACGCACACCCCCGGGCGCCCCGAAGCCTGCGTGGCGGAGGCGAGGGCCGTGGGCTTCGAGCATGTGAACCTGGACCTGATCTACGGCACACCCGGCGAGTCGGACGACGACTGGCGGGCGTCGCTGGACGCGGCGATCGGCGCCGGGCCGGACCACGTCAGCGCCTACGCCCTGATCGTCGAGGAGGGCACGCAGCTGGCCCGTCGCATCCGCCGGGGCGAGGTCCCGATGACGGACGACGACGTCCACGCGGACCGCTATCTGATTGCCGAGGAGGCCCTGTCGGCGGCGGGCTTCGACTGGTACGAGGTGTCCAACTGGGCCACCTCGGAATCGGGCCGCTGCCTGCACAACGAGCTGTACTGGCGCGGGGCCGACTGGTGGGGCGCGGGTCCGGGCGCCCACAGCCACGTCGGAGGCGTCCGCTGGTGGAACGTGAAGCACCCGGGGGCGTACGCGGCGGCCCTGGCGTCGGGGCGGACGCCGGGAGCGGGCCGCGAGCTGCTGTCGGACGAGGACCGCCGGGTGGAGCGGATCCTGCTGGAGCTGCGGCTGCGGGAGGGGGCACCGCTGACGCTGCTGCGCGAGGAGGGGCTCGCGGCTTCGCGCCGGGCACTGGGGGACGGGCTGCTGCAGGAAGGGCCGTACGGGGAGGGGCGGGCGGTGCTGACGTTGCGGGGGAGGCTGCTGGCGGATGCGGTGGTCAGGGACCTGGTGGATTGATCACTCGGGTGAGTGAATCCCCCGGAACGCCGGTTCGGTCCTTAACCTGGTTCGTAGGCTGCCGCCAAAAGGACGCGGCGGATGTGGAGGCCACGGAGATGACCGCTGTGGACGAACGTGGAATGGCCAAGTACATCGAACAGTTCGAGCCTCCCGAGGGTGTCAAGGCTGAGCTTCTCCGCGGAGTGATCGTGATGATGGCCAGCCCTGACATCGTGCACAACATGATCGTTGCCGAGGTGCAGGACCAGATCCCGCGGCTGCGTTGGTCTCGCCTTCAGACCCAGGATGTCGACATCCTCGATGAGACAAGTGAGCCGGTACCGGATCTGGTCGTCGTGGCGCGCGACCTCCTACCCTCTTCGGGACGAGGGCTGCCGTGTCAGCTGATCACGATGGTCGTGGAGGTCGTCTCCAAGTCCAGCGTCCATCAGGACTACGTGGTCAAACGCTCGATCTACGCCGCCGGGAGGATCCCCGCCTACCTCATCCTCGACCCGATCATGGCGCACTGTGTCTTGCTGACGAAACCTGCGGGCCAGGGTGAGGACGCCGACTACCTCAGCCAGGAGATCATCAAGTTCGGCGATCAAGTCCCGTTGGAGGCTCTGGGGCTCGAACTGGACACCAGCGAATTCGGAACCTTCCCGGACGTCAGGCCCCACCGCTACCCGTGACGAAGTCGATCAGTTCCTCCACCCTCCCCAGCAACTCCGGCTCCAGGTCCTTGTAGGACCGCACCCGAGACAGAATCCCCTGCCAAGCCGCCCCCGTGTTCTCCGGCCAGCCCAGCGCCCGGCACACCCCCGTCTTCCAGTCCTGGCCGTGCGGGACGCGCGGCCAGCCCGTGATCCCCAGGGACGCCGGCTTCACCGCCTCCCAGATGTCGATGTACGGGTGGCCCACCACCAGCGCGTGCTCGCTCGTCACCGACTCGGCGAGCCGCCACTCCTTCGTACCCGGCACCAGGTGGTCCACCAGGACACCCAGTCGCGCGTCCGGCCCTGGCCCGAACTCCGCCACGATCGACAGCAGGTCGTCCACACCCTCCAGGTACTCCACGACCACGCCCTCGATGCGCAGGTCGTCGCCCCACACCTTCTCGACCAGCTCCGCGTCGTGGCGGCCCTCGACGTAGATGCGGCCGGCGCGGGCGACACGCGCGCGTGCGCCGGGGACGGCGACCGAGCCGGAAGCGGTACGGGTGGGACGTACCGGCGCTGTCGAAGGCCTCACCAGTGTCACCACCCTGCCCTCCAGCAGGAAGCCGCGCGGCTCCAGCGGGAACACCCGGTGCTTGCCGAAGCGGTCCTCCAGCGTCACCGTGCCCGCCTCGCAGCGGATCACCGCGCCGCAGAAGCCGGTGCCGGGCTCCTCCACCACCAGACCGGGGTCCGCCGGGACCTCCGGGACCGGCTCGGGCTTCTTCCAGGGCGGGGTCAGGTCCGGCGAGTACTGGCGCATTCGGATGACGATAGGAGAACCGCCGTACCCCCGCTCACGACACGCCGAAACGCGCCGCCAGCTCGTCGCGCTGCCGTCGTACGAAACCGGCGTCGACCACCGCTCCGTGACCCGGTACGTACAGCGCGTCCTCGCCGCCCAGGGCGAGCAGCCGGTCGAGGGCCGCGGGCCACCGCGACGGTACGGCGTCGGGGCCGGCCTGGGGCTCGCCGGACTCCTCGACCAGGTCGCCGCAGAACACCACCTCGGGGTCGCCCGGAACCAGGACCGCCAGGTCATGGGCGGTGTGGCCCGGGCCGACGTTCGCCAGCAGCACCTGGCGGCCCTCGCCCAGATCCAGCGTCCACTCGCCGGAGACCAGATGACGGGGCGGGACGAGGGCGTCGGCGGCCTCCTCCGCCTCCTGGGCGGGCAGCCCGTTGCGGATCGCGTCCCGGCGGAGTTCCTCCCGCTCGTACGCGAACACCGCGTCCATGCCCACCGCGGCGAACACCTCCGCGCCCGCGAACGCCGCCGCGCCGAAGACATGGTCGAAGTGCGGGTGGGTGAGCGCGAGATGGGTCACACGGTGACCGGCGAGCTGCTGCGCCCGCTCGCGCAACCACGCGCCCTCCCCGATGCTCGACCCGGCGTCCACCACCAGCGCCGTACCCTCCCCGAGAACCAGCCCCGCCGTGCAGTCCCAGCCAGGCAGCCGGCACCGGCCCACCCCGGCGGCCACCCGCTCCCACCCCAGCTCTTCCCAAGTCACCGTCATACGGCGACGCTATCCGTGACGGCCACCACGGGCACGAAGGCGCATGACCGGCCTTGCCCGGGGCGTACCCCACCGCCGTACACTGGGCCGGGGAACTCTGGCACTCGGACGAGCAGAGTGCCAGGCAGGGCGTCAAGATCACGACATTTCTGGAGGTGTGCGCGGATGCTGAGCGAACGCAGGCTCCAGGTGTTGCGCGCCATCGTCCAGGACTATGTCGGCACGGAGGAGCCGGTCGGCTCCAAGGCGCTCACCGAGCGGCACAACCTCGGCGTGTCCCCGGCGACCGTCCGCAACGACATGGCGGCCCTGGAGGACGAGGGCTTCATCGCCCAGCCGCACACCAGCGCGGGGCGGATCCCGACGGACAAGGGCTACCGGCTGTTCGTCGACAAACTCGCCGGCGTCAAGCCGATGAGCGCCCCCGAACGGCGGGCGATCCAGAACTTCCTCGACGGCGCCGTCGACCTCGACGACGTCGTGGCACGCACGGTACGGCTGCTCGCCCAGCTCACCCGGCAGGTCGCCGTCGTGCAGTACCCCTCCCTGACCCGCTCGACCGTGCGGCACGTGGAACTGCTGTCGCTCGCGCCCGCGCGGGTGATGCTCGTGCTGATCACGGACACCGGCCGGGTCGAGCAGCGGATGGTCGACTGCCCGGCACCCTTCGGGGAATCGTCCCTGGCGGATCTGCGGGCGCGGCTGAACAGCCGGGTCGCGGGCCGTCGTTTCACGGACGTGCCCCAGCTGGTCGAGGATCTGCCGGAGGCCTTCGAGGTCGAGGACCGCGGCACGGTCTCGACGGTGCTCTCCACTCTGCTGGAGACGCTCGTCGAGGAGAACGAGGAGCGGCTGATGATCGGCGGCACCGCCAATCTCACCCGCTTCGGACATGACTTTCCCCTCACGATCCGCCCCGTCCTGGAGGCACTGGAGGAGCAGGTCGTGCTCCTCAAGCTCCTCGGCGAGGCGAAGGATCCGGGTGTGACCGTGCGCATCGGCCACGAGATCGCCCATGAGGGACTCAACTCCACGTCCGTCGTGTCGGTCGGTTACGGTTCGGGCGGCGAGGCAGTGGCCAAGCTCGGCGTGGTCGGACCGACCCGCATGGATTACCCGGGAACGATGGGAGCGGTACGCGCAGTGGCACGTTACGTCGGACAGATCCTGGCGGAGTCGTAAGTGGCCACGGACTACTACGCCGTTCTCGGCGTGCGTCGCGACGCGTCGCAGGAAGAGATCAAGAAGGCCTTCCGCCGGCTCGCGCGCGAGCTGCACCCGGACGTCAACCCGGATCCGAAGACCCAGGAGCGGTTCAAGGAGATCAACGCCGCTTACGAGGTGCTGTCGGACCCGCAGAAGAAGCAGGTCTACGACCTCGGCGGCGACCCGCTCTCGCAGGCCGGCGGGGCCGGTGCGGGCGGCTTCGGGGCCGGTGGCTTCGGCAACTTCTCCGACATCATGGACGCGTTCTTCGGTACGGCGTCGCAGCGCGGACCGCGCTCGCGTACCCGCCGGGGCCAGGACGCGATGATCCGTATCGAGGTCGAGCTGGACGAGGCGGCCTTCGGTACGACCAAGGACATCCAGGTCGACACGGCCGTCGTCTGCAACACCTGCAACGGCGAGGGCGCCGCGCCGGGCACCACCGCCCAGACGTGTGACATGTGCCGCGGCCGCGGTGAGGTGTCGCAGGTGACCCGGTCCTTCCTGGGCCAGGTCATGACGTCCCGCCCGTGCCCCCAGTGCCAGGGCTTCGGCACCGTGGTGCCCACCCCGTGCCCGGAGTGCGCCGGCGACGGCCGCGTGCGGTCCCGTCGCACCCTCACGGTCAAGATCCCGGCCGGTGTCGACAACGGCACGCGCATCCAGCTCGCCGGTGAGGGCGAGGTCGGCCCCGGCGGCGGTCCCGCCGGTGACCTGTACGTCGAGATCCACGAGCTGCCGCACGCCATGTTCCAGCGGCGCGGCGACGATCTGCACTGCACGGTGACGATCCCGATGACGGCGGCGGCGCTCGGCACCAAGGTCCCGCTGGAGACTCTGGACGGCCTCGAAGAGGTCGACATCCGTCCGGGCACCCAGTCCGGCCAGTCGATCCCGCTGCACGGCCGGGGCGTCACGCATCTGCGCGGCGGCGGACGCGGCGACCTCATCGTCCACGTCGAGGTCCAGACCCCGACCAAGCTGGACCCCGAGCAGGAGCGCCTGCTGCGCGAGCTGGCCAAGCTGCGCGGCGAGGAGCGGCCTCAGGGCCAGTTCCAGCCCGGTCAGCAGGGGCTGTTCTCCAGGCTGAAGGATGCGTTCAACGGTCGCTGACGGGTCGGTCGACGGTCGCTGATCCGGCCGCATGCCAATGGCTTATGCCAAGGGGCGGCCGGATTCGGACTTGATCGGAGGACGTGACAACATGCCGTCATGTCCTCCGCACTGACCGATCTCTTCCCACATCCGATCGTGCAGGCCCCCATGGCGGGCGGTGTCTCCGTTCCGCAGCTCGCGGCTGCCGTGTCCGATGCGGGCGGTCTCGGATTCCTCGCCGCCGGGTACAAGACCGCCGACGGCCTGTACCAGGAGATCAAGCAGCTGCGCGGACTCACCAACCGACCCTTCGGCGTCAACGTCTTCATGCCGCAGCCCGAGTACGCCGACCCGTCGGCCGTGGACGTCTACGCCCACCAGCTGGCCGGCGAGGCCGCCTGGTACGAGACCGAGCTCGGCGACCCGGACAGCGGCCGCGACGACGGCTACGACGTCAAGCTCGCCGTGCTCCTCGACAACCCGGTGCCGGTGGTCTCCTTCCACTTCGGCGTCCCGGCCCGTGAGGTGCTGGAGTCCTTCCGCCGCGCGGGCACCCTCACCCTGGTCACCGCGACCACCGTCGAGGAGGCCCTCGCCGTGCGGCGGGCCGGTGCCGACGCGGTGATCGCGCAGGGCGTGGAGGCCGGCGGACACCAGGGCACCCACCGTGACATCCCGGAGAACGACGGCTCCGGCATCGGACTGCTCTCCCTCGTCGCGCAGATCCGCGAGACCGTGGACCTCCCGATCGTCGCGGCGGGCGGCATCATGCGCGGCGGCCAGATCGCCGCCGCCCTCGCGGCGGGCGCGAGCGCGGCCCAGCTCGGCACCGCGTTCCTCGCCACTGCCGAGTCCGGCGCCAACGCCCTGCACAAGCGGGCGCTGACCAACCCGCTCTTCACCCGTACGGAACTCACCCGCGCGTTCTCCGGCAGACCGGCCCGCGGCCTGGTCAACCGCTTCATGCGCGAGCACGGACCGTACGCCCCCGCCGCCTACCCGGAGGTCCACCATCTGACCTCGCCGCTGCGCAAGGCGGCCGCCAAGGCCGGTGACGCGCAGGGCATGGCGCTCTGGGCGGGCCAGGGACACCGGATGGCCCGGGAACTGCCCGCCGGGCAGCTGGTGGAGGTCCTGGCGGCCGAACTCGCCGACGCCAGGACAGCGTTGTCGGCTCTTTCGCAGGCTGGAGGTGACGTCCGATGACCGCTCCGGTGTTCGTGCTCGACCCCCTGGAGCTTCCGGACTTCTGTGGAGGGGAATTCGTCCTCGACGGCCCCGAGGGACGCCACGCGGTGTCCGTCAAGCGGCTGCGGCCCGGTGAGGACGTCATCCTCACCGACGGCCGCGGACGCTGGATGGAGGGCGTCGTCAAGGCCGCCGAGGGCAAGGACCGCCTCGTCATCATGGACCTGGAGTCCGTCTTCGAGGAGCCCCAGCAGCAGCCCCGCATCACCGTCGTCCAGGCCCTCCCCAAGGGCGACCGCGGTGAAGTCGCCGTCGAGACCATGACCGAGGTCGGCGTCGACGCGATCGTGCCCTGGCAGGCCGCCCGCTGCATCACCCAGTGGAAGGGCGACCGCGGGCTCAAGGCGCTCGGCAAGTGGCGGACCACCGCCCGTGAGGCCGGCAAGCAGTCCCGCCGGGTCCGTTTTCCCGAGGTCGCCAACGCGGCGACGACCAAGCAGGTTGCCGCACTTCTCGCCAAAGCCGACTTCGCCGCCGTGCTCCACTCCGACTTCGAGCACCGCGGTGCACCGCTCGCCACCGCCCAACTCCCCGCCGAGGGCGAGATCGTGCTGGTCGTGGGGCCCGAAGGGGGCGTCTCCCAGGAGGAGCTGGCGCTCTTCGAGGAAGCGGGCGCCAAGGCGTACGTCCTCGGGCGTAGCGTGCTGCGTACATCGACCGCCGGGACCGCCGCGGCGGCCCTCCTGCTGGGCCGTACCGGCCGCTGGTCCTGACACCAGGGGGAGACACCGTGGAACTCGCACAGGTCCGGCTGCTCGTCACCGACTTCGCCGCCTGCTACCGCTTCTACGCCGAAGTCCTCGGCCTCAAGCCGCAGTCCGGCGCGACCGGGGGCCCGTACGAGAAGTTCAGCCCGCACTCCGGCTCCGCCGGGATCGCGCTCCAGGACCGCGCGATGATGGCCTCGGTGCTGGGCGAACTGGGCGAGACGGCCACCGGCCACCGCTCCCTGGTGGTCCTGCGCGTCGACGACCTCGACGCCTACTGCGCGGAGATCACCTCCCGCGGAGCCGTCCTGGTCCACGGCCCGGCCCCGATGACCGACCGGATGCGCGTCGCCCACCTCAAGGACCCGGAGGGCAACCTGGTGGAGCTCCAGGAGTGGCTGCTGCTGCGCGGCTGACCACCGAACGATCCGCGTGGAGACTCCGTCCCCGTAGGCGAGCCGCATGCCACTCGACGGTGACGTGCGCGAACACTTGAGTGGCCGTATGTGCTCTTCCGTGGCGCCGGAGTCGGTGGGAGGCTGCCTTCCATGGGGGCATTGAGGACGATTCGGCATCGGCCGCGCGGGCCGCGGGTGGTGGCCGTCGCAGGGCTCGCCGTGGTGGCCGTGGGCGGGGCCGTGGCCTGCCGGCCGGGTGACCTGAGCACGGCGTCGGTGGCGTACACCACCGACAAGACCGCGACCGCGGAGCTGGAGTACCAGCACGTCGACGTGCGCTGGCTCACCTGCACGGGCAACTACGGCAACAAGGGCTACACGGCCGGGAAGACGCCCTCGCCCACCGAGTCCACCGTCGTCTCCGTCGACTGCCAGGGACAGACGAACGACGGACGGAAGATCACCGTCACCGGCAAGGTCACCAAGGCCGTCGACGGCGCGTGCGTGCGCGGGGACCTCGTCGCCAAGGTCGGCGGCAAGGAGTGGTTCCACGTCAAGGGCCTCGGCAACTGCAACGCCAGGCCCGGACCGACGTACACCCCGCCCGTCACCTACCGGCCCCCGGGCGGACAGCAGCCCGGTCCCACCGTCACCGTCACCCGGACCATCTGGTGCAAGGGCGACCCGACCTGCTGGCCCGTCGAGGGCAAGTGATCGGAAAGGGATCCACCGGCTCCGAGCTCTGCTTATGGTGATCGGGTGACTGAGTCCACATCGACGGGTTCGGCGGGTTCGACACGATCGGCCGGATCGCCGGGATCGGCAGGTTCGACCGCGTATCTCCGATTCCCCCACCTGCACGGCGACTTGGTCGCCTTCACCGCCGAGGACGACGTCTGGCTCGCGCCCCTCGACGGCGGCCGGGCCTGGCGCGTCGGCGCCGACAACGTGCCGGTGTCCCATCCGCGCATCTCGCCCGACGGTACGACCCTCGCCTGGACCTCGACCCGGGACGGCGCCCCCGAGGCACACATCGCCCCGGTCACCGGCGGCCCCGCCAAGCGGCTCACGCACTGGGGCAGTTGGCGGACCCAGGTGCGCGGCTGGACCCCGGACGGACAGGTCCTCGCGCTCACCACCCACGGTCAGTCCAGCCTGCGCCGCTCCTGGGCGCACGCCGTCCCGCTCGACGGCGGACCGGCCACCGCCCTGCCGTACGGCCCTGTCGGTGACGTCGCCTTCGGGCCGCGCACCGTGCTGCTGTCCGCGCCGATGGGCCGCGAGGCCGCCTGGTGGAAGCGGTACCGGGGCGGTACGGCGGGCAAGTTGTGGATCGACGCGGAGGGCACGGGGGAGTTCGTACGGCTGCACGAGGAGCTGGACGGGAATCTGGAGTACCCGGTGTGGGTGGGGGACCGGATCGCGTTCCTGTCCGACCACGAGGGCACCGGTGCGCTGTACTCCTCCCTCGCCGACGGCTCCGGGCTGCGCCGGCACACCCCGCTTGGGGGCACCTCCCGCTCGAGCGAAGCCGAGAGTGGGGGAGGCTTCTACGCCCGGCACGCCGCCACCGACGGCAGCCGGGTCGTCTACTCCAGCGCCGGTGAACTGTGGCTGCTCGACGACCTGGAGAGCGCCGAGCCACGCAGACTGGACGTACGGCTGGGCGGGCCGCGCGTCGACCTGCAGCCGTACCCGGTGGACGCGTCCCGCTGGTTCGGCGCCGCGTCCCCCGACCACGCCGCGCGCGGCAGCGCGGTCTCGGTGCGCGGCGCGATCCACTGGATCACCCACCGCTCCGGCCCCGCCCGCGCGCTGGCGGCCAAGCCCGGCGTACGGGCCCGGCTGCCGCGCGCCTTCCGCGCCGACGGCGAGGAATGGGTGGTGTGGGTGACCGACGCCGAGGGCGACGACGCCCTGGAGTTCGCCCCGGCGACCGGACTCACGCCCGGCGCGATCCCCAGACGGCTCGCCGCGGGACAGCTCGGCCGGGTCCTGGAGCTGGCCATGGCGCCCGACGGCAGCCGGGCCGCCGTCGCCGCGCACGACGGGCGGCTGCTGCTCGTCGAGCGGGAGACCGGCGAGGTGCGCGAGGTCGACCGCAGCACCGACGGCGAGGCGTCCGGGCTGGCCTTCTCGCCCGACTCGGCCTGGCTCGCCTGGTCGCACCCCGGCCCGCGCCCCCTGTCCCAGCTCAAGCTCGCCCGCACCACCGACCTGTCGGTCACCGAGGCGACCCCGCTGCGCTTCCAGGACTACGCGCCCGCGTTCACCCTCGACGGCAAGCACCTCGCCTTCCTGTCCAACCGCTCCTTCGACCCGGTCTACGACGAGCACGTCTTCGACCTGGCCTTCGTCGTCGGCGACCGCCCCCACCTGATCACCCTCGCCGCGACCACACCGTCCCCGTTCGGCCCGCAGCGCCACGGCCGCCCCTTCGAGACCCCGGACAAGGACGAGACCCCCGACAGCGAGGGCACCCCGACCACCCGCGTCGACCTCGAAGGACTCGCCGAACGCGTCGTCCCCTTCCCGGTCGAGGCCGCCCGCTACTCCAATCTGCGCGCGGCCAAGGACGGCGTGCTGTGGCTGCGCCACCCGGTGCAGGGCGTCCTGGGCGCCTCCCGGGCCACCCCCGACGCCCCCGAGCCCAAGACCGAGCTGGAGCGCTTCGACCTCGCCCAGCGGCGCATCGAGCATCTCGCGGCCGACGCCGACCACTTCGAGGTGAGCGGCGACGGCAAACGCGTCCTGCTGTGGAGCGACGGCCGGCTCCGGGTCGTACCCAGCGACCGGCGCGCCGCCCACGACGACGACGGCGACACCAGCGTCACCGTCGACCTCGCCCGGGTACGGCAGAGCGTCGACCCGGCCGCGGAGTGGCGCCAGATGTACGACGAGGCCGGGCGCATCATGCGCGATCACTTCTGGCGGCCCGATCTGAGCGGGGTCGACTGGGACGGCGTCCTCGACCGCTACCGCCCGCTGCTCGGCCGTGTCGCCACCCATGACGACCTCGTCGACCTGCTGTGGGAGGTGCAGGGCGAACTCGGCACCTCGCACGCCTACGTCCAGCCGCGCGGCGGATACGGCGACGGGGCCCGCCAGGGCCTGCTGGGCGCCGACATCTCCCGGCACCCGGACGGCAGTTGGCGCATCGACCGGATCCTGCCCTCGGAGACCTCCGACCCCGAGGCCCACTCCCCGCTCGCCGCGCCCGGCGTCGCCGTGCGCGCCGGGGACGCGGTCGTCGCAGTCGGCGGCCACCCGGTCGACCCGGTGACCGGGCCGGGGCCGCTGCTGGTCGGTACGGCGGGACAGCCGGTCGAGCTCACCATCTCGCCGTCCGGCGGCGGCGATCTGCGGCACGCGGCCGTGGTCCCCATCGCCGACGAGGAGCCGCTGCGCTACCACGACTGGGTCACCGGCCGGCGCGCCTACGTCCACGAGCGCTCCGGGGGCCGGCTCGGCTATCTGCACGTGCCCGACATGCAGGCCCCCGGCTGGGCCCAGATCCACCGCGATCTGCGCGTCGAGGTGGCCCGCGAGGGACTCGTCGTCGACGTCCGGGAGAACCGGGGCGGCCACACCTCCCAGCTCGTCGTGGAGAAGCTGGCCCGGCGGATCGTCGGCTGGGTCCTGCCGCGCGGCATGCGGCCCTACAGCTACCCCCAGGACGCGCCCCGGGGACCCGTCGTCGCCGTCGCCAACGAGTTCTCCGGCTCCGACGGCGACATCGTCAACGCGGCGATCCGTGCCCTCGGCATCGGCCCGGTGGTCGGCACCCGCACCTGGGGCGGCGTGATCGGCATCGACAGCCGCTACCACCTGGTCGACGGCACGCTGATCACCCAGCCCAAGTACGCGTTCTGGCTGGAGGGTTACGGCTGGGGAGTGGAGAACCACGGGGTGGACCCGGACGTGGAGGTGGTCCAGCGGCCACAGGACTGGGCGGCGGGCAGGGACCCTCAGCTGGACGAGGCGATCAGGCTCGCGCTGGCGGCGCTGGAGGAGCGGCCCGCCAAGACTCCGCCGGGCCTGCCCGGCTGAGGCCGCGCGCGAGGCCACGGACGGCCCGTCGGCCGACGACGATACGATGCCCCCCGGTACCGCGACCGCCGAACCCCGGAGGGAACCGAATGGCAGGGGAGCCGCAGGACGACTGCCTGTTCTGCAAGATCGTCGAAGGGCACATCCCGGCGACGATCGTCCGTGAGACGGAGACGACCGTCGCCTTCCGGGACATCAACCCCCAGGCACCCACCCACGTCCTGGTGATCCCCAGGGTGCACTACAAGAACGCTGCCGAACTCGCCGCGGCCGAACCGGCCATCGCCGCGGACATACTGCGCGAGGCCCAGGTGGTCGCCGACGAGGAAAAGCTGGAGAGCTACCGCGTCGTCTTCAACACCGGCAGCGGCGCGGGGCAGACCGTCTGGCACGCCCACGCGCACATCCTCGGCGGCCGCGGCATGCACTGGCCCCCCGGATAATTCACCGTGTCCGTACGTGAACTGGTGGTCCTCGGCACCGCCAGCCAGGTCCCGACCCGGCACCGCAACCACAACGGCTATCTGCTGCGCTGGGACGGCGAGGGCATCCTGTTCGACCCCGGCGAGGGCACGCAGCGCCAGATGCTGCGTGCCGGGGTCGCCGCGCACGACCTGAACCGGATCTGCGTCACCCACTTCCACGGGGACCATTCGCTGGGCCTGGCCGGTGTCATCCAGCGGATCAACCTCGACAAGGTCCCGCATCCGGTCACCGCCCACTACCCCCGCTCCGGGCAGCGCTTCTTCGCCCGGCTGCGGTACGCGACCGCCTACCGGGAGACGGTGGAGCTCACCGAGGCGCCGGTGGACACCGACGGGCGGCTCGCGGTGACTCCGTCGTACACACTGGAGGCCCGGAAGCTGTCCCACCCCGTCGAGTCGTACGGCTACCGGCTCATCGAGCCCGACGGTCGCCGCATGCTGCCCGAGCGGCTCGCCGAGCACGGGATCAAGGGGCCGGACGTCGGCCGGATCCAGCGCGAGGGAGTCCTCAGGGGTGTGCGCCTCGACGACGTCAGCGAGGTGCGGCGCGGGCAGCGGTTCGCGTTCGTCATGGACACGAGGCTGTGTGACGGGGTGCATGCGCTGGCCGAGGGCTGCGACATGCTCGTCATCGAGTCCACCTTCCTCGACGAGGACCTGGAACTCGCCGTCGAGCACGGCCATCTGACGGCGGGCCAGGCGGCGGGAGCGGCCCGGGACGCGGGGGTGCGGCACCTCGTGCTCACCCACTTCAGCCAGCGCTACTCCGAACCGGAGGAGTTCGAGCGGCAGGCACGGGCGGCCGGGTTCGAGGGCGAGCTGACGGTGGCCCACGATCTTCTGCGAGTGCCGGTCCCGAAGCGCCGGTAGGTTCCGCTTACGATTCTTCGATGCCCCTCCCGAAAGCAGAACTGCACCTTCACATCGAAGGCACCCTGGAGCCCGAGCTGGCGTTCCGGCTCGCCGGGCGCAACGGCGTCCGGTTGCCGTACGCGGACACGGACGAGCTGCGCAAGGCGTATCAGTTCGAGGACCTCCAGTCCTTCCTGAACCTGTACTACGAGCTCATGGCCGTCCTGCGCACCGAGCGGGACTTCGAGGACCTCGCGAACGAATACCTCGCCCGCGCCGCCGCGCAGGGCGTGCGGCACGCGGAGATCTTCTTCGACCCGCAGGCGCACATCGCCCGCGGCGTCCCGATGGGCACGGTCGTCGAGGGGCTGTGGCGGGCGCTCGGGAACAGCGAGCAGAACCACGGCGTCTCCACCCGGCTGATCATGTGCTTCCTGCGGGACGAGTCCGCCGACTCGGCGCTGGAGACGCTGGAGGCGGCCTGGCCCTACCTCGACCGGATCACCGGGGTCGGCCTCGACTCGGCCGAGGTCGGCCACCCGCCGGTCAAGTTCCGCGAGGTGTACGAGGCCGCCGCCGAGCTCGGACTGCGGCGCGTGGCGCACGCGGGCGAGGAGGGGCCGCCCGCGTACATCACCGAGGCCCTGGACGTGCTCGGTGTCGAGCGCGTCGACCACGGGCTGCGCTGCATGGAGGACCCCGCGCTGGTGGAGCGGCTGGTGCGGGAACGGATCCCGCTCACCCTCTGCCCGCTCTCCAACGTCCGGCTGCGGGCCGTCGACGTCCTGGCGGAGCACCCGCTGCGCGCGATGATCGAGGCCGGGCTGCTGTGCACGGTCAACTCCGACGACCCCGCCTACTTCGGCGGCTACGTCGCCGACAACTACCACGCGGTGCGCGACGCCCTCGGGCTGACCAAGGAGCAGATGCGCGACCTGGCCCGCAACTCCTTCCTCGCGTCCTTCCTGGAGGACGACGAGGAGCGGCGGGCGCGCTATATCGCCGCGGTGGAGGCGTACGAGTTCTCGTAGGCCGGGATCTCGATATGTACGACGGCGTCCTCCAGGGCCCGAGGGGCCGCGACGGGCCGGCGCCTGAGGGCCACGGCCGTCAGCGGTACGGCGATCACGAGCAGACCGGCGGCGAGGATCGCGCCCATGACCGGGAACCCCGCCCGCGCCGACAGCACACTGCCGGTCAGCGGTCCCGCCGCCGTGCCCAGTGACGCGGCCGAGCCGACCAGGACCGCCCAGCGGCCGCGCGGGTCCAGGGAGGCGGCGAGGCCGATCATGTACGACAGCACGACCGGGTAGAGCACGTTCCAGGCGATCTCGCCCGCCGCGAAGGTCATCAGGTCGGTCGCGGACGCGCTGAGCGCGACGCAGACCGCGATGAGCGCCGTACCGGCACCGATGGGTGTGGCCAGACCCAGTCGCGGGCCGAGCGCCCCCGCACCCAGTACCCCGATCAACGCGGCGCCGAGCGCGACCGCGAAGACCGTGCCGACGGTGACCTCCGTGAGGTGCGCCTGGGCGAGGCCGATACGGCCGCTGACGCCCCACAGGGAGTTCTGCACGAGGGACCAGCAGGGCATGGCGGCGACCAGGACCAGGCCGGAGCGCCGGTGGGGAAGCGGCGGTCTGCCGGGCAGGGTGCGCGCGGGTGCCGTACGGAGCGAGAGCCGGCCGGTGAGCGGCCATGCGGCCAGCGCGGTGAGCGCGAGCGCGGCCAGGGGCTGGCCATGGCCCGCGCCGAGGTGCGGGACCGTCAGATAGACGGCGCCCGCGAGCGCGGAGACGCTGAGCAGGCCCAGGATGGAGGCGCGGTGCGGATCGCTCCCCCAAGCTCTCGACTCCGCTCGAGCAGGGGGCGCCCCCATTGCGGCGATGCCGGTGGCGGCGACCGCGGTGACCGTACCCGAGCCGAACCCGCCGACGAGCGCGCCCACGACGACGGCCGGTACGACCGTGGTGAGGGCGGCCCCGCCGTAGCCGAGGACGGCGAGCAGGAGTCCGGCGCGGGCGAGTGTGCGTGCCCCGATCCGGTCGACCCTGGACGCCAGCAGAAAGCCCGCCGCCGCCGAACTCAGCAGCAGGGCACTGCCGATGGCACCGGCCTGGGTGGGGGAGAGGGGAAGCCCCGTGTCGAGTCTGCCGACGGTGGTGGGCAGCAGATACGGAGCGAGGTACCCGGCCGTGAAAAGGGCGACGAGGGGCCAGGGAGTGGTGCGGGGGGCGGACACGGGCGTTCCTGGGGCATGCGAAAGGAGCGGCTCGGAAAGGGGAGGGGGCGACGACCGTCGACGGACAGGAACGCGCGAGCAAGTTGTATCAATCAGGCGGTTGGGGAAAAGGGCGTTGGATGTGATGTGGGTCACCTTCTGTTTGGGATGAGGGGAGGCGGGTAGCAATGCGCGCCATTGCTGGCGCGGTGGAGGGTGCCGTTGACGGCCGCTGTTCGCCTATCTAATCTCAGTTCTCATACATGGACGGCGTCTGTGATGGGGAGATGACGTCCGGACTCGACCTCGTAGGAGCCGCCCTGTGACCCGTGACCTGACCATCACCGAGGTACGGCTGACGCCCATCCTGGTCGCCGACCCGCCGCTGCTGAACACACAGGGCGTGCACCAGCCGTACACCCCCCGGCTGATCGTGGAGGTGGAGACGGCCGACGGGACCACCGGGCTCGGCGAGACGTACGGCGACACCAAGTACCTGGAGCCGGCCCGCCCGCTCGCCGACCGTCTGATCGGTCGCCGGGTCACGGACGTGAACGCTCTGTTCACCCTCGACGTCCCCGTCGATGACTCCCGGGTCGAGGACGCCGTCGACGTCGGCGGACTGCGCGGCGTCCAGACCGCCGACAAGCTCCGGCTCTCCGTCCTCTCCGCCTTCGAGGTCGCCTGCCTGGACGCCCAGGGCAGGGCGCTCGGCCTGCCGGTCCACGCGCTGCTCGGCGGCAAGGTGCGGGACTCGGTCGAGTACAGCGCCTACCTCTTCTACAAGTGGGCGGCCCATCCGCAGGGCGTGCCGGCCGAGGCGGACGACTGGGGCGCCGCGCTCGACCCGGCCGGAGTCGTCGAGCAGGCACGGAAGTTCAAGGACCGCTACGGCTTCACCTCCTTCAAGCTCAAGGGCGGTGTCTTCCCGCCCGACGAGGAGATCGCCGCCGTACGCGCGCTGGCCGAGGCGTTCCCCGGGCACCCCCTGCGCCTCGACCCCAACGGCGCCTGGTCGGTGGAGACCTCGCTGAAGGTGGCGAAGGAACTGGCTGACGTCCTCGAGTACCTGGAGGACCCGGCGCTCGGCACCCCGGCGATGGCCGAGGTGTCCGCCGGCACCGACGTCCCGCTCGCCACCAACATGTGCGTGACGACCTTCGCCGAGATCAAGGAGGCGTTCACACGGGACGCCGTGCAGGTGGTGCTCTCCGACCACCACTACTGGGGTGGGCTGCGCAACACCCAGCACCTCGCGGCGATCTGCGACACCTTCGGCGTCGGGGTGTCCATGCACTCCAACACCCACCTGGGGATCAGCCTGGCCGCGATGACCCACGTCGCGTCGACCGTGCCCCGGCTCCACCACGCCTGCGACTCCCACTACCCCTGGCAGTCGGAGGACGTCCTGACCGAGCGGCTCTCCTTCTCCGGCGGCCGGATCACCGTCTCCGACGCCCCCGGCCTCGGCATCGAACTGGACCGCGACCGGCTGGAGGTCCTGCACCGCAGGTGGGCGCGGAACGACGGGTCGCTCAGGGACCGGGACGACGCGGCGGCGATGCGGGTGAGCGAACCGGGGTGGGTGACGCCCACGATGCCTCGCTGGTAGGGGCCGCCGGTCTCCGTACGAGGGGCTCCGGTACGAGAGCGGTCGTGCTGTCCGTGACGTGGTGCACACTGGCCAGATCCGCACCAGTCAGGGAGCGCACCGTGACCGCGTCCAACGCGTCTGCCGGGGAGGAACCGGAGCACCTCACAGACCCGCAGCACAGTCCGGCCCAGGTCGATCCACTGGCCGTCCTGCGCGCGCCGGACGACCCGCCCTGGGACGTCTACCTCACGGGCACCGTCTTCCTGGACATCATCTTCACCGGCCTCGACTCGGCTCCCGTGCGCGGGACCGAGTCCTGGGCGCGGGGCATGGGCTCGAGCCCCGGAGGCGTGGCGAACATGGCGACGGCCCTGGCCCGCCTCGGCCTGAAAACGTCCCTCGCGGCGGCCTTCGGCGACGACCACTACGGTGACTACTGCTGGGACGTGCTCGCCCAGGGCGAGGGCATCGACCTGTCACCGTCGCGCACGGTCCCCGGCTGGCACTCCCCGGTCACGGTCTCCATGGCGTACGAGGGCGAGCGCACGATGGTCTCCCACGGCCACGAGCCGCCCCCCGAGGAGCCAGCCCCGGACTGCCCGCCACGCGCGCGTGCCGCGGTCGCGTCCCTGACACCCGGCAAGAGCGCACCCTGGGTCGCACAGGCCGCGAGCGAGGGTACGAGGATCTTCGCGGACGTCGGCTGGGACGACACGGGCGCCTGGGATCTGGCCGGCCTCGCCGACCTGGCGCACTGCGAGGCGTTCCTGCCGAACGCCGAGGAGGCCAAGCGCTACACGGGCGCCGACTGCCCGCGCGCGGCGGCCCACGCCCTCACCGAGTTCGTACCGCTGGCGGTGGTCACCCTCGGCGCGGAGGGCGCCTACGCGGTGGACCGGCGGACCGGGGAGGCCGCCGAGGTCCCCGCGATCGCCGTCGAGGCCCTCGACCCGACCGGCGCCGGGGACGTGTTCGTCGCGGGCTTCGTCACCGGGACCCTGGCCGGCTGGCCGCTGGCCGACCGCCTCGCCTTCGCCGGCCTGACGGCCGCGCTGTCCGTCCAGGAGTTCGGCGGCTCGCTCTCGGCCCCCGGATGGTCCGAGGTCGGGGCATGGTGGCGCAGGGTCCAATCGGTGGAGGGCCAGGACCCGGCCGCACTGCGCCGCTACGCCTTCCTCGAACACCTGGTTCCGGAGGAACACCTCAGACCCTGGCCCCGCCGCAGAGCGGTCCCGACGATCGGCTTCCGCCGCCCGGCCTGAGCACGGACCGACGCGTTCCGCGCCGCGGTGGGGCGGGTCACCGAGGGCCTGCCCCGCCTCGGGCTCCCGCCAGTCGCGGACGGCCGTGGCGGACGGGTACCGGTCGTGGGGCGGGGATGCGCGCGAGCGGCTGCTCGGTTCCCCGCTCCTTCGGCTTCCGTGCCGCGTGGGCGGGGCTGTCGCCGGTTGCCGGGCGCGGGTCGGTCCAACGTCTGGGCCCCGCTGCTTGCCCAGGTCAGTCGTCCGACGCCTGGGACAGGACCGTGGTGACCTCCTCCCGGAGGGCCTCGCGGGCCGGGTCCGGGAGGGCGTCCAGCGGGGTGTGGCTCAGGGCGTCGAGGAGTTGGGCCGGGGCGGCGTCGCGGGGCAGGGTTTCGGAGAGGACCTCGTAGCCGTCGCGGACGGCGACGCGGAGTTCCGTGGGGTGCGCGGCCGCCGCGACTATGAGCGGGGGCGCACCGCCCGCCTCGCCGGGCAGCTTGCGGTAGCCGCTGGCCAGGGGCGTGTGCCAGCGGAGCTTCAGCACGACCGGCCGCTTCGCCAGGACCTCGGTGAGGTCGGTCTCGTACGTGCCGTCCGTCGCCAGCACCACGGCACGCGCGTCCAGCACCAGAGCCGCGGGCAGCAGATCGCGCAGCGCGCTGCCGACGAGGTTGCCACCGACCGTCGCGGTCCGGCGCACCGCACCCGTGCCCACCCCGGCCGCCGCCCGCCACAGCACCTCCGGCACCCGCTCGTCGACCTGGTGCAGCAGTACGGCCCCGCCCACCTCCTCGGCCCCGATCACCCGCGCCTCGGGCACCTTGCGCAGCGACACCGCCTGCTCGGGAAAGCCGTCCCGCTGCCAGGCGGCCCACACCAGCGTGGCGCCGCCGACGGGGACCGCCCCCTCGGCCAGAAACCCCTGCGCTTCGGACACGGACGTGGGCAGACGCAGCAACATGGCGGCCGACCTGCTTCCTTCGGACAGGTGGCCCTGGGTGACGTGGCCCACGACCACGTGAGGCGTGACACGGCGCATTCTGCCCGCACGCCCGGGAGCGCATGCAGGGCTCACGGCTGCACAGCCGGACGCCGAAAAGCCCTACGGCGTTGTCAGTGCCCCGTCGTACCCTTGGAATCGCGAGGCCGCCCTCAGCTACGCGGCCATGATGAGGAGGAACCGCAGGCCTACAGCGCCGGCCCATGACTCAGACACCCACAGCTCACACCCCCGCGCAGGGACAGGCGAGAGCACAGTTCACGGTCCCTGCCCAGCACCCGATGGTCACCGTGCTGGGTTCCGGCGACTCCCTCCTGCGCGTGATCGAGAAGGCCTTCCCGGCGGCCGACATCCATGTCCGGGGCAATGAGATCAGCGCGGTCGGCGACCCCGGTGAAGTCGCCCTCATCCAGCGCCTGTTCGACGAGATGATGCTGGTGCTCCGCACGGGGCAGCCGATGACGGAGGACGCAGTGGAACGCTCGATCGCGATGCTGCGGGCGAGCGAGAACGGGGAGGGCCCGGAGGAGACCCCGGCCCAGGTGCTGACACAGAACATCCTGTCCTCGCGCGGCCGCACGATCCGCCCCAAGACCCTCAACCAGAAGCGCTACGTCGACGCGATCGACAAGCACACGATCGTCTTCGGCATCGGCCCCGCCGGTACCGGCAAGACCTACCTCGCCATGGCCAAGGCGGTGCAGGCCCTGCAGTCCAAGCAGGTCAACCGCATCATCCTGACCCGGCCGGCCGTGGAGGCCGGCGAGCGCCTCGGCTTCCTGCCCGGCACGCTCTACGAGAAGATCGACCCCTATCTGCGCCCGCTGTACGACGCGCTGCACGACATGCTCGACCCGGATTCCATCCCGCGCCTGATGGCGGCGGGGACCATCGAGGTGGCGCCGCTGGCGTACATGCGCGGCCGTACGCTGAACGACGCCTTCATCATCCTGGACGAGGCCCAGAACACGAGCCCCGAGCAGATGAAGATGTTCCTCACCCGTCTCGGCTTCGACTCGAAGATCGTGATCACCGGTGACGTGACGCAGGTCGACCTGCCGAACGGCACCAAGAGCGGTCTGCGGCAGGTGCAGGAGATCCTGGAGGGCCTGGACGACGTCCACTTCTCCCGGCTGTCGTCCCACGATGTCGTACGGCACAAGCTGGTGGGCCGTATCGTCGACGCGTACGAGAAGTACGACGACAAGCACGGCACCGAGAACGGCACCCACAAGGGCGGCCGGGGCCGGTCCGGGCACAAGGGGAAGTAGAGACACGGCACCACCATGTCGATCGACGTCAACAACGAGTCCGGAACCGAGGTCGACGAGCGGGCGATCCTCGACATCGCCCGCTACGCGCTCGCGCGGATGCGCATCCACCCGCTCTCCGAGCTCTCGGTGATCGTCGTGGACGCCGACGCCATGGAGCAGCTCCACATCCAGTGGATGGACCTGCCCGGCCCGACCGATGTCATGTCCTTCCCGATGGACGAGCTGCGGCCGCCGGCCAAGGACGAGGAGGAGCCCCCGCAGGGACTCCTCGGCGACATCGTGCTCTGCCCCGAGGTCGCCGCCAAGCAGGGGGCCGAGGCGCCCACGCAGCACTCCATGGACGAGGAGCTCCACCTGCTCACCGTCCATGGCGTGCTGCACCTGCTCGGCTACGACCACGAGGAGCCCGACGAGAAGGCCGAGATGTTCGGCCTGCAGGCCGCCATCGTGGACGGCTGGCGCCATGAGAAGGGCCTGACCGGCCCGTCCCCGGCGCCGACGGTCTCGTAAGCGGCTCCGATGAGTCCGCAGATCGTCATCGGCGCGATCGCCCTCGTCGTCGTCGCCTGGCTCGCCGCCTGCGCCGAGGCCGGTATCGCGCGGGTCTCCAGCTTCCGCGCGGAGGAGGCGGTGAAGTCCGGGCGGCGCGGCAGCGCCCGGCTCGCCCAGGTCGCCGCCGACCCGACCCGCTATCTCAACGTGGCGCTGCTGGTCCGCGTCACCTGCGAGATGGCGGCCGCGGCCCTGGTGACCTACGCCTGCCTCCAGGAGATCGACGTCACCTGGCAGGCGCTGCTCGCCGCGATCGGCGTCATGGTCCTCGTGTCGTACGTCGCCGTCGGTGTCTCCCCGCGCACCATCGGCCGCCAGCACCCGCTGAACACGGCGACGGCTGCCGCGTACGTCCTGCTGCCGCTGGCCAGGATCATGGGCCCGATCCCCTCGCTGCTGATCCTCATCGGCAACGCCCTGACCCCCGGCAAGGGCTTCCGTCGCGGTCCCTTCGCCTCCGAGGCGGAGCTGCGCGCGCTGGTCGACCTCGCCGAGCAGGAGTCCCTGATCGAGGACGAGGAGCGCCGCATGGTGCACTCGGTCTTCGAACTCGGCGACACGCTCGTACGGGAGGTCATGGTCCCCCGGACCGACCTGGTCGTCATCGAGCGCTACAAGACCATCCGCCAGGCCCTCACCCTCGCGCTGCGCTCGGGCTTCTCGCGCATCCCGGTCACCGGGGAGAGCGAGGACGACATAGTCGGGATCGTGTATCTGAAGGACCTGGTCCGCAAGACGCACATCAGCCGTGACGCCGAGAACGACCTGGTGTCCACGGCCATGCGGCCCGCGTTCTTCGTGCCCGACACCAAGAACGCCGGCGATCTGCTGCGCGAGATGCAGAAGGAACGCAACCACGTCGCCGTCGTGATCGACGAGTACGGCGGGACCGCGGGCATCGTCACCATCGAGGACATCCTCGAGGAGATCGTCGGCGAGATCACCGACGAGTACGACCGTGAACTGCCGCCCGTGGAGGAGCTGGGCGACGACCGCTACCGGGTCACCGCCCGCCTCGACATCACGGACCTCGGTGAGCTGTACGGGCTCGAGGAGTACGACGACGAGGACGTGGAGACCGTTGGCGGACTGCTGGCCAAGGCGCTGGGCCGGGTGCCGATCGCCGGTGCCTCGGCCGAGGTCGAGCTGCCCGACGGGCGGAGACTGGGGCTGACGGCGGAGGCCGCCGCGGGCCGCCGGAACAAGATCGTGACCGTGCTGGTGGAGCCGGTGGGGCAGCCGGCGGAGCGGGACGAGGAGTCCGAGTGACACCCGAGGAGCTGCGCGCCTTCTGTCTGTCGTTCAACGCGGTGGTGGAGGACTTCCCGTTCAGCCCGGGGGTCTCGGTCTTCAAGGTCCTGGGCAAGATGTTCGCGCTGAGTTCGCTGGACGAGCGGCCGCTCACGGTCAACCTCAAGTGCGACCCGGAGGACGCGGTCCGGCTGCGCGGTGAGTACGAGGGCCTGATCGCCCCCGGCTATCACATGAACAAGCGGCACTGGAACACGGTCACCGTCGACGGTGAGCTCCCGGAGCGTCTGGTCCGGGAGCTCATCGAGGATTCGTACGACCTGGTCGTCGCCGGACTGCCGCGCGCCGACCGGCTCCGCCTCGACCGCCCCTGAGACGGTGTACCCCGTGGCGGGGTGCGCGGGGCCGTGCTCCGTATGCTCAGGGCATGACCGACAGCAACGCGCTCGACCCCGAGGACCGCAAGATCGTCACCCTGGCCCGTTCCGCGCGGGCCCGCAACGACGTGCCCGAGGGCGCGGCCGTACGTGACGAGACGGGCCGTACGTATGTCGCCGGGACCGTCGCTCTCGACTCGCTGAAGCTCAGCGCTCTGCGGACCGCGGTGGCGATGGCGGTGGCGTCCGGGGCGAAGTCCCTCGAGGCGGCGGCGGTTGTGACGTCTGCGGACACTGCATCGGCGGAGGATCTGGCGGCCGTACGGGACCTGGGTGGGGCCGGGACGCCGGTGCTGGTGGCCGGGCCGGACGGGGTTGTTCGGGTGACCGTTTCCGCGGGCTGAGGGTGTTTGAAGCGTTACCGAACGACAGGTCGGCCGGAATTCAACCTTGTCGTTCCCTGCCTCCTGCGCATCAATGAGAACGCAAGTTCCGACGGACCGTCAGGTCCGAGCCTTTCAGTGTGCCCGCACCCACCTGAGACAGGCATCCCGTCCATCCCCACATGGCATTCCCACGAACGGGAAGGGAGCCGGATTCCCCATGAGAGGCAAGCGCTCAGTAACCGGTGCGGCACTGACGGTCGGGGCCCTCGCGGTCACCGGCCTCGCGTTCGCACCCACCGCGGTCGCCGTCACCCCCCAGTCGGCGACCATCACCGCCGACTGCGGTCTCTTCGGCGGCGGTGCGGCCACACTCACCGCCACCCAGAGCGGAACCTCGGCCACCATCACCCTCACGTCCAGCGCGGTCACCGCACCGCTCGCCGTGTCGGCCGACTCGATCACCTCCAAGCTCACCCTGGTGAAGGCGAGCGGCGGCACCACCGTCTTCAGCGGGACGAAGAACCCGGCCATGGCAGCCGGGGACCCGGTCAGCGTCGGCCCGCTCAGCGGCACCGTGGCCTCCGGCGACAGCCTGGAGGCGCACGGCGGTTCGCTGCGGATGACCGTCTTCGGCATCACGATCACCTGCACGGCGACGGCGAACCAGTCGCCGGGTCCGTTCGTCTTCGACTGATCCGACCGATACAACTGATCTGACTGAGCGGTTCGTTCCGGATGCCGCAGAAACTGATGAACCGTCAGTTTTCTGCGGCATCTCCATTGACTTCTCACGTGACCTGCACATCAATGGCCCCCTGTCGGCGCAGCCGAGCCGCTGCGCCCGCAACCCTCAGGAGGGGGCATCCCATGGGTTCGACAGTCCGAAGATCCCGACGGTGGCGCTGGGCGTCGCTGTTCGGGGCGACCGCGCTCGCGGTCACCGCGGGCGGAGCGCTGGCCTGCCCGGCCGGTGCCGCGGGCACGAACGTGGACTTCGCCACGCACTGCATCCCGCCCGCGGTCGCGGGCATCCCGCCGATCGACGGCACCACCACCGCAAGCGTCTCGGTGGACAACACGAGTCCCAAGGTGGGCGACACGGTCACCGTGACCTACACGGTCGTCACGCCCGCCGCCAGCAACCCCACCGACATCGCCCTGCCGGCCGACATCATGACCCCGACCGGCAAGGTCACCCTCGGCGGTGCGCAGACCGGCTCGGTCACGGTCGCCGGGCCGAAGAAGAACACCCCGGTGCCGGGGAAGGGCGCCTTCCCGTCGTTCTCCATGACCGGGACGTTCACCCTCACCACGCCCGGCGCGATCACCCTCTCGCCCGGCGACTACAACATCCACACCAGCTACATCCTGGAGCTGGACACCCCGTGCACGGTCATCACACCGCCCGCCCCGGTGTCGGAGACCGTCACGGCGACCTCCGGCACGCCCACCAACACCCGGGCGATCTCGCTGAGTTCGGCATCCGGCAACCCCGGTGCCGGTGTCACCGTCAGCGGCAGCGACTTCACGCCGGGCGCCACCATCACCCTCGCCGGACGGTCCGGGGACACCCAGACCGCGGACACGGCGACCGCGACGGCCGACGCCCAGGGCTCCTTCAGCGCCCCGATCACCGTCAACGACAGGACGACGACCGGGATCGTCGCGTACGAGGGCGCCTCCTGGAACGCCGACAAGGGCGCCGGTCCCGCCGCCTACGTCGTGAACGACACCACGCCCGTCCCCGCCGGCAGCCAGAAACTGACCACCACCGTCAAGGCGGGAACCCTGTCCATGTCCCAGGCCGGGGACGCCGTCGCGCTCTCGGCGGTCGAATTCGGCAAGGGCGGCGCCTCCACGGGCACCCTGCGGACCGTGACCGTCAAGGACTTCCGCGGCGGGCCCGCGGGCTGGTCCCTGACCGGCAAGGTCACCGACTTCACCGGTCCCGGCGCCAAGATCGACGCCGGGAAGCTGAGCTGGACCCCCGCCTGCGCGACCAAGGCGGGCAGCCCGAGCACTTGCAAGGCCGGTTCCGCGGGCACGGTGGGCGCTTCGGGAGCGACGCTGGCGTCGACCCCCGACGGCACGGTCACCGGCGGCGAGTTCACCGTGGACGCCGGACTCTCCCTGGACGTACCGGCGTTCACGCCTCCGGGTTCGTACTCCGGCGTCCTGACCCTCACCCTCACCTGATCCGCCCGCTCTCGGCGGCCGGGCGCCCGACCGCACCGGGCCGCACCCGCCCGACCGCCGTCCCGACTCCGCCCGTGGGGGGTCCGCACCCATGCGCAAGCCGTATGTCCTCCTCCTGAGCCTCATCGGTCTGTTCTGCGGGCCCGCGGCCGGATCCGCGCACGCCGCCGACAACGGCAGCTGGTCCGTGTACCCCGTCGCCTCCCAGGTCGCCGCCCGGCCCTACTTCTATCTCTCCGCCGACCCCGGGCAGACGATCACCGACAAGGTGGCCGTCGCCAACAAGACCGGCAAGCCGCTCACCTTCCGCCTCTACGCGGCCGACGCCTACAACACCGCCCGCGACGGAGGCTTCGCCGTGCGGACGGTCAAGGAGCGGATGCGGGGCGTCGGAGCCTGGGCGAAGCCCGCGCGGTCCCGGGTCACCGTGCCGGGCCACAAGACGGTCACCGTGCCCTTCACCCTGCACGTCCCGCAGGGCGCCGAACCGGGCGACCACCCGGGCGCGATCGTGGCGCTGGACATGGGGGTACACCCTGCTCGAGCGAAGTCGAGAGCTTGGGGGAGGGTCGACCCCGGCTCGGGTTCACTCGCGCTCGGGGTGCAACGGGCCGTCGGCGCCCGGGTCTACCTGCGGGTGAGCGGGCCCACGGTCCCCGCGATCTCCGTCGAGAACATGCACGTCACCCACCACCAGCCGCTCGTCCCCGGCCTCGGCGACAGTGGCGCGACGATCTCCTACACCCTGCACAACACCGGCAACGTCACCCTCGACCCCAAGGTGGAGCTGCGCGCCCGGGGACTGTTCGGCCGTACGCTCCTGGCCCGCGAGCTCACTCGGATCCCCGCCGAGCTGCTGCCGGGACAGCGGGTCCGGCTCACCGAGCCGTGGCGGGACGCGCCCCAGCTCGACTGGGGGGACGTGACGCTGACGGCGAGCGCCACCGGCACCCACGAGTCGGCGAGCGCGTCGTTCTTCGCGCTGCCGTGGCTGGTGGTGGGGCTGGCGTTCGCCGCGGGGGTGGCCGGCGGGGTGCTGTTCGTCAGAGCGCGTCGGGGCCGCGCTCGCCCGTCCGAACCCGTACGACCGTCTCCACCGGCACGGCCCACACCTTCCCGTCCCCGATCTTCCCCGTCTGCGCGGCCTTGACGATCGCGTCGATGACGTCCTCCGCGGCGGCGTCCTCCACGACGACCTCGATACGGACCTTGGGCACCAGGTCGACGCGGTACTCGGCGCCGCGGTACACCTCGGTGTGGCCGCGCTGGCGGCCGTACCCGCTCGCCTCGGTCACGGTCAGGCCGTGCACGCCGAGCTCCTGGAGGGCGGTCTTGACCTCGTCGAGCCGGTACGGCTTGACGATCGCGGTGATGAGCTTCATGCCTGGGGGGTGACCTTCTGGGCGGTGGGGACGACGGAGTGGGCGACCGGGGCTCCATGGCCCAGGACCCCGTGATCGTAGGCCGTCTCGGCGTGCACCGTAAGGTCCAGGCCGGTGTGCTCCTGCTCCTCGTCCGCACGGAAGCCCATGAGCTTGTCGAGGGCCTTGCCGATGCCGTACGTCACGGCGAACGCGTAGGCGGCCACGACCACCACGGCCACCAGCTGCTTGCCCAGCTGGGCGAGCCCGCCGCCGTAGAGGAGGCCCTCCGTCCCGCCGGTCATCGCCCTCTCGGCGAAGACGCCGATCAGCAGGGTGCCGATGACGCCGCCGACCAGGTGGACGCCGACGACGTCCAGGGAGTCGTCGTAGTTCAGCCGGAACTTCCAGCTCACCGCGTAGGAGCAGACGCCACCGGCGGCGAGGCCGACGACCAGGGCGCCGAGCAGGGAGACCGAGCCGCAGGACGGGGTGATCGCGACCAGACCGGCCACGGCACCGGAGGCCGCGCCGAGCGTGGTCGGATGGCCGTCGCGCCGCTGCTCGACGAAGAGCCAGCCGAGCAGACCGGTGCAGCCGGCGGCGAGGGTGTTGAGGAAGACGGCGGCCGCAAGCCCGTTGGCCGCCAGGGCAGAGCCCGCGTTGAAGCCGAACCAGCCGAACCAGAGCAGACCGGCGCCGAGTACGACCATGGGCAGGTTGTGCGGCCGCATGGCGTCCTTCTTGAACCCCAGCCGCGGGCCCAGCACCAGGCACAGCGCGAGACCGGAGGCGCCGGAGGCGATCTCGACGGGCAGGCCGCCCGCGAAGTCGAGAGCACCGAGGTGGTGCAGGATCCAGCCGCCGGGGCCCCAGACCCAGTGGGAGACGGGAACGTATACGAGCAGCGCCCAGAGGGGTACGAAGACCAGCCACGTGCCGAAGTTCGCCCGGTCGGCGATCGCGCCGCTGATCAGCGCCGCCGTGACGATCGCGAAGGTCAGCTGGAAGGTGGCGAACAGCAGGGTGGGGACTGTGCCCTGGACGCTGTCCGGGCCGAGACCTCTCATACCGGCGTGGTCCAGCCCGCCGATGAGTCCGCCGCCGATGTCGTCACCGAAGGCGAGGGAGTAGCCGGCCGCCAGCCACACCACCGTGACCAGGGCGATCGACACGAAGCTCATCATCAGCATGTTGAGGACGCTCTTCGTGCGGACCATGCCGCCGTAGAAGAGGGCCAGGCCCGGGGTCATCAGCAGGACCAGGGCGGTGGCGGCGAGCAGCCAGGCGGTGTCGCCCGTGTCTGCGTGCGGGGCGGCGAGGGTCACGTCGTCTCCAACGTCGTCTCCAACGGTGCGGGGGCTCGTCAGAGATTCCTGGGTACGCGTTTCCGGTAGCGTACAGGTGTGTTTCCGTGACGTTTCGTTGCGAGGGGGTTTCCGGAACCTCACCGTGCACTCACCGTGCGGCCCGGCCTTGTGGATCAGGGAGAATGGGCGCCATGAGCGTTCGCACCCAGTCATCCGAGCAGTCGGCCGAGGCCGTCCACCGCGCCGGCTTCGCCTGCTTCGTGGGCCGCCCCAACGCGGGCAAGTCCACCCTCACGAACGCTCTGGTCGGGAAGAAGGTGGCGATCACCGCGAACCAGCCGCAGACGACGCGGCACACGGTACGCGGCATCGTGCACCGGCCCGACGCCCAGCTGATCCTGGTGGACACCCCCGGTCTGCACAAGCCGCGCACGCTGCTCGGCGAGCGCCTCAACGACGTGGTCCGCACCACGTGGGCCGAGGTCGACGTGATCGGCTTCTGCCTTCCGGCGAACGAGAAGATCGGCCCCGGCGACCGCTTCATCGCCAAGGAGCTGGCCGGGATCCGCAAGACCCCCAAGGTCGCCGTCGTCACCAAGACCGACCTGGTGGACTCCAAGACCCTCGCCGAGCAGCTGATCGCGATCGACCAGCTCGGCAAGGAGCTGGGCTTCGAGTGGGCGGAGATCGTCCCGGTCTCGGCGGTCGGCGACAAGCAGGTGGGCCTGCTGGCCGACCTGCTCGTCCCGCTGCTGCCGGAGGGCCCGGCGCTCTACCCCGAGGGCGACCTCACGGACGAGCCCGAGCAGGTCATGATCGCGGAACTGATCCGCGAGGCGGCCCTGGAGGGCGTCCGCGACGAGCTGCCGCACTCCATCGCGGTGGTCGTGGAGGAGATGCTCCCCCGCGAGGACCGCCCCGCGGACCGCCCCCTCCTCGACATCCACGCCAACCTCTACATCGAGCGCCCCAGCCAGAAGGGCATCATCATCGGCCCCAAGGGCAAGCGTCTGAAGGAGGTCGGCATGAAGTCCCGCAAGCACATCGAGGCCCTGCTCGGCACACCGGTCTTCCTCGACCTCCACGTCAAGGTCGCCAAGGACTGGCAGCGCGACCCGAAGCAGCTGCGGCGGCTGGGGTTCTGATCCGGGCGGGCGAGTTCGTCCGGGGAGTGCCGGTTCCCTGTGTCAGAGCGGGATGACCTTGACCCGACGGCCGCAGAGCTTTCGCATGTCGTCGGCGTCCGAGGTGAGGACGGCCACGGGGCCCGGCTGACGGAGCGCGGTCTCAGCGACCGTCGCGTCGATGGCGTACTTGTGACCGTGCAGTGGCATCGGCGTCCCGGGCGCTCACTCCACCCCCCGTATCCGCCCCACCAGCCCCGCCCCCGCCAGTCCGATCACCGCCGCCACCAGGTACAGCACCCGGTAGCCGCCCAGGTAGGTCACGATCGGGGCGGCGAGGGCGGGGGCGGCTACCTGGGGGAGGGCGTTGGCCACGTTGATGATGCCCAAGTCTTTGCCCCGGTCCAGTGCCTTCGGCAGGACGTCCGTCATCAGGGCGAAGTCGACCGAGGTGAACACGCCGAAGCCGATGCCCAGGACCGCCGCCGCCACGATCGCGCCCGGCCAGGTCTGCCACGCCGACAGCAGTGCCGTCGCCACCGCCATCAGCGCGCCCGACCAGAGCACGAACGGCTTGCGCCGGCCCACCCGGTCCGACCAGACCCCGCCGACCACGACCGTGCCCAGCAGGGTCAGGCCGTTCACCGCCGTCAGGATCAGCACGCCCTCGTCGGGGTCGGGGATGGGGGTCCCCCCTGCTCGAGCGGAGTCGAGAGCTTGGGGGAGGAGGCGGTCGCGCAGGTAGTACAGGAGGTAGAGCAGGACCAGGGAGTTGCTGAGGTTGATCAGGAAACGGGTCAGCCAGGCCCAGCCGAGGTCGGGGTGGCGGCGCGGACTCAGCCAGAAGCCCGCAAGGAAGCCCCGCCAGTCCCAGGGCGGCCGGTCCGCGTCCGCCAGCCGCAGGTCCTCGTAGCGCAGGACGTACGGCAGCACGCCCGCGAGCGTGAACACCGCGCACGCCACATACCCGGCCCCGATCCCGCCCGCCGCCGTCGCCAGGCCCGTCCCGCCGACCACGCCGAGGATCTGCGCCGCCCCCAACCAGCCGCCCACCGCGCCCCGTTGAAGCCGGGGCACCCGGTCCGGCACCGCCGCCGTGACCGCCGCGAAGGCCGCGTTGAGCGTCAGCTGGACCAGACACCAGCCCAGCGCCATCGTCCACACCCCGCTCGCGCCCGCGAGCAGCAGCAGCGACAGCGCGCCGCCCGCCGCGCCGGTCACGATCCACGGCGTGCGGCGGCCCCATCGGGACGTGGTCCGGTCGGACAGCGCGCCGAAGACCGGGTTGGCGATCAGGGACACGACCGCGCCCACGCCCGTGACCCACGCCAGCATCGTCTCCTTGGACATGCCGGAGCCGGGCGCGAAGTCCCCCGCCTGGGAGGCGAGCAGGATCTGCAGCGGCCCGAACCAGCCCACCCATATCGCCCCGTTGGCCAGCGAGAGCGCCGCCGTCCAGCCCCGGCCGACCCGCTCGGCCGGCTCGGTGAGGGCGGCCGGCGGACGGGTGGTCGTCATCCCCGCGTCCCCTGTCTCTGCGCCCGCAGCATCTCCTGGAACCAGCGGTACGAGGCCTTCGGGGTCCTCGTCCGCGTCTCGTGGTCCATGTGCACGAGGCCGAACCGGCGTGCGTACCCCTCCGCCCACTCGAAGTTGTCGAGCAGCGACCAGACGAAGTAGCCGCGTATGTCCACCCCGGCCTCCAGGGCCCGGTGCAGTGCCCGCACATGGCCGTCCAGGTAGGCGATCCTGTCCTGGTCGTCGATGCCCTCGTACGAGCAGCCGTTCTCGGTGATGACGATCGGGGGGAGCCGGTCGCCGTAGCGGTCGCGGAAGCCGGTGAGCAGCTCCGTGAGGCCCTCGGGGACGACGGGCCAGCCGAAGTCGGTCAGCGGGCGGCCCTCGATCTCCCGCACGGAGAAGGGGAGTTCGGAGGGGATCGTCAGTCCGCCGAACTCGGTGTCGGTGCCCTGCGGGGCGCCCACCTTCGTCGGGGCGTAGTAGTTGATGCCGTACCAGTCGACCGGCTCGGCGATCGCCTTCAGGTCCGAGTGGACGTCGCCGGTTATCAACTCGCCCATTCCGTCCGGGTATTCACCGAGGATTACCGGTTCGGCGAACAGGCGGTTCAGTAGCAGGTCGTAGAAGCCCGCCGCCTCCAGGTCGGCCGGTTCCTGAGAGGCGGGCCACGTCGGCCCGTGCGAGTTGGCGATACCGATGTCCGTCGCCCCGGCCGCGCGCAGCGCCCGTACCGCGAGGCCGTGGGCCAGGAGCTGGTGGTGGGCGACGGGGAGCGCGTCGAAGAGGAGCCGCTTGCCGGGGGCGTGGGCGCCGATGGCGTGGCCCAGCAGGGTGTGTTCGGCGGGTTCGTTGAGGGTGATCCACTTGGTGACACGGTCACCGAGCCGGGCGGCGACCACCGAGACGTACTCGGCGAAGCGCGCCGCGGTGTCCCGGTCCAGCCAGTCGTACTGAACCGGCAGGTCCCAGTGGAAGAGGGTCGGGACGGGGCGTACGCCCGCCGCGCACAGCTCGTCCACCAGGCGGTCGTAGAAGTCCAGGCCGTTCGGGGAGTTCACCCTCGGCCAGGAGACGGAGAAACGGTACGCGTCCACGCCCAGGCCGGCCAGGAGCGCCACGTCCTCGCGGTAGCGGTGGTAGTGGTCGCAGGCCACCGCCGCCGTCGAGCCGTCCTTCACCCGTCCCGGCTCCGCCGTGAACGCGTCCCACACGGACGGCTTGCGCTCGTCCACCGCCCCCTCGATCTGATGGGCCGAGGTCGACACGCCCCACAGGAATCCGGCCGGGAACTGAGGTATCGGGTTCGTCGCCATGGGCGCGATCATCCTTACCGCCGGTAACGGAAGTCAACGTCCAGGCGCGAACCCGCGGTCAAGGATCCCGGCGGGTCATGCCCCTTCCTTCAGCACCCAGGTGATCAGCCTGCGCTGGTCCTGGGTCAGATGGGGATCCGCCGCGTACACGGTCCTGCCGTCGACCGTGATCTCGTAGCTGAAGCCGTCCGGCACCCCGAGGGGCGGTGTGCCCCGGCCGGCGGCGAGCGCCTGCCCGGCCAGGGCCTCCCATTCGGGTGCGTCGGGCCGCCCCGAGGTGTCCACCTCGGCATGCCGCTCGATGCCCGCGAATCCGCCCGTGCGACTCACCTGAATACGCATGGGTCTTTGTCTAGTACGGATCTAGAGGGTGCGCACCCCGACCTGCTCCCAGGCCTTGCTGACGGCGTCCGTCTCGTCGCCCGCGCCGTAGCGCGCCTTCGCCGCCGCGACGGTCTGTGTGGCGAAGTCCGCGAACAGCGCGTCCTTCTTCAACTGGCCGCTCGTCAGTGTGTCGTACCAGATCTGTCCCGCCCGCTCCCAGGCGTTGCCGCCGAGGGCCGTGGCGAGCAGATAGAAGGCGTGGTTGGGGATGCCGGAGTTGATGTGGACGCCGCCGTTGTCGCGGCCGGTGCGCACGAAGCCGTCCATCGTCGCGGGCTGCGGGTCCTTGCCGAGGACGTCGTCGTCGTACGCCGTGCCCGGGGCCTTCATCGAGCGCAGCGCGGTGCCGGTGACGCGCGGCGCGAGCAGGCCCGCGCCGATCAGCCAGTCGGCCTCCGCGGCGGTCTGGCCCAGCGAGTACTGCTTGATCAGCGAGCCGAAGACATCGGAGAGCGACTCGTTGAGCGCGCCGGGCTGGCCGAAGTAGGTGAGGTTGGCCGTGTACTGGGTGACGCCGTGGGTGAGTTCGTGGCCGATGACGTCGATCGGGATGGTGAAGTCGAGGAAGATCTCCCCGTCCCCGTCGCCGAACACCATCTGCTCGCCGTTCCAGAAGGCGTTGTTGTAGTCCTTGTCGTAGTGGACGCTCGCGTCCAGCGGCAGACCGCTGCCGTCGATCGAGTCGCGCCCGTAGGCCTTCAGGTACAGCTCGAACGTGGCGCCGAGCCCGGCGTAGGCGCGGTTGACGGTGGCGTCCTTGCCCGGGTCGTCACCCTCCGCGCGGACCTTGGTGCCGGGCAGGTCGGTGCCGTGCCGGAGGTCGTAGATGGTGCGGTGCGGCTTCTCGGCCTCGGCGGTGGCGGGCGCGGCGACGGCCGGGGCGCCGATGACGGTGGTCAGGCGTCGGCGGGTGCGCTCGAGGGCGTCACGCTCCAGGGTGCGGCGAGCGGAACGGGCGAGCGCGGGGTCCTCGGTCCGTGCGAGCCTGTCGAGGACGTGCGGCGGGACGATCGTGCAGAAAACGGGCTTGAAGCCCCCGTGGTTGGTCATGTCCGGCACCTTCGCACCGTGCTATGCCGCTGTCACTACCCGCAACCATGATTGGTGAAATACGCGGACAAGGCCCCCAGGCGTCGTCACTGAGTGGTATGGCGCATGTTTTGTCCTATTTACGTCTCGGGTCCCGCATACTGGAACAGGCCCGCGCACCCGGCCCGGCTCGGCTAGGCTGCGGTGCATCATGCGTTTCGGGCTGCTTCTCCTTAGCTGCCGCGGCGAGGGCCTGTAGTCAAAAGGCCGACTCCCTCCCCGCGGAGCTTGGCGTTGCGTCGTCGGCCGTCCTTCCGGACACCGGACTCAGACCGGACTTCTCGAGGAGCCCACGCAATCATGGCGAACCGCCAGCAGCCCAGTTCCATGCCGATCCACAAGTACGGCCGGTACGAGCAGGTCGTCATCCCGGACCGTACCTGGCCCGAGACGCGGATCACCGCCGCCCCCCGCTGGCTCTCCACCGACCTGCGCGACGGCAACCAGGCCCTGATCGACCCCATGTCGCCCGAGCGCAAGCGCCGGATGTTCGACCAGCTGGTCAAGATGGGCTACAAGGAGATCGAGGTCGGCTTCCCGGCCTCCGGCCAGACGGACTTCGACTTCGTGCGCTCGATCATCGAGGAAGAGGGCGCGATCCCGGACGACGTCACGATCTCCGTGCTGACCCAGGCCCGAGAGGACCTGATCGAGCGGACGGTGGAGTCCCTGAAGGGCGCCAAGCGCGCCACCGTCCACCTCTACAACGCCACCGCCCCGGTCTTCCGCCGGGTCGTCTTCCGCGGCTCCAAGGCCGACATCAAGCAGATCGCCGTCGACGGCACCCGCCTGGTGATGGAGTACGCCGAGAAGCTGCTGGGCCCCGAGACGGAGTTCGGCTACCAGTACTCGCCGGAGATCTTCACCGACACCGAGCTGGACTTCGCCCTGGAGGTCTGCGAGGCGGTCATGGACGTCTGGCAGCCCGGCCCGGACCGCGAGATCATCCTGAACCTGCCCGCCACGGTCGAGCGCTCCACCCCCTCCACCCACGCCGACCGCTTCGAGTGGATGGGCCGCAACCTGTCCCGCCGCGAGCACGTCTGCCTGTCCGTCCACCCGCACAACGACCGCGGTACGGCCGTCGCCGCCGCCGAGCTGGCCCTGATGGCCGGCGCCGACCGCATCGAGGGCTGCCTGTTCGGGCAGGGCGAGCGCACCGGCAACGTCGACCTGGTCACCCTGGGCATGAACCTGTTCTCCCAGGGCGTCGACCCGCAGATCGACTTCTCCGACATCGACGAGATCCGTCGCACGTGGGAGTACTGCAACCAGATGGAGGTCCACCCGCGCCACCCTTACGTGGGCGACCTGGTCTACACGTCCTTCTCCGGCTCCCACCAGGACGCCATCAAGAAGGGCTTCGACGCCATGGAGGCCGACGCCGAGGCCAAGGGCGTCACCGTCGACGACATCGAGTGGGCGGTCCCGTACCTGCCGATCGACCCGAAGGACGTCGGCCGCTCCTACGAGGCCGTCATCCGCGTCAACTCGCAGTCCGGCAAGGGCGGTGTCGCGTACGTCCTGAAGAACGACCACAAGCTGGACCTGCCGCGCCGGATGCAGATCGAGTTCTCGAGGCTCATCCAGGCCAAGACGGACGCCGAGGGCGGCGAGGTCACGGCCGCCGACATCTGGTCGGTCTTCCAGGACGAGTACCTGCCGAACCCGGACAACCCCTGGGGCCGCATCCAGGTCCGCACCGGCCAGTCGACGACGGACACCGACGGCGTGGACTCCCTCACCGTCGAGGCGACGGTCGACGGCGAGGACACCGTCCTGACCGGCACCGGCAACGGTCCGATCTCGGCCTTCTTCGACGCCCTGCAGTCCATCGGCGTCGACGTACGCCTGCTGGACTACCAGGAGCACACGATGAGCGAGGGCGCCTCCGCGCAGGCCGCCTCGTACATCGAGTGCGCGATCGACGACAAGGTTCTGTGGGGCATCGGCATCGACGCGAACACGACGCGTGCGTCGCTCAAGGCGGTCGTGTCCGCCGTCAACCGCGCGACCCGCTGACCCCGTCCGACCAGGCATTTCACTGCCCCGACCGCCGTGCACGGCGGTCGGGGCGGCGTCGTTTCTCGGCCACTGATACGAGGAGGTCACGGACAGGTCTCGTACTGGGTAATGACTCCACCTCGACAATGTGGCTAACATCACGCCAGCGCGGCGATGTTGCCGCGGCGTTACGGAGGTGCGACGTGCTGCCAGTCCGGGGACAAGACGACAGTGCCACCAAACCTGCGCGCCTTGTGGGTACCCGCACCGCGTGGACACCCGTGGGCGACGGCGAGTTCTTCTGTCCCGGCTGCGGAGGGGACCGCAACTACCAGCGGCTCACCGGCCGGCGCCGCTTCACCCTCCTGGGCGTGCCGGTGCTGCCGCGCGGGGCGACCGGACCGGTCGTCGAGTGCGCGGCCTGCCGCCACCACTTCGGCACCGACGTCCTCGACCATCCGACCACCTCCCGCTTCTCCGCGATGCTCCGCGACGCCGTGCACACCGTCGCCCTGGCCGTCCTCGCCACGGGCGGCGCCTGCGCCCGTACGTCCCTGGAGACCGCCGCGAGCACGGTCCGCGCCGCCGGCTTCGAGGACTGCACCGAGGACCAGCTCAGCGCGCTCGTCGAGGCCCTCGCCGCCGACACCGGGCGGCTCTACGACCAGCCGTGCGGCGCCGGCCTGGCCATAGAGCTGCACGAGTCCCTCGACCCGCTGGCCCCGCACCTTGCCCCCGCCGGCCGTGAGTCGGTCCTCCTCCAGGCCGCCCGCATCGCCCTCGCCGACGGCCCCTACACGCCCGCCGAACGCGACGTCCTCACCACCATCGGCGGCGCCCTCACCATCTGCGCGGACGACGTCACCCGGCTCCTCGCGGCGGCGCGTACGCCGTCCTGATACTCCCCGGGGAGTAGTCACGCCCCCCGGTCACCCGTCGCAGTACCCCCGAACTCGCCCTCCCGCGCGACGAATCCCGCCCCCGGCGCCGGAAGTCTGGAGCCCATACCCAGACATCCGCGCCGGAGGGAGAGCCCGTCACCATGGGGGCCGCAGAAACGACACGCACAGGACGACGCGCCATCCCCTGGCTGCTGATCGCGCTGTGGATCGGCGTCCTGGCCGTCACCTCGCCGTTCGCCTCGAAACTCGCCGACGTCCAGCGCAACCGGGTCACCGACTACCTGCCGGCGAACGCCGACTCCACCCAGGTCGCGAAGATCCAGGACCGCCTGCCCGGCGGCGAGACCACCGAACTCGTCCTCGTCTACCACCGCGACGGCGGCCTCACCGCCGCCGACCGCGCCACGGCCGGCAAGCAGATCGCCACGATCGCCGGACAGCACACACTGACCGGCACCCCGCGAGGGATCCCGGCCAAGGACGGCACCACCCTCATGTACCCGGTGACCAGCAACGAGCCCGGCACCGACGAGAAGAAGCGCGACGCCCTCGTCGAGGACGTCCGCCGGGTCGCCCACGACCGGGACGGACTGACCGTCGACGTCGGCGGCCCGAGCGCCCTGGCCACGGACGCGGGCAAGGTCTACGACTCGCTCGGCGGACCCCTGCTCTACACCACGGTCGCCGTCGTCGCCGTCCTGCTGATCCTCATCTACCGCAGCCCCCTGCTGTGGCTGGTCCCGCTGGTCGTCGCCGCCACCGCCGACTTCCTGTCCATGGGCGTGGCCTACGGCCTCAACCAGGCCTTCGGCACCACCGTCTCGGGCCAGAGCCAGGGCGTGATGACCATCCTCGTCTTCGGCGCCGGCACCGACTACGCCCTGCTGCTCGTCTCCCGGTACCGGGAGGAGCTGCGGCGCCACGAGCGGCCGTACGACGCGATGAGAGCCGCGCTGCGCGGCTGCGGGCCCGCCGTTCTCGCCTCCTCGGGCACGGTGGCCGCCGGACTGCTGTGCCTGCTCGCCGCCGATCTCAACTCCAGCCGTGGCATGGGCCCGCTCGGGACCGTCGGGGTGCTGTGCGCCCTCGCCGCCATGCTGACCCTCCTGCCCGCCGTCCTCGTCCTGCTGGGCCGCCGGGTGTTCTGGCCGCTGGTGCCCGCCTACGGCAGCACGCCCAAGGCCCGCCGGTCGCTGTTCGCCGCGATGGGCAGCTCCGCCGGGCGCCGCCCGCGCACCGTCCTGGCCGCGGGAGCCGTCCTGCTCGGCGCGCTCGCGCTGGGCACCCTGAACCTGCCCGGCACGGTCAAACAGCAGGACAGCTTCATCGACAAGCCCGACTCCGTCGTCGCCATGGAGACCCTCGCCAAGGCCTACCCCGAACGGTCCGCCCAGCCCATCGACGTCATCACCCCGACGGACCGCGCCGACGCCACCCTGGCAGCGGCCCGCGACACCCACGGAGTCGCGAGCGCACAGCGGGCCCGCACAGGCGGCGGCTGGACCGAGATCTCCGTCATCGCCGCGGCACCGCCCCAGTCCGCGGCCGAGACCGCCACCATCAAGGACCTCCGGCACACCCTCAAGGGCTCCTACGTCGGCGGACCCAGCGCCCAGCAGATCGACCTGGAGGACACCAACGCCCGCGACCGGCTCGTCGTCGTGCCGATCGTCCTCCTCTCCGTCCTGCTGATCCTCGTCGCCCTGCTGCGCTCCCTGGTCGCGCCGCTGATCCTGGTGACCGCCGTGGTCGCGGTGTGGGGCGCGGCGCTCGGCATCGGCGGGCTGGTCTTCGAGCCGCTGTTCGGCCTCAACGGCACGGACCCCGGCCTCGGACTGCTGTCCTTCGTGTTCCTCGTCGCCCTCGGCGTCGACTACGGCATCTTCCTCATGCACCGCATGCGGGAGGAGTCGCTGAACGGCGCCGAACCGGCCGCCGCCGCGCTGACCGCGCTGCGCACCACCGGCGGGGTGATCGCCTCCGCGGGTCTCGTCCTGGCGGCCACCTTCGCGGTACTGACCAACATGGGCCTGGTCCCGCTCGTCGAACTCGGCTTCGTCATCTCGGTCGGCGTGCTGCTGGACACCTTCCTCGTCCGGACCTACCTGGTGACCAGCGCGAGCGTGGCGCTGGGGCGGCGCGTGTGGTGGCCGGGTCGGCTGTCGCGGACACCGGACCCGGTACCGTCACGAACCGCGCCGGAGCTGGTGAGCTGAAGCAACGGAACCAGTGAGCTGAAGCACCTGAGCCGAAGAACCGGGCGCCCCTGCCTGCCGCGGGGGCGCCCGTCTACCGGAAGATGAACCTCGTGCAGGCAACCCTCATCGATGCCCGGCCCGGCCGTCCCGGCCGCGGATCCGCGCGGCCCTCGGGTTCGCGCCCCGCGACACCCTGCGGCAGGACGCGAGCCTCGCGGCCGCCCTCGCCGTCGTCGCGTCCGTCCTCGCCGCCGCCGGCCTCGGCAGCGGGCGGCACCCGGACGCGCTCGGCTGGACCCTGCTGCTCTCGGCCCATGTGCCGCTGGTGTGGCGGCGGCGGGCCCCGATGGCGGTGCTGTGCGTGGTGATCGCGCTGATCGTGACGTACCACGAACTCGACTTCAACCACTCCGCGCCCACCGCCGCCTCGATGGCCGCGCTCTACACCGTGGCCGAGACCCGGAACCTGCGGCGCACCCTGCCGATCGGGGCCGGCGTCATCGGGCTCATGCTGATCATGAAGATCGACCACGGCATGGCCGGGGTCGCCGAGAGCATGCGCATCACCGGATGGGTCATCGCGATGCTCGTCATCGGCAGCTACCTCCGCGTCCACCGGGAGAACGTGGCCGCGGCCCTGGAGCGGGCCGAGCGCGCCGAGCGCACCCGCGAGGAGGAGGCCCGCCGCCGGGTGGCCGAGGAGCGCCTGCGCATCGCCCGCGACCTGCACGACCTCCTCGCCCACAGCATCACCCTGATCGGCGTCCAGACCTCGGTCGCCGCGCATGTCCTCGCCGCCGACCCGACGCGGCTGGACCGCGAGGCCGTCGCCAAGGCCCTCGACGACATCGCCGAGACCTGCCGCACGGCCCGCGGTGAGATCCGTACGACCCTGGAGGTCCTGCGCGACGGCGACCACGCCTCGCCGGACACCCGCGGCCCCCTGCCCGGCCTGCACGGCCTGCCGGACCTCGCGGCGACCGCGCGGGCGGCGGGGGCGAAGACGGAGCTGACGGTACGGGCCGGTGATCCGCCGCCCGCCGTCGGCGCGGCCGCCTACCGCATCGTGCAGGAGGCGCTCACCAACGCGGTACGGCACGGCGGGCGGGACGACCTGTCCGTGCGGGTGAGCGTGGACGAGTCGGACGGCGCCCTGCGGGTCCGGGTTACCGACGACGGCACGGGCGCGGCGGCCGGCGCCCCCGGCCTCGGCCTGGTCGGGATGCGGGAACGGGCGCGCAGCGTGGGCGGCACGGTGGAGGCCGGGCCCCGGGCGGACGGGAAGGGCTTCGAGGTGACCGCGGAACTGCCTCTGGAGGGAGCCGGATGAGCGCCATCCGCGTCCTGCTCGCCGACGACCAGACCCTCGTCCGGGCCGCCTTCGCCATGCTCGTCGAGTCCGCGAAGGACATGGAGGTCGTCGGGCAGGCTGGCACCGGCCGGGAGGCCGTGGAGCTGGCCCGCCGACAGCGCGCCGACCTCGTCGTCATGGACATCCGCATGCCCGACCTCGACGGCATCGAGGCCACCCGGCTCATCGCCGAGGCCGAGGACCTGGCCGGGGTGCGGGTCCTCGTCCTGACCACCTACGACACCGACGAGAACATCGTGGAGGCGCTGCGCGCCGGCGCGTCCGGCTTCCTGGTGAAGGACACCCGTCCGGCGGAACTTCTCGACGCCATCCGCACGGTGGCCGCGGGCGAGGCCCTGCTCTCCCCGGGCCCGACGGCCCGGCTGATCGAACGCTTCCTGCGCAGCCCGTCGGCGCCGTCCACGGCCGGACCGGAATGCCTCTCCGAGCGGGAGCGCGAGGTGCTGGCACTGGTGGCCCGCGGCCTCAACAACACCGAGATCGCCGAGGCCCTGGGCCTGAGCCCGCTGACGGCCAAGACCCACGTCAGCCGCATCATGGGCAAGCTGGGCGCGAGGGACAGGGCGCAACTCGTCGTCGTGGCGTACGAGTCGGGCCTGATCGTTCCGGGGAACGGCTGACGGCTAGGGGGTGTCGTTTGGATCAGGTCGGCCGTGACGAACGGTGCGGGCTGGCCGACCCCGAGCGGGGTCTGGTGCGTGCAGCTGCAAGGCGGAGGAGGGAGTCGACGCGGAGCGTCGGCGAGTGACGACAACGCGGCAGATGGGCGTGCCAGACCCCGCGACGCCGGGATGATCCAAACGACACCCCCTAGGCGCGTCGGGAGTCGGAACGGGTGTCGGCGGGGAGCATGTGACCGACAACGGTCACCGTCCCGCATCGGGACGCCGTTCCGTAAGGGAGAGGGATGACACTCCTGAGCCGCACCCTCCTGACCGCCGCCGTGCTCCTCGCTCCGCTCACCGTCGCACAGCCCGCCCAGGCCGGTGGGGGCTGTGCCTCCTCGGTGCCCTACGTCTCCGGGGAGGGCGGTTACGACACCTATCGGATCCCCGCCACCGTCACCACCCCGAGCGGCTCCGTCCTCGCCTTCGCCGAGGGCAGACACGACAGCGCGGGCGACACCGGTGACATCGATGTCGTCCTCAGGCGTTCCACCGACGGCGGCTGCACCTGGGGCCCGCTCCGGGTGGTCGCCGCCGGGGACGGGAACACCCGTGGCAATCCGGCGCCGGTCGTCGATCCGCGCACCGGTGCGGTCGTGCTGGTCACCTCCTACAACAGCGGTGCCGTGACCGAGGCGCAGATCATGCGCGGTGAGGTCACCCCGGAGCAGAGCCGCCGGGTGTTCGTACAGCGCAGCTGGGACGACGGCCGCCGCTTCACGCCCCCGCGGGACATCACGGCCGAGGTGAAGCCGGCGCACTGGCGCTGGTACGCGACCGGCCCGGGGCACGCCGTCGCGCTCACTCGGGGCCCGTACCGGGGCCGTCTGGTCGTCCCGGCCAACCACTCGGCGGCCCCGCCCGCCGGCTCTCCCGACACCGGCCAGGAGGCCAGGTACTACGGCGCCCACGCGATCTACAGCGACGACGGCGGCCGTACCTGGCGGCTGGGCTTCGTCGACGGCTCCTACGACGGCGTGGCGAACTCCAACGAGAGCACGGCCGCCCAACTCCCCGACGGCAAACTGTACTTCAGCTCCCGCGACCAGAACGGCAGCGGCCCCGGCAACCGCCTCGACACCTACTCCAGCGACGGCGCCGAGACCCTCGACCGCCCCTACGCCCCCCAGCCGACCCTCAACGACGTCCCCGTCGTCGAGGCCTCCGTCCTCCAGCTCCGGGGCCCGAAGGCCCCGCTGCTGTTCTCCGGCCCGTCCGTGCCCACCGCCCGCCGGGAGATGGCCCTGTGGCGCTCCACCGACGGCGGGGCGACCTTCGCCAAGGTGCTCACGCTGTCCGTGCGGAAGGCCGCCTACTCCGACCTCGTCCAGGTGGACCACCGGACGGTGGGCATCCTGTACGAGACGGGGGTGACGGGGACGTACGACACGATCGAGTTCCGGCGCCTGCCGGCCCGCGACTTCGACACCCCCTAGAGCAGCCCGGCGCCCGCCAGATACTTCCCCACCCGCTCGACCTCCTCCGCGGACAGCGGGATCTGCGGCTCGGCCGTCGCCGGGCAGTCGATGACGCCCCTCAGACGGAGCGCCGCCTTGAACGCGCCGAGCGCCGACGAGCTGCCGCCCATCCGGGCCGGGTCGCCGACGCGCACCATGCCGAACAGGGCGCACAGCCGCTCCTGTTCGGCCCGCGCGCCGTCCCAGTCGTCCGACCGGCACAGCCGGTAGAGCCGGACGTAGCCGTGCGGGTCGACGTTGGCGAGGCCCGGCACGGCCCCGTCGGCCCCGAGCGCGAGGGCCGCGTCGACGACCAGCTCCGAGCCGGTGAGCACGCTGAAGCGGGTGGTGTCGGGGAGGTTCCGGGCGCCGGTGACGACCTGGCGGAAGGCGCCCAGGTCGCCGCTGGAGTCCTTCACGCCCGCCAGCACCCCGTCGGCGGCGAGCTCCAGGAGCAGCTCGGCGGAGAGCTTGGTGTGCACGGCGACCGGGATGTCGTAGGCGATGACCGGGACGCCGCTGACCGCCGCGACCCTGCGGTAGTGGCGGGCGATCTCCGCCGGATGGGTGCGGGTGTAGAAGGGCGGCGTGACCACGACCGCCTGGGCGCCCGCTGCGGTGGCCCCCCGCACGTTGTCCAGCACCCGGGGCGTGGTCATGTCGATCGCCCCGGCCAGCACCGGCAGCTGACCGCCGACATGACCCACGACCGCCTCCATCACCAGCATGCGCTGCAGGTCCGTCAGATACGCGGCCTCCGAGGTCGAGCCGAGCAGGAACAGCCCGTGCACCCCGCCCTCCACCAGATGGTCGACGAGCCTGAGGAGCGAGGGGACGTCCACCTCGCCTTCCGGTGTCAGGGGGGTGCAGACGGGCGGTACGACACCGGTCAGCGGGGCGGGGAAGGTCATGGTGGCTCCCTGAAAGTAGCGATTCGCGACAACTGTGATGTACAGTCGCCGCTTCGCGGCGGGACACGCCGGAGGGGTGACGTCACGCGTGTGATCGAGCGCCCGTGAACCTCAGCTCATCGAGGCTGGAATCCATCCCCTTCACGGGGTGGAGGATGTCAAAGGATGGTGGCACCGGTAGCGGTGGCCGGGCGTCGGCGCAGTCGCGAGGCCCGGCATCACCGTCGCGCACCCATCGTCCGCTCTCCAGCAGCGAGTGCGGAACGGGCATCCGCTCGGTGGGCGGGTCGCCGAAGGGACTGGGCCGTCCAGCTGAATCGGATTGACGGGATTCAGCAAACAGGGCGTGGCGGAGAACAGGGCGCGGGTGTACGGGTGCCGCGCCTGGTCGGTGACCTGACCGGCCGGGCACTCCTCGACGATCCGGCCCAGATACATGGTGATCACCCGGTCGCTCATCCGCCGTACGGTCTGGATGTCGTGCGAGACGAACACCAGGGCGAGGCCCAGGCGTTCCTTCAGATCGAGCAGGAGGTTCAGGATCTGCGCCCGCACGGACACGTCGAGCGCGCTCGTCGGCTCGTCCGCGACCACCAGGTCGGGGTCGAGGGCCAGCGCGCGGGCGATGGCGACGCGCTGGCGCTGGCCGCCGGAGAGCTGGCCGGGCAGCGCGTCGGCGAGGGCGCGGGGGAGGCCGACGAGAGCCATCAGCTCCCGTACCCGCTGTTCGCGTTCCTTCCTCGTCCCGCGGTCGTGGACGTCCAGCGGGTCGCGCAGGATCCGCCGGACCGGCAGCCGGCGGTTGAGGGCCGTCGACGGGTCCTGGAAGATCATTCCGGTGCCGGCACCGACCGCGGCCCGGCGCTCGGCGGGCGGCATGGACCACAGGTCACGGCCCCTGAACGACACCGTCCCGGTCGTCGGCCGCTCCACCCCCACCAGTACCTTCGCCAGCGTCGACTTGCCGCAGCCGGACTCGCCGACCACACCGACCGTCTCACCGGGCGCGACGGCGAGATCTGCGCCGGTCAGCGCGTACACCCGGTCCCGGGTGAACAGGCCGCCGCTGCGCGCCCGGTGGACGACATGGGCGTCCGACAGTTCCACGACCGCGTTCACTTGACGGCCTCGCTCTCCGTCGTCACCAGGTCGACCGCCGGGTGGTGGCAGGCCGCCGTGTGGGTGGGCGTGCCGAGCAGATCAGGGGCGGTCGTACGGCACACCTCGCTGGCCCGTGGACAGCGGTCCGCGAAACGGCAGCCCGCCGGGAAGTCGGCCGGGGCCGGGACGACACCCCTGATCTGGGTCATCCGCTCGGCCGCCGACTCCAGGGACAGCACGCTGCCGAGCAGCCCCCGGGTGTAGTGGTGGGCCGGTGCCGCGATCAGGTCGGCGGTCACGCCCGTCTCCACGATCTGCCCGCCGTACATCACCACCACCCGGTCGGTGACGTCGGCGACCAGCGCCAGGTCGTGCGAGACCAGGATCAGCGCGAAGCCCAGTTCCGCCCGTAGCCGCAGCAGCAGCTCCATGATCTGCGCCTGCACGGTCACGTCCAGCGCGGTCGTGGGCTCGTCGGCGACGATCAGCTTCGGGTCGCGGGACAGCGCCATGGCGATCAGGACGCGCTGGCGCTGTCCGCCGGAGAGCTCGTGCGGATAGCTGCGCAGGGTGCGTTCGGGGTCGAGGCCGACCAGGGTCAGCAGCTCCGCGGGGGAGCGCCGGCCGCCACGCCGTACGAGCTGCTTCAGCTGGGCGCGGATGGTCATCGCCGGGTTCAGGGACGACAGCGCGTCCTGGTAGACCATCGCCATCTCGTGGCCGAGGAGCCTGCGCCGTACCCGCGTCGGTTCGGCGAGCAGGTCCCGTTGGTGGAAGCGGATCTGGCCCCCGACCCGGGCGTCCCTGGGCTGGAGCCCCATGACGGTGAGCGCGGTCAGCGACTTGCCGCAGCCCGACTCGCCCACCAGTCCCAGCACTTCGCCGGGCCGCACCTCGAAGCTGATGCCGTCGACGATGTCCACGCCCCCGTGGCGTGCGTCGAAGCCGATGGCGAGGTTCTCCACCGCGAGCACCGGCACCGCGTCGGCGTCGGGCAGGGGCCGGGCCCGTGAGCGCAGCCGCCGGGCGGCCTCGGTCAGGCCGGGCAGCTGCGGTACCTCGCCGCTGTCCGGCTCCGGTGCCTCGACCGGGTCGTCGTCCTTGCGCGCCGCCGTCACGTCCCGGGCCGCCGGGGCCGCCCAGGCGTCGGAGACGCCCTCGGACAGGACGTTCAGCGACAGGACGGTGACCAGCATCAGCAGCCCGGGGAAGACGGTCGCCCACCAGCCGCCGGTGAGCACCATGTTCTTGCCGTCGGCGATGACGCTGCCCCAGGACGGGTCCGGCGGCCGTACGCCCGCGCCGATGAAGGAGAGCGACGCCTCGAAGACGATGGCCTCGGCGACCTGGACCGTGCAGAACACCAGGACGGGGGCGGCGCAGTTGACGGCCACGTGCCGCAGCACGATGTGCGGGGTGCGGGCACCTATGACGCGTTCCGCCGTGACGTAGTCCTCGCCGTACTGGTCGAGGACGTTCGCCCGTACGACGCGGGCCACCGGCGGGGTGAACAGGAACGCGATCGCGCAGATCAGTACGGTGATGCCGCCGCCGAAGACGGCGACGAGCACGGCGGCCAGCGCGATGCCGGGGAACGCCATCACCACGTCCAGACAGCGCATCAGCGTCTCGTCGACGCCCTTGCGGGAGGTGGCGGCGACCGCCCCGACGACCGCGCCCACGACCAGGGCGAGCGCGGTGGCGCCGAGACCGATGGCGAGGGACCAGCGGGCGCCGTACATCAGCCGGCTGAGGATGTCCCGGCCGAGGCTGTCCTGCCCCATCCAGTGGTCGGCGGACGGATGCCCGGTGCCGTCGACCGGTGGCTGCTGGTCGAGCGGGTCGTCCGGGGCGAGCACGGGAGCCAGCAGAGCGGTCAGCACGACGACCGCCAGGAAGCAGACGGCGATCCTCGACAGCGGGGGCAGCCGGCGCCGGCCGCGCAGCCGGAGGCCGGGCCGGGACAGGGCCCGGGTGAGGTCTTCGCGCGTGAACATCAGGTCGCGTCCCTCAGTCGCGGGTTGACCAGGAGATGGAGGATGTCGATGGCGAGGTTGACGACGACGAAGCCGGTCGCCGTGGTCAGTACGACACCCTGGACGACCGCCGGGTCGCCGTTCTGCACCGCGTCGATCATGAGCTTGCCCATCCCGGGCAGCGAGAAGATCGTCTCGATGACCACCGCGCCGCCCAGCAGATAGCCGACGCGCAGACCGAGCACGGTCAGCGGATTGATCAGGGCGTTGCGCAGCACATTGCGCCCCACGACCACCCGTGGCGGCAGCCCGCCGCCGATCGCGGTCCGTACGTAGTCCTTGTCCAGCTCCTCCACCACGGAGGTCCGCACGATCCGGGTCAGCTGGGCGGCCACCGGCAGCGACAGCGCGAACGCCGGCAGGGCCATGGTCTTCAGCCAGCCGGTGAAGGAGTCGGCGGGGTTGATGTAGCCGCCGGTGGGGAACCAGCCCTGGTCCACCGCCAGGTACTGGATCATCAGCAGCGCCAGCCAGAAGCCGGGTGCGGCGACCCCGGTCAGGGACACGACCCGGATGATCTGGTCGGGCAGCCGGTCCCGGTAGATCGCCGCCGTGACCCCGCCGAGCAGCGACAGCACCACCGCGATGCCGAGCCCCAGGAAGGCGAGCTGGAGGGTGAGCGGCAGCGCGGTGGTGACCTGGTCGAGGACCGGTGCCCGGGTGAGGGCGCTGGTGCCCATGTCGCCGTGGAGCAGGTCGCCGACGAAGTGGACGTAGCGCACCGGGAGCGGATCGAGCAGCCCGTTCCGCTCCCGGAAGTCGTGCAGTTGCCGGGGCGTCGGGTTGGCGCCCTGGAAGAACGCGGACGCCGGGTCGACGTCCGAGAACCGCATCACCAGGAACACGAACAGCACGATGCCGAGCATCAGCGGCACCAGCAGGGCGACACGGCGGAGCAGGATGCGCAGGACGGCGACCACCGTGCTAGACCCACTTGGCCTGGAGCAGGTTGATCCCGGGGTACGGCTGTGCCCTTATCCCCGTCAGCTTCTTCGGGTCCCAGGCGGTCATCAGCTCGTTGTGCACGACCGGGTAGAGCACGGCCTGCTCGGCGACGATGTCGATGTAGTCCTGGATCATCGCCTTCTTCCGCTCGGTGTCCGGCTCCTGGGTGGCCCGGTCCATGTCCTTGAAGAGCTGCTTGGCGACGGAGTTGTCGGCCCAGCGGGCGTAACCCATCCAGAGGTTCTGCGGGCCGTAGTTGTAATGCATGATCAGGTCCGCGTCGAGGCCGAACTGGTTGGGGTTCGAGGCGGCGGCGACGACCTGGTAGTCCTGCTTCTGGTCCATCTTGGTGAAGACGGCCGTGGTCTCCTGCGGTGCCAGCGTCGTCTCCACGCCGATCGCGTCCCAGGACGACTTGATGGTAGGCAGGCAGTCGACGATCCAGCTGACGTTCACCGCCAGGATCTCGATCTTCAGGTTCTTCACCCCGGCGGCCTTCAGCAGGGCCTTCGCCTTGTCGGGGTCGTAGTCGTAGACGGTCTTGGCGCGCCGGTAGGAGGGGTTGCCCTCGTTGAGGAAGGACGAGGACGGCTTTCCGTGGCCCTTCAGCGCGACCTCGACCATCTTCCCGGTGTCGATGGCGTAGTGCAGTGCCTGCCGGACCCGTACGTCGTCGAAGGGCTTGTGCCTGGTGTTGAACATCAGGAACAGGTTGTTCATCCCGGCCCCGCCCGCGACCGACAGCCCGCCGCTCTCCAGGCGCGGGATGTTGGCGTAGGGGATGTTGTCGGCGATCTGCGCGCCCGCGCCGCTCCCGGAGATCTTCGCCACGCGGGGCGCGGCGTCCACGATGGTCAGCCAGTTCATCCGCTTGAAGGCGGGCCTGCGCGGGCCGTTGTAGTCGGCGAAGGCCTCGAAGGTGGTGTTGGACTTCGGGTGGTGCGCGGTCTGCCGGTACGGTCCCGAGCCGATGGCCTTGCCCTTGATCGCGTCGTCCCAGGCGCCCGGCCGCGAGAAGACGTGCTTGGGCATGATCTTGGCGAGGGTGAGCCGGGAGACCCCTTCCGGGAAGGGGAACTTGAGCACCAGCTCGACGGTCCGCGCGTCGACCTTGCGCACTTCCTTCAGCCAGCTCGCGAAGAACCCCTTGGCGAGGGTCTGGGTCTTCGGGTCGAGGATCCGGTCGAAGACGAAGACGACGTCGTCGGCGGTGACCGGCTTGCCGTCGTGGAACCTGGCGCCCGCCCGCAGGGTGAACCGCCAGGTGGTGGCCTTGAGGTCGGCGGGCACCTGGGTGGCCAGCGCCGCGTACGGCTCACGGGAGATCGGGTCGGTGTCGAGCAGGCCTTCGTAGATGTGGTTGTTGCCGGCCATGGCGAACGCGGACGCCGTCTGGGTCGGGTCCCAGCTGCCGTCGTTCCCGTAGCCGATCACCGCGGTCAGTGTGCGGTTCTTGCCGCCGCCCGAGCCGCCGGTGTCATTCGTGGACTGAGGCCCGGACGAGCAGGCCGCCAGCGAGGAGGACAGCGCGGCGGCCGCGCCCAGCGCGCCGGAGTACTTCAGGAACGACCGGCGATGCGGTGCCGGCACGTCGTGGGTCACGTCGTCGCGCACGGTTCCTCCAGCGAAGAGGGTCTGGTGGATGAGGGGAGATACGACGTCCTACGTCCTGTCGGTCAGCGTGACCATAGGAGTGCCCGTGGGGGCGGTCAAGGGATCGCACACGAATGGCGTAGCCGTCAGAGGTTGGACCAATGGCACAGTGAAATGGTGGGAGTTGGCGCAGGTGGGCCCGAGACATGGGACGTAGGACGTCCGATGCGCGTACCATGCGGCGCATGGCCGCCGGGGAACCCAGGAACAGCCGGATACAGCGCGCGGTCGTGCAGCTGATCCTCGACCGGAAGCTCCGGTCGGGTGCCCCGCTGCCCACCGAGGCGGAGCTGATGGAGGCCCTCGGCGTCAGCCGCAACTCCGTCCGCGAGGCACTCAAGGCGCTCCAGGCCCTCGACATCGTCGAGATCCGGCACGGCTACGGCACCTATGTCGGCCAGGCCTCCCTCACCCCGTTGGCCGACGGTCTGACCTTCCGCACCCTGACCCGGCAGGACGACGACGAGAGCGCGCTGGCCGAGATCCTCCAGATCCGGGAGGTGCTGGAGGTGGGGCTGGTCCGGCAGATCGCGGCCACCCTGACCGAGGCGGAGCTGGACCGGCTGGAGTCGGTGGTGACCCGGATGGAGGCGGCCGGCCGCGCCGGGCACTCCCTGGCCGAATTCGACCGCGAGTTCCACGAGTTGCTCTACACCTCGCTCGGCAACGCGCTCGTGCCGCAGCTCCTGGGCGCCTTCTGGACGGTGTTCCGCCGGGTGGCGGGCGCCCGCGGCTGGACCGCCGACCCCGCCCCCGACGTCACCGTCCGCCGCCACCGCGACATCGTCACCGCACTGCGCGCCCGCGACGTCGAGGGCGCGCAGCACGCGATGGCGGTCCACTTCCGCGGGATAGAGGCACGCGCGGCCCAGGAGTCACGCGGCGTGGAATGAGCGGTCCGACGGGGGTCGCACCGAGGGCGCGCTTCCCGGGGCGCGGAGTCTAGTGACACAGAGCCACTGGAGGGAGGTGAAGCGTGAAAGTCGTGGCAGGAGGGGACCGAGGTGAACGTGAACGTGATGAATCTCCCGCTCGGCTGCCACGCCGTCGACACCCACACCGGAAGACTGGGCATCGTGATGGGTCACGAGGGGCCGTATGTGCAGTTGCGGCCCTACGGCGGCGGGCTGGAGTGGGACGCCAGGCCGGAGGCCGTGCGCCGGGCCACCCCGGCCGAGCGGCTGAGCGCGGCCACGGCCCACGCCGACGCCCGGCAGCCGGGGCGGGGCCCCTTGACGTAGGGTGCGGGCTCATGGCGCTGACGAGACTGCGAGAGTGGAGGAAACCGAAGGCCGCGCGGCGGTACCCCGTCCCGCTCACGACGCACCAGCTGTGGATGGTGTCGCTGAGCGCGCCGGTCAGCCGCGACCGCGCCGCCTCCCGGACCACCCTGTACCCGTTCACGCGGATCGACGACGACAGCGCCCGGCGCTGGCTGGCCGACCAGTGGGAGATCACCTCGCGCGACAAGCTCGTCGGCCGGCTCGCCGGACTGGCACGCACCGGCTACCGGGTCCGCGCCCAGCAGCTCACCGGGGTGGCGCCGCTGGCCTGGGACGCCGCCCTGTACGTCGACGTCGCCCGCCGCGGCTTCGCCTGCGGGATGATCACGGAGCACGAGGCCTGGACCGCGCTGAAGAGCATCGTGCCGTCGGTGGCGCGGACGTACGCCTCGTGGCAGGAGTACGCCGATCACTACCTGCTGGGGCGCAAGGTGTGGCGCGACGGGCTGCGCGGCACCGAGGACGTCGGCTTTCCCGCGCCCCAGGCCACCGCCGACGAGCACCTGCGGTCCCTGCTCGACCCGGCGAACGGGTCCAGCCCCTGGAACCTCGCCCCCTGGGACGCCATTTACGACCCCGACCACGCCCGCTGACCGCGTACGCGAGAATGGACGCATGAGTCTTTTCCGGGACGACGGCATCGTCCTGCGGACCCAGAAGCTCGGCGAGGCGGACCGCATCATCACGCTGCTCACCCGCGGCCACGGCCGCGTGCGGGCCGTCGCCCGGGGCGTACGGCGGACCAAGTCCAAGTTCGGGGCCCGGCTCGAACCCTTCTCCCACGTCGACGTGCAGTTCTTCGCCCGGGGCAGCGAGCTGATCGGACGCGGGCTGCCACTGTGCACCCAGAGCGAGACCATCGCACCGTACGGCGGCGGGATCGTGACCGACTACGCGCGCTACACCGCCGGAACCGCCATGCTGGAGACCGCCGAGCGGTTCACCGACCACGAGGGCGAACCGGCCGTCCAGCAGTATCTGCTGCTCGTCGGCGCGCTGCGCACCCTCGCCCGCGGCGAGCACGCCCCGCACCTCGTCCTCGACGCCTTCCTGCTGCGCTCCCTCGCCGTCAACGGCTACGCGCCCAGCTTCGGCGACTGCGCGAAGTGCGGAATGCCCGGACCGAACCGGTTCTTCTCGGTCGCCTCCGGGGGCAGCGTCTGCGCCGACTGCCGGGTGCCCGGCAGCGTCGTACCCTCGCCGCAGACCCTGGTCCTCCTCGGCGCCCTGCTTACGGGAGACTGGGAGAGCGCGGACGCGTGCGAGCCGCGGTATGTCCGGGAGGGCAGCGGGCTGGTGTCCGCCTACCTGCACTGGCATCTGGAGCGCGGACTGCGCTCGCTCAGATACGTCGAGAAGTAGAAGCAAGCGAAGAGACACGAGGAGACGAGAAGCACATGGTCGTACGCGGGATCCTGGGACGCCAGCGCCGCGAGTACAGGGCGCCGCAGCCGCACCCGTCCGGCGCCCGCGCGCCGAAGCTCCCCGGCGAGCTCGTCCCGAACCACGTGGCGATCGTCATGGACGGCAACGGCCGCTGGGCCAAGGAGCGCGGGCTGCCGCGCACCGAAGGACACAAGGTCGGCGCCGAGCGCGTCCTGGACGTCCTCCAGGGCTCGATCGAGATCGGCGTCCGCAACATCTCCCTGTACGCCTTCTCCACCGAGAACTGGAAGCGCTCGCCCGACGAGGTGCGCTTCCTGATGAACTTCAACCGCGACTTCATCCGCAAGACCCGCGACCAGCTCGACGAACTCGGCATCCGGGTGCGCTGGGTGGGCCGCATGCCCAAACTGTGGAAGTCGGTCGCCAAGGAGCTCCAGGTGGCCCAGGAGCAGACCAAGGGCAACGACCTGCTCACCCTGTACTTCTGCATGAACTACGGCGGCCGCGCCGAGATCGCCGACGCCGCGCAGGCGCTGGCCGAGGATGTGAAGGCGGGCCGCCTCGACCCGTCCAAGGTCAACGAGAAGACCCTGCAGAAGTACATGTACTACCCGGACATGCCGGACGTGGACCTGTTCCTGCGCCCGAGCGGCGAGCAGCGCACCTCCAACTACCTGCTCTGGCAGAGCGCCTACGCCGAGATGGTCTTCCAGGACGTGCTGTGGCCCGACTTCGACCGGCGCGACCTGTGGCGGGCCTGCATGGAGTTCGCCTCCCGCGACCGCCGCTTCGGCGGAGCCGTCCCGAACGAGGAACTCCTCGCCATGGAAGCCGCGATGAAGGGTGACGCCACCTCGTAGCCATCGGTGGTTCACGCGGGCCGCCGAGGATGCGGTGCTCATGAGACGTCTCACGCCTGTCCTCGCCCTCGGCGCCCTGCTGCTCACCGCGCTGCCGGCCCACGCGTACGACGGTCCCGCGCACCGGGACTCCTACGGCACCAAGGCGCCCTACGCGCCCGAGCAGAACCCGCGCACCTACCAGCGCCCCCCGGCCGGCTACACCCCCGTCCTCACCGAGAACGTCTCCCGGCACGGCTCGCGTACCGCCACCGGCAGCGAGGACGGCGACCTGATCCTCGCGCTCTGGGACAAGGCGCAGGAGCAGGGGCAACTCACCCGCAGGGGCGAGGAGTTCGGGCCGCGAGTCCGCGCCCTGCTGGACGCCATGGCCAAGGTCGGCCACGGCAACCTCAGCGGCCGGGGCAAGCAGGAGCTGAGGGACACGGCCGTGCGCATGGAGCAGCGGCTGCCGTCCCTGTTCAAGAAGATGGCCGCGGACGGCGAGAAGATCGACGTCGTCAGCTCCGGCCAGGGCCGGGCCGTCGACAGCGGCACCGTGTTCACGGACGCCCTCGCCGAGGCCGACCCGGCGCTGAAGCCGCTGATCGGGCCCGCCCGTACCGACAAGGACCTGCTGTACTTCCACAAGGCCGCGGGCGGCGCGGCGTACCGCGACTACATCGCGCACGACCAGCGCCTCGCGTCCACCCTGAAGTCGATCACCGACCAGCCCCGGACGCACCGAGCCGCCCACAGCGTCCTGCGCGGGCTCTTCCAGGAGGACTTCGTCGAGCGGATCGCCGACCAGGTCCCCGCCGCCCAGGCCGTCTACGACCTGTACGCCATCGCTCCCGCCATGAGCGAGGAGAGCCCCGACGGCACGGGCTGGGGCATGGAGCGGTACATCTCCCGTTCCGACGCCACCCGGTTCGGCTACCTCGGCGACACCGAGGACTTCTACGAGAAGGGTCCCGGCTTCGCCGACAGCGACATCACCTACAAGATGGCCGGTGTCCTGCTCGACGACCTCTTCAAGCAGGTCGAGGCCAAGCGGGCCGGCACGAGCGGCCTCGGCGCCGAACTCCGCTTCACCCACGCCGAGGAGATCATCCCGCTCGCGGCCCTGATGGGCCTGCCCGGCAGCACGAAGCCGGCGACACCGGAGCAGCCGTACACCTACGCCGACAACCCCTGGCGGGGCGCGTCGGTCGCCCCGCTGGGCGCGAACATCCAGTGGGACGTGTTCGAGAAGGACGGCCGCTACCTGGTGCGCATGCTCTACAACGAGAAGGAGACCCCCTTCAAGGCCACCTGCCACCCGGTCTCCAAGGGCAGCAAGTTCTACGACCTCGACGAACTGGAACGCTGCTTCGGACGCGCCTGACGGCCGGTCGGAGGGGACGTATACGATCACGGCTCATTGTCGTAGGACCGGGGAGGGGCCGTGATCGAACAGCAGAAGACCGAGGTCGTGCTGGAGTATGAGCTGCAGCACGCGGATCTGGTGGACGCGGTCCGGCTCATCCTGCGCAAGCGGAAGTCGGGCTTCGTCTACCGGCTGCCCGTCGTCCTCGCGTTCGCCCTGGTGGGCGTGGCGCAGATCGTGCTGCAGGCGTGGACCGGCCGGCCGGACTTCCTCTCGGTCTTCCTCACGCTGTACGTGGCGGTGGCGCTGTACTTCCTGCCGCACCTCTCCGCCCGCCGGCTCCTGAAGGCGAACGCCCACCAGGGCCGCCTGCGGCTGACCGTGGACGAGGAGGGCCTGCGGATGGTCGGCGCCCAGGCGGACCTGCGCACGACATGGCGCAACTACGGCAGCTACGCCGAGAACGACCGGGTGTTCGTGCTGCGCAGCCCGGACCGCGGCGGACGCTGCGCCAACGTACTGGTCAAGCGAGGTGCGGCGGATCCCGCGGACATCGACCGACTGCGCACACTGATCGGCCACCATCTGCCGAAGGTGTAGGCCTACGTCGACCGCGGTCGACGCTCACGGCAAGCGGCTCAGCGCGCGGCGCACTCCGCGCAGGTGCCGAAGATCTCCACCGTGTGTGCCACGTTGACGTACCCGTGCTCCGCCGCGATGGCCTCGGCCCACTTCTCGACCGCCGGGCCCTCGACCTCGACCGCCTTGCCGCAGGTGCGGCAGACGAGGTGGTGGTGGTGTTCGCCGCTGGAGCAGCGGCGGTAGACGGACTCGCCGTCGGAGGTGCGCAGGACGTCGACCTCGCCGGCGTCGGCGAGGGACTGGAGGGTGCGGTAGACCGTGGTCAGGCCGACCGAGTCGCCCTTGTGCTTGAGCATGTCGTGCAGATCCTGCGCGCTGCGGAACTCGTCGACCTCGTCGAGGGCCGCTGCCACGGCTGCCCGCTGGCGGGTCGCACGGCCCTTCACAGGCGGTCCAGCGGTCGTCACCGGTTGCCTCCTCACGTCTCGCCTCTGCCCGGGCCATTGTGCCAGTCCGGGCTGTGGGCGGTCAGACGCCGACCTCGTCTCCCGCCCCGCGTGTGGCCGGAATCGAGCACTCCGCGGGGTCGGCCGCGGGCTGTGCCGCAGCGGCCGCGCGGGCGCGTCGGCGGGCCAGTGGAGCGGCCAGGGCGGTGAGGGCGACGAACGCGCCGATGGTCAGCAGGACGATCGTCGCGCCCGGCGGAACGTCCTGGTAGAACGAGGTGATCGTGCCGCTGATCGACACGGTGACACCGAGGGCGACCGCGATCGCGAAGGTCGCGGCGAAGCTGCGGGTGAGCTGCTGCGCGGCGGCGACCGGTACGACCATGAGCGCGGAGACCAGGATCAGACCGACCACCCGCATGGCGACGGTCACCGTGACCGCGGCCGTGACGGCGACGAGCAGGTTCAGGGCGCGCACGGGCAGACCGGTGACCCGCGCGAACTCCTCGTCCTGGCTGACCGCGAACAGCTGGCGGCGCAGCCCGAGCGTCACGAGGATGACGAACGCGGCGAGGATCACGATGGCGGTCACGTCCGAGGGGGCGACCGTCGACAGCGAGCCGAACAGGTACGACATCAGGTTGGCGTTGGAGCCGCCCGGCGCGATGTTGACGAACATCACACCGCCGGCCATGCCGCCGTAGAAGAGCATCGCCAGGGCGATGTCGCCGCGCGTCCTGCCGTACCAGCGGATCAGTTCCATCAGGACCGAGCCGAGCGCGGAGACGATCGTGGCCATCCACACCGGTGAGGCGTTCAGCAGGAAGCCGAGGCCGACGCCGGTCATGGCCACGTGCCCGATGCCGTCGCCCATCAGGGGCTGGCGGCGCTGGACGAGGTAGATGCCGATCGCGGGTGCCGTGATGCCGACCAGGACGGCCGCGACGAGCGCCCGCTGCATGAAGGCGTAGTTCAGGAGGTCCATCAGCTCAGCAGTCCCGTGCGGATCGGTTCGGTGCCCGCGGGTGCGTGCGGGTGTACGTGGTCGTGGCCGGGCAGCGCATGCTGGCCCACCGCGCGCGGCGGCGGCCCGTCGTGCAGGACGCAGCCGTCGCGCAGGACGACGGCCCGGTCGATCAGGGGCTCCAGGGGGCCCAGTTCGTGCAGGACGAGCAGAACGGTCGTACCGGCCGCGACCTGCTCGCTCAGCGTCTGTGCCAGCACCTCCTGGCTGGCCAGATCGACGCCGGCCATCGGCTCGTCCATGATCAGCAGTTCGGGCTCGGCGACCAGGGCGCGGGCGATCAGCACACGCTGGTGCTGGCCGCCGGACAGGGCGTCCACCGAGTCCCTGGCCCGGTCCGCCATACCGACCAGTTCCAGGGCCCGCCGTACGGCCTCGTGGTCGGCCCTGCGGAACAGCCCGAAGCGGGTGCGGGAGAGCCGGCCCGCGGAGACGATCTCGGTCACCGTCGCCGGGACCCCGCCCGCGGCCGTGGTGCGCTGCGGTACGTATCCGACGCGCGCCCAGTCGCGAAAGCTCCGGCGCGGGGTGCCGAACAGCTCGATCTCGCCGTCGCTGACCGGCACCTGGCCGATGAGGCTGCGGATCGCGGTCGACTTGCCGGAGCCGTTCGCGCCGAGCAGCGCGACGACCTCGCCGCGGTGCACGGTGAGATCGATTCCGCGCAGGACGGGGCGCGAGCCCAGCTCGGCCCGCACGCCGCGCATCGATATGACGGGCTCGCCCATGGCGTCGTCCTCCGTGATGGTCACTTCGCTCCCAGGGCCGTCTGCAGCGCCTTGAGGTTGGCCTCCTGGACCGAGAAGTAGTCCGTGCCCCGGGACTGGTCCGTGATGCCCTCCAGCGGGTCGAGGACATCGGTCTTCAGGCCCGCGTCCTGGGCGACGGTCTTCGCGGTCTTGTCGCTGACGAGCGTCTCGTAGAACACGGTCGTGACTCCGTCGGCCCGCGCCATCTTCTCAAGGTCCTTGACACGCGCGGCGCTGGGCTCCGACTCCGGGTCGAGGCCGTTGACGGCCTCCTCGGTCAGGCCGTAGCGCTCGGCGAGGTAGCCGAAGGCGGCGTGGGTGGTGAGGAAGACCTTGGTCCTGGTGTTCGCCAGGCCGTCCTTGAACCGGGTGTTCAGCTCGTCGAGCTTCTTGACCAGCGCCGCGGTGTTCTTCCGGTAGTCGGCCGCGTGGTCCGGGTCCGCCTTCTCGAAGGCCGCGCCGACCCCGCCCGCGACCTCGGCGTACTTCACCGGGTCCAGCCAGATGTGCGGGTCCTTGCCGGATCCCTCGGGGTTCTCGCTGGTGTCGTGCTCGGCCGCGTGGCCGCCGACCTCGTTGCCGTGCTCCTCCAGCGTGGTCAGCGAGGCGGCGTCGATCTTGGTCTTGAGCTCGGACTGGGCCACCGCGTTGTCGACGGAGGGCTGGAGGTTCTTGAGGTAGAGCACCGCGTCGGAGTCTTCGATGCGCGCGATCTGCCGGGGGCTGATCTCCAGGTCGTGCGGTTCCTGGCCCGGAGAGGTCAGACTGGTGACGTGGACGTGGCTCTTGCCGATCTGCTCGGCGAGGAAGGCCATCGGATAGAACGACGTGACGACGTCGAACTTGCTCGTCTGGGCCGCCGCGGCGATGTCGCCGGAGCAGCCGGACAGGGTGCCGCTCCCGAGGGCGGTGACCGCGGTCGCCGCGACCGCGGATATGTGACGTCGTCGTACGTTCATGACAGTCATTTTCAACGAAGATGGAAACCGTTGTCAACAAGCCCCGCGGGATGCTCATGGGGGAGACCGATTTGGTTGAGGGGGAGCCCTCGCCGGTAACCTGAAGCATTCGCTCTGAAGCATCTCGCTTCGTCGCCCGTCGTCGTAATGAAGAGAGCACCGTGGCCGCCGACAAGATCGACACCATCGTCAGCCTGAGCAAGCGCCGTGGCTTCGTATTCCCCTGCAGTGAGATCTACGGCGGTCAGCGCGCCGCCTGGGACTACGGGCCGCTCGGTGTCGAGCTCAAGGAGAACCTGAAGCGCCAGTGGTGGCGCTACATGGTGACGTCGCGCGAGGACGTGGTCGGTATCGACTCGTCCGTCATCCTGGCCCCCGAGGTCTGGGTCGCCTCCGGCCACGTCGCCACCTTCACGGACCCGCTGACCGAATGCACCTCCTGCCACAAGCGGTTCCGCGCGGACCACCTGGAGGAGGCGTACGAGGCCAAGCACAACCGCCTCCCGGAGAACGGCCTGGCGGACGTGAACTGCCCCAACTGCGGCAACAAGGGCCAGTTCACCGAGCCCAAGCAGTTCTCGGGCCTCCTCGCCACCCACCTCGGCCCGACCCAGGACTCCGGCTCCGTCGCCTACCTGCGCCCCGAGACCGCCCAGGGCATCTTCACCAACTTCGCCCAGGTGCAGACCGCTTCGCGCAAGAAGCCCCCGTTCGGCATCGCCCAGATGGGCAAGTCCTTCCGCAACGAGATCACGCCCGGCAACTTCATCTTCCGCACCCGCGAGTTCGAGCAGATGGAGATGGAGTTCTTCGTCAAGCCGGGCGAGGACGAGAAGTGGCAGGAGTACTGGATGGAGCAGCGCTGGAACTGGTACACCGGCCTGGGTCTGCGCGAGGAGAACATGCGGTGGTACGAGCACCCGAAGGAGAAGCTCTCCCACTACTCCAAGCGCACCGCTGACATCGAGTACCGCTTCCAGTTCGGCGGCAACGAGTGGGGCGAGCTGGAGGGTGTCGCCAACCGCACCGACTACGACCTCGGCGCCCACTCCAAGGCCTCCGGCCAGGACCTCGCCTACTACGACCAGGAGGCCCAGGAGCGCTGGACGCCGTACGTCATCGAGCCCGCGGCCGGTGTCGGCCGCGCGATGCTGGCGTTCCTCCTCGACGCCTACGTCGAGGACGAGGCGCCGAACGCCAAGGGCAAGATGGAGAAGCGCACGGTGCTGCGCCTCGACCACCGGCTGGCCCCGGTGAAGGTCGCGGTGCTCCCGCTGTCCCGCAACCCCGAGCTGTCCCCGAAGGCCAAGGGGCTCGCCCAGGCGCTGCGCCAGCACTGGAACATCGAGTTCGACGACGCGGGCGCCATCGGCCGCCGCTACCGCCGTCAGGACGAGATCGGTACGCCGTACTGCGTCACCGTCGACTTCGACACGCTCGAGGACAACGCCGTGACGGTGCGTGAGCGTGACTCGATGAAGCAGGAGCGCGTGTCGCTGGACCAGATCGAGGGCTACCTCGCCGGGCGCCTGATCGGCTGCTAGGGCGTGGCGAACCGAACGCCGGACGCGCTGAGTCGATCAGCTCGTCCGGCGTTCGTCATGTGGTCCCCGATACCGCCCCCGTATTGGCCCTGTGACCCGGGCCGCGCGGGCACCAGGCTGGCGCGCATGAGCATCGCGTTCCTGCTGACCACCCTCGTCGTCGTCGCCACCCCCGGCACCGGCGTCGTCTACACACTCGCCGCCGGGCTCTCCCGCGGCCGCCGCGCGAGCGTCGTCGCGGCCTTCGCCTGCACGCTCGGGATCGTGCCGCACGTGATCGCCACCGTCACCGGTGTCGCCGCGCTGCTGAACGCGAGCGCCGCCGCCTTCCAACTCCTCAAGTACGCCGGTGTGGCCTACCTGCTCCACATGGCATGGGCCACGGTCCGGGACAAGGACGCGATCGCCGTCGAGCGGGACACCGCCCCGGTCTCGGCGGCGCAAGTGATCGTCCGGGGTGTTCTCGTGAACCTTCTCAACCCCAAGCTGACGATCTTCTTCTTCGCGTTCCTGCCCCAGTTCGTCAGCCCGGACGAGCCGCACGCCCTCGTGCGGATGCTGGGGCTGAGCGGCGTCTTCATGCTGGCGACGTTCGTCGTCTTCGCCGCGTACGGCGTCCTCGCCGCCTCCGTGCGCAGCCACGTCACCTCACGGCCGAGGGTGATGACGTGGCTGCGGCGGAGCTTCGCGGGGTCGTTCGTGGCGCTGGGGGCGAAGCTCGCCCTCACCGCCCGCTGAGCCTCATGACGCTCATCGGGCTCAACGGCCCTGCAGCGCCTTGACGTTGTCGCCGAAGGTCCAGTTCTTCGAGCCGTCCCAGTTGAGGGACCAGGTCATCAGCCCCTTGAGCGAGGTGCCGTAGTGGCGCCAGGCCTGGGAGACCAGACCGGGGGACATGTAGCCGCCGCCCGCGCCCGGCTGCGCGGGCAGGCCGGGCACCTGCTTGTCGTACGGCACCTTGATCGTCGTACCCTGCACCACCAGCCCCTTGTTCAGGCAGTCGGTCTGTGCGGTGAAGCCGGCCACCGTGCCCGCCGAGTACGAGTCGCCGGAGCAGCCGTACATGCTGCCGTTGTAGTACTGCATGTTGAGCCACCACAGGCGGCCGTTGTCCGCGTACTTCTTGACGACGGGCAGGTACGCGCCCCAGATCGAGCCGTAGGTGATGCTCCCGCCGGTGACGTACGCCGTCTCCGGGGCCATCGTCAGACCGAAGCCGGCCGGCATCCGGGCCAGCACCCCGTCGATGATGCGGATCAGGTTGGCCTGTGACGTGGACAGTTGGCCGATGCTGCCGCTGCCGACCAGGCCCGTCTCGATGTCGATGTCGATGCCGTCGAAGTTGTACTTCTTCAGGATCGGGACGATCGTCGCCACGAACCGGTCCGCGACCGCCGAGGAACTGAGGTCGATACCGGCCGCCGCGCCGCCGATGGACAGCAGGATCGTCTGGCCCGACGCCTTGGCCGCACACATCTCGGCGGGCGTGGCCACCTTCACGCCGGTGTCCATGCCGTCCTCCCACAGCGCGGTGCCGTCGGAGCGGATGACGGGGAAGGCCGCGTTGATGACGTTGTAGCCGTGGGCGGCGATACGGGAGTCGGTGATCGGGGTCCAGCCGAAGGGCGGGTGGACGCCGTTGGCGGAGCCGTCCCAGTTCTCCCAGTAGCCCTGGAGGACCTTGCCGGCGGGACGGGACTTGACCGCGCAGGTGTCGGCCGCGGATGCGGTGGGGGCGGCGGCGATCGAGAGTGGGACGAGGACGGCGGTGGTCAGCGCGGCGGCGAACAGACGCAGCGAGCGGCGCGGCATACGGAGCCTCCCGGTGGGGGTGCGGTGAGGTGTCGTAGGCATGACAGTGCTCGTGGTCCAGACCTCTAGTCAATAGGTCTGGACCAAGAAGCACCGCGCGAGCGTCCGCCTGACATATGACAGCTGACAGATATTGAAATCTGTCAGCTGTCATGCCATGGTGGATGCATGACGACGCACACCCGAACCCTCGGAACCACCGGCCCCCAGGTCTCCGCCCTCGGCCTCGGCTGCATGGGCATGTCCGCGCTGTACGGCGAGGCGGACCGGGGAGAGGCCATCGCCACCATCCACGCCGCGCTGGCGGCCGGCGTGAACCTGCTCGACACCGGCGACTTCTACGCCATGGGCCACAACGAGATGCTGATCGGCGAGGCCCTGCGCGGTGCGCCCGCGGCCCACCGCGAACAGGCGCTGGTCAGCGTGAAGTTCGGTGCGCTGCGCGACCCGGAGGGCAACTGGACCGGCCACGACGGCCGGCCGGCGGCCGTGAAGAACTTCGCCGCGTACTCGCTCCAGCGCCTGGGCGTCGACCACATCGACATCTACCGGATCGCCCGCCGCGACCCGGACGTGCCGATCGAGGAGACGGTCGGCGCGATCGCGGAACTGGTCGAGAAGGGGTACGTCCGGCACATCGGCCTCAGCGAGGTCGACGCCGGGACGATCCGCCGGGCCGCCGCCACCGCACCGATCGCGGACCTCCAGATCGAGTACTCGCTCATCTCCCGCGGCATCGAGGAGTCGATCCTGCCGACCACCCGTGAGCTGGGTATCGGCATCACCGCGTACGGCGTCCTGTCCCGTGGGCTGATCTCCGGCCACTTCACCCGCGACCGGCAGCTCGCCGCGACCGACTTCCGCGCGCACTCGCCCCGCTTCCAGGGCGACAACCTCCAGCACAACCTCGACCTCGTCGACGCGCTGCGCAAGATCGCCGAGCAGAAGGGCGTGAGCGTGGCCCAGATCGCCATCGCCTGGGTCCTGTCCCGGGGCACGGACATCGTGCCGCTGATCGGCGCCCGCACCCGGGAGCGGCTCGACGAGTCGCTGGGCGCGCTGGACGTCACGCTGGACGAGGCCGAGCTGCGGGCGATCGAGGAGGCCGTACCGGCGGACGCGGCGGCGGGCGACCGCTACCCGGCCGCGCAGATGGCACACCTCGGGACCAAGTAGCGCGACCGGCGCCGGGTACGGTCTAGGCCATGGCACCCAGCACCGAGACCCTGACCGCCGAGCGCATCCTCGAGGCGACCGAGGAGGTGCTGCGCCGCCACGGCCCGGCGAAGGCCACCGTGGTGGACGTGGCCCGCGCGCTCGGCGTCAGCCACGGCACCGTCTACCGGCACTTCCGTACGAAGGCCGCGCTGCGGGAGGCCGTGACCAAGCGGTGGCTGGACCGCACGTCACAGGCGCTGTCCGGCATCGTCACCGCCGACCGGGACCCCGAGTCCCGGCTGCGGGACTGGCTGGCCGGACTGTTCGCGGCCAAGCGGCGCAAGGCGGGCGACGACCCCGAACTGTTCCGCACGTACACGGTGCTCGCCGAGGAGAACGTCACGGCGGTCGCCGACCACATCGCCGACCTCACCGCCCAGCTGACCCGGATCATCCAGGACGGCACCACCACCGGCACCTTCACCGCCCCCGACCCGTCCGTCACCGCCCGCGCCGTCTTCCAGGCGACGGGCCGCTTCCACGACCCGGGCTACGCCCGCGAGTGGGAACGCCCCGGAGCGGACGAGGAGTTCACCGCGGTGGTGGACCTGCTGGTCAGGGGGCTGCGGGCGTAGGGGGTGTCGTTTGGATCACCCCGGTGTCGCGGGGGGCGACGATTCCCACCCGCCGCAGGACGTCTGGCAGGCGCACTCGCACGCACCGAGCGCCGCGCAGTCCGGTCCTGTCGTCGCGGCGCCAGCGCTTACCGGGGGTGTCGTACAGGGTGCTGGCTATCGGGCCTCTCCCTCGTGGATACCCCGGCCTTCGGGCCGGGGTGGGGGTACCTCCCGCTTGCGGGGGAGGAACGAGGATCCTGCGGAGCAGGGCAGGGGAAGCCGGTTCGCCGCCAGGGTGGGCCGGCGTGCACTGTCCACCGGCCGACACCCGTTGCTCACACGGAATCTGATAGGGTGTGAGGTATGGCGCGGCAGGTCAAGCGGGCTTTCAAGTACCGCTTCTACCCCACGGACGAGCAGGCGGCTGAGCTGTCGCGCACGTTCGGCTGCGTCCGCCTGGTGTACAACAAGGCGCTGGAGGAGCGCACGCGGGCCTGGTACGGCGAGCAGCGTCGTATCTCTTACGTGCAGTCGTCGGCCGCGCTGACGCAGTGGAAGAAGTCCGGGGAACTCGCCTTCCTCGCGGAGGTGTCCTCCGTTCCGCTCCAGCAGGCGCTGCGCCATCTTCAGACGGCGTTCGGGAGCTTCTTCGCCAAGCGGTCCCAGTACCCCCGGTACAAGAGCCGGAAGAAGTCCCGGGCGTCGGCGGAGTACACCCGCAGTGCCTTCGCGTGGCGCGGTGGGAAGCTGACGCTGGCGAAAATGGCGGAGCCCCTGGACATCCGCTGGTCACGTCCGCTCCCACAGGGTGCGGAGCCCACGACGGTGACCGTGTCCCGGGACAGCGTCGGCCGCTGGTTCGTGTCCCTGCTCTGCGAAGTCACCATCGCCCCGGCCCCCGCCACCGACGCGGCGGTCGGCATCGACGCGGGGATCACGTCGCTGGTGACCCTGTCCACCCGGGAGAAGATCGCCAACCCGAGGCATGAGCGGCGTGACCGTGCCCGCCTGGCGAAGGCGCAGCGGGAGCTGTCGCGCAAGGCGAAGGGTTCGGCGAACCGGGAGAAGGCCCGTCAGCGTGTCGCCCGCGTGCATGCGCGGATCGCTGACCGGCGCCGGGACTTCCTGCACAAGCTGTCGACTCGACTCGTCCGTGAGAACCAAACGGTCGTGATCGAGGACCTCACCGTCCGCAACCTGCTGAAGAACGGCAGGCTCGCGCGCGCCATCTCGGACGCGGCCTGGACGGAACTCCGCTCCATGCTGGAGTACAAATGCGCCTGGTACGGGCGCGAACTCGTCGTGATCGACCGCTTCTTCCCCAGCAGCAAGCTGTGCGGAACCTGCGGCGCGGTCGCGGCGAAGTTGCCGCTGAACGTCCGTGAGTGGACGTGCGACTGCGGCGCCGTACATGACCGTGATGTGAACGCGGCACGCAACATCCTGGCCGCCGGGCTGGCGGCGTCTGCCTGCGGAGACGGTGTAAGACCTCAACGGGAGCCTTCCCGGACGGGGCGGTCGTCGGTGAAACAGGAAACCCAGGGGGCAACCGCTGGAACCCCCCGCCGCTAGGCGGGGGAGGAAGTCAAGTCCGGCCTTCCGGTGCACGCGGCCGGAACTCATCGGGCCGGCTGCACCGCCGTCGGGTCCACCGTGGCCTGGTGTGCCTCGGCGAGATGCTCCTCGGCCTTCAGCCAGGGCAGGAACTGCGCCCCCTTGCGCCAGCCGCACGTCTCACATCTGATCGTGCGCTGTACGCCCGTGCGTTGCACCCGGACCACGTGCTCCCGCCCGTGCCCGTCCCAGCGGCTCACCTTGCTCGAGCTGATCTGCGGCATGACGCCTCCAGCGTCCCCGTCGGTGAATCTCGAACAGCTAGGAGTGTGCAGCAAGACCAACATCAACAGGGAGAGTTGCGCAACGCGTTGGCCAAGCTGTGGCCAACGCGTCAGCTGATCGTTCTCGGCAGGCGCAGGCTCAGCAGACCGGTGAGGAGCACCCCCGCCAACTGCACCAGCAGCGTCGTGACCAGGGCGTCCCGCATACCGTGCCCCGGGACCAGGGAGAGGAACAGCGTGCCCAGCGTCGCCACGCCCAGCGCCAGGGCCGACTGCTGCGTGGTCACCATCACACCGCTGCCGACGCCCGCCCGGACCGACGGCACCTCGGACAGCACGATCCGCATCACGACGGGCAGTTGGAGTGCCTGCCCCGCACCGGCGACGGCGACACCGGGGAGCAGTTCGACAAAGCCCAGGCCGGGCCAGTCGCGCCAGGCGGCCGGCACGATCAGCGCCACGCCCACCGCCTGGATCAGCGAACCGGCGGTCACCACACGGGTGCCGTACCGGGCCACCAGACGCGGCCCGGCGAGCGAGACGAAGAAGAACGTCACCGCCATCGGGGCGAGCGCGAGACCCGCCGGGACCGGGCCGAGGCCCGCGCCGCCCTGCAGCGCCACCGCGATCACGAACATGAAGCCGCTGAAGCCGATCGAGAACGGCAGCATCAGCACCAGACCCCGGCGCAGCGACGCCAGCGCGAACAGACTCGGCGGGACGAGCGGGGTGCGGCCGCCGCGGTCCGCCCGGCGCTCCACCGCGTAGAACAGCCCGGCCGCGACCGGGAACGCGGCCAGCGACAGCCACGTCCACAGCGGCCAGCCCGCCGCCCGGCCCTCGGTGAGCGGGACGAGCAGCGCGAGCAGGGACAGCGCGAGCAGGACTGTGCCGGGGCCGTCGACCGGCTCGGGCCGCTGCGACCGGGTCTCGGGTACGACGCGGGCGGCGAGGACCAGGCCGAGGACGACGACCGGCACATTGACGAGGAACACCGCGCGCCAGCCGCTGCCCGCTATGTCCGCGGCGACCAGCACCCCGCCCAGGATCTGGCCCGCCACCATGGACAGGCCCGCCGTGGCGCCGTACAGGCTCATCGCTTTGGCGCGGCGCGGGCCCGTGGTGGCCGCCTGGATGGTGGCGAGCACCTGCGGCAGCATCGCGGCGGCCGAGGCGCCCTGCGCGACCCGCGCCGCGACCAGGCTCCAGGCACCCGGTGCCAGCCCGCAGGCCAGCGAGGTCAGGCCGAAGGCGGCCATGCCGCCGAGAAAGAACCGGCGCCGGCCGAACAGGTCGCCGAGCCGCCCGCCGAGGACCAGCAGGACGGCGTACGCGACCCCGTACCCGGCGACGACGAGTTCGAGGACGGCCTCGCTCGCGGCGAGGTCCCTGCCGATCGTGGGCAGGGCGACGTTGACGATGAAGAAGTCGACCAGGGGGAGGGCCGCGGCCAGCAGTACGGTGAAAAGTCCCAGGCCGCCGAGCGAGGGGGCAACGGCCGGGGACCGGACTGTCGGTGTGGTGACGGTTTCGGTCATGATCCCGAGACTGGTCCGCGGCTCAGACTGGTACCAGAGTCTTCTTGTCCTGGTAGAAGAACTACCTGGAAACAGGCTTCGCGCAGGGGCAGTCTGGAGACATGACGTCCATGACCGAAGAGGCGCCCGGTCGGCCGGTACGGGGCTCGGAGATCCGGCGGCACGAGCTGGCCACCTTTCTGCGCAGCCGCCGTGAGCGGATCTCCCCGGAGCAGGTGGGGCTGCCGCGCGGCGCGCGCCGCCGGACCCCGGGCCTGCGCCGCGAGGAGGTCGCGCACCTCTCCGCGGTCGGTGTGACCTGGTACACCTGGCTCGAACAGGCGAGGGACATCCAGGTCTCCGTACAGGTGCTGGACGCGCTGGCCCGCACGCTCAGGCTCGACGCCAGCGAACGCGCCCACCTCTTCCAGCTGGCCGGCGCCACCGACCCCACGCCCGCCGCGAGCAGCCAGACCGTGACCCCGGCCCTGCGCGAGATGCTGCGCCGCCTCGAGCCCGTCCCGGCCTGCATCCAGAACAGCCGGTACGACATCCTCGCCTACAACCGCACCTACGGCCGCATGCTCGGCGACCTCGACGCCGTACCGCCCGAGGACCGCAACTGCATGCTGCTCGTCCACACCAACCCGGACTGGCGGCAGGCGATCGTCCATCTGGAGGAGACAAGGCGGCTCATGGCCGCGCGGCTGCGCGCCTCGATGGCCGGTCATCTCGGCGAGCCCGCCTGGAAGATGCTGATCAAGCGGCTGACGGCGGAGTCGGCGGAGTTCCGCGCCAACTGGGACCGGTACGAGGTCGTCAACGCCCGCACCAAGATCAAGTACTTCCGCAACCGGGACGTGGGCCTGCTCACCGTGGAGCACACGGACCTGTGGCTGAGCCCGGAGGCCGGGGCCCGGATGGTGACGTACGTGCCGGTGGACGAGGAGTCCCGGGAGCGGCTGGAGAAGCTGTACGCCCTCGTCCTCGCGGATCAGGAGCAGGGTCAGGATCAGGCGATGATGCCCGCCGCCTCCCTGACCTCCGGCGACTGAAGCCGCCGAGCGGTGCGCTCGGCCGTGCGGCGGGCCCAGCCGCCGCTGGTGAGCATGCCGACGACGAGCACCGCTAGGCCGCACACCGTGAGGATCCACCACCCCGGCCGGGCCGCCGGCACGAACGCGTCCCGGTACGGCGACGAGCCCACCCCGGAGGCCAGTACGGCCCCGATCACGGCCACGCCCAGGGTCTGCCCCAGCTGTCTGCTGGTGGAGGCCACGGCCGCGGCCACCCCGGCCTGGGCGCGCGGCATCCCGGACACCGCCGTGTTGGTGATAGGCGCGTTGACGAAGCCGAAGCCGATGCCGAACAGGACGTACCCGGCGAACAGCGTGGTGTCGGACGTCTCCGCCTCGAACGCGGCGAACAGCACCCCGCTCGTGGTCATCGCCAGCCCCGCGATCAGCAGCGGCAGACGCGGCCCCCGGCTGCCCACCAGCCGTCCGGACAACGGCGCGCACAGGAACGTCGGTACCGCCATCGGCAGCATCCACAGTCCCGCGTGCAGCGCGTCGAGACCGCGTACGTTCTGCAGGTACAGCGTGGACAGGAACAGGAAGCCGCCCAGCGCCGCGAACGCGCTGATCGCGACCACCGTGGCGCCGCTGAACGGCACCGAACGGAAGAAGCGCAGATCGATCAGGGGCTCGTCGCGCCGGGGCTCGTACCAGAGCAGCCCGAGCAGGGCGACGAGGGCCACGGCGCCGAACGGGGCCACCGTGCCGGGGCCCGAGGAGGGTGCCTCGATGATCGCGTACGTCAGCGAGCCGAACAGCGCGATCACCAGCAGCTGGCCGACGGGGTCGGGGCGGCGGGCCTTGGGCGCGCGGGACTCGGGGACGTAGCGCAGGGTGAGGAGCAGTGCGGCGAGGCCCACCGGGAGATTGACCCAGAAGATCGAGCGCCAGCCCACCGACTCCACCAGCAGTCCGCCGACCAGCGGTCCCGCGGCCATGGATATGCCGACGACCGCGCCCCACACGCCGATGGCGCGGGCGCGCTCACGCGGGTCGGTGAAGGTGTTGGTGATGATCGACATGGCGACCGGGTTGAGCATGGAGCCGCCGATCGCCTGGAGCATGCGGAACGCGATCAGCGCGTCGAGGCTGGGCGCGAGGGAGCAGAGCAGCGAGCCGAGCGAGAACACGATCAGGCCCGCCATGAAGACCCTCTTGCGGCCGACCCGGTCGGCCGTGGAGCCCGCGAGCATCAGCAGCGAGGCCAGCACCAGCGTGTAGGCGTCGATCGTCCACTGCAGTCCCGACGTACCGGCGCCCAGTTCGCGCTGCATCGACGGCAGGGCGACGTTCAGGGCGGTGACGTCGAGGCTCACGATCAGCAGGCTCATACAGCAGATCGCGAGGACCAGTTGGCGTCGGCGAGGGCTGAACTCAGGCATGCGTTCCATCGTACGCCGACTTCGATAGTGCGTCTAACTAATGACTGGCGCATCTGTCGTCGTACGCGACAATGGGGGAATGCCCACGCCCGCGTCCCCTCTCCAGATCGGCCCGCACACCGTCCAGCCGCCCGTCGTGCTGGCCCCCATGGCCGGTATCACCAACGCGCCCTTCCGCACCCTGTGCAGGGAGTTCAGCGGTGGCAAGGGCCTGTTCGTAAGCGAGATGATCACGACCCGGGCGCTGGTCGAGCGCAACGAGAAGACCATGCAGCTGATCCACTTCGACGCGACCGAGACGCCGCGCTCGATCCAGCTGTACGGCGTCGACCCGGCGACCGTCGGCAAGGCCGTCCGCATGATCGCGGAGGAGGACCTCGCCGACCACATCGACCTGAACTTCGGTTGCCCGGTCCCGAAGGTGACCCGCAAGGGCGGCGGCTCGGCCCTGCCCTACAAACGCAACCTGCTGCGGGCCATCCTGCGCGAGGCGGTCTCCGGCGCCGGTGACCTGCCGGTCACGATGAAGATGCGCAAGGGCATCGACGACGACCACATCACCCATCTCGACGCCGGAAGGATCGCGGTCGAGGAGGGCGTCACCTCCATCGCGCTGCACGGCCGTACCACCGCCCAGCACTACGGCGGCACGGCCGACTGGGACTCCATCGCCCGCCTCAAGGAGCACGTCCCGGAGATCCCGGTCCTCGGCAACGGCGACATCTGGTCGGCCGAGGACGCGCTGCGGATGGTGCGGGAGACGGGCTGTGACGGCGTGGTCGTCGGCCGTGGCTGCCTGGGCCGGCCGTGGCTGTTCGCGGACCTGGTGGCGGCGTTCGAGGGCCGGACCGACGACATCGAGCGGCCTTCCCTGCGCGAGGTCGCCGACGTCATGGTCCGGCACGCCACCCTGCTCGGGGAGTGGATCGGCGACGAGTCGCGGGGTGTCATCGACTTCCGCAAGCACGTCGCCTGGTATCTGAAGGGCTTCTCGGTCGGCTCCGAGATGCGTAAGCGGCTCGCGATCACCTCCTCGCTCCAGGAGCTGCGGGCCGGCCTCGACGAACTGGACCTCGACCAGCCCTGGCCCGTCGGCGCCGACGGGCCCCGCGGCCGTACGTCCGGCAACAACCGGGTGGTGCTGCCGGACGGCTGGCTGAAGGACCCGTACGACTGTGCCGACGTCGGCGAGGACGCCGAGCTGGACACCTCCGGCGGCTGATCAGCCCTTCTTGGGGTGCGGGGTCGAGCCGTACGCCGTCAGGAAGCGGTCGCGGAAGGAACTCATCTTCCACACCGGCGCGTTGTGCGCGGGGCGCAGACCGTCCGTCCAGTTCCAGTCGGCGATCTTGTCGAGGACCTTCGGGTCCTTGGCGACGATCGAGATCGGCACGTCACGGCTGGCGTGGTTGCCGCTGACCCGGGCGATGGGCTGGTGGTCGCCGAGGAAGACGAGCACGGTGTTGTCGTTGCCGTAGCGCTCCAGCCACTCGGTCAGGGCGGTCACCGAGTACTGGATCGACTTGCCGTACTCCTGCCGGGACCTGGTGGTGTCGGCGATGACGTCGGAGGCCTTGTTGCCCGCCGCCTCGATGCCCTTGAAGACCGAGCCGTCGCCCAGCCGGTCCCAGCCGACCATCTTCGGGATCGGCGCCCACGGCTGGTGGCTGGAGGTCAGGATGATCTCCGACATCAGCTGCTTGCCGTCGGCGCGCTTCTGGCTGTGCACCCGCTGCTGGAACTGTTCGAGGGCGTACTGGTCGGGCATGGTCGACCAGCTGAACTTCGGTCCCTCATAGCCCAGCTGGAAGGCGTTGTAGACCTTGTCCAGGCCGTAGTACTTCTGCTCCGGCCAGCCCTTCTGCACGCCCGGCATCACGCCGACCGTGTCCCAGTCACCGGTCTTCTTGAACACCTTGGTCAGGCTCAGGTGGTCGCTGGCCATCACCGTGCGGTAGCGCTGCTGGTTGCTGATCCACAGGCCGGACAGCGTGGTGGAGTGGCCGAGCCAGCTGCTGCCGCCGTAGGTCGCCGACGTCAGCCAGCCGCTCTTCGCGTGGAAACCGGCCTTCGCCAGGGCCGCCGTGCGCGCGTCGAGCGTGCTGTCGACGCCGGGCGCCTCGATCGGGTCCTCGACGGCGCTGCGGCCGTAGCTCTCGATGAACGTGAAGATCATGTCCTTGCCGCGCAGATCGGGGACCAGCTGGTCGGCCGGGGTGTTCCCGAACTTGTCGACCTTGGCGACCTTCTGGAACTCCGCCTCGTCCCTGAGCGTGTCCCGCACGCCCCGCGCCTGGAGCTTCAGCACGGAGGCGGTGTGCTCGGAGGCGATCGGGATGCCACCCACGGTGAGACCGAGCGCGGTGCACGTGATCCAGACGGTGCCGACGACCAGCGCGCCCCGTGAGGCCCTGGCCCGGTGCCTGACCAGCAGGTTGCCGAGCCGCACGGTGGCCAGGGCGACGAGGGTGATCACGAGGAACACGAGGACCACGACGCCGACCGTGATGCCCTTCTCGGCCGTCCCGCCGAGCGAGTCCTTGAGATAGGCGCGGGCGTCGCCGAACAGGGACCAGTCCAGGATGATGTTGAAGCGGCGGCCCAGGTATTCGTTGAACCCCATGTCGAGCATGTTCAGCACGGCGACCGCGCCGAGCAGCGCGCCGGACAGCGCCGACACCACGAGGCGGGGCTTGCGCGGCAGGCTGAGCAGCACCACCGCCCCCATGATGGCCTCGGCCGGCAGCCGCATGAACTCGGCGGGCCGCAGGGCGTCGAGGGTGTTCGGCACCTGGAGACAGACGTAGACGAGGACGGCGGACAGCACGGTGGTGGCGACGGAGAGGACACGGGCGGCGGTGGGGTGCTCGGCCCGCCAGCCGTGCCAGATCCGCCGTATGCGTCCGCCGGAACGGGGGGTTGTCCCGGGGACGGCTTCCGTGGAGGGGGTTTCGGGGGCGGAGGCCGTGGTGGTGGGCGATTCGGTGGCAGGAGCTTCGGCGCCGGGGTCCGTTTCGGCGGTGGTCTCGGCGGCGGGGGCCGCGTCGGCGTCGGGTTCCCCGGCCGCGGGGGCCGCGGCGCCTGTGTCCGCGCTGTCCGCTTCGGCGTCGTCCGCCACGGTGCGGTCCGCCTCGGCGGTGGGCGCCGGGCCGACGGTGGCGCGAGGCGAGGAGTCGCTTCCGGTGCCTTCTCGCGGCTCGCCCTTCTCACCCACGGCCGCCGCGGCCTCGCCCGTCTCGGCAAGCGCCGCCTCGGCACCGACCGACGTTGAACCGACCGCCTGCGAACCGACAGACGCGGGCTCGTCGTCCACGGGCTTACCGGCCGCGGAGCCGCTCCCCTTCGCCTCGGCCGCGCTCACGGCCCTGGCTGCCCCCGCCCCGGCGGCCTTCGGTACGGCCTTCTCGCTACCGGTGGTTTTCGTCCCGGCTCCTGCCGTACCGGCGGTTTTCGTTCCGGCTCCTGCCGCGGTGGTTTTCGTCCCGGCTCCTGCCGTGCCGGTGGTTTTCGTTCCGGCTCCTGCCGCGGTGGTTTTCGTTCCGGCTCCTGCCGTACCGGCGGTTTTCGTTCCGGCTCCTGCCGCGGTGGTCTTCGTTCCGGCTCCTGCCGTGCCGGTGGTCTTCGTCCCGGCTCCTGCCGTGCCGGTGGTCTTCGATCCGGTCTCCGCCGAAGCCGAAACGGCGGCCGCCGACTCGGCTTCCCCCGCCCCCGTCGCCTCCGGCCGGGCCCCGAACTCGTCCCGGGCGAATGCTTCGGCGTCGGTCGTCCCATCCTCCGGATCCTTGACCGCGGTCCCCTCGGCGGAGCCGCTGGGTTCCCCGGTCGTACTGCGTGACTGGCGCGTGCTCGTGTGCTGAGGCACCCGGAGGTCCTTCCGTGCGAGGCCCGTGACGGAGCGGCGGGCCACGCTGGGGAGGCTGGGCAGGGCCGGGAACTCCCCGGCCCGCCTGGCCCGCCGCCTTCCCGTACGGTTCGCCCCCGGTGCCTGTTCAGGGCCCCGGGCAAACACCCGGCAAACGGCTCGTCAACACTCTTGCTAGGCGCCCCCGACGGCCGTGAGCAGCGCCAACGGGGCCGCGGCGGAACGGGACTCCCGGACGCACGCGTGGGGATAGGGGACCGGTTCCGCGTGGGTCTCGCGGCCGTAGCCGGCCAGGACCTCCGGGAGCCGGTGGCCGGTCGCGGTGGCCGCGTCGACCAGGGCGTGGGCGACCGTGCGGGCCTCGTCGTGCAGGCCGTAGCGGGCCAGGCCCAGGGTGATCAGCGCGTTGTCGTGCGGCCAGACCGAACCCCGGTGGTACGACAGCGGGTGGTACGCCGGCTGACCGGACGCCAGGGTGCGTACGCCCCAGCCCGAGAAGAAGTCCGGTTCCAGGAGCCGTCGGCCCACCACCTCGCCGTACTCCTTGTCCAGGAGGCCGGACCACAGCAGATGCCCCGCGTCGGACGCCAGCGCGTCGACCTGGCGGCCCGTCCCGTCCAGCGCGAGCGCCGGGAAGGAGTGCTCCGGCATCCAGAAGTCCCGCTGGAAACGGTCGCGCAGGTCGGCGGCGGCCTGTTCGAGCAGGGCCGCGTAGGTCTCGTCCTCCCACACGGCGCGTGCCACCGACGCCGTGCGGCGCAGCGCGTCGTACGCGTACCCCTGGGCCCCCGCCGCCATCACCGGGCCGGACGCGCGGGTGCCGTCGGCCGAGCAGATGGCGCCGGGGGAGTCCTTCCAGTTCTGGTTGGCGAGGCCGCCCCGGTCGGCCCGGTAGACCAGATAGCCGCGCGAGGTCAGCCCGCCGTGGTCCAGCATCCAGCCGACCGCCGCACGGGCGTGCGGCTCCAGACGGCGGGCCAGGGCCGAGTCCCCGGTCTGCTCGACGTACGCGCCGAGCAGGATGAGGAACAACGGGGTCGCGTCGACGGAGCCGTAGTAGCGCCGGAACGGCACCTGCCCGAAGTGCGCCAGCTCCCCGTGCCGCACCTCGTGCACGATCTTGCCGGGCTGGGCCACCGAGGACGTCCCCGTCTCCGTCGCCTGGGTGGCGGCCAGCGCGGGAAGCGTGGCGGCGGCCAGCCGGGGGCGGTAGGGGAGGGCGAAGAGGGAGGTGAGGAGGGCGTCCCGGCCGAGGAGGGTCAGGAACCAGGGCGCCCCGGCCGCCGGTACGCGCAGTTCCTCGCCGTCGGGGCCGGTCGCCGGGACCTGGAGCGCGGCGAGGTCGGCGAGCCCGCGGGCACAGGCCGCCGCCAGCTCCGGCCAGCCCGTCGGGAAGGCCACGCCCTCCACGAACTCGCCCTCCAACGCCAGGAGTTGCTCGTTCACGGCGGCCGGGGAACGCGGCACGCGCAGCGCGCGCTTCTCGCCGTGCGGCCGGGCGATGACGCGCAGCACCAGCTCCGTCGTGCCGTGCGGTTCGAGGTCCAGGGTCCAGACGAGGCGCCGGGCGCCGGTGCCGGTCTCCTCGACGCCGTCCGGGGCCGGGTCGGACATGATGGCCGTACAGGAGCGCCACTCACCGCGCCGGTAGGTGAACTCCACGCCGTCGTCGAGGACCTGGCGGGAGCGTACGACGCCGCTCTTGGTGTAGGTGCGGTGGTCGGAGCGGAGCTCGAACTGGTCGGCGAAGTCGGCGTCGGCGGTGATGGCCAGGCGCACCGTGGTCGGCACCGGGCGGTTGCTGGTCACCCGCAGCGACTCGACGAACGACGCGTCGCCGACGGCCTGTTCACGGAAGAGGGTGTGCGCGGGCGGCTCCGTGCGGCCACCGCGCGGTACGAGCACACAGCGCGCCCCGTCCCCGTCCGCGACCGGTGTGAGCGCCTCGGGCACCGCGCCGTCGATCGTCAGCTGCCAGCGGCTGAGGTGTCGGGCGTCGCGCACGAATAACCCGTCCGGGGAGCTGTTGCCCCGTACGCCGCTGATGTCACCACGGTCGCCGACGGCGGCGAAGGTCTCGCCGTGCACGAGCAGGTGATGCCGGTCCGTCATCCCCGGTCCCCTCCCTTGTCACTCCTGTGGAACGTTCCGGTTCCCGCCCCGGACACGTCGTGCGCCGGGGTTTTGCCAAGTCCTGGTGGCTCGTGCAGCAGATCCAGCGCGAGGGCGGCGGTCCAGCCGAAGCCGGTCGCGCCGCACGCCTCGCCGGTGTACGGATCGACGTACTCGGCGAACCCGGTCGCGTCGGCCGTCTCCACGACCGCCTCCCGCAGCGCGTCCGCCCGCTCGCGCTCGCCGTGCACCCGCAGCCCGCGTTCCACCAGCCAGCTCGTGTTGAACCAGGCCGGGCCCCGCCAGTAGCGGTGCGGGTCGAAGGCCTCGCCGAGGAGGTCGTAGCTGGGTACCAGGCGGGTGCTGTCCCCGAGTCCGAAGTGCGGGCCGCCGAGGGCGGCGAGGAGAGCGGTGACGATCTCGCGCGGCAGCTCGGGCAGGAGCAGCGGGACGAGACCGGACACGCCGCGCTCCGGGATCAGAGCGCCGTCGCGCACGTCCCGGCACAGGAAGATGCCCGCCTCCGGGTCCCACAGCCGCTCCACCAGCGCCGCCGTCAGCCGCTCCGCGCGCGCGTGCCGGGCCGTGCCCGTCGCGCCGAGTTCGTGGGCGATCCTGGCCAATGCGTGCTCCGAGACGATGAGCAGGGCGTTGAAGGCCGGGTCCTCGACCGCGAACTCGCCCGGCCCGTCGGCGTATCCGCGGTCCCGGTAGTCGGCCGCCAGCCGCACGTACCGCCCGTAGTCCAGATCCGTCGGCCGGTCCTCCGGCGCGCCGTGGTCGAGGTCGGCGCGGCGGAAGGAGCGGGCCGGGGCCGGGGTGACGCGGGACAGCGGGGCGTCCCAGCAGGGGCTGTTGTCCATACCCTGTTCCCAGGGGTGCACGACGGACGCGAGTCCGCCGCCGCCCAGGTCCCGCCGGTGCAGCAGATAGCGGTGCCAGGAGGCCAGCCGTGGGTAGACGCGGGCCAGGAAGCCGCGGGCCCGCGACAGCCCCGGGTCGGCGCGGTGCACCAGCCAGGCCGCCAGCGCGTGCACCGGTGGCTGCACGATGCCCGAGGTCTGTACGGTGCGCGGGGCGCCCGCGGCCCGCCCCGCGGTCGAGGAGCGCCAGAAGTCGGGGCTCGGGAAGTAGGCGTCGAGCGGTACGGAGGGGTTGAACACGATGTGCGGGACGCGCCCGTCGGCCCACTGGGCGGCCAGCAGCGTCTCCAGCTCCGTCTGGGCCCGCAGGGGCGACAGATGCCGCAGCCCGATCGCGATGAACGCGGAGTCCCACGACCACTGGTGCGGATACAGACTGCGCGAGGGCACCGTGGAGGTGCCGGTCCAGTTGTCCGCCAGCACCCGGGCGGCCCTGACGTGCGGCGCGTCCGCCGGAAGAGGCGGATCGTATGCAATGGCGCGCTCCGTGGGGCGGGCGGTGAGCTGGGCAGTGTGATCCACTCGGGGCTCCCCGAAAAGACGTCCGGCCGACCGGGTTCGGCTGTGGCAACCGCAGGGTTACGTCTATTTAACACGCAAAACTCAATATGTAATGCAAACTTGAGAAACACAAGGGGGTGTGCATGACTGGACAGCCCGGCAGGACCGGCAGAGGTGGCAGTCAGGCCAGCGCCGGCGATCTGCTCGAACTGGTGCGCAGCGGGCGGGCGATCACACGTGGTGCCCTGCAGCAGGCCACCGGGCTGTCCCGGGCCACCGTCGGACAGCGCCTCGACCGGCTGTTCCGGGCCGGCTGGCTGCGCGAGGGAGCCGGCGGTCCGGTCGACTCGCCGCTCGGCGGGCGCCCCTCCATCACCCTGGAGTTCGACGACTCGCACGCGGTGGTCCTCGCCGCCGACCTCGACACCCGGCACGCCCGCGCGGCCGTCCTGTCCCTGACCGGCGAGATCCTCGCCGAGCACTCCGGCACGCTGGTCATCGAGGACGGCCCCGAGGTCGTACTGGGCGAACTCGGCCACTGGTTCTCCGAGTTGCTGGAGAAGGCGGGACACCGGGCCGACGAGGTGTGCGGGATCGGGCTCGCGGTGCCGGGACCGGTCGACAGCGAGACCGGCCGGGTCGTACAGCCGCCGATCATGCCGGGCTGGGACGGCTACGACATACGCGGCCGCCTCTCCCGCGCCTTCACCGAGCACACCGGCGCCGCCGCCGTGCCGGTGCTCGTGGACAACGACGCGAACCTCATGGCGTACGGCGAGCAGCGCACCGGACACCCCGACTGCTCGGCCTTCGTGCTCATCAAGGTGTCCACCGGCATAGGCGCCGGCGTCGTGGTGGACGGCTCGATCTTCCGGGGCGCCGACGGCGGCGCCGGGGACATCGGGCACATCCGGGTGGGCGCGGAGGCGCTGTGCCGGTGCGGTTCGTACGGCTGTCTCGCCGCCGTCGCCAGCGGTGGCGCCGTGGCCCGGCGGCTGGCGGAGGCCGGTGTCCCGGCGGCCTCCGGCTCGGACGTACGGGATCTGCTGGCCTCCGGGCACCCGAAGGCGGCCGCGCTCGCCCGGGAGGCCGGGCGCCGGGTCGGGGACGTGCTTGCGACGGTCGTGACCCTGCTCAACCCCGGCGTGCTGATGATCGCCGGAGATCTGGCCGGAACACCCTTCCTCACCGGTGTCCGGGAACTGCTGTACCAGCGGGCGCTGCCCCGCTCGACGGCCCATCTGGATGTCGTCACCTCGCGGCTCGGGGAGCGGGCCGGGCTGGTCGGCGCGGGTGCGCTGGTCGTGGAGCACCTGTACGCACCTGAGCGGGTGGAGGAGCGGCTGACGGCGCTCGGGATGTGAGCGCCGCGCTCCGCCTGACACCCCTGTGACGTCCGCGTTTCCGTCTTGAGTCACGTCCGCATGGTGAAATCCGGCTCGCTGTGACAGCGTGATTCTCGCCACCCTTGATAAGGGTTGCGCTCAGATGAGCGGATCTTGGGCGACTGCACTTTTCCAAGGGGTGGCACTCGGTGCCACCGCTTGATCGTTCATCGATCGAAATCAGACGTGCTAGGAGCCGCTCACCTGAGCGGAAAACCGCACCTGTGGGCATGGGTGCGTTCAAGAAATGAAAACATCAGGCTGTCTCTGCTTGCCAAGCTTTGACTTTCGATCCACTGGCGGACGACTGGTTACGGGCGCATGACACACAAGTAGACGTACCCAGGCGCCTTCGATCTGGGTATGTTCCTCGCCGTCAGGGCAGCCACCGCGGCCTCAAGGAGTCGAGACCCGTGTCGGAAAACAAAGAACCCCACGTAGCGAAGTTCGTTTACGACTTCACCGAGGGAAACAAGGACCTCAAGGACCTCTTGGGCGGCAAGGGTGCCAACCTCGCCGAGATGACCAACCTGGGCCTCCCGGTCCCTCCGGGCTTCACCATCACCACCGAGGCCTGCAAGGTCTACCTCGACAGTGGCTCGGAGCCGGCGGCACTGCGTGACGAGGTGAGTGCGCACCTCGCCGCCCTCGAGGAGCGGATGGGCAAGAAGCTCGGCCAGGCCGACAACCCCCTCCTGGTGTCGGTCCGCTCGGGTGCCAAGTTCTCCATGCCCGGCATGATGGACACCGTCCTGAACATCGGCCTCTCCGACAAGTCAGTGCAGGGCCTGGCCAAGCAGGCCGGCGACGACCGCTTCGCGTGGGACTCCTACCGCCGCCTCATCCAGATGTTCGGCAAGACCGTCCTCGGCGTCGACGGCGAGCTCTTCGAGGAGGCCCTCGACGCGGCCAAGGCGGCCAAGAAGGTCACGGTCGACACGGACCTGGAGGCGGCCGACCTCAAGAAGCTGGTCACCAAGTTCAAGAAGATCGTCAAGACCGAGGCCGGCCGGGACTTCCCGCAGGACCCGCGCGAGCAGATGGACCTCGCCATCGAGGCGGTCTTCAACTCGTGGAACACCGACCGGGCCAAGCTGTACCGCCGCCAGGAGCGCATCCCGCACGACCTCGGCACGGCCGTCAACGTCTGCTCGATGGTCTTCGGCAACCTGGGCCCCGACTCCGGCACGGGTGTCGCCTTCACCCGTGACCCCGCCTCCGGCCACCAGGGCGTCTACGGCGACTACCTGCAGAACGCGCAGGGCGAGGACGTGGTCGCGGGCATCCGCAACACGGTTCCGCTCGCGGAGCTGGAGCAGATCGACAAGAAGTCGTACGACCAGCTGATGCAGATCATGGAGACCCTGGAGAACCACTACAAGGATCTCTGCGACATCGAGTTCACCATCGAGCGCGGCCAGCTCTGGATGCTCCAGACCCGCGTCGGCAAGCGCACCGCCGGTGCCGCCTTCCGTATCGCGACCCAGCTGGTGGACCAGGGCCTGATCGACGAGACCGAGGCGCTCCAGCGCGTCACCGGCGCCCAGCTGGCCCAGCTGATGTTCCCGCGCTTCGACGACACCGCCAAGACCGAGCAGGTCGGCCGGGGCATCGCGGCCTCGCCGGGCGCGGCGGTCGGCAAGGCGGTCTTCGACTCGTACACCGCCGTCAAGTGGTCCCGCTCGGGCGAGAAGGTCATCCTGGTCCGCCGCGAGACCAACCCCGACGACCTGGACGGCATGATCGCGGCCGAGGGCATCCTGACCTCCCGCGGCGGCAAGACCTCCCACGCGGCCGTCGTCGCGCGCGGCATGGGCAAGACCTGTGTCTGCGGCGCCGAGGAGCTGGAGGTCGACACCAAGCGCCGCCGGATGACGGTGCCGGGCGGTCACATCGTCGAAGAGGGCGACGTGATCTCCATCGACGGCTCGACGGGCAAGGTCTACCTGGGCGAGGTCCCGGTGGTCCCCTCCCCGGTCGTCGAGTACTTCGAGGGCCGGATGCACGCGGGCGCCCACGACGCCGACGAACTGGTCGAGGCCGTGCACCGCATCATGGCCTTCGCCGACCGCAAGCGGCGCCTGCGCGTCCGTGCCAACGCGGACAACGCCGAGGATGCGCTGCGCGCCCGTCGCTTCGGCGCGCAGGGCATCGGCCTGTGCCGCACCGAGCACATGTTCCTGGGCGACCGGCGTGAGCTGGTCGAGCGCCTGATCCTGGCCGACACGGACACGGAGCGCGAGGAGTCCCTCAAGCAGCTGCTCCCGCTCCAGAAGCAGGACTTCGTCGAGCTGTTCTCGGCGATGGACGGCCTGCCCGTCACAATCCGCCTCCTCGACCCGCCGCTGCACGAGTTCCTGCCGGACATCACCGAGCTGTCGGTCCGCGTCGCCCTCGCCGAGTCCCGCAAGGACGCCAACGAGAACGACCTGCGCCTGCTCCAGGCCGTCCACCGGCTGCACGAGCAGAACCCGATGCTGGGCCTGCGCGGAGTACGCCTCGGCCTGGTCATCCCCGGTCTGTTCACCATGCAGGTCCGGGCCATCGCCGAGGCCGCGGCCGAGCGCAAGAACGCCAAGGGCGACCCGCGTGCCGAGATCATGATCCCGCTCGTCGGCACCGTCCAGGAGCTGGAGATCGTCCGCGACGAGGCCGACCAGGTCATCGCGGAGGTCGAGGCGGCGACGGGCGTCCGCCTGAAGCTGGCGATCGGCACCATGATCGAGCTGCCGCGTGCCGCGCTGACGGCGGACCAGATCGCGGAGGCGGCGGAGTTCTTCAGCTTCGGCACCAACGACCTGACCCAGACGGTGTGGGGCTTCTCCCGCGACGACGTCGAGGCCTCCTTCTTCACGGCCTACCTGGAGAAGGGCATCTTCGGAGTCTCCCCGTTCGAGACGATCGACAAGGACGGCGTCGGCTCCCTGGTGAAGGCGGCGGCCAAGGCGGGCCGCGAGACCCGCCCCGACCTGAAGCTCGGCGTCTGCGGCGAGCACGGCGGCGACCCCGAGTCGGTCCACTTCTTCCACGAGGTGGGTCTGGACTACGTCTCCTGCTCCCCGTTCCGCATCCCGGTCGCCCGCCTCGAGGCCGGCCGCGCGGCAACCCAGTCGGCGGGCAGCGACCACCGCTAGGCCCAGGCCTTACGGGTCTTCGAAGCTGGGCGGTGCGGGGGCCAACGGCCGGCCGTAGCCGTCACACCGGTCGCCGATTGGCGGATCCGGGCCAGAACCGACGGCGTCTGCCAGGCCACACCGGGGCCGCCGGTGGCCCGGAACTGCCACTTGCCGGCCCTGGACCACGGCCCAACTTCGAAGCCCCGCCTTACGGCCACCAGACCCCGGAGCCGTCGTCGGTCCCCGACCCTCAAGACCGATCGACGACGGCTCCGGCGCTCGAAAAAGAAGGGGCGGCACCCTGTGCGGGGGTGCCGCCCCTTCGCGCATCGTCTGCGGGGACGTCAGCCGACATCAGCCTGAGGTGATCGTCGTGCTCGTGTGGGTGTGCTCGCGTATCGTCCGCGAGGTGATTGATGCGACCGCGGCGGGCCGTGGCGACATCCAGGACGGCGTGCTCGCGGAGCTGATCGACATCTTCGGCATCGGAGAGGTGCGGGAGCGCAGATGCCTCGCTGACGGCTTGATGAATGCCAACTGGAGGCTCGACACCGCGGCCGGTCGGTTCGCTCTGAAGCGGGTCACGGATGTCTCGCTCGATCGGTTGCGACGGAATCTGGGGGTGCTGAGGGCTCTTGCCGCCGACGGTGTCCCGGTGAGTGCCCCCTTCCACACCCTGTCAGGGGCACTGGTGGCACAGGTCGACGGTGGCACCTGGTGTCTGTTTCCGTGGGTGACCGGCTCCCATGTCCGGGGCATTGATCTCAGCCTGCCCCAGGTGGCTTCGCTGGGCGCGCATCTGGGGCGCCTGCATCTGAGCCTGGGCCGCTCTTGCGACCAAGGCCTCCTGCCGGCTGTACCGGAGACGATCACAGCGGAGGTGACATCACCGGAGCGGGCGGTGGAGAAGGCCGAGCGGCTGTCGGCTGCCGTGCTCGACAAAGGAACCGGCAGCGAATTCGACAAGGCGACCGTCGCGGCTCTGGACCGCAGGCGGGCCTCGGTCTTCGAGCACGCCGATCGCCGTCCGCGATCTGTCCCACTCAAGGGCGGTCATGGATGGACGCATGGTGACGTTCAGTACCGGAACCTCCTTTGGGAGGGCGGGAACCTTGCCGCCGTCCTGGACTGGGACCGGGTCGATGTGCGTCCCTATGCGGAAGAGGTCGTACGGACGGCTCAGGTGCAGTTCGGGGTGTGCGGGGTGTTCGACCTCGCCCGGGTGTCGGCGTTCGTCGACGGCTACCGGTCGGTTGTGCCGTTGGAGCCGGCCGCGTTGGTGGACGGTGCCCGGCGGCTGTGGTGGAAGCGGATGACGGACTTCTGGCAGCTGGAGTTCCATTACGGCCGCGGCGATTTCTCCTTCGACGAGCTGTTCACCGCGGACGAGGCGCTTCTGCACTGGTGGTCGGAACGGTTGGATCAGGTCGAGGACGCGTTCTCCGCAGCGTAGATCCAGAGGCGGAGAGTGCAGAACGCAAGGATGCGCAGCCATCACTCAGTCCGGCCGCTCAACTCTGCCCAGGTGTAGCTGTCCATACTGTCGTGAGGGCCGATCCTGGAGAGCTCCGAGCCTTCGCGCCCCACAGCCACGATGAGCGGTCGTATCCCCCCGCGGCCTGTGGACGGGGACTTCCAGACCACGATGAGCCTGCCGTGCCCGGGCACCTCGATCCGTCGGTCGCCGAGCAGGAGGTGATCCACTTCGGCCGCCACCTGAAGTTCGTCGGACCCGACCCACGGGGCCGTCCCGATGCCGTCCGGATGACGATGCCGCAGCCGGTAGGCGCGGCTCAGACCACCTGCGCTCCCGCCGAGCTCGATCATGCCGACCTGTCCCGGCCGGCCCGCCGCCGGCCTCTCCGCAGGCAGGTCACCGTCCGACGTACTGCCACCGCCTGTGTACTGCCATTTCTCGCCGCAGCGCTCAATCAGTACGGTATGCGTCTCCGCCTTCGCGGACCCGGGACGCCAGACGAGCCAGACAGCGCCGACACCCGCGTCCCGGTCGAGGTCACCGGACACCAGGGTCAGCCAGCGGCGAGGCAACCAACCGGGCTGCGCCACCTCGCCGTTGACCACGCGTCGGACCACCCTCGGCAGAATGATCCCCATCCAGCGGTCGATCCTGCGTATCCGACGCAACTCCGCGCGAGTGGACATGTACACACGGTACCCAGCGGCGAAGCCCGCGGCGACAGGGTGCCGCCCCTTGGGTGCGCGTGATGTGGTGGTGGGTCAGATGGTGCCCTCCGTGTTGATCGGGCCGACCTGGAAGAGGTGGGAGCACGTCGTCCAGTGTGTGGGGACGAGGGTGGAGGTGTACGAGCCCGGTGGGTAGATCCGCAGATAGGTGCCGGTGCGCAGGCAGGGGCCGCCGACGGGACCGTTGGTGGTGCGGATGATCGCCGATGCGGAGTGGCCCGGGGCCAGCGTGACCGTGCCGTAGGGCGAGCCGGAGCGGGTGGCGGCCGGGCCGATCTGCTTGTGTGCGGTGTCGAGGACGCTGACGCCCGGGTAGCCGCGCAGGGCGCACTTGCTCGTACTGGTGTTGGTGAACCGGATGGGCTGGTAGAGCGAGCCGGCCGCGCCTTCCCCGCGGCCCATGGACAGGTACAGGTCCTTCACGGCACAGATACGGGTTCCGGCCGACGTCTGAGCCGTAGTTGTTGTCGTTGCCGTCGCGCTCTCCGCGACGCCCGCGGTCGCGAGGGCCGCCGCGGCGGCGGTCAGGGCGGCCGTCAGGCCGCGCCGGGAGAAGAGTCGGGTATGCAGAAACATGGCGCATCCGCCTCCATCGGGCGAATGGGAAGATGCAGGTCGCTATGTTGGATGCACCTTCGAGGGGAAAAGTTGTAGCGCGCGGTCGGACGGCACGGGGTCCGGGTCAGCTGCGGGGTCTCCCTCGGGCGGCTGCTCCGCCGAGGGCATGCGGACCACGGCGTCGAGGCCGCCCGTGGCTGCCGGACGCAGACTCACCTCTCCGCCGCCGGCGTGGGCCAGCCGCTGGACCAGCGAGAGCCCCAGGCCCGTACCGCCCTTGGGTGCGCCCGGGGCACGCCAGAACCGGTCGAAGGCGCGGGCGCGCTGTTCCGCCGTCATGCCCGGACCCTCGTCCGTGACGTGCAGGTCGACCCAGCACGGGCGGCTGTCGCGGAAGGGACGGTGCGCGGGGGTGCGGAGCCGTAGCTCCATGGTGACCGTGCTGCCGGCGGGAGAGGCTCGTAAGGCGTTGGACAGAAGGTTGTCCAGGATCTGTTCGACGGCCCCGGGCACGGCGAGTACCGGACCCACGCTGCCGGCGAACAGGACGAGCGAGACGTCCTCACGCTCGAACAGCGGCGCCCAGGTCCGGTGCCGCTCCGCGCAGACCGCGCCCACGTCGACCGGGCCCGCGACGGCCGAGTCCTCCTCCAGGCGGGCCATGGCCAGCAGGCCCTCGACCAGCCTCGCCATCCGGTCGGTCTCCGTGACGGCGGCGGCGAGGCTGGGCCGGGCACGCCGGGTGATGTCGGGCTCCAGGCTCTCCAGCCTGAGGCGCAGGGCCGCGAGCGGTGTCTTCAGCTGGTGCGAGGCCTCGCCGGCGAAGGCGCGCTGCGACGCCAGCAGATGTTCGAGGCGGGCGGCCGTGCTGTTGAAGGCCGCGGCAAGACTGCGGACCTCCGGCGGGCCCGAGGTGACCCGTACGCAGGTGGGCCGCGCGCCGTCGGCCAGCCGGTGCGTCGCCTCCTCCAGCCTGCGGATGGGACGGCCCGCCCAGCGCGCGAACGCGAACGCCACGGCCGCGACCGCGGTCAGGACCGCGAGGCCCGCGAGGGCCAGCGCCAGCCAGGCCCGGTGGACGCGGTCGTGCACCAACGCCGTCGGAAGGGTGATCTGCACGGCGCCCTGAGCCCGGTCCGCCTCCCGCGTACGGTGCCCGACCGGAGCCGCCACGGACAGATGGCGGACACCGCCGATCGTGGACGCGCGGACATCGGTGCCGGCCCGGCCGCTCAGCGCCGCGACGACCTCGGGACGGGTCGGCAGGGAGCGTTCCTCCAGGTCCGACAGACGGCGCGAGGCGGCCAGCAGATCACCGTCCGCGTCCAGGACGACCACCTCTCCGCCGATGCGCTCGGCGCAGTGCTCGGCCCGCTCGACCAGTTCCTCCCGGCGCCGGGCGGCGAGGGACAGTTCGGCATACGCGGCCACCGACGCCGCCTCGTCATGGGCCGAGTTGACGACCCGGTCCTTCTCGGCCCGCGAGTACACGAAGCCCAGGGGGACCTCCAGACACAGCAGGACCAGGCCCGCGAGGCTCAGATAACTCAGCAGCAGACGGCGGGTCATGACGCCGCGGCATCGGCAGGCCCGGCCTGGGGCCGACCCGGGCTGCGGACGGCGAGCCGGAAGCCGACACCGCGCAGCGTCTGGATCCACGCCGGGTCGCCCAACTTGCGGCGCAGGGTGGCGACATGCACGTCCAGCGTCTTGGTCGGGCCGTCGTAGTGTTCGTCCCAGACCCGGCTGAGGATCTGCTGCCGCGAGTAGACGGCGCCCGGGTCGTCGGAGAGCAGGGCCAGCAGTTCGAACTCCTTCGGCGTCAGCGTGACCGGCGCCTCGCCCACCCACACCTGCCGCGTCCGCCGGTCCACGACGAGGGGTCCCGGCTCGGGACCGTCCCATTCACCCTCGTACGGCTCGTACGGGGCCTCCTGCGGGGACGGATCGGACGGCGTCCGCAGATTGCGCCGGTGCACGGCCCGGATGCGGGCGACCAACTCCCGTACGCGGGCTCGGCATCGTCACGATCGCGCTCAGCGCCCTGTGGAAGAAGGTCCCCGGCCCGGTGAAGAAGATCCCGGCCGCGCTCGTCGCCGTCGGCATCGGCAGCGCGGTCGCCGCCCTGCCCGGCGTGGACGTGCGGACGCTCAGGGTCGGCAGCCTGACGGACGCCGTCAGCGTCCCGGGCCCTGAGCAGTTCGCGGGTCTCGCCGACGCCGGGATCATCACCGCGATCCTCACCTTCACGGTCATCGCCTCGGCGGAGAGTCTGTTCACCGCCGCCGCCGTGGACCGCATGCACAACGGCCCGCGCACTCGCTACAACACCGAGCTCATCGCCCAGGGCGCCGGAAACACGATCGCCGGCATCCTCGGGGCGCTGCCCATCACGGCGGTCGTGGCCCGCAGCTCGGCGAACGTACAGGCGGGGGCCAGGACGCGCCTGTCCCGCACCCTGCACGGCCTGTGGCTGCTCGGCTTCGCCCTGCTGCTGCCCCAGGTCCTCGCGCTGATCCCGATCTCGGTGCTCGCCGGGGTGCTCGTGCACAGCGGCTGGAAGCTGTTCGCGCCCGCGGAGTTCCCGAAGATGTGGCGCCAGGACCGGGGCGAGTTCGTCGTCATGGCGCTCACCACCGTCGTCATCATGGCCAGCGCGCTGCTGGAGGGGGTCCTCGTCGGCCTCGCCGCCGGGGTGGTGCTGGCCGCGCTGCGCATGTCCCAGGCCGTCGTACGGCACCAGGTCGAGGACGACACCGCCAAGGTCGTCGTGGCGGGCAACGCCACCTTCCTGAGGCTGCCGCGCCTGATCGACGCGCTGGAACAGGCCGCCGCCGCGGACCGGCCGCGCATCCGGCTCGACCTGCTCCAGGTCACCCACCTCGACCACGCCTGCCGCACCCAGATCGACGAGTTCGTGGCGCAGCGGCGGGCGGCGGGCAGACGGGTGGAACTGCTGATGCCGGACCCGACGGGGACGGCGGCGGCAGCGGCGGCAGTGGCGGGAGCGGTGGGAGCGGCGGCCGAGGAGCCCTCGTCCGGCCCGGGGCCCGTGGCGACCTCCAGGGCGGAACCGGTACCCGTACCAGGGCCCACGGCCGAGTGGTTCTACCTGGACACACGACCCGTCCCGAGTGCGGCCGAGCCGTGGCCGCCCCTAGGCTGAAGCCTTACGGCCAGGGGCGAGCAGCCGGTGCCGAGCGGTCGAGGAGGAGCCCTCATGACAGGCTGGAACGCGCACGACATCCCCGGCCTCACAGGCCGCACCGCCGTCGTCACCGGCGCCAACAGCGGGCTCGGGTATGTCACCGCGCGGGAGCTCGCTCGTAAGGGTGCCCGGGTGGTCCTCGCGTGCCGCAGCGAGGCGCGGGGGAGAGCGGCGGTGGACCGGCTCCTGGAGGAGGTGCCCGGCGCCGAGGCCCGGTTCGGGCGGCTGGACCTCGGGGACCTGGCGTCGGTGCGGGACTTCGCGGGCGGGCTGTCGTACGACCGTCTCGACCTGCTCGTCAACAACGCCGGGGTGATGGCGCCGCCGTACGGGACGACGGCGGACGGGTTCGAGACGCAGTTCGGGGTCAACCACCTCGGGCACTTCGCCCTCACCGGACTGCTGATGCCCGCGCTGCTCGCCGCGCCCGGCGCCCGCGTGGTGACCCTGGCGAGCGCGATGCACGCGCTCGCCAACATCGACATCCGTGATCTCAACAGCGAGCGCCGGTACCGGCGTTGGATCGCCTACGCCCGCTCCAAGACCGCCAACCTGCTCTTCACCCACGAGCTGGCGCGCAGGCTGGCGGCCACCGGCGCGGACGTGGTCGCGACCGCCGCCCACCCCGGATACGCCGCCACCAACCTCCAGACCGCGGGCCCCCGTGCCGAGGGACGCCGGGGTGCCGAACGGCTCATGGAACTCGCCAACCGCGTCTTCGCCCAGCCGGCGGAGACGGGCGCCCTGCCCACGCTGTACGCGGCCACGGCCCCCGGCGTCCGGCCCGACTCCTTCTTCGGCCCCTCGTTCGCGATGTGGCGCGGCGCCCCGGAACCGTCCTGGCGGGCGCCGTGGACACGCGACGACGAAGCGGCAACGCGGCTCTGGGACGCCTCGGCGCGGCTGACGGGCGTGTACTACGACGCCCTCAAGGGGTGACCCCCCTCACGTCAGGCCGCGTGCACCTCGTACGTCGCCACCCGTACCGTCTCGTCGTCCAGGCACCGCCCGGAGGTCAGGTCGAAGCGCTGCTTGAGCAGCGGGGAGGCGACGAACGGGCGGCCCTGGTGGGTGCCGGTCAGGCCACGGGAGAGGACCGCCGCGCCGCCGAACGGATCGCGGTTGTCGATCGCGTACACCCGGCCCTCGCGGTCCAGGAAGATCGCGGCCTGGCGCCCGTCGGGCAGCAGCGCCGCAACCCCGCGGCCCGGCGTCAGCGCGGTCAGATCACAGATGGTCAACCAGTCCTCGTCCAGCCGCAGCCGGATCTTCAGGGCGGTCGTCTCGGGTGCCAGGGTCATCGCTGGGCGCTTCCTTCCAGGGGACGGTGGCCGATGGTCAGCAGGGGGAGGTCGGGCTTCATCTGGTCGCGCTCGGGGACGAAGCCGACGACCGGGTCGGGGGTGTCGGGCGCGTTCACGAAGGACACGAACCGGGCGAGCTTGTCGGGGTCGTTGATGGTGGTCGCCCACTCGTCGGCGTAGTGCGCCACATGGTCCTTCATCAGGGACTCCAGCTCCTCGCAGATGCCGAGGGAGTCCTCCACGACCACGTCACGCACATGGTCCAGGCCGCCCGGGATCCGCTCCAGCCAGGTCGAGGTGCGCTCCAGACGGTCCGCGGTGCGGATGTAGAACATCAGGAACCGGTCGATCAGGCGGATCAGTTCGGTGTCCGACAGATCCTGGGCCAGCAGGTCCGCGTGGCGCGGGGTGGCGCCGCCGTTGCCGCCGACGTACAGGTTCCAGCCGTTGGAGGTGGCGATGACGCCGAAGTCCTTCGACTGGGCCTCCGCGCACTCGCGGGCGCAGCCGGAGACCGCCGACTTGAGCTTGTGGGGCGACCTGAGTCCCCGGTAGCGCAGCTCCAGGTCGATCGCCATGCGCACGGAGTCCTGGACGCCGTAGCGGCACCAGGTCTGGCCCACACAGGACTTCACCGTGCGCAGCGCCTTGCCGTACGCGTGCCCGGACTCGAAGCCCGCGTCCACCAACCGCGTCCAGATCAACGGGAGTTGCTCGACGCGCGCGCCGAACATGTCGATCCGCTGACCGCCCGTGATCTTCGTGTAGAGGCCGAAGTCGCGGGCGATCTCCCCGATCACGATGAGCCCCTCCGGGGTGATCTCACCGCCCGGGATGCGCGGGACGACCGAATACGAGCCGTTCTTCTGGAGGTTGGCGAGAAAGTGGTCGTTGCTGTCCTGCAGCGCCGCCTGCTCGCCGTCCAGGACATAGCCGCTCGCGCCGATCGTCGGGGCGAGGGACGCGATGATCGATCCCACCGCCGGCTTGCACACCTCGCAGCCGTCGCCGCCCCGGGCGCCCTCACGGCCGTAGCGGTCCAGCAGGCCCTGGTAGGTGTTGATGCGCAGCGCGAGGACGATCTCGTACAGCTCCTCGCGGGTCTGGGAGAAGCAGCCGCACAGGCCCTTGTCGACCTCGACGCCGCTCGCCTCCAGCTCGGCGGTGACCAGCTGGCCGAGCACCTTGACGCAACTGCCGCAGCCCGTACCGGCCTTGGTGCACTTCTTGACCTCGGGCACGGTGGTGCAGGAGTGCTCGGTCACCGCGCCGCGGATCGAGCCCTTCGACACGTTGTGGCAGGAGCAGATGATCGCCTCGTCGGGCAGGGCGGAGGGGCCGAGCTGCGCCGGGGCGCCCGCGCCGGCGGGCAGCACCAGCGACTCCGGCGAGACCGGCGGGACGGAGCCGGTGAAGGCGCGCAGTGTGCCGTACGCCTCCGCGTCACCGACCAGGATGCCGCCGAGCAGCGTGCCGTCCCGGCCGATGACCAGCTTCTTGTACAGGCCCGCGCGCGAGTCGGAGTAGACGACGTCCAGACAGTCCTCGGCCGTGCCGTGCGCGTCACCGAACGACGCCACGTCGACACCGAGAAGCTTGAGCTTGGTGGACAGGTCCGCGCCCGTGAACGCCGCCTCGTCCTTCGCGATGGTCGCCGCGGCCGTCTCCGCCTGCTCGTAACCGGGCGCCACCAGGCCGTACACCCGGCCGTCCGCCGCAAGGGCGCACTCGCCGATCGCGAACACATGCGGGTCGGTGACCGTACGGCACTGCTCGTCGACGGAGATGCCACCGCGCTCGCCGACCGCGAGGCCGCAGTCCCGGGCCAGCTGGTCGCGGGGACGGACTCCGGCGCTGAACACCACCAGGTCGGTGGCGAGTTCGGAGCCGTCCGACAGCTTCATGCCGGTGACCGCGCCGTCGGGGCCGACGGTGACCTCCTGCGTGCCCACACCGGTGTGCACGGCCAGGCCCATGTCCTCGATCGTGCGCAGCAGCGCCGCGCCACCGCCGTCGTCCACCTGCACCGGCATCAGGCGCGGCGCGAACTCCACGATGTGGCTGGTCAGTCCGAGGCCCTTCAGCGCGCCCGCGGCCTCCAGGCCGAGCAGGCCGCCGCCGACCACCGCACCCGTCGTCGCCCGCGACCTGGCGTACTCCTCGATCGCGAGCAGGTCCTCGATGGTCCGGTAGACGAAGCAGCCCTCGGCGTCCTTGCCCGGGACCGGCGGTACGAAGGGATAGGAGCCGGTGGCCAGTACGAGGGTGTCGTACTCGACGACCAGACCGGAGCGGGAGGTCACCCTGCGCGCCTCACGGTCGATCGTCTCCGCCGGGTCGCCCACGTGCAGTTCGATGCCGTGGTCCTTGATGAACTCCATGTCGGTCATGGACAGTTCGTCCGGGGTCTTGCCCGAGAAGTACGAGGTGAGCTGTACACGGTCGTACGCCGGACGCGGCTCCTCGCACAGCACGACCACGCGGTGCGTGGCGGTCAGGCCGCGCTCGGCGAGCGCTTCGAGGAAGCGCTGGCCGACCATGCCATGGCCGACGAGCACGATCGTGGGGTGGGACCGGTCCCCACCGAGTGCGGTCGTGGACATCAGGAGCCTCCATCGTTGGTGAGCAGGTGGAGCAGGGGGCCGCCGTCGGACGGGAGCGGCTCTGCTCCCTCCCAGGCGCGGGCGAGCGCGCCGACGGTGCCGAGTTCGCCGACGAGGACCCCGCCGACCAGGCGGTCGTCGCGGACGACGACCTTGCGGTACGTGCCCCGGGTGGCGTCCGTGAGCTGGACGACGTCGTCGCCGGGGCGTGGCTCGGTCTCGCCGAACGCGGCGATGTCGAAGGGGGAGTCGGGTCCGGTCAGGGTGAGCCGGGTCAGGGAACGGGTGCCGGTGTAGCGGGAGTCGACCCTCCCGGCCAGCAACTCGGCCAGCACATCCGCCTGTTCCAGCGCCGGAGCGGCCAGTCCGTAGACCGTGCCGTCGTGCTGGACGCAGTCGCCGATGGCGTGGATGTACGGGTCGGACGTACGGAGTTCGTCGTCGACGACGATGCCCTTGCGGACGTCGAGTCCCGCGTCCTGGGCCAGGCCGGCGCGCGGGTGGATGCCGCAGGCGAGGACGACCAGGTCGGCGTCGAGCGCGTACCCGTCGGCCATTTCCACCGAGCGGACCGCGCCGCCGACACAGCGCACGTCCCGCACCCGGCACTCGGTGTGCACCTCGACGCCGAGGTCCTTGAGGTGCCGCAGTACGAGCTTCGAGGCGTTCGGGTCGAGCTGGCGCTCCATGAGCCGCTCCGCCTGTTGGGCGAGGACCACCTGGGCACCGCGCACGGCGAGCGCGCGGGCCGCGGACACACCGAGCAGCCCGCCGCCGATGACGACCGCCCGCACACCCGGCCTTACCGCCTTGGAGAGTCCCAGGCAGTCGTCCATGGTGCGGAACGCGTGCACGCCCTCGGGGAGTTCGTGCCCGCCCGCGCTGAACAGCCCGCGCAGGGGCGGGAGCACCGGGTTGGAGCCGGTGGCCAGGACCAGCCGGTCGTATGCGATCACCGAGCCGTCCGCGCACTCGACGGTGCGCCGGGCGCGGTCGATGCCGGTGACCCGGGCGCGGGTCAGCTGAGCGGGCGCCGGGAGGGCGATCACCTCCGGGCTGTACCTGCCGGCCAGCACCTCGGCGAGCAGGACCCGGTTGTACGGGCGGTGCTCCTCCTCGCCGACGAGCAGCGCGGGCGTGCCGAGCTCACCGAGCCGGCGGGCGAGGCGTACGCCCGCGAGGCCGGCGCCGATCACCACCACACGCGTATTCGAGGTCATGCAACGCAGCGTGCGGTGCCGACGTTACCCGGCAGCATCACCGTTGTTTCCCGCGAGGAACGCTGCCCTCAGTGGGGGCGGGGGCGGGGTGTGAGGGTGCTGGGCGCGGGCCGGCGCGGGCTGTGAGGTGGGCGTGGCCGAATCGCTCGGCTGCTGAGCTGCTCAGCGGCTCCCGGTCAGGTGCGCGAACACGACCACGTTCGCCTGGTAGCCGGTGGCCTTCGAGTAGGTGCCGCCGCAGGTGATCACCCGTAGCTCGGGACGCTCGGCCGCGCCGTACACCTTCTCGTCCGGGAAGTTCCGCGCCTGGTAGACCTCGACCGCGTCCACCGTGAACACCGCGACACCCCCGTCGCGCCGGTCCACCTCGATGGTGGCGCCCCGCCTGAGGGCGCCGAGGTCGTAGAAGACGGCGGGTCCCTCGGTGTTGTCGACGTGCCCCGCGACGATCGCGGTGCCCCTCTCACCGGGGGCGGTGCCGGACTCGTACCAGCCGGCGAGGTTCTTCTGGCCGGCGGGCGGGACGTCGAGGCTGCCGGACTTCGTCAGGGCCAGACCCATCAGCGGTGCGTTCACATGGATGGCGGGGATGCGAATGCGGGTGGGCGGCGAGGGTGGCAGCGCGGCGGACGCGAGCCGCTCCTCGGCGGGGTCCGGGCGGCCTTCCGCGACGGACGGCTGGGGCGGGGCGTGCGTGCCGGCGCCGCCTCCCAGCAGGAACACCCCGGAGCCCAGGGCGACCACGGTGACGGCGGCTATCGCGGTGTCGCCGATCCTGCGCATACGAACCCCTCTCCCGGAACTGACCCCCTCCCCCTCCGGGCCGCGAGGGGCGTCGGACCCGGAGGGGGCGGGACTTGCGGTACCGGCGGACGGACAGCGGAGGGTGTCCGTCAGATCCCGTCGCCTCTCGCCCGGCGATGCAGGAGCCAGGTACCGCCCGCGGCGGCGACGGCCAGAGCCGCCACGCCCGCCGCGGTCTGCACGGGGTCGGGGCCCAACGCGCCGCCGACCCCCGTCTTCACACTTCCGCGCGGCTGCGCCCCTTCGTGCGCCGTGCTCAGCGCCACCATGAGGTCGCCCGCCACCTGCCGGCCGCCCACGGCGCACCGCGCGACGATCTCGTACGTCCCCGGCTGCGCGCTCGGCGGCACCCGGAACTGGCCGATCGCGTCGCCCTCGTGCGTGCTGGGCGCCAGCATGAACGCGCCCGCGCCCACCGCGCTCGCGTCACCCGCCGCCGTCCCCTTGTCGCCGCACGCCTTCGTGTTCACCGTGACCTGACTACCGGGGACCACGGTGGAGGGGTACACCTCCAGGCTCTCTGCGACCGAGGACACCCGGGACACCCGGACGCCACCGTGGGCGGGGGCGGCGGCGAGCCCCGCCGCGGCGACGGCGAGCGCGGTACCGGTCAGCATGCGGGCGGTGCGGCGCATGGTGCTCCCTCGAGTTCACGGGGGCACGCCCGCGGCACCCCCATGTGCCGCCGAGTCGGTCGCGTCCCTGCCCTTCCGAGGTAAGTGGCAGTCGCCCGGACCCGCTTCCTGACAAGGCGTCAGAAATGGGATGAACGGGTGTCTCGGGCTAGCCCCGCACGGGCTGCCGGGAGGGTGTTTCGGCAGGTCATGGGCGTGGGTGGGGTCGCCGAGGAAGAGAACACGAACGGCGCGGGCGGCGCGTGTGAACGGGTGACCGGGATACACCGGGCGTCCGGTGGGCCGCTGGGCGGCTAGTCGGGCAGCCGCATCGCCAGACCGTCGAGCACGATCTCCAGGGCGTAGACGAACTTGTCGTCGCGGACCCTGGCCGGGTCCGTGGTCGCCGCGACGGCGTCGGTGTAGGCACCGGAGAGATGGTCGTGGCCGGCCGCGGCCTGCTGGGCGGCGGGCAGCAGCCGGTTGATGAACTCGGCCTCGGTCTCGCCGGAGCGGGCGACCGTGGTGAGCCAGGCGGCCTCCGTGCTGCTCATGCCGATCGTGTACGACAGCACGGCGTCGATCGCCCCGCTGGGGTCGGGGAAGCCGATCGCCGTGAACAGCGCGGCGAGCCGCTCGGAGAAGGCCATCAGGTTGGGGCCGAGATAGGCGAGGCCGGCCTGGCCGAGGACCGAGGACAGCCAGGGGTGCCGCAGCGCGGTGGCGCGGAAGGAGGCCGCGGCCTCGGTGACCGCGGCCCGCCAGTCCGGGCTGTCGGAGGGCGGTACGTGGATCTCGGCGGCGACCTCGTCCACGGCCAGCTCCATCAGCTCGTCCTTGGTGGCGACGTGCCGGTAGAGGGAGGTCGCGCCGGCGTTCAGACGGGCGCCGAGCTTGCGCATGCTGAGCGCCTCGATGCCCTCCGCGTCGAGCATGGCGATCGCCTCGCGGACGATCGCGGCCCGGCTGAGTGCGGGCTGGTCGGGCTCGGACCGGTGCCGGGCCCAGACAGAGGGGATCGGGTTCGGCTTCGCCTTGGCTGCCATGGCGCTCCTCTGGGTGCTCAGGGACGTGTGTGCGTTCCTGCGTACGTCGTGCGCAACCAGCGTACAGCGAGCGGGGTTGCGCACACCATTCCGAGCTGCGTACAGTGTTCGCATCGTCCGGAACGCTGTACGCAACGCAGGAACAGTGTGCGCAGTCGCTTGATCCGTGTGCAGTCGGTGAAGCCCGAAAGGAAGAACCCCGATGGAAACCCGCAACCCACGTCGCTGGTGGATCCTCGTCGTGCTGTGCCTGAGCACGCTGGTCCTGGTGGTCGACAGCATGGCGCTGACCGTCGCGGTGCCCGCGATGACCGAGGACCTCGGCGCGAGCGCCCAGGACGTCCAGTGGATCCTCGACTCCTACATCCTCGTCTTCGCCGGTCTGCTGCTCACCTCGGGCAGCCTCGGTGACCGCTTCGGCCGCCGCAGGGTGATGCTGGCCGGCCTGCTGCTGTTCGGCGCGGCGTCACTGGCAGGCTCGTTCGCCGCCGACCCGGGACAGGTCGTCGCCGTGCGCGTGGCGATGGGGGTCGGCGGGGCGCTGATCATGCCGTCCACCCTCTCCATCCTCATCACGGTCTTCGACGAGGAGGAGCGCGGCAAGGCGATGGCGGCATGGGGCTCGGTGTCGATGCTCGGCCTGGTCGGCAGCCCGGTGCTGGGCGGTGTCCTGGTCGACCACTTCTCCTGGCACTCGATCTTCTTCCTCAACGTCCCGGTCGTCGTCCTGGCCGTCCTCGCCGGTGTGACCCTGATGCCGGAGTCGAAGGCGCCCTGGCAGAAGGCCGACCCGCTGGGTGCGGTGCTGTCCGCGGCCGGGATGACCGCGCTGGTCTGGTGGATCATCGAGATCCCGCAGCACGGCGCGCTCGAGGGCCGTTCCCTGATCAGCCTGACCATCGCGGTCCTCGCCCTCACCGCCTTCGTGATCTGGGAGAACCTGACCTCCTCCCCGATGGTCCCGCTGGTCCTCTTCAAGCACCGCAACTTCAGCGGAGGTTCGCTCTCCCTGGCCCTGGTCCAGATCGGCAACGGCGGCCTGCTGCTGGTCCTCACCCAGTACCTGCAGTTCGTCCTCGGCTACTCGGCCATCAAGGCGGGCCTGGCCTTCCTGCCGCTGGCCGTGACCGCGATCGTCGGCAACACCGCGGGCGTGAAGCTGGCCGCGAAGATCGGCAATCGCTTTGTGATCCTCACCGGCATGCTGATCATGGTGGTCTGCTTCGCCCTGCTCACCACGGTCGACGCCGGCTCCGGCTTCACCGTCCCGGCGATCGCCCTGGGCCTGCTCGGTCTCGGCGCCGGAGCGGCCATGCCGGCGGCGGTCGGCGCGCTGATGGCCACCATCCCGGCGGACAAGGCGGGCGTCGGCTCGGCCCTGAACGACACCGTCCAGCAGGCCGGCACCGCCCTCGGCATCGCGATCCTCGGCTCGCTGCTCTCCAGCGGCTACACGGACCGGATGCCCGCGGCCGCCCCCGACGAGGCCCGTCACTCCATCGCCGGCGCAGTCGCCGCGGCCCACCCGACCCTCCTCCGCCCGGCCCGCGAAGCCTTCACCTCCTCGATGTCCACCACCTTCACCCTGAGCGCCCTCGGAGTCCTCGCCGCGGCGATCCTGGCCACGGTGGTGATGCGGGACGACAAACAGGAACAGCCCGCAGAGTCCCCGAACCAGCAGCCGGAACTGGCCGCCTGACCCCACCCCACACGAGAAGGCCGATGCCCCGACGGGCACCGGCCTTCTCGTGGCAATGCCACGCAAGGCCGGCGCCCGTCATGGAGCGCCGCCTTCACCACGTCAGTTCACGTTGACCGCGCTCCACGCCGCCGCCACCGCGTTGTACTCCGTGCTGCCCGCGCCGTAGAGGTCCTTGGCCGCGTTCAGGGTGGCCGTGCGGGCGGCCTTGTAGTTGGTGGAGGACGTCATGTAGACCGTCAGCGCCCGGTACCAGATCTTGCCGAGCCTGTCCCGGCCGATGCCGGTCACCGTCGAGCCGTTGTACGTGGGCGAGTTGTAGCTGACGCCGTTGATGACCTTCGCGCCGCTGCCCTCCGCGAGGAGGTAGGCGAAGTGGTTGGCGACGCCGGACGAGTAGTGGACGTCGAGGTTGCCGACCGAGGAGCTCCAGTAGTCCGCGGAGTTGCCGTCCTTGGACGGCTGGTCCATGAAGCGCAGGGCGGGCTTGCCGAAGCCGGGACGGACGATCTCCTCGCCGATGAGGTAGTCGCCCTGGTCGGAGGGGTTGTTGGCGTACCACTCGACCAGGGTGCCCGTGATGTCGGAGGTGGCCTCGTTCAGGCCGCCGGACTCGCCCGAGTAGGTCAGCGCCGCCGTCTTGGACGTCACGCCGTGCGACATCTCGTGGCCCGCGACGTCCAGCGCCACCAGCGGGCCGAAGACCGAGCCGTCACCGTCGCCGTACGTCATGCAGAAGCAACTGTCGTCCCAGAAGGCGTTGTTGTAGTTGTTGCCGTAGTGGACGCGGTTGTACGAGCCCTTGCCGTCGTTCGCGATGCCGTTGCGGCCGTGGACGTTCTTGTAGTAGTCCCAGGTCTCGTTGGTGCCGTACTGCGCGTCCACCGCCGCCGAGGAGCGGTCGGTGTTCGCCCCCGTGCCCCAGTGGTTGTCGGCGTCCGTGAACAGCGTCGCGGGGGCGCGGACGAAGCAGATGCCGAAGATGCACAGGTCGGTCTTGTTGGCGGCGTCGCCGGTGTACGTGTTGCCGCGGGTCGGGTCCTTGAGCTGGTACGACGACCCCGACTGCGTCGTCTCCAGCGCCACCGTGCCGCTGTACAGCGACTTTCCGTCGCCCGTCGCCGTCTCGATGCTGTCCCAGGCGTCGATCTGGGCGCCGGTGCGGGCGTCGGTGAGCACCGTGCGGGCCACCGGGTTGCCGAGGGAGTCCTGGCCGACCGCGTCGGTGCGCCAGGCCAGCTTCGGGGTGCCGTGCAGCGCGTCGACGACCAGCTGCGGTTTGGCCTTGACCCGCTTCAGGCTGTCGCCGAGGTTCGCCGCACGCAGCGCGTTCACCGCGAGGTCGGCGGCCTTGGGGGCGGACAGCTTGGGGGTGATGGAGGAGAGGGAAATATGGCTCTTCGTGGCGCGGTTCGCGTTGCGGAACGTGCCGTTCGGGGTCAGATGGACCACGAAGTCACCGCCGAGAACCGGCAGTTGGCGGTAGGTGCGGTCGTAGCGGACGTGCTGGGTACCGTCCTTGTCGACGATCACGTCCCGGACGCTGGTGTCCTGCGAGGAGGTCAGGCCCAGGCTCGTGGCGTGCTGCAGGAGCGCCGAGGCCGCGTTCTCGATCGCGGTGGCCCGGGTCGGTCTGCCGTCGGCGTGGGCGGCGGGGGAGAGAGTGGCGGCCAGCAGGGTCGCCGTGGTGGCGGCTATGCCGGCCGTGGCGAGGCGGGATCCTCGGATGTGCCGTGTCCGACTCATCGGTCTCCTTGGGGAGGCGCCTGGAAGGCGTGGGGGTGGCACTGATGTCGACAGACGATTTAAAGGGCCATGACATGTCATGTCCATAGCGCCTTCAAGGAGATGTGTGAGAGGTCGGAGGGGATGCAGAATCGTTCCTGTGACCCTTCCGTTCTTCGTCTACGGCACCCTCCGCCCCGGCGAGCCCAACCACGACCTGTTCCTTCGCGGCCGTACGCGCTCCGAGGAACCCGGCCGGCTGACGGACGCGGTGCTGTACGACGGCCCCGGATATCCCTACGCCGTCGAGGAACCCGGGGGAGTCGTCCGCGGGGAACTCGTCACCGCGTTGCCCGAGGCGTACCCCGAACTGCTCACCGAGCTCGACCGGCTGGAGGAGTACGTTCCGGGCGACCCGCGCAGCCTTTACGAACGGGTCGACCGGAATGTCGTACGCGGCGACGGAACCACCGTGCGCGCCTGGGTGTACGTGGCCGCGCCGCATGTCGCCGCTCTCCTGTGCGCACGTGGCACGCGCATCGCGGACGGCGACTGGCTGAACCGGGTCCACTGAGGGCAAATCCCGTCCCTTGTCCGGGTATCACCCCTACACTCCAGGCCATGACGGGGCTTGACGGGGTGAACCTGGCGATCGCGGTCGCCGGTCTGCTGCTCACGGTGGCGGGCACGTACTTCGGATTCCACGAATACCGCCAGCGGCGATCGGGCGCCCGTTCCGGCGACGGTGGTGCCGGTGGCGGCGGAGCGTTTGAGCCACCCGAGCGGCAGGGTCCGTACGACGTCTTCGTGTCGTACGCGGACGGTGACGCGGAGGCGGCCGAGCTGCTGGCCGGGCGGCTGCGCGCGGCGGATCTGGAGGTGTTCCTGGTGCGCTGGGTCGCGCCGGGACTGGTCTTGCTCCTGGAGACCGAACGGGCGCTCACCGAGGCCCGGTTGGGGGTGCTGCTGTTCGGCTCCGGTACGACGGCCGACCAGCGCGCCCGGGACGAGTACGCCGCCCTGCTGCACCGCAAGTACGAGGGCGGCCTGCGGTTCGTACCGGCGCGGATCGCGGACGTCCCGCTTCCCCCGCTCGCCGCCATCCACCAGCCGCTCGACCTCACCCGGCCCGGCACCGCCCACTACGACCGCGAGGTCGCCCGCCTGGTCCGGGTCGTCCGCGCGCCTCGGCGCACGGCGGGGACCTGAGATGGTGGTCACCCGGCCGTGGCGACTGCCGCGCTGGACCGAGGTGCGTGAACTGCACACGGGACGGTGCGGGCGCGTCGTACTGGCTTGGCCCGCCTACGAATCCGGGAGCGAGGATGGTGAGCAGGCCGAGTCTCCGGCCGTGGCCCGTGCGACCGGCGCAGGTCTCGGGCCCGCGCGGCCGGCCGTGGTGCGGTACGTGCCCGCCCGGCCGCTGATCCACCGGCCGCGCGAGGCCGCGTTCCGGGCGGACGTCCGGCGGCTGGCCGGACTGCGGATCCCCGAGGCGGCCGTGCCGTACCGGTTCGTGCAGGCCCCCGCGTTCCGGACGGCGTACGAGCGCTCGGCCGTGGCCGCGGGCGGGGCGCTGATCAGTGACGCGGTCGAGGGCGTCACCCTCGCGTGCCTGCTGGACCGGCACGGCGTCCTGTCCGGACCCGCCGCGACGGTGCTCTTCCGGGACGTGCTGCGCGCGTTGGCGGCCGCACACGAGCGGGACACGGCCCACGGTGACCTGCGGCCCGGCAAGGTGATGGTCGGCGCCGACGGGGCGGTCACGGTGACCGGTCTGGGACTCGCGGCGCTCACCACCGGCGCCCCGGAACTGCGCGCCCCCGAGCTGTGGCAGGGCTCCGGGGACGCGACGCACGAGGCCGACGTGTACGCGGCCGCCTGCGTCCTCCACCGCTGTCTGACCGGCCGGCCACCGTTTCCCGTACCGCAGTTGTTCAGCCTGATGGCCCGGCACACCACGGCGCCGGTACCGCTGACGGGGATACCCCGCCCCCTGCGCGAACTGCTGGCCGCCGCCCTGACGAAGGACCCGGAACTGCGCCCGCGCGCCGCCGCCCTGCTGGCCGAGATGCGGCGGTCGAGAAAGACCGACTGGGAGGAGACGGGCAGGGTGGAGTTGGGTGCCCTCGCCGCACCGATGGTCGAGCCGCTGCCGCGCACCCCACCGCCGCAGCCCCCGCTACCGCGGCCACCGCTCCGGCCCACCCGACCCGCCGGGTCCACGGCGGCCCTCGGCCCGCCCTCGCGCCGCAAAGTCCCGTACGCAAAGGAACTGGGTTAGTACGACTTATTCAATGCCTGGGTGGAGGGGTTGGTTCCAGCCCTAGCCTGGTCCCCCTCGCAACCGGCGGCCCGGTCCGGTGGCCGTACGGCCCCAGGCAGCCGTGCCCAGGAGGTCCACGCTGTTGAACGACCGGTCGAGCGACGTGTTCCTCTCCTATGCCGCCGACGACGCCGCCTGGACCGAACGGCTGGCCGAGGAACTCGCCGCGCACGGACTGCGGCCCTTCTTCGCCGAGTGGAGCATCGAGCCGAGCGAGGTCGTCGTCCACCGCCTGGACGCCGAACTGCTCGCCTCCGCCCATGGCATCGCCGTGATCAGCCCGGCCTCCGCACGCTCCGGCCGCGCCATGGACGAGTACGCGGCGCTGGCCACCGCGTCCGGCGAGCGCGGGCTACGGTTCATCCCGGTGCTGCTCGGCCATGTCGCCGTACCGCCGTTCGCCGCCAACCGCGTCTGGCGGGACTTCAGCGACGTGACCGACGAGGAGTTCGCGGAGAAGGCCGCCGAACTCGCCGCCGTCGTCGCGGGCCGCCCCGCCGCACCCGGTGCCGCGGCCGCCCGGGACAACGAGGACGTCGCCAACCCCTCCCCGCCCCGCCCGCTCACCGCACCCGACCGCCCGTCCTTCGTCGTCTGCTACGCCCCCGCCGACGCCGTGTACGGCCGCGCGCTGGCCGGCCGGCTGCGCGAGGCCGGGCTGCCGGTCTGGTCGGTCGGCGATCTGCGGCCCGGGGACGCCCACTTCTGGACCATCCGGCAGCAACTGCGGCACGCCGTCGCCGTCGTCGTCGTGATGACGCCCCGGTCGCAGGACTCCGACGACATCACCCGCATGATCCTGGAAGGCCAGGTGCACGGGCGGCCGTTCGTCCCCGTCCTGCTCGACGGAGAGGTCAACTACCACCTCGCCGCCGCCTGGCACATCGACGCACGCGACGGCGCGCTGCCCGACGACACCCACCTCGACCTGCTGCGCCGGCTGCACGAGGACGCGGCCCGGGGCCGGCCGCCGCGGCTGCCCGAACCGCGCCGGGCACGCGGCGGGCGAGGTCCGTCCCCGGTGCGGCTGACGGCCTCCGCCGGTCTGGAACGGCTGCGCGCCCACCTCGCGGAGGACGAGTACGAGCACGCCGACCTGCTCACCACCCGGCTCGTCATGGAGTCGGCGGGCCGGCTCGGCGAGGGCTGGCTGAGCGCGCGGCACGCCGCCACCGTGCCCCGGGAACTGCTGGCCGGCATCGACGCGTTGTGGGCCCACCGCACCCACGGCCGACAGGGCTTTGGGCGCCAGCTCGCGCTCGCCCCCGCCGGGGGACCGCGGGGGCCACGCTTCCCCGAGCTGGGTGCCGCGCTGGGCTGGCGCGACACGGCCGAGGACGCCGTGCCCCGGCTCTACCGCGACTTCGCACGGCGGGTGGGACCGGGCGGACGGGCCGGCTTCTACCCCACGCTGCGTGACCCGGGTCACGAGAACGACCCGGACTGGTACGACCGTTGGAGTTCGACCGTGCTGGCGCTGCACGCGCGGCTACGGGAATGGGGGACCGACTCGTGATCATTCTGGTGCTCTTGATCCTGATCCTGCTGGCCGTCGCCGGGGCGGCGGCCCTCAGGGGGCGGGTCGTGGTGCCCGCCGACCACGTCGGGATCATCACCCGGCGCTATGTGGCACCGCATCCGGACCGCACGTTCAAGCAGGTCAACCCGGCCGACGCGCGCGGAGTCCTGGCCCGCACACTGCTCCCCGGGACCCACTGGATGTGGCCGGTGGTCAACTCGGTGGACCTCGTGCCCAGGGTGCATGTGCCGACGGACATGATCGGCGTGGTGACGGCCCTGGAGGGGCACAACCGGTCCGACCGCGGCAGGCTCGCCCGGCACGTGGACTGCGACGACTTCCAGGACGGCGAGAAGTTCCTGCTCGGCGACGGCAGGCGCAAGGGCGAACAGGGCGTCCAGGTCACGACCTTGAGCGGCGGTCAGTCGTACTACGTCAATCCCCGGCTGTTCCGCGTCGAGATGAGGCCGCGCACCTTTGTGCCGCCGGGCACGTTCGGCCTGGTCCAGGCGAAGGAGGGCGCCGTACGGCCGCCGGACCGGCGGTTCGGCCGGCACATCGAGTGCGACAGCTTCCAGGACGGGGAGGCCTTCCTCGCGGGCGGCGGCGAACAGGGCAGGCAGCTGGCCCTCCTCGGCGGCGGGGCGTACTACGACATCAATCCGGAGCTCTTCGACGTCGTCACGGTCGACAACGTGAGCGCCGCTCGCGACGGGCTGACCGAGGCCCATCTCCGGGAGATCTCCATCGGGGAGGACTACACCGGAGTGGTCATCACCCTGGACGGCGCCGAGCCCGGCCAGGACGTGGACGGCGCGGTGGCACCGAGGGTGCCGGGGCACAGCAGCTTCCGGCTGCCCTGGGTCTTCCTGGAGAAGGGCGGACAGCGGGGCGTCCAGGAGGAGACCCTGGGCAAGGGCACGACCTGCGCGCTCAACCCGTGGTTCGTACGGGTGATGGTGATCCCCACCCGGGTGCTGATCCTCAAGTGGCACGACAAGCGGGCGTCCGAGGCCGAGAACTACGACGCCGACCTCGGCCGGATCACCGTGAATGTCCAGGGCTTCGACCTGTCCGTGGACCTCTGGCAGAACCTGCAGATCCCGCCGGACGTGGCGCCCAGGCTGGTCAGCCGGTTCGGTGGCGTGAGCACCGCCGGACTGGGCGGACTGGTCGACGACCCCGCGCCGATGAAGCGGTTCGTGCGGGACGTCCTCGGCGCGGCGGTGGCCGGGTACTTCAACGAGATCGTCATGACCAACTCCGTGCTGGAGTTCCTCGCCAGCTACGAGCACGTCCGCAAGGACCTCACCGACCGGGTCAGGCACGCGCTGGAGAAGTGGGGCGTGGAGACGCTGGACACCAGCCTCGGCCGGTTCACGCCGACCGATCCGGCCCTGCTCGACACGCTCAAGGCCAAGTTCATCGAGGAGGGCCGGGGCGAAAAGCTCGGCGTGGCCGTCGAGAACGCCAAGCTGGACGACCTCATCGACGCCTACCGGGCGCGCGCGGAGTCCCGCCGCGCCGGCCTCGAACTGAAGGCCGAGGTGGAGGCGTTGGGCAAGGACAACGTGGCGATGATCCGCATCGTCCGCGAGTTCGCCGGCTTCGACGTCCCGCAGTACATCGGCGGTGGCGGCGACATCTCCGCCTACATCCAGACCCTGCCCCTGCCCGCGATGCAGGACCTCCTGGCCCGCCTGCGCCAGCTCCGCACCGACCAGCAACTGTCCTCGGGCCCGGGACGCCAGGAACTGACCATGGAGGACCAGGGCGGGCGGGAGCACGCGGACACCTCACCCCACCCGGACGACACGTTCTCCGGCATCGAAACGGCGGACCTGATCCCGACACAGGACGCAACGGGGATGGAGGCGGTGCCCGGGGACGACGACGGGGTGCCGGGGGCACGTGAGCCGGAGGATCTGCGTTGAGCGGTTGGACCGGGCGGGCAGTTGCGGGTGGAGTCCCACGAACGGCGGGAGGCGGCCGCGTTCGGTTCGTCCGTGCGGCGGGGTGACGCTGGCATGTAAGCCGGACGGCGTGTGCTGAGGCATCGAGCCGGTCGGCGGCGCGGCCGTCGTCGGGCCGGTCGAGCGGCGTGGAGATCGTGTCGGGGCGGGGACCGGTGGCACGCAAGCTCGACGAGGTGCGCAGAGCGGTTGGACTGGACCCGGCGGCGGTGCGTCCCGTGGTCGGCGCCGTGGGCCGGGGTCACGGCGGGCCCCGTGGCGAGACGGCGGCCACCGGGTTGCCCTCGGCCGCTCCGGGCCGGGTCCCGACCGCGGGCGGAGTCCCACGAACGGGCCGGGGCGGCCGCGTTCAGTTCGTCCGTGCGGCGGGGTGCCGGTGGCAGGTACGCCGGACGACGTGTGCCTGAGGCATCGAACGGGTCGGCGGCGTGGCCCTCGCCGGGCCTATGAGGCGGCGTGGAGATCGTGTCGGGGCGGGTAACGGTGGCACGCATGCTGAACGACGTGCGCTGAGACGTCGGGCCGTGCATTGCCGGCGGCCCGCGTGAGGTCAGGGCCTCACCGGCTCCACGCGTACCGCGCACGCCTTGAACTCCGGCATGCGGGAGGTGGGGTCGAGGGCCGGGTTGGTGAGGGTGTTGGCGCGGCCCTCGCCCGGCCAGTGGAAGGGCATGAAGACGGTGTCGGGGCGGATGGCGGTGGTGATGCGGGCGGGTGCCACGGCCCGGCCGCGCCGGGAGACCACCGCCAGCGGATCGCCCTCGGCCGCCCCGAGCCGGGCGGCCAGGCGCGGGTGCAGCTCCACGAACGGGCCGGGTGCGGCCGCGTTCAGCTCCGCGACCCGCCGCGTCTGCGCGCCCGACTGGTACTGCGACACCACGCGGCCGGTCGTCAGCAGCAGCGGATACTCCGCGTCCGGCTCCTCCGCACTCGCCCGATGCGTCACGGGTACGAACCGCGCCCGGCCGTCCTCGGTGGCGAAACGGTCGAGGAAGAGGCGGGGGGTTCCCGGGTGTACGTCGGGCAGGGCGGCGGGGGAGGCCGGCCCGGCTTCGGCGGCCTCGGCTTCGGGGGCCTCGGCGTCGCCGGCCGGATCCTCCGGCAGCGCGTCGAGCCGCGCGTCCTCGCCGTCGTCGGCGCCGGGGGCGGTCCGGCTGTCGGTGTCCGTCCGGCTGTCGCTGTCCGATCCGGCTTCGCCCTCGCCGGGGCCCGCAGGCCTTGCCGGACACGGCCAGAACACCCCGTTCTCCTCCGCCAGCCGCCGGTAGGTGATCCCCGAGTAGTCCGCCGGGCCGCCCGCGCTGGCCAGGCGCAGCTCCTCGAAGACCTCCTCCGGGTCCGTCGGGAAGCCCTTCTCCACGCCGAGGCGAGCGGCCAGGCCGTGCAGTACCTCCAGGTCGCTGCGGACGCCGACCGGCGGGGCGATCGCCTGCCGGCGCAGCAGCACCCTGCCCTCCAGACTGGTCGTCGTGCCCGTCTCCTCGGCCCACTGGGTGACCGGCAGGACGACGTCCGCCAGCTCCGCCGTCTCCGAGAGCACGACGTCCGCCACCGCGAGGAAGTCCAGCGAACGAAGCCGCTCCTCGACATGGGCCGCGCGCGGCGCCGACACCACCGGGTTGGACCCCATCAGCAGCAGCGTCCGGACGTCCGTGCCGAGCGCGTCCAGCAGCTCGTACGCACTGCGCCCCGGCCCGGGCAGCGAGTCGGGGTGCACGCCCCACACCTCGGCCACGTGCCGCCGCGCCGCCGGGTCGTCCAGCTTGCGGTAGCCGGGCAACTGGTCGGCCTTCTGGCCGTGTTCCCGCCCGCCCTGCCCGTTGCCCTGCCCGGTCAGACAGCCGTACCCGGACAGCGGACGGCCCGCGCGGCCGGTCGCCAGACACAGGTTGATCCACGCGCCCACCGTGTCCGTCCCCTTGGCCTGCTGCTCCGGCCCTCGCGCCGTCAGCACCATCGCCGACTCCGGCTCGCAGAACAGCCGCACCGCCTCCCGCAGCTGTGGCACGGACACCCCCGTGATCCGCTCCACGTACTCCGGCCAGTGCGCCATCGCCGCCGCCCGCGCCTCCTCCCAGCCGGACGTGCGCTCCTGGATGTACGCCTCGTCCGTACGGCCCTCCGCCACCACCAGGTGCAACAGACCGAGCGCCAGCGCCAGATCCGTCCCCGGACGCGGCGCCAGGTGCAGGTCCGCCTGCTCGGCGGTCCGCGTGCGGCGCGGGTCCACGACGATCAGCGTTCCGCCGTTCTCCCGCAACTCGCTGAAGAACCGCAGCGACGGCGGCATGGTCTCGGCGAGGTTGGAACCGACGAGGATCACGCACCCGGTCTTCGGGACGTCCTCCAGCGGGAACGGCAGCCCCCGGTCCAGACCGAACGCCTTCGTCCCGGCGGCCGCCGCCGACGACATGCAGAAGCGGCCGTTGTAGTCGATCTGCGAGGTGCCCAGCACCACCCGCGCGAACTTGCCGAGCGTGTACGCCTTCTCGTTCGTCAGCCCGCCCCCGCCGAACACCCCCAGCGCATCGGGGCCGTACCGCTCCCGCGCGGTCCCGAGCCGCTCGGCGATCAGGTCCAGCGCCTCCTCCCAGGAGGCGGGCACCAGCCGGCCGCCGGACCGCACCAGCGGCGAGGTCAGCCGCACCGCGGACGCCAGCACCGCCGGGGCCGTACGACCCTTGCCGCACAGTGCGCCCCTGTTCACCGGGAAGTCCGCGCGTTCGGTCACCTCGACGCCACCCTGCGGCAGGGGCGTGATGTTCATCCCGCACTGCAGGGCGCAGTACGGGCAGTGGGTGGGCGTCGAGGTGGTCTCCATGCCGACCAGCGTGCTTCGGGCGTGTTACGTCCCGTGACGGCTCCCTGTTACACGGCCGGGAAGCCGACCTCCCCGCCGGGCCGGGTGCGGCGTGAGGTACCGGTTTCCGTTCCTACTGCCGGTTCAGGGAACGGGTGACGCCCGCCGCGATCGTCGTCGCCAGCACCCAGCCGGTGGCGATCAGCAGATACGACAGCCACTGGTACCAGCCGCGCGGCGCGAACGCCGCCTCCTGGCCGAAGTCGATGATCGGCAGCAGCAGGTCGAGAGTGTAGAAGAGCGGGTTGAAGGCGGGCGCCTCGGAGGGCTTGAGCGCGGACGGATGATGCAGGGCGAACGCGAGCGTGCCCGTGCACAGCAGCAAGAGCAGCCAGCCCGCGGCCCGCATCGGGCGGAAGCCGTAGCCGACGGCCGCGTCCTGGAGGTAACCCCACAGCCGGGCGTACGGCGGCAGGGTGCGGCGGTGGCGACGGAACTTGGCCAGCTGGACGGTGCGCGCGGCGGCCTCGTCGCCCACCGTGCGGTACGCCGTGGTCAACTGCTCGTAGGGTTGGGGAAGATACCCGTCCGGCTCGCCTTCCAGCAGCGGAAGACGCTGCTCGGCCGGGAGGTGCGGGGTCAGGACGCGGTAGCTGAGCCCGTCGGTCTGGACCTGCCGGGGCCACACCTCGGGCGGCACATGCAACAGGTCGAACTGGGCACGGCGCAGATTGACCGCCCCTTCGATCGGCGCGGCCTCCCGCAGCCACAGCTCGCCGACGACACTGCTGCTGGCGCGCAGGGCCCTGCCGCCAGGGTTGGAAAGCCGGGCGTGGGCGAGATTGAGCTGACGGGGAATCCTGGCACCGCCCAGGTTGACCCGGCCACGGGTCCGCAGCCGCATGGCGTGCAGGTCGGTGCCGACCGTCAGCACCTCGGCGTGCAACGCGGTGTCTCCGGGGGCGTTCAGCTCCGCGTCGTTGAGGTTCACCTGATTGCGGACGACCGCCCCGTTCAAGTGCACCTTGCCGTGCGCGACCAGCCCGGGAGCCCACACGTCCGTGCCCACCTCGGCGTGGTTGAGCTGGAGCACGGGCTCCTCGGGAACCTCACCGGGCCTGCCGAGCCGCGCACCGTTGGCGAAGAACGCTCCGGCCAGCTTCGCCCCCTGGAGCCGTACCGGCCCCGTGACACGGCAGCAGGTGATCCGCACGACCCCTTCGGCGCGCAGACTCCCGGCCGTCAGCCCCGGCAGCAGCGAGTCGCTCAGGACCAGAGCGACGACCTGCGCCCCGTACAGATCGGGTGCCTCCTCGAAGTGGCAGAAACGCAGCCGGACGGGATGACCGACGGTGCCGTACTTGAGGTCCAGACACCCGGTGATCCGCGCGCCCGTCACCTTCAGACCGGCTATCCGCCCCTCCCGCACCGGCCCGTCCAGCAGCAGCTCCCGCAGCACCTCCGCCCGCAGGGTGCGCTCGGGACCCCACGAGGCGCCCTGCGCGGGGTCCTCGTCGTCGCCCTCCCGGAAGTCGACCCCCTCGCCGAGCGGGAAGGCGTCCCGGACGCGCCGCTCGGCCGGCGTCAGGTCCGTGATCTCCATGCTCAGCCCCGTGCCCCCGCCAGCGCCTTCGTGACCCCGTGCTCCCGTGGCCCCAGGAACGTCGGATCCGGCTCGAACACCGCGTCCAGCGCCGCCTTGCCCGCCGCGAAGATCTCGCGGGTGCCGCCGTAGTACCAGGTGACGTCATGCTTGGCGTCGACCCCGATGCCGTACGACTCGACCCCCGCCGCCTCGCACAGGGCGACCGCGCGGCGGATGTGGAAGCCCTGGCTGATCAGCACGGCCCGGTCGACGCCGAAGATCTTCTTCGCCCGGACACAGGAGTCCCAGGTGTCGAAGCCGGCGTAGTCGCTGACGATCCGGGCATCCGGCACCCCGTGCCTGGTGAGGTAGGTCCGCATCGCGTCGGGCTCGTCGTAGTCCTTGCGGCTGTTGTCCCCGGTGACCAGCACCACCTCGATACGGCCCGCGCGGTACAGCTTCGCCGCCGCGTCCAGCCGGTGCGCGAGGTACGGCGACGGCTTGCCGTCCCCCCACAGGCCCGCCCCGAAGACCATGGCGACCTCGGTACGGGGCGCGTCCGCCGTTGTCCGCAGCCGGTCGGCCGTGGACATGTACAGCCAGGTCATCGGCAGCAGCGCGAGGACGCACCCGGCCATGACCCCCTGCACCAGCCGCCGCCACCCGGCACGAGTGCGCGGCAGGCGTGGTCGACGGATCTTCATGCGGTCCCCCCAGCTCCCCGGTCCCCTTCGACCATGGAGGACGCATACCGCAGTGATCCGGTTCGTCTCACACCGCAGGGGCCCGTGCCGTGAACCCACGGAAAATACCTGTCACCGCGGCGCAACGGGGGTGCAATCTCCGGCCGCCAGGATCCTTCCATGACGGCGTCGAACCCTCCTCTCCCGCTCCACGGCGGGCGCCGCCCCGCGCCGCCCGCCCTCGTGCTGGTGGCGCACGGCAGCCGCGACCCGCGCGCGCTGGACACCGTCCGGCTGCTCATGGAGCGGGTACGGGGACTGCGCCCCGGCGTGCCGGTGCGCCTCGGGCACATCGAGCTCAACGAGCCCCTGCTTCCCGACACCCTCGCCGCCCTCGGTGACGCGCCCGCCGTGCTCGTACCGCTCCTGCTCAGCCGCGGCTACCACGTCAAGCGGGACATCCCCGAGATGGCGGCCGCCGCCGCGGCACGCACGCGCGTGGCCGCCCCGCTCGGCCCGCACCCGCTCCTCGTGGAGACCCTGTACGCCCGCCTCGTCGAGGCCGGCTGGCGCACCGGCGCCGACGACCCCGTGCGCCGCAGTGGAGCCGTCGTCCTGGCCGCGGCTGGTTCCCGCGACCCCGATTCCGCGGCCGACACCCGCCGGACCGCCCGCCTCCTCGCCGAGCGCCTGGGCGTGCCCGTGGTCCCCGCCTACGCCTCCGCCGCGACGCCGACCGTCGAAGCTGCCGTATGCTCCCTGACCGCCCGAGGCCGCCACCGCATAGCCGTGGCCTCCTGCTTCACGGCCCCGGGCCGCTTCGCGACCCAGTGCGCCGAAGCAGCCCCCTGGATCGCCTCGGCCCCCCTCGGCGCCCATGAGGCGATGACCCGCCTGGTCCTGCACCGCTACGACCAGGCATTGTCGACACCGGCAACGACAGCCGCTTGAGGGGGCGCGGGCAGCCCAACTCGACAGACGAGTAGGCACGACAACACCCAATTGTCACTGGCGACGCTTACTGTCGAACCATGGAAGGCACAGGCACCGAACCCGAACCGCTCCCCGGCTACGACCCGACGTCAGCCGACCGCTGGGCGCCCGAGCCGGACAAACGCCCAGGCCGCACCGCCTTCCAGCGAGACCGCGCACGCATCCTGCACTCCGCGGCCCTGCGCCGCCTCGCGGGCAAGACGCAGGTGGTCACCCCGGGAACCAGCAACCAGGCGTGGGACGCCAGTCCCAGAACCCGGCTGACCCACTCCCTGGAGTGCGCCCAGGTCGGCCGTGAGCTGGGCGCGGCCCTCGGCTGCGACCCCGACCTCGTCGAAGCGGCCTGCCTCTCCCACGACCTCGGCCACCCGCCCTTCGGTCACAACGGCGAACAGGCGCTCAACGAGTTCGCCGAGGACTGCGGCGGCTTCGAGGGCAACGCCCAGTCCCTCAGGCTCCTCACCCGCATCGAGCCCAAGCGCTTCACCGCGCAGGGCTCCGTCGGCCTCAACCTCACCCGCGCCGCCCTGGACGCCGCCACCAAGTACCCCTGGCCGCGCGGCGGCCACCCCACCGACCCCAAGTCCCGCAAGTTCGGGGTCTACGAGGAGGACCGGCCCGTCTTCGACTGGGTCCGCAAGGAGGCCCCCGGCACGCGCACATGCTTCGAGGCCCAGGTGATGGACTGGTCCGACGACGTGGCGTACTCGGTGCACGACGTCGAGGACGGCCTGCACGCCGGCCACATCGACCCCAACTGCCTGCACGCCGAGCCCGAGCGGCAGGCGGTCTTCGCGGTCGCCGTCGGCCGGTACGTCCCGGCGGACACCGACCCGGCCGAACTCGCCGAGGCCCTCGACCGGCTCCAGGACCAGGAGTGGTGGCCGCACGGGTACGACGGCACGGCGGTCGCCCAGGCCCGCCTCAAGGACGCCACCAGCCAGCTCATCGGCCGCTTCTGCCTGGCCGCCGAGGGTGCCACGCGCGCCGCGTACGGCAGCGGCGGCCTCACCCGCTACGGCGCCGAACTCGTCGTACCGAGACCGGCCCGCATGGAGTGCGCGGTGCTCAAGGCGGTCGCCGACCGGTACGTCATGCAGCGCGCCGAACAGGAGCGGCTCCGCGCCGACCAGCGGGTCGTCGTCGCCGAACTCGCCGAGGCGCTCACCGCCCGCGCGCCGGACGGACTGGATCCGCAGTTTCGCGCCCTGTTCGACGGGGCACCCGACGATCACGCCCGCAAACGCGTGATCGTCGACCAGATCGCCTCCCTCACCGACGCCTCCGCGCGCTCGCTCCACGCGCGCCTGACGGGGCACGTATGACCGACACGTGAGACTGACGAGGCACGTGTGACAAGGAAGTGACCCTCCGTGGCCTGATCGGGCCACTCCCTCTTCCCGCATCACGCTGCGTGCGGGACGCTCGCATATGGCGGCACCCTTACGAGGAGGCATCAAGTGGTCGACGCGGATCAGACATTCGTCATCGTCGGAGGAGGTCTGGCCGGCGCGAAGGCGGCCGAGACGCTGCGTGCTGAGGGCTTCACCGGCCGGGTGATACTGATCAGCGACGAACGCGACCACCCGTACGAACGCCCGCCCCTGTCCAAGGGTTATCTGCTCGGCAAGGAGGAGCGCGACAGCGTCTTCGTGCACGAGCCCGCCTGGTACGCGCAGAACGACATCGAGCTGCACCTCGGCCAGACCGTCGACGCGATCGACCGCACCGCGAGGACCGTGCGCTTCGGCGACGACGGCACCCTCGTCCACTACGACAAGCTGCTCCTCACCACGGGCGCCGAGCCCCGCCGCCTCGACATCCCCGGCACCGACCTGGTGGGCGTCCACCATCTGCGGCGCCTCGCGCACGCCGAGCGCCTCAAGGGCGTCCTGACCGCCCTCGGCCGGGACAACGGCCATCTGGTGATCGCGGGCGCCGGCTGGATCGGCCTGGAGGTCGCGGCGGCGGCCCGCGAGTACGGCGCGGAGGTGACCGTCATCGAGCCGCTGCCGACCCCGCTGCACAGCGTCCTCGGCCCCGAGCTCGGCAATGTCTTCGAGGAACTGCACCGTGAGCGCGGCGTCCGCTTCCACTTCGGCGTCCGGCTGACGGAGATCGTCGGCCAGGACGGCATGGTGCTGGCCGCGCGGACCGACGACGGCGAGGAGTACCCGGCGCACGACGTGCTGGCGGCCATCGGCGCGGCGCCGCGCATCGGTCTGGCGGAGGCCGCGGGGCTGGAGATCGCCGGCCGTGCCCACGGCGGCGGCGTCGCGGTCGACGAGCGGCTGCGCACCTCCGACCCCGACATCCACGCGGCCGGCGACGTGGCGTCCTTCCCGCACGCCCTGTTCGACACCCGGCTGCGGGTGGAGCACTGGGCCAACGCGCTCAACGGCGGCCCGGCGGCGGCCCGCGCGATGCTGGGCAAGGACGTCCTCTACGACCGCGTGCCCTACTTCTTCTCCGACCAGTACGACCTGGGGATGGAGTACAGCGGGTGGGCGCCCCCGGGGTCGTACGACGAGGTCGTGATCCGGGGCGACGCGGGCAAGCGCGAGTTCATCGCGTTCTGGGTGAAGGAGGGGAGGGTGCTCGCCGGGATGAATGTGAATGTGTGGGACGTCACAGAGCCGATCCAGCGGCTGATCCGCTCCACGACCCCGGTGAACACGGAGGCCCTGGCGGACCCGCACATTCCGCTCGAAAGCCTTGTCCCGTGAGCGTCGGTCCGTGCGGACGCCACGCCCCAGGAGTGTCGGTGCGGCCCCGTAGAATCACCACGTGGCAGGACGGATCAACGACGAGGACGTGAAGGCGGTACGGGACGCGGTCCCGATCGACGCCGTGGTGTCCGAGTACCTCCAGCTGCGCAACGCGGGCGGCGGCAACCTCAAGGGCCTGTGCCCGTTCCACGACGAGAAGTCGCCGTCCTTCCAGGTCAGCCCGAGCAAGGGACTCTTCCACTGCTTCGGCTGCCAGGAGGGCGGCGACACCATCACGTTCGTGATGAAGGTCGACCACCTCTCCTTCTCGGAGGCGGTCGAGCGCCTAGCGGCCCAGGCCGGCATCACCCTGCGCTACGAGGAGGGCGGCTACAACCCGGCCCACCAGCGAGGCGAGCGCATCCGCCTGGTCGAGGCGCACAAGATCGCCGCGCAGTGGTACGCCGAACAGCTCGCCACCGGCCCCGAGGCCGAGACCGGCCGGGCCTTCCTCGCCGAGCGCGGCTTCGACCAGTCCGCCGCCGTCCACTTCGGCGTCGGCTACAGCCCCCAGGGCTGGGACCACCTCACCAGGTACCTCCGAGGCAAGGGCTTCACCGACAAGGAACTGCTCCTGTCCGGCCTCTCCCAGGAGGGCCGCCGCGGCCCCATCGACCGCTTCCGCGGCCGGCTCATGTGGCCGATCCGCGACATCGGCGGCGAGGTGGTGGGCTTCGGCGCCCGCAAGCTGTACGAGGCGGACAACGGACCCAAGTACCTCAACACGCCCGAGACCGCGATCTACAAGAAGTCCCAGGTCCTGTACGGCATCGACCTCGCGAAGAAGGACATCGCGAAGGTCAGCCGCGCGGTCGTGGTCGAGGGCTACACGGACGTCATGGCGTGCCACCTCGCCGGAGTGACGACCGCGATCGCCACGTGCGGTACGGCGTTCGGCGGCGAGCACATCAAGATCCTGCGCCGGCTGCTGATGGACAACGGCAGCGCCCGGGTGATCTTCACCTTCGACGGTGACGCGGCCGGCCAGAAGGCGGCCCTGCGCGCCTTCGAGGACGACCAGAAGTTCGCCGCCGAGACGTACATCGCCATCGCGCCCGACGGCATGGACCCCTGCGAACTGCGCCTGGCCAAGGGCGACGAGGCGGTCGCCGACCTGGCCGAACCGCGCACCCCACTCTTCGAGTTCGCGCTGCGCCAGATCGTGAACCGATACGACCTGGACACCCCGGCGGCCCGGGCGGCCGCCCTGGACGAGGCGGCGCCGATCGTCGCCCGCATCAAGAACAGCGGCGCGCAGCACGAGGTCGCGGTGGAGCTGGCCGGGATGCTGGGCATCCTGGACACCCAGTTCGTGGTCAAGCGGGTCGCCCAGCTGGCGCGTTGGGCCCGCGAACGGGGCGGCGGCAGGGGTCAGGCCCCGGCCTCCCGCGCTCCCCAGCAGTACGAGGCGGCCACCTCCGCCCGCCCCGCAGGACCCGGTCCGGCCCTGAACCTCCGCAACCCGGTGTACGCCACCGAACGCGAGCTCCTCAAACTGGCCCTCCAGCGCCCGGAGCTGGTCTCCCCGGCGTTCGACGCGTACGGCGTGGACGAGTTCACCGCCCCGCCCTACGCCGCCGTACGCCAGGCCGTCCTGGACGCGGGCGGCGCCGAGTACGGCGTACAGGACCCGCAGGAGTATCTGGTCCGGGTCCGTGAGGCGGCCCCCGACGACACGGTCCGCGCGATGGTCACGGAGCTGGCGGTCGAGGCGATCATGCGCCGCACGGTCGACGAGGCGTACGCGGGTGACCAGCTCGTGATGGTCCGCCGCCGCGCCGTGGACCGCCGTATCCACGACATCCAGATCACCCTCACCCGCCTCGGCAGCAACGCCGACCCGGCCCATCTGGCCGCCGTACAGAACGAGTTGTGGGTGTTGCAGCAGTACGGCCAGGCGCTTCGAGAGCAGGGAGCGGCCGCTCTCTGAGCGGTTCGCATACGCCAGGGTTACCACGCGGTCACGACTCGGACGCAAAAAGTCACCGCACGCCCCTCGTGGCGGCGATGTGTCTTACCCCACACTGGGTTCCGGTGCCTGAGTCCTCGGAGCGCGGCCGATCCGTCCCTCACGGGTCCCACACCCCCGCGGTTCCGCTCATCGCGTACGGGACGGACAGCGGCGAGGCCGTCGACTCCGTCCCCGAAGTACCGCTGCCGTACTCCTTGGCAGCGATCATCCTGGAGGTCGCCCCCGTGCAGACCCAGACCCTCACACAGACCGGCGTCGGCACGACCGAGGAGCCGGACGCGGAGACCGAGGTCTTCGCGGCCGTGCCCCCGCAGGGCCGTGTCGCGCTGCACCCCGAGACGGAGCCGGAGGCTCCGTCCGAACCGGCGGAGCCACCCGCCGAGGCGCTGGCCGCGCAGGCCCCCGAGCCCGCCGTACCGCCCGCCGTCCGCCCCGACACCGGCGGGCCCTCGTCGGACCTGTTCCGCCAGTACCTGCGCGAGATCGGCCGTATCCCGCTGCTCACCGCGGCCGAGGAGGTCGAGCTCGCCCGCCGGGTCGAGGCCGGGCTGTTCGCCGAGGAGAAGCTCGGCAGCACCCCCGACCTGGACGAACGGCTCGCCCTCGACCTGGACAAACTGGTCGTCATGGGCCGGATGGCCAAGCGTCGGCTCATCGAGGCCAACCTCCGGCTCGTGGTCTCCGTCGCCAAGCGGTACGTCGGGCGCGGACTGACCATGCTGGACCTGGTCCAGGAGGGGAACCTCGGGCTCATCAGGGCCGTCGAGAAGTTCGACTACGCCCGCGGCTACAAGTTCTCCACCTACGCCACCTGGTGGATCCGGCAGGCCATGTCCCGCGCCCTCGCCGACCAGGCCCGCACCATCCGCGTGCCCGTACACGTCGTCGAGCTCATCAACCGGGTCGTGCGGGTGCAGCGCCGGATGCTCCAGGAGCGCGGCTACGAGCCCACGCCCGACGAGGTCGCCGCCCACCTCGACCTGCCGCCCGAGCGGGTCAGCGAGGTGCTGCGGCTCGCCCAGGAGCCCGTCTCGCTGCACGCGCCCGTGGGCGAGGAGGACGACGTCGCCCTCGGTGACCTGATCGAGGACGGCGACGCCACCAGCCCCGTGGAGTCGGCCGCCTTCCTGCTGCTCAGGGAGCATCTGGAGGCCGTACTGTCGACCCTGGGGGAGCGCGAGCGCAAGGTCGTACAGCTGCGCTACGGACTCGCCGACGGCCGCCCCCGCACCCTGGAGGAGATCGGACGCATCTTCGGCGTCACCCGGGAGCGGATCCGCCAGATCGAGTCGAAGACCCTCAACAAACTCCGCGACCACGCGTTCGCGGACCAGCTGCGGGGTTACCTGGACTGAGAGGGGCCGCTCACCCCACGGCGAGCGGCCCCCTGCGGTACGAACCCGCTCAGTCCACCTCCGCGACCGCCTGCGCGAACTGCGCCTTGTACAGCCGCGCATAGGCACCGTCCGCGGCCAGCAGCTCCGCGTGCGCGCCCTGTTCGACGATCGAGCCGTTCTCCATCACCAGGATCGTGTCGGCGTCCCGGATCGTCGAGAGCCGGTGCGCGATGACGAACGACGTCCGCCCGTGCGCCAGCTTGGCCATCGCCTTCTGGATCAGCACCTCGGTACGGGTGTCGACGGAGCTGGTCGCCTCGTCGAGCACCAGGATCACCGGGTCGGACAGGAACGCCCGCGCGATGGTGATGAGCTGCTTCTCACCGGCGCTGACACCCGTGCCCTCGTCGTCGATCACGGTGTCGTAGCCGTCGGGCAGGGTACGGATGAAACGGTCGGCGTGGGCCGCGCGCGCCGCCTCCTCGATCTCGCCCCGGGTGACCTCGCCCGCCCGTCGCCCGCCACCACCCTGACCGAGTGCGCTGCGCGCACCCCCTTCCACTCCAGCGCCGTACGCGATGTTCTCCGCGATCGTGCCGCCGAACAGCCAGGTGTCCTGGAGCACCATGCCGATTCCGGCCCGGAGTTCGTCACGGGACATCCTGCGGATGTCGACGCCGTCGAGGGTGATCCGCCCGCCGGACACGTCGTAGAACCGCATCAGCAGATTGACCAGCGTGGTCTTGCCCGCGCCCGTCGGACCCACGATCGCGACCGTGTGTCCCGGCTCCACCTTCAGCGACAGGTCCTCGATCAGCGGCTTCTCGGGCTCGTACCGGAACGACACATGCTCCAGCGCCACGCGCCCGGTCGCTTCCGCCGGCCGCTCGCCCGGTACCGGGTCCGCCTCCTGCTCCTCCGCGTCCAGGAGTTCGAAGATCCGCTCGGCCGAGGCGACGCCCGACTGCACCAGGTTGGCCATCGAGGCGACCTGGGTCAGCGGCATCGAGAACTGCCGCGAGTACTGGATGAAGGCCTGCACGTCACCGATCGACAGCGCGCCGGACGCCACCCGCAGACCGCCGACCACGGCGACGAGCACGTAGTTCAGGTTCGACACGAACATCATCAGCGGCTGCATCACCCCGCTGTTGAACTGCGCCTTGAACCCGGCCTCGTACAGCGCGTCGTTCTGCTCGGCGAACTGCTGCGCCGACTCCTGCTGCCGACCGAACACCTTCACCAGGGTGTGCCCGGTGTACATCTCCTCGATGTGCGCGTTCAGCTTGCCGGTGGAGCGCCACTGCTGCACGAAGTGCGGCTGCGAGCGCTTGCCGACCCGGGTCGCCACGACGAACGACAGCGGCACGGTGACCAGCGCGACCAGGGCCAGCAGCCACGACACCCAGAACATCATCACCAGCACACCGATGATGGTGAGCACCGAGTTGATGAGCTGGCCCATCGACTGCTGGAGCGTCTGGCCGATGTTGTCGATGTCGTTGGTGGCCCGGGAGAGCACCTCGCCGCGCTGGCGCTTGTCGAAGTACGACAGCGGCAGCCGCGACAGCTTCGCCTGCACGTCCTCGCGCATCCGGTACATCGTGCGGTTCACCGCCCGGTTGACCAGCCGCGTCGCCACCGCCATCAGCAGACCGGCGACGAGGAAGGTGCCGAGCGCGAACAGCAGCACGTTCCCGACGGCGTCGAAGTCGATGCCCTTGCCGGGGGTGAAGTCGGTGCTCTGCAGCATGTCCGCGACGGAGCCCTGGCCCCCCTCGCGCATGGAGTCGAGGACCTGCTCCTTGGTGGCCCCGGCCGGCATCTGCCGGCCGACGATGCCCGCGAAGACCAGGTCGGTGGCCCGGCCGAGGATCTTCGGGCCGATCACGCTCAGGGTCACGCTGACGACGACGCACAGCAGCAGCGCGTAGATCGTCAGCCGTTCGGGCTTGAACCGGGCGATGAGCCGTTTGCCCGACCCCTTGAAGTCCATCGAGCGCTGGTCGGGGCCGCCCCCGGCCATCATGCGTCCCATGGGCCCTGCCATCAGGCGGCCTCCGCTTCCGTCAGCTGGGAGAGCACGATCTCCCGGTAGGTCTCGTTGCAGGCCATGAGCTCGTGGTGCCGGCCGGTGCCGACGACCAGCCCCTCGTCCAGGACCACGATCCGGTCGGCGTCCCGGATGGTCGCCACGCGCTGGGCCACGATCACCACGGTCGCCTCGGCGGTCTCCCGGGCGAGCGCGGTGCGCAGGGCCGCGTCGGTGGCGTAGTCGAGCGCGGAGAAGGAGTCGTCGAACAGATAGATCTCCGGGCGCTGCACGAGCGTGCGGGCGATGGCCAGGCGCTGGCGCTGACCGCCGGAGACATTGGTGCCGCCCTGCGAGACGGGGGCGTTCAGTCCGCCCTCCAGCTGCCGCACGAAGTCCTCGGCCTGCGCGACCTCCAGCGCGTGCCAGAGCTCCTCGTCGGTGGCGTCCGGATTTCCGTAGCGCAGATTGGTGGCCACCGTGCCGGCGAACAGGTACGGCTTCTGCGGGACGAGCCCGACGGTCTTCGCGAGCAGCACCGGGTCGAGGCCCGACACGTCGACGCCGTCCACGAGCACCTCGCCGTCGGTGGCGTCGAACAGCCGCGGGACCAGTCCGAGCAGGGTCGACTTGCCGCTGCCGGTGGAGCCGATCACGGCGGTCGTCTCACCCGGCCGGGCCACCAGGTCGACGGACTTCAGCACCGGCTCCTCGGCACCCGGGTAGCGGAACCCGGCCCCGCGGATCTCCAGATGGCCGTGTCGGCGCAGCTCGGTGACCGGAGCGGCCGGCGGCACCACGCTGGACTCGGTCTCCAGGACCTCCTGGATCCGCTCGGCGCACACCTCCGCGCGCGGCACCATCATGAACATGAAGGTGGCCATCATCACGGACATCACGATCTGCATCAGATAGGCGAGGAACGCCGTCAGATCGCCGATCGCCATCCCGCCGCTGTCGATGCGGTGCGCGCCGAACCACACGACGGCGATCGACGACAGGTTCACCACCGTCATCACGATCGGGAACATCAGCGCGAGCATCCGGCCGGTCGCCAGCTGCATGTCGGTGAGATCGGCGTTCGCCTTCCCGAAGCGGCCCTGCTCGTACTCGTCACGGACGAAGGCGCGGATCACCCGGTTGCCGGTGATCTGCTCGCGCAGCACCCGGTTCACCGTGTCCAGGCGTACCTGCATGGACCGGAACAGCGGGCGCAGCCGGCGCACGATCAGCGTCACACAGATGCCCAGTACCGGTACGACCGCCACCAGGACCCCGGACAGCGGAACGTCCAGACCGAGGGCCAGGACGATGCCGCCCACGCACATGATGGGCGCCGACACCATCAGCGTGAACGTCATCAGGGCCAGCATCTGGACCTGCTGGACGTCATTGGTCGTACGGGTGATGAGGGAGGGGGCGCCGAAGTGACCGACCTCACGTGCGGAGAAGGACTGCACCCTGTCGAAGACGGCGGCGCGGACGTCCCGGCCGAGCGCCGACGCGGTCTTCGCGCCGTAGTACACGGCACCGATGTTGCACACGACCTGCGCCAGCGAGATGCCGATCATCAGGACACCGAAGGACAGGATGTAGCCGGTGTCACCCTTCACGACACCCTGGTCGATGATGTCCGCGTTCAGGGTGGGCAGGTAGAGGGTGGCGCAGGTCTGCAGGAACTGCAGCAGCACCAGGATGGCGATGGGTTTCTTGTAGGGCCTGAGATAGGTCCGCAGAAGTCGTATGAGCACGCTACGTCTCTCGGAGTCGGCGGTGGGGGGCGAGGTGGTTGCCCGTGGCCCCTATCGTCGGACACTCCACCCGCGTTACCTCAACCGATTAATCCGACAGCCGGGCTCCAGCGGACCTCGTGCGACTCCTTTGGGGACCTTACGACCGAAACTACGGCCCTTACGACCGAAACGCCCCGGGGTGGGTCTGCTCGCGCACCGACATGAACTGCTGCCGCACCGCCTGCCCCACCGCCAGCTGGTCGCCGGGATCCAGGACCTGCGCCGCCGCGCCCTGCCAGGCCGGCGGGGTGCGCGGATCGAGCGTGCCCTGGGAGACGCCGAGCGCCCAGGCCGCCTGGCGGGCGGCGCCGATCGCCGCGTAGTCGGCGGGCTGCGGTACGACGACCTGCGCACCGAACAGCGAGGGCGCCGCGGACTGCACCGCCGGCAGCTCGGCGGCCTGCCCCAGCAGGAAGACCCGCCGCACGTCGACGCCCCGACCGCGCAGCACGTCGAGCGCGTCCGCGAGCCCGCAGAGCATGCCTTCGAAGGAGGCCCGCGCCAGGTGCTCGGGCCTCATGGACTCGCGTCTGAGGCCCGCCAGGGTGCCCGCCGTGTGTGGCAGGTTCGGCGTCCGCTCGCCCTCCAGATAGGGCAGCAGGACCAGCCCGTGGGACCCGGGCGTGGACTTCATCGCCAGGTCGGACAGGCTCTCCAGATCGGGCATCCCGAGGAGTTCGGCGGTGCCGCGCAGGGTCCGTACGGCATTCAGGGTGGTCACGACCGGCAGGTGCATACCGGTGGCGTCGGCCAGCGAGGTGATCATGCCCGTCTGGTCGACGAGGGCCTCGGGGTGCACCGCCATCACGGACCCGGAGGCGCCGAGCGACACCACCGCGTCGCCGAGCCCGAGGCCGAGCCCGAACGCGGCGGCCATCGTCTCGCCGGTCCCCGCGGAGATCAGCAGCCCCTCCGGGGTCGTACCGGCCGCGTCGGAGGGACCGATCACCTCCGGCAGCATGGCCTGGTGACCGAGTGCCAGCTCGACCAGTTCGGGCCGGTAGCCACCGATGGCCGCCGACCAGTACCCGGTGGCGGAGGCCCCGCCGCGGTCGGTGGTCCTTCGCACCGGCCGCCCGAGCAGCTGCCAGACGAGCCAGTCGTGTGCCTGGAGCAGGATCGCCGTCCGCCGGGCGTTCTCGGGTTCGCTCTTGGCGAGCCAACGCAGCTTGGTCACCGACTGCGCCGCCTGTGGCACCGAGCCCACCGCCTGCGCCCACGCCTCGCGGCCGCCGAGCGCGTCGACCAGATCGGCCGCCGCGACCTGCGCCCGCTTGTCACCGCCGACCATGGCGGGCCGCACGGTGTTGCCCTGCGCGTCCAGCGGTACGAGTGCGTTCTGCTGGGCGGAGACCCCGATGGCCCGCACACCCTCCAGGAGCCCGCCGCCGGCGGCCTCGCCGAGGGAGAGCAGCCAGGCCTGCGGATCGATGTCGGAGGGCCGGCCGCTCTCGGGGTTGTCCACCGGGTGCGGCGCATAGCCCTGCCGCAGCACGGCTCCCGTGTCCGTGTCGCAGACGACGATGCGAGTGAAATCGGGCGAACTGTCCAACCCGGCGACTATCCCCATGGGAAAAGTCTGCCGTACCGCGCCGCTGGGTTTGGCCATGGGCGCCGTGGGGGCGCGTGTCCTTTTCCCGGTGCGGGCCGTATGAGGTCCCGCTAGGTGTTGCTTGTGCCCCAGTCGTCCGTGCCTGCGCCGTTCGGGTGGTGGGCTCGCATGGCGCGCATGCGCTGGGTCACCGCGTCGGGTACGTGATCGCTGACCTTCTCGCCCACCGCGTGGGCCGCCCGGCCCGCCAGGACGCGCCCCTGCTGGGCGGCCGACTCCGCGGTGTTGCGGACCGCCGGGTTCTGCGCGACCTGCCGTGCGGACTTCTTCAGTTGCTCGTAGCGCTCGCGCCCGGCCCTCGTGCCGAGGACGTAACCCAGGGCGAGTCCGGCGATGAACGTGAGCCGGTAGCGCATGGCGGCCACCCTTCCCTTGTGTAGGTCTGCGGTGCGGCGTTGGCGCGGGGAGAACCGATTGGCGGAGCACCCCCCTGCTTGCGCTAATGTATGTGTCGCAGCGAGCGCGCGCCCCCTGGCGAATACCCAGGTAGGTACGTTCGATGCAACGAGGCATTCCTCCGTAGCTCAATTGGCAGAGCAGCCGGCTGTTAACCGGCAGGTTACTGGTTCGAGTCCAGTCGGGGGAGCTCGGTCCTCCGTAGCTCAATTGGCAGAGCAGCCGGCTGTTAACCGGCAGGTTACTGGTTCGAGTCCAGTCGGGGGAGCATGCTGAACGAGGACCCCGCCGGGGTCCTTTTTCATGTCCGAGGGAACCACCCGGCTCGGGGCGGAGTCCTCAAGGTCATGTGAAGCCGACCATGCGAAGCAGGAGATCGTATGAGCGGCTATGCTGCGGCAGACGGCGCGCACACATGTACGCGACACGCCGCTATGGGGCGGTAGCTCAGCCGGTTAGAGCAGCGGACTCATAATCCGTCGGCCGTGGGTTCGAGTCCCACCCGCCCCACCCCAAGGTTCTCCCAGAGAACCGTTTCTACCTGTGGAAACGCAAGAGCGGGGGTCACCACTCCAGGGTGGGGGCCCCGTTCATTCGTTCAGATCAAGATCCAGGGACGCATGGGACACGGTCAGGCGACATGCGAGGCATAACCAAAATTGGTCGTATCGCCTGATTGACGCCGTGGATGGAAGGCGTCGAGCTGGCCCCGCTGTGCGAGCCGTTGCTGAACGGTGTCGCTCCAGCATCATGCGTTCTTCGGGAGCGGTGAAGGCTCTTCGGTGTCAGTAGTGATACCGAGCCTGGACAATCATCAACTCATCGTCGGACGGCTTGTACACGAGCCGGTGCGTGTCGTCGATTCTCCGAGACCAGTAGCCCGACAGGTCGCCCTTCAGGGGCTCCGGCTTGCCGATGCCCTTGAAGGGATCGCGCATGGTGTCGTCGATCAGCTTGTTGATGCGCTTGACCATCTTGCGGTCGTTCTCGGCCCAGTAGGTGTAGTCCTCCCAGGCGTGGGACGTGAACGAGATCTTCACGCACGCTCCGCGTCGGGGTCGATCAGCTCGCGATGCTGGGCCTTGCCGGCCTCCGCCTCGGCGATGGAGTCGAGCAGGCGACGGGCGTTCTTGGGGGAGCGCAGGAGGTGCACTGTCTCGGTCCAAGAGCTGAAGTCCTCTTCGGACATGAGGACGGCGTTCCCCTTGCGGGAGGTGATGTGAACCGGAGCGTGGTCCTCGTTGACCTGCTCGATCAGCGGGAACAGGTTCTGGCGCGCCTCGCTGGCGGTGATGGACATGCTTGCTGCCTCCTCTCTCGACTTGTACAAGATATAGTACGAGTCTTGATCGTGTCCACAGTTCCCGGCGCGCACGCTGGAGTGGTGTATCGAAGGCCACTCGGTGGTCTCGTTTGTGGCTATGCGGTGAGTTCGGTGGCCGGGCGGCCTGTCTCGTCGAATTCTGTCTCGATCGGGTAGAGGCGGGCCTTGGCCGGCCAGGTCGAGTCCCATGTAGCAGGGGCCTCGGTCCACTCGTCGTTCAGCTTGGTCGGCACCGCGCCTTCCGCGGTTGAATACCGGTGTGGCACGGAAAGCGGCGGGATTCGACGAGGACGATCTGAGGGCGCTGGCCGGGGCTCGGTCCTTCGAGCGGGGGCTGGGGTATCTGGACGCGGTGAGCGGGCTGGAGGTGGGGGAGGGCTCGGTCACCGCTGTGGTGCACTGTACGGATGTCTACGAGGTGGAGCTCACCCTCGGCGGCGAGGAGGGGATCTCGGGATGGTGCGACTGCCCGTACGGACGGGAGGCCAACTTCTGCAAGCACTGTGTGGCGGTCGGGCTGACCGTGTTGCGGCGGGCGAAGACGATCCCGCATCAGCGAGCCGCGGCACGGGCGCGATCTTCCGGCTTGGAGGCGTGGCTTTCGGCGCTGTCACGTGACGAACTCCTGGCGCTGGTGCGGGAGCAGGTCGCCGAGGACCGGGAACTAAGTCGGCGTTTGGAGCTGCGGCAGCCGCTGCTCGTTCCGACCTCAGTACGGTCCGGGATCGGATCATCGCCCTGATCGATCCACGGCCGTTCGCCCGGTACGGGTACATCGAGTACGCGGATGCCTCCGGGTATGCGCGGCAAGTCGCCGAGGCGGCGAGCGCCCTGCGCGCCTTGACCGCCGACGGGCAGGCGGCGCAGGCGGTCGGTCTGGCCGAGGAGGTGATCGGGGTGCTGGGGGAGGCATACGGGGAGATCGACGACTCCGACGGGGTGGTCGGGGAGGCCGCCGCCGCAGTGGCCGAGGCCCACCTGGAGGCTTGTGGGGTCGCACGCCCCGATCCGGCTCGGCTGGCCGAGTGGCTGGTCGGCACGGTGCTTGACGAAAGCAACGACGTGACAGACCTGGATCCGCTCGACTACGCCGACTCGCTGGGGCCGAGTGGACTGGCCCGCATGCGGCAGCTGGCGGCCGGGGCGCTCAGGCGCAGGCCGTCCGGCTGGGCGGAGCGGGACCTGATGGAGCGCCTGGCCAAGGCGGAGGGCGACGTCGATGCACTGGTCGCCCTGCACGCGCAGGACCTCGACCCGTCCGGTGTCACCCATCTGCTCATCGCCGAGGAACTGGAAACGGCGGGCCGTGCGGACGAGGCACTCGCCTGGGCCGAGCGGGGACTGCGGGACTGCGCCGCCGAGCCGTACATCGACGGCCGTTTGGTCGAGCACGTATGCGTCCAGTACGCGAAGACGGGGCGGGCGGCGGACGCGGTCACGGTGCGCCGGGACCGGTTCCGTGTCGAGCGGTCCCTCGCCGCCTACCGGCAGCTGCGCTCCGCCGCCCGGGCGGCAGACTGCTGGAAGAGCGAACGCGCGGCGGCACTGGCCGCTCTGAGCGAGGGCGCCCGTCGTGAACACGGCGGCCGGTACGGCGGGCCCGTGCTGATGGACGCACTGCTCGACGACGGCGACCTGGACGCCGCCTGGTGCGAGGCGGCCGACCGCGCGGACGACCGGCAGTGGGAGCGACTCGCCGACCTGTCGCGCGAGATGCGTCCGGCCGAGTCACTCGGCGTGTACCTGCGGCTGGTCGGGCGGTCGAAGGAGCCGACCGGTGTCCGTGCCTACGAGCACCTGGCCGGGTTTGCTCCTGGCGGCCCGTCCCGTGACTGCCATCGCGCGCTGGGGACCGAGGACGCGTTCACCGTGTATCTCGGCGGTCTGCGAACGGAGCTGAGACGCAGGCGGAAGCTGATGAGCATCCTTGACCGGCACGGGCTGTGAAAGGGCTTCGGCACAGGCCTCATCGGAGGAACGACAGGGACAGGGGCCGGCTCTCCCCGTCGGAAGGCAATGCCGCTGCCGGAGGGTGACAAAAGGGGCCACCCCCCAGAATGGCAAAGCGCCCCTGAACTGCGGTTACAGGAAGATCGAGACAAGAGCCGGGACGGATCGGAAGGTCCGAAAAGGACTCATGATCCGTCGGCCGTGGGTTCGAGTCCCACCCGCCCCACCATGCAGGTCTGTGACCTGCCGAAACGTCTCAGCAGGGGCGCGGATTCAGGACTTTGGGCCAACGGACTGAATCCGCTGCTCGTGAGTTCAACGGCGGTTGGCCTGCGAGGGTTCACGATCCGTTGACCTGGGCAGATGTGGGTTCATCGTCGAGGGGAACCGTGATCGTCGACCTGTACGAGGTGTGGACGCGCAAGTTGGGACGCTGATGGGACGCAGGGAAAGAGAAGACTCGTCTGTGGACCCACTTGCCACCCTCCTCCGGCCGTGACGGGCGGGGGCGACGGGCGGCTTAGCGGATGAGCGGGACACCTTGATCGCTGGGGGCTCTGCGCCCGTCCGGGATGAGGAAGCGGCGGCCCGTACTGATAACGGCCCGAGGAAACCGCGCGCATGTGGTTGGGTGGCTCACAGAGATTAGCCGGGCTGAACCTGAGAGTGCAGGGCGTCCAGGACCAGAGCTGTCCGGCCGATCATGTGGCATGGTCGCGGAGCCCCTTGCCAGCCCAGCCGGTGGACGAATCGCCGACCGGGCTGGGGCGGGTCGGCATCAGCCAGCGGTGAAGTAGTGGCCGTCTTCGAGGTCGACGATTAGGCCGGGGTGGAACGGCTCCCCGTCCAGCAACAACTGCTGGCGTCCGCGTTGGACTTCGTGATGTCGAGCAAGATGAAGGGGAAGCCCTTGAAGTGGTCCGCGGCCTGCTCGGCTGGGATGCTCACGGCCGGGACGTTCAGATGGCGACCGATGGTCTCCGCGATCTCCTGCACCGTGATGCACTCTTCGGCCGCGGCGTACAGCTGTGAGCCTGCCGGGGCCTTCTCCAACGCCAGCCGGTAGAGGTCGCCGCCTTCAAGCGCGTCGGGCTTGCCAAGGCCATGGTGGACGCACTCCACAAGCGCGGCGTATTGGAACCGACCGCGAGTCTTGTCGCCGAACTCGGCATCCGTGCCTTCTACCACGCCTTCGACCAATGGGTCGATCCAGCCAACCAGCAGACGACGCTCACCGAACTCGCACGCCACGCACTCGACGAACTCCGAGCCGCGGTAACTGTGCTCGAGAAGGGGCTATGACTCCCCAACTATCACGCAGGCCACGGTCTCCACAATGGGAGGGGAGCCTCACCCGGCGAGAACGCACGAGCCGTCGGCACCTCAACCGTCGGCGGCAAGGCGGTTCAGCCACTCCCTCAGCAGATGCTGCTCCGCGCTGCTGAGGGTCGTCTGTTCGGGTAGTGCGGCGTGCAAGGCGCGGGCGGCGCCTGCCGGACCGGCGTCCTGCACGGCCGGCTGTTGGTTGGTGACCGCGGCGACCATGGACTCCCGCAGCGCGGTCAACAGGGACGGATTGCGCCGGTTCTCGGGCAGGGACAGCCAGGTGAGCACCGCGCCGCGGGCCGTGGCGTGGATGATCTGGGCCGCGAGTTCCTCGTCGACGCGGAGCCAGCCGCCGGCGGCGAGGCGCCGGACGCGGCCCATCAGGATCTCCGTGCCAGCCTTGAAGGCGGCCGAGGTGGCCCTCGTGGGTTCGCTGTACATCAGCGTGTACAGCGCGGGATTGGCCAGACCGAACTCGACCGCTGTGTCCCAGCCGGCTCTCAGGTCCTCGATGAGGTCTCGCGGGTCGGGGTCGACGTGCTTGGTGGCGAGGAATGCGGCGAATCCGTGCTCGGCCACTGCGTCGAGCAGTCCGTCCTTGTCGCCGAACAGCCGGTAGAGGGCCGGTGGCTGCAGGCCCGCCGCATCGGCGACGGCGCGGGTGGTGACCGCCTCGCGGCCCCCGCGTGTCAGCAGATCGATGGCGGCCTCGATGACCCGCTGCCGGGTCTGTCGGCGGTCGACGGCCGCAGCGTCGGTGGCGCTGCTCCCGCTCCTTGCATGTGGCGGCATGTATCAACGATACCGCAAGGGCGATTCCATTGTTAGTATCGGTGATACGGTCATGTTGGTTCCACTGGAAACAAAGCGCGGAGGAGCATCGCATGTCCGACCGACTGCGGATCGTTGCCCTGGAAGAGCACGTCGCCCTGCCCGCGATCATGGATGCGTGGTCGCGGTCCGGGGCGCCGGAGCTGCCGAACCTCGGGTTCGGCGACAGCCCCACCGCCCAGCGACTGCGCGACACCGCGGAGACGAGGCTTGCGCACATGGACGACCAGGGGGTCGACGTGGCGGTGCTGTCGATCTCGTCACCGGGCGTGCAGAACCTGCCTGACTCGGATGCGATCGCCGTGGCCCGCGACACCAACGACCAGCTCGCGGAGATTGTGGCCGGCAGGCCCGATCGGTTCCAGGCGTTCGCGGCGATCCCGACACAGTCGCCGTCGGCCGCGGCTGCGGAGCTGGAGCGAGCCGTCACCGAGCTGGGCTTCCCTGGCGCCATGCTCTACGGGCGCACCGGATCCAAACTCGCCGACGACCCCGGATACGACGAGCTGTACGCCGCTGCGGAGCGGCTGCAGGTTCCCCTCCACTTCCACCCGCAGATGCCTGTGCAGGCGGTGATGGACGCCTACTACTCGAACCTCGGTCCCATCGGGACCGCGCTGGCAGGGCCTGCGATTGGCTGGTACTACGACCTGGGAGTGCAGTACCTGCGGATGATCTTCTCCGGCGTCTTCGACCGGTACCCCGATCTCCAGGTGATCGCCGGCCACTGGGGAGAGGTTGTGCTCTTCTATCTCGACCACACCGGGTTCTTCGCCGACGCCGGTGGCCTGGCCCGCCCGCTCGCCGACTACTTCAAGCAGAACTTCTGGGTCGCCGGCAGCGGCACCGTCAGCCCCCGCTATCTCCGCTGGACAGCCGAAGTCGTGGGGACCGAACGGATGCTGTACTCGACCGACTACCCCTTCACCTACGGGTTCCGCCCCGCTGGCTTCCCCTTCGTGGACACCAGCGCCGGCGTCGCCCGGAGCTTCCTGGAGGACGCCCCCTTCACTGGCGAGCAGAAGGCCGACATCGCGCACCGCAACTGGGAACACCTCACGTCCCGCGCCACAAACCACACCCGGTGACCCAGTGTTCCGTGATGCTGATTGTGATTCTGCAGATCTCTCTAAGCGCGCTGTTCAGCGCACCTCTTGAGGGTCAGCCCAGGTGACGCCAAGAGGATCACGAGACACTGGCCAGGCCCTACCATCACGAGGACCACCGCATCCGACGACCAGTTCCGCAAGCAGCAGGTGGGCAACGGCGTCCCCCTCCGAAGCGGCGGACCAGATGCTGGGCATCTTCGCCGCTGGCGACCCGACACTCGTCACCTTGCTTGGTCGCGAGCCCATCGCCTTGGGCGCGGTGCCGCGCGAGATCTGTCCAGCAAGTGAGGTATGGACGGCGCCGAATGCCGACACCCGATCACGGGAGTGTGCCGAGTTCTGATCTCCATTGGAGGTTGCGGAGCCGGATGACTGTGCCTCGTAGGTGGAGTCCGGCGAGGTAGCTCTGGGGCGCCTTGTCGTAGCGGGTGGCCGGCCCGCGCCGATTCCCGGCTGCTGGAGGGCTCCGGCGTCGAGACCGACGAGTAGGCACTCATCGGGTCATGGCGAGGCGATCAGGCTTCCTTCGCGGGTTCGTGGTGGGTGCAGCGGGTCAGTCCGACCGCGGTCAGGGTGAGGTGCTGGGCCAGTACCTCGGCCGCGGTGTGGGCGTCGCGGGCCAGCGCCGCCTCCTCCAGTCGGCGGTGCTCGCCAACGTGGTCCCGGTCGGGGACGCGGTGAGCCGACCAGCGGCGGGCCAGCTCGCTCGAGGTCCACATCCGGTCGAAGGTCTCCAGCAGGACGGGGTTGCCGCAGCCTTCCAGCAGGGTGCGGTGGAAGATTCGGTGGGCTTCGGACCATGCGCCGCTGTAGTGTTCGCCCTCCTCCGGCACGTGCGCCGGGGTGCGGGCCAGGCGGTGGTGGGCGGCTCGTACGCGGGCCTCCCAGTCGACGTCGCCGCGCTCGATGGACATGCGCAGCACGACCGGCTCGATGGTCCGGCGGGCCTCCGCGATCTCCTGCCAGCGGCGGTCGGAGAAGGCCGGGACCGCGAAGCCGCGGTTGGGCAGCCGGTCGGCGAGGCCCTCGCCGACCACCCGCACGAGCGCCTCGCGCACGACGGCCAGGCTCACGCCCTGTTCCTTGGCCAGGTCCTGGGGTTTGAGGGCGTCACCGGGGGCGTAGTCGCCGCGCATGATCGCGTCCCGCAGGTGTGCGTAGACCTGCTCGGAGAGCATCTGCTTCCCCGACGAGGTCGAGGTGTGGGCCGTCTGGGTCATGTCGTCATCATAGACGATCCGGCAGATAATCGATTATTAGTGTTATGGTCGATCTGACGGTCGATGCAAGGGTGCCGGGGGGTGCTTTACGCAACGCTGCGGGCTCCTGTCGGCCGCATCACCGCCACCCCACAGCACGGCATGAAAGGAACCCGACGCGATGAGCGCCAATGACCCCTTCGCCCGCCTCCCCGAGGCGGCCTCCTTCACCGTCACCAGCACCACCGTCCCCGACGGCGCCGCCTGGCCGCCCGAGCAGTTCTCCGGCATCTTCGGCGTCCCCGGCGGGAAGGACGTCTCCCCGCAGCTGTCCTGGAGCCGGGCCCCGGAAGGCACCAAGAGCTACGCCGTCACTGTTTACGATCCCGACGCCCCCACCGGGTCCGGGTTCTGGCACTGGGCGGTCGCCGACATCCCCGCCACCGTCACCGAACTACCCGAGGGTGCCGGCGACGACACCGGCTCGGGCCTGCCCGAGGGCGCCTACCAGCTGCCCAACGACGCCCGCGCAGCCCGCTTCATCGGCGCTGCCCCGCCGGCCGGGCACGGCCCGCACCGCTACTTCATCGTGGTGCACGCCCTCGACGTCTCCTCCATCGGTGTTGCGGCCGACGCCACCCCGGCCGTCCTCGGCTTCACCATGGCCGGCCACATCCTCGGCCGCGCGGTCCTGACCGCCACCGCCGAGACCCCCGCCTGACCAACAGCATGTCCCAACTCATCGACACCACGGAGATGTATCTGCGCACCATCCTCGAGCTGGAGGAGGAAGGTGCGGTCCCCCTGCGCGCCCGGATCGCCGAGCGCCTGAACCAGAGCGGCCCGACGGTCAGCCAGACGGTGGCGCGGATGGAGCGGGACGGCCTGGTGTTCGTCGCCAGAGACCGGCACCTGGAGCTCACCGACGAGGGCCGCCACCTGGCGACACGCGTGATGCGCAAGCACCGCCTCGCCGAGTGCCTGCTCGTCGACGTGATCGGCCTGGAGTGGGAGCAGGTCCCCACGCGCATGCCCGTTGGGTCGAGTCCGAAAAGGAGCGGTGCCGACGTCCCGGTACACGGTCTCCAGCACCGTCCGCCAGCTCGAACCGGGCATCTGCCCGCAGGGTCAGACACGCCGGCAAACCCGGACGGCTGCGCAGACGCCCCGACGCCCTGCTCGGGGACAAGGGATACGACAGCAACCCCAACCGCCGTGAGCTGCGCCAGCGCCGCATCCTGCCGATGATCTCCCGCAAAGGCGCCCGAACATCAAGGGCCTGGGCAAGCTCCGCTACGTTGTCGAGCAGGCTTCTCACTGCTGCACCACTTCAAATGCCTGGGCGTCCGCTGGGAAAGACGCCTCGACCGGCATGACGCCCTGGTCTCCCTCGCCTGCGGCCTCATCTGCTGGAGACGCCTCAAGAAGACCCGCCAGTGATCGTTTTACGTGCCTTTCAGAGACGTGTCGCGGCCCGGACGAGCCCGGCGACGGCTCGGGACCGGCTATGCGGTGGCCATGCGATGACCGTCGTGACCGTCGGCGCGTCCAGTACAGGCACGGCCGCGAGATCGTCGCGTAGCTGGGCCCGGCACGAATCCGGCGCGATCCAGCAAGCACGGCCGAGCGCGATCAGCTGGTGCAGCTGCGCATGGTCCCGAGCCTGCGGACCGGGGCCGTCCGGGTACCTACCGTCGGGGCCGGGCCAGCGCGGCAGCGGCAGGCCGGGCAGCTCGGTGACTTCGGCCATCCGCACATGGGTCCGGCCGGTGAGGGGATGCCCTGCCGGCAGCACCACGACCTGTCCCTCCGTGCGGAGTTCCTCGGTGTCGAACCCGGCCGTGGTGTCGAACGGCCGGTGCAGCAGAGCCACGTCGGCCCGGCCGTCGCGCAGCATTCGTTCCTGCTCGCCGATCCCGCACAGGAGCAGATCGACGGTGACCGCATCGGGTTCGGCGGCGTAGGCGTCGAGCAGTTTCGCCAGCAGTTCGCTGGACGCGCCGGCTTTCGTGGCAAGGACCACGCCGGCGTGGCCGGTCGCGGCGAGGGCGGCGCGGCGGGTGCGACGCTCGGCGGCCTCGACCGCATCCAGCGCCGCCCGGGCCTCCCGCAGGAGCACCGACCCGGCCTCGGTCAGGGTGACCGCACGGCTGCTGCGTTCCAGCAGCGCCGCCCCGAGGCGCCGTTCCAGCTGGCGGATCGCCCGCGACAGCGGGGGCTGCGCGATCCCGAGCCGCTGTGCGGCCCTGCCGAAGTGCAGCTCCTCGGCGACGGCGACGAAGTACCGCAACTCCCGTGTCTCCACGACGCGATGCTACCCGGACCCAACCGGGATCAATACCCGCACGGTATCGCTGCCCACCCAATCGGTGTTGGCCGACTCCCACTGTGCCCGGACAGGATCAGCCGTATGACTGAACAGACGATTGCGCTGGTGACCGGCGCGAACAAGGGAATCGGGTACGAGATCGCGGCCGGTCTGGGCGCCCTGGGCTGGAGGGTCGCGGTCGGCACCCGGAACGAGGAGCGTCGCGAGGCCGCCGTGGCGAAGCTGCGGGCGGCCGGCGTCGACGCGTTCGGCGTACCGCTCGACGTGACCGACGACGTGAGCGTGGCCGCCGCCGCCGGGCTGATCGAGGAGGGCGCGGGACGCCTCGATGTGCTGGTCAACAACGCCGGCATAACCGGCGGCGCGCCGCAGATGCCCACCACGGTCGACATCGCGACGGTGCTGGCGGCCGTGGAGACCAACGTGATCGGCGTCATCCGCGTCACCAACGCGATGCTGCCGCTGCTGCGCCGCTCGGCGTCGCCGCGGATCGTGAACATGTCCAGCAGCGTCGGCTCGCTGACCCTGCAGACCACTCCCGGCGCCGAAACGGGCCCGATCGCCGTGGCTTACGCGCCGTCGAAGACGTTCCTCAATGCCGTCACCGTCCAGTACGCCAAGGAGCTGGGCGACACGAACTTCCTGATCAACGCCGCGTGCCCCGGCTTCTGCGCGACCGACCTCAACGGTTTTCGCGGCATTCGCACCCCGGAACAGGGCGCGGCGATCGCGCTCCGGCTCGCGACCCTGCCCGACGACGGCCCGACCGGCAGGTTCTTCGACGACGCAGGGGAGGTGCCTTGGTGACCCGCATTCCGGTGAACGACATCGACGCACCACCGACCGCAGGGGGTCCGCCATGCGCATCTTCGTGACCGGCGCGTCCGGCTGGATCGGCTCCGCCGTCCCCGAACTGCTCGAGGCAGGCCACGAGGTGGTCGGACTCGCCCGCTCCGACGCCTCGGCCGGCGCCCTGGAGACGGCCGGCGCCGAGGTCCACCCCGGCTCGCTCGACGACCTCGACGCCCTGCGCGGCGCCGCCGCCGCGTCCGACGGTGTCATCCACCTCGCCTTCAAGCACGAGGAGGCTTTCTCCGGCGACTTCGCGACCGCGGTGGACGCGGACCGTCGCGCGATCGAGGCGTTCGGGGAGGTCCTGGCGGGCTCCGACCAGCCGCTGGTCATCGCCTCCGGCCTGGCCGGGCTCCAGCCCGGCGAACTCGTGACGGAGAACGACGTGCCGGACGCCGCCCTGCCCGGCGGCGGGCGCAGCCTCGTGGCGCAGGCGGCGCTCGCCCTCGCGGACCGGGGTGTGCGCTCCTCCTGCGTGCGCCTCCCACCGACGGTGCACGGTGACGGCGACCACGGCTTCGTTGCGAGTCTGGTCGGCCTGGCCCGCGAGCACGGCGCCTCCGGCTACATCGGCGACGGCACCAACCATTGGCCCGCCGTGCACCGGCTCGACGCCGCGCGCCTGTTCCGGCTCGCGGTGGAGGGGAAGGTGCTGGTGCGGGTGATCAGCCGCAGGTAGGGTACGGCGTCGTGCCTGGTCGGCAGTAGCGTGGCCGACGAGGCCAGGGTCCCGGTGACCCCGCCGACCAGCCCCTCGGCGGTGGTATGGGAGCGCCTTGATCCAGGCCCCGCTTGCCGGGGAGGTACGGCTGCTCGCTGCCCTTGACCACGACGCCCAGCGCGTTCTCCTTCTGCTCGGAAGTCGGCTTGCCCCCGCAATCGCCGACCCACCAGGCCCAGGGAGGGGGCACCTCAACACCCCAACCGGCCCGCTGGCCCAGGCCCTACGTGCCGTCCGCAGCTGGTTGACCCCGCGATCGCGCTGCAACGCTGGTGGACCCACTGTCCGAGTCCTTCGGCGGAGGCTTCGCCCCGACGCAGAGGGGCGGAGCCACTGTGCGTTGGAAAGGAAGTCCGCTGCGTGCGGGTTCGAAACCCACCTCCGAGCCGGCGTAATCGCCTGACAGCCCGGTGTCCCTGGCCGTCCGGGGGTAGTGTCGGGACGCATTTGGGCCGCAAGGACAGGAACAGACCGACAAAGACGGAGGGGCGGAGGCGCGGCGCACCCAGTCTGACCAGCAAAAACGTCGTGAACGGACACTGATCGGCAAGGGCCGCCAAGATCCTCGAAGGACTGCGCGAGACCGGCATCGCCGGCGCGGTGCGCGGCAAGAAGGTGATCACCACCATCATCCCGGACCCGGCCGCCGCAAGGTCCCCGGACCGTCTGGACCGTGACTTCGTAGCCCCGGCCCCCGACCGCACCTGGGTGGCCGACTTCACGCACCTCGCCGCCTGGGCGGGCGTCGTCCATGTCGCGTTCGTCGTGGACACCTTCTCCCGCCGCATCGTCGGATGGTCCGAGTCGATGTCTAAGGAGACCCAACTCGTCGTCCCAGGAGACCCAACCCGTCCTGGACGCACTGGACATGGGCTTGTGGCAGCGCGACCGCGAAGGCTGCCCGCCCGTTTCCGGCAAGCTGGTTCACCACTCGGACAGTGAGTATGTGAAGTACCGGATGTCCCGGGCTACGCACTTGGGCTGCCCTAGCTCCTGCCTCCGTCCTCAGCGATTCGAGGAAGGAGAGCTCCTCGGCTGCCTCTCCGCCGAGTACGTGGGGCGCGTGGAACGGGCTGTACGCGCCGTGCTCGACGTGTATCCGCTGCCGGTGGTGTCCTCGTCGAGCCGGTCGACGAGGAGCATCGCCACGTCGTCCGTCAAGCGGCCTCCCGTATGGCGGATCAACGCCTGGTGCAGTTCTTCCAGGAACTCCCGCGGGGTGGTGCTCGCCCGTATCCTCTCCATGGTCTCCGGCAGAGGGAAGAAGTCGTTGTCGCGATTGCGGGCTTCGATCACGCCGTCGGTGTACAGGAGCAGACGGTCGCCGCGTACGAACGGAAAGCTCTCGGCCTTGGCGGTAATGCCGTCCACGAGATCTTCCAGACCCAGCGGCGGCAGTGGCGGGTCGGGCATCAGGGTCTGAACGCTGCCCCGGTGCAGCACCAGCGGAGGTGGATGGCCACGGTTGACCACGAGCACCACCTGTTCGTCCGGCACCTGGGCCATGAGGGTGGTGATGAATCCCTCCGTCAGAACTTCCTGAGAGTACGTACCGGGCACGGCCGTCTCCCGTCGCAGCGTGGCCTCGCAGCAGCGCATGACCTCCGTCAGCTCGTCCTCGTAGTGCACGGACACCCGGAACGCGCCCAGGGTCACCGCGACCGCGCGCATGGCGGTCAGCCCCTTGCCCCTCACGTCCCCCACGATCAGCCGGACGCCGTACGGCGTCTGCACGGCCTCGTACAGATCACCGCCGACCAGCGCACCTGTCCCCGCAGCGAGGCTCAGGCTGGCGGCCCGCACCGGGCCCAGCCGCTCGGGGACGGGCCGCAGGACGACCTCCTGCGCCGCCACAGCGATCCGGCGGACCTGGTCGAGCTCGCACTGCCTGCGCGTACGCATGGCGTTGCTCAGGATGACACTGGCCACGGACACCACGAACAGCCCCAGGAAGTTCCCGGTGATCAGCTGGGTGAGCGTCCCCCACGACTGGTTGTAGGTCGCGGAGGCCGCGTTCACACCTGCGGCGAGGACTGCCGTGGACAGCGTGCCCATCGGCCCCATCGTCAGCGCGGCCAGCGCCGGCGTCGTGGTGAGCACGGGACCGGTGACCAGATAGTGCGCGGGCGAGAGCTCGATGCCCAACACGGCCAGCACGATCGCGAAGGGCACACACTGCCCCAGCCTGAACGGAACCCCGCCGTGACCGCCCGCTCCTGGTCGAGTGGACGCTCCGGGCCGCAGAGAGGGGCGGAGGCGGGAACGCATACGTACAGCCTGCCTCGCCGGAAGGGAGCGTTCCACCCCTCGGCCCGTGCCGGTCTCCCGGATCAGCGGACCGGAGACCGGTGAACGCGTCCGCGCGCGCCGTACCGCCCCAGCCGCCCTTGGGCCTGCCCAGTCCGTAGAGCGCGGCGACCGTCGGGACCACATCCATCGTGCGGCCGGAGCGTCGCTCACCGTCCGTGTCCGTACGACGCCGCTCCCGACGACGAATGGATTGAGGAGGGTGGCCGGGTGCCGGTGGTTGCCCGGAATCGAGTTCGAGAACACGCTCGGGACCGAGAATCGGTAGCCGGGGCGTACCGAAGAACGCCTGGCGCTGGGTGGACACCGCCCAGTACAAGCTCACCCAGCACGGACAGCACCGTGCGGCCGGCTCTATCGATCTCCTTGTCTGCGCGACGGCGGTCCACCACGGCCATACCGTGCTCCATGTGGACAACGACTTCGTCGCGGTGGCGGACCTTGTGTAGGAGGTCCAGCAACGGGATGTCCGCAGTTGATCGCCTTCGTCGGCCCTCGGAGCGCCTTTCGCGGGGTGGCGGGGACGGCATGAGGTGCCCACTGCGACGGGGGCACTCCGCGGGCGGAGTTCCTTTGGGTTGCCGACCGCGAGTTCGCCTTCCAGAAGCCGAGTGCGCGTCCACGCGAGCCGGTCAACGGTGGCGAGGGTGAGCTCGGCGTCGAGCCACGGGTGAAGACGGCCCGACGCCGGCCGGGCGCAGCGCCGAGAGCGTCAGGGACGCACTCCGCCGCGCACTGACCTGGGACCGCGGCAAGGAGCCGGCTCAGCATGCCCAACTCCACATCGACACCTGGCTGCAGGTCTACTTCGCCGGCCCTCACACCCCCTGGCAACGGGGGTATGAACGAAAACACCAACGGACCGCTGCCCCCGACGCCGGAGCCAACTCCTGGATCAGGTCGCGCTCTTACACCGTCTTCACGGCCGCGACCGGGGGCAGGAGAGCGGTCAGCGGCGCGCTTGCTATGGTTTCGGCCTTGACGGTCGGACGCCACCAGCTGCGCAAGAGACGCCGGAGCCCGTGACGCGGCGAGGCGTGGAGCCGGGCACATGGCTCGTGAGGAGCGTCCGACGATGTCCGCCGTGGGTGGTCCGCACCCACGGCGAGCACTCAGGGCGATTTCCCCGTCCCGCTGTCCTGGCGGTCCGCGCTCGTGGCGACAGCGAGCGCGATGGCCCCGACTGCCATCATGATCAGTCCGACGAGCGGCCGGTCGGCGCTGCGCCATTGCCAGTCCACGGCGAAGGTGAGGATGGCGCCGAAACCGATCGAAGTGATGGCGCCGATGGCAAGCAACCCAGCCATGGCACACCCCCTTTGTCTGTGGTCCACAAGGCTCGGTTTCCCGTGCCGTCTTCACTGTTCCGAAGGCTCCGGGGTGCTCCCAGGGGCCTGTTGACCCCCGTGCGCGCCATACGGCCCTCGCCGGCGGCAAGGCGAACTGCACGGGCTTTGCCCCCTTGCCGCTGTTCCCGGGAACGGATCGGATATGAACAGCCCGGTTCCCATGTCGCCGCCGGACCGACGGCCGAGGCATCCCGCGACGTACGACCCGGTGGGCCGCCCGCTCATCCTGCGCTCGCCCGTGGGCGAACTGCACTTCGCCCACGATCCCGCGAACCGCGAGACGGAGCGCCGCCTCGGTACGGAGGTGAGGCTGACCCAGAGCTGGAGCCCGCGGAACCTCCTCACCGGTCAGAGTCTGACCTTCGGCCCGGAGGCGGACGACGCGGACCGCCTTCTCCAGCACCGCACCTACACACACCGCGCCGACGGCTGCCTCACCGAGATCCGCGAGCTGACCTCGGGCACCCGGCGCTTCGACCTCGACGGCATGGGACGCGTCACCGGAGTGCGGGCGCACGGTTGGACCGAGACCTACGCTTACGACGCGGCGGGCAATGTGGTGGACGCCTCCGCGCCCGCCCACGACACGCCCGGCGAGCGAGAGTTCGACGGCACTCTCGTCCGCTCGGCGGGCGCAACCGCGTACGAGCACGACGCGCAGGGACGCCTGGTCCGCAGAACCCGCAGGCTCCTGAACGGCCAGAGCCGTACGTGGACCTACGCGTGGAACGCCGAGGACCGTCTGGCGGAGGTGGTCACTCCGGACGGTGACCGCTGGCGCTACGCCTACGACCCGGGCCGGCGCATCTCCAAGCACCGGGTGGCCATGGACGGCTCGGAGCACGCCTTCCGGCGGCGTGCGGCGGTATACACGGCGGCGGCGAGGATCACCGTGCCGCCGCCGGCGATGCCCACGGTGCCCATGTGGCTGGAGGAACCTGCGGCCTGCTTGCAGTACCGGCGGTTGTCGCTCTTGACGGTGATGGTCAAGTGGCCCCGGTTGTCGGTCGGTCCGGGCGCCTTGTGGTGTCCGGCGATGTCGACCGGGTAGCTTCCCGGCCTGATGTCGCAGCGGATGGTGCCGTTGCCCTGCCCGAAGCTGTTCTTCTGCATCTCCACGGTGACGGCCTTGGCGAACGCGGGGGACTTCACGGTGAAGCGACCGTTGCCGTCCGCGGCCAGGGAGGTCAGGTCGACGTCGGAGGTGACCGTGATGGGCGCGCCCTGCTGAAGGGGGCCCTCTGCGGCGCTGTCGCTGTCGTTTTCGCTGATGCTGACGCTCAGGCCCGGGTCTTCCACCGCGGATGCCGCGTGGGGGGTCGTCAGTCCGATGATGGTCGTGATGAGGGCGGCTGCTGCCGCGCGCAGGCGTCTGCTGTCATGACGGAGGTGTGGGTCCATGGCTTGTCAGAGGTCTTCAGCCGGGTTTCCGTTCTCACGCCGAAGTCGCCGACAACCGGCAGGCACAGCAAGCACATTGGGGGCTCACCATGCAGCGTTCCAACTGGCCGCTCCTTGACGGCCGCACCCGGCCGCTCAAGTTGAAGGAGTGGGGCGACCTGGCCGTCATGGACCCCGACGCCGGCAAGCGGCCACGTGGACGCGGGTTCCTCGCGGCCGAGAAGGACTGGCTGCGCATCGATGCCGGAAGCGCCATGGAGAACCCCGTCGTCGCTCTCTACGCCGGAGACGACCCGGGAGCGGAGAGCGGCTGGGACGAGGTCGAAGAGGTCACCGTGATCTCCACGACCGGCTTCCTCGCCCTGTGCGACAGCGGATACGAGCCGCTGCGCAAAGAGAATCTCGCCACCGCAGGAGTCGGCCCCTACCTGATCCGTGTCCATGCCAGTGACCGGTCGTCGGACGGCAGGAGGCCCCGCTTCCTCATCCAGGTCATCCCCGGCGAGCGTACGGGGGCCGAGCCCGAGCCGGCCTCCTCCACGATCGAGGAGTCCACCGGGCCGTTCCTGGTGCGGACGTGCTTCGAACAGCCGGATGAGTGGGCACGCTTGCTCCAGGCCCTCGAAGGAGGCTCGGAGCACCACGAGTCGATCACCGTCATCGACAACCGCGCCTATGCGGGCTTCACGGCGGATCGGATCCAGGCGCGGATCGGGCGGGATGACGAGGACTGGCCCGGCATCACCCTCGTCCTCATCGCCGACGAGTGGGCACTGGCCTCCGCGGAGTTCCCTTTGCTGGCCGTGAACAACCTGCCCGACGAGGACGACGATCCGTTCAGGATCACCCTCGCAGCGGCCGGTTCCTTCGTCGTCAACATGGAGCTGGCGAACACGAGTTTCGGTGCGTGGGGCGATGGTGTCGACGCCGACGGCATCTACCGGGAAGAGCACTACTGACAGTGCCGCCGATATTCGCTTGCACACCCTCGTCACCCGGGTCAACGTCGCCTGACACCTGACGAAGGCAGAGAAGATGACCACGCAGACCCACCCCGTCGACCATGAACTCGTCCAGGCCGCGGCGCTCGTCGCTCGCACTCGCTGTCGGGGCGACAACCACACCATGGCTGCCGCGGCCCGCGCCCGGGACGGCCGGATCGTCACCGCGGTGAACGCCTACCACTTCACGGGAGGGCCGTGCGCGGAGCTGGTCCTCATCGGCGCGGCAGCCGCCCAGGGCGCCTACGACCTGGACACGATCGTCGCCGTGGGCGACCGCGACCGGGGGGTTGTTCCCCCGTGCGGTCGGTGCCGTCAGGTCCTTCTCGACTACTTCCCCGCCCTCAAGGTCATTGTCGGCGAAGGCGACCGCGTACGAACCGTCCCTGTCACCGACCTGCTGCCCGAAAGCTATGTCTGGGCCGACCACCAGCTGGACGCCGAGTAGCCACGACACTCAGCTGCCGAGTATCCGGGGATCCAAGCCCCGCCCAACAACCAAACCCCGCCCAACAACCAAGCCCCGCCCAACAACCAAGTCCGGCCCATGACTTCACCTACGCCTGTCATGGTGAGGTCAAATGTTCAATCAAGGCATTCCTGGTCCGGCAAAGGGGTCTACCCGCATAGAAGAACCCGGTGCTGTCATGCGCACGACTGCCCGGAAATCGTGCCGGGCACCGTACCGGGAGACCCCCACATGTCCCGAATACCGCGCCCCCTCGTGACCACCCTGTCCACCCTCGCCCTCGCCGCCGCGGGCCTCACCGTCACCACCGGCAGCGCCCATGCCGCCGGCTGCAGCCAGGACCACCTCCCCCTGCCCGACCCCGGCTGCCAGCCCGGCGCGTTCAACCCCGACGTCACTCAGAGCACCATCGGCTCCACGATCTGCGTCTCCGGCTGGACCGCGACCGTACGGCCGTCCAGCTCGTACACCACCGCGCTGAAGAAGAAGCAGATCGTCGAGTACGGCTACACGGACACCAGCACCTCCGACTACGAGGAGGACCACTTCGTCCCGCTCGAACTCGGCGGCGCCCCCAAGAGCGAGCTCAACCTCTGGCCGGAGCCCGAGTACGGCACCAGGACCGCCGCGAACAAGGACACCGTCGAGAACAAGCTCAAGAAGGCCGTCTGCGCCGGTCGGGTCAGCCTGGCCGATGCCCAGGACGCGATCGTCACCGACTGGACCACCGCGCTCTCCAGCCTCGGCCTCGGCTGACGCGGTTCAGGGGTCCGTCTCCTCCTCCGGGAGTAGACGGACCCCTTCGTCTCCTGCCGGGGAGGCATGGGAGGTCGCTCCGTGGGCACGATGTGCCAGACCGGGTCGCGGGCGAGGCTTGGGCGTATCAACTGCGGGGCACTGACCTCGTACCGAATGAGCGGTGACGAGCAGTGCCAGGAAGACCCGACAGTACGAGGCCTGAGGAGGCGTCATGGACCGCCGGATCCGTGTTCGTGTCAGCCGTCGGCCCGCCGCACCTCGCGGGCAGGAGATCGACCGCAGGACGCCTTCGGGGCGGATCCTGCCCTACTGACGTACATCACTGGGGGGTTCAGGCCGCCAGTGGGTCCAGCGTCATCGGCTCGATCCTGCCCTCCAGCATGGCGCCGATGCCCTGTACGGCACACACGTCGGGCCGCTCGGCGATGTGCACCGGCATGCCGGTGGCCCGTCTGAGCATCTCGTCGAACCCGGGGATCAGCGCGGACCCGCCGACCATCATCATCCCGACGTCGGCGAGGTCGGCCACCAGATCGGGTGGGCAGACCCGCAGCACCTTGCCGATGCCGTCCAGCACGGCCGTCAACGGCGTGTGGATGGCTTCCCGTACGGTCGCGGTGTCGACCCGCACGGACCGGGCGAGGCCGGTGGCCACGTCCCGCCCGTGGATCTCCGTGGTCGCCGGTCCCTGCGCGTTGAGACCGCTGCCGGACAGGGCCAGCTGCAACGGCCGTACGGACTGGCTCGGCAGCACCAGTTCGTGCTCGTGCCGCAGGAGCTGCACGATCGCGTGGTCGACGGCCTCCCCGCCGACGTTGATCCGCTCGGCGGTGACGATCGAGCCGAGCGAGAGGACGGCGACCTGGGTGGCGGCGGCCCCGCACACGACGATCATCATGCCCTGGGGCTGTTCCACCGGGAGCCCGCAGCCCACGGCGGCGGCGATGAGGGTGTCGACGAGTTCGACGCGCCGGGCGCCCAGGCCGACCAGGGTCTCGATGGTCGCTCGCTGGGCCAGCGGACCGGCGTCGTGCGGGGTGCAGGCGGCGGCCCGGAGGCGGGTCTTGCGGCGCAGGGTGCGGCGGACCTTGTCGCCGAGCAGATGGCGCAGCATGCGCTGGGCCATCTCGATGTCGACGACCGTACCGCCGGAGACCGGCCGCACCACGCGGATGTAACTCGGCGTCCGCCCCGTCATCCGCTCCGCGAAGTCGCCCACCGCGATGAGCGCGCCGGTCCGGATGTTCACGGCAGCGACGGAGGGCTGGTCGACGACCAGACCGGCGCCCTTCACATACACCCGGGTGCGGGCCGCCCCCAGGTCGACGGCGAAGTGGCAGCGGCGCAACTGCTCCAGACTGACGGTCACGGCAGATCCTCCCGGGTGCGCAGGCCGTGGGGGTGCCGCCGGGTGGCGGGCCTCTTCCTGCATCCTGCGCGGGCCGGGGGACGGTGCGCCTTCTGGAGGGGGCCGGGCGGGGTGCCGCTGAATGGGGGGTTCGCAGGAGCCGGGCGGGGACGCGGGTCGTGCCCGGCCCGCCCGGAGGTGGCGTACGGGTAACATGCCGCCCGCCCCGGGAAGGGGCACGTACGGTGCGCTGCTCAGGACCCGGTGGTGGGACCCGCCGCGGGCGGGACGGCCGGCGTCTGCGGCGGCTCCTGACGTGGCGTGCTCGACGGGGCCGCCGCCTCCTGTCCCGACGACCAGCTGAGCCGGACGACCAGTTGTCCCTCGGCCGCACCCTTGGCGATCACCGCCCCGGCCTCCGCGCTCAGCTTCACCCCGAACTCCAGCTCCACGGAGTCGGGCCGCAGCGCGCCCTCCCGGAAGACCCGCAGCGCGGACTGCGCCGCCGAGCGGACCGAGCCCAGGGCGCTCTCGAAGGTGTGGACGGTCCGGTCCGCCGTTCCGTTGCCGGGTCCGTTGCCGGGGCCTTCGCCGCGTGAGACGAGGCGGGTCCCGGTCGTGGGGTCCGCGGTCTCCACGACGACGACCGTGCCGTCATCGGTCCTGAACTCCACCAGCTTGGCCATGGCCGCGCACGCTCCCCCGTGTTCTTGATCCACTACCGGCTCCATTGTTCCCGAAGCCGACCGGCGATGTCCCCCGTTCGGCCGGTTGCGCCCGCCCCTGCCGAGGCTCAACGCCGGGCGTGGTCCACGATGCCGCGGATCACTCCCAGCTCCACCAGGTCCTGTGGCCGGATACGGAGCTGGTCGGCCGTCGCCTCCGTCTCCTCCGGGGGGCGCTTCAGGATGGCGGCCGCCAGTTCCGGGGCGATGACCGAGAAGTAACTGTCCGGCGTGGCCCAGGTGTTGCCGGGCGCCGCCAGCGCCAGCGCCCCGCCCGAGCCGCCCTCGCCGATGACGAGCGTGGTGACCGGGGTACGGGCGGCGGCCACGGCCCCGAACACGTCCGCGATCGCCGCACCCGCGCCCTCTCGCTCCGCCTCGGCGTCGTTCGCCGCGCCCGGTGTGTCCACCAGGGTCAGCACCGGTATCCCGAGCCGGTCCGCCAGCCGGATCAGCCGGGCGGCGGTGCGGTATCCGGCGGGGCGGGTCTTCGTCCCGGTCTGGGCGGCGTAGGCGACGGTACGTCCGTCCCGCTCGCCGAAGCCGCACAGCATCCCGTCGGGATCGGTGCCCCCGCAGCGGTCGCCGACGAGCGCGGCACGGCGGGTGAAGTACGCGTCCAAGTAGGCCTGTGCCCGGGGGCGTTCGGGGGAGCGGGCGCGGAGGACGGCCTCCCAGCCGGTGGCCGGGAGGGGTGTGGAGCCGAGCGCGGACGGGGGCGGGGCCTCGGCCGCCGGTGTGGTCAGCAGCCGTAGCCACAGCCCGAGCGTCTCCCGCAGCTCCTCGGGTCGTACCACCGCGTCCGCCGAACCCGCCGCCACCTGCGCCTCCGCCGTGTAGGCGGCGGGGTCGGCGTCCGGCGGGCGGACCCGGGAGCCCGCGAAGCCGACCTGGGCCCCGGGGAGGGCGAGGGTGATGTCGGCACCGGCGCCCAGGGTGGCCCAGCCGCCGCCCGTCGTCGGGTCGCGCAGTACGGCGATCTGGGACAGGCCTGCCTCCCGGGTGAGCGCCGACTGTCGGGCCACACGCTGGAGTTGGGTCAGCGCGAACATGCCCTCCTGCATCCGGCTGCCGCCGGTGGCGATCAGCGGGACGACCGGGAGGCGGTGTGCGCGGGCGTGGGTGTACGCCGCCTCCAGGCGGTCGCCGGTACGCCGGCCCAGGGAGCCGCCGAGGAAGCCGAACTCGAAGGCGATCAGCACGGCGGGCGTGCCCTCGACGCGGGCGGTGCCGCAGACGACGGACTCCTCCTCGCCGGTGCGGCGGGCGGCGCGGGCGCGCGAGGCGTCGTACCCCTGCCAGGAGATCGGTCCGTCGGGCGCGGACTTCCCTTCCCGGTAGGGGAGTTCGGTGAAGGTGGAGGCGTCGCAGACCAGTGCGAGTATGTCGCGCGCCGACAGCCGCTCAGGCATCGCGCAGCTCCCGCTTCATGATCTTCCCCATGTCGTTGCGGGGGAGGACGTCCAGGTGCCGTACGACACGCGGGCGCTTGTGCGGAGCCAGCCTGCGGGCCACATGGTCGGCCAACTCCTGGTCGGACGGCGGGGACTGGGGATCCGCCGGGACGATCCACGCCACGATCCGCTCGCCCAGATCCGCGTCCGGTTCCCCGGTGACGGCCGCCTCCAGCACCCCCGGATGCTCCAGGAGGGCGTTCTCGATCTCCCCGGCCCCGATCTTGTAACCGCCGCTCTTGATCAGGTCGGTGGCCTTGCGTCCGACGATGCGCACGTACCCGTCCGGCTCGCGCACGGCCATGTCCCCGGTCCGGAACCAGCCGTCCTCGGTGAAGGCGGCGGCGGTCGCGTCGGGCCGGTTGAGGTACTCGGTGAACAGGTTCGGGCCGCGCACCTGGATCTCGCCGACGGTCTCCCCGTCGTACGCCGCGACGGGCGTCCCGTCCTCCTCCACCAGCCGAAGCTCCACGCCCGGCAGCGGCACCCCGACCGTGCCCGCGCGCGGCTCGCCGTCGGCCCGCACGCTGGTGTTCATGAGCGTCTCCGTCATGCCGTACCGCTCGATCACCCGCTGACCGGTCGCCGCCGTGATCCGCTCGTGGTCGTGCACGGGCAGCGCGGCCGAGCCGGAGACGAGCAGCCGGGCCCGGCCGAGCGCCTTGGCCAGCTCCGGGTCGCGGGGCAGGGCCTCGGCGATGCGGTGGTACATCGTCGGCACCCCGAACAGTATGGTGGCGCCGTCGTTCAGCTCCCGGGTCACGCCCTCGGTGCCGAAGCGCCCGAGATGCCGCACGGATCCGCCGCGCCGGAGCGGGCCGAGCACGCCGAGCACCAGACCGTGCACATGGAACAGCGGCAGCCCGTGCACCAGGACGTCCTCGCCGGTCCACTGCCAGGCGTCGGCGAGCGCGTCCAGGGTCGTGGCGAGCGCCCGGCGGGGGATGACGGCGCCCTTGGGCGGACCGGTGGTGCCGGAGGTGTAGACGATCAGCGCGGGGTCGCTTTCGGACGTACGGTCCTCGGGCACGTCCCCGCTGCCGAACGCGTCGACATCGACGCGCTCCAAGTCAGCCAGTGCCGCCGGGAGTTCGTCACCCGGCGCGGTCAGCACCAGCGAGGGCGCGCTGTCGGAGAGGATGTGCGCGAGTTCCTTCTCCCCCGACTTCGGGTTGAGCGGCACCGCGGCCGCCCCGGCGAGCAGCACGCCCACCACCCCGACGGCCGTCTCCAGCTCCGGGGTCGCCCACACGGCCACCCGGCCCGCGCCATGAACCCGGGCGGCCACGGCCCCCGCGGCGGCACCCAGTTGCGCGTACGTCAGCGACCGTTCGCCGAACCGCAGGGCGACTCGCTCGCCGGAACCGCCCACCAGGGCCGGAAAGAGGGAGGACACGCGAAGCACTCCTTGTCTGTCGGGACGCTGCAGGGGACGACAGCACCCTTCCTACACCAGGCGCCGCGTCCCCACGACCGCGCTCAGATCCGAAGCGAGTCGCAGCTCCGCCGAGCACAGCACCGGGTGCTCCAGCCAGTGCAGCCGGGCCCGGTCGGGGAGACCGTCGTGCAGCGGCGGCCAGGTGGTGGCGGGCGTGAAGTCGTCCACGACGACCGTGCCGCCGGGTACGAGCAGCCGCTCCACGTCGGCGGGGGTGTCCCCGGGCGCTTTTCCCTGCCCGCCGCCGTCGAGCACGAGCAGGTCGTACGGCGCGTGCTCCTCGATCCTCCGCCAGTCGCCGGTGAGCACCTCGGCCCCCGGCCGGCCGGCGAAGATCCCGGCCGCGACCCGCGCCCGCGCCGGCTCGCGCTCGACGCTGTACAGCCGCACGCCGTCACCCGCGCCGGCGGCCAGCCAAGCCAGCCCCACCCCGAGCCCCGTGCCCGTCTCGCCGATCCGGGCCCGTGCGCCGCCCGCCAGGGCGTACAGCAGACGCCCCTGCTCGGGGCGGCACGAATACGGGAAGCCGTGGCCACGGGCGACGGCCACCGCGCGCCGGACGAGCGGAGGCAGATGGTCCACGCCGGTGTACGCGTCGGTCCCCGAAAGCGCCATGGACCCGATCCTGCCCGACGCCCGGCTGCCGTGTCGAAGGGTGTCAGGCCGCCGCCTCCACCACGTCCGCCACCACGCAGCTCACGTTGTCCGGGCTGCCCACGGCGTTCGCCTCGGTGATCAGGGTGCGTACGGCGGTGTCCGGGGCCGGGGCGGTGGACAGGAGCTGGGTGATCCGGGCGTCCGGTACGACGCCGGACAGGCCGTCGGAGCACAGCAGGTACCGGTCGCCGGGCAGGGCGTCGTGCAGTTTCAGGTCGGGGACGGCAGGGGTGTCGCCCGAGAGCGCCTTGAGGAGCATGGCGTGCTGTGGATGGGCGGTGGCCTCCTCCGCGGTCAGCCGGCCCTCGTCGATCATCGACTGGACGACCGTGTGGTCGTGGGTGATCCGGAACAGGCCGCCGTCGCGGAGCAGATACGCGCGGGAGTCGCCGATGTGGACGAGGGCCAGCCGGGACCCCGTCCACAGCAGCGCGGTCAGCGTGGTGCCGACGGTGTCGCTGCCGCCGGCCACGTCCCGGACCGCCTCGGTCGCGCCCCGCACGGCCTCCTCCAGCAGGTTCAGCACGCTGCCCGCCGACGGCTCCTCGCTCTCCAGGAACTTCAGCGCCTCCACGGCGGCGCTGCTCGCGGGCGCCCCGGCGGGCCCGAACCCGTCGGCCACGGCGAGCAGCCGTGTGCCCGCGTAGGCCGTGTCCTGGTTGGCGGGCCGTACGCGCCCGGTGTCGGAGTGGGCGCAATAGCGCAGTTCCAGCATCGTGGTGTCCTTCCTCGGCTCTGCGGTCAGGTGGTCGACGAGGAACCCGGCCAGATCGCGGCGTACGGCCGTCTCCCGCTCGACCCGCGCCCAATAGGCACGGATCTCGCGGGCGGCCGCCGCGGGCGGCAGCGCGCACACCTGCCGGATCGAGGCCAGCGGCATCCCCAGCCGCCGCAGCCACGCCACCAGCCGTGCCCGCTCCAGCTGCTCCACCGCGTAATAGCGGTACCCGGTGTCCGGGTCGACCCGCGCGGGCCGCAGCAGCTCCAGCTCGTCGTACAGCCGCAGCGCCTTCGGTGACAGCCGGCACGCCTTCGAGAAGGCCCCGATCGTCAGCAGCTCCATGCGCCGCCACCCCCGTACGTCCGCTCGTCGTTCCGCCACTGATGCTGGGGCCTCACCAAAGGTGAAGGTCAAACCCGTTGGATCGGTTGCGGCAGCGGTTGTTAGCCTGCGGCGCATGCCCCGTATCGCACTCGCCACCTACGACCCGGGCGATGAGCCCCATCACGACCGTGACCTGCCCGCGCTGGTGGCGGCCCTCACGGACGCCGGGGCCGAGGCCGGTGCCGTGCACTGGGACGATCCCGGCGTCGACTGGGACGGGTTCGATCTCGTCGTCATCCGGTCGACCTGGGACTACAGCTGGCGCGCGGACGAGTTCGTGGCGTGGGCGGAGCGGGTCGGTAAGGCGACGCGCCTCGCCAATCCGGCGGCCGTCGTGCGCTGGAACACGGACAAGCGGTATCTCGGTGACCTCGCGGCGGCCGGTGTGCCCGTCGTGCCGACCAGCTACCTCGCCCCCGGCGACGCCCCCGACCTGCCCGACGACCGCGAGTTCGTGGTCAAGCCCACCTTCGGCGCGGGCGCCCGGTTCGCCGCGCGCTACACCCCCGGCGAGCGGGACCGGGCCGTGGGGCATCTGGCGCGGATGCACGACGAGGGGCTCACCGCGATGGTGCAGCCGTACGTCGAGGGCATAGACGTCAGTGGTGAGCGCGCCCTGCAGTTCTTCGGCGGCCGTCTGCTGCACGCCAGCCGCAAGCGCGCCGTCCTGGCACCCGGCGCCGCCTACGACGCGGCCAAGGTGGCCCACCCCGACCTGGAACCGTGGACCCCGACCCCTGCCGAACTCTCCGTCGCCGAACGCGCCCTGGCCGCCGTACCGGACGCTCCCGAGCTGCTGTACGCGCGCGTGGACCTCGTCGACGGGGAGGAGGGGGAACCCCGGGTCATGGAGCTGGAGCTCGTCGAGCCGAACCTGTTCCTCTTCCTGCACCCCGGCTCGGTGGACGAGGTCGTCGCCGGGATCCTCGCGGCGGCCGCTACTCGCTGACCGCCGTCCGCTGCAGCAGCCCCCAGGTGAACTCGGCGGCCACCTCCCGCCGTACGCCCTGCGCGTCGGGCGCCGTGAACGCCAGGCCCCAGCGGGTCGGTGCCGTGCCCTCCAGGGGGCGGGCGGGGGCGAAGGCGCGGGCCACCTCGTCGACCGTGCAGGACCAGGGGGTGAGGTCTTCGAGGGTGCGGAGGTGGGGGGCGGGGGCGCCTGGGGCGCGGATCAGCCATTCGTTCCAGACCGCGCCGTCGGGACCGAGCAGCGCTTCGAAGCGCAGCGTGGGCCAGAGGGAGAGCGGCCACTGCCAGGCCCTGCACTCCAGGTCGCCGACGGTGCGCTTGGTCTCGTACTCGGGCGGGCCGAGGACGGAGCGGTAGCGCGCGGCGGACGTGCGGGCGCGCGGGGAGCGGACCATGGCCTGCCAGCGCTTGTTGGCCTCCCGCATGTCCGCGAGGGAGGCCCCCAGCTCGCGGCGGGCGTCCTCGACCAGACCGGGGTTGTGGTCGGCCATGCGGCGCAGCAGCACCAGTTGGAAGTCGAGCGCGGTGAAGGGGCTAGCGGGGCGCTTTCCGGAGGGCGGCATGGGGACCATCGTCGCCCATCGGGGTCGTACCCGGGCGGCGGCCGTCCGGGAGGAACAGCACGGAGTTGACGTAGCGCGGACCCCTGACCGCGCGGAAGGGGAGGACCCGGCGCAGCAGGCCGCGCGAGACGACATGCGCGGTTCCGGCCTGGTGGGCCTCCAGCGGGAAGGAGGCCAGCGGGATCCAGCCGGCCCCCGGCAGCACCCAGCCCTCGTAGCCCAGCAGCCGCAGATACGTCAGCACCGGCGCGATCGGCTGGATCCGTGACTCCAGCTCCACGAACAGCGCCGGGCGGTCGCGCGCGAGCAGTGCCGTGGCGCCGCGCAGCACCGCCAGTTCGCTGCCGTCCACGTCGATCTTGATGAAGCCGACGTCCCGCAGTCCCAGGTCGTCCAGCGGCACACAGGGCACCTCCAGGGCCCGGCCGTGGATGTCCCGGCGCACCAGGGACGACACACCCCGGTCGCCCGCGTCGTCCGGCGGCAGCCAGAGCCGGGCGATGCCGGGGCGGTCCGCGGCGGCGGCCTGGATCACCCGCACGTTCGCCGGGAACGCCGCCGAGGACAGCAGACGGGCCAGATGGGGGACCGGTTCCACGGTGACCACCTGGCGTGCGCGTGCCGACAGACGGCGGGTCCACGGGCCGTACCAGCCGCCCACGTCCACCGCCGTGCCGCAGCCGGCCGGGCAGAGCTCGCCGAGGCGGGCCAGCTCGGGTTCGAAGCGCGGGTACAGCGCGCGGGCGGTGGCGGCGACGAGCCGGGTGGGGAGGCGGGGGGCCAGCCGGGTGGCCAGGGTCGGTCCCCTCACGGCGTCATCCGCCTCAGCAGCTCCTCGTGCTCGTCGTCCGACACCTGCTCCCCGGACGACGGCAGCAGCTGCGGGATGCCGTCCACGATCGGATAGCGGCGGCGCAGCCGCGGGTTGTAGAGGGCCTCCTCGGGCAGCAGGTGCAGCGGCCCCTTGTCCAGCGGGCACGCCAGGATCCTCAGCAGCGGGTCGTCGGGTTTCATGGGGGTGTCAACTCCTTGGCGCCGAGGGAGGGTTCGGGGGCTCGGTCGTGCTTCGGCATGGCCAGCAGCACGCTGACCGCGAGCGTCGTGCCCGCCAGCCGCAGGGCGAGCCTGAGCGGATCGTGCGGCAGCGCCTCACCGAAGGACAGCGTGCCGAGCACCGCGGTGAACAGGCAGGTCACCGTCGTACACACCGGAACGATCAGGGAGGCCCGACAGCGTTGCAGCGCCGCCTGGGACATGACGAGGCCGAACGCTCCCGTGCAGAGCAGGAGGTACGGGTAGGGGGAGCGCAGCAGTCCGGCCGGGCCGCTGGTCACATAGCCCGACACGCCCTTGATGGCGAGCGAGCTGACCCCGTACAGCAGGCCCACCGCGACCCCGTACTCCACCCCCGTCGTGGGCAGCCGGTGCCGGCGGCGGGCCCGGCGCTCGGTGGCCCGGTACAGCCACACGCCCGCACCGAGCGAGGGCACGCACACCAGCAGCACCAGCGGGTACGGAGCGGCCCGGCTGACCTTGTCCGACCCCTCCCGCAGGGACAGTACGACCATGAGCAGCGCGGCCAGGATCGCGCCGAGCGCATACCGCTCCCGGCCGCTGGTCTCCTCGCCGAGCAGCCGTGCCGAGAGGAGCACGAGCAGCACCAGCCCGGACACGAAGATGCCCTGCGCCGCGGCGATCGGCAGCGTGCGGTAGACGACGAGCTGGGCGCCGAACCCGGCCGCCAGCGCCAGCGACCCGCCGATCCACAGGGGGCTGCCGAGCACCAGCCGCAGCAGCCGGGCGGGCCTGCGCACGGTCACCTCGGGCAGCGCGGACAGGGCCCGTTTCTCCAGCACGAACCCCGTGCTGTACAGGACGTTCGCCAGCAGGGCCGCGACCACTCCCCACCACATGGCCGCCCCTACGTCCGTCGTGCGTGCAGCAGCAGGATCGAGGCGAGCGAGGGTCTGGCACAGGCCAGCCGGTCCAGCGGACGCAGCGGACGGGGCACGCCGTGGAAGGGGGCGCCGTGCACGCGTACGACCTCGAAGCCGACCGCGGTCACGAACTCCCGCAGCGCGCGGGCCGTGTAGAGCCGCAGGTGCCCGACGACCTCCTTGCCGGGGCGGCCGTGGATCGCACGCAGGCTGACCTCGGAGAACACGGGCTGTACGCCGGCCAGCAGCAGGGCGCGGTTGTACCAGGCGGCCAGGTTCGGCGTGGAGAGCATGAGGTGGCCTCCGGGGCGCAGCACGCGGTGGATCTCGTCCAGGGCCGCGTCGGGGTCGACCAGGTGCTCGATCACCTCGCTGAACAGCACGGCGTCGGCGCAGCCGGTCCGCAACGGCAGCCCCCCGCCGGTGAGTTCGCCCCGGACGGCGTACGGCAGCCGGGCGTGGGCGCGGCGCAGGGCGTCCTGGGACCAGTCGACGCCGACGACGCGGTGACCGGCGAGGAACGGGGCGGCGGTGGCGGCCGCGGTGCCGTCGCCGCAGCCGATGTCGAGGACCGTGCGCGCCCCGCGCCGGCCGGGCCGAGGGCGGCGGCCAGCAGCCGGGCCTGGCGGATGCTGCGCGCGGCGCCGGAGGCGACCGGCACGGCGGGATCCTCGTAGAAGTCGCGGAGTTCCCCGGGCGGGGTGGCGGTGGTCGTCATGGGGCGGTCACCTCCGTGGTGTGCAGATAGTGCTCGAACAGATCGCGCAGCTCGGCACCGTCCCCTGGGCCGAGCAGGGCGCGGGACCAGCGCACGGAGAGGTGGAGGCGGCCCGCGGTGGAGGCGGTGGTGAAGGTGAGCCCGCGCGGCATACGGGCCGGTGCGGAGAACCAGACGGCGTCCGCGCGGCCCGCCTCCTCGCCGAAGTCCAGCGGGTAGGGGATGCGGCCGATGTTGCTGAGCAGGGTGGTCGACGTCCAGGGTGCGACGGCCCTGCGCAGCCCCCGGGTGAGCGCGGCTCGTACGGCCACCGGGGCCCAGGGAGCGGTCAGCAGGACGGCGCCGTGGCCGAGTTGGGGCCGGGGCAGGGACTTGAGGAACCGGGTGCGGACGGCGGTGCGGCGCAGCAGCCCGGCCATGTCCGTCGCGTCCAACTCCTCGGGCGCGAAGGGGACCTCGACGAGCCGGGTGCCGTTGCCGATGGGCATGCCCGCGTCCCGGGGGCGGTCGTCGACGGGCATGGTGATGCGGATCGGGCGGGGGCGGGCGCCGTGGTCCCGGTTCCAGCGGGCGATCAGCAGCGCGGTGGTGACCATGAGCTGGTCGTTCACCGTGTACGGGGAGCCCTTGGGGCGGTGCGGGAGGGGCAGTTCGGTGACGATCACGCCATTGCCGGGGGAGGGGGTGGGGCCGGGGCTGCCGGGGGCCACCCGGGCGGGCGGGGTCCAGTTGGACGGGACGGCCACGGACTCCCGCTGTGCGTCCTGCGTGCGTACGGGAGGTGCGGCGGGCGAGTTGTCCCGGCCGCCGTACAGCTCCGCCGCCGTGGCCACGACGCGCAGGCAGGCCGGGCCGTCCAGGGCGGCGTGGTTGACGGTGAGGATCAGCACCGTGCCCTCGCCCTCGGGCACCGCCTCCAGGCGGATCGGCGGGGCGGCGGAGAGCGGGGGAGCGCAGTCCAGGGCGCGCTGCCGGGCCTGCCCTCGCGCGTCCCGGTCCGGCGGCGGGAAGCGGATCACCTCCACGTCCGGTTCCGCCGTCAGCTCCCACTCGTACCGGGCCCGGTACCTGGCCCGGGGAGCCTCCCGCATCAGGATGCGTGGATGCCGGCGCAGCGCCTCCCCGAAGGCCGTGCGCAGCCGCGCGGGGTCCAGTCGGCCGGGCAGCCGGACCTCGATGTGCACGGTCTCCGGTTCCGCGTCCTGCAGACAGTGCCGGGCGACCTCGTCGACGACCGGGAACGGGATACGGGACGGGGGCCGCGCGGGACCGTCCGGCCGGTGCTGGAGCGCGGTCATTCGGGAGCACCTCCGTCGGGCTGTCCGGGGCCACGGGCGGAGACGGTCGGCCCGGAGGCGCTCGGCGGGGACTTCTCCTCTGGTGTGGCGGGCGCGGGCCCCGGCGGCTGCGTGCCCAGGGGACTGGATCCGCGTATCCGATGCGGCAGCGGTGCGGTCGGCGCCTCCGCGTCCGAAGGTGTGCCACCCTCCTCCCCGGGCGGGACCTCCCGGACACTCACCAGCCCCGCGAACAGCCCTATCAGCGCGAGCAGTTGGGCTAGGTGGCCGAAGGCGCCGTGTCCGGCGGCCACCGGTTCCCCGGCGCCGGTCGCGGCCGCGATCCCGGCCCCGGCGAGCGCCACGAGGGCGAGCGGCACCAGCAGCGCGTGCCGTCGGTGGGCCAGCAGTGCCAGGGGCGGCACCAGCAGGGCGAACCAGCCCGCGATCACCACGGCGACCAGCGTCAGCGCCACCGTGCCCAGCCACAGGCCGGGCGCCGGAGACTCGGGCTGCGGTTCGTCCGGGTTGGGCGCGCGGCGCCGCCACACCACCAGGCCCAGCAGGGCCGCGAGCCCCACCGCGCCGCCGATCAGACCGGCTTCGTAGGTCGTCGCCGGTCCGTACGACAGCTTGACCGTGCCGCCGGCCCCGGCCGGGATCCGCCAGCCCTGCTGCCAGCCGTCGAGCCGGAGAGGGGTCAGCTCCTTGCCGTTCAGGGTGGCCCGCCAGCCGTCGTTGTAGTTCTCGTACGTCGTCAGGTACGTGGCCGCCCCCGAGCCGATCGTCACCTCGCGGCGGTCGCCCAGCCAGTCCCGTATCCGCAGCTCACGCCCCGGGCCGGCGGCCTCGTTCACCGCCCCGCGGGTCAGCGTCACGTCCGTCAGGACCAGGGGACCGGTGTCCCCCGCCTCGACCCGGTGCGTGCCCGCGGTCAACTCCAACGCCGCGTCGACAGAGCCTTCCTGGCAGGGCGTCACCTCTACCCGTCGGCGCTCCACCAGGTCCCGTACGGTCCCCTTCACGCTCGTCGGATACAGCTCGCCGTCCACCGCCAGCACCGGGCCCTGGCCGCACGGCAGGGAGAACGTCCGGGTGGGGGCCGGCTGCCGGGTGCGGTAGCCGTCGAGCGCCGGGAGGTACGCCTCGGTGAGTCCGACGGGGAGTTGCAGGTCCTCGTCGGCGACGGGGTTGTGCAGGGTCAGCGGCGCCGTCTTGGTGATCGTGATGTCGAGCCGGTCCGTGGTGATCGGGTCGAAGCGGACCATGCCGTTCTCGTCGACGCCCGCGGTCGTCGCACCGTCCGGGGAGCTGATGTCCACCTCGGTGGGGCGGGTCGACAGGCCGCCCGCGGGGGCGAGCACGAGCTCGCCGACGGGCTGCTTGCCCTTCCAGCTCAGATGGATCGTCGGACGGTCGCCCGCGATCCACGCCGTCGTCAGATCGCCGTCGGTGAGGTTGCGCGCGGACAGCCCCGCACCCAGGGCCGCGGTGGAGTCCGCGGTCGCCGTGATCCGGTGCTTCTGGTCCGGCGCGACCCGGTACAGCAGCTTGTCGAGCGCCTCGCCCGGCACCGGCACCGCGCTCGCCGCCACCTGGTACGACCCCGCCGTCCCGGTGGCGAAGGCGCGGTGCAGCCCCGCCTCGGTGCCGGTCGCCGACAGCCCGGTCGGGTCGGCCGCGCGGTGCAAGGAGACGACCTCGGCCGCCGCGTCGGAGCGGTCGGCGTCGGTGGGCAGCCGCAGCATCCGGGTCACCTGGACGTGGGGCAGGGCGATCTCGGAGAAGCCCGCGCCGGTGAGGCCGGAGCGCCGGGCCACCGAGTCCACGATCGTCAGCTTCATCCAACGCGTCGCGCCGGCCGGGGCCTTGACGGTCTGCGTCATGCCGTCGGGCCGCAGGAAGCTGGTCACCGAGCCCTTCTCCGTCGTCACCCGCACCCGGGTCGCGGCCGCCCGCACGCTCTGCTGCGGCAACGGCGTCACCTTGACGGACGACGGCATGTCGTACGACCCGTCGAAGCCGATGCGCAGCCACTGCCCCTTCGCCGAGCCGGGCGCGCCCTCCGCCCACGCGGTGGCCGGGTCGCCGTCGAAGGCGTTGACCGGGTCGTACTGCGGGAGGTGGAAGAGCCAGTTGCCGTACGACGACGCCGTCACCGAACTGGCGCCGCGCAGTTGGGCCACGGTCTGGTGGCCGATGCCGTCGGTGGGCAGGATCTGGCGCGGCTCCTCGCCCGCGTCCTGCACGGCGTCCGGTGCGTTGCGTTCGTCACGGGTGTACGTGTACGAGGTGTTGGCGTCGACCAGCCCGAACCGGGTGTCGGCCCGCCGCAGTCCGTCGCCGACCAGCTGGAGGCCGGGAGAGCCGACCCCCGGGTGGTTGTCGCCGGTGAGCACGGTGGCCCGGTCGCGCAGCCGCGCGGCGAGCGGCAGCAGCGCCTCGGGGCCGCCGGAGACGACGGCGGTGTCCGCGGCCGACAGCAGCCGGGCCTGACCGGGCCGCGGCACGTCCTTGTCCACCGGCTCGTAGATCTCCACCGCCCGCTGCCTCGGGTACAGCCCCTCCACCTGGAGCGGGGTGCCGTGGGCGATCCGGCCGCCGGTCATCACCGGCCCGTAGCCGGTCACCCGCCGGTAGCCGGACTGCTCCAGGGTGCGCTTGACCGTGGTCGTCGGGACAGAGCCGATCTGGTCGGGGTCCAGGTCGTTGCGGACGACCACGTAGTAGATCCCGGCGCGGCTCAAGCAGTCGGCCAGGCCAGGGACTTCGCCGCCGCTCAGCAGCGCCTGCTCGACCGCGTCCATCGCGCGCCGGTTGCCCGGGGTACCGAAGGGCACGAAGTCCCGCTGTGCCCAGCGGCTGTCGGCCAGCACGTCCAGGGGGTGGTCGATGGGGGAGCCCCAGGTGTAGAGGCCGTGCGCGGTGGCCGGGACGACCAGGGCGCGGGAGTCGGGGGAGTACTTCTTCAGCCAGTCGGCCGTGGTCTGCCAGTACTTGGGCAGCTGCTGGAACGAACCCGGGTTCAGGATCGACCCGTTGAGGTACGGCCACAGCAGCCCCGGCAGCACCAGGACCGCCGCGACCAGCGGGGCGAAGCGGCGGCCGCGCACCGGGCGGGCGCCGCGCGGCTCGGCGGCCACGCCCACCAGATGGGCCAGCCCGAGCACGAGCGCCAGCGCCATGCCCGTCTGGAACTTGTAGATGTTGCGGAACGGCACCAGCGGGCCGTTCAGCCAGTCCTGTACGACCCCGTGGAAGGGCGCCCCGAACGCGCCGCCGTACCCGGCGAGCGTGATCAGCGCGGTGATGAGCACGGTCAGCACCAGCCAGCGCCGCTCCGGCATGTCGCGTCGGGCCAGTCCGGCCAGCCCGAGCCCGGCGGCGAGCGCCGAGCAGACGATCACCACGACCGCGGAGGCCACGGCCCAGCCCGCGGGCAGCCAGGCCTCGCCGAGATGCAGATAGGCGACCCAGTTCCCGCTGCCGCGCAGCGCCTCCGTGGCCGACATGGTCGCCGTCGTCGTCTGTGAAGTCTCCACATAGGGAAGGAAGTTCTCCCCGTAGACGCCGAGCAGCAGCAGCGGGATCCACCACCAGGCCGTCGCCACGAGCACTCCGGGCACCCACCAGGAGATCAGCTTGCGCTGTCGTGGTCCGGGTGGGCGGGAGAGCAGATACAGCCCGGCCGGGAGGAGGGAGGCGAGGGTCGCGGCCGCGTTGACGCCGCCCATGAACGGCACGACCAGTGCCGAGCGCAGGGCCGCGACCCGGGCGGTGTACCGCTCGTCGGCCAGCGGCAGCAGTACCCACGGCAGGAGGGCGCCGGGCAGCGCGGCCGCCGAGGTGGAGCCGACGACCACGGTGAACACCGGCCACAGCGCGTAGGCCAGCGCCCCGAGCAGCCGGGACGCCGGGGTTCCGACGCGCAGCCGCTCGGCCAGCCGCAGCGCGCCCCAGAAAGCCACCGACACGATCAGCGACAGCCACAGCCGCTCCGCGAGCCACACCGGCAGGGACACGGTGTGGCACAGCCAGTAGTACGGCAGCATCGGCCACAGATAGCCGGCGTACTGGTCCTGGATCCCGCCGAAGGATCCCTGGTCGTGCCACAACTGGCCGAGGTCGGAGAGGAATCGGCCCGGGTCGACGGTGACGCCCAGTTTGGTGTCGAAGGTCTGCCGGCCCGGGTGCACCGCGAGGAACAGCACGAACGCCACGGCCCAGAACCCCAGCAGCCAGCGCCGCGACCGTGGGCCCTCAGGCGGGCCCGAGGTGGCCGCGGTGGTGGGGACGGCTGCCGGGGGAGGAGCCTGGACCGTGGTCGTCATGGGGGACACCGCCGGAGGATGAGGAGGAGGTTCCAGGTGGCCAGCTCACGGATGCCGGGCGCCTTCACGACGGCTTCCGCGAGGAACGGCCAGTAGCGGGAGCGCGCCGAGACGACCGTGACGTCGTCGCGGGCGCGCACCTGCCGCAGGGTGGCTCCGATGTGCACGGCGAACAGGTTCTCGCCCAGGGTGTGCTTGGCCGGCCGTCCGGTACGACGGCGGTAGCGGGCGCGGGCCCGCTCGGCGCCGAGATAGTGCCAGGGCGCCCACTCGTGACCGCCCCACGGGGAGAGCCAGTTGGTGAAGGACACGTAGATCAGCCCGCCGGGCCGGGTGACCCGGGCCAGTTCGCTGAGGAACGTCTGCGGATCCGCCACATGCTCGAGGACGTTGGACGAGAACGTCACGTCGGCGGCCCCGTCGGACAGCGGCAGCAGATAGCCGTCGGCGATCACCGTCCCGGCGGGCGGCTTCTCGCCAAGCTCGGTCACGTCCGGCTCGAACAGATGGGCCTGCGCGCCTCGGCGCCGGAACTCCTCGGTGAAGTACCCACCGCCCCCGCCGACGTCCACGACGATCCGCCCGGCGACCGGCCCGTGGTAGGCCTCGACCTGGTCGGCGGCGTCCCGGGCGAGCAGGGAGTAACAGGCCCTGGGGTCGTCCTGCTCATGCCGGAAGGCACGGAAGAGGGCGAGGGAGCGGCGTAGAGAGGGGTCCTTCAGACTCCGGCGCCCTGCAGCGCCCCAATAGGGGCGCGGGGAACTGCGCGACCAGCCACGACGGATCCGCAGTCGCGCGACAGCCTCACCGACACGGCGCACAGGCGTCATCGCTCCCAGCCCCGCACCGCCTCCGCGCCAACCGCAAGGAACTGTCTCACCGTGCGGTCCCAGCGGTAGCCGGCGGCGCGGTCACGGGCCGCCTTGCCCATCGCCTCCCGGCGGCGCGCGGACAGCGCAAGCGTGCACCAGGCCGCCGCGAACGACGACTCGCCGCGCGCCAGTACGCCGGTCTCGCCGTCCACCACGGAGTCCCTGAGGCCGGGTACGTCGAAGGCGACCGTCGGTGTCTCGCGTGCCGCCGCCTCGGTCACCACCAGGCCCCAGCCCTCGACGGCCGAGGGGTGCACCAGCAGCCAGGCGGCGCACAGCAGCCGGTGCTTCTCGGCCTCCGGGACATGCCCGGTGAACTCCACGCCGGGCCCGCCGAGCCGTTCCAGCCGTTCCCGCTCCGGGCCGTCGCCGACGATCAGCAGTCGGCCGCCGGTGACCGGCCGCACCCGCTCCCAGAGTCTGAGCAGCAGATCGATCCGCTTGTACTCGACCAGCCGCCCCACCGCCACGAACAGCGGCTCGGCAGAGCGGTCGGCCCGTGGACCGGGCTCCTCCACACCGTTGTGGACGATCCGGATGCGGTCCCGCTGCACCCCGATCGCGCGCAGGGCGTGTGCCGTCGACGGGGAGACGGCGACCATCAGAGCCCGCTGCTGCGCACCGGTCAGCGCCCAGTGCTCCAGCCTTCGGCCGATCCGCGCGGCCGGTGCCAGCGGTCCGCTCAGCCGCATCCGCCACAGGTCGGTGTGGACGTGGTTGACCAGGCACAGGGTGGGGCCGTGGTGCCACAGCGGCGCGAAGTAGGGCATGCCGTTGCACACCTCGACCAGCAGGTCGCAGTCACCGACCTGGCGGGCGAAGGCCGAGCGGGCGCGCAGGTAGTGGGCGTAGGAGCCGCCCGCGGACACGACCCGGTAGTCCCGGAAGGCGGCGGGGCCGCCGCACAGGAGGGTGACCTGGTGGCCGAGACGGGTCAGTCCGTCCGCGAGCCGGTCGACGAGCAGTTCGGAGCCGCCGGCGGAGGGGTTGCCGAGGTCCCGGTGGGCGAGGAAGACGATCCGGCGCGGATGTGGGGGGAGCGCCGGGAGGTGCCGCGTGCCCTGCGGGAACGCGGCGCGCATCGAGGACGGCACGTGCTGGGGCATGGGTGCTCCAACTCGTCTCAGGGTGCGGAACTCACTGTGGGGGCGATTCTGGGGAGATTCCGTGGGGGCGATTCTGTGGATGGGCTGTGCTCGGGGTGGGGTGGACAGTTTTCGCCCAGCCGTTCCCCACGGCTACTCACCGGGATGACAATTTCGGGGCTTATTAGAGCTGACGTCACGTCACATCGTGAGCGGTGGCCTGGATATAGCGTCTGTTTCAGGACGTTTCCGTCCTCGTACCACCAAAACAGCCCCTGCCGCCGCGAGGACGAATCCGGCCACACCGGCACCGAGCGGCAGGGTTTGCCCCACCATGCGCAGTCGGCCGCTCTCCTTCTTCGCCAGGCTCACCTGTTCCTTCTGCGTCCCGGTGGTGAACCCGATCTTCCGGCTGTCCAGCAGCACCACCGCGTCCTTCTCCGACCCCGGCGCGCGCAGCGTCCGCCGCGGCCCGACCTGGGCGTAGATCACCCGGCCGGTGCGCCGGTCGGCGATCAGCTCGATGCCGTGGTTGGCGTACCACTCCTCGGCCCGCACCTGAGGACGCTTCGGCAGGCCGACGATGCTCCCGGGCACCAGCCGGGTGCCGATCTTCGTGGCGGCCACCGTCCCCGTGAACCGGTAACCGCGGTAGCCCTGCACCTTCTTGGTGCCCGCGTAGTGCAGGGTCACCGTGGAGCCGAGGGAGTTGTCCCACCACTGGTAGGAGTGTTTGCGCAGGTCGAAGGGGAACTTCAGATAGGCGTCGCCCTCGAAGTAGGGGTTCTCCTTGCAGCAGTGCACGGGCTGGTTGGTGGAGCGGTCGGTGACCCAGCGGTTCAGGAAGAACTCCAGCGCGTCGTGCGGATCGGCGGCCGGCAGGGTCTTGTCCGTGTCGACGGTCGTCGTCACGTCCCACACCGCCCGGCCGCTGCGCTCGCTGTCCTCGACGTCCCCGCGCACCACCTGGGTGATCGTGATCCGCCGGTCGGCCACGGTCCTGACCTGCCCGGTGTCGAAATAACTGCCCTTGCCGGTGTAGACAGCGGTGGTGTCGATGTCGATCGGATTCACGGCGGCACGCGGCTCGACGTACCACGCCAGCAGGGGCGCCAGCACCAGCAGGAACGTGCCGAGACCCAGGGTGATCAGGGAAAAGGGTGAGGCTGTACGGCGCATCCGGCACTCCAGGTCCGAGAAGGAACAGTGCGCGTGCGAGGACCCACCCCTCTGGGCCGGGAACCGTAGGCGCCCCTTGACTCGGTGTCAATGACTGTCGACACTGGGCCGGACAAGCAGGGGTGGGACGCCGGATGGGGACCGACTCCGGGAGCGTTCCCGGGGCCGACTCGGACAGAGAGGCTGACCCTGCGATGTCCAGACTGCTCGCCGCCGCACTGACCGTCGTGGCCGCCGCCGCCCTCGCCGTGGGTGCCGCGCTCGGTGTCGTCGCGCTGCTCGACGCCCGCCCCGACCAGCCGAACACCCCCTTGATCACCTACGAGCAAGCCGGCCAGGGGAGTTGACCCCGTGAGCCGGAGCGGCGTGCCGGAGACGAACCGGAGAATGCCGCCCGCCCGTGCGGCCGCCGTGTCCGCCCGCTCGGCCTGGCGCGACGTGCCCCGCCTCCAGGTCCGGCAGTTCGCCGCGATCGCCATGGCCGAGGCGCCCGCGCTGGCCGAGGAGATCCTGGGCGAGATCCGCCGGGAGTACCCCGGCCTGCCCGTCGTGCTCGACGAGAGCGGTGAGCCGATGGCGCTGATCGGCATCCGCCGGGCCATCGAGGTCTTCGTCCAGCACCTGGAGAGCTCCGAGGGCCGCCCGACCGTACCGCCCGGCGTGTTCCAGGAGTTCGGCCGCGGCGAGGGCCTGGGCGGCCGCAGCCTCGACTCCCTCCAGGCGATCTACCGCCTGGGAGTACGGCTGGCCTGGCGCCGCTTCGCCGAGATCGGCCAGCGCCTCGACATCCCGCCACCGGCCATGTACGAGCTGGTCGACGCGGGTTACGAGTATCTGGACGGCCTGGTCGACCAGTCGGTGCGCGGCTATGCCGAGGCCGCCGCCCGCCAGGCCGGGGAACGGCTGCGCCTGCAGCGCCGGCTGATGGAACTGCTGCTCGTCGAGCGTCACCGGGGCGACCCGGCCGACGCGCTGGCCGAGCGGGCCGCCCGGATCGGCTGGCCGCTGCCCGGGAGGGTCGCGGTGGGGGTGCTGCTGCGCCCGGCGCGGGAGGCGATGGCCCCGGCGGTGGGGCAGGGGGTGCTGCTCGACATGGAGTACGAGCAGCCGCGGATGGTCGTCCCCGATCCCGACGCCGGGGGCCGCCCCGAGCTGCTGCACCGGGCGCTGACCGGCTGGGCCGGGGCGATCGGCCCGCCGGTGCCGCTGCCCGACGCCTGCAAGTCGCTGCGCTGGGCCGAGGCCGCCGTACACCTGATGGAGCGGGGGCTGCTTCCGGCCGGGGAGATGCTGCACTGCACCGAGCACACGGAGGCCCTGGTGCTGCTGCAGCCCGAGGAGCTGATCGACGACCTGGCCCTGCGCTGCCTGGCGCCGCTGGCGCACTGCGGGCCGACGCATGGGAGAAGGCTTGCGGAAACGTTACTGGCGTGGCTGGAGACGCGGGGAGGCGCCCCGGAGGTGGCCGTGCGTCTCGGCGTCCACCCGCAGACCGTCCGCTACCGCCTGCGCCAGATCCGCGAGCTGTGGGGCGACGGGATCGACGACCCGGACCGCCGCTTCGAGCTGGAGCTGGTGCTGCGTGCCCAGCGGTTGCGCGGAGAGCTGGGCGATCCGAGGGCGCACCGGTAGTGGCGCGGAGCCGTGGCCGAACGCGCACTCATCACCGCGTACACCACCATTCCGCTCGCGTACAGAACCATTGCCGGTACAGCACCATTGCCCGTACAACCCACCATGACTAGCCTGTGTTCGTTCGTCATGCCGATCGTCTGTTGAAATTTCGAACACAGGCGCTTAGACCCAAGGGAGGGGGCCGGACGTGGGACGCCTCGTACCTGCCGTGACCCGGGCTCTCGACATTCTTGAGCTCTTCCTCGACGGGGACGGGACGCTCTCCGCCCCCGACATCGTGCGCAAGCTACAGCTGCCGCGCACCACCGTGCACGAACTGGTCACCACGCTCGCCGCCCGGTCGTACATCGTGCCCGTACCGGGCCAGCCCGGACGGTACCGGCTCGGTGTGCGCCCGTACCAGCTCGGCAGCCGCTACGCCGAGCAGCTCGACCTCGCCGCCGAGGGCCAGCAGGTGGCCCGGTCCGTCGCCGAGACCTGCGACGAGACGGTCCATGTGGCGATCCTCGAGGGCACCGACGTCATCTACATCGCCAAGGTCGACTCCACGCACGCGGTGCGCATGGTGTCGGCGGCCGGCCGCCGGCTGCCCGCCCACTGCACCTCGGTCGGCAAGATGCTGCTGGCCTCCCTGCCCGAGCCGGAGCTGGCCTCGCGCATCCCGGACGGCGCCGAGCTGGCCGCGATGACCCCCAACAGCATCACCGACCCGGGCGTCCTGCGCGAGGCCCTGGCGGAGATCCGGCAGCGCGGCATCGCGGTCGAGAGCCGCGAGTCCAACCCGGACGTGAGCTGCGTGGCGGCGCCGGTGCGTGACCGTACGGGCCAGGTGGTCGCGGCCCTGTCCATCTCCGTTCCCATGATCCGCTGGAGCGAGGAGCGCCGCGGTGAGCTGGAGCAGCTCGCCGCCAAGGGCGCGGCCGAGCTGTCGGAGCGCCTCGGCCACCGGGGCGCGGCATGACGGCGTACGAGGTGGCGGTGGCCGCGCACGCGACGCTCGGCGAGGGTCCGACCTGGGATCCGGCGGCGGGCCGGCTGCTCTGGGTGGACGTCCTGGGCTCGCGGGTGCACACCTACGACCCGTCGACCGGCCGCCGTACGGTCCGCACGACGCACCAGCACGTCGGCGCCGCCAAGCCCAGGGCGGGCGGCGGCCTGGTCCTGAACCTCAGGGACGGCGTGGGCCTCCTCGACCCGGACGGCACGTTCCGCTGGCTGCGTAACGAGCCCGTCCCCGGCCGCCGCGCGAACGACGCCGCCGTCGCCCCGGACGGCTCGCTGTGGGCGGGCACGATGCGCTACGACGAGGCGCCCGGGGGCGGCACGCTCTGCCGGATCACCGGCGACGGCTCGGCCCGGACGGTGCTCGACGACGTCACGGTGAGCAACGGCACCGGGTGGAGCCCCGACGGCCGACTGATGTACTACGTCGACTCGCCGACGCGGCAGGTCGACGTCTTCCGCCACGAGGACGGACGGGCCGTGGACCGGCGCCGACTGGCGCACATCGAGGACGGCGCGGGCTTCCCCGACGGGCTGACGGTCGACGCCGACGGCTGTGTGTGGGTGGCTCTGTGGGACGGCGGCGCGGTGCGCCGGTACACCCCGGACGGCGAGCTGGACCGCGTGATCGAACTGCCGACCCCACGGGTGACGGCGTGCGCCTTCGGGGGCCCGGACCTGACGGACCTCTACATCACCACGGCCCGGGTGGGACTGACGGCACCGCACCCGGTGGCCGGGTCGCTCCTGGTGGTCCCGGGAGCAGGCAAGGGCCTGCCCCAGCCGGCGTTCGCGGGCTGACCGGGCCGGGGTTCACAGCAGCCCGCCCGCCTTCCGCTCCTCGGCGGTCAGCGGCGGCTTGAGCGGGCCGGTCGCCGCGGCCTGGAGCACCTCGGCGCCCCGCTGCAGGGACGTCACGGTGGTCCCGGGAGCAGGCAAGGGCCCGCCGCAGCCGGCGTTCGCGGGCTGACCGGGCCGGGGTTCACAGCAGCCCGCCCGCCTTCCGCTCCTCGGCGGTCAGCGGCGGCTTGAGCGGGCCGGTCGCCGCGGCCTGGAGCACCTCGGCGCCCCGCTGCAGGGACGTCACGGTGGTCCCGGGAGCAGGCAAGGGCCTGCCCCAGCCGGCGTTCGCGGGCTGACCGCCCCCGGACTCACAGCAGCCCGCCCGCCTTCCGCTCCTCGGCGGTCAGCGGCGGCTTGAGCGGGCCGGTCGCCGCGGCCTGGAGCACCTCGGCGCCCCGCTGCAGGGACGTCACGGTGGTCCCGGGAGCAGGCAAGGGCCTGCCCCAGCCGGCGTTCGCGGGCTGACCGCCCCCGGACTCACAGCAGCCCGCCCGCCTTCCGCTCCTCGGCGGTCAGCGGCGGCCCGCTCAGCCGCGGCTTGAGCGGGCCGATCGCTGCGGCCAGGAGTGCGTCGGGGGCGAGCAGCACCTCCGCGCCCCTTTGCAGGGACGTCACGTCGGTGACGCGGCGGGCTATGCGGCCGTTGCCGGTCGCGGTGTACAGCAGGCGTCCGACGTACGCCGCCGTCAGCCGCTCCTTGAGCGTGGGCCCGCCCTCCGTCGCCCCGGGATAGAAGACGTCCGCGCCGATCGCCAGGTCCCACGCGGCCCTGACCGGCCGGCTCACCGCCTTCTGGATCTGCCGCGAGAGACCGGGCGAACCCCAGCCCTGACGCCGGACCACTTCCCTCAGGGCGAGCGCCCCTTGGGCGGCCACCGACATCCCGTGCCCGTACACCGGGTTCAGCGCGCACACCGCGTCCCCCAGCACCACGAAGTTCTCCGGCCAGGCGGGCATCCGCTCGAAGTAGTGCCGGCGGTTGGCCGTCGTCCGTGTGCACGACACCTCGCCGATCGGCTCCGCGTTCGCGATCAGGTCGGCGATGACCGGATGGCGCAGCTCCTCCCGGGCGTACCGGGCGAAGTCGGCCTCGCCGGCGGCCGGTTCGACGCCCCGGCTGCCGTAGAGGGTGACCATCCACCGTCCGTCCTCGACGGGCATCAGGACGCCACCGCCCCCGGGCCGCCCAACCTGTGGAAGATCGGGCTGGATGTTGACGATGGGGAACCCGTCCCGGGCCTGGTCCGGCGCCCGGAACAGCCGACTCGCGTACGCGATCCCGGAGTTGACCTCGCGCCGCTCCGCCGCGGGCAGCCCGAGCGAGGCCAGCCACCGGGGCGTGCGGGAGCCGCGCCCCGTGGCGTCGACCACCAGGCCGGCCGTCAGCGTGCGCTCGGCGTCGTCGTGCCCGCGTACGCGGACACCGGTGACGGCCGCGTCCGTGCCCACCAGCCCGAGCACCTCGGTCCCTGACACGAGCTCGATCCGCTCGTCGGCCAGGATCTGCGCCCGGACGATCCAGTCGAGCAGGTCCCGGCTGCTGGTCAGCATGAACGCCGACTCGGCCCAACGCCGGTACCAGCCGTACGGAGACAGCGCGACCATGTCGGTCGTCACCGGCAGTCGCCTGGCCCCGGCCGCCCGCAGCCGATCGACGACACCGGGGACCAGCTGCTCCAGCGCGCGCGCCCCGCCCGACCAGAACTGGTGCACGTGCCGGGCCTGCGGCAGCCCCTTGCGCGGCTTCGGCACGGCCGGCAGCACGTCCCGTTCGACCACGACGACACGGTCGGCGAAGGGGGCCAGGGCGCGGGCCGCGAGCAGGCCGGCCAGGGAGCCGCCGAGGACGACGGCGGTTGCTCCGGGATCACTCATGTACGGGAACGCTCTCTGCTGGGGTGGCCGCATACGCGCGTACGGCCGCGATGTCATCGGGGTGGCGGAGGGCTCGGGAGACGGCCCCGATCTCCTGGAGCAGGTTGGTCGTGTCGGGCCCGGCGGCCGTCTGGGGAGCCTCGGGCGTACGGCTCCTGTTGTCGACGGCGTCCAGGATGCCCACCGCGGCGGCCAGCGCCTTCGCCCTGTGCGGGGGGTGCCCGAGGGCGAGCGCGGCGTCGTACGACCGCTTGCTCAGGTCCGTGTCGATGTACCGGGCCAGCTGCAGCAGTACATCGCGGATGAACGTCTCGCGCCGGGTCAGCCGCAGTTCGGCGGTGGCGCGCAGCACCAGGGGCACGCCGTCGCCGTTCACCGTCCGCATCAGCTGGTACAGGGGGCGCAGTTCGCGGTGGGCGAGGCGGACCCGCCAGCGGTCGTGCAGATACTGGCCGGCGTGCGGGAGGATGAAGCCGACCGCGATCAGGATGGCGGACAGCGCGGCCACCGGCGGCGCCAGGTCGGTGCTCAGCCAGTCCTGGTTCCGCCCTGTCCAGCGGACGGTGACGGCGACGAGCTTGGAGCTGTCGAAGACCAGGTTCAGCACATAGCCGATGCCCAGCAGCCGCAGTCCCCAGCGCAGCCAGGCGTCGAGGCCGTCGGTGCGGGCCCAGTTCCAGATCAGCTTGGACGTGATCAGACAGGCCGCGGCGTGGGCGACGAGGTAGAGCAGGATCTCCTCGCGCATGAACGGCGTGTTGGCGTAGTACGTGTCCAGGTCCCGCAGCCGTTCCACGGGGGCGTCGGCGAGCGCGAACAGCACCCACAGCGTGACGATCACGCCGGAGTAGACGCAGATGACCCAGCGCATCGCGCGGCGCGTGGTGGCGGAGCGGTCGGACAGGCCGTTGCGCCAGGCGATGATGAGCAGCAGACAGGAGCCGCAGAAGGCGGTGATCAGCGAGTAGCACCAGGGCGCCGAGATGTTGGGTACGCCGGTGACCCGGTTGGTCCAGGCGATCGTCGACGGCGTCACGAACACGAACACCGCGCAGGCGAGCAGGAGCAGCCCGCCCACCGCGCGCAGCAGCGGGTCCCGCCACAGCCGGAAGATCGTGGGCAGCTTGATGACCAGGGCGGCGGTCAGCACCGCGGTCGGGATCCAGAAGGAGATGTAGAACTCGCCGAGGATGTGCGAGGGGTCGAGCGCCAGTGGGGTCACCGGGTGACTCCTCCGCGTCCGCGGTAGCCCAGGGACCGCTGGACAGGGTCGAGCGGGGTGCCGGGGCCGAGGCCGAGGACGTACGGGCGGAAGGCGGTCGCCAGCCGGTGGCCGAAGTCGTCCGCCGCCGCCTCGTCGGCCTCGCGGGAGCCGTCGCGTGCCGCGACCGTCAGTGCCGCGTCACGCCAGCCGGGCGTGCCGGCCAGGGCGCGGGCCGCCTCCGCGCCGAGCAGGTGGTCGTGCCGGTGCCCGGCGTGCAGATGCCACAACTCATGTCCGAGGATGACCAGTTGCTGCAGTGCCTCGGCCCGTTCCTCCACGATGACCAGGTCGAAGTCCTGGAATTCCACCCACAGGCCGGTGACTTCGATCTCGTCGGGGAAGCGTTCGAAGCGCAGCTCGACCGGCCGCCCGGCTCGCCGGTCGCCCATAGCCTCGCACAGCGCCCGGCACAACTCGCGTATGTCGGCGGGGGGACGGGGTCTGGCGCGCACCGCGCGGGCGAGACCGGCGGCGAGTGAGCGCTTGCCCGTCGCGGGACGGGCGCCCCGCAGCCTCGCGGCGATCCGGGCAGCCCGCCGGCGCGCGCCCGCGATGTCCATCGCTCCCCCTTCTCACCGCCGGTCGACGGCTTGTCCGAGATTACGCGCCCGGACGTGTTCGCGTCATGCGATCCGACGACCGTCGTTCCACCGGGAATGATCACTCCGGTGACCGGAGCCGTTCGAAAGTCACGCCGACCCCATTGACGGGCCGACGCCCGGATTCTACGGTCCGGTTCGAGGTTGCGAGCACAATTCGAGATACCGAACAAGAGGGCAGGGAAACGGACCCCATGAGCCAGCGCAGCGCCGCCCGCTTCACCCTCGACCCGGCCTTCACGGTCGGTGAGGTCGACCCCCGTGTCTTCGGATCCTTCGTCGAACACCTCGGCCGCTGTGTCCACACCGGCATCTTCGAACCCGGCCACCCCGGTGCCGATGCCGACGGCCTGCGCACGGACGTGCTGGAGCTGATCCGCGAACTCGGCGTCACCACCGTCCGCTACCCCGGCGGCAACTTCGTCTCCGGCTACCAGTGGGAGGACTCCGTCGGCCCCGTCGAGGACCGCCCCCGCCGGCTCGACCTCGCCTGGCACTCCACGGAGACCAATCGCTTCGGCCTCTCCGAGTACATCGCCTTCCTCCGGAAGATCGGCCCCGAGGCAGAGCCCATGCTGGCGATCAACCTCGGCACCCGCGGCGTCGCGGAGGCGCTGGAGCTCCAGGAGTACGCCAACCACCCTTCCGGCACCGCCCTGTCCGACCTGCGCGCCGCCCACGGCGACAAGGACCCCTTCGGCATCCGGCTGTGGTGCCTGGGCAACGAGATGGACGGCCCCTGGCAGACCGGCCACAAGACCGCCCGGGAGTACGGCCGTCTCGCCGCCGAGACCGCCCGCGCCATGCGGCAGCTCGACCCGGACGTCGAACTCGTCGCCTGCGGCTCCTCCAACCAGGCCATGCCCACCTTCGCCGAGTGGGAGGCGACCGTCCTGGCGGAGACGTACGACCTCGTCGACCACATCTCCCTGCACGCCTACTACGAGCCCGTCGACGGCGACCTCGACTCCTTCCTCGCCTCCGCCGTCGACATGGAGTCCTTCATCGAGAACGTCGTCGCCACCTGCGACCACGTCGGCGCCCGGCTCAAGTCCCAGAAGAGGATCAGCCTTTCCTTCGACGAGTGGAACGTCTGGTACCTGTCCCGCTGGGAGGCGCGGGCCAAGGCCCACGACCCCGCGGACTGGCCCGAGGCCCCCCGCCTGCTGGAGGACAACTACAGCGTCCTGGACGCCGTGGTGTTCGGCTCGCTGCTCATCGCCCTGCTCCGGCACGCCGACCGGGTCGCCGTCGCCTGCCTCGCCCAGTTGGTCAACGTCATCGCGCCGATCCTGACCGAGCCCGGCGGACCGGCCTGGCGGCAGACGACCTTCTTCCCGTTCGCGCAGGCCTCCGGACACGGGCGCGGCACGGTCCTCGACGTCCGGGTGGACTCGCCGGCCTACGAGACGAAGAGATACGGCGAGGCCGACCTGCTGCACGCCACGGCGGTCCGCGCCGCCGACGGCACGGTCACCGTGTTCGCCGTCAACCGCGGCCGCACCGAACCGCTCCCGCTGGAGATCGCCCTGAACGGGCTCGGCCTGACCTCCGTCGTCGAGCACAGCGCCCTCGCGGACGCCGACCCCGACGCCCGCAACACCCTCGCCGACCCGGAGCGGGTCGCCCCGCACCCGGCCGAGGGCACCACCCTCCAGGACGGCAGGCTCACCGCCGTACTGGAGCCGCTGTCCTGGAACATGATCCGGCTGTCCTAGGCACGGTCGCTCAGCGGCCGGGAGAGGCCACCGGTGTCACCGGCACCCCTCCGGCCGCGCTGCCCAGCAGCGTCAGCCGCACCCGGCCCGGACCCGACTGCGTGGTCAGCTCGGACAGCACCGCCAGGGCGAGGGTGTTGGTGCCCCGGGTGCGCAGGATGCCGTTCGGCAGGACGAAGGTGTGCTGCGGGCCGACGTCGTTGATGTACTGGCCCATGTTCCAGCCGTTGAGGAAGATCTGCGCCCGGTAGGAGCGGTACGGCTCGTCCTCGAGGACGAGCCCGACCGAGGCGTCGATGCCGGCGGGCACGGCCAGTTTGAACTCGGTCCGGTACCAGGTCACGCCCTGCCGCCGCTCGGCGCGCGGGAAGGCCACGGCCTGCCAGTCCCGGTCCGCGAGACCCGGCAGGTGCCAGCCCTCCCGTTCGCCGTACAGCCCGCCGTTGTTCTGCGGCCCGCGCACGGGATCGACGGCCGCCTCGCCCTGCAGGCGCCAACCGACCTTCGGCGCGGCCCCCTTGAAGGAGACCCCGGTCAGCCCGCGGGCCACCTTGTGCGTGTCGAGCGCCTTGCCGTCCTGGTCGTGCTGCATGCGCCGGACCAGCACGGACAGCACATGCCGGCCGGGACCACGCAGCTCCTCGCGCACCGGGAAGGCGGCCGTGGCCGTCCAACTTCCCTTGCGGACCGTGCTGTTGTCCGGAACCGGCATCCGGTGCGTGCCCAGTGGCTCCCCGTCCAGCCATGCCATCAGCAGACCCTGGGTACCGGTGCTGTAGCCGAGCGAGACCTCCTCGATGCCGGTGGAGTCCGTGAACGTGCCGCGGTACCACACGTCGCCGTAGTGGAAGCCGTAGTCGTCGGCGAACAGCACCGGCTGTCCCTTCGGCACCGGTGTGGTGCTGTACGACGACGTCAGGTCGGCGGCCCGCCACGCCGAGTCGTCGAAGTTCGGCCAGGCCTCCGGGTTCTCGGTGCGCATGCGCCAGCCGCCCAGCTCGGGCAGCCGCACCTCGGGCACGCCCGGCACCAGCGTCTCGGCGTACAGGCTCTTGGAGGTGGTGACACGAGTGGGCACCGGGCGCCCGTTCCACGTCAGGCTCTCGATCCCGCGCGGCCCCCACACCTCCAGACCGGACTCCTCGATCGTGTCGCCGGTGAGCTCGACCGTGGAGCCGTTCAGCGTGACATGGCGCAGCAGCGCCGGGCCGTAGACGAACACCGTGCCGGACGGCGTGTCGTACGGCCACAGGTGCATGGCGGTCGCGTCGTCGGCGAACAGGAGCAGCAGCGGTGTCTCGCTCTCACCGCGCTCGACCAGCACACGGGTGAGCCCGCCCTGGCCGAGGGGCGCGTTCACATACAGGGCGTTGCGGTCGTACACCCAGCCGGCCTCGGGGTCCAGCCGGTTGACGACGGGCTCGACCGGGCACTCCAGGACCAGTTCCGCCATCTCGCCGTACCGCCCGGTGAACAGCGCGATGTCCTGGCGCCCCGCGTTGACGACCATCATGGGCTGTGCGGTGCAGTACCTCAGCTTGCGCTTGCCGAGGGAGAGCCCGGTCGTCAGCAGCTTGGCGTCCCGGGCCGGAACGGTCACCTCGACGTCGCCCGCGGCGGTCGGCAGGCTGGACGTGACCTGCTTCGTGCCGTCGTTGCGCACGACGTACACATGGGCCTCGGTGTCCGGGTTGGTGAGGTGGTACACCTTGAGCCCGTCGGCCCGCACGTCCTTGGCCCGGTCCAGCTTGGCGAAGTCGGGCACCCGTTGCAGCAGATGCCCCAACTGGTGCATCGGGGCCATCTTCTCGGTGACGTTGCGCGCCTCGTCGATGGCCGCGCCGTAGTCGTACGACGTGTAGACGACCGGCGCGGGCAGCCAGCCCCACGAGGTGCCGCCGAAGGTCATGTAGACGTTGTGCAGCGTGATGCCGTTGGCCAGATTGGTCAGGTAGAAGCGCCGCTCGTAGGCCGCGTCCCGGGTGCGCCGCGACTCGGCGTACCCCTTCCCCTGGAACCACGTCCCGCCCCACGGGTCGAACCAGCCGCCCCCGAACTCGGGCACGAACCCCGGTGTGCGCGGACTGGCCGTGGCACCGCCCTTGAGCCCGCCGGGCCCGAAGTGCCCCCAGTCCGGCGGCGGCTGGGTCGGCGACGGATAGCCGTCGAAGCCGTACAGCCAGTTCCCCTTCTCGCCGCCGGTGTCGAAGGAGCCGGGTACCCAGTAGCCGTTCCTGCCCTTGTCGTTGTGGAAGAGGGGGACGTCGATCCCGTCCCGCCGTACCTTCTCATACAGATGGGACATATAGGCGCGGCCGGTCGGCTCGCCCGCATGGGCGTCGTACTCGTTCTCGATCTGGTACAGCAGGATCGTGCCGGTGCCCTCGGTGAACAGATGCCGACGGGCGATCCGGTTCACCGCGGTGAGCCACTCGTCGACGTACTTCAGATAGGTGGGGTCGGCCGTCCTCGCCGTGCCCGGCGTTGCCGTGAGCCAGCCCGGGAAGCCGCCGCCGTCGATCTCGGCGTTGATGTAGGGACCCGGGCGGAGGATCACATACAGCCCGGTCTCGGCCGCCATGCGCAGGAACAGATCGAGATCCCGCACACCCGTGAAGTCGTAGTGGCCGGGAGCGGCGGAGTGGTAGTTCCACGACACATAGATGCTGACCGCGTTGTAGCCGTGCGCCCGCATCTTCTGCAGCACGTCCCGCCACAGGGACGGGCTGGGCAGCCGGAAGGGATGCATCTCACCGGACCACACGACCAGCCGTCTGCCGTCCACGACGAGCGAGTAGTGGTCGTATCCGATCGTGTGCCGTCGTCCGTCGGCGCTCGGCGGGGCGGGCGCCGGGCCGGTCGGCACGCTGCGCGCGGCATACGCCGAGGGCGCCCCTGGGCCGCCGCTGCCGCCCAGGGCGAAACCGAGCGCGGCCGAGCCGGCGAGGGCACTGAATGAACGTCTGCTGAGCGCCAAGGGGATCCTCCCGGGCGATCTTACGGGGCGCGGGTCCGGCCATTCTCCATGGAGGTACGCCCCACAATGGACCCATGAGGATCTCGGCACGGGCGGATTACGCGGTACGGGCGGTACTGGAGGTAGCCGTACGGCAAGGTGAAGCCCCGGTGAAGGCCGAGGAAATCGCCACCGAGCAGGCCATCCCGCACAAGTTTCTGGAGGGGATCCTGGGGGATCTGAGGCGCGCCGGAATCGTGGACAGCCGGCGCGGCGGGGGCGGTGGCTACCGGCTGGCCCGGGAGGCGTCGAAGATCACGGTGGCCGATGTCATCCGCGCGGTGGACGGCCCGATCGTCTCGGTACGGGGCGAGCGCCCCACGGGCCTCGCCTACACGGGAACGGCCCAGCCGCTGCTCCCCGTCTGGATCGCCCTGCGCGCCAATGTGCGCAGGATCCTGGAGGGCGTCACGATCGCCGACCTCACGACGGACACCCTCCCCGAGCCGGTACGGCGGCTCGCGGCGGAACCGGCGTCCTGGGAGAACCCCTGAACCCCCGCGGTTCAGTGTGAAATCCGTGTGTGTGAATGGCCTGAGTTCGCCCTGCCCTGCTCTCGTGCGGCTTCCTACGATGCGAGCGCCGCCCCGGCCTTCACAGGTGCCACACAGTTTCTTCATGGGCCGGAGGCGTTCCACCCCCCACTCCACGACTGGAGAAACCATGACTGGTGGACTCCTTCTGAGCGGTGCGGTCGCCGCTCTCCTCACCACCGCGCTGCCGGGCCAGAACCCGTCCTCCGTGATCGACAACCCGCCCCCGGACAAGATCGTCATCGACGTCGCCACAGTGAACGGCTCGGGCTGTCCGCAGGGCACCGCCGCCGTCGCGGTCTCGCCCGACAACACCGCCTTCACGGTCACCTACAGCCAGTACCTCGCCCAGGCCGGCGGCAACTCCGACCCCACGGCCTTCCGCAAGAACTGCCAGCTCAACCTGATCGTGCACGTCCCGCAGGGCTTCACCTACGCCATCGCCAGCGCCGACTACCGCGGCTTCGCCTCGCTCCAGTCCGGTGCGAGCGGCGTCCAGAGAGCCTCGTACTACTTCCAGGGCTCCTCGAACACCGCGGCCAAGAACCACCCGTTCAGTGGTCCCTACAACGACGACTGGCAGGCCACCGACAGTACCGACTGGGCGCAGCTGGTCTGGGCGCCCTGTGGGGTGCTGCGCAACTTCAACATCAACACCGAGCTCCGCGTCAACGCGGGCAGCGCCAACCCCGGCAAGGTCAGCTTCATGACCATGGACTCGACGGACGGTGACATCAGCACGGTGTACCACATGGCATGGAAGACATGCCCCACGAAGTCCTGACGGACTGACGGTTCGACGGCCCGGCCCCGACCGCACCCGGGGACGCGTACCCCGACCGCACCCGGGGACGCACACGAGCCCGCGCCCTGTGAGGCAGGGCGCGGGCTCGTGATCAATAGAACTAGCCCGCCTGCCCCATCCCCGCCGCGTTCGGCCAGCTCTGGGCGTTCGGCCAGCCGGTCGCCGGAGCCGGGGTCAGCCCCGGGGCCGGGGCCGTCATACCGCGGACCTGGGCCGCGGTGAGGCCGCCGCGGGCCGGGACCCCGACAGGGGTGGGGCCGGCGACCGCGGCGGCGGGTGCCGGTACCGGTGTGGGGACCGGCGCCGGCACCGGTGCCGGTACCGGTGTGGGGACCGGTGTGGGGACCGGCATCGGGGTTGGTATGGGGGGTGGCATCGGGGCCGGCACGGGGATCGGTGCCGGAGGGGCGGCCGGGGCGGCCATGGGCTGCTGTACGGCCTGGGCTGCCGCCGGCATCGGCATCCCGCCGCCGCACGGCTGGACGGCGGCGGGGAGCGGCATGCCGGTGCCGCATGGCCGGGGCGACGGCGGGCCCCGGGGCGGCGCCGGCACCGATGGCCTGCGCGGCAAGCCCCAGCATCCCGGCGCCGTTGGTCTCGCTCACCAGCCGGTCCACCGCCGCCGTACCCGAGCTGTAGCTGGTCCCTGTGCTCAGCTCAGGTACGGCGGCTCCCCTCCTGGACCCGTAGAGCACCTGCTCCAGGCCGGACACCAGGCGACGCACGTCGACCTGGGGGCGCACCACGAGCCTCAGGAAGCGGCTGGAAGATCCGATCTTGTTGCCGCACTCACGGACCAGGATCCGGTGCTCGGTGAGCATCCGGTCCCGGACCACGGTGCCCTCGGCGCCGACGGGCAGGCGCACGAAGAGGAAATTGCCCTGGGACGGATAGACCGTCAGACCCGGCAGCGCGGACAGCTGGCTGGCCATCTCCAGCCGGTCCCGGCGCACTTGCAGCAGGCTCTGCGCATACTCTGCGCCATGCTCCTTCAGCATGAACACCACGTGCTCGGCGAAGGAGTTGAGGTTCCACTTGGGCAGCATGGAGCGGACCTTGCCCGCCAGGGACGGGTTCGCGACCAGATATCCGAAGCGAATGCCGTGCAGTCCGAAGTTCTTGCCGAGGCTGCGCAGTACGACCACGTTCGGGCGCAGCATCGCCTCCTGCACCACGCTCGGCTCGGCCTCGGCGTCGGCGAACTCCAGGAAGGACTCGTCGATCACCACCAGGTCCAGATCGACCATCGCGTCCATGAACTGCACCAGCGCCTGGCGGTGGATGAATCCGCCGTCGGGGTTGTTCGGGTTGCAGACGACGGCCACACGGGTGCCGCGCTTGCGGATGAACTCCGCGTACTGCGCGAGGTCCAGGGCGAAGCCGCTGGACTCCTGGAGCGGGAACATGTCGACGCGCTTGCCGGTCTCCATCGGCTGGTCGGTCCAGCGGCCGAAGGTGGGCACCGGAATGGCCAGGGACTCACGGACCAGAAGGTGGTCGATCCAGGTGATCAGCTCCGTGGAGCCGTTGCCCATCGCCACGCACTGCGGCGGCAGCTGCAGGAGGTTGCACAGCTCGGCCGTGATGGTGTCGGCGCTGCTCGGGTAGTACGTGATGATGTCCCGCAGCCGGGCCGACATGTCGTCGAACATCGCCGGGGTGGGGAAGTACGGATTACAGGGAATGCAGAAGTCCACCGGCCCGGCCCCGTCGCCGCCCTGCCGCGTCAGCGCCGCCATCGACGGGCTGTGTGCCGCGGTGTTGCGGAACAGCGAGGTGACGTTTTCGGCCATGGAACCTCCGTATGAGGCGAGCCCGACGGGGACGGCTGGGCTCGTCGTCTGTGGGTGGCCCGTGCGGGGGAGCACGGGCCACCTCTCTATACGGAGACGGGTGGTTGGCTGTTCAACGCGTGTGAAAGAAGTGTGTGTTCGGGAACCCGGGGCCTGTGCGCCGCGTCACCGGCCCCGTGGCTCAGGTCACTCAGGTCACTCAGTTGCCGAAGGAGTGGATCGTCGTCGTCCGGTACGTCTGCCCCGGGCGCAGCACGGTCGACGGGAACGCGGGCTTGTTCGGCGAGTCCGGGAAGTGCTGGGTCTCCAGGCAGAGCGCGTCGCCCTGGCGGTAGGTGCGGCCGCCGGTGCCGGTCAGGGTGCCGTCGAGGAAGTTGCCGGAGTAGAACTGCAGGCCCGGCTGGTCGGTGGCGATCCGCAGGGTGCGGCCGGAGTGCGGGTCGCGCAGGGTGGCCACGTGCTCGGGCCCGGCGGTGATCCCCTTGTCCAGGGCCCAGTTGTGGTCGTAGCCCTTGGCCTGCACCTGCTGGACGTGGCCGGCGCGGATGTCGCGGCCGATCGTCTTGGCCTTGCGGAAGTCGAAGGGGGTGCCGTGGACCTTCGCGAGCTCGCCGGTGGGGATCAGGCCCGTGTCGGTGGGGGTGTAGCGGGAGGCGGCGATCGTGAGCTCGTGGTTCTCGATCGTGCCGCTGCCCACGCCGGCCAGGTTCCAGTAGACATGGCTGGTGAGGTTGACGACGGTGGCCTTGTCGGTGGTGGCCTCGTAGTCGATGCGCCAGTCGCCGTGCCGGGTGAGGGTGTACGTCACCTTCGTCCGGAGCGTGCCCGGGTAGCCCATCTCGCCGTCGACGCTGGTGTAGTACAGGTGCAGGCCCACGTCGGAGCCCTTGGTGAACGGCTCGACGTCCCAGATGTGCTTGTCGAAGCCCTTGGCCCCGCCGTGCAGGCTGTTCACACCGTCGTTCACGGACAGCTGGTACGAGGTGCCGTCCAGGGTGAACTGCCCCTTGCCGATGCGGTTGCCGTAGCGGCCGATCAGGGCGCCGAAGTACGGGGTCTTCGCCACGTAGTCGTCGATGTTGTCGAAGCCCAGGGAGACGTTGGCGTAGTGGCCGTGCCGGTCGGGCAGCTCCAGGCCCTGGACGACACCGCCCCAGTTGAGGACCCTCAGCCGGGTGCCGTCGTTCTCCAGCGACCAGCGGTACACCTTGGTGCCGTCGGCGAGCTTCCCGAAGAGCGACTTCTTCGGCAGCCTGCCGCCGGCGGCCTCGGCGGTGCCCCCGAGGGTGGTCGCGGCGAGGCCCGCGGCCGCGGCGCCTGCTATGACCGTGCGTCTGTTCAGTTCCATGTGCGACTCCTCCGATGGGAGGGGCCCCGCCGTTTCCGGCGGGGCCCGAGCTACCTACGAACCGGACTTGCGCTTGTTCCACACATCGAAGCCGACCGCCACCAGAAGGGCGAGGCCCTTGATGACCTGTTGCCAGTCGGTGCCGACGCTGAGGAGGTTCATGCCGTTGTTCAGCACGCCGAGGACGAGACCGCCGATGATGGCGCCGAGGACGGTGCCGACACCGCCGCTCATGGACGCGCCGCCGATGAACGAGGAGGCGATCGCCTCGAGTTCGAAGTTGACGCCCGCCTTCGGCGAGGCCGCGTTCAGACGGGCGGCGACCACCAGACCCGCCAGGGCCGCGAGCACGCCCATGTTCAGGAAGACGTAGAAGGTGACCTTCTTGTCCTTGACGCCGGACAGCTTGGCCGCCGGCAGGTTGCCGCCGATCGCGTAGATGTGCCGGCCGAAGACGGCGTTGCGCATGATGTAGCCGTAGCCGACCACCAGCGCGCCCAGGATGATCAGCACGATCGGCGCGCCCTTGTAGCTGGCGAGCAGCATCGTCAGGGTGAGGATCGCGGCGACCAGGGCGACCAGCTTCAGCAGGAAGAGCCGGCCCGGCAGCACCTCCAGCGCGAACTCCTGCTGACGGCCGCGGTCCCGCACCTCCTGCCACACCACGGCGACGATCAGCACGAGGCCGAGGAGCAGCGTGAGGTTGTGGTAGTTGGTGTGCGGGCCGGCCTCGGGCAGGAAGCCGTTGCCCATCTTCTGCAGACCGTCGGGGAACGGGCCGAGGGTCTGGCCCTTGAGCAGGATCTCCGTGAGACCCCGGAAGAGCAGCATCCCGGCGAGGGTGACGATGAAGGACGGTATGCCGAGATAGGCGATCAGGAATCCCTGTATCGAGCCCGCGACCGCGCCCACCAGCAGGCACAGCACCAGGGCGAGCGGCCAGGCCATCTGGTGCTGCACCGTCAGCACGGCCGCGAAGGCACCCACGAAGGCGGTCAGTGAGCCTACCGACAGATCGATGTGGCCCGCGATGATCACCAGCATCATGCCGATCGCGAGGATCAGGATGTAGCTGTTCTGCAGCACCAGGTTGGAGACGTTGCGCGGCAGCAGCAGGTCCCCGTCGGTCCAGATCGCGAAGAGCACGACGATCAGGCCGAGGGCGAGCAGCATGCCGTACTGCCGCATGTTGCGGCGCAGGCCGTCCAGCATCAGCCCGAGCAGACCCCCGCCCGTGGCCGGCCCGCTCTTGCCCGGCGGCGCGGGGGCCGGGCTCTTGGCGGTGACATCCGTGCTCATCGCGTTACCTCTTTGTCCTTCGTCATATGACGCATCAGCACTTCCTGCGTGGCCTCGGCCCGTGGCACCTCACCGGTCAGCCGTCCCGCGGCCATCGTGTAGATGCGGTCGCACATACCGAGCAGCTCGGGCAGCTCGGAGGAGATGAAGACGACCGCCTTGCCCTCGGCGGCCAGCCGGTCGATGACCGTGTAGATCTCGTACTTGGCGCCCACGTCGATGCCGCGCGTGGGCTCGTCCAGGATCAGCACGTCAGGCCCCGCGAAGATCCACTTGCTCAGGACGACCTTCTGCTGGTTGCCGCCGGACAGCTTGCCCACCGGCTCGAAGACGGTCGGCGCCTTGATGTTCATGGACGTGCGGTAGCCCTCGGAGACCTGCCGCTCCTCGTGCTCGTCGACGATCCCCCGCCTGGCGACCTTGCTCAGCGCGGTCAGCGAGATGTTGCGGTTGATGGTGTCGATGAGGTTGAGGCCGTAGTGCTTGCGGTCCTCGGTGACGTACGCGATCCCGTGGTCCACCGCCTCGGCGACGGACTTCGTACGGATCTCCCTGCCGTCCTTGAGGACCGTGCCGCCCGCGTACCGGCCGTAGGACCGCCCGAAGACACTCATCGCGAGCTCGGTGCGGCCGGCGCCCATCAGGCCCGCGATGCCGACGATCTCCCCGCGGCGCACCTGGATCGACACGTCGTCGACCACCTTGCGCTGCTGGTCGATCGGGTGGTGCACGGTCCAGTTGCGGATCTCCAGGGCCGGGGCCGCGCCCTCCTCCGCATGGTGCGGGGTGCGCTCGGGGAAGCGGTGGTCCAGGTCGCGGCCCACCATGCCGGCGATGATCCGCTCCTCGGTGGTCTCGGCGGCCTTCACGTCCAGCGTCTCGATGGACCGCCCGTCGCGGATGATCGTCACCGAGTCGGCGACCCGGCGGATCTCGTTGAGCTTGTGGGAGATGATGATCGAGGTGATGCCCTGGTTCTTCAGCTCCAGGATGAGGTCCAGGAGCTTGCCGCTGTCCTCGTCGTTCAGGGCCGCCGTCGGCTCGTCGAGGATGAGCAGCTTGACCGACTTCGACAGCGCCTTGGCGATCTCCACGAGCTGCTGCTTGCCGACGCCGATGTCGGCGACCCGGGTCTCCGGATGCTCGTCGAGACCGACCCGGCGCAGCAGTTCGGTGGCGTGCTTGAGGGTGTCGTTCCAGTTGATGAGCCCACGCCTGGCGTGCTCGTTGCCGAGGAAGATGTTCTCCGCGACGGAGAGGTACGGCACCAGCGCCAGCTCCTGGTGGATGATGACGATGCCGTGGTGCTCGCTCGCCCGGATGTCCTTGAAACGGCAGATCTCCTGCTCGAAGAGGATCTCGCCCTCGTAGGTGCCGTGCGGATGGACGCCGGAGAGCACCTTCATCAAGGTGGACTTCCCGGCGCCGTTCTCACCGCAGATGGCGTGGACCTCGCCCTGGCGGACGGTCAGCGTGACGTCCGAGAGCGCTTTGACACCGGGAAAGGTCTTGACGATCGAGCGCATTTCCAGGACGGGTCCCGCCATGGTCGTGCCTTCCAATCAGTGTTGTCGGGGTCGGGTGTGTCCGGACTACTTGAGCTCGGCGTCGGTGTAGTAGCCGCCCTTGACCAGCACGTCCTCGTAGTTGGTCTTGTCGACACTGACCGGCTGGAGCAGGTAGGAGGGCACGACCTTGGTGCCGTTGTCATAGGTCTTGGTGTCGTTGACCTCGGGCTTCTTGCCCTTGAGGGTGTCGTCGACCATGGTCGCGGCGACATCGGCGAGCTTGCGGGTGTCCTTGTAGACGGTCTGCGTCTGCTCACCGGCGATGATCGACTTCACCGAGGCCAGCTCGGCGTCCTGGCCGGTGATGACCGGCAGCGGCTTGCTCTTGGAGCCGTAGCCGTCGGACTTCAGCGAGGACAGGATGCCGATGGAGATGCCGTCGTACGGGGAGAGGACCGCGTCGACCCGCTGGCTCTTGTAGGACGAGGTCAGGATGTCGTCCATGCGCTTCTGGGCCGTGGCGCCGTCCCAGCGCAGGGTGGTGACCTTGGTGAGCTCGGTCTGGCCGGAGCGGACGACCAGCTTCTTGCTGTCGATGTACGGCTTCAGGACGCTCATCGCGCCGTTGAAGAAGTACTTGGTGTTGTTGTCGTCGTTGGAGCCGGCGAACAGCTCGATGTTGAAGGGGCCCTTGCCGTTCTTCAGGCCCAGCTTGTCGACGATGTAGTTGGCCTGGAGCTCGCCGACCTTGGAGTTGTCGAAGGACGCGTAGTAGTCGACGTTCTTGGTGCCGAGGATCAGCCGGTCGTAGGCGATGACCGGGATGTTGGCGTCCGCGGCCTCCTGGAGCACGTTGTTCAGGGACTTGTTGTCGATCGCCGCGACGATCAGGCCCTTGACGCCCTGCGTGATCAGGTTCTCGATCTGCGAGACCTGCTGGTCCGGGTCGTCCTCGCCGAAGACCAGCTTGGTCTTGTAGCCCTTGGACTCCAGGTTCTTGACGACGTTCTTGCCGTCCGAGATCCAGCGCTCGGAGGACTTGGTCGGCATCGCGATGCCGATCGTGGCCCCCTTGACGCTGCCGCCCTTGTCCTTGCTGCCGCCCTCGCTGTTCTGGCCGCAGGCGGACAGGGTGAGGGCGAGGGAGGCGGCTCCGGCCATGAGGGTGAGGGCGGTTCTACGAGTGCGCATAGTGATCGTCCCTGTTCTTCTCTTCGTTGAGATGTTTCAAGCGAGGTCGGTGAAGCGCCCCAAAGGGGCGCGGGGAACTGCGCGACCAGCCACGACGGGCCCGCAGCCCCCATCGGTCATCCAGTGGCACCTTCGGCGGGGAACCGGTTCAAAGACCCCGGCAGCCGGGAGCCGAGCGGCGCCATGTCGCCGTCCGCGCCGTGCCGGGCGAGCAGGTCCAGGGCGAGGCGGCCGCGCCGCACCCGCTCCCGGGCGGTGTCCAGGGTCACGTCCCGCAGATGGGTGCCCCACGGGTAGATGCCGGGAGCCTTGGACAGACCGAACTTCAGATAGAGCGGTGCGCCGCGCCGGATCAGCTCGGCGACCTCGTACATCCGGATGTATCCGCCGAGGTCGTCGGGGGCCTCGATGTACATGTCCATGGGTGCGGCCGACACCCGGCGGATCTCGGTGAGATGATCGAGCGTCAGATCACTGGGCACATTGACGGAGTCGGCGCCGAGGCGTTCGTACACCGCGTACGACGCCGGGTTGACCGGCCCGATCAGCGCCGAGACCTTGAGCGTGGTGCCGGCCGGGATGATGCCGCTCTCCCGCGCCCGGTGCAGGGTCCACAGCACGCCCTCGTCGGCGACCAGCAGGCACTTGACGCCCAACTCGGTTGCCCGGACGGCGTCTTCGACGCATCCGGCGACCGCGTCGTGGCCCCGGGCGCGCAGGCCGCCGCCGCGTGAGTCGGTGCGCACCGAACCGCCGATGTCCCAGGTGCCGCGCGGGCCGGTGAACAGGCAGAGTTCTATGTCGCGTTCATCGGTGGCCTCGACCATCTCGGTGATCTCGGCGTCGGTCAGCATCCACACACCGCTGCCCTGGCTGATCCGGTGGATCGGCACGTCGAGCCGGGAGGACTCCTTGAGGACGACCGCCAGCGCCTCGGGACCCTCGCACGAGGGGATCTCGGTGCGCCAGCGGCCGCCGCCCGGGAAGGTGTGCGCGGAGGTGTCGGCGGGGTCGAGGGCGGGCGCGCCCAGGCCCAGGGTGGTGAGCGCCTGCTCACCGGGCCGGCGGGCTGCCGTGGCGGATGCGTCGGTCACAAGCTGTCCTTTTGTGTTCGATATTTCGGACAAGGTTCGCGGCTCGGGGTGTGAAAAAGGGCTGGGCGGTACGCCGGTCACGGCGCGATCAGGTAACGCCGTGACCGGCGTACGACTAGGGGCGGAGCAGCACCTTGCCCACCTTCGGATCGCCGGCTCCCACCAACTCGATGGCCCGCGAGAACTCGGTCAGCGGCAGCTCGTGCGTGACCAGGGGCAGCGGATCGAGCAACCCGGCGCCGAACACCCGTACCGTGTGCGCCCAGGCGTCCGGCGGCGCCCCGAAGACGGTGTGCACCTCCAGCTGCCGTACGACCAGACCGGTCGGGTCGAGACCCTCGGCACCCGGCGCAGGGATACCCGTCAGGACCAGGCGTCCGCCGCGCCTGAGCAGGGAGGCGGCGGTGCGCGCGGCGGACGCGGACCCGGCGGTCTCGATGACGACGTCGAAGTCGCAGGGGAGTTCCTGGTCCTTGGTCCGGAAGTCGGTCGCCCCGAACTGCCGCGACAGTGCCTCCCGGTCGTTGCGGGTGCCCACGACCAGCAGTTCCGACGGCGAGACGGCCTTCAGGAACTGCACCGCGAACATTCCCAGCGTCCCGGTGCCGACCACCGCGACCCGCTCGCCCGGCTTGGCGTTCCCCTTGAGGGCGGCGGCCGCGATACAGGCGGCCGGCTCCAGGAGGGCGGCGGCGGTGAGGTCCGCGTCGTCCGGCAGGACGTGCAGCAGCCGGGCCGGGAGGGTGAGCGTGCCGGCCATGGCGCCCGGCTGGGTGAAGCCGGTCTCCTCGTACCCCGCGGTGCACAGGGTGGTCTCGCCCGCGTGGCAGCGGTCGCACACCTGGCAGTTGCGGAAGCCCTCGCCGACCACCTTGCGGCCGACCAGGGAGTCCGGCACCCCGGCACCCACCGACCACACCGTGCCGGACCACTCGTGGCCGGGCGTCAGCGGGTAACGGACGTACCCCTCGGGCCGGTTGCCCTGGTACACCTCGCGGTCGCTGCCGCAGATGCCGACGGCGTGCACGGCGACCAGCGCCTCGCCCGGACCCGGGTCGCGCGGCTCGTGCGGGACGACGCGGTGCGTGCCCGGTGCTTCGACGACGACGGCGGTGTTCACTGCTCGCCGCCCTTCGGCCTGCGCTGCTCCCAGCCGTCGGCCCACAGATCGAACCGGGCCTGCTGCTGGGGGAACTCGGCTGCCGCGTCGGCGTCGAACTCGACGCCGAGGCCGGGCGCGTCGGACAGCTGGAAGTACCCGTCGACGACCTCAGGGGCACCCCTGACGACCTTCTTGATCTCCGCGTCGGCGAAATCGTTGAAGTGCTCCAGGATCTTGAAGTTCGGGGAGGTGAACCCGACCTGGAGGGAGGCCGCGGTGAGCACCGAGCCGCCCACGTTGTGGGGAGCGACGAGCATGTAGTGGGTCTCGGCGGTGGCGGCCAGCTTCCGGGTCTCCCAGATGCCGCCGATGTGGCCGACGTCCGGCTGGATGATGTCGACGGCCTGGCTCTCGAAGAGCTCACGGAACTCGATCCGGTCATGGATCCGCTCACCGGTCGCGACCGGCAGGTCCACCTTGGCGGCCACCTTCTCCAGCGCCTTGAGGTTCTCCGGCGGCACCGGCTCCTCCAGCCAGGCGGGCTTGAACGGGGCCAGCTCCCTGGCCAGCCGGACCGCGGTGGCGGGGGAGAAGCGGCCGTGCATCTCCAGCATCAGCTCGGCGTCCGGGCCGATGGCATCGCGCACCGCCTCGATGAGGGAGACGGAGTAGAGGGTCTGCGCGTGGTCGAGCTCGAAGTGCCCGGTGCCGAACGGGTCGATCTTGAGGGCCCGGTATCCGCGGGCCATGACCTCCTGGGCGGCCTTGTGGTAGGCGTCCGGGGTCCGCTCCGTCGTGTACCAGCCGTTGGCGTACGCCTTGACCCGGTCGGTGACCTTGCCGCCGAGCAGCTGCCAGACCGGGACGCCGAGCGCCTTGCCCTTGATGTCCCAGCAGGCCATCTCGACGACCGCGATGCCGGACATCACGATTTCACCCGCGCGGCCGAAGTCGCCGTACTTCATACGGCGCACGAGGTCCTCGACAGCGAACGGGTCGGAACCGAGAATGTGGTTGGCCTCGGCCTCCCGCAGATAGCCGATCAGCGCGTCGGTGTGACCGAGCATCCGGGTCTCGCCGACTCCCGTGATCCCCTCGTCGGTGTGCACCTGTACGTAGGTCAGGTTGCGCCACGGCGTCCCCACCACGTGTGTGCTGATTCCGGTGATGCGCACGGCAGTTGCCTCTCAGCTGTTCGAGATTTCGTCACACGTTCGAAATGCTGGCGTGACAGTAAGGACGGGGCGGCGGGGGTGTCAATGGGGCGAACGGATAACGGTTTCGACAAGCCTTTCGAGAGCTTTTTCGATCTCCCACAGAACCTTCACAGCGGTGCCTAGGAACGAGACCGGTGCGGAACTTAGTCTTCCGGCGTCATGGACTACTGCCACCCGTGCCGTCGGCACCTCAACGGCGCCCTCGCCTGCCCGGGGTGCGGCACACCCGTCGAAGAGCTACGTGCGTATCAGCAGCAAGCGGACGCGCTCCCTCAGGATCCGTACGAGTACAAGGACGAGTCCCCGTACGACGGTTACGACGACGAGGGCGACGAGGGCGAGGAGGACGCCGAGAGCTACGACGGCGATGGTGGCGGCGACGGGAACGAGCCGCGGGGACGCGCGGCCCGCCGCCGTGAGCAGACCCGTGGCAAGAGTCGGGGCCGGGGACGCGGAGGCGCCGCCGAGGGCCCGTCCGGCGCCGACGCGAGCCGTCGCGACCGCAAGGCCGCGGCCCATCGCCGACGGCGGCGCCGCACGATTCTGATCACCGCGGGGTTCGTCCTGGCGGCGGGTGGCCTGAGCCTTGCCGAACTGGGCGTCGACGCCCCGTTCTCCAGCCCGAAACCGGCCGCGGCCGGGGGCGAGACGACGGACGGCGGCTCCTCGTCCGCCGAGGCCGGCAAGACCGCGAAGCCCCTGGACGACGCGTCCGGCGGCTCGTCGGGAGCGGACGCCTCCCCGACCGCTTCCGCCTCCCCCTCGGCCTCGGAGTCCGGCAAGGACAAGGCGTCCAAGTCCCCGGACGACAAGGCGACGGACAAGTCCGACGACGCGTCGGCCACCGGCTCGGGCCCGACGACATCCCGCCCGACCGCCACGACCACGGCCCAGCCGGCCCCCACCCGGACCACGACCCCACCGACCTCGGCCCCGACCACCAACCCCGCACCGACCCAGACGTGCAAGCGGTTCCTGTGGTGGTGCACGTGAGCTGGCCGGAGGGACCGCCATGGGCACGGCGGCTGCGACACCGCCGGGCCCGGCGCTTGCGCGGTTGGTGACCATGCTGCCGCGGTTCTGACGGCGTCTGCTGCGATCGCCGGTCGACCGGCCGTTGCTGCCGCAGGCGTGCGGGCTTCGGCGCCGTCGGCAGGGCGGGCGCGGTCGGATCCCATCCCGATCGCGGCGGTGTTCCTTTCTGCGAATCGAGCGGGGCGCCTACCCGGGTGTGACCGCCACGACCACCCCCCGGTCCGCCGCCGGGTTCGCCGCCGCCGATACCCGTACCGCCGCCGCGCGGGCCACGCGGCCCGTGTGGGTCGCCGTTGACAGGAGGAGCGGCTGGAGGTGCTCCAGGGTGGCGACCAACAGTTCCTCGCCCGCTATCAGCACCGGGCGGGCCGCCTTCGTCGTTGCCGCTGCCGCCTCGGTCAGGTCGGCCAGGGGCGGCAGCGTGGCGCGGACGACGCCCACGCCCGCCTTGGCCGCCCGCTCCGCCAGGGCCACCTGGAGGGGCATCAGGGGAGCCACCGCCGCGGTGAGGGCGTCCGCGATGCGGCGCAGTTCGGGGGAGGAGTCCCGCAGGACCTCGGCCGCCGCACGGAGCACCGGAGTCAGGGCCAGCAGCACCCCCGCCCCCAGGCCCGCCGCCGCGGGCAGCAGCGGGGACATCGCCTCGGCCAGCTCCCCGACCGCCGCGGCCACCTCCTCCACGGCCGGCTCCACCGCGTCCAGCACCGGCAGCAGGCTGTCGCCGATGGCGGCGAGCAGGGCCTGGGCCGGTTCGCTCACCGGATGCACCGCCAGCGGAGCGCCGCTCGTACCCAGCCGGGTCAGCGTGTCGACGATCCGGTAGAACGCCTCCTGCGCCTGCGGTGACGCACTCGCCTCCGCCAGCTCCGCCGTGGTCTGCCGTAACACCCGCAACAGCTCGGTGCCCGAACCGTCCCGTGGATCAAGAGTGTTGATCGCGATTCTGGTGATGTTCCCAGCCGTGTCCAGGAGTTGGCCGGTGATGTCGGTGGTGCTGCGTGCCATGCGCAGCATGTCGTCCCTGCTGGGGAGTGAAGGAATCGTCGCCATGGCCCCCGCCTCTTCTCGGCCCGCGTCTCGGGTGCACCCGACCCCAGCATGCCCCGTGCGCCCCCCGCGTCATCGGCCATCCGGGGCATCGGTGCCACCGAGACGCCGTTGTTGCTGTTGAGTCGAACAGGTACGTCCCGCCGTACCGATCTCTGAACGGTGGGAGCAGCGGGCAGCGGCTCGGTTGAGGAGAGCGGATGACACAGGAGATCACCGTCCACGGCACGGTCGCCGATGGCTTCGAGCAGGTGCGCGAGGGGTTCGCCGCGTTCGTCGCCGGCGAACGAGCAGACTACGAAGGTCAGTTGTGCGCGTACGTCAACGGGCGGAAGGTCGTCGACCTGTGGGCGGGTGAGGACGCCGACGGGGGTTCCCTCTACGGCGTGTACTCCTCCACCCAGGGCGCCGCCCATCTCGTGGTGGCGATGCTCGTGCAGGACGGCACACTGGAACTGGACCGCAAAGTCACCTACTACTGGCCGGAGTTCGCGGCGGAGGGCAAGGGCTCACTGGCCCTGCGCGAGCTGCTGGCGCACCGGGCGGGCCTGGTCGGCACCGACTCCGGCTTCACGCCGGCGGAGCTGGCCGACGACCGGGCGATCGCCGAACGCCTCGCCGACCAGCGGCCGTTCTGGCGGCCCGGCACAGCGTTCGGCTACCACGCCCTGGTCATCGGCGCGCTCACCGGCGAGGTCGTACGGCGCGCCACGGGCCGTACGATCCAGGAGCTGCACGAGGAACGGGTCCGCGCCCCCTACGGCCTGGACTTCTACCTGGGCCTGCCCGCCTCCCGCGAGCCGCGCTTCCGCACCGTCCAGCCGATGCGGCCGACCGCAGAGCAGCGGTCCCTGCTCGACGCGCAGCCCAGCGGACCGCACACCCTCGCGTCCATCGCCTTCAACGGCCACGCGGCCGAGCCGACCGACCTGCAGTCCCTGCCCAACGAGCGCCTGATCCGCGCCAAGGGCCCGGCGTCGGTCGGTGGGGTCGCCTCGGCGCGCGGGCTCGCCGGGCTGTACGCGGCCATGATCAGCGAGGTCGACGGGAAGGCACCGCTGCTGAAACCGGACACGGTGGCGGAGTTCGGCCAGTTCCACTCCGCCGGATACGACCTGGTGGCGCGGGCGCACAAAACGTTCGGCCTCGGTTTCCAGACGACCGCCGACACCTGGCACCCGTTCCTGGGCGCCGGCACGATCGGCCACAGCGGCGCGGCGGGCTCCCAGTCCTTCGCCGACCCCCGCAGCGGCCTGGCCTACGGCTACACCCGCCGCCGCTTCGCCTTCCCGGGCGGCGCGGCCCCGGAGAACGACCAACTGGCAAGAGCGGTGCACAGAGCGGCACTGAACGTCTGACGGGGGAACAGCAGCCGACGGCCCCCACACCAACGGCAAGGGCCCACCAACTCCCACCGTCCCAACGCGCCGGCCGCGAGAGAGCCGAAGGGGCGCGCCGGTATCGAGAGAGCTTGGGGGAGCGCGGAGGCCCGAAGGGCTGAGCACGATCGTGGCCTCGACACCGGCTCAGGCGCCCCGTAGCGAACGAGCCAGACTGGCCGACCTTGGCGGTGACCGTCGCCCCGGGTTCACGACCACGTCGAGCCTGCCGTCGGATGTGGGGCAACCCGACGGTTGCGGCCATTCTCGGCGCTACAGCTTGACGATCATCTTGCCGGTGTTGTCGCCGCGCAGGACCCCGAGGAACGCCTCCAGGTTGTTCTCGATGCCCTCGACGACGGTCTCGCGGTACTTCAGCTGCCCGGAGGCCACCCACGGGCCGACCTCGGCCACGAACTGCGGCTGCAGGTCGTAGTGGTCGCCGACGAGGAAGCCCTCGATGCGGCCACGGGTCTGGATGAGCCGGGCGAGGTTCCTCGGGCCGGGGGCCGGCTCGGTGTTGTTGTAGACGGAGATCATTCCGCAGACGGCGATCCGGCCGCCCTGGTTCAGCGACCCGATGGCCGCCTCCAGGTGGTCGCCGCCGACGTTGTCGAAGTAGACGTCGATGCCGTCGGGAGCGGCCTCGCGCAGTTGCTCGGCCACCGGGCCGTTCTTGTAGTTGAAGGCGGCGTCGAAGCCGTACTCCTCCACCAGCAGCTTGACCTTCTCGTCGGACCCGGCGGAGCCGATGACCCGCGAGGCGCCCTTGAGCTTGGCGATCTGGCCGACCTGGCTGCCCACGGCACCCGCAGCGCCGGAGACGAAGACGCTGTCGCCCTCCTTGAAGGAGGCGGTGCGCAGCAGACCGGCGTAGGCGGTGAGGCCGGTCATGCCGAGGACGCCGAGGTACGTCGACAGGGGCGCGGCGGCGGGGTCGACCTTGACGGCGTTCTTCGCGTCCACGGCCGCGTACTCGCGCCAGCCGAAGAAGTGCAGGACGTGGTCGCCGACCGAGATCCCCTCGGCGTTGGAGGCCACGACCTCGCCCACCGCGCCGCCCTGCATGACCTTGCCGAGTTCGTAGGGGGCCGCGTACGACTTGGCGGCGCTCATCCGGCCACGCATGTAGGGGTCGACCGAGAGGTACTCGTTCCGCACCAGCACCTGGCCCTCGCCCGGCGTCGGGACCTCCGTCTCGAGCAGGGCGAAGTCCTCGGGCTTCGGCCAGCCGACGGGACGGCTGAGGAGGTGCCATTCGCGGTTGATCATGACGGTGCCTTTCGGATTTGTTTCAGTACCTGAAACAACCATGCGCCTGAATATTTCATGATGTCAAGTAACCGGGTACTCTTGAGGGCATGTCCACCCCAGAGAAGACCTACCGCCCCGACCGGCTGACCATGGAGGTCGTCGAGCTGATCGGGGACGTCGTGGCCCGGTTCTACGCGGACTACGAGGAAGCGGCGGGTGAGCACACGCTGACCGGGGCGCAGGCCCGCCTGCTCAGCCTCCTGTCCCTGGAGCCGCTGCCGATGCGCAAGCTCGCGCAGAAGCTGAAGTGCGAGCCGTCGAACGTGACCGGGATCGTGGACCGCCTGGAGTCCCGCGGCCTGGTCGAGCGCCGCCCCGACCCGGCCGACCGCCGGGTGAAGCTCGCCGCCGCCACGGACGAGGGCCGCCAGGTCGCCCAGGACCTCCGCAACGGCCTACGCTTCGCCCGCGAGCCCCTGGCGGGCCTCTCCGACGAGGAACGACAGTCCCTCCGGGACCTGCTGCGCCGGATGCTGCACGGATAGACCCCGTCCTCCTGGCCCCCCGGGCCCCGGCCCCCGGCCTCCGGCCCCCGGCCTCCGGCCCCCGGCCTCCGGCCCCCGGCCTCCGGCCTCCGGCCTCCGGTGCCCCCGGCCCCCGGCCTCCGGCCTCCAGCCTCCGGTGCCCCCGGCCTCCGGGCCTCCGGGCCTCCGGGCCTCCGGGCCTCCAGCCTCCAGCCTCCAGCCCCCGGCCTCCGGCCTCCAGCCCCCGGCCTCCGGGCCCCGGCCTCCGGCCTCCAGCCCCCGGCCTCCAGCCTCCGGCCTCCGGGCCTCCGGGCCTCCGGGCCTCCGGGCCCCGGCCTCCAGCCCCCGGCCTCCAGCCCCCGGCCTCCGGCCTTCGGGCCACCAGGCCCCAGCCCCCACCCCCCGGGCCTCCGGGCCCCGGCCTCCAGCCTCCAGCCCCCAGTCTTCGGGCCCGGGCCACCGGGCCTTCGGGCCACCGGGCACAGGGCCACCCGGGCATCGGGCTTCCGGCCCCCCGGGCCCCGGCCCCCGGGCCACCCCGGCCCACCCGCCCCACGCCGGTAAAGTTTTCGCCATGCGTGATCTCGGGGTGGGGTTCGGTTATCTGCTGAAGGGCCAGCGTTGGGTGGCCCGGCACGGGAAGCAGTACGGCTTCGGCCTTGTGCCCGGCCTGATCACCCTCGTTCTCTACGCGGCGGCGCTCGTCGTGCTGGCCGTCTGGGGTGAGGATGTCGTCGGCTGGGCCACGCCCTTCGCCGACGGCTGGTCGAGCCCCTGGCAGGGGCTGTTCCGGGGCTTTCTCACGGCGGTGCTCTTCGCCTTGGGCCTGCTGATGGCCGTCCTCACCTTCACCGCGGTCACCCTGCTGATCGGCCAGCCCTTCTACGAGAACCTCTCCGAGAAGGTCGACCGGGACGTGTCGCCCGACGGCACGGCACCCGAGTCGGGCCTCCCCCTGTGGCGCGAACTGTGGATCTCGGCCCGCGACAGCCTCCGCGTCCTGATCCGCGCCGCCGTCTGGGGCGTGCTGCTGTTCGCCGTCGGTTTCCTGCCGTTCGTCGGCCAGACGGCCGTACCGGTGCTCGGGTTCTTCGTCACCGGCTTCTTCCTCACCGAGGAACTCGCCTCCGTGGCCCTGCAGCGCCGGGGCGTCGAGCTGCGCGCCCGCCTCACCCTGCTCCGCTCCCGCAAGACCCTGGTCTGGGGCTTCGGCACCCCCCTCGGCCTGGCCTTCCTGGTCCCGTTCGTCGCGGTCTTCCTGATGCCGGGCGCGGTCGCCGGGGCGACGCTGCTGGCGCGGGACCTGCTGGGCGAGGAGATCGACGAGGAGGAGGACACGGACCAGGACACGGACGACGCCGAGGGGGAGCAGGTCACCTCCTGAACTCGGCGTCCGCCGCCACCGTCACGATCGACCGCACCTGGTCGATGATGTCGAGCCGGTTCCGCACGAACTCCGGGTCCGTGACCGTGCCGGACGCCGGGTCCGTGTTCCCGGTGCCGAACTGGAGCACGGGAGTGTGGACATGGCCGCCGGGCAGGCTGTCGTGCAGGCCCAGACGGTCCCTCAGCAGCGTCGCACGGTAGGCGATCTCGTTGGAGAGGTAGTCGCCACCACCGCCGGCGCGTGCCACCGAGCCGGGGGTCGGGCCGTCCGCCCGTACGACGGGACCGGTGCCGCCCGCCGGGATCTCGGTCACCTCGGTGTGGTCGTACACGGGGAAGCGCCCGGTGCGCGCGGCCACGATCGCCGCGTAGGGCAGCGTCGTGGTCGTCCACTGCGGCTGCGAGGCCGTGTCGGTGACCGGGACCGTCTCCGTCCGGCCGACGTTGTCGTTGTCGGGGAAGCCGCCCCGCCAGGCCCCGTTGGTGTGCTCGACGTCGAAGCGCCCGACCCGGCCCTGGCTCACCGTCGTGAAGAGATCGACCTTCGGCAGGTACGGCCGCAGCGTCCGCTCCACCGTCCCTCCCCCAGAGCCGAAAGCCTGGGAGGTGCCCCCAGTGAAGTCCTGCCAGCGCACCGGGAACACGGCCGTCTCCACGCGCGCCGGACCGTCCGCCGTCCGGATCACCGTGCCGTCCAGCGCGAGCGCGGTGGCCCCGGACGGGTTGGAGATGCGGATGTCCCGGTCGAGGGTGAACGGGTCGAAGCCCGTGACCAGGATCCGCCGGACGCCCTTGCCGTGCGGATAGCGGATGTCGGTCTGGCCGCGTGAGGTCCGCTCCAACTCCGACAGCAGTGCGGACCGTTGAGCGTCGGACAGGCCGAACTCCGGCTCCCACGTGCGCACTTCCCGGGTCATCCCCAGCCGGGCCCAGTACAGCGGCCGGTCGTCGTCCCTGCTGAGGTCACCGCCCGCGGACCCCCGCCCCTGCGCCCGCTCGACCGCCCGCCGCCACAGCGCCGATCCCTCCCGTACGACGAGGCGCCGGGCCTGGGCGTAGGAGTGCGCGGAGCCGAGCGCGTGGGCCAGCTCCGGGGCCACGGTGCCGAATCCCGAGCGCCGCAGGATCTCCCGGGGCACGGCCCGGTCGAGCCGCTGTTCCTCGACGGTCGGCGCCGGGGCCGTACCGGCGGACGCCGTCGCCGTGGGGGCCGCCAGCCCCGCCATCAGGGCCAGTCCGAGGACGCCGATCCGAACACGTAATGAATTCAAGGGAGTTCGAGTCCTTCCATCGCTGTGCGGGGCGCTTGGTGCGGGACAGCGGAAGTATCGCGTGACGGGAGTGGTCTACGCCATGGTGTCCGGGGGGCCCGGGATCCTCGCCGCCGCCTCCCGCAGCGCCGTGAGGAACGCCTCCGTGGCCGGCGTCGGCGTCCGCCCCCGTACCGTCGCCGCGTACACCGCCCGCGCGGGGGCGCCCTCGTCGAGGACGGGCAGCAGGGCCACGTCCGGCCGTACGGAGACGGCGGCCAGCGCCGGGACCAGGGCGACGCCCAGACCCGCGGCGACATAGCCCTGCTTGGCCGTCCACTCGGCGACGACATGCGCCACGCGCGGCCGGAAGCCCTGCCGCAGGGCCGCGTCCAGGAGCGTGCCCTCGGGGCGGGGACCGCCGGATATCCAGTCGGCGTCAGCGAGCAGGCCGAGCTGCACGGGCCCGTCCTCGCGCGCCAGCGCATGGTCGGCCGGAACAGCGACGTACAGCGACTCGTCGATGAGATGGTGGAGTTCGTACGTCTCCAGCGGCGCCCGGCCGGTCGTGGAGACCACGGCCACCTCCAGGTGCCCGTCCGCCAGCCGGTCCAGCAGCCCCGGCGTCAGCCCCTCCTCGCGGGTGACCCGGACACCGGGGTGCCGGGCCCGGAAGGCGGCGAGGGCGTGCGGCACCAGTGCCGCGTCGGCGCTGGGGAAGGCACCGAACCGCAGCCGCCCGGCGGCCGCTTCGCGCAGCGCGGCCAGTTCGCGCCCGGCGCCGTACAGCGCCCCGGCGACGGTCTCGGCGTACGGCACCAGGATCCGCCCGGCCTCCGTCAGCCGCACCCCGCGCGGCAGCCGGTCGAAGAGCGGACCGCCGCCCAGCGCCGCCTCCAGCGAGGAGATCTGCCGGGACACCGCGGACTGCGTCCAGCCGAGCGTCCGCGCGGCCGTGGTGAACGAGCCGTGCCGGGCGACCGCCAGGAACACCCGCAGCCAGACGGTGGAGAGGTCCGGATCGTGATGCGCATTCGGCATGCGAGCCATGCTAGACACTCGCTTGTCGCATCGCGGGGACACACCTAGCGTCGACGACATGCAGATCACCCTCGGCAGTCCCGCCTCCGCACCCCAGCCCCTCAACGCCTACTACTCCCAGGTCGCCCGAGCCGAACACGCCGATGGCAGCGCCCTGTTGTTCCTCTCCGGGCAGATCGCCGAGGGCGCGACCCTCGCCGAGCAGACCCGTGGCGTCTTCGAGACGATCGAGGCCCTGCTCAAGGCGCACGGCGCGACCCTGGCGGACGTCATCAACATCCGCACGTATCTGACGGACATCTCCCGGCTCGACGAATACGGCGCCGTACGAAGGGAGTTCCTCACCGGGATCCCGCCCACGAGCATGACCTTCGAAGTGCCCCGGCTGTTCCGCCCGGAGGCCCTGATCGAGATCGAGATCGTGGCGGCGGTGCCCGGGGGCGGGTGACACCGCCGCGCATGAAGACAGCGAAGGCCGTGCGCAAGCCGCCGACGGGCGTCTGGCGGCAGTGACCGGGTGATGGACACGATGGAGGTACCCAGCGACTTCGACGAGGAGGTACCACCGTGGCGGAGACCGGCAATGCCCGAGCGGACGCGGCCCGTGAGGCCGTCGTGGAGGCCGCCCTCGGGCGGCTCGACCTGGACGCCAAGACCCGCCTCCTGGCGGGCCGGGACATGTGGACCCTGCCCGCCCTGCCGGAGATCGGCCTGAAGTCCCTCGTCATGTCCGACGGCCCGATCGGCGTCCGGGGCGTGCGCTGGACCGCCGACGACCCGTCCGTCGCCCTGCCCTCCCCGACCGCGCTCGCCGCCGCCTGGGACCCGGAGCTGGCCCGCCGTGCCGGTGTCCTGCTCGCCCAGGAGGCCCGCCGCAAGGGCGTCCACCTGCTCCTCGCGCCCACCGTCAACCTGCACCGCTCCCCGCTCGGCGGCCGTCACTTCGAGGCCTACAGCGAGGACCCGTACCTCACCGGGCGGATCGGCACCGGCTATGTGACCGGCGTGCAGTCCGGCGGCGTCGGCGCCACGGTCAAGCACTTCGTCGCCAACGACGCCGAGACCGACCGCTTCACGGTGAACAACCTGGTCCCCGAACGCGCCCTGCGCGAGCTGTACCTGGCCCCCTTCGAGGCGATCGTCGAGAACGCCCGCCCCTGGGCCGTCATGACCGCCTACAACTCGGTCAACGGCACGACGATGACCGAACACCACCACCTGGTCAACGAAGTCCTGCGCGGCGAATGGGGCTTCGACGGCCTCAATGTCTCCGACTGGACGGCCGCCCGCTCCACCGTCGCCGCGATCGAGGGCGGCCTCGACGCCGCCATGCCCGGCCCGGTCACGGTGTACGGCGAACCGCTCGCACGGGCCGTCCGCGCCGGGACGGTGTCCGAGGCGACGGTCGACACGGCCGTACGGAACGTGCTGCGCCTCGCCGCCCGCGTCGGCATCCTGGAGGGTGCCGAACCGGCCGTCACCGAACTGCCGGCACCGGTCGACGGAGCGGCCCTGGCCCGCGAGATCGCCCGCCGCTCCTTCGTCCTCGTACGGAACGAGCGCCGTGCCCTGCCCCTGGCCGTCGGTCGGAAGGTGGCCCTGATCGGCGCCGCCGCCCGTGACGCCCACATCCTCGGCGGCGGCTCCGCGACCGTCTTCCCGGCCCGGATCGTCTCCCCGCTCGACGCCCTCACCGCGGCCCTGCCCGAGGGCGGACTCACCTACACCGTCGGCGCCGACCCGAGCACCGAACTCGCCGTCGGTGAGGGCGGGTTCGCGCTGCACGCCGTCTGCCGGGACACCGACGGCCGGGTCATCGGCACCGGCTCCGCCCCGGGCGGCCAGATCCAGTGGACGGGCACCGACCTACCCGAGGGCGTCGGCTTCGACACCCTGCACACCGTCGAACTGACCGGCACCTACACCCCGCGCGAGACCGGCGAGCACACCTTCGGCATCAAAGGCCTGGGCGCCTTCACACTCACGATCGGCGGCACTACGTACTACGACGACGTTCAGCACCCCACCGGCGACGACCCCTTCGCCGCCGTCTTCGGCACCCCGGTACCCCGCGCCCGGACCGAACTCACCGCGGGCGAACCGGTGGACGTCTCCCTCACCCACGTCGTGACCCACCCCGGCAGGCGCCCCTTCAAGAGCGTCGTCTTCGCCCTGGCCCACCAGGACCCCCGGCGCGACCCGGACGAGCTGATCGCCGAGGCCGTCGAGGCCGCGCGCGACGCCGACACCGCGGTCGTGGTCGTCGCCACCAGCGAACGCGTCGAGTCGGAGGGCTTCGACCGCCGCGACCTGCGCCTGCCCGGCCGACAGGACGACCTGGTCCGCGCGGTCGCCGCCGCCAACCCCGACACCGTCGTGGTCGTCAACTCCGGCTCCCCGGTGGAACTGCCCTGGCGCCACGAGGTCGCGGCCGTGCTGCTCGGCTGGTTCCCCGGCCAGGAGGGCGGCGCGGCCCTGGCCGACGTGCTGACGGGGGCGTACGAACCCGGCGGCCGGCTGCCGACCACCTGGGGCTCCCTGGACGACGCCCCGGTCACCCGGGTCGCCCCGGACAACGGCGAGCTCCCCTACACCGAGGGCGTGTTCATCGGCCACCGCGCCTGGGAGCGGGCGGGCCGCACCCCGTCGTACGCCTTCGGGCACGGACTCGGGTACACCGAGTGGACGTACGAGTCGCTGGAGGTCGAGGGCACGACCGTGAAGGTCCGCGTCCGCAACTCCGGTGCTCGGGCGGGCCGGGAGGTCGTGCAGGTCTATCTGGCGCCGGCCGAGCCGGACGCCCACCGCCCCGCCCGTTGGCTGGCCGGATTCGCGGGCGTAGAGGCGGGGCCCGGCGACAGCGTCGAGGCGAGTGTCGAGATCCCGCGCCGCGCCTTCGAAATCTGGGACGACTCGTGGGTGTGTGTGAAGGGTTCGTACGAGATCACAGCGGGGCGCTCGATCGTCGACCGCCGACTCACCGCCACGACTAACGTCTGAGCGGGACAGTCTCCCCATGAGCAGCCCCGGTCCGGGACCTGACGCCCGGACCGGGGCTCGTGGCCCAAGAGGCGGATGTGGCAGACTCCCGGGCCGCAAGCACCGGAACACCGGTTCGGGGGAGAGACACCATGTATCCAGGTCAGCAGCAGCCGGGGCCGTACGGCCAGCAGCAACCGGGCCCGTACGGTGCCCAGCAGCCGTACCAGCCGTATCCGCCCCAGCAGGGCTACGCGCCACAGCAGCCGTACCCGCCGCAGCAGCAACCCTATGCGCCCCAGCAGCCGTACCCGCCCCAGCAGCCGTACCCGCCGCATCCCCAGCCGCCCCAGCAGAGCCTGGGCGAGGGGCAGATGCGGCTCGATCCGAATCTCACGCCGGGGCAGCGCGAGCTTGTGGTGAAGATCCAGCAGAAGTCCAAGTTCCTCGCCTACGGCTATGTGCTCGGCGTCCCGCTGACCTTCGGCGGTGTCCACTACGGCATCACGCGGAGCCCGATCGGCTTCGCCGGTGCGGCCGTCGGGCTGGTCCTCGTGGCCGTCGGCGCCCTCGCCCTGACGCAGATGCAGGCCCTCAAGCGGCAGCTGCGGCTGATCACCCCGGACGCCTGGCGCTCCCCGGCCGCCCATCTGCCCGGCGCCCGCAAGGCCGCCACGCAGGCCGCCTACGTCAACGGCCTGCTCGTCCTGCTGTCCTTCGGCGCGGCAGGCTATCTGCTGATCAAGGGCGCAGGGTGGGGTGCGTACGGCAACTCCTTCGGCTTCGGGGCGCTGATGCTCGGCGCGTCCATCCCGCTCGGCATGGGCGTCGCCGCCGCCACCACGATTCCGCAGCTGCTCCGGGTGATCCCGGCCGGCGCCAAGGTCGGCCGGAGCCTGTACTCGATCATCCTCGTGCTGGCCACCACGGTGACCGGCGAGGGCATCAAGGGCGGGGCGCTCCCCCCGATCGCGATCGGCGGCTCGACCCTGCTGGTCTGCGCGGGCGCCATGGCCCTGCTGGGCAGGGCGACCAAGCGGATGCGCGGGGAGGCCGGCTAGGCGCGACCGGGACCCTTCCTAGTCCCGCACGCCGAAGCCGTACACCGTCTCCGACCGGTACACCGCGCCCGGCCGCAGCTGGGCGCTGGGGAACTGCGGGCGGTTGGGGGAGTCCGGGAAGTGCTGGGTCTCCAGGGCGATGCCCTCGCACGGCTCGAACGGGGCGCTCAGATGGTCCGCCGTGTAGACCTGGATACCGGGCTCGGTGGTCGCGATCGTCAGCAGCCGCCCGGACGCCGGGTCGTGCAGCTCGGCGACCTCCGCGGGCGCCTCGGTCACCCCCTTGTCGAGCACGAAGTTGTGGTCGTAGCCGGAGCCGACCTTGCGCGTCGTACGGAAGTCGAAGCGGGAGTCCGTCACGTCCCGCAGCTCGCCGGTCGGGATCAGACCCGTGTCGACCGGGGTGAACCGGGAGGCGGCGATCCGGAGCTCATGGCCGCCCGCGTGGCCCGAGCCGGCCAGGTTGAAGTAGCTGTGGCTGGTCAGGTTCACCACGGTCGGCTCGTCCGTCACCGCCTCGTAGGAGATCCGCAGCGCGCCGGACTCGTCGAGGGTGTACGTCGCCGAGACCTCAAGCCGGCCCGGGAAGCCCTCCTCGCCGTGCGGGCTGACCCGGGTGAGGCGCACGCCGTGTCCGACCGGCCGCGCACTCCAGACGCGCTTGTCGAAGCCGTGGCCGCCGCCGTGCAGACAGTGGGGTCCGTCGTTCGGTTCGAGTGCGTACGTCAGGCCGTCCAGCGGGAAGCGGGCGTTCCCGATCCGGTTCGCGTACCGCCCGACCAGCGCGCCGAAGTACGGCTCGGGGTGCGCCAGATAGCCGTCGAGGCCGGCGAACCCCAGCACGATGTTCGCCGTCCGTCCTCCCCCACTCTCGGCTTCGCTCGAGCGGGGGGACCCCCATCTGTCCGGGACCTCGACGGACTGCACGATCCCGCCGTACGTCAGGACCCGTACCCGCACCCCGGCGCGCTCCAGCGTCCAGCGGTGTACCGGGGTTCCGTCGGAAAGTGTGCCGAAAAGTTCGCTCATGTGGGAAACCCTAGGTGACGGGCCCGGCCGCGGTGATGGTGCGATACGCGATGGCCGCGAGCCGCGCCTGACCGTCCGCGCTCGGATGGAACCAGTCCCAGTGGCTCAGCTGGTCGGTGCCGAACTCGTAGTCGAAGACGGCGCCCCCGTCGAAGCGGCACCGGCGGTCCTTCGCACAGACCTCCTTCAACACTTTGTTGTAGGCCTCCACCCGCTGCTGCACCTTGTCCCGGCGCAGGGTCGCCGCCGCGGCCAGGTCGTCCGCGTCGCTCAGCATCGACGGGCAGATGCCGAGCTTCCACACCTGCTTGCCCAGCGGGTTCGTACGGCCCTGCGACCACAGCCGCTTCAGGTTCGGCACGCTCGCCACATACACCTGCGTCTTCGGCAGCGTCTCGCGCAGCGTGCTCATCGTTTCCTCGAACTGGTTGCGGAAGTCGTCCACCGGGGTCATCGCCGAGGCCCTGGCCCGGCAGGCGTCGTTCGCCCCCGCCATCACCGTCACCAACTGGGGCCTGCGGGCGGCCGCCTGTGCCATCTGGTCGGGCAGGTCGGCCATCCGGGCCCCGGTCACCGCGTAGTTCCAGCTGCTCTCGGCCGCCTTCTCGCGCCCCAGCAGCCGTACCGCCAGGCTGTCGACCTGGGTGCTGGTGCCGGTCGCCCAGGACACCTCGGGGCAGTCGGACAGCACCGCGCACGCGTCGAAGCCACGGGTGATGGAATCGCCGACGGCGGCGAGCGAGGACGGGCTGCGGTTCCACACCGGGGCCGCCCGGGTGGCCCGCGCCTTCGTGACGTCCGGCGCGGGGGAGTTGTCACCCACCGCGTCGCAGCCGGCGGCGCCCAGGGCCGCCGCCAGCAGGACGGCGAGGACGGCCCGTGAACGCCGGCGTCGGTTTCGCATGCCCTGGTCCATCCCCTTGTCGTGCCGTCATGGTCCCCAACCCATAACAACGCGCGAGGGTTCCCGACGTGCGGCATGCAACGGCTCACACCCGTACAAGCGTCCCCCTGGGTGAATGGCGGGGTTTCCTGGCGGCGGGAGCGACGGTACGTCACACTCCTTGCCCCGACGCACGGTAGCCTCGCCATCAACGCGGCCGTCGCACCACTGCCGCCGGCCCGTCCGCAAGATGTCCCGCTCTGCCCGGAGGTTCCGGTGACGACACGTGGAGTTCTGTACGTGCACTCCGCTCCGCGCGCGCTGTGCCCGCACGTCGAATGGGCCGTCGCCGGGGTGCTCGGCACCCGGGTCAACCTCGACTGGATCCGGCAGCCCGCGGCACCGGGCACCTGGCGTTCGGAGTTCTCCTGGCAGGGCGAGGCCGGCACGGCCTCCAAGCTGGCGTCCGCGCTGCGCGGCTGGCACCTCCTGCGGTTCGAGGTCACCGCGGAGCCCTGCCCGACCGCCGAGGGCGAGCGCTACAGCTGCACCCCCGAACTCGGCATCTTCCACGCCGTCACCGGCATCCACGGCGACATCCTCATCCCCGAGGACCGCCTGCGCGCGGCGCTGACCCGCTCCCAGCGCGGCGAGACGGACCTGGAAGCGGAGATCGCCAAGCTCCTGGGCAAGCCGTGGGACGACGAACTGGAGCCGTTCCGGTACGCGGGCGAGGGCGCCCCGGTGCGCTGGCTGCACCAGGTGGTCTAGGAATCCGCACACGAGGAATCCGCACACGAGGAATCCGCACACGAGGAAGGGCCCCCGGTGGGGGCCCTTCACTTGCGTACCGGCGCGTACCGGCGCTTCTCAGATCGTCCGGAACGCCAGCACCACGTTGTGCCCGCCGAAGCCGAACGAGTCGTTCAGCGCGGCGATACGGCCTTCGGGCAGCTGACGCGCCTCACCGCGGACCACGTCGGCGTTGACCTCCGGGTCGACGTCGTCGAGGTTGATGGTCGGCGGGGCGAGGCGGTTGGACAGGGCGAGGATCGACGCCACGGTCTCGATGCCGCCGGCGCCGCCGAGCAGATGGCCGGTCATCGACTTGGTCGCGGAGATCGCCATGTGGTCGACGTCGTCCCCGAACACCTTGCGCAGGGCCTTGATCTCGGCGACGTCGCCCTGCGGGGTCGAGGTGGCGTGCGCGTTCACATGCACGATCTCGGCCGGCTTGAGGTCGGTGTTGTCGAGCAGGTTCTGCAGCGCGTGCGCGATGCCGTTGCCGGACGGCTCGGGCTGCGTGATGTGGTGACCGTCGGACGAGATGCCCTGGCCGACGGCCTCGACGTAGATCCGGGCGCCGCGGGCCTTCGCGTGCTCCTCGGACTCCAGGATGATCACGCCGGCGCCCTCGCCCATCACGAAGCCGTCGCGGCCGGAGTCGTAGGGACGCGACGCGCCCTCGGGGTCGTCGTTGTTCTTCGACATCGCCATCATGTTGCCGAACGCGACGATCGGCAGCGGGTGGATGGCCGCCTCGGTACCACCCGCGACGACGACGTCGGCGCGGCCGGTGCGGATCATCTCGATCGCGTAGCCGATGGCCTCGGCGCCGGAGGCGCAGGCCGAGACGGGGGTGTGCACACCGGCGCGGGCACCCAGCTCGATACCGACGTTGGCCGCCGGGGAGTTGGGCATCAGCATCGGCACGGTGTGCGGGGATACACGGCGGACGCCCTTGTCCTTCAGGACGTCGTACTGGTCGAGGAGGGTCGTCACGCCGCCGATGCCGGAGGCGATGACCGCGCCCAGCCGGTCGGGGTTGACGGACGTGTCCTCGCCCGCCCTGGCGGTGAAACCGGCGTCCTTCCAGGCCTCCTGAGCGGCGATCAGCGCGAACTGAGCGGACCGGTCCAGCTTGCGGGCCTGCGGACGGGGGAGGATCTCGCCCGGTTCGACGGCGATCTGCGCGGCGATACGGACCGGCAGATCGGCCGCCCACTCCTGCTCCAGGAGGCTGACGCCGGACTTGCCGGCGACCAGGGCCGCCCAGAACGAAGCTACGTCGCCACCCAGCGGTGTGGTTGCGCCGATACCGGTGACGACCACGGTGCGATTGGTCGGGCTCACGGGAATTCTTTCTCCAACGGATACGGGAGGACTACCCCCGCGTCAGCGGGGACTACGGCGCCACCGCCGGGTGGCGGGGCCTTGCAGCCTCAGGCTCGAGGGGTGACTCAGGCCTGGTGCTTGAGGATGTAGTCGGTGGCGTCACCGACGGTCTTCAGGTTCTTGACGTCCTCGTCCGGGATCTTGACGTCGAAGCGCTCTTCGGCGGCGACGACGACCTCGACCATGGACAGCGAGTCGACGTCCAGGTCGTCGGTGAAGGACTTGTCCAGCTGGACGTCCTCAACCGGGATGCCGGCGATCTCGTTCACGATGTCGGCGAGACCGGCGACGATCTCTTCCTGAGTGGCGGCCATGTCAGGCGCTCCTTCGTAGATATCCAGACGGTGTTTTGCGCCCACCGCGTGAGCGGCAGGTGGTTGCGGTTCCCGTGCCGGATCGCATGATCCGGCACGGAGTGCCTAGGGGAGGGTAACGACCGTGGCGGCGTAGACGAGACCCGCCCCGAATCCGATGACGAGCGCGGTGTCGCCGCTCTTCGCCTCGCCGGTCGCCAGAAGCCGCTCCATCGCGAGCGGAATCGAGGCCGCCGAGGTGTTGCCGGTGGTGCGGATGTCACGGGCGACTGTGACGTGCTCCGGCAGCTTGAGGGTCTTCACCATCGAGTCGATGATCCGCACGTTGGCCTGGTGCGGGATGAAGACGTCCAGGTCGTCCGCGGTGATCCCGGCCGCGTCCAGCGCCTGCTGGGCGACCTTCGCCATCTCGAACACGGCCCAGCGGAAGACCGCCTGGCCCTCCTGGGTGATCGCGGGGAACTTGATGTTGCCCTCGCTGTCCAGGGGCAGTTCGGCGAGGTCGCCGACCCGGTAGCGGTCCCAGGTGACCGTCTGCTTGATGGTCTCGGACTTGTCGCCCTCGGAGCCCCAGACGCTCGGGCCGATCCCCGGCTCCTGCGAGGGGCCGACCACGACCGCGCCCGCGCCGTCGCCGAACAGGAAGGCCGTCGCGCGGTCCTCCAGGTCGGTCAGGTCGGACAGCCGCTCGACGCCGATGACGAGCACGTGCTCGGCCGAGCCCTCGACGATCATGCCCTTGGCCAGGGTCAGGCCGTAGCCGAAGCCCGCACAGCCCGCCGAGATGTCGAACGCGGCCGCCTTGGCCGTGCCCAGCTTGTCGGCGATCTCGGTCGCGATGGCCGGGGTCTGGCTGAAGTGCGAGACGGTCGAGACGACCACGGCGCCGATCTGCTCGGCGGAGATGCCCGCGTCGGCGATCGCCTTGCCGGAGGCCTCGATCGCCATGGCGGCGACGGTCTCCTCCGGGCCCGCCCAGTGCCGGGTCTCGATGCCGGAGCGCGAACGGATCCACTCGTCGGACGAGTCGATCTTCTCGAGGATCACCTCGTTGGGCACCACACGGGTGGGACGGTAGCCACCGACACCGAGGATGCGCGCGTACGGGGCGCCCTTGCTGGGCTTGATCTTCGACATGATTCGGTACGGCTCCTTAGGCGTCAGGCGTGCTCGGCGATGAGCTCGCGGGCCGCGTCGAGGTCGGCGGGGGTCTTCAGGGCCAGCGTCTTGACACCCGGAAGGGCGCGCTTGGCCAGGCCGGTCAGTGTGCCACCGGGGCATACCTCGATGAGCGCGGTGACGCCGAGCCGCTGGAACGTCTCCATGCACAGGTCCCAGCGGACCGGGTTGGCGACCTGGCCGACCAGGCGCTCGAGCACCTCGGCGCCGGCGGCGACGGTCGCGCCGTCCTTGTTGGAGACGTAGGTGACCTTGGGGTCCGCGGGCTCGAGGTCCGCGGCGGCCTTGGCCAGCGTCTCGACCGCGGGGGCCATGTGGTGGGTGTGGAAGGCGCCCGCGACCTTCAGCGCGACGACCTTGCGGACGCCCTCGGGCTTGTCCTCGTTCAGCGCGGCGAGCTGCTCCAGCGTGCCCGCGGCGACGATCTGGCCCGCGCCGTTGATGTTCGCCGGCGTCAGCCCCAGCTTCTCCAGATGCGCGACGGACACCTCGGGGTCGCCGCCCAGCAGCGCCGACATGCCGGTCTCGGTGATCGCCGCGGCATCGGCCATGGCCAGCCCGCGCTTGCGTACGAGACCCAGCGCGGCGGTCTCGCCCAGCACGCCCGCGAAGGTGGCGGCGGTGATCTCGCCGACGCTGTGGCCCGCGACCGCGCCCGGGGAGCCCGCCGCGTCAGCGGCAAATGGTCCCGTACCCAGTGCCGCGCCGGACAGGATCCCGGCGGCGACCAGCAGCGGCTGGGCCACCGCGGTGTCACGGATGGCGTCCGCGTCGGCCTGGGTTCCGTAGTGGACGAGGTCCAGTCCGATGGCGTCCGACCACGCGGCGACGCGGTCGGCGGCACCGGGGAGATCGAGCCAGGGAGTCAGGAAGCCGGGCGTCTGGGCGCCTTGGCCGGGAGCGACGAGTACGAGCACTCTCACACTCTCTCTTGGGGACGGCAGGGGCCGCCCGTGGGGACAGGGACGAAGAACACGAAGGGGTTTTGTGGGCCCCCGACAAAAACCTAGGGTTGAGTATCTCCATCTGCCAGACGCCCCAGGATCAGCGCGATCCGCAGCGTGAACGCGGATCGTACATCGGATGGCGACCAGCCGGTGACGTCAGTCACACGTCGGAGCCGGTAGCGCACGGTGTTCGGGTGAACGAAGAGCATCCTTGCCGCACCCTCCAGGCTGCTCGCCTGCTCCAGATAAACGCTCAAGGTTTCCAGGAGCGCCGATCCGGCCTCTTCCAGTGGTCTGTAGATCTCCTCCACCAACTGCTCACGGGCGCTCGGATCGCCCGCGATGGCCCGCTCCGGAAGGAGATCGTCCGCCAGAACCGGCCGGGGCGCGTCCTGCCAGGCAGAACATGCTTTCAGTCCCGCGGCCGCGGCCTGCGCGGACCGCGTCCCGGCCAGCAGATCGGGTACGACGGGCCCCGCGACCACCGGTCCCGCGGCATAAGGCCCGATCAGCGACTTGGCGACGGCCAGCGGATTGTCGTTGCCGCCCGCGATGACCACGAGCCGGTCCCCGAGCACCCCGGTGAGCACCTGGAGCTTGGCGTGCCGGGCGGCCCGCCGGATGGCCTCCACCGTGAGCTCGGAGTCACCGTCCGGAGCGGTCCCCAGCACCACGCACACGTGCTCGGGCGAATTCCAGCCAAGAGCGGCGGCCCGGCTGACGGCGCCCTCGTCGGCCTCACCGCTGAGCACCGCGTTCACCACCAGCGACTCCAGCCGGGCGTCCCAGGCACCGCGTGCCTCGGCGGCCTGCGCGTACACCTGGGCGGTCGCGAACGCGATCTCCCGCGCGTACACCAGCAGCGCCTCGCGCAGCACGCCCTCGTCCCCGGGAGCGGCGACCTCGTCGATCGCGCTCTCCATGACCTCGATGGTGGTGCGCACCATCTCCACGGTCTGCCGCAGGGTGATGGCCCGGGTCAGCTCGCGCGGCGCGGTGCCGAACACGTCCGTCGAGATGGCCTGCGGGGCGTCCGGGTGCCGGAACCACTCGGTGAAGGCGGCGATGCCCGCCTGGGCCACGAGCCCGATCCAGGAACGGTTCTCCGGTGGCATGGCCCGGTACCACGGCAGGGTCTCGTCCATGCGTGCGATGGCCTGGGCGGCCAGGCTGCCGGACGACTTCTCCAGCCGCTTCAGGGTCGCGGAGTGCGTATGGACGTCGTGCGTTGCGTGTTCGGGCTTGCGGGTTTCGGGTTCGGGCACGGGACAAGACTGCCTTATCCGGACGGGAGCGTGCGTCGCCGGGTCGGGACTGCGGACTACGGTGGTGCCGTGATGGACGTACGGCGCGCCGCGGAGCGCTACCGAGGGGGAGACCCCGACGCCGGGATCGACTCCCGCCACGCCTTCTCCTTCGGCCCGCACTACGACCCCGGGAACCTGCGCTTCGGCGCGGTCATCGCCTGCAACGAGGAGCGGCTCGCACCCGGCGCCGGATTCGACGAGCACCCGCACAGCCACACCGAGATCGTCACATGGGTGGTCGAGGGCGAGCTGACGCACCGCGACTCACAGGGCCACGAGACGCTGGTCCGCCCCGGAGACGTGCAGCGCCTCAGCTCGGCGGGTGGCGTCCGCCACATCGAGCGCAACGACGGCGACGCCCCGCTCACCTTCGTGCAGATGTGGCTGGCCCCGCTGAACCCCGGCGGCGACCCGGCCTACGAGATCGTCCGAGGCATCGCCGACTCCACCCCGTACGCCGTCCCCGAGTCCGCCGCGATGCTCCACGTACGCCGCCTGACCCCGGGCGAACGAACAGCACTACCGGACGCGACGCACGTGTACGTCCACGTGGTCCGCGGCGAACTCCAGCTGGCCGGCGAGAACCTGGGCCCGGGAGACTCGGCCCGCATCACGGATGAGAAAGACACGGAGGCAGTGGCGACGACGGAGACAGAGCTATTGATCTGGGAAATGACGGGACTTTCCAGCCCGTCTGGGGGTACCCCCTGCTCGTAGAGCTTGGGGGAGTTTGAGGACGAGGCCGTTCAGGCCGAAGCGGGGGTCTGGGGGCGGCAGCCCCCGGGGACGGGAAGGGTAGGGGCGGCGGGGGCGAAAGACCCGACGTCAGCCCCGCAACTCCGCGAGCACCGCATCGGTGAACACCGGCCACGCTTCAACGGCCCAAGGCCCGAAAGCCCGATCCGTGAGAGCAACCCCGGCCACCCCCACAACCGGGTCGATCCACAAAAACGTACCGGATTGCCCGAAATGCCCAAACGTCCGAGGCGAGGACGAACCCCCGGTCCAGTGCGGAGACTTCCCGTCCCGGATCTCGAAACCAAGCCCCCAGTCGTTCGGATTCTGATGCCCGTACCCCGGCAGAACACCCTTGGTCCCAGGGAACTGCACGGTCATCGCCTCGGCGACGGTACGGACATCCAGCAGCCGAGGCGCTTGCACCTCGGCAGCGAACCGCAGCAGATCCTCGACCGTGGAGACACCGTCCTTCGCGGGCGACCCCTCCAGCGAGGTAGACGTCATGCCCAGCGGCTCCAGCACGGCCTGCCGCAGATACTCCGCGAACGGAATGTCCGTCGCCTTGGCGACATGGTCCCCGAGCTGCTCGAACCCGGCGTTGGAGTACAGCCGCCGCTCCCCGGGCGGCGCGGTCACCCGGTGCTCGTCGAAGGCCAGCCCGGAGGTGTGGGCAAGCAGATGACGGACCGTGGACCCGGGCGGCCCGGCCGGTTCGTCGAGCTCGATCGCCCCCTCCTCGTACGCGACGAGCGCCGCATACGCCGCGAGCGGCTTGGTGACCGAGGCCAGCGCGAACCGTTGCCGGACGGGACCGTGGCTCCCCAGTACCGCACCGTCGGCCCGTACGACCCCCGCCGCGGCGGTGGGAACGGGCCAGTTCTCGATCGACGTGAGACTCTTCAACGACATGCCGCCGAGCCTAAGCGACTTCTTACCGGGTTCCGGTTGCTTGGAGTGCACTCGAAGGCCATAGCGTGGGGCCATGACGGTGATGCAGACCTCGCCCGTGGCCACCGAGCAGGCTTCGACCCCCGCAGATCTCTGCGCCGCGCCACCCCGGCGGCATCCGCGGCCCGACGGTCAGGACAGCTACACGATCAGCGAGGTCGTCGCCTTCACCGGACTGACCGCCCACACCCTGCGCTGGTACGAGCGGATCGGGCTGATGTCCCACATCGACCGCTCGCACACCGGCCAGCGCCGCTACAGCAACCGCGATCTGGACTGGCTGGACTTCGTGAGCAAGCTGCGGCTGACCGGTATGCCGGTCGCGGACATGGTCCGGTACGCGGAGCTGGTGCGCGAGGGCGAGACCACCTATGCCGAGCGGCACGAGCTGCTCGAGTCGACCCGCAGGGACGTGCTGGCCCGTATCGCCGAACTCCGGGACACGCTCGCCGTACTCGACCGGAAGATCAGCTTCTACGCGGGCGGAAGCACGGCGTAGCGCCGACTGCGGTGCCGGCTACAGCTCCGCCAGCAGCTCGGCCTTCTTCGCCGAGAACTCCTCGTCCGTGACCAGCCCGGCCCGGTGCAGCTCCCCGAGATGACGGATCCGCTCGGCGATGTCCGCGGGATCGCGCCGGCCCGCGTTGGTAAGCACCGCCGGGGCCACCGCCCCCGCGACCGCACCGCCGCCAGGACGGCCGCGGCGAAGGGCAGCGACTCGTGCACGGGACCGTAACCGAGGCCGAAGACGACCGTCGCCGGATCCTGGTCCGGCTGGGCGGGCTGCTCGACGGCGGAGTCCCGGTGCAGGAGCCGCAGATGACCTTCGAAGACCTCGGGCGAGCGCCACTCGACGCCGCTCAGGTCTGCGACCGGGAAACTCTGGTCGCCCGCCTTCCACTTCGCCGAGGAGGCGCCGGTCCAGGACCACCGGAACTGCACCGAGGTGCCGTCGAAGGAGGCCTTGCCGTCGTACGCCTTGAAGTGCCGCGGCGCCTCGGGCGCGGTGACCAGATGGCGTTCCGTGGGCCCGGACTCGGTGAGCCGCGCGCGCAGTTCGTCGGCGTAGTACTCGGCGAGGGTCTCGCGCTCGGCGGGCAGGACCAGCCGGTAGGGGTCGGAGCCCTCCTTCAACTGCCCGGCCGCCGCCTCCATCAGCGCATCCGCGCCGGGGCGGGGCTCGGCCCGCAGTACGACGGTGCCGCGTTTGCCGGTGGTGAGCGTCACACCTGAGAGCGCGGCGAGCGGGATGCGCCGTTCCCCAAGGGCCTGGAACAGCTTCGGTGTTCGAATCCCCCGTTCGTAGCGGATGAGCACAGAGTCGGACTCGAACTCCCAGGCGGCATGAAATCCGGCCAGTACGTCACCCATGCGGCTCATCGTATGCGGCACGCGCTTTTTCGTCCCCTCCCCGCGCGGACCGCAGTTCCTGCGCCTCTACGCGCGTCCTGCCGTGTCGGTGCCGGACAAACCCTCCCGGCACACCTCGACCTCGTGCGCACACGTCACCGCGTGGTACGCGCCAACACCGATGTCGGCGAAGTTCCGCAGGCTGTCCGTGCCCGGCTCGAAATAGCCGCTGTGTCCCTGTGCGTCCCGTGCCGACAGTACCCGGGCGCCGAACGCCGAGGACACCGGATCGGCGCCGTGTCCGAGGCCGCCGACCTCCATGTAGGGCACGTCCTGGACCCAGTCGGTGGCGTCCCGCATCGCCCACACCCGCGCCGAGGTGCCCAGGTGCGCGGCATCGGAGACGCGCATTCCGGGGCTCGCGGCCACGGCTATGTCGGCCACCCGGTCCGGCATCGCGTGCGCGGCGACCCCGCAGACCACGGAGCCGTAGCTGTGGCAGAACATCGACACGGGCGCGCTGCCGGGCAGCGCGCGCAGCAGGGCGTTCAGTCGTACGGCACCGTCCTCGGCGCGCATCGCTGTCGCCGCGTCCACGCCGAGCCCGTCGGGCGCGGTGTAGTCGGCCCAGGCGATCACGGCGGTACGGGTCGTGGGGCTCGCCGTGCGCTCGGCCGAGTACAGTGCCTCGGCCATGCCGGCCGTCGCCGAGTACTTGCGGTTCGTCTTCTGGAAGGTGAGCAGGTCGGTGTCGACGCCGGGGACGACGACCGAGATCCGCTCGGCCTTGTCCAGGTTCCCGAACACCTCGGCGATCCGGCCCGTGCCCTCGGGATCGAAGGAGAGGATCTGGCGGCCGCCGGACATCAGCGACTCGTAGCGGTGCATACGACGGCCCGCCTGCTGCTGCCCGGCCGGGCTGAGCCGGCTGTCGTGCATGCGCTTCTTCTCGACCTTGCGCGCCTGGTTCATGGCGACGTGGTTGGCCTGGTAGCGCAGTTCGACGGGGGCGCCGTTCATATTGCCGACCGCGAGCGGGTAGCGGTGCGCGAGGCGGTCGCGCTCCTGCACGGTGAGCGAGGCGAAGAATCGGGCGAGGCGGGCGGGGGCCGCGTCCGGGTCCGGCAGATGGTGGCCGTGGAAGCGGCCGTGCTCCCACTTCGTGAGCGAGGCCTGCAGAGGGGTCGCCTCCCGGTGGGTGCGCAGGGCGGTCCAACCGGTGGTCGCGAGCATCACGAACACGACGCCCAGCGCGAGCAGCGCGCGCCAGACGTTGAGTTGCGGGGAGGTGTCGAAGGAAGTCACTGGGAGGACACACTAGGAGAACGGGAGGGTCTCGCGGTAACTGAGTGACAGGGATCACGTTTCAAGCGCACGTGACAATGGCCTCAGTCCTCCCGCCAACTCCCGACGAGCGCGGGTCCCACCTGGTCGAGGCGGGCGGCGGTGAGTTCGCGGATCGCCACGACACTGGCGTCGTCCCCCACGGACCAGGCGCGTTCGGTGACCCGGATCACCGCGCCGAAGACGGCCACGACGAGCCGCGGCCGCGGGTCCGCGTCCACGTCCAGGCCCTCGCGTTCGGCGATGATCCGCGCGATCTGCTCCTCCAGCTCCGCCGAGCGCCGCAGATGGGCGGCGAGCAGGGCGGGCGTCGCCTCGATCATCCGGTAGGCACGCATGTGGAGTTCGACCGGGACGACCTGTTCGACGGCCTCCTCGATGGTGTCCCAGCTCTCCAGCACCGCGCGGCGCAGTGCCTCCAGCGGGGCCTCGTGCGGCGGGCGTTCGCGCAGCGCCGCGACGTAGTGCGACTCGGCGAGCCGCGGCACGAAGAAGGCCACGTCCTCCTTGCTGGCGAAGTAGCGGAAGAATGTGCGCTGCGACACGTCGACGGCCTCGGCGATCTCGTCGACGGTCGTCTCCTCGTAGCCCCGGGTGGTGAACAGTTCGAGCGCGGACCGCAGCAGTGCGTCCCGGGTGCGCTGTTTCTTGCGTTCGCGCAGTGTTTCCATATGTGTCAGTTACCGACTTGTGATTTCGTTTGTCAATTGTCAGCGGCTGTCACTAGCCTCCATGGTATGACTAGTCAGACCACCATCGACACGACGGGGTCGGGGGACAGGGCGGACAAGGTTCCGTCGGACCCGGTCCCGGCCGCGGGCCTGCGCGGCCACCCTTGGCTCACCCTCATCACCGTCGCCGTAGGCGTCATGATGGTGGCCCTCGACGGCACCATCGTGGCCATCGCCAACCCGGCGATCCAGAAGGACCTCGGCGCCACCTTCGCGCAGGTCCAGTGGATCACCAACGGCTACTTCCTCGCCCTCGCGGTCTCCCTGATCACCGCGGGCAAGCTCGGTGACCGCTTCGGCCACCGGCAGACCTTCCTGATCGGCGTGACCGGCTTCGCCACCGCCTCGGGCGCCATCGGCCTGTCGCACAGCATCGCCGCGGTCGTCACCTTCCGCGTCTGCCAGGGCCTGTTCGGCGCGCTGCTGATGCCGGCCGCGCTCGGGCTGCTGCGGGCCACCTTCCCGGCCGAGAAGCTCAACATGGCGATCGGCATCTGGGGCATGGTCATCGGCGCCTCCACCGCGGGCGGTCCGATCCTCGGCGGTGTCCTGGTCGAGCACGTCAACTGGCAGTCGGTGTTCTTCATCAACGTGCCGGTCGGCCTGATCGCCCTGGTCCTGGGCGTGCTGATCCTGCGCGACCACCGCGCGGAGAACGCCCCGCGCTCCTTCGACCTGCTCGGCATCGCACTGCTCTCCGGCGCGATGTTCTGCCTGGTCTGGGCGCTCATCAAGGCGCCGTCCTGGGGCTGGGGCGACGGCAGGACGTGGGGGTTCATCGCCGCATCGGTGCTGCTCTTCGCCGTCTTCTCCTTCTGGGAGACGAGGGTCGCGGAACCCCTCATCCCACTGGGCCTGTTCCGCTCGGTCCCGCTGTCCGCGGGCGTGGTCCTGATGGTCCTGATGGCGATCGCCTTCATGGGCGGTCTGTTCTTCGTGACGTTCTACCTCCAGAACGTCCACGGCATGAGCCCGATCGACGCCGGACTCCACCTGCTGCCCCTCACCGGCATGATGATCGTCGGTTCGCCGCTCGCCGGCGCGGCGATCACCAAGCTGGGCCCGCGCATCCCGCTGGCCGGTGGCATGGTCGCCACCGCGGTCGCCATGTACGGCATGTCGACGCTGGAGACGGACACCGGCAGCGGTGTGATGTCGCTCTGGTTCGCCCTGCTGGGCCTCGGCCTCGCGCCCGTCATGGTCGGCGCCACGGAGGTCATCGTCGGCAACGCCCCGATGGAGCTCTCCGGTGTGGCCGGCGGTCTCCAGCAGGCGGCGATGCAGATCGGCGGCAGCCTCGGTACGGCGGTGCTGGGTGCCGTGATGGCCTCCAAGGTCGACAGCGACCTGCCGGCCAACTGGGCCGACGCGGGGCTCCCGAAGCTCTCGCCGACCCAGCTCGACCAGGCCTCGGAGGCGGTCCAGGTGGGTGTCGCCCCGGTCGCCAAGGGCACGCCGGAGGTGATCGTCGCGAAGATCACCTCGGTCGCGCACGACACGTTCATCTCCGGCATGAGCCTGGCGTCGCTGGTCGCGGCGGGCGTGGCGGCCGTGGCCGTCCTGGTGGCACTGCTCACCAAGCGCGGCGAGAACGCCGACGCGGGCATGGGCGCGGGCCACATCTGAGTTCGCCCATCAGGGTGACGCGACCGAAGATCCCTCGCCTACGGCACGCGCCGCAGTTCACATTGGGTCAAGTCCTCCGCAGGACATAGAGGACCCGAACTGCGGCGCGCTGCCGGAGGGGGGCAGCGCGCCGACAGATCCAGATCAGGAAACCCGCTCCGCCCAGCTGTGTGCACCCGTCCCGCCCAGCTGCGGGCAATCGTGCCTCCCCCAAGCTCTTCGAGCAGGGGGGACCCCCAGGCGGCACGGGTGGGCGCAGCGGCACCCCGCCGGCGCCGGGTTGCGTGACCCACCCCCATGGCGCAGCGCGCGGCACCCCGCCGGCGCCGGGTTGCGTGACCCACCCCCATGGCGCAGCGCGCGGCACCCCGCCGGCGCCGGGTTGCGTGACCCACCCCCATGGCGCAGCGCGCGGCACCCCGCCGGCGCCGGGTTGCGTGACCCACCCCCACGGCGCAGCGCGCGGCACCCCGCCGGCGCCGGGTTGCGTGACCCACCCCCACGGCGCAGCGCGCGGCACCCCGCGGCGCCGGGTTGCGTGACCCACCCCCACGGCGCAGCCCGCGGCACCCCGCCGGCGCCGGGTTGCGTGACCCACCCCCCAGAGCAGCCCGCGGCACCTCACCGCGTACGGGAGTCACCCCACCCCACAGGGCAACGCCAACCCCTACCCCGGCCGCTCCTCCACCGCTTCCCCCGCCGAAGCCAACGCAGTAAGCGCCGCCACCTCCGCCCGAAGCTCCCGTACCTCCGCCGCCAAAGACTCGATCGCCTCGGTCTGCCGCCGCTCCTCCACATCGTCCTTCTCGAACCGCGCGATGAACCACGCGGCGATGTTCGCGGTCACCACACCCAGCAACGCGATCCCGGACAGCATCAGCCCGACCGCGATCATCCGTCCCAGCCCGGTGGTCGGCGCATGATCCCCGTACCCGACGGTCGTCATCGTCGTGAACGACCACCACACGGCGTCACCCAGTGTCCGGATGTTCCCGTTCGGCGACTCCCGCTCCACCGACAGCACGGCCAGCGACCCGAACATCAGCAACCCGACGACCGCCCCCGCGACATACGTCGTCAGCCGGATCTGCGAAGCCATCCGCGCCCGCCGCCCCAGCAGCAGCAGTGTCGAGACGAGCCGCAGCAGCCGCAGCGGCTGGAGGATCGGCAGTATCACCGCGCACAGGTCCAGCCAGTGCGTCCGTACGAACTCCTTGCGCCGGCGCGCGAGTGCCAGCCGCATCAGATAGTCCGTGGCGAAGGACCCCCACACCACCCACTCCACGACCGTGCACGCGGCCGTCAGGGAGTGCCCTGCCGAACTGTCCACGATCGGCACGGCATAGGCGATGGCGAAGGCCACCGCGAGCGCCAGCAGGGGCCGTTGGGTGTGCCGCTCCCAACGCGCCTGCGCCGATTGTTCCTCCATGCCCGCATCGTAAGGAAAACGCGGGGGCGGTGGAGCATCGAGCCCCACCGCCCCTCAGCAGCTCAAGAGCCGCTCAAGCCGCGAAACCAGCCAGGCCGGGCCGCGCAGCGCTACGCGTCGCCGCCCGCCGCCCCCGGGTCCGCCGCCGACACGTCGAGCAGCTGGTACCGGTCGATGGCCTGCTTCAGCACCGAACGGTCGACCTTGCCCTCCCGCGCCAGCTCGGTCAGCACCGCCACCACGATCGACTGCGCGTCGATGTGGAAGAAGCGGCGAGCCGCGCCCCGTGTGTCCGCGAAGCCGAAGCCGTCCGCGCCGAGGGACTGGTACGTCCCCGGCACCCACCGGGCGATCTGGTCCGGAACCGACCGCATCCAGTCGGACACGGCCACGAACGGCCCCTCGGCGCCGCTGAGCTTGCGCGTGACGTACGGCGTGAGCTGCTCCTCCTCCGGGTGCAGCAGGTTGTGCCGCTCGCACTCCACGGCCTCGCGCCGCAGCTCGTTCCAGGAGGTCGCCGACCAGACGTCGGCCCGTACGTCCCAGTCCTCCGCGAGGATCCGCTGCGCCTCGATCGCCCACGGCACCGCCACACCGGACGCCATGATCTGCGCCGGGACGGAGCCCGCCGTGCCCGGGGCGATGCGGTGGATGCCCTTGAGGATGCCCTCGACGTCCACGTCGGCCGGCTCGGCCGGGTGCTGGATGGGCTCGTTGTAGACGGTGAGGTAGTAGAAGACGTCCTCGCCGTGCGGGTGCTGCGCGTCGCTGCCGTACATACGGCGCAGGCCGTCCTGCACGATGTGCGCGATCTCGTACGAGTACGCCGGGTCGTAGGCGACACAGGCGGGGTTCGTCGAGGCGAGCAGCTGCGAGTGGCCGTCCGCGTGCTGCAGACCCTCACCGGTCAGCGTCGTACGGCCGGCGGTCGCGCCGAGAACGAAACCGCGCGCCATCTGGTCGGCCATCTGCCAGAACTGGTCACCCGTGCGCTGGAAACCGAACATCGAATAGAAGACGTACACCGGGATCAGCGGCTCGCCGTGCGTCGCGTAGGCCGAGCCGGCCGCGATCAGGGACGCCGTGCAGCCCGCCTCGGAGATGCCGTCGTGCAGCATCTGGCCCGTCGGCGACTCCTTGTACGCGAGCAGCAGGTCGCGGTCCACCGCCTCGTACTGCTGGCCGAGCGGGTTGTAGATCTTCGCGCTCGGGAAGAAGGAGTCCATGCCGAACGTGCGGTACTCGTCCGGCGCGATCAGCACGAACCGTCTGCCGAGCTCCTTGTCCCGCATGAGGTCCTTGAGGAGCCGGACAAAGGCCATGGTCGTCGCGATCGACTGCTGACCCGAGCCCTTCTTCACACCCGCGTACGTCTTGTCGTCGGGCAGCGTGAGCGGCTTGGAACGCACGACGCGCGTCGGGACGTACCCGCCGAGCCCCTTGCGCCGGTCGTGCATGTACTGGATCTCCTCCGAGTTCCGGCCCGGGTGGTAGTACGGCGGCAGGCCGGACTCCAGCTCCTTGTCGGAGATCGGCAGGTGCAGCCGGTCGCGGAAGCCCTTGAGGTCGGTGACCGTCAGCTTCTTCATCTGGTGCGTGGCGTTGCGGCCCTCGAAGTTCGGCCCGAGCGTCCAGCCCTTGATCGTCTTGGCCAGGATCACCGTCGGCTGGCCCTTGTGCGCCTTGGCCGCCGAGAACGCCGCGAAGATCTTCCGGTGGTCGTGACCGCCACGGCCCAGGTGCAGGATCTGGTCGTCGGTCATGTGCTCGACCATCGCGCGCAGCCGGTGGTCGTCGCCGAAGAAGTGGTCGCGGATGTACGCGCCGGACTCGGTCGCATACGTCTGGAACTGGCCGTCGGGCGTGGTGTTCATCTTGTTGACCAGCACGCCGTCGCGGTCCTGGGCGAGCAGCGGGTCCCAGGTGCGGTCCCAGACCAGCTTGATCACGTTCCAGCCGGCGCCCCGGAAGACCGACTCCAGCTCCTGGATGATCTTGCCGTTGCCGCGCACCGGGCCGTCGAGCCGCTGCAGGTTGCAGTTGACCACGAAGGTGAGGTTGTCCAGGTTCTCGCGCGCGGCGATGGTCAGCTGGCCGAGCGACTCGACCTCGTCCATCTCGCCGTCGCCGAGGAACGCCCACACGTGGGACTTGGAGGTGTCGGCGATGCCGCGTGCCTCCATGTAGCGGTTCATCCGGGCCTGGTAGATCGCGCCCAGCGGGCCGAGGCCCATGGAGACGGTCGGGAACTCCCAGAAGTCCGGCATGGAGCGCGGGTGCGGGTAGCTGGAGAGCGCCTGGGGGTACTTGGACTTCTCCTGGCGGAAGCCGTCCAGCTGCTGCTCGCTGAGCCGGTCGAGCATGTACGCGCGGGCGTAGATGCCGGGGGAGGCGTGGCCCTGGAAGAAGACCTGGTCGCCGCCGTCGCCCTCGTCCTTGCCGCGGAAGAAGTGGTTGAAGCCCACGTCGTAGAGCGAGGCGGAGGAGGCGAAGGTGGCGATGTGGCCGCCGACGCCGATGCCGGGGCGCTGCGCGCGGGACACCATCACCGCGGCGTTCCAGCGGGTCGCGTTCAGGATCCTGCGCTCGATCTCCTCGTTGCCGGGGAAGAACGGCTCGTCCTTGGTCGCGATGGTGTTGACGTAGTCCGTGCTGCGCATCTCGGGCACGGCCACGCGCTTCTCGCGGGCGCGCTCGATCAGGCGGAGCATCAGATAGCGGGCTCGCTCCCGGCCGCGCTCGTCCACGGCGGCGTCGAGGGAATCGAGCCACTCCTGGGTCTCTTCGGGATCGAAGTCAGGTACCTGACTCGGAAGGCCGCCAATGATGATCGGGTTGCGATCGGATCCGGAAGCCACGCTGTTCCTTACCTGTCAGAGGGCCGCTTCTGCTTGGGCTTTTTTCTCGGGCATGTCCCTTGTGCCAGCACCGTCCCCCATCGTGTACCTCGGGGAGGCCCACGTCATCTCTACTCGGTGGTAACCGAGACGTCCGTACGGTCTCCCTCAAGCCGTACTCGGGCGGCTCGGGCCAAAACGCAACGATACGCCCAGCGTGTGACGTGATTGGCAAAGGGGTTCGAGCGCCGCACTCCCGGGTGATTCCCAGAGGGTTCCTAAGCTCGCAAAGCGGGCACAAGGGTGCAGGAGAGTGTGGTGTGGGTCACCCTGGGTTTGGAAGGGGTGCCAGGAGTTGCGGCGACACGGCCGGGATCGTCACCGTTTCGGCGGTCTGAACGGCCGGGTACTTGCGCGATCCGTCCCGCCCGTGTGGACTACGGCCAATGCTTCGCGCACGCGCGTGGCTGAGATAGTTACCGAGACATGATCAGGAGGCAACCCGTGAGCGCGACCGCGGACCACGCGGAGGAGCGGACGAGCCCTGCCGTCAGGCTGGGGTTCCAGCCCGAGCAGGTGGTCCAGGAGATCGGCTACGACGACGACGTCGACCAGGAGCTCCGCGAGTCCATCGAGGAAGTCATCGGCAGCGAACTCGTGGACGAGGAGTACGACGACGTCGCGGACGCCGTGGTGCTGTGGTTCCGCGACGAGGACGGCGACCTGACAGATGTGCTGGTGGACGCCACCACGTACATCGAGGAGGGCGGCGCGATCCTGCTCCTCACGCCGAAGACCGGCCGTGACGGGTACGTGGAGCCGAGCGACATCTCGGAAGCCGCCGTGACGGCGGGGTTGTCGGCCTCCAAGAGCGTCAGCGTGGGCAAGGACTGGAGCGGCTCGCGCCTGGTGACGCCGAAGGCCGCGAAGTCCAAGCGCTGATCGAGCCGTGACCGCCGTCCCTCGCGGGACGGGCCGATGTCAGCCGGGCTGGGCCGAAAGCCCAGCCCGGCGCCGCTGCGCCCCGGGGGCGGCTGCGTAGGGTGGTGCCACCCGAACAGCCCCTCCGAAGGGATGCAGGACCATGGCGATCCAGGTCGGCGACAAGGCGCCCGACTTCGAGCTCAAGGACAACCACGGCCGCACCGTGAAGCTCTCCGACTTCCGGGGAGAGAAGAACGTGGTGCTGCTCTTCTACCCCTTCGCCTTCACCGGCGTGTGCACCGGCGAGCTGTGCGAGCTGCGGGACAACCTGCCCAGGTTCGAGGACCGCGGCACACAGGTGCTCGCCGTCTCCAACGACTCCATCCACACCCTGCGCGTCTTCGCCGAGCAGGAGGGCCTGGAGTACCCCCTGCTGAGCGATTTCTGGCCGCACGGCAACATTTCGCGCGCCTACGGCGTCTTCGCCGAGGACAAGGGTTGCGCCGTCCGCGGGACCTTCATCATCGACAAGGAAGGCGTCGTGCGGTGGACCGTGATCAACGGCCTGCCGGACGCGCGGGACCTGGACGAGTACGTGAAGGCGCTCGACACCCTGTGATTCTTCGGGGTCAGGGCCTGCGGGCAGTGGGAACCCCTCACTAGGATCGAATCGTTGATCCGGTATCCGACGTACGACGGGGCTCCCCGCCCCTGGACACCACATGGAGGACTCGTGGGAGTCAGCCTCAGCAAGGGCGGCAACGTATCGCTGACGAAGGAGGCCCCGGGCCTGACCGCCGTTATCGTCGGTCTGGGGTGGGACGTCCGTACCACGACCGGCACGGACTTCGACCTGGACGCCAGCGCGCTGCTGCTGAACCCGTCCGGCAAGGTCGGCAGCGACCAGAACTTCGTCTTCTTCAACAACCTCAAGAGCCCCGACGGCTCGGTGGAGCACACCGGTGACAACCTCACCGGTGAGGGCGAGGGCGACGACGAGCAGATCAAGGTCAATCTGGCCGGCGTACCGGCGGACGTCGAAAAGATCGTCTTCCCGGTGTCGATCTACGACGCCGAGAACCGCCAGCAGTCCTTCGGTCAGGTGCGCAACGCGTTCATCCGCATCGTCAACCAGGCGGGCGGCGCCGAGATCGCCCGTTACGACCTGAGCGAGGACGCCTCGACGGAGACCGCCATGGTCTTCGGCGAGCTCTACCGGCACGGCGCGGAGTGGAAGTTCCGTGCCATCGGCCAGGGCTACGCCTCGGGCCTGCGCGGCATCGCGCAGGACTTCGGCGTCAACGTCTGAGATGTGACCGCCTCGTCCGGCGCCGCACCGTTTACGGTCGGCGCCGGACGTGCAGGACAACCGAAGAAGCACCACCTAGGGGAGGACCAGCATCATGGGCGTCACGCTCGCCAAGGGGGGCAACGTCTCCCTGTCCAAGGCCGCACCGAATCTCACGAACGTGCTGATCGGGCTCGGCTGGGACGCACGCTCCACCACCGGAGCCCCCTTCGACCTGGACGCCAGCGCGCTGCTGTGCCAGGGCCAGCGGGTGCTCGGCGACGAGTGGTTCGTCTTCTACAACCAGCTCAAGAGCCCCGACGGTTCGGTGGAGCACACCGGTGACAACCTCACCGGTGAGGGCGAGGGCGACGACGAATCGATTCTGATCGACCTGCTGAAGGTCCCGGCCGTCTGCGACAAGATCATTTTCCCGGTCTCGATCCATATGGCGGACGAGCGCGGCCAGACCTTCGGCCAGGTCTCCAACGCCTTCATCCGGGTCGTCAACCAGGCCGACGGTCAGGAGCTCGCGCGTTACGACCTCAGTGAGGACGCCTCCACCGAAACGGCCATGATCTTCGGCGAGCTCTACCGCTACGGCGGCGAATGGAAGTTCCGGGCCGTCGGCCAGGGCTACGCCTCGGGGCTGCGCGGTATCGCCCTGGACTTCGGGGTCAACGTCTCGTAGCCGGCCCCGACGGGTGGCCGTACCATCTCGGACCTTGTGTGTTCCAGGGCCGGGTGCCCCTCCTGGCCCGGCTTGTGGGGCAGGCCCTACACTTCGGGGTCAACAATGAGTAAAGCCGAGTACGGCGCGGGGGAGACCCGTACACACACGATTGGGTAGCCAGTGCTTCTGAAAACCTTCGGCTGGTCGTTCGCGATTACCGCGCTCGGTCTGGTCGCGGCGGTCTTCTACGGGGGGTGGGAGGCCTTCGGCATCGTGGCGATCCTCTCCGTCCTGGAGATCTCCCTGTCATTCGACAACGCGGTGGTCAACGCCGGAATCCTGAAGAAGATGAATGCCTTCTGGCAGAAGATCTTCCTCACGGTCGGTGTGCTCATCGCGGTCTTCGGGATGCGGCTGGTCTTCCCGGTCGTGATCGTCGCGATCAGCGCCAAGATGGGCCCCATCGAGGCCGTCGACCTCGCGCTCAACAACAAGGACCACTACCAGGAACTGGTGACCGACGCCCACCCGGCGATCGCCGCCTTCGGTGGTATGTTCCTGCTGATGATCTTCCTCGACTTCATCTTCGAGGACCGGGACATCCAGTGGCTGCGCTGGATCGAGCGGCCGCTGGCCAAGCTCGGCAAGGTCGACATGCTTTCGGTCTGCATCTCCCTGATCGTCCTGCTGATCACCTCCTTCACCTTCGCCACCCACGCCCACCAGCACGGCGGCGCGCATGTAGACAAGGCGCAGACGGTGCTGATCGCCGGTATCGCCGGTCTGATCACGTACATGATCGTCGGCGGTCTCTCCGGCTACTTCGAGGACAAGCTGGAGGAAGAGGAGGAGCGGGAGCACGAGGAGGAGGAAGAGGCCGCGCGCACCGGCAAGAAACGCTCGCCCGTGGTGCTGGCCGGCCAGGCCGCGTTCTTCATGTTCCTCTACCTGGAGGTCCTGGACGCGTCCTTCTCCTTCGACGGCGTGATCGGCGCCTTCGCCATCACCAACGACATCGTCCTGATGGCGCTGGGCCTGGGCATCGGCGCGATGTACGTCCGGTCGCTCACCGTCTACCTGGTCCGCCAGGGCACCCTCGACGACTACGTCTACCTGGAGCACGGCGCCCACTACGCGATCGGCGCGCTGGCCGTGATCCTCATGGTCACCATCCAGTACGAGATCAACGAGGTCATCACCGGCCTCGTCGGCGTCATCCTGATCGCCTGGTCCTTCTGGTCCTCCGTCCGCCGCAACCGCGCTCTGGCGGACGCCGAGGGAAAAGCGGGATCGGACGAGAAGACTGAGGTGTCGGTCTAGGGCAGATCCCGGGTCCGGTTCGCATGCCAGATCCAGGGCCCGGTTCACATCCGGGGTGTCCCACACCCAGGTGTGATCACCTTCCGGGCGAGGAACGCTCACTGCGGGGCGGCCGACGGCGGCCGCCCCGCGGTTTTGTGTCACGGGTACGCAGACACGTACATGGGGGCGGGAATGGGTTTCTTCGACGGGCTGCTGGGCGGCCGGGCTGCCGACTTCGACTCGGGCAGCGCCGCCACCAACTCGATCCAGCTCACCAAGCGGCACCAGCAGGTCTCCCTGACCAAGCAGGACGCGGCCACCGGGCACCTGCGCGTCAATCTGACCTGGCGCATGCGGACGTCCGACATCGGCGGCATCCAGCGCACCAGCCTGTTCCGGCACCCCTTCAAGGCGCTCAAGCCGGCGGAGGTGCTGGGCCACGGGCAGAGCATGGTCAACGTCGACCTCGACCTGGGCTGCCTGTACGAGCTCACGGACGGCACCAGGGGGGTCGTCCAGCCGCTCGGCAACTACCTCGGGGACGTCAACTCACCCCCGTACGTCAAACTCAGCGGCGACGACCGGTTCGGGTCGGCGTCCGGCGAGACGATGTACGTCAACCTGGACCACCGCGAGGAGATAAAGCGGCTGCTGGTCTTCGTCTACATCTACGACCAGACCCCGGCCTTCGACCGCACCCACGCCATCGTCACGCTCTACCCCAGCAACGGCCCGCGCATCGAGATCGGCCTCGACGAACGCCACCCCCAGGCCCGCTCCTGCGCCGTCGTGATGATCGAGAACGTCAAGGGCGAACTGCTCGTCCGCCGCGAGGTGAAGTTCGTCTACGGCTTCCAGGGCGAGCTGGACCGGCTCTACGGCTGGGGGCTGCAGTGGGGCCGGGGCTACAAGACCAAGGCGGTGGAGTGACCCTCAGCGGCCGATGAACTGCGGGCCCTGCGGGGGCAGCCTGAAGTCCGGGTTCGGGGCCGCCGTCACCGGGGGCGGATAGCCGTAGCCGGACCGGGCCGACGTGGCCGCCGCGGCCGGCGCCTGGGGATAGCCGTACGCGGGCCCGCCGGCGGGCTGCGGATAGCCGTAGGCCGGCTGGGTCTGGGCCATCTGCGAGGTCTGCGGCTCCGGATAGCCGTACGCCGACTGCGTCGGCAGCACCGTCGGCTGCTCCGGAGGCAGGGGCAGCGACTGGGCAGACTCCTCGGCCCCCTCGGACTCGTCCACCGAGATGCCGAAGTCGGTCGCCAGGCCCTTCAGACCGTTCGAGTAGCCCTCGCCGAGCGCCCGGAACTTCCAGCCCTCGCCACGCCGGTACAGCTCGCCGCAGATCAGCGCGGTCTCGGCACCGGTCTCCGGCTTGATGTCGAAGGTGGCCAGTGGATCGGCGTCGACACTGGACGCGTCGTACAGCACGATGCGCAGCGCGCGTACGTGCTCGAAGGCGACGCCGTCCGCCGAAGCGACCAGGAGAATACGGCTGACACCCGTCTCGACACCGGCCAGATCCGTCTGGATCGTGTCGGTCAGGCCCTCGGCGATACGCTTTTTGCCGAGCCGCCATACCTTCCCGGAGGGGTGGCGGGGCTGGTTGTAGAAGACGAAGTCCTCGTCGGAGCGCACACGACCGTCGGGGCCGAGGAGCAGCGCCGAGGCATCGACATCCGGGACCCCCTGCCCGGGCGTCCAGCGCAGCACGGCGCGCACCGTCGTGGCTTCGAGCGGGACGTTCGACCCCTTCAGCATCGCGTGCGTCATGCGGTCATCCTGCCTTCTCGGTCCTGGTCACGACAATGCGGGGTAACCGCGGCCGACAGGGTTGTGCTTGCCGGCGTCACCTGAAGTTCACGCCTGGCGGGAACCGATGACATGGATCCGTACGTACTATTACCGGCCACCTGTCCACCAAATCCACTCGCTTACCTTGCGCCACGGGGGAGTTCCATGCGTCATTTCGGGCACTTCGCCCCTGAGGTGCGCCAGCGCCTCTTCCACCAGGAGCCGTGCGAGTTCACCGCCGACTCCCCGGCCCGGCTGCTCTCCGCGGCCCTCGGCGCCACCCTGTACAGCCCGGCCACCCGGCCGAGGCTCGCCGACGACATCGTCAAGCAGGCCGCACAGGGCGTGGTCTCGATGGTGCTGTGCCTGGAGGACTCGATCGGGGACGAGGACGTGCCGGAGGGCGAGGAGAACCTCGTACGCCAGTTCGCCGACCTCGACTCCCGGGCGTGCGTGGACCTGCCCCTGCTCTTCATCCGGGTCCGCACCCCGGATCAGATCTCCGACCTCGTACGACGCCTGGGCGCGACCGTCCGGTTGCTGTCCGGATTCGTGTTCCCGAAGTTCACCGAGGAGCGTGGCATCCCCTTCCTGGAGGCGCTGGCCGCCGCCGAGACGGAGAGCGGATGCCGGCTGTTCGGCATGCCGGTCCTCGAGACGCCCGAGCTGATGTACCGGGAATCGCGTGTCGAGGCCCTGGAGGGCATTGCCCGCGCCGTCGACAAGTACCGCGACCGGGTGCTGGCGCTGCGCCTGGGCGTCACGGACTTCTGCTCCTCGTACGGACTGCGCCGCGCCCCCGACATGACGGCGTACGACGTCCAGATCATCGCCTCCGTGATCGCCGACGTGGTGAACATGCTGGGACGGGCCGACGGCACCGGGTTCACGGTGACCGGTCCGGTCTGGGAGTACTTCCGGGTCCCCGAGCGCATGTTCAAGCCGATGCTGCGGCACAGCCCCTTCCTCGAGGGGCAGGCCGTCGAGCTGCGCGAGAGACTGATCGAGCACGCGATGGACGGGCTGCTGAGGGAGATCTCCCTGGACCAGGCCAACGGACTGCTCGGCAAGACCTGCATCCACCCCTCGCACGTCCTGCCGGTGCACGCACTGTCAGTGGTCAGTCACGAGGAGTTCAGTGACGCCCAGGACATCCTGCGGCCGGAACGCGGCGGCGGGGGTGTACTCAGGTCCGCCTACACGAACAAGATGAACGAAGTGAAGCCGCACCGCGCCTGGGCCGAGCGGACCATGCTGCGCGCCGAGGTGTTCGGCGTCGCCAACGAGGACGTCGGCTTCGTGGAGCTGCTCGCCGCCGGGATCCCCGGCTGACCACCGCCCAACCCAAGGAACGCATGAACAAGGCAGTGAACGACGGGGCCTGGTCCGGCAGTTGGGTCGCCGAGCGACTCGGGGTCGGACTGACGGGCGACGACACGCTGACGGGCCTGCTCGGCCTCGCGCTGCGCCGCAACCCCAGGCGGGCGCATCTGCTCGTCTCCAATGTGCTGGGCAAGCACGTGCCGCAGTCGCCGGGTGTGGTGTACGGGCACGGGTTCGCCCTGGGCCGCAGGGTGCGCGAGCTCCTCGGCGACGAGGAGGCGGCCAGGGCGGTCGTCCTGGGCTACGCGGAGACCGCCACCGGCCTCGGCCACTCGGTCGCCGACGGCCTGGGCCTCGCCCCCTATCTGCACTCCACCCGCCGCCCGGTCACGGGCGTCGCCCGCGCGGGCGGCTTCGAGGAGTCGCACTCGCACGCCACCTCGCACCTGCTGCTCCCGGAGGATCCGGCGCTGCTGGCCGGCGACGGCCCGCTGGTCCTCGTCGACGACGAGTTCTCCACCGGCAACACCGTCCTGAACACCATCCGCGACCTGCACGAGCGCTACCCGCGCGGGCGGTACGTCGTGGTCGCCCTCGTCGACATGCGCTCACCCGCGGACGCCGGACGCCTGGAGACCTTCGCCCGGGAGATCGGCGTCCGCGTGGACCTGGTCGCCGCCGCCTCGGGAACCGTACGGCTGCCCGAGGGCGTGCTGGAGAAGGGACAGGAGCTGGTCGCCCGCCACGAGTCCCGGGAGGCACCCGCACCGGGGGCCGAGGCCGGCCGGATCACCCCCGTCGAGCTCCACTGGCCGCGCGGCCTGCCCGACGGCGGCCGGCACGGGTTCACACCCGCCCACCGGGCCCGCCTGGAGGGCGCCCTGCCCACCATGGCCGCGCGGCTCGCCGAGGCGATACCCGCCGGCGCGCGCCGCGTCCTGGTCCTCGGCTTCGAGGAGCTGATGTACGCACCCCTGCGGCTGGCCCGCGAGCTGGAGCAGGTCGCGAACATCGAGGTGCGCTACTCCACCACCACCCGCTCGCCCGTCCTCGCCGTCGACGACCCCGGCTACGCGATACGCACCCGCCTGGTCTTCCCGGCCCACGACGACCCGGCCGACGGCCCCGGCGAGCGCTACGCCTACAACGTCGCGGGCGCAGGCTTCGACGCCGTCGTCGCGGTGGTCGACTCGGCCGCCGACACGCCCCGACTGCACGCCCCCGACGGCCTGCTGGCCCAGCTGGCCGCGCACACGCCGCACGTTCTGCTCGCCGTCGTACCGTCGTACGTGCCCGAGCCCCTGTACGTACCCGAAAGGCCCCCCATGCTGCCCGAGCCCCTCCGCGGCCCCGCCTTCTCCTCGTACGCGCCCGACGAGGTCGGCTGGCTGCTGCAGGACCTCTCGGACGTGACGCTGGAGGCGCCGACCGAGGAGCGCGAGGAGGCGATCCAGAGCGGCGGCGCGCACTACGCCGAGTCGCTGCCGGTGGAGTACCAGCCGAGCGAGCGGTACCAGGAACTGTTCCACGCGGCCCTGGAGGCCTCGGCCGAGCGGATCGCCCGCGCGGTCGGCGCGGTCACCGAGACGGTGATCGCCGAGCGGTCGCCCCGGCCGGTGCTGGTCTCCCTGGCCCGCGCGGGCACCCCGGTCGGAGTGCTGATGCGCCGCTGGGCCCAGTTCCGGCACGGCCTCGACCTGCCGCACTACGCCGTGTCGATCGTGCGCGGGCGCGGCATCGACGCCAACGCGCTGCGCTGGCTGGCCGCCCACCACGACCCGCGGGACGTCGTCTTCGTCGACGGCTGGACCGGCAAGGGCGCGATCAGCCGCGAACTCGCCGACGCCATCGAGGAGTTCGAGGCGCGCGACGGGATCACCGGCTTCGACCCGGAGATCGCGGTGCTCGCCGACCCGGGCTCGTGCGTGCGCACGTACGGCACCCGCGAGGACTTCCTCATCCCGTCGGCCTGCCTCAACTCGACGGTCTCGGGCCTGATCTCACGCACCGTCCTGCGCGCCGACCTGGTCGGCCCGAACGACTTCCACGGCGCCAAGTTCTACCGCGAACTCGCCGGCGTGGATGTGTCGGTGGCCTTCCTGGACGCCGTCGCCGCACGCTTCCCCGAGGTCACGGACACCGTGGAGACGGCGGTCAAGGAACTCCTCGCCGCCGACCGCACCCCGACCTGGGAGGGCTGGGCCGCGGTCGAGCGGATCAGCGAGGAGTACGGCATCCACGACGTGAACCTCGTCAAGCCCGGCGTCGGCGAGACCACCCGGGTGCTGCTGCGCCGGGTGCCCTGGAAGATCCTCGCCCGCGCCGGGGCGGGCACCGACCTGGACCACGTGCGGCTGCTGGCCGAGCAGAGAGGGGTGCCCGTCGAGGAGGTCGGCGAACTGCCGTACACCTGCGTGGGGCTGATCCACCCGCGGTACACGCGCGGTGCGACCGGCGCCGACGGCAAGGCGGTGACGGTCTGATGCCGGTGCTGGTGGCGAGCGACCTCGACCGTACGCTGATCTACTCCGCCGCGGCCCTGGCGCTGACCATGCCGGACGCGCGGGCGCCCCGGCTGCTGTGCGTCGAGGTGCACGAGAGCCGGCCGCTGTCCTATATGACGGAGACGGCCGCGCAGCTGCTCGGCGACCTCGGCGACGCTGCGGTGTTCATGCCGACGACCACCCGGACCCGCAAGCAGTACCAGCGCATCAACCTGCCGGGCCCGGCGCCGAAGTACGCGATCTGTGCCAACGGCGGCCATCTGCTGGTGGACGGCGTCTCGGACCCCGACTGGCACGCACGGGTGCTGGACCGGCTGGCCGAGGAGTGTGCGCCGCTGGAGGAGGTGCGCACGCATCTGGCCGAGACCGCCGACCCCGCCTGGGTGCGCAAGCACCGGATCGCCGAGGACCTCTTCGCCTATCTGGTGGTCGAGCGCGAGCTGCTGCCCGAGGAGTGGGTGAAGGAGCTCGCGGTCTGGGCGGAGAACCGGGGCTGGACGGTCTCCCTGCAGGGCCGCAAGGTCTACGCCGTGCCGAAGCCGCTCACCAAGAGCGCGGCGGTCCGTGAGGTCGCCCGCCGTACCGGCGCCGACCTCACCCTGGCGGCCGGCGACTCGCTGCTCGACGCCGACCTGCTGCTCGCGGCCGACCGGGGCTGGCGCCCGGGGCACGGCGAGCTGGCCGACGCCGACTGGACGGCACCGGCGATCAGCGCGCTGCCCGAGCGGGGCGTGCTGGCGGGGGGGAGCGGATCCTGCGGGAGTTCCTGCGGACGGTGCGGCGGCCGTCCTAGGCTGCCTCCCGGGGGCGTCGGCGGCGGCCTTCCCGGGAGACTCAGCCGCAGCAGCCCCCGCCGCAGCAGCCGCCTCCTCCGCCGCCCGCACGGGGCGCGGGGGCGGGTGCGGAGGCCGAACCCGCGACGGCTACCGTCGACAGCAGCTTGACCGTGTCGTCGTGGCCGGCGGGACAGGCGGCGGGGTCGGAGGACTGTGCCATGGGACGGCTCAGTTCGAATGTGTCGCCGCAGGTTCGGCAGCGGTACTCGTAGCGAGGCATAAGCACAGGTTAACGGGCGTGACAGTAATCACTACACCTCAGAATTTCGTGAGTGTTCGACTGTGTCCGATACTTGTGCGGAGATTTTGAAAAGATCGCTGATAATTTAGGCAGGCCGCGAGGAGCCGTAAGACCGGGGGGAACAGGGGGGCTCGTGATGCCGCGCCCACCGCGGCTGTGCCACCCGCTGAGTCTCAACCCACGCGAGCAAGACCGAGTGCGAGGGGAGACGCAGTCGTGACCGACGCATCACAGCGGACGGACGACCCGGAGGGCGAGGACCACGCCCGGCCCGAAGCCGGTGCGCCGCCCGACGCGGACGAGACGCTTCATCTGAAGGTCGACGCCCTGCGCGCGGACGAGACCCTGCGCGCGGACGAGACCCTTCATCTGAACGTCGCCGCCCTGCGCGCCGACGAGACCATGCAACTCCGCGTGCCGCCTCCCCCGCCGACCGCCGCCTCGGGCGGCCGCGCCGACCGCCGCCGCAGCGCCCGCCCCAGTCCCCGCGGCCGCCTGATGGCCGCGCTCACCGGCCTGTGTGCCGTCGCGGGCCCCAAGCTCGCGCCGCTCGCCCCGTACGCCCGCCGCCTCAAACCCCTCTATCCCCGCCCCGGCCGCAGCGGCTGGCGCCGCTGGGTGCCCTCCTGGCGCCAGTGGCTCGGGGCCTGGCTGTCGTCCTTCGGTCTGGTCGGCCTGTTCCTGGTCGTCGCCTACGCCGCCACGGACATACCGACCAACCTGAACACGTACGCCACCCAGCAGGACAACGTGTACTTCTGGTCCGACGGGACGCCGATGGCCCGCACCGGCTGGGTGCAGCGGCAGGCGATGCCACTGAAGGACATACCCGAGGACGTGCGCTGGGCGGTGCTGGCGGCGGAGAACGAGAGCTTCTACTCCGACCCCGGAATCTCCTTCAAGGGCATCACCCGCGCGCTGTGGAGAACGGTCGGCGAAGGGGACACCCAGGGTGGCTCCACCATTACCCAGCAGTACGTCAAGAACGTCTATCTGAACCAGAATCAGACCATCAGTCGTAAATTCACCGAGGCGATGATCGCCCTCAAGCTCGACAACAAGATGAGCAAGGACGACATCCTCGAGGGCTATCTCAACACCAGTTGGTTCGGCCGCGGCACGTACGGCATCCAGCGCGCGTCACAGGCCTACTACGGCAAGGACGTCAGCAAGCTCAACGCGAGCGAGGCCGCCGTGCTGGCCTCCCTGCTGAAGGGCGCGGGACTCTACGACCCCACGCTCAGCGCGGCCAACCACAAACGGGCCGTGGAGCGCTGGTCCTGGATCCTCGACCGGATGGTCAAGATCGGCAAGCTGTCGCCGGCGGAGCGGGCCAAGTACAAGACGTTCCCCGAGCCGCTGAAGACGACCCGGGCCTTCGACACCGGCACGCAGAGCGACTACCTCGTGGAACTGGCCCAGCAGTACGCCAAGAAGTCCGCGCACATCTCGGACAAGGACTTCGACCTCGGCGGCTACCAGATCTACACGACCTTCGACCGCAAGCGGGAGTCCCAGCTCACCGACGCCGTCACCAAGGCCCGCAAGCAGGCGAAGCAGGACGACCCGAAGAGCGTGAAGACCGCGCACTACGGTGCCGCCTCGGTGGCCACCGACGGCCGGATCGTCGCCGTGTACGGCGGCCCGGACCACCGTAAGCAGGGCTTCAACGAGTCCAACGCGTCGACGGTCCAGGCGGGTTCGGCCTTCCTGCCGTTCGTCTATGCCGCCGGTCTGGAGCACGGCGTCCACAAGTCCCGCAACGGCCCCGCGACCCCGGTCACCCCGCAGACCCTCTACAACGGCGACAACGGCATCCCGGTCACCACACCCGAGGGGCCGTACTGGGACCGCAGCGGCAAGCGGGTCGCCGCCCGCAACGACGGCGGGCAGTCGTACGGGCAGATCAGCCTCGGCAAGGCGCTCGCCCAGTCGGTGAACACTCCGTTCATGCAACTCGGCATGGACACCGGCCTGGCCAACGTCCGGCAGACCGCCGAGGCGGCCGGCCTGCTCCCCTCCAGCATGGGACCGCAGGTGCCCGCGATGTCCCTGGGCAACTCCACGCCCAGCGCGATCCGGATGGCGAGCGGGTACGCCACCTTCGCCGCGCAGGGGCAGCACACCGACCCGTACTCGGTGCGCCGTATCACCCGGAACGGCTCGGCGGTCAGGCTGGACACCCCCGCACCACGGCGGGCAGTCGGCGCCGAGGTGGCCCAGGAGGTCTCCCAGGCGCTGACGGAGTCCCTGCTGACCGCACACCCCGGCGCGACCGCCCCCGCCACACCGACCGGCGGGCGCACCGGCGCCGCCCTCGCACCGGGCGGGAAGGGCGGGACCACCCAGAACGACACCGCCGCCTGGTACGCCGGAACGGCCGACTCCGTGTCGACCGCGGTCGTCGTCTACCGCATGGACCTCGCCAAGAGTCTTGAACCACTTCCGCTCAAGGGCCTGGCCGGTACAACCAATGACAGCGTTCCGTACGTCATATGGGCGAAGGCCATGGGCCTCGGTTGATCCCGACGGCCCGACGACCTCCCACCCCACCCCCACAGAATGAGCCGCGCATGAACAGGAAGCAGCCGTCCGGCCGTCGCCGCCAGGACCGCGCCCGCCGTGCACCCCGCCGCGCAACGCGCCCGGAAGTCATGACCCTGGCCGCCTTCCTCGTCGTGGCCTCGCTGGTCGCCGGTTTCCTGGCGCTGACCCGCCAGGACAACACGGCGCCCGCCGCGTCCGCCAAGGGCTCCAGAGCCGCCAAGCCCAAGCCCGGCAAGGAGCCCAAGTGGGACGGCAAGACCAAGATCCTCGGCGATGGCTCGACCTCCTACACGGGCCCGCAGAAAGGGACGTTGAAGGCCGTACCGCTCAAACCGGGTGAGAAGCCGCCCCAGTTCGTCGTCTTCTCCTGGGACGGTGCGCTGCAGGGCGACGACAAGCTCTTCTCCCACTACCGGGAGCTGGCCAAGCAGTACGACGCCCATATGACGTTCTTCCTCACCGGCATCTATCTGCTGCCCAAGGACAAGAAGGACCTGTACCACCCGCCGCAGCACAAGCCCGGCGCCGCGGCCATCGACTACCCCACCGACGAGCACATCCGCACCACCCTGGAGCAGCTGCGCCTGGCCTACAACGAGGGCAACGACATCGGCACCCACTTCAACGGCCACTTCTGCGAGACCAAGGGCAGCGGCAAGGACTGGAGCGTCGACGACTGGAAGCAGGAGATCGACCAGTTCTTCTCCCTCGTGGAGAACTGGAAGACCAACACCGGCTACACGGACATCCCCGCGCTGCCCTTCGACTTCAAGAAGGAGGTCACCGGCGGCCGCGCGCCCTGCCTGGAAGGCCAGCCGAACCTGCTGAAGGCCATCAAGAGCTACGGCTGGCGCTATGACGCCAGCTCCACGGGCGACTTCCAGATATGGCCGTCGAAGAAGGACGGCGTCTGGAACTTCCCGCTGCAGCTGCTGCCGTACGGGGACAAGATCCAGGCCCTGTCGATGGACTTCAACTTCCTCTACAACCAGTCCGACGGTGAGACCACCGGCAACCCGGCGATGTACCCGCGGTGGGAGCAGCAGACGGTCGACGCCTACATGGCCGGCTTCAACCGTGTGTACTACGGCAGCCGGGCACCGCTGTTCGTCGGCAACCACTTCGAGGACTGGAACGGCGGTATCTACATGAAGGCCGTCGACCAGGTCGTCAAGAACGTCTGCACCAAGAAGGGCGTCAAGTGCGTCTCCTTCAAGGAGCTGGCCGACTGGATGGACGTGCAGAAGCCTCAGACGCTGGCGAACCTGCGCAGCCTGGACCCGGCCCAGTCGCCCGGGGACTGGTCGACGGTGGTCAAGTGACGCCTGAGCACCGGTGATTCCACTTGTGCAACCCCCTTCACAACCGGCACACATGCCGTGCGAAGATGCCATCTCCCGGTAGGTGTACCGGTGTAGAGGGGAACATCATTGAAATCTAGAAGATTGAGCCGTAAGGGCCGTCGTGCCGGAATAGTCTCGGTGGCCGCCGCCTCGGTCGTCGCCGGAGTGGCCCTGATACCCAACTGGAGCGCGGGCGCCGCCGTAGTCGACGACCCGACCGTGGACGCCGCGACCAAGGCGACCTTCCAGAAGCTGGCCGACGCGGTCTTCACCGACCGCACGGACGCGCTGGTGGACGGGGGCCGCAAGAAGCGGGCCACGTCCGGTTTCTCCGGCGACGTCAAGCTGTCCGCCACGCGGTCGCGCGAGGAGAACTCGGCGCTGACCGAACTGCACGGCCGTAAGTCGCGCCTCGCGAAGCTGGGCGAGAAGTACAGCGCCGGCAGCACCCGGGTCACGCTGGACGCGACGCGGGTGACCGGCCGCACGGCCAAGGCCGACGTCACCGAGTCGACGACGCTGACCTACGCGAAGGTCAAGGGCACCGAGCCGAAGACCACCGGCTTCCAGGCCCACCACGAGCTGACCTTCCGGGCCGACCGGAACGGCACCTGGCAGCTGACCGACATCAAGGACACCGACAACGGCTACATCGCCGTGAACCAGGTGGCCAAGCAGCCGACCGTCGCGGTGAAGGCCAGCCCCGCCGACGACGGCCCGCCCTCGGCGCCCCGCGCGGCGACGACGTGGCCCGCGCCGGCCAACACCAAGCAGCTCACGGGCGGCACGTACGACTACAAGGCCATGGTGGCGTACGCGACCAAGTACTGGAAGAACTACAACCCCGACTACCCGGACTACAACGGGCAGGGCGCGGGCGGCGACTGCACCAACTTCGTCAGCCAGTCCCTGAAGGCGGGCGGCTGGAAGCACGTACCCGGCTACACGTACGACTTCCACAAGTGGTTCGGCAACTCCGAGATCCAGTCCGACTCGTTCGTCGGCGTCAACGAGTTCTCCTGGTTCGCCCTGTCCTCGAAGCGGGTCACCAGCCTCGCCAACGTCTACCAGCTGGACCTGGGCGACGTGCTGCAGATGGACTTCAACAAGGACGGGTCCAAGGACCACTCCATGATCGTCACCTACCGCAGCCCGCAGGGCGTGCCGTACGTGTCGTACCACTCCACCAACACCTACAACCGGTCGGTGGCGAGCCTCGTCGCGTCGTACCCGACGGCCGCGTTCTACGCCTACCGCACCTGATCGGGCCGGTCTCGCCGCTCCGGCAGCACCGCGTCGGGGTGGCGGGCCCGCCAGTACGGGTTGTCGTCCGGCAGGGTGGTACCGACCCTGCCGTACATCCCGAACACCATCAGCAGGATGCCCACCACAAAGCTGAACAGCACGTTCTGCATCTTGAACGCCAGGAAGTTGTGGGGGGTGTCCAGCAGGGCGAGGTTCAGGAACCCGCTCAGCAGGAACAGGATGCCGAGGGTCATGTTCAGCGTGGACGCGAAGTTCCCGCCGACCACCATGCCCACGAAGAGCAGCAGCCCGACGCAGACGGACAGGACGCTCAGCGCGCCGTCGGTGTTCAGCCCCATGGCCGTGTTCCCACCGGTGTCGAAGAAACCGATGTTGTTCGTCAGGCCGAGGATGCCGAAGGCCAGCAGGAACAGGCCCATCAGACCGGCGCCCACCCGGTAGACCCTGTTCAGCCGGTGGTCCACGGGAAGGTGCTCGTCGAACCTGATCCGCCGCCGAGTGTCCGACTGCGATGCGTGTGAGGCCATGTCCGCCTCCTTGTGCGGGTGAGTACCGGCGCAGGCCGTACGTCTCTCCCAATATCCGCCCGCCATGCCCCGGCGGCAACGGCTCAGTGCGCGGGGCCCCCGCGATCCTCGCGGATCCGGGCCACCACCCGTGCCACCGTCTGCCGCACGGCCTCCGTCTCGGTCAGGAAGTGCCAGTAGTCGGGGTGACGGCCCTCCAGACCGGCGATCGCCCGCTCCAGCCGGCCCACGGCGTCGTCGAGCGGCCGAGCGTCCCGCGGGTCGGGGGTCGTACGGCCCGTCATGGCCAGCCGCTGGGCGTCCCGGATCGCGAACCGGGTCCGGTCGATCTCCTGCTGCGGGTCCTTCTGCACGGCGTTCAGCCGGTTCAGCCGGTCACCGGCGGCCGACACGGCCTCGTCGGTGGTGTTCAGCAGCGCCCGCACCGTCGACAGCAGCGAGGTGGCGTCCGGCCAGCGCTGCGCGTCCCGGGCGGCCTGCGCCTCCTTCAGCTTCAGCTCGGCCTGTCGCACATTGTCCGTGGCCTGCTGCGGCACGCCCTGGAGGTCCTGCCAGCAGGCCGCCGCGAACCGGCGCCGCAGCTCGCTCAGCACCGGGTCGAGCTGGCCGGCCCGGTTGGTCAGGGCCTGCGCCCGGGTGCGCAGCGACACCAGCCGGTGGTCGATCTCGGCCGCCTTCTCCGGCAGCCGCTCGGCCTCCACCCGGACCGCCTCGGCCTCCCGCTGGACCCGTTCGGCCCGCTCCAGCGTCTGCTGCACGCCGTGCTGCCCCGCGCCCTGGTTCAGCTTGGTCAGCTCCGGGGAGAGGGCCGCCAGCCGGGCCGCGAGGTCGTCCGCCGTCAGCCCCGAGCCGCGTACGGCGTCCAGGGCGTTGGACGCGGCCAGCAGCGCCTGGCGGGCACGCTCCACGGCGGGCGCGAGCCGGGCCAGCTGGGTCTCGGCCTTGCCGAGCAGGGACCCGAGACCGCTGCCGAAGCGGTCCAGCTCCTGCTTGACCCGCACCAGCTCGTCCTTGGCCGCGGTCAGCTCGGAGCGGGCGCGGGCGGCCGTGGAGGCTTCCAGGTCGTCCCGGTCGAGGTCGTGCGCGTCGATCGCCTGGATGTAACGGTTGCTGACCTCGTCGATACGGCGGCCGAGCGCCTCGAAGTCGGAGACGGCGCGCCGGGCCGCGGGGGAGTCGTCGACGGCCGAGATGGTCTCGATCGAGATCCGCAGATCGCGCTGGGCGGTGTCCAGCTCGTAGAAGGCGGCCGCGGCGGCGTCCTTGGCGGCCTGCGCCTCGGCCCGCTGACTCTCGGACCGGCCGCCGAACCAGCGCCGGGTGCCGCCGCCGGCGAACGCGGCGGGCAGCGCGAGTGCGGCGAGCACGGGCAGGCCCATCAGGGTGAGCGCGTCCCGCAGGGCCGTGGGGCCGCGCCGGGGCCGTGCGGACGGCGAATACGGCTGCTCGGGTGTCGCCGGTGTCGCCGTCACATCCCTCTCCCGTGCTGTGGTCCGCCCTGGGTGGTGTCATTCTCCCACCCGTTGAAGACGAACACACGAGCCGGTCAGTTCGCGGTTCGCACCGTGACTTTCCCGTCGGCGCCGCCGGCCTCACCCGGTCGGGTACGGCGTCGAGTTCGAGGCAGACGGGGCCGTCGTGAGTCCTCGCCCGGACCCCGGGCGAAGAGACCCCCGACACCTCCCGCTCCGACTGCCCCGATACGGGTTTGCGGGACAGTGCCCCGGGCAATGTAGGCTGTCGACTCGTCCTGGGTGCGTAGCTCAGGGGTAGAGCGCCTGCCTTACAAGCAGGATGTCGGCGGTTCGAAACCGTCCGCGCCCACACAGGAAGAAGACCCCGGCCGCTGACGGCCGGGGTCTTCTGGTTCCCCAGTCCTCGTGGTCTTCTCGCCGTCGCGTCAGTCGCCCGCGTCCTCGCGGCCCTCGTGCGCGTGTTTCAGCGTCATCCGGGCCGCCACCCGGTCCGCCTCCGCGACTTCCGCCCAGAAGCGGTGACCGCTCACGAACACCGCGAGTTCGTGCTCCCGCTGCCTCAGCTTCTCCACCTCGGCCTGCTCGTCGGCCGTCCAGCCGGGGGAGGCGGGGCGCTCCACCTTCCGCCAGCCGCTGTCGTCGCTGAATCCGTCCAGCGGCTCGACCGACCAGGGGAGGCGCTTCAGGAGGGCCGCCAGCTCGGCCCGGACCTGATGCAGCTCCTCCTGACCGGCGAGGAGGTCACTCGGAAAATCATGGATCGCAGCCACACGGCAATGCTACGCCTGTTCGATTTTGGGAGGCGAGTTCGTTCCGGAGGTTCATGCGAACGAGTGCTCAGTCCGTGGGCAGGCCCGCGCGGGCCGCCAGCGAGCCCAGCGTCACATGGAGAAGCCGGCACTGGTCGGCGGTGAGGTGGGCGGCGATCTCGGCGTCCAGGGCGCGGGCCTCGGCGGCGCAGTCGGCCAGCAGTTCGCGGCCCCGGTCGGTGAGAGTGAGGACCTGGCGGCGGCGGTCTCCGGGGTCGCGCACGCGCTCGACCGCGCCCAGCCGTTCCAGATGGTCGGCGAGCGAGACCACCAGGCTGGGGGCCACGCCGAGGCGGCCCGCCAGGTCCTGCTGGGAGGCGAACGAGCCCTGGGTGAGGGCCGTGAGGAGCCCCACGTGCTTGGGCTTGAGGTCGTACCGCTCGATCCGCTGGGCGAACCGGTCGCCGATCACCGCTCCCAGGGTGCCGAGCCGGAACGTGAGCGTGTGCGGCAGTCCGCCGGGGCCCTTGACTTCCTTCATGTCGGGGATGGTACCTTCGCGAAACCATTCTCAGTCAGAATGATTTACGGGGTGATGAAATTGACCGCGCACACCGCACACCTGCTGACAGGCCTCCTCAACGCACTCCTGGCGCTCGTCTCGGGAGTCTTTGCGTGCGTCGGACTGGCCCGGCCGTCCCTGGCCCTCGCCACGGGCGAGTCCCTCGACTCGGGAGTCGTCCTCTTCGCCCGCGCCTATGCCGTCCGCGCGATCCCGCTGAGCGCGGCGGTCCTGACGCTCGTCGCCCTCGGCTCCTGGGGGACCCTGGTCCCGGTGCTGATCGTCTCCGGTGCCGCCCAGCTGGGCGACGCGGCGATCGGAGCGACCCGCCGCAACCCGGGAATGCTGGTCACGGCGGGCGCGCTCGGGGTGGTGCACCTGGTGTCGGCGTGGTGGCTGTCGACAGGGTGACACCGCCTGCCTACGTGCCTCAGTGGCCGGAGTCCCGCAACTCCCGTACCAGACGTGCCGCCACCGGAACGGCTACGCCGTGGCGCTCGGCCGCGCGCAGCAACGCGCCGCCGATGGCGTCGAGTTCGAGGGGGCGTCCCGCCTCCGCGTCGCGCTGCATCGACGACTTCGTGCCGGGCGGGAAGGCGTCGTAGCGGGCGAGCGCCCCGGCCGGGTCCGCGGGGGCGCCGCAGGCGGTGGCGACGGCGGCGGTCTCCGCTACGAGGGCCGTCAACTCCTCGCGGTGGCGCGTACGTACGTCTCCGAGGGGGAGGCCGTAGCGGGTGGTCAGCAGGGCGAACGGGGCGAGGAACGACATCTTCGCCCACAGGGCCGACGTCTCGTCCTCGCAGACCCTGGTCGCCGGTCCGGCGGCGCCGAGGGCCGTCGCGAGCGCGTCCAGGAGCGGGCGGGGCACCGGGTCACCGGCCAGGTCGATCTCGGTGAAGGGGCTGCCGTGCTCGATCAGTCCGGGCGCGAGGCGGGTGGACTCGACCCGGATCACGGCAGGGGCCACACGGTCGGGGCGGTGGCGGGCGCGCAGCAGCGCCGGGTGCTCCGCGCCGTTCAGGAACGGTACGAGAAGGGCGTCGCCGAGGACGCCGGGTGGGACTCGGGTGAGGGCCGCGTCGAGTGCCGTGTGCTTGACCGCGACCAGGCAGGCGTCGACGGTTTCGCGGAGCTCGGTGTCGGCCTCCACGGGCGCGGTGAAGTCACCGAACTGGCCGCTGCGGACGCGGATTCCACCGGTGCGCAGGGCGTCGGCGGTCTGCTCTCCCGCCAGGCAGATCACCCGGTGCCCGTCGCGCGCCAGCAGCCCCGCGAGGAGGCCGCCGATGCCGCCCGGCCCCAGGACGGCCACGGTGAGTCGTTCGTTCTCCATGATGTGGTTGTTCCTCTCGTCGGGTCGGCCCCGGGAACGGTGGCCGCCTTCACGGGAGATCTTTCCAGGGCGCGCGGGAGTGCGTGAGACTGGGGGCATGTGCCGCAGCATCAAGACGCTTCGCCCGCCTGCGCTGCCCGAGGAGGCCACGGAGGAGGAGATCCGCGCCGCCGCCCTGCAGTACGTGCGAAAGGTGTCCGGCTTCCGGGCACCTGCCGCACACAACCGGGAGGCGTTCGACAGAGCCGTCGATGCCGTCGCGGAGGCCACCGCCGAGCTCCTGGAAAACCTGGAGATCCGCGGCCGGACGGCTCGCACGAGCGCGTAGGCCGGCCTGGCGGACCGAGCGGACCACGAAAGGCGACGGCGCCTCGTGCGCGGCCGACCGGAGTTCGGGGGCGGGCCCAGTGGCGCGCCCCGCCCCGCCCCCGTCAGGAAGCCTCCGGGGCCTCCGGGCGGCGGCGCATCAGGTAGGCCGCTGCCGCGCCCGCGGCGAACAGGGCCGCGAAGGACACCGCCGTGGCCAGCCAGGTGGCGCCCAGCCACTGGCCGCCGAAGTAGCCGAGGGCGACGCTGTAGACGGCCCAGGAGAGGCCGGCCAGGGCGGACCAGGGTACGAAGTCGCGGGCCCGGCGGTGTGCCGCGCCGGCACACAGCGAGACGATCGAGCGGCCGGCCGGGGCGAATCGCGCGAGTATCACCAGCGGACCGCCGCCCTTGGAGAGGGCCGCGCCGAGACGTTCCTGCGCGCTGGTCAGACGCCGGGAACGGGCGATCGCACGGTCCAGTCGCTCACCGCCGCGCCAGGCCAGCCGGTACACCACCAGGTCACCCAGCACCGAGGCGGTGGCCGCGGAGAGGATCAGGGTCAGGATGTCCGGCACATGACCCGTGGCTCCCGAACCCGCGGCCGCCGCCGTGGCCGCCGTGATCACCAGTACCCCGCTCGGCAGCACCGGCAGGAAGACGTCCAGCAGAACCGATGCGGCGACCGCGGCATAGATCCATGGGCCGGCGATCAGCGACACCACTTCCTCGAACACGACTACTCCCCGTTACTCCCCCGATAACAGCCATACAGCGTACGCCTGGGGTGTGACAGAAGGGTCACGGGGGGCTTATGTGTTCGCACAGTTTGTCAACCCGAGCCGGTCCGGGCGACGGAATATCCGAAGTGGTCGGGTCAGGCCGTGACCGGGGACTTCTCCGGTGCCTGCTTCTGCCCGTCCGCCGTGCGCCGGGCGAACAGCCGGTCCAGGCCGAACGCGCCGGAGCCGGTGAAGACCAGCAGGAGGAACGTCCAGGAGAACAGGGCGGCGAGCTCGCCGCCGTTCTGTATCGGCCACAGCGCCGCCTGCTGGTGCACGTCGAAGTACGCGTACGCCATCGAGCCGGAGGCGATCAGCGCGGCACCCCGGGTGCCGAGGCCGAGCAGCACGAGGCCGCCGCAGACCAGCTGAATCGCGGCCGCGTACCAGCCGGGCCAGGTGCCGGCCTCGATGGTGCCGCCGTCGGTGCCCGCCGCACCGCCTAGGACGCCGAAGAGCGAGGCGGCGCCGTGCACGGCGAAGAGCAGGCCGACGACGATGCGGAACAGGCCGATGACGTAGGGCTGGGCGCTGTCGAGGCGTCTGGACATGTGGGGGGAACTCCCTCGGTAGTCGGTGGGGGACGGTCGGTACCGAATGAGGGGACCCAGGTTAGGTGAACCTAATCAATGCTTGCAAGTTCAACATTGAGCCATCGTTCCGCTTCCGCTTGCGGCTCCCGCACCGCAGATGACCCTCATGAAGAAGCGAGGGAGGACTCCTCCACGGTCTTCAGCGACCCGTCCCGCCGCGCCCGCTCCAGCCTCAGCCGCGCCGAACGCCCTTGCAGCGTCAGGGACATGAGCTGGTTGCCGAACCAAGGGCCGCCCGTCCTGCGCCAGTCGACAGCCGGCGCGGGACAGCCGCCGTGCCGGGCGAGCCGGCGTCCCAGGAGCCGGGCGGCGGCGCTCCAGCCGAAGCGGAAGCCGAGCCGCAGCGACAGGGGCACGGCGTTGTGCACGGGGGAGCAGGTGAGCTGCAGGACGCGGGCGCCGGGGCCGCCGGTCGGCCAGGAGGGCTCGGCGACATAGGCGTGGTGGACGTCTCCGGACAGCACGCACACCGTCGCCGGTGCCCCGGGTCCGGATCCGGCCTCGGCGAACAGTTCGGTCAGGGCGGTGAATGAGGCGGGGAACGCGGCCCAGTGCTCCAGATCGGCCCGGCGCCGCAGGTCCTCGCCGAAGCGCACCCAGCGTGCGCCGCGGTCGCCCCGGCACAGGGCCGCGTTCCAGGTCTCGGCGTCGTGCACCAGATGCGGCAGCAGCCAGGGCAGGGAGGTGCCGACGAGGAGATGGTCGTACGAGCCCGGGTCCCCGAGCGCCTGCTCGCGCAGCCACGCCGCCTCGCCGGGGTCGAGCATCGCGCGGCTGTCCTCGTCGAGCACCCGGGCCGCCCGGGTGTCCACCATGAGCAGCCGTACCCGGCCGAAGTCGCGCCGGTAGCTCCAGCGGACGGAGGCCGGGTCGGCGTCGGCCGCGGCGGCGAAGGCGCGCAGCACGTCCGTGCCGTCCGGGGCCTCGCGCACCGCAGCGTACAGCGGGTCGGCGGCCAGCTCACCGGGCGGCAGATTGCCCAGGTGCTGGTACACCCAGTACGACATCAGACCGCTCAGCAGCCGCTCCTGCCACCACGCGGTCGCGCGCATGTCGGCGAGCCAGGAGGCGGAGGTGTTCCAGTCGTCGATGACGTCGTGGTCGTCGAAGATCATGCAGCTGGGCACGGTGGACAGCAGCCAGCGCACCTCGGGGTCGAGCCAGGACTCGTAGTAGAGGCGGGTGTACTCCTCGTAGTCCGCGACCTCGTCGCCGGGCGGGTCGCCCGGGTCGCGCCGGGCGGCGAGCCAGCGCCGGGTCGCCGGGGAGACCTCGTCGGCGTACACCTGGTCGCCCAGCAGCAGGAGTACGTCGGGCCGCTCGCCGCCGGGGTCGGCGGCCGTCCGGGCCGCCAGCGCGTCCAGGGCGTCCGGACCGGCCGGATCCTTGCCGTCCGCCGGGGGCGCGGCCCAGCGGCAGGAGCCGAAGACCACGCGGACCGGATCGCCCTCGGCGGGCGTGCGGATGACGGAGGGCGGGAAACGGGAGTCGGGCAGCGGCCATACCCGGGTGCCCTCGAGCAGCACCTCGTACGACGGTGACGTGCCCGGGGTGAGTCCGGTCACCGGGACCAGGGCGTAGTGGTGCCCGGCCACCTGGAAGGTGTGGGCCGTGCCGCCGGCACCGTCGGCGCAGCGCACCTCGGCGCGGCACGGACGGCTCGCCTCGACCCAGACGGTCGCGGACGAGCCGTCGGCGTATCGCAACAGTGGTCCCAGCAGCAGTCCGGCCACGGGTGCCCTCCTCCGTCGGACTCGTACGGTATTGAACGACAGGGGAGGGCGAACAGACTCCGGCGATCAGCAGTTGGCCGATCTGCGGTGGGCCGATGTGCGGTGGGGGCCGATCAGCAGCCGGCGAGGTACTTCGTCAGCGCAGTCTTCTCGGCCGAGTCGACCGAGAGGCCGTAGTAGTACTTCACCTGGACCCAGGCGCGCACGTAGGTGCAGCGGTACGCCGTGCGCGACGGCATCCAGGTGGCCGGGTCCTGGTCGCCCTTGGCCTGGTTCACGTTGTCGGTGACGGCGATGAGCTGCGGGCGGGTCAGGTCGTTGGCGAAGGCCTGGCGCCGGGAGGTCGTCCACTGGCCGGCGCCGGAGTCCCAGGCCTCGGCGAGCGGGACGAGGTGGTCGATGTCCAGGTCGGAGGCGGCGGTCCAGGTGGCGCCGTCGTACGGGGAGTACCAGCTGCCGCTGGTGGCCGCGCAGGAGGAGTCGGTGACGACGTTCGAGCCGTCCCGCTTGAGGACGGTCTCACGGGTGTTGCAGGATCCGCTGATGGTGATCCAGAGCGGGAACAGGGAGCGGCTGTAGCCGGTGCGGTTCTCGGTGGCCACGGTGAGCTGGGCGAGGTAGCTGCGGGCGGTGGCGGCGCTGACCGGCGTGGGGAGGGCGGCGGAGGCGCTCGGGGAGTTGAACAGTACGGCGGAGGCTATGAGACCGGTGAGCGTCGCGAGTATGCTAAGGCGTCGACGCGCGTAGAACTTCGGCATGCGAACTCCCTTGTGGGGTGGGGGTGTTGGGGCACAGGTGAGTGAATGCTCCCGGCTCCGCGTTGCCGGTTGGTGTGCGTTCGGTGAGAAGTTAGTGACGTGTTCATGACACGACAAGGTTTATCGTCGAACTTTCGGTCGCGCAGGAGTCGCGTACGATGGGTGGCGCAGAAGGGGAGTAGCTCCTCGCCGGACCGTCGACATACTGCTCAGCCAGCCTGAGCCGGCGCCCGGAGCCGGACCTCGGTCACGAGGCCGGCCAGCGAGACCTTCGGCAAGCAGTGCACGCCCGTGCCCTACGGCACGGGTGCCGTGTGTGCTGCCATGCCGAGGTGTCTCCGTGTGACGCACAGAACTCTCGGTGGGGCGGCCCCGACCGATTGAGGGACTTTGATCAGCATCACCGTGACGGCGCTCGTCTTCGGCGTCATCTTCCTCGCCGAACTGCCGGACAAGACCGCGCTGACCGGCCTCGTCCTCGGCACCCGCTACCGGGCCTCGTACGTCTTCGTGGGTATCGCCGCCGCCTTCCTGCTGCACGTCGCGCTCGCCGTCGCGGCCGGCAGTGTGCTGACGCTGCTGCCCCAGCAGATCGTGCACGTGCTGACCGGTGTCCTCTTCCTCGGCGGAGGCGCGATGCTGCTGCTGAAGAAGGACGACGGCGAGGAGGAGATCAAGAAGCCCGCCGACCAGTCCTTCTGGAAGGTCGCCGGTACGGGCTTCATGCTCATCCTGGTCGCCGAGTTCGGTGACCTCACGCAGATCATGACCGCGAACCTCGCCGCCCGCTACGACGACCCGCTCTCCGTCGGCCTCGGTGCGGTGCTCGCCCTGTGGGCGGTCGCCGGACTCGGCATCGTCGGTGGAAAGGCCCTGATGAAGCGGGTGCCGCTGCGGCTCATCACGAAGATCGCGGCGCTCCTGATGCTGACGCTCGGCGTGTGGAGCCTGTGGGAGGCCGTGGCGGGCTGAGCTGAACGTCAGGTGAATGCCCGCCGGGGGTGGTGGCGGGACCCGCCCCGGTTTTGTATCGTAGAGAAACAAAGTGGTTCCCGCCCGTTTTCCCTGACCGGCGGGCGGGGCCGCCTTGTCCTTCCCCCCGTGCCTTGGAGCTGCCGATGACGGCCACCGCCACGCCCACGACCACGCCCGCTGTCCTCACCGCCCGTGCCCTCCTGCTCGACATGGACGGCACCCTCGTCAACTCGGACGCCGTCGTGGAGCGGATCTGGCGGCGCTGGGCCGAGCGGCACGGGCTGGACGGGCACGAGGTGATGAAGGTCGTGCACGGGCGCCAGGGCCACGCGTCCATGGCGGTCCTGCTGCCGGACCGGCCCGTCGAGCAGAACCTCGCCGACAACACGCGCATGCTCGCGGAGGAGACCTCGGACGTGGAGGGCGTCGTCGCGATCCCCGGCGCGCCGGAGTTCCTGGCCTCCCTGCGCGGGCTCCCGCACGCCCTGGTGACCTCCGCCGACGTGGCCCTGTCGACGGCCCGCATGGCCGCTGCGGGGCTCCGCCTCCCGGACGTCCGCGTCACCGCCGAGTCGGTCGGCGCGAGCAAGCCCGACCCCGAGGGCTTCCTGAAGGGAGCCGCGGAACTGGGCGTCGACCCCGCCGACTGCATCGTGTTCGAGGACTCCTTCGCGGGCATCACGGCCGGCCGGGCCGCCGGGATGCGGGTCGTGGGGGTCGGAACACGAGCCCGGTTCCACGGGCCGGACGTGGTCGTGGAGGACTTGACGCGGGTCAGGGTCGAGGCAGCGGGCGACGGGACGATCCGGCTGCACATCGGCAGGGCCTAGGACGGGCCCCGGTCCTCGGTGCCTGGTGTCTGTCGGCACCGCGTCACGGCTCTGGTGTCTCCTTCTCCAGCAGCGTGCGCGTGGCCGCTCCGGACGCGCAGGGTTCGTCGGAGTCGATGATGAACGGTGCGGTCCGGCGGCCGGACCTGCCCCGCGTCCGGCGGCCCCGACCGGCCCGCTCCCGCACCCGAGCGGGGTCACTGGGGTGCCCCCTGCTCGAGCGAAGACGAGAGCTTGGGGGAGTGTGTGCCCGGGCCCGCGGCACTGGGATGATCCAAGCGACATCCCCTGGTCGTGCGACCGCCGGGGGCACACATGGCTCAACGCCGACGCCGCCTCGGAAACAGGGCGCTGAGCGTCCCGCAGACCATCGCTCCGAGCAGCAGCCATCCCCACGGCGCCCCGCCCGGCCGATGCGAGACCACCGCGTAGGCGAAGAAGCCGAGGCCGCCGCCCGCCAGGAAGAACGAAAAGCCGCGCAGCCCGAACCACCACCTGGGGCGATCTGTCTCTGAGGTCACCCCGGGCATTATCCACGTGCGCCACCTCGCACAAGTCAGCACGGCGCTACGGCTCCGGCGTCTCCTTCTCCAGCAGCGCCCGCGTGGCCGCCCCGTACACCCCAGGCTCGTCGGAGTCGATGGCGCGGGCCAGCTGGTAGCGGCGTACGGCGTCCTCGACCTGGACGCTGTAGGTGCCGTCGGCGTCGCCGATGTAGAGGTTCAGGCGGCCCAGCCGGAGCTGGAGTTCGGTGACCTCCGGTCCACGGTCGCCGCGTCGCAGCACCGGTGCCGACGTGGGCTGCGCGGAGCGCTGCGGGCCGGTGAACGTCGCCGTCTGGCTCGGTGTCGCCGAGCGGGACGGCGTCGCGGACGGAGTCGCCTTCGAGGGCGTGGGCGAGGGGCTCGGGCTCGCGGACACCGTCGCCGACGGCGAGGGTGACGCCGAGGTCGGGCGCGCGGACGCCGCCGCCGTGGTCGCCCGCTGCGACGCCGCTCCGTTCGTCACCTCGGGCACGCTCTCCCGCACCTCCTGGGGCGCGGCCCCGTCCCGCGACGGCGTCTCGTACGAGAACAGCCCGCTCGCGAAACCCGCCGCCGCGACGACCGTGACCACCGCTCCGGCGGCGGAGAGCACCAGGGCGCGGCGGGACCGGCGCGGCCGCCGCTCCTCCTCCGGCCCGTAGGCCGGCTCACCCGGCTCACCCCCGCCGGGCTCAAAAAGACGCAGGTCAGTAGTGCTCGGCCCGGTGACCGGGCGCAGCGGCGCGGTGACCTCGGGGGCGGGGATCGGCTGGGTGACCCCCTCGCCCTCGGTGGAAGCCGCAGACGAGGATCCCGCCGGCGCGAGCCCCTCTGTCGCGGAGCCCTCTGTCGCGGAGCCCTCTGTCGCCGATCCCCCCAACTCGACATACGGCCGTATCCGCAACGGATCGAAATCCTCCGCCGCGGCCGCCTCCGCCGTACGCGTGTCGCGCAGGGCGTCGGACGCCCGCCGTGCGCAGTCGCACGACGGAGTGTTGCCCGGCCCCTTCGGCGCCCCGCACTCCGGGCACTGGAGGCCCTTGGCTTCAGTCACGTAGTCGTCCCCTCCCCTCACGAAGTCCCGAGAATATGCAGAGGCCCCTCACATCGTGATGCGACTCAACGGGCCATAACGGGTGACACCGATCACGATGGAAGGAGTCGCGAAAGCCCCGGGAGGTCTCATGACGCTGGACTCGCACGTCACGGCGCAGGAACCGAAGGACACGGGACACGTCCCCGGCAATGTCCTCGTCCCGATGGGCGCCCTGCTCCTCGGTCTGCTGCTCGCCGCGCTCGACCAGACCATCGTGTCGACGGCGCTGCCGACCATCGTCAGCGACCTCGGGGGCCTGGAGCACCTGTCGTGGGTGGTCACCGCGTATCTGCTGGCCTCGACCGCCGCGACCCCGCTGTGGGGCAAGCTCGGCGACCAGTACGGGCGCAAGAAGCTGTTCCAGATCGCGATCGTGATCTTCCTGATCGGCTCGGCGCTGTGCGGCATGGCCCAGAACATGGGCGAGCTGATCGGCTTCCGGGCGCTGCAGGGGCTGGGCGGCGGCGGGCTGATCGTGCTGTCGATGGCGATCGTCGGCGACCTCGTGCCGCCCCGTGAACGCGGCCGCTACCAGGGGCTGTTCGGCGCGGTCTTCGGGACGACCAGTGTGCTCGGCCCGCTGCTCGGCGGGCTGTTCACCGAACACATCGGCTGGCGCTGGGTCTTCTACATCAACCTTCCCATCGGCGTCGTCGCGCTCGTCGTGATCGCCACCGCGCTGCGCATCCCGCGCAAGTCCGCCCAGCACGTCATCGACTACCTCGGCACCTTCCTGATCGCCGCGGTCGCCACCTGCCTGGTGCTGGTCGCCTCGCTCGGCGGCACCACCTGGGCCTGGGGATCGGCGCAGATCATCGGTCTCTCGGTCCTCGGTGTCGTCATCGCCGTACTGTTCGTGGCCGTCGAGCGCGGGGCCGCCGAACCCGTGCTCCCGCTCAAGCTGTTCCGCATCCGCACCTTCACCCTCGCCGCGGTGATCAGCTTCATCGTGGGCTTCGCCATGTTCGGCGCGATGACCTATCTGCCGACCTTCCTCCAGGTCGTGCACGGCATCTCGCCGACCATGTCCGGTGTGCACATGCTGCCCATGGTGGTGGGCATGCTGCTGTCCTCGACCGGCTCCGGGCAGATAGTCAGCCGCACCGGGCGCTGGAAGGTGTTCCCCATCGCGGGCACCGGCGTCACCGCACTCGGTCTGCTCCTGCTCCACCAACTGGACCAGAACAGCTCCACCGCCGAGATGAGCACGTACTTCTTCGTGTTCGGGTTCGGACTGGGCCTGGTGATGCAGGTTCTCGTCCTCATCGTGCAGAACGCCGTGTCGTACGAGGATCTCGGCGTCGCCACCTCGGGAGCGACCTTCTTCCGGTCGATCGGGGCCTCGTTCGGGGTCGCCATCTTCGGCACGATCTTCGCGAGCCGCCTCGGCGAGCAACTGGCCGCCGCCTTCCGGGGCGTGAGCCTCCCGGCGGGTCTGTCGGCGAGCACGCTGCAGGCCGACCCGCGCGGCATAGCCGCCCTGCCGCCCGCGCTGCGCCCGGCGGCCCTGCACGCCTTCTCGGTCTCCATCACCGACGTCTTCCTGTACGCCGCTCCGGTCGCCCTCCTCGGCTTCGTACTGGCGTGGTTCCTGAAGGAGGACAGGCTGCGCGGATCGGTCACCGCGCCCGATGTGACGGAGACCCTCGCCACCAACCCGGTCCAGCGGTCCTCGTACGACGAGGTGTGCCGCGCGCTGTCGGTGCTCGGCACCCGCGAGGGGCAGCGGGAGATCTACCGGAAGATCGCCGCGCGGGCGGGCTACGACCTGCTGCCTGCGGCGAGCTGGCTGCTGCTGCGGATGCGGAAGTACGGCTCGGTGGAGCCGGGTGTGCTCGCCGGGCGCTGCGTCGTCCCGCTGAGCGTGATCCTCGATGCCGAGCGCCAGGTCGAGGAGCGCCGGCTCGCCGTCCGCGAAGGCCTCGACCTCAGCCTCACCGACCAGGGACGCGAGGTGGCCGACCGGCTGGCACGGGCCCGTGAGGAGTCGCTGGCCGAACTGCTCGGCGACTGGTGGGGACCCGACCGGCCCACCGATCTGGACCGCCTGGTCAAGGAGTTGACCGACCAGATGTGCGGCTCGCAGCGGGAGCAGCCGCAGGGCGGGGCGGCGGCGGCCGGGGTCAGCTGAGGTCCTTGCGGAACCAGTGCTCGGCGTACCGGTTGGTGTTGTACGGCTCGGTCTCCGTGTAGCCGAGCCGGGCGTACAGGGTGCGGGCCTCCACCAGGTCGCCCCGGGTGTCCAGGACGATCCGGGTGGCGCCGAGGCCGCGGGCGGCGTCCTCGGCGGCCGCCACGAGCAGCGCCGCGCCGCCCTTGCCGCGCAGCTCCTCGTGCACGAAGACCCGGGTGAGTTCGGCGGTGGCCGGGTCCAGGAGCCGTACGCCCGCGCAACCGGCCGGTGCGCCGTCGTACCGCCCGACCAGCAACTGACCGTCCGGCGGGGTCAGTTCGGCGCCGGTGACGGCGGCGATCTCCCGCTCCAGCTCACCGGGGTCGGTCCGGCGCCCCTCGTGCAGCAGGTACCAGCGGTCGCTGACCTCCGTGTAGTACGCCCGCCAGAGCGCGGCTGTGACGGGGGAGCCGAAGGGTTCGGGTGCGATGGTCCAGGTCACGAACGACATTGTCAGGGGGGCGGGTTGATCCCGCGCAACCGGATATCCGTGACCTCGGGCGAGTCCGGCACCTGGATCCTGCGCCACTCGATGCGCTCGTCGCCCAGCAGACTTGTCACCGTGAACCGCACCGACCGTCTCTACGCCCTCGTCGAAGAACTTCGCGCCGCCGCTCCCCGCCCGCGCAGCGCCCGCGCGCTCGCCCGGCGCTTCGAGGTCAGCGTCCGCACGATCGAGCGGGACCTGGCCGCGCTCCAGCAGTCCGGGGTGCCGATCCACGCGGAGCCGGGCCGCACCGGCGGATACGTCCTCGACAGGGAGCGCACACTGCCGCCGCTGACCATCACCCCGGCCGAGGCGACGGCCCTGGCGGTGGGGCTGCACGCGCTGGCCGGCACCCCGTTCGCGGCCGACGCGCGCAGCGCCCTGCACAAGGTGCTCGCGGTGATGCCGGAGCGGGAGCGCGGCGCGGCGGCCGAGATGGCGGGGCGCGTCCAGTTGCTCGTCCCGGCGGCGCGGCCGGAACGCACCGCCGGGCCGATGGTCCCCGGCCCGCTGCGGGAGGCGCTGTCGGCGGGGCGGGTGCTGCGCCTGGAGTACGCGGACGCGGAGGGCGCCGTCACCGGGCGGGACGTGGAGCCGCTCGGCTTCCTCGGCGGGGAGGAGCACTGGTATCTGGCGGCCTGGTGCCGGCTGCGCGGGGCACCCCGGGGCTTCCGGCTGGACCGCATCCGGGCCGTCGAGGCACTCGACGAGCGGGCCCCGGACCGGCCGGCCGACCTGGCCTCGCTCGACACGCTCGGTTCGGACGTCGTACCCCTCAGTGAGATCGGAATGTGACGCCAATCACCGACAGGGCGGTGTCGCGGAGGAGCCGGAGGCTGGTGGGCGAAGGACGACATACATACGACGAAAGGCATCGGCCATGACCTCTTCGGACACCGGAATCGCTCTCTTCGAGCGCTGGACCGCCCTGTGGAACGGCGACTTCAGTGACCCGGAGACCTTCCTCGCCCCCGACTTCCGCATCCGCTTCGGCAATGACCCCGACAACGCGGAGACCGACAAGATCCAGGGTCCCCAGGGCATCGTCGACTACGTCTCCGCCTTCCGCACCGCCAAGCCCGGCCTGCGCTACACCGTCGACGGCACCCCCATGGTCGACACCCACCTGGGCCGGGTCGCCTCCAGCTGGTACGTCACACTTGCCGACGGCGACCAGAAGAGCGGCATCGACCTGTTCGAGGTGGCCGACGGCCGTATCGCCACCGTGTGGTCGGTGACGGGACTGCGCCGCTTCACGGACTGAGCTACGCCCCCTCCGTGCCGGCCGCCCGGTTCTCCCGCCGGTCCCGCCGCTGGTGCCACTCCCGTACGACCTCCTCGACGTCGTACGGCTTCTTGCCCAGCGGGGGACCGGGCGGCGGCTTGAACATCATGTCGCGGATCTTGACATTGACATCGGTGATGATCTTCCGCGCGATCCGCTCCGAGGGCGCCGCGTACGCCGCCGCGAGCGCGTCCTCGGCCTCCTTGCGCAGGGCCAGGGACGGGGGCAGCACCGCCAGACCCTCCCGGACCATCTTGCGCTTGACCCACCACAGTTCGTCGTACGTCGTGTCCGTGCCGGGCGGCAACGGCTGACCCGCGCCCGGGAGTCGGTCGAACTCACCGCGCCCCTGCGCATCGTGGATCTGTTTGTCGACCCAGGACTCGAACGGCACGCCCGGTGGCTTTCGCTCGGTCATGAGTCCATTGTGCCGGACGCGGTGGGGCCGGGCGAATTATCATGCGGCCGCTGTAGAGGCACACTTGGAATCAGGTCAAGCGCACTTCAGGGGGAACGCACGTGCTCGAACTCACCATGGCCACCGTCTCCGCGGCGGACGCGGGCGCCACGGCCGGCATGCTCATGGCCGACGCGCCCAGCGAACCGGGCGCCGTGCTGCGGGTCGGCCGGGACGGGTCCGTGTGCCGTCTGGCCACACCCGACGACTGGCTGTTCGTCTCGCGGGTCCACCTGGAGTTCCTGTGCGGCCCTGACGGGGGCTGGCAGGTGACGTGGCTGCGCGGTTCGCAGCCCGACCCGTCGTCCGTGGTGCGGCTGGTGGTCGGGGAGTACGCCCAGCTCGTCGCCTACGGCGGGATCGTGCCGCTGCCCCGGGGCGGCTCCGGCGAGATCATCATCCAGGACCGCACCGGACCGCGCAGCGTCAACGTGGGCTTCTACCACGAGGTGTAGAGCGGGGGTTCAGGGAGCCCGGCGGGCCCGCCCCTAGGCCAGCACCCGGGCCAGGGCGAAGCCGTCGTGGCCCTTGCTGCCCACCGTCTGGATCGCCGTGCCGGTGAGCCGGGGGTGGGCGGCGATCAGCTCGATGGCGGCGCGGTTGCCGCGGACGTCCGGGTCGTCGTAGCTCGCCGCGTCGACCACCCGGCCGCCGCGCACCACGTTGTCGATGATGATCAGGCTGCCCGCGCGGGTGAGCTTCAGCGCCCACTCCACGTAGTTCGCGTTGTTGACCTTGTCGGCGTCGATGAAGACCAGGTCGAAGGGGGCCGGGTTCTCGTCGGCCAGCTGGGGCAGCGAGTCCAGGGCCGGGCCCACCCGCACCTCGACGATCTTCTCCAGACCGGCGCGGGCGATGTTGCGGACCGCGACCTCGGCGTGCCTGGGGCTGTACTCCAGGGAGATCAGCCGGCCGTCGGCAGGGAGGGCGCGGCCGAGCCAGATCGTGCTGTAGCCGCCCAGCGTGCCGATCTCCAGGATGTTGTGGGCGTCCTGGATCTGGGCAAGCAGCTGGAGAAACTTGCCCTGGTTCGCCGTGACATTGACATGCGGGAGTCCGGCGGCCTCACTGTCGCGCAGCGCCGCCTGGAGCGCCTCGTCGTCCGGCGCGAGGTGGCTGGAGAAGTAGAAGTCGACGTCGTCCCAGAGCTGCGACCCGCTCATGCACCTACTGCCTTTCGTGTCTAGTTAGATTTTCTAACTAGCTGGGCTAACGAAGGTAGTCGCGCACCGGTTCCGTGTCAGCGAATCTCCGGAGCACCCGTTCCTTGTCAGCCGATCGGCGCAGGGGGGTGCACCGGCGGCGGGGGTACGACGGGCCGCCGCGCATGCCGGACGGCGATCAGCGCGGCGACGGCGACGACCAGGGCCAGGGAGCCCCCGATCGTCAGCAGCCACGCCGGCATCCCGGCCACCTCCAGCAACCGGTCCTGGTAGATCACCTGCTGGTACGGCGTGTCCGAGGCGGTCCGGCGCAGCACGTGGTCGGCAAAGATGAGGGAGGGCTGCGGGAACTCCTGGGCCACGGCGGTCAGATACGGGGTGCCGGAGGCGAGGCGGGCCAGCGGGCCCTCGGGCGCGCTGAGGCGACCGGCGAAGAGGACCCGGGGCGGTGCGCCGCCGATCGAGCTGCGCGGCTCCATGCGGTGCGCGGCCAGGACGTACAGGCCGAGCGACTGCGGGGTACGGGCGAGCCGGGACAGACGCATCGGGTAGACGGGCTCGTCGGTGGCGAAGGTCAGGTGGATCGGGTCGAGGGCACCGCTCAGGGAAGCGCCGGCGGTCTCCGGGGCCAGCCGGACCGCCACGTACTCCCAGTGCCGGTCGACGTACGGCTGGAGGGCGTCGCTCAGCCGGGGCGGGAAGGTGAAGCCGTTGGTGCGCAGCCAGTTGTCCAGGGCACCGGGATCGGTGGCGGTGAGCCGGGCGACGTCGAAGGGCCCGAGCCGCTGCCGGTCGACGACACCCACCCGGGGCGGAGCGGCGCCCGCGGCAGGTGGCGCTTCGGCGTTGTCGTCATCCGCGCCGTCGAGCGGCCAGTCGCCGGCCTGGGGCCAGAAGTGGTGCCGGGTGCGGTGCACGGGCGCGGTGGCGGCGTCCAACTGGTCGAACAGCGCCGGGTCGCCGAGGTCCACGGACGCGCGGTGCGGGACCGGCATGATCCACGCGGCCCGGTCCGTGTCGCCCTGCACGGTCAGCCGCATCTCGATCTGCTCCTGCCGCCCGTCCCAGCGCAGCACGGACGTCTCACGGGACACACTGATCTGCCGCTGCGCCTGCGGCACCATAGCCCCGCAGCCGCACGCGTACGCGGGCGCCACGAGCCAGCTCAACTGCACGCCGAGCACGGCCAGCACCACCGTGAGCACCCGCACACGTGCTCGTGCCCACCGCCGGAGTCCCACCATGAACCGACGCCCCCGTCTCTTGCCGACTGCCGACCAACAGGGCTTCAGACGGCGCGGGGGGAGGGTCCGGTTCCAGTCCAGCACCTGACCGCCGTCCCAGACGGCACATTCGAACATTTTCCCATCACCTGTACCGCAAACCGCTGCTCGCGTGGACTGGTTCCGGCGGATGGAGATCCGCCTCGGACCGTGACCACTCGAACGGGAGGACAGCAGATATGCGCAAGCTGGGTGTGGCGCTCGGTGCTCTGGCCCTGTGTGCCACCGGTGCAATCATGACGGCGCCGACGGCATCGGCCGCCGAGTCGGGGGCGCAGGCTTCCAACTTCGTGCTGTACCAGCACGACGACTACAAGGGCATGAAGGCCACCTTCACCGGCACCGACCGGGAGCTGAACAACAAGTACTGGGACGGCACCCACCAGGTCATGCAGAACGGCGCCAGCTCGATGCGGAACGACACCGGCTCCTACGTCGGCATGTGGGACAACGGCAGCTCGTGTACCGGCAAGTCCTACACGGCGAAGCCGCACAGCGTCGACTCCGACTTCAGCAACAACGGGTTCGACAACAAGGCGAGCTGCGTCGTCTTCCTGTAAGACCCACGGGGGCGCCGGCCCGGCCGGCGCCCCCGCTCTTCTCTGAAGCGGGCGATTTCTGGAACGGACGGATTCTGGAGTGGACGCATGACCAGGTTTCAGATGGTGGGGGCCGCAGCCCTGCTGCTTCTGGTCACCGGCTGTGGGGGCGGGACGTCCAAGGAGGCGGCCCCGACGACCACGGCCGCGAGGACCGTACTCGCCGCGGCCCCCGAACCGACCGAGGAGGTCAGGAATCTCGTTCTCCCCCTCGATCACTATCAGCTGTCGGTGAATGAGATCTACCTGATCGAGAGCGCACAGGACATCCTGACCCGCACCTGCATGAAGAAGCGCGGATACGACTGGGAAGTCATCGACCACCGCAAGCTCTATCCCGACCTGCGAAATCGCCGACGCTACGGCGTCATCGAGATGCCGGTCGCGAAAGAAATGGGCTACAAGAGCAACGCCCGGCTGATGGGTTCCACCGATATCACCGCGCGGAAGACCGACCGCGAGAAACGCCTGGGCGCGGCCGAGAGACAAGCCGCGCTGAATCCCGCCGACGGCTGCTACGCGCAGGCGGGCGCCCAACTGGCGAGCGGAAACCGGGTGGACGAGGACCTGGTGAACAAGCTGAATTCCGCCAGCCTCGATCAGGCGTTGAAAAGCCCCGCCGGCGCACGCGCGACGCGTTCCTGGGCGCGTTGTATGCGGCAGGAGGGACACCCGTACCAGGACTTCTACCGCGCTGCCGAGGATCCGCGGTGGGCGCGGTCCCACGCCCCCTCACCCGGGGAGAAGCAGACCGCGCAGGCCGACGTGACCTGCAAGCAACGCGTCGGGCTCGTGAAGTCGCTCAGCGAAGAGGAACGCGCCGTCCAGGAACGGGACATCCGTGACCACAAGGGCTACTTCGCACATCTGAGGTCGGCCAAGGACCGCCAACTCGACGCCGCCCGCGCCGTGCTCGGACGTCGCTGACCGTGCGGGCGATCACCCGGTGACGTCACGGGTGGTCGCGATTGAGGAACCACACGGTCCACAGTACGACCGCGCACAGCAACGCCAGCCGGAACGCGAGCCACCAGCGGCTCCGTACGAATCGGCGCATCCGGACCAGGGCGGGCTGGACGAAGCGCCCGGTGCGGACGCTCGTGGTGAGGAACTCCCGCTCCAGCGGTGTCAGATCGGGCGCGGGACCGTCCGCCCCCATGAACGCGTCCCGAGCGGCCAGCAGCCGGGCGCCCCGGTACAGGGCGCCCGGATCGCGCTCCAGTTGCGCCCACTCCTTGGCCGACTCCGTCAACCGTCGCTGCAGACGCAGCCGTTCGCGGTCGGTCTCCGCCCATGTGCGCAGCCGTGGCCACGCGGTGATGAGCGCTTCGTGCGCGAGGTCCACTCCCGTGCCGTCGACTGTCACCAGCCGTGCCCGTACCAGGGCTTCGAGGACCTCTGCCGCCGCCTCGGAGCGGACCAGTTCGGCCCGGTCGGCCGGACGCCGGGTGTCCGGCGCCTCTTCCCCCGGAGTGATCAGCCGCAGCAGCAGCGAGCGGGCGAGTTCAGTCCGATCCGCCGTGAATCCCGTGAACACCTCCTCGGCCGTGTGCGCCACCGCGCCCTGGACCCCGCCGATCGCCTCGTACGCCGCCAGCGTCAGGGTGCGGCCCCGGCGGCGCCGCCACAGCTCCAGCAAGGCGTGGGACATGAGTGGCAGGGCGCCGGGCTCCTGCGCCACGTCGGAGACGATCCGGGCGGTCAGGTCCCGTTCCACCACCAGCCGCCCGGCCCTGGCCGGCTTCACGATCGCTTCCCGGACCTGCTCCGGGGACATGGGCCCGACCAGCAGGCTCGCCGCGTTGAGCGCCTGGACGAGGCCGGGATGCTCGGTGCACCGGCCGTAGAAGTCGGCCCGGACCGCGATGACCACGCGCAGCCGGGACCCGGCGGCCTCCGTACGGGAGGCGGCCTCCGTACGGCAGCGGAGCAGACCGTCGATGAACTCCCCGCGCTCCACCGGATCCTGGCAGAGCGTGAACACCTCCTCGAACTGGTCGACCACCAGCACGGTGTCCGCGTCGCCCGCCACCGGCTCCAGGAGCGCGCCATGGTCGTGCCACGGGGCCTGACCGGGTGTGCAGATCCGGATGGCGGCCGGCCGCCCGTCCCGCTCGCCGGGGTTCCGCAGTGCCCGGACGAGCCCGGCCCGCAGCAGCGAGGACTTGCCGCTGCCCGAGGCCCCGACGACCGCGACGAAACGGTGCTTACGGACCAGCCCGACGAGGTCCTCGACGAGCTGGTCACGGCCGAAGAACAGGTCACCGTCCTCCGGATCGAACCGGGCGAGTCCGCGATAGGGCGCCGGGTCGTCCGGATCGTCCTCGTCCTGTGCCGCGGGGCGGGCGGAGAGCTCCTCGGCGAGGGCGCGCCAGCGCGGTTCCCACTCCTCCCGCCGACCGCCGCAGGCCTCGACGTACGCCAGGGTCACCGGCAATGACGGCAGCCGGTCGCCCGTCGCGGCGTTGGACAGGGTGGGGGCGGAGTAGCCGGCGCGGCGGGCCATGTCCCGGTACGTGGGACTCCCGGAAGCCCGCCGTAACTCCCGCAGTTCGTGGGCGAACCGCTGCACCGGGCCCGCGCCTGGATCCAGCGGCTTCTCGGAACGACCCACGGCGATTCCCCCTGTGCTCCCCGTCCGTGCTCCCCGCCTGTGCTCCCCGTCCGTGCGATCAGCGGCTCACGGTACGCGATGCGGGATTGATAGGCGGGCCGGAAGGCGGCTGACCATCAATGATCCGGCCACTTGACTTCTGCCGACGCCCGTTCCACACCGCTGACGAGAAACAGGAGACGGCCATGTCCACGGCGACACGCGGTAGGTCCATCCGCCCTGCCGCACCACCCCGGCCGCCAGGCGTCCGGGCCGGGACGGCGAGGCACCTCACCGTCCTGGCCCCCGGCGCGCTCAGCGTGCTGCTCGGGCTGTGGGGGATCCGCCGACAGGGCACGCTGTGGCAGGACGAGGCCGTCACCTACGACATGGCTCACCGCAGCCTGCCCGACCTGTGGGCGACGCTCGGCACGGCCGACGTGGTGCATGGCCTCTACTACCTCCTGATGCACGCCGTGTTCCGGCTCTGGGACGGCGGCCTCGTCGCACTGCGGCTGCCGTCGGTGCTGGCCATGGCGGGTGCCACGGTGGGTGTCGCCGCACTGGGCCGACGGCTGGCCGGGGCACGGGCCGGACTCCTCGCCGGTACGGTGTTCGCGCTGCTGCCCGCCGTCCAGCGCTACGCCCAGGAGGGCCGCTCCTACGCCCTGGTGACCGCCCTCGTGGTGGCGCAGACGTGGGTCCTGCTCAGGGCGTGCGCCGAGCGACGCGGCCTCTGGTGGACCGGCTATGCCGCGCTGGCCGTCCTGTCCGCTCTCCTGCACGAGTTCGCGCTGCCCGCTCTCGCCGCGCACGGCACCACCCTGCTCGTGGCCCGGCAGCCGCGTGCCGTCCTGAAGGCGTGGGCGGGAGCGTGCTGTTGCGCGGTGGCGGCGGTCACTCCCCTGGTGCTGCTGAGCATGCGTCAGTCGGGACAGGTCGCATGGATCGAGGTGTCCGTACGCGGCGATGTAGTGAGCTTCCTGCTGATCGCGGGTGCCGGGCCGGCCGCCGCACGGGTGCACCGGCGCGCGGGCGCTCATCGGGCACTCGGCGAACTGGCCCTGCCCCTGCTCCTGGTGCCCCCGGCCTCCCTTCTGCTCGCCTCGGCGATCAAGCCCCTCTACGTCGACCGCTACGTGCTGTACGCCGAGGCCGGTCTGGCCCTGCTCGTGGGTGCCGCCCTCGACACGCTGTGGCGGTCCGTGCGCCTGCGCGCGGTCCTGGCGCTCGCGGCGGCCGCCGCCGTGCTGGTCGCCGTGGGACCCGTGGGAACGCATCTGCGCGGCCCGACGAGCCGCACCGACGATGTCACGGCCGTCTCCGACGCCGTGCGGGACACGGTGGCGCCCGGCGAGGGCGTGCTCTTCCTGCCCGCCAGCCGCCGCGTGTGGTTGCTCGGACAGGGGCCCGCGCCCTACGGCGCGCACGACCTCGCGCTCGCCGCCGCACCGCACTCCTCGCACACGCTCTACGGCACCGAGTTGCCGCCCAAGGACATCCGGAACCGCATGGTGCGCGCCCCACGGATCGTCGTGGTGCGCGAGCCGGCCCGGGAACGCCACGAGAGGAGTGCCCGGGAGGAGATGAAGGAAGCGACGCTGCGCGACCACTTCACGCGATGCGCCCGCAAGACGATCCGCAGCGCGCGGATAGAGGTGTACGAGCGCGGCGACCACTGCTGACCCGGCTTTGAACTCCTCTTTCGAGCAGGCTCGAATGTCCCTCATCTGGTGATCTTAGATCTGGTGGAAATCGTGGCGTCGTGTGAGGATCGAACGGAAGGCGACGGGGGCCGCTGATGACGACCCCCGTATGCGTGTCCGCCGCTGATCCCTGACCAGATCGGCGGTGTGCCGCTAGTCGACAATGGGGGGATCGAGTGATTTCCGTCCGTCTGACCTCTGACGCTCTCGTGGCCGCCAGATTCGTTGTTTCCCCGCTGGCCCAGATCGGATTTCTGCTCAATTTCGGGCTGGTCACCGGCGGTGGCTACCGGCTGGAACAAGTCGTCCGTGAAACCCTCATGCGCCAGGACGGGGGTCTGCTCATGGCATTACGGCGCGTCAAACGAAGCTACGTTCCCGGATTCCTGTTCGCGAGCGCGGAGAGCCACGGCACACTCGAAGAGGAACTGCACACGGTGGCCTCGACACCGCCTCGGGTGGTCGCGCACCAGATGGGGAGGTTCCTGGAGTCGGCGCGGGCCGGGAAGGGTTCGGACCCGGCCGAGTTACGGAAGATCGCGGACGCCCTGGAAACCGGAGAGCAGGCCTTCGCCCAGCGGATCGCCCGTGAGCTGAGCCGGTTCTGGTCGGCCAGCGTGTCGGCGCGATGGAACGCGATGCGCGAGGTGGCGGAGGCCGACATCCGTCACCGCGCGGCATCCGTGGTCGAGCGAGGGCTGGCCGACACACTGAACTCCCTTCATCCAGCCCTCACTTACGGTTCCGGTGCACTGCGCCTTCAGGACCCGCACACATTGCAGGTGCTCGAGAGCACGAGATTCACCCTGTGTCCCTCACCGCTGGCGACGACGTGGCTCATCCGCAATGACCCATGGGGTGAGGACGGCACCCACCTCACCTATCCGGTGTCCGGCACCAAGGGCGGTGCTCCCATGGAGGATCCGGGTCCGGTGGACTCGCTGGGCCAGGTCATCGGACAGGCCCGCTTCCTCCTCCTGGCCGACCTGGGCAGCCCCCGGATCACGACGGAACTCGCCGAGCGGCACCATCTGACCGCGTCGACAGTGTCGTACCACCTGGGCCGGCTGCACCGGGTGGGACTGCTCGGCCGGACACGCGAAGGCAACAGGGTCTACTACCAGCGCACTCCCGAGGGCGACCGCCTCGTCGCCTGCGGCGACTCCCCGCACTCGAACCAGACGGTCTTGCCGCCGAGGACGCCCGGTGACACCCCCCACTTGTCGACCACGGCGTCCAGCAGGGCGAGGCCGCGACCGCCCTCCGCCTCCTGGTCCAGGACGAGGCCGAGAAGCGGGAGCGGGACCTGAGCGGAACCGTCGGTCACCTCCACCCGGACCGACGAGGCCAGCCGCAGCACGGCGATCGAGCAGCGGCGGTCCGGGACGTGCCGTACGACGTTGGTGACCAACTCGCTCACGCCCAGCTCCAGGGCGTCGGTGAGATGCGTGAGCTCCCAGTCGTCCAGCAGCGAGCGGACGATGCGGCGGATGTGCCGTACCGAGTGGTCGCTGGCGGTGAGACTCATGCGGTAGTGGGGGAGGTGGTAGTTCACGGTACGAGACTGACCTCGCGCGACTACGCTGGGCTACGGAACGGATACAACCGGTCCCGCCGTGGGCCGAGTTGCGCGAGAGGGGACCGTACGTGACCCACATCAACGTCCTCGACCCGGGCGCCTCCGCGCTCGACTACTACGGCTTCGAGCTGCGTCGGCACCGCGAGGCGGCGGGGCTGACACAGAAACAGCTCGGCGACATCATCAACTACACGGGGTCGCTTGTCGGCCAGATCGAGACGGCCCGGAAACTGCCGACGCCGGAGTTCAGCGAGCGGGCGGATGTGGCGCTGGGGACGGGTGGGTTACTGTCCCGGCTCGTCGTTCTGGTGATGCGGAGTCAACTTCCGGCGTGGTTTCAGCAGGTGGCGGAGTTGGAGGCGCGGGCGACGGAGATCGGCACGTTTCACACTCACATGGTCCATGGCCTGCTGCAGACCGAGCCATACGCACGCGCGGTGCTCGGCACGATGGATCAGTGCAGGTTGGACGACCGGGTAGCCGTGCGACTGGCGCGCCAGCGCATCTTCGAGAAGGAGGAGCCCCCCGTCTTCTGGGCAATCGTGGGGGAGGCTGCGCTGTACCAGAAGATCGGCAATCAAGAAGCGATGCGGGGACAACTGGCGCGCCTGTTGTCGTTCGTTGACAACCCGCGGATCAACGTCCAGGTGCTGCCGTACTCGGCGGGGGCGCACGCGGGGCTTACCGGCCCGTTCGACCTCTTCCGCTTTCCCGGCGATCCCCCCATCGTCTACACCGAGGGCTACGGCAGCGGGCATCCGTCCGCCAACCCGGACACCATCAAGGACTGTTCGCTCCGTTACGATCATCTCCAGGCCGCCGCCCTCTCCCTCCGGGAATCGGCGGAGCTGATCCGACGGGTGATGGAGGAACGCTATGCAGAGCAACCCGACTCTGACGGGGATCCGGTGGCGTAAGTCCAGCTACAGCAGCGATCAAGGCGGCAGCTGCGTCGAGTGCGCGCCCCTCGGCGTCCTCGCCTGGCGCAAGTCCAGTCACAGCAGCGACCAGGGCGGCAACTGCGTCGAATGCGCCCCCGTCGGCGCCCTGGAGTGGAGCAAGTCGTCGTACAGCAGCGACCAAGGCGGCGACTGCATAGAGATCGCCGAAGCCCCGTGCGCCACCGTAGCCGTACGCGACTCCAAGAACCCCACCGGCCCGGTGGTCACCCTCGCACCCGCCACCTTCACCGCGTTCCTGAACTGGACCGCTACAGCCGCTGGATGATCGTCCCGGTGGCAAGCGCGCCGCCCGCGCACATCGTGATGAGCGCGAACTCCTTGTCCCGGCGCTCCAGTTCATGCAGGGCCGTCGCGATCAGTCGGGCCCCGGTCGCCCCGACCGGGTGCCCGAGGGCGATTCCACCGCCGTTGACGTTGACCTTCGTCAGGTCCTGCTCGAAGACCTGGGCCCAGCTCAACACCACGGAGGCGAAGGCCTCGTTGATCTCGACGAGGTCGATGTCCTTCAGGGACATGCCCGCCTTGCCCAGCACGGCCTTCGTCGCGTCGATCGGTCCGTCCAGGTGGAAGTGCGGGTTGGCTCCGACCAGCGCCTGGGCGACGATCCGGGCCCGGGGTCGAAGCTTCAGTGCCCGCGCCATCCGTTTGGACGCCCACATGATCGCGGCCGCTCCGTCGGAGATCTGCGACGAGTTGCCCGCCGTGTGCACGGCCGTCGGCATGACCGGCTTCAGCCCGGCCAGCGCCTCCATCGACGTGTCCCGGAGCCCCTCGTCCTTGTCGACGAGCCGCCACATGCCCTGCCCGGCGTGCTGTTCCTCTTCCGTGGTGGGCACCTGGACGGCGAACGTCTCCTTCTTGAAGCGCTCCTCGGACCAGGCGACGGCCGCCCGCTCCTGCGAGAGGAGGCCGAGGGAGTCGACGTTCTCCCGGGTGAGGCCCCGGTGCCGGGCGATGCGCTCGGCCGCCTCGAACTGGTTGGGCAGGTCGACGTTCCACTCGTCGGGGAACGGCTTGCCCGGCCCGTGCTTGGAGCCGGACCCCAGCGGCACGCGGGACATCGCCTCGACACCGCAGCTGATCCCGACGTCGATGACTCCACCCGCGACCATGTTGGCGACCATGTGCGAAGCCTGCTGCGAGGACCCGCACTGGCAGTCCACGGTCGTCGCGGCGGTCTCGTACGGCAGCCCCATGGTCAGCCAGGCCGTACGGGCGGGGTTCATGGACTGCTCGCCGGCATGGGTCACCGTGCCGCCGACGATCTGCTCGACGCAGTCGGCGGGGATGCCGGTGCGGCCGAGGAGTTCACGGTAGGTCTCGCCCAGGAGGTAGGCGGGATGGAGGTTGGCGAGCGCGCCGCCGCGCTTGCCGATGGGGGTGCGTACGGCTTCGACGATCACGGGTTCCGCGGCCATGGGGGGTCCTTCCTCGGTCAACCCGCGCGGCGCGGGGGCGTCCCGGCCCGGCCCGCCACGCAGAACTAGTACGCGTTCTAGTTCTGCTTGAAGTCTGCTGACAGAGCGTCCATCGCCGCAAGGGTCGTGCACCCTCCGAAGTTGCGATCTGCACGACTCCTGCACGCAATTGGGTGCGCCGGATGTCTTGCGACTTGTAGAACCCGTTACTACCTTCGCGGCAACCCTCAATTCCTGATGGACCGTCAGAACGACGGGAGTCGCCGATGCCCTCCTGCCCCGCGCTGCCCGACGGGTTCGACTTCACCGACCCCGATCTGCTGCACCACCGCGTCCCCTTCCCGGAGTTCGCCGAGCTGCGCCGGGCGGAACCGGTCCGCTGGATCCCGCAGCCGCACGGCCTGGCCGGGTTCGCGGACGACGGCTACTGGGCCGTGACCCGGCACGCGGACGTCAAGTACGTCTCCACGCACCCGGAGATCTTCTCCTCCTACCTCAACACCGCGATCATCCGCTTCGGTGAGCACATCGAGCGCGACGCGATCGACGCGCAGCGGCTGATCCTGCTCAACATGGACCCGCCCGAGCACACCAGGGTCCGCCAGATCGTGCAGCGCGGCTTCACGCCACGGGCCATCCGGGCCCTGGAGGAGCGCCTGCGCGCCCGCGCCCATGCGATAGTCCAGGGCGCCCTCGCCCAGTCCGGGCCCTTCGACTTCGTCACCCAGGTCGCCTGCGAACTGCCGCTCCAGGCCATCGCCGAGCTGATCGGCGTACCGCAGGAGGACCGGGCCAAGATCTTCGACTGGTCCAACAAGATGATCGCGTACGACGATCCCGAGTACGCGATCACCGAGGAGGTCGGCGCGGAGTCGGCCACCGAGATCATCGCCTACGCGATGAACATGGCCGCCGAGCGCAAGCGGTGCCCGGCCCATGACATCGTCTCGACGCTGGTGGCGGCCGAGGACGAGGGCAACCTCAACTCGGACGAGTTCGGTTTCTTCGTGCTGATGCTGGCGGTCGCGGGCAACGAGACCACCCGCAACGCCACCACCCACGGCATGCACGCCTTCCTCACCCACCCCGGGCAGTGGGACCTCTACAAGCGCGAGCGCCCGTCGACCACCGCCGAGGAGATCGTCCGCTGGGGGACCCCGGTCAACTCCTTCCAGCGCACGGCCGCGCAGGACACGGAGCTGGGCGGCAAGCAGATCCGCAAGGGGGACCGCGTCGGACTCTTCTACGCCTCCGCCAACCACGACCCGGACGTTTTCGACGATCCCGACACCTTCGACATCACCCGCGACCCCAACCCCCACCTCGGCTTCGGCGGAGGCGGCCCGCACTACTGCCTGGGCAAGTCCCTGGCCGTCCTGGAAATCGACTTGATCTTCAACGCGATAGCCGACGCGATGCCGGGTCTCCGCCTGGCCGGAGACCCCCGCCGTCTGCGCTCCGCGTGGATCAACGGCGTCAAGGAACTCCAGGTCACCGCGGACTGACCCGTTGAACTCGGGCCGACGGCTCCCGGCGCCGCCGGCCCGTCCCGAGGGAGGCAGGTGCACCCCGATCCCTACGCCCCGGCCCCTGCCTCCCCCGCGATCACTCCCTTCCGGAAGCCACCACCGCCAGGACCCCCGACACCGCCGCCGCGATGAGCAGGGCGATCCACAGGTGGTGGTGGAGCACCAGCCAGGCGCCCACCGCGGCGCCCGCCACCATGGCGACCACGGCGGCGACGCGGCGCGCGGCCCGGCGTTCCGTGTTGCTGCCGAGCGGGGACTCGGCGACCAGGCCGGTGAGGGTCATGGTCAGGACCGTGGTCGTCAGGTCGGGCACGCCCAGCTTGCGTACGGTCGCGTTGCGCAGGCCCATCGCGAAGGCGGTGAGGGCGATGAGCGCGTAAGCGGTGCCGCTGCGGTCCGGCATGACGAGGGCGGCCACCGCCGCCACGCCCACCAGCGCCGCCTCCACGGCGAGCGTGATCCGCGTCCGCGTCCGCTGCGACCCGCCGGACCACAGCGTGAGCCGGCCGCCCACCGTCGCGCCCGCCAGGAAGCAGCCCAGCGAGGTCACCGTGTGCGCCACCGAGAAGGCCGGCGCACCGGCCGCGGCGAAGCCGAGGACCACCACGTTGCCGGTCATGTTGGCCGTGAAGACGTGCCCGAGACCGAGAAAGCTCACCGCGTCGATCAGGCCGCTCACCACCGTGAGCACCAGCAGCACCGGCAGCAGACGCACTCCGCGCGCCTCCGGGTCGGGCGTCCGCGCGTCCGGTGCCTCCGTCGTCATGGGTCCTCCGGTCGGCCGGACGATCAGGCTGCTGCCAAGTCCACCACGGGACCGACGCCCGCACATGCGCGCGCACCCCCGCCCGGTACAGGGCGAGGGTGCGGATGCTGAATGAGGGGGCGGCTCAGTACCAGCTGTTGGCCTGCCAGAAGTTCCAGGCGTCGACCGGGCTGCCGTAGCGCGAGTTCATGTAGTCCAGGCCCCACTTGATCTGGGTGGCCGGGTTGGTCTTCCAGTCGGCGCCCGCGGAGGCCATCTTCGAGCCGGGCAGGGCCTGGACCAGGCCGTACGCGCCGGAAGAGGCGTTGGTGGCGGAGACGTTCCAGCCGCTCTCGTGCTCGACGATCTTGCTGAACGCGTTGTACTGCGCGGCGTCCGGGATCATCTTGTGCGCGATCGCCTGGGCGTCGGAAGGCGAGGCGGTGGTGGCGGCCTGGGCGGGAGCCGAGGTCAGCACCATGCCGGTCGTGGCGGCGGCCAGAGCGGCAGCGGTGAGAGCCTTCTTCGGGGAAGCGATGCGGCGGATGAAAGAGACGGACACGGAAAACCTCTTCGTCGGGGACAAGGGGCCGCCGTAGGCCGTCACCGTCACCGTGTGGTGCGCGGTCGGGCCGTACGTCGGCGCCGCGACCCGGGGGTTCGTGGCGCCTTGCGACGTCGTCCAGAGAAGCAGCCCCGAAACCCGCCCGCAATGCCCCCTTTTACTAGTTGTGGCCGCATCGGGGGGAATCGCCGCTTGTGTGGCGTGGGTCTCAAAGTGCAGGTCAGTCGGGGTGCGCAGTCGGGCATATCGGACAAGTCGTCCTACGAACGGGCATCGTAGGTGACCTGCGTCATGTGGGGTGCTTCACCGCCCCGCCGACGGTCCGCGCACACGCCCTCACCCAGGGGTCACCGGGCCGGCGGGTCGAATGTGACCGCGGTCTCGAAGGCGGCCCGGCGGGTGGCCCGGCGCAGCGCCCTCAGGAGCGCGGGGCCGAGCGTCAGGGTCAGTACGACCGTGCAGAGGGCCCGGCCCAGATCCCAGCCGAGGGACGTGGCCAGGCAGTACGCGACGAAACGGGCCAGGTTCGCGGGGACCGCGGCGTGCGGGTCGAAGGCGATGCCCGACGCGAGGGCGCCCATGAAGGGCCAGCCCGAGAGATTCATGACCGTGCCGTAGGCGAAGGCGGCGAGGAAGCCGTACAGGGAGAGCAGCGCGAGCTCGCCGCGGCCGCGCAGCCGGTCCGGCCCCGGGAGCAGCCCCGCGCCCATGGTGAACCACCCCATGGCGAGCATCTGGAACGGCATCCAGGGGCCCACCCCGCCCGTGAGCAGCGCCGACGCGAACATGGTGATGGAGCCCAGGACGAAGCCGAATCCCGGGCCGAGGACCCGTCCGCTGAGCACCATCAGAAAGAACATGGGCTCGATCCCGGCGGTACCCGCGCCGATCGGCCGCAGCGCCGCCCCGGTCGCCGCCAGCACCCCCAGCATGGCGACGGCCTTCGCCCCGAGCCCCGACTCGGAGAGCGTCGCGGCCACGACCGCGACGAGCAGGACCAGCAGACCGGCGAAAAGCCAGGGCGCGTCCTGGGCATGGGCGCTGAGCTGCGAGGTGGGCGGGGCGAGGAACGGCCACCCGAAGGCGACCACCCCGACCGCGCCGACCAGGGCGAGGGCGGTGGTGGAGCGGGGGCCGAGGCGGATGGGCCGGGCCTGCGGGGTCATGCCAGTGCCTCCCGTACCTGGGCGGCCGTGAGCCACTGCTGCGGGGCCAGGATCTTGGTGACCTGGGGCGCGAAGGACGGGGACGAGACCACGATGTCGGCCGTGGGACCGTCGGCGATGACCTCCCCCTCGGCGAGCAGGACGACCCGGTGGGCGATCTCGGCCGCCAGCTCCACGTCGTGCGTGGCCAGCACGATGGCGTGGCCCTCGGCGGCGAGCCGGCGCAACACGGTGACCAGACGCGCCTTCGCCGCGTAGTCCAGACCGCGGGTCGGCTCGTCCAGCAGGAGCAGCGGAGGGCGGGCGGTGAGCACGACGGCCAGGGCGAGCGCGAGCCGCTGGCCCTCGGAGAGATCGCGCGGATGCGTGTCGTCACCGATGCCGGGCAGCAGACCGGAGACCAGCGCACGGCACGTGCCGGGCTCGGCCCGCGCGTCCCGGTCGGCGGCCGCGCACTCGGCGGCGACCGCGTCCGCGTACAGCAGATCGCGGGGTTCCTGCGGCACCAGGCCGACGCGGCGGACCAGCTCGGGGGGAGCGGTGCGGTGGGGGACGGCGCCGCCCACCCGGACCGATCCGGCCGACGGTTCGACGAGCCCGACGAGCGCGCTCAGCAGCGTGGACTTCCCGGCGCCGTTGCGTCCCATGAGGGCGACCGTCTCGCCGGGGGCGACGCGGAGGTCCACATGCCGCAGCGCGTCCACGCGGCCACGCCGGACGGCGAGCGAACTGACCTCGGCGACCTGCGGGGACGTGGCCTCGGGGGTGCGCCGGCGCAGGAAACGGCGGGGGGCGGGGACACGGGGCGCGGGCACGGTCGCGGCCGCCGCTGTCGCTGTCGTGTGCGGCGCCTCCCGCCCGCTGAGCTGGTCCCGTAGTTCTGTTGCCCGCCGACGCGCGTCCCGCACGGTCAGCGGCAGCGGGGACCAGCCCGCCAGCAGGCCCAGGTCCACCACCGGCGGATACACCGGGGAGACGGCCATCACCTCGGCCGGGCTGCCCAGGACCGGCGCGGCGCCCGGGGCGGGCAGCAGGGCGACCCGGTCGGCGTACTGGATCACCCGCTCCAGCCGGTGCTCGGCCATCAGGACGGTCGTACCCAGGTCGTGGACAAGACGCTGGAGCACGGCGAGCACCTCCTCCGCGGCCGCCGGGTCGAGCGCGGAGGTCGGTTCGTCGAGGACCAGCACCTTGGGGTGCGGGGTGAGCACGGAGCCGATCGCGACGCGCTGCCGCTGGCCGCCGGAGAGGGTGGCGATGGGCCGGTCGCGCAGGTCGGCGAGGCCCAGCAGATCGAGGGTCTCCTCGACCCGGCGCCGCATCACCTCCGGCGCGAGCCCCAACGACTCCATCCCGTAGGCGAGTTCGTCCTCGACCGTGTCCGTCACGAAGTGCGCGAGCGGATCCTGGCCCACCGTGCCGACGACATCGGCGAGTTCGCGCGGCTTGTGCGTACGGGTGTCCCGGCCGGCGACGGTGACACGGCCGCGCAGGGTGCCGCCGGTGAAGTGCGGGACGAGCCCGCTGACCGCGCCGAGCACGGTGGACTTCCCGACCCCGGACGGGCCGACGAGCAGCACGAGTTCACCCTCGGGGACCTCGAAGTCCAGGCCCTGGACGACGGGTTGGGCCGCGTCCTCGTACGTCACGGAGACATCCTCGAAGCGGATCACGACGGCTCCTTGGGGACGATGAAGGCGGGGAGCAGAGCGAGCAGCACGGCGGCCGCGGGCCACAGCGGGAGGGCGGGCGCGGTGAGGGGGACGACGCCCGGGTGCAGGGCTTCCGGATCGCTCGCGGACGCCAGGGCGAGCAGCGCGGCGACCGCGGCACCGGAACCGGCGACCAGCCAGGCGCGCAGGTCCCAGGGGTCGGGGCGGTAGCGGGTGCGCAGGGTGCGGCGGCCACCGAGGCGCAGGCCCGCGAGGGCGGCGGCGACTCCGGCGAGCAGGACCGGCAGGCCGTACGTGCCGCCCTCGGCGGTCAGCAGTCCGTACGTTCCCGCGCAGACGCCCAGCAGACCGCCGAGGGTGAGCGCGGTGGTCGTACGGCGGACCGGGGCGGGGACATCGGCACTGCGGCCGTAGCCGCGGGCGTCCATCGCGGCGGCCAGGGCGACCGAACGCTCCAACGCGCCCTCCAGGACCGGGAGTCCGACCTGCAGCAGCCCGCGTATGCCACGGTCCGGGCGGCCGCGCAGGCGGCGGGCGGCGCGCAGCCGCTGGACGTCGGCGACGAGGTTCGGGGCGAACGTGAGGGCGACGACCACGGCCACGCCCATCTCGTACAGCGCACCGGGCAGGGACTTCAGCATCCGGGCCGGGTTGGCGAGGGCGTTCGCCGCGCCGACGCAGATCAGCAGCGTGGCCAGTTTCAGACCGTCGTACAGCGCGAAGACGAGCGCCTCCGCCGTGACCTCACCGCCGAGCCGGATGCCCTGCGCCCAGTGGGGGAGGGGGACTTCGGGGAGCGTGACGAGGACGTGGGTGCCTGGGATGGGGGAGCCGAGGAGCAGGGCGAAGGCGAGGCGGATGAGGAGGACGGCGAGGGCGAGTCTGGCGAAGGCGGAGTAGGAGCGGGACCAGGGGGCCGCGGTGCGGTGGGTGGCGACGACGTAGCCGGACGCGGCGATGAGGAGGGCGAGGAGGAGGGGGTTGGTGGTGCGGGTGGCGGCGGTACCGAGGGCGAGGGACCAGAGCCACCAGGCGCCGGGGTGCAAGGCGCTGCGGCGCTTTTGCCGGGGGGTTGGGACGCTCACCGGCGCCGACGCCGACTGCCCGCGGCGAGGGCGGCTATGCATTCCTGCGGCGCCGTGCCTGCCACACCGCTGCGGCTCCCAGGAGCACCACCACGCCCACCCCGGCCAGCAGTCCCACCGATGGGCCGTGATGATCCGTTGACGTCGCCTTCTCCGCGGGGGCCTTCTTCTCCGCGCTCACCTGTTCCCCGCACCCCTTCTGCGGATAGCCCGAGATCGCGCACAGCAGGGCGTTGGTGTCGTAGCGAAGGGGCTTGGCGACCGCGGCCAGGGCCTCGGCCGTTGTCGCGTCGGGGGACACGCGGGCGCAGGCCGTTCGCCGGGTCGGCGGAGTCTCGCCGGACGGGGCGTCCGCAGACGTACCGAAGTCGATGACCAGCGCCACCCGCTTCTTTCCCTTGGCGGCGGGTGTGGCGGAGCAGATCGTGTCGAAGTCCGCCGTGCCGCGCGGACGGGTGGCGTCGGAGGAGGCCGCGCTCACCGCGAAGCGGAAGCCCTGCACGTCCCCGTCGACGGGACGGGCCGTCGACGGGCCCTGGGTGGCGTACGTCCAGCGGTGGCCGTCGCGTTCCCAGAAGGACCAGTAGCGGTATCCGACGGCCTCGGCCTGGCCCGCGGACGCCCAGAGGACGAGCGCGGCCATCAGCAGCGGCACGGCACGGCGGACGGCGGTCACGGCTGCTGCCGCTTCCTGCGGCTGCTGATCAGGAAGCCGATGCCGATGCCCGCGACCAGACCGGTGCCGACGATCCACCAGACGCCGTGGTCCGAGTCGGAGTCGTCAGGCTTCGGGACCTCGGCTCCGGTGGGCTTCTTGGGCAGCTGCGGGGCCGGCCCGGTCGCGTTGAGCGCCTGAACGAGGTTCGTGCCGCCGAAGCCGAACGGGTTCTTGCCCATGGCGTGGGCGGCGAGGATCAGCTCGGCGTAGGCGGCCGGGCCGCTCTGCTCGGCCCAGGGGAGGGCGTTCTTCTCCAGCCAGGCGTACGGCTTCTCCGCCTCCGTCTTCCAGCCCCGCGCGGCGAGCGCGACGACCGCGTCGGCGGTGTTGCCGTAGTCGGGCTGGTCCTTGGCGCCGGGGAGCGCGGACTTGAGGTGGTCGTCGTTGCGGAGGAGCGTCACCGCCAGGTACGCGGCGCCGTTGCCCGAGACCCCGCGCGCGGTGAGCGGCTTGTCCTTGGCGCACTGTCCGTAGTCGGCCTGCCTCTGCACGGCCGTCGCCACGAACCCCTTGCCGAGGGCGCCCATGACCCCGGCCGCGGTCGCGTCCGCGTTGGCCGCCAGTTCGCCCTTCTTGTCCGGCTGGTAGGCGAGCGCGCCGCCGGCCTTCGCGTCGCAGGGGAGGGACATCTTCGCCAGCAGGTCGTACGGCGACTTGCCGCCCGTGCGGACGCCGGCGGGGTCCTCGCCCGCCGCCGCGAGGGCGCCGATGACGACGGACGTGGAGTTCGTGTCGCTGGGCCCGTGCGGGGTGTAGCCCCAGCCGCCGTCCTTGTTCTGCTGCGACTTCAGCCAGGCCACCGCCTTGCGGATCTCGCTGTCGTGTCCACCGACGGCCTTCAGGGCCTGTGCGGCGGCGGCCGTGCTGTTGGTGTCGACCATGACGCCGCTGTCGCAGGCCTTTGCCGGGTCGGCGCGGAAGGCGGCGAACGCGCCGTTCGCGCACTGCTGCCCGGCCAGCCAGTCCACGGCCTTCTCCGCGGGGGTCACATCCACCGCGCGCTGGGCGATCATCGCCAGCGACTGGCGCCAGACGCCGTCGTACTTCGGGTCCGCGGTGCCGTACAGGCCGGACGGGAGCGCCGTCGACGGGGACGCGGATGCGGACGGGTCGGCGGCTATGGCGGGCGTGGCCGTGCCGATCACGGCGACGGCTCCCAGCACCGCGGCACAGCGGCGTACGTTCATGATCGGCGGGTGCCTCTCCCTGCGGGGAGTCGGGCAGCACGGGACACCCCGGGCGGCTCGGCTCCGTATACCTCGACGGTGCCGTGCGCGGGCGGACCCCGGCGCACGTGAGCCGTTCAACGTCCCGTGCGAGGCGGTCCGGCTCACCGCCCTTACGGCGGTTCACGGTTGCGGGTCAGCGCCGGAATTGCACCGGCTTTCCCCCGTACGGGTGTGATGACGACGCGGTCACTCTACCGGCACGCAAGCGGAGGGCTGAGGGGTGGCTGTGCGCAGGGGGCACTGCCTCCGGGCTCTGTGTCCGAGGTCACGGATCACACCGCCACATACGCCACCGGCTCGCTCCCCGCCACCGCCTCCGCGCGGCCCTGTTTCACCAGGCGGCGGACATGGGCCTCGGCCTCCGAGACCGCGATGGTGCGTGAGGCGTAGGGGATCTGGTCCCAGGGGCGGTTCCACTCCATCCGCTCGGCCAGTTGCCAGGGTGTGAGGGGTTCGACGAGCAGGGCCAGGAGTCCGGCCAGCCGTTCCTCGTGATGTGCCAGCAGGTCCCGCACGCGGGCGGGTGCGTCCGTGAACGTGTGCTGGTGGGCGGGGAGCACCTCGGCGGGGGTCAGGCGGCCGACGCGTTCCAGTGAGTCGAGGTAGTCGCCGAGGGGGTCGGTGACGTCCCCCAAGCTCTCGACTCCGTTCGAGCAGGGGGGACCCCCATTGTCGTCCGGGTCCTCGTACAGGCCGATGTGCGGGGTGATCTCCGGGAGCAGATGGTCGCCCGAGAAGAGGCGTCCGTGGCCGGGGAGCCGGGACGGGTGTTCTTCCTCCAGGTGCAGGCAGACGTGACCCGGGGTGTGGCCCGGCGTCCAGATCGCGCGCAGCCGTCGGCCGGGGAGGGGGAGGAGCTCGCCGGGGACGATCTCCCGGTCGGGCAGCGCGGGGGAGAGGCCGGGGAGGGTGCGGCGCCGGGCCTTGCGCAGTGGGGCAACGTGCTCCTCGGGGGCGCCGGCGGCCACGAGCTTGGCCGCCATGTACGTGAACCAGCGCTCCGGGCGGGTGTCGCGGGTCCGGCGCACGATCGCCGTGTCGGCCGCGTGCATGGCGATCCAGGCGCCGGAGGCCTCCCGCACCTTGCCCGACAGGCCGTGGTGGTCGGGGTGGTGATGGGTGATCACCACGCCGTGCAGCTCGGAGAGGGACGTACCGCAGGCCGTCAGGCCCTCGGCGAGAGTGTCCCAGGAAGTCGGGTCGTCCCAGCCGGTGTCGATGAGGACCGGGCCGCGGTCGGTGTCGACCACGTACACAAGGGTGTGGCCGAGGGGGTTGTCCGGGATCGGGACCTGGAGGGAACGGACGCCGCCACCGTGGTCGTACACGTGCGCCATGGGCTCCCCAATCACCGCGTTTTCGCCACTATAACTAGAACAGGTTTCCATGGGAGCCCGAGTCGACCAACCGGCCCTCGTCGCATCCGTGGACTCCCCCGGACGGAGCTGGTATCAGTTCCCTATCTGATGGATCGTCAGACGTGCGCAGCCCCGGGGAGGCAGTCGGCCATGACCGAGCTCGTGGAACACGGACAGCTGTTCATCGGCGGGGAGTTGACCGACCCCCTGGGCAAGGACGTCATCGAGGTGATCTCCCCGCACACGGAGGAGGTCATCGGCTGTGTGCCGCACGCCTCGCGCGCGGACGTGGACCGGGCGGTCGCGGCCGCGCGCACCGCCTTCGACCAGGGCCCCTGGCCGCGGATGAGCCTGGACGAGCGGATCGAGGTCGTCACCCGGATCAAGGACGCGATCGCCGTCCGGCACGAGGAGATCGCCCGCGTGATCTCCTCCGAGAACGGCTCGCCGTACTCCTGGAGCGTCCTCGCGCAGGCCCTCGGCGCGATGATGGTGTGGGACGCGGCGATCACGGTCGCGCGGAACTTCACGTACGAGGAGACACGCGACGGCGTCCTCGGGAAGATCCTCGTGCGGCGCGAACCGGTCGGGGTGGTCGCGGCCGTGGTCCCGTGGAACGTCCCGCAGTTCGTCGCCGCCGCCAAGCTCGCGCCCGCCCTGCTCACCGGCTGCACGGTGGTGCTCAAGCCGTCGCCCGAATCACCGCTGGACGCCTACCTCCTCGGTGAGATCGCCAAGGAGGCCGGGCTGCCGGAGGGTGTGCTGTCGATCCTCCCCGCCGACCGCGAGGTCAGCGAATACCTCGTCGGGCACCCCGCCGTCGACAAGGTGTCCTTCACCGGCTCGGTCGCGGCCGGCAAGCGCGTGATGGAGGTGGCCTCCCGCAATCTCACCCGCGTGACGCTGGAGCTCGGCGGCAAGTCGGCGGCGGTGGTCCTGCCGGACGCGGACCTCGACACGTCGGTGCCCGGGATCGTCTCGGCGGCCTGGATGAACAACGGCCAGGCCTGTGTCGCCCAGACCCGCATCCTCCTGCCGCGCTCCCGCTACGACGAGTTCGCGGACGCCTTCGCCGCCGCCGCGAGCGCGCTCAAGGTCGGCGACCCGCTGGACCCGGCGACCCAGGTCGGCCCGCTGGTCGCCCGCCGCCAGCAGCAGCGCAACCTCGACTACATCCGCATCGGCCAGGAGGAGGGCGCCAAGATCCTCACCGGCGGCGGACGCCCACCGGGGCTGGAACGCGGCTGGTACGTGGAGCCGACGCTGTTCGGCGACGTCGACAACTCCATGCGGATCGCCCGCGAGGAGATCTTCGGCCCGGTGATCTGCCTGCTCCCGTACGGGGACGAGGCCGAGGCGGTGAAGATCGCCAACGACTCCGACTACGGGCTGTCCGGCAGCGTGTGGACGGCCGACGTCGCGCACGGCATCGACGTCGCACGGCAGGTCCGTACGGGCACGTACTCGGTCAACACCTTCAGCCTCGACATGCTCGGCCCCTTCGGCGGCTACAAGAACTCCGGTCTGGGGCGGGAGTTCGGGCCCGAGGGGTACGGCGAGTTCCTGGAGCACAAGATGATCCACCTCCCGGCCGGCTGGGAGGGCTAGGAGATGGGAGACCGCTGGCACGTCGAGGTCGACCGCTCCGTCTGCATCGGCTCCGCCCAGTGCGTCCACCACGCGCCCGACGCCTTCCGCCTCGACACCGGCCGGCAGTCCCGGCCGGTGGAGCCGGACGCCGACGCGAACGAGCGGGTCCTGGCGGCGGCGGAGAACTGTCCGGTGGAGGCCATCATGATCACGATGCTCGGGAGCGGGGAGCCGGTGTTCCCGCCGGAGGACTGAGAAGTGAAGAAATTTCCTATTTGGGGGGTTCTGTCCTGCGTCATCCGGTCTATACTGATAGTCGGCCTACGGGGCGAGTGAGGGAGTTCGACCGGAGTAGCCGACTCTGGCGTGACGCGTAAAGCATCCGCCGTTGCCGACGTCGACGGTCGGGCTGAGAGGCTCAAAGGTAGTAGTCGGACCTGAGAGCGACCCCCATTACCTGATCCGGGCAATGCCGGCGAAGGGAACCCGTCTCGTAGGTCCTTTTCGTGCGCTCACGCAGGCCCTTCCGGGCGCTCACAGGTCTTCGGGCAGGTGAGCGACCACGAGCGCCACCGCCTCCTCGGGCCGCCTCCTCGGGCCGCCTCCTCGGGCGTCGCGCCCTTGCCGAGAGCGCCGCGGCCCGTCGCTTCGCTGGGCAGGAACTTCAGCGTGCCGCGCCGCCGGGAACGGTTACGCCGTGCGCAGGCGCGGCTCGGCGTCGGGGGCCTCAGCCACGGGTGACCTGCCCGCTCGCCGGATCCGTCAGATCGATCAGGCGGCAGACCGTCTCGATGTCGATCTTGACCTGGGCGATGGAGGCGCGGCCCGACAGCCAGGTGATCAGGGCCGAGTGCCAGGTGTGCTCGATGACGCGGACCGCGGACAGCTGCTCGGGGGTGGGGTTCTCCAGGCCCACCGCGTCCAGGATGATCGCCGTCGTCTGCCGGGAGACCTGGTCGACCTCGGGGGACACGCTGCGGTCCGCGAAGGTCAGCGCCCGGACCATCGCGTCGGCCAGGTGCGGCTCGCGCTGGAGGGCGCGGAAGGCCCGCATCAGCGTCTCCGCCACCCGCTCCGCCGCCGTCTCGCCCGCCGGGGGCTTCTTCCTCAGGGTGCCGTGCATGTGCTCCAGCTGGTCCTGCATGGTGGCGACCAGCAGATGCACCTTGGACGGGAAGTAGCGGTAGAGCGTGCCCAGGGCGACCTGCGAGGACTCCGCGACCTCCCGCATCTGCACCGCGTCGAAGCCGCCCCGGCTGGCCAGCTGCGCGCTCGCGTGCAGGATCCGCCGCCGACGGGCCTCCTGCCGCTCGGTGAGAGGCGGCGAGGCCGGGCGAACGGTACTGGCTTCCACCTTGGCTTGCGCAGGCATGGGTCCCGCTCCGTGACAGTCGGTGAGGGCATCGGTGAGGGCTGTTGATCAGACAGCATGGCAGGGGTCCCGTCGTGGCGCGAATCACCTGATCCACTGCTCACAGTGCCGCTACCTGCCGGTAGATTCAGTGCCTCCTGAACGATCAAGTCTGAAACTTGTTCTACATTAGCGTCCCGACGTAGTCTCGCGGGAAAACGCGGGGAGAAGGGGGCCCAGAGTGACCGCTGAGGCCAGGGAGGCAGGTCCCCGACAGGACCTCGCCGCCGACGGCGAGCGACCGCTCGACATCGCGCTTCTCACCTATAAAGGGAACCCGTTCTGCGGGGGTCAGGGCGTCTACGTACGGCACCTGTCGCGCGAGCTGGCCCGCCTCGGCCACCGGGTCGAGGTCATCGGCTCCCAGCCGTACCCCGTGCTCGACGAGGACGACGCCCACGACGGCCGGCTCGGCCTGACCGAGCTGCCCAGCCTCGACCTCTACCGCCAGCCCGATCCGTTCCGCACCCCGGCACGCGACGAGTACCGCGACTGGATCGACGCGCTCGAGGTCGCGACCATGTGGACCGGCGGCTTCCCCGAACCGCTGACGTTCTCCCTGCGCGCCCGCCGCCATCTGCGGGCCCTGCGCGGCCGGTTCGACGTCGTGCACGACAACCAGACACTCGGCTACGGCCTGTTGGGCGACATCGGCGCGCCCCTGGTCACCACCATCCATCACCCCATCACCGTCGACCGGCAGTTGGAGCTGGACGCGGCCGAGGGATGGCAGCGCCGCTACTCCGTGCGCCGCTGGTACGCCTTCACCCGCATGCAGAAGCGCGTCGCCCGCCGGCTGCCGTCCGTCCTCACCGTCTCCGGCACCTCCCGCCAGGAGATCGTCGACCACCTCGGAGTGCGCGAGGACCGCATCCACGTGGTCCACATCGGCGCCGACACCGACCTGTTCTCGCCGAATCCGGCGGTGCCCCAGGTGCCCGGCCGGATCGTCACCACCTCCAGCGCCGATGTACCGCTCAAGGGCCTGATCTTCCTGATCGAGGCCCTCGCGAAGGTGCGCACCGAGCATCCCGACGCACACCTCGTCGTCGTCGGCAAGCGCGCCGAGGACGGCCCGGTCGCCCAGGCCATCGAGCGGTACGGCCTGGAGGGCGCCGTCGACTTCGTGAAGGGCATCTCGGACGCCGAACTGGTCGACCTGGTCCGCTCGGCCGAGGTGGCCTGCGTACCGTCCCTGTACGAGGGCTTCTCGCTGCCCGCCGCCGAGGCCATGGCCACCGGTACCCCGCTGGTCGCCACCACCGGCGGCGCGATCCCCGAGGTCGCCGGCCGCGACGGGGAGACCTGCCTCGCGGTGCCGCCCGGCGACGCGGGGGCACTGGCCGCCGCACTGAGCAGACTGCTGGGGGACCCGGCGCTGCGGGCGCGGCTCGGCGCGGCGGGCCGTGAGCGCGTACTGGAGAGGTTCACCTGGGCCCGTGCCGCCGAAGGCACGGTGGCCCGGTACCGCGAGGCCATCGCCCGGTCGGCGAGCCCCACCAGCACACCGGTGCGCCCGCAGGCCGCCGGAGCAGCCGTCACCGAAGAACCACTCACCGCCGACCGCGAAAGCAGGGCCTCGTGCTGACCGTCGACTTCTCCCGGTTCCCGCTCGCCCCGGGCGACCGCGTCCTGGACCTCGGCTGCGGGGCCGGCCGGCACGCCTTCGAGTGCTACCGGCGCGGCGCCCAGGTCGTGGCCCTCGACCAGAACGCCGAGGAGATCCGCGAGGTCGCCAAGTGGTTCGCGGCGATGAAGGAGGCGGGCGAGGCCCCGGCCGGCGCGACCGCCACCGCCATGGAGGGCGACGCCCTTGCGCTGCCCTTCCCGGACGAGTCCTTCGACGTCGTCATCATCTCCGAGGTGATGGAGCACATCCCCGACGACAAGGGCGTCCTGGCCGAGATGGTCCGCGTGCTCAGGCCGGGCGGCCGCATCGCCGTCACCGTGCCGCGCCACGGCCCCGAGAAGGTCTGCTGGGCGCTGTCCGACGCCTACCACGAGGTCGAGGGCGGCCATATCCGCATCTACAAGGCGGACGAGCTCCTGGCGAAGGTCCGCGAGGCCGGGCTGCGCCCGTACGGCACCCACCACGCCCATGCCCTGCACTCCCCCTACTGGTGGCTGAAGTGCGCGTTCGGCGTCGACAACGACAAGGCGCTGCCGGTGCGGGCGTACCACAAGCTGCTGGTCTGGGACATCATGAAGAAGCCGCTGGCCACCCGGGTCGCCGAGCAGGCGCTGAACCCGCTGATCGGCAAGAGCTTCGTGCTCTACGCGACGAAGCCGCACCTGCCGACGCTGCCCGAGGTTTCCGAGGTTTCCGAGGCGGCCGCCAAGTGACGACCCCCCGGACAGAACACCTGGTCCTGCCCGGGGTCCTCACCGCCGAGCAGGCTGCCGCGACCGTGCGCGGCATCCTCGCCGTGCAGCGCGAGGACGGCGCGATCCCGTGGTTCCGCGGGCACCACCTGGACCCGTGGGACCACACCGAGGCGGCCATGGCGCTGGACGCGGCGGGCGAGCACGAGGCCGCGGAACGGGCCTACACCTGGCTGGCCACGCACCAGAACGAGGACGGCTCCTGGTTCGCCGCGTACGCGGACGGCGCCCACGACGACGTCACGGACCGCGCCCGCGAGTCGAACTTCGTGGCGTACATAGCCGTAGGCGTCTGGCACCACTACCTCTCCACCGGCGACGACGTCTTCCTCGACCGCATGTGGCCCTCGGTCTACGCGGCGACGGAATGGGTGCTGCGGCTGCAACAGCCCGGCGGCCAGATCGGCTGGCGGCGCGAGGACGACGGCACGCCCACCGCGGACGCGCTGCTGACCGGCAGCTCCTCCATCCACCACGCCCTGCGCTGCGCGCTCGCCATCGCCGAACAGCGCGAAGAGCCGCAGCCGGACTGGGAGTTGGCGCTGGGCGCGCTCCGGCACGCGATCCGACGCCACCCGGAGCGGTTCCTGGACAAGGACCGCTACTCGATGGACTGGTACTACCCGGTCCTGGGCGGCGCGCTGACCGGCACGGAGGCCAAGTCCCGCATGGAGGAAGGCTGGGACCGCTTCGTGGTGCCCGGCCTCGGCGTGCGCTGCGTGATCCCCAACCCCTGGGTCACCGGCGGCGAGTCCTCCGAACTCGCCCTCGCCCTGTGGGCCATGGGCGAGTCAGACCGCGCCCTGGAGATCCTCCAGTCCATCGAACACCTCCGAGACCCCGGCAGCGGCCTCTACTGGACGGGCTACGTCTTCGACGACAACACCATCTGGCCCCAAGAACTCACCACATGGACGGCAGGTTCCCTACTCCTGGCAGTAGCGGCCCTGGGCGGCCACGAGGCCACGTGCGCGGTATTCGGCGGAGAACACCTACCGAGGGGCTTGGACCCGGACTGCTGCACATAACCAGCTCCCCCCAGGGGGAGCGCCCCAAAGGGGCGCGGGGGACTGCGCGACAGGGTCCCTACGGCCGGTAGTCGCCCATCGGTGGTGCGGCCCGAGTTGGTGGGCGTTTTCAGGGGCGCGGGGGACTGCGCGACAGGGTCCCTACGGCCGGTAGTCGCCCATCGGTGGTGCGGCCCGAGTTGGTGGGCGTTTTCAGGGGCGCGGGGGACTGCGCGACAGGGTCCCTACGGCCGGTAGTCGCCCATCGGTGGTGCGGCCCGAGTTGGTGGGCGTTTTCAGGGGCGCGGGGGACTGCGCGACAGGGTCCCTACGGCCGGTAGTCGCCCATCGGTGGTGCGGCCCGAGTTGGTGGGCGTTTTCAGGGGCGCGGGGAACTGGGCAACCGGCCCCCACGGCCCGCACTCGCCCACCGACAGCGCGGGCGCAGCCCATGGGCGGCTGCGGCTCGTCGCGGAGCGTTCAGTGGCGGTGGATCCGGTTGGCGATCGCATGCCCCACGAAGAGGTACACCACCGCGGCGAGACCGTAACCGGCAACCACACGTGCCCACGCCGCGTCGAACGTGAACAGGTCGTGCGACCAGCCGGCCAGCCAGCCGGCCGAGTCATGAATGAACTGGACGAGACTGTTGGCCCGATTCGCGTCCAGCAGATACATCAGGATCCACAGGCCGAGGATGAAGGCCATGACGTCGGCGACGATCGCGATGACCGTTCCCGCCTGGTTGGCACCGTTGCGATAATGAGGGGACATGCCCTTCGGGTTGCCGCTCATTCCCAGGTGAAACAGGAAAGGTGAATCCTGTACGGGATTCCCCCAAGTGGCGCAATCGGTCGCCCTGAGCGAGCCTGCCGGAAGAGACATCCACTCGGGGAGAACACCCCCGGAGGACACCGTGGCTGTACCGATACGGCGCCTCTTCGTGGCGCTCACGCTGTGCTGCGCGCTGGTCGTCACCGGCGCCACCGCCACCGCCTGCGCAAAGGGCGAGACCTTCACCACCCGCAACGGCGCGGCCGTGGTCGCCGCCGACACCCCCAGCCCCACCACCTCCGCGGAGCGGCAGAAGTTCGCCAAGACACGCTTCGTGGCGAACGCGGGACTCGCCGCGGGGGCGACGTACCAGTGGATCGTGAAGCCCTGGAAAGAGGGCAAGTTCAAGAAGGGTGCGAAGGGACGCAAGTTCACCCTGGTCAAGGCCGGGCTCGCCGGTGCCTTCGCCTACAACCGCCTCAAGGCCGCGGTGCGGAACGCCGAGGGCGATCCGACGCTGTCGAAGGCCCTCGCACCGCTCACCGCCGGTATCGAGTCCCTCAAGACCCTGCCGTCCAAGCTGCGCAAGGGAGACTCCGCCGACGCGGTGGCCGGTACCTTCGACGACATCATCAACAAGGTGAAGGACGCCGGTAAGAGCGCGGGCGCCGAGGTGACGAACAAGGTCCCGTCGACGTCCCAGCTGACCGGCGGCGGCTCCTAGGAGTTGAGCTCCGCCAGCACACGCAGCGTGTGAGGGTCCGGGGACAGGGCCAGCAGGTCGGTCACCGGGCCCTTGCGCCACGACTCCAGCCGCTCGGCGATGCGTTCACGCGGCCCGACCAGCGAGATCTCGTCGGCGAAGGCGTCCGGAACGGCCAGCACCGCCTCCTCGCGCCGGCCCGACAGGAACAACTCCTGGATCCGCCGGGCCTCCTCCTCGTACCCCATGCGCGCCATCAGGTCGGCGTGGAAGTTGCGGGAGGCGTGCCCCATCCCGCCGATGTAGAAGCCGAGCATGGCCTTGACGGGCAGGAGGCCCTCACCGACGTCGTCGCAGACCTTCACCCGCGCCATGGGAGCCACCAGGAAGCCTTCCGGAAGGCCGGTCACGGCGGGCCCGTACACCTCGGGGCGGTTCGGCGACCAGTACAGCGGCAGCCAGCCGTCCGCGATCCGGGTCGTCTGTGCGACGTTCTTGGGCCCCTCGGCGCCGAGCAGGACCGGCAGATCGGGTCGTAGGGGGTGGGTGATCGGCTTCAGGGGTTTGCCGAGACCGGTGGTGTCCGGGCCCCGGTACGGGTGCGAGTGGAAGCGCCCGGCCAGTTCCACCGGCGCCTCGCGGCGCAGCACCTGCCGTACGACATCGACGTACTCCCGGGTGGCGGTCAGCGGCGATGCGGGGAACGGCCGCCCGTACCACCCCTCCACGACCTGCGGCCCGGACAGCCCGAGCCCGAGCATCACGCGGCCGCCGGACAGGTGGTCCAGGGTCAGCGCGTGCATGGCCGTGGTGGTCGGCGAGCGGGCGGCCATCTGGGCAACCGCCGTACCCAGCCTGATCCTTGAGGTCCGCGCGGCGATCCAGGTGAGCGGGGTGAACGCGTCCGAACCCCATGACTCGGCCGTCCACACGGAGTCGTAACCGAGCCGCTCCGCCTCCCGCGCCAGCGACACCTGGTCCGCGGAGGGGCCACGCCCCCAGTAGCCGAGTGCGAGACCGAGTCGCATGCCTGCCTCCTGACGGTCCGTCAGCTCTCGGAGGGCGACTGTACGGCAACGGCCCCCCGCCCGGAAGGGCGAGGGGCCGTGTGCGACGGTGCGCGCTCAGCCGCGCTGGATCCCCGAGGTGTCCTGCAGGACGCCGCGGCGGCCGTCCTGGGTCTGGGCGACCAGCTGGGCGCCGCGCTGCTCGACGGCCAGGTACCAGGTACCCGGCGCCAGTTCGGCGATCGGGGCCGGCGAGCCGTCCTCAGCGAACAGCGGCCGCGCCACCGGCACGGCGAACCAGAACGGCGAGAAGTCCCCGGTGGGCGACTGCTGCTGGGCCGGAGCCGGCGGCTGCTGCCCGAACGGCTGCCCCTGCTGCGGCGGACCACCGTACGGCGCCTGCGCCTGCGGCTGCGGGGCCTGGGCACCGGGGTAGCCGTAACCACCCTGCGGCTGGGCACCGTAGGGCTGCGGGGCCTGCGGCGTGGGAGCCGGGACCAGGACGGCCTGGAGGGCGGGGACGAGGGGGGTGGCGACGGCGGCGCCGGCCAGGGCGAGGGCGGCAATGAAACCGAGGATGAGGCCGGCACCGGCGTCCACACCGTCGGGAACGTCCACCAGTGACCAGAACAGGGTCCATGTGGCGAGAATGGTGAAGCCCGTGCCGACCATGCCGAGATCCAGGCCGAGCACCTTGCGCTGCTGCGGCAGCACGCGGTTGAGGACGATCAGCGCGGCACCGATGACGGCCCCCATGTAGGTGCCCAGGCCGGTTCCCAGCTCTTCCCATGCGTTCCGGCTGGCCGAATAGCCATAGCTGGACGACACGGACTGGTAGTCGAGGAACGACGCGATGAACAGCAACACCGCTGCTCCGATCACCACGCCGTCGCCTCGAGTGAGGGAGCGGATATTCACTTCAGGTCCTTCGTAGGTCGTCTCGTCGTCGGTAGAGGCGTCGCTGTCACTCTGTCGCCGTCAGGTCCCGGTGTGAAGCGCGGGGGTGGCCCCTGATCGTACTGATGACACTATCGTCAGTCCCATCGGGGTGTCCGCCGGGATCTGCCCGCTGACACCTACCCGCGCAGGAAACTCACGATTCCCTCAGAGATCCCTTGCGCCGCCTTCTGCCGCCACGCACCGCTGGTCAGCAGTGCCGCGTCCTTGCTATCGCGCATGTTCCCGCACTCGATGAACACCTTGGGAACCGTTGACAGATTGAGACCGCCCAGGTCCTGACGTGTGACGAGACCGGTACCGTCGCCGACATAGTTGGAGGGGGCACTGCCCGTCACGCGCACGAACTTGCCCGCGACCCGCTCACCGAGGTCGCGCGAGGAGGCGACGATCGGACGGGTGTCCGCCGCGCCCGCGTGCACGGACGCCGGCAGGATGACGTGGAAGCCCCGGTTGCCCTCGGCGGAGCCGTCGGCGTGGATGGAAATGGCCGCGTCCGCATGCGCGTTGTTGCCGATCTGGGCCCGCTCGTCCACGCACGGCCCCCAGGCCGGCTCGTCCCCGTCGTGGGTGAACTTCACCGTCGCGCCCTGCTCCTCCAGGATCGCGCGCAGCCGGTGGGACACGTCCAGGGTGAACTGGGCCTCGGTGTAGCCCGCGTTGGTGGACGTCCCGGTGGTGTCGCACTCCTTCCAGTTCGTCCCGATGTTCACCTGACGGTTGATCTCGGTCGTGTGCCGGAAGTTGCCGGGGTTGTGCCCCGGGTCGATGACGATCACCTTGCCCTTGAGGGGCCCGGAGCCGGCCGGGGCGGCAGGCTTCGAGCCCGCGCGCGTCGGAGTGGGCTTCTTGGCGTCGTCACTGGGGGACGCCGAGGACGACAGGGTCGAGGGCGTGGGGGACGCGGAGGCGCCGCCCGCGCTGTCCGAGCGGCCCGAGTCACCCGGGTCGCCCACCGCCTCGTACACGAGCCAGCCGAGCAGCGCACCGGGCACCAGCGCGGCGAGCGCTACGGTCAGGGGCGCTCGCCGTGGGCGGCGCGGCTGGGGCGGATCGAAGTCCGGGCCTACGTACGACACGTCTGCCACCCTAGCGGCCACCTCGGGCGGTCACACGGTACAGCGGTCCCAATGGGTGGTGTGCCGCTGGCCGGTGCCACAACCGGCGTACCGGACCGCGCCGGAGCCGAACCCCGTCAGAACCCCGTCCCCGTCCGCCGCAGCACGCGCAGCGAGCCCGTCGCCGACACCTCTGTGAACGCGCCCGACTCCAGGGCCCGTAGGTACACGCGGTACGGGGCCTGGCCGGTGAACTCGTCCTCCGGGTGCGGGAACACGTCATGGATGACGAGGAGGCCGCCCTCGGCGACATGGGGAGCCCAGCCCTCGTAGTCGGCGGTCGCGTGCTCGTCGGTGTGGCCGCCGTCGACGAAGACCAGGCCGAGCGGCGAGTTCCAGAACGCGGCGATCTGCGGCGAGCGCCCGACAAGGGCGACCACGTGGTCCTCCAGGCCCGCCCGGTGCAGCGTCCGGCGGAACGTGGGCAGCGTGTCCATCAGACCGATCTCGGGGTCGACCGTCTCCGGGTCGTGGTACTCCCAGCCCGGCTGCTGCTCCTCGCTGCCCCGGTGGTGGTCGACGGTCAGCGCGCTGACCCCGGCCTGCCGGGCCGCGTCCGCGAACAGGATCGTCGAGCGTCCGCAGTACGTCCCGACCTCCAGCAACGGCAGCCCCAGCCCGCCCGCCTCCACGGCGGCCGCGTACAGCGCGAGCCCCTCGTCCACGGGCATGAACCCCTTCGCCGCCTCGAACGCGGCCAGGATCTCGGGCTTGGGTGCCGCGGGCATGGGGGTTCCTCTCGGTGGTACGAGCCGGTGATACGAACGCATGGCCGCCCATGCTGCCCCACCCCCGGCCACCCATGTGACAGGGGGTAGCCCAGAAGGGGCGCGGGGAACTGCGCGACAAGCCACGACGGCGGCCAGGCCGCCAGACGGCAGCACCCCCCGAGCTCTACGCGCTGACAATCTCCCCCGGCAACGAAAGATCCAGATCGACAGCCCGCTCCTCACCGGAGTGCATCGCGGACGACGCAAGCGGGCCATGGCCGGAGGCCCGCGCGGCCAGCACATACGCCCCTTCGGCCGGCACCGCGAGGACATACCCGCCGTCCTCACCGGAGAGCGTCGCACCCGCCTGACGGCCACGCCGGTCGATCAGGGTGACCTTCGCGCGGGCGACCGGCGCGCCCTCGGCATCCAGGACCCGCCCTCGGAAACCACGCAGCACCTCCTCGGCCCGCTCCAGCGCAGCGTCCTCCTCGCTGCTCGCGCGCAGCTGAGTGTGCTGAGCGGAGCGGCCCGGCTTCGGCAGGAACACGGCCAGCAGCAGACCGACCGCCACCGCGGCCGTCGCGATCAGGAAGGAGACCCGGAAGCCGTGCATGGTCGGGATCTCCACGCCGCCCACGGTGTTCGCCGTGTTGGCCAGCACCATCCCGATGACGGCGCTGGAGACCGACGTACCGATGGACCGCATCAGCGTGTTGAGGCCGTTGGCCGCGCCCGTCTCCGAGGCCGGGACCGCGCCGACGATCAGCGCGGGGAGCGAGGAGTAGGCCAGACCTATGCCCGCGCCGAGGATCACCGCGATGACCAGGCTCTGCCAGGCGGCGCTCATCAGGCCGAGGCCGGCGCCGTAGCCGATCGCGATGATCAGCATGCCGAGGATCAGCGTGACCTTGGGGCCGTACTTCGCGGACAGCCGTGCGTAGACGGGCGCCGTGAACATCATCGTCAGACCGAGCGGCGCCACGAGCAGACCCGCGACGACCATCGACTGGCCGAGGCCGTAGCCGGTGGCGGTGGGCAGCTGGAGCAGTTGGGGCAGGACGAGCGAGACGACGTAGAAGCTGACGCCGACCATGATCGAGGCGAGGTTGGTGAGCAGCACCTCGCGGCGGGCGGTGGTGCGCAGGTCGACCAGCGGGGCCTTGGTGCGCAGTTCGAAGACGCCCCACAGGAGCAGGACGACCACGGACGCGGCGAACAGGCCGAGCGTGGTGCCGGAGGACCAGCCCCAGTCGCTGCCCTTGGTGACCGGCAGGAGCAGCAGGACCAGGCCGGTGGACAGGCCCAGCGCGCCCAGCAGGTCGAAGGAGCCCTCGGCACGCATCGGGGACTCCGGCACGACGAGCAGCGTGAGGACGATGGAGAGCACGCCGAGTCCGGCGGCGCCGTAGAACAGGGCGTGCCAGTCGGCGTGCTGTGCGACCAGGGCCGCGAGCGGCAGCGCGAGACCGCCGCCGACGCCGATCGAGGAGCTCATCAGGGCCATCGCCGAGCCGAGCCGCTCGCGCGGCAGCATGTCGCGCATCAGGCCGATGCCGAGCGGGATCGCGCCCATCGCGAAGCCCTGGAGCGTACGGCCCACGATCATCGTGAGCAGCTCGCTGGTGAGCGCGCTGACCAGTGCGCCGACCACCATAACGGCGAGGCTGAGCACGAGCAGGCGCCGCTTGCCGTACAGGTCGCCGAGGCGGCCCATGATCGGGGTGGCGACGGCGCCGGACAGCAGCGTCGAGGTCAGCACCCAGGTGGCATTGCTCGGCGAGGTGCCCAGCAGTTGCGGCAGGTCCTTGATGACCGGGACGAGCAGGGTCTGCATCACCGCGACCACGATGCCCGCGAAGGCGAGCACCGGGACCAGGGCCCCGCTCGCTCTGCCGGTGGGCTGGTCGGTCGTCGTGTGCGTCATTGAGTGAGGCCTCCCGTGCGATAGGTGCCGGGTAAACCTCGTATGCACGGGCAACTATTCCGTTGCTTCGGGCTGCTAATGAATTCTTGACCTTCCCGTGAGGATCTGACCCCTCGTCAGGTCTGGTGACTTCCTGAAACACGTTCTACTCTTCCGCGCCATGAAGGCCTATGTAGCCGGTGTCGGAATGACCAGGTTCGAGAAGCCCGAGACGCGTGAATGGCAGTACTGGGACATGGTCGGGGAGGCGGGAGGCGCGGCGCTCGCGGACGCCGGGATCTCGTACGGCGATGTGGAACAGGTTCCAGTCGGCTACTGCTTCCAGCCCTCGACCGCCGGCCAGCGCGCCGCCTACGAACTCGGCCTGACCGGCATCCCCGTCTACAACCTCAACAACAACTGCGCGACCGGCTCGACCGCCCTGATGCTGGCCCGGCAGCTCGTCGAGGGCGGGGCCGCCGACTGCGTTCTCGCCCTGGGCTTCGAGAAGATGAAGAAGGGGGCGCTGGGAGGAGGCGCGGACGGCGGAGACTTCTCTGCCTCTCCCGTCGCCCGGCACTACGGCGTAATGGCCGCCCGGCACGGATTCGAGATGACCCCGCCCACCGCGCAGATCTTCGGCGACGCGGCCCGCGAGCACATGGAGCGGTACGGCACGACCGAGGCGCAGCTGGCCGCCGTGGCCGCGAAGAACCACCGCCACTCCGCGCACAACCCGTACGCCCAGTTCCGGGACGTGTACGAGGTGGACGACATCCTCGCCGCGCGCACCGTCCACCGCCCGCTGACCAAGCTCCAGTGCTCGCCGACCTCGGACGGTGCCGCGGCGGCCGTGGTGGTGTCGGAGCGGTTCGCCGAGCGGCGTGGGCTCACGGGCCTCGTCGAGATCGTCGCGCAGGCGATGACGACCGACACGGAGGAGTCCTTCGCGTCGGGCTCCTGCATCGACGTCGTCGGACAGCCCATGTCCCGGGAGGCGGCACGCCAGGTGTACGACCGCTCCGGCCTCGGCATCGAGGACGTGGACGTCGTCGAGCTCCACGACTGCTTCTCCGTCAACGAACTGCTGACGTACGAGGCACTCGGCATGTGCGAACCCGGCGCGTCGGGGCAACTCGCCGAGTCGGGGGCGACCACGTACGGCGGGCGGTGGGTGGTGAACCCGTCGGGCGGGCTGATCTCCAAGGGGCATCCGCTGGGCGCCACCGGCCTCGCGCAGATCGCCGAGCTGGTCTGGCAACTGCGCGGCGAGGCGGGACAGCGGCAGGTGGCGGGGGCGCGGGTGGGTCTCGCGCACAACATCGGGCTGGGCGGGGCGGCGGTCGTGACGTTGGTACGGGCGGTGTAGGCCGTCCGACCGAGGGACGGGTGGGACGAAATCCCGATGCAAGGACCGTAACCGGGTTGAGAGCATGACGCCCATGCTCGAAGCCGCCGACACCTCCTCCTCCTTCATACGTCCTCGCACCACACCCCCCACCTGGCTGGTGGTGGCGCTCGCCTGCGCCGGACAGTTCCTGGTCGTGCTGGACGTGTCCGTCGTCAACGTGGCGCTGCCGTCGATGCGCACCGACCTCGGCCTGAGCCCGTCCGGGCTGCAGTGGGTGGTGAACGCGTACGCGATCGCCTTCGCCGGGTTCATGCTGCTGGGCGGCCGGGCCGGGGACCTGTACGGCCGCAAGCGGATGTTCCTGATCGGGCTCGCGCTGTTCACGCTGGCCTCGCTGGGCGGCGGGGTGGCCCAGGAGGGCTGGCAACTGCTGCTGGCGCGGGCCGTGCAGGGGCTCGGGGCGGCGGTGCTGGCGCCCTCGACACTGACCCTGCTGACGGCGACGGTGCCGGAGGGGGCGGCACGGGCGCGGGCCATCGCCACCTGGACCGCGGTGGGTGCCGGCGGGGGTGCCGCGGGCGGGCTGGTCGGCGGGGTGCTGGTGGACGTGCTGTCGTGGCGGTGGGTGCTGCTCATCAACGTGCCGGTGGGCGCCGTGGTGCTGGCCGGCTCCCTGGTGTGGCTGGTGGAGAGCCGGGCGGGGGACCGGCGGCGGCTGGATCTGCCGGGCGCGCTGCTGGTGACGGGCGGGCTCGCGACGCTGGCGTACGGGATCGTGCAGACCGAGGCCGAGGGGTGGATGGCGACGGCCACCCTGGTACCGCTGACCGCCGGGCTCGCGCTCATCGGGCTGTTCCTCGTCGTGGAGGCGCGCACGGCGGCCCCGCTGATGCCGCTCGGGCTGCTGCGGCTGCGCTCGGTGGCGTCGGCCAACGCGGCCATGTTCGTGTGCGGTTCGGCGATGTTCTGCATGTGGTACTTCATGACGCTGTACGCGCAGAACGTGCTCGGCTACTCGCCGCTGGACGCCGGACTCGCGCTGGTGCCCAGCTCCCTGGCCGTGATCGTGGGCTCGAAGCTGGCGCCGCGCCTGCTGCCGGTGGCCGGGGCACGCGCGCTGGCGGGGCTCGGCACGCTGGTGGCGGCCGCCGGGTTCGGGTGGCAGTCGACGATGAGCGCGCACGGCGGCTATCTGACGGCGATCATGTTCCCGGGCGTCCTGATGATGCTGGGCGCGGGCCTGGCCGCGACCCCGCTCGCCTCGCTGGCCACGTCGGGCGCGGCGCCGGGGGACGCAGGTGTGGTGTCCGGGCTGGTCAACACCTCGCGCACGATGGGCGGTTCGCTGGGGCTCGCGGTGATGTCGACGATCGCGGCGGCCCGGACGGGCAGCGGCGGCGGGGCCGAGGCGCTCACCGACGGATACGCGCTGGCCTTCCGCACGGGTACGGCGGTGCTGCTCGGCGGTGCGGTGCTGATGCTGGTGTGGCTGCCGCGAAGGGTTTCGAAGGCCGCGGCGACTTCGGCGGCTTCCGCGACCTCTGCGAACTGAGACCTCTGCGGCTCTTGCGAATCGAGGCGCGGGGGAGGCAACGATCCGGGTGGTCCGTGGACTCCTTTGTACATCTAGGAGGTGCCCATGGGGGATCGGAAGAAGGCTCGGGACGAGGAGTTCCAGAGCTTCGTCGTCGGCCGCTGGCTGCGGCTGATGCGTACGGCATTTCTCCTCACGGGGGAGCAGCACGCCGCTGAGGACCTCGTCCAGTCGACGCTCGAACAGGTCTATGTGGCCTGGCGAAAGGTCGGCTCGGCCGACGACCCGGAGGCCTATGTACGGCGCGTGATGATCAACGCGCATGCGCGCAGGCACCGCAGAAGGCTGAAGGAGTTCCTGGCGCCGAGGGACGACTCGGGTCTGGCACATGAGGTGGCCGACACCGGCGACCGCATCTCCCAGGCCGACGACCGCAGCGCCTTGCTGAAGGCGCTCGGCCAACTGCCCGCGCGGCAGCGGGAGGCGGTGGTCCTGCGGTACTGGGAGGACCTGACGGAGACACAGACGGCCGAGGCGATGGGCTGCTCGGTCGGCACGGTCAAGAGCAACACGGCCAAGGGGATCGCGAAACTCCGGGCCATACCGGGGCTGGCGGAGATGGTGACCCACGGAGGGCGGAAGTGATGAGCGCGGGCCAGGAGAGGACCAACGACATGACGCAGACGGACATCGCCCTCCTTCTCGCGGACGCCGCGGACGAGGTCGAGATCGGTATAGCCCCGGTGCAGGCGGTCATGCGCGGCGGGCGGCGCCGCAGGGCGCGGCGGTGGGCGGTCGCGGCGACGACGGCGCTGGTGCTGGCGGGCTCGACGGGAGCGACGCTGGCGCTGACCGGGATGCCGGGCGGGCACGGGGACAGGGGCGCGCCGGTGGCCACGCGGCCGGCTTCGCCGGAGGCGCGGCATGTGTTCGAGCCGCAGGAGACCGAGCTGTCGCGGGGCGTCTACAAGGGGAAGCCCTGGTCCGTCCAGCTTCAGGTGTGGGGAGCGCCGCGCAACCGGACCGAGGCGGCAAGGCAGTTCGACGCCATGGTCGAAGAGAAGTTGTACGTCGCGGGCGTCACCAAGCCTGCCGACCTGGTCGGCAAGATGTCGTTCTTCGCGATCAAGAGGTATGGAACCGACCGCCAGCAGGTCCTGTACGACACGGTGAACAAGCCGGGGCACTTGGCGGGCACGGATCTGGAGTCCGCCTCCGTACCGATGAAGGCCGACGACAGTCGGCAACCCTTGGTGGTGGGAATGGTCGCCAAGACCGCCCGTGAGGTCACCTGCCGCTGGAAGGACGGTACGACGTCCGTCGCGAGGAAGGGGCCGGTGGCCTACCGCCACAACATCCCGGACCCCGCGATCGTGCCGGTCGACGGCTTCACGGCGGCGAACTGGTTCGTGTGCATGGCGCCGGACGGCACGAGTGCCCAGTCGGCGGAGGTGACGAAGTAGGTCTCCGGGAGGTCAGAGCCACCCCTGCTGCCGGGCTTCCCGTACCGCCTCCGCCCGGTTGCGGGTGCCCGTCTTGCCGATGGCGGAGGACAGGTAGTTGCGGACCGTCGACTCGGACAGATGCAGCTTGCCCGCGATGTCGGCGACCGTCGCACCGTCCACCGACGCCTTCAGCACATCGCACTCGCGGGCGGTGAGCGGACTCGGCCCGGCACTGAGCGCGGCCGCGGCCAGCGCCGGGTCGACCACCGTCTCCCCGGTGAGCACGCGCCGGACCGCCTCGGCCAGTTCCTCCACCGGACCGTCCTTGACCAGGAAACCGGCGGCCCCGGCCTCCATGGCCCGGCGCAGATAGCCGGGCCGGCCGAAGGTGGTCAGGATCAGGACCCGGCAGTCGGGTGCCTGCTCGCGCAGTTGCTCCGCTGCGTCCAGCCCGCTCAGGCCCGGCAGTTCGATGTCCAGCAGGGCCACGTCGGGCCGGTGCAGCAGCGCGGCGTCCACGATCGCGTCGCCTGTCGCGACCTGGGCGACCACCTCGATGTCGTCCTCCATGCCGAGCAGGAGGGCCAGGGCGCCGCGCATCATGCCCTGGTCCTCGGCGAGCAGGACCCGGATGTTCTTCACGACCCAAGCGTAGCCAAGCGCGGCCAATTAAAAACTCGTCATTGTTCGGGTCCGCGGGGGTTGACGCCTTCAGATGACGCGCAAACAATCACCTCTGCATTTCCGGTAATTGTTCGGAATTTCGACTCTGAACAGGTTCGGTATTTCGATCGAACGGCGTCCGGTATTTCGACCACACCGGATCGACCGTGCCCGCACCGCCCTACGAGGAACCGAAGAGGTGCACCGTGTTCCCAAGACTCCCGCGCTCATGTCCCCGGCGACTGAGAAGGGCCGCCCTGTCCGTCCTCGCGGCGTTCGCCACCGTCGCCGCGCTGCTGCTCGGCGTCGGCGCCCCGCAGGCGGCCGCCGCGAGTTCCCTGCCCTGTGACATCTACGCCGCCGCAGGCACCCCCTGCGTCGCCGCGCACAGCCTCGTGCGGGCGCTCTACTCGTCCTACGGCGGCTCGCTTTACCAGGTGCAGCGCGCCTCCGACGGCGCCACCGCCAACATAGGGCTGCTGGCGACGGGCGGGTACGCCAACGCGGCCGCGCAGGACTCCTTCTGCTCCGGCACGACCTGCATCATCACCAAGATCTACGACCAGTCCTCGCGCCACAACGACCTCACCATCGAGGGCGCGGGCGGGGCCGGCGCGGCCGATGTCGGGGCGCCCGCGGACGCGCTTCCGGTGACCGTCGGCGGCCACCAGGTCTACGCCCTGGAGATCTCCGCCGGCATGGGCTACCGGGACAACTCCACCTCCGGCGTGGCCGTGAACGGGCAGGCCGAGGGGATGTACATGGTGACCTCCGGCACGCACGTCAACGGCGCCTGCTGCTTCGACTACGGCAACGCCGAGACGAACAACATGGACACCGGCAACGGCCACATGGACGCCATCAACTTCGGCACCGAGTGCTGGTTCGCCCCCTGCTACGGCCAGGGGCCGTGGGTGCAGGCCGACCTGGAGAACGGTCTGTTCTAGTTGTACTCGGTCATGAGGTTGGTGACAGTCGGCTGATCGGTGGCTGGCCGCCGAGCGCGGTGTGTCGGCGGCCAGTGTTGTAGAAGTCGAGCCAGGGCGCGAGTGCTCGCGCGCGTTGGGCATTGCTGGTGAAGACCTTCCGGTAAGCCCATTCGGTCTGCAGGGTGCGGTTGAACCGTTCGACCTTTCCGTTGGTCCACGGGCAGTGCGGGCGGGTGAACTTCTGGCGTGCTCCGAGTGCTTGGCATGCGGTCTGGAAGTCGTGCGAGAGCCGGTAGTTCTTGGCGTTGTCGGTCATGACCCGCTCGATGCGGGTGATGCCGTGAGCGTGGAAGAACGCGGCTGCGCGGGTGAGAAAGCCCGCGCAGGTGGTGCCCTTCTCGTCGGGGAGGATCTCGGCGTAGGCGAGGCGGGAGTGGTCGTCGACGGCAGCGTGGACGTAGTCGTAACCCAGTCCCCGCATCGATCCGGGTCGTTCACCGCGGCCGTGGGCGCGATGGCCGCCGCCGCGGGGGATCCTGCCGAGCTTCTTGACGTCGACATGGATCATGTCGCCGGGCCGGGAGTGTTCGTAGCGGCGGCTGCTGGCCCTGGTGGCGCGGATGACCTGGCCGGTCAGCGGGTCGCAGGCGGACAGCGCCGGCACCTGGTGGCGGCTGAGGATCCGGCTGATGGTGCGGGCGGGGACGCCGGTCTGCTCGGCCAGGGCGTCGGGACCCGTGCGCAGGGTGCGGCGGGCTTTGAGCACGCGCTGTTCGACGGCCGCGGGTGTGCGGGTGGGACGGCGGTGCGGACTGCTGCTGCGGTCCTGCAGCCCGCTCCAGCCCTCCGCGCGGTAGCGGTTCACCCAGCGATGGGCGCACTGGCGGGAGACGCCGAGTTCCTTTGCGACGTGAGCGACCGGACGCCGGTCCAGTACGACACGACGCACCAGCAGGCATCTGCCGTGAAAAGTCAGCCGGGCATTAGCGTGGGCCACCAGGACCTCCGAGGTGAGTGAAGACGGCTATCTCCACTACGCCCGGAGGTCCTTCCTTGATCAACTACCGACGGCTGCGTGTCACCAACGTGACGGCCGAGTACATCTAGTCGGACGCCGGGTACAGCAAGAACTCGTCCAACACCGGAACCGGACCGCTGCCGTTCGTCACCGCGCTGCTGAAGAACAACGGGCAGAACCATTTCGCGCTGAAATACGGCAATGCGCAATCCGGTGGACTCACCACCACATATTCGGGAGGAGAGCCGACCGCAGGCGGCTACTCACCGATGCACCAGGAGGGCGCGATCGTGCTCGGCACCGGCGGTGACAACAGCAACGGCTCCATAGGGTCCTTCTTCGAGGGCGTCATGACCTCCGGCATCCCGACGGACGCCGCCGACAACGCCGTGCAGGCCAATATCGTCTCCGTCGGCTACGGCGGCCCGACCGGCCGTACCGGCTCCCTCACGCCCGGCTCGGAGATCTCGCTGCGCGCGACGACCTCCTGCTGCACCACCGACTACGTCCGCCACCAGAACAACGCGGCCGTCATCTCCGCGGTGACGTCAAGCAGTTCGGCCCTCGACAGGAGCGATGCCACCTGGATCGTCCGCAAGGGCCTCGCCGCCGGCTCCTGCGTCTCCTTCGAGTCGCGCAACTACCCCGGCGACTTCCTGCGCCACTACAACTACCGGCTCTACCGGCAGCCCATGGACGGCAGCGCCCAGTTCAGGACCGATGCCACGTTCTGCCCACAGACCGGCAAGAGCGGCACGGGCACCTCGTTCGCGTCGTACAACTATCCGACCAGATATCTGCGCCACTACGACTACAACGTCTACGTAGCGAGCAACGGCGGCTCGAACACCTGGGACAGCGGTACGTCGTGGAGCGACGACGTGAGCTGGGTGGTCAGCTCGCCCTGGGCGCCGTAGCCGCCCCGGCCGCCGACAGCTCCGCCGGTTCCGTGGGGAGTTCGGCGGTGACCGTGAAGCCGCCGCGCGGCGACGGGCCGGCCCGCAGGGAGCCGCCCGCCGTCGCGAGGCGCTCGGTCAGCCCCTTGAGCCCGGTGCCGCCGATGCCCTCCCAGGGTTCGGCGGCGGCCGCGCCGGTGCCGTTGTCCGTGACCGTCAGCCGTACCCGCTCCGCGCCGCTCTCCACGGTGATCTCACAGCGGCCGGCGTCGCTGTGCCGGACGACGTTGGTGACCGCCTCGCGCACCACCCAGCCCAGCAGGGCCTCCGTCTGCGAGGTCAGCGGGGTGCCGGACTGCCTGACCACCGGCTCCACACTGGCCGCGGACAGGGCCGAGCGGGCGCGGGTCAGCTCCGTGGCGAGGCTGCCCTCCCGGTAGCCGGTCACCGCCTCGCGGATCTCGGTCAGCGCCTGCCTGCCCACCGACTCGATGTCGTTGATCTGCGACAGCGCCGCGTCCATGTCGCGCGGGGCGAGACGCCGGGCCGCCTCCGACTTGACCACGATCACCGACAGGGTGTGGCCGAGCAGATCGTGCAGATCGCGGGAGAAGCGCAGGCGCTCCTTCTCCACCGCGCGGCGGGCCAGTTCCTCACGGGCGGCGCGCAGTTCCCGTACGGCCTCGCTGAGACCCAGGATCGCGGCCGTCACCATGCTCGACAGGAAGGTGCCGTACGCGATGTTCACCGCGTCCCACCCGTCGCGGAAGCCGGAGACGGTACCGGCGAACGCGGCCAGCAGGATGCCCGTCCTGCCCAGCCACGGACCGCGCAGGGTGGCGCCCGTCGCGAGGCCCAGCAGAGGGAAGAACAGCAGCCAGCTGCCGCCGTACCCGAGGGCCAGGCCCGTGGTCAGCAGGCCCATCAGCAGCAGCGCCACCCGGGTGGACGTCGCCTCGCGCTTCTTCCGGTCGAAGGCGCGGAACGTCACGTAGACGTACAGCGAGTTGAAGGCGAGCAGGCCCAGGCCGCCGATCCACGGGTTGGGGGTCTTGCCCTGGAAGAGATTGGAGAAGGAGCCCAGCCCCATGAGAAGCCATGGCAGCAGCGCGAAACCGGTGGGCGGCGGGCCCGGATGCTCAGGGGTCTCCCCGTTCTTCCGGGCGGCCTTCTGCGCGGCCCGGAAGCGGTCCATGTCCGCCCGCCACGCCGCCCGTGCGGCCTGCCAGGCGGCCACCTGGCACCGCACTCCCTGCCACCACGACATGCCCTCGTTCACCATGTCCTTGTTCACCCGAGATCCCCCGATCAGCTGGTCCCCGCACCACGGCGGTACGACAGCACAGCGTACGAACAGAACACCAGCATCCAGAACGTCAGTACGAGAATCGCGTCGAGTGCCGGGGCGTGACCCGCGGCGACCGAGGTGCCCAGCTCGGCGATGCCATGGGTTGGGGTGTACGCCGAGACCGGGCGTAGCCGGCCGGGGAAGAGCTCGATCGGGAACCAGAGACCGCCGAGCACCGCGAGCCCCAGGTTGCCGATCATGTTCGCCACGCCGGTGGCCGGACCGGTCAGCCGGTAGCCGTTGCCGAGGCCGAGCAGGGTGAAGGGGATCGAGCCGAACCACAGCAGCACCGCCACCGCGGCCCACTGCCAGGCCCCCAGCCGGACGCCGTTCACCAGACCGCCCGCCACGAGCACGGCGACAATCGCCGGGAGCACGGTCACCGAACCGGTCAGCGCCCGCCCGATCACCACCTCGCGCGGGGTCACCGGCGTCACCCTCAGCTGCCGCAGCCAGCCGATCGCCCGGTCCTCGGCGACCGCGCCCCCGGGATTGAGGGCGGAGCCGACCGCGCCGTACGCGGCCGTGCCGACCATGGAGGCGGTCTTCCAGGCGCTGTCGTTCTCGCCGAGGTTGGTGAACAGCGGATACATCATCACCGGTATCGCGATCCCGCCGATCACGAAGCCCGTGTCGCGCAGGGTGCGGCGCACTTCCAGGCGCAGGTAGTCCCACATCAGACCGTCTCCGTCTTCGTCCTCATCGCCGTCCCTGTCCCCGTCTTCGTCTCGGTTTCCGTTCCGTGCGAGGTCAGGGTGAGGAAGGCGTCGTCGAGCGAAGCCGAGAGCTTGGGGGAGGCCGAGCAGGGCGACGGTCTCGCCGCGCGCGATGCCGCGCGCGATGCCGCGCGCGATGCCGCGCGCGATGCCGCGCGCGATGCCGTCGACGGCGCGGAGCGGGCCGTAGGCCTTGACGGCTCCCGTGAAGGACACGGCGGCTGATGTCTGTGTCATGCCTACGACGCTATGAATTCCGGCCCCCTGTCCGGCAGATGCGCATGTACGGACTCGGGCAGTACAAATGTCACGGCCGACATGAGCTGACACAGTGTCAGGAGCCTTCACAAGTAAGGGGTGCTGGGCTATACAAGGGGCGCCGGACTGGAACGCGTTCTAGGTCGGCCCGTGACGACCTCGGTGCGGCCGACGGTGCGGACGGCCGCACCGAGGTCTTGAAGCCGCCGTCCGAAGCAAGCCGTGAGTGTCAGGAGCCGTATGCCCATCGACGCAGCGAAGGCCCTCGCCGCCGAACCCCGTTCCGGTGAGATCAGCTGGGACCGCAAGGACGTCCTGCTCTACCACCTGGGCCTGGGCGCCGGAGTCCCCGCCACCGACCCCGACGAACTGCGCTACACCCTGGAGTCCCGGCTGCACGTCCTGCCGAGCTTCGCCACCGTCGCGGGCAACGGGTCACCCGGGGTGATCAGTGGCCTGTCCATGCCCGGCGTCGATGTCGACCTCGCCCGCGTGCTGCACGGCGGCCAGTCGCTGACCCTGCACCGCCCCATCCCCGTCGAGGGCACCGCGACCGCCACCGGCCGCATCGCCGCTGTCCACGACAAGGGCAAGGCGGCCGTCCTCGTGATGCGCACCGAGGTCACCGACGCCGACGGGCCGCTGTGGACCAACGACGCGCAGATCTTCGTACGCGGGGAAGGCGGCTGGGGCGGCGACCGTGGCCCCTCCAGCCTCCCCCACTCTCGGCTTCGCTCGAGCGGGGGGACCCCCACCGAACCGCCCGCGGGCGAGCCCGACCGGACCGTCGAGAAGCGCCTCCGCGAGGACCAGGCGCTGCTCTACCGCCTCTCCGGCGACTGGAACCCGCTGCACGCCGACCCCGAGTTCGCCAAGGTCGCCGGGTTCGACCGGCCCATCCTGCACGGGCTGTGCACCTACGGCATCACGCTCAAGGCGGTCGTCGACACGCTGCTGGGCGGCGATGTGAGCCGGGTCCGCTCCTACACCACGCGCTTCGCGGGGGTGGTATATCCGGGAGAGACCCTGCGCATCCGCATGTGGCGGCAGGCAGGCGCCGTACGGGTCGCCGTGAGCGCGGTCGAGAGGGACGACGCGCCCGTCCTCGCCGACACCGTCGTCGAACACTCCTGAGTCACCCGAGCCACCGAAGAGTTCGACGAGCCACCGAAGCATTCGAGGGGAGCCGCAGCATGCGCGCAGCCGTACTGCACGAGATCGGCCAGGACAAGCTGGAGGTCCTCGACGACGTCGAGGCGGTGAGCTTCGGCCCCGGCAGGGTGCGGGTGCGGGTGCGCGCCACGGGGCTGTGCCACTCGGACCTGTCCGCGATGAACGGGGTGCTTCCGCAGCCGGCGCCCTTCGTCCCCGGGCACGAGGGCGCGGGCGAGATCGTCGAGGTCGGCGAGAAGGTCACCCATCTCAAGCCCGGTGACCGGGTCGTGATCTGCTGGCTGCCCGCCTGCGGCGCCTGCCCCGCCTGCAAGCGCGGCCAGACCGAGCTGTGCCTGGCCGGGTTCGTGAACGCGGGCACCCCCAACTTCAAGCGCCCCGGCGGCGACGTCTTCGGCTTCGCGGGCACCGGCACCTTCGCCGAGGAGGTCGTCGTCGACGCGGGCTGCGCCGTGCCGATCCCGGCCGACGTGCCCTTCGACATCGCCGCCCTCATCGGCTGCGGGGTGACGACGGGACTCGGCGCGGTCCTCAACACCGCCGACGTGGAGGCCGGTTCGTCGGTCGCCGTCATCGGCTGCGGGGGCGTGGGCATCTCGGCGATCCAGGGCGCCCGGCTCAAGGGCGCCGCCGAGATCGTCGCCGTCGACCCGGTCGCCTCCCGCCGCGCGTCCGCGCTCAGATTCGGCGCCACGAAGGCCGTCTCGCCGGACGAGCTGGCCGACGCCAAGCAGCAGGTCACCGGCGGCGAGGGCTTCGACTACGTCTTCGAGGTCGTGGGCAGGTCCGCCACCGCGCGCACGGCGTACGAGAACACCCGGCGCGGCGGCACCCTGGTCGTCGTCGGCGCGGGCGCCATGGACGACTTCCTCCAGCTCAACATGTTCGAGCTGTTCTTCGACGAGAAGCGGATCCTGCCCTCGATGTACGGCGGCGGCGACGTCCTGCGCTCCTACGAGCGCACCATCGCCCTGTGGCGGGCCGGCCGCATCGACCTGGAGGGCCTGATCACCCACCGGGTGCCGCTGGCCGAGATCAACGAGGCGCTGGACCAGATGCGTACCGGGACGGCCCTGCGTACGTGCATAGAGATCTGAGGACCCCACCGATGTCACTGCCACTTGAGGGGCTGTCCGCCGTCGTCACGGGCGCCGGGCGCGGCCTCGGCCGGGCCGAGGCCCTCGAACTCGCCCGGCTCGGCGCGGCCGTCGTCGTCAACGACTACGGGCAGCCCGGCCGGGACGGCTCCGGCGAGGCATCGGCCGCGCCCGCCGAGGAGATCGCCGCCGAGATACGCGAGCAGGGCGGCCGGGCGGTCGCGCACACCGGGGACGTAGCCGACTTCGGACAGGCCCGGGAACTGGTCCGGTTGGCGATCGGCGAGTTCGGGAAGCTGGACATCCTGGTCAACAACGCGGGCATCCTGCGCGACCGCATGGTCTTCTCCATGTCCGAGGACGAGTGGGACTCGGTGATCCGCGTCCACCTCAAGGGACACTTCAACACCACGCACTTCGCGGCCGCACACTGGCGTGAGCGGTCCAAGGCGGCCGGGGGACCGGTCTACGGGCGGATCGTGAACACCTCGTCGGAGGCGTTCCTCGCGGGTTCGGCGGGCCAGCCCAACTACGCGGCCGCGAAGGGCGGGATCGTCGGGCTGACCACTTCCACGGCGCTCGCCCTCGCCAAGTACGGCGTGACGGCCAACGCGATCTGCCCGCGCGCCCGGACCCGGATGACCGAGGACGTCTTCGCCGGGCTCAGGGCACCCGGCGAGGGCCTCGACCCGCTCGCCCCCGAGCATGTCGCCCCGCTCGTCGGCTACTTGGCCTCACCCGCCGCCGAACGGCTCAACGGACAACTGCTCGTCGTGCACGGCGGCATGGTCGCCGTCGTCGAACGACCACGCGTCCAGGCGCAGTTCGACAGCAAGCAGGACACCTTCACCTACGACGAACTCGACGCGCTCCTCACCCCGCACTACGCGGACCGGCCGACGGGGGAGACGTTCGCGGCGGCGGAGGTGCTGGGGCTCAAACGCCGGTGACACACGCCAGTGACAAACGCTGGTGTCAATCGCCGGTGACACACGAAAGGGGGCCCATCAGCCTGGCTGATGGACCCCCGGTGCGAACCGTCAGGCCGCCCTGTCGGCCGACTCCGGCTTGCGGTGCCGGCCGTGCGGGGCCGTTTCGCTGTCCTGCGCCGAGACCTGGCCGCGGTGCTTACCGTGACCCGTGGTCTCCTGAAAGTCGGCGGACAGCTGGTCGGTCGTACTCGCGTCACTCATCGGAAGAATTCACCCCGTCAACATCATCTTTCGTACAGCCGGGCGAGTGTAACCGGCACACCACGGGGCGAATCCAGGCGGCCACGCCGACCGCCACTACTTCGTTACAAGACGCCCCAGCGGCGCCTGTTGGAGCGGCACCGGGCGGGGCACGAGAGGTTCCGGAGGGTCCGGTTCCGCCGACTCGCGGGGTGCGTCCAGCGCCATGACAGCCACGCCGCCGCGGCCCCGTCCTGGATCCTCCGGGCTCGCGTCATCCGGTGCCCCCGTGCACCTCGGTCTCCCCGCATCCTTCCTGTCCCCCGTACCCCCCGTTCTCGCGGGCGCCGCCGACTCCGCCACGCCGCACGGGGTCTCCGCCGTGGCGTACGGCAGCCGCAGCGCTCCGCCCTCTGTCCACAGCCCGGCCCCGGGCAGCCATCCCCCGGGCGCCGGGAGATGGTGCACCCGCCGCTCCGCGGGCCGCCACACCCCGACCCAACTGCCGTGCGGACCCTCGATGTGCAGCGCCACCGCGCACTGCTCCGGCGTCAGCGCCTGCCCCGGCTGGATCGCGAACGGTGTCACCACGCACTCGGCCAGCCGCAGACATTCCGGGAAGCGCACCGGCAGACTGCTGCCCAGGACGCCCCAGCCCAACCGTTCCCGCCCGGGGGAGGGCGCGTCCGAGCCGACCAGGATCAGCCCGCTGTCCGGATCGGCGAGCAGCAGCCGGTCGTCGCTGCCCGCCGCGATCTGCAGCAGCGGTGACACCTCGCCGCCCCGCTCCAGATCCACCACGACCGCCTTGGTGATCCCGCCCAGCTCCCGGTCCAGGGCGAGCATCCGTCCCGTGCGGTCCAGCCAGACCCCGCCCGAGCAGCGCCCCGGGACCTCGGCGAGGTGCTCGGGCCCGAAGGCGCCGCCCGCCACCAGCCACACGGCCGTGGAGCGGGGGCCGACCTCCAGGGCGTACGCCCGCATGCCTCCCGGCACCGGCGGCAGCAGCCGCAGCCCCGTGCCCGGGTCCGGGCACTCCACCGTGCCCAGCGGCAGCTCACCGGTGCCGGGGCCGGTCGGGTACAGCAGCGAGAAGGCGTGCCGCCGCTCCACCAGCCGGTGGATGAGGACCCGCCCGTCGCCCATCGGCTGCACCTCGGTGCCGGGCTCCTCGGGCTGGTTGCCGGGCAGCGGCACGGCGTACGGCTCGGGGCCGTCCAGTGTCCAGCGCTCCGGGAACCAGGAGTCGCCGCCCAGCGCGAGACGGGCGGCGTAGGCACCGTCCACCGTGATGCTGCAGCCCGCCGCCGGCACGTCGTCGCCCTTGCCGGCGGCCGTGGTTTCCATCGCACAGGCCGTCATCGTTCGGTCACCTCCGGCGACGAAGCTAGTTTTCGTACGCACAGACGTGGAACCGGCAGGCAAGCGCTTCACCAATACGGGTGGCCGGGCCGCGGTTCGCCTGAGGAAACGAGGGCGGATGTGCTGCAAGGGGCCCTTCGGACACCGACCGGTACATCCCCGCAGAACAGGCAGGTAGCCTTTTCCCCGTGCCCCGTCTGTCTGAAGTCATCGCCGCGCTGGAGAAACTGTGGCCCGCCGAGCGGGCCGAGTCCTGGGACGCGGTCGGCACCGTCGTGGGCGACCCCGACCAGGAGGTCTCCCGGGTCCTGTTCGCCGTGGACCCCGTGCGGGACATCGTCGACGAAGCGGTGAAGCTGGGTGCCGACCTGCTGGTCACCCACCACCCGCTCTATCTGCGCGGTACGACGACGGTCGCGGCCTCCACCTTCAAGGGCCGGGTCGTGCACACGCTGATCAAGAACGACATCGCGCTGCACGTCGCCCACACCAACGCCGACACCGCCGACCCCGGCGTCAGCGACGCGCTGGCCGGCGCCCTGGACCTCAGGGTCGTACGGCCGCTCGTGCCCGACCCCACCGACCCGGAGGGCCGCCGCGGCCTCGGCCGGGTCTGCGAACTCGACCACCCCCTCACCGTCCGCGAGTTCGCCGCCCGCGCCGCCGAGCGGCTGCCCGCCACCGCGCAGGGCATCCGGGTTGCCGGCGACCCCGAGAGGGTCATCCGCACGATCGCGGTGAGCGGCGGCTCCGGCGACAGCCTCTTCGACCAGGTCCGGGCGGCCGGCGTCGACGCCTTCCTCACCGCCGACCTGCGCCACCACCCGGCCTCCGAGGCCGTCTCCCACAGTCCTCTCGCGCTGCTCGACGCGGCGCACTGGGCCACCGAATGGCCCTGGTGCGAGCTGGCCGCAGCCCAGCTCGACGAGATTTCCGACCGCCACGGCTGGGACCTGCGGGTCCATGTCTCCAAGACGGTCACCGACCCCTGGACCGCCCACGCGGCGTCCGCCCGCCCGTCGCCCACCACCCTTCCAACGAGCGCTTCGCGCGCCCCTTCGTCTTCTAGCTCAACGGGAGCCCCCAACTGAACGCCGCGCCCGCCGACCAGATCCGACTCCTCGACGTCCAGGCCCTCGACGTCCGCCTGCAGCAGCTGGCGCACAAGCGGAAGTCACTGCCCGAGCACGCCGAGATCGATTCACTGACCAAGGACCTCACCCAGCTGCGCGACCTGCTCGTCGCCGCGCAGACCGAGGAGAGCGACACCGCCCGCGAACAGACCAAGGCCGAACAGGACGTGGACCAGGTGCGCCAGCGCGCCGCCCGCGACCAGCAGCGCCTCGACTCCGGCGCGATCACCTCCCCCAAGGACCTGGAGAACCTCCAGCGGGAGATCGTCTCCCTCGCCAAGCGGCAGGGCGACCTGGAGGACATCGTCCTTGAGGTCATGGAGCGCCGCGAGGCCACTCAGGAGCGCGTCGGCGAGCTGACCGAGCGGGTGGCCTCCGTCCAGGCGAAGATCGATGACGCGACCGGCCGCCGTAACGCCGCCTTCGAGGAGATCGACGGCGAGGCGGCCTCGGTGACCAAGGAGCGCGAGGTCGTCGCGGGCGCCGTCCCCGCGGACCTGCTCAAGCTCTACGACAAGCTGCGCGAGCAGCAGGGCGGCATCGGCGCGGCCAAGCTGTACCAGCGGACCTGCCAGGGCTGCCGCCAGGAACTCGCCATCACCGAGCTCGCCGAGGTCCGCAAGGCCGCGCCGGACACGGTCGTGCGCTGCGAGAACTGCCGCCGCATCCTGGTGCGCACGGCCGAGTCGGGACTGTAAGGGGCGGACGGCGTGCGGGAGTTCATCGTCGAGGCCGACGGCGGGTCGCGGGGCAACCCGGGGCCGGCCGGCTACGGGGCCGTGGTGATCGACGCGGCCACGGGCGAGACTCTCGCCGAGGCGGCCGAGCACATCGGGGTCGCCACCAACAACGTCGCCGAGTACCGGGGGCTGTTGGCCGGTCTGCGGGCGGCGCGGGAACTGGACCCGTCGGCCCGGGTCCACGTCCGGATGGACTCCAAGCTCGTCGTCGAGCAGATGTCGGGGCGCTGGAAGATCAAGCACCCGGATCTGAAGCCCCTCGCGATGGAGGCGAGTCGCGTCCTTCCGGCGGACCGGGTGACGTACGAGTGGATCCCGCGCGAGCGGAACAAGCACGCGGACCGACTGGCCAACGAGGCGATGGACGCCGGGAGCCGGGGCGAACAGTGGGACGCGTCGGCCTCGACGGCGGCCCTGAAGAGGCCGGCCGCCATTCCGGAGCCGCCGCAGGAGGGCGTGAAGTCCGACGCCGACATGCGCGCCGCCCACGCGGTGGCCTCCGGCACGGCAACGCCGTCCGGCTCCCCGGCCGCGACCACTGCCACATCCGCCCCCGCCACCTCCACCCCCGGCTGGAGCTCCGCCCCCGATCTCGGCGCGCCCGCCACCCTCGTGCTGTTGCGGCACGGTGAGACCCCGCTGACTCCGCAGAAGCGGTTCTCGGGCAGTGGCGGTACGGATCCGTCCCTCTCCGACGTCGGCCGGGAGCAGGCCGAGCGGGTCGGGGCGGCGCTGGCGAGGCGAGGCACGATCCAGGCGATCGTCGCGTCTCCGCTGGCCCGGACCCGCGAGACCGCCGGCATCGTCGCCGCCCACCTCGGGCTGGACGTCGCGATCGACGACGGGCTGCGGGAGACGGACTTCGGCGCCTGGGAGGGACTCACCTTCGGCGAGGTGCGCGAGCGCCACCCGGACGACCTCAATGCCTGGCTGGCCGATACTCAGGCCCGGCCCACCGGCGACGGCGAGAGCTTCGCGGCGACCGCCACCCGGATCGCCGCCACCCGCGACAAACTGGTCGCGGCGTACGCGGGCCGCACGGTCCTGCTCGTCACGCACGTCACCCCGATCAAGACCTTCGTCCGCCTCGCCCTCGGCGCCCCGCCCGAGTCCCTGTTCCGCATGGAACTGTCGGCGGCCTCGCTGTCGGCGGTCGCGTACTACGCGGACGGCAACGCGAGCGTACGGCTGTTCAATGACACCTCTCACCTCCGCTGAGCCGCTGTAAGCCGCGCCGCCTGACGTGCCAGCGCCTCGACGCGCCCCCAGTCCCCGGCGCCGGCCGCGTCCGCCGGGATCATCCAGGTCCCGCCCACACAGCCGACGTTGGGGAGGGACAGATACTCCGGGGCGTTGAGCGGGCCGATGCCCCCGGTGGGGCAGAAGCGGGCCTGCGGCAGCGGGCCGGCCAGCGACCTCAGATAGGCCGTGCCGCCGGCCGCCTGTGCCGGGAAGAACTTCATCTCCCGCACCCCGCGCTCCAGCAGCGCCACCACCTCCGTCGTGGTCGACACCCCCGGCAGGAACGGCACCCCTGAGGCCCGCATGGCGTCCAGCAGCACGTCCGTCCAGCCCGGGCTCACCAGGAACCGCGCCCCCGCCGCCGTGCACTCGCTCACCTGAGCCGGTGCGATGACCGTGCCCGCGCCCACCACCGCGTCCGGCACCTCGGCGGCGATCGCCCTGATGGCGTCGAGCGCGGCCGGGGTCCGCAGCGTCACCTCGATCGCGGGCAGCCCGCCCGAGACCAGCGCCCGCGCGAGCGGTACGGCGTCGGCGGCGTCCTCGACGACCACGACCGGAACGACGGGCGCGAGGTCCAGCAGAGAGGGTGGCGGCGGCATGGCGCACATCCTGCCCACGGCACACAGCATGCGCAAAGCTCGTTGCACATGCCGCAATGCCCTGCCGGGGAGGGCGGCTCGGGGTCAGTGAATCTCCGTCACCAGCACGTCCAGCGACCATGCCTGCCCCGCCTGCGCGGGCGACTCCGCCTCCACCACGTACCCGAGATCGCGCAACGCCTCGACCAGCCGGGCCGGGTCCTCCGGCGCGGACCCCGACGACAGCAGGCTCCGCACGATCCGCCCCTTCGTCGCCTTGTTGAAGTGGCTGACGACCTTCCGGGTCGGAGCGTGCAGCACCCGCACGGTCGCGGTGCGCCCCGCGACCTCACCCTTCGGCTTCCAGGCGGCCGCGTACGCGGAGGATCGCAGGTCGAGGACCAGGCCGCCGCCCGCCACCTCGGGAAGCACCGGCGCCATGGCCGTGCGCCAGTGCGTGCCCAGGGCCCCGAGGCCCGGCAGCTTCACGCCCATCGAGCAGCGGTAGGAGGGGATTCGGTCGGTCACCCGTAGGGCGCCCCACAGTCCGGAGAAGACCAGCAGCGAGCGCGCGGCACGCCGCTTGGCGGCCGTGTCGAGGGAGGCCAGGCCGAGGGAGTCGTACAGGACACCCGTGTAGATCTCCCCGGCCGGGCGGGCCCCGGCCGTCCGCAGCACCGTGTTCTTCGCGACCTCGCCCCGCAGCCCCTCGCTCAGCCCGAGCACCTCGCGCGCCTTCTCCTCGTCACCCGCGCACAGCTCGACGAGCTCGCCCAGCACGGCCTCACGGGCGGCGCCGAGCCCCGGCAGGGACAGCGACTCCGGCTTCAGGGGGGCGCCACGGCCCGAGGACGCCTTGCCTTCGGAGGGAGGCAGCAGGACGAGCACACGTACTCCTTCGATAGAGCTGTTCCGCGCCAGCGTACGGCGTGCCACCCGCCCGCCCCCGCCCTACGCTCGACTCATGCCCCGCCGCCACATCAGCGTGACCGGCGCCCCCGAAGCCCCTCTCCGGGCCGCCTTCACCGCGCTCCGTGCCGCACTGGGAGTTCCCCGGAACTTCCCGGCCGAGGTGCTCGCCGAGGCCGAGCGGGCCGCGAAGGCCCCCGCCCCGCCGGCGTACGACGCCACCGACATCCCCTTCTTCACCATCGACCCGCCCGGCTCCACCGACCTCGACCAGGCGATCCATCTGTCCCCCCGGGACGGCGGCCACCGCGTCCGCTACGCCATCGCCGACGTCGCCGCCTTCGTCGTACCCGGCGGCGTGCTCGACGCGGAGACCCACCGGCGGGCGACCACCCTCTACTTCCCGGACGGCAAGGTCCCGCTGCACCCCGGCGTCCTCGGCGACGGCGCCGCAAGCCTCCTCCCGGACCAGGACCGCCCGGCCGTCCTGTGGACCGTCGACCTCGACGCGGACGGCCGTCAGCGCGCCGTCGACGTCCGCCGGGCCCTGGTCCGCAGCCGCGCCAGGTTCGACCACGAGGGCGTGCAGAAGCAGATCGACACCGGCACCGCCGAGGTCCCGGTCGCGCTGCTCAAGGAGATCGGCGAGACCCGCGAGCGACTGGAGGCCGAGCGCGGCGGCATCTCGCTCCAGGTGCCCGAGCAGCAGATCGTCCAGAGCGACCACCGCTACGCCCCGGCCTACCGCGCCCCCCTCCCCGTCGAGGCCTGGAACGCCCAGCTCTCCCTGCTCACCGGCATGGCGGCGGCCCAAGTGATGCTGGCCCACGGGACCGGCGTCCTGCGCACCCTCCCGGCCGCCCCGGGCGGCGCCGTGGCCCGGCTGCGCCGTACCGCGCACGCCCTGCGCATCGACTGGCCGCACCACATGTCCTACGCGGCACTGATCCGCTCCCTCGACCCGCACCGCCCCCGGCACGCGGCCTTCCTCCAGGAGTGCACGACCCTGCTGCGCGGCGCGGGCTACACCGTCTTCCGGAACGGCGCCCTGCCCGCGCTCACCACGCACGCCGCAGTCGCCGCCCCCTACGCCCACTGCACGGCCCCGCTGCGCCGGCTCGCCGACCGCTACGCCACCGAGATCTGCCTCGCGGCCGCCGCCGGACATTCCTCGCCGGACTGGGTGCTCGCCGCGCTCGACGAACTGCCCCGGTGGATGGCCGAGGGCTCCCGGCGCGCGGCCACCGTGGAGCGGGAGTGCGTCGACATCGTCGAGGCCGCGCTGCTGATGGACCGGGTCGGGGACGTCTTCGACGGATGCGTGGTCGACGTGGACGAGGACCGGCCCACCGTGGGGACCGTGCAGCTCGAGTCGCCCGCCGTCATCGGCCGGATCGAGGGCGACCGCCTCCCCCTGGGGGAGCGGCTGCGGGTCAGGCTCGTGCAGGCGGATCCGGGAGCGGCGAAGGTGCTGTTCGCGCCTGCCTGAGGGCCCGTACGAGACGGTCGGCCTCGTCGGCGTGCAGCCGGACCACGCTCACCTCGCGCCGACGGCCGAGGAGGGTGACATGGGGGACGGGCCCGGCCAGCTCCACGGTGACGGAGGTCTGGGAGCCGACCGCGATGTTCAGTTCGCGGGCGTCGGCGCCCTCGTGGGTGGAGCGGGTCTCGCGCCGTACGGCCGTGATCCGCTCCAGCGGTATCCGCAGATCGACGCGCACCCCATGGCGGACGCGCAGCGCATCCGCCGTCAGCACGTGCGGACGGACCACGGACGCCGCGTGCAGCGCGACGACCAGCACCACGGTGTAGACGTCCAGGGCCAGCACCACCCGGTGCGCCGTGGGCCAGTCGCGCAGCAGTACGGACATGGTGAACGTCTCGATCACACACACGAAGGCGAACCCGGCCGTCGTCGCGCCCTGCCCCCGCGCATACCCGAACCCCCGGCCCGCGCCCGTCCCGTGGCCGCGCCGGACCACCCACAGCCACAGACTCGCGAGCAGCCGCACTTCGTGACGGGCGAGCGCGTACGCCGTCCTCATGGCCGTCCCCCGGTGAGAATCCGCAGCGCGCGGCGGATCGCCTCCGCCTGGGCGGGCGCCAGGTCGGCGTAGACGGCACGGAGGACCGCGGCGGTGGGGGTCCCCCCGGTCGAGCGAAGTCGAGAGTGGGGGAGATCGATCTGTTCCTCGGGCAGCAGATCCCGCGGGATGCAGGCGGCGAGGGAACGGGCCGTCTCCGCCACGCGCGGGTCGTCCCGGTCGGCGTCCGCCAGCCGGTCCAGCAGCGCGTACGCCTCCTGGGCGCGGGCCAGGGCGTCCGGGTCGTCCAGGACGCCGCGCAGGGCGGACATCATCCGTTCCTTCTCCGGCGCGGGTGCCCCGGTGTCGATCAGCGCGAGGATCTCGCGGTCCTTGGCGGCCATGGGGGAGTCGTACGCGGGCGCCATCCCGGCGAGCAGCGCGGCCAGTTCGGGGGAGACGGGATCGTGGGCGGTCAGCTCACCCGCGTCCAGCAGCGCCCGCAGCCGGGCCCGGCGCTCCCGGATCTCCTTCTCCTGCCGGGCCAGGTCCTCGTCGAGTTCGGTGAGCACCTCGACGAGGTCCTTGCCGGCGTCCTCCGCGAGCACGTCCCGCACCTCGGCCAGGCCGAGCCCCAGCTCGGTCAGCCGCCGGATCCGGGCGAGTACGACGGCGTGCCGGAGGGTGTAGCTCCGATAGCCGTTCGGCCGGCGCTCGGGCTCGGGCAGCAGGCCCAGGTGGTGGTAGTGCCGCACGGTGCGCGTGGTGACGCCCACGGCGGTGGCGAGTTCTCCGATCCGCATGGGATCAGTACAGACGTTGACGTCGCGGCAGGGTCAAGCGCACACCCACGGACCTCCCGCTGCCCGGCATGGAAACCGGCGCCGGATGCATTGCACCCGTAGAAGCACGCAGGGCGAGGGCGCAGGGCGCACAAGGGGGTGTCACATGCCGGAGCAGGCGCGATGGACGCGAGCGAGGCTGGGCCGCTGCGGACCCCGGCTCGACCTCCTCACGGCCCGTTTCGACAAACACGTCTACGCCCCGCACGCCCACGACGAATTCACCATCGGCGTGTGCGTCGGCGGCTCCGAGGTGATCGACTACCGAGGCGGCCACATCCGTACCGGCCCGGGCTCCATCGTCGTACTGGCCCCTGGCGAGGTGCACACGGGCGGCCCCGCCACACCCACGGAGGGCTACGCCTACCGCGCCCTGTACGCCGACCCCGCCCTGCTGGCCGACGGCACCCTCGGGGGCCTCCCGCACTTTCGCGAGCCGCTCGTCGACGACCCCGAACTGGCCACCGCCTTCCGGCTCGCCCACGCCGAACTCGCCCGCTGCCCCGACCCCCTGGAGGCCGAGGCGCGCCTCCCCTGGCTGCTCACGGCCCTGGCCCGGCGCCACTCCACGGCGAGACCGGCGTCGGACCATCTCCCGGGCGCGCACGGCGTAGCGCTGACGGTCCGTGACCGTCTGGCCGACGAACTGCTGGAGCCGCCCTCGCTGGCCGCCCTCGCCACCGACCTGGGCCTGTCCCGGTACCAACTCCTGCGCGCGTTCCGTACGACGATGGGCATGCCCCCCTACGCCTGGCTCGCCCAGTACCGGGTGACCCGGGCCCGCACCCTGCTGGACTCGGGCCTGCGCCCGGCCGAGGTGGCGCCCCTGGTGGGTTTCGCGGACCAGGCGCACCTCACCCGCTGGTTCCGCCGGGTGCTGGGGGTGACGCCGGCGGCGTACCGCAACAGCGTTCAAGACACCCGGTGGTGAGACGGCTGAAACTCGCCGTATGACTGCACGCGGCTGGTTCCTGTTCTCCCTGATGGGAGTGGTCTGGGGCATCCCCTATCTGATGATCAAGGTGGCGGTGGACGCGGTGTCCCCGTCGATGGTGGTCTTCACGCGCTGTGCGCTGGGCGCGCTGCTCCTGCTCCCCTTCGCGCTGCGCCAGGGGGGCCTGACCAGGACCGTCCGCGCCCACTGGCGCCCCATGCTGGCCTTCGCGTGCATCGAGATCATGGGCCCCTGGTTCACCCTCACCGACGCGGAACGGCATCTGTCCAGCTCCACGGCGGGCCTGCTGATCGCGGGCGTCCCGATCGTCGGCGTCGTCCTGGCCCGCTTCTTCGGTGAGACGGAACGGCTGGGCATCCGCCGGGTGACCGGCCTGGGCCTCGGCCTCGCGGGCGTCGCGGTGCTCACGATCCCCCACCTCACAGGCGGCGACGCGCGCTCACTCGGAGAGGTGTTCCTGACGGTGCTGGGCTACGCGACGGCACCCCTGATAGCCGCACGCCGCCTCAAGGACGTCCCGACCCTCCAGCTCACGGCCCCCTGCCTGGCGCTGGCCGCCCTGGTCTACGCCCCCGCCGCCGCGGCCACCTGGCCCTCCGAGGTCCCCTCCACCCAGGTCCTGGCCGCCCTCGCGGGCCTCGGTGTCATCTGCACGGCGGTCGCCTTCGTGGCCTTCCTCGAACTGATCAAGGAGGCGGGCCCGACCCGGGCCACGGTGATCACGTACGTCAATCCGGCGGTCGCGGTGGCGGCGGGCGCCCTGTTCCTGGACGAGCCCCTGACGGCCGGCATCATCGTGGCCTTCACCCTGATCCTGGCGGGATCGGTCCTGGCCACGGCCGCGGCGCCGAAGAGGCCGGCACGCCCGCTAACATGGTCCACACGGCAGACGAGCCGGGCGGACGGCCGCGTGGAGTCCCCCTAGGGGGCTTCCCGAGGAACGTCCGGGCTCCGCAGGGCAGGGTGGTGGCTAACGGCCACCTGGGGCGACCCACGGGACAGTGCCACAGAAAACAAACCGCCGGGGACCTCGGTCCTCGGTAAGGGTGAAACGGCGGTGTAAGAGACCACCAGTGCCCAGGGTGACCTGGGCAGCTAGGTAAACCCCACCCGGAGCAAGGTCAAAAGGAGCGGCTGTAAAAGGCGGCTCTGCGCGGACGTTCGAGGGCTGCCCGCCCGAGTCCGCGGGTAGACCGCACGAGGCCGACGGCAACGCCGGCCCTAGATGGATGGCCGTCGCCCCGGGCTCCGCGAGGAACCCGGGGAACAGAACCCGGCGTACAGCCCGACTCGTCTGCCGCTCCTCGTTGCTCACGCCGCGGTTGCTTACGTCGCGTCGCCGAGTACGCCGAGGGTCGCGGTCAGGAGTACGGACGCGAAGGCGTACAGGAGCAGGACGGTGCCGATACTGCTCCAGAAGTACTTCTGGCGGGCGACGTGCGCGTTGGCCCAGATCTGTTCGGCGACGGCGGTGGTCAGTTTTCTGTCGTCGGCCAGGAGGCGTGAGAGCGCTTGGGTGTAGCCGTCCTCGGGGGAGCGGTAGGCGCGGGCGATGTGTTCGAAGAACAGCAGGTTGGGTGGCTGCTCGTTGTTCCCGTTGTTCCCGTTGGTCTTCCTGCGCGGGCGCAGGACCAGGCCGGCGGCCATCGCCGAGCCCGCGGTCAGCGCAGCGCCCAGGGATGCGGCGAGGTCGAAGGGGAGGTTGCGCGGGGATGTGGTGGTGACCAGGCTGTACAGGATGCCTCCGATGACTCCCGCCGCGGTGAGCGTCACCGCCGCCTTGGCTTCGGCGTGCTTGATCCAGTCGGTGACGATCTGGAGCGTTCGCCAGGCGTTGTCCACGCCGGACGACTGCGGCGGGTGTATCCGCGGTATGGACGTCGGCCGACGTCGCGTTCTGGGCACCATAGGGGTCCCTTCGTTCCTCGGTGATACTTCCGGCGTCAGGCGGGAAGCCACAGCCACGCCTGTGCCTCGTACTCCTTGAACTCGGCGCGCACACGCCGGAACTGCTCCGGGTCCAGCCCCGGATAGCCCTCCCCGACGACGTACTCGTAGAGCGGGTCGGAGACCAGGGCGGCGAAGTCGACCTGCGGATTGTTCCGGAGAGCGGTGCGCAGGACCGCGCTGTCGAGCATGCGGCTGACCTTGATGATGCCGCTGCCCGAGTAGCCGAGGGCGCCGATTCCGACCGGTCCCACGACGGTGGCCAGGCGCAGGCGCATCCGGTCGCGGAAACGGCGGTTGTCGGCGCCGAGTTGGTCCTGCCAGGAACGCAGTACGTGCGGCAGTGCCCGGTGCAGTTCCGTCTTGTCCGGGAGGAAGATGTTCATCCCGTCTCCGGTGCCCTGGTGGTCGGTCTCCTCCAGGGAGATGCCCAGACCTCCGAGGACCTGCCGGACGAGGTGGGCGAGCCGGAATTGCAGGTCGCTCTGTTCCGGGGACGTGCGGCGGCTGTATCCCTCGATGTCCACGGCGAACCCCATACGGAGTCCGACGGGCCCCAAGGCGCCATCAGCGGGGGAGCGGGCGGAGCGGGGCTCGTCGGGCGTCGCGGACGAGCGGACGGAACCGCCGCCCGGCTGAGACGGCCCCCGTTGGGTATCGCCGCTCGGCTGAGACGGTCTCCGCTGGGTATCGGCGCCCGGCTGAGGGCCGGCCGCGTCGGGTACGGGGCCGAGCAGGCGGCGCAGATCCTCGGCGCGCAGGCGGGCGCTCGTCAGATAGTCGGCGTCGTTGCCGAGTTGACGGGGGAGCCACTCGGCGAGTTCCCGGTCGGTGGGGAAGAGGCCGGCCCGGTCCTTGGTCATGTTGTCGACCGCTATGCGCACGGTCTGCAGCATGTCCCGCACATTGGCGTGGACCAGGGCGAGTCGAGCCTCGTCGTCGCGCAGCGCACCGAGTTCGGCGGGGGCGTCGGCCGGGTGCCGACGGGCCAACTCGGGCAGCTGCTCGGTACGTTCGACGACCCGCCGGATCAGGGTGCCGATCACCTCTCCGTCGCCCCGGACCCGGGCCTGGTAGCGCAGCTTCGCCGCGTGCAGGGAGTAGCGGCACAGGGGTGGCATGTCGGGTTGCCCCTGGCTCCACGTCCAGGCGCTGAGCTGTGCGTCCTGGTCCTGCGGGGCCAGTACGACGATGCGCCGCCCGGGCCCGGTGTCGTCCGGCGAGAGCTCCCACACGGCGAAGCCCTGCTCGGTGGTCCAGCCCCGCTGCCACCAGTAGGGAGCGTTGTCGCCGTCGGGAAGAGCCCTGCGGACCTCGGCGGCCGCGAGGTCGAGCGGCGGGATGTCCGCACCGACGAACTTCGCCTGGTACACACGCGTCTCGCCCAGCAGCGCCTCGGTGCCGTCGGCGGTCAGCCCGGCCCACCACCGATCGAACTCCACCCAGCCGGGAGGCGAGGCCGAGCCGATGCGCAGGCGTCTGGAGGCAGACCCGAGCGGCGCCGCCAGAGCGACCGACAGGTTGACCACGTCGTGCTCGCGCCGCACCACCGCCTGGAAGTCCGCCGTCGGGAGCTCCTGAGCGGCCGCGGGCCTTCCCGGAACGAGGGTTCTGGGATCGGGCGGCAGCGCGGTCGGCAGGCCCGTGCCGGCGATCGGCTGGTCCATGCCGAGCTCGTCCCGGCAGCGCTCCCAGATGCGGCGTATCTGCTCGTACCCCTGCGGGGCATACGGTCCGTCAAGCGCCGTATAGAGATGGACGACGAGCTCCTGATCAATCGGCGACCTGGCCAGGTCCGTCGTCATCGCCACCTCCCCGGGTGACGGTGCCTACGCCGGGCTCGGCGCCCTGCGGCGGCGGGCCACCGAGCGAGTGGACCAGATGATTCGCCTGGTCCCGGGTGTGCGGCGGGGCCGGGATCACCGGGTCGGCACCGATCCTGGTGATCCGCACCGGCCCGGACAGCTCGAGTTCGGAGGTGACGTCGCGTACACCGTCGCCGTCACCGGCCGCCAGCGCTTCGGCGAGCTCGTCCACAAGGGCCTGCACCCGGTCCCAACGCTGGGGCGAGAGCCTCCATTCGAGCAGATCGCCCAGCACCTCCAACACGTCGGTTCGCGTCTCGTCGTCGATCGTCTGCCGACCCGTCACCGATCCCCCTCGACCCCGTACTCTTCACTTAGCGTATCCGTCGCGACACAGATCTATACGTCCGAGCCGCCGCTCCGGTTCCCCCACGTGGATCCGGACAGCGGGGCGACGGTGATCGCCTACCCGGGGGAGGGGTATGAGCATGGACACCGGGGAGCCGGACCTGCTCGCCGAGATGGCGGGCATGCTGACCGGCTCCGCCGCACAGGACGGACAGGCGCGCGGTACCGCCCTTGCCTGGTTCTCGTCCGCCGGAGCAGCGCTGTCGGAGCGGCTGGAGTCGTCGGCCGACGCGGGAGACGACGAGCGGACCGTCGCACTGGCACAGCATCTGGTGCACTTCCTGATCGCCGTACAGGACTGGGCCGCTCTGGAGACGACCAGCCGTCTCGGCCTCGCGGGCGCGGCGCGCCTCGGAACCGACCCGGTGCGTATGGACCTGCTCCAGAGCCTGGGGGTCGCGCTGCAGCACCAGGGACGGGACGCCGACGCCGAGCCGGTGTTCCAGGAGGTCGCCGACCTCGCCACCGACCTGGACGACCAGCCGGTCCGTGCCTCGGCACTGGCCCACCTCGGACAACTCCACCACCGCCGTGGTGACCTGGCCCGGGCCGCGGCCCTGCTGCAGCAGGCGGCGCTGGCCTACCGCACCGCCCGCCATCCGCGCGGCGAGGCCCGGACGTCGGGTGATCTGGCTCCGCTTCTGCACGCGCTCGGCGACCCGGACCAGGCGGCCGACTACTCGGCCCGCGCCCGGCGCCTCTTCCACGCCATGGGCGACCGGCTGAACGAGGCGCGGTCCCTGCGGCTCGTCGCGGCGGCCCAGGCCGAGGCGGGCGCCGACGAGGAGGCACTGCGCACCCTCCGGGTCGCCGTCGAGATGTTCGACGCCGACGGCGCCGCCCCCGACGCGGCAGAGGCGCTGCACACCGCCGCACGTCTGCACCGGCGGCGCGGAGACACACCCGCCGCGCGGGCCGCCGCACGCGAAGCCCTGGACAGGACACGCGCCACCGGTGCGCCCGCCCGCGAAATGGAGGAGCTCCACGCCGTCCTGGAGGCGGAGGAGGCCGTGGCCGCTCTGCTCACCGCCGAGACGAAGGAGGAACGGGACGCGGCCGTCACGGGTCATCCCGCACTGCTCGGCGGGCTGGCGCTGCAGATGCTCGTCAACCGGCGGGACGCGATCGGCTCGGTTCCGGACGCGGTCCGGCCTGTTCCGGACGCGACGGGCGGGCGGGCCGGAGAAGGCCGTCTGGACGCGGCACTGGATCACCTCGCGGCCCTGCCCGACGGCGCTCTGGCCGAGTGGTGCCGGATCGACTGGGCGGAGCTGTGCAGGGTCGCCGGGGACAACGCCGAGCCGCTGCCGTCCGGCCTGTCCGAACCGCTGCGGCAGAGGCTGCTCACGGACCGCCCCGACCGGCGCGGCGCCCTGCTCACCGAGGCGCTCGCACTCGTCCCCGCCGACCGCCATCCAGGAGCACACGGACTCCTCCTCGCCGAACTCGCCCAGCTGTACGCCACGAGCTCCGGCGGTGACCCCGAGGGCCACGACCAGTCGATCCGGCTCGCCGAGCAGGCGGCCCGGCTGCTGAACCGGCCGGAGAGCCGGGACAAGTGGGCCGTGGTCCAGGCCTTCCTGGGATCGGCCTGGCGCTCCCGCCCGCGTGGGAACAAGGCCGAGAACATCGCACAGGCACAGCGTGCCCTCCGCGGCGCCCTCACCTTCTTCCGCCGTTCCACCAGCCCCGTGGAGTGGGCGGCGACCGTCGCCAACCTGGCAAACGCCTACTGGGAGTGCCCGGCCGACCGGACCCGCAACCTGCGCCGTGCGCTGCACCGCCACCTCGCAGCCTTGACCGTGTTCACCCGGGAGGACTTCCCGGACCGTTGGGCGATCGCGCAGAGCAACATCGGTCTCGTCCTGTCCGAACCGGCGCTCGCCGCGGACCCCGACGCACTGGAACTCGGCCGGCGCCACCTCGAACAAGCAGTACGGATGCCTGAACTCAGCGGCCCCGCACGCGCCCACGCGCTGGTCAACCTGAGCCGCTGCTACCGGATGCGGCTCCAGGGCGACCACGATGCCAACCAAAGTACGGCCCTGCACCACGCGCAGCAGGCCTTCGCGCTCTACGAGGAGTCACGGCTCCCGCTCGACATGGCGAACGCCGCCACCGCCATCGCCGACGCCCTGGCCAACACCGCCGTCCGCAGCGGCTCGGCCGCCCTCGACGAGGCGGTCGCGTGGTACCGACGCGGCCTCGAACTGGCCCCCGCGGACGAGGACCCCCTCATGCACGCCTCCATCGCGGACAACCTGGCCAACACCCTCGTCCAGCGCCGCGAGGTCACGGCCGAGGAACTCGACACCGCGATCCTGCTCCACACGACGGCGCTGGAGACGTACGAAGCGCACGGCGACCACCACGAAGCGGCACGCGCCCGCTACAACCTGGCCGCCACCCTGCGCCGCGGGGACCGGCCCGACACCGAGCGAGCCGTCCAACTGCTGGAAAGCAGCCTCGAGACACGCACACCGGACACGGTGCCCCTGGAGTGGGCCGAGTCCGCCACCGAGCTGGCCAGGGCCTGGCTGACCTCTCTCAGCCCCGAGGGCAGGGGCGACCGGGTCGCCAGGGCGGTGGGGCTCCTCACCGAGGTCGTGTCGTTCGTCCCGTCGGCGAGCGCGCCCGACCACGCCCGGCGCGCCTGGGGCCTGCTGGGCGACGCGCACGCCGAGACCGGGGCCTGGCCCGCGGCGGCCGACGCCTACGAGCGGGCTCTCGAAGCGGCTGAGAACCTCTACCGGATCACCGTGCTGCCCGGCGGCAAGGAGGCAGAACTCGTCCAGACCGCCGACCTTCCCCGAGAGGCCGCCCACGCCCTGGTCCGTGCCGGGCGCCCGGAGCGCGCGGTCGCCGTCATGGAGCAGAGCCGGGCCCGGGACCTGGGCGACAGACTGCAGCGCGACCGCGTCGAACTGGACGTCCTGGGCCGGGAACACCCCGACGTCGTGGCCGACTTCCGCTCAGCCGTGCGGCGCGTTCGGACGGTGGAGGCCCGCCGGCGTGCCGACCGGGGCACGGCCGAGTCCGGCGCCCCGCGCCGCCTGCGCGCCGCGATGACGGATGCGCAGGCGCAGCTCACCGCCGCCACCGAAGCCGTCCGGGCCCTGCCCGGCTTCCACGACTTCCTGCGATCGGCGCCGATGGCGGCCGTGCGCCGGGCCGTGGCCGACGGACCTCCGCTGGTCTACCTCATCACGGCACGACACGGCAGTGTGGCCCTCCTCGTCCAGGGGCTGCCGGAGGAACCCGGAATCCGTATCGACGTCGTACAAGCACCGCTGTCCGAACCGGAGTTGCTCCTTGCGCTCGCCGCACACCCGTCGCTGGAGGAGGACGAGGACCTACGGCCGTTGCTCGACCTGCTGGGCACCCGGCTGATGGCTCCGCTGGCGAAGCGCCTGCGCTCCCTGGACGTCAGCCGTGTCGTCCTGGTGACCACCGGCATCCTCGGCGTCCTGCCCGTCCACGCCGCCCGTATTCCAGTGGAAGTTCCGGTGGAAGAAACGACGCGCTGCCTGTTCGACGACGTCGCCGTGTCGTACACACCCTCCGCGCGCGTGCTCATCGCCGCCCGGACCACGGCCACCGAGCATCCGTACCGCACGCCCCGGCTGCTGGGAGTCGCCGAGCCCCATCCGTGCGAACCACCGCTTCCCTGGGCCGGACCCGAACTCGACGCGGTGCGCGGGCTGTTCACCGACCCCGGTCGGACGCTGACCGGGGCCGACGCCACGAAGGAGAACCTGCTTCAGGCGCTTCCGGCCGCGACCCATCTGCACTTCGCCGGGCACGGCTATTACGATTCCGCCGACCCGGTCGCATCCAGTCTGGAACTCGCCGACGGCGACCGCCTCACCCTTCGTGAACTGCTGGACGGCCAGGCCCTCGCCGGCATCCGGCTCGTCGTGGCCTCCGCCTGCCGGACGGCGGTGACCGACATGACGCGCCTGCCCGACGAGGCCATCGGCCTGCCCGCCGGGCTGGTGCAGTCCGGAGCGGCCGGCGTCGTCGGAAGCCTGTGGGAGGTCAACGACCGCTCCACGGCGTTGCTGATCGCCAGGTTCTACGCCTACCACCTGCTCGGCGCGCCGGAACAGCACGAGCCGCCGATGCCGCCCGCGGTGGCACTGGCCCGTGCCCAGTCCTGGCTGCGTGACGCCGACACAGTCGAACTCAACAGGTTCGCCGCGTCCGTGGGTCTGCGCCGGGCTCGCGCCACGTACGCCGAACGGCCTTCCCATTGGGCGGCCTTCGTCCTGGTCGGCGAGGGCTGACCCGTGGGCGGCAGGTGCGAAGACCGCGTAGGGCACATCGCAAAGAGAGGCGGGGCGCGGTGACACGGGACGAACTGAGCGCGGCGGTGGCGGAACGGCTGCGCAGAGTGGCCGCGACTCGGGATCTCACCCTCGTACTGGAACCCGGCGCGGAGGACGAGGCCATCCGGCTGACCGCCCTGCTGGACGCGCACGGCTACGAGGACGAGGACGAGGACGAGAACGGGAGCGCCGGCGACGCCGAGTACCCCGGCGAGGGGGAAAGCGAGGGGGAAAGGAAGGCCGCGCTCATCGCCCGTCACCGCCTCGGTTGGCTGCATTGGTACCGCTATCGCGCTCTTCCCGACGACCGACCGGCGGAGGAGGAGAGGGAACTCGACGCCGCCGCGGCCATGTTCACCCCCTGCCTGCTCGCCGGTATGACCTCTCTCCCCGAGCCGCTCCGCCCGCTGCTGATCCACCAGGCCGTCGTGGACGCCACGGCCCTGCTGGAACTGGTGCTCCGCTCCGCCGATCCGCGCCTTCCCGACCGAGCCGTACGCCGGTGGCGCCGTATTCTCGACGTGACTCCCGGCGACCATCCCGACCGGGACGTCATGCTGGCCAACCTGGCGATCACCCTCCTGCAGCGCTTCGGCACCCAGGCATCCCCCCAGGATCTGGACGCCGCCGTCGACGCCGCGCGGGAGGCGACCCGTCTCACCCCGGCCGGCCATCCCGCTCTGGCCCGCAGACTCTCCAACCTCGGACTGACGCTCCGTAAACGGTATGAACACGGTGGTCGGCAGGCCGACCTGGAAGAGGCGATCCAGGCCGCGGAAGAGGCCGTGGTACACACTCCCGAAGGGCACCCCGACCGCCCCGCCGTGCTCGCCAACCTCGGCATGGCCCAGGCCGTCCGGTTCGGGAGGGACGGTATGTCCGGCGATCTCGACGAGGCGGTCCGTACCGCCCGAGCGGCCCTGGACCGTGTACCCGCCGACCACCCCGACCGGCCGACCATGCTCAACGGCCTCGCCGTCGCGCTGCGCCGACGAACCGGGCGCGGTGCGGGAGACGACCGGGAGCGCGACCTGGACGACGCCGTCGACGCCGCGCGGGAGGCCGTAAGCCTGACCCCGGCAGACCACCCGGACCGCGCCGGGCTCCTGTCCAACCTCGGCCTCGTGCTGCGGACACGGTACGAAATCCTCCACGAAGGGGACGGGGGAGGACGACGCGAGGAGGCTGAGGACGGAGACGGCGACGGGGACGGAGACCTCCGGGAACGCGGTGCGGAGGACATCGACGAGGCGATCGAGGCGGGCCGTGAGGCCCTCTCCCGCACGCCCCGCGACCACTCCGAGCGGGCCGCCCGGCTGTCCAACCTCGGTCTGGCGCTGCGCATACGGTTCGAGGAGCGCGGCGCTGCCACCGATCTGGACGAGGCCATCGACAAGGGCCGGGACGCCGTCGGCCTGCTGTCCCCGGACCACCCCGACCTGGCCGGCGTCTCCTCCAACCTCGGCCTCGCGCTCCGTCTCCGACACCTGACGACGCGTCAGGACCGCACCACGGCGGACGAGGACCTCCATGAAGCAGTCTCCGTCTTCACCGCTGCCGCCCGGACGAAGACCGCCGCACCCTCACTGCGCGTCTACGCCGCCCGCAGCGCGGCCGACCTGACCGTCTCCTCCGATCCCGGGCGCGCCGCCGACCTGCTGGAACACGCCGTCCGGCTGCTTCCTCAGGTGGCTCCCGGGCAGCAGGCGCGAGGTGATCAGCAGTACGAACTCGGCCGCACCGCCGGGCTGGCGGGCGAGGCGGCCTCCCTCGCCCTGGCCGGTCCGTCCGGGTCCCCCGGTGCGGAGGAAGACGGGCAACGGGCCGTGCGGGCGCTGCGGTTGCTGGAGGCCGGGCGGGCGGTCCTCCTCAGCCAGGCGCTGGACGTCCGGGGCGACCTGACCGAACTCCGTGAGCGGCATACGAACCTGGCGGAGCGGTTCACCCAGCTGCGGGCCCTGCTGGACGGGCAGTCCGGTGCCCCGGCCGACCGCCGCCGCTGGGCGGCCGGTCTCACCGATCTCCTCGCCCGTATCCGCGGCCTGGAGGGGTTCTCCTCGTTCGCCCGTCCTCCCGCCCTTTCCGACCTGCTCGACGAGGCAGGGGAGGGTGCGGTGGTCGCCTTCGCTGTCAGCCGCTACCGCAGCGACGCCCTGCTTCTCCACGGCACAGGTGTCACTGCCCTCCCGCTGCCCGGGCTCATCTGGGACGACCTGCTGGAACAGATCCGCGTGTTCCACCGTGCCCTGGAGTCCGCGGGGGACGCGGAGGCGTCCCGGCAGCAGCTCCAGGACGCTCAGAAGACACTCCGAGGTGTCCTGGAATGGCTCTGGGACCGGGTCACCGGGCCGGTCCTGGACGCGCTGGGCCATACCGCCGAACCAGCGCCCGGCGAGCCGTGGCCCAGGGTGTGGTGGGCGACCGGCGGAGTGCTGGGGCTGCTGCCGGTGCACGCGGCCGGTCATCATGGCGATCCGCCCGGCGGGCCCTCGGGCACGGGACGGCGCACGGTCATGGACCGCGTGGTCTCCTCTCACACGCCTACGGTCCGAGCCCTGAGCCACGCCCGACGCCGACGGGAGACACAACGCGAGACCCAGCGGGCAAGGACAGCGGCGACCAACCTCGGGACGGCCCAGGCGGGAGCGGCCGCGGAGGAGGACCGGTCGCTGATCGTCGCCATGCCCGTCACGCCCGGCGCACCACCGCTGCACAAGGTTCGCCTGGAGGTCCAGAAGGTCAGCGGTCGGCTGCCCCGACCGGTCGTTCTCTCCCCGGACATCTCTCCGGACCCCTCCCCGGACGAAAAGGGAAACGGAAGCGGAGACCTTCTCCCGACCCGGGACAACGTGCTGGCGCACCTGCCCGGCTGCGCGGTGGCGCACTTCTCCTGCCACGGCGAGGCCCGCGCCGACGACCCGTCCAGCAGCCGGCTGTTCCTCCTGGACCATGAGACGGCGCCGTTCACCGTCGCCGGACTCGCGCCCGTACGCCTCGATCGGGCTCAACTGGCCTATCTGTCGGCGTGCCGGACCGCGTTCAGCGGCTCCACGCGGCTCGCCGACGAGGCGATCCATCTGGTGTCCGCGTTCCAACTGGCGGGATTCCCGCATGTCGTCGGCACCCAGTGGGAGATCAGCGACGCCAGAGCCGTGGAGATCGCGGACCTCTTCTACACCGAGACACGGAACGAGGAAGGGGAATTCGACAGCGACCGGGCCGCGTTCGCGCTGCACCGGGCGGTGCGCAAGCTACGGGACCGCATCCCGCGAACTCCCTTTCTGTGGGCCGCATTTGTACATGCCGGGGCCTGACCGGGGTGCATTGCCACATACTGGTCCGGGTGTCATTGCACGATCGGATGGACGCGGTCGGACGGAGTAGGCGTTGGCGCTGTTCAGCAGGGATCGACGGCCGATCGAGGACCTGATCCGCAAAGCCAACTCGGTGTTCGAGAAGTTCTCTTCGGACGACGAGTACTTGGAGTCGGCGGTGAGGCCTTTGCTCGTGGAGCTGTGCGTCGCGGTAAAGGCCGATGAGTTCAGGACGGTGGACGAACTCGAAGCGGTTGCCGCCCCACTGCGTTCCATGCCGCCCGTCACCGCGGCGTTCTGCGCCGCGAGTGTGCTCCACACGGGTGGGCGGGTATTGGCCAAGGAGCCCCTCGGCGAGTCGCTGACGCATTTCATCGCGACTGCCGGCATGGCCGGTGCCTGGAAGGCGGTGACCCTGGTCGAGGGCAGACAGAGCGTTCACAACCTGATCAGCTCGCTCGACGTGCTGTGGCGGTACGAGCCCTCGCCGTACCGGGAGTTCGATCACGCGCAGACCGTCTATGTGAGCGGGCACCTCGCGCTCGGCCTGGGGCTCGACCACGACACGTTGGCCAGTCGCTGGCGGCAGGCTCTGCGGCTGCTGGCCGAGGCCGATCCGACAGCGGCACGGAGCGCGGCGGAGCGCGACAAACTCGCGCACACCAAGCGGCACTTGGAGCAGGAGTGGCGCGCACAGCTGGCATCGCTCTCGGCGACCTCCTGAGATGTTCCGCTCCCGAAGACCTCACCGGCACGAGGCAGCCCGCGCCGAAGCCGCCACCGGGCTGTACGAGCGGTTCGTGAACACGAAGCCGACGGTGCTCCAGACGCTGGAGGACGCGGCGATGGAAGCGATCGTCACCGGTGTCTGCTACCGGGTCACACCTCGTACCTCGCTGGGTGTCTCCCTGCCGACGCCGGACCCGGACCCGGACGCCGGCCGTAACGGTCTGCTCGCCGAGGCGATCGCTCTGCTGGATCCGGTGGTGGAGCGAGATGTCCAGCAGCCGGGCACCCTGGCCCTGATGGCACGCTGCCTGAAGGCGCTGCACCGTGAAACGGGCGACGTCGCACCACTGCGGCGCGCTGTCGCACTGTGGGAGAGGGCCGCGACCGCCGATCCGGCCTCCGCCGCTGTCCGGCACGACCTCGGCGCCGCGCTCGTCGACCTCGCCGTCTACGAGGGCGGTGCCGCGCACGTGGCCGAAGCGGCCCGCCACGCACACGAGGCGACCCGGCTGTGCACCGCCACCGACAGGCGGAAGGCGACCTATCTGTGTGGTTTCAGCCGCGCTCTGTGCGCCCTCTTCGAACGCACGGGCAAGGACGACGTCCGAAAGCTGGCGGTCAGTGAGGCGGCCTCCGCGGCGACCTTGAACGGTGAACCGGTACCCGCCGAGTGCGGGTACGCGCTCGGGGCGGCCCTTCTGACGTCCTACGAGGCGACAGGCTCCCTGCTGGAGATCGAGTACGCCGTCTCCACGCTCCGGCAGGTGGTGGATCTCGAGCCCCTTCCTGAGTACCTGCTGGCCCTGGCCCGGGCTCTGTGTCTGATGTACCCGACATGCCGGGACGAGCGGATCCTGCGCGAGGCCGTTCAGACGTCCCGGCGCGCCCTTGCCGCGGCCCTGCCCTCGGACCCCACGCGATACCGGTACCTCCAGCAGGCGGCGCACGCCCGGCTGCTCAGCCACGCGGCACACGGCGGCCGGGGAGTGGTCGACGTCGCGGTGCCGTTTCAGCGCCTGGCCATCGGTTCCATGCCCGAGGACCATCCCCACCGCGTCGACGCGATCGGGGTGCTGGCCGACATCTGGCTGGCGCAGTACGAGAAGACCAAGGAGACCGCGGACCTCGACGGGGCGTACGAGGCCACCCTCGTGGCGAAGCGGCTGAGCAAGGAACACCCCGACCACCACCGTCACTTGGCCCGGTACGGCAGGGGAGCACGGCTGGCCGTAGAGACGACGAAGGATGCTGCCTACCTTCGGCTGGGCATCAGCGCCACCACCGAAGCGCTGAACACGGACGGTCTGCCCAAGGACCTCGAGGCGTCCTACCTCCTGCAGACCGCCACCCTGCTGATCGACTACACCGACCTGCACCCCGACGACGAACTGCGACAGGCCGCCAGAAACATGTTGGCCGAGTGCACCAGGATCGACGATCAGGAACCACACGTGCTGGCCGAGGCCGCCGGCCGGTGGGCGGATCTCGCCATCGCGGCGGAGTCGTGGCTGGAAGCCGGGACGGCCCATTTCGGCGCGCTCAGCGCGATGTGGCGGATGACCGGCATGGAAGTCAGCCGCGAGTCCCAGGAAAGCACCCTGCATCGTTTCTCCGGAATGGCCTCGTCGGGCGCGGCCTGTCTGGTGCAGGCGGGAAAGCCGATGCACGCGCTCACCGTCCTGGAGCTCGGCCGCGGGGTGATGATGACGCGGGACCTGAATTTCTACGACGAGATACGGGCCTTACGACGCTCCGCACCGGAGCTGAGCCACCGGCTGTCCGAGCAGTTGAAGAAGCGCGACGAGGCGGCGGCGATGCTGGGCAGCCGACTGATCCTCGCGACAGAGGGCTTACCGGGCGACGGGCGGATCGGCGACCTGCGGCGCGTCGCCGCGCGCAATCTGAAGATGCTGGCGGCGGAGGTGCGTAAAGTCCCCGGCCATGAGCGGTTCATGGAACCGCCGTCGGACGAAGAACTGCTGGCGGCGTCCGGCCAGGGGCCGATCGTCGTCGTCAACCTCAGTCCGCTGCGGTCGGACGCGCTGGTGGTGCGGCCGACCGGTGTCACGGTGGTCCCCCTGCCCGCCATCACTCCGGAGGCGGTGGCCACGCTCGTGGATACGTTCCAGGCAGCCGTGGCGAAGGCCGACGCCGCCGCGAACGACACGATGCTCGACGGGCTCGCCTGGCTCTGGGACAACCTGGCCGAGCCGGTACTCTCCGTCGCGGCACCGGGAAAGCGCCGCGTCGGTCCCCTGCCCCGCCTGTGGTGGTGCCCCACCGGACCGTTGAGCCATCTGCCCCTGCACGCCGCCGGACACCATCGCGCGGGCGACGGACGGACCGTCGCGGAACGGGTGATCTCTTCCTACATTCCGACGATCTCGGCACTGCGGCGGGTCCGCGCTCGGCAGACGGATCCGTCGGCCGCTGACCGGGGCCTGCTCGCGGTGGCGGTCAGCCGTACCGAATCCGGCGAGCAGCCGCTTCCGGGCGCACGCTCCGAGGCCGCCGAGATCGCCAAGGTCCACCCTTCCACCCGGATCCTGGCCGACGCTGCGGCGACCAACGCCAGGCTGCTGCGCGAACTTCCCGGATACGGCCGGGTGCACTTCATCTGTCACGCTCTCACCGACACTCGCTCGCCGTCGCTGAGCCGGCTCGTTCTGCACGGTGCCGATGACGTGTTGACCGTCGATGACATCGCCCGTCTGGACCTGTCCTCGGGGAAGCTGGCCTATCTGTCGGTGTGCGAGGCCGCACGGCCCGGTGCGAAGATCACCGACGAGGCGGTCCATATCGCGGGGGCGTTCCTCATCGCCGGATACCCCGACGTCGTCGGCACCCTCTGGCCCATGCCGGACGCGGCGGGACGCCGGCTGGCGCGGCGGTTCTACCGACAGATCTCCGACGGCAGCGGCCCGGCGCACGCGCTGCACCACACCGTGACACAGGCGTACCGGCGCGCCCCCGCCAGCCCTGTTCTGTGGGCGAACCTGGTGCACATTGGCCGATGACAGCAGTTGGCGAGAACAGGCGGCGTTCTCACGGCATTTCGTGCGTCTCGTAGAGTCGCGGGGATGAAACCGGAAAATGCCGAGGAGTTGCTGCGGGACGTACACGCCCGGCTGCTGCCCGTCGATGCGTTCACCCCTGAACTCGCCGAAGCCATGCGCTACGCGCGTGTGGTGGCCGACGGACTCGTCTTCGCCTACGCCCTCGACAAGCCCACCACTGTGCGCATCCTCACCGACAACGACGTGGAGCGTGCGGGGCTGGAGAACCTGGGGCGGGCGGGGTACGCGAACCTGATGCGCGTACCCGTCGAGCACGAGGAGGTGTCGATCGGGGGACGGGCAAGGCTGCACTCGCTGTACGGAGACTCCCCGTTCGTCGCGAGCAAGGCGCTGTTCCTGTCCGAAGCGGCCCGGCAGTTCACCGGCGAGCCGCTCCCGGACGCCGGTGCCCTCGTCGTCGTACCGAACCGGCACCTGCTCGCGTACCACCCGATCACCGACGGCTCCGTGGTCGACGCCGTCAACGGCCTCGCCTCATACGCGTTGGGCACTTACGAGGACGGTCCGGACGCACTGTCCCCGCGGGTCTACTGGTGGCACCGCGGCGGGCTGACGTCGCTCACGGTCATCGACCACGACACGCGAAGCTTCTCCCTGCGGCCGCCACCGCACCTGCTCGGCCTGATGAAGGGCCTGGTCAACCTCGACCGCGCCGGCCGTCTCGCCACCGGCGGTGCGACCACGCCTGCGGACGTCACCGAACTCACCCGCACCACGGCCGAGTCGATAGCACGCGTCGCCGATTCCCCGGCGGGACTGGGCGAGGCCTTCGCGTCCGCCGTCACCCTTGCCCACGCGCACTGCGCCGCCGATCCCGGCGCCGCGGACGTCGACACGTGGGACGCGTGGGCCACCGCCGTACAACTCGGCTCTGCCCTGTACACCGGCGGGCAGCCGCAGGAGGGCTGCTTGGGCGAGGACCACGCATGGCGGCTGCCCGCCACATCCGCCGAACCACCCGCTGACGCCCGCGCCTGGCTCGACGCCCTCTATCTCGCGATCGTGTGCCGCCAGAAGGACCGGATCGGCCGGCTGTGCCAGGTGCCACTGGAGACACTGCGGCAGGACGATTCCGTCGACGAGTACGTCGTGCACTGGATGGAAACCCTGCAGGCCTATTTCTCCGAGCGTCCCATGGACGACGTCGTGGAGAAGCTGCTCGCCACCATGGAGAAGTCCATGCCCGACGCGCTGACCCACGCGCCGAAGGACTTCGTGAACCGCGTCGACTACCAGCCGGTCGCCCTCTTCCACCGCCTGATCGCACGCGACCACGACGCCTTCGCCAAGGCGCTCCCCGAAGCGCTCGCGGAGCACGGCGGCTACTGGGGTGAATCCGGGGCGCCGCGCGCCCGAGTGGCCCTGGGACCGCTCGCGATGGCGAGCATCGCGTACGACTACGGGTTCCCGGTCGCCGCGAAGCACCCGTACATGCCCGCGTATCTCCTCAACCGCGAACGGATCGAGGAAATCCCCTCGGCCTGAACCAACGATGGCCGGCGCGCCATGACCGGCTGCCCGCACGGCTAGGAACGCCGAAGAATGGCATCCATCGTCGCCTCCAGATACGCCGGGAACTCCTCGGGCGAGGGCAGCACGGTCGGCGTGGCGTGGCCGAGCTGGGCGTGCCCCAGATAGAAGCTGTACGCCATCAGCGCGCGCCGTCGGGCCTCGTCCTCGGCGAGGTCCAGTTCGGTGAAGAGCCCGGCCAGATAGCCGATCCGGCGCTCGGTGACCTGTCTCAGCGCGGCGGCCACCTGCGGGTGGTCGGTGCTGGCGAGCAGTGAGATCTCGAGCGGATCGGCCCTGGCCGGCTTGATGACCTGCGTGAACAGCCGGCGCAGGCGTTTTTCCGGGTCCGGCTCGGTCTCCACCGCCGCGATGATCTCCTCGGTGTCCGCCTCGACCCAGCGGGCGAGCGTGGCCTCGATCAGTGCCTCACGGTTGTCGAAGTGCCAGTAGAAGCTGCCCTTCGTGGCACCGAGCCGGGCCGCGAGCGGCTCGACCGCGACCGCCGAGAGGCCGCCGCCCTCCTTGATGGCGGCGAGCGCGGCATCCGCCCAGTCGCGGGCGCTGAGCCGGGCCTTCCTGGTCTGCCGCCTCTCCGCCTTCTGCCGTTGCACCATGTCCATACGCTACCGTATGGTCGACCATACGCAAGCGTATGGAGGTACGCCATGCTCAAGGACAGGCCCGTGGCCGTGGGGTTTCCCGAAGGCGCCCGGCTGATCAGGACGGCGGTGGACCGGCCCGACTACCAGGACGCGTACGCCATGGAGCTGCTGCCAGGGATGCCGCGCGACCCGGCGGCCTGGACGGGCATCCTGCGGGATGCCTTCCCGATCAAGGCGCAGCAGGACGGCGAGGCTCTCATGGACGTGAGCACGGCCGGTCTGGACGCCTGGGCCTCGATCGTCATCGACGACAAGTACGTCACCCTGTGCAGCTCGGTGAAGACCAACGCATGGCGCTCCCGGCTCTACTGGGGCGTCGTGAAGCGCGTGCACCCCTTCATGGCCCGCGCCATGATGATCCGCACCCACCGCAAGCTCGCGCTCGCCGCACAGAAGGCCGCGTAGCAGAAGGTCTCGCGGCAGGGGTTACGTCGCGGCCGGCCCCAGCGACCGCTCCGTCACCCGGGTCAGATGCCGCTCGAAGACCTCGCGCGTGTCCGGTGTCAGTGTGCGCAGGGCGACCAGGGCAGTGATCACGACGTCGCAGAGCTCGCCCTGGACGTCCTCCCACGTATGAGTGACGCCCTTGCGCGGGTTCTGACCCGTCGCGCCGATCACCGCCTCCGCGACCTCGCCGACCTCCTCCGACAGCTTCAGCATGCGCAGCAGCATGCCCTCCTGCCCGCCCTGCGGACGGTTCGCGTCCAGCCAGGACCACAGGTCGTCGATGCGGGCCCAGAGGTCGGGCAGGTCGCAGGGTGCCGTCGCGTGCGTGTCGTGATCGGTCATGCGGGCAGCCTGCCACGGCATCGCTGCGCGGTTCCCCTGCCGCTCGGCTACTCGTCGAACAGCGACTCCTGTTCCCCCTCCTTCTGCTGCCGCACCCGGCTGTTCCGCGCCCCCACCACCACCGCCGTGACCGCCGCCGTCACGCCCAGGGCCACGGGGACCATCCAGCCGCGGTCGAAGACATGGCCGAGGGCATGGTCGAGGGAGAGACGGCCGGGGCCGGTGACGGCGAGGGCGGTCGCGGCCAGGCCGAGAACCACCGGGTACTCGTAACCGCCCTCATAGGCGAAGAAGCCGTTGGGTGCGGCGATCGTGGCCGCGCCCGCCATCGCGCCGGCCGTCACCGCACCCGCGGCCGGCGTGGCCAGGCCCAGCGCCAGCAGGGTGCCGCCGCCCGCCTCCGCGAGCCCTGCCGTCACCGCACTCTCTTTCCCCGGTGAGTAGCCGATGGACTCCATGAACTTGCCGGTCTCCTCGATGCCACCCCCGCCGAACCAGCCGAGTAGCTTCTGCGCGCCGTGTGCGGCGAGCACCCCGCCGGTACCCATTCGGAGCAGCAGCAGGCCCAGATCACGTCGGTCGTAACAGGTCACGGTGACTCTCCATCAGGACAGGCAGACAGCAGGAACAAGGTCCCCTCCGCGTATCCACCGTCGCATCGGGCACACTCGCGCGGCCTGTCCGGGACGCCGTTCGGGTGGCGGGGCCCAGGGAGCGGTGTGAGTCTGGCTGGCATGACGATTCAGCCAGCCAAACTCAGCGATCCGGCCGTCCGGGCCTTCGTCACCGCTGTCAACGCCCATGACCGCGAGGGCTTCCTGCAGATCCTCGCCCCCGGCGCGACGATGTCCGACGACGGCTCCGACCGCGACCTCGCCGACTGGATCGACCGGGAGATCTTCTCCACCCACGGTCACATGGAGGTCGACAACGAGGCCCGCGGCGGCCGGGCCCTCGTCGCCCGCTACAGCAACGACACCTGGGGCGAGATGCGCACCAGGTGGAGCTTCACCGTCGAGGACGACGGGCGGATCTCCCGCTTCGAGACCGGGCAGGCCTGAATGCCCACGAACACCGCTTGTGTTCGTGCGCACTTCAACTTCTAGCTTCCCTGTCCATGGAGACCAACACCAGGATTCTGGGACGCAGCGGAATCGAAGTGAGCGCGCTCGGCTTCGGCTGCTGGGCGATCGGTGGGGAGTGGGCGGACGCCGACGGGCAGCCGCTCGGCTGGGGCAAGGTCGACGACGAGGAGTCCGTACGGGCGATCCACCGCGCCCTCGACCTCGGTGTCACCTTCTTCGACACCGCGGACGATGGGGGTACCTCCCTGCTCGAACGAAGTTGAGAGCTTGGGGGAGGCCTCGGGCACAGCGAGCGCGTGCTCGGCCGTGCCCCCGGCAAACGGCGGGACGACGTCGTCATCGCCACCAAGTGGGGCAACGCCTTCGACGAGGACACCCGCACCCTGGTCGGCGCCGACGACTCCCCGGCCCACGCCCGCCGTGCCCTCGAAGCCTCCCTGCGCCGCCTCGGCACCGAGCACATCGACCTCTACCAGCTGCACATCTCCGACGCGGATCCGGTCAGGGCCGCCGGACTCCGCGACCAGTGCGAGGAGTTCGTCCGCGAGGGACTCATCCGCGCGTACGCCTGGAGCACCGACGACCCCGAACGCGCCGCCGTCTTCGCACAGGGCGAGCACTGCACGGCCGTGCAGCACGCACTGAACGTGCTCCAGGACGCCCCGCAACTTCTGCGGCTCTGTGAGGAGTTGGAGCTCACCGGCAACAACCGCAGTCCCCTCGCGATGGGGCTGCTCGGCGGCAGGCGGCACGCCGGGCTCGAATCCGGGGACATCCGCAGCAGGCCCCCGGCCTGGCTCCCGGGATTCGGCGACGGCTCCGGCGCCGACCCGCAGTGGCTCGCCCGGGTCGACGCGCTGCGCTCCGTCCTGACCAGCGACGGCCGTACGCTCGCCCGGGGCGCCCTCGCCTGGCTGTGGGCGCGCAGCCCGCGCACCGTGCCGATCCCGGGGTTCCGCTCGGTCGCCCAGGCGGAGCAGAACGCGGGCGCGATCGCGAAGGGGCCGCTCACCGCCGGGCAGCTGGCCGAGGTCGACCGGATACGCGGCAGCTGAGCGGCCCCGACGGGAGCCGGCCGCTCAGTGGGCCTGGCCGTCGTACTGGACGTACGGCTGCTGCTGGGCGTCGTACGCCTGCTGCCGCATGCCCTGGACCTGCTGTGCGTACTGTCCGCCGCCCTGCTCGGTGAGCGTGATCTGTCCGGCCCTGATGGTGGCCAGGCGCGGGGCGCGGCGGGCGATCGACGAGTCGGGGGTGACCATGACGAAGGTGAGGCCGTGCTCCCGCCACAGGCCCTCCAGCAGGGCCATGATGTCGTCGCGGGTGCCCTCGTCGAGGTTGCCGGTGGGCTCGTCGGCCAGCAGCACCTTCGGTCGCTTGACCAGCGCGCGGGCGATGGCGACACGCTGCTGCTGGCCGCCGGACATCTCGGACGGGACATGACCGAGGCGCTCGCCGAGGCCGACCGAGTGCAGGGCCTCCGCCGCCCGCTCGCGGCGCTCGGCCGGCTTGACGCCGAGGGGGACCAGCGCCGTCTCGACGTTCTCCTGCGCGGTCAGTGTCGGGATGAGGTTGAACGCCTGGAAGATGATGCCGATCTTCTCGGCGCGCAGCCGGGTCAGCCTGGCCTCGCTGATGGTGGCGAGGTCGACGCCGTCCAGCTCGACGCTGCCGGCGGACGGGCGGTCCAGGCCGCCGATCATCTGGAGGAGGGTGGACTTGCCGCCGCCGGTGGGGCCCTGGATGACGAGCTGGTCGCCGTCCTCGATGGTGAGGTCGATGCCGCGCAGCGCCTCCACCGTCTCCTTGCCCCGGGTGTAGCGCTTGGTGACGCCGGTGAGTCTGTACATGGGTGCTCCGTGAGTAGCGAAGGCGTGGGTGAGGGCAGGGGGTGTTACGAGACGCTGCGCAGGGCGTCGGCGGGGCGCATCCGGGAGGCGCGCCAGCCGCCCATCGCGCCGGCGATCAGACCGCCGGTGACCGCTAGGCCCACCGCGAGCGCGATGGTGGTCATCGAGACGGGCGCGGTCAGGGCGCTCTCCAGCTTGCTCGCGGTGGACCGGCCGGGACCGCCGCCGCCCGGTCCGCCCATGTTGCCGCCGGGCCCGCCGCCGGTGCTGCCGAGCTGTGCGGTCAGCTTGGGGCTGATCGCGGTGACCGTGTAGGCGGCCGCGAGGCCCAGGGCGATGCCGAGGGCGCCGCCGATCAGACCGTTGACCATGGACTCGCCGACGACCTGACGGGTCACCTTGCGTGAGGGCCAGCCCAGCGCCTTCAGAGTGCCGAACTCACGCACACGGCGGGACACGGCCGAGGAGGTGAGCAGCGCGGCCACCAGGAAGGCCGCGGCCAGCACCGCGATCGACAGCCACTTGCCGACGCCGGCGGCGAGGCTGGAGGCGGTGGACAGCGAACCGGAGACGGTGGACGCCAGATCGGAGGAGGTGGTGACCGTCGTGCCGGAGATGTTCGCCTGGATCTCCTTCTTCACGGCGGAGATCCGCTGGGAGTCGGTCGCCTTGACGTAGATCGTGGTGACCTTGTTCTTGGCGTCGGCCAGCGTCTGCGCCTGCTTCAGCGGCAGATAGACGTCGGTGCTGGACTCGCTGCTGCTGGGTGTCGCGATGCCGATGACCGTGTACTTGGTGCCGGAGATCTTGAAGGTCGAACCCACCTTGTACTTCTTCGACTTGGCGTAGGACTTGCTGACCACCGCGACCTTGGCGTCGGTCTGCGACGCGGTGAACGTCCTGCCCGAGGTGATCTTCGTCGAGGCCAGCGGGCCGAGCTCCTGGTCGGTGACGTCGATGCCGGCCACGGAGTAGTTGTTGACGTCGAAGTCGGCGCCGCCGCCCTGCACCTGCGGCTGGCCGCTGCCGCCGGTGGAGCCGCCCGGTCCGCCCGGTCCGCCCTGGGCCCGGCCGTTGCTGCCGCTGCCGCTGGAGCTCTGCGCCTTGCCCTGGGTGAAGGAGCCGTCGACCTTGGTGACGTTCAGGGAGAGGGCACCGACCGCGCTCGCCACGCCCTTCTGCGCGGAGACCTTCTCGACGAGGGAGGCCTTCAGGGCCTGACCGCCCTGTGTCATCACCCGGTCGGAGCTCTGCGAGGTCTTCGAGCTCGATTTGGCGTCGAACTTGAAGTTCGGGCCCTGCGAACTGCCGGCCTTCGGTGCGGATTGTGCCTTGGTGACCGTCATGTCGGTGCCGAGACCGTAGAGCGATTTCAGGACTTTGTCCTGCGCCTGCGTCATACCGGCCGACACCGAGCTGACGGTGATGACCAGCGCGATACCGAGCGCCAGACCCAGTGCGATGACCAGGGCCGCCTTCTTGCGGCGGCCCAGCTCGCGCTTGAGATAGATGCCAAACATCCCGTTCCTCGAAGGTTCTTGGCGCCCGCTGTGGGCGCGGCCACAAGCTATGGAGGAACCTTTGCGGCGCACTGAGTAAAACGTGTGTCAGAGCTGAGAAAGCGGGCTAGGGAATCAAATTTTCATAAGACAGCAAATTCCTAGCCTGTAGAGGGCCTCCTGCAAGGAAACCGCTGTTGAGTGCGGTGTACGGTCCCGGGATGCGCGATTCTTCTCGGCTCACCCGGCGTGCCGCTCTCGGTCTGACGGCCGCCGCCCTTCCCCTGTCCGCGGCCGGCCCCGCCCACGCCACGGCCGTCATCGGCGGGGACCGGCTGGCCCGTGGCGGAATCCAGGCGCGGGGCGCCACCGGTCTGCCCAAGAAGCTCACCGCCCGCTCCTGGATCGTCGCCGACGGCGGGAGCGGGGAGGTGCTCGCCGCGTTCAACGCGCACCGGCGTCTGCCGCCCGCGTCCACGCTGAAGATGCTGTTCGCGGACACCGTGCTGAAGAAGTTCGAGCGGACCGAGCGGTACAAGGTCACCGACGCCGATCTGGCCGGGATACCGTCCGGCTCCAGCCTCGTCGGCGTCAAGCCCGGCATCACCTACACCGTCGAGCAGCTCTGGCAGGGAGTGTTCCTGCACTCCGGCAACGACGCGGTGCATGTGCTGGCCCTCATGAACGGCGGGGTCGCGAAGACCGTCGCGGAGATGCAGGCCGAGGCCGAGGACCTGCAGGCCTTGGACACCCATGTCGTCAGCCCCGACGGCTTCGACCACCCGGAACAGCTGTCCTCGGCCTACGATCTGACCCTTTTCGCCCGTCATGGACTGAAGAACGAGGACTTCCGCGGATACTGCGGCACCAGGACCGCCGACTTCCCGGCGGGCGGCAAGAAGACCTTCCAGATCCAGAACACCGACCGCCTGCTGACGGGGGCCTGGGGCCGAGGCGCGTACAAGGGGCTGATCGGCGTGAAGAACGGCTACACCAGCCATGCCGGCAACACCTTCACCGGCGCGGCCACCCGCGGCGGCCGCACCCTGCTGGTCACCGTGATGCACCCCGCCGGCAGCAACGCCGTCTACGAGGAGACCGCCGCCCTTCTCGACTGGGGCTTCGGCGCGGGGAGTTCGGCGCAGGCGGTGGGCACGCTGGTCGAGCCGCTCAGCGAGGGCGGGGCGAAGGCGAAGTCGGCCCGAGCCGCCGCGGGCGCGCCCGGCTCGGCGTCCGGACGCCCGTCGACCTGGCGCCTGCTGGAAGGGGGCGCCGGGACGGTGGCGCTGCTGGGAGGCGGCGTGTGGGCACTGCGGCGGCGCTGGGCGGGGAAGAACGCGGGCAACGCCGCGGGGAGGGCCGCAAAGAGGGCCACAGGCAAGCATGCGCGGGAGACGGGCCTGGACGAGACGGACGTGGAGCGCGCCGGCCGCGGTTGAGAAGCCGACCGACTCGGCAGCCGGTCCACGCGACAGCCGTTCCACCCACCGGTGCGTACCCCGCGGTCCCTCGCGAGGTCCACCCCCAACCCGGTCCGGTGGAACGGCTGCCGCCTCCCCCCATCGGTGTGGTCAGCGGAACCTGGATGCTCCAAGTGTGAAGTTCTTGTGGAGGAAGTTGAGCATAGGCCCGCTACCGGCCGCAATACCGCGGATGTTCAAATTCCGCTTGTGCAGGTTGGGGAGTTGACGGAGCGTGGGGGCGCTCAGCCCCGTCCCGTGTACGGCATCGTCGTCGCCAGCACCGTTGCGAACTGCACATTCGCCTCCAGCGGCAGCTCGGCCATGTGCCGCACGGTGCGCGCCACGTCGGCCACGTCCATCACCGGCTCCGGTGCCGTCTCGCCGTTCGCCTGCAGCGCGCCCGTTCCCATCCGTGCCGTCATGGCGGTGGCCGCGTTGCCGATGTCGATCTGCCCGACGGCGATGCCGTACGGCCGCCCGTCCAGCGACAGCGACTTGGTGAGGCCGGTCAGCGCGTGCTTGGTCGCGGTGTAGGCGGCCGAGTGCGGCCGGGGCGTATGGGCGGAGATGGAACCGTTGTTGATGATCCGGCCGCCCTGCGGCTTCTGCTCCTTCATCTGTCGGTACGCCGCCTGCGCGCACAGGAACGCCCCGTTGAGGTTGGTGTCCACCACATGCCGCCAGGCCTCGAAGGGCAGGTCCTCCACGGGCACCCCGCCGGGTCCGAATGTGCCCGCGTTGTTGAAGAGCAGGTCCACCCGCCCGAACCGGTCGCGCACGGCGGCGAAGAGGGCCGTGACGTCGTCGGGGTCCGCGACATCGGTGCGTACGGCGAGCGACTCGCCGTCGGGAACCAGTGCCGCCGTCCCCGCCAGCCTCTCCGTGCGCCGCCCGGCCAGCGCCACCGACCAGCCGGCGTGCATCAGCTCCACGGCGACCGCGCGCCCGATACCGGATCCGGCGCCGGTCACCACCGCGATCCTCGATTCCTTGTCAGTCATGGCACCGCAGCGTAGGCGCCGCCTCCGCGATGCGAAATCAAGTATCCGCCATACGGTCGCCTCGGGCCGCACCCATGGGCTCGGACCGGGACGCCCTCTGGGCTCAGACGGCTCAGACCGGGACCGCCTCCCCGGGGTACCGCACCCCGATCCGCTCCCGTATCGCGTCCAGCGTCCGCATCACGGCGAGGGTGCCGTCGAGCGGTACGAGCGGGGACTCGGTCTCACCGGCCCGCAGGGCCCGCATGACCTCCGTCGCCTCGTGCCGCAGGCTGGTGCGCGGCCCGTCGGCCGGGTCCAGGACGAACTCCTCCGGGTCGCGGCCGTCACGGTGCAGGACGAAGCGGTCGGGGTGGAAGAAGCCGGTCGGGATGTCGATACGGCCGAGCGATCCCGTGACCGACGCGGTGTTCGCCGTACCGCCGACGACGGAGCAGTGCACCGAGGCGAGAGCCCCGCTCTCCCAGGAGAGCAGTGCTCCCGTCTGCAGATCGACACACTCGTCCGAGAGCACCGCTCTCGCCAGCACGTCCGCCGGCTCACCCAGCAGCAACTGCGCGAACGACACCGGATACACACCCAGATCCAGCAGCGCCCCGCCGCCCTGCGCCGGATCCCGCAGCCGGTGGGCGGAGGGGAAGGGACCCGCGAGACCGAAGTCGGCGTGCACGGTGCGCACCTCGCCGATCGCCCCATCGTCGACCAGCGCCTTCAGCCGCCGGATCAGCGGGTTGCAGTACATCCACATCGCTTCCATCAGGAAGCTGCCGCGCTCCTTCGCCAGCGCGACCAGTTCCTCCGCCTCGCGCGCGTTGAGCGTGAACGCTTTCTCGCACAGCACGTTGCGCCCGGCCTCCAGACACAGCCCGGCGGCTGCCCGGTGGGCGGAGTGCGGGGTGGCGACGTACACGACATCGATGTCCTCGTCGGCGGCGAGCGAAGCCCAGTCGCCGTACGCCCGCCCGATCCCGAACCGCTCGGCGAACACCCGCGCGGGGCCGAGGCTGCGCGAGGCCACCGCCGCGATCTCCGCGTCCGGCAGGTCGACCAGATCCGCCGCGAACGCCGCCGCGATCCCGCCCGTCGCCAGGATTCCCCACCTCACGTTCCGCTCCGCCATCCCGGCCCCGCCCTCGCTCATGTGACCCTCGACACCGCGTACGAGCTGAGAGCATAGGTGTCGCTTCGAGCAAAGCGATCGACGAGGCCGGAAAACCGGAGCGGCCGAAAAAGGGGAGGGACGACACATGCCCGAGCACGCGTCAGCGGCGTCGACACCGGACATGGAGCGGCAGCAGCCCGCACCCCGGAACCCGGCCACCCGCTCGGCCCGTGGCACCGGCCTTCTCGTCACCCTCGTCCTCGGCGGCCTCACCGCCACGCCCCCGCTCGCGATGGACATGTACCTCCCGTCCCTGCCGGAGGTCACCCGCTCCCTGCACGCACCCGCCGCGACCGTCCAGCTCACGCTCACCGCCTGCCTCGCCGGAATGGCGCTCGGGCAGCTGGTGGTCGGCCCGATGAGCGACCGCTGGGGCCGCAGACGCCCGCTCCTCGTCGGCCTCGCCGTCTACCTCGTCGCCACCGCCCTGTGCGCGGTGGCGCCCACCGTCGAGACCCTGGTCGCCCTCCGGCTGGCCCAGGGCCTCGCGGGCGCGGCCGGGATCGTCATCGCGCGGGCCGTCGTACGCGACCTCTACGACGGCGTGGCCATGGCCCGCTTCTTCTCCACCCTGATGCTGATATCCGGGACCGCGCCGATCGTCGCGCCACTGATCGGCGGGCAGATCCTGCGGGTCACGGACTGGCGGGGCGTCTTCGTGATCCTCACCGTGGTCGGCGCCGTGCTCGCCACGCTTGTCTGGTTCCGGCTCCCCGAGACCCTGCCGCCCGCCGAACGCCACGAGGGCGGGGGCCGCGAGGCCCTGCGCGCGATGCGCGGTCTGCTCTCCGACCTCCCCTTCACCGGCTACATGCTCGCCGGCGGCTTCGCCTTCGCCGCGCTGTTCGCCTACATATCCGCCTCGCCCTTCGTCGTCCAGGAGATCTACGGCGCCTCCCCGCAGACCTTCAGCCTGCTGTTCGGCCTCAACTCGGTCGGCCTGGTGATCGCCGGACAGATCAACGGCAAGGTGCTGGTCGGCCGGGTGCGTCTGGACAAGGTGCTGGCCGTCGGCCTGACCGTGACCGTCCTCGCCGCGACCGCCCTGCTGCTGATGTCCACCGGCGCCCTCGGCGAGGTGGGCCTGGCCCCGGTCGCCGCCGCGCTCTTCGTCCTGATGTCCGCGATGGGCATCACCCTCCCCAACACACAGTCCCTCGCCCTGCTGCGCACCCGGCACGCCGCCGGCTCCGCCTCCGCGCTGCTCGGCACCACCTCCTTCCTCGTCGGGGCCGTCGCCTCCCCGCTCGTCGGAGTCGCCGGGGAGCACACCGCCGTACCGATGGCACTGGTCCAACTGGCCGGAGCGCTGGTGGCCCTGGCCTGCTTCGTGGGAATGTGCCGTCCCTGGACCACTTCCGCGGACGCGGAGGCCGGGGATTCCCCCCGCGCAGGCGAAACAGAAAACCCGGGGGAGGAGAACTGAGCGCACCGAGGCTCCGCGTCGACACACCGGAACGGGCCGGGCTCGACGCCGGGGAACTGCACCACCTCGTCCGCGAGGTCCACGACCTGACCACCGGCGAGAACCCCTGGGCGCCCGGCGTCGTCGTGGTGGCCGGACGTGGGCCGGTCATCGCCGTCGAGGAGGCCGCGGGCTGGGCCGCGCGGTACGCGTCGTACGACCCGGAGACCGACCAGGGCGTCGAACTGCCGCCCGAAGCCCGCGTTCCGATGACCGTCGACACCCCCTTCGACCTGGCCTCCCTCACCAAGCTGTTCACCTCCGTCGCCGCCGTGCAGCAGATCGAGCGGGGCACGCTCGGCATCGACGCGCGCGTCGGCGCCTATCTGCCCGAGCACCGCGGGGCCGCCGCGCACGGCACCACCGTCCGGCAACTGCTCACCCACACCTCCGGGCTGCGCCCCGAACTCCCCCTGTACGACTGCCTGGACGACACGGCCCGCCTCGCCCTGCTGCGGGCCGAGGAGCCGACGGGCGAACCGGGGACGTACCTCTACTCGGACCTGAACATGCTGCTGCTCCAGGCCGTGCTGGAGCGGATCACCGGACGCACCCTCGATGTCCTCGTGCACGAGGGGATCAGCAGGCCGCTCGGGATGACCGCGACCGACTTCGGGCCGTGCCGGGGCGCCGCGGCGACCGAGGACCAGCGACGGCCGTGGGCCAAGGCGGACCGGGGGATGCTGCGGGGCGTGGTCCACGACGAGAACGCGTGGGCGCTGGGCGGGGTCGCGGGCCACGCGGGCCTGTTCTCGACGGGACGCGATCTGGCGGTCTTCGGCCGGGCGTTGCTGGCGGGCGGCTCGTACGGCCCCGCGCGCATCCTCGGCCCCGACTTCGTGGAGCTGCTGCTGACCCCGCCGGGGCTGGGCTTCGCCGTCGACCAGCCGTGGTTCATGGGGGAGCTGTCGGGGCGGGGAGCCGCGGGCCACACGGGCTTCACGGGGACCTCGCTGGTCCTGGACCCGGCCACGGACACGTTCCTGGTGCTGCTGGCCAACACGGTGCACCCCAGGAGGCGCCCGCCGGACAGCGGGCCGAGGGCGCGGGCGGCGACCCGGATGGCCCGGGCGGTTCGGGAGACCTGAGAGAATCGCAAGGTGAACGCCCCCGTCTCCCCGGCCGAAAACCTCCGCGCAGCCCTCGCGGGGCTGCTCGACGGGCTCCCGCCCAAGCAGGCCACCGGTGCCGTGGAGCGGCTGATCGCCACCTACCGGGGGCAGACCCCGACCCACGCGCCCATCCTGCGGGACCGCGCGGACGTCGCCGCGTACGCCGCGTACCGGATGCCCGCCACGTTCGAGGCGGTGCGCGCGGCGCTGGAGGCGTTCGCCGAGGCCGTGCCCGGGTGGGCGCCCGGCAGTCATGTCGACGTCGGGGGCGGGACCGGCGCGGCGACCTGGGCCGTCAGCGCGACCTGGGACGGGGTCCGGCCGGTGACCGTGCTGGACTGGGCCGAGCCCGCGCTGGCCCTCGGCCGGGAGATCGCCGCCGCCAACCCCGCGCTGCGGGACGCCACGTGGCAGCGCTCTCGTATCGGGGCGGCGCTCACCATCGAGAGCACTGATCTCGTCACCGTCTCCTACGTCCTCAACGAACTCTCCGAGGCCGACCGGACCGCCCTCGTCGACGCCGCCGCTGCCGCCGCGCGGGCCGTCGTGATCGTCGAGGCCGGCACACCCGCCGGATACGCCCGCGTCATCGAGGCCCGCGACCGGCTCGTCGCCGCCGGATTCCAGGTCGCCGCCCCCTGCCCGCACAGCGCCGCCTGCCCCATTGTCCCCGGCGAGGACTGGTGCCACTTCTCGGCCCGGGTCAGCCGCTCCTCCCTGCACCGCCAGATCAAGGGCGGCTCACTGCCGTACGAGGACGAGAAGTTCAGCTACGTCGCCGCCGCCCGTATCCCGGTCGCCCCGGCCGCCGCCCGCGTGGTGCGGCGCCCGCAGATCCGCAAGGGCCAGGTGCTCCTCGACCTGTGTGAGGCGGAGGAGCAGTTGCGCCGCGCGACGGTCACCAAACGCCACGGCGACCTGTACAAGGCGGCCCGGGACGCCGACTGGGGCGACTCCTGGCCGCCGCACGATGACGACCCGTCACACCCGTAGCCCCTATTGCTCCCGCAGCTCCTGCGTGCAGCACTTCACGCTGCCGCCGCCCTTGAGGAGTTCGCTCAGATCCACGCCGACCGGCTCGAAGCCGCGCTCCCGCAGCGGCCCGAACAGCCCGGCCGCCGCCTGCGGCAGCACCACGCGCAGACCGTCCGACACGGCGTTCAGCCCGAACACGGCCGCGTCCTCGTCCCCGGCGGTCAACGCGTCCGGGAACAATCGCCGCAGCACCTCCCGGCTGCCCGGCGAGAACGCGGGCGGGTAGTACATGACCTCGTCCCGCGCGTCGTCGAGGACGGCCAGGGCGGTGTCCAGGTGGTAGTAGCGGGGGTCGACCAGCTCCAGACCGATCACCGGGCGGCCGAGGAACTCCTGTGCCTCGCCGTGCGACAGAGGGCTCGCCCGGAAGCCGCGCCCGGCCAGTACGAAGGAGGCGGTGACGGCGAAGTCGCCCTCGCCCTCGTTGACGTGGACGGGCTGGTGGAGGCGCGTGAAGCCGTGCGTGCGGAACCAGTCCAGGTGCGCGGCGGCCTCGTCGGCCCGCTCCCGGTGGGCGAAACGCGCGCCCAGCACCCGCCCGTCCACCACGGTGGCGCCGTTGGCCGCGAACACCATGTCGGGCAGCCCGGGGACCGGGGTGAGTTCCTCGACGGTGTGGCCGAGGGCGCGGTAGAGGTCACGCAGCTGTTCCCACTGGGCGACCGCGAGGGGTGTGTCGACGGGCTTGCGCGGGTCCATCCACGGGTTGATGGAGTACGTGACCTCGAAGTGCCTGGGTGAGCACATCAGATAGCGCCGGGGTGTGGCGCAGCGGGAAAGGGCCAAGGTGGGCTCCTCCGGTACCGCAGGGGGCGTTGCTGCCCATGGTGCGGTTCCGGCCGACCGGGCGCGTGTGCCGAACGGGTTGTCTTCCTGGTTAGGGCCTTGTCCGGCGGATCATGCCGGAGTCGCGGGGCATGACACGCCCATCTGCGGCGTTGTCGTCGGTTGCCGACGCTCCGCGTCGACGCCCTCCTCCGCCTTGCAGCTGGACGCACCATGCCTCGCTCACCTGCGCTGATGAGGCACCGTTGCCTGGAGCCGGCCTGATCCGCCGGACAGGCCCTAGCCTCGACCCATGGTCAAGAAGCCCGCCCCCGACGTGACCCGCCGCAGCGAGAAGTCCCGCCGCGCGATCTACGACGCCGCCCTCGCCCTGGTCGCGGAGGCCGGCTACCCGAAGACCACCGTCGAGGGGATCGCCGCCCGCGCCGGGGTCGGCAAGCAGACCATCTACCGCTGGTGGGGCTCGAAGGCGGACGTCCTCCTCGAAGCCTTCCTGGACCTCGGCGAGCAGGTGGCGCGGGTCGCGGGGCAGGAGCCGTACGAGATCCCGGACACCGGTGACCTCGCCGCCGACCTCAAGGACGTCCTGCGCGCCACGGTCGACGAACTGCTCGACCCCCGCTTCGGGGCGCCCTCCCGCGCCCTGGCCGCCGAGGGCGTGGTCAACGAGCAGCTCGGCCGCGAGTTCGTCGGAAAGCTCCTCGAACCCCAGCTCCAGCTGTACGTCGACCGGCTGCGCTCCGCGCAGACCCAGGGGCACGTACGACCAGACGTGGACCCGCGCATCGCCCTGGAGCTGTTCGTCTCGCCCCTCGCCCAGCGCTGGCTGCAGCGCACCGGACCGATCTCGTACGACTAGACCGACACCCTGGTCGACTACGCGCTGGGTGGACTCGCCCCGCGCTGACCGAAAATCGCAGGTCGGAAGCCGGGTATGTCCCGACAAGCCACCCCGGCGCACGGGACGGCGGGAGCATGGGGCATGCTGTCGGCAGCAGAGCGAGGCGAGGCGATACATGAGCGCGACGTTCGGCGGCCGCACCGGCCGGCAGGGCAAACTCTCCCAATGGCTGCGCGGACGCCGCCCGCAGGGGACGGCCGACGACGACGGCCGTGAGGCCCTGCTGCTCGCCGCCGCCGGAGCGGGACTGCCGCTCGCGCCTGCCGCGCACCCCGCACCCGGCTACGGCTGTTCCTGCGACCGCGTCGGCTGTCCCACCCCCGCCCGGCATCCGGTGTCGTTCGCCTGGCAGACGCAGTCCACCACCGACCGCGCCCAGATCGAACGCTGGGCCCGGCATCAGCCGCAGGCCAACTTCATCACCGCGACCGGCATGGTGCACGACGTCCTCGACGTCCCCCTGGAGGCCGGGACCCAGGCGCTGGAGCGGCTGCTCGGCTCCGGGGTCGAGGTCGGTCCGGTCGCCGAGAGCGATGACGGCCGCATGCTGTTCTTCACCCTCACCCGTGGCACGCCCGAGGACGAGGACGAGTGGTGGCCGTGCGAACTGGACTGCCACCCCGAGACGATGGACGAGCACCCGGGGCTGCGCTGGCACTGCCGGGGCTCCTATGTGCTGGTACCGCCCGCCCGGCTGCCCGGTGACGACGACCGGACGGTGCGCTGGGTACGCGGCCCGGAGCATGCCCTGCCCGACCCGCTCAGCCTTCTCGAGGTGCTGACCGACGCCTGCGCCCGGCACGCCGGCGAGGAACCCGGCCACACGGCGGCGGCCTGGCCCCTGCGCCACTGAGGGCGCCTTCGGCTACTCGCCCTGCGCCGCCGTCAGTCCCTGGATGCGGCCCACCATCGACACCTTGCCGTCGCCCGAGCCCGCCTTCGGGTCCAGGACGACCTCGTTGGAGACGAACTCCAGCGTCAGCGACTGCTTCACCTCGCCCTTCGTCAGGGCCTGCACGTCCTTGTTCGGGGCCGGGACGGACGTGCCCGCGGCGGCGGTCTCCTTCTCGTAGTGGTGCGTGGCGAAGAACACCAGCGCCCCGCCGTCCTTGGTGCGCAGCGCCAGCGGCGCGTAGTCGCCGTCCGTGCGCGGCTCGTCGATGTACTGCGTGGCCAGACCGGGCTTGCGGGCCTCCTCGGCGCGCGTCTTGCGCCAGCCGCTGGTGTGCTCACCGTCCGCGAAGACGCTGCCGCCGCTGTTCAGATACCTCGCGTACTGCCGGCTCAGGTCCTGCGGGCGGACGGCGAGTTCGGCGGCGGTCGCCGGTACGGCCTCGGCCCAGCCGTCCTTGTCCGTCTTGAACTCGGGCACGCTGTCCGGGGCGAGCAACGTCAGATACGCCACCTGGAAGGGCTCGGACAGGCTGTCGCGGGTGAACACGAACACCCAGCGGGCGCTGCCGCCCTTGTTGGCGGCGGTGTCGGCGACGAACCAGCGGGGCCAGCCCGCCTTCTTGGGGATGGTGAACTTCGCGTCCGACAGCTTCAGCGGCACGTGCGCCGCGTTGCCGCCGGGGTTGTTCGCATGGCCGGCCTTCAGCCGGGCACTGTCGATGTCGCCGAGGGCACCGGTGACATAGTCCGCGTCCAGGGAGCTGTCGAACGCCTGGTCCGCCCGGTTGTAGGCGTCAGTGAACCGCGCCAGCGCCTTCGCCGCCTCGGCCTTGGTGGTGGCGGGAATCACCTCGCGCTCCCCGTGCACCACCACGCACCCACTCGCCGTCAGCGACAAAGCGACCAACGAGGCCGCTCTGAGTGCGTTCCGGTCACACCTACGAAGCGTACGAGACCTGCGATCCCTGCGCATTGGCTGCTTTCACCTTCCCCTTCCCGGAGCCGAACCCTACCGGGGCGGGGCGACGGGCGGGTGGCGGGTTCCCGTACTGGTCCCGGCGCTTGGCGGGCAGAACGACGGCGGGGTCGCCCGGCCCCGTGGCCCGGGCGACCCCGCCGTTGCTCTCCGGTGCCTTGCCAGACCTTGTCAGGCATTCCTGTCAGACCTTGTCGCGGACCGCCGGAGGTGTCGGCTGTGGGGTCTTGCGGGTGAGGAGGCCCGTCGGGGCGAGGAAGACGGCCAGTGTCGGGATCAGGTACAGGAGCCATACCGTGACCTGGACGACGGTCGGGTCGGGCTGGAAGTTGAACACGCCCTTGAGGAGCGTGCCGTACCAGCTGTCCGGCTCGATGGTGTCGCTGATGTCGAAGGCCTGGTTCCGGATGCCGGGGATCCAGTTGGCCTCCTGGAGGTCGTGGAAGCCGTAGGCCAGCACGCCCGCGGCGACGACGACCAGCATGCCGCCGGTCCAGGTGAAGAACTTGGCCAGGTTGATCTTCAGCGCGCCGCGGTAGAACAGCCAGCCCAGGAGCACCGCGGTGAGTAGGCCGAGGGCCACGCCGACCAGCGGGCGCGGCGTGCCGTCGCTGGCCGCGTGCACCGACGCCCACACGAACAGCGCGGTCTCCAGACCCTCCCGGCCGACGGCCAGGAACGCGGTCGCGACCAGCGCGCCGGTGCCCATCGCCAGCGCCGCGTCCAGCTTGCCGTGCAGCTCCGCCTTCAGGTGCCGGGCGGTGCGCCGCATCCAGAAGACCATCCACGTCACCAGGCCCACCGCGATGACGGACAGCGACCCGCCGAGCGCCTCCTGCGCCTCGAACGTCAGCTCCTGCGAACCGAATTCGAGGGCGAACCCGAAGCCCATGGCGATGGCGACGGCGGTGCCGATGCCGATCCAGATGGGCTTGAGGGCGTCCTTGCGGTCCGTCTTGACCAGGTAGGCGATCAGGATGCAGACGACGAGCGACGCCTCAAGACCCTCGCGCAGGCCGATCAGATAGTTGGAGAACACGGGTCACGCCTCCTCGGAGAACAGCGTCCGGCCCCACCAGTCGCGCTTGTCCCGGACACCGGGCGGAACCGCGAACACCGCCGAACCCACATGCTGGATGTACTCGTTGAGCGCGTCCTTCGCCGACAGCTGCCGCTGCAGCGGGATGAACGCCTTGCGCACGTCACGCTGGTAGGCCAGGAAGAACAGCCCCGCGTCCAGACGCCCGAGCCCGTCCGTGCCGTCCGTGAAGGAGTAGCCCCGGCGCAGGATCGTGATCCCGTTGTTGGAGTCGGGGTGCGCGAGACGCACGTGCGCGTCCGGCTTCATCGCCTTCAGGAACGGCTTGTCGTGCTCCTTGGCCTTGCCGACCGGCGCGCCCTCGCCCTTGTCGCGGCCGAAGATGTCCTCCTGCTCCTGCAGCGAGGTGCGGTCCCAGGTCTCGATGTGCATCCGGATGCGCCGCGCGACCAGATACGACCCACCGGTCATCCACGCCGAGTTCTTGCCGCCGTCGCCCTCGCCGACCCAGACGTACTTCTTCAGCCGGTCCGTCTCCGTCCCCGCGATGTTGCGCGTGCCGTCCTTGAACCCCATGAGATTGCGCGGGGTCTGGGCGTCCGGCGTGGTCGAGGAGGTCTTGCCGAAGCCGAGCTGCGACCAGCGGATGACGACCTTGCCGAAGCCGATGCGGGCCAGGTTGCGGATCGCGTGCACGGCGACCTGCGGGTCGTCCGCGCAGGCCTGGACGCACAGGTCGCCGCCGGTGCGGGTGCGGTCGAGGTTGTCGCCGGGGAACTTCGGCAGGTCCACAAGTGCCTCGGGCCGCCGGTCCGCCAGTCCGAACTTCTCGAACAGCGACGGGCCGAAGCCGATCGTCAGCGTCAGCCGCGACGGCTTGAGGCCCAGCGCCTCACCGGTGTCGTCCGGCGGTGCCTCGGCCAGTCCGCCGTACGCGCCCTCGCCGACCGCCTTCCCGGCGGTCATCCGGTGCGCGGCCGCCGTCCAGTCCTTCAGCATCTGCACGAACTCGGCGCGGTCCTCGGTCTGCACGTCGAACGCGGCGAAGTGCAGCCGGTCCTGTACCGGCGTGGCGATGCCCGCCTGGTGGGTGCCGTGGAACTCCACCGCGGCGCCCGCCTCGGCGGCGACCGGGTCCACGTCGTCGCCGGTCCTGGCCATCGCCACCGCACCGCCGGCCGCGGCGGCACCGAGCGCGAGCCCGGCGCCGCCCCAGCCGATCAGCGAACGGCGGGTGGGAGAGGTGCTCTCCTGGGTCTCGGTCATCGGAGCGCCCCCTACTTCTTCACGACGGCGACGGCGGCGGCGAGCTTCGACAGCGGTTCCGCGACGGCGTTCACCGCGTCGGACAGCTCCTTGCGCTGGTCCTTGGTGACCTTGTCGTACGAGATGAATTCGTACGAGCTCTTGTCGGAGCGGTACTTGTCGAGCTCCGCGTTCAGCGCGGTGAACTGCTTGTCGAGCTCGGTGGTCAGCGCCTGGTCGTTCTTCGACGCGACCGGCTTGAGCAGCTCGTACGCCTTCTCGGCGCCCTCGACGTTGCCCTTGAAGTCGACCAGGTCGGTGTGCGCGTAGCGGTCCTCCTCGCCGGTGACCTTGCCGGTGGCGACCTCGTCGAGCAGTTCCTTGGCGCCGTTGGCCATGGAGGTCGGGGTGATCTCGGCCTTGCCGACCCGCTCCTGCCAGTCCTTCAGGTCGGTCACCAGCTGGTCGGCGAGGGTCTTCTCCTCGTCGCCGATCTTCTTGTCCTGCCAGAGGGCCTTCTCCAGGCGGTGCCAGCCGGTCCATTTCTGGCCGTCCTCGAGGCCGTCCTCACGGACGTCGACCTTGGGGTCGATGTCACCGAAGGACTCGGCGACCGGCTCGGTGCGCTCCCAGCCCAGACGCGAGGGCGCGTACGCCTTCTGCGCTGCGGCCAGGTCGCCGTCCTTGACGGCCTTCACGAAGGTCTCGACGAGCGGCAGCGTGGCGTCGGCCTGCTGCTGGACGTACTCGCGGTAGTCGGCGACCGCCTTGTCCAGCTGAGGGTCACGCTCGGCGGTCGAGCCGCCGCCGGTGACCGTGAGCTTCTGCCGTACGCCGTGGCCCTTCATGCCCGGGACGCAGGCGATCTCGTACGAGCCCGCCTTGACCTCGGCGGTCAGCGTGTACTTGGTGCCGGGGCCGATGTTCTCCTTCTCGGAGACGATCCGGTCGTCCGGGAAGAGGATCTCGACCTCGGTGGCCTTCGAGCCCTTGTTCTCGATCTTCAGCGTGACGTGGCCGGCCGGGACCGACTTGGCGGAGGTCTTGCACTTCGAGTCGGCAGCGGTCACCTGGATCGTGTCGCCGTCCTTGGCATCGCTTTTCGCCGTGCAGGCCGTGAGGGCGGTCAAGGCCGCCGTGGCGACAGCGGCGGTCACGGAGAGTCGGGCGGCTCGCATGCAGGCTCCAAGCGGAAACGATGTGGTGAGGCTTGCCTAACTTACATGAGGCTTACCTCACTACTACCCGCCCGGGTGGCTATTCAGCGCTGACGGAAATCTCACAGGCACGGCTTGATCTCGTCGACTCAAAGTCGACCCCAAGGAATGGTAAAGGATAAGTCAAGCGATGTGGCGGCGGGACACCTCGCCCGGCTGGTCATGGGCGTCCGGAGCGGTCACTCGGTGCAAACCCCGGCCGGTGGACCGTCGACCGCGACACGACCGGCGCACAGGATCGCGACCCGGTGCGCACAGACCACCGCAAGCGCCGGACCGTGCAACACCACGACCACCACGTCACCGGTGTGCGCCCTGTCCCGACGCGGCCTGCTGCCCGACGAGGGCACTCGGTGGGGCGAGTTGGCCCGTGCCGCAGTGTTTCAATGCCTGGGTGACTGATTACGACGTGCTGCGCGTGTTCTGCGCGGCGAACGGCGGATACGGCAACGAGCTCGGCGTCGTCCGTGACGGCTCACGCCTGCCCGACCGGGAGGACCGGCAGGCCTTCGCGGCGAAGCTCGGTTTCAGCGAGACCGTGTTCGTGGACGACCCCGAGCGCGGGGTCATCGACATCTATGCCCCCACCCTGCGCCTTCCCTTCGCCGGTCACCCCTGCGTCGGCACGGCCTGGCTGCTGGACGTGCCCGAACTGGTCACCCCCGCGGGCACCGTCGGAGCCCGGCTGGACGGCGAGTTCAGCTGGATCGAGGCGCTCCCGGAGTGGGCCCCGCCGCGCACCCTGCGCCGGTACGCCACCGCCGCCGAGGTCGACGCCCTGCCCGTCCCCTCACCCGGCGAATGGATTTACGCCTGGGCCTGGGAGGACGAGTCGGCCGGCCGGATCCGCGCCCGTGCCTTCCCCGGCCGCGACGACGGCATCGAGGAGGACGAGGCCACCGGCGCGGCGGCGCTGCTGCTCACCGCGCAGCTGGGCCGGGCACTCAACATCACGCAGGGCGCGGGCTCACAGATCCTCACGGCACCGCAGCCGGGCGGATGGGTCGAGGTGGGCGGTCGGGTCTTCCTGGAACGCCAGCCCGAGCGTCATGCCGAGAGTCAGGCCGAGCACCAGGCCTGGTCGGCCTAGACGGCCTGGACGGCCCAGGCGGCCTAGGCGCTCAGCGGAAACTCTTCGCCCAGCTCCCGGAAGAGCGCCGTGTTCAGCGCGAACGCCCGCTTGCACTCGGCGATGATCCGCTGCTTCTCCAGGTCGTCGGCGGCGACCGTGTCCAGCAGCTCCCGGTAACCCCGCTTGAACGCGGCGGGGTTGGGGATCCCCTCGAACACATAGAAGCGGACACCGTCGCCCTTCTTCGCGAACCCCCACGTCCGCTCCGCCCGGTCACGGATGATCTGGCCGCCGGAGAGGTCGCCCAGGTAACGGGTGTAGTGGTGGGCGATGTACCCGGCCGGCCACCGCTCGGCGCACTCCCGCACCCGGTCCGCGTACGCCCGCGTGGCCGACAGCGCGGTCAGCCCCGCCCGCCACCTGGGCCCGCGCAGATGCGCCAGGTCCAGCTCCAGCGCCGCCAGCCGGTACAGCTCGGGCCGCACGAACGGCCCGGCCACCGGGTCCGACGCCAGCCGCTCGGCCTCGCCCTCCAGTGCCTCGTACACGAACCACAGCTGTTCGGTGTACCGCGCGTACGCCGCCACGCCGAGCCGCCCGCCGAGCAGGTCGCTCATGAACGTCGAGGTCTCGGCCTCCACGTGCTGCTCGTGGGACGCCGTGCGGATGAGTGTCGAGAACGAGAAGGAGTCCATGGGCAATGTCCTCGGTAGGTTTGCCGACACCCTGTCGGTAAAAGTCTACAAGAGAAAGCCCGCCCTCCAAAGCCGGCGGAGGACGGGCTCAGGCGCAGGGGCGCGATCACGGCAGGGTCAGGATCTCCGCCCCGCTGTCCGTCACCACCAGCGTGTGCTCGAACTGCGCGGTCCGCTTCCGGTCCTTGGTCACGACGGTCCACCCGTCGTCCCACATGTCGTACTCGTGCGTCCCGAGCGTCAGCATCGGCTCGATCGTGAACGTCATCCCGGGCTGCATGACCGTCGTCGCGTGCGGGCTGTCGTAGTGCGGGATGATCAGCCCGGAGTGGAAGGACGAGTTGATCCCGTGGCCGGTGAAGTCCCTCACCACGCCGTACCCGAACCGCTTGGCGTACGACTCGATGACCCGGCCGATGATGTTGATCTGCCGGCCCGGCTTGACCGCCTTGATCGCCCGGTCGAGTGACTCCCGGGTCCGCTCCACCAGCAGCCGCGACTCCTCGTCGACGTCACCGACCAGGTACGTCGCGTTGTTGTCGCCGTGCACCCCGCCGATGTACGCGGTCACGTCCAGATTGACGATGTCCCCGTCCCGCAGCACCGTCGAGTCCGGGATGCCGTGGCAGATCACCTCGTTGACGCTGGTGCACAGCGACTTGGGGAACCCGCGGTAGCCCAGCGTGGACGGGTAGGCACCGTGGTCGCACATGTAGTCGTGGGCGACCTTGTCCAACTGGTCCGTGGACACACCCGGCGCGATGATCTTCGCGGCCTCGGCCATCGCCTGCGCGGCGATGCGCCCGGCGATCCGCATCGCCTCGACGGTCTCCGGGGTCTGCACCTCCGGGCCGGTGTACGGCGTCGGCGCGGGCTTGCCGACGTACTCGGGGCGACGGATGTTCCCGGGTACCGAACGGGTGGGAGAGAGCTCCCCTGGTACGAGCAGCGACTGGCCAGACATGCCAGCGAGTCTAACCAGCGGACATGGGGGAACATGTCGTTGGCGAGAGGAGCTGGTCATGGCCCTGTTCAAGAAGCGCACGGTCGGCAAGCCGGGCGAGTGGTACTACTGCCTGGAGCACAAGAAGGTCGAGGAGGGGCCGGAGTGCCCGGCCAAGGACCGCTTCGGGCCCTACACCACCCGGGCGGAGGCCGAACACGCGATGGAGACGGCCCGAGAGCGCAACCTCGAGTGGGAGAACGACCCACGCTGGCACGACGCACCGACCGGCGGCGACCCGGACGAGGACTGATCAGGCTCGGCGGGTGATAGTGCCTCGGCGGGTACGTCGGCGGCGCGGGCGAGGCCTTCGCAGGCCGCCGAGAAGGTTGCCGCCCGTCTCGAGAGACTTCCCCGGCAAACTCGTCGGCCCCTCGGAGAGGTCGGGCGGATCACCAGGGCGTGGCCGGAGGTGCCGTAAGGGGCTCCGCCAGTCTCGGCAGGCGGCCGTGGAAACCCCGTCGGGCCCTCGGAGAGAACTGTCGGCTCACCAAGGCGCAGCCGGAGGTGCTGTCAGGGTTTCTGCCAGTCTCGGCAGGCGGTCGCGGAAACCCCGTCGGGCCCTCGGAGAGAACTGTCGGCTCACCAAGGCGCAGCCGGAGGTGCTGTCAGGGTTTCTGCCAGTCTCGGCAGGCGGTCGCGGAAACCCCGTCGGGCCCTCGGAGAGAACTGTCGGCTCACCAAGGCGCAGCCGGAGGTGCTGTCAGGGTTTCTGCCAGTCTCGGCAGGCGGCCGTGGAAACCCCGTCGGGCCCTCGGAGAGAACTGTCGGCTCACCAAGGCGCAGCCGGAGGTGCTGTCAGGGTTTCTGCCAGTCTCGGCAGGCGGTCGCGGAAACCCCGTCGGGCCCTCGGAGAGAACTGTCGGCTCACCAAGGCGCAGCCGGAGGTGCTGTCAGGGTTTCTGCCAGTCTCGACAGGCGGTCGCGGAAACCCCGCCGGGCCCTCGGAGAGGCACCGTTCTCGCCTGCCGCCGCGCTCACCAGGTGCTGCACCGTGTCCAGGTCCAGTTCCGCGCCCTCCGGGACGGCCAGTGAGTCGTGGGCCATTGCCTCCAACTCGCCGCCGCCGGAGCCCAGGGCCAGTACCGTCACGCCGGAGCGTCGGGCGTCGTGTACCCGTTCCAGCAGTGGCGCGGGCTCCTCGGGGGCCACGACCAGCAGGGTCTCGCCGCGCCTTGCCGCACCGATCCGTCCCGGTCCGACCGCCAGATGCGCGGGGTCCGAGGGACGCGCGTCGTGCCGGACCAGCGTCGGGGCCAGCTCCGGCGTCCCCGACCACGCGGCCTCGTCGACCAGATGGGCCGCCAGATGCCACGGCTCGTACTCCGGTGTGCCCACGAGCAGCAGCCCGCCCCCGTGCGCCACCACGGACCCACGCAGCGCCCCGGCGAACCGCCGCGTGGCATCCAGCCACTCCGTCCCGGCAAGTACTTCGCGCAGCAGCGCGACCCGTACGGCGTCCATACGACCGCATCCTGCCGCAACCGGTCACTCGTGACGCGGAGTTCACCACAAATTCGCTCAACTCGGGGACAGCCCTGTGACCGGAGACCCACGTCCGCGTTGGGAGCCAGCCTGATGACAGCAGTCACCGTCCCCTTCCGCGCCGGCAAGGAAGGCTACGCCAGCTTCCGGATCCCGGCGGTCGTCGCTACAGCCTCCGGCACCCTGCTGGCGTTCTGCGAGGGCCGGGTCGGCTCCGCGAAGGACCACGGTCATATCGACATCGTGCTGAAGCGCTCCACGGACGGTGGCCACACCTGGGGCCCGCTCGAGGTCGCCGCGAGCAACGGCGACGACCTCGCCGGAAACCCCGCCCCCGTCGTCCTCGACACCGGCCGCATCCTGCTCGTCCACATCCGCGCGGCCGCCACCGCGAACGAGGACTCCATCCTGCGCGGCGGGGTGAAGACCGCCGACGGCCGCCGCGTATGGGTGCGGCACAGCGACGACGACGGCGTCAGCTGGTCCGAGCCGAAGGAGATCACCAAGTCGGTGAAGAGAGCGGGCTGGCGCTGGTACGCCACCTGCCCCGGCCATGCGATCCAGCTGCGCACCGGCCGGGTCCTCGTCCCCGGCAACCACACCGTGCCGCCCACCGGCACCGACCTCGGCAACGAGCCCAGGTACAACAGCGGCCACTGCCTGCTCAGCGACGACCGCGGCGAGACCTGGTTCCTCGGCTACGTCGACGAGAACACCGACGGCCGTGTCAACGTCAACGAGACCACCGCCGCCGAACTCCCCGACGGCCGCGTCTACTTCAACACCCGCAACGACTCCCCGTCCCCCGGCAACCGCGCCGACGCCCACTCGAAGGACGGCGGGAAGACCCTCGTCGAACCGTTCCGCCCGCAGGCCGACCTCACCGCCCCCGTCTGCGAGGCGAGCGTCCTCCAGCTCCGCGACCCCGACCTGCTCCTCTACTCCGGCCCCGCCGACCCCACCGACCGCGCCCTGATGACCGTCCGCGCCTCCACCGACGGCGGCACCACCTGGCGCCCGGTCCACACCGTCGACGGGCTGCCCGCCGCCTACTCCGACCTGGTCCGCGTCGACCGGGACACCGTCGGACTCCTCTACGAGACCGGCGACTTCGGGCCGTACGAGACGATCACCTTCCGGCGGTTGCCGGTCGCGGATCTCACCTGACGCGGTGCGCGAACGACGGCGGACGTAGAGTCGCCGCATGACCTCTACCGACAGTGCACAGCAGCCCGCGAAGGCCTCCGCCAAGGACCCCTGGGACCTGCCCGACGTCTCCGGGCTCGTCGTCGGCGTGCTCGGAGGCACCGGGCCGCAGGGCAAGGGCCTCGCCTACCGGCTCGCCAGGGCCGGCCAGAAGGTGATCATCGGCTCCCGGGCCACCGAGCGCGCCCAGGCCGCCGCCGACGAGCTCGGCCACGGCATCGAGGGCTTCGACAACGCCGAGGCCGCCCGGCGCAGTGACGTCGTGATCGTCGCCGTGCCCTGGGAGGGGCACGGCAAGACCCTGGAGTCCCTGCGCGAGGAACTGTCCGGCAAGCTCGTCGTGGACTGCGTCAACCCGCTCGGCTTCGACAAGCAGGGCGCCTACGCGCTGAAGCCGGAGGAGGGCAGCGCCGCCCAGCAGGCCGCCGCCCTGCTCCCGGACTCCCGGGTGACCGCCGCCTTCCACCACCTCTCGGCGGCGCTCCTCGAGGACCCGGAGATCGAGCGGATCGACACCGACGTCATGGTGCTCGGCGAGGAGCGGTCCGACGTGGAGATCGTCCAGGCGCTGGCCGGGCGCATCCCCGGCATGCGTGGCATCTTCGCCGGGCGGCTGCGCAACGCCCACCAGGTGGAGTCACTGGTCGCGAATCTGATCTCCGTCAACCGCCGGTACAAGGCGCACGCGGGACTTCGTATCACGGACGTGTGAGCACGGCTGTCACAGATGTGCGAGTGCGCGGCCACCGTCGTGCGAGACGGGCGGGCGCATGGGGGACACTGGACGCCACCAGCAGTGTCCCCCGACAGGAGCCCCCCGACATGCCCCGCCTCGCCCTCTACACCCTCGTCGTCTGTCTCCTCGCCCTGGCCGCCGCGGTCGTCTCCTTCGTCCAGGGCAGCTGGCTGGGGATCGTCTGGGTGCTGCTCGCGGGTCTGTCGTCCAACATGACCTGGTACTACATCAAGCGCGGCCGCGGCGCCGGCGGCAAGTCCGTCACGAGCTGACCGCGCAGTACTCGTCGGTGCCCAGCCAGAACCGGTAGAGCTGCTGGCCGCAGTACCGGTCGTCGCCGGTGATCCCCAGACCGCGCAGGATCGCGTCGATCACATCGAAGAACGCGTGGTTGAGGGACGGCACCCACAGCAGCGCGAACACGAACAGCAGGCCGAACGGCGCGAACGGCTCCACCTGGCGCTTCACGTTGTACGACAGCCAGGGCTCGATCACGCCGTAGCCGTCCAGGCCGGGCACCGGCAGGAAGTTCAGGATCGCGGCCGTGACCTGGAGCAGCGCGAGGAAGGCCAGCGCGTACCGGAAGTCGCGCGGCACCCCGTCCAGGGCGTGCAGCCAGAACGGGGCCGTGCACACCGCCGCGAACAGCACGTTCGTCAGCGGGCCCGCCGCCGAGATCAGGCTGTGTCGCCAGCGCCCCCGGATCCGGCCGCGCTCGATGAACACCGCGCCGCCCGGCAGACCGATCCCGCCCATGATCACGAACAGCACCGGCAGCACGATGCTCAGCAGCGCGTGCGTGTACTTCAGCGGGTTCAGCGTGAGGTAGCCCTTGGCGCCGACGGAGATGTCCCCGCTGTGCAGCGCGGTGCGCGCGTGCGCGTACTCGTGCAGACACAGGGACACGATCCAGGCCGCCGTCACGAACAGGAACACGGCGATCCCCGGCTGCTCGGCGAACCCGGTCCAGGTGGCCCACCCGGTGACCGCCGTGACGGCCAGGATGCCGAGGAAGACGGGACTGATCCGCCGGTCGCTGCGGGTGCGGGCGGTTGCGGAGGTCATCGGCGGGGCTCCCTGGGGGACTGGGGCGGTCGGCGAGCCCGACCGTACCGGGCACGAGGGGAAAACGTCTCGCGGTGCGCGGTCGGTTCCTGAAGGGTGGGGGCATGGGAATGTGGCGGGTGTTCTACGAGAGTTGGCAGATGGAGTGCTGCGGTGCACCCTTCTCGGTCGGGGAGGAGGTGAACTGGCCGCTCGCCCCCATGGACCCCGAGGACGTCAGGACGTGGATCCCGGACGAGGGACATGACCGGTACGACGGGACGGTCAGGTTCGACGCCCACGGAGACGGTTGGCCCACGACCCGGGGCCGGGTCCTCGACATCCGTCTCGTGCGCCAGGTGTACGCGGAGCGCAGCCCGGGAGCGCACACGCTCGAACCCGTGCCCGACACGAGGTCGCTCACACCCGTCGACACCTGCCCGAAGTGGTTCGAGCACGAGGAACCCCGTACGACATCGGGACTGCGCCGCGCCCACCTCACCACCGGTGCCCTCGTCACCCTCGACGCCCCGGACGCCTCGCCGCCCGAACCCCGTGACCGGCCCTGACACCACCGGAGACAATGGACCCCGTGCGCTATCGCATCCTCGGCACCACCCAGGCGCTCCGCCCCGACGGCACGGCCGTTCCCGTGGGCGGGGCGCGGCTGCGTGCCCTGCTGACCGTGCTGGCCCTGAGACCCGGCCGTACCGTGCCGGTGGGCCTGCTGGTCGACGAGGTGTGGCACGGGGACCCGCCCGCCGACGCGGCCGGGGCGCTGCAGGCGCTGGTGGGGCCAGGCTGCGCCGGGCGCTCGGCGCGGACGCGGTCGCCTCTGCGGAGGGCGGCTACCGGCTCGCCGCCGCCCCCGACGACATCGATCTGCACCGCTTCGAGCGGCTCACCGGCGACGGCCTGCGCGCCCTGGCCGACGGCGACCCCGCCAAGGCGGCCGGCGCCCTCGACGACGCCCTCGCGCTCTGGCAAGACCCCGCACTCGCCGACCTGCCCGACCGCACCGCGGAGGCCGCCCGCTGGGAGACCCGCCGCCTCGACGCCCTGCGCGGTCGGCACACCGCCGCGCTGGCCCTGGGCGAGGCCGAGCACTCCCTGCCCGAACTCACCGCGCTGTGCGACAGCCACCCGCTGGACGAGTCCCTCCAGTCCCTGCGGCTGCGCGCCCTGCGCGAGGCGGGCCGCGCGGCGGAGGCCCTGGCCGCCTACGAGGACGTACGACAACTGCTCGCGGACCGGCTCGGCTCCGACCCCGGCCCCGAACTGCGCGCGCTGCACGCGGAGTTGCTGGGCCTCTCGGCGGGCTCCCGGGAGCCGACCGGCGTGGCAGGAGCGGACCTCTTCGCCCGCGGCCGTACCGCGGAGGCCGCCGCCGAAGTCCGCCCGACCGGCATGACCGGCATGACCGGCATGACCGGCATGACCGGCAACCTCCCCGCCCGTCTCACCTCCTTCGTCGGCCGTGAGGGCGACATCGAGGCCATCCGGGGTGACCTCGCGGCCGCCCGGCTGGTGACCCTGCTCGGGCCCGGCGGGGCCGGCAAGACCCGGCTGTCACAGGAGGCCGCCGAGACCGTGCGCCATGCCACCCGGGACGGGGTGTGGCTGGCCGAGCTGGCACCCGTCGACGACCCGGACGCCGTACCGGGAGCCGTCCTCACCGCGATCGGCGCCCGCGAGACCGTGCTGCACGGCGCCGGTGCCGAGACCGTGCGAGCCGTCGCCGCCGACCGGCACGACGACCCCGTGGAGCGACTGGTCGAGCACTGCGGCCGCCGCCGCATGCTGATCATCCTGGACAACTGCGAACACGTCGTGGACGCGGCCGCCCGCCTGGTGGAGCGGCTCCTGGCACGCTGCCCGGAGCTGACGGTCCTGGCCACCAGCCGCGAACCCCTCGGCGTGCCGGGCGAGTTGCTGCGCCCCGTGGAACCGCTGCCGGAGCCCTTCGCGCTCAGGCTGCTCGCCGACCGGGGCACGTCGGCGCGCCCCGGGTTCCAGGTCGACGACGACCACGAGGCCTGCGCGGAAATCTGCCACCGCCTCGACGGCCTCCCCCTCGCGATCGAGCTGGCGGCCGCCCGGCTGCGGATGATGACACCGCGTCAGATCGCCGACCGGCTCGACGACCGCTTCCGCCTCCTCACCTCCGGCAGCCGCACCGTGCTGCCCCGCCAGCAGACCCTGCGTGCCGTCGTCGACTGGTCCTGGGACCTGCTCGACGAGGACGAACGGGACGTCCTGCGCAGCCTGTCGGTGTTCGCAGGCGGCTGCGACCTCGCGGCCGCCGAGGCGGTGTGCGGACCGGTCGCGCTGGACGCGCTCGGTTCCCTGGTCGACAAGTCCCTCGTCGTGGCCGCCCCCGCGCCCGACGGCGCGATGCGCTACCGGCTCCTGGAGACCGTCGCCGAGTACGCGGGCGAACGGCTCGACGAGGCCGGGCAGCGCAAGCGGACCGAGCGCGCGCATCTGACGTACTACCGCGAACTCGTCCGCACGACCGACCCGTTGCTGCGCGGCCCCGGCCAACGCGACGCCGTCCGGCGGCTCCAGCTGGAGTATGAGAACGTGCGCACCGCCCTGCGCCACGCCGTCGCCGAACAGGACGAGCAGGAGGCGCTCTGCCTGGTCCTCTCCCTGGTCTGGTACTGGCAGATGCGCGATCTGCGCATCGAGGCGCGCATCTGGTGCCACGAGGCCATGGCCCTCGGCCCCGACCCGTTCACCGAGCCGGCGCGCCGCGCCGAACCGGTCTGGCAGCGCTGCGTCGACACCCCGCCCCCGCTGACCGGCGAACTCCTCGCCGAGGCCCGACGCGGTGTCCACCTGGTCCATCTCTCCTGCATGGACACGGAGCTGGACGCCTGGCAGGTCCCGGCGGCGCAGACGAAGCTGCGCGTGATCACCGAGGTGTACGAGCCCGGTCTGCCGCAGACGTGCCGTGCCCCCGGCATGTACTGGTTCTTCGCCGTGATGCTGACCGGCAGCGCGGACCGGCTGCTCGAGATCGTCGACGGCTGCGTGAGCACCTGCCGACAGACGCCGGGCTTCGAGTGGGAGCTGGCCGGATCCCTGCAGATGCGGGCCAACCTCCTCGCCAACCGCACCGCCTGGGCGGGCGACGCGACCCGGGACGCGGAGGAGGCGCTGGAGATCTTCCGGCGCCTCGGCGACGACTGGGGCACCGCCGAGGCGCTCTCCGCCCGCGCCGAGGCCCGGGAACGCAAGGGCGACTACGTACGGGCCGCCGCCGACTACCGGGTGGCCGTCGAGCACGCCGAACGCCTCGGCGCCCGCGCCCAGATGGCCGTGCTCAGCGCCCGGCTGGGCAGCGTGCTCATCGAAGCGGGCGAGACGGAACGCGGCGAGAGCATGCTGCGCGAGGTCACCGCCGTCGGTGACGGCACGACCCACGAGGCCATGCCCATGGCCCGGCTCTTCCTCGCCTGCCGGCTCAGCCTGACCGGTCGCACCGGGGAGGCGCGCGAGCAACTCCGGCTGCTGCGCGAGGAGTTCAAGATCGCGCACTTCATCGTCTTCGACGCCATGATCCTCGGCCAGGAGGCCTGGGTGGACGCCGTCGACGGCCGCCACGCGGAGAGCCTGGACCGGGCCCGGGCGGCGCTGCGGCACGCCGCCGACCCGCTGTCCCGGGTCATCACCCCGCACCTGGACTCCATCTGCCTGACCGTCGCGGCGATGGCCCTGGCCGGCCTCGACGGCGGCACCCGCGCCACCGACGCCGCCCGCTGCCTGGCCGCCGCCGACGCGCTGCTGCCGCCGGGCCATGTCGCCTCCGGTACGGAGCGCGAGGTGCGCGAGCAGACCGTGGCCCGGATCCGGTCCGTGCTCGACGACGAGGCGTACGAGGCCGCGTACGCGCAGGGCGGCGGCCTCTCCCTCGCGGAGGCCACCGCCCTGGTCCGACAGGCGTGACGAACGTCAGTTCTTGGTACGGAACTTATGGATCGCGACCGGTGCCATCACCGCGGTGAGCCCCGCCGACCAGGCCAGGGTCACCCACAGCCCGTGCGTGACCGGTCCGCCGACCATCAGACCGCGCGCGGTGTCCGCCAGGGCCGACAGCGGGTTGTACTCGGTGAAGTTCTGCAGCCAGCCCGGCATCGAGGCGGTCGGCGCGAAGATCGACGAGCCGAACTGCAGCGGCATCAGCACCAGGAAGCCCATGGCCTGTACGGACTGCGCGTTCTTCATGATCACACCGAGGGTGAGGAACACCCACATCAGGGCCGAGCCGAACACCGCGGACAGACCCACCGAGGCGAGCAGCCCCGGCCAGTTGTTGATGTCGAAGCCCACGAGCACGCCGACGATGACGAGCACGACGGTCGCGAAGAGCATCCGCATCAGCTCCACCGCGATCTTGGCGAACAGCACGGAGCCACGCCCGATCGGCAGGGACCGGAAGCGGTCCATGACACCGGAGTTGAAGTCCGTGTTGAAGCCGGTGCCCACGCCCTGGGCCATGTTCATGCCCATCATGGCCATGAGGCCGGGCACGACGTACTGCACGTACTGGTCCTGACCGCCGCCCAGCGACTGCCCGATGGAGCCGCCGAAGACGTAGACGAACAGCAGGGTGAAGATCACCGGGAACAGGATGGCGTCGAACATCGACTCCGGGTCCTGCCGGATCCACAGCAGATTGCGGCGGATGAGCGCGCCGGTGTGGCGCAGATGGGCACGGAGCGGGATGGGCGCGTCGACCGCCTTCGAGGCGACTGCGTTCGGAGAGAGAGTGGTCGAAGGGGCGGCGCGAAGCGCCTCGTTCAGGGTGGTGGTGGGCGACGGGTGGGAGCTCATACGGCGACCTCCTCGCGGATCTCGGCGGGCGTGGCGTCCTGCGGGGCACTGGCGCGGTGGCCGGTGAGGGACAGGAACACCTCGTCCAGACTGGGCAGTTCGGTGGTGATCGAGGAGATGGTGATGCCGCGTGCGGTGACCGCGCCGACCACGGCGGTCAGCTGCTCGTCGCTGAGGATCGGCACCAGCAGGGAGCCCGCTTCGGTGTCCACGGTCGTACTGGCCAGACCGGTGATGCCCAGCTCGTCGAGCATCCCGGCGAGCGGGTGCAGCTCCAGCGGGTCCGCGGGCCTCACGCGCAGCGTGCGTCCGCCGACCCTGGCCTTCAGCTCCTCGATGCCGCCGTTCGCGATGACCTTCCCGCGGTCCACGACGGTCAGCTCGGAGGCGAGCTGCTCGGCCTCCTCCATGTACTGCGTGGTCAGCAGGACGGTGACCCCGTCCCCGACCATGGCCTTGACCTCGTCCCACACCTCGTTGCGGGTACGGGGGTCGAGTCCCGTCGTCGGCTCGTCCAGGTAGAGGACGGCGGGCCGGCCGATCATCGAAGCGGCCAGGTCGAGCCGCCGCCGCATACCGCCGGAGTACGTTCCCGCGGGCCGCCGGGCGGCCTCGGTCAGCGAGAAGCGCTCCAGCAGCTCGTCGGCGCGGGCGCGGGCCTCCTTGCGCGGCAGGTCCAGCAGCCGCCCGATCATGTACAGGTTCTCCCAGCCCGGGAGCTTCTCGTCCACCGATGCGTACTGCCCGGTGAGGCCTATGACCCGGCGCAGCTGCCGGGGCTGCCGTACGACGTCGTACCCGGCCACGGTGGCGTGTCCGGCGTCGGGGGCCAGCAGGGTGGAGAGGATGCGTACGAGGGTGGTCTTGCCGGCTCCGTTCGGCCCGAGCACACCCATCACGGTGCCCTCGCGCACATCCAGGTCGACACCGTCCAGTGCCCTGGTCTCGCCGTAGTGCTTGACCAGCCCCCGCACGGTCACGGCGCTGTTCGCGCCACTGGGGTTGTCGTCGATTCGCTTCATGCCCCAGACGTTGTCAGCCCCGACCGACAAACCACCTACAGACCGCCTACAGAGCCCGACGGACAACCGACAGCACCGACAATTCCCCGACGAGCACCGCAACCATCAATTGAGGAACCACGACGGCGAGCAACCAGGTCCGCGAGAGCGGCGCCGGTTTAGGCGCAAAAAGGTGACAGCCCCGCCGACGGGGGACGATCGGCGGGGCTGTCGGTGGTGCGACGGTGGCTCAGTGGCGCGGCTGGGCCTCAGCGGCCTTGCCTGCCGTTCCTCAGTGGACGGAGTGCTCCTCCAGCGGGAACGTCCCGCCCACGACGTCCTCCGCGAACTCCTTCACCGCGCTGCCCATGACCTCACGCAGGTCGGCGTACTTCTTCACGAACTTCGGCACCCGGCCACCGGTCAGACCGAGCATGTCGGTCCACACCAGCACCTGCGCGTCCGTCTCCGCACCGGCGCCGATGCCCACGGTCGGGATGTGCAGCACGCGCGTCACCTCGGCGGCGAGCTCGGCCGGGACCAGTTCGAGGACCACCGCGAACGCGCCCGCGTCCTGTACGGCCTTGGCGTCGCGCAGCAGCTGTGCGGCAGCCTCCTCGCCGCGCCCCTGGACGCGGTAGCCCATGGCGTTCACGGACTGCGGGGTCAGACCGATGTGGGCCATGACCGGGATGCCGGACTCCACCAGCAGCCGGATCTGCTCGTAGGAGCGCTCGCCGCCCTCCAGCTTCACCGCGCCGACGCCGGCCTCCTTCACCAGCCGGGTCGCCGAGCGCAGCGCCTGCACCGGGCCCTCCTGGTACGAGCCGAAGGGCAGGTCGCCGACGATCAGGGCGCGCTGGGTGCCGCGTACGACCGCGGCCGACAGCATGGTCATCTCGTCGAGGGTGACGGGCACGGTCGTCTCGTACCCGAGGTGGCAGTTGCCCGCCGAGTCGCCGACCAGGAGCACCGGGATGCCGGCGTCGTCGAAGACGGACGCGGTCATCGCGTCGTAGGCGGTGAGCATGGGCCATTTCTCGCCCCGCTCCTTGGCGAGGGCGATGTCGCGGACGGTGATGCGGCGTGTGCCCTTGCCCCCGTACAGCGCTTTGCTGCCGTCGGAGGGCTTGTTCTGGGCAGCCGATAGCTGCGTCATTGCAACGGCTCCTTCAGTCATCTCGAGGCGCCCTCACGGCGTCCCCGGATCCCCTCCATGGTGGCACCTCGTGCCAGGGAGGGCCAGGGGATCCCCGTGTGATCCCTTACGTCGTCCCTTGCTCCATCGCATCGCAGTCCGCTCGCACCCCGCCCGTGTGCCGCCCGTGTGCCGCTCGGTCCGGGGTGGGCGGTGAACGAGCGGTGCGCGGTGGGCCGTGAACGAGCGGTGCGTGGTGGGCCGTATCCGGGCGCTGTCCGATGGGCCATGGCCGCGCTGCGTAAGGTCTCGGTAAAGGAATTAAGATACGATACGGTTCCGTATTGGAAGTGGCCTAGGGTCGTCAACATGACAACTCCTGCCGACCGTGCCTCTCACGGTTCCCGGATACCTGAAGCGGTGCACCGCCGCCGCTGGGCGATCCTCGGCGTCCTGATGCTGAGCCTGCTGATCGTTGTGCTCGACAACTCGATCCTGAACGTCGCCGTCAAGACCATCTCCACCCCGGCGCCCACCGGACTGGGGGCCACCCAGAGCGAGATCGAGTGGGCGATCAACGCCTACACCCTCGTCTTCGCCGGCCTGCTGTTCACCTCCGGCCTCATCGGCGACCGGCTGGGCCGCAAGAAGGTCCTGCTCGGCGGCCTCCTCGTGTTCGGCATCGGCTCCGCCCTCGCCGCCGAGTCCGGCTCCCCGGACGAGCTGATCGCCTACCGCGCGCTGATGGCGCTCGGCGCCGCCTTCGTCATGCCCGCCACGCTCGCCGTGCTGATGAACGTCTTCGAGCGCGAGGAGCAGCCCAAGGCCATCGGCATCTGGGCCGGCGGCGTCGGACTCGCCATCGCCATCGGGCCGATCACCGGCGGCGCGCTCCTCGACCACTTCTGGTGGGGCTCGGTCTTCTTCGTCAACGTACCCATCGTGATCCTCGCGCTGGTGCTGATGATCTGGCTGGTGCCCGACTCGCGCGACCCCAAGCCCGGCCGCCTCGACCCCGTCGGCGTCGTGCTCTCGGTCGTCGGTCTGGTCCTGCTCGTCTACGGCATCATCAAGGGCGGCGAGCTCGCCGACTTCACGGACGCCAAGGTCCTGGCGACCATCGCGGCCGGTCTCGCGGTCCTGGCCGGCTTCGTCGTCTTCGAGAAGCGCAGCGACCACCCGTCCCTGGACGTCACCTACTTCAAGAACAAGGTCTTCTCGGCCGCCATGAGCGCCATCGCGCTGGTCTTCTTCGCGCTGATGGGCGTGACGTTCTTCGGTGTCTTCTACACCCAGAGCGTGCGCGGCTACTCACCGCTGGAGTCCGGTGTGCTGATGCTGCCGCTGGCCGCCGCGCAGATGATCTTCGCGCCGCGGGCCCGGCTGGTCGTCGACCGGTTCGGCAACAAGGCCACCACCACGGCCGGTCTGCTCCTCATCGCGGTGACGCTGGTCATCTTCGCCACCTTCGAGGCGGACACGCCGATCTGGATCCTGGAGGTCGACTTCTTCCTCATGGGCACCGGCATGGCGCACATCATGACGCCGACCTCCGTCGTCATCATGCAGGCCCTGCCGCGCGAGAAGGCCGGCTCGGCCTCCGCGCTCAGCAACACCTTCCGCCAGGTCGGCGGCGCCCTCGGCATCGCCGTGCTCGGCTCGGTCCTGGCCACCTCGTACCGCACCGGCATCGAGGACAAGCTGAGCCTGCTGCCGCCCGGCCTCAGGGACACGGCGGGAGAGTCCATCGAGGCCACCCTGGGTGTCGCCCGCAAGCTCGGCCCGCAGGGCAAGGATCTGGTCGGCCCCGCCAACGACGCGTTCCTGCACGCCATGCACGTCACCGCGCTGTGCGGCACGGGCGTGGCGATCATCGGCGCGATCGTGACGGCACTCTTCCTGCCGGGCAAACCGCAGGCACCGCAGGAGGGCAAGCCGGAACAGGAGTTGGTCGCCGCCGCGGACTAGTCCGCGAGGCGAAGTCCGGAGAGGCACCACGGGGGGAGGAGGCGGCTGCGGGACAATTCCCGCAGCGCAGTGAAAGGACGATACGACGTGAGTCTTGCCGACAGCCGGCCGCAGCAGCTCGGTCCCGTACGGGGCCGCCCGCGCAGCGAGGCCGTGGAACACGCCATTCTGGAAGGCGTGATGAAGCTCCTGGAGGAGGGCGTGCCCCTCGCCGAGCTCTCCATCGAGCGCGTCGCCCGCACCGCCGGCGTCGGCAAGGCCACCATCTACCGCCGCTGGAGCGGCAAGGAGGACCTCTTCGTCGACGTCATGCGCGCCGCCGAGCCCCCCGACCCCGTGCTCCCCGGCACCTCGATGCGCGACGACCTGGTCGTCCTGCTCGAATCGCTGCGCCAACGCGGGCTGGTCAGCCGCTCGTCGGCGATCCTGCACAACGTCCACGTCCAGATGAAGAGCAGCCCCAGGATCTGGGCCGCCTACCACGCCGGAGTGATAACTCCCCGGCGCAACCTGGGCCTCGAAGTGCTGCGCCGCGGACAGCGCAACGGCGAGCTCCGCGAGGACGTCGACATCGAACTGGCCAACGACATGTTCGTCGGCCCCATGCTCGTCCGCTCCACCCTGCGCCCCGACGCGGAGCTCCCGGAAGGGCTGGCGGAGCAGATCGTCGACACGGTGCTCGAAGGCCTACGGCCCGTCAGCCGACCCGGCACTTAGCCCGAATGTGCGCGTTTCGTCACAGTCCAGGTGGGTGTCGCCGCAGCCGGAACCCCTCGCGCCGACTTGTTCGTCATCGTCTTCCGTACGGCCGCCGCTCGGCGGCAGGAACGGATCCGATCATCCCCTAGGGTCGTAACCCAGGGGGAAGACGGTGCGCACGGCAGGTTGTGAGGCAGACGGTATGGCGCAGCAGGCGTACATGACGGAGACGGACAACGGCGGCTCGGGGCCCGAGCACCGGGGATCCCGGCTTCGGCACCTGCTGGGGCGCCTGCGCAGAAGCCTGTTCGACGGCTGGCGCGGAGATCCGCGCATCTGGCGTCGAGGCATCGTCACGGCCGTGATCGCGCTGCTGCTCGCCCTGGTGATGCTGGTGCACTCACGCATCCCGAACCGGGTGGGCAACCTCGGCAGTCTCACAGAGACGTTCCTGCCCTGGCTGGTCCTGCTGATCCCGGTGCTGCTCGTCCTCGGGGCCGTACGGAAGTCGGCGACCGCGCTGATCGCGGTGCTGCTTCCGGCCATTGTGTGGCTGAACCTCTTCGGCGGCCTGCTCACCGACAAGACGAACTCCGGCGGCGACCTGATGGTCGCGACGCACAACGTCAACGCCGACAACCCGGACCCGTCCGCCACGGCCAGGGATGTGGCCGCGTCCGGCGCGGACGTGCTGGCGCTCGAGGAACTGAAGGCGTCGGCCGTACCGCTGTACGAGAAGGCGCTGGCGGCGACCTACAAGTACCACTCCGTACAGGGCACGGTCGGCCTGTGGAGCAAGTACCCGCTCACCGCGGTCAGGGCCGTGGACATCAAGCTGGGCTGGACCCGCGCCATGCGCGCGACGGTGGCCGCGCCGACCGGTCAGGTCGCGGTCTACGTAGCCCATCTCCCCTCGGTACGGGTGAAGATGGAAGCCGGCTTCACCGCCCGCCAGCGCGACAAGAGCGCCGACGCACTCGGCGAGGCCATCGCCGACGAGCCACTGCGGCGGGTGGTGCTGCTCGGCGACCTGAACGGCACCATGAACGACCGTTCCCTGAACGCCGTCACCTCCCAGCTGCGCTCCACACAGGGCGCGGCGGGCAGCGGCTTCGGCTTCAGCTGGCCGGCCTCGTTCCCGATGGCGCGGATCGACCAGATCATGGTCAAGGGTGTCGAGCCGGAGAGCTCGTGGACACTGCCGAAGACGAACAGCGACCACTTGCCGGTCGCGGCACGTGTGAAGGTCGACACGTCCTCGTAACCCGCTGGAATGCCGGCCAGGGGGACTTTGTTCCGTACTTGAACATACACTGTACGGACTCCGCTCTCCCTGAAAGGCAAACCCCTCCATGCCCCTGGCCCTGCTCGCGCTGGCCGTAGGCGCCTTCGGTATCGGCACGACCGAATTCGTCATCATGGGCCTCCTGCCCGACGTCGCGACCGACCTGCACATCTCGATCCCCACCGCCGGGCACCTGGTCTCGGCGTACGCGCTCGGCGTGGTGATCGGCGCCCCGCTGCTGGCCGCGCTGACCGCCCGTATGCCCCGCCGCACCGTCCTCATGGCCCTGATGGGCCTGTTCGTCGCGGGCAACGCGCTGTCCGCCCTCGCCCCCGGCTACGACTCGCTCCTCGCGGCACGCTTCCTGAGCGGTCTGCCGCACGGCGCCTTCTTCGGCGTCGGCGCGGTGGTCGCGACGAACATGGTGACGCCGGAGCGCAAGGCCCGCTCCGTCTCCCTGATGTTCCTCGGCCTGACCGTCGCCAACATCGCGGGTGTGCCGGTGGCCACGCTCATGGGCCAGCACCTGGGCTGGCGGGCGACGTTCCTGGGCGTGAGCGCGATCGGGGTGGCGGCGATAGCGTCCCTGGCCCTGCTGATCCCGCGGGCTCGCACCGACGCCCCCTCCGTGGGCCTGCGAGGCGAGTTGTCGGCGCTCAACTCGCTGCCGGTGTGGCTGGCACTCGGTACCACGGTGACGGGCTTCGGCGCGCTCTTCGCGGCGTACAGCTACGTCACGCCGATGCTGACGGACGCCGCCGGTTACGCCGACTCCAGCGTGACGCTGCTGCTGGCGCTGTTCGGCGTGGGTGCGACGGTGGGCAACCTGGTGGGCGGCCGGCTGGCGGACCACGCGATGCGGCGTACGCTGTTCGGGGGCCTGCTGTCGCTGACGGCGGTCCTGCTCCTGTTCCCCCTCCTCATGAGCACGCCGCTGACGGCGGCCCTGGCAGTGATTCTGCTGGGCACGGCGGCATTCATCACGGGTTCCCCCCTCCAACTGATGGTCATGGAAAAGGCCTCCGCGGCCCCCTCCCTGGCCTCCTCGGCCAACCAGGCGGCCTTCAACCTCGCCAACGCGGGCGGAGCCTGGATAGGCGGCCTGGCCCTGGCGGCCGACTTCGGGGTGACGTCCCCGGCGGTGGCGGGGGCGGGGCTGGCGGTACTGGGACTCGCCGTGGCGAGTACGGCGTACTTGGTGGACCGGCACCGGGCAACTCCGTCGGCCGGCCTCGCCGAGCGGGTGGTTGCGTCACACGTGCCGGAGCAGCCGGGGGCGCTGCAGCACTGACTTGGGGGGAGCTGTCGCGGGCCCCTGCTGAGGGGTTGCTGTTGGGGCCGCTCGCTTCTTGGTCAGTGGCGTGCTTCCGCGAGGCGAGTCAAGGGCGCTCCGTTCCACTCCGCGTCGCCTTCGGCGATGGCCCTGCGGGCCACCCTTGACACGTCTCGCTCCAGCACGGGTGAGAAGCGAGCGAGCGGTCCGGAGAGACCGGTGGCCAGGCGGGGTTCGCGGGCAACTGTCGGCTGCGTCTGGGTCCGGCGTCGACGGGCGCGGGCGCGCCTCGCCAGCACGCCGGGTGGGCTTGGCGGCGAGCGGCGAGCGGTGGGTGGGGGTGGGGGAGAGTGGGGTCGGGTGGGTGGCTGGGTGGATGGGGTGGGGGCGCGCGGGTTGGTGCCGTGGGCATCCACCCCTGCTGGATCCTGCTCGTGGCCGTTGGCGGTCGTGCTCTCCAAGGCGATTGGTCGAATTGGGTCAATGGGCTCGGGCATGCCGCCAGGTGGACGGAATGGTTTGCCTCGGACGCTGGCCCAAACCGGCCAATCACCGCCTCGTGTGACTTGAGAGGCGGAAGTGACGACTTCGTGGGGCCGTGACAGCCGCAGGCCTGTGACCGCCCGCCGACCCTCCCCCTTTCTCCGGCCGCCTGCCCCCAACCCGGCCCCACCCACCGTTCGCCGCTATGAGGGTGAGCGGGCAGCGGAATCGGAGTCGCCGGAAGTGCCTCGATCCGCAACGCTGTTGCTGTGACCGCTTCCATCCACTGAGAGTCCCACGGCGCCCGTGCCGCCGCGGAGTTCGGAGTTCCGGCAGTGCTTTTCGACGTCACCCGTAGCGAACTCGCCGACATCTTCGGCGAGAACCGGATCGCGACCCTGCCCGCCACCGCCTTCCCACCCTCCACCGCGGACACAGAGGGCGCCCGCCTCCTGCAGACCGTCGGCGTTCCCACCGGGACGCTCTGGTTGCGTGAGCCCGACGAGGACGACGGCCTGCTGCCCCTCGTCCAGGACGTCGTCCACAACGAGGACTTCGAGGACGCTGTGGAAGGCACGGGTGACTGGCCCGTCATCGGCTGGCTGCTCAACGCCCACCTCGCCCTCGACCCCGGCACGGGCAAGGTGTACGCCTTCGACGCCGGCGAGGAGACCGTGCAGGAACTCCACACGGACGTCTCCTCCCTCGTCCAGGTCACCCTTCGGTTCCAGCGCCTGCTCGAGGAGTTCACCTTCAGCGGCGACGACGGCGACGAGGAAGCCGACTTCGAGCGCCTGGAGCGCGAGGTTGAGCGCATTTGTCAGGAGACGAGCAGCATTGACCCGCTCCCCTTCCAGGACGACGAGACCGTCTGGTCGGTGGTCGGCGAGGAGATCGCCATGGGTCAACGCTTCAAGGGCGACAGCCCGGGAGCCCGCTCGCTCTACGGGTGATCGCCGGCCGGTGTCGCCCACTCACCGCGCGGTCTGCGCGGTGCGCAGGCCGTTCCCCATGACTCCTTCAACGAGCCAGCCAAGAAGGGGATATGGCTACGACCAGGCCTTCCATCAGGTGCTCTAAGCGACCGTGCTGATCACAGTCCTTAACGAGCGCCTGTGACCAGCACTTTCACAACACGCCCTGGGGCCTCGCGATCATCGGCCCTACGCCGACCGCCACCTTGCGGACGCTTCACCTCTGCGGTCTCGCCATCAGAAGCGGCGTCTAAGCGCGCCCGGCGAGGGACAGCCCCCTCGGGGCCACCAACGCCGCCTCAGTTCCTCAGTTCGCACCACACCGTCTTGCGGTCCGGGGCCTGGTCCACGCCCCACCGGTCGGTCAGTGCGTCGAGTAGGGCCATGCCTCGCCCGGACTCGGAATCCTTCGTTGCCGAGGCTGACAGCAGGATGGGCAGGGTGCGGGTGTCGGGGTCAGTCACCTCGATGCGGGTGTGGCCGTGCCCCGGCTTGCCGATGACCCTGACGGTCACGGGCGTGCCCTCGCCCACGTGGTTGATGACGTTCGTCAGCAGCTCCGTCGCACACAGACGTACGTCGAAGTCGTGGTCGCGGAGATGGTGGCGGAGTTCCGGTACGGCCTTCGGCGTGGCGAGCAGCCGGAGTTCGTATGGCGTCATCGCTCGGCCACCGTCTTTCGGAGTGCGGCGGCGAGCGCGTTGGCCGTAGCCGTGTTGCAGTTCCCGAGCGCGACGAGGCCGGCGGGCGTTGCGTACGTACCGGCGAAGCTCGGCAGGTCGACGCGGAGGGAGGGCAGCGTGATGCCGTGGAGGGCGAGGGCGGAACGGAGGTCCTCGACGCAGAGGGAGACGTCGGAGGCGGTGGGGGAGCAGTCCGGCATGGGTGGCGTCGTCCTCTTCCTGTGCGTTGTGTGACGAACACCTCACAGACTGTCGTCGGGGTCGCTACCGTGAAAGGGGTTTCGCGTTCGCGACCGGGACAGCGGAAGGTGAACGATGGCACGGCGCAAGGACATTGACGGCTCGATGAGCGTCCCGACCTTCTACGGCAAGGAGTTGCGGTGGAAGCGGGAGGCGGCGGGGATGTCGTTGGAGGCGTTCCTTGAGGGCAGCTTCTACGGCAAGACGTTCCTCAGCGACATCGAGCGCGGGGAACGGAGGATGCCGATCGATCTGGCCCGGCATGCGGACCGGGTGCTCAACACCGACGGGTTCTTCGAGCGGCACTGCGAGGATGTGCGGAAGGCGCGGAGGGGACCGCATGCTGCCTACTTCGAGAAGGTCCTGGAGGCGGAGAAGTACGCGGAGTCCATTGAGGAGTGGTGCCCCATCACCTTCCCCGGGCTGCTCCAGACCGCCCCGTACGCTCGGGCGCTGGTCCGGTCGGCTCACCCGGCGGCCTCCGACGAATGGGTCGAGGAGAAGGTGACGGCCCGACTCGCCCGCGCCCGCCTCTTCGAGGAGGATCACTCCACCCCGGACTACTGGGCGGTCCTGCACGAGTCGCTCATCGCGGATCCGATCCTTCTTCCGCTGGAGATGGCCGAACAGCTGGACCGGGCCGTGGAGTTGGCCGAACGACGCCGGATCACTCCGCAGATCGTTCCGCGGACGTGCGGCCCGTATCCCCTGATGGCCGCCTCCATCAAGGTCATGACCTTCCCGGACGCACCGCCGCTGCTCTACATCGAGGCGTCGTACAGCGGTGACACCATCGACGATCCGGCCCTCGTGAAGCAGTACCGCAAGGCATACGATCGGCTCAGGGCCGTCGCGCTGTCACCAGACACGTCCCTCGACATGATCAAGGCAGCGGCAGAGGATTACCGAAATGGCAAGCAACCGGATCGACTTGAGTGACGCGCTCTGGTTCAAGAGCAGCTACAGCAATGGTGACGGTGGGGACTGCGTCGAAGTCGCCGGCGACTTCCCCGGCGCCGCCCTCTGGCGCAAGTCGAGCTACAGCAACGGCGACGGCGGCAACTGCCTCGAAGTCGCCGACAGCATCCACGGACTCGTCCCCGTCCGTGACTCCAAGGTCCCCCACGGCCCCGCCCTCATCCTCAGCGCCGCCGCCTGGGCCCCCTTCGTCGCCTCGCTCACGTCTCGGGCCGCTTCGCGGCCCGGGTCCCGGTCCGGTCGGCGCGGCTGATCGCTGAGGGCTGCGGTCTCTTGTGGGCCGAGGTCGAGAAACCGGTCATCGAAGGGAAGGTCGTCTCGGCGGTCCCGCTGAGCGGCAAGCGCCTGAGGCTTCCGCGGCGGCGAGCCGGTTCAGTGAACGCCCCTTTCGGGGATCGTCGGCAGGACCTTCTCGGCGATGTCGACGAGAGCCCCGTCGTTGGGGAGGGCGCCGGTCTGGCTCCACACGGTGATGTCGTAGTAGCCGCCGAGGTCCTTCCGGTCGAGGGCCACTGACAGCGTCCTGGCCAACGGACCCTGCTGGACCGGCGTGCCCTTCTGGTCACCGCCGAGATTGATCTCCAACTTCATGGTGTGGTCCGAGGAGAAGACCGCGGGCCGGCCGAGAACCTTGAGCGTCCTGACGTCGTTCTCGATCCTGTCACCCGCGATGTCGATCAGCCGCACGTACTGGGCGGTCGACATCTTGTCGTAGGTGGCCGAGAGCTTCACGCTGTACGTGTCGAAGTCGATCTGGGCGTCCGGCTCGGCGACCTTCCCGTCGGTCAGGGGTGCGGTGCCGCTGCTGCCGGAAGCGGAGCTCGCGACTTCTTCGGGCGTTCCCAGGAGCCGGGCCAGGTCGGGCCGGTTGAGCGCCTTGCACAGATCGTCGCCGGTCACCGCCCGGGGCGTCCTCTCGTACGCCTTCGGCAGCTTCTCGTGTTCCGTGTCCGAACAGGAGGCGGGCTGCGGCGCGTTGGCGTTGACCGGCATCACGCGGTCGCCCAGCCACACCGCGGCCGCGAGCGCCCCGAACACGGCCAGGGCCGCGACGGCCTGGCCCCAAGCGTTGTGGTCCTTCTCCGGCTTGTCCGGGCCGGGACGTGGTCCGGTTCCGGCTCCGGCATGGCTTCCGGCCGGTGCCGAGGCCGCAATCGGGTCCGCGGTGGGGGCCTGGGCCTGATCCAAGGCCGTGGCCGGGGCGGCGGTATCGGTCACCGTCCCGCCTGCGGCGGACGCCGAACCCTGGCCCTGGTTCCGGTGCGCGCGCAGCGCCCGGACCACCGTGTGGACGCGTATCGCCGTGAACACGAGGAACGCCGCCCCGATGGCGCCCGCGACCCCGTCGCTGTCGCGGGCGGCGAGATACATGAGGCGCAGGCCGAAGACGGACCCGATCACGATGAACAGGGGTTCGCGGACCCAGAAGGGCAGCACGCGCAGGAGTAGACCAAGCATCTGGTGATTTCATCAGGTACATGATCACATTTGCCGTGATGGAGGCCACAGTTCCGGGGGCGTCTCCGGCCCGCTTCCCGCACGGTGCGCCTCGGCTGGAGGCCGTGGACACCCGCGGCGGACAGGTCCTCCTCGGACCCGGAGCGGACATGTTCCGGGACATCCCCTACCGGCGCACCTGTTGATCCCGGTCAGGAGGACGGCAGGAAGACGGGAGGGACGCCCTGCTCCTCGGCGCCGCCGCCTGGGCCCCCTTCGTCGACGCGCTCACGTCTCCGGGACGTCGAACCGGGCCAGGTCCCGCAGCCAGGCCCGTGCGTTGCCGTCCGACGGTGCACGCCAGTCGCCCCGCGGGGAGAGCGAACCGCCGGCCAGGACCTTTGGCCCGTTCGGCATGGCCGAGCGCTTGAACTGCGCGAACGCGAAGTAGCGGCGGCAGAAGACCTCCAGCCAGCGCCGGATCTCCGGCAGGTCGTACGCCACCCGCTTGGCCTCCGGGAAGCCAGGGGGCCACGCCCCGGACTCCTCGTCGTGCCAGGCGTGCCAGGCCAGGAAGGCGATCTTCGACGGCCGGAAGCCGTACCGCAGCACGTGGAAGAGCGTGAAGTCGTGCAGTGCGTACGGGCCGATCTTCGACTCCGTCGACTGCATCTCCTCGCCCGGCACCAGCTCCGGGCTGATCTCCGTGTCGAGGATCGCGGCCAGCGTCTTGCCGGTCTCCTCGTCGAACTGGCCGCTGCCGATGACCCAGCGGATCAGATGCTGGATCAGCGTCTTCGGCACGCCCGAGTTGACGTTGTAGTGGCTCATCTGGTCGCCCACGCCGTACGTGGACCAGCCGAGCGCCAGCTCCGAGAGGTCACCGGTGCCGAGCACGATGCCGCCGCGCTGGTTGGCCAGCCGGAAGAGATAGTCCGTGCGCAGACCCGCCTGCACGTTCTCGAAGGTGACGTCGTACACCGGCTCGCCGGAGCCGAACGGGTGACCCATCTCCTCCAGCATGAGCCGTGCGGTCGGTGTGATGTCCAGCTCGGCCGCGGTGACACCCAGGGAACGCATCAGCGCATGCGCGTTGTCCTTGGTGTGGTCGCTGGTGGCGAAGCCGGGCAGCGTCCAGGCCAGGATGTCGCTGCGCGGGCGGCCCGCGCGGTCCATCGCGCGGGCGGCGACGATCAGCGCGTGCGTGGAGTCCAGGCCGCCGGACACCCCGATGACCACCTTCGGGCCGCCGATCGCCGCCAGCCGCTGCTGGAGGCCCTCGACCTGGATGTTGTACGCCTCGTAGCAGTCCAGGGCGAGGCGGTCGGGGTCGGCCGGCACGAACGGGAAGCGCTCCAGGCGACGGCGCAGCCCCAGGTCGGTGAGCGGCGGATCGAGTTCGAACCCAACCGTCCGGAAGTCACTCGTCCGCGCCCTGTGCGTACGGCGGTTGTCGTCGAACGTGCCCGTCCGCTGCCGCTCCTGCCGCAGCAGGTCGAGGTCCACGTCGGCCACCGCGTACTCGGCGCCGAGCGGGAACCGCTCGGTCTCGGCCAGCAGTGCGCCGTTCTCGTAGATCATGGTCTGCCCGTCCCAGGACAGGTCTGTGGTCGACTCGCCGAGGCCGGCCGCCGCGTAGACGTACGCGGCGATGCAGCGGGAGGACGCCGAGCGGCACAGCAGCTTGCGGTCCTCGGCGCGCCCGACCGTGATCGGACTGCCCGAGAGATTGACGAGGACGGTCGCGCCGGCGAGGGCCGCCTCCGCGCTGGGCGGCACCGGCACCCACATGTCCTCGCAGATCTCCGCGTGCAGTACGAGACCGGGGACGTCCTCCGCCGCGAACAGCAGGTCCACGCCGAACGGTACGGTCTCGCCGCCGGCCCGGATCGATCCGCCGCGCTCGTCGGCGCCGTCGCCGATCTGCCGACGCTCGTAGAACTCCCGGTAGTTCGGCGGGTACGACTTGGGGACCACACCGAGGATCCGGCCGCGGTGCACGATCACCGCGCAGTTGTAGACCCGGTTGCGGTGGCGCAGTGGGGCACCGACGACCAGCACCGGCAGCAGGTCCGCCGAGCCGGCCACCACCTCGCCGAGCGCCTCCTCGACCTGGTCGAGCAGCGCGTCCTGCAGCAGCAGGTCCTCGATCGAGTAGCCGCACAGCACCATCTCCGGGAAGACGGCGACGGCGACCCCCTCCTCGGCGCACCGGCGTGCGTGGCGCAGGACCGCTGGGGCGTTGGCGTGCGGGTCCGCGATGACGGTGTGACCCGTACACGCGGCGACGCGTGCGAAGCCGTGCTGATAGATCGAGAAGAAGTTCAACGGAGGCACTGGCCCAGTGTAATCGTCAGAGCGACGCGATGAGGGGCGTGGAGTGTTGTGCACCCCACGCCCCTCTACGGCATCTACCGCACCTACCGCGTCAGCGGATCAGTGACGCCGGTACGACTGCACGTAGCCGTTCGCGGGTGAGCCCACGCCGGTGACGTCGTCGTAGCCCTTCACCGCGGACAGCGAGCTGTCCTTGCCGAGGCTGCGGACCGAGGTCGCGAGGCCGCCGCTGGGCGATCCTCGGCGTCCTGATGCTGAGCCTGCTGATCGTTGTGCTCGACAACTCGATCCTGAACGTCGCCGTCAAGACCATCTCCACCCCCGCCCCCACCGGACTGGGGGCCACCCAGAGCGAGATCGAGTGGGCGATCAACGCCTACACCCTCGTCTTCGCCGGCCTGCTGTTCACCTCCGGCCTCATCGGCGACCGGCTGGGCCGCAAGAAGGTCCTGCTCGGCGGCCTCCTCGTGTTCGGCATCGGCTCCGCCCTCGCCGCCGAGTCCGGCTCCCCGGACGAGCTGATCGCGGACGCGGACCTCCCCGAAGGGCTGTCGGAGCAGATCGTCGACACGGTCCTCGAAGGCCTACGGCCCGTCAGCTCACCTGGCACTTAGCCCGAATGTGCGCGTTTCGTCACAGTCCAGACCGGTGTCGTCGCAGCCGGAACCCCTCGTGCCGACTTGTTCGTCATCGTCTTCCGTACGGCCGCCGCACGGCGGCAGGAACGGATCCGATCATCCCCTGGGGTCGTAACCCGGGGGCAGACGGTGCGCACGGGGCCCGAGCACCGGGGATCCCGGCTCCGACGCCTGCTCGAGCGCTCCCGGAGCTACTTGTTCGACGGCTGGCGCGGTGATCCCGGGATCTGGCGCCGGGGCATCGTCACCGGTGCGATCGCGCTGCTCCTCGCTCTGGTGATGCTGCTGCACTCGCGCATCCCCAACAGAGTGGGCAACCTCGGCAGCCTCACGGAGACGTTCCTGCCCTGGCTGGGCCTGCTGATCCCGGTGCTGCTGGTCCTCGGTGTCGTACGGAAGTCGGCGACCGCGCTGATCGCGGTGCTGCTGCCGGGCATCGTGTGGCTGAACCTCTTCGGTGGGCTGCTCACCGACAAGACGGGCGCCGGCGGCGACCTCATGGCCGCGACACACAACGTCAACGCCGACAACCCCGACCCGTCCGGCACGGCACGCGACGTGGCCGCGTCCGGCGCGGACGTGCTGGCGCTGGAGGAGCTGAAGGCCTCCGCCGTGCCGGTGTACGAGAAGGCCCTGGCGCCGACGTACAGGTACCACTCGGTGCAGGGCACCGTCGGGCTGTGGAGCAAGTATCCGCTCACCGGCGTCAGGGCCGTGGACGTCAAGCTGGGCTGGACGCGCGCGATGCGGGCCGTCGTGTCCGCCCCGTCCGGCCAGGTCGCGGTGTACGTCGCCCATCTCCCCTCGGTGCGGGTGAAGATGAAGGCCGGGTTCACCGCGCGGCAGCGCGACACGAGCGCCGACGCGCTCGGCGAGGCCATCGCGGACGAGGCCGTGCCGCGGGTCGTGCTGCTCGGCGACCTGAACGGCACCATGAACGACGGCGCCCTCAACGCCGTCACCTCCCAACTGCGCTCCACGCGGGGCGCGGCGGGTAGCGGCTTCGGGTTCAGCTGGCCGGCGTCCTTCCCGATGGCGCGGATCGACCAGATCATGGTGAAGGGGGTCGAACCGAAGAGCTCGTGGACGCTTCCGGCGACGGGCAGCGACCACCTGCCGGTGGCCGCGCGTGTGAAGGTCGACACATCCGCCTCGTGAGAGGGCTTCGACCACCGGGTGCTTATGTGACGTGATCACATCAGGCAGTATTCTGGGCTTCGTCGGGACCCGCACATCCGGTCGATGCAGTCTTACCTTCAGCGGGAGGCACGATGCAGCGCAAGACCATCACGGCCGAGGATCGGCACGGTTCGGAATGGGGCTGGTTCCTGGCGTGGCTCGCGGTCGGCGGGTGTCTGGCCCTGGGGCTGGTCGCCCTGTTGTCGGTGGGCGTGGTCCTGATCGCCCTGGCCGCCGCGGCCGCCGTGTTCCTGCTCCGCAAGGGACACAGGACCGCCGTCGTCGGGGGCCTCACGGGCCTGGCTCTGCCCCTCTTCTACGTCGCCTACCTGAACCGGGGCGGCCCCGGGAACGTCTGTCACGCGACGGCGGGCGGGAGCACCTGCACCGACGAGTTCGCGCCGGTGCCGTTCCTGGCCGCCGGTGCTCTCCTGTTCGCCGCCGGATTCGTGATCTTCCTGGTGCTCGACCACCGGCACAGGGGGACGCACTGACGTGCGGAACCCTTTCCGGTTCTCCGTGCTCTTCGGCCGGAAAACCGGAAAGGGATTCTCTCACTTGCTGGAGCGAGGGCTGGGCGTAACGACCTGAGTCGACGTCGAAGCGGAACCCTGGTGCATGGCCTCGTCGAATTTCGGGAAGCACACGTACCATTTACCGGAACTCTTGCAGGCCGCCAATTTGAAAGCTGGATCAGAGGTATCGCGCCGGTGGTTTTCGACGCATTTCTCGTTCTGCCGCGGCTTTACGGTGGCACCCTTCGGAATCACACCGGAGCTGCACATCTTTCCGGTCAGGACCACGGTCGCGGAATCGGCCTTCGCCTTGACGGAGCCGACCCCGAGGTCCTTTGCCCGGACCGAGGAATTGTTCATTCCGGTGAACAGTACCTTCAGCACCCCACGCTCCCGCGGGAGCACGAAGGAGGAGGCGCGGTCGAACTGGCCGGAGAACAGGGCCGTCGAGTACTGCACGGCCACCGTGCCCGGGTCCATCCCCTTCGTGTCGACTGCGGTGCCGGGTGTGCCGGTGGCGGTGGCGCCGGACGAGCATCCGGTGGCAGCCAGCACCAGGGCTGCCATGAGTGGGGCGGCGCCCCACGCGCCCGTCCGGTGAGGACGAGGCGCACGGGACGGCCCGTGGGACGGGCTCATTGTCAGGAGGTCCATCCGAAGCCGTTCGAGGTGCGGTGGTGTACCAGGTTCGAGCACCCGCCCGCCTTGCTGTCGTGCCAGGCACTGACCCTGGAGCCGTTCTTCTTGCCGTAGACGTGCACGTTGTGCTTGAAGACGGCCGTGTCGGTGCTGAAGCCGCAGGAGGCCCAGCCGGACGGACCGAGGAGGAAGAGGACGATCTTCTCGAAGTCGGTGTTCTTGAAGGTCTCGGCGCCGCCGGTGCCCCAGCCGTCGCTCTGGTAGCTGAACTTCGGCTGCGGGGTGCCGGACGTCGACCAGCCGTCGTACTTGAACTTGTACGCGTTGTTCCTGGCGCTCAGGGTCCCCACGTGGCCGTACAGCGGCCAGCGCAGGTTGGTGGTGAGGGACGTGATGGTGATGTTGACCGGGTCGATCCACGCCGTCTTGGTGTGCGCGTTGCTGTACGGCGTGCTGCTCGCCGCTTCGGCCGCGCCCGACTCGTTGTAGGGCTGCGCGGCCGGGGTGACGGTGTCGCTCGCGTCACCGGTCGAGGAGGCGGACTGCGGCGTCTCGGGCGTGTCGTTGGTGTCCGCCGGCGAGGCCAGGCTGGCTTCCTGGTTCGGCGTGATGGTCCCGGTGAGCACGCGCTCCTGGCAGGTGCTCGGGTTGTACCCGACCTCCTGCTCGTAGCTGGTGCCGGACGACGAGCTGGTGGTGGAGCCGTCGAACTGGCAGGTGCCGTCGGTCTGCACCGAGCCGTTGACGGTCTTCACGGTGCCCGTGATGCCGAACTTGGTGGTCGCGTCGTCGGAGTAGGTGATCCACCCGTCGCTGCCGATGTCCACACCCGGAACGCCGGTGGAGGAGGCGGACGGGGTCGGGCTGGGTGACGTCGTGCCGCAGCCGGGGTTGACCGTGCCCGCGGCGAATTTGCTGACCGTGTCTGTGCAGGCGTCTGGAGCCGCATGCGCCAGGCTGGGGATTCCAAGGACCAGAAGTGAAGCAGACATGACAACAGTCGCCACGGGGCGCGGCCTGAATCGGGACATGAGGTGCCTTTGCTTGAATCAATAATGAAAAATGGAACCGGGCTGATTCAGGACGGATTTCAGCACCCGCCGTGCGGCGTGGACCTCCCCCTGAGTCGGAACAACCGTACGAGTGATCGATTGTGAAGATCAAGTGCGGACTCCTTCATTCCTGCAAAGGTATCTTTTCCGTGCGCTGGTGTTTCTTTTGCTTTCTCGGGTTGCCTTTTTCCTTCGGGGTGCGATAAAGGTCAAAAAAGGGGCGTGGGGTCTTGGTGACCCCACGCCCCGTCCGCTCGGCGGATCAGCGCGTCAGCGCATCAGTGGCGCCGGTAGGACCGCACGTAGCCGCCGCCCGGAGAGCCCACGCCCGTCACGTCGTCGTAGCCCTTCACCGCCGACAGCGAACTGTCCTTGCCGAGGCTGCGGACCGAGGTCGCGAGGCCGCCGCTGGCGTCGAAGCCGTTCACGAAGTCGAGACGGGCCACCGCCAGGCCGGAGCCGGTCGGGTTGTCCGTGACGTCGTGGAAGACACCCGTCTTGCCGTACTTGCTGTAGATCCCCGGGTTGGCGAAGCCGATTGCCTTGCCGCCCTGGGCCTCCTGGGCCAGCGCCTGGACCGCCGCGATCACCGGAGCGGCAAGCGAGGTGCCGCCGATGCGGTACTCGCTGTACTGCTCGGTGCCGTCCGGGAAGGTCTGCGTCTGGCCGACCAGGAAGCCGGTGTTCGGGTCGGCGATGGCCGCGATGTCCGGGACGACGCGGTTGCCGGCGGCGTTGTTGGCCGTGGCCAGCGCCTTCGGGACGACGTTCTTCTGGTAGTACGGCTGCGGCACGGTCTTGCTGGTGCCGCCGCCCGCGCCCGAGGTGAAGGCGCCGGGGAAGCCGGTCCAGCTCTTGCCGTCGGCCGACAGGGTCGCCTTCTCGGTGCCCCAGCCGGTCTCCCACATGTACGTGTCGCCCTTGCCGACGGCCAGCGAGGTACCGCCGACCGCGGTCACCCACGCCGAGTTGGCGGGGGTGTCGACCTGCTTCGTACCGGTGTTGGCGACCTCGTCGCCGTTGTCACCGGAGGAGAAGTAGAAGCCGATGCCCTGCACCGCGCCGAACTGGAAGACCTGGTCGTAGGCGGCCGCGAGGTCCGGCGTCTGGTTGGCCTCGATGTCGCCCCAGGAGTTGGAGACGATGTCGGCCAGGTGGTTGTCGACGATCTTGCTGAGCGAGTCGAGCAGATCGTCGTCGTAGCAGGAACCGGCGCCCACGTAGGTCACGTCGGCGTTCGGCGCCACCGCGTGCACGGCCTCGACGTCGAGGGTCTCCTCGCCGTACCAGCCGGCCGCGCCGCACTCCTTGGTCTTCGTGTAGTTCTTCGGCAGCACCTGCTTCAGCTGACCGGTCCTCCACGCCGCGTCACCGTGCTTGTTCGCGTAGGACGCCGCGTCGAAGGCGATGGTCGGCGAGGCGTACGCGTCCGTGATGGCGATGCGGACGCCCTTGCCGGTGTACGTGCCGGCGCCGTAGGCGGCGCGCAGCTGCTTGCCGGTGTAGCCCTTGACGGCGTACGGGATCTTCTTGCCGTACGCGTCCGGCAGCGTGGTCGCGACGTTCGAGCCGTAGTACGAGGAGAACGGCCCGGCGTTCTTGAACACCGCGTCCGGCGGCGGCAGCTGGTCGTTGTGGGTCGCCTTGTGCGGCGCGTTGTCCAGGCCGGTGACGGTCAGGACGGCGCCCTTGAGGCTCTCCGGCACGGAGGCCGTCTTCGACGGCGCGTGGTAGGTCTTCGAGCCCCTGGTGTAGTTGTGCAGCTGGGTGCCGAACGCCTTCTCGGCGGCGGACACGTCACCGGTGACGGCGATGTAGTGCTGCGTGACCTTCGTGACCGTGAGGCCCGACGACCTGAGCCAGGACTTGACGGCGGACACCTGGGCCTTGGTCGCACCGAAGCGGGCCTGCGCCTGCTTGGCGCTCAGGTACTTGCCGTACGTCTTCGAGTTCGGGTCGGACACCGCCTTGGCATAGGCGGCGAGGCCGGCCGCGTTCCGGCCGGAGAGGTACACCCGGGCGGAGACCTGGGCGCTGTTCGAGGTGGCGCCCTTGTCCGCCTTGGTCGTGGCCCAGGCGGGCTTGGTGCCCGCGAGGGCGTTTCGGCCCGGGTTGTCCACGGCGTGCGCCGCGGGTATGCCGAACGCCAGCGCACCGGCGATCATGGGCAGTGTCGCTGCCATGCTCACACCGGCGCGCACCGTGGCACGGTTGGATCTCATAGAACCCCCTGCGATGCGGTTCGCATGCATGTAGTGGTCGGTACGTCGTGGATCCGGGCGCCGGCCCGCGGCGGTTAGGCCCGCGAATGGATCACACGATGGGGGCCACTCTTTCGATGAACCGTTCATGCCAGGGGAACGCAAAAGTCAAGAGAACCCCAAGGAACCGTCATCCAGGGGGAATTGCGGCTTTCGTCCTGGTGGCCGTGTTATGAACGCGGCTTGGCGCCCCGCTCCTTCAACATGTCGGCCATCAGCTGGATCTCGGACTGCTGCGCGTCGACCATGCCCTGGGCGAGCTTCTTCTCCACGCCGACGGTGCACTTGGCGACGCACCCCTCGGCCATGTGGATGCCGCCCTTGTGATGGTCCGTCATCAACTGGAGATAGAAGACCTCGGCCTGCTTGCCGCTGAGGGTGCCGAGCTTCTTCAGGTCGGCGTTGGTCGCCATGCCCGGCATCAGCGCGCCGTCCTTGCCGGACGCCATGTCGCCCATGCCCATCCAGGTCATCGGCGGCTTCGCCGACACCTTCGGCAGCTCCCACAGGTCCAGCCAGCCCAGCAGCATGCCGCGCTGGTTGGCCTGCGTCTGCGCGATGTCGTAGGCGAGCCGGCGTACTTCCTCGTCCGTCGTACGGTCGCGCACGATGTACGACATCTCGACGGCCTGCTGGTGATGGACCGCCATGTCCCGCGCGAACCCGGCGTCCGCCGAGTCGGCGCTCGGAGTCCCGGTCCCCGGGTCCCCGTCCTCGGCGACCGCGTAGGTGATCGCTCCGGCGGCGACGAGCACGGCCGCCGCGGCACCCGCGATCCAGCCGATGTGCCGCCTCACTTCATCATCCCGCCGGTGCACGAAGCGCCCGGCTCGGGCGTCTGCTTGCCCTGGACGTAGGTGGCGAAGAACTTGTCCACGGCCGGGTCGTCCGCGCTCTTCACCGTGAGCTGGTGGCCCCACGCCGAGAGGATGAGCGGCGCCGCCTGGTTCTCGTACGGGCTCATGAGCGTGTACGGCGTCTTCTTCACCTTGGCCGCGAGCGCGTCGACGTCGGCCTTCTTCGCCTTGCTGGTGTACGTCACCCAGACCGCGCCGTGCTCCAGCGCGTGCACGGCGTTCTCGTCCTTCACGGCCGCGGTGTAGACGTCACCGTTGCAGTTCAGCCAGACCGGGTTGTGGTTGCCGCCCACCGGCGGGTGCATCGGGTACTTCACGGTCGTGGTGACATGGGTCCGGGCCAGCTTGCCGGACCAGGTCCGCACCCCGTCCGTGCCCGTGGTGAAGTGGCCCGAGTCCCCGGAGCCGGCGCCCTTTGAGTCGCTCGCCGTGCTGTCGCTGTCCTTCTGCGAGTTCACGAGCACCACACCGCCGACGACGAGACCGGCGACCACCACCACGCTCGCGGCGATGACGAGCACCCGGTTGCGGCGCTCGCGGGCCTGCTCGGCGCGCCGCATCTCCTCGATACGTGCCTTGCGCGCGGCGTTGTTGCTGTTCTTGGCGGAACCCATGGCTGTTGTCCTTCTGGGGAAAGGGCCGGAACGGACGGGACGGTCGGGCTCACTGATCGTAATGGGGGAGAGGCCCCGTTCCGTAGGGAGGGCATGGGAAAGAATATTTGAACGCCGAATGCGCATTATTTACGCTGCGGATATGCGGCTGCTGCGCTCCACCGACCTCGCCCTGCGTCTCCTGATGCGGCTCGCCGTCGCCGGTGCGTCCACCCCCACGACGCGCCAGGTCGCGGCGGACATCGACGTGCCGTACACGCACGCCACGAAGGTGGTGGCCGAGCTCCAGCACCTCGGCCTCGTGGACGCCCGGCGCGGCCGGGGCGGCGGTCTCGCGCTCAGCGAGAAGGGGCGCCGGGCATCGGTCGGGGCCGTGGTGCGCAGGTTCGAGGGGGACGGCGAGGTCGTCGAATGCGAGGGTTCCTCGCCCTGCCCCCTGAACTCCGACTGCCGGCTGCGCGGCGCCCTGCGCCGGGCCCAGGAGGCGTTCTACGCCACGCTGGACCCGGTCACGCTGGAGGAGATGGTCGCGGGGCCGACCGGCCCCCTGCTGCTGGAGATCTCCTCGCGGCCCTAGCCTTTGCGCGTCCTCAGTTCTGCGCCAGCCACAGGTCGGGGCCGAACACCTCGTAGTGGATGTCGGCCGGGGCCACGCCCTGCTCGATCAGCTGGGTGCGCACCGCGCGCATGAAGGGCAGCGGACCGCACAGGTACGCGCGCGTGCCGGAAGCCACCGGTACGACCGTGAGGTCGACGAGCCCCGCGCGGCCGGCCGGCTCGGCGTCCTGCTCGTAGAAGAAGTGCGCGGCGCCGTCGGCCAGCTTGGCGGTGTACGCCTCGTGGTCGTTGCGCAGCGCGTGGTCGGCGGGGGAGCGGTCGCCGTGCACGACGGTGACCGGGGCGCGGTGACCGTCCTCCGCGAGCTGCGCCAGCATCGCGATCATCGGGGTCACACCGATGCCGGCGGAGGCGAGCAGCAGCGGGGCGCCGGTGACGTCCTCCAGGACCAGGTCGCCGTAGGGGGCGGACAGCTCCAGCACGGTTCCCGCCGCCACGTGCGCGTGCAGGTGGTTCGAGACCTCGCCCTCGGGTGTCGTACCGCCGGACACCCGCTTCACGCTGATCTGCCGCTCGGTCGCGCTGGGCGCCCCGGAGAGGCTGTACTGCCGGATCTGCCGGGCGCCGTCGGGGAGGGTGACGCGCACCGAGAGGTACTGGCCCGCGCGGAAGCCGCGCACCGGGCCGCCGTCCACCGGCCGCAGCCGCAGGGTGATGACGTCGGCGGTCTCCGTGACCCGCTCGGTGACCTCCCACTCGCGCCAGCCGGTCTCGTCGGCGCTCTCCTCGTACAGCCGCCGCTCGATGGCGATCAGGGCGTTCGCCATCAGCCAGTAGACCTCGTCCCAGGCGGCCGCGACCTCGGGCGTGACGGCCTCGCCGAGGACCTCGACGATGGCGGCGAAGAGGTGCTCGTGGACGATCGGGTACTGCTCGGGCGCGATGCCGAGCGAGGCGTGCTTGTGGGCGATGCGGCTCAGCATCGCGTCGGGCCGCTGGTCGGGGTGGTCCACGAGGTGCGTGGCGAAGGCGGCGATGGACCCCGCCAGGGCTTGGCGCTGGGTGCCCGCGGCTTGGTTGCCCCGGTTGAACAGGTCGCGCAGCAGTTCGGGGTGGGCGGTGAAGAGTCCGTTGTAGAAGCGCTCGGTTATCTCGCCGATGGCGGCGCCGACGACGGGAAGGGTGGCACGGACGGTGGCAGCGGACTGCTCGGACAGCATCGGGGCTCCTGGGCTCCTGTTGATGGGCTGTGGTCGTCAGCCATTAAAACTTGCATCATGAATGCAAATTAAAGCGGGGGTGGGGGAACCCGACCGGCCATTACTTATGTCACTCCGAGCAGGCAAGATGGGCTGCAGAGCAGTACACGTGCCGGACGCGAGGCGTTCAGGCCGAGGTCGGCCGGGCGATCATGGTCCGCAACGCGCGTGAAACGGTGTTGTGGTGTGATGCTCAGGTGCCCGACCGCCTCCCGGCGCCTTCCGGGAAGGGCGGCCTGACCAGCAAGGATGGGGAAGCGGAAGATGGACAAGCAGCAGGAGTTCGTGCTCCGGACGTTGGAGGAGCGCGACATCCGGTTCGTGCGCCTGTGGTTCACCGACGTGCTGGGCTTCCTCAAGTCCGTGGCCGTGGCCCCCGCCGAGCTGGAGCAGGCCTTCGACGAGGGCATCGGCTTCGACGGCTCCGCCATCGAGGGCTTCGCCCGTGTGTACGAGTCCGACATGATCGCCAAGCCGGACCCCTCGACCTTCCAGGTGCTGCCGTGGCGTGCCGAGGCGCCCGGCACCGCCCGTATGTTCTGCGACATCCTCATGCCGGACGGCTCCCCGTCCTTCGCGGATCCGCGCTACGTCCTCAAGCGTGCCCTCGCCCGCACCTCCGACCTGGGCTTCACCTTCTACACCCACCCGGAGATCGAGTTCTTCCTGCTGAAGGACCGCCCGCTGGACGGCACGCGCCCGACGCCCGCCGACAACTCCGGCTACTTCGACCACACCCCCCAGAACATCGGCATGGACTTCCGCCGCCAGGCGATCACCATGCTGGAGTCGATGGGCATCTCGGTCGAGTTCTCCCACCACGAGGGCGCACCGGGCCAGCAGGAGATCGACCTGCGCTACGCCGACGCCCTGTCCACGGCGGACAACATCATGACGTTCCGCCTGGTCATGAAGCAGGTGGCGCTTGAGCAGGGCGTCCAGGCGACCTTCATGCCGAAGCCCTTCTCCGAGCACCCCGGCTCCGGCATGCACACCCACCTGTCCCTCTTCGAGGGCGACCGCAACGCGTTCTACGAGTCCGGCGCCGAGTACCAGCTCTCCAAGGTCGGCCGCTCCTTCATCGCGGGCCTGCTCAAGCACGCCGCGGAGATCTCCGCCGTCACCAACCAGTGGGTCAACTCCTACAAGCGCATCTGGGGCGGCTCCGAGCGCACGGCGGGCGCCGGCGGTGAGGCCCCCTCGTACATCTGCTGGGGTCACAACAACCGCTCGGCCCTGGTCCGCGTGCCCATGTACAAGCCCGGCAAGACCGGCTCGGCGCGCGTGGAGGTCCGCTCCATCGACTCCGGCGCGAACCCGTACCTCGCCTACGCCCTCCTGCTGGCCGCGGGCCTCAAGGGCATCGAGGAGGGCTACGAGCTCCCGCCCGGCGCCGAGGACGACGTCTGGGCCCTGTCCAACGCCGAGCGCCGCGCGATGGGCATCGAGCCCCTCCCGCAGAACCTCGGCGAGGCCCTGACCCTCATGGAGACCAGCGACCTCGTCGCCGAGACCCTCGGCGAGCACGTCTTCGACTTCTTCCTGCGCAACAAGCGCCAGGAGTGGGAGGAGTACCGCTCCGAGGTTACGGCGTTCGAACTGCGGAAGAACCTGCCGGTGCTGTAGGCGTCGGCAGGCGGAGGGGCCACGACGTGGCCCCTCCGGTGCGAGCCTCGTGCTCCTCGCCCGCGGGGTCGCCCGTCCGGCCGTACGGTGGAGATCCGGAGCGGCTCGGCCACCGTGGACCAGGCGGGCGCGGGGGCGGAATGCCGCGCCGACCGCTTCGGAGCCGGTGTCGGACTCTCCGGTTAGGCTCGGGCCAGGACGACCTTGATCCGAGGGGAGGCCGCGGATGACGCCGGGGCGCAGGAGCAGTACCTTCACGCGGCTGCTGCGGCACGGTTTCACCGACCCCTCGGCGGCCGAGCGGCTCCTGGACAGCGCCGAGCTCTCCGCCGTCCGCGACGACCCGGTCCTCCTGGAGGCGCTGGGCGCCACCGCCGACCCGGACCTCGCCCTGCACGGACTCGTACGGCTCCTGGAGGCCCAGCCCGGCCCCACGGCCCACCGCGAGCTGCTGGACACCCTGATAGCGGCCAAGCCCCTGCGCGACCGTCTGCTCGGTGTCCTCGGCGCCTCCGCCGCCCTCGCCGACCACCTCGCCCGGCACCCGCGCGACTGGGAGGCGCTCGTCACCTACGAGCCACGCGACCTGCACCCCGGGGTCGAGGAGTTCGAGCGGGGCCTGGCCGACGCGACCGACCCGGTCTCCCTGCGCGTCGCCTACCGGCGCTGCCTGCTGTCCATCGTCGCCCGTGACGTGTGCGGCACCACCGGCGTCGCCGAAACCGCCGCCGAGCTCGCCGACCTCGCCACCGCCACCCTGCGCGCCGCCCTCGGCATCGCCGCGGCCGCCGCCCCCGACGACGCGGCCCTGTGCCGGCTCGCGGTGATCGCGATGGGCAAGTGCGGCGGCCACGAGCTGAACTACGTCTCCGACGTGGACGTGATCTTCGTCGGCGAGGCCCTGGACGGAGCCGACGAGGGCAAGGCGCTGCGCTCCGCCACCAGACTGGCCTCGCACATGATGCGGATCTGCTCGGAGACGACGGTCGAGGGCTCCATCTGGCCCGTGGACGCCAATCTCCGCCCCGAGGGCCGCAACGGCCCTCTCGTCCGCACCCTCAGCAGCCACCTCGCCTACTACCAGCGCTGGGCCAAGACCTGGGAGTTCCAGGCGCTGCTCAAGGCCCGCCCGGTGGCCGGCGACGGCGAACTGGGGCAGGACTACATCGCCGCGCTCGACCCCCTGGTCTGGAAGGCCGCGGAACGCGAGAACTTCGTCGCCGACGTGCAGAAGATGCGCCGCCGCGTCGTCGAGAACATCCCCGCCGCCGAGATCGAGCGCGAGCTGAAGCTCGGCCCCGGCGGGCTGCGGGACGTCGAGTTCGCCGTCCAGCTGCTGCAACTGGTGCACGCCCGCTCCGACGCCTCGCTGCGCAGCGGCACCACCCTGGACGCCCTCGGGGCCCTGGCCGACGGCGGCTACGTCGGCCGCGCGGACGCCGTCCAGCTCGACGAGGCCTACCGCTTCCTGCGCTCCATGGAGCACCGCATCCAGCTCTACCGGCTGCGCCGTACCCACCTCGTCCCCGAGGAGGAGGCCGACCTGCGCCGCCTGGGCCGCTCCCTGGGGCTGCGCGCCGACCCGGTGGCCGAGCTGACCCGCGAGTGGAAGCGGCACACGGGCGTCGTACGGCGTCTGCACGAGAAGCTCTTCTACCGCCCGCTGCTCGACGCCGTCGCCCAGCTCGCCCCCGGCGAGGCCCGGCTGAGCCCCGAGGCGGCCCGCGAACGCCTGGTAGCCCTCGGCTACGCCGACCCCGCCGCCGCCCTGCGCCACCTGGAGGCGCTGGCCTCGGGCGTCACCCGCAAGGCCGCCATCCAGCGCACCCTGCTGCCGGTCCTGCTGGGCTGGTTCGCGGACTCCGCCGACCCCGACGCCGGCCTGCTCAACTTCCGCAAGGTCTCCGACGCGCTCGGCAAGACGCCCTGGTATCTGCGGCTGCTGCGCGACGAGGGCGCCGCGGCCGAGAACCTCGCCCGCGTCCTGTCCGCCGGGCGCCTCGCCCCCGACCTGCTGATGCGCGCCCCCGAGGCGGTCGCCCTGCTCGGCGACGGGGACGGCGGCAGCGGGCTGGAACCGCGCGGCCGCGCGCACCTGGAGCAGGAGATACTCGCCGCGGTCGGCCGCGCCGAGAACGCGGCGCAGGCCGTCACGGCCGCACGTGGCGTGCGCCGCCGGGAACTGTTCCGTACGGCCGCCGCGGACATCGTCGACTCCTACGGCACCGAGACGAAGCCCGCCGAACCCGACCAGGGAGCGCTGGTCGACCGCGTCGGCACCGCCGTCTCCGACCTCACGGCGGCGACGCTCGCGGGCACGCTGCGGGCCGTGGTCCGCGAGGGCTGGGGCGACACGCTGCCCACCCGCTTCGCGGTCATCGGCATGGGCCGGTTCGGCGGCAACGAACTGGGATACGGCTCCGACGCCGACGTCCTGTTCGTGCACGAGCCGCGGGAGGGCGTCGAGGAACGGGAGGCCGCGGACGCGGCCAACAAGGTCGTCTCCGAGATGCGCCGCCTGCTCCAGATCCCCAGCGCCGACCCGCCCCTGCTCATCGACGCGGACCTGCGCCCGGAGGGCAAGTCGGGCCCGCTCGTGCGGACCCTGAAGTCGTACGAGGCCTACTACCGCCGCTGGTCCCTGGTCTGGGAGTCGCAGGCGCTGCTGCGGGCCGAGCCGGTCGCCGGGGACGAGGAACTGGCCGGCCGCTTCATCGAGCTCATCGACCCCCTGCGCTACCCGGCGGAGGGCCTCGGCGACGAGGCGGTCCGCGAGATCCGGCGCCTGAAGGCCCGCATGGAGTCCGAGCGCCTCCCGCGCGGCGCCGACCCCAAGCTCCACACCAAGCTGGGCCCCGGCGGCCTCTCCGACGTCGAGTGGACCGTCCAACTGCTTCAGCTCCGGCACGGCTGGGTGGAGCCCGGCCTGCGCACCACGCGCACCCGCGAGGCGCTGGCCGCCGCCCGCGCGGCGGACCTGATCTCCACCGAGGACGCGGCGACCCTGGACGAGGCCTGGGTCCTCGCCACACGCGTCCGCAACGCCGTCATGCTGGTCCGCGGCCGGGCCGGCGACACGTTCCCCTCGGAACGCCGCGAACTGGCCGCGGTCGGCCGCTACCTCGGCTACGGCCCCGGCCACGCGGGCGACATGCTCGACGCCTACCGCCGCACGACGCGCAGGGCACGGGCGGTGATGGAAGAACTCTTCTACGGAGCGTGAGCCTCCGGCGGTTCGGCAGGGGGTTCACCGGTGGTGCGGGGCTTCACTGCCGTGACGGTTCGGGGGGTGTGCGAAGGCTGTGGTGGTGCGGGTACGCGGTGAAACCGCCGGTCTCCACTGTCGTGGCCGGTCGCCGCTGCGGCAGGTCATGGGCGGGCGGCCCCAGAGGGCGGGCGCGGCTCTGTCGGGCTGCGCCGGCGCGCCGCCGGCGCACTGCTGCGAGGGATCACGACCACCCCGCTGTCGACGGTGAGGGTGCTGCGGCCGCCGCCAGGCGCAGTGGCGGTGGCTGCCTGTTGCCAGGCTGTTCTGCGGTCGGCGACTGCCGCCGATGCCACCGCATGCCGCGGCTGCAAGAACATCGCCACTCACCAGAATCCGCCGCCACGGCGCTCAGCCGCCACGGCGTTGACCGGCGGTGCCGTACTCGGCCGGACCCCCGCGGCCCCACCTGCCGCTGTCGCCCGCCGGCGGTGCCGTACTCGGCTGGACCCCCCGCGGCCCCGTTGGCAGTGCCCAACCGGCCGGACCCCCGCGGCCCCACCTGCCGCTGTCGCCCGCCGGCGGTGCCGTACTCGGCTGGACCCCCCGCGGCCCCGTTGGCAGTGCCCAACCGGCCGGACCCCCGCGGCCCCACCTGCCGCTGTCGCCCGCCGGCGGTGCCGTACTCGGCTGGACCCCCCGCGGCCCCGTTGGCAGTGCCCAACCGGCCGGACCCCCGCGGCCCCACCAGCCGCTGTCGCCCGCCGGCGGTGCCGGAAAGTTGAACCCCCTGCCGAGCCACGCAGTGGTCACGCCTTGTTCGGGAGCAGTGGGCCCACCCTGCCCCGCCCCGGTGCCACCCTCGGCATTGTGTACGGCAGGGTGCCGTACCACAGGCGTGCCACCGTGAAGCCGAAGGTGAGGCAGAGGATGCCGCCCACCGCGTCCAGCCAGAAGTGGTTGGCCGTGGCGACGATGACCAGCAGGGTCGACGCCGGGTAGAACAGGCCCAGGACGCGGACCCATGGGGTTCTGGCCAGCGCGAAGATCGTCAGGCCGCACCACAGGGACCAGCCGATGTGCATCGACGGCATCGCGGCGTACTGGTTCGACATGTGCTTCAGATCCCCCGAGGCCATCGAACCCCAGGTGTGGTGGATCATCACGGTGTCGACGAAGTGGCCGCCGTTCATCAACCGGGGCGGGGCGAGTGGATACAGATAGTAACCGACCAGGGCCACGCCCGTCGTCGCGAACAACACCAGTCGGGTCGCCGCGTAACGCCCCGGGTGGCTGCGGTACAGCCACACCAGCACGGCCAGCGTCACCACGAAGTGCAGCGTCGCGTAGTAGTAGTTCATGCCCACGATCAGCCAAGACACCGAGTTCACGGTGTGGTTGACCGACTCCTCGACGGCGATTCCCAGCCGGTGCTCGGTCCTCCAGAGCCAGTCGGCGTTGCGCAGCGCCCCACCCCGTTGCTCCGGTACCGCGTTGCGGATGAGCGAGTACGTCCAGTAACTCACCGCGATCAGCAGGACCTCGAACCAGAGACGGGGCCGCCGCGGAGTGCGCAACCGGCGGAGGAAACCCTGCTCGCCCTCGCCCGTGACTGACTGCGGAACGGCCACCTGCTCGCGACCTTCCGGTTCTGTCACGGTCGAGTCACTCATAGGCACAGAGTCTGCCAGAAAAGGCTTGTCCGACCGATCATCCCAAGGCCGGGTTCCTGCCGCACGTTCTACCGTGGGAGGACTCCCGGCCCTCCTGCCGGCGCAGCGTGCGGGATGGGGGATTTCTCCCCTTCAGGGAGGACTCTAGGAGGCTTCAGGAACCAGGCAGGAATCAGGGACGATTCCGCTCACCCGGGGCCGAAGCGGTCGAGCCGCGCACCACCAGTTCCGGCATGAAGACGAACTCGCTGTGCGGGGCGGGCGTCCCCCCGATCTCCTCCAGCAGCGTGCGCACCGCGGCCTGTCCCATCGCCGGCACCGGCTTGCGGACCGTGGTCAGCGGCGGGTCGGTGAAGGCGATCAGCGGGGAGTCGTCGAAGCCCACGACCGAGACGTCCCGGGGCACTTCCAGACCCCGCTGGCGGGCCGCCCGTATCGCGCCCAGAGCCATCATGTCGCTGGCGCAGACCACCGCCGTACAGCCTCGCTCGATGAGCGCCGTGGCGGCCGCCTGGCCGCCCTCCAGGGTGAACAGCGAGTGCTGCACGAGCTCCGTCTCGATCACCTCGGCGTTCAGACCCACCTGGTCCTGCATCGCGCGCACGAAGCCCTCGATCTTGCGCTGCACGGGCACGTACCGCTTCGGCCCCAGGGCGAGTCCGATGCGGGTGTGCCCCAGGGAGGCGAGGTGCGTCACGGCCAGCGTCATCGCCGCCCGGTCGTCCGGCGAGATGAACGGCGCCTGCACCTTCGGCGAGAAGCCGTCGACCAGCACGAACGGCACGCCCTGCGCCCGCAGCCGCTCATAGCGCTGCATGTCGGCGGTGGTGTCCGCGTGCAGTCCGGAGACATAGATGATCCCGGCGACCCCGCGGTCGACGAGCATCTCGGTCAGCTCGTCCTCCGTCGACCCGCCCGGCGTCTGCGTGGCCAGAATCGGCGTGTAGCCCTGCCGGGTCAGCGCCTGGCCGATGACCTGGGCCAGCGCCGGGAATATCGGGTTCTCCAGCTCCGGGGTTATCAGGCCCACCAGGCCCTCGCTGCGCTGCCGCAGCCGTACCGGACGCTCGTAGCCGAGCACGTCCAGCGCGGCCAGCACGGACTGGCGGGTGGTGGCGGCGACGCCCGGCTTGCCGTTGAGAACGCGGCTGACGGTCGCTTCGCTCACCCCCGCCTGCGCTGCGATGTCGGCAAGCCGTGTGGTCACGGCACCGGACTGTACCGGCCGTACCTCACCTTGCGCACCAATGGGACGCCGTGCGCGCGCGGTCCCACGGCCCGCTGCGGGTTGCTGCGTCATCGCGCTCCCTCGTCCTTCTGGTCGGCTGGTCGGCGTCCGTTCCGCAAGGGATGATTCCCGTCCTGGAAAGCGGCGGCAAGAGCTTGCAGAGTCTTGCACAAGTGTGCCACTGCCCGCAGACCTCCTGGGAAACACGGTTGCGGCGGGGTCTAGCAGAGGTCACGGCGAGGTAACCCTTGTGCTCTCTTGCACTTTTTTTCTGCAAGGTCTTTCGCAACGCTTACATGGCTGTTACGTTCTCGACGCCCGGCGGCCGCAAAGGCGCAGTCGGCAAGTCGCAGGAGCGGCGGACGGGACCGCTCTCTGCACCACTCGGGCTTTAACCCTCAAGGAGAACTCATGCGGCGTGGCATAGCGGCCTCCGCGCTGGTGGCGTCCCTCGCCCTCACGGCGACGGCGTGCGGCGGGAGCGACAGCGGCAGTGACAAGGCGGACGGCCCGGTCACCATCACCTGGTGGGACACGTCCAACGCCACGAACGAGGCACCGACGTACCAGGCCTTGATCAAGGACTTCGAGGCCGCCAACAAGAACATCAAGGTCAAGTACGTCAACGTGCCCTTCGACCAGGCGCAGAACAAGTTCGACACCGCCGCCGGCTCCAAGGGCGCCCCGGACGTGCTGCGCTCCGAGGTCGGCTGGACCCCGGCCTTCGCCAAGAAGGGCTACTTCCTGCCGCTGGACGGCACCGACGCCCTCGCGGACAAGGACAAGTTCAAGTCCAACCTGATCACGCAGGCGCAGTACGAGGGCAAGACGTACGGTGTGCCGATCGTCACCGACACCCTCGCGCTCGTCTACAACAAGGCGCTCTTCAAGAAGGCCGGCATCAGCGAGGCCCCCAAGACCTGGACCGAGCTGAAGGCCGACGCGGCGAAGCTCAAGGCCAAGGCCGGCGTCGACGGCTACTGGGGCTCCACCCAGGCCTACTACGCCCAGTCCTTCCTCTACGGCGAGGGCACCGACACCGTCGACGCCTCCGCCAAGAAGATCACGGTCAACTCCGACGCCGCCAAGAAGGCGTACGGCACCTGGCTGAACCTCTTCTCCGGCAAGGGCCTGCACAAGGCCGACACCACCGCGGACGCCTACGCCCACATCCAGGACGCGTTCGTCAACGGCAAGGTCGCCGCGATCGTCCAGGGCCCCTGGGAGATCACGAACTTCTACAAGGGCTCGGCCTTCAAGGACAAGTCCAACCTGGGCATCGCCACCGTCCCGGCCGGCTCCTCCGGCAAGGCGGGCGCCCCGACCGGCGGCCACAACCTCTCGGTCTACGCCGGCTCCGACAAGGCCCACCAGGCCGCCGCGCTGAAGTTCGTCAACTTCATGACCTCGGCGAAGTCCCAGTCGACCATCGCCCTGAAGAACTCCACGCTGCCCACCCGTGACGACGCCTACACCGACCAGGTCAAGGCCGACCCGGGCATCGCCGGCTACGGCACGGTCCTCGCCGCCGCCCAGCCGCGCCCCGCGCTGCCCGAGTACAGCTCCCTGTGGGGCCCGCTGGACACCGAGCTGCCCAAGATCGCCGGCGGCAAGGAGTCCCTGGACAAGGGCCTGAGCAACGTTGAGCTCGCGATCCAGAAGCTGGTTCCGGACTTCAGCAAGTAAGCCCCCTGTGGCCGCCGGATCTCTCCAGGAACATGGGGGAGAGATCCGGCGGCCACCGGCCGTGCCCAGCCCGTCCCCCTTGAACATCCAGAAGGTGTCGAACCATGACAGTCGCCATCGACCGCGCGACCGGCAAGCGCCGCGGTGACCGCGCGCCTCGGCCCGGGCTGGGCCAGCGCCTGAAGCACGGATTCCAGAAGCACTGGTACGCCTACGCGATGATCGCCCCGGTGGCCGTCGTGCTCGGCGTCCTGGTGATCTACCCCCTGGTGTACGGCCTCTACCTGACCCTCACCGACGCCAACAGCCTCAACACGGCCCGCACCATCGGCGTCAACCACATCGATGCGACGTACAAGTTCATCGGCCTCGACAACTACAAGGACATCCTGTTCGGCCCGACGTCGTACGACCGCTTCTGGTCGCACTTCATCTGGACGATCGTATGGACGGCGCTCTGTGTCGCCCTGCACTACGGCATCGGTCTCGGCCTCGCCCTGCTGCTCAACCAGAAGCTGCGCGGCCGTACCTTCTACCGGCTGATCCTGATCCTGCCGTGGGCCGTGCCCACCTTCGTCACCGTGTTCGGCTGGCGCTTCATGCTCGCCGACGGCGGCATCATCAACTCCTTCCTCCACACGCTCCACCTGCCGACACCTGACTGGCTGGAGGACACCTTCTGGCAGCGCTTCGCCGCCATCATGGTCAACACCTGGTGCGGTGTGCCGTTCATGATGGTCTCGCTGCTCGGCGGCCTGCAGTCCATCGACTCCTCCCTCTACGAGGCCGCCGAGATGGACGGAGCCAACGCCTGGCAGCGGTTCCGGTACGTCACCCTTCCGGGTCTCAGGTCCGTCAGCTCCACCGTCGTACTGCTCGGCATCATCTGGACTTTCAACCAGTTCGCCGTCATCTTCCTGCTGTTCGGCAACACCGCCCCAGACGCGCAGATCCTGGTCACCTGGGCCTACTACCTCGGTTTCGGACAGCAGCCGCGTGACTTCGCTCAGTCCGCCGCCTACGGCATCCTGCTGTTGGCCATCCTGATCGTCTTCACCTCGTTCTACCGCCGCTGGCTGAACCGCAACGAGCAGCAGCTCGCGATCTGAGGCAGGAGCCCCCATGAGCACCACGACACCTCCCGAGATCACCGCCGACAAGCCGGTGACCCCGCAGGCTCTCGCCGCGCTGAACCGCCGCCCCGCGCGCGGCCGCGGCGAGCGCGGCCTCATCGCCTCCCTCACCTCCCACGGCATCCTCGTCGTCGCGAGCCTGATCGCGCTCTTCCCGATCGCCTGGCTGGTCTACCTCTCGCTCGGCCCGGACAAGGACGACTACCTCCACCCCGGAGGCATCTGGTCGAAGATGACGTTCGACAACTACTCGTTCGTCCTCCAGCACACGAACTTCTTCGACTGGATGAAGAGTTCGCTGATCGTCTCGCTGGGCACCACGGTCGTCGGTGTGATGGTCGCCGCCACCACCGGCTACGCCGTCTCCCGCATGCGCTTCCCCGGCTACAAGAAGCTGATGTGGGTGCTGCTGGTCACCCAGATGTTCCCGATCGCCGTCCTCATCGTGCCGATGTACCAGATCCTCTCGGACCTGCAGCTCATCGACACCTACCTCGGTCTGATCCTCGTCTACTGCTCGACCGCGGTTCCCTACAGCGCCTGGCTGCTCAAGGGCTACTTCGACACCATCCCGTTCGAGATCGACGAGGCGGGACGCGTCGACGGCCTGAGCCCCTTCGGCACCTTCTTCCGGCTGATCCTGCCGCTCGCCAAGCCCGGCCTCGCTGTCGCCGCGTTCTACAACTTCATCACCGCCTTCGGTGAGGTCGCCTTCGCCTCGACGTTCATGCTGGACGACACCAAGTACACCTTCGCCGTCGGTCTGCAGAGCTTCGTCAGCGAACACGACGCCCAGCGCAACCTCATGGCCGCCACGGCCGTGCTCGTCGCGATACCCGTCTCCGCGTTCTTCTACCTCGTGCAGAAGAACCTGGTGACCGGCCTCACCGCCGGCGGCACGAAGGGCTGACCCCCCTTCCGGAAAGGGCTCCCGCGCGCCTGACCGCGCGGGTGGCGGCCGCGGTGCTCTATCCGACCCCGCTGGCACCGCGGCCGCCTCGCACACCCCCAGCCGTACACCCACCGCCGTACGCAGACCCCCATGACCCGAACCGAGTTACGCATCAAGGACGCCATGAGCCAGCAGCACCCTGCCGCCCCGGCCCCGACCGCCGCCGTCGTCACCGTCGCCAAGCGCCGCGACTGGTGGCGGGACGCGGTCATCTACCAGGTCTATCCGCGCAGCTTCGCCGACAGCAACGGCGACGGCATGGGCGACCTGGAGGGCGTACGCTCCAGACTTCCGTACCTGCGCGACCTCGGCGTGGACGCCGTATGGCTCAGCCCCTTCTACGCCTCGCCGCAGGCCGACGCGGGCTACGACGTGGCCGACTACCGCGCCGTCGACCCCATGTTCGGCAACCTCCTGGACGCCGACGCGCTGATCCGCGACGCCCGCGGACTGGGTCTGCGCGTCATCGTCGACCTGGTCCCCAACCACTCCTCGGACCAGCACGAGTGGTTCAAGCGCGCGCTCGCCGAGGGCCCCGGCTCGCCGCTGCGCGACCGCTACCACTTCCGCCCCGGCAAGGGCGAGAACGGTGAACTCCCGCCCAACGACTGGGAGTCCATCTTCGGCGGCCCGGCGTGGACGCGCGTGACGGAGCCGGACGGCACCCCCGGCGAGTGGTACCTGCACCTCTTCGCCCCCGAGCAGCCCGACTTCAACTGGGAACACCCGGCGGTCGGCGACGAGTTCCGCTCGATCCTGCGCTTCTGGCTGGACATGGGCGTCGACGGCTTCCGTATCGACGTCGCCCACGGACTGGTGAAGGCGGCGGGTCTCCCGGACCTCGGCTCGCACGATCAGCTGAAACTGCTGGGCAACGATGTCATGCCGTTCTTCGACCAGGACGGCGTGCACGCCATCTACCGGCAGTGGCGCGTGGTCCTCGACGAGTACTCCCCCAAGCTCTCCGAGCAGGGGGTGCCCCCAGAGCGCATCTTCGTGGCCGAGGCGTGGACCCCGACCGTCGAGCGCACCGCGAACTACGTGCGCCCCGACGAGCTGCACCAGGCCTTCAACTTCCAGTACCTGGGCACGGAGTGGGACGCCGAGGAGCTGAGGACGGTCATCGACCGCACCCTGGAGGCCATGCGCCCGGTCGGCGCCCCCGCCACCTGGGTCCTGTCCAACCACGACGTCACCCGGCACGCCACGCGCTTCGCCAACCCGCCCGGCCTCGGCACCCAGATCCGCACCGCGGGCGACCGCGAACTGGGCCTGCGCAGGGCTCGTGCCGCCACCCTCCTGATGCTGGCGCTGCCCGGATCGGCGTACATCTACCAGGGCGAGGAGCTCGGCCTGCCCGACGTCGTCGACCTGCCCGACGAGGTGCGCCAGGACCCGGCGTTCTTCCGGGGCGCCGGTCAGGACGGCTTCCGCGACGGCTGCCGTGTCCCGATCCCGTGGACCATTACGGGCTCGTCGTACGGCTTCGGCAACGGCGGGAGCTGGCTTCCGCAGCCCGCGACCTGGGGCGAGCTGAGCATCGAGGCGCAGACGGGCGTGCCCGGTTCGACGCTGGAGCTGTACCGCTCGGCGCTGAGCGCCCGCCGCTCGCAGCCGGACCTCGGTGCCGGCGACTCGGTCGAGTGGCTGCGCGCCCCCGAGGGCGTCCTGGCCTTCCGGCGCGGCGAGTTCGTGTGCGTCGCGAACACGACGGGGGAGTCGGTGACGACCCCGGCGTACGGCCGCGTCCTGCTCACCAGCGGCGAACTGACGGAGGCCGACGGCGAGGCGAAGGTGCCCGCGGACACGACGGTGTGGTGGACGACGGCGTGACGGCCGACGTCAGAGGCATTCACTGACGGCTTGCCGAGTCTCCAGGGCCTGCCACTTGTTCAGGGTGGCAGGCCCTTACCGGTATGTCCGGTGACCGACTTTCCGGAGGTGAGTGTCAGGGTCAGGGTTTGCGGTGGCGTTCTGGAGTGGGACCGAGTCCCGGCGGTTGGCCGAGGAATTTGCGGGCTTCGTCAGCGTTCGCCGCGACGCCGACAGTCACCCATGCGTGCCCATCCCGTTCCAGAAGGACCCGAGGGCCTTCGGGGTCAATGTGGGCCGCCTTCGGGCCGGGAGTGAGGGGGACGGCGCGGCGGGTGCCGGTGATCTGCCGGTCCGCTTCCCGGCGCCGGTCACGACGTGCAGCCCAGACCTCCAGCGGTTCGTCCTCGGGCTCCACGGTGCGCTTCCTACCCGGCCGAGGTCTGCGGCACCGGCTGGTCCGGCTCGTCCAGCCACACCGTAGCGCCGGACGGTTCGACGGTGAGGCCGTATCGCTCGACCGGCGGGCGCCGCGCAGCTCCCACCACCGGTGGGCGGCCCGAACCTCCTCCCACAGGCGGCGGGGGCCGCTCTGGTACACGCCGGGCGGCTCGGTGCCGGGCCGGCGGGCGGCGGCCCACGAGCGGTCACGGATGCCGTACCACCAGGCAGCCGGGGTGCCGTCCGTCTCCGTGTACGAAGTGCTGACGTATCGCGAAAGCCGGCCGGACCGGCATCACCCCGTCTACGACCGGCTCCTGAGCCGGGCCCGTGGGGTGCACGAGACCGGCCTGACCGAGTCGACCTCCGAAGCGCACATGGCCGGATCTGAAATTCTTGTCGGCCTGGCCGATCAGCTGTTGGCCGTGTGGGACGGGAAACCTGCATGGGGATACGGCGGCACAGCGGGCGTAGTGGCCTACGCCGAACGATCCGGCGTCCCTGTATGCGTGCTGTGGCCGGAGGGCGCCACCCGCTGACCGCCACCTCGACGGCTCCGCTCCCCAAGGCTGACACAGCACGGTGCGACCTGCCGTCTCCGTAACTTTTTGCATCAACTTTCAACGGCCCGCTGCCCTTTTGGGTGACGGGCCTTTAACATCTCGCCAACCGAAAGGTTTCAGCAAGGTTTCAGCAAGAGCCTTCAACGGTGAAGGAACCCCCACATGGCACGCAGAACCCTCTCCGGGGCGCTGGCCCTCACGGCCGCCGCCCTTGTCATGACCCCGACGGTCGCACAGGCCTCCCCGCCGGGCACCAAGGACGTCACCGCGGTCCTCTTCGAATGGAAGTACGCCTCGGTCGCCCGTGAGTGCACCAACACCCTCGGCCCCGCCGGCTATGGATACGTGCAGGTCTCCCCGCCTGCCGAGCACATACAGGGCCCGCAGTGGTGGACGTCGTACCAGCCGGTGAGCTACAAGATCGCGGGCCGTCTCGGCGACCGTGCGGCCTTCCAGAACATGGTGAGCACCTGCCACGCGGCGGGCGTCAAGGTCGTCGTCGACACGGTCGTCAACCACATGGCGGCGGCGAGCGGCACCGGCACCGGCGGCTCGTCGTACACGAAGTACGACTACCCCGGCCTGTACTCCTCCTACGACTTCGACGACTGCACCGCCCAGGTCACCGACTACGCCGACCGCTGGAACGTCCAGCACTGCGAACTCGTCGGCCTGGCCGACCTGGACACCGGCGAGGAGTACGTCCGCAAGACCATCGCCGGCTATATGAACGACCTGCTCACCCTTGGCGTGGACGGCTTCCGCATCGACGCCGCCAAGCACATCCCCGCGGAGGACCTGGCCAACATCAAGACGCGCCTGACCAACCCCTCCGTCTACTGGAAGCAGGAGGTCATCTACGGCGCGAACGAGGCCGTCCAGCCCACCGAGTACACCGGCAACGGTGACGTCCAGGAATTCCGCTACGCCTACGACCTCAAGCGCGTCTTCAACAACGAGCGCCTCGCCTACCTGAAGAACTACGGCGAGGGCTGGGGCTACATGAGCAGCTCGGTGGCGGGCGTCTTCGTCGACAACCACGACACCGAGCGCAACGGTTCCACCCTCAACTACAAGGACGGCGCGAACTACACCCTGGCCAACGTCTTCATGCTGGCCTACCCCTACGGCGCCCCGGACATCAACTCCGGCTACGAGTGGTCCGACGTGGACGCGGGCCCGCCGAACGGCGGCACGGTCAACGCCTGCTGGCAGGACGGCTGGAAGTGCCAGCACGCCTGGCCGGAGATCAAGTCGATGGTCGCCTTCCGCAACGCGACACGCGGCCAGTCGGTGACGAACTGGTGGGACAACGGCTACCAGGCCATCGCCTTCGGCCGGGGGAGCAAGGGGTATGCGGCGATCAACCACGAGGCGAGCGCCCTGACCCGCACCTACCAGACGTCCCTGCCCGCGGGTACGTACTGCAACGTCCAGAACAACACGACGGTGACGGTGAACTCCAGTGGGCAGTTCACCGCCACCCTGGGCGGCAACACGGCGCTCGCGATCTACGCGGGCAAGTCGAGCTGCTGACCCGGGCGAGACCCGCACCGCTGCGCCACGGCGGTGCGGGGTCACGGTAGTTGAAATTTCTTACCGATGCTTTCAAGCCCCTTGCTGTAAACCTTTCGCCAGCGATACGGTCGCGCGGGCGCCCGGCATCGGAGCCGTGCCGCGGCGTTGGGGTCGGACCCAAGAGAGCCGTAATCGCAAGGAGTTCACGCCTGTGATACCGAGATGGACGGCGCCGCGGACGCGCCGTACCCCGCAAGTGAGAAGGGTCGCGGCGACCGCCGTCGTCGCCCTCGCCGCCGCGCTCGTGCAGCCGCTCGCCGCGCACGCCGCGGCCCCCGCGCCCCCTTCGGACGCGAAGCTCGCCGCTCAGCCCGCCCGGCACGACGACACGCGCGAGCAGTTCTATTTCGTCATGCCGGATCGTTTCGCCAACGGGGACACGTCCAACGACAAGGGCGGTCTGACCGGTTCACGCCTGAGCACCGGCTACGACCCCACCGACAAGGGCTTCTACCAGGGCGGCGACCTCAAGGGCCTGACCAAGCGGCTCGACTACATCAAGGGTCTCGGCACCACGTCCATCTGGATGGCGCCGATCTTCAAGAACCGGCCGGTGCAGGGGGAGGGCGCCAACGCCTCCGCCGGGTACCACGGTTACTGGATCACCGACTTCACCCGGGTCGACCCGCACTTCGGCACCAACAAGGACCTCGAAACCCTCATCACCAAGGCGCACGCCAAGGGCATGAAGGTCTTCTTCGACGTCATCACCAACCACACCGCCGATGTCGTCGACTACAAGGAGAAGTCCTACGACTACCTCTCCAAGGGAGCCTTCCCGTACCTGACCAAGGACGGGCGGCCCTTCGACGACGCCGCCTACGCCGACCGCGCCGCCGGCGGGAAGTTCCCGGCCGTCGACACCGACTCCTTCCCGCGCACCCCGAAGGTCACGAGCAACAGCAAGGTCCCGGCCTGGCTCAACGACCCGACGATGTACCACAACCGGGGCGATTCGACGTACGCGGGCGAGTCCACGACGTACGGCGACTTCTCCGGGCTCGACGACCTGTGGACCGAGCGTCCCGAGGTCGTCAGCGGCATGGAGAAGATCTACCAGCGCTGGGTGCGGGACTTCGGTATCGACGGCTTCCGGATCGACACCGTCAAGCACGTGAACATGGAGTTCTGGACGCAGTGGGCGATGGCGCTGGACAAGTACGCCGCCGCGCACGGCCGCAAGGACTTCTTCATGTTCGGTGAGGTCTACTCCGCCGACCCCGCCATCACCTCCCCGTACGTCACCCAGGGCCGTCTCGACGCCACCCTCGACTTCCCCTTCCAGGAGGCGGCCCGCCAGTACGCCTCCCAGGGCGGCAGCGCGCAGAAGCTGGCCGGGGTCTTCGGCGACGACTACAAGTACACGACCGACAAGGCCAACGCCTACGAACAGGTCACCTTCCTCGGCAACCACGACATGGGGCGGATCGGGTACTTCCTCGACCAGGACAACCCCAAGGCCACGGACGCCGAACTGCTGAAGAAGGACCGGCTCGCCAACGAGCTGATGTTCCTGAGCCGCGGCAACCCGGTCGTCTACTACGGCGACGAGCAGGGCTTCACCGGCTCCGGCGGCGACAAGGACGCCCGCCAGACGATGTTCGCCTCCAAGGTCGCCGACTACCTCGACGACGACGAGATCGGCACCGACCGCACCCACGCGAGCGACGCCTACGACACGAGCGCACCGCTCTACAAGGAGATCGCCGCTCTCGCCAAGCTCCGGAAGGACAACCCGGCGCTCACCGACGGAGTCCAGACCGAGCGGTACGCGGCCGACGGCTCCGGCGTCTACGCCTTCACCCGCACGGACGCCAAGGCCGGCGCCGAGTACGTCGTCGCCTTCAACAACGCCGGCGAGGCCAAGACGGCCACCTTCGCGACCGGCTCCGCGGACATGACGTACCGCGGGATCTACGGCACGGACGCCACCGCGAAGACCGACGCCGACAAGAAGCTCACCGTCACCGTCCCGGCCGGCTCCGCCGTCGTCCTCAAGGCGGCCGGCACCCTCGCCAAGCCCGCCACCAAGCCGACGATCACCCTCAAGGCCCCGGACAGCGGCGCCACCGGAACCGTCGAGCTCTCCGCCGACGTCGCCGGCGGTCAGCTCAACCGGGTCGTCTTCGCCGCCCAGGTCGGCAATGGCAACTGGCGCGTCCTCGGCTCCGCCGACCACGCCCCGTACATGGTCACCCAGGCCATCGGCAAGGACGTCCCCTCCGGCACCGCCCTGCGCTACAAGGCGGTCGTGATCGACTCCGCGGGCCGGACCGCGAGCGCCATCGCCGCGAGCACCACCGGCACCCCGCCCGCCCCGGAGGTCCCCACGGCCTCCTCCCGCGACTACGCGATCGTCCACTACAAGCGCACCGACGGCGACTACGCGAACTGGGGCCTGTACGCCTGGGGCGACATCGCCGACGGCGAGGCCACGAACTGGCCCGCCAGCCACCCCTTCGTCGGCCGCGACGCGTACGGCGCCTTCGCCTACGTCAAGCTGAAGCCCGGCGCCTCCAACGTCGGCTTCCTGGTCATCGACAAGGACGGCAACAAGGACGTCTCCGCCGACCGGAGCATCGACGTCACCAAGACCGGTGAGGTGTGGGTCGAGCAGGGCAAGACGGACGTCCTGACCCAGCGGCCCGACTATCCCGCGCAGGACAAGACCAAGGCGGTCATCCACTACCACCGCGCCGACGGGAGCTACGACGGCTGGGGCCTGCACGTCTGGACGGGCGCGGCGAACCCCACCGACTGGTCGAACCCCCTGAAGCCGGTGAAGACTGATGCCTATGGCGCGGTCTTCGAGGTGCCGCTCAGCGACGGTGCCACCAGCCTCAGCTACATCATCCACAAGGGCGACGACAAGGATCTCCCCGCCGACCAGTCCCTGGACCTCAAGTCCAACGGCTACGAGGTGTGGCTGTTGAACGGCCAGGAGAAGTACCTGTTGCCGCAGCCCGCGGGCAGCGCGGCCGCCCTCGACCTGACCACCTCCAAGGCGGTCTGGATCGACCGGAACACGGTTGCCTGGAACGGTGTCGACGGTGCCGTCTCCACTCAGCTGCTCTCCTCCCACGACGGCTCGATCGCCGTCAAGGACGGGACGCTGACCAGCGATGACGAGCGTTGGCTGCGACTGACGAAGACCACGCTCAGCGACGCCCAGAAGGCCAGGTTCCCGCACCTCAAGGACTACACCGCCTGGTCCGTCGACCCGCGTGACCGCGACCGGGTGCGCCAGGCCCTGAGCGGCCAGATCGTGGCCTCGCAGCGCGCGGCGAACGGCGCGGTGCTGGCCGCGACCGGTGTGCAGATCGCGGGTGTGCTCGACGACGTGTACGACGCGACCAAGGTGAAGCTCGGACCGGTCTTCCACGACGGAAAGCCGACCCTCTCCGTCTGGGCGCCGACCGCACAGAGCGTCGCCCTGGAGCTGGACGGCTCCAAGGTGGCCATGCACCGCGACGCGGCCACCGGCGTCTGGTCCGTCACGGGCCCGTCGTCCTGGAAGAACAAGCCCTACCGGTACGTCGTGAAGGTCTGGGCCCCGAGTGTCCGCAAGGTCGTGACGAACAAGGTCACCGACCCCTACTCGGTCGCCCTCACCGCGAACTCCGAGCGCAGCCTCGTCGTCGACCTCAACGACAAGGCCCTCGCCCCGGGCGGCTGGTCGACCCTGCGCAAGCCCAAGGCCGTGCCGCTGAAGGACGCGCAGATCCAGGAGCTGCACATCCGCGACTTCTCCGTCGCCGACAAGACGGTCCCGGCGAAGGACCAGGGCACCTACCTGGCCTTCACCGACCAGGGCAGCGACGGCTCGAAGCACCTGCGTGAGCTGGCGAGGTCGGGCACGTCGTACGTGCACCTCCTGCCCGCCTTCGACATCGCCACCATCCCCGAGAAGAAGGCCGACCAGGCCACCCCCGACTGCGACCTGGCCTCCTTCGCGGCCGACTCCGACAAGCAGCAGGAGTGCGTCGAGAAGACCGCCGCGAAGGACGCCTACAACTGGGGCTACGACCCGTACCACTACACGGTCCCCGAGGGCTCGTACGCCACCGACCCGAACGGCACCGCGCGCACGGTCCAGTTCCGCAAGATGGTCAAGGGGCTCAACGACGACGGCCTCCGGGTCGTGATGGACGTCGTCTACAACCACACGGCGGCCAGTGGCCAGGCGGACACCAGCGTCCTGGACAGGATCGTGCCGGGCTACTACCAGCGGCTCCTCGCCGACGGAAGCGTGGCCAACAGCAGCTGCTGCTCCAACACCGCGACCGAGAACGCCATGATGGGCAAGCTGGTGATCGACTCGATCGTCACCTGGGCCAAGCAGTACAAGGTCGACGGCTTCCGCTTCGACCTCATGGGCCACCACCCGAAGGCCAACATCCTCGCCGTGCGCAAGGCGCTCGACGCGCTGACCCTCGACAAGGACGGCGTCGACGGCAAGAAGATCATCCTCTACGGCGAGGGCTGGAACTTCGGCGAGGTCGCGAACGACGCCCGGTTCGTGCAGGCCACGCAGCAGAACATGGCCGGCACCGGCATCGCCACCTTCTCCGACCGGGCCCGTGACGCGGTGCGCGGCGGCGGCCCCTTCGACTCGGACCCCGGCATCCAGGGCTTCGCGTCGGGGCTGTACACCGACCCCAACGCGTCCACGGCCAACGGTACGAAGGAGGAGCAGAAGGCCCGTCTGCTGCACTACCAGGACCTGATCAAGGTGGGCCTGTCCGGCAACCTGAAGGCCTTCACCTTCACCGACACCGCGGGCAAGGAGGTCAAGGGCTCCGAGGTCGACTACAACGGCGCTCCCGCGGGCTACGCGGACGCGCCCGGCGACGCCCTCGCCTATGTCGACGCGCACGACAACGAGTCCCTGTTCGACGCCCTCACCTACAAGCTGCCCAAGGACACCTCCGCGTCCGACCGGGCCCGGATGCAGGTCCTGGCGATGGCCACGGCCGCCCTCTCGCAGGGCCCGTCCCTGTCCCAGGCGGGCAGCGACCTGCTGCGCTCCAAGTCGCTGGACCGCAACTCCTTCGACAGCGGCGACTGGTTCAACGCCATCCACTGGAACTGCGCGGACGGCAACGGCTTCGGACGCGGGCTGCCCATGGCGGCCGACAACGAGTCCAAGTGGTCGTACGCCAAGCCCCTGCTCAGTTCGGTGAGCGTCGGCTGCCCGCAGATCACCGGCAGTTCGGCCGCGTACCAGGACCTGCTCAGGATCCGTACGACGGAGAAGGCGTTCTCCCTCGGCACGGCCGCGCAGGTGCAGTCCCGGCTCTCCTTCCCGCTGTCGGGGAAGGACGAGACGCCGGGCGTGATCACCATGGAGCTGGGCGATCTGGTCGTGGTGTTCAACGCGACGCCGGAGAAGCAGGAGCAGCGGATCGGCGCCCTCGCCGGGACGTCGTACCGGCTGCACCCGGTGCAGGCCGAGGGCACGGACACGGTGGTGAAGACCTCCTCCTACGCGGCCGGCTCGGGCACGTTCACCGTTCCGGCGCGGACCGTGGCGGTGTTCACCCGGGCGGCGCAGTAGGGTCGGGTCGTCGTCGTAGAACAGGAGTGTCCATGCCGCAGATCACCGTCGACTATGCGCACCCGGTCGAGGACTCCTTCGACCTGGACGGTTTCGGGCGGGCGCTGCACGAGGCGACCGTCGAGATCGCCGCGGCGAAGCCGGAGGCGTGCAAGACGCTGTTCCGGTACAGCGACTCCTGCGTGTTCGGGTACGCGGACCCCGAGGCGAACGGGCACGCCATCGTGTACGTGACCATCGGGCTCCTCGCCGGGCGCAGCGACGAGACGAAGGCGAAGCTGACGGAGGCCGTGCTGGAACTCGTCCGCAGGCATGTGACGCCGGAGGACGGCGTCACGCTGCATGCCTCCGCCGAGGTGCGCGACCTGGATCCGTCCTACCGGAAGTTCGAAGGGTAGGACGGCTAGGACGCCAGGGACATGAGCCGGCCGACCAGGTCCGTGAACGGACCGTCGGTCGGCTCTTCCTTGAGCATGTCGCGCATCACGGCCGCCATCTCCTCGTCGTGGGCGGCGCTCACCGCCGCCAGCGCGGCGAAGTCATGGACGAGCTGGACCTCCAGCTCGGCGCGCGGGATGCGACGGCCGTCCAGCCAGATCAGGGCCGTCGACTCGGCGAGCGAGACCCAGGACCGGACGACCAGTTCCAGGCGCGCGGGCGGATCGGTGATGCGCAGATGCGAAAGGATCTGTTCGTACGCGGCCTGGCGTACGGAGTCGATGAGCGCGTTCGTGGCCGACGAGCCGACCGCGGGGCCGCCGCGCATCAGGGCCGAGAAGCCCGGACCGTGCTCGTCCACGAAGTCGAAGTACCGGCGCATCACGCGCAGCAGCCGACGGCCCAGCGGGCCCTCCTGCGGTTCGACGAACCGGCCGGCCAAATCCTCCGCGGCACGCTTCAACGCGGCCTCGTACAGGCTGAGTTTGCCGGGGAAGTAGTGGTAGACCAGCGGGCGTGAGATACCCGCCGCCGAGGCTATCTCGTCGATCGAGACCTCGTCGGGCGAGCGGCGGCTGAACAGTTCGAGGGCGACGCCGATCAACTGCTGCCGCCGCTCCTCCACTCCCATTCTGCGGCGAACCCCGGTAGTCATGCGAACACCTTACCGATCGGATCCGGACCGTAACGGGCCGGACCGGTCGTTGCGTTCGCATGGAACCGTCACATGTCCAGCACGAGACGCTCACCTCGCGCACGTGAGACACAGATGAGCATCGAGTCGGCCCGCTCCGTGTCCGTGAGCAGCTCGTCCCGGTGCTCCACCTCGCCCTCCAGCACACGCTGTTGGCAGGTCCCGCAGAAGCCCTGCTCGCAGGAGTACGCCGTGTCGGGCAGTTCCTCGCGTACGGCGGCCAGCACGGTGGAGTCGGCGGGGACGGTCACCGTCCGCCCGCTGCGCCGGAGTTCGAGCTCGAATGCCGTGTTGCCGTCGGTGGAGGTGCGCGGCGCGAACCGCTCCAGGTGCAGCGTGGCGCCCGCCGGGAGCCGCTCCTCGACCGCCGCCAACAGTCCCTCGGGTCCGCAGCAGTACACGGCGGCTCCCTCGGTCACGTCCGTGAACAGCGCGTCCAGGTCGGGCCGCCCCTCCTCGTCCTCGGCGACCACGGTCAGCCGGTCGCCCGCCAGCTTCTCGACCTCCTCCAGGAACGGCATCGCGGCCCGCGACCGTCCGCCGTACAGCAGCCGCCACTCGGCGTTCTCCGGCAGGGCCCGCAGCATCGGCAGGACCGGGGTGATCCCGATGCCGCCGGCGACGAAGACGTACGAGGGCGCCTCGACGAGCGGGAAGCGGTTCCGCGGCCCGCGCACCTCCAGCTCCATGCCCTCGGCAAGCTGTTCGTGGACCTCGCGCGAGCCGCCCCGCCCGTCCGGGACCAGCCGGGTGGCGACGGTGTACGAGGAGGTGTCCTCAGGGTCTCCGCACAGCGAGTACTGCCGTACCAGCCCGGACGGCAGCACCAGGTCGAGATGGGCGCCCGGCTCCCAGCGCGGCAGCTCCCGTCCCTCCAGGCGCAGCCGTACGACCCCTTCGGCCACCGTCTCGTGCGAGGCCAGCAGCAGCCGCAGGGCCCGCGACCGCGGCCGGCCGGAGACCGGCGGGTCGAGGGCGGGCAGCGGCCACAGCGGGGAGTCCTGGACCCGGCGCCGCAGGGCCCGTCTGGCCAGCAGCGCGGCGCCCGCGAGGACGACGACGGTCCGCAGCTTCGGCATCAGGACGTCCCCTTCTCGGCGGCCAGTGCCGCGGGGGAGGAGGCCAGATAGGCGACGGCCTGTGCGGTGGAGCCCTCCTGCGAGGGGTGGTAGGTCCGGCTGAGGTAGCGGGGGATGGACTTCAGCATGTCGCCGGTCGTGGGCAGGGTGCCGCGCCGACCGCTCACATAGAAGTCCTTGAAGGAGGCCTTGCCGTCGAGCAGTGTGGGGTCGTTCTCCATGAAGAAGCGGGCCCCGCGCTGCCACAGGAACACCAGCGCGGTGAAGGCCGTCGCCCAGGTGCGCGCCCGGCGCCGGTGGCTTCCGTCGACGTGCATGAACAGGTCGAAGGCGACGGAGCGGTGTTCGACCTCCTCGGCGCCGTGCCAGCGCAGCAGGTCCAGCATGGTCGGATCGGCCTGGCGCCGGTCCAGTTCGTCGGCGTTCAGGACCCAGTCGCCGAGGAATGCCGTGTAGTGCTCGATGGCCGCGATGAGCGCCACGCGTTCCAGCAGCCACCACTTGCGGGCCCGGCCCGGTGATGGGGGTACCACCCACGCGTTCAGCAGTGGGGGAGTGCGGTCGCCGAGCAGTTTCTCGAAGAACCAGTCGACCTGTGCGGTGTAGGGCGTCGGGTCGAGGCCGAGTTCCTTCAGGTGCGGCAACACCTCGTCGTGGGCCTGGGAGTGCATGGCCTCCTGGCCGATGAACCCGATGACGTCCTCGCGGAGCCGGTCGTCCCGGATGAGCGGCAGCACCTGCTTGTAGACGTGCACGAACCACCGCTCACCGGCGGGCAGCAGCAGGTGCAGCACATTCATGGTGTGCGCGGCGAACGGGTCCCCGGGCACCCAGTGCAGCGGGGTGCCCTCCCAGGAGAAGGACACCTTGCGGGCCTTGAGCGGTATCCGCTCGGACTCCACCGGCCGGGCCTGCGTGTTAGACATGGCGTCAATGTACTGGCGAGTAAGTCCCGGGGAAACCCTTGTGCGGGTACTTGTTGACGCCAGTGTCAGTAAACGGTGGCTAGCGCAGTCCGTGCAGCGTGGTCCCGTCGTCGAGGGTGCCCGACAGCTGTGCCTGGGTGCCCTGCTTCGCCGGTACGGCCAGTGTGCTGCCGCTGGCGGCGGCGGTGACCCCGCCGGTCGTGCGGATCGACGCGGTGTCCTTGCCGCCTGCGGCCAGCAGGTACCACGTCCCCGCGTCGGACTTCCACAACACCCCGGCCAGCACATGCGGATCACGCGCACCGCACGCCGTCACGTCCGTCGCCTTGGCCGCCACCGCCCCGTAGCGCCCGCCCGGTGTGTGGAACTGGGCCAGCGCCGCCGTCCCGTCGCCCCGCCAGGTCTCCGCGCGGGTGCACACCCAGCCGGCCGTCCCGCTGTTCTCGGGCAGTGTCTGGTCGGCGAACGCCCAGGCGTTGACGCTCCTGATCCCCGCCGCGCGCTCGGCGGACAGCGAGCAGGCGAACGGCGCCCAGGTGCGCAGCGCCTCCGCCCCGTTCGCCTCGTGCGGCTTGCCGGGCCGGCCCGTGGTGAGGTGGGCGGGGACCAGTTCGCCGAGGTCGGTGGTGAGCCGGGTGCCGGAGGCGTCGGTCAGCTGCAGCACGTTCCACGACATGCACGCGCCGGGCTGCATGACAGGGCTGGCCAGCGGGCCGGTGACACCGTCGGTCAGGCCGAGGTCCATCGCGCCCGCGCCGGGCTTGGTCAGGTCCCGCTCGGCGGCCGCCTTCACCCAAGGAGCCGTCAGATAGCGGACGTTGCCGTCGGAGCGGCCCAGCACCAGCGCGCTCGCCCCGACGCCGGTGGCGCCGTCGGCGCGGGCGAGGTCGAGGGCCGCGCCCTGTGTGCCGTCCTTCGGCTCGGCGTAGCGGGCGATGCGCAGGCCGTCGTAGAGGATCACCACGCGGGCGTTGTCGACGTCGCCCGCGTACAGCAGCTGGGGCGGTCCGGCCGGGCCGCCGGTCTGGGTGCCGGGGGTTGCCGAGACGCGGACCGTCTCCCCGGGGCGGGCCCAGACGGCGAGGGCGCGGCGCAGCAGGGCGGTGTCGCCGGTGAGGGGGCCGCGCGCGGGCCAGACGGAGAAGTCGGCGCGTGCCGAGGTCTTCCAGGCGGTGGGCGCGATCCTGGTCAGCTTGGCCGGGGTCGAGGGCGGCCTCGGCCGCCGGGTTCTGCGCGTACGCGGGGGCGGCGGCGCCGTCGGGGCCCCAGCCGCCGCCCGGCAGGACGACCAGGGCGCCGCACACCGCGAGGGCGGCCGCGGCGGCGAGCGCGGCCTTGGTGTGCTGTCTGCGCCGCATCAGGTCGGTGGGCCGGGCCTGCAGCGAGCAGGGGTCGAACTCGGGGGAGGCGAGCAGCGCGTGCTGCGCGGGGACGTCGTCGGCCTCCAGCAGCGCCTCGTCCGGGTCCTCGGCCCCGGCGGCCACCAGCAACTGCCGTACGTCGCCGTCGGCGAGCCGCTCCAGACCGCGCAGCACATACGCGGCACGGGCCGGGCCGGACAGGGTCGCGAGGCGCTGGTCCAGGGCGAGTTCGTCGGCGCCGCCCGAGCGCGGGAACAGGCGCAGGCCCCAGACCTGGGGGAGCAGCGGGGGCAGCTGCCACATTCCGCGGCCCCGGGTCCGGGTGGCCTTCAGGGCCGAACGCACCACTTGGAGGCGGACGAAGGCGTAGCCGGGGTCCGTGTCGGAGCCCGTCGACTGGGCCGGGATCGCGGCGGCCGAGGTGCGGCCACGGGGCAGCGCGCGCTGGGTGAGGGCGTGCGCGGTCAGGACGCGGCGGCCTCGGCCGAGGCCCGGCGGCAGCACCAGATAGGCGAGCCGGACCAGGCGCGGGTAGTGCTCGACGAGCGCGGCCTCGGCCTGCTCGACGTCGACGACCGGGCCGGGGCCTTTGGCGGAGTGGGGTGCGTGACGCGGGGCTACATCCTGTGACTGCACGTCCTTCAGAACGAGTGAGCCGTTGGTTGGTCACCCGCCGTGCAGGGGGCTCAGTCGTCCGGCTCGACCAGTGCCCGCGCGTAGTTGGCCATCGACCGCTGGTAGCGCGGCAGATGGGGCGCGAGGGCGCCGAGGACGAGGGACAGCCCCTCGCGGTCGCGGCCGAGGCTGGACAGGCACAGGGCGAGACAGGCGCGTACCGCGTCGTCCAACTCATCCGACGGGGCGCCCAGTTCGGGCGTGAGCAGCTTGACGCCCTCCTCCGCCCGCCCGATGTTCCTGAGCGAGCTGGACAGCTGGATCTTCGCCCGGCGGCCCCTGTAGCCGCTCAGCCCGCGGGCGAGCGCCTCGCGGTACAGCGGTACCGCCTTGTCCGAGTGACCGGTCGAGTCCCAGGCGCAGGCTCGCTCGAACGGGCCCAGCGGGCTGTCCTCGGGCAGTTCGGCGACGAGCGCGTCGATCACGGCCCGGAAGTCGGCCCCCGCAGCGGAGCTGCTGACGGATGCGGTCTCCTCCGCGTAGTCGTCGAAGCCGGCCCAGGCGGCGGTCACGCGATCTTCCCAGTCTCGGTTCACCGGCACACCCTTGCACGGGTGTGCCCACGGCGGCACTCGATTTGAGTGCATCGCCCCCGGCGCCCGTATCGAAGGGCGGAGCCCCTCGCAAAGGCTCTCTGCGGCATGCTTACGCCCCTCAGGACCGGAGGAACAGATGAGGCTGACCCGACCGATGCTCGCCGTGACGGGCGCCGCGGCCGCGCTGCTGCTGGCGGGGTGCGGCTCAGGCGGCGGAAAGAGCGCCGCGGACGCCGTGCCGACGACGGCCACCGGCAGCCTGGAGAGCCTGGCCGCCGAGGTGAAGTGCAAGCCGGACATGCAGACGGACGCCGACGAGATCCGCCAGGCCATCTGCAAGAACACCGACGGCAAGTTCGTCCTCGCCACCTTCGCCACCGACCGCGGCCAGCGTGAGTGGATCAACGACGCCAAGGACTACGGCGGTTACTACCTCGTGGGCCGCAAGTGGGTGGCCGTCGGCGACGACGGGGTGGTCAAGGCGCTGCGTGGCACGCTCGGCGGTGAGGTGGAGATCGGCACCGACCACAGCTCCCACGGTGCGCACGGCGGCTGACGGCCCGCGCGCGGGGCGCGCACAACGGCGAAGGCCGGCGGCGGGAGGACCCGCCACCGGCCTTCTTCGGTGGGCCACCGAGGTGGCCCACCTCAGGAGATCATCCGCACCGCTGACCGTTGTTGATGCAGTTGGCGATCTTGTTCGCCAGGTTGTTCTTCGTGACGCTGATGAAGTCGTCGTGGTCGGTGGCCGGCTTGTGGAGCTGCTCCGGGAAGCCGTCGACCGCGTAGGCGTTCTTCACCTGGCCGTTCTCGACGGTCGGCGGGGTGATGTTGTACACGAGGCGCATCGTCAGCTGCGGGATCGCCTTGAAGCCGTTGCCGCAGACGCCGCTGGCCGGGTCGGCGAAGGCCACGTGCGTACGGTGGTTGGCGCTGTCGATGTTCTGGCCGTCCCAGCAGCTCTGGAAGGCGAACGTACGGACCACCTTGCTGCCCTGCGGGCAGATCGGGTACTGCTCCGTCAGCTGGACCTTGTTCTCGAAGCCGGTGCAGCTCCAGTGCGCGTTGGCGTTGGCCAGCCCGTTGGTGGTGGTCTTGGCGTCACCGGTGATGATGCGCAGGAACTGCGGCATCGCGACGACCTTGCTGGACGGGTTGCCGACGTACTTGATCTGCGCCTGGACCGGCGTCAGGATCTTGCCGACGTTGCCTTCCTTGCCGCCGCCGTCCGCGTTCTGGTCGAAGTCCTGCGTGCCGTCCTGGACACGGACCACGGGCCAGTAGTACGACGACAGGTCGTTCTGGTTCTGGCAGCTGGTGGGGGCCTGCAGGAAGGTGTTGTTGTCGGAGAACGCGTTGACCTTCTGGTTGCCGACGTAGTCGTGCAGATGGTGAGCGCCGTTGGCCACGCCGGGCGCCACGATCACGTTGTCGGTGTTGTGGTTCTTGTTCGCGTTGACACCGCACCGGGTGGTGAACGTACCGGTCGAGGCGTTGCCGCCGTTCTGAGGCTTGCCCTGGACGTTCGCCGCGACCTTCGTGATGTCCACGAAGTCGGCCGCGACCGGGCCGTTGCCGGCCTGTCCGCCGCCGGCCTGCGCCTGCCCGCCGTTCTGCTGCTGACCACCGGTGTTCGCCTGGCCACCCGTGTTCGCCTGACCGCCGGTCTGCGCCTGCCCGCCGTTCTGCTGCTGGCCCGTGTTGGCCTGGCCGCCGACGTTGGTCTGGTTGGCGGTCTGCGTCGTACAGGCGGCGAGCTGGGAGAGCGAGTTGTTGAACTGGCCGCCCACCCGCTGGATGTCGATCCTGATCCGGTCGATCGTGGCGGTCCGCTTCGACTTCAGCGGGCTGACGATCGCGTTCTGCACGAAGCTCGCGTCGTTCGTCTGCGCCTGACGCGTGGAAGCGAGCCGGGCGTAGGCCTCGGTGATCTGCTTGTCGAGGTTCGCCAGCTCCGCGGCCACACCGTTGCGGGCCGCGTTCGGTACGTTCGTCAGCTTCTGGCCGACGTCCGGGCAGGAGATCGTCGCGACCTGCGCGGCCGCGGCCTTGGTCTGGTTCTGCGCATAGTTGTTCGACTCGTGCGCGGATGCGTAAAAGTTCGCCCAGATCAGCCCGCCCCCACCGAGCGCTAGGGCCGCCGATGCGGCAATGGCCTTGGTGGCCAGCGGCGTACGGCGTTTGCGTGTGTTGCGTCCCATGGAACTCCTCTGACTTCCTTAACGGGGCAGCATCGAGGCGCCCGACAGGAGTGAAGCTGCTCCCATCCATACGGACGGTGCCCCGGGCGTGTTCAGCCGCCTCACAAATTCATCAGAGGACTGGCCGTCGATCCTGCCTCAACGGCCCCTTGAACAGCAGGAGTTACGGGAAAGTAGTGGAGAACTCGCGCAACGTCAGCGGTCCCGGTCCAGATAGGCCAGCACGGCCAGGACGCGCCGATTGTCGTCGTCCGACACCTCCAGTCCCAGTTTGGCGAAGATGTTGGAGGTGTGTTTGGCGATCGCCCGTTCCGTGACGACCAGTTGCGCCGCGATCGCCGCGTTCGACCGGCCCTGCGCCATCAGCTCCAGGACCTCCCGCTCCCTGGGGGTGAGACGGCCGAGCGGATGGTCGTCGGCGGACCGCCGGGACAGCAACTGCTGGATCACCTGCGGATCCATGGCCGTACCGCCCGCCGCCACCCGCCGTACGGCGTCCACGAACTGCTCCGCGTCGAACACCCGGTCCTTCAGCAGATAGCCCACCCCGCCGCTGCCGTCGGCCAGCAGCTCGCGCGCGTACAGCTGCTCCACGTGCTGCGAGAGGACCAGCACCGGAAGTCCGGGCCGGTCCCGCCGCGCCTCGAGGGCGCACTGCAGGCCCTCGTCGGTGTGGGTGGGCGGCAGCCGTACGTCGACCACGGCCACGTCCGGCTCCAGATCGGCCAGCGCGCGGGCGAGCTCGGGGCCGGACTCCACGGCCGCCGCGATCTCGAAGTCGTAGGCCTCCAGCAGCCGGACGAGCCCGTCCCGGAGCAGGAACAGGTCTTCGGCTAGGACAACGCGCACGGAATCTCCATGGTCACCATGGTGGGACCGCCCGCGGGGCTGCCGACGGCCAGGACGCCGTCGAATGTACCCAGTCGCCGCTCGACTCCGGCGAGTCCGGAACCGGCTCCCGCCTCGGCACCGCCCTTGCCGTTGTCGGTGACCGTGATCCGCAGCATGCCGTCGCCGTGGTGGATGTCGACCCAGATCCGGTCGGCGCCGGAGTGCTTGACCGCATTGGTGAGCACCTCGCTGACCGCGAAGTACGCCGCCGACTCCACCGGCGCGTCCGCGCGACCGTCGAGCTCCACGGTCACCTCGGTGGGCAGCGGCAGCCGGAGCGCCAACGCCCGTACGGCGTCGCCCAGTCCGCGTTCGGCGAGGACCGGCGGATGGATGCCGCGGACCAGGTCGCGCAGCTCGGCGAGGGCGTCCACGGAGTTGCGGCGGGCCTGGGCCAGCAGCTCCTTCGCCTTGGCCGGGTCCTTGTCGAGGAGCATCTCGATCGTGCCGAGATCCATGCCCATGGCGACCAGCCGGGCCTGTGCCCCGTCGTGCAGATCCCGCTCGATACGGCGCAGTTCGGCGGCCGAGGTGTCCACGGCGTCGCGCCGGGTCTCGGTCAGCACCCGTACGCGTTCGGCGAGTTCGCCCTGATCGGCGCCGAGGACGGCCCGGGTGAGCCGGAAGTGGGCGACGAGCAGGCGCGGGGCGAGCCGGTAGGCGGCGACCAGGAGGACGGCGCCGGTGGCGGCCGCGCCGAGCGCGGTCGGCTGGTCGGTGACCGGCACGAAGCCGTACCAGTAGGTCTGGCCGTCCGCGAGCACCCGCCACAGCCCGGCCGCCACCGCGAACCCCTCGAAGGGGTAGAGGAGCAGGACGGCCGGGAGGAGCGCCGTGAGGTAGCCCGCCGTCATGTCCACCAGCAGCCACCGCAGGTCCCGCCTGACCTGCGGGTCGCGGAGCATCCCGAAGCACCGCGCCCAGAGGTTGGCGTCCGGGGGTATCGGCCGGTACGCCGACGGGATCCGCACCCCGCACCACTCGGCCGCGAGCCGCCGCCGTACGTCCGCGAAGTCCCGCACACCGCCCAGGACATAGGGGGTCGTGACGATGCCGATGCCGATCGGGATCGTCGCGATGGAGACGACGGCCAGCGTGAAGACGAGCACGGCGACGGGCAGCATCACCAGGGCCAGCACGAATCCCCGTACGGCGGCCAGCACCACTTCCCGGGTGCGCCCGCCGGCGCCGCCGCTCTTCGTGTCGGTGTTCATGGCGCAAGTCTCGCCGACCCCCGGGCGCGGGTCACTGGGCCCGGAGCCCGGTCAGGAGGTGGTGCCGGATACACCACGGACGGCCGCGAGAACCTTCGCCTCCACCTCCGGATCCAGCCCCTTGCTCGTCCGGTCCGGCCGCTGGGGTGCGACGCCGCCGATGTCCCGCAGCCATGCCCAGGTGTCGGCGACGGTCTCGGTGACCGGGCGGCACTCCAGCCCCGCCGCCCCGGCTCGCGAGACGTCCGCGGAGTGCAGGGCGTCGTACATGTCGCTGCCCTGCGGCACCCACACCGGCAGCTGCGTCCACGGCTCGATGCCCGCGCCGAGGACGACGTCCGGGGCGGTCCACACCGGTTCGGCGTCCGAGCCGGTGACCTGGACGCAGGCGTCGAGAAGTTCGCCCATGGTGGCGTGACCCTGCGGGCTCACCAGGTTGTACGGCCCGCTCAATCCCTGTTCCACCGCCCCGAGAACCCACTGGGCGAGGTCGCGGACGTCGACGTACTGCAGGCGCAGGTCCCGCGGTCCGGGCGCCAGGACGGGGCCGCCGCGGGCGATCCGGGTCAGCCACCAGGGCAGTCGGCCCACGTTCTCGTACGGGCCGAGGATCAGCCCGGCCCGCACCAGCAGCGAGCGGTCCGCGCCGAAGGCCTCGACGGCGGCCAGTTCGCCGCCCCGCTTGTCCCGCGGGTACTCGGTCTGCTCCGCGTCGGCCGCGGCGCCCTCGACCAGCGACGCGTCCTCGGTGTACCCGGCGGCCGGGGCCCACGCGTACACCGAGCAGCTCGACACATACACATACCGCCCGGCGCGGCCCCGCAGCAGCCGCGCCGTCTCCCGCACGGCTCGGGGCGCGGCCGACCAGGTGTCGACGACGGCGTCCCACTCCTCGCTCCCGGCGAGGGCCGCCAGTCCGTCGGGGGCGGTGCGGTCGCCGTGCAGCGACCGCGCCCCCGGCGAAGGAGCGTGCCGTCCCCGGTGGAAGACGGTCACCTCCCAGCCGCGCCCGAGGGCCGACTCGACGACGGCCCGCCCCACGAACTCCGTACCACCCAGCACCAGAAGTCTCATGCCCGAGATCGTGCCCGGCGGGGCCGCGGGACGGAACCGTACTCTGCCGAGAGCAGAGGAGGTCAGGGCAGAGGGGGGCCAGCGCGGAGGAAGTCAGCGCCCGGTCGGCGGTGTGTACTTGTAGCCGACGCGGCGGACCGTCTGGATCGCCTTGCGGTGCTCGGCGCCGAGCTTGCGGCGCAGCCTGGCGATGTGCACGTCGACCGTGCGGCCGTCGCCGATGTGGCCGTAGCCCCACACGGTGCTGACCAGCTGGTCGCGCGTGTGCACCCGGTGGGGGTGTGCCACCAGATGCGCGAGCAGTTCGAACTCCAGGTAGGTGAGGTCGAGCTCGCGCCCGTCGACCTGGGCGGTGCGCTGCACGGTGTCGATGCGCACGAGCGGCTCGTCGCCGTCGGACGCCGTGTCGGGCCGGTCCGGCACCGCGACCGGCGGCTGCTCGTCCGCCGGGACCAGCACCAGATAGCCGACCATCGCCGGCCGACCGGGCAGAGCGGGCAGGGTGTGCTGCGGCGCGGGCAGCCAGGTGGTGCCCGGCGGCAGGAGGTCCACGATCCGGGCCGCCTCGTCCCGGTCCACGGCACGCAGGCGGTGACGGGCGGGGGAGGCCAGGGTGGAGGCGGAGGAGAGAGAACGAGTGGTCGCCATGAGAGGTCAGCTCTTTCGCGCGAGGAGTCCGTCGGGAGGACGGCGGCCGCGATTCGTGGTCGGGCGCGCCGAGGGACGTACGTCGTTCCGCGCCGGCCGAAGACCGGGGTGTACGGCTTCAGAGGGCCGGCGCGTTCATCGCGCGGCAACACACCCGGTCGAAGTCGTGGTGCTGACGGGAGGGCCAGAAGGGCTCGAGGTCATGACGACCCGTCGCGCTGCACTTCTGGAAGTCGGCCATGCGCCCATTGAAGCAGACGCACGCCCACGACAGTCCGTGCGTGCCTCTGCCGGTTCTCCGTCTCGACCTTGACGGCCAGAACCTCGTCGGTGTCCGTGCCCCACCATGACATGCCCCACCGACAACGCGAGGGGGCGCCCACCGCGAACGGTGGGCGCCCCCTCGGAGCGAGTGCGTGGGATCAGACCTGGCCGGCCTTCTCCAGCGCGGAGCAGCAGGTGTCGACGAGCAGCCGGGTCACCACGTACGGGTCGACGTTGGCGTTCGGGCGGCGGTCCTCGATGTAGCCCTTGCCGTCCTTCTCGACCTGCCACGGGATACGGACCGAGGCACCGCGGTCGGAGACGCCGTAGGAGTACTCGTTCCACGGGGCGGTCTCGTGCAGACCGGTCAGCCGGTCGTCGATGCCGGCGCCGTAGTTCTTGACGTGGTCGAGCGGCTTGGAGCCCTCGCCGAGCGACTCGCACGCGGTGATGATCGCGTCGTAGCCCTCGCGCATCGCCTTGGTGGAGAAGTTGGTGTGCGCGCCGGCGCCGTTCCAGTCGCCCTTGACCGGCTTGGGGTCGAGGGTGGCGGAGATGCCGAAGTCCTCGGCGGTGCGGTAGAGCAGCCAGCGGGCCACCCACAGTTGGTCGGCGACCACCAGCGGGGCGAGCGGGCCGACCTGGAACTCCCACTGGCCGGGCATGACCTCGGCGTTGATGCCGGAGATGCCCAGGCCCGCCTTCAGGCAGTTGTCCAGGTGGGCCTCGACGATGTCACGGCCGAAGATCTCGTCGGCGCCGACACCGCAGTAGTAGCCGCCCTGGGGGGCCGGGAAGCCGCCCTCGGGGAAGCCCAGCGGGCGGGCGCCGTCGAAGAACGTGTACTCCTGCTCGATGCCGAAGATCGGCTCCTGCGCGGCGAAGCGCTCCGCCACCTCGGCCAGCGCGGCACGGGTGTTGGAGGAGTGCGGGGTGAAGTCGATGTTCAGGACCTCGCACAGGACGAGGATGTCGTCGCCGCCGCGGATCGGGTCCGGGCAGGAGAAGACCGGCTTCAGCACCCGGTCCGAGGAGTGGCCCTTGGCCTGGTTGGTGGAGGACCCGTCGAAGCCCCAGATCGGAAGCTCGGCACCCTTGGCGTCGTCCGCGAGGATCTTGGTCTTCGAACGCAGCTTGGCCGTCGGCTCGGTGCCGTCGATCCAGATGTACTCAGCCTTGAAGGTCACGGGGCCACATCCTTCGGGGGTGGGTCAGGCGCACTTGCGGGTGCTGCGGCGCTGCGGCACTGGGGCGCCGCTGTCGATGCCCGGAGCCTGTCAACAGGCGATTTCCCGATCATTGCTCGAATGTGAACCCCGTGTTACCTGGTGTTTCTGTGTCGCGTCTCACGTTGAGAGGTCGTGGGTGGCCGGGGTAAGCGGCCGCGCGACCGGACGGTCGCCGGCTTCCCCTCCGTCAAAGCCGGTGACCGGTCCGCGCCCGGCGCGGGACGCGCCGCGGGCCCCGAACGTGCCGGTCCTGCCGCTCCTGGCCCGGAGCGGCAGGACCTGTGACCCCGCACGGTGGTGACCCGCACGGTGGGGAGGCCGAGTCGCGCGCGCCGGACCGGCCTCGCCTCACCGCGTTCCTGGACGTCCGGGCGTCACCCCACCTTCTCGATGACCGCGCGGCGGATGAGGAACTTGCCGGGCTCGCGGACCTGCTCGAAGGCAGCGTTGTTCAGCAGGACACAGCTACCGGACACGGAGGTGACCTTCACCGTCGTGGACTTGTTGTTGTCCAGGTTGGTGACCTTCAGGGTGGTCCCCGCCGGGAACTGGTTGCTGGAGGCCGCCGGGGCACCACCCTCGCCGGAGAGCGTCACGGTGGAGCCGTTGCAGACCTGCTGGCCGGAGCCCGCGGCAGCGCCACCGGCGTTGTTTCCCGCGTTCCCGGCGTTCCCGGCGTTGCCAGCGTTCCCGGCGTTCCCCGCGGGCGGCGCCGACTGCTGTCCGTTCTGCTGACCGGCCTGCTGTCCAGCCTGCTGACCGCCCGCCGCCTGAGAGCCCTGAGCCGACTCCCCAACGGTGCATCCGGCAGCCTTCTGCTGGACCTCGATCTGCTTGATGACCGCCTCGCGGTTGGCGATCCGGGCCGCTGACTGCGCATCCGGGTTCGCCTTCTGGTCCGCGATGAACTTGTCGTTGTTGCCGTGGGCCGTGGCCAGCCCCTGGCATACGTTCGAGTCGGCGGCGGCCAGGGGTTTGGCGTTCTGCGGGCTCTGTGCCGCGTTCGACGTGGCCGCCATGGCGAAGGCCCCGCCGCCCGCCACCGCCGCGGCGCTGACCAGCAGCGCGACCTTCTTCTTCGTGCTGAGAGTTCGCCTGCGCGACATGCGCGCCTCCTGAAGAGGTAGGGGTGCGTACGCCGCTATGTACGAGATCCCGAACGAGGTTACTCAACGGTCACGGGGAAACCCTGAAGTAACCTGTGTCACACCGGAGTTGAGATCCGCTCAGCTCTTGGTCCGGGAGAGGGCGTCCTGTACGGCCTCGTCCGTGCGTCCGACGACCGCCGTGCCGTCGTCCGCCGTGATGATCGGCCGCTGGATGAGCTTCGGGTGCTCGGCAAGTGCCTTGATCCAGCGATCGCGCGACGCCTCGTCCCGCGGCCAGTCCTTCAGGCCCAGTTCCTTGCCGGCCTCCTCCTGGGTACGGGTGATGTCCCACGGTTCGAGGCCGAGGCGGTCGAGTACGCCCCTGATCTCGTCCTCGCTCGGCACGTCCTCCAGATAGCGGCGGACGGTGTACTCGGCCCCCTCGGCGTCGAGCAGGCTGATGGCGCTGCGGCACTTGGAGCAGGCGGGATTGATCCAGATTTCCATGCGGTCCACGGTACGCGAACCCGCGGCGGAGCAAGGTCGCTGTTCGATTTTCTCGGCGTCCCGTGGATGTCTCTTCCGTACCCTGTGCAGCACCCGAAGCCACCTGTCTCACCAGGGCATTTGGGCGTTGCTGCGACCTCGCCGATTGTCAGTGGGGGCCGGTAGACTGGATGCAGTGTTCGAGGATGTCGCCGGGTTCTCCGGACGGCACCCTGACCGCGACCGGAGGATGCCTGTGCCCGCTGCCGCACTGAAGTCGAAGCCGCTGCCCACCCAGTCCACCGCGAAGCGTTCCGTCCTGCTCGACTCGCCCTACGCGCCGGCGCAGAAGAGCCCGCTGCCGGCGGGCCGTCCGCGCGAGTGGTACGTCACGCACAACCGCCGCCTCAAGGCGATGCGCCTCGCCATAGCCCTGCTCGACTCGGGCGTCTACGTCCCCAACCAGGCCCGCAACGAGACGATCCGCAGCACGGCGGAACTGATCGGCATTCACCCGCCGTCGGACACGACGTGCCACATGGTGCGGGCGTTCATGCGGTACTCGCGGTGACCGTGGCGCCGGGTGCCCTTTGCTTTGGGCGCCCGGCGCCGACGGGGCCGTCCCCTTGGGCCACCTGGGCCGACTAGGCCGACAGCTCCCGCTCCAGTGGTGTCCGGAAGCGTGGGGTCACCCGGGAGCCGTTCAGCACGGTGCGCAGGTGTTCCGCCTGCGCCGCGATCGCCGTCTCCCCCTCCCTGCCCACGCCCTCGGCGGCCAGGATCCGCCAGACGATCTCGCCGTCGGCCCGCTGGGCCCACCCCCCGACCACCCGTCCGTTCCACCACACGGTCGGCCCCACGTTCCCGCTGTAGTCGAAGAGACTCGCACGCAGCTCCGGTGCGAGGTACCAGTCCCGCCGCTGCCAGCCCATCGCCGTCGGGTCGAGCGCCGGGAGCAGCGCCGCCCAGGGTTCGGCGGGTTCCGCCACCGGTCCCGCGTCGCCCTCCGTGACGTACCCGGTGTCGCCCTCGTCCAGCGAGACCGCCTCCGCCCCGATCGCGGACAGCGCCCGGCGGACCTCGGTCACCCGCCACCCCGTCCACCACTTCAGGTCGGCCTCCGTCGCCGGACCGCATGCGCCCAGCCAGCGGCGCAGCAGCCCGGCCTGGGCCTCGGCGACGTCCAGTTCGGGGTGTGCGGGGGCCACCGCCCAGCGGAACTGGCTGGAGGTCCACGAGCCGAGCGGGCGGCCCCGGACCACCTTGCCCTCCACGCCCAGCACGCGCAGGAGCCGGGTGGAGACCGTGTGGACGCCCTCGTAGCTCTTCCCCGCCGCGTACACGAACTGCTCGCGCAGGCGTGGTTCGTCGGCCGCCAGTTCCGTCGCCGTCGCCTGACCACGCCGGGCCAGCGCGGCCAGCGTCGACTCCTCGACCTCCGCCAGCCAGGCCGCGTCCGGCGCGCCGGCCTTCGCCATGTCCTTGAGCAGTGAGGCACGTTCGCGGGCGGCCACGGTCAGGCCCGTCGACGCGTGGACCACCGCCGTGAGGTCCGTGGGGAACACGAACACCGTGTGCCGCATGCCGTGCATCCGCACCAGCGTGCGGTCCTCGTACAGCGCCCGCTCCGTCTCGGGCAGCGTCTTCACCGGGTCGGCAAGCCGCGCGCCCACCGCCAGATACACCGTCGCCGGGTCGGAGCCGTGCAGCGCCACGAGCGAGGCGGCGACCTCCTCGGGGGCTGCCGCCCGTGCCGTACCAGCCAGCCGGTGGCGCAGGGCGAGCCGGGCTCTTCGCTCCGCCGCCCCGATGTGCCGCTGTACCCCGCCGCCCATGCCGACCTCCGCCCGTCGAGCCGTCCACCGCGTCCAGCACGTTCCTGAGTGCATCTTCGCCGACGCCACTGACAGCCGGTCCCCGTCACCCGTTCTGCCTGCTGGACATGCGGGCACCCCCGCACACGGCCTTCACTTCGAATCAGAGACCGGAAGGTTCAGGAGGTGCCGGGACCAGAGGGAGGCCGTGTTGCCATGACCACCCCCACCGAACGCGCCCAGCGCGGCAAGGCCACCCGCAAGCGCGTCCCCCGCTCCTCCCACGCCCTGTGGCTGCCGCCCGTCGACCGGCCCGACCCGGTCGCCGTACTGCAACGGCAGGGGCGGGACCGGCTGCCCGAGCTGCTGCCGGTCCGGTACGGGCGGATGGCGACCTCGCCGTTCTCCTTCCTGCGCGGCGCGGCCGCCGTCATGGCCGCCGATCTCGCCTCGCAGCCCAACACCGGGCTCGGCGTGCAGCTGTGCGGCGACGCCCATCTGCTCAACTTCGGTGTCTACGCCTCCCCGGAGCGGGTGCTGCTGTTCGACCTGAACGACTTCGACGAGACCTTCCCCGGGCCCTTCGAGTGGGACGTCAAGCGGCTCGCGGCGAGCGTGGCGGTGGCCGGCCGGGAGAACGGGTTCCCCGAGCCGAAGGTCCGCGGGGCGGTCCTGGCCGCCGCGGCCGCCTACCGCGGGTCCATGCGGCGGCTCGCCTCGCTCGGTGAACTCGCGGTCTGGTACGAGCGCATAGAGGCCGACAGCGTGCCGACGATCGCCCGCTCCGCCCGCCGCCGCAGCCGCGTCGAGTCCACGCTCACCCGCGCCCGCCGCCGGACCAGCCTGCAGGCCCTCGGCAAGCTGACCGAGACGGTCGACGGACAGCCGCGGATCATCCAGGTCCCGCCGCTCCTCGAACCGGCCGGCGCCCCCGACATGGCCTCCCTGCGCAAGATCTTCAGCGACTACCGCTCCACCCTCGCCGAGGAACGCCGCGTCCTCCTCGACCGCTACCGCTTCGTCGACGCCGCCCGCAAGGTCGTGGGCGTCGGCAGCGTCGGCACCCGCTGCTTCATCGTGCTCCTCCTCGGACGCAACGGCGACGACCCCCTGTTCCTGCAGATCAAGGAGGCCACCAAGTCCGTACTGGAGGACCATCTGCCCAGCGGGCCGTACGTCCATCCGGGACACCGTGTGGTGGCGGGGCAGCGGCTGCTCCAGGCCGCCGGCGACATCTTCCTCGGCTGGATGACCGGGCCGCAGGGCCGCGCCTACTACTGGCGTCAGCTGCGCGACATGAAGGGCTCGGCCGACGTCGCCGGGATCACTCCGGCCGGGCTCGTCGAGTACGCGGGACTGTGCGGCACCGCCCTGGCCCGCGCCCACGCCCGCTCCGGCGACCGCATCGCCATCGCCGGCTACCTCGGCATCACCGACGTCTTCGACCGCGCGGTCGCCGACTTCGCGCAGACCTACGCCGACCAGACCACCGCCGACCACACGGCCCTCACCACCGCCATCACGGCGGGCGTGGTCCAGGCGACGCCGGGGGTCTGAGCGCGGGCGCTCAACTCCCGTAGCGCGCCGGTGTTTTCGCCGTGGAGGTAAGTCAAAGGGACCGGCTCGCTCAGGAGGCCCGGTCACGCACGGAAATCGGGATGCACCGCGTGTGACCGCATCCCTACGCTGGTGTCACATCGACCACCCTTCCACGCCAACGGAGGACCGTCATGGGCACCATCGTCCTGTCCGGGACCGCCGTCCTGGTGATCCTGGGATTCGGAAACCACATGTGGTGGCTCGCCGCTGTCGCCGTGCTCTACCTGTACGTGCAGTACGGGCGGGGCGCGAGACCGACCGCCGGGGGAGATTCGGCGGGTGCGGCGCCCACCACCTACCAGGCGTACCGCGAGCGCCGTGACCGGCAGGCCAAGTGGGAGCGCCGCTACCGTCGTGAGCGTCCCTACGAGGCCCGGCGTCAGGAGCGCGAGAAGAGCGGCTGAGCCCCGCGGGAGCCCTCGGTCACAGACCGGGGGCTCCCCACACCGGGAACCAGCGGCTCAGGTCCTGCTCGATCCGCAGATCGTTCGCGAGGGCCGCCTTGATCTGGAGTTCCAGCGCGTTGTCGCGCCGCTCGGCCCCGCCGGGCCGCGGTGCGAAGGGGTAGAACGTGCCCCGCTTGTAGAGGTAGACGAGAGCCAGGCTGCGGCCGGAGTCGTCCCGGAACCCGGCCAGCGAGCACAGCAGCTGCGGCCCGAAGCCGTTGACCTCCATCGAACTGTTCACCGCGTGCAGATCGTTGACCAGCTGCGGGAGCTGGTCGGGCGTGCGCTGCGAGACCAGCCAGGAGTAGCCGTAGTCGTCCTGGCGCAGTTCCACCGGGGGCCCTTTGCGGTCGGCGTCCGCGTCGAGGAGCGCCTGGACCTCCCGGTGGGTCTGCTCGAAGGCCGCGCCCTCCACCGTGGCGAAGCACACCGCGCCGCCTCCGGTGGGGGTGAACCCGGCCGCGGCCTCCAGTGTGATGGCCGCCGAGGGCAGCGCGAACAACTGGTCGAGATCGGGTGCGACGGGCTTCGTACGGCCCAGCAGGATGTCCAGCAGCCCCATGCTCAGCCCGCCTTCCCCGGTGTCGCCGCCTCACCCAGTTCGGCGGAGATCCGCCCCAGTTGCTCCAGCCGCTGCTCCAGGCTGGGGTGGGTCGAGAAGAGCTTCGCCAGACCGGGCTCCGCGCCCAGCGCCGGGGTGAAGAAGAAGGCGTTGAAGGCCTGGGCCGTGCGCAGGTCCTCGGTGGGGATGCGGGCGATGTCGCCGGAGACCTTGGTGAGCGCGGAGGCCAGCGCCGAGGGGCGTCCGGTGAGATGGGCGGCCGCCCGGTCCGCCGCCAGCTCCCGGTACCGGGACAGGGCCCGGATCAGCAGGAAGCTGATCGCGTACACGACCATCGAGACGCCCATCACGATCCCGAGGACGGCGACGGTGTTCTGGTCCCTGCGGCCGCGGAACAGCGACGAGTAGAAGGCGAACCGGACGATCAGGCCCGCCAGTACGCCCAGGAAGGACGCGACCGTGATCACGGCGACGTCCTTGTGCGCGACGTGCGACAGCTCGTGCGCCAGCACGCCCTCCAGCTCGGCGGGCTCCAGCCGGCGCAGCAGACCCGTCGTCACACAGACGACGGCATGGTCCGGGTTCCGTCCGGTCGCGAACGCGTTCGGCAGATCCATGCCCGACACGGCGACCACCGGCTTGGGCATGTCCGCCTGGGCGCACAGCCGGTCGACCACCCCGTGCAGATCGGGGTACTCCTCCCGCTCCACGACCCGGCCGTGCATCGCGTACAGCGCGACCCGGTCGGAGAACCAGTACTGCGCGACGAGCATCCCCGCCGCGACCACCACGACCAGCACCCAGGACTTCAGCAGCACGATCAACGCGGCGACGAACCCCACGTACAACAACCCGAGCAGGAACAGCGTGACCCCCATGCGCGCGGTCAACCGCCGATCGCTCCGGAAGCGGCTCTGCATCTTGCATCACCCCGCAGTCAGGCACTCGTCCCGCTGTCCAGTGTGCACCTGCCGACCGCCATGAACAGGTCCCGATCGGCCCTGATACCGGCAAAGATTCCCGGTGGGCGCGGGTGTGCGCCGGCGACCGGGTCAGACGCACTCCACGCCGTCGTCCCGCTGCGCGACCTTGTGCAGCGCCTGGGCGACGACCTGGGCGTCGTCGTCGGTCAGGTGCGCCGAGAAGTGGCGGTGGATGCTGCGCAGGTACACCGGCGCGGTGGCACGCAGCGCGGCGGCGCCCTCGTCGGTGATGGCCGCCCAGGACACCCGGCGGTCGTGCGGATCGGGCATCTTGCGCACCAGCCCGGCGCGCACCATGTCGTCGACCAGGCGGCTGACCCGGGTGCGGCTGAGGACGACGCGGTTGGCGACTTCCTGCATGCGCAGGCCCTCCTCGCCGGCGGCCTTGAGCTCGAGCAGTACGTCGTACCACGTGAGGGGGACGCGGCCGTCGCGCTGGACGTCGCTCTCGATCGCGCGCAGGGCGGCGTTGTGGGCGAGCAGCATCGCCCGCCATGCCTCTAGTCCGTAGTCCCGGTCAGCCATCGGTCGATTCTACCCGCCGTTGCGTGCGTGCGCACACACTGGTTATGGTGTGTGCGCACGCACGGAAATGGGGGCCGGGGTACGGCCACGTGGGTGCGCACGGAGTGCGAGTCTTCATCGGAGGTGCCACATGGCGCAGAACCTGACCCGTGACGAGGTCAAGCAGAAGATCGACGCCGGCGCGGTGACGGTCCTGGAGGCCCTGCCGGAGTCGTACTACAAGGAGGCCCACCTGCCGGGCGCCCGCAATCTGCCGCTCGACGAGGTGGACACCCTCGCGCCCGGGCTGCTGCCCGACAAGCAGGCCGAGGTGATCGTCTACTGCACGGGCACCACCTGCCCGAACTCGGGGATCGCCGCCAAGCGGCTCATCGAGCTCGGCTACGAGCGGGTCTACACGTACAAGGACGGCAAGGAGGACTGGATCGGCGCCGGGCTGCCGACCGAGTCCGCCTGACACCGAGCCGGCCAGTGACGAGGAAGTCGGAAGAGGGAAGAGGGTACGACCGATGACCGAAAGCGCAACGACACCGACCCGCCTGGTCGACGGTGTGGAACTCCCGGCGGCCGGCACCTGGAAGGTCGACCCTGGACACGCCGAAGTCGGCTTCATGGGACGCCACTTCATGCTGACCAAGGTGCGCGGCCGGTTCACCGGTGTGGACGCCACCGTCCGCATCGGCGAGCGGCCCGAGGACAGCAGGGTGACCGCGGTGATCGACATGGCCAGCGTCGAGAGCGGGGACCAGACCCGCGACGACCATCTGCGGTCGGGTGACTTCTTCGACGCGGAGAAGCACCCGCAGTCCGTCTTCGAGTCCACCTCCGTGACCTGGGACGGCAAGAGCGGCAGGCTCGACGGCAATCTGACGATCAAGGGAGTGACCCACCCGGTCTCGCTCGACGTCGACTACCTGGGCTACGCCCGCGACCCGTGGGGCGGCGACCGGACGGTGTTCTCCGCCCGCGGGAAGATCAACCGGGAGGACTGGGGACTGACCTGGAACATGGCCCTGGAGACCGGCGGCATCCTCGTCTCCAAGGAGATCGAGCTCTCGCTGGAGATCGAGGCGGTGCGGGAGGCCTGAGCCACCGGCCGCCCGGAGGGTGATCGATCCCCACCCTCCACATGGCTGGTTGTCATGTCCTGCGGCGGCCCGGCATTTGACCCGGGCCGCCCTTCGCCATGCGGGTTCGGCACCGTGCCGGGCCCGCCGTCAGGCATGCCCTCAGAACCCCAACTCCCGCTCTGACCTGGGAACTTGACAGGTTTCGGAGCGGTGAACGTACAGTCGGCTCCGGTCGCCGGACGCGGCAGTGACAGGCAGGGAAAGAGAAGTTCACAACTGGCCTGTTTCACTTGTCCGTTCGAGAACGGCTGTGTAATCGTACGGATGCGGACCGGAGTCCGCACACGGGGGAACGGACGGGGGACACATGGCAGGGATCAGAGATTCCGCGCACGTCGATCCGGGCTTCTCGGCCGGGAAGTAGGCACCTTTCACCCGCTGAGAGGCCGCCCCCGCGAGCCGCCGGGCGCTTCGTACCCGGCAGTCGCCGCCACCTCGCACCACCGCTGCCGCCGCGGCACGGGCACGTATGTCCGCGGCCGGTGAGGTCATCGCCGCCCGGACCCGGAAGAGCGGTCCGAAGCGGTTCAGCACGTCTGTCTCCACAAGGTTGTTCCCGCACATGACCCGGAGGAAGCGTGAACCCGCACAGCACCCTGGTCGGTTCCGACAACCGGCAGTTCACCGATCTGACCCAGCACGAGATCCAGGCCCTGCGCACCCGCTTCAACCTGGCCGACGCCCACACCCACCAGCGCCAGTCCGCCACCCAGCAGGACATCGTCTCCCGGCTGCCCGAGCTGTGGTACGAGGCGGAGAACGGGCTGCAGGCCACCTACGAACAGCGGTTCATCGAGTCGTTCTTCCGCCTCCACGGCCAGCGGACCGCGCTGGCACGCAGGAAGACGATGCTCTCCTACGCCGCGTCCATCTCCACCATGGTCGCCGGCATGTACCTCAAGCAGCAGCGGATGTCGGTGACCCTCGTCGAGCCCTGCTTCGACAACCTCTACGACGTCCTCGACAACATGGGCGTACCGCTCTACCCGATCGACGAGGCCGCGCTGCACGACCCCGACCGTATATACGCCGAGCTCAAGCGCCGGGTGCGCACCGACGCGCTGTTCCTGGTCGACCCCAACAACCCCACGGGCTTCACACTGCTGCAGTACGGGCGCCGGGGCTTCGAGGAGGTCGTACGGTTCTGCAAGGACCACAACAAGCTGCTGATCTTCGACTTCTGCTTCGCCTCCTTCACCCTGTTCGGCTCCGAACTGGAGCGGTTCGACGTCTACGAACTGCTGGAGAGCTCCGGCGTGTCCTACCTGGCCATCGAGGACACCGGCAAGACCTGGCCGGTGCAGGACGCCAAGGCGGCCATGATCACGCCCAGCGACGACATCCACGAGGACGTGTACAACCTGCACACCAGCGTCCTGCTCAACGTCTCGCCGTTCGTCCTCAACATGCTCACGCAGTACGTCGAGGACTCCCGCGCCGACCAGCTCGGCTCGGTCCGCGAGGTGCTCGGCGTCAACCGGGACGCCATCGGCAAGGCCCTCGACGGCACCGTCCTCGAACTCCAGAACCCGGTCGCCGACGTCAGCGTCGCCTGGGCCCGCATCAACCACCCCGAGCTGACCGCCACCGAGCTGCAGCGCGTCCTGGGCGCAGCCGAGGTCTACGTCCTGCCCGGCCGCTACTTCTTCTGGAGCCAGCCCGACAAGGGCGAGTCCTATGTCCGCTTCGCCCTGGCCCGTGAACCGCGCACGTTCGCCGACGCGATGGTGCGGATGCGCGAGGTGCTCGACCGTCATGCCGGCTGAGCCGCCCGCCGGCGAGCATGCCGGATCCGCGGACGAATACGCCGACGCCGCCCTGTTCCTCGGCATGAACAGCGCCGACGACACCCTGCGGATCGCCTGCAAGGCGTTCTTCGCCGCCCGTCTGGACCGCACGCTGGTGATGAGCCTGGAGCAGGTCGGCCGCTGCGACGACGTCATCTGGGGCTACGGCCGTGAACTCCAGGACGCCTACTACCCGTTCATGGACAACCTGCACACCCTCATGGACATCCGCCGCCTCGGCTACGACGAGGCCGACCTGCGGTGGGCGCTGGACGGCGAGGGGATTTTGCAGCGGCTCCCGGCACATGAACGGCTGCTGCTCGGCATGGTCGGCAACCGCAAGGGGCTGCTGCACAGCGCGAGCCCCCGGCTGCCGCACCACACGGGGCTCGCGGTGCGGGCGCCCGCACCGGTCGACGGGCCGGAACCCGTCTTCCCCGAACCGCTCGAAGCGCTCTACCGCCAGTCGCTCGTGCTGCGCGTCCCGGCCGGCGTCCTGTGAGCGTCGGCCCGTCCCGGGCCCCGTCGCAGGGGCCCGGCGAGATGTCGAGAGGAGACCGCACGGTGATCGGGGGACTGACGGTCGCACTGGTCACCCCCGTCACGGACACGGGGGATGTGTCCGAGGACGGGGTGGCCCGACTGGTCGCGACGCTGCGGCCGCACGCCGACGCCCTGCTTCCGGCGCTCAGCACCGGTGAGGGCACCCGGCTGACGGACCGCCAGTGGCGGACGATGGTCGCGGCGACCGTCCGGCACGCCGACGGGCTGCCGGTGTTCGCGGGCATCCTGCGGCCCACCACGGCCGAGGTCGCCGCCCGCGCCCGCGCCGCCGAGGAACTCGGCGCCGCCGCGGTCGTGGCGACCACGCCGTACGGGCCCGGAGTGCGCCAGGAGGACATGGTCCGCCACTTCACGGACCTCACCCGGGCCAGTGGCCTGCCCGTGATCGTCTACCACGAGTCCTGGGCCTCGGGAAACTCACTCGACCGGGACACCCTGCTGCGGATCTGCGCACTGCCCGGCATCGCCGCGGTCAAGGACTCGGCGGGCGACCCCCGCGCCACCCGGGAACTGATCGCGGCCCACCCCGGCGTGCCCGTACTCCAGGGGCTGGAACACCTGCTCCTGGAGTGCGGGTCGCCAGGGCCTGTTGCGAGAGTCCCGCCTGCCCGTCGACGCCCGGCACGCTCCCCCAAGCTCTTCGAGCAGGGGGGACCCCCACTCGCCGCACCGGGCACAGACCCAAGTACATCCAGTACGAGGGCCTGCACCCGGCACGCCGAGAGCACGCTCCCCCAAGCTCTCGACTGCGCTCGAGCAGGGGGGACCCCCATGACGCCGCAGGGCCCGCCCTCCGGGCGGACGACGGGACCCTCGCAACAGGCCCTGGGCGGCTGCGTCGTCGCCCTCGGCAACGTCGAACCCGGGCTGTGCCGGGCCCTGCTCGGCGAGCCGGCCGCCGCGGACGCCGCCCGGCTCACCGAGGCGTGCGCCCGGTACGGCCTCGACCGCGACGACTGGTACCTGACCCTCAAGACCGAACTGCACCGACGCGGAGTCCTGGAAACCGCCCGGGAGGTCCCGGAGCCCATGGACAAGGAGGTCCCGCGGTGAACGTCACCGCACACCCCACCGACAGCCCGCACAAGCGGCTGTTCCTGCTCAACCGCGCCCGGCCCACGGCCGGGACGGTCGCGCGCATCGAGGAGCTCGAGGCCGAGTGGATCGGCCCGCTGCTGGCCCGCCTCACCGAGCGCACCGAACCTCTCGCCACCCGCGCCGAGTGGCTCATACGACTCGACGAACTGCTGACACGCGAGCGCGCGGGCAGCCCGGCCGGCAGCTATCTCGCCGAGAAGGCCACCCGCGAGGAATTCACCCACGTCGTCCGGGAGTTCGCGCTCGACGGACTCACCGAGGCACAGAACTTCTTCCCCGCGATACCCCGGCTGCCACTGCGCGCCCAGATGGCCGTGATGCGCGTCCTCATCGACGAGTTCGGCTGCGGCAACCAGCGCCAGGCCCACTCCCAGCTCTATCTCGACCTGCTCGCCGAACTCGGCCTGCCCCAGGACCTGGAGAGCCACCTCGACACCACCGGCGATGAGACCTACCAGTTCCTCAACGTCTTCTACTGGCTCACCCAGCGCGCGGAGGACATCGACTGCTTCCTCGGCGCCCTCGCCTACCTGGAGGCCAGCATCCCCGACGCCTTCACCGTCCAGGCCCGCGCCTGCGAACGCCTCGGCATCGTGAACGGCCGCTACTACACCGAGCATCTGCACATCGACACCTTCCACATGCGGGAGATGCAGCTGGCGATCAAGGAGTGCGAAGCGGCCGGCGGCATCGATCCCACCCGGCTGTGGATCGGCGCCCAGCTGCTGTCCGAGCTGATCGGCGGCGCCTTCGACGCGGCTGTGACCCGGGCCCGGGAGGCGGTATGAGCGACGCGGTGCTCGAAGAACTCCCCGGCGACCGGGTCCTGGTCACGGTCGCGGGCCGCGAGTTCGAGATCGACGCGGCGTGCCCGCACCGGCTGGGCCGCCTCGTCCACGGGTACGTCAACCCACGCACCCTGCGCATCACCTGCCCCCTGCACCGCAGCAGCTTCGACCTGGCCTCCGGATGTCCGGTGACCGGCCCCGCCGAGACGTCGCTCACCGTCCACCGGACCGGTGTCCTCGGCCAGAGCTACCGGCCCGAGCAGGTGTGGCTGCCGGCCTCCGAGCGGCTCCTGGACTGGGACGACGGCTTCCACGACCTGATGCTCGGCGACCGGCTGCGCATGACCGCGTACCGCACCGCGATCACCGAGGCGGTACGACCCGGCGCGACCGTGCTCGACCTCGGCACCGGCACCGGCATCCTGGCCCGCTGGGCGCTGGAGGCCGGCGCCGCCCGGGTCTACGGCATCGACCTCAACGAGAAGATCCTCGTCACCGCGGCCGACCGGCTCGCCGCCGCCGGATTCGGCGACCGCTTCCACCCGCTGTCCGGCATCTCCTTCGACCTGGAGCTGCCCGAACCCGTCGACCTCGTCGTCTCCGAGATCATGGGCAACCTCGCCGACAACGAGAACTGCGCCGCCATCCTCGACGACGCCCGCCGGCGCTTCCTGCGTCCCGGCGGGGCCATGCTGCCGCGCGCGGTCGAGAGCTATCTCGTCCCCGTGGCCGCCGAACAGGCCCACGCCCAGCTGCGCGACGGCGCGCCCCAGGACGCCGACAGCCGCGCGGGCTTCGCCGAACTGCTGCGCCGCCGGGGCGCGCGCAACCCGTTCGACCTCTACTACGACACGGTCGTCCCGGCCGCCGCCCGGCTCGCCGCACCCCGGCTGCTGCGCCGCTACGACTTCCGGGACGGCGGCGGGCACCCGGCCGAGTACAGCGTGCCGCTCGTCCACATCGTCCAGCGCGACGGCGTGTTCACCGGCTTCCAGGGCTACTTCGTCGCCGACCTGTCCGACACCGTCGCCCTGGACATCTCCGGCGACGACATCGGCGCGGACGACCCCGGGGGCCCGTACGACCTCCGACAGCTGGAAGCACGCCTACCTGCCGGTCGCCGAGCCGGTCGCGGTACGGCGCGGCGACCGTATCGCCGTCACCTTCAGCCGGGGCGTACCGACGGGGGAGGACTCCTTCGGGCAGGTCTACCGGTGGCGGGGCGGTGTCGTCTCCGGCGACGTCACCATCGCCCGCTTCGACCAGCGCACCCGGCCTGGGGAGACCTCATGAGCGACGACCCGCGGCTGCCCGCGACCGCCGACACCATCGCCGTCTTCACCGACCTTAACTGCTCGTTCGCCCATGTCGCGGTGCACCGGCTGCACGAGACCCGGCACCGGCTGGGCCTGGCGGGACGCATCCGGTTCGACTTCCGGGCCTTCCCGCTGGAGCTGTTCAACCGCGAGGTCAACGCCCGGCCCGGCGTCGACTCCGAGATCTCGGTGCTCGGCGCGGTGGAACCGGACGCCGGCTGGCGCCTGTGGCAGGGCCCCGACTGGACTTACCCGGTCACCATGCTCCCCGCGCACGAGGCGGTGCAGGCGGCCAAGGCACAGAGCTGGGAGGCGAGCGAACGCCTCGACCGAGCCCTGCGCCGCGCCTTCTGGGCCGAGGGCCGGTGCATCTCGCTGCGCCACGTCATCCTCGACATCGCCGAGCGGACGGGCACCGTCGACGTCGGCCGGCTGGCCGCGGCCCTGGACACCGGGTCGTCCCGCGCGGCCGTGATGGCCCAGTACGACGCGGCCCGCGACGACCGTGTCAACTGCAGCCCGCACATCTTCCTGCACGACGGCACGAACAGCGCCAACCCCGGAATCGAGGCCCACTGGCTGGGCGGCGATTTCGGGGCCGGCTACCCGGTGATCGACAAGGACCGCCCCGAGATCTACGAGGAGCTCCTCACCCACGCGGCGTCCCTGCTCCCGGCGACGACGTGACACAGAGTGTCCGATGGCACCGGTCCGGTTACGGATCTAGTACGGAGCCCGCATCTGTGCGTACCCGAGCAGGCCTATCACCGCGCCGACGCAGCCGAGGACTATCGCCGTGGACACCCATGACGAGCGGCGGGGTCCCACCGGGTCCGGGTCGGCGCGGAACGGTGCCGGGTCCGGGGGGTTCTCCTTCCAGCGGGCGGCGAGCATCCGGGCGCGGGCGGAGGGCTCCTTGTGCTCGGCGGAATTCGCCCAGCGGTGATCGAACTCCCGCTCCCAGTCGTCCTGTTCAGTCATCCCCGTTCAACCTCTCTCGTCCCTCTCTCGTCCGACAGAACCAAGGAGGATGATCCCCCGAGAGTAGGAAGCCTGGGAAGCGCGGAAGGTTGCCCAGGATGCCGAGTGGACGGCGGACCACTAGCATCTGAAGTGCCAGACCTACGACCGCGCCGAACTCTCAGCTCTGAGGCCGCGGCCATCCGTCCGATTCGTGCTTCGCATACCGCACGAGGGGTGGAAGGAAGGTACGTCCATGAAAGCTCAGCGTGCTAGGCGTCTCGTGGCGGCGTCCGCCGTCGGGGTGCTGCTGGCCGGCGGCACCACCATCGCCACAGCGGGAACGGCCTCGGCCGCCACCCCGACCCAGGTCACGACCAACCGCGGCTGCTTCCACGGCGGCTGGTGGAACAACTGTGGCTTCGGCTTCGGCAACTTCGGTGGCTTCGGCTTCAACAACGGCTTTGGCTTCAACAACGGCTTCAACACCGGCGGCGTCGTAGTGATCCTGGTCGGTTGACGAAGGCGGTGTGACAGAGAAAAAGCACCCCAGCGCACGACTGAGGGCCGCCACCTGCAGTGATGCGGGTGACGGCCCTCAGCCACTTACTCGGGTGCCTTACGGACAGGCGTCTTTACACGTCGAAGTAGAGCTCGAACTCGTGCGGGTGCGGACGCAGCTGCAGCGGAGCGATCTCGTTCGCGCGCTTGAAGTCGATCCACGTCTCGATCAGGTCGGACGTGAAGACGTCACCGGCGAGCAGGAACTCGTGGTCGCGCTCGAGCGAGTCGAGAACGGCCGGGAGCGAGGTCGGAACCTGCGCGACGTTCGCGTGCTCCTCGGGAGCCAGCTCGTAGAGGTCCTTGTCGATCGGCTCGGCCGGCTCGATCTTGTTCTTGATGCCGTCGAGGCCCGCGAGGAGCAGGGCCGAGAAGGCGAGGTACGGGTTGCCGGAGGAGTCGGGCGCGCGGAACTCGACGCGCTTGGCCTTCGGGTTGGAGCCCGTGATCGGGATACGCATCGCGGCGGAGCGGTTGCGCTGCGAGTACACCAGGTTGATCGGCGCCTCGAAGCCCGGGACCAGACGGTGGTAGGAGTTCACCGTCGGGTTGGTGAAGGCCAGCAGCGACGGGGCGTGCTTGAGGATGCCGCCGATGTAGTAGCGGGCGGTGTCCGACAGGCCCGCGTAACCGGCCTCGTCGTAGAACAGCGGGTCGCCGTTGCTCCACAGCGACTGGTGCACGTGCATGCCCGAGCCGTTGTCACCGAAGATCGGCTTCGGCATGAAGGTCGCCGTCTTGCCGTTGCGCCAGGCGACGTTCTTCACGATGTACTTGAAGAGCTGGAGGTCGTCGGCGGCCGCGAGCAGCGTGTTGAACTTGTAGTTGATCTCGGCCTGGCCGGCGGTGCCCACCTCGTGGTGCTGGCGCTCGACCTTCAGGCCGTTGCGCTCCAGCTCCAGGGAGATCTCGGCGCGCAGGTCGGCGAAGTGGTCGACCGGCGGGACCGGGAAGTAGCCGCCCTTGTAGCGGACCTTGTAACCACGGTTGTCCTGGAGGGCACCGGTGTTCCAGGCGCCGGCCTCGGAGTCGACGTGGTAGAAGGACTCGTTCGCGCTGGTCGCGAAGCGGACGGAGTCGAAGACGTAGAACTCGGCCTCGGGACCGAAGTACGCGGTGTCGGCGATACCGGTGGAGGCGAGGTAGGCCTCGGCCTTCTTCGCCACGTTGCGCGGGTCACGGGAGTACTGCTCGCCCGTGATCGGGTCGTGGATGAAGAAGTTGATGTTGAGGGTCTTGTCACGGCGGAACGGGTCGACCCGGGCGGTCGACAGGTCCGCGCGCAGCGCCATGTCGGACTCGTGAATGGCCTGGAAGCCACGGATCGAGGATCCGTCGAAGGCGAGCTCCTCGTCCGGGTCGAACGCCTCGACGGGCACGGTGAAGTGCTGCATGACGCCCGGCAGGTCGCAGAAGCGGACGTCGACGAACTTGACGTCCTCGTCCGCGATGAACTTCTTGGCCTCGTCGGCGTTCTGGAACATCCAGCTCCTCCTACTCCCGACCGTCCTCGCCGGGGTGGTAGTTCGTTCGTGCGGCCAGTGCGGTGGCACACGCTGTCCCCGACCCTAGGGACGGGTGATTTCTCGGGCGTGACCCATTTGTTTCGCAGAAGTTAACCGGCTTCGGTTCCACGGTAGCGCCGACACACCCCGCCGTGCCCCGGGCGTCCGGGCGGGCAGTACCGTGGGCGGGTGGACAACAGGCAAGCAATGGGATCGTGGCTTTCCGGGCCGCGCGCGGCCATGGAAGAAGCCGGTGCCGATTTCGGATACCGCGGCGAACAGCTCGGTCTGCCCGAGGAGGGTCCGGGTTCGATCGCGCGCCCGGGACGCCGGCTGGGGGCGCTGGCCGTGGACTGGGGCCTGTGTCTCCTGATCGCATACGGCTTGATCGCCGACAGCTATCACCAGGCGGCGCAGGTCTGGGCGCCGCTCATCCTTCTCGTGCTGCTGGTCCTCACCCTCGGCACGGTCGGCTCCACGCCGGGCAAGCGGCTGTTCGGGCTGCGGGTCGTCGCGCTGGAGACCCGCCGGGTGAACCCGCTGCGCGCGCTGCTGCGCACGGCCTTGTTCTTCCTCGCCATCCCGGCGCTCGTCTGGGACCGCGACGGCCGCGGTCTGCACGACCGGCTGGCCGGAACGGTCGAGGTCCGCATCTAGCGGTCCTCATCCGACGGTCGAGGTCCGCGTCCAGCGGCTTTCCAGCGGCCGTGGGACGACTTTCCAGCGGTCGTACGACGAAGGGGGCGCCCGGTGATTCCGGGCGCCCCCTTCGTCGTACCTCTGAGGGGTGTCGTACCTCTGGGGGAGTCAGCGGGCCTTGCCGCCCTTGGGCATCCGCATGCCCTTGGGCATCGGGCCCTTCGGCAGCGGCATGTTGCTCATCAGGTCGCCCATGGCGCGCAGCCGGTCGTTGGTGGTGGTGACCTGCGGGCCGGACAGGACGCGCGGGTACTTCAGCATGGTCGTGCGCAGCTTCTTCAGCTCGACCTGGCCCTCGCCCGTGCCGACGATCACGTCGTGCACCGGGACGTCCGACACGATGCGGGCCATCTTCTTCTTCTCCGCGGCGAGCAGGCTCTTCACCCGGTTCGGGTTGCCCTCGGCGACCAGCACGATGCCGGCCTTGCCGACCGCGCGGTGCACCACGTCCTGGCTGCGGTTCATCGCGACCGCGGGGGTCGTCGTCCAGCCCCGGCCGATGTTGTCGAGCACGGCCGCGGCGGCGCCCGGCTGGCCCTCCATCTGCCCGAACGCGGCCCGCTCGGCCCGGCGGCCGAAAACGATCGCCGCCAGGAGGAACGCGAACAGCAGGCCCAGGATGCCCAGATAGATGGGGTGGCCGATCAAGAAGCCGATCGCGAGGAAGACACCGAAGGTGCCGATGCCGACAGCCGCGAGCACAAGACCGATCTTTTTGTCGGCCTTCCGGGTCATCTTGTACGTAAGGGCGATCTGCTTCAGTCGCCCTGGGTTCGCAGCGTTCGCTGCGGTTTCCTTCCTCGCCATGCCACGAAGTCTACGTGGCCCCGGGAGTGCCCACGACGGCAGTGCCCGCGGAGGGGGCGTCAGGGGCGGGTGGCCGCCTGCTCCAGGACGCGCTGCGCCTCGACCCGGTCCTTGGCACGACGGCGGTCCTCCAGGACCGAGGTCCAGGCATTGCGGCGGGCGGTGCGCTGGCCGCCGCTCATGAGCAGGGACTCGACGGCACGGAGTGCGTCGGTGAAGGTCGGGATGGCGGTGGCGCGAACGGGCGCGGCCTGCATGGTGGAGGTCCCCCTCGACGGCGTCGGGTACGGGTGTACGTGGCGTGATACCAGGGTCACTGATTGGTGTTACCAGGGTGTGACTGACCGGTCAAACGCCAATGAAGCCTTGATGGGGTGGGGGTGGAGTGAATACGCGGCCCTGACGACGCCCTCATCTGCGAGGACTGTCAGGACCGCGCGTTCTCGGTCTCTACTGACCAGTAAGTTCTTGTGCGAGAATTCACACGGTTGTCCCGCACTCGTACGGAGCAACGACGATGACGATCTGTCAGACGGCCCGGGGAGCTGTCAGACGGCCTGGGCGGCGGTGTACGTGCCCCGCTTCTCGATGGCCATCTGGTACAGGCGCCCGGCGCGGTACGAGGACCGGACCAGCGGGCCGGACATCACACCGGAGAAGCCGATCTGCTCGGCCTCCTCCTTCAGCTCCACGAACTCCTGCGGCTTGACCCAGCGGTCCACCGGGTGGTGACGCACGGACGGGCGCAGATACTGCGTGATGGTGATCAGCTCGCACCCGGCGTCGTGCAACTGCTTCAGCGCGTCGCTGATCTCCTCGCGGGTCTCGCCCATGCCGAGGATGAGGTTCGACTTGGTGACGAGGCCGTAGTCGCGGGCGTCGGTGAGGACCTTCAGGGAGCGGTCGTAGCGGAAGCCGGGGCGGATCCGCTTGAAGATCCGGGGAACCGTCTCGAGGTTGTGCGCGAAGACCTCGGGCCGGGTGGAGAAGACCTCTTCGAGGTGCTCCGGGACGGCGTTGAAGTCGGGGGCGAGGAGCTCGACCTTGGTCCGCCCGGCCGCGCGCTCCGCGGTCTGCCGGTGGATCTGGCGCACGGTCTCGGCGTACAGCCAGGCGCCGCCGTCCGCCAGGTCGTCGCGGGCGACGCCGGTGACGGTGGCGTAGTTCAGGTCCATGGTGACCACGGACTCGCCGACGCGGCGCGGCTCGTCACGGTCGAGGGCCTTGGGCCTGCCGGTGTCGATCTGGCAGAAGTCGCAGCGCCGGGTGCACTGGTCGCCGCCGATGAGGAAGGTCGCCTCGCGGTCCTCCCAGCATTCGTAGATGTTCGGGCAGCCGGCTTCCTGGCAGACCGTGTGCAGACCCTCGCTCTTCACGAGCTTCTGCATCTCCGTGTACGCGGGACCCATTTTCGCCCGCGTCTTGATCCACTCGGGCTTGCGCTCGATGGGGGTCTCGCTGTTGCGGGCCTCCAGGCGCAGCAACTTGCGTCCGTCGGGTGAGACTGCGGACACGACCGGCTCCCTGCTGATTGCTTTGAGTAGTCTTCGATTCTTCGGCGTACACCAGCGTACGCCCGTGGTTGTTGGGACTTTCCCGTGAGGCCAACCTCACCTCGACGGGGTCCATTCCCGAGGTCGGACGGAGGTCAGACGGACGCCTTCTCGATCACGCGCGGCTTGAGGTCGGCGTTCTCGAGGATGTCCTTCAGATGCCGCTCGACCGTCGGCAGGATCTCCTCGACCGTGATCTCGCGGCCCAGTTCGTTGGCGAGGGAGGTGACCCCCGCGTCCCGGATGCCGCACGGGATGATCCGGTCGAACCAGGCGTTGTCCGGGTTGACGTTGAAGGAGAAGCCGTGCATCGTGACGCCCTTGGCGACGCGGATGCCGATCGCGGCGATCTTGCGGTCCTCGCGTCGCTGGCCGGCGTTGGAGGGGGCGTACTCCGGGCCGTTCAGCCGGGGGTCGAACTCCTCGTCGTTCAGCCGCGGGTCGAAGTCCAGCGAGAGTCCGCCGAGGGCCGGCCGCTGCTCGACGGGGTCACCGAGCACCCACACGCCGCTGCGGCCCTCGACCCGGGCGGCCTCGACGTCCAGCTCCGCGCAGGTGCGGATCAGCGCCTCCTCGAGGCGCCGTACGTGCGCGACCACGTCCACCGGGCGGGGGAGCTTCTGGATCGGGTAGCCGACGAGCTGGCCGGGGCCGTGCCAGGTGATCTTGCCGCCGCGGTCCACGTCGATGACCGGGGTGCCGTCGAGCGGCCGCTCGCTGTCCTCGGTGCGGCGGCCCGCCGTGTAGACCGGCGGGTGTTCGAGCAGCAGGACGGTGTCGGGCACCTCGTCGGCGAACCGCGCCGCGTGCACCCGGCGCTGCTCGTCCCAGGCCTCCTGGTACTCGACGGCCTGTGCGCCGAACCCCATGCGGACGAACCGCAACTCACTCACGGCAAGCGCCTCCCTCGGCGACGGGTGTGTCAGGCATGTAATGCGCCCAAGCCACTGTACGACCGGTCCGCTCACGTCAGCCCAGGGGGCAATCCTCACACGATCGGATGAATGAACTGCAAAGTGTGCGACGGACTGCTCACTCTCCGCTACATTCGCGCCGTTCATGAGGCCATAAGGGCTGCTCACAGGCAATCCGGGCACTTCGAAGGCCCGGAAGGCAGGAGACCGCACCGCAGATGACGGAACGACCCGCGCAGCGCACTCCCAATCGCCAGCTCGCCGCGCTCATCGCAGAAGCGGGATTCTCCAACGCAGGTCTGGCCCGTCGCGTCGACCAGCTCGGCCTCGAACACGGGCTGGATCTCAGATACGACAAGACATCCGTGACCCGCTGGCTGCGCGGACAGCAGCCCCGGGGCACCACGCCCGCGCTCATCGCCGAGGTCTTCACGCGCCGCCTCGGGCGCCGGCTCACGGCCCAGGATCTCGGTCTGGACGCCTGTGCGCCGGTGTACGCCGGGCTGGAGTTCGCGTCCACCCCCGAGGAGGCCGTCGACATCGTCAGCGGGCTGTGGCGCAAGGACTCCGGCAGTCATGCCGAACTCCGCAAGATCGCCTTCACTCCGGCGGGGCTCGTCGTGCCCAGCCGGGACTGGCTGATCGGCCGGGCCGACGACCGGGTGGCCCGCGGCGAGCCGCTGCCCAAGGTGCCCCCACAGGGACGGCCCGTCGTTCCGCGCCCGCGCGGCCAGGCCGAGCGCGGCCCCGGCCAGAAGGTCACCGGCGGCGACATCGCCGCGCTGCGCTCGGTCGGCGAGCTCTTCCGCACCCTCGACGACGCCTACGGCGGTGGCCACGCCCGCCAGGCCCTCGTGCGCTACCTGGAGCACGAGTGCGAGCCGATGCTGCGCGGCACCTACGGCGAGCAGACGGGCCGCCGCCTGTTCGCCGCGGCCGCCGATCTCACCCGGCTCGCCGGCTGGACGTCGTACGACATCGCCGCGCACGGACTCGCCCAGCGCTACTTCGTGCAGGCGCTGCGGCTGGCACAGGCGGCCGGGGACCGGACGTACGGCTCCTACGTCCTGGTCACCATGAGCCGCCAGGCCGTCTACCTCGGGCACGGCCGCGAGGCCGTCCAGCTGGCGCGGGTGGCGCAGCAGGGGGTGGGGACCACCGCCCCGCCCGTCGTGCAGGCGCTGCTGCACTCCGCGGAGGCCCGCGCGCACGGCGTGCTCGGCGAGGTGCGGGCCTGCACCGGCGCGCTGGTCCGCGCCGAGCGCGCCCTGGAGGCCGCCCGGCCCGGCGACGAAGTGCCGTACTGGGCGCGGTTCTTCGACGAGGCGCAGCTCGCCGACGAGTTCGGGCACTGCCACCGCGATCTGCAGCAGTTCCGCGCGTCCGCGCAGCACGCGGAGCGCTCCCTGCAGCTGCGCGCCCCGACGTTCGCCCGTAGCCGCCTGTTCTGCCGTGTCGTCCTCGCCACCGCCCGCCTCGGTCTCGGCGAGCTCGACCAGGCCTGCCTGCTGGGCGCGGAGGCGGCCGGGCAGGCGGTGGAGATGCGCTCGGTACGGGCGATCGAGTACGTCAAGGACTTCGAGCGCCGCCTCGAGCCCTACAAGGACGCGGCACCGGTACGGGGATACCGGGACAAGGTGGCGGCGCTCGGGTGACCTCGGCTAGGCCGCGCGCTTCATCGCGGGCAGGGGGTCCGCGCGGTGCAGTGAGCCCGCCGCGCCCAGGTCCGCCAGGATCGCCGCCGCGGCCCGGTGGGCCGAGTGCAGGGCGCCCTGGACGGTGCTGGTGTCGCGGTGGTCGCCGCACACGTACAGGCCCGCCAGGAGCCGTACCGGGCGGCGCAGGTCGTGCGGTGGGCGCATCGCCGGGACCGCCTCGGCGGTGTGGTGCACGGCGAGGGTCTCCCAGCGGCGGGTCGAGGTGCCGTACAGCCGGGACAGGTGCATCCGTACGGCCGTGTCGACCCCCTCCGGGGGAGTGCCCAGCACGGTCGACGAGATGAGCGCCCGGCCCGCGGGCGCGCGGCTCGGGTCGACGGCGCTGACCATCGCGGTGTGCGCGACCGGACCGCCGCGGTCGGCGTCGAGCAGCAACGAGGCACCGGTGCCCAGGGGTTCGTCGGTCGTGTGGTGCACCACCGTCACCGGGTGGAAGTCCGGCACCCGCAGACCGGGCAGCAGTTCGGCCGCGGCTCGCGCGTCGGTGGCCAGCAGCACGGCACGGCAGCGGATCTCGCCGTGCTCGGCGGTGGTCACCGAGGTCGTGGAGACCGAGGTGGCCCGCACCCCCGTGTGCACGGTGCCGGGCGGCAGCGCGCGGGCGAGCAGTTCGGGCAGCGCCTCGGCGCCGCCCTCGGGCACGCTGAGCCGTCCGCTCGCGAAGGCGCGCAGCGCGAGGTCGGCGCACCGGCTGGACGTCCTCAGCTCCGGGTCGCACAACAGGGCGGCGAGCAGCGGGCGCAGGAAGCCGTCGATCGTGCGGGCGGGCACCCCGCGGACGGCGAGCGCCTGTGCGGCGGGCAGTTCGGGGCGGGTCAGGATGCGCTCGACGGGCGTGGCGGCGATCCGGGCCAGCGCCACCCCGAGCCGGGCCTGGTCGACGGCGCCGCCCATGGGTGCGCCCGCGCGCGCGGGCGACGCGACCGCGCCCCTGGGAGCGCTCGCGAGGGCGCGCACCGCGTGGAGTGCGCCCCTTGCGCTCCCTCCGCCCGCCGGAGCGCCCGCGCGGTGCCGGCGTCCGTCGTGGTGCAGCAGGACGCCCGGCGCGAAGGGGCGCAGAACGAGGGCGTCGAGCCCTGGTGTCAGACGTAGCTCGGGATAGGAGGTGGACAGGAGCTGTCCGATCCGGTCGAGCCGGAAGCCGTCGACCTTCTCCGTCGACATACGGCCGCCCACGTAGGGGGCGGCCTCCAGGACTGCGGTCGTGACGCCCGCGCTGGTCAGCCGATGAGCCGCCGACAGTCCGGCGATTCCGGCTCCCACGATGACGACGTCCGCCTGGTACACGGGCTCAAGCACGAGGCCCCTCCTCGATGTTGCGCGGCCGGTGGAGACGTGATGCCCCCAACTGGCTCCAGGGATACCCGAGTTCAGGTCGAGGTTAGGGCCGTGATCGGTCGAGGACAGTCGCGCACCGACAGAGCACGGTCGCACGACGGTCGCACACAGTCATGTCCCGGTTACGCCAGAGCCGCGCGGATCGCGTCCTCGATTCCCGGGAAGGCGAACACGAAACCCGACTCCAACAGCCGCTTCGGCAGCACCCGTTGACTGCCGAGCGCATCCCCCGCCAGCTCGCCCAGCACGGAGCGCAACACCGGTGCCGGGACCGGCAGGACGGCCGGCCGGTGCAGCACCCGCCCCATCGCCGCAGTGATCTCACGGTTGGTCAGCGGGGTCGGGGCGGTCAGATTGACCGGCCCGGACAGCTCCTCGGTGTCGATGAGATGGCGGATCGCGGCCACCTCGTCGTGCAGCGCGATGAACGACCAGTACTGCCGCCCGTCCCCCATCCGCCCGCCGAGCCCGGCCCTGAACAGCGGGAACAGCCGCGCCCAGGCACCGCCCTCACGGGCCACCACCAGCCCCGTACGGGCGCACACGGTCCGTACGCCCGCCTCCTCGGCCGGCGCCGCCGCCTCCTCCCACTCCACGCACAGGGAGGGCAGGAAACCGTCCCCGGGCGGCGCCGTCTCGTCCACGGCACGGTCGCCGGTGTCGCCGTAGAAACCGATCGCGCTGCCGCTGACGAAGACACGCGGCGGCTCGTCCAGCGCGGCGACAGCCTCCGCCAGCGCCGCCGTGCCGAGCACCCGGCTGTCCCTGATCCGCCTCTTGTACGCGTCCGTCCAGCGCCGGTCGCCGATGCCGGCGCCCGCGAGGTCGACCACGACATCACAGCCGACCAGCCCCGCCGTGTCCACGTACTGCCCCTCAGGGTCCCAGCAGACCTCCTGCGCGCCGCGGGCCGCACGCCGGACCAGCCGCACCACCTCGTGCCCGTCGGCGACCAGGGACCGCACCAGAGCGCTGCCGATGAGACCGGACGCACCGGCCACCGCGATTCGTGAACGTTCCATGAGCCCATCCTGCCCCGTCATGTCTAAGGTGGCCGTCATGCCGGATCCGTACATACGCACCGCCCTGCCGGACGACGACGAGGAGTTGACGCTCCTGGACAAGGCCACCTGGTCGTATCTGCACGCGGTGATGCCCGAGCCGCAGCCGCCCTACGACTCGTTCTTCAGCGAGCGCCACGCCCCCGACGACACGCTGGTCGCCGAGCTCGACCGCCGCATCGTCGGCTACATCCGCCTCGCCTTCTCGACCCCACTCGCCTCGAACGCGCACGTACGGCAGATCCAGGGGCTGGCCGTCCACGACGACGCCCGCGGCAGGGGCGTCGGCCGCGCGCTGCTCCGGGCCGCCGTCGACGAGGCCCGCCGCCGCGGCGCCCGGCGTATCACGCTGCGTGTCCTCGGGCACAACACCCCCGCGCGGCGGCTCTACGAGTCGGAGGGGTTCGTGGTCGAGGGCGTGCTGCCGGAGGAGTTCCTGCTGGCGGGGGAGTACGTGGACGACCTACTCATGGGCCGCTCCCTGTGACCCCTGTCGGCATGACCCCTGCCGGTCCGGCGGCCGCCCCTAGGACGTGACCAGGTCCCCCGTGCTCACCGGTGCCGTCGCCGTGGCCGCGCGGCGCGCGTCGGGGGCCACCTCGTCCGCCGTCAGGACGTAGCCCGTCTCGTCGTCGGACGTGGAGCGGGCGAAGACCACGCCGTACACCCGGCCGTCCGTGGTCAGCAGCGGCCCGCCGGAGTTGCCGGGGCGGACCGTGGAGCGGATCGAGTAGATCTCGCGGGTCACCGTGGCGTCGTTGTAGATGGTGCTGCCGTTCGCCCGCACCCGGTTCGCCACGGTCGCCGCCTGCAGATTCAGATCGCCGTCCTGCGGATAGCCCGCGACCACCGCCGAGTCCCCGCGGCCGGCAGCGTCGTCGAACCGCAGCACGGGCGCGCGGAGCCCGGGCACGTACAGCACCGCCACGTCCCGGTTCGGGTCGAAGAGCACCACCCGGGCCTCGTACGACCGCCCGACACCGCCGATCCGCACCCTCGGGCGGTCGATGCCGGCCACCACGTGGGCGTTGGTCATCACATGCTCGCGCGCGTACACGAAGCCGCTGCCCTCGCGACCCTGGTTGCCGGCGGCGCCCTCGATCTTCACCGTGCTCGTCCTCGCGGCCGCGGTGGCGCGCGCCGTGACGCTGTCGCCGGAGGGCTTGGCGACCTGTGCCGTCGACTCGTTCTCGAACGGGTTGAAGACCTGCGGGAAACCCGCCTCCGTGAGCGCGGACGTCGCGCCCGAGAACCACGAGGGCGTGGTGTCCGGCATCGCGTTCTGCACCGCACCCAGCAGCGCCGAGTCCCGTATCGCCGTCGTCACCACCGGCGACGAGGAGGCGCCCAGCACACTCGCCGCCATCCAGGCCACGATCAGCACCGCGAGCGAATTGGCCGCCGCCCCGCCTATCCCGTCCAGCACCCGCAGCCCGTCCCGGCCCGCACGGTCCAGCTCACGCCGCAGCCGCAGCGCGAGGCGCCCCGCGAGCTCGTGCCCCACCACCGCCGGGACCAGCACCGTCAGCACCGCGGTCACCGTGGCCGCCGTCGACCCCCGCGTGACCAGGTCCATCATCCACGGCAGCACCCACACCCCGAGCACCGCGCCGCCCACGAACCCGGCCAGCGACACGCATCCGGCCAGCAGTCCGCGCCGGTAGCCGGACCCCGCGTACACAAGGATCACCAGCGCAAGGAGGAGGTCGAGCAGGTCCACGGAGCCGCCTTTCTCTCGGAACCCCTAGTACGCGCGGGACGGGCACAGTGATCAGTCGGGCGAGCGTGGCTCCGGAACCGGCCACGCACACATGTACCTCCAAAAACGCATCGGATAGGGACGATGGTTCCACCAGGTGGCACACCACACATCGCAGACGGAGTGGATCACACCCACAGTGGAACCCATGCGTTTGCCGCGAAGAACGCCCGGGCCGGGAAGATGGCGCGTGCGCCTGCCCGGCCCCGTCCTGGTGCTGGTCGGCTGTCTGCCCGGCCTCACCGCCGTCCTCGCCCTGGGGCTGTCCGTGCGCGGCCCCGACCGACCGGTCGCCCAGGCCCGGCCCGCACAGCCGGCGGCGGCCAGCCCTGCGGCGGCGCCGCACCGGGCGGCCAGGCCCCACATCGTGCCGCGGGAGGTCTGGCTGGACGGCAGCCCGGCGCCCACGCAGCCGCCCCCGCGCTACGACGACAAGGTGCTCGCGGTCTTCGTCCACCACACCGACTCGCCCAACGGCTACGACTGCGCCGACGCGCCCCGCATCATCCGTCACCTCTACGCGGGCCAGACCGGCGCCCGCAGCTGGGACGACATCGGCTACAACTTCCTCGTCGACCGCTGCGGCACGGTCTACGAGGGCCGCGCCGGCGGTGTCGAGCGGGCCGTCACCGGCGCCCACGCCCAGGGGTTCAACCACCGCACCACCGGTATCGCGGCCATCGGCACCTTCACCGCGGGTGCGTCCGTGCCGCGGGCGATGACCGACGCGATCGCCGCCGTCGCCGCCTGGAAGCTCGGCTCGGCCGGCATCGACCCGCGCGGCCGGGTGCGGCTGGTCTCCAGCAACGGCCTCAGCCGCTACGAGGCCGGCACCACCGCCACCCTCCCCGCGCTCGCGGGCCACAACGACGGGTACATGACGAGCTGCCCGGGAGCGGCCCTGGCCGCCCGGCTCCCGGAGATGCGGGAGAAGGCGGCCCGCCTGCAAGGCAGGACCACAGCCACCCTCACCCCCACAGCAACGCCATAGGCGGCCCGCAGCTCCCTCAGATCCCCGCGTCCTACGGTCAGGGCGACACAACCCGACCGGAGGTGGGGATCATGAACAGCAGTCGTAGCGGGGACACCACGCAGAACGCCGGCTGGGCCAAGGCCGCGCGCAGCCCCTGGGTGGTCGTGTGCGCGGTCGCGACGGTGATCCTCGGCCCGGCCGCGGCCACCGCGTCCGCCCTCGACCAGGCCAACAAGGCACCCCTCCACCACGCGGTGCGGGCGGACCAGCCGCAGGCGTACATCCCCGCCGACACCGGCCGACGCCGCACCGCGGCCTGACGCTCACCCGGGGGATCTCACTCCCTGAACCGGTCCCACAGCTTGGGGTACCGCTCCGCGAGCGCCCCTTCGCTCTCGAAGTCGACGGGCGCCCCTTCCGGTTCCGAGGGCGCGGGCGCGAGGCCCAGGTCCGGGGCGACGGTACCGGTGAGCTGTTCGTACGCCTCGTCCGCGGCGTAGCCCAGCTCCTCACCGTCCCCGTCGATCTCCTCGTCGAACTCGCCGAGCAGGTCGGCCAGCGCGTCCGGGTCGTGCAGGGCGCCCTCGAAGACGTCCCGGCCCTGACCGATCAGCCAGCACCGGAAGAAGTCGAACGCGTCGTCGCTCGCCCCGTCGAGCAGCACCCAGGCCGCGCCCCACAGGTCCCAGCGGTAGGCCCTGTTGTAGCGGGACTCGAAGTGACGGGCGAAGTCCAGGACCGACTCCGGGTCCAGCTGGAGCAGCCGCTCCACGAGCAGGTCGGCCTGCTCCTCCGGGTCGCCCTCGGCGGCCTCGCGGGCGGCGTCCACCAGCTCCCAGAACTCCGACTCTTCCATCACGGGTCAAGCATCGGGCCTGAGCGGGTGGGGCGCACGTGGAGTGCGGCGGATTGTTATCGGCCGTAGAGCTCCGCCAGGCGCGCCGTATCCCGGGCGAACCGCTCCCGCAGACCGGCCGGCGCCAGCACCTCCACCTCCGGCCCGAGCGCCATCAGCTGGCCGTGCGCGACCTCTTCGGACTCCACCGGCAGCGTCGCGGTCACCCACCCCTCGCCGTCCGCCTCGCCCGCGCCGCGCAGCGCCTCGCGCGCGGAGACGGGATCGATGACATACGCCAGCCTGCGCACGCCCTGGGCGGACAGCCGTACGACGACCTCGTCCCGCAGGATCGACCGCGCGAACCCCTCGGCCTGCGCCGCCCAGAACCCGGGCAGATCGAACGCCTCGTCACGGACGAAGCGGGTGCCGTGGTCGGCGACGGAGGTGACCAGGTCGATACGGTACGTACGAAAGCCACCGGAGCCACGCGCCCCTGCACGGCCCACGCTGCCGCCCGCGTCGAGCGTGCCGCGGACACCGCTCGCGCCGCCGCCGCGGATACCGCCCACGTCCCGCGTGACGCCGGAGCCGTCGAGACCCTGCGCGTCGCGCGGGCTGCCTGCGTCGCGCGGGCCGTTCGTGCCGCTCGGGCCGGCCGGATTGCCCAGGCTGCCCGGACTGATGGCATTGCGCGGGCCATCTGCGTCGCCGAGACGGTCTGCGCGGCCCGAGCCGACCGCATTGCTCGTGCCGCCCGCGCCGCCTGCTTCGTCCAGGCTGCCCGTGTCGCCCGTGTCGCGGAGACGGTCCACTTCGCCCAGGCAGTCCGCGTCGCCCGGGCTGCCCGCGTGTCCCGTGCCGTCCCCGTCGCCCCGGCTGTCCACGTTGCTCGTGCCGCTCGCTTCACCCAGACAGGCCGTGTCGCCCAGGCCGTCCGGACTGCTCGCATTGCGCGGACCGTCCGCTTCGCCCGCGCCGCCGAAACGGTCCGCATCGCCTGTGCCTCGCGCCTTGCCTGCGCCGCGCGCATCACCCAAGCCGCTCGCCCCGCCCGCGCCGCGCATCCCCGTCGCACTGCGCGCCCCGGTCTCGCTGCGCGCCCTGGTCTTCGCGTCGGGGACCTTCGCCTGGTCACCCGCCCCGTCGCCCGATGGCAGAACCCGGGCGCACAGGTACCAGACGCCTGCCTTCAGTACGAGGCCGTAGGGCTCGAGGGTTCGTTCCACCTCACGTTCGCCGCGTCGGTAGTGGGTCGTGAGGCAGCGGTCGTCCCATACCGCCTCCGCGATCGTGGGGAGCAGCGTGGGGGTCTGCGGTTCGCGGAACCAGGCGGGCGCGTCCAGGTGGAAGCGTTGGGACGCGGTGCGCGGCGCGTCGCGCAGGGAAGGGAGGAGGGCCGCCGACACCTTCAGCCGGGCCGCCGAGGCGGCGTCCTCCAGGCCCATCTCCCGCAGCGCCCCCGGCACCCCGCTCAGGAACAGCGCCTCCGCCTCGCTCCGGGCGAGCCCGGTCAGCCGGGTCCGGTACCCGCCGATCAGCCGGTAGCCGCCGGCCCGCCCCCGATCCGCGTAGACCGGCACCCCCGCCTCCGACAGCGCCTGCGCGTCCCGTGCCACCGTCCGCTCCGACACCTCCAGCTCGCGGGCGAGCTCGGCGGCGGTCATGGAAGGGCGGGACTGCAGGAGGAGCACCATCTTGATCAGGCGGGCGGCGCGCATACCGTCATGATGCCGGGCCCCGCGGACAGCGAGGGGGTACGGCAGACGCCGTACCCCCTCGTGTCACCACGGGACCTACAGCCCGTACTTCTCCCGCGCTTCCTTCACCGCGGTCGACTTGACCTCGCCCCGCTTCGCGAGCTGGGCCAGGGCCGCGACGACGATCGACTGGGCGTCGACGCCGAAGTGGCGGCGGGCGTCCTCACGCGTGTCCGACAGACCGAAGCCGTCGGCGCCCAGCGAGGACCAGTCCTGCTCGACCCACTGCGCGATCTGGTCCGGAACCTGGCGCATGAAGTCGGAGACCGCGAGCACCGGGCCCTCGGCGCCGTGCAGGGCCTGCCGGACGTACGGCACCCGCTCCTCGCCGCGCAGCAGGGCGGCGTCCGCCTCCAGCGCGTCGCGGCGCAGCTCGGTCCAGGAGGTCGCGGACCACACGTCGGCCGCGACACCCCACTCCTCGGCGAGCAGCTTCTGCGCGTCCAGCGCCCAGTGGATCGCCGTACCGGAGCCCAGCAGCTGGATGCGGGGGGCGATGGGGGCACCTCCCTGCTCGAGCGAAGCCGAGAGCTCGGGGGACACGGGGGACAGGCCGGCCGACTCCGCCGTGTTGAAGCGGTACAGGCCCTTGAGGACGCCCTCGTCGATGCCGGCGGCGGACGGCTTCGCGGGCTGCGGCAGCGGCTCGTTGTAGACGGTGAGGTAGTAGAAGACGTTCGGGTCCTCACCCGGCGCCGTCTCGCCGTACATACGGCGCACACCGTCCTTCACGATGACCGCGATCTCGTACGCGAACGCCGGGTCGTACGTCAGCGCCGCCGGGTTCGTCGCCGCGATCACCGGCGAGTGGCCGTCGGCGTGCTGCAGGCCCTCGCCCGTCAGCGTCGTACGGCCGGCCGTGGCGCCGACGAGGAAGCCGCGGCCCATCTGGTCGCCGAGCTGCCACATCTGGTCGGCGGTGCGCTGCCAGCCGAACATCGAGTAATAGATGTAGAAGGGGATCACGGACTCGCCGTGCGTCGCGTACGACGTGGACGCGGCGATGAAGTCCGCCATCGAACCGGCCTCGGTGATCCCCTCGTTGAGGATCTGGCCGTTCTTGGCCTCCTTGTAGTACATCAGCTGGTCGCGGTCGACCGGCTCGTACGTCTGGCCCTTGGGCGAGTAGATGCCGAGGGAGGGGAAGAGGCTCTCCATGCCGAAGGTGCGCGCCTCGTCCGGGACGATCGGCACCCAGCGCCTGCCCGTCTCCTTGTCGCGGACCAGGTCCTTGATGAGGCGGACGAAGGCCATGGTCGTGGCCACGTTCTGCGTACCGGAGCCCTTGTCGAAGGCCGCGAACGCCTTGTCCGCCGGAGCCGGCAGCGGGGCCAGCGGGTGGACGCGGCGGGCCGGGGCCGGACCGCCGAGGGCCGCGCGGCGCTCCTGAAGGTAGCGGACCTCGGGGGAGTCGGCGCCGGGGTGGCCGTAGGGGACCTGGCCGTCGACGAACAGGCTGTCGGGGATGGGGAGTTCGAGTGTGTCGCGCATCGTCTTGAACTCGTCCACCGTCAGCTTCTTCATCTGGTGGTTGGCGTTCTTCGACGCGAAGCCCCGGCCGAGGGCGAAGCCCTTGACGGTCTGGGCCAGGATGACGGTCGGCGCGCCCTTGTGCTCCAGCGCGGCCTTGTACGCGGCGTACACCTTGCGTGCCTCGTGGCCACCGCGGGAGAGGTGGAAGCACTCCAGGATCTTGTCGTCGCTCAGCAGCTTCGCCATCTCGACGAGCGCCTGGTCCTTGCCGAAGAAGTCCTCGCGGATGTAGGCGGCGTCGCGGGTCTGGTACGTCTGCACCTGTGCGTCCGGGACCTCGCGCAGGCGGCGTACGAGCGCTCCCGTCGTGTCGAGCGCGAACAGCTCGTCCCAGGCCGAACCCCACAGCGACTTGATGACGTTCCAGCCGGCGCCGCGGAACTGGGCCTCCAGCTCCTGCACGATCTTGAAGTTGGCGCGGACCGGGCCGTCGAGGCGCTGCAGGTTGCAGTTGATGACGAAGGTGAGGTTGTCCAGCTCCTCACGCGCGGCCAGGGTGAGCGCCGTCGTCGACTCCGGCTCGTCCATCTCGCCGTCGCCGAGGAAGGCCCAGACGTGGGACTCGGAGACGTCCTTGATGCCGCGGCTGGTGAGGTAGCGGTTGAAGCGTGCCTGGTAGATGGCGGAGAGCGGACCGAGACCCATGGAGACGGTCGGGAACTCCCACAGCCAGGGCAGGCGGCGCGGGTGCGGGTAGGAGGGCAGGCCGTTGCCGCCGGCCTCCCGGCGGAAGTTGTCGAGGTGAGCCTCGTCCAGCCGGCCGTCGAGGAAGGCGCGGGCGTAGATGCCGGGGGAGGCGTGGCCCTGGATGTAGAGCTGGTCGCCGGAGCCGTCCTGCTCCTTGCCCCTGAAGAAGTGGTTGAAGCCGATCTCGTAGAGCCAGGCCGCGGAGGCGAAGGTGGCGATGTGGCCGCCGACGCCGTGTTTGCTGCCGCGGGTCACCATGGCGGCCGCGTTCCAGCGGTTCCACGCGGTGATCCGGGCCTCCATCGCCTCGTCACCGGGGACAGTCGGCTCGGCGGCGGTCGGGATGGTGTTGACGTAGTCGGTCTCGAGGAGCTTGGGCAGCGAGAGGCCGTTGCCCTCCGCGCGCTCCAGCGTGCGGCGCATCAGATACGCGGCTCGGTGCGGCCCGGCTTCCCGGGCCACGGCGTCCAGTGAGGCCTGCCATTCGGCAGTCTCCTCCGGGTCGCGGTCCGGGAGCTGGTCGAGCTCGCTCGGCTGGGTGGCGAAGGGGTCGGTCATGTCGCCGCCTTCCTCAGTCGAAGGGGGTTCCCTCATCGGTAAGGGATCTGGGTGCCCTTGGTCTTTGGCAGGACAGGGCGTGGACTTGGGTGGTCCGTCGGCGACTGTAACTCTCTGATCGATGATCGATCAAAGGGTTGAGAGGCAAAACTTCTCGATTTCGAGAAAGTCGGCACCCGGTGCCTTCATCGGTGGCACCGGGTGACGTGGAATCGCCTTGTTTTCGCAGGTGGGGAGGCGTATGAGCAGGGCTGCGCTCTCCTGAACGAAGTGAATCAGGTGAATCAGGCGCGGGGTGCGCAGCCGAGGACATGCGCCTTCACCAGCTCCGCGATCTGCGGATCCCGGCGCTTGAAGGCCTGCACCAGCTCCTCGTGCTCCTCCGCGTAGGACTGCTGGACCGTGCCCAGCCAGCGGATGGACAGCGCCGTGAAGACCTCGATGCCGAGCCCTTCCCAGGTGTGCAGCAGCACCGAGTTGTCCGCCGCGCGCACGAGCTCGCGGTGGAAGCCGACCGTGTGGCGGACCTGGGCGGTGCCGTCGGCGGCGCGGTCGGCCTCGTACAGGGCCAGCACGTGGGGCTCCAGGGCCGAGCAGTCCACGGCGAGCCGCTCGGCCGCCAGCTCCGCCGCGATGGCCTCGAGGCCGGCCCGGACCGGGTAGCTCTCCTCCAGGTCCGCCGCGGTCAGGTTCCGGACCCGTACGCCCTTGTTCGGTGCGGACTCGATCAGGCGCAGCGACTCGAGCTCGCGCAGCGCCTCACGGACCGGGGTCTGGCTGACCTCCAGCTCGGTGGCGATCCGCCGCTCCACGATGCGCTCACCCGGCTGCCAGCGCCCGCTGACGATCCCCTCCACGATGTGCTCGCGGATCTGTTCGCGCAGCGAGTGGACGACGGGCGCGGTCATGAGGGCTCCTCGGCAGTGCGGACCCCGGCGGGTCGGCGGGACCCTTAGACAATACGGCCGCGGCCCCGGCCGGGCAGAGCACGGGTGCTCTCGCCACAGGGTGATACCTGTTACAGAGGGTCCACCCCGATGCGCCTCGTACGACGAAGCCCCCGCCCGGAGAAGAACTCCGGGCGGGGGCTTCGTCGTACTGCCTGATCAGGGAGATCAGAGGCCCAGCTCGACCTCGAACTCGCCCGCCTCCAGGATCGCCTTGACCGCCGTCAGGTAACGGGCCGCGTCGGCGCCGTCCACCAGGCGGTGGTCGTAGGAGAGGGTCAGGTAGGTCATGTCGCGGACGCCGATGACCGTGCCCTCCTCGGTCTCGATGACGGCCGGACGCTTGACCGTGGCACCGATGCCGAGGATCGCGACCTGGCCCGGCGGCACGATGATCGTGTCGAAGAGCGCGCCGCGCGAACCGGTGTTGGAGATGGTGAAGGTCGCGCCGGACAGCTCGTCGGGCGTGATCTTGTTGGCGCGGACCTTGCCCGCGAGCTCCGCCGTGGCCTTGGCGATGCCGGCGATGTTCAGGTCGCCCGCGTGCTTGATGACCGGGGTCATCAGGCCCTTCTCGGAGTCCACCGCGATTCCGATGTTCTCGGAGTCGAAGTAGGTGATCGTGCCCTCGGCCTCGTTGATCCGGGCGTTGATGACCGGGTAGGCCTTCAGCGCCTGGGCCGCCGCCTTCACGAAGAACGGCATCGGGGAGAGCTTGACGCCCTCGCGCGCGGCGAACGAGTCCTTGGCCTGGGCGCGCAGCCGCATCAGGCGCGTGACGTCGACCTCGACGACCGACGACAGCTGGGCCTGCTCGTGCAGCGCCTTGACCATGTTGTCGCCGATGACCTTGCGGATGCGGGGCATCTTGACGGTCTGGCCGCGGAGGGGGGAGACCTCCAGGGTCGGCGCCTTCTTGGCGGCCGGAGCGGCGGCGACGGGGGCGGGAGCCGGAGCGGCGGCCTTCGCGGCCTCGGCGGCTGCGATGACGTCCTGCTTGCGGATACGGCCGCCGACGCCGGTGCCCTTGACGGTGGCCAGGTCGACGCCGTTCTCGGCGGCGAGCTTGCGCACCAGCGGGGTCACGTACGCGCCCTCGTCACCGGCGGTCGCGGGCGGGACAGCCGGGGCGGTCGGCACCGCGGCGACCGGGACGACCGGCGCGGGGGCCGGAGCGGCGGCGACGGGGGCGGGGGCGACGGGGGCGGGAGCGGCCGGAGCCGGGGGAGCCACCGGAGCGGGCGCCGGTGCGGCCGGGGCCGGAGCCGGGGCAGCGACGGGCGCCGGAGCCGGAGCAGCCGGAGCCGGAGCCGCGCCCGGGGCGCCGATGACGGCCAGCTTGGCGCCGACCTCGGCGGTCTCGTCCTCGCCGACCACGATCTCCAGCAGCACGCCGGAGGCGGGCGCCGGGATCTCGGTGTCGACCTTGTCGGTGGAGACCTCGAGCAGCGGCTCGTCGGCCTCGACGGACTCGCCGACCGCCTTCAGCCAGCGGGTGACGGTGCCCTCGGTGACGGACTCGCCGAGCGCGGGCAGGACCACGTCCGTGCCCGTGGCGCCACCGGCAGGGGCGGCCGGAGCCGCGGCCACGGGGGCCGGGGCGGGAGCGGCGGGGGCCTCGGCGACCGGTGCCGGCGCGGCGCGGGGAGCCGGAGCCTCGGCGGCGGCCGGGGCCGGAGCGGCGACGGGCGCGCCCGTGCCGTCGTCGATGACGGCCAGCTCGGCGCCGACCTCGACCGTCTCGTCCTCGGCGACCTTGATGGAGGCCAGGATGCCGGACGCGGGGGAGGGGATCTCGGTGTCGACCTTGTCGGTGGAGACCTCGAGCAGTGGCTCGTCGGCCTCGACGCGCTCGCCCTCGGCCTTCAGCCAGCGGGTGACAGTGCCCTCGGTGACGCTCTCGCCGAGCGCCGGAAGGGTTACGGAAACCGCCATGGTTTCGGTTGCTCCTTACGGAAAGTGCGGAAGTCTGTGTCGTCGCGTGCGTCGACCGAGGGTCAGTCGTGCATGTGGAGGGGCTTGCCGGCCAGGGCCAGGTGGGCCTCGCCGAGCGCCTCGTTCTGCGTCGGGTGGGCGTGGATGAGCTGCGCGACCTCCGACGGCAGCGCCTCCCAGTTGTAGATCAGCTGGGCCTCGCCGACCTGCTCGCCCATGCGGTCGCCGACCATGTGGACGCCGACCACGGCGCCGTCCTTGACCTGGACGAGCTTGATCTCGCCCGCGGTCTTCAGGATCCGGCTCTTGCCGTTGCCGCCCAGGGGGAACTTGACGGTGACGACCTTGTCCGCGCCGTAGACCTCCTTGGCCTTGGCCTCGGTGATGCCCACGGAGGCGACCTCCGGGTGGCAGTACGTCACCCGCGGCACGCCGTCGTAGTCGATCGGAACGGTCTTGAGACCGGCCAGACGCTCCGCCACCAGGATGCCCTCGGCGAAGCCGACGTGCGCGAGCTGGAGCGTCGGGACCAGGTCACCGACGGCCGAGACGGTCGGGACGTTCGTCCCCATGTACTCGTCGACCAGGACGTAGCCGCGGTCCATCGCGATGCCCTGCTCCTCGTAGCCCAGGCCCTGCGAGACCGGGCCACGGCCGACGGCGACGAGGAGGACCTCCGCCTCGTACTCCTTGCCGTCGGCGAGGGTGACCTTGACGCCGTCCTGGGTGTACTCGGCCTTCGAGAAGAACGTGCCGAGGTTGAACTTGATCCCGCGCTTGCGGAACGCGCGCTCGAGAAGCTTGGAGGAGTTCTCGTCCTCGACCGGGACGAGGTGCTTGAGGCCCTCGATCACCGTGACGTCGGAGCCGAAGGACTTCCACGCCGACGCGAACTCGACGCCGATGACGCCGCCGCCCAGGATGATCGCGGACTTCGGCACGCGGTCCAGGACGAGGGCGTGGTCGGAGGAGATGATGCGGTCGCCGTCGATCTCCAGGCCCGGCAGCGACTTCGGCACGGAGCCGGTCGCGAGGAGGATGTGGCGGCCCTGGACGCGCTGGCCGTTCACGTCCACGGAGGTCGGGGAGGACAGCCGCCCCGTGCCCTCGATGTAGGTCACCTTCCGCGAGGCGATGAGCCCCTGCAGACCCTTGTACAGGCCCGAGATGACCTCGTCCTTGTACTTGTGGACGGCCGGTACGTCGATGCCCTCCAACGTGGCCTTCACACCGAACTGCTCGCTCTCGCGGGCCTGGTCGGCGACCTCGCCCGCGTGCAGAAGTGCCTTGGTGGGGATGCAACCCCGGTGCAGGCAGGTGCCGCCGACCTTGTCCTTCTCGATCAGGGCGACGTCCAGGCCCAGCTGAGCCCCGCGCAGGGCCGCGGCGTAACCACCGCTACCACCGCCGAGGATCACTAGGTCGAAAACGGTGCTGGCGTCGTTCGCCACGTCACGTCCTCCATGCATGTGCGCCACGCCGGTCTTCGGTGACCGGTCGGCGGCTGGTGTCCGGCCGCTGTTCTTCGGCCCTGTGGTGGGGGCCCTGTCCTGCCGGGCTCCATCTTCGCACCTGTCGCTCGAGTTCGAGACGCGGGGCCACAGTGTGAGGCGTCCCACTTGACCGGATGTGAGGCGTCCCACTCGGCCGAGCGGACCGCGGCACCCCCGGTATGGCGGGCGCCGCGGTCCCCGTCCCCGGGGGGAGGGTCAGTCCAGTTCGCCGTCGGCGCTCAGCTCGGCCAGCCGCACCAGCGTGCGCACCGCCGAGCCCGTGCCGCCCTTCGGGGTGTAGCCGAAGGGGCCCTGCTCGTTGAAGGCGGGCCCGGCGATGTCCAGGTGGGCCCAGGTGATGCCCTCGCCGACGAACTCGCGCAGGAAGAGACCGGCGACCAGGCCGCCGCCCGCGCGCTCACCCATGTTGGCGATGTCGGCGGTGGGGGAGTCCATGCCCTTGCGCAGGTGCTCGGGCAGCGGCATCGGCCACGAGGGCTCGCCGACCTGCTCGGCGGTCTCGTGCACCGTGCTGCGGAACGCGTCGTCGTTGGCCATGACGCCCATGGTCCGGTTGCCGAGCGCCAGCACCATCGCGCCGGTCAGCGTCGCCACGTCCACGATCGCGTCCGGCTGCTCCGCCGAGGCGGCCCACAGCGCGTCGGCGAGGACCAGCCGGCCCTCGGCGTCCGTGTTGAGCACCTCGACGGTCTTGCCGCTGTACATGCGCAGCACGTCACCCGGGCGTACGGCGGCGCCCGAGGGCATGTTCTCGGCCAGCGCCAGCCAGCCGGTGACATTGACCTCCAGGCCCAGGCGCGCGGCCGCGACGACGGCGGCGAACACGGCGGCCGCGCCGCTCATGTCGCACTTCATCGTCTCGTTGTGACCGGCCGGCTTCAGGGAGATGCCGCCCGAGTCGTAGGTGATGCCCTTGCCGACGAAGGCCAGGTGCTTGTTCGCCTTCGCGTTCGTGTACGACAGCTTCACCAGGCGCGGGGCCGACGCCGAGCCGCCGCCGACGCCGAGGATGCCCCCGTAGCCGCCCTTGGCCAGGGCCTTCTCGTCGAGCACCTGCACCTTGAGGCCGTGCTCCTTGGCCGCGGTCTGCGCGATCGCGGCGAACTGCGCCGGGTTGAGGTCGTTCGGCGGCATGTTGATCAGGTCGCGGGCGCGGTTGAGCTCCTCACAGACCGCGGTCGCGCGGGCCAGGGCCGCCTTGTGCGCCGCGTCGCGGGGCTTGCCGCCGAGCAGGGAGGCCTCGGCGAGCGGCGTCCGGCCGTTCTTCGCCTTGGCGTCCTTGCCGTTGTCCTTGTACGTGTCGAAGGAGTACGCGCCCAGCAGCACGCCCTCGCCGATCGCGCCCACGGCGTCGGCGTCGGCGACGGGCAGCGCGAAGGCGGCCTTCCTGGTCCCGGCGAGCGCGCGGGCGGCGACACCGGCGGCCCGGCGCAGCGTCTCGGCGTCGTAGGGCGCGTCCTTCTCCGGCTCCGCGCCCAGGCCCACCGCCACCACGAGCGGTGCCTTGAAGCCGGCCGGGGAGGGCAGCTTCGTCAGCTCACCCTCGGCACCGGCGGCGCCGAGGGTGTCCAGGACGTCGGCGAGCCGGCCGTCGTACGCCTTGTCCACGGCTTCGGCACCCGCCGCGACGACGGGTCCCTTGGCGCCCTTGGCGACACCGATCACGATCGCGTCGGCCCGCAGGCCGGGCGCCGCGGCGGTGCTGAGAGTAAGAGCAGTCACTGTGGTGAAACTCGCTTCCGATGTGAAGTTGCTGTGGCCGAGTGGGTGGGTCGACCGGGCCCGGGGGAGCCGACCCCGGGCGGGGCGCGTCTCGAGCGGGGCCTTCACCCTGTCGGCGAACACCCGGGACGAGCCTACGCGCGTGTGTGCGTCCGCTCATTCCCGCATGCCGTTCACCGGTGCGTGGCGCCATGGTCATCTTCGGCGCCGGGCGCCTACCAGGACCGCGTCGGCGTCGCCGGGTCCGGCTCCACGGCGGTGGGCGCGCCGAGGCCGAGCCCGGTGACCGAGGTGCCGGACAGCCGGTCGGCCAGCGAGCGGCGCCCCGGGAGGAGCACCGGCACGGCGTTGACCAGGAACAGCGCCACCGCCAGCGCCCACACCAGCACCGACAGGGCGAACTGACCCTCGATCAGCAGGACGCAGGCGACCGCGTACACGGCGACGTCGGCCGCGGTGGTGACGGCGGCCCGGCGGGCGGCGTGCCGGGACAGCCGCGGGGTGACCCGGAGCCCGAGGAGCCCCTTGCCGACGGTGCGGCCGAGCAGGGCGAGGCAGGCCCACTGGTAGAGGAACGTGACGACGACGAGCGCGGCGAAGGCCTCCTCCACGTCCAGCACGACCTTGTCCCACAGTGAGAGGCCCAGGTCCGTGGAGGCGTCGACGACGTCACCGCGGGAGGTCAGCAGGTCGAACCCGCCGCGGGTCGCCAGTTCCGGAACGTCGGTGACGAGTGCTGATATCCGGTGGAAGGTGAGCACGGCGAGCAGCGAGGCCGCCGCGATCACCAGCCCGAAGTCGATGATCCAGGCCACGGCACGGCGCAGCTTCGGCATGGAGGTCCCCCGATCACACGTACTTGTCCATGTCGGCGGACGAGCCTAGCGACCCAGTGAGAGAACCACGAGTGCCGTGGTGGCGGCCGTCTCGGCGAGCCCGCCGAACACATCACCGGTGATCCCGCCGAAGCGGCGTGTGCAGTGGCGCAGCAGGAGTTCGGCCACGGCGACGGCGGCGACGACCGCGAGGGCGGTACGGGCGATGTCGTACGGCCCGAAGAAGGCGCCCCCGCCGCGGCGAGCGCGACGACGGCGAGTGCGACGGCCACCGCGCCGCCGCGCGGCACCACCCCGGCGACCGCCGCCCCCAGTCCGTCCGGCCGGGCGGCCGGTATCCCGGCGCGGGCCGTGAGGGTCAGCGTCAGCCGGGCGGCGGTCGCCGAGACGATTGCGGCGAGCGCGCCCCGGGCCCACGAGTCGCCGTACGCCTGGGCCAGCGCGGCCACCTGGGTCAGCAGGACGAACAGGAGGGTGATGACCCCGAACGGGCCGATGTCCGACTGCTTCATGATCCGCAGTGCTTCCTCGGCGGGCTTGCCGCTGCCCAGCCCGTCCGCGGTGTCGGCCAGCCCGTCGAGGTGCAGGCCCCGGGTGAGGGCGGCGGGTACGGCGGCGGTGGCGACGGCCGCGAGCAGGGACCCGGCGCCGAGGAACAGCGACAGGCCGCCGAGTGCCGCCGCGCAGCCGCCGATCACGAGCCCGGCCAGCGGGGCGCAGAGCATGCCGCCGCGTGCGGCCTCCCGGTCCCAGCGGGGGACACCGACCGGGAGCACGGTGAGGATGCCGAAGGCGAAGCGCGGGCCGTCCGGCCAGGGGATCTTGGACACCGGCGCAGGTTACCCGGCGGTCGGACCGCTGCGCACGGCCGCGGGGGAGACCGGGCGGGATCGCCGGAGAGACTCGGCGGGATCACCGGGACACTCGGCGATCAGTCGAGATGTTCAGGGATAAAGTGCGCACATGGGGCACTGGCTGGAGCGGAACATCATCGAACCCGGCAAGCTTCCGCTGCTCCTCGCGCTGACCGCGTTCGTCCTGACCTTTCTGATCACCCGTGTCATCACCCGTCTGATCCGGGTGGGCCGGGGCCCGTTCGGCAATGTGAAGGCGGGCGGGCTGCACATCCACCACGTCGTGCCCGGTGTCATCCTCACCGTCATCGGCGGGTTCGGGGCCGTCGCCGCCGCCGACCGGCACGGCTTCGGGGCGGCCTTCGCCGCGGTCGTCTTCGGTGTCGGCGCCGGGCTGGTCCTCGATGAGTTCGCGCTGGTCCTGCACCTCGCCGACGTCTACTGGACCGAGGAGGGCCGCCAGAGCGTCGAGGTCGTCGTCGTCACGGCCGCCCTCGTCGGGCTGCTCCTCGCGGGCTTCGCGCCGTTCGGCGTCAACGACCTCTCGCAGGAGGAGCTCCAGGACCGCGGCACGGTCGTCCTGACCATCACGGGCAACTTCGTCTGCGCCCTCGTCGCGCTCTCCAAGGGCAAGCTGCGCACCGCGCTGTTCGGCGTGATCGTGCCGGTGGTCGCCCTCGTCGGCGCGATCCGCCTGGCCAGCCCCGCCTCCCCCTGGGCCAGACGCTTCTACCGCAACCGCCCGCGCGCCCGGGCCAGGGCCATCCTGCGCGCCTACCGTCACGACCGCCGCTGGGCCGGCCCCAGCCGCGCCCTCCAGGACTGGATCGCCGGCAAACCCGACTCGAGCCCACCGAGCCTTCCCGGCCACCACTGAGGACACGGGGGCACGGCCCGGCCTCAGGTGCGCAGTGGCGGTAAGTCCCGGTCGGAGCCCGCTCGTCTCCCCAGGCGCACGGGGGCGCGGCGGTGGCGGTGCAGCAGGGCCGTCGCCCCGCACAGTGCCATGACGCCCGCGATCGCGGCCAGATGTTCCTTGCCCGCGAGGTTCTCCTTCACCACGACCTCGACGACCATCGCCGTGGTCACTCCGGCCGCCGTGACATGGGCGCCGTAGCGCCACCCCACGTACACGGCGAGCCCCACCACGGCCGCCGACGGACCGGCGTCCACCACCAGCGCGTCCGAGGCCGGCAGGCCCAGCGGGGCATGCGGGCCCAGGGCGATGCCGAGGCGGGCGTACAGGGTTCCGGCGAGTGTCGCGATGTACGCGATGGCCAGCGTCCGCCACCAGCCGAGGCAGATCTCGGCGATCCCGAACACGAACAGGATCTGGGCGAGCGCACCCCACACCGGCAGGTCGAGGGCCGGCACGAACAGCGACAGCGGAGTCCGCAGGAGTCCCAGCCACAGCGGGTCCTCGGCGCGCACGGCTCCGATGTTCTGTACGAACCGGTAGCCCCACGACTGGTTATGCACGAAATGCAGCGTCGCGGTCAGACACACCGCCGCGATCGTCATCGGGATCGCCTGCAGGCGCCGCTTGGGCAGCGGCTCGCGCACGGTGACCCAGAGCAGCCCCCATTCGGCGCGGGCCCAGCGGGCGAGTGTCCTCATCTGTATGTCTCCAGGTGCTTGCGGTGCAGCCACTTCGGCAGCCCGGGTGCCTCCAGAAACCCCTCCGCGCGCGCCGACGCCAGGCCGATGCGCGGCAGGTCCGCGCTCTTCTCGAAGAGCAGGAACCGGGGCTCCCAGATGGGCCGGTACTTCGCGTTGGCGCGGTACAGCGACTCGATCTGCCACCAGCGCGAGAAGAAGCTGAGCAGCGACCGCCACAGCCTCAGCACCGGCCCGGCGCCGAGGCGTGCGCCACGCTCGAAGACCGAACGGAACATCGCGAAGTTCAGTGAGACCTGAGTGATCTTGATCTCCCCGGCCCGCCGCAGCAGCTCGATGACCATGAACTCCATCAGCCCGTTGTCGGAGTCCCGGTCCCGCCGCATGAGGTCGAGCGACAGCCCGTGCGGGCCCCAGGGGACGAACGACAGCAGCGCCTTCAGCTCGCCGTTCGCGTCCGTGCACTCCAGCATCACGCACTGCCCGTCGGCGGGGTCCCCGAGCCGCCCGAGCGCCATGCTGAAGCCGCGCTCGGTCGCCCCGTCCCGCCAGTCGTCGGCCCGGCCGATGAGGTACGTCATCTCGTCGGCCGGGATGTCCGCGTGCCGCCGGATGCGCACCTCGTACCCGGCCCGCTTCACCCGGTTGAACGCCTGCCGGACAGTGCGCATCGCGCGCCCCTCCAGCGTGAACTCGGCGACCTCCACGAGCGCCTCGTCACCGAGCTCCAGGGCGTCGAGGCCGTGCCGTGCGTACACGGTCCCGGCCTCCTCGCCCGCCCCCATCACGGCCGGGATCCACCCGTGCTCGCGCGCCTGGGCCAGCCACGGCACGATCGCCCCGGGCCAGGCCTCCGGGTCGCCGATCGGATCCCCGGAGGCCAGCGACACCCCGCCCACCACCCGGTAGGCCACCGCGGCCTTCCCGGTCGGCGACCACACCGCGCTCTTCTCCCGGCGCAGCGCGAAGTACCCGAGCGAGTCCCGTTCGCCGTGCCGGTCGAGCAGCGTCCGCAGCCGCTTCTCGTCGTCCTCGGTGAGCGGGTCGACGGCGCGCCGGGAGCGGAAGGCGGCGTAGAGGACGGCGAGGACGAGGATCGTGCTGAGCACGTTGATGACGACGTTGACCCAGTTGGGCGTGGAGATCCCGGGGAAGCGGGACTCGTCGGCGGCGACCGAGATCAGCCGCAGCGTGCCGTAGTGCCAGCGCTCCGTGAACGTCGAACGGGCCGCGTCCGGCGCCTGGTTGGTGACCGTCACCAGGAGCGCCGCCAGCAGGGAGGCGAGCAGCCCGCCGCCGACCGCGACGCCGGCGGCGAGCTTGGGGTTGGACCGGTCGCCCTTGGCGTAGAACTCCCGCCGCCCCATGAGCAGCGCGCCGACGAAGGCGGCCGTGAGGACGAGGGAGATCCAGTTCTGCGCGTACTGCCGGATCTCCGGGAACGCCATGGCGAGGGCGAACAGGGCCAGGAACACCCCGCTCAGCACCAGGTTCAGGATCCACGCGGCCCGCTTGCGGCGCCGCATCGTGATCGCCAGGAACGCGGTGAACACACCGGAGGCGAAGCCGGCCGTCAGCAGATACGGGGTGAAGAAGTTCTCCTGGTTGTGCCGCCGTACGTCCTGTCCCAGGGACACCCACACCGCGCTGAGGAAGTTGATGAAGGCGACGGCCCGCAAGTACCAGACGGCGAAGGCGGCGGCCCGCCGGGAGGCCCCGGTGGACCGCCGTTCCGTGTCACCCGGGTGCCCCGGGCCGGCTTCCTGTTCCGCGGCAATTCGGGCATCTCCCATAGGCGAGGATCATATGGGCGCGGACACGGCGAACCGCGTCATTCAGGCCGGACCGCCCGCTTCGGAGTCCCCTTCGGCACTCTTCTCGGCGTCCTCGGCGGCGCCCATTTCGACGCCCTCGTCGGAGCCCTCCTCGGCGTCCCTCTCGGTGTCCTTCTCCGGCTCCTTCTCGGGAAGCTCCGCCGCCAGCGCCGCCGCGGCCTGCACCAGCGGCAGTGCGAGCAGCGCCCCGACACCCTCTCCGACGGTCACCCCCTGGTCGAGCAGCGGCTCCAGGGCCATCCGGTCCAGCGCCTTCGCCTGTCCCGGCTCCCCGCTGCCGTGCCCGGCCAGCCACCAGTCCGGCGCCCGGAACGCGACGCGCTGCGCGACCAGCGCACACGCGGCCGCCACGACCCCGTCCAGGATCACCGGCAGCTTCCGTACGGCGGCCTGCAGCAGGAACCCGGTCATCGCGGCGAGGTCGGCCCCGCCCACGGTGGCCAGCAGCTCCAACTGGTCGCCGAGCACCGGCCGGGCCCGGCGCAGCGCGTCACGGACGGCCGCGCACTTGCGCATCCAGGTCAGGTCGTCGATCGCGAGCCCGCCGCGCCCGGTGACCACCGACGCGTCGGTCCCGCACAGCGCCGCGACCAGCACGGCCGCCGCCGTGGTCCCGCCCACGCTCACGTCGCCGAGCACCACCAGATCCGTACCGGAGTCGGCCTCCTCGTCGGCCACCGCGACACCCGCCCGGAAGGCGTCCTCCGCCTCCTGTGCGGTCAGCGCGTCCTCGATGTCGATACGACCGCTGCCGCGCCGCACCCGGTGCCGTACGACGTCCTTCGGCAGCGCGTCCGGCTCGCAGTCCAGCGCCATGTCCACGACCCGCACCGGCACGCCGAGCCGCCGCGCGAGCACCGACACCGGGCTGGCACCCTCCAGCACGGACCGCACCAGCAGCTCGGCGCTGCCCGCCGGCCGCGCGGAGACGCCCAGTTCGGCGATCCCGTGGTCACCGGCGAAGAGAACGACCCGCGGCCGTTCGACCGGTCGTACCGGCACCGCGCCCTGCGCGGCCGCCAGCCACTCACCCAGTTCGTCCAGGCGCCCCAGCGACCCGGGCGGCACGACCAGACGTTCCCGTCGCGCCTCGGCGTCACGGCGCACGCCGCCGTCCGGGCGCTCGATCAGATCGGTGAAGTCGTCGAGATTAAGCGAGCTCATTCGCCGAACAGTACCGGCAGAGAACCAACGGTTCCGTGCCACAGGGCCACCCCACCCGGACGGCGTCTTGGCACCCAAGATCGGAATCCCATACGTTCCATTTTGCAGCGGATTGTCGTACAGGGAGCCGCCCATGCCGCCCTCGCCCCCCACCCCGCAGTCCACCGACGGATTCCACGAGCCACGCCGCGAGGACTGCCCCTGGTGCGGCTCCAGACGCCTGCGCACCCGGCTGCGCGCGCCCGACTTCACCCGGCACCGGCCCGGCACGTTCGTCGTCGACGAGTGCCGCGACTGCGCCCACGCCTTCCAGAACCCACGGCTCACCTCCGAGGGACTCGCCCTGCACCACCGGGACTTCTACGAAGGGCACTTGGAGGACTTCGCCGAGCGCATCCTCGCCGCCCGCGTCGGCCTCCCCCAGGCTCTCGACTGCGCTCGAGCAGGGCGGTACCCCCATCGCCACCGGGCCGCGGCCCGCGCGATGCTCGCCCTGCCCGAGCCGGAGAGTTGGCTGGACGTCGGCACGGGCCATGCCCATTTCCCTCAGACGGCGAGGGAACTCTTCGCCTACACGTCCTTCGACGGCCTCGACCCGACGCCCCGCGTGGAGCGTGCTCGTGCGGCCGGCCGTATCGAGGAGGCCCACCAGGGCCATCTCACCACCCCCGCCGTCCTCGCCCGGCTGCGCTCCCGCTACGACGTGGTCAGCATGTTCCACCACCTGGAACACACCCCCGACCCGCGCGCCGAACTCCGCGCCGCGCTCACCGCCCTGCGCCCCGGCGGCCATCTCCTCGTCGAAGTCCCCGACCCCCACAGCGCGTTCGGCACGCTCCTGGGCAAGTGGTGGCTCCCCTACAGCCAGCCCCGCCATCTCCATCTGATGCCCCTGGACAACCTGCGCGCGGAACTGGAGTCCCAGGGCTGCACCATCGTCACCACGGACCGCAGAGCCCCCCATGTCCCCTACGACCTGTCAGCGGCCCTCTCCCTGGCCCTGACCCACGTCCTGCCCAGGGCGTTGCGCCCGGTGACCACCCCCCTGGTGGCCGCCGCGACGGCCCTCGACCACACCCTGGCCCCCCTGCTGCGCCGCACCCGCTTCTCGAACGCCTACCGCATCATCGCCCGCAAGGACCCGGCGCAACTGCCGTAGCCCTCACGCCCGCAGCACCAGGGCCTGCCCCGCCACCACCATCAGTACGTGCTCGCACTCGGCCGCGAACGCCGCGTTCAGCCGCCCCAGTTCATCCCGGTAGCGGCGCCCGGACGCGGTGGCCGGCACGATCCCCGACCCCACCTCGTTCGACACCGCGACCACGGTCCGCCGGGCGGCCCGCACCGCGGCCGTCAACTCCCGTACCCGCTCCCGCAACGCCCGTTCGCCCCCGGCCGCCCACTCCGCGTCGTCCCACGCCCCGACCGAGTCCATCGCGTCCGTCAGCCACAACGACAGACAGTCGATCAGCAGCGGCGGCCCGTCCTCCGCCAGCAGGGGCACGAGGTCGCACGTCTCCGTCGTACGCCACGACCCCGGCCGCCGCTCCCGGTGCGCGGCCACCCGGGCCGCCCACTCGGTGTCCCCGTTGCGCGAACCGCCCGTCGCCACGTACAGCACATCGGGAAACGCCTCCAGCCGCCGTTCGGCCTCCACGGACTTCCCCGACCGGGCGCCACCGAGCACCAGCGTGCGCCGCGGCACGTCGGGCACCTCCTCGTACGCCCCCACCACCAGCGTCGTCCCGTCCGGCACCGCCCGCGCCCCCGCAGCGGCCAGCCGGCGCCGCAACTCCGCGCCCGGCGGCACATCGTGGTCCAGATGCACGGCGACCACATCCGTCGTCGGCCCGACGGCCCCCACCGCCCGCAGCTTGGCCAGCGCGTCCGGCCGCCCCACCACGTCCGCGAAGACCAGGTCGTACACCTCGGCGGGCCCCGTCCCCTCCTCCAGCCCGGCCGGGGCGGACCCGGGCGGCAGATACAGCACCCGCTGCCCCGCCGGCCCGGTCACCGCGTACCCCGTGCCGCCCGCGTCCATCGCCAGCGCCCGCACCCGATGCCCCGTCAGCAGCGCCAACTCCCGCCCGTCCGGCACCCGCACCGGCTGCGGCAGCCCGGCCGGCACCTCAACGGCGGGCCCGTCGTGCGGATGCGACAGCAGCACCTGCCGCACACCCCCCAGCGAACGCCCGGCCCGAGCGGCCGCGAACGCCGCCCCGGGCGTGAGATCGAGCAACACCGCCCCGTCCACGAGCAGCGCGGCAGCGGCCCTCGCATCCGGCCCCAACGCGGCCGCACAGACGGCACAGGGACATGCGGGGCGGGGCAGTCCCGCGGGGGCACCGGTTCCGAGCAAGGTCACTTCCACGGACTGATTTTCGCTTGTCGGCGCGGGTTGCGCGCACCGGTGGCCCCGAAGGGGCACCGCCCAGGGGCGCGGGGCCGTGACATCAGCTGCTCCGCCGCGGGGCGCGACCAGTCCCACCGATCGGCAGATCGCGAACGACCTCCCGTGCTCTCACCGCCGACCCAGCGGAGCGAATAGGCTGACGCGCGCAGGAGCCGATCAAGATTCCGGCCCCTGATCTGCACGTGCCGACACCTTGGAGGCGTACATGGCGGCATGGACGTGGCGGTTCGAGAAGGCCGACGGGACGGAGGTCCAGCCCGCGGTGCAGCCCGAGGAATTCACCACGCAGGGGGATGCCGAGTCATGGATCGGTGAGCACTGGAAGGCCCTTGTCGAGGGTGGCGCGGACCAGGTGCGGCTCTTCGAGGACACCACGGAGATCTACGGGCCGATGAACCTGCACGCCGAAGAGTCGTAGGACGGCCAGGACGGCTCGCACGGGGCGGTCCCGCCGACGCGGCCGCCCCGTTCCGTATCGCCCCGGGCGCTCAGCCCCGCACGCCGCACAGATGCAGCAGCGCCGCGACCCCTCGATAGGGATCCGTCCGCCCGGCCCGCTCCTCGGCGGCCAGCAGCGTGTCCAGGTCGGCCGGGATCTCCGTGCCGTCCGCGGCCGTGTCGGTGAAGACCCGTACGCCGTACCAGGCGTGCAGCGGGGCGCCGATCCCGGCCAGCGTGGCCGTCAGCGTCTCCAGCCGGTCGGCCCGTACGTCGAGCCCCAGCCGGTTGCGGTAGGCCGTCGTGTCGAACGCGCCCAGCGCCCCGGCCCAGTCGCCCGCCAGCCCCGGCCGCATGGCCAGCGCGTTCCCGTTGCGCACCAGCAGCGACAGCAGCCCGCCCGGGGCGAGCATCCGGGCCAGCCCGGCCACCAGCGGGTCCGGCTCCTCGACGTACATGAGCACGCCATGGCAGAGCACCACGTCGAAGCTGCCCGGCAGGAAGTGCACGCCGGTGTCCCGTCCGTCGCCCTGGACGATCCGCATCCGCTCGCGGATCCCCTCCGGCTGCCCGGACAGGACCTCACGGGCGGCCGCGATCATCGTGGCGTCCTGCTCGACACCGGTCACATGGTGCCCGGCGCGGGCCAGCCGCAGCGCCTGCGTGCCCTGGCCCATCCCCACGTCGAGCACCCGCAGCCGTTGCCCGACCGGGAACCGCCCGGCTATCTGCTCGTCGAGCTGCCGGGCCACCAGCTCCTGTCGTACGACATCTCGCAGACCGCCGAGCCTGCTCAGCCACGCATCGGCCGCACCCCCGGAGAAAGCCTCTGCGCTCAGGGCCGCTCTCCGCGCTTGACCTGCGGCTTCGGCAGCCGGAGCCGGCGCATCTGGAGGGAGCGCATCAGGGCGTAGGCGACCGCGCCCCGACGGTTCTGGTCCGGGAAGCGCTCCTCCAGCCGCTTGCGCAGCCGGAAGCCCGAGACGATCGCGTCGAGCACGATCAGCACGATCACCACGAGCCACAGCAGCAGCGCGATGTTCTGCAGCGCGGCCACCCGTACGACGCTCAGCACGAGGATGACCACGGCCAGCGGCAGGAAGAACTCCGCCACGTTGAAGCGCGAGTCGACCCAGTCGCGGGCGAACTTGCGGACCGGGCCCTTGTCGCGGGCGGGCAGATACCGCTCGTCGCCGCCGGCCAGCGCCTGACGCTGCCGCTCCAGCTGGACGCGGCGCTCGTCGCGCTGGCGTTTGGCGGCCTCCTTGCGGGTCGTCGGCGTGTTGGCGACGCTGCGGCGCTGGGACTGGGCCTCACTGCGCTTGGGCGTGGGCCTGCCCTTGGGGGCCTGCGGGTCACGGGGCTGCGTGGAGTCGGTCACCGGCACCTTGTCGGTGGGCGCCTTCTCGTCCTTTGAACGGCTACGGAACACAAAACACAAGGGTACGGGGTGCCGGGGGGTGGACCCCAGCCGAGCGGGGAACGATCCGGCAACACCAGTCGTCTGTAGGAGGACAGAGGGGGCGTTGCAGACGGTTCATCCGGCGGTCACCTCGGGGGCCACCTACTCCCTACGCCGGAGCGCGACCGTCGGTACTCGTCCTTGGGGATGAGCGCATCCGTCCCCGAACAGTGCGGTAATGGAGTCAGGGCCCGTACTGTGGGTTCTGTCGCAGATCTGTGAGCTGGAGTCCGTCAGAAGGGGGCGCGCGAAGCCCATGAGCGGTGTCATGAAGCGTATGGGGATGATCTTCCGCGCGAAGGCGAACAAGGCCCTTGACCGGGCCGAGGACCCGCGCGAGACCCTCGATTACTCGTACCAGAAGCAGCTGGAACTGCTCCAGAAGGTCCGCCGCGGCGTCGCTGACGTGGCGACCTCGCGCAAGCGCCTGGAACTCCAGCTCAACCAGCTCCAGCAGCAGTCCGGGAAGCTGGAGGACCAGGGCCGCAAGGCGCTCGCGCTGGGCCGTGAGGACCTGGCCCGCGAGGCGCTGTCCCGCCGCGCCGCCCTCCAGCAGCAGGTCACGGACCTCGAGACGCAGCACTCCACGCTCCAGGGCGAGGAGGAGAAGCTCACTCTCGCGGCCCAGCGCCTCCAGGCGAAGGTCGACGCCTTCCGCACCAAGAAGGAGACGATCAAGGCGACGTACACCGCGGCTCAGGCCCAGACCCGGATCGGCGAGGCCTTCTCCGGCATCTCCGAGGAGATGGGCGACGTCGGCCTGGCCATCCAGCGCGCCGAGGACAAGACGGCCCAGCTCCAGGCCCGCGCGGGCGCCATCGACGAGCTCCTCGCCTCCGGCGCCCTGGACGACCCCTCCGGCATGGCCAAGGACGACATCCAGGCCGAGCTGGACCGGCTCTCCGGTGGTACGGATGTAGAGCTGGAACTGCAGCGCATGAAGGCGGAGCTGGCCGGAGGCTCGCCCCAGCAGGCGATCGAGGGCGGCACCGGCCAGTCGCAGTCCCAGCAGCAGCCGCAGGACACCCCGCGCTTCGACAAGCAGTAGCCACACGCCTGGAGGGCCGAGATGGCGGACATGATCGTACGGATCATGGGGGAGGGTCAGGTGAGGCTGGCCGGCAGCCACCTCGCCGAACTCGACAAGCTGGACGACGAGCTCCTGTCCGAGATGGAGAACGGCGACGGCCCCGCCTTCCGCCGCACCCTCCAGGCACTCCTCACCAGGGTCCGCGACCTGGGCGAACCGGTACCCGACGACTCCCTGACCCCCTCCGACCTGATCCTCCCGTCACCCGACGCGACGCTGGAGGAGGTCCGGGAACTGCTCAGCGACGACGGTCTGATCCCGGGGTGACGGGCCTGGGGGCGGCGGCGTCCGGCGACGTACTGTTCACCCCGTGAGCACCCTGGAACGCGCCCGCGGCCAACTGACGGCGCACCCCCTCGCGCTCGACGCGGCGATCGCGGCGGGCGCTCTGGTGTGCATGGTCGTCGGCTCCTTCGTGGACCCCCAGGGGGAGGCCGACGTCATCTGGGGCGTCCGCAGCCCGGACCCGCTCAGCCTGGTCCTCATCACCGTCGGCGCCGCCGCGCTCGTCTTCCGCCGCAGCGCCCCCAAGACGGTCCTCGCGGTCACCGGCACCGTCGCCCTGGTCGAGTGCGTCACCGGTGACCCCCGCGCCCCGGTCGCGATGGCCGCCGTGGTCGCCCTCTACACCGTCGCCTCCCTCACCGACCGCCCCACCACCTGGCGCGTCGGCCTGCTCACCATGACCGTGCTGACCGGCGCCGCCATGCTCGCGGGACCGCTGCCCTGGTACGCCCAGGAGAACCTCGCCATCTTCGCCTGGACCGGTATCGGCGCCACCGCAGGAGACGCCGTCCGCAGCCGCCGTACGGTCGTGCGGGCCATGCGGGAGCGCGCCGAGCGCGCGGAGCGCACCCGGGAGGAGGAGGCCCGGCGGCGCGTCGCCGAGGAGCGGCTGCGCATCGCCCGCGATCTGCACGATGTCGTCGCGCATCACATCGCCCTGGTCAACGTTCAGGCCGGGGTCGCCGCCCATGTCATGGACAAGCGCCCCGACCAGGCCAAGGAGGCCCTCGCGCATGTGCGCGAGGCCAGCCGCTCCGCGCTCAACGAGCTCCGCGCCACCGTCGGCCTGCTGCGCCAGTCCGGCGACCCCGAGGCCCCCACCGAGCCGGCCCCCGGCCTCAGCCTGCTCGACGAACTCGCCGGCACCTTCCGCAGCGCCGGGCTCCCGGTCCAGGTCGCCCGCGCCGACCAGGGCACCGCACTGCCCGCCGCCGTCGACCTGGCGGCGTACCGGATCATCCAGGAGGCCCTGACCAATGTGCAGAAGCACGCGGGCCCCGAGGCCAGGGCCGAGGTCAGCGTCGTACGCGTGGGACCGAACATCGAGGTCACCGTCCTGGACGACGGCTCCGGGGACAACGCCACCGTCGAGGTGGGCGGCGGCCATGGACTGCTCGGCATGCGGGAACGCGTCACCGCCCTGCGCGGCACCCTCACCACGGGTCCCCGCTACGGAGGCGGCTTCCGCGTGCATGCGATCCTTCCGGCCAAGACCCGCACCGCCGCGACGGGGGAGACCGTATGACGATCCGTGTCCTGCTCGCCGACGACCAGGCACTGCTCCGCAGCGCGTTCCGGGTGCTCGTCGACTCCGAGCCCGACATGGAGGTCGTGGGTGAGGCGTCCGACGGCGCGGAGGCGGTACGGCTGACCCGGGAGCGGCAGGCCGACGTCGTCCTGATGGACATCCGGATGCCGGGCACCGACGGCCTCGCGGCCACCCGCCTCATCAGCACCGACCCCGCCCTCACGGATGTCCGTGTGGTGATCCTGACGACCTTCGAGGTCGACGACTACGTGGTGCAGGCGCTGCGCGCGGGCGCTTCCGGCTTTCTCGGCAAGGGGGCGGAGCCCGAGGAGCTTCTCAGCGCCATCCGGATCGCCGCGGGCGGCGAGGCCCTGCTCTCCCCGACGGCCACCAAGGGCCTGATCGCCCGCTTCCTGGCCCAGGGCGACGCGGGGGACGACGGCCGCGACCCCGCCCGCTCGGAGCGGCTGAACGCGCTCACGGGCCGGGAGCGTGAGGTGCTGGTCCAGGTCGCCGCCGGTCACTCCAACGACGAGATCGCCGAGCGCCTCGAGGTCAGCCCGCTGACGGTGAAGACCCACGTCAACCGGGCCATGGCCAAGCTGGGCGCCCGGGACCGGGCACAGCTCGTGGTGATCGCGTACGAGTCGGGCCTGGTCCGCCCCAGAACGGACTGACCTCGCGGTGCCCCCCCCAGGTGGGCACCGCTCCGATTACACGCGGGCACTTCTGTACGGCAGCTACACGCGGGGTGCTTCTTTACGGCAGCGCCAGCATCCGCTCCAGCGCCAGCTTCGCGAACGCCTCGGTCTCCTTGTCGACCTCGATGCGGTTGACCAGGTTGCCCTCGGCCAGGGACTCCAGGGCCCAGACCAGGTGCGGGAGGTCGATGCGGTTCATGGTCGAGCAGAAGCAGACCGTCTTGTCGAGGAAGACGACGTCCTTGCCCTGGGGCGCGTAGCGGTTCGCAAGGCGGCGGACCAGGTTCAGCTCCGTGCCGATGGCCCACTTGGAACCGGCCGGGGCGGCCTCCAGGGTCTTGATGATGTACTCCGTGGAGCCGACGTAGTCGGCGGCGCTCACGACCTCGTTGGTGCACTCGGGGTGGACCAGGACGTTCACACCGGGGATCCGGGCGCGCACCTCGTTGACCGAGTCCAGGTTGAAGCGGCCGTGGACCGAGCAGTGGCCCCGCCACAGGATCATCTTCGCCGCGCGCAGCTCGTCGACGGTCAGGCCGCCGTTCGGCTTGTGCGGGTTGTAGACGACGCAGTCCTCGAGGGACAGGCCCATGTCGCGGACGGCGGTGTTGCGGCCCAGGTGCTGGTCCGGCAGGAACAGGACCTTCTCGCCCTGCTCGAAGGCCCACTCAAGAGCCCGCTTCGCGTTCGAGGAGGTGCAGATCGTGCCGCCGTGCCTGCCCGTGAACGCCTTGATGTCCGCGGAGGAGTTCATGTACGAGACGGGCACGACCTGCTCGACCATGCCGGCCTCCGCCAGCGCGTCCCAGCACTCCGCCACCTGCTCGGCCGTCGCCATGTCGGCCATGGAGCAGCCGGCGGCCAGGTCGGGCAGGACGACCTTCTGGGCGTCGGTCGTCAGGATGTCGGCCGACTCGGCCATGAAGTGAACGCCGCAGAAGACGATGTACTCGGCCTCCGGGCGTGCCGCCGCGTCCCGCGCCAGCTTGAAGGAGTCGCCCGTGACGTCGGCGAACTGGATGACCTCGTCGCGCTGATAGTGATGGCCGAGCACGAAGACCTTGTCACCGAGCTTTTCTTTGGCCACGCGGGCGCGCTCGACCAGGTCCGGGTCGGACGGGGCGGGCAGGTCGCCGGGGCATTCGACGCCGCGCTCACTCTTGGGGTCGGCCTCACGGCCGAGGAGCAGCAGGGCGAGGGGAGTCGGCTGTACGTCGAGCTCCTGGATCTGGGCGGTGGTCACGACACGCACCCTTTCTTGTTCTTTTCGTCGAACTGACGCTATCTATCATAACCGCTTCACGTCAGTTTGACGATGGCGATAGCGTCGATGTGACGTGAATCCCGCCCGGCTCGCCCCGGGTTCACTGTTCGCTCCACGACGCGTATGCGAGCATGAAGAGGAACCGAAAACGCAAGTGCTCGGCCCGGAATGAATTCGTGGGCCCCGCCGGTTGCACTGTCGGCAAGCAGTCTCCGTACAACCCGGGAGAGATAGATGTCCGTATCGGACGAGACCACCACCGTCACCGACGGCATCGTTCTGACCGACGCCGCTGCGTCCAAGGTCAGGGCCCTGCTCGACCAGGAAGGCCGTGACGACCTCGCGCTGCGCGTCGCCGTCCAGCCCGGCGGCTGCTCCGGCCTGCGCTACCAGCTGTTCTTCGACGAGCGTTCGCTCGACGGCGATGTCCTGAAGGACTTCGACGGGGTCAAGGTCGTCACCGACCGCATGAGCGCCCCGTACCTGGGCGGCGCCACCGTCGACTTCGTGGACACGATCGAGAAGCAGGGCTTCACGATCGACAACCCGAACGCGACCGGCTCCTGCGCCTGCGGCGACTCCTTCAGCTGAACCGCACCCCGAACACCGCGAAGGCGGCGGCCCCCTCCGACGGGGCCGCCGCCTTCGCGTATCCCCGCGCCGCGGCTAGCGCGTCGCCGAGGACGGCTGCGGCAGTCGTGCTCCAGGCTTCCGCAGCGGGATCTCCTTGCCGTCCGAGCCGACGACCTTGCGGGTGCCGAGGGGTTCGTCCAGCTGGACGGTCTGCTGGAACTGCTTGGCGATCATGATGCAGACCTTGTCGGGCCACGGCTTCTCCGTCACCGTGACCGTCACCCGGTCAGCGCTCTCGTCCGCGGACGCCGTGTAGTCGGCGCACACCCCGCCCATGAAGCTCACGGTCAGCTCCTTGTCGTCGGCCGTGTAGCCGTCGACATGGACGTCCTTCGTCTTCGGCGCCGAGGTCGGCTCGTCGTCGCGCGGTGAGGACGGTTGCGTGGCCGGTGCCGACGAGGCCAGGTACTTCGGGTCGACCGCCGGATACGTCACCGTGAAGGCGCCCCGCGCCTGCGACCCCGTCACCTCGAACAGCCAGGACGGGACCAGCGCCTGCCGCCCCTCGACCGAGTGCGAGGCCAGCCCGAACACCGCGCGGTCCACCGTGACCGTGGAAGGGTCCTGTGCCGGGGTGGGCGTCGCCGACAGCGGTGAGGTCGGTGCCGACGTCGACGTGCCGCAGGGCTGCTCGAGCCGGTCCTTCAGCGGTACGGGGCTGGCGCAGCCGCCGATGCCCATGCGCGCGTCGGTCCGCGGTGCCGAGTTCATCAGGTCCAGCGTCCTGCGCGCGCTCAGCACGGGATACGTGTCGCCCTTGACCGGCGTCTTCAGCAGCCCGTAGCCGCCGATCACCTCGCCCTGCCTGCCGACGGTCAGACCGGTCGTCCAGCCGTAGGTGGGCAGGCCGCCGACCACCGGATCGGCGTTCACCACCCGCTGGGCGCCCATCACCTGGCTCGCGTCGACCTTCGCGTCGTCCTGGCCCAGCGCCTTCAGGACCGGTGCCGCGGCCTTCCGCGCGTCCGCCACGCTCACGGAGTCACCGGCCGGGGCGCCGGGGTCCTGGGCGCAGACGAGGGTGCTCTTGCAGTTGTCGGTGCCCGGCGTGTACCGGCTGAAGGTCCAGCTGCCCGGGGCCTCCTTGTTCACCTGGAGACTCGGCCCCGAGCCGTCCTTGTCCGGCCCGACCCGCCAGGTCTGCCCCTCGGCCACCGGCGTCCCGTCGATCCCGAACGCCTCGGCCAGACGGGCCACCTCGTCCTTGGTGACCTCCCCGGCAGGCCGGTACACGGCGGCCGAGCCGGGCCCGTCGGGCAGCTTGCCGGTCGCCTCGTAGGTCACGCCGTACGGATTGGGCTCACCGGGCGCGATGCCGTTCGTACCGCCCGACGCGGAGGCATAGCCGTCAAGGGCGAGCGGCGGGGGAGTTCCCCCACCCCCTGGCGCCCCCGACCCACTGCTCCCTCCCGAGCCACCACTGGCATGCGCGGCCAGATACGCCCCACCACCACCGACCAGCAACACGGCGGCCGCGACAGAGGCGACAAGCGCCGCCGACCGCCGCCGCGCGCTCCGCTCCTCACCGCCGCCGAAGCCCCGCCCGACCTCGGGAACCTCACCGCCCGCCCCGACGACATCAGCCTCCGCCTCGGCCGCCGGTGCACCGCCGGAGCTGTCCGTGCTCGGGTGCCCAGGCTCCGGCGCGGCGGGTTGGTCGTCCGCCGTCCTGTGCCCGGCTTGGGCCTCGGTGGCGGCGGTGCTCGGAGCCTGGGCCGCCGGTGCACCGCCGGAGCTGTCCGTGCTCGGGTGCCCAGGCTCCGGCGCGGCGGGTTGGTCGTCCGCCGTCCTGTGCCCGGCTTGGGCCTCGGTGGCGGCGGTGCTCGGAGCCTGGGCCGCCGGTGCACCGCCGGAGCTGTCCGTGCTCGGGTGCCCAGGCTCCGGCGCGGCGGGTTGGTCGTCCGCCGTCCCGTGCCCGGCTTCGGCCTCGGCGGCGCTCGGAGCCTGGGCCTCGGTCGTCGGCGCAAGCGCGGCGCTGTCCGAATCCGTGCGCCCGGTCTCCGGCCCGGTGGCCTCCTCGCCCGCTGTTCCGCGTGCGGCCCGGGGCTCGGCGGCCTCGGGTCCGGCGTCGTCACCGTCGCCCGGCGCTTCGAGCGCGGCCTGCGGCCCCGTGGCTTCGCCGTCCCGCGCCCCCGGGGCCTTGTCAGCCGCTGCCTCGCCGTCGGGCTCACTCGCGTGGGCGGCGCTCTCCGCCCCGGTGGCCCCGCCCTTCGGTGTCTCGTCCCCGGTCTTCGGGGCAGCGGATGTACCGGCGGACGCCTCCGCGACCTCGCTGCCCGTCGCTTCGCGAGCCGTGTCCGAGGACTGCGTCGTCTCCGAGTCGCCCGTGGGAGTTCCGACGCCGGGCTCGGTGTCGCGCGGACTGCCGGAGGCCTCCGCATCGTGGTCGGGTCGCTCGGTGTTCACCGCATCGCTCCTCGCTGGGTCGTATCCCGCATCCCCTTCACGGGGGACGGCAATGGGACGCAGCGGGGGAGCGCGCGGTTCCCTGAAAGGCGCCGGGGCGGCTCAGGGGGCGTACCTCACTCGGTCGCCAGTCAGTCGCCGTAGTCGGACATAGCGTCCAGCAGCCGGGCGGACCTGACCGGGACGGTCACGCCGTGGATGAGTGACGGGGAGACCGGACGGGCATCGATGTGCTCCGGAGCGGCCCAGTGGGGCGCCATCCGCGCACAGTCCCCGCGCAGCGACGCAAGGTCGCCGTCGAGGTCGGCCGGAGCGGGGGCGTGGACCTTCAGGTTTGTCATGGCGGAACCGTAAGCACGTCGAGCCGCGCGAAGAAAGATCTACTATCGGGTAGTTTTGCCAACTTCAGAGCCCCGCCCGAACCCGGTAGCGTGAACTGTCAACCGGTAGCGTGAACTGTCAACCCGCCTCCCTCCAGGAGAGTCCCCGCCGTGCGCATCGCAGTCACCGGCTCCATCGCCACCGACCACCTCATGACCTTCCCCGGCCGCTTCGCCGACCAGTTCGTCGCGGACCAGCTGCACACGGTCTCGCTCTCCTTCCTGGTCGACAACCTGGACGTACGCCGGGGCGGCGTAGCCGCGAACATCGCCTTCGGCATGGGACAGCTCGGCTCGCGGCCGATCCTGGTCGGCGCCGCGGGCTTCGACTTCGACGACTACCGCGCCTGGCTCGAGCGGCACGGTGTCGACACCGAATCGGTCCGTATCTCCGAGACCCTGCACACCGCCCGCTTCGTGTGCACCACCGACGCGGACCACAACCAGATCGGCTCCTTCTACACGGGCGCGATGAGCGAGGCCCGCCTCATCGAGCTGAAGACCGTCGCGGACCGCGTCGGCGGCCTCGACCTGGTCCTGATCGGCGCCGACGACCCGGAGGCGATGCTCCGGCACACGGAGGAGTGCCGCTCCCGTTCCCTCGCGTTCGCCGCCGACTTCTCCCAGCAGATCGCCCGCATGGACGGCGAAGAGATCCGGATACTGCTGGACGGCGCGACGTACCTCTTCTCCAACGAGTACGAGAAGGGCCTCATCGAGTCCAAGACCGGCTGGACCGACGAGGAGATCCTCGGCAAGGTCGGCCACCGTGTCACCACCCTCGGCTCGCGCGGCGTCCGCGTCGAGCGGGCCGGCGAGGACCCGATCGAGGTCGGCTGCCCGGAGGAGGAGCGCAAGGCCGACCCCACCGGTGTCGGCGACGCCTTCCGCGCCGGCTTCCTCTCCGGCCTCGCCTGGGGCGTCTCCCTGGAGCGCGCCGCCCAGGTCGGCTGCATGCTCGCCACCCTCGTCATCGAGACGGTCGGCACCCAGGAGTACCAGCTGCGCCGCGCCCACTTCATGGACCGCTTCACCAAGGCGTACGGCCATGACGCCGCCGCCGAGGTCCGGGCGCACCTGGCCTGATCAGGACACCCGGCGGACCACGTACGCCGACCCCTGGTCCGCCGGCTCCTCACCCACGTACTCCTGCCCCCGCATCTCGCACCACGCGGGAATGTCCAGCCGGGCCGCCTCGTCGTCCGACAGGACCCGCACCGTGCCGCCCACCGGCACGTCCCCGATGACCTTGGCCAGCTCGATCACCGGGATCGGGCAGCGCTTGCCGAGGGCGTCCACCACCAGTTCATCGGCCCGCACCACGGTCGCCGGAGCCGGCGCTCCCAGCTTCTCCCGCACCCCGGCCACAGCCCCCGCGAGCACCCCGAGGAACCGCTCGACGTCCTCCTCGGCCGTCCCCGGCGGCAGCGACACCCGCACGTTCCCCTCGCTCAGCACCCCCATCGCCTTCAGTACATGGCTCGGGGTCAGTGTGCTGCTCGTGCAGGACGATCCGGACGATACGGAGAAACCCTCCCGGTCCAACTCGTGCAGCAGGGCCTCTCCGTCGACATAGAGACAGGAGAAGGTGACGATGCCGGGCAGCCGGTGCTCCGGATCGCCGACCACCTCCACGTCCGGCACCAACTGCGGTACCCGTGCCCGGATCCGCTCCGTCAGCTCCCGCAGCCGTACCGCCTCGGCGGCCGCATCCGCCCGTACCGCCCGCAGCGAGGCGGCCGCGGCCACGACGGCGGGGATGTTCTCGAACCCGGCGGCACGCCCCGACTCCCGCTCGTCCACGGGCCCTTGGGAGGCGAACCGCACTCCCTTGCGCACGACGAGCAGCCCGACCCCGGAGGGCCCGCCCCACTTGTGGGCGCTCGCCGCGAGCAGCGACCAGTCGCCCTCCACCCGCCCCCAGCCCAGCGACTGGGCCGCGTCCACCAGCAGCGGTACCCCGGCCGCCCGGCACGCCTCGGCCACCGCCGCGACCGGCTGCTCGGTGCCCACCTCGTGGTTGGCCGACTGCAGACAGGCCAGCGCGGTGTCGGGCCGCAGCTCCTTCTCGTACGACTCGACGCTCACCGCGCCCGAACGCAGCACCGGCACCCGGGTCACCGTCCCGCCGTCCGCCTCGAACGCCTCTGCCGAATGGAGCACCGAGGAGTGTTCGACCGCTGACACGATCAGGTGACGTCCGACCCGCCGACGCCCGGCCAGCGCACCCGCGACTCCCGTATGCACGGCACGTGTACCGGACGAGGTGAACACCAGCTCATCACCCCGGCACCCCACGGCCTCGGCAGCCGCCTCCCGAGCGGCGTCCAGCAGCAGCCTGGCCCTGCGTCCTTCCCTGTACAACCGAGCGGGATCGGCCCACCCCTCGTCGAGGGAGGCCAACAACGCCTGACGGGCAACAGGATGAAGAGGAGCGGCAGAGGCGGCATCGAAATAGGACATACAGCAACGTTAAAGCTTGCGGCAGGTACGAAGGGGCGCGGGACTGTGCCTATGTGCGGCTCCGCCGCGTGGGCGCGACCAGCCGAGACGATCCCGCACCCGCCAAACCACCCGAACCCCCGAGCTACTGGGCGCTTTCGGGTGACCCGCAGCGCGTATGGCACCCTCCCCTCGAACCCCCGGAGGGCGTCGGCTAGGGTTTGGTCCGCATAAACATCAAACCCCTGCCCGACGCGGGACGGCGACCGACCAGCGAGAAGGCCGCAGCCAACCGCGCGGGCGAGACTCTCGGGAAGGCGCTACGTGAGTCCCAACGGCTCCGACCGCTCGCCGCGGCGCCCGATGCGGCGGAAGCTGCTGCAGGCAATGACCGCGGGCCTGGTCCTGGCGACCGCTACCGGTTGCACATACAAGGACTTCCCCCGCCTTGGTATGCCCACCCCGGTCACGGAAGAGGCTCCGCGCATCCTCTCCCTGTGGCAGGGCTCCTGGGCTGCCGCGCTCGCCGTCGGCGTGCTGGTGTGGGGCCTGATCCTCTGGGCGACCATCTTCCACAGGCGCAGCCGCACCAAGGTCGAGGTACCTCCGCAGACCCGGTACAACATGCCGATCGAGGCCCTGTACACGGTGGTCCCGATCATCATCATCTCGGTCCTGTTCTACTTCACGGCCCGGGACGAGACGAAGCTCCTGGACATCTCCAAGAAGCCCGACGTCACGGTCAACGTGGTCGGATTCCAGTGGAGCTGGGGCTTCAACTACATCGCGGACGTACCCGGTTCCACCGGAAACGCCAAGACGTCCCCGGAACTGGCCGCCATTCCGGACCGGTTCAAGAAGGACTTCCCGGCGAACGCCGGCGGTGTCTACGATGTCGGTACGCCCGGCACGAAGAACCCGCAGACCGGCAACCCCGGCCCGACCCTCTGGCTCCCCAAGGGCAAGACGGTCCGTTTCGTCCTCACCTCGCGTGACGTCATCCACTCCTTCTGGGTGGTGCCGTTCCTGATGAAGCAGGACGTGATCCCGGGCCACACCAACGCCTTCCAGGTGGTTCCCAGCCAGGAGGGCACGTACCTCGGCAAGTGCGCCGAGCTCTGCGGCGTCGACCACTCCCGGATGCTGTTCAACGTGAAGATCGTCTCTCCTGAGCGTTACGAGCAGCACCTCAAGGACCTCGCCAAGAAGGGGCAGACCGGTTACGTTCCCGCCGGCATCGCGCAGACGCCGCACGAGAAGAACCGGGAGACGAACAACCTGTGAGCATCCTCAACGAACCCCAGGGTGCCGCGGCAGCTGAAGACTCGTACGAGAACGAGCTGCCGGTCAGGCGCAAGCAGCCCGGCAACGTCGTGGTGAAGTGGCTGACGACCACCGACCACAAGACGATCGGCACGATGTACCTCGTCACGTCGTTCGCGTTCTTCCTGATCGGCGGCGTGATGGCACTGCTCATGCGTGCCGAGCTGGCCCGTCCGGGACTGCAGTTCATGTCGAACGAGCAGTTCAACCAGGCGTTCACGATGCACGGCACGGTCATGCTGCTGATGTTCGCGACGCCGCTGTTCGCCGGCTTCACGAACTGGATCATGCCGCTCCAGATCGGTGCCCCCGACGTCGCCTTCCCCCGCCTGAACATGTTCGCCTACTGGCTGTACCTGTTCGGCTCGACGATCGCGGTCGGTGGCTTCCTCACCCCCGAGGGCGCGGCCGACTTCGGCTGGTTCGCCTACTCGCCGCTGTCGGACGCGGTCCGCTCGCCGGGCATCGGCGCCGACATGTGGATCATGGGTCTGGCCTTCTCCGGCTTCGGCACCATCCTCGGCGCGGTCAACTTCATCACCACGATCATCTGCATGCGAGCCCCGGGCATGACGATGTTCCGCATGCCGATCTTCGTGTGGAACGTGCTGCTGACCGCGCTGCTGGTCCTGATCGTGTTCCCGGTGCTGGCCGCGGCGCTGTTCGCCCTGGAGGCGGACCGTAAATTCGGTGCCCATGTGTTTGATTCCGCCAACGGCGGAGCCTTGTTGTGGCAACACCTCTTCTGGTTCTTCGGCCATCCAGAGGTGTACATCATCGCGCTGCCGTTCTTCGGCATCATCTCCGAGGTCATCCCGGTCTTCGCCCGCAAGCCGATGTTCGGCTACATGGGCCTGATCGCGGCGACCATCGCGATCGCCGGTCTGTCCGTGACCGTGTGGGCCCACCACATGTATGTCACCGGCGGTGTGCTGCTGCCGTTCTTCTCCTTCATGACCTTCCTGATCGCGGTCCCGACCGGTGTGAAGTTCTTCAACTGGATCGGCACCATGTGGAAGGGCTCGTTGTCGTTCGAGACACCGATGCTCTGGGCGACCGGCTTCCTGATCACCTTCACGTTCGGTGGTCTGACCGGTGTCATCCTGGCCTCGCCGCCGATGGACTTCCATGTCTCGGACTCGTACTTCGTGGTGGCGCACTTCCACTACGTGGTCTTCGGTACGGTCGTCTTCGCCATGTTCTCCGGCTTCCACTTCTGGTGGCCCAAGTTCACCGGCAAGATGCTCGACGAGCGTCTCGGCAAGATCACCTTCTGGACGCTGTTCATCGGCTTCCACGGCACGTTCCTGGTCCAGCACTGGCTGGGCGTCGAGGGCATGCCGCGCCGCTACGCCGACTACCTCGCGGCCGACGGGTTCACCGCCCTGAACACGGTCTCGACGATCAGCTCCTTCCTGCTCGGCCTGTCGATCCTGCCGTTCCTCTACAACATCTGGAAGACGGCGAAGTACGGCAAGCCGGTCGGCGTCGACGACCCGTGGGGCTACGGCCGTTCGCTGGAGTGGGCGACCTCCTGCCCGCCGCCGCGGCACAACTTCGTCACCCTGCCGCGGATCCGCAGTGAATCCCCGGCGTTCGACCTGCACCACCCGGAGATCGCCGCCATGGAGCAGCTGGAGCTCGCCGGTCATGGCACCAGCGCCATCGCGGGCAGCAAGGAGGCCGGCAAGTGAAGATCCAGGGCCGGTTGTTCATCTGGCTGAGCGTCTTCTTCCTCGCCATGGCGGTCGTCTATGGCGTGTGGTCGAAGGAGCCGGCCGGTACCACGGCGCTCTTCCTGGCCTTCGGCCTGAGCATCATGGTCGGCTTCTACCTGGGCTTCACCGCCCGGCGGGTCGACGCGGGTGCCCAGGACAACAAGGAGGCCGACGTCGCGGACGACGCGGGCGAGCTGGGCTTCTTCAGCCCGCACAGCTGGCAGCCGCTCGCCCTCGGCATCGGTGGCGCGTTGGCCTTCCTCGGTGTCGCGGTCGGCTGGTGGCTGCTGTACTTCTCGGCGCCGATCATCCTTATCGGCCTGTTCGGCTGGGTCTTCGAGTACTACCACGGTGAGAACCGCACCCAGTAGTACCGCCAGGGGCCTCGGCGCCGCGCCGACAGGGGAGCCCGGACACTCCGTCAGGAGGTCCGGGCTCCGTCTTTTGCGGTTCGGGGGCGCCCCGTGGCCGTCCCCCGTTCGGCCTCACCCACCGCGCCGCGGCCGGTGAAGCTTCTTAGCGTGAGGTCCATGAGAACCTCTCCGCGCACCCGCACCGTCGTCGTCGGCTGCACGCTGCTGGTGACCGCCCTGGGCGTCGGCGCCACCGCGTGTGGTTCGGACGAAAACCCGCTGGCGGCCGAGCCGTACGACGCGGCGGACCAGATCTCCCTCAACACCCCCACCGGGGCGGGGAAGAAGGTCGACCCGGACAAGCCGCTGGAGGTCACCGCGGAGGACGGTGAGGGACGCATCACGGACGTCACGGCCACCGACTCGACGGGACGCTATGTGGCGGGCGAACTGGCCGCCGACGGCAGCCGCTGGCACAGCACCGCCCCGCTGGCCGCGAACGCCCACTACACGGTGCGGGTCAGCACCGAGGACGAGGACGGGGCGCCCGGCCGCAAGGTCCTCACCTTCGACACCAGCAAGCCCACCAGCAAGAAGACCCTGGACGTCACCTTCGGGCCCAAGGCGGGCCAGTACGGCGTCGGGCAGCCCGTCACGGCCGACCTCAGCCAGCCCATCAAGGACAAGGCCCAGCGGGCCGTCGTCGAGCGCGCCCTCAGGGTGGACTCCACGCCCGCCGCGGACGGCACCTGGTACTGGGTGAACGACAAGCAACTGCACTTCCGCCCCAAGGACTACTGGCCCGCCCACGCGACCATCGTGGTGCACAGCAACCTGGAGGGCGTGAAGATCGGCGACCGGCTGTGGGGCGGCAAGGCCAAGCCGCTCACGCTCACCACGGGCGACAAGATCCTTGCCGTCACGGACGCGTCGGCGCACTCCATCTCGGTCTACAAGAACGACGCGCTGATCAAGACGATCCCGGTGACCACCGGAAAGCCCGGTTTCGAGACCCGCAACGGCGTCAAGGTGGTGCTGGAGAAGCAGTACCTCGTACGCATGCGCGGCACCACCGTCGGCATCTCCGAGAACAGTTCCGACTCCTACGACCTGTCGGTGTACTACGCGACCCGCGTCACCTGGTCGGGCGAGTACGTGCACGCGGCACCCTGGTCGGTGGGCTCACAGGGGTCCGCGAACGTCAGCCACGGCTGCACCGGTATGAACACCAGCAACGCCGAGTGGTTCTTCGACACGTTCCACCCCGGCGACCTGGTCAAGGTCGTCAACTCCAACGGGCACGAGATGGAGCCGTTCGGCAACGGCTTCGGCGACTGGAACCTCGACTGGACCAAGTGGCGCACGGGCAGCGCCCTGACCAACGGCAAGCAGGACACCCCGAAACCCCAGGACGCGGACCGCCTCCGGCCGACGGCGGTATGACCGCCCTGGGGTGCTGGAGGGCTCCTAGACGCTCTGGAGCTTCTTCTGCCGCAGCAGGGACGCCAGGGCCGCCGCGAACTCCACCGGCTCCACAGGGAGCGTCACAGCCGCGTCGGCGCGGCTCCAGGTGGCCAGCCAGGCGTCCTGGGGGCGGCCGATCAGCAGGAGCACCGGCGGGCAGTTGAACACCTCGTCCTTGATCTGGCGGCACAGGCCCATGCCCCCCATGGGCACGGCCTCGCCGTCCAGCACACAGACGTCGATGCCACCCTTGCCCAGCTCCGTCAGAACGGCCGCGGGAGTCGCGCATTCCACGAACTCCACCACAGGGACGTCGGGAGCCGGCCTGCGGCCGGTGGCGAGCCGCACCTGCGCGCGGGTGTTGGAGTCGTCGCTGTAGACCAGCACCGTGGCGGTCGGCTGCATTGTTCCTCCGAGACGTCAGCGTCGTACGGACAGGACCGATGGGCCGGATGCTACCCCTTCCGACACCATGTCAACACTGGGTCGGACAGGACTTCGAAAGACCGGTGGATGGGCCATCCGGGCAGTACACACGGTACGGACACTCCGAACGGCACCCCCCGGAGTGAGGGCGGGATAAGCGACCGACATAATGTCGGCGTGGCGACAGCAACGACAGTAGATACCGGGCACGCGCACCCGTCGGTCAATCGGCCGAACCTCACCAGCGTCGGAACCATCATCTGGCTGAGTTCCGAGCTGATGTTCTTCGCGGCCCTCTTCGCGATGTACTTCACCCTTCGATCGGTGACCGGTCCCGAGCACTGGAAGCGCATGGCCGAGGCCTTGAACTTCCCGTTCTCGGCGACGAACACCACGATCCTGGTGCTCTCTTCCTTCACCTGCCAGATGGGCGTCTTCGCCGCCGAGCGCGGTGACGTGAAGAAGCTCCGGGCCTGGTTCATCGTCACCTTCATCATGGGTGCGATCTTCATCGGCGGTCAGATCTACGAGTACACCGAGCTGGTGCGGAAGGACGGGCTCTCGCTCTCCTCCGACCCGTACGGCTCGGTGTTCTACCTGACCACCGGCTTCCACGGCATGCACGTGACGGGCGGCCTCATCGCCTTCCTGTTCGTCCTCGGCCGCACCTACGCGGCCAAGAGGTTCACGCACGAACAGGCGACCGCGGCCATCGTCGTGTCCTACTACTGGCACTTCGTCGATGTCGTCTGGATCGGCCTCTTCGCCACGATCTACATGATCAAGTAGCCGGGGCCGTTCCCGCACGCGTTTCTCGAAACGCTCATCCCAGAAGCATCGACGCAGAAGATCCTGACACCGGGGTAATCCGTGAAAAAGCTCTCCGCACGACGACGCCATCCGTTGGCGGCGGTCGTCGTCCTACTCCTCGCGCTGGCGGCCACGGGGGGGCTGTACTCCGCGTTCGCGCCCGCGAGCAAGGCGCAGGCCGATGAAACCGCCCAGTCCCTGACCATCGAGCAGGGCAAGAAGCTCTACTCGGTCGGCTGCGCCAGCTGCCACGGCACCGGTGGCCAGGGCTCCTCCGACGGCCCGAGCCTGGTGGGCGTCGGCGCCGCGGCCGTCGACTTCCAGGTCGGCACCGGCCGTATGCCCGCCGCCACCTCCCAGGGCGCCCAGGCCCCGCGCAAGAAGCCCGTCTACACGCAGGCCCAGATCGACCTGCTCGCGGCGTACGTCGCCTCGCTGGGTGCCGGTCCGCAGGTGCCGACGGGCGAGCAGTACAGCCCCGAAGGCGCGGACATCTCCAAGGGCGGCGAACTGTTCCGCACCAACTGCGCGCAGTGCCACAACTTCACCGGCAAGGGCGGTGCGCTGACCGAGGGCAAGTACGCGCCGACACTTGAGGGCGTCGACCCGAAGCACATGTACGAGGCCATGCTCACCGGCCCGCAGAACATGCCGTCCTTCCCCGACACGACCCTGTCGGAGAAGAACAAGAAGGACATCATCGCGTACCTGAACGCGGTCGACAGCGACAAGACGGAGAACCCCGGCGGTCTCGAACTGGGCGGCCTCGGGCCGGTCACCGAGGGCCTGTTCGCGTGGATCTTCGGTCTCGGCGCACTGATCGCGGTCGCCGTCTGGGTCGCCGCTCGGACCGCAAAGGCCAAGAAGTCATGAGTAGCCAAGACATTCCAGAAGAGAACCTGCCCGCTGAGCAGGAGACCGCGCACGGCGCGGTGAGCATCGCGGACGAGAAGGACCCGTTCGCGGACCCGGGCCTGCCGCCCCACGAGCACCGGATCCAGGACATCGACGAGCGGGCCGCCAAGCGGTCCGAGCGCGTCGTCGCCCTGCTGTTCACGGTCTCGATGCTCGCCACCGTCGGCTTCATCGCCTCGTACGTGGCGATCCCGCACGACAAGTCGATCTTCGTCTTCCCGATCGGCCACCTCAGCGCGCTGAACTTCGCGCTGGGCCTGACCCTCGGCACGGCGCTGTTCTGCATCGGCGCGGGCGCGGTCCACTGGGCCCGCACCCTGATGTCCGACGTGGAGATCGCCGACGAGCGTCACGCGATCGCGGCGCCGCCGGAGGTCAAGGCGAAGGTCATCGCCGACTTCAAGCAGGGTGCCAAGGAGTCGGCGATCGGCCGCCGCGGGCTGATCCGCACCACGATGTTCGGTGCGCTCGCCCTGGTGCCGCTCTCCGGCCTCATGCTGTTGCGTGACCTCGGCCCGCTGCCCGGGACCTCGCTCCGGCACACCCTGTGGGCCAAGGGCAAGCTGCTCGTCAACATGAACACCAACGAGCCGCTGCGTCCCGAGGACGTCGCCGTCGGCTCGCTGACCTTCGCCAAGCCCGAGGGCCTGGAGGAGACCGACGAGGAGTTCCAGAACGAGATCGCCAAGGCGGCCCTGATGATCGTCCGGCTCCAGCCGGCCAACATCAAGGACAAGCGCGAGCTCGAGTGGTCGCACGAGGGCATCGTGGCGTACTCGAAGATCTGCACCCACGTCGGTTGCCCGATCTCGCTGTACGAGCAGCAGACGCACCACGTGCTGTGCCCCTGCCACCAGTCCACCTTCGACCTCTCCGACGGTGCCCGGGTGATCTTCGGCCCCGCCGGTCACGCCCTGCCGCAGCTCCGCATCGGCGTGAACGACGAGGGCTACCTCGAGGCGCTCGGCGACTTCGAAGTGCCCGTCGGTCCTGCATTCTGGGAGCGCGGATGAGCACCAACGAGAACAACGAGCGACGCGGCAAGGCGCCCGCCGGCGAGCGCGTCGCCGACTGGGCCGACGGCCGGCTCGGGATCTACTCCCTGGCCAAGTCCAACATGCGCAAGATCTTCCCCGACCACTGGTCGTTCATGTTGGGCGAAGTGTGCCTGTACAGCTTCATCATCATCATCCTCACGGGTGTGTATCTGACGCTGTTCTTCCACCCGTCGATGAACGAGGTGGAGTACCACGGCAGCTACGTCCCGCTGCAGGGCCAGCTGATGTCCGAGGCGTTCAACTCGACCCTGCACATCTCCTTCGACGTGCGCGGTGGTCTGCTGATCCGGCAGATCCACCACTGGGCCGCGCTGATCTTCCTCGCCGGCATGTTCGTGCACATGATGCGCGTGTTCTTCACCGGCGCGTTCCGCAAGCCGCGTGAGATCAACTGGCTGTTCGGCTTCCTGCTGTTCGTCCTGGGCATGTTCACCGGCTTCACCGGTTACTCGCTCCCGGACGACCTGCTCTCCGGCACCGGTGTCCGCTTCACCGAGGGCGCGATCCTGTCCATGCCGATCGTCGGCACGTACATCTCGTTCTTCCTCTTCGGCGGTCAGTTCCCCGGCCACGACTTCGTGGCCCGGTTCTACTCGATCCACATCCTGCTGCTGCCGGGCATCATGCTCGGCCTGGTGGTCGGCCACCTGATCCTGGTCTTCTACCACAAGCACACGCAGTTCGCGGGCCCCGGAAAGTCCGAGAAGAACGTCGTCGGCATGCCGCTGCTGCCGGTGTACATGGCGAAGGCCGGAGGCTTCTTCTTCCTGGTCTTCGGTGTCATCGCGGCCATCGCGGCCGTCGCGCAGATCAACCCGATCTGGGCCATGGGCCCCTACCGTCCGGACCAGGTGTCCACCGGCGCCCAGCCCGACTGGTACATGGGCTTCGCCGAGGGCCTGATCCGCTTCATGCCCGGCTGGGAGATCAACTTCTGGGGTCACACGCTCGTCCTGGGCGTGTTCATCCCGCTGGTGCTCTTCGGTGTGGTCCTGGCGGCGATGGCGGCCTACCCGTTCATCGAGTCCTGGATCACCGGTGACAAGCGCGAGCACCACATCCTGGACCGTCCGCGCAACCACCCGACCCGTACCGCTCTGGGTGTCGCCTGGGTCACGATGTACATGATCACGCTGGTCGGTGGTGGCAACGACCTGTGGGCCACGCACTTCAGCCTGTCGATCAACGCCGTTACCTGGTTCGTCCGGATCTTCTTCATCGTCGGACCGGTCATCGCGTTCATCGTCACCAAGCGGATCTGCCTCGGCCTGCAGCGCCGGGACAGGGAGAAGGTGCTGCACGGTCGCGAGACCGGCATCATCAAGCGCCTGCCGCACGGTGAGTTCATCGAGATCCACGAGCCGCTCAGCCAGGAGCAGCTGCACACCCTCACGGCGCACGAGCAGTACGCGCCGGCCGCGATCGGCCCGACGGTCGACGAGAACGGTGTCGAGCGCAAGGTGCCGGGCACGCAGAAGCTGCGCGCCAAGCTCAGCGACGCGCTCTACGGCGAGGACTCCCAGATCCCGAAGGCCACCGTCGAGGAGTACAAGGAGATCACGAGCGGCCACGGCCACCACTGATCGCTGCGCACGCCACGCCACGGCAGGGGCCCCGTCCGGTGTTCGGACGGGGCCCCTCGCCATGCCCGGCGGCTGGATAGGGTGGACCTCGTTGAGACTCGTGTCCCGGAATCCGGGACCTCACCCAGGAGCGGCTTATGAGCGCTGTGACCCCCGCTGGAGGCGACACCGCGGCGGGCCGTTCCTGGCCCGAGGTGCTGAACGCCCTGCTGGACGGACGTGACCAGAGCGCCGACGCGACGGCCTGGGCGATGGACCGGATCATGCGCGGCGAGGCGACCGACGCCCAGATCGCCGGCTTCGTGGTGGCCCTGCGGGCCAAGGGCGAGACCGTCGAGGAGATCACGGGCGTCGTCCGCGCGATGTACGAGCACGCCAAGGTGATCGAGGTGTCCGGCCGCACGGTCGACATCGTCGGCACGGGCGGTGACGGCGCGAAGACGGTGAACATCTCCACGATGTCCGCGCTGGTGGTGGCCGGCACCGGCGCCAAGGTCGTCAAGCACGGCAACCGGGCCGCCTCGTCGGCGTCCGGCTCCTCCGACGTCCTGGAGAAGCTCGGCGTCAACCTCGACCTGACGCCCCAGCGGGTCGCCGAGGTCGCGGAGGAGGCGGGCATCACCTTCTGCTTCGCCGTGAAGTTCCACCCGGCGCTGCGCCATGTCGCCGCGGCCCGCAGCCAGTTGGGCATCCGCACGGTCTTCAACGCTCTCGGCCCGCTGACAAATCCGGCCAAGGTCCGATCCCAGGCGGTCGGCGTCGCGGACCCCCGGCTGGCGCCGATGATCGCGGGCGTCCTGGCAGAGCGAGGCAACTCCTCCCTGGTGTTCCGCGGCGACGACGGGCTCGACGAGCTGACCACGACGTCCACCTCCCGCGTCTGGGTCGTCCGGGACGGCAAGGTCACCGAGGAGAGCTTCGACCCGCGGGACGTCGGCATCGAGCTGGTGCCGGTGGAGGCGCTGCGGGGCGGGGACCCGTCGTACAACGCGGAGGTCGCCCGGCGGCTGCTGGACGGCGAGAAGGGGCCCGTACGGGACGCCGTGCTGCTGAATTCGGCGGCGGCCCTGGTGGCCCTCGATCCGGGCCCCGGCACCCTCGCCGAGCAGCTCGGCGCCGGAATGGCCAAGGCCGCGGAGTCGATCGACTCGGGCTCGGCCAAGCGGGTGCTCGAACGGTGGGTGGCCGCCAGCAACGCGTGACATGACCGGTCGGCGGTCCCGCGATCCGGACACGGGTTGCGGGACCGCGATCACTTCAGTACTTTTCTGTCCAGGTCATGAGTGACAGTCATGAGGCCCCGGCCGACTGTCCGGCAACCCTCCGTCCGTGGCGGGGTGCCCCGGGTGAGGACCAGGTCGTAGGCAGCGAGGTCTACGGCAAGCGCGGACCCCTCGCACACCAGGGGTCCTGGTCGTCGAGGGAGCTTTCTGTGAGCAAGCGAATGCGATAGGGCGCAGAGCCCCGCTTCCGCGTACCCCTTTCACCTTCCCCACGCTCGAGTCGTGCGCGCTCGCGTGGTGGTTCCGCCTTGCCACTCACAGGAGTTCACCATGTCCGTCTCCACCGCTGCCGCCGCCCAGACCATTTGTTCCCCTCTTCCCGTTCTGGGTGGAGATGTCACCGTCCCGCTCGTCACGGGTGGCGAAGTCACCTACGCCGCGCTCGACTACGCGGCCAGCGCTCCCGCCCTCCAGCGCGTCTGGGACGACGTGGCGGCCTACGCCCCCTACTACGGCAGTGTCCACCGCGGCGCCGGCTACCTCTCCCAGCTCTCCACCGACCTCTTCGAGAACGCCCGCAGGACGGTCGCCGAGTTCCTCGACTGCCGCGCGGACGACCAGGTGATCTTCACCCGGTCCACCACCGACTCCCTCAACCTGCTCGCCGCCGCGCTCCCCGCCGACTGCCAGGTCTTCGTCTTCGAGACCGAGCACCACGCCTCGCTGCTGCCCTGGAAGGACGCCCGGGTCAGCTACCTCGACGCCCCGCGCAGCCCGCGGGAGGCGGTCGCGACCCTGGAGCGGGCCCTCGCCGACCGCGACCCTCACGGCCCGGCCCTGGTGTGCGTCACGGGCGCCTCCAACGTCACCGGCGAGCTGTGGCCGGTCCGCGAACTGGCCGCCGCCGCCCACGCGCACGGCGCCCGGATCGTCCTGGACGCCGCCCAGCTGGCCCCGCACCACCCGGTGTCGGTCCAGGACCTGGACGTCGACTGGGTCGCCTTCTCCGGCCACAAGCTGTACGCCCCGTTCGGCTCCGGTGTGCTGGCCGGCCGCGCCGACTGGCTACGCGCGGCCGAGCCGTACCTGGCGGGCGGCGGCGCCAGCCGCGGGGTCAGCCGCCGTGCGGACGGGGGCGTGGCCGTGGACTGGCACGAGACCGCCGCCCGCCACGAGGCCGGCTCCCCGAACGTCATCGGCGTCTACTCCATCGCCTCCGCCTGCAAGGCCCTCACCGAGGCCGGCTTCGACACCCTGGTGGCCCGCGAGGAGTACCTGATCCGCAAGGTCAGGGCGGGCCTGGCCGAGGTCCCGCAGGTCCGCGTCCTCTCCCTCTTCGGCGACGACGCCCCGCGCGTCGGTGTGATCTCCTTCGTCGTCGAGGGCTGGAACAGCTCGCACTTCGCCGCCGCGCTCTCCGCCGAGTACGGCATCGGGGTCCGCGACGGCCTGTTCTGCGCGCACCCGCTCGTGCGCACCCTGCTGGGCGGCGACCCGCAGGCCCAGGGCGAGTGCGGCGCTCCGGAGGCCGCGCCCGGCGAGAAGTCCCTCAACGCCGTCCGCGTCAGCTTCGGCGCGGGCACGCCGGACGAGCACGTCGACCGTTTCGTGAACGCCGTGAAGGAACTGGTCCAGGACGGCGCCAAGTGGCAGTACCGCACCGAGGACGGCCGCTGCGTCCCGGCGGTCTGACCGCCGTACGTCACCGCGGTACACGCTCCCCTGTCAGCGGGACTCCTGACGGGGGAGCACGGGGTGGGTCGACGTGACCGTCCAGCCGTCCGATCTGTCCATCAGGGCCCTGGTCAGTTGTCCAGCCCGATCGAGAACGCCGCCTCGAGGTCGTGCTGTGAGTACGTGCGGAAGGCCACGTGCGTGTCCGTGGCCTCCACCCCCGGGATCTTGCTGATCCGGCCGGGGATGACCTCCGCCAGTTCCTCGTGCTCCTTGACCCGCACCATCGCGATCAGGTCGTACGTACCGGTGACGGAGAAGACCTCGCTCACCGAGTCCAGCGAAGCGATCGACTCCGCGATCTCGGGGATCCGGTCCACGCTGGTCTTGATCAGAACGATCGCTGTGATCACGGCTGGTTCTCTCCCTCGGGGCCTGGGGTGGCCCTCACTCTATCCGTGACCAGATCCGTCAGGGAGGCACGCAGGGTCTCGCGCAGCGTCCGCATCTGTTCCGGGCCGTAGGTCCAGCTGTCGTACTCGTTCTGTACGAGCAGCCGGCCGCCGAAGCTCGCGACGCCGATCTTGGGCGGCATGCCCGGCGCGTTGGCCGTACCGCCGAAGCGGAGCAGCTCCATGTCCTCGGGGACGGGGTGCGCGGGGATCCGGCCGACGTTGGAGATGCCGTAGGTGACCACCGGTACGGGCACCGCGATGCCCCTGGCACCCGCCCTGAGCGCGGCGAGAAGGAAGCGCTCGGGGTCGCGCCGGTCCAGGGAGCTGGCGACTTGGCCGGCCACCTCCCGGCCGACGGTCTCCGGGCGGTCGTCGTACCGGACGGCCAGCGTGGTCTGCAGCCCGGTGATGCAGTTGAGCACGCTGCTCAGGGGCAGTTGCGGGGTCAGCCGGGTGCGCAGATCGACACCGTGACCGCAGGTCATCGTCAACGGACCGTACTCCGGTGCCAGTTGCGCGCGTACGGCGGTCATCACCAGCCCTGTGACGAGGCTGTTGACGGTCACCCCGCGGGCCCGGGCGGCGTCCACCACGGCCTCGGTGGTCCGAGGGGCGAACTCCAGCCGGTCGACGACGAAGCGGCGCGCCTCGGCCGGACGGTCGGGGCGTCCCAAGCCGTCCGTGGGCAGCGTGGCGGGTTTGGCGTCGGCCGCCGCGCCCTGCGCGATGGCGTCCACCAGGGCGTCGATCTCGGCGTCGGGGAAGGCGCCGGCCAGCCGGGTGTCGATCGCCTCGGGCAGCGCCTCTCGCCGCTCGGGGGAGGGATCCGCGCCGGCCGCCAGGGCCGTGTAGTACTGCCAGAACTCGTCGAGAAGGGCGAAGGCCGACCGGCCGTCGGCCACGCCGTGGTGGACGCCGAGCACCACCTGGCTGCGCTCACCGTCGGTCAGCAGCCAGGCGTGCAGCAGGCTCTCGGTCCAGTCGGGCCGTGAGTTGATCAGCTCGGCGTAGGTGTCCTCGATGCCGTCGAGGACGGTGAGCGGCGGCTGGACCCGGTCGCGGACCCGCAGCAGCAGGCCCCCTTCGCCGGACGTCACCTCCGAGCGCAGGATCGGGTGGTGCTCGGTCAGCAGGCCGAGCGCCCGCCTCGTCAGCGTGATGTCCGGGCGGCCGCGGACCAGGGACTCGACGAACTCGGGCATGTCGTACAGCGGGAGACCCGCGGCACCCAGATCCAGGAAGTAGACGCTCTCGAAGGGAGATATGGGGCGCTGACGCGTCATGGTGTGGAGGTCTCCGATGTCGGTGGACTGGGGGGCGGCTCCCGCCGCGCGGGTGCCCGCGGGGCGGTGCCGAGACGGTGCAGAGCGGCGTCGAACTCCTCCGGTCCGAGCGGGGGAGCGGGCAGCGGGTGGGCGCCGGCCGGACGCAGGCCGTCCAGCAGCAGGGCCAGATGGCGGCGCCAGGAGCCGGGCGCGGCCGGTGCGGCCCGGCCCAGCGCGGCCAGCAGGAACAGCAGGTCCTCCACCGTGAGGTCGGCCCGGATCGTGCCCTGCGCCTGGCCGCGGCGCAGAAGGGTCTCCAGCGTGCGGTGGTTCTCCTCGCGCAGGGCGTCGAGCGTGGGCACGCCCTGGATGCCGGTGGTCATCAGGTCGCCCGCGCCGCGGTCGGCGGCCAGGAGGGCGAAGACATGGTCGAGGTAGGCGGTGAGGCCGCTCCAGGCGTCGGCCCGCTCACGGGTCTGCCGGGCCAGGGCCAGGATCGGGGTGAGCGCGTCGTGGAAAACGGCCTCGATCAGTTCGGCGCGCCCGGCGAAGTGACGGTAGAGCGTGGCGTTGCCGACTTCGGCCCGGCGGGCGATGTCGTCCAGCGGGGCGTCCACCCCGCGTTCGGCGTAGATCTCCCGGGCGGCGGCGATCAGCGTCTCGCGATTGCGCCGCGCGTCGCTGCGCCTGGGGGTTCGCCGGTCCTCGCCGCTGGCCATGGGCGGCACCCTAACACCAACCGTGGACTACTCCCCGTTTCCGCTGTTAGGGTCGCGCCGTCAACCGGGGAGTACTCCACGGTTGCCTGTGTCCGGCCCGTTCGAAGCGAGGAACTCACTTGTCCGTGACCGGCTTTGAAGATCTGTCAGCACTCGGCCAGGAATTCGTCGACGACCCGTATCCGGTCTACGAGCGCATGCGCGCCAAGGGCCCGGTGCACCGGGTACGGACCTCGGCGTCGGGGGAGTTCTGGCTCGTCGTGGGCCACGAGGAGGCGCGATCCGCGCTGGCCGACGCACGGCTGTCCAACGACATCAGGCACTCGGCCGGATGGCAGGACGACGGCGGCAACGCCATCGGCCTGAACATGGTGCAGACGGATCCCCCGCAGCACACCCGGCTGCGGGGGCTGGTAGCGAAGGACTTCACGCCCCGGCGCATCGAGGCGCTGCGCCCCAAGATCCAGCGGATCGCGGACGAACTCGTGGACGCCATGCTGCCGCTGGGCCGTGCGGACCTGGTCGAGGCGTTCGCGCTGCCCCTCCCCCTGGCCGTCATCTGCGAACTGCTCGGCGTACCGGCGAACGACCGCAAGACCTTTCACGACTGGTACCTGGAGAGCACCGACTTCACCCGGCCCGAGGCCGCCGGTGCCGCGGCCCAGGCCATGACGGGCTATCTTGCCGACCTCATCGCCGCCAAGCGGCAGGAACCCGGTGAGGACCTGCTGAGCGCGCTGGCCGGGCACATGGGCGAGGAGGAGGACCGGCTCTCCTTCGAGGAGATGCTGGGCATGGCCTTCCTGCTGCTGGTGGCCGGCTACGAGACGGCGGCCAACCTGCTGTCCAGCGGCACACTCGCCCTGCTGCGCCACCCCGACCAGCTGGCGGCCCTGCGCGCCGACTGGTCACTGCTGGAGAACGCCGTGGAGGAGATGCTCCGCTACGACGGACCCGTCGAGACCACGGCGTTCCGCTACGCCAAGGAGCCCGTGGAGATCGGCGGCACGGTGATCGGCGCCGGGGACTCGGTGGCAGTCGTGCTGGCCGCCGCCTCGCGTGATCCCCGGCGGTTCGCCCGGTCCGACCGCTTCGACATCCGCCGGGACGCCCGCGGCCACATGGCGTTCGGCTACGGCATCCACCACTGCCTGGGCGCACCGCTGGCCCGTGTGCAGGGCGCGATCGCCTTCCGCACGCTGCTGGAGCGGTGCCCCGGACTCGCCCTGGACACCGAGCCCGACGCCGTCGTGTGGCGCCCCAGCCTGATGCTGCGCGGGCCGCACCACCTGCCGGTCACCTTCGGCTGATCTGCCGGCGTGTGCTGTGTCCGGTCAGCGTGGTTCGGGTGCCATCGGCAGCGGTCCGGTGGTCAGGCTCATTCCGGCATGGGGCGAGACGGTGGTGCCCGGTACCGGCCGCAGCCGCCACCGGGAGGCGATGGTGGCCAGCGCCAGTGTCGCCTCCGTCATCCCGAAGACGTCGCCGATGCACTTGCGGCTGCCCCCGCCGAACGGCAGATACGAACCTCGGGTGACGTCCCTGGCCCGCTCCGGCAGCCACCGGTCCGGGTCGAAGACCTCCGGGCGCGGGAAGAACTCCGGGATGCGGTGGATGACGTAGGGGCTGATCAGCAGGTCGGAACCGGCTTCCAGCCGGTGCCCGGCCAACTCGGTGGGTTCGGTGGTCATCCGGGTGTACATCCAGGCCGGCGGGTACAGCCGCAGTGCCTCGGTGAAGATCCGCTGGGTCTGGGCGAGCCTCGGCACGTCGGCGTAGCCCGGGATCCGGCCGCCCAGCACCCCGTCGACCTCCGCGTGCAGCCGCGCCTCGGCTTCGGGGTGGGCCGCCAGCAGATGCCAGGCCCAGGTCAGGGCGCTCGCGGTGGTCTCCACACCGGCCAGCAGCAGCGTCATGACCTGGTCGTGGACCTCCTGGTCGGTCATCGCGCCGCCGTCCTCCTCGTCCCGTGCGGCCAGCAGCGCGGACAGCAGGTCGCCGCGGTCCTCGCCGGAGCGCCGGTAGTCCCCGACGATCGTGTCGATGAGAGCGTGCAGCCGGGCGAGCGCCGTGTCGAACTCCCGGTTGGCGGCCAACGGCAGCCTGGCCAGCAGACCGGTGGGGTCCATCGCGCGACGGAACGCCCCGCGCACCATGACGGGCAGGCCGCGCTGGATCTCCGCGACCGAGTGCGGTGCCATCTCGGTCGAGAACAGCGCGCGGGCCGTCACCCGTGCGGTCAGGGCCTGCATCGCGTCACCGACGTCGAGGGGCCGTCCCGCCCGCCAGGTCTCCGTGTGCGCCGCGCACTCCTCGCGCATCACCTCGGCGTACGTCGCGATGCGCGCCGTGTGGAAGGCCGGCTGGACCATGCGCCGCTGCCGGCGATGGTCGGCCCAGTCGGAGGTGATCAGCCCGTTGCCCAGGATGGGGCGGGCCTTCTCCTTCACCGGGCCCCCGGTGTCGTAGACCCGCGCGTTCAGCAGCACCTGCTGCACCAGCTCCGGATGGCAGGGCAGGTAGGTCGGCTTGGTGCCGAGCCGCAGCTCGACCAGATCGCCCACGGCGGGCAGCGAGGCCAGGAACTCCAGGGGACGACGCGCCAGGTGCAGCGCGTGGCCCACCAGCGGAAGCCGGCCCGGCGCCTTGGCGATCCGCCAGCCGCGCCTGGCCAGGTCGGATTGGGTCTTCATGCCGGATGTGCCCTCCGGTGACGGTACGGACAGGGAGACGGGGGGACGGAGAAGGACGGTGGGGACAAAGGAGGACGGTGGAGGATCGGGTCAGCGCCGTTCCAGCACCATCGGCAGCGGCCCGGACTCCAACGTGGCCTTCGGCTCCGGGCGCAGCCGGGACCCGGGCGCGGGGCGCAGCCGCCAGCGTGCGCCGACGGTCGCCACGATCAGCGCGGTCTCGGTGAGCGCGAGGACGTCGCCGATGCACTTGTGGCTGCCCGCGCCGAACGGAAGCAGGGCCCCGCGCGGCACCCGCTCGGCCCGTTCGCCCTCCCAGCGCCCGGGATCGAAGGACTCCGGGTCGGGGAAGAGCTCCGGGTTGTGGTGCAGGGCGTAGGCGCTGTAGAGCATCATCGTCCGGGCGGGGATCAGCCGGCCGCCGAGTTCCACGTCCTGCGCCGTGACCCGCATCGCCATCCAGGACGGCGGGTACAGGCGCAGCGCCTCGGTGATGACATTGCGGGTGTACGGCAGCGCGGGCAGGTCGTCGTAGACGGGTGTCCGTCCCTCCAGTGCCGCGTCCACCTCGGCGTGCACGCGCTTCTCCACCTCGGGCAGCGTGCCCATGAGATGGAAGACGAAGGCCAGGGTGGAGGCGGTGGTCTCGCTGCCGGCGACCAGGAAGGTGACGACCTGGTCCAGGATCTGGCCGTCGTCCAGCTTCTCCCCGGTCTCGGGGTGTTCCGCCCGCAGCAGGGTGGAGAGCAGATCGCCGTGGTCCGTGTCGGACCGCCGCCGCAGGGCGATCATGTCGGCCACGATCTGCCGCAGCCGCGCGTTGGCGTGGTCGTAGGCACGGTTTCCCGGGGTGGGCAGCTTCTCCATGATGCCCAGCGGGGCGACCGTGCGCTTGTAGATGCCGTGCGAGACCGTCCGCAGGCACTGCCGGGCCTCCTCGATGGTGGCGTCGTCGAGCCCGGTGGAGAACAGGGTGCGCGCGGCGACCCGCATGAGCAGGGCGTGCATGGCGTCGCTGATGTCGAGGGTCTTTCCGGCCTGCCAGGCGTCGGTCACGGCCCGGGTGTCCTCGGCCACCGCCGTCGTGTAGGCGGCGATCCTCGTCGGGTGGAAGGCGGGCTGGATCAGCCGGCGCTGGAAGCGGTGCTCCTCGCCGCGGGACACGGACAGGCTGTTGCCGAGCAGTTGCCGTGCCTTGTCGAAGACTCCTCCCTTGTCGAAGACGCGCGGGTTGAGCAGCACGTGCCGGACCAGCTCGGGGTGGGCGGCGAGGTAGGCCCGGCCGGGGCCGAGCCGGACCTCGACCAGGTCGCCGTACGCGGGCAGTGAGGCCAGGAACTCCAGGGGGCGGCGCCACAGGGCGGGTACGTGTCCCAGGAGCGGCAGGGCGCCGGGGGCGGTGCCGATCCGCCAGTGCCCTGCCGCCGCGGGTGACTTGGAGGTACGCATCCGGCGGCCCCTACTGGATACGCGAGTTGACGTCGTTCACCGGGGCCTGGTAGCGCCGGTCCCGTGTGGTCCACACGAAGTTGCCCTGGATCAGGTCGAGCAGGACGTCCCGGGTGATGTCGTCGAACGCCTTGATGCACTCCATGTCCTCGGCCATGTCGTCGAGGCGGGCCTGGAAGAAGTGCCGGAAGCCGGCGTCGTCGGCCATGTCGCACAGCCGGAAGCAGTTGGTGATCTGGCCGAGGGCGTGTTCGCGGTCGTAGGAGTAGAAGTCGTTGACGATGGCCAGCCCGCGGGTGGTCATCCGGGCGGCGAGGCCCGTCTTGGAGTGCTCGGTCAGCTCGCGATGGCGGTAGATCGGGTAGGACATCCGCATCCAGAAGTCCACCCCGACGTCGGTGACGCGGAACCGGAAGTACTGCTCGGGCGAGGTGCTGCAGAGCACCTTCTTGAGCAGGGAGTCGCGGAACATGTGGTCGCTGGTGACGAAGGCGCGGGCCCCCTCGTACGCGAACTCCGCGTCCTCGGCGGAGTAGTACCGCTCACAGACCGCGCGCAGCTGGGGCAGGAAGAGGTCGAAGTCGTGCAGGGCGGCGTCCATGTCGTCCCACACGAAGGTCACGCAGTTGAGTACGCAGACCGCCTTGAACGCCTCCATGTCCTTGATGTGGCGGGCGCTCTGCGACCAGCGCACCACGTCCATGTAGGAGATCCAGCGCTTGTCGGAGACGCTCTTGCCCAGGGGGGCCACCGCCCGGTTGCAGGCGTCTATGACCTCGCGCAGTTCGGCGTCCGTCATGGGCACCTTCCGCGCCTCGTACCCGACGTGCCGCTCGAACAGGGCGGCGAAGCGATCGGTGCACTCCTGCCAGTGGCGGGCCGTGCCCGCGGGGGCCGTGGTGGCGGGCGCGGTCAGGTCCGCGGTCATGAGTTCCTCCTGGTGGCCGTGACGGCGAGCTGCTTGAGGGCGGTGACGGCGGCGGCGGTGAAGGGGGCGGTCTCCAGCGCCCGGACGGCCTGCCGATAGCGGTCATCGATCATGTGTTCGACGGCGTCCCGGGCGCCGGTGGACGCGAACAGTGCCCGGACCTCCTCGGCGCCGGCCTCGTCCAGCCCGGGGTCGCCGATCAGTGCGCGCAGCCGGGCGCGCTGCGCCGTGTCGCCGGCGCGCAGGGCGAGCGCGACCAGGGTCGTGTTCTTGCCGGCCCGCAGGTCGTCCAGGCGCGACTTGCCCGTGTCGCGGACGTCGCCGTAGACCCCCAGCAGGTCGTCGCGGAGCTGGAAGGCCTCGCCCAGGGGCAGGGCGAACGCCGAGCAGGCGGCCAGGGCATCCGTGCCGGCTCCCGCGAGGGCGGCGCCGATGTGCAGCGGGCGTTCGATGGTGTACTTGGCGGTCTTGTAGCGGTTGACGGTGAGCGTGGCGTCGACGTCGTCGGTGAGCTCGCCGGTGGCGCGGAGGTCCAGGTACTGCCCGAGCATCACCTCCGTGCGCATGTCGGTGACGAGCGGCAGTACCGCCGCCGACTGCGCGGAGGTGAGGTCCGCCGTGTGCAGCAGCTGGTCCGACCAGGCGAAGGCGAGGTCGCCCAGCAGCACCGCGGCGCCGATTCCGAATCGCTCGGTACGGTCGTCGCCGCGTTTTCCGGCGAGCATCCGGTGGATGGTGGGACGGCCGCGCCGGGTGTCACTGTCGTCCATGATGTCGTCATGAATGAGGGCGAACGCGTGGAACATCTCCAGTGACGCCGCCACGCGTACCACGGCCGTCAGGTCGGTTTCTCCGCCGGCCGCCTTCCAGCCCATCACGGTGAGCATCGGCCGGATTCTCTTGCCGCCCACCATGAATTCTTCCAGCAATTTCACGAGCCTGGCCATTTGTGGGTTGCCCGAGTTTTGTCTCCGGCTCTCCAGGAAATCCACCAGGACGGCGTCCACGGCGTTCCTCGCGACGCTCGGATCGAGTATGCCTGGAGAAATGGTCTGAGTACTCATATATCTGTGCTTCATCCCCGCTCATAGGACCAGTGGAACCGGCTCCGCATCCACGAAGGCGCTTGGGCACGTGCGTAGAGAAAGCAGAGAAAACCGGACACTGCGGAAATTTGCCGGGCGATGCCGCCCGGCGGCCGGGAGGCCGGGCCGACGTCAGGAGAGGAGATCGACGCGGAGTTCTCTGAGCCCGCGGATGTTGACCTGCGGACGCCACACGACGTCCTCGCGGCTGAGTGTGATGTCACGGTGGCGGCGCAGCAGTTCGGTGAGGACGAGCCGTGCCTCGGTCTTCGCCAGCAGGGCGCCGATGCAGTAGTGCGGGCCGCCCCCGAAGGACAGCGGCCGGACGTCCGGGCGCCGCAGGTCGAGGCGGTCGGGGTCGGGGTAGCGGGCCGGGTCGCGGTTGGCGGCGCCGAGCAGGATCATCACCTTGGAGCCGGCCGGGATCGTGGTGCCCTCGAGCTCGATGTCATCGGTGGTGATACGGGCCACCAGCTGGATGGGTGCGTCGTACCTGAGCAGTTCGTCGATGCCGTTCTCGACGAGGCCGGGGTCCTCGCGCAGGGCACGCAGCTGGTCGGGGTGGCGCAGCAGGGCGAGCATGCCGTTGCCGATGAGGTTGACGGTCGTCTCGTGACCGCCCATGAAGAACATCATGACGTTGGCGACGATCTCCTCGTCGGAGAGCTTCTCGCCGTCGAACTCCGCCAGCAGCAGGCGGGAGATGATGTCGTCGCGCGGGTTCGCGCGCCGCTCCTCCAGGTGTCCGGCGACATAGGCGCCGAACTCCTCGGCCGCGTCGTTCATGGCCCGGCGGGTGGTCTCGTCGGTGGCCGGGTCGATGACGTGGCCCAGTGCGTCGGTCCACTTCCGGCACAGGTCACGGTCCTCCACGGGAAGGCCGCCCAGGCCGCAGAAGACGGTCACCGGCACCAGGGCCGCGAGCTGCCCGATGAGGTCGATGTCCCGGCCGTCGCCCATGTCGTCCATGATCCGGTGGACGATGCCGGCGATCCGGGGGGCCGTCTCGCGGATGGCCCTGGCGGTGAACAGCGGGTTGGCCAGGCCGCGCAGCCGGCGGTGCGCCTCGCCGTCCCGCATCAGCATCCAGCTGCGGGCGGCACGCACGATCGGACTGTCCCGTCCGCCCCGTTGTGCGGCCCATTTGGGGTCTTGCGGATATTCGCTGCTCAACTTGGGATTTCGTATGAGTGCGGCGACCGCGTTGTATCCCGACACCACCCAGTGACCGTACGGAGTCCGGTGGACCGGGTCCATGTCCCGAAGGCGCTTGTAGAGCGGGTACGGGTCGGTGCGTAATCGCGGGTCGCGAGCATTGAACAAAGGTTTACCGTCAGTTGGTTCCATGCCTGTCTCCCCCATGAAAATCGGCAGCCCACTGCGCGGGTCCGTCGCGTCGGTCGTGAACCCGGTGACCGAATAGTAGGCACATGACAAGCACGGGTGACAAGGTCCGGCGCCCTGGACAAGATCCTCAACTCCGTATTAGCGTCGAGTCGTTGGCGAACACACCGATCAGAGCTACAGGGGGAAGAGCGGTGCGACGCACTGTTTTCCAGGACGAGCACGAGGCGTTCCGTGCGGTGGTGCGGGGCTTAATCGAGGCAGAGGTCGTACCCGTCTATTCCGAATGGGAAACGGCCGGCCGGGTACCGCGTGACTTATATCTCAAGCTGGGAAAACTCGGCATCTTCGGGTTCGGCATCCCCGAGGAGTTCGGCGGCTCGGGCGAGAAGAGTTTCAAGTTCAACGCCGTCATCGCCGAGGAGTGCGCCCGGGCCGGTGTCACCTTCGGCGGGGCCAGTGCGCATCTGGCGCTTCCGGCCACCTTGGTGAACTACACGACCCCGGAGCAGAAGCGGCGCTGGCTGCCCGGGTTCGTCACCGGCGAACTGATGACGGCCATCGCGATCACCGAGCCGGGGGCCGGCTCCGACGTCGCCGGCCTGCGGACGGCCGCCGAGCTTGCCGAGGACGGCAGCCATTACCTGCTCAACGGCTCCAAGGCCTTCGTCTCCGGAGGTGCCCAGGCCGATCTGGTGCTCGTGGCCTGCCGCACCTCCGCCGACCGGTCCGACCGGCGTGGCGGCATGTCCCTGCTCGCCGTGGACACCCGGGCACCGGGCGTGACGGTCGACTCCGAGCCGGTCACGCTCGGTCTGCGGTCCTCCGACATCGTCCAGATGACCTTCACCGATGTCCGGGTCCCGGTCGGTGACGTGCTGGGCGAGCCGGGCGGCGCCTTCGCGTGCCTGGCCGACATCTTCCCGCAGGAACGCCTCGGCATCGCCGTCGGCGCGTACGCGCAGGCGGCCGCGGCGGTCCACCTCACCACCGAGTACGTGCGTGAGCGCACCGCCTTCGGCAAACCGCTCGCCGCCTTTCAGAACACCAAGTTCGTGCTCGCCGACTGCAAGGTCACGGTGAACGCGCTGCAGGCGGTCGTCGACCAGGCCCTGGACGCCTTCGACAGCGGGGAGCTGACCGCCGAGGAGGCGGCCGCGACCAAGCTGTACTGCACGGAGACGGCGGTCCGGGTGCTCGACAAGTGCCTGCAGCTGCACGGCGGTCTCGGCTTCACGATGGACCATCCGATCGCCCGGCTGTACGCCGACAACCGTGCGAGCCGGATCTTCGGCGGCACCAGCGAGATCATGCGCACGATCGTCGCCAAGTCCATGGGGCTCTGACGCGGCGGACGCGGGGCGCCGAGAGGAACGCAGGACGTCGGTCCGAGAGGAGCGCAAGACGTCAGGGGAGGGGTGTCCGTCGCGGCGGACACCCCTTTCGCCGTGTCCCGGTGTCCCTCACCCCCCGCCGGAATCCGGTACCGCCCCCCTGACCCGTCGCCCGAACCGCACCCACGCGAACAGGAAGCCCAGCGAGAAGCCCACCAGATGGGCCAGATAGGCCACGCCCGGGCCCTGGGAGGCGCGGCCCGCCGCCAGCCACTGGACGGCCGCCCAGAAGGGCAGGACGACCCAGGCCGGGAAGCGCAGCGGGAGGAAGAACAGAAAGGGGAGGAGACTGGTGACACGGGCATCGGGGAACAGGTACAGGAACGCTCCGAGTACCGCCGAGATCGCCCCGGACGCGCCCACCAGCGACTGCTGGGACGAGGCGTTGGCGGCCGCGTAGCCGATCAGCGCGAGATAGCCGCAGCCGACGTAGAACAGGGTGAACTGCACGCGGCCCATCCGCTCCTCGGTCATCGCCCCGAAGACATAGAGGAAGAGCATGTTGCCGAGCAGATGCACCCAGCTGCCGTGCACGAAGAGAGCCGTGGCGGGAGTGAGGGCTTCCTGCGCCGGCTGTTCGAACAGCTTCGCGGGGATGACCCCCCAGTGCCGGAAGTACGCCCGCTGCACGGCGAGCAGCGCGTCCCCCGTGCCGTACGCCGGATTGAGCCCGGACGCCGGCCCCATCACGAAGATCAGGCAGCACAGGGCGATGAAGGTGTACGTCATCGGCGCCGGCGTGCCCCGGACCGCTCTGAAGGTCCTGCCTGCCACCGTGCCCCAGTTGCTGATCATGGGCACAGAGCATGACGTAAGGGGACGCACCGGCGCAGACCGCCTCGCCGCCGTGGACGCACCAGCGGCGGGTCACCACCAGGCCTTAGGGTTACGAGCCACACGCGTCGGGCAGATGGCGCGTCACGGACACTAGAAGGAAGAGAACAGCCACGATGCCGGTTCCCCTGCCTACCGCCACGACGCGGTGGCGCTGCTCCCTCTGCGGCAACCTCACGCGCTTCGACGTGACACGAGCCTCGAAGGTCGTCGAGTACGTCCACCTCGACCTGGCCGGAGAGCCGAAGGTCGAGGAGCGCGAGGTGGTCAGTGAGACCATCGAGTCGGTCCGCTGCCGCTGGTGCAACGCGGTGGACCAGGTGGAACTGGTGGACAGGCCGGGCGCCGACTCCTGACCGGGAGCGGCCCCGCAGGGATATCGGGGTGTGACGGCCCCGTACGGATATTGGGGTGTGACGGATGGTGGAGACCGCAGGCGGGGGGCCGGGCGACGGCACCGCTGAGGTGCTTGACCGTCCGCTGCCCGACGGTGTGCGACGCCGTGTCGTACAGATCGTCTCGGACGGTTTCGGCGGGCTGACCGTCGGCGAACTGCCCGCCCAGTTGCGGCAGTACGCCCGGTTCGCCCCGAACCGCCGGGCGAAGTTCGCCGGGAACGCCATGGCGGCGGCCCTGGAGACCGATGCCCTGTTCCGGCAGCGCATCGGCGAGAAGCTCAGAGAGGCCCAGCCGGAACTCGCCGGCGCCCTCGACTCCGGCTCGCCGCCCCCGGCCGCGGACCCGCTCGACGTGGCGGCCGCGGCCTATGTACTGCGCCCCACGGGCTGGGTGAAGCTGGTCACCGCGGCCGGCGAGGAGGCCCAGCGGGCGGATGCCGAGCGCGCGGACGAGGAGAGCCGGGCCGAGCTGGAGCGGCTGCGCGAGGAACTCGACCACGCCCGGGAGCAGACCCGGGCCGAGACCGAGCGGCTTCGTACCGAACTGGAGACGGCGAAGAAGGAAGCGGAATCGCTTCACCGCAAGCTCCGGGCGGCCCTGAGCGACGTCAAGCGCGGCGAGGCGGCCCTGCGCAAGGTGCAGGGCGAGATCGAGGCCGTACGGGCCGAGGGGAACGCCCAGGTGTCCACCGCCGAGAGCGAGACCCGGCGGCTCAAGGCGCGCCTGGGGGAGGCCGAGGCCGCCCTGGAGGCGACCCGGAGGGCCGCCCGGGAGGGGCGCAGCGTCGAGGACATGCGGGTACGGCTGCTGCTCGACACCGTGCTGGAGGCGGCCCAGGGGCTGCGCCGGGAACTGGCGTTGCCGCCCGTCTCCGTCCGTCCGGCCGAGACCGTGGACGCGGTCGAACCGGGACGAATGACCCCGAAGGACATCGCCGCGCGGGCCTTGTCGGACAGCGATCCGGCCATTCTCGACCAGCTTCTCGCCCTGCCGCAGGCGCACTTGGTGGTCGACGGCTACAACGTCACCAAGACCGGCTATCCGCAGATGCCGCTGGAGAAGCAGCGCCTGCGGCTGCTCGGCCAGCTCTCGCAGCTCGCCGCGCAGACCGGCGCCGAGGTGACCTGCGTCTTCGACGGTGCCGAGCTGGCCGCGCCCGTTCTGCTCGCCCCACCGCGCGGCGTGCGGGTGCTGTTCTCCAAGCCGGGTGTCACGGCCGACGAGCTCATCCGCCAGCTGGTGCGCGCGGAGCCGCCGGGCCGTCCGGTCATCGTCGCCTCGACCGACCGCGAGGTCGCCGACGGGGTCGCCAGGGCGGGTGCCCGACCCGTCGCGTCTGCGGTGCTTCTGAAGCGACTGTCCTGAACATTCAACGCGCATATGCAATGCCCGAATTGACCGGTCTGTCGCTCAACGTAGCGTCAACCGAGGATCACGCCATGTGAGTTGTGTGCAAAGAATGCCTTGCGAGGCAGGATTTTTTGGTGTGAGGATTTGAACTGATCACAGCATGGTCACTAGGGTCTGGGCTCGAACCTCCACACGGGTGATCACTCAAAAGAAGGAGCCCGTCTCCGTGGCGTCCCACCGTCGACCCAAGCAGCCGAGCCGCACGCGCGTGACCGTGCTGACCACCGCAGCCGCCGCTGCCGTCGCCCTGAGCGCGAACGCCGCCAACGCGGCACCGAGCGAGAAGCTCAGCAAGGACGAGGTCAAGGCGAAGGTCGACAAGCTCTACGAGCAGGCGGAGCAGGCCACCGAGAAGTACAACGGGGCCAAGGAGAAGCAGGAGAAGCTCCAGAAGGAGATCTCCACGATCCAGGACAACGTCGCCCGCGGTCAGGGGGACCTCAACAAGCTGCGCGACGGCCTGGGCTCGATGGCCAGCGCCCAGTACCGCTCGGGCGGCATAGACCCGTCCATCCAGCTCTTCCTCTCCTCGAACCCGGACGACTACCTCGACAAGGCGTCCACGCTCGACCAGTTGAGCAGCCAGCAGGTCGAGGCCCTGAAGAAGATTCAGGACAAACAGCGCGAACTCGCCCAGGAGCGGGCAGAGGCCACCGACAAGCTCAAGGACCTCGCCTCCACCCGCACCGAGCTGGGCAAGAAGAAGAAGGAAGTCCAGGGCAAGCTCGCCGAGGCGCAGAGGCTCCTCAACACGCTGACGGCCAAGGAGAAGGCGGCGCTCGCCGCCGAGCAGAGCCGCGCCAGCCGCTCCTCCACCGAGCGCGTGGACCTCGGCAACGACACCTCCGCCTCCGGCCGGGCCGCCGCGGCCTTCTCCGCCGCGCAGGCCCAGATCGGCAAGCCGTACGTCTACGGCGCCACCGGCCCCTCCTCCTTCGACTGCTCGGGCCTGACCTCCTACGCCTACGCCCAGGCCGGCGTCTCCATCCCGCGCACCTCCCAGGCCCAGGCGGGCATCGGCACCCGCCTCTCCATGAGCCAGCTCCAGGTCGGCGACCTGGTGTTCTTCTACGGGGACCTGCACCACGTCGGCCTCTACGCCGGTAACGGCCAGGTGCTGCACGCCCCGCACACCGGTGCCGTCGTGCGCTACGAGGCGATCGGCAACATGCCGTTCCAGTTCGGCGTCCGCGTCTGACCCCGCGGCTGCCGCCCGAACGGGGGATTCGCGACAACGCGAGCTGACTCCACGACCCGCTGCTGACCTGCGTCGGCGGCGGGTCGTCGCGTTGCGCGACCGGCTGGAGGACTTTGGACGCTGCGTGTCCGCGCGGCTACTGTCTGGCGAGTTTCCGAACAGTCAGCCGTCCGCCAGCGGAAGGAGCGCGGCTTCCCGTGGGGTCCCATCGCCGCCTTGTACCGTCCGGGTTCAACCGGGGCGCCGTCGTCCTGTGCGTCCTGTCCGCCGCCGCCGCGGCCCTCGGCGCCGTACCGGCGGCAGCCGCGCCGCACGGCGACCCCCGCGCCGAGGTGGACCGCCTCTACCAGGAGGCGGAGAACGCGACCGAGGCCTTCGACAGGGCCGGCGAACGCGCGGGCGTGCTGCGCAGGCAGGTCAGCGACGCACAGGACCACATCGCCCGTCAGCAGGAGCGCATCAACACCATGCGGGACGAGCTCGGTTCGCTGGCCGGCGCCCAGTACCGCTCGGGTGGCATCGATCCCACCGTGGCCCTGCTCTTCTCCGACGACCCGGAGGACTACCTCGACAAGGCGGCCACGCTCGACCGGATCGGCGCCCACCAGGCCGGCCGGCTCAAGGAGCTTCAGTCGGCCCTGCGCGAACTCGCCCAAGAGCGCTCCGAGACGGTCGGGAAGCTCACCGAACTGGAGCGGAGCCGTAAGGCCGTCGCCTCGCACAAGCGGACCGTCGAGAAGAAGCTCGCCGAGGCCCGCAAGCTGCTCAACTCCCTGCCGGACGCGGAGCGCGCCGCCTACGAACGGGCCACCCGCGGCGCCCGCCAGTACATGCCGGAGCTCTCCGGCTCCGCCGCCCCGGCCGGCCGCGCCGCCGCCGCCCTCGCCGCCGCCCGCTCCGCCCTCGGCCGCCCCTACGTCTGGGGCGCCAACGGACCCTCCGGCTTCGACTGTTCGGGCCTGATGCAGTGGTCGTACGCGCACGCCGGGGTCCAGCTGCCGCGCACCTCGCAGGAGCAGCGCTACGCGGGTCGGCGGATCCCGCTCTCCCAGGTGCGCCCCGGTGACCTGGTCGTCTACCGCTCCGACGCCGGCCATGTGGCGATGTACGCGGGCAACGGCCAGGTGATCCACGCGCCCCACCCCGGCGCGCCGGTGCGCTACGACCCGGTCGGGATGATGCCCATCTCCTCGGTCACCCGGGTCTGACCCGGCGCGTCGGGCCGTACGATCGGGAAATGGCTGGTCGCAGACGGGCGTGGCGCTCGGGAGTGGTGGGACTCTGTCTGCTGCTCGTTCCCCTGACCGGGTGCGGCGGCGGACGGACGGGCGCCGACTCCGCGCGCACCGAGGTGCAGCAGATGCTCGACCGGCGGGCGGCGGCGCTCCTCGGGCACGACGAGGCGGCATACGACAGGACGGGCTCACGCACGCAGTACGAGAACCTCCACACGGTCCCGCTGGACTCCTGGACCTACCGGCTGACCGGCCTGCACCGCACCGGCTCCACGGCCACCGCCGCCGCCGAGCTCCGCTACCGGCTGCGCGGCATCGACACGGCCCCGGTGACCACCGGCCGCACGCTCACGCTCCGCCACAGGGCCGACGGGCAGTGGTACGTCGCCGCCGACAGGCCCGCCAAGAAGGCGGCCCAGCAGCTGTGGGACCAGGGCGCGGTGACGGCCGTCAAGGGCGGCCACAGCCTGATCCTCGGGGTCGGGCAGTCGGCCACCGCACTGCACACCTATGCACGGCTCGCCGACCGCGCGGTGCCCGCCGTCTCCCAGGCGTGGGGCACGCACTGGACACGGCGGGTCGTGGTCCTCGTACCGAAGTCCCTGGAGGGCATGGCGGGCGTCCTCGGCTCACCAGCCTCCTCCTACCGCGGGATCGCCGCGGTCACCACGGGCGAGGCGGGCGGCTCCGGCAGGGCGCCCGCGGACCGGGTCGTGATCAACCCGGAGGCGTACGCCCTTCTCGGCGACGTCGGCAAACAGGTCGTGCTCACCCATGAGACGACCCATGTGGCGACCCGTGCGGACACCACCCCGGCCACCCCGCTGTGGCTGTCCGAGGGCTACGCCGACTGGATCGGCTACCTCGGCACGGGCCGCACACCCGCCGAGGCCGCACCCGAGCTGGCCCGCGCCGTCCAGGAGAACCGGGTACCGCCCGATCTGCCCACCGACAAAGACTTCGGCTTCGACAGCGACCCCACCAGACTCGCCCAGGCCTACGAGACTGGCTGGCTGGCCTGCCGGATGATCGCCGACCACTGGGGCGAGCTCCGCCTGGCCGAGTTCTACCGAACCGTCGGCACCCACGGAAAGCGCGCGGGCGCGGTCGAGGCCGCCCTGAGGAAGGTGCTCGGCACGACGCCCGAGCAGTTCACCACGCAGTGGCAGGACTACGTGCGAGCTCAGCTGGGCTGAGCGAGCTGTTCTCCCGCTCAGGAAGAGACCGGAGTCCCGTTCGTGTGGGTCGGCTGGCTCGGTACCTGGGGGGTGTGGGGCTCGGAGGCTGTGGTGTGCCACAGGGTGTGGGCGGCCAGGAGGGTGGTGGTGAGGAGCAGGCCGTTGCGCAGGAGCAGGAGGGTCGTGCCGTACCGGTCGCTGGCCACGACGTGGGCGAAGCCGATCGGGAATTCCAGGAGTGTGACGAAGGCCGCCGGCATCAGGAGAAGGGCGGGCAGGCCCATGCGGCTCTGGCGGAAGCACAGGCAGACGGCGGCCAGGCCGATCAGCCATACGAGGTACTGCGGGCTGATCACCCGGCTGGTCACCGTGAACATCAGCACCGCCGTGAAGGCCGCCTCCGCGAGTGCCTGCGGCGGGAACCGGGTCGCCCGCAGGCGCCACAGCACCAGCCAGCCGAAGGCCGCGCCGGTGAGTGCCAGGGCGGCCGTGCTCACCAGGCCGACGTACGGGCCGAGGAACTCCACCGAGCCGTAGTTCAGCAGCACCTGGCCGTGCCAGCCGAAGTGCCGCGCCACATGGAAGACCAGTGCGCCCAGCGACTCCACCTCGGTACCCCGGCCGCGCTGGGCGGTGAGGAAGGTGAAGGCGCCGGGCATGGTCATCGAGAACAGCACCGCCAGCGCGGCCGCGGTCACCGCCGCCGCGGCCCACGTCCGGCGCCGTACGGTCCCCACGAGCAGCAGCACCGGCCACACCTTGACCATCGCCCCGAAGCCCGCCAGGACGCCCATCACACGGGGGTGCCGGGTCCCGGCGAGCAGCGCGGCGACCGCCACCGCGGTCACCATCAGGTCGTAGCGCGCGTACACCGTGGGGCCGAGGAGCGGGACGGCGGCCACCCACATCCAGGCACCGCGCGGCGATGCGTCGGGGCGCCTGCCCGCGTACAGCAGCAGCGCCAGGACCGTCAGGTCGGCGAGGCCGGCCAGGACGAAGAAGGCCGTGGTGTAGGCGAGGAAGGGCAGGGCACCGGGAGCGAGGACCGCCAGCGCCGCCGCGGGCGGGTACTGCCAGGTCACATCGCCCACCGGGAAGCTGCCGTGGCGCAGCACCTCGTACCAGCCGTGGTAGATCACGGACACGTCGGTCGTGACGTCCACCCCCGGGATGACGAACACCCGCACCACGAAGAGCACCAGCACCAGCCGGGTGACGCCCCAGGCGCCCAGCAGCCACACCGGGGACCGCCCCGCGCCCGTCCTGTTCACCTGAACCCCTGTCGTCCGACTGTCGTGGGTGCGGACCCATGATTCCCCGTCGGCCTGTGCGAGTGCCATGAAGCACGGCCGCGGGCGCCCGTGCCCCTCGTGCGCCGGTTGGGTAGGGTCGGCGGCGATGCACAAGACCCTGATCGTGACCAACGACTTCCCGCCCCGGCCGGGCGGCATCCAGGCGTTCCTGCACAACATGGCGCTGCGCCTGGACCCCGACCGGCTGGTCGTCTACGCCTCCACTTGGAAGCGGAGCCGGGAGGGTGTCGAGGCGACGGCCGCCTTCGACGCCGACCAGCCCTTCACCGTCGTACGCGACCGTACGACGATGCTGCTGCCGACGCCAGGGGCGACCCGGCGGGCGGTCGGGCTGCTGCGCGAGCACGGGTGCACCTCGGTGTGGTTCGGGGCGGCGGCACCGCTCGGGCTGATGGCCCCGGCCCTGCGCAGGGCGGGCGCCGAGCGGCTCGTGGCCACCACCCACGGCCACGAGGCCGGCTGGGCCCAGCTGCCCGCCGCACGGCAGGTGCTGCGCCGGATCGGCGAGTCCACCGACACGATCACCTACCTCGGCGAGTACACGCGCTCGCGGATCGCCGGCGCGCTGACGCCCGAGGCGGCCTGCCGGATGGTCCAGCTGCCCCCGGGCGTCGACGAGAAGACCTTCCACCCGGATTCGGGCGGCGACGAGGTACGGGCGCGGCTCGGGCTGACGGAGCGGCCGGTCGTGGTGTGCGTCTCGCGCCTCGTGCCGCGCAAGGGGCAGGACACGCTGATCCGGGCCATGCCGGCGATCCTCGCCAAGGAGCCGGACGCCGTTCTGCTGATCGTCGGCGGCGGGCCGTACGAGAAGGATCTGCGTCGGCTCGCCCGGGAGACCGGGGTCGCCGACTCGGTGCGCTTCACCGGCGCCGTGCCCTGGTCACAGCTGCCCGCGCACTACGGCGCCGGGGACGTCTTCGCCATGCCGTGCCGGACCCGGCGCGGCGGGCTGGACGTCGAGGGGCTCGGGATCGTCTACCTGGAGGCCTCGGCCACCGGACTGCCGGTCGTCGCCGGGGACTCGGGCGGGGCGCCCGACGCGGTGCTCGGCGGGGAGACCGGATGGGTCGTGCGGGGCGGCTTCCCCGAGGACGCCGCCGACCGGATCGTCACGCTCCTCGGGGACCCCGAACTGCGCCGCCGGATGGGGGAGCGCGGGCGGCGGTGGGTCGAGGAGAAGTGGCGCTGGGACCTGCTCGCCGAGCGGCTCGAGGCGCTGCTGTGAGGCGGCTGCTCAAGGCACTGCTGCAAAAGGCTGCTCCCCTGTAAAAAGCTGCTGCAAAGGTTCGATTCAGACCCTGCCCATCCTCTAGGCGGAACCGGAAAATCCGCACATGCTGCGCGCATGACAGCGAAACTGATGCAGCGTCAGCTGACGAGACGTCAAATCCTGGGCATGGTCGCCCTCCAGACCGCCGCCGCGGCCGGTCTCACCCGTGTCGGTCTCCAGTCCGCCCACGCCGCCGAACCGGCCGTCGTCGAGAGCGCCCCCGCGATCGTCGTCGGCTCCGGCTACGGCGGCGCCGTCGCCGCCCTGCGCCTCGGCCAGGCCGGCATCCGCACCCTCGTGATCGAGATGGGCCGGCTGTGGAACACCGCCGGCTCCGACGGCAAGGTCTTCTGCTCCACCAGCGCCCCGGACGAGCGCTCCATGTGGTTCCGCACCCGCACCGAGGCGCCGCTGGCCACCTTCCTGTGGCTGGACCTCGTCAACAAGAACATCAGCTCCTACCCGGGCGTCCTGGACCGGGTGCACTACGACAACATGTCCGTGTACGTCGGACGGGGCGTCGGCGGCGGCTCCCTGGTCAACGGCGGAATGGCGGTCACCCCGCTCCAGTCGTACTTCACCGAGCAGTTCCCGACCGTGGACGCCACGGAGATGTACGGCACGTACTTCCCGCGCGCCCGTTCCATGCTCGGCGTCAACACCGTCGACCCGGCCTGGTTCGAGTCGACCGAGTGGTACAAGTTCGCCCGCACCTCCCGCAAGGCCGCCGCCAACGCGGGCCTGAAGACCACCTTCGTGCCGAACGTCTACGACTTCGGCTACATGCAGCGCGAGGCGGCCGGCACGGCCACCAGGTCGGCGCTCGCCGGTGAGGTCATCTACGGCAACAACTACGGCAAGCGCAGCCTCGACAGGACGTATCTCGCCGCCGCGCTCGGCACCGGCAACGTCACCATCCACACGCTGGAGAAGGTGAAGTCCGTCAGCCGGGCGGGCGACGGGACGTACGTCCTGACCGCCGACCGGATCGACACCACGGGCGCGGTCGTCGAGACCAAGCAGTACAGCTGCACCTACCTCTTCCTGGGCGGCGGCAGCCTCGGCACCACCGAACTCCTGGTCCGTGCACGGGACACCGGCACCCTGCCCGACCTGAACTCCAGCGTGGGCGCGGGCTGGGGTACCAACGGCAACACCATGCTCGGGCGCGCCAACCACATCTGGGACACGGTCGGCGCCAACCAGGCGACCATGCCCGTCCTGGGCATCGACGACTGGGCCAACACCGACAACCCGGTCTTCGCCGAGATCGCCCCGCTGCCCATGGGTTTCGAGCACTGGGTCAGCCTCTATCTGGCGATCACCAAGAATCCGGAGCGGGCACGGTTCACCTATGACGCGGCCTCGGGAGCCGTGAAGCTCGGCTGGACCCCGGCCCAGAGCGCGGTGTCGGCCGGCATGGCCAAGAAGCTGTTCGACCGGATCAACCTGGCCAACGCCACGATCTACCGGTACGACCTGTTCGGTTCGACCAGCAAGGTCTTCGCCGACGACTTCACGTACCACCCGCTGGGCGGCTGCGTGCTGGGCAGGGCCACCGACGACTACGGCCGGGTGAAGGGCTATTCGAAGCTGTACATCACCGACGGCTCGCTGGTGCCCGGGTCGATCGGCGTGAACCCCTTCGTCACCATCACCGCGCTCGCCGAACGCACCATGGCGCGGGTCCTCGCCGAGGACACCGCGCCATGACGCACCGTCAGGGGGCCCGCTACTTCTGGTAGATGGCCTCGATCTCGTCCGCGTAGTCCTTCGCCACCACATTGCGCTTGAGCTTCAGGGACGGCGTCAGGTGGCCCGACTCCTCCGAGAACTGGGAGGACAGAATGCGGAACTTCCGCACCGATTCCGCCTTCGACACCGCGGCGTTGCCGTCGTCGACCGCGTCCTGGATTGCAGCGATGAGATCCGGGTCCTCGCGCAGCGACGCCGCGGTGGAGCCCGCCGGCTTGCCGTGCTCGGCGGCCCAGCGGCCCAGGAACTCCTCGTCGATGGTGACCAGCGCGCCCACGAACGGCCGTCCGTCGCCCACCACCATGCACTCCGCGACCAGCGCGTGCGCCCGGATACGGTCCTCGATCACGGCCGGGGCGACGTTCTTGCCGCCCGCGGTGACGATGATCTCCTTCTTGCGGCCGGTGATCCTGAGGTAGCCGTCCTCGTCGAGGGTGCCGATGTCACCGGTGTGGAACCAGCCGTCGGCCAGCGCCTCGGCGGTCGCGGCCTCGTTGTTCCAGTAGCCCTTGAACAGGTGCTCGCCGTGCAGCAGCACCTCGCCGTCGTCGGCGATGCGGATGACCGAACCGGGCAGCGGCTGGCCGACCGTGCCGATCTTCTGCCGGTCCCAGGGGTTGAACGCGGTCGCCGCGCAGGACTCGGTCAGGCCGTAGCCCTCCAGGACCGTGAAGCCGATACCGCGGAAGAAGTGGCCCAGACGCTCGCCCAGCGGGGCGCCGCCCGAGATGGCGTACTCGCCCCGGCCGCCGAGCACCGTGCGCAGCTTGCTGTAGACGAGCTTGTCGAACACCTTGTGCTTGATCTTCAGACCGATGGACGGGCCCGACGGCGTGTCCAGCGCCTTGCTGTACGCGATCGCCGTGTCCGCCGCCTTGTCGAAGACGGCGCCCTTGCCGTCCGCCTGCGCCTTGGCGCGCGCCGAGTTGTAGACCTTCTCGAAGACGCGCGGGACGCCCAGGATCAGGGTCGGCCGGTACGCGGCCAGCTCGTCGGTGAGGTTCTTGATGTCCGGGACGTTGCCCAGCTTGATCGGCGCCATCATCGGCGCGACCTGGACCAGCCGCCCGAAGACGTGCGCGAGCGGCAGGAACAGCAGGACGGAGCACTCGCCGGTGCGGAACAGCGGCCGCAGCCGCTCCACGATGTTCCCGCACTCGGCGAAGAAGCTGCGGTGGGTGAGGACACAGCCCTTGGGCCGGCCGGTGGTGCCGGACGTGTAGACGATGGTCGCCGGGTCGTCCGCCTTGGCGAGCGAGCTGCGCTCCTCGACGGTGGCGTCCGCGACGTCCTGGCCGAGCCGGCCCAGCTCCTCCACGCCGCCGGCCTCGATCTGCCAGACGTGTTTGAGGGCGGGCAGGCGGTCGCGCACCGACTCGACGGCGGCGGCGTGGGTGTCGAGCTCGACGACGCACGCGGTGGCACCGGAGTCGCTCAGGATCCACTGCACCTGCTCCGGCGAGCTGGTCTCGTACACCGGCACGGTGATCGCGCCGGCGCTCCAGATCGCGAAGTCGAGCAGGGTCCACTCGTAGCGGGTACGGGACATCAGGCCGACACGGTCGCCGGGCTGCACGCCGGAGGCGATGAGTCCCTTGGCTGCGGCGCGCACCTCGGCCAGGAATGCCGTGGCCGTGACGTCCTGCCAGACACCGCCGACCTTGCGGGCGATGACAGCGACGTCGGGATGCTGCGCGGCGTTTCTGCGGACGATGTCTGTCAGATTGCCGTCCGCAGGGACCTCGTACAAAGCCGGAAGGCTGAACTCGCGCAAGACTGCTGCTCCTCATAGGGCGCCGGCGCCACGACGTTGTGCGATGCGACGGTGCGGTCCAAGGTCCGGGCAGGTACTCCGGTTGTCCACCACGAACCTCGAGGATCAGTGGTTGAAATCCAGAGCACGACTGGACTGCCCGGACGTTACCCGCCGGTATGGCTTTTTCGACAGGGGTTCCCGGCGAGATGTTCGCTGCGTCACACAGACTGGTGTTCCTTCACGTACGGTAGTCCACCCCCTTGCTGACTGGCCAGTAACCACGGGTCCGACCGACACTGTTCACCTGTGCCGTACACGCCTACCCTTGATCACCATGGCACCCACAACCGGCGGTAACCGAAGGTCACGCGTCCATGTGGTCAGCGACGTGCACGGCAACGTCCACGATCTGGCCAGGGCGGGTGACGGTGCCGACGCCCTGATCTGCCTGGGCGACCTGGTGCTCTTCCTGGACTACGCCGACCACTCGCGCGGAATCTTCCCCGACCTGTTCGGTCTGGCGAACGCCGACCGCATCGTCGAGCTGCGCACCGCCCGGCGCTTCGAGGAGGCGCGGGAGTTCGGGGCCCGGCTGTGGGCGGGCATGGGCGCCGACCGCGCCTCCGCGATCGAGAAGGCGGTGCGCAAGCAGTACGCCGAGATGTTCGCCGTGTTCCCGGCGCCGACGTACGCGACGTACGGCAATGTCGACATGCCGCCCCTGTGGCGCGAATACGCCGGTCCCGGCACCACGGTCCTGGACGGCCAGCGGGTGGAGATCGGGGGCTGGACCTTCGGCTTCGTGGGCGGCGGCCTGCGCACCCCGATGCGGACGCCGTACGAGATCGGCGACGAGGAGTACGCGGCGAAGATCGAGGCGGTCGGCGAGGTCGACGTGCTGTGCACGCACATACCCCCCGAGGTCCCTGAACTGGTGTACGACACCGTCGCGCGCCGCTTCGAGCGCGGCAGCCGCGCCCTGCTGGACGCGATACGCCGCACCAGGCCCCGCTACGCCCTGTTCGGGCACGTCCACCAGCCGCTGGTGCGACGGATGCGGATCGGCGCGACCGAGTGCGTGAACGTGGGGCACTTCGCCGGGACGGGACGGCCCTGGGTACTGGAATGGTGAACGACCCCAGATGGGGTGAAGGCGCCTGGTCGGGCGCGCGGTAGCCTTCACGCTGCACACACGTGCGCACGCTCGCGCACCACGCACCCGACTACCGGCGCGCATCCGGACTACCGGCCCGCATCTGGAGGAGCCACGGCGATGGCGGAACACACCAGTTCGAGCATCACGATCGAGGCGGCCCCGGCCGACGTCATGGCGGTGATCGCCGACTTCGCCCGCTACCCGGACTGGACCGGCGAGGTGAAGGAGGCGGAGGTCCTCAAGACCGACGACCAGGGCCGCGCCGAGCAGGTCCGCCTCGTCATGGACGCCGGGGCCATCAAGGACGACCAGACCCTGGGCTACACCTGGACCGGCGAGAACGAGGTCTCCTGGACCCTGGTGAAGTCCCAGATGCTGCGCTCCCTGGACGGCTCCTACCTCCTCAAGCCCGCCGGCGCGGGCGCCACCGAGGTGACGTACCAGCTCACCGTCGACGTCAAGATCCCCATGCTCGGCATGATCAAGCGCAAGGCCGAGAAGGTCATCATCGACCGGGCGCTGGCAGGGCTGAAGAAGCGGGTGGAGTCGCCCGAGAAGTAGGCGCGGCGTCCCGGGGCGGCGCACGGCGGTAGCGTTCACCCTCATGCGCACCATCCTGATCACGGGCCCGGGCGGCTGCGGACGTACGACCGTCGCCGCCGCCACCGCTCTGCGCGCCGCGGGCATCGGGAGCAAGACTCTCGTGCTGAGCGCGGACCGCACCGACACCCTCGGTGCGGCGCTGGGCGCGGCGACGGGACCGGCCCCGGTACAGGTCGCGCCCGACCTCACCGCCTGGCGGCCCGACGCGGTGGAACGCTTCCGCGAGGACCTCACCGCGTTCCAGTCCCGCGCCGCGAACGTCCTCGACCTCCTCGGCGCCTCCCGCCTGGACGCCGAGGAGGTCACCCCCCTCCCCGGCGCCGAGGAGCTGTCCTTCCTCCGCGCCCTGCGGGACGCGGCCCTGTCCGAGCGCTACGACCTCCTGGTCGTCGACCTCCCGCCCACCCCGCAGGCCCTCGCCCTGCTCGCCCTGCCCGAGGAACTGCGCCGCTACCTGCGCAGGCTGCTGCCGCCCGAGCGGCAGGCCGCCCGCGCCCTGCGCCCCGTCCTCGGCCGGCTCGCCGGAGTCCCCATGCCCGCCGAGTGGCTGTACGAGACGGCCGCCCGCTGGGACGTCGAACTGGCCGCCGTCGAGGCAGTCATGGCCGACCGCGCGACATCCGTACATCTGGTCGCCGAACCGGGACCGGCCGGCGCCGAAGCCGTCCGCGCCGCCGGCCTCGGGCTCGCCCTGCGCGGCCTGCGCACCGAGACCCTGATCGCCAACCGCCTGCTGCCCGAGCTGACGTCCGACACCTGGCTCGCCGGACTCGCCGCCCAGCAGCGCAAGGCCCTCGCCGACTGGCAGGAGTCCTACGACGTCCACCCGGTCGCCCACCTCGGCCGCGATCCGCACGGCCACGACGACCTGGCCGCGCTCGCGGTGCCCGCCGTCAACCCGGTGCCCACCCCCGTCGAGTGGCCCGTCACCGACCGGATCGCCGAGGACGGCGTACTCGTCTGGACCGTCCCGCTGCCCGGCGCGATACGCGACGAACTCGACCTCGTCCGACGCGGCGACGAAATCGTGATCACGGCCGGCCGCTTCCGCCGGATCGTGGCCCTCCCGTCCGCCCTGCGCCGCTGCACCGTCGCCGGCGCGGCGTTGCGCGAGGGGGAGCTGCGTATCCGCTTCGCGCCGGATCCGGATCTCTGGCCGCGCGGGAAGTGATTCCCGCTTGCCGGGTAGCGGGGCGAGGGGCGATCCGGTTCGTGCGGATGCGGACCCGTGACCGCGCCAGAAGCGATTCCCGCTCGCCCGGCGCCGGAGCGGCGGCCGATCCGGTCGCGCCGACGGTGAACCCCGCACGCCCATTCGGGTAACGTCGTAGAGACGAACCGTAGTCAGGAGTCCGTCATGAGCGAAGAGCGCCCCACACCTGACGCCCCCGAGGCGGACGAAGAGGTTCGGGCGACCGACGCCGATGCCTGGTCCACGGCCTGCGCCGAGGACCTGGAGGCCGAGCGGGCCCGCCGTCGTGCCCAGTACGGCCCTCCTCAGGGCTCGGCCGCCGAGGAACTGCGCAAACTCGTCGACGCCGTCGCCGACAAGCTGTCCGGCCTCCAGTCCCCGCTCCTCGGGGCGGTCGCCGGGCCCGCCGCACAGCAGATGGTGCGGCAGGCCGTCCAGCAGGCCAAGGCCGCCGTCGAGCCCGTCATAGAGCGCAACCCCGATGTTTTCGACCACCTCGCGGCGGCAGGGAACGAACTGCTCGCCGCGTACCGCTCCGCCGTCCAGGCACAGGAACAGCGCTGGACGTCCCGCACGGAAGACCTGAAGGACCGGGGCGACGGCACCGGCTCAGGAGAACGCATCGACTTGGACTGACAGCCCCCGCCGGTAGGGCCTCGGGTACGGTTGGCCGTAGCGGGGCTCGACCGAAACTGAGGGATTCATGGGACTCACCATCGGCGTCGACATCGGCGGCACGAAGATCGCGGCCGGCGTGGTCGATGAGGAAGGCAACATCCTCTCGACCCACAAGGTGCCGACCCCGGGCACGCCCGCGGCGATCGTGGACGCCATCGCCTCGGCCGTGGAGGGCGCACATGCCGGTCACGACATCGTCGGCGTGGGCATCGGTGCGGCCGGTTACGTGAACCGGCAGCGCTCGACCGTCTACTTCGCCCCCAACATCGACTGGCGCCAGGAGCCGCTGAAGCAGGAGGTCGAGGCCCGCGTGGGTCTCCCGGTCGTCGTCGAGAACGACGCCAACGCGGCCGCGTGGGGCGAGTACAAGTTCGGCGCGGGCAAGGGCCACCGCAACGTCATCTGCATCACCCTCGGCACCGGCCTCGGCGGCGGCATCATCATCGGCAACAAGCTCCGCCGCGGGCACTTCGGCGTGGCCGCCGAGTTCGGCCACATCCGGATGGTCCCGGACGGGCTGCTGTGCGGCTGCGGCTCGCAGGGCTGCTGGGAGCAGTACGCCTCCGGCCGCGCCCTGGTCAGATACGCCAAGCAGCGCGCCAACGCCACCCCGGAGAACGCCGAGATCCTGCTCGGCATGGGCGACGGCACCCCCGAGGGCATCGAGGGCAAGCACATCTCCATGGCCGCCCGCCAGGGCGACCCGGTCGCCGTCGACTCCTACCGCGAGCTGGCCCGCTGGGTCGGCGCGGGCCTGGCCGACCTGGCCTCCCTCTTCGACCCCTCCGCGTTCATCGTCGGCGGCGGCCTCTCCGACGAGGGCGAGCTGGTCCTCGACCCGATCCGCAAGTCGTACAAGCGCTGGCTGGTGGGCGGCAACTGGCGCCCCGTCGCCGATGTGATCGCCGCCCGGCTGGGCAACAAGGCGGGCCTGGTGGGCGCGGCCGACCTGGCCCGGGAGCCGGACCCGATCATGTGACGTTCACTTTTCCGAGTTACGGCACCTGTGCCGCCCCCAAGGGGCGCGGGGAACTGCGCGACCAGCCACAACGCACCCGCAGCCGCGCACGCACCTCGCGCCCCGCCCCATTGGGCGTACATTGATCCACATGGCGCCGCTCCCCAACTCCCGCACGGAGCCAGACGGTTCCGCGGTCATCCGCGTCCTCAGCTACAACATCCGCTCGATGAGGGACGACAACGTCGCCCTCGCCCGTGTGATCACCGCCTGCGCCCCCGACCTGGTCCTCGTCCAGGAAGCCCCCCGTTTCTTCCGCTGGCGCAAGAAACTGGCCCGGCTCGCGGCCGCGTCCGGGCAGGTGATCCTCACCGGGGGCGCCACCGCGGCGGGACCGGCGATCCTGTGCGGCCTGCGGGCCACCGTCGAGCGGACGCAGGACGTACTGCTCCCGCTCACGCCGGGACTGCACAGACGGGGCTTCGCCACCGCCGTGGTGAAGTTCGGCGGCACCCGCCTCGGCGTCCTGAGCTGCCATCTCAGCCTGCAGCAGGACGAGCGCCACGAGCAGGCCGGCATGCTCCTCGACCGGCTGGCCGGCCTGGGCGTGGAGCACGCCGTCGCGGGCGGCGACCTCAATGAACGCCCCGACGGCCGCACCTTCCGGCGCCTGGCCGAGGGACTGCGGGACTGCTGGGCCACCGCGCCCTGGGGCGGCGAGTACACCTCCACCCCCACCGACCCCCACCAGCGCATCGACGCGATCTTCGCCACCCAGGGCATCGAGGTCCTCGGCTGCGGGGTGCCCCTCGATCACCCCGGAGTGACCCGGGCAGACCTGAGGGCGGCCACGGACCACCTTCCGGTCCTGGCCGCTCTCAGGATCCCGTCGGCGTAGCGGCTCGCGCCTCGCTCAGACGACCGCGCCCCGCCCCGGGTCGCCGTCCTCGTCGTCGTCCGTCTTCATCCGGGTCACCAGCGTGACGAAGCCGCCGAGGAAGCCACCGATGCCGAGCGTCGCCAGCCACCACGTCATGTCCCAGCCGAGCAGCACGGCCAGCAGGAGCAGGATCGGACCGCCCACCACCCCCAGCCAGGCGAACTTGGCCGTCGCGTCGGCGGCGGGCAGCGGCGGCGGCTCGGGCGGCACGAAATGGCCCTCGTCGTCCTCGTCGAAGTCGTCCTCGGACGGCTCCGGCGCCGTGTAGTCGCGCGGCCCGACGCCGGGCGCGAAAGAGACGGAGCTGCCCAGCGGTTTCGCGGGCTGCTGTGCCTCGGTGTCGTCGTCCTCGTCCGGCACGGGCTCGGGCAGCGCGAGATCCTCGATCGACTTGAACGGCCTGGCGCCCGGCGGGTCCGCCGGCTCCGCGCCGTACCCGGCGACGATCGCCGCCCAGGCCGCCTCCTCGTCGAGGGGCACGCCCTTCTCGTCCGGCTCGCGGTCCTCGCGGTCGGAGTCGTGCTCAGCCAACTGAGGCCGTCCCTTCTTTGCCGACACTGGGTGCGAGCCGGCCGATGAAGGCGAGGCTCTCCTCGAAGATCCGGTCCGCATCGTGGTCCAACGTCGCCACGTGGTAACTCTGTTCCAGCACGACCTCCGTTACGTCCAGGGAGGACACCCGGCTCAGGATGCGGGCCGAGTCGGCCGGCGGCACCACATGGTCCTGGGCGCTGTGCAGGAGCAGCAGCGGCTGGGTCACCTGCGGGAGCTCGCCGTCCAGCAGCCGGAAGTAGCTGCGCAGGGAATGGGCCGCGTGCAGCGGCACCCGGTCGTAGCCCGTCTCCGCGGCGCCCGCCTTCGCGATGTCGCTGGCGATGCCCTTCGTCGTCCGCACGAGGTGCCGGGCCACCGGAAGGGCGTACGCGGACAGGCCGTGCACCTTGTTCGCCGGGTTGACGACCACCACGCCGTCGACCCCTTCCCCGTGCTTCGCGGCCAGCCGCAGGGCGAGCGCGCCGCCCATCGACAGGCCGGCCACGAACACCCGCGCGCAGCGCTCGCGCAGCACGCGCAGCTCGCGGTCCACCTCCGCGTACCAGTCCTGCCAGCCCGTGAGCTGCAAGTCCTCCCAGTGCGTGCCGTGGCCGGGCAGCAGCGGCAGCGACACGGTCAGGCCCCGCGCGGCATGATGATCCGCCCAGGGGCGCAGTGACTGGGGCGAGCCGGTGAAGCCGTGGCAGAGGAGAACACCAACCTCCCCGCCCTCGTGGCGGTACGGCTCGGCTCCGGGGAGAACCGGCACCTTTCGGTCTCCTGTCCATGAGAAGGGCGTGAACGACTCCGGTGTGCTTCACCGTACGCGACCGCACTGACACCGACCAGGGTCGTCGGTCCCTTTGACAGCGCTCCGGGATAAGGTCTGATCGACGGAAACAGGAGGCACTCGGTTGTTGTACGGCACGATGAAGGTCGCCATCGGGGGACCGCTGAAGGTCGCCTTCAGACCCTGGGTGGAAGGCCTGGAGAACATTCCCGCCGAGGGCGCCGCCATCCTGGCGAGCAACCACCTCTCGTTCTCGGACTCGTTCTTCCTGCCCGCGGTCCTCGACCGCAAGGTCACCTTCATCGCGAAGGCGGAGTACTTCACGACGCCCGGGGTGAAGGGTCGGCTGACGGCGGCCTTCTTCAAGGGCGTCGGCCAGCTTCCGGTGGACCGCTCCGGCGCGCGTGGCGCGGGCGAGGCGGCGATCAAGAGCGGCATAGAGGTCCTGGAGCGCGGTGAGCTGTTCGGCATCTACCCGGAGGGCACGCGCTCGCCCGACGGCCGCCTCTACCGCGGCAAGCCCGGCGGCCTCGCCCGCGTGGCCCTCGCCACCGGCGCGCCCGTCATCCCCGTGGCGATGATCGACACCGAGAAGATCCAGCCGCCCGGGAAGGTCGTCCCGAAGCTGATGCGGCCCGGCATCCGCATCGGCAAGCCGATCGACTTCACCCGCTACCAGGGCATGGAGCACGACCGTTTCGTGCTCCGCGCGGTGACCGACGAGGTCATGTACGAGATCATGAAGCTCTCCGGCCAGGAGTACGTCGACATCTACGCGACCGCAGCCAAGCGGCAGATCGCGGAGGCGGCGAAGGCCTCGAAGGAAGCCGAGAAGGCGGAGAAGAAGAACGCGGAGTCCTAGACAGGAAGCCTGGGCGGGAGGCCTTGGCGGGGCGGTCCGGGACCGGGGGGTGGGGGAGCGCGTGCCGAAGCGCGAGAAGGTCATGAGGATGTCGGTCGAGCTGCCGCTGTGGCGCGCGCTCGCCGGCTACCGGGTCCTGACGATGCTGTACGCGGTCGGCCTGTTCGCCTCCGCGTACCACGACTACGACCGCCCCGCCCTCGCCATCGCCTACTACGGCCTGCTGTGCGCCTGGACGCTCGCCACGCTGCCCCGGGTGCGCAACGCGGCGGCCTGCACCAAGCGCTTCCTCGCCGTCGACCTCGCGATCGCGCTCACCGGCATCGTCCTCACCCCGTGGGTCGTCACCGGCCACCACATCCACCGCGGTGGCCCCACCCTGCCGTCGATCTGGACGGCCGGCTCGGTCCTCGCCTTCGCCATCAAGGGCGGCTGGCGCTGGGCCGCGTTCGCCTCCACGCCCGTCGCCGTCGCCAACCTCATCGAGCGCGGCCGGCCGGCCCGCGACACCGTCCACAACGTGATCCTCGTCTGGGTCGCCTCCATCGCCATCGGATACGTCGTCGAGGTCGCCCGGGCCTCCGAGCGTACCCTCGCCCGCGCCCTGGAGATCGAGGCCGCCACCCGGGAGCGGGAGCGGCTGGCCCGTGACATCCACGACGGCGTGCTGCAGGTGCTGGCGATGGTGCAGCGGCGCGGCGCGGTCATCGGCGGGGAGGCGGCCGAGCTGGGCCGGATGGCGGGGGAGCAGGAGGTGGCGCTGCGTGCGCTCGTCTCCGGCGGCCTGGTGCCCGTCCCGCGCGTGTCGTACGACGCCGCCGAGGGGGCGGTCGTACGGGCCGTGGACGAACCCGACGACACCGCGGGGCCGGTCGACCTGCGCACCCTGCTCGTCCCGTACGCCGGTGCCCGGGTCGGCTTCGCCGAGCCCGGCGCCCCGGTGCCGCTGGCGCCCGGTGCGGCCAGGGAACTGGCGGCCGCCGTCGGCGCGGCCCTGGACAATGTGCGCAGGCACGCGGGTCCGGACGCGCGGGCCTGGATCCTCGTCGAGGACGAGCCGGGCGAGGTCGTGGTGACCGTCCGGGACGACGGGCCCGGCATCCCCGAGGGGCGGCTCGCGCAGGCCGAGGGCGAGGGGCGGCTCGGGGTCGCCCAGTCGATCCGGGGGCGGCTGCGCGATCTGGGCGGCAGCGCCGAACTGGTCTCGACTCCGGGGCAGGGCACGGAAGTCGAGCTGAAGGTACCCAAGGCCCCCAAGGATCCGAAGGCCCCGAAAGACCCGAAGGACCCGGACGTCTCCCGGGGGAAGGCGGAGAAGCGATGACGCAGCGGCAGGGTCCGATCAAGGTGATGGTGGTCGACGACCACCCCATGTGGCGCGACGCGGTCGCCCGCGACCTGACCGAGTCCGGCTTCGAGGTGGTCGCCACCGCCGGGGACGGCGAGCAGGCGGTGCGCCGCGCGAGGGCCGCGGCGCCGGACGTCCTCGTCCTGGACCTCAACCTGCCCGCCAAGCCCGGCGTCCAGGTCTGCAAGGAACTCGTCGGCGCCAACCCCGCGTTGCGCGTCCTGGTGCTCTCGGCGAGCGGCGAGCACGCCGACGTCCTGGAGGCCGTGAAGTCGGGCGCGACCGGATACCTCCTCAAGTCGGCCTCCACCGAGGAACTGCTGGACGCCGTGCGCCGTACGGCCGTCGGCGACCCGGTGTTCACGCCCGGCCTCGCCGGTCTGGTCCTCGGCGAGTACCGCCGGCTGGCCTCCGAGCCCGCGCCCGCCGCCGACGCCGACGAGCCGGGGGCGCCCCGGCTGACCGAGCGCGAGACCGAGGTGCTGCGGCTGGTCGCCAAGGGCCTGAGCTACAAGCAGATCGCCGAACGCCTGGTCATCTCCCACCGCACGGTCCAGAACCACGTCCAGAACACCCTCGGCAAGCTCCAGTTGCACAACCGGGTCGAGCTGGTGCGGTACGCGATAGAGCGCGGGCTCGACGACGACTGACAGGCCCCGTCAACCAACCTCCTGACATTTCACCGGAATTGCGCTTCCCGCCCATCCCTGTGTGACCGGGATCACCATTAGCGTGACCTGCATCAGGCAACCGCGGCGAAGGGACTTTTCCATGCGGGTCGGAGTACTGACCGGAGGCGGCGACTGCCCGGGGCTCAACGCCGTCATCCGGGCCATCGTGCGCAAGGGCGTGCAGGAGTACGGCTATGACTTCGTCGGCTTCCGGGACGGCTGGCGGGGACCCCTCGAAGGCGACGCCGTCCGCCTCGACATTCCGGCCGTGCGCGGCATCCTGCCCCGCGGCGGGACGGTCCTCGGCTCCTCGCGGACCAATCCGCTCAAGCTGGAGAACGGCATCCGCCGGATCAAGGACAACCTCGCCAAGCACGAGATCGGGGCGCTCGTCACGATCGGCGGCGAGGACACCCTGGGCGTGGCCGCGCGGCTGTCCGACGAGTACGGCGTGCCCTGTGTCGGCGTGCCGAAGACGATCGACAACGACCTCTCCGCCACCGACTACACCTTCGGCTTCGACACCGCCGTCGGCATCGCCACGGAGGCCATCGACCGGCTGCACACCACCGCCGAGTCTCATATGCGGGTCCTGGTCTGCGAGGTGATGGGCCGTCACGCCGGCTGGATCGCCCTGCACTCCGGGCTCGCGGGCGGCGCGAACGTCATCCTCATCCCCGAGCAGCGCTTCGACCTCGACCAGGTGTGTGCCTGGATCACCTCACGCTTCAAGGCGTCCTACGCCCCGATCGTGGTCGTCGCCGAGGGCGCCATGCCGAAGGACGGCGACATGGTGCTCAAGGACGAGTCGCTGGACTCCTTCGGGCACGTGCGGCTCTCCGGTGTCGGCGAGTGGCTGGCCAAGCAGATCGAGAAGCGCACCGGCAAGGAGGCGCGGACCACCGTCCTCGGGCACATCCAGCGCGGCGGCACCCCGAGCGCCTTCGACCGCTGGCTCGCCACCCGCTTCGGGCTGCACGCCATCGACGCGGTCCGCGCCGGCGACTTCGGCAAGATGGTCGCGCTGCGCGGCACCGACATCGTCCGCGTCCCGATCGCCGAGGCCACGGCCAGGCTCAAGACCGTGGACCCGAAGCTGTACGAGGAAGCCGGCGTGTTCTTCGGCTGAATCCCGAACTCCTCGGCCTCCCGGGGGAGGCCGCCCGACGTGCGAACGCCGCCGCGGCACCCGTGGCGGCGTTCTTCGTGTTCATGGCGTGGCCACTACAGCACGGGCCCCCGCTCGGCGCACGCACTCGTCCCACGCACCCGGTCGATCAGTTCCCGTACGATCGTCGCCCCGTTCAGGGTGAGGACCGACTCGGGGTGGAACTGCACCCCGCCGAACCCGGGCCCCCGCAGCGCGTGCACCTCACCGTTCGCGGCGCGGCTCAGCTCGACGCCGTGTGCCGTCAGCTCCAGGAGGGACTCCTCGTCGCAGCGGGCCACGAAGCTGTTGTAGAAGCCGACGGTCTCCTGCCGCCCGAACAGGTCGACCGTCGTCTGCGCCCCCTGGTACGGCACCTCCTTGCGTACGATCTCCAGGCCCAGCTCGGCCGCGATCAGTTCGTGCCCGAGGCAGACGCCGAGGACGCCGTACCGGTGGATGGGGGTCCCCCCTGCTCGAGCGGAGCCGAGAGCTTGGGGGAGGATCACCTCGGCGGTGAGCTCGCGCAGGAAGCGCATCTTCGGGTCGGCGAGGTCCGCGGGATCGCCGGGCCCGGGGCCCAGCACGACCGGGCCCTCGTGGGCGAGCACCGTCTCCCGCAGCCCCGGCTCGTCGTAGCGCCGGACGGTCACCGTCAGTCCACTCGACCGCAGCACGTGCGCGAGCATCGCCGTGAAGGTGTCCTCCCCGTCGACGACGAGCGCGTGACCATCCAGGGCCTCGGAGCGCTCCTGCATCCGCAGCCAGAACGGCGCGAGCGAGGCCCGGCGCCCGTCCAGTGCAGCCCGCACCTGGGCGTCGTCGGCCAGCCTGGGGCGCGTGTGCTCCCCGCGGGGGCGGGAGGGCCGTACACCGAGAGCCGCCAGGACCCCCGCCGCCTTGGCGTGGGTCTCCGCCACCTCGCCCGCCGGGTCCGACCCGCGGACCAGAGTGGCGCCGACCGGGACGCGCAGCCGCCCCGCCGCGTCGATGTCCGCGGTGCGGATGAGGATCGGGGAGTCCAGCGTCTGGGCGCCGCCCGAGTCACGGCCGATCAGGGCCAGCGCGCCCGCGTAGTAGCCGCGGCCCCCGACCTCGTGCCGCTCGATGACCCGGCACGCGTTCTGCACCGGCGAGCCGGTGACCGTGGCGGCGAACATGGTCTCCTTCAGGACCTCCCGCACGTCCAGGGAGGACTTGCCGCGCAGCTCGTACTCGGTGTGCGCGAGGTGCGCCATCTCCTTCAGCCGCGGGCCGATCACCACCCCGCCCATGTCGCCGACCGTGCACATCATCTTGAGCTCCTCGTCGACCACCATCGACAGCTCCTCGATCTCCTTGCCGTCGGCGAGGAAGTCCAGCAGGTGCTCGGGCGTCGGGCCGCCTTCCGGGTAGCGGTACGTGCCGCTGATCGGGTTCATGACGACGGTGCCCCCGGACATCCGGACGTGCACCTCCGGGCTCGCCCCGACCAGCGTGCGCCCACCCGTCTCCCTCCGCCGCCCTTCCGGGGAAGGCCCTTCGGGCCCCTTTTGATCTCCGGTGTGAACAACGAAGGTCCAGTACGCGCCCCGCTCGCCCTCCAGCAGCCGCCGGAACAGCGCGAGGGCGTCCGCGCGTGCGAACCCCGGGATCTCACCCTCGTACGTCCGCCGGATGACGAAGTTCGCGCCCTCGCCCCGCCCGATCTCGTCGCGCAGCACCCGGCCGACGATCTCGCCGTACTCCTCGTCGCCGACGTCGAAGCCCCCGCCCTCGACCCGCACGTCGTGCGCGGGCAGCTGCGCCAGCGCGTCGGCCAGGGGCACGGTGCCGGTCTCCTCGGGGATCAGCACGGTCAGCGGTGTGCCGTCGTCCCGGACGTCGAAGCCGCGTTCGCGGATCTGCCGGAAGGGGACGAGCGCGAGGCCCTCGTCGGGCAGGTCCGCGAGCCGCTCGCACGTGGTGACGGGGCCCAGGAACACCTCCACGGTGTTCTCGTCGTGGCCCGGGGTGCGGCGGCGGAGCAGGGCGAAGGGACGTGAGTCGGACAGCAGGTCCAGCAGGTTCATCGGTCGGTGATCCTTCTCGGTCTTCTTGACGGAGAGGGACGACCCCGGAAACGCCGAAGGCCGCCCCTCGGGCGGCCTTCGCGAAGTCTTGCGTACGCGCAGTCAGTGGGCCGCCGGATGAGCGGTCCACCACCAGTTCTGGGTCGAAAGCGCGAACATGCGGTGCACCCTACCCGATCTCCGGCGCGTCCACAGGTGAGCGCAGAGCCGTCTCACCTGTCGAGCCGGGAGAAAACGACGCGACACGACCCCGTAGTGTTGAGAGCGTGACCGTGAACGCTAAGACCAGCGCGAGCGCTGGCAACACCTGGCGAGACCTGCCCGCGGCGCAGCAGCCCGAGTACCCCGACGCCGAGGCTCTGCGCGCAGTGATCGCGGACCTCGAGTCGTATCCGCCGCTCGTCTTCGCGGGCGAGTGCGACCAGCTGCGCGCCCGGTTGGCTGCTGTCGCCAAGGGAGAGGCGTTCCTCCTCCAGGGCGGCGACTGTGCCGAGGCCTTCGACGCGGTGTCCGCCGACCACATCCGCAACAAGCTCAAGACGCTGCTCCAGATGGGCGCCGTGCTGACGTACGCCGCCTCGGTGCCCGTGGTGAAGGTCGGCCGTATCGCCGGCCAGTACTCCAAGCCGCGCTCCAAGCCGACCGAGACCCGCGACGGCGTGACCCTGCCGACGTACCGCGGCGACTCCGTCAACGGCTTCGACTTCACCGAGGCGAGCCGCGTCCCGGACCCCGAGCGGCTGAAGCGGATGTACCACGCGTCCGCCTCGACGCTGAACCTGGTGCGCGCCTTCACCACCGGCGGTTACGCGGACCTGCGCCAGGTGCACGCCTGGAACCAGGACTTCGTGCGCTCGTCCCCGTCCGGCCAGCGCTACGAGCAGCTGGCCCGCGAGATCGACAACGCGCTGAACTTCATGCACGCCTGCGGGGCCGACCCGGAGGAGTTCAAGACCGTCGAGTTCTACTCCTCGCACGAGGCGCTGCTGCTGGCCTACGAGTCCGCCCTGACCAGGGTCGACTCCCGCACCGGCAAGCTGTACGACGTCTCCGGGCACATGGTGTGGATCGGTGAGCGCACCCGGCAGCTGGACCACGCGCACATCGAGTTCGCCTCGAAGATCAGCAACCCGCTCGGCATCAAGCTCGGCCCGAGCACCACGGCCGAGGAGGCGCTGCAGTACATCGACCGCCTCGACCCCGAGCGCGAGCCGGGCCGGCTGACCTTCATCGTCCGCATGGGCGCCGACAAGATCCGCGACAAGCTCCCCGAGCTGGTCGAGAAGGTCACGGCGTCCGGTGCCGCGGTGGCCTGGGTGACGGACCCGATGCACGGCAACACCTTCGAGGCGGCCTCCGGCCACAAGACCCGCCGCTTCGACGACGTGCTCGACGAGGTCAAGGGCTTCTTCGAGGTCCACAAGGCGCTGGGCACCCACCCGGGCGGCATCCACGTCGAGCTCACCGGCGACGATGTCACCGAGTGCGTGGGCGGCGGCGACGAGATCTTCGTCGACGACCTGCACCAGCGCTACGAGACGGCCTGCGACCCGCGCCTGAACCGCAGCCAGTCGCTCGACCTGGCGTTCCTCGTCGCCGAGATGTACCGGGACCAGTGACGGGTCCGGCTGTCAGGGACACTGTCAGAGACAAGTGAAGTGGGGCGCGGATCACATACGATCCGCGCCCCTTCCCACTTTTGCGGTTCCCCAGCGATGGGTAAGGTTAGGTTTGCCTCACCGATCAAACGGGACGGCACCAGACATCGATCCCGTCGGGAGGTGAATCCGCGTGTACGTGTGCAGCTGCTTCGGCGTGACCGAGGCGCAGGTCAAGAAGCACGCGGAGGACGGCGCGTGCACCCCGCGCCAGATCGCCTCGCAGTGCAAGGCGGGTACCGACTGCGGTTCGTGCGTACGGCGCATCCAGTCGATCCTCGGCCGTGGCGCATGCCCGCGCCGTGAGCTGGCCGACCAGGGCAGGCCGGTCCTGGCCGAGCTGGACAAGACCGGGCCGGACGAGACCCGGCTGGACGAGGCCGCCTAGCTCTCCGGCTGCTCGATCAGCTGCGCGATGTAGAGCGCCTCACCGAGCTTCTCCACCAGCTCCAGCTGGGTGTCCAGGTAGTCGATGTGGTGCTCCTCGTCGGCGAGGATGTCCTCGAAGATGTTCGCGGACGTGATGTCGCCCTTCTCGCGCATCACCTTGATCCCGCGCCTGAGCCGGTCGATCGCCTCCACCTCGACCTCCCGGTCCGCCTCGAACATCTCCCGGACGGTCTGTCCCACCCGCACATGGAACAGCCGCTGGTAGTTTGGCAGCGCCTCCAGGAACAGGATGCGGTCGGTGAGCACCTCGGCGTGCTTCATCTCGTCGAACGACTCGTGCCGCGTGTACTTGGCGAGCTTCGTCCAGCCGAAGTTCTCCTGCATCTTCGAGTGCAGGAAGTACTGGTTGATCGCCGTGAGCTCACCGGTGAGCTGCTCGTTGAGGAATTCGATGATCTCGGGATCGCCCTGCATCGCACGGGCTCCTTCCGCATGGGGAAATGGGGAGGCTGCGGGCGCATGATTGCACCGGTGTCGAAGATCGTCCAGTAAGTGCGTACTTAGTAAGTAAGTGGGGGGTTGCCATTGGTTGTCCGATTTAGGGCAGGGCTGGTCAAGTGCACTGCTCCGGGTCTGTCAGGATGGAGTCATGGGTCATCCGGTGGAGCGCGAATCTGGAGAAGCGGCAGGGTCCGAGCTTCCGCCGGGGCAGCGACTGCAGCGCGGGTGGCCGGTCACGCACTATGGCCCGGTACCCAAGTTCCGGCCCGAGCGCTGGGAGTTCAGGGTCTTCGGGGCCACCGCCGACGGCGAGAAGCACTGCTGGAACCACGAGGAGTTCACGGCCCTGCCGTACACCACCGTCGTGGCCGATCTGCACTGCGTGACGAAATACAGCATGCTCGGCGCGGAATGGGGCGGCATCCCGGCCCGGACGATCCTGGAGATCGCCCCGCCCGCGACCGACGTCACCCATGTGATGGTCTGGGCGGAGTACGGCTTCAGCTCGAACCTGCGCCTGTCGGACTTCGCCTCCGACCGCTCGATCTTCGCCACCCACAAGGATGGTGAACTCCTCACCGCCGAGCACGGCTTCCCGGTCCGTCTCGTGGTGCCCCACCTCTATGGCTGGAAGGGGCCCAAGTGGGTGCGCGGCGTGGAGTACATGACCGCCGACCGCCGCGGCTTCTGGGAGGAGCGCGGGTACCACAACATCGGCGACCCCTGGAAGGAACAGCGCTACTCCTACCAGGAGGAGCCCGGGGACGGCCCCGAGCTCTGACATCTCCCGGCGGCCCGCTCAGTGGTGGTACCGATGCACCACCGCATGGCCCTTGCCCCTGCCGATCGTCCACTTGTTGACCGGCGTCGTGACCACGAAGGCCACCACGAGCGAGATCAGCAGTGAGCCCCAGAACAGCAGGTCGTCCAGCTGCGCGTCCATCGCGTCCGGCCACAGCACGATCACGCCGTTGTCGATCAGCTCCATCACCGCGATCGACAGGGTGTCCGCGGCCAGCGCCACCCGGAAGGCGGTGCGGAAGTCGACGCCCGCCTTCAGCACCCCGCGCAGGGTGAGCGAGTAGCCGAAGAAGAAGGCCAGCACGATCGCCAGGATCGTCGTCGGCAGATTCCCCCACCCGAGCGCCGTTCCCACGACCATGCCCAGCACCTCGCCGATGGCGCAGCCGGTGAGGCAGTGCAGGGTGGCCTGCGCGGCGACGGGCCAGGTGGCGACGGCCGGCCCGTGGTGGTGGGCGTGGGTGTGCGGGTGTGTGTCCGCGTGTGCGTGTGCCTCGTGCTGCATGAGTGCCCCCAATGTCAGGTAACGGTTCCTGCACCGAGCGGGAACCGTATACCCCCCTGGGGTATTCCTCAACGCGTTATCCGTCGCGCAGTTTCTTCAGCCGCTCCACATCCGCCGCATGCCCTTCCTTCCCGCCGGGCGTCTCGATGATCAGTGGTACGCCCTCGGTCGCGGGGTGCGTCATCAGCGCCCGGAACGGGTCCTCGCCGATGTGCCCGGAGCCGATGTTCTCGTGGCGGTCCTTGTGAGCGCCCACCACGTCCTTGGAGTCGTTGGCGTGGATCAGCCTCAGCCGGCCCTCGCCGACCGTGCCGACCAGCAGGTCCAGCGTCCGGTGCATGCCGTCCGGGCCGGTCAGGTCGTGCCCCGCGGCGAAGATGTGACAGGTGTCCAGGCACACGCCCAGCTTCGGATGCGCGTCCAGCGCCTCGAAGTACGGCCCGAAGTCCCAGGTGCGGGAGCAGAGCGAGGCGCCCTGCCCGGCGGTCGACTCCAGCAGCAGGAACGGATCGTCGTCGTGGGTGAGCTCGTCCAGCAGCGGCAGCATGTGTTCCCGCACCTGCCGCAGCGCCACCGCCCGCTCCCGGCCGCCGGTCGCGCTGCCCGTGTGCACGACGACCCCCAGCGCGCCGATCTCCCGCCCGCGCCGCAGCGAGTGCCGCAGGGACTCCACCGACCTCTCGACGGTCGCCTGGGTGTGCGAGCCGAAGTTGATCAGGTACGGCGCGTGCACATACGCGGGCATCGACGCCTCGGCGCACGCCGCCCGGAACGCCTCGTCCTGCCGCGGGCTGCCCGCCGGGGTGGCCCAGCCGCGCGGGTTGGCCACGAAGACCTGCACGGTCTCGGCCTTGAGGTCGCGGGCGTACGACAGGCCCACGGAGTGCAGGCCGCCGGCCACGGGGACATGACCGCCGACGGGATTGCGGGAAGGGCCGGGGACGGCGCCTGAGGAATGCTGACTGCTCACCCGTTCAGGGTGTCACGCCCTTGGATCGCCCCGTGCCGGTGCTCCCGCCCGCTTGCTCCCGCCCGTCTCCGGTCACCGGATGGTGATCGTGATCGTCGATCCCTTGGGCGCCGTGTCGCCGCCCTCGACCGACTGCTTCTTCACCGTGTCCCCGAACAGCCCGAGCAGCCCGCGGTCCTCGTCGACCTTGAAGCCGGCTCCCTCCAGCGCCTTGTGCGCGTCGTCGACGCTGTCCCCGACCACGTCCGGGACCTCGATCATCTCCGGACCCTTGGAGATCGTCAGCGTCACCGTGTCGCCCTCGGCGGCCCGACTGTCGCCCACCGGGGTCTGCTGGGCGACCTGGCCCTTGTCGTACTGGGAGTTCACCTGCCGCGCGGCGACCTCCACCTTGAGACCGGCGTTCTCCAGCTCCTGCCTGGCGTCGGGAAGGTCGTCGCCGGTGACGTCCGGGACGTGGATCGGGCTGCCCTTGCTGACGACGAGCGCGATCGCCGAGCCCGCGTGCCGCTTCGTACCGGCCGTCGGGTCGGTGCTGATCACCGAGCCCCTGGCGACGCTGTCGCTGAACTCCCGGGTCACCATCCCGGGATCCAGCCCGTCCGCCTTCAGCCGGGCCCTGGCCTTCGCCAGCCCGATGCCCTGGACATCGGGCACGTTCACGGTCTCCGGGCCCTTCGAGATGACCAGCGTCACCGCGTTGTGGCCGCGGATCCGGGTGTTGGCCGCCGGATCGGTGCGGATCACCGTGCCCCGCTTCACCGTGTCGTCGTAGGCGTACTCGACCTTGACGTCGAGCCCCGCCTCCTTCAGTCGCGCCTTCGCGTCCGCCTCGGTCTTCGCCAGCAGCGGCGGAACCCGGGTGAACTGACCGGAGTTGATGTACCAGACACCGGCGCCGACACCGAAGACCAGCAGCACGGCGGCGATGACCGTGATCAGCGTGCGCCGTGGCCGGGCCGTGCCGGGCCGGTCGGGCACGGGCGGCGCCTGCAGCCGGCTGGTGCGGTCGACGGCCCCCACCGGGTCGTCGTCCTCGTTGACCGGCAGCAGCCGGGGCACCGTCAGCGAGCGCGGGATCACGCTCGTACGGTCCTCGGCGATGTCGTGCTGCGCGGAGAGCGCCTGCGGCGGCACGGCGTCCAGCTGCGCGTCGGTGAGCCCCGCGCGGGCGTCGCGGAGCCGGGCCAGCAGTGCCACGGCGTCCTGAGGCCTGAGGTCCGGGGTGCGCGCGGTGGCTGCGGCCACCAGCTCGTCCAGCTCGTACGGCAGTCCGGGCACGGTGGCCGAGGGCGGCGGCACGTCCTCGTGGATGTGCTTGTAGAGCACCGTGGCCGGGGAGTCCCCGGCGTGCGGCTTCTCGCCTGTCAGCATCTCGTACAGGACGACACCGCAGGCGTACACGTCGACCCGCGGGTCGGCCGTGCCGTGCTCGATCTGCTCGGGCGCGAGATAGGAGACGGTGCCCAGGACGGTGCCGGTGGTGTTCGTCACCGTGTCCACGGACCGCACCAGACCGAAGTCGGCGACCTTGACCCGCCCGTCGTCCCCTATCAACACGTTCTCGGGCTTCATGTCCCGGTGCACGAACCCGGCGCGGTGCGCGCCGCCGAGCGCGGCGAGCACCGGCTCCAGGATGTCCAGCGCCGCACGCGGCTGCAGCGCACCGCGCTCGCGCAGCACGTCACGCAGGGTGCACCCGGCGACGTACTCCATCGCGAGATACACATACGACCCGTCGGTCCCCTGGTCGAAGACCTGCACCACGTTGGGGTGCGCCAGCCGCGCCACGGACTTCGCCTCGCGGATGAACCGCTCCACGAACGACCCGTCGGCCGCCAGCGTCGGATGCATCACCTTGAGCGCGAGCACCCGGTCCAGGCGGGTGTCCAGGGCCCGGTAGACCGTGGCCATCCCGCCGACCGCGATCCGCGCCTCGACGCGATAACGGCCGTCGAGCACCTGCCCGACGAGAGGGTCCTGAAGGGTCGTATCCACGCAGGTGAGTGTACGAGCCGCGACCGACAGGCCCGGGGGTTACGCCGATCCGGGGACGGAATGCAGCAGAGCTGTGACTGTTGTGCGACTAGAAGGCGGGGCGCTCGGGATCCAGGTGTGCGCGCCCCTCGGTGGGGGAGGAGGCCTCGGCGAAGTGCCGGGGCGGGATGCGGCCCGCCCGCCGCGCCAGCCGGCCCGCCTCCACCGCGTGCTTCATCGCCTCCGCCATCAGCACCGGCTCCTGCGCTCGCGTCACCGCGGAGGCGAGCATCACACCCGCGCACCCCAGCTCCATCGCCAGCGCCACGTCCGACGCCGTACCGGCCCCCGCGTCCAGGATCACCGGCACCCGCGCGTGCTCGACGATCAACTGGAAGTTGTGCGGATTGCGGATGCCGAGCCCGGAGCCGATCGGCGAGCCCAGCGGCATCACCGCGGCACAGCCGACGTCCTGAAGCTTCCGGGCCAGCACAGGGTCGTCGTTGGTGTACGGCAGGACGGTGAAGCCGTCGTCCACCAGCGTCTCCGCCGCGTCCAGCAGCTCGACCGGATCCGGCAGCAGCGTCCGCTCGTCGGCGATGACCTCCAGCTTGATCAGATCGGTGCCCAGTGCCTCCCGCGCCAGCCGGGCCGTGAGCACGGCCTCACCCGCGGTGAAACACCCCGCCGTGTTCGGCAGCACCCGGATGCCGAGCCGCTCGAGGACCGACAGCACGGAGCCGTGCACCTCGGGATCGACCCGCCGCATCGCCACCGTCGTCAGCTCCGTGCCGGAGGCGATCAGCGCCCGCTCCAGCACATCCAGGCTGGGCGCACCGCCCGTACCCATGATCAGCCGGGACGAGAGGGGCGTACCGCCGAGGACGAAGGGATCGTCGGCCATGGGTCAGCCTCCTTGCACGGCGGTGAGGACTTCGACGCGGTCTCCCTCACACAGGGTCGTGGCGGACCACCGCGCGCGCGGGACGACGGTTTCGTTGAGCGCGGCGGCCACCCCGCGCGGTGCCGCGGTGAGGGACTCGACGAGGGTGCCGAGAGCGGTGCCGGGCGCGATCTCCCGGCGCTCCCCGTTGACCGAGATGTTCATGCGGGCCGCTCCGAAGGAGCCGGGGCCGACGGGACGGCGAGATCGGCGTCGAAGCGCTTCGGCGTGAACGGGCGGGCCAGGTCGGGGAGTTCACCCGTGACCAGGACATGCGCCATGACATCGCCGGTGACCGGGGTGAGCAGCACGCCGTTGCGGAAGTGCCCGGTGGCCAGCAGCAGCCCGTCGAGCGCGGTCGGACCGAGCATCGGCGCGTTGTCCGGGGAGCCGGGGCGCAGTCCGGCCTGCGTCTCCGTCATCGCCAGCTCGGTGATCCCCGGCATCAGCTCGTGGGCGTCCCGCAGCAGTTCGTACACACCGCCCGCGGTCACCGTCGTGTCCCAGCCCAGTTCCTCGCTCGTCGCCCCCACGACCAGCTCGCCGTTCTCCCGGGGCACCAGATAGACGTGCCCGCCGCGCACCAGCGCCCGCACGGTACGGCTCAGGAACGGCGCGTACTGCCCAGGCACCGTCAGCCGCACCACCTGCCCCTTCACCGGCCGCACCGGCGGCAGCAGGTCCTCCGGCACGCCCGCGAGCCGCCCGCTCAGGCTGCCGGCCGCGAGCACCACCCGGTCCGCGCCCAGGACGTCTCCCTCACGGGTGACGACACCCACGGCCCGCTCCCGTACGACGGACAGCCGCTCCGCCCACGTGCGGTGGAACACCACCCCCGCGCGCTCGCACGCGGCCACCAGCGCGGCCGACAGCCGCCGCGGATCGATCTGATCGTCCCCGTCCACCCGCAGCCCGCCGCGCACACCGGGCGCGAGCATCGGCTCCAGGCGCCGGCACTCCCGCCCCGACAGCCACTCGGACTCCAGGCCCGATCGCAGCTGGAAGGCGTGCAGTTCGCGCAGATGGGCGCGGTCGTCGGCGTCCAGCGCGACGGCGAGCGTGCCGCACCGCCGGTAGCCGACGTCGTGGCCGGTCAGCTCGGTGAGCTCGGCCACGAAGTCCGGATAACGGCGGGCCGAGGCGAGGTTCAGGCCCAGCAGGGTCTGCTCGCCGTAGTGCAGTTCCGTGACCGCGGCCAGCATCCCGGCCGCCACCTGGGCGGCCCCGCCGCCCGGCTCGGGATCCACCACGGCGGTGACGAGCCCGCGCTGCGCGGCCCGCCAGGCCGTGACCAGGCCGATGACTCCGCCCCCCACGACGAGGACGTCTGACGTACGTGACGACATGGGCGTCCAGCCCCTCCCTTCGCCGGCATGACCCGGATCAGGTTCGTACGGTCGGAGGCCGCCAGCCTCCCTCTCAGCCCGGTGCGTCCGGGCTCCCGCGAGTGCTTGTACGGGGGCCACCCTAGCCCGACGGGCTTCGCCCGGGTAAGGGAGCCTCCCTCCTCGGGAGCGGGAGTCGCGGCGGGGCAGCGGAACGAGCGTTGTGGAGCAGGTCACCCAGCACGCCCCCTGACTGGCGGTTTGTCAGTTGACTATGGTGATCGGGTGAGCGAGCAGACGCAGCAACGGGGCACGTCACAGGCGCGGCGCGTGGTCGTCGTCGGCGCGGGCATGGCCGGGGTGCAGACCGCGGTCGCCCTGCGGGAACAGGGCTTCGCCGGTACCGTCACGCTGATCGGCGCGGAGCCGCACCAGCCGTACGACCGGCCGCCGCTGTCCAAGGCCGTGCTGCTCGGCAAGGCCGAGGGCTCCGCCTTCGACGTCGACTTCGAGTCGCTCGGCATCGAACTGCGGCTGGGGTCCGAGGCGGACGGCGTGCGCCCCGCCGACCACGAACTGGACACCGATTCGGGGCCCGTTCCGTACGACGTCCTGGTCCTCGCGACCGGCGCCGAACCGATCCGTCTGCCCGGCACGGAGGGCGTCCCCGGAGTACATCTGCTGCGCACCCTGGACGACGCCGAGCGGCTGCGGCCCGTGCTCTCCCAGCAGCACGACATCGTGGTCGTCGGCGCGGGCTGGATCGGCGCCGAGTTCGCCACGGCGGCCCGCGAGGCGGGCTGTGCGGTGACGGTCGTCGAGGCCGCCGACCGCCCGCTCGCCGGAGCGCTCCCCGCCGAGGTGGCCGCCCCGATGGCCGCCTGGTACGCCGACAGCGGCGCCGCGTTGCGCACCCACGCGCGCGTGGAGCGCGTCGAGCCGGGCGCGGTGGTGCTCGACGACGGCGCGCGGCTGCCCGCGGGCGCCGTCGTGGTCGGCATCGGCGCGCGCCCCGCCACCGACTGGCTCACCGGCTCCGGCATCGAACTCGGCGCACACAGCGAGATCGTGGCCGACGACCATCTGCGCGCCTCCGCCCCCGACGTGTACGCGGTCGGCGACTGCGCCTCCTTCCCGTCGGCCCGCTACGGCGAGCGGCTGCTCGTCCACCACTGGGACAACGCCCTCCAGGGCCCGCGCACGGTGGCCGCCAACATCATCGGCGAGGCCCCGGCCGTCTACGACCCCGTCCCGTACTTCTGGTCCGAGCAGTTCGGCCGTTTCGTCCAGTACGCCGGTCATCACGAGTCCGCCGACACGATGCTGTGGCGCGGCGACCCGCTCGGGCCCGCCTGGACCGTCTGCTGGCTCCGCGAGGACCGGCTCGTGGCCCTGCTGGCGGTGGGCCGACCGCGGGACCTGGCCCAGGGGCGGAAGCTGATCGAGGCGGGCACACCGGTGGCCGCGGACCTGCTGACGGATCCGGCGCGGCCCTTGAAGCAGGCCTCGGCACGGTAGTGAAAAAGCCCAGCTCGGACGGGCCCGGCTTCCGAGTGTCAGTCCGGGATGGCAGGCTGTTTCCGTGACCGAGATTGACGCAAAGATCGATGCTCTCGTCCCCGCCTGGCTCACGCTGCCCGACATCGCCGAACAGCTCGGCGTCGAGGTGACACGTGTGCGGCAGCTGGTCAAGGAGGGCCAGCTCATCGCCGTACGCCGTGGCGAGAACCGCGCGCTGCACGTCCCCGCCGCCTTCATCGACGAAGACAAGGTGGTCAAGGGCCTGTCCGGGACCCTGACGCTGCTGCGGGACGACGGCTTCACGGACGAAGAGATGCTGGAGTGGCTGTTCACCCCCGACCCGAGCCTGCCCGGCACCCCCGCCCAGGCCCTGAGTGAGAACCGTGGCACGGAGGTGAAGCGCCGGGCCCAGGCCCTCGCCGTCTGACCCAACACACCGATACGCCGGAACGACGTACGCCGAGGGGCCGTGGCCCGGCCCGGCCCCGCGGTGGCGTGCGCCCGTGCCGCCATCGGATCGCCTCGTACCTCTTCGTACCGACAACCGGGGGAGTCATCCCATGTCCGACACCGTCAGCGCACGCGCCCGTCTCGCCGACGCCCGTGTCTACCTCTGCACCGACGCCCGCAGACGGCAGGGCGACCTCGCAGAGTTCCTGGACGCGGTGCTGGCCGGCGGCGTCGACATCGTGCAGCTGCGGGACAAGGGCATGGAGGCCGCCGAGGAGCTGGAGCACCTCCAGGTGTTCGCCGAGGCCTGCGCCCGGCACGGCAGACTGCTCGCGGTCAACGACCGCGCGGACGTCGCCCACGCCGCCGCCTCCGACGTGCTCCACCTGGGCCAGGGCGACCTTCCGGTGCCCGCCGCCCGGGCCGTCCTAGGCGAGGAGGTGCTGATCGGCCGGTCCACCCACGCCGAGCGGGAGGCCGCCGCGGCCGCGGTGCAGGAAGGCGTGGACTACTTCTGCACGGGCCCCTGCTGGCCGACCCCCACGAAGCCCGGCCGTCATGCCCCCGGTCTCGACCTGGTCCGCCACACCGCTGCCCTCGGCACCGAGCGCCCCTGGTTCGCCATCGGCGGCATCGACCTCGGCAACCTCGACGAGGTGATCGACGCGGGCGCCCGCCGGGTGGTCGTCGTCCGTGCGATCACGGAGGCGGACGACCCGGGAGCGGCGGCGGCCGAGTTCCGGAAGCGGCTGCGGCAGGTGTAGCGGCCGTCACTGTCCGTGTTCTGGCCCGCCTCCTGTCCAAGTGGTGGACAGAAAGTCGACAAAGCGGGCAAATCTCCGGCCCTCGGTTGGGCCTCCGCCCGCCCCTGGCTAACCTGCCGGTATGGCCCTCGGAACCGCATCGACCAGGACGGATCGCGCACGCACCGTGCGCGACATCCTCGGCACCGGCAAGACGACGTACTCGTTCGAGTTCTCAGCGCCGAAGACCCCCAAGGGCGAGCGGAACCTGTGGAGCGCGCTGCGCAGGGTCGAGGCGGTCGCACCCGACTTCGTCTCCGTGACGTACGGCGCCGGCGGCTCCACCCGGGCGGGCACGGTCAAGGAGACCCAGCAGATCGTCGCCGACACGACGCTCACGCCGGTCGCCCATCTCACCGCGGTCGACCACTCCATCGCCGAACTGCGCAACATCATCGGCCAGTACGCCGACGCCGGCATCCGTAACATGCTCGCCGTGCGCGGCGACCCGCCCGGCGACCCGATGGGCGACTGGGTGCCGCACCCCAAGGGCCTGACCTACGCGGCCGAACTCGTCCGTCTCATCAAGGAGTCGGGCGACTTCTGCGTGGGTGTCGCCGCCTTCCCGGAGATGCACCCGCGCTCCAGCGACTGGGACACGGACGTCGAGCACTTCGTCGACAAGTGCCGCGCGGGCGCCGACTACGCGATCACGCAGATGTTCTTCCAGCCGGAGTCCTATCTGCGGCTGCGCGACCGGGTCGTGGCCGCGGGCTGCGAGACCCCGGTCATCCCCGAGGTCCTGCCGGTCACGAGCGTGAAGATGCTGGAGCGGCTGCCCAAGCTCAGCAACGCCGTGTTCCCGGACGTCCTGAAAGAGCGGATCCTCACAGCGAAAGACGATCCGGCGGCGGTACGCTCCATCGGTATCGAGTTCGCCACGGAGTTCTGCGCACGGCTGCTGGCCGAGGGAGTGCCCGGACTGCACTTCATCACGCTCAACAACTCCACGGCACCGCTGGAAATCTACGAGAACCTGGGCCTGCACCACCCCCCGCAGGCCTAGACCGGCCGCACGGGTATACGACACACTGCGTAGCGGTCACTGGGAGAGGGGCGTACATGGGCTGGACGGTCCTCTACATCGCGTTCGGCATCGTCGCGCTGTGGTTGCTCGGCGAGGTGCTGCTGCAGTACAAGGCGCGCCTGCGCTGGCGCCTGCTCGCCTTCGTCGGCTTCCTCGGCGTCGTGCTCGGCGTGCTGATCCCCTCCGTCGTGGTCATCGGACTGGGCGCGGCCGCCTTCGCGATCGGCCAGACCTACGTCACGCTGTCGTTCCGCCGCGGCTTCGCGGCCGGCTGGGCGATGCGAGGCCCGGCCGCGGGCGGCAGCAGCAAGCGCCGCCGCGGCGAGCCGGCCGACCCCACCCTCGAGGTCTCCGACCTGGAAGAAGCCGAGGGGGACTACGACCGGGACGACGCCTACCGCCGCGACAACGTCTCGTACGGCGACGACGACTACGACCGCGAGGACGTGTTCACCCCGGCCCGCTCCGCCGAGCCCACCGCCGCCGAGACGACCGCCGTCTACGAGCCGCAGCCGATGCCCGACGACACGGGCTCGTACGGCATATACGGCGGCCCCGCCTACGCGACCGCGGGCCAGTCCCAGGACCAGAGCTACGCGACCGCCGCCCAGGGCACCGACCAGAACTACGCGTACGACTACTCCGGCTACGGCCAGCAGCAGTACGGCTACGACACCACCGGCCAGCAGCAGTACGCCAACTACTCCGACCCGTACGTCGGCAACCAGACCTACGGCGGTGCCTCGTACGACAACGGTTATGACACCACCGGCCAGCAGTACCCCCAGCAGGGCTACGGCCAGGACCAGTACGCCGACGGCGGCTACGGCCAGACCCCGGCCGGCGGAGTCTGGGTCCCGCAGCAGCGCACCGACGAGACGTACGGCGGCGAACTGCCGCAGGAGCAGCCGTACCCGTACCAGCAGGGCAACGGCCAGCAGCCCGGGAACGGCTACGACGAGCAGTACCGTTTCTGAAGGCCAACGGCCCTCACCGAGAGCCCCGGAAGTCCGGTCCCTCCACGATCAGTCCCGCGACCAGCGCGCCCGACATGCCCGCGTGGGGCAGTCCACCGCCCGGGTGCGACCAGCCGCCCACCCGGTACAGGCCCGGCAGGCGCGTGGTGTTCGCCGGATGCAGGAAGCGTCCCCCGCCCGCGGCGAGCGCGGGAGCGGGCACCGGCCCTGCGCCGGTCTCGTCCGCACTGTGGCCGGGCGTACGGACCTCACGCCATAGGAGCCGCTCGCGCAGCCCGGGCACGGCCGCCCCGGCGGCCTCCACCACCAGGTCGGCGAAGTCCTCGGCGGAGCTCTCCCGCTCCCAGCCGGCCTCCGTGGGCACCGTTGCCGACACGACCACCGACTCGTGGTCCGCGTCCGGGCACAGGGCGGGGTCGTCGGGCCGCAGCACGGTCACCGTGGGGCGCGCCGGCCCGGCGCCCGGTGAGGTCAGGAAGTCCAACTCGGCCTCCCGGTCGGGCGCGTGCACGACCGTGCGGTGCGCGGCACCGGCCTCGCGCGCGCCGCGCAGCGCCAGCAGCACGGTGAACCGTCCGGGCCGGGCGGCCGCGCTCTCGGCGCGTACGTCGCCCTCCGTGTCGAGCGGATGCCCTGTCAGCCCCCGCAGCCGTACCGGATCCACGTCCGCCACCACATGGTCCGCCTCGGCCACCGACCCTCCCCCAGAGCCGAAAGCCTGGGAGGTGCCCCCAGTGAACTCCACCCCCGCCGCCCGGCCGTCCTTCTCCAGGATCCCGGTGACCTCGGCGCCGAAGACGAACTCCACCCTGCGGGCCAGGCACCGCTCATGGACCGCGCGCGCCAACTCCCGTATGCCGCCGCGCACATACCAGATGCCGAAGGCGTGCTCCATGTACGGCAGCACGGCCGCGCTCGCCGGAGCCACCCGGGGATCGAGGCCGTACGCCAGGGCGTGGCTCTCCAGGAGCGCCGCGAGCCGCGGGTCCCGCAGCTCCCAGGCGCCGACCTCGGCGAGCGTGCCGGCCCGGCGGGTGCGCAACAGACGCTTGTGGGGGACGGACGGATAGGGCTCACGCTCCGCCAGCACCGCCCAGTCGGGCCACAGGGGCTCCTCCAGCAGGGGCCGACGGGTGCGGTCCCAGGCCTCCCGGGCCCGCACGAGGAAGTCGCCCCAGCGCTGTCCCGCGCCCGCTCCAAGGGCCTCGTCCAGGGCGGAGACGACACCCGCGCGCGAGGCGTTGGGCAGGGACACGGCGGTGCCGTCCGCGAACACATGCCGGGACGACGGATCGACCTGCGCCAGCTCGACGCGGTCCTCCAGCGGCTCCTTGCCGGTCTTGACGAACAGATCGCGGTAGACGGCGGGCAGGGGCAGCAGCCCGGGACCGGTATCGAAGCGGAACCCGTCCCGCTCGAACCGGCGCACCGCACCGCCGTACGTCTCCGTGCGCTCGTACACCACCACCCGGTGGCCCGCGACGGCCAGCCGGGCGGCAGCCGCCATCGCGCCCATCCCGGCGCCGATCACCGCAATCCGTGCCATGCCGACGACTTTATCGACCGCCACTGACAATCCCGCCCCCCGGGCGGTCAGTCCGGCGGCCGGCCCTCGTGCGCGGCCAGCCGCCGCTCCTCCCGCCGCTGGGCCCTGCGCCGCAGGAAGCGGCGGATCCGTGAGACCAGGAAGAACAACGTGATCAGTCCGGCGGCCAGCAGGACCGCCGCGATCACCGCCGCCGCCCCCGGATGGAACATGGCGAACGTGACGATGCCGGCCACCCCGAGATCCTCGGCCAGGCTCATGATCATGTTGCTGAAGGGCTCCGGCGAGGTGTTGATCGCCATACGGGTGCCGGCCTTGACCGTATGGCTGGCGAGCGCCGTCGAACCGCCGACCAGGGCCGCCGCCACGTCGGACAGGGAACCGCTGTGCCCGGCGAGCAGCGCCCCGACCCAGGCTCCCGCGACCGGCCGGACCACCGTGTGCACGGAGTCCCACACCGAGTCGACGTACGGGATCTTGTCGGCGACCGCCTCGCACAGGAAGAGCACGCCCGCCGCGATGAGGATCTCGGGCCGCTGCAGCGTCTCGGGGACGTCGTCGCTCAGCCCCGCCGCGCCGAACAGGCCGAGCAGCAGCACCACGGCGTAGGCGTTGACACCGCTGGCCCAGCCGCTCGTGAAGACGAGAGGGAGTACGGACACGGACGCGATCGTAACCAGTCGGCACCGGCGCGTCGTGGGCATGAGCGCGCAGGTCTGAGTACGCGTACCTAGACAGTGAGATGAGTACGCGCGCGGATGGGGGCCGACCGGCGCGAACGAGACAGTGGAGACACGGAAAGGGCGCCACGTCCGGCACCGCCGACACGGGGCGGCGGAACGGAAATCGCGCCCTTGTCCGCTCCTTCCGCCGATCCGTCGGCGGAAGCGAGACACGGGGGGAGCAGGGAAAGACCCGGGGGAAGACCGGAACGGGGGTTCCAACGGGGGAGTACGGAAGGCGCCGGTCCGACGGTGGCCCGCGGGGGACGCGGCCACATCGGACCGGCGTTTTCGCGTTCAGCCCTTTCCGCTCACCCGTCCCTGGAGCAGCCGGGACAGGGCCGCGTGGACATCGTCCAGGGACCGCTCCGGCTGGAACGACTTCCAGTCCAGCGCGGCCACCAGCACCATGCCGACCAGTGCGGCCGCCGTCAGCTGGATGTCGATCTCCTCGCTGAACTCGCCGTTCGCCACGCCCTCGCGCAGCACGCCCTCGACGACCGCGACGGCCTCCTGCCGGACCACCATCAGGGTGGACTGCCAGGCCCGGTTGGTGCGCCACAGTTCGGCCACGTACAGCTGGGTGAACGCCGGGTACCGGTCGATGAAGACGAGCCCGGCACGGACCATCTCGTCCAGGGCGTCGACCTTGCTGCCGCCCTCGCGCTCGGTCCGTTCGGCCGCCTCCCGAAGGGAGGCGGTGAGGAGGCCCACGCCGTGCCGCAGCAGCTCCTCGAACAGGACCGACTTGCTCGCGAAGTTGTAGTAGACCGTGCCCTTCGCGACCCCGGCCCGCTCGGCGATCTCGTCCACGGTGGTGGCGGAGAACCCCTGCTCGGCGATGAGCGTGACGGCCGCCTCGTAGAGCTTCTGCCGGGTGGCCTCGCGGCGCGTGCGGCCGCCCGACGTGGTGCTGCTGCTTTCCATGGGCCCGATTGTCACAGGAACCGTGGCCCCGAAGGGCATGGAAGCCGAGGTCATACGCGAGGTTGTCACAGGCTCAGCTCCGGGTGCAGTCGGTCCAGGGTCCACACCTGGCTGCGGCGGGCCGACAGGGCGGTCAGCGCCAGGGCGCCGGCCGTGAAGGCGACCAGAACGGCGCAGGCCTGCCACACCGGGCCCAGGCCGCCGCCCGTGATCAGCCTCCTGAGGGCCGAGACCACGTAACTCATCGGCAGGAAGGGGTGGATCGCGTTGAAGAAGTCCGGGCTGGTCTGTACGGGGTACGTGCCGCCCGCCGACGTCAGCTGGAGCATCAGCAGGGCGAGCACGAGGATCCGGCCCGCCGCCCCGAAGCGCGCGTTCAGCCACTGCACGATCGCCCCGAAGCACGCCGCCACCAGGAACAGGAAGCCCACCGTCCCGGCCGCCCGGACCATCTGCAGACCGATCGCCCAGTGCAGCACCGCCATCAGGGCCGCCGTCTGCAGCACGCCGACCGCGACCACCGGCAGCCAGCCCGCCAGCGCGATCCGCCAGGCGGCGGAACCGGCCGCGAGGGCTCGCCGGTTGAGCGGCTGGATCAGCATGTACGCCACCATCGCGCCCACCCACAGGGACAGCGGGATGAAGTACGGGGCGAACCCGGTGCCGTAGTTGGGCGCCTTGTGCAGGTCCCTGGAGGCGAGCTGGACCGGGTCGGCCATCACCTCGGTGCGCTGGTCGCGGTCCTTCTTGTCGTAGTCGGGGATCCGCCCGGCCCCGTCGTGCAGTCCACCGGCGAGCTTCCCCGAGCCGTCGACGAGCTTGAACATGCCGCCGTTGAGGTCCTCGGCGCCCGTCTTGAGCTTGCCGACGCCCTCGTCCAGGTCGGCGGCGCCGGTCCGGGCCGTGCCGAGACCGGTGTGCAGCTTCTTGGCGCCCGCGGCGACCTTGCCCGCGCCCTCGTTCAGGTCGTTGATCTTCTTGACGGCGTCGTCGACGTCCTCGGAGAGGTGCGGCGAGCGGTCGGCCAGCGCCTGGGCCTGCTTCTGGAGCGTGCCGAGGTTGGTGCGGAGCGTCTTCAGGTCGCCGTCCTGGTCGGCGATCAGCGTGTTGAGGTCGTCGGCCACCGTGGCCACGTCGGCCGCGGCCTCCTTGGCCTTCTTCAGATCGGGGCAGATCGGGTCGGGCAGCACCGTCGACTCGCAGTGCGTCCGGTAGATCTCGTCGAGCGCCCCGGAGGCCGCGTGCGCGGTCCTGGCGGCGCCCGGAGCCGCCTTCACCAGGACGTCGAGGTTGTGGCTGACCGCCTTGGCCGAGTCGGCGACCAGCTGTGCGGTGTCACCGATGGTCTTCTCGTTGTCCTTGAGGAACGGGCCGACCTTGTCGTAGACCCCGTTGACGTTGTCGGCGAGCGTCTGCGTGCCCTCGGAGACCCGCTGCGAACCGTTCTCCAGGTCGCCGGCGCCCGTGTTGAGCTTCTTCAGGCCCTTGGACAGCTTGCCGCTGCCGCTCTTGGCGTCCGTCAGACCGTCCGCGAGGTCCTTGGAGCCCTTCTCCGCCTTCCCGATGCCGCCCTTGAGCTTGTCGGCGCCGTTCGCGGCCTTCACGGTCTGCCCGTGGATGTCGGAGAAGGAGATGAAGATCCGGTCCAGGAAGGACCGGGAGGTCTTGGTGGACGCGGCCGTGCGCACCTCGCTGAAGACCGTCCGGGATATCGACCCGACGATGTAGTTGTTCGCGTCGTTCGTCCGGACCTGGAGGGCGCCCGTCTCCGGAGAGTCGCCCGAGCTGGAGGCGACGCGCCGGCTGAAGTCGGCCGGCATGGTCAGCGACAGGTAGTACGTGCCGTTCTCGACGCCCTTGCGTGCCTCGGCCGCGCCGACCTCGTGCCACTCGAAGGTCTTGCTGTCACGCAGCCCGTCGACGATGTCGTCGCCCGCCGTGATCTTCTTCCCGTCGGCGGTCGCCCCCTTGTCGTCGTTGACGAGCGCCACGGGGATGCGGTCCAGACGGCCGTACGGGTCCCAGAAGGACCACAGGTACAGGGCGCCGTACAGCAGCGGCAGGACCAGGAGCGCGACCAGGGCGGCACGCGGCAGCTTCCCCCGGCCGAAACGCCTCAGCTCAAGCGCGGCCAGCCTCGGCGAGCGCATCGCCGTCCTCCTTCGCCCCGTCGTCGATCGTGGTGTCGGTGTCGGTGTCGGTGTCGGTGTCGGCCTCGGCCCGGGTCTCGGCCTCGGCCTGGGTCCCGGCCTCGGCCTCGGTCTCGCTCTTGGCCTTGGTCCCGGTCCCGGCCTTGTTCGTGGTCCCCGTCGAGATGACCACGGCGTCGTCCGGGGCCTGACTGCACACCGCGACGACCGTGGTCCCGGCGTCGGCGAGGGACCTCAGAAGGGCCCAGGCCTCGACCCGTTCGGCGTCCGAGAGCTTCAGGCCGACGTCGTCCACCCCGAGCAGCCGGGGCCGGCCGATGAGCGCGAGGGCGACGGACAGCCGCAGCGCCTCCAGCCGCTCCAGGTCGCGTACGACGGTGCGGGAACCCTTGGGCAGGGCCTCCCGGTCGAGCCCGGCGGCACCCAGCGCGGCGTCGATCCGCAGCCTCGCCTCCAGCGTCCGCTCCCGGTGCGGCCGCATCAGCCCGCGCAACGAGTCCCCGAACCGCCGCTGCAGCAGCGCCCGTTCGCGCAGGTGCTCCCCGACGGTCAGGGCCGGTTCGAGATCGGTGACACCGGCGACGTTGGCCACCGCGCTGAGCCGGCGCACCGCCGTGAGCTGCTTGGGCAGATGGGCCGGACCCACGGTCGCCGTTCCCGCGGTGGCCTTCATCCGGCCGGTGAGCGCGAGCAGCAGACACGTCCGGCCGGAGCCGGACGGTCCCTCGACGGCGATCAGCGAGCCGGGCTCCGCGTCGACGGAGACCCCCTGGAACACCCAGCCCCGGGGCCCCTTGAGGCCGAAGTCCCGGGCGGTGACGGCGAGTCCTGGCGGACTGCTCACAGCTCCCCCATCCCTGGGGCCCGGGGATGTCCCCCGCATCCCCGGTCGTTCCCCAATTTGAACTGACTGGTCAGTGCAAAAACTAGCCCGAACTTTCGATCGAAGCAAAACCCCAGGTCAGAACGGATTGTCAGTGGCATACCTCACGATGGGCACATACGGCACCATCGGACAGGTCGTGCCGTCACCCAGACGACAGGAGGTTCGTCATGGCCAACTCGTCCGCAGCCGCCGCAGGTCGGCGCAGCGCCACCGGCCCTGCCCCCTCACTGACCGGCCCGGCGAGCGATGTGCACCCCGTGCTCCGCCGGACCACGGCCCCGCCCGCTGCCCTCGACCTGCTCGCCCAGGCCCGCGCCGGACTCGACGAGGCCGCCGTCCTCGAAACGCCGAACGAACGCTATGCGACGGCCCATCTCGCCGCCCTGCGCACGGCCGCCGCCGTCCTTGCCGCGCGGGGCCGCCCGGAGCCCCCCTCCAGGTGCCGCCCCCGCATCAGGAGCGCCTGGGAAGTGCTCCCCGAGATCGCGCCCGAGCTCACCGAGTGGAGCGCGCTGTTCGCCTCCGGGGCCGGGCGCCGCGCCCGCGCCGAGGCGGGCATCCAGGGCGCGGCCACCCCGCGGGACGCCGACGACCTCATACGGGACGTGGCGATGTTCGTCCGCCTCGTCGAGCGGATGCTGGTGCTCCAGCCGGTCCTGCCACAGCCACGCCAGGACACGGACGGGCCGGACCGCCCGCTCACCCGGGGAGAGCTCCCGGACGCGGGCTGACCGCCCGCCGGAGAGCGGGCCGACGGCACGGGTGTCCGCCGTGCGAGACGGACGCGGCGGTACATCATCGCGGTGACCTGGTACGGCACCGGAGGCAATAGGGTGGAGAGCGCATGCAGCCTTCCCTCCTCCCGTACCCCGGGCCGGGGAGGGCACCCCGTTCGCGCCGCCGGGCAACAGGCGGCGCCGCGCCGAGGAGTCAACTGCCGTGTCGGATCCGATGCGCCCCCGTTCCTCCCTCCGTACCGCCGTGGTCTGGGAGGTCCTCCAGGACGCCCTGGACCGCCGCGTCAAGGCCACGGGCCGGGACTCGCTGGACGTGCTCGACACCGGCGGCGGCAGCGGCAACTTCGCCGTGCCCCTGGCCCGCCTCGGCCACCGCGTCACCGTCGTCGACCCCAGCCCGAACGCGCTGTTCGCGCTGGAGCGCCGGACCGCCGAGGCCGGGGTAGCCGACCGGGTCCGGGGCGTGCAGGGCGACGCCCACGGGCTCTTCGACGTGGTCGAGCCCAGCGGCTACGACGTGGTGCTGTGCCACGGCGTCCTGGAGTACGTGGACGACCCGGCCGAGGGCGTCCGCAACGCGGTGGCCGCGCTGCGCCCCGAGGGCGTTCTCAGTCTCCTCGCGGCCGGCCTCGGCGGCGCCGTGCTCGCCCGCGCCCTCGCGGGTCACTTCACGGAGGCCAAGCAGGCGCTCGAGGACCCGGCCGGCCGCTGGGGCACCGGCGACCCGATGCCGCGGCGCTTCACCGCCGAGCAGCTCACCGGGCTCGTCGAGGCCGCGGGCCTGAGGGTGGCCGCCGTGCACGGCGTACGGGTCTTCGCCGACCTCGTACCAGGCGTCCTGGTGGACACCGAGCCCGGAGCGCTGGACGCCCTGCTGAAGCTGGAGGCCGCGGCGGCCGAGCTCCCCGCGTTCCACTCCGTCGCCACTCAGCTGCACGTCCTGGGCGAGACGAGCGGTGCCACAGGGGCCTGAGCCGCCCCCCGAGTCACGCTGCTGATCAGCGCCCCGGGCGCACATGGAGTGCGCCACAGGCCCCCCGATCGAGCGGTTTGCGCCGTATGATCGAGGGAGACCACCCGGCATGACGGGTCGGCCGCCGGGGAATGGAAGCCTCAGCGAGCCGGGTCGGCCATGGCGGGACTCCGGTTGGCCAATTGGCGTAGAGGGGCGGGTTTCACGGGGGCGATTCCCTGCCTATCCTGAAGGGACCCCCCGGGTCGCCCCGGCGACTGCACGATGAGGAGGACTCCGTGCCGCTCTCGGAGCACGAGCAGCGCATGCTCGAGCAGATGGAGCGAGCGCTGTACGCCGAAGATCCCAAGTTCGCGACAGCGCTTGAGGGAAGCGGGCTGCGCACGTACACCCGACGACGGGTCTACCAGGCGGCGGCAGGCTTCCTCGTAGGTATCGCGCTCCTCATGGCCGGAATGGTCGCACAGCAGATCTGGGTCAGCGTGGTGGGCTTCCTCGTCATGCTTGGCTGTGCGGTACTCGCCGTAACGGGGTGGCGCAAGGCTCCCAAGCCGGGCGAACAGCCCGCCGGTGCCCCGCATGCCCGCCGTCAGGGACGGCCGAAGCGCTCCATGATGGACCGCATCGAACAGCGCTGGCAGCGCCGCCGGGACGAACAGGGCCACTAGTACAGGGCCACTGGTACTTCGGGGCCACTGATACTTCGCTCACTTCGCCGGAAGGTCCGCGCGAGACGCGCTGAGGGGTGACCACCCACCGGGTGGTCACCCCTCAGTTGTGTCCTCGGCCCCGCCGGTCCGCCCTCAGCCCCGCTGGCCCGACGGCCTGCGCAGGGTGGGCCGGGCCGCCGCCGTGCGGGCCCCGAGCGACGCCCACCAGGCCGACGCCGCCCACAGCACCCGCACGCTGGACCGGGGGCGAACCGCGCGCGCAGTCGCGTACCGCGGCCGACCGTGCCGCTCAGCCCGCCGACGGCCCGGCGCACGTCCTCGGCGAGCCCGGCCGTCGGGCGCGGCCGCGGCGCGTAGAGGACCTGCTCCACGGCGTCGGCCACCCGGTGCACCGCGGCCCCGACCACCGGGTCGAGGTGCCCGAGCCGGACGATCCGGGCGGCCGCCTTGCGCGGGGTCTGTGAGTCGTCCGGCATGATGCCGAAGTCCCATGCGGTGTCGGTCAGTTCCTGCCAGGCCGCCAGCGCGTGGGCCGCCGCGCCCTCGTCGCTGCGGGCATGCCCGCCCAGCCGTACGGCGCGCAGCCGCATCCGCCACAGCATCGGCGTCAGCGGGATCGTCACGACGGCCAGCCCGCCGAGCACCCACAGCGCGTACTCCCACCACCGGGGACCGTTGTCGTCCGTGAGCTGCGCGGCTGCCGCGGACGGGCTGGAGCACACGTCCTGCTTGCGCTGCTGGGCCGTGCAGCCCTCGCTCGGCGAGGCCTCCGTCGAGGGCACCGCGCTCGCCGCCTGGGACGGGCTCACATGGTCCGGCGGGGAGGAGCCGGGCGTCTCCGTCTGGGTGTACGAGGGGGTCGTACCGCGGGTCGGGGTCGGCTCGAAGCGGGTCCAGCCCACGCCCTCGAAGTACAGCTCGGGCCAGGCGTGCGCGTCCTTCAGACCGACCGACACCGAGCCGTCCGCCTGCGGGGAACCGGGTGCGAAGCCCACCGCGACCCGGGCCGGGATACCCAGCGTCCGGGCCATCGCGGCCATCGCGAAGGAGAAGTGGACGCAGAAGCCCTGCTTCTTCTGCAGGAAGGCGGCGATGGCGTTGCGGCCCCTGCCGACCTCCACCTGGGTGTCGTACTGGAAGCCACCCGTGACGGCGAAGTAGTCCTGGAGCTTGACCGCCTGGTCGTAGTGGCTCGTCGCGCCGTCGGTGACCTTTTTGGCGGTCCTGGCCACGGCCGACGGGAGCGAGGAGGGCACCTTGGTGTAGTCGCGCTTCAGCGCCGCCGTCGGCTCCGGCGCCGTGGCCAGCTGGTCCGCGGTCGGCTGTACGTCCAGGCTGGTCACGAGGTAGGTCGCGCCGCGCGTGTTCTGGCCGTGGTCGCCGACGAGCGTCATTCCCACCGGCTCGTAGCGCCAGCTGCCGCCGACCTTCACGCTGCTCGGCGGGTAGGGCATCGGCAGCCAGTCCTGCGCGTACCAGTCCGCCGCCGAGACGGTGGTCGTGACCGTCGTGCGCTTGATGCCCTGGCCCAGGCCGATCGGCGTGGGGAACCGGTCCGGCACGCCGACGATGTGCCGCTGGGACGGCTTCCAGGTGACGCCGTCGAAGTCGTCCAGGGAGACGATGCGCAGATACAGGTCGGAGATGTCGTTGGTGTCGGTCTTCAGGGACAGGACCTGGCGGTCCTGGTCCACGTTCAGACTGTCGCGCAGCGACACCAGGGGGTTGACCGCGGAGATCGTGCCGCCGTTCCCGTTGCCCGCGCCGACGCCGGTTCCGGCGCCGTCCAGGAGGCCGCCCTGCATCGCCGGCAGGGCGAGCGGCACGAACAGGGCGACACCGAGCGCGACCGCGCCGATACGGCGGCCGGTGCGGACCGGTGCCACCGCGCTGCCCGTGGGCTCGCCCGGGGCGCGCGCCGCGCCGCCGAAGACGCGGCCCCACTGGGAGAGCCGGTCCCGGCCCTCGGCCAGCAGCAGCATCAGATAGCCGGCCGCCGCGACCAGGAACCACAGCCAGTCGGCGCCGCCGTCGGACAGCCCCGCGGCCACCGAGTACAGCGCGAGCAGCGGCAGTCCCGCCGGGGCCGCGCTGCGGAAGGTCACCGCGAGGGTGTCCACGATCAAGCCGATCACCAGGACGCCGCCGACGAGCATCAGCCGGATGCCGTCGGACAGGGGTGCCGGGATCGCGTACTGGTTGACGTCCTGCGCGCCCTGCCGGAACAGATCGGCGAAGTGCCGGATCGCGTCCGGACCGGGGATCAGCCCGGCGATCGCGTGCTCCCGGGCGAAGAGCAGGGTCAGCAGCATCAGCGAGGTGAGCGCCTGCGCCACCACGGTCAGCGGCCGGGCCAGCGGCACCCGGCGGGTCGCCGCGCCCACCCCCGTCTGCACCGCCACCAGGAAGATCGCCTGCAGCAGCCACGTGGGCTTGTCCACCAGCGGCAGCAGCGCACACGCCGCCATCAACGTCGCCGCGGCGGCACACATGGCCAGCCGCGCCCGCCCACTCATGACAGTGCCTCCCGGTCACTCGTCGCGGCGCCGCGCGCCGGTATCGGCCGGTCCGGGACGACCTCCGCCCGGCCTTCCGGCGTGCCGGCGCGCATCCGTGCCCGCCCGCTCATGACAGTGTCTCTCCGCCGGACATCGCGGCGACGCCCGTGCGTTCGCGGTCCGCCTGGCGCCACAGTTCGCTCAGCGAGGTGCCGCGAGGAACGCTCACGGCGGTCCAGCCCGCCTCGCGCAGCATGCGCAGCCGCTCCCCGTGCTGCGCCGTGGGGCCGGGTACGTCGGTCGGCTCGCGCATCCACGCGTCGCTGTCCAGCAGGAAGGCGACCGCGCCGCCGCCGCGCCGGCGCATCTTGGCCACCACTGCGGCCTGTTCGTCGTCGAGGTCGCCCAGGAAGGCCACCAGCAGTCCTTCGTTGCCGCCGCGCAGCACGTCGTAGGCCCGGGAGAGCCCCGTGCCGTCCGAGTGGTCGATCACGGCGAGGGTGTCCATCATCAGCCCGGCGGCGTCCGCGGTCTCCTGGCTGGCGCCCGCGAACCCGTCGCTGCCCTCGCCGGGCACCGCGCTGCCGGTGTCGGTCAACAGCCGCACCGAGAAGCCGCGTTCCAGCATGTGGACCAGGACCGACGCGGTGCCCGAGACTGCCCACTCGAAGGGCGAGTCCGGACCCGCGCCCGCGAAGGCGATGCCGCGCGTGTCGAGCAGCACCGTGCAGCGGGAGCGCTGCGGCTGTTCCTCCCTGCGCACCATCAACTCGCCGTAGCGGGCGGTGGAGCGCCAGTGGACGCGGCGCAGGTCGTCGCCGTACCGGTACCCGCGCGGGATCACGTCGTCGTCGCCCGCCAGGGCCAGCGAGCGTTGCCGACCGTCGCCGTACCCCTTCGCCTCACCGCTGAACCGGACCGGCGGCAGTGCCTCCACGCGCGGGATCACGGTCAGGGTGTCGAACGTCGAGAAGGAACGGGTCAGTTCGCACATCCCGAACGGGTCCGTGAGGCGCAACTGGAGCGGGCCCAGCGGATAGCGGCCGCGCAGGTCCGAGCGGACCCGGTAGGACACCTCGCGGCGGCCGCCCGGCTCCACCCGGTCCAGGACGAAGCGGGGCCGCGGACCGAGCACATACGGCACCCGGTCCTGCAGCATCAGCAGCCCCGTGGGCAGCCGCGAGACGTTGTCCATCCGCAGATGGACCCGGGCCTCACTGCCGGCCGGCACCCGAGACGGCGCGAGCCTGCGGCTGCCGGCCACCCGGTAGCGGGTGCGGTAGAGCACGGTCGTGCAGATCAGGGGCAGTACGGCCAGCAGCAGCCCGACCCGGAGCAGATCGCTCTGCCCCAGGACGTAGGCGCAGATCGCGGCCGCGATGCCCGCGGCCAGGAAGGACCGCCCGCGGGTGGTCAGCCCCGCGAGCGCCGTACGGACGCCGCCCTTCTCGTCGCGCTCGGTCTCCGCCTGCCCGGTCCCCCCGGCCGTCATCACAGCCTCCGCGGAGGCTGCGAGGGATAGGCGGGCGCGCCCCGGACCAGGCCGCCGAAGCCGGACTGCTGATGGGGCGCCGCGGGCACCGGGGTGTGCTGCAGGATCTCCTGGACGACCTGTTCCGACGTACGACGGTTGAGCTGGGCCTGGGCCGTCGGCAGCAGCCGGTGCGCCAGGACGGCCACGGCGAGGGCCTGCACATCGTCCGGCAGCGCGTACTCCCGGCCGCTCAGGGCGGCCGACGCCTTCGCCGCGCGCAACAGGTGCAGCGTCGCGCGCGGTGAGGCGCCGAGTCTCAGATCGGGGTGCGTGCGGGTGGCGGCGACCAGGTCCACCGCGTACCGCCGGACCGGCTCGGCGACATGGACGCCCCGCACGGCCTCGATCAGCTTCACGATGTCGTGCGCGTGCGCCACCGGCTGGAGGTCCTCCAACGGGCTCACCCCGCCGTGGACGTCGAGCATCTGCAACTCGGCCTCCACGCTGGGGTAGCCGACGGAGACCCGGGCCATGAAGCGGTCGCGCTGGGCCTCGGGCAGCGGGTAGGTGCCCTCCATCTCGACCGGGTTCTGCGTGGCCACCACCATGAACGGGCTGGGCAGTTCATAGGTCTGCCCGTCGATGGTGACCTGGCGCTCCTCCATCGACTCCAGCAGCGCGGACTGGGTCTTGGGCGAGGCGCGGTTGATCTCGTCGCCGATCACGATCTGCGCGAAGATGGCGCCCGGCTTGAACTCGAAGTCCCGCCGCTGCTGGTCCCAGATGGACACGCCGGTGATGTCCGACGGCAGCAGGTCGGGCGTGAACTGGATACGCCGCACCGAACAGTCGATGGATCGCGCCAGCGTCTTGGCCAGCATGGTCTTGCCCACCCCGGGAACATCCTCGATCAGAAGATGTCCCTCGGCGAGCAGCACGGTCAGCGAAAGCCGTACGACCTCGGGCTTGCCCTCGATCACTCCCTCCACCGAACTGCGGACCCGCTCCACAGTGGCAGTCAGATCAGTGAGGCTCGCTCGATCGTCATAGGTCGTCACCCGGCCCTCCTCGGCCCGTTCTTACTCCGGGCCGTCGCTCTGCGATGCGGACCGGCCCACCCCGAACACGGACACCACGCGTGAATGGTTCCGCGTGACGCCACACCCCGCATTCTTGCTGCCGTTACCGATTCGTGTCACTCGCCTGTGGACAACTGCCCGCACTATGTCGGTCTTACGGCGCTTTCGACCGGCATTTTCGATGCCGGTGGCGTGATGTTCCAAAGCGTGCGGTCCGTCGGCGGGCCGGTCAGGCCGGGTCGACCTCGCGCAGCAGACCCGTCCTGACGTCGAACACGAAGCCCCGCACCTCGCCGGTGTGCAGCAGGAACGGCGACGTGCGCACCCGCTGCATGGACTGGCGTACGTCCTGGTCGACGTCCCGGAAGGACTCCACGGCCCAGGCCGGGCGCTGGCCGACCTCCATCTCCAGTTCGGTGCGGAAGTCCTCGGTGAGGGACTCCATGCCGCAACCGGTGTGGTGGATGAGGACGATGCTGCGCGTGCCCAGCTTGCGCTGGCTGATGGTGAGCGAGCGGATCACGTCGTCGGTGACCACGCCGCCCGCGTTGCGGATGGTGTGGCAGTCGCCGAGCTCCAGGCCGAGCGCGGCGTGCAGGTCGAGCCGGGCGTCCATGCAGGCCACGACGGCGACATGGAGCACGGGGTGCGCATCCATACCGGGGTCGGTGAAGGCGGCGGAGTAGTGCTGGTTGGCCTCGACCAGGCGATCCGTCACGGTGCCGCCGTGCGTTATGGCGCCTTCGGATCCAGTGGGAACTGCTGCGGAAGTCGTCATACCCATGACGTTACTGGTCACCACTGGTCCGAGCTTGTTGTGAGAGTGGACAAAGAACGTCATCGTGGCTTGTTGTGAGCTAACCCACACGGAGGGCAAACCTGTGCCGGACGGGTGATTGCCGTCGAAATGCGTCCCTGCCCGAGGTGCGGTCCGCGACGCGCAGGCCGGTTGATTGACCGCGAGACAGGGTGGACTAAAGTGACGCGAAGCGGGAGGCGAGACTCTCCCTGCTGGACTGAATTTCCCCGGAGATCCCGGCTCCGTCCGGACCGTCTCCCCACGTGCGCGGCGCGTACGTACGGCTCGGCCTCCTCCCGCTCCCGGTCGGCTGACGCACTTGGCGCCGGCGGGCCTCCCCTTCACCGGGGGCACCCCCGGCGTCAGCCGGGGAAGGGCGGGGACCCGGCGGTGCGTTCGGCCCGCGCCGGACCTGAGAGGCCCCCTTGAGCCAGAGTCGACACGTCCCAGTGATGCTCCAGCGGTGCCTGGATCTGCTGGCGCCCGCACTGGAGCGGCCGGGAGCGGTGGTCGTCGACTGCACCCTGGGCCTGGGCGGCCACAGCGAGGCGCTGCTGAGCCGGTTCCCCGAGGCCCGGCTCGTCGCCCTCGACCGGGACAAGGAGGCCCTGCGGCTGTCCGGCGAGCGGCTCGCGCCCTTCGGCGAGCGGGCCACGCTCGTGCACGCCGTGTACGACGAGCTCCCCGACGTACTGAACCGGCTCGGCATCGCGCGCGTGCAGGGCGTCCTGTTCGACCTCGGCGTCTCCTCCATGCAACTCGACGAGGCCGACCGCGGCTTCGCCTACGCCCAGGACGCGCCGCTCGACATGCGCATGGACCAGACGACCGGCATCAGCGCGGCCGAGGTCCTCAACACCTACCCGGCGGGCGAGCTGGTGCGGATCCTGCGGGCGTACGGAGAGGAGAAGCAGGCCAAGCGGATCGTCGCCGCGATCGTCCGTGGGCGGGAACAGGAGCCGTTCGACAACAGCGCGCGGCTCGTGGAGCTGATCCGCGATGCCCTGCCGCAGGCCGCCAAGCGGACGGGCGGCAACCCGGCCAAGCGCACCTTCCAGGCGCTGCGGATCGAGGTCAACGGAGAGCTGTCCGTTCTGGAGCGGGCGATCCCGGCCGCGGTCAAGGCGCTCGACGTGGGCGGGCGGATCGCCGTGCTGTCGTACCACTCGCTGGAGGACCGCCTGGTCAAGCAGGTGTTCGCGGCCGGTGCCGCGAACACCGCGCCGCCCGGACTGCCCGTCGTGCCCGAGCGCTACCAGCCCCGGCTCAAGCTGCTCACGCGCGGTGCCGAACTTCCCACCGAGGAAGAGGTCGCCGAGAACCGCCGGGCGGCTCCGGCGCGGCTGCGCGGGGCCCAGCGCATCAGGGAAGACGTCGTATGAGGGGCGTGAGTGAGTTGGGTACCCGAACTCACCGGAGGGCATGTGAGTAGGAAACCCGAACTGAGGGGGAGGGCCGCCCGGCTCGCACGGCTGTTTCCGGCCGGGCGGGGGCAGGCGGCCCGGACGCCGTTCGTCCTCCTCGTCGTCCTGCTCCTCGGTGGTGGTCTCATCGGACTCCTGGTGCTGAACTCGGCGCTCAGCGAAGGCTCGTTCCGGCTGGACGACCTCCAGAAACAGACGAAGAACCTCACCGACGAGCAACAGGCCCTCCAGCGCGACATCGACGCCTACTCCGCCCCCGACGCCCTCCAGCGCCGGGCCCGTGAACTCGGCATGGTGCCAGGCGGCGACCCGGCCTTCCTCGACCCCGACGGCACCGTCAAGGGTGCCCCCAGCCCCGCCGCCCTGCAGCACACCACGCGGACGACCGCGCCCCTCCCGCCCGAGGCGATCCTCCCGGCCGCCCCCGCGTCCCCGGCCCCGCGGGCCACACCGGGCACCCCGACCCAGACCTCGACCTCCCCGATCCCCGCCTCCCCGGCGCCACCCACGCCCGTCTCCACCCCCCAGCCCGCCACGACCCCGACCCCCGGCAGGTGACGGAAGTGTCCGACAGGGAACCGCCGCGCCGCCGCGTGCCCGGCCCCGCCAAGCCGCCCCGGCCCGGGAACGGCGGCCGTCGGCAACCCGGTCCCGGGGCCCGCCCGGCCCGCCGCCCCCAGCAGGCCCGCCCGGCGGGCGCCCGCCCGCTGCGGCTCGGCAGCCCCCGCCCGCGCCTGCGCATGGTCAGTCTCGCGCTGACCCTGGTGCTGCTCGCCTTCGTGGTGCGGCTGCTCCAGGTGCAGGCGGTCGACGCGAGCGCGTACGCCGCCAAGGCCGAGCAGAACCGGTATGTCGTCCACACCCTGGCCGCCGAGCGCGGCGGGATCACCGACCGCAACGGCGTGGCCCTGGCGATCAGCGAGGACGCGTACGACATCACGGCCGACCCGACGATGTTCACGCGCAAGCAGCTGGGCATCGACGACGGCCCGGAGCGGGCGGCCGCGCTCCTCGCGCCGATCGTCGGGCAGGACCAGGAGACGCTCGTCCGCAAGCTGCGGCCCGCCAACAAGGACCTGCGCTACGTCAAACTCGCCGGCCGCCGGACCCCGCAGGTCTGGAACCAGATCAAGGACCTGAGAAGCGCGCTCGCCCAGAAGGCGAACATCGACAAGACCACCGTCAACGTCCTCGCCGGCGTCTTCTCCGACCCCAGCAGCAAGCGCGTGTACCCGAACGGCGACCTCGCCGCCGGGATACTGGGCTGGGTCAACGCCGAGGGCAAGGGCGGCGGCGGCATCGAACAGCAGCTGAACAAGACACTGACCGGCACGGACGGCAAGATCCGCTACGCCCAGTCCGGCGGCCGCGAGGTGCCCACCGCGGGCTCCACCGAGACCCCCGCCGTGCCCGGTGCCGACGTCGAGCTCACCATCGACCGCGACATCCAGTGGGCCGCGCAGAACGCCATCACCGAGCAGGTGAAGAAGTCCAAGGCCGACCGCGGCTATGTCGTCGTCCAGGACACCCGTACCGGCGAGATCCTCGCCATGGCCGACTCACCCGGCTTCGACCCCAACGACCTGTCGAAGGCGGATTCCTCCGCGATGGGCAACCCGGCCCTCCAGGACGCCTACGAGCCCGGCTCCACCGCCAAGGTGATGTCGATGGCGGCCGTACTGGAGGAGAACGCCGCCACCCCGCTCACCCATGTCGTCGTCCCCAACCGGCTGCACCGCGGCGACCGCCTCTTCCAGGACGACGTCGACCACGGGACCTGGTACCTCACGCTCAACGGCGTCCTGGCCAAATCCAGCAACATCGGCACCATCCTGGCCGCCGGCCAGCTCGGCAAGACCCAGCGGGAGGCCAACGACGTCCTCTACTCCTATCTGAAGAAGTTCGGCCTCGGCAGCTACACCGGACTCGGCTTCCCCGGCGAGACCAGGGGCATCCTCGCGCCCGCGAACAAGTGGTCGACGTCGCAGCAGTACACGATTCCTTTCGGCCAGGGCATGTCCCTCAACGCCATGCAGGCCGCCTCCGTCTACTCGACGATCGCCAACGGCGGCGTCCGTGTCGAGCCCACCCTGGTGCGCGGCACCGAGGGCGCCGACGGCCGCTTCACCCCCGCCGCCAAGCCCGAGAAGGCCCGGGTGGTCAGCGAGAAGACGGCGAAGACCGTCGCCCAGATGCTGGAGTCCGTCGTGGACGACCGGGAGGGCACCGGCACCAGGGCGCGCATCCCCGGCTACCGCGTCGCGGGCAAGACGGGTACGGCCAACCGCGTGGATCCGGCCACCGGCAAGTACCGCGGCTACACCTCCTCATTCGCCGGATTCGCACCCGCGGACAACCCGCGGATCACCGTCTACTGCGCCATCCAGAACGCCACCACCGGCAGCTACTTCGGGGGCCAGATCTGCGGTCCCATCTACAAGCAGGTGATGGAGTTCGCCCTGAAGACCCTCCAGATCCCGCCGACCGGGGCCAAGGCCGCGAATCTGCCGGTCACCTACAAGCCCTGACCTGCACCGGTACCTCGCACAGACCACCAGGAACGAGCTCGTGAGAACGATCACCCCGGACCCCGGGAACCACGGCCCCTCCGGCCCCTCGCTTCGCTCCACGGCGGGTACGCCCGGTACGCTCACCGCCGTGCCACACGCTGATCAGTCCCAAACCACCCAGAAGGGCGCTTCCGTGACCTACCCGGGGCCGCCACGACCGGTTCGGGTCTCCGCCACACCCCTCGCGGAGCTCGCCGATCAGCTGGGTGACGCCACTTTCCACCATGCCGCCGAGGTCACGGGCATCACCCACGACTCGCGCGCCGTCCGCCCCGGCGACCTGTACGCCGCCCTCCCGGGCGCCCGGCTGCACGGCGCCGACTTCGTCACCCAGGCCGCCGGCCTGGGCGCGGTCGCCGTGCTGACCGACCCGACGGGCGCCGAGCGCGCCGCCGCGACCGGCCTGCCGGTCCTGGTCGTCGACGACCCGCGCGCGCGGATGGGCGAGCTGGCGGCCACGATCTACGGCCGCCCCGGCGGTGATCTGCTCCAGATCGGCATCACCGGCACCTCCGGCAAGACCACCACCGCCTACCTCGTCGAGGGCGGCCTCAGGACGGTGAAGTCCACCGGTCTGGTCGGCACGGTCGAGATGCGCATCGGCGACGAGCGCATCAAGTCCGAGCGCACCACCCCCGAGGCCACCGACCTCCAGGCCCTGTTCGCCGTCATGCGCGAACGCGGCGTCGAGGCGGTCGCCATGGAGGTCTCCAGCCACGCCCTGGTCCTCGGCCGGGTCGACGGCTGCGTCTTCGACATCGCCGTCTTCACCAACCTCAGCCCGGAACACATGGAGTTCCACTCCGACATGGAGGACTACTACCGGGCCAAGGCACAGCTGTTCACACCACGGCGCAGCAAACGCGGTGTGGTCAACTTCGACGACGAGTACGGCCGCCGGCTCGCCGAGGAGGCCTCCGTCCCGGTGGTCACCTTCTCCGCCGAGGGACACCCCGACGCCGACTGGCGTGCCGAGGACGTCCGGATCGGCCCGATGGACTCGACGTTCACCGTCCTCGGCCCCGAGGGCGAGCGGATCACCGCGAAGTCGCCGCTGCCGGGCCCGTTCAACGTGGCGAACACCCTCGCCGCCGTGGTCGCCCTCGCCGCCGCGGGCCTCGACCCGCAGACCGCCGCCGACGGCGTCGCCGCCGTACCGGGCGTACCGGGCCGTCTGGAGCGGGTGGACGCCGGACAGCCGTACCTCGCGGTCGTCGACTACGCCCACAAGACCGACGCGGTCGAATCGGTGCTCAAGGCGCTGCGCAAGGTCACCAAGGGCCGGCTGCACGTCGTCCTCGGCTGCGGCGGCGACCGCGACCGGACCAAGCGCTCCCCGATGGGCGCCGCCGCGGCCCGGCTCGCCGACACGGCCGTACTGACCTCCGACAACCCCCGTTCAGAGGATCCCCTGGCGATCCTCGCCACCATGCTCCAGGGCGCGGCGTCCGTACCCGTGCACGAGCGCGGTGAGGTGCTCCTCTTCGAGGACCGGGCCGCCGCGATCACCGCCGCGGTGGGCCGTGCCGCGCCCGGCGACACGGTGCTGGTCGCGGGCAAGGGGCACGAGCAGGGCCAGGACATCGCCGGAGTGGTCCGTCCCTTCGACGACCGCCAGGTGCTCCGCGAAGCTATCCAGAAGACCCAGGGATGAACTTGTGATCGCCCTCTCCCTCGCCGAGATCGCAGCAGTCGTCGGCGGGCAGACGCACGACATACCGGATCCGTCCGTCCAGGTCACCGGACCGGTCGTCCGGGACTCCCGCGAGGTGGTGCCCGGCAGCCTCTTCGCCGCCTTCGCCGGTGAACGCGTGGACGGCCACGACTTCGCGACAGCCGTCGTCGAGGCGGGCGCGGTCGCCGTACTGGCGTCGCGCCCCGTCGGCGTGCCCGCGATCGTCGTCGACGACGTCCAGCGGGCCCTCGGCGCCCTGGCCCGGCATGTCGTCGGCCGCCTCGGCGCGACCCTCGTGGCCCTCACCGGCTCGGCGGGCAAGACCAGCACCAAGGACCTCCTCGCCCAGGTGCTGCGCAGCAAGGCGCCGACCGTCTTCACCCCCGGCTCTCTCAACAACGAGATCGGGCTGCCGCTGACCGCCCTCAGCGCCACCGAGGAGACGAAGTTCCTCGTGCTGGAGATGGGCGCCCGCGGCCTCGGCCACATCCGCCACCTCACCGAGCTGACCCCGCCGAGGATCGGCCTGGTGCTCAACGTGGGCACCGCCCACATCGGCGAGTTCGGCGGCCGTGAGCAGATCGCTCAGACGAAGGGCGAGCTCGTGGAGGCGCTTCCCGAGGACGGTGCGGCGATCCTCAACGCCGACGATCCGTTGGTCCGGGCCATGGCCTCCCGTACCAAGGCGAAGGTGATCCTTTTCGGAGAGTCGGCCGAAGCGGACGTACGCGCCGAGAACGTACGACTCACGGACAGCGGACAGCCCTCCTTCAGGCTTCACACACCCTCCGGTGCAAGCGATGTGACCATGCGCCTGTACGGTGAGCACCACGTGTCGAACGCGCTCGCCGCGGCCGCCGTCGCCCATGAGCTGGGCATGTCCGCGGAAGAGATCGCCACCGCGCTCTCCGAGGCGGGCACCCTCTCCCGCTGGCGGATGGAGGTCACCGAGCGCCCGGACGGCGTGACCATCGTCAACGACGCCTACAACGCCAATCCCGAGTCCATGCGAGCCGCTCTGCGCGCGCTCGTGGCCATGGGCAGGGGGCGGCGGACCTGGGCGGTGCTCGGCAAGATGGCCGAGCTCGGGGACGAGGCGCTCGCCGAGCACGACGCGGTCGGACGGCTCGCCGTCCGGCTCAACGTCAGCAAGCTCGTCGCGGTCGGGGACAGGGAAGCGTCCTGGCTGCAACTGGGCGCATATAACGAGGGTTCGTGGGGTGAGGAGTCGGTGCACGTGTCCGACGCACAGGCGGCGGTCCACCTGTTGCGCAGCGAGTTGCGCCCGGGGGACGTCGTGCTCGTGAAGGCGTCCCGTTCGGTGGGTCTGGAGAGCGTTGCCCAGGCGCTGCTCGAGTCCGGTACCGAGGGTGAGGTTGCCGCCCGATGATGAAGCAGATCCTGTTCGCGGGTGTCATTGGTCTGTTCCTCACCCTGATCGGCACCCCGCTGCTGATCAAGCTCCTCGCGCGCAAGGGCTACGGCCAGTACATCCGCGACGACGGCCCCCGTGAGCACGCCAGCAAGCGCGGTACGCCGACCATGGGCGGTATCGCCTTCATCCTGGCGACGATCGCCGCGTACTTCCTGTCCAAGGTGATCACCGGCTACGCGCCGACCTACTCCGGCCTGCTGGTGCTCGGCCTCATGACCGGCATGGGCCTGGTCGGCTTCCTCGACGACTACATCAAGATCGTCAAGCGGCGCTCGCTGGGTCTGCGGGCCAAGGCCAAGATGGCCGGCCAGCTGCTCGGCGGCATCGCCTTCGCCGTGCTCTCGCTCCAGTTCGCCGACGCGCGCGGCAACACCCCGGCCTCCACCAAGCTGTCGTTCATCACCGACTTCGGCTGGACGATCGGCCCGGTGCTGTTCGTGGTCTGGGCGCTGTTCATGATCCTGGCGATGTCGAACGGCGTGAACCTCACCGACGGTCTGGACGGTCTGGCCACCGGCGCCTCCGTGCTGGTCTTCGGCGCCTACACGTTCATCGGCGTCTGGCAGTTCCAGGAGTCCTGCGCCAACGCGGGGACCCTGACCAACCCCAACGCCTGCTACGAGGTGCGCGACCCGCTCGACCTCGCGGTCGTCTCCTCCGCGCTGATGGGCGCCTGCCTCGGCTTCCTGTGGTGGAACACCTCGCCCGCCAAGATCTTCATGGGTGACACCGGTTCGCTCGCCCTCGGCGGTGTCCTCGCGGGTCTCGCCATCTGCTCCCGCACCGAGCTGCTGATCGCCATCCTCGGCGGCCTGTTCGTCCTGATCACCATGTCGGTGGTCATCCAGGTCGGTTCCTTCAAGCTCACCGGCAAGCGCGTCTTCCGGATGGCGCCACTCCAGCACCACTTCGAACTCAAAGGCTGGTCCGAAGTCCTTGTAGTGGTCCGATTCTGGATCATTCAGGGCATCTGTGTCATCGTCGGACTGGGCCTCTTCTACGCGGGATGGGCAGCGGACAAGTGACCTCATCGGTGTCCTCGGCGGCTTCGGCGTCTTCCGGGGCGTTCGACTTCCGGGGCAAGCACGTCACCGTCGCCGGGCTCGGCGTCTCCGGCGTCCCGGCGGCCAAGGTGCTGCACGGCCTCGGCGCCCTCGTCACGGTCGTCAACGACGGCGACGACGAGCGTGCCCGCGCCCAGGCGGCCGACCTAGAGGCGCTCGGCATCACCGTGCGCCTCGGCGACGGCGCGACCCTGCCCGAGGGCACCGAGCTCATCGTCACCGCACCCGGCTGGCAGCCGGACAAGCCGCTGTTCACGGCGGCGGCCGAGGCCGACGTGCCGATCTGGGGCGACGTCGAGCTGGCCTGGCGGCTCCGCGGCCCGGACGCCGCCCCCTGGCTGGCCGTCACCGGCACCAACGGCAAGACCACGACCGTCCAGATGCTCGCCTCCATCCTGGCGGCGGCGGGCCTGCGCACGGCCGCCGTCGGCAACATCGGCGTCTCGCTCCTCGACGCCGTGCTCGGCGAGGAGGAGTACGACGTCCTGGCCGTCGAGCTCTCCAGCTACCAGCTCCACTGGGCGCCGTCGCTGCGCGCCCACTCGGCCGCCGTACTGAACCTGGCGCCCGATCACCTCGACTGGCACGGCTCCATGGAGGCGTACGCGGCCGACAAGGGCCGTATCTACGAGGGCAATCGGGTCGCCTGCGTCTACAACGTGGCCGACAAGCTCACCGAGGACCTGGTGCGCGAGGCGGACGTCGAGGAGGGCTGCCGGGCCATCGGCTTCACCCTCGGCACCCCCGGACCCTCCCAACTCGGCGTCGTGGACGGGATCCTGGTCGACCGCGCCTTCGTCGAGAACCGCCACAAGAACGCGCAGGAGCTGGCGGAGGTCTCCGACGTCAACCCGCCCGCCCCGCACAACATCGCCAACGCCCTTGCCGCGGCGGGCCTCGCCCGTGCCTTCGGGGTGCCCGCCACGGCCGTACGGGACGGTCTGCGGGCCTTTACGCCGGACGCGCACCGCATCGCGCACGTGGCCGACGTGGACGGGGTCGCGTACATCGACGACTCCAAGGCCACCAACACGCATGCGGCGGAAGCCTCGTTGGCGGCATATGAGTCGATCGTATGGATTGCGGGCGGTCTGGCGAAGGGTGCGACCTTCGACGAGCTGGTCACCAAGTCGGCGAAGCGGCTTCGCGGCGCCGTCCTCATCGGCGCCGATCGCGCCCTGATCCGCGACGCCCTCGCGCGACACGCCCCGGAAGTACCCGTCGTCGACCTCGACCGGACCGACACTGGGGCGATGCTCCAGGCGGTCCAGGAGGCGAAGCGGCTCGCGCGGCCCGGCGACACGGTGCTCCTCGCCCCGGCCTGCGCCTCCATGGACATGTTCACCAACTACAACAAGCGCGGTGACGCGTTCGCGGAGGCGGTTCGCGAACTCGGCGCGGGCGCCTGACGGCGGGTCTCGGCCACAGCGGGTGCTTCGGGACCCTGGGAGGGACGCGTGACTCGCATGTGGCTCAGGCCGGGAGGAGCCGGGGATGTCCGGTAGCCGCACGGGGCGCCCGCCGGTCCGGCGGACCGCCGGACGGCCCACGGCCCCCCGCGGCCCGCGTGAGAACTCCGTACGACGGCTCTACACGCGCGCGTGCAAAGCCTGGGACCGGCCGCTGACCGCGTACTACCTGATCCTCGGCGGCAGCCTGCTGATCACCGTGCTGGGCCTGGTGATGGTCTACTCAGCCTCCCAGATCACCGCGCTCCAGCTGGCGCTGCCGGGCTCGTACTTCTTCCGCAAGCAGTTCCTGGCTGCCGTCATCGGCGGCGGTCTGATGTTCGCCGCCTCCCGCATGCCGGTGAAACTGCACCGGGCGCTGGCCTACCCGATCCTCGCCGGCGCCGTGTTCCTGATGGTCCTGGTGCAGGTGCCGGGGATAGGGCTGGCGGTCAACGGCAACCAGAACTGGATCTCCCTCGGCGGCTCCTTCCAGATCCAGCCGAGCGAGTTCGGCAAGCTGGCGCTGGTCCTGTGGGGCGCGGACCTGATCGCGCGCAAGCAGGAGAGGAAGCTGCTGGCCCAGTGGAAGCACATGCTGGTGCCGCTGGTCCCGGTCGCCTTCCTGCTGCTCGGGCTGATCATGCTCGGCGGCGACATGGGCACGGCGATCATCCTCACCGCGATCCTGTTCGGGCTGCTGTGGCTGGCGGGAGCGCCCACCCGGCTGTTCGTCGGCGTGCTCTCGGTCGCCTCCGCGATCGGTGTGATCCTGATCAGGACCAGCCCCAACCGCATGGCCCGGCTCGCCTGCATCGGCGCCACCGAGCCGCGCTCCGGGGCCGCCGACTGCTGGCAGGCCGTGCACGGCATCTACGCCCTCGCCTCCGGCGGACTCTTCGGCTCCGGTCTCGGTGCGAGCGTGGAAAAATGGGGCCAACTACCCGAAGCCCACACCGACTTCATCTTCGCCGTCACCGGTGAGGAACTGGGCCTCGCCGGGACACTGTCGGTGCTGGCCCTCTTCGCGGCTCTAGGCTATGCGGGTATCCGCGTGGCCGGACGCACGGAGGACCCCTTCGTGAGGTACGCCGCGGGAGGCGTGACCACCTGGATCACCGCCCAGGCGGTGATCAACATCGGTGCGGTGCTCGGTCTGCTGCCGATCGCCGGTGTCCCGCTCCCGCTGTTCTCCTACGGAGGGTCCGCCCTGCTGCCGACCATGTTCGCCATCGGGCTGCTGATCGCCTTCGCGCGCGACGAGCCTGCGGCGCGGGCGGCACTTGCCATGCGGCAACCTCGGTTTGGTAGAAAGCGGGCCGGGGGTACTCCGGGACCCCGGAGATGGAACACGATGCGACGGCGCGCCTCCATGGCGCGCTCGTCCGGAGAGCGGTGAATTTCGGTGCATGTCGTACTCGCCGGTGGGGGGACCGCCGGCCACATCGAGCCCGCGCTCGCCCTCGCGGACGCCCTGCGCAGGCAGGACCCCACCGTGGGGATCACGGCCCTGGGCACTGAGCGCGGCCTGGAGACCAGGCTCGTGCCCGAGCGCGGCTACGAGCTCGCGCTGATCCCGGCGGTGCCGCTGCCGCGCAAGCCCACTCCGGAGCTGATCACCGTCCCGGGCCGGCTGCGCGGCACGATCAAGGCGACCGAGCAGATCCTGGAGCGCACCAAGGCCGACTGCGTGGTCGGCTTCGGCGGCTACGTGGCCCTGCCCGGCTATCTCGCCGCCAAGCGCCTCGGTGTGCCGATCGTGATCCACGAGGCCAACGCCCGGCCCGGACTCGCCAACAAGATCGGCTCCCGGTACGCGGCGCAGGTCGCCGTCTCCACGCCGGACAGCAAGCTGCGCAATTCCCGCTACATCGGCATCCCGCTGCGCCGCTCCATCGCCACGCTGGACCGCGCGGCCGTGCGTCCCGAGGCCCGCGCCCGCTTCGGCCTGGACCCGAACCTGCCCACACTGCTCGTCTCCGGCGGCTCGCAGGGCGCCCGCCGGCTCAACGAGGTGGTCCAGCAGGTCGCCCCCTGGCTCCAGCAGGCCGGCATCCAGATCCTGCACGCGGTCGGCCCGAAGAACGAACTGCCGCACGTGCAGCAGATGCCGGGTATGCCCCCGTACATCCCGGTAAGTTATCTGGACCGGATGGACCTCGCGTACGCCGCGGCCGACATGATGCTCTGCCGCGCGGGCGCGATGACCGTCGCCGAGCTCTCCGCTGTCGGACTCCCGGCCGCCTATGTCCCGCTGCCCATCGGCAACGGCGAACAGCGGCTCAACGCCCAGCCGGTGGTCAAGGCCGGAGGCGGACTGCTGGTCGACGACGCGGAGCTGACCCCCGAGTGGGTCCAGCACAACGTCCTGCCCGTGCTCGCCGATCCGCACCGGTTGTACGAGATGTCCCGCGCCGCCGGTGAGTTCGGCCGCCGGGATGCCGACGACCTGCTCGTCGGCATGGTGTACGAGGCGATCGCCGCGCACCGTCGTTAGCATCGGCGAGTAAGGGGCGCGCCGGAGGGCAGCCGAGCTGTGGAAGGAGCGCGCGCGTGGCCGGACCGACCACCACCGAGCGTGGTGAACGCCAGCAGGAGTCGTCCGGCCCGCCGCTCGTCCGGCGATTGAGGAATCCCCGCGTTCGTACGATCGTCATCCTGGCGGTTGTCGTCGTGCTCCTCGGTGCCGGTTCCGTCTGGCTGTTGTACGGCTCGCAGTGGCTGCGCGTGCAGCATGTGTCGGTCTCCGGGACCCGGGTCCTGACGCCCGCACGGGTGCGCGAGGCCGCCGATGTGCCGGTCGGGGAGCCGCTGATTTCGGTCGACACCGATGCGATCGGGGCTCGACTCCGCAAGAAATTGCCCCGAATTGACACGGTTGATGTGGTCCGTTCCTGGCCCCGGGGAATCGGGCTGAAAGTGACCGAGCGTACTCCGGTCCTGCTTGTCCAAAAGGCCGGAAAGTTTGCCGAAGTGGACGACGAAGGTGTCCGTTTCGCCACGGTTTCGCAGGCGCCGAAAGGCGTTCCGACGCTGGAATTGAAGGCGCCTCGGCGGGGTTCGGCCACCGCGAGCCTGCGGCGATTCGGGCCGGACCGGCTCGTGCGGGAGGCGGTCCGGGTCGCAGGCGACATCCCGGCCGCCGTCGCGCGCGACACCCGGGTCGTCAAGGTCCGTTCCTACGACGACATCTCGCTGGAGTTGACCGGGGGCCGGACGGTCGCCTGGGGCAGTTCCGAGAGCGGCCGCGCCAAGGCCCGCACCCTTGCCGCCCTGATGAAAGCCTCGCCCGGCGCACGGCACTTCGATGTCAGTGTTCCCACCGCCCCTGCGTCAGCGGGGAGTTGACGCACATCAGCGCAGGCCAGCACCCTGGTTGGGCACCGCTATGCCTGATCACATAGGGTGAAAAGAAAAACGGGAGGTTCGGCGTGTTCGTTGAACGTGCGCCACTTGTCGACTTAGTGTCCTGTTCAGAAGACTCCAAGGAACGGAAACACTGGTAACCCTAAACTTCAGCGTTAGGGTTCGGGTCGGCGCTCGGACCGTCCCATTCGGCATCAGTCGGCGGAGCGCGGCGGACCCGCGAGACGACGGCAACGTAATTCGAGGCGAGAGGCCTTCGACGTGGCAGCACCGCAGAACTACCTCGCAGTCATCAAGGTCATCGGTGTCGGCGGCGGTGGTGTCAATGCCATCAACCGGATGATCGAGGTCGGTCTCAAGGGTGTCGAGTTCATCGCCATCAACACCGACGCGCAGGCGCTGTTGATGAGCGACGCCGACGTCAAGCTCGACGTCGGCCGCGAACTGACGCGCGGACTCGGAGCCGGAGCCAACCCGGCCGTCGGCCGCAAGGCCGCCGAGGACCACCGCGAGGAGATCGAGGAGGTCCTCAAGGGGGCCGACATGGTCTTCGTGACGGCCGGTGAAGGCGGCGGCACCGGCACCGGCGGCGCGCCCGTCGTGGCCAACATCGCGCGCTCCCTGGGTGCCCTCACCATCGGCGTGGTCACGCGCCCGTTCACCTTCGAGGGGCGGCGCCGGGCGAACCAGGCCGAGGACGGCATCGCCGAGCTCCGCGAAGAGGTCGACACCCTCATCGTCATCCCGAACGACCGGCTGCTGTCCATCTCGGACCGACAGGTCTCGGTGCTCGACGCCTTCAAGTCGGCCGACCAGGTTCTGCTCTCCGGTGTCCAGGGCATCACCGACCTCATCACCACCCCCGGCCTGATCAACCTCGACTTCGCCGACGTCAAGTCGGTCATGTCCGAGGCCGGCTCCGCCCTGATGGGCATCGGCTCGGCCCGCGGCGACGACCGCGCGGTGGCCGCGGCCGAGATGGCGATCTCCTCGCCGCTGCTCGAGGCCTCCATCGACGGCGCGCGGGGCGTGCTGCTGTCCATCTCCGGCGGCTCCGACCTCGGCCTGTTCGAGATCAACGAGGCCGCGCAGCTGGTCAGCGAGGCCGCCCACCCCGAGGCCAACATCATCTTCGGCGCGGTCATCGACGACGCCCTCGGTGACGAGGTCCGGGTCACCGTGATCGCGGCCGGCTTCGACGGCGGCCAGCCGCCGGCCCGCCGGGACAATGTCCTCGGCTCGGCCTCGGCCGCCGCCCGTCGTGACGAGCCCGCTCCGGTACGACAGCCCGAGAGCCGCCCGTCCTTCGGTTCGCTCGGCAGCGTGACCCCGAAGGAGGAGCCGGAGCCCGCCCCCGTTCCGGTGAACGAGACCCCGGCCGTCCCGCCGATCACACCGGCGCCGCGGACCTACGCGGACAGTGCGGCCGAGGAACTGGACGTGCCGGACTTCCTGAAGTGATAGGACAGCGCGACACCGTGAACGGCGCGCACTTCGCCTTCACCGACAGGTGGGGCGGGGTGAGCGCCGTTCCGTACGAAGAGCTCAACCTCGGCGGGGCGGTCGGCGACGACCCCGCCGCCGTCCGGGCCAACCGCGAACGCGCGGCCGGCTCCCTGGGGATCGACCCGGGCCGAGTGGTCTGGATGAACCAGGTGCACGGCGCGGACGTGGCCGTGGTGGACGGACCCTGGGGCCCCGCCGCCGAGATCCCCCCGGTCGACGCGGTCGTCACCGCCCGCCGCGGACTCGCCCTGGCCGTGCTCACCGCCGACTGCGTGCCGGTCCTGCTCGCCGATCCGGTCGCCGGGATCGCCGCCGCGGCCCACGCGGGCCGGCCCGGGATGGTCGCCGGGGTCGTCCCCGCCGCCGTACGGGCCATGGTGGAGCTCGGCGCCGAGCCGTCCCGGATCGTCGCCCGTACCGGGCCCGCCGTCTGCGGCCGGTGCTACGAAGTACCGGAGGCGATGCGCGCCGAGGTCGCCGCCGTCGAACCGGCGGCGCACTCCGAGACGAGCTGGGGCACACCGGCGGTCGATGTGAGCGCCGGAGTGCACGCGCAGCTCGAACGGCTCGGGGTGCACGACCGGGAGCAGTCGCCGGTGTGCACGCTCGAGTCGGGCGACCACTTCTCGTACCGTCGCGACCGCACCACCGGACGGCTCGCGGGCTATGTGTGGCTGGACTGATGGGGCATGACGGACCGTAAGACTGAACTCGCCCGAAACCTGGCGAAGGTGGAGGAACGCATCGCCGCCGCGTGCGCGGCCGCCGGGCGCAAGCGGGAAGAGGTGACCCTGATCGTGGTCACCAAGACCTATCCGGCGAGCGATGTACGAATGCTGTCGGAACTCGGTGTGCGCCATGTGGCCGAGAACCGCGACCAGGACGCGGCCCCCAAGGCCGCCGCCTGTTCGGATCTGCCTCTTAATTGGCACTTTGTCGGGCAATTGCAGACCAACAAGGTGCGATCCGTGGTCGGTTACGCGGATGTCGTGCAGTCCGTCGACCGTTCCCGGCTCGTCACGGCTCTGTCGAACGAGGCCGAGCGGGCCGGGCGCGAGGTGGGGTGCCTCATCCAGGTCGCGCTGGACGCGGGCGCGGCCGGCCGGGGCGAGCGCGGTGGTGTGGCGCCCGGCGGAATCGAAGAGTTGGCCGACCTGGTCGCCCGTGCTCCAGGTCTGCGGCTCGACGGACTGATGACCGTCGCTCCGCTCACCGGCGCATACGCGGGGCGTCAACAGGCGGCGTTCGAGCGGTTGATGGATTTGTCGACTGACCTGCGCCGAGCCCATCCGGCTGCGAACATGGTCTCTGCAGGGATGAGTGCGGACCTCGAGGAGGCCGTGGCGGCCGGGGCGACACATGTGCGCGTCGGCACTGCGGTGCTCGGAGTCCGCCCCAGCCTCGGGTAACGTCGCCAGGAAGTCGGACCACAGCAGAAAATATGGTCAATGCCGCCGAAGGCGGGCACAACGACCTCGTGGATCGCAGGACTTGGCAGTCGTCAGCCGATCCACCACAGAGCGGAGGACTCAGAGCATGGCCGGCGCGATGCGCAAGATGGCGGTCTACCTCGGCCTCGTGGAGGACGATGGGTACGACGGCCGCGGATTCGACCCCGACGACGACTTCGAGCCCGAACTGGACCCGGAGCCCGAGCGGGACCACCGGCGGCATGAGCCGTCACATCAGTCACACGCCGCACATCAGTCCCAAAGGGACGAAGCGGTGCGAGTGGTGCAGCCGCCCGCGCAACGTGAACCGGTGTCCCACGCCGCTTCGCTGCCCGCGGAATCCGGGCGCCCCGCGCGGATCGCGCCCGTGGCGTCCATCACACAAGAACGTCAGTCCCTGGAGAAGAACGCACCGGTGATCATGCCCAAGGTCGTGTCGGAACGAGAGCCGTACCGGATCACCACACTGCACCCCCGGACCTACAACGAGGCCCGTACCATCGGGGAACACTTCCGTGAGGGCACCCCGGTGATCATGAATCTGACTGAGATGGACGACACAGACGCGAAGCGACTTGTCGACTTTGCGGCTGGTTTGGTGTTTGGTCTTCACGGCAGCATCGAGCGGGTGACGCAGAAGGTGTTCCTGTTGTCGCCTGCTAACGTCGATGTCACGGCGGAGGACAAGGCCCGCATCGCAGAGGGCGGGTTCTTCAACCAGAGCTGAGACACAGACCGGTCGTCGCATGGAACAGGGGAGAGGGAAGCACGGATCATGAGCGTGTTCCTGGACGTGATCTACATCGCGCTGATGTGCTTCCTCATCGTGCTGATCTTCCGGTTGGTCATGGACTATGTCTTCCAGTTCGCCCGCTCATGGCAACCCGGCAAGGCGATGGTGGTCGTTCTGGAGGCCACCTACACTGTCACCGATCCACCGCTCAAGCTTCTGCGGCGGTTCATTCCGCCGCTGCGTCTCGGGGGCGTGGCGCTCGACCTGTCCTTCTTCGTACTGATGATCATCGTCTACATCCTGATCTCGATCGTGAGCCGGCTGTGAGCGATGTGAACTACCGTCTTGCCGATGCCGACGACTACGTTGAGGTGAAGAGATGCCGTTGACCCCCGAGGACGTGCGGAACAAGCAGTTCACGACCGTCCGCCTCCGAGAAGGCTATGACGAGGACGAGGTCGATGCCTTCCTCGACGAGGTCGAAGCCGAGCTGACCCGACTGCTTCGCGAGAACGAGGACCTGCGCGCCAAACTGGCCGCGGCGACGCGTGCTGCTGCCCAGAACCAGCAGAACATGCGCAAGCCTCCGGAGCAGGACGGGCCTCCCGGCATGCCTCAGCAGGGGATGCGAGGTCCCGGCTCTCCGGTGCCCGCCGGCATATCGGGCCCACCGCAGCAGCAGATGGGCGGCCCCATGGGAGGCCCGCCCCAGCTGCCCAGCGGTGCTCCGCAGTTGCCGGCCGGTCCCAGTGGCCAGGGCGGTCCGCAGGGTCCCGGTCCGATGGGCCAGGGTCCGATGGGCCAGGGCCCCGGCATGGGTCAGGGTATGGGCCAGGGCATGGGCCCCGGTCCTATGGGCGGTCAGCCCCCGATGCAGCAGATGGGCGGTCCGATGGGCGGCCCCATGGGCGGCCCCGGTCAGGGCCCCGGCGGCGACAGCGCCGCCCGTGTCCTCTCGCTGGCCCAGCAGACCGCCGACCAGGCGATCGCCGAGGCCCGCTCCGAGGCGAACAAGATCGTCGGCGAGGCCCGCAGCCGCGCCGAGGGTCTGGAGCGTGACGCCCGTGCCAAGGCCGACGCCCTGGAGCGGGACGCGCAGGAGAAGCACCGCGTCGCGATGGGCTCCCTGGAGTCCGCCCGCGCCACGCTGGAGCGCAAGGTCGAGGACCTGCGTGGCTTCGAGCGCGAGTACCGCACGCGCCTGAAGTCGTACCTGGAGTCGCAGCTGCGCCAGCTGGAGACCCAGGCCGACGACTCGCTCGCCCCGCCGCGCACCCCGGCCGCGGCGTCCCTCCCGCCGTCCCCGGCGCCTTCCATGGCTCCGGCAGGCGCGAGTGCCCCGTCCTACGGCGGCAACCAGCCCATGGGTGGCCCCCCGGCGCCCGCTGCCCCGTCCTACGGCGGCCAGCAGCAGATGTCCCCGGCGATGACCCAGCCGATGGCTCCCGTCCGTCCGCAGGGCCCCGGCCCGATGGGCCAGGCTCCCTCGCCGATGCGCGGGTTCCTGATCGACGAGGACGACAACTGACGGCCGGCACGGTCAGTAGTACGCCTTAGGCGTCGGCGGCGTTCAACAGGGCGGGGCCCCGGATTTCGATCCGGGGCCCCGCCCTGTTTACGCGTGTTGACGGTGATGTCGGTGGGGGCTGTAGCGTGCGCACCGTGGACGATCAGGAGTTCGCCGGGGACCGGCAGGCCGACGCCGAGACGCTGCGGCGCTGGGAGGCGTGGGCGAGTGAGGCCCGTACGCAGTTGGCGGCGGCGGGGCTGCCCGTGGAACCGCACGGACTGGACCCGGCCGTGGGAGCGGGCGCCGTCGTGGAGGTCGACCCGGGAGCGGACGAGGCGGGCGGCGTCTACGTCAGCTGGCGCCCGGCCCCGGTGCTGCGCGTGGCCGCGATGCGCCGTGCCATGGAGCAGCGGTCCGATGACCCGGTGCTCGGGCACATGAATGCCATCGACAAGGCGATGACGGAGGCGATCCGAGCAGTCCTCACCGCGGGCGGCTTCGAGATCGGTGACAGCCCGAACGATTTTGCGGAGGGCACGGTGTATGTGATCGGCCCCCCGCGCCGACGGCTGCTGGAGTCCCTGGGTCTGGACGCACCGTGCTGCGGGGGAGCGCCCGACATGGGCCGGGGCTCGGTGCCGGTGGGTGGGCCGGGGCCCGGGTAGAGGTGTGTTCGACATGGGTCGGGGCCCGGCTCCCGTGGGAGGAGCGGGCCCCGAGTAGGTGTGTGGCTCAGGCCTTGTGCAGGCGGAAGGTGAGCGACAGGCCTTCGTCGGTGAACGGGTCGCCGTAGGTGTCGTCCCCCTCGCCCTGGGCGAAGTCGGTCGCCAGGACCTCGTCGGCGATCAGTTCGGCGTGCTCGCTCAGGGCCGCGATGACCGCCGGGTCCGTGGAGGTCCAGCGCAGCGCGATACGGTCGGCCACGTCGAGGCCGCTGTTCTTGCGGGCCTCCTGGATCAGCCGGATCGCGTCACGGGCGAGGCCCGCCTGCCGCAACTCCTCGGTGATCTCCAGGTCGAGGGCGACCGTGGCGCCGGAGTCGGAGGCGACCGACCAGCCCTCGCGCGGGGTCTCCGTGATGATCACCTCGTCGGGGGCGAGGGCGACCGTCTCGCCGTCGACCTCCACCGACGCCGTGCCCGCGCGCAGGGCGAGGGACAGCGCCGTCGCGTCGGCGTTCGCGATGGCCTTGGCCACGTCCTGGACCCGCTTGCCGAAGCGCTTGCCCAGGGCCCGGAAGTTCGCCTTGGCGGTGGTGTCCACCAGAGAACCGCCGCCCGCTGGACCGGCGGAGGAATCCGACAGCGAGGCCAGGGAGCTGACGTTCAGCTCCTCGGTGATCTGCGTGTGCAGCTCCGGGTCGAGGGACTCGAAGCCCGCCACCGCCACCAGGGCACGGGACAGGGGCTGGCGGGTCTTGACGCCCGACTCCGCGCGCGTGGCGCGGCCCAGCTCCACCAGGCGGCGGACCAGGACCATCTGCTTCGACAGCTCCGGGTCGATGGCGGACAGGTCTGCCTCCGGCCAGGCCGCCAGATGCACCGACTCCGGGGCGCCCGGGGTCACCGGCACGACCAGGTCCTGCCAGACCCGCTCGGTGATGAACGGGGTCAGCGGGGCCATCAGCTTGGTGACCGTCTCGACGACCTCGTGCAGGGTGCGCAGCGCGGCCTTGTCGCCCTGCCAGAAGCGGCGGCGCGAGCGGCGGACGTACCAGTTCGACAGGTCGTCGACGAACGCCGACAGCAGCTTGCCGGCGCGCTGGGTGTCGTACGCCTCCAGCGCCTGCGTCACCTGGTCGGTGAGCGCGTGCAGCTCGGACAGCAGCCAGCGGTCCAGCACCGGGCGGTCGGCCGGGGCCGGGTCGGCCGCGCTGGGCGCCCAGTTCGACGTACGGGCGTACAGCGCCTGGAAGGCGACCGTGTTCCAGTACGTGAGGAGCGTCTTGCGGACGACCTCCTGGATGGTGCCGTGACCGACCCGGCGGGCCGCCCACGGGGAACCGCCGGCCGCCATGAACCAGCGCACCGCGTCCGCGCCGTGCTGGTCCATGAGCGGGATCGGCTGCAGGATGTTGCCCAGGTGCTTGGACATCTTGCGGCCGTCCTCGGCGAGGATGTGGCCCAGGCAGACCACGTTCTCGTACGACGACTTGTCGAAGACCAGCGTGCCGACGGCCATCAGCGTGTAGAACCAGCCGCGGGTCTGGTCGATCGCCTCGGAGATGAACTGCGCCGGGTAGCGGCTCTCGAACAGCTCCTTGTTCTTGTACGGGTAGCCCCACTGCGCGAACGGCATCGAGCCCGAGTCGTACCAGGCGTCGATGACCTCGGGCACGCGCGTGGCCGTCTTGGCACACTGCGGGCAGCCGAAGGTGACGGCGTCGATGAACGGGCGGTGCGGGTCGAGCTGGGACTGGTCCGTGCCGGTCAGCTCGCTGAGCTCGGCGCGCGAGCCGACGACGGTGAGGTGGTCGTCCTCGCAGCGCCAGACGGGCAGCGGGGTGCCCCAGTAGCGGTTGCGGGACAGCGCCCAGTCGATGTTGTTGTTCAGCCAGTCGCCGAAGCGGCCGTGCTTGACCGTCTCCGGGTACCAGTTGGTCTTCTCGTTCTCTTCGAGGAGGCGGTCCTTGACGGCCGTCGTGCGGATGTACCAGGACGGCTGCGCGTAGTACAGCAGCGCGGTGTGGCAGCGCCAGCAGTGCGGGTAGCTGTGCTCGTACGGGATGTGCTTGAAGAGCAGACCGCGCTGCTGGAGGTCCTCGGTGAGCTTTTCGTCGGCCTTCTTGAAGAAGACGCCGCCGACAAGGGGGACGTCCTCCTCGAAGGTGCCGTCCGGGCGGACCGGGTTCACGACGGGCAGGCCGTACGCGCGGCAGACCCGGAGGTCGTCCTCACCGAAGGCGGGCGACTGGTGGACCAGACCCGTACCGTCCTCGGTGGTGACGTACTCGGCGTTCACCACGTAGTGGGCGGGCTCCGGGAACTCCACCAGCTCGAACGGACGTTGATACGTCCAGCGCTCCATCTCGGCGCCCGTGAAGGTCTGGCCCGTGGACTCCCAGCCCTCGCCGAGCGCCTTCTCGAGGAGCGGCTCGGCGACGACGAGCTTCTCCTCACCGTTCGTCGCGACGACGTAGGTGACCTCGGGGTGCGCGGCGACCGCCGTGTTGGAGACCAGGGTCCAGGGGGTGGTCGTCCACACCAGGAGCGCGGCCTGGCCGGCGAGCGGACCGGAGGTGAGCGGGAAACGGACGTACACGGACGGGTCGACGACCGTCTCGTAGCCCTGCGCCAGCTCGTGGTCCGACAGGCCGGTGCCGCAGCGCGGGCACCAGGGGGCGACGCGGTGGTCCTGGACCAGCAGGCCCTTGTCGAAGATCTCCTTCAGCGACCACCAGACCGACTCGATGTACTCGGGGTCCATCGTGACGTAGGCGTCGTCGAGGTCGACCCAGTAGCCCATGCGGGTCGTGAGCTGGGTGAAGGCGTCGGTGTGGCGGAGCACGGACTCACGGCACTTGGCGTTGAACTCGGCGATGCCGTACGCCTCGATGTCCTGCTTGCCGGAGAAGCCGAGCTCCTTCTCGACCGCCAGCTCCACGGGCAGGCCGTGGCAGTCCCAGCCGGCCTTGCGGGCCACGTGGTAGCCGCGCATGGTGCGGAAGCGGGGGAAGACGTCCTTGAAGACGCGCGCCTCGATGTGGTGGGCGCCGGGCATGCCGTTCGCGGTGGGCGGGCCCTCGTAGAACACCCACTCGGGGCGCCCCTCGGACTGCTCCAGACTCTTGGCGAAGATCTTCTGGTCGCGCCAGAAGTCGAGCACCGCGTGCTCGAGCGCGGGCAGGTCGACCTGGGCGGGTACCTGGCGGTACGTCGGCGCTGTCATCTGCGAGCTTCCTCCAACGGACTTGCTGCCTTCCGTCGGAGGGACGAGAGCCGTATGTGCTACGTACGCCGTGTGCGGCGCGCTCCCGCGGTACCACCCTCCTTGGCTCCCCGTGCGCCGTATGCGCCGGTGAGCCCCCTCATTGGGGTCACGATGCCGGTTCTACCGGCCCCTGGGCCTGCGCTGGGGCTTTCTTCCGGCGGCTCCGGGGTGATCTTCACGTCGCGCTCGCCCCCGGGCTTCCACCGTCCCCGGGTCGCTCTGGGCTGCGTACGTCGCTACTCGTCCCCATCCACGCTTTTCGCTCCGCCCAGTGTACGGCGCCGCGGGGACAGCGGACGACCGGATTTCCGGCACCCCCGGCCGGGAGGCCCGGCCGGGGGTGCCGGCCCATGGCACCGGACGACGGCGAGATGACCCGAATGGCGAGGTGCGCGTGTTCGGATCCCGGGATGCCCGGCCCGGCGGATTACCTGGCGGGGAGCTGGGCACAACGCATGCAGACCTGCTGCGCGGGGGGCGCGGGGCGGGCGAATCGGGCGGCGTGCCCCGTTGCCGCGGGACTCAAGTCGATTTATCGTCCCAGCACGATTCGCGTGCAAGATCACAATATGTGAAGGGGCCGCGGCCATGGTGGTGAAACAGACCGCCGTACAGCAGTCGGCGTCCGGCAGGTCCAGGGGCGCGGCGGCCTCCGGCAGCGCGGATGCCTCCGGCGGTACGGCCAAGGGCATAGGGGGGAAGAAGAGCACGCAGAAGGGCACCGCTGCGGGGGCCGCGAACTCCGTGAAGCCGGTGAAGCCTGTGAAGCCGGTCAAGGCCGTGCGGTCGACCGGTGCCGAGGAGACCGTCGCGAAGAAGGCGACCGCTACGAAGGCGGCTCCTTCGAGGAAGGCGGCCGAGGGGGAGGGGGGCGGGAGACGAGCGGGCAAGAAGGCGGCAACCGGGACGGCGGCCACCGGGACGACGGCTGCCGGGAAGGCTGCCACCGAGCAGGCTGCGACCAGGCAGGCCGCCTCGAAGCAGACCGCTTCGAAGAAGGCCGCCGCGAAGAAGTTGGCCGGCAAGGAGTCGGCTGCCAAGGCGACGGGCGCAAAGAAGCCCGTCGCCAAGAAGCCCGCTGCCAAGAAGGTGACCGTGAAGACGTCGATTGCGGAACAGACGGCTGTTGAGGAGACGACCGGCGGCGACACGAGGACGGCAGCCAAGAGGGCCGCCACCTCGAAGAAGACGGCCGCCGCGAAGACGGCCGCCGCGAAGAAGGCCGCGGAGAAGAAGGCCGCGGAGAAGAAGGCCGCCGAGACGAAAGTCGTGGAGAAGGCGGAGAAGGCGGAGAAGAAGGGGGCCGCCAAGAAGACCGTCGGGAAGAAGGCGGTCGCGGGGAAGGCGGGTGCCGGGAAGGCCGCCGCCTCCGAAAAGGCTGTCGCCGAGGGGGGCACGGAGAGCGTCGGCGCCGAGGGCGCCTCCCGGAAGAGCACCTCCACCAAGGGGGCGGCCAAGAAGAGCACGGCCAAGAAAGCGGGCGCGGCGCGGGCCGCGAAGCAGACGGGAGCCACGACGGTGGTTGCGAAGAAGACTCCTGGCACGGCCACGGCGGCGAAGACCGCAGTCCCCAAGGCGCGGGTTGCCGCGGTGGAGCCCGGCGAACTCGCGGTGCGCCCGGGCGAGGACCCCTGGACGCCGGAGGAGGTCGAGGAGGCACGCGCCGAGCTGCTGTCCGAGGAGGAGCGGCTGCGTGCCGAGATCACCTCCTCCGAGGAGTCCATCGTGGGCCTGATGCGGGACTCGGGGGACGGCGCCGGCGACGACCAGGCGGACACCGGCACCAAGAACATCACGCGCGAGCACGAGATGGCCCTGGCCGCCAACGCGCGCGAGATGCTCGTCCAGACCGGGCGCGCCCTGGAACGCCTGGACGCGGGCACCTACGGCCTGTGCGAGAACTGCGGCAACCCCATCGGCAAGGCCCGGATGCAGGCCTTCCCGCGAGCCACCCTGTGCGTGGAGTGCAAGCAGAAGCAGGAACGCCGCTACTGAGCACAGGGGTCGTCCGAGGCGTGCCGTAGTCTCGTCCTCAGTCAGGCACCTAGGTTGAGGGACTCACGTGGCAGAGGCGGAGCGCATCATCGGTACGCCGGACACCCCGGACGACGGAGGCGACCGGGCGGCAGCGGCCGGCGCGCCCGTGGTCTCCGGTGCGTCCGGCGCGGACGAGCGGGGGACCGTGGCCGAGCGGCCCCGGGGCAGGCGCCGGATCGCGGTGCTGTTCGCGGTGGCCGCATTCGCGTACGCCCTCGACCTGATCAGCAAGATGCTCGTGGTCGCGAGGCTGGAGCACCACGCGCCGATCAAGCTCGTCGGGGACTGGCTGGAGCTCAACGCCCTGCGCAACCCCGGTGCGGCCTTCGGCTTCGGACAGGCCTTCACGATCATCTTCACGGTGATCGCGGCCGCCGTGATCGTGGTGATCATCCGCCTCGCCCGCAAGCTCTACAGCCTGCCCTGGGCGATCGCGCTCGGTCTGCTGCTCGGCGGTGCGCTCGGCAACCTCACCGACCGGATCTTCCGGTCGCCGGGACTCTTCGAGGGCGAGGTCGTCGACTTCATCGCGCCCAAGGGCTTCGCGGTCTTCAACCTGGCCGACTCGGCGATCGTCTGCGGCGGCATCCTGATCGTGCTGCTGTCCTTCCGCGGTCTGGACCCGGACGGCACCGTCCACAAGGACTGAGGCCGCGGCGCTCTCGTACGGGGCTGTCTCACCCGTCCGGCATACTCGACGGGTGAGCACGATTCCCGAGATCCGTACCCTGCCCGTGCCCGACGGCCTGGAGGGCGAGCGCGTCGACGCCGCCATCTCCCGCATGTTCGGCTTCTCCCGTACGAAGGCGGCGGAGCTCGCCGCAGCAGGCAAGGTGCAGGTCGACGGCTCGGTGGTCGGCAAGTCCGAGCGGGTGCGCGGCGGCGCCTGGCTCGAGGTCGAGATGCCGCAGGCGCCCGCGCCGGTGCAGGTGGTGGCCGAGCCGGTCGAGGGCATGGAGATCGTGCACGACGACGATGACGTGGTCGTGATCGTCAAGCCGGTCGGCGTCGCCGCGCACCCGTCGCCGGGCTGGAGCGGACCGACCGTGATCGGCGGCCTGGCCGCCGCCGGCTACCGGATCTCCACCTCGGGCGCCGCGGAGCGCCAGGGCATCGTGCACCGCCTCGACGTCGGCACCTCCGGCCTGATGGTGGTCGCCAAGTCCGAGTACGCGTACACGTCGCTCAAGCGCCAGTTCAAGGAGCGCACGGTCGACAAGCGCTACCACACGCTCGTCCAGGGCCACCCCGACCCGACCAGCGGCACCATCGACGCGCCCATCGGCCGCCATCCCAACCACGACTACAAGTGGGCGGTCACGGCCGACGGCAAGCCCTCCGTGACGCACTACGACCTCATCGAGGCCTTCCGCGCCGCCTCCCTGCTCGACGTGAAGCTGGAGACCGGCCGCACCCACCAGATCCGCGTCCACATGGCCGCCCACCGCCACCCCTGCGTCGGCGACCTGACCTATGGCGCCGACCCGACCCTCGCCAAGCGGCTCCGCCTCACCCGCCAGTGGCTGCACGCCGTCCGGCTCGGCTTCGAGCACCCCGGGGACGGGCAGTGGGTCGAGTTCGAGTGCGACTACCCCGAGGACCTTCAGCAGGCCCTGGACCAGGTCCGCGAGGAGACCTGGGCATGAGTGCCGCCTGCACCGTGCGGATCGCCGACGACCCGGCCGATCGCGAGGCGTGCTTCGCGGTGCGCAAGGAGGTCTTCGTCGTCGAGCAGCGCGTCCCGCAGGACATCGAGTACGACGAGTACGACGCCGTGGCCGTGCATGTGCTGGCCGTCCGGGAGGACGGCGTGCCGCTCGGCACCGGGCGGCTGCTGTCCGGCGAGGCGGCCGCTTCGAAGACCGGCGGCGACCCGTCGGTGGGCTCCCTGGGGCGGCTCGCCGTCGCACGGGAGGCGCGTGGGCTGGGCGTCGGTGTCGCGCTCGTGCGGGCCATCGAGGAGGCGGCACGCGCGCGTGGGCTGACGGCGCTGGACCTGCACGCCCAGACGCACGCGCTGGGCTTCTACGAGCGGCTCGGGTACGAGGCGTACGGCCCGGAGTACCAGGAGGCGGGGATCCCGCACCGGGCGATGCGGCGCTCCCTGTAGCGCCCGGGGCCGGCGACGTACCGGCCGGGGCCGCCGACAGGCCGGTGCCGAGGCGGCCGTGGCAGGCTTGAGGCCTGCTGCGTGATCGTCGACTCCCGGAGCGCCGCCCGTGGATCAGTTGGCCCTGTTGTTCGTGTTGCTGCTGGGGGCCCTGGTGAGCGTGCCGGTGGGGGACCGGCTGGGACTGCCCGCTCCGGTGCTCATGACGCTGCTCGGCATCGCCCTCGCGGTGGCCGACTTCGTGCCGAACGTGGACTTCCCGCCCGAGCTGATCCTGCCGCTGCTGCTGCCGCCCCTGCTGTACGCGGCGGTGCGACGGACCTCGTGGCGGCAGTTCGCGGCCAACAAACGGCCGATCTTCCTGCTGGCCGTGGCCCTCGTGTTCGTCACCACGGCGAGTGTGGCCGCCGTCGCCGGGGCGATCGTGCCGGGGCTGTCGATGGCCGCCGCCGTGGCGCTGGGCGCGCTGGTGGCTCCGCCCGACCCGGTGGCCGCCACCGCCGTCGCGGGGCAGCTCGGGCTGCCGCGCCGGCTGGTGTCGATCCTGGAGGGCGAGGGGCTGTTCAACGACGTCACGGCGATCGTGCTCTACCACGTGGCGATCGCCGCCGTCGTCAGCGGCACATTCTCGCCGTGGCGGGCCGGTCTCGACCTCGTGCTGTCCGCGGTGGTCGCCGTGGCCGTGGGGCTCGCGCTGGGCTGGGGCGCGAACAAGCTGCTCGACCTGCTGGGGGACCCGACCCTGCAGATCGGTCTGACCCTGCTGGTGCCGTACGCGTCCTACGTGCTCGCGGAAGAATGGCACGGGTCCGGGGTCCTCGCCGTGCTCACCGCCGCGCTGTTCCTGGCCGAGTACGCCCTGGGCGCCGACGACGTGATGACACGGCTTGCCGGGCACACGTTCTGGGACATCGTGGACACGCTCGTCACCGGGGTCGCGTTCGGGCTGATCGGCCTGGAGCTGCACAACGCGATCCGCACGGCGTCCGGGCGGTGGGGCGAGATGCTGGGCTGGGCGGGCACCGTCGTGGCCGTGGTGGTGTTCGTACGGCTGGTGTGGCTGCTCCCGGCCACCTGGCTGACCAAGCGGCTGCACGCCAAGCGGGACTACGACGAGGACATTCCGATGAGCTGGCGGGAGACGGTCGTCATGTGGTGGTCGGGGATGCGCGGGGTGGCCTCGGTGGCGCTGGCGCTGGCCATCCCGCTGAAGACCGACGCCGGGTCCGGCTTCCCCGACCGGGACGAGATCGTGTTCATCGCGTTCGGGGTGATCATGGCGACGCTGGTGCTGCAGGGGCTGACCCTGCCGTGGCTCGTGAAGCGGCTGGGGGTGCGGGCCGACAACGAGCGGGAGAAGGAGTTCGAGAAGCGGCTGGCCGTGCGGGCGGCGAAGGCGGCCAAGCGCAGGCTCCGGGAGATCGAGCAGGTCGAGGACCTGTCGGAGGACCTGTCCGAGCAGATGCTGCGCAGCGCCTACGACATCGGGGTGCGGATCAGCCCGGACATGGGCGAGGAGGAGCGGCGGGAGGCCCACCAGCTGCGGGTCCGGAAGCTGAGGCGGGTGCGGCGGATCCAGGGGGAGATGCTGAGCGCGGCGCGCCACGAGGTGCTGGCGGCGCGGAGCGAGCCGGGGGCGGATCCGGAGATCGTGGACCGGGTGCTTCGGCATCTGGATGTGCGCAGTCTGCGCTGAGGGCGCGCGACGCCGTCCCCACGACGGCCGCACACCCGACGCGATGGCGGTCATACGAACACACGGCCGCTGTGGATATCCGGAGGCCGGGTCGTCGTGGCGCTCGTACTCTCGGATCATGGCTCGCAACATTGTGATCAGTGGTGGCGGTACGGGGATCGGGCTCGCGACGGCGCGGGTCTTCGCGGCGGACGGGGACCGGGTGCTGCTCCTCGGGCGGCGCGCGGAGGTGCTGGAGAAGGCCGGGGTGCCCGGGGCACTCACCCGTGCGGCCGACCTCGGCGACCCGGCGGACGTGCGGGGCGTGGCCCGGTTCGTCGCCGAGGAACTGGGCACCGTGGACGTGCTCGTGCACAGCGCCGGGGGCAACGGGGGACTGGAGCCCGCGCCCGCGACCGACGATCCGCTCGACGCCCTCGCACATGCCTGGGGTGTCAACTTCCGGCTCAACACCCTCACCGCCGTGCTGCTCACGGAGGCGCTCAAGGACCGGCTGGCCGACCCGGGAGGCCGGGTGCTGTTCCTGAGCTCCATAGCCGCCTTCCGCGGCTCGGGCAGCGGGGCCTACGCCGCCTCCAAGGCCGCCCTCCACCCCTACGCCCATGACCTGGCCCGGGAGCTGGGGCCGCGCGGTGTCACTGTGAACGTGGTGGCGCCGGGCTATGTCGAGGACACCGACTTCTTCGGCGGACCCATCGAGGAGGAGAGACGGGAACGGCTCGTCGCCGAGACGTCCACCGGCCGGGCCGGCACCCCCGGGGACGTCGCCGCCACCCTGCACTGGCTGGCCTCCCCGCTGGCCGGGCACATCACCTCGCAGATCATCCAGGTCAACGGGGGCGCCGAACGAGGTCACTGACAGCAGTGGATCCGATGAAGGAGGGGTTCACGGGGTTCACCGGGGCACACCCACACACGGGGTTCACCCCCTGCCGGTACGCGGTGGCTCGTGCGCCCGGCGCGGCGCGCCGTCCGGGGAGGGGATGCCGCCCGGCGGCAGGACCGCGTCCGCGGTGTTGACCCGGGGCAGCGCGTACGGATGCTCCGCGCACAGCCAGCGGATCATCTGCTCGCGGACCGTGACCCGCACGGTCCACACGTCGTCCGCGTCCTTGGCGGTCACCAGCGCGCGTACCTGCAGGGTGTTCGGCGTGGAGTCGGTGACCGCGAGCGAGTAGTCACGGCCGTCCCACGCCGGACACTCGCGCAGCAGGTCCCGGAGCTTCTCGCGCATCGCCTCGACGGGTGCCGAGTGGTCGAGGTGCCAGAACACGATCCCGGTCATCTGCGGGGTGCCGCGGGACCAGTTCTCGAAGGGTTTGGAGGTGAAGTACGACACGGGCATGGTGATCCGGCGCTCGTCCCAGGTGCGTACGGTCAGAAAGGTCAGCGTGATCTCTTCGACCGTGCCCCACTCGCCGTCCACCACGACGGTGTCGCCGAGCCGCACCATGTCGCCGAAGGCGATCTGCAGCCCCGCGAACATATTGGCCAGCGTGGACTGCGCGGCGACACCGGCGACGATGCCCAGGATGCCGGCGGAGGCCAGCAGCGAGGCGCCGGCCGCGCGCATCGCTGGGAACGTCAGCAGCATCGAGGCCACGGCGACCACCCCGACGACCGCCGAGACCACGCGCATGATCAGCGACACCTGGGTGCGGACCCGGCGGAGCCGGGCCGGGTCGCGGTGCGCGCGGGCGTAGCGGCTGTAGGAGGTTTCGACGACCGCCGCCGCGATGCGCACCACCAGCCAGGCCGCCGACCCGATCAGCACCAGGGTCAGGGCCCGGCCGATGCCGACTCGGTGCTCCTGAAGCAGTTCCGCCTGGTCGTAGGAGCCTCTGAGCAGGGCCGCGCACAGCACCAGCTGGTAGGGGACGCGGGCGCGGCGCAGCAGGCCCCACAGAGGCGTCTCGCTGTGCCGTTCGTCGGCCTTGCGCAGCAGCAGATCCGTGGCCCACCCGATCAGCACGGTCAGGACGACGGCGCCGCCGACCACGATCACAGGGCGCAGTACGTTCTCCATGCCCCCGAACGTAACCGGCACCGGGGGGTCACGAACATGTGTGTTCGGGAGCTGGACGGGCAGGGCCGTGGTCCGGGGCTGTCGCAGGCGGCTGGCACGATGGCCTCATGAACATCATGCTCTTTCACTCGACCTATGGCCTTGGGCCCGCGGTGCGCGCGGCGGCGGACCGTCTGCGGGCCGCTGGGCACGAGGTGTGGACGCCGGACCTCTTCGAGGGGCGCACGTTCGAGACGGTCGAGGAGGGCATGGCCTTCAAGGAGGAGATCGGCAAGGACGAGCTGCTGAGGCGGGCGGTCCTGGCGGCGGCGCCCTACTCGGAGCGGGGGCTGGTGTACGCCGGGTTCTCGCTGGGCGCCTCCGTCGCGCAGACCCTGGCCCTCGGCGACGAGAAGGCGCGCGGACTGCTGCTCCTGCACGGCACGTCGGACATCGCGCCGAACGCCTCGGTGGACGAGCTGCCGGTCCAGCTGCATGTGGCCGAGCCGGACCCGTTCGAGACGGACGACTGGCTGAGCGCCTGGTATCTGCAGATGGGCCGGGCGGGCGCCGATGTGGAGGTCTACAGATACGCCGGGGCGGGCCATCTCTACACCGATCCCGGCCTCCCGGACTACGACGAGGAGGCCGCCGAGGCCACCTGGCGGGTGGCGCTCGGCTTCCTCGACAGTCTGCGGACCGCCTAGCGCGGACCGACTGGTCGGCAGCTGCCGCCGCCTCAGCCCGGGAAGCACTCCTTGGGGTTGTGCACCAAGGACATGAAGTGCCCGGAGTACACCCAGGCCGTCGGCATCGAGTCGTAGAGCCGGAACCACAGGGCCCCCGAGGGAGTGTGGCGGGTCGAGCACTGGATGCGCAGGGTCGTGTTGAACGGCACCGTGCGGAACTTGTGCGACGAGGAGGTGGGCTGCGCGTAGATGGGGGCACCGCCCCTGTCCAGCACGGTCAGATTGACGAAGGCCGGTGCTGCCGAGACCTCCGTCGCCTGAGCGACGGAGGCGAGCCCGGCGAGCGTCATGGCAGCGGCAATCGTCGCGGTCTTCTTCAAGACACCTTGGGGGGTGGCCATGTGACTCCAATCATGAACAGACCTGGCGGGCCGCCAGGTAGGGCGACCCGCTAGTGTGTTCGATGCTGGAAAGATCTTCTCGGTTGCTCCGGGCGTCGGTCTTTTTACACCGGGTCGTAGGTCCGCTCGACCTTCTGCGTGCCGGTGCGCGTTCGGTACGAACGCGCCCAGGACGAGGTGGCGTCGGCATTGGTGCGGTCGGACAGGACGTAGTAGTCCATCTGCGCGCGGTCGGCGGTGATGTCCAGGACGCCGTAGCCGTGGCGGTCGGTGTCGACCCAGTGGACGTGCCGGTTGGCGGCACGGATGATCGGCGAGGCGACCGTGGAGACGGAGCCCTCGGAGACCTTGAGGATGTCGTCGAGGTTGTCGGAGGTCACCGAGGTGACCACGAACTCCGTGGCGGCCGAGGCCGACAGCGGGTAGGTGCCCGCGTCCACCGGCACGTCGTTGGCCCACGCCATGTGGATGTCACCGGTCAGGAAGACGGTGTTGCGGATGGCGTTGGAGCGCAGGTGGGCCAGCAGCTCGCGGCGGTCGTCGGTGTAGCCGTCCCACTGGTCGGTGTTGGCGGCGATGCCCTCCTGCGGCAGCCCGAGCAGCTTGGCCAGCGGCTTGAGCAGATCGGCGGAGAGGGAGCCGAAGGAGAACGGCGAGATCATCACGGAGTTGCCGACCAGCCGCCAGGTGGTGTCGGAGGCCTTCAGGCCGGCCTTCAGCCAGTCGAGCTGCGCGCGGCCCGTGATGGTGCGGTCGGGGTCGTCGACCGAGCCGTTGCCGACCTTGACCTGCTGGGAGCGGAAGGACCGCAGGTCCAGCAGCGAGAGGTCGACGAGCTTGCCGAAGCGCAGTCGGCGGTAGGTGGTGCCCGCGATCGCCGGGCGGACCGGCATCCACTCGAAGTAGGCCTGCTTGGCCGCCGCCTGACGGGCACTCCAGGCGCCCTCGGCGCCCTCGGTGTGGTTCTCGGCGCCGCCGGACCAGGAGTCGTTGGCGAACTCGTGGTCGTCCCAGATCGCCACGACCGGCGCCTTGGCGTGCAGGGCCTGTAGGTCCGGGTCGGTCTTGTACTTGCCGTGCCGGGTGCGGTAGTCGGCGAGCGTGAGGATCTCGTGGGTGGGCGCGTGCTGCCGCACGACGGTGCCGCGCGTGCCGTACTCGCCGGTGCCGTACTCGTAGATGTAGTCGCCGAGGTGGAGCCAGGCGTCCAGGTCGCTGCGGGCCGCGAGGTGGCGGTAGGAGGAGAAGTAGCCCGCCTCCCAGTTGGCGCAGGAGACCACACCGAAGCGCAGGCCCGGCACGGCCGCGTCCGCCGCCGGCGCGGTGCGGGTACGCGCCACCGGGGAGTCGGTACCGCCTGCCGAGAAGCGGAACCAGTAGTCGGTGGCCGGGGCGAGGCCGCGGATGTCGGCCTTTACCGTGTGGTCGGAGGCGGCGGTCGCGGTGGTGGACCCCTTGGCGACGATGTTCGTCAGCGACTTGTCCGTGGCGACGACCCAGCTCACCTCGGTGTCCGGGCCGATCCCGGAGCCGGGTACCGCGTCGGCGGTGGGGGTCACACGGGTCCACAGCAGGATGCCGTCGGGCAGCGGGTCACCGGAGGCGACACCGTGCAGGAAGGCGGGGGCCTGGTCGGCGGCGCGCGCCGGCAGCGCGGCGGCGAGCGGTCCGGCCAGGACAGCGGTCGCCGCCGCGGCCTTGACGACCGTACGGCGGCGGGGCGAGAGCGAGTTGAGGCGCTTGGCTGCCTCGGATGGCTTGTATGGACTAGTCACGGCCGATCAGGTTACTGATCGGTACAGGCGAGAAGCGGGCGAACGTCGAAAATTCGCCCGCTTTTCATGCGGCGATCAGATTCCGACGGGCCGTCGGACGGGGCGTCAGCCCTTCAGAGCCGCGTCCACCGCCGAGTTGAACTCGGCCACTGTCCAGGGCTGGTTGGGGTCCGAGGTCGTGAGCTTCTTGCCGTCCATGACGAAGGTCGGGGTGCCCGTCACGCCGTCCTTGTTGTCGTCGAAGGTCTTCGACATGGCCATCGCCCAGGCGTCGTAGGTGCCCTTCTTGACCGCGTCCTGGAACTTTGCGTTGCCCTTCAGCGCGGGCACGGTGTCGGCGACCTTGATGAGGTAGCTGTCGTCCTTGAACGTGTCGGTCGTCTCTTCCGGGTGCCACTTCGCGGAGTACATCGCGGTCTTGTACTCGAGGAACGCCTCGGGGCTGACGTTGAGCGCGGCACCCAGTGCGCTGAGCGCGTTCTTGGAACCCTCGCCGTTGTCGTGCGTGTCGAGGAACGTGCCGCTGATGAACTGGAGCTTGTACTTGCCGCCGTCGACGTCCTTCTTCACGGTCGAACTGACGGCCTGCTCGAACGAGGCACACACCGGGCAGCGCGGGTCCTCGTAGACCTTGAGGGTCTTCTTGGCGGTGTCCTTGCCGATGACGACCGTGGTGCCGTTCGTGCCCGTGGCGTTGGCCGGGGCGACGACCTTGGCGTCCTTCATGCCCTCCCAGTAGCTGGGCTTGTTGGCCTGGACGACGGCGTAGCCGATGCCGCCCGCCGCGGCCATGACGGCCACCACCGAGCAGGCCACGATGACCTGCCGCTTGACCTTGGCGCGCTTGGCCTGCTTCTCGCGCTCCTGACGCAGCCGCTCCCGGGCCGCATTCTTCGCCGCCTGGCTGTTCCGCTTGCTCATGTTGGTGATCTCCATGTGGGACGCGCATGTGTCGTGCGCGGGATACGTGTGGGGGACCGCTTGTGCTCAGCCGCCGTCGCTCAGGCGAGGGCCAGTGAGCGGGAGCAGGACCACGGCGGTCCACGCCGTCCCAGGGAGTGCACGAAGAGAAGATCGCGGGCGGTGGCCCCGCGTGGCGCGGGGCGCGGCAGCCGGTGCACCGGAGCCGGCCGCACCGTCACCGCGGCCACCGCCAGCAGCAGCGGCCGGAAGGTGGTCGCGGCCACCGCCCGCACGAGCTGAGTCAGCGCCCGCTCGCCCCGGCGCAGCCAGGCGGCGGCGAGGAGACCGACGCCTATGTGCGCGGCGAGCAGCAGCCAGGCCGCGGCCGGGTCGGCGTGCGCGAGCAGTGCGGAGGCGTGGCCGGGGCCGCCGGTCACCTGGGCCAGCGGCGTGCCCACGGCGCCGCCGCCGCACAGCACGTCCAGGCCGACCGCGCGCAGCGGGCCGGTGACCGGGCCGCCCGCCCTGCCGTAGCACTCGTGCTGGCCGGTGGTGAACACCGTGTCGGCGGCCAGTTCCAGCGGGACCAGCAGCGCCGCGATGCGGCCGAAGCCGCGCTCGCGGCCCGCCAGCGCGTACGCGGCGAGGAACACTCCGGCGGTGACCGCCGCCACGGTCGTCAGCGGCAGCGGGGCCCGGGACAGCAGGACGTGCGACGCGGTGCTGAGCGTCACGACGAAGGCCGTGAACAGCGCCGCGCGCACGGCTCTGAGCTGAGTCCCGGATATGTCCATAACGCTGGAGAGTCTGTCACGTACTCAGGTAAGAGACCCCTAAAGGGAGCCTGTGGATCCGGGAAGGTTACAGCCCCGGAATCCGGCCGTTGCGGAACAGGTCCACGAAGATCTGATGGTCGGCACGCGCGCGTGCGCCGTAACTGTGCGCGAAGTCCGACAGCAGGCCCGCGAAGCCCTCCTCGTCGGCCGCGATCGCCGCGTCGATGGCCCGCTCCGTGGAGAACGGCACCAGGGACTCGCCGGAGGTGTCGTCCGCCGCCGCGTGCATGGTGGCGGTGGCCCGGCCCAGATCGGCGACCACGGCCGCGATCTCCTCCGGGTCGTCGATGTCGCCCCAGTCCACGTCCACGGCGTACGGCGAGACCTCGGCGACCAGCTGGCCCGCGCCGTCCAGCTCGGTCCAGCCGAGCCACGGGTCCGCGTGCGCCTGCAGGGCGCGCTGCGAGATCACCGTGCGGTGGCCCTCGTGCTGGAAGTACTCCGCGATCGCCGGGTCCGTGATGTGCCGGGAGACGGCCGGCGTCTGGGCCTGCTTGATGTAGATCACGACGTCGTTCTCCAGGGCGTCGCTGTGACCCTCCAGGAGGATGTTGTACGACGGCAGGCCGGCCGAGCCGATGCCGATGCCGCGGCGGCCCACGACGTCCTTGACCCGGTACGAGTCCGGGCGGGCCAGGGAGGTCTCCGGCAGCGTCTCCAGATAGCCGTCGAAGGCGGCCAGCACCTTGTAGCGGGTGGCCGCGTCCAGCTCGATGGAGCCGCCGCCCGGCGCGAAGCGGCGCTCGAAGTCGCGGATCTCGGTCATCGAGTCCAGCAGCCCGAAGCGGGTCAGCGAGCGGGCGTCACGCAGCGCGTCGAGGAGGGGACCCTGCGCGGTGTCCAGGGTGAACGGCGGCACCTCGTCGCTCTTGGCGCCGGTCGCCAGCGCGTGGACGCGCTCGCGGTACGCGCCCGCGTACACCTGCACCAGCTCGGTGATCTGCTCGTCGCTGAGCGCCTTCGCGTAGCCGATCAGCGCGACGGAGGCGGCGAAGCGCTTCAGGTCCCAGGTGAAGGGGCCGACGTACGCCTCGTCGAAGTCGTTGACGTTGAAGACCAGACGGCCGTTCGAGTCCATGTACGTGCCGAAGTTCTCCGCGTGCAGGTCGCCGTGGATCCACACGCGCGAGGTGCGCTCGTCCAGGTACGGGCCGCCGCGCTTCTCGGCGTCGAGGTCGTGGTAGAAGAGGGCCGCCGTGCCCCGGTAGAACGCGAAGGCCGAGGCCGCCATCTTCCGGAACTTCACGCGGAACGCGGCCGGGTCGGCGGCCAGGAGCTGGCCGAAGGCGGTGTCGAAGACGGCGAGGATCTCCTCGCCGCGCTGCTCGTCGTTGAGCTGGGGTACCGACATCGCTGGGTGCCTCCTGGTGCAGGTGATGCGTGACGTATGGGGCGGACGGGACGTCCGGCCGGGCGGGCCTTCCGAACTGTCCCAACGCATGAAGGTACGCGCGAGTGCCCGGCATGTGTCAGTGCCGGGGCATAGACTTCGACGCTGTCCCCCAGACTGTCCGCAGCCGGTCGGAAGATCGTCGACGCCCGTTTTCCTCGGAGGCCGATACCGTGTCAAAGCCGCCCTTCACGCACCTGCACGTCCACACCCAGTACTCGCTGCTGGACGGTGCCGCGCGGCTCAAGGACATGTTCAACGCCTGCGACGAGATGGGCATGACGCACATCGCCATGTCCGACCACGGCAACCTCCACGGGGCGTACGACTTCTTCCACACCGCGAAGAAGGCCGGAATCACCCCGATCATCGGGATCGAGGCCTACGTCGCGCCCGAGTCCCGGCGCAACAAGCGCAAGATCCAGTGGGGCCAGCCGCACCAGAAGAGGGACGACGTCTCCGGTTCGGGTGGTTACACCCACAAGACGATCTGGGCGGCGAACGCGACGGGCCTGCACAACCTCTTCCGCCTCTCCTCGGACGCGTACGCCGAGGGCTGGCTGCAGAAGTGGCCCCGGATGGACAAGGAGACCATCGCCCAGTGGTCGGAGGGGCTCATCGCCTCCACCGGCTGCCCCTCGGGCGAGCTCCAGACCCGGCTGCGCCTCGGGCAGTACGACGAGGCCCTGAAGGCGGCCGCCGACTACCAGGACATCTTCGGCAAGGACCGCTACTTCCTGGAGCTGATGGACCACGGCATCGACATCGAGCACCGGGTCCGCGACGGCCTGCTGGAGATCGGCAAGAAGCTCGGCATCCCCCCGCTGGTCACCAACGACTCGCACTACACGTACGCGCACGAGGCGGGCGCCCACGACGCCCTGCTGTGCATCCAGACCGGCAAGAACCTCTCCGACCCCGACCGCTTCAAGTTCGACGGCACCGGCTACTACCTGAAGTCCACGGACGAGATGTACGCCATCGACTCCTCGGACGCCTGGCAGGAGGGCTGCCGCAACACGCTCCTGGTGGCCGAACAGATCGACACCACGGGCATGTTCGAGAAGCGCGACCTCATGCCCAAGTTCGACATCCCCGAGGGCTACAGCGAGGTCACCTGGTTCCAGGAGGAGGTCCGCCGTGGCATGGAGCGCCGCTTCCCCGGCGGCATCCCCGAGGACCGCCAGAAGCAGGCCGACTACGAGATGGACGTCATCATCTCGATGGGCTTCCCCGGCTACTTCCTCGTGGTCGCCGACTTCATCATGTGGGCCAAGAACAACGGCATCGCGGTCGGCCCCGGCCGAGGCTCCGCGGCCGGTTCGATCGTCGCCTACGCCATGGGCATCACCGACCTCGACCCGATCCCGCACGGTCTGATCTTCGAGCGGTTCCTCAACCCCGAGCGCATCTCGATGCCCGACGTCGACATCGACTTCGACGAGCGTCGGCGCGTCGAGGTCATCAGGTACGTGACCGAGAAATACGGCGCCGACAAGGTCGCCATGATCGGCACCTACGGCACCATCAAGGCCAAGAACGCGATCAAGGACTCCGCGCGCGTGCTCGGCTACCCGTACGCGATGGGCGACCGCATCACCAAGGCCATGCCCGCCGACGTCCTCGGCAAGGGCATCCCGCTGTCCGGCATCACCGACTCCGCCCACCCGCGCTACAGCGAGGCCGGCGAGGTCCGCGGGATGTACGAGAACGAGCCGGACGTGAAGAAGGTCATCGACACCGCGCGCGGTGTGGAGGGCCTGGTCCGGCAGATGGGCGTGCACGCCGCCGGCGTGATCATGTCCAGCGAGACCATCACCGAGCACGTCCCGGTGTGGGTGCGCCACACCGACGGCGTGACCATCACGCAGTGGGACTACCCGAGTTGTGAGTCGCTCGGCCTGCTGAAGATGGACTTCCTGGGCCTGCGCAACCTCACGATCATGGACGACGCGGTCAAGATGGTGAAGGCCAACAAGGGGGTCGACATCGACCTCCTGGGCCTCCCGCTGGACGACCCGACGACCTTCGATCTCCTCCAGCGCGGCGACACCCTCGGCGTGTTCCAGTTCGACGGCGGCCCCATGCGCTCGCTGCTGCGGCTGATGAAGCCCGACAACTTCGAAGACATCTCCGCCGTGTCGGCCCTGTACCGCCCCGGCCCGATGGGCATGAACTCCCATACGAACTACGCGCTGCGCAAGAACAAGCAGCAGGAGATCACGCCGATCCACAAGGAGCTGGAGGAGCCCCTCGAAGAGGTCCTGGCCGTCACCTACGGCCTGATCGTCTATCAGGAGCAGGTGCAGAAGGCCGCCCAGATCATCGCCGGGTACTCGCTCGGCGAGGCCGACATCCTCCGCCGCGTGATGGGCAAGAAGAAGCCCGACGAACTGGCGAAGAACTTCACCATCTTCCAGGCCGGTGCCCGTAAGAACGGCTACAGCGACGAGGCCATCCAGGCCCTGTGGGACGTGCTGGTCCCCTTCGCCGGGTACGCGTTCAACAAGGCCCACTCGGCCGCGTACGGCCTGGTCTCGTACTGGACCGCGTACCTCAAGGCGAACTACCCCGCCGAGTACATGGCCGCGCTCCTCACCTCCGTCAAGGACGACAAGGACAAGTCGGCGATCTACCTCAACGAGTGCCGCCGCATGGGCATCAAGGTGCTCCCGCCGAACGTCAACGAGTCGGTGCACAACTTCGCCGCCCAGGGCGACGACGTGATCCTCTTCGGCCTCGAAGCGGTGCGCAACGTCGGTACCAACGTGGTCGAGTCGATCATCAAGAGCCGCAAGGCGAAGGGCAAGTACGCCTCCTTCCCCGACTACCTCGACAAGGTCGAGGCGGTCGCGTGCAACAAGCGCACCACGGAATCCCTGATCAAGGCCGGCGCCTTCGACACCATGGGACACACCCGCAAGGGCCTCACCGCGCAGTACGAGCCGATGATCGACAACGTGGTCGCGGTCAAGCGCAAGGAGGCCGAGGGACAGTTCGACCTCTTCGGCGGGATGGGCGAGGAGACCAGCAGCGAGCCCGGCTTCGGACTCGACGTCGTCTTCGGCGAGGACGAGTGGGACAAGACCTATCTGCTCGCCCAGGAGCGGGAGATGCTCGGTCTGTACGTCTCCGACCACCCGCTCTTCGGCCTGGAGCACGTGCTGTCCGACAAGGCCGACGCGGGCATCGCCCAGCTCACCGGAGGTGAGCACGCGGACGGCGCGGTCGTCACCATCGGCGGCATCATCTCGGGCCTGCAGCGCAAGATGACCAAGCAGGGCAACGCCTGGGCGATCGCCACGGTGGAGGACCTCGCCGGTTCCATCGAGTGCATGTTCTTCCCGGCGACGTACCAGCTCATCTCGACCCAACTCGTCGAGGACGCGGTCGTGTTCGTCAAGGGCCGGCTCGACAAGCGGGAGGACGTGCCGCGGCTCGTCGCGATGGAGCTGATGGTCCCGGACCTGTCCAACGCGGGCACCAACGCCCCCGTGATCCTGACCATCCCGGCCACCAGGGTCACCCCGCCCATGGTCAGCCGCCTCGGTGAGATCCTCAGCCACCACAAGGGCGACAGCGAGGTCCGCATCAGGCTCCAGGGCCCGCGCAAGACGACGGTCCTGCGCCTCGACCGGCACCGTGTGAAGCCCGATCCGGCCCTGTTCGGAGACCTGAAGGTGCTGCTCGGCCCGTCCTGCCTGGCGGGCTGAGCGACCGGCCCGGGACGGACATGACCGAGGGGCGTACCCGGCAGCGGATACGCCCCTCGTCAGTACCTGGGCTGGGCAGCCCCGGATTCAGTTGTGGCCGAAGCTCTTCTTCTGCTTACGGGCAACATCAGCGGGGCTGCCCTGGATGTTCGCCGCCGGAGACTCGTGCGCCTCCGCCGACGTCCGCTGCGCCTGCTCGCGGGCCTGCTCTGCCTGCGACGCGCGGGTCTGCGGGCCACCCTGCTTGCGGTTCTTGTTCTTGGCCATGGTGATCTGCCTCCTGTGGGGGATCTAGGGGCCAGGGCCGGAATCAGATTCACATAGCCTGACAAGAGGCGCATGTCGGATAATTACCGTCTGTAACAGGGTCGGTCGGCGAGCGAAGCCCCGAAACGCCACGCCGAAGATCGAGTTCGGGCCGTTAACCCCCGCGCAGTCGGGCAGACTCGAAGCAGGCCCGAAGCAAACCTCCGGGGAAGAGGGTGAGTCGTGTGGACCGATGCATCGTCCTGGTGGACGCCGGGTATCTGCTGGGGGCCGCGGCCAGCCTCCTCGCCGGAGAACCCTCCCGCTCCCGCATCACCGTGGACCACACCGCGCTCATCCAGGCGCTGCGCGAGCGCGCCGAGGCCGACACCGAGCGGCCGCTGCTGCGCATCTACTGGTTCGACGGCGCCCCCGACCGCGTCCCCCAACCGGAGCACCGCAGGCTGCGCGTGATGCCCCGGGTCACCGTCCGGCTGGGCGCACTGACCCGCAGCGACGGACGCTGGGCGCAGAAGGGCGTGGACGCCGCCATGCACGCCGAGCTGACCGAACTGGCCCGCAACCGCGCCTGCTCCGACGTCGTCCTGGTCACCGGCGACGGCGACCTGCTGCCCGGCATGATGGCAGCCAAGGAGCACGGAGTCGCCGTCCACCTGTGGGCCGTACAGGCCGCCGACGGCGACTACAACCAGTCCGAGGACCTGGTCGCCGAGGCCGACGAACGGCGCGTCCTGGACCGTACGTGGATCACCAAGGCCGTACGCGCCAAGGAGCTCACCGGCATCTGCGCGCCGCCGCCCGCGCCCCGCCCCGAGATCGCGGCGATCCTCTCCGCGCCGCTGCCCGAGTCCTCCCTCGCCCCGGCCGCCGAGCGGCCACCGGAGGAGGGCGAACACGCGCCCGCCGCCGCGGTCTCGGACAACGGCACCCAGGAGCGGGTGCCGGCCAAGGGCGTGCCCACCCCCAAGGACCTCGCCGCGCTGCGCGCCCCCGGCACCCAGCCCGCCCCGCACCCGGCGACCGCGACCCTGCGCTGGTCCTCCGACAAGGGCTGGGTGGACCGGCCGGGCGTGGCCGCGGAGCCGGCCGAGGTCGCCGCCATGCCGATGCTCGCCCAGCTGACCACCGCCGAGCAGCGGTGGGCCGACCGGGAGGAGGACATCACCACGGTCGGCGGTGACCCGTACGAGGTGGGACAGGTCTTCGCCCGGCGGTGGATCTCCCGGCTGAGCGACCAGAGCCATCTGCAGAAGCTGTCCGGCATGTATCCGCGCATCCCGCACCGCATCGACGGCGAGCTGCTGCGCTACGCGGCCCGCTTCGGGCTGCTGGCCCACAAGGACGACCAGATCGACGAGCACGACCGTTACGCCATCCGGGCAGGCTTCTGGCGGGAGATCGACGTCCCCACGGCCGCGGAGCACGCGCCTGCTGGAGAATGAATCGAGGTAGGAGGCCCCAGGGGCGAGCAAGGGTTCCGGACCACGTACTCTCGTGTTTTGTGAACACGCGCTCGGCCCAGGCTCCACGGTATTCCGGTGACGTCGTGTGCGCGGTGCGTGGACTGACCAAAACCTACGCGGCCGTACGCGGACGACGCGGGGTGCCGGACGCGCCCGAGGTGCGGGCCACCGACGCGGTGGAGCTGGACGTCCGGCGCGGCGAGATCTTCGGACTGCTCGGGCCGAACGGGGCCGGCAAGTCCACCCTCGTACGCCAGCTGACCGGGCTGCTGCGGCCCGACGCCGGCAGCGTCGAGATCCTCGGCCACGACATCGTGCGCCACCCGGAGCGGGCCTCCCGCATCCTCGCCTACCTCGGCCAGGAATCCACCGCCCTCGACGAGCTGACGGTCTCCCTCGCCGTGGAGACCACCGCACGGCTGCGCGGCCTGGACCTCGGACGGGCGCGGGCCGAGCGGGACGCCGTGCTCGACGAGCTCGGGCTCGCCCCGATCGCCGGCCGGGCGCTGAAGAAGCTGTCCGGCGGGCAGCGGCGGCTCGCCTGCTTCGCCACCGCGCTGGTCGGGGAGCGGCCGCTGCTCGTGCTCGACGAGCCGACCACCGGCATGGACCCGGTGGCCCGGCGCGCCGTGTGGACGGCCGTCGACCGGCGGCGCGCCGAGCGCGGCACGACCGTGCTGCTCGTCACCCACAACGTCATCGAGGCCGAGACCGTGCTCGACCGGGTCGCCGTCATCGACGGGGGCCGGGTCATCGCCTGTGACACGCCGGCCGGGCTCAAGGAGCTGGTCGACGGCGAGGTGCGCGTCGAGCTGGTCTGGCGGGAGAGCGCGCCGCTGGAGGTGCCCGAGGTCGCCCGGCTGCGGGAGCGGGCCGTGGAGGCCGGCCGCCGCTGGACCCTGCGGCTGGCTCCCGAGGAGGCCCGCGCCGCTGTCGCCACGGTGACCGGCGGGGCCGCGTTCGCCGCCCTGGACGACTTCACGCTCGCCACACCCAGCCTGGAGGACGTGTATCTGGCGCTCGGCGGCGCCGCACGGCAGGGGCTGGTGAAGGCGTGAGCGGTGGAGAGCCGTATGCGTAGCGGACGGCGTGAGATCCATGGCGGAGAGGAGCGGTTCCAGGTGAGTGTCGTACCCGCCGAGGTTCTGCAGGGCGGTGCCGGGGCTGTGAAGGGGCCGGCGAAGGGCCCGGCGCGGGGCCCGGCCGAACTGGCGCCGGCCGCCAGGCTGTGGCCGTCGCTGGCCGCCGTGTACAGGGCGCAGCTGTCCCGCGCGCGGGTGGCGCGGATCCCGCTGCTGTTCGTGGCGACCTTTCAGTCGATCGGCATCATGGTCATGATGCGCGGGGTGGTGGACACCCGCGTCCAGGCCCAGTTCGTGGTGGCGGGCTCGTCGGTCGTGGTCGTGGCGTACGTCGCGCTGAACCTGCTCTCCCAGTACTTCGGGCAGCTGCGGGCCGGCGGCGGGCTCGACCACTACGCGACGCTGCCGGTGCCACCCGCGTCGGTGGTGCTCGGGGCGGCGGGGGCGTACGCGTCCTTCACCGTGCCGGGAACGCTGGTGACGGCCGGGTTCGGCTGTGTGCTCTTCGGACTGCCGCTGACCAACCTCTGGATCCTGGTGGCCGTGATCCCGCTGGCGGGTGCCGCGCTCGCCGGGCTCGGCGCCGCGTTCGGGTTGCTCTCGACGCGGCTCGAACTGGCCACGCTGCTCGGTCAGCTGGGCATGTCGGCGGCGCTGCTGCTCGGTGTGCTGCCGCCCGACAAGATGCCGGAGATCGTGCGGCTGGCCCGGGACCTGCTGCCTTCGACGTACGGCGTGGACGCCTATGCGCGGACCTTCGGGGCGCATCCTGACTGGGCGTTCGTCGTCGTTGACCTGGGCGTGTGCGCCGCCGTCGGGGTCGTCTCGCTGGCCGCCGCCACCTGGGCGTACCGGCGGGCCGCCGTCCGGTGACGCGCCGCACGGCCCGACCTGGCACGATGTCAGGGTGACCGCACCGCTGACTCCGCCTCCGCCGCCGCACGACCAGTCTCCGCACCAGACCTGGCAGGCGCCGCCGCCCGCCGGGGCGGCAGGAGGCGCGTACGAACAGGACGGTCCCGGAATGAAGACCGAAGTGCGCGACGCGGCCGTGATCACGGTGGCGATGGCGCTCGGCGGGGTGCTGCTCGGTCTGCTGTGGCTGTGGCTGGCTCCGCATGTGCCGCTGGTCGGGGACCAGGTGGGCCGGGGTTGGGTCGTCTACATCAAGGACACCGAGGGGGAGCAGGCGATCGGGGTGGACGGAACGTTCACGCTGCTCGCCCTGGCCTTCGGAGCGGTCAGCGCGGTCGTCGTCTTCCTGCTGCGGCGGCGCGGCGGTGTGCCGCTGGTGGTGGCGCTGACCGTCGGCGGGCTGCTCGGGGCGTTGCTCGCCTGGCGGCTCGGGGTGTGGCTGGGGCCCACCCAGAACGTCCTCGCCCACGCCAAGGAGGCCGGCAAGGGCGTGACCTTCTCGGCACCGCTGAAGCTGGGCACGAAGGGCGCGCTGCTGGCCTGGCCGGTGGCCGCGCTGGTGGTGCACCTCGGCCTCACGGCGCTGTTCGGCCCACGGGACCCGGACCCGTACGAGGAGGGCCCGTACCTGCAGGGGCCGTACGCGGCGCCGCCTGCGTAGGGGGTTCGAGCGTTTCGGGGGCGCGCGTTCTGGCCCGAGCGGTCTCGTTCTCCAGCGCTGGGCGGGCTGGGTCGTGCGGGCCGGGGCCGCTGAAGGCGGGGACGAAGGGTGCGCTGCCGGCCTGGCCGGCGGCCGCGCTGGTGGTGCACCTCGGGCTCACGGCACTGTTGGGCCCGCGGGGCCCGGACCCGTACGAGGAGGGCCCGTACCTGCAGGGGCCGTACGCGGCGCCGCCTGCGTAGGGGGTTCGAGCGTTTCGGGGGCGCGTGTTCTGGCCCGAGCGGTCTCGTTCTCCAGCGCTGGGCGGGCTGGGTCGTGCGGGCCGGGGCCGCTGAAGGCGGGGGCGAAGGGTGCGCTGCCGGCCTGGCCGGCGGCCGCGCTGGTGGTGCACCTCGGGCTCACGGCACTGTTGGGCCCGCGGGGCCCGGACCCGTACGAGGAGGGCCCGTACCTGCAGGGGCCGTACGTGGCGCCGCCTGCGCAGGGTGCTCAGGCGCCGTTCCCGGCGTGCGTTCGGCCGTCCGTCCAGGGTGCTGAGGCGCCCCGTTCCGGCGGCCCGAGGCGGCTCGTCCCCCAGCGCCGGGCAGGCTCGGTCGGGTCGGCCGGTGCTGGGGGTCGGCTGCTACGCCGGGCGCCTCCCGTGGTTCGAGCGGCCCTTCTTGATGCGCCACTTGCGTTTCCGGGTCTTCTTCGACATGTTCCTCGTACTTAACCGAGGAAAGGGCGTCCGTCGAGAGGTCAAACGCGTCCGATGGGGGCCAGCGTCGCCCCGGTGAGGCCGGCCAGGTCCGCGGGGGACAGCTCGACCTCCAGACCGCGGCGGCCCGCCGACACGCAGATCGTGGTGTGCGCCGAGGCCGACTCGTCCAGGACCGTGGGGAGCTTCTTGCGCTGGCCCAGCGGGGAGATGCCGCCGCGGACATAGCCCGTCGTGCGCTCGGCGAGGACCGGGTCCGCCATCGCCGCCCGCTTGCCCCCGACGGCCGTCGCCAGGGCCTTGAGGTCCAGGGAGCCCGCCACGGGGACCACGGCCACCGTCAGCCTGCCGTCCACGTCCGCCACCAGTGTCTTGAAGACCCGGTCGGGGGAGACACCCATCGCCTCGGCCGCCTCCTCGCCATAGGAGGGGTGGCCGGGGTCGTGGTCGTAGGCGTGGACCGTGTAGTCCACGCCCGCGGCCGTCAGCGCCACCGTCGCGGGGGTGCCCCCGGACTGCTGCTGCTTCTTCGGCTTCTTCGGATTCTTCGCCATCGAGGTTCCGGCCTCAGTTCAGACTCGTCCGGCCGCGCGTCAGGTCCGACGCCGGCAACGACGGCAGGTTACGGATGATGGCCGTCTCCGAGCGAAGGAGTTTCAGCTCGTCCCGCAGGCGGGAGGCCGTGTCCGGGGCCTGGAGCAGACGCTGCTTCGTCGGGGTGTCCAGCATCATCGCCGCCGCCACGAGATAGGAGACCACCGCCGGTTCGTCCGGGAGTTCCGCGCTCGTGGACAGGGACCGTTCCCGCGCGCCCGCCAGACGCTTCTGGTACTGCCGGAACGCGCGCAGCACCCCCTCCGCCAGCGCGCCCGCCTCGTCGCCCGGCTCCTCCGGCAGCTCCTCCAGGTCGGCCGTCAAAAACGCGCCCGAGGAGTCCACCGACAGCAGCCGCACCCGGGTCGTACCGGTCGCCAGCACCTCGAAGGTGCCGCCCGCCCGCTCCCGGATGGTCGCCGCGTCGGCCACACAGCCCACCGCGTTGAAGGCCTTGGCCGGGTCGGTGCCGAAGCCCGCCGCCGGTCCGCGCTCGGGCATGGCCGTCGGGTCCGGCATGCCCGGTGCGCTCGGCGCCACCTCGTGGCCGTCGCGGATCGCCACGACGGCGAACCGGCGCGGCTCGTCCTCGGGGGTCTTCAGCAGTTCGCGCATCATGGCGCGATAGCGCTCCTCGAAGACGTTCAGAGGGAGCACGAGCCCCGGGAACAGCACCGAGTTCAGCGGAAAGAGGGGGAGACGGACGGTGGTCACGGCGCCACCCTAATGGTCACCGGCGTGGGCATGTCCGCCGTGCCCGGTCCGTGGGCGCCCGGGGCCCGGGTCGAGCCGTGTCCGTGGCGCCGGGCGGACCGTCGTCAGGAGTTCGGCGCGCAGCCGCAGGAAGTGGCCCAGCGGGTCGTCCGACAGCCGGTCCCAGGGGAAGGACGTGGCGTACGGGCCGATCAGCTGCAGCTGGGCCAGGGCGTCCTGTCGGCGGTCCAGCGTGACGAGGACGTACATGAGCTTGTTGCGGATCGCGGCCGGCCAGGGGTCCGCCCCCGGGAACCGGGCGGACAGCGCGATCGCCCGGTCGGCCGCCGCGTCCAGCCGCTCACGCGCCACCTCGGCCCCGCAGTCGTCGGTCAGATAGCCGAGGGCCGCCCGCACGGGCAGCGCCTGGACCAGCGAGTCCGGCGGTGCGTCCTGCGCGGCCAGGTCGGCGAAGTCGAAGCACTCGCGGTGGGAGCCGTGCCAGGAGGCGGCCAGATAGCGCAGCGCCGCCGTATGACAGCCGTAGTGGTGCGAGGCGCGCCGGACCGCCGCCCCCCACAGCTCCTCGAAGTACTTGGGCCCGGCCTTCGAGCCGCGTGCGTGGTCCAGCGCGATCCGCCACGGCACCGGGTCGCGGTCGTCGGCGCGCGCGGCGGCCGTGATCAGCGGGCTGACGTTGCGCAGCAGCTCGACGCGGGCCGGTGACGGCCAGGCGCGGTCCACCGCCAGCTGGGCCCCGACCAGCAGCGCGCCGGGGTCGTCCGGTGCTTGCCCGCGCCACTCCTCGAACCACTCGGCACGCGAGCGGGCGAAGGCGGCCAGGCACCGCGTGTAGCGGTCGCGGTTCTCCCACTCGGCGGCCGCGCGGGTGGCGGCCAGCAGCTCGGCGGCGGCACGGAACTCGCCCCTTCCGGCCGCGACGAGGGCGGGGCCCAGGCGGTCGTCGGGCGCGTCGAGCAGCACCTCGTCATCGGCCGGCGGTGCGGCCGGGAGCGGGGCGATCCTCTTCATCCGGGTGGGGCGGATGAAAGCGGGCAGCAGAGCCATGGTGTCGACCATTGAAAGTCCGCAGGTCCGGGACGCGCCAGGGGGTGTGCCCAACCAGGGGAAAGTTGTACGCTCATCGGTCAAGGCCGGGTAAAAGGTGGCTGTTCCACCCCTGTTGAGTACCTGTCACAGGGCAGGCCCGGCCAGCCCCGAGGGCGTTCTAGCCGCGTCTGAGCAGCCGTGTCGCCCCCGCCGCCACCGTCGTCGCCAGGATCCAGCCCAGCAGGATCATCGCCGCGGACAGCCACTGCCAGCCGCCGCGCAGCTGCCACTGCCCCACCTGGCCGAGGTCTATCACCGGCAGCAGCAGATCGAGGACGAACAGCGCCGGGTTCCAGACCGGGTGCCCGCCGGGGTTCATCGGCGGATGCCCGGCGTGCGCGAAGGCCAGCGTGCCCGCCGCCCACAGCACCGCCATCCACACGGCCGCCCGGCCCGGCCGGTAGCCGTAGGCCACCGTCCAGTCCTGGACGTACCCCCACAGCTTGGCGGCCAGCGGCAGCGTCTCGCGGCGCCGGCGCTGCTTGGCCAGCAGCACCTCGCGGGCGTCCTCGTCCTCGCCGGCACCGCGCAGCACGGTGGCGAGCCGCTCGTACGGCTCCGGGTTGTACTCGGCGGTCGCCGCCGCCACCCACTCCAGCCGCCGGTTCAGCGGGAACGGACCCTGCGGCACCAGGTTCTCGTACGCGAAGCCGCCCATATGCAGATTGCCCGGCCCCGGCCAGCCGGCCGCGCGGTCCACGAGGTTGACGGTCCGCGCGCCCGACAGCACCACCTTGCCGCGCTGCGGCGCGTCCCCGAGGAAGCGCAGCTCGGGCGTCTGCACCCGGCGCAGCGACAGCTCCTGGTCGTCGGTGAAGGTGAACCGCGCCCGCTCCAGGTCGACCGCGTCGCCGAACCGCCCGTCGTCCAGCCGTACCCCGCCCTGGCACTCGAAGCGCTGGATCCGCGTCCCGCGCGCGGGAGTCGTGCCGCTCAGCAGCGGGCTGCCCACCCCGGCCGGGGTCAGATACAGCGTGCGTTCGACCGTCAGCTGGGGCGCGTTCAGGGCGAGCCGCGAGTACGGGTTGAGCAGCCGGGCGCCGCGCAGGCTCAGCGAGACCCCGATCTTGGCGCCGCGCAGGCTCAGCTCACCGTGCGACTCCAGGAGCTCCGCCTGTAAGTCCTGGCCCACGGTCATCCCGTCCCCGGCGATCGAGCGGCCGCTGCGGTCCCGGTACACGATCGCCTGGTTGAGCAGCAGATCCGTGCCGATGTGCGCGTCGGTCAGCCGGACGCCGTTGTGGAAGCGGCAGCGCGGCAGATGCAGATCGCCCTCGGTGTGCACCCGGGCCGCCTCCAGCCGGGGCACCGAGCAGTTCACGAACCGCGCGGTCGTGAAGCGGGCCTCCGGCAGCAGGACCTCCTGGTCGAAACGGCAGTCCCGCAGCTCCAGATACGGCATGACCGTGCCGCCCGCCAGGTCCAGGGCGCCGGTGACGCGCACGCCGACGAGCTTCAGCGAGGACACGCGGCCGGCCAGCGCGGGCGGACCGTCCAGCAGCAGCCAGCACACGATCCTCGCCCGCACGGTCCGCTCCGGTCCCCAGGGGTGACCGCCGTGCGGGTCGTCCACCACGGCGTCCCCGCTGCTCAGGTCGTACACACTGCCGTTGCGGAAGGCCTGCCACATGCCGGCCTCGGCGGCGGTCAGATCGTCCGGCAGGTCCCCGGCGCGCAGGCCGGCCCCCTCGGTCACTGCTCTTCCTTCTTTCTCACCTGCTCGCGGCTTTCCCACCTACTCGCGAGTCGCAACTGTGTACAACCGTTCATGCCCGCTGAGTGACATCCCGAACGCCAGACGTGAAGCGGATCTTCCGGGTTCCGGCCACGTTCTGTATCAGCCATTGATACGCGCGGACGACGGCCGACGCCGGTCTGCGAGAATTGAGGCTGTGATCTCCCGAATCGATCTGCGCGGCGACGCCCTTCCCGAGGGACCCGCCCTGCGCGACCTGCTGCCCCGAGCCGACTTCGACGTTCAGGCCGCCCTCGAGAAGGTGCGTCCGATCTGCGAAGCCGTGCATCATCGGGGCGACGCGGCGCTGATCGACTTCGCGGAGAAGTTCGACGGCGTACGGCTCGAATCCGTACGGGTCCCGGCGCAGGCGCTCGCCGACGCCCTGGAGTCCCTCGACCCGGCCGTGCGCGCCGCCCTCGAGGAGTCCATCCGGCGCGCCCGTCTCGTGCACCGCGCCCAGCGCCGTACGACCCACACGACCCAGGTCGTGCCCGGCGGCTCGGTGACCGAGAAGTGGGTGCCCGTGGAGCGCGTCGGGCTGTACGCGCCCGGCGGCCGTTCCGTCTACCCCTCCTCCGTGATCATGAACGTGGTGCCCGCGCAGGAGGCGGGCGTCGGATCGGTCGCGCTGGCCTCACCGGCCCAGGCGGACTTCGGCGGCCTGCCGCACCCGACGATCCTCGCCGCGTGCGCGCTGCTCGGCGTCGACGAGGTGTACGCCGCGGGCGGCGCCACCGCTGTGGCGATGTTCGCGTACGGCACCGAGTCCTGCGCGCCCGCCAACATGGTCACCGGCCCCGGCAACATCTGGGTCGCCGCCGCCAAGCGCTTCTTCACCGGCAGGATCGGCATCGACGCGGAGGCCGGCCCCACCGAGATCGCCGTCCTCGCGGACGACACCGCCGACCCGGCGCACGTGGCCGCCGACCTGATCAGCCAGGCCGAGCACGACCCGCTCGCCGCGGCCGTGCTGGTCACCGACTCGGTCGAGCTGGCCGACGCGGTGGAGAAGGAACTGGAGCCGCAGATCGCGGCCACCAGGCACATCGACGACCGGATCGTCCCCGCGCTGCGCGGCAGGCAGTCCGCGATCGTGCTGGTCGACGGCGTCGAAGAGGGCCTTCGGGTGGTCGACGCGTACGGCGCGGAGCACCTGGAGATCCAGACGGCGGACGCGGCCGCGGTCGCCGACCGGGTCAAGAACGCCGGTGCGATCTTCATCGGCCCCTGGGCGCCAGTCTCGCTGGGCGACTACGCGGCAGGCTCCAACCACGTCCTGCCCACCGGCGGCTGCGCCTGCCACTCCTCGGGCCTGTCCGTCCAGTCCTTCCTGCGCGGCATCCACATCGTCGACTACACGAAGGACGCGCTGGCCGAGGTGGCGCACCACGTGGTGACACTGGCGGAGGCGGAGGACCTGCCTGCGCACGGCGCGGCGATCAAGGCAAGGTTCGGGTGGAAGGTACCGACGAGCAAGTGAGCTTCGGAATCGACGATCTCCCCGTACGGGACGAGCTGCGCGGCAAGTCCCCCTACGGCGCGCCCCAGCTGGACGTCCCCGTACGGCTGAACACGAACGAGAATCCGTACCCGCTGCCCGAGCCGCTGGTCGAGCGGATCACGGAGCGGGTGCGCGAGGCCGCCCGCAATCTGAACCGCTACCCCGACCGGGACGCGGTCCAGCTGCGCACCGAGCTGGCGGCCTACCTGACGAAGACGGGCAAGTACCCGCTCGGCATGGCGAACGTCTGGGCGGCCAACGGCTCCAACGAGGTCATCCAGCAGCTGCTGCAGACCTTCGGCGGGCCGGGTCGTACGGCGATCGGCTTCGAGCCGTCGTACTCGATGCACCCGCTCATCGCGCGCGGCACGGGCACCGGCTGGATCTCCGGCCCCCGCAACGAGGACTTCACCATCGACCCCGCGGCGGCCGAGCGTGCCATCGCCGAGCACCGGCCCGACGTCGTCTTCATCACCACCCCCAACAACCCCACGGGCAACGCGGTCCCGCCCGAGACGGTGCGCGCGCTCTACGACGCGGCGCAGGCGGCCAGGCCGTCGATGGTGATCGTGGACGAGGCCTACGTCGAGTTCAGCCACGGCGACTCGCTGCTGCCGCTGCTCGAAGGCCGGCCGCATCTCGTCGTGTCGCGGACCATGTCGAAGGCCTTCGGGGCGGCGGGTCTGCGGCTCGGCTATCTCGCCGCGCACCCGGCGGTGGTGGACGCCGTACAGCTCGTACGACTGCCGTACCACCTGTCGGCGGTCACCCAGGCGACCGCGCTGGCCGCCCTGGAGCACACCGACACGCTGCTCAAGTACGTCGAGCAGCTCAAGTCGGAGCGGGACCGGCTGGTGAGCGAGCTGCTGGCGATCGGTTACGCCGTCACGGAGTCCGACGCGAACTTCGTGCAGTTCGGCCGGTTCGAGGACGCCCACACCGCCTGGCAGAGGATTCTCGACCGGGGTGTCCTGGTCCGGGACACCGGCGTACCGGGGTGGCTGCGGGTGTCCGCCGGAACCCCCAAGGAGAACGACGCGTTCCTCGACGCGGTACGTGACGTGAAGAAGGAGCTGGACGCATGAGCCGCGTTGGACGAGTGGAGCGGACCACCAAGGAGACGTCGGTCCTCGTCGAGATAGACCTCGACGGCACCGGCAGGACCGACATCGCGACAGGCGTCGGCTTCTACGACCACATGCTCGACCAGCTCGGCCGGCACGGTCTGTTCGACCTGACCGTGAAGACCGACGGCGACCTGCACATCGACTCGCACCACACCATCGAGGACACCGCCCTCGCGCTGGGCGCCGCCTTCAAGCACGCGCTCGGTGACAAGGTGGGGATCTACCGCTTCGGCAACTGCACGGTGCCGCTGGACGAGTCCCTCGCCCAGGTCACCGTCGACCTGTCCGGCCGCCCGTACCTCGTGCACACCGAGCCCGAGAACATGGCGCCGATGATCGGCGAGTACGACACCACGATGACCCGGCACATCCTGGAGTCCTTCGTCGCCCAGGCACAGATCGCGCTGCATGTGCACGTGCCCTACGGGCGCAACGCACACCACATCGTGGAGTGCCAGTTCAAGGCGCTGGCGCGGGCACTGCGCTACGCCAGCGAGCGTGACCCGCGCGCGGCGGGCATTCTGCCGTCCACGAAGGGTGCGCTGTAAGCCATGACCGGTCTGTCCACCATCCTGATCCTCGTCGGCCTCTTCCTGGTCGGCGGCATCATCTCCTTCGTCAAGCAGAAGATGCCCACGAGCCTGATCGTGCTGCTCTCGATCGGCGCGGCGATGTGTCTGGTCGCGGGTGTGCTGCGGCTGGAGGTGTGGAACTGATGAGCGCGCCGAAGAAGGTCGTGGTCTTCGACTACGGCTTCGGCAACGTCCGCTCCGCCGAGCGTGCCCTCGCGCGCGCGGGAGCCGACGTGGAGATAACGCGCAACTTCGACGCGGCCATGAACGCCGACGGCCTGCTGGTGCCGGGCGTCGGCGCCTTCGCCGCCTGTATGCAGGGTCTGCGTGAGGCCCGCGGGGACTGGATCATCGACCGTCGGCTGTCCGGCGGGCGGCCGGTGATGGGCATCTGCGTCGGCATGCAGATCCTGTTCGCGCGCGGCATCGAGCACGGCGTGGAGACCGAGGGCCTCGACGAGTGGCCCGGCTCGGTCGAGCCGCTCCAGGCCGAGATCGTGCCCCACATGGGCTGGAACACCGTCGAGGCGCCCGCCGACTCCGAGCTGTTCGCCGGCCTGGACGCGGACGCGCGCTTCTACTTCGTGCACTCCTACGCCGTCCACGACTGGACTCTGGAGACGCACAACACCGCCATGCACGCGCCCAGGGTGACCTGGTCGACGCACGGCAAGCCCTTCGTGGCCGCCGTGGAGAACGGCGCCCTGTGGGCCACGCAGTTCCACCCCGAGAAGTCCGGCGACGCCGGAGCCCAGCTCCTCACCAACTGGATCGGAACACTGTGAGCAAGCTCGAACTCCTCCCCGCCGTCGACGTCCGGGACGGACAGGCCGTCCGTCTTGTGCACGGCGAGTCCGGGACCGAGACCTCCTACGGCTCCCCTCTGGAGGCCGCCCTCGCCTGGCAGCGCTCGGGCGCCGAGTGGCTGCACCTCGTCGACCTGGACGCCGCGTTCGGCACCGGCGACAACCGCGCGCTGATCGCCGGGGTCGCCGAGCGCATGAAGGAACTGCACATCAAGGTGGAGCTGTCCGGCGGCATCCGTGACGACGACACCCTGGCCGCCGCCCTGGCCACCGGCTGCACGCGCGTGAACCTCGGTACGGCCGCCCTGGAGACCCCGGAGTGGGTCGCCAGGGTCATCGCCGAGCACGGCGACAAGATCGCCGTCGGTCTCGACGTCCGCGGTACGACCCTGCGCGGCCGCGGCTGGACCCGCGACGGCGGCGACCTCTACGAGACGCTGGAGCGCCTCGACAAGGAGGGCTGCGCCCGCTACGTCGTCACGGACATCGCCAAGGACGGGACCCTCCAGGGCCCCAACCTGGAGCTGTTGAAGAACGTGTGCGCGGCGACAGACCGGCCGGTCGTCGCCTCGGGCGGTGTGTCGTCCCTGGACGACCTGCGGGCCATCGCCGAGCTGGTACCCCTCGGTGTCGAGGGCGCCATCGTCGGGAAGGCCCTGTACGCGAAGGCGTTCACACTGGAAGAGGCCTTGGAGGCTACGTCTTGAAATCGGACACAGTGTCATGAGCGATGCCGTACGGCGCGTGCAGGGCGGCAGCCCCTGGGAGGAGAGTTTCGGTTTCGCACGTGCCGTCGCGGCGGGTGACCGCGTGCTGGTGGCCGGTACGACGGCCTTTCGGGGCCGGGTGCTGTACGGCGAGGGCGACCCGTACGAGCAGGCCAAGGTGGCCTTCACCAGCGCGCTCGAATCGATCGCCGAGTTCGGGCTCGGTCCCGAGTCGGTGCTCAGGACCCGGATATACCTGACCCATCTGCGGGACGTCGACGAGGTGGGCCGGGCCCACAAGGAGCTGTTCGACGCCGTGCGCCCCGTCTCGACCCTGCTGGTCGTGGAGGGCTTCGTCGATCCACGCATCCTGGTCGAAGTGGAACTGGAAGCCTTCAGAGGCTAGAGGCGTTGACTAGAGGCACTAGTCGACCAGAAGCACCAAGAGGAGCCTGGAGTCATGACCCTGGCGGTCCGAGTCATTCCCTGCCTGGACGTGGACAACGGCCGGGTCGTCAAGGGCGTCAACTTCCAGAACCTGCGCGACGCGGGCGACCCCGTCGAGATGGCGAAGGTGTACGACGCCGAGGGTGCCGACGAGCTGACGTTCCTGGACATCACCGCGTCCTCGGGCAACCGTGAGACGACGTACGACGTGGTGCGCCGCACCGCCGAGCAGGTGTTCATCCCGCTCACGGTCGGCGGCGGTGTGCGCACGGCAGAGGACGTCGACAAGCTGCTCCGCGCGGGCGCGGACAAGGTCGGCGTCAACACGGCGGCCATCGCGCGCCCCGACCTGCTCCGCGAGATCGCGGAGCGCTTCGGCCGCCAAGTCCTGGTCCTGTCGGTGGACGCGCGGCGCACGCAGAGCGGCTCCTTCGAGGTGACGACGCACGGCGGCCGCAAGGGCACCGGCATCGACGCCGTCGAATGGGCGCACCGGGCCGCCGAGCTGGGCGCGGGGGAGATCCTGCTCAACTCCATGGACGCGGACGGCACGAAGGACGGCTACGACCTGGAGATGATCGCGGCCGTACGCAAGCACGTCACGGTCCCGGTCATCGCCTCCGGCGGCGCCGGCCGCCTCGCCCACTTCCCCCCGGCAATCGCAGCGGGCGCGGACGCGGTCCTGGCGGCATCGGTCTTCCACTTCGGCGACCTGCGCATCGCCGAGGTCAAGCAGACCCTGCGCGAGGCGGGCCACCCCGTCCGTTAGCGCGTCACACGTACGCGCACACCGGCCCCGGCGGGCTGCCGCCGGGGCCTCTTCATGCGCCATTACGAAAGAGAAGTTGTGCAAAAGAAGTTGCGCAAAATCTATTGTGCAACTTTTCCTTCGTATCTACAGTCGTGCCCATGGCAAGCAAGGAGAACCGGCGGATCACCGATGTCGGCACGCTCAAGGCACTCGCGCATCCGCTGCGTATGAAGCTCTACCGGCTGCTGTTCGTCGCCGAGGCGGCCACCGCCTCACAGCTCGCCGAGCAGGTCGACGAGGCCGTCTCACTGGTCAGTTACCACCTGCGCAAGCTCGCCGAGCACGGTCTTGTCGAGGAGGCCGAGCCGCGCAGCGCGGACGGTCGAGAGCGCTGGTGGCGACCGGCCTCCGACGGCGTCTCCGTCCGCGACGAGGACTTTCAGGACGCGCCCGAGAAAGTGGCGGCGCATCTCGCGGCCTCCCGGCTGTTCCTGGACCAGCGCGCCGAGATGTACCGGACGTATCTGGACGAGCGCGCCCACTGGGGCCCGGAGTGGAACGGTGCCGCCCACGACTCCGAGTCGCTGCTGAGGCTGACCGCCGGGGAGCTCGCGGAGCTGAAGAAGGACCTGCACGATCTGGTCAAGCGCTACGACGAGCAGGGGTGTGCCCACGAGGCCGCCGGCGACACCGAAGGGCGCGAGCACGTCGCGCTGCACATGTACGGCTTCCCGTTCCGCGTCTGAGAGGATCCTCCCGCCGTGACCGCCACGCTCATACCGTCGCCGACCGCGCGGGCCGCCCACCGTGACCCCAACGTCCTGCGCTGGCTCACCGCCTACACCTCCTCGATGCTCGGCGACAACGTCTACTACCTCGCCCTGTCCTGGGCCGCCGTCCAGGCCGGAACGCCCGCACAGGCCGGACTCGTGATGTCGGCCAGTGCGTTACCGAGGGCCGTGCTGATGCTGGGCGGCGGCGTGATCGCCGACCGGTTCGGGCCGCACAGGGTCGTCATCGCTAGCGACGCCCTGCGCTGCGCGGCCGTCCTCGCCGTGGCCGCCCTGCTCTTCCTCGCCCGCACCGGACTGTGGCCGCTCGCCCTGCTGGCGCTGGTCTTCGGTGCCGTGGACGCCGTCTTCGTGCCCGCCGTGGGGGCCCTGCCGGCCCGGCTCACCGCCAATGACCAGCTCGGCCGGGTCCAGGGCATGCGCAGCCTCGCCATCCGCTTCGCCGCCGTCGTCGGCGCCCCGCTCGGCGGACTGGGGGTGGCCCTGGGCGGAGCCCCGGCCGCGTTCGCCCTCGCCGGGCTGCTCATTGCCGTATCCGTGCCGCTGCTGGTCTCCGTACGGGTACGGGATCTGCCGACCGAGGACGACGCGGCGAAGGGCACCGCCTGGGCGGACCTCAAGGCCGGGCTGCGCCACATCCGCGGCCACCGTGTCCTCGCCCCGCTGATGCTCGCCATCGCCCTCGGCGACCTCGGATTCGTCGGACCGCTGAACGTCGGGCTGACGCTCCTCGCCGACCAGCGCGGCTGGGGCGCCTCCGGGATGGGCTGGACACTCGCCGGGTTCGGCACCGGCGCGGGCGCCGCCTCGCTGCTGCTGGCCGTCCGCGGACGACTGCCCCGCGCCGGGCTGGTCGCCGGATGCACGGTCGTCGTCGGCTCGGTGGCCATCGGCGCCCTCGCCTACGCGCCCACTCTCGCGACGGCCGTCGGCACGGCACTGCTCGTCGGTCTGCTCACCGGGCTGAGCGGGGTGCTGTGCGGCGCGCTGCTCCAGACCCTGACCGACCCCGCCTACCTGGGCCGGGTCACCGCCCTCTCCAGCCTGGTCAGCCTCGGCCTCACCCCGCTCAGCATGCCGTTCGCCGCCGCCGCGATCGGGGCGTGGGGACTGCGCCCGGTCTACGTCGTCAGCGCCGCCGTCTGCGGACTCGGCGGCGTGGCCGCCCTCGTCGTACCGGCCCTGCGCCGCGCCGAACTGCCCCGCTGACGCTCAGCCGGCCGGTCGCTCCAGGGGCTGTGCCAGTTGGACATAGTTGCCGACCGTGTCGTCGAGTACGGCTGCGAGTACCGGGCCCTGTTGCTGGGGTTCGTGTGTGAAGCGCACGCCTAGGGCGCGCAGCCGGTCGTACTGGGCGCGGATGTCGTCCACGGAGAAGACGATGGCGGGGATCCCGGCCTCGTACAGGGCCCGGCGGTACGGCTCCGCGATGGGGCTGTCGCCGGGCTCCAGCAGCAGCTGGAGGTCCGGCTGGGCCCCGTCCGGCGCGCCGACCGTGATGAACAGCGTGCCGCCGCCCAGGTCCAGGTTGGTGCGGGTCTCGAAGCCGAGGACGTCCGTGTAGAAGGCGTGGGCCTTGGCCACGTCGTCGACGAACACGTTGGTCATCGCGACCTTGATCATGAGGCGTCCTCTCAGATGCCGAGCTGCTTCGACTCGTGCAGCTTGGCGATCGCGTTCTCGTCGCCGTCCAGCTCGACCTTCGCGGCGCTCTGCCGGCCGAACGCGAACAGCAGCAGTTCCGAAGGCTCGCCCGTCACCGTCACCACCGGCGAGCCCCGGTGCGCGACCGCCGTCTGGCCGTCCGGGCGGCGCAGCACCAGGCCGGTCGGCGCACCCCGGCCCAGCAGCCGGGCCGTGCGCTCCAGCCGGGACCACAGGGCGTCCTGGAAGACCGGGTCGAGCTCGCGCGGCGTCCAGTCGGGGTGGGCGCGGCGGACGTCCTCCGTGTGGACGTAGAACTCCACCGTGTTCGCCGCCTCGTCGATCTGCTTGAGCTGGAACGGCGAGAACCGCGGCGGGCCGGTGCGGATCAGCTGGATGAGCTCCTCGTACGGCTTCGCCGCGTACTCCTGCGTCACCTTTTCGAGACGCGGCGCGAGCGGCTTGATCAGCGTGCCCCCGGCGGCGTCCGGCCGGCGCTCGCGCACCACCACGTGCGCGGCGAGGTCACGGGTCTGCCAGCCCTCGCAGAGGGTCGGTGCCTCCGGACCGGCGGTTTCCAAGAGGTCGGCGAGCAGGAGCCGTTCACGCTTGGCGAAGGTCGACATACAGTCAGCCTACGACCAGCCACAGGGTCGGCCCAGTGGACATCCGCCGCACGCGCGCGTGCGGGTCCGTCCAGTGGACACGGACCGTCACTGTCCGTGCGGCGCGGCACAATGGCCGCATGACCAGTACGACCGGTACGCCCGGGCCCAGCAGCCTCGACCCCGAGATCGCCGCGCGCCTCAAGCGCAGCGCCGACGGTCTCGTCCCCGCCATCGCCCAGCAGTACGACACCGGAGAGGTGCTGATGCTCGGCTGGATGGACGACGAGGCGCTGCACCGCACGCTGACCACCGGCCGCTGCACCTACTGGTCGCGCAGCCGCCAGGAGTACTGGGTCAAGGGCGACACCTCCGGCCACTACCAGTGGGTCAGGTCCGTCGCCCTCGACTGCGACGCCGACACCGTGCTGGTCCAGGTGGACCAGGTCGGCGCCGCCTGCCACACCGGCGCCCGCACCTGCTTCGACGCCGACGTACTGCTCAAGGACGCCGATTCCGGCGTACCCGGCTCGGATCAGTAAGGTCAGCCGCCATGGACCTAGAGACGTTCCGCAAGCTGGCCACCGACCGCCGCGTCATCCCGGTCACCCGCAAGCTCCTCGCCGACGGCGACACCCCGGTCGGGCTCTACCGCAAGCTCGCCGCCGAGCGCCCCGGCACGTTCCTGCTGGAGTCCGCGGAGAACGGCCGCTCCTGGTCCCGCTACTCCTTCGTGGGCGTGCGCTCCGCCGCGACCCTCACCGAGCGCGACGGCCAGGCCCACTGGCTGGGAATCGCGCCCGTCGGCGTCCCCGTCGAGGGCGACCCGCTGGCCGCCCTGCGCGCCACCATCGAGGCTCTCCACACCCCCCACCAGGAGGGCATGCCGCCCTTCACCGGCGGCATGGTCGGCTACCTCGGCTACGACATCGTCCGCCGCCTGGAGAAGATCGGCCCCGGCGAGCGGGACGACCTGCGGCTCCCCGAGCTCACCATGCTCCTCACCAGCGACCTCGCGGTCATGGACCACTGGGAGGGCTCCGTCCTGCTGATCGCCAACGCGATCAACCACAACGACCTCGACACCGGCGTCGACGAGGCATACGCGGACGCCGTGGCCCGCCTCGACGCCATGGAGGCCGACCTCTCGCGCCCGGTCGCCCAGCCCCCGGCCGTCCTGCCGCCCTCCGAGCTGCCCGAGTACACCGCGCTGTGGGGCGGCCCGGACTTCCAGGAGGCCGTCGAGGACATCAAGGAGCGCATCCGGGCGGGCGAGGCCTTCCAGGTCGTCCCCTCGCAGCGCTTCGAAACGCCGTGCACGGCGAGCGCGTTGGACGTGTACCGGGTCCTCAGGGCGACCAACCCCTCGCCGTACATGTACCTGTTCCGGTTCCCCCACGAGGACGGAGGCGCCTTCGACGTCGTCGGCTCCAGCCCCGAGGCCCTGGTGAAGGTCGAGGACGGACAGGCCATGGTCCACCCCATCGCCGGCACCCGGCACCGCGGCGCCACCCCGCAGGAGGACCAGGCCCTCGCCGACGAACTGCTCGCCGACCCCAAGGAGCGCGCCGAGCACCTGATGCTCGTCGACCTCGGCCGCAACGACCTGGGGCGGGTCTGCGCACCCGGCTCGGTCGAGGTGGTCGACTTCATGTCCGTCGAGCGGTACTCCCACGTGATGCACATCGTCTCGACGGTGACCGGACGGATGGCCGACGGCCGTACCGCCTTCGACGTCCTGACCGCCTGCTTCCCGGCCGGCACCCTGTCGGGAGCCCCCAAGCCGCGCGCGATGCAGATCATCGACGAGCTGGAGCCGTCCCGCCGCGGGCTGTACGGCGGCTGTGTCGGCTACCTCGACTTCGCGGGCGACTCCGACACGGCAATTGCCATCCGTACGGCCCTGCTGCGCGACGGCACCGCGTACGTCCAGGCGGGCGCGGGCATCGTCGCCGACTCCGACCCCGTCGCCGAGGACCAGGAGTGCCGCAACAAGGCCGCGGCGGTCCTGCGCGCCGTGCACACGGCCAACCGGCTGGGCAAGCAGGGCGCTTAGCGGACAGTGGGGCGCGCATCACGTGAACCCCGGGTGACGGTTCGCCCGGGGTTCAGGCGATAGTGGACTACGTGACTGCCGTACCTCACCCCCGCCCCGAAGCCGCCGGACCCGCCGGACCAGAGCGCTCCGGCCGCCGGAGCCTAGCCCTCGCCTTGCTGTGCGGTGCGCTCGGCGCCGCCGTGGCGCTGCTGGCCACCCGGCAGCGCTGGGCGGAGGGCACCGCGACCGTGGCCGGTGGTGCCTTCCCGCTGACCGCCAAGGGCAGTGACGTCACGGGCGTCCCCGCGGCCCTCGCCATAGTGGGCCTCGCCGCGCTCGTCGCCGTCTTCGCCGTCCGCCGGGCGGGCCGCCTGCTGGTCGCCGGGCTCCTCGCGCTCTCCGGCGCCGGCACGATCGCCGCGGCCCTGGTCGGCGCGTCGGACAGCTCGGCGCTCGACGAGAAGGCAGCCCAGGCCACCGGAGACACCTCCGCGAGCGTGGCAGCGCTCAGCCACACCGGCTGGCCCTATGTCGCGGCCGCAGGCGGTCTCCTGCTGCTGCTCGCCGGGCTCCTCGCCCTGCGCTACGGACGCCTGTGGCCCGCCATGTCCGGCCGCTACGAGCGCGGCACCGACCGCCCCCGCCGCACGGCCCCGGCCGCGGACCCCGACCGCCCCGAGGACCTCTGGAAGGCCCTGGACCGCGGCGAGGACCCGACGGGGGCGTAGCCGCCGGCCGCCGGTCGCGGGACCCCCGCCCGGATGTGGCGAAACAGACGCCACCCGACCTCACGGCGGCCACCCGCGTACGGGACAATGGACCGTGAGCGTCCGGCTCACACGCACCAAGTAAACGAGCACGCAACCAGCAACGAGGAGCAAGCAATGGCGGGCAGCAGCCACGGACACACCCCGGCCGCCTGGACCGGTGTCACGATCGCCTTCTTCGGGTTCTGCGTCGCGGGCGCGTTCATGGTGATGGCCCAGCCGCTGGGCTTCTGGGCCGGTATGGCGATGGTGGCGCTCAGCCCTGTCGTCGGCGGCGTCATGCGCTCCATGGGCCTCGGCCAGCCGAAGAATGTCCACGCGGTGCCCCAGCCGCAGCCCCGGGCCGCGGTGACGCCCGAGCCGGCCGGCGTCGAGGGCTGACCGACAGTTCCTGGCCGAGGGGCGGTCCGCACCGACGAGGTGCGGACCGCCCCTCGCGCGCGTGCGGCCCCGTGCGCGGCACAATGCAAGGCGTGAACGCCGACAGCCACAGCGCCCCGGGGACCGACCGGCGGACCGGGCCGCCCGCCGCCCTGCCGGGACGGCTGGCCGTCCCCGCCGGGATCCTCGCGGCCGTCGTCGGGGCCTTCGCCTACGTCGGCACCGTCGACCCCAACGAACCAGGCCACTACCCGGTGTGCCCGCTGCTGCGCTACACGGGTGTCTACTGCCCCGGCTGCGGCGGTCTGCGCAGCGCCCACGCCTTTGTGCACGGGGACTTCCTCACCGCGCTCCAGGACAACGCGATGGCCGTGGCCGCCTATGCGGGCTTCGCGGTTCTGTGGACCGCCTGGGTCGTCCACGCGGTACGCGGACGGCCGCTGCGGTTCGATCCCGGGCCGGTACAGCTGTGGGGCCTGGGGGCGCTGATCCTGGTGTTCACCATTGTCCGGAACCTGCCCTTCGGTGGCTGGCTCCATCCTTGATCGACCGGCGAATGTCCAGGTAGTGGGACCGCACCTCCTCCGGATGCGAGGCCTGCGCCGTCCTCCGGATACCATCGCAGTGACCATGGGTTTTTCGATCGTTCGGAAGGGGGCCGCTCGCGTGAGTGTGCTCGACGAGATCATCGACGGAGTCCGTGCCGACCTCGCGGAGCGGCAGGCGCGCGTCAGCCTCGACGAGCTCAAGGAGCGCGCGGCGAAGGCGCCCGCGGCCAAGGACGGCGTCGCCGCGCTGCGCGGCGAAGGCGTCAAGGTGATCTGCGAGGTCAAGCGCTCCAGCCCGTCCAAGGGCGCGCTGGCCGCGATCGCCGATCCGGCCGGGCTCGCCGCGGACTACGAGGCAGGCGGTGCGGCCGTCATCTCGGTCCTGACCGAGCAGCGCCGCTTCGGCGGCTCGCTGGCAGACCTGGAGGCCGTCCGCGCCCGCGTGGACATCCCGGTCCTGCGCAAGGACTTCATCGTCACGTCGTACCAGCTGTGGGAGGCCCGCGCGTACGGTGCCGACCTCGCGCTGCTGATCGTCGCGGCCCTCGACCAGCCGGCCCTCGAGTCGCTGATCGAGCGTGCCGTCTCCATCGGCCTCACCCCCCTCGTCGAGGTGCACGACGAGGACGAGGTCGAACGCGCGGTGGACGCGGGCGCCAAGGTGATCGGCGTCAACGCCCGCAACCTGAAGACGCTGGAGGTCGACCGCGGCACCTTCGAGCGGGTCGCGCCGGAGATCCCGGACGGCATCGTCAAGGTCGCCGAGTCCGGTGTCCGCGGCCCGCACGACCTGATCGCCTACGCCAACGCGGGCGCCGACGCGGTGCTGGTCGGCGAGTCCCTCGTCACCGGGCGCGACCCGAAGGCGGCGGTGGCCGACCTGGTCGCCGCGGGCGAACACCCCGCACTGCGGCACGGCCGGGGCTGACACCGGTAGGGTTGCTCCCGATGACACCTCCGACTCCCGCGACCGCCACGGATCGGTACGCCCGCCTGGCGCGCGGCTGCCGTCCCCGAGGCTGCCGCGCGCCCGCGAGAAGGGTGCACGGCCGCAGGGTGCGGTACGTGATCGGAGATGAACCCGGGCAGGTCAACGGCATGCGATGGCAGCGGCCGACCTGAGGGGCGCGGGGCAGTGCCCGATATGCGGCTCCGCCGCGTGAGCGCGACCGGCCACACACGGCTCGCGGCCGACTGATCATCCCCGCCCCCACGGCGATTGGTTCACGTACCCAGACTCACCGTGAGGTTTCCGCATGCCCAGCGAGTTCTTCATCCCCGACCCCGAGGGTCAAGTCCCCAGCGCCGAAGGCTACTTCGGCGCATACGGTGGCAAGTTCATCCCGGAGGCGCTCGTCGCCGCCGTAGACGAGGTCGCCGTCGAGTACGACAAGGCGAAGGCCGACCCCGAGTTCGCCCGCGAGCTCGACGACCTGCTCGTCAACTACACCGGCCGGCCCAGCGCCCTCACCGAGGTGCCGCGGTTCGCCGAACACGCCGGTGGCGCCCGGGTGTTCCTCAAGCGTGAGGATCTCAACCACACCGGGTCCCACAAGATCAACAACGTGCTCGGCCAGGCCCTGCTCACCAAGCGCATGGGCAAGACGCGCGTCATCGCGGAGACGGGCGCCGGCCAGCACGGCGTCGCCACCGCCACCGCCTGCGCGCTGTTCGGCCTCGAATGCACCGTCTACATGGGCGAGATCGACACCCGGCGCCAGGCACTCAACGTGGCCCGCATGCGCATGCTCGGTGCCGAGGTCGTCGCCGTGAAGTCCGGCAGCCGCACCCTGAAGGACGCCATCAACGAGGCCTTCCGGGACTGGGTCGCCAACGTCGACCACACCCACTACCTCTTCGGCACCGTCGCCGGTCCGCACCCCTTCCCGGCCATGGTCCGCGACTTCCACCGGGTGATCGGTGTGGAGGCCCGCCGTCAGCTCCTGGAGCGCGCCGGGCGCCTGCCCGACGCCGCCGTCGCCTGTGTCGGCGGCGGCTCCAACGCCATCGGCCTCTTCCACGCCTTCATCCCGGACACCTCCGTCCGCCTGATCGGCTGCGAGCCCGCCGGGCACGGCGTCGAGACCGGCGAGCACGCGGCGACCCTCACCGCGGGCGAGCCCGGCATCCTGCACGGCTCCCGGTCCTACGTCCTGCAGGACGAGGAGGGCCAGATCACCGAGCCGTACTCGATCTCGGCCGGTCTGGACTACCCGGGCATCGGGCCCGAGCACTCCTACCTCAAGGACAGCGGCCGCGGCGAGTACCGCGCGGTCACCGACGACGCGGCCATGCAGGCTCTGCGCCTGCTGTCGCGCACGGAGGGCATCATCCCGGCCATCGAGAGCGCCCACGCCCTCGCCGGTGCCCTTGAGGTCGGCAAGGAACTGGGCAAGGACGGGCTGATCGTGATCAACCTGTCCGGCCGCGGCGACAAGGACATGGACACGGCCGCCCGCTACTTCGGTCTGTACGACAGCGGCGTGGACGCCGAGGTCGCCGCCGACGCCGACAGCGACACCGCCGAGATCGAGGGGGACGCCAAGTGAGCGGGAACATCCACCTGTTGACCGACACCCTCGCGGCCGCGAAGGCCGAGGGGCGGTCCGCGCTCATCGCCTACCTCCCGGCCGGGTTCCCGTCCGTGGACGGTGGCATCGAGGCGATCAAGGCCGTCCTCGACGGGGGTGCCGACGTCGTCGAGGTCGGGCTGCCGCACAGCGACCCCGTCCTGGACGGTCCGGTCATCCAGACCGCCGACGACATCGCCCTGCGGGGCGGTGTGAAGATCGCGGACGTCATGCGCACGGTCCGCGAGGCCCACGCGGCCACCGGGAAGCCGGTGCTCGTGATGACGTACTGGAACCCCATCGACCGCTACGGCGTCGAGCGCTTCACCGCCGAGCTGGCCGAGGCGGGCGGGGCGGGCTGCATCCTGCCCGACCTGCCGGTCCAGGAGTCGGCGCTGTGGCGGGAACACGCTGAGAAGCACGGGCTCGCGACGGTCTTCGTGGTCGCCCCCAGCAGCAAGGACGAGCGGCTCGCCCAGATCACCGCGGCGGGCAGCGGCTTCGTCTACGCCGCGTCCCTGATGGGCGTCACCGGCACCCGTGAGTCGGTCGGCGCGCAGGCGCAGGACCTCGTGCAGCGCACCCGGGCCGCCGGCACCGGCCTGCCCGTCTGCGTCGGGCTCGGCGTCTCCAACCGCGCCCAGGCCGCCGAGGTGGCCGGTTTCGCCGACGGGGTGATCGTCGGCTCGGCCTTCGTGAAGCGGATGCTGGACGCGCCGGACGACGCGGCCGGTCTCGAGGCGGTCCGTGAGCTCGTCGGTGAGCTGGCCAAGGGCGTGCGCGGACAGGCTTAGCGCTCAGGCCTGACCGTCAGGCATAACGGAATATTCGGTCACTCGAACGGGTGGACCTGGGACCGGGGAGGCGCGCTGCGCCTCCCCGGTTCGTTCTGGGGGTGTGAGCGAGAAGAACCGTGACGGAAAGCGCACCGCCCGGGAGCGGATTGCGGTCGAGCGCGAGAAGCAGAAGGCCGCGGAGAAGCGCCGCCGTGCGCTGATCGTGGGCGCGAGCGTCGTCTGTGTCCTCGGCCTCGCGGCGGTGATCGGCGTGATCGCCGCGAACGCCGGCAAGAACAAGGGCAGCCAGAGCGCGGGCCCGGTGGTGGTGCCCTCGGGCGCGCAGGGCAAGGACAGCCTCGCGATCCCCGTCGGCAAGGACGGAGCCAAGTCGACGCTCACGGTGTGGGAGGACTTCCGCTGCCCGGCCTGCCAGTCCTTCGAGGCGGCATACCGCCCGACACTCCACGAGCTCGCCGACGCGGGCAAGCTCAGAGTCGAGTACCACCTGGTCAGACTGATCGACGGCAACCTCGGCGGCACCGGCTCGCTGCGCGCTGCCAACGCGGCGGCCTGCGCCCAGGACGCCGGCAAGTTCCGCGACTACCACGACGTCCTCTACGCGAACCAGCCCAAGGAGACGGACGACGCCTTCGCGGACAACGCCAGGCTGATCGAGCTGGCGGGCAAGGTCCAGGGCCTCGACACCCCGGCCTTCCGGGCCTGTGTCAACGACGGCAAGCACGACAGCTGGGTCGACAAGTCGCACGCGGCCTTCAAGGCGGGCAACTTCAGCGGCACGCCGACCGTCCTGCTCGACGGCAAGAACATCTACCAGGACCGGACGATGACCCCGCAGAAGCTGAAGCAGATGGTGGAGGCGGCCAACCAGGGGTAAGTGATTCTCACGCCCCCGTTATGGACCCGTAGCCGGGCTGCCCGCCGCGTGCCGGGCCCGGCACGGTAGCGTCGACCTTGCCATGGAACTTGCCTACATTCCCAGCCCGTCGCGCGGGGTCGTGTACCTCGGCCCGATTCCGCTGCGCGGCTACGCGTTCTGCATCATCATCGGCGTCTTCGTAGCCGTCTGGCTCGGCAACAAGCGCTGGATCGCCCGCGGCGGCCGGTCCGGCACGGTGGCCGACATCGCGGTCTGGGCCGTGCCCTTCGGCCTGGTCGGCGGCCGTCTCTACCACGTGATCACGGACTACGAGCTGTACTTCAGCGAGGGCCGTGACTGGGTGGACGCCTTCAAGGTGTGGGAGGGCGGCCTCGGTATCTGGGGCGCGATCGCCCTCGGCGCGGTCGGCGCGTGGATCGGCTGCCGACGCCGGGGCATCCCGCTGCCCGCCTACGCCGACGCCATCGCCCCCGGCATCGCCCTGGCGCAGGCCCTCGGCCGCTGGGGCAACTGGTTCAACCAGGAGCTGTACGGCCGCGAGACGCATGTTCCGTGGGCGCTGCACATCACCTCCTCCGAGGGCGGCCGGGTGCCGGGCTACTACCACCCGACGTTCCTGTACGAGTCCCTGTGGTGCGTCGGCGTAGCCCTGCTGGTCATCTGGGCCGACCGCCGCTTCCAGCTGGGCCACGGCCGGGCCTTCGCCCTGTACGTCGCCGCGTACTGCGTGGGCCGCGGCTGGATCGAGTACATGCGCGTCGACGACGCCCACCACATCCTGGGCCTCCGCCTCAACGACTGGACCGCGATCATCGTGTTCCTGCTCGCGGTGGTCTACATCGTGGTGTCGTCGAAGAAGCGGCCGGGACGGGAGCTCGTGGTCGAGCCCGGCGCCGCCGAGGGCGAGGCCGCGGCGGACGGTACGGCGGAGCCCGAGGACAAGTCCGCGGACAAGCCGGAGGCCGAGGCCGGGGTGGAGGCGGCGACCGAGGCGGACGCCACCGGGTCCGCCGAGGATGCGGCAACCGGGGATTCGGAAGCCGAGGCCGAGTCGGCGTCGAAGAAGAGCTGACACCTTCGGCCGTACGACGACGCACGACCAGCCGTACGACGACGCACGACGACGAGGGCGCCCGGATCGGTCCGGGCGCCCTCGTCGCGTCTGAGGCCGGGTCTGCGGTCGCGTCTCAGGTCGGGTCTCAGGGCCTGCGGACCAGCGACAGCGTGCGCTGCGCCGCGGCCACCACCGCCGCGTCGACGAATCTGCCGTCCGGCAGCGCCAGGGCCCCCTGCTCCTCCGTCGCGGCCTTGACGATCGTCTCGGCCTGTTCGATCTCCTCCTCCGTGGGCAGGTAGGCCCGCTCGATGACCGGGAGCTGACGGGGGTGGATGGCGGCCCGGCCGAGGAAGCCCAGGGAGCGGCCGTGGGCGCAGGAGGCGGCCAGTCCATCCAGATCGCGGATGTCGGGGTGCACCGACTGGGGCGGCGGGGCCAGCCCCGCCGCCCGCGCCGCGACCACGACCCGGGAACGGCACCAGTCAAGACCCGCGTCCTCGCGTACGCCCAGGTCGGCCCGCAGATCCGCCTCGCCGAGGGAGACGCCCCGCAGGGACGGGTGGGCGGAGGCGATCGCATAGGCGTGCTCGATGCCCAGGGCCGTCTCCAGGAGGGCGTAGACGGGGAGCCCGGTGCCCTCCGCGACCCGCACCACCTCCTCGGCGTACGTCACCTTCGGGAGCCGTAGCCCTGACACGCCCGGAAGCGTGGTCACCGCGCGCAGATCGGCGGCCGCCCACGGCGCCTCCAGGGCGTTGACCCGGACGTGGACCCGGACCGGCCGGGGTTCGGACAGCAGGTCGGCGGTCGCCTCGCGGGCGTAGGCCTTGCGGTCCGGGGCGACCGCGTCCTCCAGGTCGATCACCACCACGTCCGCGCCGCAGGCCAGCGCCTTGGCCACGACGTGCGGACGGTCGCCGGGGACGTACAGCCAGGTGAGCGGGAAGGGGATCACAGGGCGCCCTCCGCGCGCAGGGCACCGAGCTCCGCCGGGGTGAGGCCCAGCTCGGTCAGGACCGCCTCGGTGTCCGCGCCGTGCGGGCGGCCCGCCCAGCGGATCGCGCCGGGGGTGGCGGAGAGCCGGAAGAGGACGTTCTGCATGCGCAGGAGGCCCAGCTCCGGGTCGTCGACGGCGGTGATGGTCTCCAGGGCCTGGTACTGCGGGTCGGCCATCACGTCCCGTACGTCCTGGATCGGCGCCGCGGCGGCCTCCGCCTTCTCGAAGGCCGCCAGGACCTCGTCCCGGGTGCGGCGGGCGATCCAGGCGCCGACCGCCTGGTCGAGCACGTCTGCGTGCGCGGCCCGTTCGGCGCCCGTCGCGAACCACGGCTCGTCGATCAGCTCCGGACGGCCGACCAGGTGCATCACGCGCTCGGCGATCGACTGGGCGGACGTCGAGACCGCGACCCAGGTGCCGTCCGCCGTGCGGTAGGTGTTGCGCGGGGCGTTGTTCTGGGAGCGGTTGCCGGTGCGCGGCTGGACGTGGCCCAGCTGGTCGTACCAGACGGGCTGCGGTCCGAGCACGGTCAGGATCGGCTCGATGATCGCCATGTCGACGACCTGGCCCTCGCCGGTGCGGTCCCGGGCCGCGAGCGCGGTCATCACCGCGTACGCCGTGGCCAGGCCCGCGATGGAGTCGGCGAGGCCGAAGGGCGGGAGCGTCGGGGGTGCGTCCGGCTCGCCGGTGATCGCGGCGAAGCCGCTCATCGCCTCGGCCAGGGTCCCGAAGCCGGGGCGGTGCGCGTAGGGGCCGAACTGGCCGAAGGCGGTGACCCGGGCGAGGATCAGCCGCGGGTTGGCGGCCGACAGCTCCGCCCAGCCCAGCTCCCACTTCTCCAGGGTGCCGGGGCGGAAGTTCTCGACGATCACGTCGGCGGTGGCGGCCAGGCGCAGCAGGGTGGCGCGGCCGCCGGGCCTGGACAGGTCGAGGGTGATGGTGCGCTTGTTGCGGCCGAGCAGCTTCCACCACAGGCCGACGCCCTGCTTCGAGGGACCGTGGCCCCGGCAGGGGTCGGGCTTGGCGGGATGCTCGACCTTGATCACCTCGGCGCCGAAGTCACCGAGCAGGGTGGCGGAGAGGGGGCCGGCGAAGAGCGTGGCGAGATCGAGGACGCGCAGGCCGGTGAGGGGTTGGGTGGAGGTGTTCATGCGGTGTACTGCGCCTCGATCTCCGGGCGGTACGGCATCGACGCCGACGCCCCCTCCCGCTGGACGGAGACGGCGGCGGCCGCGGCGGCCCACGTCAGCGCCTCCCGGATCGGCCGCTCCTCGCCGAGCGCCACCGCGAGGGCGCCGACGAAGGTGTCGCCCGCGCCCGTCGAGTCCACGGCGGTCACGGCGGGGGCGGGAACCACGAGCGGTTCGGCACCCCGGGTCAGATACAGGCAGCCGGCCGCGCCCAGGGTGACGACCACCTCCGGTACCCGGTCGAGCAGGACGTCGGCCGCCTCGCGCGGGTCGGGCCGCCCGGTGAGGGCGGTCGCCTCGTGCTCGTTGGGGACCAGTAGATCGGTGGCGGCGAGGAGTCCGGGCGGCAGCGGCTGGGTGGGGGCGGGGGTGAGGATCGTACGGACTCCGTGTCTGCGGGCCGCGTCCGCGCCCGCGAGCACCGCCGCCATGGGGATCTCCAGTTGCAGGAGCAGCGCGTCGGCGGAGGCGATCACGCCCTCGTCGCCGGGGGAGAGATGGTCCACGGTGCCGTTCGCGCCCGGGACCACCACGATCGAGTTGCCGCCCTCGTCGTCCACCACGATGTGCGCGGTGCCGGACGAGCCCTCCATGGTGCGCAGGTCGTCGGTGTCCACGCCGGAGTGCTCCAGGGTGTCGCGCAGCCGGGTGCCGAAGATGTCGTTGCCGACCGCGCCGATCATCGAGACGGTGGCGCCCGCGCGGGCCGCGGCGATCGCCTGGTTGGCGCCCTTGCCGCCGGGGATCGTACGGAACTCCCGTCCCGTGACGGTCTCTCCGAGCTGTGGGGCCTTCTCGACGTACGCGACGAGATCCATGTTCAAGCTGCCGAGTACGGCGATATGGGTCATGGGCGGGTCGCCTCCAGGTGGGTGAGGTGGGCGAGGGTGTCGAAACCGGTGCCGTCGAAGTCGGCGACGGACGTGGCGAGCCGGTTCTTCAGGGGCGTCGTCCAGCGGTCGGGAAGGGCGGTGGGGCTCCCGGCGAGGAGACCGGCGATGCTCCCCGCCGTGGCGCCGTTGGAGTCGGTGTCCCAGCCGCCCGACACCGCCCGGCAGATGGAGCCGGTGAAGTCGCCGTCCGCGTGGGTGAGGGCGGCGGCGATCAGGGCGGTGTTGGGGACGGCGTGGACCCAGTGGTGAGTGGGGGAGTGGGCGCCGTGCAGTGCGTCCACGACGGCGTCGAAGTCCTCGTGGGACCAGGCCAGTTCGATGGCGTGGTCGACGGCCGCGGCCAGCCGGGAGCGGGGCGGGATCACCGTGCGGCCGGTGCGCAGGCAGGCGTGGATGTCATGGGTGCCGGTGGCCGCGGTGGCGATCACGGCCGCGATGAACATCGCCGCGTACACGCCGTTGGCGGTGTGGGTGAGGGTGGCGTCGCGGTGGGCCTGCTCGGCGGCGGCCGCCGGGTCTCCCGGGTTGGTCCAGCCGTGCACGTCGGCGCGGATCAGGGCGCCGATCCACTCGCGGAAGGGGTTGCGGTGGCGGGCGGTGTGCGGGGGTTCGACGCCGGTGAGGAGGTTGCGGTAGGCGATGCGCTCGGCGGTGAAGGTGCGGCCGGCGGGGAGTTCGTCGAGCCAGAGCCGGGCCACGTCCGTGGTGGTGAAGGTCCTGCCGTGGCGGCGGAGCAGGAGGAGGCTGAGGAGGGGGTAGTTGAGGTCGTCGTCCTCGGGCATTCCGTCGATGTTCTCGGCGAGGGAGGTGCGGGCCGAGCGGCGGTTCCAGGGGTGGGTGGCGAGGAGGTCCTCGGGGACGCCCCTTGCGGTGAACCAGGTGGTCAGGGGCCAGTTGCCGGTGGCGCGGGCGAGTTCGCGGATGGCGTGCAGCGGGAGCTTTTCGACGGGTTTGCCGAGGAGGCATCCGGCCGCTCGGCCGAGCCAGGCGGCTTCGAGGCTGAGCGGGGTGGGGGCGGGCGTGGGGGTGGGTGCGCTCGCCCGCGCCTGCGGGGTGCCGCCTGCGCCCACCCTCCCCCGAGTTCTCGGCTGCGCTCGAACAGGGGGGACCCCCATCGCCCCAGCGGCACGACTGCCCGCAGACGGGGTGGGCCAAGCCGGGCAGCTGGCCTTGATCTTTGTCAGGTCCGTTGGCTCATGCTCTGCCAACTTGCTCGGCAGGTCGGCGAGTTCGTCCAAGAGGTCTTCCGCCAGCAACCGCAGGTACCGCGACGCCCGCCACGTCGAAGCGCCCGCCCGTGCCGGAGCCTCCGGACCTCCCGCCGCCCGCCACCGTGCCGCGATCGCCCAGGGCTCGCGGCCGTCCTGGCTCGCCTGGCGGAGTTCGTGGCCGATCAGGTCCTCCGGCTGGACCCACGTCAGCCGGAGCATCGCGGGCCCCCGAGCTCGGCGATCGCCCGCTCGTGCGCCCGCCGACGCCGTACGTCCCGCTCGAAGATCTCGCGGGTCACCTCGGTGAGTGTCCGCGCGGGTTCCCACAGGTCGAGGCGGCTGGCCTCCGCGACCGTCTTCGCCCAGTCCTCCGGGACCGGTGAGCCCAGAGCCCCGGCCAGCGCCCCCGTCATCGTCGCGATCGAGTCGCAGTCACGGCCGTAGTTGACCGCGCCCAGGACCGCCCGGCGGTGGTCGCCGCCGGAGACGACCAGCATGCCCAGGGCGATGGGGAGTTCCTCGATGGAGTGGAGACGGGAGGGGCGGCGGGCGGCGAGGGAAGGGGCGCGGTAGTCGGGGCCGACCGTGTCGTACGGCGCCACCGCCTTCCGGAGCGGGGTCAGCGCCGTCTCGAAGTCCCGGTGCGCGGCCGCCACTTCGCAGACCCGCTCGATCGCCTCCCGTGTGCCGTCCTTGGCCAGGGACAGACAGGTCGCCACCACTGACTCGGGTGTGGCGCCGGGTGTGCACGCCGCTGCCACCGCCGCCGCGAAGACGCCCGCCGCCTCACGGCCGTACGACGACTGGTGCGCGCCCGCGACGTCCAGGGCCTCGGCGTACGCGGCGGCGGGATCGGCGGCGTTGACCAGCCCGACGGGGGCCATGTACATCGCCGCGCCGCAGTTGACGATGTTGCCCGTACCGGCCTCGCGGGGGTCCACATGACCGTACGCCAGCCTTGCCACCAGCCATTTTTCCGCGAGGAAGATGCGCTGGAGCGGAAGTGCCTCGGCCTCCAGCTCGGGGATCCAGCGCGGGTTCGTCATGAGGTCCGGGACCAGGTGGTCGGCGATCGCGTACGCGTCGAGATGGTCACGAACTGTGGCGTACACCCGGACCAGCGCATGCGTCATCAAGGTGTCGTCGGTGACGTGGCCGTCGCCCTTGTGGTACGGGGCGATGGGGCGGGCGGTGCGCCAGGCGTCGCCGTTCCAGGGGCCGACGACGCCGGTGACGTGGCCGCCGTGGTGCTCGAGGATCTGGTCGGGGGAGTAGCCCTCGACGGGACCGCCGAGGGCGTCGCCGACGGCGGCTCCGACGAGTGCCCCGGTGATCCGTTCGTCCAGACCCGGCCCACTGTTCTCTTCTCCTTTGGGCGTCATGCCCCGAATCATCCTCCTGGTCGGGCCGGTTGTGCCGCTTCCAGGAGTTCGGCGAGTTCCACCAGGTCGGTGCCGGTGAGACGGGGGAGTGTGCAGCCGGGGATGGTGCGGCAGGCCTCCCGCCAGGCGGGCGGGATCGACTCGCCGCCGCCCAGGGCGCCGGTCAACGCGCCGGCGAGAGCGGGCGCCGAATCGGCGACCCGGGAGAGACAGGCCGCGGCAGGGACGGCCTCGGCGATCCGGCCGTGCGCCGCCGTGGCCAGGGCGAGGGCGACCGGGACCGTCTCGGCGGCGGCGATGCCATAGCTGTACACATGGTCGACGATCTGATGTTCGAGGAGTGGGATGAGGGCGAAGGCGGTGTCCGTCTCGCGCGCGAGTGCCAGTGCCTGCCGGGCGTTGCGGCCGATCTCCGTCTCCTGGGGCAGCTCGGCGAGCGCGGCCGTCACACACGCGTCGGCGTCGGCCCCGGTGAGGGCCAGCGCGAGTGCCGCCGCCATGGCGCGGGCGCCGTGCACCCCGTCGCCGTCCTGGGTGTAGCGGGCGTCGAACTCGGCGAGGTCGGCGGCGCCGCGGGGGTCGCCCGGGTGGGCCACCGCCAGGACGCAGGCGCGTACACAGGCCGCGTCGTCGAAGTAGTGGGGGTTGTCGTGGCCGGTGGCGGGCGGGCGCAGGCCGGCGGCGAGGTTGCCGAGTCCGGCGCGCACCGAGATACGGGCGCGCAGGGGCAGTACCGCCGACTCGACCTCGGGGGCGCGGTCGGCGGCCGCCGCCACCTCGGAGGCGACGGCGCTCCAGGTGAGGTCGATGGCGGCCCGGGTCCTGCGCTCGCGGCTGAGGTCCCCGAGCACGGTGTCGTCCCCGGCCCGCAGGACCGCCTCCGCCGCGAACACCGCCCACTCGGCGTCGTCGGAGGGGCCGAGGCGGAGCGGCTCGGGGGGCTGGTTGAGCGCGATGGGGACGGGCAGGGTGGTCGTCGCGTTCTGCTCGGCGAAGGTGTCCAGCTCGCGGGTGAGACGGCGGGTCCACTCGGGCATCCGAGCGGCCCGGTGCCGGGCGGCGGGCCAGCCGGCCGCGTCGCCCGCGGCCAGCCCCAGCAGCAGACCTTCGACACGGCGGGTCATGGCAGGACCTCGTCGACGCCGACCGGTACATCGACGCCGGCCCGCACCACTCCCGGCAGATGATCCGGCACCACCCCCGGCAGGTGATCGCGCACCACCCCCGGCAGATAGTCCGGTACGACCACGTCGGCCCCCCACTTGCCGCCCTCGCCCGGTACCAGCAGTTCCGCCACGTCCAGCACGTGGTGGCCCGCCATGGAGGGCAGGCAGCTGCCGCGGGCCGGGCCGATCGCCGCGGCCCAGTCGGCCGGGACCGCGGCCACGCCCTGGGTCGCGCCGGCCAGGGCGCCCGCCACCGCGGCCGTGGTGTCGGCGTCGCGGCCCATGTTCACCGCGGTGAGGACGGCCTCCCGGAAGTCGCCGTCGGCCGCCGCATACGCCCCGAAGGCCAGGGCCACCGCCTCGGGGGCCAGGTCGGTCCAGGGGTAGCCGCCGACGACCACGGCGGAGCGGACCGCCCGTTCCCCGCGGTGGGCCACCGCCACCGCGCGGCGCAGCGAACGGGCCGTCCACGAGTCGTCCGGGACGACCGCGAGGGCGGAGGCGACGACCACGCTCGGCGGGGCTCCCGCCGTCGCGGCGGCGACCCCGGCCGCCACCGCCTGGCCGCCGTAGATGCCCTCGCCGTCGTGGCTGACCGAGCCGTCGATCGCCACCAGGCGGGCGGCCTCGGCGGGACGGCCCGCCGCGAACACCCCGAAGGGGGCCGCCCGCATCGCGAGGCCGTCGCTCCAGGCGTGGCGGTGCTGGGCCGAGATGGGCGCGGCCAGGCCCCGCCGGAGGTTCTCCAGGGTGCCGCGCTCGCTGAAGCCCGCACCGCGGAAGGGGCCCTCGTCGCGGTCGGCGATCCACTGGTGCCAGGCCGCCTCGACATGGGCCGGGGTGAGCGCGGAGCCGTGCCGGGCGAGCAGCAGCCCCGAGAAGATCGCGTACTCGGTGTCGTCCGTGCCGGACGGCTTCTCGGCGACGTATCCGGTGATGCGGCCCCAGCGGGCGCGGATCTCGGAGGGCTTCATGTTCTCCGCCGGGGCGCCGAGCGCGTCCCCGACCGCCAGGCCGAGCAGCGCGCCGCGCGCCCGTTCGCGGAGTTCTGCGGCGCCCCCCGGCGCCGGGACCGGGGGAATGCAGGCGATGGATGCCATGCGGGAATGTCTGCCACCTGAGCGGCTCATCTGAGCCTCTTGAGCCCCAGCATCACCCGGTCGACATATGTGCATGTACAAACTCGGATGAGCGTTTCGAGGTAAAGCCGCTGGTTAGCCCAGCCTTCCCTTGCTGGCGGAATAGAAATTCGAGGCGTAGGTTCCGTGTTATCGAAAAGTAGAACCAGTCTAAAAGTTAGCTTTGCCTAAGCTCATTGGGGGACCCCGTATGGCCATCATCGACACCGAGGCGTCGCTGCACGTGGCGCACCGCGACAACCACACGCACCGGGATGTGAACGGTGGCTGGCTGCGCCCCGCCGTCTTCGGTGCCATGGACGGCCTGGTCTCCAACCTCGCCCTGCTGACCGGTGTCGCGGGCGGCTCCGTGGGCCATCAGACCATTGTCATCACCGGCCTCGCCGGTCTTGCCGCCGGTGCCTTCTCGATGGCGGCCGGCGAGTACACCTCCGTGGCCTCGCAGCGTGAGCTCGTCGAGGCGGAGCTCGACGTCGAGCGGCGGGAGCTGCGCAAGCACCCGGAGGACGAGCAGGAGGAGCTGGCCGCCCTGTACGAGGCCCGTGGCGTCGAGCCGGCGCTGGCCCGTGAGGTGGCCCGGCAGCTGTCCGAGGACCCCGAGCAGGCCCTGGAGATACACGCCCGCGAGGAGCTGGGCATCGACCCCGGCGAGCTGCCGTCGCCGCTGGTCGCGGCCGTGTCGTCGTTCGCCGCCTTCGCGCTGGGCGCCCTGCTGCCCGTGCTGCCGTATCTGCTGGGCGCGACCGCCCTGTGGCCCGCCGTGCTGCTGGCGCTCGCCGGGCTGTTCGGCTGCGGTGCCGTGGTGGCCAAGGTGACGGCGCGCAGCTGGTGGTACAGCGGGCTGCGGCAGCTCGCGCTCGGCGGTACCGCGGCCGGTGTGACGTACGCCCTGGGCAGCCTGTTCGGAACGGCCGTAGGATAGGCCCACCGCTACCTATGCGTTGGGCCGCATAAGTAGCCGTTACTCGCTGGTTTCGAATGCTTAACCACTGGGCATGAGCCGTAAGCGCTGCGGGCAATGACGCCTGCCGCGCACCCGCGGGAAGGGCGACGATGCTCCCCCGCCGCCCCCTGGGCCGTACGACGCCGATCTGATCGATCTTGTCCGCTCGGCCCCCACACACTTTTGCCGCCCGTGCGCGGCACCCCGCCGCACCCCCTGGCGTCCGCATGCTGGAACGGAGTATCCGGTTCCCGAGCACCACTCCATCATGTAACCTGCACGAAATTTCGACTTCGCAGAGGGCCAACGTCGTCCCTCGGCACCAGCACATGCCACATGACGACGACGGGAGAGCCGATGCGTACGCCGCGCCAGCCGTCCCAGCATTCCGCGAATGGCCAGAACTGGTCCTTCATGGATGCTCGCCCTGCTGCGCAGGGTATGTACGACCCCCGCAACGAGCACGACGCCTGTGGCGTCGGCTTCGTGGCCACCCTCACGGGCGAGGCGAGCCACGCGCTGGTCGAGCAGGCACTCACGGTTCTGCGCAACCTGGAGCACCGCGGCGCCACCGGCTCCGAGCCCGACTCCGGCGACGGCGCGGGCATCCTCTCGCAGGTGCCGGATGCCTTCTTCCGCGAGGTGGCCGGATTCGAACTCCCCGCGGCGGGCTCCTACGCCGTCGGCATCGCCTTCCTGCCGGAGGAGGGCACCGAGGACGCCGTCTCACGCATCGAGACGATCGCCGGTGAGGAGGGCCTGACGGTCCTCGGCTGGCGCGAGGTCCCGGTCGCCCCCGAACTGCTCGGTGCCACCGCCCGCTCCACCATGCCGGCCTTCCGGCAGATCTTCGTCACCGACGGCGCCAGCGAGGGCATCGCGCTGGACCGCAAGGCCTTCGTCCTGCGCAAGCGCGCCGAGCGCGAGGCCGGTGTCTACTACCCGTCGCTGTCCGCGCGGACGATCGTCTACAAGGGCATGCTGACCACCGGTCAGCTGGAGCCCTTCTTCCCGGACCTGTCGGACCGCCGCTTCGCGTCCGCCGTCGCGCTCGTCCACTCGCGCTTCTCCACGAACACCTTCCCGTCGTGGCCGCTGGCGCACCCGTACCGCTTCGTCGCGCACAACGGTGAGATCAACACCGTCAAGGGCAACCGCAACTGGATGCGCGCCCGCGAGAACCAGCTGGTCTCCGACCTCTTCGGGGACCGCGACATCGAGCGCATCTTCCCGGTCTGCACGCCGGACGCCTCGGACTCGGCCTCGTTCGACGAGGTGCTCGAACTCCTGCACCTGGGCGGCCGTTCGCTGCCCCACTCCGTGCTGATGATGATCCCGGAGGCGTGGGAGAACCACGACTCCATGGACCCGGCCCGGCGCGCCTTCTACCAGTACCACTCCACGATGATGGAGCCCTGGGACGGCCCGGCCTGTGTCACCTTCACCGACGGCACCCAGGTCGGCGCCGTGCTCGACCGCAACGGCCTGCGCCCCGGCCGCTACTGGGTCACCGACGAGGGCCTCGTCGTCCTCGGCTCCGAGGTCGGCGTCCTCGACATCGACCCAGCCAGGGTCGTCCGCAAGGGCCGGCTGCAGCCCGGCCGGATGTTCCTCGTCGACACCGCCGAGCACCGCATCATCGAGGACGACGAGATCAAGGCGACCCTCGCCGCCGAACACCCCTACGCCGAGTGGCTGGAGGCCGGTGAGATCGAGCTGGGCGACCTGCCCGAGCGCGAGCACATCGTCCACACCCACGCCTCGGTCACCCGTCGCCAGCAGACCTTCGGTTACACCGAGGAGGAGCTGCGCGTCATTCTGGCGCCGATGGCCAAGGCCGCCGCCGAGCCGATCGGTTCGATGGGCACGGACTCCCCGATCGCGGCCCTGTCCGAGCGCCCGCGGCTGCTCTTCGACTACTTCACCCAGCTGTTCGCGCAGGTCACCAACCCGCCGCTGGACGCCATCCGCGAGGAGCTGGTCACCTCGCTGCGCTCGTCGCTGGGCCCCGAGGGCAACATCCTGGAGCCGACGGCGGCCTCCTGCCGCAGCGTCACGCTGCCCTTCCCGGTCATCGACAACGACGAGCTCGCCAAGCTCATCCACATCAACGCCGACGGCGACATGCCCGGCTTCAAGGCCGCGACCCTCTCCGGCCTGTTCCGGGTCGGCGGCGGCGGTGACGCCCTCGCCGCGCGCATCGAGGAGATCTGCGCCGAGGCCGACGCCGCCATCGAGAACGGCGCCCGACTGATCGTCCTGTCGGACCGTCACTCCGACGCCGAGCACGCGCCGATCCCCTCGCTGCTGCTCACCGCGGCCGTCCACCACCACCTCATCCGCACCAAGCAGCGCACCCACGTGGGCCTGCTGGTCGAGGCCGGTGACGTCCGCGAGGTCCACCACGTCGCCCTGCTCATCGGCTACGGCGCCGCCGCCGTCAACCCGTACCTGGCGATGGAGTCGGTCGAGGACCTGGTCCGCGCGGGGACGTTCCTGTCGGACATCGAGTCCGAGCAGGCCATCCGCAACCTGATCTACGCCCTCGGCAAGGGCGTCCTGAAGGTCATGTCCAAGATGGGCATCTCGACCGTCGCCTCCTACCGCGGCGCCCAGGTCTTCGAGGGCGTCGGCCTCGACGAGGCCTTCGTCGAGAAGTACTTCAACGGCACGGCCACCAAGATCGGCGGCGTCGGCATCGACGTCATCGCCAAGGAGGTCGCCGCCCGCCACGCCAAGGCGTACCCGGCCTCGGGCATCGCCCCGGCCCACCGCGCGCTGGAGATCGGCGGCGAGTACCAGTGGCGCCGCGAGGGCGAGCCGCACCTGTTCGACCCGGAGACGGTCTTCCGCCTCCAGCACTCGACGCGCACCGCCCGCTACGACATCTTCAAGAAGTACACGGACCGGGTGAACGAGCAGTCCGAGCGTCTGATGACGCTGCGCGGCCTGTTCGACTTCACCTCGGACCGGCAGCCGATCTCCATCGACGAGGTCGAGCCGGCCAGCGAGATCGTCAAGCGCTTCTCCACCGGCGCCATGTCGTACGGCTCCATCTCCAAGGAGGCGCACGAGACCCTCGCCATCGCCATGAACCAGCTGGGCGGCAAGTCCAACACCGGTGAGGGCGGCGAGGACCCGGAGCGCCTGTACGACCCGGCGCGCCGGTCCAGCATCAAGCAGGTCGCCTCCGGCCGCTTCGGTGTCACCTCCGAGTACCTGGTCAACGCGGACGACATCCAGATCAAGATGGCCCAGGGCGCCAAGCCCGGCGAGGGCGGCCAGCTGCCCGGCCACAAGGTCTACCCGTGGGTGGCCAAGACCCGTCACTCGACCCCGGGTGTCGGTCTGATCTCCCCGCCGCCGCACCACGACATCTACTCGATCGAGGACCTGGCCCAGCTGATCCACGACCTGAAGAACGCGAACCCGCAGGCGCGGATTCACGTGAAGCTGGTCTCCGAGGTCGGCGTCGGCACGGTCGCTGCCGGTGTGTCCAAGGCGCACGCGGACGTGGTCCTGATCTCCGGTCACGACGGCGGCACCGGCGCCTCCCCGCTGACGTCGCTCAAGCACGCCGGCGGTCCCTGGGAGCTCGGCCTCGCCGAGACCCAGCAGACCCTGCTGCTCAACGGCCTGCGCGACCGCATCGTCGTACAGACCGACGGCCAGCTGAAGACCGGGCGTGACGTCGTCATCGCCGCGCTGCTCGGCGCCGAGGAGTTCGGTTTCGCGACCGCTCCGCTCGTCGTCTCCGGCTGCATCATGATGCGCGTCTGCCACCTCGACACCTGCCCGGTCGGCGTCGCCACCCAGAACCCGGTGCTGCGCGAGCGCTTCACCGGCAAGGCCGAGTACATCGTGAACTTCTTCCGGTTCATCGCCGAGGAGGTCCGCGAGATCCTCGCCGAGCTGGGCTTCCGCTCCATCGAGGAGGCCGTCGGCCATGCCGAGGCGCTCGACGTCACCCGTGCCGTCGACCACTGGAAGGCCCAGGGCCTGGACCTGGCGCCGCTGTTCCACGTGCCCGAGCTGCCCGCGGGCGCGGTGCGCCACCAGATCGTCGAGCAGGACCACGGCCTGGCGAAGGCCCTGGACAACGAGCTGATCAAGCTCGCCGCCGACGCCCTGGCCGCGTCCAGCGCCACCGACGCCCAGCCGGTGCGCGCCCAGGTCCAGATCCGCAACATCAACCGCACGGTCGGCACCATGCTCGGCCACGAGGTGACGAAGAAGTTCGGCGGCGCGGGTCTGCCCGACGACACCATCGACATCACCTTCACGGGTTCGGCGGGCCAGTCCTTCGGCGCCTTCCTGCCGCGCGGCATCACGCTGCGCCTGGAGGGCGACGCCAACGACTACGTCGGCAAGGGCCTCTCCGGCGGCCGAGTGATCGTCCGCCCGGACCGGGCCGCCGACCACCTCGCCGAGTACTCGACGATCGCGGGCAACACCATCGCGTACGGCGCGACCGGCGGTGAGCTGTATCTGCGCGGTCGTACGGGCGAGCGGTTCTGCGTCCGCAACTCCGGTGCCACGGTGGTCTCCGAGGGCGTGGGCGACCACGGCTGCGAGTACATGACCGGCGGTCACGCGGTGGTCCTCGGCGAGACGGGCCGTAACTTCGCGGCCGGTATGTCCGGTGGCGTCGCGTACGTGATCGACCTCGACCGCGACAACGTCAACGCCGGCAACCTCGGCGCGGTCGAGGCGCTGGACGACGCGGACAAGCAGTGGTTGCACGACGTGGTGCGCCGCCACCACCAGGAGACCGGTTCCACGGTCGCCGAGAAGCTGCTCGCCGAGTGGGACTCCGCCGTGGAGCGCTTCAGCAAGATCATCCCCAGCACGTACAAGGCAGTGCTCGCCGCCAAGGACGCCGCCGAGCGAGCCGGTCTCACCGAGACCGAGACCCACGAGAAGATGATGGAGGCGGCGATCAATGGCTGACCCGAAGGGCTTCCTGAACCACGGCCGTGAGGTCGCCAAGACCCGTCCCGTCAGCGAGCGCGTCAAGGACTGGAACGAGGTCTACGTTCCGGGCTCCCTGCTGCCGATCATCGGCAAGCAGGCCAGCCGGTGCATGGACTGCGGCATCCCGTTCTGCCACAACGGCTGTCCGCTGGGGAACCTGATCCCCGAGTGGAACGACTACGCCTACCGCGGGGACTGGGGGGCCGCCTCCGAGCGGCTGCACGCGACGAACAACTTCCCGGAGTTCACGGGCCGGCTGTGCCCCGCTCCCTGCGAGGCGGCGTGTGTGCTCGGCATCAACCAGCAGCCGGTCACCATCAAGAACGTCGAGGTCTCGATCGTCGACAAGGCGTGGGAGACCGGTGACGTCGTCCCGCAGGTGCCCGAGCGGCTGTCCGGCAAGACCGTCGCGGTCATCGGCTCGGGCCCGGCGGGCCTGGCCGCCGCCCAGCAGCTCACCCGGGCCGGCCACACGGTCGCCGTCTACGAGCGCGCGGACCGCGTCGGAGGCCTCCTGCGCTACGGCATCCCCGAGTTCAAGATGGAGAAGCGGCACATCAACCGCCGTATCGAGCAGATGCGCGCGGAGGGCACCCGCTTCCGCACCGGCATCGAGATCGGCCGCGACCTCAAGGCGACCGACCTGAAGAAGCGGTACGACGCGGTCGTCATCGCCGCCGGCGCCACGACCGCCCGTGACCTCCCGGTCCCCGGCCGCGACCTCAAGGGCGTCCACCAGGCCATGGAGTACCTGCCGCTGGCCAACAAGGTCCAGGAGGGCGACTACGTCACCGCGCCGATCTCGGCCGAGGGCAAGCACGTCGTGGTCATCGGCGGTGGCGACACCGGCGCCGACTGCGTGGGCACCGCCCACCGCCAGGGCGCGGCCTCCGTCACGCAGCTGGAGATCATGCCCCGCCCGGGTGAGGAGCGGAACCCGGTCGCCCAGCCCTGGCCGACCTTCCCGATGCTCTACAAGGTGACCAGCGCCCACGAGGAGGGCGGCGAGCGGGTCTACGCCGTCTCGACCACCCACTTCGAGGGCGACGAGGACGGCAACGTCCAGTGGCTGCACCTGGTCGAGGTCGAGTTCGTCGAGGGCAAGCTGACCCAGAAGCCGGGCACGGAGCGCAAGATCCCGGCCCAGCTGATCACCCTCGCCATGGGCTTCACCGGCACCGACCGGGAGAACGGCCTGGTCGAGCAGTTCGGCCTGGGTCTGGACGAGCGCGGCAACGTCGCCCGTGACGCCGACTTCCAGACCAATGTGCCCGGTGTGTTCGTCGCCGGTGACGCCGGCCGCGGCCAGTCGCTCATCGTCTGGGCGATCGCGGAGGGCCGCTCGGCCGCCCGCGGCGTCGACCACTTCCTGACCGGTGCCAGCGACCTGCCGGCACCGATCCGCCCGACGGACCGCTCGCTGATGGTCTGACGGCACCTCACAGACGTCCCGTACAACGGCGTACGGAACACTGACGGCGCCTGCCCACAGTCCCCGACCGGACTGGGCAGGCGCCGCCGCCTTGTCAGGGCGAACTCGCCTTCAGCCCGAACTCGCCCTCAGCCCCTCGAACCTCACGGTCGCGTCCTCGGTGTACGCCCCCACCTTGCCCTCGTTGTACGGGCGTTCGTGGTCGGTGAAGGTCACCAGAGGCTTCCCGTCCGCCTCTACGGCGAGGCCGGCGCCGTTCTGCTCCACGCGCACCGTGTACCAGTCGCCCACCGGGTACGTCGTACGCCCCGTCGCCAGGAAGCGCTGGCCCCCCGGATAGGCGGGATCCCGCTTGCCCAGCTCCCAGCCGTTGGGCTTGAGGGTGATGTAGTAGAAGTGCTCCGGATCGGTGTACGCCCAGACCAGCCACGGCACTTCCCAGGGGTTCGGGTCGGGATCGCGCAACTGCCTCACCGTCCGCATCCGCGCCTCGTACCGCACGTTCGTGTACGAGGCGGTGCTCACCACGAGGCCCGCGTGCGTCGTACCCGGGTCCCCCGCGGCCTCGGGGGAGAGCGACAGCGAGTCGTCGTCGCCCACGTTGGTGCCGTGGCCGTTGAACACCGAGAGCCAGCGGCCGTGGACGGTGCCGTCGAGCCAGGGCTTGGGCGGCGGCGCGTCCTCCCCCCGGCACCGGCTCACCGTGACCGACAGCAGCGCAGCCAGCGTGAGCGCCAGTGCCAGGGTGGTGAGGAGGCGGCCCCTGCGCCCCGGCGGGACCCGCGGGATCGGCGGGATCCGGCGGACGGTGCGCAGGGGCGGTGGGGTCATGCCGTCGAGTATGGCCCGGACGCGGTGAGGCCGACGGGCACATCGGCGGCGAAGTCCTCCGCCAGCTGGGCCAGGACACGGGAGGCGGCCAGTCCGTCGCCGAACGGATTGCCGGCGCTCGCCATCCGCCGGTACTCCGCCGGATCGTCCAGCAGCTTCTCGGCCCAGGCCACGATGGCGTCCGGGTCCGTGCCGATCAGCTTTGCCGCGCCGGCCTCGACCGCCTCCGGGCGTTCGGTGGTCGTACGCAGCACCAGCGCGGGCTTGCTCAGGCTCGGGGCCTCCTCCTGGATGCCGCCGGAGTCGGTGAGCACCAGATCGCACTCGGCCAGCGTCGCCGCGAAGTCCAGGTAGTCGAGCGGCTCGACGAGCGAGATGCCGGTGTGCCCGTCGAGTTCGGGCAGCAGCGCGTCCCGTACGGCGGGACTCTTGTGCAGCGGCAGCACGATCTCCACGTCCCCGCGCCGCGCGAGCCGGGTGAGCGCACGGCCCATCTGGCGCATCCGCTCGCCCTGGTTCTCCCGGCGGTGCAGGGTCACCAGGACCCGCCGGGCGTCCGTGCGGAACGCGGAGGTGCCGGTGCCCTCGGCCAGTACCCACAGCAGGTTGTCGATCACCGTGTTGCCGGTGGTGAACACCTGCTCCGCGGGGACGCCCTCCTCGGTCAACTGCCGTGCCGCGCGCGGGGTCGGGGCGAAGTGCCAGCGCGCGATGCGTCCGATGAGGCTGCGGTTGAGCTCCTCCGGGAAGGGGTTGTCGATGACCCCGGTGCGCAGTCCCGCCTCGACATGGGCGACCGGGATCTTCTCGTAGAACGCGGCCAGCGCGCCGACCAGCGCGGTCGTGGTGTCCCCCTGCACCACGACCAGGTCCGGCCGCTGCTCCCGCATGACCTCGCCGAGCTCGCCGACCAGCCGGGCGGTCAGCTCGGACAGCTGCTGCCGGCTGCGCATCACGTCGAGCTCGATCCGTACGTCGACACAGAGCAGGCCGAGCATCTGCTGGAGCATCTCGCGGTGCTGGCCGGTGGTGACGACGACCGGCTCGAACAGCTCACTGTCGGCCATGGCCCGCGCCACCGGCGCCAGTTTGATCGCTTCCGGCCGGGTGCCCAGCACGAGCATGGCGCGTACGGGCAGGCTTGACGGAGGTGTGGACATGGAAGGCCCCCTTAGGGCATGCGAGAAGAACGTGCCGAGGCACGGAAGATGAGAGAAGGAGAGGGGGGAGAAGAGGGACGGAGCCCGGGCGTCGCGGGGCCCGTCAGGTGAGCGCAGTTCTCAGGTGCGCGCGGTCTTCAGCCAGGTCTGCTTGCCGGTGAGCATCCGCCAGAACCCCCACCAGCCGGCGAAGAACCAGATGTAGCCGTAGAAGACGAAGACATGGGCGAGCAGCACACAGCGCACCAGCCCCAGCTCCCGCTCACGCTTGAAATACACGTAGCCGTACGTGTAGGCGGCCGTGAACGAGAGGGCGTACGGCCCGAGCAGCCACATCGGCGACACGAGCGCGTGGCCCAGCTGGACGGAGGCCACCACGGTGGCACCCAGGGCGACCAGGAAGGAGACGGGCAGCAGTGAGGTCAGCAGGATCAGGACCGGGCTGGACAGGTGGTAGAGCATGTCCAGCGCCGGCCGGGTCGGTACGTCCCTGAGGATGAGCGGGACGAGACCGGCGGACTGCAGATGGCCCTGGAACCAGCGGGATCGCTGCCGGACCAGGCGCCGCAGACTGAGCACGGCCTGCTGGGAGACCGCGGCGGTGGTGCAGTGCATATTGGTCCAGCCCTTGGCGATCAGCCGCACCCCGAGGTCGAGGTCCTCGGTGAGGCTGTCGCTCCACGGGCCGTCCCCGTCGAGCGTGTCGAGGGCGGACAGCCGCATGAACTGCCCGTTCCCGCCCATGCCCACGCTGCCGATGAAGCGCCGCGCGCTCTGGAACACATCGCCGTAGACGACGAACTCCATGTCCTGCATGCGGGCGAGCAGCCCCAGCCGCCGGTTGTACATACGGACGCAGACCTGAACCGCGCCCGTGCCCGGATCGTCGAAGTACGGGTCGACGGACTGCACGACGTGCGGGTCGAGCCGCCCGTCCGCGTCGACCACGCACAGCACGACGTCCGCCGGGTCGCGCCCGGCGAGCAGACCGGACTCCCTGAGGTGCCGCACCCCGTCGTTGAGTGCGGCCCCCTTGCCCCGGCGTGCGTTCGGCAGAGTGCGCCGGTGCAGCCGTACCAGACCCGGGTCCGCGGCCAGCGCGATGTCACTGGTGCGGTCGTCGGAGCCGTCGTCTATGACCAGGGCCATGAAATTCCCGGCGGGCAGCGAAGTGATGCGCGCCAGGCTTTCCGAAAGGACTTTCTCCTCGTTCAAACATGCCAGCAGAAATACGTAGAACCGCTCTCTCCGGTCTGTTCGAGAACGGCGAATTCTGCGTCGTGAGAGAAGAAATAGACTCGTGTTGTAACAGCCGGCCATCACGATCAGAGTGATGCTTGACCACAGGAGCAACTCAATGATCACGGCTGCCCCCGGTATGGGCGCGCATCCCGTGTCCCCGGCGTCGCAGACGCAGCCGGGCCAGCAGTATCAGGCATGCCGTCAGGCAATAGAACAGGAATCCGGCTCCCGCTATCGCCTGTAGTGCTTTGGCCAAAGGAAGGCCGGGTATCGCTTCCGGTGCGGCCATCGCTCCTGCCAGGGGCAACAGTGCCCCCAGGGCGGGTCGTCCGTACATTGTCCCCCCATATTCGGTGCGCGTCCCCAACGCGCGGAGGTGAACTTAGCAGACGTTTCGAGGGGGATGGAGTCCATTTGACAGGCCTCGCGATCGCCATAAGAATCGGTGCCTTCCTGTCGCCAAATGCTTTGTCAATCATTTGGCAAAGTGGGGGGAAGACCGTGAGACCAGTGATCCCGCCCTGGAAGCGGGCGCGCAGCCGAATTTCCGTCGCACTACTACTCGTCGCCGCTCTGCTGAGCGGCACATTCATGACCACGAACGCACAGGCGGCCGGGGGGCACCACCACCGGGGTGAGGCCGTCGGTGCGAGGTCCGGACTGAGCCGGATCGATCTCAAGGGCTGGGCTAAGACCCAGCTCACGGCGGACCGGGCCCGGCGTGCCCGGCCGCATCCCAAGGCCACCCCGACCACGCTCGCCTCCGCGGCCGGCCTCCCGGTCCGCACCGCGAGCGCCGTCACCCGGCAAGCGGCCCTGCTCGCCCCGGCCGCCGCCCCGGCGGACGCGGCCGCCGACGCAGGCCCGACCACCCTCGTCCTGTACGACACGGCGGGCCCCTACGGGCAGCTGGGCGAGCTGTACGCGATGGCCACGGCCAACCTCGCCGGCCACTTCGGCACGGTGACGGCCAAGCCGGTCCAGCAGTACACCGCCGGGATGATCGACTCGTATTCCGCTGTGATCTACATCGGCTCGACGTACTACGGCGGCACCATCCCGGACGCCGTCCCGGCAGCGTTCTACGCCGACGCGGCGTCGAGCGCCAAGCCGGTGATCTGGATGGGCGCCAACATCTGGAACATGGCGGGCGCGGTGGGCGTAGCCCAGTTCACGCAGAAGTACGGCTGGGACCCGACGACGTCGTACTACGAGGACGGCGGTTCGATCGGCAACGTCACCCAGGTGACGTACCGCGGCCAGACGCTGACCCGCGCCATTCCGGCCGGGCAGGACGGCGGAGTACTGCGCCCCAACGTGCTGACGGGCACCGGGTATCCGGCCGTCACCCGGCTCGCGGAGGGCCTGGACAGCTCGAACGGGCACACCTTCGGCTGGGCCGTCCGCTCGTCCAACCTCACGTACATCGGTGAGATCCCGTTCGCCTACGTCTCCGAGAGCGACCGCGTCATCGCCTTCGAGGACCTGCTCTTCGACGCCCTCGCCCCGGCCACCGCCGAGCGGCACCGGGCGATGGTGCGCCTGGAGGACATCAGCCCCGACTCGGATCCCGCCGAACTACGGGCGATGGCCGACTACCTGCACGCGCAGAACATCCCGTACGGCATCAACGTGATCCCCGTCTACACGGACCCCAAGGGCACCTACAACAACGGGGTCCCGCAGACCGTCACGCTCGCCCAGCGGCCGCAGGTGGTCAACGCGCTGAAGTACATGCTGGCCAGGGGCGCGGTACTGATGGACCACGGCTACACCCACCAGTACGGCAACATCGCCAACCCCTACGACGGCGTGACCGGTGACGACTTCGAGTTCTACCGGGCGCACGTCGACGCCGCCGACAACGTCGTCTACGACGGCCCGGTCGCCGAGGACTCCGCCCTGTGGGCGCAGACCCGGGTCACCAGCGCGCTCCTCCAGTTCGCCCTGGCCGGCCTGCCCAGGCCGGCGCTGTGGACCACCCCGCACTACGCGGGCTCGGCGGCCGACTACAAGGTCTTCAGCTCCAACTTCTCGGCCCGGCTGGAGCGTTCGCTCTACTTCGCCGGGACGCTGAGCGGGGCCCCGTCCGACCCGAACCGGTTCATCGGCCAGTTCTTCCCGTACGTGGTGAAGGACGTGTACGGCACGAAGGTGCTGCCGGAGAACATCGGCAACTACGAACCGGAGGCGTACAACAACCACCCGGCCCGGCTGCCCGCCGACCTCATCGCGTCGGCGAAGGCCAACCTGGCCGTACGGGACGGAGTGGCGAGCTTCTTCTACCACCCGTACTACCCGGTGCAGCCGTTGAAGGACACGATCGACGGCATGAAGGCACTCGGCTACACCTTCGTCAGCCCGGCGGCGCTGTGACGGCGCCCGCCCCCAGGAGGAGGACCGTCGCCGTCATGGCGGCGGTCCTCCTCGCCGTCGGCGGATGCGTGTCCACCGGCGGCGGCAAGGGGTCCGCCCACGGCAGCACGCACGCCTCCCGTCCCGAACCGGGAAACTCGACCCTGCGCGGCATCACGCTGCCCTCGTGGTACCGCACCGACTACGACAGCCCGGCCGCGCCCCGCTATCTGCGCGGCATCAGGGCCACCGGGGCACGCTGGGTCACCTTCACCCCGACCTGGTACCAGAAGCGCGTCACCGACTCCGCCCTGCGCACCACCGAGGAGACGGCGAGCGACGCGAGCCTGCGCAGGATCGTCGAGCGCGCCCACGCGGCCGGCCTGAAGGTGATGATCAAGCCGCACGTGGACCTGCCCGGCGACGCCGACCGCGCCGGGATCCGCCCCCGCGACCGGGCCGCCTGGTTCGCCGCGTACCGCCGCTTCATCACCCACTACGCGGACATCGCCGCCGACACCGGAGCCGAACAGCTCGCGGTCGGCACCGAACTCGCCGGGGTGTCCGGCGACACCGCCGCCTGGACGCGGGTGATCAAGTCGGTCCGCGACCACTACGACGGCCAGCTGACCTACGCCGCCAACTACGACGAGTACCAGCACATCCACTTCTGGAAAGCCCTCGACCTCATCGGTATCGACGCCTACTGGCCCCTCGTCGAGAAACCCACCACCGATGCCGCCCTGCTGAACCGCGCCTGGGCGCCGATCCGGCAGAGGCTCGCCGCGTACTCCGCACGGCAGCACCGCCGGATCCTGTTCACCGAGGCCGGCTACGTCAGCCAGCGCGGCTCCACCACCGCCCCGTACTCCTGGACCGTCAGCACACACCCGGCGGAGGCCGAACAGGCCGCCGCCTACCGGGCGCTCCTCGACTCCTTCGAGGGCCGCACCTGGTGGGCCGGCGTCTGCTGGTGGATGTGGGACGACTGGCCGGAAAGCGGAGAGACACCGGCACGCCTGGCGTACACCCCGCACGGCAAACCCGCGGAGGAGGTGCTGCGCCGGAGGTGGGCAGGCTGACTCCCTGAAACCTAGGCGGCGGTCAGCTCCGCGGACTTCGTGATCGTCAGCACCACCAGCAGGGCCAGCAGCGCCACGCACACGCCCGCCTGGACGAGGGCCCGTCGGCGGTCCCGGGGCGCGTAGGCGTATCCCAGCGTCACCGCACCGCCCGCCAGCAGACCGCCGAGGTGCCCCTGCCAGGAGGTCACCCACGCGGAGACCACCAGCCACAGCAGCAGACCCGTCATCAAGCGGTTGACCTGGTTCATGTCGGCGCCCAGGCGGCGGCCCATGACGTAGTAGGCGGCACCCAGCCCGAAGATCGCGCCGGACGCGCCGACCGCGGCCGTCTCGGGCGCGATCAGCAGCACGAGGACCGAACCGCCGAGCGCCGACAGCAGATACAGCGCCGTGAACCGCACGCGGCCCAGCAGGGTCTCCACCACCCGGCCCAGGTTCCACAGCGACACCATGTTCATCACGATGTGCAGGATGCCGAACGTGCCCTGGGTGGGCGGCAGATGGAGAAACGCCCCGGTCAGTAGCCGATACCACTCCCCGTGGGCGACGCCCTCGGGGAGGTAGCCGATGGGCACGGTGCCCAGCATGGCGAACCGGTCCACGACCGACGGACGCACCAACTCGGCAAGGTAGGCGAGGACGTTCAGCCCGATGAGCACATAGGTCACGAGCGGCACCGCGGAGATCCGGCCGCCGAACGCGGTACGCGCCTGCCGCACCGACCGCGCGCCCTCCTTCACACACTCCACGCACTGGTGGCCGACGGCGGCCTCGCGCATGCAGTCGGGGCAGATGTAGCGGTCGCAGCGGGTGCAGCGGACGTACGACTCCACCTTGGGATGGCGGTAGCAGGTGGTCACGGTGGACTCGGGGGACTCGGCATCCACGGCCGGCTCCTCGCAAGGGTCTGGGGACAAGGTCTGGGGACAGAGTGAGCCGGTGGGGGCGGCGGCGAACAAAATAGCGAACCCGGATGCGTGTGGGAGGGTGGGGGCCATGGTTGCGATCAGTCTCAGCAAGGTTCAGGAGACCGCGCCCGCGCTGGTCAGCCTGTACAAGACGGCCGGGGTGTCCCTCACGAAGCACGGGCTGGACGGACAGCGGGCCGCCGTGTACCTCGTGGTCGACCACTCGGGCTCCATGAAGCCGTACTACCGCGACGGCAGCGTCCAGGCGCTCGCCGACCGGGTCCTCGGGCTGTCCGCGCACTTCGACGACGACGGCCGGGTGCCGGTGGTGTTCTTCTCCACCGACATCGACGCGGTCACCGACATCGCCCTCGCCGACCACGAGGGCCGCATAGCGCGGATCGCGGCCGGACTCGGGCACATGGGCAGGACCAGCTACCACCTGGCGATGGACGCCGTCATCGACCACTACCTCGACAGCGGGTCCACCGACCCCGCTCTGGTGATCTTCCAGACCGACGGCGGCCCGATCAACAAGCTCGCCGCCGAACGGTTCCTGTGCAAGGCCGCGCCCCTGCCGCTGTTCTGGCAGTTCGTCGGCTTCGGCGACCCGGACAGCAAGCAGTTCGACTTCCTGCGGAAGCTGGATGAGCTGGCCGTGCCGCAGAAGCGGGTGGTGGACAACGCGGGCTTCTTCCACGCCGGTTCCGATCCACGGCAGGTGTCCGACGCCGTGCTGTACGACCGTCTCTTGGGCGAGTTCCCCCAGTGGCTGGCGGCCGCGCGGGCGCGGGGGATCGTCCGGGTGTAGACCGTGCCGGCGGGCCGTGGATCGCCTCGGCCGGGCATAGATCGTGTCGGCCCCGTTGGCTCAGCCGCGCCGTCGTGCCACCCTGAGGGAGATCCGGCGGGGAGGCGACGACGTATGGACGGCGCACGATCGGGGAACGGCGACGGGGTTTCCGCACGCAGGGGCGAGCCCGCCAAGGGCGAGCGGCTCGCCGACTGGGCCGACGGACGGCTCGGGCTCTACGCCCTGGCCAAGGCCAACATGCGCAAGGTGTTCCCGGACCACTGGTCCTTCATGCTCGGCGAGGTCTGCCTCTACAGCTTCCTCATCCTGATCCTCACCGGCGTCTACCTCACGCTCTTCTTCGAGCCGAGCGGCGCCGAGGTCGTCTACCACGGCTCCTACGGCCCGCTCAACGGCATCATCATGACCAAGGCGTACGAGTCGACGCTGCACATCAGCTTCGATGTGCGCGGCGGTCTGCTGATCCGGCAGATCCACCACTGGGCGGCGCTGGTCTTCGTCACCGGCATGCTCGTACACATGATGCGGGTGTTCTTCACCGGCGCCTTCCGCAAGCCGCGCGAGCTCAACTGGGTGTTCGGCTGGACCCTGCTGATGCTCGGCATCATCACCGGCCTGACCGGCTACTCGCTCCCCGACGACCTGCTCTCCGGGACCGGCATCCGCTTCGCCGACGGCGCGATCCTGTCCGTCCCGGTCGTGGGGACGTACCTCTCCATGTTCCTGTTCGGTGGGGAGTTCCCCGGCCACGACATCATCTCGCGGCTCTTCCCGGTCCACGTCCTGCTGCTGCCCGGGATCATGCTGGGCCTGGTCGTGGCCCATCTGATCCTGGTCTTCTTCCACAAGCACACCCAGTACCCCGGGCCCGGACGGGACCAGAAGAGCGTCGTCGGCATGCCCTTCCTGCCGGTCTACATGGCCAAGGCGGGCGGCTTCTTCTTCCTCACCTTCGGTGTGCTCGCGCTGATGGGCGGGATCGCCAGCATCAACCCGGTGTGGGCCTTCGGGCCGTACCGGCCGGACCTCGTCACCACGGGCGCGCAGCCCGACTGGTACCTCGGCTTCTCCGAGGGCCTGATCCGGGTGATGCCGGGATGGGAGATCGACGCCTGGGGCCACACACTGGAACTGGGCGTCTTCATCCCGTTCTCGCTGTTCCCGCTGATCCTGCTGGCGCTCGGGCTCTATCCCTTCCTCGAGGCGTGGGTCACCGGCGACCGGCGCGAGCACCACATCCTGGACCGGCCGCGCAACGTGCCCGTGCGCACCGGCCTCGGCGTGGCCTGGCTGAGCCTGTACGTGGTGCTGCTGATCGGTGGCGGCAACGACATCGTGGCCACGCATCTGCATCTGTCGATCAACTCGATCACCTGGTTCGTGCGGATCTCCGTCTTCGTCGTGCCGGTCCTCGCCTTCACGGTGACCAAGCGGATCTGTCTCGGGCTGCAGCGCCGGGACCGGGACAAGGTGCTGCACGGCAGGGAGACGGGCATCATCAAACTGCTGCCGCACGGCGAGTACGTCGAGGTCCATGAACCCCTGTCGCAGGACCGGCTGTTCGTCCTGACCCAGCACGAGCAGAACCCGCCGTACGAGATCGGGCCCCGCGAGGACGCCAATGGTGTGCGGCGGCCGGTGACCGTGTCCCAGCGCGTGCGCGCACGGCTCGCCCGGGCACTGTTCGGGTCCGAGACCCACATCCCGAAGCCGACCCGCGAGGAGTACCGGGAGCTCACCAGCGGCGACCACCACTGAGGACCCGCTCGCGGCACTCGTCCGGGCCGCCCCAGGCCGAGCGCAGCGCGCGGGCCCTGGTCAGCCACAGGGACAGCTCGTACTCGGCCGTGTACCCGATCGCGCCGTGCAGCTGCAACGCGGTGCGGGCGGTGGCGTAGGCGGCCTCGCACGCCTTCAGCTTGGCGGCCGCCACGTCCGCCGGGTCCATCGTCAGCGCGGCGCCGAAGAGCAGGGGGCGCGCGAACTCGAGGGCGGTCCTCGCGTCGGCCAGCCGGTGCTTCACGGCCTGGAACGAGCCGACGGGGACACCGAACTGGGTGCGCCGGCGGACGTACGCGACGGTCCTGTCGAGCAGCGCCAGACCGACGCCGAGGGCCTGGGCGGCGGTGGCGAGCCGGGCCCAGGTGAGGGCGTGGTCCACGGGCGGGTCGGGGATGAGAAGTTCGCCGCCCGGCAAGAGCGGGGTGAGGCGGCGCGCCGGGTCCAGGGAGGGGCGCACCGGGCCGGCTCCCGGGGACAGGCGCAGACCGTCGGGGGTGAGGCCGAGACGGAGGGTCGCCGCGTCCCCGTCCAGCGCGTACCCGCCGGCCGCGACCGTCGCCATCGTCTCGCCCGCCGCGAGTGGCGGGAGGAACCGTTTGGCCGGGCCGGGCTCGGCCAGCAGCGCGGCCGCCGCGACGGTCTCGACCAGCGGGCCGGGCACGATGTGCCGCCCCAGCTCCACGAAGGCGAGCGCGAGTTCCACCGGCCGGGGCCCCATCCCCTCGTACGCCTCCGGAATCACGAGCCCGAACACCCCCGCATCCGCGATACGGGACCACAGCGCGCGGCCGCTCGTACGGTCGCCGCGGCTCCAGTCCCGGACGACCGACGGCGTGTCCGCGGCGGCCAGCATCGCGTGCAGGGAGCGGGCGAAGGCGCGCTGTTCGGTGTCGGGCAGGAAGCGCATCAGCGACGTCCCTTCGGCAGGCCGAGCAGACGCTCGGCGATGATGTCGCGCTGGATCTCGTTCGTGCCCGCGTAGATGGGTCCGGCGAGGGAGAAGACATAGCCCTCCGCCCAGGCGGTGTCCGCCAACTCGCCCTCCTCGCCCAGCAGATCGAGTGCCGTCTCGTGCAGCGCGAGGTCGTACTCGGACCAGAACACCTTGTTCAGACTGGACTCGGCTCCGAGCGGCTCGCCGTCCAGGAAGCGGGAGGCGGCCTCGTAGGTGAACAGCTGGTAGGCGCGGGCGCCGATCAGGGCGTCGGCCACCCGGGCACGCGCCTGCTCCGGACTGCCCTGGGCCCGCCACAGGTCGAGGAGCCGGTCCGCGGCGGCCAGGAAGCGGCCGGGGGAGCGCAGGGTCAGGCCGCGTTCGTTGCCGGTCGTCGACATCGCGATCCGCCAGCCCTGGCCGGGCTCGCCGATCACGTCCTCGTCCGGCACGAACACCTCGTCCAGGAACAGCTCGGCGAACGCGGGCTTCCCATCGAGGCGGCCGATCGGGCGGACCGTGACGCCCGGGGCCCGCAGGTCGAACATGAGGTAGGTGAGGCCCTGGTGGGGCTTCGGGGTGTCCGGGTCGCTGCGGAACAGGCCGAAGGCGCGGTCGGCGAAGGCGGCCCGTGACGACCAGGTCTTCTGTCCGCTCAGCAGCCAGCCGCCGTCCGTGCGCACGGCCCGGGAGGTGAGGGAGGCCAGGTCGGAGCCCGCCTCCGGCTCGGACCAGGCCTGCGCCCAGACCACCTCGCCGGATGCCATCCGGGGCAGCACGCGCGCGCGTTGCTCCGCCGTGCCGTGGTCGAAGAGGGTGGGTGCGAGCAGGCTGATGCCGTTCTGGCTCACCCGGCCCGGCGCGCCCGCCGCCCAGTACTCCTCCTCGAAGACCAGCCACCGGATCAGCCCCGCGCCCCGGCCGCCGTGCTCCTCGGGCCAGGACACCACCGACCAGCGGTCCGCGGCCAGTTCGGCCTCCCAGACGCGGTGCGCCGCGAAGCCCTCCTCGGTCTCCAGGGAGGGCAGAGGAGTGCCGGGCACGTGCCCGTCGAGCCAGGCGCGGGCCTCGGCGCGGAACTCCTCGTCGGCCGGAGCGTGGGTGAGGTCCACGGCGGTCCTCCTTCCCTCAACCTTCCCTAACAAGTGTTTGGTAGGTTAGCGTGGCCCTATGACAGGCGTCGAGAGTCCGGCGTACGTGCCCGGGCACGGACTGCTGAAGGGCCGCACCGCCGTCATCACCGCGGCGGCCGGAGCGGGGATCGGCGGGGCGACCGCCCGCCGCTTCCTGGAGGAGGGCGCGCGCGTGCTGATCAGCGACGCGCACGCGCGACGGCTGAAGGAGTACGAGGCGGAACTTTGCCGTGAGCACCCGGGAGCCGTGACCGCGGTCCCCTGTGACGTCACCGACGAGTCCCAGGTGCGGGCCCTGTTCGACACCGCCGTACGGGACCTCGGGCGGCTGGACGTCGTCGTCAACAACGCCGGACTGGGCGGCACTTCGGCCCTGGTCGACATGACCGACGAGCAGTGGTCCCGCGTCCTGGACGTGACACTGAACGGCACCTTCCGCTGCACCCGGGCGGCCCTGCGCTCGATGAAGGAGACCGGGGGCGGCGTGATCGTCAACAACGCCTCCGTCGTCGGCTGGCGCGCCCAGGCCGGGCAGGCGCACTACGCGGCCGCGAAGGCGGGCGTGATGGCACTGACCCGATGCGCCGCCGTCGAGGCGGCCGAGTACGGCGTGCGGGTCAACGCGGTGGCGCCGAGCCTCGCCATGCACCCGCACCTGGCGAAGGTGACCACACCCGAACTGCTTCAGGAACTGACCGCGCGCGAGGCCTTCGGGCGGTACGCGGAACCGTGGGAGGTCGCCAACGTGATCGTCTTCCTGGCCTCCGGCTACTCCTCTTACCTGACTGGTGAAGTCGTCAGCGTCAGCAGCCAGCACCCCTAGGACCACAATGGACCCGTGCCGACCAAGAAGAAGCCCCAGGTGACCGCCGCGAAGAAGGCCCAGGTGACCGCCCCGAAGAAGCCGGCGGCCGCTGCCGCCGCCGCTCACGCGCGCCGCCGCGAACTCCTCGAGACCGCCGCCGAGGTCTTCGCCGAGCAGGGCTACAACGCCACCACCGTGCGCAGGATCGCGGACCACGCGGGCATGCTCGCGGGCAGCCTCTACTACCACTTCGACTCCAAGGAGTCGATGCTCGAAGAGATCCTGCGCACCTTCCTCGACGAGCTCTGGGACGGCTACGACACCGTCCTCGCAGCCGCTCTCGGCCCCCGCGAGACGCTGGAGGCCCTGGTCACCGAGTCCTTCCGGGAGATCGACCGGCACCGCGCCGCCGTCGCGATCTATCAGAAGGAGAGCAAGCAGCTGGTCGCGCAGGACAGGTTCACCTTCCTCGCCGAGTCCCAGCGCAAGTTCGAGACGGCCTGGCTGTCCACGCTGGAGCTCGGGGTCGCCGAGCGTGTCTTCCGCGCCGACCTCGACGTCCGGCTCACCTACCGCTTCGTGCGCGACACGGTCTGGGTCGCCGCGTCCTGGTACCGGCCCGGCGGACAGCACAGCCCGGAGGAGATCGCCCGGCAGTACCTGTCGATGGTGCTGGACGGGATCGCCGTCCGCACGTAACCCACTGGGGAGTTGCCATGCCCGAGGCCTACATAGTCGAAGCGGTCCGCACGCCCGTCGGGCGGCGCGGCGGCGGACTGAGCGGAGTCCACCCGGCCGACCTGGGTGCCCATGTGCTCAAGGAACTGATCGCGCGGGCCGGCGTGGACCCGGGCGCCGTGGAGGACGTCGTGTTCGGCTGTCTGGACACGGTCGGACCGCAGGCCGGGGACATCGCCCGGACCTGCTGGCTGGCGGCCGGGCTGCCCGAGGAGGTGCCCGGTGTGACCGTGGACCGGCAGTGCGGCTCCTCGCAGCAGGCCGTGCACTTCGCCGCGCAGGCCGTGCTGTCCGGCACCCAGGACCTGGTGGTCGCCGGCGGTGTCCAGAACATGTCGCAGATCCCCATCGCCTTCGCCTCCCGGCAGGCCGCCGAGCCGCTGGGCCTGACCGAGGGCCCCTTCCTGGGCAGCGAGGGCTGGCGGGCCCGCTACGGCACGCAGCCCGTCAACCAGTTCACCGGCGCCGAGATGATCGCCGCCAAGTGGGGGATCAGCAGGCAGGACCAGGAGGAGTTCGCCCTGCGCTCGCACCGGCGGGCGGTGCGGGCGATCGACGAGGGCCGTTTCGAGCGCGAACTCGTTCCCCTCGGGGACGTCACCGCCGACGAGGGCCCGCGCCGGGACACCTCACTGGAGAAGATGGCCGCGCTGAAGCCCGTGATCGACGGCGGCACCATCACCGCCGCCTGCTCCTCGCAGGTCTCCGACGGTGCGGCGGCCATGCTGCTGGCCTCGGAGCGGGCGGTGCGCGAGCACGGGCTGCGCCCGCGGGCCCGTGTGCACCACCTCTCCGTGCGCGGCGAGGACCCCATCCGGATGCTCTCCGCCCCCATCCCGGCCACCGCGCACGCCCTGAAGAAGAGCGGACTCACCATCGACGACATCGACCTCGTCGAGATCAACGAGGCGTTCGCACCCGTCGTCCTGGCCTGGCTGAAGGAGACCGGTGCCGACCCGGAGAAGGTCAACGTCAGCGGCGGCGCGATCGCCCTCGGCCACCCCCTGGGCGCCACCGGCGTCCGGCTGATGACGACCCTCCTGCACGAACTGGAACGCACCGGCGGCCGGTTCGGGCTCCAGACGATGTGCGAGGGCGGCGGCCAGGCCAACGTGACGATCATCGAACGGATCTGACGGGCCGACGGCACCGGCCCGTCAGATCCGGAAGGCTCCGGACGCCGTGCGTCAGCGGCCGAGGGAGAAGCCCAGCAGGACGCCCGCCGACACCTCCACCATGCCCGGCGCCAGATCGCCGGCCGAGCTGCCGCCACCACCGCCATGACCTTGGTACCGGCCGTACCCCAACGAATCCGCGTCCACGTCCTTGATGTGCAGCACCGTGCCGAGCGGCACGCCCGCCGCTTCCGTGTACACCTCGGCCTTGCGGCGCGCGGCCGCAACCGCCTTGCGCCGCGCCTCGTCCCGCAGCGCCGGCTTGTCGCGCACGTCGAACTCCACGTGGTCGACCCGGTGCGCACCCGCGTCGACCGCGTCCACGATCAGCTGCTGCAACACGTCGAGCGCCTCGGTCTCGATGGAGTACGAGGCCTGGCAGCGATATCCGAGAAACTTCCGGTCGCCGCCGTACCCGTCGTACTCCGAGCTGAGCTTGAGCCGCGATCCCGACACCGCCGCATCCGCTATGCCATGCGCGCGCAGCACCTCACGCAGCCGCGCCACCGCCGCACCCGCCTTCTGGAACGAATCGTCCGGTGCGGGTTCCAGCACATCCACCGTCAGCTTCACCCGGGCCAGCTGGGGTTCGGCCCGCACACTGCCCGCGCCGAACACACTGATGCCCCACGGTCTGTCGATCGTCTCCGTCATCCGCGCATTGAAGCACCCGCCCCCGGCAGCTCGCCGATGATTTCCCCGGCCTCGGACATCACCCTCTCCACCAGCTCGGCGCACGACGGCAGGTCCTCGATCACCCCGGCGACCTGCCCGGACGCCATCACCCCGAGGTCCGTACGGCCGTCCACCATCGCGGACTTCAGCAGCATCGGCGTGTTCGCGGCCAGCAGCACCTGACTCCAGGACAACTCCTTGCCGTGCTTCAGAGCGAGCCCGTCGCGGACCATCCGCCGCCAGGTGAGACCCGAAAGCCTCCGGAACCCGGCCGCCCGGCGGACCGCCTGGAACAGCGCCCGTGTGCGGCCGGAGCGCTCCAGGGAGTCCACCAGATCCGTGCGCAGCATGCGGTGCGGCAGGCCGTCGACCGCCGTGGTGACGGTGACGTCCCGGACCGTCGCCGCCAGATACCTGGCCTTCACCGCGTCCGGCACCGTCGAGTCCGAGGTGAGCAGGAACCGCGTCCCCATCGCGACCCCCGCCGCCCCGTATGCGAGCGCCGCGACCAGACCCCGGCCGTCGAAGAAGCCGCCGGCCGCCACCACGGGTATCCGCACTGCGTCCACCACCTGCGGCAGCAGCACGGTCGTCGCCACCTCGCCGGTGTGCCCGCCCCCCTCACCGCCCTGCACGATCACCGCGTCCGCGCCCCACGCTGCGATCTTCTCCGCGTGCCGCCGCGCCCCCACGGACGGGATCACGACGACCCCTGCCTCCTTGAGCTCGGCGATCAGCTCACGGGAGGGCGCGAGCGCGAAGGACGCCACCCGCACCCCCTCGTCGATGATCAGGCGCACCCGGTCGCCGGCGTCGCCCGCGTCCGCCCGGAGGTTCACCCCGAACGGCGCGTCCGTCCGCGACCTGACCTCGCGTATCGCCCCGCGCAGCTGATCCAGCGTCATCGTCGCCGATGCCAGGATGCCCAGCGCGCCCGCGTTCGCCGCCGCCGAGACCAGCCGGGGGCCCGCCACCCAGCCCATCCCCGTCTGCACGACCGGATGCCGGACCCCGACCAGCCGGGTGAACGCGGTCTCCATCAGCCCCTCACCCTCTCCGGCACCTCGCGCGCGCGGGCGCCGCCAGGGTCGAGCACGTCCCGGATGAGCCGTAGCTCCCCCTCGGTGGGCTCCCGGGTGTACGGCACCTCGTCCGGGACGGCGAGCGCGAAGTCCGTCGCCTCCCGCACCTGTTCGACGTCCACCCCCGGATGCAGCGAGGCCAGCCGCATGCCGTGGTCGGGCGTGGCGAAGTCGAAGACGCCGAGGTCGGAGACGACGCACGCGATGCGGTGATGGCGGGCCGTGCCGGGGTGCTCGGCGGCACGGTCGTACCCCACCCCGCACACCATGTCGACCTTCTCCACGAAGACCCGCCGGGAGTGTCTCGGGATCCAGTAACTCGTCGGGTTGTTCAGCGTGTTGAGCGGAGCGCCGCGCACGCCGAGCAGCTGCCGCGCGGGCCGCGCCCAGTCGCCGATGCACGAGATGTTCTGGTTGCCGAACCGGTCGATCTGGCTCGCGCCCATCATCACGTGCCGCCGCCCGCCGGCCACCAGGGCCAGATGCTGCCGGTACGGCAGCCAGCCCTCGGGTGTCCCGTCCGGGCGGACGAGCGTCGCCTCGCCGTCGGTCAGCAGCAGGTCCGGCGCGAAGGTCAGCCGGGCGAGCCGCGCCCCCAGCGAGGGGATCACGCCCATCGGACTCGCCAGGATCTCACCCGAGCCGCGCCAGGCCTCGGCGCAGGCGATCACGCAGTACTCGGCACGGGTCGCACTCATCGCTCCTGCTCCCTCCGCCAGTTCCGCACCGCCGCTTGGTAGGCCTGCTCGTCCCCGCCGAGGAACCGCTCGGCGAACTCCGGCCACGGAGTGGACGCGTACTCCTTCTGGAAGCCCTCGTCCCTGTCGTAGTCGGGTGCGCACGAAGTGAAGTGCGCACCGTTCGGCGCCTCCACCACGCCCGTCACCGTGTGCCGCCTGATCAGCAATGACTGCGGGGCCGCCTCCTTCGTCAACTCGGCCGTGTCCACGATCCGTTCGCACGAGACGTAGGCCGCCGTCGCCGCCTCGCAGAACAGGTCGTCGAAGTACGGATCCGGGCCCAGGTACTGCCCGTTGCCCAGCCGGTCGGCGCGGTTGACATGCACCAGGGCCGCATCCAGCCGCAGGGCGGGCATCGCCACGAACGTCTCCCCGTCGTCGTACGGCGAAGTGACCGTCCGCAGGCCGGGGTTGACCCGCATCACATCGGAGCCGATCCCCGCCCGCACCGGAAGGAAGGGCAGCCGGTTCGCCGCCGCCCGCAGCCCCCACATGAACATCCCCTCGTCGACCTCCATCAGCTCGAATGCCCCGCGCTCGCGCGCCGCGCGGTAGTGCGGTTCGAGCGGGATCGAGTCGAGGGTGACGAAGGCCGTCACCAGCTTGCGCACGCGACCGGCCGCCGCCAGCGCGCCGACGTCCGGGCCACCGTACGACACGACGGTGAGATCGCCGATCCCGGCTCGGAGCAGAGCTCTGACCAGGGCCATCGGCTTGCGCCGTGACCCCCAGCCGCCGATGCCGAGGGTCATGCCGCTCTCCAGGCGGGAGATCACCTCGTCGGCGGTCATCGTCTTGTCGCCCACCTAGGCGCCCTCCTTCCCGAACGTGTCCCGGACCCGGTCGGCCAGCCCGCTGAGGTTGGCCTCGAAGGTGAAGCCCTGTTCGAAGCGGTAGCTGCGGCGCACGTCGACGGGGTCGATCCCGTTGATGGCCGCCTTGGCCATGCGCAGCAGCCGCCCGTCCTTGGCGGCGATCTCCCGCGCCAGCTCCAGCGCGGCCGCCCGTAAGCCCTCGCGCGGCACCACCCGCCACACCGAGCCGTGCGCATGCAGCTCGGCCGCGCTCGCCGTGCGCGAGGTGTAGTACAGCGCACGCATCAGATGCTGTGGGACCAGCCGGGCCAGATGCGTGGCGGCACCGAGCGCACCCCGGTCCAGCTCGGGCAGCCCGAACGTGGCGTCGTCGCTCGCCACGATCGCGTCCGCGTTCCCCACCAGGCCTATCCCGCCGCCCAGACAGAACCCCTGCACCGCCGCGACCACGGGCGTCTCGCACTCGTAGACCGCCGCGAAAGCCTCCGCGCAGCCCTGGTTGGCGCCGATCAGCGCCGCCTGCCCGTCCGCCTGTATCTCCTTGATGTCCACGCCCCCGTTGAAGCCCCGCCCCTCGGCGGCCAGCACGACGCACCGGACCTCCGGGTCACGGCCCGCCGCGCGCACGGCCTCGGCCAGGGCGGACCATCCGGCCACCGGCAGCGCGTTCACCGGTGGGAAGTCGACCGTGACGAGCGAAATCCCCTTTTCCGGGGACGAGGTGGAGACACCCATGGACGCATCAGCTACCTTCGCACTCAGCTGCCTTTCCACCAAACATTTGTTAGGTGTGAGGCTTCGAAGCTAGCAGTCGGCGAGGACGAGCGGGAGGCCCTGTGGACAACACGAGCGGGAGGCCTGTGGACAACTCGCCGCGCGACAGAACCGTCGTCGTCACGGGCGGCACCCGGGGCGTCGGCGCGGGGATCGCGAGGGCCTTCGCCCAGACCGGTGCCCGGGTCCTCGTCTGCGCCCGCAGACCACCCGAAGTGACCCTCGACGGCGTCGAGTTCACCCCCCTCGACCTACGCGACGCGCCCGCCGTACACGCTTTCTTCGACGCGCTGCCCCGGCTCGACGTCCTCGTCAACAACGCCGGCGGTACCCCGTACCGGCGGCTGGCCGACGCGGACGCCGAGCGACACGTACGGGTGATCGAGCTGAACCTCGTCACCCCGCTGACGGCCTCCCTCGCGGCGTACGAGCACCTGAGACGGGCCCGGGGCTCGGTCGTGATGGTCGGCAGCGTCAGCGGCAGCCGCCCCTCGCCCGGCTCGGCGGCCTACGGCGCTGCCAAGGCGGGGCTGGAGAACCTGGCCCGTTCCATGGCGGTGGAGTGGGCGCCGGAGGTCCGCGTCAACACCCTCGTCGTCGGTATGGTCCGCACCGAACTGTCCCACCTCCACTACGGCGGCGAGGACGGCGTCGCCGCGGTCTCCGGCACCGTTCCCCTCGGACGGCTGGCCGCTCCGTCCGACATCGGCGCGGCCGCCGTCTTCCTCGCCTCCGACGCGGCCGCGTACATCAGCGGGGCGAGCCTGCTCGTGCACGGAGGAGGGGAGCGGCCCGCCTTCCTGGACGCCGCGACCGCCGACAAGCCCGCCGACAAGGAGGAGTGAGATGAGCGGAATCTGCGCGGGACGGGTCGTCGTCGTCACCGGCGCCGGGCGGGGGCTCGGCCGGGCCCACGCGCTCGCGTTCGCCACGGAGGGCGCCCGGGTCGTCGTCAACGACCTGGGCGTCGGGCTCGACGGGGCACCCGGGCCCGGCAGCCCGGCCCACCGGGTCGTCGAGGAGATCCGTGCGGCGGGCGGCGAGGCCGTCGCCCACGGCGGCGACATCGCCACGAGCGCCGGGGCCGAATCCCTGGTGGCGGCGGCCCTGGAGACGTACGGCCGGCTCGACACGCTCGTCAACAACGCCGGCTTCCTGCGCGACCGCATGCTCGTCAACCTCGACGAGGACGACTGGGACGCCGTGCTCCGTGTCCACCTCAAAGGCCACTTCCTGCCCCTCAAGCACGCCGCCGCGCACTGGCGGGCCGAGGCCAAGGCCGGCCGGACACCGGTGGCCCGGATCGTCAACACCAGCAGCGGCGCCGGACTCCTCGGCTCCGTCGGGCAGGGGAACTACAGCGCCGCGAAGGCCGGGATCGTCGGGCTGACCCTGGTCGCGGCGGCCGAACTCGCCCGGTACGGCGTCCAGGTCAACGCCGTCGCCCCCGCGGCCCGCACCCGGATGACCGAGCGCGCCTTCGCCGAGACCATGACGGCCCCCGACTCCGGCTTCGACGCCATGGCTCCCGCGAACGTGTCACCACTGGTGGTCTGGCTGGGCTCCGCCGCGAGCGCCGGTGTCACCGGCCGGGTCTTCGAGGCGGAGGGCGGCCGGATCACCGTCATGGAGGGCTGGCGGCCGGGACCCACCGCCGACAAGGGCGCGCTGTGGACCCCGGCCGAGGCGGGGGAGACGGCAAGCAAGCTGCTCGCGGAGGCGGAGGTTCCCGGGCGGGTCTACGGGGCGTAGGCGGACGGCTCCAGGGGGCGTAAGCGGACGGCGCCGACAACCTACGTGTCGCACTCCAGCACCGTCCGGCACAGCCCGCACCGCGCGCGGACGCGCCCCCGTACCGGCACCCTGATCCGCTGGTGGCAGGTGGGGCACGGGAACGAGACGCGGAGGTGGCCGCCGGCCCCGTCGGGGGTGAAGGTGTACGGGACCCCGGGCTGCGGACCGTGGACGTGCCGACGGTCGCGGGCGTAGCGGCGGCGGCCCGCCCAGCCGGCGGCGGTCAGCGGGGGCTGCTGCTCGTCACGGCGGGCTTGGGCCATGCCCTTGGTGTACGCCGTGTAGGCCTGCGGGCTGGTGAACCACACCGAGGGATCCTCGCCGAAGACCAGGGAGCGTTTCGCCAGGACGTAGCCGAACTCCTCCGGGGTGAGATAGCCGAGCTTCTGGGACGACACCGTGTCCTCCCGGTACGCGTCCAGCAGCAGCCAGCCCGCCCCCAGGTACGTCGTCGCCGTGTCCGTGAGGATCTCGTTCTGCGCGGTGCCGGGGAACGACAGGTCCAGACGGTGCAGATAGACATGCATCACCTCGTGGGCGAGCGCCGCGCCGATGTCCCGGCGATGGGTGCGGAACCGGTCGTTCAGTTCGACGAAGTACTCCGGGCCCGCCGCGAGTTCCACGTTCGCCGCATGGGTCATCTCGCGGAAGCAGACGATCAGCCGGGCATCCGGCAGCCGGAAGTGCCGCATCATCTCGCGGGCCACGCGCTGCGCGCCCAGATGCAGGTCGTCGGTGTCGCAGAAGGCCACGTCGGCGGGGGCCACGCTGGTCGAGAAGGTCTGGATGGTGTCGTACGAGAGGCGCTGGTACAGCGCGGTGACGGCCGCCCGCACCGTCTCCAGATGCGGGTAGCCGTGCTCGACCGGTCCGTCGTTCGCCACGCCCTGACCCCCAAAGACGCCCAGAACTCCTCTCCACTGTAGGCGGGTGCGCCCCGATTTACGCCGAGCCGGTCGCCCGGCGGCCAAGTGATCGAGAACCGGTCCGCCCCTTAGGGTTGACGCCCATGACCACCAGCCACACCGGTACCGGTGACGTCGACCCCGCCGTGCGTGAGGAACTCGACCGCCTGCGCGACAGCATCGACAACATCGACGCGGCCGTCGTCCACATGCTCGCCGAGCGCTTCAAGTGCACCCAGCAGGTCGGCCGGCTCAAGGCCGTCCACCAACTGCCGCCCGCCGATCCCGCCCGCGAGGCACGGCAGATCGACCGGCTGCGCACCCTCGCCGAGAACGCCAAGCTGGACCCGGCTTTTGCTGAGAAATTCCTCAATTTCATCATTGCCGAGGTGATCAGACACCACGAGCGCATCGCCGAGGACACCGTCAACGGACAGGCGCCGGGAGCGAACTGACCTCGGCCGGCGCGGAGGGGGTCGTGACAGCGGGGGCGGGGAGGGGCATGCTGCGCTGTGCACTCCTCGTCAGCCGGCGAGCACTCCGTGTCAGTGCGGGGACGTACGCTGGTTGTCCACACGGGAGGGACCTGGGCCATGCCGCCGGATGCCAAGATCCTTATCGTCGACGACCACAAGGAGACGCTGTACGCGCTGGAGAGCGCCCTCGCCCCGCTGGGCTACCAACTCGGCCGCGCCACCAGCGGCGACGAGGCGCTCAAGCAGGTGCTCCGCGGGCGGGTCGGCCTGCTGTTGCTGGATGTGCGCATGCCCGGCGTCGGCGGCCTGGAGGTGGTGCGTTACATGCGCCGCGTCGAGCAGACCCAGCACATACCGGTCGTCCTGCTCACCGGATTCGGCCCGGACCACGAACTGACCGCCACCGCGTTCCGGCTGGGCGTCGCCGACCTCGTCCTCAAGCCCATCGACCCCTGGGCCCTGCGCACCAAGGTGCGCTACCTGTACGACACCCATCAGCGGAACCTCGCCCTGGAGCGGGAGGTCCGCGAACTGCGTGCCCTCGTCGAGGGCCGTACCGAGGGCCGTACCGAGGGCCGTACCGAGGGCCGCGCTGAGGGCGGAAAGAGCGCCCTGCGACGTGCGTCGGCCCGCTCCGGCACCCGGGTTCCGCCCCAGCGGGACACCTCCCTGACCGCCCCGGCGGAGGACCGGACATAAGCCGTGTACCGATCCGCCCCTGTGCGCCGTCAGTGCTATCAGGCAGCATGTCCTGCATGTCCGTACTGACGCGCGACGAAGCGCAGATCCGAGCACAGCTCCTCGACGTCCACCGCTACGCGATCGAACTCGACCTGACCACCGGGGACGAGACCTTCGACTCGCGCACCGTGATCCGGTTCGGCGTGCGGACCGCCGGGGACACGTTCGTCGAGCTCAAGCCCGCCGAACTGCGCTCCGTCACCCTCGACGGACAGCCCCTGGACCCGGAGACCCTGGACCAGGACCGGCTGCCGCTGAAGGGCCTCACCGCCGGTGAGCACGAGCTGCGCGTCGACGCCGTCATGCGCTACTCCCGCACCGGGGAGGGCATGCACCGCTTCACCGACCCCACCGACGGCGAGACGTACGCCTACACGCAGCTGTTCATGGACGACGTGCAGCGCGTCTTCGCCGCCTTCGACCAGCCCGACCTGAAGGCCGTCTTCGAGTTGTCCGTCAAGGCCCCCGAGGGCTGGAGCGTCCTCGCCAACGGCATCACCGAGCACCTCGGCGAGGGCCGCTGGCAGGCCGCCCCCACCCCGCTGATCTCCACGTACCTCGTCGCCGTCGCCGCCGGCCCCTGGCACTCCGTGCGCACCGAGCACCGCGGCCTGCCCTTCGGCATCCACTGCCGCCGCTCCCTCGCGCCGTACCTCGACGCGGACGCCGACGAGATCCTCGACATCACGCGCGCGTGCTTCGACCGGTTCCACGAGAAGTTCGAGGAGCCCTACCCGTTCGACTCCTACGACCAGGCCTTCGTCCCCGAGTTCAACGCGGGCGCCATGGAGAACCCGGGCCTGGTCACCTTCCGCGACGAGTTCGTCTACCGCTCCGCCGTCACCGACACCGAGCGGCAGACCCGCGCCATGGTCATCGCCCACGAGATGGCCCACATGTGGTTCGGCGACCTCGTCACCCTCAAGTGGTGGGACGACATCTGGCTCAACGAGTCCTTCGCCGAGTACATGGGCTACCAGACCACCATCGAGGCAACCCGCTTCACCGACACCTGGGTCGACTTCGGCGTGGCCCGCAAGGCCTGGGGCTACGACGCCGACCAGCGCCCCTCCACCCACCCCGTCGCCCCCGAGGCCGTCGACGACACGGCCGCCGCGCTGCTCAACTTCGACGGCATCTCCTACGCCAAGGGCGCCTCCGCGCTGCGCCAGCTGGTGGCCTGGCTCGGCGAGAAGGACTTCCTCGCCGGCATCAACATCCACTTCGCCCGGCACAGGTTCGGCAACGCCACCCTCGCCGACTTCATCGACTCCCTGTCCGCCGCCACCGACCGCGACGTCCACGCCTGGGCGGACGCCTGGCTGCGCACCACCGGCGTCGACACACTCACCCCGGCGGTCACCGCGGGTGACGGGACCGGCACGTACACGCTCACCGTGAACCGCGACGGCAGCCGCCCGCACCGCATCAGCGTCGGTGTGTACGACCATGATCTCGCCGACGAGGGCGGCCTCGTCCTGCGTGAGCGCATCGGCCTGGACATCCCGCAGAGCGCCCCTCAGCCCATCGGCAAGCGCCCCGCGCTGCTCCTGCTCAACGACGGCGACCTGACCTACGCCAAGGTCCGGTTCGACGCCGGGTCCTTCGAAGCGGTCCGCACGGGCCTGTCCGGCCTGCCCGAGCCGCTCACCCGCGCGGTGGTGTGGAACGCCCTCAGGGACGCCGTCCGTGACGGCGAGCTCCCGCCCGCCGCCTTCCTGGAGACCGCGCGCGCCCACCTGCCCCGCGAGACGGACCTGGCCCTCGTCCAGGGCGTGCTGGCCTTCGCCTCGGCGCACATCGCCGACCGCTACCTCGCGCCCGAGGACCGTCCGGCGGCCCTGGCCACCCTCTCCTCGCTGTGCCGCGACTTCATCCGCCGCACCGAGGACGGCGACAACCCGGGACTGCGGCTGATCGCCGTCCGCCACTTCATCGACGTCGCCGCCCACCCGGACACCATCGCCGCCTGGCTCGCCGACGGCACCGTGCCCGGCGGGCCGGAACTCGACCCCGAGCTGCGCTGGCGCATCCTCGGCCGCCTCGCCGTCCTCGGCGCCACCGACGAGGCCGCGATCGCCGCCGAGCTGGAGCGCGACCCGAGCGCCACCGGCCAGGAGGGCGCCGCCCGCTGCCGGGCCGCGCTGCCCGACCCCGAGGCCAAGCGCGCGGCCTGGGACGCGATGTTCGCGACGGACGACCTGTCCAACTACCTCTTCACGGCCACCGCCCAGGGCTTCTGGCAGCCCGAGCAGGCCGACCTGGTCCGGGAGTACGTGGCGCGGTACTACACGGACGCGCTCCCGGTGGCCGCCCGCCGCGGCCCCGCCATCGCCACCGCCACCGGCCGCTACGCCTTCCCGTCCTACGCCGTGGACACGGAGAACCTCGCCCTGGGCGAGGCCTGCCTGCGCGACGCCGACCCGGTCACGGCCCTGCGCCGCCGACTCGTCGACGAACTCGACGACCTGGCCAGGGCGTTGCGGGTACGGAAGGTGTAGTCCCCGGGGCGCGAGGAGTCCCCGGGGCAGCCCAATGAGTCCCGGGGCGCAAGGAGCCGCTGGGTATGCACTGATCCGGTGCGTGGGGCGCGTCGCCATCGGACGCGCGCTGATCCGACACGCCGGGCTCCGCCACCGGGTGCGCAGTCCGACGCGCCGGGCTCGCCCACTGGGCGTTCAGGTCCGGCGCACCGGGTCCCGCCACCGGGTGCCCACGGACCACGGGACCGCCCTGTCGTACCCGTCGGATGACCCGCACCGGACCTCCGCGGGCCGGCCTCGGCCCCGGGCCCGAGGCCCGTGACCGAGCCGCCGCCCCGCCTGACGCCAGGTCCGCGCGGTGCGGATCCCAGCTGTCCCCGGCCCTGCCGCGCCGTGTCCGAAGTCAGCGTCGTGTGTCCAGGCGTAGCTCCGCGCGTCGTACCGTCCCTTCCCGTGGTCCCGCGCGGCGGTTGGCGTTCTCCGGTCCCCTCGGCGTCGGCGTGTCCGGGGTGAAGCCGAGCCGTTCCAGGAAGCGTTCGCCGGGTGTCCAGCCCGGCGGTACCGTCGCCGTCACCGACGAGACGCCCTCCGCCCGGGCGAGGAGCGCGTCGGCCAGTGCGCGGCCGAGGCCCGTTCCGCGCGCGGACGGGGTCGGCAGGAACAGGCCCACCGAGACCGTGCCCGGTGCCGGGTGGTTCCGTACCGCGTCCAGCAGGCCGATCACGGTGCCGGACCGCTCCACCAGCAGGAGCAGCTTGTCGTCGGGGGACGCGCCCGGTGGCAGCGCATAGCAGAGGCTCTGTACGTCACCCGGTCCGGACGGCAGTCCCGTCGCCGCCACGAACCAGTCCTCGCAGGCCTGGAACAGGGCGAGCAGCGGTGCCTCGTCCGCCGGGCCCGGCTCCCGCAGCAGCACCTGCCCGCCAGGCGCGTCGGTCGCGATCACGTCAACCATCCGCCCGACGCTACGCCCGCCCACCCGTGGCCCCAACACGCTTTCCCCGCACGGGAGTACCCACTTTCGGGTTTCGATCGGTGCACTTTCCGGGCGCGTCGGCCCGATGGCGTACAAGCTGGAAGCGTCCACATGGATGTTCCCCTGCACCGCGCCCCCGGAGGAGAGCCCATGAGCACGCCGCACCCCCTCGCCTCAGGCCCCGAAGGCCCCGACGCCCTGCGGCCGTTGGTCGACACCGTGCTCGACGCCCTGCGGGAGGGCGGGCGGGCCCGTGGCGGACCGCTGCCCGCGGGCGGGCCGGAGGCTGTTGCCGCGGCCGTCGTGGATGCCGTGGGGGACGTACTGCCGGACGAGGGCGACCCCGACGCGCTGCGCACGCTCGTCCGCGCCTTCGCCGCGGGCGCCGCCGACCCCGCCGATCCCCTCTGCGCGGCGCACCTGCACTGTCCGCCGCTCGCCCTCGCCACCGCCGCCGACCTCGCCGTGAGCGCCCTCAACCCGTCCCTGGACTCCTGGGACCAGGCACCGGCCGCCTCCGCCCTCGAGGCCCTCGTCACCCGCGAGCTCGCCCACGAGATCGGCCTGGCCGACTCGCTGATCACCACCGGCGGCACCGAGTCCAACCAGCTCGCCCTGCTGCTCGCCCGCGAGGCCCACGGCGGCAGCGTGCGGCTCGTGTGCGGCGCCAACGCCCATCACTCCCTGCCCCGCGCGGCCTGGCTGCTGGGCCTGCCCGACCCGGTGGTCGTCCCCGCCCCCAACGGCACCCTCGACCCCGCCGCCCTCGACGAGGTCCTCACCCGCTTCCCCCGCCCCGTGCTGGTCGCCGCCACCGCGGGCACCACCGATGCCGGTCTCATCGACCCGCTCCCCGAGATCGCCGGCCTCTGCGCCGCCCACGGCGCCCGCCTGCACATCGACGCGGCGTACGGCGGCGGACTCGTCTTCAGCGAACGGCACCGCGAGAAGCTCGCCGGGCTGGAGGCCGCCCACACCGTCACCCTCGACCTGCACAAACTCGGCTGGCAGCCGGTCGCCGCGGGCCTGCTTGCCGTCTCCCGCCCCCGCGACCTGGCCGTGCTGCAGCAGCACGCCGACTACCTCAACGCCGACGACGACACCGAGGCCGGCCTGCCCGACCTGCTCGGCCGGTCCCTGCGCACCACCCGCCGCCCCGACGTTCTCAAGATCGCCGTCACCCTCAGGACCCTCGGCCGCACCGGCCTCGGCGCCCTCGTCGACCAGGTGTGCGCACGCGCAAGGGAGTTCGCGGCACTCGTCCAGGAGCACCCCGCCTTCGAGCTGTACGACCGGCCGGTCATCAGCACCGTCCTGTTCCGGCCCGCCGCGGCCACCGACGACACCGTCGCCGGCGTACGGCGCACCCTGCTGCACGAGGGCCGTGCCGTCCTCGGCCGGGCCCGCCTGGACGGCCGCCTCTGGCTCAAGGCCACCCTCCTGAACCCCCACACCCGGCCGGACGAGCTGGCCGAGCTGCTGAAACTCGTGGAAGGAACCCCCACCAGATGACCCACCCCCCGGACCACGAGCCAGAAGCACCCCGTGACCTGGTCGGCATCGGCGTCGGACCGTTCAACCTCTCCCTCGCCGCCCTCGCCCACCCGCTCGCCGAACTCGACGCCGTCTTCTACGAGCAGCGCCCCGGCTTCGACTGGCACCCCGGCCTGCTCATCGAGGGCGCGACCATCCAGGTCCCGTTCCTCGCCGACCTGGTGACCCTCGCCGACCCGGGCAGCCGCTGGAGCTTCCTCAACTACCTCAAGGCCCGCGACCGGCTGTTCCCCTTCTACTTCGCCGAGCGCTTCCACATCCAGCGCACCGAGTACGACTCCTACTGCCGCTGGGTCTCCGAGAACCTCCCCGGGCTGCGCTTCTCCCACCAGGTCGACGCCGTCCGCTGGAACCCCGGACGCGACGCCTTCGAGGTCGACTTCACCCGGCTCGACCCCGACGGGAACGCCGAGGCCACCGGCTGTGCGTACACGAGGAACATCGTCCTCGGCGTAGGCACCGCCCCCTATGTCCCCGACCCCCTCAAGCCCCTCGTCGAGGCCCCCGGCGCGCCCGTCATCCACGCCTCCGACTACCTCGACCACCGCGACGCCTTCCTCGCCGCGGACCATGTCACCGTCGTCGGCTCGGGACAGTCCGGCGCCGAGGTCTTCCTCGACCTGCTGCGCCACCGCCCCGCCGGACGCGAGCGGCTGCACTGGATCGGCCGTACGGAGGCCTTCGCGCCGATGGAGTACTCCAAGCTCGGCCTGGAGCACTTCACGCCCGACTACACGCGCTACTTCCACGCCCTCGACGAAGGCGTCCGCGACGGGCTCGTGGCCTCCCAGTGGCAGCTCCACAAGGGAATCGACGCCGACACCATCGCCGCGATCCACGACGAGCTCTACCGCCGCACCCTGCGCGGCGGCTGGCCCGACGCCGTCCTCACCCCCGGTGTCCGCGTCCGCACGGCGGGGCGCGTCGCCACCACCAAGGTCGAGCTCCATCTGGAGCACGTCCAGCAGAACACCCGCTCCCGGCTCACCACCGACGCGGTCGTCCTCGCCACCGGCTACCGCGAACGCCCCCTGGACCGCATCCTCGCCGGCCTCGACCCCTACCTGTGCCGTGACGCCGGCGAACGCCCGCGCGTCGACGAGCGGTTCCGGCTCGTCCTCGACCGCGCGGTCACGGGTACGGCCTATGTGCAGAACGCCGAACTGCACACCCACGGCGTCGGCGCCCCCGACCTCGGCCTCGCCGCCTGGCGCAGCGCCACCATCCTCAACTCCCTGACCGGGAAGGAGCCGTATCCGCTGCCCGCGCGCACGGCGTTCACCACGTTCGGACTCGAGCAGCCGGAGCGGATCCCCGAGGCCCGGCGGCAGCGGGCGCTGACCCCGCTGGCGGAGAGCCGGTAGGGCAGACGCCGGACGCGGCAGAGGCGGCCCGCCCGCACAGCCGGCGGCGCCGGGGCCACGGATGTCCGCCGACGCCGCCGACCCGGCCCTGCCGGAAGGAAGCCCCTAGAACACCGGGTTTCCGTTGCGGGTGAGCTTCCAGTCCACCGACGCGAAGTCCTTCGGGTCCAGAACACCCTTCGCGGTCACCCACTCCGCGATCCGGGTCCGGATCTCCGTCGACTCCGACCACAGCTCCTTGGCCGAAGCGACGTGCGGGAACGCGCCACCGCCGTTCGCGCGGTAGTTGTTCACCGCGAACACGAACTGCTGGGCGTCATCCAGTGCGGCACCGTTGTAGGTGAGGTTCTTGATCCGTGAACCGGCCGCCTGGGCGATGTCGATGTCGTACTGGAAGCCCGACACGTAGTCGTAGTTGTAGTCCGGGCGGTTGTTGGCGTTCGTCAGCTTCTCGACGTCGACGGTGGCGTCGGCGGCCGTCTGGACGAAGTACTCGGCCGAGTACTCCAGGTACGCCCGGATCTGGGCGCCCGTCAGCAGCTTGGCGACCAGCGTGTTGTCGTACACGTACAGACTCGACAGGTCCCGGATGGTTACGCTTCCGGCCGGGATCTCCGAGGTGCGGGAGAACGGCGAGGCCTGCGAGACCACCGGGAGCGCGGCGTACTCGGTGCCCGCCAGCGCCGCCTTGACCACGTCCTCCTGGACCTTGTTGATCAGGTCGATGATCGGGGCGTCCTTGTAGCGGGCGTCGACCGTGGTCAGGGTCTCGGTCGCGGAGCCGACGACCTGGTTGACGTACTCGACGACCTTCGCGTGCTCGTCGGTCAGCAGCTTGGTGATCTTCGGGTCGTCGGCGACCGTGTTGGAGTTGAGCACCTTCGACGAGACGGACTCGACGGTCCACCTGCCCCGGCCGAAGACCAGCTCGATGTCGAAGACGGACAGACGCTCCGCGAACGCCAGCGGCTCCGACAGCACGACCGTCTTTCCGGTCTTGGCGTTGGTGACCTTCAGCTCCGGGATCTCCAGATGCGCGTGGCCGACGAGGATCGCGTCGATACCGGGCACCTGCTGGGCGACCAGCGCCGCCGAGTTCTCGACGTACGGCAGCTGGTCACCGTACGACGAGGTGCCGGACGAGCCTGAGTGCGCCGACACGACGACCACGTCCGCGCCCATCGCCCGCAGCTTCGGCACCCACTTCGCGGCCTGCTCCTTTAGGCCCGGGAAGGCCAGCTTGCCCTGGACGTAGGCCTTGTCCCAGATCGCGATGCCCGGGTTGGTCAGACCGAGGACGGCGACCTTCACCGGCGGGGCGCCCGGCACATGGAACTTCTTGATGAAGTAGGGCGGGAAGGCGGGCTTCAGCGTCTTCGCGTCCACGGCGTTGGCGCCGAGCAGCGGGAAGTGACACTGGTCCTCGAACTTGCGCAGCGTCTCGATGCCGTAGTTGAACTCGTGGTTGCCGAGCGCCGCCGCGTCGTAGCCGATGGCGTTCATCGCCTGCGCCATCGGGTGCACCGGACCGCCCTTGGCGGTGATCGGGTCGACCTTGGCGTAGTAGTACGTCAGCGGGGTGCCCTGGATCGTGTCGCCCGCGTCCAGCAGCAGTGTGTTGCAGCGGCCCTTCTCCGCGCGGATCTGGTTCACCAGGGTGGAGATACGGGACAGGCCCTGCGCGTTGCCCGCCTTGTCGGTGTACTCCGCGTTCTTGAAGTAGTCCCAGTTGAAGACGTGGCCGTGCAGGTCGGTGGTGCCCATGACGGTCAGGGACCAGCGCTTGGCCGGCCTCGTCGGCTTCGCCACTGCCCCGGTCTCCGCGGCCTGCGCGGCCGGAGCCGCCGCCGCACCGGCAATCGCCACGCCCGCTCCGGTCACGGCGGACTTCTTCAGGAACTTCCGACGGTTCAACGGCATGCCCAGATCTCCTCGGGAAACGGTCAACAACGCGCGTAGATTCTGACCTGGTCATGACTGACGACAACAGGTCCGGGAGGTTGCGATCTGGTGACCTCATCGGTGAACTCCGTTGCCACCAAACAGGTAATGCGTGACAGAGTGGTACGTATGACCGCTCCGTACGGCACCGCCGACGCCCCCCGCATCGCCGTCCGCGGCGAGGCCCATCTCGAAGTCGACCCCGAGATCGCCCGCATCGGGGTCACCGTCAACGCGCGCGGACGCGACCGGCGTTCGGCCCTGGACGACCTCACCCGCCGCAACGCCGCCGTCCTCGACCTGGTGAAGTCCTACGGCGAGGCCGTGGAGCGCCTGGAGACCGGTTTCCTCTCCATCACGCCGGAACTGTCCTCGCACGGCCGGAGCGAGCGCGTCCGCACGTACCACGGCCGCGTCCACGTCACCGCGGAACTCTCCGACTTCACCGCCCTCGGCGAACTCACCACGCGCCTGGCCGACTTGGAACTGACCCGGGTCGACGGCCCCTGGTGGGCCCTGCGCCCCGACTCGCCGGTGCACCGTCAGGCCCGCCAGCAGGCGGTGCGCGAGGCGGTCCAGCGTGCCCGGGAGTACGCGGAGGCGCTCGGCACCACACTGGCCGCGCTGGTGGAACTCGCCGACGTCGGCGCGGAGAAGGCGGATCCCTACGCTCCCCAGGCCGCCGGCCGGACCCGCTCCGTGGCCTTCGCCGCGGCGGCGGAGGACACGGTGGCGCCCCTGGACCTCGAACCCCAATGCCAACACGTCTACGCCCAGGTGAACGCCCGTTTCACGATGACACCGCCGCGCCTGTGAGAAAGAGCGGAACGCCTCTGATCGAAAATGCCACGGCGCTCCATATGCTCATCGGAGCGCCGGTGCGCACAGTTCAACACTTGTCAATAGGGCTTCACGCAAAGGTTGTTGAGTAGTCATCCCCGGCGGATTCTCTACCGACGGGTAAGCCCTAGGCTCGAATCATGCGCCGAGCAAAGATCGTTTGTACTCTGGGCCCCGCCACCGACTCGTACGACCAGATCAAGGCGCTGGTCGAGGCCGGAATGGACGTCGCCCGATTCAATCTCAGCCACGGCAGCTACGCCGAGCACGAGGAGCGTTACCAGCGCGTGCGAAAGGCGGCTGACGAGTCCGGCCGCAGCGTCGGGGTCCTCGCGGACCTTCAGGGTCCGAAGATCCGGCTCGGCCGATTCGCCGAAGGACCCGTACTCCTTGAACGCGGCGACTCCTTCGTCATCACCGTGGAGCCGGGCGCCGAGGGCGACCGCGACCAGTGCGGCACCACCTACTCCGGGCTCGCCGCCGACGTCACTCCGGGTGAGCGCGTCCTCGTCGACGACGGCAAGGTCTGCCTCGAGGTCACCTCCGTCGACGGCCCGCGCGTGCACACCGTCGTGGTCGAGGGCGGCATGGTCTCCGACCACAAGGGCCTGAACCTGCCCGGCGTCGCCGTCTCCGTCCCGGCGCTCTCCGACAAGGACGAGGCCGACCTCCGCTGGGCGCTGCGCACCGGCTTCGACGTCATCGCGCTGTCCTTCGTCCGCAGCGGCAAGGACGTCGAGGACGTGCACCGCATCATGGACGAGGAGGGCCGCCGCCTCCCGGTGATCGCCAAGGTGGAGAAGCCGCAGGCGGTCGAGGCGATCGACGACATCGTCGCCGCCTTCGACGGCCTCATGGTGGCCCGCGGCGATCTGGGCGTGGAGATGCCCCTGGAGCAGGTCCCGATCGTCCAGAAGCGCGCCATCAAGCTCGCCAAGCGCAACGCCAAGCCGGTCATCGTGGCGACGCAGATGCTCGACTCCATGATCGACAACTCCCGTCCGACCCGCGCGGAGGCCTCCGACGTCGCCAACGCGGTCATCGACGGCACGGACGCGGTGATGCTGTCCGGCGAGACGAGCGTCGGCAAGTACGCCGTGGAGACGGTGCGCACCATGGCCCGTATCGTCGAGGCGGCCGAGGAGGACATCCTGGCCAAGGGCCTTTCTCCACTGACCGAGCGGAACAAGCCCCGTACCCAGGGCGGCGCGGTCGCCCGGGCCGCGGCCGAGATGGGCGACTTCCTCAGCGCGAGTTTCCTGGTCGCCTTCACCGAGTCGGGCGACACCGCCCGCCGCCTGTCCCGCTACCGCTCGCCCATTCCGCTGCTGGCCTTCACCCCGGAGCAGGCCACCCGCTCGCAGCTCAGCCTCACCTGGGGCGTCGAGACCTTCCTCGGCCCGTACGTCGGCTCGACGGACGCGATGGTCGACCAGGTGGACGAACTCCTCCTGAAGTACGGCCGCTGCCAGAAGGGCGACACCGTGGTCATCACGGCCGGATCCCCGCCCGGCGTCTCCGGCTCCACCAACATGGTCCGTGTCCACCACATCGGCGAGGACGACAGCCCGAAGTAGCCATATGCGGCAAAAAGCGGAGGATCACGCGTAACGTGATCCTCCGCTTACGGGTGCCGGGTATGGGATTCGAACCCACACGTCCTCGCGGACAGAGGTGTTTGAGACCTCCGCGTCAACCAGTTGCGCCAACCCGGCTCGGTGACCCCGGAGGAGTCTACCGGGTCACCGATGAGAAGCGCAGCTAGGTAGGCTCTTGTCAGCAGTACCTCCGCCCTGAACGAGGAGCCCCCGTGACCCCCGAGTCGCCCCAGCCCGTAGACGCGCCCGACGACGACAAGTCGCACGTGCCTCCGCTGACGACCCGAGTCGTCATCGCCGAGGACGAGGCCCTGATCCGGCTCGACCTCAAAGAGATGCTGGAGGAGGAGGGGTACACCGTCGTCGGCGAGGCCGGTGACGGCGAGCAGGCCGTGGAGCTCGCCCGTGAGCACCAGCCGGACCTGGTCATCCTCGATGTGAAGATGCCCAAGCTGGACGGCATCTCGGCGGCGGAGAAGATCGCCGAGGAGTCCATCGCACCGGTCCTCATGCTCACCGCCTTCTCACAGCGCGACCTGGTCGAGCGGGCCCGTGACGCCGGCGCCATGGCCTATCTGGTGAAGCCGTTCAGCAAGAGCGATGTCGTGCCGGCCATCGAGATGGCCGTCTCCCGCTTCACCGAGCTGAAGCAGCTGGAGCAGGAGGTCGCCGACCTCACCCAGCGGCTGGAGACCCGCAAGCTCGTCGACCGGGCGAAGTCGATCCTCCAGACCGAGTACGGGCTGACCGAGCCGGCCGCCTTCCGGTGGATCCAGAAGACCTCCATGGACCGCCGCATGTCCATGCAGCAGGTGGCCGAGGCCGTCATCGCGGACAGCGAGGAGAAGAAGGCAGGCAAGGGCTGAACAGCCCGGACATACGACACTGCCCGGGACGTACTACACCACCCGGGACATACGCCGAGGCCCGCGCCCGGAGAAGGGGCGCGGGCCTCGGCGTGTACGCGATCAGTCCTCGCCGAGGTAGGCCTTGCGCACGGACTCGTCGTGCAGCAGGTCCTGGCCGGTGCCCGACAGGACGATGTTGCCGACCTCCATGACGTGGCCCTGGTCGGCCAGCGACAGGGCGGCCTGGGCGTTCTGCTCGACCAGCAGAATCGTTGTGCCCTGGGACTTCAGCTCCGAGATGGTCGCCATGATCTTCTGCATCATGATCGGGGAGAGCCCCATGGACGGCTCGTCGAGCATCAGCAGCTTCGGCTGGGACATCAGGGCCCGGCCCATCGCCAGCATCTGCTGCTCACCGCCCGAGAGGGTGCCGGCGGCCTGCTTCCTGCGCTCCCCGAGGATGGGGAACAGGTCGTAGGCGCGCTGGATGTCCTTCTCGATGCCCTCCTTGTCCTTGCGCAGGAATGCGCCGAGCTGGAGGTTCTCCGCGATCGTCAGGCGCGGGAAGATGTGCCGGCCCTCGGGGGAGTGGGCCAGTCCGAGCGCGACGATCTTGTGCGCCGGGACGCTGGTGAGCGGCTTCCCGTCGAAGACGATCCTGCCCGACGTGGGCTTGAGCAGACCCGACAGGGTGCGCAGGGTCGTCGTCTTGCCGGCGCCGTTGGTGCCGATGAGGGTGACGACCTGGCCGGCCTCGACGCTGAACGAGATGCCCTTGACGGCCTCGATCTTGCCGTAGGCGACCCTGAGGTCCTCGACCTCCAGCAGTGCGGTCACTGGGCCTCTCCCTTGGTGGTGCCGGTGGTGCTCTCCGCCTCGTCGGCGAACTCGTCGGCGGCGGCCTCCTCGGCCTCGGCGGCGGCCTCGGCGGCCTCGACCTCGGCGGCCTCCGCCTGGCCGGGTTCACCCTCGAAGGGCTCGCCCAGATAGGCGGCGACGACGCGCTCGTCGGCCTGTACGACGTCCGAGGTGCCCTCGACGAGCTTCTCGCCCTGGACGAGCACGGCGACGCGGTCGCACAGGTTGAAGATGAAGCGCATGTCGTGCTCGATGACGAGGACGGCGATGCCCTTGTCCCGGATGGCGAAGACCAGTTCCTCGGTGGTCCGGGTCTCCTGCGGGTTCATGCCGGCCGTCGGCTCGTCGAGCAGCAGCAGACCGGGCTCGCTCGCCAGTGCCCGGGCGATCTCCAGCTTGCGCTGCTCGCCGTAGGGCAGGTTGCGCGCGAGGTGGTCGCGCTTGGCGGCGAGGCCGACGAACTCCAGGAGTTCCATGGCCTTCGCCTCGGACTCCTTCTCGGCCTTGCGGAAGCCGGGGCCGCGCAGCAGCGCGGACCACAGGCCTTCCTTGGTCCGCGTGTGGCGGCCCACGAGGACGTTCTCCAGGACGGTCATGTTGGCGAAGAGCCGGATGTTCTGGAACGTGCGGGCGATGCCCGCCTGCGTCACCAGGTGCGGCTTGGGCGGCAGGACCTTGCCCTGGTACGCGACCGTGCCCTCGGTGGGGATGTACAGACCGGTCAGGCAGTTGAAGAAGGTGGTCTTGCCGGCGCCGTTCGGGCCGATGAGGCCGACGATCTCGCCGCTGTTGACCGTGAAGTCGACGGACCGGACGGCGGTGAGACCGCCGAAGCGCATCGTGACGTCACGGGCTTCGAGTACAGGTGTCGTCATGGTTCCTTACGCCCCTGCCTTGGTGACGGCCGGATCGTCGGCCGGCGCCTTCTGCGCCGGCAGGTCGACCTGGTCGGCCTCATGGAACTCCAGCTGGCGGCGGCGGTTGGCGATGATGCCCTCCGGCCGGAAGCGCATCAGCAGGACCAGCGCGATACCGAAGGCGAACAGCTCGTAGTTCTGCAGGAACTGGAGCTTCTCCGGGACCAGGTAGAGCACGCTCGCGCCGAGCAGCGGGCCGCTGACGGTGCCCATACCGCCGAGGACGACGGCGGCCAGCAGGAAGGCCGAGTTGGGCGGGGCGGCGCCGGCGAACTGGTACGGCTGCGGGTTCACGCTGAAGTTGACGTGTGCCATCACGGTGCCGGCGAGACCCGCGAGGGAGGCGCCGAGGGCGAAGGCGATCAGCTTGACGCGGAAGCCGTTGATGCCCATGGCGGTGGCGGCGGTCTCGTCCTCGCGGATGGCGATCCAGGAGCGGCCGATGCGGGAGTCGGCGGCGCGGGTGAAGACGAGCACGACGATCGCCGTGACGATGAGCATCAGGAACAGGTAGTTGGCGAACCGGCCCAGGGTGAACCCGCCGATGTCGTGCGCCTCGCCCAGGTTGAACCCGAGGATGTTCAGGTCCGGGATCTGGGTGATGCCGTTGGGGCCGCGGGTGATGTTCGGTCCGGAGTCGCCGTCGAGGTTGTTGACGGTGATACGGAAGATCTCACCGAAGCCGAGCGTGACGATGGCCAGGTAGTCGCCGCGCAGCCGCAGGGTCGGAGCGCCGATCAGCACACCGAAGACCAGCGAGGCGGCCATGCCGGTGAGGGCGGCGGCCCAGAACGGGAAGTGCACACCGGCGAACCGGGAGTACTCCGAGCCGGAGACCAGGGCGGCCGCGTAGGCGCCGACGCCGAGGAAGGCGACGTAACCGAGGTCGAGCAGACCGGTGAGGCCGACGACGATGTTCAGGCCGAGCGCGACGGTGGCGAAGATCAGGATGTTCACACCGACGTTGGCGTTGTGGTCGTCGCTCTGGGTGAAGGGGAAGATCACGGCGGCGGCGAAGGCGAGCGTCGAGGCGAACCCCTTGTGCTGGTTCGAGATCGTCGCGAAGCGGTCGACGAGACCGGTGTGGATCAGACCCCAGGCGGCGAAGACGAGGAGCAGCAGGAAGCCGATGAAGGTCTCGCTCGCGTCGTTGTCGATGCCGATGCCGTACGTGAAGGTCACCAGGGCGATCGCGATGCCCGCCGTGGTGATGCCGCGCTCGGCGAGCGGGGACAGCCGGCCGGCGCGGGGCTGCTGCGGCTTGCTGAGGTAGCCGCGGAAGCCGGTGCCCGGAGCCGGGTGGGGCAGAGCGAGGGCGCCGAGGACGGACAGCGCGGAGGCCGCCATCGCCACGAAGGCGCCGGGGTCGAGGTTGACCAGGCCGCCGAGGTCGACGGCGATGGCGATGCCGGTGAACCAGCAGACCGCGAACGCCGACATGGCCGTCAGCAGGACGGGGGAGGTGGCGTTGGCCGGGTTCAGCCAGCGCAGCCCCTTCACGTCCCACAGGGTGAGCCCGAACAGCAGGGTGAGGGCGCCGCCCACGAGGGCGAGGATCTGCAGGCCCGCCGGGTAGCCGTAGACGGTCAGGTCACCGGGGAACTCGGACGTCCAGGTCCAGCTGAGGAAGGTGCTGGCGATGGTGCCCACGGCACCGACGACGATGAGCAGCCGGGCGAGGGCGGCGGGCAGCGGGACGGGCCCGCGTCCGGCCGTGGCCGTCGCGGCCTTGGTGGTGATGTCGGTCATGCTGCTCACGCCCTGTCCGCGACGCGTTCGCCGAGCAGGCCTTGTGGCCTGAAGAGGAGTACGAGGATGAGGAGGACGAAGGCCCACACGGCCGCCCAGCCGCCGCCACCGAGCTGCTGCATGCCGGGTATGTCGGCGATGTAGGCGGTGGCCATGGCCTCGGCGATGCCGAGGACGATACCGCCGAGCATGGCGCCGTAGATGTTGCCGATGCCGCCGAGGACGGCCGCGGTGAACGCCTTCAGACCGGCGATGAAGCCCATGTCGTAGGAGACGGAACCGTACTTGAGCCCGTACGACAGACCGGCGACGGCCGCGAAGAAGCCGCCGATGGCGAAGGCGATGACGATGATCCGGTTGGTGTCGATCCCCATCAGCTGGGCGGTGTCCGGGTCCTGGGCGGTGGCCTGCATGGCGCGGCCGGTGCGGGAGAGCCGGACGAAGAAGGCCAGGACGGCCATGCACAGCGGGGCGGCGATGATCAGGAAGACGTCACCGCTCTGCACGGTGACGGAGCCGATGTGCAGCGGCCCGAAGGGCAACTGGGGGAAGACGCGGGCGGACTTGGCGTCGCCGTCGACGTTGTACCAGTTGAAGACCGCCTGCTGCAGGGCGAGCGACAGACCGATCGCGGTGATCAGCGGGGCGAGGCGTGGCGCGCCGCGCAGCGGACGGTAGGCGAAGCGCTCGGCGCCGACGGCGATGAGCACGGAGACCAGCGCGCCGCCGAGGAGCATCGCCGGCAGGGCAATCCACATGGATGTGCCGTCCGGCAGGACTAGGTAGACCGTGAGGGCTCCGAAGCCTCCGGTCATGAAGATCTCGCCGTGGGCGAAGTTGATGAGCTGGACGATGCCGTACACCATCGTGTAACCGATGGCGATCAGCCCGTACATCGAGCCGAGGAACAGCCCGTTGGCCAGCTGCTGCGGCAGGGTGTTCACCGCATGGCCTCCATGTGGTGGGGAGAGTCAAGGTGGGCGTAGAAGGCGGGCCGCGCGGTGACGGTGGTCTGTGCCGCGCGGCCCTGGTGGTGCGGAGTGTCCGGCTGGGTTACTTCGGGTTGGCGACGCCGCTCTTGACGGACTTCCACTCGCCCTTGGTGACCTGGTAGACGGTCAGCTGCTTGTTGGTGGTGTCACCGAACTCGTCGAAGGCGATCTTGCCGGAGATGCCGTCGAAGGAGGTCTTCTGGACGGCGTCGACGATCTGGGTGCGGGCGTCGTCCGGAACCTTGCCGTCCTTCACGACCTGGGCGACGGCCTTGATGATCGCGGTGGTGGCGTCGTAGGCGTAGGAGCCGTAGGTGCCGTAGTCACCGGGGTACTTCTTGGCCTTGTAGGTGTTCACGAACGTCTTGGCCGCGGGCAGGGTGTCGACCGGGACACCGATCGACGTCACCAGGTCGCCCTCGGCCGACTTGCCGGCGGTCTTGATGTAGGTCGGGGTGAACATGCCGTCGCCGCCGAACAGCGGGATCTTGGCGCCCGCGTCCTTGAGCTGCTTGGTCAGCACCTCGGACTCGTCGTACTGGCCGCCGTAGTAGAGCAGGTCGGCACCCGAGTTCTTGATCTTGGTGGCCAGGGTGGAGAAGTCACGGTCCCCGGTGTTGACGTGGTCGGTGCCGACGACCTTGCCGCCCTGCTTGGCGAACTGCTCCTTGAAGATCTTGGCCAGACCGGCGCCGTAGGTCTGCTTGTCGTCGACGACGAAGGCCTTCTTCTTGTGGATGCCGTTGTAGGCGTAGTCCGCCGCGTAGGCACCCTGCAGGGCGTCGGTGGTCGCGGTGCGGAAGTACGTCTTGAACGGGCGGGACTTGTCGGTCTGCCAGTTCTTGCCCTGGGTCAGCTCAGGGGCGGTGTTGGACGGGGAGATCTGCACCATGTTGGCCGTGGCGAAGACCTGCTGCATCTGCGTGGCCACACCGGAGTTGAGCGGGCCGACGACGCCGAGCACGCTCTTGTCCGAGACGAGCTGGGTGGCGTTCTGCTGGCCGGTGGCCGGGATCGCCTTGTCGTCCAGCGCCTTGATCTTGAAGGTGACGCCGGGGACGGTCTTGTTCTTGTTGGCGTCGTCGACGGCGATCTGCGCGCCGTACTGGATGCCCAGGCCGGTCGCGGAGTTCGCGCCGGTCAGGGGGGCGTCGACGCCGATCGTGACCGTCACGTTGCCGCTGTCGCCGCCCTTGCTGTCCCCGCCACGGGAGCCACAAGCGGTGAGGGCCAGAGCTCCGGTGGTCAGCACGGAGGTAAGAATCACCAGAGAACGCTGTCGCACAATCGATCCTTTCCGCGGGCATGTCCGCTCCCTCATGGGAAACGACGGATGCCACGCCGATACCGAACTCCCGATGGAGCGGTGACTGGCCGTGACTCTAAGCGTGGGTATGGAACGTGGAGGAGGGCTTGACCAAGGCTGTGACGCTCTTGTTATGACACGAGGTAATGCAGAGCGGTACTGCGTGGGAGGGAAAGCAGGATTTCAGTCCGTTTTGCCCTGTCCGCATTCTGAGAATCCGCAGGATGCGACGTGATCTGTTCAGGCGTCTCAGGGGTTTTGGTGATTACGCCGAACTATTGCTGCAGGCAACCTGAGGGGTCTTGGGCAGCTGCAGTGGGTACGGGCACCCGAGGCTGAAACTCCGGACTCGTATTCCATGCGTATTACGCAGAGTTACTTCCGGGAAAGGCGCCCCGGCGTCCTTCGCAACCTTTCCGCATTCGGTCGTGCGCATGGTTGTCGTGATCTTGCGGACATGAGACGCCTTCGTCCTGAAGGGCGCGGGGCGCGGCGGCCCGCGAGAGCCCGGCGTACGGCCGGGGCACCCGGGTCGGCGGAGGCGATTGCCTGATGGCCGGTCAATTCGCATGCGGCGCGGGCATCTTGGCGCCGCTGTGCGGCTACGTGGTGCCTCTTGCTGGCCGTTGACGGTGGGACATCGGGGGCGACGCCGACACCGAGCGGAGGGCTCGGACTCGTCGCACCCCGATGTCAGGGCGCCGCAGGCGGCGCCGGTCCGGTTTCGGGGCCGGGGTCAGCCCTGGGGGGTCTGGGCGTGGGCCTCGTCGCCCGCCTTCACGTCCCGCAGCAGACAGGTCAGCCGGGCGGTGCACACCCGGCGCTCCTGCTCGTCGCTGATCACGATCTCGTACGTCGTCGTCGACCGCCCCCGGTGCACGGGCGTGGCGACCCCGGTGACCAGCCCGGAGCGCACCCCGCGGTGATGCGTGCAGTTGAGGTCCACACCGACCGCGATCTTGGAGCTGCCGCCGTGCAGCATCGCGCCCACCGAGCCCAGGGTCTCCGCCAGTACGGCGGACGCGCCGCCGTGCAGCAGCCCGTACGGCTGGGTGTTCCCCTCCACCGGCATGGTGGCGACGACCCGCTCCGCCGACGCCTCGACGATCTGCACGCCCATCCGCGTCCCGAGGTGCCCCGCGGAGAACAGCGCCGGCAGGTCGACCCCGAGCGCGGCGTACTCGTCGATGACCTCCTGCGGGAACTTCACCTGCTGCTGCTCACCCATGGGACCCGGCTCCGTTCGTCGTGATCAGCGGATCTGATCAGTCGCTCCAGTTGACTGAGCAAACGCTCAGTCGGTCGCCGATTGTTCCAGACGCACCACCACGGACTTGCTGGCCGGGGTGTTGCTGGTGTCCGCGGTGGCGTCCAGCGGCACCAGCACATTGGTCTCCGGGTAGTACGCCGCCGCACATCCGCGTGCCGTCGGGTAGTGCACGACCCGGAAGCCGGGCGCCCGCCGCTCCACGCCGTCCTGCCACTCGCTCACCAGGTCCACGTACGACCCGTCCGCGACCTCGAGCTCCCGCGCGTCCTCGGGGTTCACCAGCACCACCCGGCGGCCGTTGCGGATGCCCCGGTAGCGGTCGTCGAGACCGTAGATCGTGGTGTTGTACTGGTCGTGCGAGCGCAGCGTCTGGAGCAGCAGCCGGCCCTCGGGCAGCCTGGGGAACTCGACCGCCGCCGCCGTGAAGTTCGCCTTGCCGGTGGCCGTCGGGAAACGCCGCTCGTCGCGCGGGGCGTGCGGCAGCGCGAAGCCGCCGGGGCGAGCGACGCGCGCGTTGAAGTCCTGGAAGCCGGGGACCACCCGCGCGATGCGGTCACGGATCGCCGCGTAGTCCTTCTCGAACTCCTCCCACGGCACCACGCTGGCCTCGCCGAGCACCCGGCGCGCGAGGCGGCAGACGATGGCCGGCTCGGACAGCAGCCGGGGACCGGCCGGCTCCAGGCGGCCGCGCGAGGCGTGCACCATGCCCATGGAGTCCTCGACGGTCACGAACTGCTCGCCGGAGCCCTGCACGTCCCGCTCGGTGCGGCCGAGGGTGGGCAGGATCAGCGCACGCGCGCCCGTGACCACGTGCGAGCGGTTCAGCTTGGTCGACACGTGCACGGTCAGCCGCGCGCGCCGCATGGCCGCCTCGGTGACCTCCGTGTCGGGGGACGCGGAGACGAAGTTGCCGCCCATCGCGAAGAACATCTTCGCCTCGCCGTCGCGCAGCGCGCGGATGGCCCGTACGACGTCGAAGCCGTGCTCGCGCGGCGGCGCGAAGCCGAACTCCTTCTCCAGGGCGTCCAGGAAGGCCGGGGCGGGCCGCTCGAAGATGCCCATGGTGCGGTCGCCCTGCACGTTCGAGTGGCCGCGCACCGGGCACACGCCCGCGCCCGGGCGGCCGATGTTGCCGCGCAGCAGAAGGAAGTTGACGACCTCGCGGATGGTCGGCACCGAGTGCTTGTGCTGGGTCAGGCCCATGGCCCAGCAGACGATGGTGCGCCGCGAGGCGAGCACCATCCGCAGCGCCTCGTCGATCTCCGCGCGTGTGAGTCCGGTCGCCGCGAGCGTCTCGTCCCAGTCGGCGGCGCGGGCGGCCTCGGCGAACTCCTCGTATCCGTGCGTGTGTTCGCGCACGAAGTCCTCGTCGACCGCGCCGTCCGTCTCCAGGATCAGCTTGTTGAGGAGGCGGAAGAGGGCCTGGTCGCCGCCGATGCGAATCTGCAGGAAGAGATCGGTCAGCGCGGCGCCCTTGATCATGCCCTGCGGGGTCTGCGGGTTCTTGAAGCGCTCCAGGCCCGCCTCGGGCAGCGGGTTGACGCTGATGATCTTCGCGCCGTTGGCCTTGGCCTTCTCCAGGGCGGCGAGCATGCGCGGGTGGTTGGTGCCGGGGTTCTGCCCCGCGACGACGATCAGGTCCGCCTTGTAGAGGTCGTCCAGCAGGACGCTGCCCTTGCCGATGCCGATCGTCTCGTTCAGCGCCGAGCCGGACGACTCGTGGCACATGTTCGAGCAGTCCGGCAGGTTGTTCGTGCCCAGCTCGCGCGCGAACAGCTGATAGAGGAAGGCGGCCTCGTTGCTCGTACGCCCCGAGGTGTAGAAGACGGCCTCGTCGGGCGAGGCGAGGCCGGCGATCTCCTCGGCGACGATGTCGAAGGCGCGCTCCCAGGAGACCGGCTCGTAGCGTTCGCCCCCTTCGGGGAGATACATGGGGTGGGTGAGGCGGCCTTGCTGGCCCAGCCAGTAGCCGCTGCGGGTCGCCAGATCCGCCACGGTGTGCGCGGCGAAGAACTCCGGGGTGACCCGGCGCAGCGTGGCCTCCTCGGCCACCGCCTTCGCGCCGTTCTCGCAGAACTCCGCCCGGTGCCGGTGGTCGGGCTCCGGCCAGGCGCAGCCCGGACAGTCGAAGCCGTTCTTCTGGTTGACGCTCAGCAGCGTCAGCATGGTGCGCTTCACGCCCATCTGCTGCTGGGCCATGCGCAGCGTGTGCCCGATCGCCGGGAGGCCGGCCGCCGCGTGCTGCGGCTCGGCGACCCGCGGCGCGTCCTGAACCGGGTCACCCTGGGGTGGCTTCGTCGCCATGGCTGCGCTCTCCTTCACCGGCACACGTGGACTACGTCTGCGATCCTCGCACGCACCTCCGACAGCCGAGGCGGCCGGGGTTTCGCGGAGGACACGGGCCATGGTTGCGTATGAAGCAATAGTTGCGGAAGGGGCAACGACAACAGGTGCGGGCGCCGCCCGGCCGCCGGGGGCACGCACGGGTGAGGTCCGGCTGTCAGTGGCACATGGCAGGATCGGGGGCGTGGCAGAGACAGCATCGAAGAAGACCGACAGCACCCCCGGTGGCGACCGCCCGCGGCTGATGCTCATGGACGGGCACTCCCTGGCCTACCGCGCGTTCTTCGCGCTGCCCGCGGAGAACTTCACGACCGCGACGGGCCAGCCGACGAACGCGATCTACGGCTTCGCGTCGATGCTGGCCAACACGCTGCGCGACGAGGCGCCCACGCACTTCGCGGTGGCCTTCGACGTCTCCCGCAAGACGTGGCGCTCGGAGGAGTTCACCGAGTACAAGGCCAACCGCTCCAAGACCCCGGACGAGTTCAAGGGCCAGGTCGAGCTGATCGGGGAGCTCCTGGACGCGATGCACGCCGAGCGCTTCGCCGTCGAGGGGTACGAGGCGGACGACGTCATCGCCACGCTCGCCACCCAGGCCGAGGCCGAGGGCTTCGAGGTGCTGATCGTCACCGGCGACCGCGACTCCTTCCAGCTGGTCACCGAGCACACGACGGTGCTGTACCCGACGAAGGGCGTCTCGGAGCTCACCCGGTTCACCCCGGAGAAGGTTTTCGAGAAGTACGGCTTGACGCCCGCCCAGTACCCCGACTTCGCGGCGCTGCGCGGCGACCCGTCCGACAACCTCCCGGGTATTCCCGGCGTCGGCGAGAAGACCGCCGCGAAGTGGATCAACCAGTTCGGCTCCTTCGCCGAACTGGTGGAGCGCGTCGAGGAGGTCAAGGGCAAGGCCGGGCAGAACCTCCGCGACCACCTGGAGGCGGTCAAGCTCAACCGCCGGCTCACCGAGCTGGAGCGCGCGGTGGAGCTGCCCAAGGCGGTCACCGACCTGGGGCGGGCCCCGTACGACCGCAAGACGGTCGCGATGGTCCTGGACACCCTGGAGATCAGGAACCCCTCCCTGCGCGAGCGCCTCTTCGCCGTCGACCCCGGCGCCGAGGAGGCCGAGACCACCCCTGTCGCCACCGAGGGCGTCGAACTGGACGGCACCGTGCTCGGCACCGGCGAGCTGGCCCCGTGGCTCGCCGGGCACGCCATGCAGAGCCTCGGCGTCGCCACGGTCGACGCCTGGGCGCTGGGCACCGGCTCGGTCACCGAGATCGCGCTCGCCGCGGCCGACGGCGCGGCCGCCTGGTTCGACCCGTCCGAGCTGGACGAGGCCGACGAGAACGCGTTCGCCGGGTGGCTGGCCGACGCGGCGAAGCCCAAGGTCTTCCACAACGCCAAGGGCGCCATGCGGGTCCTCGCCGAGCACGGCTGGAGCGTCGCGGGCGTCACCATGGACACCGCGCTCGCCGCCTACCTGGTCAAGCCGGGCCGTCGCTCCTTCGACCTGGACGCGCTGTCCCTGGAGTACCTGCACCGCGAGCTGGCCCCCGCCGCCGCGGCCGACGGCCAGCTGGCGTTCGGCGTGGACGACGGCGCCGAGGCCGAGGCCCTGATGATCCAGGCCCGCGCGATCCTCGACCTGGGCGAGGCCTTCGAGGGCAAGCTCCAGGAGGTCGGCGCGGCGGACCTGCTGCGCGACATGGAGCTGCCCACCTCCGCCCTGCTCGCCCGGATGGAGCGGCACGGCATCGCGGCCGACCGGGCTCACCTGGAGGCCATGGAGCAGACCTTCGCGGGCGCGGTGCAGCAGGCCGTGAAGGAGGCGCACGCCGCGGCCGGGCACGAGTTCAACCTGGGGTCGCCCAAGCAGCTCCAGGAGGTCCTCTTCGGCGAGCTGGCCCTGCCCAGGACCAAGAAGACGAAGACCGGCTACACCACCGACGCCGATGCCCTGGCCTGGCTCGCCGGCCAGACCGACAACGAACTGCCGGTCATCATGCTCCGCCACCGCGAGCAGGCGAAGCTGCGCGTCACGGTCGAGGGCCTGATCAAGACCGTCGCCGCCGACGGCCGTATCCACACCACCTTCAACCAGACGGTGGCGGCGACCGGCCGGCTGTCCTCCACCGACCCCAACCTGCAGAACATCCCGGTCCGCACCGACGAGGGCCGGGCGATCCGGCGCGGCTTCGTGGTCGGCGAGGGCTTCGAGTCCCTCATGACCGCGGACTACAGCCAGATCGAACTGCGGGTGATGGCCCATCTCTCCGAGGACGAGGGCCTGATCGAGGCGTTCACCTCAGGGGAGGACCTGCACAACACGGTCGCCTCCCAGGTCTTCTCGGTCGAACGCTCCGCCGTCGACGCGGAGATGCGCCGCAAGATCAAGGCGATGTCCTACGGCCTGGCGTACGGTCTGTCGGCCTTCGGCCTGTCCCAGCAGCTGAACATCGAGGCGGGCGAGGCCCGCGCCCTGATGGACACGTACTTCGAGCGGTTCGGCGGTGTACGGGACTATCTGCGGCGGGCGGTCGACGAGGCCCGGGCGACCGGCTACACGGCGACGCTCTTCGGGCGCCGGCGCTACCTCCCCGACCTCAACAGCGACAACCGCCAGCGGCGCGAGGCGGCGGAGCGGATGGCCCTCAACGCGCCGATCCAGGGCACGGCGGCGGACATCGTCAAGATCGCCATGCTCCACGTCGACCGGGCCCTGCGCGAGGCGGACCTCAAGTCCCGCATGCTCCTCCAGGTCCACGACGAAATCGTCCTGGAGATCGCCCCCGGCGAACGCGCGGCCACGGAGAAGATCGTCCGCCGCGAAATGGCGGCCGCGGTCCACCTGAGAGCACCCCTGGACGTGTCGGTGGGCGTGGGCCCGGACTGGGAGTCCGCGGCGCACTAGCCTGCGGCGGCTCGGGCTCCGGCCCAGGCTCAGTCTCCAGCTGCGGGTCCGGCTTCGGGTCCGGGTCCGGCTCGGTCTCCAGATCCAGCTCCGGCTCTGGATCCGGGCCCGGCTCTGGATCCGGGTCCGGCTCTGGATCCAGCTCCGGCTTCGGGTCCGGCTCGGGCTCGGTCTCCAGATCCAGCTCCGGCTCCGGCATCGGGTCCGGCTCTGGATCCGGGTCCGGCTCTGGATCCAGCTCCGGCTTCGGGTCCGGCTCGGGCTCGGTCTCCAGATCCAGCTCCGGCTCCGGCATCGGGTCCGGCTCTGGATCCGGGTCCGGCTCTGGATCCAGCTCCGGCTTCGGGTCCGGGTCCGGCTCGGGCTCGGTCTCCAGCTCCGGCTTCGGCTCTGGATCCGGGTCCGGCTCTGGATCCAGCTCCGGCTTCGGGTCCGGCTCGGGCTCGGGCTCGGTCTCCAGCTCCGGCTTCGGATCCAGCTCCGGGTCCGGCCTCGGGCCTCGGGCCTTGGCTCAGTCTCCAGCTCCGGGCCCGGGTCCGGCTCCGGATCCAGCTCAGGCTCCGGCTCGGCGGAGGGGGCGTCCACCTCGGGGACGCCCCCTCCGCGCCCGCACCGGCGCCCGCACCCGCACCCCGCACCACCCCGGCCCAGGCCCCGCAGGGCCCGTCACTCACGTGGCCCCCGTCAATGCGCCCCCCGCCCTCCCGGCGGTGAGGATGCGGGCATGGGTATACGCATGCTCCACCGCCGGACGGCCCTGGCACGGACCACGGCACAGGCGGACGCCGTCGCGCCCCCGTCCATGCCGCCCTCGCGGATTCCGGCCTTCGCGGCCGACGCAAGCACCGCCCGCATCCACACCGACCTGAGGACAGCGGTGCGCAGCACCGCGGCAGCCCTCGGACACCGGCTCACCACCAGGGCCTCCAGGGCGGACCGGGCACTGGCCTGGCGCCAGTGGGCCGACCTCGGCCGCGGCTACCTCGCGCTGCTTCTCACCCTGCTCCCGAGGCCACGCCCGGCCCGCAGGATCACCGTCTTCGTCGCGCCCCTCACCGAGCGACCGGACGGCTCGGCTCGGCACGCTCCCCGCCGGGAACGGCGGCAACCGGGACCGGACGCCACACCCTGACCCCGGCGGCGTACACCAGCAGCCCCAGCACCAGCCCGGCGCCCGCCCCGAAGCACACCGTCGGCACCACGTCCCAGGGCTTGGCCGAGCCCCCGCCGCGGTACTCCCACCATCCCGCCACACGCTGCGCCGCCCCGGCCACGGCGCAGCCGCCGATCACGACCCCGGCCCAGCACCGGTCCCGTACCGACAACAGCGGCACCCCCACCGGCTCACCCGAGGGCGCCCGCCGTACCGCATACGTCAGGAACGCCGCGATCACGACCGCGGCCAACGCCGAGCCGCCGTACTGCAGGTACCAGTACAGCGGTGAGCCCGCCAACTCCCGGCCGAGGACCGGGAACAGCCGCATCCCCCACCGGTCGAGATGCGTGAACGCGTCCCACACGACGTGCGTCAGCGCGCCGAGCGCCGCGGAGGCGTACCACCACGCCACCGAAGCGGGCCGCACGCGCGCGCGTGGCGCCCCGCAGCGCAGCAGCGCCGCCACCCGCCCCTGCCGGGCCCGTGGCGCCAGCGCCACCAGCGGCTCCCGCACCAGCAGCCACAGCCCCACCAGCGCCCAGGCGATGAGCACGTCGACGCTGAAGACACCGGCGAACGAGTGCGTGACGTCCCCGAACTCCATCGCGCCCGACAGGACACTGGCCGCGTAATAGGTCATGTCGGGAGCAAAGGAGCCCGCGACGAGCACCGCGGGCACGAGCCGCCCCCGGCCTGATCCGTCCCCGCGCACCGCGGGCAGGACCGCGGCCGCATGGCTGAGAGTGAACGGCAACGAATCCCCCTGGAGCGGTTGTCGGCCGGCCTCCGACCGGTGATCACATCCGTCAAGTATGGGTGACGGCAACCCACGACAGGGCCACATGGCCAGTGGGTGAAATCCGGCCATCACCGGGGGTCTGGGCAAAGGGGGTTGTCGTAGGGTCACCTGCGTCGCGGTACGGGGGAGCAGGCGCGAAAGCGCCACCGAACCGCATCGCGCGCATCGAATGGCGCTACAGGGCAACCAGATCACGGGGTCATCCGTCACAACAGGGCGAGCGGTCAGACAGAGACGGGCGCTCGGGCGTCCACGGGAGGGGTTCACGCCATGACGGCGCATTTCGGCAGGGGGCTGTACAAGGGGGCGGCGACGACCGCCGTGGCCGCGGCAGCGGTCGCGGCCCTCTCCGGGTCCCAGGCCCCGGGTGTCACGTCCGACGACGACGGCAGACAGTCCGCCACCGGTGCCACCAGCCCGGCGCCCGAGGCGGGGGCCGACGGCACGGCCAACGCCACCGGCAACTCGCCGTACTACACGGACCTTCCGCCGCTCAGCAGTCCGAACCCCAGCCCGTCGTCGACCGCGGGCACCCCCGTCGCCCAGGGGGACGCCGAGTCGGGCATCCCCGCGACCGTCCTCGACGCCTACAAGAAGGCCGCGGCGGAGCTGCGGGGCTCGAAGCCGGGCTGCAACCTGCCCTGGCAACTCCTCGCCGCCATCGGCAAGGTCGAGTCGGGCCAGGCCCGCGGCGGCCGTATCGACGCGAACGGCACCACCCTCGGTCGGATCCTCGGCCCGGAGCTCGACGGCAACGGCTTCGCGCTCATCAAGGACACCGACAACGGCCGGTACGACGGCAACAGCGAGTACGACCAGGCCGTCGGCCCCATGCAGTTCATCCCGTCGACCTGGGCCTGGGCGGGCCGCGACGGCAACGACGACGGCGTCAAGGACCCCAACAACGTCTACGACGCGGCGCTCGCGGCCGGCCACTACCTGTGCCGCAACGGCTGGGACCTGTCCGCCCAGGCGGACATGAGCCGCGCGATCCTCAGCTACAACAACTCGCAGGACTACCTCAACACGGTCCTGTCGTGGTTCGAGTACTACCGCAAGGGCAGCCACTCCGTCCCCGACGGCACCGGCAGCCTGCCCTCGGGGCGCAGCGACGACCACCCCCGGCAGAACTCGAAGCCGGCCGAGGAGACGCCCAGCCCCGGCAGGCCGAGCCATGACACGAGCCCGAGTCCGAGTCCGAACCCTTCCAAGCCGTCGCAGACGCCGCCGACCCCCACCGAGACGGTGGACCACCTGGAGGACGCGGGCACCGCCAAGCTCACCGCGATGGCTGGGCATGCGTTCACCAAGAAGATCAGCACGCGTGCCGAGACCAAGGCCGGCAAGGCCGTCGGCAAGGTCAGGATCCGGTTCTCCATAGTCGGGGACACGGACACCACCTTCACCGGCGGCGAGAGCGTCGCCACGGTCGTCAGCGACAGCAAGGGCGTGGCCGTCGCACCCGCGCTCCAGGCGGGTGAGAAGACCGGCGACTTCACCGTCCGTGCCACCATCGTGGGCCGCTCGGTCAGCGCCCCCGACTACCGGGCCACGGTCACCCCGCATGCCGCCGACGCCCTCGCCCGTACCAGCGACACCGCGCTGACCTGCACTCCGGGTGGCGAGTTCGCCGACCGGGTCGAGGTGAAGGCGACGTACAAGGGCGCCGTCGCGGACAAGGTCGCGGCCACCGCGACCCTCATCAAGTCGGCGGACGACGCGACCGAGAACGACAAGGGCCCCTACTTCAAGGACGCCGACGGCAAGGCCGTACGCACCCTCACGGACCTCAAGACGGACGCGAACGGCCAGATCGAGCTGCCGAAGCTGTACGCGGACGATGCCACCGGCACCTTCCTGCTCCGCATCACCACCACCGGTGGCGCCACGCTGACCGTCGAACTGACGGTCGCCGCGGCCGACCCTTCGCCCAGCCCTTCGCCCAGCACCTCCACGAGCCCGTCCGCCAGTCCTTCGGCGTAGCCCGGCCCGCTCCACAGGGCGCCCCTCCGCTCCGGCGGAGGGGCGCCCTCGTCTGTGTGCGCAACGTGTTCTCATCTCGCCCGGCCATTGCTACGGTGCCGAACCTGACGACCTGTCAGGAACCGTCCGCCAGGAGGCCCCGCATGCGCGCCCTGATCGCCGCCGCGACCGGTCTCGCCCTCGCGCTCGCCCTGGTCCTCACGATCACCGGCATGGGGGCGCCCACGGGAGGGACATCCCCGAAGCCACTGCTCACGACGGTGCCCGCACACCCGTAACCGCCCCGTCCGGGAGGGAGGCCGAGATGCGCCGCAAGACCAGCCTGATCCTGCTCGCCCTCGCCGTGTTCTTCGCGGCGCTGTCCCCATTGCTGCGCTGGTACGCCTTCCCGCGCCTGGCCAAGATCCCGGCGAACCAGTACCAGGACATGGTCCTTGAGGCGAAGGACGCCACGCTCCTCGACTACGGCACGATGAGGGCGAAGAAGGTCCCGAAGGTCACCATCGTGCAGACCCTCAGGGGCAACGTGGCGGCCTCCGACCGGATCGAGAGGACGGCGGGCAAGGACGTGGTCGTCTGGGACGGCCTGTCCTATGTCCAGGGCCCCGACGGCAAGATGGTCTCCCGGATCCCCGAGCGCTACATCTTCGACGCGCACTCCCAGGAACCCGTCCACGCCACCGGCGAGACGGTCGACGGCGACCCGGTCAAACGGGAGGGCATCGAGTTCAAGTGGCCCTTCCTCACCGAGAAACGGGACTACGAGTACTTCGACGCGCAGACCCGCACCACCAACCCCATCCACTACAAGGGGACCCGGACCTTCCGTGGGGTGCACGTCTACTACTTCGAGCAGACCATTCCCTGGACCAAGGTGCCCTTCCCGAAGACCATGCCCGTGCGGGGCATCACCCCGGAGTCGGTTGCCAAGACGGGCACCACCCGCTGGTACACCACGGTCCGCAGGTTCTGGGTCGAGCCCGTGACCGGCGCCCCCGTCTACGGCGAGGAGATCCACAAGGAGGAATTGCGCGGCGGCACCCTGCTCGGCGGCCGTGATCGGGTGACGGCGTTCGCCGGTCACGTGAAGATGCGCGAGGACTACATCGAGCACACCGTGGCCCTGGTCGAGCACAACCGCACCGTCGTCCTGCTGCTCACGTCCTACCTGCCCTGGGGCTTCCTGGGCCTCGGCCTGGCGCTCCTGTCGCTCTCCCTGTACCTGGAGGCGCGCGGCCGCCGCCCGGCGGACCCGGCACCGGCACAGGCCGCGGAACCGGAGCCGGTCAGCGCCTGAACCGGGCGTTGGTGTGCCGGGTGGGCTCGGCGGTGGCCGGGTCCTCCGGCCACGGATGCTTCGGGTACCGGCCGCGCAGTTCGGCCCGTACGCCCTTGTAGCCGTCCCTCCAGAAGGAGGCGAGGTCGGCGGTGACGGCGGCGGGCCGCCCGGCGGGGGAGAGGAGATGCACGAGCAGCGGCACCCCGGCCACCCGCGGCGACTCGTGCAGCCCGAACATCTCCTGCAGTTTCACGGCCAGGACGGGCTGCTCGGGGTTCGCGTAGTCGATCCGGATTCTGGACCCACTGGGTACGGCCATCCGCTCGGGGGCGAGTTCGTCGAGCCGGGCGGCGTCCCCGCCGGCCCACGGCAGCAGCCGTCCGAGCGCCTCCCTGGCATCGATCCGCGCGAGGTCGGCCCGCTGCCGTGCCCGTCCCAGCTCGGGTTCCAGCCATTCGTCCACGCGCGCGTGGAGGGCACCGTCCGACACGTCCGGCCACGGTTCGCCGAGATGCAGCCGCAGAAAGGCCAGCCGCTGCCGCAGTGCCTCCGCCTCCGCCGACCACCGCAGCAGCCCGAACCTCTCCTGCCGCAGCCCTTCCAGAAGCGCGTCGCGTACGAGGGCGGGGTCGGCGTCCTTCAGCGGCCGCACCGCCAGCTCGACCGCCCCCAGCCGCTCCACCCTGCGTGCGACCACGTCCTCGTCGGCCCAGTGGACCTCGTCCCGCGCCGCCAGCATTGAACCGGCCGCGAGCCGGGCGACGTCCTCGTCGACGACGGCCCCGAGCTGCACGCGCGCGTGTCCCCTGCCGACGGGCCGGTCGGCGACGGCGACGGCGATCCAGGGCGCTCCGCGCAGGAACGAGCCGTCGGTGACCTCGGCCCGGGTCCCGGACACCATGAGGTACGAGCCGCCGTCGAGCCTGGCGATCCGCTCGGGAAAGGCGAACGCGGCGACGAGCCCGGCGATCTGTTGATCGCCGGTTCCTGTGCCGGCCTGGGCGTCCACTTGCAACTGAGGGAGACGGGTGGGCGGGTGGGAAACCCCTCCGAGACCACGGCCCGCAGCCGCCGGACTTCAGCGGCCCACCGCTTGGCGTAGGCGTCACCACCGCGCCGCGCGACACGCAAGGCCGACGCCAGGTCGTCCCCGTACTCCGGCGGAGCCTCTTCGCTGAGCAGCGCGACAATCTCGGCACCCGCGCCGTAGGCGGACGTGTCCAGCAACGCCCTCCCCAGCCGGGGGTGCAACCCCAGCCGCGCGAGCCGAACCCCCCGCTCCGTGGCCCGCCCGGCGGAGTCGACCGCCCCCACGGCCGTCAGCGCGGAGCGCGCCGCCGCCATCGCCCCGCCCGGCGGCGGATCCAGCAGCGCCAGCCCGGAGGCGTCCGGATCGCCCCAGCAGGCCGTCTGAAGGGCGAACGCCGTCAGGTCGGCCACCTTGATCTCCGGCGAAGGAAAACGGGGCAGACGGGCATCCTCGGCCTCCGCCCAGCACCGGTACACCGCACCCGGCGCCTCACGCCCGGCCCGCCCCGCGCGCTGCCGCCCCGCCGCCTGCGAGGCCCGTACCGTCGTCAGCGCGCTCAGCCCGCGCGCGTGATCGACACGCGGTTCCCGTGCCAGCCCGGAGTCCACCACCACCCGCACCCCGGGCACTGTCAGGGAGGACTCCGCCACCGACGTGGCCAGCACCACCCGGCGCCGCTCACCGGGCGCCAGCACGGCGTCCTGCACCGCCGCCGGCGCCCGCCCGTGCACCTGGAGTACCTCGATGCCGCCCAGGTCCCCCAACTGCCCGGCCACCCGCGCGATCTCGCCCACGCCGGGCAGGAAACACAGCACGTCCCCCGGCCGCTCGGCCAGCGCCCGCCGCACCACCGACGCCACGTGGGCCAGCAGTGCGGGGTCGACGCGCATTCCGTGCGGCGGCCGCACCGGGCGCACCGGCGGCGCCCACACCACCTCCACGGGGTGCGACACGCCCGCGGCCTCGACCACCGGCGCCCCGCCCAGCAGCCGCGCCCACCCCTGCGCGTCGGTGGTCGCCGACGCGGCCACCAGCCGCAGCTCCGGCCGCAGGGTCTCCCGTACGTCCCACAGGAACGCCGCCACGGTGTCCGCGTCCAGATGCCGCTCGTGGCACTCGTCGAGCACGACCACGTCGACACCCGTCAGCTCCTGGTCCCGCTGGAGGCGCTGGAGCAGCACACCGGTCGTGACGACCTCCACGCGCGCGTGGCGGCCCACGACGCGCTCCCCGCGCACGGTGTAGCCGACGCTTTCCCCGACCTTCTCGCCCAGCAGCCACGCCATCCGCCGCGCGGCCGCCCGCGCCGCGATCCTGCGCGGCTCGGCCACGACCACACGCCGGGCCGGCCCCGTGCCCAGCAGCCCGGCCAGCGCCAGTGGCACCAGCGTCGTCTTGCCGGTGCCGGGCGGCGCGACCAGGACGGCGGTGCCGTGTCCCTCCAGGGCGTCGTCCAGGGCGGGCAGGGCACCACGTACGGGCAGAACGTCCAGGGCGTCGTAACGGATCACGCCCCTAGTGTCGTACGGCCCCCGGAACCGCCCTCACGCGCGCGTGCCCGGCGGAATCCCGGTCCCGCTCGCACACGATCAGTCCCGCTCGCACACGAAGATCGCCGTCCCGGGGATGAGGGCACCCCGCAGCGGGGACCAGCCGCCCCACTCCGCGGTGTTCCAGGCCGGCCACTCCGGCTCCACCAGGTCCACCAGACGCAGGCCCGAGGCCACGATGTCCCGGACGCGGTCACCGATCGTCCTGTGGTGCTCCACGTAGACCGCCCTACCCTCCTCGTCCTGTTCGACGTACGGCGTGCGGTCGAAATACGAGGCCGCCACCGACAGCCCCTCGGGCCCCGGCTCGTCCGGGAAGGCCCAGCGGACGGGATGCGTCACCGAGAACACGAAGCGGCCACCCGGGCGGAGTATCCGGTGCACCTCGCGCAGCACCAGCCGCGGATCCGCCACGAACGGCAGCGCCCCGTAGGCCGAACACGCCAGGTCGAAGGAGGCGTCGGCGAAGGGGAGCGCACCGGCGTCGGCGCACACCAGAGGAAACGATCCGCCGATGCGCAGCGCGTGCTGGAGCTGGCGGTGGGAGAGGTCCAGGGCCACCGGCCGGGCCCCCTGGGCGGCCAGCCAGCGCGAGCACTGCGCCGCGCCCGCGCCGATCTCCAGGACGTCCTTGCCCTTCAGCTCCTCCGGCGCGCCGAGCAGTTCGGCCTCCACCTCGTCGAGGCCCTCGGGGCCCCACACGAAACGGTCGTCGCCGAGGAACGTGCCGTGTTCGACCTGGTACTCGTCCGCGTTCCGGTCCCACCAGCCCCGATTGGCCCTGGAGCTCTCGGTGGCATCGGCGTCGCGCCGGGTGGCTTCGGGTTCGAACGCTTCGGGCTCTTGGATGATCGGCTCCCTCGTCGTACTCTTCCGTCCAACCCTCAGGGCCGTGTCACGGAGGAGGTTCCCTCAGGCCCGCGTGGCCTGCTGGGACGTTTCTTGTGCCGGTTATGCGGCGATCCGCCCCGGGTGTGCGCTTCGCGCATTGACCCTGTCCGGCTGCCCCCGTATGCTACAAGTTGCGCTGCGGGCCTGCGCACCTCAGACGTAGCAGGCTGCGCTCGCATCTGTTGTATGTCCCCTCGGTTGTCGAGGCGCCGTCACCAGTCGCTGGTGGGGCGCTTCCTTGGCTGTCCGGCTTCTTCAGAGCGATACGGGCTCCCGGCGTAGCAGTACCTACGACTTCAATGTCCGTACCGGAGCCCTTTCCCACATGACGAGCAGCACCGAGACCACCGCCACCACCCCGCAGGTAGCGGTCAACGACATCGGTAACGAGGAAGCATTCCTCGCAGCGATCGACGAGACGATCAAGTACTTCAACGACGGCGACATCGTCGACGGCGTCATCGTGAAGGTCGACCGGGACGAGGTCCTGCTCGACATCGGTTACAAGACCGAAGGTGTCATCCCGAGCCGCGAGCTCTCGATCAAGCACGACGTCGACCCCAACGAGGTCGTTGCCGTCGGCGACGAGATCGAGGCCCTCGTCCTCCAGAAGGAGGACAAGGAAGGCCGCCTGATCCTCTCGAAGAAGCGTGCCCAGTACGAGCGCGCCTGGGGCACCATCGAGAAGATCAAGGAAGAGGACGGCATCGTCACCGGTACCGTCATCGAGGTCGTCAAGGGTGGTCTCATCCTCGACATCGGCCTCCGTGGCTTCCTCCCGGCCTCCCTGGTCGAGATGCGCCGCGTCCGCGACCTCCAGCCGTACGTCGGCAAGGAGCTCGAGGCCAAGATCATCGAGCTGGACAAGAACCGCAACAACGTGGTCCTGTCCCGCCGCGCCTGGCTGGAGCAGACCCAGTCCGAGGTCCGCCAGACGTTCCTCACGACCCTCCAGAAGGGTCAGGTCCGCTCCGGTGTGGTCTCCTCGATCGTCAACTTCGGTGCCTTCGTGGACCTGGGTGGCGTCGACGGTCTGGTCCACGTCTCCGAGCTGTCCTGGAAGCACATCGACCACCCCTCCGAGGTCGTCGAGGTCGGCCAGGAGGTCACCGTCGAGGTCCTCGACGTCGACATGGACCGCGAGCGCGTCTCCCTGTCGCTGAAGGCGACCCAGGAAGACCCGTGGCAGCAGTTCGCCCGCACCCACCAGATCGGCCAGGTCGTGCCCGGCAAGGTCACGAAGCTGGTTCCGTTCGGTGCGTTCGTCCGCGTCGACGAGGGCATCGAGGGTCTGGTCCACATCTCCGAGCTGGCCGAGCGCCACGTGGAGATCCCGGAGCAGGTCGTCCAGGTCAACGACGAGATCTTCGTCAAGGTCATCGACATCGACCTCGAGCGTCGTCGCATCAGCCTCTCGCTGAAGCAGGCCAACGAGTCCTTCGGTGCCGACCCGGCCTCGGTCGAGTTCGACCCGACCCTGTACGGCATGGCCGCGTCCTACGACGACCAGGGCAACTACATCTACCCCGAGGGCTTCGACCCCGAGACCAACGACTGGCTCGAGGGCTACGAGAAGCAGCGCGAGGAGTGGGAGCACCAGTACGCCGAGGCGCAGCAGCGCTTCGAGCAGCACCAGCAGCAGGTCATCAAGAGCCGCGAGGCCGACGCTGCCGCCGCTGCCGAGGGTGGCGACGCCGCGGGTGCGGCTCCGGCCGCGGGTGGCGGTTCGTACTCCTCCGAGGGCGCGGACACCTCCGGTGCGCTGGCCTCGGACGAGGCGCTTGCCGCGCTGCGCGAGAAGCTGGCCGGCGGCCAGAGCTGATCGCTGCCGCTGAGGCTTAGCCGTTGACTGCAGGGGCCGTACCTTTCGGGGTACGGCCCCTCAGCGCTGCCCGGGAGCGGTGAACCCGGCGTCCACGTCGGGGAGTCCACGGCCACGCGCGCGTGACGGTCGGCCGCGCGGCGCCTCGTGCTCTGGTGGACCCGCGCACGAAAACGCGGTGAGACAGGCCTGATCAGGGGCGTGGGCGGGAATGCCCACGTTCCGGGCCGCGTTGTCGACTACTGACACGAGGAGGAGCGGTCACAGTGCTAGATCCGCAGGGTTTGTACGCATGGGAGCCGAAGGGGCTTGCCGTCGTCGACATGGCGCTCGCCCAGGAGTCGGCCGGACTTGTCATGCTCTACCACTTCGACGGATACATCGACGCGGGTGAGACCGGCGACCAGATCGTCGAGCGGCTCCTCGAGTCCCTGCCCCACCAGGTCGTCGCCCGCTTCGACCACGACCGGCTCGTGGACTACCGGGCCCGCCGCCCGCTGCTCACCTTCAAGCGGGACCGCTGGACCGAGTACGAGGAGCCGACCATCGAGGTACGGCTCGTCCAGGACACCACGGGAGCCCCCTTCCTGCTGCTCTCCGGCCCCGAGCCGGACGTGGAGTGGGAGCGCTTCGCCGCCGCCGTACGGCAGATCGTGGAGCGTCTCGGCGTACGGCTCTCCGTGAACTTCCACGGCATCCCGATGGGCGTCCCGCACACCCGCCCGGTCGGCCTCACCCCCCACGGCAACCGCACCGACCTCGTCCCGGGCCACCGCAGCCCCTTCGACGAGGCACAGGTGCCCGGCAGCGCCGAGGCGCTCGTCGAGTACCGCCTCATGGAGTCCGGGCACGACGTCCTGGGCGTCGCCGCGCACGTCCCGCACTACATCGCCCGCTCGGCCTACCCGGACGCGGCACTGACCGTCCTGGAGGCCATCACGGCCGCGACCGGCCTGGTCCTGCCCGGCATCGCGCACTCCCTGCGCACGGAGGCGCACCGCACGCAGACGGAGATCGACCGGCAGATCCAGGAGGGCGACGAGGAGCTCACCTCCCTCGTCCAGGGCCTTGAGCACCAGTACGACGCCGCCGCGGGCGCCGAGAGCCGCGGCAACATGCTCGCCGAGTCGGCGGACATCCCGTCGGCGGACGAGATCGGCCGGGAATTCGAGAAGTTCCTGGCGGAGCGGGAGGGCGACAACTGAGCGGTGCGACCGGTGGGCGCCCTGTCGGTGGCAGGGCCTAAGCTTCCGCTCATGCTGAAAGTTGGCCTCACCGGTGGGATCGGCGCCGGCAAGAGCGAGGTGTCGCGGCTGCTCGCCGCGCACGGTGCCGTACTGATCGACGCGGACCGCATCGCACGCGAGGTCGTCGCGCCCGAAACCCCCGGCCTCGCGGCGGTCGTCGAGGCCTTCGGCACACAGGTGCTTGCCGCGGACGGCAGCCTGGACCGGCCCCGGCTGGGCTCCATCGTCTTCGCCGACCCGGAGAAGCTGGCCGTCCTGAACTCGATCGTGCATCCCCTGGTGGGCGCCCGCTCCCGCGAGCTGGAGAGCGCCGCGGCCGGCGACGCGGTGGTCATCCACGACGTCCCGCTCCTCACGGAGAACGGCCTCGCGCCGCTGTACGACCTCGTGGTCGTCGTCGACGCGAGCCCCGAGACCCAGCTCGACCGGCTCGTCCGGCTGCGGGGCATGACCGAGGCGGACGCACGCGCGCGCATGGCGGCGCAGGCGACGCGCGAGAAGCGCCTGGAGATCGCGGACATCGTCATCGACAACGACGTACCGCTCGAAGCCCTGGAACGGCGCGTGGACGAGGTGTGGAGCGACCTGGTCCGCCGCGCGCGGGAATAGCGGCCCGCCGGCCGGGCGTTGAACGCCTCCAGCAAGGGAAGGACTTTGTCGTGCCCGAGACCAGCGGTTCGACCGGACGTACGCCGGAGACGCATGTCATCGACTTCCGTGCCGCCGAGCAACTGCTCAACGCACGGGACCCGAGGGGCGCGGTGAAGCTGCTCGACGGAGTCATCGCCGCCCATCCCGAGAACACGGCCGCACGGCTGCTGCGGGCCCGCGCCTTCTTCGCCGCCGCCCAACTGAGGCCCGCCGAGCTGGAGTTCACCATCGTCCTGGAGCGCGAGCCGGACAACGCGTTCGCGCACTTCGCGATTGCCCGCACCTATGAGCGACTGGGACGCCCGGACCAGGCCAAGCGCCACTTCCGGCTGGCGGCCGCGCTGGACCCCAACCCGGAGTATCTGAAGGCCGCACGGTTCGATTCCTGACACGGCCGGGCGGTGCGGCGATGCCATGACCCCACGCGTGCGCCCGTCACGGATGCCGGTGCTGCGGAGGCCGACGCAACGGCGGACGATCGTCCACCGGCTCGTACGGCGGGACATCACGGCCCGGCTGGTAGTGCGGGCCCTCCCGCATGTGCTTGAGGATCATGGCCATGTCGACGGTGGCCACCACCCAGAGCACCCCGCAGGCGGCGGCCCAGCCGGGGCGCCCGACTAGCACGAAGGCCACCGTGCCGAAGACGGCCCAGGCCAGCCCCCACACGCTCAGCCACAACCGCGCCCGCAGAGCACTGCGCGCGGTCGCCGGCTCACTGCCCGTACGCATCGGGATCACCACTCCTCCTTGCAACGTACTCTTCGGACGGACGTTCACCAAAGGGGGAATCGCACCGTGCTGCCGGACGCCGACGACCTGCCCGAACTGCTCCTCGACCTCTGCGTCCCCCATGAGGACATCAACGCATTGGTCGCACTGCGCCGCACGGTGACCGGCGACCCGGGCGTCTTGCGGCTCCTGGAGGAGTGCGTCGAGGAGCTGGTCCGGGACCTGGGGGAGCCCGGCGGGGCACCGGGGCTGGACGAGCGGCTCGCGGCGGCTCCGGCCGGGCTTGGCCCGTACTTCGTGGTGTACGTCTTCCTCGCCGGGCTTCCCCACACGCGCGCGTACCACCGCGAGCGCGGCATCCCGGCGGACGTCCGCCGGCGCACCTTCGCCGACCTGGGGCGGCACATGACGATCCACCGCAGACGGACCGGCGCCGGAGGGCTGCACCCACGGCAGGCCCGCTGGCTGGCCCACCACTTCCGCGGTGAGCTGTACCAGCTGGGCCGACTGCAGTTCGAGCGCGCACGGCTCGGTGAGCGCACGGCGCGGGTGATCTCGGCCGCCGGACCGGACGTGGCCCCCGGCGTGCCCTGTCTGAACCTGCACATCCCCGACTTCCACGGCCCGCTGACACCGGCCGCGTGCGACCGGTCGGTGGCGCTGGCCCGGGACTTCTTCGCCCGGCACTTCCCCGAGGAGAGACACCAGGTCGTGGTCTGCCACTCCTGGCTGCTTGATCCGCAGCTGAAGCGGTATCTCGCCGAGGACTCCAACATCGTCCGGTTCCAGGAGCGGTTCCGGGCGGGCCGACAGGACACGGAGCCCGCCGACGGCGATCCCGTCCAGTTCGTGTTCGGGGATCCGGACCTGCCGGTGCGTGATCTGCCGCGCCGGACGTCCGTGGAGCGGGCCGTGGGGGACCATCTGCGGGCGGGCGGCCACTGGTACATCGGGCACGGATGGTTCCCGCTGCCCTGAGGAACACTCGAACGAGTGAACTACCGACGGGTGGGAACGGGTCTGCGGAGGCGGGCCGTTGTTCGGGCATGACGGTTGAAATGCGTGAGGGGTACGAGGGAACGGGACCCGGTGCGATCACACCGGACGGCTGCGCGGTGGAGCTCTACTCACGCCTGCCGGTGCGGGACGAGCCGGACATCATCGCCGCGGCCGTGCCGCCCGGTGCGCGCATCCTGGAGCTGGGCAGCGGAGTGGGACGGATGACCCACCCCCTGCTGGAGCGAGGGTTCACGGTCACGGCGGTGGACGAGTCCGCCGAGATGCTGGAGCGCGTCCACGGGGCGTGCACGATATGCGGCCCCATCGAGAACCTCGACCTGGGCGAGACATTCGACGTGGTGATGCTCGCGTCGTTCCTGGTGCACGCCGGGGACGTCGAGGTGCGACGAGGAATGCTGCGCACCTGCGCCCGGCATCTGGCGGAGGGAGGCTGTGTCCTCATCCAGCGGGAGGGCGAGGACTACCACACCGACCTCCCGCGGGAGCGGGTCGACCCCGGCGGCTTCACCGTGCGGATGCTGTCGTCCGAGCCGGTCGGGGACGGGGTGAACTCGGTGCGCGCGGAGTATGTGTTCCCGGACGCGGTCTGGACGCAGACGTTCCGGGCCCGGCCCCTGACCAAGGAGGAGTTCGAGGAGGCGCTGGCGGAGGCCGGGCTGGAGGTGGACGAGTATCTGACACCGGACGGGGTGTGGGTGCGGGCGGTCCGGACGTCATAGGGGCGTCGGAGCGCGGGAAGACGGGCGAATTTCCCGCGGACGGCGATGAGTTCTCGGGCACGGGCCGGTCTACCTCTGTGACAGCAACCGGGACCGCTTCCCCCAGGAGAAACCCGTGACCGAGACCACCGCTTCCGTCCCCTCCGCCCCGACCGCTCGCGGCAACCGAGCCCGGATCGCCCTGCGCACGGTGCAGGTGCTGCTCGCCCTGTTCTACGCCGTCGCGAGCGCACTGCCCAAGCTCATCGCGCACCCCTCGGCCGTCGAGTCCTTCGACAAGATCGGCTGGGGCAGCACGGGCATGTACACCATCGGCGCACTCGAACTGGCCGGGGCGGTGGCCCTGTTGATCCCGGTCCTGCAGTCCGTGGCGGCCGTCGCGCTGAGCGCGCTCATGGTGGGCGCGTTCATCGTCCAGCTCACGGTGTTCGACGGTCAGTACGCGGCGACCCCGCTCATCCTGATCGTGCCCCTGACCCTCATCGCCTGGGCCCGACGCGGCCACAACGCGGAGCTGCTGCAGCTGCTCCGACGACGACGGGCATGATCCGCGCACGGAGGCGGTGACGTCCCGCGGGCCTCGGGGGCCCGGGCGGGCGTCACCGCCTCCGTGCCAGGGCGGGCGGAATCACCGCTCCTTCGGTCGGCCCCCGGGATTCGGCCGTCCCCCGGGGGTGCCGAAGCCGCCGGCGCCGCCCGCTCCCCGCAGTCGTTCCAGCTCGCGGCGATCCCGCTTGGTGGGGCGGCCGGTGCCGCGGTCGCGGATGCCGATGGGGGCCGTGGCCTCGCGGGGCGGGGGCGGCGGGGAGTTGTCGATGTAGCACTGGGCCGCCACGGGGGCGCCGACCCGCTTGCGGATCAGGCGTTTGACGACGACGACCCGCTCCCGGCCCTCGTGCCGCAGGCGCACCTCGTCGCCGATGCGCACGGAGTAGGCGGGCTTGACGCGCTCGCCGTTCACATGGACGTGTCCGCCCCGGCAGGCGGTCGCTCCCTGAGAGCGGGTCTTGACCAGACGCACGGCCCAGATCCAGCTGTCGATGCGGACGGTCCCGCCGTCGGCCGGCCCGGCGGCCTCGGCGGCGGCCACCGCGGCGGCGATCTTCGGATCGACGGCAGGCGCGTCGGCGGCACCGGAATCTCCGGCGGCCTCGCCGGTTCCGGTGGTCTCGGTTGTGGCCTCGTCGGGCGTGCGGCCCGCCCTCCGTGTCCCGGTCCCACCGGTCCCGCGGCCCTTGCTCTCATCCGCATCCTGCAAAGCCATGTCCTCGACCTTAGCTCCACGAGCCGCGTCGGCCGGACGCGTTTTTCCGGGCGGAGGCGGAGCCCCCTCCACCCGGGCATACGGTTGTGGCATGGACATCCGCGGCCTGCCCGACCTCGACCGGCACCTTGCCGACTGCCGGGCCTGCCCACGGCTGGTCGCCTGGCGCGAGGAGGTGGCGCGGACCAAGCGTGCCGCCTTCGCCGACTGGACCTACTGGGGCCGCCCGGTGCCCGGCTTCGGCCCGCCCGATGCCCGGCTGCTGATCATCGGGCTCGCCCCGGCGGCGCACGGCGGCAACCGCACCGGCCGGATGTTCACCGGTGACCGCTCGGGGGATGTGCTGTACCGGGCGATGTACGACGTCGGACTGGCCTCGCAGCCCACGTCCGTCAGCGTCGACGACGGCCTGGAGCTGTACGGCGTACGCGTCACCGCGCCCGTGCACTGTGCTCCGCCCGCCAACAAGCCGACGCCCGAGGAGCGCGACACCTGCCGGCACTGGCTGGTGCGGGAGCTGGGCCTGCTGCGGCCGACGCTCAGGGCCGTCGTCGTGCTCGGTGCCTTCGGCTGGCAGGCCGCGCTGCCCGCGTTCGCCGAGGCGGGCTGGACCGTGCCTCGCCCGCGGCCCGCCTTCGCCCACGGCACCCGCGTGAGGCTCGACCGACCGGACGGGCCGGAAGGGCTGGATCTCTTCGGCTGCTTCCACGTCAGCCAGCGCAACACCTTCACCGGCCGGCTCACGCCGGAGATGCTGCGGGAGGTGCTGCGCACGGCGGCGGACGCGGCGGGGCTCGGTGACCGGGTGGCCTGGAAGACGAGGTGAGCCCACGGACTCCCTTCGGACTCCCCCGGACTTCTTAGACGATGCGGGCCGCCGCGAGCGGGCGCTTGTCGGGGGTGTACGACGTGCCGCTGTTGACGCTCCACCGGTAACGGGCGAACTCGCCGGAGGCGTTGTCGGCGTAGACCATCAAGTGACCGATGCCGACGCCCTGGAGGTTGTTCACGTCGTCGACCATCCGGGTGTCGGGGTAGAGGGCGTAACTGGCCTTGCCGTACACCCCGTGCGGATCCGACGTGCAGTCGAGGATCTCGACGGCGTACTGCGTCTCGTTGTCGACGGTCGAGTTGCCGGTGTAGACGCCCTTGACCTCGCGGACCATCACGATGTGCCCGGTGTTGACGGTCGCGGGGTCGGCGTCGGGCCCCGGCTTGTAGTCGATCGCGATCAGGTCGCCCGGCCGCAGATCGGTGACCTTGCGGATGCGCTGGAAGCGAGGGCCCGCCGTGCCGTTGGTGAACGCCGTGCAGTAGTCGGCGGCCTCCGGGACCTTCTCCTGGAAGTACTGCAGGTAGTAGGCGTCGTTCGCCCAGCCGTAGGTGTGCTTGAGGACGGCCGTCATGAACGACGAGCAGCGGGCGCGAGCCACCCAGCTCGCGAGGTCGTCGGGGCGGCCCCAGGCGACGGTCGCGGGGGAGCCGACCAGGTAGACATTGTTCTCCCGGGCCGTACGGCCGCTGACCAGGGCGATCTCAGCGGCGGTGAGCGCGCGGGAGTACGCCCGTACGTCGTCCACCGCACCCTTGAACCGGTTCGCGTAGGCGCCGTCCCAGCGGGCCCGCCCGATGTTGAAGCCCTGCGTCGCGGCCCACGCGAGCGTGGTGTCGGCGCCGGCCTCCAGCGTGCCGTTCACATACAGATGGATGCGCGTGCCGTCCCAGACGCCGGTCAGATGCGTCCAGACGCCGGTCTTGGTGACCGGGGTGGTGGAGACGGCGGACACCTTGGTGCTCTGGTCCTCGCTGCGCACCTTGAACGCCCATGTCCGGGCCGTGTCGTCGTACTGGAGCAGGAAGCGGCTGGCGGAGCCGCCGTCCTGGCTGACGGCGGTGTACATGCTGGTCAGATCCGCCGGACCGGCGGGGTCGTCGGACAGGCGTACCCACGCCGAGACCGTGAACGGGGCCGTGGTGTCGAGGACGGAGCCGGTGGCCGCGTACGCCCCGGAGGTGCCGTCCAGGCTCAGCTCGCCGCCGGACCGCAGTGTCGTCCAGGTCGCGCCCGAGCCGAGCGTGACGGGGTGTTCCCGTCCGCTGCGGTCGCCCGCGGAACCGTCCAGCGGCCAGTGCCCGGCGAGGCCCTCCGTCAGATACCCGGCCGCCAGCAGCCGCTGGTACTGGACCATCCGCTCGGCCTCTGCCAGATGCGGCGTCGCGACGGGGGTGAACGGCGTGTCCAAGGGCACGTCGGCCGCGGCGGCGCCCGCACCGGCCACCACCCCCGTCATCGCACCGGCACCCACCATCGCCGCTCCGCCCAACAGCCCGCGTCTGCTGATCACTGTCTCCCCCATCATCTCTCCGTCATCTCCCCCATGGCCTTCCCCCTCGTCTGCCCTCAGGGCCGCCATACGTACCGGACGTCCGGCTCCCGCTCCTCGTTGTCGCTGCCGTCCGCGAACTCGGCGGCGACGAAGCCGTGCCTTTCGTAGAAGCGATGGGCGGCCTTGTTGACCTGGAAGGTCCACAGCGTGAGGCCCCGCGGACGGCGGTCCTTGGCGACGGCCATGAACCGGTCGCCGAGGCCGCGCCCGCGCCAGCCCGGATCGAGGTACAGCTGGGACAGCAGGCCCTCGTCGAGCACCATCACGCCCACGACCGTGCCGCCCGCGTCGGCCACCCAGGTCTCCCGCGACGGCACGACCACGTCCCGGAAGTAGGCACGGACCTCGTCGTCGGTGCGCGGCCGTCCGACCGTCGGCAGCGCGGCCGCGAAGGAGCGCAGCCAGACGTCGGCGGCGGCGAGGGCATCGGCCTCGGCCGCCCGGCGCAGAACGACCGTGGTTTCGCCGCTCACGGGCGCGCCTCCTCGGGGACGACGGCGGTGGCCGTGATCTCCACCAGCTGCCCGGTGTACCCGAGGCAGGCCACGCCGAGCAGGGTCGACGAGTGCGGCCCGGCGCTCAGCCCCGACGCCTCGACCACCTCCCACACCTCGGAGAGCACCGAGGGGTCACCGCTCACCACGTACACATCGGTCGCCACGACATGCGCCAAGTCGCTGCCCACGGCCTTCAGTTGCTCACCCAGATTCGCGATCACCTGCTCGGCCTGCCGCACGGGATCCCCCGCACCGACCACTTCTCCCCGCGCGTCGAGGGGCACGGCCCCGGCGAGGAACGCGAGCTTCGTACCGGCCTCGACTATGGACGCATGCGAGTAGGTGGGCGGCGGAAACAGACCGGATGCGGTGACGCGCCGGATCATGCGGGCTCCTGGCGTGGACGAAGGACAACCTACCGATCATCCGCAGCCCGGCTGGTGACCGCATCCGAATTTCCGTTCTCCGCCTGCCCGTTGAGCAGCGGGCCGCCTACCCGGTCGACCGTATCGGGGAGCTCGGTCGCCGTGGGATCATCTCGCCACGTTCGGCACACGCGTATGGGGGAGGCACGTGGTGCGTGTTCGGTACGACCAGCGGGCACTGGCACTCGTCGAGGTGCGCGGGGGGCGACGGGACTGGGAGACGGCCGAGAACGAGTTCGCCCAGCGCGGTTGGCCGGTCGTCACCTCCTTCGCACGCGGTGAGGACATATCGGCGGGAGTGCTCACCCGGGACCCGGACACGCGGCTGTACTGCGTGGAAGTGCGCCTGTTCGGCGCGCGCAACAGCAGGACCGAGCGGGCCGCGGCCTGGCGGGTGGAGCGGCTGGCGAAGGCCGCCCGGATCGAGATGTACGTCAGGCGTTGCGACCTGCTGGACACGGACCGGGAACAGTTCACCGAGTGGCGGGTCCATTCCACGACGCACCGTCTGCCCCTGCGCCCGCCGCCGGGACCCCGGCATCGCCTCGCGGATCTGCGCCGCCGTTGGGCCGTCCTGCGGACGCGTTTCACCGAACGCCGGGGCCGCCACGACACCGGAACCTTCGTGAGCGGCACGGCCTCGGAGGCGAGACGGCTTGCCCGGATGGGCATGCCGACGGGAGCCGCTCCCCGGACGGATGTCGATGTACGTGTGGTGCACGGGCCGGGCCACGACCGTATTGTCCGCAGACGTGAGCGGGCCGAGGACCGTTGGATGACCAAGCAGCTGGTCTGGTTGATGGCGATGGCCTTCTGCGTGGTGTTTGCGCACCGCGCCATCGGTGCTCGCGCGTGGATCTGGGGAACGCTGGCAGTCGGCTGCTTAGTCGTCGGTGTGCGCGCGGCGGTCCAGTTCCACCTTTCCGGCGGGCGGATGCGGAACGCCCTACGCCTCCTTGCCGTAGCGGCTCTGCTGCTGGCCTGGGTTCTCGGCTGGTTCCCTCCGTGGGCCGATCCTCTGACACCGCTCCAGATGCTTGTCTTCGACATCTCGCTGGTCACGGCGGTCGGTGTCTGGCTGCTCGTGCGGCAGTGGAGCTGGGGGGAGTGGCTGGCCTGGGCGGCTCCGCTGGTGTTCGCGGCGCTCGTGTCCTTCGCGGTGGCCTCCGGTTCGGTGCTGCACGCCCTGTACGCGTACGCGTTGGGACTCGATCCGGAGGACCTTCACGTGCCGGGGATCTGGCAGGTGGCGGCAGCGGGCAAACTGCTGAGTTTCCTGAGCCTGGCCCTGGTGGTGCCGGCTGGCTGGGGCATCGCGAAGCATGTGCACGCGGCCTTCCTTCGCCCGGCCGAGTATCTGAACCCTCCTTTGTACGCCGTGGTACAGATCTTCGTTGTCAGCATTGTCGCGTTTCTGGCCGTCGGTTCCTCACTTCAGGCCGCCGACGCGGTGAAGGCGGCCGCCAAGGCGCACCGGGTGGCACCGCCCTACTTCGGTGTACGGCCCGAATGGATATGCGTGCAGCCGACCGTGGCCAGGAAACAGCTGAACGTACAGGGAGCGGAGCTCCATCCAGGACGCCCCTACCTCTCGTTCGGGACCTCCGGGGACGACGTCGTGCTGTGGGGTGCGGACGCCGCGGAGCCGTTCAAGGTGCCCACCGCGCAACTGCGGCTGCTTCCCGCGAAGGATCCGCGCAAGCCGTGCGACTTCCCTGCCCGGGAGTGGGAGCGGCCGTAGACCGCGTTCCGCGCACGCGGTTCGTGTCAGTGCTGAGCGAACTGGACACGGGTCGCCTGGACGGCGTCCGGACGGATGGCGACGCCGCTGACGGTCAGCTGCTCCCCGTAGATGTCGGTGAGTCGGAGAGAGCCGCCGCAGCCGGTGCCGTCCTCGGAGAGGAAATAGTTGTAGCCGGTACGGGTCAGCGGACGCAGGCCGCTGCCGGTGCCGACCGCCAGCCGGGCCAGCGGGTTGCGGTGGCCGAGCACCTGGATGCCGCACCAGTGGCGACTGGAACCGGTCTTGTAGCGGATCGAGACCGTGTCGGACGTGGCGGGGCTCAGCAACCTCCAGGTGACCGGGATCCGGCCGGCCGAGAGGGCCGCCAGTTTTGCGAATGCCTGCTCGCTGAGGTCCAGTTGCCCGGGTGCGCATTCGGGGCACTCGTTGGTGACCCGCACCGTGACGGAGGCACCGCCCGCCCCGCGCACCTGTACGTATGCCCCGCACGCCTTGGACGTCTCGTAGTCGGTGTGGTTCATCGCCGCGATCATCAGGTCGCGGCTCGGGCCGTACAGGCAGGCGCCGTTCCCGTCTCCCGCGTCGTAGTGGGTGGCGAGTCCGCTGTAGGTGACCCCGGGCTTGATCCGTCCCGCCAGCGGTGCCGCGCCGGAGGCCGGCCGCGCGTTCGTCACGGGGGCGCGGGCGGGCGTCGTTCGCGCCGATGCGGTGGGTGTCCTCGTGGGCTTCCGGGTCGCCTTGGTGGGCGTCGGCGACGGGGATGCCGTGGACGGCTTCGGCGTCGGTGCCGTGGGCGCGGTGCTCGTCGGTCCGGTGCTCGTGGCGGGCGTGCCCGCGGATCCCACGGTGTGGGAATCGCCGTCGGGGCGGAAGGCCAGCACCAGCGATATGAGGAGCCCCACGGCCGCCACGGCGACGACGGAGATGAGGGCCATGCGTCGCCGGGGAGCGGGGCGGCGGTGGGGAGAGGATGCCACGGATGAGTCCTTCGAGTCCGTACGCGGTTCTGGAGAACACACGCTTCCGACTCACCAGTGGTCACAGGGGCCGGAGAGGTTGCCGGGGTTTCAGTGGCGGTGCGGTGGGAGGAGCTCCGCCCATACTGTCTTGCCCGGCGCGGACATGCGGGGCGTTACGCCCCAGTCGTCCGCGAGGGCGGCCACGAGCAGGAGTCCGCGGCCGGATTCCGAGTCGGGGGACGGAGGAATGGACGAGGGCAGTTTCTCGGTACGGGTGTCGGTCACCTCGATACGGAGCGGCGCCAGGTGCGGGAGATTGAGGAGCAGTACGGCATCCTCCGGGCCCAGGCGCTCACTCCGCGGGAGTCGCTGGCCCTCATCGAGAAGTTGCTGGGAGAGAGATGAACGCACCTGAGTTTGCTTGGTTCAAGAGCACTTACAGCACGGGTAGCGGAGGCGAGTGCGTCGAGGTCGCCGTTCGCCCTGACAAGGTTCACGTCCGTGACTCGAAGGACACGAACCGGGCTGCGCTGAGCGTGGAGTCCGCTGCCTGGAGGGCGTTTATCGAGTCCGTGGAGCTGTGACAACGGTGGAGCCCCCGGCAGGCTCTGACTCCGGCAGATTCGCTCGCGCTGATCGAGGAGTTGTGGGGAGAGAGATGAGTGGGGACGGGCTGACTTGGTTCAAGAGCAGCTATAGCAGCGGCGAAGGCGGTGAGTGCGTCGAAGTCGCGGCCGCCTCGGGCGCGGTGTACGTCCGTGATTCCAAGGACACGAGTCGGCCTGTGCTGACCGTGGAGTCCGCTGCCTGGAGGGCGTTTATCGAGTCCGTGGAACTGTGACACCGGCGGAGCCCCCGGCAGGCGTGCGCTTGCCGGGGGCTCCGTGCGTGTCTCAGCGGGGCCAGCGGCCGAAGCGATCCGCCGCCGAATAATCCTTCGAAGTCGGGCAGCTGCCGCTGCTACCGTCTCCGACGTGGCGAAACTCAATCAGATCATCGCAGTGGAGAAGGGCATCAAGTCCAAGGCGCACCAGGACCTGACGTCCGCGCACCACGGCCTGCAGAAGCCCGCGTTGCTGGCCGGTATCTCGCGGACCTACCAGCCCAAGGACGAGGAGGGCGAGCAGTTGCCGCCCGAGTCCACGCGGGTGCAGGTCAAGGCCGAGGACGTGCTGCGCGAGACCGCGGCGACGCTGACCCGGCTCTTCGACGTGACCGCCACCAAGGACTGGGCCAACTGCACCGCGCGGGCCGATGTGAAGGTGGACGGGCGGGTGCTCGTCGCCGACGTGCCCGTGGCCTACCTGCTGTTCCTGGAGAAGCAGCTCGTCGACCTCAACACCTTCGTACGGAAGCTGCCCGTCCTCGACGCCTCCGAGTCCTGGGCGCAGGACCCGTCCACCGACGCGTGGAAGACGGAGCCCGTGCGGACGCTGCGCACCAAGAAGGTGCCCAGGAACCACGTCAAGGCCGAGGCCACCGAGAAGCACCCGGCTCAGGTCGAGGTGTACTACGAGGACATTCCCGTCGGGTACTGGACCACCGTGAAGTTCTCCGGCGCCCTTCCCGCCCGGCGCGTCAACGAACTCCTCGACCGTGTCGAGAAGTTGCAGCAGGCCGTGAAGTTCGCCCGGGAAGAGGCGAACGGCACCGACGTCGTCGACCAGCGGGTGGGTGACGCCGTGTTCGGCTACCTGTTCGGGTAGCCTTCGAGAATCCCCGGTCCCTCGAGACCGGGGTGCGCGAGGAGCGCAAGCTGAAGCTGAGGCTTGTCGTGACGAAGCGGTTCCAGTGGAGGTTCGAGTCCTCCCCGCGGCATTCATCCCGTGCCGCGGTAGCCCAAACGGCAGAGGCAGACCGCGTTGAATCTCAGACTCTCGCTCCAGACTCAGCATTCGCCGCCGATCGCCGGATCGAACGGGCTCGGGCCCCAGCACGTCGAGATGCAGGTTCAAGTCCTGCCCGCGCAGCTCGATGCGCGGTGGTCCAAAGGTAGGACGCGGCGACATCACGACTGACCCGGGTTCTCAAGCGTGCCGGCGTGCGACGATGGGCGGCTTCTCCGGGCCCGGGGGCAGGCTACGCCCCCGGGTCCACCTAACTCTGACCCGCTCGGATACGACATTGCGTTCATAAAGAACTCGACTCACCGGCCATCCGTCACGCCCCGGCAACCTGATCGTCCCATTTGCTCCGGGAACACGATCTACCCTGGACACCACAGCCCACCACTCGGCCACCGTCGCCCGAAGGCACACCCCGCCCTCGTCCGGACAGGAGCCCCGTGTCCCGCCCCGTTCCCGCACTGCCGCCCTGGCTGGCCCATGCCCTCCGCGCCCAGCGCGGGCCCGTCCCCTGGAGCGCGGTCACCCGGGGTGCGCTGGCCGCCGGGCCGCTGCTGCTCGCCGCCGTCCTCACCGACCGCATCTCCCTCGGCGTCGTCGCCGCTGTCGCCGCCCTGCTCGCCGGGGTCAACGACCGGCCCGGCAGCCGGCGGGCGGCTGTCAGGTTGCTCGGGGTGCCCGCGCTGGCCGGGGCAGCGGGGCTGCTCGTCGGGACGTACGCCGGACAGCACGTCGGAGCCCTGCCGCTGACCCTTGTCCTCACCGGGCTCGGATTCCTCGCCGGAGGCATGAGCGCCGTCGGGCCCGTCGCCTCCGGTGCCGGTACGCAGCTGCTCGTCGCCTCCGCCATCGGAGCCGGTATGCCGCTGCCCGAGCCGGGGTGGCAGCGGGCCCTCGCCTTCCTCGCGGGGGCCGGCTGGCTGCTCGTGCTGCGGCTGGCCCTGCCCACGCCCGGTGCGATCGCGGGTGACTACCGGTTCGACGGGGAGCGGGACGCCGTCGCCGGGGTGTACGACGCCGTCGCCGAGCTGCTGGATGCCGTGGGGACCGAGGAGGCTCTCGCCCGGCGGGCCGCGCTCACCGGCGCACTGGACCATGCGCAGGACGCGCTCGCCGGGCCCCGGCTGCGGCGGTACGCCGGCTCCGTGGCCGAACGCCGGCTGCACGCGCAGTACGCCGCCGCGCTCCCCCTGGCCGAGGCCGCGACCGCCCTGACCTGGGCGGGGAGGCCGTCGGTGAACGGGCCGCGGAAGGACCCCGGCGCCTCGCCGCCGCCGTGCGGGGCAACCGTGGCAGCGGGCCGCTGCCCGCGCCCGGTCGGTCCGCCCCTGCCCTGCGCGCCCTGGACGACGCCCTGCTGCGCGCCGCCGAGGCCTTCGACCGGGCCGAGGGCGCGGAGCACCGGGTGCTCACCCGCCGTCGCCGAACGCGGGACCTCGTGCGGGCCGCGCTCGGCACCGGCGGACGCGAGTACGGCCTGCGCGTCGCCCTCTGCTTCGGCGCCGCCGTGGCCATCGCGCAGGCCCTGCACGACGCCCGCTGGTACGGGCAGCACCCGCACTGGTACTGGCTCCCCGTCACCGCCGTCTTCCTCGTCAAGCCTGATCTCGGACCGCTGGTGTCCCGGGTGCTGTGCCGGGCGGCGGGGACCGTGCTCGGCGCCCTCGTCTTCGCGGGCTTCGCCGCCGTGCTGCCCCGGCCCGAGGGGCTGGTCGTGCTGGTGGCCGTCAGCGGTGCGCTCCTCCCCGTCGCCACCCGGCACTTCGCCGCCCTGACCGCCGTCGTCACCGTGTTCGTCCTCGCACTGGTCATGGTCGGCGGAGAGCCGCAGGCCTCTGCCGGCCGGATCGGCGAGACGCTGCTGGCCTGCGCGATCGTGCTGATCGTCGGGCATCTGCCGATGCCGGGGGAGCGGGGCGGCGGCGTGCGCGCGCGGCTCGTGGCCGCCGGGAGTGCTGCGCGGGACTACCTCGACCACGTCCTGAGCGAGTCGGACGACCGGACGGAGCGATGGGCCCTGCGGCGGGAGGCCTACCGCACCCTGTCCGAGGCCCGTACGGCCATCGCCCTCGCCGCCGCCGAGCTGCCCGCCCTCGCCCGGCACACCGAGGGCACGGACGCCGTCGCGGCCGTCCTCGAACGGCTGGTCGACACGACCACGGCGTGCGCCGTGCACCTCGACGACACGGGTCGGCTCACACCACACCACACCGAGCACCTCGACGAGCTGCTGGCCGAGCTGGAGCGGGGGTGGCGGCGGCTGGGGCTCCCGGCGGCGGCGCCGCGGACCTGGACGCCCGTCGCCGTGTGACCGGCTCCAGCCCTGTGTGACCGGTTCAGCGGCCCACCGACGTCAGCTGCGGATCCGCGCTTCGGCTCACACGACCCGATGACCCTGCCGTACGTTGGCGCAATGAGTCCCGCGCCCGCCGACCTCATCATCACTGGATGCACCGCCCTGGTGCACGACGATCAAGAACGGATCAGGTTCCGGGAGGACGCCGCGATCGTCGTACGGGACCGGGTCATCGACACGGTGACCGGCTCCGCGGCCGTACGCGACCTGCCCGCCGCCGAGCGCGTGGACGCCCGCGGGCAGGTCGCGATGCCCGGTCTGATCAACTGTCACACGCACGCGCCGATGGTGGCCCTGCGCGGTCTGGCCGAGGATCTGCCGACCGAGGAGTGGTTCAACGACGTCGTGTGGCCCGTCGAGTCCAACCTGACCGAGAGGGATGTGGAGCTGGGCGCGCGGCTGGCCTGCGCCGAGATGATCCGCGGCGGCGTCACCTGCTTCGCCGACCACTACTTCGCTATGGACGCGGTCGCCGCCGTCGTCGCAGAGTGCGGGATCAGGGCCCATCTGGGGGAGGCCTACTTCTCCTCGCAAGGGGCCGAAGGCCGGGAGAAGTCGCTGGAGTTCGCGCTGCGGCACCGGGGTGGCGCGGACGGCCGTATCACCACCGCCCTCGCCCCGCACGCCCCCTACACCGTCACGGACGACGACCTCGCCGCCACCGCCGAACTCGCCCGCGCCCACGGTCTGCCCGTCCACATCCACGCCGCCGAGAACCGCGACCAGACCGAGGCCGGCCTCGCCCGGCACGGTATGACCCCGATCGAGCTACTGGACCGCACCGGGCTCCTCGACACCGACCTGCTCATCGCCCACGGCACCGGCATCGTCGAACGCGACCTGCCCCTGCTGGAGCGCACGCGGGGCCGTACGGCGGTGGCCACCGCGCCCCGCGGCTACCTCAGGTTCGGCTGGCCCACCACCACACCGGTACGGGCGCTGCGTTCCGTCGGCGTCCCCGTCGGACTCGCCACGGACGGCGCCGCCTCAAACAACTCCCTCGACGTGTGGGAGTCGATGACCCTGACGGCCCTGGTGCAGAAGTCCGCCGAGGGCGACCCGCGCCGGCTGACGTCCCGGCAAGCCCTGCACCACGCAACCCTCCAGAGCGCACAGGCGGTCGGCCTGGGCGGCCGCGTCGGCGCCCTCGCGCCCGGCCACCGGGCCGACATCGTCCTCGTCGACCTCACCGGACCGCACACCCAGCCCGTCCACGACCTCGCCGCCACCCTCGTACACAGCGCACGGTCCTCCGACGTCCGCACCACCGTCGTCGACGGCCGCATCCTGATGCGCGACCGCGAGCTGCTGACCATCGATGTGCCCGCCGTGGTGCAGGAGTTGACGGGACGGCTGCCGACGCTCGTCGACCGGAGCCACGGGAAGCGCGTCCAGGAATACAAAACCTGACGGTTCCCTAGGGTGGGTCCCATGGACCTTGCGGACGGCCTCATCGACCACCCCTACGACGTCTACGCGCGACTGCGCGACAGCGCGCCCGTGCACCGCATCACCGGGCCGGACGGCACCCCCGCCTGGCTCGTCACCCGCTACGAGGACGTCAGGGCAGCACTTGGCGACCCACGGCTGTCCCTGGACAAGGCGCATGCCACGGCGGGCACGTACAAGGGGTTCGCCCTGCCGCCCGCCCTGGACGCCAACCTCCTCAACATGGACCCGCCCGACCACACCCGCATCCGCCGCCTGGTCTCCCGGGCCTTCACTCCGCGCCGCGTCGAGCACCTGCGCGAGCCGATCCGGCGCACCGCAGACCGGCTCCTCGACGGATTCGGGCCGCACGGCACCATCGACCTGGTCGCCGCCTATGCGGCGCCCCTGCCCATCACCGTCATCTGCGATCTGCTCGGCATCCCGGACGAGCACCGTCTGGACTTCCGCGTCTGGACGGACACCCTGGTCGCTCCCGACCCGGCACGGCCCGGGGCAGGCCGGGAAGCGGTCGTCGCCATGCTCGGCCACCTCACCCGGCTCCTCGCGGACAAGCGCGTCGAACCCGCCGACGACCTGCTCTCCGACCTGATCGCCGTACGCGACGAGGGCGACCGGCTCACCGAGGACGAGCTGATGTCGCTCGCCTTCCTCATCCTCTTCGCCGGGTACGAGAACACCGTCCAGCTCATCGGCAACGCGGTGCTCGCCCTGCTGCAACACCCCGAGCAGCTCGCCGCGCTGCGCAAGGACCCGGCGCGACTGCCCGCCGCCGTGGAGGAGTTCGCCCGCTACGAGGGTCCCGCCCTGTTCGGCATCAGGCGCTTTCCCACCGAGGACGTGACCATCGGCGGTGTCACCGTCCCGGCCGGGGAGACGGTCTGGGTGTCGCTGTCCGCCGCCAACCGCGATCCCGCTCGCTTCCCGGACCCCGACCGCCTCGACCTCGGCCGTGACGCCTCCGGCCATCTCGCCCTAGGGCAGGGCATCCACTACTGCCTGGGTGCCCCACTGGCCCGCGCCGAGACCGAGGTCGCGGTGGGTGCCCTGCTGGAACGGTTCCCGGAGCTTGCCCTCGCCGACGAGGACATCCGGTGGCGCTCGTCCCTGCGGGCCCGTGGTCTGCTCGCGCTGCCGGTGACGTACTGAGAGGACTCCGGCGGACGGCGTCCGTAATGCCGGAAAGTCAACGGATCCTCACCGTCCGCGTTGAGCCGGTGTCAAGTAGGTCTCAGTCGCGTCACCGGGCGAGGCGGTTCCCCTCTCCGGAGCGTTAACTCCTACAAGAACGACGCTTTCTGGAGGTGCAGGATGGTGAACGGGCGAACAGTGCTCGAACGCTTTCCCGCCGGCGGACCGCGAGGCTCGTGGCCCGCCGAGGAGTTCGCTCACGCGCGACGCCTGGAGGGGCTGCCCGCCGAGGTCGTGATGGACCTCGCGACGGACACGTTCCTGGTGATCGTCCGCGGCGGCGAGACCGCGGACTAGACACCCGTGCCGGTCAACTCGCCTTCGGGGCGGGGAGTTTCGCGGTGAACTGGTCGGCCTGGAGTCCGTACAGCTCGGCGTAGACACCGCCGTTGGCGAGGAGTTCGTCGGGGGTGCCGGACTCCACCAGGTGGCCCTGTTCGAGGACGTGCACCAGATCGGCGTGCCGTACCGACGCCAGCCGATGGGTGATCAGCACGACCGTCTGGCCGCTGCCCGCCAGCGCCCGGATCTTCTCGAAGACCTCCAGCTCGGCCCTCGCGTCCAGGGCCGCCGTCGGCTCGTCCACGATCAGGATGCGCCCGCGCCGGTACGCGGCGCGGGCGATGCCGAGGCGCTGCCACTGACCGCCGGACAGCTCGTGCCCGCCGCTGAAGTTCCGCGCCAGCAGGGTGTCCAGGCCGCGCGGCAGATCCGCGACCACGTCCTGAGCGCCCGCCTCGGCGACCGACGAGGCCAGGCGCTCCTCGGTGAGCGGCGCCGCGGAACGCCCGACGGCGACATTGACCTTCGCGGTGAAGGGCCAGCGCTTGAAGTCCTGGGCGACCATCGCGATGCGCTCGGCCAGCGCGTGCCGGTCGGCGCCCGCCGCGTCGACGCCGTCCCACATGATCCGGCCCCGGTCCGGCTTGTAGAGGCCCGCCAGTAGTTTGACCAGGGTGGTCTTGCCCGAGCCGTTCTCGCCGACCAGTGCCACGATGCGACCCAGCGGGAGGGTGAGCGAGACGTTGTCGAGGGCGGGCCGGCCGCTCTCACCCGGATAGGCGAAGGTGACGTTCTCGAACCGGATCTCCCTCGGATCCTCGGGCAGCGGCTCCCCGCCGACCGGGATCGCCCGCTCGGCCGCCTCGACGTACAGCCGCTGCAGATCGCCCACGAACAGGGCCTCCTCGTGCAGTTGGTTGATCTCCAGGACGAGCGTGTCCAGGCTCGCGGAGCCGGTGCGGATGGCGATGACCGCCGTACCGGCCATGGACAGTGCCATCGCCCCGGACAACAGCAGCGCGCCCAGGGTCGCGTACGTCGCGACGGTCGCCAGGCCCGTCCAGGCCGCCGCGATCAGGCCCGTGCGCGCCGCGAGCCGGGCCAGCCGGGCCTGCTCCGCCTCCGCCGTCTCCGCCATCTCCCGGAAGTGCCGCAGCAGGAACGGGCCGACGCCGTGCACACGGATCTCCGGGGCGGCCTCCGGTTCGGTGAGCAGGTTGCCGATCAGACGCCCGGCGCGGGAGTGCTGCACCCAGGTGTGGAAGGACTCGTAGTGGCGCCGCGCGTTGGTCAGGGCGCCCCAGGCGCTCGGCAGGGTCATGGTCACCAGCAGCGGCAGCAGGGCCGGGTGCAGCACGGTCAGTACGCCCGCCGCGGCGGCGAGCGAGATCACCGCGTTGATCACCCGGGTGCCGTAACTGATCATGCGGCGGGCCGACTGGGCGCCGTACTGCGCGGTGTCGAGCAGTTTGTGGAAGGCGTGGTCCTCGATCGCGGAGAGTTCCACGGCCGCCGCGCGCTCCAGGTACAACTCGGTCGCCACCCGCTCCACCTTGGGCTCCAGGCGGCCGGTGGCGTAGGTCGACGCGGCCCGCAGCAACGCGCCCACCAGCATCACCGCGGCCATGGCTACCAGGGCGGGCGCGGCGCCGCGCAGCCGCTCCTCGATCGGGCCGGCGCCGATCAGCCGCCCCAGCACGCTGTTCACCGCCAGCAGGCTCACCGCCTGGGCGGCGCCCCGGCCCGCCTCGGCGGCGAGCACGGTCCGCGCGGCCCGCGCGTCGGCCTGCCGGGCCAGCCGGAAACTCGACACCAGCATGCCGGGCAACCGCGTCACCATGGCCCGGAAGTCCAGCTCCAGGAAGGCGTCCCGGTGCTGGTTCCATCCCATGTCGTACCTCAACGGCCCGCCGAACAGCAGCCGTTCCGACTCGGACACCTCGGGTTTGACCCGGCCGTGCCTCCTACCCACTGTTGACCTCCCCCGGACGTGGACGGACGGCCACTATCGCGGGGCGCGCCTTTCGGGGGGCAGAGCGCGCGGCGGGGCGACGGGAGCGCGCGGGCGTGCGCCGTGCCGGGAGCTGTCGGCCGTACATGCCCGGCCATGTCGGCCGGGCAGGCGTACCGCTCATACGCTGATCGGGCGCGACCAGTCCGGAGTCGTCCCGGTCACCCGGCACAGCGTCAGATACAGCGGGATCGGCGGGGTGTACGGAACCGTGCCGTCCGGCCGGTTGAGAAGGCGGGCGGCCTCGGGGATCGGGGCGCCGGGGGCGTAGTGGGCGGGGGAGGGCCAGGGCAGGGCGTAGTCGGAGTCGGACGGGACGATCCACCACCAGTGCGCCTCGTCGGCGTACACGCATCCCACGCGAGGCAACCGGGGCACGATCAGCGGCCCGAAGCGGGCCGGTATGGCCACCGCGTCACAGCCGAGCGGTGCCGTCATGCCCGCGGGCAGCGGCAGGCGTCCGGTCGCGCCCGCAGTGGCCTGCTCGCGCTTCAGCCGGACCAAGGTGTCCAGGCCGAACACCTGTCCGGATCCGGCGGTGCCGGTCACGGCCATTCCGGCTGCGTACGGCGCCGGGCCTCGGCCTGGGACCCCACGCGGTGCCGCGTGCGGGCCTCCTCGCCGTCGTCCGAGCCGGTGGACTGGCCTGTCCTCGGGCGTGGCGCGCCCCAGCCCAGATCGTTGCGCGGCTCGCCCATGTCACGGGCGGCGTCGGTCTGGCGCGGCAGTTCGGCCCAGACCAGCAGCCCCGGACCGTACTCCTGGGCTCCCCAGGCCCGGCACACGGCGTCGACGAGGAGCAATCCCCTCCCGTGCTCCTCCTCGGGCCGCTGCGGCGACGGGTGGGGCTCACCCGGGGCACAGCCCTCGTCGCGCACGGCTATGCGCACCGTGTCGTCGTGGTCGTGCAGTTCGCACACCACGCGACTGCTCGCGGTGTGCACGATCGCGTTGGTGACCAGCTCGGATATGACCAGAGCCGCCGTGTCGCAGGTGTCCGCGCAGACCGACCAGCCGGTCAGCCGGGCGCGCGTGAGGCGTCTCGCCTGCGCGGGCGAACCCGGATGTGCGGCCAGCTCGAACCGGAACCTGCGCGCGGCAGCGGCCCCACCTGGGGCGACTCCCGCGTCGTCGCCGAGAGCGGAACGGTCTGCGGCGGCGTCTGTTCCTAAAGGCGCGGACGGAATCACGCTTGCCACTATCTCCCCGCCGTGCACACTTGGCAAGTGTCACTATGAAAAATGCAGAGTGCTGTATGACCCGGTGAAGGGCCGTGGCACACTGCTCGCAACAGCACCTCGGGCGGCGCCAGTTGGGATCAATCGGAGATCTGCCGGATCTTTCGAATGAGTCTTCGAATGGCGCCGCAGGGCTGTCAGCATTCGGCCGCAGGGCTGTCAGCATTCGCTCGCACGGCTGTCAGCATTCGTTCGTGGAGGTGGGAGCGTGAGCGAACCGCGGTCCGCGCCGACGGTGGGGCAGGTCGTCCTGGGCAGGCGCCTGCTGGACCTCCGGGAACGCGCAGGGCTCAAGCGCGAGGAGGCCGCCCGCATCCTCCGCGTCGCCCCCGCCACCGTCCGCCGTATGGAGATGGCCGAGGTCGCCCTCAAGATCCCGTACCTGCAGCTGCTCCTGAAGGCCTACGGCGTGCCCGACGAAGAGAACGACCTCTTCGTCCAGTTGGCCGAGGAGGCGAACAAGCCCGGCTGGTGGCAGCGGTTCCACGACATCCTGCCGGGCTGGTTCTCGATGTACGTCAGCCTGGAGGGCGCGGCCGCTCTCATCCGCTCCTACGAGCCGCACTTCGTGCCCGGACTGCTGCAGACCGAGGACTACGCGCGCGGGGTGCTGAAGTCGGGAGCCATCGGCCAGACCAGTCCCGAGGACATCGAGGGCCATGTCGCGCTGCGCATGCAGCGCCAGGAACTGCTCACCCGTCCCGAAGCCCCCCGTTTCTGGGCGGTGATGGACGAGACCGCCCTGCGTCGCCCGGTCGGCGACCCGGAGGTGATGCGCGCACAGATCGACAAACTGCTCGATGCCACGAAGCTGCCCAACGTGACGCTCCAGATCGCCCCGTTCGCCAACGGGCCGCATCCGGGCACGTACGGGCCCTTCGTGCTGTTCCGATTCGCCATGCCGGAACTGCCGGACATGGTCTACAGCGAGTACCTGACCGGCGCCGTCTACCTGGACGCGCGCTCCGAGGTGGCGACCCACCTGGAGGTCATGGACCGCATGGCGGCGCAGGCCGCCACAGCACATCGCACGAAGGAGATCCTCCGGGACCTCCGCAAGGAGTTGTGAATGGATCGCAGCAAGTCCCAGACCGGGCCACGCAACCGCGATGAGCGGATCTACAACGGCATGCCCGCACGGGAGTTGGGCAGCGAGGGCTGGCACAAGCCGTGGAGCGGCGGGAACGGGGGCAACTGCCTGGAGGCGATGAAGCTGGCCGACGGCCGGATCGCCGTCCGCCAGTCGACCGACCCGGACGGACCGGCACTGATCTACACCTCGGACGAGATGACCGCCTTCATCGAGGGCGCGAAGGCGGGGGAGGCGGACTTCCTGCTGTGATGACCGGCCCGTTGTTTTTGATTGTTGCTCAACTTACCTATCCTGATACTGACTTGGATCTTGGTACTGACTTGATCATCAACCGCGTCGGACACTTACGGAGTGCCGCATGGCCGGACGGAGCGCCGCGTGACCGGGCAGGACCCCACGGCCGCAGGCGGGATCGACACCAGCAGGCCGCATCCCGCGCGCATGTACGACTGGTACCTCGGCGGCAAGGACAACTACCCCGTCGACGAGGAGATGGGCCGGCAGATGCTGGCCCTCGACCCCCGGGTGCCGGTGATGGCCCGGGTCAACCGCGCGTTCATGCACCGTGCCACGCGCTGGCTGGCCGAAAGCGGGGTGCGCCAGTTCCTGGACATCGGCACCGGCATACCGACCGAGCCCAATCTGCACCAGATCGCCCAGTCGGTGGCGCCCGACGCCCGTGTCGTCTACTGCGACAACGACCCGATCGTGCTGGCCCACGCGGCGGCCCTGCTGCGCAGCACGCCCGAGGGCGTGACCGAGTATCTGCAGGCCGACGTGCGCGATCCGGCCGCGATCGTCGAGGGCGCCAAGCGGACCCTGGACTTCGGCCGGCCGGTCGCGCTCTCGCTCGTCGCCCTTCTCCACTTCGTCCCGGACGAGGACGGCGCCCATGAGCTGGTCCGGCGGCTGCTGTCCGAACTGGCCCCCGGCAGCCACCTGGTGATGACCCACGCCACCGCCGACTTCACCCCGGAGGAGTCGGCGGCGGCCACCGCCAAGCTCAAGGCGGCGGGCGTGACCCTGGCACTGCGCTCCCGTGAGGAGTTCACCCGCTTCTTCGACGGGCTGGAACTGGTGGACCCCGGCGTCGAGATCGTGCACAAGTGGCACCCCGAGCTGGGCGAACCGGTGCCCGGACAGGACGACGGGGTGATTCCGGGGTACGGGGCGGTGGGGCGCAAGGGATAGTCCGGTCCCCGAACCGTCATCCGGGCGGCAGCACGGCGCACAGTGCCTCCAGCGCCGCTCCGTAGGCGTGTTCCGAGGGCGTCGCGTACCCGACCACCAGACCGTCGCCCGCCCGCTCCTCGGCCTCCGGGTGCCGGAACGCGGCCAGCCCGTCGAGGGCGATGCCGTGCCACGCGGCCGCCTTGACCGCGGACCGCTCGGTGCCGGGCGGCAGCCGGAGCACCGCGTGCAGCCCGGCCGCGACGCCGGTGACCTCCACATGGGGCGCCCGCTCGGCGAGCGCCTCGACCAGCCGGTCACGGCGGCGCCGGTAGCGCTGCCGCATGCGTCGCACATGACGGTCGTACGACCCGGAGACCACGAAGTCCGCCAGGGCCAGCTGGTCCAGGACGCTCGCCCACGCCTCGCGCTCCCCCTTGGCCGCCAGCACGGCGTCGACGTACCGCTCCGGCAGGGCCATCCACCCCAGCCGCAGCGCGGGCGACAGGCTCTTGCTGACCGAGCCGATGTGGATCACCCGCTCGGGGTCGAGACCCTGGACCGCCCCGACCGGCTTGCGGTCGTAGCGGAACTCCCCGTCGTAGTCGTCCTCCAGCACCACCGAGCCACGCGCGCGTGCCCAGTCGATCACGGCGGCCCGGCGCTCGGCGTGCAGCGGGCCGCCGGTGGGGAACTGGTGCGCGGGCGTGAGCAGCACGGCCCGCTCACGCCCCAGCCGGTCCACCCGCGCGCCGTGCTCGTCCAGTGGGAGCGGCACCGTCCGCACACCGGCCGCCGCGAGCAGCTCGCGGTGGAACCCCAGCCCGTACGCCTCCACGCCCAGCGGGCCGCGCAGCACCCCGCCGCCCGGGTTGCCCTGCCCACGCTGTCCGAACAGTAGCCGCAGCGCATGCGCGAAGCCGGAGCAGATCACGACCCTGCCGGGCTCCGTGCGCACGCCACGCGCGCGTGCCAGGTACTCCGTGAGGGCCTCCCGCAGTTCGGGGCGCCCGGCGGGGTCGCCGGGCCCGAACGCCTCGTTGGGCGCCGTCTTGAGCGCCCGCCGGTACGACGCCGCCCAGGCCGTCCGTGGGAAGCCCGAGGCGTCCGGAGTGCCCTGCCTGAGGTCGTGCCGCGGCCCACGCGCGCGTGGAGATGCCTGTGGAGGTGCCTTTCTGGGCACGCGTACGGCGTGTCGCAGCGGCTCGGCCCGCTCGGCCACCCGGGTACCGGAACCCTGCCGTGCGGTCAGCCAGCCCTCCGCGACAAGTTCCGCGTACGCGTCGGCAACCGTGTTGCGGGCCACGCCGAGGTCGGCCGCGAGCGAGCGGTACGGCGGCAGGCGGGTGCCGGCAGCCAGCCGCCCGCTGCGCACGGCCTCGCGCAGCGCCCGGATCAACGCGGCCCGCCGCCCACCCGGCCCGGACAGCTCCAGATGCAGGTCGGCACCGATCCGCTCCGCTGAATTGACCCACGATTCCGTCATGAAAATGCACCCTACAGAGGGTCTTTCGGGACCGTAGGTTGAAGGACATGACGACGAACACGACGAGCACGATCGACACCGCCTCCGCTACCGCCACCGCCGTTGCCGAGCGGTCCCGCCTCGACTTCGCGAAGGCCGCGCCGAAGGTCTTCCGCGCCCTCATCGGCTTCGACGCCGCCGCCCGCGCGGGCCTCGACCCGGCTCTCGTCGAGCTGATCCAGATCCGCGCCTCGCACCTCAACCACTGCGCGTACTGCCTGCACATGCACACCAACGACGCCCGCAAGGCCGGCGAGAGCGAGGACCGGCTGCACATGGTCGCGGTGTGGCGCGAGGCCCGTCACTTCTTCACCGAGAAGGAGCAGGCCGCGCTCGCCCTGACCGAGGCGGTGACCCTGGTGGCCGACGCCGGTGTCCCGGACGACGTCTACGCCGAGGCCGCCGCCCGCTTCACCGAGGAGGAACTGGCCCAGGTCATCGCCCTGATCCTCACCATCAACACCTGGAACAGGGTGGCCCTGTCGACGGCGAAGGTGGCGGGGACGGACGAGCGCCGCTAGCTACACGTGCATGGGCCGGTCGTACGGCGATATCGGCGTCGGCAGCCGGGAGCTGCCCGTCAGATAGCGGTCGACCGCCGCCGCCACCGCCCGCCCCTCCGCGATCGCCCACACGATCAGCGACTGCCCGCGCGCGGCGTCCCCGGCGACGAACACGCCGGGGACGTTGGTCGCGAAGCCGGCGTCCCGAGCGAGCGTGCCGCGGGGCTGCAACTCCAGCCCCAGCTGGTCGATGAGCCCGTCGTGACGGTCGGGCCCGGAGAAGCCGAGGGCGAGCAGTACGAGGTCGACGGGGAGCGTCCGCCCGGTGCCCGGCACGGGCTGTCGCGTGGCATCCACCTCGACCAGGTGCAGCGACTGCACGTGCCCCGTCCCGTCCCCGGTGAAGCGGAGTGTCGACGCAGCGAACAGCCGCGCGTCGGCGTCCGCGGCGGGCGCCGTCTCCAGATCGCGCGCCTCCTCGTGCGCGGCCGACAGCCGGTAGATCTTCGGGTACGTCGGCCAGGGCTCGACGTCCTCGTCCCGCTCGGCACCCGGCTGGGCGTAGATGTCCAGCTGGGTCACGGACGCGGCACCCTCGCGCACCGCGGTCCCCAGACAGTCCGCACCGGTGTCGCCGCCGCCCACGATGACGACGTGTTTGTCGGCGGCGGACATCGGCGAGTCCTCCAGGTCCCCCTCGCACACCCGGTTGGCCAGCGGCAGATACTCCATCGCCTGGTGTATCCCGGTGAGTTCGCGCCCCGGAACGGCCAGTTCGCGCCAGGCGGTGGCCCCCGTGGCGACGACGACGGCGTCGTAGCGCGATCTCAGCTCGGCCGCCCCGATGTCCCGCCCGATCGCCGTCGACGTACGGAACTTGGTGCCCTCCGCGCGCATCTGCTCCAGGCGCCGCTCCAGATGATGTTTCTCCATCTTGAACGACGGGATGCCGTACCGCATCAGCCCGCCGAGCCGGTCGTCCTTCTCGTACACGGCGACGGTGTGTCCGGCCCGGGTCAACTGCTGGGCCGCGGCCAGTCCCGTGGGCCCCGAACCGATCACCGCGACCGTCCTCCCGGACAGCCGGTCCGGCGGCCTGGGCGGCACGAACCCCTCTTCCCACGCCCGGTCGCCGATCGCGCACTCGACGTTCTTGATGGTGACGGCCGGCTGGTTGATCGCGAGCACGCATCCCGCCTCGCACGGCGCCGGGCACAACCGCCCCGTGAACTCGGGGAAGTTGTTCGTGGCGTGCATCCGGTCGCTGGCCGCCCGCCAGTCCTCCCGCGACACCAGGTCGTTCCACTCGGGGATCAGATTGCCCAGCGGGCAGGCGCTGTGGCAGAACGGGACACCGCAGTCCATGCAGCGGTCGGCCTGCTTGCTGATGATGGGCAGCAGCGCCCCCGGGACGTAGACCTCGTCCCAGTCCGTGACCCGCTCCTCGACGGGCCTGCGCGCCCACTCCTGGCGCGGTGTGGTCATGAATCCCTTGGGATCGGCCATGGTCGTCTTCCTTGCGTGCACATACGACGGGCCGTGCGGCATCGGGCGCACCGGGGGCACACCCTTTCGGCCACGATACGTCCCCCTGGTCACATGCGCAGAGTGGTGGGACAGCGCTTTCTGCGGGGTCCTTCCCGAGCGCCCGTACGCCTCAGGTGAGTGCCAGCACGTACACCACCGTGGCGGCGGCCGAGGCGACCGTCCGGACGTGGTTCCACACCGTCCACTCGCGAACGTACGTCGGCCAGTACGCGGCGGCCTCAGTGGTGCCGGGGTCCAGCTTGAGGAGGGCGTCGTTGCGGGGCACGTTCGCCGCCACGGTCAGCCCGAACGAGCCGAACAGATACAGCGCGCTGCCCAGCAGCAGCTCCACCTTCCCGTCGTCCGGCCACAGCACGAACGTCACCACCGCGATCATCGCGCACAGCACCGCCGACCCGGCGAACACCAGCATGAAGGCGGGTGTCACGGCGGCCACGTTGATCGCGTTCATCGCGGCGACACCCTGCGCGGGCGGTAGCGAGGCCAGTCCCCTCATCACGAATGTCGAGAACCCGCAGAAGACTCCGGCGACCAGCCCGGTCCCGAGTACGCCCAACAGGATCAGTACGAAATACGGCCCGTCGATCATGACCAACGCCCACTCCCACCTCCGAGCCGGGCCACGCCCGGCACCGCCATCACCTCAAGTGAATTCCCACCCAGGAACGGTTCCCATGGCTGAGAGGCGCGGTGACATACGCGTACGTCCACAGACAGGCCTCCGGTCCAAGGTCCCAGGTCTCCGGCCCGTGGATCTCAGCGACAGGTCTCCGGTCCGTGGATCTCAGCCCACGTCCTCCGCTCCGGCGCCCCGCCACCCCCGCAGCGCCGTCTCCACTCCCGCGGCGATCCGCCGCCGCGCCTCGTGCCGGGCCACCCCGCTCATCAGCAGCTGGTCGTACGGCGTGTCCACATGCCGTACGGACGCCACGACCGCCGAGATCACCGCGCCCTCGGACAGCGCCCGCCCCGCAGCACTCCGCCCGACCCGGCCACTTCCCCGCGCCGAGGCGTGCCCGGCTATCGCCCGCGCCCGGTCGGCCGGGCAGCCGGGATACAGCCGCAGGATCTCCGCCGCGAACGCCTCCGCGAACCGCGCGTCCTCCGCCGCCCTGCGCCGCGCGTCCCGAGCCCGGCGCCGCCGCCGCGCCTCCGCGTCGGCCAGACACCGCTCCTCGGCCCGGGCCAGGCCAGCCTCCTCCACGAGGACGCCCTGCCGCTCATAGCGACCCTTGCGCCGGTTGAACCGCACCACCACCGCCGACAGCCCGCTCTCCTCCCGCGATCTACGGGTCAGCGCCGTGTCACCGCGCGGCAGGAACACCAGATGCCCGAGGTCGGCACAGTCGAGGCAGCGCGGTGCGCCGTCCTCCAGCACGAGCAACGACAACGGCCCGCGACGGCAGGCGGCGCACTGCTTGCGCCGGAGCGACTGGACGACGAGAAGTCCACTGCGGTACGGGGGAGTTGCGAGGGGCGCCATAACTGGTTCCTTCCCCGCGCGGTCTGGGAATGCCCGTTGACCCGGTGCGGCCGCGCATCCGTTCTTACCGTTCTTGCCGCGTGACCGGCTCTCCGGATCCCCGCCCACCGGCGAATCCACGGCCACCCGGCATCATGGCGACTGTGCGACTCGAAGCCATCACCTGGGACAGGCTCGGCGAGCTGTTGGCCGAGCGGCTGCTGGACCTGAAGCCCGCCGACGGCGGCCCCTGGCCGCGGGTCGCCTTCGACGGCGCGCCTGCGGCCCGCCCGGGTGACCTCGCGGAGCGTGTCGCGGAGGAACTGCGTGTGCGCGGCCGGCCCTCGCTCGTCGTGGGTGCAGAGGGCTTTCTGCGCCCGGCCTCGCTCCGGCTGGAGCACGGCCGCCGGGACGTGGAGTCGTACTACAGCGGCTGGTTCGACACCTCCGCCCTGTGGCGCGAGGTCTTCGGTCCGCTCGCACCCGGCGGGGACGGCCGTGTCCTGCCCGATCTGTGGGACCCGGCCACCGACCGGGCCACCCGCAGCTCCTACGTCCAACTCCCGCCCGGCGGAATCCTGTTGCTGCACGGTCCCCTCCTTCTGCGTCATTGGTTCCCCTTCGATCTGAGCGTTCATCTCCTCCTCTCGCCGGGCGCCCTGCGCCGCCGCACGCCCGAGGGCGAGCACTGGACCCTGCCCGCCTTCGAGCGCTACGCGGACGAGACCGACCCCGCCGCGACGGCGGACGTCCTGGTGCGGGCCGATGACCCCCGCCACCCGGCGTGGAACGCCGGATCCGGCTGATCCGGCGGACCGGTCCCTCTGAGGTGCGGCGGCCGGGTGGGGCGCGAGACAATGAAGGGCGCCGGGACCTGCGGTGCGTCCCGCGCCGCGCCGGCCCGTCCGGCACCGGGAGGTACACCATGACCACGGCCGGAGACATCATGCACCGGGGCGCCCAGTGGATCCCCGCCCATGAAACCCTGGACCGCGCCGCCCAGTTGATGCGCGAACTGGGTGTCGGCGCCCTTCCCATCAGCGATCAGAACGAACGGCTCTGCGGCATCCTGACCGACCGGGACATAGTCGTCGGCTGCGTGGCCCTCGGGCATGACCCGGCCAAGGTCACCGCGGGCGAGCTGGCGCACGGCACGCCCCGCTGGATTGAGGCGAGCGCAGACGTGCGCGACGTGCTCCGCGAGATGAAGGAGCACCAGATCCGCCGGCTCCCCGTCATCGACAACAAGCGTCTCGTCGGCATGATCAGCGAGGCCGACCTCGCCCGGAGCCTGGACGAGGGCCAGATCGCCGCCTTCACCGAGAGCGTCTACGCGAGGACCGCCCCGAGCGCCCACTGAACCCCACGCCCGGTGCCGCGGGCCCGCCCCGTGCCGCTCAGAGCCAGCCGTTGCGCCGGAATCCCCGGTACAGCACCAGGCAGGCCACGGATATGACGACGATGACCAACGGATAGCCGAACCGCCAGTGCAGCTCCGGCATGTGATCGAAGTTCATGCCGTAGACCCCGCACACCATCGTCGGCACGGCGATCACCGCGGCCCAGGCCGTGATCTTCCGCATGTCCTCGTTCTGCGCGACCGTCACCTGCGCCAGATGCGCCTGCAGGATCGAGTTCAGCAGTTCGTCGAACGCCGCGATCTGTTCCTTGGCCCGCATCAGATGGTCGAGGACATCCCTGAAGTAGGCCTGTATCTCCGGGTCGACCACCCGTATCGGCCGGGTGGCCAGATCCTCGACGGGGCGGGTGAGCGGCACCACGGCCCGCTTCAGCTCGAGGAGTTCACGCTTGAGTTGGTAGATCCGCCCGGGGTCGGCCCGCGCGCCGTTCTCCGCGAACACGTCCATCTCGACCTGGTCGATGTCGGCCTGCACCGCGTCCGTGACGTTCAGATAGTCGTCGACCACATGGTCCGCGATCGCGTGCAGGACCGCCGCCGGCCCCTTGACGAGCTGCCGCGGGTCCGACTCCAGCTCCTCGCGCAGCGGACCCAGTGAGCCGTGCCGCCCGTGCCGTACCGTGATCACGAAGTCCTGGCCGACGAAGACCATGATCTCACCGGTGTTCACGACCTCGCTGGTCGCCGTCAGCTGTTCGTGCTCGACGTAGCAGACCGTCTTGAACACCGCGAACAGCGTCTCGCCGTACCGCTCCAGCTTCGGGCGCTGATGGGCCTCGACCGCGTCCTCCACCGCCAGCGGGTGCAGGTCGAACAGTTCGGCGATGCCCGCGAACTCCAGGTCCGTCGGTTCGTGCAGGCCCAGCCACACGAATCCGTCACCGTGCTTGCGCACCCTCTTCACGGCATCCACCAGATCGCTGCCCCCGGGGACCCGGATCCCGTCCCGGTAGGTCACGCAGTTGACCACCGACGAGCCGAGCGGTGACCGGGCGGGGTGGCTCAGGTCGACCCGCGGCTGTCGCCGGGCCAGCCGGGCCACCTTGCGCAGGCCGCTGACCCTGCCCAGGTCGCGGACCTTCCGCAGATTCCCTGCCATCGACATCTGGCTCTCCTTGCGTGGCTCTCCTCGCGCCGTGCTGCCGCGCCTTGGCGAGAAAGTCTGCCAGGTCGGCGTGAGGTGCGGGTAAGCCTGTGGGAACAGGTGATTCCGCTTTGTTCCCGGCTGTGGACAAGGCATTGCCCGCCGGGCCGTCTCGGCGTACCGGAGCGTCGACAGTTCCGGACAAGCGGCGCAACTGGGAGGATCATGGCATGACGCGAACTGACGGGTATCTCCTCGACAACCGGCAGACCGAGGCGGGCCGGCGCTTCGACGCCTTCGCCACCCTCTTCGACCCCACCACCTTCCGGCGCCTCGAGAGCCTTGGCCTCGGACCCGGCTGGCGCTGCTGGGAGGTCGGCGCCGGCGGCACCTCCGTGGTGTCCTGGCTGGCCAAGAAGGTCGGCCCGACCGGCAAGGTCGTCGCGACCGACATCGACACCACGCTCCTCGCCTCGGCCGGCCGCCCGCCCGTCGAGGTGCGCGTCCACGACGTCGGCACCGAGGAGCCGCCGGGGGAGGGCTTCGACCTCGTGCACGCCCGGCTCGTCCTCGTCCATGTGCCCGACCGCGAAAGGGCGTTGCGGTCGATGATCGCGGCACTGCGGCCCGGCGGACGCCTCCTCGTCGAGGACGCCGACCCCGCCCTTCAGCCACTGATCTGCCCCGACGAGCACGGCCCTGAGCAGCGGCTGGCCAACCGGCTCCGGCAGGGCTTCCGCAAGCTGCTCGCCGATCGTGGCGCCGACCTGTCCTACGGCCGCAAGCTGCCGCGCCTGCTCCGCGAGGCCGGACTGCGGCAGGTGGAGGCCGACGCCTACTTCCCCGTCACCTCACCGGCCTGCGCCGAACTGGAGGCCGCCACCGTACGCCAGATCCGCGACCAACTCGTCACCGCGGGCCTGGCCACCGACGAGGACATCGACGGACACCTGGCCAACGTAGCCGCTGGCAACATGGACCTGGCCACGGCACCGATGATCTCGGTGTGGGGGCGCAAGGGGTGAGCTGACCGACGGCCGGGGGCCGAACACCGGCGCACCGGGCAGGGCCGCGTTGTCACCGGACACCCCGCCGTCACCGGGCACCTCGCCGTCAGCCGGGCATCGGACGCCTGCCGCCCAGTTCGTCGCGGCGGGCCTGGCCACCGACGAGGACATCGACGGGCACCTGGCGAACGGCGCTGCGGGCAGCTTGGACCTGGCCACGGCACCGATGATCTCGGCGTGGGGCCCAAGGCGTGAGGTGACCGGTGGCCCGGGGGCCGAACACCGGCGTGCCGGATGGGCCGCGCTGTCATGGGACGGGGCGGGCCGTCACCCACGCACCGGAGGCCTGTCGCCAAGCTCGTCGCCAACACAAGCGACCGGGCCGCGCCGTCACCGGGCGCCTCGCCGTCAGCCGGGTACCGGAGGCCTGCCGCCCACCGCTTCCACCGCCAGTGCGCCCGCCCGGCATCCCCGTGCCGCCGCGGCCTCGGGATCCGCGCCCGCGACGAGTGCGGCCAGGAACGCACCGGTGAAGGCGTCGCCGGCGCCCGTGGTGTCGTGGGGCGTCGCCGGTGCGGCGGGAACGTGGGTGAGCACGGTGCCGGACCGGGCCACCAGTGCGCCCTGTGCGCCCAGCTTGGCCACCACCAGCGGGATGTGGCGGCTCAGCTTGGCCGCCGCGTCCGCCGGATCCGGCAGCCCCGTCAGCAGGTACGCCTCGTCACGGCTGGGCAGCAGCACGTCCAGCCCCCCGGCGAACGCCAGGAAGCGGTCCACCCCCAGCTCCCGGAGGAAGCCCGCCGACGCGGGATCCAGACTCACCGGCACGCCACGCGCGCGTGCCGCTGCCAGTGCCACCGCGGCAAGCGCCCGGCTCGACTCGGAGAACAGCAGGTAGCCCGACAGATGCAGCCGGGCGACCCCGTCGAGCGCCGCGTCCGACCAGTCGGCGGGTTCCAGCCGCAGGGACGCGCCGCTGTCGGTCAGAAACGTGCGCTCGGCCGAAGCGCCGACGTCGACGAGACAGATCACCGTCCCGGTCGCCGCCCGCGGATCGACCACCAGCCGTGGCCGCACTCCGGCCGCAACCAGCTCCCGCTCGTGCCACGCCGCCGAGTCCGCGCCGACCCGCCCCAACAGCCGTACGTCCGCACAGCCCGCATGAGCGGCCCAGCAGGCCACATTGGCGCCCGCGCCACCGGGCACCGTCCGGATCACGGCCGCCGTGTCGGTACCGGCCGCGAGCGGCCCCTGGTGCCGGGCGACGACGTCGGTGACCACGTCACCGACGACCAGCAGCGCTCGGTCCCGCCCCGCCGTCACGGCCTGGCCGGCCCTGTGCGGCTCCACGGCCACCGGTGAACCGGCGCGGCCGGGCGTCGGATCCTGTTCCGGCGGGTGCGGAACCGATGCAGCCAGTGAGCCCGCCAGGCCCGGCGTAGGGACCCGGCCCGGCCGCGGGTCCGGTGCCGCCCGCCCCGCCGTCACCCCCGGGACCACGCCGCCGCGATCCGTGCCGCCAGGCGTACGTTGCCCCGGACCGCCGCCAGGTTGGCGCTCAGTGAGGCTCCGTCCGTGTGCCGGACCAGGTAGTCGAGCAGGAACGGCGTGACGGCCTGCCCGGTGACACCCTCCTCCTCGCACGCGTGCAGCGCGTCCTCGAGCACACGCGCGTGCAGGGCGGGATCGAGCTGCTCCTCCTCGGGCACGGGGTTGGCGACGATCAGCGCCGACTCGGGCACGCCGAGCGCGTCCTGCGCCCGCATGACCCCCGCCACCTCCTCCGGGCTCTCCAGCGTCCAGTCGACCGGGTGCCCGGAGTCGGACAGGTAGAAGCCGGGGAACTGGTCCGTGCCGTAACCGGCGACGGCCACACCCAGCGTCTCCAGGCGCTGCAACGTGGCCGGTACGTCCAGGATCGACTTCACCCCCGCGCACACCACCGTGATCCGGGTGCGCGCCAGCAGCCCCAGGTCGGCGGACTCGTCCTGCGTCACCGTCCACTCCCGGTGCACACCGCCCAGCCCGCCCGTCGCAAACACCCGGACCCCCGCCAGCGCCGCCAGCAGCGCGGTCGCCGACACCGTGGTCGCACCGCTCACCCCCGCCGACACGGCGAGCGGCAGATCGCGGTGGCCCAGCTTGCGGATCCCGTCCTCGTTGGCGACCCGTTCCAGCTGCTCCTTGTCCAGGCCGACGTGTGGCTGTCCGTCCAGCACGGCGATCGTCGCGGGTACGGCACCCTCCCGCCGTACCGCCTCTTCCAGTTCCAGCGCGACCCGCAGATTGCGCGGGCGCGGCAGCCCGTGCGCGATGATCGTGGACTCCAGGGCCACCACGGGTCGACGCGCGTCGATCGCCTTCCGTACGTCTTCGGACACCACCAGCACCACGTGCCTGCCTCCTGTCGGTAGGTTCTCCCTCATCTCTGGCGGGCCGCACACCCCGTTAAACGCTTGCGACCTGTGCGGGGCTGCCACCAGCCTGGGCGGATGACCAACAACACGACACGTCTCGACCATGTCGTCCTTTGGGTGAACGACCCGGTCGCCGCGGCCGACTTCTATGAGAAGGCGGTCGGCCTGGAACCCCTGCGCGTCACCGAATTCACCGAGAAGAAGACGTCCTTCCCCTCCGTGCGCGTCAACGAGGAGACCATCCTCGACCTGGCCCCGCTCACCATGGCCGAGCGCATGAAGATGCTGCCCGGCTCCGTGGAGAGCGCGGGCCACCCCGTCAACCACGTCTGCCTGTCCCTGTCGGCCGACCGGTTCGACGCCCTGCGCGCCCGCCTGCAGGACAACGCCGTCCCCGTCTCCGACATCGACCACGGCGCGTACGGAGCGCGCGGAAAGGCGACCCGCAGCTTCTACTTCCGCGACCCGGACGGCAATGTCTTCGAGGCACGGCACTACGAGTAGCGGGCGCGCCCGAGCCGTCAGAACAGCGGCTCGGGCAGCACTCCCTCCAGGGCGAGCAGCTTCCGCTTGGTCTCCAGCCCGCCCCCGAACCCGCCGATGCCGCCGTCGCTCTCCACGACCCGGTGGCACGGCACGACGACGGGCAGCGGGTTGGCGCCCATCGCCGCGCCCACCGCCTGCGCGGCGCCCGGCTGGCCGACCCGACCGGCCAGATCGCCGTACCCGACGACCGAGCCGTACGGCACACCGCTCGCCAGCTCGCGCAGCACCTGCCGGTTGAAACCGGAGATCAGCGACCAGTCCAGGGGCAGCTCGAAGTCGTGCCGCTCGCCCGCGAAGTACGCCTCGACCTGGCGTATCGCCTCGGCCAGCAGCGGCGATCCGGGTGCCTCGACGGGCTCGGTGCCCAGCTTGGCCGCCAGCCGCTCCAGCGACCGGTCGCGCACCGCGTCGGTGGCGTGGAACACGACGTTGACCAGGCCGTCGTCGGTCGCCGCGAGAAACAGCGGACCGATGGTGGTGCCCACGACGGTCCACACGACCTGCTGCTCGTCCTGCCCGTGGCTGTCCATGGCCCCACCGTACGACCCGCCACTGACAACGCCCGCCGTTCGGCTCAGTAGCCGGTCAGCGCCGCCCACACCACGTCGGGCTTGTTGGTGATGACGCCGTCGACGCCGTACCGGGCGACGGTCCAGGCGGTGGCCGCGTCGTCGACGGTCCAGGTGTATACCCCGAGCCTCCTGCCGTGCGGACCGCGGAACGCGTGCACGGTGGTGACGTAGCTGCCGGAGATGGTCCCGTACGAGGGGTTGATCAGATCGGTGAAGCGCGCGTACCGGTACAGGTCGCGCGGCGGCGGCGTGCCGAGGAAGCCGGTCGTCAGGCCGGGCTTCAGATCGTGGACGATGCGCAGGCTGTCCGCGCTGAAGCTCTGCACGATCAGGCGGCTCAGGTGCGCCCTGTCCAGCCAGCCCTCGTTGCCGAGGAGCTTGAGGGTCTGCTGCTCGATGCCCGGGTACAGCTCGGGATTCTTGATCTCCAGGAGCAGCTTCTCGTGGTTGCTCTCGACGCGGCTCATGTACTGCTTCAGGGTCGGCACGCGCGTGCCCGCGTACGAGGGGCCGAACCAGTTGCCCGCGTCCAGCCGGGCGATCTCGGCGGCGGTGAAGTCCTTCACCTTCCAGGGCGCCCGGCCAGGGAAGACCTTCTCGACGTTCGTGGTGCGTTTGAGGCTGTCGTCGTGGATGACGACCAGTACGCCGTCCTTGGTGCGCTGCACGTCGTTCTCGACCCAGGAGAAGCCCAGCCGGGCCGCCTCGTCGATGGCGGGCAGCGTGTTCTCGGGAGCGTAGGCGGAAGCACCCCGGTGGGCGACGATACGGGGCTGTTCGCCGACGTCGCCGGCCCGGGCGGAGGGGGTGGGCGCCAGCAGGGTGGCCGTCCCCAGGAGCGCGGTGGTCGTGGCGGCAACTGCGCGCGCGTGCATGCGTACTCCTCGCGGCGGGCGAATACGGACAGCACCAGAGTGACAGCAGAGCGTCAACAGGAGGGTGGTATCGGCAGGCCACGGAATGAATGAAGTTCCCCAAGTCCGCACACCGGTGCCGCACAAGTGGGGCAGGGACGTGATTCTTTGCCGGAAAATCGTTCGACCATTCCGGTGGGGGTCATACTCTCCTCGTCAACCCTGACCGCACGGAGCGGTCCTGGGACGGGGGCTTATTTCAGGTATTCCGGGACGCAAAGGGTGAAGGGCAGCCGCGCATGCAGGGCACGGTCGACGGATTCAGCTACGGGATCGTCACCCCGCTGGTGGCCTATCTGATGGCGTGCCTCGGCGGAGCCCTCGGCCTGCGCTGTACGACCAGATCCATGCTGGTGACCCAGTCCTGGCGGCCCGCCTGGCTCGCCCTCGGCTCCGCCGCGATCGGCTCCGGCATATGGACCATGCACTTCGTCGCCATGATGGGGTTCACCGTCAAGGAGACACCGATTCACTATGACAAACCGATGATGTACGCAAGCCTGGGCATCGCCATCGCCATGGTGGGGATGGGGATCTTCATCGTCGGCTACCGCGGCGCCACCGGGGCGGCGCTGTTCACCGGCGGCACGGTCACCGGTCTGGGCGTCGCCTCGATGCACTACCTCGGCATGGCGGGCCTGCGCCTCAACGGGAGCCTGCAGTACAACACGGTCACCGTCGCCGCCTCCGTCGTCATCGCGGTCGTGGCCGCCACCGCCGCCCTGTGGGCCGCGGGACAGGTGAGGGGCTTCCTGTGGAGCGTCGGCGCGAGCCTCGTCATGGGGCTCGCCGTCAGCGGCATGCACTACACGGGCATGGCCGCCCTCAGCGTCCATCTGCACGGCAACGGCTCGACCACCACCGGCGAGTCGCCCGCGGCCCTGCTCGGCCCCATGCTGATCGGCCCTCTCGCCTTCCTCCTCCTCGCGGGCGTCGTCGTGATGTTCGACCCGCTGATGGTGATGGGCAAGCCCGACTGGACCCGCGTCGAGCACAAGCCGGGCATCCCGGCCGCGCCGTCGCCCCCGCCCCGGGCCGCCGGCCGCAGGCCCGCCAGCCGGGCCACCGCGGTTCCCGCACCCCGCAGAACCGGTGATCGGGACCCGTTGTCAGTGCGGGGTCGTACGGTGGATCCATGCGGCCCGTTTCCCACATCGAACGCACGGTGGCGCCCTTCGAGGTCGTCAGCTCCTACCAGCCCAGCGGCGACCAGCCGACGGCCATCGCCGACCTGGCCAGGCGCATCGAGGCCGGTGAGAAGGACGTCGTCCTGCTGGGCGCGACCGGCACCGGCAAGTCCGCCACCACCGCGTGGATGATCGAGAAGCTCCAGCGCCCCACGCTCGTGATGGCGCCGAACAAGACGCTGGCCGCCCAGCTGGCCAACGAGTTCCGCGAGCTCCTCCCGAACAACGCGGTCGAGTACTTCGTCTCGTACTACGACTACTACCAGCCCGAGGCGTACGTCCCCCAGTCGGACACCTACATCGAGAAGGACTCCTCGATCAACGAGGAGGTCGAGCGTCTGCGGCACTCCGCGACCAACTCGCTGCTCACCCGGCGCGACGTCGTCGTGGTCGCCTCGGTCTCGTGCATCTACGGCCTCGGTACTCCGCAGGAGTACGTGGACCGCATGGTCCCCCTCAGGGTCGGCGACGAGATCGATCGCGACGAGCTGCTGCGCCGCTTCGTCGACATCCAGTACACCCGCAACGACATGGCGTTCAGTCGGGGCACCTTCCGGGTCCGCGGCGACACCATCGAGATCTTCCCGGTGTACGAGGAGCTGGCCGTCCGCATCGAGATGTTCGGCGACGAGATCGAGGCGCTGTCCACCCTGCACCCGCTCACCGGCGAGATCATCAGCGACGACCAGCAGCTGTACGTCTTCCCGGCCTCCCACTACGTCGCGGGCCCGGAGCGCATGGAGCGCGCCGTCAACGACATCGAGAAGGAGCTGGGGGAGCGCCTCGCCGAACTGGAGAAGCAGGGCAAGCTCCTGGAGGCCCAGCGGCTGCGCATGCGGACCACGTACGACATCGAGATGCTCCGCCAGATCGGCTCCTGCTCCGGCGTGGAGAACTACTCGATGCACTTCGACGGCCGCCTGCCCGGCTCCCCGCCCAACACCCTGCTCGACTACTTCCCCGACGACTTCCTCCTCGTCATCGACGAGTCGCACGTCACCGTGCCGCAGATCGGCGCCATGTACGAGGGCGACGCCTCCCGCAAGCGCACCCTCGTCGAGCACGGCTTCCGGCTGCCCTCCGCCCTGGACAACCGCCCCCTGAAGTGGGAGGAGTTCCAGGAGCGGATCGGGCAGGCCGTGTATCTGTCGGCGACCCCCGGCCCATACGAGCTGTCCCGCGGGGACGGCGTCGTCGAGCAGATCATCCGCCCCACCGGACTCGTCGACCCGGAGGTCGTGGTCAAGCCGACCGAGGGTCAGATCGACGACCTGGTGCACGAGATCCGCACGCGCACCGAGAAGGACGAGCGTGTCCTGGTCACCACGCTCACCAAGAAGATGGCCGAGGACCTCACCGACTACTTCCTCGAACTCGGCATCCAGGTGCGCTATCTGCACAGCGACGTCGACACCCTGCGCCGCGTCGAGCTGCTGCGCGAGCTGCGCTCCGGCGAGTTCGACGTACTGGTCGGCATCAACCTGCTCCGTGAGGGCCTCGACCTGCCCGAGGTGTCCCTGGTGGCGATCCTGGACGCCGACAAGGAGGGCTTCCTGCGCTCCGGCACCTCGCTGATCCAGACCATCGGCCGCGCGGCGCGCAATGTCTCCGGTCAGGTCCATATGTACGCCGACAAGATCACCCCGGCGATGGAGAAGGCCATCGACGAGACCAACCGCCGCCGCGAGAAGCAGGTCGCCTACAACACGGCCAACGGCATCGACCCCCAGCCGCTCCGCAAGAAGATCAACGACATCGTGGCGCGGATCGCCCGCGAGGAGGTCGACACCGAGGAACTGCTCGGTTCCGGCTACCGCAGGACCAAGGACGGCAAGGGAGCCAAGGCCCCCGTCCCGTCGCTCGGCGACAAGGCGGCCAAGGGGGCGAAGGCCAAGTCGGCCAAGGGCAGGGCCCAGGAGAAGGCCACGGTGCCGACGGACCGCCCCGCGGCCGAACTCGCCGAGCAGATCGAGGAGATGACGGAGCGCATGCGCGCCGCCGCCGCGGACCTGCAGTTCGAGATCGCGGCCCGGCTGCGCGACGAGGTCTCCGAGATGAAGAAGGAGCTGCGCCAGATGCGGGAGGCCGGTCTGGCCTGACCTCGCGGTCCGTGCCGATCCCGGCACGTGAGCGGAGTGTTGCAAGACCGACACAAACCGCGGGCCGGGGTTCGGCAGTGTCGGTGCCCGTGACTAGGGTTCTGGTCAACCGCAAGCAGTGCGGCAACAGGGGAAATCCGAGAGGGGAACCAGCCGTGTCCGTCAACATGACCAAGGGTCAGGCCATCAGCCTGGAAAAGAAGGATGGGGGCACCCTGACCGCGGTCCGCATGGGTCTCGGCTGGCAGGCGGCACCCAGGCGCGGGCTGTTCGGCTCGCGCACGCGCGAGATCGACCTGGACGCCTCGGCGGTGCTCTTCGCGGAGAAGCAGCCGGTCGACGTCGTCTTCTTCCGCCACCTGGTGAGCGACGACGGCTCCGTGCGCCACACCGGCGACAACCTCGTCGGCGGTGTGGGCCAGGGCGGTGACGACGAGGCCATCCTCGTCGACCTGGCGCGCGTCCCGGTCCACATCGACCAGATCGTCTTCACCGTGAACTCCTTCACGGGCCAGACCTTCCAGGAGGTGCAGAACGCGTTCTGCCGCCTGGTCGACGAGACCAACGGGCAGGAACTCGCGCGCTACACCCTGGCGGGCGGTGGCGCGTACACCGCGCAGATCATGGCGAAGGTGCACCGGGCCGGAGCCAGCTGGACGATGACGGCCCTGGGTACCCCGGCCAACGGCCGTACCTTCCAGGACCTGATGCCGGCGATCCTGCCGCACCTGTAAGGACCGCCGGACGGCCCGGCGAGCGGCACACGACAACACGACACAGGGGGAAGGCGATGACGGCCGAGCTGGTGCGGGGGCAGAACCACCCGCTCTCGCAGGTCCGGCTCGAGATCCGGGTCTCGGCCGGTGTGCCCGTCGTGGCGGCGGCCACGCTGAGCGACGACAACGGCAAGGCGCGCGGCGTCGAGTGGGTGGCCCACCCGGGCGCGCCCGCGCTCCCCGGGCTCGAGGTCTCCAGGCAGGCGGCGGCCGACCACCGCCTCGCGGTGGACCTGGCCGCCATGCCGGAGGCCGTGCATCGCGTCAATGTGCTGCTCGCCCTGCCCGAGGGGGTGGGAGGCCCGACCCGCTTCGGCGTCGTCCCCGCCCCCTCCGTCGCGGTCACCGGCCTCGACGGCACCGGGATCGCCGGTTTCACTCTCACCGGCCTGGACGCCGAGTCGGCCGTCGTCGCCCTGGAGCTGTACCGCAGACAGGGCGCCTGGAAGGTGCGTGCCGTCGGCCAGGGCTATGCGGACGGCCTCGCCGCGCTCCTCACCGACCAGGGCCTGCCCCAGGCCGTGGACCTCGCGGGCAGCATCCACGAGGCGGTGGCCCGGGGCATGGCCCGCTCCGTCCCCGCGCCGCCGTCGCGTCCGTCGGACGCCGACCGGTCCCGCCGGACGGCGACCTCCGCACCGGGCCCGGCTCCGCAGGGCACCCCGGATCCCGTGCCACCTCACGGCACACAAGGTCCGTACGGCGGTCATGTGCCCGGCTCCTCGTTCCCCGCGCAGCCCGACTCCACCGCCTCGCAACAGGCGGCGCCCACCGGTGGCCCGGTCGACTACACCCACCCGAACCGCCGGCACTCGGCCCCGCCCCCGCCTCCGCCGCAGGCACCCCCGCCCCGCCCGGACAGCCCGCCGCGCCCGTCGCCGGTGACGCGGCCGGCTGGTCCATGGACGAGCGGCTTTACAACCAGGTCTGGGGCATGTTCGAGGACCTGGCCCGCACCACGGCCGCGTACCGCAGCGCCGTCGACTTCGCCGAATCCCGTATGGACAAGGAGCTCGACCAGGTCCTGTCGGACCCGCGCAACCGGCTCGGCTCCTCGGGCGACGACGAACGCGAGGCGGCCGCTGCCAAGCGGGCCCGGCTCGTCGAGCAGGCGAGAGCGGTGCTCGACCGTGACCTGGCCCAGCTGACCGCCGAGTGCGAGGTGGTCGAGCATGCGCTCCCGCCGGCGTACGCGCGCTGGGACAACCCCGTCTGGCATGCCTACCGCGTGCCGACGGAGTCCCCCATGGCCCTGCGCCTGGGCGACCTCCACCTGCCCGAGAGCGCGCCGCTGCGCGTCCCGATGCTGGTCCGGCTGCCCATGGAGCGGGGCCTGTGGATCGACAGCGGCCCCGGCACGGGCCTCGACGGTCCCTTTCCGGAGCCGGGCGGGCTGCGGCACCTCGCGATGGAGACAGCGGTGGCTCTTGCGGTCCGGCTGCTCGCGGTCCACCCGGTGGGGGAGTTCGCCGTTCATGTGATCGACCCGGCCGGTTCGGGAGCGCAGGCATTGGGACCGCTGACGCGAAGCGGTGTGCTCGCGGCTCCGCCCGCGACCGGCGCGGCGGGCGTCGCGGACGTGCTGGGCCGGCTCACCCAGCGCGTCGACCTGGTGCAGATGGCGCTGCGCGGTGGCGCGGCCGAGTCGTTGCCACCCGGTCTCGACATGGCGCAGCAACTGCTGATCGTCAATGACTTCCCCCACGGCTTCGACGACCGGGCGGTGAACCAGCTGCGCTATCTCGCGGACGAGGGGCCGTCCGTCGGCGTGCATCTGCTGATGGTCGCGGACCGTGAGGACGCAGCCGCCTACGGCCCGCTGCTCGCCCCCTTGTGGCGCTCGCTCATGCGACTCACGCCGGTTCCCGACGACCACCTCGCCGACCCGTGGGTCGGGCATGCCTGGACATACGAGCCGTCGCTCGTCCCGCCCGGCAGCGAGGTGCTCCACCGGGTGCTGGCACAGGTGGCCGCGGCCCGCACCAAGCACAAGTAAAGCCACTCCGACCTGGGAACTTGACCTTTTCTTTGCCAAGGGCTTTACCTTTCCTTGGTGATTGGGGTACTGTTTTCCGCACGGAGGGGAGCAGTCCCTGTCTGCCGACGTTGTCCTGTCGATACGGGTCAGGGCTGATCCCGGGGCGCCGGTCCATCGTGGGCGGAAGAGACCTCCGGCAGCGATGACGCTGACTGTGTGCCGTTACGTTCTGCTACGTACTGCCGGAGGCGCCATGGATGTTTCCGTGAACTTGTGGGTCCTCACCATCGCGGGCCTTGCCGCCCTCATCGCGGTCGACTTCTTCATCGGCCGCAAGCCTCATGACGTGTCCATCAGGGAAGCCGGGATCTGGACGGTCGTCTGGATCGCCCTGGCCGGTCTCTTCGGCCTCGGCCTGCTCCTCTTCTCGGGCGGCCGGCCTGCCGGGGAGTTCTTCGCGGGCTTCATCACCGAGAAGTCGCTGAGCGTCGACAACCTCTTCGTCTTCGTCCTGATCATGGCGAAGTTCGCGGTGCCCTCGCAGTACCAGCAGCGCGTGCTGCTCGTCGGCGTGCTCATAGCGCTGGTCCTGCGGACCGTGTTCATCGCCGCGGGCGCCGCGATCATCGCCAGTTTCTCGTGGGTCTTCTACCTCTTCGGCGCCTTCCTGCTCTGGACCGCCTGGAAGCTGATCCAGGAGGCCCGGGCCGACGAGGAGGACGAGGAGTACGAGGAGAACAAGCTGCTGAAGGCGGCCGAGCGCAGGTTCGGCGTGGCCGACCGCTACCACGGCACCAAGCTGTGGCTGCGGCAGAACGGCAAGCGCGTGATGACGCCGATGCTGGTCGTGATGCTCGCGATCGGTACCACGGATGTCCTGTTCGCGCTCGACTCGATCCCCGCGATCTTCGGCCTGACGCAGGACCCGTACATCGTCTTCACCGCCAACGCCTTCGCCCTCATGGGCCTCAGGCAGTTGTACTTCCTCATAGGCGGCCTGCTGAGAAAGCTGGTGCACCTCTCGTACGGCCTGTCCGTGATCCTGGGCTTCATCGGCGTCAAGCTCGTGCTGCACGCACTGCACGAGTCCGGGGTGCACATTCCCGAGATCAGCACTCCGGTCTCGCTCGGCGTGATCTGTGTGGTCCTGATCGTCACCACGGTCACCAGCCTGCTGGCGTCCCGGAAACAGGCGGCGCTCGAAGCGGCGCGGGTGCCCGGCGAAGGCGCTCCGAAGGACAGTGTCGACGCCTGACCGCGACGGACGTAGAAACAACGGTCCCCGGGAGTGGTGCGGGGCGATTGCCGCGCTTCGCTCCCGATGCTTCGTTGGGGGCAGAGCGTGTCCCCGGCCGGGGACGCCGCCGCCCCGGTGGAGGCACCCATGAAGTTCGTCCAGATCATCGACTTCGAGACAGACCGCATCGACGAGATGCGGGCCCTGTCGGAGGACATGGAGAAGCGCTTCGCGGGCCGCGAGAACAGCCCCACGCGCCGTCAGATCCTCGCGGACAGGAATCAGCCGGGCCGCTATCTCGCGGTGATCGAGTTCGACTCCCACGAGGAGGCCATGCGCAACAGCAGTGACCCCGAGACGAGCAAGTTCGCCGAGCAGATGGCCGCGTTGTGCACTCGGCCTCCGGCCTTCACCGACTGCGACGTCGTGGAGACGAGCGACCTCACATAACCAGGACCGAAAGCCGAACCATCCGGGGGCCCGTGCCGCGCCGACGCCGGGCCTCCGGTACCGGAAAGGAGCGGAATGCGAACCCCGTACGCCTCTGCCACGATCGCAGCATGATCGCTCGGCTCAGGTGGCTCACCACTCAGTGGACGCTCCTCGTGCCGGTGCTCGCGGTCGTCCTTCTCGTCCTCACCTGGGGGCGCCACCTCCCCGGCGCGGTCGTCGCGCTGGTGAGCGTGATCCTGGCGGTGTCCGTCCTGGCCGCGGTCCATCACGCCGAGGTGGTCGCCCACCGGGTCGGCGAACCCTTCGGCTCCCTGGTCCTCGCCGTCGCCGTCACGATCATCGAGGTCGCCCTGATCGTCACCCTCATGGCCGACGGCGGCCCCAAGAGCGCGACGCTGGCCCGGGACACGGTCTTCGCGGCCGTGATGATCACCTGCAACGGGATCATCGGCCTGTGTCTCCTCGTCGCCTCACTCCGCCACGGCACCGCCGTCTTCAACCCCGAGGGCACCGGCGCCGCCCTCGCGACCGTGGCCACCCTGGCCACGCTCAGCCTGGTGTTGCCGACCTTCACCACCAGCAAGCCGGGACCGGAGTTCTCCGGCGTACAGCTGACCTTCGCCGCGCTGTCCTCGCTGATCCTGTACGGCCTGTTCGTGGCCACCCAGACCGTGCGGCACCGCGACTACTTCCTGCCCATCACCCGGCAGGGCGAGGTGATCACCGCGGACGACCACGCCAAGGCGCCGTCCGCCCGCACCGCCTGGATCAGCCTCGGCCTGCTGGGCCTCGCCCTGATCGGGGTCGTCGGCCTCACCAAGGGCGTCTCGCCCGCGATCGAGTCCGGAGTGCAGGCGGCCGGTCTGGACCAGGCCGTCGTCGGCGTGATCATCGCCATGCTCGTCCTGCTCCCGGAGACGATCGCCGCGCTGCGCTCGGCCCGCCGTGACCGGGTGCAGACCAGCCTCAACCTCGCGCTCGGCTCGGCGATGGCCAGCATCGGACTGACCATCCCCGCGGTGGCCCTCGCCTCCATCTGGCTCTCCGGTCCGCTCGTCCTCGGCCTCGGCGCCACCGGCATGCTGCTGTTCGCGCTGACCATCGTGGTGAGCTCGCTGACGGTCGTGCCCGGGCGGGCCACGCCGCTGCAGGGTGGCGTGCACCTGGTGCTGTTCGCCGCGTATCTGGAGCTGGCGATCAATCCGTAGCGGACCTCACCCGCCCGTCGCCGGACCACCCGTCAGGCGGGCTCCACCACGGCCACCGGCACCGGGCGGGTCTCCGGCAGCAGTGCGAAGCACCCCAGGCTGAGCAGCGCGATCCCCGTCAGATACGCGCCCACACCCCATGGAACGCGCCCGCTGTGCTCCGCGAGCGCCGTCGCCACGATCGGCGTGAGCGCGCCCCCGAGGACCCCGCCGAGGTTGTAGCCCACCGCGGCGCCCGTGCACCGCACCCGCGGCTCGTACAGCTCCGGCAGATAGGCGGCGATCACCGCGAACATGGTGATGAACGCCGCCAGCGCCCCCAGGAAGCCGAGGAACATCAGCAGCGGCTCGGCCGTCGCCAGCAGCGCGACCATCGGGAACATCCACACGGCAATCGCCGTGCACCCCGCCAGGCACAGCGGCCGCCGCCCGTAGCGGTCCCCGAGCAGCGCCATCACGGGTGTGAGCGCCCCCTTCACCACCACGGCGGCCATGATGCAGGTCAGCATGACGGTACGGCTCACCCCGAGCCGTTCGGTCCCATAGGCCAGGGACCAGGTCGTCACCGCGTAGAACACCGCGTATCCCACCGCGAGCGCCCCGGCCGTCAGCAGTACCAGCCGCCAGTGGTGCCGTACGACCTCGGCGAGCGGCACGCGCGCGTGGTCCTCGATCTCGAGGAACCGGGGACTCTCGGTGAGCGAGGAGCGCAGCCACAGACCGGCCAGGGCCAGCGCTCCGGCCGCCCAGAACGGCACCCGCCATCCCCACTGCGCGAACTGCGCGTCGGACAGTGTCGCCGACAGCGCCAGCATCACGCCGTTGGCGAGCAGGAAGCCGATGGCGGGCCCGATCTGCGGAAAGCTCGACCACAGCGCACGCCGCCCGGCGGGCGCGTGTTCCGCGGTCAGCAGCACCGCCCCGCCCCACTCCCCGCCGAGCCCGAGCCCTTGCAGGAAGCGCAGGACGAGCAGTAGCAGGGGAGCGGTGACGCCGATCGAGCCGTACGTCGGCACACAGCCGACCGCGACGGTCGAGGCGGCGGTCAGCAGGAGCGAGACGACGAGAACGGGCCGCCGCCCGCGCCGGTCCCCGATGTGCCCGAAGAGCATCGAGCCCAGCGGCCGGGCCACGAACCCCACTCCGAACGTCCCGAAGGCCGCCAGCGTCCCCGCCAGGGGTGAGAACGTCGGGAAGAACAGCGGCCCCAGGACGAGGGCCGCCGCCGTCCCGTAGACGAAGAAGTCGTAGAACTCGATGGCGGTCCCGGCGAGGGAGGCGGCGGCCATCCGCAGCATGGAGGGCGCCCTTACGGTGCGTAGATCGCGCATGTCGGGTCAACTACCCACGGTGATCGCTGGTTACGCGGGCGTGGGGAGTGCGGCCCGCGTCAGTAGGTGACGATGATGCGCCGGGCCGGTCCGTCCACGCGGATCACGCCCCCATAGGGGATGACGAGTTGGGGGTCGGTGTGGCCCAGATCCACATCGAGGACGGCGAGCATGTTCGGCGCGTATGTCTTCAGCGCGCGCCGCACGGCCTCGCGCTGCTCCGTCGCGTAACGCGCCGCCTCCCGGGGACTGTTGGGCCGCTCGAAGGACCAGCTCTTGGGGCGGCCCATCAGCAGGGCGGAGAACTGCCGCAGCAGGCCACGCTCGCCGAAGTTGCGCAGGGTCCGGAAGACCTCCGTGGCGCTCGGCAGTTCCTCGGAGGTCTCCAGGAACAGGACACCGCCGTCGTACTCCGTGAGATCGTGCGAGACCTCGCGGTCGGCCATCAGCAGCCACCCGAGGATCTCCAGGTTTCCGCCCCAGCCACGGCCCTCGACGACCCGGTCGGCGTTCAGCCAGGTCCAGCCGGTGCCGGGCCGGGACTGCGGTTCCGCGTCGAAGGTGGCGGGGTCGGCCCAGTCGCGGTCGACGTCGTTCCAGCGCTCGGCGGGCCGGAGTTCGTACTCCCCGGAGGTGAACAGCGCGGCCCTGAGGGACTCGGCGGTCCGCGGATGCAGGGCTCCGGGGCGGCCCAGCTCGCACATCACCATCGCACCGTGGTAGCCGACGATTCCGGCATTGCGCAGGTACGCGAGCAGGTTCGTGTTGTCGCTCATCCCGAAGAACGGCTTCGGGTTGGCCCGGATCAACTCCCGGTCCAGCAGCGGCAGCACCGTGATCTGGTCCTCACCGCCGATCGTGGCGGCGACCGCCTTGATGTCCGGGTCGGCGAACGCCGCGTGGATGTCGTCGGCGCGGTCCCGCGGCGACGTGCCCATCCTCCTGGTCGTCGGGTACTCGACGGGTACGAGGCCGTACTCCTCGCGCAGCCGCCGCAGACCCAGCTCGTAGGGCCGCGGGAAGAGTTCCGCCAGCCCGGACGAGGGGGAGACGACGGCCACGCGGTCGCCGGGCGAGGGCTTGGGAGGATACGCAGGCATCGTCATGCCGGGAGAGTACGGGCCCTTGTCTCCTCGCCGCACCGTGATAAACCGGGTCTGAGCAGCGGTCCCTTGGCGACCGCCCACCCCGAACGGACCGGAGGAACCGTGCCCCGCACCCTGGCCAACGCCCCGATCATGATCCTCAACGGGCCCAACCTCAATCTGCTCGGCCAGCGTCAGCCGGAGATCTACGGCTCCGACACGCTCGCCGACGTCGAGGCCCTGTGCGCCAAGGCCGCGGCGGCGCACGGCGGGACGGTGGACTTCCGGCAGTCCAACCACGAGGGCGAGTTGGTGGACTGGATCCACGAGGCGCGGCTCCACCACTGCGGGATCGTCATCAACCCCGGCGCCTACTCACACACGTCCGTCGCGATTCTGGACGCGCTGAACACCTGCGACGGCATGCCGGTCCTGGAGGTGCACATCTCCAACATCCACCAGCGCGAGTCGTTCCGGCACCACTCGTACGTCTCCCTGCGCGCCGACGGCGTCATCGCCGGGTGCGGCGTGCAGGGATATGTGTTCGGCGTGGAGCGGGTGGCGGCGCTGGTGGGGGCCGCACAGGCCGACACGTAGCGTTTGAAAAGGCGACCGACGCCCTAGGCGTACCGACGTCCTATAGGTACTGACGTCCATAGGTGCTCAGGCCTGGGCCGCCGGCCGAGGGCGGGGTTCGGAAGACCGGCGGCCCATACCGCGCAGGAGCCGTCATCCTGTGCGGGGCTGCTTCCAGTTGACTGCCCGACAACGAGCACCGGGAGCGCGCGCGGGTCACCGGCGCGTGCGAACGATTCACACGGGGCGCGCGCAACGCGCTTGCGCGGGGCGCACGTACAAAGTTCGCGCCGGGCCCGGCGTCCTGGCCGGGGCCGCGCTCACCACCCGCGCGCGTGCCACTCCGGCAGATGCGGGCGCTCGGCGCCCAGCGTGGTGTCGTTGCCGTGCCCCGGGTAGACCCAGGTCTCGTCCGGCAGCGCGCCGAAGATCTTCGTCTCGACGTCATGGATCAGACTGGCGAACGCCTTCGGATCCTTGCGCGTGTTGCCCACACCGCCCGGGAACAGACAGTCCCCGGTGAAGACGTGCGGGTGGCCGTGCGGGTCGTCGTAGACCAGCGCGATCGACCCCGGCGTGTGCCCCACCAGATGGCGCGCGGTGAGCTCCACACGCCCCACCCGGATCACATCACCGTCGTCGACCAGGACGTCGGTCGGCACCGGGATACCGGGGGCGTCCTCCCGCCCGGCGTACGTACGCGCGCCCGTGACCGCCACGACCTCGCCGAGCGCCTGCCAGTGGTCACCGTGCTGATGCGTGGTGACGACGGACGCGATGCCGTCGTCACCGATCATGCCGAGCAGTGTCTGCGCCTCGTTCGCGGCGTCGATCAGCAGCTGCTCGTCCGTGGCCCGGCAGCGCAGCAGATAAGCGTTGTTGTCCATCGGGCCGACCGCGATCTTGGTGATCATCAGGTCCTTCAGCTCGTGCACGTCCGCCGGTCCGCCGACCGTCACCTCACCGCTGTACGTCATGGCGGCAGCCTATAGCGGGGGAGCGGACCGGGCGGCGTCCACGTGCTACAGCGGGGGGAGCGTCGGCAGTTCGCCGCCCTTCACCGTCAGCCCCGAGCCGTCCCGGCGGCCGGCGAGCCAGCCGAGGAGATCGGCGGCCGTGCCCTCCACCGCGATCGGGCCGCCCGGCGCGCCGCCGCCCGTGGTCCAGGTGCGGCCGCCGTCGGCGACCAGAGCGGTCGAGGGCACGCTCGGGTGTCCGCCGAAGCGCTCCGCGAGGAAGTCGGTCTCCCGCTGAGTGAAGTCCGCCGGAAGATCCTCCAGCTCGTACCCGATCCCCAGGTCCACATGGTGCAGCTCGACCTCGACCCACCGCCGGAACGGCACCCGGGACGCCGAGTCGGTGACCCCGTTGCGCAGCTCCACCGTGCGCGCCCAGTCCGCGGGCGCGGCCCCCGCCGCCTGGAAGCGTGCGCCGCTCTCGCGCAGGTCGGCGAGCTGGACGTCGAGGGCGCGCGGGGCGTCCCGTTCGATGTCGGCGTCGCGGGCCTCCCCCGACTCGTACATGGGGCGCCCTTCGAGGACGTTCACCAGCGCGTCCGCGTTGCGGGCGAGGTGGGCGAGGACATGGCCACGGGTCCAGCCGGGCAGCCGTGACGGCTCGGCGGTGGACGCGTTGTCCAGTGCGGCGGCTGCGGTGAGGAGCCGTTCGGTCGCGTCACGTACAGACGCCAGGTCACGCGCGTGATCCATCATGAGGCCGACCCTAACCCCGCCACTCCTTCGGGTGAAGGTGGTGGGTCAGCCCCGCAAATCGAATGTGCGTGCTATATGGTCGGGTGCGGCGTCGGGCATGCTGGATGGGCCGGGATTGTTTACGGAACCGGGAATCCGACCGGCGTTGTCAGTGGCTCCCCCTAGTCTGAAGAACGACGGGGGCCCCGCCCCTGTCACTTCTCTCAAGAAAGGTGCGGACCGGCGTGGCCGACCGTCTCATCGTCCGTGGCGCGCGCGAGCACAACCTGAAGAATGTCTCGCTCGACCTGCCACGCGACTCGCTCATCGTCTTCACGGGCCTGTCGGGTTCGGGCAAGTCCTCGCTGGCGTTCGACACGATCTTCGCCGAGGGCCAGCGGCGTTACGTGGAGTCGCTCTCCTCGTACGCCCGTCAGTTCCTCGGCCAGATGGACAAGCCGGACGTCGACTTCATCGAGGGCCTGTCCCCGGCGGTCTCCATCGACCAGAAGTCGACCTCGCGCAACCCGCGCTCGACGGTCGGCACCATCACCGAGGTCTACGACTACCTGCGGCTGCTCTTCGCGCGCATCGGCAAGCCGCACTGCCCCGAGTGCGGCCGCCCCATCTCGCGCCAATCGCCGCAGGCGATCGTCGATAAGGTCCTGGAACTGCCGGAGGGGAGCCGCTTCCAGGTGCTCTCGCCGCTCGTGCGCGAGCGCAAGGGAGAGTTCGTCGACCTGTTCGCGGACCTCCAGACCAAGGGCTACAGCCGCGCGCGCGTGGACGGCGAGACCATCCAGCTCTCCGACCCGCCCGCCCTGAAGAAGCAGGAGAAGCACACCATCGAGGTGGTCATCGACCGCCTCACGGTCAAGGACTCCGCCAAGCGCCGGCTCACCGACTCCGTGGAGACCGCTCTCGGCCTGTCCGGTGGCATGGTCGTTCTTGACTTCGTCGACCTCCCCGCGGACGACCCCGAGCGCGAGCGCATGTACTCGGAGCACCTGTACTGCCCGTACGACGACCTGTCCTTCGAGGAACTGGAGCCGCGCTCCTTCTCCTTCAACTCGCCCTTCGGCGCCTGCCCCGAGTGCACCGGCATCGGCACGCGCATGGAGGTCGACGCGGAGCTGATCGTCCCGGACGAGGACAAGTCCCTGGACGAGGGCGCCATCCACCCCTGGTCGCACGGGCACACCAAGGACTACTTCGGCCGCCTGATCGGCGCCCTGGCGGACGCGCTGGGATTCCGTACGGACATCCCCTTCGCCGGTCTGCCGCAGCGCGCCAAGAAGGCCCTGCTGTACGGCCACAAGACGCAGATCGAGGTCCGCTACCGCAACAGGTACGGCCGTGAGCGCGTGTACACCACGCCCTTCGAGGGTGCCGTCCCCTTCGTCAAGCGCCGGCACAGCGAGGCCGAGAGCGACGCCAGCCGCGAGCGCTTCGAGGGCTATATGCGCGAGGTGCCCTGCCCCACCTGTGCGGGCACGCGCCTGAAGCCGATCGTCCTCGCAGTCACGATCATGGAAAAGTCGATCGCCGAGGTCTCCGCGATGTCCATCAGCGACTGCGCGGACTTCCTGGGCGAGCTGAAGCTCAACGCCCGCGACAAGAAGATCGCCGAGCGCGTGCTGAAGGAGGTCAACGAGCGTCTGCGGTTCCTGGTCGACGTCGGCCTGGACTACCTCTCGCTCAACCGCGCGGCCGGCACGCTCTCCGGCGGCGAGGCCCAGCGCATCCGCCTGGCCACGCAGATCGGCTCCGGCCTGGTCGGCGTGCTGTACGTGCTGGACGAGCCGTCCATCGGTCTGCACCAGCGGGACAACCACCGCCTCATCGAGACCCTGGTCCGGCTGCGCGACATGGGCAACACGCTCATCGTCGTCGAGCACGACGAGGACACCATCAAGGTCGCCGACTGGGTCGTCGACATCGGCCCCGGCGCGGGCGAGCACGGCGGCAAGGTCGTGCACAGCGGCTCGCTCAAGGAACTGCTGGCCAACGCCGAGTCCATGACCGGTCAGTATCTGTCCGGCAAGAAGTCGATCCCGCTGCCCGACATCCGGCGCCCCCAGGACCCGTCCCGTCGGCTCACGGTGCACGGCGCCCGCGAGAACAACCTGCAGGACATCGACGTCTCCTTCCCGCTGGGCCTGTTCACCGCCGTCACGGGAGTCTCCGGATCCGGCAAGTCGACGCTGGTCAACGACATCCTCTACACGCACCTGGCCCGCGAGCTGAACGGCGCGAGGAACGTCCCCGGCCGGCACACGCGCGTGGACGGCGACGACCTCGTCGACAAGGTCGTGCACGTCGACCAGTCGCCCATCGGCCGCACCCCGCGGTCCAACCCGGCGACGTACACCGGCGTCTTCGACCACGTCCGCAAGCTGTTCGCCGAGACGACCGAGGCGAAGGTCCGCGGCTATCTGCCCGGCCGCTTCTCCTTCAACGTCAAGGGCGGCCGCTGCGAGAACTGCGCGGGCGACGGCACGATCAAGATCGAGATGAACTTCCTCCCGGACGTCTACGTCCCGTGCGAGGTCTGCCACGGCGCCCGCTACAACCGGGAGACGCTGGACGTCCACTACAAGGGCAAGTCCATCGCCGACGTGCTGAACATGCCGATCGAGGAGGCGACGGAGTTCTTCGAGGCCGTCCCCGCGATCGCCCGCCACCTCAACACGCTCAAGGACGTCGGGCTCGGCTATGTCCGGCTCGGACAGTCCGCGACCACCCTGTCCGGCGGTGAGGCGCAGCGCGTCAAGCTCGCCAGCGAGCTGCAGAAGCGCTCCACCGGCCGCACGGTCTACGTCCTGGACGAGCCGACCACCGGTCTGCACTTCGAGGACATCAGCAAGCTGCTGAAGGTCCTGTCCGGTCTGGTCGACAAGGGCAACACGGTCATCGTCATCGAGCACAACCTCGATGTGATCAAGACCGCCGACTGGGTCGTCGACATGGGCCCGGAGGGCGGCGCCGGCGGCGGGCTCGTCGTCGCCGAGGGCACGCCGGAGGAGGTCGCCGGGATCCCGGCCAGCCACACCGGCAAGTTCCTGCGCGAGATCCTCGGCGCCGACCGGATCAGCGACGCGGCGTCGGTGCCCGCCCAGCGCAAGACGGCGGCCAGGAAGACGGTCGCCGCCAAGTCGCCGGCGAAGAAGACGGCCACGGCCCGGACGACCAGGACCGCCAACAACACGGCGACCGAGAAGGCGGCAGCGATCACCAAGAAGGCGGCACCCGCGAAGAAGACGACACGGGCACGGAAGGCGTGAGCCGGCCGGCGGCCATGCTCTGACGAATCCCCAGAAAACGGTGCCCCGCGGGAACTCCCCGTGGGGCACCGTTCGTTCAACCAGCAGCCACCCCGGCCCTGGAAGTGTGGAAAGTACGGCTAGAACTCCCCGAGTTCGGCCGCGAACGGCGGTTCCGCCCCCGCCCGTGAACAGGTCACCGCCGCCGCACGCGCCGCGAACCGCAGCAGCCGCGTCCAGCCGTCGGCGCCCAGCCCGGCCAGCGCCTCGGCAGAGAGGGCGTCTTGCGCGGACAGGCCGTGCAGCAGCGCCGCGTTCACCGTGTCGCCGGCGCCGATCGTGTCGACGACCGCGACCTTCTCGCCCGGCACGGAGTACTCCGCGCCGTCCCGGGTGAATGCGGTGAGACCGTCGCCGCCCCGGGTGATCACCACGGCCGAGGGGCCCGCGGCCAGCCACTCGCGCGGGGTGCCGCCCAGCCACTGGGCATCCTCCTCGGAGACCTTCAGCAGCGTCACCGACGGCAGCCAGCTCCTGAAACGCGCCCGGTAGGCATCCGCGTCCGGGATCAGACCCGCCCGGATGTTCGGGTCGAGCGCGGTGAAGAGTCCCTGCCCGGCCGCGGTCCGCATCAGCTCCTCGTAGGCGCTCGCCCCCGGTTCCAGGACGAGCGAGCAGGTCCCGAAGGACACCGCGCGTGCCGCGGCCGGGAGCTCGGCGGGGGCCGTGAACCGCCGGTCGGCGGTGCCTTCGACGTAGAAGGAGTAGGCGGCCGACCCGTTCCCGTCGACCGTGGCGACCGCGAGCGTGGTCGGCTCCGTGCCGCGCTGCACGCGGGAGACGTCCACGCCGGCCCGGCGCAGCCCGTCGAGCAGGGCCTCGCCGAAGGGGTCGCACGAGGTGCGGGAACAGAAGGCCGTGGGGGAGCCGAGTCGGCCGAGGGCCACGGCCGTGTTGTAGGGGCCGCCGCCGAGCGCCGGCTTCAGGTCCGCCAGGGCACCCGTGCCCTGCGGTACGAGGTCGATCAGTGCCTCACCGGCGACGACGATCACGAGTCGCTTCCTTTCCTGGACTGGTCGGCGGCCCCCTCGGGCCGCTCCGGGCAGCCGCACGACGTGCGGTGGACGAAGGCACAGGGCAGCCGCACGGTCCGGGCGGGCCGGTCCGGCGCGGCCAGGCGGTCCAGCAGCACCCGGACGGCCTGCGCGCCGATCTCCCTGCTGGGCTGGGCGATCGCGGTGAGCCGGGGCGAGAACAGATCCGCCCAGGCGAAGTCGTCGAAGCAGCACAGGGCGATGTCGTCGGGCACGCTCAGGCCGCGTTCGCGCAGGGCGCGCAGAGCACCGATGGTCATCGCGTTGTTGGCGGTGATCAGTGCCGTCGGCGGGTCGGCGAGGGAGAGCAGGTCCGAGGTGGCCCGCTCGGCACGCGCCGACTCGGAGTTGCCCGGGGCCACGAGGCGTTCGTCGTGGACCAGACCGGCGGCGGCCAGGCCCTGCCGGTAGCCCGTGATCCGCTCGCCGGTGGTGCTGAGCCCGGGCAGGCCCGCGACCAGGCCGATCCGGCCATGGCCCCGCTCGGCGAGGTGGGTGACGAGCCGGGCCATCGGGTCGGTGTTCTCGGCGCAGACCTGGTCGAAGCGTGGGGCGCCGTCGGTGTGGGCGTCGATCACGCGGTCCAGGAACACGGTCGGCACAGCGTGGCGGCCCAGATAGGCGACGAGCTCCCGAGGGTCGGCGGAGGGGGCGACGATCATGCCGTCCACGCGTCGCTCATGGAGGAGCTGGACGACCTTGCGTTCGTGCCCGGGGTCGTCGTGCGGGTCGGCGATGAGCAGGCTGTAGCCCTCCTCCAGGGCGCCGGCCTCGACGCCCTGGAGGATCTCCGTGAAGTAGGGGTTGCTGATGGCCGAGACCGCGAGCCCGATGGAGCGGGTGCGGGAGGTCACCAGGGAGCGGGCGAGCGTGTTGGGCGTGTAGCCGAGCTCGTCGATCGCGTCCAGCACCGCCCGACGGGTGTGGGGCAGCACCGGACGCGTGCCGTTGAGCACGTGGGAGACGGTCGCCACGGAGACTCCGGCGCTCCGTGCGACGTCGGCCATGGTGGGCATCGGGCTCCTTCCCTGGGCCGCGATGGGCCTTCTGGCGGGGAAGGTATCCCATCCGACTGCTACACGTAAACGCTTGCGTAAACGTTTACGTCTCTTCCTCGCGCCCACTCGCGCACCCTTCACGCCCACTTCGACCCACTCCGGCCCACTCCGATCCGTGATGACCGCCCCAGGTATCGTCGGCCTGCGCCATCCACCCCCGAACAGTGGAGACCCCTGATGTCCGCCCGACCCCCAGCGAGCCGCCGTACCGTCCTTCGAGGCGCCGCCGTCACTCCGCTCGCCGGCCTCGGCCTCACCGCGTGTGCGGGGGTCGGGGGCGGCGTCACCACGGACGCGATGCCGACCGCGCCCGTCGAGCTCGGTGCCGAGAGTGAGGTCGCCGAGGGGAGCGCGAAGCTGTACCGGGACCACAACGTGGTGGTCAGCCGGGACGGGAACGGCACGCTCAAGGCGTACAGCACGATCTGCACGCACGCGGGGTGCCCCATCGACAAGCTTCAGGGGACGACGCTGATCTGTCCGTGCCACGGGAGCGAGTTCGACGCCGTGACCGGAAAGGTCGTGCAGTCCCCGGCCACGGAGCCGTTGAGCGAGCTTTCGGTCAAGGTCACGAACGGCAAGATCATCGCGAGGCCGGGCGCCTGATCACCGGATGACCAGGGGCCGTCACCGGCTGACCCGGGCCTTGATCACCGGATGAGCGGGGCAGGCGTTCACTCCCAGTCCCAGCCGATCCCCACGATGCCGGGCCGTACCCGCGGCTCCACCAGGTGCACCGAGCGGTGCGGCCCGCTCAGGGGCAGCTCCTGGCGGCCGCTGCGCGGGGCGGCCGGCGAGTGCTGGGCGAACCGGTGGCAGCGCACCGGCACCGCGTTCGAGTCGAACCGCACCTGAAGCGCGTACTGACCGCCGGGAAAGCCGAAACCGCGCAGGTACTCGCGCGAGAGCCCGGCCGTGCCGTCCTCGACGGCGTACCGGAAGAGGAAGGTGTCGCCGGACCGCAGCCGGGTGCCGAAGAGCAGCTCGGCGACGAGCACGCCGGTGTCCCGGTCCACGCGGACGCGTCCCGTGCGGCAGTTCTCCAGGGCGTGCACCGTCATGCGCTCCGGCACACAGCCCGGGTCGCCGTGGTGGACGGCCACGAAGCGGTCCACGCCGTCCCGGTGGGCCCGCACGATGTGGTGCGACTCGCGGCCCGCCAGCTCCCGGCGGGCTCCGATCCGTACCCGCTCGTGGTGCCCGAGGGTGTGCAGCCCGCCGTCGAGGGACCAGCCCAGCCCGGCCAGGAGCCGGTCCAGGACGTCCGAGGCCTCGATCATCGAGCGGTACGACCGGTGCGCCGGGCGCTGCCCGGCCGAGCGGCCGTCCGCCTCGGCCAGCAGCCGGATCAGCGACTCCTCGGGCAGCTGCAGGATCTCCTCCAGCGCCCGTACGGCCCGCAGCGACTCGGGGCGCTGGGGGCGGCGGGCGCCCTGCTGCCAATAACTCAGGCTGGTCACGCCCACCTTGACCCCGTACCGCGACAGATGGTGCTGCACCCGCTGGAGCGGCAGTCCGCGGGCGGCGATCGCGGCGCGCAGCGCGACATGAAAGGGGCCGCCCCGCAGGGCCGTGTCCAGTTCCGCGGTGCCGACGTCCGCGTGCTGTATGGCGTGCCGCATGCGCAGGGGCCTTTCTGTGAAAGTTCACTACGGCTGGTCAGACCGGTCGCGCGGGTCTCCGGGGCCACCCCCGTCGGCGCCGGGGCGTCAGCACATCCGTACGCCGCATCCGGACGCCGTCGTTCACGGCCCCGAGTTCCCCCGCATTGAAGCGTGTTGACCAAGCCCCGACAACACCCCGTGTCCAACCGCGACGCCACCTGGCCGAGCCGTGACCCCGCTGTGCGGGGGAGTACGGGGGGCCTGCCCGCGGTCGGGCACCGACGGCGCCCTCACGCTCGGTGAGCGGCACCCTGGCTGCGTCGTCCACAATCCCGTCGCTGTCACAACCTCGCCTTTGTCCACAACCCCGCCGTTGTCCACAGCCCCGCCGGAGTGTCACCCCACGCCAGTAGGGTGTGAGACATGGCCGACCCCTCCAGCTACCGCCCCAAGCCGGGACAGATCCCGGACTCTCCCGGGGTGTACAAATTCCGAGACGAGCACCGCCGGGTGATCTACGTCGGAAAGGCGAAGAGCCTGCGCCAGCGCCTGGCCAACTACTTCCAGGACCTGGCCGGCCTCCACCCGCGTACCCGGACGATGGTCACCACGGCCGCGTCCGTGGAGTGGACCGTCGTGTCCACGGAGGTCGAGGCGCTGCAGCTGGAGTACTCCTGGATCAAGGAGTTCGACCCCCGGTTCAACGTCAAGTACCGCGACGACAAGAGCTACCCGTACCTCGCGGTGACGATGAACGAGGAATTCCCCCGCGTGCAGGTGATGCGCGGTCACAAGAAGAAGGGCGTGAGGTACTTCGGGCCGTACGGGCACGCCTGGGCCATTCGTGACACGGTGGATCTGCTGCTGCGGGTGTTCCCCGTACGCACCTGCTCGGCCGGCGTCTTCAAGAACGCCGCCCGCACCGGACGCCCCTGCCTGCTCGGCTACATCGGCAAGTGCTCGGCGCCCTGTGTGGGCCGGATCCCCGCCGAGGAGCACCGTGAACTGGCGGAGGAGTTCTGCGACTTCATGGCCGGACGGACGGGCACGTACCTCCGCCGCCTGGAGAAGCGGATGACGGAGGCGGCCGAGGAGATGGAGTACGAGCGGGCCGCCCGCCTGCGCGACGACATCGAGGCGCTGAAGAAGGCCATGGAGAAGAACGCGGTCGTGCTCGCCGACGCGACCGACGCCGACCTGATCGCCGTCGCCGAGGACGAGCTGGAGGCGGCCGTCCAGATCTTCCATGTGCGCGGCGGGCGCGTGCGCGGTCAGCGCGGCTGGGTGACCGACAAGGTCGAGGAGGTCACCACCGCCGCCCTGGTCGAGCACGCCCTCCAGCAGCTCTACGGCGAGGAGACCGGGGACGCCGTCCCCAAGGAGGTCCTCGTCCCCGCCCTGCCCGACCCGGTCGAGCCCGTCCAGGAGTGGCTGACCGGACGCCGCGGCTCCAACGTGTCGCTGCGCATCCCGCAGCGCGGCGACAAGCGGGCCCTGATGGAGACGGTCGAGCGCAACGCCCAGCAGGCGCTCGCCCTGCACAAGACCAAGCGCGCCTCCGACCTCACCACGCGCTCGCGTGCCCTGGAGGAGATCGCTGACGCGCTCGACCTGGACAGCGCCCCCCTCAGGATCGAGTGCTACGACATCTCGCACCTCCAGGGCGACGACGTCGTGGCCTCCATGGTCGTCTTCGAGGACGGCCTGCAGCGCAAGAGCGAGTACCGCCGCTTCCAGATCAAAGGCTTCGCGGGCCAGGACGACGTCCGCTCCATGCACGAGGTGGTCACCCGCCGCTTCCGGCGCTACCTCGCCGAGAAGGAGAGGACCGGCGAGTGGGTGGAGGACGACGCCGGGACCGACGGTCTGCCGGACAACGGCCTCAAGGACGACGACGGCCGTCCCAAGAAGTTCGCCTACCCGCCCCAGCTCGTCGTCGTGGACGGCGGACAGCCGCAGGTCGCGGCAGCCAAGCGGGCCCTGGACGAGCTGGGCATCGACGACATCGCCGTCTGCGGCCTCGCCAAGCGCCTGGAGGAGGTCTGGCTGCCGGACGACGACGACCCGGTCGTTCTGCCCCGCAGCAGCGAAGGCCTCTATCTGCTCCAGCGCGTCCGCGACGAGGCGCACCGCTTCGCGATCACCTATCAGCGGGCCAAGCGCGCCAAGCGCTTCCGCGCGGGTCCCCTGGACGAGGTGCCGGGCCTCGGCGAGACCCGCAAGCACGCGCTGATCAAGCACTTCGGTTCGGTGAAGAAGCTGCGGTCGGCCACAATCGAGCAGATCCAGGAGGTGCCCGGCATAGGCCGGAAGACGGCCGAGACCATTGCCGCGGCCCTGGCCGCGGCGGCCCCGGCCGCGCCCGCCGTGAACACGGCGACCGGAGAGATCATTGATGACGAGGAACCCGAAACGACGGCGGGCGCCTCGGGGGATCCCGTGACCGCGGGAGCCCCGGACGAACGACGGGGGCAGGAGAGATGACCGAGCACGAAGAACAGCCCACAGCGGAGCGAGATCGGGCGCACACGGAAACGGGCGAGGAACAGCCGCGGCAGGCGGCACAGGACGTCGCCGGGGAAAGCGGAGCACAGGTGAGTACGGACATCGCGGCGGCCGGGGTCCCCGAGGCGGCCATCCCCGAGCTGGTGATCATCTCCGGCATGTCCGGAGCGGGCCGGTCCACGGCCGCCAAGTGTCTGGAGGACCTCGGCTGGTTCGTCGTCGACAACCTGCCGCCCGCGCTCATCCCCACCATGGTGGAGCTCGGCGCGCGCTCCCAGGGGAACGTGGCGCGGATCGCGGTCGTCGTCGACGTGCGCGGCCGCCGCTTCTTCGACAACCTGCGCCAGTCCCTCGCCGACCTCGACACCAAGGGTGTCACCCGGCGCATCGTCTTCCTGGAGTCCTCCGACGAGGCCCTGGTGCGCCGCTTCGAGTCCGTCCGCCGTCCGCACCCGCTGCAGGGCGACGGCCGTATCGTCGACGGCATCGCCGCCGAACGCGAGCTGCTGCGCGAGCTGCGCGGTGACGCCGACCTGGTGATCGACACCTCCAGCCTGAACGTGCACGAGCTGCGCGCCAAGATGGACGCCCAGTTCGCCGGCGACGAGGAGCCCGAGCTGCGGGCCACCGTGATGTCGTTCGGCTTCAAGTACGGCCTCCCGGTCGACGCCGACCTGGTCGCGGACATGCGGTTCCTGCCCAACCCGCACTGGGTCCCGGAGCTGCGCCCGTACACCGGCCTCAACGAGGAGGTCGCCGCGTACGTCTTCAACCAGCCCGGCGCCAAGGAGTTCCTGGACCGGTACGCCGAGCTGCTGCGGCTCATCGCCGCCGGCTACCGCCGCGAGGGCAAGCGCTATGTGACCATCGCCATCGGCTGCACCGGCGGCAAGCACCGCTCGGTCGCCATGTCCGAGAAGCTCGCCGCGCGCCTCGCGGCCGAGGGCGTGGAGACGGTGGTCGTGCACCGGGACATGGGACGGGAATGACGGCACGTACTCCGCGGCTGAGCAGGCTGCGCCGGATGGTTCCCGAGGCACGCGCGGGCCGCCCCGCCGAGGCCCGTGGCGCCCGCCCGCGCGCGGCGCGGCGCCCAGCCCAAGGTGGTCGCCCTCGGCGGCGGCATGGGCCTGTCCGCCTCGCTCGCCGCACTGCGCCGGATCACCGGCGACCTCACGGCAGTCGTCACCGTGGCCGACGACGGCGGCTCCAGCGGGCGCCTGCGCGACGAGCTGGGTGTGCTTCCGCCAGGTGATCTGCGCAAGGCCCTGGCCGCGCTGTGCGGCGACGACGACTGGGGCCAGACCTGGGCGCGGGTCATCCAGCACCGCTTCACCTCCCAGGGCGACCTGCACGACCACGCGGTGGGCAACCTGCTGATCGTGGCCCTCTGGGAGCAGCTCGGCGATCATGTCCAGGCCCTCGACCTGGTCGGGAAGCTGCTGGGCGCGCATGGGCGTGTGCTGCCCATGTCCGCCGTGCCGCTGGAGCTCCAGGCCCTGGTCAAGGGGCATGATCCGGAGCGGCCGGAGGACGTGGACACCGTGCGGGGCCAGGCGACCGTCGCCCTCACGCCCGGCGAGGTGCAGTCCGTGCACCTGGTGCCGCACGACCCACCCGCCGTGCCCGAGGCCGTCGAGGCGGTCCTGGACGCGGACTGGGTGGTGCTCGGCCCCGGCTCCTGGTTCTCCTCGGTCATCCCGCATCTGCTGGTGCCCGAGCTGCTGGACGCCCTCACGGAGACGAAGGCGCGCCGGGTGCTCTCGCTGAACCTCGCTCCGCAGCCCGGAGAAACCGATGGTTTCTCCCCGCAGCGTCATTTGGAGGTTTTGGGGCGACACGCCCCTAAACTCGCCCTGGACGTGGTGCTGGCAGACGAGGCCGCCGTGCCCGACCGCGACTCGCTCACCGAGGCCGCCGAGCGGCTCGGAGCCGCGGTCGAGCTGGCGCCGGTGGCCCGGACCGACGGTTCTCCGCGGCACGACCCGGAGCTGTTGGCCGCCGCGTACGACCGTATTTTTCGGATGCATGGAAGGATCGGCCCATGGCGATGACGGCAGCGGTGAAGGACGAGATCTCCCGGCTCCCCGTCACCCGGACCTGCTGCAGAAAGGCGGAGGTCTCCGCCATCCTGCGGTTCGCCGGCGGCCTTCACCTGGTGAGCGGGCGCATCGTGATCGAGGCGGAGCTGGACACCGCGATGGCGGCCCGGCGCCTCAAGCGGGACATCCTGGAGATCTTCGGCCACAGCTCCGAGCTGATCGTGATGGCGCCCGGCGGACTGCGCCGCGGCTCGCGGTATGTCGTGCGCGTGGTGGCGGGCGGCGACCAGCTGGCCCGGCAGACGGGACTGGTCGACGGCCGGGGGCGTCCGATCCGTGGCCTGCCCCCGCAGGTGGTCTCCGGGGCCACCTGTGACGCGGAGGCAGCCTGGCGCGGGGCCTTCCTGGCGCACGGCTCGCTGACCGAGCCCGGCCGCTCCTCCTCCCTGGAGGTGACCTGCCCGGGCCCGGAGGCCGCGCTCGCCCTGGTCGGCGCCGCACGCCGGCTGTCGATCGCCGCGAAGGCCCGCGAGGTCCGGGGCGTGGACCGGGTCGTCGTCCGCGACGGTGACGCGATCGGCGCCCTGCTGACCCGCCTCGGCGCGCACGAGTCCGTGCTGGCCTGGGAGGAGCGCCGGATGCGCCGCGAGGTCCGGGCCACGGCCAACCGGCTCGCCAACTTCGACGATGCCAACCTGCGTCGCTCCGCGCGCGCGGCCGTCGCCGCCGGTGCTCGCGTCCAGCGCGCCCTGGAGATCCTCGGTGACGAGGTCCCCGAGCACCTCGCGGCCGCCGGGCGGCTGCGCATGGAGCACAAGCAGGCCTCCCTGGAGGAGCTGGGTGCGCTCGCCGACCCGCCGCTCACCAAGGACGCCGTCGCGGGCCGTATCCGCCGACTGCTGGCGATGGCCGACAAGCGCGCCTCCGACCTGGGCATCCCGGGGACCGAGGCCAACCTCTCCGAGGAACTGGCCGACAACCTGGCCGGGTGACTGAAGGACCGTCAACCTGCCGGTGCCGGCGCCCGAACGGGTGTCGGCACCGGCGTTTCGTATGGCCATGAGGCGCCCTTGACTCGATCATGGACTGTCATGAGCCTGGCATGAGTTCGCTGCTGTGGCGGACCAGGCTAGGGGGGTTCATGAGACGTAGAGCGAGATCGATCCTCGCTGTCGGCGCGCTCCTGTTCGGCGTAGCCGGCCTCGCACCCATCGCCCAGGCACAGAGCGGAAGTTCCGGCAGGGCCGCCGCGGACGACGGCGCCGAGATCAAGGTCTTCCGCGCCGAAGTCACCCAGCAGCAGTTACCTCTGCTGCTCCAGGCCGGCCAGGACGGTCATGAACTCGGTGAGCGGATGACCGCAAAGGGCCGGACCGCCGTGGAGGTCTACCTCACCGACCAGCAGGCCCAGAAGCTCGAGAAGCAGGGCGTCGCCCTCACCGAGCACAAACTGTCGGCCAGCGCAAAGGCGCGTGTCGAGGGCGTGTCCCAAGGCGTGTTCCGCCCCTACAGCGGCAGCGGCGGACTCAAGGAGGAGATCGTCAGGACCGCCCGGGCCAACCCCGGCCTGACCAAGGTCGAGTCCATCGGCAGGACCGTCGACGGACAGGACATCCTCGCGCTCAAACTGACCAGGAACGCGAAGAAGTCGAAGGACGGCTCGAAGCGCGCCGTGCTGTACGTGTCCAACCAGCACGCGCGCGAGTGGATCACGCCGGAGATGACACGGCGTCTGATGCACTACTACCTGGACCACTACAAGACGGACAAGCGGATCAAGAAGATCGTCGACTCGACCGAGCTGTGGTTCGTCCTCTCGGCCAACCCCGACGGCTACGACTACACCTTCCGGAACGCCGGCACCCGCCTGTGGCGCAAGAACCTGCGGGACGTCAACGGCGACGGCGTCATCTCCACCGGCGACGGCGTCGACCTCAACCGCAACTTCGCCTACAAATGGGGCTACGACGACGAGGGTTCGTCGCCGAATCCCACCAGCGAGACCTACCGCGGCGCGAGCCCCGCCTCCGAGCCCGAGACACGGGCACTGGACCGCTTCGAGAAGCGCGTCGGCTTCACCTACGGCATCAACTACCACTCGGCCGCCGAGCTCCTGCTCTACGGCGTCGGCTGGCAGGTGGCCACCCCGACCCCGGACGACGTCCTCTACAAGGCACTCGCCGGCACACCCGACCACTCCGCGGTCCCGGGTTACCACCCGCAGGTCTCCTCGGAGCTGTACACCACCAACGGGGAGGCGGACGGTCACGCGTCCAACGTCAACGGCATGGCGATGTTCACCCCCGAGATGTCGACCTGCCAGACCGCGTCGGACCTCGACCCCGACGACGCCTGGAAGGCCTCCGACTGCCCGTCGGTCTTCAACTTCCCCGACGACGAGAAGCTGATCCAGCAGGAGTTCCAGAAGAACGTCCCGTTCGCGCTCTCCGTCGCCGAGACCGCCGCCCACCCCGACCAGCCGGTCTCCTCGGTCGGCCTGAGCGCCGCCGACTTCACCCCGGCGACGTTCTCCACGTCGTACTCGCGCGGCGCCGACCAGCAGGTCTCGGTCGTCGTACGGAAGTCCGTGCGCGACAAGGAGCTCAAGTACCGCGTCAACGGCGGCCGTACGCACGACCGGGCACTCAGGCCCTGGAAGGGCGGCGAGACCTACGGCGGCGAGGACAACCTCTACTTCGACGAGTACCGGGCCAAGGTCGAGGACGGCAGACCGGGCGACAAGGTCGAGGTGTGGTTCACCGGCCGGGCCAGGAGCGGCAGGAAGGTCACCGGCCCGCACTTCACCTACACCGTCGCCGAGCGGCCCAGGGCCGACACCCTCGTGGTCGCCGAGGAGGGTGCGGCCGCCACACAGGCCCAGAAGTACGTGGACGCGCTGAGGGCGAACGGCCGCAAGGCGATCGTCTGGGACGTCGCCACACAGGGCGCGCCCGACGCGCTCGGCGTGCTGAAGTACTTCAGGACCGTCGTCCACTACTCCGGTGCGAGCGGTCCCGGCAACGCCACCCAGCTCCAGCTGCGCGCCTACCTCAACGAGGGCGGCAGGCTGATCGAGGCCGGCGAACTGGCCGGCGGCAGCGTGAAACTCGCCGACGGCACCCCGTCGAACGACTTCAGCCAGTACTACCTGGGCGCCTACTCGCGCACGTCGATCCCCGGAGCCACCGGCTTCACCGGCTCCGGAAACCTCGACGGCTACGCCGGCGCGCTCGGCGACGCGCCCGGCAATCCGCTCGACAAGGCGGGCGCCTACGGCGTCACCTCCGACGAGCTGTCCGTGGACAGGTACCCGCAGTTCGCCAGCGCGGGGGCGGGCCGGTTCGCCGGGACCGTCAACCCGTACGGGCCGTACGCGGGCTCCTCCATGGCCGCCGCGGTGCACACCGACGACGCCTACAAGCGCCTGACCCGCACCATCGACCTCACCGGCGTCAGTGCCGCCGACAAGCCGACCCTGAGCACCCGGCTGCTGTGGGACACCGAGCCCGGCTACGACCACGCCGTGGTCGAGGCGCACACCGTCGGCGCGGACGACTGGACGACCCTGCCGGAGGCGGGCGGCGCCACCAGCGCCGCCGTCCCGGCGGAGTGCGGGGCCGGATTCCTGATCGGCGAGCACCCGTGGCTCAAGCACTATCTGACGCTCGCGGACAACGCCTGCACGGCGACCGGCACCACCGGCTCCTGGCACAGCCTCACCGGCAGCTCCAGCGGCTGGCAGCAGGTCGGCTTCGACCTGAGCGCCTACGCGGGCAAGTCCGTCCAGGTCTCCCTCAGCTACATCACCGACCCCGGCAGCGGCGGCCACGGCGTCCTCGCCGACGAGACCTCGCTGGTGGTCGGCGGTACGGCGAAGGAGACCGAGGGCTTCGAGTCGTCGCTGGGCCCCTGGAGCGTGGCCGGACCGCCCGCCGGCAGTCCGGCGGTCCTGAAGGACTGGACGCGCACCGGAGCCCTGTTCAAGACGTATGGAGCGGTCACCACGAAGGACACCGTGCTGCTGGGCTTCGGTCTGGAGCAGGTTCCCGCGGCGGCCGACCGGACGGCACTGGTCAAGAAGGCGCTGGCGTCACTCGACAAGTGAGCCGACCCGCTCACGAACGAGTGACAACACCGCTGAGAGGCACCGTCATTTCCTGACATGGCGGGGCGATCGGCCCCCCGAAGAATGGCGGTCCGTACCCCTACTGACGGGTACGGACCGCCCTGCCGCGTATGAGGCATCTGGATGTCACCTCGGGGGCCTCAGGGAGGTAGGGTCGGGGGTGGTCGGGGACATCCCAAATACAGCTCGCCGGCACCGCATGGCCGGCGTACCAACGAGGAGATCGGTTCGTGACGATCCGCGTAGGCATCAACGGCTTCGGTCGTATCGGTCGCAATTACTTCCGCGCGCTGCTGGAGCAGGGCGCAGACATCGAGATCGTGGCTGTCAACGACCTGGGTGACACCGCGACCACCGCGCACCTGCTGAAGTACGACACCATCCTGGGCCGGCTTAAGCAGGAGGTGTCCCACACCGCCGACACCATCACCGTCGACGGCCACACCATCAAGGTGCTGTCCGAGCGCAACCCCGCCGACATCCCGTGGGGCGAGCTCGGCGTCGACATCGTCATCGAGTCCACCGGCATCTTCACCAAGAAGGAAGACGCCGCGAAGCACATCGCCGGCGGCGCCAAGAAGGTCCTCATCTCGGCTCCGGCCAAGGACGAGGACATCACCATCGTGATGGGCGTCAACCAGGACAAGTACGACCCGGCGAACCACCACGTCATCTCCAACGCCTCCTGCACCACCAACTGCGTGGCGCCGATGGCGAAGGTCCTCGACGAGAACTTCGGCATCGTCAAGGGTCTGATGACCACGGTGCACGCGTACACGAACGACCAGCGCATCCTGGACTTCCCGCACAAGGACCTGCGCCGCGCTCGTGCCGCCGCCGAGAACATCATCCCGACCACGACGGGCGCCGCCAAGGCCACCGCCCTGGTGCTCCCGCAGCTCAAGGGCAAGCTGGACGGCATCGCGATGCGCGTCCCGGTCCCGACCGGCTCGGTCACCGACCTCGTCGTCGAGCTCGGCCGTGAGGTCACCAAGGAAGAGGTCAACGCCGCCTTCCAGAAGGCCGCCGAGGGCGAGCTCAAGGGCCTCCTCGACTACACCGAGGACCCGATCGTCTCCTCCGACATCGTCAACGCCCCGGCGTCCTGCACCTTCGACTCGTCCCTGACCATGGTCCAGGACGGCAAGAACGTGAAGATCATCGGCTGGTACGACAACGAGTGGGGCTACTCCAACCGCCTCGTCGACCTCACGGTCTTCGTCGGCAACCAGCTCTGATCGGCAGAGCAGGCACCTGATGTGACAGCAGGGCTCGGGCAGCGCAACGTCGCGCTGCCCGAGCCCTGACGCACGTGCGGATCGACCCTCTATGTACGGTCGACCAGCCCTCGTACGATCAAGAGCCCTCCTCAGGAGTCCCCTCATGAAGACCATCGACGAACTTCTCGCGGAAGGCGTGGCCGGCAAGCGGGTCTTCGTCCGCGCCGACCTCAACGTGCCGCTCGCCGACGGCGTGATCACCGACGACGGCCGTATCCGCGCCGTCCTGCCCACCGTGAAGGCCCTCGCCGACGCGGACGCCAAGGTGGTCGTCGCCTCGCACCTGGGCCGCCCCAAGGGCGCCCCGGACCCGGCCTTCTCGCTGCTGCCCGCCGCCGAGCGGCTCGGTGAACTCCTCGGCGCCCCGGTCGCGTTCGCCCAGGACACCGTCGGCCCCGCCGCCCACGACGTGGTGAACGGCCTGCAGCCCGGCCAGGTCGCGGTCATCGAGAACCTGCGCTTCAACGCCGGCGAGACGTCCAAGGACGACGCCGAGCGCGGCGCCTTCGCCGACCAGCTGGCCGCCCTCGCGGACGTCTACGTCGGCGACGGCTTCGGTGCCGTGCACCGCAAGCACGCCTCCGTGTACGATCTCCCGGCCCGGCTGCCGCACTACGCCGGCTACCTCATCGCCACCGAGGTCGGCGTCCTCAAGAAGCTCACCGAGGATGTCAAGCGCCCCTACGTCGTCGCGCTCGGCGGCGCCAAGGTCTCCGACAAGCTCGCCGTCATCGACGAGCTGCTCGCCAAGGCCGACCGCCTCCTCATCGGCGGCGGCATGGCCTACACCTTCCTCAAGGCCAAGGGCTACGAGGTCGGCATCTCCCTCCTCCAGGAGGACCAGGTGCCGGCCGTCCTCGAGTACATGGAGCGCGCTGAGAAGCAGGGCGTCGAGCTGCTGCTTCCCGTGGACGTCGTGGTCGCCCGGGAATTCCCGGACCTGAAGGCCAAGGCTCCGACCGAGAACACCGTGGTCGACGCGGACAAGATCCCCGCCGACCACGAGGGCCTGGACATCGGCCCGAAGACCCGCGAGCTGTACGCCGCGAAGCTCGCCGACGCCGAGACCGTCTTCTGGAACGGTCCCATGGGCGTCTTCGAGCACCCCGACTACGCCGAGGGCACCAAGGCGGTCGCCCAGGCCCTCGTCGGATCGAAGGGCTTCACCGTCGTCGGCGGCGGCGACTCCGCCGCGGCCGTGCGTACGCTCGGCTTCGACGAGAAGGCATTCGGCCACATCTCGACCGGTGGCGGCGCCTCCCTCGAATACCTCGAGGGCAAGACGCTCCCCGGCCTCGCCGCACTGGAGGACTGACCTACATGAGCACGCGCACGCCGCTGATGGCGGGCAACTGGAAGATGAACCTCAACCACCTCGAGGCCATCGCGCACGTCCAGAAGCTCGCCTTCGCCCTGGCCGACAAGGACTACGAGGCCGTCGAGGTCGCCGTCCTGCCGCCCTTCACCGACCTGCGCTCCGTGCAGACCCTGGTCGACGGCGACAAGCTCAAGATCAAGTACGGCGCCCAGGACATCTCGGCGCACGACTCCGGCGCCTACACCGGCGAGATCTCGGGCCCGATGCTGGCCAAGCTGAAGTGCACCTACGTGGCCATCGGCCACTCCGAGCGCCGCCAGTACCACAACGAGACCGACGAGCTGGTGAACGCCAAGGTCAAGGCCGCTTTCCGGCACGCCCTGACCCCGATCCTGTGTGTCGGCGAGGAGCTGCCGGTCCGCGAGGCGGGCAACCACGTCGGTCACACGCTCGCGCAGGTCGAGGGCGGTCTGAAGGACCTCCCGGCCGAGCAGGCCGAGACCATCGTGATCGCCTACGAGCCCGTCTGGGCCATCGGCACCGGCAAGGTCTGCGGCGCCGAGGACGCCCAGGAGGTCTGCGCCGCCATCCGCGGCAAGATCGCCGAGCTGTACACGCAAGAGCTGGCCGACAAGGTCCGCATCCAGTACGGCGGCTCCGTCAAGGCCGGAAACGTGGCCGAGATCATGGCGCAGGCCGACATCGACGGCGCCCTGGTCGGCGGAGCCTCGCTGGACGCGGACGAGTTCGTCAAGATCGTGCGGTTCCGCGACCAGTGACGCGACCTGTGAGTATGCGGTAACGACGATTCGTCGTACCCTTGCGGGGGCTGGTGGACATCTGCTGGCCCCCGTCGTCCATCCGAATCCGAGGAAGTTGGTCCAGCCGTGGTTTTGGGGTTCTCGATCGCCCTGATCGTCTTCAGCCTGCTGCTGATGCTGCTGGTGCTGATGCACAAGGGGAAGGGCGGCGGCCTCTCCGACATGTTCGGTGGCGGTATGCAGTCGTCCGTCGGTGGCTCCTCGGTCGCCGAGCGCAACCTCGACCGCATCACGCTGGTGGTCGGTCTGCTCTGGTTCGCGTGCATCGTCGTGCTCGGCCTGCTCATGAAGACGAGCAGCTGAACACGGCCGAGCAGCTGATCAGCTTCTCACAAGCACGCACATTCCGTACGTAAGGCCCCATGTTCGGTACGCGCTCCTGAGCGCGGCCTATCATGGGGCTTGCGTCTAGGTATGGGGCCTGTAACTCCAATCACTGGACGCGCGTTGGGCCTTACGTAGACTGAGGCGCTCGCAACGAAGCGAAACGCCGACTCGCTTCGCGGCACCATCACGCAGGGAGTTACACCGTGGCAAGTGGCAACGCGATCCGAGGAAGCCGGGTCGGGGCGGGGCCGATGGGCGAGGCCGAGCGCGGCGAGTCCGCGCCGCGTCTGCGCATCTCCTTCTGGTGCTCCAACGGGCACGAGACGCAGCCCAGCTTCGCCAGCGACGCGCAGGTTCCCGAGACCTGGGACTGCCCGCGCTGTGGCTTCCCGGCCGGTCAGGACCGGGACAACCCGCCGGACCCGCCGCGCACCGAGCCGTACAAGACGCACCTCGCGTATGTACGGGAGCGGCGCAGCGACGCGGACGGTGAAGCGATCCTCGCGGAGGCGCTCGCCAAATTGCGCGGAGAGATCTAGAAGTTGTGACCGGCCGGGTGCCCACGGGTACCGGGCCGGAGCCGTTTCGGCAGCACCGGCCGCCGACCGATTGTCAGTGGCGTCTCCTACGGTTGTGCATGGGTGAACCGTGAGGGGGAGACGTGACGACGGTCGACGTGGCGGGCAGGACCGCGCCCGCGTGGCGCGGGGGATTCGGGCGGCTGTGGACCGCCGCCGTGGTCTCCCGCTTCGGGGACGCCTTACGGACGTCCGCGCTGCCCCTGCTCGCCGTGCGGATCACCGACGCACCCCTGATCATCGCCTCCGTCACCGCCTGCGGCTATGTGCCCTGGCTGCTGTTCGGACTGCTCGGCGGGGCCGTGGCGGACCGGGTCGACCAGCGGCGGGCGATGTGGGCCGTGGACACGGTGCGGGGCGTGCTCGTCGGCGGTTTCGCCCTCGCCGTGGGTCTGGGGCAGGCCTCGGTTCCCCTGCTGATCGCCCTCGCCTTCACACTGACCACCCTCCAGACGCTCTTCGACAACGCGTCCACGGCCCTGCTGCCCTCCCTGGTCGACCGCGAGGCCCTGGGCGGGGCCAACGCCCGTCTGATGACCGGTCAGCAGTTCGCCGGCGGCCTGTTGGCGGGCCCGTTCGTGCCGCTGCTGCTGACGGCCGGGGCGTGCGTGCCGTTCGTGGCCGACGCGGGCACCTATCTGGTGGCCGCGGCCCTGGTGGCCTCCCTGCGGATACGGCCGCCGGGGCGGGAGCCGCGCCCGGCGGGCAGCACCCTGCGCGCGGAGATCGCCGCGGGCCTGCGCGAACTGTGGCGCGACCGGGTGCTGCGGGCCATCTGCCTGGCCACGCTGCTGTGCAACATCGGCATGGGCGCTCTGATCGCCACCCTGGTGCTGCACGTGACGCGGTGGCTGCCCGGAGGCGACGGCGCCTACGCCGCCGCCATGACGGCGTACGCCGCCGGGAGCCTCGTCGGCGGTCTCGTCGCCCAGCGCGTCGCGTGCCGCACCGGGCGGGCCCGCGCCCTGCTGGTGGCCGGCGCCGTCCAGACGGCGTCGCTGCTGCTCATCGGCTCGGTACGGCACCTGGCCGCCCTGCTCGCCGGCATACTCCTGCTGGGCATGATGGGCATGGTCTGGAACGTCAACCAGGTCACGCTGATGCAGCAACGCAGCCCCACGTCCATGCTGGGCCGCGTCTCCTCGGCCTTCCGCACGGCCTCCACCTCCGGAGCCCCCGTCGGCGCGCTTCTCGGCGGAGCCGTGGCCGGCGCGTACGGACTGAACGCGCCGGCCCTGCTGGCCGCGGTTCTCTTCGCCCTGGCGGTCACCTTGTTGATACCGGCACGCAAGCCGGACGTACCTGTTGTTGCCCCGGAGGACGGCGCCACAACTGCTCACATGACCCGCTGATCAACTAGGTTGGGACCGGCAGCGGGGCAGGTACGCACCAGGACAGGTTGCAGGAAAGAAGGCTGAAGTCCGAAATGAACGCAGACGGCCGTACCAGGCTCAACCAGACGCCCGAGTGGACCGCTCTGGCCAAGCACCGGGAACAGTTCGGCGACACACATCTGCGGGACCTGTTCGCCGCCGATCCGGGACGCGGCGCCGGGTACACGCTCCAGGTCGGTGACCTGTACATCGACTATTCGAAGCACCTGGTCAACGACGAGACGCTGCGGCTGCTGCGGGAGCTGGCCGCCGCGACCGACGTCTTCGGACTGCGGGACGCCATGTTCCGCGGGGAGAAGATCAACGTCACCGAGAACCGCGCGGTGCTGCACACCGCGCTGCGCGCCCCGCGCGACGCGGTGATCGAGGTCGACGGGGAGAACGTCGTCCCCGCGGTGCACGCCGTGCTCGACAAGATGAGCGACTTCGCGAACCGCGTCCGCTCCGGCGCCTGGACCGGGCACACCGGCAAGCGCATCAAGAACGTGATCAACATCGGCATCGGCGGCTCCGACCTGGGCCCGGCGATGGCCTACGAGGTGCTGCGCAGCTTCACCGACCGCGACCTCACGGTCCGCTTCGTGTCGAACGTGGACGGTGCCGACCTGCACGAGGCCACCCGCGACCTGGACGCGGCGGAGACGCTGTTCATCATCGCCTCCAAGACCTTCACCACGATCGAGACGATCACCAACGCGACCTCCGCCCGCAACTGGCTGCTCACCGAGCTGAAGGCCGGTCAGGAGGCGGTCGCCAAGCACTTCGTGGCCCTGTCCACGAACGCCGAGAAGGTCGCGGACTTCGGCATCGACACGGCCAACATGTTCGAGTTCTGGGACTGGGTCGGCGGCCGTTACTCCTACGACTCGGCGATCGGCCTGTCCCTGATGATCGCCATCGGCCCGGACCGGTTCCGCGAGATGCTCGACGGCTTCCACCTCGTCGACGAACACTTCCGCACCGCACCAGTCGAGTCCAACGTGCCGCTGCTCATGGGCCTGTTGGGCATCTGGTACGACAACTTCCACGACGCCCAGTCGCACGCAGTGCTGCCGTACTCGCACTATCTGTCCAGGTTCACCGCCTACTTGCAGCAGCTGGACATGGAGTCCAACGGCAAGTACGTGGCGCGGGACGGGCAGGAGGTTGACTGGCAGACCGGTCCGGTGGTCTGGGGCACGCCCGGCACCAATGGGCAGCACGCCTACTACCAGCTCATCCACCAGGGCACGAAGCTGATCCCGGCGGACTTCATCGGCTTCGCCGAGCCGGTCGCCGAGTTGGGCGGCGATCTCAAGGCCCAGCACGACCTGCTCATGGCCAACTTCTTCGCCCAGACCCAGGCGCTGGCCTTCGGCAAGACTGCCGACGAGGTCCGGGCGGAGGGCGTGCCCGAGGAGCTGGTGCCGCACAAGACGTTCAAGGGCAACCGGCCGACCACCACGGTCCTCGCCCGCGAGCTGACCCCGTCGGTCCTCGGCCAGCTCGTCGCCCTCTACGAACACAAGGTGTTCGTCCAGGGCGCCGTGTGGAACATCGACTCCTTCGACCAGTGGGGCGTGGAACTCGGCAAGGTCCTCGCCAAGCGCGTCGAGCCCGCCCTCACCGACGGCGCCGAGGTGGAGGGCCTGGACGAGTCCACCAAGGCCCTGGTCACCAAGTACCGCCAACTGCGAGGCCGCGCCTGACCCGAGACCGCGAGTGCTGCCCCGACGCGCCTGGGGCAGCACGAGGGCGGTGCCGGGGCGGATCACGGTCGGCCCTGAGCGCAGGGAGGGCTGAGAGCACGTCGGCGCCCACCGCTGCCGCGGCGAGCGTGGTCAGGGGGCCGGGGACCGGTCGAATCCGACGCCTATGTCGCTGGCGCTGCCCTGGGTGTCGATGAGTCGGGGTGCGCCGGGTGGGCCCCAGGGCGGCGCGGGGTCGGCTGGTGTCTGGCGTGTGCCGCTGGGCGGCGGGTGGGGCGGCGCGAGCCCCGGCGCCCACTGCTGGACACACGTGTCGGCGTGCCGCTGCCGCGGCACGTGCGGGCAGCAGGTCGGGGGAATGGGCGATGCCCGGGCAGATCGTGGTCGGCCGCGGCCGCGGACCGGGCGTCTGGTCAGGCCGCCGCGCTCAGTGTGTCTGCCAGTCGGTGGTGCGCTGCTCGGGCCGCGGGTAGGGCCGAGAGGGCCGCGGCGCCCAGGACCGCTGCCGCGCTCAGTGTGGTGAGGAGGGCGAGGGAGGGGGACTGGGCGATTCCGGCGCCGATGCCGCTGGCGCTGCCCTGGGCGTCGATCAGTCGGCGGGCCAGGGGCAGGCCCAGTGTCGTGGCGGTCAGGACCGCGGCCAGGGCCGTGCAGCTCGTCGCCGTCACCGTGATCGCGGTGATCTGCCGCGGGGACATGCCGATCGCCTTGAGCGCCAGCAGGTCCCGCTCGCTCTCGCGGACGGTCCCGCCGATCGCGGTGAGCAGCTCTACGGCCCCGATGAGGGCGAGCACGGCCACCAGCCCGGCGACGACTCCGCGCAGCGGGGACAGCCCGTCGGCGGGGTTCGGCACGGCGTGCACGTCCAGGTGCCCGTGGCCGGCCGTGGCCAGCTCGGCCGCGACCCGGTGCGGGTCGGCGCCCGCCCGCAGCCGCAGCTGGTACAGGGTCGGGACCAGCTGAGGATCGTTCTCGCGCAGGGTGTCCAGCGAGGTGGAGACGACCCGGCCGGCGTTCTCCGGCTCGATGCTGCGGCCCACGATGTGCAGGATCTGCGGCCGGTCGCCCACGGTCATCCGCACCCAGTCGCCGACGCGCACGTCCAGCAGCTTGAGGAGCCCTTGCCCCGCCACGGCTTCGTCCGGCCCGCTCGCGCGACGGCCCTCGGCGAGCGCGTAGGGGTACGGGTCCTTGCGGGTGCCGAGGCCCCGCAGGGCGATCGTGGCGGTCTGGCCGGGCACCAGGGCGGGGACCTCGACACCGGGATAGGCGGCGGCGACCCGGCGGTCGGCGGTCATCAGGGCGCGGGCGTCCCCGTCGCTCAGGGAGCCGTCGGCCCGGACGGTGAGCGCCGCGGGCAGCCCCATCCGCTCGGGGCTGCTGTGGAACCGGTCGATGGTGGTCCACGCGCTCAGCGCCACCACGATCAGCAGCAGTGGCAGCGCCAGCCGGCCCACCGTGGCCAGCGACCGGCGGCGCCCGGTGAACACCTTGTGACAGCCCAGGACCAGCGCGGGCGGCAGCCGCAGTCCGAGGGCGCGCCGGGCCACCCCGGTCAGCCGTCCACCGGACTGGGGCGCGGGCCGCTGCACCGGCACCGGCGACACCCGCCCGGCCCGCCAGGCCGCGAGCCCGGTGGTCAGCCCGATGAACAGGACCGCGCCGACGGGCACCGCGAACAGGGCCACGGTCTGCCCCGGCAGCCCCTGCCACACCCCCACCGCGTCGCCGAGTCGCCCGGGGATCCGGCTGCCCAGCCCCTGGATCAGCGCCCCCGCGGCCACGGCGCCGACGACGGCGTACGCGACGTGCTGGAGCAGAAAGATCCGTACGACCTGGCCGGGCGTGAGACCGATCGCCTTGAGCACCGAGATGTCCCGCAGATGGCCCCGGATCCGGGTGCCGATCGCACCGTGCACCGCGAACCCCGCCGCGGCCAGCGCGCCGAGCCCGAACAGCCCCAGCACCTGGCCGAAGAGCCGGCTGTCGCCCTGGGCCTCGGCCCGCGCCTGCTGCCAGGTGGAGACCTCGCCGACCGCGCCGGAGCCCAGCACGGTGACCGCCCGCTGGACGGCGTAGTCCGTGTCGTCGGGGTCGGTCAGCCGCAGCCCGACGACCTGGACGCCCGGATCGCGCACGGCGCCCGGCGGCGCCCATACGAGCCCCGGCTGCTCGCCTGGGCTGTAGCGGGGTTCGGGGCTGTCCGCGATGCCCACGACGGTCAGGGACCGGGCCGTGCCGGGCAGGCTCAGTGTGTCGCCGGGCTCCGCCAGCAGGGCCCGGGCGAGCCTGCTCTCCAGCACCACCCCGTTCGGGTCCGAGGGCCGCAGCCAGTGGCCGGAGGTGAGCAGCGGACGGTCCACGGCGAGCCGCTCGGGCGTGGAGCGCAGTTCGACGGAGGCGCGGGTGCCGCGCGAGGAGACGGTGACGGACTCCGTGGCATAGGGCCCGGCGACGGTCGCGACCCCGTCCAGCCGGGCCAGCCTGGCCGTGTCGGCGGACTGCGAGGCATGGATCCACACATGCGCGCCGCGGGCCTGGTTGAAGATCCGCTGCCAGGGGTTGGTCGCGTACCCGAACAGCGCCGTGGCCAGCAGCAGCGAGGCGACGATGCCGGCGGTGGCGAGCACCATGAACAGCGCCTCACCGCGGTGCGTGCGCAGATCCGAGTGCGCCCAGCGCAAGGTGGCCCGCACCGGCTCAGCCTCCCGGCCCGCGCCGGGCGGACCGGCTCGCCCGCGACTTCTCGTCGTACACCGCAGTCAGTCCTTCAGCTCCAGCACACCCGAGATCCCGGCACCCCGGGTCGGTGTGCCGTCCAGTGCGGCGTCGTCGGCGATCCGGCCGTCGAAGAAGCTGATCACCCGGTCCGCGGCGCTGGCCAGTCGGGCGTCATGGGTGACCAGCACGATGCTCTGGCCACGCCCGTGGAAGCGCGAGAGCAGCCGCATGACCTCACGGGTGCCCTTGCTGTCGAGGCTGCCCGCGGGCTCGTCCGCGAGCAGCAGCGGCGGATGGTTGACCAGCGCCCGGGCCAGCGCGACCCGCTGCTGCTCACCGCCGGACAGCTCACCGGGCATGCTGCGCTCCTTGCCCTCCAGGCCCAGCTCGGCCAGCAGCTCCTCGCGCTCGGCCCGGGCCCGCTTCGGGGTGACGCCGGCCAGCAGGGCCGGCAGTTCGACGTTGTCGGCGACCGACAGGTTGGAGACGAGGTTGAAGAACTGGAAGACGATCCCGATGCGCTTCCTGCGCTCCACGGCCCAGCGCGCCTCGCTGTAGGCGTCGGTGCGCTCGCCGTCCAGCCAGAGGCTGCCGGCGTCCGGCCGCTGCAGCCCGCCGAGCAGATGCAGCAGCGTCGACTTCCCGGCGCCCGAGGGGCCCGTGACGGCCACGAACTCGCCGTGCGTCACGCGAAGATCGACACCGCGCACGGCATGCGCGGGCGCGCCCTCGCCGTAGTGGGTCTTGACCAGGCCCTCGGCACGCAGCAGAGGAACGGGGCGGTCGGGAGCGGGACGGTCGCTCACTCCATCTCCTCCAGTTCCTCCTGGCACCGCTCCAGCCAGTCGAGGTCGGCCTGCAGATGCAGCATGGCGCCCTCGATCAGCAGGTGGGCTATGCGGTTGTCCCGGCTCTCGGCCGCGGCCAGTTTCGACAGGTTGCGCATGGTGTTGAGGTACTGGCGCCGTTGCTTGTTGATGAGGGTGATCTGGTCGGCGAGACCGGTCTGCGGGGCCAGGGCGAGCTTCATGAAGAACTCGTCCCGTACCCGCGGCTCGTCCTCGGGCTCCTCGAACCAGACGCGCAGCGCCTCACGCCCGGCTTCGGTGAGGTGGTAGACCTTCTTGTTGGGCCGGCTGGACTGCTCGACGTCCTCGCCCTCGATCAGTCCCGACTTCTCGAGGCGGCCGAGGGTCACGTAGATCTGGCCGACGTTCGGCTGAGGGTACGCGGAGCCCAGCAGTTGCTCAAGGTCCTGCTTCAGCTCGTAGCCGTGGGCCGGGCCGCGTGCGAGGAGTGCCAGGAGGGCAAGGCGCACTCGTGCTGTCCTCCTGTCCGGTCAAATGTGCTCCAGGCCCTAGTATCGCCCATACCTAACAGGTATACATGGCCTCTGATCCGGGCAAGGCTGCCCGGTGCCGGGTGTGCAAGGAGGAACCTATGCGGTGGATCCACACCGCCGGTAGGGGGCTCCTCGTCCTCGCCGTGGTCCTGACCGGTTATGTCACCTCCGGCGCGCGGGCCGACGAGGGCGGCGGCGATGGCCGCGGCCCCCTCACCCTGGCCACCGCGGGGGATCTCACCGGCTATCTCGCCCCGCTCCTCGACGGCTGGAACCGCACCCACCCCACCGAGAAGGTCAACCTCGTCGAGCTCCCGGACTCGGCCGACGAGACCCACGCGCAGATGACCACCGACCTGCGCGGCGGCGACCGCAGCCGCTTCGACGTCCTCAACATCGACGTCAACTGGACCTCCGAGTTCGCCGCGGCCGGCTGGATCCGCCCGCTGCCGCGCGACCGCTTCCCGCTGAAGACCTTCCTGGCGCCGGTCGTCGACACGGCCACCTACGACGGGCAGCTGTACGCCGTGCCGTACGTCACCAACGCCGGACTGCTCCTGTACCGCAAGGACGTCCTGGCCAAGGAGGGCGTACCGCCGCCGCGCACCTGGGCCGAGCTGGAGCGGGACGCGAAGACCATCGCGCCGAAGTACGGGCTCGACGGCTACGCGGGCCAGTTCCTGCCGTACGAGGGCCTCACGGTCAACGCTGCCGAGGCCGTGTACTCGGCGGGCGGCACGATCCTCGGCGACGAGGGCACCCGGGTCACCGTGAACTCCGCCGCGGCCCGCGAGGGCATCGGATTCCTGGCGCGCGGGGTGCGCGAGGGCTGGATCCCGCGGCAGGCGCTGACGTACAAGGAGGAGGAGTCCAAGCAGGCCTTCCAGGACGGCCGGCTGCTCTTCCTGCGCAACTGGCCCTATGCGTACGTCGCCGCCTCGGCCAAGGGCTCCAAGGTGGCCGGCGAGGTCGGCGCCGTACCGCTGCCGGGCCCGGACGGACCCGGGACGAGCGTCCTCGGCGGCTCCAACCTGGCCGTCAACACCCATGCGCGGCACCCCGACTCGGCCGCGCGACTCATCGCGTACCTGACCGGTGAGCGCGTCCAGCGCCAGGTCCTCACGCGCGGCGCGCTGCCGCCGGTGCGCGCCTCGCTCTACGACGACCCCGGACTGATCCGGCGCTTCCCCTACCTGCCGACCCTGCGCACCGCCGTGGTCAACGCCTCCCCGCGCCCCAAGAGCCCGCACTACGACCAGGTCAGCCTGGTGGTGCAGGCCGTCGTGCACGACGCGCTGAGCGGACACCAGACGCCTGCGGCGGCGGTACGGCGACTGGCCCGGGAGTTGGCGGACATCTCCAGCCGCTAGTTACGTGTTAGGTAACGCGGATATCTCATCTGCCGCGGAAGCGCCCCAATAAGTCCGTATTTATTGCCCCAACTGGGCAGTAGCCTCTGTTCTCTTCATTGACACCTCTGCGATACGCCTACCTAACATGCATGTATGTTGAGCAAGTACCGCTGCTGGTGGCGCGACGCAGTGATCTACCAGGTGTACGTCCGCAGCTTCCTGGACAGCACCGGCGACGGCATCGGAGACCTGGCCGGGGTCAGGGCCGGACTGCCGTACCTCAAGAAGCTCGGTGTCGACGGGATCTGGCTGAGCCCGTTCTACCCCTCGCCCCAGCACGACCACGGCTACGACGTCGCCGACTACTGCGGCGTCGACCCGCTCTTCGGCGACCTGGCCGAGTTCGACCTGCTGGTGACCGCCGCGCGGCGGCTCGGCATCAAGGTGCTGCTGGACATCGTCCCCAACCACTGCTCCAGCGAGCACCCGTGGTTCCGCGAGGCGCTCGCCGCCGCGCCCGGCAGCCCGGCCCGCGCCCGCTTCCACTTCGCCGACGGCCGTGGCCCGGACGGCACCGAGCCGCCCAACAACTGGCATGCCATGTTCGGCGGCCCTGCCTGGACCCGGGTCACCGAGGCGGACGGCCGCCCCGGCCAGTGGTACCTGCACATGTTCACGCCGGAACAGCCCGACTGGAACTGGCGCGAGCCCGAGGTCGCCGCCGAGTTCGACCGCGTCCTGCGCTTCTGGCTGGACCGGGGCGTCGACGGCTTCCGCATCGACGTCGCCGCCGGTCTCTACAAGCACCCCGAACTGCCCGACTCCCCGGACCCCGAGGCCGACGCCCGCACCCGCGACTCGGTCAACCCGCTCGCCTGGAACCAGCCCGAGGTGCACGACGTGTGGCGGCACTGGCGCGCGGTGTGCGAGGAGTACACGGCACACGACGGCCGCGAGCGGCTGCTGGTCGGCGAGGTCTCGGTCCCCACGGCCCGTGAACACGCCGAGTACGTCCGCCCGGACGAGCTCCACCAGGCCTTCTTCTTCGACCTGCTCGGTGCTCCCTGGAACGCCGACGCCTTCCGCAAGGTCATCTCCGAGGCCATGCAGGACATAGCCGGCACGGGCTCGACGGTCACCTGGGTCCTCAACAACCACGACCAGGTCCGCACCGTCACCCGCTACGGCGAACCTGCCACCGAGGGCAGCGGCCTCGGCGCCACCCGCGCCCGCGCCGCCGCGCTGCTCATGCTGGCGCTGCCCGGAGCCGCGTACATCTACCAGGGCGAGGAACTGGGCCTGCCCGAGGTCGTCGACCTGCCCGACGACGTGCTCACCGACCCGATCTTCCGCCGCACCGGAAGCCGTGCCCGCATACGCGACGGCTGCCGGGTGCCGCTGCCCTGGTCCGGGCAGGCCTCCCCGTTCGGCTTCACCTCCGGCGCCGAGAGTGCCAAACCGTGGCTGCCGCAGCCGTCGTACTTCGCCGAGTACGCCACTGACCGCGCCCTCGCCGACACCCGCTCCTTCTGGCACCTGTACCGCGACGGACTCCAACTGCGCGCCGCACTGCCCCAGTTGGGCGAAGGCACCCTGCGCTGGCTGGACGCCCCACCCGGCGTGCTCGCCTTCGTCCGCGGCGACGACCTCGTCTGCGCCGTCAACTTCGGTACGGCCCCCACCCCCGCGCCGGTCTCCGGCACACCCCTGTTGTCCAGCGGTCCCTGCCCGGCCGGGGTGCTCCCCGGCTCCACGGCCGCCTGGTGGATCAGCGACGGCACCGACCTCTGATCCCTCCCCGCTCCACCCTCGTCAGTTTCCCACCCCTGAAGGGACATCAACGATGATGCGACGACGTACCACCCTGCTCACCGGCTGCACCGCCCTCGTCCTCGGGCTCGGCGCGACCGCCTGCGGCGGCAGCGGACCGGTCTCCGCGGGCGGCGGCGACAAGGCGCTCAGCGGCCAGACCGTCACCGTGGCCGGCGTCTGGTCCGGCAGCGAGCAGAAGAACTTCCAGAAGGTGCTCGACGCGTTCGCCGCGAAGACGGGCGCCAAGACGCAGTTCGTGTCCACCGGCGACAACGTCTCCACCGTCGTCGGCAGCAAGATAGAGGGCGGCAACGCCCCCGACGTCGTGATGGTCCCGCAGGTCGGCGTGCTCCAGCAGTTCGCGAAGAAGGGCTGGCTGAAGCCGCTGTCCTCGACCACCGAACAGACCGTCGACGCCGACTTCGCGCCCGTGTGGAAGAAGTACGGCAGCGTGGACGGCACCCTCTACGGCCTCTACTTCAAGGCCGCCCACAAGTCGACCGTCTGGTACAGCCCCGACGCGCTCACTCAGGCGGGCGTGAAGCCGCCGACGACCTACGCCGACATGCTGAAGGCCGGCCACACCGTCTCCGACTCCGGCCTCGCCGCGTTCTCCGTCGCCGGGCAGGACGGCTGGACGCTCACCGACTGGTTCGAGAACGTCTACCTGTCCCAGGCCGGACCCGAGAAGTACGACGCCCTCGCCGCCCACAAGCTGAAGTGGACCGACCCGAGCGTGGTCAAGGCGCTCACCACGCTCGGCAAGCTGTTCAAGGACAAGCAGCTGATCGCGGGAGGCCAGAAGGAGGCCCTCAACACCGACTTCCCCGGCTCGGTGGAGAAGGTGTTCGGACCCAAGGCCGAGGCCGGCATGGTCTACGAGGGCGACTTCGTCGCCGGTGTGGCGCACGACCAGTTCGGCAAGGAGATCGGCAAGGACGCGAACTTCTTCCCGTTCCCGGCGGTCGACGGCGGCACCGCGCCCGTGGTCAGCGGCGGCGACGCGGCCGTCGTACTGAAGGACGGCAAGAACGCCAAGGCCGGCATGAAGCTCCTGGAGTACCTCGCGAGCCCCGAGGCCGCGGCCGTCTGGGCCAAGGCCGGCGGCTTCCTGTCCCCGAACAAGAAGCTCGACCTCGCCTCCTACGGCGACGACGTCACCCGCGCGACCGCCAAGTCCCTGATCGAAGCGGGCGATTCGGTCCGCTTCGACATGTCCGACCAGGCACCCGCGGCCTTCGGCGGCACCAAGGGCGCGGGCGAGTGGAAGGTGCTCCAGGACTTCCTGCGCGACCCGTCCGACCCGAAGGGCACCGCGGCACGGCTGGAGTCCGCGGCGACCAAGGCCTACCAGGACTGACCCTCGATGACCGCCACCACGCTCGTACACAAAGAGGCGAGCCCGCCCGCCGCCGGTGCGACCCGCAGGCGTCGCACCCGGCGGCGGGGCCGGATCGTCGCCCTGCTCTTCGTCTTCCCCGCCCTGCTCCTGCTCGGCGCGCTGGTCGTCTACCCGGTGCTGTTCTCCGTCGGACGCAGCTTCTTCGACGCGTCCGGCACCCGGTTCGTCGGCGGCGGCAACTACACCGCGATGTTCCGCGACCCGGCGACCGTCAAGGCCATCCGCAACACCGCCATCTGGGTCGTGGTCGCCCCGGCCCTGCTGACCGGCCTCGGCCTGATCCTGGCCGTCCTGGTGGAGAAGGTCCGCTGGGCCACCGCGTTCAAACTGCTGCTGTTCATGCCGATGGCGGTCTCCTTCCTCGCCGCCGGCATCATCTTCCGGCTCGCCTACGACGAGGACCCGAACAAGGGTGTCCTCAACGCCGCCGTGGTATCGGTGCACGACGCCTTCCAGGGCACGTCGTCGTACCCGACGGCGCGGGCGCGTGACGGACAAGGACTCACCCGGGGCCAGGACGGCTCATACCTGACGGACGCCGCCCTGTCCCCGGGTGACTCGGTGACCCTCGGACTGGTCGGCGTGCTGCCCAAGGACCTGCCCCAGGACGCGTCCCCCGCCTATCCGGCGGCCTCGCACAAGGCGGCCCCCGGCGAACTGCGCGGCGTCGTCTACCTGGACTTCACGCCCGGCGGGGGAGGCAAGCAGGGCAGGGTCGACCCGAAGGAGAGCGGGCTGCCCGGCGTGCAGGTCGAGGCGACACGCGACGGACGGTCCGTGGCAAGCACGACCACGGCATCCGACGGCTCCTTCCGATTCGCCGGGCTCGACGACGGCTCGTACTCGGTGAAGCTGCCCGCCGCCAACTTCGCGCCGCCCTACCAGGGCATCTCCTGGCTCGGCCCGGCCCTCGTCACCCCGGCGATCATCGGGGCGTACCTGTGGATCTGGACCGGCTTCGCGATGGTGCTGATCGGCGCGGGTCTCGCGGCCCTGCCACGGGACGCGCTGGAGGCGGCCCGGATGGACGGCGCGAACGAGTGGCAGATCTTCCGCCGCATCACCGTGCCGCTGCTCGCCCCTGTCCTGACGGTCGTCTTCGTGACCCTCGTCATCAACGTGATGAAGGTCTTCGACCTCGTCTACATCATCGCGCCCGGCCCGGTGCAGGAGGACGCCACGGTGCTCGCGACGCAGATGTGGCTGGTGTCCTTCGGCGGCGGCAACAACCAGGGTCTCGGCAGCGCGCTCGGTGTGCTGCTCCTGCTCCTGGTGATCCCCGCGATGGTCTTCAACGTCCGCCGTTTCCGAAGGAGTCAGCGATGAACGCGATCAGGCGCGGCCTGGGCAACGGCCTGGTCCAGGCGTTCCTCGTGGTGATCGGCCTGGTCTGGCTGACGCCGCTGGCGGGGCTGTTCGTCTCCTCGATGCGGTCGGCGCAGGACACGGCCAAGGGCGGCTGGTGGACGGCCCTGGCGAGCCCCGGGCAACTGTCCTTCGACAACTACTCGGCGCTGCTGAAGAACTCCGGTATGACACAGGCGTTCTGGAACACCGTGCTGATCTCGGTGCCGGCCACGACCCTGGTCGTCGTCATCGCGGCGCTCGCCGGATACGCCTTCGCCTGGCTGGACTTCCCCTGCCGCGAGCCGCTCTTCCTGCTGGTGGTGGCCCTGTTGGTGGTGCCGGTCCAGATCGGTCTGCTGCCGGTCGCCAAACTCTTCGGACAACTGGGCCTGTTCGGCACGATTCCCGGCGTCGTGCTCTTCCACGTCGCCTACGGCCTTCCCTTCGCGGTGTTCCTCCTGCGCAACTACTTCGCCGAGATGCCGAAGGAGATGCTGGAGGCGGCACGCATGGACGGCGGCAGCGAATGGCGCATCTTCACCCGCCTGGTGCTACCGGTGGGCCGCCCGGCCATCGCCAGCCTCGCCATCTTCCAGTTCCTGTGGGTCTGGAACGACATGCTGGTGGCCCTGCTCTTCGCCGACAGCTCCTCGCAGCCGCTGACGGTGCAACTCCAGTCACAGATCCGCCAGTTCGGCAGCAACATCGACGTCCTGGCGCCCGGGGCGTTCCTGTCCCTGATCGTGCCGGTGGTGGTGTTCTTCGCGTTCCAGCGGCACTTTGTGCAGGGGGTGATGGCGGGGTCGGTGAAGTAGTTTCCTCGCCCCCGCCGCCCTTACCCGTTCCCATCCCAGGGGCTCCGCCCCTTCGACCCCGCCAAGGGGCTCCGCCCCCAGGACCCCCATCGGCCTGAACGGCCTCGTCCTTAAACGCCGGACGGGCTGAGATGCCTGTCGGTCACCTTTTGGCCTACCGAGTCGGGATGGGGGTCCCCCGCGCGAGCGAAGCCGAGCGTGGGGGAGGGTGGGCATAGGCCGGGGGTCCAGGGGGCGGAGCCCCCTGGGACGGTTACCGGGGCCTACGGTGACGCCGGCGGATACAGCGAGCGCGGCAGCTGCGCAGCTGCCGCCGCGTCCAGGAGCCACAGGGTGCGGCGGCGGCCGTACGCGCCTGCCGCCGGAGCCTGGATCTCGCCCGCGCCCGACAGGGCGATCGCCACGGCGTTCGCCTTGTCCTCGCCGGCCGCCAGGAGCCACACCTCACGGGCCGACCGGATCGCCGGGAGGGTGAAGGAGACACGGGTCGGCGGGGGCTTGGGGGCGCCGTGGACGCCGACCACCGTGCGCTCCGTCTCCCGTACCGCGGGCAGTTCCGGGAAGAGCGAGGCCACGTGCGTGTCCGGGCCGACGCCGAGGAGCAGGACGTCGAAGGTCGGCACGAGCCCGTGGTTCTCCGGACCGGCCGCGCGGGCCAGCTCCTCCGCGTGACCGGCCGCGGCCGCGTCCACGTCGGCGCCGTACGGACCGTCCGACGCGGGCATGGGGTGCACGCGCTTCGGGTCCAGCGGTACGGCGTCCAGGAGTGCCTCGCGGGCCTGGGTGACGTTGCGCTCCGGGTCGCCCTCCGGGAGGAAGCGCTCGTCGCCCCACCAGATGTCCAGGTGGCCCCAGTCGATGGCGTCCCGGGCGGGGGCGGCCGCCAGGGCGGCCAGCAGCCCGTTGCCGTTGCGGCCGCCGGTGAGCACCACGGACGCGGAGCCGCGCGAGGACTGCGCGTCCACGATCTTGGTGATCAGCCGGGCCGCGGCGGCCTGCGCCATCAGATCCTTGTCGCGGTGCACGACCAGCTGCGGGGTGCTCACTTCGCCGCCTTCTTCGCGGAAGCCGGAGCCGAAGCCGCAGCCGTGGACTTCTTGGCGGGCGTCTTCTTCGCGGGTTCCGCGGCGGCCTCGTCGACGGGAGACTCGGCGAGCGTCTGACAGGTCAGCCGGTCCACGCCGTAGCGCAGGGCCGAGGCGTAGGTGTCGTCCGGGTCGAGCCGGCGCAGCTCCTCCGCGATCAGCTCGGCCGTCTCACGGCGCTTGAGCGCCACCGCACGGTCGGGCTGGCCCTCGATGGACAGCGTGGCCAGCGAACCGTCCGCGCGATCCAGGGCGATCGGGCCCTGACTGGTGTCCATACGGACCGCCGTGAGACCGGGACCGGAGGACAGCGACCGCTTGACGGGTACGTCCAGCCGGTCGGCCAGCCACATCGCGAGCAGCTCGCAGCTCGGGTTGAACTCCTCGCCCTCCACCTCGACGGCCTTCACCTCGCACAGGACCTGGTCCAGGGCCGCCGCCAGCATCGAGCGCCAGGGCGTGATGCGGGTCCAGGACAGATCCGTGTCGCCGGGCGTGTACGCGTCGGCACGGGCGGACAGCTCCCGTACCGGCTGCTCGGCCGCGTAGGTGTCGGTGACCCGGCGCTGCGCCAGGGCGCCCAGCGGGTCCTTGGCCGGGTCCAGCGGGGCGTTCACCGGCCACCAGACGACGACCGGGGCGTCCGGCAGCAGCAGCGGCAGGACGACCGAGTCGGCGTGGTCGGACACCTCGCCGTACAGCCGCAGCACCACCGTCTCGCCGGTGCCCGCGTCCGCGCCCACCCGTACCTCGGCGTCCAGCCGGGACGACGTACGGTCGCGGGGGGAGCGGGAGACGCGCTTGATGACCACCAGCGTGCGCGAGGGGTGCTCGCGCGAGGCGTCGTTGGCGGCCTTGAGGGCGTCGTAGGCGTTCTCCTCGTCGGTGACGATGACGAGGGTCAGGACCATGCCCACGGCCGGGGTGCCGATGGCGCGGCGGCCCCGCACCAGCGCCTTGTTGATCTTGCTGGCCGTGGTGTCCGTGAGGTCTATCTTCATGGCCGGCGCCAGCTCCGTCCGTCTCGTGCGAGCATCTCGTCGGCCTCCGCGGGACCCCATGTGCCCGACGGGTACTGCGCGGGCCTGCCGTGCTTGTCCCAGTACTCCTCGATCGGGTCGAGGATCTTCCAGGACAGCTCGACCTCCTCCGTGCGCGGGAAGAGGTTGGCGTCACCGAGCAGCACGTCCAGGATGAGGCGCTCGTACGCCTCCGGGCTGGACTCCGTGAAGGACTCGCCGTAGGCGAAGTCCATGGACACGTCCCGGATCTCCATGGAGGTGCCCGGCACCTTGGAGCCGAAGCGGACCGTGATGCCCTCGTCGGGCTGGACGCGGATGACGACCGCGTTCTGCCCGAGCTCCTCGGTGGCCGTGTGGTCGAAGGGGGAGTGCGGGGCCCGCTGGAAGACGACCGCGATCTCGGTGACCCGGCGGCCCAGGCGCTTGCCGGTACGCAGATAGAAGGGGACGCCCGCCCAGCGGCGGTTGTCGACCTCCAGCTTGATCGCGGCGTAGGTGTCGGTCTTCGACTTGCCGTCGATGCCCTCTTCCTGCAGATAGCCGATGACCTTCTCGCCGCCCTGCCAGCCCGCCGCGTACTGCCCGCGGACGGTGCTGCGGCCCAGGTCCTTCGGCAGCCGTACCGCGCCGAGCACCTTGGTCTTCTCCGCGGCCAGCGCGTCCGCGTCGAAGGAGGCGGGCTCCTCCATCGCGGTCAGCGCCATCAGCTGGAGCAGATGGTTCTGGATGACGTCACGGGCGGCGCCGATGCCGTCGTAGTAGCCGGCCCGGCCGCCGATGCCGATGTCCTCGGCCATGGTGATCTGCACGTGGTCCACGAAGGACCGGTTCCAGATCGGCTCGAACATGGTGTTGGCGAAGCGCAGCGCCAGGATGTTCTGGACGGTCTCCTTGCCGAGGTAGTGGTCGATCCGGAACACCTGGTCCGGCTCGAACACCTCGTGCACGACCTTGTTGAGCGCCTCGGCCGACTTCAGGTCGTGGCCGAAGGGCTTCTCGATGACGGCGCGCCGCCAGGAGCCGCCCTCCTGGTCGGCCAGGCCGTGCTTCTTCAGCTGCTGGATGACCACGGGGAAGGAACGCGGAGGCACGGACAGATAGAAGGCGAAGTTGCCGCCCGTGCCCTGTGCCTTGTCCAGCTCGTCGATGGTGGCGCGCAGCCGCTCGAACGCGTCGTCGTCGTCGAAGGTGCCCTGGACGAAGCGCATCCCCTGGATGAGCTGCTGCCAGACCTCCTCACGGAACGGCGTGCGGGCGTGCTCCTTGACGGCGTCGTGGACCTCCTGCGCGAAGTCCTCGTTCGCCCACTCGCGGCGGGCGAACCCGACCAGCGAGAAACCCGGCGGAAGCAGACCACGGTTCGCGAGGTCGTACACGGCGGGCATCAGCTTTTTACGTGACAAATCGCCGGTGACGCCGAAAATGACCAGGCCCGACGGCCCCGCGATACGCGGGAGCCGTCGGTCTGCGGGGTCACGCAGCGGGTTGCTGCTCGACAAGGTTTCAGCCCTCCGAGGGGGCGAGGCGCTCCAGGACGGCCTCGGTCGACTTCAGCAGGTCGTTCCAGGACGCCGCGAACTTCTCGACGCCCTCGTCCTCCAGGACCTGGACCACGTCGTCGTACGAGATCCCGAGCTTCTCCACCGCGTCGATCTCGGCGCGGGCCTGCTCGTAGGTGCCGCCGACGGCGTCGCCGCGGATCTCACCGTGGTCGGCGACCGCGTCCAGGGTGGCCTCCGGCATGGTGTTGACCGTGTTCGGCGCCACCAGGTCGTCGACGTACATCGTGTCCTTGTACGCCGGGTCCTTGACACCGGTCGAGGCCCACAGCGGGCGCTGCTTGCGGGCGCCCGCGTTCTCCAGCGCGTTCCAGCGGTCCGAGGAGAAGACCTCCTCGTACGCCTGGTAGGCGAGGCGCGCGTTGGCGACGGCGGCCTTGCCGCGCAGCGCCTTGGCCTCGGGGGTGCCCAGCGCGTCCAGGCGCTTGTCGATCTCGGTGTCCACACGGGACACGAAGAAGGACGCCACGGAACGGATCAGCGAGAGGTCGAGGCCGCGCTCCTTCGCCTTCTCCAGACCGGCGAGGTAGGCGTCCATGACCTCGCGGTAGCGCTCCAGCGAGAAGATCAGCGTCACGTTGACGCTGATGCCCAGGCCGATGACCTCGGTGATCGCCGGCAGACCCGCCTTGGTTGCCGGGATCTTGATGAGCGTGTTGGGGCGGTCGACCAGCCAGGCCAGCTGCTTGGCCTCGGCGACCGTCGCCTTCGCGTTGTGCGCCAGACGCGGGTCGACCTCGATCGACACACGGCCGTCCTGACCCTCGGTGGCGTCGAAGACGGGACGCAGGATGTCGGCGGCGTCACGGACGTCGGCCGTGGTGATCATGCGGATGGCCTCTTCGACGGTCACCTTGCGGGCGGCGAGGTCCGCGACCTGCTGCTCGTAGCCGTCGCCCGAGGAGATCGCCTTCTGGAAGATCGTCGGGTTGGTGGTGACGCCCACGACGTGCTGCTCGTCGATCAGCTCGGCGAGGTTGCCGGACGTGATCCGCTTGCGCGACAGGTCGTCCAGCCAGATCGCGACGCCTTCGTCGGAGAGGCGCTTGAGTGCGTCTGTCATGGAATTACATCTCCTACGTGTCGTATATGAGCGTCAGCGCTGGGCGGCGGTGAGGGATTCCCGGGCCTTGGCGATCGATTCCTTCGCCTCGGCGGCGACGTGCTCGGCAGTGAAGCCGAACTCCCGGAAGAGGACCTTGCCGTCGGCGGAAGCACCGAAGTGCTCCAGGGAAACGATGCGGCCCGCGTCCCCGACGTACTTGTGCCAGGTGAGACCGATACCCGCCTCGACCGAGACACGCGCCCGCACGGACGGCGGGAGCACCGAGTCCCGGTACCCCTGGTCCTGCTCCTCGAACCACTCCACCGACGGCATGGACACCACGCGCGTGGGCACCCCGTCGGCCTGGAGCTGCTCGCGCGCCTCGACGGCCACGTGCACCTCGGAACCGGTGGCGATCAGGATGACCTGCGGCGCTGCGCTCTGCCCTTCGGGCCCTTCGGCCTCGAACAGGACGTAACCACCGCGCGCGGCATCGTCGTTGGGCTCGTACACCGGCACGCCCTGACGGGTCAGCGCGAGGCCGTGCGGAGCGCCCTTGCCGAACTCCTTGGTGTAGCGGCCGAGGATCTCGCGCCAGGCGATCGCGGTCTCGTTGGCGTCCGCCGGGCGGACGATGTTCAGACCGGGGATGGCGCGCAGCGAGGCCAGGTGCTCGACCGGCTGGTGGGTCGGGCCGTCCTCGCCGAGACCGATGGAGTCGTGGGTCCACACGAACGTCACCGGCAGGTGCATCAGGGCCGACAGACGCACCGCGTTGCGCATGTAGTCGGAGAAGACGAGGAAGGTACCGCCGTAGATACGGGTGTTGCCGTGCAGGGCGATGCCGTTCATCTCCGCGCCCATGGCGTGCTCGCGGATGCCGAAGTGGATCGTGCGGCCGTAGGGGTTCGCCTCCGGCAGCGGGTTGTCCACCGGCAGGAACGAGCTGTCCTTGTCGATGGTCGTGTTGTTCGACCCGGCGAGGTCGGCGGAGCCGCCCCACAGCTCGGGGATCACCGCGCCGAGCGCCTGCAGCACCTTGCCGGAGGCGGCGCGGGTCGCGATGCCCTTGCCCGGCTCGAAGACCGGGAGCTTCTCCTCCCAGCCGGTGGGCAGTTCGCCCTTGCTGATCCGGTCGAACTCGGCGGCACGCTCGGCGTTGCCGTCGCGCCAGAGCTGGAAGGACTTCTCCCACTCGGCCTTCGCCTGGGCACCCCGGTCGAGGGCCTGGCGGGTGTGGCCGATGACCTCGTCGGAGACCTCGAAGGTCTTCGCCGGGTCGAAGCCGAGGACGCGCTTGGTGGCCGCGACCTCGTCGTCGCCGAGCGCCGAGCCGTGCGCGGCCTCGGTGTTCTGCGCGTTCGGGGCGGGCCAGGCGATGATCGAGCGCATGGCGATGAAGGACGGCTTGTCCGTGACCTTCTTCGCGGCCTCGATCGCGTTGTAGATGGCGTGCGGGTCCAGGTCGCCGTCCGGCTTCGGGGCGATGCGCTGCACGTGCCAGCCGTACGCCTCGTACCGCTTGACGGTGTCCTCGGACACGGCCGTCTCGGTGTCGCCCTCGATCGAGATGTGGTTGTCGTCCCACAGCAGGATCAGATTGCCGAGCTCCTGGTGACCGGCCAGCGAGGACGCCTCGGCGGAGATGCCCTCCTGGAGGCAGCCGTCACCCGCGATGACGTACACGAAGTGGTCGAAGGGGGACTCACCCTGCGGGGCGTCCGGGTCGAACAGACCGCGCTCGTAACGGGCGGCCATGGCCATGCCCACCGCGTTGGCGACACCCTGGCCGAGCGGGCCGGTCGTCGTCTCGACGCCCTTGGTGTGCCCGTACTCCGGGTGGCCCGGGGTCTTCGAGCCCCAGGTGCGGAAGGACTTCAGGTCGTCCAGCTCCAGGCCGAAGCCGGCCAGGTAGAGCTGTGTGTAGAGGGTCAGGGACGAGTGGCCGGCGGACAGCACGAAACGGTCGCGCCCGACCCACTCGGGATCGGCCGGGTCGTGTCGCATCACCTTCTGGAAGAGGGTGTAGGCGGCCGGAGCCAGGCTCATCGCCGTACCGGGATGGCCGTTGCCGACCTTCTGTACGGCGTCTGCGGCCAGGACGCGGGCGGTGTCCACGGCCCGCTGGTCCAGCTCGGTCCACTCGAGGTCTGTGGTGGTCGGCTTGGTGCTCACCCTGAGTCAGGGCTCCTCTCCACAAGTCGGTCGCCGGTCTTCCGGGCGCGCGCCCACCGGCTGCCGGTGCACTGGGTGCCCACCGGCCTTTGCTGAGCCTACCCCCGTGAAGACGTGCATTTTTTCGAGCCATTCCAGACTGCCGGGCCTTACGGGGATCCGCCTCCCGGCCAATTCGGATCGCATTCGGCACATGAATACGGAGCCGCTCATCTGACTGCTCAATCGAGCCTCAGTACGACCGATGAGCAGGCCCCTGAGCGGCCGGAGAACGGCCCCTGCCAACACGACCCACCCCCGCGAAGGTCGGCGTATGGGCAACGTCTACAGTGGCGTGGTACGCGCGAGCCTTTACCCGGACTTCACACGGGAGGCTCGCTGGGATGTCTCTGTCAGGGGTGTGCGTGACGGCCGTCGAATCCCGTCCAGCGGGTGGGGGCACCTCCCACGTCTTTCGGGCTGTGGGGGAGCTCGGTGCGAGCCCGAAGCCGAGCCACCGGCCGTTCGGGGCCCGTGCGAAGGCTTTCGTGGCGCTGACCAAGCCGCGGATCATCGAACTGCTGCTGATCACCACCGTTCCGGTGATGTTCCTCGCGCAGCAGGGCGTGCCGGATCTCGGCCTGGTGCTGGTCACCTGCATCGGCGGTTACCTCTCCGCGGGCGGCGCCAACGCGCTGAACATGTACATCGACCGTGACATCGACGCGGTCATGGACCGTACGTCGCAGCGTCCACTGGTGACGGGCGTGGTCAGCCCGCGCGAGTGCCTCGCCTTCGGCATCACGCTGGCCGTCGTCTCGACGCTGCTGTTCGGGTTCGCGGTCAACTGGCTGTCCGCCTGGCTGTCGCTCGGAGCGCTCCTCTTCTACGTCGTCGTCTACACGATGATCCTCAAACGACGTACGTCGCAGAACATCGTGTGGGGCGGCATCGCCGGCTGCATGCCGGTGCTGATCGGCTGGTCGTCCGTCACGAACTCCATGTCGTGGGCGCCGGTCGTCCTCTTCCTGGTGATGTTCTTCTGGACGCCGCCGCACTACTGGCCGCTGTCGATGAAGGTGAAGGACGACTACGCGCGCGCGGGCGTGCCGATGCTGCCGGTCATCGCCTCCAACAAGGTCGTCGCCAGGCAGATCGTGATCTACAGCTGGGTGATGGTCGCCGTCTCGCTGACACTGACCCCGCTCGGCTACACCGGCTGGTTCTACATGGTGGTCGCGCTGACCGCGGGCGGCTGGTGGCTCTGGGAGGCGCACGCCCTGCAGAACCGCGCGAAGGCCGAGGTGACGGGCGTGAAGCTGAAGGAGATGCGGCTGTTCCACTGGTCCATCACCTATGTGTCGCTGCTGTTCGTCGCGGTGGCGGTGGACCCCTTCCTGCAGTAGCCGCACCTCTTGCCTCTTCGACGGGTGATGGGGGTCCCCCCTGCTCGAGCGGAGCCGAGAGCTTGGGGGACGTGGTCAAGGCCACGCACCCCGCCCGTCGCCGTTTGATCTACCCGTCGGTAGCATCGTGACCATGGCAGACACGCAGCAGGTTGACTCGAAGGCCGAGCGCAAGGTGGCGCGGCTCGCGCAGCGGATCAGCGCCTTCTCCAAGGCGCACGGCGGTGCCGAGGGCCAGGTGGCCTACATCGGTGAGCGTGGCGCCCGGATCGTGCTCGTCGGCGAGGACGGCGGCTGGGGCGACCTGGTGGCGCCCTCGTACGAGATCGCCGAGAAGGCCGTGCAGAAGTCCGGGATCACCGTCCACGAGGCGTTCGACGGCGAGTTCGCCGCCAAGGTGAAGACGGGCCCCTACGAGTGGAAGCGGATGGCCGGAATCCAGCTCGGCGGTCCGAGCAACGGCTGAGGCGCCGGAACACCCGGAGCTTCGAGCAACACCTGACACCCGGTTCACCCGTTAGGACCTTCGAGAGGACGAGGTCCAGTCACACGGGGAGCCCGGATGATCGAAACACCGTCCCTGGTGGACCAGTACTGCCACGGCGTACTGAGGACGGAGCTGGGACTCGGCACGTTCGAGGCCCAGCTCGCCCGGACCGAGGGGCCGCCCGCCCCCGGTACCACGCTGTTCGACACCCAGACGGGCTTCGCCGTACGCCGCTGGTGCCCCCCGCTGCTCGGCCTGGAGCCGCACTGCCCGCCCGCCCGCTATCTCGCCCGGCGCCGTGAACTGGGCGTGGCGGAGGTGGGCCGACGGCTGCTGCGCGGCAGCGGGATCACGACCTATCTGGTCGACACGGGCCTGCCCGGGGACCTCACCGGCCCCGCCGAGATGGCCTCCGCCGGTGACGCCGAGGCGCGCGAGATCGTGCGCCTGGAACTCCTCGCCGAGCAGGTCGCCGACACCTCCGGGACGGTCGAGTCGTTCCTCGCCAACCTCGCCGAGTCGGTGCACGGGGCCGCCGCCAACGCCGTCGCCTTCACCTCCGTCGCGGGGGTGCGGCACGGGCTCGCGCTGGCGCCCGAGCCGCCCGGGCCCGGGGAGGTGCGGGGAGCGGCGGGCCGCTGGCTGGCGGGGCGCCGGGTCGGCGGCGAGCTGAGCGACCCGGTCCTGCTCAGGCATCTGCTGTGGATCGCGGTCGCCTCGGGACTGCCGCTCCAGCTGCACGCCGGTCTCGCGGAGCCGGGGGCGCGCATCGACCGTACGGACCCGGTGCTGCTGACCGACTTCGTGCGGGCCACCGCGGGCCTGGGCACGGACCTGGTCCTGCTGCACGGCTACCCGTACCACCGCCACGCCGCCCACCTCGCCGGTGTCTTCCCGCATGTGTTCGCCGACTCGGGCGCCGCGCTCGTCCGCACCGGCGCCCGCGCGGCGACGATCCTCGCCGAGATCCTGGAACTGGCCCCGTTCGGCAAGATCCTCTTCTCCAGCGGAGCACATGGCCTGCCGGAACTGCACGTGGTGGGCGCGCGGTTGTTCCAGGAGGCGCTGGGCCGGGTGCTGGGCGGCTGGGTCGCCGAGGGCGCCTGGTCACTGACGGACGCCCAACGCGTGGCCCACCTGGTCGCGGCCGGAAATGCCCGGCGGGTGTACGGGGTGGACTGAGCTGTACAGACTGGGCGGATGCAGACCGAGGTCTTACTCGACCGGTTCCTCGCGAGCCTCGTGCCGCTCGCTCCCGTCGCCGTCTGGGCACACGGTTCCCTCGCCGGGGGCGACTACCAGGAGGGCCGCAGCGATCTGGACCTCATCGCGGTGCTGGAGCGCCCCCCGACCCTGAGCACCGTACGCAAGGTCGTCACCCTGCACCGCGCCCTGCGCGTCGGGCCGCTCGCCGCCAAGCTGCACTGCAGCTACATGAGCGCGGACAGGCTCGACGACATCGGCCACAAGCATCCGACCTGGGCGCACGACCATGTCCTGCGGCGCACGGTCACCCCGGTCACCCGGCGCGAGCTGCACGCCTTCGGGCGGGTGCTGCACGGACGGCCCCCGGCCGGCCTGCTGCCACCCGTGTCCGACCGGGAGCTGAGCGACTTCGTCGTGCGCGACCAGCGGGATTACTGGCGGCCCGCCGTCGACAGGGCCCGTCTGTGGAAGCAGGACATCTGGGTCGACCTGGGACTGGTGACCTTCGCCCGCGCGACCGTCACCCTGCGCGAGGGCCGGCTGATCTCCAAGCGGGAGTCCCTCGACCTGCTGCCCGGCCTCGGCGCGCCCGCCGAGGTGGTCGAGGACATCAGGCGCCGCAGATACTCGGACCCGCTGCCCCCGGCCCCGGAGTGGACGGCCCGCCGCAGCGAGCTGACCCGGCGCTACCTGGGACCGGCCATCGACGCACTCGTGACGGCGTACGGATGACGCATGACGGCGTACGGACGACTCACGCGCGCGTGCCGGTCGGTCGGCTCACGCGTGCGTGCCGATCGGTGTCTCTGTCGTGGGGCCGGGCAGGGCCGCCGTCACGTCGGGACGCTCGCGCAGTGACAGCAGTACGCGCAGTACCCAGATCCACATCACGGACGAGCCCAGCATGTGCAGGGCGACCAAGGCCTCGGGCAGATGCGTGAAGTACTGGACATAGCCGAGCGCGCCCTGGGCCAGCAGTACGACGAACAGCTCCCGGGTCCGATTCAGCGGACCCTTGGGCGCGTCCACCGCCTTCAGGACGAACCACAGCGCGAAGGTCAGTGTCACCACGATCCACGCGAGCACCGCGTGCAGCTTGGCGACCGTCTCCCAGTCGATCGGGATCCGGTCGACCTCGCTGGAGTCACCCGCGTGCGGGCCGGCCCCGGTGACCACCGTGCCGACGGCGATGAGCAGGACGGACGCGGCGACCAGGAACCACACCAGCTGCTGGACCGCCTTGCCGACCAGCGGACGCGGCGCCCCGTCGCCCTCCCGGGTGCGCTGCCACATCACCGTGGCGACGGCCATGAGCGCCGTCGAGAGCAGGAAGTGGGCCGCGACCGTGTACGGGTTGAGGCCGACCAGGACCACGATCCCGCCGAGCACCGCGTTGCCCATGACGACCCAGAACTGGGCCCATCCGAGCCGGGTCAGGCCGCGCCGCCACGGCTTCTGGGAGCGCGCGGCGATGATCGCCCAGCCGACGGCCGCGCACAGCACGTACGTCAGCATGCGGTTGCCGAACTCGATGGCTCCGTGGAGGCCCATCGCGCCGGTGGTGGTGAGCGAGTCGTCGGTGCAGGTGGGCCAGGTCGGGCAGCCCAGGCCCGAGCCGGTCAGCCGTACCGCACCGCCGGTGACCACGATGATCACCCCCATGACGAGGGCGGCGAGGGCCGCCCGCTGGACCGTCCGCGGGTGCGGGGTCCAGCGTTCGGCGATGAAGGCGAGCGGGTTGCGCAGGGCCGCCTGGGCGTCGGTGCGGGTCAGCTTTGGCACGGGCACCATCGTAGGCGCCCGCTTGTGCACTCTTTCACGAGGGTCACCCCCCAGTGGGTCACTCCCAGCGGAACAGTTTTCCGGCCGCCGCGAGGCCCACGACCGCCCACACGGCGAGGATTCCCAGGTCGCCCCAGGGCATTCCGGCCCCGTGCTGGAGCACGTCCCGCAGTCCGTCCGACAGCGCGGAGATGGGCAGCAGACCGAGCACGTCCTGGGCGGCCGACGGGAACTTGTCCAGCGGGACGATGACCCCACCGCCGACGAGCAGCAGCAGGAAGACCAGGTTGGCGGCGGCCAGCGTGGCCTCCGCCTTGAGCGTGCCGGCCATCAGCAGACCGAGCCCGGAGAACGCGGCCGTTCCCAGGACCAGCAGGAGCAGGACGGCGAGAGGGTTGCCGTGCGGCGACCAGCCCAGCGCGAGGGCGATCACTGTCAGCAGAATCACCTGGAGGACCTCCGTGACCAGCACGGACGCCGTCTTCGCGGCCATCAGGCCCCAGCGGGGCAGCGGGGACGAGGCCAGCCGCTTCAGCACGTCGTAGCGGCGCTCGAAGCCGGTCGCGATGGCCTGGCCGGTGAAGGCGGTGGACATCACGGCGAGGGCGAGGATGCCGGGGGCCAGGAAGTCGACGGCCTTGCCGGCGCCCGTGTCGACGATGTCCACGGAGCTGAAGAGCGCGAGGAGCAGCGTCGGGATCACGACCGTCAGCAGCAGCTGCTCGCCGTTGCGCAGCAGCATCCTGGTCTCCAGCGCCGACTGGGCCGCGATCATGCGGGTCAGCGGGGCCGCGCCGGGCTTGGGGGTGTAGGCACCCACGGTGGTCACGAGCGCAGCTCCTTGCCTGTGAGCTCCAGGCTGTGTCTTCCCGGGGGGCAACCCCCGGACCCCCGGCAGAGGGCCTTGTTGGCTGGAATCACGAGCGCAGCTCCTTGCCTGTGAGCTCCAGAAAAACGTCTTCGAGGGTGTGCCGCTCGACCGAGATCCGGTCCGGCATCACGCCGTGCTGGGCGCACCACGAGGTCACCGTGGCGAGCAGTTGGGGATCGACCTTGCCGACCACCCGGTAGCTGCCCGGGGTCAGCTCGGCGGCCGTGCAGTCGGCGGGCAGCGCCTTGAGCAGGGAGCCCACGTCGAGGCCGGGACGGCCGGTGAAGCGCAGGGTGTTCTCTGCGCCGCCGCGGCACAGTTCCTCGGGGGCACCCTGGGCGATCACCCGGCCCGTGTCGATGATCGCGACGTCGTCGGCGAGTTGCTCGGCCTCTTCCATGTAGTGGGTGGTGAGGATCACGGAGACGCCGTCGGCGCGCAGGTCCCGCACCAGGTCCCAGGTGGCCCGGCGGGCCTGCGGGTCCAGGCCGGCCGTCGGCTCGTCCAGGAACACCAGCTCCGGCCGCCCCACGACGGCCATGGCGAGCGCGAGCCGCTGCTGCTGTCCGCCCGACAGGCGCCGGTAGGAGGTCCGGCCGCAGCTGCCGAGGCCCAGCCGTTCCATCAGCGCATCCACGTCCAGCGGATGCGCGTGCAGTCTGGCCACGTGGCGCAGCATCTCGTCGGCCCGCGCGCCCGAGTAGACGCCGCCGGACTGCAGCATCACGCCGACGCGTGGGCGCAGCTCGGCGGACTGCCGGACCGGGTCGAGGCCCAGGACGCGCACCGTGCCGGCATCCGGCTTCCGGTACCCCTCGCAGGTCTCGACCGTGGTCGTCTTTCCCGCCCCGTTGGGGCCGAGTACGGCGGTCACTCCCGCCTTGGCCACCAGGTCGAGGCCGTTCACCGCGGTCTTTGTGCCGTACCGCTTCACCAGGGCCTGGACCTGGACCACGGGCTCACTTCGCATGGGTCCAGAGTCTAGGTAGGTGCCGTGTCACTCAGACGGGCGGGTGCAGAAACTCCTCCGCACGGGGTCGGTGCAGAGCCAGCCACTTCTCCGCGTACGCGACGGCGTCCGCCACCGGGAACAGCCGTACGTCGGCCGCCCCGGCCTTCCCGTGCACCACCGGCCGGTCCCGTTCGAAGTCGTGGCCGAGCTCGTCGAACCGGTCCGAGTCGATCGAGACCTCGATCACCGATTCCCAGCCGCCGCCGGGCGCGGGCCGTCCGACCTCGACGCGCGGGGCCGGTATCCGGTACTCGGCGAGATGGAAGCTGGTGCACGTGTCGTAGCCGGTGCCCAGGAGCAGCACCCGGGCGCCCAGCCGTTCCAGCCGGGCCAGTGGGCTGCGCTCGCCGAGCCGGCAGTCGGGCGCGTGTCCGTCGAGTATCCCGGCCGCGCGCGGGCCCACGGCCGCGAAGGACGTCTGCGGGTGGGCGCTGCGCAGGGCGCCCGGCCAGGTCCGTACGGTCTCCGGGATCACGCCGACCCCGCGGGAAGGGGTGGTCAGGGGGTCGTACCCGGGCATCGAGGCCCGGATCGTGGGCCACCACTCCTGGGGCACCGGAGGGTTCCCCCACAGGGCCGGGTCGGAGAGGTCGCCGGACTGGGTGGGGACGACCAGCGTGCCGTCCGGACCGAGGGCGTCGAGCAGTGCCTGGACGACGGCGACGGCGCCGCCGCAGACCCAGCCGAGTGAGCTCAGGGAGGAGTGGACCAGCAGGGTCTCGCCGGTCCCGACACCCAGCCCGCGCAGCTGTGCGGCGAGTGTGTCCCGAGTGACAAGAGGGCCGGTCGGAGCGGGTACGGGCATGGTTCGGCAGTGTTCCCCAAGAGCCTCGCCGGTGCCACCGATTTGATCGATCAAAGATCGTTTCCGCAGGTCGGATTAGGTATGCCTAAGTGACGCAGGGCACCGCACGCCCGGACGGACGTGGCTTGTCAGTCTCCGAGGAATTACGCAACAATGGCGTTGTGAAAAACGTCGGCGAGGCTCCGGAGACCCCCACGGGGGCCCCTCATGAAGAGCTCGCGACCGGTGAGCGCTCGACACGCAACCGCGTCGCGCGGTCCATCCTGGACCACGGCCCGTCGACCGTCGCGGAGCTCGCCGCACGTCTGGGACTGACCCAGGCGGCCGTACGGCGTCACCTGGACGCGCTCACCGCGGACGAGGTCGTGGAGGCGCGCGAACAGCGCGTGTACGGGGCGCGCACCCGAGGTCGCCCCGCCAAGGTCTTCGTGCTGACGGACTGCGGTCGCGACGCCTTCGACCAGTCGTACGACACGCTCGCCGCGGACGCGCTGCGCTGGATCGCCGATCAGGAGGGCGGCCAGGAGGCGGTCGTCGCCTTCGCCCGCGCCCGGATCGCCGCGCAGGCGAGCGCGTACCGCAAGGCGATCGAGGGCGCCACCCCCGACAAACGCGCCGAAGCGCTGGCCAAGGCGTTGAGCGTGGACGGGTACGCTGCTACCGCGCGCACCGCACCGGTCGGCGAACAGCTGTGCCAGCACCACTGCCCGGTCGCCCATGTGGCGGAGCAGTTCCCCCAGCTCTGCGAGGCGGAGACGGAGATCTTCGCCGAGCTGCTCGGAACGCACGTCCAGCGACTGGCCACCATCGCGCACGGCGACGGCGTCTGCACGACGTTCATCCCCAATTCCACTGACGCATCTGCAAGCACGGCCGGGAGGAACCCCGCATGACTCTCCCCATGGAGACTGCCCACCCCGAACTCGAGGGTCTGGGCAAGTACGAATACGGCTGGGCCGACTCCGACGAGGCCGGTGCCGCAGCGAAGCGCGGTCTGAGCGAGGCAGTCGTCCGGGACATCTCGGCGAAGAAGTCCGAGCCGGAGTGGATGACGAAGCTGCGCCTCAAGGGCCTGAAGCTCTTCGAGAAGAAGCCCATGCCGAACTGGGGCTCGGACCTGTCGGGCATCGACTTCGACAACATCAAGTACTTCGTGCGCTCCACGGAGAAGCAGGCGGAGTCCTGGGAGGAACTGCCCGAGGACATCAAGAACACCTACGACCGGCTCGGTATCCCGGAGGCGGAGAAGCAGCGCCTGGTCGCTGGCGTCGCCGCGCAGTACGAGTCGGAGGTCGTCTACCACCAGATCCGCGAGGACCTGGAGGCGCAGGGCGTCATCTTCCTGGACACCGACACCGCGCTGAAGGAGCACCCGGAGCTCTTCAAGGAGTACTTCGGCACCGTCATCCCGGCCGGTGACAACAAGTTCGCGTCGCTGAACACCGCCGTGTGGTCGGGCGGCTCCTTCATCTACGTCCCGCCGGGCGTCCACGTGGAGATCCCGCTCCAGGCCTACTTCCGTATCAACACGGAGAACATGGGCCAGTTCGAGCGGACCCTGATCATCGTCGACGAGGGTGCCTACGTGCACTACGTCGAGGGCTGCACGGCCCCGGTCTACAAGTCGGACTCGCTGCACTCCGCGGTCGTCGAGATCATCGTCAAGAAGAACGCCCGCTGCCGCTACACGACCATCCAGAACTGGTCGAACAACGTCTACAACCTGGTCACCAAGCGCGCCGTGGCCTACGAGGGCGCGACCATGGAGTGGATCGACGGCAACATCGGCTCCAAGGTGACGATGAAGTACCCAGCCGTCTACCTGATGGGCGAGCACGCCAAGGGCGAGACCCTCTCCATCGCCTTCGCGGGTGAGGGCCAGCACCAGGACGCGGGTTCCAAGATGGTCCACATGGCGCCGAACACCTCGTCCAACATCGTCTCCAAGTCGGTGGCGCGCGGCGGCGGCCGTACCTCGTACCGCGGCCTGGTCGAGATCGGCGAGGGCGCCGCGGGCTCCAAGTCCAACGTGCTCTGCGACGCGCTGCTGGTCGACACGATCTCCCGCTCCGACACGTACCCCTACGTGGACGTCCGCGAGGACGACGTGTCCATGGGCCACGAGGCGACCGTCTCCAAGGTCTCCGAGGACCAGCTCTTCTACCTGATGAGCCGCGGTCTGTCCGAGTTCGAGGCGATGGCGATGATCGTGCGCGGCTTCGTCGAGCCGATCGCCAAGGAGCTGCCCATGGAGTACGCCCTCGAGCTCAACCGGCTGATCGAGCTCCAGATGGAGGGCGCGGTCGGTTAACCACCGGCCCGCGGTCCCCATCAAGCCACTCACGCAAGAAAGCGAGCAGACCGACAGCCATGGCTGAGGCTCAGAACTCCCCCAAGTCCTCGACTCCGCTCGGACAGGGGGGACCCCCACCGTTGGGCTCCACCACCGCGGGCCAGATCGCGGTGGCCGCCGAGTCGACCGTCGCCACGCGCATGAGCGCGCCCCCGTCCTTCGACGTAACGGACTTCCCGGTCCCGCACGGCCGCGAGGAGGAATGGCGGTTCACCCCGCTGGAGCGCCTGCGCGGGCTGCACGACGGCACCGCCGTCGCGAACGGCGCGGGCGTGAAGATCGCCGTCGAGGCCCCCGAGGGCGTCACCGTCGAGACCGTCGGCCGCGACGACGCACGGCTCGGCAGGGCGGGCACCCCGGTGGACCGCGTCGCCGCCCAGGCGTACTCGGCGTTCGAGCAGGCCGGCGTGGTCACCGTCCCCAAGGAGACGGTGCTCACCGAGCCGATCCGCATCGCCGTGCACGGTCAGGGCGGGGTCGCCTACGGCCACCAGGTCATCGAGCTGGGCGCCTTCGCCGAGGCTGTCGTCGTCATCGACCACACCGGTGACGCGGTGCTCGCCGCCAACGTCGACTACGTCCTGGGCGACGGCGCGAAGCTCACCGTCGTCTCCGTCCAGGACTGGGACGACAACGCCGTGCACGTGGCCCAGCACAACGCCCTCATCGGACGGGACGCCTCCTTCAAGTCGGTCGTCGTGACCTTCGGCGGCGACCTCGTCCGGCTGCACCCGCGCGTCACCTACGCGGGCCCCGGCGCCGAGGCCGAGCTGTTCGGCCTGTACTTCACCGACTCCGGGCAGCACCAGGAGCACCGTCTGCTGGTCACCCACAACACCCCGCACTGCACGTCGAACGTCGTCTACAAGGGCGCGCTCCAGGGCGACAGCGCGCACGCGGTGTGGATCGGTGACGTGCTCATCGAGGCCAAGGCCGAGGGCACGGACACGTACGAGATGAACCGCAACCTGGTTCTCACCGACGGCGCCCGCGTCGACTCGGTGCCGAACCTGGAGATCGAGACCGGCGAGATCGTCGGCGCCGGCCACGCCTCGGCCACCGGCCGCTTCGACGACGAGCAGCTCTTCTACCTGATGGCCCGCGGCATCCCGCAGCACGAGGCCCGCCGCCTCGTCGTCCGGGGCTTCTTCGCCGAGCTGGTCCAGCAGATCGGTGTCGCGGACATCGAGGAGCGCCTGCTCGCCAAGATCGAATCGGAGCTGGAGGCGTCGGTCGCATGAGCTTTGTACGAGCGTGCGCCCTGAGCGAGCTGGAGGAGGGCACCCCGAAGCGGGTGGAACTCGAAGGCACGCCGCTCTCGGTCGTCAAGACCGAGGGCGAGGTGTTCGCCATCTACGACATCTGCTCCCACGCGAACGTCTCGCTCTCCGAGGGCGAGGTGGAGGACCGCCAGATCGAGTGCTGGCTGCACGGCTCCAGCTTCGACCTGCGTTCCGGCAAGCCGTCCGGTCTCCCCGCGACGCACCCCGTCCCCGTTTACCCCGTAAAGATCGAAGGGGACGACGTGCTCGTCTCCCTCACCCAGGAGTCCTGAGGCACCCATGGCAACGCTTGAAATCCGAGACCTGCACGTCACCGTCGAGGCCGACAACGCCACGAAGGAGATCCTCAAGGGCGTCGACCTCACCGTGAAGCAGGGCGAGACGCACGCCATCATGGGCCCCAACGGCTCCGGCAAGTCGACCCTCGCCTACTCGCTCGCGGGTCACCCGAAGTACACGATCACCGAGGGCACCGTGCTGCTCGACGGCGAGGACGTCCTTGCGATGTCCGTCGACGAGCGCGCCCGCGCGGGCCTGTTCCTCGCGATGCAGTACCCGGTCGAGATCCCCGGCGTCTCGGTCTCCAACTTCCTGCGCTCCTCCGCCACCGCCGTCCGCGGCGAGGCCCCCAAGCTGCGCCACTGGGTGAAGGAGGTCAAGGAGGCCATGCAGCACCTCAACATGGACCCCTCCTTCGCCGAGCGCAACGTCAACGAGGGCTTCTCCGGCGGTGAGAAGAAGCGCCACGAGATCCTCCAGCTCGAACTGCTCAAGCCGAAGGTCGCGATCCTCGACGAGACGGACTCCGGTCTCGACGTGGACGCCTTGCGGATCGTCTCCGAGGGCGTCAACCGCGTCCGTGAGACCGGCGAGGTCGGCACCCTGCTGATCACGCACTACACGCGCATCCTGCGCTACATCAAGCCCGACTTCGTCCACGTCTTCTCCGGCGGGCGGATCGTCGAGTCCGGCGGTGCCGAACTCGCCGACAAGCTGGAGGACGAGGGCTACGAGGCGTACACGAAGGGTGGCGTATCAGCGTGACAGAGCTGCCGGGCCTCCTCGACACCGAGGCGATCCGCAAGGACTTCCCCGTCCTGGACCGGCTGGTCCACGACGGCAAGAAGCTCGTGTACCTGGACAACGCGGCGACCTCACAGAAGCCGCGCCAGGTGCTGGACGTCCTGAGCGAGTACTACGAGCGCTACAACGCCAACGTCCACCGCGGTGTGCATGTGCTCGCCGAGGAGGCCACGGCGCTGTACGAGGGCGCGCGCGACAAGGTCGCCGCGTTCATCAACGCGCCGAGCCGCGACGAGGTGATCTTCACCAAGAACGCCTCCGAGTCGCTCAACCTCGTGGCGAACATGCTGGGCTGGGCCGACGAGCCCTACCGGGTGGACCACGAGACCGAGATCGTCATCACGGAGATGGAGCACCACTCCAACATCGTGCCGTGGCAGCTGCTGGCGCAGCGCACGGGCGCGAAGCTGAAGTGGTTCGGGCTGACCGACGACGGCCGGCTCGACCTCTCCAACATCGACGAGATCATCACGGAGAAGACGAAGATCGTCTCCTTCGTGCTGGTGTCCAACATCCTGGGCACGATCAACCCGGTCGAGGCGATAGTGCGCCGCGCCCAGGAGGTCGGCGCCCTGGTCTGCATCGACGCCTCGCAGGCGGCTCCGCACATGCCGCTGGACGTGCAGGCTCTCCAGGCCGACTTCGTGGCCTTCACCGGCCACAAGATGTGCGGCCCGACCGGCATCGGCGTCCTGTGGGGCCGCCAGGAGCTGCTGGAGGACCTGCCCCCGTTCCTCGGCGGCGGCGAGATGATCGAGACCGTGTCGATGCACTCGTCGACGTACGCCCCGGCGCCGCACAAGTTCGAGGCGGGCACGCCCCCGGTCGCCCAGGCGGTCGGTCTCGGCGCGGCGATCGATTACCTCAACTCGATCGGCATGGACAAGATCCTCGCCCATGAGCACGCGCTCACCGAGTACGCGGTGCGGAAGCTGAGCGAGGTCCCCGACCTCAGGATCATCGGCCCTGCCACGGCCGAGGACCGGGGCGCGGCGATCTCCTTCACGCTCGGTGACATCCACCCGCACGACGTGGGCCAGGTCCTCGACGAGCAGGGCATCGCGGTCCGGGTCGGCCACCACTGCGCCCGCCCGGTCTGCCTGCGGTACGGAATTCCTGCGACCACGCGAGCGTCGTTCTATCTGTACTCCACGCCGACCGAGATCGACGCACTGGTCGACGGGCTGGAGCACGTTCGGAACTTCTTCGGCTGAGGGACGTGACCGTGAAGCTGGATTCGATGTACCAGGAAGTCATCCTGGACCACTACAAGAACCCGCACGGGCGTGGTCTGAGGGATGGCGACGCCGAGGTACACCATGTGAACCCGACCTGCGGCGACGAGATCACCCTTCGTGTGAGGTACGACGGCACGACGATCAGTGACGTCTCGTACGAGGGCCAGGGCTGCTCCATCAGCCAGGCATCGGCCTCCGTGCTGAACGAGCTGCTCGTCGGCAAGGAGCTGGCCGAGGCGCGGAAGATCCAGGAGACCTTCCTGGAGCTGATGCAGTCCAAGGGCAAGATCGAGCCGGACGACGCGATGGAGGACGTTCTGGAGGACGCGGTCGCGTTCGCCGGCGTCTCCAAGTACCCGGCCCGGGTCAAGTGCGCCCTCCTCAGCTGGATGGCGTGGAAGGACGCGACGGCCCAGGCTCTGGGCGGGGCCGACGCCGAAAGGAAGACCGCATGAGTGACACCGTGGAGACGAAGCCGGCCTCGGAGGAGGAAGTCCGCGAGGCCCTGATGGACGTCGTGGACCCCGAATTGGGCATCGACGTCGTCAACCTCGGCCTGATCTACGGCATTCACGTCGACGACGCGAACATCGCGACCATCGACATGACCCTGACGTCCGCGGCCTGCCCGCTGACGGACGTCATCGAGGACCAGGCCAAGTCCGCCACCGACGGCCTCGTCAACGAGCTGCGCATCAACTGGGTCTGGATGCCGCCGTGGGGCCCCGACAAGATCACGGATGACGGACGCGAGCAGCTGCGGGCGCTCGGCTTCAACGTCTGAGATCCACCGGCTGAAGCAGAACGGCGAGGTCCACCCGGACCTCGCCGTTTCGCGTTCCCGTTCGCGTTCGCGTTCTCGATCCCGTTCTCAGGCCAGTCCGCCGACCAGCCGGAACGCGGAGTCCGCCCGGTACAGGTCGCTGTACTGGTACGGGTCCAGCTTGAGCCGGAAGTTCTGGTGGCGCAAGAAGCGGCCCGGGTAGTTGAGCGACTCCAGCATGACCGCGCCGGAGTAGGAGGAGGTGCGGGGACAGAACGTCGCGTCCTGCCGGAACAGGGACGAGCCGTCGTCGCGCTCGGCGCGCAGCAGGAAGCTGCGGTGCCGCAGAAAGCCGCCGTCGGCCGTGGCGAAGGAGTAACAGGAGCCGTCGGCCAGGCCGCCCACGACCTTGAACGTGGCGTCACGGTGGGCCGAGGCGGAGCCGATCGGGTCGAGCTTCACGTAGCCGCCGCTCAGGTGCCAGTAGCGGTCGGGGTAGTTCACCGAGCGGACGGACGACCAGGCGGAGGAAGTCTCCGAGTCGCCCGAGTCCCCGGATCCTCCTGAGCCCCCCGAACCACCGTGTGAGGCAGGCGACTTGGAGGGCGAGGCGGAGGCCGTGGACTTCGGTTTGCCGTCGCGGTCCGTGGCGGTGGCCGAGGTGACGGGAGGCACGACCGACGACATACCGGCCTTGCCCTTGGGTGCAGGGGTCGTACCCGACGAGGGCGAGGCGAAGGAGAGCAGGCCGGGTCCGTCGTCCGAGGGCGCGGCGGACCGCACCGGGGATGCCGTGCCGTCAGGGGCCTGGCGGTTCACCACAATTGCGGTCGCGCAGGCGACGATCGTGGCCATGGCCAGCCCACCGGCCAGCCAGAGTCTTCGGGTTCCGGGGGCCCGGGAGGTGTCGGGGAACCAGCCGTTCTGCCATGGCTGGTTCCCGGGAGGGTGGGGGGTGGTTTTGGGCATGCGTGTTCCTCCAGCGGCGCCCAGGGCGGCGGCCGGGGATATGAGGGTGAGGTGATCGAGCGGTGGAACTCTAGTGGAGCCGAGGCGCTGCCGGGAGCCGTTTCAGCGAGCGGTTTCCATGAAAATTAGACCTGCCCATGCCCGTGAGTCGGGCACCGGGGCAGCCCTTGCGCAGAAGATCACCGTCCGGAGAGAAACCTGTTTCCATGAACGAGCGGAGCAGTCCGGCCCGACCCGGCCGAACTGCTCCGCTATCTCCTCCGTGCCCCTCGATTCAGGGGGTGATACGGACGACCTGCGGGTCGTGGTCGCTGGTCTGGTCCGAGAACTCGCTGTTGATGTGCACGATGTCGTAGTCGTACGACGTGATCGACGAGCTGACCAGGGTGTGGTCGAGGACCTGGGAGTTGCCGTCGTAGACGTACGTGTACTGCTCGGACGCCGGCAGTGTGTCCACCAGGTCGGTCAGCACGCCGCCCTCCAGGTTGGACACGGCGGTGGAGAAGGGGAAGTCGTTCAGGTCGCCCAGCACGATCACATGCGCGTCCGACTGCGCCGCCAGGATCGAGTCCACGAACGAGTTCTCCACCGAACCCTGGCTGCCCCGCTGGGTCTCCGACGGCCGGGCCGGCGGCTGGTACTGGCCGTGCAGCGCGTCGTCACCGCCCTTCGAGACGAAGTGGTTGGCGATCACGAAGTACTTCTGGCCGCCGAAGGTGAACTCGGCGGCCAGCGGCTTGCGGCTGGCCGACCAGGCCGAGTTGGTCGGGGCGATCCGGCCCGGGTTGTACGTCAGCTGCGCTACACCGCCCACGCTGGTCACCGAGTTGGCGGTGGTGGCGGTGGCGTTGCCGCGGGCGGTGAAGCCCACCCGTGCGGAGTTGTACAGGAGCACCTGACGGATGTTGCCGCCGGGCTCACCGCCGTCGGTGTCGTTCCGCGGGTTGATCTGGGTGTACGAGTAGGCCGGGCCGCCGGCCGTGCTGATCGCGGAGGTCAGCATGGAGAGGGTCGTGGAGGCGGAGACGACGCCGTCGTCCGCGGGGCCGTCGTTGTCCTGGACCTCCTCCAGCGCCACGATGTCGGGCGACTTGAGGTTGTTCACGATGCCCTGCGCGAGCGCGGTGAACTTCGAGGCGGGGTCGGTCGGGTCGAGGTTCTCCACGTTGTACGTGGCCACCGACAGCTGACCCGGCGACTGGGCTGCTGTCGTCTCCTTGCCGACCCCGCCCGAGGTGAGCGTGCCGAGCGAGGTGGCGTTCAGGGAGTAGCCGCCGTACGCGCTGTAGTCCAGGACGCCGGTGGCACCGGAGATCGTGTCGCCCACGGTCGCCGTCGGGAAGGCCGAGGACAGCAGCGTGGTGATCTGCAGCCGGCCGGAGTTCTGGCTGCTGTAGGAGGAGTACAGGGAGCCGCCGCGGGCCGAGTTCACCTGCGAGGGCTTCACGTTGACCCACATCTCGTCGTACGCGTTGGTCGGCCCGACCACCGGCGTGCTGCCGACGCTGACCCGCATGCCCTCCAGGGACTCGTAGTAGTCCAGGGCGTAGGCCGCCGGATCCAGCGTGAACGAGTTGATCGAACCGCCGTTGTCGGTACGGGTGTAGGTGGCCGGGACGGTCGCGTCGCTGATCGTGACGGCCGCGGGAAGGGCGTTCCCGGTCGAGTCGGTGCTCCAGCTCGCGCTGCCCAGCTCGGTGAGCGACTGGTTGCCGGACGAGGCACCGCCGGGGATGTACTCGAAGACCCTGCCCGTGATCGTGATGCTGTTGCCAACCGCCGTGTTCGGCGTGCCGGACCCCGTGTAGACGAAGATCGCGTCACTGGTCGCCGCGTTGCCGTCGCCGCTCGCGCTCTGGATCCAGAAGCCGTGCGAGGAGCCGGTGGAACGAATCGCGGTGACGATACCGGTCGTGGTGACCGTCGAGCCGTTGTACGGCGAGATCCGGGTCGTGCCCTGGATCGCGGAGATCGTGTAGGTGGCCGCGTGCGCGGCGGACGGCAGTGCCATCAGCGAGGCCGAGGCGAGCAGCCCGGCTGCTGCTGCGCGGACCGTGAGCCCGAGCTTTCTGTCCATGTGCGTCCCTTCAACAAGCGGTTGAGTGGGGCTGGTTGGTGCCTGGACGTACATGAGCGACTGGTCGCGGAGAGTTCTATTCGCTCAGAGTTACCACCGGATGTACGGAGTGTGTTCCACGCAAGGCGTACACGCGTGCCGCCGAAACCCCTATGGATGTACTGCCGTCCTCCGGTTATGTACGCTTGTACACATGGGATACCTCTTGCTCGCCGGCGCCATCGCCGCCGAGGTCGCGGCCACGACCGCGATGAAGTACAGCGACGGCTTCAGCAGGCTCTGGCCCTCGCTGCTGACGGCCTTGGGCTATGTGCTGTCGTTCGCCCTGCTCGCCCGGACCCTGAAGACCGTGTCGATCGGTACGGCGTACGCGATCTGGGCCGGGGTGGGCACCGCGACCATCGCGGTCATCGGACTGACGCTGTTCGGCGAGGGGCTGAGCGTGGCGAAGGTCGCCGGGATCGCGCTGATCATCGGGGGCGTGGTGGTACTGAACCTGGGCGGCGCGCACTGATGGCCCGGCGCTACGACCCCGAGCGGCGGCAGCGGATCATCGACGCGGCGATCCGGGTCGTCGGCAAGAAGGGCATCGCCGGGCTGAGCCACCGCTCCGTCGCCGCCGAGGCGGACGTCCCGCTGGGCTCCACGACGTACCACTTCACGACCCTCGACGAACTGATGGTCGCTGCACTGCGCCAGACCAACGAGGGCTTCGCCAAGGCCCTCGCGGGCAGCGGCGTCCTGGACGACGCCGGGGGCGACCTGGCAACGGGGCTGGCGAGGGTGCTGGGGGAGTGGCTCGGCGGCGACCGCCCGGGCGTCGAACTCGAGTACGAGCTGTACCTGGCGGCCCTGCGCCGCCCGGCCCTGCGCCCCGTCGCCGCCGAATGGACCGAGGAAACGGCCAGGCGACTGGCCGCCCACACGGATCCGGTGACCGCGCGGGCGTTGCTCGCCCTGATGGACGGCATCTGCCTGCAGGTGCTGCTGACGGGGGCGGCCTATGACGAGGAGTACGCACGGGAGGTACTGGCGAGGGTGATTCCCTGACGGGGGGCGAGGCGGGCCCCCTGCCCGGACTCACCTGCGGCACTCGGCCGGGCCGACCGGCACATGAGACGCCCTGCTCACCGGTTAGCCCGCACGACCCCCCTCGCGTTAGTTTTCCCTCATGACCGACACGAACGCTCCCCGTACCACCGGCGCCGTGGCCGCCGGCCTTGCCACCATCGCCGCCGACGGCACCGTCCTCGACACCTGGTTCCCCGCCCCCGAGCTCGTCGCGGAGCCCGGTCCGTCCGGCACCGAGTCGCTGTCCGCCGAGAAGGCCGTGGAGCTGCTCGGCGAGGGCGCCGCGCAGGCCATCGGCCCCGACGCCCGCCGCGACGTCGAGGTGGTCGCGGTCCGCACGGTCATCTCCTCCCTCGACGCGAAGCCGATCGACGCGCACGACGTCTACCTGCGCCTCCACCTCCTGTCCCACCGCCTGGTCAAGCCGCACGGCCAGAGCCTGGAGGGCATGTTCGGCTTCCTCGCCAACGTCGCCTGGACCTCGCTGGGCCCGGTCGCGGTGGACGACATCGAGAAGGTGCGCCTGAACGCCCGCGCCGAGGGCCTGCACCTCCAGGTCACCTCGATCGACAAGTTCCCGCGCATGACGGACTACGTCGCCCCGAAGGGCGTCCGCATCGCCGACGCCGACCGGGTCCGTCTCGGCGCCCACCTCGCCGAGGGCACGACGGTCATGCACGAGGGCTTCGTGAACTTCAACGCCGGAACGCTCGGCACCTCCATGGTCGAGGGCCGCATCTCCGCGGGCGTCGTGGTCGGCGACGGCTCGGACATCGGCGGCGGCGCCTCCACGATGGGTACGCTGTCCGGCGGCGGCAACGTGATCATCTCCATCGGCGAGCGCTGCCTGGTCGGCGCCGAGGCGGGCGTGGGCATCGCGCTCGGCGACGAGTGCGTGGTGGAGGCCGGCCTGTACGTCACCGCGGGCACCCGGATCACCATGCCCGACGGCCAGATCGTCAAGGCCCGCGACCTCAACGGCGCCTCCAACATCCTCTTCCGCCGCAACTCGGTCACCGGCGCGGTCGAGGCCCGCCCGAACAACGCGGTATGGGGCGGCCTGAACGAAATCCTGCACAGCCACAACTGATCATCGGCGGCAGCGGTAGACGTCGGTCACGATGCAACGCCCTTCCACGGCCCCAAGACGGCCCGGGAGGGCGTTCGTGTGTCACGGGTGGATGCCCCACTTTCTGGGAGGGCTCTCTGCACCGTGCGGACGTGCCTCGCCTCGAGCCGGCAGTCGTCGAGGCGCTGAGCCTCTGAGGCGAGGTACGGAGTCGGCGGCCCCGGCGCTGACAAGTGGCTGTGGGGGGCGCCCGCTTCGCGGCGTGCGCCGACTGGAACCCCTGGGGCGAGGCCCGCACCCGGGGCGTCGTGGACCGGGCCTTCCGGAAGAACCCGCTCTGACGGCCTCCGGTCGTGAGCTGGCCAGAGGCCGCCGTCGTTCCGCACGAGTCTTGGAGCGCCCCCGTCACTCGGAGCGTTGGCTGCTGCTTCGCTCGAAGATCACAAGGAAGGGAGAGACGTACCCAGACGCCTCTACCGGTGTGGTGTGACCAAAGAGGACCAGCAGAACGCCTGCGGTCAGCGCGCTTCCATACATGCCGGCGCGTACCAGTACGGCTGTTCGTGTCGCGTTACCTTCGGACATACTTGTCCCGCTCCTGTTCCGTAAGAGGGAAGTGAGCAACGGGCCACCCGCATCGTTTCCAGGCGCCGCGGGTGGCCTGCTCCTTTGGGGCATGTCGGGCTGCTGTTCGGGCGTCGGCACATCCCTCCATTTCCATAGTTAGACTAACTAACTTATTTGGAAGCGCACGTACCCTTAGCTCTTTTTACGGGCACGGGCCTACGAATAACCCCCCTCCACCCTTGGGGTGTGAGGGCGGCCACTCGCCTGCCCGAGATGGTTCCAGTATTACCGCGCCTGGCGGGGTGTCAACTCCCGTTCTATTGGCTGCAGATGGCATGAATGGTGTTCTCGGAGCCCTTACCGCCGCCGCTCTGTTACTTCTGCTACTCCTGCCGGCCCGCGAACTCCGCCAGTGCCGTGAAGTCGGCCTCGCGTAGGCCGATGCGTGGGTTGACGTGGTGGAGCAGTGCGGGGCCGGGGTGGTGTGTGGTCACGTACGTGGCGTCGGCCGGGCTCTGTTCGTCGTCCACCCAGGCGAAGGGGCGGCCCTGCGCGTACGCCACGATCGCCTCCGTCTTCCAGTGCACCTCGTCGGGCCGCCAGGCGAACAGCGCGCTGCCGAAGTCGACGTACGGCAGCTCGGGCAGGCCGACCACCGGGGCGATATGGCGGTTGGCGGCGTCCATCCACGTGGTCGCCCAGCACAGGTCGTAGCCGAGACGCAGCAGTGCCGGGCCGTGGTCCGGGTTGAGCCACACCCGCAGTGTGCGCCCGGGGTCCACGGTCACCCTGATCGTCGTATAGCCCTCGGGCCGCCGCTCGGGCTGTGCCGCGTACGGGTTGAGGGGGCCGTCGACATCGAGGAAGAGCAGGGGGCGGCTCACGGGGACAACGTACGGCAGCATCGGTCCGAGGTCCCGTGGAATTTCTTCGGACGCGGCAGGCATAGCGGTGGAGTCCCGCGCGCGTCACAAGGGGTACGGGGGCCGGGCACCGGGTTCGGTCCGCCCAGGATGTGAAGGTGACGATGGATGCGCAGGCAGCGAAGAGCTTCCGGGAGTTCGTGGCCGGCCGTTCGACGGCACTGCTGCGGACGGCGGTGCTGCTGACCGGCGGGGACCGGCACGCCGCCGAGGACCTGTTGCAGAACGCGTTGGTCAAGGCGGCGGGCCGCTGGCAGCGGATCGACGAACCCGAGGCCTATGTACGGCAGATCCTGTACCGCCAACAGGTCAGCCGCTGGCGGCTGAAGTGGCGGCGGCGGGAGGTCACCGTGGCCGAGCCGCCGGAGGCCGGCCACGCCCCGGACGGCTCCAACGCCGCCGAACTGCGCCTCGTGCTGCGCGCCGCCCTCTCCCGGCTCACCGCCCGCCAGCGCACCGTGCTGGTGCTGCGCTACTTCGAGGATCTGCCGGAGGCCGACGTGGCCCGGATACTGGGCTGCTCCGTCGGCACCGTACGGTCCACCACCCATCGCTCCCTGGCCAGGCTGCGCGCCCTCGCGCCCGAGCTGGACGGGCTCGGCCCGGACCGCGGCAGGGAGATTCCGTCCCGTGACCACTCGCCCGTGGAGGTGCGGTCGTGAACGTCGAGGAACTGGTGCGTGACGCACTGCGGGAACAGGCGGCCGAACAGCAGCCGCTCGGGCACGGTTTCACCGACCGGGTCCTGGCCGTACGGCGTCGCCGCCGCGCCCGCCGGTTCGTGTCCGTCGCCGTGGCCACCGCCGCGGTCGTCGTCGTGGCGGTCGGGGTGCCGCTGTTGGACTCCGGCAGGGGCGAGGCGCGGCCCGCGAGGGTGCTCGGTCAGGACCGGGTGTCGGCCCACCAGGACCAGTCGCCGCCGCGCGACATGATCGCGGCCGGGAACGCGGTGCTGGCCGCCTATTCCACGGCGAGCGTGGTCCCGCAGACCGGCGACCGGGGGGTGGTCGTACGCACGTACCGGCTGCTGAACGAGAAGGTCGGCAGGTACGAGAAGGACACCCGGTGGTCGTACGTGGCCGTCGCCCCGGGCCTGCGGACCGCCGCCGTGCTGGAACGCAAGCTGCCGGCCTCGCGGATCGGTCTGCTCGACCTCGCGACGGGGGAGGTCGAGCGGTGGATCCCGGTGGCCCACGGCGTCGGAGGGCTCGCGTTCTCGCGCGACGGCAGCAAGCTGGTTGCCACGACCTACAAGGACAACCCCGATCTGGTCGACAAGACCATGGTCCATGGCAAAGGAGGCAGCCACACCGCCTGGATGCCGCGGCTCGGAGGCAAGGTCCGGACCGGATTCGTCGTCCTCGACGTGGCCTCCGGCAAGGGTTCCTGGACTGGTGTGGCGGCGGGCCGCAACCTCAACGCCCGTGAGGACTTCGCCTTCAGCCGTGATGGTGCCCTGGTGTACGCGAGGGTCGTCGGGAAGCACGACGGTACGGAGCAGTTCTACGACCTTGCCGGGAAGGAGGTCCCCGCCCCCGCGAACGAGAAGTACCTGCGGTGGGACGTCGGGGCGCGGCTGTCCCCGAACGGCCGGCTCGCTGCCCTCGGTCTGACGAAGGAGGTCGCCCCCGGCAAGTCGTACTCCTCGATCCGTGATCCCCGTACGGGCAAGGAGATCACCAAGGTCCGCGGAGGCCACCTGCTCGCCTGGGCCGACGACAAGCGGCTCATCGCCTGGGAGCGGGTCACGAGCCTCGAGGAGCCGTACCGGCCCCGGCTCGTGCTGGTCACCATCGGCAGCGACAAGGTCGTACCGCTCAGCGGCGTCAGCGAGGTGAACGACCCCTTCTCGCTCCGGACCTGGGAGCCCGTCTTCGCCGAGCGCTGATCACGCGGCCACGAGCTCCTCGTACACCGTCCGCAGCCCGTCGGTCGCCTCCCGGCCGGCGGGCCGCAGCGGTGCGCGCGGCGGGCCCGCGGGCAGGCCGAGTTCGTTCAGGAGGGACTTGGCGGTGACCGTGCCCGGCAGGCCACCGTTCATCATCGCCTCGATCAGGGGGGTGGCCCGCTGTTGGAGTCTGGCGGCGGCGGCCGTGTCGCCCGCCTCGAACGCCTCCAGGATCTCCGCCACGCGGCGCGGTACGGCGTTCGCGACCGTGCTCACGCAGCCCGCCGCGCCCACCGCGTACAGGGCCAGGATGTGCTCGTCGCATCCCGCGTAGTACGCCAACTCCGTGCGCGCCAGCACCTTCTGGGTGCCGAGGAAGTCGTAGGAGCAGTCCTTGACCGCCACGATCCGGGGGTGCTCCGCCAGCCGGATCACCGTCTCCGGCTCGACGCGGGTGCCGGTGCGGTCCGGGATGTCGTACAGCATCACGGGCAGGCCGCTCGCGTCGGCGACCGCACGGAAGTGCGCCTCCACGGCGTCCTGCGGCGGCCTGCTGTAGTACGGCGTCACCACCAACACCCCGTCGGCTCCCGCCTTTTCGGCCGCGAGGGTCAGTTCGACAGTGTGCCGGGTGTCGGAGGTGCCGACACCCGTGATGATCGAGGCGCGCTCGCCGACGGCCGCCCGGACGGCCCGGACCAGCTCCGCCTTCTCGGTGTCCGTCGTCGTGGGTGACTCGCCCGTCGTCCCGTTGAGCACCAGCCCGTCGCAGCCCTCCGCCACCAGCCGGTCGGCGAGTCTTCCGGCACCGTCGAGGTCGAGCGCGCCCGACTCGGTGAAGGGCGTGATCATCGCGCAGAGGGCGCGGCCGAAAGGAGCGTCGGTCCTGCCCGGGTTCGTCATGTTCGTCATGGGAGCAGTCTCGGCACGACCATCGTGAAGCTCTACTTAAATCTTCTACGATGTATTGCTAAGCAGCGCTGAAGTGGTGCTCTCGCGCAGGCCTCCGGCCCTATGTCCAACCCGGCGGCTCATGGGTCACCATGGGTCGGACGGTCACCGATCCCAGGTCATGGGAGGCGCCATGAAGCTCGGCAAGGCACTGGCCACCGGAGTCGCCGAGGAGCGGCCGCTCGTCCACGAGGAAGAACCCGAACTCCCCGAGCGGACCGTCGAACCGGCGGCGTCCGCGCCGGAAGAGGTCCCGGTCGCCCGATGAGACTGCGGCTCCCCACGGAACGCCCGACGGAGCCGCCGACCGGATACAAGATCGCCCACCCGGTGCTGTCCCAGGACGGCACCAGGGCCGGGTTCACCGGTGTGTCGCTCGGCGGCGCGCTGCCGTACGGAGTGCTGGACGACGCGTCCTGCGTCTACGGCCGACGGCACCGCCCGCCCGCGCGGCTGTGCGACTGCGGCTTCCACTGCGTGCACGACCGCACGGCCGCCGAGGCGCTGCTGTGCACCACGGAGCACCGGGCGGCCGTCCTGCTCGAGGTCTCCGTCCTCGGCGCCTACATCCGCTTCGAGCGCGGCTTCCGCTACGCCCGGCAGCGAGTGCGTACGGCCACCGTCGGCCCCTGTGCGTGCGGTGCGCCCGCGGCCGCGCTGGCCGACGCGGGCTGGGGCAGGCCCGGCCGGCGTGCCCTGACGGCCGCCTGCGCGGGCTGCGTGCGCGGCCGTGCGTCCGCCTCCCTCACCGTCTTCGCCCGGCTGGCCGGGGACGGGCTGCGGGTGGTGGCGGACCGTGACGGTGTCCTCCCCGCCGCCGGCCCTGCCGACCTCGCCGGTCTCGCCGGGCCCGAGGGTCTCGGTGTCCCCGAACTCGCCGCCGAGGCGGCCCTGTTGCAGGCCCGCCTCGACTGGTTCCAGACCCAGTTGGCCCGGCTCGGGGAGCGTGGGCCCGGGGGAGAGGGTGGCTGGGACAAGGGCTAACGGTCGTCGCTCGGGGTACTCGGATGTTCCGGAACCGTGAGGAATCGGAATACCGTGAAAACCCGTGAAAAGAGGGCACCGATGACCGACAGGACTCCGCAGGGGGCCGGCGCGAAGGGTCCCGAGGAACTGCGACAGCAGATGGAACAGAGCGGGAGCCGACTCGGTGACACCGCAGAGGAGTTGGCGGGCAAGGGAGATCTGAAGGGGCGCGCCAGAGCACGGGCCGCCGATCTCAGGGACAAGGCGGGTGCCATGACCGTGCAGCTGCGCAGCAGCGCCACGCAGGCCGGGCACGCCGTCCAGGACAGGGCTGCCCACGCCGGGCACACCGTCGAGCAGAGTGCCCCGCCCCCGGTACGCGCCGCCGTCGGATTCGGACGGCGGCATCCGCGATCGGCGCTGCTCGTCGGGGCTGCGGCGGGCATGGCGGCCGTCGCGGCGAGCGCCTTGCGCCACAGGAGCCACGCCCGTGACAGCTATCACGGCCACCACGGCCGTCGCTGAGCCGACTTTCCGCTGAGCCAGTGTCGTCTTCTTCAACCGTCCCACCGAAAACTCCACTCGCCTGGACAAAAAAAGTTTTCGGTGAGAGTGTGGGCGCATGCTGGACGTGACCGTGATCGAGGACCCCGAGGCCGCAGCCGTCTCCCTGGACCCCATCAGGGCCAGACTCCTCGCCGAGCTGGCCGCCGAACCCGCGTCGGCCGCGATGCTGGCCGGCCGGGTCGGGCTGCCCCGGCAGAAGGTGAACTACCACCTGAAGGCACTGGAGCGGCACGGCCTGGTCGAGCTGGCCGGGGAGCGCCGCAAGGGCAATGTCACCGAGCGGCTGATGCGCGCGACCGCCGCGTCGTACGTCATCTCGCCGCTCGCGCTCGCCCCCGTGCAGCCGGACCCGGACCGCTTCCGCGACCAGCTCTCCGCGCGCTGGCTGCTCGCGCTCGGCGCCCGCCTGGTGCGGGACGTCGGCACGCTGATCACCGGCGCGACGAAGGCGCGCAGGCCGCTGGCGACCTACGCGCTGGACGGCGAGGTCCGCTTCGCCTCGGCCGCCGACCGCGCGGCCTTCGTCCAGGAACTGACGGCGGGCGTGAGCGCCCTGATCCGCAAGTACGACGCCCCCGACGCGGAGGGCGGCCGGGACCACCGGATCGTCGTCGCCATCCATCCCACGGTCAAGGACCGGCCCACCCCCGAACCGGACCAGTAGTCCGCAGGAGTCCCACCATGTCCAAGGAATTCGAGATCGTCCGCGAGTTTGAGGTCGACGCGCCGCCCGAGAAGGTGTGGGAGGCGGTCACCACCGGAACCGGTGGTTATCTGTGGCCGATGGACCCGCCCGAGCCGCGGGTGGGCGGCAGCGGGCCCTTCGGCTCCACCGTCACCGCCTGGGACCCGCCCCACCGCTACACCAACCGCAGCGAGGACGTCGGCTTCCCGGTCCAGTCCCTCAACCAGCTCGACTACACGATCGAGCCCCGCGACGAGGGCCGGCGCGCCTGGGTGCGCTATGTCCACAGCGGCATCTTCACCGACGACTGGAACAACCAGTACGACGGCGCGAGCAAGCACACCAACTTCTATCTGCACACCTTGTGCGAGTACATCACGCACTTCGCGCCCCGCCCGGTCACCTTCGCCCAGCTGGAGGGGCCCGCGGCCTCGCAGACCCCGCGGGCGCTCGCCGCCGTCGGCCATGCGCTCGGCCTCGCGGACGACGCGGCTGCGGGCACGAAGGTCGCCGCCCAGGGGCCCGGCGGACGGACCCTGGACGCCGTACTCGACTACCGCAACCCGTACTTCATCGGGCTGCGCACCGACAGTGCCCTCATCCGCTTCTTCGGCCGCGGCCACTGGGGCGCGCCGCTCGGCATCAGCGTCCACGACTTCGCGCCGGACGCCGATGCCGAGACGAACGAGACCGCCTGGCAGGACTGGCTGAACGGCGTGTTCAGCCAGTCCTGAGGTCCCCGGACCCGGTTACGGGCGGAACCGCAGCACCTGCGGGTCGTGGTCGGAGATCTGGTCGTTGAACTCCGAGTTGATGTGCACGGAGTCGTAGTCCAGGTCGCAGCCGCGCCGGATCGACGGGCTCACCAGGATCTGGTCCAGGACCTGCTGGTTGCCCTGGTAATCGTAGGTGTAACGCTCGCTCTTCGGCAGCGACTTGATCGCCGACCACAGCTCGCCGTCACCCTCGAGGATCTGCGTGGTCCCGGAGAACTCGAAGTCGTTCATGTCGCCGAGCGCGATGACGTTCGCGTTCCGCTGCACGGACAGGATGTCCTTCACGAACGCGTTCACCTCGGTCGCCTGTGCGTGGCGCTGGATCTCCGAGCTGCGCACCGGCGGCTGGTACTGCGCCGTCAGACCCTGGTCGCCGCCCTTGGAGTTGAGGTGGTTGGCGATCACGAAGACGGTCTTGCCGCGGAAGACGAACTCGCCGGCCAGCGGCTTGCGGCTGTTCGTCCAGGCCGCGTTCGTCGGGTCGATCCGGCCCGGGGAGGCCGTCAGCTGGGCCTTGCCGTGCACCTTGGTGACGCCGACCGCGGTGGTGGAGTCGCCGCCCGCGCGGTCCACGAAGGACACCCGCTCCGGGTTGAACAGGAACACCTGGCGGATGTTGCCGCCGGGCTCGCCGCCGTCCTGGTCGTTGACCGGGTCGACGGAGCGCCAGTCGTACTTCGGGCCGCCCGCCGCGACGATCGCGTCGATCAGCTTGCCGACGGTCTCGCTCGCGCTGACCGTGCCGTCGTCCTTGGCGCCGTTGTTGTCCTGGATCTCCTCCAGGGACACGATGTCGGGCGACTGCAGGTTGTTCACGATCGCGGCCGCGTGCTTGTCGAAGGTGGCGTCCGACGGGTCCAGGTTCTCGACGTTGTACGTCGCCACCGCCAGCTCGCCGCGCGCCTGCTTGCGGGTCGTCTCCCGCTCCAGGCCGGCGCTCTTCAGCGTGCCGAGCTTGCTCGCGACGAGGGTGTAGCCGCCGTACTGGTTGAAGTCCAGCGGGCCGGTGGTGGTGCCCTCCAGGGTGTCGCCGACGTTCGCCTTCGGGAAGTCGGCGGTCGAGCCCAGCGACTGGATCTGCAGCCGGCCGGTGTTCTGGGACTCGTAGGAGCCGTAGAGCGTGCCGCCCCGGTGGGTGCGGTGCTCGCGCGGCTTCACCGTGACCCACAGCTCGCTGTACGGGTCGGTCGCGGTGACCACACGGGTGTCGGCGACCTGGACGTTCATGCCCTCCAGGGACTCGTAGTAGTCCAGGGCGTACTTCGACGGGTCCAGCGCCAGGGCGTTGATGGAGCCGCTTGCCGCGGTGTCGCCCGCGGGGGTGTACCGCGCCGGGACCGACCTGGCGTCGATCACCGTGGCGGCCGGGACCGCGTTGCCGGTGGAGACGGTGGTGATCGTCGGCTTGGTGATCTCGGTGAGCGACTGGTTGCCGGACGAGGCACCGCCGGGGACGTACTCGGAGACCGTGCCGGCGACCGTGATCGAGTCGCCGACGGCGACCTTCGGCGCGGAGCTCGTGAAGACGAACACACCCTCGCTGGTGGCCGGGTTGTCGTCCGGGGTCGGGTCCTGGAGCCAGAAGCCCTTGGAGGAGCCGTAGGTGCGGGTGGCCGTGACGATGCCCGGCACGTCGGTCACCTTCTGGCCGGCGTACGGCGATATACGGGTGCTGCCCTGGATGTCATGGATGCGCACCGCGTCCGCGTGCGCGGGCGACGTGAGGACGACGGTGGACGCCGCGGAACAGACCGCGGCGACGGTGAGCGCGGCGAGACGCGCGGAAGACCTGCTCGGCAAGGGGATCCCTCCGGGGATGAACGTGAGCGCCGGGACGAGGCTGGACATTTGGAGTGCGCATGACACGCGGCGGCAGTGTGACACGCGTAGAAAAACAGTGAACAGTTGTCCCCCGACTTCTACGCGCGTCAATCTCCTGCCTGATCAAGGCAGTTGTCAAGGTTTCGGCCATGTACGGGGGTCGAAGGAGAGATGAACCGGGCGGCATGGGTGGAAATCCGTCTAGGCTGAGCGGCTGAGTCCTTTCATGGCCCGAGGAGAACCAGCCGATGTCAGACAGCTCCCCCCTGCCGCCGGTGCGGCTGCACCCCGAAGCGGAGCTGGCGCGCGCCGCGCTGTCCACGCCGCTGCTCTCCCGGGCGGCCCGGCTCGCCCGCTGGGCGGGGCCCGGGACCCGGGTGGACGCCGGCGGTGGCCTGGTCGACGAGCAGCTGCCGGCCGCGGCCGAGACACTGGGGCTGACCGGGGACGACGCCGCGGCCTGCGCCAGTGAGGCCTGGCGGGTCGCCGTGGACACCGGGCTGGTCGAGGTGGTCGACGAGGAGGCCGGGACCGTGGCGGCGGGGGAGGAGCTGAGGCAGCTCACCGGCGGCTCGCCGCACGACGTGCTCGCGGTGTGGCTCACGGCCCTGGAGACCGTCGTCGCCGACGCGACCGTGCCCGATCTGGACGGTATTGTCGACACCCTGGACGAGGGCGGCGAGGTCGATTTCGCGTCACTCGGCTGGGACCCGGAGGCCGAGGCGGACTTCCTTGACGGCGTCCTCGCGAACCTCTATCTGCTGACCGTCCGGGAGGACGGCCCCGGCGAGGCCCCGGTGCCGCTGCCCGCCCTCGCCGCCTCCATGATCGTGCCCAGCGGCATGGGCGAGCCCACCAACGACGTCCTGGAGCAGGTCTCCGACGCGATGATGCGTCTCGACGACCAGTTCCGGATGCTGGAGCCGGCCGGGCTCGTGGAGTACCAGCCGGTCGACGAGGCGCTGATGGCCGACACCGACGAGGAGCAGGCGGCGGCACCCGTCGACGAGACCGACGTCGCCCGCTACGGCATGGTCCGGCTCACCCCGCTCGGCGCATACGGGCTGCGGGCGCGGCTGCTGGAGGCCGGCTTCGCGGCGCCCGCGGTCGGTGAACTCGCCGACAAGGGCGCCGACGTCCTGCTCGACGGCACCTCCCTGTTCCCGCCGGGTGCGGCCCTGGCCGAGACCGAGCAGTGGCTGACCCGCCGCGAACCTCTCGCCGCGGCACGGGAGTTGCTCGCCGCCGCCCGGGGCGGCGACGCCGGCGCGCCGCTGCGCAGGCTGCGCTGCCAGCAGGCGCTGTCACTGGTCGGCGCGGAGGCCGAGCCCGCGCTGCGGGAGGTGCTCGACGACGCCGAACTCGGCGGACTGGCCCGGGTCTGGCTGAGCGAGCGGGGCGCCCCCGACGTGCCCGCGCCGTCGCCGGAGCTGGTGTTCTGGCTGACCATCGACACCGTGGCCGCCCAGCTCCAGGCCGAGGGCAACTCCGAGGAACTCCGGGCCCTGGTGGCGGGCCTGGCCCAGCAGCACAGCGGCTTCTTCGCGACGGCCTGGCGCGTGGAGCACCCGGCGACGGCGGACGTGCTGGAGGCCATGGGCCGGCTGCACCCGGACAAGAAGGTCGCGAAGGAAGCACGCAAGGCCGCGTTCAAGGCCCGCTCCCAGCAGGGGTACTGAGCGTGAGCGCGACCCACGCCCGCCGGACGTGGGTCGCGCCCGAAGGCCTCAGCAGTGGTACACCGTCGTGTGCCGGAACGACGACGTCGACCCGTTGAAGCCGTACGTGCCCCGGTAGGCCGGCGGGTTCTGGTACTCGCCCACGATCGTGATCGTGTCGGCACAGCTGCCCTGGCCCGCGCGCTTGGCGTCCAGCCGGATCGTGTCGCCGATGAAGCCGCCCGTGATGTCCCACGGGGCGCCGCAGATCCCGGAAGTGATCCGGCCGCCGAGGACGACGTACGGATGGCTGTTGGGGTCGTACGTCACCTCCATCGCGAAGGTGACCGCCCCGTTGTGCAGTTCCAGCCTCGCGGACGTGGACAGGGCCTCCGCCGACACCTCCTGCCGTGCCGCGAACGCCTCGTCGCGCGTCTTGACCTCCGCGCCCTGCGCGTTGTGGAAGCGGTGCTCGGCCTCGGAGCCCCGCCGTCGGCGTGCCTGTGTCGTCATGGGAACATGCCTCCCCTCGTAGAGATGTGAGTGACCGTCAGGCCAGCCGCTCGGCGACCTCGACGCGCAGCAGCGCGCGGACGTTCTCGATGTGGTTGGCGATCGTCACCACCGACGAACCCGCGAACAGCAGGCCCACGGCCACCTCGTCGAGCGAGGTGACCAGCGAGCCCGAGTCGCCGCCCGCCGAGATGTTCGTCGTCAGGATCTGGTCCTTGAAGCGGGCCGTGCCCGCCGTGCCGTAGTTGACGTCGACCGTCGCGTCGACCGCGATGATCCGGCCGAAGCTGATGTTGGTGGTGCGTCCGGTCTTCTTCACCAGGTCGCCCACCGCGACATTGGCCTTGCGCCGCCAGGCACGCGGTGCCCCGCTGAAGTACTGCTCCCGTGTGGCGTCCTGGAAGTCCACCACGCCCAGGGCGCAGTCCACCACGTTGTTGTGCCGGTCCAGCGGGACCTGCGGGGCGAAGGCGATGGCGATGTACCGGTCGAGCGTCGCGATCCGGTCCGCCGGGTCCGTACCGCCGTCGTACACCCCCGGCTGCACGATCGGGCTGCCCTGCTGCGCCCGGTTGGAGTCGGCCAGCACATGGTTGTTGGACAGGATGTAGAACTTCGCCGGAACGCCCAGACCGGGCCCCGGCGGGTCGACCGTCGCGCCCGGCAGGAAGTCGTACACCACGCTGCCCAGCGTGCCCGCGGTCACCCGGACGTTGCCGACCGAGAAGCCCGAAGGGCACGGCCGCATACGGCGCCTGAGGATCTGCGGCTCGAACACCGCCGGTCCGGGCGGCTCCTCCAGGAGCGGCAGGGACAGCCGCGCGAGCTCTTCGCCGGCCCGGCCGTCCGGGCCGTACCCCACCTCGCTCCGCGCGTCGGGCCCGAGGCCCGCCAGCCGCCTCTGCGGCTGCGCGGAGACATGGCCGACCGCGACCACGTCCGTGGGCGTGCCGTCGTCCATCCGGTACGGGATCACATCCCGTTCCGGCAGCATCGACTCCGGCAGCTTCTGCGTCACGAACACCAGCACGGCTTCCTCGCCGGTCGGTTCGCCGCCGCTCCACTTCACGCCGTGGCCGAAGCCGACCACGTTCGCCGGCGGCTGCTCGCGCCGCAGGAAGTCCTGCGACGCCTGCCGTCGTGAGCTGTCACTGAGCTGTCCGCCGGTCGGTCCTCGCATCAGTTCGGGCCGGATCGTCACGGCCAGACCACCTCTTCCCCGGTGTGTACGCGGTCCCGGGGGCCGATCGGCCGTCACTCCTGCGCGGAGACCTCGCCGATGGCGAGCACGCGCACGGGTACGCCGTCGAGTTCGTCCGGAACCACGTCCTCGTCCCTGAGCCGGTCCCGGGGCACCTTGCGGGTCACGAAGACGACGATGACGTCCCCACCCGAGTGCTCGTCCTTCCCGGTCCCGACCCCCGTCACATTGGGCAGGCCCAACAGCCGGCCCTCATGGAGGCTGCGCGCGCGACGTGCGTCCACTTCGGCTCGCCTCCCCCGGGTGCTTGGTAGTAGGTGTCTATTGCCGGGCGCACCGCCGGTCAAGGCACTCCGCCGTAAATCATGGGATGAGGGACGACCCGTACCTGTTGACCTTCTTTACGAAGAATCCTCCGACAAATTCCACGGGCCGGAGTGACTTTTGAGTCCCGTGGGAAGACGTAAACGGATTCATGGAAGCGGGCCCGTTGTCGTCGCCCGGTGTTCAACTCCCGTTCAGGGACGGGCGGGAGCGTTTCGCGGACCGAGGCCCGCCACCCTCCACGGCATCCCACCGTCACAGGAGACACCATGTCGCTCACTCGCAGGGACTTCGCCAGAAAATCCGCGATCACCGGTGCCGGGGTCGCGCTGGCGGGCAGCGTCGGCGCCCTCGCCACCGCGCCGAACGCCCTCGCGTCCACGGACACCGAGAGCGTCGGCGAGGACTCGGCCACCGCCCACGGCGGGGTCGGATACGGGCCGCTGCTCCCCGACCCGGACGGCATCCTCGCGCTCCCCGCCGGGTTCACGTACGAGATCATCACGTACAGCGGCAAGACCAAGCTGGAATCGGGCGAGTTCACCCCGTCCAACCACGACGGCACCGCCACCTTCGACGGCCCGCGCGGCGCGACCCTCCTCGTCAACAACCATGAGCTGAAGGGCCCGCGCGCCGACTGGAAGTACCCGGTGCCGCTGACCGAGGGCCTCGTCTACGACCCGGCCGCCTCCGGTGGCTGCACGGTCGTCGAGGTGCGGCACGGCAAGGTCGCCGAGTGGGTCGGCATCGCCGGCACCTCCACCAACTGCGCGGGCGGCCACACCCCTTGGGGTACCTGGCTCACCTGCGAGGAGACCGAGGACAAGGCCGGCCAGAGCGGCATGACCAAGGACCACGGCTATGTCTTCGAGGTCGACCCCGCGGACCACCGGGCCAACCGGGACCCCAAGCCCATCAAGGCGCTGGGCCGTTACGCCCACGAGGCCGTCGCGGTCGACCCCAAGCGCGGCCACCTGCTCCTGACCGAGGACGCCGCCGGCCCGAACGGCCTCCTGTACCGCTGGACCCCGCCGAAGGGCTTCTGCCACGGCCGCGGCAAGCTGCGCACCCTCGCCGACGACGCCGGCGCACTGCAGGCGTTCAAGTGCTTCGACTCCGGCGGGCAGTTCGTCGACGACCTCTCCCGCGCCACGAAGATCGGCACCGTGTACGGCGTCGACTGGGTGGACGTCCCCGACCGCGACGCGAAGACGACCTCCGTCCGCAAGCAGTTCACCGACGGCGAGGTCACCCGCGCCCGCAAGCTGGAGGGCATGTGGTGGGGCGACGGCGGCGCCTACATCGTCTCCTCGTACGCCCGCGCGGAGAGCCCCGCCCAGCACGACGGCCAGGTCTGGTTCTACGACCCCAAGCGCCGCACCCTGACCCTGAAGGTCCTCCTCGGCGTCAACCCCGACCCGGCCAAGGACGGCGCCTTCGACGGCCCCGACAACATCACCGTCTCCCCGTACGGCGGCCTCGTCATCGCCGAGGACGGCGAGGGCGTCCAGCACCTCTTCGGCGCCACGGACAGCGGCCGCACCTACCCGATCGCCCGCAACGACCTGGCGATTACATCAGCCGCTACCGCGGCGGGCGGCACCCCGGACAAGCCCGAGTACAGCGAGTTCACCGGCGCCACCTTCTCACCCGACGGAAAGACCCTGTTCGCCAACATCCAGGACCCGGGCATCATGCTGGCCATCACGGGGCCCTGGAAGCGTCAGCGGCGCGGCTGACCTTCTGACGGGAAATTAATTCGCTGGCCCGTCCCGCGGCCCCCTCCTAGAGTGATGAACGTCCAGGTGCGAAGGCAGGACCTACTTCCACTGATAATGGGGCGGCCGCGGGTTCGAGTCCCGCCACCGGTACAACAGGCCGGTGTAGCTCAGGGGTTAGAGCACCTTTGTCGGTTCCGCCGACTTCGATCTCTGGACACCACAACTTCATGCACCTCCCGGTGCGCAGGCAGCGGCTACTTCTTTTGCAAAGAGATTCCAGGGCCGCAGCCGACTTGATCTCGGGAGGCGCAGTTCAAGGTGGGTGCCCGGTGCGCAGGCAGCGGTTACTTCATTGGATCGGGCGGTTGCGGGTTCGAGTCCCGTCATCGACTTCGGGTCGGTGTAGCTCAATTGGGTAGAGCACCTGGCTTAGTCCGTCGCCGACTCCTGATCTCGGGCACCTTCCTTTTGCTGCGCCTCCCTCCGAAACGGAAATGAATTCGGGGGAATTCAGCATGGCACGATTCAACACCAAGGCCGCCAAGGCGCAGCCGACCTCGCGGGTGACGTCCACGGGACGAGTGCTCCGTACATACGAGGGCGGCCGCGGTCACGAGCGGGACGCGCGCTCCGAGCTCTTTCTTCTGGCCGTCGCCAATTTCGTCTCGCAGCAGACCTTCTACGAGAGCGGCGCCGACCGCGACGACCGGTTCGCCGCGCTCGTGCGTAAGCTCGCCGTCACCGACCCGTCGTGGACGGCAGGACTGCTCGGCTGGCTGCGCGGCGAGGGCAACATCCGTACGGCCGCGATCGTGGGCGCCGCCGAGTACGTGAAGGCCCGTCTGGACACGGGCGCGACTGAGGGCCCGTCGAACCGGCAGGTCATCGCTTCCGTACTGCAGCGTCCGGACGAGCCCGGCGAGCTGCTCGCCTACTGGACCGCGACCTACGGCCGCACCGTCCCCAAGCCGGTCAAGCGCGGTATCGCAGATGCCGTACGACGGCTCTACCACGGCAAGTCGCTGCTGAAGTACGACACCGCGTCCAAGGGCTACCGCTTCGGCGACATCCTCAACCTGGTGCACGCGGTGCCGGACCCGGACAAGCCGTGGCAGGGCGAGCTGTTCCAGTATGCGCTGGACCGCCGGCACAACCCGGACACCGCCGTGCCGCCCGCCTCGAACCGCGTCCTCACCGCGCACCGCGAGCTGATGGCGGTACCGGTGCGGGAGCGCCGGGCGGTCGTCACGGCGCCCGACGGAGCCGAGCGGCTCGCGGCGGCCGGGATCACCTGGGAAGCGCTGGCCGGCTGGCTGCAGGGCCCGATGGACAAGGCGGCCTGGGAGGCCGTGATCCCGTCCATGGGCGCGATGGCGCTCGTTCGCAACCTGCGGAACTTCGACGAGGCGGGAGTCTCGGACGAGGTCGCCGCCCGGGTCGCCGCGAAGATCAGCGACCCGGCGGAGGTGGCGCGCTCGCGCCAGTACCCCTTCCGGTACCTGGCCGCGTACCAGCACGCCCCGTCGCTGCGCTGGGCGTACCCGCTGGAGCAGGCGCTCGGTCACTCGCTGGCCAACGTGCCCGCGCTGCCCGGCCGGACGCTGGTCCTCGTGGACCGCTCGGGCTCGATGTGGGCGCGGCTGTCGGACCGCTCGGAGCTCAACCGGGCCGACGCGGCGGCGATCTTCGGCACGGCGCTCGCGGTGCGGGCGGCGGACGCCGACCTCGTCGAGTTCGGCACCACGAGCCGGCGCCTGTCGTACGACAAGGGTGAGTCGATGCTCAAGATCCTGGGCCGCTTCGGCGACCTGGGCGGTACCGACACCACCTCGGCGATCCGCGCGCACTACCGGGGGCAGGACCGGGTGCTGATCGTCACCGACGAGCAGTACGCGTACAACGTGCACGGCGAGCCGACCGAGCAGGTCCCGGGCGACGTCCCGGTCTACACCTGGAACCTGGCCGGCTACCACGCGGGCCACGGCCCGTCGGGCAAGGGGAACCGGCATGTGTTCGCCGGCCTTTCGGATGCCGCGTTCCGCATGGTTTCCCTGATTGAGAGTGGCCGCGATGGGCGTTGGCCATGGCTTGCCTGAGCGGCCGTGAATTCGGCAGCATGGCGCCGTGAATTCCAGGTTATGTGAAGTCGGCGACTGTGTGAGGCCGCACAAAGGGCGGGGATACTGCAATCTGCACCACCAACGCTGGCTTGCTTACGGCGATCCAGCAGGCGGTGGTGCCCATACGGGGACAGGCGTATCTCCGCCCCGTCCTTGCGGTGTCACCGACTGTACGCGGCCGCACAAGGCGCGCGACATGTGCAGCACTCACTATCGGCGCCGGCGGATCCACGGATCGCCACTGGCCACCCAGTATGAGTGGGCGCCCAGAGGGACCCCGTGCAGGCACGAGGGCTGCGAGCGCGAGCGGTACGGCGGTGGCCAAGGGTATTGCCACCTGCACTACAACCGACTTCGCCAAGGGAAGAGCGGTTTGGACGGCCGTGAACCTACGGGCAGTCTTCAGAACGGATACCGCATCTTCTGGCGTAACGGGAGGCGAGTTCCTGAGCATCGGCTTGTCATGGAGGAGGTCCTTGGCCGACCGCTCCTTCCACGAGTTGAAAGCGTGCACCACAAGAACGGAATCCGCGACGACAACCGTCCCGAGAACCTGGAACTGTGGATGTCGGTGCAACCAAGTGGCCAGCGTGTGAAGGACTTGCTTGCCTTCGCTCGGGAAATCATCGAGCGGTACGGTGACGTGGCTGAGGAAGCGCTGTAGGTAGGTGGGGGCCGACGTCGAGACGGTCGACGTCCTGCGCCTGACCCACGCCGGCGTAGCGGCGGCCTTGGAACTGGCGAACGACGCCGGCGGACGGGACCGAACGCGGGGCGCCCCCTCGAGTCGGGGGCGCCCGTAGGCGTCGTACCGTCCGTTACAGCGCCTGGGCTGCCGGCTTCACCATGTTCCGGACCGTGCGGGCCTTGACGAAGTCGCCCATCGCGGTCATGTCCCACTCGCCGGAGAACTGCCGGACCAGCTTGGCCATCATCACGCCGGTCTGCGGCTCGGCGTTGGTGAGGTCGAAGCGGACCAGTTCCTCGCCGGTCGTGGCGTCCAGGAGACGGCAGTACGCCTTGGCGACCTCCGTGAACTTCTGGCCGGAGAAGGAGTTGACCGTGAAGACCAGGCCGGTGACCTCCTGCGGGAGCCTGCCGAGGTCGACCACGATCACCTCGTCGTCGCCCCCGCCCTCGCCCGTGAGGTTGTCGCCGGAGTGCTTGACCGCGCCGTTCAGGATCGTCAGCTTGCCGAAGTAGCAGCTGTCGATGTGGTTGCGCTGCGGCCCGTATGCGATGACCGAGGCGTCCAGGTCGATGTCCTTGCCGCGGAACGCCGGCTCCCAGCCGAGGCCCATCTTCACCTGGGAGAGCAGCGGGCTGCCGCCCTTGACCAGGGACACGGTCTGGTTCTTCTGGAGGCTGACCCGGCCCTTGTCGAGGTTGATCTTCCCGGTGCCGGGCGCCGGGGCGGGCGGGGCCGGGGGCGCGGCGGGCGGCGGGGGTGCCATCGACGGCTGTGCGGCGGGCGGTGGGGCCATCGGCTGGGGCGGGGCCATCGGCTGCGGCGGCGCGGCCGGGGCCGGTGCCGGTTCCTCCACGGTCACGCCGAAGTCGGTCGCGATGCCCGCGAGCCCGTTGGCATAGCCCTGGCCGACCGCGCGGGCCTTCCAGGCGCCGTTGCGGAGGTAGACCTCCATGACCACCAGCGCCGTCTCGGTGCCGAGCTGCGGGGGAGTGAACGTGGCCAGGACGCTGTTGTCGTCGGCGTTGCGGATCGTGGCCGTCGGTTCGATGCCCTGGAAGGTCTGGCCCGCGGCGTCCGGGCTCGCGGTGACCACGATCTTCTCGATGCCCGGGGGCACGGCGGTGGTGTCGACCGTGATCGCGTCGGGAGCCGTACCGCCGCCCGAGCGGTACGTCACGCCCGGTCCGCTCGGCTGGTTGTAGAAGATGAAGTCGTCGTCGGAGCGCACCTTGCCGTCGGCGGTGAGCAGCAGGCCCGATACGTCGAGCCGCACCGGTGCGGCGACGTCCACCGTCACGCGGGCGGCGGACAGGGGGATGTTCGAGCCGGGGGTCATAGCTGTCATGCCGGGTGAACGAGCGGGACCGCTTTACCGTTCCCTTACCCGGCGACCATTCGGACGATCGGGTTCAGAGGGCCATCACGAGCTGCGGGTCGCTTCCCGTAGGGCCCCCTCGGGTCTCGCCCCCGCCGCCCTTACTTGTCCCGTCCCAGGGGCTTCGCCCCTTCGACCCCGGTGGCGACGGCATGGCCCACGGACTCGATGACGGCGGTCTTCATTTCACGGCGCCCAGTGACAGTCCCTGGACCAGTTTGTCCTGGGCGGCGAACCCGGCGGCGAGCACCGGCAGGGAGATGACGAGCGACGCGGCGCACACCTTGGCCAGGAACAGGCCCTGGCTGGTGATGAAGCCGGTCAGGAAGACGGGGGCGGTCTCGGCGACGACGCCGGTGAGCACGCGGGCGAAGAGCAGTTCGTTCCAGCTGAAGATGAAACAGATCAGGGCCGTGGCCGCGATCCCGGGCAGGGCGATGGGGGCCACCACCCGGGCCAGGACCGTCGGCAGCCGTGCCCCGTCCACCCTCGCCGCCTCGATCACGGCGACCGGTACCTCGGCGAGGAAGGACTGCATCATCCACACCGCGATCGGCAGGTTCATGGCGGTGTAGAGGACGACCAGCAGCCAGATGTTGTCCAGCATCCCGGCGTTCTTCGCGAACAGATAGATCGGCAGCAGGCCGGCCACCGCGGGCAGCATCTTGGTCGACAGGAAGAAGAACAGGACGTCCGTCCACTTCCTCACCGGGCGGATCGACAGGGCGTACGCGGCCGGGAGCGCCAGCAGCAGCACGCACACCGTCGAGACCACCGACGCCACGGTGGAGTTGATCAGCGCGGGCCAGGGGCTCGCCCCGCCGCCGGTGCCGAAGAACTCGCGGTAGCCGTCGAGGGTGAGGGCAGCGGTGAAGGACGGCGGGTCGGTCGCCGCGTCCTGCTCGGAGTGGAAGGACGTGAGGGCCATCCAGGCGATCGGCAGGAAGAACACGATCCCGGCCAGCCAGGCCACCAGGCCCAGGCCGAGGCCCTTGCGACGTGCGGCGGTCGGGGTCATGCGCGGGACACCCCCTCGCGGAACAGCGACGACACCACCCGCAGGGCGAAGGCCGCGATGACGATCGAGCCGATGACCACCAGGACGCCCGCGGCCGAGGCGAGGCCGTTCTCATGGGCCTGGTAGAAGCTCTGGTAGACGGTGTAGGGCAGGTTGGCGGTGCCGAGGCCGCCGGAGGTGATCGTGAAGACCGCGTCGAAGTTCTGCACGATGTAGATCGACCCGAGCAGGGCGCCGAGTTCGAGGTAGCGGCGCAGATGCGGGAGCGTGAGGTGGCGGAAGATCTGCCAGTCGCTCGCGCCGTCCACCCGGGCCGCCTCGATCTGCTGCTGGTCCCGGCTCTGCAGACCGGCCAGCAGGATCAGCATCATGAAGGGCGTCCACTGCCACACCAGCGAGGCCTCGACCGCGAGCAGCGGGGTGTTGGAGATCCAGTCAGGCTGGGTGCCGCCGACGTAGTGCAGCAGGCCGTTGAACAGGCCGTACTCGGGGTTGTAGAGGACGTGCTTCCAGAGCAGGGCCGCGGCGACCGGCACCACCAGGAACGGGGCGATCAGCAGGGTGCGGACGACACCCCGGCCGCGGAACCTGCGGTCGAGGAGCAGGGCCAGCGCGAGGCCGAGCACCAGGCTGGCCAGCACCACCGCCGCCGTGAGCAGCACCGTCGTCCACACCGAGTGACGCAGGCCGGCGTCGGTCAGGACCTCGCGGTAGTTGTCGAGGCCGGTGAAGTGGCGGGCTTTGGGATAGAGGGCGTTCCAGTCGAAGAAGGAGATCACCAGCGTGGCCACGAACGGGAGCTGGGTCACCACGATCATGAAGACGAGGGCGGGCAGGAGCGGGGCCCGGGTGGCCCAGGCGCGCAGGCGGGCGGAGGGCTGCCGCGAGGCGCGTACCGGTGCGGTCGCCAGGGGCGCTGTCGTGGTCGCGGTCATCGTCCCTCGTACTCCTCGGAGATCTTCTCGGCGAGCCGCTGGGACGTGCTCAGGGCCGCGTCGACGGACTGGCGTCCGGCGATGGCCGCGCTGATCTCCTGGGAGACCCTGGTGCCGAGGTCGGTGAACTCGGGGATGCCGACGAACTGGATGCCGGGCGCGGGGCGGGGCTGTACGCCGGGGTCGTCGGGGCGGGCGTGCTCGATGGCGTCCTTCGTCATGTCCTGGAACGCGGCGGCCTCCTTGCGGTAGGCGGCGTTCGTGTACGTCGACGCGCGCTTGCCCGCCGGGACGTTCGACCAGCCGCTGGTGTCGCCGACCAGCTGCTCGTACCGCTTGCTCGACGCCCAGGAGACGAACTTCCAGGCCTTGTCCGGGTTGCGGGAGGCCTTCTGGATGCCCCAGGCCCAGGTGTAGAGCCAGCCGGAGGAGTCCGTCTTCTCCACGGGGGCCGGGGCGTAGCCGAGCCTGCCCTTGACCGGGGACCCGGCCGCCTCCAGCAGGCCCGCCGCGGACGTGGCGTCGTACCACATGGCGACCTTGCCCTGGGCCATGTTGTTGAGGCACTCGGCGAAGCCGGACTGGGGGGCGCCCGACTCGCCGTGCTCGCGCACGAGGTCGACATAGAACTTTGTCGCCTTTTCGAACTCGGGCGAGTCCAGGTGGGCCTTCCACCTCTTGTCGAACCAGGTGCCGCCGAAGGTGTTCACGACGGTGGTGAGCGGCGCCATCAGCTCGCCCCAGCCGGGCAGTCCGCGCAGACAGATGCCCTTCATACCGGGCTCGGCGCCGTCGGCCCTCGCCGCCAGGTCGGCCACCTGGGTCCAGGTCGGGTGCGCGGGCATCGTCAGGCCCTTCTTCGCGAAGACGTCCTTGCGGTACATCAGGAAGGACGACTCGCCGTAGAAGGGCTGGCCGTAGAGCCTGCCGTCGGCGCCGGTCAGGGACTGGCGCATCGGACCCAGGACGTCCTGTTCGTCGTAGGAGAGGTCCTTGGCGACGTACGGGTCCATCTCGTGCAGCCAGCCGTTGCGGGCGTAGATCGGTATCTCGTAGTTGGAGAGGCTGGCCACGTCGTACTGGCCGGCCTGGTTGGCGAAGTCCTGGCTGATCTTGTCGCGGACGTCGTTCTCGGGCAGCACGGTGAAGTTGACCTTGATGCCGGTCTCCGCGGTGAAGTGGGCGGCGGTGAGCTTCTGCAACTCGGTCATCTGCGGGTTGTTGACCATCAGGACGTTCAGGGAGTCACCGCCGGAACCGGACCCGCCCGCCCCGGACCAGCAGCCGGAGAGCAACGGGGCGAGCAGCGTCCCCGCGGCGGCCATGGCGAGCGCGGCTCGCGGCCTGCGTCGGCTCTGGGTGCGCATGGATCGCTCCTGGACGTGTGGGGGATGCCGTATCCGGACGTGTGGGGGGACAAGGGATGTCGATGGGCACGCGAATGCCCTGTGCGGTGGCGTCGGCTCCTCAGACCCGGATGACCTGTGGTCCCAGCAACGAATAGCGGTGGGCCTCGGACACCGGCAGCTGTGTGCTCGTCACGATCGCCTCCAGGGTGCCGACCTCGGCGAACCGGCAGAAGCTGACCGCCCCGAACTTGGTGTGCACTCCCGCGAAGACCGTGCGTCGCGCGGCCCGGATGGCCTGCGCCTTGACCTCGCTGACCGCGGGGTCGGGGGTGGTCAGACCGTGCTCGCGGGAGATGCCGTTGGCGCCGATGAAGGCGAGGTCGACGACGAAGCCGGCCAGCATCTTCGTCGTCCAGTGGTCCACGGTCGCCAGTGTGCCGGGCCGGACCCGGCCGCCGAGGAGCAGTACCGAGACGTGCTCGGCCCCGGCGAGTGCGCCCGCGACCGGGAGGGAGGCGGTGACCACGGTCAGCGGCCGGTCCCTCGGCATGGCCTCGGCGATGAGCTGCGGGGTGAAGCCCTCGTCGACGAAGACCGTCTCCGCGTCCCCGAGCAGTTCCGCCGCCGCGGCCGCGATCCGGCGTTTCTCGGGCACATGGCTGGTGGCGCGGTAGGCGAGCGTCGTCTCGAAGCCGGCGCTCTCCACGGGATAGGCGCCCCCGTGCGTACGGCGCACCAGGCCGTGGTCCTCCAGGGCGCGCAGATCGCGCCGGACGGTCTCCTTGGCCACGCCCAGCCGGTCGGCGAGCGCGGTGACGTCGACCGAGCCCGTGGCCCGTGCGGCACGCAGAATCTCTCGCTGGCGTTCCTCCGCCGTACTGGTGCTCATGTCGTCACCCGCTTCCCTGTGGAAACGCCCGTTCGGGCCATGGGGGCAGTTCTACAGCGGGTGCGCGGCGCTGACCAGGTCTGTTGCCGATTCGATGCTGCCCGTATCGGCCCGTTCGCGGATCGGTGTGCCCGTCTCGGACCTGCGCGGCCGCGGGGTGGGACGTGAGAGCGGGCAGCGCCCGTGCCCGAATGTGGGGGCGGGCGGGTCCGATCCGTGTCCGAATGCGAGGGCTCCTGCCCGTCTTTCAGTACGGCCAGATCGGCGGGTCGTTCACGAAGTGGCCGCCCAGATGGCTGTGGGCGGGGTTCTCCGGGTCCAGTTCGCCGTGCTCGGCGATCAGCTTCTCGGCGTACGGCTCGGAGTCGTCCCGCGGTGTGTAACCGAGCGCCCGCGCGGTCGTCAGGTCCCACCACAGGCGTGTGTTGGCGGAGGAGCCGTAGACGACGGTGTGGCCGACGTCCTCGGCGGTGAGGGCCGCGTGGAAGAGGCGGGCGCCGTCGGCGGGGCTCATCCAGACCGAGAGCATGCGCACGCTGGTCGGCTCCGGGAAGCAGGAGCCGATGCGCACGGAGACGGTCTCCAGGCCGTACTTGTCCCAGTAGAACTGGGCGAGGTCCTCGCCGAAGGCCTTGGACAGGCCGTAGAAGGTGTCGGGGCGGCGCGGGGTGTCCACCGGGATCAGCGGGTCCGTGCCCCGGGGGGCCGGGGTGAAGCCGACGGCGTGGTTGGAGGAGGCGAAGACGATGCGCGGCACACCCTCCTGGCGGGCCGCCTCGTACAGGTTGTACGTGCCCTCGATGTTCGACTTGAGGATCTTCTCGAAGGGCGCTTCCAGCGAGATGCCCGCGAGGTGGAGGACCGCGTCGACGCCTCGGACCGCCTCGCGCAGTGCCGCGGTGTCGGAGAGGTCCGCGGTGATCGCGTCCGGCTCGCCCTCGATCGGGCGCGCGTCGAACAGGCGCAGTTCGTAGCCGTACTCCGGCAGGAGGGTCCGCATCAGGGTGCCGAGGCCGCCGGCGGCGCCGGTGAGCAGGACGGTGCGGGGAGCGGGCATCCACGGTCTCCTTGGCTCGTCGATCGCATTCCTGCATGGCATTCACATTCGTGGACACGCTAGGGAGCGCCGACCTGGCTAGTCAAGTGTGGCGTGGCGTGCGGAAATCTGCCGCTCTGTTGCTCGTTTGTCCGCTTGACCGGTCCCGAGGAGGGCCCGTAGCGTGGTCGTGTTCAGAAATATAGACACCGATCAGAAACATGCACCGACAGGGAGCGCCCGTGACGCCAGCCCCTCTCGCCGCCCGACTCCGTGTCCCGAGCGGACCGCTGTTCTTCCCCGTCACGGCCTACGGCCCCGACGGCTCGGTCGACCTCGACGTCTACCGCACGCATGTGCGCCGGGGCGTCGAGGCGGGCGCCGCCGCCGTGTTCGCCTGCTGTGGCACCGGGGAGTTCCACGCGCTGCTGCCCGAGGAGTTCGAGGCCTGCGTCCGGGCAGCCGTCGAGGCGGCCGGGGGGCGGGTACCGGTCGCCGCGGGCGCCGGGTACGGCACCTCCCTCGCCGTCCGCTACGCACGGCTCGCCGAGGCCGCCGGTGCCGACGGGCTGCTGGCCATGCCGCCGTACCTCGTCGTCGCCGGCCAGGAGGGCCTGCTGCGGCACTACCGCGAGGTGGCCGCGGCGACCGCCCTGCCCGTGATCGTCTACCAGCGGGACAACGCCGTCTTCACCCCGCCGACCGTCGTCGAGCTGGCGCGCACCGAGGGCATCATCGGCTTCAAGGACGGCCTCGGCGACCTCGACCTGATGCAGCGCATCGTCAGCGCCGTACGCGCCGAGGCCCCCGGCGACTTCCTGTACTTCAACGGGCTCCCGACCGCCGAACAGACCCAGCTCGCCTACCGCGCCCTCGGCATCACCCTCTACTCCTCCGCCGTGTTCTGCTTCGCGCCCGAGATCGCCCTCGCCTTCCACCGCGCGCTGGAGACCGGCGACGAGACCACCGCGCACCGCCTTCTGGATGGCTTCTACCGGCCGTTCGTCGAACTGCGCGCCCAGGGCCGCGGCTACGCCGTCGCCCTCGTCAAGGCGGGCGTACGGCTGCGCGGACTGGACGTGGGGGAGGTGCGGCCCCCGCTGCAGGAGCCGACCGAGGACCATGTCAAGCAGCTCGCCCAGATCATCGAACGTGGCCACGCGCTGCTGGAGGAGGACGCGTGAAGGCGTCGGCGTTCGTCTACCCCTGGGACGTCGTCGGGGACCCGGAGGCAGCCGACCGCATCGCCGCGCTCGGGGTGGCCCAGGCGACCCTCGCGGCCGCCTACCACTCCACGCGCGCGCTGACCCCTCGCCACCCCCGCCACCGTGTCGTCACCGCCGAGCACGCGGCCGTGCTGTATCCGCCCGGCGACCGCTGGACGGGCCGCACTATACGTCCGTACCCGGCCGGGGACTGGGCGCCCGGGGACGCCTACGGCACGGCGGCCGCGGCGCTCGCGGCGGCCGGCCTGGAGGTCCACACCTGGGTCGTCCTCGCGCACAACTCCCGCCTGGGCGCCGAACACCCGGACACCTCCGTCGTCAACGCCTACGGCGACCGCTACCCCTGGGCGCCGTGCGTCGCGCAGCCCGCCACGCGCGCGTACCTCGTCGATCTGGCCGCGGAGGCCGCCGTACGGCCCGGAGCCGGGGGCACCGAGCTGGAGTCCCTCGGCTGGTACGGCCTCGCGCATCTGCACGCCCACGACAAGACCGGTGGGGTCGGCCTCGGGGAGGCCGGCCAGTACCTGATGTCGCTCTGCTTCTGCCCCGCCTGCCGGGACGGGTACGGCGGACAGGGCCTGGACCCCGACGAACTGGCCACCGTCGTACGGACCGCTCTCCAGCCGCTGTGGCAGGGCGCGCCCGGCGACGGGGGCTGGGTGGGCGTGGAGAAGCTCCTCGGCGTGCGGCAGGCCGCCGCCACGCGCGCGTGGCGCGAGGAAACCGCCCGCACGCTCCAGGAGGAGGCCGTCGCCGCGGTCCGCGCGGCCGCGCCCGACGGATTCCAGGTACTGCTCCACGCGGACCCGGTGGCTTACCACTGCGGTGCCAACGTGGGCGTGGACCCGGCCCACATCCTGTCCGTCGCGGACGGCGCGGTCGTCCCCTGCGCGGGCGGCCCCGGCCTGCTGACACCGTTCGCGGAGCAGGGGCGCGCGGACGCCGTCCTCGCCGCCAACTTCACCGTGGTCTCCGGGATGGGCGGCAGCCCCGGCACACTCGCGGCGGACGCGGCCCGGGCACGGGAGCTGGGGGCGACGGAACTGCGGCTGTATCACGCCGGGTTGGCATCGGACGGGGACCTGGCGGCGGTGCGGGACGCGCTGCTCGACCGGCGCTGAGCGAGTACCCCGGCCGGAGCCGGTGGAGGTGGGTCACGCTCCAGGAGGGCGGCCACCGATGAGTTCCGGAAACCCGGACAGTCCACCTTCCGTACGGAGACGTCCAGCGCGATTTCCCAAGGAGCAACCCGATGACCGACACGATCCTCGACCTCGGCCCGCAGACGCGTGAGCTGCTGCGGCTCGCCGAGGGTGTCACCGACGAGCAGCTCTCGGCCGCGACACCGTGTCCGGACTACGCGGTGCGCCACATGCTGGGGCACCTGCTGGGGCTGTCCGTCGCCTTTCGCGACGCCGCCCGCAAGGATCTGGGTGCCACCACCGACACCAGCCCGGACGCCGCCGAGCCGGACATCGGCCCCGGCTGGCGCGAGGAGCTGCCCAAGATCCTGGACGAGCTCACCGAGGCCTGGCGCGATCCCGCCGCGTGGACCGGAATGACCCGCGCGGGCGGTGTGGACCTGCCCGGCGCGGTCGCGGGTGCGGTCGTCGCCGACGAGCTGGTGATCCACGGCTGGGACCTGGCCCGCGCGACCGGCCGGCAGTACACCCCCGACCCCGCCGCCCTGCAGGCGTCGTACGGCTTCCTGCTCGCCGCGGCGGACGACCCCGACCGCGGCAACGGCGCCTTCGGCCCGGTGGTCCCCGTCCCGGCCGACGCCCCCTTGCTGGACCGCGCGGTGGGACTGAGCGGGCGGGATCCGGGGTGGCGGCCGTAGGACGGCACGAAAGAGAAACGGGTACGGAGCCGGGGCGAGGCGGACCGGGAGGTGGTGGCCGGTCTGCTTCCGTGGCTGGAGAGCTTCTGCGTACCGGTGGTGGTCCGGGACGACGGTGAGGTCGACTTCTGGGTCGAGGACCCGTCGGCGCTCGGACCGGGCGCCGATGCCGCGGGGACCGGCGCGTTCCTCCTGGCGGAGGACGAGCACGTCCCCGCGGCGGACGAGGACTGTTCGGCCTTCCCGAGCCCGCCCGTGCAGGGGGTGGTCCTGGCCGCAGGCTCCTCCGGTCCGGCGAACCACCGGATGCTGGGCCACCTCGCGCTCGCCCTCGCGCGACGCCTCGACGCCTTGATCGACTTCGAGGGGGTGCTGGACGTGCCCGAGCTGCCGGGGCTGCTCGCTCAGGTGGCGTACGGCACCGGTGACGGCGGATGCGGGCTGCGTCACGTCGGGGACGCCGAATTCCTCGACGCCTGGCTGCGACAGCCCGGATTACGTCTGATCAAGTAGGCCGCGACATTACGCTCCGGATATGCCCCTCGCCCTCACCGTCCTCGGCACCGCCTCCCCGTACCCGCGGCCGGGGTGCCCGTGTTCCGGATATCTGCTGCGGGGCGGTGGCGCCGAGGTGTGGGTGGACGCGGGGTCCGGGACCTTCGCCGAGTTGCAGCGGCACACGGATCCCGCGCGGCTCACGGCGATCTGGATCTCGCATCTGCACGCCGACCACAGCGCGGATCTGCTCGCCGCTGCCTACGGCTTCGCGTTCGGCGGCATGGCTCCGCCCGCGCCGGTTCCGGTGTACGCGCCACGGGACTGCGCCCGGCGGCTGGCGGGCTTCTTCGGGAAGCCCGATCTGGACTTCCTGAACGGTGTCTTCGACTTCCGGCCCCTGTACGACGGCCATGTCGCCCAGCACTGGAATCTGCGCCTCACCGCCCGCGCCGTCGCCCACGGCACCGAGGCCTACGGACTGCGCGCCGAGTGCCAGGGGAGTGTGCTGGCCTACTCGGGGGACAGCGGACCCTGTGCCGCTCTCGTCGAACTCGCCACCCGCGCCGACCTGTTCCTCTGCGAGGCTGACATCGACGCGCATCGCGAGGGCGAACGGGTTCATCTGACGCCGGAGGACGCCGGCCGCATCGCCCGCGACGCCCATGTGCGCGAGCTGCTGATCACCCACGTCGGGCCGACGCTGGGCCGTGAGTCGGCGACCGCCCGCGCCGCGGTGTCCTTCGGCCGGCCCACGGACACCGCCCGTGAGGGCGACAGCAGGATCGTCTGAAGCTCCCCGACGGCTCCCCGACGGCACGTCAACTTCCTTTGTCAGAAGCATTGACGAGACACAGAGGCGCTCCTACCTTCAACGCGTCGTACTTCGTACGTCATATATGAGACGCGATACGTGAGATCACATACGCGAGATCCGAGAGGCGCGCATGACCTCTGTGCCCATGCCGATCCCGTCCCGCACGCAGTTCGTGCTGGACGCGATCAAACACCGCATCCTCACCGGACAGTTGACGCCAGGTCAGGCCCTGGTCGAAACCGAGCTCGCCGCACAGCTCGGGGTGTCCAAGACCCCGGTGCGCGAGGCGCTCAAGACCCTGGCCGGGACCGGACTGGTCGTGATGAGCCAGTACAAGGGCGTCACGGTGCGCATGGTGGACGCGGACATGGCACGCGAGGTCTACGACGTGCGGCTGCTGCTCGAACCGGAGGCACTGAAGCGGGCCGTGCGGCTCGGCGCCTCCCTCGACGCCGCCCGGGACGCGCTGACCCGGGCCGACGAGGCGAAGGACACCGCCGAACGCTCCCTCGCCAACCGGGAGTTCCACCGCGCCCTCTACCTGCCGTGCGGCAACCCGCTGCTCGGCCGGATGCTCGACGAGGTCCGCGACCAGGCCGCCCTCGTCTCCGCCGTCGCCTGGGCCGCCGACCCCTCCTGGGAACGGGAGGCCGGTGAGCACCGCGAGATCCTGCGGCTCGCCCTTGAGGGCGACGCGGCCGGCGCGGCCGACGCCCTGCACGCCCACATCGCGTCGTTCGTCCGGCGGGCGTTCCCGCAGGCCACCGACGAGTCACCGGCAGAGGAAGGTCAGGAATGAGCGGCGTGACGTTCGAGACCCAGCGGGCGGCCCTGGCCGAGGTGGTGGCGATCCCGGTGACCCCGTTCGCCGAGGACGGCACCGTCGACCGGGACGTCCACCGGGCCGTGCTGCGCAGGCTGCTCGACGGCGGTGTCACCACGCTCACCCCCAACGGCAACACCGGCGAGTTCTACGCCCTCACCCCCGAGGAGCGCCGGCTCGTCACCGAGCTGACCCTCGACGAGGCCGGCGAGCGCGCCGCCGTCGTCGTCGGCGTCGGCCACGATCTGCCCACCGCCGTCGCGACCGCCCGGCACGCCCGCGAGCGAGGTGCCGGGATGGTGATGGTCCACCAGCCCGTCCACCCGTACGTCGCGCAGAGCGGCTGGGTCGACTACCACCGTGCGATCGCCGGGGCCGTCCCCGAACTGGGCGTCGTCCCCTACATCCGCAACGCCCAATTGCCCGGCGCCCGCCTCGCCGAACTCGCCGACTCCTGCCCGAACGTCATCGGCGTCAAGTACGCGGTTCCGGACGCCGCCCGCTTCGCCGCCTTCTCCCGGGACGCCGGACTCGACCGCTTCGTCTGGGTGGCCGGTCTCGCCGAGCCGTATGCCCCCTCGTACTTCTCCGCGGGGGCCACCGGCTTCACCTCCGGGCTCGTGAACGTCGCCCCGGCCGTTTCGCTGAACATGATCGAAGCTCTTCGATCCGGCGACTACCCCGCCGCCATGAAGGTCTGGGAGCAGATCCGCCGCTTCGAGGAACTGCGCGCCGCGAACGGCTCCGCCGACAACGTCACCGTCGTCAAGGAGGCCCTCGCCTCCCTCGGCCTGTGCCGCCGCGAGGTCCGCCCGCCCAGCAGGCAGCTGCCCGCGGAAGAGCGCGCCGAGGTCGCCGCCATCGTCGCCGGATGGTCGATATGAGCAACGGCATCAACAACGGCATCAAGAAGGGCGCTGAGCTCAGAAGCCACGCGTGGTACGGCACCGACGGGCTGCGCTCCTTCAGCCACCGCGCCCGCACCCGCCAGCTCGGCTATCTGCCCGAGGAGCACCTGGGCAAGCCGGTCATCGCGATCCTCAACACCTGGTCGGACATCAACCCCTGCCACATGCACCTGAGGGACCGGGCCCAGGCCGTCAAGCGCGGGGTGTGGCAGGCGGGCGGCTTCCCGCTCGAATTCCCGGTCTCCACCCTCAGCGAGACCTTCCAGAAGCCGACTCCGATGCTCTACCGCAACCTCCTCTCGATGGAGACCGAGGAACTGCTGCGCTCCTACCCGGTCGACGGCGCCGTCCTGATGGGCGGCTGCGACAAATCCACGCCCGCCCTGCTCATGGGCGCCGCGAGCGTCGACCTGCCCACGGTCTTCATGCCCGCCGGGCCGATGCTGCCGGGCCGCTGGCGGGGCGAGGTCCTCGGCTCCGGCACCGACATGTGGAAGTACTGGGACGACAAGCGCGCCGGCCTCATCGGCGATTGTGAGATGGCCGAGCTGGAGAGCGGCCTGGCCCGCTCACCCGGCCACTGCATGACGATGGGTACGGCCTCCACGCTCACCGCCGCCGCCGAGGCGCTGGGTGTGACCGTCCCGGGCGCGTCCAGCATCCCGGCCGTGGACTCCGGGCACGACCGGATGGCCGCCGCGTCGGGCCTGCGCATCGTCGAACTGGTCCACCAGGACCGGAAGTTGTCCCACATCCTCACCCGCGAGGCCTTCGAGGACGCGGTCGCCACCGTCCTCGGGCTCGGTGGCTCCACCAACGCCGTGATCCATCTGATCGCCATGGCGGGCCGGGCAGGGGTACGGCTCACCCTCGACGACTTCGACCGCATCGCCCGCACGGTCCCGGTCCTCGCCGACGTCCGCCCCGGCGGACAGCGGTATCTGATGGAGGACTTCCACTTCGCGGGCGGCCTGGCCGGATTCCTCTCCCGCATCCCGGACCTGCTCCATCTCGACCGGCCGACGGTCTCGTACGACACCCTGCGCGAGCAGCTCGCGGGTGCCCGGGTGCACGACGACGACGTCATCAGGACCCGCGACAACCCGGTCGCGAGCGAGGGCGGGGTGGCCGTGCTGCGCGGCAACCTCTGCCCGGACGGCGCGGTCATCAAGCACATCGCCGCCGAGCCGCACCTGCTCAAGCACACCGGTCCCGCCGTCGTCTTCGACGACTACCGGACGATGCAGCGCACCATCAACGACCCGGAGCTCGGCATCACCGCCGACAGCGTCCTCGTGCTTCGGGGCGCCGGACCCAGGGGCGGACCGGGCATGCCCGAGTACGGCATGCTGCCCCTCCCGGACCACCTGCTCAAGCAGGGCGTGCGGGACATGGTGCGGATCTCCGACGCCCGGATGAGCGGCACGAGTTACGGCGCGTGCGTGCTGCACGTGGCGCCGGAGTCGTACGTCGGCGGACCGCTGGCCCTCGTCCGCACCGGCGACTCGATCACCCTCGACATCGAGACACGCACCCTCCAGCTCGACGTCGGCGACGAGGAGCTGGAGCGCAGGAGGGCGGAGTGGACGCCGCCGCCCGCCCGTTACGAGCGTGGCTACGGCGCGCTCTACAACGAGCAGATCACCCAGGCCGACACCGGCTGCGACTTCGAGTTCCTGGCCCGGCCGGGGAGGGTGCCGGACCCGTACGCGGGGTGATCCCCACAAGCCGAACCCGCACACCGGCACCCTGCCGGAACCATCTTGGAAGCCCTTCGCCATGCGAGCGTGGCAAGCGCTTACTGCATCCGTTGTGGCAACGCGTGAACGGAGAACAGTCGTGACTCCACCCACCGCCGAAGCGGGCGGCTTCCAACCCGAGGGTTGCGGTCCAGCCCGAACCGACCCCTACTGGCGGGGCGTACGCACGCCACCACAGAGCGTGATGATCATGTCTGCGTCAATCGAGAAAGGGACCCTCATGGCCCAAGCCGCAGCCGTGGCGAAACCGCCCGCGCCACCCCGGCGGCGGCACCCGCGCGGGGCAGGTGCCGGCCAACACGGAGGCGGCGCAGGACGCATGGGTTCAGCAGTCGGCGGCGACCCGGCTCGCCGCCGAGGCGCTGAACGGGTCCAGCACGAAGATCGTGCAGTTGCCGTACTACTTGCCGGACTGGAACACCATCCCCAAGGCCGACAACGAGCCGAACTTCCAGAAGGTGCTGCTCGGGAAGATGAGCGCGAAGGAGTTCCTGGACACGCTTGCCGATCAGCTCAATGCTGCGCAGGCCGACTGGAAGAAGAACCACTGAGAGTTCGGGCTGGCGGGTGCCGCGCTGGGCCCGCTGCCGGCGGCACCCGCGCGGGCCGACGGCGGGCCGCGCCCGTTCGGCCGGTACGGTTCACCGGCCCGCCGCCTGAACCCCGCCAACCTGTACGTCGATCCGTACGGCCGGGGCGACCACACCTCCGTCCAGGCCGCGGTGACCGCCGCGAGCGGGGGTGGCCGGACGCTGGTCATCGCACCGGGCACCTACCGGGAGACGGTCGTCGTCGACGCCACCCGCACGGAGGCGACCTGGATCGGCGCCTCGGAGGACCCCCGGGACGTCGTGATCGTGTACGACAGCGCGGCCGGCACACCCAGGCCCGGTGGCGGCACCTACGGCACCACCGGATCGGCCACCACCACGGTGCAGGCGGACGGCTTCACCGCTCGCTGGATCACCTTCGCCAACGACTGGCTGCGCGCCGACCACCCGGAGATCACGGGCACCCAGGCCGTGGCCGTCAAGGTGCAGGGCGACCGGAGCGCGTTCACACACTGCCGGTTCCTCGGTCACCAGGACACCCTCTACGCCGACTCGATCGCGCTCGGCGTCTTCGCCCGTCAGTACTACCGCGACTGTTACGTCGAGGGCGATGTCGACTTCGTCTTCGGCCGGGCCACGGCGGTCCACGAGCACTGTCACTTCCGCACCCTGAACCGCACCGACCTGGCCGCCGCGCCGTACGGCTTCGTCTTCGCGCCCTCCACGGCGGTCGCCAAGCCGCGCGGCTACCTGGTCACCCGAAGCCGTGTCAGCAGCGAGGCCCCGGACGCCTTCTACAAGCCGGCCCGCCCCTGGGTCCCCGGTTCCGACCCCACCGCCCGTCCGATGCTCACGGTCCGGGACACCCGGCTCGGCCCCGGTATCGACGCGGTCGCGCCCTACACCACCATGTCGGCCGCCCATCCGCGGCAGACCCAGCGGTTCGCCGAGTACCGCGACACGGGCCCGGGTGCCGAGATCACCGTCCCGGAGAACCGGCCCCAACTCACCGACGAACAGGCCCGCTCGGCGACCCGCGAGACGTATCTCGGCGACCGGACCCCGTGGAAGGAGTCCGTGGACCAGACCACGAATTGAGCCGGACGGGTGAAGTGAGGCCCGTGTCACCTGTGGGATAGATATCGATCAGGCAACGGGCCTCGCGCTCACCGTGGTGACGCGCGTAGAACCTTTGTCATGCATAAATCACTGCGTCTCGCGGCCGTCGCCGCCGCCTGTGCTGTCGCCGGTGGCGCCCTCTACGGGGCCGGCGCGGCCACCGCACACCAGTCGACGGCCAACTCCACCCACGAGCCCTACAACATCGGGCTCCTGGTGAAGGACATCGACACGTACTACGGCACCACCGCCGACAGCAACGGCGTGTACCAGGCGTCCCCGGACAGCCCGTACGCCAAGGACCTGGCGGGCATCGACTCCGCCGCCAGGCGCTACATCGACCGGGCCGCGCACAAGGCCCACCACCGGGGCGAGAAGCCCGCGGTCGTCTTCGACATCGACGACACGCTGCTGCTCAGCCTCGACTACGAGAAGCGCTACAACTACACCTACAACGGCACCACCTGGGCGGACTATGTGAACAAGGCCGACCGCCCGGCCGTCTTCGGCAGCCCCGAGCTGGTCCGGTACGCCGAGTCCAAGGGCGTCGAGGTCTTCTACAACTCGGGCCTGAGCGAGGCGCAGCGCACCGCCGCGGTCGAGAACCTGAAGAAGATCGGCGCCGATGTGAACCTCGACGCCGACCACATGTTCCTCAAGGACAAGGCCAACCCGCCGGCCTACCTGAAGGACTGCGCCACCCCGGGCGCCTGGAACTGCACGACCGTGCAGTACAAGGCCGGCACCCGTGAGCACATCGAGGACGACCTCGGGTACGACATCATCGCCAACTTCGGCGACCAGTACTCGGACCTCGACGGCGGCTACGCCGACCGGACGTACAAGCTGCCGAACCCGACGTACTTCGTGAGCTAGTCGGTGAGCCGGCCCGGTACGGGCCGGACGCCTGGACGCGACCGTCTTCCGCTCGGTCCACGCACCGAGCGGGGACGGTCCCGTCGCGTTTCCTTTCGTGCGGGTGCGGCAACCTCTTTCGGCCACGGCGAACTCCAACACGGGTGCGATCGTGCTGAACCGCAACACCGCGTACGCCAACACCGAGGCGGGCTTCTACTTCGCCACCGGCAAGGCACGCCTCGCGCGCAATCTGGCGGTCGGCAACAAGGGGGGCCTGGCCAAGCTGGGCTCCCGTACCGTGTCCGCCGCGAACAACTGGGACAGTGGCGTCGCCACCCCGGCCTTCAGGTCGACGGACGCGACGACGGCGTACGGGTCCCGTGCGTCGAACGGCTCACTGCCCACGACCACGTTCCTGACCACGGGCAGCACGGCCATCGGCGCCACGATGAACCAGGTGATCGGCCAGGCAACAGGCGAACGCCCCCGCCGGTGGTGACCGGCGGGGGCGTTCTCATGCCGGCCGAGGGGGGCCAGGCCGGCGGTTCGAGAGGGTTCGCTCACCCGTACGTGATGTCAGATGAGGAGAAGCGGCAGATGGTTCCGTCGGGGCCGGTGCCCAGTTCCGTCGGCTCCTTGCCGGTGTTGTTGCCCTTGAAGCGGACACAGGTCTTGATCTTCTTCTTGGTGTCGCCGTGGATGCGGATCTTGCGCAGCGCCGCGGTGTCCCCGTAGTTGGAGTTGACGCCGACAATGGCCTTGAGCGGCGCGGTGACGTCCACGTCGTTGATGATGACCGTCCGCTTGAACTGCTTCTTGCAGTTGCCGCAGGAGCGCACCAGCTTGCCGGAGTTCTCCACCTGGAACTTGCTGACGACGAGCTTGCCCGCGCCGTTGAACTGCAGGACCTTGTCGTCGGCGTTCTTCGCGCCACCCCCGTGGACCGTGTACACGGCCGAGGCGGAGGTGCCCTTGAAGGTCGCGGCGTCCTCGCCGACGTCCAGCCACCACACGTTCTGCAGGGTGCAGCTGCCCAGGCAGTGCACGCCGTCCGCGGCCGGAGTGCCGATGATGACGTTCTTCAGGGTCGCGCCGTCGGCGAGTTCGAAGATCGGGCCCTGGTCCTCGTCCTGGCTGTCGGTGCCCAGGGCGCCGGACCCGTAGAACTTGGTGAGCTTGCCGTCGTAGGTGCCCGACACCTCGATCGTCTTCGATACGGCCTTGCTGCCCTTGGCGGTTGGCCAGGAGGTCGCGGCGCCCGCGGAGGTCAGCATCGTCGTGGTGAAGATCGCGGCGCCGGAGATGCCGAGGGCGGCGGAGCCGGCGATCAGCGCCCGCCGCTTCGTGACCCGGCGGCGGTGGCGGACGCGCTGTTCAGCTCGTGCAGTCATGCCCATTCCTTGTGTGGGGAGAGGAACCTTGCGCTTCCTGGTCGCCACCGGTGGGGAAAGGGTTGCCGCCTCCGCGGAATCTTTCTTACGAGTCGCCCGTGCCGGTGTCGTGGGCCGCGAAGTCCCCGGTCACCGCGTACTGCTTGCCGCTCGCGCCGCCCGTGATGGTGTAGCGGTCGTCCTTGGCGTCCCGGCCGCCCTGCTGGTGGTTGTACTGCCCCGCGAACACCCACTCACCCGCCGCGACCTTGCGGCCCTCCTTCAGCGTCCATGTGTAGACCAGGAAGCCGTTGTCCTCGGTCACCGTCTGCGTGAAGTCGGTCTCCGGCAGCGAACGCCAGGCGCCGGCCGAGGACACCCCGCGGGTCTGGGCGACCTTCAGCCGCACGGTGAGCGAGCTCAGTTGCTCCGAGACCTTCAGGGTCACATTGCTCTGCGCCCAGAAGTCGTTGCTGTGCGGGTCCACCGAGCCGTCCGACCACAGCGGACCGTCCTGCTCACCCCGCGCGGTGGGCGCCTGCGCGGAGCCGGAGGCCGTCGGGGTCGGCGAGGGGGAGGAACTCGGCCTGCGGGAATCGTGGGTGGCACCCGAGCTGGGGGCCGGGACCGCCGAGTGGACCGGCGGCCGCGTCGTCGCGTCCGGCGACGGCGTGGGCGTCGGTGACACCGCGACCGTCTGCTGCGGGGGAGTCTTCTCCTTCACCGCGGACGCCACCGCGTACCCGCCGATCGCGAGGACACCGGCGACCGCGGCGGTGGCACTCGCCACCCGCACCCAGCCGAAGACGGGCGGGCGCGTGGCGCGGTGGTCTGAGCGGGTTCCGGCGGCCATGCCCCGCTCGACGCGGGCGAGGATGCGCGCGCGGTCGGGTTCGTGCGCCTCGGCCGCCTCGTGCAGCCGGGCGCGCAGCTCGTCGTGCACGTCCTGCTGCCTCATCGGTTCCTTCCTCCGCTCTCGCCGCCACGCGCCGCCACCGCCGCGTGCATCCTCTGCGGAACACCCTGGGCGCCGAGCAGCTTCTGCAGTTCGGCCATGCCCTTGGACGTCTGGCTCTTAACCGTACCCACCGAGACCCCCAGGGCGAGGGCGGTGTCCTTTTCCGACAGGTCGAACGCATGTCGAAGTACCACACATGCGCGTTTGCGGAAGGGCAGGCGGCGCAGCGCCGACTGCACATCCACCACGCCCGCCACGTCGGGGTTCTCGGTCTTCTCCTCGCGGTGCGACCAGAACAGCGCGATCCGGCGGCGCTCGCGGACCGCGCTGCGGATGCGGGTGCGGGCCAGATTGGCGACGACGCCGCGCGCGTACGCCACCGGGTGGTCGGCCGCGCGCACCCGGTCCCAGCGGTGCCACAGCGCGAGCAGCGCGTCCGCCGCGAGGTCGTCCGCCGCGTCCGCTTCGCCGGTCAGGAGGTGGGCGAGGCGGGACAGTTCGGCGTAGTGGCGTTCGAAGAAGGCGTGGAACTCCACCGAGGCGGCGTCGTCGACGACTGTGCCCACGGGTGACCTCTTCTGTCTGTGGGTGTCATGTGAATGACATGCGAGCATCCGGAGAAGCCCCGGACGGGATTCGGAGCGTAGCAGTGATCGTTTGGCCTGCCTTGTACGGGGGTTCGGACAAGGTTTGGCAGGTCGAACCCGATTACGTAACACGGAGACAACCCGAAACCGGTCAACGCGGGAACCCTTCGGCGCGCCTACTTCAACGCCGCCTGCATCATCGCCTTGGCCACCGGGGCCGCCAGGCCGTTGCCGCTCACTTCCGACCTCGCCGCGTCCGACTGCTCCACCATCACAGCGACCGCGACCTCCTTGCCGCTGCTGTCGGACTTGCCGTACGAGGTGAACCAGGCGTACGGGGTCTTGCTGTTGTTCTCGCCGTGCTGGGCCGTGCCCGTCTTGCCGCCCACGGTCACGCCGTCGATCAGCGCGTTCGTACCCGTGCCGTCCTTCACGACCGTCTCCATCGCCGACTGCAACTGCTCGGCGGTGGAGGAGCTGACGATCTCCTTGGTGTCCGTGGCGTCGTCGTAGTTCCGGAGCACATCACCACCGCTGTCGGTGATCTGCGAAACCATGTGCGGCGAGACCAGCTTGCCGCCGTTGGCTATGGCCGCCGACACCATGGCCATCTGGAGCGGAGTCGCCGTCACATCGAACTGGCCGATGCCCGACAGGGCCGTCTGTGCCTTGTCCATGTCCGACGGGTACACGCTCGCATAGGCGCGCACCGGCACATCCTGCTTGTCGTCGTCGAAGCCGAACTTCTCGGCCATCGCCCTCACCTTGTCCTGGCCGAGGTCGACGGCCATCTTGCCGAAGACGTTGTTGCAGGAGTAGCGCAGGGCGACCCGCATCGAGGCGTTCTCACAGGGCGCCGACTTGTTCTCGTTGTCGAGGGTCCTGGTGGTGCCGGGCAGCGTGTACGGGTCGGGGCTGTCGGTGTGTTCGTCCACGTTCTCGTACAGCCCGTCCTCCAGCGCGGCCGCCGCGACGACCAGCTTGAACGTCGAGCCCGGCGGCAGCGGCTGGCGCAGCGCGCGGTTGGTCAGCGGCTTGTCCGAGTCCGCGGTGAGCCGCTTCCAGGCACTCCCCGCGGTGTTGGCGTCGGTGAGCGTCGCGGGGTCGTACGACGGGGTCGACACGACCGCGAGGATCCTTCCGGTCTTCGGGTCGATGGCGACGGCCGCGCCCTTGTTGCCGCCCAGGGCCCGGTAGGCGGCCTTCTGCACATCGGGATCGATCGTCGTGACGACGTTGCCCGGATCGGCGCGCTCGCCGGTGACCGTGTCCATGATGTTCTTCAGCCGGTTGTCCGTGCCGTTGAGCAGGTCCTGGTAGATGCCCTCCAGCTGGGTCGGCGCATAGGCCTGGGACGCGTAGCCCGTGACCGCCGCGTACAACGGGCCGTTCTTGTACGTCCGCTTGTACGCGAGGTCGCCCCCCGTCGTCCGCGCCGAGCCGGTGATGGATTCGCCGGCCACGATGATGTTCCCGAGCGGCTCCGCGTACGTCTCGATCGCGTTGCGCCGGTTGTCCTTGTCGTCCGCGAGGGCCTGGCCGTCGTAGTACTGCACCCAGGTCGCCCTGATCAGCAGAGCGAGCACGAGCAGCAGCGCGAAGACGGACGCCCGCCTGATCGTCTTGTTCATCCCGGAAGAAGACGACCGAGAGGGCCGTAATCGTTCCCGTACGCCCGTTTTTCTCATCGGGGTCTCAGAAAGCCCGCCTCGTACGCGGCGATCACCGCCTGTGTCCGGTCCCGTGTGCCGGTCTTGGCCAGCACCGCCGCGACGTGTGTCTTCACGGTGGCGGGGCCGACCTCCATGCGCCGGGCGATCTCGGCGTTGGTGAGCCCGGCGGCCAGCTGCCGCAGCACCTCCTTCTCCCGGCCCGTGAGCCTCGCCACCCAGGCCGGAGGCGTCGGGACGGCGCGCGCGTACTCGGCGGCCAGCGCCCGTACGGCCGACGGGAACAGCAGGCTGTCGGTGCGCGCGACCAGTCGCACCGCCTGCACCAGCGCGTCGGCCTCGGCCCGCTTCAGCAGGAATCCGGCGGCTCCGGCGCGCAGCGCGTCGTACACATAGGAGTCGTTCTCGAAGGTGGTCACGACGACGATGCGGGGCGGCTCGTCGAGCGTGGCCAGGATCTGTTCGGTGGCCCGGATCCCGTCGGTCTGCGGCATGCGTACGTCCATCAGGACCACGTCGGGCCGCAGCTCCCGTACGACCGACACGGCCTCGGCGCCGGTCGCCGCCTCGCCGACGACCTCCAGGTCCGGCTCGGCGGAGAGAATGGCGCGCAGGGCCGTGCGCACCATGCGCTCGTCGTCGGCGACGACGATCCGGATGGTCGGGGCCTGGGTCATGCGGGTCCTACCTTTCAAGGGTGGTTGCTCTGGTCATTCGTAAGATCGGAGGGCCCAGGGGTTCTCGGTATGGCTGTCATGCGAGCGCCGGTTCGACGGCTCAAAGGACTTGGCCGCCCGGAGCCCCGCGACGACTCGACCGCCAATTGGGAGACGCGACTCGATCGCTGCTGTAGGACAACGTCGGCGAGGTCGTCTGCGGGATCGATGTGATGGCGAGCTGGCGGAGGGGAACGTGCCCGAGATCTGGGCCGGAGTGGACATCGGCAAGGAACACCACCATTGCGTGGTGATCAACGCGGATGGCGAACGTCTGCTGTCCCGTCGGGTCCTGAACGACGAGACCGAGCTGCTGCAGCTCATCGGCGATGTCCTGGCGATATCCACCGACGTGCTGTGGGCCGTCGACCTCAACCACGGCGGCGCCGCTTTGCTGATTGGCCTGCTGCTCAATCACGGCCAGCCGATGGCTTACCTCACCGGCCTGGCGGTCCACCGGGCCTCGGCCACCTACAAGGGCGAGGGCAAGACCGACGCGAAGGACGCCTTCGTCATCGCCGACCAGGCCCGGGTCCGCCGGGACCTCGGGCTGCTGCGGCCCGGTGACGAGATCGCCGTCGACCTGCGCACTCTGACCACCCGGCGGCTGGACGTGGTCTTCGACCGCACCCGGCAGATCAACCGTCTGCGGGCTCAACTGCTGGAGATCTTCCCCGCGTTGGAACGGTCGCTGGACCTGGTCAACAAGGGCCCGGTGACGCTGCTGACCGGCTACCAGACCCCGGCCGCGATCCGCCGCGCCGGCGTCAAGCGGATCGAGACCTGGCTGAAGCACCGCAAGGTCCGCGGCGCCGCCACGCTCGCGAAGAAGGCGGTGGAAGCCGCGCAAGCCCAGCAGACTGCGCTGCCCGGCGAGAGGCTGGCCGCCGCCATGGTGGTCCGCCTCGCGAAGGGGGTGATGGCCCTCGATGAGGAGATCGCCGAGCTCGACGCCCTGATCGAGGCCAGGTTTCGCGAGCATCCGCACGCCGAGGTGATCCGCAGCCTCCCCGGTATGGGCACCAAGCTGGGTGCCGAGTTCATCGCCGCCACCGGCGGTGACATGGACGCCTTCGGCAGCGCCGACCGACTGGCCGGCTTCGCCGGCTTGGCCCCCAGACCACGCGACTCCGGCCGCGTCAGCGGCAACCTGCGCAGGCCCAAGCGGTACCACCGTGGCCTGCTGCGGTCGATGTACCTCTCGGCGATGGTCAGCATCACGACATGCTCCGCCTCCAAGGCGTACTACCAGCGCAAGCGCAGCGAGGGGAAAGGACACAAGCAGGCCCTGCTGGCCCTCGCTCGCCGCAGGCTCAACGTCTTGTGGGCGATGATCCGTGACGGAGAGTGCTATCAAGGTTCACCTCCCGTCACGGCTGCGGCTTGACATCACGATTGGGAAGTCCTTTCATCGGCAGTCGTACGTGCAGCCGCCACATCCCCTCGGCCGGGCCCGCCGTCACCGTGCCGCCCAGGAGGCGGACGCGGTCGGCGACGCCTCGCAGCCCGTGGCCGCCGCCGGGGCGGGAGGGACAGGGGCCGCTCAGCGGGTTCTCCACGGTGATCTCCAGGTGCCCGTCGGCGGCCGCTATCCGCAGCGCGGCCACGACCTCGGCGCCCGCGTGCTTGAGGATGTTGCTCAGGCCTTCCTGCACGATGCGGTAGGCCTCGCGGGACAGCGGCGGCGGCAGCGTCGCCGGGTCGGCGGTGACGGCGGCCGTGACGCTCTGCCCGCCCGCCCGGGTCCGCCGCAGCAGCCCGTCCAGGTCGGCCGCAAGGGTCGGCGCGGGTGCCGTGCCGGGCGCGTCGCCGTCCCGCAGCACGCCGAGCACCGCGTCGAGCTCGCCCACCGTGCGCCGGGTGGTGTCCTCGATGGCGGCGAGGGCCTCGCGGACGAACTCCGGGTCGGTGTCGAGGACGCGACGGGCCGCGCTCGCCTGCAGGGTGACGGCGCTCAGGGCGTGGCCGACGGAGTCGTGCAGCTCGCGGGCGAGCCGGTTGCGCACCGCGAGGTCGGCGGCGCGCGCCTCCGCCGCCGCGAGCCGGTCCTCGGGGTGGGCCCGAGCAGCGCGGGCGCCCAGCGGGCCAGGAGCGCGCCGGACCCGGCCGCGCAGCCGGCGAGCGCGAGCAGCATGGCGACACCGGCGACCGGCGCGAGGGCCGGCGCCCAAGCGTGGTCGAGGACTTCGGGCAGGCCGAGCCGGGTGTCGCGCAGCCACGAGAAGAGCGGCAGCACGATCAGCACCGCCGCGAACGGCGGCACGGCGAGGGACATCCCCGAGACGATCCCGCCGAACCCCAGATGCAGCGTGAACCAGGCCGCCGTACGCCCCCGTGCGGCCCGGGTCCGGGCGGGACCGTGGGCCAGCGCGTCCGGGGGCACCCCGCACAGGGCGCGGGCGGCGCCCGCCTCCAGCGGGCGGGTCAGCGGGAACAGGGAGGTGACCGCGGCGATCGGCAACCCCACGGCGAAGGAGCCCAGTTGAACGGGCAGGTCGCCCCAGAAGCGGTTCGAGCCGAGGACAGGACCGACGATCACCTCGCCGACGAAGACGTACGGCATGGCGAGCGCGCCGCCCAGGATCAGATGGATCCAGCGGCGGCGCGCCGTGCGGCCGAACAGCGGCCGGGTGAACGTCCTCACCGCGCGGGCCGCCTCGAGGCGCGGGCGGACCGCTCGGCGAGGAACCGGGCGCCGAGGACCGCGACGAGGATGCCGGTGGCCACCTGGCCGGCGTAGGTGAGGTTCAGCAGCGGAGTCGGGCCGTCGGCGCCGTCGTTCACCCCGGTGAGCGGGGCCAGTGCCTGCCACGCGCCCCAGCAGGCCACCGCCCCGGAGCCGACCCAGCCCAGGGCGAGCGGCACGCCGAGGGGCAGTGGCCGTCCGTGGCGGAAGGCGAGCTGCCAGGCGCCGATCACGGCGGCGGCCAGGAAGCCGACGTACACCACCTCCGTCGGACGGCTGCCGCTCGTGTCCCGCCCGGTCGTGACCCCGCAGGCCCACAGCAGCCGGAGCGTGCCCGGAACCAGCGCGAACACGGCCGCCGTCACGGCGATCGTCCGCTGTGCGGCAGGCGCGCTCTGCGCGGGCAGGTCCCACACCCGCCCCTGCCACAGATGTCCCCACCGCTCGCGGGCGTACCCGACGAAGAGTGCCCCCAGCGCGAGCCCCTGCACAATGAACCCCCCGTACACGACCCCGAACACCCACCCGTCGAGGAACGGCCGGTCGTCACCGCTGTCCGTACCCCCGTGGACGACCAGTTGCAGCGGAAATCCCACCATGATCGGCGCGAGAAGTCCCGTGGCGACCCACATCGGCACCGCGAGCAGCCAGGAGGGCACCCGCCGTCCCCACGGCCGGGTCAGCAACAGCGCCAGCACGATGACGGCCGCGTCCATCAGCACGGTGAGCCCGTTGGCGAGCACCATGGTCACCCGATGCTTCAGCAGCGGACTCCCGTCCGGGATGCCGAGGTGACTCCCGGCGATCCAGGCGAGCTTGAGACCGAGATACGGCAGACAGGCGACGACGGCCACGAGCCGCAGCGCGCGGCGCCGGGAGCCGGTGGCAACGCGGGCCGGGGCGGGCGCGGTGGAGAGGTTCATGCCTCAACGCTCCCGCGCCGACGGGCCGGTCCACCTCCTGCACGACGATGATCCGCCTCCGCCGCACGGGGGAGACGCCGTCCCGCTCACAGCCTCCGCGTGGCCAGCGTCAGCCGGTCCCGGGCGTCGAACAGGGCGTCCTTGATCATCTGCTCGTGGGCGGGGGTCAGCCGGGCCACCGGCACGGAGCAGCTGATGGCGTCGCGCGCGGGGGTGCGGTACGGGATCGCGACGCCGAAGCAGCGCAGCCCCAGCGTGTTCTCCTCGCGGTCGGTGGCGAAGCCCTGCTCCCGGACCTGGTGCAGCTGCTCGATGAGCTTCTCCCGGTCGGTGATGGTGTGCTCGGTCAGCGCGGGCAGGGTCTCCGGCAGCAGCTTGCGGATCTGCTCGTCGGTGTGGGTCGCCAGCAGCGCCTTGCCGAGGGACGTGGAGTGGGCGGGCAGCCGGCGGCCGACGCGGGTGAACGGGCGCAGGTAGTGCTGGGACTGGCGAGTGGCCAGGTACACCACGTTGGTGCCGTCCAGACGGGCCAGGTGGATGGTCTCCGTGGTGTCGTCGGAGAGCCGGTCCAGGGTGGGCCGGGCCGCCGCGACCACCTCGTCGCCGTCGATGTAGGAGGTGCCGACGAGCAGCGCCCGCACCCCGATGCCGTACCGGGTGCCGGTCGCGTCCGTCTCCACCCAGCCCAGCTCCACCAGTGTGCGCAGCAGCATGTACAGGCTGGACTTGGGATAGCCGACGGCCTCCTGGACCGCCGCGAGGGAGTGCATACCGGGCCGACCCGCGAAGTACTCGAGCAATTCAACGGTCCGCACCGCGGACTTGACCTGCGCCCCGCCGCCTGTCTCGCCTGCCGACATCGCCCTTGACCCCTTCGTTCGACGGGAAATAGTCTCCGACAGCATATTCATCATCAGAGACGGCGTTCAGTATATCGAACGCCCTGGTGAATGACCCAGATACTGCGGTATTGCAGTGGCAACGCATCCGCAATGAACGTGGAGGGATCCGCGGTGGCAGCAGCACCAGTCTGGAGTGTCGACCCGCGTACCGGGAAGCAGCGTGAACAGGTCGCTGTGGAGGCCACGGCCCAGGAGGTGGACACCGCCGTCCGGGCCGCCCACGCCGCGCGCGGCTCCCTCGCCGACCGTGCCGTGCGCTCCGCCTTCCTGCGCTCCGCCGCCGCGGGCCTCGACGCGGCCAGGGACCAGCTGGTCGAGGCCGCCGACGCCGAGACCGCGCTGGGCCCGGTCCGGCTGACCGGCGAACTCGCGCGCACCACCTACCAGTTGCGGGCCTTCGCGGACATCGTCGACGAGGGTGCCTTCCTCGACGTCATCGTCAACCACCCCGACGACACCGCGACCCCGCCGATCCCGGACCTGCGCCGCTACAAAGTCCCGCTGGGCGTCGTCGCCGTCTACTCGGCCTCCAACTTCCCCTTCGCCTTCTCGGTCGCCGGCGGCGACACCGCGAGCGCCCTGGCCGCGGGCAACCCGGTCGTCGTCAAGGCCCACCCCGACCACCCCGCGCTGTCCGAGCTGGTCGCCAAGGTGCTGCGCCGGGCCGCCGCCGAGCACGGCATCCCCGACGGTGTCCTCGGCCTGGTCCACGGCTTCGAGGCGGGCGTCGATCTCATCAGGCACCCGCTGGTCGCGGCGGCCGGCTTCACCGGATCCGTACGGGGCGGACGTGCCCTCTTCGACGCGGCCGCCGCCCGGCCGGTCCCGATCCCCTTCCACGGCGAGCTGGGCTCCCTCAACCCCGTCGTCGTCACCGAGGCCGCGGCCGCCGAGCGCGCCGAGGCCATCGGCGCCGGTCTCGCCGGGTCGATGACGCTGGGCGTGGGGCAGTTCTGTGTGAAGCCGGGCCTGGTGCTGGTGCCGTCCGGCGCCGGGGGCGACGGTCTGCTCAAGTCGCTCACGGACGCGGTCAGCGACACCGAGGCGGGGGTCCTGCTCGACCACCGCATGCGGGACAACTTCGTCGCCGGCGTCGCCGAGCGGGCCGCGCTGTCCGGCGTGGAGACCCCGGTGACCCCCGGCGCGGGCAGCGAACACACGGTCAGCCCCGGCTTCCTGACGGTTCCGGCGAGCCGACTGGCCGAGGAGGGAGCGTACGACCTGCTCCTGGAGGAGTGCTTCGGACCGGTGACCGTGGTGGTCCGCTACGACGACCAGGACGAGGCGACCGCCGTACTGTCCCGGCTCCCCGGCAACCTCACCGCGACCGTGCACCTCTCGACTAAGGAGGCCGCGGGCGAGGGCCGCGGCGCGGAGCTCTTGGCGGAGCTGACCCCGCTGGCCGGCCGGGTTCTGGTGAACGGCTGGCCGACGGGTGTCGCGGTGGCACCGGCCCAGCACCACGGCGGCCCGTACCCGGCGACGACGTCCACGTCGACGTCCGTCGGCGGTACGGCCATCGAGCGCTGGCTGCGCCCGGTCGTCTACCAGAACGCCCCTGAGGCCCTGCTCCCGTTGGAACTCCGCGACGACAACCCCCTGGGCCTGCCGCGCCGTTTCAACGGCCGTCTGGAACGCTGACCTGCGCCTCGCGGCGGAGGGGCCGACGAAGAGCGGCTGGCCGACGGGTGTCGCAGTGGCACCGGCCCAGCACCGAGGGACCGTACCCGGCGACGACCTCGACCTCGAAGTCCGTCGGCCCCGGCACTTCGGCGGTCATCCGGAACGCCGAACCCGTACGGGGGGTCGGTGACGGAGATCGGGAGCTGAGAGACTCTGCTCATGGACCTGGAACTTCCCGAACTTCCCTTCCTTCTGCGTACTTACGGCCCCGACGGTCACTGGTCCTACGAGGACGGCATCCTCAGCGGCTGGGCCGGGCCCCGGCAGGACCGGTTCGTGCCGCCCACCGACGAGGGGCTGGACCCCGCCTCCGACGCGCCCCGGCTGCTCGGGGCGCCGGAGGGGGAGTTCCAGCTGATCGCCCGGGTCACCGTCGGGTTCGGCGCCGCGTTCGACGCGGGTGTGCTCTACGCCCACGTGGGCGACCGGGCCTGGGCCAAGCTCTGCCTGGAGTACTCCCCGGATGTCCCCACCGTCTGCACGGTCGTCACCCAGGGACACTCCGACGACGCCAACGCCTTCACCGTGGACGGCAGTTCGGTCTGGCTGCGGATCAGCCGCACGGGCCGTGTCTTCGCCTTCCACGCCTCCCGCGACGGCGTGCGCTGGACCTTCGTGCGGCTCTTCACGCTGGGCGGGGAGAAGGAGACGGACGCGGCGCTGGTCGGCTTCATGACCCAGTCGCCGCTGGGGGAGGGCTGCGTGGTGACGTACGACCACATCGAGTTCAGGCCCGGCTGGCCGGACGACCTGCGCGACGGGAGCTGAGCCGCGGCGGAACCGGACCGCCTCCCGGTACGTCTTCCGCTGCATGATCAGAGAGCATCGGACCGTCGAATCCCTGGTGATCAGGACAGCCGTGCGCGCCGAGGCCCAGGTCATCGCCGACCTGCACTTCCGGGCACGCTCGACCTACTACCCGGACGGCGTCCCGCAGTCCGACACGGACTGGACCGCCGCCTGGCGGAGTTCCATCGAGCGGCCGGACGGCCATGTGCTGTGTGCCGTCGCGCACGGCGCCATCGTCGGTATCGCCTCCTTCCGCACCCCCGAGGACATCCCCGCGGAGACGGTCAAGCTGTTCCAGTTCCACATCGACCCCGACCACTGGCGCTCCGGCCTCGGCACGGCCCTGCACCGGGCATGCGTGGAGGAGTGGCGCGCCGACGGCAAGCGGACCGCCGTGCTCGACGTGCACGTGGACAACGCCCGCGCCCAGGCCTTCTACGCCCGCCAGGGCTGGGCCCCGGACCCGGACAACCCGCCCGCCGAAGGGGATCACCACCTCTTCCTGCGTTTCTCCGTGTCCGGGGAATGAACCTCTCTGCTTGAACGTTCATGTACTGGCCGGAGAGAGCCTCCGCGCCCGTACGACCTGGAGAGAGCCGAAGACATGCGCGTCGAGATCTGGAGCGACATCGCCTGCCCCTGGTGCTACGTGGGCAAGGCCCGCTTCGAGAAGGCGCTGGCGGCCTTCCCGCACCGCGACGAGGTCGAGGTGGTGCACCGGTCCTTCGAACTGGACCCGGGCCGCGCCAAGGGTGACGTCCAGCCGGTGCTGAGGATGCTCGCCAAGAAGTACGGCATGAGCGAGGCGCAGGCCCAGGCAGGCGAGGACAACCTGGGCGCGCAGGCCGCCGCCGAGGGCCTGGACTACCGCACCCGGGACCGCGACCACGGCAACACCTTCGACATGCACCGCCTGCTGCACTTCGCCAAGGAGCAGGGCAAGCAGGACGTGCTCATCCAGATCCTGTACCGGGCGAACTTCGCCGAGGAGCGCTCCGTCTTCAGCGAGGGCGACGAGCGGCTCGTGGCACTCGCCGCCGAGGCGGGCCTGGACGCCGACGCCGCCCGCAGGGTGCTCGCCGACCCGGCCGCGTACGCCGACGAGGTCCGCGCCGACGAGCGCGAGGCCGCCGAGCTCGGCGCGAACGGGGTGCCGTTCTTCGTCCTCGACCGGAAGTACGGAGTCTCGGGGGCCCAGCCCGCCGAGGTGTTCACGCAGGCGCTCAGCCAGGCGTGGGGTGCGCGTTCTCCGCTGAAGCTCGTCGACGAGGGCGGCGCCGAGGCCTGCGGCCCGGACGGGTGTGCGGTGCCTCAGCACTGAAAACCGCAGGTCGGCGCGGACGTATAAGAGTTCCTAAGTGGATCCACGTATAGATTCGCAATGGACTTATGAATTCAGCGGCCGCAGAGTGGATCCATGGAGACCACGGAGACGTTCGAGAGCCTCGTCCGCGCCGAGTTCACCCCGAAGAGCACGTATCTCAACACCGCGAGCAACAGCCTGCTCCCGGCCCGTACCGTCGCCGCCCTGCACGAGGCGGCGCTGCTGCGGGCCGAGGGCCGTCCGCTGACCCCGCTGTTCGAGGACGTGGAGGCCTGCCGGGCCGCCTACGCCCGGCTCGCCGGAGTCCCGGTGACCCGGGTCGCGGCGGGCGCCTCGGTCGCCGCGCACAGTGGGGTGATCGCCGCCTCGCTGCCCGCCGGCGCCGAAGTCCTCACCGTCGAGGACGACTTCACCTCCGTCCTGAACCCGTTCCACGTCCGCGGCGACCTCAAGGTCCGCACGGTGCCGCTGGAGCGCGTCGCCGAGTCCGTCCGCCCGGACACCGCGCTGGTCGCGGTCAGCGCCGCGCAGTCGGCCGACGGACGCATCGCCGACCTGCCCGCCCTGCGCGAGGCCGCCCGCGAGCACGGGGCACGCACCTACGTCGACTTCTCGCAGTCCGCAGGCTGGCTCCCGATGGACGCGGACGCCTACGACTTCTCCGCCGCGGTCTCCTTCAAGTGGCTGCTCGGCCCGCACGGCGCGGCCTTCCTCGTGGTCCCCGAGGACTTCGGCGGGCTGAGCCCGGTGCTCGCGGGCTGGGTCGCGGGCGAGCACCCGTGGGACAGCTGCTACGGCCCGGTCGCCGAACTCGCCCACTCCGCCCGGCGCTTCGACCTCAGCCACGCGCTGTTCACCTTCGCGGGCCTGCGCCGCTCGCTCGACCTGATCGAGGAACTCGGCGTAGCCGCCGTCCACGCCCACGACGTGGCCCTCGCCGACCGGTTCCGGGCCGGACTCGCGACCCTCGGCCACGCGCCCGTGCCCGCCCCCGGCTCGGCGATCGTCTCGGTCCCCGGACTCGGGGAGCGCCAGCCCGGACTGAGCCGCGCCGGCATCGAACTCTCCAACCGCGCGGGCAACCTGCGCGCCTCGTTCCACCTGTACAACACGCCCGCCGACGTCGACCGCCTGCTGGACGTCCTGTCGGACTGACCCTCTGGCGCGGGCGGCCTCGGCGGCCTGGCAGTAGCTCAGCGCAGGCGGCAGCTCAGCGCACCGGGGTGAAGTCCCGCGCCCCGATGAACTCCGGCCGCCGTACCGGAGCCGCGAAGGGCTCGACCGCCGCGTTGTCCACGCTGTTGAACACGATGAAGACGTTGCTGCGCGGGAACGGCGTTATGTTGTCGCCGGACCCGTGCATGCAGTTGCAGTCGAACCAGGTGGCGGAGCCGGCCCGGCCGGTGAAGAGCCGGATGCCGTACTCGCCCGCCATGGCGGTCAGCGCCTCGTCGGACGGCGTGCCCGCGTCCTGCATCTGCAGCGACTTCTTGTAGTTGTCCTCGGGCGTGGCTCCCGCGCACCCGAGGAACGTCCGGTGCGAGCCCGGCATGATCATGAGCCCGCCGTTGGTGTCGAGGTTCTCGGTCAGCGCGATCGACACGGACACCGTCCGCATGTTCGGCAGACCGTCCTCGGCGTGCCAGGTCTCGAAGTCCGAGTGCCAGTAGAACCCGCTGGCCCCGAACCCGGGCTTGACGTTGATCCGGGACTGGTGGACGTACACGTCCGAGCCCAGGATCTGCCGGGCCCGCCCGACGACCCGCTCGTCCCTCACGAGCGAGGCGAACACCTCACTGATCCGGTGCACCTCGAAGACGGAGCGGATCTCCTTCGACTTCGGTTCGACGACGGAGCGTTCGTCGGCGCGGATCGCCGGGTCGGCGACGAGCCGCTCCAGCTCACGCCGGTAGACGGCGACCTCGTCATCGGTGATCAGCTGGTCGATCGCGAGGAAGCCGTCGCGCTCGTACGCCTGCAGGTCGGCCGTCGGAACCGGGCCGGGGGTGTCGGGGGCGCCCCAGACGACCGGGTCCTGACGCGGGACGGACACCTCTGCGGCGCCGCGGCTGGGATAGAGATCGGTGACGGTCATGGAACTCACACCTCCTCCGGTTCGGTGAGCAGGGGGTAAACGCCGTTCTCGTCGTGGTCCTCCCGTCCCGTCACGGGCGGGTTGAACACGCAGATGCAGCGGAAGTCCTCCTGGACACGGAGCGTGTGCCGCTCGTGCCCGTCGAGGAGGTACATGGTCCCGGGAGTGATGGAGTACGTCCTCCCGGTCTCGTGGTCGGTGAGCTCGGCCGCGCCCTCGACACACACGACGGCCTCGACGTGGTTCGCGTACCACATCGACGTCTCCGTCCCCGCGTACAGAACGGTCTCGTGGAGGGAGAAGCCGACCCGTTCCTTGGCGAGGACGATGCGCTTGCTCTCCCAGGTGCCGGACGCCGACCTCACGTGCCGGTCGGTGCCTTCGATGTCCTTGAACGAACGGACGATCACGGTGGTGCACAGCCTCCTTGCTAGATGGTTTCGCGAACGGACCGGGCGAGGACGCTCAGTCCCTCGTCCAGTTCCTCGGGGGTGACGGTGAGGGCCGGCAGCAGCTTGACGACCTCGCCCTCCGGGCCGGACGTCTCGATGAGCAGCCCGAGCTCGAAGGCACGCCGCGCGACCCGGTCGGCGCGTGCCTTGTCGTGGAACTCCATGCCCCACACGAGCCCCCGGCCCCGGTACTCCTTCACATCGGCGAGGTTCTCCTCGGTGACGGAGACGAGCGCCTGCTCGATCTGCTCGCCGCGGGCCCGGGTCTGCTTCTCCATGGCGGACCCGTCGGTCCAGTACGTCTCCAGGGCCGCGGTGGCGGTGACGAACGCGGGGTTGTTGCCGCGGAAGGTGCCGTTGTGCTCGCCCGGCTCCCAGATGTCCAGCTCGGGCCGGAACAGGCAGAGCGACATGGGCAGCCCGTAACCGCTGATGGACTTCGACACGGTGACGATGTCGGGCACGATCCCGGCCTCCTCGAAGGAGAAGAAGGCACCGGTGCGGCCGCATCCCATCTGGATGTCGTCGACGATCAGCAGCATGTCCTGCCGCTCGCACAGGTCGGCCAGGGCGCGCAGCCACTCCGGACGCGCGACGTTGATGCCGCCCTCGCCCTGCACGGTCTCCACGATCACGGCGGCCGGCTTGTTGAGCCCGGACCCCTGGTCCTCCAGCAGCCGCTCGAACCACAGGAAGTCGGGGACCTGGCCGTCGAAGTAGTTGTCGAACGGCATGGGCGTCCCGTGCACCAGCGGTATGCCGGCACCGGCCCGCTTGAAGGCGTTGCCGGTCACGGCGAGCGAGCCGAGGGACATGCCGTGGAAGGCGTTGGTGAACGACACGATCGCCTCGCGGCCCTTCACCTTCCGGGCCAGCTTCAGCGCGGACTCCACGGCGTTGGTGCCGGTCGGCCCCGGGAACATGACCTTGTACGGCAGGTCGCGCGGCCGCAGCACCAGGTCCTGGAAGGTCTGCAGGAAGGACCGCTTGGCCGTGGTGGACATGTCGAGCCCGTGGGTGACCCCGTCGCGCATCAGGTAGTCGATCAACGCCCGTTTCAGGACGGGGTTGTTGTGGCCGTAGTTGAGCGAGCCCGCTCCGGCGAAGAAGTCGAGGTACCGGTGTCCGTCCTCGTCGTACATCAGGCTGCCCTGCGCACGGTCGAAGACGGTGGGCCAGCCGCGGCAGTAGCTGCGTACCTCGGACTCCAGGGTCTCGAAGACGCTGAGGTCGGGCTGGGTGATGGTCACGGTTGATCGCTCCTCGGTGCGATGTGGGGGGTCAACGGCCCGATGCGGTACAGGATCTCGGGCTCGTGGGCGCCGTCAGGGAACAGGCCCGCGTCGAACAGCACCTCGCGGGTGAGACCGGCGCCGTGCCGGTCGGCGTACGAGGTGAACAGGCGCTCGGAGGCGGTGTTGCCGGGTGTGATGGTCGTCTCGACGGAGATGATCGGGCGCTCGGCGCCGATCCGCGCGGTCAGTCCGTCGAGCAGCGCGGCGGCGATGCCGCGCCCCCGGTGGGCCGCGTCGACCGCCACCTGCCAGACGAGCAGGGTGTGGGGGCGCTCCGGCCGTACGTAGCCGGTGACGAATCCGACGGGCTTCCCGTCCGCCCCGCGCGCGACCGCCGATGTTCCGGCGAAGTCGCGGCACCACAGCAGATAGCTGTACGAGGAGTTCAGGTCGAGGGTCCCGGAGTCCTTGGCGATACGCCAGAGGGAACCCCCGTCCGTCACCTCCGGTCGGTCGATGAGCAGGTCTGCTTGTGCGGCAGTCATGCGGCTTGAATTTAGCGAGGCAAATTCAAAAATGCACGGAGTGGGGGTGTGGCCGGGAGGGGTCTGACTGAAGAAATGTGGCGATTTGCACCGCATAAAACGGGACAAATACACTGGCTATGTGGAGTGTGTCACAGGGTTGAAACCCGGATGAAATCACCCTTGTTTAGCTCCGCAAAAAGCGGGCAGAAGAACTCGGGAAAGCTATCGACGAAAAGTGATTCCGAAATTTCCCTGAATTCCGGCCCCGGTGACTCCGTCGATTCGCTCCCACAGGACGTCCGGGTGCCCCGCAGCGTACGGCGCCAGACCTCCGCCCAGACCCACCGCCCGCACCCGCGTGGCCGGCGCGGCGGCCCGGCGCCGGACGCTCACCGCGTCCACCCCCTCTGCCTCGATCCACTCGAGGCACCGCTCCAGCGCCGGCATCTCCGGGTGATCGGCCGAGATCACGCCCCTTCGGCCGTCGACTCGCAGGCCGTGTGACCCCGCTGCCATGGGTTTGGTTTGAGAGACCCAAACATCTCCTTATAATCGGAGCTCCTGCAACCGGAATCCAAAGCTCCCCCACAGGAGGTCACCCCTCGTGAACACGCTCTTCGGGCGCCGGGCCCGCGTCCTGGCGGCAACCACCGCGACGGTCGGGCTCGTGCTCGTGGCCGGCTGCTCGTCGAGCGACAACGGCGGCGGCGCCAAGAAGACGGCCGTCGGCGGGGTCGAGCTCGCCAAGGCCGGGCAGCTCACCACCTGCACCCACCTGCCCTACCCGCCCTTCCAGTCGGAGATCGACGGCAAGGTGCAGGGCTTCGACGTGTCACTGATCGACCTCGTCGCCAAGGACCTCGGGGTGAAGCAGACGATCCTCGACACGCCGTTCGAGAACTTCAAGACCGGCGCGTTCCTGAACTCCGGCCAGTGCGACGTGGCCGCCGCGGGCATGACCATCACGGCCGAGCGCAAGAAGAACGTCGACTTCTCCGACCCGTACTTCGACGCCACCCAGGCCGTCCTCGTCGACAAGAAGAGCGGCCTCACCTCGCTCGCCGACGTCAAGGCCAAGGGCAAGAAGCTCGGCGCCCAGGCGCAGACCACCGGCGAGGACTACGCGAAGAGCAAGGGCTTCGACCCGGTCTCCTTCGAGTCCTCCGACGCGGTCCTCAACGGCCTGCGCACCGGCCAGGTCCAGGCGGTCGTCATCGACTACCCGGTCGTCCAGGGCTGGCTGAAGGACAAGGCCAACGCGGACGCCTTCAAGGTGGTCGACAACCTCAACACCGGTGAGCAGTACGGCTTCACGGTGAAGAAGGGCAGCACCAAGCTCCTCGCCGCGATCAACAAGGCGCTCGCCGGCGCCAAGTCCGACGGCACGTACCAGAAGCTGTACGAGAAGTGGATCGGCCCGTACCCCGCGTCCGCGTCCGCCTCGCCCTCCGCGTCCTGACCCCATGACCGACACAGACGCAGCACTCCAGCCGAAGAAAAAGGGTCTTACCCGGCGCCAGAAGCGCAGCCTGTCGCGTGGCGTCCAGTACACCGTCTTCGCCGCCGCCGTGATCGCCCTCGCGGTCACGGCGGACTGGGGGCGGCTGCGGAACCAGTTCGCGCAGCCGGACATCGCCAAGCAGATGTTCCCCGACGTCATCACGCTGGCGCTGAAGAACACCGTGCTCTACACGGTGTCCGGCTTCGTGCTCGCCATGGCCCTCGGGCTGGTCGTCGCGCTGATGCGGCTGTCGTCCGTGGGCCCGTACCGCTGGGTCGCGAGCGTCTTCATCGAGGTCTTCCGCGGCCTGCCCGCACTGCTGATCTTCGTCTTCATCGGCGTGGCCGTGCCGCTGGCCTTCCCCGGCACGGAGATCCCGGGCGGCACCTACGGCAAGGCCGCAATCGGGCTCGGTCTGATCGGAGCCGCCTACATGGCGGAGACGTTCCGCGCCGGCATCCAGGCGGTGCCCAAGGGGCAGATGGAGGCGGCCCGCTCGCTGGGCTTCTCGCCCGCCCGCGCGATGGTCTCGATCATCATCCCGCAGGCGTTCCGGATCGTCCTCCCGCCGCTCACCAACGAGTTCATCATGCTCTTCAAGGACTCCTCCCTAGTCCTGCTGCTCGGGGTGACCCTGGAGGAGCGCGAACTGTCGAAGTTCGGCCGTGACCTGGCCAGCACGACCGCCAACTCCACGCCGATCCTGGTCGCGGGCCTGTGCTATCTGCTCGTCACGATCCCGCTCGGCTTCGTCGCGCGCCGCTTGGAGGCCAATGCCCAGGAGGCGGTCAAGTGAGTATCCGCGGCACCGCTGAGATCCAGGTCCGTGACCTGCACAAGTCCTTCGGCGACAACCAGGTGCTCAAGGGCATCGACCTGGAGATCGCCCAGGGTGAGGTGGTCTGCGTCATCGGCCCGTCCGGCTCCGGCAAGTCGACGCTCCTGCGATGCGTCAACCTGCTGGAGGAACCCACCAAGGGCCAGGTCTTCGTCGGCGGCACCGAGGTCACCGACCCCGACGTCGACATCGACGCCGTACGCCGCCGTATCGGCATGGTGTTCCAGCAGTTCAACCTGTTCCCGCATCTGTCGGTGACCGAGAACCTCACCCTGCCGCAGCGCCGGGTGCTCCGGCGCGACAAGGCGACGGCCGCGAGGATCGCCGCCGAGAACCTGGCGCGGGTCGGCCTCACCGAGAAGGCGGAGGCCTACCCGTCCTCCCTCTCCGGCGGCCAGCAGCAGCGCGTCGCCATCGCCCGCTCGCTCGCGATGGGACCCGAGGTGATGCTGTTCGACGAGCCGACCTCGGCGCTCGACCCCGAGCTGGTGGGGGACGTTCTCGCCGTCATGCGCATGCTCGCCGACGAGGGCATGACGATGATGGTCGTCACCCATGAGATGACCTTCGCCCGTGAGGTCGCCGACCGGGTCGTCTTCATGGACGGCGGCGTGATCGTCGAGGACGGCCCCCCCGCCCAGGTCATCGGCAGCCCGCAGCACGAGCGCACCCGGCACTTCCTCTCCCGCCTGCTCGACCCGGCGATGGCCGAGGTGGAGGAGGAGACCTCGGACCAGGTGGGGAAGTCCGAGGGGTAGCTGTCCTAAGGTGCGGTACATGAGCGATCACGCGGTGCTGCACGTGAAGGGGCGGATCCTCGTCGGCCCCGACGAGGTCCGTGACGAGCTGTGGGTCGTCGGAGGGCGGATCTCCTACGACCGTCCGGCCGGCGCCCAGGACATCCGGACCGTAGAGGGCTGGGCGCTGCCCGGCCTCGTCGACGCGCACTGCCACGTGGGCCTGGGCGCACACGGCCCGGTCGACGCGGACGTCGCGGAGAAGCAGGCGCTGACCGACCGGGAGGCGGGCACCCTGCTGATCCGCGACGCGGGCTCGCCCTCCGACACCCGCTGGGTCGACGACCGCGAGGACCTCCCGAAGATCATCCGGGCCGGCCGGCACATCGCCCGCACCCGCCGCTACATAAGGAACTACGCCCACGAGATCGAGCCGGACGAGCTGGTCGCGTACGTCGCCCAGGAGGCCCGGCGCGGCGACGGCTGGGTGAAACTGGTCGGCGACTGGATCGACCGCGACCTCGGCGATCTGTCGGCCTGCTGGCCGCGCGACGCGGTCGAGGCGGCGATCGCGGAGGCCCACCGGCTCGGCGCCCGGGTCACCGCGCACTGCTTCGCCCAGAGCTCCCTGCGGGACCTGGTCGAGGCGGGCATCGACTGCGTCGAGCACGCCACGGGTCTGACGGAGGACCTGATCCCGCTGTTCGCCGAGCGCGGTGTCGCGATCGTCCCGACCCTCGTCAACATCGCCACCTTCCCCCGGCTCGCCGACGGCGGTGAGTCCCGGTACCCGCGCTGGTCGGCCCATATGCGGCGGCTGCACGAGCGGCGCTACGACACGGTGCGCGGTGCGTACGACGCCGGGATCCCGGTGTACGTCGGCACGGACGCCGGCGGCTCACTGGCGCACGGTCTGGTCGCGGGCGAGGTGGCGGAACTGGTCACCGCCGGGATCCCGCCGGTCGAGGCCCTGTCGGCCACGGCCTGGCGAGCCCGGAAGTGGCTCGGGCGGCCCGGTCTCGAGGAGGCGGCTCCGGCGGACCTGGTGGTGTACGAGGCGGATCCGCGGGCGGACGTACGGGTGCTGGCGGCGCCGCGACGTGTGGTGCTCAACGGGAGAGTCGTCGAGTAGAGACGAACAGGCGAACACCTGTGCCGTGAGATTCGAAAGGGTTCACGGAAAGTCCACGATGGAGTGAAGTAACGCGGGATTACTGACCGTTCACCCACAGTGCGTAATTCTGACCGGGTCCCAAGCATGTCTCGTCTGGGGGTCCCACACCTTGAACGGCAACCACTTCCGCATGCCCGCACGCCGTCTCGTGACCGTCGCGACGGCCACGGCCCTCGCCGCCGGCCCCGCGACGTTGGGCGGCGCGGGCTCCGCGCACGCGACCACCGACCACGGTCGCGCGAGCGCCGTCGTCCTGCGCACCGGGCTCGATGTGTCCCTGCTCGACAGGTCCGTGAACGTCCCGCTCGCGGTCTCGCTCAACGAGGTCCAGGCACCGCGGAGCGCGTCGAAGACCGCGCTCACCGCCGAGCTCGACGGTGTGGCAGGCGGCAAGCCGTTCGCCGTGCTGGGCGCGGACGTCGCCGCGGCCAAGGCCACGGTCTCGGCGAGCCGCGCCGAGGGCTCCGTCCGCCTCGCCCACGCCAAGCTCCATGTCCCCGGTCTGCCCCTGTTGTCCCTCGTCGAGGTCGAGACGGTCACCGCGCAGGCGACCTGCGAGGCCGGCAAGCAGCCCGTCGCGTCATCGAACGTGCTGGGCGCGGTCACGGTGCTCGGCAAGCGCGTGAGGCTCACCGCGGGCGGCCCGACAGAGGTGAAGGTCCCCGGGGTCGGCGAGGTGCGTCTCGACCTCTCCCAGCGGCAGACCACCTCCCGCACGGCCGCCGCCACCGCCCTCGAACTCAAGGTCTCCGTCAACCCCCTGAAGCTCAACGTGGCCGAGGTGGAAGGAACGTCGACCCTCGCCAAGGCGACCTGCGAGAGCCCCGCCGACCCGGCGACGTCAGCCCCGGCGAGCACCGATCCCGCGCTCGACGTCAGACCGCAGGGAGCCCCGGCCGAGACGGGCCTCGCGAAGACCGGCGGCAGCTCGACCACGCCCTACCTCGCCGGCGGGGCGCTCGCGCTGGTCGTGACGGGCGGGGGAGCGCTGGTGCTGGCCCGACGCCGCCGGGACTGAGCACCTGGGCCTGCCCAGCCTGGTCATCGGAGGCCGGACGAGCCTAGCCGCCCGTCCGGCGTCCTCACCGTCCGTCCGGCGTCACCGCCTGGTCCAGGGCCCGCAGGAAGCCGTTCACCGTCCCCCGGTCCCGCACCGCGAGCCGCAGCCACTCCTCGTCCAGCCCCGGAAAGGTGTCCCCGCGCCGTACCGCATAGCCGAGGTGGCGCAGATGACGGCGCACGGCGGCCGCCCGTGGCAGCCGTACGAGGACGAAGGGGCCCTCCGCGGGAGTCACCACCCGCAGCCCTTCCGGGGTGAACTCCTCCAGACCCGCGACGAGATGGGCCCGGTCCGCCGCGATGCGACGGGCCGCGTGGGCCGCCTCCGTCAGGGCCCGGGGCTCCACACACGCCCGGGCAGCCGCCAGCGCGGGGGTGGACACCGGCCACAGCGGCTGGGCCCGCTCCAGTTCCGCGATCGTCTCCGGCGCGGCCAGCACATAGCCGATCCGCAGCCCCGCCAGACCCCAGGTCTTCGTCAGGCTGCGCAGCACCACCAGACCGGGTACGTCGGTCCGCCCGGCCAGCGCCTCGCGCTCACCCGGCACCGCGTCCATGAACGCCTCGTCGACCACCAGGGTCCGCCCGGGACGGGCCAGTTCCGCGATGGCCGCCGCCGGGTGCAGCACCGACGTGGGATTCGTCGGGTTGCCGATCACCACCAGGTCGGCGTCCTCGGGCACGGCCGCCGGATCCAGCCGGAAGCCGTCCTCCGCCCGCAGCAGCACCCGGTCCACGGTGTGGCCCGCGTCCCGCAGCGCCGCCTCCGGCTCCGTGAACTGCGGGTGCACGACGACCGGCAGACGCACCTTCAGAGCGCGCGCGAGCAGCACGAACGCCTCGGCCGCGCCCGCCGTCAGCAGCACCCGCTCCACCGCAACCCCGTGCCGCGCCGCCACCGCCGCCCGCGCGGCCCGCCCGTCCGGGTAGGCCGCGAGACCGGTCAGCGAATCGGCGATCCGCTCCCGCAGCCATGCCGGGGGCGTGTGGGCGCGGACGTTGACGGCGAGGTCGACCAGCGCCGACCCGTCGTCCCGCACCTCGGCGTCACCGTGGTGCCGCAGATCGTGCCCGGGAGAATCCTCAGTGCGCATGGGCGTGTCCGCCGTGGTGATGATGCCCGTGCCCGTGGTGATGGTGCCCGTCGTCGTCCGGGTGGAAGTGCGGCTGTTGCGGCAGACCCACCTTGTCCTCGAACCCGGGCAGCGCGATGCGGTACACGCACGAGTCGCAGTTCATCCGCAGATCGCCCTTGACGGCCTCCTCGTACCGCTCCATCACCAGGTCGAGCAGCTCCGGCTCGGGCCCGATGACATCGGCCGACCGCACGTCGAGCTCCGGATGCGCGGCCGCCCAGTCCTCGGTCTGCCGCCGCACCCGGTCCGGGAGGATGCCGGTGAACAGGAAGTACGGCAGCACGACGATCCGCTTCGCGCCCAGCTTCGCGCACCGGTCGAGGCCGCTGGGTACGTCCGGTGCCGCCAGCGACACGAACGCCGTCTCCACGCCCGCGTACCCGCGCCCCTCCCACAGCAGCCGGGCCGCCTTGTGCACCTCGGCGTTGGCGTCCGGGTCCGTCGAACCGCGCCCGACCAGCAGCACGGTCACCTCGGCCCGGTCCAGCGGAGTGCGCCCACCGGCGTCGGTGCCCAGCGCTTCGTCCAGGCGCCGCTCCAGCACGTTCAGCAGCGCCGGATGCGGGCCCAGCGGACGGCCGTAGATGTACGAGATCCCGGGGTGGCGTTCCTTCTCGCGGGCCAGCGCGGCCGGGATGTCGCCCTTGGCGTGCCCGGCGGACACCAGCATCAGCGGAACGGCGGCGAACCGGCGTACGCCCCGCTCCACCAGCTCGGTCACGGCCTCGCCCAGCGGCGGCGGGGACAGCTCGATGAAGCCTCCCGCGACGGACAGTTCGGGGTGGCGGCGCCCCAGCTCCCGCACGAAGTCGCGGAACGCCTCGGCCCCGGCGTCGTCCCGGGTGCCATGGCCGGCGATGAGCAGGGCGGGCGGCGGGGTGGTCACGCGTTCTCCTTCGAAGTCGGGTGGTACAGAAGAGCGTTGAGCGCGGCCGCGGCGACCGCCGAACCGCCCTTCTCGGACACGTTGCTGACAGCGGGCAGCCCGCTGTCGCGCAACGCGGCCTTGGACTCGGCGGCGCCGACGAAGCCGACGGGCAGGCCGATGACGAGCGCGGGGGAGGCGTCCAGGGTGAGCAGCTCCTCCAGGGCGGTCGGCGCACAGCCGATCACCCACAGGGCGCCGGGCCCGACCTGCTCGTACGCCAGCCTGATCGCGTGCGCCGAACGGGTCAGCCCCGGCCCGGACTTGGCGTCCTTGAGGCGGCAGACGGTCTCCCGCCGGGTGATCCCGGCAGCGACCATCTCCACGTCCACGACCACGGGCGCCCCGGCGTGCAGCGCGGTGTGCGCCTTGTCCAGGTCGCCCTCGTCCATGACGAGGTCGGACGCGTACTCCAGGTCGGCGGCGGAGTGGATGACCCGCTCCACCACCGCCCGGGTCAGCGGCGCGAGGTGCGAGGTGTCCAGGCGGGCGCGCAGCCGCCGGAACGACTCCTGCTCGATCGGATGAACGACACGGTTCACTTGGCCTCCTCCGGGGAGCCTTCCTGCCAGCGGTAACCGCGCGGGGTGACCATGCGCCCCGCGATGTCCCTGGTCGCGGTGTTGCCCACGGTCACGACCGTCATCATGTCGACCGTCGCCGGGTCCAGCGCGGCCAGCGTCGTCAGCCGGCTGGACTCGTCCGGCCGCGAGGCGTTGCGCACCACACCGACCGGCGTCGTCGGCTCCCGGTGCTCCGCGAGGATCGCGAGGGCCTTCGGCAACTGCCAGTCCCGGCCCCGGGAACGCGGGTTGTAGAACGTCACGACGATGTCCGCCGCGGCCGCGGCCCGCACCCGCCGCTCGATGACCTCCCACGGCGTGTGCAGATCGGAGAGGCTGATCGACACATGGTCGTGGCCCAGCGGCGCGCCCAGGATCGCCCCGGCCGCGAGCGCCGCGGTCACGCCCGGCACCCCGACCACGTCGATGTCGTCGGACGCCTCGGCGAGCGCCGGGGAGGCCATGGCGTACACGCCCGCGTCCCCGCTGCCGATCAGCGCGACCGCATGGCCCCGGCGGGCCTCGGCGACCGCCGTGCGCGCCCGCTCCTCCTCGGCCCCGAGGCCGGACTCCAGGATCCGGGTGCCGGGCCGCAGCAGATCGCGGATCTGGTCGACGTACTGGTCGAGGCCCACGAGCACGGAGGCCCGCCGCAGCTCCGCCTGTGCACGCGGGGTGAGCAGATCGCGGGCGCCGGGACCGAGCCCGACCACCGCGAGCCGCCCGCGTCCCGGCCGCCGTACGACGGCACAGGTCGCCATCGCGGGCTGCCCGTCCGGCCGCAGAGACTTCCGCTTGGGGACGAGGAGTTCGCCCCCGCGCACCAGGGCGGCGGCCTCCGCCACGGAGGGCGTGCCGACCGCGGAGAGCGGTGCCTCGGACGGGTTGGGCACCTCGACGGCCGCCAGTTCCTCGGCGGAGTACGTCACCAGGGGCACACCGAGGCGTTGGGCGGCGGCGACGATCCCGGGTTCGTCCGACTTGGCGTCTACGGTGGCGAGTTCGGCGAGCGACCCGGCCGAGAGCCCGGCGTCCCGCAGCGACGTCTCGATCAGCCCGAGCACCTCCTCGACGCCGGCGCCCCTGGACGCGCCGACGCCGACCACCAGGGACGGCGGGCGCAGCAGCACCTCGCGCTCGCCGGGTTCTACGGCACGGTCGGTCAGCCGGATCGTGTACGCCCCCCGTGCCGCCGTCGGCAGCGGAGGCAACGGCCACGGCACCTCTGCCTCCAGGGCGACGGGCTCGCCGTCCAGCAGAGCCCGCGAGACGGTCGCGACCGCCCCCTCGAAAGGAAACCCGAGGGTGTCGAGGCCCGGCACCCCGGCGGAGTCGGTCGCGGTCGTCACCACCGGCTCGGCACCCAGCAACCCGCCCACCTCGCGGGCGAGTTCATTGGCCCCGCCGCCGTGCCCGCCGACCAGCGACACGGCGAACCGCCCGCCCTCGTCGACGCACACCACACCCGGGTCGGACGCCTTGTCACCCAGCAGCGGCGCGAGGAGCCGGACCACCGCACCGGTCGCCAGGAAGCACACCAGCTGCTCGCACTCGGCGAACGCGGCCCGCACGGCGTCCCCGACGGGACCCTCGTACACCCGCGTCCGGTCCGGCCACGCGGCCGCCAGCCGGTCCCGCGCCGCCGCCCCCGCCGCGGTGGCGGAAATGAGGCCGATCACTGTGCAACTCCCTCGATACGCGCTGGAAGCCGGACGCCCCACAGCAGGAACACTGGATTGGTGGCCGCGAGCCGGGTCACGTCCCCCGGCAGCGGCGCGAGCCGCGACGACTGCAACAGCACGCCGTCGCAGGAGAACCCGGCGCCGGTGAGCGCCTCGCGCGCGGTCGGCACCCGGTCCAGCGCGGCCATCGCGATCACCACCGTGCGCCGGGCCCGCCGCGCGCACGCGGTCACGACGGCGGGCAGCTCGCGGCCCCCGCCGCCGATGAACACGGCGTCGGGATCGTCGAGTCCGGACAGCGCGGCCGGCGCCTCCCCGTGCACCACCCGCACGTCCACACCGTGCGCCGCCGCGTTCGCCCGGATGCGCCCGACCCCGTCCACGGTCTTCTCGACGGCGACGGCGGCGGCACCGAGCCGCGCGCACTCGACGGCCACGGAGCCGGAGCCCGCTCCGACGTCCCAGACCAGATCGCCCAGGCGCGGCCCCAGCCTGGCCAGCGCCAGGGCCCGCACCTCGAACTTGGTGATCATCGAGTCGCGGTGCGCGAACCCGGCCTCGTCCAGCGCCCATCCGGTGGGCCCGTCGAGCCCGCCCGCGACGGTCCGCAAGGCGCCCAGTGCCCGCGACTCGTCCAGACACAGCACCACGCTGACCGCCGTACCCCAGTTTCGGGCCGCCGCCTCGGCGGGCGTCACCCGCTCCACGCGCTCACGCTCCGGATCGCCCAGCGCACTGGCCACGACGAGGACGCGGTCGCCGGACACGGCGGCGCCCAGCTCGGCCGGGCCGGCACCCGGCCCGGTCAGCACGGCCACCTTGGGATGCGCCCGGCAGGCGTTGACTGCCGTACGCAGCTCACGCCCGTGCGCGCTGACCACGACCGCGTCGTCCCAGGGCAGCCCCAGCCGCGCGAAGGCCGTCGCCACGGACGACACACCGGGCCGCACATCGAGCCGCCCGGCCCCGAACCGCTCCGCCAGCGCCCGCACGATCCCGAAGAACCCGGGATCCCCGGAGGCCAGCACGACGACCCGGGCGCCCTTGTCGAGATACCGCTCGACGGCGTCCAGCGCGGGCGCCGGCGGCCCGAGGACGATCCGCTCCGCCGCCTCCGGCAGCCGTACGGCGTCCAGATGCCGCCGCCCGCCGACAATCAGCGCGGCCCCGGTGAGGACGTCCTGGGGAACCGGCACCCCGGTCCCCGTACCGACGACGGTGATCGGCGCGGTCATGTGCTCGCACCCCGCTCGCGCAGCTCCTTGCGGGCCTGCGGGTCGGCCTTGCGGTGGCCGTGGAAGTGACCGGGGTGGTAGAGGTGCGAGCGGGTGCCGTGCGCGTCCAGGGCCGGGCCGACCAGGAACAGGGTGTGCTTCCAGAGCTTGTGCTCCTTGACCGTCTCCTCCAGCGTGCCGATCGTGCACCGCACGACCAGCTCCTCCGGCCAGGTCACCTGGTGGGCGACGATCACCGGCGTACTGGTCGGGTAGCCGCCCTCCAGCAGCTCCCGGACCAACTGGCCGCTGCGGGCCGCCGACAGGAAGACCGCCATGGTGGTGCCGTGGCGCGCGAACTCACGGACCTCCTCGCCGGGCGGCATCGGCGTCTTGCCGCCGCCCAGCCGGGTGAGTACGACCGATTGCGCAACTTCGGGAATGGTGAGTTCACGCTGCGCGAGGGCGGCCACGGCGGAGAAGGAGGACACACCGGGCACGATCTCCGTGGCGATGCCGATCTCCGCGCACCGGTCGAGCTGTTCCTGCGTACCACCCCACAGTGCCGGGTCGCCGGAGTGGATCCGGGCGACGCGCAGCCCTTCCTCCCGGGCCCGCCGGTAGACGGCGACGACGTCCTCGAGGGACATGGTCGCCGAGTCGAGGATCTCCGCGTCCTCGCGCGCGTGCTGGAGGACCTCCGCCTGGACCAGGCTGGCCGCCCAGATCACGACGTCGGCCTCGGCGATGGCACGCGCGGCACGGAACGTCAGCAGGTCGGCGGCGCCGGGGCCGGCACCGACGAAGGTCACCTTGCCGGTGGGGGCATCGGCCATGGGAACGGGTCCTCTCGTACGAAATATCACGGTGTGGGCGGGTGGCAGCGTGGCCGGATGTGCGCGATCGGGGTGTGATCGGATAGCAAAGGCCTATGGCGGTCTTCGTCGCGCTCGGCGCGTTCCTGATGACGCTGGCCGGCGGCTGGACGGCACAGCGCGTGACCGACCGTCGCCACCTGGTTCTGGGCCTGGCCGGCGGTCTGATGCTGGGGGTGGTCGGTCTCGACCTGCTGCCCGAGGCACTGCGCGCGGCGGGCCGGGAGGTCTTCGGCGTACCGGCGGCCCTGCTGCTGTTCGTGGCCGGATTCCTGCTCGCCCATCTGGTGGAACGGCTGCTGGCCGCCCGGCAGGCCGCGCACGGCGCCGAGGAGCACGGGCACCGCGCGCCCGAGGCGGGCCTCACGGCGGCCGCCGCGATGGTCGGCCACAGTGCCATGGACGGTGTGGCCATCGGCGCGGCCTTCCAGGTGGGCGGCGGCATGGGCGCGGCGGTCGCGCTCGCCGTGATCGCCCACGACTTCGCGGACGGCTTCAACACGTTCACCATCACCAGCCTGTACGGCAACGCCCGCCGCAAGGCGGTCGCCATGCTGGTCGCCGACGCGTGCGCCCCGGTCCTCGGCGCCCTGTCCACGGCGTTCTTCACCATCCCGGCACCGCTGCTCGGCGGCTATCTCGCCCTGTTCGGCGGCGCGCTCCTGTATCTCGCCGCGGCCGAGATCCTCCCCGAGGCGCACCATGAGCACCCCGCCCGCTCCACCCTGCTGTGCACGGTGGCGGGCGCGGCCTTCATCTGGCTGGTGGTGGGCATCTCCGCCTGAACCGGGCGGGGTTGCGGCCGAGCGGATCACAGCTTGCCGCCCCGGCCGCCGTCGCGCCGCGCGGGCGCGATCAGCGTGGAGAGATACGGCAGCGAGCCCCCGTCGAGGTCGCCCGCGGGCCGGATGGACTCCTCCGGCAGCCCGAGCGCCGACCCCCACACCGCGTCGTCGATCCGCCCGGTCTCCCGCAGCGCCTCGGCGACCTCCCTGGCCTGCCGCCCGAACTTGTACGCCACGACCGTCCCCGGCCCGTTCAGCGCCTCCTTGAGCACGCCGGCCCCGGCGGTGACCGGCACGAGCGTCAACGGCTCGGTGCCCTCGGTCAGCACGGCCCCCGACCGCGCCGCGAGATCCTGCATGGCGGTGATCCCCGGCACCGTCTCGACGACCGTCCCCGGCACCAGCTCCGCGATCGTCTGCGCGAGATAGGTGAAGGTCGAGTACACGTTGGGATCGCCGATGGTCGCGAAGGCGACCGCGCCCCGCTCCCGGAGCAGCCCGGCCACCCGCTCACCGGCCGCGTCCCAGGCGGCCTCCCGGCGCCCCCGGTCGGTCCGCTCGTTGAGCGCGAACACCACCCGGACGACCTTCTCCTCGGGCACGTAGTGCAGCACGGTCGCCTCGGCCCGCCCCCGCTCAAACGTGTCCATGACGGGTACGACGACGACATCGGCCGCGCGCAGGGCGTTGACGCCCTTGACGGTCACCAGCTCCGGGTCGCCCGGACCCACCCCGACCCCGATCAGCCTGCTGCTCATGACGTCCCGCACCTCTCCACGAACCGACGGGCCGCACCGGGCACGGACGCCCAGTGCGTGTGCAGATAACTCGCGTGCACACCCTGCTGTACGAAACCTTCGACCCGCCGTCGAGGGGCGCGCACACCCCAGGCGGGAGCCGCCCCCGAGCCGGGCTCGACGACGGTCCGGTGGAACTCGTGCCCCCGCATCCGCGTCCCCGCGACAGCGAGCACGCTGTCGCTCACGGCCACGGCATCCTGGTACCCGAGCGTGAGCCGCTCGCTCATCCGCGCGGTGGCGTCGAGCACCCCGCACATGGGGCGTCCGTCCAGCTCCCGGGAGAGATAGAGCAGCCCGGCGCACTCGGCAGCCACGGGAGCACCGGATTCCGCGAGCGCCGCGACGGCCTTGCGCAGCGGCTCGTTGGCGGACAACTCGGCGGCGTACACCTCGGGGAACCCGCCGCCGATGACCAACCCGCTTGTCCCGTCGGGCAGTCGCTCGTCGCGGAGGGGGTCGAAGGTGACGACGTCGGCACCGGCGGCGGTGAGGAGTTCGGTGTGCTCGGCGTAGGAGAAGGTGAACGCGGGGCCGCCGGCGACGGCAACCACCGGCGCTTCCCGGTCCCGGCCGACATTCTTCAGCCCGTGGGGGTACCCCCTGCTCGAAGAGCTCGGGGGAGATTGAGGACGAGGCCGTTCAGGCCGAAAGCGGGGGTCTGGGGGCGCAGCCCCCAGGGCCTCAGCCGCATCCCAGGCCGCACTCGACCACGCACCAGCACCACGCGCCAGCGCCATCAGCGCATCCAGATCACAACCGTCGGAGACCTGCGCACCCATCTCCGCGACGGCCTCCACCGCCGAGGCCCGCCGCTCGGCGACCGGTACCAGACCCAGGTGCCGGGATGGCACGTCCACCTGCGGCGCCCGCCGCAACACCCCCAACACCGGCGAACCGACGGAGTCCAACGCCTCCCGCAGAAGCGCTTCGTGCCGGTCCGACGCGACCTTGTTCAGGATCACGCCCCCGACCCGCACCTCCGGATCCCAGGAGGCGAACCCGTGCACCAGAGCGGCCACCGACCGCGACTGCGACGACGCGTCCACGACCAGCACCACGGGTGCCCGCAGCAGCTTCGCCACATGGGCGGTGGACGCCAGTTCACCCTCCCCGGCGGCCCCGTCGTACAGCCCCATCACGCCCTCGACGACCGCGATGTCGCAGCCGCGCGCACCGTGCGCGAACAGCGGACCGACCAGCTCCGGCCCGCACAGATACGCGTCGAGGTTGCGCCCCACGCGCCCGGTGGCGAGCGCGTGATACCCGGGGTCGATGTAGTCGGGGCCGACCTTGTGCGGGGACACGGCGAGTCCCCGCCCGGTCAGCGCGGCCATCAACCCCGTGGCGACGGTGGTCTTGCCGCTGCCCGACGAGGGCGCGGCGATGACCAGCCGGGGCACGGACGGGGACATCACCACTCGATGCCTCTCTGCCCCTTCTGGCCCACGTCCATGGGGTGCTTGACCTTGGACATGTCGGTCACCAGGTCCGCGAGGTCGACGAGCTTGTCCGGGGCGTTCCGCCCGGTGATCACCACGTGCTGGGTCCCCGGCCGGTCGCGCAGCACCTCGACGACCTCGTCGGTGTCGATCCAGCCCCAGTGCATCGGGTACGCGAACTCGTCGAGCACGTACAGCTTGTACGTCTCGGCGGCCAGGTCCCGCTTGACCTGCTCCCAGCCCTCGCGGGCCTTGTCCTCGTTGGTGGAGTTGTCGACGTCACGCTGGACCCAGGACCAGCCCTCGCCCATCTTGTGCCAGTCGACGGTCCCGCCCTCGCCGGAGGCGCCCAGCACCTTCAGCGCGTTCTCCTCGCCGACCTTCCACTTCGCCGACTTGACGAACTGGAACACCCCGATCGGCCACCCCTGGTTCCAGGCACGCAGCGCGAGCCCGAACGCGGCGGTGGACTTCCCCTTGCCGATGCCCGTGTGGACGACGACGAGCGGCCGGTTGCGCCGCTGCCGCGTCGTCAGCCCGTCGTCCGGGATCACACTCGGCTGCCCCTGAGGCATTACGCGGCCCTCCTCGATGTTCCCTGCACATTCCTGACCAACCCGGCGATGCTGTCGGCCCGCAGCTCGTCCAGCGTCACCGCCGTACCGCCCAGCTCACCCGCGAGCTGGGCGGCGAGCCCGAGCCGCACCGGCCCCGACTCGCAGTCCACGACCACGGAGGCGACACCCTCGGCCGCGAACAGCCGGGCCGCGCGCCCCGCCAGGGCGACCGGCTCCGGACCACCCGTGGCCCGCCCGTCGGTCACCACCACGACCAGCGCCCGGCGCGCGGGATCCCGCAGCCGCTCGACCCGCAGCACCTCGTGCGCCTTCAGCAGCCCGGCCGCGAGCGGGGTCCGCCCGCCCGTCGGCAGCGACTCCAGCCGGGCCGCCGCCGCGTCCACGGACGAGGTCGGCGGCAGGGCGACCTGAGCGTCCTTGCCGCGGAAGGTCACCAGCCCCACCTTGTCCCGCCGCTGGTAGGCGTCGAGCAGCAGCGACAGCACGGCACCCTTCACGGCGCCCATCCGCTGCCGCGCGGCCATCGACCCGGAGGCGTCGACCACGAACAGGACGAGGTTCCCCTCGCGCCCCTCGCGGCTTGCCTGCCGCAGATCGTCCCGGCGTACGACGAGACCCGGCCCGGAGCGGCCCCGCGTCCGCTGATGCGGTGCCGCCGCCCGGACGGTGGCCGCCAGGTGCAGCTTGGAGAGCTTGCCCTGCGGCCGCCGCGCCCCCGTCGTGCGCCCGTGCTCGGTCCGTGCCCGCGAGCGCCGTCCGGCGGCGCCCTCGCCGATCCCGGGCACGCTCAGCACTTTGGCCCGGAAGGGCTCTGCGGCGCGGACGGGGGACTGCTCTGCGGCGCCGGACGCCTGCGGCTCGCCGCCCTCACCGGTCTCGGGCCGGGCAGCCGTGTCACCGCCGTGCGGACCGGCGTCCGGCGCGGGCTGCCCGCCGCCCCCGCCCGGTCCACCACCGTCGGGATCGGGCTCGGAATCGTCCTCGCCGTCGCCCGAGAACTCCTCCAGCGTCTCGTCGAGCCTGTCCTCGTCGAGTCCCGGCGCGTCGAAGGGGTTCCGCCTGCGCCGGTGCGGCAGCGCCAGCAGGGCCGCCTGACGCACGTCCTCGGCGAGCACATCGGTCCGCCCCGCCCAGGCCGCCAGCGCGGTCGCCGTACGCGCCATCACGATGTCGGCCCGCATACCGTCCACCTCGAAGGCGGCACAGGTGGCCGCGATCTGCCGCAGCGCCCCGTCGCCCAGCCGCACCGACGGCAGCAACTCCCGCGCCGCCACGATCCGTTGCCGTACGGCAGCCTCCTCGCCGGCCCACCGCGCGGCGAAACCGTCGGGGTCGTCGTCGTACGCCAGCCGTCGCCGTACGACCTCCACCCGCTGGTCCGGCTCCCGCGAGGCCGCGACCTCGACGGTCAGCCCGAACCGGTCGAGCAACTGCGGGCGCAACTCGCCCTCTTCCGGGTTCATGGTGCCGACGAGCAGGAAGCGGGCGGCATGCCGCACGGAGACGCCCTCGCGCTCGACGTAGGAGGCGCCCATCGCGGCGGCGTCAAGGAGCAGGTCGACGAGATGGTCGTGGAGCAGGTTGACCTCGTCGACGTACAGGATCCCGCGGTGCGCGTCGGCGAGCAGGCCGGGCTCGAAGGCCTTCACGCCCTCGGCGAGCGCCCGCTCGATGTCCAGGGCGCCCACCAGCCGGTCCTCGGAGGCCCCGACAGGCAGCTCCACCATGCGCGCAGGACGTGACTCGAACGCCCCCGGCTCGTGCGGCCCGTCCGGGCAGGCGGGGTCGGGGGAGCCGGGGTCACAGGAGAAACGGCAGCCGGAGACGACGCCGACCTCGGGCAACAGCGCCGAAAGGGCCCGTACGGCCGTCGACTTGGCGGTGCCCTTCTCGCCGCGCACCAGCACACCGCCGACCGCCGGCGACACGGCGTTCAGCAGCAGCGCGAGCCGCAGGTCGTCCTGGCCGACGACGGCCGTGAACGGAAAGGGGGTACTCACTTCTCGTCGCCCTCCAAGTCGCCTTCCAGCTCCAGGTAGGTGGCCCGCAGCCGCTCCAGGGTGTCGGCGTCCGGCTCGGCCCACAGCCCGCGGTCGGCCGCCTCCAGCAGGCGCTCCGTGATCCCGCGCAGCGCCCAGGGGTTGGACTTCTTCATGAAGTCCCGGTTCTCCGCGTCGAAGACGTACTCGGCGCTGAGCTTCTCGTACATCCAGTCGTCGACCACGCCCGCCGTCGCGTCGTACCCGAAGAGGTAGTCCACGGTCGCCGCCATCTCGAAGGCGCCCTTGTAGCCGTGCCGCCGCATGGCCGCCATCCAGCGCGGGTTCACCACGCGGGCACGGAACACCCGGTGCGTCTCCTCGCCGAGGGTCCGCGTCTTCACCTGATCCGGTACGGCGGAGTCGCCCACATACGCCTCGGGGCTCGCCCCCGTCAGGTGCCGCACCATGGCCACCATGCCGCCGTGGTACTGGAAGTAGTCGTCGGCGTCGACGAGATCGTGCTCGCGGGTGTCGACGTTCTTCGCCGCCACCGCGATCCGCCGGAACGCCGTCTCCATGTCCCCGCGGGCCGCCCGCCCGTCGAGCCCCCGTCCGTAGGCGTAGCCGCCCCACACCGCGTACACCTCGGCGAGGTCCGCGTCGGAGCGCCAGTTGCGGGCGTCGATCAGCGGCAGCAGCCCGGCGCCGTACGCCCCCGGCTTCGAACCGAAGACCCGGGCCGTCGCGCGCCGTCGGTCGCCGTGCTCGGCGGTGTCCTCGTCGGCGTGGGCGCGCACGAAGTTCCGCTCGGTGGGTTCGTCCAGCTCGGCCACGGCCCGCACCGCGTCGTCGATCAGCCCGACCACGTGCGGGAACGCGTCCCGGAAGAAGCCCGAGATACGGACGGTGACGTCGATGCGCGGCCGGCCGAGCTCCTCCAGGGACACGATCTCGAACCCGGTCACGCGCCTCGACGCGTCGTCCCACACCGGACGGCACCCCAGCAGCGCCAGGATCTCGGCGATGTCGTCGCCCTGGGTGCGCATGGCGGACGTGCCCCACACCGTGAGGCCGACGGACTTCGGATACTCGCCCGTGTCCTGGAGATACCGCTGCACCAGCGAGTCGGCGAGCGACTGGCCGACCTCCCAGCTCAGCCGGGACGGAATGGCCTTGGGGTCGACGGAGTAGAAGTTCCGGCCGGTCGGCAGGACGTTGACGAGGCCGCGGGTGGGGGAGCCCGAGGGACCGGCGGGGACGTAACCGCCGTTCAGCGCCCGGAGGATATGGCCGATCTCGTCGGTGGTCCGTGCCAGGCGCGGTACGACCTCGGCGCAGGCGAACTCCAGCACGGCGACGGCGTCGGGGAGTTCGGTGCCGAGGACCTCACGGACGAGGCCCGGGACCGCCGCGCCGTCCCAGCCGCGCTCCTCCATCCCCTCCGCGAACCGCCGGCACAACTGCTCCAGCAGATCGATCGCGTCGGCGGCCGTACGGGACGGCCCCTCGACCAGGTCCGTCAGCTCCACCGGCACCTTCACCGGCGCGCCCGGCTCGGCGAGCAGCTCCTTCTCCAGCAGCCCGAAGTGCTCCGCCAGCGAGGCCCGCAGCCCCGGCAGGGCGTTCGCCTGCCCGCCCCACACCTGCGAGGCGCGCAGCACGGCGAGGACCAGGTTGACGCGCGGCTCCGCGACCGGTCCGCCACCGAGGATGTGCAGGCCGTCGCGGATCTGCACGTCCTTGATCTCGCACAGATAGCCGTCGATGTGCATGACGAACGAGTCGAAGTCGTCGTCCTCGGGCTGCTCGTCCACGTGCAGGTCGTGGTGCAGCTCGGCCGCCTTGACCAGCGTCCAGATCTGCGCCCGTACGGCAGGCGCCTTGGTCGGGTCCAGGTCGGAGACGAGCGCGTACTCGTCGAGCAGTTGCTCCAGCTTCGCCAGGTCGCCGTAAATGTCGGCGCGGGCCATCGGCGGTACGAGGTGGTCGACGACCGTGGCGTGCCCGCGCCGCTTGGCCTGGGTGCCCTCGCCGGGGTCGTTGACGATGAAGGGGTAGATCAGCGGCAGGTCGCCGAGGACCGCGTCCGGCGCGCAGCCCTTGCCGAGCCCGAGACCCTTGCCCGGCAGCCACTCCATCGTGCCGTGCTTGCCCATGTGGACGATCGCGTCCGCGCCGAACGAGTTCTCCAGCCACCGGTACGCCGCCATGTAGTGGTGCGAGGGCGGCATGTCGGGGTCGTGGTAGATCGCGATCGGGTTCTCGCCGAAGCCGCGCGGTGGCTGGATCATCACGACGACGTTCCCGAACCGGAGGGAGGCGAGGACGATGTCGTCGCCGTCGACGTACAGGGAGCCCGGCGGCTCGCCCCACGCCTCCAGCATGCCCTCCCGCAGCTCGGGGTCGAGCTTGTCGAACCACGCCCGGTAGTCGGCGAGCGGGACGCGCGCGGGCGCTGCGGTCAGCTGCTCCTCGGTGAGCCATTCGACGTCGTGGCCGCCGGCCTCGATGAGCCGGTGGATCAACTCGTCGCCGTTGTCGGGGTATTCGGTGAGGGAGTAGCCGGCGTCCCGCAGCGCGTCGAGGACCCGGACCGCGGAGGCCGGGGTGTCGAGGCCCACCGCGTTGCCGACGCGCGAGTGCTTGGTCGGGTAGGCGGTGAAGACGAGCGCGACCTTTTTGTCCGCGTTCGCCTTGTGCTTCAACTGCGCGTGCCGTACGGCGATTCCGGCGACGCGGCCGGCCCGCTCGGGGTCGGCGATGTACACCGGCACGTCGTCCGGGCCCTGTTCCTTGAAGGAGAACGGCACGGTGACGAGGCGGCCGTCGAACTCGGGGATCGCGACCTGCATCGCCGCGTCCATGGGGGAGAGGGCGGCGTCGGACGCGTCCCACGTGGCACGTGAGGAGGTCAGACAGAGCCCTTGCAGCACCGGGATGTCCAGGTCGGCGAGCGCCCCGATGTCCCAGGACTCCTCGCCCGCCCGTCTCCCACCACCACCCTCAACGGAGGTGCTTCGCACCACTGGATCCTTTCCGCCCGCCGAGGCCTGCGAGGCGTGGGTGCCGCCGGCGGCGAGGACCGTGGCGACCAGGGCGTCGGCCCGGCCCAGGATCTCGTACAGCCCGGCGTCGGCACCGCGCAGCGAACCGCAGTACACGGGAAGGGCGTTGGCCCCCCGTGCCTCGATCGCGTCGCACAGGGTGTCGACGAAGGCGGTGTTGCCGCTCAGTTCGTGGGCCCGGTAGAAGAGCACGCCGACGGTGGGCCGGCCCTCGACGAGGGCACGTTCGCCGTGGACGCCGTGCTCGGGCATCTTCCGCGGCTCGTCGAAGCCCTCGCCCGTCAGCAGCACGGTGTCGGACAGGAAGCGCGCGAGCTCAGTGAGGTTGGCGGGTCCGCCCTCGACGAGGTAGCGCAGCGCCTCGGCCACGACACCGGCCGGCACGGACGACTCGGCCATCAACTCGGCGTCGGGCACCGCCTCCCCGCCCAGCAGCACGGTCGGGATCCCGGCGGCCCGCAGCGCGGCGAGCCCCTCCTCCCAGGCCCGCTTGCCGCCGAGCAGCCGTACGACGGCGAGGTCTGCCCGCCGGAGGAGTTCCGGAAGTTCCCCGGTGACGTCGACCCGGGTCGGGTTGCCGATCAGGTAGGACGCGCCGGAGGCCCGGGCCGCCAGCAGATCGGTGTCGGCGGTCGACAACAACAACACTGTGCTCATGCGGGCGCTCCCGGTGGAATGAAGGGCAGTCCTTGAGGCGCGCCCGACTCGATGAGCCGCCAGAGCGCGTCCGTGTCCGCGTGCTGTTCGATCAGGTCGCCGAGCCGGTCGAGCTGTTCCTCGCGCAGCGCGGCGAACGAGGTGTCGGGGGCCGGTACGAAGCGGCGGCCCGCGGCGGCCGCCACCTCGCGCAGGAAGGCCCGCCGGAAACCGTCCGACTCCAGGGAGCCGTGCCAGTGGGTGCCCCAGGTCTGCCCGACCCGGCAGCCGTCCAGGCCGCGTCCGCTCTCATCGGAGAGGAACGTCTCCCCGCCGTGGACGTCGGCGACCCCGTGGTGGATCTCGTACCCCTCGACGTGCTCGCCGAGGGCTTCGCCGACGGGCCGGGTGAGGGTCTTCTCCTTGGCGAACCGCACCCGCACGGGCAGGATCCCGAGCCCGTCCACGTGCCCCTCGCGGCTCTCGACGTCGTCCTCGATGTGCTCGCCGAGTACCTGGAAGCCGCCGCAGATGCCGAGAACGGGCAGGTCCTCACGGGCCCTTGCGACGATGGCGTCGGCCAGCCCCCGCTCCCGCAGCCACTCCAGCGCCCGGACCGTCCCCCGGGTGCCCGGGATCACGACGAGGTCGGCGTCGGCGAGTTCCTCCGGCCGGTCCACGAACCGCACGACCACACCGGGCTCGGCGGCCAGGGCGTCCACGTCGGTGAAGTTGGACATGAGCGGGATCGCGCAGACGGCCACCCGCAGCACGTCCTCCCCGACGGGCGGCGCCACGGCCGACTCGCGCACTGTGCCGCGCAGCGAGACCCGGAGCCCGTCCTCCTCGTCGATGCCGAGCCCGTGCCGGAACGGCAGCACTCCGTAGGTGTCCCGCCCGGTGAGCCCGTGCAGCATGTCGAGCCCCGGCTCCAGCAGGGACACATCCCCACGGAACTTGTTCACGAGGAACCCGGCGACGAGTTCCTGGTCCTCGGGCGAGAGCAGGGCCACGGTCCCGAAGAAGGAGGCGAAGACGCCCCCGCGGTCGATGTCGCCGACGACGAGCACGGGGAGTCGGGCACCCCGCGCGATCCCCATGTTCACGATGTCGGTCCGCCGGAGATTGATCTCGGCGGGAGAGCCCGCCCCCTCACAGATCACCGCGTCATACGTGCCCCGCAACTCGGCGAGACAGTCGAGAACGGTCCCGAGAAGTCTCTGCTGCCGGCCCCCGTGATAGCCGCGGGCACTCAACTCGCCCACCGGCTTTCCCAGCAGCACCACCTGGCTGCTCTGCTCACCACCGGGCTTGAGCAGCACGGGGTTCATCAGCGCGCTGGGCTCCACCCGGCACGCCTGGGCCTGCATGGCCTGGGCCCGCCCGATCTCGGCGCCCTCGCGGGTCACGAACGAGTTGAGGGACATGTTCTGCGCCTTGAAGGGCGCGACCTTGACGCCCTGTCGCACCAGCCACCGGCAGATCCCCGCCGTCACGACGCTCTTGCCCGCGTCGGAGGTGGTGCCGGCGACGAGCAGACCACCGTTCATGACGTGCCCCCCTTTGTCTTGGTCACGACGGCGCGCGCGGCGACTGCGACGCCGAGCGCGAGCAGACCGACCCGACGGGAGAGCCGTACGGCCCGGTCGATGTCCTCGGTGGCGACGGCGCGGCCGTCACCGTTGAGCACGGGCCGGTGCTCGATCCGCCCTCCGTAGGCAAGGGTTCCGCCGAGCCGTACGCCCAGAGCCCCCGCGAAGGAGGCCTCGACGGGCCCGGCGTTGGGACTGGGATGCCTGCGTGCGTCGGCCCGCCAGGCACGCAGGGCGCCGCGTGGGTCCGGGCCCGCGGCGGCGGCCAGTACGGCGGTGAGCCGGGCCCCCGGCCATCCGGCGACGTCGTCGAGCCGGGCGGAGGCCCACCCGTAGCGCCGGTACCGGGGGGACTTGTGCCCGACCATGGCGTCAAGGGTGTTGACCGCGCGGAACCCGAGCAGTCCGGGCACGCCTCCCAGGGCACCCCACACCAGCGCCCCTACGACGGCGTCGGAGGTGTTCTCGGCGACGGACTCGACCACGGCCCGGGCGATCCCGTCGGCGTCGAGCGCCTGCGGATCCCGTCCGCAGAGGTGAGGCAGCCGGGCACGAGCCCCTGCCACGTCGCCCGCCTCCAGGGCGTGCCCGATGGCCCGGGCCTCCCGGGCGAGCGAAGTCCCCCCGATCACGGCCCAGGTGGCGGCACCGGTGAGTGCGACGGAGGCGGTGGGGGAGGGACGTACGGCTCGCCCGGCGAGGGCGCCGAGGGCCACGGCCCCGCCGACGCACGCGGCGGTGTGCAGGGCGCCCCAGCCGCGGTGGTCCCGCCACAGCACCCGCTCCACGGCGCTCGCCGCACGCCCGAACGCGGCGACCGGATGCCCACGGCGTGGATCGCCCAGGAGAAGGTCACCGAGGAGGCCGGCGGAGGCGCCGTACGCGAAGACGCGATCGGCACGCATCGGCTCAGCCGGCCGTGGGGTCGAGCAGCGACCTGGTGCTGTACCTCGATCGGCAGCCGAGCATGGCGATATGTCCTCACTCAGGGTGTCCGCGCCCTGGTTCGACGAGACCGGCGGTGGGAGTTCCTGGCTTCCGGAGAGTTCTTCCCCGGTGACAGTGGCGGGACCGCGCCGGATTCACACCGGCTTCCTCCCTTGCCGCCGTACATGGCTCCGGCAGTCCACCACGCTCCCGGAAGGGCCGTCAACTTGCCGTTGACCTGCAAGGGGAGAGTGTGCTGAGACCCACACCGGCGCTGCGCGGGCGGGTGTGAGGGCACACGAAAAGGCTCCTCCCCGAAGACATCGGGGAGGAGCCCGGGTGAGGCTCGGTCAGGCCTTGGCCATGATCTGGGTCAGGACCAGGGCCAGGACCAGGGTCAGGACCAGGGCCAGGGTCAGGCCTTGGCCATGATCAGGTAGATGCCGTACGCCACCGCCGCCGCGCAGGCCGCGAAGCAGACGTACGCTCCGGTGACCGCGAGAGGGGCGGAGCCGCCCTGGGCCGTGGCGCGTTCGCGGTGTGCGAGGCCCTTGACGCCCAGGGTGAACAGGGCCACGAGGCCCACGGTGACCACGAGGCTGACGCCGAAGACGGAGCCGAGGGCTGCCCAGTCGATCTTCATGGTGATGCTTCCTTAGTAACCGGGTCTCGGGGTCAGACGGTGGCGGCCGGAGGGGCGGCCGGGTCGGTGGCGGGGGCGGCCGCGGGGGACGGGATGGTGGCCGTCAGGTCCTCGGCCACGGTGCCTGCCGGGGGCGGCGTCACGGCGGCCATCGCCGTGGTCACCACACCGGCCGGCTCCTCGGTGTCGTTGACGTTGCTGTGGTCGACCACCTGGCGGCGGGAGAGCTTCCAGATCGTGGCGCTGGAGGCGACGAGGAAGACGGCGACGACCGCGGTGCCCCAGTTGCCCAGGTCGGTCACGGACTCAGCGAGCGCACCGACCAGAGCGGCCGCCGGCAGGGTCAGCGCCCAGGCCACCATCATGCGGGTCGCGGTGGACCAGCGGACCACGCCGCCCTTGCGGCCCACGCCCGCGCCCATCACGGAGCCGGAGACGGCGTGCGTGGTGGAGAGGGAGAAGCCCAGGTGGGAGGAGGCCAGGATGACCGTCGCGGCGCTGGTCTGGGCGGAGAAGCCCTGCTGCGGCTGAAGGTCGGTCAGGCCCTTGCCCATGGTGCGGATGATGCGCCAGCCGCCGATGTAGGTGCCGAGCGCGATGGCGAGGCCGGCGGAGAGGATCACCCAGACGGGAGGGTTGGAGTCGGGGGCGATGGCGCCGCCGGCGATCAGCGCGAGGGTGATGATGCCCATCGTCTTCTGCGCGTCGTTGGTGCCGTGGGCGAGGGAGACGAGGCCGGCGGAGGCGATCTGGCCGGCGCGGTAGCCCTTGCGGGTGGCCGCGCTGTCGGCGTCCTTGCTCAGCCCGTAGGAGAACCGTGTGGCGAGCATGGCGGCCACACCGGCGACGATCGGGGCCGCGACGGCCGGGATCAGGACCTTGGTGACGAGCACGCCGCCGTGGACGGCGCCGGTGCCGGCCGACGCGATCGTCGCGCCGATCAGACCGCCCATCAGAGCGTGCGAGGAGCTGGACGGGAGCCCTACCAGCCAGGTCAGCAGGTTCCAGAGGATCGCGCCGACCAGGGCGGCGAAGATGACCTCGGGACGTATGCCGGCCTCGTCGACGAGGCCCTTGGAGATCGTGTTGGCGACCTCCACGGAGAGGAAGGCGCCTACAAGGTTGAGCGCGGCGGACATGCCCACCGCGACCTTGGGCTTGAGTGCACCGGTCGAGATGGTCGTGGCCATCGCGTTGGCGGTGTCGTGGAAACCGTTCGTGAAATCAAACGCGAGTGCGGTTACCACCACAATCGCGAGGATCAGCGAGAAGTTTTCCATTTACCCAGGCAATCGTTCAGAGGACGTCATTGGCTGGTTGACCGTAGGCAACCTGGGTGAACGGAAGATGAACTAGGGCAGGCGTGAGGGTGTCGTAAACGAGGGGTCGACGCTCTGCTCAGGACCGGCGGCCCAGACGCCCCTTGACTGGCCGCCCCGGGCGAACGACCTCAGCCGGGCCGATGACCCGTTGAATGAGATTTTGGTCACCCGGCAGACTGCCGCTGTTGCCGTACTGCCAGAAGGTCCGGTACGGCCACCCCGTCGGCGGTTTCCCCACGTCGGGCGAGCCGTGGCGGGCGATCCACAGGGCATGGTCGGTGGCGAACGCGCCGCTGCCGCCGGTGCAGGTGTTCCACCAGTGGGCGGTGGTGTAGATCACAGGGCGGCGATGTCCAGTGCGGGGGGCAGCGTCCAGCCGTCCGCGGTCCAAGTGCCGCCGTTGAGCACGAAGTACGCCGCCCGCGCCGCGCCCGACGACTTGTCCGGCAGCGCGAAGTGACAGGCGCCCCGGACGATGCCCGCGGCGCGCGAGCCGTCGTACTGCCGACTGAAGTGGATGGCGCCTTCCGCCTTCGCGCCCGGCCGGTCGACGTTCCTCTGGTGGGACGAGACGTCGTGTCCCGTCGGCAGGCTCGTTCGCGGACGCCGGGGCTCCGGCGAGTACGGTCGCGGCTCCCCCGGTGACGAGCGCCGTCACGGACGCCGTGATCACTCGGGCGCGGTGGCGGGACGGTTTGCGGAATTCATGGCTGTATGCGGTCTTTCGGAGGCGTGGTTTCCGGCCTGAAGTGCCCCGCTCCGAGGGTCTTTCGAGGGCGTCGGCTGGCAGGATCGCGGCATGGCTGAGCAGCGGCGGAACCAGCGGGACGGACGGGACGACCGGGAGGGCGCACCGCTTGTGCCGGAGGTGCGGAGGAGGCCTGTGTCCGACGAGGAGGCGCACGCCTGGGAGGCGCTCGTCGCGACGGCCCGCCGGACCGTGTCCGACGGACTGGTCGTCGGCACCTCCGGCAATGTGTCCGTGCGCGTCGGCGACACCGTGCTGGTCACGCCGTCGGGCGTGCCCTACGACCGGCTGACGCCGGACGACGTGACCGGGGTGGACCTCGCCGGGCGGCAGATGCTCGGCACCCTGGTCCCGACCAGCGAGCTGCCCATGCATCTCGCCGTCTACCGCACCACCGACGCCCACGCCGTGGTGCACACCCACGCCGTCCACGCGACCGCCGTCTCGACGCTCGTCACCGAACTCCCGGCGATCCACTACATGTCCGGTGCCCTCGGCGGCCCCGCCCGGGTTGCCCCGTATGCGACGTACGGCACCGACGAGTTGGCCGAGAACATGCTCCGGGCGCTCGCCGACCGCTCGGGCTGTCTCCTCCAGAACCACGGCACCCTCACATACGGCACCTCCCTCGACCAGGCCTACGACCGCACGGCCCAGCTGGAGTGGATGTGCCGGCTGTGGCTGACGGCGTCATCGGTACCCGGCCTGACACCGTCACTGCTGTCGGAGCAGCAGCTGGCCGAGGCCGGGGAGCGGCTGGCGGGATACGGCCAGCGCCGCTGACGGCCGCCGGGGCGGTCCGGAAAAACACCCGGTGCCACCGGCCGAAAACCGCTGGTGTCACCGGACGGACGTGCGCCCACTGGCCGGTGACCGGCTCCGCCGGGACACTGGAAGCGTGCGCACTGTCACAGCGACGGCCGCGGCCGTCACCGCGGTCCTGGCGGCCGGCGCGGCCGGCGTCGCCGCCGGTCGGATAGCCAGCGACGCCGCACTCAAGGCGCCGCCCGGCCGGCCACTGCCCACCGAGCCCCGGCTCACCGTGCACGGCACGGCCGCGGGCCGGATCACGATCACCCGCGACCTGGCCTCCCTGCGCCCCGGCATCTACGGCCTGTCCGGCGACGGCTCGCACGCGGTCGTCGGACCCGTCCTGGAGTCCGCCGAGCACAAGGCCGACACCGTCGTACGCCGCCTGGAACGGGTCACGCACGGCACCCTCGACTCCGGCGACAAGGTCTGGCTCACTCCGAACGTGCACGTCGGCAACCCGAGCACCGCCCTCGGCCTCGACCACGCCGACATCGACGTACCCGGCGAACTCGGCGCTCTGCCCGCCTGGTTCGTGCCCGGATCCCGGGACACCTGGGTGATCACCGTGCACGGCCTGGGCACCACCCGCGAGCACCCCATGAACGTCATGGGCTTCCTGCACCACCGGCGCGTCCCCGTGCTCGACCTCGCCTACCGCGGCGATCTCGGCGCACCCCGCCCGCCGGACGGCCTCAACCACCTCGGCGAGACCGAATGGCGCGACCTGGACGCGGCGATCCGCTACGCCGTCCGCTACGGCGCCCGCCGCGTCGTCCTGTACGGCTGGTCCACCGGCGCCACCATGGCGCTGCGCGCCGCCCTGCACTCCTCGGTGCGCGACCACGTCGCCGGCCTGGTCCTCGACTCGCCGGTGCTCAGCTGGGAGGCCACGCTGCGCGCCCTGGCCACGGCCCGGCACACCCCGGAGGCCCTGCTGCCGCTCGCGGTGCGCGCCGCCCAGGGCCGGGCCGGCCTGCACGTCGACCACGTCGCCGAGACCGCCGACCCCGACCAGCTCAGGGTCCCCACCCTGATCATCCACGGCCCGGACGACGAGGTGGCCCCCTGGGCCTACTCCCGTCGGCTCGCCACCCGCCGCCCCGACCGTGTCGCCCTCCACACCGTGCCGCACGCCCCGCACGCGGCGATGTGGAACGCCGACCCGAAGGAGTACGAGGAGCGGCTGCGCCGGTTCCTGACCCCGCTGATGTGAGGATTCCCGCGCTCTCCCGCCTGCCGGGCACCCGGGCCGCAAGCCCGGTTCCGGCCGTTCCGTTTAAGGCCGTACCACTGGCCTGAACCCACCTCCCTGGCCCCACACGAGCGCGTGCGTTGGCCAGCCCCGTCGCCCGCCGTGACATTCCGTTTGGGTTTTCGGACCGTCAACCGGAAGACTGCACCCGTGACGTCCCGTATCCCGCGCGACTCCAGGCTTCGACTTGTCCGACCGCGACCCCTGGCCGCCGCCCCCCGAGCGATCAACCAGCGGCCCTCGCGCCGCCCCGCACCGCGCCCTCCGGAGGGCACACCGGCCCTCGTGGAACTGGCCAGAATGGCGCGCTCCGGGCTGGCCGCCGCGGCCCGCGTCGCCCACTGGGCCGACGCCGCCCTCGGCCCCGGCCGCGCAGGCGGGACCGACGACGGCAAGGCCACTCTCTCCGCCGCGACCGCCGAACGGGCGGCCGCCGACCTGGGCCTGACCTCCGCTCAGGTCCGCGCCGACTGGGACATCGCCCGCCTCGCCGGCCTCGTCGAGGTGCACGGCGACAGCGCGCGCCCCGGCTGGCGTCTGCGCGCCTGGGACCGGGACGACAGCGCCGTACTGCGCGGCTGGGTCGCCCTCTTCGACGCCTGGTCGCTCGCCCACCCGGAACCCCCGGACCACGAGCCCGCCGCGGTCGCCGAGGTCGTCTCGGCCATGCCCCAGGTGCTCTCCTTCCTCCAGCTGTCCGCCGGTCCCGTCCCGGTCGAGCAGCTTCTCGACCTGCTTCAGCAGCGGGTCACCGAACTGCGCACCGAGCGCTGCGAAGTCCCCTACGAGCCAGGGCCCGCGAGCCCTACCGCTGCCGCGCCCTCAGCCGCCGTGCTTTCCGCCGGCGCCGACCCGGCGGAACCCGCACCCGTCGGGGACACCCCGCTCGCCCCCCTGCTCGACTGGTCCCTGCACGCCCTCGCCTCCGTCGGCGCCCTCACCTGCGGCGACGGCCAGGCCACGCTCACCCCGCTGGGCAGCTGGGCGGTCTGGGTCAAGCTGGAGCAGATCTGCGTGGCCGCGCAGAGCCCCGCCGGGAACATCGAGCAGGCCGCCGAGGCGATGCTGCGCGGCTGCGCCCGGCTCCGCCCCAACGCGGCCCGCGCCGAGTACCGCGCCTGGCTCGCCGCCCGCACCGTCGGTAGCGCCGTCACCGAACTCATCGGCGCCGCCCGCGGCGAGGACGCCCTGCTGCGCGGCCTCGCCTTCGAGGCGCTGCGTGTCGTCGGCGCCCCCGCCGAGCCCGACGTCCGCGCCGTGGCCGACGATCCGACCCTGCGGCCGTACGCCCTGCTGTGGCTCGCCGAGCACGACGGTGCCGACCCGGAGGACGCCCACGAGGTCCTCACCCGGAAAGAGGCCACCTGGCTGTGGGTGGACACCGCCGCAGCCGTCGCCGACCACGGCGAGGCGCCACTGCTCGTCCGGCACCTGGAGTCCGCGGTGCAGCCCACCGTCCCGAAGCTGCTGGACGAGGTGCGCGCCGTCGGTCACCCCCGCACCGTGCAGGTCCTGGTCGCCCTCGCCGCGGCCCACCCCGACCCGGCCCTGGCCAAGGCCGTGCGCCGGGCGGCCTTCCAGGTGCACACCGGGGGATAGCCGGGCGGGGGAGAGGGGCCGCTCAGGCCGCTATCTCGGGGGCGTACGTGCCGAAGCTCCAGATGTTGCCCTCGGCGTCCCGGGCCATGTAGTCCCGCGAGCCGTAGTCCTGGTCCGTCGGGGGCATCAGGATGTCCGCGCCGTGGTCCACGGCACGCTGGTGGTGTGCGTCCACGTCGTCCACGACGACGTACACACCCGCGGGGCCCGCGTCCTTCATCGCCGTGTCGAAGACGCCGCCGCGGCCCTTGGAGCCGATCATCACGGCACCGTTGCCCTGCACCAGCTCGGCGTGCAGCACCGAGCCGTCCTCGCCCTCGTACACCGAGAGCTCGGTGAACCCGAAGGCCTCCGTGAGTTGTCTGATCGCGGCTTTCGCGTCCGCGTACAGCAGAGTCGGAAAGATACTCGGCCGCCCACCGCCCGTACCCGCCATGCCGATCACTCCTTGTGTGTCGGTCCTGCACCGGTGTCGTGAGCCTGCTGCCCAGTCTGGCACCCCCCACTGACAACGCCCCGACCCCGGAAACCAGGGCCTCGGCAGAAGCTGTTGCCCGGCGCGATGTCCACGGGGGCCGGGCACGCATGGCTACGGCACGTCGTATCCGCCGCCTGCCCTCCACCCCGAGCGGTGTCCGTGTCTGCGGTGCGGACAGCAGGTTCGTCACGGCCGGGGCCGCACCCGCACCCGTACCCGGTCGCCCGGCTCCGTGCCCGTGGGCCTCGGAGCGCGCGCAGTCGCGTTGTCCGCGAGATGGGCCCGTTCGCCCCGTGGCGCTCGCCGTCGGCGTGCGGTTCGTCACGGTCGGGTCGGTGCCCGGGCCTCCGCTCCATGTGTGCGGGGGACCGGACCGTGCGTGGCGGTCACCTTCGCGAGCTGGGGTGGAGTGCTCGGCGTGCCCGGGCAGGGGTACCTGGGCACCCGCAGCCGTACGTCTGCGCGCAGAAAAAGCGCTTGCATCGCCCCGTTAGACTTGGCCCATGGCCATTCTCCTCGCGCATTAGACGGCGGGAACGTCCTCAGCCGCCCACCCGCCAACCCCCTCCGCCCTGGAGTCTGTCCGTGATCTCCGCCTCCGGTATCGAGCTGCGCGCCGGTGCCCGCATCCTCATCGAGAACGCCTCCTTCCGTGTCGCCAAGGGCGACCGCATCGGTCTCGTCGGCCGCAACGGCGCAGGCAAGACGACCCTGACCAAGGTCCTGGCCGGCGACGGCATCCCCGCCGGAGGCACCGTCACCCGCTCCGGCGAGGTCGGCTACCTCCCCCAGGACCCCCGCACCGGCGACCTCGACGTCCTCGCCCGTGACCGCGTCCTGTCCGCGCGCGGCCTCGACATACTGATCCGCAAGATGCGCGAGAACGAGGAGCGCATCGCCACCGGCAAGGGCGCCACCCGCGAGAAGGCCCTCAAGCAGTACGAGCGCCAGGAGACCGAGTTCCTCACCAAGGGCGGGTACGCCGCCGAGGCCGAGGCCGCCACCATCGCCGCCGCGCTCAACCTGCCCGACCGTGTGCTCGGCCAGCCCCTGCACACGCTCTCCGGCGGTCAGCGCCGCCGTATCGAGCTGGCCCGGATCCTGTTCTCCGACGCGGACACGCTGCTGCTCGACGAGCCGACGAACCACCTCGACGCGGACTCGATCATCTGGCTGCGCGACTACCTGAAGACCTACCGCGGCGGCTTCATCGTGATCTCCCACGACGTCGACCTGGTCGAGACGGTCGTCAACAAGGTGTTCTACCTGGACGCCAACCGCGCCCAGATCGACATCTACAACATGGGCTGGAAGCTCTACCAGCAGCAGCGCGAGGCCGACGAGAAGCGCCGCAAGCGCGAGCGCGCCAACGCCGAGAAGAAGGCCGCCGCGCTCAACTCCCAGGCGGACAAGATGCGCGCCAAGGCCACCAAGACGGTCGCCGCGCAGAACATGGCCCGCCGCGCCGAGAAGCTGCTGTCCGGCCTCGAAGCGGTCCGCCAGTCCGACAAGGTCGCCAAGCTCCGCTTCCCCGAGCCCTCGCCCTGCGGCAGGACCCCGCTGATGGCCGAGGGGCTGTCCAAGTCGTACGGCTCGCTGGAGATCTTCACCGACGTCGACCTGGCCATCGACAAGGGCTCGAGGGTCGTCATCCTCGGTCTCAACGGTGCCGGAAAGACCACCCTGCTGCGGCTGCTCGGCGGGGTGGAGCAGCCCGACACCGGCGAGGTCGTCCCCGGCCACGGCCTCAAGCTCGGCTACTACGCCCAGGAGCACGAGACCCTGGACCCCGAGCGCACGGTCCTGGAGAACATGCGCTCGGCCGCCCCCGACATGGACCTCGTGGAGGTCCGCAAGGTGCTGGGCTCCTTCCTCTTCTCCGGCGACGACGTGGACAAGCCCGCCGGTGTGCTCTCCGGCGGCGAGAAGACCCGTCTCGCCCTGGCCACGCTCGTGGTGTCGTCGGCGAACGTCCTGCTGCTCGACGAGCCGACCAACAACCTCGACCCGGCCAGCCGCGAGGAGATCCTCGGCGCGCTGCGCACCTACAAGGGCGCGGTCGTCCTCGTCACCCACGACGAGGGCGCCGTCGAGGCGCTCCAGCCGGAGCGGATCATCCTGCTGCCGGACGGCGTCGAGGACCTGTGGGGCGCGGGCTACGCGGATCTCGTCGCGCTCGCTTGATCGAATCGGTGATCCACTGGCTATGGATCATTCGGCCTAGCCGTGATCCATCATCTGTGTGAGATCTCCTCGTATCGAGGTGTGTCCTACATCGATTTCGCTGCCGATCCCTTTGTCGACAAGGGGTCGGTCGCGTCGCGTCTCTGACCTGGCACTTCGTGAAAGAACCCGTTCGGCGGTATGGGTACGAGTGTTCGGAATTGCAGATTCCGCTTGTGGGGATGTACTCCTGTCGTCACAACCATGTCTCACGGACCTTGCCGAATGGGTGGCCATCACGCCCCGGAGGGGTGATCATGAGGGGACCAGAGCGCACTTCCCATGAGGAGGCACGGGTGGCCGAGACTCTGAAGAAGGGCAGCCGGGTGACCGGCGCCGCGCGCGACAAGCTCGCGGCAGACCTGAAGAAGAAGTACGACTCCGGTGCGAGCATCCGGGCGCTGGCCGAGGAGACCGGCCGCTCGTATGGCTTCGTACACCGGATGCTCAGCGAGTCGGGCGTCACGCTGCGTGGGCGTGGCGGAGCGACCCGGGGCAAGAAGGCCGCAACGTCCTGACCTCGGGCGGCCCATCGGCTTCGATGGTGGCCACCCGGTCGGTCGGGTGATCGGCCGGGTGGTTACTGTGCAGTCACTTAGCTGTGTCGTCGTACGACCAGATGTCGTACGGTGCGCAGGATGACCGCACCCATCGGAGGCGCCCCATGGCTTCGCCCGCCCAGGACCTCGCTCCTGTACTCGACAAGGACGGCGTACGGCTCACCGTCGACGACGCGCTCGCCACGGTGACGCTGACCAACCCGGCCAAGCGCAACGCCCAAAGCCCAGCTCTGTGGCGGGCGTTGGCCGAGGCCGGGCGGTTGCTGCCGGGCTCCGTCCGGGTCGTCGTGCTGCGTGGTGAGGGCAAGTCCTTCTCCGCCGGCCTGGACCGTCAGATGTTCACGCCGGAGGGGATCCCGGGCGAGCCGACGTTCACCGACATCGCGCGCCGCGACGACGCCGCGCTGGACGCGACCATCGCCGAGTACCAGGAGGGTTTCACCTGGTGGAGGCGGAACGACATCGTGTCCATCGCCGCCGTCCAGGGGCATGCCATCGGTGCCGGCTTCCAGCTGGCCCTCGCCTGTGACCTGCGCGTTGTCGCCGACGACGTGCAGTTCGCCATGCGCGAGACGAGCCTTGGGATCGTGCCCGACCTGACGGGTACGCACCCGCTGGTCGAGCTGGTCGGATACGCCCGCGCGCTGGAGATCTGCGCGACCGGGCGGTTCGTCCATGCCGAGGAGGCCGTCGGTTCGGGCCTGGCCAACCTCGCCGTGCCCGCCGGCGAACTCGACGGCGCGGTGCGGGACCTGGCGTCCGCGCTGCTCGCCGCGCCCCGGGACGCGGTCGTGGAGACCAAGGCCCTGCTGCGCGGCGCGAGCGGCCGTTCGTACGAGGAGCAGCGTGCCGCCGAGCGGCAGGCCCAGGCCCGCCGACTGCGGGACCTGGCCGGCGTGGGCGAATGAGCCCGACACGGTCGCGCGCTCAGCTCACCGTGGTGACCAGCACCGCCACCGTCGGGTGATCGTCCAGCGACTCCCGCACCGCCGCGCGCACCTGCCGGGCCACGTCCAGAACCCGGCGCTGTCCGTCCACCGCCACCTCCACCCGGACGTGGCGGTGCGGCAGCGTGGCGTCCTCCTGCCGTTCCTCGATGTGCACCGCCCGGCCGAGCCCGCCCAGGGAGCCGGTCAGATGGGTCACGCCCGGGACGGAGAGCGCTGCCGCCGCCGCGCGGACCTCGTCCGGATCCGTCGCCTGGCGGGCCCGCGCAGGCTGCGGCGGGCTCACCTCAGAGGGCTCCGCCTGTTCCTCCAGCAGGTCCGTCACCCGTAGGTCCACCTCCGCGAGCGCGAGGCCGAGACCGTCCGCCGCCGTGCTCGCCAGCGCCAGCCGCAGCCGGGACGCCGTCGCCGGCAGGGGTTCGGCCGCCGTCGCCGCGAAGTCCGCCGTCACCCGGAGCGGTCCCGGGGCAAACGCCGCCGGCGGCGCCGGTACGGCGGCCTCGGGCGCGTCTCCCGGATCGGCGAGCGTGATCCGCAGCGCGCCCGGCACGACGCCCGGCACCTTTGCCGCCGCGCGCAGCAGCACCGCGCGGGCCGCCGCCTCCGCGATCCACACGCCGTCGCGCGGGCCGCCGAGCGGAAGCAGCCTGCCGAGCCCGAGTTGATGCCGTACGGCCTGTGTCCATCCATCCGCCGTCATTGCTCCAGCCTGCCGCATCCCCGGCGCACGACCGAGCAACCGCGCTTACCGTGGTCGGAGGGGACGACGACCGAAAGGGACGTACGGCCATGACCGACATGACGGAGCAGAACCGGACGACGACCCCCGAGGGCGACCAGCCGGTGACCACGCGCAAGCCCACCCGACGCGGTGGCGGCGATCCGGCGGGCCGGGGGCGCACGACCATCGCCGACGGTGTCGTGGAGAAGATCGCCGGGATGGCCGCGCGGGACGTGCTCGGCGTGCATGCCATGGGCAGTGGACTCTCGCGGACCTTCGGGGCCGTACGGGACCGGGTGCCGGGCGGCTCGAAGTCGGTGACCCGAGGGGTGAAGGCCGAGGTCGGCGAGGTGCAGACCGCACTCGACCTGGAGATCGTCGTGGACTACGGCGTGTCGATCGGCGATGTCGCACGGGACGTACGCGAGAACGTGGTCGCCGCGGTGGAACGGATGACCGGACTCGAGGTCGTCGAGGTCAACATCGCGGTGAGTGATGTCAAGCTGCCCGAGGAAGAAGAAGAGGAGCCGGAGCCCCGGATCCAGTGACGCCCGGCGACCTGACAACGCACGGCTGAGGAGCTGAGGAGCGCAGCATGAGCATGGCCGTGGTCGGCATGATCGCCGGGATGGCGCTCGGCTTCGCCGGATATTTCGGCGGGTTCGGTGCCTTCCTGCTGGTGGCGGCGCTGGGCGCCGTCGGGTTCGTCGTCGGCCGGTTCCTGGAGGGGGACCTGGAACTGGGCGACTTCTTCCGCACCCGTGACGACCGGCGCGACCGGCGGCGGTGACCTCCGTGCATGAGGGAGCCGGTGACCCGCGCAGACTCCCGGCGGTGGTGGCACCGGGGGAACGCGGTGCGCTGCGGATCGCCGACCGGGTCGTCGCCAAGATCGCGGCCGAGGCCGCACGCGAGGCGGTCGCACCGCTGACGAAGGAAGCCGCCGCCCCGCAGGCCACGGTCGTCGTCCACCACGACACGGTCCGCGTCCGCGTCCACCTCGAACTCGACTACCCGAGCGACATCGGCGCCCGGTGCGCGGCCGTGCGTCGCCATGTCGTCGAGCGGGTAGGCGCGTTGGTGGGAATGGAGGTGCCGGAGGTCGCCGTCCAGGTGGAGCGGCTGCACCCGGCGCACCCACAGGGCACGGCACAGGGGAGGACGCGATGAGCGAGCCCCGGGGATCCGAGACCACCACACAGCCGCTGACCGTCATCGAGAAGGCGCCCGAGCCGCCCCCACCGGCGGCGGAGGAAGGAACCGACGGCCGCAGCGACCGCTTCTGGTCGGTGCGCCGCGTCCCCGCGGGCATCGTCGCGCTGCTGCTCCTGGTCGTCGCGGCCGCCTTCCTCTACGACATTGCCGCCGTACGAGCCCACCGGCCCGCGATGCGCTGGCGCCGCGAGCTGGCCGGCCAGCTCTCCACGCGGCCCCTCGACGACATCTGGGTGCTGGTCGGCGCCGGAGTCGCCGCGGCCCTCGGCCTGTGGCTGATCGTGCTCGCCGTCACGCCCGGTCTGCGTGCCCTGCTGCCGATGCGGCGCCCGCACCCCGACGTCCGGGCCGCACTGCGGCGCGACGCCGCGGCCATGGTGCTGCGCGACCGCGCCATGGAGATCGCGGGTGTCCGGGCGGTGCGGGTGCGGCTGCGGCGGCGGAAGGCCGACGTCCGCGCGGTCTCGCACTTCCGCGACCTCGACGACGTACGCGCCGACCTGGACGGCACCCTCAAGGATGCGATCAGGGGCCTCGGCCTGACCCGGCCGCCCGCGCTGACCCTGCATGTCGCGCGGCCCGGACGGAAGGGGTGAGGGCGATGCTCAGGGCGGTCAACCGCGTGCTGATCGGAGTCGTGGGGCTGCTGCTGGTCGCCGTCGGCGGCTCGGTGCTCGCCGTGGGCCTGGGTGTGCGGCCCCCGTCGTGGTGGATCCACGACGGGCGCCATGACGTCCTGCTCGGCGCGGCCCGGCGGACGCGCTGGCGGGACGCCGACTGGTGGTGGCCGACGGTCTTCGCCGTGCTCGCCGTCCTCGTCCTGCTCGCCCTGTGGTGGCTCGCCGCGGTGCTGCGCCGGCGCCGGCTCGCCGAACTGCTCGTCGACACCGGCGACGGCGAGGGCGCGCTGCTGCGCGGGCGGGCCCTGGAGGGCGTGCTCGTCCTCGACGCGGCACGCCTGGACGGCGTGGCGCACGCACACGCCACACTGACGGGCAGGCGCACCGCTCCCGAGGCCCACGTCTGGCTCCAACTGGAGCCGGACGTCGACCCCGGGGCGGCCCTGCACGCCCTCACCACCGAGTCCCTGACCCACGCCCGCGAGTCGGCGGGCCTGGCGAAGCTACCGGCGGAGGTAAGACTCCGGGCGGTCAAGCACCGGGCAGAGAGGGTCACTTGAGGCAGCGGCCCTCAGAACCCGTGCCGCATCCCGCCGTCGACAGGCACCATGATCCCGGTCAGATAGGACGCGGCCGGAGACATCAAGAACGCGGCCACCCGTCCGAACTCCTCGGGCGTCCCGTACCGGCGCAACGGAATCCGGGACTCATGGGCGGCCCGGGTGGCCTCGGGATCCGCCGACAACGCGTCCAGCTCGCGCACGCGATCCGTGTCGATGCGCGAGGGCAGCAGGCCCACGACACGGATCCCCCGCGGCCCGAGCTCGTCCGCGATCGACTTGGCGAACCCGGCGAGGCCGGGCCGCAGCCCGTTGGAGATCGTCAGCGCCGGAATCGGCTCGTGCACGGAAGCCGACAGCACGAAGCCGATGACACCGCCCGCCTCCAACTCGGCCGACGCGGCGCGAGCCAACCGCACCGCGCCGAGGAACACGGAGTCGAACGCCGTACGCCACTGCTCGTCCGTGTTGTCGGCGATGAACCCGGGCGGCGGGCCGCCGACGCTGACGAGGACGCCGTCGAAGCCGCCGAAGTGCTCACGGGCGGCCGCGATCAGCCGCGCCGGAGCCTCGGGGTCGGCGTTGTCGATGGCCACCCCGGCCGCGTTCGGGCCCAGTTCGGCCGCCGCGTCCGCGACGCGCTTCTCGTCCCGCCCCGTGACGACCACCTTCGCCCCGTCGGCGACGAGCTCGCGCGCGGCGGCGTTGCCCAGTCCGCGCGTCGCCCCGGTGACGACGTACACCCGGTCCTTCAGTCCAAGATCCATGGCCCCTATCCTGCCCCGTCGCCCCCGAACAGGGCGAGAGCGGTGTTCACCAGGCCGATGTGGCTGAACGCCTGCGGGAAGTTGCCGAGCAGACGGCCGGCCACCGGGTCGTACTCCTCGGCCAGCAGCCCCACGTCGTTGGCGAGAGCGACCAGCCCCTCGAACAACTCCCGTGCCTCGTCCGCACGGCCCGTCATGTGCAGGGCGTCCGCGAGCCAGAACGAGCACGCCAGGAACGCGCCCTCCTGGCCGGGAAGTCCGTCTACCACTGCGTCCGAGCTGTCGTAGCGGCGTACGAAGCCGCCGTGCCCGAGCGTCTCGCGGACCGCGTCGACCGTGCCGACGACGCGCGGATCGTCGGGCGGCAGGAAGCCGACACGCGGGATGAGCAGCAGGGCGGCGTCCAGTTCGCGCGAGCCGTAGTACTGCGTGAAGGTGTTCCGCTGCGGGTCGTAGCCCTTCTCGCACACCTCTTGGTGCACCTCGTCCCGCAGCGCGCGCCAGCCCGCCACGTCCCCGGGCAGCTCCCGGTGCTCCTCCAGCGTGCGCACGGCCCGGTCGGCGGCCACCCACACCATCACCTTCGAGTGCACGAAGTGACGGCGGCCGCCGCGCATCTCCCACAGGCCCTCGTCCGGCTGCCGCCAGTGCTCGCGCAGCCACTCCAGCAGGACGCCCTGGAGCGACCACATGTGCGGCCTGGGCGACAGGCCCGCGCGCCGGGTCAGCCACAGCGAGTCCAGGACCTCCCCGTACACGTCCAGCTGGAGCTGGCTCACGGCGCCGTTGCCGATCCGTACGGGTGCCGACTCCGCGAAGCCGGACAGCCAGGGCACCTCGAACTCGGGCAGCCTCCGCTCACCCGCCACGCCGTACATGATCTGCAGATGCCCCGGGTCGCCCGCCACCGCCCGCAGCAGCCAGTCGCGCCAGGCCTGGGCCTCCTTGTGGTAGCCCGCGGACAGCAGGGCGCCGAGCGTGAGGGTGGAGTCGCGCAGCCAGCAGTACCGGTAGTCCCAGTTGCGCACACCGCCCAGCTCCTCGGGCAGCGAGGTGGTGGCTGCGGCGACGATGCCACCGGTCGGGGCGTAGGTCAGGGCCTTGAGGGTGATCAGGGACCGGACGACCACGTCCCGGTACGGACCGTCGTACGCGCAGCGGACCGTCCAGCGCCGCCAGTCCGTGACACTGGAGCGCAGTGCCTCGTACGGGTCGACGAGCCGGGGACGGGGCTCGTGCGAGGGGTGCCAGGTGAGGACGAACGCGACCCGCTCGCCCTCCTCGACGGTGAACTCCGAGTACGTGCCGAAGTCCTTGCCCCACGTCCGCACGGCGGGCTCGCTGCGCAGCCACACCGAGTCCGGCCCGGCGACGGCCACCCGGTGGCCGCCGGATCTGCGCATCCAGGGGATGATCGCGCCGTAGTCGAAGCGCAGACGGAGCACGCTGCGCACGGTGACCCGGCCGCTGACGCCCTCCACGATGCGTACGACGTCGGGGGCGCGTTCACGCTGTGGCATCAGGTCGGTGACCCGGACCGTCCCCTCGTCGGTCTCCCACTCGGTGTCCAGCACCAGGGTGTCGGGGCGGTAGGCGCGGCGCGTGCAGGTGCCCGCTTTCTTGGGGGCGATCCTCCAGTGGCCGTTCTCCTCGTCCCCGAGGAGTCTGGCGAAGCACGCGGCGGAGTCGAAACGCGGCAGACACAGCCAGTCGATGGAGCCGTCCCTGCCGACCAGGGCGGCCGTCTGTTCGTCGCCGATGAGCGCGTAGTCCTCGATGCACGGGTGCACGCAGTTGCGGGTTCCCGGCGGGCCGAGGGGGCAATCAGGGCATCGGCCGGGGGAGTGACGCACCGGCGACGGCGATGCCGCGCGTCGGACCTGCCGGCCGGCTCACACCGCGGCCGGCTCCGGGTCCTCGCTCGGCCGCCGCGCCGCCTCGATCCGGTCGCGCAGCTCACGTCGTACCAGGACCCACCAGCCCACCGGGACGCCCGCGGCGAAGAGCCACCACTGGATCATGTACGCGTAGTTCAGCGGGGCGTCCTCGTTGCCGGGCTCGCCGATCAGCTCCGGGGTGTCGCCCTTCGGCTCGGGCGTCGTCTGCGCGATGTACCCGCCGAGCACCTGGGCGTCCAGGCGCCGGGCCTCCCGCGCGCTGCTGATCAGCATGATCTGCCGGTCCGGCAGCCCCTTGAGGTCCTTGATGCCGCTCGCCGCGGTCGTCTCGTCGGGCATCAGCCGGCCGGTGACGGTGAGCTCGCCGCGGGGCGGGGCGGGGATCTCGGGGAACGCGGTCTGGCTCCTGGCGTTCGCGGGGATCCATCCCCGGTTGACCAGCAGTACCTTGCCGTCCGTCAGGACGAACGGGGTCAGGACGTGGTAGCCGATCTCGTCGTCGGAGTTGGTGCGGCGGCGCACGACGACCTCGTGGCCGGTGTCGAAGCGGCCTTTGGCGGTCACGGTGTGGTACCGCTCGCCGCTGGTCACGGTGTGGCCGGGCGAGGTCAGCTGCTCCACGGGTACCGGCTTGGCGTGCAGCGCGTCGGAGACCAGCTGGTTGCGTGCGCTGCGCTCCTGGTACCGGTGTTCCTGCCAGAAGCCGAGCTCGATCATCGTCGGGATCAGCGCGATCGCGACGAGGGTGAGGATCACCCACTGGCGGGTGAGCAGGAAGCGGTAGCGGTGCACCCCACGACGGTACAACTCGGTCGCGGGGTGCAATCGGGCGGGTACCGGCTCACACGCGGTCGACGATCCCCACCTTCCCCGCCTCGCGGGCGCAGTGGGCGCCGCAGTAGAAGTTGCCGTCGGCCTCGGCGCCCTGGCCGATGATCGAGACCTTGCAGTGCTCGCAGACCGGGGCCATGCGGTGGATCGCACAGGAGAAGCAGTCGAAGACGTGTACCGCGCCCTGGGCATGGACCTCGAAGGTCATTCCGTAGTCATTGCCGCAAACTTCGCATTTCGCCATGGGCCACAGGGTGAGCGGTCGCCGCCGCCCGGGCGAGTGGGCTCCGGGCGAGTCGCACGGCAATCACCCATCCGTACGGTCACTTCTCCGACGCGGGCTCGACGTCCCTGAGGAGCTGCCCGAACGCCGCCTCGTCCACCACCGGTGTCCCGAACTGCCGCGCCTTGACCACCTTCGACGTGCCCGAGTCCGGGTCGTTGGTGACGAGCAGGCTGGTGAGCCGGGAGATGCTCGTCGCGACATGCAGCCCGGCCTCGACCGCCCGGTCCTCCAGCAGGTCGCGGTCGACCGAGGTGTCCCCGGAGAACGCGACCCGCATGCCCTGCTTGAGGCGTTTGCCGTCTTCGTACCGCCCGGGGTTGGGGTGGGGGCACGCGGGCCGCTTGCGGGACGGACGCCAACTCGTCGGCCGGTAGCCGCCGTAGCCCCCACCCGGCTGACGGCCGATCAGGGCCGCCGGCCGGTCGTTCCACTCGGTCAGCGGCCGGCACTCCAGCAGCGGCAGCCGCACGCCGCCCCGCGCCGCGGCCCGCAGACTGGGCCGGAACGCCTCGGCCAGCACGCGCGCGTCGTCCAGCGCGTGGTGCGCCCGCTGCTGCACGACCCCGAAGTGTGCCGCGAGGGACTCCAGCTTGTGGTTGGGCAGCGGCAGCCCCAGCTCCTTGGAGAGCGCGATGGTGCACAGCCGCTGCCGCACCGGCGGCTCGCGCTTCGCGCGCGCGTACTCACGCGCGATCATCTGCCAGTCGAAGACCGCGTTGTGCGCGACGAGCACCCGGCCGTCGAGACGGGCGCCGAACTCCTCGGCGATGTCGTCGAAGAGCGGCGCACCCTCCAGCACCTCACTCGTCAGACCGTGGATCCACACCGGGCCCGGATCGCGCTCCGGATTGACCAGCGTGTACCAGTGGTCCTCGACCTCGCCGCGCGCGTCCAGCCGGTAGACGGCCGCGGAGATTATCCGGTCGTCCCGGGCCAGGCCGGTGGTCTCCACGTCAACGACCGCGTATCCCTTCGGATACGCGGCCGGCCACCGGGTGGGGGAGGACGCTGCGGTCGTACGGTCATCGAGCATGGTCACTGAGGATACGGGCCGCGACCGACACTCCCGTCCCCGGCCGCTCTCCTGACGCCCCGCCACGGCACCCGTCCGCACACCGCGCGCGCGTGCCGTGAATGGCGTGAATGTCGGGGCCGCCGCTATGGACCTTTTCACCGCCCGGTGCAAGCGTGCTGCCGCCCGGGCGGATGACGGTCGACGGAAGGGCGGTACGGCGTATGGCACGCGTACGGTACGGCGCACGGACCGAGGCGGAGCTCACCGCCGCGCGCACCGCGGGCGCGAAGCTCCCCGACATCTGGTCCACCGGTGTGGTGGCCCTCTGGGAGACCGACCCGGACGCGGTCGCCGCGGTCCTGCCGCCCCCGCTCGAACCGACGGCACGGCCACTCGTCCGGGTGAACATCAGCAAGGTTGATTTACCCGGATACCCGCTCGGCGCCGGTTCGTTCGCCGTCGCCGCCGCCCATGACTCGGTCGAGGGCTGGTACCCGCTCGTCATGCCGATGACCCACGAACGCGCCCTCATCGGCGGCCGCGAGGTCTTCGGGGAGCCCAAGAAGCTCGGCGAGGTGACCGTGGAGCGCGACGGTCTCGTCGTCCGTGCCGCGCTCGCCCGGCACGGCATCGCCTTCGTGGAGGTGCGCGGGGCGGTGACTGGCCCCCTGCCCCTGCCGGAGTCCTCCCGCAAGACCGACTTCTACTTCAAGTTCCTTCCCGCGGTGGACGGTTCCGGCTTCGACGCCGACCCGGTGCTCGTGCACTGCGTGCGCCACGAGAAGGTCCGCAGGCTGGAGGGGATCACCGGGGACGTCGTCCTGCGGGAGTCCATGTACGACCCGGTCGCGGACCTGCCCGTCCGCCGCCTGTTGGAGATCACCCTCGGCGAGAAGACCAGCGACCAGAGCGGCCGGGTCGTCGAACGGGTCGGCGCGCAGGCCCTGTTGCCGTACGTCCACCAGCGCTACGACGATCCGCGGCAGGTTCTCGACGCGCCTCCCGAGGGGAGCGCCTGATGGAACTGAGGGCGGGACAGGTCGCCGTCGTCACCGGAGCGGCCGGCGGGATCGGCCTGGCGATGGCCCGGCGGTTCGCCGCGGAGGGTCTCAAGGTGGTCCTCGCCGACGTCGAGGAGACCGCACTGGAGAAGGCCGCGGCGGACCTGCGCGCGGACGGTGCCGACGTGCACGCGCGCGTGGTCGACGTCGGCGAGCGCGAACAGGTCCTGGACCTCGCGGAGTCGGCGTACGACACCTACGGGGCCGTCCATGTCCTGTGCAACAACGCCGGGGTCGGCTCGGGCGCCGAGGGACGCATGTGGGAGCACGAACCGAACGACTGGCAGTGGGCGTTCGCGGTCAACGTTTGGGGCGTCTTCCACGGCATCCAGGCGTTCCTGCCGCGGATGCTCGCCTCCGGCGAGCCCGGTCACGTCGTCAACACGTCCTCCGGTGACGGCGGCATCGCCCCGCTCCCCACCGCCTCCGTGTACGCCGTCACCAAGGCGGCCGTCGTCACCATGACCGAGTCCCTGTACGCCCATCTGAAGGCGGAGCACGCGCGCGTGGGCGCCTCGGTGCTCTTCCCCGGGCCGCACATGCTGCGCACCGGCCTGTGGGAGTCGCACCGCAACCGGCCCGCCCGGTACGCCAAGCAGCGGCCCCGCAAGGCCCCGTACCGCAGCCTCGGCCAATGGGAGGCCGCGATGCGCGAGGCGGGCCAAGAAGTGCGCTTCACGCCGGTCGAGGAGGTCGCGGACCTCGTCGTGGACGGCATCCGCGCGGACCGCTTCTGGCTGCTGCCCGCGAGCGAGCACAGCGACGCGCAGATCCGGGCACGGGCGCGCTCGATGCTCGACCGTGCGAACCCGTCGTACCTGGAGAGCTTCATCCTGGACCGAGACTGAGGAGGCCGACGTGACCGGCCAGGACCCGTACCTGATCATCTCCTCCGACTGCCACGCCGGGCTGCCCACCGAGGAGTACCGGCCCTATCTCGACTCCCGCTTCCACCGGGACTTCGACGAGTTCCTCGCGGGCCAGGAACGACGCCGCGAGGAGATGACACGGCTCGGCATCCGCAACGAGGCGTTCGCGAGCAAGTGGTTCCAGGACAACGCCGAGGGACTGCGCGGCGGTTGGGACACCGCGCAGCGCCTCAAGGAGCTCGACGGGGACGGAGTGGTCGCCGAGGTCGTCTTCCCGGACGCCGACGCCGTGGACAGCCGGACGGCCGCGCCCTTCGGGGTCGGTCTGGGGCTGTCCGGCGACCAGGACCCTGAGCTGGGCATGGCGGGTGCGCGGGCGCACAACCGCTGGCTGGCGGACTTCGTGTCGCAGCACCCCGAACGGCACTGCGGGGTCGCCCTGTTGCCCATCACCGGCGAGGTCCCCGACGTCGTCGCCGAGGTCCACCGGGCCAGGGAGTCCGGTCTCGGCGCCCTGATGATCCCCTCCATGTGGGTCGACAAGAAGCCCTATCACGACCGCCGTTACGACCCCGTGTGGGCGGCGGCCGCCGAGTGCGGGATGCCCGTGGTCACCCACTCCGGCGCGGCCCCGCGCCACGAGTACGGCGACCACCTGGGCATCTATGTCGCCGAGGTCACCTGGTGGCCCGCGCGGCCGCTCTGGTTCCTGCTGTGGTCGGGCGTGTTCGAGCGGCACCCCGGCCTCAGGTTCGGGGTCGCCGAGTCGGGCTGCTGGTGGCTGCCCAACCTGCTGTGGTTCATGGACCGGCTCTACCTCGGCGCGCACGGCGGCAAGAAGCTCTCCCCCTTCGAGGAGCTGAAGCGCCCGCCGCACGAGTACCTCGACCGCCAGATCTTCATCTGCGCGACCAACACCAAGCGCCGCGAACTCGCCCAGCGCTACGAGATCGGCGTCGACAACATCCTGTGGGGCAGCGACTTCCCGCACCCCGAGGGCACCTGGCCCGACACGCGCGCGTGGCTGCGGCGCACCTTCCACGACATCCCGGTCACCGAGACGCGCCGCATGCTGGGCCTGGCGGCGGCCGACGTCTTCGGCTTCGACGTCGAGCGGCTCACCCCGCTGGCCCGCCGCATCGGCCCCACGCCCGCCGACCTCGGCCAGCCGGACGACCAGGCGGCCGTCGAGGCGTCCTGGGCGCGTTCGCGCGAGGCGGGCCGGCACTGGCTGACCGACAACGACTTCCCGGTCCTGGGGGTGACGCCATGAGCGACGACCGCTACACGGTGATCTCGGCCGACTGCCACGCGGGCGCCGATCTGCTCGACTACCGGCCCTACTTGGACAAGCGCCACCACGACGCGTTCGACGCGTGGGCGGCCACCTACGTCAACCCGTACGAGGACCTGCTCGCCGACACGGCCGACAGGAACTGGAACTCCGAGCGCCGCCTCGCGGAGCTGGAGCGGGACGGCATCGTCGCTGAGGTCGTCTTCCCGAACACCATCCCGCCGTTCTTTCCCTCCGGCTCGCTGATGGCCCCGGCACCGACCGCGGCGGAGTTCGAGATGCGCTGGGCGGGGCTGCGCGCCCACAACCGCTGGCTGGCCGACTTCTGCGCGGCCGCGCCCGGCCGCCGGGCGGGCGTCTTCCAGATCCTCCTGAACGACGTGGAGGAGGCCGTGAAGGAGATCCGGTGGGCGGTCGCGGCGGGCCTCAGGGGCGGCCCGATGCTGCCCGGCACACCGCCTGGCTCCGGCCTGCCCGAGCTGTACTCGAAGGCGTACGACCCGATCTGGGCCGTCTGCGCGGAACTCGGCGTCCCCGTCAACCACCACGCGGGCTCGGCGTCCCCTCCGCTCGGCGACGAACCGGCCGCCCGCGCGGTCTTCATGGTCGAGACGACCTGGTTCTCCCACCGCGCGCTGTGGCACCTCGTCTTCGGCGGCGCCTTCCGCCGCCACCCGGGGCTCAAGCTGGTCCTGACCGAGCAGGGCTCGGGCTGGATCCCCGGCGTGCTCGACATGCTGGACTACTACCACGGCCGCATGGTCGCGGCGGCGGCGCGGGCGTCCACGGCCGAGGCCAAGTTCGGTGCGGGCCTCGCGGTCGGCATGGGCGAGGCGCCGTCCCGGGTGTGGCGCGACAGCTGCTTCGTCGGCGCGAGTTTCATGCGCCCGCACGAGGTGCCGCTGCGCGACCGCATCGGCCTCGACAAGATCATGTGGGGCAGCGACTACCCGCACGACGAGGGCACCTACCCCTACTCCCGGGAAGGACTGCGCTTCGCGTTCGCGGGTGTGCCGCGGGAGGAGGTCGCTGCGATGCTCGGCGGCAACGCGGCCCGCTTGTACGGCTTCGACCTCGACCTCCTCGACCCGATCGCGGCGAAGGCGGGCCCCACGGTCGAGGAGCTGGCCGAGCCCCTGGCACAGCCGCCCGCGGACGCGACGAGCCCGGTGTTCGCGCGGGGAGCGTCGGTACGGGTCTGGTGACACCGAAGGTGCGATCCTCGGGCATGTGACCGAACCAACCCACGACGAGGCGCACAGCGGCGCGCTCGGCTCCCGGCTGAACTGGCTGCGGGCCGGGGTACTGGGCGCGAACGACGGCATCGTGTCCACCGCGGGGCTCGTCGTCGGTGTCGCCGGGGCGACGGACGACCGGGCCGCCCTGCTGACGGCGGGCCTGGCCGGGCTGCTCGCCGGGTCGATGTCGATGGCGGCGGGCGAGTATGTGTCCGTGTCCACCCAGCGCGACTCGGAACTGGCCGCGCTGGCCATGGAGAAGCGGGAGCTGAGGGAGCAGCCGGACGCCGAACTGGAGGAGCTGACCGGGCTGCTGGAGGAGCGCGGGCTCACCCGGGACGTGGCGCGGGAGGCGGCGGTCCAGCTGACGGAACGGGACGCGCTGAGGGCCCACGCGCGCGTGGAGCTCGGTATCGACCCGGACGAGCTGACCAATCCCTGGCACGCGGCCTGGGCCAGCTTTTTGGCCTTCACCGTCGGCGCCCTGCTGCCGCTGCTCGCGATCGTCCTGCCGCCGGCCCAGGTGCGGCTCGCGGTCACCGTGGTGTCCGTGCTGGCCGCACTCGTCATCACCGGGTGGAGCAGCGCCCGGCTCGGCGCGGCCGACCCGAGGCGCGCGGTGCTGCGGAACGTGGCGGGCGGGGCGCTGGCCATGGGGGTCACGTACGCCGCAGGAAGTCTGCTGGGGGCGGCGGGCGTCTAGACCGCCTTGCGGACGGATCGTCGTGCGGATGGGCCGTCCTGCGGATCCCGTTCGCGGAGATCGACGGCAAGCGGTCCGGAGCACCCTCGGCGAGCGGCGCGCGTCGGCGGCGGCGTACCGTGAAGTGCGCTCGACCACCCCCTGGGCGCCCCCGGAACCGCGGATCAGAGAAGGACCCTCGCCATGCGCGCCACCACCATCCACGCCCCGTACGACATGCGCGTGGAGGATGTTCCCGAGCCCGTGGTGCAGCTGCCCACCGACGCCGTGGTGCGCGTGCTGCGCGCCTGTATCTGCGGCAGCGACCTGTGGGCGTACCGCGGTGAGGCGGCCCGGCAGCCGGGCCAGCGGATCGGCCACGAGTTCCTCGGCGTCGTCGAGGAGACCGGCTCCGAGGTGAGCACCGTGCGGCGCGGCGATCTCGTGGTCGCCCCCTTCATGTGGTCGGACGGCGTCTGCGACTACTGCCGCGAGGGCCTGACGACGTCCTGCGAGCACGGCGGCTTCTGGGGCTCCGTCGGGTACGACGGCGGCCAGGGCGAGGCGGTGCGCGTCCCGTTCGCCGACGGCACCCTCGTCCAGCTGCCCAAGGACGCGGCCTCCGACGACCACCTGCTGTCCGCCCTGCTGACCCTGTCCGACGTCCTCGGCACCGGCCACCACGCCGCCCTGGGAGCGGGCGTCCGGCCCGGTGCCACCGTCGCCGTCGTCGGGGACGGTGCCGTCGGCCTGTGCGCCGTGCTGGCCGCCAAGCGCCTCGGCGCCGAGCGGATCATCGCGCTCGGCCGCCACCAGGTCCGTACCGACATCGCCCGCCGCTTCGGCGCGACCGACGTCGTCGCCGAGCGCGGTGAGGCGGCCGTCGAGGCGGTCCGTGAACTCACCCGCGGCCAGGGCGCGCACGCCGTCGTCGAGGCCGTCGGCACCGAGCAGTCGATGCGTACGGCGGTCGACATCACCCGTGACGGCGGCGCGATCGGCTTCGTCGGCGTGCCGCACGGCAGCGGCACCGGCCTCGACCTCGGCGTCATGTTCGACCGCAACATCGCCCTGCGCGGCGGTGTCGCACCGGTCCGCGCGTACATCCCGGAACTGCTGCCCGACGTCCTGGACGGCACCGTCGACGCGTCGCCGGTCTTCGATCTGACGGTCGGCCTGGAGGGTGTACCGGACGGCTACAAGGCGATGGACGAGCGCACCGCGCTCAAGGTCCTCGTCACCGGCTGAGGCGTCGGCCGGTCTTCAGTGGTTCGGCTGCGGCAGGGCTGTCAGCGGCCTCGGCGTGGTGACGGCATCGCCGCGCTCTAGGTTTTCGTGACCGATTGAGGCGTCGGCCGGTCTTCAGTGGTTCGGCTGCGGCAGGGCTGTCAGCGGCCTCGGCGTGGTGACGGCATCGCCGCGCTCTAGGTCTTGTCACCGGCTGAGGCGTCGGCCGGTCACCAGCGGATCGGCAGCGGGAGGGCCGTCAGCAGCCCCGACACCGTGATGACCACGCCGAGCGCGATGACCTCGGCCCGTGCGGGGACGCACGCGGTCAGCGGGTCGGGCGCCCGGCGCAGCCGGATTCGCGCCCACAGGGCGAGCAGGGCGACGACCGTCACGAGGATCACCTTGGCGAGCAGGACGCGACCGTAGGCGGTCGCCGTCAGCTGGTGCAGCACCGTGTCCGCCGGCATCCGTCGCAGGGTGCTCCACAGGCCGGTGGCGGTGATCGCCGCGAGCAGTACGGCGGCCACGCGCGCGTAGAGCCCCAGCAGCGCGGCGCCCGCCTCGCCTCCGCGATCGGGCCAGAGCCGCAGCGTCCGCAGCACATGCAGCAGGGCGCCCGCCCACAGGACCGCGCACGTCAGGTGGACGAGCGTCAGGCCCGAGCCGATCAGCGGGCCGTGCTCCGTCGTGGGGTGTGCGCGCAGGGCCTCCGCGAGGACGACCGCGGCCAGGGGCCAGACCTGGGTGCCGGGCCGACGCGACAGGGCGCACAGACCGGCGACGAAGAACGCGTTGACCTCGATCAGCGCGAGCGCGCCGTCGCGCGTGGAGTACAGCCCCCCGACGTCGATCTGGGACAGGCTGTGCGGCACCAGGTTCCCGGTCGCCACGACCGAGGCGAGGCCGAGCGCGGCGACGAATCCCGTCGCTGCCGCGTACGGGGACCAGCTGCGCGGGGTGTCCGGGGGAGCGCCGGGCAACCGCTGCGCCAGCCGGTTCACGAACAACTCACCCACCGGTACGCACAGGGCCGTGAACAGCGCCGTGCGCAGCAGGGCCAAGCCGCCCACGCCGGGCGCGGACGCCTCGCCGGTGCCGTGCAGCGCGGCGGACGGCCCCAGCAGGGATATCAGCGCGGCGAGCGTCACGAGGACCAGGACGGCGGCGGCCCGGACCACTCCGGTCCGGCGGCCGGCCGGGCTCTCGCCGTCCGCCTTCGCGGTCGGTCGTATCAACGTCACACCTGGATCCTCGCCAGCGGTCACAAAACGGGGCAAGTAAAGGAAAGCAACCGGGGGATGGGCGTTCCGTCCACTGATACGTTTCCGGCCACCCCCGCACTCAGTGCCACCGGGGTGCGTCCGCTCCCCAGACTCCCGGCGGTCGCGCCCAGTCGGTCGGTCCGTCGGTGAAGGACACCGGCGGTGGGGCGTATCGCAGCCGTCCCAGTGCGCTGTCCCGTTCGGCGAGCGGGGGGTGTGCCGCGTCGTGGGTGGTGGTGCCTGCCGGGCGGTGCTCGATCCCGTGCGTCAGCCAGGCCGCCGTCCGGGCCAGCGCCGGCCGCACGATTCGGCTGCCGCCGTCGTACGACTGCTCCGTCAGCGCCCGCAGCACCGCGGCCGCCAGCAGATAGCCCGTGCCGTGGTCCAGGGCCTGCGCCGGCAGGGCGCCGGGCTCTTCGGCCGATCCCTCGATCGTCGCGATGCCGGTCGCGACCTGCACCAGGCTGTCGAAGCCCCGCCGCCCGGCCCACGGCCCGTAGGTGCCCCATGCCGACACCTGCGCCACGACCAGCCCGGGCCGCCGCTCGGCGAGCGCCTCCGGGGACAGCCCGAAGCGGTCCAGGGAGCCCGGCCGGTAGCCGGTGACCACGACGTCCGCCTCGGCCAGCAGATCCTCGAAGACCGTGCGCCCGGTGGCGAGGTCCAGCGTCGCCGACCGCTTCCCGATGTCCGTGTCCGCGTGCAGGTCGGGGAGTTCGGGCAGCAGCGGAGCGTCCACGCGCAGTACGTCCGCGCCGAGCAGGGCCAGCGTGCGGGTGGCGACCGGGCCCGCGAGGACCCGGGTCAGATCCAGCACCCGCAGCCCGGCGGCCGGCAGCAGGGGAGCGCCCCGACCGGCGCGAGCACGCGCACGGGCGCCGAGCCCAGCCGCTCGCGCTCCACCAGCGGGCACCGCACCAGCGCGGCGGACTGCTCGTGCGCGGCCCACTCCTCGGGCGTGCGCAGGGCGACGGCGAGGCCGCCCGCGCAGTACACCGTCTCCTCCACCTCCAGGGCGGACCGCTCGGCGAGCCGCGCGGCGACGTCCGACACCGGCGCCGGGGCGTCCCGCGGCAGCCCCAGCGCGCCCAGCAGCCGTGCCCGGTGGTGTGGATAGTTGGCGTGGGTGCGCACCCAGCCGTCCGCGGTCCGCCAGAACCGCGACAGCGGCGCGAAGACGACCGGCGCCCGCCCTTCCACCCGCAGCAGCCGCTCACTGTGGAAGGCCGCCGCGACCGCCGCGTCGTCGACCCGGACCTCCGGCACCTCACCGAGCCCGGCCCGCCGCGCGCCCAACTCGGCGGCGGCCAGCGCGCAGGCGGCCACACAGGCACGCGCCAACTCCCGTACGGGCAGCTTCGCTTCGAGCGCACCCCGGCGCAAGACGGTCGACACACGCGAGAGCAGAGCGGGATCGCCGCCCACCGTGTCCCAAGCAAACTTGAGTGCAGTCATGACTGCACTATGAAGTATTGATTCAATCAACCTTGGCGGCGGCCCACCACAGGCGCACCTCCTTGCCGACATCGGTGGGGCGCAGCTCCCAGCCCTGGGCGAGGGCGACTTCGGCGACGTAGCGCCCGCCCGCACCGCGGTAGTCGCGCAGCGGTATCGCACACTCGACAGGCGGTCGCGGCTTCTTCGGCACGACCGGCCTCGATGCCCGCCGGGTCCAGTCGGCGACCTTCTTGTCGACCCGTGCCCGGTAGTAGCCGGTGTCGCCCTCATGCCGCAGTTCCGGCCAGGTCACGCACCAGGCGGGCAGTCTCATCGTCCGGTCCAGCACCCGGTCCATGAACCTGTCGAACCACCGCTCGGAGTCGCTGAACGCGGCGATCACCTCGGCCACCAGCCCCACGGCGAAGAGGAAGGCCCACGACGCGGGGGCAAGCAGACACAGTACGGGCAGGTACGCGGCCGTGGCCAGGAAGCGGAGCACCAACTGTCCCCGGGGCCGGACCGGTTCGGTACTCCAGGTCGCTGGATCTTCATACTCGAGCATGACGAAGATCCTGTCGCACAAGACGCCCGGGCCGGGCGGTCGTGCCGCCCGGCCCGGGTCATCTGCACACAGGCTCTACTTGGTCACCGCCGCCAGCGCGTCCGCCGTGCCCCAGCCGTAGAAGCCGTTGTGGTTCTTCACGCCCTCGCACACCGCGTCGACCTTGCCGTCGCCGTTGATGTCGTACGGGTCCGTGCACGGCGTGGCGTCCGCCTCGGCGTACAGCAGCGCCTTCACCAGCGCCGCCGGGGCATGCGGATGGGTTGACTTGATCAATGCGGCCACACCCACGACATGCGGGGTCGCCATCGACGTACCCGCCATGTAGCCCCACTTGCCGCCCGGCAGCGGGCCGAGGATCAGACCGCTGGTCGCCGGGGGCTCCGGCTTCTGGTAGGCCGTCGAGTCACCGCCGGGCGCGGCGATGTCGATGACCCCGAGGCCGTAGTTGGAGAAGGACGACTTGATGCCCTTGGCCCCGGTCGCCGCGACCGTGACGACACCCGGCAGCTGGGTCGGTATGTCGTAGCACTTGTGCGGGTCGATCACCCGGTCCGACGGGGTGCCGTCGTTCGGCGACACCGGGTCGGTGATCGAGTCGGACGCGAGGTCGTAACTCTCGTTGCCCGCCGCCGCGACGTTGACCGTGCCCTTCTTCTCCGCGTAGCGGGAGGCCCGGGTGATGGCGTCGACGAGCGCCCTCTGGTCCGGGTCGTCCTTGCAGTTGAAGTACCACGGGTCGGTGTAATAGCTGTTGTTGGTCACGTCCACGCCGTGGTCGGCCGCCCACATGAAGCCGCAGACCACGGCCTCCGTGTAGAAGTAGCCGGCGGTGGTGGACACCTTGATGCCGGCGACCTTGACGCCGGGCGCGACACCGGTGATGCCGACGCCGTTCTTGGCGCCCGCGATCTCGCCCGCCACATGCGTGCCGTGCGGACTCTCCGCCGCGCTGGGCCGCCAGGAGCCGTCGGTCGTGTCCGGCTTGCCCGACACGCAGTTGGCGGAGGCGCCGCGGTCGAAGTTCGGCGCGATGTCGGGGTGCGTGTCGTCGACGCCGGTGTCGATGACGGCGACGGTGACGTCCCGGCTGCCGAGGGTCTTCTCGTGTGCCTTGTCCGCCTTGATGGCGGGCAGGTCCCACTGCAGCGGCTCCAACGGGTCCTGCCCGTCGGCCGCCTGCGCGTCTGCGACCTCCTCGGCGCTCAGCACCTTCGGGGTGCCGACGTCGGTGGTCGACTGCGCGGGCAGCGGCGCGTTGCGTGTGGCACCGACCGAGTCGACCCCGCGCACCGTGCGGAGGGTCTTGGCGAAGTCCGGGTTCGCCGAGTGGACGACGATCACGCCGATCCGGTCGTACGAGATCACGACCGTGCCGCCGACCTTCGCGATGGCCTTCTTCACATGCGCGGAAGTGCCGTGCCCGGGGCCGACGTTGACGACATAGCTGAGCGAGGGCGCGTCATCGGCCACCGCCGTCGTGGCGTCGGCCGCGGACGCCGTGACGTTCGGCAGGAACGCGAGGGCCGTCGCCATGGCCATCCCGACCGGGATCGCCATGGCACGCCGGTAGCGCGACTGGGGCGCTGTCATGGTGTCTGTGTCTCCAGTTCGTTCGCGGTACGAGTAGTGCCGTGCGGAAGTCCTGGGAGCCAGGCCCTACTTGACCGCGCGCAGCGCGTCGACCACGCCGAACCCGTAGAAGCCGTTGACGCGCTTGCCGCCGACGCAGGTGGCGTCCACGACCCCGTCGCCGTCACCGTCGTACGGGTCGGTCGGGCAGCCCGGGTTGTCCGCCTCTGCCTTGAGAAGGGCCTGTAGTTGGGCCGGGGAGGCATACGGATGGGTGGACTTCAGCAGCGCGGCCACGGCGGCCACGTGCGGGGAGGCCATCGAGGTGCCCTGGAGGAAGCCGTACTGGTCGTTGGGCAGCGTGGACAGGATCCGGCCGTTCTTCGACGGTGTGTCCGGGATCTGGTATTTGTCGCCGCCCGGTCCCGCGACGTCGACGACGCCCTTGCCGTAGCTGGAGTAGTACGACTTGGCGCCCTTGACGCCCACCGCGCTCACGGTGACCACACCGGGCAGCTGGGTCGGTATGTCGAAGCACTTGTGCGGATCGACCGTCCGGGTCGTGGCGGTCGAGTCGTCGGGGCTGGAGTCGTCGACGAGGGCGTCCGAGTCGAGGTCGTCGTTGGAGTTGCCCGCCGAGGCGACATTGAGCGTGCCTTTGTGCTGGGCGTACATCTGGGCCCTGTTGACCGCGTCCACGATGGCACGTTGATCGGGGTCGTCCATGCAGTTGTACAGCCACGGGTCAACGTAGTAGCTGTTGTTGGTGATCTCCACGCCGTGGTCGGCGGCGAACACGAAGGCGCAGACGACGCTCTCCGGGTAGAACAGCTGCGTCGAGTCGGGCTGGGCGACGGTGATGCTCGCGACCTTCACCCCTGGGGCGACACCCGCGACCCCGATGCCGTTGCGGGCCGCGGCTATCTCACCCGCCACATGCGTGCCGTGGTAGTGGTCGGCGTCCACCGGCCGCCAGGCGCCGTACGTCGTGTCGGCCTTGCCGCTCACGCAGTTCGCCGACTGGGACGGCGAGAAGTTCGGGGCGATGTCCGGGTGGGTGTCGTCGACACCGGTGTCGATGATGCCGACAGTGACGTTCCTGCTGCCGGGGTTGATCGTGGCCGCCTTGTCGGCGCCTATCGCCCGCAGGTCCCACTGGTCGGCCTCGAGGGGCTCCTCGCCCGCCGTCGCGCCCTGCGCGACCTTCGCGGCCTCGGCCTTCGACAGGACCTGCACCGCGCCCTCGTCGGTCGTCCCCGCGGCGCTCAGCGGCGCGGTACGGGTGGCGCCGGCCGACTGCACCCCGCGCACGGCGCGCATCCGCTTGCCGAAGTCCGGGTTCGCGGAGTGGACGACGATCACGCCGATCCTGTCGTACGTCGCCACGACGGTGCCGCCGTTCGCGGCTATCGCCTTCTGCACCGCCTCGATCGTCCGGTGGTCCGTGCGGGTGTTGACCACGTACGCGAGACCGGAGCCGTCCGCCGCCTGGGACGCCCCGGCCGTCAACGGGGCCGCCGAGGCCGCCGCCGGCAGAAAGCCGAGCGAGGCGGTCAGCGACAGCACCACCGGCACCGCGAGAGCGAGCCGGCGTCTGGAGCGCAGATGAGCCATGGGATCTCCACATCATCCTGAAACGAAAACCGCCCGGGCACAGGTGGTGCTCGGGCGGGTACATGACGGGTGGTGCAGGGCGAAGCTATCTCCCTGTCTCATCGGCCAGCAATGACTTGGTCAAGATGAGTTCTGAAAGAACTCATAGGACTTGAACCGGTCCTCGCGTGGCGCCGTGGACCTTCGACAGGGAGCACGAGCACGATCGGACTCCCCCGTCGCACCCACCCGCAGCACGAGGAGAATCCGTGGCCACCGAGACACCGCCCCCCTCGAAAGCGCAAGCCCAACTCCCCTCCAGCGAGGAGTTCGCCGAGGTGCAGCAGAGCGCGGAGTTCGGTGATCTGCGCCGCTCCTACCGCTCCTTCGCCTTCCCGCTGACCGTCGCCTTCATCGCCTGGTACCTGCTGTACGTCCTGCTCTCCAACTACGCGGACGGGTTCATGGGCACCAAGGTGGCCGGCAACATCAACATGGCCATGGTCCTTGGTCTCGCCCAGTTCCTCACCACGTTCCTCATCGCCTGGTGGTACGCGCGCCACGCCGCCGCGAAGCTCGACCCCAAGGCGGCGGCCATCAAGTCCCGGATGGAGGGCGGCGCATGAGCATCGCGCAGCAGAGCGTGCTGGCGGCCGGCGAGGCCAGTGAGCACCGGCCGCTGATCATCACCCTGTTCGCGGTGTTCGTCGCCGCGACCCTGGTCATCACCGTCTGGGCGGGCCGCCAGACCAAGGACGCCGCCGACTTCTACGCGGGCGGACGGCAGTTCACCGGCTTCCAGAACGGACTCGCCGTCTCCGGCGACTACATGTCCGCCGCGTCCTTCCTCGGCATCGCGGGCGCCATCGCCCTCTTCGGCTACGACGGCTTCCTGTACTCCATCGGCTTCCTGGTCGCCTGGCTCGTCGCCCTGCTGCTGGTCGCCGAGCCGCTGCGGAACTCGGGCCGCTACACGATGGGTGACGTCCTCGCCTACCGGATGCGTCAGCGCCCGGTCCGTACGGCGGCCGGCACGTCCACCATCGTCGTGTCCATCTTCTATCTGCTGGCCCAGATGGCGGGTGCGGGCGTCCTGGTCTCCCTGCTGCTGGGCATCACCAGCGACGGCGGCAAGATCGGCATCGTCGCCCTGGTCGGTGTCCTGATGATCGTGTACGTGACCATCGGCGGTATGAAGGGCACCACCTGGGTCCAGATGGTCAAGGCCGTGCTGCTGATCGCCGGCGCCATCCTGCTGACCTTCCTGGTCCTGCTGAAGTTTCACTTCAACGTCTCCGATCTGCTCGGCAAGGCGGCCGACAACAGCGGCAAGAGCGCCGCGTTCCTGGAGCCCGGCCTGAAGTACGGCGCGAGCGGCACCACCAAGCTGGACTTCATCTCGCTCGGCATCGCCCTGGTCCTGGGCACCGCGGGCCTGCCACACATCCTGATTCGCTTCTACACCGTGCCCACCGCCAAGGCCGCCCGTAAGTCGGTCATCTGGGCGATCGGCCTCATCGGCGCCTTCTACCTGATGACCCTCGCCCTCGGCTTCGGCGCGGCCGCGCTGATCAAACCGGACGAGATCATCGCCTCCAACAAGGCGGGCAACACGGCGGCACCGCTGCTCGCCCTGCATCTGGGCGGAGTGGACTCCAACTGGGGCGCCATCCTGCTCGCCTCCATCTCGGCGGTCGCCTTCGCCACGATCCTCGCGGTCGTCGCGGGGCTGACCCTGGCCTCGTCCTCCTCGTTCGCCCACGACATCTACGCCAACGTCATCAAGAGGGGGCAGGCCAGCGAGAAGCAGGAGGTCAACGCGGCCCGGTACGCCACCGTCGGCATCGGTGCCGTCTCGATCCTGCTCGGCGCCCTGGCCCGCGACCTGAACGTGGCCGGCCTGGTCGCCCTGGCCTTCGCGGTCGCCGCCTCCGCCAACCTGCCGACGATCCTCTACAGCCTCTTCTGGAAGAGGTTCACCACGCCCGGCGCCCTGTGGTCGATCTACGGCGGCCTGGTCACCGCCGTCGGACTCGTCCTGTTCTCGCCGGTCGTCTCCGGCAAGCCCACGTCGATGTTCCCGGACATGGACTTCCACTGGTTCCCGCTGGAGAACCCGGGCATCGTCTCGATCCCGGTCGGCTTCCTGCTCGGCGCCGTCGGCACCCTCCTGTCGAAGGAGGCGCCGGACACCGAGAAGTATGCGGAGCTGGAGGTGCGGTCCCTGACGGGCACCGGAGCACACTGAGCGCAGCGCACGCACGGCCGCGTCGAGGGCATCGTACGGTCCTACGACGCGGCCGTGTCGTGCCTGGGGGTATCGGGGGTCGGCCTGTGTCAGTGGTGTCACGTAGGCTCGCAGGTGACGGAAGACAATTGATGCGGATCCGGGAGGGGGCCCACGTGCTCATCGACACCTACGGCCGAGTGGCCACCGACCTGAGGGTCTCGCTGACCGACCGGTGCAATCTGCGCTGCACCTACTGCATGCCCGAGGAGGGCATGCAGTGGCTGGCCAAGCCCGACCTGCTCACGGACGACGAGATCGTGCGCCTGATCGACATCGCGGTGCGGACGCTGGGTATCAAGGAGGTCCGCTTCACCGGCGGTGAACCCCTGCTGCGGCCCGGACTGGTCGGCATCGTCGAGCGCGTCGCCGCCCTGGAACCACGCCCCCGGATGTCCCTCACCACCAACGGCATCGGCCTTCAGCGCACCGCCGGCGCGCTGAAGGCGGCGGGCCTGGACCGGGTCAACGTCTCCCTCGACACCCTCCGCCCGGACGTCTTCAAGGCGCTCTCCCGCCGCGACCGCCACAAGGACGTCATCGAGGGCCTGGAGGCCGCCCGTGAGGCGGACCTCACCCCTGTGAAGATCAACACGGTCCTGATGCCGGGTCTGAACGACGACGAGGCCCCGGACCTGCTGACCTGGGCGATGGAGCACGCCTACGAACTCCGCTTCATCGAGCAGATGCCCCTGGACGCCCAGCACGGCTGGAAGCGCGAGGGCATGGTGACGGCCTCGGACATCCTGGCCTCCCTGCGCACCCGCTTCGAGCTGTCACCCGAGGGTGAGGGAGAGCGCGGCTCGGCACCGGCCGAGCGCTGGCTGGTCGACGGCGGCCCGTACCGCGTCGGCGTCATCGCCTCCGTCACCCGCCCGTTCTGCGCCGCGTGCGACCGCACCCGACTGACGGCCGACGGCCAGATCCGGACGTGCCTGTTCGCCACGGAGGAGACGGACCTGCGCGCGGCCCTGCGCTCCGACGCCCCCGACGAGGAGATCGCCCGCATCTGGCGCGTGGCGATGTGGGGCAAGAAGGCCGGATCCGGCCTGGACGACCCGACGTTCCTGCAGCCGGACCGCCCGATGTCGGCCATCGGAGGCTAGGGAGTCGGGTTCGGGGGCTTGACGTCAGGTCCGGGGGCTGCGGCTCAGGAGGACTTCCCGGCCGCCGATTCCCATTCGGTCAGCGGGACGACGTCCTTCAGGAACCCCCGCACCCCGAGGAACTGCGACAGATGCTCCCGGTGCTCCTCACAGGCCAGCCAAGTCTTGCGGCGGTCCGGCGTGTGGATCTTCGGGTTGTTCCATGCCAGCACCCACACGGCGTCGGTGCGGCAGCCCTTGGCGGAGCAGATCGGGGTCTCGTCACTCACGGGTTCGTCTCACAGGGAATGGCGGAAAAGCGCCGTAGGAAAAACGCTGTGGAAAAGGCGACGCCGAGCAGCCACGGGGGGAGCTGCCCGGCGTCGGTCCGTCGCTCCGACGGGGGATGCGGAGCGCGTACGCAGTATGTCATGGGTCACCCATCGCCCGGCACTGGAACTGCATGATTGATCTGAGCTTTTCTTGAGCTTGGTGCGGGGTCGCATTCCGTTTACCCGGGGCCGAGGAGCCCTCACGCCGGATCGGCCCGCTCCTCGTGGACCCCCGGTGCCGGATCGGTCAGCACATCCTCCGGGACGGGTTCCGCCTGCGCGTCCTCGGTCGGGGAAGGGGCGATCATCGGCCGCGTCGGCCCGGCCACAAAGGTCGACGGGAGGGACTGCGGCCGTTCCCGGCCCGCGTTGGCGATCACCACGGCGACATAGGGGAGAAGCGCCCCCAGAACCAACGCCACGATCGCGACGTGCCGTTCGACGTTCCAGAGCGTCGCCGCGAGGATCACCGAGATGGTGCGGACGGTCATCGAGATGATGTACCGGCGCTGCCGACCGCGCACGTCCTCGGCCAGGCCCGTCCGGGCTCCGGTGATCCGGAACACCTGGGCGTTGCCTCCGCCGTGCTGCTTCCGCATCACATTCCACCATCCGCCCGCATCGGACCCTCCCGGCCCACAACCATTCCCCGCACGGTCGGGGAACCGGGCCGGGCCGTCATCAACGTTACGCCGCGCCTGCGCAGCCTTCGAGACCGGGTGGCCTCCTGCCTGGGCGAACGTGCTGCGCAGTGCGGCGTACGGCCGTGAACCGTACGGCCGTACCCGACATGCGCCGTACGGCGGACGGGCCGAGACTGACCGTAGTGCTCACGTCGAGCCGTACGAGGAGGAAGCCATGGGCTGGTTGTGGGCGATCATCGTCGGATTCGTGCTGGGTCTGATCGCCAAGGCGATCATCCCCGGCAAGCAGCACAGCCCCCTCTGGCTGGTCACGATCTTCGGCATCCTGGGCGCCGTCGCCGGCAATGCGATCGCCGCGGCGTTCGGCGTCGCGCAGACCCGCGGCATCGACTGGACCCGGCACCTCTTCCAGCTCGTCGCCGCGATCATCATCGTCGCCCTCGGCGACATGGCGTACATGGCGCTGTGGGGCAACAAGAAACAGCAGCGGGTCTGACGGCGGACCCGGCACTGGCAGTCGCAGCGGCACCGGGGCACAAAAGGGCGGCTCCCCATGCGGGAAGCCGCCCTTCTCCGTGTCTCAGGCGCCCGCGACCTCGACCGCGGCCAGGTTCTTCTTGCCCCGGCGCAGCACCAGCCAGCGGCCGTGCAGCAGGTCCTCCTCGGCGGGGACCGCGTCCTCGGCGGTGACCTTGGCGTTGTTCACGTAGGCACCGCCCTCCTTGACCGTGCGGCGCGCGGCCGACTTGCTGGCCACCAGGCCGACCTCGGCGAACAGATCCACGACCGGGCCGAGCTCGGCGACCTGGATGTTCGGCAGCTCGGACAGGGCCGCGGCCAGCGTCTTCGCGTCGAGGTCCGCCAGCTCGCCCTGACCGAACAGGGCCTTGGACGCGGCCACCACGGCGGCCGTCTGGTCCGCGCCGTGCACCAGCGTCGTCAGCTCCTCGGCCAGCGCACGCTGCGCGGCCCGCGCCTGCGGACGCTCCTCGGTCTGCCGCTCCAGCTCCTCGATCTCCGCACGGGACTTGAAGCTGAAGATGCGCAGGAACTTCGACACGTCACGGTCGTCCGCGTTCAGCCAGAACTGGTAGAAGGCGTACGGCGTGGTGAGCTCCGGGTCGAGCCAGACCGTGCCGGACTCCGTCTTGCCGAACTTGGTGCCGTCCGCCTTGGTGATCAGCGGCGTGGCCAGCGCGTGCACCGGGACGTGCGGCTCGACCTTGTGGATCAGGTCGGCGCCCGCCGTGAGGTTGCCCCACTGGTCGCTGCCACCGGTCTGCAGTGTGCAGCCGTACCTCCGGTACAGCTCCAGGAAGTCCATGCCCTGCAGGATCTGGTAGCTGAACTCGGTGTAGCTGATACCCGCGTCGGAGTGCAGCCGCCGCGAGACGGCCTCCTTCGAGATCATCTTGTTGACCCGGAAGTGCTTGCCGATGTCGCGCAGGAAGTCGATGGCCGACAACCCCTGCGTCCAGTCCAGGTTGTTCACCATGGTCGCGGCGTTCGGCCCGTCGAAGTCCAGGAACTTCTCGATCTGGCCGCGCAGCCGCGCCACCCAGCCGGCCACCACCTCGGGGTCGTTCAGCGTCCGCTCCGCCGTCGGCTTCGGGTCGCCGATCAGACCCGTGGCACCGCCGACCAGGCCCAGCGGGCGGTTGCCCGCCCGCTGGATCCGGCGCATCGTCAGGATCTGCACGAGGTTGCCGAGGTGCAGGCTGGGCGCGGTCGGGTCGAAGCCGCAATAGAACGTGACGGGACCGTCCGCGAACGCCTTGCGCAATGCGTCCTCGTCCGTGGAGAGGGCGATCAGCCCCCGCCACGTCAGCTCGTCGACGATGTCCGTCACGGTTCTCGTGTCTCCTTGGTGTCTTCGGGCAGCCGGGTGACAGCCGACTGCGCATGCCTACGAGGTTATACGCCCTGACTGACAGAGCTCATATTGAAGTCCGGCACCCGCAGCGCAGGCATCGCGGCCCTGGTGAACCAGTCGCTCCACTCCCGGGGCAGCGTCTTTTCCGTGCGCCCGGCCTCGGTCGCCCGCCCCAGCAGGTCCACCGGGGACTCGTTGAACCGGAAGTTGTTCACCGCGCCGGTCACCTCGCCGTTCTCGACGAGATAGACGCCGTCCCGGGTCAGGCCCGTGAGCAGCAGCGTCGCCGGATCGACCTCGCGGATGTACCACAGGCAGGTCAGCAGCAGCCCGCGCTCGGTGGCCGCGACCATCTCCTCCAGGGAGCGGTCCTCGCCCCCGTCCAGGATCAGGTTCCCGCCCGCCGGGGCCACCGGCAGCCCGGTCAGACCCGCGCTGTGCCGGGTGGTCGTCAGATGCTTCAGTTCCCCATTCGCGACCCAGTCGACGGTGCCCGTCGGCAGCCCGTTGTCGAACACCGACTGATCGCCGCCGGAGGAGTGCGCGACGACGAACGGCGCGGACTCCAGACCCGGCTCGTTCGGGTCGCTGCGCAGGGTCAGCGGCAGCTCGGTCAGCTTCTCGCCCAGCCGGGTGCCACCACCAGGCTTGGAGAACACCGTGCGCCCCTCGGCCGCGTCCCGGCCCGACGCCGACCACAGCTGGTAGATCAGCAGGTCGGCCACGGCGGTCGGCGGCAGCAGCGTCTCGTAACGGCCCGCGGGCAGCCCCACGCGCCGCTCGGCCCAGCCGAGGCGTACGGCCAGCTCCGCGTCGAGCGCGCCCGGGTCGACGTCCTTGAAGTCCCGCGTGGAGCGCCCCGCCCACGCCGAGCGCGTACGGTCCGGGGACTTGGCGTTGAGCTCCAGCGTGCCGTTGGGCTGGTCGTGCCGCAGCCGCAGGCCCGTGGACGTGCCGAGATAGGTCGACACGAGCTCGTGGTTGGCGAAGCCGTACAGCTCACGGCCGCCCGCACGCGCGCGTGCGAAGGCCTCGCCGAGCGCCGGGGCGAAGTCCGCGAACACCGCCGACGAGGTCTCGGCCGGCGCGTCCGTGAAGTCCGGCGACCGAGGTACGTCCGTGACCAGCGGCTGCGCGTCCTCGGCGGGCCCGGCGCCGCGCGCGGCGGCCTCGGCGGCCCGGACCAGCGGCTCCAGGTCATGTGCGGTCACGGCCGAGCGGGACACGACGCCCGAGGCCGTGCCCTCCTTGCCGTCCACGGTCGCCACGACGGTGAGGGTGCGCCCGCGCGTGACGCCGTTGGTGGTCAGCGCGTTGCCGGCCCAGCGCAGATTCGCGGTCGAGTGCTCGTCGGCGATGACGACGCAGCCGTCCGCCCGGGACAGCTCCAGAGCGCGCTCGACGATCTCGTGCGGCTTGTACGCCTTGCTGCTGCCCGCGCTCATCGACCGGCCTCCTGGGTGGTGTTGAGGATGTTGACGCCCTTGAAGAGAGCGGAGGGGCACCCGTGCGACACGGCGGCCACCTGCCCCGGCTGGGCCTTGCCGCAGTTGAAGGCGCCGCCCAGGACATAGGTCTGCGGGCCGCCGACGGCCGCCATGGAGCCCCAGAAGTCGGTGGTCGTCGCCTGGTAGGCGACGTCCCGCAGCTGACCGGTGATCCGCCCGTTCTCGATCCTGAAGAAGCGCTGTCCGGTGAACTGGAAGTTGTAGCGCTGCATGTCGATGGACCAGGACCGGTCCCCGACGACGTAGATGCCCCGGTCGACACCCCCGATGAGGTCCTCCGTGGACAGCCCCGCCGGATCCGGCTGGAGCGACACATTGGCCATGCGCTGCACGGGCACATGCCCGGGGGAGTCGGCGAACGCGCACCCGTTGGACCGGTCGAACCCGGTCAGCTTCGCGATCCTGCGGTCCAGCTGGTAGCCGACGAGCGTGCCGTCCTTCACCAGGTCCCAGGACTGCCCCTCGACGCCCTCGTCGTCGTACCCGATCGTCGCCAGGCCGTGCTCCGCGGTGCGGTCACCGGTGACGTTCATCAGGTCGGAGCCGTACCGGAGCTTGCCGAGCTGGTCGAAGGTGGCGAACGAGGTGCCGGCGTACGCGGCCTCGTAGCCGAGCGCCCGGTCCAGCTCGGTCGCGTGCCCGATGGACTCGTGGATGGTCAGCCACAGATTGGACGGGTCGACGACCAGGTCGTACAGGCCCGCCTCCACGCTCGGCGCGCGCATCTTCTCCGCGAGCAGCTCCGGGATCCGCTCCAGTTCGCCCTCCCAGTCCCAGCCGGTGCCGGTGAGGTACTCCCAGCCGCGTCCGACCGGCGGCGCGATGGTCCGCATCGAGTCGAACTCGCCGCTCGACTCGTCGACCGAGACCGCCGTCAGCTGCGGATGCAGCCGCACCCGCTGCTGGGTGGTGACGGTCCCCGCGGTGTCGGCGTAGAACTTGTTCTCGTGCACGGTGAGCAGCGACGCGTCGACGTGATCGACCCCGCTCGCCGCGAGCAGCTGTGCGCTCCAGTCCGTCAGCAGTGCCGACTTCTCCTCGTCGGGCACCGAGAACGGGTCGATCTCGTACGAGGAGACCCACATCCTGTCGGCGTGCACCGGCTCGTCGGCGAGCTCGACCCGCTCGTTCGACCCGGCCGCCCGGATCACCTGGGCGGAGAGCTTCGCCATCGCGACGGCCTGCGAGGCGACCTTGGCGGCGGCGTCGAGGGTCAGATCCACGCCCGACGCGAAGCCCCAGGTGCCGCCGTGCACGACCCGCACGGCGTACCCGAGGTCGGTGGTGTCCGACGAGCCGGCGGGCTTGGCGTCCCTGAACCGCCAGGACGCGCTGCGCACCCGCTCGAACCGGAAGTCCGCGTGCTCGGCCCCGAGCGCACGCGCGCGTGCCAGCGCGGCGTCGGCCAGGGCGCGCAGGGGTAGCGCCAGAAATGTCGGATCGATTCCGTGGGCCACAGGAGGCTCCCCCAAGTCGATGAGTTCTCTTCTGCTCAAGCGGATGTCGTGCGAGGTGGACGCGCCGCAGTGAAGTATGTCGCGCGGCATGACGGGGTCGTAGTGGATATCCGCGCGGCGATGCGCCGAGCCGCTCCGCTACCGCCGTGCGCTCCTACCTCAGAGTGATCACGAGGTGGCATTATGACGCCCCCGCGCGGGCGGGGGAGTGACATTCGCGCCCGACTGTGGACGGCCGACGGGCCGGGCATCCGCGAGGGACCCCGCTCATTGGTCCGCCGGCCTCGCCCTGGCGCACCGCCGCCCGGTCGAAACTGTAGGGATCCAACAGCGACACCCCCATGCCACTGTCGGTGCCCGCTTCACCTCGGGCGGCCCCCTACCGATAGGTTTTCGATGAAGCCGCCTGTCATCCAGCTGTTCGGGCGGGTGTGTCAGACCGCTATCGAAAGGGTGATCCGTTGAGCCGCTCGGTTCTCGTCACCGGAGGCAACCGGGGCATCGGCCTCGCCATCGCCCGCGCATTCGCCGACGCCGGCGACAAGGTCGCGATCACGTACCGCTCTGGTGAGCCGCCGGCCGCCCTGACGGACCTGGGCTGCCTCGCCGTCAGGTGCGACATCACCGACGCCGAGCAGGTGGAGCAGGCCTACAAGGAGATCGAGGCCCAGCACGGCCCCGTCGAGGTCCTCATCGCCAACGCCGGCATCACCAAGGACCAGCTCCTGATGCGCATGAGCGAGGAGGACTTCACCTCGGTCATAGACACCAACCTCACCGGCACTTTCCGCGTGGTGAAGCGCGCCAACCGCGGCATGCTGCGCGCCAAGAAGGGCCGTGTCGTCCTCATCTCGTCGGTCGTCGCGCTGTACGGCGGCCCCGGCCAGGCCAACTACGCCGCGTCCAAGGCCGGACTCGTCGGCTTCGCGCGCTCCCTCGCCCGCGAGCTGGGCTCGCGCAACATCACGTTCAACGTCGTCACGCCCGGCTTCGTCGACACCGACATGACCAAGGCGCTCACCGACGAGCAGCGCGCCACCATCATGGGGCAGGTGCCGCTCGGCCGGTACGCCCAGCCGGAGGAGATCGCCGCAACGGTGCGGTTCCTCGCCTCGGACGACGCCTCGTACATCACTGGAGCCGTCATCCCTGTTGACGGCGGACTGGGAATGGGTCACTGATCACCATGAGCGGAATTCTCGAGGGCAAGCGCGTCCTGATCTCCGGTGTGCTGATGGAGTCCTCCATCGCCTTCCACGCCGCCAAGCTGGCCCAGGAGCAGGGTGCCGAGATCATCCTGACCGCGTTCCCGCGGCCCACACTCACCGAGCGCATTGCCAAGAAGCTCCCCAAGCCCACCAAGGTCGTCGAGCTCGACGTCACCAACGACGAGCACCTCGCGCGCCTGGCCGACGTGGTCGGCGAGGAGCTCGGCGGCCTCGACGGCGTCGTGCACTCCATCGGCTTCGCCCCGCAGGACGCGCTCGGCGGCAACTTCCTCAACACGCCGTTCGAGTCGGTCGCCACGGCCATGCACGTCTCGGCGTTCTCCCTGAAGTCGCTGACCATGGCCTGCCTGCCGCTGATGCAGAACGGCGGCTCGGTCGTCGGTCTCACCTTCGACGCCTCCTTCGCCTGGCCGCAGTACGACTGGATGGGCCCGGCCAAGGCCGCCCTGGAGGCCACCAGCCGCTACATCGCGCGTGACCTGGGCAAGCAGAACATCCGCTGCAACCTGATCTCCGCGGGCCCGCTCGGCTCCATGGCCGCCAAGTCCATCCCGGGCTTCGGCGAGCTGGCCTCCGTGTGGGACAACCGCTCCCCGCTGGAGTGGGACCTGAAGGACCCCGAGCCGGCCGGCCGCGGCGTCGTCGCCCTGCTGAGCGACTGGTTCCCGAAGACCACCGGCGAGATCATCCACGTGGACGGCGGTCTGCACGCCGTCGGCGCCTGACCGGCACCGCCGAGGCCCGAGCCGGGACCGGGGCCCGCACCCTTCGGGGGTGCGGGCCCCGGTCCGTGCGCGCGTCACCCGTTCGGCTCCCCGGCCGGGCGCGGACGTGCGGCGACGGCGCACTCTGGAGTGCGAGTCCACCTCGCTGAGTCCCTCCCCAGCACGGCCGAGGAGGTCCCCTTGTGCGCCTGTCCCACAGTCTGGCCTCACTGACCGTCGCCGTCGCTCTCGTGCTGTCCCTGCCGTACGAGGCGTTGCCGCACGCACGCGTGAAGGACAACAGACCCCCGGCCCCGTCGCTGTTCGGGTCGGAGTGCCGTACGAGCGTCCGCGGCTCCCATGTCGTGGCCTACTGCCACAACCCCTATGTCGACACCGATCGCGTGAGCCTGCACATCGAGTGCGCCCGCTGGTGGGACCTCGACACCGACGGCGACCCGGTCGACACCGGGCCCGCGATGACCGTACGGCTCTCCGGCCGGTGCTGGAAGGAAGTCGGCTCGGTGTGGATCAGCCACCAGAAGGCGGACTGAACCGCCCCGGACGGCACAGGAACGGGTAGCTCGCGGCCTCCGCCGCGGCCGCCTCAGCGTCGCCCGTGCGGATCGCGTCGACGAGCCGGGCGTGGTCCATGTGCGTCTCGGGCGTCAGCACCTCGCCGACGTCCGCGCGCAGCCAGTCGCGCAGCACCTCGCCCAGGTCGGCGTACATCGCGGTCATGACCTCGTTGTGGGAGGCGGCCACCACCGCCAGATGGAAGGTCGCGTCCGCCGTCACGAAGGCCTCCGCGTCACCCGAGGCCCAGACCTCCTCGCGCCGCACGAGGAGCGCGTCGAGCTGTTTGAGGTCCTTCTCGGTGCGCCGCTCGGCGGCCAGCTGCGCCGCCGCCGACTCCAGCGTGGAGCGCAGCTCGGCGATGTGCCGCGGGTCGGCGCCGGAGAAGCGGCGCTGCATGACGCCCGCCAGCTCGCTGGTGGCGACCACATAGGTGCCGGAGCCCTGGCGGATGTCCAGCAGACCGTTGTGCGCCAGCGCCCGCACCGCCTCGCGGACCGTGTTGCGGGCGACGCCGAGTTGCTCGACCAGCTCCGGCTCGGTCGGGATGCGTGAGCCGACCGGCCACTCGCCCGAGGTGATCTGGTTCCGCAGTTCGGCGATGACCTGCTCGGACAGCGCCGAGCGGCGGGGATGGCTCAGGGGCATGGCACACCTTCGCACGAGAGGGCCGGAAGGAGACGGTCCAGGGATGGACAACCAATCATCCTATGATTCTATGATGGACTTCATGGTGAGCGAGGAAGCCCGGACGAGGATGACGAGGATGTCGACAACCGCATGCGCCGCGCCCCCTGGCGCCGAACGCACCAAGGCCCCGGGCGCCGGATGCGCAGGGGCCTCGGACGCCGATGAAACCCCGGCCCCGGCTGTCCATGGCACCCCCGCCCCGGAAGCCGACGGCACCCCGGCCCCCGCCACGCGCGCGTGGGCGACACGGCTGCTCGTCGTCGGCATCGTGCTCGCGGCGCTGAACCTCCGCCCCGCCATCACCAGCCTCGGCGCGCTCCTCGAAGAGGTCCGCGACGGGCTGGGCATGAGCGGCAGCGTGGCCGGGCTCCTCACCTCGGTGCCCCCGCTCTGCTTCGCCGTCTTCGGCGTCACGGCACCCCGCCTCGCGCGCCGCTTCGGCCCGGCCGCCGTCGTGTGCGCCGGCCTGATCGCCATCACGACGGGCCTGCTCATACGGCCCTACATCGGGTCGACGGCCGGATTCCTGGCCGCCAGCGCGCTCGCCCTCATGGGCATCGCGGTCAGCAACGTCCTGATGCCGGTCATCGTCAAGCGCTGGTTCCCGGACCGGGTGGGCCCCATGACCGGCCTGTACTCGATGGCCCTCGCCCTCGGCACCTCGGCCGCCGCGGCGGTGACCGTGCCGATGACCGACGCGCTCGGCGGCGGCTGGCAGCCGGGGCTCGCCGTGTGGGCGGTGCTCGCTGGGGCGGCGACCCTGCCGTGGATCGCGCTGGTACGGCACCGGGAGGCGGCGCCCGTACCCGAAGAGCCCGTACGGCAGGCACGCGCGCGTGCGCAGCGGCCGCCCGCGCTGCGGATCACCCGGAGCCGTACGGCCTGGGCGCTCGCCGTCTTCTTCGGGCTCCAGGCCACCGCCGCCTACATCACGATGGGCTGGATGGCGCAGATCTTCCGTGACGCCGGCGTCTCGGCGAGCACGGCGGGGGTGCTCCTCGCCGTGACCATGGTGATGGGCGTGCCGCTGGCCTTCGTCATCCCCCGGCTCGCCACCCGGCTGCCCCACCAGGGGCCGATCGTGCTGGTGCTCGGCGGGTGCGGGCTGGCCGGCTACGCGGGCCTGTACTTCGCTCCGGCCGCCGGTGCCTGGGCCTGGGCCCTGCTGCTCGGCGTGTCCAACTGCGCCTTCCCGCTGGCCCTCACGATGGTCGGCATGCGGGCCAGGACCGGTGCGGGCGTCGCCCAGCTCTCCGCGTTCGCGCAGAGCACCGGCTATCTGATCTCCATCCCCGGGCCGCTGCTGGTCGGCGTGCTCTACCAGCACAGCGGCGGCTGGGGCCTGCCGATCGCCCTCATGGCCGGGCTGATGCTCCCGCAGATGGTGGTCGGCGTCCTGGCGGGCCGCGACCGGACCGTGGAGGAGGAGGCGGGGCGCTGAGTTCACCCGCTCGAGTTCACCCGCCGCGCTCACCCCGGCGGTCCCGGCGGGGGAGGAGGGTGCGAGACTGGCCGCATGCCTGTGCTCGACCCGAACCCCCCGAACGGCCAGAAGAAGATGCTGATCATCTTCGGCTCGTTCTTCGTCATCTTCGTGCTCATCGCCATCGTCGCGACCATCGCGTCCCCCTGACCACGGCCCCCGCGGCCGATGGTGGTGCTGGCACCACCATCCCCTAGGGGGTGAGTGTCAGGGTCAAGTGGGTGGATCACCGGATGGGTTGGCGGCGGCGGATTCCGTAGTTTCGAGTTGTGCCCGCGTGACGCGGTCACGGACCACTCGCAGACCAGCGGAGGCGATCATGTCGGCCCGTACGCACACCCGGCCCCACCCGGCGACCACGGGCGGCGTCGACATCCGGCTGCCCTGGTGGGCCCTCGCCCTGCCCGCGCTCGCCTTCGTCACCCTGCTCCTGCTGATACTCAACCCGTCGGACGCCCACGCGGCCACCGGCGACCCCGCGGTCACCCACCTCGTCGAGCGCGTGCAGCAGCTGGTCACGCACTAGGCCCAGGGGCGTCCCGCACCGCAAATCCGCATGTCAACTCCCTGCGCCGCATGGCCTGTTTCATGCGAAGCTGGGCCCATGAGCGTCGCAGAACCCCGCAGGATTGTCCTCTTCCGGCATGCGAAAGCCGACTGGCCACAGATGACCGACCATGAGCGACCCCTCGCTGAGCGGGGCCGCACGGACGCCGCAGTCGCCGGACGCAAGCTGACCGACACCGGAATCCCGTTCGATCTGGCCCTGTGCTCCACCGCGGTCCGTACCCGCGAAACCTGGAAGCTCGCCGTCCACGAGTTCCCGCACCGGCCGAAAACCGTCTACGAGGAGCGGCTCTACGAGGCCTCGCCCGGTGAGCTGATCGCCGTGCTCAACGAGGTCCCGGACGACGCCCAGAACGTGATCCTGATCGGTCACAACCCAGGGGTGCACGGCCTGGCCGAGATCCTGTCCGGCTCGTCCGACGACGGCGCCCGCGAGTGGATGAACCGCCGCGGCTTCCCCGCCGCCGCCTTCGCCGTCGTGTCCTACAGCGGCTCCTGGAAGAGCCTGGAGCCGGGCGCGGGCGAGCTGACCGACTACTGGGCGCCGTCCGAGTGACCCCGGCCGTGTGACGGTACGCGTCGAGGGGCCCGGCACCAGCGCGGTGCCGGGCCCCTCGTACGCGTCCGGTCGCGTCCGGTCGGGTGGCTCAGGCCTCGTCGTGCGTGTCCGCCGCCTCGACCTCTTCCCGGGTGACGCCCAGCAGATAGAGCACCGTGTCCAGGAAGGGGAAGTTCACCGCGGTGTGCGCGGCCTCGCGGACGACGGGCTTGGCGTTGAAGGCCACGCCCAGTCCGGCCGCGTTCAGCATGTCCAGGTCGTTGGCGCCGTCGCCGATCGCCACCGTCTGGGACAGCGGCACACCTGCCTCGGCGGCGAACCGGCGCAGCAGCCGCGCCTTGCCCGCCCGGTCCACGATCTCGCCGATGACCCTGCCGGTCAGCTTCCCGTCGACGATCTCCAGGGTGTTGGCCTGGGCGAAGTCCAGCCCGAGGCGCTCCTTCAGATCGTCCGTCACCTGGGTGAACCCACCGGACACCACGCCCACTTGGTAGCCGAGCCGCTTCAGCGTACGGATCAGGGTGCGCGCACCCGGCGTCAGCCGCACCTCGCCGCGCACCTTCTGCACCACGGAGGCGTCCAGCCCCTCCAGCAGGGCCACGCGCGCGTGCAGCGACTGCTCGAAGTCCAGCTCCCCGCGCATCGCGGCCGCCGTGACCTCGGCGACCTTGTCCTCGCAGCCCGCGTGCGCGGCGAAGAGCTCGATCACCTCGTCCTGGATGAGGGTGGAGTCGACGTCCATGACCACCAGGCGCTGGGCACGCCGGTGCAGCCCCGCCGACACGACCGCGATGTCGACGCCGAGCGCGGTCGCGTCGGACACCAGGGTGGTGCGCAGCGGCTCGGTCTCCACGCCGGACACCGCGAACTCGACCGCGGTCACCGGGTACTTGGCGAGCCGGAAGATACGGTCGATGTTGCCGCCGGCCTTGGCGATCCTGGCGGCGATGGCGGCGGTCGACTCGGCGGTGAGGGGGTGGCCGAGGACGGTCACCAGGGAGCGGCCGTGGCCACGCGGGCGGTTGTCGCCGTGACCGGAGATGATCTCCGCCTGCATCTTCACCGACTCGGCCCAGCTGTGCACGGTGGCCCGGAGGTCGCCCTCCACCCCGGCGGACGGCTGGGTCACGAGCGCGCAGAGCACCAAGCGGCCACGCGTGACGACCTGCTCGATGTCGACCACGTCGACCGAGTAGGCGGCAAGGGTGTCGAAGAGGCCGGCCGTGATGCCCGGCCTGTCCTTGCCGAAAATCTTGACGAGGAGGGTGGGGACCTCGGAGGTCTGCGAAGCACTCATGGTGTATCCACCGTATCCGGCACCCAGTGCCTTCTGCCCATGTGGTCCGCCTAGCGGACAGGGAACAGTGGATGACGGAGCAGTGTCGGGCGCCTTACTTCACGGGCACGAGCAGATCACCGGCCGGTTGTCGGCCCGGCCCCGCACATCAGCCGCGCCCCTTCGGCCTCCTCGGCGGAGACGAAGGCGGAGGTGGCGGCGGGGGTGGAGGCGGGGGCGGCGGCCCGTCGTCGGAGGCGGACGCGTTCGGGGGCCGGTCCCCGGGGCGAGGCCCTGGGCGGTGCCGTGGTGGGCGCGGCGGCGGGTCGAACGGCCGCGCCATGGTGGGCGCGCCGTACACGTCGGCGGACGGCGGCGGAGCGCCGTCGGGGAACCGGCCGCCGCCGGGAGCGGGTGGGGTGCTCGGGCGGTTCCGCCCGGGTTTCCGCAGCTCGTCCGGCACCTGGAGGTACGGGTTCGTGTCGGGGTTGGGCGGGCGGTACGGCGTACCGGGCACGTACGGGCCGGACTGCCCGGCGCTCACCGCGTCGCCGCCCCCGGCCCGTCCGGAGTGTCCGGCGTGCTCCGGATACCCGGTGCCGTCCCCCGCGTCACCCAGTGCCAGCGGCGCCGCCCGTCGTCCCGCGGCGCCGGTGGCCCCGGCCAGCAGCGCCCCGGCCGCCCCGGCCCCCGCGCCCCAGACGGCCCCGAGGAGCAGCGCCATGCCCAGATGGCCGTGGAGCTCGATGCCGGCGCCGAACGCGTCGAAGCCGAGCACGGACAGCGAGGCGTCCACGGACACATCCGTCAGCCAGGCGAGCAGGGGCAACGTCAGCGCGGTCGCGATCCCCAGCCGCAGCGCGCACCGCCCCGCGAAACCGAGGGCACCGGAACCCCGTACACCCGACCCCGAAGCCGCAGCAGTACCGGCCCCCGCCCCCACCGGTGTGCGAACCGCCGTGAGCACGCCCGCGAGCAGCATCATCAGGGCCGCCGCCACCCCCAGCAGCCACACCCGCCCGTCCAGGTCCGCCAGCCGGCCCAGCGTCAGCGACTGATCGGACGTCGCGCTCAGCAGCGCGTCGAGGGGGTGGGGCAGCACCGTGACCAGTGCGCCGGTCGCCCTGCCGTCCCACGGCACGAACAGGCCGACGGGGATGCCGAGCCACACCCCGTTGGGCGCGCCCAGGAGTGCCGCGCCCGCGATGCGCCCCGGGTGGTCGTCGCCGATCGCCGCGTACGCCGCCGCCGCGAACCCGGCGGCCACGGCCACGACCAGCACGGTGACGAGCGCCGAGGCCGCGGGCCGTACGACCCGGTGCACGGCCTCCCAGCCGCGCGGCAGGGGAGTACGGCGCGAGGCCAGCAGGGCGATCAGCAGGATGCCGGCGGACCAGCCGAGTCCGCCGAGGAGGGTGGGCGCGGTGTCCACCGTGAAGCCCACCGCGGCCTTCGCGTCGACGAGGTCGCCGATACGGTCGGGCAGCAGTCCGCCGATGTCCCCGAGCCCGGGAATGCTCAGTCCGCCGCCCTTGCCCCCGCCGCCCAGCCCGGGCAGCTTGTCGAGGCCGAGTGAACCCCCGTCGATCGTGATGACGTCGTGTCCCGCCCAGGCCAGCCCGCCCAGCGTGGCCACGAACAGCGCGACGACCGCGCCGGCGCGCGCGAGGAGTTCGGCCGGTGCGATCACAACTCCGGCCGTGCGCAAGGACCGTAGGAACATCCACGACAGCAGCAGGGCACCCACCAGGCTCACCCCGAGTGGCGTGATCTCGATGGCCGTGTGCGCCTCTGCGCCTTTCAGGCCGAAAGCGGACACATCACCGGAAGGCGTGACCGAACCACCCGCCCCGAGCGCCACAACAGCCGCCGTCATCGGGCCCAGTGAGCCCGCCGCGTCCGCCCGCAGCAGATGCAGGCCGAGCGCGGCCGTGCCCGCCATTCCTATCAACGCCCAGCTCACCGCGGCGATCGCGGACAACAGGACGTCCGCCCACGGCAGCCTCGCGCCGTGCCCAGCGGTCCCGACTTCCGTGGCAGCGCTCATGGCAGCCCCCCGATCCGCGGCGCGACCGGCGGCCGCGCGTGTCCCCCTCGCGTGGGATTACCACTCTCCGGGTCGGTTTCAACCCCGTCAACGGGAGTAGTTGAAGCGCTCGGCGCCGCTCATCACAAGGCCCGACTTTCGGTCAGAGGGCCAAGCCTGAAATAGTTCCCCACGATGTTCGACATCCCTAGACTCCCTGTGATGGGGGTAACTCGGGGGACAACTCAGTGGGGCATGGAGTGCCGGAACTCGTACTGGAATCAAACGGACGGACCTGGACGCTCGATTCGTCCAGGACCTACACGCTCGGACGCGATCCGCAGGGAGACGTCGTGTTCGACGACGCCAGGGTCTCCTGGCGTCACGCTACGGTCAGCTTCAACGGACGCAGTTGGGTCATCGAGGACCATGGCAGCACCAACGGCACGTTCGTGCAGGGGCAGCGGATCGGTCAGCTGGAGATCGGCCCCGGAACCGCCGTGCACCTCGGCAACGCGACCGACGGTCCGCGCCTGAACCTGTCCGGTGCCGCTGTCGCCGCTCAACAGCAGCCGCAGTCCGCGCCGTACGCCGCGCAGGGCGCGAGCGCCGGCTGGGCCCAGCAGGCCCCGCCGCAGCAGCAGGCCCCGCAGGCCGGTTGGCAGCAGCCGCAGCAGGCCGCGCCGATTCCGCAGCAGCAGGGCGCGCAGCAGGTGCCCGGTGGTGGCGCGGGGGCGCCGCCGGTCTACGGCGACCGCAGCCCGACCACGTTCCACCAGTTCTCGCTGGGCCGCGTGATGCGCATCGGCCGTGCGCTGGAGAACGAGCTGGTCGTCTCCGACCTCCAGGTCTCCCGGCACCACGCCGAGTTCCATGTGACGCCCGACGGCCGCTTCGAGATCCGTGACCTGGGCTCGCACAACGGCACGTACGTCAACGGCCAGCCGATCGCCAAGGGCGGCTCGCAACTGCTGGGGCCGACCGACATCGTCGGCGTCGGCCACTCAACGTTCCGTATCGTCGGCGACCGGCTCGAGGAGTTCGTCGACACCGGTGAGGTCTCCTTCTCCGCGCGCCATCTGACCGTCACGGTCGACGGCGGCAAGCAGATCCTGAAGGACGTCTCCTTCGGCGTCCCGGAGAAGTCGCTGATCGCGGTCATCGGCCCGTCCGGCTCCGGCAAGTCCACCCTGCTGAAGGCGCTGACCGGTTACCGGCCCGCCAACCAGGGCGAGGTCCTCTACGACAACCGGAACCTGTACAAGCAGTTCGCCGAGCTGCGCCAGCGCATCGGTCTGGTCCCGCAGGACGACATCCTGCACAAGGAGCTGACCGTCAAGAAGGCCCTCAAGTACGCGGCCAAGCTGCGCTTCCCGGCCGACACCACGCCCGCGGAGCGCGAGTCCCGCATAGACGAGGTGCTGCGCGAGCTGAAGCTGGACATCCACAAGGAGAAGAAGGTCACCTCCCTCTCCGGCGGCCAGCGCAAGCGGGTCTCGGTGGCGCTGGAGCTGCTCACCAAGCCGTCGCTGATCTTCCTGGACGAGCCCACCTCGGGCCTGGACCCGGGCATGGACCGCGATGTCATGCAGCTGCTGCGCGGCCTCGCCGACGACGGCCGCACGGTCCTCGTCGTCACCCACTCCGTGGCCGAGCTGGCGATCTGCGACAAGCTGCTCGTGATGGCGCCGGGCGGCTCGGTGGCCTACTTCGGCCCGCCGGAGGAGGCGCTGAACTTCTTCGGCTACGACACCTGGGCCGATGTCTTCTCCGCCTTCGAGAACTACCGCGACTACGACTGGGCGGGCCGCTGGAAGGGCTCGCAGCACTACCAGATGTACGCCGCGGACATCGACGCCGTTGCGCCGCAGGCCGTACAGATGCCTCCGATGCAGGCGATGAAGCCGCCTAAGCCGCAGGGCTGGATGTCGCAGTTCGTCACGCTGGTGCGCCGCTATGTGTCGGTGATCGCGTCCGACAAGGGCTTCCTCGCCCTGATGGTGATCCTGCCGGCCGTGCTCGGCGCGGTGAGCCTGCTCATCGACGCCGACAAGGGCCTGCTGCCCAACCCGGCCAACCCGCAGACCGGCCGGATCATCCCGAACGGCACGGCCACCACGGTCCTGCTGATCCTCGCGGTCGGCGCCTGCTTCGCGGGTGCCGCGAACTCGGTCCGTGAGCTGATCAAGGAACGGGTGATCTACGAGCGGGAGCGCGCGACCGGCCTGTCCCGTTCGGCGTATCTGATGTCCAAAGTGTTCGTGCTCGGCATGATCACCGTGTTCCAGGGCCTGCTGGTCGGTGTGATCGGCTTCACCAGCCGTGAGATCCCGAAGGAGGGCCTGGTCCTCGGCGGCGCGACGATCGTCGAGCTGTCCGTGCCGATCATGGCGCTCGGCTTCACCTCGATGATGTTCGGCCTGATCATCTCCTCGCTGGTGAAGACGGCCGAGAAGACCATGCCGCTGCTGGTCATGTTCGCGATCATCCAGGTCGTGTTCACGGGCTGTCTGTTCACCCTGCACGGCTCGATCGGCGTCAACGAGTTCTCGTATCTGATGCCGTCCCGCTGGGCGGTCGCCGCGGCCGGTGCCACGCTGGACTTCAACAAGATCAGCCCGCCCAAGGACGGCGCGGGCACCGACCCGCTGTGGGACCACACGGTCGGTGCCTGGGGCGTGGACATGGCCGCCCTGATCGCCCTCGGCGTGATCTGCGGCTTCTTCGTGGCCCGCTTCCTGCGCCGCCACGAGCCCGAGGTCATGCGCAAGTAACCGCGCCCGTACGACGCCGAAGGGCGGCACCCCGGCTGGGGGTGCCGCCCTTCGGCGTACGCGAGAAGAGGTCCGCGCGGCCTCAGTACGCGCTGTTGACGTTGTCCATCGAGCCGTACTTGTCGGCGGCGTAGTTGCAGGCGGCCGTGATGTTGGCGACCGGGTCGTAGATGTTCCACGACGTGCCGGGCACGTGGTACGCCTTGAAGGTCGGCGGGATGACCTGGAGCAGGCCCTTCGACGGGATGCCGTTGATGGCGTTGATGTCCCAGCCGTTGATGGCCATCGGGTTGCCGGAGGACTCCCGCATGATGTTGCGGTGCAGGCCGCTGTACGAGCCCGGGATGCCCTTGGCCTTCATGATGTCCAGGGACTCCCGGATCCAGCCGTCCAGGTTGTTGGGGTAGGACTTCGCGGGCTTGGCCGCGGCGCGCTCGACGGACCGGCTCGCGGTCTGCTTGGCGGTGCGCTCCTGGGCGGCCTTCGTGGCGGCCTTCTTGGCGGCCTCGGCGACGGCCTTCGCCTTGGCGGCGCTCGCGGCCTGCTTCTTGACGACCGCGTCCGCGGCGGCCTTCTTCTGTGCCGCGATCTCCTGGACCTTGACCGTCTGGGTGGCGAGCTGGTCGGTGATCGAGCCCTTGACGTCCTTGATCTGCTCGGTGCTGTACGCCACCCGAGCCTGGGCCGGAGCCCCGGTCGTGATCGTCTCGGCGCTGCTGGGTACCGCCGAGAAGGCGATGGCGGCGGTTCCGAGGGCGGCGACGCCGCTGATCGCGATCTTATGGTGCTTGGTCAGGCGACGACTGAGACCACGAATGTTGGTGTTCTTGAGCATGGGAGACAGACCTCTTCGAATAGCGCGGAGTCGCCTTCTGTCCGACGGGGGAACCGGGTCCGGCCCGTACGAACGCCGTGGGGCGAAACCCACGACGTCCGGCGACGGGAGCAATTCTTAGCGGCCGCAAAATCTCCTGGCAAAGGTGTGACGTACGACCCTGGATAGTGGATCGGAGAAGGGCAAAACGGGACAGACTGGAACGTCTGCCCCGTTCAGGACGTGTCGGTATATCTCCTATGTCCGTTCGTACGTGATCCGCACCCTATGCGCGGGCTCACATCGCGGGCGATGAATCCTCACCGAAAGTTGCCAAAGCAACGCTCTGTGTCAGGGCTCTCCTCCGGCAGGATGAGATGCACGTCGCCGAACTCGTGCCACAGATAGAGCCCGCGCCGCGCTTCCTCGTAACCGCGGTCGACCACCGCCCGCCCCGCGACCGCCTCCAGCATCAGCAGATGCGAGGCCTCCGGCTCGTGCAGCCCGGTCAGCAGCCCGTCGACCACCCGCACCCCGCGCTCGGGCGTCACCACGAGATCGGTCCACCCCTCGGCCGCCCGCACCGTCCCGTCCGCCCCGGCCGCCGACTCCACCGCCCGCACCGCCGTCGTACCGACCGCGACCACCCGGCCCTCCCCGGCCCGCACGTCATTGATCAGCCGCGCCGACGCCTCGGGCACCGCGTACCGCTCCGGATACGGCGGCTCGTGCGCCTCCGCCGACGCCACCCCGGTGTGCAGCGTGACCGGCGCGAACCGCACACCCCGGCTCACCAGCTCCGTCACCAGTCGTGGTGTGAAGGGCCGGGCGGCGCTCGGCATCTCCGCACTGCCCGCCCCGTCGGCCGACGGCAGCGCGAACACCGTCTGATACACGGACAACGGCTGGTCCCGCTCCGTATAGGAGTACCGAATGGGCCGCCCGTGCTCCCGCAGCAGCCCGAACACGTCCGCCCCGGCCACCCGCGCCCACCACAGCCGCTCACCCCGCGCACTCAGCGGCTCCTCCAGCACCAGCCCCGCACCCCCGGGAAGCCGCACCTCTGTACCCGCGGGCCCTCCCGCCCGTCTCCCACCACCACCCTTCCAAGGAGCGCTTCGCGCCCCGCTCGATTTACGCGCGCGCGTGGTGCCCCTGCCGTCCGGATCCCGCAGCTCGACGGCCCACCGCCCGTCGTCCCCGAGCGTGGAGAAGTGCACCACCACGTGCGCGTGCCCGATCCGCCCGTCCACCGCGGCGGCCAGCGTGGGCGAGGTGTTCACCACCAGCAGGTCCCCTGCCCGCAGCAGCCGCGGCAGCTCCGCGAACACGTGGTGCGACACCTCGGACCCACGCGACACCAGCAGCCGTACGGCATCCCGCCCCAGCCCCGGCCCACGCTGCTCGGCGGGCACCCGCGCCGACAGCTCCTCGGGCACCTTCAGCGCCGGTGTCATCGTTCCTCCAGGAGGGAGGGCGCTTCATAGCGGCCGCTCGCGGGACGTTCGTCCAGGAGCCGCAGGAAGGCGGGCACCACATGCGCCGGTTCCGGTCGGGGATGGTCGTCGTCCGGTACGGCCGCCGCATACAGCTCCGTGGCCATGTCCCCGGGGTCGACCGCCCACACCCGCAGCCGTGGCTCCTCCTCGGCGAGCACCGCCGCGAGCTGGTCGAGGGCCGCCTTGGACGCCCCGTAGCCGCCCCAGGTCTCGTACGCCTCGGCGGCCGCGTCCGAGCTGACTGTGACCACCGCGCCCGCCGGCGACTCCCGCAGCAGTGGCAGCGCCTCCTGGACCAGGCCCAGCGCGGCCACCACATTCACCTCCAGCGCCCGCCGCAGCCCCTCCAGCGGCAGCTCCGCCAGCCGCACCAGCGGCTCGGCGCCCAGCGCGCTCGCGTTGTTCACCAGCAGATCGACACCGCCCAGCCTCCACGCCGCCGCCACCAGCTCCGCCCGGTGCCCGGCGTCCGTGACGTCCCCGGGCAACGCCTCGACCCGCGTGCCGTGGGCGGCCACGGCCGTGGCCGCCGCAGTGAGCGCGTCGGCGCCCCGGGCGTCGAGCACCAGATCCCAGCCGCGCGCGGCCAGCGCCTCGGCGAGCGCCCGTCCCAGCCCCTTCGAGGCCCCCGTGATGATCGCTACCGGCATGACAACCGTCCCCTCTGCCGCGCCGACCTCCGACCGGCGGTGGCATCAACCTAGGAACGTCACGGCCCCGGCCGCCTCGGACGCGGGCCGCAGATCGACGCGGTCCTTCGCCCTAAGCCGCACGTCCGGGGCCGGAGACCTACGCCACGGGAACTAGGGCCATCGGCCCAGGTCCGGCCGCCACTGGTCCGATCCGCACTGTCACACCCCGCCGGTACCGTGAGGTCATGAGTCAAGGCCCCCGGTCCGGCCTCGCCGCGGTGAGTTCCGCGCTGCTGGCCATGAGCAGGCACCTGGAGGTGCGCGACGTCCTCAAGACGATCGTCGCCTCGGCCCGCGAGCTGCTCGACGCGCAGTACGCAGCCCTCGGCGTCCCGGACGACCACGGCGGCTTCGCCCAGTTCGTCGTCGACGGGGTCAGCGACGAACAGTGGAAGGCCATCGGCCCGCTCCCGCGTCAGCACGGCATCCTCGCCGCGATGCTCCACGGGGCCCGCCCGGAGCGCCTCGCCGATGTGCGCAAGGACCCGCGCTTCGAGGGCTGGCCCGCCGCCCACCCCGAGATGTCCGACTTCCTCGGCCTGCCGATCCGCGACGGTGACGAGATCATCGGCGCGCTGTTCCTGGCCAACAAGCGGTGTCCCAAGCCCGAGGGAAGCTGCGGCTTCACACAGGAGGACGAGGAACTGCTGGCCATCCTCGCCCAGCACGCCGCGATCGCCCTCACCAACGCCCGCCTGTACGAGCGCAGCCGCGAGCTGACGATCTCCGAGGAACGCTCCCGGCTCGCCCACGAACTGCACGACGCGGTGAGCCAGAAGCTGTTCTCCCTGCGCCTGACGGCACAGGCGGCCGCGGCCCTGGTCGACCGCGACCCCTCCCGCGCCAAGGGCGAGCTGCACCAGGTGGCCCGGCTCGCCGCCGAGGCCGCCGACGAACTGCGCGCCGCCGTGGTGGAGTTGCGCCCCGCCGCCCTCGAGGAGGACGGCCTGGTCGCCACCCTGCGCACCCAGATCCAGGTCCTCGACCGCGCCCACAGCGCGCGCGTGTCCTTCGCCTCCAGCGGCTTCCGCGCCCTGCCCGCAGCACAGGAGGACGCGCTGCTGCGCGTCGCCCAGGAGGCCCTGCACAACGCCCTGCGGCACTCCGGGGCGGAGCACGTGGACGTCACCCTGGGCCGCCGCGCCCGCGGAGCCGTCCTGCGCGTCACCGACGACGGCGGCGGCTTCGAACCGAAGTCGACCCGCCGTGCGGGACGCCATCTGGGACTGGTCTCCATGCGGGACCGGGCCGGTGGGGTGGGCGGCTCGCTCACGGTGGAGTCCGCGCCCGGCAAGGGCACCACGATCGAGATGGAGGTCCCCGGTGGCTGACGCAATCAGGGTGCTGCTCGTCGACGACCACCAGGTTGTCCGCCGCGGCCTGCGCACCTTCCTGGAGGTACAGGACGACATCGAGGTCGTGGGCGAGGCGGCCGACGGCACCGAAGGGGTCGCCCGCGCCGAGGAACTGAAGCCCGACGTGGTCCTCATGGACGTCAAGATGCCGGGCATGGACGGCATCGACGCGCTGCGCAGGCTCCGCGAACTCGACAACCCCGCGCGCGTGCTCATCGTCACCAGCTTCACCGAGCAGCGCACAGTGGTCCCGGCCCTGCGCGCGGGCGCCGCCGGATACGTCTACAAGGACGTGGACCCCGACGCGCTGGCCGGCGCCATCCGCTCGGTGCACGCCGGGCACATCCTCCTCCAGCCGGAGGTGGCCGGCGCGCTGCTCTCCCAGGAGGACGCCAACTCGGGTCAGGGCAGGGCAGGTTCACTCACCGAGCGGGAGCGCGAGGTGCTGGGCCTGATAGCGGACGGCCGCTCCAACCGCGAGATCGCCCGCGCCCTCGTCCTGTCCGAGAAGACCGTCAAGACGCACGTCTCGAACATCCTGATGAAACTCGACCTCGCGGACCGGACCCAGGCGGCGTTGTGGGCCGTTCGTCACGGTGTGACAGGGTGAGATTCATACCGTCGGGGGAATGTCACCCGGACGGCGCACCCTCCCGCGATCTCCGCCGTTCTCCAGTGCGTGCCGCGGCGACTGCCGCGGTGATCGCCAAGGAGGGGTTGAAAGTGAAGAACCTGAAGAAGGCAGCGGCCGTGACCATGGTGGCCGGGGGCCTGCTGGCGGCCGGTGCCGGAATGGCCTCCGCCACGAACGGCTCCTGGGCCGGCGGCGAGGCCAAGGGCTCCCCGGGCGTCGTCTCGGGCAACGTCGTCCAGGCCCCCGTGCACGTCCCGGTGAACGTGGTGGGCAACAGTGTGAACGTCATCGGCGCCCTGAACCCGGCCTTCGGCAACGTGGGACTCAACCACTGAGCCCACCCCCGCCGCCCTCAGGCCTCCCGACCCTCACCGGGAGGCCGTTCAGGCCGATGGGGGTCTGGGGGCGGAGCCCCCAGTCGGCCCACACCAACGCCGATCACCACCGACCGGCGCTCACCGACCCCGCTCCCGCTCCTCCACAACGGAGTTGTACGCCGCGACCTGCGCCCGCCGTGCCGTCCGCTCCACCGGCCGCAGCGCGGCCCCCCGCGCCGCCATCTCCGAGGCGCTCACCGCACCCCCATGGCCGTTCTCATGGGCGAGGGAGATCAGCAGCCCCACCCGCTGAGCCAGCTCCAACACCCGCACCGCCCGCGGCGGATACCCCGGCGCCAGCACCTCGTTCCCCCGCTCGGCCCGCGCCCGGTACGCGTCGATCGCCGCCTCCGCCACCGGCCCCGACCCCGCCACGTCCAGCCGCGAGAGCATCGCCGTCGCGTCCCTGAGGGCCTCCGCCAGCTCCCGCTCGGCCTCACCCAACGACGGCACATCCGCGGGCGGCGCCTCCCGCACCGGCAGACAGTGCCAGACCACCTCGGCATGCACATCACCGGCGGGCCCGGTCTCGTACAGCTCGGGCACCAGCCCGAACGCGGCGCCGTGGCAGATCACCGCCTCCTCGGCCTCCAGCGCCCGCGCGTTGAACTCCGGCGGCCCGCTCAGCCCCAGCGGATGCCCCGGCGCGGGCAGCGCCACCCGCAGCCCGGTCACCCCGAGCGTCCGCAGCCGCCCCAGCGCGAGCGTGAGCCCGACCGGCGCCGACTCACCCGGCAGCCCCTCCACCCGGTGCACCGCGTCCTCGCCGACGATGGCGAGTACGGCGTCATCCGGCGAGACAAGTCCGGTCAATAGGGCATTTCCCCAAGCGGCGAGGCGTCCTGAACGCGGTTCCGAGAGCATGCCCCCACCCTAAGGACCGGACCGATGGAATGAACCGCGCCACCGGTGGCGTAGATTTCGTAGGGGCTGCGCCCACTGGCGCGGCGGACCGAGCCACAGGCGTACGCGACAGCCGAGACCGGCCACACTGCAAGGGGAGACAACGCGCTCATGAGCGATGTTCTGGAGCTTCAGGACGTATCCGTGGTCCGTGAGGGCCGGGCTCTGGTGGACCAGGTCTCCTGGTCGGTGAAGGAGGGCGAGCGCTGGGTCATCCTCGGCCCCAACGGCGCCGGCAAGACCACCCTCCTGAACGTCGCCTCCAGCTACCTCTACCCCAGCAAGGGCACCGCCACCATCCTCGGTGAGACCCTCGGCACACCCGGCACCGACGTCTTCGAGCTGCGCCCCCGCATCGGCGTGGCCGGCATCGCCATGGCCGACAAGCTCCCCAAGCGCCAGACCGTCCTCGAGACCGTGCTGACCGCCGCGTACGGCATGACCGCGCACTGGCACGAGGACTACGAGGAGGTCGACGAGCAGCGTGCCCGCGCCTTCCTCGACCGCCTCGGCATGACCGACTACCTGGAGCGCAAGTTCGGCACGCTCTCCGAGGGCGAGCGCAAGCGCACCCTCATCGCCCGCGCCCTGATGACCGACCCCGAACTGCTCCTGCTGGACGAGCCCGCCGCCGGCCTCGACCTCGGCGGCCGTGAGGACCTGGTCCGCCGCCTCGGCCGCCTCGCCCGCGACCCGATCGCCCCCTCCATGATCATGGTCACCCACCATGTCGAGGAGATCGCCCCCGGCTTCACCCACGTCCTCATGCTCCGCCAGGGCAAGGTCCTCGCCGCGGGCCCGCTGGAGCTCGAGCTCACTTCGCGCAACCTCTCCCTCTGCTTCGGCCTCCCGCTCGTCGTGGAGCAGGTCGGCGACCGCTGGACCGCCCAGGGTCTGCCGCTGTCCTGACCCCCTTTGCGCCCTGTCCGCGGCACCGTCCGCGGTTCTAACATGACCATGTGAACGACATCGACGCCTGGGTGTGGTGGCTCATCGGCGCTGCGGCGCTCGGAATCCCGCTCGTGATCACGGCGATGCCTGAGTTCGGCATGTTCGCCGTCGGCGCCGTCGCGGCCGCGGCCGTCGCGGGCCTCGGCTTCGACGTCGTCGTCCAGGTACTCACCTTCGTGGTCGTCTCGGTCGCCCTCATCGCCGTCGTACGGCCCATCGCGGCCCGGCACAGCGCCCAGCGCCCCCAACTCGCCACAGGCGTGGATGCGTTGAAGGGCAAGCAGGCCGTCGTACTGGAACGCGTCGACGGCTCCGGCGGCCGCATCAAGCTCGCCGGGGAGATCTGGTCGGCGCGTTCGCTCGACACCGACCGCGCCTACGAAGTGGGGCAGGAAGTCGACGTCGTGGACATCGAGGGGGCGACGGCGATCGTCATCTGACCTCGCAGGACTCAACTGAACCGAACACCCCACGAGTTGTGCGACGGTCTGTCAGACTCGTCCAGCAAGATCTTCAACAGTCATGAGATCTGCCGAAGGCGCCGAGGCGGAGAAGGGTACGGGGAGCCACGATGGAACCGGTCATCATCGTATTGATCATTCTGGTGGTGTTGGTCTTCATCGCCCTGATCAAGACGATCCAGGTCATCCCACAGGCCAGCGCCGCCATCGTCGAGCGCTTCGGCCGCTACACACGGACACTCAACGCGGGCCTCAACATCGTGGTCCCGTTCATCGACACCATCCGCAACCGCATCGACCTGCGCGAACAGGTCGTTCCGTTCCCGCCGCAGCCGGTGATCACCCAGGACAACCTGGTCGTGAACATCGACACGGTCATCTACTACCAGGTCACCGACGCCCGCGCGGCCACCTACGAGGTCGCCAGCTACATCCAGGCGATCGAGCAGCTCACCGTCACCACGCTCCGCAACATCATCGGTGGCATGGACCTGGAGCGCACCCTGACCTCCCGTGAGGAGATCAACGCGGCCCTGCGCGGTGTGCTCGACGAGGCCACCGGCAAGTGGGGCATCCGCGTCAACCGCGTCGAGCTCAAGGCCATCGAACCGCCGACCTCCATCCAGGACTCGATGGAGAAGCAGATGCGCGCCGACCGTGACAAGCGCGCCGCGATCCTCACCGCGGAAGGCACGCGTCAGGCGGCCATCCTCACCGCCGAGGGTGAGAAGCAGTCCCAGATCCTGCGCGCCGAGGGTGAGGCCAAGGCCGCCGCCCTGCGCGCCGAAGGCGAGGCCCAGGCCGTCCGCACGGTCTTCGAGGCGATCCACGCCGGCGACCCCGACCAGAAGCTGCTCAGCTACCAGTACCTGCAGATGCTCCCGAAGATCGCCGAGGGCGACGCCAACAAGCTCTGGATCGTCCCCAGCGAGATCGGCGATGCCCTCAAGGGCCTGTCCGGCGCCATGGGCAACTTCGGCCCCCTGGCGGGCGGTTCGGGCGGCGGCGGAACCTCCGTCCCGCAGCAGAACAACGGCAACGAGCGCCGCGAGAAGCCGTCGATCGACTGACGCACTCGTGATACGACGAGGGGCTCGCCTTCCCAGGAAGGCGAGCCCTTCTCACATACCGGCTGCGCGGCCGACCGACATACTGGCTACGCGGCCGGCTGGGACAGCCACTCCGGCAGCGCCTCGAAGTCCTCCCGCCCGAGCGCCAGCAGCATCGCGTCCTGCGGCGTCGGCTCGAACGGCGGCCGCAGCAGCGGCATACCCGCCTGCTCCGGAGTCCGGTCCGCCTTGCGGTGGTTGTCCTCCGCGCACGAGGCGACCGTGTTCAGCCACGAGTCCGCGCCACCCTGCGCCCGCGGCACCACATGGTCCACGGTCGTCGCCCGCCGCCCGCAGTACGCGCACCTGTGCCGGTCCCGCACCAGCACACCCCGCCTCGACCACGGCGCTTGTCTTCGGAACGGCACCCGTACATACCTGCACAGCCTGATCACCCGGGGCGCGGGTATGTCCACATCGGCACCCCGCATACGCAGTTCGGGGTGGGCCTGCTCGACGACGGCCTTGTCCTGCAGCACCAGAACGACAGCCCGGTTCAGAGTCACCGTCGACAGCGGCTCGAAGCTCGCGTTCAGCACCAGCGTGTCCCGCATCCAGCCCACCTCCCGTGCGCACCTGCCCACCCCCCGGCGGGCTTGGATCAACTCTGTACGGGCGCGCCGAGATGGACAACGCAATAAAAAATGCCCGCCTCTGATCACTTCCAAGACCGGAGGCGGGCAAACGTTCCATGAACGCTGGGCTGAATCGGCGCCGCGTCAGCCCTCGGCGGGATTCTCGTACTCACCGATGAGCTGGGCACGCGCGATCGCATGGAACCGCAGATTGAAACCGACGACGGCCGGGGACGCGTCGGAATCCGGACCGAGCTTGTCCTGGTCCACCGCGTACACGGTGAAGACGTACCGGTGCGGTCCGTCCCCGGGCGGCGGAGCGGCACCGCCGAAGTCCTTCGACCCGTAGTCGTTGCGCGCGTGCACCGCGCCCTCGGGCAGACCCTCGAACTTGCCGCTGCCCGCACCCACCGGCAACTCGGTCACGGAGGCCGGGATGTCGAACAGGACCCAGTGCCAGAAACCGCTGCCGGTCGGGGCGTCCGGGTCGTAGCAGGTCACGGCGAAGCTCTTGGTCCCGGCCGGGAACCCCTCCCACCGCAGCTGCGGGGAGGTGTTGCCGGCCGCGTGGACCTGAGCGTCGTTGAGCCTCGCGTTCGGCTCGACGTCCTCGCTCGTCACCGTGAACGACGGCACGGGCGGGTGGAAGTCATGGGGGAGCGGCCGCCGCTTGAGCTCGGTCACCTCGGTACCTCCTGATCGGTTCCTTCAGTAGGACCCGAGCCTAGAACCAGTTGCGCTTGCTGCCGACCTCGGACAGCCACTGGTTGAGGTACGCCGCCCAGTCGGTCCCCTGGAAGTCGTGCAGACCCACCTGGAAGGACCGGAAGGTGTCAGAGCCCTCGCTGAACAGGCCCGGCTTCTTGTCCATTTCCAGGATGACGTCCATGGCCTGCTCGTCCGCCACGAAGCTCAGCTCCACCTGGTTCAGGCCCCGGTACTGCGACGGCGGGAAGAACTCGATCTCCTGGTAGAACGGCAGCCGCTGCCGCGTGCCCCGGATGTGACCGCGCTCCATGTCCGCGTTCTTGAAGCGGAAGCCCAGCTGGATGAACGCGTCCAGGATCGCCTTCTGAGCCGGCAGCGGGTGCACGTTGATGGGGTCCAGATCACCGGAGTCCACCGCACGGGCGATCTCCAGCTCCGTGGTCACACCGATGTGCATACCGCGCAGGGCCTGCCCGTCGATCATCGTGACCGGCGTCTCCCAGGGGATCTCCAGCCCGAACGGAACGGTGTGCACGGCACCGGCCTGCAGCTGGAAGGCACCGCCGAGCCGCACCTTGGTGAACTCGATGTTCTGCTTGTACTCCTCGTCGCCGCTCTCCACCTCGACCCGGGCCTGCAGGCCCACGGACAGCCCCTCGATCTCCTGGCTGACGGACCCGCCCTGGATCCGCACCTCACCCTGGACGACACCACCCGGAACGACGTTGACCTCGGTCAGCACCGTCTCGACCGAAGCCCCGCCGGCGCCCAGACTCGCGAGCAGCTTCTTGAACCCCATGACTCTCCCTTTGCGTGTGGATTCCCTGATCCCTACAAACGCGATCCGGACGCGGCCGGTTCCGCGCCACACCCTGGCAAGCGGGGGATCCTTTGACCACCCCTTGACACAGACACGTCTGGACTACGCTCGTACGACATGATCGCGCCCCCGGACCGTACGCCACTGCCCAGGACATTCTTCGACCGCCCTGTGCTGGAAGTCGCCCCCGACCTTCTCGGCCGGATCCTCGTGCGAAGCACCCCGGACGGCCCGATCGCCGTGCGCCTCACGGAGGTCGAGGCATACGACGGCCCGAACGACCCCGGCTCGCACGCCTATCGCGGCCGCACACCCCGCAACGACGTGATGTTCGGTCCGCCCGGACACGTGTACGTCTACTTCACCTACGGCATGTGGCACTGCATGAACCTCGTCTGCGGTCCGGAAGGCTCGGCGAGCGCCGTCCTGCTCCGCGCGGGGGAGGTCGTGGAGGGCGCCGAGCTCGCGCGTAAACGTCGGCTCTCGGCCCGAAATGACAAGGAACTGGCCAAAGGGCCGGCACGCCTGGCCACGGCCCTGGACGTGGACCGCGCACTCAGCGGCACGGACGCGTGCGCTTCCGGCGAGACACCACTGAGGATGCTCACCGGTACCTCGGTGCCCTCCGACCAGGTGCGCAACGGCCCCCGCACGGGTGTGGCCGGCGACGGAGGCGTACACCCCTGGCGATTCTGGGTCGCGAACGACCCGACGGTGAGCCCCTATCGGGCCCACGTGCCCAGGCGCCGCTCAAGTTGACGCGTCCCTGGAAGGTGCGTAATGTGGCCCGAGCCGCTGAACCGGGTACGGCAATCGCCAGCAGCCGGAGCGGCCAACCCACTACCTGCTACTTCCCCTCGACCGGGGCGAATTTCGGCGTGTCCGCATGCCCGAATTCAAGCCCGCGGAACTCGATTATGAGTTGCCGAGAGGATCGGCTAACGTAGTGAATGTCGAAAGGCCGACAGGCGAAAGCCGGAAGCCCCAGACAAATCCCGCCGACCGGGAATCGGACGCCGAAAGGATCTGGTAGAGTCGGAAACACCGAAGGGAAGCGCCCGGAGGAAAGCCCGAGAGGGTGAGTACAAAGGAAGCGTCCGTTCCTTGAGAACTCAACAGCGTGCCAAAAGTCAACGCCAGATATGTTGATACCCCGTCTGTCGGACATTCTGTTCGATGGTCGAGGTTCCTTTGAAATAACACAGCGAGGACGCTGTGTGCGAGGGGACTATTCCTCCTCTCGCACCGCTCTCGTGGTGTTCAACCGGCTGTATTAATTTACTGGCCGAGTAAACATTCACGGAGAGTTTGATCCTGGCTCAGGACGAACGCTGGCGGCGTGCTTAACACATGCAAGTCGAACGATGAAGCCCTTCGGGGTGGATTAGTGGCGAACGGGTGAGTAACACGTGGGCAATCTGCCCTTCACTCTGGGACAAGCCCTGGAAACGGGGTCTAATACCGGATACAACCACTGACCGCATGGTCGGGTGGTGGAAAGCTCCGGCGGTGAAGGATGAGCCCGCGGCCTATCAGCTTGTTGGTGAGGTAATGGCTCACCAAGGCGACGACGGGTAAGCCGGCCTGAGAGGGCGACCGGCCACACTGGGACTGAGACACGGCCCAGACTCCTACGGGAGGCAGCAGTGGGGAATATTGCACAATGGGCGAAAGCCTGATGCAGCGACGCCGCGTGAGGGATGACGGCCTTCGGGTTGTAAACCTCTTTCAGCAGGGAAGAAGCGAAAGTGACGGTACCTGCAGAAGAAGCGCTAACTAACTACGTGCCAGCAGCCGCGGTAATACGTAGGGCGCAAGCGTTGTCCGGAATTATTGGGCGTAAAGAGCTCGTAGGCGGCTTGTCACGTCGATTGTGAAAGCCCGAGGCTTAACCTCGGGTCTGCAGTCGATACGGGCTAGCTAGAGTGTGGTAGGGGAGATCGGAATTCCTGGTGTAGCGGTGAAATGCGCAGATATCAGGAGGAACACCGGTGGCGAAGGCGGATCTCTGGGCCATTACTGACGCTGAGGAGCGAAAGCGTGGGGAGCGAACAGGATTAGATACCCTGGTAGTCCACGCCGTAAACGGTGGGAACTAGGTGTTGGCGACATTCCACGTCGTCGGTGCCGCAGCTAACGCATTAAGTTCCCCGCCTGGGGAGTACGGCCGCAAGGCTAAAACTCAAAGGAATTGACGGGGGCCCGCACAAGCGGCGGAGCATGTGGCTTAATTCGACGCAACGCGAAGAACCTTACCAAGGCTTGACATACACCGGAAAACCCTGGAGACAGGGTCCCCCTTGTGGTCGGTGTACAGGTGGTGCATGGCTGTCGTCAGCTCGTGTCGTGAGATGTTGGGTTAAGTCCCGCAACGAGCGCAACCCTTGTTCTGTGTTGCCAGCATGCCCTTCGGGGTGATGGGGACTCACAGGAGACCGCCGGGGTCAACTCGGAGGAAGGTGGGGACGACGTCAAGTCATCATGCCCCTTATGTCTTGGGCTGCACACGTGCTACAATGGCCGGTACAATGAGCTGCGATACCGTGAGGTGGAGCGAATCTCAAAAAGCCGGTCTCAGTTCGGATTGGGGTCTGCAACTCGACCCCATGAAGTCGGAGTCGCTAGTAATCGCAGATCAGCATTGCTGCGGTGAATACGTTCCCGGGCCTTGTACACACCGCCCGTCACGTCACGAAAGTCGGTAACACCCGAAGCCGGTGGCCCAACCCCTTGTGGGAGGGAGCTGTCGAAGGTGGGACTGGCGATTGGGACGAAGTCGTAACAAGGTAGCCGTACCGGAAGGTGCGGCTGGATCACCTCCTTTCTAAGGAGCATCTAGATCTCGTAAGAGATCCAGAGCCACTACGTCGGCAAACGTCCGACGGTGGTCAGCTCATGGGTGGAACGTTGACTACTCGGCACACTTGACCTGCTCTGGTCGCTAGTACTGCTTCGGCGTGGAACGCGAGATGGGGAGGCGAGGGTGTCGGGCACGCTGTTGGGTGTCTGAGGGTGCGAGCGCTGCTCGCCCTTCTCGGATGTCGGCCCCGGTGAAGCATCAGAGTTCTGGTGTGTGACGGGTGGCTGGTCGTTGTTTGAGAACTGCACAGTGGACGCGAGCATCTGTGGCCAAGTTTTTAAGGGCGCACGGTGGATGCCTTGGCACCAGGAACCGATGAAGGACGTGGGAGGCCGCGATAGTCCCCGGGGAGTCGTCAACCAGGCTTTGATCCGGGGGTTTCCGAATGGGGAAACCCGGCAGTCGTCATGGGCTGTCACCCACTGCTGAACACATAGGCAGTGTGGAGGGAACGAGGGGAAGTGAAACATCTCAGTACCCTCAGGAAGAGAAAACAACCGTGATTCCGGGAGTAGTGGCGAGCGAAACCGGATGAGGCCAAACCGTATGCGTGTGAGACCCGGCAGGGGTTGCGCATGCGGGGTTGTGGGATCTCTCTTCTGTCGTCTGCCGGCGACAGGACGAGTCAGAAACCGTTGATGTAGGCGAAGGACATGCGAAAGGTCCGGCGTAGAGGGTAAGACCCCCGTAGCTGAAACGTCAGCGGCTCGTTTGAGAGACACCCAAGTAGCACGGGGCCCGAGAAATCCCGTGTGAATCTGGCGGGACCACCCGCTAAGCCTAAATATTCCCTGGTGACCGATAGCGGATAGTACCGTGAGGGAATGGTGAAAAGTACCCCGGGAGGGGAGTGAAATAGTACCTGAAACCGTGTGCCTACAAGCCGTGGGAGCGTCGGATGCAGCTTGCTGTATCTCGTGACTGCGTGCCTTTTGAAGAATGAGCCTGCGAGTTTGCGGTGTGTTGCGAGGTTAACCCGTGTGGGGAAGCCGTAGCGAAAGCGAGTCCGAACAGGGCGTTTCAGTAGCACGCTCAAGACCCGAAGCGGAGTGATCTAGCCATGGGCAGGTTGAAGCGGAGGTAAGACTTCGTGGAGGACCGAACCCACCAGGGTTGAAAACCTGGGGGATGACCTGTGGTTAGGGGTGAAAGGCCAATCAAACTCCGTGATAGCTGGTTCTCCCCGAAATGCATTTAGGTGCAGCGTCGTGTGTTTCTTGCCGGAGGTAGAGCACTGGATAGGCGATGGGCCCTACCGGGTTACTGACCTTAGCCAAACTCCGAATGCCGGTAAGTGAGAGCACGGCAGTGAGACTGTGGGGGATAAGCTCCATGGTCGAGAGGGAAACAGCCCAGAGCATCGACTAAGGCCCCTAAGCGTACGCTAAGTGGGAAAGGATGTGGAGTCGCACAGACAACCAGGAGGTTGGCTTAGAAGCAGCCACCCTTGAAAGAGTGCGTAATAGCTCACTGGTCTAGTGATTCCGCGCCGACAATGTAGCGGGGCTCAAGCGTACCGCCGAAGTCGTGTCATTGCAGCATATAGGGCCAACGCCTGCTGTGATGGGTAGGGGAGCGTCGTCTGCCGGGTGAAGCAGCACCGGAAGGTAGTTGTGGACGGTTGACGAGTGAGAATGCAGGCATGAGTAGCGATACAAACGTGAGAAACGTTTGCGCCGATTGACTAAGGGTTCCTGGGTCAAGCTGATCTGCCCAGGGTAAGTCGGGACCTAAGGCGAGGCCGACAGGCGTAGTCGATGGATAACCGGTTGATATTCCGGTACCCGCTGTGAAGCGTCAAACATCGAGCATCGTGATGCTAAGGCCGTGAAGCCGCCCTGATCTCTTCGGAGTTGAGGGGAGTGGTGGAGCCGCCGGACCAAGCGGTTAGTAGGTGAGTGATGGGGTGACGCAGGAAGGTAGTCCATCCCGGGCGGTGGTTGTCCCGGGGTAAGGGTGTAGGCCGCAAGGTAGGCAAATCCGCCTTGCATACGGCTGAGACCTGATGCCGAGCCGATTGTGGCGAAGTGGATGATCCTATGCTGTCGAGAAAAGCCTCTAGCGAGTTTCATGGCGGCCCGTACCCTAAACCGACTCAGGTGGTCAGGTAGAGAATACCGAGGCGTTCGGGTGAACTATGGTTAAGGAACTCGGCAAAATGCCCCCGTAACTTCGGGAGAAGGGGGGCCAGCTCCGGTGATCCGATTTACTCGGTGAGCTGGGGGTGGCCGCAGAGACCAGCGAGAAGCGACTGTTTACTAAAAACACAGGTCCGTGCGAAGCCGTAAGGCGATGTATACGGACTGACGCCTGCCCGGTGCTGGAACGTTAAGGGGACCGGTTAGCTCCATTTCGGTGGGGCGAAGCTGAGAACTTAAGCGCCAGTAAACGGCGGTGGTAACTATAACCATCCTAAGGTAGCGAAATTCCTTGTCGGGTAAGTTCCGACCTGCACGAATGGCGTAACGACTTCTCGACTGTCTCAACCATAGGCCCGGTGAAATTGCACTACGAGTAAAGATGCTCGTTTCGCGCAGCAGGACGGAAAGACCCCGGGACCTTTACTACAGTTTGATATTGGTGTTCGGTTCGGCTTGTGTAGGATAGCTGGGAGACTTTGAAACGCGGACGCCAGTTCGCGGTGAGTCGTCGTTGAAATACCAGTCTGGTCGTGCTGGATGTCTAACCTGGGTCCGTGATCCGGATCAGGGACAGTGTCTGATGGGTAGTTTAACTGGGGCGGTTGCCTCCTAAAGAGTAACGGAGGCGCCCAAAGGTTCCCTCAGCCTGGTTGGCAATCAGGTGTTGAGTGTAAGTGCACAAGGGAGCTTGACTGTGAGACCGACGGGTCGAGCAGGGACGAAAGTCGGGACTAGTGATCCGGCGGTGGCTTGTGGAAGCGCCGTCGCTCAACGGATAAAAGGTACCCCGGGGATAACAGGCTGATCTTCCCCAAGAGTCCATATCGACGGGATGGTTTGGCACCTCGATGTCGGCTCGTCGCATCCTGGGGCTGGAGTCGGTCCCAAGGGTTGGGCTGTTCGCCCATTAAAGCGGTACGCGAGCTGGGTTTAGAACGTCGTGAGACAGTTCGGTCCCTATCCGCTGTGCGCGTAGGAGTCTTGAGAAGGGCTGTCCCTAGTACGAGAGGACCGGGACGGACGAACCTCTGGTGTGCCAGTTGTTCTGCCAAGGGCATGGCTGGTTGGCTACGTTCGGGAGGGATAACCGCTGAAAGCATCTAAGCGGGAAGCCTGCTTCGAGATGAGGACTCCCACCCACTTGATGGGGTAAGGCTCCCAGTAGACGACTGGGTTGATAGGCCGGATATGGAAGCCAGGTAACTGGTGGAGTTGACCGGTACTAATAGGCCGAGGGCTTGTCCTCAGTTGCTCGCGTCCACTGTGTATGTTCTGAGGCAACGAACTGTTGCCGGCTTCAGAGCTGAACAAACAAGTAAAAAGTGTGCTTGTTCGCTCGAAACCATTAGGGTTTCGGTGGCCATAGCGTGAGGGAAACGCCCGGTTACATTCCGAACCCGGAAGCTAAGCCTCACAGCGCCGATGGTACTGCAGGGGGGACCCTGTGGGAGAGTAGGACGCCGCCGAGCAATCTTTGGAGGACCCCTGGTCCCAGCGTTCAGCTGGGACCAGGGGTCCTTTTGTTTTTAGAATGGCTTGCGGTACCGAAGACAGGAGTCACCATGTCCACCAACTCTCCCGACGACCGACCGGAGCGCGACCAGCGGCGACGGGACAGTGGTGACCGCGGTGACCGTGGCGGGTACCGAGGCGACCGCGGTGACCGCGGCGACCGCGGTGACCGCGGTGGCTACCGTCGGGACAACGACCGTGGTGGCTACGACCGTCGGGACGATCGCCGTGGTGACGACCGTGGTGACCGCGGTGGCTTCCGTCGAGACGACAGCCGTGGTGGCTACGACCGTCGGGACGACCGCCGTGGTGACGACCGTCGGGACGACCGCCGTGGTGGCGACCGTCGGGACGACCGCCGTGGTGGCGACCGTCGGGACGACCGCCGTGGTGGCGACCGTCGGGACGACCGCCGTGGTGACGACCGTGGTGACCGCGGTGGCTTCCGTCGAGACGACAGCCGTGGTGGCTACGGCCGTCGTGACGACCGGCGTGACGATCGGCCTGATGACCGTCGGGACGATCGGCGTGATGACCGGCGTGACGGCGACCGTGGACCTCGTCCCGCGTACCGCCGCGACGACCGTCCAGGCGGGCCGCGTCGGGACGACCGCGGCGACCGTGGTTTCCGTCGGGACGATCGCGGTGACCGTGGCGAGCGTCCCTCCTACCGCCGTGATGACCGCCGTGATGACCGTGGCGAGCGCCGGGGTGACGATCGCGGTGGCTATGGTCGCCGGGACGACCGTCGTGATGATCGCCGTGACGGTGACCGGGGCGGATACCGCCGCGACGACCGGCGTGATGACCGGCGGGACGGCGACCGTGGACCTCGTCCCGCGTACCGCCGCGACGACCGTCCAGGCGGGCCGCGTCGGGACGACCGCGGCGACCGTGGTGGCTACGGCCGCCGCGACGACCGCCGGGACGACCGCCGGGACGACCGTCGCGGTGAGGACCGCGGCGGGCGCGGCGGATTCCGGCGTGACGACAGCCGTGCCGGATACGGCCGCCGCGACGACCGTGGTGACCGCCCCGAGCGCACCGATCGCGGTGAGCACGGTGGCTTCCGCCGTGACGACCGCGGCGGATACGGCGGTGACCGTGGTGGCTACGGCGGCGGCCGTCGTGACGACCGCGGCGGGCGCCCCGGTGGCTTCCGTGGCCGGCCCGGTGACGACCGGCGCGGTGGTGGTGGCCGCTTCCGTGAGGAGCGCGAGCGGGACCGCGACCGTGAGCCGATCAAGCGGCTGCCCATCCACGAGGACGTCACGGGCGACGAGATCGACAAGGACGTACGGCAGGAGCTGCAGAGCCTCCCGAAGACGCTCGCGGAGGACGTCGCCAAGAACCTGGTGATGGTCGCCCGGCTCATCGACGAGGACCCCGAGCGCGCGTACGGGTACTCCAAGGTGGCCCTGCGTCTGGCGTCGCGTGTCGCCGCCGTGCGCGAGGCGGCCGGGTTCGCGGCGTACGCCAACCAGAAGTACAGCGAGGCGCTCGCCGAGTTCCGGGCCGCGCGGCGTATGACCGGCAACATGGACCTGTGGCCGGTCATGGCCGACTGCGAGCGCGGGCTCGGGCGGCCGGAGAAGGCACTGGACATGGCGGGCGCCGCCGAGGTGCACAAGCTGGACAAGGCCGGTCAGGTCGAGATGCGGCTCGTCGCCGCCGGCGCCCGGCGTGACATGGGGCAGCTCGACGCCGCGATCGTGACGCTGCAGAGCCCCGAGCTGGCCTCCAACTCCGTGCAGCCCTGGACCGCCCGCCTGCGCTACGCCTACGCCGACGCCCTGCTGGCCGCCGGGCGGGAGAGCGAGGCCCGTGAGTGGTTCGCGAAGGCCGTTGAGGCCGACCGCGACGGCAGCACGGACGCCTCCGACCGGCTGGCCGAGATGGACGGTGTGGAGTTCGTCGACGCCCTGGACGAGGGCGAGCACGACGGCGGGCACGACGGTGACAGCGACGCCGAGCACGACAGTGATGGCGACAGCGACCACGAGTCCCAGGACGCCTCCGCGGAAGACGGCGACAAGGACTGACGTCCGTCAGTCAGATGAGAGGGCGGGATCCCGGGCAACCGGGATCCCGCCCTCTTCGTGTCAGAGGTCCAGCGCGCGCAGCACAAGCCCCGACGCCGGCTTCGGGCCGAACGACGTCGACTTGCGGGGCATCGTCACGCCCTCGCGGGCCAGGTCGAGTACGACCTCTTCGCGGACCGGGTGCAGCAGGACCGCCGTACCGCCGTTGCGCTCCGCCTTCTCGACCGTGGCGGCCGCGTCGTGGATGTAGGCGATGTGCGCGGAGGAGTCCTCGGGGATGTGCCAGACGTGCTCGAGGAGCGCCGCGTGCAGGACCGTGGCGTCCAGGGTCTGCCAGGCGAAGGGACGGTCCGCCGGGACCGTGCGGGTCAGCAGGTCCGGGTCCGGGCGGTCGATCAGATGGAAGGCGCCGTCGCCGGCCAGCAGGAAGGCGTTGCCGGTGCAGGCCGCGTCCGCCAGGACCTCCAGGGCCTCGGGCAACGACACGTCGAAGTGCCGTACCCGGAACAGGCCGTCCAGGGACGCGAGCGCGTCCGCCACCGGCAGGCCGTGCAGCAGACGGTGGATGGCCCGGACGCGGAGCGGATAGCGGACGGTGTCCACCAGCAGGACCAGTCCGTAGTCCCAGGGGCTGGGGGAGGGATGCTCCGCGCGTAGACGCAGATAGGTGGCCCAGCGGTGGTGTCCGTCGGCGATCAGGGCCTGACGCCGGGACAGGTCCGACTGGACGAGGTTCACTTCGGCCGGGTCGGTGACCGACCACAGGCGGTGGTGGAAGCCGTCCTCGGTGGTCGTCGAGAGCAGCGGGGGCCGTTCGGCGGTGCGTTCGACCACGTCGGACGCGGAGCCGTTGCCGCGGTAGGTCAGGAGCAGGGGCTCCAAGTTCGCCGAGGTGGCGCGCATCAGGGCGGCGCGGTCGGCGATGATGGGCGGCATGACGTCCTCGTGCGGCAGGACCACGCCCTCCGAGGGCTCCGAGACGCGCAGGGCGCCGATGATGCCGCGTTGCAGCATGCCGTTGCCGTCGCTCTGCTCGTAGATGTAGAGGCCCGGCTCGGGGTCGGTGGTCAGGACGCCCTCGTCCAGCCAGCGGCGCAGGGTGTCGGCCGCCTGTTCGTTGCCCGCACTGGGGGTGCCGGCCTGCGGAAGGATCAGCCGGACGATGTTGTGCGGATCGGCCGATTGGAGGTGGTGCAGGCCGTCGGGGCGGACGACGACGTCGTAGGGCGGGGATGTCACGGCGGCCAGGCTGCCGACCCGGTCGGGGTCGTACCGAAGGCCTCGGAACGGGGTCAGTTCCAGGCCTCGGGGCGCCGTTGCTTCCGAGTGACCTGCAGTGTTCATCCCGGCATCGTACGTGTGCCGGTGGCATGCGGGATGATCGGTGGGTGAGCGAGCGATCGAGGAGCGATGTGGAATGAGCCAGGGTGTCAGGACGAGGCCCGAGGGCAGTGGCCGGCCCCTGAGCGAGGTGTACGACACGGCGCTGCTCGATCTCGACGGGGTGGTGTACGCGGGCGGGAACGCGATCGTGCACGCGGTCGAGTCGCTGGCCGTGGCGCGTGCGGGAGGTATGCATCTGGCGTACGTCACCAACAACGCGCTGCGGACCCCCGACGCGGTGGCCGAGCACCTGAGCGAGCTCGGGATACCGACGGGCGCCGGTGATGTCATCACCTCCGCTCAGGCGGTGGCGCGGCTGATCGGCGAGCAGGTGCCGGCGGGGGCGCGGGTGCTGGTGATCGGCGGTGACGGCCTGCGGGTGGCGCTGCGTGAGCGCGGTCTGGAGCCGGTGGAGTCGGCGGACGACGATCCGGCGGCGGTGGTGCAGGGCTACGGCGGGCCCGGCCTGACCTGGGGACGGTTCGCCGAGGCGTCGTACGCGGTCGCGCGCGGCGTGCCGTGGTTCGTCTCCAACACCGATCTGACGATCCCGAGCGGGCGCGGGATCGCACCGGGCAACGGCGCGGCGGTGGAGGTGGTACGGATCGCCACGGGAGCCGAGCCGCAGGTGGCGGGCAAGCCGTTGCCGCCCATGCACCGGGAGACGATCCTGCGGACGGGTGCGAAGCGGCCGGTGGTGGTCGGGGACCGGCTGGACACGGACATCGAGGGCGCGTTCAACGGCGAGGTCGACTCGCTGCTCGTGCTGACCGGTGTCACCGACGGCGCCCAGCTGCTCGCCGCGCCGCCGCAGCACCGGCCGACGTACGTGGACGCCGATCTGCGCGGGCTGCTCACCGGCCAGCCGGAGATCACCCGGGAGAGTGAAGGCTTCCGGTGCGGTGGATGGACGGCCACCGCGGGGAGCACGGGAAGGCTGGAGCTGGAGGGCGACGGCGAGGCCCTCGACGGTCTGCGGGCCCTGTGCGCGGCGGCCTGGACGGCGGCCGGGGACGGCTCCTGCGAGCTGGAGGGAGACAAGGCGCTGGCGCGGCTCGGGCTGTGAGTGCCATGGGCCGATGAGTCCGCGGGCGCGTGAGCCTGTGCGCCCCCCGCCTCGACATCGAGATCGCATACGAGGGTAGGCTAACCTAACTTCGTGTTGGTCGACAGTCCTCCCGAACAGCGCGCGGAGACCGCCCCCGCGCCCCCAACCCGTCGGGCGATACGGGCCGTTGGGCTCGTCATCGCCGTGGCGGTCCTGGTGCTCGTCGCCCTGGCGAGCATCGCGATCGGCGCGAAGGCGCTCCCGCTGGACCAGGTCTGGCACGGCCTGTTCCACGACTCGGGGACGTACGGCGACGTCGTCGTCGACGAGCGGCTGTCGCGTACGGTCCTCGGCCTGCTCGCCGGTGCCGCGCTCGGGCTTTCGGGCGCGGTGCTGCAGGCGCTCACGCGCAATCCGCTGGCCGACCCCGGGCTGCTCGGCATCAACGCGGGCGCCTCGGCCGCGGTCGTCACCGCCATCACCTACTTCGGCGTCACGAGCCTGAGCGGGTACGTGTGGTTCGCGTTCGCCGGCGCGGCGGCGGTCGGCGCACTGGTCTGGTTCCTCGGCGGCAGCCGGGGCGCCACACCGGTGCGCCTCGCGCTCGCCGGTACGGCGATCAGCGCCGCGCTGTACGGCTATCTCCAGGCTGTGATGATCATGGACGACGCGGCGCTGGGCAAGATGCGCTTCTGGACGGTCGGTTCACTGGCCTCGGCGACCGACTCGACCATCCTTCAGGTACTGCCGTTCCTCGCGGTCGGCACCCTCCTCGCGCTCGGGCTCGCCCGGCCGCTGAACGCCCTGGCGATGGGCGACGACACCGCCCGCGCCCTCGGTGCCGACCTCAACCGCACCCGGGCCCTCGCGATGCTCGCCGCCACCGTGCTGTGCGGCGCCGCGACCGCGGCCTGCGGGCCCATCGTGTTCGTCGGCCTGATGGTCCCCCACGTCGTGCGCTCCTTCACCGGCCCCGACCTGCGCTGGATCCTGCCGTACGCGACCGTCCTGTCGCCGGTGCTGCTGCTCGGTGCCGACGTCGTCGGCCGGATCGTCGCCCGGCCCTCCGAACTCCAGGTCGGCATCGTCACCGCGATCCTCGGCGGTCCGGTCTTCATCTTTCTCGTACGACGGCGGAGGACTGCGCAGCTGTGAAGACTCACCGGACGACCCGCGCGGGCCGCGCCCTACGCACGCCCGGCGGGCTCTCCGTCCGGCTGGACGTCCGCGCGCTGATCGTCGTCGTCCTGCTGCTGGTGGCCGCGCTCACCGCGAGCGTGCTGCTGATCGGCACCGGCGACGCCGAGATCCCGGCCGTCGACGTCCTCAGGACGCTGGCCGGGAACGGCACGGCGTTCCAGGACTTCATCGTCAACGAGCTGCGGCTGCCGCGGGTCCTGGTCGGCCTCCTGGTCGGCGCCTCGCTGGGCCTCGGCGGCGCCCTGTTCCAGTCCGTCTCGCGCAACCCGCTGGGCAGCCCCGACGTGCTCGGTCTCTCGCAGGGCTCGACGGCCGGCGCGCTCGTCGTGATCGTGCTGACGTCCGGCTCCGCGGACGAGGTCACCATCGGCGCGCTCATCGGCGGCCTGGTCACCGGGCTCGCCATCTATCTGCTCGCCTGGAAGCAGGGCGCGCACGGATACCGGCTGGTCCTGGTCGGCATCGGCGTCTCCGCCGTCGTCACCGCCGTCAACGGCTATCTGCTCACCAAGGCCGACCTCGTCGACGCGGCCCGCGCGGTCGTGTGGATGACGGGGTCCCTGGGCGGCCGCGACTGGAGCCAGGTCTGGCCGCTGCTCACGCTGTGCGCCGTCCTCGTACCGCTCGTCCTCGCGAACGCGCGCGGCCTCAGGATGCTGGAGATGGGTGACGACGTCGCGTACGCCCTCGGGGTGCGCGTGGAGCGCGTACGGCTGCTGATGCTGGTCTCGGCCGTCCTGCTCACCGCGGCCGCCACCGCCGCCGCGGGCCCCGTCAGCTTCGTGGCGCTCACCGCGCCGCAGCTCGCCCGGCGTCTGACCTGCTCGCCGGGCCCGAACCTGGTGCCCTCCCTGTGCATGGGCGCCGCGCTGCTGGTCACCGCCGACTGGGCCGCGCAGCGGGCCTTCGGCGCCGATCAGCTGCCCGTGGGCGTGGTCACCGGTGTCCTGGGCGGCATCTATCTGCTCTGGCTCCTTGTCACCGAGCGCAAGGCAGGCCGGATATGACCGCCACCGGCCGGACGAACAACCGAAGGAGCACAGTGAACCGCCTGTCCGCCGAGGACGTCACCCTCGCCTACGACCAGCGCGTCATCGCCGAGCGGCTGTCGGTGGAGATCCCCGACAACTCCTTCACGGTGATCGTCGGCCCGAACGCGTGCGGCAAGTCGACGCTTCTGCGGGCGCTGTCCCGGATGCTGAAGCCCAGCCGGGGCCGGGTGCTGCTCGACGGGCAGGTCATCCAGTCGATGCCCGCGAAGAAGGTCGCGCGGACGCTCGGTCTGCTGCCGCAGTCGTCCATCGCGCCCGACGGGATCACCGTCGGCGACCTGGTGGGCCGCGGCCGCTATCCGCACCAGGGCATCCTGCGCCAGTGGTCCGCCGAGGACGAGCGGGTCGTGCGGGAGTCCATGGCGCGGACCCGTGTCGCCCATCTCGCCGATCGGTACGTCGACGAGCTGTCCGGCGGTCAGCGCCAGCGCGTGTGGATCGCGATGGCGCTCGCCCAGCAGACCCCGCTGCTGCTCCTCGACGAGCCGACCACCTATCTGGACATCCAGCACCAGATCGACGTCCTCGACCTGTGTGCCGAGCTGCACGAGGAACAGGGCCGCACCCTGGTCGCCGTGCTGCACGACCTCAACCACGCGGCTCGTTACGCCACGCATCTGATCGCGCTCAGGAGCGGTCGGGTGATCGCCGAGGGCGCCCCGAACGACATCGTCACCGCGGAGCTGGTCGAGGAGGTCTTCGGACTGCGCTGCCAGGTCATCGACGACCCGGAGACGGGCACGCCCCTGGTGGTGCCCGCGGCGCGCAGGGCCCGCGTGGAAGCGAAGGACGGCGTGGAAGCGAAGGTCGCCGCTACAGAAGCTTCCTGAGGCGGAACAGGTCGAGCAGGCTCGCCTCCAACCTCACCCGGCCCGAGCCCCAGGCCTTGGCGAAGTGCAGTTCGCCGTCGACCAGGGCCACCATGTCGTCGCCGGCCATGGTGAGCCGGATCTGGGCCTTCCTGGGCGGCGGTCCCGGAAGGGTCTCGTCGACCACGATCCGGCCGTCGGTCATCCGGCCGAGGAAGGTGACGTCCAGGTCGGTGACGTAGCAGCTCACCGAACGGTCCAGGGCGGCGGCCTCGCGGACGCCGCCCCGGGCGTCCCGCATGTTGTCCGAAAGCTTTTCGAGTGCGTCGCGGCACTCCTCGATCGTGGCCATCGCGATCGACGTTACCTCAGTGGTTCGAGGTAGCGTCTGGGCATGAACGACGCAGCGCCGGAGACCGAGGGCCCGCAGGAAGCGGTGGTCGAACCCGAGTACGACGTCGAGCACGGCGTCGAGTACGACCCTGCCGCGCCCGCCCCGCTGGAGGTCCCGCGCACCCCCACCGGCAACGCCGAGGTCGACGCCCTGCTGGAGCGGCTGGCCGATGCGGACCACCTCGCCACCGACGGTCACGTCGAGGTGTACGAGGATGTACATCGGGGGCTGCGCGACGCGCTCACCGCGCTCGACGCCCGCCCGGGACCTCCGGCGCCCCCGTCGCCGTTGTCGTATCAGAGCAGGAGCTGAACTGAACGTGGCAGGAGTCGTACGCCGTCGTCTGGACGCGGAGCTGGTCCGCCGGAAGCTCGCGCGCTCGCGTGAGCACGCCAGCCAGCTGATCGCCGCGGGGCGGGTCACCGTCGGCAAGACCGTCGCGACGAAGCCGGCCACACAGGTGGAGACCGCGGCCGCGATCGTGGTCCAGAACGACGACAGCGACCCGGAGTACGTGTCCCGGGGCGGCCACAAGCTGGCCGGCGCGCTTGCGGCCTTCGTGCCCCAGGGGCTCGTCGTCCAGGGGCAGCGCGCACTGGACGCCGGCGCCTCCACCGGCGGCTTCACCGACGTCCTGCTGCGGGCGGGCGCCGCGCACGTCGTCGCCGTCGACGTCGGTTACGGCCAACTCGCCTGGTCTCTCCGGAATGATGAACGCGTCACCGTCAAGGACCGTACGAACGTACGCGAGTTGACGCTTGAAGCGATCGATGGGGAACCTGTGGATCTTGTCGTGGGTGATCTGTCCTTCATCCCGCTCGGCCTGGTGCTGCCCGCCCTGAAGCGGTGCGTGCAGCCGGACGCCGACCTGGTGATGATGGTCAAGCCGCAGTTCGAGGTGGGGAAGGAAAGGCTGGGGAGCGGGGGAGTCGTACGGAGTCCGCAGCTGCGGGCGGAGGCCGTACGGGGCGTGGCCGAGAAGGCGTGGGAACTGGGGCTCGGTGTGCGGGGAGTCACCGCCAGCCCACTGCCCGGACCGTCCGGCAATGTCGAATACTTTCTGTGGCTGCGGGCCGGAGCACCGGAACTGGACCCGGCCGATGTTGACCGTGCAGTGGCGGAGGGGCCGCGTTGACACAGAACCGAGCTCGTACTGTTTTCCTGCTTGCCCACACCGGGCGGCCCGCGGCGATCCGCAGCGCCGAGCTCGTGGTCAAGGGGCTGCTGCGGTCCGGCGTCGGCGTACGGGTCCTGGAGTACGAGGCGCGCGATCTGCCGCTGCCCGAGGAGGTGGAGCTCGTCGAGGAGGCGACTCCGCAGAGCCTCGACGGGTGCGAGCTGCTGATCGTGCTCGGCGGTGACGGCACGCTGCTGCGCGGCGCCGAGTTCGCCCGCGCGTCCGGCGTGCCGATGCTCGGCGTCAACCTCGGCAGCGTCGGATTCCTCGCGGAGGCCGAGCGCGACGACCTGGACAAGGTCGTCGACCGGGTGGTGAGCAGGGCGTACGAGGTCGAGGAGCGGATGACCGTCGATGTGGTCGTGCACCGCAACGGCGACATCGTGCACACGGACTGGGCGCTGAACGAGGCGGCGGTGCAGAAGGCGGGCGCCGAGAAGCTGCTCGAGGTCGTGCTGGAGATCGACGGGCGGCCGGTGACGGGCTTCGGGTGCGACGGGATCGTGCTGTCGACGCCGACCGGGTCGACGGCCTACGCCTTCTCCGCGGGCGGGCCCGTGGTGTGGCCCGAGGTCGAGGCCCTGCTGATGGTGCCGATCTCGGCCCACGCGCTGTTCGCCAAGCCGCTCGTCACCTCGCCGGAGTCGGTGCTCGCCGTGGAGGTGCTGCCGCACATTCCGCCCGGCGTGCTGTGGTGCGACGGCCGGCGCACCGTCGAGCTGCCGCCGGGGGCGCGGGTCGAGGTGCGGCGGGGAGCGGTGCCGGTGCGACTGGCCCGGCTGCACCACGCCTCCTTCACGGACCGGCTGGTGGCGAAGTTCGCACTGCCGGTCTCCGGGTGGCGGGGAGCGCCCCACTAGCCCGCGGCTGGGGGGTGTCGTTTGGATCATCCCGGCGTCGCGGGGTCTGGCACGCACTCCCCCCAAGCTCTTCGAGCAGGGGGGACCCCCAGCCGCGTTGTCGTCACTCTCCCCCAAGCTCTCGGCTTCGCTCGAGCAGGGGGGGACCCCCACCGCTCCGCGTCGACTCCCTCCTCCGCCTTGCAGCTGCACGCTCCCCCAAGCTCTCGACTGCGCTCGAGCAGGGGGACCCCCATGACCCCGCTCGGGGAGGGCCAGACCGCACCGTTGGTCACGGCCGACCTGATCCAAACGACACCCCCTAGCTCGCGCGGGTGACATCGGATGCTCGATGCGTAATCGTCACCTGCACCTTCACACGATGGGGGCGGGGGCCGTCGCACTTCCCCGCCCCGACCTCGTATGGTCTTGTGCGTGCTGGAAGAGATGCGGATACGGTCGCTCGGAGTCATCGACGATGCCGTCGTCGAGCTGTCGCCCGGGTTCACCGCCGTCACCGGTGAGACAGGTGCGGGCAAGACCATGGTGGTCACCAGCCTGGGGCTGTTGCTGGGCGGGCGCGCGGACCCGGCGCTCGTACGGATCGGTGCCGGCAAGGCGGTCGTCGAGGGGCGGATCACCGTGGCCTCGGGTGCCGCCGTCGTCGTACGGGCGGAGGAGGCCGGCGCCGAGCTGGACGACGGGGCGCTGCTGATCAGCCGTACCGTTTCCGCCGAGGGACGGTCGCGGGCCCATCTGGGCGGGCGCAGCGTGCCCGTGGGGGTGCTCGCCGAACTCGCCGACGAACTGGTCGCCGTGCACGGGCAGACCGACCAGCAGGGTCTGCTCAAGCTGTCCCGGCAGCGGCAGGCCCTCGACCGGTACGCGGGCGAGGCGGTCGCCGGGCCGCTGACCAAGTACACCGGGGCCTACCGGCGGCTGCGGGCCGTCTCCGCCGAGCTGGAGGAGATCGTCACGCGCGCGCGTGAGCGGGCCCAGGAAGCCGACATCCTGCGCTACGGGCTCGACGAGGTCGCGGGCGTGGAGCCGCGGGCCGGCGAGGACGTGGAGCTGGCGGAGGAGGCCGAGCGGCTCGGCCACGCGGAGGCGCTGTCGTCCGCCGCGACCGCCGGGCACGCCGCTCTCGCGGGCAACCCCGAGGACCCCGAGGGCATCGATGCTTCGACGCTCGTGGCGGGTGCGCACCGGGCCCTGGAGGCCGTGCGCTCCCACGACCCGGCGCTGGCCTCGCTCGCCGACCGCATCGGCGAGATCGGGATCCTGCTGGGCGACGTGGCGGGCGAGCTCGCCGGGTACGCCGACGACCTGGACGCCGACCCGCTGCGGCTGGCGGCCGTGGAGGAGCGGCGGGCAGCGCTCACCGCGCTCACCCGCAAGTACGGCGAGGACATCAACGCCGTGCTGGCCTGGGCCGAGCAGGGAGCCGCGCGGCTGACCGAACTCGACGGCGACGACGGACGGATCGGCGAGCTGACCGCCGAACGGGACGCGCTCCGCACCGAGCTGGGCGGTCTCGCCCAGGCGCTGACGGACGCGCGCACGGAGGCCGCCGAGCGGTTCGCCGCAGCCGTGACCGCCGAGCTGGCCTCCCTCGCGATGCCGCACGCGCGCGTGTCCTTCGACATCCGGCAGACCGAGGACCCCGAGGGCGTCGAGGTCGGCGGGCGCACGGTCGCCTACGGCCCGGCGGGCGCCGACGAGGTCGAGCTGCTGCTCGCACCGCATCCGGGAGCGCCGCCGCGGCCCATCGCCAAGGGGGCGTCCGGCGGTGAGCTCTCGCGCGTGATGCTCGCCGTGGAGGTCGTGTTCGCGGGGACCGACCCGGTGCCGACGTATCTCTTCGACGAGGTCGACGCCGGTGTCGGCGGCAAGGCCGCGGTCGAGATCGGCCGGCGGCTGGCGCGGCTGGCGAAGACCGCGCAGGTCGTCGTGGTCACCCACCTGCCCCAGGTCGCCGCGTTCGCGGACCGGCAGCTGCTCGTGGAGAAGACCAACGACGGGTCGGTCACCCGCTCCGGTGTGAAGGTCCTCGAGGGCGAGGAGCGGGTCCGTGAACTGTCCCGGATGCTCGCCGGGCAGGAGGACTCGCAGACGGCCCGGGCCCACGCCGAGGAACTGCTGGCCGCGGCCCGCGCGGACGGCTAGCGGGGCCGCCTTCTAGGGTGGCCGGATGATCACCCGTACTCGAAGGACCGGCTCGTTCGTACTCGCCGCCGCGCTCACCGCTGCCGCGGCCGCCGCCCTGCGCGCCAAGGCGCCGGGCGGACGGGAACGTTGGGAGCGGAAGAACCATGCGGGGCGGACCGTCGGGCTGTACGCGGGCGCCGCGGCCGCCGGGGCCACCGCCGTGGCGGCCGGGCGCACACACCCGCCGCCGGGTTCGCGGTGCTGGCCGCAGGGGTGTGCGGGGCGTACGACGACGTGGCCGGGGCCGGTGACCCACGGCGAGGCTTCCGGGCTCACCTGGCCGCGCTGCGCGAGGGCGAAATCACCAGCGGTGCGGTCAAGTTGGCCGGTGTCTCGGCCGCCGGGCTGGTCGCGGGGGCGATGCTGAAGGAGCGGTTCCTCGACAAGGTGCTCGCGGGGGTGGTGATCGCCGGGGCCGCGCACTTCGTCAACCTCGTGGACGTACGGCCCGGTCGGGCTGCGGGCGCCGTGCTCGCCTTCGGGGCGCCGGGCCTGCTGCGGAAGGGGCCGGGGGCCGAGCTGGCCGCGGTCGCGATGGGGGCCGCGGCGGCCGTGCTGCCCGAGGATCTCGGTGAGCGCGTGATGATCGGTGACACGGGGGCGCACGCCCTGGGCGCGACTCTCGGCACTGCCGTCGTCGCGGGCAACGGGCGCGCCGGACTGCTCGCGCACGCCGTCGCGGTGGTGGCCGCGGCCGTGTGTGGCGACCGGGTGAGCGAGCTGGCCCGCTCGCTGTGACGGGTGACGGGGTCTGACCTTCGTACAGACACTCCGGGGTGTTCGGCCGAGCCGGGATTTTCGACACTCGTGTGGGTGACGCGATCCCCGCGCGGCGAGGCGGGCCCGAGCACCGTGCGCCCCCTCACAGTTCCCGGAACACCCCTCGTTCCTGGCATCCTTGGCAGGGAACGCGGTACGCGTAGGAGGCGCGCGCGGGGTCATCCCCTCGCCCGATACCTTCTGTACGTTTCTTCGTGACCGCCCGACGCCGAATCAGGAGCCCCGGCCACGTGAGCCACGTGAGCAGCAACTCGCCGCACGGTCAGTCGCCGCTGCGCACCGTGCAGGTGCTGGGCGGAGGCAACGCCGGCAGCAGCGCGCACGTGCGCTCCCTGGCCGCCGGGCTCGTCGCGCGGGGCGTGCGCGTCACGGTGTGCGCCCCCGTCGAGGCCGATCGCTCCTACGACTTCACCGGGGTCGGCGCCGAGCACGTCCACATCCCGCGCAGCAGCGACCCGGGTTCCGTCGCCGCGCTGCGGGCGGTCTGCGCGGACGCCGACCTGGTGCACGCGCACGGGCTGCACGCCTCCTTCCGTACCGTGCTCGCGCTCAGTGGCCGGGACACCCCGCTGGTCGTCACCTGGCACAACCGGGCGCACGCCGAGGGAGCCCGCGGGCATCTGCTGCGGCTGCTGGAGCGGCGGGTCGTGCGGACGGCGGCCGTGGTGCTCGGCACCACCTCGGACCTCGTGGACCGGGCGCGCCGCACCGGCGCCCGGGACGCCCGGCTCGCCGCCGTCGCGCTGCCCGGCTCGCGCCCGCCCGCCGAGGTGGACGACCCCGACCGGCAACCCCCCAAGGTGCGGGCCGAACTCGGCGCCACCGGACGTCCGTTGCTCATCGCCGTCGGCTCCCTCGACCGGCACCGCGGCTACGACGTCCTGCTGGACGCGGCCCGCGCGTGGTCCCGCCTCGATCCTGCGCCGCTGCTCGTGATCGCGGGGGAGGGGCCGCTGCGCCCGGAGCTGCAGCGGCGGATCGAGGACGAGGAGCTGCCGGTCCGGCTCATCGGGCGGCGGGAGGACGCGCGCGAGCTGCTCGACGCCGCCGATCTCGCGCTGCTGACCAGCAGGTGGGAGCCTCGCTCCGTCCTCGCCCAGGAAGCCCTGCACGCGCGCGTGCCGCTCGTCGCGACCGCCGTCGGCGGCATCCCGGACCTCGTCGGCGACGCGGCCGAACTCGTCCCGTACGGCGACGCGGCGGCGCTCGCCGAAGCCGTCGTACGACTGCTCGGCGACCCGGCGCGCTGCGAACTGCTCAGGGACAGAGGCGTACGGCAGGCGGCCGGCTGGCCGACCGAGGACGAGACCGTGGCCCAAGTCCTCAGCGTGTACGACGAGTTGACACAGCCGCGCGCCTTCTCCTAGGGCACGTGCCGACGGGCGCGCAGGGCCAGGCTCAACGCCAGTACCGTCTGCGGGTCTTCGAGGTCGGTGCCCAGCAACTCCCCGATGCGGGCGAGGCGGTTGTAGAGCGTCTGCCGGTTGAGGTGCAGCTCGCGGGCCGTCTCGGCCTTGCGGCCCGCGTGCGCCAGATAGGTCTCCAGCGTGGGCAGCAGCGGCGGCTTGGAGCGGTTGTCGTGGTCCCGCAGCGGGCCGATGGCGCGGTCCACGAAGGCCGCCAGGTCCGGGTGGTCGCGCAGCCGCCACAGCAGGAGGTCGATGTCGAGGCGGCGGGCGTCGTACCAGGGGCGGTCCGACAGACCCTGCGCCGCCGTCGCGGTCTCCGCCGCGTGCCGCAACCCGGCCGACGCCGCCGCCCAGCCAGCCGCCACCCCGACGACCACGACGGGCGGCTGCGCTCCCGGCCGCTGCATCCCGGCCCGCTCCGCCCCGGCCCGCAGCGCCGCCGCGACCCGGTCGGCCACGGCCGACCGCTCCGACTCCGACCGCAGCCCGAGCAGCAGCGGCACCCGCCCCTCCACAGGCCGCACGCCCAGCAGGACCGGCACCCCCACCGAGGCCAGCTCCTCCGCGACCGCGCGCGCCAGGACCGCCCAGCCGCCGCCCGGGGAGAGGGTGTCGCCCAGCCGCATCACCACCGGCAGCAGCGGGCTGTTGCCCGGTTTGAAGCCCAGCACCCGGGCCTGCGCGGGCGCGTCCTCGGCCGCGATGCGCCCCTCGGCGAGGTCGGTCAGGAAGTCGCCGCGCCCGCGCGCCGCGAGCTCCTCCTCCTGACGGGCCTGCATCAGCACGACGGCCAGGATGCCGGCGGCCCGCTCGGCGGCGATCCGGTGCACGGGAGCCAGCGGATTCCGCACCGGCAGCAGGACCAGCCGGGCGCGCACCGACCCCGTGCCCGGCCCGCCGCCCGGTACGTCCACGAGCACCGAACCGGCCGACGGCGGCGCGTCCTTGTGGTGGCCGCGCAGCCCCTCCCACACCTGCAGCGGATCCGCGCCCTCCGGCCCGGATCCGGCGGCGTACAGGAGCTGACCGTCGGTCGTCTCCAGGAACACCGGGTTACCGCTGAAGTCGGCCAGGATGCTCAGCACCTGCGGCACCCCGCCGCCGCCCAGCAGGGCCTCGGTACAGCGGCGGTGCACCTCCTCGGCCCGCTGGAGCAGCGCGTAGTGGCCGTTGACGATCTCGGTGTGGATCTCCTCGGTGACCGTCACGAACGGCACCTCGCGGTGCAGCTGGACGAGCGGCAGACCGGCCGCCCTCGCGGTGTCGACGAGGGCGGCGGGCAGCCGGGTGAAGCGCGGCCCGAGCTCCACGACCAGGGCCGCGATGCCGCGCTCCGCGAGGGTCCGCACGAACGCCCGCTGGTCGGCCGGGCGGGTGCCCAGGCCATAGCCGGTGGTGAGCAGCAGCTCGCCGCCCTTCAGCAGCGAGGCGATGTTCGGCACCTCGCCCGCGTGCACCCAGCGCACGGTGCGCCCCAGCCGGTCGGCGCCCGCGATGATCTCCGGGAGCCCGCTGCGCAGCCCGGGCAGCTCCAGCGCCCGCTGAACGGTGATCCCCGCGCCCTGCGTGTCGAATCCGCTGCCGGCTCTGCCGTGCGTACCGCTGTCAGTACCGCTGTCCATGCAGCGGACGCTACCTGCGGGAACGCCATGGCGTCAGCTCCGGCGGCGGGCTAGACCGGCCGGATGTTGTGGTTGCAGCGGAAGACGTTGTCGGGGTCGTACGTCCGCTTCACCTTCTCCAGCCGCAGCAGGTTCCCGGCGCCCAGCCCCGCGCCGACCCGCTCGGGGCCCTCGTCCCCGACGAGGCCGAGGCAGACGGCACCGGTGGTCCAGGGACGGACGTCGGCGCGGGCGTCCCGCACCCAGGCGAGGGCCCGCTCGTCGTCGGCCGGGTCGGCCCAGCGGGCGAACGGGTGCGCCGTCCAGGACGCGTCCCGGTACGGAACCGGGTACCGGGCGGGTCCGGTGGCGGCGGCGCCACCACCCGGGAAGAGCGTGTACCGGGACCCGCTGGGCACGGGCACCGGAACGGCCTCCGCGCGGGCGCAGAAGGCGTCCACCAGTTCGTCGGGCAGATCGGTCAGACACTCCGCCGACCAGTGGGCACGCAGTCCGGGGAAACAGTCCAGCAGGCGCAGCGCTTCGGCGCCCGGCAGCATCGCCTCGTACGGCAGTGCCAGCAGGGGCTCGGCGACCTTGCGCAGGTCGGCCTCGCCCCCCGCGTACGTCAGCAGGGCGCCGTACACCGGCCTGCCCGAGGCCGGACACGTCACGGCTCCGCTCACCTGGTCGGGCCCCGTTCGGATGATCTCGCGGAAGGTACGGACCACCTCGCGGCCGAACTCGGGGCGGTACAGCAGCAGTGCGACGGAGAACTCCGGCAGTTCGTGCAGCTCCAGGGTCAGCGCGGTGGCGATGCCGAAGTTGCCACCGCCGCCGTGCAGCGCCCAGAACAGCTCCGGGTTCTCGTCGGGGCTGGCATGGACGCGTTCGGCGTCGGCGGTGACCAGTTCGACGGCGATCAGGTCGTCCACGGCGAGGCCGAAGGCCCGGTCCAGCAGGCCGGTGCCACCGCCCAGAACGAGCCCGGCGACGCCGACGGCCGCGGCCGCGGTGCCGTTGGCGGCCAGGCCGTAGGGCCGCGTGGCCTGATGCAGCCGGCTCACCGTGGCGCCGCCCTCGACCCGTGCGGCCTCCCCGGCCGGATCGACGGTCACCTCGTGCATCCGGCGCAGATCCACCAGGAGCGCGCCCTCGGTCGGGGCCGTGCCGGCCAGGCCGTGGCCGCCACCGCGTACGGCGATGCGCAGGTCCAGGTCTCTCGCGAAGCGCACGGCCCGGACGACGTCACCCTCGTCCGCGCACCGCGCGATCACGGCCGGGCGCAGGTCGACCGTCCCGCTGAACACGGTCCGGGCCTCGTCGTAGCCCGGGTCCCCCGGGGCGAACACCTCGCCGACCAGATCCTCGCGCAGCGCGAGGAGGGCCGCGTGCGCCTTGGAGAGGGAAGCCATGCAGCCCCTTTCGGAGAGGGCCGGTCCGTCCCTTCCAGCCTAGGCGGGCAGCCCCACCGGGTCGCGCCCGCCGACCATGCTCACCCGCGCACGCGCGGCCGGACCCCGCCGAACCCCCGGAGGGCTCAGCCGCCGTACGCGCCGGAAGCCGTCAGGCGCAGGGCCGTGTCGATCAACGGGACGTGGCTGAAGGCCTGCGGGAAGTTGCCGACCTGGCGTTGGCGGCCCGGGTCCCACTCCTCCGCGAGCAGGCCCAGGTCGTTGCGCAGTGACAGCAGCTTCTCGAACAGCTTGCGGGCCTCGTCCACGCGGCCGATCATCGCGAGGTCGTCCGCCATCCAGAACGAGCAGGCAAGGAAGGCGCCCTCGTCACCCGGGAGACCGTCGACGCCCTCGTGCTCGCCCTCCGTCGGGTAGCGCAGGATGAAGCCGTCCGTGGTGGACAACTCGCGCTGGATCGCCTCGATGGTGCCGATCACCCGCTTGTCGTCCGGCGGCAGGAAGCCCATCTGCGGGATCAGCAGCAGCGAGGCGTCCAGCTCCTTCGAGCCGTACGACTGCGTGAACGTGTTGCGCTCCTTGTCGTAGCCCTTCTCGCACACGTCCCGGTGGATGTCGTCGCGCAGCTCGCGCCACCGCTCCAGCGGGCCGTCCGCGTCACCGGACTCGATCAGCTTGATGGTGCGGTCCACCGCGACCCAGGCCATGACCTTGGAGTGCACGAAGTGCCGGCGCGGCCCGCGCACCTCCCAGATGCCCTCGTCCGGCTCGTCCCAGTGGTCCTCCAGGTAGCGGATCAGCTTCAGCTGGAGGAGGGAGGCGTAGTCGTTGCGGGCGAGCCCGGTCATGTGGGCCAGGTGCAGGGCCTCGGTGACCTCGCCGTAGACGTCCAGCTGGAGCTGGTGCGCGGCGCCGTTGCCGACCCGGACCGGGGCCGAGTTCTCGTAGCCGGGCAGCCAGTCCAGCTCGGCCTCGCCCAGCTCGCGCTCGCCCGCGATGCCGTACATGATCTGCAGGTTCTCCGGGTCGCCGGCGACCGCCCGCAGCAGCCACTCACGCCAGGCGCGGGCCTCCTCGCGGTAGCCGGTGCGCAGCAGCGAGGACAGGGTGATCGCCGCGTCGCGCAGCCAGGTGTAGCGGTAGTCCCAGTTGCGGACGCCGCCGATGTCCTCGGGCAGGGAGGTGGTGGGCGCGGCGACGATGCCGCCGGTCGGGGCGTACGTCAGCGCCTTGAGGGTGATCAGGGAGCGGATCACCGCCTCGCGGTACGGTCCGTGGTACGTGCAGTGCTCGACCCACTCGCGCCAGAACTCCTCGGTCGCCTCCAGCGAGGTCTCCGGCTCCGGCAGCGGCGGCGGCTCCTTGTGCGAGGGCTGCCAGGAGATCGTGAACGCGATCCGGTCGCCGGGGGCCACCGTGAAGTCGGCGTAGGTGGTCAGCGATTTGCCGTAGGTCTCGGCCTCGGTGTCGAACCACACCGAGTCGGGACCGGCGACCGCTACCGTCCGGCCCTCGTGCTTGTGCACCCACGGCACGACCCGCCCGTACGAGAACCGCATCCGCAGCGCCGAGCGCATCGGCACCCGTCCGGTGACGCCCTCGACGATCCGGATCAGCTGCGGGGCCCCGTCACGCGGCGGCATGAAGTCGGTCACGCGCACCGTGCCGCGCGGGGTGTCCCACTCCGACTCCAGGATCAGCGAGTCGCCCCGGTAGGTGCGCCGCGCCGCGGTGGGCGGCTCCGAGTCGGCCGCGTGGGCGGGTCCGAGCCGCCAGAATCCGTGCTCCTCGGTGCCCAGCAGACCGGCGAAGATGGCGTGCGAGTCGAAGCGGGGCAGGCACAGCCAGTCGACTGTGCCGTCCCGGCAGACCAGCGCCGCGGTCTGCATGTCTCCGATGAGTGCGTAGTCTTCGATGCGCCCGGCCACGTGCAACTCCAGTCGAACGGCCACGTCGCCCCCGGGGAAAAGGGGGCTTTCGCTAGTGCGGTCAAGGGGTCGTTGTTGTGCGTCGTTGAGCGGTGAAGCAAAGCAGCCGAGCCGCCCAGAGGCAGAACGACAGTCATAGCTCAACGAACTGCCGAGCTCTCGTTGTTCCGGTTGGTACGAGCGGGGGTGTGCCGCGTTCTTCCGGCCGGGCTCGGCAGCGAGTGTCCGAGCAGGATACGACGCACGTAGATGATCTGCGTGCCGCTCCGGGCAACCCGTGTGGGCCGAACGAGTGAGCACCGGGTGAGAACACCGTAAGGTGTGCGCGCCCGTGTCGGCCCGTGCGCGGAGCGTGGCCGGAAGCCATCTCCTCGAGGCGCTGATACCCTGGTAGCCCGTGGACCGGTGGGCGAGAAACCCCCGAACCGCAGCGGCGGCACCCCCGGATACCTCCGGGCGGGGAGCCGTACCGCACCACAGACAGCGACCACGGGAGCCCCCTCTTGGCCATGCCGCCCACGGCTTTTCGACACAACGCAGCCACGACGACCAAGCACATCTTCGTCACCGGGGGTGTCGCCTCCTCTCTCGGCAAGGGCCTCACGGCCTCCAGCCTCGGCATGCTGCTCAAGGCCCGGGGACTGCGGGTCGTGATGCAGAAGCTCGACCCGTACCTGAACGTCGACCCGGGCACGATGAACCCCTTCCAGCACGGTGAGGTGTTCGTCACCAACGACGGCGCCGAGACCGACCTGGACATCGGACATTACGAGCGCTTCCTTGACCGCGACTTGGACGGCTCCGCCAACGTCACTACAGGCCAGGTGTACTCGACCGTCATCGCCAAGGAGCGGCGCGGCGAGTACCTGGGCGACACGGTGCAGGTCATCCCGCACATCACCAACGAGATCAAGCACCGCATCCGCCGTATGGCCACCGACGAGGTGGACGTCGTGATCACCGAGGTCGGCGGCACGGTCGGCGACATCGAGTCGCTGCCGTTCCTGGAGACGGTCCGCCAGGTCCGGCACGAGGTCGGCCGTGACAACGTCTTCGTCGTCCATATCTCGCTCCTGCCGTACATCGGCCCCTCGGGAGAGCTGAAGACGAAGCCGACCCAGCACTCGGTTGCGGCCCTGCGCAACATCGGTATCCAGCCGGACGCCATCGTGCTGCGCTGCGACCGCGAGGTGCCCACCGCGATCAAGCGCAAGATCTCGCTGATGTGCGACGTCGACGAGGCCGCCGTGGTCGCCTGCCCCGACGCCCGCTCCATCTACGACATCCCGAAGACGGTGCACGGAGAGGGCCTGGACGCCTACGTCGTCCGCAAGCTGGACCTGCCCTTCCGTGACGTGGACTGGACGACCTGGGACGACCTGCTCGACCGCGTCCACAAGCCCGACCACGAGATCACCCTCGCCCTGGTCGGCAAGTACATCGACCTGCCCGACGCCTATCTCTCGGTCACCGAGGCGCTGCGCGCCGGCGGCTTCGCCAACCGTGCCCGCGTCAAGATCAAGTGGGTCACCTCGGACGACTGCAAGACCCCGGCGGGCGCCAAGGCGCAGCTGGGCGACGTGGACGGCATCTGCATCCCGGGCGGCTTCGGCGACCGTGGTGTGCTCGGCAAGGTCGGCGCCATCCGCTACGCCCGTGAGAACAAGATCCCGCTGCTCGGTCTCTGCCTGGGCCTGCAGTGCATCGTGATCGAGGCCGCGCGCAACCTGGCCGACATCCCGGACGCCAACTCCACCGAGTTCGACGCCGCCACCGGCCACCCGGTCATCTCCACCATGGCCGAGCAGCTGGACATCGTCGCCGGTGAGGGCGACATGGGCGGCACGATGCGGCTGGGCATGTACCCGGCCAAGCTGGCCGAGGGCTCGATCGTGCGCGAGGTGTACGACGGCAAGGAGTACGTCGAGGAGCGGCACCGGCACCGCTACGAGGTGAACAACGCCTACCGCGCGGAGCTGGAGAAGAAGACCGGCATCCTCTTCTCGGGCACCTCCCCGGACGGCAAGCTCGTCGAGTACGTCGAGTACCCGCGCGACGTCCACCCCTACCTGGTCGCCACGCAGGCGCACCCGGAGCTGCGCTCGCGTCCGACCCGTCCGCACCCGCTGTTCGCCGGGCTCGTCAAGGCGGCTGTCGAGCGTCAGCGGGCAGAGGGCGCGCAGGAGAATTCGAAGTAACACACCAGTTGTACGGTTGCCGGGGTGCATACCTTCAAAAGGTGAGCACCCCGGTTTCAGCCGACCGGTCTTTTGTGAAGCGTGTGGAAGGACAGGGCATGACGATCAAGGACATCCCCGAGGAGTGGGAGATCCGGGCCACGGAGACCCCCTTCGTGGGGAACAAGACCTCCGTCCGCACGGACGAGGTGGTCATGCCCGACGGCTCGGTGCTCCGCCGCGACTACCAGGTCCACCCCGGCTCGGTGGCGGTCGTCGCCCTCGACGCCGAGGACCGCGTTCATCTCATCCGCCAGTACCGGCACCCGGTCCGGCACAAGCTCTGGGAGATCCCGGCCGGTCTGCTCGACATCCCCGGCGAGAACCCGCTGCACGCCGCCCAGCGTGAGTTGTACGAGGAGGCGCACGTCAAGGCGGAGGACTGGCGGGTCCTGACCGACGTGTACACCACCCCCGGCGGCTGCGACGAGTCCGTACGGATCTTCCTCGCCCGTGATCTGTCCGAGGCCGACGGGCAGCGCTTCGAGGTCGAGGACGAGGAGGCCGACATGGAGCACGCGCGCGTTCCCGTGGCGGAGCTCGTCCGGGGCGTGCTCGCCGGCGAGCTGCACAACAACTGCCTCGTCGTGGGGGTCCTTTCCCTGATCGCCGCCCGCGACGGCGACGGCCTCGACGCCCTGCGCCCGGCCGAGGCACCGTGGCCCGCGCGCCCCTTCGAGTCCTGAACCCGGCCGCCCCGCCAGCGGTGTGACGATCGCCTGATCCGATCGAGGGACCTGCCCGCCGTGCTCCGCACGGATCGTCGCAGAGCGTGAACTAGGCTCGACTCACGCCCGAACCGGAGTCCCGGCGGGCTTGCGCGTGCGGTGGGACGGGAGTGTGGCCCGTGACGGATCAGGTGGTGGACACGGACGGCGTGGGGCTGTCGGGCGACGCGCTGGCGAAGAGCCATTTCCTGGGCCGTACAAGGGAGTTGAAGGAACTCCGCGCCGACATCGAGCGAGCGGGCCTGGACACCCTCTCCGGCCGCAAGGCCCCACGCGCGCGTGTGCTCCTCATCGCGGGCCGGCGCGGCTCCGGCCGTACGGCGCTCGCCGAGGAACTCGTACGGCAGGTCGCCGACCGCTACGCCGACGGCGTGCTCCGGGTCCGCCTCGGTGAACCCGACGGCACCCCGGTGCCGGTCGAGCGCGCCGCCCGCGAACTGCTCACCGCCCTGGACCTGCCCACCCCGCCCGGAGCGTCCGAGGACGAGCTCACCGAGGCGCTGCGCGCGGCCCTGGCCGAGCGGCGGGTGCTGCTCCTGCTGGACGACGCGGCGGGCGCCGAGCAGGTCGACGCGCTGCTGCCGGACTCCCCGGACTGCCTGGCCGTCGCCGTGTCCCAGGGCCCGCTCACCGGGATCACGGACGTCCGGCCCTGCACCCTGGGCGGCCTCGACACCAAGTCGGCCCTGGAACTGCTGACCCGCTACACCGGCTCGGTCCGCATCACCGTGGACCCGCTCGCCGCCGAGAGCCTCGTCGAGGTGTGCCAGGCCCAGCCCGCCGCGCTGACCCTGGCCGGTGGCTGGCTCGCCGCGCGACCCCAGGCGGGCGTCTCCGACCTGGCCAAACGCCTGCACGCCGAGTCGGACGAGGGGACGCCGCTCAGCCGGGCCTTCCGGCTCGTCCACGACCAGCTGCCGGCCCCGGCCGCCCGGATACTGCGACTGCTCTCCCTGGCCCCCGCCGGCCTGGTCGACCCGCACACCGCCTCCGCGCTGGCCGGCTGCTCGGTGAGCACGGCCCGCACCACCCTGGACGACTTCGTCGCCCTCAACCTGCTGCGGGCCGTGGACTCCCCGCTGCCGCAGTACGAGGTCCCCGGCTGTCTGTACCCCCTGCTGCACGCCCTCGCCGAGAGCCATGACCGCCCCGGCGAGCTCCAGCTGGCCCGCGCCCGCATGCTGGAGCGGACCGTACGGCTGCTGCAGTCCTGCCGGGCGATCACCGAGACGGACAACCCCGAGGCACGCGAGAAGCTCCAGGGCCTGCCCCGCTCCCTGCGCTTCCCCAGCCCCAGGGCGGCCGCCGACTGGCTCGACATCCGCCGTCCCGCCCTGCTGGCCGCCGCCCGCCTCGCGGTCGCCGACGGGGAGCTGGACACGCTGGCCCGTCGGCTGATGTCCCAGCTGGTCAGGGCGATGGTGGCGCATGTCGGAACCCAGGCGGCCGCGCCCGACCTGTACGGCATCCACGGCCTCGTCCTCGATGTGGCCGAGCGCCGCAGACTGCCCCGCGAGAAGGCCGCCGCCCTGCTGAACCTGGGTGACCTGGACGCCCGGACCGGCCGGACGGGCGAGGCCCTGGTCCGCTACCGGGCCGCGCTGGACGCCGGACGCGAGGCGAACGACCCGTACGCCACCGGCCGCGCGATGGAATCCGTAGGCGGCACGCATCAGGAGCTCGGGGACTACGACCGGGCCGCGGACTGGTTCGGCCGGGCCCTGGCCCAGCGCCTGGCCCGCGACGAGCGCGCGGACGCCGCCCGGCTGTACGGCCGTATCGGCACCGCCCACACCTACGCGGGCCGCTACGGCGAGGCGCTGCGGAACTGGCGCGCGGCCGTCGCCGGGCACCGCAAGAGCGGTGATGTCGCCGCTCAGGCACGGGCGTTGAGCGAGCTGGCCCGGGTCCAGGAGTACGCCGGGCGGCCCGAGGAGTCGCTGCACACCTGCCAGGAGGCGGTGGAGTGGGCACGCCGTGCCGACGACGTCCGGCTGCAGGCCGCGCTGCAGCTGCGGCTCGCGGACACCCTGGAGCGGCTGGGCGACTCCGCCGCCGCTCGACTGCACCGTGGAGCCGCCGAGCGCATGCTGGGAGAGGAACTCCAGGAGAGCCACGAGAGCGACACAGCAGCGGACCACGGCTCGGACGCCTGCGAAATCCGCAGCACATCCACCAAAGATTGATGCAATGAAAGGCTAGACAGCCGGAACGCCTTCATTAAACTGGCTCTGCCGCACGTTCTCCTGCGGTGCATCCTGGTGCGCCCCCGCATGCCGGGTATGTCTTGCAATGCCCCCACACCCTCTGAGCCAAGGACCGTGATCGACGTGAAGGTCGGCATCCCCCGCGAGGTCAAGAACAACGAGTTCCGGGTGGCCATCACCCCCGCCGGCGTGCACGAGCTGGTGCGCCACGGCCATCAGGTCGTCGTCGAGCGGAACGCCGGCGTCGGCTCCTCGATCCCGGACGAGGAGTACGTGGCGGCCGGCGCCGAGATCCTGGAGACCGCGGACGAGGTCTGGGCCACCGCTGACCTGCTGCTGAAGGTCAAGGAGCCCATCGCGGAGGAGTACCACCGCCTCCGCAAGGACCAGATCCTCTTCACCTACCTGCACCTGGCCGCCTCCAAGGAGTGCACGGACGCCCTCCTGGAGTCCGGCACCACGGCCATCGCCTACGAGACCGTCGAGCTGCCGAACCGCGCGCTCCCGCTGCTCGCCCCGATGTCCGAGGTCGCGGGCCGGCTCGCCCCGCAGGTCGGCGCCTACCACCTGATGGCCGCGGCCGGCGGCCGCGGTGTGCTGCCCGGCGGTGTTCCGGGTGTGCCGGCCGGCAAGGCCGTCATCATCGGCGGCGGCGTCTCCGGCTGGAACGCCGCGCAGATCGCCATCGGCCTGGGCTTCCACGTGACCCTGCTCGACAAGGACATCAACAAGCTCAAGGAAGCCGACAAGATCTTCGGCACGAAGATCCAGACCGTCGTCTCCAACGCCTTCGAGCTGGAGAAGGCCTGCCTCGAGGCCGACCTCGTCGTCGGTGCCGTCCTGATCCCGGGTGCCAAGGCCCCGAAGCTGGTCACCAACGAGCTGGTGTCCCGGATGAAGGCCGGAAGTGTCCTTGTCGACATCGCGATCGACCAGGGCGGCTGCTTCGAGGACTCGCACGCGACCACGCACGCCGAGCCGACCTTCCGGGTCCACAACTCGGTCTTCTACTGCGTGGCCAACATGCCCGGCGCGGTGCCCAACACCTCCACCTACGCGCTGACCAACGCCACGCTGCCGTACATCGTCTCGCTCGCCGACAACGGCTGGGTCGAGGCGCTGCGCCGCGACGCCGCGCTGGCCAAGGGTCTCAACACCCATGACGGCAAGGTCGTTTACAAGGAGGTCGCCGAGGCCCACGGTCTTGAGCACCTGGACCTGGAGACCCTGCTCGGCTGAGCCGACCGCCGAGTCGCTCCGCTAAGTCACCATACGGTAAAGGCGATACGTCAACACGGGTCGTCAACCGCGTGTACCCGGCCGGACCTTGCCCGACAAGGTCCGGCCGGATGTGTGTATGGTCACTTTGCGACGCTCGGTCAACTCGCCTCGAACGTAACCCTTCGACCGATTCGCACACCGGTGAAACCTGCCGTGCGACGGCCGTACGCCCTTGACAGAGGGATGTTTCATTGCCGACACATCCTGCCGGGTCCGGCGGATTGTGTTGCTGCGGACCGCCGACACGCCATAGAGTCGCCAACCGTCGGCATGGTGCCACGCTGACCTGTCTAGAAGTTTCCTGGTCACCAAGGAGGTAAGACGACTTGTGAATGAGTCGACATTTTCTCCCGGGGGTGGTCAACCAGGAATGCCGGTACGGGCCCAGGGTCCCGCGGGGTTCGAGGCTGTCGGCTCCGTCGCGGTGCGTACCTTCGCCCAACAGAGTCACCGGTCTGCAGGGGTGACTCACTCAGCACACCAGAGCATGGATGGCCATCACGTGAACGCCATGGCCGGCGACGGAAGTGGCGCGCCCCACAACCAACTCGCCGACTACGACGAACTGCCCGAGGGGCACTTCTACGACCCCGACGCCGAATACGAGCCGGACCCGGAGTACGCGGCCACGCTCGCGCCCGACGCTGCCCGCCAGCGCCGCGAGCGCATCGGCCCGACCGGGCGCCCGCTGCCGTACTTCCCGATCCCGGGCCCGCTGACCGACCACGGCCCCGCGAAGATCATCGCGATGTGCAACCAGAAGGGCGGCGTCGGCAAGACGACGTCGACCATCAACCTGGGTGCCGCGCTCGCGGAGTACGGCCGGCGTGTGCTGCTCGTGGACTTCGACCCGCAGGGCGCGCTGTCGGTGGGTCTCGGCGTCAACCCGATGGAGCTCGACCTCACCGTCTACAACCTGCTCATGGAGCGGGGCATGTCCGCGGACGAGGTCCTCCTGAAGACCGCGGTCCCCAACATGGACCTGCTGCCCAGCAACATCGACCTGTCGGCCGCCGAGGTCCAGCTGGTCTCCGAGGTCGCGCGCGAGTCCACGCTCCAGCGTGCGCTCAAGCCGCTGATGGACGACTACGACTACATCGTGATCGACTGCCAGCCCTCGCTCGGCCTGCTCACCGTCAACGCGCTGACGGCCGCGCACAAGGTGATCGTGCCGCTGGAGTGCGAGTTCTTCGCCCTGCGTGGTGTCGCGCTGCTCACCGAGACCATCGAGAAGGTCCAGGAGCGGCTCAACCCGGAGCTGGAGCTCGACGGGATCCTGGCCACGATGTACGACTCGCGCACGGTCCACAGCCGTGAGGTGCTGGCCCGTGTGGTCGAGGCGTTCGACGACCACGTCTACCACACGGTCATCGGCCGCACGGTCCGCTTCCCGGAGACCACGGTCGCCGGTGAGCCGATCACCACGTACGCCTCCAACTCCGTCGGTGCCGCCGCCTATCGCCAGCTCGCCAGGGAGGTGCTCGCCCGGTGTCACGCCGAGTGAGTCTGCCGGGGGCCGACGAACTGTTCCGTACGACAGGGGGAATGGCGCTCCAGCCGTCCACTCCCCGGCGCCCGGCCAACGGCGAGGCCCGGGTACCGGCTCCCGCGGGGGAGAGCGACGCGGCGGCCGCCGCGTCGGAGGATGTGCCGCCGTCGGTGCCCGTGCAGGGCGGCGACGGCGACGGCGCGGAGCATGTGGCCGCGGAGGCCGAGCTAGAGCCGACGCGGGCGAGTCCCGCAGCCGGGCCGCCTCGGCGGAGCGGTCGGCACGGCGGCAGGCGGCGCAGGAAGGTTCTGCCGCCTCTTCCGCCGACGCGCAGCCCCGCAAGCGCGGGAGCCGGGCGGCGGCGCGGCGCCCCAGCGGGCGCGAGCGGCACGACGAGAAGATCACCGTGTATGTGTCGGCCGAGGAACTGATGGACCTGGAGCACGCCCGGCTGGTGCTCCGCGGCGAGCACGGGCTGGCCGTCGACCGCGGACGCATCGTCCGCGAGGCCGTCGCGGTGGTGCTGGCCGACCTGGAGTCCCGGGGAGAAGCGAGCATCCTGGTACGGCGGCTGCGCGGCCGGTAGTCGGCTCGGTGGGCGGTAAGCGATAGCCTGCGACGGCCATGACCTCGAACGACGTTCCCGCCCCCGGCCCCTCGGCCGGCCGCAGACGCGCCCTGGGGCGGGGACCGGGCACGGCTCCGCCGCCGAATGCCTCGGCGGCAGCTCAGCCAGGGCCCCCCACGAACCCCGACACCGCCCCCGAGCCTCAGCCGGAGGGCTCGCGGCCCGCTCCCGTCGCGTCGGAACCGGAGCCCTCCGCCCCCGAGGCAACGCCCCTGAGCCGCGAGCCGGACACGTACGAGCCTGCGCCCGCGCTTCCGGGCTCCGAGCCCGAGTCGGAACACCGACAGTCCGGCTCCGTCGTGCCGGAGCCGGAGATCTCCGAGCCCAAGGCCGTGGTGCCGGGCCGCGATCCGGGACTCTCCGGTTCCGGGGCTGTGCTTTCGGGGGCCGGGCCCGCGGGTGGTCTTTCGGAGCCCGAGCCGGATGGCCGGCGGTCTGGGTCCGTAGTGTCCGATGCGGGCCCTACCCGGCTCGAGGCGGTCTTTCCTGGGGCTGAGTCGGAGGGTTCGTCGGCGGAGCCGGGGATCTTCGTAACCGGTCCTGTTCCCCCGGGCTCCGAGCGCGCGCGCCTTCTTTCGGAGCCCGAGCCGGATGGCCGGCGGTCTGGGGCCGTGGTGTCCGATGCGGGCCCTACCCGGCTCGAGGCGGTCTTTCCTGGGGCTGAGTCGGAGGGTTCGTCGGCGGAGCCGGGGATCTTCGTAACCGGTCCTGTTCCCCCGGGCTCCGAGCGCGCGGGCCTTCTTGCCGAGCCCGAGCCGGAGGGCCGGCGGTCCGGGTCCGTCGTGTCAGAGCGGGGGATCTCCGCGTCTGGGGCCGGTATCCCGGGGACTGAGCCTGCGGGCCTCCTCTCCGAGCCCAAGTCCGAGGCCGTGACCCTTGGGCGCGAGCCGGGGCTCTCGCGGCCCGAGGCCGTCCTCCCTGAGGCCGGGGAGAGCGGGCCGGGCGTTGTCCTGCCCGGGGCGGGGGCTGTACCGCAGGGGTTGTCAGGTGACTCCTCCGGGGCCGTCGACGGTGTCTTCAAGGTGCGGCTTGCCAACTTCGAGGGGCCCTTTGACCTGCTTCTTCAGTTGATCTCGAAGCACAAGCTGGACGTCACCGAGGTCGCCCTGTCCAAGGTGACCGACGAGTTCATGGCGCACATCCGGGCGATGGGGCCGGACTGGGACCTGGATCAGACGACCGAGTTCCTCGTCGTCGCCGCCACGCTGCTCGACCTCAAGGCCGCCCGGCTGCTGCCCGCCGCCGAGGTCGAGGACGAGGCCGACCTGGCTCTGCTGGAGGCCCGGGACCTGCTGTTCGCGCGGCTGCTGCAGTACCGGGCGTACAAACAGATCGCCGATATCTTCAACTACCGCCTCGATCAGGAGGCCCGCCGCTACCCCCGTACCGTCGGCCTCGAACCGCACCACGCCGAGCTGCTGCCCGAGGTCGTCATCAGCATCGGCCCCGAGGGCTTCGCCAAGCTCGCGGTCAAGGCGATGCAGCCCAGGGCGAAGCCCCAGGTGTACGTCGACCACATCCACGCCCCGCTGGTCAGCGTGCAGGAGCAGGCCGGGATCGTCGTCGCGCGGCTGAGGGAAATGGGCGAGGCGAGTTTCCGGGTGCTCGTCGAGGACACCGACGACACCCTGACCGTCGTGGCCCGCTTCCTCGCCCTGCTGGAGCTGTACCGCGAGAAGGCCGTCGCGCTGGATCAGGAGACCGCCCTCGGGGACCTCATCGTGCGGTGGACCGGCGGGGACGGGGACGGGACGCCGATGGTCACCGACGAGTTCGACCGGGCGCCCGAGGAGCCCAAGGAGGAGAAGAAAGCGTGAGCGAGGAGATCACCGACGTACCGGCCGGTCTGCGCACCGTCGCCGACCTCGACCTCAAGCCCGCCCTGGAGGCGGTCCTCATGGTCGTGGACGAACCCGCGACCGAGGAGCACCTCTCGAAGATCCTCCAGCGGCCGAGGCGGCAGATCGCGGACGCGCTGCGCGAGCTGGCCGACGAGTACACCGTCCAGGGGCGGGGATTCGAGCTGCGGCTCATCGCAGGCGGCTGGCGTTTCTACACCCGCCCCGAGTACGCCGCCGCCGTCGAGGGCTTCGTCCTGGACGGCCAGCAGGCCCGGCTCACCCAGGCCGCGCTGGAGACCCTGGCAGTCGTCGCCTACCGCCAGCCGGTGAGCCGCAGCCGCGTCTCGGCCGTACGCGGAGTCAACTGCGACGGTGTGATGCGCACCCTCCTCCAGCGCGGTCTGGTCGAGGAGGCGGGCACGGAACCCGAAACAGGTGCGATCCTGTACAGGACGACGAACTACTTCCTGGAGCGGATGGGCCTGCGCGGTCTGGACGAGCTCCCGGAGCTCGCGCCCTTCCTCCCGGAGGCGGAGGCGATCGAGGCCGAGACCCAGGAGGGCGTACCGTCGTTCGACCCGGACGCGCCCGACGCGCCCGGCGGTCAGGACGCAGACGACTAAGACGGAAACTTGATGCGAAGCAGCGGCAGCGGCAAGAGCGGCGGGCGCGGGAACTACCGTGGTGCCGGCAACAACAGGGACGAGCGGCAGGGGCAGGGCCGTCCCCGAAAGCCCCGTCCCGAGGAGCGCCGCTACGACGTGGGCCCCGGCGCCACGAAGGACGGCCCCAAGGCGGGCCGCGGCGGCGCCGCACGTGGTGGTGCCAAGGGCGGGCCCAAGCAGTCCCAGCAGAGCGGCGGCCGTACGGCTCCGGGTCGCTCCCGCGAGTACGAGGCGCGGGCCGAGGAGCGCAACCGCGAGCGGTACGCGGGCAAGAAGGACGTCAAGCCGCCCAAGACCTTCCCGGGCGCCGAGCAGGAGGGCGAGCGGCTGCAGAAGGTCCTCGCGCGCGCGGGCTACGGCTCCCGGCGTGCCTGCGAGGAGCTCATCGAGCAGGCGCGCGTCGAGGTCAACGGCGAGATCGTCCTGGAGCAGGGCCGCCGTGTCGACCCGGAGAAGGACGAGGTCAAGGTCGACGGCCTGACGGTGGCGACCCAGTCGTACCAGTTCTTCTCGCTGAACAAGCCCGCCGGTGTCGTGTCGACGATGGAGGACCCCGAGGGGCGCCAGTGCCTCGGTGACTACGTCACCAACCGTGAGACGCGGCTCTTCCACGTCGGCCGGCTCGACACCGAGACCGAGGGCGTCATCCTGCTCACCAACCACGGCGAACTGGCCCACCGTCTGACCCACCCCAAGTACGGCGTCAAGAAGACCTATCTCGCCGCGATCGTGGGCCCGATCCCGCGTGACCTCGGCAAGCGCCTGAAGGACGGCATCCAGCTGGAGGACGGCTACGCGCGCGCGGACCACTTCCGGGTCGTCGAGCAGACCGGCAAGAACTACCTCGTGGAGGTGACGCTCCACGAGGGCCGCAAGCACATCGTGCGCCGCATGCTCGCCGAGGCCGGCTTCCCGGTCGAGAAGCTGGTGCGGACCGCCTTCGGCCCGATCACCCTGGGAGACCAGAAGTCGGGCTGGCTGCGGCGGCTGTCGAACACGGAGGTCGGCATGCTGATGAAGGAAGTCGACCTCTAGACACTGGAGTGCCAGGAGCCCAGGAGGGCTCTCAGCGGCTCTGTGGCGGCCGGTACCGGGATTCCCGGTACCGGCCGCTTCCGTTTGCGCGCAAGGCGCTCAGGGGGCGGCTGAGGGCTTGCGGTGGCGGGGGTGTCGTATTTATAGTCGAGGTGACTATTAGTCGCTCTGACCATAAAGCCCTGACCGTGAAGGAGGCGAGACCGTGGAGGGCTACGACAAGTACGCCCACGAACCGTTCGCCGTCACCGTCGACCTCGCCGTCCTCACCCTGCGCGCGAACGCGTTGCACGTGCTGCTCGTCGAGCGCGGCCAGGAGCCCTTCGCCGGCCACTGGGCGCTGCCCGGTGGCTTCGTGCTGCCGGACGAGTCCGCCGAGACGGCCGCCCGGCGTGAACTCGCCGAGGAGACCGGCCTGTCGGACGTCTCCGGGCTGCACCTGGAACAGCTGCGCACCTACAGCGCGCCCGGCCGCGACCCCCGGATGCGGGTCGTGTCGGTCGCGTTCGCCGCGCTGCTGCCCCACGCGCCCGAGCCGCACGGCGGCGGCGACGCGGCCCAGGCGCGCTGGCTGCCGTACGACGCCGCCGGGCCGCTCGCCTTCGACCACGACCGGATCCTGGCCGATGCCCACGACCGCGTAGGCGCCAAGCTCGAGTACACCTGCCTCGCCACCGCCTTCTGCCCGCCCGAGTTCACCCTCGGCGAGCTCCAGCAGGTCTACGAGACGGTGTGGGGGACGGCGCTCGACCGCCCCAACTTCCGCCGCAAGGTGCTGGCCACACCGGGGTTCGTCGAGCCCGTGCCCGGGGCCGCGCGGCTGACCGGCGGCCGCGGCAAGCCGGCCGCCCTCTACCGCGCGGGCACCGCCACCGCCCTGCACCCACCCCTGCTCCGACCGTCCCGGGAAGGACACCCCGCATGACCACCACCGTGAACAAGCGCGCCGCCACCGGATCCCTGCTGGGCCTCGCCCTCGGGGACGCGCTCGGCTTCCCCACCGAGTTCAACGACGTCCCGTCGATCCTCGCCAAGTGCGGACCCTGGCGGGAGATGGAGCTGCCCGAGCGCGCCTTCGTCTCCGACGACACCCAGATGACGCTGGCGCTGGGCCGCGGGCTGCGCACGGCCATGGACCGCGGGGTGCTCGCGCCCAAGCGGCTGGAACGGCCGGTGCGCGAGGAGTTCGTGGACTGGTACCAGTCGCCGGAGAACAACCGGGCTCCCGGGCGCACCTGCCTGAAGGCGTGCAGCCTCCTCAAGGAGGAGGGGCGGGCCTGGCAGGACGCCAGCCAGATCGGCTCCAAGGGCTGCGGCGCCAACATGCGCGTCGCCCCGATCGGACTCGCCCCCGGCCTCAGCGACGAACAGCGCGCAGGCGCCGCCCAGTTGCAGTCCGCGCTGACCCACGGCCATCCGACGGCACTCGCCGCCTCCGACCTCACCGCCCGCGCCGTACGGCTGCTCGCCCACGGCACCGAGCCCACCGGCCTGATCGGACTGCTGCGCTCGTACGCCCTCGACAACCGCACCCGCTACCACCACACCTGGCTCGGCGATCTGTGGACCCGCTCGCAGGACCCCTCGCCCGAGCACTTCATCTCCCGTGGCTGGGACGAGTGCCTGGAGATCCTGGGCCGCCTCCAGGACGCCGTACGCACCGCCTCGCCCGAGGCCGACCCCTGTCTGGCCACGGGCGCGGGCTGGATCGCCGAAGAGGCCCTGGCGACCGGCCTGCTGTGCTTCCTGCTCTTCGTCGACGAACCGGTCACCTCCCTGCGCCGGGCCGCGTGCAGCTCCGGCGACTCCGACTCCATCGCCTGTCTGACCGGCGCCTTCGCGGGCGCCCACCATGGCACGGACGCCTGGCCGACCGCGTGGGCGGACCGGATCGAATACGGGGGAGACCTGCTCACCCTGGGGGCCCTCTGGGACGCTTAGTCCATGATCGACGATCTCGACCTGGACCTGACGCCCGTCATCGCCGAACAGCCGGACCCCCTGCTGTTCGCGACCGTCTCCGGCGCGCATCTGTACGGCTTCCCCTCGCAGGACTCCGACCTGGACCTGCGGGGCGTCCATCTGCTGCCCGCCGCCGATCTGGTGGGGCTGCGGGAGCCGGCCGAGACGAGGTCACGGACCTGGGTGCACCACGGCGTCGAGCTGGACCTCGTCACCCACGATCTGCGCAAGTTCGTACGGCTGATGCTGCGCCGCAACGGCTACGTCCTGGAGCAGCTGCTCTCACCCCTGGTCGTGCACACCACCGACGCGCACCGCGAGCTGGCCGAGCTCGCGGCCGGCGTCCTCACCAGCCATCACGCCCACCACTACCGGGGATTCGCGGCGACACAGTGGCGCCTGTTCGAGAAGACCGGTGAACTCAAGCCGCTGCTCTACACGTTCCGGGTACTGCTCACCGGCATCCACCTGATGCGCAGCGGACAGGTGCAGGCCCATCTGCCCACGCTCGCCGCGGGACCGGACGCGCCCGCCTGTCTGCCGGAGCTGATAGCGGCGAAGGCCGAGCGGGAGCACGGGGCCGCCGAGGTCGACCACGCGCGCGTGGAGGCCGAGGTGGAACGCCTGCACGCCGTGCTCGACGAGGCCCGGAGCAACTCGAAGCTCCCCGACGCGCCCAGCGCCCACGACGCCCTGCACGACTTCGTGGTGCGCGTCCGGCTCGGGGTCACGCCAGCTGGATCGTCCCCCCGTCGACCCTGATGTTCTCCGGCGGCAGCGGCTTGGTCGCCGGGCCGTGGGCCACCGAGCCGTCGGTGATGTCGAACTTGCTGCCGTGACAGGGGCAGTCGATCGTGCGGTCCACGACCCGGGCCATGGTGCAGCCCAGATGGGTGCAGACGGCCGAGAAGGCCTTGAACTCGTTCTGGTTCGGCTGGGTGACCACGATCTTCTGTTCCCTGAAGATCGTGCCGCCGCCGACCGGGATCTCACTGGTCTTCGCCAGCGCCTGCCCGGCGGCGGCCCCCGCGGACGGTCCGGACTCCTCCTTCCCGGACTCCTCACCTCTGGAGCCCTTCGTCTCGCCGGAGTTCGTGCTCTCGCCGTATGTGCCGCATCCCACGCAACCCGCCGCGAGCGCCGCCGCGCCGGTCGCGAGGGCCGTGCGCCGCGTCGAGTCGTGCGTCATGTCGTCACTCCGAACGTACGGAAGAACCAGAAGGCCGACGTCAGCCAGATGACCGTGAGAACGGCGAACACCAGTCCGCCGACGACCGGCAGCAGCCAGCCGGGAAGTCGCTCCGAGCGGAGCAGCAGCATCTTGGCACTGAAAGCACCGAAGAAGAAGCAACCCAGGAGGGAGTGCCATAAAACGCGCGGTTCATACGTCTGATAGCCCAACGCGTACAGACAGTGCACCGCCACCGGTACCGCCACCAGGAACGCCACCCGGCCCGACCAGCGGTGCAGCACCGGCGTCCAGCCGGGCCCGGGCAGCTTTCCGTACATCATCAGCGCCGAGACCAGTTGGATCACCGCGAAGAAGACCGCGGTGGTCGCCAGCCACGACTTCACGGCGCCCGTACTGCTGAACCCGGCGAGATTGAAGGCGGTCCCCGCCGGATGGTGCACCTTTCCGTACACACCGAGGGCGACCGCGACGGCGGCGGCCACCAGCGCCGGGACGAGATAGCGGGCCGGGTGCGGGCGGGACTCGGGCGTGGGGAAGCCCTGGGTGGCGGCGTTCGGGTCGACGGTCATGGTCGGCTCCCTCCGGTCACGGGGTCACGGGACGTGCCGTCAGCCGCTCGCCGTCGACCGTGACCGCGCCGGTCGCGGGGTCGATGCGGGGCGCGGCGCCTGCCTTGCCGTCGCGGCTGAGGATGCCGACCTGCCGACCGCCGGACAGCACGATCCAGCCGCCGTCGATCTTCGCGCCGCGCACGGTGGCCGTCGCCCGGTAGAGCCCGGACGGCTTGACCGCCTTGTCGGCGGTGAAGGCGTAGTAGCCGCCGTCGAGGTTCACCGTGCCGCGGATGCGTCGGCCCTCCTGGAGGCGGCCGTTCAGTTCGGCGCCCTGCTTTCCGGTCAGCCGCATGCTGCCGTCGTCCCCGACGTCGCCCTTCAGCCACGCCTCCTTGCGGTGGCCGTCGCAGAAGTACGCGATCGCCCTGCCGCCGCGGATCGACACGGCCACCGAGGAGGAGTCGTCGTCGGTGCGGCCCGCGTAGGAGGCGTCGGCGATCTGTGTGCGGGACGGGGTGGGAGTGGTGGCGGGTGACGCGACGGATCCGGCCGGTGTCGGGACGGGCGACCGCTCCTTGTACGTGGACGCCGTGTTCCTCGTTCCCGTCGTCGCGTTGAGCGTCAGCAGGAACAGGCCGAGCAGCAGACCCGCGAGCAGGGTCAGCAAAGGTCCGGGACGTTTCATGAAGAGCCTCCCCCGAGGCGGGCTTCCTGACATCAGAGCGGACAGGCGGCCCCGGCGTAAAGAGGCGCACGGGGGTGTTCTCGCATGAAGTAGCGGGATACAGCGATATGGGTGACATCGGGACGGTTCGCCGTTCTCGGTGACTGTCTCAGCGGGCGGGCGCCGCCCACCGCACCGGCCCGCCCTGACTACGCTGGACGGACCAAGAGCCGATACGCATCTCAGCAAGGAGCAGCGCCGTGGCGGTACGAGCGGTCCGGGGGGCCGTCCAGCTGGAACGGGACGAGGCCGGCCACATGGACGAGCAGGTCGGAGCTCTGCTCACCGCCGTCCTGGAGCGGAACGGGCTGAGCGTGGACGACCTGATCAGCATCTGGTTCACGGCCACTCCCGATCTGCACAGCGACTTCCCGGCGGCCGCCGCCCGCAAGCTCGGTATCGTCGACGTCCCGCTGATCTGCGCCCAGGAGCTGGACATCGAGGGCGCCATGCCCCGCGTGGTCCGCGTCCTCGCCCACATCGAGTCGGAGCGGCCCCGCGCCGACATCGCCCATGTCTACCTCGGCGCCGCGGCCGCCCTGCGCAAGGACATCGCCCAGTGAGGACCGCTCTCGTCATCGGCACCGGCCTCATCGGTACGTCCGCCGCGCTCGCCCTGACCCAGCGGGGCGTCACCGTCCACCTCGCCGACTACAACCCTGAGCAGGCCCGCACGGCGGCCGCGCTGGGCGCCGGCACGGACGAGGCCCCGGAGGGCCGTGTCGACCTCGCCGTCGTCGCCGCCCCGCCCGCACATGTGTCCGCGGTCCTCGCCGACGCCATGCGCCGCGACGTGGCCCGCGGCTACCTCGACGTGGCCAGCGTCAAGGGCGGCCCGCGCCGCGAGCTGGAGTCGCTGGGCCTCGACCTGTCGTCGTACATCGGCACGCACCCCATGTCGGGCCGCGAGAAGTCCGGCCCGCTGGCCGCGAGCGGCGACCTCTTCGAGGGCCGCCCCTGGGTGCTGACGCCCACCCGCGACACCGACACCGAGGTGCTGAACCTCGCCCTGGAGCTGGTCTCGCACTGCCGGGCGGTGCCCGTCGTCATGGACGCCGACGCCCACGACCGCGCCGTCGCCCTGGTCTCCCACATGCCCCACCTGGTCTCCAGCATGGTCGCCGCGCGCCTGGAGCACGCCGAGGAGACGGCCGTACGGCTGTGCGGCCAGGGCATACGGGACGTGACCCGGATCGCCGCCTCCGACCCCCGGATGTGGATCGACATCCTCTCCGCGAACCCCGGCCCGGTCGCCGATCTGCTCGCCGACGTCTCCGCCGACCTCGACGAGACCGTCCGCGCCCTGCGCGCCCTGCAGTCGGCCGACGAGGCCAAGCGGCAGGAGGGCAGCTCCGGGATCGAGGACGTGCTGCGGCGGGGGAACGCGGGGCAGGTCCGGGTGCCCGGCAAGCACGGGTCCGCTCCGCGGATCTACGAGACGGTCGCCGTGCTCATCGACGACCAGCCCGGCCAGCTGGCCCGCATCTTCGCCGACGCGGGGCGGGCGGGCGTCAACATCGAGGACGTACGCATCGAGCACGCGACCGGGCAGCAGGCCGGTCTGGTGCAGCTGATGGTCGAGCCGAAGGCAGCCGTGGCGCTGGCCGCTGCGTTGCGGGAGCGGGGCTGGGCGATCCGGCAGTAGTGACCGGTGCTGTCGTGAGTGACCGGTGCTGTCGTGGCCGTCCGGGGGCTGCCGCCCCCGGGCCCCGCTTCGGCCTGGACGGCCTCGTCCTCAAACTCCCCCAAGCTCTTCGAGCAGGGGGTACCCCCACGGGCCGCAATGACGGACCCCGCCGAGGAGGGGCCGGAAGAGTGAGCCGCACCCAGTAACCTTGTGCGGGGCGCCCTCGCGTCCCGCACACCCACCACACAGCACCAGGAAGGTGTCCCCCCGTGGAAAACGGCGCCGCCCGGACCGCCCTGCCCGTGATCGTCGCGATCGACGGCCCCTCCGGCACGGGCAAGTCGAGCACGTCGAAGGCCGTGGCCTCGAAGCTCGGCCTGAGCTATCTGGACACCGGGGCCCAGTACCGGGCGATCACCTGGTGGATGGTGAACAACGGCATCGACCTGGAAGACCCCACCGCGATCGCCGCCGTGGCGGGCAAGCCGGAGATCGTCTCGGGCATGGACCCGGCCAACCCCACCATCACGGTCGACGGCGTCGACGTGGCCGCCCCGATCCGCACCCAGGACGTCACCTCCAAGGTCAGCGCGGTCAGCGCGGTGCCCGAGGTGCGCGCCCGGATCACCGAGCTGCAGCGCACGCTGGCCGCCACCGCCGAGGTCGGCATAGTGGTCGAGGGCCGTGACATCGGCACCACCGTGCTGCCGGACGCCGACCTGAAGATCTTCCTGACCGCTTCCCCGGAGGCCCGCGCCGCCCGCCGCAGTGGTGAGCTCAAGGGCGTGGACGTCGACGCCACCCGCGAGGCGCTGATCAAGCGTGACGCGGCCGACTCCAGCCGCAAGACCTCGCCGCTCGCCAAGGCGGGCGACGCGGTCGAGGTGGACACCACCGACCTCACGCTGCCGCAGGTCATCGAGTGCGTCGTCACCCTCGTCGAGGAGAAGCGGGCCGGAAAGTGACCGAGGACGCGTCGGAGAGAGGCGCCGAGGTCGGGCGGCGCATCGGCGTAGGCCTGATGTACGGGCTGTGGAAGCCCCGGGTGCTCGGCGCCTGGAAGGTGCCCGCGACCGGCCCGGTGATCTTCGCCGTCAACCACTCCCACAACATCGACGGTCCGATGGTCATGGGCGTGGCACCCCGGCCGACGCACTTCCTGATCAAGAAGGAGGCGTTCATCGGCCCGCTCGGCCGGTTCCTGACCGGCATCGGCCAGGTGAAGGTGGACCGCGAGAGCACCGACCGCACGGCGATCGCGCGGGCGCTGGGCGTGCTGGAGGCCGGGGGAGTGCTCGGCATCTTTCCGGAGGGCACCCGGGGCGAGGGCGACTTCGCCTCGCTGCGCGCGGGCCTCGCCTACTTCGCGGTCCGCAGCGGCGCCCCGATCGTGCCCGTGGCCGTGCTGGGAAGTTCCGAGCGGCGGGGACGGTTGATGAAGGGACTGCCCCCGCTGCGCTCCCGCGTCGACGTCGTCTTCGGCGAACCCTTCGAGGCGGGCGACGGCAGCGGGCGACGCACGCGCAGGGCGCTGGACGAGGCGACCGAGCGCATCCAGAAGCAGCTCACCGAGCACCTGGAAAACGCCAGGCGCCTGACCGGGCGCTAGACGACACTGAGTAGTGGACCAGCCCTTACAGGGTGCTCCACCGATCACCACGATGAACGAGGTACAGACTTCATGAACGACGACATCCACTCCGAGGGCTCGCTCGAAGAGCATGACCACGGAGCGCTTGGCGACGCCGAGTACGCGGAGTTCATGGAGCTCGCCGCGGAAGAGGGCTTCGACATCGCGGACGTCGAGGGTGCCATCGAGGCGGCGGGCCACGGCCCGCTGCCCGTGCTCGCCGTCGTCGGCCGGCCGAATGTCGGCAAGTCGACCCTGGTGAACCGGATCATCGGCCGCCGCGAGGCGGTCGTCGAGGACAAGCCCGGCGTCACCCGCGACCGGGTGACCTACGAGGCCGAGTGGGCGGGCCGCCGCTTCAAGGTCGTCGACACCGGCGGCTGGGAGCAGGACGTCCTCGGCATCGACGCCTCCGTGGCCGCCCAGGCCGAGTACGCGATCGAGGCGGCCGACGCGGTCGTCTTCGTCGTCGACGCCAAGGTCGGCGCGACCGACACCGACGAGGCCGTCGTACGTCTGCTGCGCAAGGCAGGCAAGCCCGTGGTGCTGGCCGCCAACAAGGTCGACGGGCCGAGCGGCGAAGCGGATGCCGCGTACCTGTGGTCCCTCGGGCTCGGTGAGCCGCACCCCGTCTCCGCGCTGCACGGCCGCGGCACCGGCGACATGCTGGACGCCGTCCTTGAGGTGCTGCCGGACGCCCCCGAGCAGACCTTCGGCACCGCCGTCGGCGGCCCGCGCCGCATCGCGCTGATCGGCCGCCCGAACGTGGGCAAGTCCTCGCTGCTGAACAAGGTCGCGGGCGAGGAGCGCGTCGTCGTCAACGAAATCGCGGGCACCACCCGTGACCCGGTCGACGAGCTGATCGAACTGGGCGGCGTGACCTGGAAGTTCGTCGACACCGCCGGTATCCGCAAGCGGGTCCACCTTCAGCAGGGCGCCGATTACTACGCCTCGCTGCGCACCGCGGCGGCGGTGGAGAAGGCCGAGGTGGCGGTCGTCCTGATCGACGCCTCCGAGAACATCTCCGTGCAGGACCAGCGGATCATCACCATGGCCGTCGAGGCGGGCCGCGCGATGGTCGTCGCCTACAACAAGTGGGACACCCTCGACGAGGAGCGCCGCTACTACCTGGAGCGCGAGATCGAGACCGAGCTCGGCCAGGTCGCCTGGGCGCCCCGGGTCAATGTCTCCGCGCGCACCGGCCGCCACATGGAGAAGCTGGTCCCGGCGATCGAGACCGCCCTCGCGGGCTGGGAGACGCGCGTGCCGACCGGCCGCCTCAACGCCTTCCTCGGCGAACTGGTCTCGGCCCACCCGCACCCGGTCCGTGGCGGCAAGCAGCCGCGCATCCTGTTCGGCACCCAGGCCGGCACCAAGCCCCCGCGGTTCGTGCTGTTCGCCTCCGGCTTCATCGAGGCGGGCTACCGCCGCTTCATCGAACGCCGGCTGCGCGAGGAGTTCGGCTTCGAGGGGACGCCGATCCATATCTCGGTGCGGGTGCGCGAGAAGCGCGGTACGAAGAAGAAGTGACGGCATGCGAGAGGGCGGCCCTTGGCGAAGGGCCGCCCTCTCACATGCCACACACCCCGGCTCACATGCCCCGGCGCGGTCCCGGTGGCAGCGCCGCCGGAACATGGTGCATCCCGGTGTCGTGCCGCCCGATCGTCCCGACCCGCTGCCACTGCGCCTGCTGCTGCCCGGTGCCGTGGCGGGCGCTGTACGCACCCGCGCTGTACGCGCTGTACGAGTTCGAGCCGTGCGACCCCGTGCTGTGCGTCCCCGAGCCGTACGTCCCCGAGCCGTACGTCCCCGAGCCGTAGGTGCCGGAGCTGTGCGGGGCGATCCCGAAGGCGACGAACCCCAGCTCCTCCTCGTCGCTGCGGTCGCCCGGCAGGGCCCGGAGCGACTTGACCCACTCCGCGTAGAGCGAGTCGTAGATGGGGGTCGGCGATGACACGGCCGCGCTCTCCTGCGCCGTCCGTGCGGACGGGATCGAGGCGAAGGACGGACGGCGGGGAGGAACGTCGTATGCGTGCACGTATGTCCAAACGACCGTGCGCGGGAAGGGATGCGGTCGCGGGGGCGCCCCTTCGGGGGTGCGGGGCCGCTCCGGGGGCGCGGACCCCTTCGCCGTCAGGTACCCGCGAGCGGCAGCGCCGCCGCGACCAGCTTCCCGTTGGCCGCCGCCTTGTCGAGCGCGTCCCGCAGCAGGTCCTCGCGGGGCTGACGGCCGATGGAGCCGACCGGAGCCGCGAACAGCAGCACCTGCTGGTGCTTGTTCGCCGCCGCCCGCCAGCCGTCCGTGACCTGCAGCGGCTGGTGCGCCTGCCACCAGGCGACCGGCTGGCCGCCGTGGGCGCCAGGCTGCAGTACCGCGTGCAGCTGGCCCATCGCCAGCAGCACCGACCATCCGTGCAGCACCGGGGGCACCGCGCTGATCTGGGTCACGGGCATGTACCCCTGCTCGATGAGCAGCGGCAGGAAGTCGTCGCCCACGCCCGTGGTGCCGGGCCGCACGATCGGCGTGGTCGGCTCCACGACGAGCGCCGGGTGCAACTCCCCGGTGATCAGGACCAGTCCGCTGGTGACGCCGAGTACGGCCTGCTCGGGCACGGCCCGGTGCGCCTCACCGCCGGGGGCGCTGTCCCCGTTGATGGAGCGGACCGCGCCCTGCAGCTGCTCCTCGGTGACCTGGACGACCTGCGAGGGCAGGCAGGTGGCGTGGGCGAAGGCGAGGACGGCGGTCTCGTCCCCGATGAACAGGACGGTGCTGGTGCGCTCCTGCTCGGAGTCGCCCGGGGTGCGGCAGGACGTGCAGTCGTAACTGCCCGGGGCGTTCTCTCCGGCGAGCAGCCGGTCGGCTTCTTCGTCGCCGATCTCGGCGCGTACGGCGTCGCTGACGTCGAGCATGCGCGGCACGGTGGCTCCCTCGGGATGCGTGCGTGAAGGGCCGGGTGGCTCCCGGTCCATGAGCCCCGGGGGGATCCGGGCTCATGAAGGAGACAACGGACGATCTGTGGCGGGGGTCACGCCCGGAGGGGAACGGAATCGAACCATCCACCGCACAGGGTCACATGGGGTACGGAATCGCCCACTCAAAGTCAACTCTTCGAATGGCAAAGGACTTTGGATCGGTGAAGTGGGTCACAGATCACCGCGGGAGCTGGTCGACAAATCAGGAAATCAGCGAATGAAGTGGGTGGCCGAAAGTCGCCGATACCCGAGGTAACGGTGAACTGGCCTGGAATGACGAGGAGTTGGTTGATGGCGGGTGGCCACGCTCCGTACATTCCTCCGCCGTGTGCAACGAGCACCGCTCGGGTACGTCCGCCGGCCGCGCACCAGGCAAGCAAGATCGCAGCACCGGCTCAGGCGGACGGGGCGAGCGCGAGCGACCGCGTCCATGCGCGGCGGCCGCGCCCCGCCTGTGGGGGACCCCGGGTCCGTGGAGAGGGAATTACATGTCCGAATGTGCCGATACCACTCGCGACAACGTCCGTGACGACAGCGCTCGAGGCGACACCGCCCGCAGGGCGCGTACGACGGCGGTCCTCGCCGGAGCGGCACTGCTCGCTCCGCTCGGGCTGCTGGCCGCGACCGGCAACGCCGCCGCGGCGGACGGCGGAGTGTGGGACCGCATCGCCCAGTGCGAGAGCGGCGGCAACTGGCACATCAACACCGGCAACGGCTACTACGGCGGACTCCAGTTCTCCGCCGGCACCTGGCGTGCCTACGGGGGCACGGCCTACGCGCCGACCGCCGACGGGGCCAGCAGGACCCAGCAGATCGCCGTGGCCACCAAGGTCCAGCACGCCCAGGGCTGGGGCGCCTGGCCGACCTGCTCGGCGCGGGCCGGAGCGTACGGCGCCGCACCCGCGGCGGGCTCCTCCGGTACGGTCGGCACCAAGAGCACGAACACCACGAAGTCCACGAAGACCACGAAGGCAGCCCCGGCCAAGCCGTCGAAGTCGCCGAAGCGTTCGACCGGCCACACCAACCGCGGCTCGTCGCGTGACTCGTCCGGCGGCAACTACACCGTCCGCGAGGGCGACACGCTCAGCGGCATCGCCGCCCGGCACGGGACCACCTGGCAGCGGATCTACGCCGCCAACAAGTCCGTCATCGGCGGTGATCCCGACCTGATCGTGCCCGGGCAGCGCCTCTCGCTCTGAGCCGCTCCCCCTGTCCCGGGCACGACGCCCCACCCGGTTCACCGGCCGGGTGGGGCGCTGTCCCGTCAGGGGTACACGGCCCGCTCGCCCGCCTCACCGCCGAACACGACAACCCCGCGGCGCAGTTCGTACACGAACGCGGGCCGCCCGCGCAGCACCGGCGGCAACCGCTGCTCGGCGACCACGACACAGGCGTCGAGCGCGCTCAGCAACTCGTACGTGCGTGCCGCCACCGCGGGGGACATGCCCTGCGCGGGCTCGTCGACGAGCAGCACGCGCGCGCGTGCCAGCAGGGCACGGGAGAGCGCCAGCATCCGCTGCTCACCGCCCGACAGGGTGCCCGCGCGGCGGGGGAGCAAGGGGCGCAGCTGCGGATAGGCGTCGAGCGCGGAGTCGTACGCGGACGCCACGAGTTCCAGGTTCTCCCGTACGGTCAGCGACCCGAACACGGCCTGCCGCTCGGGGACCAGGAACAGCCCGCGCCGGGCCCGTTCGTACGCGGGCACACGGGTCACGTCGACGCCGTCCCACACCACCGCCCCGCCGGACAGCGGCACGGTCCCGGCGAGTGCGCGCAGCGCGGTGCTGCGACCGGAGCCGTTGCGGCCCAGCAGCACGGTCAGCCCCGGGCCCGGCCCGGTGAGGGTGACACCGTGCAGGGCCTCCAGGGGGCCGTAGCGTACGCGTGCGTGGCGCAGGGAGATGGTCATGGTCCGGCCGCCCCTTCGAGCGAGTCGAGCACCTGGCGGGGTGGGCCGGACGCGACGACGCGGCCGGCCGTCATGACGTGCACGATGTCGGCGATCCCGGCGACCAGGTCGAGGTCGTGCTCGACGACCAGCAGCGCGGTGCCGTCGGCGGCCAGCGCGTCCAGTACCCGGGCCAGCGCGGCCACTTCGACGGTGTCGAGCCCCGCGGCGGGCTCGTCGAGCAGCAGCACGCACGGGCCGCCGGCCAGCGCCCGGGCCAGCTCGACCCGGCGCAGCGTCCCGGTGGGCAGCCCCGCGGCTGGCAGCGCCCGTACGGGCCCGTCGAGCCCGGCCAGCCGCAGCGCCCGCTCCACCGCGCCGGGGTCGGCGAAGTGCCCCTGCTCGGCGCCGACCCGGACGTTCTCGGCCACGGTCAACGACGGGAACACGGCCAGTTGCTGGAAGGTCCGCGCGATCCCGAGCCGGGTACGGGCGTGGGCCGGCAGGCGGGTGATGTCCCGCCCGCCGAACACGACCTGCCCGCGCGCGGGCCGCAGCGTCCCGGCCAGACAGTGGAACAACGTGCTCTTTCCGGCCCCGTTGGGCCCGACGACGGCGGTGACCCGACCGGGCCGGAGCTCCAGATCGACACCGTCGAGTGCGGTGAAGCCGTCGTAGCGGGCGTGGAGGTGGCGGGCGGTGAGGAGCGGGAGGGCGGTCGTCTCGGCCGTCGGGCGCCGTACGGCGGTGGTGCGGGACCGTTGCGAGCCGATGCGCGGGACGGGCGGCGCCGTACGCGTGGCAGGTCGCCGCAGTCTCGCGCGTGCCCTCGTCCCCACCGCCGTGAGCCGCGCCCCGCGCCGCGGGGCGCAGCCGCTGCCCGGCCGTGCGCAACGCCTCGTACGGCCCGCCGGGGAACCGTCCGACCAGCACCGCCAGCACCCCGACCAGCGCCGCCGCCACCCCGCCCCGGGCCCCCGCGTCCAGCCCCACCAGAAGGGCCGCGGCGGCCAGGGCGCCCAGGGCGCTGTCCGCGCCCAGGACCACGACCGCGGCGAACCACAGCAGTCCGCGCACGGGGTCGTACGCGCCGGGGTCGAACGCGCGCAGCCCCATGCCGAGCATGCCGCCGCCGAGGGCGGCGAGGGCGGCGCCCGAGACGAAGGCGAGGAGCTTCAGGGAGGGGACCTTGACGCCCGCCGCCGACGCGCCCGCCTCGTGGTCCCGCATGGCGGCGAGGGCACGTCCGGTGCGGCCCCGGCGCAGCGCGTGGGTCGCCAGCAGCGCGGCGGCCAGCAGGGCCAGTTCCAGGACGTAGTACGCGCGGTCCCCGTCGAAGCCCGCCGGGCGGTCCAGCGACAGCCCGGAGGTGGCGTACGGCTGCGCGAAGACGAAGCGGCTCACCCCGACGCCCACCGCGAACGTGGCCAGCGCCAGGGCCAGGCCGTGGCGGCCGATGGCGGGCCAGCCGGTCAGCAGGCCGAGCGGTGCGACCAGGACCACCGCCACCGCCAGCGCCGCCAGTTCGGGCAGCCGCGGCAGGCCCGGGAAGCGGCCCGCCGCGAGCAGCGCCGTGAACAGGGCGCCTAGCCCCGCGTACGCCGCCTGCCCGAGGGAGATCTGTCCGCCGCGGCCGGTGACGACCACCAGGGACAGCAGGATCACGCCGAGCGCCGGCACCTGGACCGAGGTGTGCAGGTCCGAGCCCGCGAAGCCGAGCGGCAGCAGGAACAGCACCACGGCCACGATCCAGGCTCCGGACGGCGTCGGCACGCGCGCGGTGGCCGAGCGCGGCAGGGCGTCGCGCGTGCCGATGCCCGGCAGGACCAGCGCCGCGACCAGCAGCGCCACGACGAAGAGATTCGCCCCGACCGCCTGGAGCAGCTGCCCGCCCCAGCCCGCCGGGTGCAGCCGCGTCAACTGGCTCTGCCCGACCGCGATGCCGAGCGCCACCAGTACCGCGAGCGACAGGCTGCGCATCCGCGCGGCCACCGCGACCGCGACCACCTCCATGACGAGCAGCGGCAGACCGTACGGGTCGAGACGCACGTACGGCGCGAGCAGCACGCCCGTCAGGCCCGCGGTGAACGATCCGAACGCCCAGCCCGCCGCGGCCACCCGGTCCGCGTCGATGCCGCCCAGCACCGCCAGCTGCCGGTCGTCCACCACCGCCCGCAGCTCCCGCCCGAACCGGGTCCACCGGATGACCACGCCGACGCCCACCGCGAGCAGCAGCGCCACCCCCAACTGCCCCCACGGATCCGCCGACACCAGCTCCGGCGCGTCGTCCCGCGCCCCCTGCCCCCACAGCAGCGCCGCCCCGCCGACCAGCAGCACGAACACCCCGATGGACGCCACCAGGGTCTGCGCCGGATCGCCGCCCAGCACCGACAGCGGCCGGAAGACGAGACGTTCCAGTACCACACCGATCCCCGGCGCAAGGAAGAGCAGTGTCGCCGTCGCCCCGAGCCACAGCGGCCACCCCCACTCCACCACCGACTCGCGCAGCACGTACGCGCACACCATCGCGATCGCCCCGTGCGCGAAGTTGAGCACGCCCGTCGCGCGGTACGTCACGACCAGACCGATCCCGGTGAGCGCGGCGGCGCTGCCCACGGAGAGACCGGCGAGCGTGAGGTCGTACGTCAGCGAGGACACGGGTCCGCCGCGGAGTCCGGCTCGCAGATCGGGCACGGGCCGAGCGCACCGCTCGCCAGCAGCTTGCCGTCCACCGGGACCGCCCCCGTCTTCCCCGACACCAACGGGCAGTCCGCGCGGTGGTACAGCGTGCCGCCCGGCACCATCAGCGTCTCCCCGCCGACCGCCAGGGGCGCGGCCGCCGCCTGCTCCGCCTCCTCGGCGGCGACGGGTTCGGCGGCCACCAGCAGCCCGTACAACTCGTCCACGCGCGTGGCGGCGAGCGCGCTCCTGCCATGGGTGAGCAGCACCGATCCGGCGATGATCAGAGCCGCGCCGGGTATCGTGCACGAGGCGAGATAGGGCAGTTGGCGCTCCGCGTACCGCTCGCCCGAGATGCCGTACCAGCCGATGACGCACAGCACGGCGCCCGCGGCCAGCGCGGCCCACCCGGCCCAGAGGACGGGGTGCACGGTCCGAGGTCGCGTTGTCCGCATCGCCGGCTCCCACACGTCATGTATCTGTCCATGTCGGCCAATGGCTTGCACTATGCCCTCTGGAAGCTGACCCTGAAAGCTCCGGGCGCACATGGCCCGGACGGACACCCGGTGGTGAGCCAGATGGTTCTCGGGAGCGACCTCAGGCGGGGACACACGACGACAGGGCGCGGCCCACGGGCGGCGGGACGGGGCACGGCACTGGCGACGGGACGGGGTACGGCCCTCGCGGCCGCCCTGGTCCTCGTCCTCGCCCCGGCCCTTGTGGCATGCAGCGACGAGAGCGGCGGCAGCCAGAGCGCGCCCCCGACGCCCTCCGTGGAGCGGACGAGCAGTGCCCCGGCGACCGCGCCCGCCGATCCGGCGGCCGCCGAGAAGGAGATCAGGCAGAACTGGAAGAAGTTCTTCGACCCGGCCACCGCCACGAAGGACAAGCAGGGCGTCCTGGAGAACGGCGACAAGATGTCCGCCGTGCTGAAGAGCTTCAACGGCGACAAACGCGGCGGACAGGTCGCGGCCGAGGTGACCAAGGTCGAGTTCACCGGGCCGGCCGAGGCGACCGTGACGTACACCCTGACCCTGAACGGTGCCACCGCCCTGCCCGACGCCTCCGGGACAGCCGTCCTCGAGGACGGCACCTGGAAGGTGTCCGACAACACGCTGTGCGCGCTGGTCCAGTTGAGCGGCGATGCCTCGCGGTCGGCCCACCCGGGCTGTTGAGACCGCTGCCGCGGTGCTGCTGCTCCTCGTGGGCACGGCCTGCGGCAGCCGGCTGCCCGAGAGCGACTTCGAGCACGACTCGCGGGCGCCCGCGCCCGCCGGCGGCGCACCCCTGCGCGTCGGCGTCATCACCAGCGCCACCAGCCCCGTCGGCGGCAACGCGTTCACCGGCCCGCGCGACGGCGCCAAGGCGTACTTCGACCGGCTCGACGCGCGCGGGGGCATCGACGGCCGCCGGGTCGAGGTGCGCCTGTGCGACGACGGCGGCAGCGGCGTCGGCAACAACACGTGCGTGCACCGGCTGATCGAAGAGGACCAGGTGGTCGCCCTGGTCGCCACCGCGTCCCTGGACTACGCGGGCGCCTCCCGGGTCTCCCACGCGCGCGTGCCCGACATCGGCGGCCAGCCCATCGGCGCCGCCTACGACACCTGGCCGCACCTGTACGGCATCTACGGCAGCCAGGCACCCCGCGACGGCACACCTGGCTGGGGCGGGCAGCTGTACGGCGGCACCGAGGTGTACCGCTACTTCAAGCGGGAGAAGGGCGCCCGCACGGCCGCGGTCGTCTCCTACAACCAGGCCGCGTCCGCCGCCTACGCCCGGCTCGTCGAGCGGGGACTGAAGGCCGAGGGCTACACGGTGATCCCCGAACAGGTCGACTTCGCGCTGCCCAACTTCCGTGCCGTCGCCGCCGATCTGAAGGAGCAGGGCGCCGACCTGGTCTTCGACGCCATCGACACGCACGGCAACGCCCAGCTGTGCAAGGCGATGGACGACGTCGGCGCCCGGGTCGTGGCCAAGGTGACCAACGTCCAGAACTGGACATCCACCGTCCCCGAGGACTACAAGGACTCCCCCCGCTGCCGCAACGCCCTGTGGGTGACCGGATCCAGCCGCAACTACGAGGACACCGGTGATCCGGCCGTACGGGAGTTCCGGGACGCGACCAACGGGCTGAGCACGCACTCCCAGTGGCAGCTGGAGGGCTGGGCGGCCGCGCGGTGGTTCACCGACGCGGCCAGGGCCTGCGCGACGAAGGGCATCACGCGCGCGTGCGTCGACGACTTCGTGAACCGCGGGCGCGACTACACCGCGGGCGGCCTGCTGATCCCGGTGTCGTTCGAGCGGCTTCCCGAGCCGCCGAGGACACGCAGGGCATGCCTGTCGGTGGCCCGCTGGAAGGACGGCAGGGGCTGGGTGTCGCAGGGGGACATGAACAGCACCTGCTTCGACGTGCCGCAACTGCCCTACACACCCTGATCGCGGACCGTGGCTGTCCGCGTCGGCTGGCAGACTCGGCGCCATGTTGGAGACCTCGGCACGACTGCTGCGCCTGCTCTCGCTCCTCCAGGCCCATCGCGAATGGTCCGGCCCCGAGCTGGCCGAACGGCTCGGGGTCACCCCGCGCACGGTGCGCCGCGACGTGGACCGGCTGCGCGAGCTCGGCTACCCGGTCAACGCCAGCCCCGGCACCGGCGGCGGCTATCAGCTCGGTGCGGGGGCCGAACTGCCGCCGCTGCTCCTGGACGACGACGAGGCGGTCGCCGTCGCCGTGGGCCTGCGCACCGCCGCCGGGCAGGGCATCGAGGGCATCGGCGAGAGCTCCGTACGGGCCCTGGCGAAGCTGGAGCAGGTGCTGCCCGGCCGGCTGCGCCGCCGCGTGGGCGCCCTCAACGCCTTCACCGTGCCGATGCTGCGCGGACCGCAGCCCTCCACCGTCGACCCGGCCGTGCTCACGGAACTGGCCCACCTGTGCCGGGACGCGGAACGTGTGCGCTTCGAGTACCGCGACCACGACGGCGCCTCCAGCCGCCGTACGGTCGAACCGCATCGCCTGGTGTGCACCGAGCACCGCTGGTACCTGGTCGCCTGGGACCTCGACCGCGAGGACTGGCGCACGTTCCGCGCCGACCGGATCACGCCGAAGCCGCCGCACGGCCCGCGCTTCACCCCGCGCGAGCCCCCTGCCGAGGACCTCGCCGCCTATGTCTCCCGGGGCGTCTCCACGCGCGCGTACGCCGCCCACGCAGCCGTCCGCCTGCTGGTGCCCCTCGAGGTCGCCGCCGAGCGGATCTCGCCCTCGGCGGGGATGCTGGAGGCCGACGGCGCCGAGGCCTGCGTCCTGCGCGCCGGCGCCCCGAATCTCGATGTGATGGTCATTCACGTGATGATGACCGGCTTCGACTTCGAGGTGCTGGAGCCGACCGAGCTGACCGAGTCGATCGCAACGATCCGGGACCGGTTGTCGCGTGCTCTGGAGCGCTCCGGGTGAGGGGCGCGTGGCCGTGAGCCGAGGCTCGGGCGGTACGGGGGATCTGTGCCGAAGCGGTGAAATCCATATGCGGTGTCAGCTCCCGCGCACCGTGTGGATCTGGAATGGAATGGGGTCCGGCAATGGTCCCCGATCTGCGCTTCGGTCCCTTTCCGTCCGGCTTTTCGAAGGGCCGCCCCGACACGCGGGGAATTTCCCTCGAATGCGCCGGGAAGGCGTACGCAACCGCTCGGACGTGTGACGCGGTCGAACCAAAACGCGTGTCGTGATCCTGTGACAGAAGTGTGACCGGAGAGGGACGGGGCCTTCCGCGGGCCCGTGACTTCCGCGGCCGCCGGACCTGGCCTAGCGTGGCCGCATGGCACCGATTCCCACTCCGTCAGCGGAGCCCCAGGACAGTCCGGAAGGGTACGTCGGCCTCGACGCGGCGAGCGCCGAGCGGCTCGCGCGCGAGCGGGGGTGGTCGACGGTGCGGTCGCTGCCGCCGGGCGCGATCATCACCATGGAGTACCGGGTGGGGCGGCTGAACTTCGAGGTGCGCGACGGCCGGGTGGCGCGGGCCTGGAAGGGCTGAACCGGCCACGGCGAAGGCCCCTGCTCCTGGATCGAGGAGCAGGGGCCTTCGCTCTGGCGGGGTTGGGCGTGCGTACCGGACCCCTTTGTGCCGGTGGCGGTCAGCCGCCCGTCACCGGGCGGGCCGCCGGGGCGGTGCCGCGCGGCACGCGGTCCGAGTGCGGCGGGCGGCGGCTGCCCGCCGGGGTGACCGGAGTGCGTTCGGAGCGGGCCGTGTGCGGGCCGGGCGCCAGGTGGATCGGCGCCCGGGGCGAGCGGACCGAGACGGCCGGTTCGCGCTCCGGGGCCGGCTCCTCTGCGGGCACGGTCCGCGGCTTGAGCACCACGGGAGCGACCGGAAGGGCCGGTACGGGCACCGTACGGCCGCGGCGGGCGCGCCAACGGTCGCGCTGGTCGAAGATCGCGATCTCGGCCTTGGCGATCAGCGGCTCGCACCACGGCAGGGCGAGCAGGATCAACAGGCCCGCGGCCCAGCCCAGCAGCACGTCACTCAGCCAGTGCGTACCGAGGTAGACGGTGGTGAGGCCGACGCCGAGCGAGGTGACCGCCGACAGCGCGGACAGCCAGCGGCGCGCTCTCCCAGTGGAGGCCAGATAGGCCAGGATTCCCCACGTCACCACCGCGTTGGCGGTGTGGCCGCTGGGGAATATATCGCCGCCCCGACCCATCTCGCTCGAGCCGATGATGGTGGCGTAGTGCGGGCCGAGACGGCCCATGCCGAGCTTGGCGGCGCCCACCGTGATGTTGAGCAGCAGCAGGGACGCACCGAGGGTGAGCAGCGGGCGGAGCGTGTGCTGCCGCCAGGAGCGCCAGCCGAGCCACGCGGCGACCATCACGGCGGTGGGGCCGCGCTGGCCCAGCACCACGTAGTAGTCGAGGAAGGCGTGGATCTCCGGCCACTGCTGGTACGGCCGGAAGAACATGACCTGCCAGTCGAGCCGGACCAGCCAGGACGTGATCACGACGGCCCACACGATCGCCAGATAGAAGGCGAGGGTCGCGGTGAACAGCACGACCCGGTGCCGGCTCATCCTCGGCACATCGATGTGGGCCGGTCGTTCCGGCTCACGGTCCAGCCTGGCGAACACCCGGTCCAGACGGGTGAGGTTTCGTTCGGTACGCACCCAAAGGACGTTACAGCGAGTGAGCTCAGACCCTGGTCGAATCACCGGCTTTGTGATGACGATGTGATGTGGGAAACCTCTCAGCAGCCGCCATATTCCAGAGGAATCCGCAATCTCCGTCGGTCGTTCCCTTCAATTCCTTTGATCATGCCGGGGGTTGGTTTTATGGCGCTTTTGAATTCGTTCACCGAAGCATGGGGTGGATTTCTCCGTACGCTCATCGGCCGTTCCGAGACGATCACGGCGGGCCGGATCCATTGAGCCAGAACGCGCCGTAGACGGCCGACGCCACCGCCACACCGGCCGTGACCAGCACCGCCCTTGACGTGCGCGGCCGGGCCAGGGCCAGGGCGAGCGGCAGGAGCAGCGGGAAGGCGGGCAGCAGAAGACGGGGCTTGGAGCCGAAGTAACTCGACGCACACAGCGCGAGCGCGATGACGACACCCGTGTACACCAGCAGCGGAAGCGGCTGGCGCTGCCGTACGCCGACCACGTACAGCCAGATCACCAGGCCCACTGCGACGATCAGCCCCAGCCCGGCGAGGGCCGACGGGAATGACGTGAACTTGTCGGCGACAAAGCGGGCGAAGGCATATCCGCCGTCGAAGCCGTTGCGCCAGCCCGCCTGGACGTCCAGATAGCCGAGCGGGCCCTTGCCGGTGTGATGGCCGACCCACAGGACGTAGGCGGCGGCACCGAGGGGAGCGAGGAGCATGCCGAGGGCGCGCAGTGCGACGGGTGCGCCGGAAGAGATGGATGGGGCGCGTGTTGCGTCCGGTGCGCCGTCGGCTGTCACAACGCGCGGGGCGCGGACGGCGCTGGCGGCATCGGGGGCGTGCCCGTCGCCTCGTGCGCCCTCCGCCATGGAGACGCGCCGATCTCGCACGAACGAGGCAATGCCCGCCGTCCACACCGCGGCCACCACGGCGAGCCCCACCGGCCGGGTCAGCCCCGCGAACGCGGCCAGCAGACCGGCACTCACCCAGCGGCCGGTCAGCACGGAGTACAGCGACCAGGCGGCGAGGGCGGTGAACAACGACTCGCTGTACGCCATCGACTGCACGATCCCGACCGGCAGCACCGCCCACAGCAGTACGGCGCACACCCCGGCCCGCCGCCCGTACACAAGGTCCGCGACCGCGAAGATCCCCCAGGCCGCGGCGAGCGAGGCGATCACGCTCACGACGAGCCCCGCGTCCGCGTACGACAGCGGCGTGAGCGCGTGCACCAGCCGCTCCAGCCAGGGCAGCAGCGGGAAGAAGGCCAGGTTGGAGTGGACGTCGCCGTTCGGCAGACGCACCTCGTAGCCATAGCCGAGCTCCGCGACCCGCGTGTACCAGAGGGCGTCCCAGCGCGCGGTCAGCAGTGTGTGCGCGCTCTTGCCGCGCGCGGCGCTCCACACCGCCAGCACGACCAGCCCCAGGACGCGCACGGCCGCGTACCCGAGCAGAGCCGGGGCCGCCCGGCGCAGAGGCGCGTACCGGGGTGGTGCCACGCGCGTTGCAAGATCGGTCACGGGCTCGATTATCAACCGGCGATGGAACCGGACGACTCACCGGGGCGTGGTCAAGGGAGGTGGGAAGTGGCGTACACCACAGGGGTTCCGCGTGCGGTGTGAGAGGTCCGCCACGCTCAGGCGGAACGAACTCGCGTACGCTGACGTGTCACTCGCGTTGGTATGCGCGGGCCGGAGACACCACTCCTCTCCGGCCGTACGACGGGTAGTCCCCACCCGCCGGTCCGCCGCACGCGAGGGGTTCATCTGGGAGGTACCTGCATGTCCGGGACGACCACGGCTGCGGTTCGGCTGCGCCGTCGGACGGCCGGGGCGAGCGCCAACCGCTGGGTCGTCCTCGTCGTCCTCTGCGTCAGCCTGCTCCTGGTCGCCCTCGACGCGACCGTGCTGCACGTGGCCGTGCCCGCGGTCACCGAGGACCTCAGGCCCGGCGGCATAGAACTGCTCTGGATCGTCGACGCCTATCCGCTGGTCTGCGCGTCGCTGCTGATCCTCTTCGGCACGCTCGGCGACCGGGTGGGCCGCAGACGGATTCTCCTTCTCGGATACGCCCTGTTCGGCGTCGCGTCCGCCGTGGCGGCCGTGGCGCCGAGCGCCCATGTACTGATTCTGGCCCGCGCGCTGCTCGGCGTCGGTGGCGCGATGATCATGCCCGCCACGCTGTCGATCCTGCGGCAGGTCTTTCCCGACCGCCGGGAGCGGGCGCTGGCGATCGGCCTGTGGAGCGCGGTCGCGGCGGTGGGCGCGGCGGTCGGCCCGCTGCTCGGCGGCTTCCTGCTCGAGCACTTCTGGTGGGGCTCGGTGTTCCTGGTGAACATCCCGCTGATGCTGGTCAGCCTGCCGGTGGGCCGGCTGCTGCTGCCCGAGTCGACGGGCGAGCGCAACGGGCCCTGGGACGTGGTCGGCGCGCTGATGGCGGCGGCCGGGCTGTTCGGTCTGGTGCTGGGCGTGAAGCGGCTCGGCGGCGGGGAGCCGGTGGCGAGCGTGTTCACGCTGGTACCGCTGGTTCTGGGCGCGCTGCTGATGGCGCTGTTCGTCCGCCGCCAGCGACGGCGCCCGCATCCGCTGGTGGATCTGCGGATGTTCGCGCGCCCGGCGTTCAGCACGTCGGTGGGGTGCATCGTGCTCGCGATGCTCGCGCTGGTGGGTCTGGAGCTGATCGCGGCGCAGTATCTGCAGTTGGTGCTCGGGCTCTCCCCGCTGGAGACGGGACTGCGGCTGCTGCCGCTGACGATCGCGGCGATGGCGGCGGGGCTCGCGGGCGCGCGCATGCTGCGCCGGTTCGGGCCGCGGCGGATGGTGTGCTTCGGGTTCCTCCTCACCGCCGCGGGGGTGCTGACGCTGACGGCGATGGGCGGCGAGGACAACACGGGGCTGCTGCTGGCCGGTTTTGTCGTGCTCGGCTTCGGGCTGGAGACGACGCTCTTCGGGGCGTACGAGTCGATGCTGAGCGAGGCGCCCGCGGAGCAGGCCGGTGGGGCGGCGGCGATCGGCGAGACCTCGTACCAGCTGGGGGCGGGGATCGGGATCGCGCTTCTCGGAAGCGTGATGAACGCGGCGTACACGCCCGGGCTCGCGTCCGTGCCGGGTGTGCCGGCGTCGGCGTCCGCGGCGGCGGGGCATTCGCTGGGGGAGGCGTACACCGTCGCCGCGCGGCTCGGCGGGTCGGCCGGGGCGGCTCTGCGCCGGGCGGCGCGGGACTCCTTTGTGCATGGTCTGCATGTCACGTTGCTGGTGAGCGTGGGGCTGTTGCTGCTCGGGGCGGTGATGGCGGTGCGGTTGCCGCGGGTCATGCAGTGCGAGGAGGAGATGGCGGAGTCGGTGGAGCCGGCGGTGGAGCTGCCGGCGCCGAGGGAGCCGACGAGGACGCGCGTCTCGGCGTAGTCGCTCCGCTGTGGTTCGTGGTTGCTCGTCGTTTGCGGCTGTCCGCGCGTGGGTTGTGTTTTCCCACCCGTGCACCGCCCATGACAGTCGGCTGAGAGGCTGGCCTTTCCCGTGGGGTTCTTCGCCGTTGGCGGCCGGTCGGCCGTGGGCTGGAACCTATGTCCACGCCGTGCGTTTCGCTGAAAACGCCCGCCCCTTGCGTGACCCGCACGGGTGCGAGGGTGGGAGAGTGTGGACTGGACGTTCGGTTGGTTGCGTCGTAACGTCTGGGATGAGTCGTAACTAGCGGTGCTAGTTTTTATCTCGTGCCGGAGGGTGTTCCATGTCCGCGTCCTCGAAGTTGCCCCCGTTCGACCCCGCCGACCCCCTCGGGATCGACGACCTGCTGGACCCGGAGGACCTCGCCATCCGGGACACCGTGCGCAGCTGGGCCGCGGACCGCGTCCTGCCGCACATCGCCGACTGGTACGAGAAGGGCGAGCTGCCCGGTATCAGGGAGCTGGCCCGGGAGCTCGGCGGGATCGGGGCGCTCGGGATGTCCCTGGACGGATACGGCTGCGCCGGTGCCTCCGCCGTTCAGTACGGACTCGCCTGTCTGGAGCTGGAGGCCGCCGACTCGGGTATCCGGTCCCTCGTCTCCGTACAGGGATCCCTCGCCATGTACGCCATCCACCGGTTCGGGAGCGAGGAGCAGAAGCAGCAGTGGCTGCCCCGCATGGCCGCCGGTGAGGTCATCGGCTGCTTCGGGCTCACCGAGCCCGACCACGGCTCCGACCCCGCCTCGATGCGCACCCACGCCAAGCGCGACGGCGGCGACTGGGTGCTCAACGGGCGGAAGATGTGGATCACCAACGGGTCGGTGGCGGGAGTCGCCGTCGTCTGGGCGCAGACCGACGAGGGCATCCGCGGGTTCGTCGTGCCCACCGACGCCCCCGGATTCTCCGCGCCCGAGATCAAGCACAAGTGGTCCCTGCGCGCCAGCGTCACCAGCGAACTCGTCCTCGACGACGTACGGCTGCCCGCGGACGCCGTCCTCCCGGACGTCGTAGGACTGCGCGGCCCGCTCAGCTGCCTCTCGCACGCCCGGTACGGCATCGTCTGGGGAGCCATGGGCGCGGCCCGCAGCTCTTTCGAGGCGGCTGTCGAATACGCGAAGACGCGGGAGCAGTTCGGGCGGCCCATCGGGGGCTTCCAGCTCACCCAGGCCAAACTCGCCGACATGGCGGTCGAGCTGCACAAGGGGATCCTGCTCGCCCATCATCTGGGGCGGCGCATGGACGCCGGCCGCCTGCGTCCCGAGCAGGTCAGCTTCGGCAAGCTCAACAACGTACGGGAGGCCATCGACATCTGCCGTACGGCGCGGACGATCCTCGGTGCCAACGGGATCTCGCTCGAATACCCCGTCATGCGGCACGCGACCAACCTCGAGTCGGTGCTCACCTATGAGGGCACCGTCGAGATGCACCAGCTCGTGCTGGGCAAGGCGCTCACCGGACTCGACGCCTTCCGCTGACCCGGCCCCCTCGGGCCGAGGCAGGGCCGGCGAGCGGCCCTGCCTCAGCTCTGGTTGAAGAAGCCGTCCGAGCGGTGGGCCGACGCCTCGCCGCTGACGATCTCCGTGTTGGCCGGCGTCAGCAGGAAGACGCGGGTGGCGACGCGCTCGATCGTGCCGCGCAGGCCGAAGGTCAGTCCGGCCGCGAAGTCGACCACGCGCTTGGCGTCGGCCGGCTCCATCGCCGTGAGGTTCATGATGACCGGGACCCCCTCCCGGAACAGCTCGCCGATGGCACGCGCGTCCCGGAAGCTGTCCGGGGTGACCGTGCCGATGCGGCGGCCCCTCTCCTCGGCGACGTCCGAGGCCACCTTGACCCGCGGGTCGGTGACCCAGGCATCCCCGGGCTGCTCGGTCCCTTCGGAGTAGTCGTCGTCGTAGTAACGCTCGTCGTCGTTGTCGTCGACGAGGCCAAGCCAGGCACTCGCTTTGCGTACCGATCCCATGGACGCCTCCTCTCACAGCGGTCCTTCTTGCTTTTCGCATCCCTATGGTCGTCCATGATGCGGATGGCGCGCCAAGTGGATAGACGCCGCGCGGGGGGTTTGTGACGGTACTGGTGCACAGCCCGTTCGTCGAGAGCCCAGGTGCCCCAAGGGTCGTTCTCTATACGGCTGCTGACTGAGAGTGAAATATTATTGTCGGTGGCGTCCGGGTGATGAATGGCGCGTCTGGGTGAGTCGCGGGGCTGCTGCGAGATGACGATCGGTCGATACGATGCCGCAGCTCAACGTCGTACAGCCCACGGGGGATCGTTGTGTTCGGAATCGTCAGGCCCTGCAGCCATCGGCTCGGGGAGAGCCTCAAGACCCAGTGGATGGCGCACTTGTGCGGGCTGTGCCTCGCGCTGCGTGGTGACCACGGACAGTTCGCACGCATCGTGACGAACTATGACGGGCTTCTCATATCGGTTTTGACGGAGGCTCAGGCCGTGAACGCCAGGACGGCGGGAACGGCGGGAGGGTGGCGGCGTACGGCCGGGCCCTGCCCGTTGCGCGGTATGCGGACCGCCTCCGTCGCACAGGGGGAGGGCGCGCGGCTCGCGGCGGCCGTCTCGCTGGTGCTCGCCTCGGCCAAGGTGCGCGACCACGTCGCCGACCGGGACGGACTGCTGGCCCGCAAGCCGGTGGCGCTCGCCGCGCGGCGGGTGGCCGAGAGCTGGGGGCGGGCCGGCGCGCGCGCAGCGGGTCCGCCGTCGGCTTCGACACGGCCCTGCTCGTCGACGCCGTCGACCGGCAGGTCGGCATCGAGACCCTCGCGGGACCGGGAACACCGATCCTGACGGTGACCGAGCCGACCGAGACCGCGACCGCCGCCGCCTTCGCGCACACCGCGGTGCTGGCCGGGCGGCCGGGCAACGCCGCGCCGCTCGCCGAGGCCGGGCGCCTCTTCGGACGGCTGGCGCACCTCCTGGACGCCGTGGCGGACCGGGAGGCCGACGCCGCGGCCGGCGCCTGGAACCCGCTCACCGCGACCGGTACCTCCCTCACCGAGGCCCGTCGGCTTGCCGACGACGCGCTGCACGGCATCCGGCTCGCCCTGCGCGAGGTGGAGTTCGTCGACGGCAAGCTGGCGCATCTGCTGCTCGCGCACGAGCTGGGGCGCTCGGTGGACCGGGCGTTCGGGACCGCGTCGTGCGGGCACGCGCCCGAGGCCGCCTTCGGACCGCCGCAGGGCCCCTACGCGCCCCAGGCGCCGGGCAACCCCCACGGCAACCCCTTCGGCGGTGAGCCGCCGCGCCCGGACGAGCGGGGCTTCTTGGCCGGGTGCGCGGCGGCCCTCGGACTGTGCTGCACCTGCAAGGTGTGCTGCGCCGACGAGTACGAGGGTCCCTGGTCGCGCAGGAAGCGTGAGGGTTGGTGCGGCAATTGCGACTGCAACTGCGACTGCTCGTGCTGTGAGGCGTGCGAGTGCTGCGAATGCTGCTCGTGCTGTGACTGCGGGCTGTGACTGCGGGCTGCGACGGGGCGCGCCGCCGTACGGGACCGACCGCGCGCCTCGGCAGCGGCCCGCCCATCCGGATGGTTGACTTCCGGACAACCCCCGGCCGCTGGTCGCTCGACGGTGACATGGCCGTGCGCCGGTAAGGTGACGGTCGGTCATCTCCCCCAGACCACCCCGGGATCGCACAAAGTTCGCACAGATCGCACACGGTCGCACGGCCGAAAGGAACCCTTGCGCCGACCGGTCGTTCGACCGAATACTCCCCCTCAGCGCTTGTCAGGGCACTGTGTGTTCGAAACCCGGGCGCTCTCCCTGGCTGCGCCTCACGGGCCCCGACCCCACGCGGGCCCCCGACTTCCCCTGGGAGGGAACGAAAAGTGAGGATCAAGCGCACCACTCCCCACAGCGGTATCGCGAGACGGACCCGGCTCATCGCCCTGGTCTCCGGATTCGTGGCCGCGGCCGCGTTCGCCGCCCCCACGGCGAGCGCGAGCGACGCCCACACGTTCAGCGCCACCCAGCTCACCAAGGCGAGCGACTCCGTCCTGAAGGCCGACGTGGCCGGCACGGCCTGGGCGGTGGACAGCAGGACCAACCGGGTTGTCGTCACCGTCGACAGCACCGTCTCCAAGGCCGAGATCGCCAAGATCAAGCGGCAGGCGGGAGCCGACTCCGGGGCGCTCACCATCAAGCGGACCTCCGGCAAGTTCAACAAGCTCATCACCGGCGGCGACGCCATCTACGGCGGCTCCTACCGCTGCTCGCTCGGCTTCAACGTGCACCGAGGCAGCACGTACTACTTCCTGACCGCCGGTCACTGTGGTGAGGTCGCCTCCACCTGGTACAGCAACTCCTCCCACACCACGGTGCTGGGCACGAACAGCGGTTACAGCTTCCCGGGCAACGACTTCGCGCTGGTGCGCTACACCAACTCCTCGATCCCGCACCCGAGCGCGGTCGGCAGCCAGACCATCAGCAGCGCGGCCACCCCGTCCGTGGGCACCACCGTCTACCGGCGCGGCTCCACCACCGGCACCCACAGCGGCCGGGTCACAGCGCTGAACGCCACGGTCAACTACGGCAGCGGTGACATCGTCTACGGTCTGATCCAGACCACGGTGTGCGCCGAGGGCGGCGACAGCGGCGGTCCGCTCTACGCGGGCAGCGTGGCCTACGGTCTGACCTCCGGCGGCAGCGGCAACTGCACCTCCGGTGGCACGACCTTCTTCCAGCCGGTCACCGAGGCACTGAGCTACTACGGCGTGACCCTTCCCTGACGGGCCGGTTCCGCTGGCCCCCGCACGCAACCGGCGTGCGGGGGCTCCCTCTTGTCCGGGTGGCGGAGTTACCTTCGAGGGACAGGAAGTGCTCTCCTGAACACTCCCACTTCGGACCCCTGGGGGCCGGCATGGTCGAGGAGCTGGTGGCGGCGGGAGCGACCCTTGTGGCCGCCGGAGCGGTGTATGTGATGGCCGCGGCCCGGGTCGTCAAACAGTACGAGCGCGGTGTGGTGTTCCGGCTCGGCAGGCTACGCCCGGAGGTCCGTGGGCCGGGGTTCACCCTCATCGTCCCCGTCGTGGACCGGCTCCAGAAGGTCAACATGCAGGTCGTGACGATGCCGGTGCCCGCGCAGGAGGGCATCACCCGGGACAATGTGACGGTGCGGGTGGACGCGGTGGTCTACTTCAAGGTGACCGGGCCGGCCGAGGCGGTCGTCCGGGTCGAGGACTACCGGTTCGCGGTCTCGCAGATGGCACAGACCTCCCTGCGCTCGATCATCGGCAAGAGCGAGCTGGACGATCTGCTGTCCAACCGGGAAAAGCTCAACCAGGGGCTTGAGTTGATGATCGACAGCCCCGCCGTGGAGTGGGGTGTCACCATCGACCGCGTCGAGATCAAGGACGTGTCGCTGCCCGAGACCATGAAGCGGTCCATGGCCCGGCAGGCCGAGGCCGACCGTGAGCGCAGGGCGCGGGTCATCAACGCCGATGCCGAGTTGCAGGCGTCGAAGAAGCTGGCCGAGGCGGCCCAGCAGATGCAGGACACGCCCGCCGCACTGCAGTTGCGGCTGCTGCAGACGGTGGTGGCGGTGGCGGCCGAGAAGAACTCCACCCTGGTGCTGCCGTTCCCGGTGGAGCTGCTGAGGTTCCTGGAGAAGGCGCAGCAGCAGCAGCAGCAGCTGCCGCCGACATCCGGAGGATCGAATTCCAGCCAGGGCTGATGTCACTGACCGCTCATCAGTTACTCGCGCGTAGTGTTTGCAGTGCGAATATTCCCGTGGTGGCCATGGGTGGTCGAAGGTGGAGGGGCGTGAGGTGCCTGTCTACGCGCGTCCTGAACTCGACCTTGTGCGCTCCCTGTGGGGTTCGGAAGAGTAGGCGCCCGTCAACCAGCCTTCCGGCCCGCGAGGTCCCCACAACCTCCCGGGCCGTCCCCCCACAGGAGGACGTGAGTTGAAGCACCGACGCATATCCAGGCGCCGGATCGCCATGGCGGGTGCGGGAGTCGCCGCACTGGTCGCCGCGGGTGTCACCTTCCAGAGTGCGAACGCCAGTGAGCCGGCCAAGGCCGCCACGCCGGAGACCCTGTCGGCCCCGGCGGCCGGAAAGCTCGCCTCCACGCTCGTCGACGACCTCGGTTCGGACGCGGCGGGTACGTACTACGACGCGAAGACGAAGAACCTGGTCGTCAACGTGCTCGACGAGGCCGCCGCCAAGACCGTCGAGGAGGCCGGCGCCAAGGCCAGAGTCGTCGCCAACTCCCTCGCCGAACTCGACGGCGCCCGTACGACGCTGAAGAAGGACGCGACCATTCCCGGCACCTCGTGGGCGACCGACCCGGTCACCGACAAGGTCGTCGTCAGGGCGGACAGGACCGTCTCGAAGACCGAGTGGGCCAAGCTCGCCAAGGTGGTCGACGGGCTCGGCGGCACGGCCGAACTCCAGCGGTCGAAGGGGGAGTTCAAGCCCTTCATCGCGGGCGGCGACGCGATCACCGGCTCGGGCGGGCGCTGCTCGCTCGGCTTCAACGTGGTCAAGGACGGGCAGCCGTTCTTCCTGACCGCCGGGCACTGCACCGCGTCCATCTCGACCTGGTCGGACTCGTCCGGCAAGGAGATCGGGAAGAACGAGAAGTCCAGCTTCCCGGGTGATGACTTCGGCCTGGTCAAGTACACCTCGAACACCGAGCACCCGAGCGAGGTCGACCTCTACGACGGCTCGACCCAGAAGATCACGGGCGCGGCCGAGGCCACGGTCGGCATGCAGGTCAAGCGCAGCGGCTCGACGACCCAGGTGCACGAGGGCAAGGTCACCGGTCTGAACGCCACCGTGAACTACTCGGAGGGCACGGTCAGCGGTCTCATCCAGACCGACGTCTGCGCCGAGCCCGGCGACAGCGGCGGCTCCCTCTTCTCGGGCAGCAACGCGATCGGCCTGACCTCCGGCGGCAGCGGCGACTGCGCCTCCGGCGGGGAGACCTTCTTCCAGCCGGTCACGGAGGCACTGTCCGCGACGGGCACCCAGATCGGCTGACCCACACACCGAACTCCCACGAGGTCCCGCCCCACACAGGAGGGGCGGGACTTTCGTGTGCGGTTTCCTTGGGGCGGTTCGGCGGTACCCGCCGTGCTGCCGCATCCGTACGGGGCGACGCCGGGGGCCGGTGCCGGCCCACGACCGGGGTGAAAGACCGACGGTCCGCCGAAGCGCCGGGGTGGGGCAGGGGGCGTACAGGAGCGAACCGACCGCGGCGCGCCCGAGGTATGGGCCAGTGGGCCAACGGGATCGCGGCCCGGTGGGCGTCACGGGTGATCGGCCCGCCGCTGGTGTCCCGGCCCGGGATCCGCCCCGGGCCGTCGCCTCGGCGGCCGCGCTGTGCGTGGTGCGAGCCGGGAACCGCGAGGCCGACAGCTGTGCCGTCCGGTCGGGGTGGCTTTGGGGGCGTACAGGTAACCCCGGTCCGCGTGTCGTGCAGCGCCCTCGCCGGCGGGACGGTGATCGCGGCTGGGCCGACTTCTGCCGTACGCCGATCGCGGCCGGGTCGGTCTCCGCCGTCCGGTCGCCCGCGCCCCGCCGCCACCGAACGCACCCCGCTCGGCCCCGCCCCCGACGTCGGCCGCGCGGCGCCCTGGCCGCGCCGTGCCCAGCTCACCGGCCCCCGGTCCCCGGCGTCTCCGCGCCCCCAGTCGGTCGGCGTTTGCGCAGGTGGGACGCACCGGGGTGGAAGTCGCACAGGTGTTCGGAATTAGGGGTATGGTGGGTGGGGGAGTAGGGAACTGATGTTCGAGAGCCGGTAGGGGCTCACAAGTGCGGGAGGTGCGTGTGCCGGGCTTCACGCATCTGCACACCGTCTCCGGGTTCTCCCTGAGATACGGAGCCTCACACCCGGAGCGGCTCGCCGAGCGCGCCTCCGAGCGGGGCATGGACGCCCTCGCCCTCACCGACCGCGACACCCTCTCCGGCACGGTCCGCTTCGCCAAGGCCTGCGCGAAGGCCGGTGTCCGACCGCTGTTCGGGGTGGAGCTGGCCGTGGAGGAGCCCGCGCGGGTGCGCGAGGAGGACGCGTCCGTACGACGGGAAAGGCGCCGTACTCCCGTACGCGGCGGTGCCTTCGTCGACGAGTCGACTCCCCGCGTGACCTTCCTCGCCCGGGACGGCGCCCGCGGCTGGGCCGACCTGTGCCGTCTGGTCACCGGTGCCCACATCGGTGAGGGCACCCCCCTCCTGCCCTGGTCCGGCAACCACGCCGACGGCCTGACCGTCCTGCTCGGCCCCGCCTCCGACGTCGGCCGTGCCCTCGCCGCCGGGCGCCCGGACCGCGCGGCCCGGCTGCTGGCCCCCTGGCGTGAGATCTACGGCGACGCCCTGCGCCTGGAGACCGTCTGGCACGGCCGCCAGGGCACCGGCCCCGGTTCCCTGCGCCTGGCCGCCCGCACCGTCGGCTTCGCCGCCGAACAGCGGATCCGGCCGGTGCTCAGCAATGCCGTCCGGTACGCCGACCCCGGCCAGGGCCCGGTCGCCGACGTCCTGGACGCCGCCCGCAGGCTCGTCCCGATCGACCCGGCCAAGGAACTGGACTCCGGCGAGGCCTGGCTCAAGGACGCGGGCGCCATGCTCGAGGCGGCCGAACGGATCGTGGAGGCCGCGGGCTACCGGCGCGACACCGCCCACCGCCTGCTGGAGCAGACGCGGGCGACGGCCGCCGAGTGCCTGGTCGACCCCGAGGACGACCTCGGCATCGGCACCGTCCACTTCCCCGAGCCGCACCTCGTCGGCGCCGGCCGCCGCACCGCCCAGCGGGCGCTGGCCTCACGGGCGGCGGCGGGGATGGTGCTGCATGGCTACGCCGGACACCGTGCCTACTGGGAGCGGATGCACCGGGAGCTGGACATCATCGCCCACCACGGCTTCGCCTCCTACTTCCTCACCGTCGCCCAGGTGGTGGACGACGTACGGGAGATGGGCATCCGGGTCGCCGCGCGCGGCTCCGGCGCGGGCTCCCTCGTCAACCACCTCCTCGGCATCGCACACGCCGATCCGGTCGAGCACGGGCTGCTGATGGAACGCTTCCTGTCGAAGGAACGGGTCGTGCTGCCCGACATCGACATCGACGTGGAGTCGGCACGCCGGCTGGAGGTCTACCGCGCGATCATCGACCGCTTCGGCACCGAGCGGGTCGCGACCGTCTCCATGCCGGAGACGTACCGGGTCCGCCACGCGATCCGTGACGTGGGCGCCGCCCTGTCCATGGACCCGGCCGAGATCGACCGCATCGCCAAGTCCTTCCCGCACATCCGCGCCCGCGACGCCCGCGCGGCGCTGGAGGAACTGCCCGAACTCAGGCAGTTGGCGGGGGAGGGGGAGCGGTACGGGCGGCTCTGGGAACTGGTCGAGTCCCTCGACGCCCTCCCGCGCGGCATCGCCATGCACCCGTGCGGGGTGCTGCTCTCCGACGCCTCCCTCCTCTCCCGTACGCCGGTCGTGCCGACCAGCGGCGAGGGGTTCCCCATGTCGCAGTTCGACAAGGAGGACGTGGAGGACCTCGGGCTGCTCAAGCTCGATGTGCTCGGGGTGCGGATGCAGTCGGCGATGGCGCATGCGGTCGCCGAGGTGGAGCGGGCGACCGGGGAGCGGATCGACCTGGACGCGGTGGCGCCGGGCGACCCGGCGACGTACGCGCTCATCCGGTCCACCGAGACGCTGGGCTGCTTCCAGATCGAGTCGCCCGGCCAGCGGGACCTGGTGGGGCGCCTGCAGCCGGCCACCTTCCACGACCTGGTCGTCGACATCTCCCTCTTCCGGCCCGGTCCGGTCGCCGCCGACATGGTGCGGCCGTTCATCGAGGCGCGGCACGGGCGGGCGCCGGTCCGCTTCCCGCACCCGGACCTGGCGGAGCCGCTGCGGGACACCTACGGGGTCGTGGTCTTCCACGAGCAGATCATCGACATCGTCGACATCATGACCGGCTGCGGGCGCGGTGAGGCGGACCGGGTGCGGCGCGGGCTGTCCGACCCGGAGTCGCAGGGGCGGATCCGGTTCTGGTTCGCGCAGCACGCGGCGGCGCACGGATACGACGCGGAAACGATTCAGCGGACCTGGGAGATCATCGAGGCCTTCGGCTCGTACGGCTTCTGCAAGGCGCACGCGGTCGCCTTCGCCGTACCGACGTACCAGTCGGCCTGGCTGAAGGCGCATCACCCGGCCGCCTTCTACGCGGGGCTGCTCACGCACGACCCCGGGATGTACCCGAAGCGGCTGCTGCTGGCGGACGCGCGCCGGCGCGGCGTGCCGATCCTGCCGCTGGACGTGAACCGGTCCGCGGTCGCCCATCGTATCGAACTGGTGTCTGAATCAGCTGAATCGCCCGCCGTGTGGGGCCTCCGGCTCGCCCTCTCCGACGTGTACGGCATCAGCGAGGCCGAGGCCGCGCGGATCGCGGACGGACAGCCGTACGCCTCCCTGCTGGACTTCTGGGAACGGGCGCGCCCGAGCAGGCCACTGGCCGGGCGGCTCGCCCAGGTCGGCGCGCTGGACGCCTTCGGTGCCAACCGCCGCGATCTGCAACTGCACCTGACCGAGCTGCACCGGGGTGCCCGAGGCGCCGGCGGCGGCCAGCTCCCGCTGGCCGGCGGACGGAAGACGGCCCCGGCCGGACTGCCCGACCTGTCCTCCGCGGAGAAGCTCAGCGCCGAACTCGGTGTGCTGTCCATGGACGCCTCACGCAATCTGATGGATGACCACCGCGAGTTCCTGACGGAGCTGGGCGTGGTGTCGGCACGCCGGCTGCGTGAGGCCGGACATGGTGAGACGGTGCTGGTCGCGGGTGCCAAGGCGGCCACCCAGACCCCACCGATCCGGTCCGGCAAGCGGGTTATCTTCACCACGCTGGACGACGGCACCGGACTGGTCGACCTCGCCTTCTTCGACGACTCCCACGACGCCTGCGCGCACACCGTCTTCCACTCCTGGCTGCTGCTGGTGCGCGGGGTGGTGCAGCGGCGCGGCCCGCGCAGCGTCAGCGTGGTGGGCGCCGCCGCCTGGAACCTCGCCGAACTCGTCGAACTGCGCGCCGAGGGCGGGCTCGACGAGGTGGCGGCCCGCCTCGCGGAACCGGTGCCGGACACGGCGGGCGGCGACCCGACGCACGGCCGCCGCATCCAGCTGCCCACCGGATACGAGCTGCACCCCTGGGCCGATCTCCGCCCAGCGGGTCAAGAGCCTTCACAGATACGGAAGTTGTGGCACCAGAGTCCGGGGAGTGCGGGATGACCATCCTCTGCGTACGTTTCCAGCTGCCGCCGATGTACGAGGCCGCCCTGCCGGGGCTGCTCGGGCTCCTCGAGGAGTTCACCCCGGTCGTCGAGGCGCTGCCACCGGACGGGGCACTGGCCGATCTGCGCGGCGCCGAGCGTTACTTCGGCCGCAGCGCCGTCGAGCTGGCGGCGGTGATCCGCGTCCGTGCGCTCGCGCTGTACGGCGTCGACTGTGTGATCGGCGCCGCGCCGGGCCCGATGCTGGCCCGTATGGCACTGCGCGACGCGCGGCCCGGGGTGACCTGCGCGGTCCCCGAGGGCCCCGACGCCGTCACGGAGTTCCTCGCGGACCGCCCCGTGTCCGCACTGCCTGGCGTCGGCACGGCCACCGCCCGCACCCTGTGCGAGTACGGCCTCGACACCCTGGGCCGGGTCGCCGCCGCGCCGCTGTCCACGCTCCAGCGCCTGATCGGCGCGAAGGCGGGCCGTGAACTGCACGAGAAGGCGAACGGCATCGACCGCGGCCGGGTCGTGCCGAACGCCGTCTCGCGGTCCCTGGCCGCCGAACGCCCCTTTCCCCTCGACGAACTGGACCCCGACCGGCACCGCCGCGCCCTGCTCTCGGCCGCCGAGGAACTGGGCACCCGGCTGCGTGCCCTGGAGAAGGTCTGCCGCACCCTGACCCTCACCGTGCGCTATGCCGACCTCCCCCACTCTCGAACAGGCTCGAGCGGGGGGACCCCCATCTCGACGACCCGCAGCCGCACCCTCGCGGAGCCGACCGCGCATTCCGCCGCGCTGACGAAAACCGCGTACGGCATGTACGAGGCGCTCGGCCTCCAGCGCGCCCGGGTCCGCGCGCTCGCTCTGCGTGCGGAGGGCCTCGCCCCCGCCGCACAGGCATCCCATCAGCTCACCTTCGATCCCGTGGACGACAGGGTCCGCCGTATCGAGGAGGTCGCGGACCGCGCGCGAGCGAAGTTCGGACCGCGGGCGGTGATGCCGGGGACGCTGGCGGCATGACCCCTTCGAATGGGCGTCAGTTGGCCCAGGGCGGCGTGATGAGGGTGCCGTCGGCCAGCTCCGCCTCCAGGCCGATGGAGGTGGTGACCCAGGTGATCGCGGTGTGATCGGTCGGGTTCTCGACGGCGAAGGTCGTGCCCGGGTTGACGATCACCGTGTCGCCGGCGCCGATCTGCTCACTGTGGCCGTCGAGGGTGATCACAAGGTCGCCGACCAGCAGATGGAATATCTCCTCACGGGTGACGGTGTGGGGGACTGCCTCGGTCCCGGCCGGGATCTCGCCCCGCCAGGCGCACAGCTCCTTGCTGCCGGTGAGGGGAGTGGCGTACGAGACGAAGCGGGCGCCGTGGATCTCGTGGGTCGTGGCTTCGGACGAGCGGACGACGGGCATGGTGCGACCTCCGGTCATTTGGTCAAGCTCCTTGACTACATGGTCAAGCTGCTTGACCAATCCGTCAAGGGTGTTTCAATGCCTCCGTGCAGAACTCCGAAGCCATGGCCCTGTCCGCCGCCGTGCTCGCCGTCGCCGGTGAACTCACGCAACGCATCAACGACGGGGTCGTCGCCCGCGGCTTCGAGGGGGTGCGGCCCGCGCACGGCTTCGCCTTCGCACGGCTCGCCCCGGACGGGGCCACGGTGACCGACCTCGCCGCGCATCTCGGGGTGACCAAGCAGGCGGCCAGTCAGCTCGTCGACGAGATCGTGCGCAAGGGGTACGCCGAGCGGCGCCCGCATCCCGAGGACGCGCGGGCCCGGCTGATCGTGCTCACGGAGCGTGGATGGGCCTGCACCCGGGCGGCGGAGGAGGCGGCCGCCGACGCCGTGGGGGTGTGGGTCGAACTCCTGGGCGAAGGTGAAGTGCGCGTGTTGCGGGACCGGTTGGCACGTATCGCGCCCTACGGTCCTGTCAGGCCTGCTTGGTGACGGCCTACCGGTGGGTCGGTACGTCGCTGGTTATCACTGGAAGTTTTTACTGACGCGTAACTTCACACTTGCACTACTCGCCCGTAACTTGACGAGTGAACAGCATCCTTCGTGATCCGGATCACAGGGCGTAATGCCGTCGCAACTCCCTTGAGCCGCAAGGAGATCACCCGATGCTGCCCTGGAAGAGAGTCGCCAGACCCCTCGTCGCACTGCTCCTGGCCGCCACCGTCGCCGCCGTCCCCGCCGCCACCGCCCAGGCCTCCACCGCCCCGACCAGCGGTTGGAACGACTACTCCTGCAAGCCGTCCGCGAGTCACCCCCGCCCCGTCGTGCTGGTCCACGGCACCCTGGGCAACTCCATCGACAACTGGCTGTCCCTCGCACCGTACCTGAAGGACCGCGGGTACTGCGTCTTCTCCGTCGACTACGGACAACTGTCCGGCGTCCCGCTCTTCTACGGCCTCGGCCCCATCGACAAGTCGGCACAGCAACTGTCCGACTACGTCGACAAGGTGCTCTCCGCCACCGGAGCCGCCAAGGCCGACCTCGTCGGCCACTCGCAGGGCGGCATGATGCCCCGCTACTACCTGAAGTTCCTCGGCGGAGCCGCCAAGGTGAACGCCCTCGTCGGCCTCGCCCCCGACAACCACGGGACGAACCTGAACGGCCTCACCAATCTGCTGCCGTACTTCCCGGGCGCCGAAGACCTGATCAAGGCCACCACCCCCGGCCTCGCCGACCAGATCGTCGGATCCGACTTCCTCACCAAGCTCAACGCGGGCGGCGACACCGTCCCCGGAGTGCACTACACGGTCATCGCCACCAAGTACGACGAGGTGGCCACGCCGTGGCGCAGCCAGTACCTGAGCGGCTCGGACGTCAACAACGTCCTGCTCCAGGACCTGTGCCCGCTCGACCTCTCCGAACACGTGGCGATCGGACTCTTCGACCGCATCGCCTTCCACGAAGTGGCCAACGCGCTCGACCCCGCGCACGCCACCGCCACCACCTGCGCGTCGGTGTTCAGCTGACGTCCGCCGGGGCCTGTCCGGCCTGAGCCGCCGGTCAGGCCCCGGAGCCTTGTTCAGCGGTCAGCGGCTGCCACGGCCACCGCTGATCGCACGCCGCCGGACCGAGGCGAACGCGGTGGCCGACCCGATCGCCAGGGCGGCCGCGCCTCCGATCGCCAGGTACGGCGTGCTGCCGTCGGCGCCGGTCTCGGCGAGTTCCCTGGAAGTACCGGCGGCCTCGGGTGCGTTGGCCGGGCCGGCCCCGGCGCGTGTCGTGGGCCGCGCCGACGTACTGGCGTCGTCGTCCCCGTGACCGTGGTGCTCGATCGTCGACTTGTCGGCACCGGCCTCGATCTGCTCGTCCGAGGGCGCGGAGGCGCTCGGCGCCGGGGCGGTGCCGCCGGCGGTACCGCCACCGTTGCTCCCACCGCCCTTCCCGTCGCTTTTTCCGCCGCCGAAGGCCACGTCCGAGCAGGAGTAGAACGCCTCCGGGCTGTCCGACCGCTGCCAGACCGCATAGAGGAGCTGTCGGCCGGAGCGCTCGGGAAGGGTGCCGGAGAACGTGTAGAAGCCGCCCGAGGCGACCGGGTTCGTGGCCGTCGCCACCGGATGCGTCAGATCCAGATCGCCCCAGCCGAGCGGCTTCGACGGGTCGTAGCCGGGCTTGGTGACATAGACCTTGAAGGTGCCCTTGTGCGGGGCGGTCACGCGGTACTTGAAGGTGTACGAACCACTGCGCACGCTCGTCGCCGGCCAGTCGGCGCGGGCCAGGTCGAGTCCCTTGAACTCGTCGTTGTTCGCGCTGCACAGCTTGCCGTCCGGGATCAGCTGCTGGTGACGCCCGTTCGCGTCGCCGATCCGGATGCCGTTCCAGTCGTAGAGGGCCTGGGTGCCGCCGGCCGCGACCGCCGCCTTGCAGGCCGCCGACTTCGGGTTCTCCGGACCCTCCGCGTAGCACTGCGACACCCGGCTGACCGGGTCGCCCATCGAACCGTGCGCCGAGGCGGGCGCGGCGGCGAGGGCGGTCAGTGCGAGCGGGGCCAGGCCGAGGGCGGCGACGGCGGCGGCCTTGCGGCGTGCGGGCATGGGGAACTCCTCGGACGGTCCTCGGCGTGGGGGGATCCAGATGGGGGTCCTGTGGGGGGATCCCGTGGGGGCGATCCGAAACTAGCCGCAAGAAACCGCGAAATCGCCTGCTGGAAGCGGGTGATGGAGATCCTTATGGTGCCGTTAAGGGAGTGCTCAGGCTGCGCTGAGGTAGGTAGCGTGCGCGGCATGGAGAACGACGAGATCCGGCCGGCCACGGCCGCCGATGTGGCCGCCGTGAAGTCGGTGACCGACGCGGCGTACCACCACTACATCGAGCGCATCGGGGTGGTTCCCGGGCCCATGAGGGCGGACCACGCGGCGGACGTGGCATCGGGGCGGGTGTTCGTGACGGGCGAGCCCGTGATCGGCCTCGTCGTGGTCGAGGCGCACGAGGACCATCTGTTCCTCGACAGCATCGCCGTCCACCCCGATGCGCACGGCAGGGGAGTGGGACGGCGGCTGCTGGAGTTTGTGGACGCACGCGCGCGTGCGCTCGGCCTGCCCGAGGTCAGGCTCTGCACCAACGTGATGATGTGGGAGAACCAGAAGATCTATCCGAAGTTCGGATACGAGGTGGTGGAGCGCCGCCTGGACGGCCCGTACGACCGCTTCCACTACCGCAAGCGACTGGAGTGACGCGCCTTCGGCGTCAGCCGTCGGGCCACCAGGTGCGTGCGATGTCCTTGCGCACTTCGGGGCGTCTCGCGGGGTGCTCGTCGGCCTCGTCGCGGCGCCGGCGGCTGTTGGCGGTCTTCTTCAGGGGCTTCTGCACGGTTGTGCGGCGCATGGCTGCCTCCTTGAACGCCTACCGAGTTCCGCGGTCTCACGGAGGTAGACGCTTTCGGTGAGAGTTCCTCATCGGTCCCGGTCTGTCAGTGGCCGCTGTCACGATTCGACTGTCAGTGGCGGGTGTCACTCTGGGGGAATGACGAACGAGAGTGACCGAACGGCCGCGCCGGGTGCGGACGTGGTCGACTGGGACGCCGAGGCGGCCGGCTTCGACGACGAGCCGGACCACGGCCTGCGCGACCCCGAAGTGCGCGCGGCCTGGGCGGAAAGGCTCACCGCCTGGCTCCCCGGCCGCCCCGCCGACGTCCTCGACCTCGGCTGCGGCACGGGCAGCCTGTCGCTCCTCGCCGCCGAGCGGGGACACCGCGTGACCGGCGTCGACCTGTCCGTGCCCATGGTGGAGCGGGCCCGCGCCAAGCTCGCCGGGCGCGACGCGGTGTTCCTGGTCGGTGACGCGGCGGCACCCCCGGTGGGGCAGCAGCGCTACGACGTCGTGCTGGTACGGCACGTGCTGTGGACGCTGCCCGACCCCGCCCGCGTCCTGCGGCACTGGCGGGGGCTGCTGCGGGCGGGGGGCCGGCTCGTGCTGGTCGAGGGCGTGTGGGGGACGGTCAGCCCGGTCGGCATAGCGGCGGACCGGCTCACCGCGCTCCTGGAGCCGCTCGCCGGGCAGGTGCGCGTGGAGCCGCTGTCGGACGACGCGCTCCTGTGGGGACGGGACGTGGAGGACGAGCGGTACGCGGTGGTGGCCACCGTGTGAGACACCCCGCCGGGTCAGCCCAGCAGGGCGTCGAAGCCGCCGTCGCGGGCCAGCGCCTCCAGCTCGTCGAGCGCCGCCTCGGCGGCGGCCGCGGCCTGGGGGTCCGACTCCCTGAGGCCGCTCTCCTCGAACTCGTCCTCGTCCAGCCGGCGTACGTCCGTACCGTCGGCGGAGCGCCACAGGTCCAGGTCGAGGTCCTCGACGACCAGCTCCGTGCCGGAGAACGTCGCCGGGCGGGCGACGTCGCAGTACCAGCCCTTGAGGGTGCCCGCGGGGTCACGGACCTCCATCACCGCGTACCAGCGGTCCCGCCAGTAGTACTCGGTGAAGACGTCACCGGGCTCGAAGCGTACGAACCCGAAGTCCCGGACGGTGCCACCGGCGAAGTCGGCGCGTACGACGATCCTGGTGCCGTCGTCCTGGAGCAGTTCGGCGGGGTAACGGATCTTCGTACGGCCGCCCTTCACCAGGATGACGTCGACCTGGCGGCCGTCGTCATCCGAGTTCGCGGGCATAGTGCACCTCCGTCGCGCAGATCTCGTACCCGAACCACTTGTTGATCGCGAGCATCGGGCCGTTGCCCGAGTCGTTGCCGGTGAACGCCTGCGTGAATCCCGCGGCGCGGGCGCGGTGCAGGGAGTCGTTCTTGGCGAGCTTGGCCAGGCCCCGGCCGCGGAAGGCGCGGGCCGTGCCGGTCATGACGGTGCCGTACCGGGTGCCGCCGTCCGTGCGGGCAGCGCTGAACGCGACGGGTCGGCCGTCGACGACGGCGACCGACGTCAGCTCGGGGCTGAACAGCGGGTGGTGCCAGGTCTCCTGGAGCCAGGCCTCGTAGTCGGTGAACTCGTGGCCGATGTCGCTCGGTTCGTCGGCCAGCGTCTCCGCGTCCAGGGCGAACAGCGGGCGCGGGTCGTCCGCGAAGTCGGAGCCCGTACGCAGTTCGACGCCCGGCGGGAGGTCCTGGCGCGGCGGCAGGGCGCCGTGTGCCAGGTCGAGGCGCAGGAAGTGCGCGGAACGGCTCGCGCGGTAGCCGCGCCGCTCGGCGAAGGAATGGTTGGCGGGTTCGTCCAGGACCCAGGTGAAGAGCTTCGTCGCCCCGTGCGCGGCAAGGTGCTCCTCGGCCACCCGCACCAGGAGAGCCCCGGCGCCGCGGCGCGTCCGCTCCGGGTCGGTGTACACGTTCAGGTAGCCCTGGCCGGGCTGGGGGCTGTCGTAGGCGATCCCGACCTGGGCCGTGCCGATGATCTCGCCGTCCTCCTCCGCGACGAGCGGGCGGAAGCGGGCCTCGGGGTGGGCGTGGGTGATGTCGTAGGCGATGGAGCCGGCAGTGACGAGGAAGAAGGGGAGGGCGAGGTGCCGGACGTGGGCGAAGCCCTCCGCGTCGGACGTGACTTCGGGACGCAGGTCGCGCACGATCACTGTCATGGGGCCGCACGGTATGCGGGAGCCGTGTCGGGATGCCTCTCATTTTCCGGGGGGTGCGGGACAATCGGCCCCGTGACCTTGAAGATCCACATCGACGACAGCGCGCCGCCGTACGAGCAGGTGCGGGCGCAGATTTCCGAGCAGGCGCGATCGGGGGCGCTGCCGGTGGGATACCGGCTGCCGACCGTGCGGGGGCTGGCCGAGTCGCTGGGGCTCGCGGTGAACACGGTGGCCAAGGCGTACCGGGCACTGGAGACGGACGGGGTGATCGAGACCCGGGGACGCAACGGCACGTTCGTGGCTGCCGCCGGCTCGGCCGCGGTGCGTGAGGCGGCGTCGGCCGCGCAGGCTTACGTCGAGCGTGTCCGGCGGCTCGGGTTGGACGAGGAGGCGGCTCTGGCCGCGGTGCGGGACGCCCTGCGGGCGGCTTATGGGGAGGGGTGAGGCGAGTCCGGCACCGCCGGGATGCGTCATTGTGGCTGAGCGTCGTTGCGGCGGAGATTGAGCAGCGGCCACTTTCCGCCGCTTCGGCCCGACGCCGCAGGCTTCAGAGCCGCCTCGAGCACTTCGGCTCCAGCCGGCCGGCCTCGCCCGGCCGCAGTCACCGCGGCTACCTGGTCCGTCAGCGAGGCTTCCTCGAGCGGCCTCGCGCACGCCGACGTCGGCACAGCGGCCGGCGTTCAGCGGTGTGAGCTCAGTTCCGGTGTGCGGGTCACCGTCAGGTCTGCTGCTGTCGCCAGCTTGCCGAAGGCCTGTGCGTCCTCCACCGCCGCCCCGCCGGGGTCGTTGTTGAAGTACGTGTAGACGTCGTGGTCGTCGGACCAGGTCGTCGCGATGCGGTCGATCCAGGTCTCCAGGGAGCGGCGGCCGTAGCGCGGCCAGGGCCGGGCGCGGCCCTCGTGGAAGCGGACGTAGCCCCAGTCCGTGGTGCGCCACAGCGGGGCCACCGGGTGAGCCTGCACATCGGCCCAGCACAGTGCGGCGGCCCGGGATTCGAGGACCTTGCGGATGTCGGCCGTCCACCATGAGTCGTGGCGGGGCTCCACCGCGACCCGTGTGCCGGACGGGAAGCAGGCGAGGCAGGCGTCCAGCAGGCCGGGGTCGACGCGCAGGGTCGGGGGCAGCTGGAGGAGGACCGGGCCGAGTCGGGCGCCCAGGCCGGCCGCGTGCGACATCAGACGGTCCACCGGTTCCGCCGGGTCCTTCAGCCGCTTGATGTGCGTGAGGTACCGGCTCGCCTTCACCGCCACCACGAAGTCGTCCGGCAGCCGGTCCCGCCAGACCTCGAAGTTCTCCCGCGTCGGCAGCCGGTAGAACGCGTTGTTGATCTCCACCGTGGCGAAGCGCCGCGCGTACTCCTCCAGCCACAGCCGCACCGGCACATCGGCGGGATACAGGACGCCCCGCCAGTCCTTGTACTGCCACCCGGACGTGCCGACGTACAGGGTCATACGTCCATCAAAGCACCGGCCGGCAGCGGGGGCCTCCTTACAGATACAGCCCCGCGTCCGCCCCGTCCCGCGCTCCCGGCACCGACGTCGGCGACGTGCCCCTGCGCAGTGCGTACAGCTCCGCGAGCGTCGCGCCCTCCCGGCCCACGCCGTCCTCCCGGCCCAGCCAGGCCACCGACTCCCGCCGGGTCAGCGGGCCCACCTCGATCCGGGCCAGACAGCGGCCGGGCCGGACCACGGCCGGGTGCAGGCGCTCCAGGTCCTCGTTGGTGGTCACCCCGACCAGCACATTGCGGCCCTGGCCCAGCAGGCCGTCGGTCAGGTTCAGCAGCCGCGACAGCGCCTGTCCCGCCGTGTGCTTGGCCTCGCCGCGGATCAGTTCGTCGCAGTCCTCCAGCAGAAGCAGCCGCCAGCGCCCCTTGCCCGCCGCGTCCTCCTCGCCGATCGCGATGTCCATCAGATAGCCGACGTCGGAGAACAGCCGCTCGGGGTCCAGCACACAGTCCACCTGGCACCAGTCCCGCCAGGAGCGGGCCAGCGTGCGCAGGGCCGAGGTCTTGCCGGTGCCCGGCGGGCCGTGCAGCAGCAGAAGGCGGCCCGCGATGTCCTCCGGGGTCGTCTTCATCAGGCGGTCCATGGCCTCCGCCACCGGCGCGGTGTAGTTGGCCCTGACCTCGTCCCAGGTGCCCGCGGAGATCTGGCGGGTCGTGCGGTGCGGGCCGCGCCTCGGGGACACGTACCAAAAGCCCATGGTCACGTTCTCCGGCTGCGGCTCGGGCTCGTCCGCAGCGCCGTCCGTGGCCTGGTCGACGACCTTCTTCGCCAGCTCGGCGCTGGTCGCGGTCACCGTGACGTCCGCGCCCCGGTTCCACCGGGAGACGAGCAGCGTCCAGCCGTCCCCCTCGGCCAGCGTCGCGCTGCGGTCGTCGTCACGGGCCACACGCAGCACCCGGGCGTCCTGCGGCAGCAGACTCGCGCCGGAGCGCACCCGGTCGATGTTGACCGCGTGCGAGTAGGGTTGCTCGCCCGTCGCGAAGCGGCCGAGGAACAGCGCGTCGACGACGTCGGACGGAGAGTCGGAGTCGTCGACGTTGAGCCGGATCGGCAGAGCGTCGTGTGGGTTCGCAGACATGCCGCCATGATCCGGCACCGACGCGCTCCGCGCACTGCATTTCCGCCGCTTGTTCCCGGTGTCCCCAACACCTCCCCCGTACACGAAATTCGCCATTACTGTTGTCCTTGATGGGACGTCATGGGTGGAATCCGGGGAATCGGCGGTGGCGGCTCACCGCCCTGCTCGGTGTGGGGATGGTCGCGCTGGCCCTCGTGGTGACCCTGATCAACACGCTCCCCGGCAAAGGCGCGAGCACCGCGGGCACCACCCGCGACGGCGACAAGGTGCACGGCACACCGGCCACCCCGCCCCACGTGACCGACCCGTATGTCGGCTGGGGCTTCACCCACACCCAGTACAGCGCCGACGAGGGCAGCGACTCCGCCACCCGGCGCGTCGAGGACCTGCTGGCCAAGAACGGCGGGCTGCCGCAGAACCAGCACATCATGGGCTGGGGCGCGGACAACCCCGAGCCGGTGAAGGGGCGCTACGACTTCGGCGCGCTGGACCGCCGTATCGACTTCATGCGCGCGTCCGGCGCCACCCCGGTCATCACGCTGTGCTGCTCCCCGGACTGGATGAAGGGCGGCAAGGCCGGCGTCGACAACACCGACTGGAGCCAGAGCGCCCTGGAGACGGCGCCGACCCCCGACCACTACCAGGACTTCGCCGACCTCGCCGCGACCGTCGCCCGGCGCTATCCGGACGTACGCCACTTCATCGTCTGGAACGAGTTCAAGGGCTTCTGGAACAACGGCAAGGGGCGCTGGGACCACGAGGGCTACACCACGATGTACAACCTCGTGTACAAGGCGCTGAAGAAGGTGAACAAGGACATCATGGTCGGCGGGCCGTACCTGGTCATGGACAGCGTCGACCCACGCCGGACACAGGACGCGTCCACGACCTTCCGGGGCGCCTGGGGAGCCATGGACCAGCGGGTCCTCGACGCCTTCGACTACTGGAACACGCACAAGGCCGGTGCGGACTTCGTGGTCGTCGACGGCTCCAGCTACACCAACGACGACGACATGCTGCCCGACGAGTTCGCCGCCACCGACAAACTCACGGCGGTGAGCGAGTGGGTGCGCAGGCAGACCCACGACCTGCCCCTGTGGTGGGCCGAGTACTACGTCGAGCCCGCCGACGGCAACGACGACCGCAAGGGCTGGTCCGAGCCCCACCGCGTCGCCGTCCAGGCCACGGCGATGATCGCCATGGTCAAGGGCGGCGCCGACTCCGGCTTCTACTGGAACCCGGAGGAGAAGAAGGGCACCGACTGCGCCGGCTGCCTGTGGACGCCGACCGACGGCGCGGACGGGGGCAAGCAACTGCCCATGTACGACCTGGTGTCGAGGTTCGGCAAGGCGTTCGGGCCCGGTACCCGGTACGAGACCGTGTCCGTCGCCAAGGACGACGTGCCCAATGTGCGCGTGCTGGCCAGTGACAAGGCCGTCCTCGTGGTGAACACGCTCGACCGGACGATCAGCGCCCAGGTCGACGGGAAACGGTTCGACATGCAGGCGTACGAGGTGAAGTGGCTCGCCCGCTAGCCCGGCGAGCCACTACAACCCTCACTTCATGGTCAGGAACCGCTGCACCAGCGAGGCCAGCAGGACTGTCAGCAGGGGCAGCGAGAACCAGAAACTGCTCTGTAGCCAGCGCAGTTGACGCACCCCGGGCCGCACCGCGACCCGGACCACCTCGCGCGCGGTGAGCAGCAGGAGCAGCGCGACCGCCGCGAGCCCGCCGACCACCGACCACGGCGTCCAGGTCACCTGCGGCCCGATGGGACCGGGCTCCGGCCGCGGCACCGTGCCCGCGGGCCGCTTGCGCATCACGTACATCGTGACGTCGTCGTTGGCGAGGACCTTCGTCAGCTCCTGCCGGTTGTCCAGGTTCTGGATCAGCCGGGTCTCCCAGGTCGCCGAGTAGCCCACGTCCATCTGGAGGTAGGTGATCTGGCTCCTGTTGAGCATCAGATACGAGTTCGGGCCCGCGTCCTTGAGTGCCTTGACCAGGCCCGACACCAGGACCGGGTCGGTCGGGGCCAGCGTCGGTACATAGTTGACCCGCTCCATGTCCCGCGCGCCCCACGGCATCGCCGGCGTCACGTTGTCGACCGTGTCGTTGCTCAGCCACAGCAGCCGCACGGTCGGCTTGTCATGGGCGTACACATAGTCCATGGCCGCGACCTCGCCCGGCCGGATCCGCTCGAACGGCTCGTTGCCCCAGCGGGCCACCAGGAAGCCGCCCATGAGCAGCAGCCCCGCCATGAGCGCGGCCAGCGGAGCCAGACTGATCCGGTCCTTGTCACGCTCCTTCGCGGTGACCCCGGTGCGCGGGAACAGGGCCAGCGCACCGAGCAGGGCCGCGCCCGGCAGCGCGAACATGAAGACGCGCAGCGCCATCTCGCCGCCGTACGACTGCATGCCGAAGCCCAGGAACGGGACGAAGGTGAGCACCAGCAGCGACCGCTCGCGGTACTTGTGGTCGCGCCGCCGCCACCAGCCCCAGCAGGCGAACGCCATCACCCCGCCGGCCAGCAGCACCCGGGTGTACAGGACCAGCTTGTGTGTCGAACTGCCGCCCTGGATACGGCCGGAGACCGAGGTCGACACATTGCTGCCGACCCCGCCGACCCCGCCGAACAGGTCGTTGAAGTGACCGGACCAGTACGGCTCCGCCATGAAGCCGAGCCACACCGCGGCCAGCACCCCGAACAGGATCGGCAGACCGCGCAGCTCCGACCTGCCGATCAGGACCAGCACCGCCAGCACGCCCAGCATCACGAACGGGGTGAGCTGGTGCGCCGGGACGCTCGCCGCGTACAGACCGATCAGCACCATGAGCAGCACGGCCCGCTGTCGCCGGTCCGCCGGCTCGACCTCGGCCTCACCCGGTCGGAACTTCGTCCAGATCACGCGCGGGGCGCGGAACCAGACGAGGAGGATCGCCACGAAGACGAGGTAGAGCAGATAGGTGAAGCCCTGCGGGGAGAAGTAGTCCTGGCCGACCCAGCCGCTGAGCACGAAGATCCAGATGCCGGTCCACCTGGCCCGCCAGCTCGCCCGCATATGGCGTACGAGTAGGAACATCGGTGCCAGATACGCGAGTTGGATGGCGGTCGGCCACCAGCGGATGATCTCCGTGAAGTCCGTGATCCCGCACGCCTTGGCGACGAACGCGGCCACCGCGAAGAAGCCCGGCCAGCTCCAGCGCGCGTCCAGGTCCGGTACGGCGGACCCGGTGCGGTCGATGTAGTCGATGAACCCGAGGTGCTGCCAGGCCGTCGCGAACCGCGGTTCCGTCTCGATGACGGCAGGCAGGGCGTGCAGTGACACCACCGTCGCAAGGAGGGTGACCAGCAGCAGCGCCCGGTGCTCGCGGCGCAGCCAGAGCAGTGAGGCGAACACCGCGATCAGCAGCGCCGCCCCGACCAGCGTGGGCAGCGGCAGTACGGAGATCAGCCCGAGCCCGCCCATCGCGTCCAGGTCGGACTCGCCGAGCCGCAGTGCAGGAACCCAGTACAGCAGGAGCGCGGCGAGCAGCAGACAGCCGAGAACGATGCCGGAGCGGGTGGGCGTCAGCCGGTCGCGCAGCGACCCAGTCGCTGTCTTGGGCGGGCCCTCGTCCGGTGGAGTCGCGATGTGCTCCGGTGCGTCGGGAGCCTCCGCTACGACGCCCTCCTCGAACGGCGCGTCGACCTCGGCCTCCTTCAGCAGCGAGGCCTCGGCCGGACCCAGCGAGGCCTCCGAGCCCGGCTCCCTCCCCCACTCTCGGATTCGCTCGAGCGGGGGGACCCCCATCTCCACAGGGAGTCCCACGGCGTCGGTCGGCCTCAGCCGCAGCGCCCACGTCGGCCGGTCGTCGGGATGCGGCACGGGCGTGCCCGTGGGCGGGGTGCCCGGACCGGGGCGCACGTCGGGCCGGCGCTCCAGATGGTCGAAGTCGACGTGGATGCCCAGCGCGAGGGTGTCGGAGTCCAGCGCCCAGGCCGGACCCCGCCTGCGCGGCTGGGCGGCGGCCGGGACCTCGGGCGCGCCCAGGTCGGCGAGGTCGCCGTCCGGTGCCGCGTCCTCGGGGATCTCGGCGGGCGCCGCCCGGAGCGTCTTCCACAGCCGGGGCGCGGCGATCGCCACGATCACCGCCAGGCTGGAGATCTCGGCCACGCCCGCGCCGGTCAGCCCCATGCGGGGGAGCAGCAGCAGGGTCAGACCGAGGACCAGGACGCACAGCAGCCCCTGCAGCCAGGCGAGTCCTGCGGTACGGCTCTGGGCGCGCAGCACGGCGAAGTACGTCTCCATGACCACCCGCAGCAGCGCGCCGACCGCGAACCAGCGCAGCAGCGGGGTCGCCGCGTCCGCGTAGCCCGTGCCGAACACGCCGAGGATCCACGGCGCCCCGACGAACAGCAGCCCGCAGATCGGCAGCATGATCCGGGCCATCCGCCGCAGCGCAGCCCGGGTGTTGGCGGCCAGCCGGGCGGGCTCGTGCGAGCCCTCGACGGTCAGGGACGCGCCCATGTTGATGGCGAGCAGATTGATCGTGCCGCCGATCGTGGTGGTGATGTAGAAGTACGCGTTGTCCTCGGAGCTGACCTGCGAGGCGATGATCACCGGGACGAGGTAGACCACGGCGAGGGAGAACAGCGAGCCGGTGTAGTCCCCGGCGAGGAATCTGCCGATCTCCCTCAGCGCGGGTGGACTCGTGTGCTCGGCGGTCGCCTTGACGTGCCGGGGCACCAGACGCCGGAACACCAGCCAGCCGAGCGGCACCGCCGAGGTGGCGATCGCGGCGACCCAGGAGACGAAGACACCGGTCGTGGGGATCGCCACCGCGAACGCGACCAGCAGGCCCAGTTTGACGGCCGAGAACACGGTGTTGCCGACCGGTACCCAGGGCGCGCTGCGCAGTCCGGTCAGCACGCCGTCCTGGAGGGTGAGCAGGTTCCAGGCGACGACGGCCACGACGAAGCCGAGCCCGTTGAGCGGCCCGTGCAGAAAGCGGTACGACGGACCCCACACGTCCAGAGTCATCAGGAAGACGCCCGCGCCCAGCGCCACGATCAGCGAACTGCCCGCGTACGTACGGAAGATCAGCCGTCCGGTACCGCGTCCGGCGACCGGTATGAAGCGGGCCAGGGCGCCGGTCAGGGTCACCGCGGTCAGGCCCGCGAGGAGCTTCATCGCGGCGATCGCGGCGGAACCCTGGCCGACCGCCGACTCGGAGTAGTAGCGGGCCGCGGCCAGCCAGAAGCCGAGCCCGAGGACGGCGGAGATGCCGGTGTTGAGCATCAGGGCGTAGGCGTTCCGGAACAGTGGGCTACCGCCGGGTGACAGGCCCCTTCCGGGCAGCCGGAGACGGCGCCCCGACTGCTCGGGCGCCTGTGTCCCGGGCGATGCGGCCTCGGTTGTGGTCGTCGTGTCAGACACGGGAACGGATGGCCTTCCGGCGGACCTGACGTGCTCTGCGGAGGACGGCGTACCCCTTGGTGAGGGCATGGTCCCTGGCGAAGTTGCGGCCGATCGAACGGCCTTCGACCAGCCGCTCGAACTCCTCGGCGGCGGTGCTGCGGCGCACGGTGACCCGCTGCAGGGCGTACGGCCCCTGGGCGCGGCGGGCCAGCCCGTTGCCGACGGCGAGCGCCTGCGCGAACCCGGCCTCCCGCACTGCCTGGCGCACCCGGCGGCTGGAGTAGCCGTAGGGGTAGGCGAACGACGCCGGCACGGTGCCGAGTTCGTCGGCGACGATCTCCTTGCAGCGGATCAGTTCCGAGCACAGGGTGTCGTCGTCGAGCTGGTCGAGCTGCGGGTGCGTATGGCTGTGCCCGCCGATCTCGACCCCGGTGCCCGCGAGCTCGCACACCTGGTGCCAGTCGAGCATGGTGTCCAGGCCGCCCCCGGTGTCGTACGCGCCCCTGATCCAGCCGGTCGAGACGAACAGCGTCGCCGTGAAGCCGTGCTTGGCGAGGACGGGTAGGGCGTGCCGGTGCACGCCCTCGTAGCCGTCGTCGAAGGTGATCAGCACCGGGCGCTCGGGCAGCGGGCCGCCCGAGCGCCAGCTCGCCGCCAACTCGGCCGTGCCGATGGGGGTGAGGTCCAGGTCGCCGATCAGGGCCATCTGCTCCGCGAACGCCTCCGGGGTGACCGACAGGGCGCGGGTGGCGTCGTTCGGCGCGGTCGCGACCGAGTGGTACATGAGAATCGGCACGCGGGTGTCGCTCATCCGGTCCCCCCTTCGATCTCCACGACGGAGAACGTGGTGTCGGCTGTGCGCGCCCGTACGCTCCCCACCACGTACCCGCCCGCCGCGGTGAGCACGCCGGCCACGATCGCCCCCGCCCGGCCCGCGCCCCCCGGCCGGGCCAGCAGTGCGTCCCGCAGGCCACGAGCGACCCCGGCGGGCAGCACACGCGTGGTGTACCGGCGTTCCGACTCGAGCCCCTTGTCCGCGCCCACGCTCCGGGCCACCAGGGCCTTCGACAGTCCCTCGGCGTAGGCGCGGGTGCGGAAGTACCGGAAGTGCTCGCGTGCTTGTGGCACCCGGTGGTGGATCACCGCCCGGTCGTCGATCAGCAGGATCGCGTCCGGCCGGGCGCGGGTGAGGCGGATGCACAGCTCCGTCTCCTCGCAGCCCAGCGGCCGTTTGTCGCCGTCGCGGCCGATACCGGTGGCGAAGCCGCCCGCCGCGTCGAACGCCGTACGACGGAAAGAAGCGTTTCCGCCCAGGACGTTGCGGACCCGGACCCGGCCCGGCGGCAGCCCCTTGTAGGTGCAGCCCACCACCCAGTCGAACTCCTCCGGGAACCAGGCGGGGCGGCGCCCCGACGCCCAGACCGGCATCGTGCGGCCGCCGACCGCCATCACCCGCGGGTCGGCGTACCCCTCGGCGAAGCGGCGCAGCCAGTCCCGCTCGGCCACGGCGTCGTCGTCGAGAAACGCGATCACCTCGCCGTACGAGGCGGCGATTCCGGTGTTGCGGCCCGCGGACAGGCCACGGGGACCCGCGTTGGCGAGCACCCGTACCTCGCCGGCCTCCTTGTACTCCTTGGTGAGCCGCTCCAGGAGCGCCCGGTTGTGGTCGACGACCAGCAGCGTCTCCAGGGCGGGCCTGGACTGCGCGCGCACCGAGGAGACCGCCGCGAGGATGTCCTCCCAGCGGTCCTCGGTGTACACGCAGATCACGACAGACATATCGGGGATGTCGGGATCGCTCAAGACAGCTCTCCCCGGCCTGTGTCCAGCATCGGAGACTGGTGCTCGCGGCGGCGCAGCGCACGCCGGTTGGAGCGCTCTCTCAGGATGACCTTGAGCACCCGGAACCCGTCCCGCACGGCCCGCAGATTGCTCGTGCCGTGGATGCGGAGATACTCGTGGCTGGGAATCTCCTGCACTTTCAGCCCGGCCTTGACCACCCGGATGTTCATCAGGGTCTCCACCTCGAAGCCCGTGCAGTCGAGGTCGATCTTGTCGAGGCAGTGCCGCCAGAACGCGTTGTATCCGTAGCAGAGATCGGTGTAGCGGGCGCCGAACTTGCGGTTGACGATGGTGCACAGCGCCCAGTTGCCGAGCTTGCGGATGAAGGTCATGTCGTCCGTGCCGCCGCCGTTGGCGAACCGCGAGCCCTTGGCGAAGTCGGCGCCCGAGACCAGGGCGGAGACATACGAGACGATCTCGTTGCCGTCGGCCGAGCCGTCCGCGTCGACCATCACGATGATGTCGCCGGTGCAGGCCTCGAACCCGGTGATCAGGGCATCCCCCTTGCCCTTGCCCTGCTGGTCGACGACCTTGACCTTCGGCCACAGTTCACGGGCCACTTCGACGGTGTCGTCCGTGGAATTGCCGTCCACGAGAACGACTTCGTGTATCCAGTCCGGAAGCGTCTTGAAGACGTACGGCAGATTCTCCGCCTCATTCATGGCGGGGATCACCACGCTCACCGGTGGCGCAATGGCCAGGTGAGAGGAGATCGGCCGGTATGTGCCCGTCAGTAACGGATCCTGGCCCGAAGTGGGCGGGCGCACAACAGAACTCATGAGTCTTGTCCCTCTCGTCCGGTGGACCGCCCGCCCCTGGGCGGCCCGGCTCTGTATCCGGTTCGAAAGGGGGGTTCTCACAGGCGGCACGGCGAACGGATCTCCGTGCACGCGGGTGAGCTGGCAAAGCTGGCCGGGCCGCCGGGGAAAAACAGCAGCCGGTCGCGCGGCACGACTCGGTCACCAATGCGGTCACCGAGCACGGCACCCCCCTACCGCGCCCCGCGCCGGAACGTCGCGGTCCTGAGCCCTCCCCTGGAGCCGCGTAGTGACGGACCGATGCGGGTGAGATGTACGACGGTATTGACGATTCAACCTGTATGGCAAGACCTGGAACGAGGTCTCACGTTTTTGTTGGTTTGGCCGTTGCACAACCTTGGTGGTCGCTGTTCAACGCCTCGAACGGACCTCTTTGATCCGCTTGAGAATTCGATCCGCCGGCCGCAGCACCACCACCCCCAGCAGCAGAAGAACGCTGAGCGCGGTCACGACGACGACACCCCCGCGGACCGACCACCGGTGCACGGCCAGCATGCCCTGTGCCACCAGCATGTTCACGACCACGGCCCCCGCCAATGACGCGAGCGTCCGGCCGAATGGATCCAGCCCGCGCAGTGCCGCCGCGATGGCGGCCGCCGGCGCCGCGAGCAGGAAGAACAGTGTGAACGGCCCGCGCAGCGGCGAGCCCACGTCGGCGAGCGCGAGCAGTGCGCCGGTCGCTCCGACGGCTGTCGCGGTCCCGGCGAGCAGCGGTGACAGGTCCCTCCCCGGTCCTGTCCGGGTCCGCTCGGTGCCGTCCGTTGAAGATGTCTTGATACGGATGGTCTGCATTGGCGACTTTGCCCCCCGACGCGCCGGATGCCGGACTTCAATGTCGCGCAGCCCCACGGCGCCCGTCAAGGGCGTTGCCCTTCAGCGGGGTCGGGTGATCTCGCGCGGCCCATGAGTGGTCGTAACTGATCTAGTTGAGGCCTCAAAAGTTTTGGCATGGACACTTCCCGTCAACGCGCGTAGTTGCTACGACAGTTGTGGCAGAGATCCTGCTAAAGGGAGGTTCCATGAGACGTTTCCGACTTACGGCATACGTGACCTCACTCCTCCTCGCCGCCGGCTTCGCCCTCACCGGGGCAGCGACGGCGCAGGCGTCCCCCCAACTCGCCGCGACCGGGGGCTATGTGGCGCTCGGTGACTCCTACTCCTCCGGAGTCGGAGCGGGCAGCTACATCAGTTCGAGTGGGAGCTGCGACCGCAGCACCAAGGCGTATCCGTACCTGTGGAACGCAGCCCACGCACCGTCGTCGTTCGCCTTCAACGCCTGCTCGGGCGCCCGGACGGACGACGTGCTCGCCAATCAGCTCGGCTCGCTCAACTCCTCGACCGCCCTCGTCTCCCTCACCATCGGCGGCAACGACGCAGGCTTCGCCGATGTCATGACGACCTGTGTGCTCAACTCCGACAGCACCTGCCTGTCCCGGATCAACACCGCGAAGGCCTACGTCGACACGACGCTCCCCGGCAAGCTCGACAACGTCTACAACGCGATCAGTGCCAGAGCCCCGTCCGCCCGCGTGGTCGTGCTCGGCTACCCCCGCTTCTACAAGCTGGGCACCTCCTGCATCGGCCTCTCCGAGACCAAACGCACCGCCATCAACAACGCGGCCGACTACCTGGACGCCGCGATCGCCAAGCGCGCCGCCGACCACGGCTTCGCGTTCGCCGACGTCCGCACCACCTTCAGCGGCCATGAGATCTGCTCCGGCAGCTCCTGGCTGCACAGCCTCGAATGGTTCGACATCGGCGTGTCGTACCACCCGACCGCCGCCGGCCAGTCGGGCGGCTATCTGCCCGTGCTGACCAGCGAGGCCTGACCCGTCACGGCGAGGCCGAAGGCGAGGAGGCCCCGTCCGTCGGGGTCTCCGTCGTCGCGCAGGTCACCGAGAACGGCACCGAGTTCGACGTCGTCCGCACCGGACCTCGCACCTCGACGCTGATCGCGTTCCGGATCGTCCCGCTCTCGGAGTATGTCGTCACAATCACCTTGTCCTGCTGTGACTTCCCGCCGCCCGAGGGGAACGACAGCGTCTTCCACCCCGGGTCGGAGACCGATCCGTCCTTCAGCACCCACCGGTACTCCACCCGCGCCGGCAGCCGGCCCACGGTGAACGTCGCCGTGAAGGCGGGCGCCTGCTCGCTCGGCGGCGGACAGGCCCCCGAGTAGTCCGTGTTCGCGCCGCTCACCGTCACGTTCACGGACTGGGCCGGCTGACTGCTGGGCGGGGTACTGCTCGGGGTGGGCGGCGGGGCACCCGTGTCCGAGTCGGTGGTGCTGCTCGGGGCGGGGGAGCTGAGATTGCTGCCCGACTGGCTGCTGCTCCCTCCGGCGTTCCCCTTGTCACCGCCGTTGTCGCGGTTGAGCAGCGCGTAAGTCAGCCCCGCCAGCGCCAGCACGATGGCGACCAGCCCCGCCACCAGGAAGACCGCGGCCCGCCGGTTGCGATCGGGCCGCGTGGCCGTGGTCGTCGCGCTCGGCACGGGCCGGGTCGGCACCGGCATCGGCGGCGTGGGGAACGGCTGTTGCGGCTGGGCCGCGACAGTCTGCGGGTACGACGATGCGGAGACCGTGTCGGCGCGCAGGGTGCCGCCCGCCGCGATCAGCCGCAGATCCCGCTCGGCGACGTCGGCCGGCAACCGGTCCGCCGGATCCTTGCGCAGCAGGCCCTCGATGACCGGGGCGAGCGGCCCCGCTCTCCGGGCCGGCGGCAGCTCCTCGTCGACGACGGCCCGCAGCGTGCTGAGCGGGGTGTCCTGGCGGAACGGCGAGATGCCCTCGACGGCCGCGTACAGCAGCACGCCGAGGGACCACAGATCGGACTCGGGACCGGGCGTACGGCCCAACGCCCGCTCCGGAGCCAGGAACTCGGGCGAGCCGATCACCTCGCCGGTCATGGTCAGCGCGGAGCTGCCCTCCACCGTGGCGATGCCGAAGTCGGTGAGCACCACGCGGCCGTCGTTCGCCAGCAGCACATTGCCCGGCTTCACATCCCGGTGCAGCACCCCGGCGTCGTGCGCGGCGCGCAGCGCGGCCAGCACCTCCGCGCCGATGTGTGCGGCACCCTGCGGGGACAGCGGGCCCTCGGCCTCCAACTGGTCGGCCAGAGACACCCCGCGGATCAGCTCCATGACGATCCAGGGCCGGCCGCCCTCCATCGCCACGTCGTACACCGTCACCACATTGCGGTTCGCGACCCTGGCCGCCGCCCACGCCTCGCGCTCCAGCCGGGCGTACATCCGCTCGACGTCCGGGCCGGGCAGCCCGGCCGGGGCCCGCACCTCCTTGACGGCGACCTCGCGGTACAGCACCTCGTCGCGGGCCCGCCACACCGTTCCCATACCGCCCTCGCCGAGCGGGGACAGGAGCCGGTAGCGGCCCGCGATGACACGTTCACTGCCCGGTTCTTCGGACACCGGCGCCCCCCACGGCATCTCGCGTGATATCTCCCCAAAAGTAGCTCAGCCGAGTGCGGATGCCGCCCCCTTGAGCACCAATCCGGCTCCGAGAGCCAGCACGACGAACGCCGACGCCAAGGGCATGGTCCTGCGCACCAGGGCGGTTACCGGGTGGGTGGTCCAGCGGGGACGCCCGTCCATCACCCGGTTGATTCCCGTACCCAGCTTGACGACCGCGAACCCGGCCGCGGTCAGGGTCAGGGCGAGCCCGATCCCGTAGGCGACGACGAGCAGCAGACCGAACCAGGCCTGGCCGAGGGCCGCCGCGCCGACGAGGACCACCACGGCGGACGGACTGGGCACGAGCCCGCCCGCGAAGCCGAGAAGGATCGTGCCGCGCAGGGTGGGGGCGGTGGGGTGTGAGTGGGTGAAGCCGCCGTGGGTGTGCTCGACCGCGTGCGGGTGGGCGTGGGCGTGCTCGTGGTGATGGTCGTGCCCGTGCCCGTGCTCCTCGCCATGCCCGTTGTCGTGATCGTGGTCGTGGGCGTGCGCCGGGGACATGGCTCCGTCGTGCGCGCCGACCAGTGCCAACGAGCGCTCCGGCGCCTCCTCGTGGCTGTGCGTGTGGCCGTGCGCGTGGGCGTGCCCGTGCGGATGGTCGTGGTGCGTGTGGGCCCGGGTGCGCCAGGCCCGTCGTACGAGGTTCACGCCCGCCAGGGTCACCAGGACGCCGCTCGCGATGCCCAGCCAGGCGATCACCGAGGGCGTGGCGGCCGAACCGGCGGTGACGAGCAGGCCCAGGGTGACGACGCCGAGGGTGTGGGTCACCGTGACCGAGGCGGCAAGGGGCAGGACGTCCTTCAGCCGGGCCCGGCCGCCGCGGGCCGCGGCCGTCGCGGCCATCAGGGTCTTGCCATGGCCCGGGGCCAGGGCGTGCATCGCGCCGAGGCCGATCGCGATGAGCAGGGCGAGGGCGGCGAAGCCGACGGTGAGGTCGTGCCGGGCGACCAGACCGTCCAGGGCCCGGGTCCACCGGTCGGCGCCGCGGGGCAGCACGGAGGCGGCCGGCGCTTCCTGCCGCTCACCGGTGAGGGCGGGCCCGCCGGGGCGCACCCGCAGCGAGGCGGTGGCGGTGTCGGCGGGGGAGGAGAGCAATTCCTTGGGATAGCGGGTGAGTTCGTGCGACACCGATTTCTTCGGGACGTCCGACGCGGCGAGGGTCATCCGGTCGCCGCGCGCGGTGATCTCCCGCCAGCCGGGCCCGGTGGACACCCCCGCGCTGTGGAAGCCGAGGGTGACCGCGGTGCCTTTGGGGAGCCGGGCGGTGAGCCGGCACTCCACGCGGAGGGTGTCGAGTCCGGCCTGTCCGGGCCGCAGCCGGGCGTGGCTGCTGTCGGCGGACAGTGCGGTGGTCCGGCCGTCGACGGTGACCTTGCTGCCCTCGGCGGCCTGCGTGCACCGCTGCCGGGCCCACTCGGTCATGCCCAGCCGCTTGATGTCGGGCTTGGCCTGGGTGGCCGGGATCTCGGCGAGGTCCTCGACGTGGTCGACGCGCAGCTGCCCGGGGGCGGCGACCAGACCGTCGTAGCGGTTGACGGTGAAGTTGCCGAGGGGGTGCGCGCTCGCGCTCGTGGCAGGGGCGAGCGCGAGCGCGCAGGCGGCGGTGAGCACGGCAGCGGCGGAGGCGAACAGTCGGCGACGGGGCTTCACTTGGCCGCCTCCGGGCCCTTCAGTGCCGTACGGGCCTTGGCCGCGCCCAAGGGGGAGAAGCCGGGGTTCAGCTTCAGAGCCGCCTGAAGGGAGGCGCGGGCGTCGTTCCTGTGGCCGGTGGCGAGTTCGATCATGCCGCGGTGGTAGCGGAAGGAGGCGTTGCGGTAGCCGGTGGCGGTGGCCCGCCGGGCATAGGGGAGGGCCTCCTGGTCGTGGCCGTTGACATGCAGGGCCCAGGCGAGGGCGTCCGCGGTGTGCACGGTGTGGCGGCGAGCCCATTCCGCGCGTGCGGCGCGCAGGGCCTCGGCCTTGTCGCCGTGGTCGGCGGCGGCCAGGGCGGTGTCGAGGTCGGCGTTGACGCCGTTGGCACGGGCGAGGGCGATCCATGCGTCGACCAGGGTGTACTGGTCGCCCGCCTTGGCCTTGTCCCCTTCGCCGCCGCGGGCCTCGTACAGCTCGCCGAGTTCGACGAGGGGGCCGGGCAGCGGATAGCGGGAGACGACGAGCTCCATGCCCTTGATGGCGTCGGCCCGGTCGCCGCTCGCGGCCTGCGCGCGGGCGCGGCCCTCCAGGGCGGGCAGGTAGTTCTCGTCGGCCGCCAGGGCACGGGCGTAGTAGGTGAGCGCCGTCCTGTAGTCGCCCTGGTTCCAGGCGAGCTGGCCGAGCTGGGCGGCGACGTAGGCGATGTCGCCCTTCGAGGTGGCGCCGGCCAGGGCCTGCTCCAGGACCTGGCGTGCCGCGCCGACCTCGCCGCGCAGTTCGCGGACATAGGCGTAGCGCGTGAAGACGGGCACTCCGGGGCGGCGCTCGTCGGCGGTGTCGGCGGCCTTCGACGCCTCGTCGTACCGGCCGAGTTCGACCAGGGCGTCGATACGGGAGGACAGGGCGCGTTCGCTGTAGGGGTTCTCCTTCAGGACCTTGTCCGCGTAGGTCAGCGCGCCCTTGAAGTCGTGCCGCGCGGCGGCGAGGGCGGCGCGGCCGCAGAGGGCCTGTTCATTGTCCGGGGACAGGGCCAGTGAGCGTCGCAGTGCCTTGTCCGCCTGCGGATAGCGGGACGGGTCGCCCTTGGTCCGCGCCTGTTCCACGTAGGCGAGACCGAGGGTGGCCCAACCGCCGTAGTCCTTCGGCTGTGATCGGAGATGGCTCTGCAGGGCGGCAATGCTCGCGTCCAGGCTCCCGCTGGTCAGCAACGCGGGGTCCACGGCAGTGGAGGCGGCCGCCACGGTTGCCGGCGCCCCGTCCCGCGCCGCCCCGAGGGCGATCGCCCCGCCGGTCATCGCCACGGCCAACAGGGCGGCACATGAGGCGAGTCGAGCGGCCTGCCAACGACGCCCGGCAGCCCCGACCCGCCGCACAGCCTCAACCCGCGCCTCGCTGACCGCGTCGCCCTCGGGGGTGCCCGTCGTTTCGGCACCCGGGGCGTTGGCCTCGGGAGCGCCCGTCGTTTCGGTGCTCGGGGGCTTGCCCTTGGCAGTGCCCGTCGCCCCGGCGCCCAGCACCTCGTCCCCGTCCATGGTCCGCGCCGCTTCGGCGTCCCCCGGGTCGGTGTCTGTGTCCACCGGCCGCGCGGCGGGCTCGTTGTCGTTCGTACGCGGGGACATGCCCTCTCCTAGGTCGCCTGGTCACTGCTGGTGGAGGTCGTGGGGTGGCGCGGCCCGCGCCGTGGGGATGTGGTGCGCGGGCCGCGCCAGTCGGTGGGGTGCGGATCGATCAGTACGGACGCTGCATACGACGGCGCCACCACGCGAGGGCGGTGCCGATCAGCAGGATCCCGGCCGCGCCCGAGGCCGCCGAGCCGGCGATCAGCATCGTGTTGTCGGAACCGCCGGACGACGAACCCGCCGGCTGCAGCGCGTCGCCGAGCTGGCTCTTCACATCCGTGCCGCTGGTCGTGCCCTTGGCGAGCGCACCGCGCGAACCGGAGGTCGGCTGGGCCACGTACGGGAAGTACTTCTCGAACTTCTTGTCGTTCTTGTCGACCGCGTCACCCAGGTCGTTCTTGGAGCCGACCAGTTCACCCTCGACCACCTGCAGGGAGGCGTCGATCACGTCGTCACTCAGCCGGCGGCCGTTGGGGAAGCCCGCGTTGTCGCCGTCGAGGACACCCAGACGCTTGGGGTGCATGGCCGGCGTGATGGAGGTGTTCAGCCGCAGTTCCTCCGAGGGCTTCACATACGGGGGCTGGTTGAGGCCCTTGACGCCCTTGAGGAACACGTCGACCAGGTCGTTGCGCGGCTCGGCCGGCGCCTTGATCTTGTAGATCGCCTCGATGAGCTTCGGCAGCTCGGGGTTGGTCACGTTCTTCAGGAACTGCGCGTCGTCCCACGGCGCGGACGCGTTGAACTTGTCCTTGTCCTTCTGCGGGTTGACGACCTCGTTCACCAGCGGATTGCCCAGCCGCGAGACCTGCGAGTAGTAGCCCTGCGCGTTCCTGCGCTGCGTCGTCGACCAGATGCCGACGATCGGCTGCTTCGACGACTCGCGGATCAGGTCGTTGGGGACCTGGAGGGCGATCGTGTTGACGTTGTAGCCCTTGAGCGTGTCCCGGCCGACCTCGGTGAGGTTGCCGCCGTAGAGCAGGTCGAAGACCCGCAGGTCCGCGAAGAAGGGGTCGTCGGCCTGGCCGGCGAAGGTCGCGGCGCCGCCCGCCGTCTTGTAGACGGCCTGGGAGCGCAGCTTGCCGTAGTCCGGCATCGACGCCTTGCCGACGTTCGACGGTGCCACCGGAACGTTGTCCGCCAGCTTGGTCTTCGAGACCACGTGCTGGTTCTTCAGCTTGACGAGGTCGATGTCGTACGTCTGCGTGATGTTGAGGTCCGGGTCGTCGAGGCTGGTGACCGGGCCCGTGTTGTAGAGGAAGGTGTTCTTGTTCTTGGTGTGCGTCTTGAACGTGTAGCGGAAGAGCAACTCGCCCTGCGCGTCGCCGTTGTTGTCGATGTGGATGTCGTACTGCGCGTCATCCGCGAAGGTGTAGAAGTTCGGACCGCCGGCCGGCTCCTCGAACGGGATCCAGTTCGCCACGATCGTCGTCGTGTCCGGCTTGTCCGGGCTGACGAACGCGTACAGGTCCGTGTTGTCGTACTGCGGGGTGCCCGAGATGAGCGGGGCCTCCCGGTGGGAGGAGGCGGAGGCCGCCCCCGGTTCCAGCGTGGCCACGCCGGCGGCTGCGAGCCCCCCGGCGGCCAGCGCACCACAGATGAGCGTGACGAGGCCCTTGCGTCCCGTGCCGCTCCTGGAGAATAGAGGTGTCATGCCGTCCGTCCTCAGTCCCAACTTGCTTGACGGACGGGTATACGGAGCGAGGGACCGGATCGGATTGGTCCGACGCAAAAAATCTTTTCTTCACATCCGACCCGCGTTTTCGGCAGTCTGATCCGTACCCCATCCGGAGGTGCGTTCGTTGCGAATCCCTGGTGTGAAAGGACGATCCGGGTGCGGCGGGGGAGAGGGGGCACGAGTGGAGGCTGACGAGTTGCTGGTGCTCGTGGCAGGCGGCGACCACAAGGCGTTCGAGGACCTGTACGGACTGGTGTCCGGGCCGGTGTTCGGGCTTGTACGGCGTGTGGTGCGCGACTCCGCCCAGTCGGAGGAGGTGGCGCAGGAGGTGCTGCTCGAACTCTGGCGCTCCGCCGCTCGGTTCGACCCCGGCCGGGGCAGCGCCCTGTCCTGGATCCTCACCCTCGCCCACCGCCGTGCGGTCGACCGGGTGCGCAGCGCCCGTGCCGCGGGCGAGCGGGAGCAGCGCGAGGCGATGCGCGCGGGGTCCCCCGCCTTCGACCAGGTGACCGAGGAGGTCGAGGCCGGACTGGAGCGCGAGTGGGTGCGCCGCTGCCTGGACCGGCTCACCGCACTCCAGCGTCAGTCCGTCACCCTCGCCTACTACGACGGCTATACGTACCGTGAGGTGGCCGAGCGGCTCTCTCTGCCGCTGGGCACCGTCAAGACCCGTATGCGCGACGGACTCACCCAGCTGCGCAAGTGCCTGGGAGGTGTCGCATGAGTGTCCTCGGCAAGCTCTTCCACCGCGAGGATCTGCACTCGCTCGCGGCCCCCTACGCGCTGGACGCCCTCGAACCCGGTGAGCGGCGCCGCTTCGAGAAGCACCTCGCGGACTGCGGCCGCTGTGCCGCCGAGGTGCGGACCCTGTCCGAGGACGCCGTGCGCCTCGCCTGGTCCACGGCCGCCCCGCCGCCGGCCGCGATGCGCGACCGGGTCCTGGCCGCCGTACGCGCGACTCCGCAGGAGCCCGGCCCCGCGCGCGAGCGCACACCCCAACTGCCGCCGCACGTCTGGGGCACGCAGCCCCCGCCGACACGCACCCGTACGCCCCGGGCGCGCCCCCTGTTCGTTCCGTTCGCCACGGCGACGGCCGCGGCGGCCCTCGTCGTCGCCGGGCTGTTCGCGGTCCAGGCCGACCGGACCCAGGGCAGGCTCGACGCCGAACGGGCCCAGGCGCGTGAGATCGCCCACGTTCTGGCCGCCTCCGACGCCCGCGCCGCCAGCAGCAAGGACGCGCGGGGCCGAAGTATCGGAGTGATCGCTTCCGCGTCCGAGGGGCAGGCCGTCGTCACGCTCAGCGGATATGGACAGCCGCCCGGCGGCCATGTGCACCAGCTCTGGCTCATGCGCCCCCATGTGCCACCGCGCTCCCTCGGGCTCTTCGAGGGTGACGCGCCCTTGGTGGCGGCCGGCCTCGGCAAGTCCTCGACGTCACTCGCAGTGACCGTCGAACCCGACGGAGGGTCAGCTCAGCCCACAACTCAGCCAGTTGTCCAACTCGCCCTGAAATCAGTTGGATTCGGAGAGTAATCGTCAACCCCTTTACGGGGAAGGTGAATCCTGTGACCGCGATACACGCGTGCCCGGTCGGGGAGATAGGGTTAGCCTGCCCGGGCCGGGTGGACTCGTACGGGTGGGGAGTGACATGGAGCAGATAACAGTGCGCAGCAGGGCGAGGGTCCCTGCGATCACCTGCGGGAGCAGCGCGACCAGTTCGCGCCTCGACCGCCATCTGTCGGTGCTGGGCGGTCCCGCCATACCGCAGCAGAAGACGGCCGAGGCGACCTCGCTGATGCGTGAGCTGACCGCGCGTGAGCCCGCCAAGCGCAGTGACCGGGGCGCGCGGATGCGCCACGTCTCCCTGTTCGCGCCGCTGCGTCGGCTGCGTCGCTCGCTGTTCGGCGGCAACAGGCACTGAGGGCCCGCGCTCAGGCCGCCACACCGTCCCGGCGCAGGGCTGCGATCTGGTCGTCCGTCATCCCCACGGCACGCAGCAGCGCCTCGGTGTGCTGACCGAGCGCGGGCACGTCCCCCATCCGTGCGTCGTCCCCGCCCGGCATGGTGATGGGGGGCAGCAGCGCACGCAGCGGCCCCACCGGCGATCCCACCTGCCGCCACCGCTCCCGGGCCACCAGCTGCGGATGCTCCGCCAGCTCGTGCAGATCCCTCAGGCGCGCGCACGCGATGCCCGCGCCCTCCAGCCGGGCCAGCGCCTCGTCGGCCTCCAGCGCGCCCAGCGCCTTGCCGACCAGCTCATCGGTGCGCCGCCGGTTCTCGACCCGCGCCGCGTTCGTCGCGAACGCCGGGTCCGTCCCCAGCTCGGGCCGCCCCATGACCTGCTCGGCCAGCCGCCGCCACTCCCGGTCGTTCTGCACCGACAGCAGTACCCGCCCGCCGTCCGCCGTCGGATAGGCGTCGTACGGCGCGATGACGGCGTGCGCGAGGCCGCTGCGCGCCGGGGGAGTTCCCCCGTGCATCGCATGGTGCAGGGGATGGCCCATCCACTCGGCGAGGGACTCCAGCATCGACACCTCCACCGGACCGCCCCGCCCGGTCGTCCCGCGCCGCACCAGCGCGGCCAGCACACCGGAGAAGGCGTACATGGCCGCCGCGATGTCCGCCGCCGGGATCCCCGCCTTGACCGGTTGCTCCGGCGTCCCGGTCACCGACACCAGCCCCGCCTCGCACTGCACGAGCATGTCGTAGGCCCGCTTGTCGGCGTACGGGCCCGACGCCCCGTACCCCGAGATGTCCACGGCGACCAGCCGCGGATGCGCGGCGCACAGTGTGTCCGCGTCCAGCCCGAGCCGGGCGGCGGCTCCCTGGGCGAGGTTCTGCACGAACACGTCCGCGTCCGCGACCAGCCGCCGTACGACGTCCAGGCCGCGCGGGTCCTTGAGGTCGAGGGCGATGGACTCCTTGCCCCGGTTGCACCACACGAAGTGCGAGGCGAGACCACCGGCGGCGGTGTCGTAGCCGCGCGCGAAGTCGCCGCCGTCGATCCGCTCGACCTTGATGACGCGGGCGCCCAGGTCGGCGAGCTGCCGGGTCGCGAAGGGCGCGGCCACGGCCTGTTCGACGGCGACGACGGTGATGCCCTCCAGGGGCAGGGGAAGTCGGTCCATGAGGTGGATCATGACTCGGGCGCGGCGCCTTTGTCAGTAGTCGACCACCGCATGTGACCTGGTGCTCAGTGGCCGCCGTGCGTGTACCGGCGGACCGCGAGCGGCAGGAACACCGCGGTCAGCACGGCGCACCAGGCGAGCGACCCGGCGACGGGGTGGGCCACAGGCCAGGCGGCGCCGTCCGGGACGGGCGCGTTGCCGAAGAGGTCCCGCAGCGCCGTGGTGACCGCGCTGATCGGGTTCCACTCGGCGAGCGCGCGCAGCCAGCCTGGCAGATTTCCGGTGGGGATGTAGGCGTTGGACAGCAGCGGCAGCACGAAGGACGAGGCGCCGAGCTGCCCGGCGGCGTCCTCGCTGCGGGTGAGCAGCCCGAGGAAGATCCCGATGCTCGTGCAGGCGAACCGGAAGAACAGCAGCAGACCCACCGCGCCCAGCGCCCCGGCCGCCGACCCCTCGACCCGCCACCCCACCGCGAGCCCCACCAGCAGCAGTGGCACGGTCCCCACCGCCGTCACGACCAGGTCCGCCACCGCCTGCCCGAGCGGCACGGCCGCCCGGCTCACCGGCATCGTGCGGAAGCGCTCCATCACACCCCGGTGCGCGTCCTGGGCGGCCTGGAACATCCCGGTCATGATCCCGCCGGCCGCGGTCGCCACCAGCAGCCCCGGCAGCAGGAACGAGCGGTACTCCCGGCCGGGCACGGCGAGCGCGCTGCCGAAGACATAGCCGAAGAACAGCAGCATGTTCACCGGCATCATCTGCGTCAGGATCGCGAGCCCAGGACTGTTGCGGACCCGCCGCAGCTGCCGCCCCACCATCACGCATCCGTCGTACGCCACCACACTCATGCCGCGAGCTCCTTGCCGTCCGTGGGGTCCGAGGTGAGCCGGAGGAAGACGTCGTCGAGAGTCGGCCGCCTGAGGCCGGCGTCGGCCAGCGGCACGCCCGCCGCGTCGAGTTCGCGCACGAGGCGGGGAAGCGTGAGCGTCGGATCGGTGCTGACCGCGCCGACGGCGCCGCGGTCGTGGTCGAACGCGGGCTCGGTTCCGGTGAGTTCGCCGAGCACGGTCGCGGCCCGCGCCAGGGCGTCGGCGTGGGTGACGACGACCTCCGCGTACGACCCGACGCGCGCCTTGAGCTCGGCCGGTGAGCCGGTGTGCGCGACCCTGCCCCGGTCCACCAGGGCGATCTCGTCGGCGAGCTGGTCGGCCTCCTCCAGATACTGGGTGGTCAGCAGCACCGTGGTGCCGTCCGCCCTCAGCTCGCGCACGGCCTGCCATATCCCGTTGCGGCCGGCCGGGTCGAGCCCGGTGGTGGGTTCGTCGAGGAACAGTACGTCGGGCCGGCGGACGAGGCAGGCCGCGAGGTCCAGCCTGCGCCGCATCCCGCCCGAGTAGGTCGAGGCGGGCCGGTCGGCGGCCTCGGCCAGCCCGAAGCGCTCCAGCAGCTCACCGGCGCGCCCGGCCGGTCCGCGTACCCGGTGCAGCCGGGCGAACAGCCGCAGGTTCTCCCGCCCGGTCAGATCCCCGTCCACCGAGGCGTACTGCCCCGTGACGGCGATCCGGCGCCGCACCGCCGCCGCGTCCCGTACGAGGTCGTGTCCCGCGACCCGGGCCGAACCCGCGTCCGGCCGCAGCAGCGTGGTGAGCAGCCGTACGGCCGTCGTCTTTCCCGCCCCGTTCGGGCCGAGCAGCCCGCAGACCGTGCCCTGCGCGACGGCCAGATCCAGCCCGCGCAGGGCGTACACAGCGCCGAAGCGCTTCTCCAGACCCTCACTGAGTACAGCGTACGTAGTAGCCATGCGGCGACCATAGCGCACTGCGTACGGTGTACGTAACTAGCATGGTGGTCGAGGTGATGACCGATGGCAGTCCGAGGGGCCGAACCCGAGGTGATCTGGGCGCGCCCCGAGCGCACGGGCCGGGGTCCGAGACCGGCGTACACTCGTGCCGACGTCGCGGCCGCCGCCGTCCGGATCGCCGACGAGCGCGGGCTGGACGCGGTGTCGATGCGGCACGTCGCGGCCGAACTGGGGTGCGGCACGATGTCGCTGTACAACTACGTCCCCCGCAAGGAGGATCTGTACGAGCTGATGGTCGACGCGGTCAGCGCCGAGCACGAGCTCTGGGAGCCGGGCGGCGACTGGCGGGCCGACATGCTTCGGGTCGCGCACCAGACCCGCGCCCTGATGCACCGCCACCCCTGGGTGCCGCGCCTGATGTCCCCGGTCTACGGCTTCAGCCCGAACGCCCTGCGCTACCTCGAACACTGCCTCGCCTGCCTGGACCCCCTGGAGGCGTCCTACGGCACGAAGATGGAACTCGTCGCGATGCTCAACGGCGTGGTGACGACGTACGTCAGGAACGAACTCGAGACCGCCGAACGCACCCGCTCCCTCCCCTGGTCGGAGGACCAGGAGAACGCGGCCCGCATCGCCTACCTGGGCAGCCGTATTGCCACGGGCGCGTACCCGCACATGGCGGCGGCCTTCATGGAGGACCAGGGCCCGATCGACCTGGAGGCGGTGCTCGCACGGGCGTTGAACCGGGTACTCGACGCGTTCGACGTGGAGCGCGGCAGCCGGTGACTGTGCGGGGACGGCCTGGAGGGGAGCCGGCCCTCGGTGAGCGTCAGACCAGCGTGAACTGGCCCTCCGGGCCCTCCTCGTGGTGGTCAAGGACCGAGGCGGGGCCGCGGGAGGCGTCCGGGACCGGGAGTATGCCGGCCTTGTGCAGTGCCGTGGCCGTGAGTGGGGCCGTCATGCGCAACTCGGCCTGTTGGGGGCGGTGTTCGGCAAGTAGCGCCAGGACCGTGATGAGCTCCAGCAGTTCCGACGTCCATGGTTGCGGCCAGGTCGTCGGGCGGATCGCGGTCAGGGTGCCCGGCTCGGGCGGCGTGGTGCGGGTGGTGAACCACTGCTCCAGGACCCGGACTCCGGCCACCTCGAAGTCCCAGGCCTCGGGCGGTACGGGGGAGATACGGCCCTCGTCGAGGTGGAGGGTCTCCTCGTCGCGGTCGTAGTGCAGGGTGAGGGGGAGGGAGGGGAGCGGCGCGCGGACGTACGGGCGGCGGCCGCCGGGGAGTTTGGGGCGCTCGCCGTCCCGCCGCATCAGCCAGAGCAGCCGACGGCCCGACTCCACGCCCCGCGACCAGAGTTCGGCGTCCTCGGTGAGGGGGACCGTGAGGTCCGGGCGTACCGTCGCCATGACCCACGCGAGAAAGTCCACCGGGGTGGGGGACAGACCGAGGCGGGAATCCAGGTGCTCGAGCAGGCCCGGCGCCAGATTGGGTTCCGTGCCGCCGGGGCGGCGGTACAGCGGGCGGATGCGGCCGGGGCGCAGGACGGGCAGCAGCGACGTCGCCAGCAGGGGCGGGCCCGGGGTGTCGGCGGGCGACTCCACGGCGAACACCTGGTGCTCGTCCGCCACCCGCCACAGCTCCGGGCGGGCCGTGTCGATCAACCGGTGGTCCGGGATCAGCCACTGCTCGTCGAAGGGCGCCGCGAGCACGCGTACCGGCTTCGGGCACGGCCCCGAAGCACGCACCAGCTTCTCCGTGCCGCTGGACTGTCCCGGCAGCTGACCCACCGCGGAGTGCAGCGTGCGCGAGCGCGTGGGCTCGAACAGGGCCTCCCGGTCGGGGCCGTCGGCCTTGAGCAGGGCGTCCCAGCGGGCCTTCAGGCAGGCCGCGTCGGGCGCCGTCGGCCAGGCGCGGCCCGGCCGCAGGGGTGCGACGGACCACGGCATGAGGTCCGCGAGCAGCGGAGCGTCCTCGTGCGTCACGCTGGGCATGGTACGACCTGCCGGTCCGGGGCGGGTCAGGTGGCGTCCAAGGTCACCGTGAAGGAGAAGCGGTCCCCCCGGTAGTGGATGACGGCCACGTCGAGGACACGGCCGTCGGTGTCGTACGTCACACCCGTGTAGTGCAGGATCGGGCTGAGCAGCGGGACTTGGAGCAGCCGCGCGGTGTCCGGGTCGGCCAGCCGGGCCTCGACCGTGTCCGTGATGCGGCTGATGTCCGCCCCGACGACATCCCGCAGCACCTTGGTCATCGGCCAGCGGACCAGATCGTCCAGGTCGATGCGCGCGGCCAGTTCGGGACGGATGTGGTTGCGGGCGTGGTTGGTCGGCTCGCCGGTCTTCTCGTCGCTGCGCAGCCGGTGGTACGACGCCACCTCGGCCAGATCCGGGAAGTACTCGGCGAGTTCCGCCGGCACGGGCCCGGTTCCGTGGTCCAGCAGCTCGGTCGTCATACCGGACTGCTGGGCCACGATCGCGTCCACCGAGCCCAGCAGACGCACGGGCGCGCCCCGCTGGACACCGGGCTCGATGAACGTCCCGCGCCGCCGGTGCCGGCTGATCAGCCCCTCGTCCTCCAGCTCCTTCAGCGCCTGCCGCATGGTCAGCACACTGACGCCGTAGTGCTCCGCCAGCCGCTCCTCGGTGGGCAGGCGCAGCGGGTCCCGCGGCGAGCGGCCGAGTATCGAGGCGCGCAGCGACTGCGACACCTGATACCAGAGCGGCAGCTTGCGGTTCAGGACGATCGAGTCCGGAGCGAAGGAGGTCACTGGGTCATCCGTACCTGGAGCGAATCATCAGTGCAAGGGGCGGAAGTGCCGCTCGAGGCCCTGCCACACGTCGTCGTATCCCTGCTGGAGGTGGTCCGCCCCTGCCGCGTGGGGCGTGAGCGTCACCGGCCAGCGCGTCTCGAACATGAACGCGAGCCCGTCGTCGACCTTCTGCGGCCGCAGCTCGGCCGCGCTCGCCCGGTCGAAGGTCTCCCGGTCCGGTCCGTGCGCCGACATCATGTTGTGCAGCGAACCCCCGCCCGGCACGAAACCCTCCGCCTTCGCGTCGTACGCCCCCTCGATGAGCCCCATGTACTCGCTCATCACGTTGCGGTGGAAGTACGGCGGCCGGAAGGTGTCCTCGCCCACCAGCCAGCGCGGCGCGAAGACCACGAAGTCGACGCCGGCCAGGCCCGGGGTGTCGGACGGGGAGGTGAGGACCGTGAAGATCGACGGGTCGGGGTGGTCGTACGAGATCGTGCCGATCACATTGAAACGGCGCAGGTCGTACACGTACGGGAGATAGTTGCCGTGCCAGGCGACCACGTCGAGCGGCGAGTGGTCGTACGTGGCCGTCCAGAGGTTGCCGCAGAACTTGTTCACCACCTCCACCGGGCCCTCGACGTCCTCGTAGGCGGCCACCGGCGCCCGGAAGTCCCGGGCGTTGGCGAGCCCGTTGGCGCCGATCGGGCCGAGGTCGGGCAGCCGGAAGGCGGCGCCGTAGTTCTCGCACACATAACCCCGGGCGGAGGCGTCGAGCAGCTCCACCCGGAAGCGCACCCCGCGCGGGATCAGCGCCACATGTCCGGGCTCCGCGTGCAGCAGCCCGAACTCCGTGCGCAGCAGCAGCCCGCCGCGCTCCGGGACGATCAGCAGCTCCCCGTCCGCGTCGCTGAAGACGCGCTCCATTGAGGCGTTGGCGTGGTACAGGTGCACGGCCATACCGGCGCGCTGGGTCACGTCGCCGTTGCCGCCCAGGGTCCACAGGCCCGCGAGGAAGTCCGTCCCGGCCGGCGGCTCGGGCAGCGGGTTCCAGCGCAGACGGTTCGGGTCCGGCTCGGTCTCGGCGAAGGGACCCGTGCGGATCGCGCCGTTGTCGGTGCGGGTGAACGCGGGGTGCGCGGCCGAGGGGTGGATGCGATACAGCCAGGAACGGCGGTTGTACGCCCTGGGCTCGGTGAAGGCCGTACCGCTGAGCTGCTCCGCGTACAGCCCGAGCGGAGCCCGCTGTGGCGAGTTGCGGCCCTCGGGCAGGGCGCCCGGCACCGCCTCCGAGGCGTGTTCATTGCCGAATCCGGAGAGGTGGGCCAGTGTCTCGGCGGTCTTCCGCGCGTCCCCGCTCATGATCGCTCCCTTGCGAACCCGATTCCTATGCAACACCGTAGGATTGCGATTTCGTCGGCGCAAGAGGGTTGTGGTCCTCCGCCTCGGGACCGACCGGAACCAGACCTCAGGGGGATCCGGTGGTCCGAACGGTGTTCTAGTCTCCCCGGCATGTCATGGACGCGCGGATTTCGGGCCACCCTCGCGGTCTGCGTCCTGCTGCTGACCGGAACGACGGGTTGCGGAACAGGCGAGGCGCACGAACGCGAGGACGGGGACTCGCCCTCACCGGTGGGCAGAGTCCTCGGCGAGACGGACGGCCAAGGGCGGCACTACCGTGAGGTCGGCAAGAAGGGGGCGCCCGACGTCGACGTCGAGGTGGCCCCGGACGCCGCCGGCAACTGGGACGTCCGGCTGACCGTCCGCAACTTCCGCTTCTCACCGGCCGGCACGAAGGCCGAGCCGACGGCCGGCCGCGGCCTCGCGTACCTCTTCGTGGACGGCGGCCTGGTCACCCGGCTGCGCTCCCCCGAGTACCGCCTCGCCCCCCGCCTCGTCCCGCACGGCACGCATCACGTCACGGCCCGCCTCTACGCGGACGACGACACGGTGTGGGCCGTACGCGGCAAGCCGGTGGAGAGCACGGCCGACATCACGGCGTCGGGGGCGGAGACGGAGACGGGGGCGACGCCGGCCACGAGCGGTGCGACGGGCGCGACGGCCCGATGAGTGCAATGGCCACCTTCCTCCGTACTCAGGGGCGATGTTCACCGGACCCCGGCGGAAAGGCATCATGAAGCCCGTGCCCCATGCATCGCTTCGCCGAGCGCCCGTCCAGCGGCGCAGTGCCGAACGGCTGACCAGGATCCTCGACGCCTGCGCCGACCTCCTCGACGAGGTCGGCTACGACGCCCTGAGCACCCGGGCCGTGGCGCTGCGCGCCGGTGTGCCCATCGGCTCGGTCTACCGCTTCTTCGGCAACAAACGGCAGATGGTGGACGCGCTCGCCCAGCGCAACCTGGAGCGGTACAGCGAGCGTGTCACCGAGCGGCTCGGGGACGGGGGCAGCGATGACTGGCGGGCGGCCATGGACGCCGTGCTCGACGAGTACCTGGCCATGAAGCGCACCGCGCCCGGCTTCTCCCTCGTCGACTTCGGCAACCAGATCCCGGTCGGAGCCCGCCATACCGAGCCCAACCACCGTGTCGCCGACCGCCTCACCGACCTGCTCTCCGGCTACCTCGGCCGCACCCCCGACGACGAACTGCGCCGCACCTTCCTGATCGCCGTGGAGACCGCCGACACGCTGGTCCACCTCGCCTTCCGGGTGGACCCGCAGGGCGACGAGGCGATCATCGCGGAGACCCGGGAGCTGCTGCGGGCGTATCTGGCGCGCGTGCTGGACTGAACCGTCCGATTCCGGACCCCTTTCCGAGAGGCCTCCCCATTGGGCATACCGGTCGGTATGCTCGGCCCGTCCGTGCGCCACCGCAGCCGCGCCGCCGCCACCCGGGAGGACCCGTGTCCCGCACCGCCCTGCGAATCTGCCCCCTGTGCGAGGCCACCTGCGGGCTGACCCTCACCATCGAGGGCACCCGTGTCACCGGCGCCCGCGGCGACCGCGACGACGTCTTCAGCAAGGGGTTCATCTGCCCCAAGGGCGCCTGCTTCGGTGCCGTGGACGGCGACCCGGACCGGCTGCGCGCACCCCTGGTCCGCAAGGACGGCGAACTGCGCGAGGCCACCTGGGAGGAGGCGTTCGACGCGGTGGCCGCGGGCCTGCGTCCGGTCGTCGAGCGGTACGGCCCCGACGCGGTCGGAGTCGTCCTCGGCAACCCGAATGTGCACACCATGGCCGGCGCGCTGTACCCGACGGTCCTGCTCGGCGCCCTGCGCACCCGCAGCCTGTTCACCGCCTCCACGGTCGACCAGATGCCCAAGCACGTCTCCAGCGGACTCCTGTACGGCGACGCCAACGCCGTCCCCGTGCCCGACCTCGACCACACGGACCATCTGCTCCTCATCGGCGCCAACCCCCTGGAGTCCAACGGAAGTCTGTGCACCGCCCCCGACTTCCCCGGCAAGCTCAAGGCGCTCAGGGCCCGCGGCGGCACCCTCACCGTCATCGACCCGCGCCGCACCCGCACCGCCAGACTCGCCGACCGGCACCTCGCGATCCGCCCCGGCACCGACGCGCTGCTGCTCGCGGCGATGACGAACGTGCTCTTCGAGGAAGGACTCGTCGAGCTCGGCGAGCTCGCCCCGCATGTGCAGGGGCTGGACGAACTCCGGGACGCGATACGGGACTTCACCCCCGCGGCCACGGCGGAGGCCTGCGACGTCGACGCGGACACGATCCGCGCCCTCGCCCGTGAACTCGCCGCCGCCCCCACCGCCGCCGTGTACGCCCGCATAGGCACCTGCACGGTCCCGCACGGCACCCTCGCCAGCTGGCTCGTCGACGTCCTCAACATCCTCACCGGCAACCTCGACCGGCCCGGGGGCGCCCTCTTCCCGCAGGCCGCCACCGACAGGACCCCCCGGCCCGCCGGACCCGGCCACGGCTTTGCCCTGGGCCGCTGGCACTCCCGGGTGCGCCGGCACCCCGAGGCCAAGGGCGAGCTGCCGCTGTCCGCGCTCGCCGAGGAGATCGACACCGCCACCGAGGAGGGCGAGCCGGTCCGCGCCCTCATCTCCATCGCCGCCAACCCCGTCCTCTCCGCCCCCGACGGCGACCGGCTCGACAAGGCCCTGGACTCCCTCGACTTCATGGTCAGCGTCGACCCGTATCTGAACGAGACCTCGCGCCACGCCCACGTCGTACTGCCCCCGCCGCCGCCCTCGCAGAGCCCGCACCACGACTTCGCCTTCAACACCCTCGCCGTGCGCAACCAGGTCCGCTACGCCCGCCCCGCCGTCCCGCTGGAGCCCGGCCGGATGGCCGAGTCCGAGATCCTGGCCCGGCTGATCCTGGCCGTTGTCGGCATGAGCGGCGCCGCCCCTTCGTCCGTCGACGACATGGTGATCGACCAGACCCTCGGCAAGGCGGTGCGCGAGGAACACTCTCCCGTGTACGGCCGGGACCCGAAGGAGCTGGCCGCACAGCTCACCGGCGCGACCGGTCCCGAGCGCCGGCTCGACATGATGCTGCGCCTCGGCCCCTACGGCGAGGGTTTCGGCGTACGGCCCGACGGGCTGACCCTGCGGCAGCTGCTCGACCACCCGCACGGCATCGACCTCGGCCCGCTGCGCCCGCGGCTCCCGCAGCCGCTGAAGACCAGGAGCGGCAAGGTCGAGCTGCTGCCGCAGCCGATCGCGGACGACCTGCCCCGGCTGCGGGAGGCGCTGGCCCAGCGCCCCGACGGGCTGGTCCTCGTCGGCCGCCGCCATCTGCGCTCCAACAACAGCTGGATGCACAACGTGCCCGCCCTCACCGGCGGCACCAACCGCTGCACCCTGCACATCCACCCCGAGGACGCGGACCGCCTGGGCGTGCGCGACGGGGCCGACGTACGGGTGAAGGGGGCCGGGGGAGAGGTGGTCGCCCCCGCCGAGATCACCGACGGCGTCCGGCCGGGCGTCGTGAGCCTGCCGCACGGCTGGGGCCACGACCGCCCCGGAATCCGGATGAACCACGCGGTCCTGACTCCCGGAGTCAACGTCAACCAGCTCCTCGACGGCAGCCTGCTGGATCCGCTGTCGGGCAACGCGGTCCTCAACGGAGTGCCGGTCGAACTCACCGCGACGCCGTGACCCGACGTCGTCGCACCGCCGGCTCGGGGTGGGATCTGCGGCCTCGTTGAGCCGGCGGGGTGATGTACGAGGGGGCGCGCGGCGCCGTTCCCGTGCGACGGAGCGCGGATGTGAAAGGGAGTCAGATGATGAGAGGCGTATGACAAGCATCTGACGGAGGGCCGGCATGTCGACTTCGTCCCTGCCCCGCAGAGCCGCCGCATGGACGGCGCTCACCGTAGCGGGGACCGTCCTCCTCGGTCCGCCGGCCGAAGCGGCCCCCGGTGATGACGGGGACATCGAGATCCATGTGCTGGGCACGGCCGTCGCCACGTATCTCGACGGGCCGAAGGCCTGCAGCCTCTACCTCGACGCGGTCGACTTCGACGAGGCCGAGGGGATCGACTGGACGATCGAGCCGCAGCCCGCGAGGCGGGGGGCCGTCACTTTCTCCAGTTCCCTGGCGCTCGTCGACGGTGCCGGAACCTCCGACAACCTGCTGCTGCCCGCCGCGCAGTACAAGCTGACCTGGACCGCCGCCCAGGGCAAGGGCGCGAGCGGGCGCAAGGTCTTCAAGGTCGACTGCCCGACCGGGCCCGGCGGTACGCCCGGCAGCAGCCCGAGCGGCACACCGGGTGGCGGCAGCGGCGGGCCGGGGGCGGCAACGGCGGTCCGAAGGGCGGCTCGCCCGCCGACGGCTCCGGACCGCCCCGCGACAACCCCTTCAGCCCGGTCGCGGGCTCCGCCGCCGTGGGGCTGGCCGCGGTCGGCGGGGCTGCCTGGTTCAGGCTCCGTCGCCGTGCCCGCGAGCCGCACACGACAGCCGGCACCCGCTGAATCGCGCCGTCCGTTTCCCTGCCCACCTGGCGTAATACGGGTATTCGGGCGCGTGTCTTCCCCCGGCCGCACACATTCCGTTAACTTCCGTGACTCACAGGCCCCGTTCGACCCGCACGCGGCCTTCCATCACGGAGCACCGGCACCAGCGCTCTGGACAGCCCCCGGGGGCAGCAGCCATGACACGCGCCATCTCCCTGCACGACGTGAGCAAGTCCTACACGCGAGGCGTTCGCGTCGTGGACCGGCTGTCGCTGGACATCGCGCCGGGGGAGTTCCTCGTCCTGCTCGGACCCTCCGGCTGCGGCAAGTCCACGGTCCTGCGCATGATCGCCGGACTGGAGGACATGGACGAGGGCGAACTGCTGCTGGACGGTGAGTACGCCAACGATCTGCAGCCGTCCGCCCGGGACATCGCGATGGTCTTCCAGAACTTCGCCCTCTACCCCAGCATGACCAGCCGGGACAACATCGGCTTCCCGCTGCGCATCGAGGCCCCCGGCGCGGACCCGCGCCCCCGGGTGGACGCCACCGCCCGGCTGCTGGGCATCGAGGACCTCCTCGACCGCTACCCCAGCCAGCTCTCCGGCGGCGAACGCCAGCGGGTCGCCATGGGCCGGGCCATAGCCCGCCACCCCTCCGCCTTCCTGATGGACGAGCCCCTGTCCAACATAGATGCCAAGCTCCGCAACCATCTGAGGGCCGAAATCTTCCAGCTCACCAGGGAGTTGGGGGTCACCACGGTGTACGTCACGCACGACCAGGCCGAGGCGATGTCGCTCGGCGACCGGGTCGCCGTGCTGCGCGGCGGAGTGCTTCAGCAGGTCGGCGACCCACGCACCGTGTACGCGCTCCCGCGTAATGTCTTCGTCGCCGCCTTCATCGGCATCCCGCGCATCAATCTGCTGCGGGGAGTCGTCCGCGCCCCGCTGGACGGGGCGATGACGATCAGCCTCGGCAAGCAGGCCCTGCGGCTGCCCGAACCGCTCAGCACGGACCACCGGCTGCTGCGGGTGCAGCAGGGCCGCGAGGTGATCGTCGGACTGCGTTCGGAGGCCGTCCGCATCGCCAAGCCCGCCTCCGCCCGGCCCGGCGAGGTGCCGATCAGCGGGCTGGTGGAGCACGTGGAGTTCCAGGGGCACGAGGTCCTCGTCCACTTCAACACCGGTTCCCGCCCGGCCGTCGTACCGGAGTTGGAGGCCCCGCGCCCGGCCGTCCGTCCCTCGCGGCGCCGTCGTCGTGAGGGCCCGACGGTGCTGGAGCGGCTCAGGGAGCGGGCCGGTGCGCTGCGCGCCGGGCCGGTGGTGGTCCTGGAGCACCCGGCGGACGCCGAGCCCGGACCGGTGCCCGCGGAGGGCCGACTGCCCGGCGACCTCGTCGTGCGCACCACCCCCGACATCAGCCTCCGGCACGGCATGCAGGTCCCTCTCCTGGTCGACATCGCCCATCTCTTCGTCTTCGACCAGCACGGCGAACGCATCTGCCCGTCCCCGGCGCGGCTGCCCGACCTGGAGGAGTGGGCCCACTAGGGATGGGGCATGCGCAAGCCCCTCACCCCCACTCGGGCCGCCCTCACCACCGCCGCCCTCACCACCGCCGGCCTTCTGCTGGCCGCCGCCCCGACCGCCCACGCCACCCTCGCCGACGCCGATGCCCACGCTCCGGCGCGCGGAAAGCCGTACATCGAGACCCGGCTCCTCTTCGGCACCGCGCGCCCGGACGGCGGCCCGGCCGTCACCGACCGGCAGTTCATGGCCTTCGTCGACAAGGAGGTCACCCCCGACTTCCCGGACGGGCTCACCGTGCGGGACGTGCGCGGGCAGTGGCGGGACGCGCACGGCACGATCGAGCGGGAGCGGTCGTACGAACTGGTCCTGCTGTATCCGGTGGGGCGGGCCGACGCGAACGACCGGAGCATCGAGGAGATCCGGCGGGCCTACGAGAAGGCTTTCGGCCAGGAGTCGGTGGGCCGGGTGGACGAAGGGGCTCAGGTCGACTTCTGATATTCCGGAGCATCCCGTGTTTCCGGAGCGTTGAGCATTCCGGAGCGTCGGGTGTCCGGGAGCGTCCGGTCACATCTGGCGCTGGAAAACTAACACCGCTAGTTTGAGTGTCGGACGACGCAGCCCCGCCGGGAGGAAGCAGCATGAAGTCACACGACGGCCTGTACATCGACGGCGCCTGGCGCCCCGCCGCCGGCCGGGACGTGATCGAGGTCGTGAACCCGGTCGACGAGCAGGTCATCGGCCGGGTCCCGGCCGGTACGGCCGAGGACGTCGACACCGCCGTACGGGCCGCCCGTGCCGCCCTCCCGGCCTGGGCCGCGACCCCGCCGGCCGAGCGGGCCGCACGGCTGACCGCGCTGCGGGACGTGCTCGTGGCCCGCAAGGACGAGATCGCCGAGACGGTCACCGCGGAGCTGGGCGCACCGCTCCCGTTCTCGCAGACGGTCCACGCGGGCGTGCCGATCGCGGTCGCGGGCTCCTACGCCGAACTCGCCGCGACCCACGTCTTCGAGGAGAGGGTCGGCAACTCGACCGTCCACCACGAACCCGTGGGCGTGGTCGGCGCGATCACCCCCTGGAACTACCCCCTCCACCAGATCGTCGCCAAGGTCGCCCCGGCCCTCGCCGCGGGCTGCACCATCGTGGTGAAGCCGGCCGAGGACACCCCGCTCACCGCCCAGCTCTTCGCGGAGGCGGTCCATGAAGCGGGCGTCCCCGCGGGCGTGTTCAATCTGGTCACCGGCCTCGGTCCGGTCGCCGGACAGGCCCTCGCCGAGCATCCGGACGTCGACCTGGTCTCCTTCACCGGCTCCACCGCGGTCGGCCGGAAGATCGGCACGGTGGCGGGCGCGGCCGTCAAGAAGGTCGCCCTCGAACTCGGCGGCAAGTCCGCCAACGTCATCCTGCCCAGCGCCGACCTCGCCAAGGCGGTGAACGTCGGCGTCGCCAACGTCATGTCCAACTCCGGCCAGACGTGCAGCGCCTGGACCCGCATGCTGGTGCACACCGACCGGTACGAGGAGGCGGTGGAGCTCGCCGCCGCGGCCGCCGCCAAGTACGGCGACCGCATCGGCCCGGTCGTCAGCGCCAGGCAGCAGGCCCGGGTGCGCGGTTACATCGAGCAGGGCCTCGCCGAGGGTGCGCGTCTGGTCGTGGGCGGCGCCGAGCCCGCGCGCGAGACCGGCTACTTCGTCAGTCCCACCGTGTTCGCGGACGTCACCCCCGAGATGACGATCGCGCAGGAGGAGATCTTCGGCCCGGTCCTCACGATCCTCCGCTACGCGGACGAGGAGGACGCCCTGCGCATCGCCAACGGCACGGTCTACGGCCTCGCGGGCGCCGTCTGGGCCGGCGACGAGACGGAGGCGGTGGCCTTCGCCCGCCGCATGGACACCGGCCAGGTCGACATCAACGGCGGCCGCTTCAACCCCTCGGCCCCCTTCGGCGGTTACAAGCAGTCCGGTGTGGGCCGGGAACTCGGCGCGCATGGACTCGCCGAGTACCTCCAGACCAAGTCCCTCCAGTTCTAAGGGAGTTCCGAGTCATGGCCGTACGTGCCGCCGTCCTGCCCGCCATCGGCGCCCCGCTGGAGATCACCGAGGTCGAGCTGCCCGACCCGGGCCCCGGACAGGTCCGCGTCCGCCTCGCCGCCGCCGGGGTCTGCCACTCCGACCTCTCCCTGTCCGACGGCACCATGCGGGTGCCGGTCCCGGCCGTGCTCGGCCACGAGGGCGCGGGCACCGTCGTCGCCGTGGGCGAAGGGGTCACCCACGTATCCCCAGGCTCCCAGATCGTCCTGAACTGGGCACCCTCATGCGGCAGTTGCCACGCCTGCTTGCTCGGCGAGGTCTGGCTGTGCGGCAACGCGCTGGGCGGTGCCGCCGACGTCTACGCCCGCACCGTCGACGGCACCGACCTCCACCCCGGTCTCAACGTCGCCGCGTTCGCCGAGGAGACGGTGGTCGCCGCCTCCTGCGTGCTGCCCCTGCCGGAGGGCGTGCCGCTCGCGGACGCCGCCCTCCTCGGCTGCGCCGTCCTCACCGGCTACGGCGCCGTCCACCACTCGGCGCGGGTCCAGCCGGGCGAGACGGTCGCGGTGTTCGGCGTGGGCGGAGTCGGCCTCGCCACCCTCCAGTCGGCCCGGATCGCGGGCGCCGCGCGGATCGTCGCGGTCGATGTCTCTCCGGAGAAGGAGGAGCTGGCGCGTGCGGCCGGCGCGACCGACTACGTCGTCGCCTCCGAGAACACGCCCAGGGAGATCCGCGCCCTCACCGGCAAGCAGGGTGTCGACGTCTCCGTGGAGTGCGTGGGCCGCGCGGTCAGCATCAGGGCCGCGTGGGACTCCACCCGCCGCGGCGGCCGGACGACCGTGGTCGGCATCGGTGGCAAGGACCAGCAGGTCACTTTCAACGCCCTGGAGATCTTCCACTGGGGCAGGACCCTGTCCGGCTGTGTGTACGGCAACTCCGACCCGGCCCGGGACCTCCCCGTGCTCGCCGAGCACGTACGGGCGGGCCGACTGGACCTGGGCACGCTGGTGACGGAACGGATCGGACTCGAGGGAATCCCGGCCGCGTTCGAGAACATGCTGGCGGGGAAGGGCGGCCGGGCGCTGGTCGTGTTCTGACGAGGTGGTCAGGAGACGCTCTCGGCCGAACATGGGCGGAGCCATGTCGGCCGACGGGCGTGCAACCCCTCAGGGGCGCGGGGAACTGCGCGACCAGCCGCAACGGAGCCGCACCCGGCACATCACAGAACCCCCCACCTCCGTAGCCGGACTCAGCACCAGGCCCGCCACTCGACCCCGAACAGCTCGGAGAGCACCCGCTCCCCCGACGGAGTCACCTTCACCGCCCGCTCGGAGCCGATCCGTACGCACCACCCCGCCTCCAGGGCATGGCGGCACAGTGCCGCGCCCGCGACCCCCGCGAGGTGGGGCCGGCGTTCGGTCCAGTCGAGGCAGGCTCGGGCCAGGGGGCGGCGCCCGGTGCGGTCGAGGGTGATGCCGGCCGCGCCGAACCAGTCGAGGCCCGCCTCGGTGAGCGCGAACCCGGTGTCCTGGCGGAGCAGCCCGCGCTCGGTCAGCGCGTCCGTGAGTGCGATGCCGAGCCGCCCGGCGAGGTGGTCGTAGCAGGTGCGCCCGCGTGCCATGGCGGAGCCCGCGGTGGACTCCCGCAGGGTGCGCGGGCGCCGGGCCACGGGTGCGACATGCGCGGCCAGGTCCTCGATCAGCTGTGCCGCCCGGGCGTCGGCCAGCCGTACGTACCGGTGCCGCCCCTGCCGCTCCTCGGTGAGCAGTCCGCCCGCGACCAGCCTGCCCAGGTGCTCGCTCAGCGTGGACGCGGTGACGCCCGCGTGCCGGGCCAGCTCACCGGCCGTCCAGGCCCGCCCGTCCAGCAGCGTCAGCAGACACGCGGCCCGCGTCTCGTCCGCGATCAGCGCGGCCAGTGCCGCGAGTCCGCGCGCCTGCGGGTCCTTGGTGGTCATGCACCCAGGATGCGGCACCGACACTTCGGCGGCCGCCGAAGTGTCGTTACGCGGTCGGTCCGACCTGTGCGTACTGCTGGGCCAGCCCGTCCAGCAGCGCCGTCAGACCCGTCTCGAAGGCGCGCTCGTCGATCTTCTCCTGCTGCTCGGCGAGGAGGTGGGCCTGCCCGAGGTGCGGGTAGTCGGAGGGGTCGTACGCGGTCTCGTCGTCCACGAAGCCCCCGGCGAACGAGCCGAGCGCGGAGCCCATGATGAAGTACCGCATCAGCGCGCCGATGGAGGTGGCCTGCGAGGGCGGCCAGCCGGCGCCGACCATCCCGCCGTAGACGGCGTCGGCGAGCCGCAGTCCGGCGGGGCGGCGGCCGGGCCCGGTGGCCAGGACCGGGACGATGTGCGGGTGGTCGCGCAGGGCGGACCGGTAGGAGACGGCCCAGTCGTGCAGCGCGGTCCGCCAGTCCCGGCCGTCCTCGAACATCGACAGATCGACCTGGGCGCTCACCGAGTCCGCGACCGCCTCCAGGATCTCGTCCTTGGTGCGGAAGTGGTTGTAGAGCGAGGGCCCGCTCACCCCCAGCTCGGCGGCGAGCCGGCGCGTGGAGACGGCCGCCAGGCCCTCCGCGTCCACGAGCTCTCGTGCCGTCTCGATGATCCGGTCGGTGCTGAGGAGGGGCTTGCGCGGTCGGGCCATGGCGCACATAGTAGGGCTGCACCTTGAAACTAGCAGTGCTAATTTAAATGTACGGCATTCAGGTCCGCCGTGCGTTCCGTCAACCGTGGGGTGATCTCGTCGTGAACCTGGAGCTCAACGAGGAGCAGACCGCCGTCCGGCAGCTCGCCCGGGACTTCGTCGAGCGGGAGATCGCCCCCAACGTGGTGGCCTGGGACCGGGCCGAGGAGGTCGACCGGGGCATCGTGAAGAAGCTCGGCGAGGTCGGCTTCCTCGGGCTGACCATCGACGAGGAGTACGGCGGCTCGGGCGGCGACCACCTCGCGTACTGCCTGGTCACGGAGGAGCTGGGCCGGGGCGACTCCTCGGCCCGGGGGATCGTGTCCGTCTCCCTCGGCCTCGTCGCGAAGTCCGTCGCGGCCTGGGGGAGCGAGGAGCAGAAGCGCCGCTGGCTGCCCGGTCTGACGTCCGGCGAGTACGTCGGCTGCTTCGGCCTGACCGAACCGGGCACCGGATCCGACGCGGGCAACCTCGCCACCCGGGCCGTGCGCGACGGCGAGGACTACGTCGTCAACGGCACCAAGATGTTCATCACGAACGGCACCTGGGCCGACGTCGTGCTGCTCTTCGCCCGCTCCACGGACGCCCCCGGCCACAAGGGAGTCTCGGCCTTCCTCGTGCCCACCGACACCCCGGGCCTGACCCGGCACACCATCCACGGCAAGCTCGGCCTGCGCGGCCAGACCACCGCCGAACTGGTCCTGGAGGATGTACGGGTCCCGGCCTCGGCGATGCTGGGCGAGGAGGGCAAGGGCTTCACGGTCGCCATGTCCGCGCTCGCCAAGGGGCGTATGTCGGTCGCCGCGGGCAGCGTCGGCATAGCGCAGGCCGCTCTGGACGCGGCCGTACGGTACGCCGGCGAGCGCGAGCAGTTCGGCAAGCCCATCGCCCGCCACCAGCTGGTGCAGGAGCTGATCAGCGACATCGCGGTCGACGTGGACGCGGCCCGGCTGCTGACCTGGCGGGTCGCCGACCTGATCGACCGGGGCCTGCCCTTCGCCGTGGAGTCCTCCAAGGCCAAGCTGTTCGCCTCCGAGGCGGCCGTCCGCGCCGCGAACAACGCCCTCCAGGTCTTCGGCGGCTACGGCTACATCGACGAGTACCCGGCGGGCAAACTGTTGCGCGACGCCCGGGTGATGACCCTCTACGAGGGCACCAGCCAGATCCAGAAGCTGCTCATCGGGCGGGCGCTGACCGGAGTCTCGGCGTTCTGAGTACCTCTTTGAGTACGTCGGCGGATGGTCCCGGAGGCCGCGCCCGAAGACGCTGTCCCCATGAGTGACACACCGGTCAAGCAGCAGAGTACGGCCGCGTTCTACGGGCAGGCCGTCGCCTCCTTCGCCATCGCCATGGCGGCCACGTCCATCGGCATCTACCGGCTGGACACCGACGCCTGGGTCCGGGCCTTCCTGGCCATCGCGGTGCTGTACCTGGTGACCTCCGCGTTCACCCTGGCCAAGGTGATCAGGGACCGTCAGGAGGCCGGGCAGATCGTGAGCCGGGTCGACCAGGCACGGCTGGAGAAGCTCCTGGCCGAACACGATCCCTTCGAGAAGATCTGAGCAGGCACTCTAAGCGACCGCTCACCTTCGGCGGTATGGTGTAGCTCCTGTCACCGAGAGGGGCGAGCGAGCGATGAGTACGGCCGAGGAGACGACCGGCGGCGAGGTCGAGCCGTGGGAAGAGGTCACCCCTGAGGCGGCCCGGCGCCTGCTCGTCGCGGCCGTGGAGGCCTTCGCCGAGCGCGGCTACCACGCGACGACGACCCGCGACATCGCGGGCCGCGCGGGCATGAGCCCGGCCGCGCTCTACATCCACTACAAGACCAAGGAGGAGCTGCTCCACCGGATCAGCCGGATCGGCCACGACAGGGCCCTGGACATCCTCCGTACGGCGTCCCGGCGCGAGGGCAGCGCGACGGAGCGGCTCTCCGACGCCGTGAGCTCCTTCGTCCGCTGGCACGCCGGGCGGCGCACCACCGCCCGAGTGGTGCAGTACGAGCTGGAGGCGCTCGGGCCGGACGCCCGCGCCGAGATCCTCGCGCTGCGCCGCCAGGTCGACGCCGAGGTACGCGGCATCATCGAGGAGGGCGTCGAGTCCGGCGAGTTCGACGTGCTGGACCTCCACGGCACCACCCTCGCGGTGCTGTCGCTGTGCATCGACGTGGCCCGCTGGTTCAACGTGGAGGGCCCCCGGACGCCCGAGGAGGTCGGCGCGCTCTACGCCGACCTCGTCCTGCGGATGGTCGGGGCGAAGTAGGCCCAGGCCCGCCGAGCGCCGAGGGCCGGATCCCGGGCGTCAGACGTAGTACCGGGAGACCGACTCCGCGACACAGACCGGCTTGTCCCCGCCCTCGCGTTCCACGCTGAAGGCGATCGACACCTGGACGCCGCCGGTGACGTCCTCGACGCCGGTGATCTTCGCGGTGGCGCGCAGCCGGGAGCCGACCGGGACGGGCGAGGGGAAGCGGACCTTGTTCGTCCCGTAGTTCACGCCCATCTTCACGCCCTCGACCGAGATCAGCTGCGGTCCGAACAGCGGCAGCAGCGACAGGGTCAGATAGCCGTGCGCGATGGTCGTCCCGAACGGTCCCGCGGCCGCCTTCTCCGGATCGACGTGGATCCACTGGTGGTCGCCGGTGGCCTCCGCGAAGAGATCGATCCGCTTCTGGTCGACTTCCAGCCAGTCGGTGTACCCCAGCTGCTCGCCCACGGCCGCCTTCAGCTCGTCGGGGGAGGTGAAGATCCTCGGTTCTGCCATGTTCCCGGCCTCTCGCGTCGCGGAATCACAATCCCTAAGCAACTGCTTAGCATGGTCGGCGGCGGAACCGATGTCAACGGACGGCGCGGATGATCGGTCGGTAGGCTCTGATAGGTGCCCCAGATCCCCGAGAAGATCCACGAGCTGACCGTCGGCCAGTTGTCCGCGCGCAGCGGCGCCGCCGTCTCCGCCCTGCACTTCTACGAGTCCAAGGGTCTGATCAGCAGCCGGCGCACCCCCGGCAACCAGCGCCGCTACACCCGTGACACCCTGCGCCGCGTCGCCTTCGTCCGGGCCGCGCAGCGGGTCGGCATCCCCCTCGCCACGATCCGCGAGGCCCTCGCCGAGCTCCCCGAGGAACGCACTCCCACCCGTGAGGACTGGGCCCGCCTCTCGGAGGCGTGGCGCTCCGAGCTCGACGAGCGCATCAAGCAGCTGAATCGTCTCCGCGACCACCTCACCGACTGCATCGGCTGCGGCTGCCTGTCCCTGGACACCTGCGTCCTGTCCAACCCCGACGACGCGTTCGGCGAACGCGGACCGGGCTCACGCCTGCTGCTGGAACGCCGCTGAGCCGCATGCGTAGCTGCGGGCAGTCGTGCCTCCCCCAAGCTCTTCGAGCAGGGGGGACCCCCAGGCGGCACGGGTGGGCGCAGCGGCACCCCGCAAGCGCGGGCGAGCGCACCCACCTCCGCCAGCCACAGCGCAGTGCAACTCACTCGTACTCGGTCCCGCCCTTCCGCGTCAGATAGGCCGGACTGACCGCCTTCGCGATCGCCCGGCCCCCGGTCACGGGGCTGTACCGCTCGACGGCGGGCCGTACGACCACGCCCTCCCGCAGGTGCAGCCCACGCCCGGAGACGGTCTCCCGTCCACCGGCGAACTCCAGCACCCGATCGATGTCGTACGGCCCCTCGTACAGCCGTGGCACCAGCGGCAGTTCCCCCTTCAGCAGCTCCGCCGCGTCCAGCCACCGCACGGCACCGTCGATCTCCGCGGACACGTCGAACACCGCGTACCCGAGCGTCTCCCGGCGCCCGTCGGCCCCGTACGTCAGGTCCTGCACCCCCGCCCCGTACACCTCCCCGAAGACGCCGACGCGCCGCGCCCCGAGGCGCTCCGCGAGCCGCGCGGCCGCCTCGGCGACCCCGTGACCCCGGATCGCCCGCCAGTACAGGTTCCGCGGATCCTCCTTCAGGGCAAGGGACTTGGCGCCGAAGCCCTTGGAGGACACGAACACCTGGTCCTCGTCGGCGACATATGTCAGCAGGCACGCCGAACCGTGCAGCTTCTCGGTCAGGACCACATCCTCGCCCGCGGTGAATATCCCGGGATAGCGCTGGATGTTCTCGATGTCGACCCAGGGCAGCAGATCCGCCGCGGACTCGACATCGCCGTTCATGGTCGGCGGGATCGGCGGCACCCACTTGGTGATGCCGAGCGCCTCCGCGAAGTCGGTCCCGTCGGCCGCGGCCCGCGCCAGGTCGACGTCCGCGAGCGCCTTCGGCCGGCACACGATGCCCTGCGACAGCTCCCCGCGCAGCCGCACCGCCTTGACCCGGTCCGCGTTGCCGCCCGCCAGCCGTCCGGTCAGCCCCAGTTCCTCGATCAGCCCGGCCGGGAGCACCGACTGCTCGGGGACGTAGACGGCGGCCTCACCGGTGCGATACGCGCCCTTGGCGACGACCGCTCGGTACAGGCCCACCTGGGCCAGTTCGAGCGCATCGGCGTTGGGATGCTCGTGGACGGTCAGCACTTCGGCGGTGACGCGTAGCGTCGACATGTCGGACTCCTCGGACGTGGTTCCTCAGGCGTGTTTCATCGCCTCCCACTGTCCGGACGGGAAACGCATGGAGCGACCGGTTTATCCGCTGCTAGAGTCGCGCCGCTCGGCCGACGACCGGTACTGGACCAGAGGTCCGTCACCAACTGGGCGTCGGTGCAGCCGGTTCCGGTAGGGGGTGCGGCATCCCCGGCGCACCCCCGGCATGCCTCAGGCCGACACGAGCAGCCTGCCGCGCCTGGCGTAGGCCAGCGCCTCGGGGGTGAGTACGGGCCGGGGTACCAGAATCCCGCAGTCCGCGCAGACCGGACCCGCCGAGGGTTCGTGGTCCAGGTCGTACTTCCAGATGAGGCGCTCCCCGTCGCACACCGGGCAGGACGAGCCCGGTTCGCGTTCCAGGGCGGCGATCAGCCGTCGCAGCACCTCTGCCAGTGGTTCATGGGGGTGGACACGCGGGTCGTCGCACCAGGCGACACCGAAGCCGCCCCAGGTCAGCCGGTGCCAGTCGTCCACGCTGCCCGGTCGGCGCAACCCGCCGTGCTTCTCCTTCTTGCGGCGCTCGGCGAACTCGACCTCATAGGCGAGCCAGACCGCCCGCGCCTCCTCCAGTTCATCCAGCGCGCCCACGAGACGCGCCGGATCGGGGGACCGGTCCTCGGGACCGAACCCGGCCCGCGAGCACAGATGGTCCCAGGTCGCCCTGTGTCCGTAAGGAGCGAACCGCTCCAGGCACTTGCGCAGTGAGTAGCGCCGCAGCGCCAGGTCGCACCGCGGATCTCGCACCTGTCTCGCCAGACTCCGGAAACCGGCCATCGCCCTGCACCTCCGTCACACCTGCACCTGTTCGTCGGTCACTTCGGCGTCGTCGTAGGGACTTCGCTCGACGTCGCCGAATAGACGTATCGACACACGATTCGGCTCCATTCGATTTCCGATGCCGTCCATAAGGTGGCCCGGGTTGACCCGCCGGGGCCAACGCCTCGGGTGACTCCCAAAAGTGACGCATGTTCATCTTCAATCTCGGGGATACCGGCGGTAACGTCCCGCCAACACCCGTTCCCCAGGAGCTGCCATGGCACGGCGCACCCCACGCAACGCGTTGTTCACCAGACTGAGAACTCCCCACAAGCTCACCGGGTTCCTGAAAACGGCATCCGTATGCGTGCTCATCGCGGGTCTGCTCTCCCCGCTGACCCAGGCGACCGCCACCGCGGCCACGGCCTTCAATGACTACTGCGGCGGCCAGTGCTCGGACATCCTGCCGCCCGGCGAGAACGGCAACGCGACCCTCGCCCAGATCCTCCTCAACCAGATCTTCGGCACCCAGCCCGACCATGCCGAGGACCAGCTCGGCCCCTATGCCGACCTGGCCACGGGCTACTCCGGGATCACCGACGCGAAGATCAACACGTTCTTCGACGACGCGTCGTTCGGGGTCGCTTCCGACCAGGTCGCCTCCACCGAGAAGCCGGCGGGCCGCGGCGACGTGACGATCGTCCGCGACAAGAAGACCGGTGTGCCGCACATCACCGGCACCACCAGATACGGCACGGAGTTCGGCGCCGGGTATGCCGCCGCCGAGGACCGGCTGTGGCTGATGGACGTCTTCCGGCACGTCGGGCGCGGCCAGCTGACCACGTTCGCCGGCGGCGCGCCCGCCAACCAGGGACTTGAGCAGGAGTTCTACCGCAACGCCCCCTACACCGAAGCCGACCTGCAGGCCCAGATCGACAACGCTGTCGCGGGCAACGGCGCCCGCGGTCAGCAGGCCCTCGCAGACGCCAACGCCTATCTCGCAGGCATCAACGCCTACATCGACGCCTCCGACAGCGGTCGTTACTTTCCCGGCGAATACGTCCTGACCGGGCACAAGGACTCGATCACCAACGCCGGCACCATAGACCACTTCAAGATCACCGACCTGGTGGCGCTGGGCTCGGTCATCGGCTCGCTCTTCGGCTCCGGCGGGGGCGGTGAGGTCAACAACGCGATCTCTCTCATCGCCGCGCAGTCCAAGTACGGCGTGGCGGAGGGCACCAAGGTCTGGGAGTCCTTCCGCGAGCGCAATGACCCCGAGGCCGTCCTGACCGTCCACAACGGCGAGAGCTTCCCGTATGCGACCAAGCCGGACAGCCCCCAGGGCGAGGCCCTGCCCGACGCGGGTTCGGTGACCCAGGAACCGCTGGTCTACGACCGTACGGGCAGCGCGGGCACGACGAGCGCGACCAGCGCCTCGGCCACGGCGGCGGCCACGACCCTGAGCTCCGCCAAGCGCGGTATGTCCAACGCCCTCGTGGTGAGCGGCAAGTACACCGCGAGCGGCCACCCGGTCGCCGTCTTCGGACCGCAGACCGGCTACTTCGCCCCGCAGCTGCTCATGCTGCAGGAGATCCAGGGCCCGGGCATCAGCGCCCGCGGCGCCTCCTTCGCGGGGCTGAGCATGTACGTCGAACTCGGCCGGGGCCAGGACTACTCCTGGAGCGCGACGACCTCCGGCCAGGACATCATCGACAGCTACGCCGTCGAGCTGTGCCAGGACGACTACCACTACCTGTACCACGGCACCTGCACGGCCATGGACAAGGTCGAGCAGAAGAACGCGTGGAAGCCGACGACCGCCGACGGGACCGCGGCGGGGTCGTACACGATGCGGGTGTGGCGGACGAAATACGGCCCGGTCGAGTACCGCGCCACAGCCGGCGGCAAAAAGGTCGCCTACACCACCCTGCGCTCCTCCTATCTGCACGAGGCCGACTCGATCATCGGCTTCCAGATGCTGAACGACCCCGACTACGTCAAGGGCCCGAAGGACTTCCAGAGCGCGGCCCAGCACATCAACTACACCTTCAACTGGTTCTACGCCGACTCCCAGCACACCGCGTACTACAACAGCGGTGACAACCCGGTGCGGGCGAGCGGTGTCGACGCCGAGTTCCCGGTGTGGGGGCAGGCGGCCTACGAGTGGAAGAACTGGAACCCGGCCACCAACACGGCCGACTACACCCCGGCCTCCGCGCACCCCAACTCTGTCGACCAGGACTACTACGTCTCCTGGAACAACAAGCAGGCCAAGGACTACACGACCGCGCCCTGGGGCAACGGGTCGGTGCACCGCGGCAACCTGCTGGAGGACCGGGTGAAGAAGCTGGTCGCGGCCGGCGGGGTGACGCGGACGTCCTTGGTGAAGGCGATGGCGGACGCGGCGCTGGCGGACCTGCGGGCCGAGGACGTGCTGCCGAAGCTGCTGAAGGTCGTCAACAGCTCGCCGGTGACCGACTCCACGGCCGCTGCGGCGGTGAGCAAGCTGCAGGCGTGGGTTTCGGCGGGCGCCAAGCGCACGGAGACCTCGGCCGGTTCGAAGACCTACGCCAACGCGGACGCGATCCGGATCCTGGACGCGTGGTGGCCACTGCTGGTGAAGGCCGAGTTCGAACCCGGCCTGGGCAGCGACCTGTACACCGCCTTCTCCAGCAACCTGCCGATCGACGAGGCCCCGTCGGCCGGACACGGCCCGACCGGCTCGCACGCCGGCAGCTCCTTCCAGTACGGCTGGTGGAGCTATGTCGACAAGGACATCCGGGCGGTGCTCGGTGAGTCCGTGCAGGGCGGGCTCGCGCAGAAGTACTGCGGCGCGGGGGACTTGAGCTCCTGCCGGGACACCCTGATCAACACGCTCAAGACGGCGGCCGGCCTGACCGCGGCCCAGGTCTACCCCGGCGACGACCAGTGCTCGGCGGGCGACCAGTGGTGCGCCGACTCGATCGTCCAGCGCACCCTGGGCGGCATCAAACACGGCAAGATCAGCTGGCAGAACCGCCCGACCTTCCAGCAGGTCGTGGAGTACACCTCACATCGGTAACACCGCACGGCGGCGGGCCAGGCGACACGGCCCGCCGCGCACCGGTCTCCGACCAGGCACGGCCAGGAACGACCGGTGATGCCCGTCCGGCGCCAGGTCAGGTGATGCGGCCCGCCGCCAGTACCACCCTCGCCAGTTCCGTGTGCACGATGTCGCTGTGTGCGCCGGCCGGTGGGCCGCCGCGCTTGACGACCGCTGCCGCGTCGATGTTCACGCAGCCCGATGAGGGCAGCGGTGCGCGCAGGGCCGTGGTGAGGTCCAGGGCGTGGGTGCCCGGGACCGCCTGTACTCCGTCGTGGCCCATCGCCCCCCACTTGGGGCCCAGGGACCGGCCGAGGTCGAAGCCCGCGAAGGATTCGTCGTCGTCCGCCATCCGTGATGCCAGCGGGTAGATGGTGCCCAGCGCCGAGTCGAAGTGGGAGTAGCAGCACACCAGGGGACCGTCGATCCGGTTCTGCTGGCCCTGCAGCACCCCGCCCGCGCGCGGGTCGTGCGGCAGCCGGGCCGCGAACGCGTAGTGCGAGAAGGCCCCTTGGAGCAACGTCACGGACTTCACCGTGTGCACACCCTCGGGCAGCCCGCGCAGCGCGAACGACACGAGCCGTCCGCCGAAGCTGTGCCCCACCAGATGCACCCGCACATTGGGGGCCGCGGCGGTCAACTGGCCGATCACCCGCCCGAGTCCACGTTCCCCGACGGTGCCGGCCCGCCGCTTCATCGCGTAGTAGGTCGCCTGGCGGAGCAGCTCCCGCGCCCCGTTCCAGGGGTTGGGCAGCGAGAACTCCGCCGTGGCCCCGCCGGAGCGGAGATGCGCCAGCGCCTCGGTGAAGTCATCGCAGAGCGTCGCCGTGTCCCCGGTGAACAGCACGGGCTCGCTCTGCGGCACGCCCTCCGCGAGGGTGTCCGCCGCGAACAGCGGCTGCGGCCCGCCCGGCACCACCTCGACCAGCAGCCGTACCAGCCGTCCGAACTCCTCCAGTTCGGACTGGTCGCCGGGCTGCTGGTCCAGCATCCGGGCGATCTGGTCGACCACCGTCGCCCGGCCGGGAAACGTCTCCAGGAGCGCGTGCCTGGTGTCCTTGTCCAGCGCTGGGCGCGGCGCCGCCTCGGCCTCCGTGGCCACCACGGACTTGGGGAAGTTGGGGATCGGCTCGTCACAGAACCGCATCGACGGCCAGATCACACCTACGTAGCCGAGTTTCGCCTTCGATGCCAGCTTCGGGACGGGCGCGAAGAACTGCCGGTACAGAGCCGTCGCGCCCGACCGGTCGTTGTTCCAGCCGTGCGCGAAGACGATCAGGTCACGGACGGCCCGGCCCGGGACCTCGGCCAGCAGCCGGTCCCGTTCCCGGCCGTCCACGTCTCCGTCCGCGTCGAAGGTCAGCTCCCAGTAGGGAGTCACGCTCATCCCAGGATCCGCCATGCCAGGCTCCCTCGTCCCCCGAAGTGGTGCGATGTGCGCGCATCGTCCCGCCGGGGGGCAAGATTGGCCATACGTCGCGGCTCACCTGTAGAGCAGATATTCTTTTCGAATCCGCCGGAACGCCGCCAGTTCGTCCTGCCAGCCGGCGACCACCTCGTCCGTGCCCGCACCCGCGTCGATCGCGGTGCGCACCCGGGTGGACCCCGTGAGCTTGTCGATCCAGTTGTCGGACCGCCAACCGAAGCCGTTCCAGACCTTCTTGGCACTCACCAGGAGCGCGATCCCGGTACGCACCGGCTCGTACGCGTCCCGGTCGTGCACATGGATCTGCACGCCCCCGATCGTCTTGCCCTGGAACTTGGAGAAGGTGGGCGCGAAGTACGCCTCCCTGAACCGCACGCCCGGCAGCCCGAGTTCGTTCGCCGCGGCCGCCCAGCGCCCGTCGATGCCCTCCGCTCCCAGCAGTTCGAAGGGCCGCGTCGAGCCCCGCCCCTCGGAGAGGTTGGTCCCCTCGAAAAGACACGTCCCCGAGTAGACGAGGGCGGTGTCGGGCGTCGGCATGTTGGGGCTCGGCGGCACCCAGGGCAGCCCGGAGGCATCGTGGAAGTCCGACCGCTTCCAGCCCGTCATCAGTACGGTCTCCAGCGCGACCGGCGCGCTCAGGAACTCCCCGTTGAACAGCCGCGCCAGCTCGGCGACCGTCATCCCGTGCGCCTGTGAGATCGGCTCCCGCCCGACGAAGCTCGCCAACTCCTTGTGCAGCACCGGTCCTTGGGCGGACCGTCCGGTCACCGGGTTCGGCCGGTCGAGCACCACGAACCGCTTGCCCGCGAGCTGCGCCGCCTCCATGCAGTCGTACAGGGTCCAGATGTAGGTGTAGAAGCGCGCCCCGACGTCCTGGATGTCGAAGACGACCGTGTCGACGCCGGAGGCGGTGAAGACGTCCGCCAGCGGCCTGCCGCTCTTGAGGTAGGTGTCGTAGACCGGCAGCCCGGTCGCCGGGTCGTCGTAGCGCCCCTCCGAGCCGCCCGCCTGCGCGGTACCGCGAAAACCGTGCTCGGGGCCGAAGACGGCGGTCAGCCGCACGCCCGGGTCGGCATGCATCACATCCACGATGTGGCGTACGTCCTTGGTGACACCGGTCGGGTTGGTGACGATACCGACGCGCTCTCCCTCCAACAGGGCGTATCCGTCGGCGGCGAGGCGTTCGAAGCCGGTGCGCAGCCGCCCGTGGCGCTCGGCCCCGGCCGGCGTCGGCGCGGGCGGTACGGCCACCGCCGTCGCCGATGCCAGGAGACCTCGTCTTGACAGGCGCATGGTTGACCTCCGTAAGTGGGGGCGGGTACGGGCCGTCAGCGGTCCCTGAAGGTGTTCCAGTCACCCTTCCCCTTACACATACCGACTGGTTAGTCTGGCGCGTCAGAGCCGAGTCGCGTCGCTTCGAAGGAGACCGATGGTGGAAGCCGTGCAGGACGCGGGAGTGGTCGTCACCGGAGCGGGCGGAGGCATCGGGGCCGCGCTGGCCCGCCGGTTCGCCGCCGAGGGCGCCCGGGTCGTCGTCAACGACCTGGACGCGGCCAAGGCCGGGGCCGTCGCCGACGAGATTGGCGCGATCGCGGTCCCCGGCGACGCCTCCGCGATCATCGGAGCGGCCCGTGAGGCACTCGGCGGCACGGTCGACATCTACTGCGCCAACGCGGGCCTCGCCTCCGGCGGCTCCGAGGCGGCCGGGGAGACGGTCTGGGCACAGGCCTGGGACGTCAACGTCATGGCCCATGTACGTGCCGCCCACGAGCTGCTCCCGGCCTGGCTGGAGCGCGGCAGCGGCCGCTTCGTCTCCACCGTCTCCGCCGCCGGCCTGCTCACCATGATCGGCGCCGCCCCCTACAGCGTCACCAAGCACGGCGCCTACTCCTTCGCCGAGTGGCTGTCGCTGACGTACCGCCACCGCGGCCTCAAGGTCCACGCGATCTGCCCGCAGGGCGTCCGCACCGATATGCTCACCGCCTCCGGCAGTGCGGGCGACCTGGTCCTCCAGCCGACCGCGATCGAGCCGGAGGCCGTCGCGGACGCCCTCTTCAAGGGCATCGAGGACGACCGTTTCCTGATCCTGCCGCACCCGGAGGTCGCCGGGTACTACCAGGCGCGGGCCACCGACCCCGACCACTGGCTGACGAACATGAACCACATCCAGCAGAAGTGGGAGGCGACCAGGTGACCGGATCCCGCTATGCGGCCAAGCCCTGGCTGAGCCTTCTCAACGAGGTCCAGCGCGCCCCCGTCGCCCCGGCCGACTCCCTCGTGCACGCGCTGCGCCGCGCGGTCGCCGAGGCCCCGGACCGTGCCTTCCTGGCCTACTTCGACGGCCGTCTCAGCTACCGCGAGGTCGACGAGCTGAGCGACTCGGTTGCCGGCCATCTCGCCGCCCGCGGCCTGGAGCGCGGCGACCGGGTCGCCGTCCTGCTGCAGAACACCCCGCACTTCGTGCTCGCCGTCCTGGGCGCCTGGAAGGCCGGAGCCACCGTCGTCCCGGTCAACCCGATGTACAAGTCGGCGGAGGTCGCCCACGTCCTGCGGGACGGCGAGGTGGCCGCGCTGATCTGCACCGACCGGGCCTGGGAGTCGTATCTGCGCGAGACGGCCGCCGCGTCGCCGGTGCGGATCGTGCTCACCGCCTGCGAGCTGGACTTCCAGACCCGCGACGACGCGCGCGTGCTGACCTTCGAGCGGCTGCCCGCGGCCGCCGACGCCGACGACCTCGTCACCGTCGCCCGGCAGGGCGGCACGGCACCCGAGGGAGGCGACCCCGGCCCCGCCGACATCGCCCTGATCAGCTACACCTCGGGCACCAGCGGTACCCCCAAGGGCGCCACCAACACGCACGGCAACATCATGTTCAGCGCCGAGCGGCAGCGCACCGGCCTGGCCCTGCCCGAGGCGCCGGTCTACTACGCCCTCGCGCCCCTGTTCCACATCACCGGGATGGTCTGCCAGTTCGGCGCCTGCCTCAACAGCGCGGGCACTCTGGTGCTCGCCTACCGCTTCGAGCCCGGCCTGGTCCTGGAGATGTTCGCCGAGCACCGCCCGCACTACACGGTCGGCCCGTCCACCGCCTACATGGCGCTCGCCGCCCACCCGGACAGCACCCCGGAGCACTTCGCCTCCTTCGTGAACCTCTCCTCGGGCGGCGCCCCGGTGCCGCCCGCCCTGGTCGAGAAGTTCCGCGCCGGCTTCGGCCCCTACATCCGCACCGGCTACGGGCTCACCGAGTGCAGCGGGCCCTGCGCCTCCGTGCCGCCGGGCCTGGAGGCGCCCGTGGACCCGGTCTCCGGGACCCTGGCCGTGGGCGTGCCCGGCCCGGACTCGGTCGTCCGCATCCTCGACGACCAGGGCGCCGAGGTCCCCTTCGGCGAACAGGGCGAGATCGTCGTACGCGGCCCCCAGGTCGTGCCCGGCTACTGGCGGCGCCCCGAGGAGACCGCCGAGACCTTCCCGGACGGCGAGCTGCGCACCGGCGACATCGGGTTCATGGACGAACAGGGCTGGGTGTACGTCGTCGACCGCAAGAAGGACATGATCAACGCGTCCGGCTTCAAGGTGTGGCCGCGCGAGGTCGAGGACGTGCTCTACACGCACCCGGCGGTGCGCGAGGCGGCCGTCGTCGGGGTGCCGGACGGATACCGTGGGGAGACTGTCAAGGCCTACATCAGCCTTCGTCCGGGTGCCGAAACCGACCCCGACGCACTTGCCGTCTACTGCAAGGAGAGACTGGCGGCCTACAAATACCCGCGCCAGGTGGAGATACTGCCCGACTTGCCCAAGACCGCGAGTGGGAAGATCCTCCGTCGGGAACTTCGTTCCCGAGCGCACGAGAGCCGGTGAGGCATGAAGGAAAGGCAGGTGGCGGCAGTGCCCAGGACGACGGACGGGGACGGGGCTCCTGTTCCGCAGCGGCTCCTTGCCGCCGCCACCCGGCTCTTCGCCGAGCAGGGATACGACCGCACCTCGGTGCAGGAGATCGTCGAGGCGGCGGGCGTCACCAAGGGGGCGCTGTACCACTACTTCGGGTCCAAGGACGACCTGCTGCACGAGGTGTACGCGCGCGTGCTGCGCGTCCAGCAGGAGCGGCTCGACGCCTTCGCGGGCGCGGACGAGCCGGTGGAGAAGCGGCTGCGGGCCGCCGCGGCGGACGTGGTCGTCACGACGATCGAGAACCTCGACGACGCGATGATCTTCTTCCGCTCGATGCACCATCTGAGCCCCGAGAAGAACAAGCAGGTGCGCGCCGAGCGCCGGCGCTACCACGAACGCTTCCGTGCGCTCATCGAGGAGGGCCAGAAGGAGGGCGTCTTCTCCACGGCGACCCCGGCCGACCTCGTCGTCGACTACCACTTCGGCTCGGTCCACCACCTGTCGACCTGGTACCGCCCGGGCGGCCCCCTGAGCCCCCAGGAGGTCGCCGACCACCTGGCGGACCTCCTGCTGCGCGCGCTGCGGCCGTAAGCCGTTCACCCAGGCCGTTCACTCCTCCGCACGGGCCCAGGCGAGCTGGGCGTCCGTCAGCGGGGGAGTGAAGCCCTCGGGGAGCATCAGCATGAGGGGCTGGGGCCACATGTTCTCCAGCCCGTGGCCGCTGTCCAGCGCGACGAGACGCGGGCCCCCGCCGCATGCCTGGTGCGGGTACGGCAGCTCGTGTGTCCGGCAGGCCGTGGGTCGCTCCACGCGAGGCGAGGGAAAAGCACGCGCACATCCTGCCTCGGCCAGAGGCGGACGACCCTCGCCGAAGGGCCGACAGCAAGGGGCGTCCGCGCGTGGCGGGCGCCCCTCGCACCGTGTCCTACAGGTACTTCTTCAGCTCGCGCCTGGCCAGTGAGCGCTGGTGGACCTCGTCCGGGCCGTCGGCGATCATCAGGGTGCGGGCCGCCGCGTACAGCTCGGCCAGCGGGAAGTCCTGGCTGACGCCGCCCGCGCCGTGCAGCTGGATCGCGCGGTCGATGATGTCGACGACCGCACGCGGCGTGGCGATCTTGATGGCCTGGATCTCCGTGTGGGCGCCCCTGTTGCCGACCGTGTCCATCAGCCAGGCCGTCTTCAGGACGAGCAGCCGCAGCTGTTCGACCGCGACCCGGGCGTCCGCGATCCAGTTGTGGACCACGCCCTGCTGGGCCAGCGCCTTGCCGAAGGCGGTGCGGGACACGGCCCGGCGGCACATCAGCTCGATCGCCCGCTCGGCCATGCCGATCAGCCGCATGCAGTGGTGGATACGGCCCGGACCCAGGCGCGCCTGGGCGATCGCGAAGCCGCTGCCCTCCTCGCCGATCAGGTTGGACACCGGCACGCGCGCGTGATCGAAGAAGACCTCGGCGTGGCCGCCGTGCGAGTGGTCCTCGTAGCCGAAGACCTGCATCGCCCGCTCGATGGTGACACCCGGCGTGTCGGTCGGGACCAGGATCATGGACTGCTGACGGCGGATGTCCGGCCCGTCGGGGTCGGTCTTGCCCATCACGATGAGGATCTTGCAGTCCGGGTTCATCGCCCCGGAGATGTACCACTTGCGCCCGGTGATGACGTACTCGTCGCCGTCCCGCTCGATGAGCGTGGTGATGTTGGTGGCGTCCGAGGAGGCCACCTCCGGCTCGGTCATCGCGAACGCCGAGCGGATCTCACCCGCCAGCAGCGGCTCCAGCCACTGCTTCTTCTGCTGCTCGTCGCCGAACTGCGCGAGCACCTCCATGTTGCCGGTGTCGGGCGCGGCGCAGTTGGTGGCGGTGGGCGCCAGGTGCGGCGAGCGGCCGGTGATCTCGGCCAGCGGGGCGTACTGGAGGTTGGTGAGCCCGGCGCCGTGCTCGTCCGGCAGGAAGAGGTTCCACAGGCCCTGCCTGCGCGCCTCCGCCTTCAGCTCCTCCACCACGGCGGGCGTGTCCCAGGGCGAGGCCAGCCGCGCGCGCTGCTCCTCCGCCACCGCCTCCGCCGGGTAGACGTACTCGTCCATGAAGGCGAGCAGCTTGCCGCGCAGCTCCTCGGTGCGTGCGTCGAACGCGAAGTCCATGCCGGTCAGCCTTCCTGAAGAGTGGTCAGTCCGTGGTGGATGAAGACGGGCACGAGGTCGCCGATGCGGTCGAAGCCGCGCCCGACCGTCTGGCCCAGCGTGTAGCGGTAGTGGATGCCCTCCAGGATCACTGCGAGCTTGAACCAGGCGAAGGCCGTGTACCAGGAGACGGCGGAGACGTCCCGCCCGGAGCGCGTGGCGTAGCGCTCGATCAGCTCGGCCGGAGCGGGGTGCCCGGCGGCCTCGGCGGTGGTGGAGACGGGCGAGTCGGGCATGCTCAGCGGCATGCTGTACATCACCAGCAGGCCCAGGTCGGTGAGCGGGTCACCGAGGGTCGACATCTCCCAGTCGAGGATTGCCTTGATCTTGTCGTCGGACCCGATGAGCACGTTGTCGAGCCGGTAGTCGCCGTGCACCACGGCGGGCGCGGGGGAGTGCGGCAGCTGCCGGCCGAGCGCCGCGTGCAGCTCGTCGATGCCGGCCAGGTCGCGGTTGCGGGAGGCGTCCAGCTGCTTGCCCCAGCGGCGCAGCTGGCGGTCCAGGAAGCCCTCGGGACGGCCGAAGTCCGCCAGGCCCACCTCGGCGGGGTCCACCGCGTGCAGCTCGACCAGGGTGTCGACCAGGGAGAGCACCGCGTTGCGGGTGCGCTCGGGACCCAGCGGCGCGAGCTGGTCGGCGGTGCGGTACGGCGTGCCCTCGACGAACTCCATGACGTAGAAGGGCGCCCCGAGCACCTCCTCGTCCTCGCACAGCAGCACCGGACGCGGCACGGGCACATTCGTCGGGTGCAGCGCGCTGATCACCCGGTGCTCGCGCTTCATGTCGTGCGCGGTGGCCAGGACATGGCCGAGCGGGGGACGCCGTACGACCCACTTCGACGTGCCGTCGGACAGCGCGTAGGTGAGGTTCGACCGTCCGCCCTCGATCAGCCGGCCGGTCAGGGGGCCGTCCACCAGACCGGGCCGTTCACGGTCGAGCAGGCCGCGCAGCCGGTCCAGGTCGAGTCCGGGCGGATGGTCGGGGCTCATACGTCGCTCCTACGAACGGATTTACAAGACGCGACTCATGATGCCGACCGGTCGGTATGCCGTCCAGTGGGGAAGCCAAAAGTGATCGGTGCCACGATAGGCGGACGGCTCCCGGCGCAGGGCGCGTGGGAGCCGCCGACCGTCTGATTCCGGCCTGTCAGTGGTCGTCCCAGTGGCCGTCGTGCTCGGCGTGCCGGTGGCCGTCGTGCAGATAGTCGACGTGGTCGCCGTGGCGCACGCGCCCGTGTCCGCAGCCCGCGCCGTGCTGGTGGTCGTGATCTTCGTGCGTGATGTGCTCGGTGGGCTCGCACTCGTCCCAGTGCGCGTCGTGCTCGCGGTGCAGATGCCCGTCGTGCGCGTAGTCGACGTGGTCGCCGTGCGGAACGGCGGTGTGTCCGCAGCCCGCGCCGTGGACGTGGGTGCCGTGGGCGGTGTGTTCCTGGTGAAGGGTGGTCATGGATGCTCACCTTCGGTGGTACGGGGTGATGGCGTCGGTGGTATGAGGTGATGACGTCGGACAGGCTGCCACGCGAACGGCACATATCGGGGCATCCCGGTTGCGTGGCGCCCGACTACCCCAGAGGGTCGGTGCCATGAAGGGCATCAGTTACAGCCGCTACGGCGGACCCGAGGTGCTGGAGTACGGCGAGGTGCGCGACCCCAAGGTCGGCCCCGACTCGGTGCTGGTGAAGGTGCGCGCGGCGGCCGTCAACCCCGTCGACTGGAAGTGCCGCGAGGGCCACCTGGACGGCGTCCTGGACACCGTCTTCCCGGTGATCCCCGGGTGGGACGTCTCCGGGGTCGTCGTACAGCCCGGCGTCGCCGTCACGGAGTTCACCGTCGGCGACGAGGTCGTCGGCTACGTCCGGGAGGACTTCCTCTCCCGCGGCACCTTCGCCGAGTACGTCGCCGCACCGGTGCGCACCCTCGCCCGCAAGCCGCGCAACGTCTCCTTCGAGGAGGCCGCCGGACTGCCGCTGGCCGGGCTCACCGCCTACCAGTCGCTCGTCAAGGTCCTGGAGGTCAAGCGGGGCGAGACCGTCCTGGTGCATGCGGCCGCGGGCGGGGTCGGCTCGATCGCCGTCCAGATCGCGGCCCACCTCGGCGCCCGGGTCATCGGTACGGCGAGCGAGCACAACCATGACTTCGTGCGCGGCCTGGGCGGCGAACCGGTCGTGTACGGCGGTGGTCTGGCCGAGCGGGTGCGGGGGTTGGCGCCCGAGGGAGTGGACGCGGCGTTCGACACCATCGGCGGCGACACGCTGCGGATCTCGGCCAACCTGCTCGCGCCCGAGGGCCGACTGGTGTCGATCGCCGACCCCGAGGTGCTGAGCTACGGCGGCCGCTACCACTTCGTGCGCCCCGACGCGGCGGACCTGCGCAAACTGTCCGAGCTGGTCGAACAGGGGGCGGTGAGCGTGCATGTGTCCGAGACGCTCCCGCTGGAGCGGGCGGCGGACGCCCACCGCATGAACCAGGAGGGCCGGACCCGCGGCAAGATCGTGGTGACGGTGGACTGGGAGGAGGAGACGGACGCGGAGCCGTGAGGGAGGGGGCGTAGAGGCGTGAGGGAAGCCGGCTAGAAGACGAGCACCGCCGCGCACGCCGCCGTCGCCACGATGCAGAGCACCGCCACCGTGGCCTCCCGAGGCGTCAGGGCCGCGGGACGACCGGAAGCCGCGAGGGCGCGGATACGGCGATGGGCGGCCCACACGAATCCCAGCCAGAGGGCGCCGCACAGGGCGCACACGACGAGCGCGGTGGCCGTCACCCCGCCGTGCACGGCGTTCCTGAGGGCGAGCACGGCGGCGACGGCGTACGACAGCGTCGTACGGCGCCAGGCGAGCCTGGTCCGCTCCGGCTGCAGCCCCGGGTCCCGCTCGGTACTCACCCCTCCCACCCGACGAGCACGACGACGACCATCGCCACCGCCACCACCGCGATGACCAGGCTCAGCAGCGCCGGGAAGCGCGACACCGGCAGATCCTCGCCCCTGCGCATGGCACGCTCGCAGCGCACCCAGTGGTTGACCGCGCGCAGCGAGCACAGCACCCCGGCCCCCAGCAGCGCGAGCGCCAGCCCGACGCGCCAGCCCCAGCGCAGGTCCGGCAGGAACTGGTCCACGGCGAACCCGCCGCCGATCAGCGCGAGCGCGGTCCGCAGCCAGGCCAGGAAGGTGCGCTCGTTGGCCAGGGAGAACCGGTAGTCCGGGGTGCTGCCCTCTTCCCGGACCAGGTCCGGCGCGAACCACAGGCGGACGTTCCGCACGAATTCGATCACGGCCAGGACCCTATCGAGCCGTGTCCCCGGCCGTCCGGTACGCCTTGAGCCGCTCATGGGCCGCCACCCCGTCCGGCACCCACTCCCACTCCCCGAGGCGCCGTTCCACCTCTTCCTCGGTGAGGAAGTCGTGCCAGGCGACCTCCTCCACCTGCGGCCGTACCGGGAGGTCGCAGCGCACCTCGTACACCGCGGACCACCAGGTCCGGCCCGTCTCGTCGGCGTACAGGAACTTGAAGAGGAAAGCCGGGCGGGGGAGGCCGGACACCCCCAGTTCCTCCTCGGCCTCGCGCAGGGCCGCGTCGTCGTAGGACTCGCCCGCGCCGACGACTCCGCCGACGAACATGTCGTACAGCGAGGGGAAGACCAGCTTGGTCGGCGTGCGGCGGTGCACGAAGATCCGGCCCTCACGGTCGCGGGCCTGGATGAAGACGCACCGGTGGCGCAGATTGCGGGCGTACGCCTCACCGCGCGAGTACTGCCCGATGACCTGGTCGTTCTCGTCGACGATGTCGAGGATCTCGTCAGCGGCGCTCATGGGCCCGTCCAAGCTCATGGGCCCATCCAATCAGGGCCCGCGACCCGAGACCCGGCCGGGCCGGGCGGCGGGGGTCAGTGCGGCTGCAGATCCCGGGCCGTGCTCTCCTCCGCCGTGCCGCGCGGCATCGCCGGGTGCAGTCCGAGCAGGACGATGCCCACGACCACGGCCGCGAGGCCCGCCGCCTCCCAGGCCAGCGCCCCGGTGTCGGTGCGCAGCCGGTCGCCGAGGAAGCCCACTCCGCACAGGATCCCGGCAAGCGGCTGGGCGGCGGTCAGGGCGGGCAGCGACATGCGCAGCGGTGCCGTCTCGAACGCGCTCTGCACCAGGATCAGCCCGGTGACACCGAGCACGAGCACGCCGTACGGCTGCCAGCCGGTGAGCACGTCGGCGAGGCCGCCCGCGGAGAAGCGCTGCCCGCTCACCCGGGTCAGCGCGTCCTGCACGCCGTACAGCAGGCCGGCCGCGAGGGCCAGCAGCACCGGGGCCCAGGTCAGCCGGGACCGCTTGGCGTAGGTGGTCAGGACGAGTGCCGAGCCCAGCGTGATGCCGATGATCAGCCAGTGGCGGAACGGGCTGTCCTCGGCGGTGCCGCTGCGCGGCTGCCCCGCGACGATGAACATCGTCACGCCGCCGGCGAGCAGCGCGAGGCCCGTCGCGCCCTGGTGGCTCAGCTTGTGCTTGGTCTGGTGCCGGGACAGGGCGAAGGCGAACAGGAGGTTGGTCGCCAGCAGCGGCTCCACCAGTGAGATCTCACCCTTGCCGAGGGCGACCGCGCCCAGGATCATGCCGGCCACCATCAGCCCGATGCCGCCCAGCCAGCGCGGCACCTTCATCAGGTCGAGCAGCAGACGGGGAGAGAGGAAGTCGCTGAGCGGTGCCTGCTGGGCGGCGTTCTGCTGGAGCACGAACCCGAAGCCCAGGCAACAGGCCGCGCTCACGGCGAGAATCAGAACCAGAACCGACACGCTGCGTACCTCGATCATCCGGCCGGGCCACGGTGTGCGTCAGTGGCCGACTGTAGCGCTCCCGGGACGCCGTTGCCCCTGGGAGTGCCCGGAACCGGGCGGTTGAATCGGTCACGATGCCCAGTCGATCAAGGCGGGATCACCTGCGGCGGCGGGACCGTACGGCCATGGTCCGATGCCCGGAGGGGCGACGCTATGGCGTACGCCACACGGGTGACCTGAGGCGCAGCGTTCACAGGCGGCCGTGACCGCCTCAAGTCCCGCTTCAGCAAAGGTAGTTGAAGGCAGTAATAGCCCGGTTCGGCTTGACGCAAAGTGTTGGCTGAGGGTTTGCTGTGCGTGATCGGTCGATGGCAGTCCGAGAACCAGGAAGTCCTGCGGTGCCCCCACTCCCACACCCGCCTCTGCTCGGTCCCGGCCGCGAACACGCGGCCCAGGCCTTCGACGGCGCCCTCGGCGACGCCGAACTGCTCGCCGCGCGCACCGCCCTGGCCCAGGGCCGTCGGCAGGCGGCCCGCTCGTTGCTGCTGCACACGGGCGACGACTGGGACCGCCGCGGACACCGGATCACCGTCCTCGCCCGGGAGCCCTACGCCGCCGCCTGGGCCCGCGACTGGCTGCTCGCCGAGCCCGGCTCCGCCGACGCCTCCGTACTGCTCGCCCTGAGCCTGGTGCGGCGCGCCCGGTGCCGCAAGGAGGACCCCGCCGCGGCCCGCGAGGCCTGCCGTGCCGCGGCCGCGCTCGCACCCGCCGACCCGACCCCATGGCTCGGCCTGCTCCGGCTGGAGGGCGCCGGGAAGGAGGCGGACCGGATCTTCGCCGAGGTGTGCCGCCGCCACCCCGACCACCACCACGCCCATCATCTGATGGCCGCCCGCCTCGCCGAGCGGAAAACGGAGGACGGCCCGGACCCACGGCACGAGGTGTACGAGTTCGCCGACCGCGCGGCCGAGCGGGCCCCCGCCGACTGCCCGCTCGCCGTCCTGCCGGTCGTCGCGCACACCGAGCGCTACCGGGCGCTGGCCGCGGCCGGACGGGCGCCCGCCGACCCGGCCGCCTCGGCGCACTGGTCGGGGCCACGGGCCCGGCGCGCGCTGCGGGCCGCCTTCCAGTGGTGGCTGGAGTGGGAGCACGACGACCACCCGCGCCGCCATGTCGACCTGAATTTCCTCGCCCACGCCACGTCCTGCGCGGGCCGGTGCGCCGAGGCCGCCGCGCTGTTCCGGCGCATCGGCCAGAACGCCACGCCCGCGCCCTGGTCGTATCCGGACCGGGACCCGTGCGCCGCGTTCCGCGCGGCGCGGGCGCGTGTGCTCGGCCCGGTCCAGGACGCCATCCCCCGGCAGGGCGCCTTCCGGGACATACACCTGGATTTCTGAGACGCGCGTGCGTCAGAGACCCGCGTAAGAAGTGATTCGTAAGAAGTGATTACGGAAGTCTGACCTGTGCCCGCGTTCCCTGGTCCCGCCGGGGTCCGCAGTGCTCGAATGAATACGTGAACACCGAACAACCCGAGGAGCGGCCGCGGCGACCGGAGCGGCGGGCGTCCGAAGAGGGCCGGCCGATAGGCCGCCGTGTGCTGCTCGGCACCATCGGCCTGGGCGCACTCGGCGTCGTCACCGCCCCCACCCTGCAGCGCGGCATGGAGGCATTTCTCGGCACCGTGTCCGGCAAGGACCCGACGGGTCTGACGGGCCTGCTGCCGAACGGCGGCGGGTTCCGCTACTACTCCGTCGCCGCGTCCGTGCCGCACAAGGACCCCGGGAACTACCGGCTCACGGTCGACGGACTCGTGGACCGTCCCCGCGCCTACACCCTCGCCGACCTGCGCGCCCTGCCCCAGACCCGGCTGGTCAAGGACGTCCAGTGCGTCACCGGCTGGCGGGTCCCGGGCACCCCCTTCGAGGGTGTACGGCTCTCGGACCTGCTGGACGCGGCGGGCGTGCGCGGCAGCGCCAGGGCGATCCGCTTCACCTGCTTCGACGGCGTCTACAGCGAGAGCCTCACCCTGGAGCAGGCCCGCCGCGCCGATGTCCTGGTCGCCCTGCGCATGCAGGACAAGGACATCGGCCACGACCACGGCGGACCCGTCCGCCTCTACGTGGCCCCCATGTACTTCTACAAGTCCGCCAAGTGGCTTTCCGGCATCACCGTCACGGACCATGTCCAGACGGGCTACTGGGAGAGACTCGGCTACGACGTCGACGCCTGGGTGGGCCGCTCGAACGGACGGACCGATGAGCCTACGAGCTGAGACCCCGGCCCCGCCGGACTCCCGCGTCCGCCGCTTCACTCCGGCCGAGCGCTGGATCCACCGCACCACGGCCGCCCTGATGGGCATCGTCGTACTGACCGCGGCCTGCCTCTACATCCCGCAGCTCGCCATCCTGGTCGGCCGCCGCGAACTGGTCGTCCGCATCCACGAGTGCGCGGGCCTGGCCCTGCCCGTACCGGTCCTGCTCGGCCTGGCCTCCCGTGCCTTCCGCACCGACCTGGGCTTCCTCAACCGGTTCGGCCCGCACGACCGGCTCTGGCTGCGGGCGGCCCTGGTCCGCGACAAACGGCCCTCCTCCCGCCCGGCAGGCAAGTTCAACGCCGGGCAGAAGGTCTACGCCGCGTGGATCGCCGGCGCCACGGTGGTGATGCTCGCCACGGGCGTGATGATGTGGTTCACCCATCTCACCCCGCTGATCTGGCGCACCTCGGCGACCTTCGTCCACGACTGGCTGGCCCTCACCATCGGCGTCGTCCTCGCGGGCCACATCGGCATGGCCCTGACCGATCCGGAGGCCCGCCGAGGTCTGCGCACCGGCAAGGTGAGCCGGGAGTGGGCGAAACGGGAGCATCCGCTGTGGCGACCCTGAAGGCGGTCGTTGCCGTACCGCAGTGCTGTCCATGAGACAGGCCACGATCACCCGCCCCACCCCGCCCGGCCTCCGGCCCAGCGCCGCGGGCGGCGGTCGATGACCCGACCGCCGCCCGTGGCATTGCGTACCGCCGCTAGATCACCAGGGACAGCAGGAGGACCAGGCCGCCCGCGACCACCGAGATGATGCACTCCATGACCGACCAGGTCTTCAGGTTCTGGCCGACGCTGAGGCCGAAGTACTCCTTCACCAGCCAGAATCCGGCGTCGTTGACATGGCTGAGGAAGAGCGATCCGGCGCCGATGGCCAGGACCAGCAGGGCCGCGTGGGTCGTCGACATGTCGGCGGCCAGCGGGGCCACCAGGCCCGCCGCCGAGACGGTCGCCACCGTGGCCGAACCCGTCGCCAGCCGGATCGCCACCGCGATCAGCCAGGCCAGCAGCAGGGCCGGTATCGACCAGTCCCTGGAGATGTCCAGGATCATCTGACCGACACCGCTGTCGATCAGCGTCTGCTTGAAGCCGCCGCCCGCGCCGACGATGAGCAGGATGCCCGCGATGGGAGCGAGACCCTTCTCGACCGTCCGCGAGATCCGGTCCTTGCTGAAGCCGGCCGGCCTGCCCAACGTGAACATGCCGACGATCACCGCCGTGAGCAGGGCGATCAGCGGAGAGCCGATGACGTCGAAGACGCGCTGCACCAGGTGCGCCGGATCGTCGACGACGATGTCCACCAGTGCCTTGGCCAGCATCAGGACGACCGGCAGCAAGATCGTGCCGAGGGTGACGCCGAAGCCGGGGCGCTTCTCCAGTTCCTCGGAGGGGCGCTGCGGGATCATGCGCTCCGGAGCCGGCACGTCCACCCAGCGGGCAGCGACCTTGGAGAACAGCGGACCGGCGATGATCACCGTGGGTATCGCGACCAGGACGCCGAGCGCGAGCGTGACACCCAGGTTGGCCTTGACCGCGTCGATCGCGACCAGCGGCCCGGGGTGCGGCGGCACCAGACCGTGCATCACGGACAGGCCCGCGAGCGCCGGGACGCCGATGCGCATAAGGGAGTAGTTGCCGCGCTTGGCGACCATCAGGACCACCGGGATCAGCAGCACGATGCCGACCTCGAAGAACAGCGGCAGACCGACCACTGAGGCGATCAGCACCATCGCCCACGGCATCGCCCGGCCGCCCGCCCTGGCGAGGATCGTGTCGACGATCTGGTCCGCGCCGCCCGAGTCGGCGAGCAGTTTGCCGAGGATCGCGCCCAGCGCGATGAGCACACCGACGCCGGCGACCGTGGTGCCGAGCCCGGTGGTGAAACTGACGATCGCCTTGTCGAGCGGCGCCCCGGCGAACGCGCCCAGCGCGAGCGACCCGATGGTCAGCGCCAGGAAGGCATGGAGCTTGAACTTGGTGATGAGCAGGACGATGACGGCGATACCGGCCAGCACGGCGATGCCCAGCTGGGCATGGCCGGCCGAGGTGATCGGCTCGACGGTGTCCGCTGCCAGCATCTCGACGCTGAGTCTGGTCACGGGGTTCCCTTGCGGATACGGGGGACTGGGGAAGGGTGTTGCTGCGGTGGGGGGTGCTGCCGCGGGGCGGCGGAGGTGTTGCCGCGGGAGTGTTACCGCGGTTCGTCGGGAAGTGCGTCCAGCGCCTTGGCGGCCCGCTCGGTGATCTCCTCCGGGGACCCGGAGACATCCACGGCGACGCCCGCCTCGTCCGGCTGGAGCGGCTGGAGCGTGGCGAACTGGGAGTCCAGCAGCGTGGCCGGCATGAAATGGCCCTGCCGGTGGGACATGCGGCCCTCGATGAGCTTCCGGTCGCCCGTGAGATGCACGAACACGATGCCGGGTGCCGTCGCCCTGAGCCGGTCGCGGTACGACCGCTTCAGCGCCGAGCTGCTGACCACCCCGCCGAGCCCGCGCCGCCCGTCCGCCCAGGCGCCGATGGCGTCGAGCCACGGCCACCTGTCCTCGTCGCCGAGCGGGATCCCGGCCGACATCTTGTCGATGTTGGCCTGCGGGTGGAAGTTGTCGCCCTCGGCGTACGGGACGCCGAGCCGGGCGGCGAGCAGGGGACCGATCGTGGTCTTGCCCGTGCCGGCGACGCCCATCACCACGACGACGTGCGGGGTACGCATCACTGCCTCGCTGTCTTCCTCGAGCTGTCTTCCTCGAGCTGTCTTCCTCGACAAGCGACGCCGGCGTCCGACATCCGGCGTCGGCCACACTGAAGCGCATTAGGTACGACGAATTCAAGAGTGTGTGATGTATAAGTCTGACTTTTTATCTCAGTGATCCACTCTGTACGCTGAGTGCATGAGCACACCGGGCCGGGGTCTGCACGGCCATGTACTGGACTCCCTCGGCCCCGCCATCACGGCGGGCGAGTACCCGCCGGGCAGCGTTCTGCGCACGGACGAGATGGCGCAGCAGTTCGAGGTGTCACGGTCGGTGATGCGCGAGGCGGTGCGTGTCCTGGAGTCCATGCACCTGGTCGAGTCCCGCCGCCGGGTGGGCGTGACGGTCCGCCCCAAGGCCGAGTGGAACGTCTACGACCCGCAGGTGATCCGCTGGCGTCTGGAGGGCGCCGACCGCCCGCACCAACTGCGCTCGCTGACGGTGCTGCGCTCGGCGGTCGAACCGGTCGCGGCGGGCCTCGCGGCGAAGAACGCGACGGCGGAGCAGTGCGCCCAGCTCACCGAGTGCGCGCTCGGCATGGTGGCCAACTCACGCGGCCACCGGCTCGCGGGCTACCTCGTCCACGACATCGCCTTCCACCGCGTCATCCTCGCCGCCTCCGGCAACGAGATGTTCGCCCGCCTCGGGGATGTCGTCGCCGAGGTCCTCACGGGCCGTACCCACCACGAGATCATGTTCGAGGACCCCGACCCGGCCGCCGTCACCCTGCACGTCCAGGTCGCGGAGGCGGTACGCGCGGGCGACGCGGCCCGCGCCGAGCAACTGACCCGGGAGATCACCACGGGCGCCCTCCAGGAACTGGACATCCTGGCGCCGTAGGCCTACTCGCCGAGGAACTCCCCGTCGACATACACCCACACCCCGTCGGCCCGCTCGAACCGGCTCCGCTCGTGCAGCGAGCCGCCCCGGTAGGACGCCCGGAAGGTCACGGTCCCACTGCTGTGAAAGGCCGACCCCTCCGTCGCACCCAGCACCTCAAGCCCGGTCCACGTCATGTCCGGGTCGAGATCCAACCGCGCCGGCCGGGTACGCGGATGCCAAGTCCGCAGCAGATACGCACGGTCCCCCTTCACGAAGGCGCTGTACCGCGACCGCATGAGCGCCTCGGCGGTCGGCGCGACCGCCCCACCGGAGTGATACCGGCCGCAACACTTCTCGTACGGTTCGGACAGACCACAGGGACAGGTGGACACGGGCTTCGTGGGGCGGGCGGTACGTCGGGACACGGCCCCTATTGTGCCGCGACGGAGAGCGGCAGGTCCGCGCGGACCTCGGGGCCCTTTGGACGGCTCCCCAGCCGTGCACGGGCCACGGTGGGTACCGGCCCCCGCCGGGGACATGTCTTCCTGCGTGGACGCCGCTCGGCCCCCCGGGCCCACTGGGACACCATGACTGCTCAACCCCCTGGGACAGCACCCCTGTTGGAGCGCACCCCAGCTCAGGCCGAGTCCGCCGTCCCCCGCTGTGCGGTCAAGGTCGGCAGCGGTGGCAGCGCCCCCCGGTGCAGCCACGCCTCGAACAGGCCGTCCAGGGGGTCGTCCGCGAAGCGGGCCACGTGTGCGCTGAACATCGGTGTGGACACCACCCCGTTGCGGTGCAGCCGTACCCAGCTGCGCAGCATCAGGAAGAACGCGTCGTCGCCCAGCGCGCAGCGCACCGCGTGGATCGCCAGGCCGCCGCGCTCGTAGAGCCGGTCGTCGAACATCGACTTGCGGCCCGGGTCGGCCAGCCGAAGGTCCTGCGGCAGCGTGGACAGCAACCGGTGGGCGGTCGCGGCGAGTTGCTGTGTACTGCGGCCGCCCGAACGCTCCGACCACAGCCATTCCGCGTACTTGGCGAAGCCCTCGTTCAGCCAGATGTGCCGCCAGTCGGCGATGGACAGACAGTTGCCGAACCACTGGTGCGCCAGCTCGTGCGCGACCAGCCGCTCCGAACCCCGCGCTCCGTCCACGTGGTTGGCGCCGAACAACGACAACCCCTGTGCCTCGACCGGCACATCGAGCTCCTCCTCGGTCACCGCGACCGCGTACTCGTCGAACGGGTACGGCCCGAACAGCTCCTGGAACAGCTCCATCATCGCGGGCTGCCGCGCGAAGTCCCGGGAGAACTCCGGGAGCAGCTGTGCCGGGATGTGCCCGTGCTGCGGCACCCCGCCCGGCCCCGGGTCGCCCAGCAGCACCGTCTGGTACTTGCCGATCGCCAGCCCGACCAGATAGCTCGACGTGGGCGCCGACTGCTCGTACACCCAGGTGGTCGTCGAGGCCTTCGTCGTACGGGTCAGCAGACGCCCGCCCGCGACCACCGAGTACGCCGACGGCGTGGTCACCGAGATGAGGTAGGACGCCTTGTCGGCGGGCCGGTCGTTGCACGGGTACCAGGACGGCGCCCCGATCGGCTGGCTCGCCACCAGCGCCCCGTCGTCCAGCTCCTCCCAGCCGATCCCGCCCCAGGGGCTGGGCACCGGCCTGGGGTTGCCCGACCAGTGCACCTCGACGGTGAAGGCGGCCCCGGCCCGCAGTGGCTTCACCGGACGGATCCGCAGCCGGCCGCCGCGGTGCGTGTAGTGCGGCTGCCGGCCGTCCACCCGCACCCGGCCGATCTTGAAGTCGGCCAGGTTCAGCTGGAATTCGGCGAGCGTCGAGCGCCCCGCGATGGCGTTGATCCGGGCCGTGCCGGCCAGCCGGTTGGGGCCGGGACGGTAGTCCAGCGTGAGTTCGTAGCGGTGCACCCGGTAGCGGGGGTCACCGTTGTCCGGGAAGTACGGGTCCCGGCCCACTGACTGCTGAACTGCCACTGCCGCGTTCGCTCCCTGCACTGTGCCACCACTCGACTTCGCCGGTGCACCGCCCACCGGCGCCGAGTGGCCCGCGTTCAGGGCCGCCATGCCTCGATCGGATTGCCGAGCCAGCGGGTGTCGTCCGGGACGGACTCCGCGGCCATGACGAGCGACGCGGGACCCAGCGTCGTACGGGCCCCGACCGTGCTGCCGGGCAGCACGATCCCGCCAGGGCCCAGCGTGGCGCCCTCACGGAGAACAACAGTATCCGTCCGCAAGATCCGGTCGTGGAAGAGGTGTGTCTGGAGCACGCAGCCACGATTGACGGTGGCGGCGTCCTCCAGGGTCACCAGGTCCGTCTCCGGCAGCCAGTAGCTCTCCACCCACACGCCCCTGCCGACCCGGGCGCCGAGCCCCCGCAGCCATGCCGTCATCAGCGGCGTGCCCGGCACGGATCCGGCCAGCCACGGCACGGCCACGACCTCGACGAACGTGTCCGCCAGCTCGTTGCGCCACACGAAGGAGCTCCACAGCGGATGCTCCCCGCTGCGGTGCCGCCCCACCAGCAGCCACTTCGCCACGATCGACACGACCGCCGCCGTCGCTCCGGCCGCGAGCAGTACGAGACCCGACAGCAGCGGGGCCCATGCCCCGAGCGCGCACAGCGCCGCCACCGTCAGCACGGCCAGCGCCGCCGAGCAGAACACCGGCACGATCCGGCAGAGCTCCACCAGCCCGCGCGCCCACAGCAGCCGGGCCGGCGGCTCGTACGTACGGCTCTGGTCGCCGTCGCTCGCGCTGCGCGGCAGCTTCACCGGCGGCAGCCCCAGGTACGAAGTGCCCTTCTTGGCCTTCTTCGGAGTCGCCGACAGCACACCGACCAGACCGCCGTCCGGCACGCTCCGCCCCGGCGCGGTCATCCCCGAGTTCCCGAGGAACGCCCGCCGCCCGATCTCCGCACGCCCGATCCGCACCCAGCCACCGCCGAGCTCGTACGGCGCCGTCAGCGTGTCGTCCGCCAGGAAGGCCCCGTCGCCGACGGTGGTCAGGCTCGGCAGGGCCAGCACGGTGGACACCTCGGCGCCCCGCCCGATCCGCATCCCCAGCAGCCGCAGCCACACCGGCGTCACCAGACCCGCGTACAGCGGGAACAGCGTCTCCCGGGACCGGTCCATCAGCTGCGTGACCGTCCACGCCTGCCAGCCGATCCGGCTGTGCGTCGGATGCGTTCCCTCGCGCAGACCCACACTGAGCAGCCGTACGGCGATCAGGATCTTCAGCGCGTACGCCAGCCCGAAGGCCAGCGTGGCCGGGACGAGCGCGAGCGCGGCCCCCCGCAGGGCCTCGCCGAGTCCGGCCCCGGGCGTCACGAACACACCGGCGACCAGCACCGCGGCCACCGCCGCCGACACCGGCAGGGCGCTCAGCGCGACGCCCGTGACGCCGTACATCACCCGCCAGTAGGTGCCCCGCTGCGGCCGTTCCTTGGGCCAGCTGCGCTTGGCCTTGCCGAGCTTGACCGCGGGCGCGCCGGCCCACCGCTGACCGGTGGGAATCTGCCCGGTGACGGCCGAACCGGGCGCCACCTCGGCCCGCTTGCCGACCCGCGCGCCCGGAAAGAGCATGCTGCGCGTCCCGACGACGGCGTGCGCACCCACCTTCACCGGCCCGACCTCCAGCCGGTCCCCGTCCAGCCAGTACCCGGACAGGTCCACCTCGGACTCCACGGCGGCACCCCGCCCCAGCTTGAGCATGCCGGTGACCGGGGGCAGCGAGTGCAGATCCACGTCCTGGCCGACCTTGGCACCCAGCGCCCGCGCGTACCGCTCCAGCCACGACCCGGTCAGCGTGGTCGCCCCGGTGAACTCGGCCAGCCGCTCGGCCGTCCACAGCCGCAGATGCGCGCTCCCGCCGCGCGGATACCGGCCGGGCCGCACACCCCGCAGCAGCAGCCGCGCCCCGCCCGCGGCGAGCGCGATCCGTCCCGGCGGGCTGAAGAGCAGCACGGCGCCCGCCGCGATCAGCCACCAGGGTGCGGTCGGCAGCCAGGAGTAGCCGGGCAGCAGGTTCCCGAGCGCGGCCAGGGCCACCGTCCAGCGCAGCCCGAGCAGGGTGTACAGGGGGACGAGCAGGAGGAGCTGGATGATCTGGGCGCGCACCGGGACCGGCGCGACCGTCCGCCGCGCGCCGTCGTCGTGCGCGGACGCCTCCAGGCGCCGGGCCAGCTTGCGCAGGGTGGGCTGCTGGTAGACGTCGAGGACGGCGGCGCTCGGGTAGCGGGTGCGCAGCCGGGTGGTGAGCTGGGCGGCGGCCAGGCTGCCGCCGCCGATCGCGAAGAAGTCGTCCGAGGCGCTGGTCACCGGGATGCCGAGGACCTCCGTCCACTGCTCGGCGAGCCAGGCCTCGGTGCCGTACAGCTGCTCGGTCTTCCCGCCGGTCTCCAGGCCATCCAGGGGCCACGGCAGGGCCGCCCGGTCGACCTTCCCGGACGTCCGGGTCGGCAGTTCGTCGACCGGGGCCAGCAGCGGGACCAGGGCGGCGGGCAGCTCGGCCCGGAGCTTCTCGACGGCGGCCGCGTGGTCCCAGCCGTCCTGGATGACGACATAGCCGACGAGGAGCTGGTTGCCGCCGCGGGCGGTGCGCACGGCGGCCGCGGCACCCGCGACACCCGGGAGCGCCTGCAGCGCGGCGTCCACCTCACCGAGCTCGATCCGGCGCCCGCCGAGCTTGATCTGCTCGTCGGCCCGCCCCAGGAAGATCAGCCCCTCGGGATCGGCCTTGACCAGGTCACCGCTGCGGTACGCGCGCTCCCAGCCCAGCGACTCGAGCGGCGCGTACTTCTCCGCGTCCTTCTCGGCGTCGAGGTACCGCGCGAGCCCCACCCCGCCGATGACCAGCTGCCCACTGCCGCCCATGGGCACGGGCTCCCCGGCCTCGTCGACGACGGCCAGCTCCCAGCCGCCCAGCGGCAGCCCGATCCGCACCGGCTCCTCGCCGGTCATCAGCGCCGCGCACGCCACGACGGTCGCCTCGGTGGGCCCGTAGGTGTTCCACACCTCGCGCCCCTCCGTGACCAGCCGCTGCACCAGCTCGGGCGGGCAGGCCTCACCGCCGAAGATCAGCAGGCGCACGTCGTTGAGGGTCTCCGGCTCCCACAGCGCGGCCAGCGTCGGCACCGTGGACACGACGGTGATCTCCTGCTCGACCAGCCAGGGACCGAGGTCGGCGCCACTCCTGACCTGCGAGCGGGGCACGGGCACCAGACAGGCGCCGTACCGCCAGGCCAGCCACATCTCCTCGCAGGACGCGTCGAAGGCGACCGACAGCCCCGCCATGACCCGGTCCCCGGGCCCGATGGGCTCCTCGACGAGGAACAGGGCCGCCTCGGCGTCCACGAAAGCGGTGGCACTGCGGTGCGTGACGGCGACGCCCTTGGGCTTGCCGGTGGACCCGGAGGTGAAAATGATCCACGCGTCGTGCTCGATGCCGGGGCGGGCGGCCGGGACCTCCGACGACCCGCCCACGGTGATCCGGTGCCCGGCCCCGATCACGGCCCGCACCCGCGCCTCTCCGAACACCAGCTCGGCCCGCTCGTCGGGGTCCTCGGCGTCGACGGGAACGTAGGCGGCACCGGCCGCGAGCACGGCCAGGACGGCGACGTACAGCTCATTGGTCCCGGACGGCACCCGCACGCCCACCCGGTCCCCGAGCCCGACGCCCGCCTCCGCGAGCCGCAGCCGCAGTCGCTCCACCTCGACGGCCAGCGCCCGGTAGGTGAGCTGCGTCGTCCCGTCGTCCAGGGCCGGCTCGTCCGGGTACGACCGTACGGATGCGTCGAACACGTCGACGAGCGTGCGCGGCGAGGCGGCCGCTCCCGCGGAGAAGCGTGCCGTGTCGCCGAACTGCTCGCGGATTTCCTCGTCGAGCAGGCCGAGGGCGCTGCCCTCTTGTATGGCTGCCATCCGGTCCTCGCGTCTAGTTCCCGGAAGCCTCCGGGGCGCTGGCGGGCCCGCAGGTCTGCCTGGGGTTGTCCGGCTCCAGCTCGGTAACAAGCCGGAAATATTAGTACGACGCTATGCTCCACCCCTTCGTCCGGCCACTTGGTGCAGCCGTCCGGGGGAGGCCGTGGGCGCGGGCGCGCGCCTGTGACCTGGAGATCCGTGCGAGGGACGAGAGATGGCCCACATCCGTGCAGGCCGCGTGCGGAACTGGCGCCGCGAACCGCCCAGTTGACCGAGCGCGGTGCGCCCCGGACGGATGGCGGGCAGTCAGAAACCGTCGGGGGAAGGGACCGGAGGGAAAGCCTGAGGGCCCCTGCTGAGCAGAGGCCCTCGCTGGTGTCCGAGGGGGGACTTGAACCCCCACGCCCGATAAAGGGCACTAGCACCTCAAGCTAGCGCGTCTGCCATTCCGCCACCCGGACAAGGTGTCTGTCGTGCGGGGGTTTCCCTCGCGGCGACGAAGGAAACATTACCAGGCTTTCGGGGGTGGCCGATCACGCCCGGTCCCCGGGCCCGTGTCCGCGTGAACGGCCTGTGACGGACCGGGTCCGGTCTTGGGGCGGGCGCGGGGGGAGAGGGAGGATGAGGGGGACCGACCAGCAGTGACAGTGGGAGGAATCGGCGTGAGCGAGACGGACACGGCCAGAGGCGTCACCGGCGAGGACGAGGTCGTGGACCTCTGCCGCGAGCTGATCCAGATCGACACCAGCAACTACGGAGACCACTCCGGCCCCGGCGAACGCAAGGCCGCCGAGTACGTGGCCGAGAAGCTCGCCGAGGTGGGTCTCGAACCGAGGATCTTCGAGTCGCACCCGGGGCGTGCCTCGACCGTGGCCCGTATCGAGGGCGAGGACCCGTCGCGGCCCGCGCTGCTGATCCACGGCCACCTCGACGTCGTACCGGCCAACGCCGACGACTGGACCCACCACCCGTTCTCCGGCGAGGTCGCGGACGGATGCGTGTGGGGACGCGGTGCCGTCGACATGAAGGACATGGACGCCATGACGCTGGCCGTCGTGCGCGACCGGCTGCGCAGTGGGCGCCGGCCGCCCCGGGACATCGTGCTCGCGTTCCTCGCGGACGAGGAGGCGGGCGGCACGTACGGCGCCCGGTGGCTGGTCGACAACCATCCCGACCTCTTCGACGGTGCCACCGAGGCCATCAGCGAGGTCGGCGGGTTCTCGTTCACCGTGAACGAGCAGCGGCGCCTCTATCTGATCCAGACGGCCGAGAAGGGCATGCACTGGATGAAGCTGACCGTGGCCGGCACGGCCGGGCACGGGTCGATGATCCACCGGGACAACGCGATCACCGAGCTGTCCGAGGCGGTCGCGCGCGTGGGGCGGCACAAGTTCCCGGTGCGGGTCACCAAGACCACCCGTGCCTTCCTCGACGAGCTCGGCGACGCGCTCGGCACCGAGCTCGACCCGGAGGACATGGAGTCCACCCTCGCCAGGCTGGGCGGCATCGCCAAGCTCATCGGCGCGACCCTGAGCAACACGGCCAACCCCACGCAGCTGAACGCCGGCTACAAGGTCAACGTCATCCCGGGCGAGGCCACCGCCAACATCGACGGCAGGTTCCTGCCCGGGTTCGAGGAGGAGTTCCTCGCCGACCTCGACCGGGTCCTCGGCCCGAAGGTCAAGCGCGAGGACGTGCACTCCGACAAGGCCCTGGAGACCACGTTCGAAGGGGCGCTCGTCGAGGCCATGCAGTCCGCGCTGCTCGCCGAGGACCCGGCGGCCAAGGCGATCCCGTACATGCTCTCGGGCGGTACGGACGCCAAGTCCTTCGACGACCTCGGCATCCGCGGCTTCGGCTTCGCGCCGCTGAAGCTGCCGCCGGAGCTGGACTTCGCGGGCATGTTCCACGGCGTCGACGAGCGGGTGCCGGTGGACGGGCTCCAGTTCGGTGTGCGAGTGCTCGACCGGTTCATCGACGCGTCCTGAAAAGGCCCGCCGAATCGAAACTCCCGACACCCCGATAATCGGCCACCTGTGCGGAGGTGACTGAGAAGGGTGAATGTGACCATAGGCTCGTAGCTCCATTACTCCCTCCTCGTTACTGGTGATGCGATCAGCTACTTGGGATCGCTTTGCCAACAAGGAGGAACAATGCTCAAGAAGGTCGTCGCCGCCGCGGCTGCCACTGGTGGTCTGGTGCTCGCGGGTGCGGGCCTCGCCGTCGCCGACTCCGGCGCCCAGGGTGCGGCCGTGCACTCCCCGGGTGTCGTTTCCGGCAACGTCATCCAGGCACCGGTGCACGTCCCGGTGAACGTCTGCGGCAACACGATCTCGGTGATCGGGCTGCTCAACCCCACCTTCGGCAACACCTGCGTCAACCACTGACGACGACTCCCCGAGGGGCGTCCTTCCGTCGGCCCCGGAGCGCGCGCCATGCGCTCCGGGGCCGAACGGCCTTTTCGCGCTGAATTCATCGGGGAATTCGCCGTGCCAATTCAGCGCAGGAAATCCGTAGTAGGAACGAAATTCGTAGCAGGAACGAAGGCAGGGGGGAATCACCCATGCGACTGGGCACCCGTAAGGGCCTGATGACCGTGGCTGCGGCCACCGGAGTTCTCGCCGCGGCGGGCGGCTACGCCCACGCCGACTCGGGCGCGAGCGGCTCCGCTTCGAACTCGCCGGGCGTGCTGTCCGGCAACACCGTGCAGGCGCCGGTGCACGTGCCGGTGAACATCTGCGGCAACACCGTGAACGTCGTCGGACTCCTCAACCCGTCCGTGGGCAACAAGTGCGCCGACCAGGGCGGCTCCGGTGATCACGGCGGCTCGCACGCGGGCGGACACACCTCGGGCTCGCCCGGCGTCGGCTCGGGCAACACCGTGCAGGCGCCGATCGACGTGCCGGTCAATGTGTGCGGCAACAGCGTCAATGTCGTGGGGGCCGGCAACGCGGCCGTGGGCAACGACTGCGCCAATGGCGGCTCCGGGGGCGGACACCCCAGCCAGCCGCCCGGCGGGGGGCACGGAACGCCTCCAGGGGGCGGCCACGGTACGCCGCCGCCCGGTCAGCCCGGCAACCCTGGCCAGCCCGGCAACCCTGGACACCCCGGTCAGCCGGGAACGCCCGGTCACCCGGGCCAGCCCGGTACGCCCGGTCACCCCGGTACGCCGGGCCACCTGGGCACACCGCCCACCAAGGGCCACGGCACCCCCGGCGGCTCCTCGCACACCGGCCCGCGGGGGGCGAGTTCCGTCGTCGCCCACCTGCCGTCCGGTGCCGCGCAGCTCGCCCACACCGGCAGTGACCTGCCGATCGGCATCGTGCTGCCGGTGGGCGCGGGGGCTCTGCTCGCCGGAGCCGTGATGTACCGCAAGGCCCGCGCCTCGGCATAGCGCACCAGCACGGGACAGGACCGGAACCCGGGAAAACGGAGCGGGCCCCGCCGAAGCGGGGCCCGCTCCGTTCAGGTGCCCTGGCTCACCACGTGGCGCGCACCTGGCGGATGATCCGTCGGCGCAACCGCACCCTGCGGCTGCCGTCGCGCATCAGGCTCAGTCGGTCCAACTCCCAGTGTCCGTACTCGGCATGGTCCGTCAGCAGACGCGTCGCCTCCTTGCGGGAGACCCCGCGCGGTACGTACACGTCGACAAATTCGTATTCCGGCATCGCATCTATTGTGCGGGCTGGGGCCCGGTACGGATAGCGTCTGCACTATGTCTGATGCTGCGCAGCCCACCGCTGCCGAGGTACGCGCCGCCGCCGAGGCGGTCAAGACCGCGCTCGACCGTCACCTGGCCGCGGTCGAACGCAGGTCGGGGGAGGACGACCCCGCTGTCTACGAGGCGTTCAACGAGCTGGCCGCGGCCGCGGAGGCGTACGACGAACTGCTCTACGACCGCTATGACGAGGTCACGCCCTTCGAGATCCCCGGCACGGAAGACACGCTGCCGCCGTACGCGGGTCCCGAGGAACCGAGCGCGATCAGTGTGCTGATCCGCCGCGACTACTCCGTCGCGGAACCGCAGCGACTGCTCGCGCAGGCCGAGCGGGTCGAGGCGGTGGAGTACGCGGACGGCGCGGACACGGAGGCCTCCGGCACGGTGCACGGGGCGCTGGGGGTCCTGTTCGGGGAGTTCGAACCGGACGAGATCGCCTCCCGGCACAAGGAGTTCGGGCTGGAGGAGGGCGACGCCACGCTGTGGGTGACCGCCGCGGACGAACCGGCCGACCCCGGTGAGTGGCTGGAGGCGCCCTTCGAGCAGGTCGACCCGCAGCGGGTGGTCTGCCGCTTCGACGTCAGCGCGGTCTTCGACGAGGAGATCGACGACGAGATCGACGACATGGCCGGGGACGACGATCTCGAGGACGAGCTCGACCTGGACGGCGACGAGGACTTGGAGCCGTTGGACGCGGATCGCTGATCCGTCGATCACCGATCCCGCGTCACCGACTGTGCATCACCGGTTGCAGATCGCTGATGCGCGGGGCGTTGCCGGACCGGCGCCGACGCCGAGGCCGGTCCGGCACCGCCGGAGTGCTCAACCGGACGCCGGAACCTGGGCCTTCAGCAGGGCCGGCAGCCGCGTCGTGCGCGGCTTGGCCGGGGTCTCGGCGACCGCTCTCGGCAGCGCCTGCTCCACACCGTGGACCACGGACAGATGGCGGGCCGCCCGGCTGAACGCCGTGTACACCCAGGGCCGGCTCAGGGCCTGCGCGGCGTCACCGGGCAGCACCACGACCACCGCGGGCCAGCGGCCGCCCACGGCCTGGTGCGCGGTCAGCGCCCACCCATGGCGCACGGACTGCTCCACCCGCTCCCTCGGTACGACCACGGGGGCGCCCGAGCACGACAGGTGCAGCCCCTCGGCGTCGGCCTTCACCACCGAACCCGGCAACGTGCGCCCCGGCGCGGGGGAGTAGGCGATCCGGTCACCCGGGTCGAAGCCGCCGAAGCGGCCCGGCCCCGGGTTGAGCCGCTCCTTGAGCGCCGTGTTGAGCGCACGGGTGCCCGCGGCCCCGCCGTGCCCCGGGGTGATCACCACCGTGTGCTCGGCCGGTACGCCGATGGCCCGCGGCACGGAATCCGCGACCAGCTGCACGGTCCGGTGCACCGCCTCGCCCGCGTCCCGCACCGGCACGATGACGATCTCCTTGCCGGGCGCCTCAACCTGGTGGAGCTCGCCGATGCCGATGCCGGAGACCAGCTCGCCGAGGGGGCCGGGATCGGGCACGCGCGAGGCGACCTGTGGGCATGCCCGCGCCGCCAGCAGGTCCGCGAACACCCGCCCGGGCCCGGCCGACCAGAGCACGGCGGGATCCCCGGCCAGCACCAGCCGGGCACCGTCGGGCAGCGACTCGACGAGCAGGGCCGCCGTCTCCACGTCCAGCTGGGGCGCGTCGAGCACGATCAGCAGGTCGAGGTCGAGCGCACCGTCCGCGTCCCGCCCGGGACCCTCGGCGCCGGACAGCAGCCCCGCCACGGTGGCCGTCCCGCCGCCGGACGGTCCGCCCTGCGCGCCGAACCCGGCCGCCAGGGCCGTGAAGTCGTCCCGTCCGCCGTCGGTGTGCGCTGCCGCCCAGGCGCGCAGCCCGATACCGGACGCCTCGTGCAGCAGGCGCGCCGGGTCGACGAGGGACGCGTGTCCGCCCGTGTGCAGCACCAGCCCGTGCGCCGCGACCGCCCGGATCAGCTCGCTCACGGAGCCCCCGGCACCGGCGGCGGCCCGCTCCCAGGCCTCGCCCGGACCGTTCTCCTTGGGCACGGAGTTGAGCAGGCGGGCCAGGCCGTCGGCGAGGCTCTCCTCGGCGAGCGCGTACCGCTCCAGGCCGACCAGGACACGGACGGGCCGCTCCTCGCCGTCCTCCCCTTCGTCCTCCCGGGGTTCCGGCCGGACCGGGGCTCCCGGCTCGTCCAGGGCGTCCTGGAAGACCAGGGCCTCGCCCTCCGCGAGGGCACTTTGCACGGCGGCGTCGGGATCCGGCACGCCCCGCTGGGCCAGCGCGGCGGTGAGCACGGGCAGTTCCAGGGCGGTGTGCCCGGCCAGGGCCGCCTGCTCCAGGAGCCAGCCGGTCACCGCCCGGCCGCGCCGCTCGTCGTCCGGGCCGCACTCCGCGCCGAGCAGCGCCCGCGCGAACCCGTCGGTCTGCTCCGGCCGCACACCGGCGACCTTCAGGAGCTGCCAAGGGTCGTCCCGCAGCTGTGCGTCCGCACCTTCGCCGAGGGCCGCCGCGGCCTGAGACGCGAGCGTGTCGGGCGCACCGCCGTCGGCCAGCACACGGCGTACGGCGTCGACGGCTTCCGGCGCGGGGGCGGGCGCGGTGAATGCGGGGGCCCGGTCGGCGGCCGGTGCGGCGGGCTGCGGTCGGCGCGCGGGTTCCGGTGATGCCGGTCTGCGCGGGGCGGGAGCCGGTTCGGCGAAGACCGCGGACGCCGGCTTCTCGCCGCTCTCCACCGCCCGTACGGCCGCGAGCAGATCGGCCGCCTTGCCGCTGAGCTTGGTGCCGGCGGCGACCGGCCCCTTCTTCTCGGCCTTGCGGCGCTCGATCCGCTCCCGTTCGACCTGCTGAGCCGCCAGCTCGGCTTCCGCCTCGGACCGTTCGGGCGCGGCGGCGGCCTCCGACTGCTCCGGCCGGGCCTCCTCTGCGGCATCCGAGGCCGGTGGGCCGGCGGCGGTTTCGCTCTCCACGGCGTCCGGGACGTCCGGGGGCCCCGGTTCGGCTTCGTCCGGTGTCTCCGGCTCCGTGCTCACAGCGTGCTCCAGTCGTGATCGGGATAGCGGTGCAGGGGCGCCGACACATCGTCCAGCGCCCGGCAGATCTCGTCAGGAAGACTAAGGGCCTCCACTGACAATGCCGCCGTGAGCTGCTGTGCGTTGCGCACGCCGACGATCGGGGCGGCCACGCCGGGCCGGTCGCGCACCCACGCGAGGGCCACCTGGAGCGGCGTCACCGCCAGCCCGTCCGCCGCCGTCGTCACCGCGTCCACGATGCGGGTCGCGGTGTCGTCGAGATACGGCGCCACGAAGGGCGCCAGATGCTCCGAGGCACCGCGCGAGTCCGGCGGAGTGGCGTGGCGGTACTTGCCGGTCAGCACACCACGGCCGAGCGGCGAGGAGGGCAGCAGGCCGACGCCCAGGTCGAGGGCGGCGGGCAGCACCTCGCGCTCCACGCCGCGCTGGAGCAGCGAGTACTCCATCTGCGTGCTGGCCAGCCGGGTGCGCGTGCCCGGCGCCGCGAGCTGCCAGGTCGCCGCCTTGGCGAGCTGCCAGCCGCAGAAGTTGGACACTCCGGCATAGCGGGCCCGGCCGCTGCTCACCGCGAGGTCGAGAGCCTGGAGGGTCTCCTCCATCGGGGTGTCCGGGTCGAACGCGTGCACGTGCCAGATGTCGACGTGGTCCGTGCCGAGACGGGCGAGGGAGGCGTCCAGCGCGGCGAGCAGATGACCGCGCGATCCGTCGAAGCGGCGGTCCGGGTCCGGTACGCTCCCCGCCTTCGTCGAGATGACCAGGTCCCGGCGCGGCACGAGCCCTTCCATGAGCTGCCCGAGCAGATACTCGGCCTCTCCGTCGCCGTACACGTCCGCGGTGTCGACGAGGGTCCCGCCCGCCTCCCAGAACGCCTTCAGCATGTCAGCGGCGTCGTGCTCGTCGGTGTCCCGGCCCCAGGTGAGGGTGCCGAGCCCGATCCGGGACACGCGCAGGCCGGTCCGGCCGAGATGCCTCTGCTCCATGAACGCCGAGATTACTGGCCAGAGGTGATGGATTGGGTTACCTGTGGACAACCGATTTCCCCGCGCGGAACGGGGCGGGTTTCCCCGCGCGGACCGGGGCAGGATTCCCGCGCGGACCGGGGCCGGGACGACCGCCGCGCCCACCGAAGGCGGCACCCTCTGCCGATGGAGGGCCCGCCGCGCTAGTGTCTCCGGCACAGGGACATTACTGATCAGTAAGGGGATGCGGTCATGCAGCTCGGGATCAACCTCGGCTACTGGGGCGCCGGGATGGACGCGGACAACCTCGCCGTGGCCCAGGAGGCGGACCGGCTCGGGTACGCCGTGTGCTGGGCCGCCGAGGCCTATGGCTCCGACGCGCCCACGGTGCTCTCCTTCGTCGCCGCGCGCACCGAGCGCATCGACGTGGGCTCCGCCATCATGCAGATCCCCGCCCGCCAGCCCGCGATGACCGCGATGACCGCCGCGACGCTCGACTCGCTGTCCGGGGGACGCTTCCGGCTCGGCCTCGGTGTCTCGGGACCGCAGGTCTCCGAGGGCTGGTACGGCGTCAAGTTCGACAAGCCGCTGGCGCGGACGCGGGAGTACGTCGAGATCGTACGCAAGGCCATGACGCGCGAGCGCCTGTCGTACGAGGGCGAGCACTGGACGCTGCCGCTGCCCGGCGGCCCCGGCAAGCCGATCAAGCTGACCGTCCATCCGCAGCGCGAGCACATCCCGCTCTACATCGCCGCCATCGGCCCCAGGAACCTCGAGCAGACCGGTGAGATCGCCGACGGCGCGCTGCTGATCTTCCCCTCGGCCGAGCACCTCGAGGACACGGCCATGAAGTACCTGCGCGCGGGCCGGGAGAAGGCGGGCCTGACCCTCGACGGGTTCGACGTCTGCCCCACGCTTCCGCTCGCCGTCGGCGACGACAAGGACGTGACCCGGCTCGCCGACACCTTCCGCCCCTACACCGCGCTGTACGTCGGCGGCATGGGCAGCCGCAAGCAGAACTTCTACAACCAGCTCGCCCAGCGCATGGGCTACGAGAAGGAAGCCGCCGAGGTCCAGGACAGGTACCTCTCCGGTGACAAGCAGGGCGCCGCGGCCGCCGTACCGCACGAGCTGATCGACCAGACCACGCTGCTCGGCTCCGTGGACCGCATCGCCGACCGTATGAAGGCCTACGCCGAGGCCGGGGTCACCACCCTCACCCTCGCCCCCGCGGGCTTCACGCTCGACGAGCGGATCGCCTCCCTCCGCGCCGGCAGCGAGGCCGCAGAGCGCGCCGGACTGGTGTGACGGCGACCGGCTCGGAAATGCCATGCAGGGGTAAAGTAGACGTAAAGGGAGCGTAACGCCCGAAGGGGATTTTCAGCGGCCGTGGTGGGGGCTCGGGGGTCTTCCCCGCCACGGCCGTCACGGGGAACAACGCGCCCGGGCCCCCGCGGTTACGCCCCCGGTACGACACCGGTGCTCCTTCTTTCGGCGCACTTGTCCGACGCAGCTGTTGCAATGCCTCCGGTGCCGCAATTGACTCGTTCTTTGCGGAACCTGCGGAAATCAGCGGAATCCGCGCGTCCTGCGGAGAGGTGTCCACGATGCTTTCGGCCAAGAGTCTGTTCCAGGAGATCCTCGACAACGACGAGTCCTTCCGGCTCTTCTGCTCCATCGCGGCCAGCGGGGAATCCCAGGGCGGCTGGGAGAACGCCCGGATCGCCGCGCTGGTGCCGCAGACCGAACGCGAACTCGCCCCCAAGATCGCCCGCCACGGTGCGGACGAGGACAAGCACGGGCGGATCTTCAACGCCCTGCTGAAGAAGCGCGGACTGCGGCCCGTCCCCGTCCCGCCCGACACCGACTACACCATGCTCCTCGAACGGCACGGCATCGGCCTCGCCCACGAGAAGCTCACCGCCGACAAGCCACTGACCGTGCAGGACATCGTCACCTACCTCGCCCACAGCCGGGTCACCGAGCAGCGGGCCTCCGAGCAGATGGACCTGCTGCGCAGGCACTTCGCCGACCACCCGGACATCGGCCGCGCGGTGCGGGTTATCTCCCAGGACGAGGACAACCACCTCGCCTACTGCCACGAGGAACTGCTCCGCTTCGCCCGCGCCGGCCACGGCCGCGCCATCCAGCGGACCCTGCGTGAGTGCGCGCTGGCCGAGATCCGGATCTACCGGGACGTCAGCCTCGCGGTCATGGCCCACATGGGGCGCATCCTGCGCTGGCCGAGATCCAGGTCCCTGGTGCTCACGGCCGGCATCCACGCCGTGTACGCGTGGGAGCGGCTCGCGGGCTGGCGGCGCATGGTCTCCCTGCGGATGCCCGAGCGGCGCAACGCCCTCGGCGGGCCCGCGACCACCGCCGCGGAGTTCGCCTGAGGCCGCGTCACAGCCAGCCGCGCCGCTTGAACAGGCGGTAAAGCGCGACCTCCAGCGCGATCACCGCCACGATCACCGTCGGATACGACCACAGCCAGTGCAGCTCGGGCATGTGGTCGAAGTTCATGCCGTAGATCCCCGCGATCATCGTGGGGACCGCGGCCATCGCCGCCCACGCCGAGATCTTCCGCATGTCGTCGTTCTGCCGGACGCTCATCTGCGCCAGATACGCCGACAGGACGTCCGACACCAGCCGGTCCAGCCCCTCCACCGACTCGTTCACCCGGGTGAGGTGGTCGTTGACGTCCCGGAAGAACGGGCGCGCCTTCTCGTGCACGAACGGCACCGCCGCGCCGGAGGCGCCCACCCCCGCGAGCCTGCCCATGGCCACCGCCAGCGGCACCGTCGCCCGGCGGAACTCCAGGACCTGCCGCTTGAAGGCATAGATCCGCGACGCCGTGTGCCGCGAGCCGCCGAACGACGGCGAGAACACCTCGGCCTCCAACTCCTCCAGATCGGTGCCCAGTTCGGTGGCCACCTCCAGATAGTGGTCCACGATCGCGTCGGCGATCGAGTAGAGCACCCCGGTCGTACCGTGCCGCAGCATCTCGTGCTGCTCCTCCAGGTGGCGCCGGATCGTCCCGAGCGGCGAGCCCTCGCCGTGGCGCACCGTCACCACGAACGAGTCGCCGAGGAAGAGCATCAGCTCGCCGGAGGTCACCCGGTCGCTCTTCGGCTCGTACGTCACCGGCTTCAGCACCACGAACAGCGAGTCGTCGTACACCTCCAGCTTGGGCCGCTGGTGCGCCTTCAGGGCGTCCTCCACGGCCAGCGGATGGAGCCCGAACTCCTCGGTGACCAGGTCGAACTCGTTCTCCGTCGGCTCGTACAGACCGATCCAGAGGAAGCTGTCACCCCGGGCACGCGCCTCGGCGAGGGCGTCGGAGAAGTCGTCGGGACCCTCCATACGGTTTCCGTCGCGGTAGATGGCGCAGTCGACGATCACGGAGCGTATTCTCCCTTCATCCGCCCGTCTGCGCACTCCGGTGTGCGCCTACCCTGGGCCGCATGCCCACCCTGATCCTCGTAAGGCACGGACGATCCACCGCCAACACCGCGGGCGTGCTCGCCGGCTGGACACCGGGTGTCGCCCTCGACGAGCGCGGGGCCGCCCAGGCCGCGGCGCTGCCCGGGCGGCTGGCCGAACTGCCGGTCGCCGAGGTCGTCACCAGCCCGCTGCAGCGCTGCCAGGAGACGATCCAGCCCCTCCTCGACACCCGGCCGGGACTGCGCGCGCACACCGACGAGCGGATCGGGGAGTGCCACTACGGCGAGTGGTCCGGCCGCAAGCTCGCCGAGCTCAAGGACGAGCCGCTGATGCAGGTGGTGCAGGCCCACCCGTCGGCGGCCGCGTTCCCCGGCGGGGAGTCCATGCGGGCGATGCAGACCCGCGCCGCCGAGGCCGTACGTGAGTGGAACGCGCGCGTGGAGCGCGAGCACGGCGCCGACGCCGTGTACGTCATGTGTTCGCACGGCGACATCATCAAGTCCCTCGTGGCGGACGCCCTCGGCCTTCATCTCGACCTCTTCCAGCGGATCTCCGTCGAACCGTGTTCCATCACCGCGATCCGCTACACCCGCCTCAGGCCCTTTCTCGTTCGTCTCGGAGACACCGGGGATTTCGCCTCCCTTGCCCCGCGCGAGGAACCCCCTGGAGAAGACGCACCGGTCGGGGGTGGTGCGGGCGCACCGTGATCGTCGGCCGCAGTAGGGTGAAGCGATCCACTCATCCGCGTGCGCGCACGAACCTCCACGCAACCCCGATTGCCGCACTCTCGATTCACGCACTCTCGATTCCAATGGAGACAGGACGTGTCCCGTCAGGTATTCCTCTACGACCCGCCGGACCGCTTCGTGGCCGGCACGGTCGGACTGCCCGGGCGCCGTACGTTCTTCCTCCAGGCCACCGCCGGCCCCCGGGTGACCAGCGTGGTCCTGGAGAAGACCCAGGTCGCCGCGCTCGCCGAGCGCATGGACGAGCTGCTCGACGAGGTCGTACGCCGTAGTGGCGGCAACGCAGCCGTCCCCGCCGTGGCGCCCACCGAGGTCGCCGACGCGGCTCCGCTGGACGCCCCCATCGAGGAGGAGTTCCGCGTCGGCACCATGGCCCTGGCCTGGGACGGCGAGGAACAGCGCATGATCGTCGAGGCCCAGGCGCTCGTCGAACTGGACGCCGACACCGACGAGGACCTCGCGGAGGCCGAGGAGCGGCTGCTCCAGGACGAGGAGAACGGACCCCCGATGCTGCGGGTCCGGCTCACCGGCGCGCAGGCCAGGGCCTTCGCCAAACGCGCCCTCGACGTCGTCAACGCCGGGCGGCCGCCGTGCCCGCTGTGCAGCCTCCCGCTCGATCCGGAAGGACACGTATGTCCGCGCCAGAACGGATACCGCCGCGGAGCGTGACCGCCGCCGAACTGCTCACCCAAGGTGAGCTGAAGGTGCGCGGCCGTATCCGCGAGGCGTCCAACGCGGCGCTGTTCTGCACGGTCGCGATCGACGGGCAGGAAGCTTCCTGCGTGTACAAGCCGATCGCCGGGGAACGCCCGCTGTGGGACTTCCCCGACGGCACCCTGGCCGAGCGCGAGGTGGCCGCCTACGAGGTCTCCGAGGCCACCGGCTGGGGGCTCGTGCCGGCCACCGTGCTGCGCGACGGGCCGTACGGCGAGGGCATGTGCCAGCTGTGGATCGAGGCGGCCCCCGAGGCCGAACTGCTCGCCCTGGTGGACCGCGAGGAGCCGGGGCCGGGCTGGAAGGCGATCGGCTTCGCCGAGGTGGGGGAGGGCCGGACCGCGCTGCTGGTGCACGCCGACGACGAGCGGCTGCGCCGGCTCTCCGTCCTTGACGCGGTGATCAACAACGCCGACCGCAAGGGCGGCCATCTGCTGCCCACCGCCGACGGACAGCTGTACGGCATCGACCACGGGGTCACCTTCAACGCCGAGAACAAGCTGCGGACCCTGCTGTGGGGCTGGGCGGGGGAGCCGCTCACCCCCGAGGCGGTCGGCGTCCTGAAGGACATCGAGGACGCCCTGGCCGACGGCGGCCCGCTCGCTGCGCGGCTGTCCGGGCTGATCACCGCCACGGAGCTGGCGGCCACACGCGCCCGTGTCGGGGCGCTGCTCACGTCCGGAACACACCCCGAGCCGAGCGGGGAGTGGCCGGCAATCCCCTGGCCGCCTGTGTAGCACCGGGGCGGCGCGCCGGCAGCACCGGCAGGCCGCACCGGTAGTACTGGGACGGCAGACCGGTAGCACAGGGGTGGCGCACCGGCCGGACCGGGAGGGCGCATCGGGCGGACCGGGATGACGTACCGGACGACCGGGAAGGTTCACCAGCCGGACCGGGAAGGCACACCGGCTGGGCCAGGAAGGTGTGCCGTCCGGCCGGGACGGGCGGCCCGGCCGGACCGGGAAGGCGCATAGGGCGACTGGGATGGCGTATCGGACGACCGGGAGGGCGCAGCGGCCGGACTGGGAGGGCGCATCCGGCGACTGCGATGGCGCACCGGCCGGGCCGGGAAGGTGTGCCGTCCGGCCGGGACGGGCGGCCCGGCCGGACCGGGAAGGCGCATAGGGCGACTGGGATGGCGTATCGGACGACCGGGAGGGCGCAGGGGCCGGACTGGGAGGGCGCATCCGGCGACTGCGATGGCGCACCGGCCGGGCCGGGAAGGCGTACCGGGCGACTGGGATGGGGCACCGGCCGGACCGGGAAGGCGCACCGGCCGGACCGGGAGGGCGCAGCGGCAGTACCGGGAGCGCACACCGGCCGGGCCAGGAAGGTGTACCGGGTGGCCGGGAAGGCGCACCGGCCGGACCGGGAAGGTGCACTGGCAGTACCGGGATGGCACCGATAGCACCGGGAGGCGCACCGGGCGACCGGTACGGCACACCAGGCGGTGGATTGCAAGATCGCCTTTCCGGCCGTCCGGCCGGTCCGGTTCGTATACCGAACTTCTGGCCGGTTAGGCTCATGTACATGCATGCCTGGCCCGCTTCCGAGGTCCCCGCCCTGTCTGGTCAGGGCCGCGACCTGAGGATCCACGACACCGCGACCGGCGGCCTCGTCACCCTCGACCCCGGTCCTGTCGCCCGTATCTACGTCTGCGGCATCACCCCGTACGACGCGACCCACATGGGTCACGCGGCGACCTACAACGCGTTCGACCTGGTTCAGCGCGTGTGGCTCGACACCAAGCGGCAGGTTCACTACGTCCAGAACGTGACGGACGTCGACGATCCGCTGCTGGAGCGCGCGGAGCGGGACGGCCTCGACTGGGTCGCCCTCGCCGAGAAGGAGACGGCCCTGTTCCGCGAGGACATGGCCGCTCTGCGGATGCTCCCGCCGCGGCACTACATAGGCGCCGTCGAGGCGATACCCGGCATCGTGCCGCTCGTGGAGCGGCTGCGCGACCTCGGCGCCGCCTACGATCTCGAGGGCGACATCTACTTCTCCGTCGAGTCCGACCCGCACTTCGGCGAGGTCTCGAACCTCGACGCCGCGGCCATGCGGCTGCTGTCCGCCGAGCGCGGTGGCGACCCGGACCGTCCGGGCAAGAAGAACCCGCTCGACCCGATCCTGTGGATGGCCGTCCGCGAGGGCGAGCCCAGCTGGGACGGCGGCACGCTCGGCCCGGGCCGCCCCGGCTGGCACATCGAGTGCGTCGCCATCGCCCTGGACCACCTCGGCATGGGCTTCGACGTCCAGGGCGGCGGCTCCGACCTGGCCTTCCCGCACCACGAGATGGGTGCCTCGCACGCCCAGGTGCTGACCGGCGAGTTCCCCATGGCCAAGGCGTACGTCCACGCCGGCATGGTCGCCCTGCACGGCGAGAAGATGTCCAAGTCCAAGGGCAACCTCGTCTTCGTCTCGCGGCTGCGCCGCGACGGCGTCGCCCCCGCCGCCATCCGGCTCGCCCTCCTCGCCCACCACTACCGGGCCGACTGGGAGTGGACCGACCAGGTCCTGGCCGACGCGGTGGCCCGGCACGGCCGCTGGCGCGCCGCCGTCGCCCGGCCCGACGGCCCGCCCGCCGACGCCCTCGTCGAGGAGATCCGCGAGGCCCTCGCGAACGACCTGGACGCCCCGGCCGCGCTGGCCGCCGTGGACCGGTGGGTGGCGCTCCAGGAAGAGCGCGGCGGCACGGACCCCGGTGCCCCCGGCGTCGTGTCGCGTGCCGTGGACGCCCTGCTGGGCGTGGTGCTCTGACCAGCCGGAAGGGGCGCTTCCTCCACCGAGGAAGCGCCCCTTCGTCTATGCGTGGGTCAGCGCCGGCCGCGCACGGATCAGAGCTTCTGCACCCGCACACTGCGCAGGATCGCCGGTGAGGTGCTGTCCCAGACGCCGATCACCTGGTGACCGCGGGCGAACGCCTCCTGGATCTCCCGGTGTGCCTGCTGGGTCGGATTGTTGAGGACCCGGAAGCCGTCCTGGAAGCGGAGGAAGATCTGCTGCGGCTGACCGGGCAGCGGCTGCACGATGTCGATGAAGCCGTTGGCGATGCCGGCCTGCAGCACCTGCGCCGAGACCTGCTGGATCGCGGCCTGCGTCACCTGCTGGAGTTGCTGCTGCATCTGCTGCTCGCCGGGCACCTGCGGCTGCCCGAGCTGCTGCATCAGCTGCTGGTACGGCTGCTGCTGCCCGAGCTGCTGGAGCTGCTCCAGCGAACTGCCCAGCCCGTACGTGCCCATGCCGTACGGCTGCTGCTGGGGCGAGGTGGTCGGGAACTGCTGTCCCATGGGGCTCATCTGCGGGGTGGTGCTCATGAGGTGTCACCTTCCCTTGATGGACATGTGCTCGTGATGGACTCTTGCTCGGTGATGGACGTCAGCCCGTCACGACCAGGCCGACGATCTCGTCGTCCGCGAACCACACGCGGACATCGGGCCGTCCCCCCGCGAAGGCGGTGTGCACCGCCTGGCGGATCTCGGGGGACGGACGATTCAGGTTCCGCCAGGAGCCGGCCACGAACAGCCGGAGCCTGGGCGGGAGTTCACGGGGGTACGGCAGCAGCTCGTCCCAGTACCGCTCCGCCAGGCCGGAGCCGACCGCCTGCGGCAGCAGATGCGTGACCGCCGTACGGATGTCGGGCCGGGCACCGATCCGCTGGGAGGCGGGGCGGCCCGGCGCGTCCTGCTGCGGGGAACCGGTGGCCCGCAGCACCTCGCGGGCGCGCTCCGGGGACATCGGGGGCTGGGCGGCCGCCCTGAGCATGCCCTGCAGCGCGGCCAGCGCGCCCGCCACCACCGGGGTGGCCGAGGAGGTCCCGGAGAACGTGTCCGTGTACCAGGCGATCTCCTCGGGCCCGCCCTGGAGGTCGCCGGGCCGGTCCCAGAAGCCACCGGTGGTCGTGACCTCGTGCCCCCAGCCCTGGGCGTCCACCCGGGCGCCGTAGTTGGAGAAGGCCAGCCGCGAGCGGTCCGGCCCGTGGTCGCGACCGTGGGTGCCGGGAGGCGGGGCACCCGCGCCGACCAGAACGGCGCCGGAGGACGGGTTGGCCGAGTTGAAGGGGTTGCGCCACCAGGACGGGAAGCCGTCGGGACGCCGCTCGTACACCGCGTCGTCGAGGGACTCACCGCCGTTCCCGGCGGCCGCCACGACCACGACGCCCCGGGAGGTGGCGTACTGTACGGCCGCGTAGTCGTCCGGCCACCACTCCAGCGGGATGTAGCCGCGCTGGTCGTCGCGGTCGGCGTACTCGAACCGCGGTCCCGGGCGGTGCAGTTCGACCAGCAGGAGGTCACCGGGGCCGAGCCGGTCGGCGGCCGCGTGGATCGCCGCGGCCGTGCCGTCGCCCTGGAACGACGCGGCCGCGGTCACCGCGTCCGGCACGATCCCGGTGACGCCGTATTCGGTGCGGTCGCCGCCGAGCACCCCGAGCACGGCGGTGCCGTGGTTGCGCCAGGCCGGGTCGGTCAGCGGGGTGCCGACGACCACTCCGGCCAGCTTGGCGGCCAGGTCCTCGTGCCCCAGCTGCCATGCTCCCTCGACATCGATCACCGTCACGCCCTGGCCGGCGCCACCGGGCCGCTGCCAGGCCCAGTGCGCGTCGACCCCCTCCGGCGCAGGCCGCAGATACCCCTGACGGCCGCTGAAGTCAGGGGTGACCGGGGCGCCTTCCTTCAGCCGACGGTCGTCGTCCGAGACGGTGGCCGGTACGGCGCCCGGCTTGACGTACGCCGTGTCGACACCCGGCAGCGCGGCCATCCGGGCCCGCAACTCCTGCGCTCGGCTCTGGCCGCCGCGCACCCGGTAGAACAGCGTGAGGTCGGGCACGCCCTCACCGCCGGACTGCCGTACCCGCTCCTCACTGCCGAACAGCGGCTCCAGGGCCAGCTGTTCGTCGCCGAGGAACATGGCCAGGGCCGACAGGTCGGCCCCCGCCGCCGAGCGGATCCCGTCGGCCCCGGCACGCAGCCTGGCCTCGGGACGCGCGACGACGATCAGTTCCTGCTCGGCTCCCCGATAGGTGAACCCCGCTCCGTCGGGCCCCGGCCCGGAGGTCCCCGGGCCCTGCGCCGGCACTGTCTGATCGGTCATCGGTACCGCTCCCTTCGGTCCGTGCGAGCCGCCACGGAGAGACAACCAAGCACTCCCGAGCCGAGTCGTCCAGACGGGTTTCGGCAACTCGGTTTGGAAAGAAGTTGAATTGGGTAACCGGTGCAATCCGTCCGGAAACAGATTTGACGCCGCCATCGGGCCGGATGCCGCAGAGGCGTCGTCGAACCTCTGTGGATGCGGTGGCACCTGGAGCCCGTGTGACGCAGCGGTCGGATCACGCGCCGACGCGGCCGCCTGGCCCGGCACCATCCGCCTCTCCGACGTCCGGCGCAGGGCTTCGGTGCCCGCGTGCACGCACGCGCGTGGCAGTGAGACATGTCGCTGGGCCGGGGCGGTGCGCTGCCCGGTGAGGAGGACGTCGTACGGGCTCGGCGGCCTGTACCGGGTGAACCCGCGGACCTCGCACGGGCGAGGGCAGGGCCGTCTCCACCGCGCCCGGCATGCCCGTCGTCGGCGGCAACCCGGCGGCCGCGGACGGCTGTTCACCGTCGGACAGGGCTTCGGTGCCCGCGTGGCGGACGCACGCGGTGGCGAGACATGTCGCTGGGCCGGGGCGGTGCGCTGCCCGGTGCCGAGGGCGTCGTACGCCGGCTGCTCGGCGGTGACCGGGGCCGGAGGACCGCCGGTGCCATCGACACCAACGGCATCGCCCGCACCCCGGCCGGCTCGCCACCGCTGGCGGTCTCGGCCGCCGGGCTTGGTGGCCTGTACCGGGTAACCCGCGGACCGGGATCGTCAAGATCGTCGACCTGGGGGACGCGGCGCGGCTCGTCAACGGTGACGCCTGGTTCTCGCCGGACGCTCGCTCCACGCCGCCCACAGGCCCGACCCGCGGTTCGCGGCGCCGGCGCATGGCGTGCCGTACCGCCCCTGCTCAGTCCTCCGAGGTGTCCTCGTCCTCGTTCCCGGAGGTGTCGGGCTTCGGGGGCTTCGGGGGACGGGTGCGGCCTCCCGGGTTGTCCCGCAGGTACGACGTGCTGTCGGTGCCGTCCGCCGTGGCGTGGCCGCCCGGCGGGCTGACGTCCCTGCGCCGCAGATAGCGCTCGAATTCGCGGGCGATCGCCTCGCCCGACGCCTCCGGCAGCTCGGCGGTGTCGCGGGCCTCCTCCAGCGTCTGGACGTACTCGGCGACCTCGCTGTCCTCGGCGGCCAGCTGGTCCACGCCCACCTGCCAGGCCCGCGCGTCCTCGGGCAGCTCGCCCAGCGGAATACGCAGGTCGAGCAGGTCCTCCAGCCGGTTGAGCAGGGCCATCGTCGCCTTCGGGTTGGGCGGCTGCGACACATAGTGCGGGACGGCCGCCCACAGCGACACCGCCGGGACACCCGCGTGCGTGCACGCCTCCTGGAGGACGCCGACGATGCCCGTGGGGCCCTCGTACTTGGTCTCCTCCAGGTCCATGCGCTGGGCCAGATCCGGGTCGGACGTGACCCCGCTGACCGGGACCGGACGGGTGTGCGGGGTGTCACCGAGCAGGGCGCCCAGGACGACCACCAGCTCCACACCCAGCTCGTGCGCGAAGCCGAGCAGTTCGTTGCAGAACGAGCGCCAGCGCATGGACGGTTCGATGCCGCGGACCAGCACCAGGTCGCGCGGCTTCTCGCCGCCGACCCGGACCACCGACAACCTTGTCGTCGGCCAGGTGATCTTGCGGACGCCCGCATCCATCCACACCGTGGGACGGTTCACCTGGAAGTCGTAGTAGTCCTCGGCGTCCAGCGCGGCGAACACCTCGCCCTTCCACTCGCGCTCCAGATGCGCGACCGCGGTGGAGGCGGCGTCGCCGGCATCGTTCCAGCCCTCGAACGCGGCCACCATGACTGGGTCGATCAGCTCGGGAACTCCCTCCAGCTCGATCACCCAGCGCCTCCTTCCGACGTGCCCTCGCGTACGTCCCAACCTTACGGCGTCCGGCGGGGGCGCCCGCAGCCCCCTTGCACGGGGGAGTGAACGGATCACTGCCCCGTTCGCCACCCTCGAACACCCCGCGGCGAACGGTGGCCCCACCGGTTTTCCACAGGGGATTCACGCCCGTTCCGCACAGGACGTTCACAGAGAGCTGCGCAGCCACTGCTCGACGCTCGCGATGTGCACGGTCGCCCAGGAACGCGCCGCCTCCGCGTCCCGGTCGCACAGCGCGGCCAGGATCGCCCGGTGCTCACGCAGCGTGCGCCCGACCGCGTCCTCCTGGGTCAGCCCGCGCCAGACCCGGGCCCGGGTGGTGGGCCCGGACAGACCGTCGAGCAGCGAGCACAGCACCGAGTTGCCGGCGCTCTGCACGATCCCCCGGTGGAACTCCAGGTCGCAGGCGACCAGCTCCTCCACCGAGGGCGCCGCTCCGAGGGCGTCCAACTGGGCGGAGAGCGCGTCCAGTTGCCGCTCACTGATTCGGGAGGCCGCCATCGCGGTCGCGGCCGGCTCCAGGATGCGGCGCACGGCGAGGAACTCCAGCACCGTGTCGTCGCGGTGGAAGTCGACGACGAAGCTCATCGCCTCCAGCAGCAACTGCGGGTCCAGGCTGGTGACATACGTGCCGTCGCCCTGCCGCACGTCCAGGATCCGGATCAGCGACAGGGCACGTACGGCCTCCCGCAGGGAGTTGCGCGACAGCCCGAGCCCGGCGGCGAGTTCACTCTCCTTGGGCAGCCGGTCGCCGGGGCGCAGCGCACCGGAGACGATCATGTCCTTGATCTTCTCGATCGCCTCATCGGTGACTGCCATGGCGGGCCTCCCAGTCGCTCAGACATCCGATGTCTCAGCCACATTATGGGGCCGCCGCACGGCTCCCCCTCGGCCAAAGAGAGAGGGGCGGCTCCATCGGCGTGGAGCCGCCCCTCTCGTGTCCCGGCCCCGGTGCGGAGAGGGCCGGTCCGACGGTGCCGACCCGGTCAGGGGGAGTTGGCCGGCACCGAGCGCCTACTTCTTGTCGAGCAGGTCCTGGACCTTGGCGCGGACCTCGTCCGTGGCCAGGCCGCGGATCGTCAGCGTCGTACGGCGGCGCAGCACGTCGTCCGGCGTCTCGGCCCACTCGTTGTCACGGGCGTAGACGACCTGCGCCCAGATCTCCGGCGCGTCCGGGTGGACGCGCTCGCCCAGCTCCGGATTCTCGTTGGCCAGGCGGGCGATGTCGAAGGCCAGCGAACCGTAGTGCGTGGCCAGGTGCTTGGCGGTGTCGGCGGCCATGCGCGGGCCGGGCGCCGGGTTGTCCACCAGGAGGCGGTGGGCGACGGCACGCGGGTTGGCGACACCGGGCAGCGGCAGCTTCTTCGGCAGCGAGGAGATCGGCTCGAAGTCCTCGCCCAGCGGGTGACCCGGCAGCGCTTCGAGCTTCTGCATCACCGTGCGGCCGATGTGCCGGAAGGTGGTCCACTTGCCGCCCGCGACGGACAGCATGCCGCCCTTGCCCTCGGTCACCACGGTCTCGCGCTTGGCCTTGGCGGTGTCGCCGGGGCCGCCCGGCAGCACGCGCAGGCCCGCGAAGGCGTAGGTCATGAGGGACCGGTCGAGCTGCTGGTCGCGGACGGAGAAGGCGGCCTCGTCGAGTATCTGGGCTATGTCCTTCTCGTTGACCGCGACGTCCGCCGGGTCGCCCTCGAACTCCTCGTCGGTCGTGCCGAGCAGGAGCATGTCCTCCCAGGGGAGCGCGAAGGTGATGCGGTACTTGTCGATGGGGGTCGCGAGCGCGGCCTTCCACGGCGAGGTCCGCTTCAGGACCAGATGCGCGCCCTTCGAGAGGCGGATGGACGGCGCGGCATTCGGGTCCTCCATACGGCGCAGGTGGTCGACCCAGGGGCCGGTCGCGTTCAGTACCAGGCGGGCGTTGACGCCGAACTCCTCGCCGGAGACCCGGTCCCTGAGGTCGGCGCCGGTGACCCGGCCCTGGGTGAAGCGCAGGCCGGTGACCTCGGCGTGGTTCAGGACGACCCCGCCCGCCTCGACGGTCGCGCGGACCGTCATCAGCGCCATGCGCGAGTCGTTCATCTGGTCGTCGCCGTAGACGGCGACGGCCTTGAGGTTCTCGGTGCGCAGCTCCGGTACGTCCTGCGCGGCCTTCGCGGGGCTGAGCAGGTGACCGACACCGTCACCGAAGGCGGAGAGCGCGGAGTAGGCGAAGACGCCCGCTCCGAGCTTCGCGGCGCCGTGCGGCCCGCCCTTGTACACGGGGAGGTAGAAGGTGAGCGGGTTCGCCAGGTGGGGGGCCACCTGGCGGGAGACCGCACGGCGCTCGAAGTGGTTCTCCGCCACCAGCTTCACCGCGCCGGTCTGCAGGTAGCGCAGACCGCCGTGGAGGAGCTTGGAGGAGGCGGAGGAGGTGGCGCCGGCGAAGTCGCCGGCGTCGACCAGAGCCACCCTGAGTCCGGACTGCGCGGCGTGCCAGGCGGTGGAGATGCCCAGGATGCCGCCGCCGATCACGAGAAGGTCGTACGACGCCTTGGAGAGTTGCTCCCTGGTTTCGGCGCGGCTCGGGTGGGAGCCGGAGGCCGGGTGCGTCCCGAGGGCAGGCACGGACTGCAGGGTGGACTGACTGGTCATGTCGGGTTCTTACTCCTAGTCAGAGTTGGCTGGGCGGTCCGGGCCGCTCAGTCCTCGTCCTCGATCCAGCCCATGGTCCGCTCGACGGCCTTGAGCCAGTTCTTGTACTCACGGTCGCGGGTCTCCGCGTCCATGTTGGGGGTCCATTCGGCGGCCCGGCGCCAGTTGGCGCGCAGCTCGTCGGTGCTGGACCAGAAGCCGACGGCGAGGCCGGCGGCGTAGGCGGCGCCGAGGCAGGTCGTCTCGGCGACCATCGGGCGCACCACGGGTGCGTCCAGGACGTCGGAGAGGGTCTGCATCAGCAGGTTGTTGGACGTCATACCGCCGTCGACCTTGAGGGCCACCAGCTCGTCGCCGGAGTCCTTGACCATGGCGTCGGCGATCTCGCGGGTCTGCCAGGCGGTGGCCTCCAGGACCGCGCGGGCGAGGTGCGCCTTGGTGACGTACCGGGTCAGGCCGGCGATCACACCGCGGGCGTCGGAGCGCCAGTGCGGGGCGAACAGGCCGGAGAAGGCCGGTACGAAGTAGGCGCCGCCGTTGTCCTCGACCGAGAGCGCGAGCGTCTCGATCTCGGCAGCGGTGGAGATCAGGCCCATCTGGTCGCGCATCCACTGCACCAGCGAGCCGGTGACGGCGATCGAGCCCTCCAGCGCGTACACGGTCGGCTGGTCGCCGATCTTGTAGCCGACCGTGGTCAGCAGGCCCGCGTAGGAGTTGATGATCTTGTCACCGGTGTTCATCACCATGAAGGTGCCGGTGCCGTAGGTGGACTTGGTCTCGCCCTCGGAGAAGCAGGTCTGGCCGAACAGGGCCGCCTGCTGGTCGCCGAGCGCCGAGGCGACCGGGATGCCACCGATCAGGTCGCCCAGCTTGCCGCCGGTGACCTCGCCGTAGACCTCCGCGGAGGAGCGGATCTCGGGCAGGATCTGCAGCGGCACGCCGATCGACTCGGCGATCTTCTCGTCCCACTGCATGGTGTGCAGGTTCATCAGCATGGTGCGGGAGGCGTTGGTCACGTCGGTGACGTGGTGGCCGCCGTTGACACCGCCGGTCAGGTTCCAGATGACCCAGGTGTCCATGGTGCCGAAGAGGATGTCCCCCGCCTCGGCGCGCTCCTTCAGACCCTCGACGTTGTCGAGCAGCCAGCGGGCCTTGGGCCCGGAGAAGTACGAGGCCAGCGGGAGGCCGGTCTCGCGGCGGAAGCGGTCCTGGCCGACGTTGCGGCCCAGCTCCCGGCAGAGCCCGTCGGTGCGGGTGTCCTGCCAGACGAGGGCGTTGTGGACGGGCTCACCGGTGTTCTTGTCCCACAGCACGGTGGTCTCGCGCTGGTTGGTGATGCCGATGGCCTTGATGTCGTCACGGGTGATGCCGGCCTTCTGGATGGCTCCGGCGACGACTTCCTGGACGTTGGTCCAGATCTCATTGGCGTTGTGCTCGACCCAGCCCGGCTTCGGGAAGATCTGCTCGTGCTCCTTCTGGTCGACGGAGACGATGCGGCCGTCCCGGTCGAAGACGATGCAGCGGCTGGAGGTCGTGCCCTGGTCGATGGCCGCGATGAAGGGGCCGGCCGTGTGGGCGTCGGTCACTGTGTGCTCCTGGGATTCCGTGGTTATGAGGGCTGTACGTACGACGCGTGCTGTGAGGCTCGGTGCTCGAAGACGAAGCTCGGTGCTCTTTAAGCAAATGCGACGTTGTAGATGCCCGCAGCGATCGCGGCGCCGATCAGGGGACCGACCACCGGGATCCAGGCGTAGCCCCAGTCGGAGCCGCCCTTGTTGGGCAGGGGCAGAAGGGCGTGCACGATACGCGGACCGAGGTCACGGGCCGGGTTGATCGCGTAGCCGGTCGGGCCGCCGAGGGACAGACCGATACCGACGACCACGAAGGCGGTGATCAGGGCGCCCAGGGTGCCCAGGCCGTTGCCCTTGTCGTTGAGGCCCTGCGTGAGGACCGCGAGGACGAGGACGATCGTTCCGATGATCTCCGTCGCGAGGTTCTGCACCGCGTGCCGGATCTCGGGACCGGTGGAGAAGACACCCAGGACCGGGCCCGCGCCCTTCTCCTGGGCTTCGACGGCCTTGGCCGTCGTGGCCTGCGCACCCGGACCACCGACGATCTCCTTGTCGGTGAGGTGCGCGCGGAACTGACCGTAGTAGGCCACCCAGACCAGGGTCGCGCCGATCATGGCGCCCAGCACCTGACCGCCCCAGTAGGTGGGCAGGTTGCTGTAGTCGTGGTCCTTGATCGCGAGCGCGAGGGTCACGGCCGGGTTGAGGTGGGCACCGGAGAGCGGTGCCGAGGTGTAGACCGCCGTCAGGACGGCGAAACCCCACCCGAAGGTGATGGCGAGCCAACCGGCGTTACGGGCCTTGGAGGCCTTCAGGGTCACAGCGGCACACACGCCGCCGCCGAGCAGGATGAGTATGGCGGTACCGATGGTCTCGCCGATGAAGATGTCGGAGCTGGACACCCGCGACTCCTTTGTCCTTCGTCCAGGGAAGCCGAACCCCGGGTCCCTCCGGGGGTTCTGGCGCCCTCGGGGGTGAGAGCGAAACCGGTCCTTGGCGTTGTCACACTCTAGCGCGTATTGCCGGTAGGTGTTCGACAATGCCGACCGATGGACGGGAGTCTTGCTCCGGCGTTACAGGCGCGTCAAGAGTTCTGTTATCGAAAACCTGATCGTTATTGATCGCGGCGAGTTATCGATCTTCGAGCGCCGAACGATGGCGTTCGTCCGTTATGTCCATTTCAGGGTATGGCGAAGGCCGGAACGCCGCTCAGCGTTCCGGTCCCGTCGTTTTCCGGCTCTTTCTCTTCCGGCTCTCTCGTTGTGCGGCGCTCAGAACCGCCCGGCGCCCAGATCCCGCGACACCGCGCGGGCACAGTCCCGTACCGCCGCGATCAGCTCGGGGCGCAGCTCCCCGTCCCGGCACAGCCGTTCCACGGCACCGGTGATGCCGACCGCGCCCACGGGCATGCGCCGGCGGTCGTGCACGGGCGCGGCCACCGACGCCACGCCCTCCCAGGTCTCCTCCACGTCGGCCGCGTAACCACGCGCGCGCGTGATGTCCAGGATGTGCTCGAAGTCCTCCAGCTCGCACACTGTGCGATCGGTGAAGGGCTTGCGGTCGGCCTCCAGCGCCTCGCTGTGCGCGACCGGGTCGCACGCCGACAGCACCTTGCCCAGGGCCGTGGAGTGCAGCGGCTGCATGGCCCCTATCTCCAGGACCTGCCTGCTGTCGTCGGGCCGGAACACGTGGTGGACGATCAGCACGCCCTGCTGGTGCAGCACGCCCAGATAGACGCTCTCCCCGCTGGAGCGGGCCAGGTCGTCCGTCCACACCAGGGCGCGCGCCCGCAACTCGTGGATGTCCAGATAGGTCGTGCCCAGCCGCAGCAGCTCGGCGCCCAGCTGATACCGCCCGGAGGCGTCGTCCTGTTCGACGAAACCCTCCTGTTGCAGGGTGCGCAGGATGCCGTGGGCGGTGCCCTTGGCGAGGCCAAGGGACGAGGCGATGTCCGACAGGCCGAGCCGTCGCTCGCCGCCCGCGAGCAGCCGCAGCATCGCGGCCGCCCGTTCGAGCGACTGGATGTTCCGTGCCATCGCCGTACTGCCTCCGTCCCCGTCGACCGCCGTCACGCGGTGTCGTTTTCCCGTCGTTCGACAATGCCGAACACTACCGGTCCATGCCGACCTCCCGCTAATGGTCAGTCGGCGCCTGTTACATCACATGTGGCCTGGACGTGGCTCGGCCGCCACACCCGTCCGCCTCGTGGACGCCCTGCCCATCCAAGCCCACAGGCGGTTACTCTGGCGCCGTGCGTCCTGCCCGGCCCGCCCGGGAAGCCGCAAAGCCGACAGCCGTCGCATCCCAGGGAGCCCCTTCATGGCCTCGTTGCCACCGTCCCCTTCCGCCGACAGCCGGACCCGCGCGTCCGCGCTCCGAGAAGCGCTCGCCACCCGTGTGGTGGTCGCCGACGGAGCCATGGGCACCATGCTCCAGGCGCAGGAACCCACCCTCGAGGACTTCGAGAATCTCGAGGGCTGCAACGAGATTCTCAACCTCACCCGCCCCGACATCGTCCGCTCCGTCCACGAGGCGTACTTCTCCGTGGGCGTCGACTGCGTCGAGACCAACACCTTCGGGGCCAACCACTCGGCCATGGCCGAGTACGACATCGCCGACCGCGTCCACGAGCTGTCCGAGGCCGGCGCCCGGATCGCCCGGGAGACCGCCGACGCGTTCGCCGCCCGCGACGGCCGCCAGCGCTGGGTGCTCGGCTCGATCGGACCCGGCACCAAGCTGCCGACCCTCGGCCACATCGGCTACGGCACCCTGCGCGACGGATTCCAGGCCAACGCCGAGGGCCTGCTCGCCGGCGGCGCGGACGCCCTGATCGTGGAGACCACCCAGGACCTCCTCCAGACGAAGTCCTCGATCCTGGGCGCCCGGCGCGCGATGGAGGCGACCGGCACCGACGTGCCGCTGCTGGTCTCGATGGCGTTCGAGACGACCGGCACCATGCTGCTCGGCTCGGAGATCGGCGCCGCGCTGACCGCGCTCGAGCCTCTCGGCATCGACATGATCGGCCTGAACTGCTCGACCGGCCCGGCCGAGATGAGCGAGCACCTGCGCTATCTGGCCCGCCACTCCCGCACCCCGCTGCTGTGCATGCCCAACGCCGGCCTGCCGATCCTCACCAAGGACGGCGCCCACTTCCCGCTCGACCCGAAGGGCCTGGCCGACGCCCAGGAGACCTTCGTACGCGACTACGGTCTGAACCTCATCGGCGGCTGCTGCGGCACCACGCCCGAGCACCTGCGCCGGCTCGTGGAGCGGATCCAGGGGGCCACGCCCGTCGAGCGCCGGCCGCAGCCCGAGCCCGGCGCCGCCTCCCTCTACCAGACCGTCCCGTTCCGCCAGGACACCGCCTACCTCGCGATCGGCGAGCGGACCAACGCCAACGGCTCCAAGAAGTTCCGCGAGGCCATGCTCGACGCCCGCTGGGACGACTGCGTCGAGATGGCCCGCGAGCAGATCCGCGAGGGCGCTCACATGCTCGACCTGTGCGTGGACTACGTCGGCCGCGACGGCGTCGCCGACATGCAGGAACTGGCCGGCCGCTTCGCCACCGCCTCCACCCTGCCGATCGTCCTCGACTCCACCGAGGTCGACGTCATCGAGGCCGGCCTGGAGAAGCTCGGCGGACGCGCGGTCATCAACTCCGTCAACTACGAGGACGGCGACGGCCCCGAATCCCGCTTCGCCAAGGTCACCCGGCTCGCCCAGGAGCACGGCGCCGCCCTGATCGCGCTCACCATCGACGAGGAGGGCCAGGCCCGCACCCCCGAGAAGAAGGTCGAGATCGCCGAACGGCTCATCGACGACCTGACCGGGAACTGGGGCATCCGTGAGGAGGACATCCTCATCGACACCCTGACCTTCACCATCTGCACCGGTCAGGAGGAGTCCCGCAAGGACGGCATCGCCACCATCGAGGCGATCCGCGAGCTCAAGCGCCGCCACCCGGACGTCCAGACCACCCTCGGCCTGTCCAACATCTCCTTCGGCCTCAACCCCGCCGCGCGCATCCTGCTCAACTCCGTCTTCCTCGACGAATGCGTGAAGGCGGGCCTCGACTCGGCGATCGTGCACGCCTCCAAGATCCTGCCCATCGCCCGCTTCGACGAGGAGCAGGTGCAGACGGCCCTCGACCTGATCCACGACCGCCGCACCGAGGACTACGACCCCCTCCAGAAGCTGATGGCCCTGTTCGAGGGCGCCACCGCGAAGTCGCTGAAGGCGGGCAAGGCCGAGGAACTGGCCGCCCTGCCGCTGGAGGAGCGTCTCAAGCGCCGCATCATCGACGGCGAACGCAACGGTCTGGAGGCCGACCTGGACCAGGCACTTCAGACCCGCCCGGCCCTGGACATCGTCAACGACACCCTCCTGGACGGCATGAAGGTCGTCGGCGAACTGTTCGGCTCCGGCCAGATGCAGCTGCCGTTCGTGCTCCAGTCCGCCGAGGTCATGAAGGCCGCCGTCGCCCATCTCGAGCCGCACATGGAGAAGTCGGACGCCGAGGGCAAGGGCACCATCGTGCTCGCCACCGTGCGCGGCGACGTGCACGACATCGGCAAGAACCTCGTCGACATCATCCTGTCCAACAACGGCTACAACGTCGTCAACCTCGGCATCAAGCAGCCGGTCTCCGCGATCCTGGAGGCGGCCGACGAGCACCGGGCCGACGTCATCGGCATGTCCGGGCTCCTGGTCAAGTCCACGGTGATCATGAAGGAGAACCTGGAGGAGCTCAACCAGCGGGGCCTGGCCGCCGGCTACCCCGTCATCCTCGGCGGAGCGGCCCTGACCCGCGCCTACGTCGAGCAGGACCTGTACGAGCTGTACGAGGGCGAGGTCCGCTACGCCCGCGACGCGTTCGAGGGGCTGCGCCTCATGGACGCCCTCATCGGAGTCAAGCGCGGTGTGCCCGGGGCGAAGCTGCCGGAGCTCAAGCAGCGCCGGGTGCGCGCCGCGGCCGCGGTCGAGATCGAGGACCGCCCGGAGGAGGGGCACGTCCGCTCGGACGTCGCCACCGACAACCCCGTGCCGACCCCGCCGTTCTGGAACACCCGGATCGTCAAGGGCATCCAGCTCAAGGAGTACGCGAGCTGGCTGGACGAGGGCGCGCTGTTCAAGGGCCAGTGGGGCCTGAAGCAGGCCCGCACCGGGGACGGACCGAGCTACGAGGAACTCGTCGAGACCGAGGGCCGCCCCCGGCTGCGCGGCCTGCTGGACCGGCTCCAGACGGAGAACCTGCTCGAGGCGGCCGTGGTCTACGGCTACTTCCCCTGCGTCTCCAAGGACGACGACCTCATCATCCTCGACGAGCGGGGCAACGAACGCACCCGCTTCACGTTCCCGCGCCAGCGCCGCGGCCGCCGCCTCTGCCTGGCCGACTTCTTCCGTCCGGAGGAGTCGGGGGAGACGGACGTGGTCGGGCTGCAGGTCGTCACCGTCGGCTCCCGGATCGGTGAGCAGACCGCCAAGCTGTTCGCGTCGGACTCCTACCGCGAGTACCTCGAACTGCACGGCCTGTCCGTGCAGTTGGCCGAGGCACTCGCCGAGTACTGGCACGCCCGCGTCCGCTCCGAACTGGGCTTCGCGGGGGAGGACCCGGCCGGCATGGAGGACATGTTCGCCCTCAAGTACCGGGGCGCCCGCTTCTCCCTCGGCTACGGCGCCTGCCCCGACCTGGAGGACCGCGCCAAGATCGCCGACCTCCTCCAGCCGGAGCGCATCGGCGTCCACCTGTCCGAGGAGTTCCAGCTGCACCCCGAACAGTCCACGGACGCGATCGTGATCCACCACCCGGAGGCCAAGTACTTCAACGCTCGCTGAGCCCTCCGGGGGTTCACCGGAGGACGTCCGGGCCGCGCGCGACGAGGACGCGGGCTCCGGCCGTGGCGTCACGTCGCCGGGCAGGCGCGGACGGTTGTCAACGCCTCGGAGCACCCACCGGCGGACGCCCGCCGGTCCATGGCGAGGCGCCAGCGGCGAGCGATGCCTGGCGGTGCCCCGGCGGCCGTGTGCCCACGGGCGGTGGCTCTGCCGGGCGTGCTTACGGGCGGGCCGGTGTGTCTCGCCGAGGGGCACGCGTGGGTGTGGCCTCAGGTGTCCTGGGCGGTGCCTGGCTGGGCGTGTGTGCCCGTGGGGGGCCTGCCGGGGGTGCTGCCGATGGGCCGTGTGTTCCGCGGAGAGGGCGCCCGTGGGCGTGCCGCGGGCGTTGAGGGCGATGCCCTGGCGGGCGTGTGCCCGTGGGCGGTGGCCCTCCTGGGTGTGCTGCCCGTGGGCGGTGGCCTTCCCGGGCGTGCCTGCCGGCGGGCCGGTGTGTCCCGTCGAGAGGGCGCCTGCGGGCGTGCCCCGGGCGTTGAGGGCCAGGCTCTGGCGGGCGTGTGCCCGTGGGTGGCGGGTTCTGCCGGTGGGCCGGTGTGTCCCGTCGAGAGGGCGCCTGCGGGCGTGCCCCGGGCGTTGAGGGCGAGGCTCTGGCGGGCGTGTGCCCGTGGGCGGTGGCTTTCCGGGGCGCGTCTTCGGCAGGTTGGCGTATCCCGCCAAAAGGACCCCGTGGGCATACCTCAAGCCTCCCAGGCGCCCAGGGGGTGTTTCCGGTGATTCCCCCGTGCTCCAGCGATAAACCAGGCGTTTCACCTGCGGGAGTCGTACACTGGTCGATCCACCGCAGGCCGGTTCCCCGCTGGGGAACCGGCCTGATCGTCCCCAAGGAGGTGCGCCCGGATGACCAGCACGGTCCCTGCGCTCGGAACCCGTACGGCGGAAGGCTCAGCCCTGCAGGCCGTGCTCCTCGACATGGACGGAACCCTGGTGGACACCGAGGGCTTCTGGTGGGACGTGGAGGTCGAGATCTTCGCGCGTCTCGGCCACGCCCTCGACGACTCCTGGCGCCATGTCGTGGTCGGCGGCCCCATGACCCGCAGCGCGGGCTTCCTGATCGAGGCCACCGGCGCCGACATCACCCTCGCCGAGCTCACGGTGCTGCTCAACGAGGGCTTCGAGGACCGTATCGGCTCCGCCCTGCCCCTGATGCCGGGCGCCGCCAGGCTGCTCGCCGAGCTGTACGAGCACGAGATCCCCACGGCCCTGGTCTCCGCCTCGCACCGGCGCATCATCGACCGCGTGCTGGGCTCCCTCGGCCCCCAGCACTTCGCCCTGTCCATCGCCGGCGACGAGGTGTCGCGCACCAAGCCGTACCCGGACCCGTATCTCCTCGCCGCCTCCGGACTGGGTGTCGATCCGGCCAGATGCGCCGTCGTCGAGGACACCGCGACCGGCGTCGCGGCGGCGGAGGCCGCCGGCTGCCAGGTCGTCGCGGTGCCGTCCGTGGCCCCCATCGCCCCGGCCACCCGCCGCACCGTGGTGACCTCTCTCGAAGAGGTCGACCTGGCATTTCTGCACGGCCTGATGACACAAATGCGCTAGGCGTTCACCCAGCGTGCAGCGTCCTTTGGGCAAGAAACCCCCGGCCCCGACCGGGCGTATTTCGAACCGAGTCGTTTGGCCGAATTCGCCCAGCACCTAACCTGGTTGAGGCTGTGACGTTCGCCACGTCCCTGGGGGTCGACATCGATGTCGCGGTGTGCAGGACACCCCCGTTCGGGGGGGATCACCGTGCCTTTGTGTCCCGATTGGTGGAACGCTGCACTAATCATGCCTCTGTCGGGTTTTCGGTGTGTCCGCACCCGGTTCCACTGCGTGATGGGGACTCAACTCCGGCGGCTGTGAAGCGTTGTGCAAGCGCGGTCTAATCTCATCGCGAGAACATCGCCGTTACCCCCGTGATCCGCCGCGACACCCCTGCATGCCGGGTACACGGACCCGAAGAGCTGGAGAACTTCGAGCATGAACCGTAAGCATTTGGTGCTGCCGGCCGTGGCCGGCCTGCTCACGCCGGTTCTCGCCGCGTGCGGCGGATCCGACAGCGGGAGCAAGAGCGGCGACGCGATCGTCGTCGGCACCACCGATCGGTTCACCGCCACCAAGGACGCTCCGGCGCCGCTCGACCCCGCCTACGCCTACGACGTCGGCAGCTGGAACATCCTGCGCCAGACCGTGCAGACCCTGATGATCCAGCCCAAGGGCGAGGGCGACCCGGTGCCCGAGGCCGCGGAGAGCTGCGGCTTCACCGACAGCGGCAACGAACGCTACGCCTGCAAGCTCCGCGACGGCCTGAAGTTCGCCAACGGCGACGCCATCACGGCCGAGGACGTCAAGTACTCCATCGAGCGCGCCCTGCGCATCAAGGCGGACAGCGGTGTGTTCGCCCTGATGTCCGACATCGACACCATCGAGACGCAGGGCGACCGCGAGGTGATCTTCCACCTCAAGACCGCCGACGCCACGTTCCCCTACAAGCTGTCCACCCCGGTCGCGGGCATCGTCAACCCGGCGGACTACGACAAGGGCAAGCTGCGCGACGGGTTCGACGTCGACGGCTCGGGCCCGTACACCCTGCAGACCGACGTCAAGAACGACGAGATCGTCACCGCCACCTTCGCCAAGAACCCCAATTACAAGGGGAGCCTGCAGGTGAGCAACGACAAGGTCGTGATGCGCTCCTTCGCGGATGCCGACGCCATGGGCGCCGCCATCGAGAAGGGTGACATCGACGTCATGATCCGCACCATGACGCCGTCGCAGATCAAGAAGCTCGACGCCGGCACCGACGAGAACGTCGAGCTGGTCGACATGCAGGGCCTGGAGATCCGCTACCTGGCGTTCAACACCAACGCCCCCACCGTGAAGAACAAGGCCGTCCGCGAGGCGATGGCCCAGGTCGTCGACCGCGGTGAGCTCGTCTCCAAGGTGTACGGCAGCCAGGCCGAGCCGCTGTACTCGCTGGTCCCGGCCACCCTGACCGGCCACTCCAACTCGTTCTTCAACAAGTACGGCAACCCCAGCGTCACCAAGGCGAAGGCGCTGCTGACGCAGGCCGGCATCACCACCCCGGTGAAGCTGACCCTGCACTACACCACCGACCACTACGGTGCGGCCACCAAGCAGGAGTTCGAGGTCCTGCAGAAGCAGCTCAACGACAGCGGCCTGTTCAACGTCAGGATCCAGGGCACCCCCTGGGCGACCTTCCAGTCCGCCTCGCGCAAGGGCGCGTACGACGTCTGGGGCATGGGCTGGTTCCCCGACTTCCCGGACGCCGACAACTACCTCGCGCCGTTCCTCGACAAGGACAACTTCCTCGGTTCGCCGTACGCCAACAACAAGATCCGCAACACCCTGATCCCGGAGTCCCGCCGCGAGGCCGACCGGCTGACCGCCTCCAAGAGCCTGACGGACATCCAGGACATCGTCGCCGACGACGTCCCGGTGCTGCCGCTGTGGCAGGGCAAGCAGTACGTCGCCGCGCGCAATGACGTCACGGGTGCCTCCTACGCGCTCAACTCGTCCTCGACGCTTCAGCTGTGGGAGCTCAGCCGCGGATCGGACAGCTGACGATCCATCACTTACCGCCCGTCGGACGCATACCGTCGACGGGCGATAAGGTAATCGGGTTTTGCTCCGGGTCCGGGACGGTGGCTCCGGGGACGAGATCCGACGACAAGGCTCATGCACGTGAACAAGCGCAACCAGTGGCCGGTCCTGCCCATCGTGGCGGGGCTGGCCTCCGGCCTGTTGACCGGCTGCGGCTCGGAGACCGGTGATTCCGGAGGCGCCGGCTCCTCCGTGGTGATGGGGATGTCCGACGACGTCCTCGCCACGGACCCCGCCTCCGGGTATGACCCCGGGTCCTGGCTGTTGTTCAACAACGTCTTCCAGTCCCTGCTGAGCTTCCCCAAGGGCGCGGTGGAGCCCCAGCCGGAAGCGGCGAAGGAGTGCACCTTCACCGACAGCCAGGCCAAGGTCTACCGATGCACACTCCAGGACGGCCTCACATTCAGCAACGGTGACCCGCTCACCTCGAAGGACGTCAAGTTCTCCTTCGACCGCATGCTGAAGATCAACGACTCGGCCGGTCCCGCGATCATGTTCCCGATGCTGGAGAGCGTCGAGACCCCCGACGAGAAGACCGTCGTCTTCCGGCTCAACGTCCCCGACGCCACCTTCCCCAGCAAGATCGCCTCCGGCGCCGGCTCCATCGTCGACCACCGGCAGTACGACGCGAACGGCCTCCGCAAGGACTACAAGGCCGTCGGCTCCGGCCCCTACAAGCTGGACTCCTTCGGCGACGACGAGGCCGTCTTCTCACTCAACCCCCACTACAAGGGCACCGCCGAGACCAAGAACTCCGGCGTCACCCTCAAGTTCTTCCACGGCAACCAGAGCGCCCTGAAGAAGGCGCTCCTCGACGACGAGGTCGACATCGCCTACCGCGGTCTGACCGCGGGCGACATCTCCGACATCGAGAAGCAGGACGACACCAAGGGTGTCGAGGTCATCGAGGGCAGCAGCGCCGAGGTCCAGCACCTGGTCTTCAACATGCACGACCCGGTCGCCGGAAAGCTCGGCGTGCGCAAGGCCATCGCCCATCTGATCGACCGCGACGCCCTGATCAAGAACGTCTACCGGGGCACCGCCACCCCGCTCTACTCGATCATCCCGGCCGGCATCGTGGGCCACAACACGGCCTTCTTCGACACCTACGGCGCCCGCCCCTCCCGGGCCAAGGCCGCCGCCGCCCTGCACGCCGCCGGCATCAACGGCAAGGTGAAGCTCACCCTCTGGTCCACCCCGTCCCGCTACGGCCCCGCCACCGACCAGGAACTGAAGGCCATCGCCGGGCAGCTCAACGACAGCGGCCTGTTCGACGCCGACGTCAAGTCCGTCGCCTTCGACCAGTACGAGAAGGACATCGCCAAGGGCAAGTACGGCGTGTACGTGAAGGGCTGGGTGCCCGACTACCCGGACGCCGACAACTTCACGGCCCCCTTCTTCGGCAAGGGCAACGTACTGAGCAACAACTACCGCAACACCACCATCACCGGCTCCCTCATCCCGAGCACCGCCGCCCAGAGCGACCGCGCGGCCACCGACGGGGACTTCGGCCGCCTCCAGAACATCGTCGCCGACGAGCTCCCGGTGCTCCCCGTCTGGCAGGCCAAGCAGTACGCCGTCACCCGCGACGGCGTCTACGGGCTGGAGTACTGCCTCGACGCCTCGACCGTGTTCCGCTTCTGGGAACTCAGCAAGAGCTGACGACCCCTCGGCACACACACGATCGGCACACACACGAAGGGCGCCCCTTCCCACGGTCTATCCACCGGGGAAGGAGCGCCCTCGTCGTTACGACGACTGCCCCGCCGCTCTCCTGCAGCTACCGCTACTGCGCGCCGGGCCGCACCAGCCCGCTCTCGTACGCGTACACCGCCGCCTGCACCCGGTCCCGCAGCCCCAGCTTGGTCAGCACATGCCCGACATGCGTCTTGACCGTCGTCTCGCTGACGAACAGGTCCGCGGCGATCTCGGCGTTCGACAACCCGCGCGCCACCAGCTTCAGCACCTCGACCTCACGGTCGGTGAGTGTATGCAGCGTGTCCGGCACCGGCTCGTCACCCGACGGCAGATGCGTGGCGTACTTGTCGAGCAGCCGCCGCGTGATGCTCGGCGCGAGCATGGCCTCACCGCCCGCCACCACCCGGATCGCCTGCACCAGCTCATTGGCGGGCGCGTCCTTCAGCAGGAACCCGCTGGCCCCGGCCCGCAGCGCCTCCACCACATACTCGTCCAGGTCGAAGGTGGTCAGCACGAGCACCTTCGCCGGCCCGTCCCGGCCCGGCCCGGTGATCTGCCGGGTCGCCTCCACACCGTCCATCCGCGGCATGCGGATGTCCATCAGAACCACATCGGGCTGCAGAGCCCGCACCTGGTCGAGCGCCTGGAGGCCGTCTCCGGCCTCGCCGACGACCGCGATGTCCTGCTCGGCCTCCAGGATCATCCGGAAGCCCGTACGCAGCAGCGGCTGGTCGTCGACCAGTAGGACGCGGATGGCCACGTGAGTCTCCTTCGCTAGTCCGGCCCCATTCTGCCCTGCGCGGACCGCCCGGCCCGCCTGCGGGGCACGGCCCGTGGGCTCACACCTCCCCGGACCCGGACGCGGCGACCGGCAGCGGATACGGCGGGGGAGTACCACCGAACTCCGGACAGTGCGCCTGATGGTCGCACCAGCCGCACAACTTGGTCGGGCGCGGCCGCCAGTCGCCCGTCTCGGTGGCCTGCCGGATCGCCTCCCACAAAGCGAGCAGCTTCCGCTCCACCCGCTCCAGGTCGGCGAGGACTGGGTCGTACGTCAGCACATCACCGCTGCCGAGGTACACGAGCTGCAGCCGCCGCGGAATCACGTTCTTCAACCGCCACACGACCAGGGCGTAGAACTTCATCTGGAACAGCGCGCCCTCCGCGTACTCCGGGCGGGGCGCCTTGCCCGTCTTGTAGTCGACGATCCGCACCTCACCGGTCGGCGCCACATCGACCCGGTCGATGATCCCGCGCAGCCGCAGCCCCGACTCCAGCTCGGCCTCCACGAACAGCTCGCGCTCGGCGGGCTCCAGCCGGGTCGGATCCTCCAGCGTGAACCACCGCTCCACGAGCCGCTCGGCCTCGCCCATCCAACGCGCGAGCCGCTCGCCCTCCGGATCCTGAGCGAACAGCTCCAGCACCTCCGGCTTCGTCTCCCGCAGCCGGTCCCACTGCCCCGGGATCAGCGACTTCGCCCGCGGCGCGGTCCGCTCGGCGGCGGGTGCGTCGAAGAGCCGCTCCAGGACCGCGTGCACCAGGGTGCCCCTGGTCGCCGCCTCGCTCGGCTTCTCCGGCAGCCGGTCGATCACCCGGAACCGGTACAGCAACGGACACTGCATGAAGTCACTGGCCCGCGACGGCGACAGCGAAGCAGGCGCTATGACCACGGGCCGGGCAGCGGCCGCCGCCGCACCCTCGACCTCCGCCGTCACCGGCTCGGTCATCACCGGTGGAACCGCCTCTGCGCCCTCGCTGCTGCTGTCCATGACCACAGACCATACGGCCCGCCACTGACAGTCACCCAGCCGCGCCCCGCGCTCCCGTACCGCCGCCGGGCAAACACAGGGGGTGCCGGGGCGGAACGAGTCACGACGGCCGCATACCATCGACCCCAGACCCTTCCGCCCGGATGGTGCGGAAGACGCTTCGAACGAGGGGACACCGTGGACGTGAGCGGCGGGAGCGGGCAGCCGCGGCCCGGCAACGAAAAGCCGACCGAACACCCCACAGTTCCTACGACCCCGGCCACCGAGCCCCCCGGGCCGCGGCCCGACGACGCCGCGCAACCGCCCACCGCGGACAGCGCCGACCAGCCCACCCGCCCCGAGCCGAAGCCGGAGCCCACCACTCCCGCGCAAGCCGAGGACAAGGCCCCGGCCCCGGGCGACGAGGGGGACACCGGCGCCACCCCGGCCCCCGGCAGCCACCCGGAACCCGACCCCGACCCCGCCCCCGGCTTCGACAAGCACCCCGACCGGTCCCACGCCGACGCCGGGATCGCCAAGGGACAGCCGCCGGTACGGCCCAAGGAACCCGGTGGCGGCCTCCTCATGGGACGCCCCTTCGGAGTGCCCGTCTACGTGGCACCCAGCTGGTTCCTGGTCGCCGCCCTGATCACCTGGGTGTTCGGCGGACAACTCGACCGCGTCCTGCCGGACCTCGGCGCCGCCCGCTACCTCGTGTCCCTCTTCTTCGCGGTCGCCTTTTACGCCTCCGTCCTGGTCCACGAACTCGCCCACACCGTCGCCGCCATCCGCTTCAAACTCCCCGTCCGCCGCATCCAGCTCCAGTTCTTCGGCGGCGTCTCCGAGATCGAGAAGGAAGCCGAGACACCGGGACGGGAATTCGTGCTGGCCTTCGTCGGCCCCCTGCTCTCCCTCGTGCTCGCCGGAGTGTTCTATCTCGCCATGCAGCCCGTGCGACCCGGCACCGTCCCCGGCGTCCTGCTGGCCGGCCTGATGATCTCCAACCTCATCGTCGCCGCCTTCAACCTCCTGCCCGGCCTTCCCCTCGACGGCGGCCGAATGCTCCGCGCCGTCGTCTGGAAGATCACCGGCAAACCCATGAGCGGCACCGTCGCCGCCGCCTGGGTCGGCCGCGCCCTCGCCATCTCCGTCCTGATCGGCCTGCCCCTCCTCAATCAGTCCGGCGCCCTCGGCTCCGGCAACGAGGAGATCAACGGCATGGACACCGTCACCGACGCCCTGCTCGCCGCCATCCTCGCCGCGATCATCTGGACCGGCGCCGGCAACAGCCTCCGCATGGCCCGCCTGCGCGAACACCTCCCCGAACTGCGCGCCCGCACCCTCACCCGCCGGGCCGTCCCCGTACAGACCGACACCCCGCTCTCGGAGGCCCTGCGCCGGGCCAACGCCGCCGGTGCCCGCGCCCTCGTGGTCGTCGACGCCGACGGCCACCCCCTCTCACTGGTCCGCGAGGCCGCCATCGTCGGCGTACCCGAACACCGCCGCCCCTGGGTCTCCGTCGGCGGTCTCGCCCAGGAACTCACCGACGGCATGCGCGTCTCCGCCGAACTCTCCGGTGAAGAACTCCTCGACGCCCTGCGCGCCACCCCGGCCACCGAGTACCTCGTCGTCGAGGAGACCGGCGAGATCTACGGTGTCCTGTCCGCGGCGGACGTCGAACGAGCCTTCGTCAAGGCAATGGCAAGGCCCGCCTGACAGCGTCCTGAGGGCAGGCGCCCCCTCAGGAGCGCGCGGAGCTGCCCGACCAGCCCCCCAACGGCCCGCACTGTCAGCACGCACCGCCCGCCCTCAACCCCCTCCGTCGGTCCAGCCCCCGGCAGGGAACCGGTAGGCTGTTCACATGTCCGAACCGACCGGTGCCGCCCGCAGGCGCGGGCCCTTCAAGGTCGGGGACCAGGTACAGCTGACCGACCCCAAGGGCCGCCACTACACGTTCACGCTCGAAGCCGGGAAGAACTTCCACACCCACAAGGGCTCCTTCCCCCACGACGAGCTGATCGGCGCTCCCGAGGGCAGCGTTGTCCGCACCACCGGAAACGTCGCCTACCTCGCGCTGCGCCCCCTGCTCCCCGACTACGTCCTGTCCATGCCCCGCGGGGCAGCCGTCGTCTACCCGAAGGACGCGGGGCAGATCCTCGCCTTCGCCGACATCTTCCCCGGCGCCCGCGTCGTGGAGGCCGGCGTCGGCTCCGGCTCGCTCAGCAGTTTCCTGCTGCGGGCCATCGGCGACCAGGGCATGCTGCACTCCTACGAGCGCCGCGACGACTTCGCCGACATCGCCCGGCAGAACGTCGAGCGCTACTTCGGCGGCCCGCACCCGGCCTGGCAGCTCACCGTCGGCGACCTCCAGGACAACCTGTCCGACACCGACATCGACCGCGTCATCCTCGACATGCTCGCCCCCTGGGAGTGCCTGGAAGCCGTCTCCAAGGCACTCGTGCCCGGCGGCATCCTGTGCTGCTACGTCGCCACCACCACCCAGCTCGCCCGCACCGTCGAGTCCATCCGCGAGATCGGCTGCTTCAACGAGCCGACCTCCTGGGAGACGATGATCCGCAACTGGCACATCGAGGGCCTGGCCGTCCGCCCCGACCACCGGATGATCGGCCACACCGGCTTCCTCCTCACCGCCCGCCGCCTCGCCGACGGCGTCGAGCCGCCCATGCGCCGCCGCCGCCCCGCCAAGGGCGCCTACGGCGAGGACTACGCCGGCCCCAACGCCGACGGAGGCGCCGGTCGCTGAGGCGCCGCTTTGTCGCCTTCCCACCACCTTCGTCGCCTTTCACCACAGCAACGCATGGGCGCCGTGGCCGAGTTCCCAGGACCCTCCGGGAACTCGGCCACGGCGCCCGCGCGTTGACAGAGCACCAGGATTCCCGGGCCTTCGCCGCCCGCAAGCCGCACAGCCTGCCGAAATCCCGGACCCCGCCGTTCCCCCGCGGTGTGACGTGTGGCACCATGCTGGCCACCCCCACCGGCACAGCCACCACAGGAGACACTCCTAGTGCAGCAATCCGCCGTCCCGGAACTGGCTCACACTCACGCCCGCCCCATCCACTGGGTCGCCACCGCGACCGCCGTCGCCGGCGTCGTGGCCCTCTCCTCCGTGCTGCAGCCCGGCTCCGCCAAGGCCGCCCAGCCCGCCCCCGGCACCGGGACCAAATCCGCCCCCGCGGCCGCCGCGCCGCCCAGCACCGACGGCGTCGACTTCCCCCTGAAATGCGGTCCGGTGAAGGCGAAGATCCAGAAGAAGGCCACCGGAGACCTCGACGGCGACGGCCGGCCCGAAACGATCGCCGTGGTCCACTGCGACGCCCCCATGGGCACCCCGCCCGACGGCGTCTACGTCCTCACCCAGGCCGCCGGCGCCGCGCGGCCCCGCGTCGTCGCCACCCTCGTCGACCCCAAGGACCGGCTCACCGTCACCGACTTCACCGTCCGCGCCGGAGCCGTCACCGCGACCCTGCTCGGCTACTCCTCGGCCGACGTGCCCAGTTGCTGCCCCGACATGAGGACGGCAGCCAAGTGGCAGTGGAAGGGCGGTACGTTCGTCCGCTCCACAACCGCCGACGCCCACAGTGTGTGAGCTCCGTCGCGCGCCCCGGGCACACGAAACACGCCCTGGGATCCCGGGGCGTGTGAGAAATCAGACAATGATCACGATGGGTGGCTGAAAAGTCACTCCGCGTCGGGCCCGTAGACCTCCACCCTGTCCGAAACCCGACGCACATGAATGCACTCGCCGGGGCACTCCTTCGCCGAGTCCACCACATCCGTCAAAAGCGGCAACGGCACCGGCGTGACTGCCCCCTTGGCCTGCAGCAGCTCGTCGTCCGCACCCTTCACATAAGCCAGCCCGTCGATGTCCAGCTCGAAAACTTCCGGCGCGTACTGGGCACAGATTCCGTCGCCCGTACACAGGTCCTGGTCGATCCAGACCTCCAGCGCCTCACTGCCGCTTCGGGTCGCCTGCTGCACGGTCATCTCTCCTGACATAACTGCGCCGAGCCGACGGGAATCCGGCCAGCTCTGACGGGTGTTGAACCCCTTGAGCCTACCTGCGGCGGCTTCCCAATCATGTTCGGTGGGTATTCCCCTGGCGTGAGGGAGAGCGCAAGGGTGAAGATCGGACACTCCTTGACAGTCTTTGTGATCTAGGGGTTTCAATCGACACCCACCCAGGTAGGGTCTGGAAGCGTCCAGCTCCCCTTGGAGGAGGTGAGGACCGTGGCAGCCCACGACGACGACATGAACCGCGGCATCCGCCCGGGACGAGGGTCCGAAGACCCGGCCGGGCAGATCGCCTACCTTGAGCAGGAGATCGCCGTCCTGCGACGCAAGCTCGCCGACTCTCCGCGACACACGAGGATTCTCGAAGAGCGGATCGTCGAGCTGCAGACGAACCTGGCCGGCGTGTCCGCCCAGAACGAGCGACTCGCCAACACGCTCCGCGAGGCCCGGGACCAGATCGTGGCCCTCAAGGAAGAGGTCGACAGGCTCGCGCAGCCACCGGCCGGCTTCGGCGTCTTCCTGACGGCCAACGAGGACGGCACGGCCGACATCTTCACCGGGGGCCGCAAGCTCCGGGTGAACGTCAGCCCCAGCGTCGACCTCGACGACCTCAGGCGCGGCCAGGAAGTCATGCTCAACGAGGCGCTCAACGTGGTCGAGGCCATGCAGTACGAGCGCGTCGGGGACATCGTCACCCTCAAGGAGATCCTCGAGGACGGCGAGCGCGCCCTGGTGCTCGGGCACACCGACGAGGAACGGGTGGTACGGCTCGCCGAGCCGCTGCTGGACGTCACCATCCGCCCCGGCGACGCTCTCCTGCTCGAACCCCGCTCCGGCTACGTCTACGAGGTCGTCCCCAAGAGCGAGGTCGAAGAACTCGTCCTCGAAGAGGTCCCCGACATCGGCTACGAGCAGATCGGCGGCCTCGGCAACCAGATCGAGGCCATCCGCGACGCCGTCGAGCTCCCCTACCTCTACCCCGACCTCTTCAAGGAGCACGAACTGCGGCCGCCGAAGGGCGTCCTGCTGTACGGGCCTCCCGGATGCGGCAAGACACTCATCGCCAAGGCCGTGGCCAACTCGCTCGCCAAGAAGGTCGCCGAGGTGACCGGCCAGGCCGCCGGCAAGAGCTTCTTCCTCAACATCAAGGGCCCCGAGCTCCTGAACAAGTACGTCGGCGAGACCGAGCGGCAGATCCGCCTCGTCTTCCAGCGCGCACGGGAAAAGGCCAGCGAGGGCACCCCCGTAATCGTCTTCTTCGACGAGATGGAATCCCTCTTCCGCACCCGCGGCTCCGGCGTCAGCTCGGACGTGGAGAACACCATCGTCCCCCAGCTGCTCGCCGAGATCGACGGTGTCGAGGGCCTGCAGAACGTGGTCGTGATCGGCGCCTCCAACCGCGAGGACATGATCGACCCCGCCATCCTGCGCCCCGGCCGCCTCGACGTGAAGATCAAGATCGAGCGTCCGGACGCCGAAGCGGCCAAGGACATCTTCGGGAAGTACCTCACCGAGCGCCTCCCGCTGCACTCGGACGACCTCGGCGAGCACGGCGGCGACAAGTCCACCACGGTCCAGAGCATGATCCAGACCGCGGTCGAGCACATGTACGCCGAATCCGAGGAAAACCGCTTCCTGGAGGTCACCTACGCCAACGGTGACAAGGAAGTCCTCTACTTCAAGGACTTCAACTCCGGCGCCATGATCGAAAACATTGTCGGACGCGCCAAGAAAATGGCGATCAAGGAATTCCTCGAACACAACCAGAAGGGTCTCCGCGTCTCCCACCTGCTCCAGGCCTGCGTGGACGAGTTCAAGGAGAACGAGGACCTGCCCAACACCACCAACCCCGACGACTGGGCCCGGATCTCCGGAAAGAAGGGTGAACGGATCGTCTACATCCGTACCCTCATCACCGGAAAGCAGGGCGCGGACACCGGACGCTCCATCGACACGGTGGCGAACACCGGTCAGTACCTGTAAAAGACAGGGCGGCTGCGGGTGCCCCCACCGGGTACCCGCAGCCGACTGTTTTTCGGGCCACGGCTGGAGCAGGCAATGACGCAAATGATCTCCCCACCAGCGCAAAGGCGTTCTAGGCTCTTTCCTACCGCCGAGTCGCGCAGTGCGGGGACGGGCACCGCACACGCACCGGAGCGCCAGCGGTACTTGAGCGGCGTCCACGACCGAGGGTGCCGCCGGGCAAGGAGGGCCGCATGACCGTACGGCGAGTAATGGGCATCGAGACGGAGTACGGGATCTCCGTCCCCGGCCACCCCAACGCCAATGCCATGCTCACCTCATCCCAGATCGTCAACGCCTACGCGGCGGCGATGCACCGGGCCCGCCGGGCCCGCTGGGACTTCGAGGAGGAGAACCCGCTGCGGGACGCCCGAGGCTTCGACCTCGCCCGCGAGGCCGCCGACGCCAGCCAGCTCACCGACGAGGACATCGGACTCGCCAATGTGATCCTCACCAACGGCGCCCGCCTCTACGTCGACCACGCACACCCCGAATACAGCGCCCCCGAGGTCACCAACCCCCGCGACGCCGTCCTCTGGGACAAGGCCGGCGAGCGGATCATGGCCGAGGCCGCGGAACGCGCCGCCCAGCTCCCCGGCGCCCAGCCCATCCACCTCTACAAGAACAACACCGACAACAAGGGCGCCTCCTACGGCACGCACGAGAACTACCTGATGAAGCGGGAGACCCCCTTCTCGGACATCGTGCGCCACCTCACGCCCTTCTTCGTCTCCCGCCCGGTCTTCGCCGGAGCGGGCCGCGTCGGCATCGGTCAGGACGGCCACGAGCACGGCTTCCAGCTCAGCCAGCGCGCCGACTACTTCGAGGTCGAGGTGGGCCTGGAGACCACCCTCAAGCGGCCCATCATCAACACCCGCGACGAGCCCCACGCCGACGCGGAGAAGTACCGCCGTCTCCATGTGATCATCGGCGACGCGAACCTCTCGGAGATCTCCACCTACCTCAAGCTCGGCACGACGGCCCTGGTCCTGTCCATGATCGAGGACGGCTTCATCGCGGTCGACCTGGCTGTGGACCAGCCCGTACGGACCCTGCACCAGGTCTCCCACGACCCGACGCTCAAGCGTCTCGTCACGCTCCGCAGCGGCCGGACACTCACCGCGGTCCAGCTGCAGATGGAGTACTTCGAACTGTCGCGCAAGTATGTCGAGGACCGCTTCGGCGCCGACGCCGACGAACAGACCAAGGACGTCCTCACCCGCTGGGAGGACACCCTCAACCGCCTGGAGAACGACCCCATGAGCCTGGCGGGGGAGCTGGACTGGGTGGCCAAGCGAGAGCTCATGGAGGGCTACCGCCGCCGCGACGGCCTCGACTGGGACGCCGCCCGGCTGCACCTCGTCGACCTGCAGTACGCCGACGTACGGGCCGAGAAGGGCCTCTACAACCGCCTGGTGGCCCGCGGACGCATGAAGCGGCTCCTGGACGAGGCCGACGTCGAGCGGGCCCGTACGAGCCCTCCTGAGGACACCCGGGCCTACTTCCGCGGCCGCTGCCTCGAGCAGTACGCGGACGACGTCGCCGCGGCCTCCTGGGACTCGGTCATCTTCGACCTCCCCGGCCGCGACAGCCTCCAGCGCGTCCCAACCCTCGAACCGCTTCGCGGAACGCGAAATCACGTCAAGGAGCTCCTGGACCGCTGTCGCACCGCGGAAGACCTGGTCAGGGTCCTTTCCGGCGGCTGACCTGGCACGCGGAACGCATCGGGCGCGCGGGGTGGAAATCCCGGCGCCCGGGAATCATCGAGGTGGCCCCCGTACGTTGGAGAAACGCGGGGCCGATGTCGGACCCGGCTTGTAGGGTCTGATCATCACCGATCGGCAGGAATGCCGACCTGTCGACCATGTCGGGCGAACTGAGCGGGGTGAGGGTTATGGCGACCAAGGACACCGGCGGCGGCCAGCAGAAGGCGACACGCTCCACGGAGGAGGTCGAGGAGCAGGCGCAGGACGCGCAGGCTTCGGACGACCTCAAGGAGCGGCACGAGAAGCTGAGCGATGACGTGGACTCGGTTCTTGACGAAATTGACGATGTGCTCGAGGAGAACGCAGAGGACTTCGTTCGGTCCTTCGTTCAGAAAGGTGGGCAGTAGGCCCATCTTTCCTTCGAATCGAAGGTCGCGGGGGAGCTCGAGTTGGCAAGTGAAGAGGGCGTGAAGCGCTGCTCGCGGTGCAAGCAGCACAAGCCGTGGGCAGCGTTCGCGCGAAACAAGGCGATGCGTGACGGCTACCAGGCGTACTGCCGGGAGTGTGCGGCCGCGTATCACCAGCAGCGGCAGGTGGCCAAGGGGCGCAACGTTCGACCGAGAGTGGACGCACCTCCAGGGCACAAACACTGCCGCACATGCGGAGAGATCAAACCGCACAGCGAATGGACGCGGAACAGCAGCGCCTCGGACGGTTTGGCCACTCTCTGCAAGGCGTGCAAGGCGGAGAAGGGGCGGGCGCAGCACCTGAAGCGCAACTACGGCCTAACTGAAGCCGAACGCGACGCATTGATCGCCGCCCAGAACGGACTCTGCGCGATCTGTCTAGATGCCCCGCCCGTGCATGTGGATCACTGCCACAACACGGGTAGGGTCCGTGGCGTACTGTGCTTCAACTGCAATTCGGCCATCGGCAAATTGAGAGATGATCCTGACGCCGCTCGCCGAGCCGCTGCTTACCTGGAAGGAAACTTGTGGAAGCCAACACTCGTAGCACCGGGCGTCTACCAGCTGCCTTCCTGACGCCAGGGTCCTCCTCCTTCATGGACTTTCTCTCCGAGCACCAGCCCGAGCTGCTGCCCGGCAAGCGGCAGCTGCCGCCCACCCAGGGTGTGATCGAGGCGCCGCACGGCACGACCATCGTGGCCGTGACGTTCCCCGGCGGCGTCGTGCTCGCCGGTGACCGCCGGGCGACCATGGGCAATGTCATCGCCCAGCGGGACATCGAGAAGGTGTTCCCGGCCGACGAGTACTCGGCGGTCGGCATCGCCGGCACCGCCGGTCTGGCCGTCGAGATGGTCAAGCTCTTCCAGCTGGAGCTGGAGCACTTCGAGAAGGTCGAAGGCGCGCAGCTGTCGCTGGAGGGCAAGGCGAACCGGCTGTCGACGATGATCCGTTCCAACCTCGGCATGGCGATGCAGGGCTTGGCCGTGGTGCCGCTGTTCGCCGGGTTCGACGTGGACCGGGCGAAGGGGCGGATCTTCTCCTACGACGTGACGGGCGGCCGTTCCGAGGAGCACAACTTCGCGGCCACCGGCTCGGGCTCGATCTTCGCGCGTGGTGCGATGAAGAAGCTGTTCCGTGAGGATCTGACCGAGGAGCAGGCCACCACGCTGGTGGTGCAGGCTCTGTACGACGCGGCTGACGACGACTCGGCGACCGGTGGTCCCGATGTCGCCCGCCGGATCTACCCGATCGTCACCGTGATCACCGAGGACGGTTTCCGCCGGCTGACCGAGGACGAGTCCTCCGAGATCGCCCGTGCGGTGCTGGCACGGCGTCTGGAGGAGCCGGACGGCCCGCGGGCCGCTCTGCTCTAGCCCGGCGCCCGGTCTTGTGATGGTGGTCCAGTGACTTCGAAAGAAAGGGATGGATAACCGGTGTCGACGCCGTTCTATGTCTCACCCCAGCAGGCCATGGCCGACCGGGCGGAGTACGCCCGCAAGGGCATCGCCCGTGGCCGCAGCCTGGTCGTGCTGCAGTACGCCGACGGCATTGTCTTCGTCGGTGAGAACCCGTCCCGTGCGCTGCACAAGTTCAGCGAGATCTACGACCGGATCGGCTTCGCGGCCGCCGGCAAGTACAACGAGTACGAGAATCTGCGCATCGGTGGTGTCCGCTACGCCGATCTGCGGGGTTACACCTATGACCGGGACGATGTGACCGCCCGCGGTCTGGCCAATGTGTATGCCCAGACGCTGGGCACGATCTTCTCCAGTGCGGCCGAGAAGCCGTACGAGGTGGAGCTGGTCGTGGCCGAGGTCGGGGAGACGCCGGAGGGTGACCAGATCTACCGGCTGCCGCACGACGGGTCGATCGTGGACGAGCACGGTTCGGTCGCGGTGGGCGGCAATGCCGAGCAGATCAGCAGTTTTCTCGATCAGCGTCATCAGGACGGCATGAGTCTGGCCGAGGCGTTGAAACTGGCCGTGCAGGCCCTGTCCCGTGACACGAACGGCAGTGAGCGGGAGATTCCCGCGGAGCGTCTGGAGGTCGCGGTGCTGGACCGGACGCGTCCGCAGCAGCGCAAGTTCAAGCGGATCGTCGGCCGTCAGCTGTCCCGTCTGCTGGAGGCGGACGGTGCGGCCACGGAGGCGGAGAGCTCCGAGGAGGAGTAGTCCGCGTCTCACCTCGCCCCGCGTGCCCCGGCCGGTTGGCATCGGCCGGGGCACGGCCGTAGGGGGCAGGGACGAGCGGCGGGCGTCAGGCGTCCCGTGGCGGTGCCGTGGAGCCGCGTACGACCAGTTCCACCGGGATGTCGCCGCCGTCGGGCTCGCGGCCCTCCAGGACGGCCAGGAGGGCCTGCATGCCGCGTTCGCCGAAGGCTTCCGCGTCGAGGCGCACGGTGGTGAGTTCGGGGTCGATGGCGGTGGCGAGGGCGAGGTCGTCGAGGCCGGTGACGGAGATGTCGTCGGGGATGCGCAGGCCTCGGCGGCGCAGTGCCTTGTAGGCGCCGGCTGCCAGTTTGTCGTCGTCGCAGACGAGGGCGGTGGGCGGGGGGCCGGGCTGGGCCAGGGCTGCCTCTGTGGCGGCGAGGGCGCCCTCGATGGAGATGGGGGCGTGGATGGTGCGGACGTGTGTGCCGGGGATGGTGCCCACGCGTGCGGCCAGCGCACGCGCGCGTACTTCGAAGGTCCAGGAGGCGATGTCGGCGGCGAGGTGGAGGAAGCGGCGGTGGCCGAGGCCCAGGAGGTGGTCGGCGACCTGGTGGACGCCGTCGGTGATGTCGAGGTTGACGGTGGCGGCGCCGAGGCTGCCTTCGGGGTCGCTGTCGAGCATGACGAGGGGGAGTTGGTCGCCGCGGATGGCGGTGAGGGCGTCGGCGGCCATCGAGGAGGCGATGACGCCGTCGAGGGCGGCCTGTGCGGAGGCGAAGGGGTCGCGGGCGGGGCCGATGCCTTCGGGGGAGGGGTAGAGGACGACGCCGAAGCCGTGCTGGGCGGCGATCCTGGCCGCTCCGGTGTAGACGCCGGCGAAGAATTCGGTGGTGAGGGCGGGGACGACGAGGAGGACGGTGCGGGTGCGGCCCAGGCGTAGGTTGCGGGCGGCGAGGTTGGGGCGGTAGCCGAGTTCGCGGGCGGCTTCGCGTACGCGTTCGGCGGTGGCTTCCGAGACGCGGCCGCGCCATTTGTCGCCGAGTACGAGTGAGACGGCGGCCTGGGAGACCCCGGCGGCCTGTGCCACGTCACGGCTTGTGGGGCGCGTGCTGCTGGGTGCCACCGTGGATGTGCTCCTTCGTAGGGTGCTGTGGTGTTCGTCGTGTGGACGCCCGAACAGCGCACATGGTACGTATGACGGTGGAAGTTATACGTAAAACGTGAGGGTGGGGCATGGCCGCGGGATACCTGGAGATCCTCAGGGCGAGGCACGCGGCCCGGCTGCTGGTGGGCACGCTGGTGGGCCGGCTGCCGAACGCCACGGCGGCGATCGCGATGGTGCTGTTCGTCCGTGCGCAGGGCGGCACCTACAGCCTCGCCGGGGCGCTGGCGGCCGTGTACGGGGTGGCCAACGCCGTGGGGCAGCCGGTGCTGGGGCGTCTGGTGGACCTGTACGGGCAGCCGCGTGTGCAGTTTCCCGCCGCGGTCCTGTCGGCCCTCTCGATGACCGCCTTCGCCTTCGCCGGCACCGATCCGCTGCCGGCGGCGTACGCCACGGTCGCGGCCGCGGGTCTGTTCACTCCGCCTCTGGAGGGCGGGCTGCGTGCCCTGTGGCCCTCGGTGCTGCGCCGGGAGGAGCAGGTGCACACGGCGTACGCCATGGACGCGGTGGCCCAGGAAGTGATGTACACCGTCGGGCCGTTGCTCGTGACGCTGTGCGTGTCGCTGTGGTCGGAGCGGGCCGCGCTGCTCGTCCTGAGTGTCGTCGGTGTGCTGGGGGCGCTGTCCGTGGTGGTCTCGGCGCCCTCGCGCGCGTGGCGTTCGGCGCCGCGCGAGGCGCACTGGCTGGGCGCGTTGAGGTCTCCTGGACTGCTGGCGCTGCTGGGCTCGTTCCTGTTCGTGGGCATGGCGATGGGCTCCATCACGGTGGCCTCCGTGCCGTACGCGGACGAGCACGGCGGTGACGCGGTGTACGGCTGGCTGATGGCGGCGCTGGGGCTGGGCGCGCTGCTGGGCGGGACCGTGTACGGGGCGCGGCGGTGGTCCGGTGCGCCGGAGCGGCGACTCAGGGTCCTGGTGGGGCTTCTGGCGGTGTGTTACCTGCCGCTGACGCTGATGCCGGGTGCGGTGGCGATGGTGCTGCTGACGGTGGTCGCCGGTGTCTTCCTGGCGCCGGCCATCGCGTGTGCGTTCGTGATCGTCGACCGGCATGCGCCGAGCGGTACGGTCACCGAGGCGTTCTCCTGGCTTGTGACGACGTTCACGGTGGGCGCGTCGGTGGGAACGGGGGTGGCGGGCCCGGTGGTCCAGGCGGGTGGTGCGCTGTGGGGCTTCGCGGTGCCGGGTGCGGCGGGGGCCGTGTCGTTGCTGGTTCTGCTGGCCACCGGGCGGGTCCTCGCAGCTCCCGCTGGGGGTGGGGTGGTTGCGGCTTCATCGGAAAATGATCCAAATCGTGCTGCCGAACCCCGTTTCAGCTCAGGGGATCGGGCGTAATGTTCAGTCATGGACCGCCGCATTTTCGGGCTGGAGAACGAGTACGGCGTCACGTGCACGTTCAGGGGACAGCGCCGCCTGTCGCCTGACGAGGTGGCGCGGTACCTCTTCCGCCGTGTCGTGTCATGGGGTCGTAGCAGCAATGTCTTTCTGCGGAACGGCGCCCGGCTCTATCTCGACGTGGGGTCACATCCGGAATACGCGACACCCGAATGTGACAATGTGATCGAACTGGTCACTCACGACAAAGCCGGAGAGCGCATTCTCGAAGGGCTTCTGGTGGACGCGGAACGACGCCTGCACGAGGAGGGAATCGCGGGCGACGTCTACCTTTTCAAGAACAACACGGACTCGGCGGGCAACTCCTACGGTTGTCACGAGAACTATCTGGTGGCGCGGCACGGGGAGTTCTCCCGGCTCGCCGACATCCTCATTCCGTTCCTGGTGACCCGGCAGCTGCTGTGCGGCGCGGGCAAGGTGCTGCAGACGCCGCGCGGTGCGGTGTACTGCGTGAGTCAGCGGGCGGAGCACATCTGGGAGGGCGTCTCCTCGGCGACGACGCGTTCCCGGCCCATCATCAACACTCGGGACGAGCCGCACGCGGACGCGGAGCGCTACCGCCGGCTGCATGTCATCGTGGGCGACTCGAACATGTCCGAGACGACGATGCTGCTGAAGGTCGGCGCGACGGATCTGGTGCTGCGCATGATCGAGGCGGGCACGGTGATGCGGGATCTGACCCTGGAGAACCCGATCCGGGCGATCCGCGAGGTCAGCCATGACATCACGGGTCGGCGCAAGGTGCGCCTGGCCAGCGGCCGGGAGGCCTCGGCGCTCGAGGTGCAGCGGGAGTACTACGAGAAGGCCGTGGACTTCTGCGAGCGCCGCGGGATCCGTACCGGCACGGTCGAGCAGGTCCTGGAGCTGTGGGGCCGCACGCTGGACGCCATCGAGTCGGAGGATCTGGACCGGATCGGTACCGAGATCGACTGGGTGATGAAGTACAAGCTCATCGAGCGGTACCGGGCCAAGCACAATATGACGATGTCGCATCCGCGGGTCGCGCAGATAGACCTCGCGTACCACGACATCCACCGTCGTCGTGGCCTGTACTACCTACTGGAGAAGCGTGGTCAAGCCGCCCGGATCTGCAATGATTTGAAGATCTTCGAGGGTAAGTCGGTGCCTCCGCAGACGACTCGGGCCCGGCTGCGCGGTGATTTCATCCGGCGCGCGCAGGAACAGCGCCGGGACTTCACGGTCGACTGGGTGCATCTGAAGCTGAACGACCAGGCACAGCGCACGGTGTTGTGCAAGGACCCGTTCCGTTCGGTGGACGACCGGGTGGAGAAGCTGATCGCCGGAATGTGATCGGTGTGGGGTGAGCGGAGCGTTTCCGCACAAGAGTGCCGGAACGCCACACGGGCGCCGTACGTTTCCGTACGGCGCCCGTGTCACGCCGACAGTGCTATCCCGGGGGACAACCCCCGGACCCCCGGCCGAACAAGGGCGGGCCGGAACCCGAATCGACACCCAAACGTCAGTAAGGTAGCGCGCACGCCATCAACAAGATCGACCGATTACGAGGTCCCGACCGTGCGCCGACGCTCGCTTCTTCTTGCCGCCCTGCCCGCAGGACTGGTCACGCTCGCCGGATGCGGTGACGACAAGTCCGATTCAAGCAAGGCGAGTGCGTCGCCGTCGCCCACGGCCTCCGTGCCACCGCCGAAGATCGTGGAGGGGCCGCTGCCGGCCATCACGGCGGGCACGAAGTTCAACGAGAAGCCGACGGTCGCCAAGGGGACGGGGGAGCCGTCGGAGAACCTCGCGGTGAAGACGGTGATCGCGGGCTCCGGGAGGACGATCGCGGAGTACGACTTCATCCAGGCGAACTACCTCGGCCAGATCTGGTCCACGGGGAAGGTCTTCGACAACTCCTACGACCGCAACCGGCCGATCCTCATCCAGCTCGCGCAGGGCAGTGTGATCGACGGCTGGCGGTATGCGCTGACGGGCAAGAAGGTCGGCAGCCGGGTCGAGATGGCGGTGCCGCCGACGTGGGGTTACGGCAAGTCGGGCAATTCGCAGGCGGGCATCAAGGGCACGGACACGCTGGTCTTCGTCGTCGACGTGCTGGACTCCTTCAACTCGAAGAGCTCGTCCCAGGGCAAGCCGGTCGCGCAGAGCGACGCGGCCCTGCCGAAGGTGGGCACCAACACCGACGGCAAGGCTCCTTCGATCGACATCCCCAAGACGGACCCGCCGAAGAAGCTGGTGTCGAACTACGTCCTGGAGGGCGACGGCGCCGAGGTCAAGGCGGACCAGACGGTTCTGTGCCAGTTCAAGGGCGTGGTCTGGGACAGCGGCAAGGTGTTCCAGCAGACGTACGACTCGGGACGGCTGAGCCAGTTCGCGGTGGAGCAGATGAAGCAGGTCGTCAACGGGCTGGCGCAGGGTGTGACCGGCAAGAAGGTCGGCAGCCGGGTGATGATCGTCGTTCCGCCGGACCTGGCGTACGGCGACAACCCGCCGAGCGGCGGTGTCGTCGGGAAGGGGGCCACCCTGGTGTTCTCCGTGGACATCCTGGCGGCTATGTAGGCGATGCAGTGGGGCCGGTGGGGCCTGCCGTCGCGGGCAGGACCCGGCGGGGATGAAAGACTGTTCGCGTTCCGTGTCGTACACAAGCAGGAGCTAGAGACGTGAGCATCGACAAGCCCGAGATCGACTTCCCGGGCGGCGAGCCCCCGGCGGACCTTGAGATCAAGGACATCTGGGAGGGCGACGGCGAGGTGGCGCAGGCGGGTCAGACCGTCACCGTCCACTACGTGGGTGTCGCCTTCAGCACCGGCGAGGAGTTCGACGCCAGCTGGAACCGGGGTACCCCGTTCCGCTTCCCGCTCGGCGGGGGTCGCGTCATCAAGGGCTGGGACCAGGGCGTGCAGGGCATGAAGGTCGGCGGCCGTCGCCAGCTGACCATCCCGGCCCACCTCGCCTACGGCAACCAGAGCCCGACGCCGGCGATCAAGCCCGGTGAGACGCTGATCTTCGTCGTGGACCTGCTCGGGGTCTGATCGTCGTCCGATCGGAGCCGATCATCTGGGGCCCATGCCTGTCTCGGCATGGGCCCTCGGCTTTTGCCGCGCCACCGCGGAGCGGTACGGTCGTCGATCGTAAGCACCAAAGGGAGGCGAAGCGCGTCGATGGCCATTGCCAAGGCCGAGCGGCTGATGAACCTGGCGCTGTGTCTGCTGGGGACGCGGCGGCCGCTCAGCAAGCGTGAGCTGCGCGAGTCCGTCGAGGCCTATCTCGAAGCGGCGAGTGACGACTCCTTCAACCGCATGTTCGAGCGGGACAAGGACGACCTGCGCGAGCTGGGCCTGGTCATCGAGACCGTCGAGAACCTGGACGGCGAGGTCGGCTATCTGGCCCGCCGGGACAGCAACCGCCTGCCGCCCATCACCCTGGACGCGGAGGAGGCCGCCGCCCTGGGGCTGGCCGCCAAGGTGTGGCAGCAGGCCCGGCTCGCGGGCGCGGCCAGCGGCGCCCTGCAGAAGCTGCGCGCGGCCGGGCTGCCCGAGGACGTCGACCCGTACGAGGCCCATGGCGCCCTGGAGCCGCGCATCCCGGTGCACGAGGCCGCCTTCGAGCCGTTGATGCTGGCCTGCCGCGACCGCCGTCCGGTGGTCTTCGACTACCGCAAGGCCAACGCCGCCCACCCCGAGACCCGGCATGTGGAGCCGTGGGCCCTGGAGTGCTGGCGCGGCCACTGGTATCTGGCGGGCTGGGACCGTGACCGGGGCGCCGAGCGGGTCTTCAGGCTGTCCCGGATCCCCGGCAAGGTCCGCTCCCGGGGCACGGGCTTCACGGCGCCGGTGCCGGACGTGGTCACGGTGCGCGAGACCGTGGCCGGCTGGGCCGGTGAGACGGCCGACCGCTCGGCGCTGATCCGGCTGCGCGCGGGTTCGGGGTACCCCCTTCGGGCGAAAGCCACGTCGGTGCGGGAACTCGGTGACGGGTGGGACGAGTTGGAGATTCCGTACGGGCACGGCCTGGACGCCTGGCTGGTGGAGTTCGGGCCGGACGCGGTGGTGCTGGAGCCGGCCGAGCTGCGCGCGGACGTGGTGGACCGGCTGCGTGCCGTGGCCAAGGGCTGAGGGGGAGCGGAGCAAGACAGTGGCAGGCAAACCGGTCAGGGCCGTGAACGCCATCGACCAGACCCGGCGGATGCTCTCCCTGGTGACCTATCTGCGGGAGCGCCCCGGCGCCCGGGTCGCGGACGTGGCGCGGGCCTTCGGCATCACCGAGGACGAGCTGGTCTCGGACCTCGACGTGCTGCCCATGTGCGGCACCAGCTTCCGCGGCGGCGATCTGCTGGACATCGACACCGACGGCGAGCGCATCTGGTGGCACAACCCGGCCGCCCTCGGGGCGGAGGCCGCCGAGCCGCTCAGACTCGCCGCCGACGAGGCGACCGCCCTGCTGGTTGCCGCGCGGGCGGTGGCGACCCTGCCGGGTCTGCGCGAGGGCGACCGGCAGGCCCTGCTGCGGGCGACGGCCAAGGTCGAGGCGTCGGCCGGTGAGGCGGCGGGCGCCAGCGCTCGCCTGTCGGTGACCTTCGAGTCCGAGGGCGGTGTCTTCGCCGACGTCGACCGGGCGATCTCCGAGCGCCGCCGGCTGTGGATCCGCTACTACTCGCCCGCCCGTGACGAGGTCACCGAGCGCGAGATCGACCCCATCCGCCTGGTCAGCGTCGGGCACACCTATGTGGAGGCCTGGTGCCGCCGCTCCGAGGCGCGCCGCACCTTCCGGCTCGACCGGGTCGCCGAGATCAGGATCCTCGACGAGCCGTCCGCACCGCCGGAGATCGAGCTGCGCGATCTGTCCCAGGCCCTGGTCCAGCCGGCCGCCGAGGACCCGGAGGTCGTCGTCGAGGTCGCCCCGGGCGGCCGCTGGGTCGCCGAGTACTACCCCCATGACAGCGCCGATGAGCTTCCCGACGGCGGACTGCGCATCACCCTGCGCACCCCCGACCCGGCGTCGCTCAGACGGCTGGCGCTGCGCCTGGGCCGTGACGGCAGGATCGTCTCGCCGCCCGAGCTCGCCGACAGCGCCCGGCAGGCGGCCCGCGAGGCACTGGCCGCCTACGACGGGCTCGAGGCGGCGCAGGGGGCCGACTGACCGGCTGCGACGCCGCGGCCGGGACCGGTCGTGGCGTGGGGCCGGCCGCGGGCGGGACCAGGCGTGGCCGACGCCGGCTGTGGCGTCCCAGAGGCGAACGACCAGAGAAAGAGGAGCGAGAGCTTTGAGCGAGTCTCCGGTGTCCGGTGCCAGGGAAATGACGGTCGCGGCCGCTTTCGCGGGGATGAAGAGAGTGGTCCCCGTGGTGTTCAGGGCGGGCTGCCCGGACTGCCGGGGCCGGTTCGAACTCTCCGCGAGCGCCCTGCGCCTCGCCATCGGCGCCACCAGCCGTACGACCTTCTACTCCTTCACCTGCCCGGACTGCGGGGTCTTTGTCCGCAAGCCCGCGGGAGAACGCATCGTCGAACTGCTGACCGGGGGCGGGGTCAGGACGCTGCGGCTGCACTCGACGGTGTGACGGGGGCTAGGCTCGCCCTCATGTTCTGGCCGATGTTCGCGACAGCTGTGGGTTTCGTGGGTCTCGCCGTCCTCGGCGTGCTCGCCGTCCGGGTCTTCCTGGAGGCGCGGCGCCTGGGAGCGCAGGTCGCGGACTCGGCGCGCCGTATCAACAGGGCGGCCGAGGATCTGGAGCGGGCGGCCGTGAGCACGGCCCGTACCGTCGACTCACTGTGACGGCCGCTGTGGCCGCACTGTGAGTAGCGAGCCGCAAGCGTTTTGCGCCACTTCGCCCTGTCATGCTGTCCATCCCGACAGGTACGCTGCTGGTCGCGGCCCGGCGACGAGGCACGGTCCGCAGGGCAGGAATACGCACGGGGATGGTTTCACGTTCATCCCCAGGCGTTACGATCGCTGCCAGAACGATGTTCGGACAAGCGTCCGGCTGGTCGGACAGGCCCGTCGCCCCGCCCCGCCTCGGTGAGAAGGTGAAGATTTATGTTCCGCAACGGACTTGAGCCGTGGCACCTGCTGATCCTCGTGGTGGTCATCCTCCTCGTGTTCGGTTCCAAGAAGCTGCCGGACATGGCGCGCTCGCTCGGCAAGTCCGCCCGCATCCTCAAGAGCGAGGCGAAGGCGATGAAGGAGGACGGCAAGCAGCCCGGAACCGCCGAGTCAGCCCAGTCCACCGAGGAGCCCGCTCCCGCTCAGCGTACGATCCAGGCCGCGCCCGGCGACGTGACCAGCTCCCGCCCGGTCAACGAGCCGACGGACACGACCCAGCGCTGACGAGAGGACCGGGGACATCCGGTCCGCTGCACGAGATGAGGATGTGGGTTGCCCAAGTCTGCCCGCAAAAAGGAGAGGGATCCCGAGGGCCGGATGCCACTCGCGGATCACTTGCGTGAGCTGCGCAACCGGCTTGCCAAGGGCGTCCTGGCGATCCTCGTCGTCACGATCGTCGCGGCCTTCTTCTACCGGGACATCATCGATGTCATCACCAAGCCGATGCTCGACGAGATCGGCTGCACCCAGTCCTTCGGGGAACTGGCCAACGCCAAGAACGCGCACTGCGCGCACATCACCATCAGCGGCCTGCTGGCACCGTTCACCCTGGCCCTGAAGGTCGCCCTGATGGCCGGTGTCGTGCTCGCGTCGCCGGTCTGGCTGTACCAGCTGTGGGCGTTCGTCGCGCCAGGCCTGCACCGCAACGAGAAGAAGTACGCCTACGCCTTCGTCGGCTTCGGCTTCCCGCTCTTCCTCACCGGTGGCTACCTCGCGTTCCACGTGCTGCCCACCACGGCCAAGGTGATGATCGGCCTCACACCCGACGGCGCCGAGAACCTGTTGCCGCTGGACGACCTGCTGGACCTGGTCACCCGCATGATCGTCGTCTTCGGCCTCGCCTTCGAGATGCCGTTGCTGCTGATCATGCTGAACCTCACCGGCGTGCTGTCCGGGCGGCGCATGCTGGGCTGGTGGCGCGGCATGGTCGTCGGTATCACCGTCTTCGCGGCCGTGGCCACACCGAGCCCCGACCCGATGACGATGCTGGCGCTGGCGGCACCGATCTGGGCGCTCTACTTCATCGCGGTCGGCGGCTCGCTGCTCAACGACCGGCGTCGGGCCCGCCGCGAAGCCGAGGGCCCCGGCGACGACGAGGCCTCCGACCTGGATCTCACCCCCGAGGACATCGGCGAGGTCGAGGCCGTCTCCGCCACCCGGGCACTGCCCGAGCAGGCGGGCCCGGACCGGGTCAACGGCTACGACGACGTGACCTGACCCGAGGCCGCCACAGCGTCAGGAGGTGCCCGTGTCCCCCGGGGGACACGGGCACCTCCTGTTGTCGTTCGTCCCTCGTTCCGGATAATGATCGTCCTGTTGTCAGTGCGGCCCGGTACGCTCGAAAGCACGATGACAGAGGACCTCTCACCGGCCGAGCGGTATGCGGCGGCCCGCAGGCGGGCTGCCGAGCAGGCCACCGCGCTCGCATCCTTCCGCGAGATGTACGACTTCGGCCTCGACCCCTTCCAGATCGAGGCCTGCCAGGCGCTCGAAGCGGGGAAGGGCGTGCTGGTGGCCGCCCCCACCGGCTCCGGCAAGACGATCGTGGGCGAGTTCGCCGTCCACCTCGCCCTGATGCAGGGCAAGAAGTGCTTCTACACGACACCGATCAAGGCGCTGTCGAACCAGAAGTACGCCGACCTGTGCCGCCGCTACGGCACGGGCATGGTCGGCCTCCTCACCGGCGACAACAGCGTCAACCCCGACGCCTCGGTGGTCGTGATGACCACCGAGGTGCTGCGGAACATGCTCTACGCCGGTTCCCAGACCCTCCTGGGCCTCGGCCATGTGGTCATGGACGAGGTGCACTACCTCTCCGACCGCTTCCGGGGCGCGGTGTGGGAAGAGGTGATCATCCACCTGCCCGAGTCGGTGACCCTGGTGTCCCTGTCGGCGACCGTGTCCAACGCCGAGGAGTTCGGCGACTGGCTCGACACGGTCCGCGGTGACACCGAGGTGATCGTCTCCGAGCACCGGCCGGTGCCGCTGTTCCAGCACGTGCTCGCCGGGCGCCGGATGTACGACCTGTTCGAGGAGGGCGAGGGCCACAAGAAGGCCGTCAACCCCGACCTCGCCCGGCTGGCCCGCATGGAGGCCAGCCGGCCCTCCTACCAGGACCGCAGACGCGGCCGCGCGATGCGCGAGGCCGACCGTGAGCGGGAGCGCAGACAGCGCTCGCGCGTATGGACGCCGGGTCGGCCCGAGGTCATCGAGCGGCTCGACGCCGAGGGCCTGCTGCCCGCGATCACCTTCATCTTCAGCCGCGCGGCCTGCGAGGCCGCCGTCCAGCAGTGTCTGTACGCGGGGCTCAGGCTCAACGACGAGGAGGCGCGGGAACAGGTCCGCGCCCTCGTCGAGGAGCGCACCGCCTCCATCCCCTCCGAGGATCTGCACGTCCTCGGCTACTACGAGTGGCTGGAGGGCCTGGAGCGCGGTATCGCCGCCCACCACGCGGGCATGCTCCCGACCTTCAAGGAGGTCGTCGAGGAGCTGTTCGTGCGCGGACTGGTCAAGGCCGTGTTCGCGACCGAGACGCTCGCCCTCGGCATCAACATGCCGGCCCGTTCGGTGGTGCTGGAGAAGCTCGTCAAGTGGAACGGCGAGCAGCACGCCGACATCACCCCCGGTGAGTACACCCAGCTGACCGGCCGCGCGGGCCGCCGCGGCATCGACGTCGAGGGTCACGCGGTGGTGCTCTGGCAGCGCGGGATGAGCCCCGAGCACCTGGCGGGGCTTGCGGGTACGCGCACGTATCCGCTGCGCTCCAGCTTCAAGCCGTCGTACAACATGGCGGTCAACCTCGTCGACCAGTTCGGCCGGCACCGCTCGCGCGAGCTGCTGGAGACCTCCTTCGCACAGTTCCAGGCCGACAAGTCGGTCGTCGGGATCTCCCGGCAGGTGCAGCGCAACGAGGAGGGCCTGGAGGGCTACAAGGCCTCCATGAGCTGCCACCTCGGCGACTTCGAGGAGTACGCGCGACTGCGTCGCGAGCTCAAGGACCGCGAGACCGAACTGGCCCGGCAGGGCGTGGCCCAGCGCCGCGCCGAGGCGGCCGTCGCCCTGGAGAAGCTGAAGCCGGGCGACGTCATCCATGTACCGACGGGCAAGTACGCGGGTCTGGCGCTGGTGCTGGACCCCGGCCTGCCCGCGGGGCGTTCCAACGGCCACCGTGGCTTCGAGCACCACGACGGCCCGCGCCCGCTGGTCCTGACCGCCGAGCGGCAGGTCAAGCGGCTGGCGTCGATGGACTTCCCGGTGCCCGTCGAGCCGCTGGAGCGGATGCGGATCCCGAAGTCCTTCAACCCGCGCTCCCCGCAGTCCCGCCGGGACCTCGCGTCCGCGCTGCGCACCAAGGCCGGGCACATCCCGCCGGAGCGGGCCCGCAAGAAGCGCTCGCAGGCCGCCGACGACCGGGAGATCGCCCGGCTGCGCACCGCGCTGCGCGCTCACCCCTGCCACGGCTGCAACGACCGTGAGGACCACGCCCGTTGGGCCGAGCGCTACCACCGGCTGCTGCGCGACACCTCGCAGCTCGAGCGGCGCATCGAGGGCCGTACGAACACGATCGCCCGCACCTTCGACCGGATCGTGGCGCTGCTGACCGAGCTCGACTACCTGCGCAGCGACGAGGTCACCCAGCACGGCAAGCGGCTTGCGCGGCTGTACGGCGAGCTGGACCTGCTGGCGAGCGAGTGCCTGCGCGAGGGCGTCTGGGAGGGCCTGGGGCCCGCCGAACTCGCCGCGTGCGTCTCCGCGTTGGTGTACGAGGCGCGGGTCGGCGACGACGCCATGGCGCCGAAGCTGCCCTCGGGCAAGGCGAAGGCCGCGCTCGGCGAGATGGTCCGCATCTGGGGCCGGCTCGACGCGCTGGAGGAGGAGTTCCGGATCACCCAGACCGAGGGCGTCGGCCAGCGCGAGCCCGACCTCGGTTTCGCCTGGGCCGCGTACATGTGGGCCTCGGGGAAGGGCCTCGACGAGGTGCTGCGGGAGGCGGAGATGCCGGCGGGCGACTTCGTACGGTGGTGCAAGCAGGTGATCGATGTGCTGGGCCAGATCTCGGCGGCGTCTCCTGCCGAGGGCTCGACCGTGGCCAAGGTGGCGCGCAAGGCGGTTGATCAGTTGCTGCGGGGGGTTGTCGCCTACTCGTCGGTGGGGTGACGGTTTCACCGGCGGGCCGCGGGCGCGCTGTGGCTGGTTGCGCCCACGCGGCGGAGCCGCACATCGATTCAGCCCCGCGCCCCTGAGGGTGTTGCCCTCATCCACGTTTCACGAGTTCACGCCAGCGGCGTCCGGGCCCCCTCGTCGGGGCCCGTTCGCTCGTCAGGGTGCGTTGTTGTCGTACGCCCATACGCCATCACGCACCGTGTGCGAGTGCAATCCGAGCGTACAAAAGAGCCGAGGGTACTCCTGTCGTACAAGCGATTTCAGGTGCTTGCCGAATATGACACGGCGATGATCCGGTCGGACTAAGCTCGCCCGCGGCGCACCGAGTTGAGGTGAATTCGTGCGCTTGTTCCCATGGGTGAGGAAGATCCCGAGTTCCCCCCAGGACTCTTCCCCCTGTGAGCTCCCCCGACACCCAGCCGATTCGTCTCAGAGGGCATACATGGTGAGTGTGCAATCGCCTCCCGGTGGCCGTGAACTTCCCCTTGCGCGCGTGCTGTTGCTGCCGGCCATAGTGATGGCCGCGGCGACCGGGGCCGCCGTCGCCCTCGTGGCGGGGCCGGCCCGGGCCGCCGTCGGCTGGTGCGGAGCCGTCGCCACGGTGCTGGTGACCGCGACGGCGGCCGAAGCGCTACGACGCGGACGGCGCCTGAAGAGCATGCGGGCCGAGCACGCCCGTCACACCGCGTATCTGGAGCGCCGCATCGCGGCCCACGACGAGGAGTGGGTCCGGTTCAGCGAGGACATCGTGCCGACCGCGCTCTACCGGGTGCGCGCCGGAGAATCCCCCCGAGAGGCGATTCTCGCGGTCCTCGACGCCGACCCCGAACTGCGTCAGGTCCCCGACTCGCGGCGCCGCCTGCTGCGCATCGTGCTCAAGGGCGTGGACGACGAGATCTCCATGCGCGACGCCGCGCAGCGCTCCTTCGTCAACATCGCCCAGCGCGTGCAGGCCATCGTCCACCAGCAGGCCAATGAACTGCGGGAGATGGAGGAGGACCACGGCCGCAACCCCGAGGTCTTCGACGACCTGCTGCGCCTGGACCACGGCACCGCGCTGATCGGCCGCCTCGCCGACTCCATCTCGGTCCTCGGCGGCGGCCGCCCCGGCCGTCAGTGGCCCAACCCCGTCGCCCTGTACAGCGTGCTGCGCGGCGCCATGTCCCGGATCCTGGAGTACCGGCGCATCGATTTGGCCTCCATCGCCAAGGTCAACATCAAGGGCACCTGCGTCGAGCCGGTCATCCACGCCGCCGCCGAACTCCTCGACAACGCCACCCGCTACTCGCCGCCGCAGACCAAGGTGCATGTCACCGCCACCGAGGTGCAGACCGGTGTGGCCATCGAGATCGAGGACGGTGGCGTCAGCCTCAGCGAGGAGTCCCGCGCCCGGGTCGAGGGCATGCTGGAGCACGCCATGGCCGGTGTCGACCTCGACGACCTCGGCGAGAGCCCCCGTCTCGGCCTCGCCGTCGTGGGCCGGCTCTGCTCGGCGTACAACATGCAGGTCTCGCTGCGCTCCTCGGCGTACGGCGGTGTCCGCGCCGTCCTCATCGTGCCCAGCAACATGATGACCACCGAACCCGCCCCCGGACTCGCGCACGGCATCGGCGCCACCGCCGTGCCCAAGGCCGAACTGGGCGCCCTGGAAGGCCCCAAGCGCCCGCCCAAGAAGCGCCGCCCCACCAGCCCGCGCATCCCCGCCGGGATCTCCATGGAGGACGACGTCCCCGTCGTCACCGAGTGGACGGAGGGCGGCCTGCCGCAGCGCCGGAGCAAGATGAAGATCTCGCTGACCCAGCGATACGCCGAGCAGGCCGCCATCGAAAAGGCCGAACGCGAGGGAAAGCCGACCATCTGGTCGCAGCCCAAGCCCGAGCCCGAACCCGAGCCAGAGGTCGACCCCGAGCGCGAAAAGCTGCGCAACCGCGAGCCCGGCATGTGGGTCGAGGCCTTCTGGGAGGGTCTCAAGGAGGGCAACCCGGGTGTCCACCCGACCGACTTCACGCGCAATCCCACCGCATACATGCACCTGATCGAGAAGCCGGCCCCCAGCGAGGCCGACGACGAGGGGGACCTCAAGTGATCCAGCAGCGAACGAACTTCGATTGGATGCTCAAGGATCTCGCCGACGGCGTACCGGGCATCGAGATGATTGTGGTGCTGTCGTCCGACGGGCTGCGCATCGCCCGCCACGGCGGTGACCCCGACGCCGCCGACCGCCTCGCCGCGGCCTGCGCGGGAGTGCAGAGCCTCGCGGGTGCCGTCGCCCAGGAACTCCCCGGCAGCAGCGGTGAGATGAAACTGGTCGTCATCGAGATCGACGCCGGCTACTTCTATCTCATGTCGGCCGGTGCCAACGCCTATCTCGCCGTGCTCGCCGACGTGGTCTGCGAGCCCGGCCGGATGAGTGGCCGGATGCGTGACCTCGTCGTCCGTATCGGCGCCCATCTCACCAGTCCGCCCCGGCGGAACGGGCAGACCGTATGACTCCTCCGCAGCGCAAAAGGCGACACCCCAGGCCGGAACCGCCCCCGCCGCCCCTGGTGCTCCCCACCGCCGGGGATCAGGAGGGGGAGGAGAAGAACCCCGAACGGCTGTATGTCATCGCCGGCGGCGCCGACGGCGGGCGCGCCGAACTCGACCTGGTGACGCTGATCGTGGCGCGCGCCGATCCACCGCCGTCCATCGCACCGGAGCAGGCGGCGCTGCTCCGGCTCTGTACCTCCCCCCTGTCCGTGGCCGAACTCTCGGCCTATCTCAACCTGCCGTTCAGCGTGGTGACGGTGCTGATCACCGAACTGATCACGGCCGAACTGGTACAGGCGCGCGCCCCGATCGTCCGTCAGGCGCTCCCCGACCGTTCCATCCTCGAAGCGGTGATGCATGGACTTCAAAAGCTCTGACACCGTCCCCGGTCCACGTACGGAGGACCATCTGCCGCACACGGCCCAGGCGGCGGTGAAGATCGTCATCGTGGGCGGTTTCGGGGTCGGCAAGACCACCATGGTCGGCTCGGTCAGCGAGATCAGGCCGCTGACCACCGAGGAGACCATGACCCAGGCCGGTGTCGGCGTCGACGACAACTACGGCTCCGACACGAAGACGGCCACCACCGTCGCCATGGACTTCGGCCGCATCAGCATCACCGAGCGACTGGTGCTCTATCTCTTCGGCACCCCCGGCCAGGAGCGCTTCTGGTTTCTGTGGAACGGGCTGTTCGAGGGGGCGCTCGGCGCGGTCGTCCTGGCCGACACCCGCCGCCTGGAGGTCAGCTTCGACGTCATAGGGCGCCTGGAGGAGCGCGGCGTGCCCTTCATCGTGGCCGTCAACTCCTTCCCGGACGCGCCCCGTTATCCCGTCGAGGAACTGCGTACGGCACTCGACCTCGCTCCCGACATCCCCATCGTGGAGTGCGACGCACGCCGCCGGGCCTCCAGCCGCGACGTCCTGATGACCCTGATGCACTTCCTGCACTCGCTCGCCATGGCCGGCGTGCTCACCTGACCCCCCCATCTCCCCTCCCCAGGATCCACCTCAGCTTCGGAGCGACCACTGTGACGCCTGAATCCCACTTCCCGACCGGTACGGACGACCGCATGTCCGGCCCGCCGCCCGGCTGCCCGGCACACGGCCTCGGACCCGGTGGACTGCATCGGCTGTACGGCCCGGAGGCGGACGACCTGGGCGACCTGTACGAGAAACTGCGCGACCAGTACGGGCCCGTGGCGCCCGTGCTGCTCCATGACGACGTGCCGATCTGGGTGGTCCTCGGGCACACCGAGAACCTGCACCTGGTCCGTACCCCCTCGCAGTACACCCGGGACAGCCGCATCTGGAGCCCGCTCCTGCGAGGCATGGTCAAGCCCGACCATCCGCTCATGCCGCACATCGCCTGGCAGCCCGTCTGCTCCCACGCCGAGGGCGACGAGCACCAGCGGCTGCGTGCGGCGGTCACCGGCGCCATGTCGACCATCGACCACCGTTCCATCCGCCGCCACATCGGCCGCTACACCCAGCGCCTGGTCAACGAGTTCTGTGAGAAGGGCCGGGCCGACCTGGTCTCCCAGTTCGCCGAGCACCTGCCGATGGCGGTGATGTGCGAGGTCCTCGGCATGCCGGAGGAGTACAACGACCGGATCGTGCAGGCCGCCCGCGACATGCTCAAGGGCACCGAGACCGCGATCGCCAGCAACGAGTACATCATGGGCTGCCTGATGCGGCTCACCGCGCGCCGCCGCGCCCGGCCCGAGGAGGACTTCACCAGCCATCTCATCAACCACCCGACGCGGCTGTCCGACGACGAGATCGGCCAGCACCTCAGAGTCGTGCTCATCGCCGCCTACGAGGCCACCACCAACCTCCTCGCCAACGCGCTGCGCATGGTCCTGACCGAGCCCGGCTTCCGCGCCCAGCTCAACGGCGGCCAGATGACGGTGCCGGAGGCGGTCGAGCAGTCCCTGTGGGACGAGCCGCCGTTCAGTGCCGTCCTCGGCTACTTCGCCAAGCAGGACACGGAGTTGGGCGGCCAGCGCATCAGCAGGGGCGACGGCCTGCTGTTCGCCCCCGCTCCGGGCAACATCGACCCCCGGGTACGGCCCGACCTGTCGGCCAACATGCAGGGCAACCGCTCCCATCTCGCCTTCGGTGGCGGCCCGCACGAGTGCCCCGGCCAGGACATCGGCCGTGCCATCGCCGACGTCGGTGTCGACGCGCTGCTGACGCGGCTGTCCGACATCCAACTGGACTGTGAGGAGGACGAGTTGCGCTGGCGCGCGTCCATCTCCTCACGGCATCTGGTGGAGCTGCCCGTGCGGTTCGAACCGAAGCTCCAGCAGGACGTCATGCTCAAGCCGAGCCCCGCCCCCGTCCCGCCGCAGCGCGCCAAGTGGCAGGTCGGCACGGTCCGCCCGCAGCCGGCACCCGCCGCCGACCCCTGGTAAGCGCCCCCGAGCCCGGCTCCGGCACCTCCCGCGGCACCGCAGGCACCGGCTCGCCCGCGCGGTGTCTGGCAGCGCGTCAAGCGCTGGTGGCGCGGTCACTGACCGGCCCACCGCGCATACGAGGACCAGGCCTCCAGCACCCGCCCGCTGGAGAACCGGTGCTCCACACCCGTGACCGGATCGGTGAACTCCAGCCTTCGCGCCAGCAGTTGGAGCGGACGCCGGAAGTCACCGGCCGGCACGGGGCCGGTCACCTCCGGATACAGCGGATCGCCGAGGACGGGCACGCCCAGGGCGTTCATATGCACCCGCAGCTGATGGGTCTGCCCGGTGTCGGGGGTCAGCCGGTAGCGCCCCAGGCCGTCGCCCTCCCGGTGCTCGATCAGCTCGGCCCGCGTCACCGCGTTGGGTTCGCCCTCGACCTCCCGCGCGGCCATGACCCCGCGCTCCTTCACGATCCGGCTGCGCACGGTGCGGGGCAGGGCGAGCGCGGGGTCGTACGGGGCGACGGCCTCGTACTCCTTGCGCACCAGCCGGTCGCGGAACAGCGTCTGGTACGCGCCGCGCTCCGCGGGCCGCACCGTGAACAGCACCAGTCCGGCCGTGAGCCGGTCCAGCCGGTGCGCCGCGGAGAGCTCCGGAAGGTCCAGCTCCCGCCGCAGCCGAGCCAGCGCGGTCTCGGTGACATGGCTGCCTCGCGGTGTGGTGGCGAGGAAGTGCGGTTTGTCGGCCACGACGACATGCGCGTCGCGGTACACCACCGTCAGCGGGAAAGGCACCGGCACCTCGGCGGCGAGCTCCCGTTGGAACCACACGAACATCCCCGGCACATAGGGGGCGTCGGCCGCCACCGCCAGCCCGTCGGCCCCGACGATCCGCCCCGCGTCCAGCATCGCCTCGACGACCCCGGGCCCGGCCCCGGACAGCCGCTCCACCAGATGCTCGCCCACGGTGGCCCAGGACCCGGCCATGGGCAGCCGCACCCGCACCGGGTCCACCCCCTCGCGCTGGGGCAGGGGGGAGGGCGGGGTGCGGGTCTTGCGTCTCATCGGTGCCCAGCGTAGGCGCTGTGCGGGCACCGACCCGGCCGCCTCCGGCTCGATCGAGTGCCCACGTCCTTGCGCGCCCGGCTCGATCGAGTACTGACGTCCTTGCCGCCGCCTCGATCCGCCGTCTCACGCGGCGGCCGCCGAGCCGCCCTCCTGCTCCGCCTCGATGCGAGCGTTCCACTCCCGCTTGGAGGCCTGCCAGCCGTCCTCGTTGTGGCCCAGGCGCCAGTAGCCGGAGATCGACAGGTCCTCGCGCGGGATCTCGCGCTCGACCCGCAGCAGCCGGCGCAGCTCCTTCACGAAGCTCGCCTCGCCGTGCACGAACGCGTGCACCCGGCCCTTGGGGAACTCCAGCGCCCGCACGGCCTCCACCAGGGTCTCGCCGATCGGCCGGTACCCGCGGTGCAGCCAGACGATCTCCACGTCGGAGTCGATCTTCTGTTCCTCCTCGGGACCGGAAACCTCCACGAGGGCAATGGCCTTGGCGCCCTCGGGCAGCGCCTCCAGGGAGCGGGCGATCGCGGGCAGCGCGCTCTCGTCGCCGACGAGCAGATGCCAGTCGGCCTTCGCGTCCGGTGCGTAGGCGCCGCCGGGACCCATGAACCGTACGACGTCGCCCGGTCGTGCCCGCAGCGCCCACGGGCCGGCCAGGCCCTCGTCGCCGTGGACCACGAAGTCAAGGGTGAGCTCATGGGTCTCGGGGTCCCAGTCGCGCACGGTGTACGTCCGGGTCACCGGCCACTGCTCGCGCGGGAACTCCTGCTGAATGCGCTGCAGGTCGAAGGGCTCCGGATAGGTCACGCCTTCGGGGCCGAACAGGAGCTTCACATAATGGTCGGTGCAGGTGTCCGCCGCGAAGCCCGCGAGGCCGTCACCGCCGAGAACCACACGCTGCATATGCGGGCTCAGCCGTTGCGTGCGAACGACCTGGGCGGAATGGGCCCTGCGCGGCCTGCGTCCCGGGCGCTCTGCCATGTCGGCCTCCCTGCTCCACTGGTTAGGTTTACCTAAGTTAACATCCCCTTTCGGGTGACACTTCCATCATGCGGACCGGGTGACCGTGTTTTGCCGGAAAAATACTCGGGCCGCTCAGGCCTCCAGCGTCGTCAGCAGCCGGTGCAGGGAACCGCCCAGGCCCCAGCGCACCGCCAGCCGGTCCAGCCCCGCAGGGTCGCGCGGTGTGCACGGCAGCGTCGTGTCGACGTCCGGCAGCGGTACGTCCGCGGCCACCCGGACGACCTTCGGCGCGACGGCGACATACGGCCGGGCCTCGTCGAGGCGCTTGCGCTGCGACGGTGTGAGCTTCGCCTTCGGGTCGTCGACCGCCGCCATGATCCCGGCCAGGTCGCCGAACTCGGCCAGCAGCTTGGCGGCCGTCTTCTCGCCGATGCCGGGTACACCGGGCAGTCCGTCGCTCGGGTCGCCGCGCAGCAGCGCCAGGTCCGCGTACCCGCTGCCGTCCACCCCGTACTTCTCGCGCAGCAGGGCCTCGTCGGTCATCTGCAGGGTGCCCACGCCCTTGAGGGGGTAAAGCACCCGCACCCCGCGCGCGTCGTCCACCAGTTGGTACAGGTCGCGGTCACCGGTGACGATGTCGATCGGCCCTTCGGTGCGCGCGGTGAACGTACCGATCACGTCGTCGGCCTCGTACCCCGCCACTCCGACCCGCGCGATGCCCAGCGCGTCCAGCACGTCCTCGATGACCGGCACCTGCGGGGAGAGGGTGTCCGGCACCTCCTCCTCGTCGGGTCCCGCCTCGTGCTCCTCGGCCACCCGGTGCGCCTTGTAGGAGGGGATCAGGTCGACCCGCCACCGCGGCCGCCAGTCGGCGTCCATGCAGGCCACCAGGCTGTCGGGCCGGTGGTCCTTGACCAGCCGGTCGATGAAGTCCAGCAGCCCGCGCACGGCGTTCACCGGAGTGCCGTCCGGTGCCTTCACCGAGTCGGGGACGCCGAAGTAGGCGCGGAAGTACAGCGAGGCGGTGTCGAGGAGCATCAGTCGTCCGGTCACGCCTCGCATCATGCCGTACGGCACTGACGGTCACCCTCCGCCACGAACCGGCAGCGACCGCAGCCACCGCCACCGCGGGCGCTCCGTGTACAGGGCGACGGCGGCGAGCAGGGACACCGGTACGGCCGCCCAGGCGGGCCACAGGTACCACGCGGAGACCACGGCCGCGCCGAACTGGAGCAGCACGAGCAGAATGGTGACCTCGCCCGGAACGGGGACGATCACATTCGACTTGTCGCCCGGCGTCGCGAAGACGGTCGGCAGACCGATCAGCAGTGCCGGCGCGAGCACCGCCGACGCCCAGGAGTGCGCGGCCAGCGCCCAGGGCGTGGCCACCCAGGCCACGAGTTCCGTCGCGAAGCGGAGCGCGGAAGCAAGACGGTCGTCCGGGCGTTGCACAGTTGTCCCCCCCAACGGTGACGCCGGCCACCGGCGGTGATCCTAGGCGTCTTCACCGCCCACGAGAAGGATCCGGCCAACCACACGGCGCTACGTCCTCGCCCGGGCTTCGCGGCGCCGCGACCGGGAGCGGCCGACCGCGCACCGTATCGAGGGGGTGACGCACGATCATGGCCCCAGGAGGGGGCGGGCGCACGGGCTCGTCCGCTGGCGCGAACCGTAAGGGTCACACCCATGCGATGTGACATGGATGTGACGGCCGCATGAAACGGTTTGCCGAACATGCGTAGGGTGCAGAGAACTCATCAGACGCGTTGTGCCCGACGCCGGGCACCCGCAGAGCTCAGCGACGAGCGAAGGAGGGAGCCGGAGCGATGGGCGACCACAAAGAACAACAGCCCGTGCGGGTGGGCGCGGCCGTCCGGCGGCGACGCCGTGCGCTGGAGCTCACCCTCGCCGTCGTATCCGAGCGCAGCGGACTGTCGGTGCCCTTCCTGAGCCAGATCGAGAACGACCGGGCACGCCCCAGCACAGGCTCCCTGGAGAAGGTCGCCGACGCCCTGCGTACGACGGCCGTCGAACTCCTCGCCGCCGCCGACCCCGCCTGCAGCGTCGACGTCGTGTGCTCCGACAGCCCCGAGCAGGACTTCACGCCCCGGGTGCGTTCCCTGGTCCGCGGCCACCATCAGCTGCACGCCTCGGAGTTCACCGGCGACCATGACGCCGGACGTGAATTCCAGCACCGCAACGACGAGTTGATGTACGTCGCCGACGGCGCCGTGGAGATCGAGGCGGAGGGGCGCGCCTACCGGCTCGGCCGCGGCGACACCCTCTACCTCACGGGCGGGGTCCGGCACCGCTGGCGGGCCACGGTGCCCGACACCCGCGTGGTCGTCGTGGCGGTGGCCGAGCACATCGAGGCGGTCCAGGACCGGTCCCGCTAGTGCGGGTCGTCTCCCTGGTCCCCTCGCTCACCGAGGCGGTGGCCGTGTCCGCGCCCGGCGTCCTGGTCGGCGCGACGGACTGGTGCACCCATCCGGCGGGCCTGGACGTCACCCGCGTGGGCGGCACCAAGAATCCCCGGCTCGACCGGATCGTGGACCTGGCCCCCGACCTGGTGGTCGCCAACGAGGAGGAGAACCGCGCCCCCGACCTCGACGCCCTGCGCGCGGCCGGCCTTCAGGTGCTGGTCACCGAGGTCCGTGACGTGCCGCAGGCCTTCCGGGAGCTGACCCGGGTGCTGGCCGCGTGCGGCGCGCCGCAACGCCCCGGCTGGCTGGTGGAGGCGGAGCGCGCCTGGTCGTCGCTTCCGGCACCCGCTCCCAGCGCCACGGCGGTCGTACCGATCTGGCGGCGACCGTGGATGGTCCTGGGCCGGGACACCTTCGCGGGCGACGTACTCGGGCGCCTGGGCGTCGACCACCTCTACGCGGGGCACGCGGACCGCTACCCCCGGATCCCGCTCGACGAGCTGCGGGCGGCGGCTCCGGACCTGGTCGTCCTCCCGGACGAGCCGTACCGCTTCACGCCCGAGGACGGCCCGGAGGCCTTCCCCGGCCTGCCCTGCGCCCTCGTCAGCGGACGGCACCTGACGTGGTACGGCCCGTCACTGGCCGAGGCGCCGCGGGTGCTGGCCGGGGCCCTGCGAGCAGCTCACCGCTGACCAGCCCGCGCGCCGTGCCGCAGGCCGCCGCCGCCCACGCCGCGACGAGCACGGCGTACAGCCCCACCGCCAGCCAGCCGTACACGGCAAGGCCCGTGTGCCGGGCGAGCGCCGCGGCCCCGGTGACACAGGTGCCCACCGGGAAGGTGAACGCCCACCAGGTCATCGCGAACCCCATCCCGTGCCGCCGGGCCCGCACCACATGGGCGGCGGCCAGCCCGAGCCACAGCAGCGCGAAGCCCATCACCGGCACCCCGTAGAGGACGGCGAGCAGACCGAAACCCTGGTCGTACGGGGCGGGTACGACCCCGGGCGCGAAGTCCGCGAACGCCCCGACGGCGGTGGTGGACTGCCCGAGCGGCCCGAGGACCAGGAACAGCGTCGGCGTGAGCGCGAGCGGCAGGGGGCCCGCGGTGATCAGCCGGGCGAAGACCACGGGCAGCATCAGCAGTGTGGCGAGCAGACTGAGCCCGAACATCGCGAAGCAGGCGAGCAGCAGGGTCTCCCTGGCCTGTCCGGCCGGGAGGTGGGGCACGAGGGCAGGACCGAGCGCGGCGGACACCATGGGGGCGACCAGCGGCAGCAGCCACACGGGTGTGGCCTGTCCCGGCTCGATCCGGTGTCGTACGGCCATGAGGTACGGCACGGCGACGGCGGCCGCGAGCCCGACGACCGTACCGGCGACGAACAGCACGGCGTCGAGGGCGAGTGCCGCCCGGATTCCGATCCAGTCCCGTCCGATGGCCATCGCACCGCCGCCGACGGCCAGCAGGGCCATGGACAGGCAGCCGTAGAACGGGGCCGTCGCCGGGTCGAGGAGGTGGGCCCGGGCCTGGTCGCGGTGGTGGGTCCAGTGCAGGGCGCGGGCGCCGAGGAGGACCACGAGCAGTACGCCCGAGGCCGTCCAAACGACGGTGCACGCAACGCGCAGGGCGTCGCTGTGCAGGGGGAGTGCGGCGCCGGCCGTCCCCACGACGGCCGTGCCCATGACGGATGCGTACCAGTTGGGGCCGAGATTGCGGACGGATGCGGTGACCATGGCTCGACCCTCGCGCGGGCGCACGGCTGCGACCAGGGAGTTCGTCTCTATGAGGGCATAAGCTGGTCTTATGAGTGATACGGAGGAGCGGCTGAGCGATGCGGGGGAGCGGCGCGGACCGGGAACCCTGGCGCACCGGGTGCCGGATCTCGGGGCCCTGGAACTGCTGCTGGCGGTGGCCCGGCTGGGCAGTCTCGGGGCGGCCGCGCGGGAGGTCGGCATCACCCAGCCCGCCGCCAGCAGCCGGATCCGCTCGATGGAACGCCAACTGGGTGTGGCCCTCGTGGACCGCTCGCCGCGCGGCTCCCGGCTCACGGACGTCGGCGCACTGGTGACGGACTGGGCCCGACGGGTCGTGGAGGCGGCGGAGGCCTTCGACGCGGGTGCGCAGGCGCTGCGCGACCGCCGCGACTCACGTCTGCGGGTCGCGGCCAGCATGACGATCGCCGAGTACCTGCTCCCGGGCTGGCTGCTGGCGCTGCGCGCCGACCGCCCCGACACGGCGGTGTCGCTGCTGGCCGGCAACTCGGCGGCGGTGGCGGAGCGCCTGCTGGCGGACGAGGCCGACGTGGGCTTCGTGGAGGGCCTGACGGTGCCTCCGGGTCTGGACTCCGCCGTGATCGCCCATGACCGCCTGATCGTCGTCACGGCCCCCGGCCATCCCTGGGCCCGCCGCAGACAGCCCCTCCCGGCGACCGAACTGGCGGCCACCCCGCTGATCCTGCGCGAGCGCGGCTCCGGTACCCGTCAGGTCCTCGACGCGGCGCTCGGAGGCCTGGCCCGCCCCCTCATCGAGCTCTCCTCCACCACGGCGGTGAAGGCCTCCGCGGTCGGCGGGGCGGGCCCGGCGGTCCTCAGCGAACTCGCGGTCCGCGAGGAACTCGCCATGCGCCGCCTGGTGAGCATCCCCGTCGACGGGATCCTGCTGGCCAGAGACCTACGCGCGGTCTGGCCCACGGGCCACCGCCCGACGGGCCCGGCACGGGAACTGCTGTCGCTGACGCGAGGGTGAACGCTTGGGCACCGTTGTCGTCCTGGGGGCCTTGCCCGGCCCCCCCACGCGGGGGTGAACGCTCAGGTGCGGCCGACGTCGGTCACGAAGCGGCTCTTACCAGTTCCCGCATCACCCGTAGGTCCTCGCCCATCTCCGGATGCCACTGCACGCCCAGCAGCCAGCGGTCGCCCAGTGCCGGTTCGATCGCCTCCACCGTGCCGTCGGCCGCGTATGCCGATGCGAGGAGTCCTTCGCCCAGGCGGTCCACCGCCTGGTGGTGGAACGTGGGCACGGACGTCTCCTCCGGGACCGCCTGCGCGTACCGTGTTCCCGGCACCGGCTTGACCGGATGGCTGCTGAACACCCCGGGAGCCTCCGCGTGGCCGTCGAGGTGCTGGGTGAGCGTGCCGCCGAGGGCGACGTTCAGCAACTGCATGCCCCGGCAGATGCCTAGGAGCGGTACGCCCGCGTCCAGCGCCGCGTCGATCAGGGCGAGTTCCCAGGCGTCGCGCTCCCGGGCCGGCGGTCCCGTACGGGGGTCGCGCTCCGCGCCGTACCGCACCGGCTCGACGTCCGGACCGCCGGCGATCACCAGGCCGTCCAGCCGTGCCACGACCGCCGCCGCGTGCTCCGGCTCATCGGGCGGCAGCATCGCGGCCAGCCCCCCGGCCCGCCGCACCAGCCGCGGATAGCCGGCCGGCAGCAGCGCGGCCTGAAGCACCCACGCACTCCACCGCACCTCGGACTCCAGATAGGTGCTGATGCCGATCAGCGGCCTGCCCGCCATACGTCCTCACGCTCCCCGTAATGGATTGAGTTCATACCTTTGTCGAGGTGCCGGTGAACGGCAAGCCCTCAGGCCAGGAAACCCCGCAGCAGCGCGGCCGTGCCCGCGCAGTGTTCCCGCATCATCTCCCGCGCCCCGTCCGCGTCGCCGTCCAGCACGGCCTCCACCAGTGCGATGTGCTGCCGCTGCGAATGCTCCAGATTGCGGACCAGCAGCGGGATGCAGTCGAGCAGGTCGTTCACCGTCGCCCGCACCGCCGCGTACTGCGAGGTCAGCGTCGGCGAGCCGCACAGCTCGGCCAGGGTGAGATGGAGCAGCGTGTCCAGGCGCCGGTAGTCGGCCAGCGGAGCGTCGTGCGTGCGGGCCAGCGCCTCGCGCAGCCGCCCCGCCTGCTCGTCGCTCAGGCCGTGCGCCGCGCACAGCCCGGCCGCGCCCACCTCGAGGACCTCCCGGAACCGCAGCATGTCCTCGATGTCGACCTCGGCGATCCGCCGCCGCAGCTCGTCCTCGCCGCCGGCATCGGCCCTCGGCAGCACGAACGTTCCGCCGTACCGCCCGCGCCGCGACTCCACCAGCCCCTGGTCCTGCAGCACCTTCAGCACCTCGCGCAGCGTCACCCGGCTGATCCCGAGCCGCTCGGCCAGCTCCCGCTCGGCGGGCAGCCGCTCGCCGGCCGGCACCAGACCGAGCCGCACGACCTGCAGGATCTGCTCGAGAGCCTCCTCGAAGCCGTTCCCCGCACGCACCGGCCGCAGTACCGGCGTCAGGCGGTCGTCCAGCCTTCCCGGCTCAGTGTCCTGCGACATCCGGCCGTACCCCCTTCCCAAGCAATGGTTCTCCGCAATACCTTATGGCTCCCGGCCCGGCCGAAGAAGCGCAGAAGCCGAAGGAGTTCTCCCGTGGCAGACCGCACACCCCCGCTCAGCGTCGAGGAGCTGCACACCCTCGTCGCCGGCGGTGAGATCGACACTGTCGTCCTGGCCTTCCCCGACATGCAAGGGCGACTCCAGGGCAAGCGGTTCGCCGCACGATTCTTCCTCGACGAGGTTCTCCACCACGGCACCGAGGGCTGCAACTATCTCCTCGCCGTCGACACCGAGATGAACACCGTCGACGGCTACGCGATGTCCTCCTGGGACCGCGGCTACGGCGACTTCGCCATGCACCCCGACCTGACCACCCTGCGCCGCGTGCCCTGGAACGCCGGCACGGCCATGGTCATCGCCGATCTGGCCTGGGAGGACGGTTCCCCGGTGGCCGCCGCGCCCCGCCAGATCCTGCGCCGCCAGCTGGACCGCCTCGCCGAGCTCGGCTACACCGCCCAGGTCGGCACCGAGCTGGAGTTCATCGTCTTCAAGGACAGCTACGAGCAGGCCTGGGACGCGAACTACCGGGATCTGACCCCCGCCAACCAGTACAACATCGACTACTCGGTGCTCGGCACCGGCCGCATCGAGCCCCTGCTGCGCCGCATCCGCAACGAGATGGCCGGCGCCGGCCTCACCGTCGAGTCCGCCAAGGGCGAGTGCAACCCCGGCCAGCACGAGATCGCCTTCCGCTACGACGAGGCCCTGGTCACCTGTGACCAGCACGCCATCTACAAGACCGGGGCCAAGGAGATCGCCGCCCAGGAGGGCGTGTCCATCACCTTCATGGCCAAGTACAACGAACGCGAGGGCAATTCCTGCCACATCCACCTCTCGCTCGCGGACGCCGACGGTACCAACGCCATGGCCGCCCCCGGCGGGATGAGCGAGGTCATGCGGCACTTCCTCGCCGGCCAGCTCGCCGCCCTGCGCGACTTCTCCCTCCTCTACGCCCCCCACATCAACTCCTACAAGCGGTTCCAGCCCGGCTCCTTCGCGCCGACCGCCGTCGCCTGGGGCCACGACAACCGCACCTGCGCCCTGCGGGTCGTCGGCCACGGCCGCTCCCTGCGCTTCGAGAACCGGCTGCCCGGCGGCGACGTCAACCCGCACCTCGCCGTCGCCGCCCTCGTCGCGGCGGGTCTGTACGGCATCGAGCAGAAGCTGGAGCTGCCCGAGCCCTGCCCCGGCAACGCCTACACCGCCGACTTCGAGCACGTCCCCACCACCCTGCGCGAGGCCGCCGAGCTGTGGGAGAACAGCCCGATCGCCAAGGCCGCCTTCGGCGACGAGGTCGTCGCGCACTACCGCAACATGGCGCGCGTCGAGCTGGAGGCCTTCGACGCCGCGGTGACCGACTGGGAGCTGCGCCGCTCCTTCGAACGCATGTGAGAGGTCCTTCCGTGTCGAACGAGTCCGAGCTCCAGGTACTCAACCCGGCGACCGAGGAGGTCGTCGCCACCGTCCCCGCCGCCGACGCGGCCGAGGTGGACCGCGCCGTCGCCCGCGCGAGTGCCGCCCAGCGCGGGTGGGCGGCCGCGGCACCCGCCGACCGCGCCCGCCTGCTGCGCCGCTACGCCGACGTCGTCGACGCCCACATCGAGGAACTGGCGCAACTGGAGGTCCGCGAGGCCGGCCACCTCCTCGGCAACGCCCGCTGGGAGGCCGGCAACGCCCGCGACCTGCTGCTGTACGCGGCCGGCGGCGCCGAACGCCTCCTCGGCAAGCAGATCCCCGTGCCCGGCGGCTGGGACATCACCTTCCAGGAACCCCTCGGGGTGGTCGGCGTGATCGCCCCCTGGAACTTCCCCATGCCCATCGCCGCCTGGGGCTCCTTCCCGGCGCTCGCCGCGGGCAACGCCGTCGTCCTCAAGCCGGCCGAGACCACCCCGCTCACCGCGCTGCGCCTGGCCGAGCTCGCGCTGGAAGCGGGCCTGCCGGAGGGGCTGTTCCACGTCCTCCCCGGATACGGCCACATCACCGGCCGCGCCCTGGTCGACCACCCGGACGTGGCGAAGATCGTGTTCACCGGCGCCGGCCGCACCGGCCGCGAGGTCATGGAGCGCTGCGCCCGGCAGGTCAAGCCCGTCACCCTCGAACTCGGCGGCAAGAGCCCGAACATCGTCTTCGCCGACGCCGACCTGAAGTCCGCCCTCGACCCGTTCTCCTTCCTGGACAACTCCGGCCAGGACTGCTGCGCCCGCACCCGCATCCTCGTCCAGGAGTCCGTGTACGACGAGGCCCACGAGTTCCTCGCCGACGCCCTGTCGGCCGTGGTGGTGGGCGACCCCGCCGACGAGAAGACCCGGATGGGCCCGCTGATCTCCCGTCAACAGCTGGACCGCGTACGGTCCTTCGTGCCGGACGACGCCCCAGCGCTGCGCGGCAGCGCACCCGACGGGCCCGGCTTCTGGTTCGCGCCGACCGTGCTCACGGGGGAGCGGCCGGACTCCGAGGCGGCCCGCGAGGAGATCTTCGGCCCGGTCGCCGTCCTGCTGCCCTTCACGGACGAGGCGGACGCCGTACGCCTCGCCGACGGCACCCCGTACGGCCTCGCCGGCTCCCTGTGGACCCGCGACCTGGGCCGCGCCCTGCGCGTCTCCCGGGCCGTCCGCGCGGGCAACCTGTCCGTCAACTCCCACTCCAGCGTCCGCTACTCGACCCCGTTCGGCGGGTTCAAGCAGTCCGGCCTCGGCCGCGAACTGGGCCCGGACGCCCTGACCGCCTTCACCGAAACCAAGAACGTCTTCATCAGCACGGAGGCCTGAGCCGCTCATGACCGACGAAACCATCTGCCGCCGCCTGGTCGGCCGTACCGCCGTCATCACCGGAGCCGGCAGCGGCATCGGCCTCGCCGCCGTCCGCCGGCTCGCCTCCGAGGGCGCCCACGTCGTCTGCGGCGACGTCGACGAGGCCCGCGGCAAGGCCGCCGCCGACGAGGTCGACGGAATCTTCGTGAAGGTCGACGTCACCGACCCCGAGCAGGTCGAGGCCCTCTTCAGGACGGCCTACGACACCTACGGCAGCGTCGACATCGCCTTCAACAACGCCGGTATCTCGCCGCCCGACGACGACTCCATCCTGGAGACCGGCCTGGAGGCCTGGAAGCGCGTCCAGGAGGTCAACCTCACCTCCGTCTACTTGTGCTGCAAGGCCGCCATCCCCTACATGCGCCGCCAGGGCAAGGGGTCGATCATCAACACGGCGTCCTTCGTGGCCCGGATGGGCGCGGCGACCTCCCAGATCTCGTACACCGCCTCCAAGGGCGGCGTGCTCGCCATGTCCCGCGAGCTCGGCGTGCAGTTCGCCCGCGAGGGCATCCGCGTGAACGCCCTGTGCCCGGGGCCGGTCAACACCCCGCTCCTGCAGGAGCTGTTCGCCAAGGACCCGGAGCGGGCCGCCCGCCGGCTCGTGCACATCCCGGTCGGCCGGTTCGCCGAGGCCGAGGAGATCGCCGCCGCAGTCGCCTTCCTGGCCAGCGACGACTCCGCCTTCGTCAACGCCACCGACTTCCTGGTGGACGGCGGAATCTCGGGCGCGTACGTCACACCCCTGTAGGGGCAGACCGGTACGGTTCGGGTCGTATGCGACACCTTCTCGCGTGGACCCTGGTCGCGGCCGCCACCACCCTGGCGGTCGCGACCCCACCACCGCCCGCACACTCCGACTGCCCACGGCTGACCGGCACTTGGCACGGCGACGACCGCGCCCGCCTCCAGCGGGTGATCGACACCTACGGCATCTGCTCCGGGCACCGGGGCGCGGTGGCCGCGTTCGACTGGGACAACACGGTCACCAAGAACGACGTCACCGACGCGACCCTCACCTGGGCCCTGCGCCACGGGAAACTGCTCCGCCCGGACCACTGGACGGACACCAGCGAGTGGCTGACCCCGGCTGCCGACAAGGCCCTCACCAAGGCCTGCGGCACCGGCCCCGTCCTGTCCGGCCCGCGCTGCGCGGACGAGATCCTGGAGATCCGCGAGAACGCCACCACCATGACCGGCACCCCGGCCTTCGTGGGCACCTGGAACCACCGGCGCACCGTGCCGCAGTACGCCTGGGTGCCCCAGCTCTTCACCGGCCGCACCCCCGCCGACCTCACCGCCTACGCCGCGGCCGCCCGCCGCGAGGCCCTGGCCGCCCCCGTCGGCGCCACCCGGACCCTCGGCACGCACACCCTCCCCGCCTACGTCCGCTACTACGACCAGCAGCGCGATCTGATCCACACCCTCCGACGGGCGGGATTCGACGTCTACATCGTCTCCGCGGGCGCCGAGCCCGTCACCGAGGTCTGGTCGGCGGGCGTCGGCATCGACGCGGCCCACACGATCGCCATCCGCCCGGTCCTGGACCGCCGGGGCCGCATCACCCCCCGTAACGAGGGCTGCGGCGGCATCCCGGCCACCCGGGGTGAGGTCATCCCCTACATCGACGGCAAGCGCTGCTGGATCAACCAGGAGGTGTACGGCGTCCGGGGTGCCGCGGCCTGGCAGCGGCAGTCCCGGCAACGGCGGCCCGCCCTCGCGGCAGGCGACGCGGACACCGACGTCACCTTCGTCGGCGACGCCACCGGCGTCCATCTGGCCGTCAACCGCAACAAGCCCGAGCTGATGTGCCGGGCCTACGACGACGCCGACGGACGCTGGCTGGTCACCCCCATGTTCATCGACCCACTGCCCCGCAGGCCCCACCCGTACCCGTGCTCGACCACGGCCTACACGGCCCACGACGGCACCCACGGGCCGCTCCGCCGGGAGGACGGCACGCCGGTCCCGGACGAGCCGGACACCGTGTACTGATCAACCGCGCACTGGTGAACCGCGCCTCGATCAGAGGAAGGTGCGGCCCTCGCCCCGGTACGTCGGCACGGTGGCCGTCACCGTGTCCCCCGCGATCAGGTGCAGTGCGGCGAAGCGCTCGCACAGCTCACCGGCCTTGGCGTGCCGGAACCACACCTTGTCGCCGATGAGGAGGTCGTCGGCGGGCGAGCCGAGCAGCGGGGTCTGTACCTCGCCCGGCCCCTCCTGGGAGTCGTACCGCAGCCCCTCCGGCAGATACGGCACCGGCAGCCGGTCCGGCCCGGCCACACCGGAGGCCGGGTAGCCGCCGCCGAGCACGGTCACCACGCCCACCCCCGGCCGCCGCACGACGGGCAGGGCGAACAGGGCGGCGGGACGCCCCTTGAAGGACGTGTAGTTGTCGAAGAGGCGCGGCACATACAGTCCGGAACCCGCCCCGATCTCGGTGACCGAGTCCTCGGCCGCCGTGTACTGCACACTGCCCGTGCCGCCGCCGTTGACGAACTCCAGGTCCGGGGCCACGGCACGGACCGCCCGCACCGCCGCGGCGCGCCGCTCGGCCAGCTCACGGCGGGCGGTCGCCTGCATCAGCCGTATCGCGCGGGAGCGCAGCGGCCGCCCGGCGACGGCGTCACCGACACCGGCGATGTGCCCCTCGTACGCCATGATTCCCACGAGCCGGAAACCGGGCCGCCGGGCCACCGCCCGTGCCAACTCCGAGACCTGGGCGGGGGAGTGCAGCGGCGAACGCAGCGCCCCGACCCGCACCCGTCCGCCGAGCAGCTTCAGTGAGGTGTCCAACTCCAGGCAGACGCGCACGACTTCACGTCCGCCGGCGCGCGCGGCGTCGATCAGGTCGAGGTGGGCGACGGAGTCGACCATGACGGTGACGGCGGAGGCGAGCTTGGGGTCGCCGGTGAGCTCCGCGTAACCGGTGCGGTCGGCGGACGGATAGGCGAGCAGGACGTCGTCGAAACCGGAACGGGCCAGCCACAGGGACTCGGCGAGCGTGAAGGACATGACGCCCCGGAAGCCGTCCTTCGCGAGGACGCGTTCGAGCAGGGCACGACAGCGTACGGACTTGCTGGCGACCCGGATCGGCTTCCCGCCGGCCCGGCGGGCGAGATCGTCCGCGTTGGCGTCGAAGGCGTCCAGGTCCACGATCGCGTGAGGGGCGTCGAGATGGGCTGTGGCCCTGTCGTAACGGGCCCGGTCGGCGGCGCGCGCAGTCATGCACGAAGCCTGCCAGACAGGATTACCGCAGGGTAGGGGGACGTTCCGGGCAGATGCCCCCGGGGTCACGGACTGGTTCCCGTTCGCCCTGCGACACCCCGTAGAGTGACGCGCACGCACGACGGAACGACTCCGGCCGACGCCCTGCGCCGGGATGCCGGGCCGCCGCTGCGGGTATGCGTGCCTGGGGGCGGACTGTCCCGCACCGGGCCGGGCGACGAGGACGGCGGCCCGCGTACGAGGAAACGGCCCGGGCACTGGGAAACGGGGGGTGCATGAGCAGGGAAGCGCAGCACGCCCCGGTCCCGCCCCGCCCCACGACACCTCCGCCCGGCCACCCCCACGACTCCGCCTCCGGCTCCGGTGATGCCACGGCGAACGGTGACCTCCCGGAGGGCAGGCCACTGCCGGGCGGGAGCCGTCGCGTGGCTCCGGGTGCCCCGGCCGGCAGTCGTACGCCGGGCTCGAACGTCCCCTCGGCCGGGCCAGTGGCCCAGAGCGACGCGCGCGAGGGCGACGTGGGCCGCAACGCGTCCGGCTCCCCGGACGGGCAGCCACGCTTCCCCAGCCTCCGCCCGTTCCGCCTGACGCCGAGCACTCCGTCCGCGCCCCCGCCGCCGCCTCCGCGCGCTTCCCCGACGCGCCGCCCACCGCCGGTCGCGAGCCGCGCCGGACGAGCGCCGACCTCACCGGACCGGGGGCCACGGTGCCGCCCCGCCGGCCCAGCACCCCGCCTCCCACGCGGCTGGACAGGCCCGCCCGCCTGCGACCGGTGCCCCCGGCCCGGACCCCCGAGCCGCCCACCGGCCGGACCGCCGGCGCCTCGCCGACCCCGTCGCGCCCGGCCTCTCCCACCGCACCGCCCGGGCCGGCCACCCGGCCGGACTCCACGACGCCCGTACCGGACGCCCGCCCGGCCTCCGAGGGCATATCGCCGCAGCCCGATCGGGAACCGGACTCCAGGAGTACCGGGTCCGTCGGGCGTACCGATTCCTCCGCCGTGCCGCCAAAGCCCGCCACCAGGCCCGACCGAGGCTCCGGCCCGGGTGCGGTACCCGGAGCGACCGGCGCCGAGGAGTCGGGCACCGAGCGGGTCCCGCGCCCGGAGGAAGGGCGTACCGCAGGCGCCCCGCACACGGCGCGCACCTCTGCGCCCCCGGCCACCGCACATCCCGGCGACCGGCGTCACCCGTCCGGCCCGCCCGCTCCGTCGTCCGCGCCGCATTCGGCGCGTGGCGTGCCGTCGCGCGCTGCCGATGTCTCGGGTTCCCCGGCTCCGCCGCGTCCGGTGAACGGCGACCCGCGCCACCTTGGCGACCCGCGCCACCTTGGCGATCCGCGTCACCCCGCGGGCCCGCCCGCTCCGGCGTCCGTGCCCCCTTCGTCGTCCGTGCCCCCGTCGGCAGACGGTGGGGCGTCCGGCGCCGCAGATCTCCCCGGCGCCGGTCTTCCCGCCCCGCTCGGCCGATGACGTGGCGCCGCGTCCCGTCGGTGTGCCGGTCTCGGGTGAGGCGTGGGGTCCGGCCCGGGTCGCTGACGGCCCGGCCCCTGACGCGTCGGGCTCGTCCGCGAGCCCCGTGTCCCCGGACCCGGCCCTTTCCTGGAGCGCGGCCCGGCATGTCGTGTCGTTCGGAGAGGCCGAGGGGTACGACCAGCGGGGGCGGCCTCGGCCGCTGGGCGCGTGGGTGGTTCCGCGGACCGCCGCTGCCGCCGCCTGTGTCGTGATCGGGCTCGGGCTCATCGGCGGTGCGGTGACCGGGAGTTGGCTCACCGGTGACTCCGGGAGCCCCGGCTCCGGCAACCGTTTCGCCGCGGCCGGAGCGATGTGGCACAACGTGCCGGTCGACGAGTTGTTCCCGCCCACCGTGGAGGGCAACGGCGCGGGACCCGGTGGCGCCGACCGCACCTGGACGCGTGTCGCCGTCGGTCCGGACAGCGGCTGTGCGAATGCCCTCGACCCGCTGCTGCGCAAGGCCCTCGCTCCCGTCGGCTGCCAGCGACTGCTCAGGGCCACCTACACCGACGCCACCCAGAGCTACGTCACCACCGTCGGCCTCCTGTTCACCAAGGCCGACTCCGCCGCTATGACCTCCCTCGCCGGCCGCTTCAAGAAGGAGGGCCTGGACCGCCGTACCGACCTGATGCCCCGCCCGTACGCCGCCAAGAACACCCTCGCCGCCGGCTTCGGCGTCAAGCAGCGCGCCTCCTGGACGATCTCCGTCCTCACCGACGCCCCGGTCGTCGTCTACGCGGTCTCCGGCTGGGCCGACGGTCGTACGGTCGACTCTCCCGAGCCCGCCGCCGACGCCATGGCGTCCGGCGCCACCAGCGCCCCCGCCCAGGCCGGCCTCGGCCAGGAGGCGCAGGGTCTCGCCGACCGCATCCAGCGGCGCCTGCGCCAGACCGTCAGATCGGCCACGGAGACACCCTCATGAACAGCCGCCGCGTGGGCCGCCTGACCGGCTCGGCCCTGAGCCTCCTCCTTGCCGGCTCCCTGGCCCTCGTACCGGCCACCACCGCGTACGCCGACGGCATCCGCGCCCAGCAGTGGGCCCTGTCCGCCATGCACACCCAGCAGGCCTGGCAGACCACCAAGGGCAAGGGCATCACCGTCGCCGTCCTGGACACCGGCGTCGAGGCCGACCACCCCGACCTCGACGGCAACGTGCTGCCGGGCAAGGATCTGATCAGGTTCGGGGCGAAGCGCGGCGACCGTACCTGGGCCCGGCACGGCACGGCGATGGCCGGCATCATCGCGGGCCACGGGCACGGACCCGGTGATACCGACGGCGTCATGGGCATCGCCCCGGAGGCCAAGATCCTCCCGGTCCGGGTGATCCTCGAAGACGGCGACACCGCCCGCGGCAAGGCCCGCGCCACCCGCGGCAACGCCCTCGCCGAGGGCATTCGCTGGGCCGCCGACCACGGCGCCGACGTCATCAACCTCTCCCTCGGCGACGACTCCGCCTCCGCGCACCCGGAGCCGAGCGAGGACGAGGCCGTGCAGTACGCGCTCAAGAAGGGCGCCGTCGTCGTCGCCTCCGCGGGCAACGGCGGCGCGAAGGGCGACCACATCTCGTACCCGGCCGCCTACCCCGGTGTCATAGCCGCCGCCGCGGTCGACCGCTACGGCACCCGCGCCTCCTTCTCCACCCGCCGCTGGTACGCCGCGGTCAGCGCGCCCGGTGTCGACATCGTCATCGCCGACCCGGACCACAAGTACTACGAGGGCTGGGGGACGAGCGCCGCCTCCGCCTTCGTCTCGGGCGCGGTGGCCCTGGTCAAGGCGGCCCACCCGGGGCTGACCCCGGCCCAGATCAAGAAGCTCCTCGAGGACACCGCCCGGGACGCGCCCAGCGGGGGCCGCGACGACTCCCGCGGCTTCGGCCTCATCGACCCGGCCGCAGCCGTCAAGGCCGCCGCCCGCCTCAAGCCACAGGGCCTCCACTCGGCGGCCTACGGCGAGAAGTACTTCGGCCCGGGACCGGACAGCACCGAGGCCAGCGAGGGCGCCTCCGGCTGGGCGGGCCCGCTGGCGGGCAGTGCCGGTGGAGTGCTCCTGGTCACGGCGGTCGTCCTGTGGCGCAGCCGCCGCGCGTCGCGCCGGTATCGCGGCCACTGAGGCTCCGGTTCGGAACCGTCAGTTCGTCTCCGTCGCCGAGGTGGACGTGGACACGGACGCCGAGTTGCCATCGGTGAACGCCGACACGGCCGCCTTCGCCGCCGCCTCGACCAGGGAGATGCCCTTCGCCTGCGAGGTGCTGCCGTTCGACAGGACGGCCACCAGGTAGGCGGTGCCGTCGAGCGTCACGCGCCCGATGCTGTTGACGTCCCACAGGCCGGTCGTGCTGCGCGCCAGCCAGCCGTTCTTCAGCGCCCAACCGGAGCCGTCCGCCACGGCGGAGACCCCCCAGTGCTGGTCGGCCTCAATGTTCTTCATCAGCCGCTGGAGATACGCCCGCGAGGCCTCGCTCAGCTTCGAGTCGTCCCCGAACACCTGCTGGAGCATGACGAGTTGGTCGGCGGCAGTGGTCTGGGTCAGCCCCCACAGCGCGCCGTCACCGCCCTCTGTCCGCGTGAGACCGAAGCGCTTGTTCGCCGCGTCGAGGCCGTCGGCCCGGCCGATGGTGTTCCACAGCGCCGTCGCGGAGGCGTTGTCGCTGTTCTCGATCATCTTCGTGGCGTACGCCTTCTCGGCCGCCGTGAGACGCCGGCCGGCGTCCTGCGCCTGGAGCAGCAGGGTCGCCAGGATGTCGACCTTGACGATGCTCGCGGTGTCGAAGGCCGCGTCGCCGTAGTCGGCGCTCTCGCCGGAGTCCAGGCTCAGCACCGCGGCCGACACCTTGGCCGAGGCCGGCACCGTCACCGACTTCATGGCCTCGGTCAGCAGCGCGACACGGTCAACGGCCGGTTCCGCCACGGGTTCCACCGATTCCTCCCCGCTCGCCGAGGCCGATGACGAGGACGATGACGCGGGCGACGGCGACTTCGCCGAGGATACGGGGCCCGAGTGCGCCCGCGCCGTCACGTATGCCGTGCCGCCCGCCGTGACCCCGGCTATGGCGGCGATGGCGAGCGCGGTGTGGACGAGGGTACGGCCCCGGGACGGACGAGCGCGGCGGCGCCGGCGGGCTCGGGAAGACTCCATGCCGGCGATGCTCGGGGCGCGGACTGTGTACGCCGTGAGACCGGTGTTAGAAGCTCGTCATGGAAATCTGAGATTCCGGTGAATCCGGTGACCGCGAGGTTTCGGGGGCCGCACAAGCCCAGCGGCAACCCCCCGATAGGGTCGGGGACCGTGGCGAACAAGAACATTCCCGACCCCGGCTACTCCGACGACGACGGCTCCGCCGATCCCCGGCTGAGCGCCGCGCTCTCCGCCTGGGCCGAGGACCGCACCGCCGTGGGGCCCGTCCTGGAGGCGCTCAAGGGCACCCGGCTGCTCGTCCCGGTCGTCGCCGTGCTCGGCGAGGTCGAGGAGGACGAGAACGGGCTGCGCCGCGAGAAGACCAGCGACATGGCCGTACCCACCCTCAAGGCCGGCGACCGCACCGCGCTGCCCGCCTTCACCTCAACGGACGCGCTGGCCCTGTGGGACCCCGGTGCCCGCCCGGTCGCCGTACCGCTGCACCAGGCGCTGCGGGCCGCCGCGCACGAGAAGGCGGACACGGTCGTCCTTGACATGTCCGGTCCGGTGCCGTTCGAGCTGACCGGGCCCGCGCTGCTCGCGCTCGCCGAGGGCCGTACGACGACCGATCCGCTCGCCGACCCGGCCGTCGTCGACGCCGTTCGTGCCGCCGTGGCCGCCGAACCCGCCGTGCTGAGCGCCCACCTCGGTCCCGGGGAGGCCGACGGAACCCTCGCCCTGGTGCTGGACCCGGCGGCCGCCCCCGCCGAGGCCACGCGTGCCGTCGCCCAGCGCCTCGCGGCCGACGAAACACTCAGGGCCCGCCTGGTGCGGGGCCTCGACCTGGCACTGCTGCCGGCCGGGACCACGCCCGCGGGCGAGCCCTTGTACGAACGCGGATGAACGGATGAGGACGGACCGGATCAGGACGGACCGGATCGGGGCGGACTAGCCGTAGACAGCCCCGGTGTACTTCTCGCCGGGGCCCTGGCCCGGCTCGTCCGGGACGATCGACGCCTCGCGGAACGCCAGCTGCAGCGACTTCAGGCCGTCGCGAAGCGGCGCGGCGTGGAAGGAGCTGATCTCGGTCGCGCTCGCGTCCAGCAGACCGGCGAGGGCGGTCACCAGCTTGCGGGCCTCGTCCAGGTCCTTGTGCTTCTCGCCCTCCTCGGTCAGACCGAGCTTCACGGCCGCGGCGCTCATCAGGTTGACGGCGACCGTCACGATCACCTCGACCGCCGGGACCTCGGCGATGTCGCGGGTCATGGAGTCGAAGTCGGGGGTCTCACTCATGACCCACACGATAGGCGCACCACGGTCGCCCTCCCCACCTGGCCCTGATTGGCCCTTGCCGCCCGATGCTGCTAACCTTGTGTGACGACCGGCCGGACAGGCATGCCACACGGCGAGCAGGCCCGGCCAACAAGTGGAGGCTCCGATCTCCCACCCGACCGCCCTCAGGGACGGCGGGTCACCCGGTCAGGCGGCCACCACCGTTCCGTACGGACGGTGGAGTCGCCCGAAACGCGCCCCGCGGTCATCGCGGCGGTGCTCCGGCAGTGTTTTTGGAGCCCCGCCTGTGATCGTCCGGGGCATTTTTTGTGCTTCGGCGCGGTTAGGTCTTACGAACAGAGACATACGCGGCTGTTTGCCAGACTGCCGTGTGGTGCTACCGAGGAGGATCCATCAGCGCCGAGCCCCGCATCAACGACCGGATTCGCGTTCCCGAGGTGCGACTTGTCGGTCCCAGTGGCGAGCAGGTGGGCATTGTCCCGCTGGCCAAGGCACTGGAGCTTGCACAGGAGTACGACCTGGACCTGGTCGAGGTCGCGGCGAACGCCCGTCCGCCCGTGTGCAAGCTCATGGACTACGGGAAGTTCAAGTACGAGTCGGCCATGAAGGCCCGTGAGGCGCGCAAGAACCAGGCGCACACGGTCATCAAGGAGATGAAGCTCCGGCCGAAGATCGACCCGCACGACTATGACACCAAGAAGGGTCACGTCGTCCGGTTCCTCAAGCAGGGCGACAAGGTCAAGATCACGATCATGTTCCGTGGTCGCGAGCAGTCCCGGCCCGAGCTGGGCTACCGACTGCTGCAGCGTCTCGCGGAGGACGTCCAGGACCTCGGTTTCGTGGAGTCGAACCCGAAGCAGGACGGCCGAAACATGATCATGGTTCTCGGTCCGCACAAGAAGAAGACCGAGGCGATGGCCGAGGCCCGTCAGGCGCAGGAGGCCCGCAAGGCGGAAGCGAAGGCCAACCCCGGCCGCTCGCAGAACGCCGCGGACCTCGAGAACGCCGAGACTGCCGAGGCTCCTGCCGAGGCATCCGCCGAGGCGTGATCCCGGGGGACGCGAGTCCCCAGGACGTAACCGATACAAGAGCGACGCTCCACCGTGCCCGGTTTTCGCAACCGGGCATCGGAGCGCCACCGACGAGGAGAGAACGGCGCTATGCCGAAGAACAAGTCGCACAGCGGTGCCAGCAAGCGCTTCAAGGTCACCGGCTCCGGCAAGGTGCTCCGTGAGCGCGCCGGCAAGCGCCACCTGCTCGAGCACAAGTCGTCCCGTGTGACGCGTCGCCTCACCGGCAACGCCGAGATGGCCCCGGGCGACGCCGCGAAGATCAAGAAGCTTCTCGGCAAGTGACGCTGCGGCGCCTGATCGTCCGATCGATCCGCGCCATACGTCAGGACCGGGACCCAATCGTTTTCGGGCCGCGTGAGGACAACCGCGGCCCCGCTACAAGGAGTTAACAAGTGGCACGCGTCAAGCGGGCAGTCAACGCCCACAAGAAGCGCCGGGCGATCCTCGAGCAGGCCTCCGGCTACCGCGGTCAGCGTTCGCGCCTGTACCGCAAGGCCAAGGAGCAGGTCACCCACTCGCTGGTCTACAACTACAACGACCGCAAGAAGCGCAAGGGCGACTTCCGTCAGCTGTGGATCCAGCGCATCAACGCCGCCGCCCGCGCCAACGGCATGACGTACAACCGCTTCATCCAGGGTCTGAAGGCCGCGAACGTCGAGGTCGACCGCAAGATCCTGGCCGAGCTGGCCGTCAACGACGCGAACGCGTTCGCCGCGCTCGTCGAGGTCGCCCAGAAGGCGCTGCCGTCGGACGTCAACGCCCCCAAGGCGGCGTGACGCCCCGGCGCCGAGCCGATGTGACTGAAGGACCCGCAGGCTGGAGCCTGCGGGTCCTGCTGTTGCCGGGAGACCCACGCTGAACATCCGAGCCGCTGAAGGTGAACGCCCATGCCCCCCGCCACCCCCGAGCTGATCTCCCCCCGCTCCGCGCGTGTGGCCGCCGCCCGGCGGCTGGCCAGGCGGAACTTCCGGGGCAAGGACCGGCTGTTCCTCGCGGAGGGGCCGCAGGCCGTGCGGGAGGCGGCGGCGCACCGGGTCGACGGTGCCGCCACGCTCGTCGAGCTGTTCGCCACCGTCGAGGCCGCCGAGCGGTACGCCGACATCGTGGGCGAGGCCCGGACCGCCGGGGCCCGGATCCACCTCGCCTCCGAGGAAGTGATCGCCGACATCTCCACCACCGTCACCCCGCAGGGGCTGGTCGGAGTGTGCCGGTTCCTCGACACGCCCTTCGAGGACATCCTCGAGGCCCGGCCCAAGCTGGTCGCCGTCCTCGCGCACGTACGCGACCCAGGCAACGCCGGCACGGTCCTGCGCTGCGCCGACGCCGCCGGCGCCGAGGCCGTCGTCCTCACCGACGCCTCCGTCGACCTGTACAACCCCAAGGCCGTGCGCGCCTCCGTCGGCTCGCTGTTCCATCTCCCCGTCGCCGTCGGAGTCCCCGTCGAGCGGGCGGTCGAGGGCCTCAAGGACGCCGGTGTGCGCATCCTCGCCGCCGACGGGGCCGGTACGGACGACCTCGACGACGAGCTCGACAAGGGCACCATGGGCGGGCCCACCGCGTGGGTGTTCGGCAACGAGGCCTGGGGGCTCCCGGAGGAGACGCGCGCCCTCGCGGACGCCGTCGTGCGCGTCCCGATCCACGGAAAGGCCGAGAGCCTGAACCTGGCCACCGCCGCCGCCGTATGTCTCTACGCGTCGGCCCGTGCACAGCGCGCCTCCGGAGGGTGCCGCTCCGTCACCGAGAGCTAGTAGGGTGACCTGCCCGGGGGCCTTCCCCCGAGCGTCGGCTGCGCGCGAGCAGGGGGACCCCCATGCCGACTGAGAGGTGGAGTGCGGGGATGAGTGTCGGCACGAGCAGTGCGCCGGGAGGGCAGGACGTGCACCTGGTACCCGCGCCCCGGCACGGTGATCCCGCCAGGCTCGGCATCGACCCCGACGAGCTGCCCGACGGCCTCGTCGTCGCCGACGAGCACGGGTACGTCATCTGCTTCAACGCGGCCGCCGCCCGCATCACCGCCGTCCCCGCCGCCGAAGCCCTCGGCCACCGCCTGGAGAAGGCGCTGCCGTTAGAGGACCTGGAAGGACGGCGCTGGTGGCAGATCACCGATCCGTACGGCGGGCTCGCCATCCGGGCCGGGCAGCCCGAGCGCAACCTGCTGCTGCCCGGCGGGCGGGAAGTGCTCGTATCGGCCCGGTACGTCCGTACCGAACCCGCCGGGCCGGTGCGCCGGGTCATCGTGTCCCTGCGTGACACCGAGGCCCGGCGCCGCACCGAGCGCAGCCACGCCGAGCTGATCGCGACCGTCGCCCACGAGCTGCGCTCCCCGCTCACCTCGGTCAAGGGCTTCACCGCCACACTGCTCGCCAAGTGGGAACGCTTCACCGACGACCAGAAGCGGCTGATGCTGGAGACCGTCGACGCGGACGCCGACCGGGTCACCCGGCTGATCGCCGAGCTCCTGGACATCTCCCGCATCGACTCCGGGCGGCTGGAGGTGCGCCGCCAGCCCGTGGACATGGGCGCGGCCGTCGGCCGGCACATCCAGGCGTACGTCGCGGCCGGACAGCCCGCCGACCGGTTCCTGCTGCGCATCGAGCAGCCGCTGCCCGACCTGTGGGCCGACCCCGACAAGATCGACCAGGTCCTCAGCAACCTGCTGGAAAATGCGGTGCGGCACGGTGAGGGAACCGTCACGATTGAGATCACGCCGTCGGCGTCCCCCCGGGAGGGAGAGGACGTCGGTACGTCGGTCACGGTGAGCGACGAGGGGCCCGGCATCCCGGAGGAATCCATGAACCGCGTCTTCACCCGCTTCTGGCGGGGCAGCAAGCGCGGTGGCACGGGCCTCGGGCTCTATATCGTCAAGGGCATCGTCGAGGCCCACGGCGGCACCATCACGGTCGGCCGCGCCCCCGGCGGCGGCGCGGAATTCCGATTTACCCTGCCCGTGAGCGCACCGGCGTATCTCGCCTGACGGCCCACGGGCGCATTCGTCCACCCCCACCCCGTTAGACTCGGCCTTTGGCACCTTTGTGTCCTGCATACGGCCCTGAAGCGGTCCCGGGGACCATCCGCCAGCGAATCGGAAGCACGGGAAGAGATGTCGGCACCCAATAAGTCGTACGACCCTGTCGAGGTCGAGGCGTTGAAACCGGAAGAGATCGAGCGCATGCGGGACGAGGCGCTCGCCGCCTTCGCCGCCGCCCACTCCCTCGACGCGCTCCAGGAGGCCAAGGTCGCCCACAGCGGCGGCACCTCCCCGCTGGCGCTCGCCAACCGCGAGATCGGCGCCCTGCCCCCGCATGCCAAGGCCGCCGTCGGCAAGCTGGTCGGCCAGGCACGCGGAGCCGTGAACAAGGGCCTGGCCACCCGCCAGGCCGAGCTGGAGGCCGAGCGCGACGCCCGCGTGCTGGTCGAGGAGGCGGTGGACGTCACGCTGCCGTACGACCGCGTACCGGCCGGCGCCCGCCACCCGCTGACCACGCTCTCCGAGCGCATCGAGGACATCTTCGTGGCCATGGGCTACGAGGTCGCCGAGGGCCCGCAGGTCGAGGCCGAGTGGTTCAACTTCGACGCGCTCAACATCGGCCCGGACCACCCGGCCCGCGGCGAGGCCGACACGTTCTTCGTGCAGGGCCAGGACGGCGGCACCGAGTCCGGCGTCGTGCTGCGCACCCACACCTCGCCCGTGCAGATCCGCTCCCTGCTCGACCGCGAGCTGCCGGTGTACGTGATCTGCCCCGGCCGCGTCTACCGCACCGACGAGCTGGACGCCACGCACACGCCCGTCTTCCACCAGGTCGAGCTGCTCGCCGTCGACGAGGGCCTGACCATGGCCGACCTCAAGGGCACCCTGGACCACATGGTCCAGTCCCTGTTCGGCGAGGGCATGAAGACCCGGCTCAGGCCGAACTTCTTCCCCTTCACCGAGCCGAGCGCCGAGATGGACATGCTCTGCTACGTCTGCAAGGGCGAGTCCGTCGGCAACCCCGACCGCCCCTGCCGCACCTGCTCCAGCGAGGGCTGGATCGAGCTGGGCGGCTGCGGCATGGTCAACCCGAAGGTGCTGACCGCCTGCGGCGTCGACCCGGAGAAGTACAGCGGATTCGCCTTCGGGTTCGGCATCGAGCGGATGCTGATGTTCCGCCACAACGTCGAAGACATGCGAGACATGGTCGAGGGTGACGTCCGGTTCACCCGGCCGTTCGGGATGGAGATCTGATGCGGGTCCCGCTTTCTTGGCTGCGGGAGTACGTCGACCTGCCGGCGACTGAGACCGGACGCGACGTCCAGGCCAAGCTCATTTCGGCAGGTCTCGAGGTGGAGACCGTCGAGCACCTGGGTGCCGACCTCAAGGGTCCGCTGGTCGTGGGCCAGGTGCTCACCATCGAGGAGCTGACGGAGTTCAAGAAGCCGATCCGCTTCTGCACCGTCGACGTCGGCCGGGCCAACGGCACCGGCGAGCCCCAGGAGCTCATCTGCGGCGCCCGTAACTTCCAGGTCGGCGACAAGGTCGTCGTGGTGCTCCCCGGCGCCGTGCTGCCCGGTGGCTTCGCGATCTCTGCGCGCAAGACGTACGGCAAGACGTCCCACGGCATGATCTGCTCCACCGGCGAGCTGGGCATGGGCGACGACGGCACCCACGGCATCATCGTGCTGCCGCCGGAGACCGAGGTCGGCAAGGACGCCATCGAGCTCCTGGAGCTGGTCGACGAGGTCCTCGACATCGCCGTCACCGCCAACCGCGGCGACTGCCTGTCGATCCGCGGCGTCGCCCGTGAGGCCGCCATCGCCTATGGCCGGCCGCTGCGCGACCCGGCGCTCATCGACGTGCCCGCACCGAACGCCTTCGGCTACCCGGTCCAGGTCTCCGACCCCACCGGCTGCGACCGCTTCACCGCGCGCACCGTCACCGGCCTGGACCCGGAGGCGCGCTCCCCGATCTGGCTGCAGCGCCGTCTGCAGAAGGTCGGCATGCGCCCGATCTCGCTCGCCGTCGACATCACCAACTACGTGATGATGGAGCTCGGCCAGCCCCTGCACGCCTACGACCGCAAACTGGTCCAGGGCACCATCGGCGTGCGCCGGGCGGAGGAGGGCGAGAAGCTCGTCACCCTCGACGGCGTCGAGCGCAAGCTGCACGCCGAGGACCTGGTCATCACCGACGAGCGCGGCCCCATCGGCCTGGCCGGTGTCATGGGCGGCGCCAACACCGAGATCGCCGACCTCCCCCAAGCTCTCGACTCCGCTCGAGCAGGGGGGACCCCCATCGACCTGGAGAACGCGACCACCGAGGTCGTGATCGAGGCCGCCCACTTCGACCAGATCGCCATCGCCCGCACGGCCCGCCGCCACAAGCTGTCCTCCGAGGCCTCCCGGCGCTTCGAGCGCGGCGTCGACCCGCAGGCCGCCGCCGCGGCCGCCCAGCGCACCGTCGACCTGCTGGTGCTGCTCGCGGGCGGTACGGCGGACGCGGGTGTCACCGAGGTGAGCGCGCCCAAGGCACCGCACACCATCACCACCCCGGCCGACCACCCGGACAAGGTCGCGGGTGTCGAGTACGGTCGCGAGAGCGTCGTACGGCGGCTCCAGGAGATCGGCTGCGACGTGTACGGGCAGGACGAGCTGACCGTCACCGTCCCGTCCTGGCGGCCCGACCTCACCGAGCCGAACGATCTGGCGGAGGAGGTCATCCGGCTCGAGGGCTACGAGAACCTGCCCTCGACGCTGCCCAAGCTCCCCTCGGGCCGCGGTCTGACCCACCGGCAGCGGCTGCACCGCCGCGTGGGCCGGGCCCTGGCGGGCGCGGGCTACGTGGAGGCGCCGAACTACCCGTTCGTCGCCGAGCAGGTCTTCGACCAGCTGGGCCTGGACGCCGACGACCCGGCCCGCCGTGTCGTGAAGCTGACCAACCCGCTCAACGACGAGGAGCCCGCGCTCCGCACGTCGCTGCTGCCGGGCCTGCTCGGCGCCCTGCGCCGCAACGACGGCCGCGGCACGCACGACCTGGCGCTGTTCGAGACCGGCCTGGTCTTCCACCCGGCCGCGGAGCAGAAGGCCGCCGCGAACCTGCCCGTGGACCGGCGTCCCACCGACGAGGAGCTCGCCGAGCTGAACGCGGCGCTGCCCGAGCAGCCGCGCCATGTCGCCGTCGTCCTCGCGGGCGCCCGCGAGCAGGCCGGCTGGTGGGGCAAGGGCCGTCCGGCCGACTGGGCCGACGCGGTCGAGGCCGCCCGCACGGTCGCCCGTGAGGCCGGCGCCGAGCTGGTCGTCCGCAAGGGCCAGTACGGGCCGTGGCACCCGGGCCGCACCGCCGAGCTCGTGGTCGTCGCCGAGGGCACCGAGCGGGTCGTGGGCCACGCGGGCGAGCTGCACCCGCGCGTCATCAAGGCCCTCGGCCTGCCCGACCGCACCAGCGCGATGGAGCTGGACCTGGACGCGCTGGAGCAGGTCGGCGACGGTGCCCCGCAGGCGCCGAGCATCTCCACGTTCCCGGTCGCCACACAGGACGTCGCCCTGGTCGTCGACAAGTCGGTCCCGCACGCGGACGTCGAGTCCGCGCTGCGCGAGGGCGCCGGTGAACTGCTGGAGGCCATCCGGCTGTTCGACGTCTACGAGAGCGCCGAGCAGCTGGGCGAGGACAAGAAGTCGCTCGCCTACGCCCTGCGCTTCCGCGCCGCCGACCGCACGCTGACCGTGGACGAGGCCTCCACGGCCCGCGACGCGGCCGTCGCGCTGGCCGCCGAGCGGACCGGGGCGGCGCTGCGGAGCTAGGTCGGTCTGCGGGGAACTGTGGTGGTCCGTCGGCTGCGGGTCGTCCGTGGCTGGTCACGCAGTTCCCCGCGCCCCTGCGGGGCGCACCCCCTCCCACCTGCATAAATGCAGGCGACCGGAGATTGCTCACTCATTCGGGTGAGAAGCCGGGGTGATCCGGCCGTTTCGGGTCATGACGTCGCAAGAATCGGACCGGCCTTTCGGGGTCGGTCCGTCTGCTCTGTCAGGGCCTACATGGGGGGCCATCGGCATGAACCGCATCAAGGCAGGGGTTTCCCGCAGGAGGCGGCCCCACACGAACTCCCGGGGGCCTGCCCGCAGGGCGCTGCCGGCGTGGGTCCGGACCCGGGCCCGCCACCCCTGCCGCACCTTGCGCAGGAGAAGCCTCCCCTGCCCGGACCCCGCGGACGAACGCCCTGCCGTACGCAAGCCCGAGCGCCGGTCGCTGCGCCGGGTGTTCGCCCTGGGGCTGCCCACGGTGTGGGGCGCCGTCGCGATCTCGTACAAGTTCGGCTGCCCGCTCGCCCAGCAGGAGGGGCTCGGCGCGCGGGTCGTCACCAGCGCCGTGTTCTTCGCGGTCGGCACCGGGCTGATATTCCATGTCCGCCGGGCACTGCTGCGCGAGCTGACGCAGGTCCGCAAGGTCGCGGGCGCCGCGCAGAGCGTGCTGCTGCGGCCGCTGCCCCCGCGTCTGGACGGCTTGGGCGTGGCCGCCGCCCAACTGTCCGCCGACCGTGGCGCGGCCATCGGCGGTGATCTGTACGAGGCGATCGCCACCGAACACGGCGTACGAGTCGTGATGGGTGACGTACGCGGCCACGGACTGCCCGCCATCGGCACGGCGGCCGCCCTCCTCGGCAGCTTCCGGGAGGCCGCGCACGACGAGCCCGAACTCGGCGGTGTGCTGCGACGCCTGGAGCGCACGTTCGCCCGTCATCTGCGTGAGCGCTCCCGCGCGGAACACCCCTCCACCGGCCGGGAGCCCGACACCCCGCCGGCCGAGGAGTTCGCCACCGTGCTCCTACTGGAGATCCGCCGGGACGGAGAACTCCGCGCACTCAACTGCGGACACCCGTGGCCGTATCTGCTCAGCGCCCACGGAGTCGACCCACTCGCCCACGCCGAACCCCTGCCACCCCTTGGCCCGTTCCCCCTGCCACCCGACCTGGACCCCGAACGCTGCGGCCATCTGCTCCCCGGTGAGTCCCTGGTCCTCTACACGGACGGAGCGGAGGACGCGAGAGACGCACACGGCAGGTTCTTCTCCCTGTCGTCGGCCCTGAGAGAGGCGACCGCCGACCACCCGGTCACGCCGAAGACAATCCTTCGCAGGGTCTTCACCGCACTCCTCCGCCACACCGGCTGCGACCCGACCGACGACATCGCCGTACTGGTCCTGCGGAACGATCGAAACCGGCACAAGTGCAACGAACCTTTGGGGGCGCGGGGAACTGCGCGACCAGCCCCCACAAACCCGCAGCCGACAACGAAGCGCTAGCCCCCGCCCCTTGGTCGCACCGCCGAAGCCAACGGCCAGGCCACCGCACTGTACGAGGGGGAGCCGGCGGCCCGGCCGGCCTCTTGCGAGGCATTTCAGTCAACCGACTGGAAACTCTCCGCAACAGTGCGCGCACACCCCGGATGCGCGTACTCGGTTCACACCCCGTGTGAACGGAACCGCACTAGTCTGACGGCACCAGGCCACCCGGGGGGCATCCATGCAGCCCAACACTCTGCTCGACGCGATCCTGGACGAGGCCGGGATCTCGCACGCCGGTCTCGCCGCCCACGTCAACCAGGCGGGCCGGGCGCGGGGTCTCGCGCTTCGCTACGAACACACCGCCGTGGCACGGTGGTTGAAGGGACAGCGGCCGCGCGGTCAGGTGCCCGACCTGATCTGTGAGGTGCTGGCCGTCCGGCTGCACCGGCCCGTCACGCTCGACGACATCGGTCTGGGCGTGCCCGGCGAGCCCTCGACGCCGAACGGCGCCTCGCTGTCCGGCTTCGTGGAGCGCGCCACCGCCCTGTGGCGCTCCGACGAGCAGCAACGCCCGCACATACTGGGCGCGCCCGCAGTCACCGGCACCCCGGCCGTGATGCCGGTGTGGGAGTGGGAGAACCCGCCCGAGGACGTGGACGTCTCCCGGGGCGGTCGGCACCGTGTCACCCCGGCCGACATCGCGATGCTGCGCGCCGCCCGCGCCCACTACGAGCAGATGTACCGCAAGGCGGGCGGCATCGCGACGCGCACCCGCATAGTCGGCTTCCTCAACGCCGAGGCGGCCCCGCTGCTGCGCGGCAGCTACACCGATGCCACGGGCCGTCAACTGCACCGTGCCACGGGCGGGTTGGTGGCGATCGCGGGCATCTGCGCCTACGACTCCGATGCGCACGGCCTGGCCCAGCGCTACTTCCACCAGGCCCTGCGCCTGGCGAAGGCCAGCGGGGACCGGGGACTCGGGGCGTATGTCATCGCGCTGCTCGTCAACCAGGCGCTGTTCATGAGGGAGTACCGCCAGGCGGTCGCCTTCGCGGAGGCCGCGCTGCGTGCCGCCGGCAAGCACATCACCCCCGCTCTCGCCTCGGACCTGTACGCGATGCAGGCCAAGGCGTACGCCCACCTCGGCGACGGCACGAGCGCGCTGTCCTGCATCCGGCGTGCCGAGACGGCCGCCGAACGCATCCGGCGGGGATACGAACCCGACGAGACCGGCTATGTCCAGCCGGGCCTGGTCAATGTCCAGGTGGCCGAGGCGCTGCTCAGCCTCGGCGAACTCGCGGCGGCCCGGGAGCACGCCGCGGCCGCCGTGGACAACCCCGCCCACGACCGGGGCCGGGTGCACCGGCTCGCCATGCTCAGCACCATCGAACTCCGCCAGGGCAATGCCGACAAAGCCGTGGTCACGGCGGTGCAGATGGCCGAACAGGCCCGCGGAATGGAGTCCCAGCGGCTGCGCGACAGACTCCGTGCGGTACGCGAACACCTGGTGCGCAGCGGCTGTGCCGGAACCGCTGAAGCCGCCGAACTCATCGACGGGGCACTGCGCGTACCGCTGTAGGCGCACGGTAGGCCGGAGGGGTCCCTGCTGCGATATTGCCACTTACTCGGCGGAAGGTGGCAGAACCGTGCAGTGGACGAAACAGAACGAACAAATTGTGTACGCAAATCGCTGGTTCAGCGTCAACCTCGCGGATGTCGAGCTGCCGGACGGCCGGCACCTCGACCACTTCCTCATACGGCTGCGGCCCGTTGCCGTGGCCACGGTGGTGAACGAGGCCAACGAGGTCCTCCTCCTGTGGCGCCACCGCTTCATCACGGACAGCTGGGGGTGGGAACTGGCCGCGGGTGTCGTGGAGGACGGCGAGGACATCGCGCGTGCGGCCGCCAGGGAACTCGAGGAGGAGACCGGCTGGCGGCCGGGGCCCCTGCACCACCTCATGAGCGTGGAGCCGTCCAACGGCCTCACCGACGCCCGGCACCACATCTACTGGGCCGACGAGGGCGAGTACGTAGGGCATCCCGTGGACGACTTCGAGTCGGACCGCCGGGAGTGGGTACCCCTCAAACTCGTCCCGGACATGATCGCCCGTGGGGAGGTCCCGGCCGCCAACATGGCGGCCGCGTTACTCCTGCTGCACCACCTCAGGCTCGCCGATGTCTAGTGGGCCAGCGACTGCCAGATCGTCACGACGAGTGCGCCCAACGCCGTGAGCGCGGCGACCGAGGGCAGCGGCCAGCGTGCGTGTTCGAGCGAGACCATGCGGGTGTTCAGCTCCTCCAGCTCCTTGGCGGTCTCCTTCGTGCGATGAGTGAGCAACGCCAGCCCGCCCTCGACACGGGCGTAGGCCACGTCGAGGCGACGACGTAACTCTGCGAGTTCTCCATGGACCACGGGATGCTCGGGATCGGCGGCCACGGGTCCACTCCTTTCCGTAGTTGTCTCTCGTCCCTTGCATGCGCGTGAGAGTCAACTCGCCTGGTGGACGCGTGGGGAGCGTGTGCGAAGGGCATATGCGTGCCCGGTGCGCACACGGTGTGTGAACGGCACGGGCCCGGCACCGTCAGCCGGTGCCGGGCCCGTGTGAGCCGGGAAGCTACCTTGCGTAATCAGCCGTAGGTGTAGAAGCCCGAGCCGGTCTTCCGGCCCAGCCGGCCCGCCTCGACCATGCGCTGGAGCAGCGGGGGAGCGGCGTACAGAGGCTCCTTGTACTCCTCGTACATCGAGTTGGCGATCGAGACGATCGTGTCCAGGCCGATCAGGTCGGACAGCTTCAGCGGCCCCATCGGGTGGGCGCAGCCCATCTCCATGCCGTTGTCGATGTCCTCGCGGCCCGCGATGCCCGACTCGAACATCCGGATGGCGGACAGCAGATACGGCACCAGCAGCGCGTTCACCACGAAGCCCGAGCGGTCCTGGGCGCGGATCGCGTGCTTGCCGAGCACCTTCTCGGCGAAGAGCTGCGCCCGGCCGAGCGTCCCCTCGGAGGTGGTGAGCGCCGGGATCAGCTCGACGAGCTGTTGCACCGGAGCCGGGTTGAAGAAGTGGATGCCGACGACGTGGTCCGGGCGCGAGGTGGCGACCGCCAGCTTCACCAGCGGGATGGAGGAGGTGTTGGAGGCCAGGATCGCGTCCGCCCGGGTCACCACCTGGTCGAGCACCTGGAAGATCTCCGTCTTCACCTGCTCGTTCTCGACGACGGCCTCGATCACGAGGTCGCGGTCCGCGAACTCGCCGAGGTCGGTGGTGAAGCTCAGCCGCGCCAGCGTCGCGTCCCGCTCCTCCTCGGTGATCTTGCCGCGCTCGGCGGCCTTGCCCAGGGAGTTGAACAGCCGGGTACGGCCGATCTCCAGGGCCTCGCCGGTGGTTTCGGCGACCTTCACGTCCAGTCCGGCGCGGGCGCACACCTCGGCGATGCCCGCTCCCATCTGGCCGCAGCCCACGACTCCGACGCGCTCGATGTCGCTCACATCGTCCCCTTCGCTGATCTTCGGCTGCTCCGGCAGGACCTCCGGGTTCGGCGCCTGCTCCGAACGTGCACGCTACTCCCAAGTATCGATGATCGATCGTCCGGGTGGGGGCATCCTTGGGTGCGAGACGATTCGTGACGGAGCGGATCCGGAGCGTATGGGGTGTGCGATGGTGCGAGTGTCCCGCCGGGCGTTCACTCTGGCGGCGCTGTCCACCCTCGCGATGGCACAGGGATCGACGGCGGCACCGCGGGGTTCCCGGGCGGTCACCGAGATGCGGGGCGTGTGGCTCGCGACCGTCGACAACCGCGACTGGCCATCGCGCAAGGGCCTGTCCGCGGCCGAACAGCGCGCCGAGCTGATCGCCCACCTCGACCGGGCGGTCCGCGACCGGCTGAACACGGTGATCCTCCAGGTGCGGCCCACCGCGGACGCGCTGTGGCCCTCGCCGTACGAGCCGTGGTCCCGCGTCCTGACCGGCACCCAGGGCAGATCACCGGGCTGGGACCCGCTGGGTACCGCCGTGACGGAGGCCCACGCCCGGGGCCTTGAGCTGCACGCCTGGTTCAACCCGTACCGGATCGCCAACCATGACGACCCCACGAAACTCGTCGCCTCCCACCCGGCCCGCAGGCACCCCCACTGGGTGGTGCCCTACGGCGGCAGGCTCTACTACAACCCGGGTCTGCCCGAGGTCCGCGCCTTCGTCGAGGACGCGATGCTCGACGCCGTGGCGGAGTATCCGGTCGACGCCGTCCACTTCGACGACTACTTCTACCCCTATCCGGTGGCCGGCCAGAGCTTCGAGGACGACGCCGCGTACGACACCTACGGCGGCAATTTCGCCAACCGGGCCGCCTGGCGCCGCGACAACATCAACCAGCTGGTGCGGGAGATCGCCGCCAGGGTCGAGAAGATCCGGCCCGGCACCCGATTCGGGATCAGCCCGTTCGGGGTGTGGCGCAACGCCACGTCCGACTCACGGGGCTCCGCCACCCGGGCGGGCGTGCAGACGTACGACGACATGTACGCGGACACCCGCAGATGGGTCCGCGAGAGCTGGATCGACTACGTCGTCCCCCAGGTGTACTGGCACATCGGCTTCGCCGCCGCCGACTACGCCGCACTGGTGCCGTGGTGGGCACAGGTGGCCAAAGGCACCAGGACCAGGCTCTACATCGGCGAGGCCCTCTACAAGGCGGGTGCCCAGGGCCAGCCCGCGGCCTGGCAGGACCCGACCGAGCTGTCCCGCCACCTCACGCTCGCCGCCGGTCACCCCGAGGTGCGCGGGCACGTCTTCTTCGCCGCCGAGGACGTCGCGAAGGACCGGACCGGCGCGATGGCACGGGTGATCGCCGACCACTATCGGCAGTCGGCGAACCCGCCGCGCTGAGCTAGTGAGCCTGGTGTTCCTGTCGCTGGTGACGGACCTCGCAGTCGGGGCCGGGGGACATGACGGCCTCGTGTCCGTCCGGGAAGCGGACGCGGTAGGGCGGGTTGCCCTCCGTGCCCAGCACTTCGACGACTTCGGTGACCTGGTCATGCTGGCCGACCACCCTGCCGTGCTGGACAAGCTGGTCGCCCACGGTTGCGCGCATCTGTGGGCCTCCTCACGAACGCGATCGTTGAGTGACGGCGATGCACACGAGCACTGCGGCGGCGGTCAGCGGAGCTGCCGCCGTGAGGTGCTCGCCCAGCAGCAGCACCGACCACACCAGTGTGAGCAGCGGCTGAGCCAACTGCAACTGGCTGGCCCTCGGAATGCCGATGGCAGCCATGCCCCGGTACCAGACGACGAGACCGAGGAACTGTGAGCCCACGGCCACCCACAGCAGTCCGGCCACACCGTGCGCGGTCAGCCGCACCGGCTCGTACGACAGCGCCAGCGCCGCCGCCCCGGCGGAGACCGGCAGACACAGCACCAGTGCCCAGCCGATGACCTGCCAGCCCGGCATGACCCGGGCCAGCCGCCCGCCCTCGGTGTAGCCCGCCGCGCACACCAGCAGCGCCGCGAACAAGTAGCCGTCGGCGGCCGTCAGCGCGCCGCCGCTCTGCTGGACGGTGAAGGCGAGAACGGCGGCCGCGCCCGCGAGGGCCGCCGTCCAGAAGGTGCGGGAGGGCCGGGTGCCCATCCGCAGGGCGGAGCAGAGCGCCGTGGTGAGCGGCAGCAGGCCCACGACGACGGCGGCGTGCGAGGTGGTGGAGGTCTCCAGGGCGAGCGTGGTCAGCAGCGGGAAGCCGAACACCACTCCGGCCGCCACCACGGCCAGCCCCGCCCAGTGCCGGCGCTCGGGCAGCGTGACACGCAGCGCCAGCAGACAGGAGCCCGCGATCACCGCCGCGAGGACGCTGCGCACCGACACCAGCGACCAGGGGCCGAAGCCCTCCAGACCCCATGCGGTGGCGGGAAAGGTGAGGGAGAAGGCGGTGACGCCCAGGGCCGCCTGGACGGTGCCCGGTCCGGAGCGTTCCCGGTGGACGGTGACCGCTATCGGACTCGGTGCGGTAGCGCTACTCTGTGCTCTCATGCACGAGAGTAGCAGCGTCAGTGAATTGGCCAACCAGCTGCGACAAGAACTCGACCGCTACTCACCCGGCGGAAAGCTCCCGTCGAGTCGGGTGCTCGTCGAGCGCTTCCGGGTGAGCCCGGTGACCGTCTCGCGCGCCCTGGCCCAGCTGGCCGCCGAGGGCTTGGTGGTCACCCGCCCCGGGGCCGGCGCGTTCCGTGCCCGCCCGCGCACCGCGGCCGCGCCCGCGGGGGACACCTCCTGGCAGGAGGTCGCGCTCAGCGCCGACGGCTCCGCCGACCTCGTACCGCGCACCGTGGACGCCTCCGGGGTCACGGTCTCGCTGGCCGCCCCGCCGCCCGGAGTGCTGGAGCTCAGCGGCGGCTATCTGCACCCTCGCTGCAGCCCGAGCGGGCGATGGCCGCGGCCCTGGCCCGCGCCGGGCGGCGCCCCGGCGCCTGGGGGCGACCGCCCCTGGAGGGGCTGCCCGAACTGCGCGAGTGGTTCGCGAGGAGCATCGGCGGCGCGGTCGGCGCGGCCGAGGTGCTGATCGCCGCGGGCGGCCAGTCCGCGCTGGCCACCGCCCTGCGCGCGCTCGCCCCGCCCGGCGCCCCGGTGCTCGTCGAGTCACCCACCTACCCGGGCATGCTGGCGATCGCCCGCGCGGCCGGCCTGCGCCCCGTGCCCGTGCCGGTGGATCCCGACGGCGTGAAGCCGGAACTGCTCGCCGACGTCTTCCGCGCCACCGGCGCGCGGGTGTTCGTCTGCCAGCCCCTGTTCCAGAACCCCACCGGCGCCGTGCTCGCCCCCGACCGGCGCGCCGAGGTACTGCGCATCGCCCGCGCCGCGGGTGCCTTCGTGGTCGAGGACGACTTCGTACGACGGCTGGTGCACGCGGACGCGGGCCCGCTGCCGCGTCCGCTGGCCGCCGACGACACGGACGGCGTCGTCGTCCACGTCGGCTCGCTGACCAAGGCGACCTCGCCCAGCTTCCGGGTCAGCGCCCTGGCCGCCCGCGGCCCCGTGCTGGAACGGCTGAGGGCCATCCAGGTCGTCGACAGCTTCTTCGTCCCCCGCCCCCTCCAGGAGGCCGCACTCGAACTGGTCGGCTCACCCGCCTGGCCACGCCACCTACGCACCGTCTCCACCGAGCTCAAGACCCGACGCGACACCCTGACCACCGCGCTCCGCCTCCACGTCCCCGAACTCGCCCTGCCGCACATCCCGTCCGGCGGCTACCACCTCTGGCTCCGCCTCCCCGACGGCACCAGCGAGCCCGCCCTGAACGCAGCCGCCCTGCGCGCAGGCGTCGCGATCACCCCCGGCCGCCCGTACTTCAGCGCCGAACCCCCCGCCGCCCACATCCGCCTGAGCTTCGCGGCGGTTGCCGGGACCGGCGAGATCACCGAGGGGGTACGACGATTGCGGGCGGCGTGCGACGAGGTGCTGAGCCCCTAGAACATCGGGACCAGCCCGCAACTGAACTCCAGCGACTCGAACAGCTCCGGCGTCGGCCGCACCCCCGTGATCCGGTGCGCCGGCGCGAAGGCGGCCTCCGTGTGCAGGTCGAAGTCACGCTCGTCGTCCTACGACGGCTCCGCCGGCGCCTCGACGCCGGTGACGCGCATGGTCGGCTCGGCTCCCAGGTCCCGGAGCAACCGCTCGGGCGCGATCCCCCTGACGAGCGTGCTGCAGTACGCCTCCAGCAGCCCGTCGTATCGCTCGTCGAGCCAGGTGTCGTCGGTGGCGGTCGAGCGGAATCCGTTCGACGCCGACCCGGCCCAGTTGCGAGGATCCCCCGCATGAGCGATGCACCTGACCTGCCCGAGGGCTATGAGTTCTCCGCGGACACCGATCGCGTCGACGTCGACCGCGTCCACCGCTGGCTGTCGACCGACGCCTACTGGGCGGTCGGGCGCTCGCGGGAGAAGCAGGACCATGCGATGGCGGCGTCGTTGAACTTCGGGGTGTACGAGACGGCCTCGGGGGAGCAGGTGGCGTACGCGCGCGTGGTGACCGACCGGGCGCTGTTCGGCTGGCTGGCCGATGTCTACGTCGACCCGTCAGTGCGGGGGAAGGGCATCGGCACGGCACTGGTCGGGGGAATCCGCGAACACCTGCGGTCGTACGGACTGCGGCGCGTCCTGCTCGCGACCCACGACGCGCACGGCGTGTACGAGAAGCTCGGCTTCGCCCCGCTCGAACGGCCGGACCACTGGATGGCGCTGTACTTCGAGACATCCGGCGACGCGAAATAACTTTGATTTCTCCCGACTTGTCCGGCAGATCCTGACCTCGCAGTAAGGATTTGCAAACCTCGGGTAACCGGCATGCAACGCCTCTTGACCTGTGTACTTGCGCGGCAGACCATCTCCGCATGCAACCTCGGGTCACGTTCGTCGCCGCCGCGCGCAGCTCCCCGCTGCTCGCGGAGCGCTTTCAGGACGACCGCCCGCTGGACCTGGCGGGCTGGGCCGAGGTGCAGTACGCCGCGGCGGGGCTGCTGCCCCTGGCCGCGGCCGACCTGCGCTACTGTTCGCCGACCCCGCGCAGCCGTGCGACGGGTGACGCCCTGGGCTACCACCCTCTGGTGCAGCTCGCCCTGCGGGACTGTGACATGGGCCGCTGGCGCGGGTTCACGCTCGCCGAGGCGATGGCCCGCGAGCCGCAGGCGGTGGACGCCTGGCTCGCCGACCCGCGCGCCACACCGCACGGCGGTGAGTCCCTGCTGGCGTTCATCTCCCGGGTCGGCGGCTGGCTGGAGACCCGACCCGCCGACGACGGCGGCCGTATCGTCGCCGTCGCCGAGCCCTCCGTGATCCGCGCCGCCCTCGTGTACGTCCTGAAGGCACCGCCCGCGAGCTACTGGAACATCGACGTCCGCCCCCTGTCGACGACCACCGTCATGGGGCGCGCGGGCCGCTGGAACCTCCGCTTCGACGGCGGGGTCACTCAGCCCATGCGCGCGTAGTCGGCGGACGCCTGGCTCGTCGGCTCGCGCGCCACACCGCACGGGGGTGAGTCCCTGCCGGTGTTCATCGTCGCCGTCGCCGACCCTCCGTCGGCGGGCAGAGTTGCGGTGGGCCAAGGGCGTCCGGGCAGCATCTGTACGACGGCCCGGGGCATGCGGAGCGCCCAGCGGCGCAGGGCGCCGTACCAGCGTCGGCCCGCCGGGCCAGGCCTGCTCACGGCGCCGGCGACGGCCGCCCCGACCGCCGCACTCGCCTTCGCGCCGTACGACGCGGACACCCCGCCTCCCCGCGACGGCGCCGTCCCCCTCCCCCTCCTGGAACCGGGCCCGAAGTGGCTCGCGCACCGGGCCGGTCTGGTCGCCGATCCGGGCGGCGGCCGGACGCCCGGCGCGGTGGCCTGGCTCCCACCCAAACCCACCCCTGACGCCGAACCCGCCCCGGACATCACGTCTCGCGCCGTCCTCGTGTACGTCCTGAAGGCGCCGCCGGCACAGCGCTTCGACGGCGCGGCCACTCAGCCCACGCGCGCGTAGTCGGTCGTCAGCACGAGGTCCTTCGTGGGGCCGGCGACGTGCCACACCGTCCGCCAGTGGTCCGCGTCCCGGACCGTGAACTCGCCCCGGTAGAGGTCCGCGGAGCAGGGGTGGTCGGTGATGTGCCGGCCGGTGGTCAGGTCCAGGTCGTGGAATGGTCGGCCGTCGGCGAAGCGGACGTCCGCGGTGCCCGGCGCCTTTCCGGGCAGGAAGCGCAGGGTCCGCTCGGCGGGACGGGTCACGCCCTGCCAGGTGAACAGGCCGGACTCCTCGTGCAGCAGTCCGCCGCCCTCCAGCGGACGGAAGACGGTGGTGCCCTCGAACCGCCCCTCGTCGCCGCTCGCCAGGTCCCGCACGGTCCGCTCCACCCGCCAGCGTCCGGCGAGATGGGCCAGCACGTCCGGTACGGGCCAGAAGCTGTCCACGCCGCGTGACGCGTGGCGTGGAACGCCTCCTCGTGGCAGCGCATCCATGCCGTCGACCTTACGTCCCCGTGCGGGCCCCGTTGACGTGCTCACACCCCTTCCCTATTTTGCCGTTCGAAGTGCTGATCGCTGTCTGATATTTCGAACGTCGTGAACGATCCGACCGACCGATCGGCACGATCGAGACCGGCCGCACCTACGACATCGACATCAAGGTTCGGGGCCGCCAGGGCACCCTCTACCTCGACGGCCAGGAGTGGGGCAGCTTCGCCGACGACCGGCCGGCCGAGCCGTTCCGCCAGGTCGTCACGCACGACGCCTGACCGGTGAGCTGATCGTCAAGGTCGTCAACGCCCAGTCCTCGGCGGCCCGTACGGCGATCGACCTGGGCGGCGCCGAGGTCGCGCCGTGGGCCCGGGTGACCACCCTGGCGGCCGCGCCCGACGCGGTGAACACCGAGACGTCCACGGCCCTCGCCCCGGTCACGTCCACCTTCACGGAGTCGCCGACCGGTTCACGTACACCTTCCCGGCGAACTCCGTCACCTTCCTGCGGATCAGGCAGAGGTAACCGGGGAGTCGTCCGCGGGCTGCTGTCCCAGCGGCAGCAGCCCGCGCTCGGCGAGGACCTTCTTCGCGACGAACGTGGCGTTGAGTGCCTTCGGGAAGCCGCAGTACCCGGCGGAGTGCAACAGTGCCTCGACGATCTGCTCGGGCGTGAGGCCCACGTTCAGGGCCGCGTTGATGTGCACCTCCAGCTGAGGCTCACAGCCGCCGAGCGCGGTCAGCATGCCCAGCGTCACCAACTGACGGTCCCGGGGAGCCAGTTCGGGCCGGGCGTAGATCTCCCCGAAGCCCCAGGAGACTATCTGGTGGCCGAGTTCGGGACTGATGTCGGCCAGCGAGTCGATGACCCGTCGGCCGGCCTCGCCGTCGACGTCCTCCAGTACCTTCAGACCGCGGGCGAAGCGCTCTTCACGGGTGGTGCTCTCGCTCATGTGGGTTCATCCGTCCCCGACTGCCGCTCGTGGAGCAGTCGTTCGATGGGGGTTCCTGGACAAGAACGGTAGGAGCTGGAGCGCACTCAAGGTCAAGGCGGACGCACGGGCGCACGGGACAGGTGATGTCCCGTGCGCCCGGATCCTTCCTCTGCTTCGTGGGTGCTACGCCGCGAGTGCGTGCTCGGGGTGCAGCACGACCTTGGTGTAGCCCTCGATCCGCTTGTCGAACTTCTCGTACGCCTCCGGCGCCTGGTCCAGCGGCAGTTCATGGGAGACCACGAAACTGGGCTTGGCGCGCTCGGCGATGATCAGGTCGCGCAGCTGGCGGTTGTACTGCTTGACGTTGCACTGGCCCGTGCCCATCTGCTGGCCCTTCTCGAACATCTTGCCGATCGAGACCAGGAGCTGGCCGTGCCTGGCGTTCTCGTCGGGTCCGCCCGGGTCGGCCGGAACGTACAGGCCCGGTACGCCGAGCATCCCGGTGGGCCGGACCGTCATGACGAGCTCGTTGAGGACGATGGCGGGTTCCTCGTGGCTGGCGTCGTGCGCCTGGGCCTGGTACCCGACGGCGTCCACGCCCTTGTCGGTGCCCTCTCCTCCCGTCTGTTCCTTGATCTGCTCGGCCGGGTCGCCCTTGGTGAAGTCGATGGGGATGGCCCCGATCTCCGCCGCCTTGGCGAGACGCTCCGGCACCCGGTCGACGGAGAACACCTTGGACGCACCGCGCAGCAGCGCGGAGTAGGCGGCCATCAGTCCCACGGGCCCGGCGCCGTACACGGCCACGCTCTCGCCGGGTATGACCTTGGCGAGTTCGCATCCGTGGTAGCCGGTCGGGAAGATGTCGGCGAGCAGGATGAAGTCCGTCTCGAACTGTTCACCCGGCGGCAGCTTCAGGCAGTTGAAGTCGGCGAAGGGCACGCGCAGCAGCTCTGCCTGGCCGCCCTTGTACGGTCCCATCGCCACGTATCCGTACGCCCCGCCCGCGAAGCCCGGATTGACCGTCAGGCAGAACCCGGTCTTCCCGGCGAGGCAGTTCTTGCAGAATCCGCACGCGACGTTGAAGGGCATGACGACGCGGTCTCCCTGGGACAGGGACATCACGCCGCTACCGACTTCCTCGATCACGCCGAGGTTCTCGTGTCCGAAGACTATGCCAGGCTCGGCCGCCGTGCGGCCCTCGTACATGTGCAGATCCGAGCCGCAGATCGCGGTGGACGTGACGCGTACGAGCACGTCGTTGGGGTGCTGGATCCGTGGATCGTCCACGTCCCGTACGGCCACGTGGAAAGGCTCCTCGTATACGACCGCTTTCACCTCGGTCACCTCCGCATCGGACTGTGATGACGGCGGCGACGGCGGGCCGCTACCCGGGGGGCACACAAGCAGGCGCGGGCCAACGGTCTGTGCCGTGGCCCCGGGCGCTCTCGCTTTACCGCCGGACACTTCCAGAAAACGCCCCCGCGGTGCCGACCGCAACCTGCAATGAGGGGGTGGCGGGCTCCTGGTTCCGGCGGTCCTGGTGATCTCGGGGCTGATCTCAGGATTGCATAAACGTGCAGCGAAACGTATAGTCATGCCATCCAGAGGAGGGTGACATGGCGGTACGAGCGGCGGTGGCCGGAGCGAGCGGGTACGCGGGCGGAGAGGTCCTGCGGCTGCTCCTCGCGCACCCCGAGGTCGAGATCGGAGCCCTGACCGGCAACTCCAACGCGGGTCAGCGGCTCGGCACCCTGCAGCCGCACCTGCTTCCGCTGGCCGACCGCGTACTGGCGGAGACCACCCCCGAAGCCCTCGCCGGGCACGACGTCGTCTTCCTCGCCCTGCCCCACGGACAGTCCGCCGCCGTCGCCGAGCAGCTCGGCCCGGACGTGATCGTCATCGACATGGGCGCCGACTTCCGACTCAAGGACGGCGCCGACTGGGAGCGGTTCTACGGCTCCCCGCACGCCGGGACCTGGCCGTACGGCCTCCCCGAACTTCCGGGCGGCCGCGCTGCGCTGGAGGGGTCCAAGCGCATCGCGGTGCCCGGTTGCTATCCCACCGCCGTCTCTCTCGCCCTCTTCCCGGCCTATACGGCGGGGCTCGCCGAGCCCGAGGCCGTGGTGGTCGCCGCCTCCGGCACCTCCGGCGCGGGCAGGGCGCCCAAGCCGCACCTGCTGGGCAGCGAGGTCATGGGCTCGATGTCGCCGTACGGCGTCGGCGGAGGGCACCGGCACACCCCCGAGATGATCCAGAACCTGAGCGCGGCCGCCGGGGAGAAGGTCTCCGTCTCCTTCACCCCCACCCTCGCGCCGATGTCCCGGGGCATCCTCGCCACGTGCAGCGCGAAGGCACGCGCCGGTGTCACCGCCGAGGCGGTCCGCGCCGCCTACGAGAAGGCCTTCGCCGACGAGCCCTTCGTCCACCTCCTGCCCGAGGGCCAGTGGCCCGCCACGGCGTCCGTCCACGGTTCCAACGCCGTTCAGGTGCAGGTCGCACACGACGAGGCCGCGGGCCGCATCATCGCGATCAGTGCCATCGACAACCTGACCAAGGGCACCGCCGGCGGTGCCGTCCAGAGCTTGAACATCGCCCTCGGACTCGACGAGACCACCGGGCTTTCCACGATCGGAGTCGCGCCTTGAGCGTCACGGCAGCCAAGGGATTCACGGCGGCGGGCATCGCCGCCGGGATCAAGGAGAACGGCAACCCCGACCTGGCCCTCGTGGTCAACAACGGGCCCCGCCGCGCCGCCGCCGGCGTCTTCACCTCCAACCGTGTGAAGGCCGCGCCGGTGCTGTGGTCCGAGCAGGTGCTGAGGAGCGGCCAGGTCTCCGCCGTCGTCCTCAACTCCGGCGGCGCCAACGCCTGTACGGGGCCCAAGGGCTTCCAGGACACCCATGCGACCGCCGAGAAGGCCGCCGAGGTGCTGGGGCGCGGCCCCATCGAGGTCGCCGTCTGCTCCACCGGCCTCATCGGCGTCCTGCTCCCGATGGACAAACTGCTCCCGGGCGTCGAGACGGCCGCGGCGGCCCTGAGCGAGCACGGCGGCGAGAAGGCCGCCATCGCCATCAAGACCACCGACACCGTCCACAAGACCTCCGTCGTGACCAGGGACGGCTGGACCGTCGGCGGCATGGCCAAGGGCGCGGGCATGCTCGCGCCGGGCCTCGCCACCATGCTGGTCGTCCTCACCACCGACGCCGACCTCGACGTCGAGATCCTGGACAAGGCGCTGCGCGCCGCCACCAAGGTCACCTTCGACCGCGTCGACTCCGACGGCTGCATGTCCACCAACGACACCGTGCTGCTGCTCGCCTCGGGCGCGGCCGGGGTCACCCCCGGCTACGAGGAGTTCGCGCAGGCCGTACGGGACGTGTGCGACGACCTCGGCCAACAGCTCATCCGGGACGCCGAGGGCGCCAGCAAGGACATCAAGGTCGAGGTGATCAACGCCGCGACCGAGGACGACGCCGTCGAGGTGGGCCGCTCCATCGCCCGCAACAACCTCCTCAAGTGCGCCATCCACGGCGAGGACCCCAACTGGGGCCGCGTGCTGTCCGCCATCGGCACCACGCGGGCCGCTTTCGAGCCGGACCAGCTCAATGTCGCCATCAACGGCGTGTGGGTGTGCAAGAACGGCGGCGTCGGCGAGGACCGCGAGCTGGTCGACATGCGCTACCGCGAGGTGCACATCGTCGCGGACCTGGCCGCCGGCACCGAGACCGCCACCATCTGGACCAACGACCTGACCGCCGACTACGTCCACGAGAACAGCGCCTATTCGTCATGAGCACCACGCGAAAGCACACCGCACTGCCCAAGGCGCAGACCCTCATCGAGGCGCTGCCCTGGCTGGTCCGGCACAACGGCAAGACCGTCGTGATCAAGTTCGGCGGCAACGCCATGGTCGACGAGGAGCTGAAGGCCGCGTTCGCGCAGGACGTGGTGTTCCTGCACCACGCCGGCCTCAGGCCGGTCGTCGTGCACGGCGGCGGCCCGCAGATCAGTCGGGCGCTCGACCGGCACGGCATCGTCAGCGAGTTCAAGGCGGGCCTGAGGGTCACCACCGAGGACGCCATGGACGTCGTACGGATGGTGCTGGCCGGGCAGGTGCAGCGCGAGCTGGTCGGGCTGCTCAACCAGCACGGCCCGCTGGCCGTCGGCCTCACCGGCGAGGACGCGCACACCATCACCGCCACCAAGCACCAGCCCGAGATCGAGGGCGAACTGGTCGACATCGGGCGGGTGGGCGAGATCACCGAGATCGACACGGGCGCGATCGAGGCCCTGCTCGCCGACGGCCGCATCCCGGTCGTCTCCTCCATCGCCCGCAGTCAGGACGACGGACATGTCTACAACGTCAATGCTGATACGGCGGCTGCGGCACTCGCTGCGGCACTGGGCGCCGAGACCCTCATGGTCCTCACCGACGTCGAGGGCCTCTACGAGGACTGGCCGGACTCCGACGAGGTGATCAGCCGCCTCACCGCCGCCCAGCTGGAGAAACTCCTGCCGGAGCTGTCCTCCGGCATGGTGCCGAAGATGGAGGGCTGTCTGCACGCCGTACGCAACGGCGTCAACACCGCCCGTGTCATCGACGGCCGGGTCCAGCACTCGATCCTGCTGGAGATCTTCACGGACGAAGGCATCGGCACGATGGTCGTGCCCGACGAGAAGCCGGACGAACAGGGGGAATCATGAGCAACCAGGAACTGACCGCGCGGTGGCAGGGCGCGCTCATGAACAACTACGGCACTCCCCGGCTGCCTCTCGTGCGCGGCGCGGGCGCGAAGCTGTGGGACGCCGACGGCAAGGAGTACCTCGACTTCGTCGGCGGCATCGCGGTCAACGCGCTCGGCCACGCCCACCCGGCCGTCGTCGAGGCCGTCAGCAGGCAGATCGCCTCCCTGGGCCATGTCTCCAACCTCTTCATCGCGGAACCGCCCGTCGCCCTGGCGGAACGCCTCCTCGAGCACTTCGACCGCGACGGCAAGGTCTTCTTCTGCAACTCCGGCGCCGAGGCCAACGAAGCTGCCTTCAAGATCGGCCGGCTGACCGGGCGCACCCATATGGTCGCGACCCAGGGCGGCTTCCACGGCCGTACGATGGGCGCCCTCGCGCTCACCGGCCAGCCCGGAAAACAGGAGCCGTTCCTGCCGCTGCCCGGGGACGTCACCCACGTCCCCTACGGCGACGCGCAGGCGCTGGCGGCCGCGGTGACCGAGGAGACCGCCCTCGTCGTCATCGAACCCATCCAGGGCGAGAACGGCGTCGTGGTGCCCCCGGCCGGCTATCTCAAGGCGGCCCGCGCCATCACGGCGGCCACCGGGTCCCTGCTCGTCCTCGACGAGGTGCAGACCGGCATCGGGCGGACCGGCAACTGGTTCGAGTACCAGGCGCACGAGGGCGTCCTGCCCGACATCGTGACCCTGGCCAAGGGCCTGGGCGGCGGGCTGCCGCTCGGCGCCACCGTCGCCTTCGGCCGCGCCGCCGAACTGCTCCGGCCGGGCCACCACGGCACGACCTTCGGCGGCAACCCGGTCGCCTGCGCCGCCGGACTCGCCGTCCTCGACACCATCGCGAACGAGGGACTGCTCGAGAACGCCAAGCGGCAGGGCGAGAAGCTGCGGAACGGAATCGAGTCACTCGGCAACCCGTTGATCGACCATGTCCGGGGCGCGGGCCTCCTGCTGGGTATCGTGCTCACCGAGCCACTCGCGCCGCAGGTGCAGCAGGCGGCTCAGGAGGCCGGATTCCTGGTGAACGCGCCCGCCCCCGACGTCGTACGGATGATGCCACCGCTGAATCTCGCCGACGACGAGACGGACGCCGTTCTCCAGGCGCTGCCCGGCATCCTCGAAGCAGCGAACGGGGACGGACGAGCCGGGGAATGAGACGACCATGAGCCAGGCGCAGGACCATGAGCAGACCGCGGGGCCCGCAGTGCCGCAGACCCGCACCGCACGCCACCGCCGGATCGTGGACATCCTCAACCGGCAACCGGTGCGCTCACAGAGCCAGTTGGCGAAGCTCCTCGCCGACGACGGGCTGAGCGTCACCCAGGCGACGCTGTCCCGGGATCTGGACGAGCTGAACGCGGTGAAGATCCGCAACACCGACGGCGAGCTGATCTACGCGGTGCCGAGCGAGGGCGGCTTCCGCACGCCGCGTGCCCCGCTGGGGGAGTCGGCGAAGGAGGAGCGGATGCGGCGGCTCTCCCAGGAGCTGCTGATCTCCGCGGAGGCCTCCGCCAATCTCGTGGTCCTGCGGACCCCTCCGGGGGCTGCGCAGTTCCTGGCCTCCGCCATCGACCAGGCCGAGCTGCACGACATCCTGGGGACGATCGCCGGTGACGATACGTTGCTGCTGATCAGCCGGGATCCGTCCGGGGGACAGGCGCTGGCGGAACATTTGCTGCGGTTGGCTCAGAACGGCCATTGAGGGGGTGGTGGCCGGTAGTGGCGGACTGCGGGTAGTGGGGGCTGGTCGCGCCCCGCGGCGGAGCCGCAAGTCGATACCGCCCCGCGCCCCTTGGTCGGATGCCCTTGGGCTTCCAGTCAGTCACCCCAGCCGTGTCGCCAAGCCCCCCGTGCAGCGGACCTCGTCGCCCGCTGTGATCAGGAGGGCCTCCACGTCGGGGAGTGACTCCAGCCATGCCAGGCCCTCCCGTGCACCCATCGCGAACGCCGCCGTGGCCCAGCAGTCCACCCACGTCAGCCGAGGGCCCACGACGGTGACCGCGACCAGGTCCGTGACCGCCGACTTGCCCGTCCGCGGGTCCACGATGTGCGCGCCGCGTTCCGCCGTACCGGACGTGGCGACCGCCAGCTCCGACACCCCGGTGGAAGAGATCACCGCCGCCAGCCCGCCTGGCCGCAGCGGATCCGACACCCCCACCCGCCACGGCCGGTGCGGCTCCGGCGCGCCGAGCATCTGGACGTCCCCGCCGCCGTTCACGCTCACGCCGCTCACCCCGGCCGTTTCCGCGATCAGCCGTGCGCAGCGCTCCGCGGCCCAGCCCTTGACGATCCCGGTCGGATCGAACCGGCCCCGGTAGCGCATGCTGAACCAGCCGTCGCTCAGCCGCTCCGCCTCGGCACCCAGCTCCAGCACCTGAGCGACCTCGGGATCGCAGGCGGCCACGGTCAGCTCGCCGCGGGCCAGCCGGGACACCTGACTGTCCTCGCGGTAGGTGCTGAACACCTCGTCGACCCGGTGCAGCTGGGCGACCGCCTCGTCGAGGGCCGCCTGTACGGCATGCGGTTGCCCGCCGCGGACGTCGAAGGAGAAGACGGTCCCCATGACCTCCTCCGCCCGACGCACCGCGGCGGGAGCCTCTGACTCGGCCACGGCCTCAGCCACCGGCCTGGTCCAGCGCGGACTGCAGCGACTGCTTGTAGCCGGTGCTCGTGTAGGTGGCGCCGGAGACCGAGTCGATGTTCGCGTTTCCGGCCGCCACCGCCTCCTGGCTCAGCTTCGGCACCGCCTGTGCGGTCTTCTGGTCGCTGAGCCCACCCTTGGGCGCCTGCACCGCCTCGGCCTTGGTGATCTTGCCGTTGGCGACCGTGATACGGACCTGGACCGGCCCGTACTGGGTCTGCGCGACCTGCCCGGTCACCGTCTTCGTGGCCTGCGCGGCGCCGCCCGACCCGGAGGACGAGCCCGACGATCCCGCCGAACCCTTCGAGCCGCCCGCCGCCTTCATCTTGTCCAGCGCCGACTGCAGTGACTTCTTGTACCCGGTGCTCGTGTACGTCGCCCCGGACACCGAGTCGATGTTCGCGTTCTGCGCGGCCACGGCCTCCTGGTTGAGCTTGGGCACGGACAGCGCGGTCTTCTGGTCGCTCGTGCCGCCCTTCGGTGCCTGTACCGCCTCGGCCTTGGTGATCTTGCCGCTGGCGACGGTCAGCCGTACCTGGACGACCCCGTACTGGGTCTGGGCCGCGTCACCGGTCACCGTGCCCGTCCCGGCGGCCTGTGCCCCGCCCTGGGGCGACTCCTGGCCGGCCGCCGTCTGCTGCGGCGCCGCACCCGCCGCCGACGCCGAGGCGGGGTCCGTCGACGGCTTCAGCGACAGCAGCAGGACGACACCGGAGACGGTGGCCGCGGTGGCCAGCATGATGCGCCGAATGGGGTGGCTCTTCCGCATCTCTTCTGAGCTCCTGATTTCCCGTCGAGTTCCCGTGGAGGTTCCGTGGTTTCCCGTCGCTCACATCTCGAACGACTCGTGATGGATGCGGCGGGCGGGGACCCCCGCGCCGCGCAGTGCTTCGAACACCTGCTGCGCGAACCCGGGCGGGCCGCACATGAAGACGTCGTGCCGGTCGATGTCCGGGATCTTCCGCTGGAGGGTGTCCGCGGAGATGTCCGGCCGCTCGCCCTCCGGGCTGTTCACGGCGTACATCAGCCGGGCACCGCGCTCCTTGGCGATGGCCGCCAGCTCGTCCCACAGGGCCAGGTCCTGGGTGGTGTTGGCGCGGTAGAGCAGGGTCAGGTCGCCGGCCGCGCCGGGCAGCGTCTCGAACAGGGCACGCATCGGCGTGATGCCGACGCCACCCGCGACCAGCAGCACCTTGCCGCGGCTGCGGCGGGAGGCCGTCATGGCGCCGTACGGGCCCTCGGCCCACACCTTGGTGCCGGGGCGCAGTTCGCGCAGCCGGGCGCTGTGGTCGCCGATCGCCTTCACCGTGATCCGCAGCATGTCCGGACGCGGCGCCGCCGACAGCGAGTACGGGTGCGAGCTGAACCGCATGCCCGGCGCCAGGAACCGCCACCGGAAGAACTGCCCGGCCTCCGCGCCCATCCGGTGCAGCTTGCGGCCGCCGATGAGCACCGACACGATGCCCGGCGTCTCCTCGATGACCGCCTCGACGCGCAGGCGGTGACGCAGGTTCAGCCGGATTGGGGTGAGGATGCGGTACCAGAGCACCAGCGCGGTGACCGAGCCGTACAGCCCGTACCAGAAGGTCTTCGCGGCGGGTTCCAGAGCGAAGTCGTTGCCGGTGGTGATCTGGTGCCAGAACGTCAGGAACACCGCCGCGTAGGTGAACACGTGCACGTGGTACCAGGCGTCGTACGCCAGCCTGCGGCGGACCACGCCGATCGAGGTCAGCCCGATGACCACGAACAGACCCGTGCCGATGGCGGCCTTGCCCATGTCCGGCAGCTGGGTGATGGAGTCGATGGTCTGCTGGACTATGTCGCCGAGAGACTTGCCCGCCTGGAGCGCATAGCCCCACATGGTCAGGAAGATGTGCGCGAAGACCAGGCAGAGCGTGTAACGGCCGCTCATGGCGTGCCAGCGGGCCACCCGGTCGGAGCCGACGCGCCGCTCCAGGGCGGGCACCCGGGCCATCTGCAGTACGACCAGCGCCATGAGGTAGCCGGCCAGCAGACCGGTGATCCGGCCCGCGTTCAGGATCTTGCCGTTGTCGTCGGCGATGGACGGTGTGTTGTGCCACCACAGCCACAGCACGGCCGCTGCGCCCGCCCACACGGCGATCAGCAGCGGGACGGCCGGGGAGCGGCGCGGGCGGATGCGGCGCATCGTCTGGCGGCGGGCGGCACGTCCGCCTGCGAGCGTGGTGGTCACGGTTCCTCCGTGGGGACTTGACCCTTGGCCCACTGATACGTGCCTCGGCTTCGGTGTGTTCAGACTCCGGCCGAGTCCAAGGCGGACTGGAGCGACTGGCGGTATCCGTCGCTCGTGTACGTCGCTCCGGAGACCGTGTCTATCTCGGCGCTCTGCGCGGCCAGTGCCTCGCGCCGCAGCTGGGGGATGGCGTAACTGCTGATCTCCTGGTCGTGCGGATTCTCCTGCGGGTAGGCGACGGCGGTTACGTTTGTGAGCTTGCCGTTCTTCACCGTGACCCGCACCTGGACGGGGCCCCAGCGGGTCTGGACCGAGTCGCCGGTGACCGTCTTCTTGCCGGTGGTCGACCTGCCGGTGGAACCGCTGGAGCCGCCGGAGGACCCGCCGGCCGACGCGCTCGCGCTGCTGGACGGCACGGGCGACCGCGTACCCACCGCCAGGGCCGGGCTCGTGTGCGGCTTCAGCGACAGGAGCAGCACCATCCCGGAGACGGTGGCGGCGCTCGCCAGCACGATGCGGCGCAGGGGGCGGCTCTTCTTCAACGCGTGCACGGGGGCCTCACAGCTCGAACGATTCGTGGTGGATACGGCGGTCCGGCACACCGGCGGCGCGCAGCGCCCGGTACAGGTCCTGGGCGAAGCCGTGCGGACCGCAGAGGTACACGTCGTGCGCGGCGATGCCGGGAACGGCCGCGCGCAGGGCGTCGGCGGTGAATACCGGGCGTTCCCCGTGCGCGCCGTTGAGCGCGTACAGCACCCTCGCCCCGCGCCACTGCGCGATCGCCTCCAGCTCACTGCCCAGCGCCAGGTCCTCGGCCGTGCGGGCCCGGTACAGCAGCGTGACCTCACCGGGCAGCGTCTCGAACAGCGCCCGCAGGGGCGTGATGCCCACGCCGCCCGCGATCAGCAGTGACTGGTGCGCGCTCTGCCGGTCGGCGGTCAGGGAGCCGTACGGCCCCTCCGCCCACACCCGGGTGCCCGGCCGCAGCAGGGACACCGCCGCGCTGTGGTCGCCGAGCGCCTTGACGGTGATGCGCAGCAGGTCGGGCCGGGGCGGCGCGGACAGCGAGTACGGCGTCGACGCCCAGCCCATGCCCTGCCCGAAGAAGCGCCAGCGGAAGAACTGTCCCGGCCGCGCCCCCAGCTCCGCCAGCCGCCGCCCGCGTACGACGACCGAGTACACGCCCGGCGCCTCCCGGTGCACGGACTCCACCCGCAGCCGGTGACGCAGATTGAGCCGCACCGGCACGAGGACCCGGAACCACACCACCAGGGCCGCGACGCCCAGGTACAGCGCGTACCAGGCCGCCGTGGCCACCGGCTTCCCGTTGAAGTCGTTGCCGAGCGCCAGCTGGTGGCCGAAGGCCAGGAAGACAGCGGCGTAGGTGAGCAGGTGGACGTAGTACCAGAACTCGTGGCTGGTCCGGCGGCGCACCGCCCGCGCCGAGGTGATGCCGACGGCGAAGAGGACCACCGTGCCCGCGGTGGCCTTGAGCATCTCCGGGTAGTCGAGGATCACCGTGACCGTCTCGTGGACGATCGAGGCGCCGTCCTGGGCGGCGTACCCGGCGAGGATCAGCACGATGTGCGCGACCAGCAGGCAGACCGTGTAGCGGCCGGCCATCGCGTGCCAGCGTGCCACCCGGTCCGAGCCGATCCGCCGCTCCAGGAGCGGCACCCGGGCCATGAGCCCGACGAGCACCGCGCAGGAGTACCCGCACAGCAGCCCGGCGATCCGCCCGGCGCCGGTCAGCCAGCCGGCCGTACCGACGACCGAGCCGGTGTCCGTCCACCACAGCGCCACCACGGCCGCCGCCCCGGCCCACAGCAGGGCGAGCAGGGGACCCGCGGGGGAGCTGCGGGGAACGGGCGTCACGGCCGGCGCCGCCCGCCGCTCGTACAGGGTGGTCATGTGTGGGCCCTTTCTCCCGGGTGCTCCCGTCCGCCGTGCCACTGTGCTGCGTGAACCTCTGAGGGAGCTCTGAGACGGCGCCCTGTGGGCCCACTCACAGGAAACTCAGAGCCACAGGGGTCACCCGCGGCCGCCGGGAGGAGCGATGCTGTAGACGCGATGAACGCGATGAACACGACCCGCTCCGGCCGGCCCGCCCTCACCCGGCCCGACGGCACCCCGCTGCGTGTCCTCGTCGTCGACGACGACCCGGACCTCGCCGAGGTGCTCACCGGCGCCCTGCGCTACGAGGGCTGGGAGGTGCGCGCGGCCGGCGACGGCGCCGGCGCGGTGACCGCGGCACGCGAGCTGCTGCCCGACGCGGTGGTCCTGGACGTGATGCTCCCCGACACCGACGGCTTCGCCGTGCTGCGCTCGCTGCACGAGGTGAAGCCGGACGTCTGTGTGCTCTTCCTCACCGCCCGGGACGCGGTCGAGGACCGGATCGCGGGGATCACCGCGGGCGGTGACGACTACGTCACCAAGCCGTTCAGCCTGGAGGAGGTCGTCGCCCGGCTGCGCGGACTGCTGCGGCGGGCGGGCATGGCCCGGCAGCAGGAGGAGGGGCCGCGGCTGGCCGTCGGCGACCTGGTCATGGACGAGGAGGCCCGCGAGGTGACCCGGGCCGGAGAACTGATCGAACTGTCCCCGACCGAGTTCGAGCTCCTGCGCTTCCTGATGCGCAATCCGCGCCGGGTGCTCAGCAAGGCGCAGATCCTCGACCGGGTGTGGTCGTACGACTTCGGCGGCCGTGCCCATGTCGTCGAGCTGTACATCTCGTATCTGCGCAAGAAGGTGGACGCGGGCCGCGAGCCCATGATCCACACCGTGCGCGGGGCCGGGTACGTGCTGAAGCCGGTGACCAGGTGAGACTCCCGAGGTGGCTACGGCGCCTGCCCCGGCCGCGTACCCTGCGGGCCCGGCTCACCGTGGGCCTGGTGGTGCTGCTGGCGGTGAGCTGCGCGGCGGTCGGGCTGGCCGCGGTGGTCGGGCTCAGCGGCTTCCTCACACAGCGCCTCGACGAACAGCTCGTCCAGGTCGGCAACCGGTTCCCGGCGAGTCTGGAGCACAGCGGCCGGCTGCCGGACGATCACGACGGGGACGAGCACGGCGACACCCGCAGACAGGCCACGGGCACCTTCGGCGCCCGCCTGGTGAACGGCGAGGTCACCAACAAGGGACTGGTCCGCTCCGGGGACCTGGCCGTGGACCTGAGCGTGGATCTGACCGGCACGGACCAGAAGCGGCTGGCGGCGGTACCGGTCGACGGCAGGGCCCACACCGTCCACCTGTCCGCCCTGGACGACTACCGGGTCGTGGCGTCCCGGGGCCTGGACCGCGATGTGCTGGTCGTCGGCCTGCCGCTGGAGCCGGTGGAGGCCACCGTGCACCGGCTGGAACTGCTCGCCGCGATCGTCTTCGGCCTGGCCCTGGCCGTCGCGGGCGTCAGCGGGGCGCTGTGGGTCCGCTGGTCGCTGCGTCCGCTCAGCCGGGTCGCGGCGACCGCCACCCGGGTCAGCGAGCTCCCGCTGGCCAGTGGCGAGGTGGCGCTGCCGCCCCGGGCCCCCGAGGCCGACCCGCGCGGCGAGGTGGGCCGTGTCGCCGCCGCCTTCAACCGCATGCTGGGCCATGTCGAGGACGCGCTGACCAAGCGGCATGCCAGTGAGGAGCGGCTGCGCACCTTCGCCGCCGACGCCAGCCATGAGCTGCGTACCCCGGTCGCCTCGGTCCGCGGCCACGCGGAACTCGCCCTGCTGCACCCCGGGCCCGTCCCGCCGGAGGTGACCCGGGCCCTGGAGCGGATCGCCGCCGAGTCCTCCCGGATGGGCGAGATGGTCGACGACCTGCTGCTGCTCGCCCGCCTGGACGCGGGCCGCCCGCTGGAGCGCCGCCCCGTAGACCTCACGCACCTGGTCCTGGACGCCGTCACGGACGCCAGCGCGGCCGGCCCCGATCACCGCTGGACGCTGGAGCTGCCGGAGGAGCCGGTGACGGTGACCGGCGATGCGCATCGTCTCCAACAGGTCTTGGCCAACCTGTTGGCCAACGCGCGTTTGCACACACCTGTCGGCACAAAGGTGACGGTGTCCCTGGAGACGGAGGGCGACACGGACGGCAGCAGGACGTCGACCCTGAAGGTCCACGACGACGGCCCCGGCATCCCCGAGGACGTCCAGCCCGGCGTCTTCGAACGCTTCACCCGGGCCGAGCACCGCCGTCGTACGGACGCCTCGGGCGGCGGCGCCGGACTGGGTCTGTCGATCGTGGCGGCGGTGGTGGAGGCGCACGGGGGGAGCGTGGGCCTGGAGAGCCGCCCCGGGGCGACGACGTTCTCGGTGCGGCTGCCGGTGGCGCTCAGTACCGGGTGATCGCCGTCGTCCCGGCCGTCGTGCCGATCGCGATGTGCGGACGCGCCTTCGGGTCGGCCCACTTCAGGATGCGCCGCATCGCGTCCGCCGGCACCGACACACAACCCGCCGTGGCCCCGCTCCCGTTGATGTGCAGGAAGATCCCGGCTCCCCGCCCGCGCACCGGACGCGCGTAGTTGAAGCCGATGACGAGCGCGTGGGCGTACTGACCGGCGTACGAGACGAGGTGCTCGGACTCGGAGGCGCGGCAGTCGGCCGGGAGGGGTTCGGTCCAGCGGTTGTACGAGCGCGACGCGTTGTCCTGGCACCACCACGAGTTCTCGTGCACCGGCCGGTAGGTGACGGACGTACCGCTCGGGGCCGCGGCGATGCCGAATCCGAACGGCAGGTCGTACAGCCCCGTCGGCGTCGTGTACGTGCCCTGCTTGCGCGACGCCCCCTCGGCGAGCCCCCTCGCGCCGAAGCGGGCCGGTGCCGAACCCGCCTGCACCCACTGTCCGCTCCGCAGGTCCCACCAGGTGACCGTGCCCGACGTCGAGGCGGTGCCCGCCGCCTGAGCCGTGATCAGCTGGGTGCCGCCCCCGGTGTCCGCCATCAGGGCGGGCAGCGGGGCGGACGCACCGGTCGGTGCGAAGCCGAGCGTGAGGAGGGACAGGGAGGCGAGGGTGACCACGACACCGGGGCGCATGGCTCAGACGGTAGAGGGCGGGAGCGGCAGCGGCAGCCCTGGTAGGCCATCCAGGCTAGTCGCCACGTGTTCCTTCCCCTGGAAGTAGTCGCTCAGCGATGCGTCGTCCTCGCGCGCGAAGCGCTTTCCATGCAGATCGCGGTCCGCGTCGTAGGTCATGAAGGGCACCGCGTATCCACAGGTGTCCCGGACAAGTTCGGCGTGTACGACGATGATCGCGCGCAGGCCGTGCGGGGTGGGGTCGATGCCGGGGAAGCGGGACAGCAGTTCCCCGAACCGGGCGTCGTCACGGAAGACGGCCTCGCCCCGCCCGTGCACCCGCACGATGTTCGGCGGGCCCTGGAAGGCGCACCACATCAGGGTGATCCGGCCGTTCTCCCGCAGATGCGCGATGGTCTCCGCGTTGGACCCGGCGAAGTCCAGATACGCCACGGTGTGCTCGTCGAGCACCGCGAAGGAGCCCTTGAGGCCCTTGGGGGAGAGGTTGACCGTGCCGTCGCCGGACAGGGGCGCGGTCGCGGTGAAGAAGAGGGGCTGTTCCTCGATGAACGTGCGGAGCCTGCCGTCGATGCGCTCATAGGTCTTTCCCATGGCCAACGATTATCGGGAGAGCCGTTTCGGCTGTCTAAGGATTTGCCGGGTCACTGATCGCGCTCCGGCGGTGGTCGGCCCACCGTGGCCGCCCCGGCCGGAGGGAGCACGGGGCGGCCACAGAGGCCTGTCACCTCACTTCGTGAGCGTGCAGGCGGCCAGGGAGTCGAGGCCCGTCGGCTTGGCGGCCGTACGGCCGATGGAGATGGCGATGCGGTCGATCGTCGAGGCGCGCTTGCCCTTGAGGGGGCTGAGGATGGCGTTGTTGACGAAGTTCGGGCCGCCCTGGCCCACGGTGTCGACCAGGCGCTTGTTGGCTTCCTGGATCTGGGTCTGGAGCAGGGCGAGGTTGCGGTCGACCTCGGCCTTGGCGGACGCGGGGATCGCCGGGAGCTTCGAGGCCACGTCCGGGCAGCTGATCGTGCCCACGGCGGCGTTGGCGTTGTTCGTGCCGCCGGTGGACCGCTGCGCGCCCGGGGTGGCCGTCGCCTGGTTGCCCGCGGCGCCACCGCCCGTGTTGGTACCCGTGTTCGCGCCTGCGTTGGAGCCCGTGTTCGCGCCGCCCGCGTTCAGCGTGCACGGTGCCAGCGCGTCCAGGCCGGTCGGCTTGGCGGCCGTACGCCCGATCGCCGTGGCGATGCGGTTGACGGTCGCCACGCGCTTGTCCTTGAGGGGGCCGAGGATGGCGTTGTTGACGAAGTTCGGGCCGCCCTGGCCCACGGTGTCGACCAGGCGCTTGTTGGCTTCCTGGATCTGGGTCTGGAGCAGGGCGAGGTTGCGGTCGACCTCGGCCTTGGCGGACGCGGGGATCGCCGGGAGCTTCGAGGCCACGTCCGGGCAGGTGATCGTGCCGGGGCTCGCGAGGGTGCGGGCGTTCGTGGCGCTGTTGCTCTTGGAAGGCGTCCCGGCGAGGGCGGAGCCGGCGATCACCGCGCCGGACAGCGCAACGGCGGCAGCGCCACCGATGACGGCCACGCGACGCTTGTTGTACTTCGGAAGAGCCCTGGACATGCGGATGCCTCACTTGGGTCAGGAGTGGGTGTGCGAACGCGGCGTCGGCGTTCAGGGGTGAGTACGAGAAAGCGGTTTCATCTGTTCAACATCTCTTCGAAACTCTCTCGACGGGCTCGCCGATTGACGAATCATGCAGAGCGCTGCATACTCATGCATGTCGGTAATGCACGTGAGGAGAAACCAGTGACCGAGCGCGTCGTACTCGCCTACTCGGGCGGTCTGGACACCTCCGTCGCCATCGGCTGGATCGCCGAGGAGACGGGCGCCGAGGTCATCGCGGTCGCGGTCGATGTCGGTCAGGGCGGCGAGGACCTGGACGTCATCCGCAAGCGCGCGCTCGCGTGCGGCGCCGTGGAGGCCGAGGTCGCGGACGCCAAGGACGAGTTCGCCGACGAGTACTGCCTCCCGGCGATCAAGGCCAACGCCCTCTACATGGACCGCTACCCGCTGGTCTCCGCCCTGTCCCGGCCCGCGATCGTCAAGCACCTCGTCGCCGCCGCCCGGAAACACGGCGCCACCACGGTCGCCCACGGCTGCACCGGCAAGGGCAACGACCAGGTCCGCTTCGAGGCCGGCATCGTCGCCCTCGCCCCCGATCTCAAGTGCATCGCCCCGGTCCGCGACTACGCGATGACCCGGGACAAGGCGATCGCTTTCTGCGAGGCCAAGCGGCTCCCGATCGCCACCACCAAGAAGTCCCCGTACTCCATCGACCAGAACGTCTTCGGGCGCGCGGTCGAGACGGGCTTCCTGGAGGACATCTGGAACGGCCCGATCGAGGACATCTACGAGTACACCTCCAACCCGGCCGAGCCCCGCGAGGCCGACGAGGTGATCATCACCTTCGAGCACGGCGTCCCCGTCGCCGTCGACGGCAAGGCCGTCACCGTCCTCCAGGCGATCCAGCAGCTCAACGAGCGCGCCGGCGCCCAGGGCATCGGCCGGATCGACATGGTCGAGGACCGGCTTGTGGGCATCAAGTCCCGTGAGGTGTACGAGGCACCGGGCGCCATCGCGCTCATCACGGCCCACCAGGAACTGGAGAACGTCACCGTCGAGCGTGAACTCGCCCGCTACAAGCGGCAGGTGGAGCAGCGCTGGGGCGAACTGGTCTACGACGGCCAGTGGTTCTCCCCGCTCAAGCGCGCCCTCGACGGCTTCATCGCCGAGGCCAACCAGCACGTCGACGGCGACATCCGGATGACCCTGCACGGCGGCCGCGCCGTCGTCACCGGCCGGCGCTCCGAGTCGTCGCTGTACGACTTCAACCTCGCCACCTACGACACGGGCGACACCTTCGACCAGGCCGCGGCCAAGGGCTTCATCGACATCTACAGCATGTCCTCGAAGATCGCGGCGCAGCGTCAATCGCGGGCGTAGCCCGACGCGACCTCGCGCAGGCAGTAACGTCATTGCCGCCTCCCTGACCGCCGGTCGGCAGGGGGGCGGCGGCACATCCGTCTCTCTCTAGGAGCAACGCAAGTGAGCAGCAACAGCGGTGACGTACGGCTCTGGGGCGGCCGTTTCGCCGACGGTCCCGCCGAGGCCCTGGCCAAGCTGTCCGCGTCCGTCCACTTCGACTGGCGGCTCGCGCCCTACGACATCGCCGGTTCGCGTGCCCACGCGCGCGTGCTGCACAAGGCCGGGCTCCTCACGGCGGAAGAGCTGACCCGGATGCTGGCCGGGCTCGACCAGCTCGAGGCGGACGTGGCAGACGGCTCCTTCGTCGGCACCATCGCCGACGAGGACGTCCACACCGCCCTGGAGCGCGGCCTCCTGGAGCGCCTCGGCCCCGACCTCGGCGGCAAGCTGCGCGCCGGGCGCTCACGGAACGATCAGGTGGCGACCCTCTTCCGGATGTACCTGAGGGACCACGCCCGTACGATCGGCGCTCTGATCGCCGACCTCCAGGACGCCCTGATCGGCCTCGCCGAAGCCCACCCGGACGTGGCCATGCCCGGCCGCACCCACCTCCAGCACGCCCAGCCGGTCCTCTTCGCCCACCACGTCCTCGCGCACGTCCAGTCCCTGTCCCGGGACGCCGAGCGGCTGCGCCAGTGGGACGAGCGCACGGCGGTCTCGCCGTACGGCTCCGGTGCCCTCGCCGGCTCCTCCCTGGGCCTGGACCCGGAGGCGGTCGCCAAGGACCTCGGCTTCGAGCACGGCAGTGTCGGCAACTCCATCGACGGCACGGCCTCGCGTGACTTCGTCGCCGAGTTCGCCTTCATCACGGCGATGATCGGGGTGAACCTCTCCCGGATCTCCGAGGAGATCATCATCTGGAACACGAAGGAGTTCTCCTTCGTCACGCTGCACGACGCTTTCTCCACGGGCTCGTCGATCATGCCGCAGAAGAAGAACCCGGACATCGCGGAGCTTGCGCGCGGCAAGTCCGGCCGGCTAATCGGCAACCTGACGGGCCTGCTGGCGACCCTGAAGGCCCTGCCGCTGGCCTACAACCGCGACCTCCAGGAGGACAAGGAGCCGGTCTTCGACTCCTGCGACCAGCTGGAGGTGCTGCTCCCGGCCTTCACCGGCATGATCGCCACGCTCACGGTCAACCGCGAGCGCATGGAGGAACTGGCCCCGGCCGGCTTCTCCCTCGCCACCGACATCGCGGAGTGGCTGGTCAAGCAGGGCGTGCCGTTCCGTGTGGCGCACGAGGTCGCGGGGGAGTGCGTCAAGGTCGCCGAGGCCGAGGGCAAGGAACTGGACGGCCTCACGGACGAGCAGTTCGCGAAGATCTCCGCCCACCTCACGCCGGAGGTGCGCAGCGTCCTGAACGTCCCGGGCGCCCTGGCCTCCCGCAACGGCCGCGGCGGTACGGCCCCGAGCGCGGTCGCGATCCAGCTGGCCGAGCTGAAGCAGAACGTGGCGGCCCAGCACGAGTGGGCGACGGCCAAGTAGGAGCGACGGCCCAGCAGGAATCGGGCCTGTGCAGGAGCCGAGGGTCATCGCAGGTTACGTTGGTCGCAAGCCGTAACGGAGCGATCGAACGGAGCCCGCGATGCCCTTCGCGCGACTGGCCTCAGCAACGACCCCGACCTGCCACATCGGACTCGGTCTCGCCGCCGTCGGACGCCCCGGCTACATCAACCTCGGCCGGGACCACGACCTGGGCGAGGACCGCAGCGTCGGAACGCTGCGCACCCGCACCCACGAACTCCTCGACGCCGCCTACGCCCAGGGCGTCCGCTACTTCGACGTCGCCCGTTCCTACGGCCGCTCCGAGGAGTTCCTCGCCGACTGGCTGAATGCCCGCCCCGACATCGACGACATCGTCGTCGGCAGCAAGTGGGGCTACACCTACACCGCAGGCTGGACCACCGACGCGGAGCGGCACGAGGTCAAGGACCACAGCCTCGCCACGTACGAGCGGCAGCGCGCCGAGACCGACGAACTGCTCGGCGACCGCCTCGACCTCTACCAGATCCACTCGGTCACCCCGGACAGCCCGGCCCTCACCGACAAGGAACTCCACAGCCGGCTCGCCCAGGCCGCCGCCGAGGGGGTCACCATCGGCTTCTCCACCAGCGGCCCCGCTCAGGCCGACGCCATCCGGGCCGCCCTCGCCGTGACCGTCGACGGCGAGCCCCTCTTCCGTACCGTCCAGTCGACGTTCAACGCCCTGGAGACCTCGGCCGGCCCCGCCCTCGCCGAGGCCCATGACGCCGGGCTCACGGTGATCGTCAAGGAGGGCATGGCCAACGGGCGGCTCGCGGAGCCCCATGCACCGGACGCGCTGAAGGCCGTGGCCGCGGAGACCTCCCTCGGCTGCGACGCCGTGGCCCTCGCCCTGATCCTGCGCCGACCGTGGGCCGGGATCGCCCTCTCCGGCGCCGCGACCACCAGCCAGCTCGCCTCCAACCTGCACGCCGCGGTTGTCGACCTCGACGAGGACCAGCTGGAGCGGCTCGCGGCCCTCGTCGAGGAGCCGGCCGCGTACTGGGAGCGGCGCGGGCAGTTGCCCTGGCACTGACGGATACCTCCGTGCCCTTGCGCTGACGGACTCGCCCGTGCCCCGGCGCTGACGGGGCACGCCCACCGACCAGCGACGATGAGTCGCACATGCCTATCGTGAGACATGAATGTCTCATGTGGGCTACTCTTGTCTCATGGCTCTCGATCGTGACCACGTGCTGCGCAGCGCCGCGGCCCTGCTGACCCGTAAGGCCACGGCCACCATGGACGAGGTCGCCAAGGCGGCCGGGATCAGCCGGGCCACGCTGCACCGCCACTTCGCCGGGCGTGACGCGCTCGTGCGGGCGCTGGAGGCGCTCGGCATCGCGGAGTGCGAGGCCGCGCTCGAGACGGCCCGGCTCGACGAGGGGCCCGCGAGCGAGGCCGTACGCCGCCTGGTGCGGGCGATCGAGCCCGCCGCCGGACTCCTCGCCTTCCTCTACACCGAGAACCAGCTGTTCGAGGGCGAGGAACAGAACGAGGGCTGGGCCCGCGTCGACGCCCGGGTCGCCGCCCTCTTTCGGCGCGGCCAGGCCGGCGGCGAATTCCGTATCGACCTCACTCCGGCCTGGCTCACCGAGGCGCTGTACGGCCTGATGGCCTCCGGCGCCTGGGCGGTCGCGGAAGGCCGCGTGGCCCCCAAGGACTTCACCCACATGATCACCGAGCTGTTGCTCGGTGGCGCACTCCGAAGAGAGGAATCATGACCAGCACCCTGCAGCCGGCCGTCACGACGGAGGCGGAGAGGCGTCCGGGCCGTTGGCTCGCGCTCTCCGTCCTCGTGCTGGCCGTGCTGCTGGTGGCCGTCGACGCGACCGTCCTCGGCCTCGCGACCCCCTACATCAGCGAGGACCTCAACCCCTCCGGCACCCAGCTCCTGTGGATCGGTGACGTCTACTCCTTCGTCATCGCCGGACTGCTGGTCTCCATGGGCAGCCTCGGCGACCGCATCGGCCGCAAGCGGATCCTGCTCGGCGGCGCCACGGTGTTCGGCGCGATATCCGTCCTCAACGCCTACGCCACCACACCGGAGCTGATGATCCTGGCGCGGGCGCTGCTCGGTGTCGCGGGCGCGACCCTGATGCCCGCCACCCTCGCCCTGATCCGCAACCTGTTCCACGACCCGCGCGAGCGCAGCCTCGCGGTCGGCATCTGGGGCGCCACCGCCTCCGCCGGCACGGCCGTGGGCCCGATCGTGGGCGGCTTCCTCCTCGGACACTTCTGGTGGGGCTCGGTCTTCCTCATCAACCTGCCGGTGATGGTGGTCCTCGTCCTCGTCGGCATCAAGACGCTGCCCGAGTCCCGCAACCCCAGCCCCGGCCCGTGGGACCTGATCAGCGTCGTGCTGTCGCTGGTCGGCATGATCGGCGTCGTCTACGCCGTCAAGGAGGCCGCCACGCACGGCTTCACCCCTGCGACGCTCGTCGTGGGCCTGCTGGGCGCCGCCGCGCTGTACGGTTTCGTCCACCGCCAGCTCACCATGCCCACGCCCCTGCTGGACATGCGGCTGTTCCGCAAGCGGGGTTTCAGCGGCGCGGTCCTCGCCGACCTGCTGACCGTTCTCGGCATGTCCGGCCTGGTGTTCTTCCTCTCCCAGTATCTGCAACTCGTGCAGGGCAGGCGCCCGTTCGAGGCGGGTCTGGCCGAACTGCCCGCCGCGGTCGGCGCGGTGGCGGCCGGTCTCGTCGCGGGCCGCGCGGCCCGGCGCTTCTCGGTACGCGCCGTGGTCTCCGGCGGCCTCGGCGCGATCGGCCTCGCCCTCGCCGTGCTCACGACGCTGGGTCAGTCGACCGGCTATCCGGTCCTGGGCGCAGCGCTCCTGGTCGTCGGAGTGGGCGCGGGCTTCTCCTTCACCGTCACCGCCGACGTGATCCTCTCCAGCGTCCCCAAGGACCAGGCGGGCGCCGCCTCCGCGGTCTCCGAGACGGCGTACGAACTCGGCGCCGCCCTGGGCATCGCCCTGCTCGGCTCGATCGTGACGGGCGTCTACCGCGACTTCACCGGCCCGGCGGGCACCCCGGAGGCGGCCCATGAGTCACTGGGCGCGGCGGTGGAAACGGCGACGACTCTCCCCGCCCACACCTCCGCGGAACTCCTGGCGGCGGCCCGTGACTCCTTCGTCCACGGCCTGCACCTGGCATCGGGCGCAGGAGCGGCAGTCCTCCTGGCAACAGCCACGGCGGCATGGTTCCTACTGAAGGACCAGAAACTGGAAAGCACCGGCTGAGGAAAGCGCCCCAATAGGGGCGCGGGGCGGTATCGATCTGCGGCTCCGCCGCGTGGGCGCGACAAGCCACAACGCACCCGCACCCGGAATACGACAGAAACTCCTACGACTCTCAGGCCGCCTTCGCCTTCGTCGCATACATGTCCACGTACTCCTGCCCCGACAGCCGCATGACCTCCGCCATCACGGAGTCGGTCACCGCCCGCAGCACATACCGGTCCCGGTCCATCCCCTCGTACCGGGAGAACTCCATCGCCTCACCGAAGCGCACGGTGACGCGGCCCGGCCGCGGGATACCCCGGCCCCCCGGCTGCAACTTGTCCGTGCCGATCATCGCGAAGGGAACCACCGGCGCGCCCGTCATCAGCGTGAGGCGGGCGATGCCGGTGCGGCCCCGGTACAGCCGGCCGTCGGGCGACCGCGTGCCCTCGGGGTAGATGCCGAAGACCTTGCCCTCCTCGAGGATCCGGCGACCGGTCATCAGCGCGGCCACGCCACCGCTCGCCCCGTCCCGGTCCACCGGGATCATGCCGACGCCGGTGAAGAACCAGGCCATCAGCCGGCCCTTGAGGCTCTTGCCGGTGACGTACTCGTCCTTGCCGATGAAGAACACCTGCCGTTTGGTCACCAGTGGCAGCACGAGCGAGTCGATGAACGTGAGGTGGTTGCCGGCCAGGATGACCGGTCCGTCGCCCGGGATGCGCTCCGCGCCCTCCACCTGGGGGCGGAACATCAGGCGCATGATCGGTCCGAGCACTGCCTTGATGAGCGCGAAGCGGGACAACGGGTCCTCCGATGTCGAGGGGGTCGATATGAGTCTATGCAGGTGAGGACATTACTCGCGGCTCCCGGGGAAGCGCACATCGGGTGCGTCCGCTTCACCTAGGTCTTACGTACTGTTGACGCGGGTTTACCTGCGGTGGCGTGCCGGAATCCGCGCGTGACGCTGTTGCGACGATGTGACGGACATCGCGCGGGTGGCCCATCGGCCGGGTGCCCGCGCCGTCGGCGTCGATGCCGACGGACCGTCACATCGTGCTTTCCTCATGACATCCGGCGTCACCCGCGTGTTCGAACCGGGGTCTCCCGGCGGTCATGTCCACGCCCCTACCATCGGGCCGCAATCACGGGCGGACGGCAGGAGGGCCCTCATGGAAAGCCACGAGTCGAACGAGCAGACGCAGGGCACCGCACGACGGGCGCTCCTCGGCGCCGCGGTGCTCGGCGCGGGCGGAGCGGTCTTCGGACCGCCCGGCGCCGCCAGAGCCGCAGAGACGGCCCGCAGCGGCGGCGGCCTGAAGAGCCTGCCCAAGCCGACGATCATCGGCCACCGGGGTACCAGCGGCTATCGGCCCGAGCACACCTTCGGGTCGTACGACCTGGCCCTCGACCTCGGCGCCGACGTCGTCGAGGCCGGCGACCTGGTCCCCACCAAGGACGGCCATCTCGTCTGCCGCCACGAACCCGAGATCGGCGGCACCACGAACGTCGCGGACCACCCCGAGTTCGCCGGCCGCAAGACCACCAAGGTCCTGGACGGCGTCCCCACCACCGGCTGGTTCACCGAGGACTTCACGCTCGCCGAGCTGAAGACGCTGCGCGCGATCGAGCGCATCCCGGCCAACCGCCCGCACAACACCCTCTACGACGGCCGCTGGGAGATCCCCACCTTCGAAGAGGTCCTCAAGTGGCAGGACGAGCAGACCCGTAAGCGGGGCAAGCAGGTCTGGATCTACCCGGAGACCAAGCACCCCACCTACTTCCGCAAGCTGGGCCTCGGCCTCGAGGAGCGGGTCGCCAAGCTGCTGCGCAAGTACGGCAAGGACCGGCGCAACTCGCCCGTCATCCTGCAGTCCTTCGAGCCGACCAGCATCCAGCGCCTGAACAAGCTGGTCGACAACCCGCTCGTGGTCCTGCTCTCCGGCGCGACCAGCCGCCCCTGGGACTTCGTCGAGGCGGGCGACCCGCGCACGGTCGCCGACCTCATCACGCCCAAGGGCCTCAGGGAGATCGCCGGCTACGCGCAGGGCATCGGCCCGACGCTCGACCTGGTCATCCCCAAGGACGCCGACGGCAGGCTCACCACGCCGACGACCCTGGTCGCGGACGCGCACAAGGTGGGCCTGATCCTGCACCCCTACACCATGCGCAACGAGAACCCCTTCCTCCCGGCGGAGTTCCGCAAGGGCACCGGCGCCGACGCCTACGGAGACGCCTTCGGGGCATTCAAGACATACTTCGCAACCGGTATCGACGGTGTCTTCACGGACAACGCGGACACCGGTCTGCTCGCCCGCGAGGACCTCGTCAACGGCTGAGCCCGCTCAATCCGTTCGGGTAGATCCGCGGCCGCCCCGGCAACCTGCCGTCGGGGCGGCCGCGTCGTTCCGCATATGACGCACGATCTGGTTGCCGCGCTGAGCCCGCTGCTCACCGCCGAGGCATCCGCCGAGGCATATGCCTCCGGAACCGAACCGGGTGACCTGGAGCAGGCGGTCTGGCTGCGCCTCCTCGAGCGGCTGGACTCCGACGGGCCGCCGCTCGACCCCGAGGCGTGGCTGCGCAAGGCCGTCCGCGCCGAGGTGCGCCGCAGCCGTCGTACGACCCGTCTCGAGCGGCCGTACGACACGGAGCCCGCCGACGACAGCGGCAGGGGGCCCGAGCAGCTCGCCCTCACCGCCGCCAGGCACCGTGCCCTGCGCGAAGCGGTCCGCCGGCTGCCCGGCCGCTGCCCTCGCCTGCTGGAGGCACTGCTCTCCCCTAAGGACCTCACATACCGGGAGATCGCGGGGGAGTTGGGTATCTCACAGGGCAGTCTCGGCCCGGAACGTTCCCGATGTCTGGGATGTCTGCGTCGATTGCTCGCACCGGAGGTTGCGGCCCGCGAAGTGCGGGGATAGGAGTGGGGGACGACAGACGATCAGGTGAGCGGGAGGCGTGCGCACATGGGCATGAGCGTGACCATCTCGGTGGCGACCGAACAGGACACGGAGCAGATCTTCAGGCTCCAGTACCTGTGCTTCCAGAGCGAGGCGGCGTTGTACGGCAACTACCGCATCGACCCGCTCGTCCAGAGTCTCGACTCGGTCCGTCAGGAGGTCGCCTCCGACTGCGTCTTCGTCGCCCGGCTCGGCGAGGAGGTGGTGGGCTCGGTGCGCGGCACGGTCACCGAGGACGGCGCTGCCGCCATCGGCAAGCTCTGTGTCCACCCGCGGCTGCAGGGCCACGGCATCGGGGCCAGGCTGCTGCGCGCGGCCGAGGGGGCCCTCGCCGAGGAGCGCGGCGCCAAGAAGTTCCGCCTCCACACCGGCCACCGCAGCGAGGGGAACCTGCGGCTGTACCGGCGGGTGGGCTACGAGACGGTGGGCACGTCCAAGGGAGCGGACGGCGTACCGCTGATCGTCCTGGAGAAGCCGGCGGGGACGTACGCGACTACGGCGTGACGCCGTCCCGCGCCTTCCGCAGCCAGTACATGGCCGACAGGGGCAGCAGTACGGGGATGAAGACGTACCCCACGCCGTAGTCGGACCAGACCGTCGCGTCCGGGAAGGCCGACGGCTCGACCAGGGTCCATGTACCGACGACGAGCACTCCCGCGAGTTCGGCGGCGCAGCACACCAGCGCCGCCTTGCGCGCTTTCTCGCCGCCACGCACGAGCGAGTACGTGATGAACCCGTACACCACACCCGCGACGGCGGACAGCGAGTAGGCGAGGGGCGCCCGTTCGAAGTCCGTCGCGATCTGGACGACGGACCGTGAGACGGCTGCGACGACCATCACGCCGTAGAGCCAGACGAGCAGAATGCCCGGCCCGCTGATGAGCCGCGTCCGCGCCGGCTTCGTCTCCTCGGTGGCCGTCATCTCACCCTCCCCAGATGTCGAAGAGCCGCACCTCGAGCACGGCCAGCACCACACCGCCCGCGGCGACGGTCATCGACCCCCACCGCGTCCGCTCGGCCAGCGACATGAAGCCCACCGCCGGGACGCACGCGAACGCCCCCAGCAGATACGCCACGAAGATCGTCGTGCCCTGTTCCGGCTTCTCGCCCCGCGCCAGCTGGACCACCCCGACCACCAGCTGCACCACGGCAAGCAGCGACACCACGGCCATACCGATGAAGTGCCAGTCCTTGGTCGGCTGGTCACGGTAGGCGGCCCACCCGCACCAGGCGGCGAGCAGCAGCGCGGCGACACCGGTCACCAGCGTCAGGGCATTGAGCATGCGCAGACCCTATTACGGGCCAAAGGGTCCGACGCGGCCGCCCCCGGCGGCTCCGGGCAGGCCGCACCGCCGGGATGACCACCGTGGCCTTGGCCACAACCCACCCGGCCCATGAACCGGTCGCCGATCTGGTCGTCGATGATCTGTCGGCCTTGTCCGCCCTGGTCACCGGCTGGGAGCGGAGATGTCCGTACGCCGCTGAGGGGTGTCCAGCGCTGTCCAGCATGCGGACGGCTGCGGACTGTCAGGACCGTACGTCTGGTTTACTGATCGCATGACCACGACGAGCAGCCGCATCCCTGCGACCGAGGCGACCATGACGCCCGGTGCTCGTTGTATGTGTCGAATGTGCGCCTTCTAGAGGGCCCCCGCACCACCTGAGCCTCGCGCCCCGAAGCGAGAGCCGTGGCACGTCCGCGTGTCGTCCGACGACATCCGCGACGTAAGCCGCCCCGCGCACATGTTCTCCCCCGGTTCCATCGCCACCGCGAGAACCGTGCCGCGTCCCTGAACGAATGCACCTGTGCCCGGGCACACCCACGCCCGCGCACTCGACAGTGACGGAATCACAGTGATCACCACATCGGGCCTGACGAAGACATACCGGGCCGACCGCTCACGCGGCCGAGAGGTCACCGCCCTCGACGGCGTCGATCTCCACGTTCGCGAGGGCGAGGTGTACGGCGTCATCGGCCAGTCCGGCGCCGGCAAGTCCTCGCTCATCCGCTGCGTCAACCTGCTGGAACGTCCCACCGCCGGGACCGTGACCGTCGCCGGGCAGGACCTCACCGCCCTTGCCGGGCGCGGACTACGGGCCGGCAAGGAACTGCGCCGCGCGCGCAGCCGGATCGGCATGGTCTTCCAGCACTTCAACCTGCTGTCCTCGCGCACCGTGCAGGACAACGTCGAACTGCCGCTGGAGATCCTGGGCAGGTCGGGCAAGGACCGCTCCCGCAAGGCGCTCGAACTGCTCGACCTCGTGGGCCTCACCGACAAGGCCAAGGCCTACCCGGCCCAGCTCTCCGGTGGCCAGAAGCAGCGCGTCGGCATCGCCCGCGCTCTCGCCGGCGACCCCAAGGTGCTGCTCTCCGACGAGGCCACCAGCGCCCTGGACCCCGAGACGACCCGCTCCATCCTCCAGCTGCTGCGCGACCTGAACCGGCAGCTCGGTCTGACCGTTCTGCTCATCACGCACGAGATGGACGTGGTCAAGAGCGTCTGCGACTCGGCCGCGCTCATGGAGAAGGGACGCATCGTCGAGTCCGGCACCGTCAGCGAACTGCTCGCGACCCCCGGCTCCGAACTGGCCGCCGCGCTGTTCCCGGTCGGCGGCGAGGCCACCGGCGCCGACCGGACGGTGCTCGACGTCACCTTCCACGGCGAGGCCGCCACCCAGCCGGTCATCTCCCAGCTCTCACGCACCTACAACGTCGACATATCGATCCTCGGCGCCGCCATCGACACCGTCGGCGGCCTCCAGATCGGCCGTATGCGCATCGAACTGCCCGGCCGTTACGAGGACAACGTCGTGCCGATCGGGTTCCTGCGCGAACAGGGCCTGCAGATCGATGTCGTGGGCGCAGCGGGCCAGGAGCCCGTGCTGGTGAAGGAAGGTGCCAAGTGACCTGGTCCGAGATGCAGCCGCTGCTGTCCCAGGCGTGTTGGGACACGCTCTACATGGTCGGCTGGTCCACGCTCATCGCCGTCGTCGGCGGGCTTCCGCTCGGCATCCTGCTCGTCCTCACCGACAACGGCGGACAAGTGCAGAACGTCGTCGCCAACAAGCTCGTCGGGCAGATCGTGAACATCGCCCGCTCGATGCCGTTCATCATCCTGATGGTCGCGCTGATGAGCTTCACCCGCTGGATCACGGGGACGACCATCGGCCGCGAGGCAGCCATCGTGCCGCTCGCCATCGGCGCCATCCCGTTCTTCGCCCGCCTCGTCGAGACGGCTGTCCGCGAAGTGGACGGCGGGCTCGTCGAGGCCGTGCAGTCGATGGGCGGCAACACCTGGACCGTCGTCCGCAAGGTCCTCGTGCCCGAGTCGCTGCCCTCGCTGATCTCCAGCACCACGACCACGGTCGTCGCCCTCATCGGCTACTCCGCCATGGCCGGCACGGTCGGCGCGGGCGGCCTCGGCGACATCGCCATCCGCTACGGCTACCAGCGCTTCGAGACCCAGATGATGTGGATCACCGTGGCGATCCTCGCCGTCGTCATCTCGGTCATCCAGTTCGCCGGCGACCACGCGGCCCGCTCCCTGCACCGGCGCGGCGGCCGCTCCGGCCCGGCGCCGAAGCTGCGCCTGCTCAAGGCCAGGACGCCCGCGGCCGCCGACGTGAGCAAGGCCGCCTGAGCCCCCACACAAAGACTCCCCGTTCACCCAACACGGGGTCGCACCACCCCTAGGAAAGGCACTTTTCGTGCGTAACACCGCCAAGATCACCACCGCCGTCCTCGCCGCCGGAGCCCTCACCCTCGGGCTCACCGCCTGCGGCTCGGAAAAGGCATCCTCCTCTTCCTCCGCCGCCTACAGCGGCCCGCTGGTCGTCGCCGCGAGCCCCACCCCGCACGCCGAGATCCTGAACTTCGTCAAGAAGAACCTGGCGAAGAAGGCGGGCCTCGAACTGGAGGTCAAGGAGTTCAGCGACTACATCGTGCCGAACACGGCCACGGAGGACGGTTCCGTCGGGGCCAACTACTTCCAGAACCAGCCGTACCTGGACGACTTCAACAAGAAGCGCGGCACCCACATCGTGCCCGTCGTCACGGTGCACCTGGAGCCGCTCGGTCTCTACTCCCACAAGGTGAAGAGCACCGACGCTCTGAAGAGCGGCGCGACCGTCGCCGTCCCGAACGACACCGTGAACGAGGCGCGCGCCCTCAAGCTGCTCGCCGCCAATGGGCTCATCACCCTCAAGGACGGCGTCGGTACCGAAGCGACCCCGCAGGACATCACCAAGAACCCGAAGAACCTCACGTTCAAGGAGGTCGAGGCGGCCCAGACCGCGCGCTCCCTGGACGACGTGGACGCCGCGGTGATCAACGGCAACTACGCCATCTCCGCGGGCCTCAAGCCCGCTTCGCAGGCCCTCGTCCTGGAGTCCGCGAAGGACAACCCGTACGGCAACTTCCTCGCCGTGAAGAAGGGCAACGAGAAGGACCCGCGGGTCAAGAAGCTCGCCAAGCTCCTGACCTCGCCCGAGGTGAAGAAGTTCATCGAGGACAAGTACCAGGGCTCGGTCATCGCCTCGTTCTGACGGGGCGTATACCGCGTATCGCCACGCACGGGGTCCACTCCATCACCTGGAGTCGGCCCCGTCGTGCGGTTCGGTGGTTTCATGCTGCATGCTGGGCAGTTGAGCAGGCCTTGAAGGTTTTCCGAAGGTTACGGAGCGGCGCATGACTAGCACCTTCCCCAACATCTCCATCAGCACGGAGCGGTTGGTGCTGCGGCCCCTCGACGAGGACGACGTGCCCGCCCTGGCCGAGATGATGAACGACGAACAGGTCGCGGCCTGGACCGACGTCCCCCAGCCGTTCACCGAGGACGGCGCCCGGCACTGGATCACCGAGTACGCGCCCGCCGAGCGCGCCACCGGCCGGGGCCTGGACCTCGCCGTCACCGAGTTCCTCACCCAGCGCCTGGTCGGCATCGTCCAGCTGACGAAGACCAACTGGCACATCCGGTCCACCGAACTGTCGTACATCGTCGCCCCCTGGGCCCGTGGCGAGGGCTATGCCTCCGAAGCCGCGCTCGCCACCGCCCAATGGCTTCTCGGCGACCAGAAGTTGGAACGCATCGAGCTGCGCACCGCCGCCGACAACACCGCCTCCCAGCAGGTCGCCCAGAAGATCGGCTGCATCAGCGAGGGCGTCCTGCGCAACGCGTGCATAGTCCACGTCCGCACCGAGGACGGCGCGTGGACCGATGTGCGCACCGACTTCATCGTGTGGAGCCTGCTGCCCGAGGACCTGGAGGGCGCGGGCGAGCAGCTCGCCGACACCGGCGGTTTCACGTCGTTCTCGGACTGGAACTGACAGCACGGGACCCACAGGGGTACCGCCCGTCGCGCGCCCGCCGGCCCCACCAGGTACTCTCACGGAGCCTGCCTGCGGGCCCCCACCCCTGACGACCTGCGCAAACCCTGGAGACTGACGACGATGGCCGACCGCGTCACGGTGATCGGCTGGGACGGTTCACCGCTGACCGCCGCGGCCCGCGGCGCCCTGGGCGCCGCCACCCTCGTCGCGGGCGCCGCCCATCACCTGGCGCTCCCCGAGGTGCCCCACGCCGCCGAACGCATCCGCCTCGGCAGCGTCGCCCTCGCCGCCCGCCGTATCGCCGCCCATCGCGGAACCGCGGTGGTGCTCGCCGACGGCGACCCCGGCTTCTTCGGTGTCGTACGAACCCTGCGCGCACCCGAGTTCGGCCTGGAGGTGGAAGTCGTCCCCGCCGTCTCCTCGGTGGCCGCCGCCTTCGCCCGCGCCGGAATGCCCTGGGACGACGCCCAGGTGGTCGTCGCACACCGGCGCACCCTGCGACGCGCGGTGAATGTGTGCCGGGCCCATACCAAGGTCGCCGTACTGACCTCACCTGGCGCTGGCCCCGCCGAACTCGGGCTGCTCCTGGACGGGGTCCACCGCACCTTCGTCATCTGCGAGGAACTGGGCACCGAGCGCGAACAGGTCACCGTCGTCACCTCCGACAAGGCCGCCGACCACAGCTGGCGCGACCCGAACGTCGTCATCGTCATCGGCGGACCGGTCGGGGCGGGCGAGGACGGCGGCTGGATCGCCGGACGCGACCCCGGTACGGGCCCGCGTGGCTGGGTCCTGCCCGACGAGGCCTACGGCGGCGGACTCGGCGAGGGGGAGACGGAACTGCTCCGCGCGGCCCAACTCGCCCGCCTGGGACCGCGCGTCGGCGACCTCGTCTGGGACATCGGCTGCGGCAGCGGCGCGTTCGCCACCGAGGCCGCGCGCGCCGGTGCCGCAGTGATCGCCGTCGACCGGAACCCGCAGGCGTGCGCCCGCACCGAGGGCGCCGCGCGGTACTTCGGCGTGCAACTGCAGATCGTGCACGGCACCGCCCCGCACGTCCTGGAGAACCTGCCCGAACCGGACGTCGTCCGCGTCGGCGGCGGGGGAGCGGCCGTGGTCTCTGCGGTCGCCGACCGCCGCCCGCAGCGCATCGTCACACACGCCGCCACCCGCGACGAGGCCGAACTCGTCGGCCGCGATCTGACCGAGCACGGCTACCGGGTCGAGTGCGCCCTGATGCAGTCCGTCGAACTCGAGACGAGGGGCTGGACGGAGACGGAGCGGAACGTTGCGTTCCTGCTCACAGGGGAATTGCTGCGGCGCGAAGCGCCTCGTTGAGGGGTGGTGGTCGGGCGACGGGCGGGCACTACCGGATCGCGCCCCGTGATCCTGTTGTCGTACTGCGCGCGGTAGGCTGGCCGATCGTTGTACCGCTCCAGTGGCCCGGAACTTCGTTCGTCAATGTCCGGAAAACACGCCCGTTTTGGGGTGGGTGTGGTACGGCAGAACCGGAGGACGCGCAACGTGGCGCAGTCCACAGCGGGCTGTCGCGGATCAAGCTGTCGCGACGGTGGAACGACCGGGACAATGCCACCGAATGGCTTTGTCGCCTTTTGCGGGGCGGTCGTTCGTGCCGCTGGGCTCACACGCTCGTTCTTCACTGTGGGGCGGTCGGTGCGCCGTTCCGGGTGAGCTGGTCGTAGAAGCACTAACCGATGGGCGAGGGGTACGCATGACGGACACCGGCCAGGTCCCGGGCGAGGGACTGCCGGAGAGCGCAGGCAGGGTGGAACAGCCAGGCGTTCCCGCGCACGGCATGTACACCTACCTCTCCGAGACCACCGCCGAGGACGAAGACCTGCTCCTGCCGGGCGCCCAGAGCGCTTGGGGCAACGAGGTGCCGCCGCCTCCCCCGGAGCCGGTCGTCGAGGCCGTGCACGAGCCGGGCCCGCACGAGGCGGCCGGCCGTGACAGCGGCTCCGTCGACCTCGGTGGCGTCCGCCTGCCCGACCCGCCCGTGTCCGTCCCGCCGTCCCCGATCCTCTCGGCCCCGCACGAGCAGACCGCGGCCGCGGCCCTGCGCCGCCCGCTGCACATGGGACCGCCGATCCCCAACGCCACGGCCAGCCCGGTCCGCTCCCTCGCCGACCGCGGTCCGGCGGGCGCACCGGTGAGACAGCCCGGCCCGCAGCCGACCGGCCCCGAGTACCTCGACGTCCAGGCACTGCCCGACGCGGCACCCCAGGGCGCGGGCCCTTGGGGCGCGCCGCAGGCACCCGCGGCACAGGTGGGCGCTCCGGCCCCGGCCGCGGAAGCGGTGGCTCCCCCTCTTCCGGAGTCGGTCGCCGGGCCGGCCACCGGCCCCGGCGCGGCCCAGGCGGCTGTGTCCCGGCTCGCCACGGAGGCCGCCACGGGGGGTACGGCGGAGCAGGCGCCCTCACCGGGCTTCGCGACCGCCGCCGCTCCGGCGGATACGGCGGTGGCCGTCCAGGGTGCCGCGCAGGAGGGCCCGCAGGTCGTGCACGGCCACGACGGGATGCAGCCCGTGCAAGGGCATGACGGGGTGTACGGCGCGCCGGTCGCGCGGGAGACCGGGCCGGCTCAGGGTCCGGCGGCCGTGCCGGGTGCCGAGGGCGGCCAGGGCGCGGAGGCCGTGCAGACTTCCGCCGCCATCCAGATGCCCGGCGGGACCGGCCCGCAGGAGACCGGGGCCGTGCAGGTCGCCGGGGTTCCGGACGGTGTGCAGGGCCCGGTCGCCGCACCGGGTACGGAGGGCGCCGAGGGGCATGCTCCGGCAGGGCCGCAGATTGCGCAGGCCCCGCAGGCCCCGCAGGCCCCGCAGGCCCCGCAGGGCCAGACTCCCGAAGGTCCGAGGTTCCCGGAGGCCGAGGGCGCGCAGATCGCCGAGGCCGCACAGGCTCAGGTGCACACGCCCGCCGACGGTGTGCCCGTGGCCCAGGTCGCCCTGTCGCCGGCTCAGACCGTCGCTCCGGTCGCCCCCGCCGCCGACGCGGGACCGGCGCAGCCCGGCGTGCCCGGCCCGGCCCTTGCCGCCGAGGCCGTGCAGGCACCCCAGCCCGCCGCCGTCGTCCAGGAGACGCCGGAGGCCGAGGTGATCGTGCCCGCCCCGGACGCCGCACTGACCACGCCCACCGGCGAGACCGTCGCGACGCCCGCCGAGGGCACGCCCGTGCTCGCGGACGCCCAGCCCGCGCAGCCGGACGCCGCCGCCCAGGCCCCCGGCCCGCCCACCCCGCTGCCGACGAGGTCCCGCAGGCCGTCGGTCCCGTGAGCGAGCAGCCGCCCGCCGAGGAGGCCCGGCAGCCCCAGCCCGGCCATGAGCCGCAGGCCGTCGTCGCCGAGTCCGGCCACACCGAGGAAGCCTCCGCCGCCATTGCCGTACCGCCGCAGGGGCCCGTCGGCACGGGGGCCGAGGCGGGTCAGCAGGCCGTCGACCCCGCCGCGCCGAACGCCCAGCCCCAGGCCCAGGTCCAGCCTTCGGCGCCCGTCGTGGCCGAGGGGCCGCAGACCGTGCCGCCCGCGCCCGTCGCGCACCCCGTGACCGACGACGCCGCCACCGAGGCCGTTGCCCCCGAGGCAGACACCCCCGACGCCGCGCCGGACGCCGACGCCCCCATGGCCGCGACCGTCCCCGAGCAGGCCGCCCCCGGCGACTCCCTCCCGGGTGGTGTTCCGCTGGTGGCGCACCCGGACCAGCCCCTGGGCCAGTTCGTGCCCGTCGAGGGAACGGTGCCGACCACTCCGCACCTGGCCCCGACCCCGCCGCACCCGCTGGTCCTTCCCCTCCAGGAGCCGCCCGCCGCGGCCCCGGAGGAGCCCGCGGCCACGGTCCCCGCACCCCGCGAGGCCGAATCCGCGCCCGTCCCGGCCGCGCCGGACGTGGAGCCCGGCCCCGAAGTCGTACAGCACGCGGAGGACCTGGAGACCAGGGCCGCCGACCAGGAAGAGAGCACGGCCGCAGTGGCAGAAGCACGACAGTCCACCGGCCCGGCCGCGCCCGCCTATGACGACGCCGAACGCGAAGCCGTCCTCAAGGTCATGCGCGAGCGCCGCGACATCCGCAACGGCTTCCGCAGCGACCCGATCCCGCACGAGGTGCTGCTGCGCGTCCTGGAGGCCGCCCACACCGCGCCCTCCGTCGGCCACTCGCAGCCCTGGGACTTCGTCGTCATCCGGTCCGCCGAGACCCGCCGCACGATGCACGAGCTGGCCATGCGCCAGCGCGACGCGTACGCGAAGTCGCTGCCCAAGGGCCGGGCGAAGCAGTTCAAGGAACTGAAGATCGAGGCCATCCTCGACACCCCGGTGAACATCGTCGTCACCGCCGACCCGACCCGCGGCGGCCGGCACACCCTCGGCCGTCACACGCAGCCGCAGATGGCGCCGTACTCCGCGGCGCTCGCCGTCGAGAACCTCTGGCTCGCCGCCCGCGCCGAGGGACTCGGCGTCGGCTGGGTCAGCTTCTTCGACGAGCGCGAGATGGTCCGCGCCCTCGGCCTGCCCGAGCACCTGGAGGTCATCGCCTACCTGTGCGTCGGTTACGTCGACGAGTTCCCGGACGAGCCCGAGCTGATGCAGGCGGGCTGGTCGAAGCGGCGTCCGCTGTCCTGGGTCGTGCACGAGGAGACGTACGGCCGTCGCGCGCTGCCCGGCGAGGACCCGCACGACCTGCTCGCCGAGACCGTCGCCGGGATCCGCCCGCTGGACGCCAAGGCGCTCGGCGAGGCCTGGGAGCGGCAGAAGCGGATGACCAAGCCGGCCGGTGCGCTCGGCATGCTGGAGATCATCTCCGCGCAGCTGTCCGGGCTGTCCCGGCAGTGCCCGCCGCCGATCCCCGAGCCCGCGGCCGTCGCGATCTTCGCCGGTGACCACGGTGTGCACGCCCAGGGCGTCACCCCCTGGCCGCAGGAGGTCACGGGCCAGATGGTGGCCAACTTCCTCGGCGGGGGCGCGGTCTGCAACGCCTTCGCCAACCAGGTGGGCGCCGAGGTCTGCGTCGTCGACGTGGGCGTGGCCTCCGACCTGCCCGCCACGCCGGGTCTGCTGCCCCGCAAGGTCCGCGCGGGCACGTCCGACATGACCACCGGTCCCGCGATGACCCGCGAGGAGGCCAAGGCCGCCATCGAGGTGGGCATCGAGACCGCCCGCGACCTGGTGGCGGCCGGCAACAAGGCGCTGCTCACCGGCGAGATGGGCATCGCCAACACCACCGCCTCCGCGGCCCTGATCTCCGTCTTCACCGGCGCCGACCCGGCCGAGGTGACCGGCCGTGGCACCGGCATCAACGACGAGACCCTGGCCCGCAAGACCGAGGTCGTCCGCCGGACCATCGAGCTCCACCAGCCGGACCCGGCCGACCCGATCGGCGTCCTCGCGGCGATCGGCGGCTTCGAGCACGCGGCGATCGTCGGCCTGCTCCTGGGTGGTGCCTCGCTGCGTACGCCGGTGATCCTGGACGGCGTCAGCGCCGGAGCGGCCGCCCTGGTGGCCCGCGCCATCGCCCCCGAGGTCCTCGCGGCCTGCATCGCGGGCCACCGCAGCGCCGAGCCCGGCCATGTGGCCGCCCTCAACAAGCTGGGCCTGCGCCCCCTGGTCGACCTCGACCTGCGCCTCGGCGAGGGCACGGGCGCGCTGCTCGCCCTGCCGCTGGTGCAGAGCACGGCACGGGCGATGCACGAGGTGGCGACGTTCGATTCGGCCGGAGTGACCGAGAAGTAGCCGCAGTGACCGAGAAATAGGCGTCACGGCGGCGGTGGTCCGGTGTTCAGCCATCGGACCACCGAGCCGTGTGTCCCGCCCGCACCTTAAAATCCGCACGTCAGGGCCGCTCCGAAGTCGCAGCGCGCCCACCGCACCGCCGCCTGTACGAGGAGTCGCCCCTCATGGCCGAACACCCCGCCTACCCCGTAGGCCTCCGCCTCTCCGGCCGCCGAGTGGTCGTCCTCGGCGGCGGCCAGGTCGCCCAGCGCCGCCTGCCCGCACTGATCGCGGCGGGCGCGGACATCGTCCTCGTGTCGCCCGAGGCGACCCCCTCGGTGGAGGCGATGGCGGACGCGGGCGAGATCGCCTGGGAGCGGCGCCCGTACGCGGACGGGGACCTGGCCGACGCCTGGTACGCCCTGATCGCCACCAGCGACACCGCGACCAACACCGCGGCCTCCGCCGAAGCAGAGCGCCACCGCGTCTGGTGCGTGCGCTCCGACGACGCCGACGCGGCCACCGCGTGGACCCCGGCGACCGGCCACAGCGAGGGCGTGACCGTCGCCGTGCTCACCACGGACGCGCGCGGTCGCGACCCGCGCCACACCGCGGCCATCCGTGACGCGGTCGTGGAGGGCCTGCGGGACGGCACCCTCGTCGCCCCGCACCACCGCACCAGGACGCCCGGAGTGGCGCTGGTCGGCGGCGGCCCCGGCGACCCCGACCTCATCACGGTCCGCGGCCGCCGCCTCCTCGCCGAGGCCGACGTCGTCATCGCCGACCGCCTCGGCCCGCGCGACCTGCTCGCCGAACTCCCGCCGCACGTCGAGGTGATCGACGCGGCGAAGATCCCCTACGGCCGCTACATGGCCCAGGAGGCCATCAACAACGCGCTCATCGAGCACGCGCAGCAGGGCAAGTCCGTCGTACGGCTCAAGGGGGGCGACCCCTTCGTCTTCGGCCGGGGCATGGAGGAGGTACAGGCGCTCGCGGAGGTCGGCATCCCGTGCACGGTCGTCCCGGGCATCTCCAGCTCGATCTCCGTGCCCGGCGCGGCCGGCATCCCCGTCACCCACCGGGGCGTCGCCCATGAGTTCACCGTGGTCAGCGGCCATGTCGCGCCCGACGACGAGCGCTCCCTGGTCGACTGGCCCTCGCTCGCCAAGCTGACCGGCACCCTGGTGATCCTGATGGGCGTCGACAAGATCGGGAAGATCGCCGAGACGCTGGTCGTCCACGGCAAGTCCCCCGACACCCCGGTCGCCCTGGTCCAGGAGGGCACGACCGCCGCACAGCGCCGTGTCGACGCGACCCTGGCGACCGTCGCCGAGACCGTACGTGCCCAGGACGTGAAGCCGCCGGCGGTCGTCGTCGTCGGCGCGGTCGTCGGCGTGGGGCCGCGACCCGGTCCGGCACCGTCCGCGTAACCGCGGGTAACCTGTCCCGTCAGAGCCGTTGGCACCACACCCAGGACAAGGCAGTATCACCCTGTGGCCGATCTCATCACCGTTGAGGATCCCGACGACCCGCGCCTGCGCGACTACACGGGCCTGACCGACGTCGAGCTGCGCCGCAAGCGAGAACCGGCCGAGGGCCTGTTCATCGCCGAGGGCGAGAAGGTCATCCGCCGCGCCAAGGACGCCGGTTACGAGATGCGCTCCATGCTGCTCTCCGCCAAGTGGGTCGACGTCATGCGTGACGTCATCGACGAGCTCCCGGCGCCCGTGTACGCGGTCAGCCCGGAGCTCGCCGAGAAGGTCACCGGCTACCACGTGCACCGCGGCGCCCTCGCCTCCATGCAGCGCAAGCCGCTGCCGACGGCGGCCGAACTGCTGCGCTGCGCCCGCCGGGTGGTCGTCATGGAGTCCGTCAACGACCACACCAACATCGGCGCGATCTTCCGCTCGGCGGCCGCCCTCGGCATGGACGCGGTCCTGCTCTCCCCGGACTGCGCGGACCCGCTCTACCGCCGCAGCGTGAAGGTCTCCATGGGCGCGGTCTTCTCCGTGCCCTACGCCCGCCTGGACACCTGGCCCAAGAGCCTGGACTCGGTCCGCGAGGCCGGCTTCTCACTGCTCGCGCTCACCCCGGACGAGAAGGCGAAGAGCCTCGACGAGGCCGCCCCGCACCGGATGGACCGGGTGGCGCTGATGCTCGGCGCGGAGGGCGACGGCCTGTCCACCCAGGCGCTGGTCGCCGCCGACGAATGGGTACGCATCCCGATGTCCCACGGCGTCGACTCCCTCAACGTGGGCGCGGCGGCCGCGGTCGCCTTCTATGCGGTGGCCACCGGCCGCCCCCTGGCCTAGGTGTACTCGGCCGTCACGTTGGTGACACGCAGCCGTCGGTAGTTGATCAAGGAAGGACCTCCGGGCGTAGTGGAGATAGCCGTCTTCACTCACCTCGGAGGTCCTGGTGGCCCACGCTAATGCCCGGCTGACTTTTCACGGCAGATGCCTGCTGGTGCGTCGTGTCGTACTGGACCGGCGTCCGGTCGCTCACGTCGCAAAGGAACTCGGCGTCTCCCGCCAGTGCGCCCATCGCTGGGTGAACCGCTACCGCGCGGAGGGCTGGAGCGGGCTGCAGGACCGCAGCAGCAGTCCGCACCGCCGTCCCACCCGCACACCCGCGGCCGTCGAACAGCGCGTGCTCAAAGCCCGCCGCACCCTGCGCACGGGTCCCGACGCCCTGGCCGAGCAGACCGGCGTCCCCGCCCGCACCATCAGCCGGATCCTCAGCCGCCACCAGGTGCCGGCGCTGTCCGCCTGCGACCCGCTGACCGGCCAGGTCATCCGCGCCACCAGGGCCAGCAGCCGCCGCTACGAACACTCCCGGCCCGGCGACATGATCCATGTCGACGTCAAGAAGCTCGGCAGGATCCCCGCCGGCGGCGGCCATCGCGCCCACGGCCGCGGTGAACGACCCGGATCGATGCGGGGACTGGGTTACGACTACGTCCACGCTGCCGTCGACGACCACTCCCGCCTCGCCTACGCCGAGATCCTCCCCGACGAGAAGGGCACCACCTGCGCGGGCTTTCTCACCCGCGCAGCCGCGTTCTTCCACGCTCACGGCATCACCCGCATCGAGCGGGTCATGACCGACAACGCCAAGAACTACCGGCTCTCGCACGACTTCCAGACCGCATGCCAAGCACTCGGAGCACGCCAGAAGTTCACCCGCCCGCACTGCCCGTGGACCAACGGAAAGGTCGAACGGTTCAACCGCACCCTGCAGACCGAATGGGCTTACCGGAAGGTCTTCACCAGCAATGCCCAACGCGCGCGAGCACTCGCGCCCTGGCTCGACTTCTACAACACTGGCCGCCGACACACCGCGCTCGGCGGCCAGCCACCGATCAGCCGACTGTCACCAACCTCATGACCGAGTACACCTAGGACCGGGCATGCGGGACGCAATCGTCGCGGTTCTCCCGCGCGGCGACCGCGTGCTGGTCATCCGCCGAGGCCCGGCCGCCGAGCGCTCCGGCTACTGGGCGCCCCTCAGCGGCAGGCTCGAGCCCGGCGAGACACAGGCGGAGGCACTCGTGCGCGAGGTCCGCGAGGAGGTCGGCCTCGAGGTCACCGCGGGCGAGAAGGTCTGGGAATCGCTGACCGACGACGGCACCTTCCGCCTCCACTGGTGGACCGCGAACCCCGGCACCGCCGACCCGGTCCCCGACCCCGGCGAGGTCGCCGACGTCCGCTGGGTGACACCGGAGGATTTCCAGCACCTGGACCCCGTCTTCGACGGCGACCGTGAGTTCTTCGCCCGAATCCTGCCCCAACTCCTGCGCGCCGCGCCCTGAGTTCGGGTCTGTCCGCGCGGCGCATGGCCGACGTCAGGGCGCGGTGGCTGGGATCAGGTCACGGCCCGCCCCGGTGCCGCCACCAACCGGATTCTGCCGGTGTCGGGACGCGGGTGGCTGCGGGCAGGTTCAGTCCGTGGGCCGACGGCTGAGGCGAGGGGGCGGCGCATTTGTCCGGCGCGGGGCGGATCGACCGGGCGGGTGGGCCGCCGCCGTACCGGCATCATGGCGCGGCGCAGGATCGCCGCCGCATCCCCCTCCGTGTGGTCGTCCGCGAAGCTGAACAGTTGCCGGTCCTGGTCCGGTCGAGCGGGCCACCGACCCGGGGTGCGCAGGCTCCTCAGGCCGCCCTGGCATCCGGTGGTGGCACATGTACGTGCGCGTGGTGCGGCGACACCGTTCCTCCCACGCCGCCGAGTCCCCGCGACGGCCCCTGACAGCCCTGGGCCGTCGCGATGCCGAGGGCGACCAGCAGGGTCACCACGACGAACACGAACAGCCGCTGCCGCAGCAGCCGCGGATTGGCCGGCCGTCGCCCGGTCCCCGTGGCGCGCGGTCCCGGGCGGCCGGTGCCGCTGCGGGGCGCGGGGCGGCTGCCGCCCCGTGTCGTATTGCGGGCCACCGGGGTCGGCCGGGATCCGCCCCGCGACGGGGCACCGCCGCCGCGCGAGGCGCTGCCGCCCCGTGCCGGAGTGCCGCCGCGCGGTGCGGGGGTCGAGCTCGAGCTCGGCGACGGCTGTGGACGGCGCAGTGTGCGCTGCTGCTCGGAGCGGGTGTCGGTGAGCCGCCCGGTGGGCCGGTCGGTCTCGCCGGGCCGGGGCGTGGGCGGCCGTACGTCGGACAGGCCCTGGGCCTCGCGGGCCGCGATCTCCTTGAGCCTGAGGGAGAGTTGGAGCGTACTGGGCCGCTCCTCGGGGTCCTTCGCCAGACATGCCCGTACCAGCGGGGCGAGCGCGTCCGGTACGCCGTGCAGGTGCGGTTCCTCGTGCACCACGCGGTACAGCATCACCTCGGAACTGCCGTGCCCGAAAGGGGAGTCACCGGTCGAGGCGTACGCCAGGGTCGCGCCCAGCGAGAACACGTCCGTGGCGGGCGTCACCGCGGCACCGCGCACCTGCTCGGGCGCGAGGAACCCGGGCGAGCCGACCGCCGTGCCGACGTGCGTGAGCGTCGAGGCCCCCGTCGCCCAGGCGATGCCGAAGTCGATGATCCGCGGCCCCTTCGGGGACAGCAGGATGTTGGACGGCTTCAGATCCCGGTGCACGACCCCCGCCTCGTGCACCGCGACGAGCCCCTCGGACAGGGCGGCACCGATCGCGGCCGCCTCCGCCGCCCCGAGCGCACCCTCGTCGGCGACCTTGTCGTGCAGGGAGGGGCCGGGCACGTACTGCGTGGCGAACCACGGCCGCTCCGCGTCGAGATCCGCCGCGACGAGCCGCGCCGTACACCCGCCCCTGATCCGCCGAGCCGCCGAGACCTCACGGGCGAAGCGCGAGCGGAACTCCTGATCCTCCGCCAGATCGGGCCGGATGACCTTCAGGGCGACCCGCTGTCCCTTCTTGTCGGAACCCAGGTAGACAACGCCCATCCCGCCCGCGCCCAGCCGTCTGTGAAGCCTGAACGAGCCGACGACGCGCGGGTCCTCGCGCCTCAGGCGCATCATCGCCATGTTCATCCCCGCTGCCCGGTCCGTGTGACGAGCCACAGCTTACGTTTCCGCGGCCGCCCGCGCGCAGAGGCCGCGCCCTCTCGGCCCGAAGGATTGTCAGTGCCGGGTGGGAGACTTGAGGGGTGGTCAGGAAGTCCCCGATCCGGGCGGTCTTGACCGAGCTGTGACCTCAACCGCCTGTCATAGAAGGGGGATTGAACCCGTGAAGGGTGACCGCGTGGAGATAGTCGTGGATGCCGGCGATACGACGCGCACCTACGAGGTGGTGGCGAGCAGAGCGGGCCGCAGGGTGGAGACGGCGGTGCGCCGAGGCGTCGTGGAAGTGAGCGAAGTCACGCTGGGGGTCCCCCCACGCCCTTCAGGCGGTGGGGGAGGGTCCGTCGTCCGTACGGCCCGCTTCATGGCGAACCGGGTCCTGGCCCTCGTGGAGCAGCCGGTGCCCCGCGAGGACAGCTCGGAAAAGCCCGGACACAGCGGGCGACCCCTCAGGGAAGACCCCTAGACCTAGGACCTCGTCTCCACCCAGGGGAGTACTCCGCAGGTGATGGCTCATCCTCCGGGAGGCCCGCGATTCGGTACGACGGCATGACGCCCGGTGGGTGCCACGAGCCTAGATTTGAGGTCAAGCGGCGGGTGCAGCACTCGTCCCCCGAGGTCAGACACCCGCCGCTGCCGATGACAATCGAGACGGTCAGGAGAGGGACCATGGCCCTGACGGCACCGCGGACCCTGATTCGCACGCAGGGGCGCACAGCGCCCCGCCGTACGGGCCGCCGCCACCCCCTGGTGGCGACGATCATGGCCCTTCCCCTGGCGGCCCTGCTCCTCCTCGTCTTCGACGGCTGGGAGACAGTGGCCACACAGGCGTCGTCCGTGGGCGTGATGCTGGGGCGCTGAGCGGCGACCCCAGGCCCGGAAGAGCGGTCCGGGCGGGGACATCCACCCATGAAACCCCGTGGGGACGGGGGTGCGGCGGACGGCACAAATGCCGGCGCAGCTGGGGAGCTGCGCCGGCATTGCTTTTGTGCGCCAGGGCCGGCGTCGGGCTCCCGCGGGGGGTACGACGCCGGCTCGGGCACGGCACGGCCCGCCACAGCCGCGTACGCTCGCCGGACACAGCCGCACGCACTCAGGGAACCCCGTGACCGCAGACGTACTGCCGCAGCTGACCGCGAAGGCCACAGCCGCGGCCCACCCCGGCGAAGCCCCCTGCGCCTGCGGCGCGACCGTCACCCTCGCCGACCGCCTCGACGCCACCGTCGTCCGCCATGCGGACACCGTCGCGAAGGCCCACGCCCCGGGCACCGACCCCGCCGAGCTGGCCCTGCGTCTCACCGCGGCAGTCCGCCACCCGGACATCCTCCTCGCCCCGCTGGCCCCGACCGCCGCCCTGAACGACCGCCTCGTGACCTTCTGGCCGTACGGAACCCCCGTGGACCCGGACGACCCGGACGCGGCCCCCTGGGAGGCCGCGGCCACGCTGCTGGCCCGCCTCCATCGAATCCCGGCCACGGCCCTCGCCCCTGCCGACCGAGCTTCCGCCACCGGAACTTCCGGCACCCGGTGCGACCTTCCCACCGAGCCCCCCGCCGTACCTGCCCCTCGGCGCCCCCTGGCAGCCGCCCTCCCCGCCCCTGCCCCTGCCACCTCGGCCCTGCCCCTGCCTCCCATGCGCGGCCCCGCAAAGGCCGCCCGGGCGATCGGCCGTCTCCGGGCGGCCCTCGCCGCGGCACCGGGCCCCCACCCCGCGGCGCCCCCGATACTGCGGGCCTGGGCGGCGCTCCCGGCCTGGGCCCGTGCCGAGGCCCCCATGCCCGACGCCCCGGCCCTGTGCCACGGCGACCTGCACCTCGGCCAGCTGGTCCGGCACCCGTCCCCGGACGGCCCCTGGCGGCTCATCGACGTCGACGACCTCGGCGTGGGCGTCCCGGCCTGGGATCTCGCGCGCCCCGCCGCCTGGTACGCCTGCGGACTCCTCCCGCCCGACGAGTGGACCCGCTTCCTGACCGCCTACCGCGCGGCCGGCGGCCCGGCCGTACCCACGGACGGCGACCCCTGGTCGGCCCTGGACGTCCCGGCCCGCGCCCTCACCGCACAGACCGCCGCCCTATTTGTCACGAAAGCGCTCGCGGCCGGACGCCCCCTGGACGAGGTGGAGCAGTCCCTGGTCGACGCCTGTGACCGAATGGGTTCCGTACCGCCCGAGTTGTCGCACGGGTTCCCGAAGTAAGGTGCAACCGACCGGGGCCGGACTGAGTCTGTCCTGGGGAAACACGAAGCAGGACCTACCGGCGAGGAGTTGAGCCGACCATGCAGTGTCCGAAGTGCCATGCGCCGATGCACACCTACAACCGCAATGGCGTCCAGATCGAGCAGTGCAGCGGCTGCCGCGGCATCTTTCTCGACTACGGCGAGCTCGAGGCGCTGACCCGCCTGGAGTCCCAGTGGACGCAGCCCGCCCCGCCGTCCGCCCCGCAGGCGTACCCCGCCGCTCCGGCCGCCCCCGCCTGGGGCGCCCCGCACGGTGGTCACGGCGGTCACTACGGCGGTCACGGCGGCCACCACCGCCACAAGAGCTTCGGACACATGCTGTTCTCCAGCTGAGCCGCGCACGACGGAGCCCCCGGCCGTACGAGACGGCCGGGGGCTCCGGTGTGTGGTGGACGATACTGGGATTGAACCAGTGACCTCTTCCGTGTCAGGGAAGCGCTCTCCCGCTGAGCTAATCGTCCGGGAGTACTGCGTGCGCGATACTGGGATTGAACCAGTGACCTCTTCCGTGTCAGGGAAGCGCTCTCCCGCTGAGCTAATCGCGCGGGGATCCTCGCGGATCAAGGTCCTTGCGGACCAGTGGACGATACTGGGATTGAACCAGTGACCTCTTCCGTGTCAGGGAAGCGCTCTCCCGCTGAGCTAATCGTCCTTGGAGGTGGAGACGGGATTTGAACCCGTGTAGACGGCTTTGCAGGCCGTTGCCTCGCCTCTCGGCCACTCCACCAGGAGTGTAGGGGATCGGGAAGACCCCTGGTTCCTTCGAGCGGACGACGAGGCTCGAACTCGCGACCTCAACCTTGGCAAGGTTGCGCTCTACCAACTGAGCTACGTCCGCCTGTCGTTTCGGCCCGCTTCCGCGGCCCGGCGACGTGTTGAACTCTAGCGGATTCCCGGGCCAGCACAAAAACGCGTTTGCGCAGCGTGCTGCGCTGCACCCACCGAAGGACGTGGTCAGGGCACCAGCGGGACATGCCCGGGCCACCCTCACGACACCCGCCATAGACTCGACTCCGTGCTCGACCTCGCTCCTCTCGCCCGCTTCGGTGACCGTGTCGCCACCGGCCTCCTCGATGTCACCAGTGATCCCGCGGCCCTGGACTCCTCCGGTTTCTGGGCGGTCTGCGCGGACTTCGAGGGGCGGCTGACCTGCGCCCGCTTCGCGGACGTACGGGACGAGCCGGTGCCCGCCCCGGTGCCGGGCCGGTGGCGGGGCCCGGCGGCAGACGACTGGACGTCGTCCCTCGACCGCGCGGCGTACATCGTGGCCGTGCACCGGATACGCGAGCACATCGCGGCCGGCGAGGTCTACCAGGCCAACCTCTGCCGGGTGCTCTCCGCGCCGGTCGCCCCCGACGCCGACGTGGACGCCCTGACCGCACTGCTGGCCCGCGGCAACCCGGCGCCGTACGCGGGAACCATTCGGCTGCCCCAGGACGGAGTGGAGATCGCCACGGCCTCGCCCGAGCTCTTCCTGCGCCGTGCCGGACTGATCGTCGAGTCCGGGCCGATCAAGGGCACCGGACGCACCGAGGCGGACCTCCTGGAGAAGGACTACGCCGAGAACGTGATGATCGTGGACCTGGTCCGCAACGACATCGGGCGGGTCTGCGCCACCGGCAGCGTGACCGTCCCCGACCTGTGCGCCGTGGAGAAGCACCCCGGCCTGGTCCACCTGGTGTCCACCGTCCGCGGCGAGCTGCGTGACGGCGCGGGCTGGCCCGGACTGCTCGCCGCCGCCTTCCCGCCCGGCTCCGTCACCGGCGCGCCCAAGTCGAGCGCCCTGCGGATCATCGACGCCCTGGAGACGGCGCCCCGCGGCCCGTACTGCGGCGGCATCGGCTGGGTCGACGCCGACCGGGGCACCGGCGAGCTGGCCGTCGGCATCCGCACCTTCTGGATCGACCGGTCCGCCCAGGGCGCGGCGACGCTGCGCTTCGGCACGGGCGCCGGTATCACCTGGGGATCGGACCCCGAGGGGGAGTGGCGGGAGACCGAACTGAAGGCGTCCCGGCTGCTCGCGGTAGCGTCGGGCACGTACGCGCAAAGTGGAAGGGGTCTCGGGTGAAGATCTGGCTGGACGGCGGACTGCAGGACATCGAGTCCGCCCGTGTCTCCGTCTTCGACCACGGGCTGACCGTGGGCGACGGCATCTTCGAGACGGTGAAGGCGACCGACGGGAAGCTGTTCGCGCTCACCCGCCACCTGGACCGGCTGACCCGCTCGGCCCGGGGGCTCGGGCTGCCCGACCCCGACCACGACGAGGTGCGCCGCGCCTGCGCCGCCGTCCTGGAGGCCAACCCGATGCCACTGGGCCGGCTGCGCATCACCTACACCGGCGGCCACGGTCCCCTCGGCTCCGACCGCGGCGAGCACGGCCCGACCCTGGTGGTCGCCCTCGGTGAGACCCGCCGCCGCGCCGACTCCACCGCCGTGATCACCGTCCCCTGGACCCGCAACGAGCGGGGCGCGCTGACCGGCCTGAAGACGACCTCGTACGCCGAGAACGTGGTCGCCCTCGCCAGGGCCAGTCAACAGGGCGCCTCCGAGGCGCTGTTCGCCAACACGGTCGGGCAGCTCTGCGAGGGCACGGGCTCGAACGTCTTCGTCGTCCTCGACGGCGAGATCCACACCCCGCCGATCGCCTCCGGCTGCCTGCCCGGCATCACCCGCGCCCTGACCGTCGAGTGGACCGGCGCCAAGGAGACCGACCTGCCGCTGGACGTCCTGGAACGCGCCGACGAGGTCTTCCTCACGTCCACCCTCCGGGACGTACAGGCCGTGCACCGGGTCGACGCCCGCGAACTGCCCGGCGCGCCGGGCCCGGTGACCGCCAAGGCGATGCGGATCTTCGACGAGCGGTCCGGGCACGACCTCGACCCCTGATCGGCCCGGACGCTCCCCGACGCTCTCGGAAGGGGCCCCGGATATTGGGCTGCTCCGGGCCCCGGGAACGGGTAGAACACCCGTGATGACCACTACCCTGCGGCCGACCGAGCCGCTTCAGCGGGCCACCGACGGGGCGCTGTCGCGTCACTTCCAGGTGTGCGTGAACGGGCGTCCCGTCGGTGTGGTGCACCTCTCCACGCACCCCGTCTTCGGGCCCACCGTCGCCCGGATCGACTACCTGTGCATCGAGGAGCCCGACCGCGGACGCGGCCGGGGCGCGGTGGCCGCGCTCGCCGCCGAGGAGGTGGCGCGCGGCTGGGGCTGCAAGCGCATCGAGGTCTCCGTGCCCGCCGACGCCGAGGGCGCACTGCGGCTCGCCACGGCGCTCGGTTACGTCCACCGCAACCGCGGCATGGAGAAGCCGCTCGGCGACACACCGCCCGCACTGCCCGCGGGCAGCCGGGGCAGACCCATGACCGAGTCCGAGTACGGGCCTTGGCTCGTGCGCAAGCTCGCGGACTACGCGCAGGACTGGATCGACCGCGGCGTACCCGGGGCCGAGGCGCGGGCCAAGTCGGAACACGACCACGCACAGCTGCTGCCCCAGGGCCTCGCGACCGAGAACATGCTGGTGAGCGTGCTGGAGCAGGAGGGAGCCGGGGTCGGGACGCTGTGGCTGTCACTCGCCGGGGACACGGCGTACGTCTACGACGTGGAGATCGACGAGCAGGCCCGGGGCCGGGGCCACGGACGCTCGCTGATGCTGCTGGCCGAGGCCCAGGCGATCGCCGCCGGAAAGCGCGTCCTGGGCCTCAACGTCTTTGCCGGCAACACACCGGCCGAGCGGCTGTACGCGTCACTGCGATACGTGCCGACGTCGTACGCGATGTACAAGACCCTGCTCTGAGGTCTCGACGTACCGTCCCGACGTCACAAAGACCTGCTCCGAGGTCAGTCCTGCCCGGCCAGCAGCCGGTCGGTGATCTCCTCGATGCGCTCGCGCAGCCCCTCCTGGCTCTTGCCGCCGTCGAGGCGTTCGCCGGCGATGACATACGTCGGGGTGCCCGTCACACCGATCGCCTTGCCCTCGGCCTGGTCGGCGTCGACGATCAGGATGTGCCGCCCGTCGATCAGTGCGGTGTCGAACTCCTCGGCGTCCAGACCTAGTTCGCGGGCGACCTCGACCAGGAAGGGTTCTCCCCTGCGGGTCAGTTCCTCGACCCGTCCGAGCACGGCCTCCACGTACGCCCAGCCCTTGCCCTGTTCCAGGGCCTCCTCGGCGGCCTGCGCCGCGGCGAAGGCGTGCTTGTGCTTCTCCAGCGGGAAGTGCCGCAGCCGCAGTTCCAGCCGGTCGCCGTAGCGGGCGCGCAGGGCGTGCAAGTCGTCCAGGGCGCTGCGGCAGTCCGGGCACTGGAGTTCGCACCACACCTCGAGTACGGGAACGGCGATACCGGTGGGTGCGGGGGAGGAGTCGCTCATGGGCACCAGTCTCCCAGGCGGGCATCCCGGGGCCGAATCGGGACCGTACGCCGGTGACCGGCACCTGGGGAGGACGCGACCCGGAGATGTCCCTGATGTCGGGCCCGACCATGGCATTGCGGGTACCGGGCGGTGCAGGATGGAAGGGACGAAGCGCAGCTCGCTCGTCCGCGAGCGCACGCTGCCCTTCCATCCTGCCCGACCGAGTCCGCCAGGAGGACCGGATGATTGCCGAGACCGTCTGTTCCGCCGTGTCCGCGGCCGGCCTGGGCATCGCTGCGGTCACCGCCTACCGCAAGCGCTTCCTGGCGGCCGTCCGCATCGCGGCCTACTCACTCATTCCCGTCGGCCTGGTGATGACCGGTGTCGTCGGCTGGCTGGCCGACACCGCGTTCAGCCCCACGGCCTGGATCGGCTTCGGCCTGCTGGGCGGGGCCTGGGCCCTGCTCGCGACCACACGCGCCGTCGAACGCCGACGTGGGGGCACCCGTGCGGAGCGCAAGGCCGCCCGCGCCGCCCGGAGCGAGACGGCGGTGGCCCCGACGGCCTCCGCGCCCTCCCTCGGCCCGGCGACCCGGCCGACGACCGCGCCCCGCGCCACGGGCTCCTCGGACGACTTCAGCGACATCGAGGCCATCCTCAAGAAGCACGGCATATGACGGTTCGGGCGACCGCTCGGGATGACGGTCGCGTGACGTACTGAAACGACACAGTGGGTCGAGACCGCACCCGGAAGTGATCATGGTCGGACCCGAACCGGACCGGAGATCACAGAATTCGGCGAACTCCCGCATCCAACGGGCGTGTTGATCGCGCGGGAGGTGCCCCCTGGGCCATCATCGCCGCGAGATGCTGGACACGACACAGAGCGATGCCGCGCCGCCGAAGGACGAGCCGCGTGGATGCCTCTTCGCCCTTTCCCAGCCACCGCTGATGATCTTCCTAGCGGTGATCGGGTGTCTGCTCCTCATGGCCGCGCTGCACGATCTGCTGTGGCTTTGAGCCGTACACGCCCTTCCCGGCGCCACCCGCCGGGACGGGCGTCGGCACCGAGGCGTCCCGCATCGACGAGGGCATAGGCGCCAAGGCGCTCCGCACAGAGAAGGGCAGGCCGGGCGGGCGATCAGCCCGCCGCCTCCTTGCGCCGTGCCCGGTACGCGGCCACGTGCAGCCGGTTCCCGCAGGTGCGGCTGTCGCAGTAGCGCCGCGAGCGGTTCCGGGAGAGGTCGACGAAGGCGCGCCGGCAGTCGGGGGCCTCGCAGCGCCGCAGCCGCTCCTGCTCCCCGGCGACCACGAAGAAGGCCAGTGCCATTCCGCAGTCGGCGGCGAGGTGGTCGGCCACGGAGGCGCCGGGGGCGAAGTAGTGCACATGCCAGTCGTAGCCGTCGTGGTCCGTCAGCCGGGGCGTCGTGCCGGCGGCGGCGACCAGTTCGTTGATCAGGCCGGCCGCGGACCGGCCGTCGGGAGCCGCGAAGATCCCCGCGAACCGTCCGCGGATCTTGCGCACCGCCGACAGGTCGAACTCGGACAGGATCCCGACATCACTTATTTTGTGCGTTCGCACAAAATCTTCGAGGGCCGCGACATCCGGCAGTCCGTCCGCCGTCGTGTCGTCCTCCGGCACGGTGTTCACCAGATCCACCACGGTGTCGAGGGCGCACCGGGTGTCGTGGGTGATCAGCACGTTTCGCTCCCTGGCCTGGGGGGTCGGGCGGGCGCCCGCCGATGCTGGCCGATGGTAGTGGCTGGCTGCCGGTAGAACGTTCTCGTGGCCGAAGGCGTTCCCAGGAGCACGCTCCGTGACCGTGACCACGGGTGCCGGACGCCCACGCACACCGACGCCGCCCCCGCGGAAACCCACGGTGACGGCGCCGGTGCGCATCCCGTATGCGATTGTCTTGGGCCCGAGCCGTCTCCCCGAGTGGACGGCGCCGGGCGGCTTCGAGGGGCCGCGACCTAGCTTTCCGCCAGGATGTGCGAGAGCTCCTGATCCAGATCGAAGTGCCGGTGTTCCGTGCCCGGAGGCACGGCGGCATCCGTCCGCTTCAGGAAGGACTCCAGGGCCCGCGCAGGGGCCTCGAGCAGGGCCTCCCCCTCCGGGGAGCTCAGGGCGATGCACACGACGCCCTGGCCATGGCTGCGGGACGGCCAGACGCGGACGTCGCCGGTGCCTGTGGGCCGGTGCAGACCCTCGGCGAGGAGGTCGCGGGCGAACACCCACTCGACGGTCTCCTCGGCTCCGGTGTGGAAGGTGGCGTGCACGGCGTAGGGGTCGGCCGTGTCGTACCGCAGGCCTGCGGGGACAGGCAGGGAGGACTCGCTCGACACAACGAGGCGCAGGTGCAGCTCGCAGCTGACCGTGGTGTTCATAAGCGCCAGGGCCTTTCGCTCAGTGTGCGCTCGGGGATTCGCACGTCGGCGAAATCGACATGCCACCTACGGTGCCGTTGTAAACCCCTCTGAGTGTTTTGCGTGTCTTTACGTAACTCTTCCGGCCGAGAACCAGTACGCGAGGTACGACCATTCCGGTGACCGGTTTCACTCGCGTAGGGACTCTCCGTGTGAATACGGGGAGTAACGAGCCGGGCGACGTCGCTGTGGCGTCCGGCGAGGCGGAGGCGGACGGGGTGCGCGTCGGAAGCGGGCTCGGATCGAAGGCGCCGGAGTTCATCAAGGCGCGGCGCGCCCTGCACGTGAGCTGGCAGGTCGGCATCTTCGTCGTCGGCCTGGCGGTCGTCGTCGCGGGCGTCGTCCTGCTGCCTTTGCCGGGACCCGGCTGGGTGGTGATCTTCGCCGGTATGGCGGTCTGGGCCACGGAGTTCGTCTGGGCCCAGTTGGTGTTGCGCTGGACCAAGCGCAAGGTCACGGAGGCGGCCCAGCGGGCGCTGGAACCGAAGGTCCGTCGGCGCAACATCGCCCTCACGGTGATCGGCCTGGTGATCGTGGCCGTCCTCGTCGGGATCTACGTCGGGAGGTTCGGCGTCGTGATGCCCTGGGAGCTCAAGCACCAGTGATCCGCACCGGTCGGCGCTGGTCGGCACTGGTCGGAGGCACCGCCTGACATGGGGTAATGTTCTCCCTGCGTCCGGGCGATTAGCTCAGTGGGAGAGCGCTTCGTTCACACCGAAGAGGTCACTGGTTCGAACCCAGTATCGCCCACCCGGAACCGACGGCCCGCCTGCATCAGTGCAAGCGGGCCGTCGTCTGTACCGGCCGGCTCGCTCCGGCTGAGGCATCACCTCGGTCATTGGACGATCTGGGCCAACTGCAAGAGCGAAACGCCCAGGTGCGACGACTTCGGGGTGGCCCAAACCTTCCAATCGCCCCCGTTCCCGCTCCGGTTCCCGGCCTCGTCCCCGCCTTCCCGCCGGTAGGCGCCCGCGCGAGAAATTCCTGCCCGAGTCATTGACGCACTCGTGGGGCTCCGTACCTTGTGCCAGCAAGCGCTTGCTTGAAACGATTCATGCGAGCGGCGACGCGCGGGAGGGCCCGACTGTGGGAAGTGGCAGGAATGTGGAGAGGTGAACGATCCTCAAGGCGGCCGGGGCTTCGACGGCCGCGCTCGGGCCGGCCGCCACGACGGGGTGTGGCGCTGGCAGCGGTTCCGGGGGCGGGACGGTGACGATCCGTTACTCGTGGTGGGGTGCCGAGGAGCGGGCGAAAAGGATCAATCAGAGCATCGCGCTCTTCGAGAAGAAGTATCCGAAGATCAAGGTCAAGACCGACTTCCAGGCGTATCTCTCGTTCTGGGAGAAGTTTCAGACGCAGGCCGCGGGCGGAAATCCGCCGAACGTTTTCCAGAATGCCGTCGGATTTCTTCGGAAGTACGACAAGAGAGGCATTCTTCTCGACCTGAAGTCCCAGGTGCAGGCAGGCAATCTGAGCCTGGATCACTTCCGCGCCGGTGTGACCAAGGTCGGCGAGGTGGACGGCAAGCAGCTCGGTGTGCCCGTCGGCTCGAACACCATGGCGCTGGTCGTCGACAAGAAGGTCTTCCAGCGGACGGGCGTGGATCCGCGGGCGGGCTGGACCTGGGACGAGTACTTCAAGGCCCTGAAGACCATCCACGACAGGACCGGGACTCCCGGGGACACCGGCTACTTCACCATCATGTACCTGTACGACCTGTACCTCCGGCAGAACGGCAAGGCGTTCTTCACCAAGGTCGGGCTCGGCTTCGACAAGGCTGATCTGACGGAGTGGTGGCAGGACGGCTACAACCGGGTGAAGGCCGGCATCGTCACCGACCCGAAGGTCGTCTCCCAGGACCAGCCCAAGTCCTCGCTCTCCGCCGGACACGGTGCCTCGGAGTTCACCTGGGACAACTTCACGGTCCGCTACTCGGCGGAGGGCAGCAGCACCTACGGCCTGGCCCCGATCCCGACGGTGGACGGCACACGCACCGGCCAGTACCTGGCGTCTCTGATGCTGAGCGCCTCGGCCCGTACCGCGCACCCCGAGGAAGTCGCCCAGTTCATCGACTTCATGGTCCACGACCCCGAGGTCGGCAAGATCATGGGCTACGACCGGGGCATCCTGGCGAGCACCGAGCAGTACGCGGCGTTCAAGCCGGCCGACGCGGTGAGCAAGGAGATCGCGCAGTACGAGGAGGACACCGCCAAGTCCGGCGTCATCGGCACGATCACGCCGCACCCCTCGGGTGCCGACACCGTCGAGGCCGCCTTCCTGCGCATCGGCGGTGACCTCGGACAGGGCAAGACCACGGTCGCGGACCCGGTGAAGCAGTTCCTCACCGAGTCCGAGGCCGCCTTCCAGGGCTGAAGGGAACCTCCGTGACGCTCGTCAAGGAATCCGTGCCCGCCGCCCGGAAGACCCGTGCCGCCGCCCCCACGGCCAGGGGGCGGCGGGGGCGCCGGGGCCGCCAGGAGAACCTCGCCGGCTACTTGTTCATGTCCCCGTGGATCGCCGGCTTCCTGCTGCTGACCGCGGGCCCGATGGTCGCCTCGCTCTACTTCGCCTTCACGGACTACAACCTCTTCAACACCCCGAAGTGGGTCGGGTTCGACAACTTCACCGGTGGCGTCGGCGGGACCGCAGTAGGTATCTGCGCTCCGGCCGCGCCGACATCTTCCGCTTCGCCGAGGCCATGACCCGCCACACCGGCGAGGTCGACGTCTACCACCTGGGCGAATGGGCCGGACTCGGTACCCGGCACGGCGTGCAGCACTTCGCCGACAGCGCCAAGCAGCAGCGCATCGCCAACACCACCTACCGGCGCTACTACTACTACTTCCTCACCGCCGACGAGCGCGTCGGCGACCTCATGCACGCCAATGTCGACTCCGACGAGACGTTCCTCGTCCTCGACCCGATCCGCAAGATCCGCACCGAGCCGTACACACCCGACCGGCACGCCCTGTCGATCGGCTTCGGCACCGACTGGAGCGGACTGGTGTCGGCCTGGCTGACCGAGTGGGAGCGCAAGGGCCCCAAGTGGGAGAAGGCCAAGGCGCGCGTGCTGTCAACCCTGGAGACCATCGCCGCCCAGCCCAACGGCTTCGTGCAGGGCAGCGGTCTGTACGACCTCGACACCGGCAGGTTCGCCGTCGCCGACACGCCCGTGGTCTCGGTGCCCCACCTCTCCGCCGTCTCCGGCCTCAACGAACTGTGCGCCGAGCTCATCCACCTCGTCGACATGCCGCGGTTCAAGGATGCCTACCTCGACTACTGCCGCTGCTTCAACGCCACCAAGGCCGAGCAGACGGCCCGTTACGGCTCCAACTTCGGCACCCTGCTGCTCTTCCAGGGTCACTCCCGCCTCGACGCCTACGCCGCCGTACAGACCGGCGACGCGACGCTCGCCAAGCGCGCCTGGACGAAGTTTGACGGCTACGCGGAATCCTCGCCGTGGAGGACGGAGCGGCTGACCGGCCCGGCCACGCTGGTCGAGGGCGGCGAGGCGAGCTGGGTGTCCTCGAACGACACCGCGCTCTACGGCCTCGCCGCCATCGAGAACCTGGCGCTGCTCGGCGACAGGATGCCGTCGTAACCGCTCAGTTCATCCTCCCCAGGACCTCCCGCACCCGCCGGACGTCCCGGATGCGCTGCTCGTACGTCGCCCCGAGCGCGAGCAGGAGCAGCCCGGCGAGGGCGGGAGGCACCCAGCGGGGCAGCGCGCCGGCCATCTGCACCAGATACGGGGCGAGTTCGTGCAGCGCGACCAGCGTGAGCACGCCGCCACCGAGTACGAGCGGCGCCTGCAGCCGGTGCCGGGCGCCCAGCAGGGTGAGCAGGAGCGCCGCCGTGCCCAGCAGCAGGGGACGGGTCCAGTGCGGATCGCCCCAGGCGGCGGCGACGCTCGGCAGCAAGGTGGCGGCGAGTGCGGCGCCGTACGCCGTCCAGGACGAGGTCCGCGGATCGTGCCGCCTGCGCAGTACGCCGATGATCAGCGCCGGGACGGTGACGGGGAGCGTGTACGCCTCGGGGGCCACGACACCCCAGGACGCCAGCCGTACCCAGGCGGCCAGGGCGAACAGGGCCGCGGACGCGTAGCCGACGGGGCGGCGGCCGGGGCGGATCGCCACGCCCGCGGTGATCACCGCGCACAGGCCGAGCACCAGGGCCAGCATCGGCGGGTCGGTGCGGGCGAGCCCGGTCGCGAGCAGTCCGGCCGCCGCTCCCGCCGCCTCCACCGGGACGGCCGCCGGGGAGTCGCCGAGACGCGCGGCGAGGAGCGCGGCGGCCAGGGGGACCGCCAGCACGAGCAGGGCCGTGTGCGACGGCTGCCAGTCGGCGACGGCGCCCGTGGCGACGGCGAGCGCGGTGGCGTGGGCGAGCGCGGCGGGGGCCGTGACCGGGGCGAGACGCGAGACGAGGGACGCCCCCGCGAACAGCGCCGTCAGGGCGCCGAGCACCGTCAGGGTCGCCGTTCGTGTCGCGAGCGCGCCGAAGGACAGGGCGAGGGAGGTGAGGAGCGCGAGGACCAGGGCGGTCACCTGCGCGGGCGGGTAGGTGGTCGGCTGCGCGGGTGGGCGCTCGGACTCCTGGTCGGGCTCCTGCTCGGGCGCGTGGCGGCGTCGGGACACGGCCGCCAGCAGCGCTGCCGCCGTGGTGACCCCCTGGATCGACAGCCCGGCGGCATACGGCAGTTGGAGCACCGCCGGGAGGACGAGAACCGTGGCCCACACCAGGGTCAGGGCGCCGGCGAGGGCCCGGGGGCGCCAGATCGTGTCGCGAACCGCCAGCATCAGCACGGCGGTGACGACCGCGAGGACGACCGGCACCGCCACCGCGTGCGGCGGCCACGGCGCGTCGGCCGTCACCGTGGCGCGCGCGTCGGACGGGGCACCGGACCAGACGTGCGTCGCCCAGGCGGCGGGGCCCAGGAGGGTGACGGCGGCCAACGGGACGGTCCACAGCAGCGCCATGGCCTGGACGCCGCCCGAGGCCAGGAAAAGACCACGGCGTACGGGCTCGGGGAGTGGTGCTCGTACGGCCGCCAACAGGGCGACGCCCAGGGCCAGATGGCCGGGCACCGTCCAGTCGTCCGGCAGCGTCACGCGCAGGAGGCCGCCGAACGCCGTCACCAGCAGCAGACCTCCCGCCACAGCGCCACTCGCGGCGGTGACCGGCCGCTCCAGGCGCCAGGCGGCGCCGAGCACGATCACCGCCGCGAGGGCGAGGAGCGCCGCCGCACGGGCGGCGGCGCTCGGGCCGGCTGCGTCCCAGGAGAGCCAGCCGGCCGTCCATGCGCCGAGGCCGCCCGTGCCGCAAGCGCCGAGGGCGGCGACGAGGCGGACGGCCTGGGTGGTGCTCACGAGTGCCACGACCGTGTCGAATCCGGCCGTCGCCAGGAGTGCCGACGCGATGCGGTACGGGCCGCTGCCCACCGCTATCGCCCAGAGGAGCAGCGGGAGTTGGGCCGAGAGCAGCGCGGCGGGAACGGGCGTGCGCAGCGGTGCCGTCAGAGGCGGCAGCCCGTACGCCGCCCACAGCCCCGCCAGTGCCGCCGCGGCGAGCGCCGCGTACGCCGTGCCGCCCGTGCCGGTGAACGCCACCTCGTGCAGCGCGTACGCGTCGAGCACGGTCAGCGCGAGACCCAGACCCGCCACCGACTCGGCCGTCGACCCGAGCCCCCGCTTCAGCAGCGCCACCGGCGCCGCGAGCGCGGCCAGGGTGACCGCGCCGAGCACCAGGGCCCGTCCGGCGATGCCCAGGTGCCCCCAGCTGACCAGCGTGAACGCCACCGCCGCGATGGTCAGGAGCACACCGCCGAGCATGAGCAGCACATTCTGGACGCGCGGCGCGGAGGCCTCGGGGCGCGGCGGCGCGAGGGGTATCGGCGGCACCGGACGGTGCAGGGCGGCGACCAGCCAGGCGCGACGGGTCAGCAACTGGGCCCGGCGGGCGTCGAGTTGCCACAACTCCGCATCGATGAGCCGCAGCTCCTCGGCCGGGGGCGGGGGGTACGTCATGCTCTGGAGTGTGGTCCGCGTCACGTCACCCGGCATGAGTGCGCGTACTCAGAACGTACTCAGATCCCGGTGCGAAGCGCTGGGTACGGGCAGACTCCGCCCATGGACTGGACCCACTACCGCTTCCTCAGTCTCTGGTCCCTGACCGCGCCGGCCGGCGTCGTCTACGGAGCGCTGGAGCGACCCGAGGACTATCCGAGCTGGTGGCCCCAGGTGCGCTCGGTACACCGTCTCGACGACACCACGGGCCTGTTCACCATCCGCGCGTTCCTCCCGTACGACCTGACCGTCACCGCGCGCGAGGTGCGCCGCGACCCGGCCGCCGGGGTCCTGGAGACGGCGCTGTCCGGCGACATGGACGGCTGGGCCCGCTGGACCGTCACCCCCGACGGCTCCGGCACCCTCGCCCGCTACGACCAGGTGGTCGACGTCAGCAAGCCCCTGCTGAGGCGACTGGCCGTGCCCGGACGCCCGTTCTTCCGCGTCAACCACCGGCTGATGATGCGGGCCGGGCGGCGCGGCCTGGCTGCGTACCTCGAAGCGGTTTGAAGGAAGCCCGCCCGGACCTGTATTGTTCAGTTCGTTCCCGGGCGATTAGCTCAGTGGGAGAGCGCTTCGTTCACACCGAAGAGGTCACTGGTTCGAACCCAGTATCGCCCACCGGGAAGGAGCCGGTCCGCAACTCGCGGACCGGCTCTTTTGCTGGCTTGCTACGGGGGTCCGTTGCCAGGCCCTCGAGCCGCTACGCCGCCGCCGGCAGCTCCGGGCGCAACGGCCAGTCGGTGCTCACCGCCTCGTCCGAACCGCTGCGCGCGAACCACGCCTGCAGGCCGCGGGCCTGTGCCGCGTGCCAGGTGGTCTGCAGGGTGTGCAGCTCGGCGGGGGAGAGGCGCTCCAGCCGGGTCGCGAAGCGCCGTCCGAGCGCCCGTACGACTTCCAGCGCGGCCAGCGCGTCCGCGCCCGCGTCGTGCGCGCCCTCCAGTACGACGCCGTAGTGCGCGCACAGGTCGGTCAGCGTGCGGCGGCCCTTGCGGTAGCGGTCTAGGTGCTTGTCCAGGACCCGCGGGTCGAGCACCAAGAGCGGTGACGAGTCAAACCAGCGGTCGAGCGACGAGGCGCGGTGGCGGCGCAACTCGCGGTCCAGGAGCGTCAGATCGAACGGCGCGTTCATCACCACCAGCGGGCGGTGCATGGTCGCGTGCTCGGCCAGCTCCTCCGCTATCTCGAACATCACCGGCGCCGGCCAGCGGCCGTTGCGCTGCAGGTGTTCCTCCGTCAGCCCGTGCACCGCCGTCGCCGCCTCCGGCACCGGCACACCCGGGTTGACCAGCCAACGGGTCACCCGGGGCCGGGTCCCCGGGGCGTCCTGGACCACGACGGCGGCCGACACGATCCGGTCGGTCTCGACGTCCACGCCGGTGGTCTCCGTGTCGAAGGCGGCCAGCGGCCCCTCGTACCAGCTCGTCATCGCACCACAACTCCTCGTTCACCCACGGCAGCTGACGTCCCGTCTTCTGCCTGTTTGGTGATACCCGGGCTGTTTGCGCCGTACGCCGGAAGGACACAACAGGAGTGCGGGTCTTTGCAGTTCAGCGGCCCGCAGCGGGGAAACACTTGGCTTGGAAGGCTGTTGGTCATGGTGATAGCGCAGCCCGAGCGGGGCGGGCTGCTGCCCGAACGGACGGCACCCCATCGCGGCACACTCGCCACCACCGCCTGCATGGAGACACTGCAGGTCGGATATCTGCACGCGGTCGCCGCGGCGGCCGGCTGCTCGCTGTCGCAGCCGTTCCCGGACAACGGCATCGACTGGCACGTCAGCCATGGCTCACCCGGGCACACCGTCGACGACGAGGTGACCATCAAGGTGCAGCTGAAGTGCACGTACCAGATCGCGCCGAACCCGCCGGGCCGCTTCTTCTCCTTCACGCTCGACAACGACCATCTGCGCAAGCTCGCCCGCACCCCGGTCTCGGTGCACAAGATCATCGTCGTGATGCTGGTGCCGCGCTCCCAGGACGACTGGCTGCGCGCCAGCCACGACCGGCTCGATCTGCGGCACTGCTGCTACTGGGTCAACCTGGCCGGCCACGCGATCACCGGCCGGCACCGGACCACCGTGCGGATCCCGACCTCGCGCATCTTCGACGACCGGGCGCTGTGCGAGATCATGACGCGGGTCGGGACGGGAGGCAGACCATGAGGGACCGTCCGTACGACGAGCCCCTGCGGGAGGGCAGGCCGCATCCCGTCACCGGGGACGCCGCCCGCTGGAACCGTCCCCCCGACCCCGCCGAGGTCGACCCCGCCGTGCTCGGCGCCCTGCTGCACCGGCACGGCTGGCAGCGGCGCGGAGGCGCCCCCGGGCGCTACGGCCGCTGGACCCCGCCCGGGCCGGGCGGCGGCGGGACCAGCCTGCTGGTGCCCGAGAGCCGGGCCTTCCCCGACAGCGACGACCTGCTCGGCGAGGCCCTGATCGCCCTGTCCCGCAGCGGCAACCCCTCGGCGCGCGAGGTCCTTGTCGGACTCGCCGTGCCCAGCGACGAGATCCGCTGGTGGCGGGACGTGCCGGCCGGACCGGTGGACACCGCGCCCTGGACGGTCGAGGAGCAGTTGCGCACGGCCGCCCGGCAGATGCTGCTCGCGGCCGCGCTCGCCACACGCGCGCGTGCGGGCTACTACGGCGCCCGGCACCGCAGGGCGGCGGCCGCGACGCTGGAGACGTCCTGGTCGGCTCGGCGACCGGCGGCCGCAGGCTCACCGCCTTCGCCCCCGTGGCCGCCGGGCGCCCGCTCGCCGTACGCCTCCAGCAGGCCCTGTACGCCATCCGCGAGGCCATCGACTACCAGCGGGCCACCGGCGGCATGGACGCCTTCGACGGCGCGGTCGAGGCCGGCGTCAGCCGGGAGCTCACCGAGTCCCTCGTCTCCCTGGTGCGCGGCACGGAGGGGGCCCGGATCGCCGTCGAGTGGGCGCCGGCCGCGGGCGTCCCGGAGGACTGCGCGGCCTCCGCCGAGCCGGTCGAGTTCTCGCCCGGCGACCTGCCCGTCCTGCGCGAGGCCGGCGCCCGCTTTCTGCGCGACGAACCGTCCGTGCCGGTGCGGATCACCGGTTCCGTCGTCCGGATGCGACGGTCGGGGCCGCGCGGCGAGGGCAGCGTACGGCTGCGGGTGCTCGCGGGCGCCGAGGTGCCGCACGTCCGTGTGACGCTGGACGAGGAGGACTACCGGACAGCCGGGCACGCCCACCTCGTCGGGCTGCCGGTGCGGGTGCAGGGGCGCCTGGAGAGCCGCGGCGGCTTCCGGCGGCTGACCGGGGCCTGTGGGGTCGTACCGGTGCAGGTGGACGAGGCCGAGCGGGACCGGCTGCTGAAGTCGATCCAGGAGCACACCGAAGGGGGGGCCTTCTTCGAGGAGGCGTGCAGCGGGGAGGACTGCGACTGAGGGCGGCCGCGACCGGCGCGGGGTTGCGACCGGCCGGGGACTGTGGGTGACCGTTTCGCGGTCGGCCGGTCCGGGTCGGTACGATCCCCTATTGCGCGCGCTCCCGGTATGGCGCCGCACCCCACCTGCAGTCAGGAGAGACCGGTGTCAGACGTCCGTGTGGTCATCCAACGCGATTCCGAGCGGGAAGAACGCGTGGTGACGACGGGCACTACGGCCGCCGACCTCTTCGCCGGCGAGCGCTCGATCATCGCGGCGCGCGTGGGCGGCGAGCTCAAGGACCTCACCTGCGAGGTCAAGGACGGCGAGACCGTCGAGGGCGTCGAGATCTCCTCCGAGGACGGCCTGAACATCCTGCGCCACTCCACCGCGCACGTCATGGCCCAGGCCGTGCAGGAGATCTTCCCCGAGGCCAGGCTGGGCATCGGCCCGCCGGTCAAGGACGGCTTCTACTACGACTTCGACGTCGAGAAGCCGTTCACGCCCGAGGACCTCAAGGCCGTCGAGAAGAAGATGCAGGAGATCCAGAAGCGGGGCCAGAGGTTCTCCCGCCGCGTGGTCACCGACGAGGCCGCCCGCGAGGAGCTCGCCGCCGAGCCGTACAAGCTGGAACTGATCGGCCTCAAGGGCTCCGCCTCCTCCGAGGACGGTGCGGACGTCGAGGTCGGCGCCGGCGAGCTGACGATCTACGACAACCTCGACGCCAAGACCGGCGAGCTGTGCTGGAAGGACCTCTGCCGCGGTCCCCACCTGCCCTCCACCCGGCTCATCCCGGCGTTCAAGCTGATGCGCAACGCGGCCGCCTACTGGCGCGGCAGCGAGAAGAACCCCATGCTCCAGCGCATCTACGGCACCGCCTGGCCGTCCAAGGACGAACTCAAGGCATACCTCGACTTCCTCGCCGAAGCGGAGAAGCGCGACCACCGCAAGCTGGGCAACGAACTCGACCTGTTCTCCATCCCGGAGCAGATCGGCTCCGGCCTCGCCGTCTTCCACCCCAAGGGCGGCATCGTCCGCCGCGTGATGGAGGACTACTCGCGCCGCCGCCACGAGGAAGAGGGCTACGAGTTCGTCTACACCCCGCACGCGACCAAGGGGAAGCTCTTCGAGACGTCGGGCCACCTCGACTGGTACGCCGAGGGCATGTACCCGCCCATGCAGCTCGACGAGGGCGTGGACTACTACCTCAAGCCCATGAACTGCCCGATGCACAACCTGATCTTCGACGCGCGCGGCCGCTCGTACCGTGAACTGCCGCTGCGCCTTTTCGAGTTCGGGACCGTGTACCGGTACGAGAAGTCGGGCGTCGTGCACGGCCTGACCCGCGCCCGCGGCTTCACCCAGGACGACGCGCACATCTACTGCACCCGTGAGCAGATGTCGGACGAGCTCGACAAGACGCTCACCTTCGTGCTGAACCTGCTGCGCGACTACGGTCTGACCGACTTCTACCTGGAGCTGTCCACCAAGGACCCGGAGAAGTTCGTCGGCTCCGACGAGGTCTGGGAGGAGGCGACCGAGACCCTCCGCCAGGTCGCCGAGAAGCAGGGCCTGCCGCTGGTCCCCGACCCGGGCGGCGCCGCCTTCTACGGCCCGAAGATCTCCGTCCAGACCAAGGACGCGATCGGCCGCACCTGGCAGATGTCGACCATCCAGCTCGACTTCAACCTGCCCGAGCGCTTCGACCTGGAGTACACGGCCGCCGACGGTTCCAAGCAGCGCCCGGTCATGATCCACCGGGCCCTCTTCGGCTCGATCGAGCGCTTCTTCGCGGTGCTCCTGGAGCACTACGCGGGCGCCTTCCCGGCCTGGCTGGCCCCGGTCCAGGCGATCGGCATCCCGATCGGTGACGCGCACGTCGACTACCTGCAGAAGTTCGCCGTGGCGGCGAAGAAGCAGGGCCTGCGCGTGGAGGTGGACGCCTCCTCCGACCGTATGCAGAAGAAGATCCGCAACGCCCAGAAGCAGAAGGTGCCCTTCATGGTCATCGCGGGCGACGACGACATGGCGGCCGGCTCGGTCTCCTTCCGCTACCGCGACGGCTCGCAGGAGAACGGCATCCCGTTCGACGAGGCGATCGCGAAGATCGCGAAGGTGGTGCGGGACCGGACGCAGGTCTGACCCTGCTCACCTCGGGGCCCCGGCGGATGGACGACATCGGCCGGGGCCCTGCCCTTCCCGTCCCGCGACGCCCCGGCGACACGCCACGAACGGGCGAAGCCATATGCTGCGTAGCATGACGAGTGAGCCGGAGCAGCAGATCGGAGTGGGGACGCAGGACGCGTTCCAGCGCCTGTGGACGCCCCACCGGATGGCCTACATCCAGGGCGAGAACAAGCCGAGCGGCCCGGGTGCCGACGACGGCTGCCCGTTCTGCTCGATCCCGGCCAAGTCCGACGAGGACGGTCTGATCGTTCGCCGGGGCGAACAGGTCTACGCGGTGCTGAACCTCTACCCGTACAACGGTGGGCACCTGATGACGGTGCCGTACCGCCACGTCGCCGACTACACGGATCTGACCGGCCCGGAGACCGCCGAGCTCGCCGAGCTGACCAAGCAGGCCATGACGGCCCTGCGCACCGCCTCCGGCGCCCACGGCTTCAACATCGGCATGAACCAGGGCACCGTCGCGGGCGCGGGCATCGCGGCCCACCTCCACCAGCACATCGTCCCCCGCTGGGGCGGCGACACGAACTTCATGCCGGTAGTCGGCCACACCAAGGTGCTCCCACAGCTCCTGGCCGACACGAGAAAGATGCTGGCAGAGGCGTGGCCGACGACATGACCGGGGCTTTTGGCGCTTCGCAGGCCGGCCCGTACATCTCAGCCCGGCCGGCACAACTCAGCCCGTCTGGGGGTACCCCCTGCTCGTAGAGCTTGGGGGAGTTTGAGGACGAGGCCGTCCAGGCCGAAGCGGGGGGCTGGGGCGGCAGCCCCCAGAAACAGCAACCCCCACTCACCCGCACGAAAGACCCGGCCGAACCGCCGGAGGCCTACGCGTCGTAGAGGTCGGCCTTCTTCGGCGCCGGATCCTGCACCGCCGTGCTGAGGAACGCCGACCGCGTGCCGAACTTCTCCGTGTCGACGCCGTTCTCCTCCAGCACCCGGATCGCCGCCGAGTGCACCACCCGCAGCACCGGCGTGGCCGCGCGCAGCGCGTCGTCGGCCATGAAACGGTGCCGCCACGGCCGGTCCGCCCACGCGTGCCGCAGACCGAACGGCTCGGGCAGGCCCAGTGATCCTCCCAGCCAGTTGAGCAGCGGCGGATACCAGGTCAGCGGCGCCCGCGCGGTGAGCCGTACCACCTCGTCCGTGCCGACCAGCGGGAGCTTGATCGTCCGGTTCTCCCAGGGCTTGAGGGACTTGGCGACCTCTTTGGTCGGTGCCGCGGGCTTCGTGGTGAACAGGGAGTGCACCGGCCCCAGTGCATGCCCGGTCACCTCGATGCGCAGCGTCTGGTGCAGCACGGTCACCGTGATCAGCATGGTGAGCACCAGCTGCCCGTCCCACAGCGTCCACTGCACGCCCAGGTAGTGCCGGTCGCCGCTGCCGAACTGCTGCTTGTTGCAGATGTCCTGTATCGCGTGGGTCTTGACCGAGTACGCCTCGACGTCCGTGCCCTCCGGCCGGGACACCGCCGCCGCGTTCTCCCCGATCGGTGTGACGATCCAGTGCTTGATGGACGGCTTGGGGAAGCCGCCGGTGTTCAGCGGGCCGCGCTCCAGCATGCGCAGCTGGTCGTGGATGGACCGTATGACGTCCCAGCTGCGGAACGGGTGGATCTCCCGGGTGGGATCGGCCGGCAGCAGGTCCTCGGCGAGCTGCCAGGAACCCCAGCGCGTGCCCATGCCGAGTATGCCCTTGGGCCCGGCGTAGAAGACGGAGTTGGACTGCTGCTCGGCGCTCAGCCGGGCGAGGGACTGGCGCAGCTGCTCGGCCGCGGTCTCACCGGGGCTGCTCGGCACGGTCTCGGGGATCTTCGCGCCGACGCTGCTGCCGGAGAGCAGGCCGTCCCAGCGTCCGCGCAGGTCCTGCGCCGTGCGCTCGCAGATCTGCTTGGCCCAGAACCAGCCCAGCACCGGGGCGACGACGCAGCCGCGGGCGTACCAGGCCCAGAACCCCGTGAACGGCATGCGGACCAGGAAGATCGCGGCGACCACGCCCACCGCGACGAGCAGCGTGGTGGCGAGCGCCCCGGCCCGCTTGTCGTCGCGCTTGGCGACGAACGTGCGGAGCTGGAAGACCAGCAGCCACAGCACCAGTCCGGGCAGGAACAGCAGGCCGCACAGCACCATGACGGTGCTCAGCTTGTTGTCACGCGCCTTGCGGATGTTGTTGGCCGCGAGGCTGTGCTCCACGACGACCTGGGGATCCATCCCGAAGGACTGGATGAGCGGCGCGCGGCCGGAACGGAGCATGCGGTCGACCACGGCCCGCGAGAATGCCTCGCCCAGGTTCGGCCGGAACAGGGCGATCCGGCCGGTCTTGACGGTCGACTTGTGCCATTCGTTGTCGGCCTTCTTGATCTCGTCGAACGGACTGTCCCGGTAGGCGGCCGAGGCCAGTGCGAAGGTCGCCGCCTGGCTCTCGCCGCCGGAGATGGGCACCTGTGGCCCGTCCCACTCGGTTCCAATCGACATTCCCGCCCCCGATCGCCGCCGGTGTCGCTTCTGCGGCCTTCCCGACTTCCTTGCCCCGCACACCTGTTGAACAGGTCATCGTCCCGATCCAGCACGACGGGGTCAGGTGATCAGCGTATCCGCAGGCACCGACATCCGTAGGCGGACGGCCAAAGCCGCCCGCCCGTACGGAGGATGACGTTCCGGAAGGATGTGCGGTGCCCTCCCGGAACGTCGACTACGAGGCCTCCTTGGCCTGTTCGCGGATCTTCTCGGCGACCTGCGGCGGCATCGGCTCGTGCCGCGCGTACGCACGGCTGAAGCGGGCGGTGCCGTGCGAGAGGGACCGCAGGTCGACCGCGTACCGGCCGATCTCGAACTCGGGCACCTCGGCCCGTACGAGCGTGCGCCCGGAGCCCACCTGCTCGGTGCCGAGCACCCGGCCGCGCCGCCCCGACAGGTCGCTCATCACGGCGCCCACATAGTCGTCGCCGACCAGCACGCTCACCTCGGCCACCGGCTCCAGCAGATGGATCCTGGCGTCCGCCGCGGCCTCCCGCAGCGCCAGCGCGCCGGCCGTCTGGAAGGCGGCGTCGGAGGAGTCCACCGAGTGCGCCTTGCCGTCGAGCAGCGTGATCCGCACGTCCACCAGGGGATAGCCGGCCGCGACCCCCTTGGCCGCCTGGGCCCGCACCCCCTTCTCCACCGACGGGATGAACTGCCGGGGCACGGCTCCGCCCACCACCTTGTCCACGAACACGATGCCCGACCCTCCGGGCAGCGGCTCGACCTCGATCTCGCAGATGGCGTACTGCCCGTGCCCGCCGGACTGCTTCACATGCCGCCCGCGCCCCGCGGACCTGCTCCCGAACGTCTCCCGGAGGGAGACCTTGTGCGGTACGACGTCGACCTGTACGCCGTAGCGGCTGCGCAGCCGTTCCAGGGCGACGTCCGCGTGGGCCTCGCCCAGGCACCACAGCACCACCTGGTGGGTGTCCTGGTTCTGCTCCAGGCGCATCGTCGGATCCTCGGCGACCAGCCTGCTCAGGCCCTGCGAGAGCTTGTCCTCGTCCGCCTTGCTGTGCGCGTGGATGGCCAGCGGCAGGAGCGGGTCGGGCATCTGCCACGGCTCCATGAGCAGCGGGTCGTCCTTGGCCGACAGCGTGTCCCCGGTCTCGGCGCGGCCCAGTTTCGCCACGCACACCAGATCGCCCGCGACGGCGTGCGTCACCGGCCGCTGCTGCTTGCCGAACGGCGTGGACAGGGCGCCGATCCGCTCGTCGACGTCGTGGTCCTCGTGCCCGCGGTCGGCGAGCCCGTGCCCGGAGACGTGCACCGTCTCGTCGGGGCGCAGCGTGCCGGAGAACAGCCGGACCAGGGAGACCCGGCCGACGTACGGGTCGGAGGAGGTCTTCACGACCTCCGCGACCAGCGGCCCGCCGGGATCGCACGCCCTCAGCTCGCGCGACCTGCCGTCGACCGTGGCGACCCCGGGTGCCTCCCGCTCCAGCGGGGTCGGGAAGCCACGGGTGATCAGCTCGAGCAGTTCGACCGTGCCGATGCCCTGCTTGGCGCCCTCGGCCGCGGGGGCGGCGGCCAGGACCGGGAAGAAGGCCCCGCGGGCCACGGCCCGCTCCAGGTCCTCGATCAATGTCTTGATGTCGACCTGTTCCCCGCCGAGGTAGCGGTCCATGAGGGTCTCGTCCTCGCTCTCCGAGATGATCCCCTCGATGAGCCGGTTGCGTGCCTCCTCGATCTGCGGCAGCTGGTCCGGACCCGGCTCGGACTCCTTGCGCTCCCCGGAGGAGTAGTCGAACAGCTGCTGGGTCAGCAGCCCGATCAGCCCGGTCACGGGCGCGTGCCCGTCGGGCGCCTGCGGGCCGTGCAGCGGCAGATGGAGCGGGAGTACGGCGTCGGGGTCGTCCGCGCCGAACGCCTGCGCGCACACCCGCGTCATCTCCTCGAAGTCCGCGCGGGCGGCCTCCAGGTGCGTGACGACGATGGCCCGCGGCATGCCGACCGCCGCGCACTCCTCCCAGACCATCCGGGTCGAGCCGTCCACGCCGTCCGATGCCGAGACGACGAAAAGGGCCGCGTCCGCCGCTCGCAGACCGGCCCTCAGCTCTCCGACGAAGTCGGCGTATCCGGGGGTGTCCAGAAGATTGATCTTGAACCCGTCCCATTCGACGGGCACGAGAGACAGCTGCACGGAGCGCTGCTGCCGGTGCTCGATCTCGTCGTAGTCCGAGACGGTGCCGCCGTCCTCCACACGGCCCGCCCGGTTCACGGCCCCCGCGGTCAGCGCGAGAGCCTCCACCAGAGTCGTCTTGCCCGAACCGGAGTGGCCGACCAGCACCACATTCCGTAGGGACGCGGGATGGTCGGCCGCCGTAGCCCTGCCGGCGGCCCCGGGGTGGGATTGTGCCTTGTCGCCCATGGCCTTGCCTCCCGTGCACGGTGAGGTCACTGTGGGCGCGGGCATGCCGGGCCGCGTGCGGTGGCGGCTCCGATGACGCCCGCGGTCCTTCGAGCTTTCCACTCCCGTCACGGTGCGTCCATACGACGGACGCCGGTCGCGTGGCCCAGCGTCGCTTGCGGGCCATCCGCCGGATCCGGAGACGGGCTCCGGGTGCCCGGCGGTCACCCGCATGCGCGCGTGGCTACGATGGGCCAGCCGGCGACCATCAGGGCCGCGCGGCGCCACCGACCGTCGGGAAGGCCATGCTGAACAAGTACGCGCGTGCATTCTTCACGCGTGTCCTCACGCCGTTCGCCGCGTTTCTCATCCGTAGGGGTGTCAGCCCCGACACGGTGACGCTCATCGGCACGGCCGGTGTGGTCGCGGGCGCGCTGGTCTTCTTCCCCAGGGGCGAGTTCTTCTGGGGCACGATCGTGATCACGCTGTTCGTCTTCTCGGATCTGGTCGACGGGAACATGGCCCGCCAGCTGGGCCGCACCAGCCGCTGGGGCGCCTTCCTGGACTCCACCCTCGACCGCGTCGCCGACGGGGCGATCTTCGGTGGCTTCGCGCTGTGGTATGCCGGAAACGGCAACGACAACGTGCTGTGTGCCGTCTCGATCTTCTGCCTGGCCAGCGGTCAGGTGGTGTCGTACACCAAGGCCCGTGGTGAGTCGATCGGCTTGCCGGTCGCCGTCAACGGGCTCGTCGAGCGGGCCGAGCGGCTGGTGATCTCGCTGGTCGCCGCCGGTCTGGCCGGCCTGCACAAGTTCGGCGTTCCCGGCATCCAGGTGCTGCTGCCGATCGCCCTGTGGATCGTCGCCGTGGGCAGCCTGGTCACCCTGATCCAGCGGGTGGTCACGGTCCGCAGGGAGTCCGCCGAGGCGGAGGCGGCGGCCGCGTCCGAGGACAACGCCAACGCGTCCCAGGGGAGCGAGGCGGCGAAGTGAGCACCGCGGACCGGCTGACCGACGCGCTGTACGGCCTCGGCTGGAGCACTGTCAAGAAGCTCCCCGAGCCGGTCGCCGTGCGCCTCGGCCAGGGCATCGCCGACCTCGCCTGGAAGCGGCGGGGCAAGGGCGTGCAGCGCCTGGAGAGCAACTACGCGCGCGTGGTGCCCGACGCGACCCCCGAGCGTCTGGCCGAGCTCTCGCGCGCGGGCATGCGCTCGTATCTGCGCTACTGGATGGAGTCCTTCCGGCTGCCCTCCTGGAGCCCGGAGCGGATCAGGACCGGCTTCGAGTGCAAGGACGTCCACCATCTGACCGACGGTCTGGCCTCCGACCGGGGCGTGATCCTCGCCCTGCCGCACCTGGCCAACTGGGACCTCGCGGGCGCCTGGGTCACCACCAAGCTGGAGACCTCCTTCACCACGGTCGCCGAACGCCTCGAGCCGGAGACCCTGTACGACCGCTTCGTCGCCTATCGCGAGGGCCTCGGCATGGAGGTCCTGCCGCACAGCGGCGGCTCCGCGTTCGGCACATTGGCGCGGCGGCTGCGCGACGGTGGCCTGATCTGTCTGGTCGCCGACCGTGATCTGTCCGCCTCCGGTGTGGAGGTCAAGTTCTTCGGCGAGGCGGCCCGGATGCCCGCGGGCCCGGCGCTGCTCGCCCAGCAGACGGGCGCGCTGCTGCTGCCCGTCACCCTCTGGTACGACGACTCGCCCGTCATGCAGGGCCGGGTCCATCCTCCGATCGAGGTACCCGAGACAGGTACGCGGGACGAGAAGACGTCCGTCATGACACAGGCGTTGGCCGACGCCTACGCCACGGGTATCGCCGAACATCCGGAGGACTGGCACATGCTCCAGCGGCTGTGGCTCGCCGATCTCGATCCCGCGAAGGGGACGCCGTGAGGATCGGCATCGTCTGCCCGTACTCCTGGGACGTGCCGGGTGGCGTCCAGTTCCACATCCGCGACCTGGCCGCGTACTTCATCCGCCTCGGCCACGAGGTGTCCGTCCTCGCCCCGGCCGACGACGACACCCCGCTGCCGCCGTACGTCGTCTCGGCCGGCCGCGCGGTCCCGGTGCCGTACAACGGCTCGGTGGCCCGGCTGAACTTCGGTTTCCTCTCCGCTGCCCGGGTACGGCGCTGGCTGCACGACGGCGAGTTCGACGTGGTCCACATCCACGAGCCGACGTCGCCCTCGCTGGGCCTGCTGACCTGCTGGGCGGCCCAGGGCCCCATCGTCGCGACGTTCCACACATCCAACCCCCGCTCCCGGGCGATGATCGCCGCGTACTCGATCCTGCAGGCCGCGCTGGAGAAGATCAGCGCGCGGATCGCGGTGAGCGAGTACGCCCGGCGCACCCTGGTCGAGCACCTGGGCGGAGACGCGGTGGTCATCCCGAACGGCGTCGACGTCGACTTCTTCGCCAAGGCGGAGCCGAATCCGGACTGGCAGGGCGACACGATCGGCTTCATCGGCCGCATCGACGAGCCGCGCAAGGGCCTGCCGGTACTGATGAAGGCCCTCCCCAAGATCCTCGCCGCCCGCCCGCAGACCCGGCTCCTCGTGGCCGGCCGCGGCGACGAGGAGGAGGCGGTGGAAACCCTCCCCGCCGAACTCCGCTCCCGCGTCGAGTTCCTGGGCATGATCAGCGACGAGGACAAGGCACGCTTCCTGCGCAGCATCGATCTCTACGTGGCGCCCAACACCGGCGGCGAGAGCTTCGGCATCATCCTCGTCGAGGCGATGTCGGCGGGCGCGCCGGTCCTCGCCTCCGACCTGGACGCCTTCGCCCAGGTCCTGGACCAGGGCGCGGCCGGAGAACTCTTCACCAACGAGGACGCGGACGCCCTGGCCGACGCGGCCGTACGCCTCCTGGCGGACCCGGCCCGCCGCGCCGAACTCCGCGAACACGGCAGCGTCCACGTACGCCGCTTCGACTGGTCGACGGTCGGCGCGGACATCCTCTCGGTCTACGAAACGGTCACGACGGGCGCGGCAGCGGTGGCCGCGGACGAACGATCGGGCCTGAGAGCCCGCCTGGGACTGGCCCGCGACTGACCAGCACCTTTCCGGCCAAGGGCGTGGGCAGCGTGTATTGCCGGGGCGGCGGTTACGGGCGTGGCTGGGAGCACTGAGGCCGCGGTCACCGGCGACCGGACCGCGTCGTCCTGATGCCGGGGTCGGCGAAGTTCAGTTCGTTCTGGCCGAAGTGCGGGTCTGGGGCTGGGCCCCGGTATCGGGTGTGGCTGGGAGCGTTGAGGCGACCGGCGACCGGACCGGTCTGGTCCTGATGCCGAGGTCGGTGAAATTCAGCCTGTCCGGCGTTTGAGGATGAGGCTGTTCAGGCCGATGCGGGGGTCTGGGGGCGGCAGCCCTCGGGCGGGAGTGAGGGCCGGGTGGCGGTATCGGGTGTGGCTGGGTGCGTTGAGGCGACCGGCGACCGGCGACCGGACCGGTCTGGTCCTGATGCCGAGGTCGGTGAAATTCAGCCTGTCCGGCGTTTGAGGACGAGGCCCTTCAGGCCGATGCGGGGGCCGGGGCGGCAGCCCCGGGGCGTCGGCAACAGCACCGTACTCGGCCGACCCAGCGGAGCGCACCGGTAGCCTTGCCGCCCGTGAGCGCAACCCTCATCTGGATCCTCGTCGCCCTTGTCGCGATCGGTCTCTACCTCAGCTGGACGGCGGGCCGCCTGGACCGCCTGCACTCCCGGATCGACGCCGCCCGTGCCGCCCTCGACGCCCAACTGCTGCGGCGCGCCTCGGTGACCCAGGAGCTGGCGACCTCCGGTGTGCTGGATCCGGCCGCCTCGATCGTGCTGTACGAGGCCGCGCACGCGGCCAGGCAGGCCGAGGAGGAGCAGCGGGAGGTCGCCGAGAGCGAACTGAGCCAGGCGCTGCGCGCGGTCTTCGCGGAGGCCCAGCAGGTCGAGGCGGTCCGCGAGGCCCCCGGAGGGGAGGCGGCGGCCCGTGAGCTGACCGAGGCGGTGCGACGCGTCCCGATGGCCCGCCGCTTCCACAACGACGCGGTGGGCGCGGCCCGCCGGCTCCGTGAGCACCGCAAGGTGCGCTGGTTCCGGCTGGCCGGCCACGCCCCCTTCCCGCTGGCCTTCGAGATGGACGACGAACCCCCGGCGGCGCTGGTGGACCGCGCCGTCTAGCTGCCGTTTCTCGGGATCGTAGGCCAAAAGGATCCACCGCCTTCGCATTGGCCCTTGCTGTGGCCTGGTCCATTCACGTTTCCTGCTCTGCAGCAGAAACTGTCTTTCACTTCAGTGAGGTCACCCGTGTCCACCACCGAGAACCAGGCTCCCGAGACCGGCACCGCCCGCGTGAAGCGCGGCATGGCCGAGCAGCTCAAGGGCGGCGTGATCATGGACGTCGTCACGCCGGAGCAGGCGAAGATCGCCGAGGACGCGGGCGCCGTCGCCGTCATGGCCCTGGAGCGGGTCCCGGCCGACATCCGCAAGGACGGCGGCGTGGCCCGTATGTCCGACCCGGACATGATCGAGGGCATCATCGGCGCCGTCTCCATCCCGGTCATGGCCAAGTCCCGCATCGGCCACTTCGTCGAGGCCCAGGTCCTGCAGTCCCTCGGCGTCGACTACATCGACGAGTCCGAGGTCCTCACCCCGGCCGACGAGGTCAACCACTCCGACAAGTGGGCGTTCACGACCCCCTTCGTCTGTGGTGCCACCAACCTGGGCGAGGCCCTGCGCCGCATCGCCGAGGGCGCTGCGATGATCCGCTCCAAGGGCGAGGCCGGCACCGGCAACGTCGTCGAGGCCGTCCGCCACCTGCGCCAGATCAAGGGCGAGATCGCCAAGCTGCGCGGCTGCGACAACAACGAGATCTACGCCGCCGCCAAGGAGCTGCGCGCCCCGTTCGAGCTCGTCAAGGAGGTCGCCGAGCTCGGCAAGCTCCCGGTCGTGCTGTTCTCCGCCGGTGGCGTGGCCACCCCGGCCGACGCCGCGCTGATGCGCCAGCTCGGCGCCGAGGGCGTCTTCGTCGGCTCCGGCATCTTCAAGTCCGGCGACCCGGCCAAGCGTGCCGCCGCCATCGTGAAGGCCACCACCTTCTACGACGACCCGAAGATCATCGCGGACGCGTCCCGCAACCTCGGCGAGGCCATGGTCGGCATCAACTGCGACACCCTGCCCGAGGCCGAGCGCTACGCCAACCGCGGCTGGTAAGAGGCCCTGGTAGAGACCCCATGAGCACTCCTGTCATAGGCGTCCTGGCACTCCAGGGCGACGTACGGGAGCACCTCATCGCCCTGGCCGCGGCTGACGCCGTGGCCAGGCCGGTGCGGCGCCCCGAAGAACTCGCCGAGGTCGACGGCCTCGTCATCCCCGGCGGCGAGTCCACGACCATCTCCAAGCTGGCCAACCTCTTCGGAGTGATGGAGCCCCTCCGCGCGCGCGTGCGGGACGGCATGCCGGTCTACGGCACCTGCGCGGGCATGATCATGCTCGCCGACAAGATCCTCGACCCGCGCTCGGGTCAGGAGACCGTCGGCGGCATCGACATGATCGTGCGCCGCAACGCCTTCGGACGGCAGAACGAGTCCTTCGAGGCGGCGGTCGACGTCCGCGGCGTCGAGGGCGATCCTGTAGAGGGCGTCTTCATCCGCGCCCCCTGGGTCGAGTCCGTGGGTGCCGAGGCCGAGGTGCTCGCCGAGCACGGCGGCCACATCGTCGCGGTCCGTCAGGGCAACGCGCTCGCCACATCGTTCCATCCGGAACTGACCGGTGACCACCGCGTGCACGCCCTGTTCGTCGACATGGTGCGCGCCAACCGGACGCCGGAGTCCTTGTAGGATCTCTGGAGTTCGTTGCAGAGATGGGTTACGCGAAGGAGACAGGCAGATGTCCGGCCACTCTAAATGGGCCACGACGAAGCACAAGAAGGCCGTGATCGACGCCAAGCGCGGCAAGCTCTTCGCGAAGCTGATCAAGAACATCGAGGTCGCGGCGCGTATGGGCGGCGTCGACCTCGAGGGGAACCCGACCCTCTACGACGCAGTCCAGAAGGCCAAGAAGCAGTCGGTCCCGAACAAGAACATCGACTCCGCCATCAAGCGCGGCGGCGGTCTCGAGGCCGGTGGCGCCGACTACGAGACGATCATGTACGAGGGCTACGGCCCCAACGGTGTCGCGGTGCTCATCGAGTGCCTCACCGACAACCGCAACCGCGCCGCCTCCGACGTGCGCGTCGCCATGACCCGCAACGGCGGGAACATGGCCGACCCCGGCTCGGTGTCGTACATGTTCAGCCGCAAGGGCGTCGTCATCGTCCCCAAGGGCGAGCTGACCGAGGACGACGTCCTCGGCGCCGTCCTGGACGCGGGCGCCGAGGAGGTCAATGACCTCGGTGAGTCCTTCGAGGTCATCAGTGAGGCCACCGACCTGGTCGCGGTCCGTACCGCCCTCCAGGGCGCCGGCATCGACTACGACTCCGCCGAGTCCAGCTTCGTGCCGTCCGTCCAGGTCGAGCTGGACGAGGAGGGCGCCAAGAAGATCTTCAAGCTGATCGACGCCCTCGAGGACAGCGACGACGTGCAGAACGTCTTCGCCAACTTCGACGTCAGCGACGAGATCATGGAGAAGGTCGACGCGTAACGCCTTCGCCGCCTCCACGGGCTCAACGGGCCGACGGGACACACCCGTCGGCCCGTCGTCGTGTCGGCCGTTGTCGGTGGCACCCGATAGCCTGCACAAACAGGAGAGCGAGAGGGAGGGGCCGGTGCGCGTACTGGGGGTGGACCCGGGACTGACCCGATGCGGTGTCGGGGTGGTCGAGGGCGTGGCGGGACGCCCGCTCACCATGATCGGCGTGGGCGTCGTCCGCACCCCGGCCGATGCCGACCCGGGACACCGGCTGGTCGCCATCGAGCAGGGCATCGAGCAGTGGCTGGACGAACACCGGCCCGAGTTCGTCGCCGTGGAGCGCGTCTTCAGCCAGCACAACGTCCGTACGGTCATGGGCACCGCCCAGGCCAGCGCCGTCGCCCTGCTCTGCGCCTCCCGCCGCGGCATCCCCGTCGCCCTGCACACCCCCAGCGAGGTCAAGGCCGCCGTCACCGGCAGCGGCCGCGCCGACAAGGCGCAGGTCGGCGCCATGGTCACCCGCCTGCTGCGGCTCAGCGCGCCACCCAGACCCGCCGACGCCGCCGACGCCCTCGCCCTCGCCATCTGCCACATCTGGCGCGCCCCCGCCCAGAACCGACTCCAGCAGGCCGTCGCCCTGCACACAGCCCACGCAACGAAAGGCCGTACGGCATGATCGCCTTCGTCAGCGGCACGGTCGCCGCACTCGCTCCCGACGCGGCGGTGATCGAGGTGGGCGGGGTCGGCATGGCCGTCCAGTGCACGCCGAACACGCTCTCCACGCTCCGCATGGGTCAGTCGGCCAAGCTCGCCACCTCCCTGGTCGTGCGCGAGGACTCGCTGACCCTGTACGGCTTCGTGGACGACGACGAGCGCCAGGTCTTCGAGCTGCTCCAGACCGCCAGCGGAGTGGGCCCGCGCCTGGCCCAGGCCATGCTCGCCGTGCACACGCCGGACGCGCTGCGCAGAGCGGTCTCCACGGGGGACGAGAAGGCCCTCGTCGCCGTACCGGGCATCGGCAAGAAGGGCGCCCAGAAGCTGCTGCTGGAACTGAAGGACCGCCTGGGCGAGCCCGTCGGCGCCCCCGCGATCGGCGCACCGGTCACCAGCGGCTGGCGCGACCAGCTGCACGCGGCCCTCATCGGCCTCGGCTACGCGACCCGCGAGGCCGACGAGGCCGTGTCCGCCGTGGCACCGCAGGCCGAGGCAGCCGGCGGCACGCCCCAGGTGGGACAGCTGCTGAGGGCCGCCCTGCAGACCCTGAACCGCGCCCGCTGACCCGACTGCGCCACCCTCAGCTAGGAGACCTCAGTGAACTGGGACGACACGACCGACACCTCCGCCGCCGAGCGGCTGGTGGGCCCTGTCGCCGACCGTGAGGACCAGGCCGTCGAGGCCGCGCTGCGCCCCAAGGACCTGGGCGAGTTCATCGGTCAGGAGAAGGTCCGCGAGCAGCTCGACCTGGTCCTGCGCGCCGCACGCGCGCGGGGCGCCACCGCCGACCACGTACTGCTCTCCGGAGCCCCCGGCCTCGGCAAGACCACCCTTTCGATGATCATCGCGGCCGAGATGGGCGCCCCCATCCGCATCACCAGCGGACCCGCCATCCAGCACGCCGGCGACCTCGCGGCGATCCTCTCCTCCCTCCAGGAGGGCGAGGTCCTCTTCCTCGACGAGATCCATCGCATGTCCCGGCCCGCCGAGGAGATGCTCTACATGGCGATGGAGGACTTCCGCGTCGACGTCATCGTCGGCAAGGGCCCCGGCGCCACCGCCATCCCCCTCGAACTGCCCCCGTTCACCCTGGTCGGCGCCACCACCCGCGCGGGCCTGCTGCCGCCCCCGCTGCGCGACCGCTTCGGCTTCACCGCGCACATGGAGTTCTACGAGCCGCGCGAGCTGGAGCGCGTCGTCCACCGCTCGGCGGGCCTGCTCGACGTCGAGATCGAGTCCGACGGCGCCGCGGAGATCGCCGGCCGCTCGCGCGGCACGCCCCGTATCGCCAACCGCCTGCTGCGCCGGGTCCGCGACTATGCGCAGGTCAAGGCGGACGGGATCGTCACGAAGGAGATCGCCGCGGCCGCCCTGCAGGTCTACGAGGTCGACGCCCGCGGCCTCGACCGCCTGGACCGCGCCGTCCTGCAGGCCCTGCTCAAGCTGTTCGGCGGCGGCCCGGTCGGCCTGTCGACGCTCGCCGTCGCGGTGGGGGAGGAGCGCGAGACCGTCGAGGAGGTCGCCGAGCCCTTTCTCGTCCGGGAGGGACTGCTCGCCCGGACCCCGCGCGGACGCGTCGCCACGCCCGCGGCATGGGCGCATCTCGGCCTCACCCCACCTGGCTCGACGGCCTCGGGAACCGGACAACAGGACCTCTTCGGGGTGTGATGGCGAGCGCATTGGCCGGGGCAGGAACCCAGGTGCCATGCTGAGCGTTGTTCCATGCATGCGGACTCGCTTAGACTCCGCCGATGCCACCCATGCGGGCGGCGCCGACCACACCCCCATCCACCAGACCGCTCCCCGCCGCGGTCGTGCGAAGGAAATCCCGTCCCGTGAAATCCTTGACCCTTCTCCCGTTCATCGTGCTCATCGCGGCCATGTTCCTGATGACGCGCTCGGCCAAGAAGAAGCAGCAGCAGGCCGCTGACATGCGAAATCAGATGCAGCCCGGCTCCGGCGTCCGCACGATCGGGGGCATGTACGCGACGGTCAAGGAGGTCAACGAGGACACGGTCCTCGTCGACGCCGGCCCGGGTGTCGAGCTCCTCTTCGCGAAGAACGCGATCGGCGCCGTACTGACCGACGACGAGTACAACCGCATCGTGCACGGCATCGAGCACGACCTGAAGTCCGACGTCGTCCCGGACGACGCCTCCTCCCTCACCGAGACCGACGAGTCCGCCGCCGACGCTGCCGCCGCCTCCGACGACAGGGCCGTCGACCTCGGTAAGAAGGACGAGGCCGACGAGCAGGCCGACGAGGCCGAGCCCGTCGAGGCGAAGGCCGACGACGAGCCGAAGAAGACCGACGGCGACTCCGACGCGAAGTAGTCACGTCCCGGGGAGTGCGGCGCGATCCGTTCGCGCTCAGCACGCCCCGGGCGCGTCTGTTTCCCGGAGGGGATCCCGACACCATGTCATGGCCGACCGCGCCGACCGGCGCGAGAACGGCCCGAGAGGGAGTACGAGAAGGTGGCAGCACCTAAGAGGGGCCGGAGCGCGAGTGCCCAGAGCAAGCCGGGGCGCTCGCTGGCCCTCATCCTGATCGCCATCGTGGCGCTCACCGGAGGCATGTTCGCCTCCGGGCACACCACCCCGCGTCTCGGCATCGACCTTGCCGGCGGCACGAGCATCACGCTGGAAGCCGTCAATGAGCCGGGTCAGCCCAACGCGATCAACAAGACGAACATGGACACCGCGGTCGACATCATGAACCGCCGTGTCAATGGTCTTGGTGTGTCGGAGGCCGAGGTACAGACCCAGGGCGACAAGAACATCATCGTCAACATCCCCAAGGGGACCAACTCGGAGGAAGCTCGCCAGCAGGTCGGCACCACGGCCAAGCTCTACTTCCGACCCGTCCTCCAGCGCGAGGCATCGGTCCCCGCGGCGACGCCCACCCCGAGCACCAGCCCCAGCTCCTCCGCCTCTCCGAGCGCGTCGAGCACGGACAAGGCCGGCGACAAGGCGTCCGGGAGTTCCTCCAGCCCCTCGGCCAGTGCCACCTCGCAGGGCCGCGCCGTCACCGACGCTCTGAAGGCGGACGCCACGCCGTCCGCGAGCGGCAGCCCGACGGCCACCGCCAGCCCCTCTCCGTCCGCGTCCGGCGGCGCCGACTCCTCGGCCACCGAAGCCGCGAAGCAGTACGCCACGCTCAACTGCGCCGACCCCAAGCAGCGCGCCACCGCCGGCAAGGCGGCCAAGAAGGAAGACACCACCGTCGCCTGTGGCCAGGACGGCAAGCAGTGGAGCAAGTTCCTTCTGGGCCCGGTGGACGTGGACGGCACTGAGGTCAAGAAGGCCCAGGCCACCTTCGACACCCAGGGCGCCGCGGGCTGGCAGGTCGAGATGACCTTCAACTCCAGCGGTGCGAAGAAGTTCGGCGACGTCACCGCCGGCCTGGTGCAGAAGACCACCCCGCAGAACGAGTTCGCGATCGTTCTGGACGACGAGGTCGTGTCCCACCCGTTCGTCCAGACCGCCATCACCGGCGGCAACGCGCAGATCTCCGGCTCGTTCACTCAGGAAGAGGCGCAGAGCCTCGCCAACATGCTGTCGTACGGTGCCCTTCCGCTGTCCTTCAAGGAACAGTCCGTCACCACCGTGACCGCCGCGCTCGGCGGCGATCAGCTGCACGCCGGTCTGCTCGCCGGTGCGATCGGCCTCGGGCTGGTCGTGATCTACCTGGTGGTCTACTACCGCGGCCTGTCGCTCGTCGCGATGGCCTCGCTGACGGTCTCCGCCGTTCTCACCTACGTGATCATGGCGCTGCTCGGCCCGGCCATCAACTTCGCCCTGAACCTGCCTGCGGTCTGCGGTGCGATCGTCGCCATCGGTATCACCGCGGACTCGTTCATCGTGTACTTCGAACGCATCCGGGACGAGATCCGCGAGGGCCGCTCGCTGCGACCCGCCGTCGAGCGGGCCTGGCCGCGTGCCCGGCGCACCATCCTGGTCTCCGACTTCGTGTCGTTCCTCGCCGCCGCGGTGCTGTTCATCGTCACCGTCGGCAAGGTCCAGGGCTTCGCGTTCACGCTGGGTCTGACCACCGTGCTCGACGTGGTCGTCGTCTTCTTCTTCACCAAGCCGCTGATGACGCTCCTCGCCCGCCGCAAGTTCTTCGCGAACGGCCACAAGTGGTCCGGCCTCGACCCGAAGAGCCTGGGTGCCAAGGCCCCGCTGCGCCGCACCCGCCGTCCCGCCGGTCCCGCCGCCGGCCCTGTCGACCCGAAGGAAGCGTGAGATGTCGAAACTCGGCAACCTCGGCGCCCGACTGCACCGTGGTGAGGTCAGCTACGACTTCATCGGCCACCGCAAGCTCTGGTACGGCATCTCCATCCTGATCACCATCACGGCCATCGTCGGCCTGGCGGTGCGCGGCCTGAACATGGGCATCGAGTTCCAGGGCGGAGCGGTCTTCACGACGCCCAAGGGCATGACCGCCTCGGTGTCGCAGGCGGAGGAGTACGCGAAGGACGCCTCCGGCCATGACGCGATCGTGCAGAAGCTCGGCAACGGCAGCATGCGCATCCAGATCGCCGGCATCGACACCGGCAAGTCCGACCAGATCAAGCAGACGCTGGCCAAGGACCTGAACCTCAACCCGGAGAAGCTCGCGGCCGACCTGGTCGGCCCCAGCTGGGGTGAGCAGATCGCCTCCAAGGCCTGGCAGGGCCTGGCGATCTTCATGGTCCTCGTCGTGATCTATCTGGCGATCGCCTTCGAGTGGCGCATGGCCATCGCGGCACTCGTCGCGCTGATCCACGACATCACGATCACGACCGGTATCTACGCCCTGGTCGGCTTCGAGGTCACTCCCGGTACGGTGATCGGTCTGCTGACGATCCTCGGTTACTCGCTCTACGACACGGTCGTCGTCTTCGACAGCCTCAAGGAGCAGACGAAGGACATCACGAAGCAGACCCGCTTCACCTACAGCGACATCGCCAACCAGTCGATCAACGGCACCCTGGTCCGTTCAATCAACACCACGGTGGTCGCGCTGCTGCCGGTGGCGGGCCTGCTGTTCATCGGTGGCGGCTTCCTCGGCGCCGGCACGCTCAACGACATCTCGCTGTCGCTGTTCGTCGGCCTCGCGGCCGGTGCGTACTCCTCGATCTTCATCGCCACGCCGCTGGTCGCCGACCTCAAGGAGCGCGAGCCGCAGATGAAGGCCCTCCGCAAGCGCGTCCTGGCCAAGCGGGCCCAGGCCGCTGCGGAGGAGGAACTGGCGGAGAACCGGTCCGTGGCCGCGGGTGAGCCGGAGGACACCGCTGCCGCCGTGGTCGGCCCCCGCGCCCAGTCCGCGTCCCGCAACCGGGGCCGTGGCCGACCCTCGGGGAAGCGCCGATGACGGGCATCGAGGAACTGCTGCTCAGCCGTATCCGCGATGTGGCCGACCACCCGGAGCCGGGTGTGATGTTCAAGGACATCACCCCGCTCCTGGCGGACCCGGCGGCGTTCACCGCGCTCACCGACGCGCTGGCGGAGATCGCCGGGAACACCGGTGCCACCAAGGTCGTGGGCCTGGAGGCCCGTGGCTTCATCCTCGGCGCCCCCGTAGCCGTCCGTGCGGGCCTCGGGTTCATCCCGGTGCGCAAGGCGGGCAAGCTCCCCGGGGCGACCCTGCGCCAGGCGTACGACCTGGAGTACGGTTCGGCGGAGATCGAGGTGCACGCGGAGGACCTCACGTCCGGCGACCGCATCCTGATCGTCGACGACGTGCTGGCCACCGGCGGCACGGCCGAGGCCGCGATCCAGCTCATCCACCGGGCGGGTGCCGAGGTTGCGGCCGTCGCGGTCCTGATGGAACTCGGCTTCCTCGACGGCCGCTCCCGCCTGGAAGCGCCCCTGAACGGAGCGCCCCTGGAGGCTCTCCTCCAGCTCTGAGCACCACAGAACCGACCGAACGGCCGCCCCACCACCCGGGGCGGCCGTTCGCGTTCAACTGCCGGGAGCGGCGACCGTGAGGCTTTGCCACCCCGCACGACAGCCACCGACCGCCACACTGCTCCCGCACCCCGCATACCCGGCCCCCCGCACGCACCCCCAGGACACCCGCCGACCACCCGCACGCCGTCCCTGTGGAATCCGGCGGCAGCCTCTCGTGTTTCTCTGGTAGTCGGTCCTCACATCGGCCTGAACGCGATGCCGGAGCTCAGGATCGCTACCATGGGTTCTCCGGAGCCTGACCGGGGGACCCGGATCGCGCACGAGGAGTCCTCTTGCCAGACGAGGCCCAGCACCTGACCGCCGCCAAGCCCGAGTCCGCCTCGGCACCGGTGGCCAAGCCCGCGACGCACGCGAAGAACGACACCCGCGGGGCGGTCGAGCACGCCCAGTCCGCGCCCGTCGAGAAGCCTGCCGCGACCTCGCGACCCAAGCCGACCCCGCCCGAGCGCTCCGCACAGCCGCCCGTGGTCCGTCCTTCCGCAGGCCAGCCGGCCCGTTCCGGCTCCTCCAACCGCGTCCGCGCCCGCCTCGCCCGCCTCGGCGTCCAGCGCGCGAACCCGTACAACCCGGTCCTGGAGCCGCTGCTGCGGATAGTGCGCAGCAACGACCCCAAGATCGAGAACGCCACGCTCCGCCAGATCGAAAGCGCCTACCAGGTCGCCGAACGCTGGCACCGCGGCCAGAAGCGCAAGAGCGGCGACCCGTACATCACCCACCCGCTCGCGGTGACCACGATCCTCGCCGAGCTGGGCATGGACCCGGCCACCCTCATGGCGGGCCTGCTGCACGACACCGTCGAGGACACCGAGTACGGCCTCGACCAGCTCCGCCGCGACTTCGGCGACACCGTCGCCCTCCTCGTCGACGGCGTCACCAAGCTGGACAAGGTCAAGTTCGGCGAGGCCGCGCAGGCCGAGACCGTACGCAAGATGGTCGTCGCCATGGCCAAGGACCCGCGCGTCCTGGTCATCAAGCTCGCCGACCGCCTGCACAACATGCGCACCATGCGTTACCTCAAGCGCGAGAAGCAGGAGAAGAAGGCGCGCGAGACCCTGGAGATCTACGCGCCGCTCGCCCATCGCCTCGGCATGAACACCATCAAGTGGGAACTGGAGGACCTCGCTTTCGCGATCCTCTACCCCAAGATGTACGACGAGATCGTACGGCTGGTGGCCGAGAGGGCACCGAAGCGTGACGAATACCTGGCCATAGTGACCGACGAGGTCCAGGCCGACCTGCGCGCCGCCCGCATCAAGGCGACCGTCACCGGCCGCCCCAAGCACTACTACAGCGTCTACCAGAAGATGATCGTCCGCGGCCGTGACTTCGCGGAGATCTACGACCTGGTGGGCATTCGTGTACTTGTCGACACCGTCCGCGACTGCTACGCGGCCCTCGGCACCGTTCACGCGCGATGGAACCCGGTCCCGGGGCGGTTCAAGGACTACATCGCGATGCCCAAGTTCAACATGTACCAGTCGCTGCACACGACGGTGATCGGCCCCAACGGCAAGCCGGTCGAGCTCCAGATCCGTACGTTCGACATGCACCGCCGCGCCGAGTACGGCATCGCCGCGCACTGGAAGTACAAGCAGGAGGCCGTCGCCGGCGCCTCCAAGGTCCGTACGGACGCGCCCAGGACGTCCGGCAAGGACAAGGATGCCATCAACGACATGGCGTGGCTGCGGCAGTTGCTGGACTGGCAGAAGGAGACGGAGGACCCCAGCGAGTTCCTGGAGTCGCTGCGCTTCGACCTGTCCCGCAACGAGGTCTTCGTCTTCACCCCCAAGGGCGACGTCATAGCGTTGCCGGCCGGGGCCACCCCGGTCGACTTCGCCTACGCGGTCCATACCGAGGTCGGCCACCGCACCATAGGAGCACGGGTCAACGGCCGGCTCGTACCGCTCGAATCCACCCTGGACAACGGCGACTTGGTGGAGGTCTTCACCTCCAAGGCACCCGGTGCGGGCCCGTCCCGCGACTGGCTCGGCTTCGTCAAGTCCCCGCGCGCCCGCAACAAGATCCGGGCCTGGTTCTCCAAGGAACGCCGCGACGAGGCGATCGAGCAGGGCAAGGACGCCATCGTCCGCGCGATGCGCAAGCAGAACCTGCCGATCCAGCGCATCCTCACCGGCGACTCCCTCGTGACGCTCGCCCACGAGATGCGGTACTCGGACATCTCCGCGCTGTACGCGGCGATCGGCGAGGGCCATGTCTCCGCGCAGAACATCGTGCAGAAGCTCGTCCAGGCCCTCGGCGGCGAGGAGGCCGCCACCGAGGAGATCGACGAGGCCGTACCGCCCACGCGCACCCGTGGCCGCAAGCGCCGCTCCAGCGCCGACCCGGGCGTCGTGGTCAAGGGCGTCGACGACGTGTGGGTCAAGCTGGCCCGCTGCTGTACACCCGTACCCGGCGACCCGATCATCGGCTTCGTCACCCGCGGTAGCGGCGTATCGGTTCACCGCAGCGACTGCGTCAACGTGGAGTCACTGTCCCGCGAGCCGGAGCGCATCCTCGACGTCGAGTGGGCGCCCACCCAGTCCTCGGTCTTCCTGGTCGCCATCCAGGTCGAGGCGCTGGACCGCTCCCGGCTCCTGTCGGACGTCACCCGCGTTCTGTCGGACCAGCACGTCAACATCCTGTCCGCGGCCGTCCAGACCTCCCGCGACCGCGTTGCCACCTCCCGCTTCACCTTCGAGATGGGCGACCCGAAGCACCTCGGACACGTCCTGAAGGCCGTGCGGGGCGTGGAGGGCGTGTACGACGTGTACCGCGTGACCTCGGCGCGCAGCCGCTCATGACCGCCGCACCGCCAAGCGTCAGCCGCGCTACTCCCACCCCATGGTCATGATCAGTGAACGGCCCGCCGAAGCAGCCGACCGCGCCGTCCCCGGCCACGGGGAAGGCGACCTGATCGTCGGCAAGAACAACGGCTCCGCCATCGCCACCCTGGTCGAACGCAGCACCCGCTACCTGCTGCTCGTCCACCTGCCCACCGACCACACCGCCGCGGCCGTGCGCCAGGCACTCGCCAACGCGGTCCAGACCCTCCCGCCCCACCTGAAACGGTCCCTGACCTGGGACCAGGGCGCCGAGATGGCCGGCCACCACGCCTTCAGCATCGCCACCGACATCCCGGTCTACTTCTGCGACCCCGGCAGTCCCTGGCAGCGCGGCTCGAACGAGAACACCAACGGCCTGCTGCGGCAGTACTTCCCCAAGGGCACCGACCTCGCCGTCCACACCCGCCGGCATCTGGACGCCGTGGCCGCCGAACTCAACAGCCGCCCACGCAAAACGCTCGGCTGGGAAACCCCAGCCGAGCGCCTGGCTAAACTGCTCGCGGCTTGATCAACTCACCGCGGTGTTGCGACGACCCCTTGAATCCGCCTCGCGTACGGGGCCCTCTCGCGTGCGTAAGGCGTTGTCAGCGGCCCATCAGCCGCCGAACTCCTGCAGACCCTTCAGAGCCTGGTCCAGGAGCGCCTGGCGGCCCTCCAGCTCCTTCTCGAGCTTGTCGGCCTTGGACGTGTTGCCCTGGGCGCGCGCCTGCTCGATCTGGCCCCTCAGCTTGTCCACGGCGGCCTGCAGCTGACCGGTCAGACCCTCGGCACGCGCGCGTGCCTCCGGGTTGGTCCGGCGCCACTCGGCCTCCTCGGCCTCCTGGATGGCCCGGTCGACCGTGTGCATCCGGCCCTCGATCTTCGGGCGCGCGTCCCGCGGCACATGACCGATGGCCTCCCACCGCTCGTTGATCGAGCGGAAGGCGGCCCGCGCGGCCTTCAGGTCCGTGATCGGAAGGAGCTTCTCGGCCTCCTCGGCCAGCTCCTCCTTCAGCTTCAGGTTCTCCGACTGCTCCGCGTCCCGCTCGGCGAAGACCGAGCTGCGGGCGGCGAAGAAGACGTCCTGGGCGCCGCGGAAGCGGTTCCACAGATCGTCCTCGTGCTCGCGCTGGGCGCGGCCCGCGGCCTTCCATTCCGACATCAGCTCGCGGTAGCGGGCGGCCGTCGGACCCCAGTCCGTGGAGTCGGACAGCGCCTCGGCCTCGGCGACCAGCCTCTCCTTGGCCTTGCGGGCGTCCTCGCGCTGCGCGTCGAGCTGCGCGAAGTGGGCCTTGCGGCGCTTGGAGAACGCCGAGCGGGCGTGCGAGAAGCGGTGCCACAGCTCGTCGTCGGACTTGCGGTCCAGCCGCGGCAGCCCCTTCCAGGTGTCCACCAGCGCGCGCAGCCGTTCGCCGGCCGCCCGCCACTGGTCGGACTGCGCCAGCTGCTCGGCCTCGGTGACCAGGTCCTCCTTGGCGTGCCGCGCCTCGTCGGACTGCTTGGCCCGCTGCTGCTTGCGCTCCTCGCGGCGCGCCTCGACGGTCGCCACCAGCTTGTCCAGCCGGGCCCGCAGCGCGTCCAGGTCGCCCACCGCGTGGTGCGCCTCGACCTGCTCCCGCAGATGGTCGACGGCGGTCTGGGCGTCCTTCGCCGACAGGTCGGTGGTCTGCACTCGCTTTTCGAGGAGGCCGATCTCGACAACCAGGCCCTCGTACTTGCGCTCGAAGTAGGCCAGCGCCTCCTCGGGGGAGCCGGCCTGCCAGGAGCCGACGACCTGCTCGCCGTCGGCCGTACGCACGTACACGGTCCCCGTCTCGTCGACGCGGCCCCACGGGTCGCTGCTCACAGCGCCTCCTCCACATGATGCCTGCGAGGGGCCTTCGCGCCCCCGGGCATCGTCCACAGTTTCGTCACGGCCAACATAGGCGACCGGCGGGTGGCCTGTCCGCATCCCGCGCGACCGAAATTCCGCAGCTGGCCGTCGTGCTCGTCAGGATTTTGTGACCGTCGCCTTGTTGATGACGACCGTCGCGTTCGGAGCCCCGTCACCGGCGCCCGTGTTCTCGCCCGCGGTGGCGATCTTCTTCAGCACCTTCAGGCCCGCCGCGTCGACAGTACCGAACGGTGCGTAGTTGGGCGGCAACTGGGAGTCCGCGTACACCAGGAAGAACTGGCTGCCGCCGGTGTGCTTCTGGCCGGTGTTCGCCATCGCGACCGTGCCCGCCGGGTAGACGTTGGCCTTCAGGCTGCTGTCCTTGAGGTTCTCGTCCGGGATCGTGTAGCCGGGACCGCCGCTGCCGGTGCCCGTCGGGTCGCCGCACTGGAGCACGTAGATGCCGTTGGTGGTGAGCCGGTGGCACTTGGTGTGGTCGAAGTAGCCCTGGCCGGCGAGGAAGTTGAACGAGTTCACGGTGTGCGGCGCCGCGGACGTCTTCAGCGCGACGTCGATGTCACCGCACGTCGTCGCCAGCTTCATCGTGTACTTGGCCGACTTGTCGATCGTGACCGCCGGCTCCTTCTTCCAGCTGAGCTTCTTCACGGAGCCCGCGGCGGCCTTCTCGCACGGGTCCGGCGCCTTGCTGGGGGCCGAGGCGCTGGGCGTGACGTCCGCGCTCGCGTTGGTCTTGTCGTCGTCCTTCTTGAGTACCCCGGTCGTGTACAGGGCGACACTGCCGATGACGATCACGCCGAGCACCGACGCGATCACGGAGTTGCGCATGCGTGCCTTGCGCCGCGCGCTCGTGCGCCGCTGCTGCTGCCGCAAGAACTTCTCCCGGGCGAGCTGACGCTTCCGCTGTTCCTGGCTGACCACCGGGTTCTCTCCTCATGAGTGTCGTGTGCCGACCGGTACGCGTGCGCCCTGTGAGCCGACCGCAGCGTGTAGCCCCGTACCGTATATGGGTTCGCTGAGGAATCGGCAGCGCCGGTAGGCTCTGCAGCAGCATCAGCCCGCCCGTATCGACACAACGAAGGACGATCGTGCTCATTGCCGGGTTCCCCGCCGGGGCCTGGGGGACGAACTGTTATCTCGTCGCCCCCGCCGCCGGTGAGGAGTGCGTGATCATCGACCCGGGCCACCAGGCCGCCCAAGGAGTCGAGGAAGCGCTCAAGAAGCATCGGCTCAAGCCCGTCGCCGTCGTCCTCACCCATGGCCACATCGACCACGTGGCCTCGGTCGTCCCGGTGTGCGGCGCGCACGACGTACCCGCGTGGATCCACCCCGAGGACCGGTACATGATGAGCGACCCCGGAAAGGCGCTCGGCCGTTCCATCGGCATGCCGCTCATCGGCGAGCTGACCGTGGGGGAGCCCGACGACGTCAAGGAGCTGACCGACGGCGCCCGGCTGGAGCTGGCGGGTCTGGAACTCTCCGTCGCGCACGCGCCCGGCCATACCAAGGGGTCGGTGACCTTCCAGATGCCCGAGACCGCGGACATCCCGTCGGTCTTCTTCTCGGGTGATCTGCTCTTCGCCGGCTCCATCGGACGCACCGACCTGCCCGGCGGTGACATGGCCGAGATGCTCGACTCGCTGGCCCGCGTGTGCCTGCCGCTCGACGACTCGACCGTGGTGCTGTCCGGCCACGGCCCCCAGACGACCATCGGCCAGGAGCGCGCCACCAACCCGTATCTGCGGCAGGTGGCCGCCGGCCTGGGAGCGAATGTCGACGCTCCCCGACGAGGAATGTGACGAGACTTTCCGTGAGCACCTTCAAGGCCCCCAAGGGCACGTACGACCTGATCCCGCCGGATTCCGCCAAGTATCTCGCCGTCCGCGAGGCGATCGCCGCGCCCCTGCGCAACTCCGGCTACGGCTACATCGAGACGCCCGGCTTCGAGAGCGTGGAGCTGTTCGCGCGCGGTGTCGGCGAGTCGACCGACATCGTGACGAAGGAGATGTACGCCTTCGAGACCAAGGGCGGCGACCGGCTCGCCCTGCGCCCCGAGGGCACGGCCTCCGTGCTGCGCGCGGCGCTGGAGGCCAACCTGCACAAGGCGGGCAACCTCCCGGTCAAGCTCTGGTACTCGGGCTCGTACTACCGCTACGAGCGCCCCCAGAAGGGCCGCTACAGGCACTTCTCCCAGGTCGGCGCCGAGGCGATCGGCGCGGAGGACCCGGCGCTGGACGCCGAGCTGATCATCCTGGCCGACCAGGCGTACCGCTCGCTGGGCCTGCGGAACTTCCGCATCCTGCTGAACAGCCTGGGCGACAAGGAGTGCCGGCCGGTGTACCGGGCCGCGCTGGTGGACTTCCTGCGGGGCCTGGACCTGGACGAGGACACGCGCCGCCGTGTCGACATCAACCCGCTGCGGGTGCTCGACGACAAGCGTGAGTCGGTCCAGAAGCAGCTGGGTGACGCGCCGCTGCTGCGGGACTACCTCTGTGACGGCTGCAAGGCCTACCACGAGGAGGTCCGTGAGCTGATCACGGCGGCGGGCGTGTCCTTCGAGGACGACCCGAAGCTGGTGCGCGGCCTGGACTACTACACCCGTACGACCTTCGAGTTCGTCCACGACGGTCTGGGCTCCCAGTCCGCGGTGGGCGGCGGCGGCCGTTACGACGGCCTGTCGGAGATGATCGGCGGCCCGGCGCTTCCCTCCGTGGGCTGGGCGCTGGGCGTCGACCGCACGGTCCTGGCCCTGGAGGCGGAGGGCATCGAGCTCGACCTCCCGTCCTCGACCTCGGTCTTCGCGGTCCCGCTGAGCGAGGACGCCCGCCGGCTGCTGTTCGCGAAGGTCACGGAGCTGCGCAGGCTCGGTGTCGCGGCCGACTTCTCCTACGGCGTGAAGGGGCTCAAGAGCGCGATGAAGAGCGCCAACCGCAGTGGGGCCCGCTACGCGCTCATCGCCGGCGAACGCGACCTCACCGAGGGCGTCGTCCAGCTCAAGGACATGGAGTCCGGCGAGCAGACGGCGGTCGGCGTGAACGAGATCGTGGCGGAGCTGGAGTCGAGACTGGGCTAGTACGGGGAGGGCGCCGGGAATCCGGCGCCCCTTCGCTCACTGGTCGAGCAACCCGTACCGCATCGCGCAGGTGACCGCCGCCGTCCGGTCGTCCACACCCAACTTGCCGAAGATGCGCAGCAGATGCGTCTTCACCGTCGACTCCCCGATGAACAGACGTCTCCCGATCTCCGCGTTCGTGCAGCCTTCCGCGACCAGCCGCAGCACCGCCCTCTCCCGTTCCGACAGCCGCGGTCGTTCCGGCCTGGCGCGGAGCTGGTCCATCAGACGGGCCGCCACCGACGGTGCCAGGACGGTCTCGCCGCGGGCCGCGGCTCGTACCGAGTCGGCGAGTTGGCCGCGGGGCAGGTCCTTCAGCAGATAGCCCGCCGCCCCCGCCTCCACGGCCCGCAGGATGTCGCGGTCGGTCTCGTACGTGGTGAGCACGATCACCCGGCACGGCAGCCCGGCCTCGCTCATCCGCACGATGGAGTCGACGCCGTCACCGCCCGGCATCCGCAGGTCCATCAGCACGATGTCGGGCCGGAGTTCGACCGCCAGCGCCTCGGCCTGCGGGCCGCTGGCCGCGTCGGCCACCACCTCCAGGTCCGGCTCGGCGCTCAGCATGGCGCGCAGTCCTTCCCGGACGACGGGATGGTCGTCGGCCAGGACGATGCGGATCACGGGGTCTCACTCCTCACGGTGGCGGGGACGGGCAGTCGTACGGTCACGGTCGTACCGTCGCCGGGTGTGCTGCACACCGAGGCCGTCCCGCCCACCTCGGCGACCCGGGCGCGCAGCCCCGCCAGACCGTAGCCGCCGGACACCGTGCCCGGGTCGAAGCCGCAGCCGCCGTCGCGCACGGAGACGGTCACCGTGTCGTCGGCGTACGACAGCCGGATGCCGACCATCGCCGAACTCCCCGCGTGCTTGCGGGCGTTCGCCAGCGCCTCCTGGCAGGAGCGCAGGGTCACCACCTCCGGGGCGGCCGGCAGCGCCCGCACCGGGCCGGTCACCTCCAGCGTCGCCCCGTGCCGTGCGGCCAGTCTGCCCAGCGCGTCGGGGAGGGAGGCGCCGTCGAGGTCGGCGGGTGTGCCGCCGGCCACCAGGGCGCGGGCCTCGGCGAGGTTCTGGCGGGCCGTCTCGTCCATCAGCGCCAGATGGCGGCGGGCCTGCGGGAGATCGTCCTCCAACTCGGCCTCGACCGCCTGGACCAGCATCAGCAGACTGGTGAAGCCCTGAGCGAGGGTGTCGTGTATCTCACGGGCCATGCGCTCGCGTTCTGCGAGTGCGCCGTGCGCGGCCGACAGCCGGGAGATCTCGTGCCGGCTCGTGTCCAGTTCCGCGATCAGCTCGGCCCGTTCCCCGCTCTGCTCGATGATCCGGATGATCCAGCTGCCGACGGCCACCGAGAACACGAGCGTGACCACGGCGAACAGCGCGTTGGCGAACAGATCCGTGGCCTCGGGCCGCCACACCAGCGCCCAACCCGCCACCGGCACCAGGTTGATCACGGTCACCGCGGCCAGGGCCGCGCGCATGCGCAGCGCCATGAAGCACTGGGGGACGAGGGCGAACGCCATCAGCCGCGTCTCGCCGACCAGGACCGCCGACGGCAGGAACAGGGCGATCGCCCCCGAGAGATAGCGCAGCATCCGCCGCTCGACCATCTCCTCCGCCAGGAGCAGGGGACGGCCCACCGCGGCGTACCAGGGCACCAGCGGTACGAGCAGCGCGGCGGCGACGGCCCGGACGGTCCACCCCGGATGCGCCGCCGCGAGGACGAAGGCCAGAGTGGCCGCCCAGGCGACCGCGAAGTACGCGTCCCAGAGCCCGATCGCGCGGTCCCAGACGTCCACGCCGCGCGCCGCGCTCCAGCGGGTCATCCCTCGCGCCGGTTCTTCCACCGGAAAGTGAGCAGACACAGCGCCAATCCTCCGACGCACCAGGCGGCCAGCACCAGGGCGATGCGCCCGAACTCCCAGCTCCCCGCCTGTTCGAGGACGCGCGCCGAGTCCGGCAGGAACACCCCGCGCAGCCCCTGGCACAGCCACTTCAGTGGGAACAGGGCGCCGATGTCCAGCATCCAGTCGGGGATGGTGCCGATCGAGATGTAGACGCCGGAGATGAACTGGAGGACGAGGAAGGGCAGTACGACGACGGAGCTCGCGCTCTTGCCCGACTTGGGCACCGAACTGATGGCGATCCCGAGCAGTGCGCAGCCGGTCATACCGAGCACGAAGATCCATGCGAAGTCGAACCAGCGGTCCGCGTCCGACGGCAGGTCGACGCCGTAGAACGTGGTGCCGACGAGCAGGAGGATCGCGGTCTCCAGCACACCGGTGACCAGAACCAGCCAGATCTTCCCCAGGAAGTACGACGCCGGCGGCATCGGAGTGCCGCGCAGCCGACGCAGCACCTTCTCGTCCCGCTCGATGGCGATCGAGATGCCCAGCGACTGGAAGCTGGTCGACATGATCCCCGAGGCCATCATCGCCGGGACGTACAGCTGGGAGGCGGTGACGCCACTGCCGCGCACGTCGTCGTGGAAGATCGAGGCGAAGAGGAACAGGAAGACGACCGGGAAGGAGAAGGTGAAGACCACCTGCTCGCGCTGCCGGAAGAACTGCTTGATCTCCAGCGCGCCCCGGTGCAGTCCGAGGGCCCAGGCTCCGGGCAGGCGCACGGCGGCCGGTTCCGTCCGGGTGGGCATGGCGGTCGTGGTCATCGCACTGTCTCCTGTCCGGTCAGCCGCAGGTAGATGTCCTCCAGCGTCGGGCGGCTCACCCTGAGGCCCGGTATCTCGCCGTCGAAGCGGTGCATGAGCCCGGCGACGGTCTTCGTGGGGGTGTCCGTGTGCTCCGCGCGCGTGGAGCCGTCGGTGTCCGTCCACTCGACGGTGGCGCCGGTGCCGTACCGCTCGCGGAGCCCGACGGGTTCCCCCTCGGCGACGACCCGGCCCCGGGCGACGATCGCCAGCCGGTCCGCGAGCGCCTCGGCCTCCTCCAGGTAGTGCGTGGTCAGCAGGATCGTGGTGCCCTCGTCGGCCAACTGCCGGATCAGGTCCCAGAACTGCCGTCTGGCCGCCGGGTCGAAGCCGGTCGTCGGCTCGTCCAGGAGCAGCAGCTCGGGGCTGCCGATCACGCCGAGCGCCACGTCCAGTCGGCGCCGCTGCCCGCCGGAGAGCGCCTTGATCCTGCTGTCCGCCTTCGCCTCCAGACCGACCAGTCCGATGACCTCCCGCGGATCGCGCGGCCTCGGGTAGTAGCGGGCGAAATGCCGTACGGTCTCGCGGACCGTCAACTCGGCGGGCGCCGATTCGTCCTGCCAGACGATTCCCACCCGGGATCGCCACGCGCGCGTGCCCGTCGCCGGGTCCGCGCCCAGGACCGAGACCTCTCCCGCGTCCCGCGAGCGGTTGCCCTGGAGGATCTCCACCGTGGTGCTCTTGCCCGCGCCATTGGGTCCCAGCAGGCCGAACACCTCGCCCCGCCGGATGCCGAGATCGATTCCGTCCACCGCGGTCACGTCCCCGTACTGCTTGCGCAGCCCTCGTACGTGCACCGCGAGTTCGTTCGCGTGTGCTGTCATGCCGTCGAGCTTCGGCCGGAACCGAACGTTCGGGGACGACCGTGCGTACCTCCTTATGTCCACCGAACGGTGGACAGACGTGCCCGTGCGGCACAATGGCCCCTGCCCGAAGAATGTCAAACTCTCAAGCAGACGGATCGGCGTGATGAGCAAGACGACAGTCAAAGACGTCTCGACGGACCCCGCGCCCGAGCGCGCCACCGCCGCGCCTCGCACGGAGGGCGGCAGCCCTGCCTTCGCCCTGCTGCTGATCATCACCGGCGCCGCCGGTCTCCTCGCCGCCTGGGTCATCACGATCGACAAGTTCAAGATCCTCGAGGCCAAGGTCGCGGGCAAGACCTTCACCCCCGGGTGCAGCCTCAACCCGGTCGTCTCCTGCGGCAGCGTCATGGAGAGCAAACAGGCCTCCGTCTTCGGCTTCCCCAACCCGATGCTCGGCCTGGTGGCCTACGGCATCGTGATCTGCGTCGGCATGAGCCTGCTGGCCCGCGCCCGCTTCCCGCGCTGGTACTGGCTGACCTTCAACTTCGGCACGCTCTTCGGCGTCGGCTTCGTCACCTGGCTGCAGTTCCAGTCCCTGTACCGGATCAACGCGCTGTGCCTGTGGTGCTCGCTGGCCTGGGTCGCCACGATCTTCATGTTCTGGTACGTGACGTCGTTCAACGTCCGCAACAACTTCCTGTCGGCCCCGCGTTGGCTCAAGGGCTTCTTCGGCGAGTTCACCTGGGTGCTGCCGGTCCTGCACACCGGCATCATCGGCATGCTGATCCTGACCCGCTGGTGGGACTTCTGGACCGGCTGACAGCCCGGACGGTCCGCGCTGACAGCCCTGACGGGATTGTCAGTGCCGTGTCTTAGGGTTTCAGCGTGGAACCCGACCTCTTCACCGCCGCGGCGGAAGAACGCCAGGAGAAGGACCCGGCAGGCAGCCCCCTGGCGGTGCGGATGCGCCCGCGCACCCTTGACGAGGTCGTGGGACAGCAGCACCTGCTGAAGCCCGGTTCACCCCTGCGCAGACTGGTCGGCGAGGGCAACGGCGGCCCGGCCGGACCGTCCTCGGTGATCCTCTGGGGCCCGCCCGGCACCGGCAAGACGACCCTCGCGTACGTCGTGTCCAAGGCCACCGACAAGCGGTTCGTGGAGCTGTCCGCGATCACGGCGGGCGTGAAGGAGGTCCGCGCGGTCATCGACGGCGCCCGCCGCGCCATCGGCGGGTACGGCAAGGAGACCGTGCTCTTCCTCGACGAGATCCACCGCTTCAGCAAGGCCCAGCAGGACTCGCTGCTCCCGGCGGTGGAGAACCGCTGGGTCACTCTGATCGCGGCGACCACCGAGAACCCGTACTTCTCGGTGATCTCCCCGCTGTTGTCCCGCTCCCTGCTGCTGACCCTCGAACCCCTCACGGACGACGACGTACGCGGCCTGCTGCGCCGTGCGCTGAGCGACGAGCGCGGTCTGAAGGACGCCGTCACCCTGCCCGAGGACACCGAGGACCACCTCCTGCGGATCGCCGGCGGCGACGCCCGCCGTGCCCTGACCGCCCTGGAGGCCGCCGCCGGGGCCGCGCTCGACAAGGGCGAGACGGAGATCGCCCTGGCCACGCTGGAGGAGACGGTCGACCGGGCCGCGGTGAAGTACGACCGCGACGGCGACCAGCACTACGACGTCGCGAGTGCCCTCATCAAGTCGATCCGCGGCTCCGACGTCGACGCGGCCCTGCACTACCTGGCCCGCATGATCGAGGCGGGCGAGGACCCCCGCTTCATCGCCCGCCGCCTGATGATCTCCGCCAGCGAGGACATCGGCCTCGCCGACCCGAACGCGCTGCCGACAGCGGTCGCTGCCGCGCAGGCCGTGGCCATGATCGGCTTTCCCGAGGCCGCCCTCATCCTCAGCCACGCCACCATCGCCCTCGCCCTGGCGCCCAAGTCCAACTCCGCGACCACCGCCATAGGCGCCGCCCTGGAGGACGTACGCAAGGGGCTGGCCGGTCAGGTGCCCCCGCATCTGCGCGACGGGCACTACAAGGGCGCGGCCAAGCTCGGCCATGCGCAGGGGTACGTCTATCCGCACGACCTGCCCGAGGGCATCGCCGAGCAGCAGTACGCCCCGGACCCGATCAAGGACCGCGAGTACTACACCCCGACCCGGCACGGCGCCGAGGCGCGCTACGCGGACGCGGTCGAGTGGACCAGGAAGCACCTCGGTCGCAGACGGTCCTGAGCAGCCTGTAGAATCCTTCGAAGCGCTGAGTCCCGCGCTGTCAGAGCGGGACAACCAGCCGGAGCCCGGTTCCTCGAGGACCGGCTCCAGGAGCGTCGCGCACCGTCGAAGGTGTCGCGGGCAGCCCACCACCACCCGGAACTCCGGGAGCGGCCGGTGGGCCACTCGCGTGCTGCACGTATGTGCCCAGACCAGGGGAGCGGCTGCCCGGCAGGTCCCAAGTGGACCCGGCGGGTTTCCCCGGCTGCGGATGCGACCTCCCTCAACCCTGACGAGCCGAATATCAGAAGGAAGAAAGAAAAAGTGGCGAACCAGTCCCGCCCCAAGGTCAAGAAGTCGCGTGCCCTCGGCATCGCGCTGACCCCGAAGGCCGTCAAGTACTTCGAGGCCCGCCCCTACCCGCCGGGTGAGCACGGCCGTGGCCGCAAGCAGAACTCGGACTACAAGGTCCGTCTGCTGGAGAAGCAGCGTCTGCGCGCGCAGTACGACATCTCCGAGCGCCAGCTGGTCCGCGCCTACGAGCGCGCCTCCAAGGTTCAGGGCAAGACCGGTGAGGCCCTGATCGTCGAGCTGGAGCGCCGTCTCGACGCGCTGGTCCTGCGTTCGGGCATCGCCCGCACGATCTACCAGGCCCGCCAGATGGTCGTGCACGGCCACATCCAGGTCAACGGCCAGAAGGTCGACAAGCCGTCCTTCCGTGTCCGTCCGGACGACGTCGTCCAGGTCCGCGACCGCTCCAAGGACAAGACGCTCTTCCAGATCGCCCGTGAGGGTGGCTTCGCCCCCGACGGTGAGACCCCCCGCTACCTGCAGGTGAACCTCAAGGCCCTGGCGTTCCGCCTGGACCGCGAGCCGAACCGCAAGGAAGTTCCGGTCATCTGCGACGAGCAGCTCGTCGTCGAGTACTACGCCCGCTGATCACCAGCCGGTCGTAGTACCTCAGCCCGTCGTCCCCCCGCCTTTCCGGGTGGGGAGGCGGCGGGCTTTCCCATGCCCGCCGCACTCGCGCAAGGTAATCCGGTACGGAGCCCCATGCCCGGCGCGATAGGCTCGGTGCACTGTTTTTTTCATGGTTCCGATCTTCAGAGCACGTTTCAGAGAGCGGGTGCGCACGGTGTCCGGTGGAGAGGTGGCCGGGATCCTGGTGGCCGTCTTCTGGGCGATCCTGGTCTCCTTCCTCGCCGTCGCGCTGGCGAGGCTGGCCCAGACGCTCAAGGCGACCACCAAGCTCGTCGCGGACGTGACCGACCAGGCCGTTCCGCTGCTCGCCGACGCCTCGACGGCCGTGCGCTCCGCGCAGACGCAGATCGACCGGGTCGACGCGATCGCCTCCGACGTCCAGGAGGTCACGTCGAACGCCTCCGCGCTGTCGACCACCGTCGCCTCCACCTTCGGCGGTCCCCTGGTCAAGGTCGCGGCCTTCGGCTACGGCGTGCGCCGGGCGCTGGGCGGCCGCAAGGCGGACGTGCCCGTCAAGGAACCCAGGCGTACCGTGATCGTGGGCCGGACGGTCCCGGCCGCGCGGCGGGCGAAGCGGAAGAAGGACTGAGACCAGCGATGTTCCGCCGTACGTTCTGGTTCACCACGGGTGTCGCCGCCGGTGTCTGGGCCACCACGAAGGTCAACCGCAAGCTCAAGCAGCTGACCCCCGAGAACCTCGCCGCGGCCGCCGCGAACAAGGCGCTCGAGACGGGTCAGCGCCTCAAGGACCGCGCGGTCGGCTTCGCGCTCGACGTCCGCGACAACATGGCGCAGCGGGAGGCCGAGCTCGAGGAGGCCCTGGGCATCGACCAGACCCCCCAACTCCCCGCGCCCCGGCGGTACACCGCCATCGAGAACAACGGCAGCAACCCGAAGTACATCGAGAACACGACGTACTCGTACAACCGGAATGAGGACCACTGATGGAGTCGGCCGAGATTCGCCGCCGCTGGCTGAGCTTCTTCGAGGAGCGCGGGCACACCGTCGTCCCTTCGGCGTCGCTCATCGCGGACGACCCGACTCTGCTCCTCGTTCCCGCCGGCATGGTCCCCTTCAAGCCGTACTTCCTGGGTGAGGTCAAGCCGCCGTACCCGCGCGCCACCAGCGTGCAGAAGTGCGTGCGCACGCCCGACATCGAAGAGGTCGGCAAGACCACCCGCCACGGCACGTTCTTCCAGATGTGCGGCAACTTCTCCTTCGGCGACTACTTCAAGGAAGGCGCCATCAAGCTCGCCTGGGAGCTGCTCACCGACCCCCAGGACAAGGGCGGTTACGGCCTCGACCCCGAGCGCCTGTGGATCACCGTCTACAAGGACGACGACGAGGCCGAGCGCATCTGGCACGACGTCGTCGGCGTGCCCAAGGAGCGCATCCAGCGCCTCGGCATGAAGGACAACTACTGGTCCATGGGTGTCCCCGGACCCTGCGGCCCCTGCTCCGAGATCAACTACGACCGCGGCCCCGAGTTCGGCGTCGAGGGCGGCCCCGCCGTCAACGACGAGCGGTACGTGGAGATCTGGAACCTCGTCTTCATGCAGTACGAGCGCGGCGAGGGCACCGGCAAGGACAACTTCGAGATCCTCGGCGAGCTCCCGAGCAAGAACATCGACACGGGCCTCGGCCTGGAGCGTCTCGCCATGATTCTGCAGGGCGTGCAGAACATGTACGAGATCGACACCTCCATGGCCGTCATCGACAAGGCCACCGAGCTGACCGGTGTCGCCTACGGCGACGCCCGCGACTCGGACGTCTCCCTGCGTGTGGTCACCGACCATATGCGCACCGCCACCATGCTCATCGGCGACGGCGTCACCCCCGGCAACGAGGGCCGCGGCTACGTCCTGCGCCGCATCATGCGCCGCGCCATCCGCAACATGCGGCTGCTGGGCGCCACCGGTCCGGTCGTCAAGGACCTGATCGAGGTCGTGATCGGCATGATGGGGCAGCAGTACCCGGAGCTGGTCACCGACCGCGAGCGCATCGAGAAGGTCGCCCTCGCCGAGGAGAACGCCTTCCTCAAGACGCTGAAGGCCGGCACCAACATCCTCGACACGGCCGTCACCGAGACGAAGCAGTCCGGTGGCACGGTCCTGGCCGGCGACAAGGCCTTCCTGCTCCACGACACCTGGGGCTTCCCGATCGACCTCACCCTCGAGATGGCCGCCGAGCAGGGCCTGTCCGTGGACGAGGAGGGCTTCCGCCGCCTGATGAAGGAGCAGCGGGAGCGCGCCAAGGCCGACGCCCAGGCCAAGAAGACCGGCCACGCCGACCTGGGTGCCTACCGTGAGATCGCCGACAAGGCCGGTGCCACCGACTTCATCGGCTACGCGGACACCGAGGGCGAGACCACCGTCGTCGGCATCCTGGTCGACGGCGTCTCCTCCCCGGCCGCCACCGAGGGCGACGAGGTCGAGATCGTCCTCGACCGCACCCCGTTCTACGCCGAGGGCGGCGGTCAGATCGGTGACACCGGCCGTCTCAAGGTGGACTCCGGTGCCGTCATCGAGATCCGCGACACCCAGAAGCCGGTCCCGGGCGTGTACGTCCACAAGGGCGTCGTCCAGGTCGGCGAGGTGACGGTCGGTGCCAAGGCCCACGCCTCGATCGACTCCCGGCGCCGCAAGGCCATCGCCCGCGCCCACTCGGCCACCCACCTCACCCACCAGGCGCTGCGCGACGCCCTCGGCCCGACGGCCGCCCAGGCCGGTTCCGAGAACCAGCCCGGCCGCTTCCGCTTCGACTTCGGCTCCCCGTCCGCCGTTCCGACGGCCGTGATGACCGACGTCGAGCAGAAGATCAACGAGGTGCTCGCCCGTGACCTCGACGTGCACGCCGAGGTCATGGGCATCGACGAGGCCAAGAAGCAGGGCGCCATCGCCGAGTTCGGCGAGAAGTACGGCGAGCGGGTCCGCGTCGTGACCATCGGCGACTTCTCCAAGGAGCTGTGCGGCGGCACGCATGTGCACAACACCGCCCAGCTGGGTCTGGTGAAGCTGCTCGGCGAGTCGTCCATCGGCTCCGGTGTGCGCCGTATCGAGGCCCTCGTCGGCGTCGACGCCTACAACTTCCTCGCCCGCGAGCACACGGTCGTCGCCCAGCTCCAGGAGCTGATCAAGGGCCGCTCGGAGGAGCTTCCGGAGAAGGTCTCCGCCATGCTCGGCAAGCTGAAGGACGCTGAGAAGGAGATCGAGAAGTTCCGCGCCGAGAAGGTGCTGCAGGCCGCCGCCGGTCTCGTCGAGTCCGCCAGGGACATCAACGGCGTCGCCGTGGTCACGGGCCGGGTCCCGGACGGCACCACGCCGGACGACCTGCGCAGGCTGGTCCTCGATGTGCGCGGCCGCATCCAGGGCGGCCGGGCCGCCGTGGTCGCCCTGTTCACGGTGAACAACGGCAAGCCGCTCACGGTCATCGCCACCAACGAGGCCGCCCGTGAGCGCGGTCTCAAGGCCGGTGACCTGGTCCGTACGGCCGCCAAGACCCTCGGCGGCGGCGGTGGCGGCAAGCCGGACGTCGCCCAGGGCGGCGGCCAGAACCCGGGCGCCGTCGGTGACGCCATGGACGCCGTCGAGCGTCTCGTCGCCGACACCGCCAAGTAATCACCGACACCGATAGGTAAGGAAACGGTCGGAAATGCGCAGAGGGCGTCGACTTGCGATCGACGTCGGGGATGCCCGCATCGGGGTCGCCTCGTGCGACCCCGAGGGGATCCTCGCCACTCCGGTGGAGACCGTTCCCGGGCGGGACATTCCGGCAGCTCACCGCAGGCTCAGGCAACTGGTCGAGGAGTACGAGCCGATCGAGGTCGTCGTCGGTCTGCCTCGCTCCCTCAAGGGGGGCGAGGGCCCGGCCGCGGTCAAGGTCCGCGCCTTCGCCCAGGAACTCGCCAAGGGCATCAAACCGGTGCCGGTCCGCCTGGTCGACGAGCGGATGACGACGGTGACGGCCAGTCAGGGACTGCGTGCCTCCGGGGTGAAGTCCAAGAAGGGGCGCTCTGTCATCGACCAGGCAGCCGCTGTGATCATCCTGCAGCAGGCCCTGGAATCCGAACGGGTGTCAGGTAAACCACCCGGCGAGGGCGTCGAAGTGGTCATCTGATCGCGATACGGTAACGTTCCGCGCGATGCGATGGTGTTCGAACAGCCACCGCACAGCAAGAGGCGGAACGGATACCGGCCCCCGGGCCGTGTGTCGCCGCCGCCTCGCGGCTCTAGGGGATCGATGACTGAGTATGGCCGGGGCCCAGGCTCCGAACCGTGGCACCCGGAGGACCCGTTGTACGGGGGCGTCGGGTGGGAAGGGCAGGAGCAGGCCCACGTGGGCCAGCAGCCTGCCTACGGCGGCCAGCCGCAGCACTATCCGCAGCAGCCGCAGCAGGGTGGCTGGGACCAGGGCCAGCAGGGCGGGTACGGCCAGCAGCAGAACCAGCACTACGACGCGCAGGGCCGGCCCTACGGCCAGCAGCAGTACGCCTCTCAGCCACAGCAGCAGTACGCCACGCAGGCCCAGCCGCAGTACCAGCAGGGCGGCTGGGACGCGACCGGCACCCATGGGCACGTCCCCTACGCCGCCGACCCGGGCGACCCGTACGGCCAGCAGCCCGTGGCGTACGGCGGGGAGCAGCCCGACCTCTACGGCACGCCCGACGCGTATCCGCCGCCGGAACCGCCCGGCCGCAGGCGCCCCGAACCGGAGCCGGAGACCGACTGGGATCCCGGCCCCGACCAGGGCGAGCACGCCTTCTTCGCGGACGACGATGACGAGGACGACCTCGACGACGCCCCGAAGGGCCGCCGGGGGCGCGGTGACGGGAAGGGCAAGAAGGCCAAGGGCGCCAAGAAGAAACGGCGCAACGGCTGCGCCGCCATGTTCGTCGTCCTGGTGTTCGGCGGCGGTCTCGGCGCGGTCGGCTACTACGGCTACCACTTCTACCAAAATCGTTTCGGCGCGGCCCCGGACTATGCGGGCAGCGGAAACGGCGAGCAGGTCGTGGTCGTCATCCCGAAGGGCGCCGGCGGCTGGGCGATCGGCCAGAAGCTGCAAGAGGCGGGCGTCGTCGAGAGCGCGGCCGCGTTCGTCTCCGCACAGCAGGCCAACCCCAAGAGCAAGTACCTCCAGGACGGTGTCTACACGCTGGAGAAGGAGATGTCCGCCGCGAGCGCGGTGGAACTGATGCTCAGCCCGAAGAGCCGCAGCAACATGATCATCGCCGAGGGCCGGCGCAACTCGGCGGTCTACAGCGAGATCGACCAGCGCCTCGGAGTGAAGGCGGGCACCACGGCCGACGTCGCGAAGAAGGAGTACAAGCACCTCGGTCTGCCCGCCTGGGCGCTGAACCAGCCGAACCTCAAGGACCCGCTGGAAGGCTTCCTCTACCCCTCCAGCTACCCGGTGGCAAAGGGTCAGAAGCCCGAGGCCGTTCTCAAGAGCATGGTGTCCCAGGCCGCCGACACGTACCGGGAACTGGGCGTGGAGAAGAAGGCCAAGGCGCTCGGCCTCGCCAGTCCGTGGCAGCTGCTCACCGTGGCGAGTCTGGTGCAGGCCGAGGGCACGAGCCACGACGACTTCCGCAAGATGGCCGAGGTCGTCTACAACCGCCTCAAGCCCGACAACCCGCAGACCTACGGACGCCTCGAGTTCGACTCCACGTACAACTACGTGAAGAACCAGAGCAAGATCGACCTGAGCATCGCCGAGCTGCGCAAGTACAACAACCCGTACAACACGTACTTCGCCAAGGGGCTCCCGCCGGGCCCGATCGACAACCCCGGCGAGGAGGCGCTCAGGGGCGCGCTCGCCCCGACGCACGACGGCTGGTACTACTTCATCTCGATGGACGGCAAGACCAGTAAGTTCACCAAGACGCTCGCGGAGCACGAGAAGCTTGTGAACCAGTGGAACGAGGCGCGGAAGAAGAACTGACCGTCGGCGTATGATCCGCACACATCGTCAGACAGCAGCACTTCGGCCGATGAGCGGCGATGTCCCGATATCCGAGGTTTCCATGATGTCAAGGGCAGCTGACGCCCGCCGGGCCGCCGTGCTCGGTTCGCCCATCGCCCACTCGCTCTCCCCGGTGCTGCACCGGGCCGCGTACGACGCCTTGGGCCTCACCGGGTGGTCCTACGACCGCTTCGAGGTCGACGAGGCCGGCCTGCCCGGCTTCCTCGCGGGGCTCGGCCCGGAGTGGGCGGGGCTGTCGCTGACCATGCCGCTGAAGCGGGCGGTCATCCCGCTGCTCGACGAGATCAGTGAGACGGCCGCCTCCGTCGACGCGGTCAACACCGTCGTCTTCACCGAGGACGGCGGGCGCCTGGGGGACAACACCGACATCCCGGGCATGGTGGCCGCCCTGCGCGAGCACGGCATCACCCAGGTCGATTCGGCGGCGATCCTCGGCGCGGGCGCCACCGCCTCCTCCGCCCTGGCCGCCCTGGCCCGGATCTGCACCGGCGAGGTCGTCGCCTACGTCCGCAGCGAGACCCGGGCCGCCGAGATGCGGCAGTGGGGCGAGCGGCTCGACGTCGAGGTCCGTACGGCCGACTGGGACGACGCGGCACAGGCCCTGCGCGCCCCCCTCGTGATCGCCACCACCCCCGCCGGCACCACCGACGCGCTCGCCGCTGCCGTACCCGAGCGGCCCGCCACCCTCTTCGACGTGCTCTACCACCCCTGGCCCACCGACCTCGCCGCCCGCTGGTCCATGTTCGGCGGGGCCGTCCTCAGCGGCCTCGACCTGCTGGTGCACCAGGCCGTGCTCCAGGTGGAGCAGATGACCGGGCGTACGCCGGCCCCGCTGGACGCCATGCGCCGGGCCGGCGAGAAGGCCCTCGCCGGCCGCTGACGTCCCGTTCGCCTCCCGACGCGCGTCCGCTTGCTGGACCGGCGGCCGGACAGAGCCCCGGACGTGGGAGGATCGGAGGTGGCGGACCGGCGCCGCGCACCCGGTCGAGCCGTCGCCGTACGCGAGGTCGCGCGTACGCAGGGCAGTACCAGGGCGCGAGCACTGAGGAGCATCGTTGAGCAGGCTGCGTTGGCTGACCGCGGGGGAGTCCCACGGTCCCGCACTTGTCGCGACGCTGGAGGGCCTTCCCGCCGGCGTGCCGATCACCACGGAGATGGTCGCCGACCACCTCGCTCGGCGGCGGCTCGGCTATGGGCGCGGTGCGCGGATGAAGTTCGAGCGCGACGAGGTCACCTTCCTCGGCGGGGTCCGTCACGGCCTCACCCTGGGCTCCCCGGTCGCGATCATGGTCGGCAACAGCGAGTGGCCCAAGTGGGAGCAGGTCATGGCGGCCGACCCGGTGGACCCGGAGATCCTCGCCGGGCTCGCCCGCAACGCTCCGCTGACCCGTCCGCGTCCCGGTCACGCGGACCTCGCGGGCATGCAGAAGTACGACTTCGACGATGCCCGGCCGATCCTGGAACGTGCCTCGGCGCGTGAGACGGCGGCCCGCGTGGCGCTCGGCGCGGTCGCCCGGTCGTACCTGAAGGAGACGGCGGGCATCGAGATCGTCTCGCACGTCGTCGAGCTGTGCTCCGTGAAGGCTCCGCAGGGTGTGTACCCCACCCCGGCGGACGTCGAGAAGCTGGACGCCGACCCGCTGCGCTGCCTGGACGCGGACGCGTCGAAGGCGATGGTCGCGGAGGTCGACCAGGCCCACAAGGACGGCGACACCCTCGGCGGCGTGGTCGAGGTGCTGGCGTACGGCGTTCCGGTGGGCCTCGGTTCGCATGTGCACTGGGACCGCAAGCTGGACGCCCGGCTGGCCGGTGCCCTGATGGGCATTCAGGCGATCAAGGGTGTCGAGCTCGGCGACGGCTTCGAGCTGGCCCGGGTCCCGGGTTCGAAGGCGCACGACGAGATCGTCGGCACGCCCGAGGGCATCCGCCGTGTCTCCGGCCGCTCCGGCGGCACCGAGGGCGGCCTGACCACCGGTGAGCTGCTGCGCGTGCGGGCCGCGATGAAGCCGATCGCGACCGTGCCCCGGGCGCTGCGGACCGTGGACGTGGCGACCGGCGAAGCCACCCAGGCCCACCACCAGCGCTCCGACGTCTCCGCCGTGCCGGCCGCGGGCATCGTCGCCGAGGCGATGGTCGCCCTCGTCCTCGCCGACGCGGTGGCGGAGAAGTTCGGCGGCGACTCGGTCACCGAGACCCGCCGCAACGTGCAGTCGTACCTCGACAACCTGGCGATCCGGTGAGCGCCGGACCCGCGGTCGTGCTCATCGGCCCGATGGGTGTCGGCAAGTCCACGGTCGGGCAGCTGCTCGCCGAGCGGCTGGGCGTCGGCTACCGGGACACCGACGAGGACATCGTCGCCGCCGAGGGCCGGGCCATCGCCGACATCTTCGTGGAGGACGGCGAGAGCGCCTTCCGCGCCATCGAGAAGCGGGCGGTGCACACCGCGCTCGCCGAGCACCAGGGCGTCCTCGCGCTCGGCGGCGGCGCCGTCCTCGACGAGGACACCCGCGCGCTGCTCGCCGGGAACCGCGTGGTCTACCTCTCGATGGACGTCGAGGAGGCCGTCAAGCGGACCGGTCTGAACGTGGCCCGGCCGCTGCTCGCGGTCAACCCGCGCAAGCAGTGGCGCGAGCTGATGGAGGCGCGGCGGCACCTGTACGAGGGGGTCGCCACGGCGGTCGTGTCCACCGACGGCCGTACGCCCGAAGAGGTCACCCGAGCAGCGCTGGAAGCACTGGAGTTGAAGCAAGCATGAGCGAGGCAGTGACGCGGATCCAGGTCGGCGGCACGGCGGGCAGCGAGCCGTACGAGGTCCTGGTGGGCCGTCAACTCCTGGGTGAGCTGGCCGGGTTGATCGGTGAGCGGGTCAAGCGGGTCGCCGTGATTCACCCCGAGGCCCTCGCGGAGACGGGCGACGCCCTGCGGGCCGACCTGGCCGGACAGGGCTACGAGGCCGTCGCCATCCAGGTGCCCAACGCCGAGGAGGCCAAGACCGCCGAGGTCGCCGCCTACTGCTGGAAGGCGCTCGGCCAGTCGGGGTTCACCCGCAGCGACGTCATCGTCGGCGTCGGCGGCGGCGCGACCACCGACCTCGCCGGATTCGTGGCGGCGACCTGGCTGCGCGGCGTCCGCTGGATCGCGGTCCCGACGACCGTGCTGGCCATGGTCGACGCGGCCGTCGGCGGCAAGACCGGCATCAACACGGCCGAGGGCAAGAACCTCGTCGGCGCCTTCCACCCGCCCGCGGGCGTGCTGTGCGACCTGGCCGCGCTGGAATCGCTGCCCGTCAACGACTACGTCTCCGGGCTCGCCGAGATCATCAAGGCCGGTTTCATCGCCGACCCGATGATCCTGGAGCTCATCGAGTCCGACCCCGAGGCGGCGCGCACCCCGGCGGGCCCGCACACGGCCGAGCTGATCGAGCGGTCGATCCGGGTCAAGGCGGAGGTCGTCTCCTGTGACCTGAAGGAGTCGGGCCTGCGCGAGATCCTCAACTACGGTCACACGCTCGCCCACGCGATCGAGAAGAACGAGCGCTACCAGTGGCGGCACGGCGCCGCGGTCGCGGTCGGTATGCACTTCGCCGCCGAACTCGGCCGCCTGGCGGGCCGGTTGGACGACGCGACGGCGGACCGCCACCGCGCGGTCCTGGAGTCCGTCGGGCTGCCGCTGCACTACCGCCACGACCAGTGGCCCAAGCTGCTGGAGACGATGAAGGTCGACAAGAAGTCCCGTGGCGACCTGCTGCGCTTCATCGTTCTCGACGGTCTCGCCAAGCCGACCGTCCTGGAGGGTCCCGACCCGGCCGTTCTTCTCGCCGCGTACGGAGAAGTGGGCCAGTAAGTCCCTTGACGCTCCTTCTGCCCGAATCGCCTTCGCGGGCGGGCACTTCGGACCGCCCCCGGTCGTTTCACCAAACGACGGCCGGGGGCGGTACCGTTCGGTAGGAAGCGGGTCCAGGCCCGCTGCCAGCACCGATTGCCCGCGGCGAGCGGTGGGCCGAGCAAGAAGAACGAGACGGAGTGGCACCGGATGCAGCACGCAGTGGGATCTCCGCTGCCGCCGCCCCCTCAGCCGGGGCAGGGACCGGCGGCCGGCTGGTCGCCGGCCGCACACCACCCGGGTCCGCACCACCCGGGAACCCACCAGGGTCCCGCACCTGTGCCGCCACCGCCACCGGCGCCGGGCTTCACCGGCGCCGGAATCCCGTCCGGGCCGATGCCGCCCGCACCCCCGCAGCCCCCGGTCCCGCAGCACGCTCCCGCCCCGTCGACGCCCGAGACCACCGGCCATGTGCCACTGCCGCCCGGCGGTCCCGTCGCCATGCCCAGCGCGCCGCCGGCAGCGGTCGCGCCCGACCCGACGGCCACGACGCTGGCCGTGCTGCTGATCGGCCCGGCGGGCGCGGGCAAGACGAGCGTGGCCAAGTACTGGGCGGACCGCCGCCGGGTCCCCACCGCCCACATCAGCCTCGACGACGTACGCGAATGGGTCCGCTCGGGCTTCGCCGACCCCCAGTCCGGCTGGAACGACCACTCCGAGGCGCAGTACCGGCTGGCCCGCCGCACCTGCGGCTTCGCCGCCCGGAACTTCCTGGCCAATGGCATCTCGTGCATCCTCGACGACGCGGTCTTCCCGGACCGCCCGGTCGTCGGCCTCGGCGGCTGGAAGCGCCATGTGGGCCCCGGCCTGCTGCCCGTCGTGCTGCTGCCCGGCCTGGACATCGTCCTGGAGCGCAACGCCGAGCGCTCCGGCAATCGCCGCCTCACCGACGAGGAGGTCGCCCGCATCCACGGCCGCATGGCCGGCTGGTACGGCTCGGGCCTCCCGATCATCGACAACTCCCAGCTCGACGTCCCGGGCACGGCACGGGTCCTGGACGACGTCCTGGCCAGGGCGATAGCCAGCCCCCCGAACTGGTAGCCGGCGGTATCCGGTCCCCCCGACAGGGGCGCGGGGAACCGTGCGACCGGCCCCCGCGCGACCACACCTGGCACTTCCCGGCCGAACCCCCCGTCCCCCGACCGCACCCTCCCAACCGGCACAATCCGCCCACCGCTCCTACGCTCGTGTCATGTCAGAGGTGTACGCGGCCCGCCGAGCCAGGCTCAAAGAACGCTGCAACGCCGGCGGCAGCCCCGCCGCGCTGGTGTCATGCCCCGCCAACGTGCGGTACCTCGCGGGCGCGTCCCCGCAGGGTGCCGTGTTGCTGCTCGGCAGACGCGAGGATCTCCTGGTGTGTGCCGACCCGCCCGACGACCGCCCCTGTGAAGGGCGGCCGGACGACAACCTGAGGGTGCACATCCTGTCCGGCAGGGGAGGCGACCCGGCGGTCGCGGCAGCCGGGCTGGCCACGGCCCAGGACGCCGACTCCATGGCCGTCGAGGAACACCACCTCACGGTCAGCCGCCACCGAGCGCTCGCCTCGACCGCCCCCGAACTGCGCCTCGCCGACCTCGGCGGAGCCGTCGAGCAGCTCCGGGTGGTCAAGGACGAGGAGGAGATCTCCTGCCTGCGCATCGGCGCCGAGATCGCCGACCAGGCGCTGGGCGAACTCCTGGAGTCCATCCTGGTCGGCCGCACCGAACGGCACCTCGCCCTGGAACTGGAGCGGCGGCTCGTCGACCACGGCGCCGACGGCCCGGGCTTCCCCACCTCCGTGGCCACCGGGCCGAACTCCGGCCGCCGTGGCCACCGCCCCACCGACCGGCGCGTCGAGGAGGGCGACTTCCTCTCCGTCTGCCTGGGCGCCACCTATCGCGGCTATCGCTGCGAGATCGGCCGTACCTTCGTCATCGGCACGTCGCCCGCCGACTGGCAGATCGAGCTGTACGATCTGGTCTTCGCCGCTCAGCGCGCCGGACGGGAGGCCCTGGCACCCGGTGCGGCCTACCGTGACGTGGACCGGGCCGCACGGCAGATACTGGATTCGGCAGGGTACGGAGAAGGCCTGCAGCCGCTCACGGGACATGGGGTAGGACTCGAAATCGACGAGGACCCGCAGTTGGCTCCCGCAGCCATGGGTAAACTGGACGCTTGCGTGCCGGTCACCGTCGAACCGGGGGTCCACCTCCCGGGCCGGGGCGGTGTCCGGATCGATGACACGCTCGTCGTACGCCCCGAGGCGGACGGCGGACCCGAGCTACTCACCATCACGACCAAGGAGCTGCTCGCCCTCTAGGCAGGTGCGTGCCCCGGGGTCGTCCACGTCAGTCCAGGAGATTCCGCAACCGTGGCTTCCACGAACGACCTCAAGAACGGCCTGGTGCTCAAGCTCGAAGGCGGCCAGCTCTGGTCCGTCGTCGAGTTCCAGCACGTCAAGCCCGGCAAGGGCCCCGCTTTCGTGCGCACCAAGCTCAAGAACGTGCTGTCCGGCAAGGTGGTCGACAAGACCTTCAACGCCGGCGTCAAGGTCGAGACGGCCACTGTCGACAAGCGCGACATGCAGTTCTCGTACATGGACGGCGAGTACTTCGTCTTCATGGACATGGACACGTACGACCAGCTGCACATCGACCGGAAGACCGTCGGCGACGCCGCGAACTTCCTGATCGAGGGCTTCACGGCCGTCGTCGCCCAGCACGAAGGCGAGGTGCTCTTCGTCGAGCTCCCGGCCGCCGTCGAGCTGACCATCCAGGAGACCGAGCCGGGCGTCCAGGGCGACCGCTCCACCGGTGGCACCAAGCCCGCCATCCTGGAGACCGGTCACCAGATCCAGGTCCCGCTCTTCATCACCACCGGTGAGAAGATCAAGGTCGACACCCGTACGAGCGACTACCTCGGCCGGGTGAACAGCTAACCGTGGCTGCCCGTAACACGGCCCGCAAGCGCGCCTTCCAGATCCTCTTCGAGGGCGATCAGCGCGGGGCCGATGTCCTGACGGTCCTCGCGGACTGGATCCGGCTCTCCAGGACCGACGACCGGCAGCCGCCGGTGAGCGAGTACACGATGCAGCTGGTCGAGGGCTACGCGCAGCACGCGCGGCGCATCGACGAGCTGATCGCCCAGTACGCGGTCGGCTGGACGCTCGACCGGATGCCGGTCGTCGACCGCAACATCCTGCGGCTGGGTGCGTACGAACTGATCTGGGCCGACGAGACCCCGGATGCCGTCGTCCTCGACGAGATGGTGCAGCTGGCGAAGGAGTTCTCCACGGACGAGTCGCCCTCGTTCGTCAACGGCCTGCTCGGGCGGCTGAAGGAGCTCAAGCCCTCGCTGCGCCGGGACGAGGCATAGGCCGGGACACGGCCCAAGAGGCATCGGAGGCCTCAGCGGTACAGACGCCACAGGGCCCGCAGCGCGACTGCTGCGGGCCCTCTGGCGTCTTCGTACACATGAGCCCTGTGAGGCCCGCAGAAAGCCGCCGGGGTGGCCGGAACCATGAAGTTCCGGCCACCCCGGCGGCACGTTTCTGCTCAAGTGCTGTGCGGGCTCAGCTCTCCTCATGGGTGGCCACGGCGCGGCGCGCGTCCGCGTCCAGGACACCCCAGCTGATCAGCTGCTCGGTCAGGACCGAGGGCGACTGGTCGTAGATGACGGCGAGTGTGCGCAGGTCGTCCTGCCGGATCGACAGCACCTTGCCGTTGTAGTCACCGCGCTGGGACTGGATCGTCGCCGCGTACCGCTGCAGGGGGCCGGCCTTCTCGGCCGGGACCGTGGCGAGCCGCTCCAGGTCCAGGACCAGCTTCGGCGGCGGCTCGGCCGCGCCGCCCGGGGTGGTGCCCGGAAGCAGCTCCTGCACCGGAACACCATAGAAATCGGCCAGCTCCGCAAGGCGCTGCACGGTTACGGCGCGGTCGCCGCGCTCGTACGAACCGACCACGACCGCCTTCCAGCGTCCCTGGGACTTCTCCTCGACACCGTGGAGGGAAAGGCCCTGCTGGGTGCGGATGGCCCGGAGCTTGGCCCCGAGCTGTTTGGCGTATTCGCTGGACATATGGCTCCCCGGACACTGTGTCGACGCGGCCGGCTGTGGTTCCGAGCCGCGCGGCTGGTAACTCACTGTGAGGTTACGCAGCGTGACTCCCGCCCGTCAAGCCGAATGGTCCACACCGACTCTTCCGTGGTAGCGGTGGCCGATTACGCCATAGGGGTGATCAGGGGCGTCGCCGCGACCTGCTACGGTGGATGGCGCAAATCCGACGTCCTTTAAGGTCCGTCCCGTGAGGCGGAGAAGGAGGTCCGTTTCGTATGGACAACAAGCAGGACACACAAGCGTCCGATGCGCGGCCCGTTCTCGAAGGGCCCGACATCGCACGGGTGTTGACCCGTATCGCCCACGAGATCGTCGAGCGCGCCAAGGGCGCCGACGACGTGGTGCTCCTCGGCATTCCGACCCGGGGCGTCTACCTCGCCCAGCGGCTCGCTGCCAAGCTCGAGGACGTCACCGACCGCAAGATCCCGGTCGGCTCCCTCGACATCACCATGTACCGCGACGACCTGCGCATGCACCCGCCGCGTGCGCTGGCCCGCACCGACATCCCCGGTGAGGGCATCGACGGCCGACTGGTCGTCCTCGTCGACGACGTGCTCTTCTCCGGCCGCACGATCCGCGCCGCCCTCGACGCCCTGAACGACATCGGGCGCCCCCGGGCGGTCCAGCTCGCGGTCCTCGTCGACCGCGGCCACCGCGAACTGCCCATCCGCGCCGACTATGTCGGCAAGAACCTCCCCACGTCGCTGCGGGAGACGGTCAAGGTCCAGCTCGCCGAGGAGGACGGTCGCGACACCGTGCTGCTCGGTGCGAAGCCGGCCGCCCCGGGCGAGCAGCAGTAGCGGACCGGCGTACGGCACCCGCCGCGCGCCCCGCCCCCGCGCCCTCGCCTGCCCGGAATCTCCCAGAACCTGAACTGCCTTACGGAGCCTGACAGATGCAGCGTCATCTCATCTCGGCCGCCGATCTCACCCGCGACGACGCCGTCCTGATCCTCGACACCGCCGAGGAGATGGCCCGGGTCGCCGACCGGCCGATCAAAAAGCTGCCGACCCTGCGCGGCCGCACGATCGTCAACCTCTTCTTCGAGGACTCCACGCGGACCCGGATCTCCTTCGAGGCCGCGGAGAAGCGCCTGTCCGCGGACGTCATCAACTTCTCCGCCAAGGGGTCGAGCGTCTCCAAGGGCGAGTCTCTGAAGGACACCGCCCAGACCCTGGAGGCGATGGGCGTCGACGCCGTCGTCATCCGGCACGGCGCCTCCGGAGCCCCCTACCGCCTGGCCAACTCCGGCTGGATCGACGCGGCGGTCATCAACGCCGGTGACGGCACCCACCAGCACCCCACCCAGGCCCTGCTCGACGCCTTCACCATGCGCCGCCGGCTGATCGGCCGGGACGCCGGGCTCGGCCAGGACCTGGCCGGCAAGCGCATCACCATCGTCGGGGACGTGCTGCACAGCCGCGTCGCCCGCTCCAACGTCGACCTGCTGCACACCCTCGGCGCCGAGGTCACCCTGGTCGCCCCGCCCACCCTGGTGCCGGTCGGCGTCGGGAACTGGCCCTGCGAGGTGTCGTACGACCTCGACAGCACCCTGCCGAAGTCCGACGCCGTGATGATGCTCCGCGTGCAGCGCGAGCGCATGAACGCCGCCTTCTTCCCGACCGAGCGCGAGTACTCACGGCGCTACGGCCTCGACGGAGACCGCATGGCCAAGATGCCCGAGCACGCCATCGTGATGCACCCCGGCCCCATGGTCCGCGGCATGGAGATCACCGCCGAGGTCGCCGACTCCGAGCGCTGCACCGTCGTCGAGCAGGTGGCGAACGGAGTCTCCATCCGGATGGCCGTTCTGTATCTGCTGCTGGGCGGCAACGAACCCGCCGTCACCCACGCCCGCACCCTCGAGGAGAAGTAAGACCGATGAGCAACCTGGGCAAGATCCTGATCCGTGGTGCGAAGGTGCTCGGCGGCGAGCCGCAGGACGTGCTGATCGACGGCGAGACGATCGCCGAGGTCGGCGCCGGACTGAACGCCGACGGCGCCGAGGTGGTCGAGGCCGCCGGTAAGGTGCTGCTGCCGGGCCTGGTCGACCTGCACACCCATCTGCGCGAGCCGGGCCGCGAGGACTCCGAGACCGTACTGACCGGCACGCGCGCCGCCGCCAGCGGTGGTTACACGGCCGTGTTCGCCATGGCCAACACCTTCCCGGTCGCCGACACCGCCGGCGTCGTCGAGCAGGTCTACCGGCTCGGCCAGGAGCACGGCTACTGCGACGTCCAGCCCATCGGCGCCGTCACCGTCGGCCTGGAGGGCAAGAAGCTCGCCGAGCTGGGCGCGATGCACGAGTCGGCGGCGGGCGTGACCGTCTTCTCCGACGACGGCAAGTGCGTCGACGACGCCGTGATCATGCGCCGCGCACTGGAGTACGTGAAGGCCTTCGGCGGCGTCGTCGCCCAGCACGCGCAGGAGCCGCGCCTCACCGAGGGCGCCCAGATGAACGAGGGCGTCGTCTCCGCCGAGCTCGGCCTGGGCGGCTGGCCGGCCGTCGCCGAGGAGTCGGTCATCGCCCGCGACGTCCTGCTCGCCGAGCACGTCGGCTCCCGCGTCCACATCTGCCATCTGTCGACCGCCGGGTCCGTCGAGATCGTCCGCTGGGCCAAGTCCCGCGGCATCGACGTCACCGCCGAGGTGACCCCGCACCACCTCCTGCTGACGGATGAGATGGTGCGCACCTACAACCCGGTGTACAAGGTCAACCCGCCGCTGCGCACCGAGCGCGACGTCATGGCCCTGCGCGAGGCGCTCGCCGACGGCACGATCGACATCGTCGCCACCGACCATGCCCCGCACCCGCACGAGGACAAGGACTGCGAGTGGGCCGCGGCCGCCATGGGCATGGTGGGCCTGGAGACCGCGCTGTCGGTGGTCCAGGAGACCATGGTCGACACGGGCCTGCTGGACTGGGCCGGCGTCGCCGACCGCATGTCCGTCAAGCCCGCGCGGATCGGACGGGCCGAGGGACACGGCCGTCCCGTCTCGGCAGGCGAGCCGGCCAACCTCACGCTCGTCGATACCGCATACCGTGGCCAGGTGGACCCCGCGGGCTTCGCCTCGCGCAGCCGCAACACCCCGTACGAGGGACGTGAGCTGCCGGGCCGTGTCACCCACACGTGGCTGCGGGGCAAGGCGACGCTCGTCGACGGGAAGCTCACGTGACACCTGTAATCCTGCTGGCCGCCGACCTGGCCGAGAAGAAGTCGGCCGAGGTCACCGACTGGGCCGCCCGCGCCGGCTGGCTCGTCGGACTCGCCCTGTTCGTCGCGCTCGTCTACTGGCTGATGCGCGAGGGCTGGAAGTGGCGCGGCACCCTCCAGGGCGACATCCCGGAGCTGCCCAGCGCGCCGGACGACCTCGGCCCGGCCAGACTGAGCATGAGCGGCCGCTACCACGGCTCCACCACCGCCGGGCAGTGGCTGGACCGCATCGTGGCCCACGGCCTCGGCACCCGCAGCCGGGCCGAGCTCACGCTGACGGACGCGGGCCTGGACGTCGTACGACCCGGAGCGGCCGACTTCTTCGTCCCCGCCGCCGCGCTGCGCGAGGCCCGGCTCGACAAGGGCATCGCGGGCAAGGTCCTCACCGAGGGCGGCCTGCTCGTGGTCACCTGGGCCCACGGGGACCGGCTGATCGACTCCGGCTTCCGCTCCGACCGCGCGGCCGAGCACCACGAGTGGGTCGACGCCATCAACTCCATGATCAAGACACACAGCACGGAAGGCGCCGAACGATGACGACCTCCAACAAGGGAGCGGCCTCGCAGAGGCACAAGGCAGCTCCCGCCGTACTCGTCCTGGAGGACGGCCGGATCTTCCGCGGCCGTGCCTACGGGGCCGCGGGGGTGACCTTCGGCGAAGCCGTGTTCTCCACCGGCATGACCGGCTACCAGGAGACGCTCACCGACCCGTCGTACCACCGTCAGGTCGTCGTGATGACCGCCCCGCACGTCGGCAACACCGGCGTCAACGACGAGGACCCCGAGTCGAAGCGGATCTGGGTCGCGGGTTACGTGGTGCGCGACCCCGCGCGCGTGCCCTCCAGCTGGCGCGCCAAGCGCTCGCTGGACGAGGAGCTGCGCCACCAGGGCGTCGTCGGCATCAGCGGCATCGACACCCGCGCCCTCACCCGCCATCTGCGCGAGCGCGGCGCCATGCGCGTCGGCATCTTCTCCGGCAACGCGCTGCCCGACGAGGGCACCATGCTGGCCGAGGTGCGCCAGGCCCCCGAGATGGAGGGCGCCGACCTCTCCGCCGAGGTCGCCACCAAGGAGACGTACGTCGTCCCCGCGATCGGTGCGAAGAAGTTCACCGTCGCCGCCGTCGACCTCGGCATCAAGGGCATGACCCCGCACCGCATGGCCGAGCGCGGCATCGAGGTGCACGTGCTGCCCGCCACGGCCACCGCCGAGGACGTGTACGCCGTGAACCCCGACGGTGTCTTCTTCTCCAACGGCCCTGGCGACCCGGCAACGGCCGACCACCCGGTCTCCGTCATGCGGGCGGTCCTGGAGCGCGGCACCCCGCTCTTCGGCATCTGCTTCGGCAACCAGATCCTCGGCCGCGCGCTCGGCTTCGGCACCTACAAGCTGAAGTACGGTCACCGGGGCATCAACCAGCCGGTGCAGGACCGTACGACCGGCAAGGTCGAGGTCACCGCGCACAACCACGGCTTCGCCGTGGACGCCCCGCTCGACCGGGTCTCCGACACCCCCTTCGGCCGTGTCGAGGTCTCCCACGTCTGCCTCAACGACAACGTGGTGGAGGGCCTCCAGCTCCTCGACAAGCCGGCCTTCAGCGTCCAGTACCACCCCGAAGCAGCCGCGGGTCCGCACGACGCCGCCTACCTGTTCGACCGCTTCGTATCCCTGATGGAGGGCCAGCGTGCCTAAGCGCACCGATATCCAGTCCGTCCTGGTCATCGGCTCCGGCCCGATCGTCATCGGCCAGGCCGCCGAGTTCGACTACTCCGGCACCCAGGCGTGCCGCGTGCTGCGCGCCGAGGGCCTGCGCGTCGTGCTCGTGAACTCCAACCCGGCGACTATCATGACCGACCCGGAGATCGCCGACGCGACCTATGTCGAGCCGATCACCCCGGACATCGTCGAGAAGATCATCGCCAAGGAGCGGCCGGACGCGCTGCTGCCCACCCTGGGCGGCCAGACGGCCCTCAACACCGCCATCTCACTGCACGAGAACGGCGTCCTGGACAAGTACGGCGTCGAACTGATCGGCGCCAACGTCGAGGCCATCCACAAGGGCGAGGACCGCGACCAGTTCAAGCTGGTCGTCGAGGCGGTCCGGGAGAAGACCGGCCACGGCGAGTCCGCCCGCTCGGTCATCTGCCACTCCATGGAGGACGTCCTCGGGGGCGTCGAGCAGCTGGGCGGCTACCCGGTCGTCGTCCGCCCGTCCTTCACGATGGGCGGCGCCGGCTCCGGCTTCGCCCACGACGAGGAGGAACTGCGCCGCATCGCGGGCCAGGGCCTGACCCTCTCGCCGACCACCGAGGTGCTCCTGGAGGAGTCCATCCTCGGCTGGAAGGAGTACGAGCTGGAGCTGATGCGCGACAAGCACGACAACGTCGTGGTCGTGTGCTCCATCGAGAACTTCGACCCGATGGGCGTGCACACCGGTGACTCGATCACCGTCGCCCCGGCGATGACCCTCACCGACCGTGAGTACCAGATCCTGCGGGACATCGGCATCGCCGTCATCCGCGAGGTCGGCGTCGACACCGGCGGCTGCAACATCCAGTTCGCGGTGAACCCCGAGGACGGCCGGGTCATCGTCATCGAGATGAACCCGCGCGTGTCGCGCTCCTCGGCCCTCGCGTCCAAGGCGACCGGCTTCCCGATCGCCAAGATCGCGGCCAAGCTCGCCGTCGGCTACACCCTCGACGAGATCCCGAACGACATCACGCGGGAGACCCCGGCCTCATTCGAGCCGACCCTCGACTACGTCGTGGTGAAGGCCCCGCGGTTCGCCTTCGAGAAGTTCCCGCAGGCCGACTCCACCCTCACCACCACCATGAAGTCGGTCGGCGAGGCCATGGCCATCGGCCGCAACTTCACCGAGGCCTTCCAGAAGGCGCTGCGCTCGCTGGAGAAGAAGGGCAGCCAGTTCACCTTCGTCGGCGAGGCGGGCTCCGCCGAGGACAAGGACGAACTGCTGCGCGAGGCCGTACGGCCCACCGACGGCCGGATCAACACGGTCATGCGGGCCATCCGCGCGGGCGCCACGCAGGAGGAGGTGTTCGAGGCCACGAAGATCGACCCGTGGTTCGTCGACCAGCTCTTCCTCATCAAGGAGATCGCCGACGAGCTGGCCGAGGCCGCCGAGCTCACCCCGGACCTGCTGGCCGAGGCCAAGCGGCACGGCTTCTCCGACCAGCAGATCGGTGAGATCCGCGGGCTGCGCGAGGACATCGTGCGCGAGGTCCGCCACACGCTCGGGATCCGGCCGGTCTACAAGACGGTCGACACCTGCGCCGCCGAGTTCGCGGCGCGGACGCCGTACTTCTACTCCTCCTACGACGAGGAGACCGAGGTCGCGCCGCGCGAGAAGCCCGCGGTCATCATCCTCGGCTCCGGTCCGAACCGGATCGGGCAGGGCATCGAGTTCGACTACTCGTGCGTCCACGCCTCCTTCGCGCTCAGCGACGCCGGGTACGAGACCGTGATGGTCAACTGCAACCCCGAGACCGTCTCCACGGACTACGACACCTCCGACCGCCTGTACTTCGAGCCGCTGACCCTCGAGGACGTGCTGGAGATCGTCCACGCGGAGCAGCAGGCCGGTCCGGTCGCCGGTGTGGTGGTCCAGCTGGGCGGCCAGACCCCGCTGGGCCTGTCGCAGGCGCTCAAGGACAACGGCGTGCCGATCGTGGGCACGTCCCCCGAGGCCATCCACGCGGCCGAGGACCGGGGCGCCTTCGGGCGGGTGCTGGCGGAGGCGGGCCTGCCTGCCCCCAAGCACGGCACCGCCACGACCTTCGCCGAGGCCAAGGCCATCGCCGACGAGATCGGCTACCCGGTGCTCGTCCGCCCGTCGTACGTCCTAGGCGGTCGCGGCATGGAGATCGTGTACGACGAGACCCGGCTGTCCTCCTACATTGCGGAGTCGACGGAGATCAGCCCCTCGCGCCCGGTGCTGGTCGACCGGTTCCTCGACGACGCGATCGAGATCGACGTGGACGCCCTCTACGACGGCCACGATCTCTACCTCGGCGGCGTCATGGAGCACATCGAGGAGGCCGGCATCCACTCCGGCGACTCGGCCTGTGCCCTGCCTCCGATCACGCTGGGCGGCTTCGACATCAAGCGTCTGCGCGCCTCGACCGAGGCCATCGCCAAGGGCGTGGGCGTACGGGGCCTGATCAACATCCAGTTCGCCATGGCGGGCGACATCCTCTACGTGCTGGAGGCCAACCCGCGAGCGTCCCGCACCGTCCCCTTCACCTCGAAGGCGACCGCGGTCCCGCTGGCGAAGGCCGCCGCCCGGATCTCCCTGGGCGCGACCATCGCCGAGCTGCGCGCCGAGGGGCTGCTGCCGGCCACCGGCGACGGCGGTGAGCTGCCGTTCGACGCGCCGATCTCCGTCAAGGAGGCGGTCATGCCGTGGTCGCGGTTCCGCGACATCCACGGCCGCGGTGTGGACACCGTGCTCGGCCCGGAGATGCGCTCCACCGGCGAGGTCATGGGCATCGACTCCGTCTTCGGCACCGCCTACGCCAAGTCCCAGGCGGGTGCCTACGGCCCGCTGCCGACGAAGGGCCGGGCGTTCATCTCGGTCGCCAACCGGGACAAGCGCTCGATGATCTTCCCGGCCCGTGAACTGGTCGCGCACGGCTTCGAGCTGCTGGCCACGTCCGGCACGGCCGAGGTCCTCAAGCGCAACGGCATCCACGCCACCATCGTGCGCAAGCAGTCGGAGGGCGTCGGACCGAACGGCGAGCGGACGATCGTCCAGCTCATCCACGACGGCGAGGTCGACCTGATCGTCAACACCCCGTACGGCACCGGCGGCCGCCTCGACGGCTACGAGATCCGTACGGCGGCCGTGGCGCGGTCCGTGCCCTGCCTGACGACGGTGCAGGCCCTCGCCGCCGCGGTCCAGGGCATCGACGCCCTCAACCACGGCGACGTGGGCGTGCGTTCGCTCCAGGAACACGCGGAACACCTGACCGCGGCCCGCGACTAGCAGCCCTGAGGGGGACACCGGAAACGGTGTCCCCCTCTTTGTGAGGACTCAGAGACATGTACAAGTTCTACTTCCGTCTGGTTTTCAAACGGATGGACCCCGAGCAGGCGCACCACCTGGCCTTCCGCTGGATCCGCCTCGCCGTCCGCGTCCCGGTGCTGCGCACCTTCCTCGCGGCCGCCCTCGCGCCCCGCTACAAGGAGCTGCGGACGGAGGCGCTCGGACTGCGGATGCACGGCCCCTTCGGCCTCGCCGCCGGCTTCGACAAGAACGCCGTCGCGATCGACGGGATGGCGATGCTGGGCTTCGACCACGTCGAGATCGGTACGGTGACGGGCGAGCGGCAGCCCGGAAACCCCGGGAAGCGGCTGTTCCGCCTCGTTGCGGACCGTGCGTTGATCAACCGTATGGGCTTCAACAACGACGGCTCCCTCGCCGTCGCCGCCCGCCTCGCGACCCGTGAGCCGGTCTTCAAGACCGTCGTCGGTGTGAACATCGGCAAGACCAAGGTCGTCCCGGAGGCGGAGGCCGTGGGCGACTACGTGAAGTCGGCCGAGCGGCTCGCGCCGTACGCCGACTACCTGGTGGTCAACGTCTCCTCGCCGAACACGCCCGGGCTGCGCAACCTCCAGGCGACCGAGGCGCTGCGCCCGCTGCTGACCGCCGTGCGCGAGGCCGCCGACCGCACGGTGTCCCACCGCCGGGTCCCGCTGCTGGTGAAGATCGCGCCGGACCTCGCGGACGAGGACGTCGACGCCGTGGCCGACCTGGCCGTCGAGCTCGGCCTGGACGGGATCATCGCCACGAACACCACCATCGCGCGCGAGGGGCTCGGCCTGAAGTCGGACCCCTCCCTCGTCAAGGAGACCGGCGGGCTGTCCGGCGCCCCGCTCAAGGCGCGCTCCCTGGAGGTACTGCGCCGGCTGTACGCGCGCGTGGGAGACCGGATCACCCTGGTGGGCGTGGGCGGCATCGAGAACGCCGAGGACGCCTGGCAGCGGATCCTGGCGGGCGCCACGCTGGTCCAGGGCTACAGCGCCTTCATCTACGAGGGGCCCTTCTGGGGCCGCGCCATCCACAAGGGGCTCGCCGCCCGGCTCCGTACGAGCCCGTACGCGACCCTCGCCGACGCGGTCGGCGCCGATGTCAGGAAGGCAGGAAAGACGGTATGACCGCCCTGGAACCCTTCGGCGCACGCCTGCGCCACGCCATGGACGAGCGCGGCCCGCTGTGCGTCGGCATCGACCCGCACGCGTCGCTGCTCACCCAGTGGGGACTGAACGACGACATCGCCGGCCTGGAGCGGTTCAGCCGTACGGTCGTCGAGGCGATGGCCGACCGGGTCGCCGTCCTCAAGCCGCAGAGCGCGTTCTTCGAGCGCTTCGGCTCGCGGGGCCTGGCCGTCCTGGAGAAGACTGTCGAGGAGGCACGCGCGGCCGGTGCGCTGATCGTCATGGACGCCAAGCGCGGCGACATCGGCTCGACCATGGCCGCCTACGCCGAGGCCTTCCTGCACAAGGACGCCCCGCTGTTCTCCGACGCCCTGACCGTCTCGCCGTACCTCGGCTACGGCTCGCTGAGCCCGGCGATCGCGCTGGCGCGGGAGAGCGGCGCGGGTCTGTTCGTGCTGGCGCTGACCTCCAACCCGGAGGGCGGCGAGGTGCAGCACGCGGTCCGGGCCGGCGGGCGGAACATCGGGGCGACGATGCTGGCCCACCTGGCGGCCGAGAACGCGGGGGAGGAGCCCCTGGGCTCCTTCGGGGCGGTCGTGGGCGCCACGCTCGGCGACCTGTCGTCGTACGACCTCGACATCAACGGTCCGCTCCTCGCCCCCGGCATCGGCGCCCAGGGGGCGACCCCGGCCGATCTTCCCGGGGTCTTCGGGGCGGCGGTGCGCAATGTCGTGCCGAACGTCAGCCGGGGTGTTCTGCGTCACGGTCCCGAGGTCGGAGCGCTGCGCTCGGCCGCGGAGCGCTTCGCGGAGGAGATCAGGGCGGCCGTGACGGCCGTCTGAGTCCTCGGATGAGTCTCCGTCGGGGCTCGCGTGTGTGTCCGAAGGGTGTTCCGGTGAGGGGCGCCTGGACGTCTTGAGTCTGAATACATCCTCAAATCCGGGGCAATATGTCTGAAATATCCGACCTGACGGAGGCTGACCAGGACTTTTCCGCTGTTCTCGCTGACTCTGGCGGTCTCGACCGCTAGTCTCCGAGCAGTGGGGACACCCCCACACCCATTAGGTAGTGGGGGAGAACGGGCGAGCGTGTTGCTCGTGGCTCCCCAGGTGTGGGGCGACTAGGTTCCTCACCGGTCCGTATCCGACAGTTCGACATCCGAGGTGACGTAGGCGTGGCTCTTCCGCCCCTTACCCCTGAACAGCGCGCAGCCGCGCTCGAAAAGGCCGCCGCGGCTCGCCGGGAGCGGGCCGAGGTCAAGAATCGACTCAAGCACTCCGGCGCCTCTCTTCACGAGGTCATCAAGCAGGGCCAGGAGAACGACGTCATCGGCAAGATGAAGGTCTCCGCCCTGCTCGAGTCCCTGCCGGGCGTGGGCAAGGTCCGCGCCAAGCAGATCATGGAGCGACTCGGTATCTCCGAGAGCCGCCGCGTGCGTGGCCTCGGGTCCAACCAGATCGCCTCCCTGGAGCGCGAGTTCGGCAGCACCGGTTCCTGAGTGCTGGGCAGTCCGGGACTGGCGTCCCGGGCCACCCGGGATTGCTGGAATAATCGCTGCATGAGTGAACGTCCGCGGCTGACCGTGCTCTCCGGCCCCTCCGGGGTCGGCAAGAGCACGGTCGTCGCCCATATGCGCAAGGAACACCCCGAGGTCTGGCTCTCGGTGTCGGCGACCACCCGTCAGCCCCGCCCCGGCGAGAAGCACGGTGTCCACTACTTCTTCGTCACCGACGAGGAGATGGACAAGCTGATCGCCAACAGCGAGCTGCTGGAGTGGGCCGAATTCGCCGGCAACCGCTACGGCACGCCGCGTGCGGCCGTGCTGGAGCACCTGGAGGCCGGTGTGCCGGTCCTCCTGGAGATCGACCTCCAGGGCGCCCGGCAGGTCCGTGACTCCATGCCGGAGGCCCAGCTGGTGTTCCTGGCTCCTCCCTCCTGGGAGGAGCTCGTGCGCAGGCTCACGGGCCGGGGCACCGAGCCGCCCGAGGTGATCGAGCGCCGCCTGGAGGCGGCCAAGATCGAGCTGGCGGCCGAGCCGGAGTTCGACGTGACCTTGGTCAACACCTCCGTCGAGGACGTGGCGCGCGAGCTGCTAGCCTTGATGGACGTTGTGTGATCGTGTCTGATCTTTTCCCATCTTTCGGAAGGTAGAGCGTGTCCTCTTCCATCACCGCGCCCGAGGGCATCATCAACCCGCCGATCGACGAGCTCCTCGAGGCCACCGACTCGAAGTACAGCCTCGTGATCTATGCGGCCAAGCGGGCCCGCCAGATCAACGCGTACTACTCGCAGCTCGGCGAGGGCCTCCTCGAGTACGTCGGTCCGCTGGTCGACACCCACGTCCACGAGAAGCCGCTCTCGATCGCCCTGCGGGAGATCAACGCCGGTCTGCTGACGTCCGAGGCCGTCGAGGGCCCGGCGCAGTAGTACTTTCAGATTGCGGTTGGCTTTATCCACAGGCCCGGCAGCGCGACTGCCGGGCCTGTGGTGTGCTCGGGGGTGCGGGGATCGATCCCCGCCGTGAGGCAGCATTGAGCCGTACGTTGTCGAGATCGAGTCGTACGTCGTCGAGTTCGGGGAGCCACGGTGGACAAGCCAAGGGTCGTTCTGGGGGTCAGCGGCGGCATCGCCGCGTACAAGGCCTGTGAACTGCTGCGGAGGCTGACGGAGTCCGGTCACGACGTCCGCGTGGTCCCGACCGCCTCCGCGCTGCACTTCGTCGGTGAGGCCACCTGGTCCGCCCTGTCCGGCAACCCCGTCTCCACCGAGGTCTGGGACGGCGTCCACGAGGTCCCGCACGTCCGCATCGGCCAGCACGCCGACCTGGTGGTGGTCGCCCCCGCCACGGCCGACATGCTCGCCAAGGCCGCCCACGGCCTCGCCGACGACCTCCTCACCAACACGCTCCTCACCGCCCGCTGTCCGGTCGTCTTCGCCCCGGCCATGCACACCGAGATGTGGGAGCACCCGGCCACCCGGGAGAACGTGGCGACGCTGCGCCGCCGCGGCGCCGTCGTGATCGAGCCGGCGGTCGGCCGCCTCACCGGCGTCGACACCGGCAAGGGCCGGCTGCCCGACCCCACCGAGATATTCGAGGTCTGCCGCCGGGTGCTGGCCCGGGGCGTCACCGAGCCGGATCTGAAGGGCCGGCACGTCGTAGTCACCGCCGGCGGCACCCGTGAGCCCCTCGACCCGGTCCGCTTCCTCGGCAACCGCTCCTCCGGCAAGCAGGGCTACGCCCTTGCCCGTACGGCCGCCGCGCGGGGCGCCCGGGTGACGCTGATCGCGGCGAACACCGGCCTGCCGGACCCGGCCGGCGTGGACGTCGTCCCGGTCGGCACGGCCGTGCAGCTGCGCGAGGCGGTGCTGAAGGCGGCCGCGGACGCCGACGCGGTGGTGATGGCCGCCGCCGTCGCGGACTTCCGGCCCGCGAACTACGCCTCGGGGAAGATCAAGAAGAAGGACGGCCAGGACCCGGAGCCGGTCGTCCTGGTGCGGAATCCGGACATCCTCGCGGAGATCTCAGCCGACCGGGCGCGCCCCGGACAGGTGATCGTCGGTTTCGCCGCCGAGACGGACGACGTCCTCGCCAACGGCCGGGCGAAGCTGGCACGCAAGGGATGCGACCTCCTCGTGGTGAACGAGGTGGGGGAGCGCAAGACCTTCGGTGCCGAGGAGAACGAGGCCGTTGTGCTGGGCACGGACGGCAGTGAGACGCCCGTACCGCACGGCCCGAAGGAGGCCCTGGCCGACATCGTCTGGGACCTGGTGGGGCCCCGTCTGGCCTGAATTGTTTCGGCCACGCGACGGTGCTTTCCCCCATGACATTGTCGCGTGGCGCCACTGGCCAATGCCGCACGGCATTGGGCAGAATGCGCGTGCCGCAGGTCACAGCGCTCCCGAGAGGCGAGACGGGTGGGCCGGTGGCGGAGCACGACCGATAAGCTGTTCTCGGACGACGCCGGGCGCAGCCCCCGTGTCGTCCACCAATGATCAGCCAGCAGCCGCTGCAACCCCAGGGAGCGTTGTGTCCCGTCGACTGTTCACCTCGGAGTCCGTGACCGAGGGTCACCCTGACAAGATCGCTGACCAGATCAGCGACGCCATTCTCGACGCGCTTCTGCGCGAGGACCCGACCTCCCGGGTCGCCGTGGAGACACTGATCACCACGGGCCTGGTGCACGTGGCCGGTGAGGTCACGACCAAGACGTACGCGGACATCGCGACGCTGGTCCGCAACACGATCCTGGAGATCGGCTACGACTCCTCAAAGAAGGGCTTCGACGGCGCCTCCTGCGGTGTGTCGGTGTCGATCGGCGCGCAGTCCCCGGACATCGCCCAGGGTGTGGACACGGCGTACGAGACCCGGGTCGAGGGTGACGACGACGAGCTCGACAAGCAGGGTGCGGGCGACCAGGGCCTGATGTTCGGCTACGCGTCCGACGAGACGCCGACGCTGATGCCGCTCCCGATCTTCCTGGCGCACCGGCTGTCCAAGCGTCTGTCGGACGTCCGCAAGAACGGCACGATCCCCTACCTGCGCCCGGACGGCAAGACGCAGGTCACCATCGAGTACGACGGTGACAAGGCCGTCCGCCTCGACACCGTGGTCGTCTCCTCGCAGCACGCGAGCGACATCGACCTGGAGTCGCTGCTCGCCCCCGACATCCGTGAGTTCGTCGTCGAGCCGGAGCTCAAGGCGCTGCTCGACGAGGGCATCAAGCTGGACACCGAGGGCTACCGCCTGCTGGTCAACCCGACCGGCCGCTTCGAGATCGGCGGCCCGATGGGTGACGCTGGCCTGACCGGCCGCAAGATCATCATCGACACGTACGGCGGCATGGCCCGCCACGGCGGCGGCGCCTTCTCCGGCAAGGACCCGTCCAAGGTGGACCGCTCGGCGGCGTACGCGATGCGCTGGGTCGCCAAGAACGTCGTCGCCGCGGGCCTGGCCTCCCGCTGCGAGGTCCAGGTCGCCTACGCGATCGGCAAGGCCGAGCCGGTCGGTCTGTTCGTCGAGACCTTCGGCACCCACAAGGTCGAGCCCGAGAAGATCGAGAAGGCGATCGACGAGGTCTTCGACCTCCGTCCGGCCGCCATCATCCGCGACCTCGACCTGCTCCGCCCGATCTACGCCCAGACCGCGGCCTACGGCCACTTCGGCCGCGAGCTCCCCGACTTCACCTGGGAGCGCACGGACCGCGTGGACGCCCTGCGCAAGGCCGCGGGGCTGTAGGTCCCGACTGCCGCTTTCCCGTCGAGGCCCGGCTTCCCTTCGGGGGCCGGGCCTCGGCGTTTCACCACCCGACCGATTCACCGGCCGGGTAAATGGCTCGCGGGCGCCTGCGTCGCGCCCGTACGGTGGTGATCTCCCGGTGCGATGACCGCGGTTACTTCGGTGGAGTGCGCTTCGCGCGTGCGGTGAAACTGGCTTTGCACAGACCGCTGTCGACCGGATCTCGGGAGATCGACGCCGCCCGGTGCGAGGGGCACGGGTACTTCGAACTTCCGGAATGATTTCCACGCGGGTTCGAATCCCGCTGCCGGTCCTGGACCGGTATGGCCGAGTGGCCCAAGGCAGAAGTCAGCGCCTGACGGCGGCCGTGGCCGGGCTGATCTCGGGCGGGCTTCGGTTGTCAGTGGCTTTTGGTAAGAATGCAAGCGTGAGCAGCGAGAACGGGCAGGGGGGCGGCGGGGCCGAAGGGGCGCCGCCGGAGCAGCTCGCGCTCATCCGGGAGAGCGTGCGGGGCGCCAAGGTGCCGCGGGCCAAGCCCCGGACCTGGCGGGGGGCCGCGCTCGCCAAGGAGCTGCCCGTCGCACGGGTGCTGGTCGACAAGGGCGTGCTCCACCTCGACCGGTACTTCGACTACGCCGTGCCCGAGGAACTGGACGCCGAGGCCCAGCCCGGAGTGCGCGTGCGCGTGCGGTTCGGGGCCGGTCGGCACCGCGTGCGGGAAGGGCGCCGCGAGGGCGGCGGGCTCATCGACGGGTTCCTCGTGGAGCGGCGGGCCGAGTCCGACTACTCCGGGCCGCTGGCCGCGCTCGCCCAGGTGGTGTCCCCCGAACCCGTGCTGAGCGCGGAGCTCCTCGGCCTGGCCAGGGCCGTCGCCGACCGGTATGCGGGCAGCCTCGCCGATGTGCTGCAACTGGCCGTGCCGCCGCGCAGCGCGCGAGCCGAGCAGCGCCCCTCGCCCCCGCCACTGCCCCCACCGGCGGCGCCCGACGCCGGGTCCTGGTCCCGGTACGAGCACGGGCCGGCCTTCGTCGAGTCGCTGGCCTCGGGGGGTGCGCCCCGTGCCGTGTGGAACGCGCTGCCCGGACCGGAGTGGAGTGAGGAGCTCGCGCGGGCCGTCGCGGCGACGCTCGCCTCGGGACGCGGCGCGCTCGTCGTCGTACCCGACGGACGGGCCGCCGCCCGGGTCGACGCGGCGCTGACCGCGCTGCTCGGCGAGGGACGCCACGCGCTGCTCACCGCCGACGCCGGGCCCGAGAAGCGGTACGCGCAGTGGCTCGCCGTGCGCCGTGGTTCCGTACGGGCCGTCGTCGGCACGCGGGCCGCCATGTTCGCGCCCGTGCGGGACCTCGGACTGGTCGCCATCTGGGACGACGGGGACGACAGTCACAGCGAGCAGCACGCGCCGCAGCCGCACGCCCGGGATGTGCTCCTGCTGCGCGCGGCCCTGGACGGGTGCGGCTTCCTGCTGGGCGGCTGGAGCTGCACCGTGGAGGCCGCGCAGCTCGTGGAGAACGGCTGGGCACGCCCCCTGATCGCGGGCCGGGAGCAGGTGCGGCGGACCGCGCCCCTCGTGCGGACCGTGGGGGACGGCGACCTCGCCCGGGACGAGGCCGCCCGTGCCGCCCGGCTGCCGACGCTCGCCTGGCAGACGGTCCGGGAGGGACTGGGGCACGGGCCGGTCCTCGTACAGGTGCCCCGGCGGGGGTACGTGCCGCGCATGGCCTGTGCCCAGTGCCGGGCGCCCGCGCGGTGCCGGCACTGCTCCGGGCCGTTGGAGGCGCAGGACGCGGGGGCGCTGCGGTGCGGGTGGTGCGGGCGCGAGGAGGGCGCCTGGCACTGTCCGGAGTGCGGCGGCTTCCGGCTGCGGGCCCAGGTCGTGGGGGCGCGGCGGACCGCCGAGGAACTGGGGCGGGTCTTTCCCGCCGTACCGGTGCGCACCTCGGGGCGGGAGCACGTGCTGGACACGGTGCCGGGGACTCCCGCGCTGGTCGTGAGCACACCCGGGGCCGAACCCGTCGCCGAGGGCGGCTATGCGGCGGCCCTGCTGCTGGACGGCTGGGCCATGCTGGGCCGTCCCGACCTGCGGGCCGAGGAGGACGCGCTGCGCCGCTGGATCGGTGCCTGTGCGCTCGTACGGCCGCAGGGGGAGCGGGGCACCGTGGTGGTCGTCGCCGAGCCGACGCTACGACCGGTGCAGGCGCTGGTGCGCTGGGACCCCGTCGGACACGCGGTGCGGGAGCTGTCCGAGCGGGCCGAGCTGGGGTTTCCACCGGTGTCCCGGATGGCCGCGGTGTCGGGCACGGCGGAGGCCGTCGCGGAGTTTCTTCAGATGGTCGAACTGCCGTCGGACGCGGAGGTGTTGGGCCCCGTGCCGATGCCGGTCACCCTCCCAGGGCGACCGCGGCGCACCGGGGCGCCACCGCCCGGGGAGCACTGGGAGCGGGCACTCGTGCGGGTGCCGCCGGGAAGCGGGGCGGCACTGGCGTCCGCGCTGAAGTCGGCGCAGGCCGCACGGATGGTGCGGGGGAGCGGGAGCGGGGAGGCCGTACGGGTACGGATCGATCCGCCGGACATCGGGTGAGGCGTGCGGAGGTTGGGTCGGGCGCGGATGTCGCGTGAGGCCCGCGGACACCGGGTGAGGCATGCCGAGGTGGGGTCCTGCGGATGTCGGATGAGTCCGGCGGAGGTCGGGTCTGGCCCACGCACATCGGGTGAGGCACGCCGGGGTCGGGTCCCTGGACATCGGCTGAGGCCCGCGGAGGTCAGGAGCGGCCCGTGGCCATCGGATGGGACCCGCGCAGGTCGGGTGAGGCGCCGAGGTCGGGTCGGGCCCCGGGCATCGGGTGAGCCCTCGGTGATGGGGTGGGCCCCGGTGCGCGGCTGCCCTCCCGGATGTCTGCCGGGAGGGCGGGGTGAGGAAGCGTCCCGGTGCCTGCCGGGAGGGTGGCGTGAGGGGGCGTCAGCCGTTGCGTGGGCTGGGGAAGGCTGTTGACCTGGCCTCGTCGCGGAGCGTGGGGCTGCCTGCGGTGGGCTGGGTCGGCATGGAGCGGGCCGCGGGGACCGTGGGGACCGCGGGGAGGCCGGTGTTGACATTGAGCGTGCGGGTACCCGACGGCTCCGCGGTGCGCTCGGCCTCGGCGGCCGCCTGGGCCGCGGCGCGCCGGGCGCCGTAACGGCGGTGCACCGCCTGCTTGGTGACGCCGAGTGCGGAGCCCACCGCGTCCCACGAGAAGCCGAGCGAGCGGTCGAAGTCCACGGCGGCCGTGACCAGGGTCTCGACGCTGTCCCGGAGTTCCTGCGCGAGACGCACGGTCGGGGCGGGGGCGCGTCCGTAGACGACGAAGCCCGTGGAGGGGCCGGAGCGGCGCGGGCGGTAGACGTTGCCCAACTGGGCGGTGAGCGTGCGCAGTGCGTCCACCTGGCGGCGGACCCGCTCGATGTCCCGCACCAGCAAGTGCAGGCTGGCCCGGGCCTGGGCGTCGTGGGTTGCGTGGTCGGCCATGAACAAGCCTCTCGAACCGGCGTTGAAAGGAATTGGGCCGCCGAATGCGGCCCTTTGTGGTCAACTCTTTCTTGACCAACGCGTTTGCGCTCCGCTGGTCACGGTGTGGGGGCGTACGGGCATATGCGTACGCCGGTCTGCCCACCCGTGCACCACCTGTCCCCGGTCCGGTGAAAACCGGCGTATGCCGTGGACGTCGCTCGCCGTCGGCGGACTCGCGTGTGTGGTCATAGACTTGGGGGCTGCCCGCCAGTCGCCACCGCCCGAGAGGCCCGAACCCTTCCATGAAGCTCGTCTTCGCCGGTACCCCCGAGGTCGCCGTTCCCGCTCTGGACGCTCTCATCGCCTCCGGGCGGCACGAGGTGGCCGCCGTCGTCACGCGGCCCGACGCGCCGGCCGGGCGCGGGCGCAGGCTGGTCGCGTCACCCGTGGCCGAGCGGGCGGAGGAGGCCGGGATCGAGGTGCTGAAGCCGCTCAAGCCGCGGGACCCCGAGTTCCTGGAGCGGCTGGCGCAGATCGCCCCGGACTGCTGCCCCGTGGTCGCCTACGGCGCCCTGCTGCCCCGTGTCGCCCTCGACGTCCCCGCCCACGGCTGGGTCAATCTGCACTTCTCGCTGCTGCCCGCCTGGCGCGGGGCGGCGCCCGTGCAGCACTCCATCATGGCGGGGGACGAGATCACGGGTGCCTCCACCTTCCTCATCGAGGAAGGGCTGGACTCGGGGCCGGTGTACGGGACCGTCACCGAGGAGATCCGGCCCAGCGACACCAGCGGCGACCTGCTCACCCGGCTCGCCTTCGCCGGCGCCGGGCTGCTCGCCGCGACCATGGACGGCATCGAGGACGGCTCGCTCAAGGCCGTGCCGCAGCCGGCCGACGGCATCACCCTGGCGCCGAAGATCACCGTCGAGGACGCCCGGATCGACTGGACCGTCCCGGCCCTGCGCGTCGACCGGGTGGTGCGCGGCTGCACCCCGGCCCCCGGCGCCTGGACCACCTTCCGCGGCGAACGGCTCAAGCTCGTCCAGGCCACGCCCGTACCGGAGCGGACCGACCTGCTCCCGGGGCAGCTGGCCGTTGGCAAGAACAGCGTGCACGTGGGCACCGGGTCCTACGCCGTCGAGCTGCTGTGGGTGCAGGCCCAGGGCAAGAAGCCGATGCGGGCGGCGGACTGGGCGCGAGGGGTGCGGATCGCCGTGGGCGAGACGCTGGACGGCTGAAGCACAGCCCCGCCATGCCCCGTCCCGACCCGTCCGGCGTTTCGCGTCGGCGGATTCCCGGCGTACGCGGCGGAACCGTGCAGGCCCCCGAGACGTACGCTGGGATCTGCACCCATCCCACATCCGGAGCACCTTTTTCGTGAGTGAGCAGTCCCGGCGGCCCCGCAGGCCCGCCAAGCCCTACCGCCGTCCCCAGAAGGACCCGGTCCGCATCCTCGCGTTCGAGGCCCTGCGCGCCGTGGACGAGCGGGACGCGTACGCCAACCTCGTCCTGCCCCCGCTGCTGCGGAAGGCGCGGGAGAAGGAGGGCCCCGACCAGTTCGACGGCCGGGACGCCGCCCTCGCCACCGAGCTGGTGTACGGGACGCTGCGCAGGCAGGGCACGTACGACGCGGTGATCGCCGCCTGCGTCGACCGGCCGCTGCGGGAGGTCGACCCGCCGGTGCTCGACGTGCTCAGCCTCGGGGTGCATCAGCTGCTCGGCACCCGCATCCCGACGCACGCCGCCGTGTCATCCTCCGTCGAGCTCGCGCGCGTCGTCCTCGGCGACGGGCGGGCCAAGTTCGTCAACGCCGTGCTCCGCAAGGTCGCGCAGCACGACCTCGACGGGTGGCTGGAGCGGGTCGCGCCGCCCTACGACGAGGACCCCGAGGACCATCTCGCCGTCGTGCACTCGCACCCTCGCTGGGTCGTCTCCGCGCTGTGGGACTCGCTCGGCGGCGGGCGCGCCGGGATCGAGGACCTGCTGGAGGCCGACAACGAGCGGCCCGAGGTGACCCTCGTCGCCCGGCCCGGGCGGGCCACGGCCGAGGAGTTGCTCCGTGAGGAGGCCGCCGTGCCGGGGCGCTGGTCGCCGTACGCCGTGCGGCTCGCCGAGGGCGGGGAGCCAGGCGCCGTCGAGGCCGTTCGGGAGGGCCGGGCCGGTGTGCAGGACGAGGGCAGCCAGCTGGTCGCCCTCGCACTCGCCAACGCGCCGCTGGAGGGCCCGGACGAGAAGTGGCTCGACGGCTGCGCGGGGCCCGGCGGCAAGGCCGCGCTGCTGGCCGCGCTCGCCGCCGAACGCGGAGCCGCGCTGCTCGCCTCCGAGAAGCAGCCGCACCGCGCCGGCCTGGTCGCGAAGGCACTGGCCTACAACCCGGGGCCGTACCAGGTCATCGCCGCCGACGGGACCCGGCCGCCGTGGCGGCCCGGCACCTTCGACCGGGTGCTGATGGACGTGCCGTGCACCGGTCTCGGCGCCCTGCGCAGACGGCCCGAGGCCAGGTGGCGGCGCCGCCCGGGGGACCTGGACAACTTCGCGCCGCTGCAGCGCGCCCTGCTGCGCACCGCGCTCGACTCGGTGCGCGTCGGCGGGGTCGTCGGCTACGCCACCTGCTCGCCGCACCTCGCCGAGACCCGTGCCGTGGTCCAGGACCTGCTCAAGCAGCGCCCGGACACCGAACTCGTCGACGCCCGCCCGCTACTGCCCGGCGTACCGGCCCTCGGGGAGGGCCCCGACGTACAGCTGTGGCCGCATCTGCACGGCACCGACGCCATGTATCTGGCGCTCATCCGCCGGACCGGCTGACCTCTGACTCGCGCACGACCCGGGTCGTACCGTCCTCGCGTGCGAGCCGGTTCGGCCACCACACCTTCCGGCCGGCGTCCAGGAACAGTGCTGTGACCAGGACCGACCGTACGACGAAGGTGTCCAGCAGGACGCCGAGGGCGACGGCGAAGCCGATCTCCGCGAAGGCCACCATGGGCAGGGTGCCGAGCGCGGCGAACGTCCCGGCCAGGACCAGGCCCGCGGACGTGATGACCGCGCCGGTCGCCGCCAGACCCGTCACCACTCCGGGACGGGTGCCCTGGCGGGTGGCCTCCTCGCGGATGCGGGTGGTCAGGAAGATGTTGTAGTCGATGCCCAGGGCCACCAGGAACACGAAGACGAACAGCGGGAAGTCCGTCTGCTCGCCCGCGTAGTCGAAGACGTGCCGGAAGGCGAGGGCGCTGGCGCCGAGGGCCGCCGCGAAGGACAGCACCACCGTGCCGATCAGCAGCAGCGGGGCCACCAGGGACCGCAGCAGCGCGCCCAGGATCAGCAGCACGACCAGCAGGACCGCCGGGATGATCAGTACGTTGTCGTGCGTGGTCGCCCGCTCCATGTCCAGCAGGGCCGCGGTGCCGCCGCCCACCTGGGCGTTGGCGCCGGGCAGCGCGTGGACGGCGTCGCGCACACGCTCGACGGTGTGCTTGGCCGCCGCGCTGTCGGACGGGTCGGTCAGGGTCGCCTCGAACAGGACCTTGCCGTTGTACGAGGGTTTCGTCCCGGGCGGCACGGTGACGCTGTCCGGCGCGACACCGCGCGTACCGGCGACCGCCTGCCGCACCTGGTCGCCCCGCACCCGGTCCGCGACGACCACCAGCGGGTCGCCGCTGCCCGCGGGGAAGTACCGCTGTGACACCTTCTGCCCGGTGATCGAGTCGGGAGTGCCGGTGAAGGCGTCCGCGTTGCCGATGCCGTCGGCGCGGAGCTGGAGGAGGCCCAGCGAGAGGACGGCCAGCGCCAGGGCGGTGGCGCCCCAGACGACCCGCGGCCGGTGACTGATGCCGTGGCCCATACGGGCCCAGACGCCCCGCTCGGTCGGGTCGGACGAGCCGAAGTGCGGGACCACCGGCCAGAAGATCCAGCGGCCGAAGACCAGGAGCAGGGCCGGAAAGAGCGTGAGCATGGCCAGCAGCGCGACCGCCACGCCGAGTGCGGCGACCGGGCCCAGGCCGCGGGTGGAGTTCATCTCGGCGGCCAGCAGCACCAGCATGCTCAGCACCACGGTGGCGCCCGAGGCGAGCACGGCGGGGCCCGCGCGGTGCAGAGCCAGCGCCATCGCCTCGTGCCGGTCCTCGTGGCGGCGCAGCTCCTCCCGGTAGCGGGCGACGAGGAGCAGCGCGTAGTCGGTCCCGGCTCCGAAGACCAGCACGGTGAGGATGCCCGCGCTCTGGCCGTTGACGGTCAGGCCCGCGTGCCGGGCCAGGAGATAGATCAGCGCCTGCGCGGTGAACAGGGCGACGACCACCGCGACGAGGGGCACGAAGAGCAGGACCGGGCTGCGGTAGGTCAGCAGCAGCATCACGATCACGACGCCCATCGCCGAGAGCAGCAGTGTGGAGTCGATGCCCTCGAAGGCCTTGGAGAAGTCGGCGGAGGTGCCGCCCGGCCCGGTGATGTGGACCGCGAGCCCGCCGCTGCCCCTGCCCACCTGGTCGCGCAGGGTGTCGACGGCCGGGGCGAGCTCGGCCCAGCCCTTGGCGTCCATCGTGATGGGCACGTAGATCTGGGCGGCTTTGGGAGTGGAAGGACTGTCATAGACGGGTCCGCGTGTCTCGGCGCCGCGGATGCCGTGCGCGGTCAGCCCCTTGATCTCCTGGACGTCTCGCGCGATCTGCTGCTTGTCCCGCGCCGTGAGTCCGCCGTCGCGGGCGTACACGACGACCGCCGGTATCTGCTCGGGCCGGAAGTGGTCGGAGATGTCGAGCACCTGGGTGGACTCCGCGGACCCGGGCAGCCAGGAGGCGGCGTCGTTGTCCTGGGCGTCCGTGAGCTTCTGGGCGAGCGGTCCCGCGAGCACGAGCGCCAGCAGCCAGAGGGCCACTATCAGCCACTTGCTGCGACGTCCGGTCAGGAACTTGATGAGCCCCTGGCGTACATGGCGCCCATGGTCGTCCGATCGCGCGTCCTTCACGGTGCCCCCCGTAGCCGCATGTGAAGCCGGTGGGCCGCCCAGCATGGCACGGCCCCGTCCGAAGGGCACCTGATTTGCAGAATGGTATATACCATCGTGATCCAGCCAGGGACCGAGGCGAACATCCGTGCCCGGACATGGCAGGCTTGGGTCATGGCCGTGCAGATCAACCCCAGCATCCTGTCCGCCGATTTCGCCCGCCTCGCGGAGGAGACGAAGGCGGCGCAGGGAGCCGACTGGCTCCACGTCGACGTGATGGACAACCATTTCGTCCCGAACCTCACGCTCGGCGTGCCGGTCGTAGAGTCCCTGGCACGAGCGACGGACACGCCGCTGGACTGCCATCTGATGATCGAGGACGCCGATCGGTGGGCGCCCCAGTACGTCGAAGCGGGTGCCTCGTCCGTCACCTTCCACGTCGAGGCGGCCGCCGCCCCGGTGCGGCTGGCCCGCGAGATCCGTGCCAAGGGCGCGCGTGCCTCCATGGCGCTCAAGCCCGCGACGCCCATCGAGCCGTACGAGGACCTGCTCCCCGAGCTCGACATGCTGCTGATCATGACGGTCGAGCCGGGCTTCGGTGGTCAGGCGTTCCTGGACATCATGCTGCCGAAGATCCGCCGCACGCGTCAGCTGATCGAGAAGCACGGTCTCGAGCTCTGGCTGCAGGTCGACGGAGGCGTCTCCGCGGCCACGATCGAGCGGTGCGCGGACGCGGGCGCCGATGTCTTTGTCGCCGGTTCGGCGGTGTACGGGGCGAAGGACCCGGCAGATGCGGTACGTGCACTGCGCGCCCAGGCGGAGACGGCCACCGCCAAGGCGTCCTGGGCATGCGACCACTGAGCCACAACGACGTGAACAGCTAAGGGAACGGCGCCCATCAGGGCGGATCAGTCGCGCCGGATCTGCAAGGATGAACGGCGAATCCAGAGTGTGAACAGCAGTGAGGAGATCGCCGTGTCGGGTATGTCGGCGGGCCGGTCAGCCATGCGGATGGGACCCGCCGAGCTGGTGCAGGCGGCGGCCATGGCCCGCCGCTTCTACCTCGAGGGCAAGTCCAAGATCCAGATCGCGGAGGAGTTCGGCGTCAGCCGCTTCAAAGTGGCCCGGGTTCTGGAGACTGCCCTCGAACGGGATCTCGTACGCATCGAGATCCGCGTGCCGGCCGAGCTGGACGCCGAGCGCTCCGACGCGCTCCGCGCCCGCTACGGCCTCAGGCACGCCGTCGTGGTCGAATCCCCGGCCGAGGCCGAGGAGACCCCCGACCCCGAGAACCTCGGCGAGGTGGCGGCCGACCTGCTCGGCGAGCTCGTCAACGAGGGGGACGTCCTCGGACTGGCCTGGGGCCGGTCCACCATCCACATGGCGGCGGCACTCGACCGGCTGCCGCCGTGCACGGTGGTGCAGCTGACGGGCGTGTACGACGCCGGGACCGCCGAGCGCGGCTCCGTCGAGGCCGTCCGCCGCGCCGCCCAGGTGTCCGGCGGCGACGCGCACCCCATCTACGCGCCGATGCTGCTGCCGGACGCGGCCACCGCGGCCGCGCTGCGCCACCAGACCGGGATCGCCCGGGCCTTCGAGTACTTCGACAAGGTCACGGTCGCCTGTGTCTCCATCGGCTCCTGGGAGCCGGGCATCTCGACGGTGCACGACATGCTCAGCGACGAGGAGCGGGCGCACTATGCCTCGCTCGGTGTCGCCGCCGAGATGTCCGCACACCTCTTCGACGCCGAGGGCCGACGCGTCGGCCGGGACCTGGGGGAGCGGTGCATCACGGTCAAGGCCGACCAGCTCCGCCGTATCCCCGAGGTCGTGGCGATCGCCGGCGGCCAGCGCAAGGCGTCCGCGATCGACGCGGTGCTGCGGTCGGGTCTGGTCACCAGCCTGGTGACGGACACGTCGGCCGCGGACTACCTGATGACCGCGGGCCCCACGCCGAAGCCCGCCCTGAACCGGGCGGACCCGGACGGCGCCTGAGGGCGGCCCGCGGCAGGTCTCGAGGGGACGGCCGTGACAGCAACGACAGCGTGCTGCCGCGGTTCGTCCCCCGCGTGCTTTCCCATGATCATGACGACACGTTCAGGACGGTGCTGAGATGACGAGCCGGCGGGTGGTGACGCTGGACCTCGGCGGGGTGGCCGACAAGGCCGCGTTCATGGACCGCTTCGCGCAGGCCCTCGCCCTGCCCGACTGGTTCGGCCGCAACTGGGACGCGCTCGCCGACAGCCTCGGCGACCCCTCGTTCTGGCCGCCGGACGCGGCCGAGAACGGGCTGCTCCTCGTCGTCGGCGGCTGGCTGGAGTACGCGGCGGCCCGACCCGACGAGTGGGCCGTGGCCCTGGAGGTGTTCACCGAGGCGTCCGGCCGTGACCCCCTCCTGACCGTGGCCCTCGCGCTGGGCTGACCGGAGCCGGTTCGGCGGATCCTCCGAACGCCCTTTGACCTGCCTGGATGATTCGACCGGGCATCGCATTCCGGCCGTCATGGGACAATGAAGTACGTGCTTCTCCCCCGGGCTGACCTGTCCGGGGGTCACCTCTGATCGACTGGGATGTGCGGCACGTGCGTTTCCTCAATGACATCCAGCCCGCGTACGACCTGACGTACGACGACGTGTTCATGGTGCCGAGCCGCTCCGCGGTCGGCTCGCGTCAGGGCGTGGACCTCAGCTCCCCGGACGGCACGGGCACCACGATCCCGCTGGTCGTCGCCAATATGACCGCGATCGCGGGGCGCCGGATGGCGGAGACCGTGGCCCGGCGCGGCGGCCTGGTGGTGATCCCGCAGGACATCCCGATCGACGTCGTCACCGACGTCGTCTCCTGGGTGAAGAGCCGCCATCTGGTCCTCGACACGCCGATCGTGCTGGCCCCGCACCAGACCGTCGCCGACGCGCTGGGCCTGCTGTCCAAGCGCGCGCACAACGCCGGCGTGGTCGTCGACGAGGACGGCCGCCCGATCGGTGTCGTCACCGACCGGGACCTGACCGGCGTCGACCGCTTCACGCAGCTCACCGAGATCATGTCGACGGACCTGCTCCTGCTCGACGCCGACATCGCGCCGCGCGAGGCCTTCAACGTCCTCGACGGGCACAACCGCCGCTACGCCCCGGCCGTGGACAAGGACGGCAGGCTCGCCGGCATCCTCACCCGCAAGGGCGCCCTGCGCGCCACGCTCTACACCCCGGCCACCGACGCGAACGGCAAGCTGCGCATCGCCGCCGCCGTCGGCATCAACGGCGATGTGGCGGGCAAGGCCAAGCAGCTGCTCGACGCGGGCGTCGACACGCTCGTCATCGACACCGCGCACGGCCACCAGGAGTCGATGATCAGCGCTGTCAAGCTGGTGCGCGACCTCGACCCGCGGGTGCCGATCGCGGCGGGCAACATCGTCTCCGCCGAGGGCGTCAAGGACCTGATCGACGCCGGCGCGGACATCATCAAGGTCGGTGTAGGCCCCGGCGCCATGTGCACCACCCGGATGATGACCGGTGTCGGCCGGCCGCAGTTCTCCGCGGTCCTGGAGTGCGCCGCCGAGGCGAAGAAGTACGGCAAGCACGTCTGGGCCGACGGCGGTGTCCGGCATCCGCGCGATGTCGCGATGGCGCTCGCGGCCGGGGCGTCCAACGTGATGGTCGGCTCGTGGTTCGCGGGCACCTTCGAGTCGCCGGGCGACCTGCAGCAGGACGCCGACGGCCGCCTGTACAAGGAGTCGTACGGCATGGCGTCCGCGCGCGCGGTGCGCAACCGCACGTCGGAGGAGTCGTCCTACGACCGCGCCCGCAAGGCGCTGTTCGAGGAGGGCATCTCCACCTCCCGGATGTTCCTCGACCCGGTCCGTCCGGGTGTCGAGGACCTGATCGACTCGATCATCGCGGGCGTCCGCTCCTCCTGCACCTACGCCGGCGCGGCCTCCCTGGAGGAGTTCGCCGAGAAGGCCATCGTCGGCATCCAGAGCGCGGCGGGCTACGCCGAGGGCAAGCCGCTGCACGCCAGCTGGAACTGAGCCGAGACCCGTTTCCCACGCGGCCCCCGTCCTCCCGGCACCCGGGTGGACGGGGGCCGTCGGCGTGTGTGGTGAACAGGCTTCCGAGGCCTTCGTGAACAGGCTCCCGGGGCCTTGACGCAACGCTCGACAGCCGTGGCGCAACAAATGGACACGCTCCCGGGATGAACGCAATGATCTTGCAGGTATGCGCAAGGTTGCTGCATTACGCCCGTAAAGGTCTGGCTCATAGGGTGCTGCGCTGTACGTGGTGCGGCGGGGACCCCGCTCGGTGGGTTCCTGGCCTCGCCAGAACGCCTCCGGTCCCCGCCGCCCTCAGTGGCAGCGATAAGGAGCCAGCGCGTGCTCGATCAAGGCGCACCCCCGCACAACCGCAGAGAGACCACATCGGCGCCCTCGGGTGTCGCCGCGGGCCTCATGCGTCGCAAGCCCGTGGAAAGCCTGGTGGCGGAGGGCGGCCAGGGCGAGGGAGGCACGCTCCGGCGCTCCCTCGGCCTGTGGCAGCTGACGATGATCAGCATCGGTGCCACACTCGGCACCGGCATCTTCGTCGTCCTCGGTGACGCCGTTCCGGAGGCCGGTCCCGCGGTCACTCTGGCCTTTGTCATCGCCGGTCTCACGGCTCTCTTCTCGGCCCTGTCGTACGCCGAACTGGCGGGCAGCATCCCGGTCGCCGGCTCCTCCTACTCGTATGCGTACGCAACGATGGGTGAGCTGGTCGCCTGGGTTTGCGGCTGGTGCCTCGTGCTCGAGTACGGCGTGTCGGTGGCCGCGGTCGCCGTCGGCTGGGGCGAGTACCTGAACGAGCTGCTCGACGGCACCATCGGCGTCACCATCCCGACCGCCCTGTCCTCGGCGCCCGGCGAGGGCGGCATCATCAACCTGCCCGCCCTGATCGTCGTCCTGCTGGCGATGGTGTTCCTGCTCGGTGGCGCACGTGAGTCCGCCCGAGCCAACACGATCATGGTGTGCGTGAAGATCGCCGCCCTGGTGCTGTTCTGCTCGATCGGTTTCATGGGCTTCAAGTCCGGCAACTACGCCGACTTCATGCCGCTAGGCATGGCCGGGGTCAGCGCCGCTGGTGCCACGCTGTTCTTCTCGTACATCGGCTTCGACGCCGCCTCCACCGCCGGTGAGGAGGCGAAGAACCCCAAGCGGGACCTGCCGCGGGCGATCATGCTGTCGCTGATCATCGTGACCGCGCTGTACGTGCTCGTCGCGGCCGTCGCCGTCGGCGCCTGGAACTGGAAGAAGTTCGACGGCTCGGAGGCCACCCTCGCCGCGATCATGAACGATGTCAGCGGCCAGACCTTCTGGGGCACGCTGCTCGCCCTGGGCGCGGTCATCTCCATTGCGAGCGTGGTGCTCACCGTGCTCTACGGCCAGACCCGCATCCTCTTTGCGATGTCCCGCGACGGCCTGGTGCCCAAGGCGCTCGGCAAGGTCCACCCGAAGACCGGCGCGCCCCGCCTCAACACGGTGATCGTGTCCCTGTTCTGCGGTGTGCTCGCCGCGCTCATCCCGCTGGGCAAGCTCGTCGACGCCACCAGCATCGGCACGCTGTTCGCCTTCGGCCTGGTCAACATCGCGGTCGTCATCCTGCGGTACCGGCGGCCGGAGCTGGAGCGCACGTTCAAGGTGCCGTTCGGGCCGGTCCTGCCGGTGCTGGGCTTCCTGTTCTGCGCGTACAACATGTTCAGCCTCGACACCGTCACCTGGGTCGTCTTCGGGTGCTGGATGGCCGCCGGACTCGTGTTCTACTTCCTGTACGGCTACCGCCGTTCCCGACTCGCAACACCTGAGAGCTGATCGACCCACTGTGCTGAACGATCTCGACGAACGCATCGTGCACGCCCTCGCCGAGGACGCCCGCCGCTCCTACGCGGACATCGGGCAGTTGGTCGGCCTGTCCGCGCCCGCCGTGAAGCGGCGCGTGGACCGGCTGCGGGCCACCGGAGCCATCACCGGCTTCACCGTACGGGTCGACCCGGCGGCGCTCGGCTGGGAGACCGAGGGGTACGTCGAGATCTACTGCCGGCGCAACACCTCGCCGGAGACCATCCAGCGGGGCCTGGAGCGCTACCAGGAGGTTGTGGCCGCCTCCACCGTCACCGGTGAGGCGGACGCGATCGCCCAGGTCTTCGCCTCCGACATGCGCCACTTCGAGCGCGTGCTGGAGCGGATCGCCGGGGAGCCGTTCGTGGAACGAACCAAGTCCGTCCTGGTGCTCTCACCGCTGCTGCGGAGGTTCTCCTCGGGGTCGCCCACCTGATCCGGGCTACGGGTAGCGGCGGCCGACCGAGGTGAGGAGGCGGCGTACCGCGAGGGCGTGGCCTCCGGTGTCGATGACGGCGAAGCGGTAGAGGGTGCCGAGGGGGCCGGGGAAACGGGCCCGGGTTTCGGCACGTAGCAGGGTGTGGCCGGGGCCCGCCGCGTCGAGGTGGAAGATCAGGGCGTAGGTCGAGAAGTGGTGGCGTCCGGCGAGGACCAGTTCGCGGCCCGGGTGCGCGGAGACCACCCGGAATCCGGCGAACACCGTGCCCTCGGCCGGTGGGCGGCGCGGTCCTGACAGCGCCTGGTCGGCGGCGCCGACCAGGCGTGCGTAGGCGGTGGCGCGCGGGCGCGTGAACGAGTGGTCCAGGACATCGCCGAGACCGCGCCAGACGGCGTCCGGCCGCGCCGGGACGAGGGCCGTGTGCTCGTCGACGAACGGCAGTGCGGCGATCGCGGCGGGCTTCATACGGGCTCCCCTCACTCGGCCGTCTTGCGTGCCAGGGCGTTGCTCCCGATCGAATTGTGCACACTGAAGCTCACGGCGTCCGAGCGGTAGCGGTCGTCCGACCACTCCACCGGGCGCCCTTCACGGGTCGTCGTCACCCTGCGGACCCGCAGCAGGGGGCTGGTGCGGCGGATGCCGAGCAGTTCGGCGTCCTGGGCGCCCGCCGCCACCGCGTCGATGACGTGCTCGCCGTAGGCGAAGACCAGGCCCGTGTCCTCGAAGAGCCGCTGGGTGACGGACGGGCAGTCCGGCTCGATGGCCTCGACGGCCGGGGCGATCCAGTCGGCGTACACGGTCCGCTCCAGCAGGACCGGCTCGCCGTCCAGACCGCGCACCCGCAGGACGTGCAACACCGGCGTCCCGGCGCCCAGTTGAAGGCGGACGGCGTCCTCCTTGGTCGCCGGGCGGTGCTCCTGCGCCACGACATGACCCGTCGCCTCCCGGCCCATCGCCCGCGCCCACTGCGCGAAGCTGCGCAGTTCCTCGAAGCTCTGGCTGCGGCGGCTGGCCAGCACCACCCTGCGGGCACCCTGACGGGAACCGATCAGCCCCTCGGTGGTGAGGGTCGCGACGGCCTGGCGCAGGGTGCCGCGTGAGACCCCGTACTGCGCGGCGAGTTCCGTCTCCGAGGGCAGCCGACTGCCGACTGTGTACTCCTCGTGGTCGATCGCCCGCCGCAGTTCATCGGCGATCTCCTCGTGTCGCGCGGTCATGCTTCCCCTCTGAGTAGATCGCTGTGCACAGCGTGACCAGCCTAATCGAGACCTGAGCGTGATCTGAAACGGTCTGGATTGTGCACACAACAAGCGGTCAAAGTTTCTCCGTGGTTTACAGACAGGACACCCGGAGCGGGCGTACTGTGACGCAACTTGTTCAGACAAGTTGTCGTCGTCTCATCTCCCCGCTCGTGTGCACCCCTGGAGTGACCGTGACAGTGTTCCTGCCGCGAACCGCCGTTCTCACCGGTGGCCTCGCCGTAGCCGCCACCCTCGCCCTGAGCGCCTGCGGCGCCGCCCCCGACAACGCGTCGACCACCACCAAGGACGGCAAGAACGCCGCCACCGCCACCTCCGCCGCCGACCTCGGCGGTATGGACGCGCTGGTCAAGGCCGCCAAGAAGGAAGGCACGCTGAACGCGATCGCCTTGCCGCGGGACTGGGCCAACTACGGCGCACTGATCGACGGTTTCACCAAGAAGTACGGAATCAAGGTCGACGTCGCCAACCCGGACGGCAGCAGCCAGGAGGAGATCAGCGCCGTCCGCACGGGCAAGGGCCAGGACCGGGCCCCCGACGTCCTCGACCTGGGTGCCTCCTTCGCCCAGTCCGCGGCCCAGCAGGGTCTGCTCGCCCCGTACAAGGTCGCCGGCTACGACGGCATCCCGACCGCGCAGAAGGACCCGCAGTCCCGCTGGTACAACGACTACGGCGGCTACATCTCCATCGGCTGCGACGCCAAGCAGGTCAAGCAGTGCCCCGAGACCTTCGCCGACCTGCTGAAGCCCGCCTACAAGGGCAAGGTCGCCCTCAATGGCAACCCGACCAAGTCGGGCTCCGCGTTTGCCGGCGTGTACGCCGCCGCGCTCGCCAACAAGGGTTCCTTCGACGACATCCAGCCCGGTATCGACTTCTTCGGGCGGCTGAAGAAGAGCGGCAACTTCAACCCCGTAGAGTCCACCCCGGCGACGGTCGAGAAGGGTGAGACCCCGATCAGCATCGACTGGGACTACCTCAACCTGGGTTATGCCGCGGAGTTCAAGAGCAAGGGGCTGGACTGGAAGGTCTCGGTCCCCGCCGACGGCACCTTCTCCCAGTTCTACTCGCAGGCCATCAACAAGGACGCTCCGCACCCCGCCGCGGCCCGGCTGTGGGAGGAGTATCTCTACAGCGCCGAAGGTCAGAACCTCTGGCTCAAGGGCGGCGCGCGCCCGGCGTTGCTGGACGCCATGAGCAAGGCGGGAACTCTTGACAAGACGGCTGCGGCCGGCCTCCCCAAGGTCTCGAAGGCCCCGGTGTTCCCGACCGAAGCCCAGCAGAGCAAGGCCAAGGCGGCCGTCGCCGGCGGTTGGGGCAAGGCGGTCTCTCAGTGACCTCCCCCGATGTGACCGCCTCCCCCGCGCTCCCCGCCCCCGTCGCCCCCGCCCTCCGGGGCCGGCGACGGGGGCGGGGAGCCGCCTGGGTCGCCGTCGTCCCCCTCCTCGTCTTCGTGGCCGTCGCCTTCGGCGTGCCCGCCCTGGCGATGGCCGTCGGTGCCTTCAGCGTCACGGACCCGACGACCGGCGCCAGCTCCTACAGCGCGGCGAACCTGACCGCGTCCGTGCACGGCGCCTATCTCACGGCGCTCCTCGGCAGCATCGAACTGTCCGCCCTCTCCGCGGCGATCGCCGTGGTGCTGGGCCTGCTGCTGGCCCAGGCGGTGGTCAGCTCACCGCTGCGCGCCCTGCGCGAAGCCGTCCTGACGGCTTCCGGGGTCCTGGCCAACTTCGGGGGCGTCCCCCTCGCCTTCGCCTTCGTGGCGACGCTGGGCAATGCCGGAGTGGTCACCCGCTCCCTGCACCTGTCCGACCACGGCTGGAGCCTCTACAGCTTCTCCGGCCTGACCCTGGTCTATCTCTACTTCCTGATCCCGCTGATGGTGCTGACCGTCACCCCCGCCCTGGAAGGGCTCCGGCGGCACCTGCGCGAAGCCGCTCAGAACAACGGCGCCACCGCCGTCCAGTACTGGTGGCACATCGCCCTCCCCATCATCACCCCCTCCCTGCTCGGCGGCTTCGTGCTGCTGTTCGGTACCGCGTTCGCCGCGTACGCCACCGCCGCGGCGATGGTCGGCAGCTCGGTGCCCCTGGTCACCCTGCAGATCGCCGACGCGCTGTCCGGCAACGTCCTGGTCGGGCAGGAGAATGTGGCGCTCGCCCTCAGCCTCGACATGGTGCTGGTGGCCGGGCTTGTGATGGCCGTGTACCTGCCCCTGCAACGCCGGAGCGCCCGATGGCTGGACTGACCACCCCCGTGTCCGCAGTGCCCGCCGCCCGCCCGCGGCGCGGCCGCCCCCGGCTCTGGCGCGGGCTCGTCCTCGCCGGTGCCGTGCTGTACTTCCTGGGACCGCTGGCCGCCTCGACGCTGTTCACGCTCCAGGCCCCCCGCGGCGGATTCTCGCTGCGCCCTTACACCGAGATCCTGGGCGCCGACGGCTTCCTGCCCAGTCTGCTGTCGTCGCTGGAGCTGGCCGCGGCGACCATCGCCGCCGTCCTTCTACTGCTCGTGCCCGCCATGCTGGCGGTTCGGCTGAGCCTGCCCCGGCTGCGCCCGGTGCTCGAGATCGTCTGCTCACTGCCCCTGGTGGTGCCCGCCATCGCGATGGCCGCCGGTATCGCCACCGTGCTCCGCTGGGGCCCCGACCACCTGGCCAGGACCCCGTTCTTCCAGACCGTCGTGGCGATGCAGAACCCATCCTTCCCAGTGGTCCTGGTGCTCGCCTACACCGTGATGGCGCTCCCGCTGGTCCACCGTGCCCTCGACGCCGGTCTGCGAGCCGTCGACGTACGCACGCTGGTGGAGGCTGCCCGCAACTGCGGCGCGTCCTGGACCAGCGCGCTGCTGCGGGTGGTCCTGCCCAACTTGAACCGAGCGCTGCTGAACGCGTCCTTCCTGACCCTCGCCCTGGTCCTGGGTGAGTTCACCGTCGCGCAACTGCTCGACTTCCGCACCTTCACCGTGTGGATGGTGTACGCCCGCGGTTCCGACGCCCAGCTCTCGGTGGCCGTGTCGCTGCTGAGCCTGCTCGTCACCTGGGCCCTGCTGCTGGTCCTGTCCCTGATCGGCGGCCGTCGTGCCGCCGCGCACACCCCCGCCTCGGAGTAGCCGACACCATGACCGTAGAGACCACCGCCTCTGTGACGACGTCCGACAGCGGGCCGGAGCAGGGGGAGCCCGCAGGCGTCGAATTCCGCGACCTGCGCCGGACGTTCGGGTCCACCACCGCCCTCGACGGCCTGGACCTCCAGGTCAGGCCCGGCGAATTGCTCGCCCTGCTGGGTCCGTCCGGCTGCGGCAAGACCACGGCGCTGCGGGTGCTGGCGGGCTTCGAGCGCCCTGACTCGGGACAGGTCCTTGTCGACGGCCACGACGTCGTCCCGGTGCCGGCCAACCGGCGGGGCGCGGGCATGGTGTTCCAGTCGTACAGCCTCTTCCCGCATCTGAATGCGCTCGACAACGTGGCCTTCGGGCTGCGGATGCGCAAGGTGCCCACCGCCCGGCGCCGGGCCCGCGCAGCCGAGCTGCTGGAACTGGTGGGACTCGCCGACCGCGCGGATCGCTACCCGCGCCAGCTCTCGGGCGGGCAGCAGCAGCGGATCGCGCTTGCCCGTGCACTCGCCCTGCGCCCTCGCGTGCTGTTGCTGGACGAGCCGCTGTCCGCGCTGGACGCCAAGGTGCGACTGACGCTGCGGGAGGAGATCCGGCGGCTTCAGCTGGAGCTCGGCATCACCACGCTCCTGGTCACGCACGACCAGGAGGAAGCCCTGTCCATCGCGGACCGGGTCGCCGTGATGCGAGCCGGCCGGGTCGAGCAGTGCTCCACCCCGACCGAGCTGTACGCCCGTCCGGCCACGGCCTTCATCGCCGAGTTCGTCGGTACGGTGAGCCGTCTGCCGGGCCGGATGACCGCGACGGACACCGTCGAGGTGCTGGGCCGCCGGGTGCCCGTGCTGGGCGAGGGCAGCAGTTCGGGGAACCAGGTGGACGTGCTGGTCCGGCCGGAGGCGATCGAGATCGTCCCGGGCCCGGAGGCGGGCTCGCGGGTGACCGCCAGCTCCTTCCTCGGGGCGATCACCCGGGTCACCGTACGACTGCCTGACGGGTGCGAGGTCAAGGCCGACGTGCCCACGAGGCGGGCCGCCGACTTCTCCGTCGGCGCCTCCGCGTCCGTCACCCTGTCCGGTGAGCCCGTCACCGTGGTGGAACGCGCGGCATGACACCGGGCCCGGAGCCACGAAGGCGACCGGGCCCGGACACGGAATTTCGGCTGTTACTTGAAGATTCCGCAGTAGAGGTTGACGCTGGGCGTCTGCCAGAGCTGGCTGCCGGCTTCCCGTACCCATATCGTCTGCCACGTCTTCAGGGTGGCGCCGGAATTCGGGTAGTCAAACTTGCACTGGTGCGTCAGCTTCCAGGAACCCGATTTCTTGTTCTTCCAGACATAGTCCTTGTGCTCGTAAGAGGACCGGCCAAAAGCTGGGTGTATGTAATTGATTTCCGACGTCATGTGGAAGGTGTGGTTCGTCTTGCACTTCCACGAGCCGTCAGCGGTGATGGTCTGGTCGTCGCGGCTGTAGTAGTGGTGGACCGGGACGGTCGAGTAGAAGTCGCAGCCGCCGGTCTTCCAGTGGACCGTCACCGCGCCGGCGCTCGGGGCATTGAGAATACCCAGCGCCGTCACGGATACGAGTGCAGCCGACAATACGGCCGCACGGGAACGGAAAAGCATGTTTTCCCCCGAGTTCGGTTTGGTCATTGCGGCGTCAACGTAGCACGTCTCAAGAGAACGGGGAAGTCGCATCGGTGGATTAGCCGAGTGCTTTCCTGAGAATGTGTGAGAGGAAATAGGAGGTACCCATGGCAAATCTGCCCGTCCGTATTCCCGACACGTCCCCGAAGGCTGTGCTCTTCGACATGGACGGCACGCTCGTCGACACCGAGCGGCTGTGGTGGGAGGCGGTGGAGCAGGTCGCCGGACGCCCGCTGACCGAGGCGGACCAGCCGGAGGTGCTCGGCCGTGCCGTCGAGGACACCGCCGAGTGGCTCGGCGCGGCCATCGGCAGGCCGGCCGGCGCCATCGCGCGGGAGCTGCACCGGGAGTTCGTCGCCCGGGTCCGCACCGGCATCGTGCCCCGCCCCGGCGCGCTCGACCTGCTGGACGCCCTGGCCGCCTCCGGCATCCCCACCGCCCTGGTCACCGCGTCCCCGCGCGCGGTCGCCGACACCGTGCTCGAAGCCCTCGGCCCCGGCCGCTTCGCCGCCTCCGTCACCGCCGACGACACCGGCCGTACCAAGCCCGCCCCGGACCCCTACCTCGCCGCGTGCCGCGCGCTCGGTGTCGACCCGGCGGCCTGCGTGGCGGTGGAGGACACCGGTACCGGTGTCAGTTCTGCGGAGGCGGCCGGGTGCGCGGTGCTCGCCGTGCCGTCCCTCGCGCCGATCGAGGCGGCGCCCGGCCGGACCGTACGCGACAGCCTCGTCGGAGTCACCCCGGAGGATCTGCGAGACATGGTCGGATACGAACTGCGCGTCATGACCTGGAACCTGTGGCTGGGCGGCAGCCCGGTCGACGACCACCGTGCCAAGCAGCTCAAGGCGATCCTGGAGAGCGGCGCCGACGTCGTGGGCCTCCAGGAGACCGGCGGCACCGCGGCCCAGGAGCTCGGCGAGGCACTCGGCTGGCACCACCACCGGGCCGGGGAGAACCTCGGCGTCATCAGCCGCTACCCGCTCACCGCCCGCTTCGGCGACCCGGACGTCGGCTTCTACGGCGCCGCCGGGGCCCGGATCGAGATCGCCCCGGGCCGCGAGGTCGACGTCTGGACCGCCCACCTTCACTGCGCGCCGTACGGGCCCTACGAGTCCGCCTTCGACGGGCTCCCGCCGGACGTGCTCGTCGCCCACGAGGAGGTCCGGCTCGCGCAGATGCGGGACGCCCTGGACCGGATCGCCGAGTCGAACGGCGACGGCGTGCCCGTGGTCCTCGTCGGCGACTTCAACTGCCCCTCCCATCTGGACCGGCCCGACGTCGAGTGGCCGGTGACGAAGGCGGCGGAGCGGGCGGGGCTGCGCGACTCCTACCGGGAGGCCCACCCGGACCCGGACACGGCCCCCGGCCACACCTGGTCGCCGATCCATCCGGTGCACGAGGACGGCAGCGGCCGGCCCGAACCGCAGGACCGGATCGACTACGTCCTGCACCGGGGTCTGACGGTGCTCGACGCCCGCACGGTGGTCAGCGGGATCCCGCGCCCCTGGCCCGATGTCGCGGGCAACGACTGGCCCTCGGACCATGCCGCGGTAGTCACCAGGTTCTCGGTGCCCGGGAACTGAGCGGGGATCACCCGGGAACCGAGCCGGGCCACCCGGCAACCGAGCTGGGTAACCCCGGGGAATGCCCCGGGGTTACCCGGGGCAACCATTGCGGTGCAGGTGGCGATCCCGTAGGTTGTGCCGCACTTTCTACTGACTGGTAACACCGGCAGGTATTCATGCGCTGGCCCGTCGGCCGTCCCACCACCGTCCGCACCCGGATCGTGGCGCTCGCAATCGCTCCGGTCGTCGCCCTGATGGCACTGTGGAGCTTCGCCATGGTGTCCGTCACCGGCGAACTGCGTGCGCTGATCCGCCTCCAGGGGGTGTACGAGGACTTCGGCACCCCCGTGGACACCGCCATCGGCCAGATCCAGATCGAACGGCGGCTGTCGGCCACCTACCTGGGCGCCGGCCACGACACGGCCGCCGCCGGGAACCTGCTGGCCCAGCAGCGCCGTACCGACCGCGCCGTGAGCGCCATGCGCGACGCGATCCGGGACGGCGACCGCAGCCGGCTCACCGACCGGCAGCGGGCGACGCTCGATGCGATGCTCCATGCCACCGACGGACTGGACGAGCTGCGGGACCGCGTGCTGGCCCGGCGGATCTCCTGGGACCGGGCCGTCACCGAGTACAGCGCACTCGTCGAGCCCGGCTTCGACGTCCAGTCCACGCTCACCGCCCTGCAGGCCGGGCAGCTCGCCCGGGAGGCGCAGGTCGTCGTCGAGCTGGTGCGGGTGCGGGAGTTCGTCTCCCGCGAGGACGCCCTGGTCGCCGGGGCACGGGCCGCGGGGACGCTGTCCGACCGGCAGTACGACACCCTGACCGCGACGATCGAGGACCGGCGGGTCTTCGAGCGGACGTATGTGCCGGACCTGCCGTCTGACTCGCGCGCGCTGTTCGAGGAGTTCCAGCGCGGCGACCTGCACCGCTCGCTGGTGCGGGGCGAGGACGCGCTGCTGCGGGCCGGTCCGGCACACGCGGGCGAGGCCGTCGCGGCCGGCACCTGGCGGACGACCAGCGACCGGGCGGTCAAGCGCTATATGCAGCTGTGCACCCGCTCCGCCGAGAACTCGGCCGCGCGCGGACGGGCGTTCGCCTACCAGGAGCTGACCAAGGCGGTCGTCGTCGCGGTGGCCGGGCTGGCCGCGGTGGGAGTGTCCCTGTGGTTCGCGGTGCGCGGCGCCCGGCGGATCTCCCGCCGCCTGGAGACGCTGCGGGACGCCGCCGACGTGCTGACCACCCGGCAACTGCCGGACGTGATGCGGCGGTTGAGCGCCGGTGATGAGGTGGACGCGGTCGCGGAGGCGCCGCCGCTGGCCGCCGACGAGGTACGGGCCGATGAGATCGGCCAGGTCGGCCGGTCCTTCAACGCCGCGCGCCTGGCCGCCGTCGAGGCGGCCGTCAGACAGGCCACCCTGCGGCGCGGGCTGTTCGCGGTGCTCCTCAACATCGCCCGCCGCAACCAGGCGCTCGTCCATCGCCAGCTGAAGCTCGTCGACACGCTGGAGCGGCGTACCGAGGATCCGGACATCCTGCGCCAGCTCTTCCGCATCGACCACCTGACCACACGCATGCGCCGGCACGCGGAGAGCCTGATCATCCTGTCCGGCGCGGTGCCAGGGCGCAGATGGCGTCGGCCGGTGCCGGTCGCGGACGTGGTGTCGGCCGCGGTGGGCGAGATCGAGGACTACACGCGCGTCGTGGTCCCGCCGATGGCCGAGGTCGGCGTCGCGGCGGACGCCGTGGCCGACGTGGTGCATCTGATCGCCGAGCTCCTGGAGAACGCCACGGTGTTCTCGCCGCCGCACACACAGGTCACCCTGCGCACGGGCCGGGCCTCCGGCGGCTTCGTCCTGGAGCTGGACGACCGAGGCCTCGGCCTCGACCCCGACCAGCTCGCCGACGCCCATCGCACCCTCACCGACCCCGACGCCTTCGACCCGACCCGGCACGACCGGCTCGGCCTGTACGTCGTGGGCCGCCTCGCCGCCCGCCACGGCATCCAGGTCACCCTGCGGGACTCGCCGTACGGCGGTACGACCGCGGTGGTACTGCTGCCGTCGACGCTGCTGGCGGAGCTGGAGCCGGAGACCGGTGACGCGAGCCCGGACCCGGACACGTCGGTACGAAGCCTGCCGTCACGGCGCGGGCCGGGCGCCCCGGGCCGCAGGGAGCGGCCACGGGCGGAGGCGTCGGCCCTGGCGACGCATGGCGGGCGACCGGAGGCACCGGCGCCCCAGCACGGCCGAGCCGACGGCCACTCGGCGGACGCCGACCGGGTGGGCGGCCGGACGCGTGCCTCGCTCGCCGAGCACGGCCGGACGCAGGAGGTGACGGCCGAGTCCGGTCGGGTGATGCGCCTGGTGACGGAGGGCGGCCAGGTGAGGGGACCGATGGAGGACAGCCAGGTCAGGGAGCCCGTGGAGGGTGTCGGCCCCGCTCCTGACACGGAGAGTCCGGCTCCCGACGCGGACGCTCCCGCTGCTGACACGGACGCTCCCGCCCTGCCCACCCGCGTGCGGCAGGCCTCGCTCGCCGCACCGCTGCGCGACGACCCGCCGCCCCGTGATGCCGCCCCGGAGCGTGAGGTCGACGCCGAGGAGATGCGGGCGGTCTTCGGCGCCTTCCAGCGCGGCCTCGAACGGGGCCGCAAGGGCCTGCCCACGACCACCGACGCCGACGAAGGGACGGGCGCTGACGATGCACGGTGACGAGACGACACACGGTGACGAACAGACCCATGAGCACCGGGCCGGAGCACCCGACGCCGGCCTCGGCTGGCTGCTCGACGACCTCGTGGCCAGGACCGACCACGTCCGCCAGGCCGTGCTCCTCACGGCGGACGGCCTCCCGCTGAGCGCCTCGGAGGGCATGCGCAGACGGGACATCGAGCACCTCGCCGCCGTCTGCTCCGGCTTCCACAGCCTGGCCCGCTCGGCGGGGGAGCGGTTCGAGGCCGGAGAGGTACGGCAGACGATGGTGATGCTCGACGACGCCTACCTCTTCATCACCCCGGCCGGCGACGGCAGCCGCCTGGCCGTGCTCAGCGAGGTGCAGACCGACGTCGGACAGCTGGCCCACGAGATGGCGCTGCTCGTCCGCCGCCTCGGCCGCCACCTGGACGCCGCCGCACGCTCGGCCACCTGATCCGGCCGTGAGCGACGACCACTGGTACGAGGACGAGACCGGGTCGATGGTGCGCCCCTACACCGTCACCCGGGGCCGCACCCGGCCCTCGGAGCGGCACACCATCGACCTGATGTCCCGGGTCACCGCCCTGGAGGCGGACACGGCACAGCCGGGCGTCGACCACGCCCGCACCGCCCTGCTCGACCTGGTGCGCCGCGGCCCGCGACCGGTCGTCGAGCTCGCCGCGGACGCCGACCTGCCCCTGACCGTCGTACGCGTGCTGCTCGGTGATCTCGCCGAGGCCGGGCTGGTGCGCATCGACGAGCCGCGCCGTCTGCCGGTCTCCGGCCCCGCGGCCGACCCGGAGCTGCTCCAGGAGATCGTCGAGCGACTGCGCGAGCTCTGACACCGGTGCTGTTCGTACGGCGCCCGTGCGGGGCGTCTTTTCGCAGGTCAGGGTGGTGGGGCGGCTCCAGCGGTCCAGGACCGACCGGATCCGTGGTTCGAGGCCACGCAACGAATCGCCGCTCGGTGCCGGGTGCACGCAACGAACCGCTCACCGGCGCGCAACGGCTCCTCCTTGTCCGGCCGAGTGCGCCGAACGTACCTTCTAACCGACCCCCAAACCCCTCCGTACCGGTGAGGAACACGCATGCGCACCGCCCTGCTCCAGAGCTCCGGCCGCCCTGGCTCCACCGTCGAGAACCTCAAGGTCCTCGACGAGGCCGCGGGCCGTGCCGCCGCCGCGGGCGCCGCGCTGCTCTCCACGCCGGAGATGTTCCTCACCGGGTACGCGATCGGCGACGGCATCGGCCGCCTGGCCGAGTCCGCCGACGGCGACTCGGCCGACGCGATCGCCGAGCTCGCCACCCGGCACGGCCTGGCCATCGCCTACGGCTACCCGGAGCGCGACGGCGACACGGTCCACAACTCCGTCCAGCTGATCTCCGCGGACGGCACCCGCCTCGCGAACTACCGCAAGACCCACCTCTTCGGCTGCTTCGAGCGCGACCACTTCACCCCGGGCGACCAACCGGTCGTCCAGGCCGAGCTGAACGGCCTGACCGTCGGCCTGATGATCTGCTACGACGTCGAATTCCCGGAGAACGTCCGCGCCCACGCCCTGGCCGGCACCGACCTCCTCGTCGTGCCGACGGCGCAGATGCATCCGTTCCAGTTCGTCGCCGAGTCCCTCGTCCCGGTGCGGGCCTGGGAGAACCAGATGTATGTGGCGTACGTCAACCGGGTCGGCGCGGAGGGCGAGTTCGAGTTCGTCGGACTGTCCGTCCTCGCCGGTCCCGACGGAGTCGCCCGCACCCGGGCCGGCCGTGCCGAGGAGCTCGTCCTCGCAGACGTCGACCCCGCCTTCCTGGCCGCCTCCCGCGAGGCGAACCCGTATCTGGGGGACCGCCGCCCCGGCCTGTACGGGTCGCTCGTCTGAACCTCCCGATCCCCCCGAACCGCCTCCCCGACCCCCAGAACCTCCCCCGAGTTCTTCCCGCGCAAGGAGTCCGTACCCCATGACGTCCATGGTGCCCAACGCCGTCCAGCACGCCGACGAGCAGCAGCCGCCGATCACCATGTTCGGCCCGGACTTCCCGTACGCGTACGACGACTTCCTCGCCCACCCGGCGGGCCTCGGCCAGCTCCCCGCGACCGAGCACGGCACCGAGGTCGCGGTCATCGGCGGCGGTCTGTCCGGCATCGTGGCCGCCTACGAGCTGATGAAGATGGGCCTCAAGCCGGTCGTCTACGAGGCCGACCAGCTCGGCGGACGGCTGCGCACCGTCGGCTTCGAGGGCTGCGACGAGTCGCTCAACTGCGAGCTGGGCGCGATGCGCTTCCCGCCGTCCTCCACCGCCCTCCAGCACTACATCGACCTGGTCGGCCTGGAGACCAAGGCCTTCCCCAACCCCCTTGCCGAGGCGACGCCTTCGACCGTCGTCGACCTCAAGGGCGAGTCGCACTACGCCGAGACGATCGACGACCTGCCGCAGGTCTACCGTGACGTCGCCGAGGCCTGGAACAAGTGCCTCGACGAGGGCGCCGACTTCTCCGACATGAACCGCGCCATGCGCGAGCGGGACGTGCCGCGCATCCGCGAGATCTGGGCGAAGCTGGTCGAGAAGCTCGACAACCAGACCTTCTACGGCTTCCTCTGCGAGTCCGAGGCCTTCAAGTCCTTCCGGCACCGCGAGATCTTCGGCCAGGTCGGCTTCGGCACCGGCGGCTGGGACACCGACTTCCCCAACTCCATCCTGGAGATCCTGCGCGTCGTCTACACCGAGGCCGACGACCACCACCGCGGCATCGTCGGCGGCTCCCAGCAGCTGCCGCTGCGGCTGTGGGAGCGCGAGCCGGAGAAGATCGTGCACTGGGCCTACGGCACCTCGCTGAAGGCCCTGCACGAGAACGGCGAGCCGCGCCCGGCCGTGACCCGGCTGCACCGCACCGCGGGCAACCAGATCACGGTGACCGACGCGAACGGCGACATCCGTACCTTCAAGGCGGTCATCTTCACCGCCCAGTCCTGGATGCTGCTGTCCAAGATCGCCTGCGACGACTCGCTCTTCCCGATCGACCACTGGACCGCCATCGAGCGCACCCACTACATGGAGTCCTCGAAGCTGTTCGTGCCGGTGGACCGGCCGTTCTGGCTGGACAAGGCCGTCGACGACAGGGGAAATCCGACCGGCCGGGACGTCATGTCGATGACGCTCACCGACCGCATGACGCGCGGCACCTACCTGCTGGACGACGGTCCGGACAAGCCCGCCGTCATCTGCCTGTCCTACACCTGGTGCGACGACAGCCTGAAGTGGCTGCCGCTGTCCGCGAACGAGCGGATGGAGGTCATGCTGAAGTCGCTCGGCGAGATCTACCCCAAGGTCGACATCAGGAAGCACATCATCGGCAACCCGGTGACCGTCTCCTGGGAGAACGAGCCCTACTTCATGGGCGCGTTCAAGGCCAACCTGCCCGGTCACTACCGCTACCAGCGCCGCCTGTACACCCACTTCATGCAGGACCGGCTGCCCGAGGACAAGCGGGGCATCTTCCTGGCCGGCGACGACATCTCCTGGACGGCCGGCTGGGCCGAGGGTGCCGTCCAGACCGCGCTGAACGCGGTCTGGGGCGTCATGCACCACTTCGGCGGCACGACCGACGCGGCCAACCCGGGCCCGGGTGACGTCTACGACGAGATCGCGCCGGTCGAGCTCCCCGAGGACTAGGCCACAACCAGGCCCTGTCCTACATCCCGGCCGCGCGGGCCTTCTCGTAGACCTCCGAGGCGACCTCCTTGAGCTCCTGAGCGTCCCGCGCGGAGTCCTGGAGGTCGACGAGGATCTCCTCCAGGCCGATCGCCGCGTGCGCGACCAGGTCCTCCACGATCTGGTCCGCGTTGCCCTGGAAGGGCCGGCGGTCGGGGCCGTCGTAGGGCTTGGCCGAGTAGGCGGCGTTGACCCGCAGGACCGTGCGGATCGGCTCCTTGCGCCCGCGCTCGGCCGCCAGGTCCTGCAACTGGGCCCACTGGGCGGCGATCTGCTCGACGCCCATGCCCACCGGCAGCCAGCCGTCGGCGTGGTCGACGAGCCGGGTCAGCGCCCGCTTGTTGCTCGCGGCCAGCAGGATGGGGATCGGCCGGGCGGGCTTGGGCCCGACCACAGCCGACTCGATCTTGGTGAGGCGGCCGTCGTAGCGCACCGGGTCGGGGCCCCACACCGCGCGGCAGACCTCGATGATCTCGTCGAGGACCTTGCCGCGCTCCGCGATCGGCCGGATGCCGGCGGCCGCGTACTCGTCCAGCGACCAGCCCGTGCCGAAACCGGCGAGCACCCGGCCGCCGCTCGCCGCGTCCAGCGTGGCCAGGGACTTGGCCAGCTGGAACGGCTGGTGCAGGGGCGCGACCAGCACGCTCGAACCCAGCTGGACCCGCTCGGTCGCCGCGGCCGCGAGTGTCAGCGTGACCAGCGGCTCGGCCACACCGCGGTAGGAGTCCGGCCAGGGCATGCCCTCGATGCCGTAGAGGCCCTGGGTCGCGGGCTCCGGGAACAGGGCCCGCTCGTACACCCACAGACTGTCGTATCCGATCCGCTCGGCGGTGCGTGCCACGTCGGGCACGTCCTTGCCGAGGGCGTACTGCCGATTCTGCGGAAGGCTGAGTCCGAGCCTGGTCGCCATGTGCCAAGTGCTCCTTCGCGATCGGTTTCCGCTTCAACCTACAGTGATCACAGCGGAGTTCCGGTGAGGCGTGGCGGGGATGGCCGGATCGGATCGACTCGGTCGGCGAGCGGGGTCAGCAGCATGCGCCCCGCGAAGCCCACGGCCGCGTCGAGGCGCTCGGTGAACTCCTCGGCGACGTCCTCGAACCGGCGCAGCGCCCACAGGGCCCGCGCCGCCGACCAGGTGGCCGCCCGGGCGCGCTCCAGGCTCCAGGAGCCGAGCAGATGGGTGAGCGGGTCGGCGATCTGGAGCAGATCGGGGCCGGGCATCAGATCCTCGCGGATGCGCTCCTCCAACGACACGAGGAGGTCGCCCACGCGGTCGAACTCGTCCTCCAGATCGGCCGGTTCGCAGCCGAGCGTACGACAGCTGTCCACGACGGCGAGCGCCAGGTCGTGGCCGATGTGCGCGTTGATGCCCGCGAGCGCGAACTGCAGGGGTCGTACGCCGGGATGGCGACGGAGCTGGAACAGCGGGCGCCAGCAGGCGGGCGGACGGCGGTCGTCCGCCACCGCGTCGACGGCGGCGAGATACCGCTCCGCGAACCGCACGTCCAGCGCGGTCGCCGCCTGCGGGTCCGTGAACTGCCCGGCGTCCAGGCGCCGTTCGACCTCCTCGGTGACGGCCAGGTAGACGCGGTTGAACACCGCGACCCCGTCCCGCTCGGGCAGGGCCGAGTCCAGGGCGCGCATCCGGGCGACGACGGTGGCGACGGAAGCGGTGAGGTGTTCCAACTGCGGCATGGGGGAAGGGTCCCAGTCCTGGGCTGACGGGCGCGGCGACGGGCCCGGTGCTTCCCCACAACGGGGGAACGTCCCGTCACACGAGCGCAAGGTGGGGGAGGGGAGCGGCACCGTGTCCGGCTTACGCACCCGCCGCCTGGCCGCACGCAGGGCCGCCCGCAGGCGCGCCGTCCGGCGCGGCGTGATGGTGGCGGTGGCCTCGGCCGTGACCGCCGTCGGCACCGCGACGGGGATGATCTCGGCGCTCGACGACGGGCACGGCTCCGACCGGGCCCGGCCCGGGATCACGCGCACGACGAGCCGTGCGCCGTTGCCCGCGGTGCCGTCGGCAGCCGCGCCGAGCACTCCCACCGTTTCCCCGTCCGTGAAGAGGGAGCCTACGAGGCCCGAGCCGTCCCCGACCCGCAGCGAGCGCAGGGCACGGACCCCCGTCCTGCCCCACCGCCTCTACCGGCACCCGGACTCCCAGGCACTCGACTGGGTCCGGTCCCACCCCGACGACCCCCGTGCCGCGCTCATCGCGTCCCGTATCGCCGACGAGCCGGCCGCGGTGTGGTTCACCGACCACGCCCCGGCGACCATCGCCTCGCGGGTGCGCGCGGTGACCTCGGCAGCGGCGGCGCGGGGCCGGGTGCCGGTGCTCGTGCCGTACGCGATCCCGGACCGCGACTGCGGCGGCGCCTCCCAGGGCGGGGCGCCCGATCTCGCCGCGTACGACGCCTGGATCGACGCCTTCGCCCAGGGGCTGGGCTCCGGCGAGGTCGTCGTCGTCCTGGAGCCTGACTCGATCGCCCAGTCCGACTGCCTCCCGGCCGCGGACCGCGCCGACCGGTTCGCCTCGCTGGCCCGCGCGGGCCGGGTCCTGAAGGCCGCCGACCCCGGGGCGCGGGTCTACTACGACGCCGGCCACTCGGGCTGGAACCCGGCCGACCGGCAGGCGGACCTGCTGAGGCAGGCGGGCGCCGCGTCACCCGCCTCCTCCGACGGCGTCTTCAGCAATGTCTCCAACTTCCGCACCACGGCCGACGAGATCGCCTACGACCGGCAGGTCCTCGACGCGCTCGGCGGTCCCGCCGGACTCGGCGCGGTGATCGACACCAGCCGCAACGGCAACGGCGCCCCGGCGGACGGCGAGTGGTGCGACCCGGCAGGCCGCAGGCTCGGCCGCGCCCCCACCCTGAACACCGGTGAGCGGCGCATCGACGCCTATCTGTGGGTGAAGCCGCCGGGGGAGTCGGACGGCTGCGCGGCGGAGGCCGGGACGTTTACCCCGTCGTACGCCTACGAACTGGCGCGGTGAGCGCCGGCAGGGGCTCCTGGGTGGCTTTCTCCGTACGTGAAGACGGTCCGGACCATTGTCAGGGATACCTGGTGGTTCTACGCTCACACGGTCCTACTCATGAACTGCGTTCACATTTCTGATCGGAGTGTCTGATGAGTGGAAGACCCCGTGTGGCCCTGATCATGGCCGCCGTGGCGGTTTTCGCGGCCGTGTCCGTCCCCTCCGCCTCCGCACGCGCGGTCCCGAAAGCCCCGGACACCGCCGTCCTCGACGGCACCCGGCTCCAGGACGCCCGGACCCGTCTGGACCACGGCGACCCCCGGCTGCGCGCCGCGCTGGAGAAGCTGACCGCCCGCGCCGACGCCTGGCTCGGACAGGGCCCCTGGACGGTGGTCGACAAACCCAGGCCCGCTCCCGGCGGTGACGTCCACGACTATCTGAGCCAGGCCCCCTACTGGTGGCCCACCCGCACGCCGACCGCCGACAACCCATGGGGCTGCCCGTACGTCCAGCGGGACGGGCAGCGCAATCCCGAGGTCGACAGCGGCACCGACCGCCAGGACGTCGAGAAGGTCTTCGACTCCACGTACGACCTCTCGCTCGCCTGGTACTACACGGGCAGGCGGGAGTACGCCGAGAAGGCCGGGCAGGTCCTGCGCACCTGGTTCCTCGACCCGGCGACCCGGATGAACCCCAGCCTGAACCACGCGCAGTTCATCCCTTGCAAGTACGACGGCAGGGCCATCGGCATCATCGACTTCTCGCAGTCGTACACCGGCGTCGTCGACGCGCTCGCCGTACTCGCCACCGGCGCCCCCGGCTGGACGGCCGCCGACCGCACCGGCATGGCGCGGTGGAACTCCGACTTCCTCGGCTGGCTGAAGAACAGCGACTTCGGCAGGCAGGAGGGCGCGGCCGGCAACAACCACGGCACCTTCTACGACATGCAGCTCGCCGCCCTCGCGTACGCGACCGGAGACGAGGCCCTCGCCCGGCGCACGGTGCTCGACGCGCGCGCCAGGCGCATCGATCCGCAGATCGCGGCCGACGGCAGCCAGCCGCAGGAACTGGCGCGCACCCGGAGCTGGCACTACTCCACCTTCGACCTGGTCGCGTACACCCGGCTCGCCGCCATCGGACGGCACGTGGGCGTGAACCTCTGGGCCTACCGGGGACCGGACGGCCAGAGCCTGTTCAAGGCCGTGGACTATCTGCTGCCCGCCGCCACCGGGGCCACCGGCTGGCCGCACCCCGAGCTGGAGTTCCACCGGTACGCGGCGAGCGACGTCGTCCACGCGGCCGCCGACGCGGGCGACGCGGCGGCGAAGAAGGCCGTCCCCAAGCTGGCGGCGCCGCCCGGCGGCGACCTCTGGCCGCTGCGGCCCGCCGCCGAGCAGCTGGACTCGATCGCGGGCTGACCAGGGGACTTCCCGACCGGGACTCCTGAGCGCTCGCTTAGGATGGGGTGTCCCCACCGCCCCACCCGCACGCTCAGGAGTCCCTCCCGTGACCGCCGAAGCCCCGATCGCCCCCGCCCTGTCGTACGGCCGGCTGATACCAGTCACCGTCCACTTCGACGACCTCGACGCGCTCGGACTGCTGCACAACGCCCGCTATCCGCTGATGGTCGAGCGCGCCTGGACCGAGCTGTGCAACGAGTACGGCATCCGCTTCGACGGCGACTGGGAGGCCGCCGGCGACGCCTGCAACGCGGTCAAGGAACTGCGGATCGGCTACGAGGCACCGGTGACCAGGCCCGGCGCCTACGCCGTGCACCTGTGGCTGGAGCGGCTCGGCAGCACCGGCCTGACCTACGGTTTCCGCTTCTGCTCGACCGACGGAGCGGTCACCTACGCCCACGGCACCCGGGTGCTGGTCCGGCTGGACGCGGCGACGCTGCGCCCGGTGCCGTGGAGCGAGGGCTTCAGGGCCGCGGGTCGGGAACTGCTGCGGCCCGCGGACTGACCTCGGTCCTGCCGTCGCGCCCGCCGACCCGCAGCACGCCCGCGAAGACCACGAGTCCGCAGGCCAGCGCGGTGACCAGGACGAACGACACCACCAGGCTCGTCGCCTGCGCCACCCCGCCGATCAGGCTGGGCGCGATCAGGCCCGAGGTGTAGGTGATGGTCGCCACGCCCGCTATGGCCTGACTGGGGTTCGGGCCGCTGTGTCCGGCCGCCGCGAAGCACAGCGGTACGACGACCGCGATCCCGAGGCCCATCAGCGCGAACCCGCCCATCGCCACGGCGGGATGGCCCGCGACGACGATCAGCAGCCCGCCGACGACGGTGAGAACGCCGCCGGCACGGACGGTGCGGACCGCGCCGAAGCGGTTCACCACCGCGTCCCCGGCGATCCGGGCCACCGCCATGGTCAGCATGAATCCGGTCGTCGCCACCGCCGCCAGACCGGCCGAGCTGTCCAGCCGGTCCCGCAGGAATACCGCCGACCAGTCCAGGCTGGCCCCCTCCGCGAACACCGCGCAGAAGCCGACCGCGCCGATCAGCAGCGCCGACCCGGGCGGCAGCGCGAACCTCGGCGGCGGCTCCTCGTCCTCGGCGGGCTGGAGGTCCAGGACCCGGCCCGCGGCCAGGATGCCGAGCGCCGTGAGCGTGGCCGCCGCCAGGGCGAAGTGCAGGCGTGCGTCGGAGCCCAGATGGGCGGCGAGGGTGCCGGCCGCGGAGCCGATGAGTGCGCCCGCGCTCCACATGCCGTGCAGCCCGGACATGATCGACCTGTCGAGCAGCCGCTCCACCTCGACGCCCAGCGCGTTCATGGCCACGTCGGCCATGCCCGCGCTCGCCCCGTAGACGAACATCGCGAGGCACAGCGTGTACAGGTTCGGTGCCAGCGACGGAAGGACCAGGGACAGCGTCCACAGGGCGATCAGCCCGCGCAGGGCCGTCCGGCTGCCGAAGCGATGGCTGATCCGGCCCGCCAACGGCATCGAGCACGAGGCGCCGAACGCCGTGAAGGCCAGCGCGAACCCGAGCTGCCCCGCCCCGAGCGAGGCGTGGTCCTGGATCCACGGCACGCGGGTCGCGAACGAGCCGGTGACGGCGCCGTGCACGGCGAACACGGCCGCCACGGCGTACCGGGCGCGCCTCACCTCATGCTGGTCGTAGACCACGTCACTCATGTTGCAGCCCCTCCCCGGACGGTTGTCACCCGGCTGTACCGCCGTAAACTATCAGGGACCCTTCCTGATAGATAGGCGCGATACGGCCGGGTACGCAGTGCCGGTCTGGGAGGATTCCCGTCATGCCCGCATCACCGAGCACCGCCCGGGCCATCAACGACCGGCTCGCCCTGCGGCTGCTGCAGCGCGAAGGCCCGCTGACGGCAGGCCAGTTGAAACAGCTGACCGGACTGTCCCGGCCCACGGTGGCCGACCTCGTCGAACGCCTCACCGCGTCCGGCCTGATCACGGTCGTCGGGGAGGCGGGTGAGCAGCGCCGCGGCCCGAACGCCCGGCTGCACGGCATCGTCGCCGACCGGGCCCATCTGGCCGCGCTCGACGTCCGCACCGCGAGCGTCTCCGTACTGGTGTCCGACCTGCTCGGCCGGGTGCTCGCCGAGGCCGCCGGGCCGATCGGCGGGGACACCGGGACCGGGCCCGCCCTGGAACAGGCGACGGCGCTGGTGGAGCGGGCGGTCAAGGACGCCGGGGCCGAGCAACCGCACACCGTCGGGATCGGCGCGCCTGGCCTCATCGACCCCGCCACCGGGGAGCTCCGCGACTCGGCGGGCCTGCCCGCCTGGCACCGCCGACTGGTCGCCGCGCTCCAGGAACGCTTCCCCGAGGCCCGCGTCAGCGTCGAGAACGAGACCAACCTCGCCGCCCTGGCCGAGCAGGAGGAGGGCGTGGCCCGGGACCGGGACACCTTCGTCCTCCTCTGGCTGGGCCACAGCCCGGGCGCCGCCGTCGTCCTCGACGGCAGCCTCCGCCGCGGGGCCTCCGGCGGCACGGGCGAGATCGGCTTCCTACCGGTCCCGGGCACCCCCGCCCTGCCCTCCGCCACGGACTGCGAGGGCGGCTACCACTCCCTGGTCGGATCGACGGCCATCGCCCAGCTGGCGGCCGAGCACGGACTCTGGGACAGCGCTGCCGACCTGTCCGAGCCGGGCGCGGTGGCGGGGCTGGTGCGGGGGGTGGTGGAGGCGGTCGGGGAGGACGGCGCGGGCGGCGGCGCGGACCGCGTGACTTCGCCGACCTCACCACCCTCGCCACAGGCCGAGGAGGCCGCCGCTCGCTTTCTCGATGCCCTTGCCGAGCGGATCGCCCTCGGTGTGGCCTCCGTCGTCGCCATCCTGGACCCGGGGTGCGTGGTCCTCGGCGGGGAGGTCGGGAAGGCCGGGGGAGGAGTGCTCGCCAGGTGGGTGGAGGAGCGGATCCGTCGGATGTCGCCGCTGGTCACCGAGGTGCGGGCAAGCGGCCTGGGCGGCTCGGCCGTCCTGCGCGGCGCCCTGCTGACAGCGCGCGAGCGGGCCCAGGACGAGCTCTTCGCACCGCCGGAGCGGTAGCCCCGGGCCCGCTCTGCCTCACCTCCCGCCGCCGTCCCCGAACCGGGCCGCCAGGTACTCCTCGAACGTTCCCTTGCCCACCGCCCGCGCGGGTGTGAGGTGGCCGCCGCCGCGGAAGGCCCGGGCTGTTCTGCCGGGCAGGGGGAGGGACACCACCGGGCGGCGCCGACCGGTCGCCTTCAGGTAGGCGCGGGCCAGGGAGTCGAGCGTCCGTACCTCCGGTCCGCCCATGTCCGCGACCCGTCCCGCGGGCGCCCCGGCCGCCAACTCGGCCAGTCGGTCCGCCACTTCGGCCACCTCGATCGGCTGGTCCGAGATCCCGGCCGGAAGCAGCATCACGGGCGGCTTGGCCAGTGCCTGGAAAAGCTGCACCGGCAGATCGTGGAACTGGGTCGCCCGCAGCACCGTCCAGCCGAGCCCCGACTCCTCGACCAGCCTCTCCACGGCGAGCTTGGACTTGTAGTAGCCGAGCGGCACCCGGTCGATGCCGACGATCGAGATGTGGACGAGATGGCCGACACCCGCCCGGCGCGCCGCCGCGATCAGGTTCCGTGCCGCTGCCTCGTCACCCTTCGGCGAGCTCGCGCAGTGCACGACGGTGTCCACGCCCGCGACGGCCGTGTCCAGGCCGGACCCGCCTTCGCGCAGGTCGACGGCGTAGGGCTGGGTGTGCCGGCTGAGCACCCGCACCTCGTGCCCGCCGGCGCGCAGCCGCTCGACGACGAGCCGGCCGAGGGTTCCGGTGCCGCCGGTCACCAGGATCGTGGTCATGCTGTTGAGCCTTTCGGACGCCGGGCGCCCCGGGATGGAGCACCCTTCGTCAACTGAGACCGGACAGCCCCCGCGAGATGTGACATTCCCGCGGCGCGTTTTCAGTGACGTGCGAGCTGGCGGCGTACGAAGTCCAGTTTGTCTGGATTCACCACGGCCCGCGCGTGCGCGATCAGCCCGTCCCGCACCTCGAGGCAGACGACACCGACCAGCGCGTCGCCGTCCCACACGACCAGCGCGCTCGCGCCGTTGACCTCGGCCGCCGTGTAGGAGAAGCCCGCCGTGAACCGCACGGCTCCGCCCACCAGGAAACGCAGGACCTTGTCGCGGCCCTCGATCGGCCGCCGGGCCGCCGAGACCTTGCCGCCGCCGTCGCTCCACCAGGTCACATCGGCCGCGAGCAGCTTCTCCAGGCCGGCCAGATCGCCGTCGCGGGCGGCCGTGATGAACGAGGCGACGAGCCTCTCCTGCTGCTCGGGAGCCGGATCGAACCGTCCCTCCGGCGCCGCCACCCGCCGCACCGCCCGCCGGTACAGCTGACGGCAGTTGGCCTCGCCCAGGTCGAGCAGGCCGGCGATCTCCCGGTGCCCGTAGCCGAACGCCTCCCGCAGCACGTACACCGCCCGCTCGGTCGGCGTCAGCCGCTCCAGCAGGACCAGCATCGCCATCGACACCGCGTCCCGCCGCTCCGCCGACTCCAGGGGCCCGAGTGCGCCGTCGGAGGTGATCACCGGCTCCGGCAGCCAGTCGCCGACGTACTGCTCGCGCCGGGCGCGGGCCGAGGTCAGCCGGTTGAGGCAGAGATTGGTGACCGTTCTGGCCAGCCAGGCCGACGGATGCTCGATGTGCGCGCGGTCCGGGCCGTCGAAACGCACGAACGCGTCCTGGACCGTGTCCTCGGCCTCCTCGGCGGAGCCGAGCATCCGATAGGCCAGGCCGAACAGGCGCGGGCGGTGGGCTTCGAATTCCTCGGCGATCGGCGTCGTCGTCATGCGCTCACCCTGCCAGAGCACGCGGAACGGCCGGCACGGCCGGTACGCGCGGCGACCCGGCGGCGGGCAAGGGCCGTCGTCACCGCCGCCGGGCCCGCTCGAACACTAAAAGGACTAGACCATTCAGGTCAATGGGTCGCGCAACCGGATCCGACGGATCGTCAGCGGACCGTGGAAGTCCAGCGATACGGTCTGTGAGCCAACCCACACGCCTCGTCTGTATGGATGACGATCGGGCGTGGCACACTGGCCCTGTACCAGAAGCAGCGCACTCCGGGGTCGGTGAAAGTCCGAACCGGCGGTTACAGTCCGCGACCCGGTCGCTTCCAGCGGCCGGTTGACCAGGTGAAATTCCTGGACCGACGGTTAAAGTCCGGATGGGAGGCAGTGCGCGGCGGGCGGGCATGCACGTGTGCGCGCCGCCGTATCTGGGCTCGTCCGCAGCCGGACGGGTCCTTCTCGGCGTCGGCAGAGCTCATGGTCTTGCTCACCCGTAGATTCTGTCGTCATCGACAGGCCCCGGAGTCCGTGCCCCAATGTGGCAGGAGGACCCGGGAAGTGTTCACCGGAATCGTCGAAGAGCTGGGTGAAGTCACCGCCGTCGAGACCCTCGGCGACGCCTCCCGCTTCCGACTGCGCGGCCCCGTAGTGACCGAGGGCGCGCAGCACGGCGACTCCATCGCCGTGAACGGGGTCTGTCTCACCGTCGTGGAGCACGAGGGCGACGAGTTCACCGCCGATGTCATGGCCGAGACCCTGGACCGCTCCAGCCTGGGCGTCCTCACCGTCGGCTCCCGCGTCAACCTGGAGCGCCCCACCGCCGTCGGCGCGCGCCTCGGCGGGCACATCGTGCAGGGGCACGTGGACGGCACCGGCCAGGTGCTGGAGCGCAAGCCCTCCGAGAACTGGGAGATCGTGAAGGTCTCACTGCCCGCGGACCTCGCCCGCTACGTCGTCGAGAAGGGCTCCATCACCGTCGACGGCATCAGCCTCACCGTCGTCGAGGCCGGCCCCGACTACTTCACCGTCAGCCTCATCCCCACCACCCTCGCCCTGACCACGCTCGGCCTCAAGCAGCCCGGCGACCCGGTCAACCTCGAGGTCGACGTCATCGCCAAGTACGTCGAGCGGCTGCTCGCGGCCGGTCAGGGGGCCGACCGGTGAGCTGGCTCAACTCCGAGGCGTTCGTCCTGTTCGGCCAGCACATCATCTGGTCGGACATGGCCGGCAACATCCTCGGTCTCATCGCGCTCGCCCTCGGCTGGCGCCGCTCCCTGCTGACCTGGCCGGTGCAGTTCCTCTCCGGCCTGGTCCTCTTCGCGGCCTTCTACGGCCACCTCGCGGGCAGCGCCGGCAAGCAGGTCGTCGTCATCGCCGTCGCGCTCTACGGCTGGTGGCAGTGGAACCGCAACAAGGGCCGGCCCGAAGACGGAGGTGACGGCCACATCGCCCCGCGGTTCGCCACCTGGCGCGAGCGCGCCGCGATGGCCGCCGCCGCGGCCGCCGGCACCGTCGCGGTGGCCCTGCTCTTCAAGGCGTACCCGACCCTGTCCTGGGACCCTTGGCCGGACGCCTACATCTTCGTCGGCACCGTCGTCGCCATGTACGCGCAGGCCCGCGGCATGGTCGAGTTCTGGATCGCCTGGCTGCTCGTCGACCTGGTCGGCGTGCCGCTGAACTTCGCCAACGGCTACGCCTTCTCCGGCTTCGTCTACGTCATATACGGCGCACTCGTCCTGTGGGGCATGCGCGACTGGTGGCTGCGCTCCCGCGGGGACGCGCGGCCCGTCCTGGAAGGAGCGCCGGCATGACCGCCCGCCCGTCACCCACCACCATCCTGAACGGGGCCCTGCGCGCCACCCCTTCGGTCCCGCCGCTGCTCTACAGCACCGACTCCCCCGAGCACATCGAGGACTTCCGGCTCGACCCGGTCGAGCAGGCCATCGCCGACATCGCCGCCGGCCGCCCGATCGTGGTCGTCGACGACGAGGACCGGGAGAACGAGGGCGACCTCGTCATCGCCGCCGAGAAGGCGACCCCCGAGATCATCGCCTTCATGATGAGCGAGTGCCGCGGACTGATCTGCGCACCCATGGAGGGCAAGGAGCTGGACCGGCTGCGGCTGCCGCAGATGGTCGAGGACAACACCGAGTCGATGCAGACCGCGTTCACCGTATCCGTGGACGCCTCGGCCGCCCACGGTGTGAGCACCGGAATCTCGGCCTCGGACCGCGCGACCACGCTCCAGCTGCTCGCGAGCGGCACCGCTGAGCCCACCGACTTCGTGCGCCCCGGCCATGTCTTCCCGCTGCGCGCCCGGCCCGGTGGCGTCCTGGTCCGCAACGGCCACACGGAGGCGGCCGTCGACCTCGCCCGCCTCGCGGGCCTGCGCCCGGCCGGTGCGATCGTCGAGATCGCCGGTGAGGACGGCCGCATGCTGCGCCTGCCCGAGCTGATCCCGTTCGCCCGCAAGCACGGCCTGACGATCATCTCCATCGAGGACCTGATCGCCCACCGCCGCGCCGCCGAGCCCACCGTGCGCCGTGAGGCCGAGGTCCATCTGCCCACCAAGCACGGCGCGTTCACGGCCTACGGCTACCGCGCCACCGCCGACGGCGTCGAGCACGTCGCCCTCGTCCACGGTGAGATCGGCGACGGCGAGGACGTCCTCGTCCGCGTCCACTCCGAATGCCTCACCGGCGACGTCTTCGGCTCCGCGCGCTGCGACTGCGGCCCCCAGCTGGACGCCTCGCTGGAGCGCATCCAGGAGGAGGGCCGGGGTGTGGTGGTCTACCTGCGCGGACACGAGGGCCGCGGCATCGGACTGCTGTCCAAGCTGCGCGCCTACGAGCTGCAGGAACAGGGCCACGACACCCTCGACGCCAACCTCGAACTCGGCCTGCCCGCCGACGCCCGCGACTACGGCGCGGGCGCGCGGATCCTGGCGGACCTCGGCGTCCGCAGCCTGCGGCTGATGACCAACAACCCCGACAAGACCGATGCGCTGCTGCGCCACGGACTCAAGGTCACCGGGCGCGAGCCGATGCCCGTACAGGCGGGCGAGCACAACCTCCGCTACCTGCGCACCAAGCGGGACCGGATGGGCCACGACCTGCCCTGGCTGGACACACCTTCCGTGCCGGCTTCCGTGGCCGCGTCCGCAGCGACCTGTGGCAACCAGTAAGACCAGCAGAACCAGCAGAACAGCACTGAGGAGAGACGTGAGCGGCAAGGGCGCACCGGAACTGTCCGTACGCAACGCGAGCGACCTGCGGGTCGCCGTCATCGCGGCGCAGTGGCACGAGAAGGTGATGGACGGTCTGGTGGACGGCGCCCTGCGCGCCCTGCGCGACCTGGGGATCGACGAGCCGACCCTGCTGCGGGTCCCCGGCAGCTGGGAGCTTCCGGTCGCCGCCAAGGCCCTCGCGGGCCGCGGCTACGACGCGGTCGTCGCGCTCGGCGTCGTCATCCGCGGCGGCACCCCCCACTTCGACTACGTGTGCCAGGGCGTCACCCAGGGCCTGGCCCAGGTCTCCGTGGAGACCGGCGTCCCCGTCGGCTTCGGCCTGCTCACCTGTGACAACGAGGAGCAGGCCCTGGACCGGGCCGGCCTTGAGGGCTCCAACGAGGACAAGGGGCACGAGGCGGTGACGGCGGCGGTGGCGACCGCGATCACCCTCCGCTCAGTATCTGAACCCTGGCACTAGGGGATCGCCCGAACCGCGTAGGGTGGGGCCATCATGTCCAAGAAGACGTTCGAGGAGCTCTTCACCGAGCTCCAGCACAAGGCCGCCCACGGCGATCCCGCCACGTCCCGCACCGCCGAACTGGTCGGAAAGGGCGTCCATGCCATCGGCAAGAAGGTCGTCGAGGAGGCCGCCGAGGTCTGGATGGCCGCCGAGTACGAGGGCAAGGAGGCGGCCGCCGAGGAGATCTCGCAGTTGCTGTACCACGTCCAGGTGATGATGGTCGCCCGCGGGATCTCCCTGGACGACGTCTACGCCCACCTCTGAGCCGTAAGAGCACGTCGCACACCGTACGCACGAACAGCACACCGCAGGCACGAACAAAGGAAGCCGACCTCATGCTGCGCATCGCCGTCCCCAACAAGGGTTCCCTGTCCGGCCCTGCGGCGGAGATGCTGCATGAGGCCGGCTACCGGCAGCGCCGGGAGTCCAAGGAACTGCGGATCGTCGACCCGGCGAACGAGGTCGAGTTCTTCTACCTCCGCCCCCGCGACATCGCGATCTACGTGTCCTCCGGCCGGCTCGACATCGGCATCACCGGCCGCGATCTGCTCGTGGACTCCGGCGCCAACGCCGAGGAGATCCTGCCGCTCGGCTTCGCCCGCTCCACCTTCCGCTACGCCACCAAGCCCGGCACGGCCAAGAGCGTCGAGGACCTGAACGGCCTGACGGTCGCCACCTCCTACGAGGGCATCGTCGCCAAGCACCTTGCCGACAACGGCGTCGACGCCTCCGTCGTCCACCTCGACGGCGCCGTGGAGACCGCCATCGAGCTGGGGGTCGCCGAGATCATCGCGGACGTCGTCGAGACCGGCACCTCGCTGCGCAACGCGGGGCTGGAGGTCTTCGGCGAGCCGATCATGACGTCCGAGGCGGTGGTGATCCGCCGCACCGGCGCCGACGCCGAGGAATCCAAGGTCCAGCAGTTCCTGCGCCGCCTCCAGGGCGTCCTGGTGGCCCGGACGTACGTGATGATGGACTACGACTGCCGCGTCGAGCAGCTGGAGAAGGCCGTCGCCCTCACCCCGGGCCTGGAGTCCCCCACCATCTCCCCCCTGCACAACGAGGGGTGGGTCGCCGTCCGCGCCATGGTCCCCGCCAAGGACGCGCAGCGGATCATGGACGACCTGTACGCCATCGGTGCCCGGGCCATCCTGACCACGGCCATCCACGCCTGCCGCCTCTGATCACGGGACGCCGCACACCGATGTCCGAACAGACCCCCCTTCCCGCCCTCCCCGTCACCTTCCGGCCGGGCCGCACCCGTGCGATTCTGCTCACAGCCGGCGTGGTGATCTTCGTGATCATTTCGGGCATCGCCCTGCTGCTGGAACAGCTCGGCCCGGGGGAGAAGCTCACCTTCGTCGTCACCGGCGGGCTCATCTTCTGGGTGCTGGCCCTGCTCGCCCGGGTGAAGGTCGTCGCCGACGAGTCCGGCGTCACCGTGGTGAACATCGCCAGCAAAAGGCACCTGGAATGGGCGGAAATCCTCCAGGTGAACCTGCGCCCCGGCGACCCCTGGGTGTTCCTGAACCTCAGCGACGGCACCAGCCTGCCCGCGCTCGGCATCCAGCCGGGCGTCGCCAAGCAGCGCGCCATCGCCGACGCGCGTACGCTGCGGGCGCTCGCCGAGGCCCGCGCCATACACGATCCCGGTCAAGATCAGGGCTGACTCGGGGTCGTCCACCCTGCCGCATCGGGCCGTGTCTTGATTAATCTGGTGGCGGAGACGTTCACGTTGCGCCTCCGCCCCTGTAGTGCCGGCCGGCGCGCAGGGGTTCCTGCTACCCGAGGAGTGACTCCCTCCAGCGATGGACGGATCGTCCTGTAGTACCTGCGCCGCCCCCTACCGACATAGCGCGGAGGCGGCGGCATCATGACCATCCCCCTGCTGCTCCTCGGAGCGGCGTTCCTGCTGATCCTGGCCAACGGATTCTTCGTGGCGGCCGAGTTCGGCCTGGTGACGGTCGAGCGGCCGGATGCCGAGAAGGCCGCCGCCGAGGGCGACAAACGCGCCCGTACGGTCGTCGAGGCCCTCAAGGAGCTGTCCTTCCAGCTCTCCGGCACCCAGCTCGGCATCACCATCACCTCCCTCGTCGTCGGCATGCTCGCCGAACCGGCCCTCGCGGGGCTCCTGAGCGGCCCGTTCGCCGCGATCGGCGTCCCGGACGGCGCGGTCTCCGGCGTCGCCGTGGTCGTCGGCATGCTGCTCGCCTCGGCGATCCAGATGGTGATCGGCGAACTCGTACCCAAGAACTGGGCGGTGTCCAGGCCCCTGCAGGTCGCGCGGTTCGTCGCCGGCCCGCAGCACCGTTTCTCCCGGCTGTTCCGCCCGGTGATCTCCGGTCTGAACACGGTCGCCAACCGGCTCGTACGCGCCCTGGGCGTGGAGCCCACCGAGGAACTGGCCTCCGCCCGCACCCCCGGCGAGCTCGTCTCGCTGGCCCGGCACTCCGCCCAGGCCGGCGCCCTGGAGCAGGACACGGCCGACCTCTTCGTACGGACGCTGTCCCTCGGTGAGCTGACCGCGCAGCACGTCATGACCCCACGCGTGAAGGTCAGTGCGCTCCAGGACTCGGCCACCGCCGAGGACGTGGTCAATCTGACCCGGGCCACCGGTCTGTCCCGCTTCCCCGTCTACCGGGAGAAGATCGACGAGATCGTCGGCATGGTCCACCTCAAGGACGCCCTGGCGATCGCGTCACGCGACCGGCTGCGTACCCCGGTCGGCCGTATTGCCAGCAGGGCGCTGCTGGTCCCCGAGACGCTCCCCGTGCAGCCGCTGCTCGCGCGTCTGCGCAGCGAGCAGCCCATCGCGGTCGTCGTCGACGAGTACGGCGGCACGGCGGGCGTGGTCACCCTGGAGGACATCGTCGAGGAACTCGTCGGCGAGGTCCGCGACGAGCACGACCGGCCGGACGCGCCCGAACTCGCCGCGGCGCCGCCGCAGGACGGCAGGCCCGCGTGGGACGTCGACGGCAGCGTCCGGGTCGACATCCTGCAGCGCATAGGCCTGGACGTGCCCGAGGGCCCCTACGAGACCGTCGCCGGCCTGGTGGCCGACCTGCTCGGCCGTATCCCGGCGCCCGGCGACAAGGCGGAACTGCCCGGCTGGCGGCTGTCGGTGCGCCAGGTCGGGCACTACCGCGCGGAGCGGGTCCGGCTGGTCCGGACGGCCCCGGCGGTGAACGTCATGGAGGCCGCCCGATGAGCGTGCTCCAACTGGTCTTCGCCATGCTGCTCGTGCTCGCCAACGGTTTCTTCGTCGGCGCCGAGTTCGCGCTCGTGTCCGTGCGCCGCAGCCAGATCGAACCGCTCGGCACGGCACGGGCCCGCCAGGTGCTGTACGGCCTCGAGCGGCTGCCGCAGATGATGGCCGCCGCCCAGTTCGGCATCACCGTCTGCTCGCTGACCCTGGGCGCGGTCGCCGAGCCCACGGTGGCCCATCTGCTTGAACCCGTGTTCGAGGCGGTTCATCTTCCCGACGGCATGATTCACCCGCTCGGGTATGTCATCGCCCTTGCCGCGGTGGTCTTCTTCCACCTGGTCATCGGCGAGATGGTGCCGAAGAACCTCGCGATGGCGGCGCCGGAGAAGGCCGCGCTGTGGCTCAGCCCGGGGCTTGTCGCCTTCGCCCGCGTCTGCCGGCCGATCACGGTGGCCCTCGGCGCCTGCGCCCAGGGCATCCTGCGGCTCTTCCGCGTCGAGCCGAAGGACGAGGTGGAGGCCGTCGTCACCAGCGAGCAGCTCAACCGGCTGCTGGAGGACTCCGGCCAGGCCGGCCTCCTCGCCCCCGAGGAGCAGGAGCGCCTGGAGGACGCGCTGGAACTGGGCTCGCGCCCGGTCACCGATGTGCTCCTCAGACGTGAGTCGCTGGTCACGGTGACTCCGTCGGTCACCCCGGGGGAGATCGTCCGGCTCACCGCCCGGACCGGTTTCTCGCGCTTCCCGGTGGCCGCGGAGAAGGGCGCCTTCATGGGGTACGTGCACGTGAAGGACGTACTGGACCTGGAGGACTCGGACCGGGCCGTACCGCAGCACGTCTGGCGGCCCATGACCACCCTGCGCTGCGAGCTGCCGCTCGACGACGCGCTCACGGTCATGCGGCGCGCCGCGACCCACCTGGCCCAGGTGGCCGACGCGTCCGGCAAGGTCCTCGGCCTGGTCGCGCTGGAGGACGTACTGGAACTCCTGGTCGGCGAGGTCCGCGACCCGGCCCACCGCGCGACCCCGGAACCGAAGGTGACAGAACCCCGGGCAAGCGACGAACCGGAGGAGGCCCTGGCCGGCTGAGCGCGCACCCGACGGGGGCGCGTCGGCACGTGCTGACCGATCAGGCGTGGGCGGTGACCCGGCCCGTCGGTTCGTGTGGCCGGAGCCCTCTGTTTCGGCCCCCGGCTGAGTGCTGATGGGTTCACAAGGCGGTCGAGTCGATGCGGACGATCGACCAGTCCATGGCCCCGAAGGTATCGGAGTGCTGCTGGGCGTGGCCCAGGTGCCCGTCGGCCGACCAGGAGCCCGAGGCGGATCGACCACGAAGATCCACCTCACCTGTGGCGGTGCCGGTCGGCAACCGGCCGGCCCAGGGCCCCGTGCGCCGCGTGCCCCCGGGCCCCGCGCCTGCGGGCCGCCGGTCTCGCGGCTCCCCGTGGCCCGCCGAGGGGCGGACCACGGGGGCGTGTCACATGGCCGACGGGTCCTGTGGGCCCCGGCCCGACAGGACCTCCCCGTATGCCTGCATCAGGTCCGGGAGCCGGAGGGTCGCCAGGTCGTCGCGGGACAGGACGCCGGGGTAGGTCGACAGTCGCAGGTCCCGGTAGGCGCAGCTCTTCTCGTACAGCGTCCGCAGGAAGCGCCCGTTCCCCAGTTCGTCGATCCATCCCTGGTCGACGACGTGCCCGGCGATGGACCGCAGCTCGTCCAGGGCCTCCTCGTCCCACACGTCGCCGTTCTCCGCGGCGAGCACCTCGCCGATCGAGGTGAGTTCGAGGGGCCGGTACGAGGGGAAGTCGACGCGGGTCGTGAAGCGGGAGGACAGGCCCGGGTTGGCGGCCAGCAGACGGTCCATGCCCTCCGGGTAGCCGGCCAGGATCACCACCAGGTGGTCCCGGTTGTCCTCGGCCCGCTTGAGAAGGACCTGCAGGGCCTCGTCGCCGTACGCGTCGCCCTTGCCGTAGCCCGAGTTGGAGAGCGAGTAGGCCTCGTCGACGAACAGCACACCGCCGATCGCGGAGTCGATCAGTTCGTTGGCCTTCACCGCGGTCTGGCCCAGATACTCGCCGACGAGGTCCGCCCGCTGGGCCTCCACCAGATGGTCGCCGCCGAGCAGGCCGAGGGCGTAGAAGACACGGCCCAGGATGCGCGCGACCGTGGTCTTGCCGGTGCCCGAGGGGCCGGAGAAGACGAAGTGGCGCTTCGGCGGCTGCACCGGCAGCCCCTGCCCGGCCCGCAGCCGCGCCATGTTCAACTGGGCGGACAGCGCCTTGACCTGGCGTTTGACGGGCTCCAGCCCCACCATGCGCTCAAGCTCGGCGAGCGCCTCCTCGAGCAGCGCGGGGTCGGTGGGCCCGGCGGGCAGGGGCGAGGGTACGACGGTCTTCTCCCGCACCGCCGGGTCGGTCACCGACGACAGCGGACCGGCGGGCGGCAGATCAGGCTCGGGGAACCGCAGGTCGCGGCCCTCGGTGCCGAAGAGGGGATCGAGCACATCGGGACCGTCCACGCTGTCCTGCCCGGCGCCGGTGAGCGTGATCGCCGCGAGGCCGGCCGCGTCGTCGTACCCGTCGCCCTCGGCGATCGCGGCCAGCCGGGCCGAGGTGTCCATGAACGCGGCGTCGACCTGGTGCACGGCCCGGTACAGCGGCAGTGCCGCCGCGCTGCGCCCCGTGCCCTCGTGGGCCCGGGCCAGCCAGTACCGCAGCTCCTTGCGCTGGGGCTGTTCGCTGCGGCACCGCATCAGGGCCGCCGACAGCAGCGGCTCCGCCTGGCCGTAGGTCTCCAGCCGGACCCGTGCCATGCCGCCGAACAGGCCCGCCTCGATGCCCAGCAGGGTGTCGTCGAGCAGCGGGTCGGTGTGCCGGACCAACTGCTCCCAGTCCTTGACCAGATAGGCCCGGCAGGCGTGCAGAAAGCGGACCTGCGGGTCGGCGTCCACGGGCGGGAGCCCGGCGAGAGCCCGGTCCAGCTCCGGGACGTGGCGGCCGTCCAGCCAGTGCGAGGCGTGCGCGAGCAGCAGGTCGCGCGGGCTCTCCAGCACCGGCTGCACCCACCAGCCCAGCCAGTACCAGGAGTTGAGCGTGCGGCGGTGGCGGGCGCGCTGCTCGCCGAAGCGGTCCCGGTGCCGGAACATCCTGAGCAGCGCGGTCGTCGTGTCGACGCGCAGCGCGTGCAGCCCCAGCCAGGCGTCGGCCATGCCGGGATCCATCCGCACCGCGGTGCGGAACTCCTCCTCCGCCTGCGGATAGGCACCCATCGTGTAGGCGTCCACGCCTCGCAGCCAGGCGAGGTCGGCCGGGGCCTCGGGGCCCTGCGTGCCGAAGTCCATCACGTCCCCCACAAACCGCGCCCCCATACGTTCGCCACCGGGCACTCGCCCGACCGCCGCCGTGGTCGAACCGCTGTGCCACGGACCGGAGTTGAAGGTGCGCGAAGCAGCCGTCCGAAGGTCGCACCGAGGGCATCGTACCTGCGGGCCGGGTGCCCGCCGAAGGGTGTCGCACGGGCCGTTTGACGAGGTGGGAGCAGATGGGGCGCACGCGGCGCGGTGACCGAGGGTGAGCGAATCGGTGCACGTGGCTTCCGGAAAGCGGGCTCCGGGCAGAACGAAGCCCCCGATCACGGGGGAACAACCGGGGGCTTCGCGTCTATGGGGCGGCGCCAATGACCGCTTATTGAGAACGTAAGTCCTGTACGGCTCCCGGGTCAAGCCGAGTTGAGGCAGTCGAACAAGTTCCCAGGCAGGGTCTTCACAAGTTCAGCACACAGCGGACGGTCCGTCACGGTGGGTGACTTCCTGGTCCGGTCCATTGGTCCCGCAAGGGCCCGGCAGCACCTTGTACCCCTTCTGTGACTGCTGTACCAGAAGGTCGGCGAACGGGCGCGAGGGGTCCTCGGCGAAGTGCCGGTGTTCCGCCCGGACCCACCCGGCCCAGAAGTCCCGCTGTTCGGCTCCGTCCCGCAGCCGGCCGCGTGTCCAGGACTCCTCGTGGGGCAGTTCCATCCACAGCAGTCGCGCCAGATGCGGGCGCAGCGCCCGGCGGCCCGCGCCGACGCCCTCGATCAGGATCACGGGCGCGGGCGGCAGCGCACGGGGCGGGCAGAAGGCGCGGGCGTGCCAGTCGTAGGGTTCGTACGACGCGGTCTCGCCGCGGCCGAGCGGTTCGATCACCTGCGCCAGCAGACGCCCGGTCCACTCGAAGAGCTCGTCATGGCTGGCGATGTCGTCGAGATGCAACACCGGTGCCCCGCCCAGCGCGGCGGCCAGGCGGTCGGCGAACGTGGACTTCCCGGAGCCGGCGTGCCCGTCGACGGCGATCAGCCGGACCGGTCCGCAGGACGGGGGGAGTTCGCTCAGGCGGGCGGCGAGGTCGTGAATGGCGATTCCCGAGGTGTGATGCGGTGTGGGGTGTTTTCCGGAAACATTCTAGTAGCGGCGCATAGCGGCCGGGACGATGGGTGGAAGAACGTATCACCTTGAACTACTCGTGAGTCGCCCGCCAATCGTTTCATTAATATTCGGAATCGGCTGACCGATATGTCGAATTCGCCGCATCCGATCTGCCCGGTGCTGAGTAAGGTGCCTGGTGCGCAACTGCGATGCGTCGTAACGGGGACGGACAGGGGAAGATGGCCGCGGAGTTATTCGAGGGGCAGTATGTGTGGCATCCGGCGGCCGACGACCGTGTCCTGGCGAGCGTATGCGTCGATGTACGCGCCGGAAGATATCGGAGTGCCCATGAAGCCCTGACCGAGACCCGCACCGACTTCGGCCTGCGCGCCCACCGCTCCCTCGTCGTGGCCTCCGAGGCCGCCGGCACCGACCTCGTCGAGCGCTGGCTCGCCGAGGAGCCGACCCCGGAAGCGGCCCTGATGTGGGCCCGGGTGGCCGTACTGCGCGCGATCCGCGCCGCGGACGCCCGTGACGAGCGGGCCGAAGCCCTGGAACGCATCGCGCTGGCCGCCTGCGACCGGGCCGCCGTCATGGCCCCGGCCGACCCCACGCCCTGGGTCGCCAAGCTGGCCATGGCCCGGCTGCACCGGCTGCGCGACCCCGCTCCCAACGGCCTGCTCACCGCCCCGCCCGGACCGTGGCGGCTGTTCGCGCACATCCTGACGCTCGACCCGTTCAACCGCGAGGCCCACCACCGCTTCCTCTCCTGCTTCTTCTCGCGCCACGGCGGCTCGGTGAACGCGGCCTGGGACGTGGCCGCCTTCCTCAGCCAGCGGGCCCCCGCCCACTCCCCGCTGCGGCTGCTTCCCCTGGTCGCCCTGGTGGAGAGCTACAACCCCACCCAGCTGCTCGCCGACCGCGTCTGGGAGCAGCCCCAGTGGCGCTCCACCGCCCTCGCGATCTACCACAACTGGCTGCCCACGGTGGCCGGTTACCGCTTCACTCCGGTGCTCGACCTGGCTTACCTCGGACACGCGCTGGTCATGGCCCAGCGCGAGTTCGAGGCCCGGGCGGTCTTCACGGCGATGGGACCGTACGCCTCACGCATGCCCTGGAGCGTCTTCGGCGATCCCGAGGAGCAGCTCTCCCGGGCCAGGCGCGCATGCGGCCTGCCCGTGCCGGGCGCCGCCTGACGTCCTGCTCGTCCCCTACTGAGAGAAAGGTCGATCAGTGTCAGAACGGATATCGACTCCACGGGCCAAGGCCCGTGGGGGAGAAGACCCGATCGTGCTCGATGACGACGCGACCCTGCATGCGATGGGATATCCGCGGAAACTCACCCGCCGATTCCAGGCGTTCGACAATTTCGCGATCTCCTTCACCATCATCAATATCCTCTCGGGTATTTTCTCGTCCTTCGGCTTCGGTATGAACGCGGGTGGCCCCCGTGTTCTCGTCTTCGGCTGGATCGGCGTTTCCGTCATGGTGCTGTTCATCGGTGCCGCCATGGCGGAGGTCGCGTCGGCCTATCCGACGAGCGGGGCGCTGTATTTCTCCGCCGGTAAACTCGCCAAGCGGCACAAGGGCGCCTGGTCCTGGTACACGGGCTGGCTGAACTTCGTCGGCCAGATCGGCGGCACCGCGGCCACCGGATATGCGGCCGCCACCTTCATCCAGGCCTTCGTCGCCCTGCAGTGGTCGTCGTACGAGCCGACTGCGCATCAGACCGTCCTGATCACGGCCCTGATCATCGTGCTGCAGGGGCTCGCCAACACCTACACGGTCCAGCTGGTCGCCATACTGAACCGGATTTCGGTGTGGTGGCTGCTGATCGGACTCGTGGTGATCGTGAGCACACTGATCGTGATACCGGACCACCACCAGTCGACGTCGTTCGTGACGCATTTCGCGAACAACACCGGTTTCACCAACGGACTTTACGGCGGCATGCTCGGCCTGCTGGTCACCAGCTGGACGTTCACCGGCTTCGACGGCAGCTTCCACATGTCGGAGGAAACGGTGCGCGCGACGGTCAACGCGCCGAAGGGGATCACCCGTTCGATAGGTTATTCGGCGATCACCGGCCTGATCCTGATGCTGGCACTGGTCTACAGCATTAGCGACTACGACAAGGTCGCGGGCTCGTCCGCGCCACCCGTGCAGATTCTCATCGACGGCCTCGGCATGGCCTGGGCCAAGGCACTGCTGCTGGTCGTGATCGGCGCGATGCTCTTCTGCGGCCTGGCCAACCTCACCAGCAACACCCGGCAGATCTTCGCCTTCTCCCGGGACGGCGCCATGCCCGGCTCACGCCTGTGGCACTCCGTCTCGCCCCGCACCCGTACCCCCGTCAAGGCCGTATGGCTCGCGGTGGCCTGCTCCCTCGCCCTGGTGCTGCCGGGCTGGTGGTCGCACACCGCGTTCACCGCCATCGTCAGTGTCAACGTTGTCGGGCTCTTCCTCGCCTACGCCGTGCCGATCTTCCTGCGGCTGCGGCTCGGCGACGAGTTCCAGCACGGGCCCTGGCACCTGGGGCGCTGGGGCCGGCCGATCGGCTGGCTGGCGGTGACCTGGATCGTGGCCAGCAGCGTGCTCTTCATGCTGCCGCAGGCCTCGCCGATCACCGTCGACTCCTTCAACTACGCGCCGATCGCGCTGGCCGTCGTCCTGATCGTGGCCACGGTGTGGTGGTTCGCCACCGCCCGCCGCCGCTTCCAGGGGCCAGTGAGCTACGGCCGCCCGGACGAGGTCGCGGCGATGGACCTCATCTGACCCACGCGCCACGGACTCCGGCGCACGTCACCGGCGTGCGCCGGGACCGTGCGGCCCACCCGGCTGCTGCCAGTGGGTGAGACCAATAGTCATGGGCGCGGCATGGGCCGAAGTGCTGGCAGGGGCATGGCGTCTCGGCCATAGTTGGCGCACAGCTGCCACTCGGACACCCGGGGGTCTTCCGCCCATGAGCAGAGCCGAACAGCCGTCCCGCAGAACCGTTCTGGCCGCGGCGGTCGCCGCCGCGGTGGCCGGTGGCACGGGCCCGGCGGCCGCCGTGACCGCCTCCACGCACGACGCCGACGACGCGGACCCCACCCGGCCCGTCGACAACCGTGCCTGGATCACTTGCAACGACTGGCGCTCCGGCAGCAGCAAGGGCGTCCGGGCCGTGGCGGGCAGCCGCCCGGGCGTGGTGATCGCCGCCCCGGCGGGCACCGTGGACTACCCGGACCCGCACAGCGGCACCACGGCCGCCTGGGAGTACGCCACCTGGACCTCGCCGGTCCACCAGCTGCGAGTCCCCGCCACCGAGGCGATCGTCTCCTGGAACGCGCACACCCCGGCCGGAACCTGGCTCCAGGTCGAGCTGACCGGTACCTACTCCGACGGCACGGCGACGCCCTGGTACGTGATGGGCCGCTGGGCGGCCGGCGACCAGGACATCAAGCGGACCTCGGTGGACGGCCAGACCGACGGCAAGAGCACCATCTGGACGGACACCTTCGCCATCGACGACGCCACCACCGGCCTGCGCCTGGTGTCGTACCGGCTGCGGCTGACCCTGTACCGCAGGCCGGGCACCAGGCTCACCCCCACCGTCTGGCGGCTCGGCGCCATGGGCTCCGACATCCCCGACCGCTTCACCGTCCCGGCCACCACGCCGGGCCCGGCCCGGGAACTGAGCGTCCCGCGCTACTCCCAGGAGATCCACAAGGGCCAGTACCCCGAGTACGACAACGGCGGCGAGGCCTGGTGCAGCCCCACCTCCTCGCAGATGATCATCGAGTACTGGGGCGGCCGGCTCACCCCCGAGCAGCTCGCCTGGGTCGATCCGTCGTATGCCGACCCGCAGGTGTGCAACGCGGCCCGGTACACCTACGACTACCAGTACGCGGGGTGCGGGAACTGGCCGTTCAACGCCGCCTACGCGGCCACCTTCGACGGCCTCCAGGGTGTGATCACGCGGCTCGGCTCGCTCACCGACCTGGAGACGCTGATCGCGGCCGGCATCCCGGCCATAACGTCCCAGTCCTTCCTCAAGACCGAGCTGACGGGCGCCGGTTACGGCACCTCCGGCCATCTGATGACGGTGATCGGCTTCACCGCCGAGGGCGATGTGATCGCCAACGACCCGGCCTCGCCGAGCGACGAGGCGGTGCGGCGGGTGTACCTGAGGAGGGAGTTCGAGAACATCTGGCTGCGGACCAAGCGGTACAACGCGAGCGGCAAGGTCGTCTCCGGCACGGGTGGTGTCTGCTATCTGTACTTCCCGGTCCATGTGAGCCCGCGGCAGCGCAAGGCGCTCGCGGCCGTGGGGGTGCGCTGACCATGTGACCAACGTCTCCGCCGCAAAAGCCGTCGCGGGTGGCAAGGTGGACAGACCGGTGGGGGAAATCCACCTGTACGTCCGACCTCAGCGAGACACCATGACCGCACACTCAGCCACCGCCACCCGCGTCCGCACCGGCGGGCCCAAGGACGACGGCCCGAAGATCGTCGAGCACGTCCTGGGCTGGGTCCTGGTCGCGGTTGTCGCCATGCTCGTCACCCGGCTCGGACTGATGTGATCCGACTCATTGCCGACCTGACATACTGCGGGGGTCCCGCCGCCCGTTGAGACCAGGGTCGAAATTGAATATCAGTCAACAGTCTGCCGTCGCCCGCCCGCGGGCGCGCGGAACCGAGCGCTCTCTGGCGCGTCGGGCAGAACTCATCGGCATCGGGCGGAAGTTGTTCGCCGACACGTCGTACGACGCGCTCTCCATGGACGACATCGCCCGGCAGGCGCATGTCGCCAAGGGACTGATCTACTACTACTTCCAGTCCAAGCGTGGCTACTACCTGGCGATCATCAATGACTCCGTCGCCGACCTGGTCACCTATGCCGCGAGCGGTCTCGAACTGGCGGCCGTGGACCGCGTCCACCGCACCGTCGACAGCTATCTGTGCTACGCCGAGCACAACCAGGCCGCCTTCCGGACCATCGTCAGCGGCGGCGTCGGCTTCGACGCCGAGGTGCACGCCATCCGGGACGGCGTGCGCGAGGCGATCGTCGGCACGATAGCCGAGGGTGCCTACGGCCGCGGTGACATCGCACCGCTGGCCCGGATGGGTCTGCTCGCCTGGGTGTGCAGCGTCGAGGGCGCCACCCTCGACTGGATAGACCACCTCGAACTCTCCCGCGACACCATGCGCGAACTGCTGGTGAAGACGCTGGGCGGAGCCCTGCGCGCCATCGAGGAGCTGGACCCGTCCTACCCGGCGCCGCAGCCCGCCCGCCGGGAGGACTGACACCGACGGGGCGGAGGCCGCCGCCTCCGCCCCGAGCCCATGGCGCCGATGCCTGGCTAGTTGATCGCCTTGATCAGCTCACCGTTCGCGGTGTCCCCGCTCAGCTCCCAGAAGAAGGTGCCGCCCAGGCCCTGCTGGTTCTTGTACGACATCTTCGTGCCGATGGTCGACGGGGTGTCGTAACTCCACCAGCTGCTGCCGCACTTCGCGTATGCGGTACCGCCCACGGTGCCGGTCGCCGGGCACTTGCTCCTGAGCACCTTGTAGTCGTCGATGCCCTGCTCGTACGTCCCGGTCGCCGGCCCGGTCGCGGAGCCGCCCGGTGCCGCCTGGGAGACGCCGGTCCAGCCGCGCCCGTAGAAGCCGATGCCGAGCAGCAGCTTCGAGGCCGGGATGCCCAGGCCCTTCAGCTTCGCGATGGTCGCCGAGGTGTAGTAGTTCGCCTTCGGAATGCCGGAGTAGGAGTTCAGCGGTGAGTGCGGGGCCGTCGGGCCCGTCGGGTCCCAGGCGCCGAAGTAGTCGTACGTCATCGGATTGTACCAGTTGACGTACTGCGCCGCCCCCGCGTAGTCCGCCGCGTCGATCTTGCCCCCGCCGGTGGCGTCGGCGGTGATCGCGGCGGTGACCAGCGCGCTGCCGCCGAACTTGGAGCGCAGCGCCGCCATCACGTTCCGGAAGGCGGCCCGGCCGCTGGTGTCACAGGTGCTGCCGCAGGCGTTCGGGTACTCCCAGTCGATGTCGATGCCGTCGAAGACACCCGCCCACTTGGAGTTCTTCACCAGGTCGTAGCAGGACTGGGCGAACGCGGCGGGGTTGCGCGCGGCCTCGCCGAAGCCGCTGGACCAGGTCCAGCCGCCGAAGGACCAGAGGATCTTGAGTCCGGGGTGCTTCTTCTTCAGCTTGAGGAGCTGGTTGAAGTTGCCGCGCAGCGGCTGGTCCCAGGTGTCGGCGACACCGTCCACCGACTCGGCCGCGGTGTAGGCGCGGTCGGTCGCCGCGTAGGAGTCGCCCATCGCGCACTTGCCGCCGGTGACATTGCCGAACGCGTAGTTGATGTGGGTCAGCCGGGTGGCCGAACCGGACGTCTGGATGTTCTTGACGTAGTACTTGCGGTCGTAGGTACCCCATTCGGTGAAGTAGCCGACGACTTTCGAGCCTGCGGCCTTCGGGGCGGCGGGGGCCGCGGCGGTGGCGGTGGCGGTGCCCGCGCCGGCCAGCAGTCCGGCGCCGAGGACGGCGCAGCACGCGGCGGACACGAGCGCCCGGAAGCGGGTGCGGGGAGGGTGCATCGGGTGTCTCCTCGTGGGGGAGAGGGAACGCGCGCCGATTGGCATGAACGCGGTGAAGCGTTGATTCGAGAGATTAGGAGGACTAGACCACTTGGTCAATGGTTCGGACCAATCTCGGGCCCGTGGAAGTCTGGGGTGGACTTCTTGAAGTAAGCGGTCGTTAACTGGTGACTGGAGGTCGCTGATCGGGCATACTCACAGCGCAGAGCCGCTGGTCAGCAGCCTCCGAGACCCGGAAGCGCGCGCAGCGGCCGGAGCCATGAAAGACCAGGCGGCGCCGCCGGACCCCAGGCGCACGTCGCCGATGTGCCCGAACAGGGAGGAGACCGTCGCCATGTCCGACCGCGCCCCGCAGCCGGTGGAGCGTCAGCTGCCCACCGACGAGGCCAGGGACCTGATCTCACTCGTCCGCGACATCGCGCAGCGTGAGATCGCCCCGAGGGCGGCAGAGGAGGAGGACGCCGGACACTTCCCGCGTGAGGTCTTCAACCTCCTTTCGGACTCCGGCCTGCTCGGCCTGCCGTACGACTCCGAGTACGGCGGCGGCGACCAGCCGTACGAGGTCTACCTCCAGGTCCTCGAGGAGCTCGCCGCGGCCCGGCTCACCGTCGGCCTCGGCGTCAGCGTGCACACCCTGTCCTGCTACGCGCTCGCCGCCTACGGAACCAAGCAGCAGCAGGTCGAGCACCTGCCCGCGATGCTCGGCGGCGGACTGCTCGGCGCGTACTGCCTCTCCGAACCGGCCTCCGGCTCCGACGCCGCGTCCCTGCGGACCAAGGCGGTCCGGGAAGGCGACCACTGGATGATCAGCGGTACCAAGGCATGGATCACCCACGGCGGGATCGCCGACTTCTACACCGTGATGGCTCGCACCGGCGAGGACGGCTCCCGCGGCATCTCCGCGTTCCTGGTGCCAGGGGACGCCGAGGGGCTGAGCGGCGCGATGCCCGAGAAGAAGATGGGCATGAAGGGCTCGCCCACCGCCCAGGTCCACTTCGACGGCGTACACGTCAGCGACGACCGGCGCATCGGCGAGGAGGGCCAGGGCTTCGCCATCGCCCTGTCCGCGCTCGACTCCGGCCGGCTCGGCATCGCGGCCTGCGCCATCGGCCTGGCCCAGTCGGCGCTGGACGAGGCGATCGCCTACGCCACCGAGCGGCGCCAGTTCGGACACCCGATCTCCGACTTCCAGGGCCTGCGCTTCATGCTCGCCGACATGGCCACCCAGATCGAGGCGGGCCGGGCGCTGTACCTCGCGGCGGCGCGGCTGCGCGACGCCGGCCGGCCGTTCGCCAGGCAGGCGGCGATGGCCAAGCTGCACTGCACGGACACGGCGATGAAGGTGACGACGGACGCCGTGCAGATACTCGGCGGGTACGGCTACACCGCCGACTTCCCCGTCGAGCGCTATATGCGCGAGGCCAAGGTCCTGCAGATCGTCGAGGGCACGAACCAGATCCAGCGGATGGTCATCGCCCGCCATCTGGCAGGCCCCGAGAGCCGCTGAGCCGGTCGGGCGACGCCGCGGGGCGGCTCAGCGGTCCATGAGTTCGCTGAAATACCCCTGCACGACCGTGGGGGCCGCCAGCTTGATCCACTCCGGATCGTGGCGGCCCGGCAGGGTGCGTCCCCGGTCGGCCCAGGCGCGCATCAGCGCACGGTAGATGGGCGGGTCCGGGGGCTGCGGCGGCGGAACCGATCCTGCAGGCGGGGGCACGTAGAGAAGGCGCTGACGCCCGGTCCCCGAGTACGTGACGGTCATGCCTGGGCAACGCCGGGGCGGCCGGACAGGTCACCGGTGCGTCGAATCGTGCGTGAGTTCACGGACGTCCGGTCGCGCCTCTGGCCACCCCCGGCCGACCGACGTACCGTCAGCCGCACTTCCTCAAGAGGGTCCGCCGGTGGTCGACGACCGTCCCGTGCGTCGCATCCCAACGCGCCTACCACCAATGGGTCGTTGGCGTCCTGTCCCGCCCGCCGCTCAACTCCCGCACCCTGCACGCCGCCCTGCGGCACGCGATCGTCATGCTGCGGGTCGCCTGCCGTCGGGCGTACTTCGGTGAGGTCGCCGTCCCGGCGGACCCGGACACACCGATCCCGCACCACGGCAGCCTGCGTGCCATGGTGCGGGGCGGCTACGGGGACTTGAGCGAGGCCGTGCGCGGAGCCGGACGGCTCAGGCGGCGGCCTGGCGGCGCATCGCCGGTACGCGCATCGGGCGCGAGCCCGGGCCGCCGACGTGCGAGAAGGGCTGCGTCCGCCAGTTGAGGCCCTGAGGAAGCGTCAGCACCACGGCGGTGCCCTGCTCCTGCTGCCCGAGGGACTCCTCCGTGGGGCGGGCGTCGGCCGCGGCACGACCCGTGCCGGCACACACCGTCAGCCCGAACGGGTTCCACGGCGAGGCGCACAGCGCGTGCTCCGGCAGGATGTCCTCGTCCGCCAGCAGGGCGATGGGCTGCGCGCAGTCCGGGCAGATCACCCGGTACATCTCGAAGGTGTCGTAGTCGTCGGCGTCCTCGCTGTCGTAGGCGTCGGGTTCGACGCCCTCCGGCTCGGGCTCGACGACCAAATGCGGGCGCTTGGGCGCGGTACGACCAGGGCGCTTGGGATTCTGCATGGGATTCTCCCCCTCGGGCTGGGCCGTGAAGGCACTGCGGCCTCGACCACAGCAAGCACTTCCCGTCCCCTCTGGGCGGTAATCACGAGTGCATCACGGAGCGCGCTCAAGCGCTGTGGCGTTCGTCACATGCCGATTGCAGGTGCCCTGTGCGGCGGGTTTGTCCCCCGGACGGCGCCCGGTCTGCGCTCCAGGACATCACGAACCGGCCATGACCTGGGCTGCTCGGCTATCCGAGGAGGTCAGGCGCACTGTAGGTTCTTGCGCCATGGAGGAGCTGGACCGTCAGATCGTGCAGCTGCTCGTCAAGGACGGGCGGATGAGCTACACAGACCTGGGCAAGGCCACGGGGCTGTCCACGTCGGCCGTGCACCAGCGGGTGCGCCGGCTGGAACAGCGTGGCGTCATCCGCGGCTACGCCGCGGTCGTCGACCCGGAGGCGGTCGGGCTGCCTATGACCGCGTTCATCTCGGTGAAACCCTTCGACCCCAGCGCCCCCGACGACATCGCGGACCGTCTCGCCGACGTCCCCGAGATCGAGGCCTGCCACAGCGTCGCGGGCGACGAGAACTACATCCTCAAGGTCCGCGTGGCCACCCCGCACGAACTCGAGGAACTGCTCGCCCGGCTGCGATCGCTGGCGGGTGTGTCGACACGTACGACGGTGGTGCTCTCCACGCCGTACGAGGCACGGCCGCCGATGATCTGAGAGGCGCCCCAAGTGCGGTGTGCCCCGCCTCGCGCGAGACACTGTTCGGCATGAGTGAGCGCCCCGCCGACCCGAAGACCGTTCTGCTGCGCCGCGGGAAGGTCCACAGTCCCGCCGACCCCTTCGCGACCGCGATGGTCGTGGAGCACGGCGAGGTGGCGTGGGTCGGTTCCGAGGGGGCCGCCGACGCCTTCACGGACGGTGTCGACGAGGTCGTCGACCTGGACGGCGCCCTCGTCACCCCGGCCTTCAGCGACGCCCACGTCCACACCACGTCCACCGGCCTGGCCCTGACCGGTCTCGACCTCTCCGGCGCGCCGTCCCTCGAGGCGGCCCTGGCCCTCGTACGGGACTTCGCCGCCGCCCGCCAGGGCGACCGTGTCCTGCTCGGTCACGGCTGGGACGCCGCCCGCTGGCCCGGCGGCCGGCCACCGACGCGCGCCGAGCTCGACGAGGCCACCGGCGGACGCCCGCTCTACCTCTCCCGTATCGACGTCCACTCGGCGGTCGTCACGACGGCCCTGCTGGACCTTGTCCCCGGCACCGTCGCCCGCGACGACGCCCCGCTCACCAGCGACGACCACCACGCCGTACGCGCCGCCGCGCTCGGCGCCGTCGCACCGGCCCAGCGCGCCGAGGCCCAGCGGGCCGCCCTCGCCCAGGCCGCCTCGCTGGGCATCGGGTCCGTCCACGAGTGCGGCGGCCCCCGGATCTCGTCCGAGGACGACTTCACGAGCCTGCTGCGGCTCGCCGCCGAGGCACCAGGGCCCAGGGTCGTCGGCTACTGGGCCGAGCAGGGCGACGAGGGCGTCGCCAGGGCACGGGAACTGGGCGCGCTCGGTGCCGCGGGAGACCTGTTCGTCGACGGCGCCCTCGGCTCGCACACCGCCTGTCTGCACCAGCCGTACGCCGACGCCGGCCACACCGGCACCGCCTACCTCGACGCGGACGCCGTCGCCGCGCACGTCGTGGCCTGCACCGAGGCGGGCCTCCAGGCGGGCTTCCACGCGATCGGCGACGCCGCCGTGACCGCCGTGGTCGAGGGCGTGCGCACGGCCGCCGAGAAGCTCGGCCTGGCCCGCGTCCGCGCCGCCCGGCACCGTGTCGAGCACGCGGAGATGCTCACCCCCGAGACCATCGCGGCCTTCGCCGAGCTCGGTCTGACGGCTTCCGTGCAGCCCGCCTTCGACGCGCTGTGGGGCGGCGAGGACGGCATGTACGCCGAGCGCCTGGGCGCGGAGCGGGCCCGGCTGATGAACCCCTTCGCGGCCCTGCTGCGGGCCGGCGTCCCGCTCGCCTTCGGCTCCGACAGCCCGGTCACGCCCCTCGACCCGTGGGGCACGCTCCGCGCGGCCGCCTTCCACCGGACACCCGAGCACCGCGTCTCCGTGCGCGCCGCCTTCACCGCGCACACGCGGGGCGGCTGGCGGGCCATCGGCCGCGACGACGCGGGCGTCCTGGTGCCCGGAGCACCCGCCGACTATGCCGTGTGGCGCACCGACGAACTGGTCGTCCAGGCCCCCGACGACCGCGTCGCCCGCTGGTCGACCGACCCCCGTTCGGGTACACCTGGCTTGCCCGATCTGACGCCGGGCCACGACCTCCCGGTCTGCCTGCGCACCGTGGTGGGCGGACGGACCGTGTTTGTACGGCCGGGCGAGTGATCTCCCGGGGTGGCGCGGTCGGGATCGGCCGCCGCCGCCCCGTCGCGCGACCTGCGCATCCTCCGCACCGACCGGGTCGCCGAGGGTGTTTTCGCAGGTCAAACGGGTGTTGACAGCCAGGCGCAGGGGGCCGGTAGGTTCGGCCGGGTCCACCACCGGACGCCCGACCGGAGAGCCTCCGCGCACTCGTCGCAGCGCCGCTGGGTCAGGGACGGTGTGCCGCACCGGGGCATCGTCACTGGGAGCCAGGCTCAGCGCCCGCGCCGACGAGGCAACGTCCCGGCCGGTCGGGGAGGTGTGACCCGGGTGGGGCCCGGACGCTCAGTAGACAACGGCTTCAGGTCGACCCGCAGCCAGCGGGTCCCAGGTCGGCCCGAAGGGTGCCGGGCCCCCATCCGCAGCGCGCACAGTAGCCGAAAAGATCCTTCTTACCCCGCTCTTGTGGAATCGACACCACCATACGAACGAGCTGTCACGTCGACGCAGGCCGCGGCCACTATGGTGGACCCCTGCGTACGACACGAAGGGGCAGCAGTGAACGACGGCGACGGGACCCTCGCGGCACAGGCCCAGGGGAGGCAGTTCGGCCCGCTCGGCACGGCCTTGGTGATCATTCCGACCTACAACGAGGCGGAGAACATCAAGTCCATCGTCGGCCGGGTCCGCAAGGCCGTCCCCGAGGCGCACGTTCTCGTGGCGGACGACAACAGCCCCGACGGCACCGGCAAGCTCGCCGACGAGCTGGCCGCAGAGGACGACCACGTCCAGGTGCTGCACCGCAAGGGCAAGGAGGGGCTCGGCGCCGCCTACCTCGCGGGCTTCCGCTGGGGCCTCGACAACGGCTACGGCGTGCTCGTCGAGATGGACGCCGACGGCTCCCACCAGCCCGAGGAACTGCCGCGCCTGCTCACCGCCCTCAAGGGCGCCGACCTCGTGCTCGGCTCGCGCTGGGTGCCCGGCGGCCGGGTCGTGAACTGGCCCAGGTCCCGCGAGTTCCTCTCGCGTGGCGGCAGCACCTACTCGCGCATCATGCTCGACGTGCCGATCCGGGACGTGACCGGCGGCTACCGCGCCTTCCGCCGCGAGACCCTGCAGGGACTCGGGCTCGACAAGGTGGCCTCACAGGGGTACTGCTTCCAGGTCGACCTGGCCCGGCGCGCGGTCAGGGCCGGCTATCACGTCGTCGAGGTGCCGATCACGTTCGTGGAGCGGGAACTCGGCGACTCCAAGATGAGCCGCGACATCGTCGTCGAGGCCCTGTGGCGGGTCACGGCATGGGGCCTGGGCGAGCGGGTCGGCAGGATCACGGGCAAGGGCAAGCAGGCCTAGGGGGTCCCCTAGCCCGGCCCCTCCCCGGGACCTCACAGGCCCCGCCGATCGCCCCCTTATCCCGCACTGAGCCGGGCCCAGGCACACTGGGTGCATGACGACTGGTGCTCCGACCTCTTCGCCCTCCACCCGGCCCCGGCGCTCGCGGCTGCGCAGGTTCCTGCCGCTGGGCGTTGCCGCGTGGCTGGTGCTGGAGGTCTGGCTGCTGACCCTGGTCGCGGACGCGGCGGGCGGCCTGACGGTGTTCCTGCTCCTGCTCGCGGGCGTCGTCGTCGGCTCCGTGGTCATCAAGCGGGCCGGCCGACGCGCCTTCCAGAGCCTCAATGAGGCGCTGCAGCGCGGCGGCTCCCCGGAGCGCGGCGGCGGCAACGGCTTCATGATGCTCGGCGGCCTGCTGCTGACGATCCCGGGTCTGCTTTCGGACGCGGCCGGGCTGCTGCTTCTGATCCCCCCGGTGCAGAAGGCGGTCAGCCGCTACGCGGAGCGCACCTTCGACCGCAGACTCCGCCGGGCCGCCCCCGGCTCGCTGGGCGACGCCTTCCAGCAGGCCCGCATTCACCGCCCCGACGGCAAGATCGTCCAGGGCGAGGTCATCAGGACCGACGGGGACGAGCCGGGCGACACGGCATGGGAGCAGCGCCCGCCGCTGACGAGCTGACCTTTGAGGACGAGGCCAGGCCCTCGGTCCGAGGGGGTCTGGGGGCGCAGCCCCCAGGACCGGCCGCCCGCCACGCAGCCGCACCCGAACACGAAACCGCGGGCGCCGTACGTCAACCTGACGTACGGCGCCCGCGGTCGTTCGCGTGTGTTGTTTGTCGGCTTCCCGCTACGCGGACTTGCGGCTGTCCCGAGGGTGAACCGCGATGTTCATCGCCCCGGAGCGGAGCACGGCAAGGCGCTCCTCGAGGACCTCTTCGAGTTCCTCGCGGGTCCGCCGCTCCATCAGCATGTCCCAATGCGTACGCGCGGGCTTGGCCTTCTTCTCCTCAGGGCCGTCGCCGTCCACGAGGAGTGCCTGGGCACCGCAGACCTTGCACTCCCACTCCGGCGGGATCTCCGCCTCGACCGAGAAGGGCATCTCGAAGCGGTGCCCCTTCTCGCATGCGTACTCCACGGCCTGGCGCGGGGCCAGGTCGATGCCGCGGTCCGTCTCGTAGCTGGTCACCACGAGGCGCGTACCGCGAAGAGCTCGCTCACTCATGAATCGTGCCTCCCGGGCTTGTCGCCCACAGGACAGGTGTCGCTGTCGTCGTCATCCGGTCAACGTCCGGTCGGCGGTAAAGATTCCCGTTCCGTGTCCCGTTCCGGGTCATGCGTCGCCGTCGTAGCCGCCCCTTGTTGTACCCACCGGCGCCCGGTTTGTCACATCTGCTAGCAGATGTCACCCAGCGTTTCGGCACCTTTGACGCGCAGTAACGGTACGCCTGGCAGGCCAAACGCGTACACTACCGCCCTTTCGTGTTGAGCGCTAAATCAGTGCTAGATCCTTTCCGGCACCGGGTTGCCCGCGCCCTCGATCGCCCGCCGTACCGGAACCCGCGCGAGCAGCGCGAACCCGATGACGAAGAAGGCCACCAGCGAGATGATCGCGGAGCGATAGCTGCCGGTCAGCTGGTACGTGACCCCGAACAGAAGCGGGCCCAGCCAGCTCATGCCCCGATCGCTCATCTCGTAAGCGGAGAAGTACTCGGCTTCCTTGCCGGGCGGGACCAGATGGGAGAAGAGCGACCGGGACAGCGCCTGGCTGCCGCCGAGCACCAGCCCGATCCCGGAGGCCAGCACGAAGAACCAGACCGGGGCCCCGGCGGGCAGGAAGTATCCGGCCCCCAGCGTGACCGTCCAGGCGACCAGCGAGCCGAGGATCGTGCGCTTCGCGCCGTAGGTCCGGGCCAGCCGCCCCATCGTCAGCGCGCCCGCCACCGCGAGCACCTGCACCAGGAGCACGGCCGCGATGAGCGTCGACTGTCCGAGCCCCAGCTCCTCGGAGCCGTAGACCGACGCCTGGGAGATCACCGTCTGGATGCCGTCGTTGTAGATGAGGTACGCCAGCAGGAAGGCGAGCGTCAGTGGATGCCGGCGCATGTCGCGGACGGTCGCGACGAGCTGCCGCAGCCCGGCGGAAGTGGCCCCCGCCTCCGGTCCCGCCGCCGTCCTCGCCGATGCCGACCGGCGGTCGCGCAGCCGTCGCAGCGGTACGAGCGTGAAGGCGCCCCACCACAGGCCGGCCGCGGCCAGACAGATGCGGACCGCCGTCGTCTCGGAGACGCCGAAGCGGTCGTGCGCCGAGTACAGGACGAGGTTGGCGACCAGGACCAGTGAGCCCGCCGCGTAGCCGAAGGCCCAGCCCCGCGAGGAGACCGCGTCGCGCTCCTCGGGCGGGGCGATCTGCGGCAGGTAGGCGTTGTAGAGCATCATCGCCACGGACTGCGCCGCGTTCGCGACGATCAGCAGCAGCCCGCCCAGCAGATACCGGTCGCCGTCCAGGAAGAACATGCCGGTCGTCGCCGCGGCGCCGGTGTACGCGGCCGCCGCGAGCAGTGGCTTCTTACGGCCGCTGCGGTCGGCCGCGCTGCCCACCAGGGGCATCACCACGACCGCCACGATCACCGACAGGGACACCGCGTAGGCGAAGAAGGAACCCGCCCGGACCGGGATGCCCAGCGGATGCACGAAGCCGTCCGCGTCCGCCGCCGACTCGGCCACCGAGGTGAGGTAGGGGCCGAGGAACACGGTCAGCACGCTCGTCGAATAGACGGAGCACGCCCAGTCGTAGAAATACCAGCCGCGCTGTTCGCGCCGCCGTTCGACGGCCTCGTCGGCCGCCCCCACCCGCACGGTCTCGGTGCTCACCCGTGCCCTCGCTTCCCCGCAGAAGTGCCGTGCGAAGGCTCGTGCCGTGCCCCGGGGCGCTCAGACCCAGACGCCCCGGTCCTCCATGACCTTGCGCAACGTGTCGATGTGATCGGTCATGATGCCATCGACTCCCAGGTCGAGCAGCCGGTGCATCCGCTCGGGTTCGTTGATCGTCCACACATGGACCTGCAGCCCGAGCGCATGGGCCGCGCGCATGAAGCGGTGGTCGACCACCGGGACGCCCGACTGAGACTCGGGCACCTGCGCGGCGACCGCCGACCGGCGCACCGCGGCGGGCAGCCCCCAGGAGCGCAGCCGCAGGCTGAGCACCCCGCGGACACCGAACGACGTGGCGAGGCGCGGCCCGGCCAGCCGCTGGGCGCGCAGCACGCGTGCCTCGGAGAAGGAGCCCACGCACACCCGGTGCCATGCGTCGGTGCGCTCGATCAGCTGGAGCAGGGGCCGCAGGGCCGGCTCCGCCTTGGCGTCCACGTTCCAGCGCACGTCCGGGAAGGTCTCCAGCAGCTCCTCGAAGAGGGGCACCGGCTCGCGCCCCGCCACGCGCGCTTGCCGTATGTCCTCCCAGGGGAGGTCGCCGATCCGGCCCGCCCCGTCGGTGACCCGGTCCAGGCTGTCGTCGTGGAAGGCGACCAGTTTGCCGTCGGCGGTGGCGTGCACATCGGTCTCGATGTACCGGTAGCCGAGTTCGACCGCGCGCCGGAACTGCGCCACGGTGTTCTCCAGGCCGTCGGCGGCCCCGCCCCGGTGGGCGAAGGGAATGGGGCCGGGATGGTCGAGGTACGGGTGGCGTATGAGCGTGGTCACGGACGCAGTATCACCCTTTCGGGTGTACCGCTGGCAACGACCGCGCTGCCTTGCGATGCCGACGGGACCACGAAGACCCGCAGGAACAGCTGGGCCAGCGGGCCGATGGACAGCGCGTACAGCAGTGTGCCGACGTTGACGTCCCCGCCGAGCGCGAAGCCGGTGACCACGACCGCCACCTCGATCCCGGTCCGCATCAGGCGGACGGAACGGCCCGTACGGCGGTGCAGCCCCGTCATCAGACCGTCGCGCGGACCCGGGCCGAGGCCGGCCGAGATGTAGAGGCCGGTCGCCGCGCCGTTGAGCACGACTCCGGCGAGCAGCAGGGGGATCCGCACCGCCAGGGAGTGCGCCTCGGGGAGCAGGGTGAGCGCGCCGTCCATGGCGATGCCGACGACGAAGACGTTGGACACGGTGCCGATCCCCGGGCGCTGGCGCAGCGGGATCCACAGGAACAGCACCGCCGCGCCCACGACGATCGACACGACGCCGATGGTCAGCCCCGTGAGCTCGGCGAGCCCCTGGTGCAGCACGTTCCAGGGCTCCAGGCCCAGGCCCGCCTCGACGAGAAGGGCGGAACTCACGCCGTACAGCGCGAGCCCCACGTACAACTGGATCAGCCGTCGCCCGAGACGGCCCTGCGTGGACAAGACGTGCCCCCTGGTGTGGTGGTAGTGGCCTGACGCATGACACCCTGTGGCTTGCGAAGGAACGGCATCCATGGCCAATTCGGGGAAGGTGGACTGATCTTCATGGCGCAGTGGACCTCGGCGGTGGGTGCCGCGCAGCTCGCTCGATTGCTCAACTCCCAGCAGGAGCGCCCGGCCGGCCCGGGAACCCGCCGCCCGCCCGCCTACCGCGCGCTCGCCGACGGCATTCGGCTCCTCGTGCTGGAGGGCCGGGTGCCGGTGGCCGCCCGGCTGCCCGCCGAACGGGAACTGGCGATCGCCCTCTCCGTGAGCCGCACCACGGTCGCGGCCGCCTACGAGGCGCTGCGCACCGAGGGCTTCCTGGAGTCACGGCGTGGCGCCGGCAGCTGGACGGCCGTACCCGCCGGGAACCCGCTGCCCGCCCGGGGCCTCGAGCCGCTGCCGCCCGAGGCGCTCGGCTCCGTCATCGACCTCGGCTGCGCCGCGCTGCCCGCCCCCGAACCCTGGCTCACCCGGGCCGTGCAGGGCGCGCTGGAGGAGCTGCCGCCGTACGCCCACACCCATGGCGACTACCCGGCCGGACTGCCCGCGCTGCGCGCGATGATCGCCGAGCGCTACACCGCGCGCGGGATCTCCACCATGCCCGAGCAGATCATGGTGACGACCGGAGCGATGGGTGCCATCGACGCGATCTGCCATCTCTTCGCGGGCCGCGGCGAGCGCATCGCCGTCGAATCCCCTTCCTACGCCAACATCCTCCAGCTGATGAGGGAGGCGGGGGCCCGTCTTGTGCCGGTCGCGATGGCCGACGGGCTGTCCGGCTGGGACCTGGACCGCTGGCGGCAGGTGCTGCGGGAGGCCGCGCCCCGGATCGCCTATGTCGTGGCCGACTTCCACAACCCCACCGGGGCGCTGGCGGACGAGGACCAGCGGCGTCGGCTGGTGGACGCGGCCCGCTCGGCGGGCACGGTGCTCGTGGCCGACGAGACGATGAGCGAGCTGTGGCTGGACGAGGAGTTCGCGAGCGGACCGATGCCGCGTCCGGTGTGCGGCTTCGACCCGGCGGGCTCCACGGTGATCACGGTCGGCTCGGCGAGCAAGGCCTTCTGGGCGGGCATGCGCATCGGCTGGGTGCGTGCGGCACCGGATGTGATCCGCAGCCTGGTCGCCGCGCGCGCCTACGCCGACCTGGGCACCCCCGTACTGGAGCAGCTGGCCGTGAACTGGCTGTTCAGCACGGGCGGTTGGGAGCAGGCCGTCGACCTGCGGCGCGGTCAGGCCCGTGAGAACCGGGACGCGCTGGTGGCGGCGGTGCGGCGGGAGCTGCCCGGCTGGGAGTTCGAGGTGCCCAAGGGCGGCCTGACGCTGTGGGTGCGCGCGGGCGGCCTGTCGGGCTCGCGGCTCGCGGAGGCCGGGGAACGGGTCGGGGTCCGTGTCCCGTCCGGCCCCCGCTTCGGGGTCGACGGCGCGTTCGAGGGGTATGTGCGACTCCCGTTCACCGTCGGGGGTGCGGTGGCCGAGGAGGCGGCGGCGCGCCTGGCCGCGGCGGCCCGGCTGGTCGAGGCCGGGGCGACCGGCGGGGCCGAGGCGCCGCGGACGTTCGTCGCGTAGGTCGGTGCGGTCAGCCCTGCTCGGCGGCCACGGCCTCTACCGGCACCGGCTCGGCTGCGGTGTCCACCGGCCGCGTGGGCTCGGCGTCCGCCGGTGTCGTCCGCGCGGGCAGCAGCGCCAGCACCGCCTGGCGGTCGGCGTCGCTCGCCGCGTCGTCGTACGGGTCGGGGGTGGACGGGACCTGGAGCCGGTGGACGGGCCCGTTGCCCAGGCGGGCGTAGCCGCGCCCCGGCGGGACATGGGTGAGCGGTGTCGTGTGCGGCGGCGCCCCGAGCACCGCTTCCAACTGCTCCGGCGCCGCCGGGCCGAGTACCACCCGCGCGCGCGTGTGCTGCCGTACCGGCTCGCTCAACGCGTCCGCGCTGTCGAACTGCTCGGCCACGACGACGGTCACATGGGCCGCACGGCCGTGCCGCAGCGGAACCTGGAGCAGGGCCTGCGGGTCCTTGCGGCCGTCCGCGGCGGCGAGATGGGTGAAGACGCTGGGGCGGTCCAGCAGGATCCACAGCGGCCGCTTGGCGTCGTCCGGTGTCGGCTGCCCCGCCTGCCGGGCCCGGTTCGCCGCGATGAGCCGTCGCTCCGTCTCGTGCGCGGCCCACTCCAGGCTGGCCTGTGCCCCGGTCAGCCCGCACTCGACGCCCAGGACCCCGTTCCGGCCGGTGAGGCAGGCGTACTCGCCGGTGCTGCCGCCCTCGACGATCAGTACGTCGCCGTGCTGGAGCGCCTGGAGGGCTACGCAGCGCAGGAGTGTCGAGGTGCCGCTGCCGGGCTGGCCGACGACCAGCAGATGCGGCTCGGTGGAGCGGATGCCGGTGCGCCAGACGACCGGCGGCACGTCGCGCTGTTCCTCGCCGTAGTCCAGGGGAAGCGTGCGCTGGACCTCGGAGGGGTCGGTGAAGCCGAGCACGGTTTCGCCCGGCGCGGTGACGAAGCGCTGGGCGGCGATGTCGGTGGGCAGGGGAGCGAGGACGGTGACGGTGAGCTGGTTGCCCTCCTCGTCCCAGGCGAAGTGGTACTCGCGGCCGCGTCCGGCCTTCGCGGCGAGCAGATGCTCGATGCGCGCGCGGGCCTCGGCCTCCCCGTCGGGGAAGTACGCCGGGTAGCGGATGACGAGGTGGGACACCCGTCCCGCGTCGTCGAACCCGGTGGTGGTGAAGGACTTCTCCCACTCCCCGCCGTGGGTGTACTGCGGTGCCGGGTCGTCAGGGTGCGAGAAGTAGGGCACCAGCGCCTCGTACAGCGACTGCAGCCGCTGCACCTGGGACTCGTCGGGGCCCTCGGGTTCGGGCGCGGCCCGCTCCCGGCCCTGCCAGGCTGCCGCCGCCATCAGCGTGATGGCGGCGAGCAGCGGTCCGTACGGCATCAGTGCCACGACCAGGACGACCGAGGCCGCCAGGAACAGCAGCGGCCCCCGCTTGTCCTTGGGCGTGTCCGCCCATTTGCGCCGCCCGGCCAGGGCCAGCCGGCGCAGTCCGCGGGTGACGGTGATCAGCGGATGGAGGACGTCGGTGGCGCTGTCGGCCGCCGTCCGGGCCAGCTCCCGGCTCCGGGCGATCTGTGCGCTGCCGTTGCTCAGGATGCGGGGGAGGGGGCGCCGGGCCACTGCTGTCTCCTGTTGGTGCGTACGGGCGTGAGGGGCGGCGTCAGAACTTGATGCCGCCGAGCAGGCTCGCCAGGCTCTCGCCGCCGGCCTTGATGCTCGGGGCGATGGCCGTGCTGGCGAGGTAGAAACCGAACAACGATGAGACACAGGCGTGCGATGCCTTGAGGCCGTCCTTCCGGAAGAAGAGAAAGACGATGATGCCGAGCAGGACGACGCCTGACATGGAGAGAATCATTTGAGGTCTCCTGGTGTCGAGGGGGGACAGTCACCATGAGTTCTTCCAGGATCACAGCATGTATCCATACGACAAAAGGTGCAACTGGGTGGTTTTCGCCCGTTTTCCCTCTCTTGGTGGAACGGTCCGGCCCGGTGGAGCAGCGCTCATGGCCTCGGACGACCGAGACCATGGCGTCCGATGACCGGCACTCTTGCGTCCGGTGGCCTGCGTGGTGATCTTTACCTCGGGCAGATCGGGTCATGTGCCGCGGAAGCCAGTACGCTGGCGATTCACTCGTACGGCGGCAACCGCTCGCTGCCGTACGCTCCCTCAGTCCCGAAGTTCACAGGAGAGGCGGTCCGTCCGATGACACAAGCCCCCGACCCCGAGGTCGTGGAGCTGGCGACCAAGATCTTCGATCTGGCCCGCCAGGGCCGGACCGAGGAGCTCGTGGCGTATGTCGACGCGGGCGTGCCGGCCAACCTCACCAATGACCGCGGGGACTGTCTGGTGATGCTCGCCGCGTACCACGGTCACGCCGACGCGGTGCGCGAACTGCTCGACCGGGGCGCCCAGGCGGACCGGGTGAACGACCGGGGTCAAACCCCGCTCGCCGGGGCGGTGTTCAAGGGTGAGCAAGAAGTGATCAAGATTCTTCTCGAGGGCGGCGCCGACCCCACCGCGGGTACTCCGTCCGCCATCGACACAGCGCGTATGTTCGGTAAGAAGGAACTCCTGGAATTGTTCGGCGCACAGTGATCCGAACGTCCTGATCAGGTACGACACACAAAACGGGGGAGGCGGTAAAGGGCCGCCGGAAATACGGTCGCGGCAGGAGAAACCCGCGAGTCATCATGACGTCGTGATTCACGGACGTGATGGCAGGGCAGGTGTTGCCGCACCGCGCGGACCGTGATGCGGTCCGCATGGGCCACTGACGAGAGGCAGAGAGAAATGGTCAGCAGCAAGCAGAAGACGGCGGGCGCCCCGACGTTGTGTCACGCGGCCAGGTAGTGCGTGTTCCCCGGTTGCGTCGACGCTTGATGTGAGGCTGTTTCCCATGTTCGATCCGGTCATAGCGCCCAGCGGTACGCTGCTCGGCCTGCTCCAGCGGGGCCGCGGCGACGGCACGCTGCACGCGCTCACCGCCCCGCGTGCCGAGGCACTCGCGGCACTGCACCACTGTGTGCTCCGCGACCCCCGCCACGACTGGCAGGTGGAGAACCGCTCCCTCTACTACGCCCGGCTCTACCTCGACCTCGACGGAGAGCTGGACGCCATCGAGGCCCACCTCTTCGACCCCGAGGACGTGCTCGACTCCGACGAGTCCCGCACCGGCCTCGCGCTCGCCGTCCTCGGGCACCTCGCCTCGTACGGCAGGCGGGACGCCCTCGAACTGCTGCGCAGGTACGCCGCCATCGGTTCCAACTGGGCCTGGGCCCTGGACGAACTCGCCCTGCGGGACGACGACGCGGGCCTGCGCGCCCTCGCCGCCCCCGTGCTGGCCCGCTTCGCCACCGACGCGGAGGGCGAGGCCGAACTGGCCGCGGCCGTGCGGGACGCCTTCGAGCCCCGGCCCTGGCGGCTGTGGGCCGAGGATCCGCGCGAATCCGTCGCCACACGCGTGCGTGCCGCCCAGGAGGCCGGCTGCTTCGACCGATGGCAACGCCAGATGCGGCCGAGCGGGCCCCGTCCGGGGTGGAGCGTGCAGGCGGTGTTCGAATGGGCTCAGCAGGGCGTCGAACGCGGTGCCGCCCTCCATGTCCCGGCCGCCCGCTGCCTCGTCGCCGTCGCGGGCCCCGAGGACCGGCCGGAGATCGTCCGGGCCGCCCGGGAGGGCGGCGAGGGCGCCCGGTGCACCGCCTTGAGGTACTTGGCCGACAGCAACGACCCCGACGCCCTGGGCTTGATCGAGGCCGCGGTGACCGACGGCTCGACACCCGTCGTGGAAGCCGCCGTCGACGCCTTCGAACGGATGCGCAGCATCGCCGCCGTCGACCGGGCCCGCGGCTGGGCCCACCGGCCCGACGCCCTCGGCGCCGCCTCCGGACGCATGCTCGCCTGCCGCGGCGGGACCCAGGACAGCGACCTCGTCCTCGGCGCGCTCCGCGAGGCCGTACGGGGCGAGGGCCCCGACGCGCCGACCCTGTGGACCCTCGTCGAAGGCACCGGACGCCTCGGCATCGTCTGCGCGGCGCCTGTTCTGCGCCATATTTATCGCGAGACGGCCTCATCGCATCTACGCGGCCGCGCCGCCCGCGCCCTGGCCGCCACCGATCCCTCGTTCCCCGCGGGCTTCGCCGTCGAATGCCTGTGGGACTGCGAGGAGACCACCCGCGAGATCGCCGCCCGGCATGCCGAGACCGGCGACGCCCGGGTCGTCGAGCAGTTGCGCCGGCTGGCCGCCGATCCGGCCGAGGAGGACGAGGTCCAGACAGCCGTACGCAGTCGGATCACGCCCGACGGGCCGGTCTCGTGAACACGAGGTGACTCACGGGTCAGGAGGGCATGGACACGGTCTGACCTGCTCGGGTGTGCAGCGCAACGCTCATGGGACGTTTGTCGTCCGGAAAGATCCACTTTGACGCGGCCACGTCCAGTGCGGCGAGAACACCGGTATGCGTGTCGTCATCGTGACCGAATCCTTTCCCCCCGATGTGAACGGCGTGGCCCACTGCGCGCTCCAGACCGCCCGGCACCTCGTCGATCGCGGTCACGCCCCTCTCGTCGTCGCCCCGGCCCCCGCTCCCGGGAACAAGCCCGACGCCTCGGCGCCGTGCCCCGTCGTCCATGTCCCCTCCCTCCCGCTCCCGGGCTACCCCCAGGTCCGCGTCGCCCTGCCCAGCAGGCGCCTCGCCGCGGCGCTCATCGAGCACCGCGCCGATGTCGTGCACCTGGCCGGCCCCTTCATCCTCGGCGTCCGCGGCATGGCGGCCGCCGCCCGGCTCGGCATCCCCGCCGTGGCCGTCTACCAGACCGATCTGGCCGGTTACGCCCGTACCTACGTGGGCGCCGGCGAGGCGGCGGCCTGGCGGCGCATCCGCTCCGTCCACTCCGCCGCCGATCGCACCCTCGCCCCCTCCAGCGCGGCCATGCACGACCTGGAGGCGCACGGTGTGCCCCGGGTCAAGCTGTGGGCGCGCGGTGTGGACACCGTCCGCTTCCGTCCCGACCACCGTGACGACGTGCTGCGGCGCGAACTCGCCCCGAACGGCGAGCTGATCGTCGGCTACGTCGGCCGGCTCGCCCCCGAGAAGCAGGTCGAACTCCTCGCCGGTGTCTGCGGCCTGGAGGGCGTGCGGGTCGTGGTGGTCGGCGACGGACCCAGCCAGGAGCACCTGACCGAGGCCCTGCCCGGCGCGGTCTTCCTGGGGCGGCGCACGGGTGACGAGCTCGCCCGGATCTTCGCCTCGCTGGACGTCTTCGCGCACACCGGCCCCTTCGAGACCTTCTGCCAGACCGTCCAGGAGGCCATGGCCAGCGGCGTGCCGGTGGTCGCCCCTGCCGCCGGCGGCCCGCTCGACCTGGTCGACCACGGCCGCACCGGGTTCCTGGTGCCGCCGCGCGACGCGGACGCCGTACGGGACGCCGTGCGCGCCCTGGCCGCCGACCCGGCGCTGCGTGCCGACTTCGGAGCCACCGCGCGGGCCACGGTCGAGGGCCGCACCTGGGCCGCCGTCGGCGACCAGCTGATCGCCCACTACGACGACGTGCTCGCCGGGCGCCGGGCGGTGGTGGCGGCATGACCACCGACTCCCTGCGCATCGTGCGGCTCGCCAACTTCGTCGCCCCCGCCTCGGGCGGTCTGCGCACCGCGCTGCGTGAGCTGGGCAAGGGCTTTCGCACCGCCGGCCACGAGCCGGTGCTGATCGTGCCGGGCGAGCGGCACACCGACCAGGACACCGAGCAGGGCCGGGTCATCACCCTGCCCGGCCCGCTGCTGCCGGGCACCGGCGGCTACCGCGTCCTCACCGACAAGCGGCGCGTCGCCGCCCTCCTGGAGGAGCTGGCCCCGGACCGCCTGGAGGTCTCCGACCGGACGACGCTGCGCTGGACCGGCAGGTGGGCCCGCCGGGCCCGGGTCCCCGCCGTGATGGTGTCCCACGAGACCGCCGACGGCGTACTGCGCACCTGGGGCGTGCCGGAGAACCTGTCCCGCCGGGCCGCCGACTCCCTCAACATCCGTACGGCCCACACGTACTCGCGGGTCGTGTGCACCACGGAGTTCGCCGAGCGGGAGTTCGTGCGGATCGGCGCGCGCAACGTCGTACGGGCTCCGCTGGGCGTCGATCTGATGGAGCGGCACCCCGCCCTGCGGGACCCCGGCCTGCGGGACTGGCACGCGCGCCCGGACGAGGCGCTGCTGGTGATGTGTTCCCGGCTGTCCGTGGAGAAGCGGCCGGGCACTGCGCTCGACGCCCTGGACGCGCTGCTGCGGCGCGGGCGGCGGGCGGTGCTCGTGGTGGCCGGGGACGGGCCGCTGCGGGCGCGCCTGGAGCAGCGGGCGCGTGAGCGCGGGCTGCCGGTCACCTTCCTCGGGCATGTGTCCGACCGGGGTGCACTGGGCGCCCTCCAGGCCTCCGCCGACGTGTCCCTGGCGCCCGGACCGGCCGAGACCTTCGGGCTCGCCGCCCTGGAGGCCATGGCGTGCGGCACGCCCGTGGTGGCGAGCGCGTCGTCCGCGCTGCCCGAGGTGATCGGGTCCGCGGGCGCCACGGCGGCCGACCACGGCGACGCCTTCGCCGACGCGATCGAGACACTCCTGGAGCGGGCCGAGCCCGAGCGCCGGGAGTCGGCACGCGCGCGTGCGGAGTGCTTCGGGTGGGGAACGGCGGTGGAGGCGTTCCTCGCGGCACACGATGCGCCGGTGCTGTCCCGTGGTGCGGGGGAGGACGCGAACGGGCAGGACAGCTCGGCGCCGTCCCCGGCGTCGTCCCGTCGCGTCGTCCCGGAGAGGGTCGTATGAGACCCGTCCGCTTCGTGGCCCTCGGGGACTCGCTGACCGAGGGCGTGGGCGACCCCGCCGGTGACGGCTGGCGCGGCTGGGCCGCGCTGCTGGCCGGCGGGCTCACGAAGGACGAGGTCGCGTTCACCAACCTCGCCGTCAGCGGGGCACAGACGCGCGACGTCCTGGAGCGGCAGACCCCGGCCGGGCTGGAGCTGAGCCCGGACGTCGTGTCCGTCGTCATCGGCGTCAACGACACGCTGCGCTGCACCTTCGACATCCACGCGGTGGCCGCGCGGCTCGACAAGGTCTACGCGGCCTTCACCCGGCAGGGCACGGTCCTGCTCACGGCCTGCCTGCCCGACCCCGGTGCGATGCTGGGGCTCCCGGGTGCCCTCGCCCGCCCGCTGGCCCGGCGGCAGCGGGCGGTGAACGCGGTCGTGCACGCGCTGTCCGACCGCTACGGCGCCGTCCACCTGCACGCCGCGGAAGGCCTCTGGCTCAGCGACCGTGCGATGTGGAGCGCGGACCGGCTGCATCCCGGTGAGCGCGGCCACCGGCAACTGGCGCTGCGCTTCCACGCGCTGCTCGCCGACGCGGGCTTCGCGACCGGGACCACGCCCTCGCCCGAGCCGGAGTTCGCGGCGCCCACCAAGTCGGCGAGCCTGTGGTGGCTGGCCACCGCAGGCACCGCCTGGGTGGCCAGACGCTGCACCGACCTGCTGCCGCAGCTGCTGAGGCTGGCCGTCGACGAGATGCGGCACCGCGCGCGGGGCACCAGCGCCCGCCTCGACCTGCGGACGTCCGCCGCGGTGTCGGCCGCGCTGGCCGCCCTGTCCGTCGCGGAGCAGCCGGACGCGGCGTGACGGCTCAGCGGCGGCGCACGGCCACGAAGCGGACCGGGGTGCCCGGCACCGCCTGCGCGGCCGCCGGGAGGTCGGCGGCGCGGACCACCGCGATCACCGGGTAGCCCCCGGTGGTCGGGTGGTCCGCGAGGAAGACCACCGGGCGGCCGTCCGGCGGCACCTGGACCGCGCCCAGCACCATGCCCTCACTGGGGAGTTCGCCGGGCACGGCCCGCTCCAGCGCGGGCCCCTCCGTACGCAGCCCGATGCGGTTGCTCGCCGACGACACCCGGTACACGCGCGTGGTGAAGTCGCGGCCGGCCCGTGGCGTGAACCAGTCGTCGCGCGGGCCCGGTGTCACGCGCAGGACGAGTTCGGCCGGTGGCCGCGGCTGCGGCGCGACGTCCACGCGCGCGTGGGAACCGGCCGGAGTGCCCAGCGGCAGTACCGTGCCGTCCGCGAGCGGCGCCGGGCCGAGGCCGGACAGCAGATCCGTGGAACGGCTGCCGAGGACCGGCTCGACGGTGATGCCGCCGGAGACGCCCACGTAACCGCGTACTCCGGCGACGGCCGTGCCCACCTCCAGCACCTGTCCGGCCGGCACCACGACCGGGGCGGCCCAGGCGACCGGCCGCCCGCCCACCGTGACGGGGCACGGGGCACCCCCGACCGCCACGGTGACCGTCGAACGGGGCCGTACGGCGCAGCCGTTGAGGGTCGTCTCCAGGACGGCGGCGTCGGGCGGGTTGCCGACCAGCCGGTTGACGAGCGCCGCGGCGGGCACGTCGAGAGCACCGGAACGGGGCACACCGAGGTGGGCGTACCCGGGCCGCCCGGTGTCCTGCACGGTGGTCAGCGCCCCGGCCCGCACGACGACGAGCGCGCGGTCGGTCATGCGCCGTCCGCCGGTATGAAGCGGACACATGTCCCTGGTGACAGCAGCGCGGCCGGCACGCGCGCGTGGTCCCACAGGACCGCGTCCGTCGTGCCGATCAGCTGCCAGCCGCCCGGCGACGGACGCGGATACACACCCGTGTACGGGCCCGCGAGCGCCACGGCACCGGTCGGCACGGCGGTACGCGGAGTGGCCCGGCGCGGCACGTCGCAACGGTCCGGGAGACCGGTGAGGTAGCCGAAGCCGGGCGCGAAACCGCAGAAGGCGACGGTGAATTCGGTGGCCGCGTGGATGCGGGCCACCTCCTGCACGGACACCCTCCAGTGCGCGGCGACGTCGGCGAGGTCCGGGCCGTCGTAACGCACGGGGAGCTCGATCGCCGCACGCGCGCGTGCGGGAGCGGGTGGTACCTCGGAGGCGGTCAGTTCGGATGCCCAACGGACCGGGTCGTCGAGGCCGTCGAGGAGGACCGTACCGGCCGCCGGGACGATCTCGCGGACCGCCAGGGAGCCCTCCGCGCGGCGGCGCAGCAGCTCCGCGTGCAACGCCTGGGCCTGTGCGCCGGACGACACCTCGACGAGGAGTGCGCTGTCGCCGACGACAACGGCCCTCATGCGAAGGCCTCCACCCGGACGCCCGCCGCCACCAGCCGCTCGCGCACGCGCCGGGCCAGCTCCACCGCACCCGGAGTGTCCCCGTGCAGACACAGCGAGCGGGCGCGCACCTCGATGCGCGCCCCGGAGCGCGCGTTGACAGCGCCGGAGCGCGCCAGATCCACCGAGCGCTCGACGACCGCCTCCGGGTCGCTGACCACCGAGCCGTCCAGTCCGCGCGGCACGAGCGTCCCCTCGTCGGTGTACGCACGGTCCGCGAACGCTTCCGCGACGGCCGGCAGTCCCGCCTTCTGCGCCAGCTCCAGCAGGCGGGAGCCGGGCAGCCCGAGGACGGGGAGCGAGGCGTCCGCGAGGAGCACGCCGTCGATCACCGCCCGGGCCTGCTCCTCGTCGTGCACGACCCGGTTGTAGAGCGCGCCGTGCGGCTTCACATAGGCCACGCGCGCGCCCGCGGCGCGCGCGAAGACCTCCAGGGCACCGATCTGGTACGCCACTTCGGCCGCCAGCTCGGCGGGCGGCACCTCCATCGCGCGCCGCCCGAACCCCGCCAGGTCCCGGTAGGAGACCTGCGCGCCGATCGTCACACCTCGCTCGGCCGCCAGCTCGCACACCCGGCGCATGGTGGCCGCGTCCCCGGCGTGGAAGCCGCAGGCCACGTTGGCGCTGGTGACGACGGACATCAGCTGTTCGTCGTCGGTCAGCCGCCAGCGGCCGAAGCCCTCGCCGAGGTCGGCGTTCAGATCGATCGCGGTCATGGAACCGTGTGCCTCCGGTCTTCGTGTCGTGCTGTCAGACGACGCGGTACTGCTCGTCGCGGGCGTCCGTGAGGAACATCTGGCCGGGTGCGTGGGTGATCGCGAACGGCGGACGCGAGGCCATCACCGCGGCCTGGGGCGTCACCCCGCAGGCCCAGAACACCGGGATGTCGTCCGGTCCGGCAGTCACGGGGTCGCCGAAGTCGGGGCCGGCGAGGTCGTCGATGCCGAGCGCCGAGGGGTCGCCGCAGTGCACGGGGCTGCCGTGCACCGCCGGGAACAGACTGCTCTCCCGGATCGCGGTGGCCAGGTGCTCCGGCGGCACCGGACGCATGGACACCACCAAGGGCCCGCTCAGCCGCCCCGCGGGACGGCACTGCCGGCCGGTCACGTACATCGGGACGTTGCGGCCCTGCTCGACATGGCGGATCGGGACGCCCGACCCGGCGAGTGCCCACTCGAAGGTGAAGCTGCAGCCGATCAGGAACGACACCAGGTCGTCGCGCCAGTGGGCCAGCACGTCCGTCGGTTCGTCCACCAGCTCCCCGTCCCGCCACACCCGGTAGCGGGGCAGATCGGTGCGCAGGTCCGCCCCCTCGGCCAGGACCGTGGTCCAGGAACCGGCGTCCGTGACGTCGAGGACCGGACAGGGCTTGGGGTTGCGCTGGCAGAACAGCAGCATGTCGTAGGCCCAGTCGGCCGGCACCGAGATGAGGTTGGCCTGGGTGTGGCCCGCCGCGATCCCGGCCGTGGGGCCCGCCAGGCCCGCCCGGAAGCGGGCCCGCGCGTCTTTCGCGCTCCACGCGTGCGCGTGCTCGTCGACCAGGGTCAGGGGACGGTCCTGCGTACGGTCCACCGCGGTCACGCCAGTTCCTTCCCGCGCGTCTCCGGCAGCCCGAAGAGCGCCAGGGCCGCGATGCCGTATCCGATCGCACCGAAGACCAGCGCGCCGCCCACGCCCCAGCTGTCGGCCAGGAAGCCCACCAGGGTCGGGAAGACGGCACCCACCGCGCGGCCGGTGTTGTAGGTGAAGCCCTGTCCGGTGCCGCGGACCGCCGTCGGGTACAGCTCGCTCAGGAAGGACCCGAAGCCGCTGAAGATCGCCGACATGCAGAACCCGAGCGGGAAGCCCAGCACGAGCAGCAGGGTGTTGGCGCCCTGGGGGATGTTCGCGTACGCCAGGATGCACAGGGCCGAGAGCAGCGCGAAGAGCCAGATGTTGCGGCGGCGGCCCAGTCGGTCGGTGAGGTGGCCGCCGGTCAGATACCCGAGGAAGGCGCCCGAGATCAGGAAGGTCAGATAGCCGCCGGTGCCGACGACGGACAGGCCGCGCTCCGTCTTGAGATACGTCGGCACCCAGGTCGCCAGGGTGTAGTAGCCGCCCTGGACGCCGGTCGAGAGCAGGCCCGCGAAGACCGTCGTGCGCAGCAGACCAGGGGACTCTGCCGTGCCCGGCCGGAAGATCGCGGTGAACGAGCCCCGCTGTGCGCTCTGTTCGCGGGCGGCCGTCGCCTCCGGGGCGTCGTGCACCCGACGGCGCAGCCACACCACCAGCAGCGCGGGCAGCGCGCCGGTCCAGAACATGATGCGCCAGGCCAGGTCGTCGCCGGCGAAGGAGAAGACCAGGGTGTAGACGACGGCGGCCAGTCCCCAGCCCACGGCCCATGAACTCTGGATCGCGCCGAGCGTACGGCCTCGGTGCTTCGCGCTCGCGTACTCGGCGACCAGGATCGCGCCGACCGCCCACTCGCCGCCGAAACCCAGCCCCTGGAGGGCGCGGAACACCAGCAGCGTCTCGTAGTCGGGCGCGAAGCCGCACGCCACGGTGAACACCGCGTAGGTGATCACGGTGATCATCAGCGCCCTGACCCGGCCGACCCGGTCCGCGAACACGCCCGCCACGGCGCCGCCGATCGCGGAGACCACCAGGGTGACGGTGGTGAACAGACCGGTCTGGCCGCTGTCCAGACCGAAGTACGCCGCCAGCGCGACCATGGTCAGCGGCAGGGTGAAGTAGTCGTAGGAATCCAGGGCATATCCGCCGAAAGCGCCCGCGAAGGCGCGGCGGCCGCCGGGGCCGAGGGCGCGCAGCCAGCCCAACGCGCCGTCGTAGGGGCCGCGTTCACCCCTGTCGTGCCGGGTGCCGGAGGAAAGGGCCTGGGGTGGAGGGGTCGAGCTCATGAGCACCTCGCAGATGAGGGACGGAGGGTGCGGGAACTGAGCTGTGCCGTGCGGAGCACCGTAGAGGATCGTTCAACGATCCTTCAATACCCATGTTGTTTCGTCCTTGTGTCTGCGGTTGAATTCCGGGCATGGCAGAGCAGCTGACGGGACTGGCCGACGACCGCGCCCTCCTGGGCCGTACCAGCACCGCGGAGCGGGTCTCGGACATCCTCAGAAGCCGCATCGCGGATGGCTATTTCCCGCCAGGGACCCGGCTGTCGGAGGACAGCATCGGAGGGGCGCTCGGCGTCTCCCGCAACACCCTGCGGGAGGCGTTCCGGCTGCTCACCCACGAGCGCCTGCTGGTCCACGAACTCAACCGGGGCGTCTTCGTCCGGGTTCTGACCGTCGAGGACGTCGAGGACATCTACCGCACCCGCGCTCTCGTCGAGTGCGCTGTCGTCCGCGGGCTGGGCGAGCCGCCGTACGTCCTGGACGGGCCGGCCTCGGCGGTGACGGAGGGACAGGTGGCCGCCGTCGAGAATGACTGGAAAGGACTGGGTACGGCCAACATCCACTTCCATCGGGAACTGGTCGCCCTGGCCGGCAGCGAACGCACCGACGAACTGATGCGCAGCGTCTTCGCCGAGCTGCGGCTGGCCTTCCACGTCGTGGACGACCCGCGCCGGCTGCACGAGCCCTACCTGGCCCGCAACCGCCTGATCCTCCAGGCGCTCCAGGCGGGGGACCGGCGCGAGGCGGAGAAGCTCCTGGAGACCTATCTCGCGGACTCGCTCGAGCGGGTCGTCGAGGTGTACCGGAGGCGGGTCGGGGAGGACGTCCGGGGCGACGGCTGAAGGTACGGCCGAGGATCCGGCCGAGATGACGGTCGAGGATCCGGCCGGGGTGACCGCCGAAGACCCGGCCGAGGTGACCGCCGAGGTCGTCTCGCGCTGCTGTGACGGCCGTCGCTTCTGCGTCGTTTGGGTCGTTGTCAGACCGAGGACCTAGTCTGTGCACCGTGACTTCGCCTGCATCGACGGACAGCGTTCCGCCCCAGTTCAGCGCGGGGCCGCGCCCGGCTCCGGGCCCGGCCGCCGACGAGGGACTGGCGCGGCGGCTGCGCGCGCTCGCCTGCACGGCGCCGCTGCACGACCTCGACGCGCGCAAGGCGAACCTGGCGGGCGAGTACTCGGTGTACGGCATGGCGGAGGTGGCCCTCGCCGCCATCGACCTCGTCACCCTCAACATGGACTTCGACACGGGCGCCGACCACGAGCAGATAGTGGCCAGGCTCATCCCGCGCATCGCCGCCCAGGCCCCGCGGCGGCCCGTCGCCGAGCACGAGCGGGTGGCCCGCTGGGTCCTGGAGAACCTGATCAATGTCGGCAGCGTCGACCGCGGCTTCCGAGCCGTGTACGGCACGTTCGCGCCGGACGGCACCTATGTCCGCCGTGACTACGACTTCAAGCTGATCGAGGAGGTCCCCGGCCCTGGCGGCACCGTCTATCTGCGGACGACGGACGAGGCGGTCAACGTCCTGGTCGGCGCGCTCGACACCGACGTCACCAGCGCCCAGATCGCCGCCGAGGTCAAGCTGGAGGTCCTGATCAACCGCGGCCGTCTCGCCGACGCCCAGCTCGCCGCGGAGCAGGCCAGGTACCGGACCGTGCAGTACTCGGAGACCCTGCGCCGGGCCCTGGAGGCCACCCGGCGCAACGTCCGGGCCGTGGACTGGCTCAACGCCGTTCCGGACATGATCGCCGAGGCCCTGGACCACGTCGCCGACCGCTACCGCCACGAGAACGCGATCCTCACCAACATCCGCAAGGCCCGCGACGAGACCGAGGACGCCGAGCACAAGCGCCGCGCCGCCGAGCTGGTCGACATCGTCAAGGACTGCATCCGGCGGCACACGCAACTGCAGTCCCGGCTGCTGGAAGCGGGCCCCCTGTTCCGCGCCGAGCAGGACCGGCAGGCCTTCGCCACCCCCATGACGACCTCGGGGATAGACCTCTACGGCCACCTCGTCGCGCCGTTGCTGCCCCTGCCCCTGGAGCAGGCGATCCGGGTCACGGACGCCTTCTTCGCGCGCGGAACCGGGTTGCGCACGCCCGCTTCGGTACGGGTCACGGACCTCGTCGACCTGCTCCTGACACCGCCGGTGGAACGGGAGCACCTGGGCGTGGAGATGCCCGAGCCCGACCTCGTCGCCACGCCGGACGACAGCCGGTTCAGCGACGATCAGCTGGCTGCCGCGAAGGAGCTGCTGGATCTGCCCGCGGACGCGCCGAGGAGACTGTCCGGACTGCTCGCTCAGGCGCGCCGGCAGGACCCCGACCTCCCGTACCTGGTGGCGCTGCTGGCGGTGCACGCGGCCAGCCCCGCGGTCGGCACGGCCTACCGGCAGGGCGAGGAGAAACTGCTGTTCGCCGTGGACGACGGCACGGAGCTGGACGATCCCGAGTTCGGCGGCGCCGACCTCATCGTCGGCACCGCCCTGCTGGACGCCGCGGGGATGGCGGCGGACCGGACGGAGGCGGCGTGAACGGAGCGGGCCGACGTACGTACGAATGTGAGAGCGACAAGGAGCTGGAGCCGTGACCGAGCACGTCGACTGGAGCGAGCCCGAGCCTGCCGCCGCGCCGGGCCACCACGCCGTCACGCCCGCCGACGCCGCCGACGCGGCCCGGCTCGTCGCCTTCGGACTCCAGCCCAAGCTGCAGCCCGCGCGCGACCAGGAGTACACCGAACTGCTGCGCCGGTACCGCGAGGACCCGCCGTTCGCGCGGCTCGCGGACGCCGTCGCCGCCGGGCTCGGACTGGTCGTACTGGAAGTGTCCCCGCGCGCGGGGATGGCCGTGACGGCCGCCGAGGACTCGGTGTTCGCCGTGCGCATGGGCGACTACGCGCGTCGAGCGTCCGCCGACTCCGCGGACCGGTTCCTGCACGGCCTCGCCCATCTCGCCGTCGCCGCCCTGGCGTTCCCGCGGCCCGAGGACCTCGCCGACGACGGCTACATCGGCCGGATCACCGTCAACGGCGTCGACGCCTTCGTCCGGCAGGCCTGCCGGCGCCTCGAGGAGCGCGCCGACGAGCGGGGCGAGAACACCGACCCGGCCACCGACGCGCCCGGCCTGGAGACCGCCTGGCGGATCTGGGCCAGACGCAGCGCGGCCGGCGCCACCAAGGACGCCCGTCGGCTGGCCGGTTCGACCACCGGCATCGTCGGCAAGGCGGCCGCGTTCCTCACCGACTCCGGGTTCCTGCAGCGCACGGGCGACGACAACGGCGGCACCTACCGCACGACGGCCCGCTACCAGCTCCAGGTGCGCGACATGGCAGGCAGCGCCGCGCTGGCCGAACTCCTCGACCTGGGCGTCGTCCCGGTCACCGACGGCACCGCGAGCCTGCTGCCCGCCGAGAACACCGAGGATCTGGAACTGGTGGCCGAGGCCGGGCTGCCGTTCCACTCCTGAGGCTCCGGCAGCACCCGAAGCCGCCGCGGCTTCCGAAGCCGCCGAAGCATCCGAACCACCGCACCCTTCCGAAGAATGACGACGAGAGTCCGCCATGTACGAGCTGTCCCGGGTCCGCCTCTACTCCATCGGGCCCGCCGGTGCGCGCTACGCCGACACCGTGCTTGACCTGCGGGGCGTGGGCGAGCCGGTGCCCGACCCCGCCCCGACGCAGGCGGAGTTCTTCGAGGAGGAGCCCGTCGGCCCACCGCGCCGGCCCGCCCCCGCCGGCGTGCTCTTCCTGGAGAACGGCGGCGGCAAGTCGGTCCTGCTCAAGCTGATCTTCTCGGTGATGCTGCCGGGTCACCGCAACACCCTCGGCGGCGCCAGTTCCGGCGTGCTGCGCAAGTTCCTGCTCGCCGACGACTGCGGACACGTGGCACTGGAGTGGCAGCACACCCTCACAGGCGAGTGCGTCGTGGTCGGCAAGGTCAGCGAATGGCGCGGGCGGCAGGTCTCCAACGACCCCCGGAAGTTCGCCGAGGCCTGGTACTCCTTCCGCCCCGGCCCGGGACTCAGCCTCGACAACCTCCCCGTCGCCGAGTCCACGGCCGTACGTCCGCCCGTCGAGGGCGCCTCCGGCGCGCAGGGCCGCCGCCGCACGATGAAGGGCTTCCGCGACGCCATCACCGAGGCCGGGAAGGCGTACCCGCACCTGGAGGTGCACTGGGAGGAGATCCACGACCGCTGGATCGAGCACCTCGGCGACCTCGGCCTCGACCCCGAACTCTTCCGCTACCAGCGGGAGATGAACGCCGACGAGGGCGAGGCGGCCGGTCTCTTCGCGGTGAAGAAGGACTCCGACTTCACCGACCTGCTGCTGCGCGCGGTCACCGACACCCGTGACACCGACGGGCTCGCCGATCTGGTCGGCGGCTTCGGCAGCAAATTGGGCCGGCGGGCCGAGCTGATCGCCGAGCGGGACTTCACCGCCGGGTCGGTCGATCTGCTCGGGCGGATCGTCGAGGCCGCGCAGGCGCGCGCACGCGCGCGTGACATCCACGCGGGAGCCGAGCGCCGTACGCGCACGCTCGCGCGGCGGCTGTCCGCGCGCGGCGTGCGGGAGCGGGTGCGCGCCGCCGACCTCGCCCAGCGGGTCACGGCCGCCGCTTACGCCGTCACGCACTCCGAGGGCGCCCGGGAGCGCAGTGCGCTGATCGCCGCCGAACTCGCCTACCGGCACGCCTCGTTGGCGCTGGCCGCCGGAGAGAAGGCCGCCGCCGCACAGAAGCGCGAGCTCGCCGACGCGCGCACGCTGCACTCCGCCTGGCAGGCCGCCGAGGTCGTGCTGCGCCACCGCGCCGCCGCCGACCGCGTCGCCCGCGTGGCCGCCGCCATCCAGGAGGCCGAACGGGACGCGGCGCCCGCGCTCGCCGCCCGGGCCAAGGCCGCCGTGGATCTCGTACGGGCCCTGCACGCGGCCGCCGAGAGCGCCGAGGCCCTCGCCAACGAGGGGGAGGAGCGTTCCGCCGCCCTCCAAGAGGTCGGCGAGTCCGCGTACCGCGACTCGACCGCCGCCGCCACGGAGGCACAGCGCGCCCGCAGCGAGGCCGGACATCTGCGCCAGCGCCTGACCGAGGTCGAGCAGGAGACCGCCGAGGCGGTGCGGGCGGGCTGGCTCGACGACAGCGCGCCCGACGCCGACCCGGCCCGCGCCGCCCTCGCGGCCAGCGACGCCGAGAAGGCGGCCGTCGCCGCCTGGGACACGGCCCGCGAGGCCGCCCGGAAGGCGACGGAGCACGCGCGCGAAGCGGCTTCCGCGGAGGCCCGCGCGGAGCTGACGGCGGCCCGCGCATCGGATGCGGCCACGGCGGCGGAGCGGGCGTACGACGCCGAGCGCCGTCTCGCCGAGACGCTGGCGGGGGAGGAGCGGCTCGGCGAACTCCTGAGCCTGCCGGGAGCCTTCGGGGGCGCGCGGGCCGGGGTGCCCGGTCCGCGGGCCGGAGCCGACGACGTCACGGCGCGGGGCGGGGGCGCGGCCACCGGCTCGTCCCCCGAGGCCGACGGCTTCCGTGCCACCCGCGACCTCGACGAAGGCCCCATGACCCCGGAGGACCTGGACCGCTTCGCGGACGAACTGCGCGAACTCCTCGACGTCACCGTCTCCTCCGCCGAACGCCAGCTCTTCGATCTGCGCACCGCCGCGGCGGACGACGCCCGGATCCTCGGCGCGCTCGGTGACGGCGGACTGCTGCCGCCCGGCCCCGACGTGCTGGCCACCGTCGAGTTCCTGGGCGAGCACGGCATCCCCGCGCTGCCCGGCTGGCGCTATCTCGCCCAGGCCGTCGACCCGGCCGACCACGCGCGTGTGCTCGCCGCCCGTCCGGAGCTGGTCGACGGCGTGATCATCACCGACCCGGACACGCACGCGCGTGCCCGTGAGGCGCTCAGTGACGCGGCGCTGCTGCCGCGCTCCGCCGTGGCCGTGGGTACGGCGGCCGCCCTGCTGGCTCCCACCCCGGCCGCCGACTCGACCGTCGGCGATGTGTTCCTCGTACCACCGAACCCGGCCATGCACGACGAGCACGCCGCCGACGAGGAGCGGCAGGCGCTGCGCGCGCGGGCGACCGAGCGGGACGAGGAGATCCGGACGCTGGCCGCCCGGCTCGGCAAGGACCGGGAGCTGGCGGCCCGTCTGGCCTCGTGGCGTACGGGCTGTCCGGCCGGGCGGCTTGTGGAGCTGGCACAGGCCGCGCGCACCTCGCGCGCGTTCGCCGAGGAGTCCGAGGCCGAACTGGCCGAGGCACGGACCGTGCACGCCGAGGCCGACGAGGCCGCCGCCGAGGCGGCGCACGCCCGCGACGAGCGACAGGAGGCCGCCCAGAAGGCCCGGCGGGCCGCCGACGCCCTCGCCGGACTCGCCTTCCGGCTGCGCGAGCGCTCCGGCTGGCAGGTCACCATGCGTGAACTCGCCGACGAGGCCGCCGAGTCCGAGGCCCGCGCCCAGACCTGCCTGGAGCGGGCCCGCGCCGCCGACGAGGACCGACGTGCCGCGCAGCGCGCCGCCGACGACGCCCGGCGCACCGCGCGTGCGCTGCGCGCCGAGCGCTCCGAGATCGCCGGCGCCCCCGACGACGTTCCCCAGGACGACGCGGAGGGGCCCAAGACCCCCCTGCCCGCGCTACGTGAGGCCTACCGGGCCGCCTCCCAGGTGTACGAGAAGGTCGGTGTCGGTGCCGACCTGCGCGCCGAACAGGCCCGGGCCGAGAGCGACGAGAGCGCGGCCCACGCCGAACTGGACCGGCTCAGCAACAAGGTCCGTACCCGCGCCGAGCAACTGCTTCAGTCGCCCGACGGATCCGACGGCCCCTCCCGGCAGGCCGCCGCCGCGCGCGCGGAGGAGCTGGTGCAGCTCCTGGAGACCCGTATGTCGACCGCGAGCGAGCAGCTAGGACGGCTGCGCGGCGAGTCCGAGCGGCATGCCCCGGAGGACAGCGAGGCGCACACCGAGCTGCCCGAGGAGTTGCTCCCGCGCGACGCCGAGCACGCACAGGCGCTGCTGCGCACCACCACCGCGGAACTCACCTCCCGCACCGAGGCGTTGGCCCAGGCACGCGAGGCGCACGCCGAACTGCTGGAGGCCCACCGGGCCGCCGAGGACGCGGCCGGTGGCTTCGACGAGATCGCCGCGATGCTCCGCGATCTGCTGCGCGAGCACACCGTGGAGGAGGAGCAGGACGAGCCGGAGCCGTATCCCGGAAGGCTGGAGGAGGCCCGTCAGTCGGCTGCCGAGGCCCGCCGCTCGCTGCGCGGCTGCGCCGCCGACCTGTCCGCCGCCGAGACCTCCGTGCGCGAGGCCGGCGACGTCCTGGTCCGGCACGCCAACTCCACCCGTTACGAGCAGGTCCGCACCCCCGCCCGTCAGCAGATCCGCGAGCTTCCGGCCTCTGCGCTGCCCGAACACGCCCAGAAGTGGGCGGATGCCTTCGCACCCCGCCTCCGCGTCCTCACGGACGAGCTGGCGCAGCTGGAGCGCAACAGGGACTCGATCGTGGACCGGCTGCGGGGGCTCGTCGAGTCGGCCCTCGCCACGCTGCGGTCCGCACAGCGGCTGTCCCGGCTGCCCGAGGGACTGGGCGAGTGGTCCGGCCAGGAGTTCCTGCGCATCCGCTTCGAGGAGCCCGACCATGCGACGCTGACCGAGCGGCTGGGCGAGGTCATCGACGAGGCCACGCGCGCCGCGGTGAAGAAGAACTCCGACCTGCGCCGCGACGGCATGTCCCTGCTGCTGCGCGGTGTCGCCGCGGCACTCCAGCCCAAGGGGGTCGCGGTCGAGATCCTCAAGCCAGACGCCGTGCTGCGCGCCGAGCGCGTCCCCGTCGGCCAGATGGGAGACGTGTTCTCCGGCGGCCAGCTGCTCACCGCCGCCATCGCCCTGTACTGCACCATGGCGGCGCTCAGGAGCAACGACCGGGGCCGGGACAAGCACCGTCACGCCGGCACGCTGTTCCTGGACAACCCCATCGGACGCGCCAACGCCACGTATCTGCTGGAGCTCCAGCGGGCGGTGTCGGATGCGCTCGGTGTCCAGCTCCTCTACACCACAGGCCTGTTCGACACGACCGCACTGGCCGAGTTCCCGCTGGTCATCCGGCTGCGCAACGACGCCGACCTGCGGGCCGGTCTCAAGTACATCAGCGTGGAGGAACACCTCCGCCCGGGTCTGCCGCAGCCGCCCCGGGCGGAGGAGGCGGTGCACAGCGAGATCACGGCGACGCGCATGTTCAAACGACCGGCCTCCGCGACCCCCTGAACGGGGTCACCTGGAAGCTGTCCTTCGGGCTCGCCCCTCAGCGTTGCACTCGGCTTCCTCAGGGGTGTGACAACTGCCCGGTGCCGCCCCGGCGCCGTATCCGCTCCCGTTCCCGCTCGTCGGCCCGTGCCTGCCGCCGGGCGGCGCGCCGCTCACGCCGCAGCGTGCGTGCCGTGCTGCTCGGCTCCGACACCACGCCGTTGCGCTGGTTCCACACCTGGCGGGTCACCCAGATGTCGACCACGCCCCAGGTGGCGACCACGGTGCTGGCCACGCTGCTGATCACCATCGGGAACGCCAGCCAGGACCCGGCCATCGTGCACAGGAACGCCACCATGGCCTGAATCAGTGTCACGGAGATGATGAGCACCGCGCGCACAGCCGAGGTCCGCACCGGATCGGGCATCCGGCGCCGCCGCGCCGGCTCCTCTATCCACAACGGCCGGTAACGCGGCTGCGGTTGCGCCTCGGTGTACTCCGTATCGTGCCGCTGCGACGGAATGTCGGGATCCAGTGCCTTCGGCCCCCGCCGCGCCGTCGAGCGCGCCTTCACACCGTCCTCGGGCGCCTCGCGCCGCTCCGCCGTGCCCATCACCGTGTCACTCCCCACCGCCGGCAGACCGCTCGCTTCGGTGTTCCACAACACCGACTCCCCAGTGGCTGCCCGGCTTGCGCTGTTTTACGCCGCCGAGTTGCGTGATGCGACTCCTGTGGCCGATTCCGCATCCATTTCCCGTAGATATGGACGCACGACATGCCGAGAAGATTCCCAACTGGGGAAAAATTCCGGCCAACCGGGACGCCCGTCCTGCCCGGTTCGCGCCTGACGCCACGTCCGGAATCGGGGTGGCAATCTCCCGCAATGCCCGGACAACTCGCCATGTCCCGTCCACGATACGGAGGATCGGCTTCCGGACACGTCTTCGAGTTGGCAGCGTGACGGTAGTAGGCTCGCGCCGTTTGTTGACGCACATGTGTACCCCCACACCGGAGGGGGTCGAGCTGGGGGAGGACATGCGCTTTCGCGGGAAGTCGATCCGCCGGAAGATCGTGGCGCTGCTTCTCGTGCCGCTGGTGTCCCTGACCGCCATCTGGGGCTTCGCGACGGTACTCACAGGACGGGAAGCCACTCAGCTGTTCCGCGTCTCCGACATCATGGAACGCATCGGCTATCCCACCGAGGACACCGCCCGTGTCCTGCAGCAGGAACGCCGCCAGACCCTGGTCTACCTCGCCGACCCCAGGGCCTCCGACGCCCTCTTGGCCCTGCGCCGCACCCGGACGGCCACCGACAAGGCCCTCGCCAAGATCCGGAGGAACGCCAAGGACTCCGACGTCCGCGGAGCCATGGACGGCGACGACAGCGATCGTGTCACCGCCGTCCTCGACGCCTTCGACAGCATCGACTCCCTCAGGCGCAGCGTCGAGGAGGGCACGGTGACCCGCGCCCAGGCCCTCGACCGCTACAACCGGATCGTCGACCCCTGCTTCTCCCTCCTGGCGAACCTCGACGGCATCGACGACGTCGAGATGGACAAAGAGGCCCGCGCACTCGTCAACATCACCCGTGCCCGCGAACTCCTCTCCCGCGAGGACGCGTTGCTCGGCTCCGCCCTGGTGGTCGGAAAACTCTCCCGCGACGAGACCCGCGACATCTCCGACCTCGTCGCCCAGCGCACCCTGCTGTACGACATCAGCCTGCCGATGCTCCCCGCCGCCGAGCGCGACCGCTACGAGCGCTTCTGGAAGAACGCCACCACCGCGCCGCTGCGCGCGGCCGAGCAGGACGCCATCGCCACCGGGTCCGGCACACCGCGTGACGTCAGTGCCCAGACCTGGGACAGCACCGCGGGCAATGTGCTCGACGAACTGCGCACCCTCGACGACCAGGCCGGCGACCGCCACCAGAGCCGAACCCGTCCCGTGGCCGTGGGCGTGATCGTCCAGGCGCTCGTCGCCGGGCTCCTCGGTCTGATCGCCCTCCTGGTCTCCGTCGTCCTGTCCATACGCGTCGGCCGCGGCCTCATCAAGGACCTGCGGCAGCTGCGCCTGGAGGCGCACGAGGCGTCCGGCGTCCGGCTGCCCAGCGTGATGCGCCGGCTGTCCGCGGGCGAACAGGTCGACGTCGAGACCGAGGTTCCCCGCCTGGAGTACGACAAGAACGAGATCGGCGAGGTCGGCCAGGCCCTCAACACCCTCCAGCGCGCGGCCGTCGAGGCCGCCGTCAAACAGGCCGAACTGCGCTCCGGCGTCTCCGAGGTCTTCGTGAACCTCGCCCGTCGCAGTCAGGTGCTGCTGCACAAGCAGCTCACCCTGCTCGACACGATGGAGCGCAGGACCGAGGACACCGACGAACTCGCCGACCTCTTCCGCCTCGACCACCTCACCACCCGTATGCGCCGACACGCCGAAGGCCTGGTGATCCTCTCCGGCGCCGCCCCGTCGCGGCAGTGGCGCAAGCCCGTACAGCTGATGGACGTCGTCCGCGCCGCCGTCGCCGAGGTCGAGGACTACGAGCGCATCGAAGTCCGCCGACTGCCGCGGATCGCCGTCACCGGCCCGGCCGTCGCCGACGTCACCCACCTGGTGGCCGAACTCCTGGAGAACGCGACGGTGTTCTCCCCGCCGCACACCGCCGTCCAGGTACTCGGTGAGCGGGTCGCCAACGGCTTCACCCTCGAGATCCACGACCGGGGCCTCGGCATGGCCGCCGAAGCGCTGCTGGACGCCAACCTCCGGCTCGCCGAGACACCCGAGTTCGAACTCTCCGACACCGACCGGCTCGGACTCTTCGTGGTCAGTCGTCTCGCCCAGCGCCAGAACGTCCGCGTCTCGCTGCAGCCGTCTCCCTACGGCGGCACCACGGCGGTCGTCTTCATCCCCGACGCGCTGCTCACCGACGACGTTCCCGACACCAACGGCATCGGCTTCCGCCTCGACCGGGACCGGCCCTCGAAGGGGGCCGAACTGGAGCAGAGCCGCGCCGGCGCGCTGGCCCAGGTACCCGTCCATCTGCCCGCAGTGCCGTCCTCGCTCCTGGACGGTCCGGTGGAGCTGGAGGCGCCCGTCGACCTTGATGCCTTCGACGACTTCCCGGGCGCCCTCGGCGACGAGGACAGCGAACGCGGCGGGATCTTCCGGCCCCGTCGCTCCATCGCCCGCACGGACGACGACGCCCCGGCCCGGCTGGGTGAGCTCCATCAGCGGCCCTCCGACACCACGGACCGGTTCGCGCCCGACGACCGCCCGAGCGGCCCCGTGCCGCTGCCCCGGCGTGGGACGCCCAAGTTGGTCAGCTCGCACGGCATGCCCGTCACCGACCAGCGCTCCCGCCGTGAAGAAGCGGGCGAGGAGGCCCCGACGGGCCCGCGCCGCGTCGAGCCGGACGGCCTGGCCCCGCTGCCGTCCCGCCGCCGCGGCGAGGCATCCCAGCGCCCCGGAGCCGGACTCACCGACCGCGTGGGACCCCCGGCCGCGGGCCACGGCGAACCGTCCGAACCTCCCGCGCTGCCCCGGCGGACCCGGCACCCCGCGATCACCCCCGGCGGCCCGGGCGACACCACCGCGCCCACGGGCAGCACACCCCAGGGCCCCGAACCCGGCACGGGAGCGCTGCCCAAGCGCGTGCGGCAGGCCAACCTGGCCCCGCAGCTGCGACGCGAGCCCGAACCGCGGGGCGGCCGGGAGACCGACCCCGCCGAGCGCGACGCCGACGAGGTACGCAGCCGCATGGCCTCGCTCCAGCGCGGCTGGCAGCGCGGCCGCAAGGAGAACGCCGCGGGCGACGGGGCCCGGAACGGCACAGCACAAGGAACCACTAAGGGGGACGGTCGATGACCGCACCGAAGGCGACCGACCACAGCGCGACGCACCGGATGGAGCTCAACTGGCTCCTCGACGAGCTCGTCGACCGGGTCGCCAGCATCCGCAAAGCCGTCGTCCTCTCCGGCGACGGCCTGGCCACGGGCGTGTCCAAGGACCTGACGAGGGAGGACAGCGAGCACCTGGCCGCCGTCGCCTCGGGATTCCACAGTCTCGCCAAGGGCGTGGGCCGCCACTTCGAGGCGGGCAACGTGCGGCAGACCGTCGTCGAGCTCGACGAGGCGTTCCTGTTCGTGACGGCCGCCGGCGACGGCAGCTGCCTCGCCGTCCTCTCGGACGCGGAGTCCGACGTCGGTCAGGTCGCCTACGAGATGACGCTGCTGGTCAAGCGGGTCGGTGTACATCTGGGCACCGCTCCGCGCACCGATCTGCCCGCCGGTGGGTAGTGGGATGACATGAGTGGAGAGGGTCAGGGAAGAAGCCACTGGTTCGACGACGAGGCCGGACCGGTCGTCCGCCCGTACGCCATGACGCGCGGCCGCACCACCAGTGCGGCCCAGCACCGCCTCGACCTGATCGCGGTGGTCGTCACCGAGCCCCATGCGGACGACCCGGAAGCGGACCGGATGCTGTCCCCGGAACACGTGGACATCGTCGAGCTCTGCCGCCACGCCCCGCAGTCCGTCGCCGAGCTCTCCGCCGAACTCGATCTGCCTGTCGGAGTGGTGCGGGTCCTCGTCGGAGACCTCGTACACGGGGAACTCGTCCATGTGACGCGTCCCGTACCGCCGGCCGAGCTGCCGGACGAGAGTATTCTGCGCGACGTGATCAACGGCCTCCGGGCGCTGTAGCGGGCGCGGAAGCGGAGTAGTGACGTGACAGGCTGGCAGTTCTGGGTCGACCGAGGCGGAACCTTCACCGACATCGTCGCGCGCCGCCCGGACGGCCGGCTGCTCACCAGCAAACTGCTGTCCGACAACCCGACCCGGTACGCCGACGCGGCCGTCGCCGGAGTACGCGCGCTGCTCGACGGCTCCGAGGCGCCCGTCGAGGCCGTCCGCATGGGTACGACGGTCGCCACCAACGCCCTGCTGGAGCGCAAGGGCGAGCGCACCCTCCTCGTCATCACCCGCGGCTTCCGCGACGCCCTGCGCATCGCCTACCAGAACCGCCCCCGCATCTTCGCCCGCCGCATCGAACTGCCGGAGCTGCTCTACGAGCGGGTCGTCGAGGTCGACGAGCGCATCGCCGCCGACGGTACCGTCCTGCGCGCACCCGACCTGGAGGCTCTCGCGGGCCCGCTGCAACAGGCGTACGACGACGGGATCCACGCTGTCGCGGTCGTCTGCATGCACAGCCATCTGCACCCCGGCCACGAACGCGCGATCGGCGAACTCGCCGCCCGCACGGGCTTCCCGCAGATCTCGCTGTCCAGCGAGGTCAGCCCGCTGATGAAACTCGTCCCGCGCGGGGACACCGCCGTCGTCGACGCCTACCTGTCGCCCGGGCTGCGCCGGTACGTCCAGCACGTCGCCGATGAACTCCAGGGCGTGCGGCTGATGTTCATGCAGTCCAACGGCGGGCTCGCGGAGGCCGGACAGTTCCGTGGCAAGGACGCCATCCTGTCCGGGCCGGCCGGTGGCATCGTCGGCATGGCCCGCATGTCGCAGCTCGCCGGATTCGACCGTGTCATCGGCTTCGACATGGGCGGTACCTCCACCGACGTCTCGCACTTCGCGGGAGAGTACGAACGCGTCTTCACCACGCAGATCGCCGGCGTCCGGCTGCGCGCCCCCATGCTGGACATCCACACCGTGGCCGCCGGCGGCGGATCCGTCCTGCACTTCGACGGTTCCCGCTACCGCGTGGGCCCGGACTCGGCGGGCGCGGACCCGGGACCCGCCTGCTACCGAGGCGGCGGCCCGCTCGCCGTCACCGACGCCAACGTCATGCTCGGCCGCATCCAGCCCGCCCACTTTCCCAGGGTGTTCGGCCCCGACGGCGACCAGCCCCTGGACGACGCGCTCGTCCGCGACCGCTTCACCGCCCTCGCGAACGAGATCCGCGAGCGGACCGGGGACGACCGCACCCCGGAGCAGGTCGCCGAGGGCTACCTGCAGATCGCCGTCGCGAACATCGCCAACGCCGTGAAGCGGATCTCCGTCCAGAAGGGCCACGACGTCACCCGCTACGCCCTCACCACCTTCGGTGGTGCGGGCGGTCAGCACGCGTGCATGGTCGCCGACTCCCTGGGCATCCGCACCGTCCTCGTGCCTCCCATGGCCGGTGTCCTCTCCGCGCTCGGCATCGGCCTCGCCGACACCACGGCCATGCGTGAGCAGTCCGTCGAGGCACCCCTGGAGACGACCGCCATGCCGGGCGTCCGGAAGACGGCCGACGACCTGGAGGCCGCCGCCCGCGCCGAACTCCTCGCCGAGGACATTCCCGAGGACCGCATCAGGGTCACCCGTCGTGCCCAGCTCCGCTACGACGGCACGGACACCACCCTCACCGTCGAGCTGACCGAGCCCGACACCATGAGCCACGCCTTCGAAGAACGTCATCGCGCCACGTACTCCTTCACCCTCGACCGCCCGATCGTCGTCGAAGCCCTCTCCGTGGAAGCCACCGGCCTCACCGAACCCCCCGATCTGTCCGCCCTCGCCACCTACGGGGGCCGCACCGACGCCCCCGAGACCGTCCGGCTCCACACCGGCGGCGCCTGGCGCGACGTCCCCCTCCACCGCCGCGAGGATCTGCCCCCCGGCGAAACCGTCACCGGCCCCGCGATCATCACCGAGGCCAGTGCCACGACCGTCGTCGACGACGGCTGGCGGGCCGTGACGACCGACGACGGGCATCTGGTCATGGAACGCACGGCGATTACACAGAGTTCCGATCTCGACACAAAAGCCGATCCCGTTCTCCTCGAGGTCTTCAACAACCTGTTCATGTCCATCGCCGAACAGATGGGCGCCCGGCTGGAGTCCACTGCCCAGTCCGTCAACATCAAGGAACGCCTGGACTTCTCCTGCGCCCTGTTCGACCCGGACGGAAACCTGGTGGCCAACGCGCCCCACATCCCCGTCCACCTGGGCTCGATGGGCACCAGCGTCAAGGAGGTCATCCGGCGCCGCGGCGACTCGATGCGGCCGGGCGACACCTACGCCGTGAACGACCCCTACCACGGCGGCACCCACCTGCCCGACGTCACCGTCATCACACCGGTGTTCGATACGGAGGGTGACGGGATCCTCTTCTACGTCGCCTCCCGCGGCCACCACGCCGAGATCGGCGGCATCGCACCCGGCTCCATGCCCGCGAACAGCCGCACCATCGAGGAGGAGGGCATCCTCTTCGACAACTGGCTGCTCGCCGAGAACGGCCGCTTCCGCGAGGCCGAGACCCTCCGCCTGCTGACCGAGGCGCCGTACCCCTCCCGCAACCCGAAGACCAACCTCGCCGATCTGCGCGCCCAGATCGCCGCCAACCGCAAGGGCGTCGACGAGGTCGCCCGCATGATCGAGGACTTCGGCCTCGACGTCGTCCAGGCCTACATGCGGCACGTCCAGGACAACGCGGAGGAAGCGGTGCGCCGCGTCATCGACGCCCTGGACGACGGCGAGTACGCCTACGAGACCGACTCCGGCGCCGTCATCCGGGTACGCGTGCGCGTGGACCGCGCCAACCGTCGCGCCACGATCGACTTCACGGGTACGTCCGCGCAGCTAGGCACCAACTTCAACGCCCCCTTCTCGGTCGTCAACGCCGCGGTCCTGTACGTCTTCCGCACGCTCGTCGCCGACGACATCCCGCTCAACGACGGCTGCCTGCGCCCCCTGGAGATCGTCGTGCCGTCCGGCTCGATGCTCGCGCCCGAGCCGCCCGCCGCCGTCGTCGCGGGCAACGTCGAGACCTCGCAGGCCATCACCGGCGCGCTCTACGCGGCGCTCGGCCTCCAGGCCGAGGGGTCCGGGACCATGAACAACGTCACCTTCGGCAACGAACGCCACCAGTACTACGAGACCGTCGCCTCCGGATCCGGCGCGGGAGACGGCTTCGCCGGCGCGAGCGTCGTCCAGACCCATATGACCAACTCGCGGCTGACCGACCCGGAAGTCCTGGAGTGGCGGCTGCCCGTGCAACTCGACGAGTTCGCGGTCCGGCGGGGGAGCGGCGGCGCCGGACAGTGGGCCGGCGGGGACGGCGCGGTGCGCCGCATCCGGTTCCACGAACCCATGACCGTCTCCACGCTGTCCCAGCACCGCCGGGTCCCGCCGTACGGCATGGCGGGCGGCGACCCCGGCGGGCTCGGTGCCAACCGGGTGGAGCGGGCCGACGGCACGGTCACCGAACTCGGCGGAGCCGACTCGGCCGACGTCGGCCCGGACGACGTACTCGTCATCGAAACCCCGGGTGGCGGGGGCTACGGCCGGCCGTCACCCGACCCCCATCAAGCAGGAGAAGAGAACGATGATCTTCGGGCGTTCTGAGCGCGGCAAGCCCCCGGTCGAGCCCGTCACGCTCAAGATCCTGGTGGCCGGCGGCTTCGGCGTGGGCAAGACCACCCTCGTCGGCGCGGTCAGCGAGATCAGGCCGCTGCGTACCGAGGAACGGCTCACCGAGGCCGGGCGGCCGGTCGACGACACCAGCGGTGTCGAGGGCAAGCACACCACGACCGTGGCCATGGACTTCGGCCGCATCACGCTGCGCGAGGACCTGGTGCTGTACCTCTTCGGCACGCCGGGGCAGGAGCGGTTCTGGTTCATGTGGGACGAACTGTCCGAGGGCGCGCTGGGCGCCGTCGTACTCGCCGACACCCGGCGCCTGGAGGACTGTTTCGCGGCCGTCGACTACTTCGAGCGGCGCTCCATACCCTTCCTCGTCAGCGTCAACTGCTTCGAGGGAGCCCCCCGCTATCCGGCCGACGACGTCCGCCAGGCCCTCGACCTCGACGACGACGTGCCCCTGGTGCTGTGCGACGCCCGCGACCGCGAGTCGGTCAAGACGGTGCTCATCGGAGTCGTCCAGCACGCGATGGCGTACGCGGCCGACAGCCGCCAGACGGTCACCACCTGACGCGCGGGCACGGCCCGTACCCCCGCCGACCGGGGTACGGGCCGTGGTCCTTTGCGATCCCTACCGGCCGTCGCCGTCCTCCAGCCAGCCGAAGCTCTTCTCCACGGCCTTGCGCCAGTTGTGGTACTCGCGGTCGCGTACCGACGCCTCCATGGCGGGCGTCCACTCCACGTCCTTCTGCCAGTGCGACTTCAGTTCGTCGAGGTCGTTCCACACACCGGTGGCGAGGCCGGCCGCGTACGCGGCGCCCAGACAGGTCGTCTCGGAGACCTTGGGCCGGATCACCGGCACGCCGAGCACATCGGCCTGGTGCTGCATGAGCAGGTTGTTCTTCGTCATGCCGCCGTCGACCTTCAGCGTTGTGATGTGCACGCCGGAGTCCTGGAACATGGCGTCCACGACCTCACGCGTCTGCCAGCTCGTCGCCTCCAGCACCGCGCGCGCGAGATGTGCCTTTGTGACGTACCGGGTCAGGCCGGTGACGACCCCGCGTGCGTCCGAGCGCCAGTAGGGCGCGAACAGGCCCGAGAAGGCGGGCACGATGTAGGCGCCGCCGTTGTCCTCCACGCTCGCCGCCAGCGGCTCGATCTCGTCGGCGGTACGGATGATGCCGAGCTGGTCGCGGAACCACTGGACCAGCGCGCCCGTGATCGCGATGGACCCCTCCAGGCAGTAGACCGGTGCCTCACTGCCGATCTTGTAGCCCATCGTCGTCAGCAGACCGCTCTTCGAGGGCACGGGCCGGCTGCCGGTGTTGAGCAGCAGGAAACTGCCGGTGCCGTAGGTGTTCTTGGCAGTCCCGACGTCGTAGCAGGCCTGCCCGAACACGGCCGCCTGCTGGTCGCCGAGAGCCGACGCGACGGGCACACCGGCGAGTTGTCCGACGGCGGTGCCGTACACCTCGGCCGAGGACCTGATCTCGGGCAGGACGGCCTCGGGCACGTTCATCGCGGTCAGGATGGACGCGTCCCACTGGAGGGTCTCCAGATTCATCAGCATGGTGCGACCGGCGTTCGTCACGTCGGTGACGTGCCGGCCGCCGTCGGTGCCCCCGGTGAGGTTCCAGATCAGCCAGGAGTCGATGGTCCCGAAGGCGATCTCGCCGCGCTCGGCGCGATCCCTGAGCCCCGGTACGTTGTCCAGCAGCCAGGCGGCCTTGGGCCCGGAGAAGTAGCTGGCCAGCGGCAGTCCGGTCTGATCACGGAAGCGGTCCTGGCCGTCCTTGCCGCCGAGTTGGTTGCACAGGGCGGCGGTGCGGGTGTCCTGCCAGACGATCGCGTTGTGCACGGGCTTGCCCGTGGCGCGGTCCCACAGGACCGTCGTCTCGCGCTGGTTGGTGATGCCGAGCGCGCTGAGCTGGTCGGCGCGCAGCCCGGCCTTGGCGAGCGCACCGGCCACGACGGCCTGCACCTTGGACCAGATCTCGGTGGCGTCGTGCTCCACCCAGCCCGGCTTGGGGAAGATCTGGCGGTGTTCACGCTGGTCGACGGCGACGATCGCGCCGCCGTGGTCGAAGATGATGCAGCGGCTCGAGGTGGTGCCCTGGTCGATTGCGGCAACGTACTTCTCGACGGTGTCCGTCATGGCTACCCCTTGGTCGCTGGGTCAGAAAGCTACGTTGTAGACGAGGCCCGCGAGCGCTCCGCCGATCAGCGGGCCGACGACCGGGATCCAGGCGTAACCCCAGTCGGACGTCCCCTTGTTGGGGATCGGCAGGAAGGTGTGCACGATGCGCGGGCCGAGGTCGCGCGTCGGGTTGATGGCATAGCCGGTGGGCCCGCCGAGGGAGAGTCCGATGCCGACGACGAGCAGCGAGACGATGAGCACGGTGGTGCCGGACTCGCCGAGTCCTTTGGTCAGCCCGAACGCGAGGATGGGCAGGACCAGCGACATCGTCGCGATGATCTCCGTGATGAGGTTGGCGGCGGGATTCCGGATCTCCGGGATGGTGGCGAAGATGCCGAGGGTCGGAGTCGGTTCCTCCGAAGAGTCCTCCTTGTGGACGTTCGCCTGGAACTGGGCGAGGTAGACCAGATACGCCAGCACGGCGCCGAGCATCGCGCCGACGAGCTGGCCCAGCAGATACACCCAGACCTTGTCCCACTTGCCGGTGTCCACGGCGATACCGATGGTGACGGCGGGGTTGAGGTGCCCGCCGGACAGGGGAGCGGCGGTGTACGCGCCCGCCAGCACGCCGAATCCCCAGCCGAACGCGATCACGACCCACCCCGAGGCGCGTGCCTTGGAGTATCTGAGGGTGACGGCGGCACAGACCCCGGCACCGAAGAGGATCAGGATGGCGGTACCGATGATCTCGCCGACGAATATGTCTCCATTGCTCATGGCGGCTCCTAGACGCTGGCCGGGTCGACCCCGGTGGTCCGAGCAGGAACGGTTCCCTTGGCTACTTCAGCCGAGAGCGAGGAGGGTCCCGCGCCCCGCCCGGCGTCCGTGACGAGCGTGCCGTCGTAGTCGAATCGCCAGCGCGGGAACGGACCATGGCTCAGGAGCGGCCCGCGGCGCAGTGCCTGATAACGCCGAGAATGTACGGCGATGCCGACCGACACCGGGAAGTGTTCACCGGCGTCTTCAGAGCGTCAAGGTCGTGGACGGCAATGATGACAGCCGCTCGCCCGGGCACCGTGAACCCCCAACGGGCGCACAGGGGTGGCCGTTCGGCCCCGCGTCACCCGGTCGACGGGAGCACGCCGGGGCGGCCGGTCAGCCGAGGCGCTCCACGGCCGCGTACCCGGCCTGGGCGGCCCTCACCCCCGTGCCCCGCCTTATCTCGTGTCCGGGCAGTCCCGCTCTCCCCAGCACCCAACTGACCCCGCTCAGCGCCTTCGCGGCCTTCTTCAGGGGCGCCAGACACGCGGCGGCCTGCCGGTGGTCGGCGACGCTGCCCGGCAGGCAGATGACGGTGGCGAGGGACAGCGTGACGGGACGGCCGCCCGCCGACCAGGGCGCGTCGAGCACGGCGGAGACCACCGGATCCAGCCCGTCCTCGTCCGCGAGCACCAGGAAGTCGTCCCCGCCGATGTGCCCCACGTGCGTGGCCCCGGACGCCGCGTCCCGCAGCGCCCGCCCCACCGACCGGATCAGCTCGTCGCCCGCCGCGAACCCCGCACCGTCGTTGACCTGTTTGAAGTGGTCGATGTCCAGCCAGCTCAGCGCGCACGTCCGGCCGCCGGCGATCCACCGGTCCACCTCACCGGTGATCGCGTCCGAACCGGGCAGCCGAGTCAGTGGATTGAGCCCGGCCGCCTCCTCGACCCGGCTCTCGGCCAGCGCCCGTACGAGATCCGCGAGCCGTACGACGCCCACGCACCGCCCCTGACGGTCGACGACCGCCACGTCGTCCGAGGTACGGTCCCGGCCGCCGACCGCCACCACGTCCAGCACCTCCCAGGCGGTGGCGTCCACGCCGACCGTGCGCGGTACGTCCCCGAGTTTCACGGCGGGCCGGTCGGCGTACAGGGCGTGTCCGTAGCGGCCCGACATCGACAGCAGGAAACGGGAGCGGTGCACCGACCGGACCGGCGCCCCGGCCCGGTCCACGAGCAGCACCCCGGACACGTCCGGCGAGCCGGTCAGCAGCGCGCGCACCTGACCCGCCGACGCGGTGACGGGCAGAAGCGCCGCGGGCCGTACGAACTCCAGCACCGACGGTCCCGGCCGAGGAAGGACCGCGGCGCTCGGGAAGCGGGGCGGAACGTATACGTCCGACGCGGGGATCCGGGCCGGTGGTGCGAACAGCTCGCCCTGCGCCAGCTGCGCGCCCGCCGACAGCGCCGCCCCGCACTGCAATTCGGTCTCCACGCCCTCGACCGCGACGAGAGCGCCGAGTTGCTCGCACAGCGTCCGCATCGCCCGCACGGCGGCTGGCCGCGTCAGCAGGGAGGCATCCAGTTTGACCAGGTCCGGGGTCAGATCGGTGAGCAGCCGCAAGGGCACGTCCCCGTCCCCGATGCCGTCCGCACTGATCCGGAACCCTTGGCCGCGCAGCGTGGCCACCGCCTCCAGCAGCGCCCGCTGGGGCACGTGCGTGTAGGGCGGGACGATGTCCAGCGTCACCTCCCACGGCATGCGCCCGGCCTCGCGCACGGCCTCGTACAGCGAGTTGAGGCCGCCGAGGTCGGCGAGCGTGGCTGCGAACACGTTGATGTGCAACGGAAGCAGCGTCTCCTTGCGAGCTGCCGCACGAAGGGCCAACACGGCCAGACTGCCGTCGAGTTCGGGGTCACGACGGGCCTCGGCCAGGATGTCGCCGGTCTCCGGGCGGGCGAGTATCTCCAGTGCGGCGATCCCGCCGGTCGTCAGATTGACCACCGGCTGGAAGGCGAAGCGGAGAGTGTCCGTCCAGGAGTACACGGCAGCATGATTGCGCTGCCGGGGCACGCACAGGCCCAGTTCATAAGACGTTCACGCAGCATTTCTGGTCGGTCACACAGCGTAGGGTTGCCGTGCGACCCGCACGTCACACGGCTCCCGGCATCCCCGGTCACCGCACCGCGATCACCGAGGAACCGTGCCCGAACAGCCCCTGGTTGGCCGTGATGCCCACACGTGCTCCGGCGACCTGCCGGTCGCCCGCGGCGTCCCTCAACTGCCAGGTCAGCTCGCAGACCTGGGCGAGCGCCTGGGCCGGCACCGCCTCCCCGAAGGAGGCGAGCCCGCCGCTGGCGTTCACGGGTATGCGCCCGCCCGGGGCCGTCGCGCCCTCGCGGAGCAGCTTCGCGGCCTCGCCCTCGGCGCACAGTCCCAGATCCTCGTACCACTGCAGCTCCAGGGCAGTGGACAGGTCGTAGACCTCGGCCAGGGACAGGTCCTCGGGGCCGATGCCCGCCTCCTCGTAGGCGGCCCGTGCGATCGACGCCCGGAACGTCTCCTCGGGCGGCTTCACCGCCACGGCCGAGTCCGTGGCGATGTCCGGCAGGTCCAGCACCGTAGTTGGATACCGCGGCGTGACCGTGGACACCGCCCGGATCCGCACCGGTCGGGCGACGCCGTGCCGCCGGGCGAAGTCCAGACTGGTCAGCACCAGCGCCGCGCCGCCGTCGGAGGTCGCGCAGATGTCCAGCAGCCGCAACGGATCGGCGACCACGGCCGAGGCGGCGACCTCCTCCGCCGTGACCCGCTTGCGGTAGCGCGCATACGGATTCAGCGCCCCCAGGGCGGCGTTCTTCACCTTGACCAGGGCGAAGTCCTCCGGGGTGTCGCCGTGCATCGCCATCCGCCGTCGCGCGTACAGCCCGAAGTACGCCGGGTTCGTCGCCCCCAGCAGCCGGAAACGCAGCCAGTCCGGATCGTCGGGCCGGTCGCCGCCGGCAGGCCGGAAGAAGCCCTTGGGCGCCGCGTCCGCCCCGACCACGAGCACCGTGTCCGCGAGCCCGGAGAGGATCTGCGCCCGAGCCGCGGCGACCGCCTGCGCCCCGGACGCGCAGGCCGCGTACACGCTGGAGACCCGGGCTCCCTGCCAGCCCAGGGCCTTCGCGAACGTCGCGCCCGCGACATGGCCCGGATACCCGCCACGCACCGTGTCCGCGCCCACGATCGAGCCGATGTCCTGCCACCTCAGACCCGCGTCCGCCAGCGCGGCGCGGGCCGCCGCCGTCCCGTACTCGACGAAGCCACGCCCCCACTTGCCCCAGGGGTGCATGCCCACACCGAGCACCGCCACGTCCGCCGTCATGCCGTCACCCCCGTCGGCCGCCACTGCCAGGTCGTCCAGGTCGTCTCCGCGTCCTCGTGAAGCACTCCGGGGACGACCTCCACCTCCATGCCCACCGTCAGATCGGCGACGGTGACGCCCAAAGCCGCCTGCCCCAGCACCACGATCCGCTCGGACTCCAGCTCCACCGCGATCAACGCGTACGGCTCCCACGGAAGTTCCGGATTGCTCACATAGGGTGACGGAGGCCGGTACCGGCTGTCCGTGTACGACCAGATCCGTCCCCGTCGCGACAGGGGAACCTCCTCCAGGTCGCCGCCGTCGCACCCCGGATTGCGGCAGTGGATGTCCTCGCGTGGGAAGAAGACCGAGGAACAGGCCGAACACCGCGTGCCGAGAAGCCGGAATGCGTCCCCTTCGCCGGTGAACCAGCCGGAGACCGCGGGCGTGCGTGTGCGCGTCAAAGCCCCTCCAGAACGCCGAATCTGACGGAACGTCAGAAGTGTGCCACGGGCAACCGCGAATCGGCAGGCCGCGCGGGCGAACCGGATGCTCCCTTCCTGCGTCGTGGTATCGGGAGGGGCGGGTGGGGCCGACGGGGGTGGTTCCGGCCGCCCCTCCTGTTCCGTTCATTTCCGTACAGGTCGGCGAGCGGAAGACGCCGTTCCTACGATCGGATACAGTCCGCGCGTGTCCGAAATCCAGCACCCAACTGCCAACTCCGCTCAAGGCTCACACTGTTCGAGCTGCGGAGCGCCCTACGGAGACGGAGTCTCCGGCTGGCCCCGCACCTGCCCGGCCTGCGGGACCATCACCTATCGCAACCCCCTGCCGGTCGCGATCGCACTCCAGCCCGTATACGACACGAAGGGCACCGCCCTGGTCGTCATCACCCGGAACATCGCTCCCGCGCGCGGGCGCACCGCACTGCCCGGCGGCTACATCGACGACCGCGAGGACTGGCGGCAGGCAGTCGTCCGCGAACTCAAGGAAGAGACGGGCATCGACGCCGCGAGCCGCGACGTACGGCTCGTCGACGCGATGAGCTCACCCGACGGGCACCTGCTGCTCTTCGGGCTCCTTCCGGAACGACCGGCCGAGGGACTGCCCGCCTCCCACGCGACCGACGAGACCGAGGGCTGGCATCTGCTGCGCAGGCCGGAGGAACTCGCCTTCCCACTGCACACGCTGGCCGCGCGGGCATGGTTCGAGGGCCGGTACTGAGCCCGGCGCTCACCCCAGCCCTCGTATGCGCACCGGGTAGGGCGACTCGCTCACGCCGTCCTCGCCCTCCCGCGTGACCACCACCCGCCGGCCCTCCCAGCGGGCGACGTAGCGCTCGACCTCCGGCTCGTCCCACCCGTCGCCCGCGTCCGGCACGACCAGTCCGCCGCCGGTCCGCCCACGAGCGGGCGCCCACACCTCCAGCTCCAGCGTGCCGTCGTCACCCCGCACGGGCACCACGGCCCCCGCGCGCGCGAGCACCGGGATCCGCGACAAAGGAGCGTCGACCAGGACCTGCCCGGGACCCTCGTAGGCACTCCCCGTCGCCGTGTCGTACCAGCGCCCCCGGGGCAGCTGCACCGCCCGCCGGTCCGCGCCCGGATCGAGCACCGGCGCCACCAGGAGGCAGTCTCCCAGCAGGAACGCGTCCTCGCAGTCGCGCAACGCCCGGTCCTCCGGCGCCCCCCACCACAGCGGCCGCACATAGGGCGCGCCGGTACGGCGGGCCAGATGCGCCAGCGTCATGAAGTACGGCAGCAGACGCCGCCGTTCGACGAGCGCCACACGCGCGTGCTCCAGAACCTCGGCGCCGAACTCCCAGGGCTCCCTGCGCCCCGCCCGCAGACTCGCGTGCGTCCGGAACAACGGCAGATACGCGCCGAGCTGGAACCACCGCAGAAACAGCTCGGGCGACGGGCTCCCGTCGAACCCGCCCACGTCCGGTCCCGAGTACGGCACACCGCACAGCCCGAGCCCCATGACGAGCGACAGGGACGCGCGCAGCCCCGGCCATCCGGTGGCCACGTCCCCGGACCACGTGCCCCCGTACCGCTGCATTCCGGCCCAGCCCGAGCGCGAGAACAGGAACGGCCGCTGCTGGGGGGTCAGTTCACGCAGCCCCTCGTAGCCGGCCCTGGCCATGCACAGGGCATAGACGTTGTGCGCCTCCCTGTGGTCGCCGCCGCGACCCTCCAGGCAGTGCCGTGCCGAACGCGGCAGCGTCGACTCGCCGAAGGCCGTGAAGGACGTGGGCTCGTTCATGTCGTGCCAGAACCCCGCGAAACCCTGCGCGAGCCGCTCCTCGTAGAGCCCGCCCCACCACTTCCGCACGCGCGCGTGCGTGAAGTCCGGGTAGACCGACTCACCGGGCCACACCACGCCCCGCACCGTCCGCCCCGAGGCGTCCCGCACGAAGGCGTCCACGGCCTTCCCGCTGTCGTACACGGCGTTGCCCGGCGCGGCCTTCACCGCGGGATCGACGATCGACACCAGTCTGACCCCGTCCCGCCGCAGCTCCTCCGCGAGCCCCGGCAGCTTGGGGAAGTGCTCCTCGTCGACGGTGAACACCTGGTGCGCGTCGTAGTGGTCGATGTCCAGATGGACGGCGTCCAGCGGCAGACCGCGCTCCCGGTAGCCCGCGACGATCCGCCGCACCTCGTCCTCGCTGCCGAACCCCCAGCGCGCGTGATGGTGACCCAGCGCCCACTCCGGCGGCAGCGCGGGTGCCCCGGTCAGCGAGGCCCACGCGTGCAGCACGCGCGCCGGGGTACCCACGATCACCCAGCGGCGCAGTGGGCCGCCCTCCATCCGCAGCTCGCACCGCCCGGCCTGGTCATGGCCGGAGCCCGCACCCTCCGCACCCTCCCGCAGCGTCACCGTCCCGTCCCACGAGGAGTCGTGGAACACCAGGTGCGTGGCCGCGTCGGCCACCACCAACTGCACCGGCATCGTGATGTACAGCGGATCGTCACCAGGACCGAAGGCATGCCCGGGGTCGGTGTTCCACAACCGGTACGTCCCGTCGCGCAACCGGAGCCCCGACGCGCGGCCGCCCAGCCCGAAGAATCGCGCGTCCGCGGCCACCTCCGAGCGCTGCATCCAGCGCGCCGTGCCACCGCCGACCGGCTCCCACCACCGCGGCGGCAGATCCCGCCGCAGCGTCACGCCGCCGGGCGTGCACACCTCGACCGCGCCGTGCCGCGAGACCACGACCGTTGCCCGCTCCGCCACGACACGCCAGCCGCCGTCCTTGTCCGGCTCCAGCACCGCCCGCGGATCCGGCTCGGGACTGTGCCCCGCGAGCGCGTACGACGGCTCGGGGCCCGCCCCGTCCCAGCCCCAGAAGACGGCCCCGTTCACAGCGACCACGATCCGCAGCTCGGACCGGCTGAAGCGGATGACACCGCCCCCCGGCCCGGGCTCCGCGCTCCGCACCGGCCCAGGCACACGCGCACGCTCGACACCGCGCGGTGGCAGCCCCGTGGCGTCGGTACGCCTCCTGCGCCACGCGGCCCATACGGTACGCAAACCCTGAGCCGCCCCCGTCGAGCCGACCACCTTCACCGAACGCACCAGGTCACGACCGTCCATGCTGTTCACCCTGCCACTGACCGCCCCACGCGCGCGTGTCGTTCAACTGCCGTTCACCCTTGCCAGGGCCACATCTTCACGACACGGACCATGTGGGGCGCACCCTGGTGTAGAAGTCGATCACATGGCATCGTCCCTGTCAGCCGCGTCACGCGCACAACCCAGCCCGTGCGCGACCGACGCCCACAACGCGCACAGTCCGGGAGCCGCCCCATGTCGACCGCGAACCCCCAGCCGCTCTGGCAGCCAGATCCCGAGCGCATCGCCCAGGCACGCATCACCAGGTTCCAGGCCTGGGCCGCCGAGCACCACGGCGCCCCCGCCGAAGGCGGCTACGCGGCCCTCCACCGCTGGTCCGTCGATCAGCTGGACACGTTCTGGAAAGCCCTCACGGAGTGGTTCGACGTACGGTTCTCCACGCCCTGCACGCGCGTGCTGGGCGACCGCTCGATGCCCGGTGCGCAGTGGTTCCCCGGGGCGACCCTGAACTACGCCGAGCACGCCCTGCGCGCCGCCGAGACCCGCGGGGACGAACCCGCGCTCCTGTACGTCGACGAGACCCACGAGCCGAGCCCGGTGACCTGGTCCGAACTGCGCCGCCAGGTGGGCTCCCTCGCCACCGAACTGCGCGCCCTCGGCGTACGCCCCGGAGACCGCGTCAGCGGCTACCTCCCGAACATCCCCCAGGCCGTCGTCGCCCTCCTCGCCACGGCGGCCGTGGGCGGCGTGTGGACCTCCTGCGCGCCCGACTTCGGCGCCCGCAGCGTCCTCGACCGCTTCCAGCAGGTCGAACCCGTCGTCCTGTTCACCGTCGACGGCTACCGCTACGGCGGCAAGGAGCACGACCGCCGCGAGATCGTCGCCGAACTGCGCCGCGAACTGCCCACCCTGCGCGCCGTCGTCCACATCCCCCTCCTTGGCAGCACCGCACCCGACGGTGCCCTGGACTGGGCGGCGCTGACGTCCGCCGACACGGAGCCCGTCTTCGAACAGGTCCCGTTCGACCACCCCCTGTGGGTGCTCTACTCCTCGGGCACGACCGGCCTGCCCAAGGCCATCGTCCAGTCTCAGGGCGGCATCCTCGTCGAACACCTCAAACAGCTCGGCCTGCACTGCGACCTGGGCCCCGAAGACCGCTTCTTCTGGTACACCTCGACCGGCTGGATGATGTGGAACTTCCTCGTCTCCGGCCTGCTCACGGGCACCACGATCGTCCTGTACGACGGCAGCCCCGGCTACCCGGACACCGGCGCCCAGTGGCGAATCGCCGAACGCACCGGAGCCACCCTGTACGGCACCTCGGCCGCCTACGTCATGGCCTGCCGCAAGGCGGGAGTCCACCCGTCCCGCGACTTCGACCTCTCCAAGGTGCAATGCGTCGCCACGACCGGCTCGCCCCTGCCGCCCGACGGGTTCCGCTGGCTGCACGACGAGGTCCGCGACGACCTGTGGATCGCCTCAGTGAGCGGAGGCACGGACGTGTGCTCCTGCTTCGCGGGAGCCGTACCGACGCTCCCTGTGTACATCGGCGAACTCCAGGCACCCAGCCTGGCCACCGACCTGCAGTCCTGGGACCCGAGCGGCAGACCCCTCGTCGACGAGGTGGGCGAACTGGTGGTCACCAACCCCATGCCCTCGATGCCGATCCGGTTCTGGAACGACCCGGACGGCAGCCGCTATCACGACAGCTACTTCGACACCTACCCCGGCGTCTGGCGCCACGGCGACTGGATCACCGTCACCTCACGGGGCTCCGTCGTCATCCACGGCCGCTCCGACTCCACCCTCAACCGCCAAGGCGTGCGCATGGGTTCGGCCGACATCTACGAGGTCGTCGAACGCCTCCCCGAGATCAAGGAATCCCTGGTCATCGGCATCGAACAGCCCGACGGCGGCTACTGGATGCCGCTCTTCGTGCACCTGGTCCCGGGCGCCGTCCTCGACGAGGCCCTCCTGAACCGCATCAAGCAGGCCATCCGCGAACAGCTCTCGCCACGCCACGTCCCCGACGAGATCATCGAGGTGCCCGGCGTCCCGCACACCCTCACCGGAAAGCGCATCGAGGTCCCGGTCAAGCGCGTGCTCCAGGGCACACCCCTGGAAAAGGCGGTCAACCCCGGCTCCATCGACAACCTGGACCTGCTGGACTTCTACGAGGACCTGGCCCGCAAGCGCGCCTGACCTCCCCGGACGATCAGCACAGCCTCCACGGGCGGCCTCGGACTCACCGAGCACAGCGGCGAAGTCCGGGGCCGGCCCGCGTTCGCAGCGACCTGCCTCATTCAGCACCGCCAGGTCCGTCGACCAGATCCGTCGACACCTCGAGCGATCCCCGTTGTCAGTGCCCCCGATTACTGTGAGTGAGCATTGATCGACCGCGCACAGGGGGAAACATGGCGCACACCGACCACCAGACCATGCGACGCGTTCTGCGCCGCGAGATCGCGGGCACCATCGGCCTGCTGACCGACGAGCACGACTTCCGTGCCATGCGGCGCTACCGCAGCTTCACCTTCGACGACCACACCACCTATCTCCAGCAGATGGAGGCCCTCCTCAGGATCCGCGCCACACAGGGCAGCCACACCACACTGGCCCTCTTCGACCCCGAGGAATACGCCGACTTCTGCGCGGAGACCGGCCTCGACCCCGACGCCCCGACGAGCCGCGCCCGCTTCACGGCGGAACTGGCCGCCACGGGCGCCACCGTTCCCTACGAGGGCCAACCCCTCGACGAACTCGTGCCCGCCCTCGTCGACGAGGCCGTCCGACAGGCCACATGGGAGTACGCGAGCACCTTGCTGGCCCGCCTCGGCCCCTGCCCCACCTGCGGCGAGGACATCGGCCGAGCCGCCTTCGCCCACGCCGCCGAACTCCTCGCCCGCATCATCGAAACGGCCCCACCCGGCGACCGGCACCTCGTCTGCAGCGTCTCGGGCCCGCCGGAATCTCTCGCCGCCGTCCTCCACGCCGACCAGGACACCGACGGCGACACCCATCTGGACGAGGCGGAGGCCCTCGAATTCACCACCGTCCTCGCCCTGGGCCTCGCCACGCACAGCCCCGGCGGACTCGTCATGCGCACCAGCGCCCCCGGTGCCACCGACCGGATCTACGGCTGGCGCCTGCGCGGAGACGGCCTCGCACCCCTCACCGCGGGCGAGGTCTTCGACGCCTACTGCACCGACATCGAATCCGGGGACCTCATCGCCCCCGAATCCGGCGTCGACTACTGCGCGCCTCCCGGCCTCGGAGAGGGGGACACGACACCCGGACACCGCCACTGAACACACCAGGGGCGCCCACCCGCAGGCGGAGCGCCCCTGAAAGAAGCCAGCGTCGGTGACCGGCGTGCCTACTCGCCGGACAGCACCGCCTGGGCCGCGCTGCGCGCCTCCTCGGCGCTGTCCGCCGCCCGCGCGGCCGACGCGGCGCGCTCGCACTGGGCCAGCGTGTACTTGGCCAGCGTCGCCCGGACATAAGGAAGGGACGCCGCACCCATGGAGAGGGAGGTGACACCCAGACCCGTCAGCACACAGGCCAGCAGCGGGTCGGACGCGGCCTCGCCGCACACCCCACAGCTCTTGCCCTCGGCCTTCGCGGCCTCCGCGGACAGCGCGACCAGGTCGAGCAGCGCGGGCTGCCACGGGTCCTGCAACCGCGACACCGCACCCACCTGCCGGTCCGCGGCGAACGTGTACTGCGCGAGGTCATTGGTTCCCAGCGACAGGAACTCGACCTCCTGCAGGATCGACCGCGCCCGCAGAGCAGCCGAGGGGATCTCCACCATCGCGCCGAACTTCGCCCGCAGCCCCGCCTCGCGGCACGCGTCGGCGAACGCCTTCGCGTCGGTCCGGTCCGCCACCATCGGGGCCATCACCTCGAGGTAGACCGGCAGCCCCTCTGCGGCCTTCGCCAGCGCGGTCAGCTGCGTGCGCAGGATCTCGGGATGATCGAGGAGCGTCCGCAGACCCCGCACGCCCAGCGCCGGGTTCGGCTCGTCCGCCGGAGTCAGGAAGTCCAGCGGTTTGTCCGCACCCGCGTCCAGTACACGCACGACGACACGGCCCTCGGGGAACGCCTCGAGGACCTTTCGGTAGGCGTCGACCTGCTTCTGCTCAGACGGCGCGTTCTTGCTGTCGTCGAGGAAGAGGAACTCGGTGCGGAAAAGACCGACACCCTCGGCGCCCGCCTCCAAGGCGGCCGGCACATCGGCCGGCCCGCCGACATTGGCCAGCAGCGGCACCTTGTGCCCGTCGGCGGTGGCACCCGGCCCGGTCGAGGCCGCCAGCGCGGCCTTGCGCTCCGCCGCCGCGGCCTCGAGCTGCGCCTTCTTCTCCTCGCTCGGATTGACGAAGATGTCCCCGGTACTTCCGTCCACGGCGATCACCGTGCCCTCGGCGAGCTCACCGGCACCCGGCAGCGCCACCACGGCCGGAACGCCGAGCGCCCTCGCCAGGATCGCGCTGTGGCTGGTCGGCCCGCCCTCCTCGGTGACAAAACCGAGCACCAGGGTCGGGTCGAGGAGGGCCGTGTCGGCAGGCGCGAGGTCACGGGCCACGAGCACATAGGGCTCGTCGCTGTCCGGGACACCCGGCATGGGAACCCCCAGCAGCCGGGCGACAATACGGTTCCGCACGTCGTCGAGGTCGGCCACGCGACCGGCCAGGTACTCACCGGCCGCCGCCAGCAGCTCCCGATACGCGGCGAACGCGTCGTACACGCCACGCTCGGCCGTGCTGCCGACGGCGATCCGCCGATCCACGTCCGCGATCAGCTCGGGGTCCTGGGCCATCATGGCCTGCGCCTCGAGCACCGCCTGGGCTTCGCCTCCCGCCAGATTGCCCCGCGCGGTCAGGTCGGCCGCAACAGCCTCCACCGCCTGGCGGGCGCGCCCCTGTTCGCGCTCCGCCTCCTCCGCCGGTATCTGCTTGGCAGGCGGCTCCAGCACCGCCGTTCCCATGTGCCGAACCTCGCCGATCGCCACACCGTGGCTCACGCCGACGCCTCGCAGCGTTGTCTCCATCTCACCCGTCTCCGATAGAGCGGCGGGTCCCGCCGCCGCGGTGGTTGTCCTACTGGCCGTCATACGACGGCACTGACGTCACTTCCAGTCGAAGAGACTGTCGCCGGCCTTCACATCGCCGTCGTCACGGAGACCGGAGAGGGACTCGGTGGTGGCCTCCAGCGCCACGATCGGGCAGACCGGGGACTTCCCGGCGGCCTCGACGGCGGCGGGGTCCCAGCGCACGATGGCCTGACCACGCGTCACGGTGTCGCCCTTGCCGACGAGCAGTTCGAAGCCCTCGCCGTTGAGCTGCACGGTGTCGATACCGAGGTGGGTCAGCACCCCATGGCCCTGCTCGTCGACGACCACGAAGGCGTGCGGATGCAGGGAGATGATGATTCCGTCCACCGGCGCCACGGCCTCGGACGGCTCACGCACGGGGTCGATCGCCGTGCCCGGGCCGACCATGGCCCCGGAGAAGACCGGATCCGGCACGGACGCCAGTCCGATGGCGCGTCCTGCAAGAGGGGACGTCACGGTGGTCATGGCAAGCCTCCCAGGGTGGAGCTGCGTATATACCGTCGCCGGTGAGCCCGGACGGGGCGCTGAGCAGCAGCGTATGACAGATGAACTACGGGTTCCGCATGAAAGCTATCAGCTAGTGGTCTAGACCACCAGTCCAACCGATTTGCACGCGCTTCAGGGCCCCGTGTACAGTCGTACTCCTGCTTGAGGCCGAGTGATGCTACCCAGCGTCCTTACTCAGCAGCACCCAAACTTGTCAGATCCTAATCTCAGGGTCCCCTTCCGCATGTCCGCGGAATGGTGGTCAGAGAGCCGGAAAAACACTGATAGAGTTTGGAACACCGAAGGGAAGCGCCCGGAGGAAAGCCCGAGAGGGTGAGTACAAAGGAAGCGTCCGTTCCTTGAGAACTCAACAGCGTGCCAAAAGTCAACGCCAGATATGTTGATACCCCGTCTGTCGGACATTCTGTTCGATAGTCGAGGTTCCTTTGAAATAACACAGCGAGGACGCTGTGTGCGAGGGGACTATTCCTCCTCTCGCACCGCTCTCGTGGTGTTCAACCGGCTGTATTAATTTACTGGCCGAGTAAACATTCACGGAGAGTTTGATCCTGGCTCAGGACGAACGCTGGCGGCGTGCTTAACACATGCAAGTCGAACGATGAAGCCCTTCGGGGTGGATTAGTGGCGAACGGGTGAGTAACACGTGGGCAATCTGCCCTTCACTCTGGGACAAGCCCTGGAAACGGGGTCTAATACCGGATACAACCACTGACCGCATGGTCGGGTGGTGGAAAGCTCCGGCGGTGAAGGATGAGCCCGCGGCCTATCAGCTTGTTGGTGAGGTAATGGCTCACCAAGGCGACGACGGGTAGCCGCCTGAGAGGGCGACCGGCCACACTGGGACTGAGACACGGCCCAGACTCCTACGGGAGGCAGCAGTGGGGAATATTGCACAATGGGCGAAAGCCTGATGCAGCGACGCCGCGTGAGGGATGACGGCCTTCGGGTTGTAAACCTCTTTCAGCAGGGAAGAAGCGAAAGTGACGGTACCTGCAGAAGAAGCGCCAATACTAACTACGTGCCAGCAGCCGCGGTAATACGTAGGGCGCAAGCGTTGTCCGGAATTATTGGGCGTAAAGAGCTCGTAGGCGGCTTGTCACGTCGATTGTGAAAGCCCGAGGCTTAACCTCGGGTCTGCAGTCGATACGGGCTAGCTAGAGTGTGGTAGGGGAGATCGGAATTCCTGGTGTAGCGGTGAAATGCGCAGATATCAGGAGGAACACCGGTGGCGAAGGCGGATCTCTGGGCCATTACTGACGCTGAGGAGCGAAAGCGTGGGGAGCGAACAGGATTAGATACCCTGGTAGTCCACGCCGTAAACGGTGGGAACTAGGTGTTGGCGACATTCCACGTCGTCGGTGCCGCAGCTAACGCATTAAGTTCCCCGCCTGGGGAGTACGGCCGCAAGGCTAAAACTCAAAGGAATTGACGGGGGCCCGCACAAGCGGCGGAGCATGTGGCTTAATTCGACGCAACGCGAAGAACCTTACCAAGGCTTGACATACACCGGAAAACCCTGGAGACAGGGTCCCCCTTGTGGTCGGTGTACAGGTGGTGCATGGCTGTCGTCAGCTCGTGTCGTGAGATGTTGGGTTAAGTCCCGCAACGAGCGCAACCCTTGTTCTGTGTTGCCAGCATGCCCTTCGGGGTGATGGGGACTCACAGGAGACCGCCGGGGTCAACTCGGAGGAAGGTGGGGACGACGTCAAGTCATCATGCCCCTTATGTCTTGGGCTGCACACGTGCTACAATGGCCGGTACAATGAGCTGCGATACCGTGAGGTGGAGCGAATCTCAAAAAGCCGGTCTCAGTTCGGATTGGGGTCTGCAACTCGACCCCATGAAGTCGGAGTCGCTAGTAATCGCAGATCAGCATTGCTGCGGTGAATACGTTCCCGGGCCTTGTACACACCGCCCGTCACGTCACGAAAGTCGGTAACACCCGAAGCCGGTGGCCCAACCCCTTGTGGGAGGGAGCTGTCGAAGGTGGGACTGGCGATTGGGACGAAGTCGTAACAAGGTAGCCGTACCGGAAGGTGCGGCTGGATCACCTCCTTTCTAAGGAGCACTTCTCACCAACCTCTGGTTGGTCAGAGGCCAGTACATCAGCGAACGTCTGATGCTGGTTGCTCATGGGTGGAACGTTGACTACTCGGCACACTTGACCTGCTCTGGTCGCTAGTACTGCTTCGGCGTGGAACGTGAGATGGGGAGGCGAGGGTGTCGGGCACGCTGTTGGGTGTCTGAGGGTGCGAGCGCTGCTCGCCCTTCTCGGATGTCGGCCCCGGTGAAGCATCAGAGTTCTGGTGTGTGACGGGTGGCTGGTCGTTGTTTGAGAACTGCACAGTGGACGCGAGCATCTGTGGCCAAGTTTTTAAGGGCGCACGGTGGATGCCTTGGCACCAGGAACCGATGAAGGACGTGGGAGGCCGCGATAGTCCCCGGGGAGTCGTCAACCAGGCTTTGATCCGGGGGTTTCCGAATGGGGAAACCCGGCAGTCGTCATGGGCTGTCACCCACTGCTGAACACATAGGCAGTGTGGAGGGAACGAGGGGAAGTGAAACATCTCAGTACCCTCAGGAAGAGAAAACAACCGTGATTCCGGGAGTAGTGGCGAGCGAAACCGGATGAGGCCAAACCGTATGCGTGTGAGACCCGGCAGGGGTTGCGCATGCGGGGTTGTGGGATCTCTCTTCCACGGTCTGCTTACCGTGGGACGAGTCAGAAACCGTATGGATAGGCGAAGGACATGCAAAAGGTCCGGCGTAGAGGGTAAGACCCCCGTAGCTGAAATCTGTACGGCTCGTTTGAGAGACACCCAAGTAGCACGGGGCCCGAGAAATCCCGTGTGAATCTGGCGGGACCACCCGCTAAGCCTAAATATTCCCTGGTGACCGATAGCGGATAGTACCGTGAGGGAATGGTGAAAAGTACCCCGGGAGGGGAGTGAAATAGTACCTGAAACCGTGTGCCTACAAGCCGTGGGAGCGTCGGATGCAGCTTGCTGTATCTCGTGACTGCGTGCCTTTTGAAGAATGAGCCTGCGAGTTTGCGGTGTGTTGCGAGGTTAACCCGTGTGGGGAAGCCGTAGCGAAAGCGAGTCCGAACAGGGCGTTTCAGTAGCACGCTCAAGACCCGAAGCGGAGTGATCTAGCCATGGGCAGGTTGAAGCGGAGGTAAGACTTCGTGGAGGACCGAACCCACCAGGGTTGAAAACCTGGGGGATGACCTGTGGTTAGGGGTGAAAGGCCAATCAAACTCCGTGATAGCTGGTTCTCCCCGAAATGCATTTAGGTGCAGCGTCGTGTGTTTCTTGCCGGAGGTAGAGCACTGGATAGGCGATGGGCCCTACCGGGTTACTGACCTTAGCCAAACTCCGAATGCCGGTAAGTGAGAGCACGGCAGTGAGACTGTGGGGGATAAGCTCCATGGTCGAGAGGGAAACAGCCCAGAGCATCGACTAAGGCCCCTAAGCGTACGCTAAGTGGGAAAGGATGTGGAGTCGCACAGACAACCAGGAGGTTGGCTTAGAAGCAGCCACCCTTGAAAGAGTGCGTAATAGCTCACTGGTCTAGTGATTCCGCGCCGACAATGTAGCGGGGCTCAAGCGTACCGCCGAAGTCGTGTCATTGCAGCATATAGGGCCAACGCCTGCTGTGATGGGTAGGGGAGCGTCGTCTGCCGGGTGAAGCAGCACCGGAAGGTAGTTGTGGACGGTTGACGAGTGAGAATGCAGGCATGAGTAGCGATACAAACGTGAGAAACGTTTGCGCCGATTGACTAAGGGTTCCTGGGTCAAGCTGATCTGCCCAGGGTAAGTCGGGACCTAAGGCGAGGCCGACAGGCGTAGTCGATGGATAACCGGTTGATATTCCGGTACCCGCTGTGAAGCGTCAAACATCGAGCATCGTGATGCTAAGGCCGTGAAGCCGCCCTGATCTCTTCGGAGTTGAGGGGAGTGGTGGAGCCGCCGGACCAAGCGGTTAGTAGGTGAGTGATGGGGTGACGCAGGAAGGTAGTCCATCCCGGGCGGTGGTTGTCCCGGGGTAAGGGTGTAGGCCGCAAGGTAGGCAAATCCGCCTTGCATACGGCTGAGACCTGATGCCGAGCCGATTGTGGCGAAGTGGATGATCCTATGCTGTCGAGAAAAGCCTCTAGCGAGTTTCATGGCGGCCCGTACCCTAAACCGACTCAGGTGGTCAGGTAGAGAATACCGAGGCGTTCGGGTGAACTATGGTTAAGGAACTCGGCAAAATGCCCCCGTAACTTCGGGAGAAGGGGGGCCAGCTCCGGTGATCCGATTTACTCGGTGAGCTGGGGGTGGCCGCAGAGACCAGCGAGAAGCGACTGTTTACTAAAAACACAGGTCCGTGCGAAGCCGTAAGGCGATGTATACGGACTGACGCCTGCCCGGTGCTGGAACGTTAAGGGGACCGGTTAGCTCCATTTCGGTGGGGCGAAGCTGAGAACTTAAGCGCCAGTAAACGGCGGTGGTAACTATAACCATCCTAAGGTAGCGAAATTCCTTGTCGGGTAAGTTCCGACCTGCACGAATGGCGTAACGACTTCTCGACTGTCTCAACCATAGGCCCGGTGAAATTGCACTACGAGTAAAGATGCTCGTTTCGCGCAGCAGGACGGAAAGACCCCGGGACCTTTACTACAGTTTGATATTGGTGTTCGGTTCGGCTTGTGTAGGATAGCTGGGAGACTTTGAAACGCGGACGCCAGTTCGCGGTGAGTCGTCGTTGAAATACCAGTCTGGTCGTGCTGGATGTCTAACCTGGGTCCGTGATCCGGATCAGGGACAGTGTCTGATGGGTAGTTTAACTGGGGCGGTTGCCTCCTAAAGAGTAACGGAGGCGCCCAAAGGTTCCCTCAGCCTGGTTGGCAATCAGGTGTTGAGTGTAAGTGCACAAGGGAGCTTGACTGTGAGACCGACGGGTCGAGCAGGGACGAAAGTCGGGACTAGTGATCCGGCGGTGGCTTGTGGAAGCGCCGTCGCTCAACGGATAAAAGGTACCCCGGGGATAACAGGCTGATCTTCCCCAAGAGTCCATATCGACGGGATGGTTTGGCACCTCGATGTCGGCTCGTCGCATCCTGGGGCTGGAGTCGGTCCCAAGGGTTGGGCTGTTCGCCCATTAAAGCGGTACGCGAGCTGGGTTTAGAACGTCGTGAGACAGTTCGGTCCCTATCCGCTGTGCGCGTAGGAGTCTTGAGAAGGGCTGTCCCTAGTACGAGAGGACCGGGACGGACGAACCTCTGGTGTGCCAGTTGTTCTGCCAAGGGCATGGCTGGTTGGCTACGTTCGGGAGGGATAACCGCTGAAAGCATCTAAGCGGGAAGCCTGCTTCGAGATGAGGACTCCCACCCACTTGATGGGGTAAGGCTCCCAGTAGACGACTGGGTTGATAGGCCGGATATGGAAGCCAGGTAACTGGTGGAGTTGACCGGTACTAATAGGCCGAGGGCTTGTCCTCAGTTGCTCGCGTCCACTGTGTTGGTTCTGAAACCACGAACAGCCCCATGCTTTCAGGCATGGTGCGGCGTTCACAGTTTCATAGTGTTTCGGTGGTCATAGCGTGAGGGAAACGCCCGGTTACATTCCGAACCCGGAAGCTAAGCCTCACAGCGCCGATGGTACTGCAGGGGGGACCCTGTGGGAGAGTAGGACACCGCCGAACTCCCTTTAGAGCTCTGGCTCTTGGGCACGAAGCCCAGGAGCCGGAGCTTTTTTGCGTTGAGGTAGGGTCAGGGGGCATCGTTGGCTCGTTTCCCAGGAGGCCCCCGGGTGGAGGTCCAGGAGACCCGTGTCCAGACGGACCGGGTCCTCACCATCCCGAACATCCTCAGCATGGCGCGTCTCGTCGGCGTGCCCGTCTTTCTGTGGTTGATCCTCCGGCCGGAGTTCGGGGGTCCCAACAGCGATGGCTGGGCCCTGCTGGTGCTCGCGCTGAGCGGGATCAGCGACTACCTGGACGGGAAGCTCGCGCGGCGCTGGAATCAGATCAGCAGCCTCGGCCGGCTGCTCGATCCCGCTGCCGACCGGCTCTACATTCTCTCGACGCTGGTGGGCCTCACCTGGCGCGAGATCCTGCCGCTCTGGCTGACCGCCGTGCTGCTGGCGCGAGAGCTGGTTCTGCTGGTGATGGTGGGCATCCTCAGGCGTCATGGCTATCCGCCGCCGCAGGTGAACTTCTTGGGGAAGGCAGCCACCTTCAATCTGATGTACGCTTTCCCGTTGCTCCTGCTGAGTGACGGACATGGATGGATCTCGTCACTCGCTGCTATTTTCGGATGGGCGTTCGCCGGATGGGGTACAACGCTGTACTGGTGGGCAGGAGTGCTCTACGTGGTCCAAGTCCGCCGCCTGGTTCGTGCGGACGCCATGGCCGATTGAGCTCGGCGATTGTCCGGACGTAGGGCTCGATGGCCCGCGGTGGAAAAGTGCGGGACAATCTTGACGGGTGAAGTCGGCTGGACCGTCGTCTCTAGAGGAGGACGCTTCCGACATGAAGGCCGTCGTGATGGCCGGTGGTGAAGGCACACGCCTTCGCCCCATGACCTCGAGCATGCCCAAGCCGCTCCTTCCGGTAGTGAACCGCCCGATCATGGAGCATGTGCTGCGGCTGCTCAAAAGGCATGGGCTCAACGAGACCGTCGTAACCGTGCAGTTCCTGGCCTCGCTCGTCAAGAACTACTTCGGTGACGGCGAGGAGCTCGGAATGGAGCTCACATATGCCAATGAGGAGAAGCCACTCGGTACCGCCGGAAGCGTCAAGAACGCCGAAGAGGCGTTGAAGGACGACGCTTTCCTTGTCATCTCCGGCGATGCCCTGACCGACTTCGACCTCACCGAGCTGATCAACTTCCACAAGGAGAAGGGTGCGCTGGTCACCGTCTGTCTGACGCGTGTGCCCAATCCACTGGAATTCGGCATCACCATCGTCGACGAAGAGGGCAAGGTCGAGCGTTTCCTCGAGAAGCCGACCTGGGGCCAGGTCTTCTCCGACACGGTGAACACGGGCATCTATGTCATGGAGCCCGAGGTGTTCGGCTATGTCGAGGCCGACGTTCCCGTGGACTGGTCGGGCGATGTCTTCCCGCAGCTCATGAAGGAAGGCAAGCCGGTGTACGGCTATGTCGCCGAGGGCTACTGGGAGGACGTCGGTACGCACGAGTCGTATGTGAAGGCCCAGGCCGATGTCCTGGAGCGCAAGGTCGACGTCGAGATCGACGGGTTCGAGATCTCCCCGGGCGTATGGGTGGCGGAGGGCGCCGAGGTGCATCCGGACGCCGTTCTCCGGGGGCCGCTCTACATCGGTGACTACGCCAAGGTCGAGGCCGGCGCGGAAATCCGTGAGCACACCGTCGTCGGGTCGAACGTGGTCGTGAAGACGGGCGCATTCCTGCACAGGGCTGTCGTGCACGACAACGTGTACGTCGGGCAGCACAGCAATCTGCGGGGCTGCGTCGTCGGAAAGAACACCGACATCATGCGGGCGGCCCGGATCGAGGACGGCGCGGTCATCGGTGATGAGTGCCTGATCGGCGAAGAATCGATCGTTCAGGGCAACGTCCGGGTCTATCCGTTCAAGACCATCGAGGCCGGTGCCTTCGTCAACACCTCGGTCATCTGGGAGTCCAGGGGCCAGGCGCATCTGTTCGGCGCCCGTGGGGTGACCGGCATCCTCAACGTCGAGATCACGCCGGAACTCGCCGTGCGGCTGGCCGGCGCCTACGCGACCACCCTCAAGAAGGGCTCCACGGTTACCACGGCCCGCGACCACTCCCGGGGTGCCCGTGCGCTCAAGCGTGCGGTGATCTCGGCGCTGCAGGCCAGCGCGATCGACGTACGGGACCTGGAGAACGTACCGCTGCCCGTGGCCCGGCAGCAGACCGCTCGCGGCAGCGCCGGCGGGATCATGATCCGGACCTCACCAGGTGTGCCGGACTCCGTCGACATCATGTTCTTCGACGGGCGAGGGGCCGACCTCTCGCAGGCGAGCCAGCGAAAGCTGGACCGCGTGTTCGCACGGCAGGAGTACCGGCGTGCGTTCCCCGGCGAGATCGGCGACCTGTACTTCCCGGCGAGCGTCTTCGACTCGTACACCGGGTCGCTGCTGCGGAACATCGACACCACCGGGATCGCCGAGTCGGGGCTCAAGGTGGTCGTGGACGCCTCGAACGGCAGTGCCGGGCTCGTCCTGCCCAGCCTGCTCGGAAAGCTCGGTGTGGACTCGCTGACCATCAATCCCGGTCTCGACGAGTCCAGGCCGACGGAGACGGCCGATGTCCGGCGGTCGGGGCTGGTGCGCCTCGGCGAGATCGTGGCGTCGTCCGGGGCCGCGTTCGGCGTGCGCTTCGACCCCGTGGGCGAGCGGCTGTCCCTGGTGGACGAGAAGGGCCGGATCATCGAGGACGACCGGGCTCTGCTCGTGATGCTGGACCTGGTGGCCGCGGAGCGGCGCAGCGGCCGTGTGGCGCTGCCGGTGACCACGACCAGGATCGCCGAGCAGGTGGCCGCCTATCACGGCACCCAGGTCGAGTGGACCACCACCTCTCCGGACGACCTCACGCGCGTGGGGCGTGAGGAGGGGACGATCTTCGGTGGTGACGGCAAGGGCGGCTTCATCGTCCCGGAGTTCAGCGGTGTCTACGACGGTACGGCGGCCTTCGTACGGCTGATCGGGCTGGTGGCGCGGACGCAGCTCACCCTCAGCCAGATCGACGCGCGGATCCCGCGGGCACACGTTCTCAAGCGGGACCTGGCCACGCCATGGGCCGTGAAGGGACTGGTCATGCGCCGGGTCGTGGAGGCGGCCGGAGATCGCTTTGTCGACACGACGGACGGAGTACGCGTCGTGGAGACCGACGGGCGCTGGGTGATGGTGCTGCCCGACCCCGCCGAGGCGGTCACCCATCTGTGGGCGGAAGGGCCGGACGATGCCTCAGCGCAGGCCCTGCTCGACGAATGGTCCGCGATTGTAGACAGCGCCGGACGGTAAAACCCGCTGCACGCGCGCGTGCCGGACAAGTGTCCCCCAAGGGGGCCTGTCCGGCACGCCGGTGGGGCCATTCGGAGGTACTGGTCGCGACGTGCGACGATGTGCGGCATGCCGCAGCAACCCCCCGTTCGGAGCACGGCCCCGCGGCCGTCGCGTCCGGACGCCTCCATGTCGTTGATCACCAACGTCATGGATCACAGCCTCGACGACGGGTACGCCGAGGCCGCCGCCCGGAAGAAGTCCCAGGGCGAGGGCGGCATGCCGAAGACTCTGCGGGCGAAGCTCGGTCTCGCCGGCGGTCTGGTGCTCGCGGCGCTGGTCGTGACCGTCGGCGCGGCCCAGGCGCGCGTGGCGGCACCGGTCGTCGCCAAGGAGCGGCAGGAGCTGATCGACCGCATCGACCGGGAGACCTCGTCGGCGGACAAGCTGGAGGGCACCGTCGACAAGCTGCGCGACGACGTGAGCGCGCGCCAGCGGGCGGCACTGAAGCAGAGTGGCGGCAGTGGCCAGGCGGACCTGGTGGGAATCCTGTCGGGCGCCACGGCGGTGCACGGCCCCGGTGTGAAGCTCGTCGTGAACGACGCGAAGGAAGCCTCCACGGGCGGCGACGCCGGCAATCCGCGCGAGACCTCCGATTTCTCCGACACCGGCCGGGTGCGCGACCGCGACATGCAGCGCGTCGTGAACGGGCTGTGGGCCTCCGGGGCCGAGGCGATCTCCATCAACGGGCAGCGGCTGACCGCCCTGTCCGCGATCAGGGCCGCGGGTGACGCGATACTGGTCGACAACAAGCCGCTGGTGCCGCCCTACACGGTGCTCGCGGTGGGCGATGGGGGCAGGTTGAGCACCACGTTCCAGAACAGCGCCGACGGGCTGTATCTGCATGCCCTGGCGGAGAACTACGGCATCCGGACCGGGATCTTCACGGAGAGTGACGTCAGGTTGCCCGCAGCACCGAGTGTGATCGTACGTACAGCACAGCCGAGCACTGAGAAGGGCACATCGTGATCGCCGTACTGGGCCTCATCGTGGGAGTCGTGGCCGGCCTGTTGGTCCGTCCTGAGGTTCCGGCGGTCGTCGAGCCTTATCTGCCGATCGCCGTCGTCGCGGCGCTCGACGCCGTCTTCGGTGGCCTGCGGGCCATGCTCGACGGGATCTTCGACGACAAGGTCTTCGTGGTGTCGTTCCTGTCGAACGTGGTGGTGGCCGCGCTGATCGTTTTCCTGGGCGACAAGTTGGGTGTGGGGGCGCAGCTGTCCACGGGTGTCGTGGTGGTGCTCGGCATCCGGATCTTCTCCAACGCGGCGGCGATCCGGCGCCACGTGTTCCGGGCGTGAGAACGATGAGCAACGAGGACGAGCAGCCGGAGAACAGACTGCGCAAGGAACTGCCCGCGGAAGTGCCCGCGCCGGCCCCCGACGCCGAGCAGTCGGCCCAGGAGCGGCCCGAGGCCGCGCTCACGGGCCGCCAGCGGCTGGTGAAGGGCCTGTGGCCGCCGCGGGTCACCAGGGCCCAACTCATCGTCGCCCTGCTGCTGTTCGGCCTCGGCTTCGGCCTGGCCGTGCAGGTGGCCTCGAACAGCGACAGCGACAGCGCGCTGCGCGGTGCCCGTCAGGAAGATCTCGTTCGCATCCTCGATGAACTGGATGACCGTACTCAGCGTCTTGAGGACGAGAAGCAGGGACTCGAGAAGCAGCGGTCGGAACTGCAGAGCAGCTCCGACCAGGCGGCCGAGGCCCGCAAGCAGACCGCCGAGAAGGAGAAGCAACTCGGCATTCTGGCTGGCACGGTGGCCGCGCAGGGCCCCGGCATCACGATCACGATCGACGACGCGAAGGGGACGGTCCAGGCGGACATGCTGCTCGACGCGATCCAGGAGCTGCGCGCGGCCGGTGCGGAGGCGATCGAGGTGAACGGCGTGCGGGTCGTCGCCAACACCTATCTGACGGACTCCGGCAAGAGCGTGAGCGTCGACGGGAACAAGATCAACGCCCCCTATCGTTTCAAGGTCATCGGCAAGCCGCAGGACCTCGAACCGGCGCTCAACATCCCCGGAGGCGTGGTGCAGACCCTCGAGAAGGAGCAGGCCGTCGTGACCGTCGAGCGGTCGACCAAGATCGTGGTTGACGCCTTGCGGGCGGCGAAGCGGCCTGACTACGCTCGGTCGTCCTCCCAGTGAACCGGTGGTGCATGGGGGCCGTCCGGCAGGGGCATGAGGTTGCGGGGGGTCGGCGCACCGAAGAGGTGGCGCGTGGTGGAAACTGTCTGGTGGATACGGACGTTGTGAAGGTGTCCGGGTCGACCGGTGTATGCAATCAGGGTTCGTCCTGCCCCACGGGCGGGTCTGTTTCGGTCAAGGGGAATCGCCCGTGAAGTTGTTTGCGAAGTTGTTCGGCAAGAGCGCGCGAGAGGGCAGCGACAACGCGACCGCTCGTCATCGCGCACAGCCTGACGCAGAGGGCCAGCGCCCACTGTTCCGTGACCAGGTCCCTGGTCCGGGCGGTGACATTTCCGGCGGCCAGGGCGCGCCGTCTGTTGACCCTGCCCAGTCCGGCGGCATAGGTTTCGGGCAACCGTCAACCTCAAGTACGGGTGGAGGGTTTGCCCCCGACCCGTATGCGTCCAATGCCCCCGCGGGGCAGCCGCGGCAGGAGGATCCGTCCATGTCGGTCCTGGTGTGTACGAGGTGCGGTAACCGGAACGCGGAGAACGCCCGGTTCTGTTCCAACTGTGGTGCCCCACTGCGTCCCGGCGTGGCGCCGGAGCGTGCGTCCGAGACGACGTCCACGATCTCCATCTCCGGTCTCGAGGCCTACGACGCCGAGGCCACCGGTCAGACGCAGATGCCGGCGCTCTCTCCCGAGGCGCAGGCGGCCGTGGACGCACTGCCCATGGGCTCGGCGCTGCTGGTGGTGCGTCGCGGGCCGAACTCCGGCAGCCGCTTCCTGCTGGACGGCGAGCTGACCACGGCCGGGCGTCACCCGCAGAGCGACATCTTCCTGGACGACGTGACGGTCTCGCGCCGCCACGTGGAGTTCCGGCGCTCGCCGGACGGCTCGTTCACGGTGGCCGATGTGGGCAGTCTCAACGGCACGTACGTCAACCGCGAGCGGATCGACCAGGTCGCCCTGTCGAACGGTGACGAGGTGCAGATCGGCAAGTACCGGCTGGTCTTCTACTCGAGCCGGCAGGGCGTCTGACCCGTCAGGGAAGGTCCATGCTTCAAACACCGAGCGGCGGTGCCGGGCACGGTGCCGCCGCCGCGGACAGTGGGCTGATGAGCATCGGCACGGTGCTGAACGTGCTGCGCGGCGAGTTCCCCGAAGTCACCATCTCCAAGATCCGCTTCCTGGAGTCGGAGGGGCTCATCGAGCCGCAGCGGACGCCGTCGGGGTACCGCAAGTTCAGCGCCGGTGACGTCGAGCGTCTGGGCCACGTCCTGAGGATGCAGCGGGACCACTATCTGCCGCTCAAGGTGATCCGGGAGCACCTGGACGCCATGGAGCGTGGCGAGGCCGTGCAGCTGCCCGTCGTGGGGCGTCAGCGGGACGGCGAGACCGTCCTGGAGCCGTGCGACACGCCCACGGCGGCCAGGATCGGCCGGGCCGAGCTGCTGGAGGCCGCGAAGATCGACGAGAGCGCCCTCGAGGAGTGGGAGTCCTACGGGCTCATCGCTCCGCTCGAGGGCGGTGTGTACGACGCGGAGGCGGTCACCGTGGCCTCGCTCGTCGCCGAGCTGGGCCGGCACGGGATCGAGCCGCGCCACCTGCGGGTGATGAAGGCCGCCGCGGACCGCGAGGCGGGCCTGGTGGACCAGGTGGTGGCCCCTTTGAAGCGGCACCGCAACCCGCAGACCAGGGCCCACGCCGAAGCGCGTACGAAGGAGCTGGCGGTGCTCACCGTGCGGCTGCACGCGGCCCTGGTGAAGACCGCTCTCGGGGTGCGTCTGCCGTGAGCGGCGGCGGCGTTCGACAGGCCGTATCGGCCACCCGTTCCCGGCCCGACTACCCAAACGTCCCGAGCACGGCCTAGGGTTGCTGTGTGAACGAGCTCGATGTCGTAGGTGTCCGGGTCGAAATGCCCTCCAACCAACCGATCGTGCTCCTGCGCGAAGTGGGAGGCGACAGGTACCTCCCCATCTGGATCGGGCCGGGGGAGGCGACGGCGATCGCCTTCGCCCAGCAGGGCATGGCCCCCGCGCGACCGCTGACCCACGACCTGTTCAAGGACGTGCTCGAGGCCGTCGGCCAGGAGCTCACGGAAGTACGCATCACCGACCTGCGTGAAGGCGTCTTCTACGCGGAGCTGGTCTTCGCCAGCGGGGTCGAGGTGAGTGCCCGCCCCTCCGATGCCATAGCGCTGGCCCTGCGTACCGGAACGCCGATCTACGGCAGCGACACGGTGCTCGACGACGCGGGCATCGCGATCCCGGACGAGCAGGAGGACGAGGTCGAGAAGTTCCGCGAGTTCCTCGACCAGATCTCACCCGAGGACTTCGGCACCAGCAGCCAGTGAGGGGGCGGCCGATCCTGCGGACGCGGTCCGTGACCGGCCGGTCGGCGCCCTGTTACGGGCGGGATGCCGGCAAATGCCACCGGCCATTGAGAGCGTCCTACGGACCCCCGCGAGAGCATTCGGCTAGCCTTTCCCCGCGGTGGGGCACGGGAAACCACTCCTAGGGTGATTATCACTCGGCGTGCCGAGTGTGGCGATCGTTGACGCACCCCTGGTGACTGCCTACCGTCGAGAAGGCAGGTCAAGGACGGAGGTCGGCGTGAGAAGCAGCGGCGACGGTACGGCTGGGGGTGCCCCCGGACGCGGGTTCGGGGAGAGCGGTCCGTACCCTCCCTCAAGCTCTCAGCTGCGTTCGAGCAGGGGGTACGCCCATCCCGGCGGCGCGGTCGGCCACGTCCCCCAGCGGCCCTCGGCCGTGCCGAACAGCAAAGGGGCGGGGCCCATGGCGTCCGAGGAGATCGGCTACCGCGGTCCGACGGCCTGCGCGGCCGCCGGCATCACCTACCGGCAGCTCGACTACTGGGCCCGCACGGGTCTGGTCGAGCCGAGCGTGCGGCCCGCGTACGGGTCGGGCACGCAGCGTCTGTACAGCTTCCGGGACGTCGTCGTCCTGAAGATCGTCAAGCGGTTCCTGGACACCGGGGTCTCGCTGCAGAACATCCGTACCGCCGTCGTGCACCTCAGAGAACGCGGTTTCCGCGACCTGGGGCGCATGACGCTGATGAGCGACGGTGCCACGGTCTACGAGTGCACCTCGCCGGACGAGGTGCACGCCCTGCTCCAGGGCGGTCAGGGCATCTTCGGCATCGCGGTGGGCGTGGTGTGGCGGGACGTGGAAAGCGCGCTCTCCCAGCTGCACGGTGAACGCATCGACACGGGCGAGACCCTTGTGGGGCACAACCCCGCCGACGAGCTCGCGCGGCGGCGCAACCGGGCCGTCTGAGGAGAGGTCCCCGGGCGCGGCCGACCGCGCCCCGTCCCGTTCCTTTCCGGGGCGTTGTCAGTGGCGTGGTGCAGCATCGGAGTTGTGAGAAACGCGCCCACGATCCTGCATCTCGACATGGATGCCTTCTTCGCCTCGGTGGAGCAGGCATCCAAGCCGAGCCTGCGCGGGAAGGCCGTCGTCGTGGGCGGGCTCGGACCTCGCGGAGTGGTCGCCACGGCGTCGTACGAGGCGCGGGTCTTCGGGGTCCACTCGGCGATGCCCATGGCCCAGGCGCGTCGGCTGGCTCCGAACGCGGCGTATCTCGTGCCGCGCTTCAGCCTGTACCGGACGGTCAGCGAGCAGGTGATGGGGCTGCTGCGCGAGCTGTCCCCCCTGGTGGAGCCGCTGAGCCTGGACGAGGCGTTCGTCGATCTGGAGGCCGGGGGAGCGGCCTGGGACGAGGAGTCCGCACGGCTGGCCGGGGCCAAGCTGCGCGGGGACATACGGGCCGTCACGGGGCTCACCGGGTCGGTGGGGCTCGCGGCGTCGAAGATGCTCGCCAAGATCGCCTCCGAGCAGGCCAAGCCGGACGGGCTGGTGCTGATCGAACCGGGGACCGAGCGGGCGCTGCTGGGCCCGATGTCGGTGCGGACGCTGCCAGGGGTCGGCCCGGCGACGGGCGACCATCTGCGAAGAGCCGGGATCACCACGGTGGACGAGATCGCCGAGGCGGGCGAGGACGAGCTCGTACGGCTGCTGGGCAAGGCTCATGGGCACGGGCTGTACGCCATGGCGCTGGCGCACGACGAGCGGCCCGTGGTGGCCGAGCGGGAGACCAAGTCGGTCTCGGTCGAGGACACGTACGACGTGGACATCCACGACCGGCTCAGAGTGGGTCTTGAGGTGCAGCGGCTCGCCGAGCGGTGCGTACGGCGGCTGCGCGGGGCCGGGCTGTCGGGCCGGACCATCGTGCTGAAGGTGCGGCGGTACGACTTCTCCACGCTCACCCGGTCCGAGACGCTCCGTGGGCCCACGGACGATCCGGCGGTGGTGCGGGAGGCCGCCGCGCGGCTCCTCGACTCGGTGGACACGACGGGCGGTGTACGGCTGCTCGGCGTGGGCGTCTCCGGACTCGCCGACTACACACAGGAGGACCTCTTCGCGCAGGCGGCGGGCGAGCGGGCCGACGTGGTGCCGGAGGAGAGCGTGGCCGAGCCGGAGCAGGACATCCCGGCCCCTGCCGAGCGGCACTGGTCGCCCGGTCATGACGTGCGGCACACCGAGTACGGACACGGCTGGGTGCAGGGCAGCGGACTGGGCCGGGTCACCGTGCGCTTCGAGACGCCGCACTCGGAGCCCGGGCGGGTGCGGACGTTCCGGGCCGACGACGGGAACCTGGAGCCGGCGGATCCGTTGCCGTTGGTCCTGGGAGCGGGGGAGGGAGACGCCGAGCGGGGCTCCGGGCGAGCCCGGGTCGGGGAGGGTGGGGGCGACGTGGCCGAGGGCGGATCAGGGGTGGCTCGCGGCGGGCCGGAGCGGAGCGTGGGGGAGCCTCGGGCCGCGACCACGCCGCCGTGAGGCGGTCGCCGGGACCCGGATGGGTTGCCGGCGTGTGAGACGGGCGCGGAAGGCATGGAGGCTGCTCCGGCCCGCCCTGCTGTTTCCTCGGTCACCCCACCCGTTCGGCCTCAGGCCTCGTCCGTGCCTGCCAGGTTGCCGAAGTCGTGGTCGGGGAGTCGGGGCGGTGGGGCCACGTCCAGGCCGTAGTGGTGGTAGAGCTGGAGCTCCTGCTCCGGGGAGAGATGGCGGCCCACACCGAAGTCGGGCGCGTCCTTGATGAGGGCTCGGTCGAACGGGACGTGGAGGGTGCCCTCGACCAGTTCACTGGGCTCCAGCGGGACGAACGCGTCCCGCGAGAACAGACCGGTGCGTATGGCCGCCCACTCCGGCATGCCGGTCGCGTCGTCGAGGTACACCTCGTCGATCGTGCCGATCTTGGTGCCATTGCGGTCGAACGCCTTGCGGCCGATCAGGTTGCGCGGATCGATGTCGGTCTGCACGGGCCCTCCACTTGGTCGCAACTCATCCGTAAGCACTACAAAAGAGCACAATCAAGGAGGCGGCCACTCGAAGGCCCGGGCGTTGACCTCGCTGGTAGTCTTGCAAACGGCTGCTGACCCCGTGCGGGAGAGTCCTCCGGACACCATCGGAGGCGCCGAAGGAGCAAATCCTCCCCGGAATCTCTCAGGCTCACGTACCGCACGGACGAGGTCACTCTGGAAAGCAGGGCGGGTGTCGACGGCTTCCGCTCTCACCGACGGTGAAAACCGGTGCCCTTCGGGCGACCCGGTGAAGCTCTCAGGTTGAGATGACAGAGGGGGAGGCCGTCGGGGTGCCCGTGCCGGGGTGCCCCTCGAAGGTCGCGTCAGACCAGGAGGCCTCCGCAATGACCGCCCAGCGCATTCCGCTCACCGAGCTCGAACAGGGCATCCCCTTCGAACAGCGCCACATCGGGCCCGACCAGGAGGCGCGGGCCAAGATGCTCGCGCACGTCGGTTACGGCTCGCTCGACGAGCTCACCGCCACCGCGGTGCCGGATGTGATCAAGAACGCCGACGCGCTCGATCTGCCGGGCGCCCGGACCGAGGCCGAGGTGCTCGCCGAGCTGCGCTCGCTCGCCGACCGCAACCAGGTGCTCGGCTCGATGATCGGACTCGGGTACTACGGGACCTTCACCCCGCCCGTCATCCTGCGCAACGTCATGGAGAACCCCGCCTGGTACACGGCCTACACGCCCTACCAGCCGGAGATCTCCCAGGGGCGCCTCGAGGCCCTGCTGAACTTCCAGACCATGGTCGCCGACCTCACCGGCCTGCCGACCTCGGGCGCGTCCCTCCTCGACGAGGGCACGGCCGCCGCCGAGGCGATGGCACTGTCCCGGCGCATGGGCAAGAACAAGAAGGGCCTGTTCCTGGTCGACGCGGACGCGCTGCCGCAGACCGTCGCCGTGATCGAGACCCGCGCCGAGCCGGCCGGCGTCGAGGTCGTGGTCGCCGACCTCAGCGGCGGTATCCCGGCCGAGATCGCCGAGCGCGAGATCAACGGCGTGCTCGTCCAGTACCCGGGCGCCTCCGGTGCCGTACGGGACATCAAGCCGATCGTCGACCAGGCGCACGAGCTCGGCGCGCTCGTCACCGTCGCCGCCGATCTGCTCGCCCTGACCCTGCTGGTCTCGCCGGGCGAGCTCGGCGCGGACATCGCCGTCGGCACGACCCAGCGCTTCGGCGTGCCGATGGGCTTCGGCGGACCGCACGCGGGCTACATGGCCGTGCACGAGAAGTTCGCGCGCAGCCTGCCCGGGCGCCTCGTCGGCGTCTCCGTCGACGCCGACGGCCACAAGGCCTACCGGCTCGCCCTGCAGACCCGCGAGCAGCACATCCGCCGCGAGAAGGCGACCAGCAACATCTGCACCGCGCAGGTGCTGCTGGCGGTGATGGCGGGCATGTACGCCGTCTACCACGGGCCGGAAGGCCTCAAGACCATCGCGCGCCGCACCCACCGCTACGCCACGATCCTCGCCGAGGGCCTCAAGGCCGGCGGCGTCGAGATCGTCCACGGCGCCTACTTCGACACGCTGACCGTCAAGGTCACCGGCCGCGCCGACGAGATCGTCGCCGCCGCCCGGGACAACGGCGTCAACCTCCACCGGGCCGACGCCGACCACGTCTCCATCGCCTGCGACGAGACCACCAACCGCGCCCAGCTGGCCGCCGTGTGGTCGGCGTTCGGCATCGAGGGTGACATCGAGGCGCTGGACGCGGCGACGGCACAGGCCCTGCCGGGCGCGCTGCTGCGCTCCGACGCCTACCTCACCCACCCGGTCTTCCACGAGCACCGCTCCGAGACGGCGATGCTGCGCTACCTGCGCAAGCTGGCCGACCGCGACTACGCGCTCGACCGCGGCATGATCCCGCTCGGCTCCTGCACCATGAAGCTGAACGCGACCACCGAGATGGAGCCGGTCACCTGGCCCGAGTTCGGTCAGCTGCACCCCTTCGTGCCGGCCGAGCAGGCCGAGGGGTTCCTCACGCTCATCCGTGAGCTGGAGGAGCGCCTCGCCGAGGTCACCGGCTACGACAAGGTCTCCCTGCAGCCCAACGCCGGCTCCCAGGGCGAGCTGGCCGGTCTGCTGGCGGTCCGTGGCTACCACCGCGCCAACGGCGACGAGCAGCGCACCATCTGTCTGATCCCGTCCTCCGCGCACGGCACCAACGCCGCAAGCGCCGTGATGGCCGGGATGAAGGTCGTCGTCGTGAAGACCGCCGAGGACGGCGAGATCGACGTCGAGGACCTGCGGGCCAAGATCGAGCAGCACCGCGAGGAGCTGGCCGTGCTCATGATCACGTACCCGTCCACCCACGGTGTGTTCGAGGAGCACGTCGCCGACATCTGCGCCCAGGTGCACGAGGCGGGCGGCCAGGTCTACGTGGACGGCGCCAACCTCAACGCCCTGGTCGGCCTGGCCAAGCCCGGCCACTTCGGCGGCGACGTCTCCCACCTCAACCTGCACAAGACCTTCTGCATCCCGCACGGCGGCGGTGGTCCCGGCGTTGGTCCCGTGGGCGTACGGGCGCACCTGGCGCCGTACCTGCCGAACCACCCGATGCAGCCCGCGGCAGGTCCGGAGACGGGTGTCGGGCCGGTCTCGGCGGCCCCGTGGGGCTCCGCCGGCATCCTGCCGATCTCGTGGGCCTACGTCCGGCTCATGGGCGGCGAGGGGCTCAAGCGGGCCACGCAGGTGGCCGTGCTGAGCGCCAACTACGTCGCCAAGCGTCTGGAGCCGCACTACCCGGTGCTCTACACCGGCCCCGGCGGCCTGGTCGCGCACGAGTGCATCATCGACCTGCGCCCGCTGACCAAGGCGACCGGCGTGAGCGTCGACGACATCGCCAAGCGGCTGATCGACTACGGCTTCCACGCGCCGACGATGTCGTTCCCGGTGGCCGGCACGCTGATGATCGAACCGACCGAGTCCGAGGACCTGGCCGAGCTGGACCGGTTCTGCGATGCGATGATCGCGATCCGCGCGGAGATCGAGAAGGTCGGCTCGGGCGAGTGGCCGGCCGAGGACAACCCGCTGGGCAACGCGCCGCACACGGCGGCCGCGCTGGGTGGGGAGTGGGCGCACGCCTACAGCCGCGAGGAGGCCGTCTTCCCGGCCGGTGTCTCGGCCGCCGACAAGTACTGGCCGCCGGTGCGCCGTATCGACCAGGCCTTCGGCGACCGGAACCTGGTCTGCTCGTGCCCGCCGATGGACGCGTACGAGGGCTGACCGGCCCGAGAGTGCATGCGTGAGGGCTCCCGTCCCGGCCGGGACGGGAGCCCTCACGCATGTCACGCGGTCCCTTCGTGGGTCACGCGGTGGCCACGGACACCTCGGTCGCCTTGATCAGTGCGACGACGGGGGACCCGGCCGTCAGGGCGAGGTCGGCGACGGCGTCCCTGGTGACCGCGGCGGTCAGGGCACCGCCGTCGAAGGACAGCTTGACCGAGGCCATCGCGCTGCCGGTGGCGATGTCGGTGACCGTGCCCGCGAGCTGGTTGCGGATCGACACTCCCTCGACCGGGCGGGTGGCGAGGGCGACCTCGGTCGACTTCACCAGGGCCCGTACGGCGGAGCCCGGGGCGAGGCCGAGTTCGTGCACGGCCTCCAGGGTGATCGCCGCGGTGAGTGCCTGGCCGCCGGCGAGACGGATCCCCACAGTGGCCATGGCCTCGCCGGGGGTGATGGCGGTGACGGTGCCCGGGAGTTGATTGCGGATGCTCAGTGTCATGGGCACCCACCGTAGGGCTCCCGGTGGCTTATGCCGGGTATGCGTGGGTCTGCGTCGCCTTGATCGTTGCCCAGACCGCTGCGCCCGGGTGGAGGTCGAGTTCGGTGGCGGCGACCGTGGTGAGGTCGGCGGCGAGCGGGAGGTCGCCGGTGAGGTCGGCGCGGATCTGGTCGCCGTGGGTCTCCAGACCGGCGACCTCGCAGCGCCACAGGTTGCGGGCGCTGGATCCGGTGGGGCGGTCCCGGTAGAGGGTGACGGCACCGGGCGGGAACGCCACGAAGACCGATCCGGTGAGGTCCTCCGTGGTCGTGATGGCGGGACCGGCGTCCAGGCGGACCGTGTGGCCGTCGGCGGTGCCCTTGTAGAGGTTCAGACCGACCAGCTGCGCGATGTAGTCCGTGCGCGGACGGCGGGCGATGTCGGCGGGGGAGCCCTCCTGAACCACACGGCCGTGCTCGATCACGACGAGCCGGTCGGCGAGCACCATCGCGTCCAGCGGATCGTGGGTCACCAGAACGGCGACCGCCTCGAAGTCGGCCAGATGGCGGCGGAGTTGGGCGCGCACCTCCAGGCGGGTGCGGGCGTCGAGGGCGGCGAGCGGCTCGTCCAGGAGCAGCAGCCGGGGGTGGGTGGCCAGGGCGCGGGCCAGGGCGACGCGCTGTGCCTGGCCGCCGGAGAGGCGGCGGGGCTTGGCACCGGCGTGCTCGGCCAGGCCCATGCGCTTGAGCCAGGCGGCGGCCTGCGCGCGGGCCTCGGCCTTGGTCGCGCCCTGGCAGCGCGGGCCGAAGGCCACGTTGTCCAGGGCCGACAGATGGGGGAAGAGCAGATAGTCCTGGAAGACGACGCCGACCGGACGGGACTCCGGGGGCGTACGGTCCAGCGAGGTGCCGTCCAGCCGCAGATGCCCGCCCGTGAGCCGGACGAGACCGGCGAGCGCCCGCAGGGCCGTGGTCTTGCCGGCGCCGTTCGGACCCAGCAGCGCGACCACGTCGCCCGGGGCGGCGGCCAGCGTCACGTCGAGGCGGAAGGAACCCCGGTCGACGACGAGCCGTGCGTCGAGCCCGTCACCGCGGACGCCTTCGGTGACGAGGCCGGCGGCGGTGTCGTCGATGTCGGTCATGGGGCGCACATCCAGGGGTCGAGCGGATTGACGGCCGTCCGTCGGGTGCGGCGCGGCGCGGCGTCGGACGTGTTCGTACGGGGGCTGGGGCCGGTGGGAGCCGTACTGGTGCCGCTTGCGGCCGTGGTGGTGCGTTCGGACACGATCGTACGGCGGTCTGTGTGGATCACGACGTCGTCAGCCAGCGGTCGCGCAGTCCCGCCAGGACCGCGATCGACACGGTCAGCAGCACCAGGCTGAGGGCGATGGCCGCCTCCGGGTCGTTCTGCAGGGCGAGGTAGACGGCCAGCGGCATGGTCTGGGTGCGGCCGGGGAAGTTGCCCGCGAAGGTGATGGTGGCGCCGAACTCACCGAGCGCGCGTGCCCAGGCCAGGACGGAGCCCGCGGCGATGCCGGGGGCGATCAGGGGCAGGGTGACGCGGCGGAACGCGGTGAAGCGGGAGGCACCCAGGGTGGTGGCCGCCTCCTCGAAGCGCGGGTCGGCGGCGCGCAGCGTGCCCTCGACGCTGATCACGAGGAACGGCATCGCGACGAAGGCCTCCGCGACCACGACCCCCGCCGTGGTGAACGGCAGCGTGATCCCGAACCAGGAGTCCAGCCACTGGCCGACGATGCCGTTGCGACCGAGCCCGAGGAGCAGGGCCACACCGCCCACCACCGGGGGGAGGACCAGGGGCAGGGTCACCAGGGCCCGTACGAAGCCACGTCCCGGGAACTCCGTGCGGGCCAGCAGCCAGGCCAGCGGCACGCCCAGGATCAGGCTCACCGCGGTTGCCGCGGTTGCGCTGATCAGGGAGAGCTGGAGCGCCTGCCACACCTCGGGGCTGGTGAGCTGGTCCGGAATGCTGCTCCAGGGGGCCCGGACGAGCAGGGCGACGAGGGGGAGCAGCAGGAACGCCAGGGCCAGCACGCCGGGGAGCAGCAGCGGCAGCGGCACTCCGCGGCCGGTGCCGCCCGTACGGCCGCGCCGGCGCTGCGGCCCACCCGTCAGGGTGTCCGCGGCGCCGGTCTTGTCCAGTGGGGTCACGGCTTGAGGAAGCCGGCCGCGGACAGGACCTTCTGGCCCTCGGCGGACTGGACGAGCGCGATGAACTCCTTGGCCGCCGCCGCGTTGTCGGCGTTCTTCAGCAGGGCGATCGGATAGTCGTTGATGGCCTTGGCCGACTCGGGGAACTCCACGCCCTCCACCTTGTCACCCGCCGCCTTCACATCGGTCTTGTAGACCACCGCGGCGTCGGCCTCCTTCAGCACCACCTTGTTGAGGGCGGACTTGACGTCCTCCTCGTAGGAGACGGGCGTGAGCTTCAGGCTGCTGGCGTCCAGGGCCTTGTGCGCGGCGGCGCCGCACGGCACCGACTTGTCGCACAGGACGACCTTGAGGTCGGACTTGGTGAGGTCCTTGAGGGAGGCGACCTTGTCGGGGTTGCCCGGCAGGGTGGCGATCTCCAGCTGGTTGCGGACGAAGGTGGCGGGCGCGGTGGCCGCGTCCTTCTTGTCCGTCACGATCGCCATGGTCTTGGGGCTGGCGGCGGCGAAGACGTCGGCGGGGGCGCCGGAGGTGATGCTGGCGGCGAGGGTGTCGCTGCCGCCGAAGTTGAAGCTGACCTTGGTGCCCGGGTGCTGCTTCTCGAACTCCTCGCCCAGGGTCGTGAAGCTCTCCTTGAGTGAGGCGGCTGCGAAGACGGTGACCGTGCCGGACAGCTTGGGTGAGGCGGACGTCGAGGTGTCCGACTTGGCCGACGAGCCGGAGGAGTCGTCGGAGGAGGAGCAGGCGCTCAGGGCTATCAGGGCTGCGACTCCTGCACCGGTCGCCTGCAGCGTCCGCCGGGTCCGGCGCGCGGAACGGGTCATCACGATCTACACCTCTGTTCTTTCGGGAAAAGCGGTCGCGCCCTTCCACGGCCGCCGATCGACGGCCGTGCGGCGATAATACGCCGCATATGCAAGGTTCAGGACGCCTCTTGCATCGCATGAGCTGGGATCATCGCGACGTGTGGTAGGCATATGCGTTTGTATACGGGGTCTGGCAGGGTACGGTCATGCGGGAGGTGGTCGTACATGGCGTCCGCGGAACTCACCGTCACCGGTGACCTGGCCCGGCCGGCCCGACTGACCGTGCCCGACCTGCACCTGTGGCCGCAGCACCAGGTGCGGGTCAGCTTCGAGTGCGCGACGAGCGGGATGCAGCACCACCGGTTCACCGGTCCGCGGCTGTACGACGTCCTGGCCGATGCGGGGCCCGAGTTCGACCCGGTCCGGCGCAAGGACCGGCTGCGCTTCCTCATCGCCGTCAGCGGTACGGACGGCCATCACGCCCTGCTGTCCTGGGCCGAGATCGACCCCGATTTCGCCCATGCGCCGGTTCTGCTCGCCGTCAGCATCGACGACACCCCGCTGGACGCGGCCGGACCTCAACTGGTGCTTCCCCAGGACCGGTGCGGGGGCCGGCACATCAGCGGCATCGACGCGATACGGGTGGACGGGGGCTACCGCCGCTGGGGGTCGGCGCCGGTCGTACCCGGCCGCGCGCCGGAGTCGGTGTCGGCTTCGGCGTCGGCTTCGTGAGGCGGGCGCCCGCCGCTCTTCAGACGCGGTCGATGTGTACGTTCGTCGACTTCACGCGGGCCGTGGCCTCCATGCCGACCTCCAGGCCCAGTTCCTCGACGGCCTCCCGGGTCAGCAGGGAGACGAGTCGGTGCGGGCCCGCCTGGATCTCCACCTGGGCCGCGACGTCGCCGAGCTTGATCGCGGTGACGATCCCGGGGAAGGCGTTGCGGGCCGAGGTGTACGGGGCGTCTTCCTCGGTCGCTCCCGTCCTGGCGAGTTCGACCGAGAACGCGGCCAGGTCCCTGCCGTCGATGAGCCGTCGTCCGGCCTCGTCGCGGTGGGTGGTCATCCGGCCGGCGTCGGCCCATCGGCGGGCGGTGTCCGGGCTCACGCCGAGCAGCCGTGCCGCCTGGCCGATCGTGTAGGACTGCATGCGGATCACGATAAGGCTACGGGCGGGAACCGCGGACGTGGGGTTGGCCGTTGGGTATAACGCGATATGGCGTTAGTTCGCGTGGGTGCGTCCGTACGGTCTGATCGGGGTGAGGGAATGTCGGCTGAGCTCGTGCGCGGCAGGGGTGCGTCGCCCGAGGTGCGGGCCTCGCACGCGGACCGGGACCGGGTGGTGGACGTACTGACCGTCGCCGCCGGGGACGGCAGACTCACCGCCGAGGAGCACGACGAGCGAGTGGAGGCAGCCCTGTCCGCCCGGACGCTGGGCGAGCTGGCCGCCCTGACGGCGGACCTGCCCGATGCGGCGGAGCCCGTCCCGGTCAAGGACGTCGTCCGCATCGAACAACAGGGCGGCTCTGCCTCCCGCGGCGACGACTGGGTGGTGCCGCGGCGGATGGAGGTCGAGTCGGCCTGGGGCGATGTGACGCTCGACTTCACCCGGGCGGTCATCGCGCACGACACCCTGCGCATCGACCTGGACATGCGCGGCGGCACGCTGCGGCTGGTGACCCGGCCGGGCGTCGTCGTGGACACCGACTCCCTGGCGCTCGGCTACGCCAAGGTCAAGACGCGTCCGGCCGGTGACCCGGGGACGCCGGCCGTCCTGCGCGTGGAGGTGTGCGGCCGTATGAGCTACGGCCGGGTCGTGGCGCGTCCACCGCGCAGGGGATGGGTCAGATGAGCCCCGACGCCTCGAGGACCGCCCGCGCGGTCGAGTCGTCTATCTCGTGGCCCAGCCGTTCCAGTACGTCTGTGCCCTCGCGGAGCGTGCCGCGCTGCAGTGAGCGGCGTACGCCTGTGTCCAACTCGTGCCAGATGAGGGGGTTGGCGACAAGGACGCGCGGGTCGACCTCCAGTCGGTGGCCGTGGGTGTCCCGCAGGACCAGGTGCGAGGAGACGCCGCCGTACTGCCGTACGGCCACCAGGGCATCGGTGTGGACCGTTTGCCGCCGTGCGAGACCGTGCACCGACAGTCGGCCGGGGCCGGCGGTGACGCAATGCGGCAGCAGAACGCAGAACGCCGCGGCGGACAGGGCGATCCACAACAGGGCCCGCGGGCAGGTCAGGGTGCCCGCGTCCCAGTCGACCAGCAGGGCCATGCCGAGGAAGGCGAGGGCGCAGCCCAGAGCGAACCGGGCGCTGCCGCGCCAGTGGCGGTCGCCGGTCGGGCTCGGACGTCCGCTCCGTAGCATGAGTCGACGCTATGGTCCCGGGCGGGCCGGGACTGGGGTCGCTGACGGAGCCCTGACGCGGTCGGGCCGGATCTTGACGCGATCCTGACGGCCGGGCGGATGGGATCCCGACGGCCGGGCGGGTGGGCCGGGCCGTCGGGATCCACCGTCGTCCGACTCAGCCGGTGTGGACGCGCGGGCGCAGTGCGCGGTTGGGCTCCGCCTCGCGCAGCACCTCACGGGTGACCGGGGCGACCTCGCCCTGGCCGAAGAGGAAGAAGCGCAGGAAGTTGGCGAAGGGGTTGCCCTCGGTCCACTCGAAGTAGATGTGCGGGGTGCAGCCCGTCGAGTCGCGGACATGGAGGAGCAGTGCCGCCAGGGCGTTGGGGATGGAGGAGGACTCCAGGGTCAGGACGCGGTAGCGGTTGTGGAGCACCTCGCCGCGTACGGTCAGGCCCGCCTCGAACTCGGAGGGGTCGGTGACCGTCACCTCGACGAAGACGAAGTCCTCGTGCTCCGGGAACTCGTTGTCCTCCCGGATCTGCTCGATCTTGTCCCGGTACTCGGCCTTGTCCCGCCGGTCGGGCTCATTGGCGATGAACCGCATCTTGCGGCTGGCCATGTCCCGGACGAATCGTTCCGCCATGCTGTCCAGCTCGACATGGGTGACGCGGAGCTCGAAGGCCCGCGCCAGCCGGGACAGCAGCGAGACCAGGATGATGCCGGCGATGAAGCAGGCACCGATCTTCACACCGTCCGGACGCTCGATGACGTTCACGACGGTCGTGTACAGGAACACCGCGGAGATCACCGCGAAGGCGATCGACCAGTTCCGCTGCCCGGCCTTGCGCGTGGCGATCGTCACCGCGATCGCCGCGGAGCTGATCAGCACCAGCACACCGGTGGCGTAGGCACCGCCCTGCGCGTCGACGTCGGCGTCGAAGATCCAGGTGACCAGGAAGGCGATCAGGGTGAAGACGATGACCATGGGGCGCACGGCGCGCGCCCAGTGCGGGGCCATGCCGTAGCGGGGCAGATAGCGCGGCATCAGGTTGAGCAGGCCCGCCATCGCGGAGGCACCGGCGAACCAGAGGATCGCGATGGTCGAGGCGTCGTACACCGTGCCGAAGGCGTTGCCGAGGTACTCGTGCGCGAGGTAGGCCAGCGCGCGGCCGTTGGCCTGGCCGCCGGACTTGAACTCGTTCTCCGGGATGAGCAGCGTGGTGATGAAGCTGGTGGTGATCAGGAAGCCGCTCATGATCACGGCGGCGGTGGTCAGCAGCTTCTTGGTGTCCCGGATCCGGCCGGTCGGCCGCTCCTCGGTGTCGCTGGGGTCGCCCTCGACGTGGGGCATGACGGCGACGCCGGTCTCGAAGCCGGACAGGCCCAGCGCGAGTTTCGGGAAGACGATCAGGGCCAGCCCGATCATGACGAAGATGTTCCCGTGCTCGGCGGTCAGGGCGGTCGTCCAGTCGGTGACCACGTGGCCGGCGGTGGCGACGTGCCACAGACCGACGATCACGACGACGAGGTTCAGCGCCAGGTAGACGCCGACCAGCGCGACCGCGACGCCGATCGCCTCCAGGAAGCCCTTGAGGAAGACCGCGCCCAGCAGCGCCACGAGGACCAGCGTGATCACCATCTGCCGGCCGTGCAGGACGTTGGTCAGATGCGGGTTCTCCACCAGGTGGGTGGAGGCGTCGGCGGCCGACAGGGTGATGGTGATCAGGAAGTCGGTGGCGGCGAAGCCGAGCAGCGTCAGGACGAACAGCTTGCCCTGCCAGAAGGACAGCAGCCGCTCCAGCATGGCGATGGAGCCCTCGCCGTGCGGGCTCTCCTCGGCCACCCGCCGGTAGACCGGCAGCGCGCCGGCCAGGGTGACTATGACCAGCACGATCGTGGCGATCGGCGACAGCAGGCCGGCCGCCAGGGCCGCGATGCCCGGCTGGTAGCCGAGGGTGGAGAAGTAGTCCACACCGGTCAGGCACATGACCCGCCACCAGCGCTGGCCCTTGTGAGCCGGCTCCGGTGCGGCCTCGGCTCCGCCGTGCTGGCCTGCCCCCTTGCCCATGTCGGACAGGCCCTCCAGCATCCAGGCCCGTAGGCGACTGGGCGGAGGGTGTTCGGTCGTGGCCATCAGCCTGCTCCTTGTGCGGCTCAGCGTGTTTCCGGCCATCACGCGGACGGCGGCACCAGCGTATGCAGAGCGTGACGCGTGGGCCCACGGATGAGGGGGCCGTGGGCGTCAATCTTGCGTTAAGAATCGACTGGCGGGCGGTGGTCGCGCAGCAAGAGGCGGAGGCCGGGACGCGGTCGTCCGGCATTGGACTGCATGGGGGAGGGCCGGCCGCCGTGTGGGGGACGGACACCGAGCGTCATCGCATGCACCGGCCCTTCGGCGGTCGAGATGTCCGGTGGCGACCTCAGCACCCGCGTTCCCTTTCCGGTACGGATGCGTCTCATGCGCCGATCCGCTCGCAGGCGACCGGGCTGGCGGCCGCCGTCCAGGCATGCCCGGCGGCGGGGCGACGGCAGGAAGCGCGTGGGCGTGCGATACGGCTGCCCGGTCGCCTGCGAGCGGCGCGAGGAAACCTCCGGGCCGAGCGGGACGACGTATCCGGTGCACGGCGCGGCGACCGCCCGTGTGGCCGCTCGGCGGCCGATGCCGGTGGGTCGTCGCCCGTCCCGGTGGCCGACGGCCCGCGCCGAACGGCAGGGTCGCTGTTGGCATGTTCTTGACGCATTCTTGGGGCCGGTGCCGTGCCCGGCCGGAACCGGCCCCGTGACCCGCGCCGTTCAGCCTGATGTGACATCGACCCTCCCCATACACACGGAGCCCGGACAGCGAGCGCAGCACATGGTGATCTGCGGCGACGACGGACTCGCCCACCGGCTCGCCCTCGAACTGGACGCCGTGTGCGGCGAGATCGTCACCGTCGTGCTGCCCTCCGGGAGCGACGAGCACGGCGCGGGGATCGCCGCGCTGCACCGCGACCCGGACTCCCCGGTCGAACTGCTCGTCTCCGCCCGGCCCGACGAGCGGACCCTGCGGGCCGCGGGCGTCGAGCGTGCCGCCGCGCTCGCCCTCACCTACCGCGACGACCAGGTCAACATGACCGCCGCCCTGCTGGCCCGCACCATCAACCCCGCCGTACGGCTCGTGGTCCGCATGTTCGACCGTGAGCGCGGCCGGCACCTGGAGCGGCTGCTCGACCGTGCGGCGGGACTGTGCGACGACCCGGCGCAGGACACCTCCACCACGGTGCTCTCCGACGCCGACACCGCGGTGCCCGAACTGGTCGCGGCCGCCGCCGTGGGGCACGGTCACACCCTCCAGGTCGAGGGCAAGGTCTTCCGCGGTGTCGTACGGCCCGCGGGGACGCCGCCGCACCCCACCGACCTGGCCGCTCTCGCCGTACTGTCCGGCGCTCACCAGGACGACCCGGCGAGCCAGGACAGCGCGGAGACGTCCGGCGAGGAGGGCACCCTGCTGCTGCCGGACGCGCGGACCGCCGATCACAGGCAGCTCACGCACGGCCGGCTGATGCTGGAGGAGGTCGTCCACCGCACCCCCGAACGGGCGGCCGGTACCCGGCGCCGCCGCCTGCGCAGCTGGCTGCGGGCGCGGCTCGCGCATCTGCCGTGGAAGGTCTTCCTCTCTCATCAACTCACCTCCGTCTACGGGTCGTTGGCGGCTGTCGTGGTGGCGCTCGCGACCGCCACCGCGCTCTTCGCGGACGAGCACCCGTGGTGGAAGAACGTCTATCTGCCGCTGCTGGACATCTTCACCATGGGCGACCCGGCCACCGAGGAGTCGGTCGCCCGCCGCGTGCTCCAGCTGATCGCCGGATTCGTGGGCCTGGCCGTGCTCCCGCTCGTCGTCGCCGCGACCATGAACGCCACGGAGGCCTTCCGTACCGCCTCCGCGAGCCATCCGCCCGACGACGACGTGAACGGCCACATCGTCCTGGTCGGGCTCGGCATGGTCGGCACCCGGGTACTGGACCGGCTGCGCAGCACCGGCCACCAGGTGGTGGCGATCGAGCGAGACCCACGGGCGCGCGGCATTTCGCTCGCCCGCGAACTCGGCATCCCGCTCGTCCTGGAGGACGCCGCCGTGCCAGGCGTGCTCGACCTGGCCCGCGTCAAAGACAGCCGGTCACTGCTCGTCCTCACCCGCGACGACGGCCAGAACCTCGACATCGTGATGGCGGTCCGGGAGACCAACCCCGGCGTACGGGTGGTGATGCGGCTGTACGACGACGACTTCGCCGCGACCGTGCAGCGCACCCTGCGCGCCTCCTATCCGGACGCGCTCACCCGCAGCCGAAGCGTCTCCGCGCTGGCCGCGCCCTCCTTCGCCGCCGCGATGATGGGCCGCCATGTGCTGGGCGTGATGCCCGTGGAGCGGGGCTCGCTGCTGTTCACCTGCGTGGATGTGGCCGGGCACCCCGAACTGGAGGGGCGGTCCGTGCACCAGGCGTTCCGGGAGAACGAGTGGCGGGTGCTGGCCGTGGGGGCGGCCGCCGGGCCGGTGCCGTCGTCCGCCACGGACACCCTCACCGCACTCCGCCCGGACCACCAAGACCGCCCCGGCTTCGACTGGCGCCCCGCGCAGGGTCGGGTGCTGCGGGTGGGCGAGCGGGTGGTTCTGGCGACCACGCGGCGTGGCCTGGACATCCTGATGACGGGGGTGCGGCCGCATCCGGCGGGGCGGCGGGGGTGAGGAGCGTCGGCGCCGGGCCTGTTCCAGCCCGGACACCCTGAACACACTCAGTGCCGTCTCCCGCTCGATCCGCTCCGAGACGCGGTGCAGCCCGGTCGTCCCGCACAGCAGGGTCCCGGACCGCTCGGACGTCCGGGCGTCCGCGTCGAGGCGGTACCAGAGGTCGGGGTTGCCCACCAGGACCTGGGGATCGATCTCGACCCGGTCGCCGAAGGCGTCCCGCAGGACGAGGCGCCGGGAGACGCCGTCCAGACAGCGCACGGACACCAGCACGTCGGTGCGCACCCGCCGGGTGCGCACCAGACGGCGGGAGGCGAGTCGGCCTTCGCCCGCCGAGACCCGGGCCGGGCACAGGACCAGGAACAGCACCAGCGCGACCCACACGGTGCCGCGCCACCAGGTGAGCTCGCCCGTGCCCCAGTCGATCAGGAACAGCATGCCGAGCAGCACGCCGGAGCGGCGGACCGAGCCGTACAGATCCTCGGCCCAGCTGCGGTCGTACGGCACACGGTGCTCCATGTGCCCGAGCGTAGGGACTCCGGGAGCCGGCAGAACGCTGCTGCGGCCCGCCTTGACGCGACTCTGACGAGCGTTCCTCCCTTCTTGACGCCGGCGCGGCCAGGCCGGGGCGTTGCCCGCGTCACACGCCCGTCAAGAGCACGACAAGGTCGCGGGGTTCGGCGCGAAGAACACGCAAGGAGCCGCCGGGGGGCCGGATCGGGACAGAACCTTGGTGCACCGCGCGGGGCCCTCCGCTCGCGGCCGTTCAGCCTCCAGTGCCGCGGCCGTTCGTCCCGTCTCGTCTCGTCCCAAGGAGCATCCACCCATGTCCGTACTGACCGTCGAACCGGGCGCCGTCCCCGCCGGCGAGGAGCCACCCGATACCGGCGAGCGGCACCGTCTGACCGCCGTCACCGGTCTTGCCGCGCTGTCGCTGGACGCGATGGCCTCGGTGGCGTACGGCCCCGAGGCGATCGTGCTGGCGCTGGTGGTCGCGGGGACCGGGGCGCTGACGGCCACGCTGCCGATCGTCCAGCGCGGCCTGCTGCTGGCGACCGTGCTGTGGGCCCGTACCGATGTGGTGGTGTGCATGCTCCCGTACCGCCTGAGTGTCCGAGGCGTCCCGACTGGTTCGCGTACCGCCGCACCGGGCCGGCGCACTCGACCGACTACGAAGAGTAGTCGCCCTCGGACACGCGTCGGGGCCGGTGCGCACCAAGGGCGTGCGAGCCGGCCCCTCATGTCGCCGGGCGGAGCGGCGGACCGCCCGGGGTGGTGCTGAAGGTGGTACTCAGGCGGCCGTCATCACCACGTCGGCACCCAGCGGGCGGTGCGGGGCGATGATCTGGCCGTCCGGCAGGAGCTCACCGGTGTCCTCGAAGAGCAGAACGCCGTTGCACAGCAGGCTCCATCCCTGCTCCGGGTGGTGCGCCACGAGTCGGGCGGACTCCCGGTCGGCGGATTCGGCTGTCGGGCACGGCGGCTGGTGCTGGCACATTGATGGGATCTTTCGCTGTGTCGTGGTCATGTTCGTCCCCCGTTGCGATTAAGTCGGTCGGAACCCAGTGTTGCTCTCCGGGCGTCAATCCGCAGGGATTTCGCAGCACCGCTTTCTCACAGGTTGATGACGCATCGGCCACGCGACTGGTTCATCCCAACTGGGCAGCCACTTCGGGTGGTTCGGGATGGCCGGATGGGGCTAGTCCGGTCGGGCCGGACACCTTTTTCGGCTCGTCGGAGCGCATTATTGCTCGTACGAGCGCGGGGGGTGGGTAATCCTCGCGGAAATGCAGTCGTACCCCGCCTCCGGAAATTGGAGACGGGGTACGAAAGGGGTGTGTCAGGCGGGTGAGCCGAGCAGTGGCACGGGAGTCACCCGGTGGGTCAGCACCGGAAGCAGCTCGGCGACCCGGTGCGGGCGGTGGGCCGCGATGCCCGGTGGCGCCGGCGCCAGTGGGACGAGCAGGTCCGCGGCCGCCGGATGGCCCTCGGCGCCGTCCGCCGCGCAGTCGCCGTGCAGCCACAGGGTGAGCATGTACAGGCCGGGCACGGAGAGCAGACGGGGCTGGTAGGGCTGTTGCATCGTCTCGGCCTGGCGCAGGGCGTGTTCCGTGGCGGCGATGTAGGGGCCCTCGAAGAAGTGCGAGAACGCCCAGCCGTCCGGCATCAGCCTGGTCTCGGCCGCGGCCACCGCGCGATCACCGCACCGGATCAGGAATCGCCACCCGGTGAGCCGGGTGGCGGACGCACCCTCGGGAGTGATCCGGTCCAGCACATGTACGGGCAGCGGGAGTTCGGGTGTGGCGGGTCCCTGGGCGTTGCGCAGGGAGGGGGTTCGGGCCTCGCGGACCGCGGTGGGGGAACCGAGGGCCGTGAGGACGGAGCGAAGTGCGGGCGCGGGGGCAGGGGGGACTTGCAGCGGCATGGTGGGTCGCCTCTCATTCGACAGGCGCGGCGGCGCGAGGGAGGGGGCGGACGGCGCTGTCAGCTCGATGGGGTCAGAGAGGCGGGGGCCCGGGCCGGTGAGCGAGGGTGCGGATGAGGTCTGCCGCACGTCACCTTGACGGCAGGAACCAGGACCGTGGGCGCCAACCTTCTGCCTTGTTCGCGGAGTTTATACGACGGTTGTTCATATGATGTTTCCACTAGCCGTTTCCGGCGTCGCGAACAACGCGCTATTCAGCCGTTGATTCGCGGGAATCATCCCGATTCCCCGCCCGGCGGATACCCGCTGACCTCGGAATACACTTCAGGAGCGGTCGGCCGAATGTCGTCGGCGTTTTTCACGAGGCTCTCGGGGCACCCGAAGGTGCGTGATGCCCCATGCCCCGTGAATGTGCCCCGGGACACATTCCAACAGAGTAGCGGGCCCCGGGTCCCCGTGGGACGTTATCGATCGCTTCGGCTGGGCATCATCCCACCTGACCCGGGACACCCGGCGGCCGGATCCTCGGCCCGCCCGATCGAGGAGGGACGCTTCGATGGGGGAGAAGGTCGTGGCAGGTGCGTTCGACCTGTCCGATCGCCAGCACTACCGGGCAAAGCTCCGGCAGTGTCTGACGGGACTGGAGCGGCTCCTGGTGGAGAAACGGTTCGACCGCCCGAAGAATCTCATGGGCGTCGAGATCGAATTGAATCTCGCCGGTTCCGACGGTATGCCGAGAATGCTGAACGGTCAGGTACTCGAACGTATCGCGAGCCGCGATTTCCAAACAGAACTCGCCATGTTCAATCTGGAAGTCAACATAGCCCCACACCGCCTGGGTGGCCGGGTATTCGACCGGCTGGCCGAGGAACTGCGGACCTCGCTGGCGTACGCCGACCGCAAGGCCGGGGAACTGGACGCCGGAATCGTGATGATCGGCATCCTGCCCACGCTCGACCGGGACGACCTGGTCTCCTCCAACCTCTCCGAGGTGGACCGCTACACCCTGCTCAACGACCAGATCGTGGCCGCCCGCGGCGAGGACTTCGTGCTCGACATCGACGGGGTGGAACACCTCGCCTGCACCTCGAAGTCCATCGTGCCCGAGGCCGCGTGCACCTCCGTCCAACTGCACCTCCAGGTCACCCCCGGCCGCTTCGCCGACGTGTGGAACGCGGCGCAGGCCGCCTGCGCGGCCCAGATCGCCGTCGGCGCCAACTCGCCCTTCCTGTTCGGCCACGAGCTGTGGCGTGAGTCGAGACCGCCGCTGTTCCTGCAGTCCACCGACACCCGCCCGCCGGAACTGCAGGCCCAGGGGGTGCGGCCGCGCACCTGGTTCGGCGAACGGTGGATCTCCTCCGCCCATGAACTGTTCGAAGAGAACCTGCGCTTCTTCCCGGCCCTGCTCCCCATCTGCGACGAGGAGGATCCGCTACGGGTGCTCGACGAGGGAGGCGTGCCCAAACTCGCCGAACTCGTCCTGCACAACGGCACGGTGTACCGCTGGAACCGTCCGGTCTACGGCATCGCCGACGGCGTTCCGCACCTGCGCGTGGAGAACCGGGTCCTGCCCGCCGGACCGACCATCACCGACGTCATCGCGAACGCCGCCTTCTACTACGGCGTCGTCCGCGCCCTCGCCGAGGAGTCCCGCCCGGTGTGGACCCGGCTGCCCTTCGCGACGGCCGAGGCCAACTTCGACGCCGCGTGCCGGCACGGCATCGACGCCCGCTTCGTCTGGCCCCGGCGCGGACGCTACGGCGGTACGGCCGAGGTCGAGGCCGTCACCCTCGTACGCGACGAACTCCTGCCGCTGGCCGAGGCGGGCCTGGACGCGTGGGGCGTCGAAGCCGCCGACCGGGACCACCTTCTGGGCGTCATCGAGGAGCGCTGCCGCCGCCGCGTCAACGGAGCGAGCTGGCAGTCGGCGACCTTCCACCGCGCCCTGGAACAGGGCCTGTCCCGGAAGGCCGCGCTGGCCGCCACCACCCGTCGCTACCGCGAGCTGATGCACATCGGGGAGCCGGTGCACACCTGGCCGGTGGGCCTGCCGGAGCCGGTGCCGTTGGGGTGAGGGCGGCACGGCCGCGCACCGAGGCAGGGCCGTCGGTCAGCCCGAGGCGTTCCGTGCCCCCGCTGCCACGATGGCCTGCAGGATGACCGAGTGGATCTGGGCGGGGTCGCTGACCTCGTGGCCGGAGCCGCCGGTGGCCCGCGCGATCTCCTGGGCCTCCTTCCCGGAGGCCTCCGGACCGACGGCGATGACGATGAGAGGCACCGGGCGCTCGGGGTCGCTGAGCCCCTGCAGTTCGGAGACGAGGCCGGCGCGGGAGATGCTGCCGGGATCCTGGTTCACCCCGTCGGTCAGCACGACCAGCGCGTTGAACTTGCCCTTCACATACGACGAGGTGGCCGCCCGGTACGCGGCGAGCGTGGTGTCGTACAGGCCGGTGGCACCTCCGGGGACCGGCTCCAGCCCGCGGAACGCCGCCGACAGCCGGTCCCGCTGGGTGCCGCTGCCCTTGCGGTCGCCCAGCCGCTCGGTCGGCACCAGGACGCGGTAGTCCTTGTCGCCGTCCAGCCTGGTGGCGAACTCCCACAGACCGATCTCGTCCTCGGGGGTGAAGGTGGCGAGGGCCTGGAGCAGCGAGGCCCTGGTGACATCCATACGGGACCGGCCCGTGTCCGCCACCGGCTCCGACATGGAGGCGGAGGCGTCGACGACCGTGGTGATCCGGGCGCTCTGCACCGTGATCGTCCACGTCCCCAGCGCTTCCTGGAGCGCGGTGTCGGAGGCCGGCTCCGGGGACGGCTCCGCGTAGGGCTGCGGGCTGCGGCCGCCCGCCGCGGCGACGACCGACGCCGACACGGAGTCGTCGTCCGTGCGGAAGCCGTACTTCTCCAGGAGCCTGTGCTGTGCGGGCTCCCGCAGATACGTCATGAACCGGATCGCGGCCCGGCTCTCGTCGGTGGTCAGCTCCGGCTCGTCGACGAGCGTGTAGGGGTGGTCGAGCGTCGGCGAACCGTCCGTGGGATAGAAGAAGTCCAGGTCTGTGCCGCCCCCGGCCTTCGAGTTGTGGGTGAACGCCGCCTGCTCGCTGAGGATCAGTGCCTGGTTGCGCCTGGGGTTGCCCCGCTCGGTACCCGAGGAGTCGTGGGGCAGCGTGCCCAGGACCTGGCCGTCGGTCGCGGAGACGCGCCGTGACAGCGCCTTCATCATGGCCGCGGCCTGGGTGGCCCCGCCCTTCGCCTTGTCGGCGGCCGCGCTCAGCCGGGTGAGCGCCAGCAGCCCGGTCGCGCTGCGCGCCGGGTCCGCCGCGCCCAGCCCGAGCGAGTCGTCCGAGAGGGCGGCCCCGGCCAGTTCGGGCCAGGTGTACGTCTTCTTCGGCCACCCCAGCGACTTCGCGGCGGCGGGCAGCATCGCCACGCCCACCGGCGTCGCGGCCACACTGCCCTCCGGCGTCACCTGTGTGGCCGTGCCGTCCGCCGTGACCCGCTGCACCCATACGTCCGAATCGGGGACCCAGACCTGTGCGTCGGGCTTCCGGCCCGCGCTCAGGATGTCCGTGACCTCGGCGGAGTCCTGCGCGCTCACCGTGACGGCCACGCAGTTCCCGTCGGAGGTGAGGTTCTGCTTCCGGGCCCGCCCGGCAGCCGCCTCCAGGGCGGGGGCCACGTCGGGGGAGGCGGCGAGCGTCAGCCGCACCGCGTCGTCCTGGCAGGAGGAGCCGAAGGAGAGCAGCCCGCTCTGCACGGCGACGGCCGTGCCGCCGGCGACGGTGAGGACGAGGGCGGTCGCGATGGCCAAGTTGCGGCGACGGGCGCGGGGGCGGGGGTCGGCCGTGCCCGCCCCGTACCGATCGGGCAAGCTGTGACGTCCCATGACGGTGGTGCCCCTCCCTGTCCCCCCGACAGTCCGTGGCGCACTTTCTTCGTAACTGCTTTCGAGACACTAGCGGGGCGAAGATGAGCATGGGGCGGGATTACCCAACTGGAGGCAGGTGTGCAGGTGGAGGCGGACCCGGTGGCCGATTCTTATCCGCTGGAGCGGCCCTCGCGCCGGATGTTCCGGGACGAGACGCTGCTCGTTCTGGGGCTTTCGCTGGGCGCGAGCGGAGTGTCCGCCCTGATCAGCTTTGTCGGATCGGTCACGAAACCGGGCGGCCTCAAGGACCAGGCGGCCACCCTCAACGCCTCCGCCGCGCCGGGCCGCCCCTGGCTCGATCTCGCCTGGCAGCTCTTCGGTATCGCGTCGGCACTCGTGCCCGTCCTGCTCGTCGCCCACCTGCTGATGCGCGAGGGCGAGAGCCTGCGCACCCTGGGCTTCGACCGCACCCGCCCCTGGCCAGACCTCGGTCGCGGAGCGGGAGTCGCGGCCGTGATCGGCAGCACCGGGATCGCCTTCTACCTGGCCGCCCGCGGCCTCGGCTTCAACCTCACCGTGGTGCCCGAGGCGCTGCCCGACGTGTGGTGGAAGTACCCGGTGCTGATCCTTTCGGCGCTGCAGAACGCGATCCTCGAAGAGGTGATCGTCGTCGGCTATCTGCTGCGCAGACTGGGCCAGTTGGGCTGGACCCCCGGCACCGCGCTGGTGGCCAGTTCCGTGCTGCGCGGCTCGTACCACCTGTACCAGGGCATCGGCGGCTTCCTCGGCAACATGGTCATGGGTGTGGTGTTCGTCTACCTGTACCGGCGCTGGGGCCGGGTCGGTCCCCTGGTGGTGGCGCATTCCCTGCTCGACATCGGGGCGTTCGTGGGATACGCGCTGCTGGCGGGGAAGGTGGGCTGGCTACCTACGGCGTGAGCAGCTCGCCCTCGATCGTGGTGACCGCGCGGCCGGTCAGCAGGGTGCGGTCGCCGCGCAGTCCCGTGCGGACCAGACCGGAGCGCCGGGAGGCCTGGAGGCCGGTCAGATCGGGGCGGCCCAGGCGCTCGGACCAGTAGGGGGCCAGGGCGGTGTGGGCGCTGCCGGTGACCGGGTCCTCGTCGATGCCGACGTTGGGGAAGAAGCATCGCGAGACGAAGTCGTATCCGCGGGCCGGGTCCTCGGCGCGAGCCGTGGCGATGATGCCGCGCGCGGAGTAGGCGCCGAGCGCCTTGTGGTCGGGGGCGAGCCCGAGGACGGTCTTCTCGTCGGCCAGCTCCACCACCAGGTCCCCGACGTTCGGCCCGGTGTCGAACGCCGTGAGCGGCTCCGCGCCGAGCGCCTCGGCGACCCCGGCCGGGACCTCGACCGCGGTGAGCGACGCGGTCGGGAAGTCCATGGTGATCCAGCCGTCCTCGCCGGGCGTGGCGACGAGCACACCGCTGCGGGTCGCGAACCGCACCGGGCCCTCGTCGGCGCCGCTGGTGTACAGGACGTGGGCCGTGGCGAGCGTGGCGTGCCCGCACATCGCGACCTCGGCGACGGGCGTGAACCAGCGCAGCGCCCAGTCCGCCGCACCGCCCTCCGGCAGCGGGTGCGCGAACGCCGTCTCGGCGTGATTGACCTCCATGGCGACGCTCTGGAGCCAGTCGTCGTCCGGGAAGGCGTCGAGGAGCAGAACCCCGGCCGGGTTGCCGGCGAAGGGACGGTCGGTGAAGGCATCGACGATACGAATCCGCATACGCCGACGCTAGACGCCCCGCGCACCGGGGCACCAAGGCCAATTCGGGGATGCTGGACCGATGTCGCGGTGCGTCCCCGGGGGTGGGAGTCGGGAGAGCGGCCGGGGCGCGGGCTTCACCGCGCAGCGTGCGTCGCGGGGGAGGGGACGGGGGCGCGGGGGCGCGGGGGCTGACATCGGCCGGGGCGCGGGCTTCACCGTGCGCCCCGGAGGGGCGGGAGAGGGGACGGGGGTGCGGGGGGTCAGCGTGTGGCGTGGTCGCCGGTTTCCAGCTGGTCCAGGTGGGAGGCGAGGACCGCGGCCTGGACGCGGCGCTGGACACCGAGCTTGGCCAGGAGGCGGGAGATGTGGTTCTTGACCGTCTTCTCGGAGAGGTAGAGCTTCTTGCCGATCTCGCGGTTGGTCAGGCCGTCGCCGATCAGGGCGAGGATGTCGCGCTCGCGCGGCGACAGGCTCGCGAGTTCGGCCGGCATGGCCGGTGTGTCCGCCGGGTCCGCGCGCAGCGAGCGCATCAGGCGAGCCGTGGTCGCCGGGTCCAGCATCGACTGGCCCGAAGCGACGGTGCGCACCGCCGAGATCAGGTCCGAGCCCTTGATCTGCTTGAGGACATAGCCCGACGCCCCGGCCATGATCGCGTCCAGCAGCGCGTCCTCGTCGTCGAACGACGTGAGCATCAGACACGCGAGTTCCGGCATCCGGCTGCGCAGCTCCCGGCAGACCGTGATGCCGTCGCCGTCGGGGAGACGGACGTCCAGCACGGCGACATTCGGGCGCAGCGCGGGACCACGGACCAGCGCCTGTTCGACGCTGTCCGCGTCGCCGACCACGGAGATGTCGGGCTCGCCGTCGAGCAGGTCGGTCAGACCGCGCCGTACGACCTCGTGATCGTCGAGCAGAAACACGCGGATCGGATTCCGCTCGTCGAAAGTGCCTGTGTCGGCCATGGCGATCCCTCGCTCCCCGGTGGCGGACCGCCTGTGGGCAGTCCGTGAGGCCGATCCTCACTCGCCGGGGCCGGACGTACTAGGGCCGTCCGGCCCCACTGACCGGGGCCCACCGGGTCGTCGTCGGCGCCGGACCGGTCAGACGAGGCTGCCGGCGCCGTACGGGGCGTACAGGTCCAGGAGCCGGCCCCTGGCGGAACGCAGCCGGTGGGCCAGTACGTCGCCGACCCACAGCGCGACGGCGTTGCCCAGCGCCGCGTCCTCCCGGCACATGGTGCGCACGGCCTCGGCGTCGAACTCGTACGCGCGCACCGGCGTCACCGCCTCGGCCCCCAGGTGCCAGATGTGCGGCGAGAACAGCCAGGACCAGCCGACCAGCTCGTTCGGCCGGAGCATCTCGATGACGGCGGCCTTGCGGCCGGGCACATGCATGTCGAGTTCGATGCTGCCGGTGCGGAGGATCCAGAACCGGTCGGCACGCCCACCCTCCTCGAACAGGCGTGTCCCCTGCGGGAAGGACACCTCCCGGGCGATGCGCATCAGCTGCTGCCGGTGCTCGGCGGGCAGGGCCTGCAGCATGCTGGGCGTACGGGTAGTGATCATGGCGTGCCTCCCGGCGGCGCGTAGGAACTGCCGAGGCCAGCGTGAATCCGTCGGGAACGGCCGGCCATGGGCCACCCGGCCCGTCGGCCGGGCCACTCGGCTCCCGTCGGTCCCCACGGCGGTCGCACCCGTGCCGAGGGCCCGCCGACGATGCTTGGCGGGGTCGCTGAAGAACGGCTCGAGGATCGGTTCAGCCGCGGTCGTCGCCGCCCGGAGCGCCGTCCCCACGCGGAGCGCCGTCCCCACCGGGAGCGTTGTCCTCACCCGGCGCCCGGCCCTCGCGCCAACTCCGGTAGGCGGCCACGGCGGTCGGCAGCGTCGGGAAGATGAGATCCGGTCCGACGGACTCCTCCAGGCCGTACGCCCGCAGATCGTCCAGGAGGTCCTGCTTGACCCGGGCGAGGGCGAACACGATGCCCCGCCCGACGAGTTCACGGCGCAGTTCGTCGACCGCGTCCAGGGCCGTGATGTCGACCTCGACGTTGGCCTCCGTGTTCAGGACGAACCAGCGCACGGGAGCGGTCTGTTCGTCGACCGAGGCCAGCGCCCGGCGCCGGAAGTCCTCCGCGTTGGCGAAGAACAGGGGCGAGTCGTAGCGGTAGACCAGCAGGCCGGGGATCGTACGGGCCGCAGGGTAGTCGTCCACGTCGTGCATGCCGGCCATCCCGGGCACCAGCCCCTGGACCGCGTCGTGCGGCCGGGCCACCCGCGTCAGCAGCTCGGCCACCGACAGCCCGACGGCGACCAGCACGCCGTACAGGATGTCCAGGGCGAGCACCCCGGCCAGGCAGCCGATGGCCAGCATGAGTTCCCGGCGGCGGAAGGACGCCAGCCGGCGGAAACCCGCGAAGTCGATCATGCGGGCCGCCGCGTAGACGACGAGCGCGCCGAGCACGGCCGAGGGGGTGCGGGAGAGCAGCGGGCTGAGGAACAGCAGGACGGCGAGCACCGCGGCCCCCGCCACCAGGGAGTACGCCTGGCTGCGGGCCCCCGCCGAGGAGGCGAGCGCGGTGCGGCTGGCGCTGCTGCTCACCGGGAAGCCGTGCAGCACACCGGCGCCGAGGTTGGCCGTCCCCAGCGCGAGGAACTCCTGGTTGGCGTCCAGGCCGGGGCCCTCGTCGGCGCCGCCGGTGAACGCCCGCGCGGTGAGGATGAAGTCCGTGTACGCGACGATCAGCACACCGAGCGCGGGCAGCACCAGACGCGGCAGGTCGCCCAGGTCGGGCAGGGCGAGGTCCGGCACTCCCGACGGGACCTCGCCGATCACCTTGATGCCGTACCGGTCGTCGAGGTCGAACGCCACCACCGCGGCCGTGCCGAGAACCACCGCGAGCAGCGGTCCCGGCAGCATGCGGGCGTACCGCGTCACCACGAACAGGAACGCGAGCACCGTGGCCGAGAAGACGACCGTGGCCGCGTGGGCGTCGGACAGGTGCGTCACGAACGACCAGACCTGAGGGAAGAACTCGGTGCCCGTCGTGGCGATTCCGGTGAGCTTCGTCAGCTGATCCACGGTCATGATCAGCGCCACGCCCGCGAGATAGCCGATCAGGACCGGCCGTGAGAGCAGGTCGGCGAGGAAGCCCAGCCGCACCGCCCACGCCACCACGCACAGCAGACCGACCGTGACCGCGAGCGCGGCCGCCAGCATCGCGTACCGCCCGGAGTCGCCCGCCGCGAGCGGACCGACCACGGTGGCCGTCATCAGGGCCGTCGTGGACTCGGGGCCGACCGAGAGCAGCCGGGAGGAACCGAACAGCGCGTACAGCGCGAGCGCGGGCAGGATCGCCCACAGTCCGGTGACCGGCGGCAGCCCGGCCACTCCGGCATAGGCCATGACCTGCGGCACGAGATACGCGGCGACGGTCGCGCCGGCCAGCAGGTCGCCCCTCAGCCACGAGCGGCGGTAGCGGAGCAGGACCGCGAGCCCCGGTACCGGATGGCGCCACCACGAAGCGTGTGCGGCCGAGCCCTGGGACATGCGCCACCCCTCTCCGTGCCTGACCTCATGATCCACCGACGTACGACCCGCCGCGAGACGTATCCGCGAACTCGCCCGCCACGCCCGCGCCGACGAGCCCAACGAGCCCCGCGTGCGGGACCGTTCAGCCCTGTGGCCATCGGCCTTCGGCCTCGGAGCTGCCCTGGTCGGAGGCATCGCGCTGCGGATCGTGGCCGTCGCGGGCACCATGAGGAGGGCGTCGATGAGGCGCGCCGTCCTCCTGATCGTCCTGGCCGCCGTGTCCGCCGCCGACCCCCTCCGCGTCGGCGGACTCCGGGCCCCGGCTCCCCGAGGGCCCAACGGCCCTTCTCCGGGACCTGCGGCCCCTGCCCCAGGCCCGGTCCCTGCACGAGGCTCGAACCGGGAACCCCCACTCAGGAGGTGGAGATCATGACCCGCACCGTCACGGTCGGCCTGGACGGCTCGGCAGAGAGCCGCGCCGCGGCCGAATGGGCGGCCCGCGAGGCAGAGCTGCTCGGTCTGCCGCTGAAGCTGCTCCAGGTGTGGGAGCCGGTACCGGAGCCCATGGCACAGGCACCGCTGCTCGGGTCCGAGACCCACCAGCACTGGACCGACCGGATCACCCGCGAGGCGGCCGAAGGCATCGCCCTGCGCCACCCCGGCCTCGAGGTGACCACCGAGCAGCTGTCCGGCACGCCCGGCGAGGTCCTCGCGAACGCGGCGAAGGACGCCGAACTGCTGGTCCTCGGCTCGCGCGGACTGGGCGGCGTCGCCGGATTCATGGTCGGCTCGGTCGGACTCTCGGTCGTCGCCCATGCCGAACGACCCGTCGTGCTGGTCAGGGCGGGCAAGCAGGCCGCCGACGAGCACGAGATGGACCCGGCGGGCATCCCGTCCGCCGCGACACCGTTCCGCCCCGTGGTCCTGGGCCTGGACGTGGACTCCCCGGACGAGGAGCTGATCGGGTTCGCGTTCCAGGCGGCGGCCCGGCGCGGTACGACCCTGCGTGTCGTCCACGGCTGGACCCCACCGCCGTACTACACGGAAGCCGTCACCGCGGACCTCGTGATCCAGGCGCCCGAGGCGCCCGAGACACTCGGCGAAAAGACCCCCCTGACCGAGATCCTCCAGCCCTGGCGGCAGAAGTTCCCGGGCGTCGAGGTCACCACGGAGTGCCACTGCGGAACCCCCGCCGACCACCTGGTCGACGCCGCCCGCGAAGCCTCCCTGCTGGTCGTGGGCCGGCGGATCCGCCGCAACCCCCTCGGCGCGCACATCGGTCCCGTCACCCACATCGTCCTGCACCACGCCACCGCTCCGGTCGCCGTGGTCGCGCACGACTGACCCATAGGACGCGGCCGACCAGGACTCGACCGACCCACCCCGGAGGAGAGGAAACCCATGAAGGCAGCGGTTGTCCGGGCCCCTGGTGGGCCCCTGGATCCCGGGGCCGGGCGGTGAGCGCGGTGGACCTGCCACTGGTCGTGGCGGTCGACGGCTCGGAGCCGAGTCTGCGCGCGGTGGACTGGGCGGCCGACGAGGCGTCGTTGCGCGGGGTGCCGCTGCGGCTGGTGTACGCCTCGCTGTGGGAGCGCTACGAGGGCACCTCACTGGTGCAGGACGCGGGCAGGCCGTCCGAGCAGGTGATGGCCGATGGCATCGTCGCCACGGCGGCCCGGCGTGCGGCGAGGCGCCAGGCGGGAGTGAAGATCACCACCGACGTCCGGCCCGAGGAACCCGAATACGCGCTGGTGTCCGAGAGCCGCGACGCGTCCGCGTTGGTGATGGGCGCCCGGGGCCGTGGTGGTGTCGCCGAGATGCTGCTCGGTTCGGTCAGCCTGGCCGTGGCCGCCCGTGCCGACTGCCCGGTCGTCGTGCTCCGCGGCGGCCAGGACCGGCGCGGTGGGCCCGAGACGCACGGCCGGATCGTGGTGGGCGTGGGGAGGGGCCGGCCGGTTCGGCGGCGGTGCGCTTCGCCGCCGCGGAGGCGGAGCTGCGCGGGGTGCCCCTGGAGGCCGTACGCGCCTGGCGGCACCCGGCGCATCCGGCCGTCGGCGACTCCGCCCGGTTGCACGAGGAGCGGGCCGCCGAGACCCTGGAAGCGGCCGTGAGCGAGGCGGCCGAGCAGCACCCTGGCGTCGACCTGCGACGGCGTACCGTCGAGGGCCACGCGCGCAGGGTGCTGCTGGACGTCTCGCGCGACGCGGGCCTGCTGGTCGTGGGTGCCCGGCGCACGCGGGGCTCCTTCGGGCTCCAGCTCGGCCGCGTCACCCACGGCGTGCTGCACCACGCCGCCTGCCCCGTCGCGGTCGTACCCCATCGGGCGTGACCGCGGTGGGCGGTGGTTCACAGGCTCGCCGCGTGGTCCGGGACGTATGTCTGCAGATCCCGCGGCGGGCGCTCGTAGCCGGCCGACGGCGGTCGCTCCGGCAGTTCCAGCACCGGCGGCTTCACCTCGTGGTACGGGACGGAGTCCAGCAGATGGGCGATCATGTTCAGCCGGGCGCGGCGCTTGTCGTCGCTCTCGACGACGTACCAGGGCGCCTCGGAGACGTCGGTGTGCACCAGCATCTCGTCCTTGGCCCGGGAGTAGGCCTCCCAGTGGGTGATCGACTCCAGGTCCATCGGCGACAGCTTCCAGCGTCGCACCGGATCGTGCAGGCGCCGCCGGAACCGCTCCTGCTGCTCGGTGTCGCTCACCGAGAACCAGTACTTGCGCAGCAGGATCCCGTCCTCCACCAGCATCCGCTCGAAGATCGGGCACTGGCGCAGGAAGCGCTGGTACTCCTGCTGCGTACAGAAGCCCATCACATGCTCGACACCGGCCCGGTTGTACCAGGACCGGTCGAACAGCACCATCTCCCCGGCGGCCGGCAGGTGCTCCACATACCGCTGGAAGTACCACTGCGTGCGCTCGCGCTCGGTCGGCTTGGGCAGCGCCGCGACGCGTGCCACACGCGGATTGAGGAACTGGGTCACCCGCTTGATCGCGCCGCCCTTGCCCGCCGCGTCCCGCCCCTCGAAGACGACCACCAGCCGGGCACCCTCCGCCCGCACCCACTCCTGCAGCTTCACCAACTCGGTCTGCAGGCGCAGCAGTTCCTTCTCGTACACCTTCCGCGGCAGCTCCGCCGCCTGTTTGTCGGCCATGCCGCCTCCACCGCCCGATGACCCCTACGTCGACGACTTCCGGAGTCTCACCCATGTCCAAGGTCGAACACCAGGACGCCACCGTACTTTCCGACGACGAGCTGCGCACCCTGGACGCGCACTGGCGCGCCGCCAACTACCTTGCGGCGGGCCAGATCTATCTGATGGCCAACCCGCTGCTGACCGAGCCACTGCGGCCGGAGCACATCAAGCCGCGGCTGCTCGGTCACTGGGGCACCTCGCCCGGCCTCAACCTCGTGTACACCCACCTCAACCGCGTGATCAGGACGCGTGGCCTGGACGCGCTGGCCATCTGGGGGCCGGGGCACGGCGGGCCCTCCGTGGTGGCCAACTCCTGGCTGGAGGGCAGCTACAGCGAGACCTATCCGGACGTGTCGCGTGACGCGGCGGGCATGGAGCGGCTGTTCAGGCAGTTCTCGTTCCCGGGCGGCGTGCCCAGCCATGTGGCCCCGGAGACGCCCGGTTCGATCCACGAGGGCGGCGAGCTCGGCTACTCGCTCGCCCACGCCTACGGCGCCGCCCTCGACAACCCGGACCTGCTGGTCGCCTGTGTGATCGGCGACGGCGAGGCGGAGACCGGACCGCTGGCCGCCTCCTGGCACTCGAACAAGTTCCTGGACCCGGTGCACGACGGAGCGGTCCTGCCGATCCTGCACCTCAACGGGTACAAGATCGCCAACCCGACGGTGCTCTCCCGTCTTCCCGAGTCCGAACTCGACGAGCTGTTGCGGGGATACGGTCATGAGCCGATCCATGTGACCGGCGACGTCCCGGCCGAGGTGCACCGGGCGATGGCCGCGGCGCTCGACGAGGCGCTGGACCGTATCGCGGTGGCGCAGCGGACCGCTCGCGAGGACGGCGTCGGCGAGCGCGTGCACTGGCCGGTGATCGTGCTGCGCACGCCGAAGGGCTGGACCGGTCCGGCCGAGGTGGACGGCGAGCCGGTCGAGGGCACCTGGCGCGCCCACCAGGTCCCGCTGGCCGGTGTGCGCGAGAACCCCGAGCATCTGCGGCAGCTGGAGGCCTGGCTGCGCTCGTACCGGCCCGAGGAACTCTTCGGTGCCGACGGCAGGCCCGTGGCCGATGTCCTGGCCTGCCTTCCCGAGGGCCACAAGCGGCTCGGTGCCACGCCGCACGCCAACGGCGGCCTCCTGGTACGGGACCTGCCGATCCGCGGCCTCGACGACTTCGCGGTCCCCGTCGACAAGCCGGGGACGACGCTGCACGAGCCGACCCGGGTCCTCGGCGCCCTGCTCGAACAGGTCATGAAGGACACCAGCGGACGCCGGGACTTCCGAGTGGTGGGCCCCGACGAGACCGCCTCCAACCGGCTGCAGGCCGTCTTCGACGCCAGCGGAAAGGCCTGGCAGGCACAGATCCTGCCGGTCGACGAACACCTCGAGCGGCACGGCCGGGTGATGGAGATCCTCTCCGAACACCTCTGCCAGGGCTGGCTGGAGGGCTATCTCCTCACCGGCAGGCACGGACTGTTCTCCTGCTACGAGGCCTTCGTGCACATCGTCGACTCGATGGTCAACCAGCACATCAAGTGGCTGAAGACCTCGAGGGACCTGCCCTGGCGCGCGCCCATCGCCTCCCTCAACTACCTGCTGACCTCGCACGTGTGGCGCCAGGACCACAACGGCTTCTCCCACCAGGACCCCGGCTTCGTCGACCACGTCCTCAACAAGAGCCCCGAGGTCGTGCGCGTGTACATGCCGCCGGACGCCAACACGCTCCTGTCGGTCGCGGACCACGCCCTGCGCAGCCGGGACTACGTGAACGTGATCGTGGCCGGGAAGCAGCCGTGCTTCGACTGGCTGTCCATGGACCAGGCCCGGGTCCACTGCGCGCGGGGAGCCGGTATCTGGGAGTGGGCCGGCACGGAGAACAGCGGCGAACCGGACGTGGTGCTGGCCTGCGCCGGGGACGTGCCCACCCAGGAGGTGCTGGCCGCGGCCCAGCTGCTGCGCAGGCATCTGCCCCAGCTCGCGGTGCGCGTTGTCAACGTGGTCGACATGACACGGCTGATGCCGCGCGAGGAGCATCCGCACGGCATGACCGACTTCGAGTACGACGGACTCTTCACCACCGACAAGCCGGTGATCTTCGCCTACCACGGCTACCCGTGGCTGATCCACCGCCTCGCCTACCGCCGCACCGGCCACCGGAACCTGCACGTGCGCGGCTACAAGGAGTCCGGCACCACGACCACGCCGTTCGACATGGTCGTGCGCAACGATCTCGACCGCTACCGCCTGGTGATGGACGTCATCGACCGCGTCCCCGACCTCGCGGCGGGCGCCGCCGGCGTGCGCCAGCAGATGGCCGACACCCGCACCCGCCACCACGCCTGGATCCGCGAGCACGGCGTTGACCTGCCCGAAGTCGCGGAGTGGAGCTGGAACGCCTGAGTCCGCGAGCGGCGGAGCCGCCTGTCCTGTCTCATCGAAGGTTGAGCACGGTGGGAAGCGGCCTTGGTGATGTTCATGGAAGCTTCGCCAACTCCGAACATGCAGGTAGAAGGCCCTGGCGTGGCGCTCGCCCGGGATGCCAGGGCCTTCTACCTGCGCAGAACGGCGGTCAAAGACCGTGAGGCCTCTCGGCGGCAGCAGCCATGGAGCGTCACGGAGTCCACGTGAGTTTCCGAAGCTCGATCGCCGGTTACCGAAAGTCATATTCGGTGCGGTACGGCTCCGTCCTGCCAGCGGTAGAGGTCGCGCAGCAGGGAAATCTCGGCGCCGTGATGGATCAGCTCCCTGTTGACGTGCAGGACCCTGTTCTCCATGGGAAACCGCTCGGGACCCACCGTGGGCGGATTGTCCAGGTCAGCGTCCGAGAGCTCGCGGACCCCCGCGTTCCATCTCCCATACATCTCATCGAGCTGTTTCAGCGCCTCGTCAGCGGTCCCCGCGTAGGCGAATGTCTGGGAGTCGACGTCCTGGCCGCCGAAGTGCCATCCGACCCGATAGCCCAGGCACGAGACGATGATGTGCGCCAGCCGCCAGGCAATCGTGGTCACCGGTGCCGGCACCGGTTCAGGGGACGCGGAGTCCATAGTCCACTTCCCCGAACCTGCCGACACAGGTGCGGCCGACGTGCCACGTGGGCGGATGCTCCAGCAGCCGCGCACCGGCTCCCAGAAGTACTCCTCGTCGGTAAGACCGTCCAGCCGTGGCCGCAGGTTCTTGCGCCAGTACCAGTCCAACTGCTCCGCGAGCCGCTCGCTTCTTGTCATTGCCGCACATTACAGACCCGTCGAGCAGAGAGTGCCGGCCTGGTGGAGGCAGGAGGACTCCGGCCATGCCGTCCGGCAGCGCGACCTGGGTTTTCTGGGCATAACGCCACTCCGGCCCGGTAAAAGCCTCGCTCGTAGCCACAAAGAGCTGGGCCCTTGTCATCCGATCGGTTCCGATATATCGTTGATGCATCGCGACAGATCAACGATGGAATGGAGTGATGGCGATGCGTTCGCACGGATACGAGCACGGACATCGACACAGCGGCGGCTCCCGGCACGACCGGGGCGGTTTCGAGGGGCTGCGGGCGGCCTTCGGGCCCTTCGGTCCGGGCGGCCCCGGCTTCGGTCCCGGCGGACCCGGATTCGGACCGGGCCCCTGGGGGCACCGAGGGCGCGGCGGCCCCAGGGGAAGGGCGCGGCGCGGTGACGTACGGGCCTCGATCCTGGCCCTGCTCAAGGACCGGCCGATGCACGGTTACGAGATGATCCAGGAGATCGCCGAACGCAGCGGCGGCGCGTGGAAGCCGAGCCCCGGCTCGGTGTACCCCACCCTGCAACTGCTGGAGGACGAGGGCCTCATCACCAGCGAGTCCGAGGGTGGCAAGAAGCTGTTCTCGCTCACCGAGGACGGCCGCACCGCGGCCGACGAGGGGCCCGACGCCCCCTGGGAGGAGGCCTCGCGCGGGGTCGACTGGGAGGCCCTCGGTGAGATCCGCCAGGCCGGTTTCGGTCTGATGGAGGCCTTCGGGCAGGTCTGGAAGACCGGCAGCAAGGAACAGCGCGAGAAGGCGCTGGCCGTCATCAACGACGCCCGCAAGAAGCTGTATCTGATCCTCGCCGACGAGGACTGACCGCCCTCCTCGCGAGGAGCGAGGGCACGGACCGAGGCGCCCCGTGGAGCACTCCGCGGGGCGCCTTCCGTCATGTCCTCTGTCTCGCTGTCTCAGGCCACCAGCCCGCCCAGCTTGCGCAGCGACTCGTTCAGGGCCGCCGTCGCCGAGTCCTTGAGCTTGCCCGCCATCAGCGACACGGCGGCGCCCGTGAACTCGCCGTCGATACGCACCGTCGTGGCGTCGCCGTCCGGGGTGAGCGTGTAGCGCGTGGCGACGGTCACCGCCATCGGGCCCTTGCCGCGAATGGCGAGCACCCGGGCCGGCTCCAGCTCCTCGACGGTCCACTCCACCTCGGCCGGGAACCCCATCAGCTTCATGTTCTCCTGGAAGGTGCCGCCCACCGCCAGGGTCTCGGGGCCGCCCTTGGGGAAGTTGGTGTGGGTCGCGTTCCACTCCCCGTACGCCGGCCAGTCCGTGAGCTGCGCCCACACCTTCTCGGCCGGTGCCCCGATGCGTGCCTCCGCGCTGACTTCGGCCATGCGACCACCTCTTCGTGTCGGGCTGTGGTGTCGCGGAACGTAGCCGCAGGGCCTGGAACATTCAATACTGATGAACTGTCAGAAAATGTGGAGAGTCGAGACCACGGGGGCGAGGCCACAGGCAGGGTCGAGACTCGGAGCGGGCGACACCGCTGGGCGTGAGGCAAGGCGGCGCGCCCTCCCGCAACCACATCGGCCTGATCTCCTCCGTAAGGAGGAGATTGCGGCCGGGGTTGTCCACTCTCCGTGGGACGCGAAAATGCTTCCCCCCGGCGATGACCTCGGCCCGAGAGGCTGATGGGGTAGGGGATGTGCAACCCCGTATTCCCCAGCAGTCCGCCCACGACCAGGGAATCCTTCGCGCGGATGACGATGCCGGGCTCAGCGCCGAGCTGGCAGCGGTGGTCGCTGGTGCCCGCCGCAGGGCCGTTCGGGACGGGGACCGGCAGATCGACACCGCCCACCTGCTGCACTCGCTCCTGGAGTCCGATCCCGACGTACGGGCCGTGATCGGCGAGCCTGCGCAGATCGCCCGGCTGCTCGGCTATCTCGTCCAGCGCAGCATCGGCTACGGGCTGCGCTGGCAGAGCACCGTGGAGGACTCGGGCGTGATTTCCACCCTGAAGGGGACCGACGGCTGGTCGCCGCTCGCCTCCGCCGCCATGGTCCACGCCGTCGAGCGGGCGCGGCTGCGCGGCGGCGAACGCGCGGGCGGCACCGATCTGCTCGTAGCGCTCGTCCGGGACCCGCAGGCCCGCGCCGTCGAGGTGCTCGCGCGCGCCGGGATAGAGGTGTCCGGCCTGCCGGCCCGGATCACCGGCCCGGGGGAGTACGCGGGGGACGGCGGCGCGGCCTGGTGAGGGTGCGCCCCTCCAGCCGATGAGACAGGTGCCATTGGGGGTGACGCTCATGTCATCGCCTGTCATCATGTGCCGGTGCATACGTCTGAAAGCAGCCAGGGCAGCCACGGGAAGGGTGTCGGGCTCGGCCTCGCGCTCGCCTCGGCGCTCGCCTTCGGGGGATCCGGTGTCGCGGCCAAGCCGCTGATCGAGGCGGGACTCGACCCGCTGCACGTGGTGTGGCTGCGGGTGGCCGGGGCCGCGCTGGTGATGCTGCCGCTCGCCGTGCGCCACCGGGGCCTCGTGCGCCGTCGCCCCGCGCTGCTCACCGGGTTCGGACTGCTCGCCGTGGCCGGCGTCCAGGCCTGCTACTTCGCCGCGATCTCACGCATCCCGGTCGGGGTCGCGCTGCTCGTGGAGTACCTCGCCCCCGCCCTGGTGCTCGGCTGGGTGCGATTCGTGCAGCGCCGGCCGGTCACCCGTGCCGCCGCGCTCGGTGTGGTCCTCGCGGCCGGTGGCCTCGCCTGTGTCGTCGAGGTCTGGTCGGGGCTGGGCTTCGACGCGCTGGGGCTGCTGCTCGCCCTGGGCGCGGCCTGCTGCCAGGTCGGCTATTTCGTCCTGTCCGACCAGGGCAGCGACGCGGGCGATGAGGCGCCTGACCCACTCGGTGTCATCGCGTACGGACTGCTCATCGGCGCCCTCGTGCTGACCGCCGTGGCCCGCCCCTGGTCCATGGACTGGTCCGTCCTCTCCGGCACCGCCCACCTGAACGGCTCCCAGGTCCCGGCCGCCGTCCTGCTCGCGTGGATCGTCCTGGTCGCCACGGTCATCGCCTATGTCACCGGTGTGGTGTCCGTGCGGCGGCTCTCCCCGCAGGTCGCCGGCGTCGTGGCCTGCCTGGAGGCGGTCGTCGCGACCGTGCTGGCCTGGGTGCTCCTCGGCGAACACCTCTCCGCGCCCCAGGTCGTCGGCGGTGCGGTCGTCCTGGTCGGCGCGTTCATCGCGCAGTCCTCGACGCCCGCGAAGGGCTCCGCGGACCCGGTGGCGAGCGGCGCACCCCGACGCGAACTCGCCGCCCGGGGAACGGCGGCACAGCCCGCCGAGTGAACCCCGGCCGGCCCGTCCGGTCACGCACACGCCCCTCGCCTGCGCACCAGGTGCTCCCGCGCCGCGTCGTCCCCCGGCCCGCTCCGCCCCGCCAGCGCGCCGGCGATCCGGTCCTGCACCTCCTCCGGCTTCTTGCCCGCGTACTTGAACTTCGCCCGTACCTCGGTCACCACGAGCCGCAGCCCGCGGATGCCGGACAGCAGGCGACCGTACGGAGCCTCGTCCGGTGTCGCCCGGGACGAGCCGCCCTCCGGCTGGAAGTGACCGACCTGGCGGTTGAGCATGTCGGACTTCTCCGCCGGGTCGTCCACGACATGGGCCGTGCAGCTCAGCTGGACGGCGGTGTAGAAGCTCGTCGGGACGCCGTGCTCGGGCGGGCCGTCCGGCGCGGCCTGCCAGGGGCCGGGCACATAGACGTAGTCGTCGACCACGCTCAGCAGCACCCGCGGGTTCGCCTCCAGGGCGGGCCACAGCGGATTGGGGCGGGCGAGGTGGGTGACCGCCTCGCCGCGGGCGGCGTCGAAGGCGAAGTGGAGCGGCTGCACGAAGGGCGGCTCACCGGGCAGTCCATTGACCGCGAGCTGGCCGAAGTCATGCGCGGCCAGCCAGGTCTGCCACTCGGTGTCGTCGCGGGGCGCGTCCCAGGGGTGGATCAGCATCACAGCGCCCTGAGGTAGTCGGGGAGCTCTGTGCCGGGGACGAGGTCGGCGTTCGCGACCGGTGCGTCGTACCCCTTGCGCAGCGGGACGACGCCGGCCCAGTGGGCGAGGGACAGGTCCTCGGGCTCGTCGTTCGCGCCGCCGGTACGGACCTTGGCGGAGACCTCGTCCAGGTCGAGCCGGATGACCGCGGTGGCCGCCAGTTCCTTCTTGTTGGCGGGCCGGGAGTCGGCGGAGCGCCCCGGTACGACATGGTCGACCAGCGCGTCCAGGGCCAGTCGCAGCTCCTCGGGGTCGGTGACCTGGTGGGCGGTGCCGTGCACCACGACCGAGCGGTAGTTGATCGAGTGGTGGAAGGCGGAGCGGGCCAGGACCAGCCCGTCGACATGGGTGACCGTCAGGCACACCGCGAGCCCCGGGTCGGTCCCGCCCGTCATCCGCAGCGGGCGCGACCCGGTGGAGCCGTGCACATAGAGCCGCTCGCCGACCCGGCCGTACAGCGTGGGCAGCACCACCGGTGCGCCGTCGCGGACGAAGCCGAGGTGGCAGACGTAGCCCTCGTCGAGTATCGAGTGCACCAGCTCCTTGTCGTACGACGCCTTCTCGGCGGCGCGCGTCGGGACGGTGCGGTCGGTCGGGGTGTAGGCGGCCGACGGCGGCGTCTGCTGGGTCCCCTGCATGGCGGCTCTCCATTGCACTAGTGCATAATCTCTTTTGTGCTAGGAGATTATCCGATCGAAGGTCGCGGCGCAGCGGAGATCGCGGCGAGCGTCGAGCGCGTGGTGGGGGCCGGTGACCTGGAACCGGGCCAACTGCTGCCGCCCATGAGAGAGTTGGCCGCCCGGCTGGGAGTGAATCCCAATACGGTTGCCGCCGCCTACCGCACCCTGCGGGAGCGCGGGGTCATCGAGACGGCAGGGCGCCGTGGCAGCCGTATCCGGCCCAAGCCGGCCACCACGGGACGTGAGCAGCTGCATGTGGCCGTACCGGCCGGGGTGCGGGACCTGTCCAGTGGCAACCCCGACCCGGCACTGCTGCCTCCGCTCACGCACGCCCTCGCGGCGGTGGCGGCGGAGGCGGACCGGGAGCCGGTGCTCTACGGAGCCGAGCCTGTCGAGCCGGAGCTGGCCCGGATCGCGCGTGCCGAACTCGACACCGTCGGGGTGCCCGACGGGCCGCTCACCGTGACCTCCGGTTCACTGGACGCCGTGGAGCGCGTCCTCGCGGCACACCTCAAACCGGGGGACGCCGTCGCCGTCGAGGACCCCGGCTGGGGCCGGACCCTCGACCTCGTACCGGCGCTGGGGCTGCGCACGGCCCCCGTGGGCGTCGACGACGAGGGCCCGCGCCCCGAGGACCTGCGCGCCGCCCTCGCCTCCGGAGCGCGTGCCCTGATCGTCACCGCCCGCGCGCAGAACCCCACCGGTGCTTCTGTGAGCGCCACTCGCGCGCGTGCCCTGCGTTCCGTGCTGCGCGCATACCCGCAGACCCTGCTGATCGAGGACGACCACGGCCACGGTATCGTCGACCTGCCCCCGCACCCCCTCGCCGGTGTCACCCACCACTGGGCCTTCGTCCGCTCCGTCGCCAAGGCGTACGGCCCCGATCTGCGCCTCGCCGTGCTCACCGGCGACTCCGTCACCGTCGACCGCGTGCGCGGAAGACAGCGGCTGGGGCCGGGATGGGTGAGCCGCCTGCTGCAACGCGCCGTGGTCCACCTCTGGAAGGAGGGCGCGGTGGACGGCCCGGCGGTGGCGGCGGCGTACCGGACCCGCAGGGACCTGCTGATCGACGCGCTCGCGGAGCGCGGGGTCCCCTCGTACGGCCGCAGCGGCATGAACGTCTGGGTACCGGTCCCTGACGAGACAGGCGCGGTGGCCCGCCTCCTGCACGCGGGCTGGGCCGTCTCCCCGGGTGCCCGCTTCCGCCTGAACGCCCCACCCGGAATCCGCATCACGATCTCGACGCTGACCCCGGAGGAGACCGGCCCTTTGGCGGATGCGGTGGCGGCGGCGGTGGGCCCAATGCCGGTCAGGCCTTATGTGTAGGCACTTACGGCCTTAAGAGGCACCCCTCTTGAGCCTCACCTGAGTAAGCGCCGCCCCCGCAAGAACGATCACTGCTCCCACCGGAGTGGTCCACCGAAGCGACTCCCCCAAAATGGCAACCCCCGCCGCGGTGGCGATCACGGGGATGAAGTAGGTCACCATCTGAGCCGTGGTGGGGCCGACCTCGGCAACCAACCCGTACTGGAGGAGAACGGCCAGCCCGGTCCCCAGCGCACCCAACGCGGCAACGGCAAGCAGCGGAACAAGAGAGAAGTGGCCCGGAACCGAAGTGAACAGCGGAGTCACAACGGCCAGCTGCCCCGTGGCCATCAACAACTGCGCCCCCGTCATCGCCAGATGCGAATGCCCCGTCCCGGCCAGCGTCCGCCGGACATGGATCCACCCGATCGGATAGCTGAGGGAGGCCAGCAGAGCCATCGCCGTACCCGTGGCATCCAGGCCATGGAATCCCTGCCACGCGCCGAGCACCGTCAACACCCCGAGGAAACCGAGGCCGAGGCCGGCGAAGCGAACCCGGGTCGGGCGGTCCTCCGAGAGAGCGACCAGGGACAGCGCCATGCCCCACAGCGGTGAGGTGGCGTTGCAGATGCCCGCCAGCGTCGACGGGACGGTGAGTTCCGAGTAGGCGAAGAGGGAGAAGGGCAGGGCGTTCAGCAGGAACGCGGCGACCGCCAAGTGGCCCCAGGTGCGCGCCCCGCGCGGGAGCCGCTCCCGCTTGACCGCCATCGCCGCGGCGAGCACCGCCGTACCGAACACCAGCCGCCCCAGGGTGACCTGGAAGGGCGCGTACCCCTGCGTGCCCACCTTGATGAGCAGGAAGCTGAAGCCCCATATCAGGGACAGGGCGCCGAAGCGGAGGCGCCAGTCGAGGCGGGTGCGCGGCTGCCGGGCGGTGGCGGCCTCGGTGCGGGGGGTGGTGACGGTGGTCATGGACCCTACGATGCCGAGGGCAACCTCGTAGCACAATCGAGATTTTTCACGCGATACCTCGTAGTATTGCTTACATGTTGAACCTGGAGCGCCTGCGCACCCTGGATGCCCTCGCCCGGCACGGCTCGGTCAGCGGCGCGGCCGAGGCGCTGCACGTCACCACGTCCGCGGTCTCGCAGCAGATGGGCAAGCTGGAGCGGGAGGTGGGACAGCGGCTCCTCGCCAAGAACGGGCGGGGGGTGCGCCTCACGGACGCGGGACGACTGCTCTCCGAGCACGCGGCGCGGATCCTGTCCCAGGTGGAGCTCGCCCAGTCCGATCTGGAGGCGCATCGCGGGCAGGTCGTCGGCGAGCTGCGGCTGTCCGCGTTCCCCACCGCCGCCCGCGGACTGTTCCCCGCCGCGCTCACGGCCCTGCGCGCCCGGCACCCGGCGCTGCGGGTGCGCTCCAGCGAACTGGAGCCCGAGAACGGCATCGCCGGAGTCGTCCGCGGCGACCTCGATCTCGCCGTCGTCCTCGACTGGTACAACAAGCCGATGCCGGTCCCGGACGGTCTGGTGAAGGCACCCCTCCTCGACGACCCGGCCGATGTGGCCATGCTGGCCGGCCACCGGCTCGCGGACCGGGGCGAGGTGGACCTCGGGGAGTTCGCCGAGGACGAGTGGATCACCTGGGGCGAGGGCGAGTTCTGCCACGAGTGGCTCATGTTCACGCTGCGCTCGCGCGGCATCGAGCCGAACGTCGGCCATCGTGCCGCCGAGACCCACACCCAACTCGCCCTGGTGGCAGCAGGGTTGGGGGTATGCATCGCACCGCTGCTGGGACGGCACCCGGTGCCCCCGGGCGTCGTCATGGTTCCGCTCAAGCAGCGCGTGCGCCGTCATGTGTACGTCGTCTGGCGGGCCGACGCCGACCGCCGCCCCTCCATCCGCGCGGCGGTGGAGGCACTGCAGGCGGCGGCCGCGACAGTCGGCTGAGCCGAACGGGGCCGACGTCGGCTCAACAGCCCTACACCGAGCCCAGCTTGCGGAAGTCCCAGGAGACGACCTTCTCCGGGGTCAGCCGCGCCCAGGCGTGCCGACCGTCGTGCGGCATCTCGTCCAGACCGAAGTTCTTGCGGGCGAACAGGGTCTCCGCGGTGTCGAGTTCGGCGCACAACTCGCCCCTGCGCGGGACCTCGCCCACGAACTCCACGGTTCCGGACAGCTCGACGCCGCGCAACTGGTCGTACTCCTCACCGGAGTCCACCACGATCGCCACCCGCGGATCACGGCTCAGATCGGCCCACCGCTTGCTGCGCACCACCGAGTACAGCCACAGCGACTTGCCGTCCCAGGCGAACCACAGCGCGCTCACGTGCGGGGCGCCGTCCGCGGACACGGTGGCGACCCGGCAGGTGCGCTGAGTGGTCAGGAATTCGTCCAGCTCGCCCGGCGTCATCATGATCTTCCGGCCCCGGCGCTGAGTGACGGTCATGCGGCCCCCTCTTCTCCCACGTCGTGCCAGAGGAGGTGGTCCAGGTCCCCGTCGGTGCCCAGATCCTCTGACATCACGTCAGAAAAGAATGAGTCGTCTTCCGTTCGCGCGCAATGGTGGTTAGTCTCGCCCGCCCCGCATCCCGGCGAAAGGGGGCCTCATGGCGTCGTACGATGAGCTCGGAGAACTCCTCGAACCCGCGAGCACCGTGCTGCTCACCGTGGAGTGCCAGCAGGGGGTCGTCGGGTCCGACAGCGCGCTGCCCGAACTCGCCCGGGAGGCCCGTGTGTCGGGTGCCCTCGGCAATGTCGCCCGGCTGGTCGCCGCCGCGCACGACAGCGGCCTCCAGGTGATCCACGCCGTCGCCGAGCGCCGCCCGGACGGCCGGGGCGCCAACCGCAACGCCCGGCTGTTCCGCGCCGCCGAACGGCTCCCCGTCCAGCAGCTGTCCGGTACCACGGCGGTGCGCATCGCGCCCCCGATCGAGGTCACCGAGGAGGACTTCGTCGTACGGCGGCTGCACGGGCTGTCGCCCGTCCAGGGCACCGATGTCGACCCGCTGCTGCGCAACCTCGGCTGCCGCACGCTGATCGTCACCGGTGTCTCGGCCAACGTCGCGATACCCAACGCGGTGTTCGACGCGGTGAACCGCGGCTACACCGTCGTCGTGCCGCGGGACGCCATCGCGGGGGTGCCCTCCGATTACACCCCCGCGATGATCCGCAACACGCTCGCACTGGTCGCCACGGTCGCGACCACGGACGAGGTGCTCGGATGCCTCAAGCGTCCGCGCCGCCGGGCCTGACCCTCACGCGAGCTTGATCTCGTCCCCGGACACGGTGATGTTCGCGGCCGTGAGCCCCGTGGTCGCGGGACCCGCCTTCCGGCTGCCGTCCGTGACGGAGAACTGGCTGTTGTGGCACGGGCAGACGATCACGCCGTTCGCGATGCTGCCCACCGCGCACCCGGCGTGCGGGCACTTCGACGAGAACGCCTTGTACGTGCCCGCCGCCGGCTGTGTGACCACGACACCCTGGTCCTTGAAGATCTCGCCGCCGCCCTCCGGGATGTCCGCGGTCTTGGCGAGTGCGACGCCGCCCGCCGCGGCGTTGTCGCCGCCGCCCGAGCCGCCGGCGCTCGCATTGTTGCCGCCCCGCGTCCCGGAGCTGCCGGAAGAACCGGACACACTGGAGGAGTTCGACGAGTCGTCGCCCGATCCGCAGGCCGTCAGCGCGGCGGCGAGCCCCGCCGCTCCGGCCGCGGCCACGACCGTACGGCGGGCCGGTCCCGTTGCGGGCTTGGGCGATGCGCTGCTCATGTGGGGATTCCCTTCCGCGAAGCCTTTTCGGTGATCCGTCCAGGGGTACGGCCGATGGGCGCGACCCGTTCAGACGGTGTCGAGATCCTGACGATCCTGACGTCCGCGCGGTCGGAGCACCGTGAGCCGGAGCTGTCGTTCCGCTGTCATTTCGCTGTCGTTCCGCTGTGGGCCGGGACTCCGGCGACTCCCCAGTAACCTGGGGCGATGCTCAAGGAAGTCATCGCGACCCGCTACATCACGCCCCTGCGTGAGGGCGGCTCGCTGCCGGGGCTCGTCGAGGCCGACGACCTCGGGACGTACGTCATGAAGTTCACCGGCGCGGGACAGGGCCGCAAGACGCTGGTGGCCGAGGTCGTCTGCGGGGAGCTGGCCCGCCGCCTGGACCTCAGGATGCCCCGCCTCGTGACGATCGAGCTCGATCCGGTGCTGGGGCTCGGTGAACCCGACCAGCAGGTGCAGGAGCTGCTGAGGTCCAGCGGGGGCACCAATCTCGGCATGGACTTCCTCTCCGGCGCCCTCGGCTTCGACCCGCTGGCCTTCACGGTGAGCCCGGAGGAGGCCGGACGGGTCGTCTGGTTCGACGCGCTGATCAACAATGTCGACCGCTCCTGGCGCAACCCCAACCTGCTGATGCACCGCGGCGATCTGTGGCTCATCGACCACGGCGCGACCATGATCTGGCACCACAACTGGCCCGGCGCCGAGGCCTCCGCGGCCCGGCCCTACGACGCCGCCGACCACGCACTCGCGGGCTTCGGCCCCGATGTCGCGGGCGCCGCGGCCGAGCTGGCCCCGCTGGTCACCGAGGAACTCCTCGCCGAGGTCACCGCCGAGATCCCGGAGTCCTGGCTGGCGGGCGAGCGCGGCTTCGACAGCCCGGACGACCTGCGGCGGGCCTATGCGCGGCCCCTGCTCGCGCGCGCCGCCGTGATCCACGAGCGCATCACCGGCATCGAGGGGGACCAGTGAGCGAGCACCACATCCACATGGCAGGCCATGTGGCCGAGCGCCACATCACCCGGGCGGGCCAGGGCGGCGGCCGGGACGTCTTCGAGTACGCGCTGCTGCGGGTCGTACCCCGCGTCGAGCGCGGTGAGTGCATCAACGCGGGCGTGGTCGTGTACTGCCGCGCCCAGGGCTACCTCGGCGCCCGCACCCACCTCGACGAGGCCCGGCTGCTGGCCCTCGACCCGGACGCGGACGTGGCGGGTGTGCGGGCCGCGCTCGGCGCCGTCGAGGGCGTGTGCGGTGGCGGCGCGGCCGCGGGACCGGCGGCCCAGGACGACGCCGGGCGGCGTTTCCGCTGGCTGATCGCGCCGCGCTCGACCGTCGTGCAGCCCGGACCCGTCCACACGGGGCTCACCACCGATCCGGCCGCCGAGGCGCGGCGGTTGCTGGACCTCCTGGTGAGGTAATGGATCACACGGACCCGGTGTGCCGTTGACACCGGGTGCCAGGGCTTCTAGCGTCACGTCTGTCGAAGGTACTAAGCGGTCGCTCACCGCGGCTGGGGAATTCTCAAGGGCGAGGAGAAGCAGCAATGTCCACCACTGACCAGCGGGTCGCCATCGTCACCGGAGGTGCGCGCGGCATCGGCGCCGCCACCGCCGTACGACTGGCCGCCGAGGGCCGCGCCGTCGCCGTCATCGACCTCGACGAGGCCGCCTGCAAGGAGACCGTGGAGCGGATCACCGCGGCCGGTGGCCGGGCCATCGCGGTCGGCGCGGACGTCTCCGACGAGGCGCAGGTCGAGGCGGCCGTCGCCCGCGTGGCCGAGGAGCTCGGCGCGCCGACGATCCTGGTCAACAACGCCGGCGTGCTCCGCGACAACCTGCTGTTCAAGATGACGGCCACCGACTGGGACACCGTCATGAACGTGCACCTGCGCGGCTCGTTCCTGATGACCAAGGCCGTTCAGAAGCACATGGTCGACGCCGGTTTCGGCCGTGTCGTCAACCTGTCCTCCTCCTCGGCCCTCGGCAACCGCGGCCAGGCCAACTACTCCGCCGCCAAGGCCGGTCTGCAGGGCTTCACCAAGACCCTCGCCATCGAGCTCGGCAAGTTCGGCATCACCGCGAACGCCGTCGCCCCCGGCTTCATCGCCACCGAGATGACCAAGGCCACCGCCGATCGCGTCAAGATGGGCTTCGAGGAGTTCAAGGCCGCGGCCGCCACCCAGATCCCCGTGCAGCGCGTCGGCGAGCCCGAGGACATCGCCAACGCCATCGCCTTCTTCACCGGCGAGGCGGCCGGCTTCGTCTCCGGCCAGGTGCTGTACGTCGCCGGCGGACCGCTCGACTAGTCGGCACCGGGAAATCTGAGGAACACGGACATGACTGAACTGCCTGAACTCTCCGGCAAGGTCGCGCTCGTCACGGGCGCCAGCCGCGGCATCGGATACGGCGTCGCCGAGGCGCTCGTCGCGCGCGGTGACCGCGTCGTCATCACCGGCCGCAACGAGGACGCCCTCAAGGAGGCCGTCGAGAAGCTCGGTTCCGACCGGGTGATCGGTGTCGCGGGCAAGGCGCACGACCTGGACCACCAGGCCGAGGCCGTCGGGCGCGCCATGGAGGCCTTCGGCCGCGTCGACTTCCTGGTCAACAACGCCGGGACGAACCCGGTGTTCGGACCGATGGCCGACCTCGACCTGGGCGTCGCGCGCAAGGTGTTCGAGACCAACGTGATCTCGGCGCTCGGCTTCGCCCAGAAGACCTGGCACGCCTGGCAGAAGGACAACGGCGGCGCCATCGTCAACATCGCCTCCATCGCCGGCCTCGCGCCCTCGCCGTTCATCGGCGCCTACGGTGTCAGCAAGGCCGCGATGATCAACCTGACCCAGCAGCTCGCGCACGAGTTCGCGCCCGGGGTGCGGGTCAACGCGATCGCCCCGGCCGTCGTGAAGACCAAGTTCGCCGAGGCCCTGTACGAGGGCCGGGAGGCGGAGGCCGCCGCGGCCTACCCGCTCGCCCGGCTCGGCGTGCCCTCGGACATCGGCGGCGCCGCCGCGTTCCTCACCTCGGCGCAGTCCGACTGGGTCACCGGACAGACGCTCGTCGTCGACGGCGGGATCTTCCTGAACGCCGGTGTCGCCTGACCTCGTGCGGGCGTAACGATCGGGTGCACAAGAGCGCCGTTTCCTTGACGGAAACGGCGCTCTTGTCATTGTTCGGGAGGGGCCCCGAGCGATGACAACGTCGTCATGAACAAGGTGATCAAGACCCATGTACGAAGCAGGTTCGCCCGGCGTGTCACTGCGGTATGGTCTGCCGACCCTTGGTATGGCGGATCGAGGAGCGTGCGCGTGTTCAACCGGAACCGATGCCTGCAGAGAATGGCGGCGGTTGCGTCCATATCCCTGGTGGCCGGGTGCAGCGTCTTTTCCGACGGCAACCAGGACAACGGCGGACCGATCGTGGTGGGGACGACCAGTGCCCCGAGCACGCTTGACCCGGCCGCTTCCTGGGACCAGTCCTGGGAACTTTTCCGCAACATTTACCAGACCCTGCTCAGTTACCCCGACGGCGCGAGCACACCGCAGCCCGACGCGGCCGAGAGCTGCACGTTCTCGCAGTCGAACACCGTGTACACGTGCGAGCTCCGCGCGGGCCTGACCTTCTCCAACGGGCACAAACTGGACGCACAGGCCGTCAAGTACTCGATCGACCGCATCGAGAAGATCAACGTCAACAGCGGCCCGGCCGGCCTGCTGGGCAGTCTCGACCGGGTCCAGGCGGTGAGCGAGCGCGAGGTCGCCTTCCATCTGAACAAGCCGGACGCCACGTTCCCGTTCGTGCTGGCCACGCCAGGTATGTCGATCGTGGATCCCGCGGAGTACCCGGACAACGCGCTGCGCAAGGACGGCAAGGTGCTCGGGTCCGGCCCGTACAACCTGGAGTCCTACCAGGAGGGCAAGCAGGCCGTACTGGTCGGCAACAAGCACTACAAGGGCGCCGCGGAGCGCAGAAACGATGCGGTGACCATCCGCTACTACCAGGACTCGCGCCTGTTGGCCGACGACCTGCGTGCCAAGAAGCTCGACATCACCTTCCGCGGCCTCGCCGCCGACGACGTCATCTCCTTCCAGGGCCAGGGCTCCAAGGACATCGACCTGATCGACGGGCCGAGCAACGAGATCGAGTACCTCGTGTTCAACCCGAAGGACCCCTGGATCCGCAAGCCCGCCGTCCGCAGGGCCGTCGCCCAGGTCATCAACCGCAGCGAGATCGTCCACCGGGTCTACAAGGACACCGTGGAGCCGCTGTACTCCATGGTCCCGGCCGGCCTGACCGGGCACAGCACCGCCTTCTTCGACGACTTCGGCGACCCCGACGTCGGCAAGGCCGCCAAGATCCTCAGCCAGGCGGGCATCAACCAGAAGGTGCCTCTCACTCTCTGGTACACCACCGACCGCTACGGCTCGGCGACCGCGAAGGAGTTCCAGGAGATCAAGCGCCAGCTCGAGGCGTCCGGCCTGTTCACCGTCACCGTGCACGGCCGTCCCTGGAACAAGTACGTGGTGGGCTACCAGAAGGGCGAGTACCCGGTGTTCGGGCGCGGCTGGTCCCCCGACTTCCCCGACGCCGACAACTTCATCGCCCCGTTCGTCGGCCAGAACAACGCCGTCGGTACGCCCTACCCGTCACCCAAGATCACCGATGATCTGCTGCCCGCCTCCCGCCGTGAGAGCGACCGCTCTCGCGTGGTGAAGGAGTTCCGGGAGGCGCAGTCGATCCTGGCGGACGATGCGCGGCTGCTGCCGCTGTGGCAGGGCAAGCAGTACCTGGCCGCGAGCGCCGACATCTCCGGCGCGGAGCAGTCGCTGGACCCGTCGGCGATCATGATGGTGTGGGAGCTGCACCGCAAGACGAGCTGGTGATGTCGGATCACGGCACCGATTGTCAGTGGTCGCCTGTAGGTTCTGAGCACTGCAAGACCTGCAAGTGACCGCACACCGTGAGGACGTTGACGTGACCGACACCGCCATGCTGCCCGAGTCCTGGCGCGGGGTTCTGGGCGACGAGCTCCAGCAGCCCTACTTCAAGGAGCTGACGGAGTTCGTCGAGGAGGAGCGGGCGAAGGTTGCCGTCTACCCGCCGCGCGAGGAGGTCTTCGCGGCGCTGGACGCGACGCCGTTCGAGAAGGTCAAGGTGCTGGTCCTGGGCCAGGACCCCTACCACGGCGAGGGCCAGGGCCACGGCCTGTGCTTCTCGGTCCGGCCCGGGGTGAAGACCCCGCCCTCGCTGCGCAACATCTACAAGGAGATGAAGGAGGAGCTGGGCACGCCCGTCCCGGACAACGGATATCTGATGCCGTGGGCCCAGCAGGGCGTGCTGCTGCTCAACGCGGTGCTCACGGTCCGGGCCGGCGAGGCCAACTCACACAAGGGCAAGGGCTGGGAGAAGTTCACGGACGCGGTGATCCGCGCGGTGGCCGACCGGCCCGACCCGGCGGTCTTCGTCCTGTGGGGGAACTACGCGCAGAAGAAGCTGCCCCTGATCGACGAGGCCCGGCACGTCGTGGTGAAGGGCGCGCACCCCTCGCCGCTGTCCGCCAAGAAGTTCTTCGGCTCCCGCCCGTTCACACAGATCAACGAGGCGGTCGCCGCGCAGGGTCATGAGGCGATCGACTGGACGATCCCGGACCTGGGCTGATCCGCCCCGCGGGCGGTCCCGTGTCGTTCGGGGCCGCCTGACCGGGTTTGTCCGTGCCGCCGGTTAGCGTCGGGGGGACAGCCGACTGGGCCTGTCGTGCGGAGCAGCCTGGAGGACTCGGTGGCGGAGCGGCAGGAGCGGACGGCGCCGGACGCCGTGCTGACCCGGATCGGGCAGGTCGTCATGCTGCATCACGGCGGAGACCGCGAGGAGGCCAGGAGCCGTCTGCTGGACCTGTGGGCGGAGGTCGGGCAGGACGGGGACCCGGTGCACCGCTGCACGCTCGCGCACTACCTGGCCGACACCCAGGACGACCCCTCGGACGAACTGGCCTGGGACCTGAGGGCGTTGTCGGCGGCGGAGGAAGTCTCGGCGGGGGCGACGGGCCCGGCGGCGCTGCGCACGTTCTACCCCTCCCTGCATCTGAATCTCGCCACCGACTACATGAAGCTGGGCCGCTCCGAGGCCGCCCGCGCCAGTCTGCATCGCGCCCGCGGCGCGGCCGGCGCCCTCACCGACGACAGCTACGGGGACGGCATCAGGGCGGCGATCATCAGGCTGGAACACCGACTGGGCGAGGAGGACCCCCCGGGAGGAGACCCCTGGGGCCCACCCCGCCGACGACCGACCTAGGTCCTGCCCCCGCCACTGCCCTGCTGTCCGTACGTCCGCGCCACCGCCTCACTGTCCGTAAGTCCGGCGGCAGATCGCCGCCTCCGGGCTGTCCGGACGCCAGCCGCCGTATTCCGTTCCCAGCGCGCACACGTCGGGGGCCTTGGGGACGGACCGGGGTACATCCGGGATAACGGCGGGGGGCTGGTGCCGGGGCGCAGCGTGTGGCTGCGGGGCCGGGGGCGTGGGGGAGCGGGGGAGCCCGGGCGGCTGTGGGGGAGGGGCCGGGTCGCCTGAGCGCTTCGGGCGGCGGGACGGACCGACCATCTCCAGCGCTTCCCGGGCCGGCGCCTGTACGACCCTCGGCTTCGCGCTGCCGTCCGTCCGGGGCGCCGAGGACCGCGACGGCGCCCCCGCCGGTGGTGGCCCGGGCGTCGGCGACCGCTGGACGGTCACACAGCCGGAGAGGGCCGAGACGGCCACGGTGACCAGGAGCGCTGCGGAGGTCGTCGATCGATACACCCGCGCAACTCTGCTGCGTCGGCTGCGGCGTTGGAACAGGGTAAGGGCGGATGATCCCTCACAAGGGTGGTCTCCCGCCCCGTACGAGGGGCATGGGAGGACCCGAGCTGACGTCGGCCCCCCCGGGACGCCGGCTTCAGCGGCCCAGCATGCCCGTCAGCAGCTCCCGCAGCCCCGCCCGCACCTCGTCCAGATCCGGCACCTCCGCGTTGAACGTCCCCGCGACGCAGGAGAACATCAGCCCGTCCGCCCAGGCGACCAGCGACAGCACATGCCGGGCCGGGTCGGGCGAGCCCACGGCGGTGAGCATCGCGGTCAGCTGCTCGCGGAAGACGGCGCCCGTCGCGTCGTAGAAGGCGCGCAGCTCGGGGCGTCGGGTGGCCTCCAGGGCCAGTTCGTAGCGGGCGACGAGCAACGCGCGGTTCCGGGTCAGGGTGCGGTGCACCGCCAGGGCCAGCCCCTCGGTCAGTGCGTCGAGCCCGCCGCTCGGATCCGGCATCTCGCCCACCGCCAGCAGCCGTGCCTCCCGCTCGGCGTGCCGCCGTACGGCGAGCTCCAGCAGCGCCTGCCGGGTGCGCGCCAGATTGGACGTCGAGCCCTGCGGCAGCCCGGCCGCCTCGTCCACCGCCCGGTGCGTCAGCCCGCGCATACCGCGCTCGGCGAGCAGGGTGAGAGCGGTGTCGGCGATCAGATCGGCACGGGAGGTGCTCGGGGTGCGTACGGACATGGGACGACCCTACCCGCGCAACTACGCCTGTAGTACGGTCGAGGAGTCGCCCAACTACATCTGTAGTGCGCCGGGTCCGCCGCGGCGCGCCCTGCATCAGGAGGAGCCATGGCACAGTCGTCACGCGCCGTCGTCATCGGCGGCGGTATCGGGGGCCTGACCGCGGCCGCGGCCCTGCACCGCCGGAACTGGCAGGTCACCGTCCTGGAGCGGGCCCGCTCCCTGGAGCCGGTCGGCGCGGCCATCTCGCTGTCCCCGAACGCCCTGCGCGCCCTGGACGTCATCGGCATCGGCGAGGAGATCCGCGACCTCGCCGCCTGGCAGGGCGACGGCGGACTGCGCACCCCGCGCGGCCGCTGGCTCTCGCGCACCAGCGCCGACGCCGCCGCGGCCCGCTTCGGCGGCCCCCTCGTCCTGCTGCACCGGGCCACCCTCGTCAACAGCCTCGCCGCGCAACTCCCGCCCGGCACCGTCCGTACCGCCGCCGCCACCGTCGCCGACCCCGGCGACACCGACCGGCCCGCCCGGGTCACCACCGCCGACGGCGAACTGGAGGCCGACCTGGTGGTGGCCGCCGACGGCATCGACTCCGCCGCACGCGGCGCGCTCTTCCCCGGGCATCCCGGTCCGGTCTACGCAGGGTTCACCACCTGGCGGGTCGTGATCCCGCTCCCCGGCGCCGAGTTCGCCTCGCACGAGACCTGGGGCCGGGGCCGTCTCTGGGGCACACACCCGCTCAAGGACGGCCGGGTGTATGCGTACGGCGCCGCCATGACCCCCGCCGGGCAACACGCGCCGGACGACGAGCGGGCCGAACTCGCCCGCCGGTACGGCGACTGGCACGACCCGATCCCGGCCGTCATCGCGGCCGCCCGCCCCGAGGACGTGCTGCGCCACGACGTCCACCATCTCGCCGACCCGCTGCCCGCCTTCCACCGCGGCCGGGTGGCGCTGCTCGGCGACGCCGCGCACGCCATGCCCCCGACCCTCGGCCAGGGCGGCAACCAGGCCGTCGAGGACGCCGTCGTCCTCGCCCACCACGCCGGCGACCTGGCCGCCTACACGGCTGCCCGGCTGCCCCGTACGACGGCGATCGCCCGCCGGGCCGTCAAGGTCGCCCGGCTCGACATGACCGGCAACCGCGCCGCCATCGCCGTACGCAACACCGCGCTCGCCGCACTGTCGCTCGCCGGACCGGCGTTCTTCCTGCGCGGCTACGACGGCATCGCCGACTGGCGGCCGCCGTATGCTTCCGGAAGGGCACCGGTAGGCAACCGCTAGGGGAGAGCACGTGAAGGTCGGCTGCATCGGACTCGGCGACATCGCGCAGAAGGCATACCTGCCGGTGCTCGGCATGCGGCCCGGCATCGACCTGCACTTGCAGACCCGCACGCGCGAGACCCTCGCCCGGGTCGCCGACGGCCTCCACCTCCCCGCCGGCCGACGGCACACGACCCTGGACTCGCTGCTCGCCCAGGACCTCGACGCCGCCTTCGTGCACGCGCCCACCCCCGCGCACCCCGAGATCGTCACCCGGCTCCTGGAGGCGGGCGTACCGACCTACGTCGACAAGCCGCTCGCCTACGAACTCGCCGACTCCGAGCGCCTCGTGAAGCTCGCCGAGGAGCGCGACGTCTCCCTCGCCGTCGGCTTCAACCGGCGCTACGCCCCCGGGTACGCCCAGTGCGCCGACCACCCGCGCGAGCTGATCCTGATGCAGAAGAACCGCATCGGGCTGCCGGAGCAACCCCGCACGATGATCCTCGACGACTTCATCCACGTCGTGGACACGCTGCGCTTCCTGGTGCCGGGCGCGGTCGACGACGTGACCGTGCGCGCCCGCCTGGAGGACGGGCTGCTCCACCACGTGGTGCTCCAGCTCGCCGGGGACGGCTTCACCGCGCTCGGCGTGATGAACCGGCTCAGCGGCTCGGCCGAGGAGATCCTCGAGGTCTCAGGGCAGGACACCAAGCGCCAGGTGGTCAACCTCGCCGAGGTGATCGACCACAAGGGGCAGCCGACGGTACGGCGGCGCGGGGACTGGGTGCCGGTCGCCCGGCAGCGCGGCATCGAGCAGGCGGTGCTCGCGTTCCTCGACGCCGTGCGCGTCGGCAAGGTCCTCAGTGCCCGTGACGCACTGGCGACTCACGAACTGTGCGAGCGGGTCGTACACGCGGTCCAGGAGAGCTCCGGCGCAGCCTGACCGCCCGTACGCCCTCGGTCACGCCCAGGGCGGCCAGCGCGAGCAGGGCGCCCTTCACCGGCCAGTCGCCGTAGCGGACGTACGGAGTGATGCCATGGGCCAGGGGCACCTCGTACACCTGGGCGATGCTCGCGCCTGTGCCGAGCCAGGGGCCCAGGCGCTCTCCGCTCGGGCCGTAGACGGCCGAGACGCCGGTCAGCGTCGCGTGCACCATGGGACGGCCGGTCTCGGCGGCGCGCAGCGCGGCCAGCGAGGCATGCTGCTCGGGGGCCCAGCTCTGCTGGAACGTCGACGTCGCGGACTGGCCGAGCAGCACGTCGGCACCGTCCTGCGCGAGGTGCCGGCTCATGTCCGGGAACGCGGTCTCGAAGCACACCATGGGGCCGATGCGCAGCCCGTGCCCGACGTCCATCACCACCTGCTCGGTGCCGCGCCGACGGTCCTCGCCCGCCGCCTTGCCGACCGAGGTGGCCCAGCCCAGCACCGAGCGGGCCGGGATGTACTCACCGAACGGGACGAGCCGCATCTTGTCGTAGCGGGCGCCGGTCGGGCCGTCCGGGCCGATCAGGACCGAGCTCTTGTAGATGCCGGGCCGGTCGGAGCGGCGGGCGTCCACGTTGACCAGGATGTCCGCGCCGGTCTGCCGGGACAGGGCCGCCACCCGTCTCGCCAGGTCCGGCCGGTCGCCCAGGTCGAAGCCGATGCTGCTCTCACCCCAGACGATCAGGTCGAGGCGCTGCCCGACGAGCCCCCGGGTGAGCTGTTCCTCGCGGTCGAAGCGCTGGTCGGCGCCCTTGATCACACCGGGCTGTACGACGGCGATCCTGACCCGTCCGTCGACGTCCGGGCGGGGCGACCACACCCAGGCCGCCGAGGTCGCGGCGGCCGTGGCGACCAGCGAGGCGAGGGCGGGTACACGGACCGCGCGTATCGCCACCAGCATGGTGACCGCGACATTGACGGCCACCACCAGGAAGCTGAGCAGCCACACCCCGCCCACCGAGGCGAGCCGCAGCGCCGGTTCCACCTGCCACTGGCTGGAGCCGAGCAGGCCCCAGGGACCGCCGAGCCCCTGCCAGGACCGTACGAGCTCCACCGCCAGCCAGCCGGACGGCAGCACCACCAGGGCGGCCGTGCCCCGGCCCGGCGAGGGCACCCCGGCCAGGAACCGGCGCACCAGCCAGCCCCAGGGTGCCCAGAGCGCGCCCAGCAGCCCGGCGATCAGGAAGAGGAAGACATTCAGGCTGGGCAGCAGCCAGTGGTGCACCGCCACCATGAACCCGAACCCGCCCAGCCAGCCGTCGTACACCGCCCGCTTCCCGGTCGGGGCCGAGCGGGCGAGCAGGAGCCAGGGGACCAGGGCGACGTACGCGAACCACCACAGCGCGGGTGCCGGGAAGGCGAACACGGGCAGGGCTCCGGCGAGGACGGCTGCGGCGGAACGACGCCACGGGGAGGCGAGCCAGCGATCGATCGTCTTCATACGTCGCCTCCTACCCAGCCGCTCCTTCCAGTGTCGCCGCCGGGGTGCCCTCCCGGACAGAGGGCCTCGGCTCAGCCGGTCACCGGAGCCGGGAGCCGGTCGGGCAGACGGCGCCACTTCTCCTGGACGACGACCTCGCGCAGCCGCCAGCCCTCGGCCGTCCGCAGCAGTGCGAAGGAGTACCGGCCGCCGCACACGAAGTCCGGCGCCGTGGATCCGCCGTCGCCGCCCGCGAACCGCATCGGATTGACGTAGTCGGCCTGCACCCGCGCGGTGTCCCCGGTGTCCTGCTCCAGGACCCCGAACCGTATCCGGCGGTTGACGATGAGATGCTGCCGCATCGAGAACAGCCCCAGGCTCTCGGCCAGCCATCCGGCGACCTGGCCGGCATCCCCCTCGATCCCGCCGGCGGAACGGTAGTCCGCCCGTCCGTCCCTGGTGAACAGTGTCCGGTACGCCGCCCAGTCACCGTCGTCCACGGCCACCGCGTACTCGGTGACCACGCCGTCCACAGCCAGCCGGTCCATCACGGTCGCGAGCTCCACGCGCTGCGTCATCGGCACAGTGTTGGGCACGGGACGGGCGGAGCCAAGAGGTGTGCGGGGACATTCGGTGGCCATACCCGACCACGCACAGCGGCGCCCTTGGCGCCGAACGCCGCCGTGCGTGAGGTCGGAGCGGCAGGCGTACGGTGACCGCTCACCAGTGGAGTTCTGGCACACGGCCGGCCGCCGTGCACTGTGACAGCCACAGGGCGACCGCCTCCGACACCGGCTGTCCGGTCTCCAGTTCGATGAATCCGAACTGGCCGCCCTGATTGCACTCCAGGAACCACCACACGCCGTCCTCGTCCTCGGCGAAGTCGAAGGCGGCGTACGCCAGTCCGGCGAGGGCGAGGTACTCGCGCACCGGTCGGCCGACGCGTTCGGGCACCGGGACCGGCTCCCAGCCGTGCCCGGTGTCGCCGTAGCGCCCGTCGACCTGGTCCGGCTCGGCCGTCTTCCGTGCGGCGAACAGCCGTGTGCCGACACAGGTCAGACGGATGTCGGCGCGCTTGGGGATGTAACGCTGCAGCAGCGCGGGGCCGGCCGCGACGGCCGAGAAGTCCGCGTCGGGCCCGATCAGGGTGGTGGGCAGGGCCACGCCGGGGTCTCCGGGCGGCGGTCCCGAGGCGGACTTCACCACCACGTGCCGGTGCTCCTCCGCGAACTGCCGTGCCAGGCGCGGGGCCGTGGTGAAGACGGTCGGCGGTACGGCGAAGCCACTGAGGTGAGCCATCTTCAACTGCCAGGGCTTCAGGCGGGCCCGGTCGGCGTTGCGCGGATGGTTCATCCACCGGGTGGAGGTGGAGAAGAGCATCCCGAACAGCGCCTGACGGGCCTCGGCGGTCAGCCACGGCGAGGGGTGTGTCGCGTGCGCCGCCGGTTCGCCGGGCCTGCGCACCCATACGGAGCGCAGGCCTCCCATGCTGAGCACATGGCCGTTCACGGACAGGTGGCCGTCGAAGTCGCCGTGGGCGTAGTGGGCGGACAACACGACCTTGTCCGGCAGATCGGCAGGGTCCAGCCGCACGAAAGGGGTCCCCTTCTCATGCAGCTTGGCCACCACCATGTCGGCGGTCACGTCCTCTTCGGACGTGAGGATCAATACGGTCATTCGGTTACGAAGCGTCAGTCATCGAAGTGGGTCTGGGAACCGGCGGTGGACGTGGTCGTGCCGACAGCCAGCAGCAGGTCCGGGTCACTGACGGCGGGTCGGCCGTCGGGAAGCACGTTCAACTGACGGGTCTCGTCGAAGTGGTACGGCGTCACCACGGTCGGAAACGCCTTGGGCAGGGCGTAGTTGAGGGTGAATGGTCGCACTCGGAACCTCCACGGGTGCAAAGCGGTTGTACGCAGCTGTTACGCGCCCTTGCGTAAGGGACTGCCTCTTTCGGTCACATCGCGGCGAAGATCATCACATTCACACCGCATGCTTCGCATTGTCTGCATCAACAGCATCACTGTGCTCACCTTCCCCACACGTCACACATCGGATGGGGCATCAGATCTGTCACTGCGGCACGAACGGTGACCGGGCCCTCACTCCGGGGGCATCCTTTGTGGCGCGTGTCGGCGGAAACGGCTGCTGTGGTGGGAGTTGCGGGGGGAGACAGGGACGATCGTCACGGGTATGCGGGTCGTCGGAGTACCGCTCCCGTGTCCCGTGCCCGGGGCCCACCCGGTGTCCATGGCCGCGCGGGACATCGGCGCCGTCACCGCCCCGCTGATGCCGCCGCGGGCTCAGGCCGCCTCGATGATCTCGTCGCGGATCGCCTCGGCCCACTCGACCACCAGCAACTCGTACTCCGTGCGGTCCTGGGCCGACAGGTATCCGCCCGCACGCAGCCACAGCGCCCGGATCTGCTCGTTCACCTCTGCAGCAGACCGCACGGAACCACGGGCCATGGAATCGGGGGACATGCGGACAAGCCTAGGGGCAAGTACTGACACTGCGCTACCGGACCGCTACTCAGACCGTATGTGGTTGGTCACGGCCGCGACGGTGAAGGCATACGCGAGCCACGGCTCTTGCGCGACCGCACACCGCGGCACGGTGACGGCCGCTCGGCACAGCGAGCGCCTTCGCCCTTGCCGCACCCGGGTACGACGCCCCCAAAGCCCTTCAGTACACGGGCCTTTGGGGGATGGCCGAGATGAGTCGCCTTCGGCTAGCCCGCGGACTCGGCCGCGTGCGGGCTGAGTGCCCCCGTCGCCACCAGCGCGATGATGACGATGCCCAGGGCGATCCGGTACCAGACGAACGGCATGAAGCTCTTCGACGAGATGAACTTCATGAACCAGGCGATGACCGCATAACCGGACGCGAACGCGATCACCGTCGCGAAGAGCGTCGGCCCCCATGCCACGTGCCCGCTTCCCGCGGCGTCCTTCAGCTCGAACACCCCGGAGGCGAGCACCGCCGGAATGGCGAGCAGGAACGAATAGCGGGCCGCCGCCTCGCGCTTGTAGCCCATGAACAGGCCGCCGCTGATCGTGGCGCCGGAGCGGGAGACGCCCGGGATGAGGGCGCAGGCCTGGCAGAGGCCGAAGATCAGGCCGTCCTTGACGCGGAGGTTCTCCAGGGTCTTGCGCTGCTTCGGCGCCCGGTGCCGGCCACCCGTCTCGTCGCGCGCGGCCAGCCGGTCGGCGATGCCGATGACGATGCCGACCACGACGAGCATGGTCGCCGTGATCCGCAGATCACGGAACGGCCCCTCGATCTGGTCCTTCAGCGTCACGCCCAGCACGCCGATGGGGATGGATCCCACGATCACCAGCCACCCCATCTGGGCGTCGTGGTCCTGGCGCATCGCCTTGTCGAACAGCGACCGGAACCAGGCCGAGATGATCCGCCCGATGTCCTTGCGGAAGTAGATCAACACCGCGGCCTCCGTGCCGATCTGGGTGATCGCCGTGAAGGCCGCACCCGGATCCTTCCAGCCCGAGAAGGCCGCGGTCAGCCGCAGATGCGCGCTGGAGGAGACGGGGAGGAACTCGGTCAGCCCCTGGACGAGTCCGAGGACGAGCGATTCAAACCAAGACATGGAGTTAAGGCGTCCAAGCGCTGATCGGGAAGTGTCCGGTGAAGGTGATCATCATTTGAGTGGTGATCATGTGTGCCGAAGGCAGCGTAGCGCCCCGCCATGACGGCCCGGACGCAGGGGGTTTGGGCAGGCCTTTACCAGCCGCTTACCGACCCGGGGTGTTGACCGTCCGCCGGACCGCCGCTTACTTTGCAGCGTGAGAAAGCGCTTGCTGCGCGGTTTGCCACACGACTTGCCGCACCGAGTGCCGTATCACTCGCCACCCTGCCCGCCCCGTCCCGGAGGAGTGCTGATCACGCCCATGCCCCGCTCCACTGCCCCGCTCACCGGCAGGCGCATCAGGGCCGCCGTCATCGGCACCGGCGCCATGGGACGCGGTTCCCATCTGCCCGCGCTCGCCCGGCTCGCCGAGGAGGGGGAGACGGAGGTCGTGGCAGCCGTCGACATCGACGCGGGCGCGGTCGGGGCCTTCTGCGCGGAGGCCGGCATCACGCACGCCTACACCGACCTGGACCGTATGCTCCGGGAGCAGCGGCCCGACCTGGTCACCATCTGCACGCCGCCGACGCTGCACCGCGAGCAGACCGTGGCCGCGCTGCGCTCCGGGGCCTGGGTGTGGTGCGAGAAGCCGCCGGTGCCGACACTGGCCGACTTCGACGCCGTCGAGGCGGCGGAGGGCCCGGTCGGCGGCCCGTACGCGGCGATCGTCTTCCAGCACCGCTTCGGCTCCGGTTCCCGGCATGTGCGGCGGCTGCTCGCCGAGGGGACGCTGGGACGGCCGCTCGTGGCGCACTGCCAGACCACCTGGTAACGGGACAGCGCGTACTACGCCGTGCCCTGGCGCGGTCGCTGGCACACCGAGGGCGGCGGCCCGGCCATGGGACACGGCATCCATCAGATGGACCTCCTGCTCGACCTGCTCGGCCCGTGGAGCGAGGTGCGGGCGATGGCCGGACGGCTGGTCCACGACGTGGAGACGGAGGACGTCTCGACCGCCCTGGTCCGCTTCGCGAGCGGCGCCCTCGCGACCGTCGTGAACAGCGTCCTGAGCCCCGACGAGGTCAGCCGCATCCGCATCGACTGCGAGCGCGCCACCGTCGAACTGACCCACCTCTACGGCCATAGCAACGGCGACTGGCGCATCACCCCGGCCCCGGACGTGCCCGGCGAGCAGGCGGCGGCCTGGCGGGACTTCGGTCCGGACGTGCCCAGCTCGCACCTGGCCCAGCTGCGTGAGCTGGTCGCGAGCATGCGTGCCGGGGAGCGGCCGCGCAGCAGCGGCCCGGACGGGCGCACCAGCCTGGAGCTGATCACCGCGCTCTACAAGTCGGCGTTCACCGACACGACCGTGCGCGCGGGGGAGATCGGACCGGGGGATCCGTACTACACCGCCCTGCACGGCGGTGCCCCCGGCTGGGCGCCGGCCGGGCGCGCGGAGGTGTCCGCGTGAGCGGCGAACTGCGCGTCGTCCACGCCCACGGCGACCGGATCACGGTGACCGAACCCGTCACCGGCGTCGAGCTGTTCGCCTATGTCTACCGGCCGGAGGCGGCCTGGGAGGCGCCGAAGCCGTACCTCCACCCGATGCGCACCCTGGCGGGCGGCGTCGTCACCGACTACCGGCCCAACGACCACCGCTGGCACAAGGGCCTGTCGCACCGCCGGGCGGGGTGCCATGCAGACGCTCACCACGTCGGGGTACGAGGTGACGCCCCTGGAGCCCGGCACGGTGGCCTGGTTCACGCCGGGCACCATCCATCGGCTCGTCAATGAGGACGATCTGCGCATCACCGTCCTCATGCAGAACAGCGGGCTGCCCGAGACGGGCGACGCGGTGCTCACGCTGCCCCCGGAGTGTCTGGCCGACCCGTGGACGTACGCCGCCGCCACCACGATCCCGGCGGACGTGCCGGAGGCCGAACAGGCGCGGGCCGCCCGTGCCCGGCGCGACCTCGCGCTGCGGGGCTACCGGGCGCTGCGCGAGGACTCCGGCCCCGAGACGCTCGCCGCCTTCCACCGGGCCGCCGCCGCGCTGGTACGGCCCCGGCTCGCCGAGTGGCGCGAGCGCTGGCGGCGCGGCGCCGAGGCCGCGGCGGCGGCCACGGGGAGCAGCTCGACCGCCTCGGACGGGGCGATGTCTCCCACCTGGCCGAGGCCGTCGTACGGGCCGAACAGCCTTCGTTCCGCGGGAAGTTCGGGATGTGCGGGCGGCTCGATGTGTATGGGCCCGACGTGTAGGGGTTCGATGCGTATGGGCTCGACGCGTGTGGGCCCGACGTGCGTCGGCAGGGGTCGTAGGGCCGCCTACGCCGCCGACGGTCCCGTGAGCGTCCAGCCCGGGGCCTGCGGATGGGCCGTGAGGTCCTCGTGGCGCACGGGGTCGCCACAGGCCGAGCAGGTGAGGACCGGGACGAGTTCGTTGCCGCAGATGTGCTCGATCACCATGGGGCGGTCGTCGTCCGCGCGGAGATGGCGGTCGCCCCACTCCTTGAGGGTCATCAGGACCGGTTCCAGCTCCAGGCCCGCCTGTGTGGGCCGGTACTCGAAGCGCTGTGGGCGCTCGCTGTAGGCGCGCTTGGTGAGGATGCCCGCGTCCACGAGCCGGCGCAGCCGGGTGGCCAGGACGTCGCGCGGGGCCCCGATGTTGCGGACCAGCTGGTCGAAGCGGCCGTTGCCCAGGCACACCTCCCGCAGCACGAGCAAGGAGTACTTCTCGCCCACGAGCGCAAGGGCGTCGGCGATGGAGCAGGGGCGCGGATCTTTCGTGGCGGCCATGGCATCCAGTCTAGGCGAGGGTTTGATTTTCCAACTCATCGAGCTATGGTGAGTTTGGATTTCCTACTCATCGGTAATCGCGCCGGTCATCGCCCCGGCGGCCAAGGAGGCCCGCACCATGCGTGACGCAGTCATCGTCGAAGCCGTACGCACCCCCATAGGGAAGGGCAAGCCGAACGGTTCCCTGGCCCACGTCCACCCCGTGGAGCTCCTCGCCCACACCCTGCGCACCCTCGTCGAGCGCTCCGGCGTCGACCCGGCCCTGATCGACGACGTCATCGGCGGCACCGTCGACCAGGTCGGCGAGCAGGCCATGAACACCACCCGCTACGCCGTCCTGTCGGCGGGCTTCCCCGAATCGGTCCCGGCGACGACGGTGGACCGCCAGTGCGGCTCATCCCAGCAGGCCGTCCACTTCGCCGCCCAGGGCGTGATCTCCGGCGCCTATGACCTCGTCGTCGCCTGTGGCGTCGAGTCGATGAGCCGCGTGCCGATGTGGTCGAACGTGCCGCCCGGCAAGGACCCCTTCGGCCCCGGAGTCGCCGAGCGCTACCCCGAGGGGCTCCTGCCGCAGGGCATCAGCGCCGAGCTGATCGCGGCCAAGTGGTCCCTCACGCGCGAGCGGATGGACGCCTTCGCCGTCTCCTCGCACCACAAGGCGGCCGCCGCCTGGGACGCGGGCCTGTTCGACGCCGAGGTCGCCCCCCTGCAGGGCGTCAGCCGCGACGAGTGCGTACGGCCCGGCAGCACCACCGAGATCCTCGGCGGTCTCAAGCCCGCCTACCACGACCCCGCGTTCGCCGAACGCTTCCAGCAGATCGAGTGGAACGTCACCGCGGGCAATGCCAGCCCGATCAACGACGGCGCGTCCGCCGTGCTGATCACCTCCAGCGAGACCGCGGCCCGCCTCGGCCTGCGCCCGATCGCCCGCCTGCACAGCTTCGCCGTCACCGGCTCCGACCCGCTGCTGATGCTCACCGGCGTCATCCCGGCGACCGAGAAGGTGCTCCGCAGGGCGCACCTCACCCTCGACGACATCGACCTGTTCGAGGTCAACGAGGCCTTCTCCAGCGTGGTCCTGGCCTGGCAGCAGGAGACCGGCGCCGACCTCGCCAAGGTCAACGTGCACGGCGGCGCGATCGCCATCGGCCACCCCCTGGGCGCCAGCGGCACCCGCCTGACCACGACCCTCGTCCACGCGATGCGCGAGCACGGCGCCCGCTACGCCCTGCAGACGATGTGCGAGGCGGGCGGACTCGCCAACGCGATGATCCTGGAAGCCGCGTAACGGCACGCCAGGCGGCGTCAGGGTGCGCGCAGGTGGTGGCGCTTGCGCCAGGCCACCACCGCGCCCACCAGGGCCGGTACCGCGATGCTCGCCATCGCGAGCAGGAAGGCCGGGGACGTCGGCGCCGAGGCACGGGCCCCGGCGACCGCGTACGCGGCGGTGTTCGGCACCGAGCCGAGCGCCGTCGCGAGCAGAAACGGCAGCCAGCCCATGCGGGAGACGGAGGCGCAGTAGTTCGCCGCCCAGAACGGCACGCCGGGGAACAGCCGCGCCGCCATCATCGAACGGAAGCCATGCCGGCTCAGCTGGCCGTCGGCGGCCTTCAGCCAGCGGCCGCGCAGCAGCGGACGCAGCGCGTCCTGGCCGAGCACCCGGCCCAGGCCGAAGGCGACCCCGGCGCCGAGCACCGTACCGGCCAGCGCCGAGCCGAGCCCCAGCTGGGAGCCGAAGAGGGCACCCGCGGCCAGGTTCAGCAGCGGCCGCGGCACGAACGCCACCGTGCACAGCCCGTACGCCGCCGCGAAGACCACCGTCGCCGCGGCGCCGCCGAGCTGGGGCGGCCATCCGTGCGTGACCAGTCTCTGCGGCTCGAACAGCAGCATGGTCGAGGCGGCGGCCGCGAGCAGCGCCACGAGCAGGGACAGCCGCGACCAGGGCGAGAGCAGCACGCGCGTGCAGCGCGCGACGAGACCCGCGCGCGAGAGCGGCGGGACGACGGCGGCCGTGGGCACGGCGACGTCCGTGGGGACGGCGACGGCAAGCTCCGTGGCGGCGGCCCGGGGAGAGGCCGTGGCGGTGCCAGAGCGGTTGGCATCGAGCATCCGGTGACACTAACCGACGCATGTATGTGATCGCCGTATGGTTCGTCTCATGACCGTCACAGGTGCCCGCCCGGCGGACGTGCCGCCCAGCGATCTCGCCGACACCCTGCTGGAGCGGGTCACCGCCGTCTACGCCACCGCTGCCGACCCGGAGCGGGCCGCGGCCATGCGGGCCTACATGAAGGACGTGGCCCCCTTCCTGGGCATCCCCACCCCGGCCCGCCGCGCCCTGTCCCGCACCGTCCTCGCGGGCACCCCGCGCCCCGACGAGGCCGACTGCACGGCGATCGCCCTGCGCTGCTGGGCGCTGCCGCAGCGTGAGTACCACTACTTCGCCGCCGACTATCTGCGCCGCCACGCCGGGCGCTGCTCGTCGGACTTCCTGCCGGTGGCCCGGCACCTCGTCACCACCGTCCCCTGGTGGGACACGGTCGACCTGCTCGCCGCCCATGTCGTCGGCGCGCTCGTCGCCGCCGACCCGCCTATGGCCGCCGACATGGACCGGTGGATCGCCGACAAGGACCTCTGGGTCGCCCGCACCGCCCTCCTCCACCAACTGCGCTACAAGGAGCGCACCGACACCGACCGGCTGTTCTCCTACTGCCTGCTCCAGTCCGGGCACACCGACTTCTTCATCCGCAAGGCGATCGGCTGGTGTCTGCGCGAGTACGCCAAGACCGACCCGGAGGCCGTACGGTCCTTCCTCGCCCGTGAGCGGGGGAGGTTCGCGCCGCTGACGGTCCGGGAGGCGCTGAAGAACATCGGCGGCTGAAGCGGCCCGACGGCCGGACCCGCCCCGGGAAAACCATTCGACGTGGGACAAGGCGTCGGCGATGATCGTCGTCATGTTCCGGTACGCCTTCGTCCTCGCAGCATCCGCGGTCGCGGATGCTCCGAAGGCTGCCGTCCCGATCTTCCTGGCCGCTGTCGACGGCGCCCGAAGCTGACCCTCCCCGGATTGTCCGGCGGACCCCGCAGGGGGAGGGTCGGCCAGTTCCCTGGGGTCCCGTCACGACTTACGAGGCTTCGAGGTAGAGCCATGCCCAAGACGGCATACGTGCGCACCAAGCCGCACCTGAACATCGGCACGATGGGCCACGTCGACCACGGCAAGACCACCCTGACCGCGGCCATCACCAAGGTGCTGGCCGAGCGCGGCACCGGCAGCACCACCGAATACGTTTCGTTCGACCGCATCGACCGCGCCCCGGAGGAGGCCGCCCGCGGCATCACCATCAACATCGCGCACGTCGAGTACGAGACCGACACCCGGCACTACGCGCACGTGGACATGCCGGGCCACGCCGACTACGTCAAGAACATGGTCACCGGCGCCGCGCAGCTCGACGGGGCGATCCTCGTCGTCTCCGCGCTCGACGGGATCATGCCGCAGACCGCCGAACACGTCCTGCTCGCCCGGCAGGTGGGCGTCGACCACATCGTGGTGGCGCTGAACAAGGCCGACGCCGGCGACGAGGAGCTCACCGACCTGGTCGAGCTGGAGGTACGGGAACTGCTCACCGCGCAGGGCTACGGCGGCGACTCCGTACCCGTCGTACGGGTCTCCGGGCTGAAGGCCCTGGAAGGGGACCCGCGCTGGACGGCGTCGGTCGAGGCGCTGCTCGACGCCGTGGACACCTACGTGCCCATGCCGGAGCGGTACCTGGACGCGCCGTTCCTGCTACCGGTGGAGAACGTGCTCACCATCACCGGGCGGGGCACGGTCGTGACCGGCGCGGTCGAGCGCGGCACGGTCCGGGTCGGTGACCGTGTGGAGGTGCTCGGCGCGGACACCGAGACCGTCGTGACCGGCCTGGAGACCTTCGGTAAGCCGATGCAGGAGGCCCAGGCCGGGGACAACGTGGCGTTGCTGCTGCGGGGTGTCCCCCGGGACGCGGTCCGCCGCGGGCACGTGGTGGCCGCGCCGGGCAGCGTGGTGCCCAGCCGGCGCTTCTTGGCGCGGGTGTACGTGCTGTCTGGGCGCGAGGGCGGTCGTACGACGCCGGTCTCGAGCGGTTACCGGCCGCAGTTCTACATCCGCACCGCGGACGTGGTCGGCGATGTCGACCTCGGTGAGGTGGCGGTGGCCCGGCCCGGGGACACGGTGACCATGACCGTGGAGCTGGGGCGGGACGTACCGCTGGAGCCGGGGCTCGGGTTCGCCATCCGTGAAGGAGGGCGGACGGTCGGAGCGGGGACGGTTACGTCCCTGGGCTGAGCGGTGCACCGGGGGCGCGGCATGTCCGTATCGGTACAGCCCCGCGTCCCTGGGGTGCTGCCCTCATCGCACAATGGAGGAGTGAACGAAGCCATACCCGTCACCCGTGCCACCGACCACGGCACCGCCAAGCTGATGCCCGACGTCGATCGTGAGCGGGCCTGGCTGCTCACGGTCGACGGGGCGCCGCAGTCGTACGTGGACCTGGACGCGCCGACACATCTGGAGTTCGAGTACGCGCGGCGGCTCGGGTATGTGCTGGACACCGTGGGGGAACCGGGGCGGCCGCTGGACGTCGTGCACCTGGGCGGGGGAGCGCTCACCCTGCCCAGGTACCTCTCGGCCACCCGGCCGGGCTCCCGGCAGGACGTCGTGGAGGCCGACCGGGGGCTGCTGGAGCTGGTGGCGGAGCATCTGCCGCTGCCGGACGGTGCCGGCATCACCGTGCACCCGGCCGATGCGCGCGCCTGGCTCGAGTCCGCCCCGGACGACTCGGCCGACGTGCTGATCGCCGACGTCTTCGGCGGCTCCCGGGTCCCCGCGCACCTCACCTCGCTCGCCTACGCCCGCGAGGCCGAGCGGGTCCTGCGGGCCGACGGGGTCTATCTGGCCAACCTCGCCGACGCCGCGCCGTTCGCCTTCCTCCGGTCCCAACTCGCCACGTTCGCCGCCGTGTTCGCGGAGCTGGCGCTGATCGCCGAGCCGGGCGTGCTGCGCGGCCGCCGGTTCGGCAACGCGGTGCTCGTCGCCTCGCACCACCCGGTCGACGCGGCCGCCCTGGCCCGCCGCACCGCCTCCGACGCCTTCCCTGCCCGCGTCGAACACGGCGCCGCGCTGCGCGAGTTCATCGGCGGCGCCCGCCCGGTACGGGACGAGGACGCCGTACCGTCACCCGAACCCCCCGACGGCGCGTTCGGCATCGGCTGAGCCGTTCACGGTCGTCCGCGGCGGGCCGCCCGGTACGTGTGCCAGAACTGGTGCGGGCACCGGGCGACCAGCCCCGCGGTCAGCTCTCGGTGGGGTCCCCGTGCAGCCGTACCGTGCTGAGGATCTTCATGATGGTCGCCGTGTCGACCTCGTCCTTCACGCCCTTGGCGCCGTAGAAGTTGAACGACACGATGTCTCCGGCCGAGTTCTCGAAGCCGAAGGTGAGCGACTTGCCGTCGCTGGCGCACTTGCCCTTGCGCGGCGTGTTGGTCGAACGCGCCCAGGCGTAGGCGCCCTTGACGCCCGACTTGGTCGTGAAGTCCGTGGCCTTCTTGTCGTAGGTGATGCTCTTCTTGTCGGGCTGTGTGTAGCCGCCGTACACCCACCAGGGCACCTCGCGGATCGCCGCGTCGCCGGGGCTCTTGGCGCCGCTCTCGCCCTTGGTGCCCACCGCGGCCAGCGACGTGTCCTCCGACCTGCCGTCCTTGTCGTCGTCGGACGTGCACCACTTGGACTTGTATTCGGCCGGTGCCGACATCGTGATGAGGGGCTTGCCGTCGCTCGACTTGTCGTCCTCGAATCCGATCGAGGTACCCGGGCTGTCGACCTGCCAGTCGGCCGGCACGTCGAAGGCCGTGCCCCACTTGGGGTTGACGACGACCTTCCAGCCCGCGATGAGCGGTTTGTCGGTCTCGTCGCCCCGAGGGTTGTCGTTCGAAACGGAGGAGGTGGCGGTGGGCTCCGGGGTCGGCGACCGGCTGGTCTTCTTGCCCGAACCGCCGTCCGCCTTGTCGTCCTTGTCCCCACCCAGGACGAGGAATCCGGTCACACCGGCCGCGACGACCACGGCCACCGCCGCGACGATCGCTATCAGCTTGGTCCGGCCCCCGCCGCCCTGCGGCGGCTGGGGCCCGCCCACCGGTGTCGGAGCGCCCCACTGCGGCTGCTGCCCATAGGGGTTCGGCTGCTGATACTGCTGGTAGCCGGGCTGCTGATACGGATTCGGCTGCTGGTAACCCGGCTGCTGATACGGGTTGTTCTGCGGGTTGCTCTGCGGGTTCTGCTCGCCCCCGGGCGGCTGCTGTCCTGGCCACATGGGCAGCTACCCTAGTGGCGCCAGGGACACGATTCGGTCACCACCCCTTGTCAGGGGCGTACCGAATCAAGGACCGCACCGAATCACCACACGTGTTGCCTCAGGAGTCCGACCCGGCGTCGTACAGCCGCACCGTGCGCAGGATGCCGCGGACCGTCGTGTCCGTGACCTCACCGCTGACGCCCGTGGCACCGACGAACGACCACGACAGCACAGCCCCGTCCGGGTCCTTGAAGGCGAACGTCGTCGCTCTGCCGTCGGAGTCGCACTTGTGCTTCTTCACGACCCCGGACGACCTCGAGGTGGCGAGGCTGCCCGTGATGCCGGAGGCGGTGGTGTACGACGTCACCGGGCCGGTGGTGACCTTCTTGCGGTCGGGCTGGGTGTACCAGCCGTAGACCCAGTCCGCCGAGTCGGAGCGGGCAGCCTCCTCGGTGCTCTTGTCGTGGTTGCCGCGCGTGCCCACGTTCGCCAGGGACGTGTTCTCGCTGCTGCCGTCCTTGTTGTCGTCGGAGCTGCACCACTTCTCCTTGTACACGGCCGGTGCCTTCATGCCGATGATCACCTTGTCGCCGGAGCCGGCGTCGTCCGTGACGTAGGTGATCTAGTCCTTCGAGCGCGGTGCCCAGTCCGGGGGCACGTCGAAGGCGATGCCCACATCCGGATTGACCACGACCTTCCAGCCGCTGACGGTCGGCTTCAGATCGCCTCCGGCGCGCGGGTTGTCCCGCACGGAGGAGGCGGACGGCGAGGCGGAGGAGGCCGTCGGTGAGCCGGTGGGGCCGGGGTCGGCCTGGTCGTCCTTGCCGCCGCCCAGGACCAGGAATCCGGTGACACCGGCCGCGACGACGACGGTCGTCGCCGCGAGGACCGCCACCAGCTTCGTGCGCCCTCCACCGCCGCCCGGCCCGGGCGCCGTCACGGTGGGCGACGCGGTCCACTGGGCGGACTGCTGTCCCAGGTACGGGTTCGGCTGCTGATAGCCGGGCTGCTGGTACGGGTTCTGCTGCGGATTCGCCCCGCCGCCGGGCGGCTGTTCCCCTGGCCACATGGGCGGTAACGATACAGCGATCATCGGACCGGCCTGGTCAGGCCCTACTACTCGCCGGTAACATCTCCCTCATGACAGTTGAGAGCGCCTCGATGGGCGACATGCTGGCCGCCGCCGTTCCGATGGTGCGGACCCTGAACCTTCAGTTCGTCGAGGTCACTCCGGAGCGCGCCGTGCTGCGGCTTCCGGACCAGCCGGACTTCCACAACCACATCGGCGGCCCCCACGCCGGCGCCATGTTCACCTTGGCCGAGTCCGCCAGCGGCGCCATCGTGCTCAAGGCCTTCGGCGACCAGCTCTCGCGTGCGGTGCCGCTCGCGGTACGGGCCGAGATCGGCTACAAGAAGCTGGCCATGGGGCCGGTGACGGCTACCGCCACCCTGGCCCGCCCGGCGGCCGAGGTCATCGCCGAGCTGGACGCGGGCGGACGGCCGGAGTTCCCGGTCGACATCGCCATTCATCGCGAGGACGGGTCTGTCACGGGCGAGATGACTGTCGTGTGGACGTTGCGGCTCAACGGGTGACGACGTGCGGGAGTGATGCCCCGCAAGTTTCCGCGTGTCAGGATCGGAAGCCGATGACGCCGAAGCCGGGCCGTGCCTCGGCGTGCCGCATCCAGTCGAGGCACTGCATGACGGCCTCCACGACTTCGGGCTCCAGCGGCGGTGCCTGTCCCGACTCGTCGACCGCGCGCTTGGTGGCCTCGAACTGCTCCAGCGCCCGGGCGATGTGATCGGGAGTCCACTCGCCGCAGCCCGGTGTGAAGGTGTACGGGAGCGGAGCGGGCGGGGCACCGTGGCTGAAGGCTTCCACGGACACGGCGGTGATGCCCAGAGAGACCAGACCCTGGTCGACGACTGAGAGCCAGTCGCCCCTGTGCGGTGTGAAGCAGTCGTTGCGCAGGAACACGCCGGTGAGCGAGCACAGCCGCTCGTAGGCGTAGCCGTACTGGAAGGCGTGGTCCTGGTTCTCGCTGAAGGGCCCGCCGTGGATGACCGCGCGCAAGGCCTCGTCCGCCGTGGGGGCGCCCTTCCCGATCGCGTGGCTGTGATAGTCGTCGTCGCGGGCCAGGTCGTCACCGAAGTTGCCGCGTATCACCTCCAGCAACTGGTCATCGCCGGAACCGACCAGGGCACGTGTGGCGGCCACGTCGAGCAGGTAGACGCTCAGAGAAGAACTCATGGGACGAACCTACGGGACGCCACTGACACCGCTGCGCGTGTGGTTCAGGCCGACTCGTCGTGGGCGCGCACGTAGCGCTCGTAGATCACTCGTGAGCCGAACGTCCTGGTCTCGAGAAGGTTGCTGGCGTACGAGGATGAGAGCAGGCCGGGAGAAACATGGGAGCTCGCTGTGGAAGAGTGCGTTCCGTTTCCGGCGGGAAGGTTGAGGATTCGGTGTGGCATCTGGCTTTCCGTACACACAAGTTGAGCCTTGAGTAACCAACACATCGAATGCCGATGCGGATACCGACGGTAACTCGGATTTGATTTCCCGGCCCTCCCGCTCGGGCCGCTCGAACTTCTTGTTACCTGTGAGTCGGGTGTGCGAGGGTGAGCCTCCGCTCGGGAGGGCGGAGGCCGGGCCCGGGACGGGAGAATCCGTCCTTATGGGTACGCGCCAAAGGTACGCACCAAGAGGTAATCCCTTGTGTCGTCCTTCGGCTTGGAAGGAAATGGTTCCGTGCAGTCCCGGTCCGATCGCAACCTCGTCGCACAACTCGGCGCCAAGGGCGACGGCGGCCATCGTGCCGTCGCCCTTCTGCTGGCCCGGCACTGGCGGGCGACCTGTGACTACGCGGTCGTCTGCCTCGCCTCCGCAACCGGTGCCGCCCAGTTCGTCGCCACCACGGCCTTCAACCGCGTGCTCGGCCGGCTGGCGGGCGGGGCGACCGGCGGCCCGCTGCGCCCGCAGTTCCTCGTGGCCGTGCGGGAGACCGTCCGGGAGTGGGCCGCCGACGAGGGCATCTGTGTGGTCCTGCCCGAGTTGCGCAAACCGACCGGCGGGCGCGGTCTACGCGCGGTGAAGTCCGGCATCCCCGAAAGAAGACAACTCGCCGAACGCGCTTTCCATGCCCTTCCGGGAGCGTCCCAATGTCTGCTGTGGCACACCGAGGTCGAGGCGGAGCCGATATCCGTTCCCGCCGGCCTGCTGGGTGTGGACATCTCTTCCGCCACGGCCATGCTGGAGCAGGCGCGTGAACAATTCCGGGCGGGACTGGTACGCGCCCACCGAGAACTCGCGCCCACTGCGGAATGTCGTTACTCCAACCGCCTCCTCGATATCTCCCTTCGCCGCGGCGGCTCGCTGTCGCCCGATGTGCAACAGCATTTGACGGTGTGCCAGTACTGCCGCCAAGCCGCGGAACAGCTGGGTCATTTCGAGGGCGGACTGGAGATCCTGCTCGCCGAGACCGTGCTCGGCTGGGGCGCGCGCCGCTATCTCGACTCGCGCCCGGGACGCGGAGCCGTCGAGGAACCGCCGCCCGCGCCTAAGGCCGTGAGCCCGGAGGCCGTACACCCGGAGGTCCTGCACTCGCAGGCCGTACGGTCGGCGTACGAGAGGCGAAACCGGACGCGGCGCATGGCGGTGGCCGTCGGCGTCGGCCTCACCTGCCTCGTGCTGCTCGCGACCGCGCTGGTGGTCAGGGGCTGGGCCGAAGGCCTCCATGGTGTCTCCCGACTCGGTGACGCCTGGGGAGCCTTGGGCGGCGGTTCCGCCCGGTCCGGTGTCAACCGTGAGCCGTCCGTCGCCGCCTCCCCGTCCGCCGCCGTGGCGAGCGGGCCCGCCGAGGTCGCCCATGGTGGACTGCGCAACCCCGCCGGCACCCCGCGCGACAAGTCCGGGCAGACTCAGGAGCGGTACGCCACCCGGATCGCGCGGGTCGGCTGCCGCGACGTCAGCGGCGGCCCGACGCCGGAGCGGCCGGTGCCGGTCGAGTACGCCGTCACGCCCGTCCTCGATGCCCTGAGACCCCTACCGTCAGCCCGGCGGCCGGGCGACCGGCGTTCCCCAGTCGTTTCTTCAAGGATTTACAAGATTTTTCCATGATTCACGTTTGGCCTGAATGCAATTCAGTCGCCGACAGGTTTCTGTCGGGCTGCCGTCAGGTCGGGGCGCGCTCGTGCGACCCTGGTTTCGGGGTGTATCGATCTGGCCACCGCGCCGAAGTCATGCGGAATTTACAGAGGTCGACCCGGCCGCCCGCCGTGTTGCGGACGGGTGAGTGGGGGGTGAATCCACCGGACGCTTTGACGGGCTTGTGGCGTTGAGGTGCCTGGGGCTCGTGGTGCGGACGGCCGTACGGTGGACGGGACTTGATCGGATTTTCGGCTCTTGCGTCGACTCTCGTCCACTGGCCGAATTGATTCCCCCACAAGCGGAATGGCCGCATCGTTATTGACCCGCCAGTAATAAGTCGCTAGTTTCCGGTGGCCCCGCACCAGCGCTTCCACGTCGCACAAACCCCCCACCGTGCTGTCTTACCGATTATTCGGAGCATCATGACGTCTGCTGCGCGCGCTCTGGACCTGATCATTTGCATCACCCCTTTCGGAGAACCCGATGCCAGGCTGACCGCGGCCGTCTGCCGGGCCGGCGGACTCGGGATCCTGGACCTCGGGAACGGCGACCGAAGAACCCGTGACGCCCTCGGGCGTCTGAGACGTATGGCGCCGGGCCCGTTCGGGGTGCGGGTCACGGGCCGGTGCCGGATGCGGCCCGAGGACATCGAGGCGGTCGACACCGTGGTCCGGACGGCCGACGCCCCGTGGCCGCTCCCCGAACTCGCGGCGAGCCACCGGGTGTTGGCCGAGGTCACCGACCTGGACCAGGCGCGGGACGCGGTGCGTGCGGGGGCGCACGGACTCATCGCCCGCGGCAGTGAGAGCGGCGGTCGGATCGGGGAACTCAGCACCTTCGTACTGCTCCAACAGCTGCTCGCCGACCCGGAGTCGGACGTGCCGGTCTGGGCGTGCGGCGGCATCGGACCCCGTACGGCGGCCGCCGCCGTGGCGGGTGGGGCGGCCGGAGTCGTCCTGGACACACAACTGGCCCTGCTGGCCGAGTCGACGCTGCCCGAGGCGACCGCGGCCGCACTCCGCTCCCTCGACGGCTCGGAGACCGTCGTCGTGGCAGGCCACCGCGTACTGCACCGCCGGGGCCCCGACGTTTTACGCCCGCCCGCCGACGACCCCACCGCCGTCGCCGCGCTGCTGGGCGCCCAGGACCCGCACACCCAGCTGCTGCCGGTCGGTCAGGACGGCTTCCTCGCGACACGCTTCGCGGAGCGCTGGCAGGACGTGGGCCGGACGCTGCGCGGACTGACCTCCGCGATCCGGGAGACCTTGCCCGGTCGGTCCGCCGACCCCGCGCCCGACCCCGACCCCGCGCCCGCCCGTGCGCTGCGGTCCGGCTCGGGCATGAGCCGGGCCCTCGGGACACGGCTGCCCGTGGCGCAGGGGCCGATGACGCGGGTCAGTGACCGGGCGGGATTCGCCGCGGCCGTCGCCGAGCACGGTGCGCTGCCCTTCCTGGCGTTGGCGCTGGCCGACGGAGCGCAGGCGCGCGCGATGCTGGAGGAGACGCGCGTAGCGCTGGACGGGCGGCCCTGGGGCGTCGGTGTGCTCGGGTTCGCCCCCGAGGACATCCGCGGCGCCCAACTGGAGGCCGTACGGGAGCTGGGGCCCAGCCACGCCGTCATCGCGGGTGGCCGGCCCGCCCAGGCCGAGGCGCTGGAGCGGGCCGGAATCAGCACCTTCCTGCATGTGCCCTCACCCGGGCTGCTGCGGCAGTTCCTCGAGGCCGGAGCCCGCAGGTTCGTCTTCGAGGGCTCCGAATGCGGCGGACACGTCGGACCGCGGGCCAGTTTCCCGCTGTGGGAGGCCCAACTGGCCGTACTGGAGGACTTCCTGGCCGACGCCGACGCCGACGCCGATGCCCATGCTGATGCCGGAGCCGACGGCGACACGGTCCGGCGGATCGAGGTGTTCTTCGCGGGCGGCGTCCACGACGAGCGCTCCGCCGCGATGATCGCGGCGCTCGCCGCACCGCTCACGGAGCGCGGAGCCGCCGTCGGCATCCTGATGGGAACCGCCTACCTGTTCACCGAGGAGGTGGTGCAGCGAGGCGCGATACAGCCCCTTTTCCAGAGGCAGGTCGTGGCGGCCGGGACCACCGCCCTCCTGGAGACCGCACCCGGCCACGCCACCCGCTGCGTCCCCAGTCCGTTCACCGTGAACTACCGCGACCGAGAAGCAGAGTTACGCGCTCAGGGCGTGCCGGACCGACGTGTCTGGGAGGAACTGGAGCGGCTCAACGTCGGACGGCTGCGCATCGCCAGCAAGGGCGTCGACCGGACCGACGGCGGTGAGCTGGCGCCCGTGGGAGAACAACGCCAGCTGGACGAGGGCATGTTCATGGCCGGGGAAGTGGCCGTGCTCCGCTCCGCGACGACCACCATCGAAGCCCTGCACCGCTCGGTGACCGACGGCGCGGCCGACTTCCTCGCCGCCCGTACCGAGGAGCTGAGCCGACGCCTCGGCGTCGACCGGACCGCGGGACCGGCGCAGCCCGCACCCGTCGACATCGCGGTCGTCGGCATGGCATGCATGTTCCCGCAGGCCCCTGACCTGGCCTCCTTCTGGGCGAACATCGTCGCAGGCCACGACGCCGTCACCGAGGTCCCGCACGACCGCTGGAATCCCGACGTGCACCACGCCGACGGCAGCAGCACCTCCAAGTGGGGCGGGTTCCTGCCGCGCATCCCGTTCGACCCGCTCGCCTACGGCATCCCGCCCGCCTCGCTCGGCACCATCGAGCCCGTCCAGCTGTTGTCCCTGGAGGCCGCCCGGCGCGCCCTGGAGGACGCCGGATACGGCGACCGAGGGCGGGAGTTCGACCGCTCACGCACCTCCGTCGTCTTCGGGGCCGAGGCGGGCAGCGACCTCTCCAACGCCGCCACCCTCCGTGCCGTACTGCCCTCGTACTACGGCACAGTGCCCGACGGGATCGAGGAGCAGCTGCCCCGGCTGACCGAGGACTCCTTCCCCGGCATGCTCGCCAACGTCATCTCGGGCCGGATCGCCAACCGGCTGGACCTCGGCGGGGCCAACTACACCGTGGACGCGGCCTGCGCCTCCTCGCTGGCCGCGGTGGACGTGGCGTGCAAGGAACTCACGGCGGGCACCAGTGACATCGTCCTGTGCGGCGGCGCCGACCTGCACAACGGCATCAACGACTACGTCCTGTTCTCGTCGGTCCACGCACTCTCCCCGACGGGCCGGTCACGGGCCTTCGACGGGTCGGCCGACGGCATCGCGCTGGGCGAGGGCGTCGCCTGCGTCGTCCTCAAGCGCCTTGCGGACGCCGAACGCGACGGCGACCGGATCTACGGCGTGATCAAAGGGCTCGGCTCGTCCAGCGACGGCCGCTCCCTCGGTCTGACCGCGCCCCGGCCCGAGGGGCAGCGGGCCGCGCTGGAGCGGGCGTACCGCAACGCGGGCATCTCGCCCGCCGCGGTCGGCCTGGTGGAGGCCCACGGCACCGGGACCGTAGTCGGCGACCGCACCGAACTCACCGTCCTCGGCGAGGTGTTCTCCGAGGCCGGGGCCCGGCCCGGCGGATGCGCGCTGGGCTCGGTCAAGTCGCAGATCGGGCACACCAAGTGCGCCGCCGGTCTCGCGGGCCTGATCAAGACCACCCTGGCGCTCTACACCGGCGTGCGGCCGCCCACCCTGCACCTGGAGAGCCCCAACGCGGCGTGGGAGGAGGGCGCCGGCCCCTTCGCCTTCCACACGCGGGCCCAGCCATGGGCGGCCCCGGCGGGCGAACGCGTCGCCGGAGTAAGCGCGTTCGGCTTCGGCGGGACCAACTTCCATGTGGTGTTGAGGGCTTACGCCGATGCCGTTCCGCCGGAGCAGGGTCTGGAGGAATGGCCCGCCGAGCTGTTCACCTTCCACGGGAGGGACACGGCGAGTGCCGGTCGTGCGATCGAGGCGGTCCTCAAGGCCGCCGAGTCCGAAGGCCGTCCCTGGCGGCTGCGTGATCTCGCGCTGAGCGCGGCCCGGCGCTCCGACGCCTCGCCGGATCCGGTGCGGGCGGCGGTCGTGGCAACGGACGTCGACGATCTGATCCGGCAGCTGCGCAGGGCCCTGGCCCAGGAGCACGACCCGGCCGCGGGCATCCACCTGGCCGACGCGGAGGCGCACGTCGAGGACAAGATCGCCTTCCTGTTCCCGGGCCAGGGCAGCCAGCGCCCCGGCATGCTCGCCGACCTGTTCATCGCCTTCCCCGAACTGCACCACTACCTTCAGCTCGGCCGGGCCCACGCCGACCGGCTGTACCCGCCCGCGGCCTTCGACGACGCGGCCCGCGAGCGCCGACGGGCCGAGCTCACCGACACCCGGGCCGCCCAGCCCGCCCTCGGCATCACCGGCCTCGCCGCCCACGGCTTCCTCACCACGGCGGGGGTGAGACCGGACATGGCCGCCGGACACAGCTACGGCGAACTGACCGCCCTGTGCGCCGCCGGCGCCCTCGACCCCGAGACGCTGCTGGAGCTGAGCACCGAGCGGGCCTCGGCCATCCTCGCGGCGGCGGGCGACGATCCCGGCACCATGGCCGCCGTCTCCGCCGGTGCCGAGGACGTCGAAACAGCTCTGCGCACGGCCGGTGCGCCCGCCTCGGTCGTCCTCGCCAACCGCAACTCGCCCCAGCAGACGGTGATCTCCGGTCCGACCGAGGAAGTCGCCGTCGCCGTACGGCTGTTGCGCGAGGCCGGGTTCGGCGCCAAGCGCATCCCGGTCGCCTGTGCCTTCCACAGCCCCTTGGTGGCCGGTGCGGGCGAGCGGTTCGCCGAGGTCCTCCGGGACAGGACCGTACGCCCGCCCGAGTTCCCGGTCTGGTCCAACCGTACGGCCGCCCCGTACGTGGCCGACCCGGACGCGGTCCGCGCGGAACTGGCCGCCCAGATCGGCGCGCCGGTCGCCTTCGCCGCGCAGATCGAGGCGATGTACGAGGCGGGAGCACGGACCTTCGTCGAGGCGGGTCCCGGCACGGTCCTCACCCGGCTGGTCGCGCAGATCCTGGGCGACCGCCCGCACCGCACCGTCGCCTGTGAGCCCCGTGACGGCAGCGGGCTGCGCGGCTGGCTCGACGCGCTCGCCCAACTGGCCGTCGCGGGACGGCCGGTGCGTACCGGATGGCTCTTCCGGGGGCGCGACGCCGTCGACGCCGTCCGCACCCCGGCACCGAAGCGACCAGGCTGGACGGTCGACGGCCACTTGGTCCGCACCGCCGCCGGAGAACTCCTCCCCGGTGCGCTGGCACCGGCCCGACGAGTCGTGGAGACGACTGTGACGACGAACCACCCGTACGGCGTCCCGGGCGGCCAGGACGCGCTGATCTCCGAATTCCTGCGCACGAGCCGGGAGATGATCGCCGCCCAGCGCGATGTGCTGCTCACCTACCTGGGCGCGGTGCCGGGCCAGTCCGCTCCCGCACCCGCCGCGCCCGGCCGCCTGGTGGCGCCCCAGGCCCTGCCCGCCGAGCTCGTCGCCGCTCCGCAGCTGGTCCCGGAGTCCACCCCGGCCAACACCGGTACCGGCACGGACCCGGCAGCCGATGTGGAACGCCTCGTCCGGGAGATCATCAGCGAGCGCACCGGCTACCCCGTCGACATGATCGAGCCCGACCTCGACCTGGAGGCGGACCTGAGCATCGACTCCATCAAGCGGGCCGAGATAGCGGGAGAACTCGCCAAGCGGCTGGGGATCGGCGCCGGGGCGGACGTCACGGCCCTGGACGACGCGTTGTTGGAGGAGCTGGCCAAGGCGCGTACGGCGGTGGCCGTGACGGGCTGGCTCGTGGCGCGGCTGGGCGGGGCCGGGGAGCAGGGTGCCGTCGAGCCCGAAGTGCCCGGTGGCGGAGAGGAGTCGACGGAACAGGTCGTCGGGGTCACGCCCAAGAGACTTCAGCTCCGTCCGGTGCCTCTGGGGCAGCCGGACCGCCCGGCGGATCCGGCGTCCGTGCTGTCCGGGAAGCGGTTCGTCGTGCTCGGCGACGGAGGCGGCGCGGCTGCGGAGATCGCGGCGCGGCTCGCTCCGTACGGCGCCGAGGTGGTGACCGTCGACGCGGAACACCTGCTGACCGAGGCCGACGGCGTGGTGGACGGCGTGCTGCACATGGGGGCGCTGCCCGGCGCCGAGCCGCCGGTCCTGCCGGACGCCTTCCCCGCGCTGAAAGCCGCCCTCGCGCGTGAGCCGCGCTGGCTGCTGGCCGTACGGCCCGCCGACGGCGACGACGTGCTGCGGGCGGCGGGGTTGGACGGCCTGTTCCGCACCGTCGAACGCGAGTACCCGCAGACGGTCGCGCGGACCGTCGTCCTCGCCGACACGGGTCCGTCCGCCGTCGCGGACGCCCTGCTCGCCGAACTGCTCGCGCCCGACCCGGCACCCGTCGTCCTGCGCACCTCCGCCGGCCGGCACGGTTTCGAGCTCGTCGAGGCACCCCTCGGCACGCTCGGCAGCACGGGCGCGGGACCGGCCGGTGACGGTGCCGCCGAGGCCGCCGCGCTCGGCCTTGACCGGGACTCGGTGGTGCTGCTGGTGGGCGGCGCCCGCGGGATCACGGCTAAGTTCGCGGCCTCGCTCGCCGCGGCCTGCCGTTGCCGTATCGAACTGCTGGGCAGAACGCCCGCGGCCACCGGCCCCGAGGACCCGCGGACTGCCGCCGCGCACACCCCGGCCGAACTGCGCGCGGTCCTCGCCTCCGGTGGCTCGCTCCGACCCGCCGAGACCAACCGGGCCGCCGAACTGATCCTCGCCCAGCGGGAGATCGCCGCGACGCTCGCGGAACTCACCGCGCTCGGCAGCCGCGTCCGCTACCACACCGTGGACTTCCGTGAGCAGGACGCCGCGCTCCAGGCGGTCAAGGAGATCCACGCCGAGCACGGCCGCCTCGACGGGGTCGTGTTCGCGGCCGGGGTGATCGAGGACCGGCTCATCGCCGAGAAGACCACCGAGTCCTTCCAGCGGGTGTACGGCACCAAGGCGGCCGGAGCCGCCACCCTGCTCAGCGCGCTGGAGGAACTGCCCAACGGACCGGGATTCACGGTCCTGTTCGGCAGCATCTCCGCCGTACTCGGCAATCGCGGTCAGGCCGACTACGCGGCCGCCAACGACGCCCTGGAAACCCTGGGCACTGCCTGGGCCGCCCGCACCGGACACCGCGCGCTGACCGTGCACTGGGGGCCGTGGGCGCCCAGCGGCTCCCACGGCGGGATGGTCGGTCCGGAGCTCGGCCGGGAGTACGCCCGGCGCGGCATCCGACTGATCGACCCCGAAGAGGGCACCGCGGCCCTGCTGCGGGAACTCGCCTGGGGTGAGGAGTCGGCCCGCGCGGTCGTCTACACCGCCTCGGGGTGGTGACATGCGTCAGGACGCGGTCGCCATCGTGGGGATGGCGGTGCTGCTGCCGGGCGCCGCCGGCCTCGACGCCTACTGGCGCAATCTGCGCGAGGGGGTGGACGCGATCGGGGAGGTGCCGGAGGGCCGCTGGGACACCGACTACTACCGCCCCGGCTCAGCGGCCGGGCCCGCCGTCGCCGATCGGGTGTACTGCCGGCGCGGTGGTTTCGTGGACGGCCTGGCCGAGGTGGAGGTCACCCGCTACGGCATCATGCCCGCCTCGGTGCCCGGTACCGAGCCCGACCAGCTGATCGCCCTGAACGTGGCCGCCGCCGCGCTCGCCGACGCGGGAGCGGGGGAGCGGCTGCCCGACCGGCACCGGGTCGGGGTCGTCCTGGGCCGGGGCGGCTACCTCACCCCCGGCCTGGTCCGGCTCGACCAGCGGGTCCGCACCGCGGGCCAGCTCGTGCGCACTCTGGGCGAGCTGCTGCCCGACCTGACACCGAGTCAACTGGTCAGGGTGCGTGAGGCGTTCACCGACCGTCTGGGGCCGACGAGCCCCGAGTCCGCGATCGGCCTGGTCCCCAACCTCGCCGCGTCCCGGATCGCCAACCGGCTCGACCTGCGCGGCCCGGCCTACACCGTCGACGCGGCCTGCGCCTCCTCGCTGGTCGCCGTCGACCAGGCCGTCGGCGAACTCACCTCCGGGCGCTGCGATCTGATGCTGGCCGGGGGAGTGCACCACTGCCACGACATCACCCTGTGGAGCGTCTTCTCCCAGCTGCGCGCGCTCTCCCCGAGCCAGCGCATCCGCCCCTTCCACCGCGACGCCGACGGCATCCTCATCGGCGAGGGCACCGGCGTCGTCGTACTGAAGCGCCTCACGGACGCCGAGCGCGACGGCGACCGCGTCTACGCGGTGATCCGGGGCACCGGGGTGGCCAGCGACGGCCGTACGGCCGGACTCGTCAACCCCGACCCCGGCGGTCAGGCACACGCCGTGCGCCAGGCCTGGCAGGCCGCCGGACTCGACCCCGCCGCACCCGGCTCGGTCGGCCTCCTGGAGGCGCACGGCACCGCGACACCTGCCGGGGACACGGCCGAACTGGCCACCCTCACCGCGGTGTTCGGACCGGGCGAAGCGTACGGCGACGAGCGTGCGGTGATCGGCTCGGTGAAGTCGATGATCGGCCACACCATGCCGGCCGCCGGAGTCGCGGGACTGGTCAAGGCCGCCCTCGCGCTCCACCACCGCACCCTGCTGCCCACCCTCCACTGCGACACCCCGCACCCTGCCCTCGCGGGCACCCGCTTTCGCCCGCTGGAGAAGGCGGTCCCCTGGGAGACGAGCCCGCAGCAGCCCGTACGGCGGGCGGCGGTGAACGCCTTCGGGTTCGGGGGGATCAACGCCCATGTGGTGCTGGAGGAAGCACCCGGCGCGGCCGCGCGGTCCACGCCGAGCCGGAGGCCACGAGCCACGGTCGCCGTCGCCGAGCCCGAGCGCGCCCTCCTGCTCGCCGCCGACAGCCCCGAGCGGCTGGCCGCCGCGCTGGATACCGACGACTCCGCCGTCCTCGCCTCCGGGCTCGACGCCGCACGCACGCACCCGGACGCGGGACCGGCCCGCCTCGGCATCGTCGAACCGACCGGCAAGCGGCTCGCCCTGGCCCGCCGGGCGGTCGCCAAGGGCCGCGCCTGGCAGGGCCGTAACGACGTGTGGTTCCGCCCCCGGCCGCTGTTCGGCGGCACGGACGGCAGACTCGCCTTCGTCTTCCCCGGCCTCGAAGGCGACTTCGCGCCCCGCGTCGACGACATCGCCGCCCACTTCGGCCTCGCCGCGCTCGTTCCCGTCGACGAGGAGGTGCGGGTCGCGGACGTGGGTCGGCACGGATTCGGTGTTGTCGGCGTCGGGCGGCTCCTCGACGCCGCGCTGCGCCGCATGGGCGTCGTCCCGGACGCGGTGGCCGGGCACAGCGTCGGCGAGTGGACGGCGATGGCCGTGGCCGGGCTGTACTCCGGCGACCAGGTCGACGCGTTCATGGCGGACTTCGACCCGGACACGGTGACCGTGCCGGGCCTCACCTTCGGCGCGGTCGGAGCGTCCGCCGAGCGCGTCCGGGCGGCCCTGCGTGAGGACTGGGCGGGTGCCGGGATCGTGCTCTCCCACGACAACGCCCCGAACCAGTCGATGGTGTGCGGGCCGGGCGGGGCGGTGGAGGAGTTCGTACGGTCCTTCCGGGCCCAGGGCGTGATCTGCCAGGTGCTGCCGTTCCGGTCCGGGTTCCACACGCCGATGCTGGAGCCGTACCTGGCGCCCATCAAGGAGGCGGCGGGCCGGTTCCGGATCCATCCGCCGACCGTGCCCGTGTGGTCGGGGACGACCGCGGCGCCCTTCCCCAGGGGGGAGGCCGCGGTCCGCGAGCTGTTCGTCCGTCATCTGCTGGAACCCGTCCGCTTCCGGCAGCTCGTCGAGGCCCTGTACGGGGCCGGCCACCGCGTCTTCGTGCAGACCGGCCCCGGCCGGCTCGCCTCTCTCATCGGTGACACGCTGGGCGACCGCGACCACCTGGCCGTCGCGGCCAACTCACCGCACCGCCCGGGACTGACCCAACTCCGATGTGTGGCTACGGCGTTGTGGACGGCGGGGGCGAGCGTGGCACCGGCACTGCCGACCCCGGGCGCCCAGGCGACCGGTGGCGGTGTTCCCGAGCGCCGACCGGTCCGACCCGTCCGGCTCGATCTCGGGGGAGCCCTGGTCTCCCTCGACGACCGGGTCCTCGCCGGGCTCCGTACCGAACTGCGCACGGCATCCCCGGCGACGGCGGCAGCCGCACGGGTCAGCGCAGCCGATGCCACCTCGTCCCCCCTCGACGCCGTGGCCGGACGCTTCCCCGTGGCAGCCGAGCTGAGTGCGCTGCTGCGCGACACCGCCGAGACGGCGGCCGCGCTGATCGGCGCGGCCGACCGCCCACCGAGCAGGGTCTACGTTCCGACCGCGGGCCGGCCCGGGACGCCCACCGAGGCTGTGAACGGGGTGATCGCCACTCCGGCCGCACCCCCGGCATCCCCCGCAGCGCCGCACCGGCCCCCAACCACCCCCGACACCTGGCGGACCACCCTCCACGTGTCCCCGCACACCATGCCCCACCTCCTCGACCACTGCTTCTTCCCGCAGCGCCCCGGCTGGCCGGACGTGGCCGACCGCTGGCCCGTCGTCCCCGCGACCACGATCGTGCGGCACATGATGGACGCGGCGGAACGGGCCGCCCCCGGCATGCGGGCGGTCGCCGTGCACGGGGCACGCTTCGACCGCTGGCTCACCGCGACGCCCGCCGTCGACGTCCCGGTCACCGTCACGCGGACCCCCCAAGACCCGGACCGGGTCACCGTCACCGTCGGCCCCACGGCCCGCGCGGTCGTCGAACTGGCCGCGACGCACCCCACCCCGCCCCGTGCCCGCACGGAGCCGCCCCGCCCGGAACGCGCCCCCGACCACACCGCCGCCCAGCTCTACGAAGAGCGCTGGATGTTCCACGGCCCGGCCTTCCAGGGCGTCACCGAACTCACCGCGATCGGCGAGGAACACATACGCGGGGTGATCACCACACCGGCAGCCCCCGGCGCCCTGCTCGACAACGTGGGTCAGATCCTCGGCTACTGGATCATGGCGACCCGTACCGAGCGGACCGTGGTCTTCCCCGTGCAGATGCGGCACATGCGCTTCTACGGGCCGGATCCGGTTCCGGGCACGGAGGTCGAGTGCCTGGTGCGGATCACCTCGCTCACCGACACCCTGCTCGAGGCGGACATCGAGCTGACCGTCGCGGGCCGCGTGTGGGCGCAGCTCACCGGCTGGCAGGACCGACGCTTCGACAACGACCCGGAGACCCGCCCGGTCGAACGCTTCCCCGAGCGCAACACCCTCTCCGAACCGTCCCCCGGCAACTGGTCGTTGCTCCACGAGCGGTGGCCGGACCTCGCGTCGCGCGAGCTGATCATGCGCAACTCGCTCGGCGGGGCCGAGCGTTCCGAGTACGCCGCGCAGGCTCCGCGCGGCCGTCGGCAGTGGCTGCTCGGCCGGATCGCCGCCAAGGACGCGGTACGCCGGTGGCTGTGGGAACACGGCGAGGGGCCCGTCTTCCCGGCCGAACTCCGGGTCCACAACGACGACTTGGGCCGCCCGTACGTCACCGGCGAGCACGGCCGCACCCTGCCCCCGCTGGATGTCTCCCTCGCGCACCGTGCCGAGGCCGCCGTGGCGATCGTACGGCCCCACACCCCGGGCCCCGGCCCCGGAATCGACATCGAAGAGGTCACCGAACGCGACCCGGCGGCCCTCGCCGCCGCCCTGGGCGCCGACGAACTCCGGCTCTTGCGCGCCCGGTGCGCGGACGGCGAGGACTCCGAGCCGCTGTGGTTCACCCGGTTCTGGGCGGCGAAGGAGGCGGTGGCCAAGGCGGAGGGCACCGGATTCGGCGGACGGCCCCGGGACTTCGCGGTGTTCGACGCGGCCCCGGACGGCGGCCGCCTGCTGGTCTCGGGCCGTCTGGAACGCGCGTACACGGTGCACTGCCGATCCGTCCGCAACACCCCCGCACTGCCGGACCGGGAGTACGTCGTGGCCTGGACGACGGGAGGGGTGGAGGGGGCGGAAGCACTGCCCGCACCGGTAGCGGCGGTATCGGACGAAGTGGCAGCAGCGGTAACGGACGAAGAGGAGCACGGTCGATGAACCCCATCCAGCCGACCACCGAGCCCGCCGACGAGGAGGCCGTGCTCGCCGACATCAGGAGCATGCTCCTGATCCTCCTGGAGGAGTACGGCGAGGACGACGTGGAGATCGGCATGAGCACCACGTTCAACCGCGACCTGGAACTGGAGAGCATCGACCTGGTGACCCTGGCGGGCCTCCTGGAACAGCGGTACGGAGGCCGGGTCAACTTCGCCGAGTTCCTGGCCGGTATGGACTTCGACGAGATCATCGAGCTCACCGTCGGCAGGCTCGTCGAGCACGTGGTGCAGAGCCTGAAGGCCGCGGAGGCGAGCTGACACATGGCGATCGTCGACACCGGTGACATCCGGCTGCACGTACAGAGAATGGTCCCCCGCGCGGGACGCCCGAAGGTCGCGACCGCGGTGCTCGTGCACGGGCTGCTCACCGACAGCCTGGCCAGCTACTACTTCACCGTGGCCCCCGCCTTCGCCGCGGCGGGCATCGACGTGGTCATGTACGACCTGCGCGGTCACGGCCGCAGCGAACGCCCGCAGAGCGGCTACACCCTCGACCACAACATCGACGACCTGGAGGCGCTCCTCGACCGGCTGGACGTCACCGGCCCCGTGCACCTCGTCGGCAACTCCTACGGCGGCACCATCGCCTTCGGCTGGGCGGCCCGCCACCCAGGGCGGACGGCGAGCCTCACCCTGATCGAGTCCGAGCCGGCGACGGCGGCCTGGGCGGCGAAACTGGGCGGCATCCTGGACCGGGTGGTGACCGAGCTGGCGTACAACGAGCCCGACGCGATCGCCTGGATCACCTCCCACCGCAGTCACAACACGGCGCGTCTGGCCAAGGGCGCGGCGCGGCTCGCCCGGGAGACCACCATCGGCCGGGACATCCCCGCCAGCCGCGTGCTGACCGAGGACGAGATCAGGTCCGTGCGCTGCCCGGTCCTCGGTGTCTACGGCGGTGACTCGGACCTGGTGGAACTGGTGTCCCTGAAGGAGACGCTGCTCGGGGACTTTCGTTCCGTCGTACTGCCGGGGCACGAGCACTCGGTGCTGGTGGAGGCGCCGGAGGCCGTCGGCGGGCACATCCTGGAGCTGATACGCGCGGCGAGCGGGGGCCGGCCGGTGGGGGCCGAGGTCCGGTGAGCGGGTTCCTGTTCGTGGTGCCGCCCCTGGTCGGGCACATCAACCCGGCTGTCGGCGTCGCGGCCGAACTCACCGCGCGCGGGCACCGGGTGGCGTGGGTGTGCGCCGATCCCGATCTGGTGCGCCGACTCGCGGGAGCGGACGCCGACGTGTTTGCGTGCGACGGCGTCACGGGGGTCGAGCGGCCGCCCGACCTACGTGGACCGGAGGCGCTGAAGTTCCTGTGGGAGGGGTACCTGGTGCCGCTCGCCGACGCGATGGCCCCCGGCGTGCGGGCGGCGGTGGACGGCTTTCGGCCGGACGTGGTCGTCGCCGATCAACAGGCTTTCGCCGGTGCCCTGGTGGCCGAGCGCCTGCGGCTTCCCTGGGCCACCTCCGCCGCCACGTCGGCCGAGTTCACCGACGCGTACGACGGCATGCCGAGGGTGGCCGCCTGGCTGCGGGAGCGGCTGACCGAACTGCGGGGACGGATCGGTGACCCCTCCGGCACCGCCGACCCGCGGTTCTCGCCCCACCTCGTCCTCGCCTTCAGCACGCCCGAACTCGTCGGCCCCACGGGCAAGAAGGGGGAGGCGATCCGCTATGTCGGCCCCTCGATCGCGGACCGTCCGACCGAGCCCGGTTTCCCCTGGGAGTGGCTGGACCCGGGCCGGGCCAAGGTCCTGGTGACCCTCGGCACCGCCAACGCCGACGCCGGCGGCCGCTTTCTCGCCGAGTGCCTGACCGCGCTGCGCGAACGGGCCGACCGGGTACAGGCGGTGCTCGTCGATCCGGGCGGCACCCTGGCCGAGACCGGCGGCGACAAGGACGTACTGATCCTGCCCGCCGTACCCCAACTCCCTCTCCTGGCAAGGGTCGACGCCGTGATCTGCCACTCCGGGCACAACACGGTCTGCGAGGCCCTCTGGCACGGGGTTCCGCTGGTCGTCGCCCCCATCCGCGACGACCAGCCCGTGGTGGCCGCGCAGGTGGTCGAGGCGGGAGCCGGCATCAGGGTGAGGTTCGGCCGGGTCACCGAGCCCAGGCTGGGCGCGGCCCTCGACACCGTCCTGCACGAACCCGCCCACCGCGAGGCTGCCGCCCGCCTGCGCACGGCGTTCCGCACCGCGGGCGGCGCCCACGCGGCGGCGACCCACCTCGAACGGCTCGGGACAGGCCGACGGCACGACCGACAGCCACGAGCGGAGACGCGATGAGTGACAAGACACAGTCGAACGGCGGGAGCGAGCCCGTGGACGCAGCCGAATCCGTGGGCGACCCGGAACCCATGGACGAAACAAAGTCCGCCCTCGACCGCACCGCACGCATCGCCGCCCTGCGCCCCGCCTACCAGGCCGATCTGGCCGACGGCGTGGCCCGGTTCTTCGAGCCGCGACGCACCAGTTGCCCCTGGTGCGGTTCGGAGCGGCTGACCACCCGGCTGCGCACCACCGATCTGCTCCAGCACAAGCCGGGCCGCTTCGAGCTCGACCGGTGCGGGGACTGCGGGCACACCTTCCAGAACCCGCGGCTGAACGAGGCCGGTCTGGAGTTCTACTACCGCGACTTCTACGACGGCCTCGGCGAGCAGAAGATGAGCGGCACCTTCGGCGGGCGGACCAAGATGTACCGCGGCCGTGCCGAATCCATGCTGCCGCACGACCCCACCCCGAAGAACTGGCTGGACGTCGGCACCGGCCACGGCCACTTCTGCGAGGGCGCCCGCGAGGTGCTGCCCGGCACGGTCTTCGACGGCCTGGACTTCACGGACGGTGTCGAGCTCGCCGAACGCGAGGGAAGGGTGGAGCACGGCCACCGCGGCTCCTTCCCGGAGCTCGCCGAGGGACTCACCGCCCGCTACGACGTGGTCAGCATGTTCCACTACCTGGAGCACAGCACCGACCCCGACCGCGAACTGCGGGCCGCGCACGAGGTCGTACGGCCGGGCGGCCATCTGCTCATCGAGGTCCCGGACCCTCAGAGCCGCTACGCCCGTCTCCTGGGCCGCTGGTGGCTGCCCTGGCTCCAGCCGCAGCACCTGCACTTCGTGCCCGTCGCCAATCTGCGCCGCCGCCTGACCGACCTGGGATTCACGGTGGTCGCGGAGCAGCACGCGGAGCCGCACGACCCGGTGGACCTGCTCGCGGCGGTCTGGCTGGCCCTGGACCACAGTGCCCCGCGCGAGGACGCGCCGTGGCTGGCGCGGTCGCCGGGCGCGGTCCGGCGCGGGCTGCGCACCGCCGTGGTCCTCGCGGGGGTGCCCGCTCTCGTCCTCGGCACGCTCCTCGACCGGTTCGCGGTACGGCCCCTCTCGCACCGTCCGGGGCTGTCCAACGCCTACCGCCTCGTGGCCCGGCGCGACTGAGCCGGGGCTCAGAGCACCTTGGCGCGGATCAGCGCGGACAGCACGAGGGCCCCCGGCAGCAATGGCAGCCAGTCCGTCAGCACCCGGAAGCCGATCACGGTCGCCGTGGCCAGGGCCACCGGGGAGCCGAAGGCGGCCAGTGTGAACACCAGCGCCGCGTCCACCGCGAGGCTGCCGGGCGCGGGCACCGCCGCCACCGCGGTGCCCGGGGCGGTCACGCACCCCTGGAGCAGTGGCATCGCGGCCGCCCCGCGCCACAGGGCGAGCACCCGGCAGGGCCGGGTGTGCACCAGGCGCGCGTCGGCCAGGGCGGTGCGCAGCAGCCCCGTCACCGGGCGGCGCAACGGGCGTACGACGGTCAGGGCCACCCCGGCCACGGCGGCACCCGTGCCGGCGACGGCGAGTACCGGCACGAGGGTGCGCCCGTCCGGGATCAGCTCGCCCAGCCGCCAGGCCGGGGAGGCCGCCAGGAACACCATGAGCACGATCGCCCTGGCGACGGACTTGGCCGGGCAGTACAGGGCGATCGAGGCGGTGGCGCGGTCGAGCGGTACCCCGCGGCCGCGCAGGAAACGCACGGTGACGGCGTGCGCGCCGATGCCCCCGGGCAGCGCGTGGTTCGCGGCCCCGGCGGCGAACTGCGAGGCCAGCAGCAGCCCCGGCGGCAGCCGGTCCGGCACGGCGCCCGGTCGTACACATGAGGCTGCGACCCAGCCCAGGCAGGTGAAGCCCGGACGGGCCGCCATCGGGTGGTGCGGGCGCGTCGGAGCGGGGTGGGGACGTCGAGGAGAGCGAGGACACGGGCACGTCGTCCTTCCGCATCGGGCCGCGCGGCGGGACCGGGAGACGCGACGCGGCGGGGGGAACCGCGGGGGAGCTTTCCCGTTCCGTGTGACCTGCGGATGTCCGAGGACCGAAGGACCGTCGGCGGGACGGTGCCGTGGTGCGGGTGCTTGTCCGGCCGCCGTGGCGCGGTGAGCAGGTAGCCTTCCTGTGGGCGCGTCTTACGGGGGACGTCCCGGAAAGCCAAGGACCCGACAGGGGAGGAACCGGCGTTGCACGTCCAGGAATGGCTCGACACCGTGCCCGCGGCCGCCGTCTACGCCGTGGTGGCCCTGGTCATCGGTCTGGAGAGCCTGGGTATCCCGCTGCCGGGCGAGATCGTCCTGGTGTCGGCGGCCCTGCTCTCCTCGCAGCACTCGGGCATCAACCCGATCGTTCTCGGTGCCTGCGCGACCCTGGGTGCCGTCGTCGGTGACTCCATCGGCTACGCGATCGGCCGTAAGGGCGGGCGCCCGCTGCTGGCCTGGCTGGGCAAGAAGTTCCCCCGGCACTTCGGCGAGGGCCATATCGCCACCGCCGAGCGGTCCTTCGAGAAGTGGGGCATGTGGGCCGTGTTCTTCGGCCGCTTCGTCGCCCTGCTGCGGATCTTCGCCGGCCCGCTCGCGGGTGTTCTGCACATGCCGTACTGGAAGTTCCTGATCGCCAACGTCCTCGGCGGCATCTGCTGGGCGGGCGGCACCACGGCGGTCATCTACTACGTCGGCGTGGTCGCCGAGGACTGGCTCAAGCGCTTCTCGTATCTGGGCCTGGTGGCAGCCGTGCTGATCGGCCTGACGTCGATGCTGGTGCTGAAGCGGAAGGCGAAGAAGGCGGCGGCCGAGCGGGCGGCGGAGCAGGAGCCCGTCCCGGCCGCCGATTAGCTCGAGGACGTCAGGACGTCACGCCTTGTCGTGCACGTCCTGGTGCGCCTTCGCCAGGTCCGCGTACAGCGTGCCGTTCAGGGTGACGCCCTCCCGCTCCTCGGTGGTCAGTTCCCGCTTCACCTTGGCCGGCACCCCTGCCACCAGAGACCCGGGCGGCACCACCATCCCCTGCGGTACCAGCGCCTGGGCGGCGACCAGGGAACCCGCGCCGATCACCGCCCCGTTGAGCACGGTCGCGCCCATGCCGATCAGACAGTCGTCCCCGACGGTCGCCCCGTGCACCACGGCGTTGTGCCCGATGGAGACCCGCTCGCCGACCGTGACCGGGAAGCCGGGGTCCGCGTGCAGGGTGGCGTTGTCCTGGACATTGGCGCTCGCGCCGACGACGATCCGTTCGGTGTCACCGCGCACCACCGCGCCGTACCAGACACTCGCTCCCGCGTGCAGGGCCACGTCGCCGATCACACAGGCCGTGGGCGCGACGAACGCCTCCGGGTCGATCTCGGGGTCCTTGCCGCCCATCCCCACGATCAGCGCCTTGTGCGTCATCACGGTCTCCCGGTCTCCCGTCGTGTTCGGTACCCCCGCACCGTACGCCAACGGTGGGGCGAAGATCACAGCGGTCCGGCATCCTGGGCACAGTCGGCGCTGAGTACCGTGAGCGGGTGCCCAAGCCCAAGAACACGTTCTCATCCTGGCGGCGCCGCATCGCGCAGCGGGCGGTCCACGCCGGCTGGGCCTGGGTGCAGCGCACGGGATCCGTCACCGCCGAGCACCCGGGGCGGCTGCGCTTCGGCGCGATGGGAACAGGTACCAGACTCGCCTTCCCGCTCGGCACGGTCTTCGGCGAACCCTGGATCCATCTGGGCTCCCATTGCATCGTCGCCGAGCAGGTCACCCTGACCGCGGGTCTGATGCCCGACCTCGACCTCGGCCCCGACCCGATCCTGCGCATCGGCGACGGGGTCGTGCTGGGCCGCGGCAGCCATGTCATCGCCGACACCACGGTGACGATCGGCAGCGACTGCTACTTCGGTCCGTACGTCTACGTCACGTCCACGAACCACTCGTACGACGATCCGCACGAGCCCATCGGCAGGCAGTGGCCGCGGATGGAGCCGGTGGAGATCGGTCCTGGCTGCTGGATCGGCACGGGCGCGGTGATCCTGCCGGGCGCGCGGATCGGCCGGAACGTGGTCGTGGCCGCCGGTGCGGTGGTCCGCGGGACGGTGCCCGACCACGCCGTGGTCGCCGGGGCGCCCGCCCGGGTCGTACGGCGCTGGACTCCCGGCGACGGCTGGCAGCCGCCGCTGCGCACACCCGCGCCGGTACCGATCCCGGACGGTGTCACCCCGGATCAGCTGCGGGCCCTCGCGGACCTCGACGAGGAGGGCGCCGCCCGGCTGGCCCGGCTGGAGGCCGACGGCTGACTCAGCCGGTCGCCAGCAGGAGCGTCCCGAGCAGGGCGAGTCCGGCGCCCGCGGCCTGGACGGCCCGCAGCCGTTCGCTGAGGAAGCCGTGTGCGGCCAGCGCCGTCACCACCGGGTAGAGCGAGGCGAGGACCGCCGCCACGGTGACCGGGCCGTGCTGGGCGGCGACCGAATAGGTGCCGTTGGCCGCGACGTCGGCGAGGCCGACAAAGGCGAGAGCGGGCAGCGACGCCCACGGGAAGCCGCCCTCGGGGAGGGCGGTGCCGCCCCGCCGGACCGACACGTACAGCGCGGCTCCGCCGACCGCGACATTGGTCAGCCGCTGCACGAACAGGGCCAGGAACAGGCCGGTGACGGTGGTCGAGGCCTCGGTGATGAGCGCGAACACCGTGCCGAAGCCGAGCGCCGCGACGAGCGTGAGCACGATCGTCTGCCGCTGCACGGGGGCGCCCCTGAGCTGGGGCCCGCCCGCGAGGACCACACCGGTCACGGCGACGGCGATGCCCGCGACCTGCAGCAGCCCCGGACGCTCGCCGAGGAACAGGCCGACGCCGACGGGGACGCCGACGCTGAGTGTGGCGAGCGGGGAGACCACGCCCATCGGGCCCAGGGCCAGCGCCTTGTAGAAGGCGAACAGGGCGATGGGACCCACCAGGCCCGCCGCGAAGGCGAACCACAGCCGTGGACCGGCCTCGGCCCGGCCGCCGGTCGCCACGACGACCGCGCCGAGGACGGCCGCCGCGATCCCCTGGGAGACGACCACCACCGTCAGGGCCGGAGTGCGCCGTGTCAGCAGCCCGCCGCCGAAGTCGGCCAGGCCCCACAGGAGGCTGGTGGCCAGGGCGAAGAATGCCGTCACGGGTCCCCTCGCAGTACAGTTCGGTGAACGATCAGGTGCACCCCACCGTAGTTCATTCGATTAAACTATGTCATCCAGAATATTGGACGGAAAGTGTCGGACCTCGACCTGCTGACCCAGTCCCTGGCGCGCACCGTCAAGCACTGGCGTGCGGTGCGCGGCTTCACCCTGGACGTACTGGCCGCCCGGGCAGGCGTCAGCCGCGGCATGCTCATCCAGATCGAGCAGGCCCGCACCAACCCCAGCCTCGGCACCGTCGTCAAGATCGGCGACGCGCTCGGCATCAGCATCACCACGCTGCTCGACTACGAGCAGGGCCCGAAGGTCCGGATCGTCCCCGCCGAGCAGGCCGTACGGCTCTGGCACACGGACGCCGGCAGCTACAACCGGCTGCTCGCGGGCACCGAGGCCCCCGGCCCGCTGGAGATGTGGGACTGGCGTCTGATGCCCGGCGAGCACAGCTCCTCCGACCCGCACCCCACCGGCACGGTCGAACTCGTCCATGTCACGGCCGGCGAGCTGACCCTCACCGTCGACGGCACGGACCACCGCGTCCCGGCCGGCGCGAGCGCCTCCTTCGAGGCCAACACGCCTCACACATACGGCAACACCGGCGACGTACCGATGGAGATGGTGATGGCGGTCTCGGTGCCGCCCGTGCCCTGAGACGTCCGGCCGCCCGCCGACTCGCGGCTGTTAGCGTGCGGCCATGCGCGCACCCATCGGACACTTCGACACCGCGACACCCGCCCCCGACTGCCTGGACGAGCTGACCCGTCCGGTCGCCGACGCCGTACGTCAGTGGCGCGGCAGCGTGCCCGCCGACCAGATCGTCTATGTCGAGACCGATCCGCAGTGGGCCGACACCGCGGTCTTCGTCGAGCACTACGGCCGCGAACTGCTGGAGCAGTCGGCCAACTGCGTGGTGGTCGCGGGCAAGCGGGGCGGCGAGACGACCCTGGCCGCGTGCGTCGTACTGTCCACCACCCGGGTCGACGTCAACGGGGTCGTGCGCCGGCAACTCGGCGCCCGCAAAGCCTCGTTCGCCTCGATGGACACGGCGACGGGGGAGACCGGCATGGAGTACGGCGGCGTCACCCCGGTCGGACTGCCGGGCGGCTGGCCCGTGCTGGTGGACTCCGCCGTCGTCGATCTGCCCTATGTGCTGGTCGGCAGCGGACGCCGGCGCGGCAAGCTGCTCGTGCCCGGCAAGGCGTTCGCCGAGCTGCCGGGAGCGGTGGTGCTGGAGGGGCTGGGGATCGCCTGACGCCGGACCGCGGCGCACCGGACGTCAGCCGGTCAGATGGTGGGCCAGAGCCAGATGCGGGTCCGCCTCGCCAGGCACGGGTGCCGGATCGGCGTGGACCAGCGCCGCGGTGAGCCTCGGCACGGCGTGCAGCAGGGCGTGCTCGGCCTCGACGGCGACGGCGTGCGCCTGCCGTACCGTCGCCTCGCCGTCCACCACGACCGCGACCTCGGCCCGCAGCCGGTGCCCGATCCAGCGCAGCCGCAGCTCGCCCACCTCGCGTACGCCCGGCACCTGACGCAACGCCCGCTCGGCCCGGTCCACCAGCGCCGGGTCGACGGCGTCCATCACCCGCCGGAACACCTCGCGCGCCGCGTCCCGCAGCACCAGCACGATGGCGGCGGTGATCGCCAACCCCACGAGCGGGTCCGCCAGTTGCAGACCCAGCGCCGAACCCGCCGCGCCCACCAGCACGGCCAGCGAGGTGAACCCGTCGGTACGGGCGTGCAGACCGTCGGCGACCAGCGCGGCCGAGCCGATCGAGCGTCCCACCCGGATCCGGTACCGGGCCACCCACTCGTTGCCCGCGAATCCGACGAGAGCGGCCATGGCCACGGCCGGCACCTGCGCCATCGGGCGCGGATCGAGGAGCCGCTGCACCGCCACCCAGGCCGCGAAGGCCGCGGACGCGGCAATGGTCAGCACGATCGCGATGCCCGCGAGGTCCTCCGCGCGCCCGTAGCCGTAGGTGAAGCGCCGGGTCGCGGCGCGGCGGCCGAGCACGAACGCGATGCCCAGCGGTACGGCGGTCAGTGCGTCCGCGGCGTTGTGCACGGTGTCGCCGAGCAGTGCCACGGACCCGGACACGACCACCACGACCGCCTGTATCAGTGCCGTCGCGCCCAGCACGGCCAGCGAGACCCAGAGCGCGCGCATGCCCCGGGCCGAGGACTCCAGGGCCGGGTCGAGCTTGTCGGCGGTCTCGTGGGAGTGGGGGGTGAGCAGATGGGTGAGGCGATGGCGGAGACCGGCCGAGGGGTGGGTGTGGGCGTGGTCGTGCCCATGGTCATGGCCGTGCCCGTGGGTGTCCGCGTGCCCATGGCCATGGTCGTGGGGGTGGTGCCGGTCGCTCACATCGATCACCTTCCGGTGCGCGGGAGTGGACGGGGGACGCCCACGGAGCCCATTATGTGCGTATGAGCGCACGCATGCACCTATCACCTGCGCATCATGCGCATCCGCGCACCCCGGGCGACGAGCAGTTCGCGCTCGCCGCCGATCTCCTGGCCCTGCTCGGCGACCGCACCCGGCTCACACTCCTGCACGCGCTCACTGCCGGGGAGGCCGACGTCACGACGCTCACCCAGGCGTGCGACGCGGCCCGGCCCGCCGTGAGCCAGCACCTGGCCCGACTGCGCCTCGCGGGCCTGGTGAACACCCGCAAGGAGGGCCGCCGGGTGGTCTACTCACTCCGTGACGGCCATCTGCGCCGCCTGGTGGACGAGGCGCTGAAGGTGGCGGACCACCGGCTCGGCGAAGCGGGGCGCTGAGCGGCTCCTTCACGCCTCGGGGCCGCGGGCCGACACCTCGGGGCCGCGGGCCGGAGCCCTTCCACATGACGGTGTCCCGTCCGCCGCGGCAGAGCAGCCGTGGCTGACGGGACACCGTCGACGATGGGCCGGTCAGTGCGCCGGGGCGTCGGTGATCACGACCTCGTCGATGCTTCGCTCGATCTCCTCGGGCCGCGCCGCGGTCGCCTTGGCCCAGTAGTAGATCAGCAGGGAGAACGCGGCGACGACGAGGATGTCCCACCACAGAGGAATGGTGCCGTTGCCGCCGAAGCTGCTCAGCCAGGAGATCACGCCCATGCCCACCAGGTAGCCGGGCAGCCACTGCGCGGACCTGAAGTTCATCCGGGGAGCGTCGGGCAGCCCCTTGCGGGTGGCGTACCAGGCGTAGCTGCCGAGCAGCACATAACCGAGGACGATGGCGAAGCCCAGCCGCCACAGGGTGTCCCAGCCGGCCCAGTAGATGATCAGGTTGGCCACCACGAACGACAGCGGGGAGACGAGCTTGCCGAGGGGCAGGCGGTAGGGGCGCTCGTGGTGCGGCAGACGGTCGGCGAAGACGCCGTACGCCAGCGGCGCGCCCGCGTACATCAGCACGCTCGCCGAGGTGATGAAGCCGACCAGCTCCTGCCAGCTCGGGAACGGGAGGAAGCAGACCACGCCGGTCACGAAGGACATGATGAGGCCGAACCACGGCACGCCGCGGGCGTCGGTCTTGGCGAACGCCTTCGGCGCGTAGCCGTTCTTGGCGAGGCCGTAGGAGACGCGCGAGGTGGCGGTGGTGTAGATCAGGCCGGTGCCGGCGGGGGAGATGATCGCGTCGACGTAGAGGACGAAGCCCAGCCAGCCCAGGCCCACCAGGGTCGCCAGGCCCGCCCAGGGGCCGCTGATGCCGGGGAAGTCGAGCTTGGCCCAGCCGTGCGCGAAGGAGGTGTGCGGCAGCGCGGCGATGAACACGACCTGGAGCAGGATGTAGATCACGGCGCCGATCGCGACCGAGCCGAGGGTCGCCCGCGGCAGGTCACGCTTGGGGTTGCGGCTCTCGCCCGCCAGCTGGATCGCCTGCTCGAAGCCCAGCAGCGCGAAGATGATGCCGCTGGAGCTGATGGCGCCGAGCACGCCCTTGGCGCCGAATGGCGCGAAGCCCTCGGACGTGAAGTTCGACGCGTGGAAGTTGCCGATCGCGATGATGAAGATCGCGGCGAGCGGGACGGCGATCTTCCACCAGGTCGCGGCGCTGTTGGTGTGCGCCAGGGCCCGGACGCCGAAGAAGTTGACTCCGACGAAGATCGCCATGAGGACGACGGCGGTGACGAGACCGCTGGTCGTCAGCGTTCCATCGGTGTGCTGGAGGCCCTGGGCGAACTTCCAGTGACCGGCGTAACCGATCATCGCCTCGACCTCGATCGGGGCCACGGTGGCCGCCTGCAGCCAGGCGAACCAGCCGAACGACATGCCGGCCAGGCCGCCGAACGCGTAGTGCGGGTAGCGGGCCGTGCCGCCCGCCACCGGGAACATGCCGCCGAGTTCGGCGTGCACCAGGGCGAGCAGCACGATCGCGACCGCACCGATCACCCACGAGATGATCGCCGCGGGGCCGGCCACCACGACCGCCTTCTCGGCGCCGTAGAGCCAGCCGGAGCCGATGATGGAGCCCACCGAGGCCCACATCAGGCCGATCAGCCCGACGTCGCGCCGCAGGCCGCCGGTCTCCTTCGTGGCTTGGGGCACGGCATGGTCGACATTCACCATGTCAAGGGGCCTCTCAGATCTGTACGCGGGTTTAACGGACAAGAGGCCACAGGTTAGGGAGACATTCGCGAGCCGCAAAAGACCGTTTCCCAAATTTTGACCCAGTGCTTGGGCTGCTGTTGGGGTGGTCTTTACACAGGTCAGCGGCTGATAACGAATGTGTGTATTCAGTTGCGTATTGCGCGAAGATCGCGCGACAACTACCGAAGAGTAGGAATTTCGATCGCCGGGCAGCGGTCCATGACCATGTCCAGCCCTGCGTTTCGGGTCCTTTTGTACGCGTCGTCGTCGACCACTCCGAGCTGGAACCAGACGGCCTTCGCGCCCTTGGCGACCGCCTGGTCCGCGATGAGCCCGGCGAGGTCACCGTTGACGAAGACATCGACGACGTCCACCTCGAAGGGGATGTGCTCCAGCGAGGCGTAGCCGGGCTCGCCGTGGACCGTCTCCGCCTTCGGGTGCACCGGGACGACACGCTTGCCGAACCGCTGGAGGATCTCCGCCACGCCGTACGCCGCGCGCCGCCGGTTCGCGGACAGGCCGACCACCGCCCAGGTGTCACCTAGCTCGGTCAGGATCCTGCGGATCGTCGCTTCGTCGCCGTACACGGTGAGCCTCCTCGGGCTGGGGGATGTGTGCTCCCGGCAACAGCTCGGGCCGGATCGCGATTCCCCCGCGCGGCCGGGAGGAGTACCCGATCTTGCGGCACGGTGTCCGGATTCGGCACCAAGTGCCTGCGTACGGCCCTCCGTCCGCCTACGCTCGCCCCGTGCTGCGCATCACCGACGCCCGAAGCGGCGAGACCGTCGACGCCGCCCCCGCCCGCCGGGGCCTGACCCGGGTCGAGGCGCATGCGTCGGCCTTCGACCCCTCATCCCTGCGTGTGCTCCTGGTCGCCGACCTCCTCGTGCGGGCCCTGGAGCTCGGCGGCACCCCCGTCTGGGCGATGCTGACCGGCCACCGCCGCCAGGCCGAGCTCCGCGGGGCGGCCGTGGCCCTCGGCATCCGCCCCTTCGAGGACGCCCACGACCTCGCCTCCGGGCTCGGCGAGGCACAGATCGTGCACGTGGTGGGGGACGGCGGTGCCGCGCCGGCGGACGGGGTCGTGGTCGGGGTCGCTCCCGCCGTGGGGGCGGGGGAGTCGCCCGGAAGCACCCCCGCCGTCGGGGCAGGGGAGTCGTCCCCGGCTGCTTGTGCCGATCTCCCGGGCCTGCTCTCCGACCCCTTCGCCCTGCGCTTCGCCCTGCTGGCCGGCCCGCGCACCACCCCCGTGCGACTCGACGCGGCCGCGCTCGACGAGGCCGGGCGGACGCTCGCGCGCTGGCGGCAGGCCGTGGCCACCTGGGCGCGCCGGCCGTCGCGGCCGATTCCCGACGAGGTACGAGGGCGGCTGCGGGCCGCATGGGAGGACGATCTGGACGTGCCCGAGGTACTCAACGTCCTGCGGTGGGTGGAGACCGCCCCGGACCTGCCGGACGGCGCCCGCTTCGAGACCTACGCGTACACCGACCGTCTGCTGGGCCTCGACCTCGCCCGCGACCTCGGGACCCTCGCGTGATCGCCCGCGCGGGAGCGGGTCCGCTGCGCCGACTGGTCGTCCTGCGGCACGCCAAGTCCGCCTGGCCCGAGGGCGTCCCCGACCACCAGCGGCCGCTCGCACCGCGCGGCCGCCGGGACGCCCCGGCCGCCGGCCGCGCCCTCGTCGAGGCCGACTGCCTTCCCGACCTCGCCCTGTGCTCCACCGCCGTACGCGCCCGCCAGACCTGGGAACTGGCCTCGGACCAATGGGGTACGCCCCCTCCGGTGCGGCACGACCGCCGGCTGTACGCGGCCGACGCGCAGGACCTGCTGGACATCGTGCGCGAGGTGCCGCCCGAGGTGGAGACGCTCCTGCTGGTCGGGCACAACCCGGGCCTGGAGGAACTGGTCCTCGACCTCGCGGGCGACGGCCTGGACGATGCGCTGGACCAGGTGCGGACGAAGTTCCCGACCTCCGCGATCGCGGTCCTGGCCTGGCACGGCACCGGCTGGGAGGCGCTCGGCCCGGGTACGGCGCTGCTGACCTCGGTGATCGTGTCGCGGGGGAAGAAGGAGTAGGCGGGACCACCGCAGGAGTCCGCATAGGCTGTCCGGATGCAGGACGAGTACCGCACCGTCGCCCACGCCGGCGTGCACGAGACAGAGGTCAACCGCTCCCGATTCCTGTGCGCCCTCGCCCCGGCGGCCACCGAGCAGGAGGCCCAGGACTTCATCGCCGCGATCCGCAAGGAGCACGCGGACGCCACCCACAACTGCTGGGCTTACGTCATCGGCGCCGATGCCTCGACCCAGAAGGCCAGCGACGACGGCGAACCGGGCGGCACGGCCGGCGTCCCGATGCTGCAGATGCTGCTGCGCCGCGACATGCGGTACGTCGTCGCCGTCGTCACCCGCTACTTCGGCGGGGTCAAGCTCGGCGCGGGCGGCCTCATCCGGGCCTACGGCGGAGCGGTCGGCGAGGCCCTGGACGCGCTCGGCACACTCACCCGGCGCCGTTTCAGGCTGGCCACGGTGACCGTGGACCACCTGCGCGCGGGCAAGGTGCAGAACGACCTGCGCGCGACCGGACGCGAGGTGCGCGACGTGCGCTACGGCGAGGCGGTCACCATCGAGATCGGCCTGCCGGACGCCGACGTGGACGCCTTCCGCGCCTGGCTGGCCGACGCCACCGCGGGGACGGCGGGGTTCGAACTGGGCGGGGAGGCCTACGGGGACGCGTGACGCGTACCGCGTGAGGCGTGATCACACCGGTTTCGGGGTCTGTTCGCCGTGTTCCTCGTTCCGGCTCCGGCCCTGGCCGTCGGGGCGTGTCGGGCGGTGATCACCGGTGGCGATCCTGGTCACCATCCCGGCGAGCTGCCCGCAGGCGTGCGCGATCTCCAGCTGGGTCTGGTTGCGTTCGGCGACGGCTGCCGAGAGCAGCAGCGCGGTCAGCGCGGTGGAGGCGTTGAACGCCTGCAGAGTGATCATGTTGGTGAGCAGGTCGTGACCGGCGAACGGGCCCGACCCCCGGGTGGCCGCGATGATCGCGAAGGTCGAGATCGCCAGTGCGCAGGGCGCGGCCCCGGCCAGCTGGAAGCGGAAGGCCGCCCAGATCAGCAGGGGGAAGCCGAGGAACAGCAGCGGCGCGCGACCCGTTTCGAGCAGACCGAGGCCGGCCGTGGCCGCGACCAGGAGCAGCGCCTCCGCCCAACGGGACGGCGGCACGTCCCTCGGCAGGCGCGCCGAGCGGAGTACGAGCAGGACCGGCGCGACCACCAGGACACCCATCGCGTCGCCGGTCCACCAGACCGACCACGCCGGCCAGAAGTCGTCGGGGCCCAGCACTCCGGCCAGGCGCAGGGTCCCGCTGCCGATCGTCGAGCTGACCAGCATCCCGGCGAACGCACCGAGAAGGATCAGCGCCAGCGCATCCCGCAGACGGTCCATTTCGACATGGAAATCCACGCGACGGAGCAGCACGTAGGAGCAGATGGGCGCGAGGGTGTTGCCCGACGCGATCGCGAGCACGGCCAGGGCGGTCGGCCCGAGCGTGATGTTGACGAGGAAGGCGCCGATGGCGATCCCGGGCCAGACCCGGGGGCCGCGCAGGAGCAGGCTCGCCAGGGCGATACCGGTCGGCGGCCACAGCGGGGTGATCTGGCTGCGCACCAGCTGCTGGAGCAGCCCCAGCTCGGCCGAGCCGAAGTACAGCCCGGCGACCACGCAGATCTCCAGGACGGCCAGGCCACCGTGCCGGAGTCGGTCACGCCGCTCGACACTCATCGGGCGACCTCCGCATCGACATCGCCACGAGGTCCATCATCCGTCCGATCCCTCGGATCTTCCACGGCACGCCCGAGCCGACCGGTCCGGCACCGGCGACCGGCGGGCCGTCCGGGGGTCAGGCGGACGGGGTGCGCAGGGCGAGGATCGCCATGTCGTCGTGTCCGTCACTGGGGTGCTGATCGGCGAGCACCTGAACGAACTCCCGCAGGGGCAGATGGGCGTGCGCGCCGGCGAGTGCGGCGAGGGCGTTCAGACTCGCGTCGATGGAACGGTGCGGATCCTCGACCAGCCCGTCGGTGAAGAAGACCACGGTGGCGTCCGCGGGCAGGAAGCGGGAGTGGTCGGGGCGCGGCTGCTCGGGGTCGACGCCCAGCGGCAGCCCGGGCTCGGCGAACAGGTATTCCGCCTTCCGCTCCGGGGTGATCAGCAGGGGCGGGACATGGCCCGCGGTGCTCCAGTGCAGTCGCCAGCCCGGTCCTTCCGGCTCGATGCGCGCCAGTGTGGTGGTGGTGACGGGATTGTTCGTGATGGCCTGCAGGGTGCGGTCGAGCCGGGCGAGGACCGCGCCGGGCGTATGGCCCCGGTCGAAGAGCAGCGCACGCAGCATGTTGCGGGTGGAGGCCATGGCGGCGGCGGCCCGCAGATCGTGGCCGACCACGTCACCGATGACGACGGCCACGACGTTGTCGGGCAGCGGGACGGCGTCGTACCAGTCCCCGCCGACCTGACTGGGCTCGGCGGCGGGCCGGTAGATGGCGGCGGCGGTGAAGGGCCGCAGGTCGGGGAGTGTCGGCAGCAGAAGCCGCTGGAACTGCTCGGCTCCGACGCGCACCTGTTCGAACAGGCGGACGTTCTCGATGGCGATACCGGCGGCGCTGGCCAGGGCGACCAGGACGTTCTCGTCGTGGGTGTCGAAGGGCAGCCCGTCGTGCCGCTCCGAGAGGTAGAGGTCGCCGTAGATCTCGCCGCGGACGGTGATGGCGACGCCGAGCAGGGTGCGCATACGAGGGTGGCCGGGCGGGTAGCCGACGGAGGCCGGATGGCTTTGGATGCTGGTGACCCGCAGGGGCCCGGGATGGCGGATCAGATGGCCGAGGACACCCAGACCGCGCGGCGGGTCGGTCCCGGACAGGTCGGCGCGCTCCTGCTCGGACAGGCCGGCGGTGATGAACCGCTTCAGGCACTCTCCGTTCTCGTCGAGTACGCCGAGCGCTCCGTAGCGGGCGCCGACCAGGTCCATGGCGGTGGTCACGATGCGGTCCAGCACCGCGGGCAGCTCCATCTCCCGGCTGATGGCCACCACCGCGTCCAGCAGGCCCTGCAGCCGGTCCATGGCGTCGAGCAGGGAGCGCAACTGGTCGTCGATCCGGCCCAGCTCGGCACGCAGACGCAACTGCAGGTCGGGAAGGTGCGGCTGCCGGGGTCGTTTCCCTTCCTTCTCTCGTGCCATCGCTCTTGGTCGCCTCCAGCCCACGGATCCGCTTGTACAGCGTCTCATCCGAGGGGCGTAAAAGGTGCGGATATCAATTTCCTGGTCACACTACGCCTGCTCGGATCATCGCGGATGTATCGGGTCATATACCACCGGATGTGAGTGACGCATCGAGGTCCGTGATGGATCAGGCACCCAGAGGCGTTAGCGTGGTGGGTGCCGACCGCGCGCCTGTTGCCGGTCGGGTGCTGGTCCGAGGGGCGTCGAAGGGGGAAGCGTGCGGGGCGGAGCGGTTTCTTGAGATTGCTGCACACGTCCGACTGGCATCTGGGCCGGGCGTTCCACCGCGTGAACATGCTGGGCGCCCAGGCGGAGTTCATCGGTCACCTCGTCACCACCGTGCGCGAGCACGAGGTGGACGCGGTGGTCGTGTCGGGAGACGTGTACGACCGCGCGGTGCCTCCGCTCGCCGCCGTCGAACTCTTCGACGACGCCCTGCACCGGCTCGCGGCACTGGGCGTCCCCACGGTGATGATCTCCGGCAACCACGACTCGGCCCGCCGGCTCGGCGTCGGCGCCGGTCTCATCGGGCGGGCCGGCATCCATCTGCGCACCGAGCCGGCCGCCTGCGGCACGCCGGTCGTGCTGGCGGACGCCTTCGGGGACGTGGCCTTCTACGGACTGCCGTATCTCGAACCCGCCCTGGTGAAGGACGAGTTCGGGGTCGAGAAGGCGGGTCACGAGAGCGTGCTCGCGGCCGCCATGGACCGCGTCCGCGCCGACCTCGCCGCACGTCCGCGCCACACCCGCTCCGTCGTCCTCGCGCACGCCTTCGTCACCGGGGGCGAGGCCAGCGACAGCGAACGGGACATCACCGTGGGTGGAGTCGCCGCCGTACCGGCCGGGGTCTTCGACGGCGTCGACTACGTCGCCCTGGGGCATCTGCACGGCTCCCAGACCATCACCGAGCGCGTGCGCTACTCGGGCTCCCCGCTCGCCTACTCCTTCTCGGAGACGGACCACCGCAAGAGCATGTGGCTCGTCGACCTCGGCGCCGACGGCTCGATCGGCGCCGAGCGCGTCGACTGCCCGGTCCCGCGGCCGCTGGCCCGGATCGGCGGGACGCTGCAGGAACTCCTCGCCGACCCGGGCCTCGCCCGGCACGAGGACGCCTGGGTGGAGGCGACGCTCACCGACCCGGTCCGCCCCGCCGACCCCATGGCCCGGCTCACCGAGCGCTTCCCGCACGCGCTCAGCCTCGTCTTCGCCCCGGAGCGCGCCCCGGACGACCCCGACGTGTCGTACGCCGGACGCCTCGCGGGCCGCAGCGACCAGGAGATCGCCCAGGACTTCGTGGCCCATGTCCGAGGTGGCGGTCCCGACGAACGGGAGCGGGCGGTGCTCCGCGACGCGTTCGACGCGGTGCGCGCGGACGACGTCGTACGGGAGGTGGCGCGGTGAGGCTGCACCGGCTCGATGTGACCGCCTTCGGTCCCTTCGGCAGCAGCCAGAGCGTCGACTTCGACGCCCTCTCCGCCGCCGGGCTCTTCCTGCTGCACGGGCCGACGGGCGCCGGAAAGACCTCCGTCCTGGACGCCGTGTGCTACGCGCTCTACGGTTCCGTGCCCGGGGCCCGGCAGACCGGCCAGGGCCTCTCCCTGCGCAGCGACCACGCCGACGCGGGCACCCGTACCGAGGTCCGCCTAGAACTGACCGTCGCCGGACGGCGGTTGGAGGTCACCCGGCAGCCACCGTGGGAGCGGCCCAAGAGGCGGGGCTCCGGTACGACGACGGACAAGGCCCAGAGCCTGCTGCGCGAGTACGACGTGCCGGCCCGCGCCTGGAAGAACCTCAGCCGCTCGCACCAGGAGATCGGTGCCGAGTTCGAGCAGCTTCTCGGCATGAGCCGTGAGCAGTTCTGCCAGGTCGTCCTGCTGCCCCAGGGCGACTTCGCGCGCTTCCTGCGGGCCGACGCCGAGGCCCGTGGCAAGCTGCTGGGCCGCCTCTTCGACACCCGCCGCTTCGCCGAGGTGGAAAAGCGCCTCGCCGAACGCAGGCGTGCCACGGAGGCGCAGGTGCGCGACGGCGACGCCGGGCTGCTGGCCGACGCGCACCGCATGCAGCAGGAGGCGGGCGACGCCATGCCGCTGCCCCAACTGGCCCCGGGCGAGCCGGGCCTGGCCGAGGCCGTACTGGGCGCCGCGGCCATCGCCCGCAGCACCGCCCGGGAACGGCTCACCCTCGCCCACTGCCGCCTCACCGCCGCCGAGTCCGCCCAGGCCTCCGCCGACCGCGCGCTGGCCGACGTACGCGAACTGGCGCGGCTGCAGGGCAGGTTCACCGAGGCGCGGCAGCGGGCGGCGCGGCTGGAGGAGCGGTCCGGGGCCCACCGCGAGACGCAGACGCGGATGGAGCGGGGTCGCAAGGCGGAAACGGTGGCGCCGGCCCTGGAACTGCGGGAGGCCGCCGACGCCGAACACCGGGCAGCGGCCGCCGCCGAGGCACGCGCGCGTGGACCGCTGCCGGAGACCTTCACGGACGCCGGTCCCGCCGGGCTGGCCGCCGCCGCCCGCCGGGCCGCCGAGGAGCTGGGCGGCCTGGAATCGGCCCGCCGCGCGGAACAGCGGCTCGCCGAGATCGCCGACGAGCGGGCCGGACTGGACCGACAGGAGCGCGCCGACGAGGACGTGCTGCGGGAGGCCGCGGGCTGGCTCGCCGAATGGGATGACACGCGCGCGGGACTGCAGGCCCGGATCGACTCCGCACAGGAGGCCGCCACCCGCTCCGAGCAACTCGCCGTACAGCGCGATCCCGCGCGGCGGCGGCTGGGCGCGGCCCGGATGCGCGACCAGCTGGCCGGTGACACCGAGGGGGCCCACCAGCGGGTGCTCGCCGCCGAGCGCCAGGCACTTCAGACCCGTGCCCACTGGCTCGACCTCAAGGAACAGCGCCTGAACGGCATCGCCGCCGAACTCGCCGCGAGCCTCACCGACGGTGACCCGTGCGCCGTCTGCGGGGCCACCGAACACCCGGCGCCCGCCCGCAAGGTCGCCGGGCACGTCGACCGCGAGGCCGAGGACCGCGCCCTGGCCGCCTCCCGGCACGCCGACGAGCAGCGCGCCGAAGCCGAGCGGCGCCTGGGCGTCGTACGGGAAGCCCTGGCCGCCGCGACCGCCGAGGCGGGCGACGCGCCCACGGCCCGGCTCGCCGCCGAGGCGGACGAGCTGGAGCGCGCGTACACACAGGCCCGTCGGGACGCCTCCGCGCTGCACCCCGCCCACGAGGAGCTGCGGCGCGCCGAGCACGAGCGCGAGCGCCGCCAGGCCGAGCTTCGGCGGGCCGAGGTCGCCTCCGCCTCCCGGATCGCCCGGCGCGACACCCTGGAGCGTGAAAGGGCCGCTCTGGAAGAGGAGTTGGCGCAGGCACGGGGCACCGCCGGCAGCGTGGCCGCTCGGGCCGCGCAGCTGGAGCGGCAGGTCGCCCTGCTGACCGACGCGGCCGACACCGCGCGCGCCGCCGAGGACACCGCCCAGCGGCTCAAGGACGCCGACGCCCGCCTCGCCGACGCCGCCTACCGGGCCGGGTTCGAGACCCCGCAGGCAGCGGCCGCGGCGCTCCTCGACGACGCGGAGCACCGCGAGCTCCAGCGGCGCCTGGACGTCTGGCAGTCCGAGGAGGCCGCCGTACGCGCGGTCCTCGCCGAGGCCGACACCGCGGCCGCCGCCCAGCAGCCGCCGCCGACCTCGCAGCTGCCGAGGGGGACGCGGCCGCCGCCGCCCAGCGGCTGCGCGACGCGGCCTCCACACGCGACTGGGCCGCCCGCTGCTGCGCCGAACTCGACCGGCTCTCCGCCCGGGCGACCGACGGCGTACGACGGCTGGCGCCGCTGCGCGAGGAGTACGACCGCGTGGCCCGCCTGGCCGCCCTCACCGCGGGCACCTCGGCGGACAACGAACGCAGGATGCGCCTGGAGTCGTACGTCCTCGCGGCCCGTCTCGAACAGGTCGCCGCCGCGGCCACCGTACGGCTGCGGCGCATGTCCTCCGGCCGCTACACCCTCGTCCACTCCGACGACCGCACCGGCCGTGGCCGCAGCGGGCTCGGGCTGCATGTGGTCGACGCCTGGACCGGACGCGAGCGGGACACGGCCACGCTGTCCGGTGGCGAGACGTTCTTCGCCTCCCTCGCGCTCGCCCTCGGTCTCGCGGACGTCGTGACGGACGAGGCCGGCGGGGTCCGCCTCGACACGCTCTTCATCGACGAGGGCTTCGGCAGCCTGGACGACCAGACCCTGGACGAGGTCCTCGACGTGCTCGACTCCCTGCGCGAACGGGACCGCAGCGTCGGCATCGTCAGCCATGTCGCCGATCTGCGGCGCCGGATCCACGCGCAGCTGGAGGCCGTGAAGGGGAGAACGGGATCGGTGCTGCGGCAGCGGGGCGCCGGCTGAGCTCATCGCCCCAGCGGGCGCCGGGGCAGGGGCGAGGAGTACACGACGCTCGTGGTCACCGAGCCGAGCGCGCCGATCCTCCCCGAGATCGCCTCCAGATGGGACATGGAGCGCGCGGCGACCTTGATGACGAAGCAGTCGTCGCCCGTGACATGGTGCGCCTCCAGGATCTCGGGCGTCGCGGCCACCAGGTCGTGAAAGGGCCTGTAGTTGCCGTTCGGGTACCGCAGCCGCACGAACGCGAGGATGGGCAGGCCCAGACGCTCGGGGTCGACGACCGCCGCGTACCCCTGGATGACTCCGGCCCCCTCCAGCCGGCGGACCCGCTCGGTGACGGCACTGGAGGACATCGAGACGGCACGGGCGAGCTCCGCGAAACTGGCACGGCCCTCGCGTTGCAGGACGTCGAGGATGCGCCAGTCGGTGGCGTCCGGGGAATAAGCGGTCATCACCGAGAAATAGCAGGGGAATCCCCGGCTGATCAAGGGGAACCCCGGGGATCCCTTCTTCAGCGAGCGGGTCGGCAGCCATAGATTTCTTGCCATGATCACCGACACCGTGAACCCCGTCCTGCGGGTCGCCCCCGCCGCCCCGGCCGAGGCCGCCGCCCACTTCCGGGCGAGCCTCGCCTTCCACGCCGACGTCTCCGACGTGGCCGCCGCGCTCGCGGGGGACGGCGATCCCGGCTACGTCGTCCTCGACTCCCGCTCCACCGAGTCCTGGGACCAGGGCCACATCCCCGGCGCCGTCCACCTGCCGACCGCGCTGATCCCCGAGCAGGCCGAGCGGCTCCTCGACAAGTCCGTGCCGGTGGTGACGTACTGCTGGGGACCCGGCTGCAACGGCGCCACCCGAGCCGCCCTCGCCCTGGCCGAACTCGGCTACCGGGTCAAGGAGATGCTCGGCGGATTCGAATACTGGGCGCGGGAAGGCTTCCCGTACGAGACCTGGCAGGGGCCGCAGCGCCGGGACGCCGATCCGCTGACGGCACCCGTGGCAGGCGAGTGCGGCTGCTGACGCGCACCCGTGTAGGTTCTGCGCATGGCTCGATACGCGGAACCAGGCGTTCTGGAGTGGGTGGAGTCGGGAGGCGGCCCGCTCATAGCCGTCCCGGAGGCGGTGCTGCCGTTCTGGGCCGGGGCCGACGGCGAGGAGATGGACACCGACTACGACCGGGCGTGCGAGGTCGACGGATACGTCGGTCTGCTCCCCGTCGGCGACAGCGCGGCCCTGGTCCTCGGCGACGAACCGGCCTCCACCTCCTTCCTGCCCGACCACGGCGCCTTCGTACGGTGGAGCGCCGCGAACTCCGAGGACGAACTGCTGGCCGGCGTTCCCGCCGCCCTCGACGCGGCTGTGTGGGAGGACGAGGTCGGCTGGGACATACCCGGCCCCGTCGTCCTGTTCGACTCGGCCTGGTCCGGCACGGACACCGCCCACCAGGAGCACCTGAGGGTGCCGCTGGAACCGGGCCGGTACGCGGTGCGTGCCGCCTACGCGCAGCCGGGACCGGAGACCTGGGTCGGACTCGTACAGCTGCGACGGCTTCCGCACTGAACCGGCGGCCGGTGACCGGCGGCGCCCACGCGGGCGTCGCCGGTCACGCGCCGCTCAGAGCCGGGACAGCTCGTCCACCAGGTCGTCCAGGCCCAGCGAACCCTGGGAGAGGGCCGCCATGTGCCAGGCCTTCAGGTCGAAGGCGTCGCCGTGCCGTTCGCGCGCGTTCTCCCGGCCCAGTAGCCAGGCCCGCTCGCCGAGCTTGTAGCCGATCGCCTGGCCCGGAATGGTCAGATAGCGGGTCAGCTCGCTCTCCACGAAGTCCGCCGGGCGGCTGCTGTGCGCGCCGAAGAACTCCTGGGCCAGCTCCGGCGTCCAGCGCTCACCCGGGTGGAACGGCGAGTCAGCCGGGATCTCCAGCTCCAGGTGCATGCCGATGTCCACGATCACGCGGGCCGCGCGCATCATCTGCGCGTCGAGGTAGCCGAGGCGGTGCTCGGGGTCCGTGAGATAGCCCAGCTCGTCCATCAGCCGCTCCGCGTACAGCGCCCAGCCCTCCGCGTTGGCGCTGACCCCGCCGATCGTGGCCTGGTAGCGGGAGAGGTCCTTGGCCACGTGCGCCCACTGCGCCAGCTGGAGGTGATGACCGGGCACGCCCTCGTGGTACCAGGTCGACACCAGGTCGTACGCCGGGAACCGGGTCTGGCCCATCGTCGGCAGCCAGGTGCGGCCGGGGCGCGAGAAGTCCTCCGACGGAGCCGTGTAGTACGGGGCCGCCGCGCCGCCGGGCGGCGCGATGCGGGCCTCCACCTTCCGTACCCGCTCGGCGAGTTCGAAGTGTGTGCCGTCCAGATCGGCGATCGCGCGGTCCATCAGGCCCTGCAGCCACTCGCGGACTTCGTCGACGCCCTCGATGTGCGTGCCGTGCTCGTCGAGGTGCGCGAGCGCCACCCACGGTGTCTCGGCACCCGGCAGGATCTTCTCGGCCTCCTGCTTCATCTCGCCGAGGATGCGGTGGAACTCCGACCAGCCGTACGCGTACGCCTCGTCCAGGTCCAGGTCCGTGCCGTTGAAGTAGCGCGACCAGCGCGCGTACCGCTCGCGGCCAGCCGTGTTCGGAGCGCCCTCGATGGCCGGCATGTAGACGTCCCGCAGCCAGTCGCGCAGCTCCACGACGGCCGCGGTCGCCCCGCGGGCGGCCTCGTCCAGCTCCGCGCGCAGCGCCTGCGGCCCGGCCGAGACGAAGTCCTCGAACCAGCCGCGCCCCTGGCCGTCGGTGTCCGACCACTCCGTGAGCTGGTCGATGTGGGTGGCGGTCGGACGCGGAGCCGCGTACAGCTTCCGCTCCAGACCGAGCGCCAGGGACTCGCGGTAGCCGGCCAGCGCGGCCGGGACCGCGCGCAGCCGCTCGGTGATCGCCGCCCAGTCCTCGTCCGTCTGCGCCGGCATCATGGTGAACACGTCGCGCACCGCGTGTCCGGGCGTGTGCAGGTTGCCGATCGCGCGCAGGCTCTCCTCGGCCTCGTGCACCGCGAGCTCGGCGGTGAGCCGCTCGCGCAGCAGACGCCCGCAGCGGCGCTCCACATCGCTGTCCGCCCCGGGCCGGCGCTCGGCCTCGTCCAGCTTCGCGAGGGTGGTCCGCGCCAGCTCCGCCAGGGCCTGCTGGCCCGCGGGAGAGAAGTCGGGCAGCCTGCTCGCACTCTCCTTCACGCCGAGGTACGTGCCGGTGACCGGGTCGAGGGCGACGAGCTCGTCGACGTAGGCGTCGGCGACTTCACGGGGCAGCGGGCTCTTGGTCTCAGACATGCCGCCCATCCTCATACGGCGACGATGTCTGCGTCACCCATGTATTCCTGATTCAGCTGTGGGCGTGGCCGGGGGCAGCAAGGGGCCGCACTCCCACTGCTGGAAGATCAACCGGGTCTCCACACGAGCCACTTCGCGGTGCGCCGTGAACTCGTCGAGGACCAGCCGCTGCAGGTCCGCCATGTCCGCCACGGCGACATGCACCAGATAGTCGTCGGGCCCGGTCAGATGGAACACCGTCCGTGACTCCGGCAGCGCGCGGATCCGCTCCACGAAGGGACCCACCAGCTCCCGGCGGTGCGGTCGCACCTGCACCGAGAGCAGTGCCTCCAGGCCGCGCCCCAGTTTGGCCGGATCGAGCCGCAGCTGATGCCCGAGGATCACGCCCGAGCGGCGCAGCCGGGCCACCCGGTCCAGACACGTCGACGGTGCCACGCCCACCAGGGTGGCGAGGTCGCGATAGGTGATCCGGGCGTCGTTCTGCAGCAGGCGCAGCAGATGGAGGTCCACCGGATCCAGTACGACAGATTCGGCCATTGGCCGAACGTAGCACGGTGTTCGATTCTTATCACCCGTTCGGTGTTCACCCTCTGCCCATGGACTCAGCGAGCACGGGTGCCTACGACGCCGTACGCACCGCATCGAGAGCACTGGCCACCGAGGCCGTGCACGCCGGCCGCGACGACCTCGCCCGGCAGGGCCTGCACGCCCCGCCCATCGACCTGTCCACCACCTATCCCTCGTACGACAGCCGGGGCGAGGCCGCCCGCATCGACGCCTTCGCCGCCACCGGCGCCGCCCTGGACGGGATGCCGGTGTACGGGCGGCTGGGCAATCCGACCGTGGCCCGCTTCGAGACCGCGCTGGCCCGGCTGGAGGGCACCGAGTCCGCGGTGGCGTTCGCCAGCGGGATGGCGGCGCTGAGCGCGGTCCTCCTCGCCCGCTCCGCGACGGGCCTGCGCCACGTCGTCGCGGTCCGCCCCCTGTACGGCTGCAGTGACCACCTGCTGACCGCCGGACTGCTGGGCACGGAGGTGACCTGGACCGATCCGGCCGGGATCGAGGACGCGCTGCGCCCGGACACCGGGCTTGTCATGGTCGAGACGCCGGCGAATCCGACGCTGGCCGAGGTCGATCTGCGGGCGGTCGCCCACGCCTGCGGCTCCGTGCCGCTGCTCGCCGACAACACCTTCGCCACGCCCGTGCTCCAGCGCCCGGCCGAGCAGGGCGCCCGGCTCGTGCTGCACAGCGCCACCAAGTACCTCGGCGGCCACGGCGACGTGCTCGCGGGCGTGGTGGCCTGTGATGAGGAGTTCGCGCGACAGCTGCGGCAGATACGATTCGCCACGGGCGGCGTGCTGCATCCGCTGGCCGGTTATCTGCTGCTGCGGGGGCTGTCCACGCTGCCGGTGCGGGTGCGGGCCGCCTCCGCGAGCGCCGCCGAGCTGGCCCGGCGCCTGGTCGCCGACCCGCGTGTCGCGCGGGTCCACTATCCGCGCATCGGCGGCGCCATGATCGCCTTCGAGGTCCAAGGTGACCCGCACGAGGTCATCGCCCGCGTCGGGCTGATCACCCCGGCCGTGAGCCTGGGCAGCGTCGACACCCTCATCCAGCATCCGGCGTCCATCAGCCACCGCATCGTGGACGCGGAGGACCGGCGCGGGGCCGGTGTGAGCGACCGGCTGCTGCGGATGTCGGTCGGGCTGGAGGACGTCGAGGACCTGTGGGCGGATCTGGACAGCGCGCTCGGAGAGCACGGTGAGGCGTCGTCGACGGCGCAGCTTCAGGCGGCGGTGAGCTGAGGCCTGGCACGGGGCAGGTCGACAGGCGAACGGCCCGGCGGGGTTCCGCCGGGCCGCTCGCCGTTCGCCGAGCGGACGCTTGGTCCCGCCTGGCTTGGTCCCGCCTCGCTCGGTCCCGCCTTGTTCAGTCGCGGCGGGCCGGTCCGCCGACCTGCCCCTGCCTGCCGTCGTACGACAGCAACGAGGTGACCGGGGTGGTGCCCAGGCGGGCCGTGATGACCAGCGTGCCCTCCTCGATCTGGTAGTCGAGGGGCAGGCCCAGACCGCGCATCGCGGCGACCATGCCGGTGTTGGACGCCTGCGTCACGGCGTACACGCTCTCGCAGCCGGCGTCGACCGCCATCGCCACCAGACGGCCCAGCAGCTCGCCGCCGATGCCGCGCTGCTGCCACTCGTCCTCGACGAGCAGGGCGACCTCCGTCTCGTCGCCGTCCCAGAGCAGATGACCGAGGCCGACGATGCGGCCCGACGCCGTCTGCACGGCCAGCGTGCGCCCGAAACGCGGGCTCAGCAGGTGGTTCAGATAGCGGTCCGCGTCACCGATCGGCCCGTGGTAGCGCATGCCGAGCGTCCGCGCCGAGCACCGCTCGTGCATCGCCTTCGCCGCCTCGACGTCCCGCGTGTCGGCCCGGCGCACGGTGATCGCGCTGCCCTCGGGCAGCGTCAGCACGTCCTGGCTGCGCGGGATGCGGGGGCCGAGCCGGGCGTCAAGCTCCACCAGCGCCCGTGCCCGGGCGAACTCGGTCGGCGTGAACGGCAGATACGGCCGTTCCACGGTGATCACTCCGCCTTCCGGTGCCCGCAACCGCATCACGGTGTCCTCGAGTGTTCCCTCGGCCGGCACCTCCTCCGGCGCGCGGCGGCCGCCGAGGGACGTGGCGGGCAGCGAACGGATGGTGCACCGTCCCAGCAACTGCCGCAGCGCCAGCGGAAGTTCCGCCGCGTCCAGCGCGGTGCGCGCCGCGAGGCCCAGGACCCGGGTCGGCGCGTCCACCAGGTCGTGCGCGTCGGCCCGCTCGATCCAGGTGGTCGTGCCCCCCGCCCGCGAGACCGCACGACTGATCTCGGCGGCCGGGAGCTCACCCGGGGCGCGCAGCAGGAACTCGTCCACCGTGCCCTCGGCCAGCGGATGCGTCTGCAGGCTCAGGATGTCGACCCGCTGCCCGGCGAGAGCCGTGCACAGCGCGGCCAGCGAGCCGGGTTCGTCCTTCACCGTCGTCCGCATCCGCCACAGCGTGCTCGCCCCGGCCACCGCCCGGGGCGTCGTCGCGTGCTCGTCGGACGGCCCGGCCTGGGTGATCGGCCGGGCACCGGTATCGCTCGTCGGCGGTGCGTGACCGTGGCGCCGTGACCACCAGACGTGGAACCCCGCCGTCGCGGCCAGCGCCACCGCCGAGATCAGCAGCAGCGCCGGGCCGTCGGGCCCGTGCCCGATCAGGTTCGCCACCGCGTCCGCCACCGCGACGGCGGTGAACAGGGCGGCGAGTTCGACGACGTCCCGTCGCCAGTGGTGCACGGGACGCCCGTGCTTCGTCCGTGTCACATCAGACATTCCTCGATTCATGCACCCACTGTGAAGGAACGGTGTTGCGTGATCACGAACGACTTGTGACCGATGGGTAAAGCGTGCTTCTGCCCCTTTTATTGTTCTTTCTATTACCGGGCGGGAGCGGCCTGTTGCCGGGCGGGAGCCGCCTACTCCTACCGGGCAGGAGCGGCCAGGGCGTCCCGCAGCCGCCGGGCCTCGGTCACCAGCCGGGACGAACCACGCCGGGCGGCGGTCGCGGCGAGGTGCGGCAGCTCGCCGCGCGCCCCGGACCGCTCGGCGCACTCGGCGGCCACGGCCAGCAGGTCCCCGAGCCCACGGACCGACGCCGTCTCGGGGTCCGCGAGCAACACAGGCAAGGTGTGACGCAGCATCTCCCATATGGTCGCGTTGGCCCCCGTGGCCGCCGCGGTCCGGGCCGACTCGGCGAGTCGGAGCGGCTTCACCGTGCCGCACTGCACCAGCAGGCCGAGATCGGTCCCCAGCCCCTCGGCGTCGAGCTGTCCGCGCGCGGCGAGCACCAGCAGCGCGTCCACCGCGGCGAGCCGGTCCTCCGCCTGCCGAGCCCCCAGCCCGTACGCCACGCACAGGTGCACGCTCGCACCCGCCTCGCCACCGGACTCGGCCAGCAGCGGGAGGATGTCGACGGGTCCCGGGATGTCGTTCACGGCCGCCCCGGAGAGGTCGTGCACGATCCGTGCCGCCACCAGTTCGCGCTGCTCCGGGAGCGCGGCCAGCCAGTGCCGCCGCAGCTCTTCGTTCCAGTGAGAGCAGTGCCAGTGGGCTCCGTAGGCGGCCAGCCGACGCCCGAGCCGCTGGAATTCCGCGGGGAAGTCCTCCTGCAGTTCCAGCAGTTCGCCGAGCTCGACCACGATCCGCGTTGCCGAGGTGTGCCGGGTGGACCAGGGCTGGGCGGGGCCCTGCTTGGACAGCCAGCGGGCGAGACGGTCTCCCTCCGCCGTGCCGAGCGCCGCCGCCCGCCGGGCTGCCGCGGTGGCCACCGGCCGGTCCGCGCGCCGCACCCGCAGGAGGGCCTGTGCGAAATCGGCCGCCGCGACGCGGGCGCCCAGGCGCCGGTAGGTGCCGAGGCGGTCCACCAACTCGTCCGGCTCCAGGAGTCCCGTGCTCCAGGTGGGCGTCGACAGCAGCAACGGCAGCGGGTCGGTGCGGAGCCGGTACGCCACTTCCCACAGCCGGGAGTCGAACACCTCGGAGAGGCCGACGTGCAGGCAGCCGGGGCTGTTGGAGCCGTTCTGGAGCGCATGGTGGAGCGTGCTGGTCTTCATTCCTCCGCGCAGCGTCGCGAGGAGGAGGTCGAGAGCGTCCTCGGTGCCGTGGAGGTCGTTGTACGAGTTGAAGTACGAGTCCGCGTGGTGCCACTGGCCCGGTTCCGCGGTGTGCCAGTGGCGTCGGACGATCACCGGCTCGAGCGCCTCCAGCAGCGCGTCGAGGTTCTGATGGGCCTGGCGCACCAGGCCGTCCAGGGCCCGCTCGAACGTGGCCACGTCACCGCCGGCGGCCAGCAGGGCGCTCACCTCTTCGGCCAGTTCGACCGCCGACTCGGGCGCCGCCGCGAGGCGCACCGGCTCCGGAGCGGGCGGCAGCACCTCCTCGTACACCACCGGTTCCCGGTCCACGCCCGTGAGGCCCAGGCCGTCCACCGCGCGGGTGCGCAGCGAGGGCGTCAACTGCTCCACCGCGAGCGTCAGTTCGTCTCGCAGGGCGTCGGAGTCGACCTTCTTCGCATGCCGCTCGACCAGTTTGAGCGCCCGCTCCTGCAGCTGGGTGTCCTCGTGCCCGAACGCCTGGGCCGCGACGGGAAGCAGCTCGGCCGCCGCGGACGGATCGCGGGACAGCACCTTGCCGAGCAGCACGAGCTGGGCCCGCACCAGCTTCTTCTCGGTGCGGAACAGCAGACCTTCGGAAGCCTCGGCCAGCAGCCGGGTGGACAGCTCGCCGTCCAGCGCGAGGGAAGCCAGGACCGACTGGGCGTGGGAGGCGACGGGGGAGGCGGCGTCGCGAGCCAGGGCGATCCAGTCGGCGGTCCGCTCCCGCTCCTCCTCCCGGGTGAGGCCGAGCAGTTCGAACAGGGGGAGGAAGACCCGGTGGTCGGTGGGGGCGCCGCCGCGCAGGAGGCGTGAGACACAGGCGTCGACCATGGTCTTGCGGTCCAGCGATCCCCTCCGGGTGAGCTCGGCGAGGGCGCTCTGCCAGGAGTTCGGTCCGTCGCCGAACAGCCAGCGGACCTCGCTGAGGTCCGTGAGGTCGAAGAGGCCGGCCACGAGCCGGGCCAGATCCGGCTCCCCGCGCAGCCGGTCGAGGATCGAGCCCGAGGCCCAGGAGCTGCCGATGTGCCGGATCCAGCCGACCACATAGGCGTCCGTCACCGGGACGTCGCAGCCCGCCCGGTGCACCAGCCCGGACATCAGCTCGTACGGTACGTCCGCGGACACCGGCCGCTGTGCGAGCCGGTGCGCCACATCGGCCAGCCACGCGTTGTCACGGCCCTCCAGTGCCTGCAACAGCAGCTCGGGCGACGCCTGCCACCAGCGCATGTCCGAGCCCGAAAGCCAGCTCGCCGCGGCCGCCGCTCCCGTGTGGCAGGCCGCCCCGGCCGCGTGCAGCGCCGGATGGGCGTCACGGGACGCGTTGCCCCAGGGATCGGTCCGCAGCTCCTTGCGGACTGCCTTCAACTCGGGCAGCAGCGCTCGCCGTTCGGGGTCCGTCATCCCCTTGAGCAGGCGCAGCGTCTCGGCCGTCCGCCCCGCCCGCACCGCCTTCATCACCGCGCTCATCGCGCACCCCCGTCGACTCCCGCGAACTCCTGTCCCACCACGGCACCCCGCCGCACCATCCGCACCGCCAGCGCGTGCTTGCACGGCCCGCGCCCGCCGCGGTACTTCGCCCACCACAGACAGCTGCAGCTGAGCACCCCGGCCTCGTCGCGAACCCGGTGCACATGGCCGTCCTCGGCGGTCACCGTCCCCAGCGGCCCGTCCAGGGCGACCGCGCCCGCGGCCACCAGCGCCCGCGCCGAACGCAGCCGCGGATTGTGGCGCTCGACGCGCCCTGCGTCGTACGGCAGCTCCCGGTGGAAGTAGGCCGCCTCCGCCGTGTCGTAGCCGACGCGTCCGGAGGTGCCGAGCCGGACCAGGGCCGCGCGCACCCGCTCCGGGGTGAGCCCGGAGGAGTCGGCGAGGTCGGCGACGTCGACGCGGGGCTCCCACGCCAGCAGCACCTCGATCAGCTCCGCGTCGTCGGCGGCCTCGTCGGTGGCCAGAGCGTCCAGGACGCCGCCCTCGCCGGAGAATCCGCGCGAGGCGTCGGGCGACAGCGTGAGCGTCAGCCGCATGCCCGGCAGGACCACCTCCCAGGCGGCCGCCGTCGCTCCGGCCCCGGCACCGGCGACCGCCGGGCCGTACACCCGCAGGGCCGTCGCGTGTCGCAGCACCCGCTGGAGCGCGGCCAGCCGCTCGGGGCCGGGCAGGCACACCGCGCCCGGCACCGGCCGGGTCGTCGGCCGCAGCCCGCGGCCCACCGGGACCACCCAGCGCGGACCGCCGGCCCCGCGCCCCGTTCCGCCTACCCGGGGCAGCCCGCGCAGGAACCGCACAGCCTCGTCGGCCGGCAGTTCGGCCCGCAGGTCGAACCCGGCCGCTGTCACCTGGGCCTCGGCGAATCCGCGCAGCCAGCGGTCCGGGAGCGGCACCTTCTTCTCCACCACCGGTCCGTCCAGCGTGGTGACGGCCAGCTCCTCGGGGCCCACGCGCAGATGGAGCGGGTCGGCCGTGCCGATCCGGGACAGGGCCTCGCGCAGCGGGTTGTTGACGTCGACGTTCGTCGTCCCATGGCCCACCTCGCCGCCGTCTAGGCCGGGGCCGAGGACGTCCAGGCGCGCGTACACGCCGCCGCAGCCGGAGAAGGACTCGAAGCGCAGCCGGTCGCCGTTGCCGGTCACCACCGGGTCGAGCGAGGCGCGCAGCTGCGGCTGGTAGTAGCGCGCGGCCGCCACGTCGCCCACCGCGAGCAGCCCGGCCGCGGCGACCTGAGGCGAGGTCAGAAAGCCCGCGAAGAAGCGCGGATGGTCCTCGACACCGGTGGGCGTCGCGCCCCGGGAGGTCTCGAGCCCGAGGCGTCGTCCGTCCGCTGCGGATTCCAGCACGGAGGGTTGGCGATAGGCCACGGCCTGTACAGATCGCGTCATGGGAAAAACCGTAGAGACGACCACTGACAATCGGTCCTGACCTGCGAAAACGCCTCTCCCGGCGGTGAGTTGGGAGGGACGGTGCGATGCCGCGCGCCGGGGGGATGACGCCGGTGCGCGGCACAGCGAAAGGGCACGGGAGCCACTGGCCCACCAGGCCCGGTGGTTACTGGCCGACCAGGCCCGGCTGGAGCGTCTGGGTGAACAGCACGGTGCCGTCCTGCCCGCGCAGCCGCACCGTCAGCTCCCCGCTGTGGCCGTCGATGTCGACCTCGCCGAAGAACTGGTAGCCACCGGCGGGCGAGACGTTCGAGGCGGTCGGCGCCTTCACGAACACCCGCTCCGGACCGAAGGTGTTGTCCAGGGCGTTGGCCGGGAAGGCGCCTGCGTTCAGCGGACCCGAGACGAACTCCCAGAACGGCTCGAAGTCGGTGAAGGCGGCCCGTGATGGCTGGTAGTGCTGGGCCGAGGTGTAGTGCACGTCCGCCGTCAGCCACAGCGTGCCCGTGATCCGCCGGTGCTTGATGAACCGCAGGAGTTCGGCGATCTGCAGCTCACGGCCCAGCGGAGCGCCGGGGTCGCCCTGGGCCACCGCCTCGATGTTCGGCAGGCCCTCCATCGGGTCGGGCACGACCAGCCCGAGCGGCATGTCGGCCGCGATCACCTTCCACACCGCCCGCGACCGGGACAGCTCCCGCTCGAGCCACTCCAGCTGCTCGTGGCCGAGGATGCCCTGCGGGTCCACGCTCTGGTTGTCGGAGGAGTTGGCGTTGCGGTACGTCCGCATGTCGAGGACGAACACGTCGAGCAGCGGGCCCTGCCGCAGGACGCGGTACACCCGGCCGTCCTTCGCGCCCGGCCGCAGCGTCGAGACGGGGAAATACTCGCTGAACGCCCGCCGGGCGCGCGCGGCCAGGACGTCGATGCTCTTCTCGGTGTAGCGGGTGTCCGTGGAGGCGATCACCTCGCCCGGGTACCAGTTGTTGCGCACCTCGTGGTCGTCCCACTGGACGATCGAGGGGACCTGTGCGTTGAAGCGCTTGAGGTTGTCGTCGAGCAGGTTGTAGCGGAAGTTGCCGCGGTACTCGGCGAGGGTCTCGGCGACCTTGGACTTCTCCTCGGTGGTGATGTTCCGCCAGGCGCTGCCGTCGGGCAGGGCCTGGGTGGCCGAGATCGGCCCGTCGGCGTAGACGTTGTCGCCGCTGCAGATGAAGAAGTCGGGGTCGAGCTTCGCCATCGCGTCGTAGATCCGGTAGCCGCCGAGGTCGGGGTTGATGCCCCAGCCCTGGCCTGCCAGGTCGCCGGACCACAGGAACCGCACGCCGTCGCGCCGGTGCGTGGACACGGTGCGGAAGGTGCCCGTGACCGGCTCGCCGGTGCGCCGCGGGTCGTCCGGGTCGGCGAGCAGCACGCGGTAGTGGATCTGCTCGCCGGGCGGGAGGCCGCGCAGCCGTGTGGTGCCGGTGAAGTCGGTGTCCGGGCCCAGGAGCGGGCCGTGCCATCTGTGCGCGATGCGGAACGACTCGGTGGCCGACGTCTCCACGATCATCCGGGCCGCCCGGTCCGAACGCACCCACACCAGACCGGAGTCGGAGGTCACGTCGCCCGTCTGCACGCCCCAGCCCGCCTTGGGGCGCCCGGACAGGGCGGATGCCGGGGCCGCGCCCGGGGCCGTGGGCAGGGTCAGGGCCGCCGACGCGGCCAGGGAGCCGCGCAGGACGCTGCGGCGGCCGGGGAACGGACGATGTGCCATGGAAGGGCCTCCTGAACGGGATCCGGCCAATGTGCACTGTCACAACTACTGGTGCGCCGCAGCGCACACGGAAACCACAAGTGAACAACTGGCCCCATCGGCAAGGGAACCGGTGTGCGATTCGGAGGCTGCCGGTAGCCCCGGCCCTCACCGGGCGAGCGCCTCGGCCATCAGCCGCACGCCCGCCCTGATCTGCGCCGGCGACAGATGCGCGTACCCCAGGACCAGCCGCACGCCGGACGCGTCGGCACGCGCGTGTGCGCAGGCGCTGAGCGGACGCACCGCGACACCGGCTGCGGCCATCCGCTCCAGGAAGCGCTCCTCGGGCCCGTACCGCCGCGGCAGTTCGGCGATGGCGTGCAGGCCCGCGGCGATCCCCGAGACCCTGGCCCGCGGGAAGTGCTCCTCCAGCGCCGCGACCAGGACGTCGCGCCGCTCCCGGTACGCGCGCTGACAGCGGCGCAGCTGCCGGTCGTAGTCGCCGTGCTCCAGGAACCGCGCGAACAGCGCCTGGTCCAGTGAGGGATGCCCAAGATCCATGGTCCGCTTGCGCTCGACCACCTCGTCGGCCAGCCACTCGGGCACGAGCAGCCAGCCCAGCCTCAGGCCCGGGGCGAGGGACTTGCTGACCGACCCCGTGTAGGCGACCCGCTCCGGGTCCAGTCCCTGGAGCGCGCCCACGGGGGCGCGGTCGTACCGGAAGTCGCCGTCGTAGTCGTCCTCCAGGATGAGCCCGTCCACCGACCGAGCCCAGTCGAGCAACTCGGTGCGCCGCCGCGCCGAGTACGCGATACCGGTGGGGAACTGGTGGGCCGGCGTCGTCACCACGGCCCGGACGCCCGAGGCACGCAGGGGGTCCGGGGCCAGGCCCTCGTCGTCCAGGGGCAGCGGTACGGTGCCCATGCCGGCCGCGGTGTACAGGGCCTCGTGCTGTGGGCTGCCCGGGTCCTCGACGCCGACCGTGCGCATCCCGCGCGCGTGGAGCACGAATCCGAGCAGGGTCGTGGCCTGCGCGACGCCCGAGACGACCACGATCCGCTCCGGGTCGGCGGCCACGCCCCGGCGTCGGCCCAGCAGTTCGGCGAGGGCGGAGCGCAGCCGGGGCAGTCCGCGTGGGTCGGGGTAGCCGAGGTCGTGGTGCGGCAGGTCCGCCAGCACCGCCCGCTGCGCCGCGGCCCACGCGGCGCGCGGGAACAGCGACAGGTCCGGTGTCCCGGGCACGAAGTCGGCGCGCGCGCCGGGGGACCGCGGCGCCAGGTCACGCGCGCGGGGCGAGGCCGCACGGACACCGCCGCCCACCCACGTGCCCGCTCCCCGGTCGCTGCGCAGATAGCCCTCGGCCGTCAGCTGCTCGTACGCCTCGGTGACCAGCCCGCGCGACACCCCGAGATCGGCCGCGAGGTCCCGGCTCGACGGCAGCCGGGTGCCCGGCGCGAGCCGCCCCGAGCGGATCGCCTCGCGCAGTGCCGCCTGGAGGGCGCGGCCACGCGCGCGTGGCGGCGCCGATGCGGCCGGGAGCAGCAGTTCCCATGCGGCGGTGCCCGTCAGCCCGCCCGGATTGGTCCCCGATGACGTCATGGAAATGGACCTTAAACCGGGCCGCCGCCCTCCCTAGCGTCGACGTCATGAACGCCACCCGTCGCGGTGCCCTGCTCGCCGCATTCGCCTGCGTGCTCGTCGGAGGCTCCTTCACCGCCAACAGCCTGCTCGGCGACTACCCGTACGCGGGCGGCCAGTGCCTGCGCTACGGACTGGCCGCTCTGCTGCTCCTGCCGCTCGCCGGGCGGGGGTCGACGCAGCGCCTGCGCGTGCTCGCACCCCGCCAGTGGGCCCGCCTGGCCCTGCTCGCGGCCGTCGGCATGGTCGGCTTCAACCTGGCCGTCATCGCCGCCGAGCGCACCGCCGAGCCTGCCGTACCGGGTGTCTTCGTGGGCTGCGCTCCCGTGGTGGTCGCGGTCGTCGTCCCGCTCCTCGACGGCCGCCGTCCACAGCGCGTCGTGCTGTACGGCGCGCTGCTGGTCGCCGTCGGCGCGTTCACCGTGCAGGGGTGGGGCCGTACCGACGCGGCCGGGATCGCCTTCTCCGCCTGTGCCCTGGCCGGTGAGGTCGGGTTCGCGGTCCTCGCGGTCCCCGTGCTGCGGCGGCTGGGACCTCGGCTGCTGTCCGCCACGGTGAGCGCCGTCGCCGCCGCCGAGTCGGCCCTCGCCGGCGTCGTCCTCGACGGGGACGGGTGGCTGCGGCGCCCCGACGCCACCGAGGCCGCCGCGCTGCTCTGGCAGGCGGCGGTCGTCACGGTCGTCGGCTTCGTGTGCTGGTACATGGGCATGCAGCGGATCGGCGCGGAGCGCGCCACGCTCTTCTCCGGGCTCATCCCGGTGGCGGCCGCCTGCACCGCCCCGTTCGCCGGAACCGGCTCCTACGGTCTCGCCCAGGCCGTGGGCAGCGCCCTGGTGGGCGCCGGAGTCGCCCTGGGCTCGGGGGCGTCGACGGGGATCCGGCGCCGGTCAGTGGCTGCCGTCGAGGATCACACGGGCGACGAGCGCCGGGTCGTCGTTCATCGGGCAGTGCCCGCAGCCCGGCAGCCGCACCAGCCGGGCCTGGGGGATGACCTGCTTGGCGCGGACGCCCTGGCGGCGCACCAGCAGCCAGTCCTTGGTGCCCCAGCCCACGGTGACCGGGATCCCCGGGAGGTCGTCGGTGAACTGGACGGAGGCACCGGCCCGCAGCGTCGCGTCGAACCCGGTGGCCTGGGCCAGCGCGAGCGTCTCGGCGACCACGGCCTCGGGTGAACGGCGGGCCGGACGGGCGTAGATGGTGCTCGTCAGGGCCGTCCGGCCGGCCGCCGTGCGGGCCAGTCGCTCGACCAGCGGCACCGGGAGCTGCTGGGAGATCCGCCGCATCGCGATGAGGACGCCGAACGCGTACAGCCGCTCGGCCTCCGACCAGAACCCGGCGGGGGACAGGGCGGTGACGGACCGTACGAGCTTCTCGCGGCCCAGCTCCAGGGCCAGCAGGCCGCCCAGGGAGTTGCCCGCCACGTGCGGGCGGTCCAGATCCAGTGCCTCGAACAGGGCGGCGAGCACGGAGTTGGTGGTGGGCAGGTCGTAGGCGAGGCCGTCCGGCAGGGCCGGGGACGCGCCGAAGCCGGGCAGGTCCACGGCGATCACATCGCGCTCGGTCGCGAGGATGTCCACCACGGGGTCCCAGGCCTGGCGGTGGTGGCCGATGCCGTGCAGCAGGACCAGCGGGTCGCCGTCCCCCACGCGCGCGTAGGAGACGGTCACCGGCCGCTGGCCGTGCGCGGAGGGGACCGTGAAGGAGACGGTGGCGGACATGGGGTTGCTCCTCGTCTGGACTGGCCGATGGACGCCGTAGACAGCTTGTCAGCAATTGCTACCGGCGGGTAGCCCCCAGTTGCGGCGTGTCGCGCCGCGGCAGGGGTCTCAACGCGCCGTGCGGACCTGCACGTTGAAGTCGGCGTGGCCGAGGCTCTGCATCAGATTCATCCACAGCGGCAGATACATCTCCAGGGAACGCGCCGCCCGGATACCGCCCAGGTCCAGCACTCTCTCGGCCGGCCAGCCGAACTCGCCGAGCAGGGCCGTCACCTGCTCCTTGGCGTCGGCGTCCTCGCCGCACAGGAACATCTGGTGCTCGCCCGGCACCCGCGCCGGATCCACCATCACCTGGCAGTTGACGGTGTTCAGCGTCTTCACCACGCGCGCGTGCGGGAAGGCCCGCTGGAGCCGCTCGCCCACGCTGTCCGACTCGACCGGGTCCAGCCGCAACTGACCCTCCTCGAACGCCAGCGGGTTGGACACGTCGACGACCACCTTGCCGTCGAGATGCGCCGCGCCCGCCGCCTCCAGAGCCGCCTGCGCCACCCGGCCGCCCACGGCGTTCACGATCACCTCGGCGGCCGCGGCCGCCTGCGCGAACGTCCCGGCACTCGCCCCGGCACCCGCCTCCCGCGCCCACTCCAGAGCGGCCGGATTGTCCTTCGTACGCGAACCCAGGGTCACCTCGTGCCCCAACCGCACCAGCTTGCCACCCAGCGTGCGGCCCACCTCACCCGTGCCCAGCACCGCGTACCTCATCGGCCACCTCCCGTGCCCGGTCCGCCGACCGCCGACGGTCCGCCGATCATTGTGGTGCCGACGCGCCCTGGACGGGTCGATTCCGCCTGGACAGCACGCCTTGTGTCGGATGGGATGGAGGCGTGAGCGCCGACACCGTGACCGACGTCTTCGAGGAGCACCGTCCCGTTCTCATGGGCGTCGCCTACCGCATGCTAGGCCGGGTGGCCGACGCTGAGGACGTCGTCCAGGACGCCTGGCTGCGCTGGTCCGGCGCGGACCGCGGCGACGTGCGCGAACCGCGCGGCTATCTGGTGCGCGTCACCACCCGGCTGGCCATCGACCGGCTCCGCCAGATCCGGGCCCGTAGCGAGGCGTACGTCGGCCCGTGGCTCCCCGAGCCGTACGTCACCGACTTCGGCGACACCGTCCCGGACACGGCGGAGCGCGCCGTGCTGGCCGATTCCGTCTCCCTCGCCGTGCTCGTCGTGCTGGAGTCGCTGTCCCCGCTGGAGCGCGCCGTGTTCGTCCTGCGCGAGGCGTTCGCCTATCCGTACGCCGACATCGCGGCCATGCTCGACCGCGGCGAGGCGGCGGTGCGTCAACTCGCCGGGCGGGCCCGCCGGCACGTCGACGAGCGGCGGCCGCGCTACGAGGTCGACCCGGCCCAGCGCCGGGACCTGACGGAGCGGTTCCTTGCCGCGGCTGCCGAGGGCGACCTCGAGAGCCTGATGTCACTGCTGGCCCCCGACGTCCGCCTGGTCGGCGACAGCGGCGGCAAGGCGAGGGCACCGCTGCGGATCCTGGAGACCGCCGACAAGGTGGGCCGGTTCGTCATCGGCGCCGCGCGCAAGGACGGAGCCGGGCTGTCCTTCCGCCTCCTGGAGGTCAACGGCGGCGTCGCGGCGCTGGCCGTGTCCGGGGACAAGCCCGACAGCGTGCTGCAGATCGACGCCGCCGACGGCGTCGTCCGCGCGGTGTACATCATCCGCAACCCCGACAAGCTGCGGTCCCTGCCCGCCCGCTGACCCGTACCGCCCGAGGCCCCGTCGTGCGACGGGAGCTTTGCCGCGATGTCACGAACACGGCCTCGTGAGAACGCCTCATGAACGCTCCGCGGCGCTGGTCCTGTGCGGTGCGTAAGGGATCGAGGATTGGTCTTGACCAAGGGTGGGGGCCGCCCTATGGTCGCAGATAAGTGCAACAACCTTTAATAAACAAGGGCGCCAAAAACGCCGCCGGACCACGGCGATTGCGGAGGACAGGGTGGGGACCACGCAGCTGGAATCGGTACCGGAACCGAAGTACTGGCACCTCAAGACCGTGCTCAGCGAGGCACTCGACTCCGAGTTCTCGGTCGGCGAGATCCTGCCCAACGAGCGCGACCTCGCCGCCCGCTTCGGCGTCGCCCGCGCCACGCTCCGCCAGGCCCTCGAACAGCTCGAGCTGGAAGGCCGGCTGCAGCGCCGCCGCGGCGTGGGGACGACCGTCGCACCGCCGCGCGTCGGCGTGTCCGTCGGCGCCGAGCAGCACGTCTGGCCGGGCGCCGCCGGTGACGCCTGGCAGCCCGCCGACAGCACGCGGACAGCGCCGCCCGCCACCGTCGCCGCCGCCCTGGGGACCGACCCCGAGGAGCCCGTGCACACCGTGCGCCGCTCCCGCGTCTCCCACGGCCGGCCGGTCGCCGCCGAACTGCTCTACATCCCGGCCTCCTCGGTGCCCGACCTGTCGGCGATCGACGCACCGAACGGCACCGCACGCGCGCGTGCCGTCCTGCGCGAGCTGCAGCGCTTGGAGCTGGAGGGCCAGGACCGCTCCGTGGAACTCGGCTCGGCCCGCGCCGACGACGCCAAGGAACTCGACCGCCTCCCCGGCGCGCCCGTCCTCGTCGTCACCACCCGCTTCTTCGCCGAGGGACGCACCGCGGCGCTCTCCGTCGCCACCTACCGCGCGGACACCTGCCGGCTGACCTTCGGCGACTCCGGCGGTGTGGAGATCCACCACGGACCCGAGCGGCAGGCCTCGTAACCCCGCGGCACCTCCCGCCCCGACACGCACCGACCGCGCCCCGGAACCCACCGGGGCGCGGCGCGTTTCCCAGCCGTCGGTGCGACATCCACGGGCGGACCGGGGCCGACGCCGCTCGGCAGCTGTCGGGCCTGGCGCATCGCTCCTGGAGCCGACGGGGACGCCTCGTCGGTGCTCGGGTCGTGCCGCCGGGCCGGTGTCGCGTGCGGCGCGCCTTCACCGGTGGCAGCCGACTTTCCGCAGCAGCCGTACGCAGTACCCGTCACCCCGGAGTCAGCCGCGCGCGGTCACCGCGGCCGGAGTCAACGTCGCGCGGTCACCGTGCCCTCCACCGCGAACAGCTGCTCCTCCACATGGTCCAGGGCCAGCCGCAGGGCGCCCGTGGCCACGGCCGCCTCGCCCAGCAGGGAGAGCGTCACCTTGGGGGGCCGCAGACAGTAGCGGGCCAGTTCATGGCGCAGCGGCTCCAGCACGCCGTCCAGGCCGGCCGCCCAGCCGCCGACGACGACCAGCTCCGGGTCGAGGGCCAGGACCAGCGCCGCCACGTCGTGGACCAGCCGCTGGATGAAACGGTCGACGGCCGCGCGGGCCCGCTTGTCGCCCTCGCGCGCGAGCGCGAACACCTCCGCCACCGCCTGTTCGTCCAGCGGGTGCAGCGGCTCGTCCGTGGTGGACAGGAGCGTCTCCGGGGTCGCCTCCCGGCCCAGCAGATGCAGCGCGCCGATCTCACCGGCCGCCCCGCCGTACCCGCGGTGCAGCCGCCCGCCGATCAGCGAACCGGCGCCCGGGCTCAGCCCCGCCAGGACGAACACGACGTCGTCCGACTCGGTCGCGGCGCCCTTCCAGTGCTCGGCGACGGCCGCGGCGTTGGCGTCGTTCTCGACCAGGACCGGGCACTTGAAGGAACGGCTGAGCCGCTCGCCGAGCCGCAGGCCCGTCCACTGGGGCAGCGCGGTGCCGAGCCGCACGGTGCCGTCGGCCTCGACGATCCCCGGTGTGCCGACGCCCACCGCACGCAGTGAGCCGCGCGCGACCCCGGCTCGGCGCAGCAGTTCGGCGACGGCCGTCCGCAGCCGCTCCAGACGCTCGTCCGCGTCGGCGGTCTCGTCGACCTCCTTGGCCTGTGCGCCCAGCACCCGGCCGTCGAGGTCGGCCAGGAGCGCGGCGACGCGGTGTGCCCCGATCTCCAGGCCCAGCAGATGCCCGGCCTCGGCCCGGAACCGGAACCGCCGCGCGGGCCGCCCCTGACGCCGGGTGACGCCCTCCTCTGCCGCCTTCTCGACGACGAGACCGCCCTCGATGAGCCCCTCGACGACGCCCTCGACGGTCGGCCGGGACAGTCCGGTGACCCGGGTGATCTCGGTGAGCGTCGCACAGTCCGTGGCCCGCAGCGCGTGCAGCACCACCGCGGAATTGATCCTTCGCAGCAGCGAGGGATCGCCGCCGGTCAGCCGCCCCAACGTCCGTCCTCCCAGCTCGTGCGCGTGTTGGGCGGATCGTACTCGGCACGGCGGAGCCCGGCGAGTCCCGGGCCGCCCCGGACCCGCGGGCGCACCGGATCAGCCGGGAGCCACGAAACCCGACTCGTACGCCGTGATCACCGCCTGGGTGCGGTCCCGGGCGCCGAGCTTCGCCAGTACGGCGCTCACGTGCGACTTGACCGTCTCGGTGCCGACGACCAGCCGATCCGCGATCTCCGCGTTCGACAGCCCCCGGGTCATCAGCCGCAGCACCTCGGCCTCCCGCTCGGTGAGCCGGGCCCGCTCCAGCACGGCGCGCGCCGCCCGGTTTCCACCGCCGTCGCCGTACTGCGCGGCTAGTTGCCGCACCGACGCGGGGAACAGCAGCGACTCGCCCGCGGCGACCAGCCGCACGGCGTGCACGATCTCGGCGGGCCGGGCCCGCTTCAGCAGGAACCCGTCCGCACCCGCGCGCAGCGCCTCGTACACGTACTCGTCGTTCTCGAACGTGGTCACCACGAGGATCTTCGGCGGATCGTCGACGGTGCGCAGCACTGCGCGCGTGGCCTCGATCCCGTCCAGCAGAGGCATCCGTACGTCCATGGCGACCACATCGGGCCGCAGCTGCCGGACCAACGGGATCACCGCCGCCCCGTCGGCCGCCTCACCGGCCACCTCGATGTCGGGCTGCGCCTCCAGCACGGCCCGCAGACCGGCGCGGACCAGGGGTTCGTCGTCGACGAGAAGAACGGTGACCGGCATCCGCCAAGCCTAGATCACCGCAAGGGTAGTTCGGCGTGCACCTGCCAGTCGCCCTCGTGCGGTCCGGTGTGCGCGCGGCCGCCGAGCAGGGCCGCACGCTCGCGTATGCCCCGCAGCCCGCTGCCCCGGCCGGGACCGGGCACCGGGGCTCTGAGCGGATTGCGCACCTCCAGCGCGAGAGTGCCCCCGGCCACCGTGACGCGTACCCGCACGGGCACGGCCCCCGCATGGCGCAGCACATTGGTCAGCGCCTCCTGGAGGATGCGGTAGCCCTCGCGGGAGACCGGTCCCGGCACCGTCTCCACGGGACCGGTCACCTCGGCGTCGACCTTGGCGCCGGAGGCGCGCGCGGAATCCAGGAGCCGGTCGGCGTCGGCCAGGGTGGGCCGGCCGCTCACCGGCCGCTCGGACTCCCGCAGGACACCCAGCACCCGCTCCAGGTCCTCCAGCGCGGCCCGCCCCGTCTCCTCGATGGCGCCCAGGGCACGCTCGGTGAATTCCGGGTCGCCCGCCGTCCGCGCCGCGCCCGCCTGCACCACCGCCACCGTCAGTGCGTGCCCGATGGAGTCGTGCAGCTCACGGGCGATACGGGTGCGCTCCAGGAGTTGCTCGGTCCGCTCCTCCAGGGCGGCGAGCCGCTCGGCGGCGGACGTACCGAGCAGCCGCCGCGCGACGGCGGTGACGAGCTCGCCGAGCCCGACGAGGGCGCCGTAGAGCGTGATCAGGGGGAGCGGGATCAGCAAGGCGTAGGCCCAGTGCGGCTCCGCCCGGTCCAGGACCGGGACATCGGCAACGTGTCCCCACGCCATCCTGCCGAGTTCGTACGCGAGCGCCGGAAGCCACACCGAGGCCATCGAGGTGGCCACGCCCAGGACCAGCCGCACCTCCATCCACAGCACCGTGCGCAGCCGGTCCGGCCAGGTCGCCGACGGCGTCACGGAGATCCCCGGCTCCTCCACGCCGGGCGTGAGCAGCAGCCGCGCCTGCACGCCCTCGCCCATCCGCACGACCGGGAGGAGCCCGAACGGAAGGAGCACGAGCGCGGGCACCCACGGCTTCGACGAGTCGATGAACATCCACACGCTGAAGATCAGCATCGGCAGCCACAGATGCAGCAGTCGTGTGTACGTCGTCCCCCGCGTCAGCGGGCGCAGAAAGCGGGCCATCGGACCATCGTGGCAGGTGGCGCCGACAACAGGCCTCCCCCGGGCGGGGGAGACGATCTCCACCGGCGGGGGAGGAACCAACGCCCGTGAGGCGTCAGGGTTGTTGCCATGACCAGCATCGACGTACGAGACCTCACCAAGGAGTACGGCAGCCGACGGGCCGTGGACCGACTGACCTTCAGCGTCCGCCCCGGCCGCGTCACGGGCTTCCTCGGCCCCAACGGCGCCGGAAAGTCGACCACCATGCGGCTCGTCCTCGGCCTGGACCGGCCGACCTCCGGCACCGCCACGATCGGCGGCCGCGCCTACGGTGAACTCCGCGAACCGCTGCGCAAGGTGGGCGCCCTGCTCGACGCGCGGGCCGCGCACGGCTCCCGCACCGCACGCGACCATCTGCGGGCCCTCGCGGCCGGCAACCGCATCCCCGACCGCAGGATCGACGCCGTGCTGGAACAGACCGGACTGGCCGCCGTGGCCCGGCGCCGGGTGAAGACGTACTCCCTCGGTATGCGCCAGCGACTCGGCATCGCGGCCGCCCTGCTCGGCGACCCGGAGGTGATCCTGCTGGACGAGCCCGCCAACGGCCTCGACCCCGAAGGCATCGTCTGGATCCGCACCCTGCTGCGCGAACTTGCGGCGGACGGCCGCACCGTCCTGGTATCCAGCCACCTGATGCACGAGACCGCCGCCTTCGCCGACCACCTCGTGATCCTCGGCCGCGGCCGCCTCCTCGCCGACACCCCCGTCCAGGACTTCATCCACGCGCGCGTACGGCCCGAGGTCAGGATCCGCACCACCGACGACGCCGCGCTCGGCGACCTGTTCGCCCGCCGCGGCCACGACGCCTCCCAGGGCGAGGACGGGACGTGGACCGTACGGCACGCGCGCGTGGACGACCTCGGCCGCCTCATGTCCGAGGCGGGCGTGCCCGTACTGGAACTGGCCGCCCAGGAGGCCACCTTGGAGCAGGCCTACTTCGATCTGACCGCGGCCGAGGCCGAGTTCACCACCCAGCCCCAGGAGGCCTGACCATGCCCTTCGCAGCCGTTCTGCACGCGGAGTGGATCAAGATCCGGACGCTGCGCTCGCTCGTCGGCAGCCTGGTGGCGATCCTCGTCGCCACCGCCGCGTTCTCCGCGCTGGCCTCCGCCTCCGCGGACGCCGGCACCGACGACGCGGACCCGCTGTTCTCGGTGTTCTTCGGCATCAGTTTCGGGCAGATCGCCGCGATCGCGTTCGGTACGACGGCCCTGTCCTCGGAGTTCCGGGGCGGCGCGCTGCGGCTGACCCTGGCGGCCGTGCCCGACCGGCGGCGCTGGTTCGCCGCGAAGGCCACGGCGATCGCCCTGTCCGTCCTCGCGGTCGGGCTGGTCACCGGGGTGGTGACCCTGCTGATGGGCAAGGCCGTCCTCGGCGCCTCCGGGCCGACCTGGACCGAGGGAGTGCGCGGCGCGCTCGGCTGTGGCCTGCACCTCACGCTGATGGCGCTGTTCGCCGCCGGACTCGCGGCCGTGCTGCGCAGTGGCGTCGCGACCCTGTCCATCCTGATCCCGTTCCTGCTGATCGTGTCCTTCGTCATCGGCGACCTGTCCGCGGGTGTCGCCGACTACCTGCCCGACCGGGCCGGCCAAGTGGCCCTGCACAGCACGTGGGACGGCTTCCTCGGCCCCTGGACCGGGCTCGCGGTGACCGCGCTGTGGGCGGCGGCGGCCCTGTGCGCGGGAGCCTGGAGCATCCAGCGCAGGGACGCCTGACAGCCCGCCAATTGTCAGTGGGGCACGCTTTACTGGATCACATGGACATCGCAAACTGCCTTGCTGTGATCGAGCGGCTGTGCGCCCGGGAGTTCCCCGCCGCGGACGGCAGGACCGATGTGGGCACGGGCGGGCCGGGGTACCTCATAGCCGAGTTACAGACCAGCGGCGATTTCTACGAGGACGACGGCACCGACCGGGAGGAGACGGAGGCGCAGTACGAGGCCGACCGGGACGCGTTGGCGGAGCGGCTCGCCGAGCGCTGGGGACCGGCGGACGTGTTCAGCCTGGACAGCGTGTTCCGGCGCGGCATGGAGGGGGAGGAGCCGGCGGAGCCGTGGGGCACGCTCGCCTCGCACGTCCCCGATGTGCATCTGTGGCGGACGCAGTCGGGCCGCTGGCTCGCGCTGGGCGTGTCCCAGTGGGACACCGAACTGCCCTTCCAGCTGCTGGCGGTGGTCACCGAGACCGCCCCGCCCTGACCCGTCAGCTCCGCGCGGCCTCCCGCAACCACCCGAACTCCTCCGCCATCGTCGCCGCCGTCCAATGGGCGTTCAGCCCGCTGGGATTGGGCAGCACCCACACACGCGTGTCCCCGATCGTCCGCTCCTGCGGCCCCACCCGGGCCCCGCGGTCCCCGAAGGCGGCCCGGTAGGCGGTCACCCCGACCACGGCCAGCCACGTCGGCCGCAGTCGCGTCACCTTCGCCGACAGCAGCCGACCGCCCTCCACGTACTCCCGCGGCGTCAGCTCGTCGGCCCGCGCGGTCGCCCGCGCCACGACATTGGTGATGCCGAGTCCGTACGACGGCAACTCCCACTGCTCCGCGGGCTTCATCAGCCTCGGTGTGAACCCGGACAGATGCAGCACCGGCCAGAACCGGTTCCCGGGACGGGCGAAGTGGTGACCCGTCGCCGCCGTCATCAGCCCGGGATTGATCCCGCAGAACAGTACCTGTAGACCGGCCGCGACCACGTCGGGGACGAGACGGTCGCGGGCGGCCTCCAGTTCCGCCTGGGTAAGGGGGCACCTCCCTGCTCGAGCGGAGCCGAGAGCTTGGGGGAGGGTCAGAGGATCGCTCCCGGGGTGTATCCGGCGGCCTCCGGGTGCTGCTTGACGATCTCCTGGACGCGGCCGACGACGACCCCCACCTGGTCGGCGGCGGCGCCGGTGAAGGACAGCTTGTCGGCCATCAGCCCGGCGAGCTGCGCGCGGTCGAGCGGGAGGCGCTCGTCGGCGGCCAGCTTGTCGAGCAGGTCGTTGCGCTCGGCGCCCTGCTCGCGCATCGCGAGCGCGGTGGCGACCGCGTTCTCCTTGATCGCCTCGTGCGCCACCTCACGGCCGACGCCCGCGCGCACCGCGCCCATCAGCACCTTGGTCGTGGCGAGGAACGGCAGATAGCGGTCCAGCTCACGGGCGACGACCGCCGGGAAGGCACCGAACTCGTCGAGTACGGTCAGGAAGGTCTCCAGCAGACCGTCGAGCGCGAAGAAGGCGTCCGGCAGCGCGACTCGGCGCACCACCGAGCAGGACACGTCGCCCTCGTTCCACTGGTCGCCCGCCAGCTCGCCCGTCATCGAGGCGTAGCCGCGCAGGATGACCATGAGACCGTTGACGCGCTCGCAGGAGCGGGTGTTCATCTTGTGCGGCATCGCGGACGAGCCGACCTGACCGGGCTTGAAGCCCTCGGTCACCAGCTCGTGCCCGGCCATCAGCCGGATCGTCTTGGCCAGCGAGGACGGCGCGGCCGCCAGCTGCACCAGCGCGGTCACGACCTCGTAGTCCAGCGAGCGCGGGTAGACCTGGCCGACGGACGTGAAGGCCCGCGAGAAGCCGAGGTGCGCCGCGATCCGGTCCTCCAGCTCGGCGAGCTTCGACGCGTCGCCGCCCAGCAGGTCCAGCATGTCCTGCGCCGTACCGACCGGGCCCTTGATGCCGCGCAGCGGATAGCGGCCGAGCAGCTCCTCGACCCGGCCGTAGGCCACGAGCAGCTCGTCGGCCGCGGTCGCGAAGCGCTTGCCGAGGGTGGTGGCCTGGGCGGCGACGTTGTGGGACCGGCCGGCCATGACCAGCTCGGCGTACTCGCCGGCCAGCCTGCCCAGCCGTGCCAGGACGGCCACCGTACGGTCGCGCATCAGCTCCAGCGAGAGCCGGATCTGCAGCTGCTCGACGTTCTCCGTCAGGTCGCGGGACGTCATGCCCTTGTGCACGTGCTCGTGCCCGGCGAGTTCGTTGAACTCCTCGATACGGGCCTTCACGTCGTGCCGCGTGACCTTCTCGCGCTCGGCGATCGAGGCCAGGTCGACGGTGTCGAGGACGCGCTCGTAGTCGGCGATCGCCTCGTCCGGCACCTCGATGCCGAGGTCCTTCTGGGCGCGCAGCACGGCGAGCCAGAGCTGCCGCTCCAGCTTCACCTTCTGCTCGGGGGACCAGAGCGTGGCGAGCTCGGCGGAGGCGTAGCGTCCGGCGAGGACGTTCGGGATGCGGGGCTTGGCGGGCGCTGAAGTCACGTAGACGGATTCTACTGGCGATTCATGCAGGCCAGCGCCACGGGGCCGTTCGGCGGAACCTACAAGGGGCCGACGAGGCCCAGGACACGTGGTCTCCCAGGCCCAGGGCACGGCACCCCGAAGCCTAGAAGGGCACGTCGTCCGTGTCGGCCAGTTCCGCCAGCACGTCCGCATGGCACGACTCCGGCGCGCACCAGCAGGCCAGCCTCTTCCCGCGCAGCTCCGGCACCAGGTCGAGCAGCTCGGGCCGCTCCAGCAGGTACGCCCGGTACATCGCGATGACCTCGGCCCGGGTGCCGTGCCGCTTCTTCTTTGGGGTGTCGTAGGCGAACGGGTTGTACAGCGGGTGCCGGGGCAGGTCCCAGCCGCCCAGCGTCCAGCGCCGGCCGACGTGGACCACGTCCTCGGGGGCGTGCTCCAGCCGGGGGCCGAACTCGTGGATCCGGCCCCGGACGTTGATCACCCGCGTGGTCACGGCCGCTACGCCGCCGGACCCTCGTACGGCAGCAGCTCCGGCCGCTTCGCCGGGCGGCCGTCCCCGGACGAGCGGCCGGTCAGCCGGCGGCCGATCCACGGCAGCAGGTGCTGCTTGGCGAACCGCGCGTCCGCGACCCGCCGGGTGACCCAGCCCGGTGGCAGTGTGGCCGCCATCGGGGCGCGCCACTCGGTGTCCTCGGGCACGTAGCCGAGCGTCTGCCAGACCGCCTCCGCGACCCGGCGGTGCCCCTCGGCCGTCAGATGCAGCCGGTCCACGTCCCACATCCGCGGGTCGGCCAGCGAAGGCGCCCCGTAGAGGTCCACCACCACGGCGCCGTGCCGCTGCGCCAGCTCGTCGACGCAGGCGAACAGCTCCTCCATGCGCGGCCGGAACCGCTCCAGGACCGGGCCCTGGCGACCGGGACTGCGCATCAGCACCAGCTGCCCGCAGGCGGGCGCCAGGCGCTCCACGGCCTCCGTCAGCAGACCCTTCACCCGTGCCATGTCGCACTTGGGCCGAAGCGTGTCGTTGAGCCCGCCGACCAGCGTGATCACATCGGGGTTCATCGCCGCCGCCACGTCGACCTGCTCGTCGACGATCTGCCCGATCAGCTTGCCCCGCACCGCCAGGTTGGCGTACCGGAAGCCGGGCGTGCGGGCGGCCATCCGCGCCGCGAGGAGGTCGGCCCAGCCCCGGTAGGAGCCGTCCGGCAGCAGGTCCGACATGCCCTCGGTGAAGGAGTCGCCGACCGCGACCAGGCTGGTGTGGGTGGGGTGCGTGGGATTCGTCTGCATGGCGACAGCGATGGTATCCCGGCTCCATACCCAGCGGTCGGTCGGCCCCGGCCGCCCCTGCGGCGGCCCTCAGGCATGCTGCCCGAAGAGCTCCCGCAGTACGTCCTCCATCGTCACCAGCCCCGCGAGCCGTCCGTCCGCGCCGAGCACCCCCGCCAGATGCGTACGGCTGCCCCGCATCGCGGTGAGCACGTCGTCCAGCGGGGTGTTCTCCCGGACGCGCGCGATCGGCCGCATGTCCCGCAACCGGAACGCCTCGTCCCGGGGCGAGGCGTCCAGCGCGTCCTTGACGTGCAGATAGCCCACGATCCGGCGGCCCTCGTCCACCACGGGGAAACGGGAGAAGCCCGACTCCGCCGACAGCCGCTCCACCTGCTCCGGAGTGACCCCCACGCGCGCGTAGACGACACGCTCCAGCGGGACCACAACGTCCCGCACCGGCCGGCTGCCCAGCTCCAGGGCGTCGTGCAGCCGCTCCCGCGCCCGGTCGTCGATCAGGCCCGCGTCGCCGGCGGCCTTGACGATCTGGGCCAGCTCCGCGTCCGAGAAGGTCGCCGCCACCTCGTCCCTGGTCTCCACCCTGAGCAGTTTGAGCAGTCCGTTCGCGAGGGCGTTGACCGTGAAGATCACCGGACGCAGCGCACGGGCCAGGGCGACCAGGGGCGGGCCGAGCAGCAGCGCGCTGCGCACCGGTTCGGCGAGCGCGATGTTCTTCGGCACCATCTCGCCGAGCAGCATGTGCAGATACGTCGCCAGCGTCAGCGCGATCACGAAGGACACGACGTGACCCGCGTCCTCGGGCACGCCCAGCGCGTGGAACACGGGCTCCAGCAGATGCGCGATCGCCGGTTCCGCGACCACACCCAGCACCAGCGTGCACAGCGTGATGCCGAGCTGGGCGGCCGCCAGCAGCGCCGACACGTGCTCCAGGCCCCACAGCACGGCCTTCGCCCGCCGGTCGCCCTGCTCGGCGTGCGGCTCGATCTGGCTGCGGCGCACCGAGATCAGCGCGAACTCGGCTCCGACGAAGAAGGCGTTGAGGACCAGCGTCGTCAGACCGATCAGCAGCTGTACGGCGGTCACGTCGCGTCCTCCCCCCGCGCACTCTGCTCGTCGTCGAGCGGCGCGTGCAGCAGCACCCGGGCCGCCCGGCGCCCCGACGCGTCCACCACGTCCAGCCGCCAGCCGGCCACCTCGACGCGATCACCGTTGTGCGGTATGCGGCCCAGCGCGGTCGCGATGAGACCGGCCAGCGTCTCGTACGGCCCCTCCGGCACCCGGAGACCGACGCGTGCGAGCTGGTCCGTGCGGGCGGCACCGTCCGCCGAGTACAGCGCCCGGCCCTCCTCGTCGGCCCCGGCGGGGGCGAGGTCGGGGGTCTCGTGCGGGTCGTGCTCGTCCCGGACCTCGCCGACGACCTCCTCGACGATGTCCTCCAGGGTCGCGACGCCCGCCGTACCGCCGTACTCGTCGATGACCACGGCCATCGTGCGCTTGCCGGAGAGCCGATAGAGGAGCCGGTCGACGGTGAGCGACTCGGGGACCAGCAGGGGCTCGCGCATCACCTGGGAGACGGGCCGGTGCGGCCGCTCGTCGGCGGGAAGGGCCAGGACGTCCTTGATGTGGGCGATGCCGACGACCGAGTCGAGGCTGCCGCGGTAGACCGGGAACCGGGACAGTCCGGTCGCCCGGGTCGCGTTCGCCACGTCCTCGCAGGTGGCCTGCACGTCCAGGGCGACGACCTGGACGCGCGGCGTCATCACGTTCTCCGAGCTGAGGTCGGCGAGGTTCAGGGTCCGTACGAACAGTTCGGCGGTGTCCGCCTCCAGGGCGCCCTCCTTGGCGGAGTGCCGGGCCAGTGCCACCAGCTCCTGGGGCCCGCGCGCGGAGGCCAGCTCCTCGGCGGGCTCGACGCCGAAACGGCGCACCACATGGTTGGCCGTGTTGTTGAGGTGGGTGATGAAGGGGCGGAAGGCGGCGCTGAACAGGCGCTGCGGATTGCCCACCCGCTTCGCCACGGCCAGCGGCGAGGAGATCGCCCAGTTCTTGGGCACCAGCTCGCCGACGACCATCAGGAACACGGTCGACAGAGCCGTGCCCAGCACCAGCGCGACCGAACTCGCCGTGCCCGAGGAGAGCCCCAGCGACTCCAGTGGGCCCGCGATCAGTCTGGCGATGGACGGCTCGGAGAGCATGCCGACCACCAGGTTGGTGACGGTGATCCCGAGCTGCGCGCCGGAGAGCTGGAACGTCAGACTCCGTACGGCCTTCAGGGCACCCGCCGCACCGCGCTCGCCGCGCTCGACGGCCCGCTCCAGCTCGCCGCGCTCGACCGTGGTCAGCGAGAACTCGGCGGCGACGAAGGCACCACAGGCGATCGAGAGCAGCACCGCCACGAGCAGGAGGAGCACTTCGGTCATCGGGTCACCTCTGTCCCATCGTCGGACAGGGCAGGGGGGAATGCGCGGTGTCGTCGACAGGGAGGCTCGCCCATGGGCGGACGCTCACACCTTTCGTCGGAGGGCCGAGTGGCCGGAGCCGTTTCCCTCAATGGTAAAGGATGGGCAAAGCGGCTCAGTCGGTCAGCGACTTCACCCAGCGCCGCCAGTGTTCCTCCGGCGCGTACCCGGCCGCCCGCCAGGCGTGCTGAGCGCTCTCGTTGCGGACCAGCACCATGGCGTCCCCGCGCCGACCGCCCAGCCGTACGAACCGCTCCTCGGCGGCGGCCAGCAGCGCCGAGCCGACGCCCTGCCGACGCCGCTCGGGATGCACCGCGAGCCGGTACAGATGACAGCGCCAGCCGTCGAAGCCCGCGATCACCGTGCCGACCAGCTCCCCTTCCCTCCCCCAAGCTCTCGACTCCGCTCGACCAGGGGGGACCCCCATCGCCAGGATCAGCGCCTCGGGGTCGTGGGTGACCAGCCGCTCCACACCGTCCCGGTCGTCGCTGATGCTCGTGCCCTCTGCGGCCGACTTCCAGAAGGCCAGCACGGTGTCGAGGTCGTCGGGTCCGGCGGCCCGTATACGCAGTTCCGTCATGCGGACGATCACACCACGGGCCATGGAACGCGACGCGGAATTCCGGCATGCGGACGGCTACTCGCCGCGCAACTCCGCGATCACGGGCGCGAACTCCTCCATGTACGGCTCCAGCACGGTCAGATACGAGAACCCGTACCGCTCGCGCCGCGCCCGCACCTGCTCGACGAGCCGCTCCAGGGGACCGGCCAGCACGACGGGCAACTCCAGCGCCTGTGCGGCGGTGAGCTGCGGCTGGCGCTCCAGCAGTGGCTTCAGCGCGGATCCGGGGTCGTCGGTGAGGGCCACCGTCTGGAGGAGCAGATTCAGCTCGGCGGGCTCCGTTCGTCCGGCCGCGAACTCCCGGTAGCGGCCCACGCGCTCGTCCAGCTCCCCGGCTGTCATGGGCCTCAGCCGTCCCGCCGTGCTCCCCGGCACCAGCCCGACCCCCGTGAAGCCGGCGATGTCGGCGTGCTCGGCGGTCAGGCGCAGGACGCGGTCGCCGTTGCCGCCGATCAGCAGCGCGACCCGTGACTGAGCCGGGCGGGGCTGGTGGTCCGCGGAGCCGAGCAACCGGTCCAGTTCCTCGACCGTGTGCCGGAGATGGTCCACCCGCTCGCGCGGCGAGCCGTAGGGCAGACCGGCCGTTTCGTGCTCCGCCTGTACGTAGCCGGTGCCGAGGCCGAGTTCCAGGCGGCCACCGGTCAGCGCGTCGGTCGTCGCCACCTCACGGGCCAGCAGCGCCGGGTTCCAGAAGCCCGCGTTGAGCACGAACGTGCCCAGGCGCGGCCGCTCGGTCGCCTCGGCGGCCGCCACCAGTGCCGGGAACGGCGCGGGCATGCCGAGATGGTCGGGGACGAGGATCACGTCGTACCCGAGCTCCTCGGCACGCCGGCACTTGGCGCGCCACTCCGCAGTGGGCGCGGGAGTGAGCAGGTTGACCCCGAAGCGGAACGGACGCGGCATGAACTCTCCTCGACAGCACGTGACTTGAGACTCCGTCGAGATTCCATCACGCGCGGGCGAGGGCCGTCGGCACGTTCATCACTCGTGCGTGACGGTCCGCCGGTGCTTCCACCATGCGTGCGTGACGGCCGCCGGCACGTTGATCACTCGTGCGCGACGGCCGCCGGCACCTTCGTCACTCGTGCGTGACGGTCCGCCGGTGCTTCCACCATGCGTGCGTGACGGCCGCCGGCACGTTGATCACTCGTGCGCGACGGCCGCCGGCACCTTCGTCACTCGTGCGCGATGGCCGCCAGCACATTCATGCGGGAGGCACGCAACGCCGGCAGCAGTGCCGCCACGATGCCCACGACCGCGGAGCCGATGACGACCGCGACGATCGTGCCCCAGGGGATCGCGAGCGCCGTCATGCCCTGCAGCGCCAGCACCTGCTGGGTGCACACGCCCCACACCAGTCCCAGCGCCAGTCCCAGGACCGCGCCGAACACCGCGATCACCACCGACTCCAGCCGGATCATCCGGCGGAGCTGTCGCCGGGCGAGACCGATCGCGCGCAGCAGGCCGATCTCCCGCGTGCGTTCCACCACCGACAGGGCGAGCGTGTTGACGACGCCCAGTACCGCGATGACGATCGCGAGTCCGAGCAGCGCGTACACCAGGTACAGCAGCACCGCGATCTGGTCGTGGACCAGCTTCTTGTAGTCGGCCTGGTCGCGCACCTGCACCTGCGGATACGCGGCGAGCGTCTTCTCGAGGCGCGAGCGCAACTGGTCGGCGGAGGTGCCGGAGGACTTGTTGACGTACAGGGACGCGTCCTGGCCGCCCGGTACGTACTTCTCGGCCGTGCCGATGCCGAAGAACAGCCCGCCCTGCATGCCGAACCCGCCGGAGCCGGCCTGGTCGGTGAGCGCGCCGACCTTCATCTCGGTCGTCCGGCCGCCCGGGAACTCGACCGGGATGACACTTCCGAGGCGCACCTTGTGGTCCTTGGCGAAGTCGGAGTCCATGCCGAGGCTGCCGTCCGCCAGCGCGGCCGCGGTGTTGCCGCTCGCGTAGGTGACGTGGGCGACGTCGTCGACCTGGGAGTCGTATCCGGCGGCGGTCGTCTCGATGCGCTTGCCGTCCGGCAGCCGCACCGCCACGGGCGCGAACCGCTGCCGTACGACCAGGCCCACACCGTCCGTGCCGCGCACCTTGTCGGTGATCTCCTGCGTGAACGGCAGGAAGTTGCTGTTCTGTACGACGAAGTCGGCGCCGAGCGTCTTGTCGATCTGCTGGTCGAAGGACCTGGACATGGAGGCACTCGCCACCGACATCCCGCCGACCAGGGCCAGTCCGACCATCAGGGCGGCCGCGGTGGCGCCCGTACGGCGCGGGTTGCGCAGCGCGTTGCGCTGGCTCATCCGGCCGATGGAACCGAACAACGCGGGAAAGGCCCCGCCGAGGACGCGGATCACCGGCCGGACGAGCAGCGGTCCGGCGATCACGGTCGCGATGAGCGTCAGGACGACACCGAGGCCGAGGAACGAGGCCGCCGAACTCGTCTTCGTCGCGACCGCGCAGCCGGCGAGTGCAGCCGCGCCGGCTGCCCCGACGACGGACCCGACGATCGCCCGCGTCCGCAACGGCCGCCCCACACCGGCGATCTCGGCGTCCGCGAGCGCCGCCATCGGCGACACGGTCGCCGCGCGCCGGGCGGGCAGATACGCCGCGACGAAGGTGACGCCGACACCGACGACGTACGAGGCGACGGGGGTCGGCCAGCCGACGACCATCTCGGTGGCCTTGAGGTTCATGCCGAACGCGCTCATCAGCTTGATCAGTCCGAACGCGAGCCCGATCCCGGCGGCCAGACCCAGCGTGGAGCCGACCACGCCGAGCAGCACCGCCTCGGTCAGTACGGACCGCCGCACCTGGCGCCGGTCGGCGCCCAGGGCACGCAGCAGGCCCAGTTCACGGGTGCGCTGGGCGATCAGCATGGAGAAGGTGTTGACGATCAGGAAGATGCCGACCAGGACCGCGATCCCGGCGAAGCCGAGCATCACGTACTTGATCACGTCGAGGAATCCGCCGAGGTCGGAGGCGTCCGACTTGGCCTGCTCGTCGGCGGTCTTCAGGTCGTAGCCGCCGGTGCCGATCGCCTGGCCGACGCGCTGCTTGAGCACGTCGTCGGTCACGCCCTTCGCCGCGTCCACCGAGATGGCGGTGGACCGGCCCGCGGAGCCGAGCAGTTCGCGGGCGGCGACGGCGGGGTCGAGGAAGACGAGCGCCGCGCCCGGGTTGGTGGTGGTGAAGGTGGCGATGCCGACGACCCGCACCTTGAAGGTGCCCGGCTGCGCCTGCACGGTCAGCGTGTCGCCGATCCGTACGTGCTTCTTGTCGGCGGTGTCCGCGTCGAGCAGCGCCTCACCCGCGCCGCGCGGGGCGTGGCCGGAGGTCAGCTTCACCGGACTGCGGTCGGTGAGGTACCAGTCGGTGGCGATGGTCGGGGCGCCCGTGGTCGGGCCGACGGATTTGTTCTTGCTGTCGACCACCACGATGTTCTGCACGGACACGTCGGCGTGGGTCGCCGCGACCCCGTCGACCTTCGCGACCCGGTCCGCGAGTGCCGCGGGGACGGTCTGCACGGCGCCGGTCGGCACCGACGACTTGAGGTCCTCCTTCGGCCCCACCGTCACATCGGCGGCGGTGGAGGCGAAGAGCCGGTCGAAGGTGCGGCTGACCGTGTCGGAGAAGATCAGGCTGCCCGCGACGAACGCCACGGACAGGACGACGGCCAACGCGGACAGCAGCAGCCGACCTTTGTGGGCGAGGAAGCTTCTGAGAGTTGCCTTCAGCACCGGGTCAGTCCTCCTCGGCGGCGAGGGCGCTGTCGCTGTCGCCGTCGAACGAGCCGCGTGCCACGTCGAACCGCTTCATCCGCTCCAGCACCGCCTCCGCCGTCGGCTGCTCCATCCGGTCCACGATCCGCCCGTCGGCGAGGAAGAGGACCAGGTCGGAGTGGGCGGCCGCGCCCGGGTCGTGGGTCACCATGACGACGGTCTGCCCGAGCTCGTCCACGGCGTCCCGCAGGATCCCCAGCACTTCGAGACCGGCGCGCGAGTCGAGGTTGCCGGTCGGCTCGTCGGCGAAGATCAGCTCGGGCCGGGAGGCCAGCGCCCGCGCACAGGCGACGCGCTGCTGCTGTCCGCCGGACAACTGCGTGGGCCGGTGCCCCAGCCGGTCCCGCAGCCCGAGCGTGTCGATGACCTGGTCCAGCCACTTCTCGTCGGGCTTCTTGCCCGCGATGTCCATGGGCAGGGTGATGTTCTCGGCCGCGTTCAGCGTCGGGATGAGGTTGAACGACTGGAACATGAAGCCGATCCGGTCCCGGCGCAGCCGCGTCAGCTCCCGCTCCTTCAGGCCCGTGATCTCGGTGTCGCCGAGCCACACCTGACCGGCGGAGACGTTGTCGAGCCCGGCCAGACAGTGCATGAGGGTGGACTTCCCGGAGCCCGAGGGCCCCATGACCGCGGTGAAGCGGCCGCGGGCTATGTCCACGTCCACCGAGTCGAGGGCGCGCACCGTGGTCTCGCCCGAGCCGTACGCCTTCGTCAGACCGCGCGCGCGGGCGGCGATCCCGTCGGCCGACTGCCCCGGCGGGTGCTCCGCAGCAGGTGTGGACACGGCCGCCTCCTCGCTCGCCTGGACTTCAGCACTCCCTTGCCGCGGCCGAGCCTAGTGTGACCATGGGCGCAGCCGGTATCCCCCCTGCGGTCGAGGCGGTCTCCGCCCCAGGAAGGGTCCCTGATACCGGTGTAAGGGGCAACCTCCACCCGTGGGCGGACGGCGAGCGTCGTGGGGGCCGAGGGATCGGCTCTCCGTGCCGAGGGATCGGCTTTCAACGGTGCCGGATCAGCTCTCCGCCGCGCCGGATCCGCGGTCCGCGGTTTCCTCGCCGGGTCCGGGGCGCCGGGCCGAACCCAGTACGCAGTACGAGGTGGGCAGCTTCGGCCCCTTCTCCGGCATCAGCACCTGCCGGTACGGGCCGAGTTCGAACCCGGACTCGCGCAGCGCGGCGACCGGTTCCCGGGCCAGGTGGCAGCCGCCGCTCAGCGCGGGCCACAGCGTGCGGTCCAGGGCGCGCTGGGTGAAGGTCATCGCCCGGCCGCCGCCCCTGCCGTGCTCGAAGAACCGCACCTCGCCGCCGGGCCGCAGCACGCGCCGCAGCTCCCCGAGGGCGCGCGGCACGTCACGGACGCTGCACAGGACCAGGGACAGCACGGCCGCGTCGTACGCCTCGCTCTTCACCGGGAGCGCCTCCGCCGCACCCGGCACCACATCCACCGGCACCTCGCAGCGCCGGGCTGCCTGCACGGCCAACTGTCGCAGCAGACGCTCCGGTTCGATCGCGACCACCTCCGACACGGTGCCCGGGTAGTGCGCGAAGTTCAGTCCGTTGCCCGCCCCGATCTCGATCACACGCCCGGACAGTCCGGCCAGCAGTCGGTCGCGCACCCGGGTCATGCCGAGTCTGGTCTCGGCGCGTGTGCTGACGCGGGCGTAGCAGCGGGCGAACAGCGGGTGGTGGACGGGATCCCGCGCCAACTTGCCGGAGCCCGCGGGTCGAATCCCCATGGCAACCTCCCAGACAGGACGGCCAGGTCGGGTCTAGGGGGATTGTCCCCCGTGCGGGCCCGTCACACCCCCCGCCGCGGGCTCACGCGAGCTTACGGAGCCTCTCGCACCCGGAATGCCTCCGCGTCCCAGCTGCCGTCCAGGCGAGGTGACAGCCAGCCCGGAGCCGCGGTGCGGAAGTCGGCGGGTGACAGTGCCCCGGCACCGGCGGGCAGTGCGCCCAGCAGCGGGGCGGTTGCCACCTCCGGCAGGTCCGCGAGGTTGCAGCGCGAGGCGAGGTCGGGTTCCTCGGGCCAGCTGCCGATCACCACGCCGAGCAGCCCGATCTCCCGGGACCGCAGTTCACGCGCCGTCAGCTCGGTGGTGTTCAGGGTGCCGAGCCCGGCGCTGGCGACGATCAGCACGGGTGCGTTCAGCAGCCGCGCCGCGTCCGCCAGCGTCCCGCCCGCCGCGTCGAACCGTACGAGCAGCCCGCCCGCTCCCTCGACCAGCACGAGGTCGTGGTCGGTGGCCAGCTTGGCGGCCGCCTCCGCCACCTCGTACGGGTGCACGGGTGCGAGACCCGCCCGCCGTGCCGCCGTGCCGGGCGCCAACGGGTCCGGGTAGCGCGCCAGTTCGGCCGCAGTCACCGCGCCCGCGAGACGCGCGACCTCGTCGGCGTCCCCCTGCTCGTCCGGTCGTACCCCGGTCTGCGCGGCCTTCAGCACGGCGACCGACCGGCCGGCCGCGAGCGCGGTGGCGGCCACCGCGGCGGTCGTGACCGTCTTGCCGACCTCCGTGCCCGTGCCCGTGATGACCAGTACCGGCATCTCATCCCTCCCGAGCCGCCGCGCGCACCGCGCGCGTGATCCGCGCCAGGTCCGCGTCACCCGTCACATACGGCGGCATCGTGTAGATCAGATCGCGGAACGGCCGCAGCCACACGCCCTCCCGCACGGCGGCCCGGGTGGCCGCCGCCATGTCCACCTCGTGGTCGAGCTGTACGACCCCGATCGCGCCCAGAACTCGGACGTCGTTGACCCCGGGCAGGTCGTCGGCCGCGGCGAGCCCGTCCCGCAGGCCCGTCTCGATCCGCTTGACCTCGGCCTGCCAGTCCTGGCCGAGCAGCAGTCCGATCGAGGCACAGGCCACGGCCGCCGCCAGCGGATTGCCCATGAACGTCGGCCCGTGGGCCAGCACCGGCACCTCGCCCTGCGAGATGCCGTCGGCCACCCGCGATGTGCACAGGGTGGCCGCCATGGTCAGGTAGCCGCCGGTCAGCGCCTTGCCCACGCACATCACGTCCGGCGCCACGGCCGCGTGGTCCGCCGCGAACAGCGCGCCCGTGCGCCCGAACCCCGTCGCGATCTCGTCGAACACCAGCAGCACGTCGTGCGCGTCGCACGCCTCGCGCAGCACCCGCAGATAGGCGGGGGAGTGGAAGCGCATCCCGCCCGCGCCCTGCACCACCGGCTCGACGATGACGGCGGCCAGTTCCCCGGCGTGCCGCTCGATCGCCTCGCGCAACTGCTCGGCGTACGCCTCCTCGTACTCGGCGGGCGGCGCGTCCGTGAACACCTGGCGCGGCAGGATGCCGGACCACAGCTGGTGCATGCCGCCGTCGGGATCGCACACGGCCATCGGCTGCCAGGTGTCCCCGTGGTAGCCGCCCCGCCAGGTCAGCAGGCGCCGCTTCTCCGGACGGCCCAGCGAACGCCAGTACTGCAGGCACATCTTGACCGCGACCTCGACCGACACCGAGCCGGAGTCGGCCAGGAAGACATGCTCGAGGCCATCCGGCGACATGTCGACAAGGAGCTTCGCGAGCCGGACGGCGGGCTCGTGCGTGAGCCCGCCGAACATCACATGGCTCATCCGCCCGAGCTGCCCCCGCGCCGCCTCGTCGAGCACCGGGTGGTTGTAGCCGTGGATCGCCGACCACCAGGACGACATGCCGTCGACGAGCTCACCCGAGCCGTCCGCGAGCCTCAGCCGCACCCCGCTCGCCGACTCCACGACGAGCGGTTCGACGCGACCGGGCATCGGGCCGTACGGATGCCACACGTGCCGCCGGTCGAGCTCCAGCAGCTCGGGCACGCTCAGGTCAGGCATTGGGCGCGAGATCCGTTCCCGCGCCCCGGCGGCGCACGGCGACCAGATCGGTACGCGGCTCGTTCACCTGCGCGCCGGCCTCCGCGGCGCGGCGGCGGCCGACCCGCAGACCCCGCCGCCCTCGTGCGACCCGCACCCGCCTCGGCGTGCGACCCGCACCCCGCCTCGGCGTGCGACCCGCAGCCGCCCGCGGCGCCCGCGCGGTGCTCCGGAAGCGTCACCTGGTCGGAGCCCTCCACCTCGAACCCGGCGTCCGCGATCATCTCCAGGTCCGCCTTGCCCGCCTGGCCCTCGCTGGTGAGGTAGTCACCGAGGAAGATCGAGTTGGCCAGGTTCAGCGCGAGGGGCTGCATGGTGCGCAGATGCACCTCGCGGCCGCCCGCGATCCGCACCTCGACGTCCGGGCACACGAACCGGACCATCGCCAGGATGCGCAGACACCGCTGCGGGGTGAGGTTCCACTCCTTGCCGAGCGGGGTCCCCTCGAACGGGATCAGGAAGTTCACCGGCACCGAGTCCGGGTCGAGCTCGCGCAGCGAGAAGACCACGTCCACCAGGTCCTCGTCGCTCTCGCCCATGCCCGCGATCAGACCGGAGCACGCGGACAGACCGGCCGAGTGCGCCTTCTGCACCGTGTCCACCCGATCGGCGTACGTGTGCGTGGTCGTGATGTCCGCGTATGTTCCCTCGGACGTGTTGAGGTTGTGGTTGTACGCGTCCGCGCCCGCGTCGCGCAGCCGCTCGGCCTGGCCGTCGGAGAGCAGACCGAGACAGGCGCACACCTCGACGCCCTCGTTCTGGTCCTTGATCGCCTTGATGGTGTCCGACACCCGTTCCACGTCCCGGTCCGTCGGGCCGCGTCCGCTGGCCACCAGACAGACCCGCTTGGCACCCCCGGCCAGGCCGGCGGCGGCGGCCTGGGAGGCCTCGTCGGGCTTGAGCCAGGTGTACTTCAGGATGCCCGCGGTGGAGCCCAGCCGCTGCGAGCAGTAGGAGCAGTCCTCCGGGCACAAGCCGGACTTGAGGTTGACCAGGTAGTTGAGTTTCACGCGCCGGCCGAACCAGTGCCGGCGCACCTTGCCGGCCGCGGCCACCACATCGAGCAGGTCGTCGTCGGAGGTGGCGAGCACGGCGAGTGCTTCGTCGCGGGTCGGCAGCTCGCGCCGAAGCCCCTTGTCCACCAGCGTGTTCAGCAGGTCCATGAGGTCCGATCCTGTCCTACGGGACCGCCCCGGGCCAAGGAGAGTTTGCACAACAGAGACGGATCACCGTGTGGGTATTGCCACACCCTGGGCGGCTGGGCGTCCGGCTAGTGTCTGTCCGCTACCTACAAAAGCCCCGGAGGACCCATGGCGTTCGGCTGGATCGACGACCAGGTGGAGCAGCGCCGCCGCGCCGGACTCGTACGGACGCTGCGCCCCCGCCCCGCCGACTCGCCCCTGTTGGATCTGGCCAGCAACGACTATCTGGGACTGGCCCACCACCCCGAGGTCACCGAGGGGGCCGCGGCCGCCGCGCGCACCTGGGGCGGCGGTGCCACCGGGTCCCGGCTGGTCACCGGCACGACCGAACTGCACACCGAGCTGGAGCGCGAGCTGGCCGGGTTCTGCGGCTTCGAGGCGGCCCTGGTCTTCTCCTCCGGTTACGCCGCCAACCTCGCCGCCGTCACGGCGCTGGGCCCGCACGGCTCCCTGATCGTCTCCGACGCGGGCAACCACGCCTCCCTGATCGACGGCTGCCGGCTCGCCCGCGGCGCCACGCAGGTCGTGGGGCACGCCGACCCGGACGCCGTGCGCAAGGCGCTCGGCACGCACGAGGGACCGGCGATCGTCGTCTCCGACACGGTGTTCTCGGTGGACGGGGACGCCGCGCCGCTGGCCGCGCTCGCGCGGGCGAGCCGGGAACACGGTGCCGGGCTGGTCGTCGACGACGCCCACGGGCTGGGCGTCATCGGCGACGGCGGGCGGGGCGCCCCGTACGCGGCCGGACTCGCGGGCGCCGAGGACGTGGTCGTGACCGTCACCCTGTCCAAGTCACTGGGCAGCCAGGGCGGTGCCGTGCTCGGTCCCGCCCGGGTGATCGACCATCTGGTCAACGCGGCCCGGACGTTCATCTTCGACACGGGCCTGGCTCCCGCCGCGGCCGGCGCGACCCTGGCCGCGCTGCGGCTGCTGCGCCGTGAGCCGGAGCGGGCACAGCGGGCCCGCGAGGTGGCCGCCGAACTGCACGCACGCCTGACCGCCATGGGTCTGCAGGCGGTACGCCCGGACGCCGCGGTCGTCTCCGTGCGGGCGCCGTCGCCCGAGGAGGCGGTGCGCTGGGCGGCCGACTGCCGTACGGCAGGCCTGGCCGTGGGCTGTTTCCGTCCTCCTTCCGTGCCCGACGGCATCTCACGGCTCAGGCTGACCGCCCGCGCGGACCTCTCCGAGGCCGAGATCGAACGCGCTGTACGTGTGATCGGCGAGGCGCGACCATGAGTCGGCGTGACACGGCCGTGCGCCGCCTGGACGGAACCGATCAATAGCGATCGGTCGGATCGGGTCGTACGGGGATCAGCGGAACGTGGCCAGGAACCCCGCCCAGCTCTCGGGGGAGAAGAGCAGTGCGGGTCCGGCCGGTGCCTTGGAGTCGCGCACGGCGAGCAGTCCGGTCAGCGGACCGGAGCGCGGCCGTGCCGTCTCCACGCAGTTGTTCGCTCCCGTGCTGTAGCTGCTGCGCAGCCACCGCACGCCGTGCAGATCGGTACAGGAAGGTACGTTCCGAGGCAGTGCAGACATGGTGCCTCCTCCTTACGCGCCGTCAGCTATCCCGGCGATGTAATCCAACGATTCCTCGGTCGAAAGGGCGTGGATCCGAAGGGTGTTGAAGGCCTCGGAGTAGGCCTGGAGGTCTTCTTTCCGTTCGAGATAGAGGCTACTCGTCAAGTGGTCGAGAACAACCACATCCAGATCAGATGTGCTCGGAAATGAGAAGATAACGAAAGGTCCCGTGATGCCGATGTGAGCACCGGCGGCGAACGGCAGGACCTGGAGCCTCACCTGGGGCAGGCGCGCCGCCTCCACCAGCCGTTCCAGCTGCCGCGCCATGACGTCGGGCCCGCCCACCTCCCGCCGCAGCACCGCCTCGTCCAGGACGGCGCTCAGCTTCAGCGGCGGCTGCGACCGCAGCACGTCCTGCCGGACCAGCCGTACCCTGACCAGTGCGTCCAGCCGCTCCTCGGCGTCGTCGAAGCCGCTCACGGCCGCCCGGGTCACCGCACGGGCGTACTCCGGCGTCTGCAGCAGCCCCGGGACAACCGACGTCTCCAGGGTGCGCATCGCGCACGCCTGCGACTCCAGGCTGATGAAGTCCCGGTAGGCGGGCGGCAGCACCCCGCGGTACGCGTGCCACCAGTGGTGGCGGCCGCCGACGTCGTCCGAGCCGGCCAACACCATCAGCAGCTCGCGCAGTTGACCGTCCACCACGCCGTACGCGTCCAGGAGTAACCGTACATCGGCCGGTTTCACCCCACTGGCGCCCGTCTCGATGCGGCTCACCTTCGACTGGTGCCAGCCCACCAGCCGGGCCGCCTCACCGCTCGTGAGGCTCGCCCCGGTGCGCAGTGCGCGCAGTTCTGCTCCCAGTTTCCGGCGGCGCACCGCGGGACCGTTCTGCATGGGCTACTCCCTACTCCCTTCGAGCCGCCCAAATACGGTCTGCCGTCGCAGAGTTCACCGCTTCGAGCGACAGATATATGCATATCTTGGTGGATCGCCCCCGTGACACGTGCCGCAATGGCAGTCTGACGACGAAGCACCAGTCCGGGACCGTACTCGAACCATCCGGCTCCGTGCCGGACTGCGGTCCCGTGGGAAAGGGACGACGTCGTCATGGCAGACCATCTGGAAGCATCCGTCACTCTGCCGAGCGATCCCGCCTCGGTTGCCGCGGCCCGTTCCTATGTGCTGGCCACCCTCGCGGAATGGGGTCTGCCACCGGACACGGAAGTGGCCGACACGGTCCGGCTCATCGTCTCCGAACTCGCCACCAACGCCGTGCAGCACACGTTCGGTCAGTCACCCACCTTCACGGTGGACCTCGTGCTCGATCGTGACGAACACCTGCGCATCGGCGTCACCGACAGCCATCCACGCTTCCCGAAGAGACTGCCCGCCGCCGTCCAGCAGGACAACGGCCGCGGCATGGTGATCATCCGCTGGCTCACCGCCGAATCCGGCGGCAAACTACGGGTCCGGCCCACCCGCGAGGGCGGCAAGACCGTCTCCATCGAACTCCCCTGGACGGTACCCGCCCAGCCGGTCACGGCCGCTGGACAGCAGGAGCCGTGATACTCAGCCCCCCGCCGTCTGCTGCGCACGTCCGAACGCCCCGCGCAGCAGGGCCCGGAAGGCGTCGGCGGCCGGAGCCACCTCGTCGGCCCGGTACGCGACCGAGATCGTACGTCGCAGCTCTCCTGCCCCCAGCGGGCGCACCCCGACCGGAGTGACCGCCGTCCGCGCCACCATCTCCGGTACGACGGCCACGCCGAGCCCGGCACTCACCAGCGCGCACACCACGGCGTAGCCCGGGGTCGGCACCAGTACGGACGGCGTGGCCCCCGCCTGCGCCAACAGCGCCTCCACTCCCTGCCGGGCGGGCAGTTGCGGCGCCATGCTGACCAGCGGCTGACCCGCAAGCTCCGACAGCGGCAGCCGGGAGGAGCCACTGCTCAGGGCATGCCCCGGGGCTGTCACCAGGACCAGCTCGTCGACCAGCACCGGCTCCAGACCCACCGAGGACGGCACCGGAACCGGCTCCGCCGGGTGATACGCGTGCGTCAGCGCCAGGTCCACCTCTCCGGCCGCCACCGCCGCCACGCCGGCCGGGGGATCGTAGTCCGCCACCGACAGCTCCACATCCGGATGCGCCCGGCGGAACGCGCTCAGCACCGGCGGCAGCAGATGGATCCCGGCCGTCGGAAACGTACCGAGCCGGAGTGTGCCGCCCGACAGACCGGCCAGCCGGGCCAGTTCGTGCCGGGCCCGCTCCAACTCGTCCAGCACCCGGCGGGCCCGGGCCACCAGCAGCTCGCCCGCGTCCGTCAGCCGCGCCCCGCGGTGGTGCCGGACCAGCAGCGCCGTCCCCGCCTCCCGCTCCAGCTTGGCCAGCTGCTGGGAGAGCGCGGGAGGTGTGTAGCCGAGCCGCTCGGCGGCACGCGTGATGGACCCCGCCTCCGCCACCGCGACGAGGGCGGCGAGTCGGGTGGGGTCGTACATACCGGTTGCCTGCCCGAAGGAGTGCCCAAAGGAATGCCCAATGGGTGCGAGCCCAAAGGAATGCTTAAGGATAACCCAGGAGATCCTAAATACCTGCTGAAGGTCCGTCCGCGGCAGGCTGGGCGCCATGGACGGACAGCTCCTCGCCTTCACCGGGATCGCCGCCGGCATGGTCGCCATGCCCGGCGCCGACTTCACCGTCGTCGTACGCAACGCACTGGTCTCCCGCCGGGCGGGCATCGCCTGTGCGCTCGGCATCGCGTGCGGGCTGCTCGTCCACACGGCACTGGTGGCTGCGGGGGTCGCCGCGGTCCTGGTCGCCGTGCCCCCGCTGTTCCGCACTCTGCAGCTGCTCGGCGGCGCGTATGTGCTGTATCTGGGCGGACGGACGCTGTGGTCGCTGCGGCAGCCGCAGGGCGGCGACACGGACGGCGGCACGGCCTCTGCCGCACACCCGCTGCGTCAGGGGTTCACGACCAACGCCCTCAACCCCAAGGTCTCGCTGACCTTCCTCAGCCTGCTGCCCCAGTTCGTACCCGCGGGCAGTGCCGCGCTGCCGAGGACCCTGCTGCTCGCGCTGATCGTGATCGGGCTGACCCTGGTGTGGTTCCCGACGGTGGCGCTGCTGGTGGACCGGCTCGGCCGGTGGCTGCGCCGGCCGCGGGCCGCCATGGCCCTGCAGTCGGCGACCGGTGTGGCGCTGACGGTTCTGGGCGCCGCCCTGCTCATCGAACCGCTCCTGGCGTGACACCGGGTCAGGCCGGAGCGGACCCGAGGGGGTGACGGCGCGACATCGCCCGTCACCCCCTCGGGCGGGTCAGCTGACCCGGCCGTACCAGACGCTCCTCGTCCAGATCTTCTGCAGCTTCACCACGTCCCCGGTCTTCGGGGCGTGCCAGATCTTCCCCTTCCCGGCGTAGATCCCCACGTGGTACACGCTGGAGCCCGAGTGGAAGAAGACCAGGTCACCGGCCTTGCGGTTCTTGGCCGAGATGTGGTGGGTCTTGTTGTACTGCTGGGCGGCCGTACGGGGCAGGCTCTTGCCCGCCTTCTTGTACGAGTACAGCGTGAGCCCGGAGCAGTCGAACCTCCGCGGCCCGGTGGCGCCCCACTTGTAGGGGGACCCCTTCTTGGAAGCCGCGACCTGGAGTGCCTTCGTCGCCATCGTCGCGGCCGATGCGTCGGCGGCGACACCCGGAACCACGATCGAGCCGCCCACGGCGGCGATGGTGAGGGCCGAGGCCGTACCGGCCCGGGCCATGAGCGACGGGACACGATTGAGCGCAGTCATGCGCAACCCTTCGTCAGCCGCCTGTGAAGGATGACCTGTCGGATTCGGGCTGGCGAAGTTGCCCGGCCGCGTTGCCGCGGCTTCACCCCAAGGGCTGCTCGGAACGAACAAACAGACGAACGAACATCCGTTCCGGCGACCCGTCTTGCTTGGGTCCTCCACTCCTGCCGATCCACTCCTGTCGACCGGTCATCCGGGCGGCGGCAGGACTCGGCGTCCGCCCGGACCGCCCCGCCGCTGTGGCGGGGGCTTGTCGTCAGACAGGGATCTTCACTCACAGGTGTCCGAAAATCCCAATGGAATCGGGGATTTGTGGTGTTACTCACCACTCACCCGTTCGGGTGGACATCGCTGTGTTCGAGTCATGGCCGAGGGGGGCAGGTACCCCCGGACCAGCGCGGAAGCACCTCACCGTCCCCCTCGGGCAAGCGTGTTGTGCAACCTCCACGGCCTCGGAAACGGACCTGCGACTACTCCAATCAGCGGTACGCCCTTTGGGTCGTTTCAACTCCGGTCCGGACGGCAGTGCGTCAATCGGCGGCGTGGGGTGGGACGGTGACCCTCGCGGTCCGGCGTTCGCCGTCCAGCACCCGCAGTGCGCGTGCCAACGTGGCCGCGTGCAACTCCGTCTCGCCGCGCTGGTGCATGAGGGTCAGCGCGTCGCGCAACTCGGCCGCCGCACGGACCAGTGCCTGGGCGGCCCGCAGCCCGCTGTAGGTGCCCTCGTGCCGGGCCGGATTGATCCGACCGAGCAGGTCGACCACATCGAGGTAACGGTCGATCAACTCACCCTCGGCCCGCGTCAGGGCGGGCAGCGGCGGCAGTTCCGGAGGCATCATCCGCCGGCTCACCCCGCGTCCCGGGTGATGCGGGAGGCGTTGCGGCTGGTGATGATCCCGTCCACCAGCCCGTATTCCAGCGCGCCCGGCGCGTCCAGGATCAGATCCCGCTCCAGGTCCTCGTGGACCTGTTCCGGGCTGCGTCCCGTGTGCCGGACGAGCATTCCTTCGAGCAGGGCCCGGGTCCTGCTCAACTCCTCGGCCTGGATGACGAGGTCACTCGGTTGGCCCTGAACCGGCTCGGCCAGTGAGGGCTGTCGGATCAGCACACGTGCGCCGGGCAGCGCGAACCGCTTGCCCGGTGTCCCGGCGGCGAGCAGCAGCGCGGCGGACGAGCCGGCCTGCCCCAGGCAGACCGTCTCCACGTCGCAGCCGACGTACCGCATCGTGTCGTAGATCGCCGCCATCGCGGTGAACGAGCCGCCGGGCGAGTTCACGTACAGCGAGATGTCCCGGTCCGGGTTGTCGTGCTCGAGATGCATGAACTGCGCCATCACGTCGTTGGCCGACGTGTCGTCGATCGGCGTGCCCAGGAAGACGATCCGCTCCTCCAGCAGCTTCGAGTACGGATCCAGCGTGCGCTGACCCGTGCTGGTGCGCTCGGTGAACTCGGGCAGGACATAGCGGGCGGACGGTCGGGACATGGCGTACCCCTTCTCGCGGCAGAGCCGTCTCCGGTAGAGCTCTCTGTGTAAAATGTACAGGACGTACAGAGTGTGGATGCAAGGGTCCGTCCGCGGCGCAGAACCTGCGGGCCGCCGGAGGGGTCCCCGTAAGCTGGGGGTATGGCCTACGAGATTCCGGTGACGCAAGCCAGGGCTGAGCTCGCCGACCTGATCAACCGGGTGGTGTACGGCGGTGAGCGCGTCGTCGTGACGCGGCACGGAAAGCCTCTCGTCGCCCTCGTCTCCGCCGCCGACCTCGAACGGCTGGAGGAGCTCCAGGAGCCCGCGGAGGACCAGGTGATCACCTCGGTCGCCGGCGTCCACGAGTCCGCGGCCGCGCCCGCGACCCACGACCGCCGGCGATTCGGCATCGCGGCGGAGCACCGGGGGGCCGGCGGCGCGTAGGACCTCCGGCCGGCCTTCGCCGGGAACGGCTGGGCGGGGCTTGGCTGTGCGGTGAGTGAGAAGACCGAAAGGACCGTGCACCCCCGTCCGCTACTGCGGGGGGGCACGGTCGCTTGTGCGGGCGCCGGTCAGCCGATCGGCGCGAGTTCCCGCTCGGGCACCGGTTCGCCGCTGTGGGCACGTGACTTGAGCGCACTGCCGAGTAGTACCGCGCCCAGGCCGAGGGCCGCCCACCAGCCCAGGGTGAGGGCGGGGACGGTCGCCGCCGCGCCGTCGAAGTACGACACCGAGCGCAGCAGGGTCGTCCCCGCGCCCGGCGGCAGCCACTGACCGATCGTCCCGACCGGTTCGGGAAGCATCTGCGGCGCCGAGGAAGCGCCGGCGAACGGGTTGCCGAACAGCATCACCACGCCGGCGACGATCCCGATCCCGGCGGTGCCGACGAGCGCGGCCAGTCCGGCGACGGCACCGCTCACGGCCAGCGTCGACAGTCCGAACGTCGCCGCCTCCACCCACCAGTCGCCCGTGATCACCCCGAGCCAGCTGTCCGCGATCCCGGCGGCGGCCACGCCCACCAGGGCGGCGGCCCCCACCAGCGCGGTCACCGCGCGGACGCCGCGCAGCCCGAGCAGGGTCACCACCGAGCCCGCCGCCATGCCGGCCAGTGCGAGCGGCAGCACGCTCGCGGTCAGGGCCGCGCCGCGCGGGTCCTTCGGGGAGGCGGCGACGACGTCGACGGTCTTCATCGGCGCACCGGTGGCCGAGGCCTGTCCGGCAACCGCCTGCTGGAGGAACTGGGCGACGACCGGGCTCGCGGCGGAGGCGGTGAGGAGTTCGGGGCCCCGGTCGGTCACGACCACCGCGCCGTATACGGTCCGGTCCTCGATCGCGCCACGGGCGGCCGCCTCGTTCGCGTAGCGGTGGATATCGAACGCGCCCTCGTGCGCCACCAGTTGCTGCTCGATCTGGGCCGTCGCGACCGCCGGGCCCGCCACGCCGAGCGGCAGGTCGCGGGGTGCGGTCCGGGCGGCGGGCCAGGCGAAGGCCCACAGGGCGAGGGCGGCCAGGACGGGGACGAGGACGATCACCGCGAGCAGGCGTCGGGCGGGTGCCCTGGTGGGGGTCGCGGAGGCGGTGGACATGGCTTCTCCTCGGATCGGGGGAAGGGGCGGGGCGCTTGCCGGGGCGGAACCTGCCGTCCTCGGGCTAAAAAGAATGACTGTTCGTTTTACGGCGCCCTCACCATCCTCCGGGTGGTGTGCCTTGTCAAGAAGGAACGTTCGTTTTAAGTTGAGGGCCATGGCCCGCGTATCCCAGGCGCATCTGGACGCCCGCCGCCGTCAGATCCTCGACGGCGCCGCCCGCTGCTTCGCCCGCAACGGTTTCCACGCCACGTCCATGCAGGACGTACTGAAGGAGACCGACCTCTCCGCCGGCGCCGTCTACCGCTATTTCAGCGGTAAGGACGAGCTGATCGGCGCGATCGTCGGCGAGGTCCTCGACGTGCTGCGCGAGACCTACGAGGGGGCGGCCGTGGAGACCCCGCCGCCGCTGCCCGATGTGCTGATCCCCCGGGCCCTGCGGCAACTGCGGGAGGTCAGGCCGGGGTTGCTGGAGAGCGGGGAGTGGCTCTTCCCCCGGCTGATGATCCAGGCGTGGACCGAGATCCTGCGCAACGCGGAGCTCGCGCGGATCGTGCGGGCCGGCTACGACCGGGTCCGCGCCGCCTGGGTGAGGGTCGTGGAGAGCTACAAGTCCGCCGGCCTGATCTCGGCGGACGCCGACGCCGACGCCATGGCCCGGGTGATGATCGCGCTCGCGCAGGGCTACGCCGCACAGCTCGCCGTCATCGGCGACCTGCCGTCCGGGACCCTGGCGGACGGATTGCGGGCGTTGATGAGCATGCGGGACCCACGCTCGACCGTGTGACGATCACAGTCTGCTTAACGTGCCCGAAATCCGGTCCAACTAGCCTGCCCCTCCACGCCATCAGGCACTTTGCCCCGTGGCCGCGGCAACCGGGCCCCGCACGGTCCGGAGCGAGGACTGTGAGGTGGGACGTGCAACTGACCCCGCACGAGCAAGAGAGGCTGCTGATCCATGTGGCGGCCGACGTCGCCGAGAAGCGCCGCGCCCGTGGGCTGAGGCTCAACCACCCCGAGACGGTCGCGCTCATCACGTCGCACATCCTCGAAGGCGCGCGTGACGGCCGTACCGTCGCCGAACTGATGGCCTCCGGACGCAAGCTGCTCACCAGGGACGACGTCATGGAGGGCGTGCCCGAGATGATCCACGACGTCCAGGTCGAGGCGACCTTCCCGGACGGCACCAAACTCGTCACCGTCCACGACCCGATCGTCTGACGGGGGAGGCCGCCGTGATTCCCGGAGCGATTCCCGGAGAGATCCTCTTCGCCGAGGACCCGATCGTCTGCAACGAAGGCCGCGAGGTCACCCGCCTCACCGTCCTCAACGCCGCCGACCGGCCCGTCCAGGTCGGCTCCCACTACCACTTCGCCGAGGCCAACCCGGGCCTGGAGTTCGACCGGGCCGCCGCGCGCGGCAAGCGGCTGAACGTCGCCGCCGGCACCGCCGTGCGCTTCGAGCCCGGGATCCCGGTGGAGGTGGAACTCGTTCCACTCGCCGGCGCCCGGGTCGTGCCCGGACTGCGCGGGGAGACCGGAGGCGCCCTCGATGCCTGAGATCTCCCGCGCCGCCTATGCGGACCTGTTCGGCCCGACCACCGGTGACCGGATCCGGCTCGCCGACACCGACCTGCTGATCGAGATCGAGGAGGACCGCTCGGGCGGGCCCGGACTCGCCGGTGACGAGGCGGTCTTCGGCGGCGGCAAGGTCATCCGTGAGTCCATGGGCCAGTCGCGTGCCACCCGCGCGGAGGGCACCCCCGACACCGTCGTCACCGGTGCCGTCATCGTCGACCACTGGGGGATCGTCAAGGCCGACATCGGCATCCGCGACGGCCGGATCACCGGGATCGGCAAGGCCGGCAACCCGGACACGATGGACGGGGTGCACCGCGATCTGGTCATCGGCCCGGAGACCGAGGTGATCGCGGGCAACGGCCGGATCCTGACGGCGGGCGCGATCGACGCGCACGTCCACTTCATCTGTCCGCAGATCGCCGACGAGGCGCTCTCCGCGGGAATCACCACCCTGGTCGGCGGCGGCACCGGTCCGGCCGAGGGTTCGAAGGCGACGACGGTGACCCCCGGGCCCTGGCACCTGGCCCGGATGCTGGAGTCGATGGAGGCCCACCCGCTCAACATCGGTCTGCTCGGCAAGGGCAACACCGTCTCGCACGACGCGATGCTGTCGCAGATCCGTGGGGGAGCGCTCGGACTCAAGCTGCACGAGGACTGGGGGTCGACGCCCGCCGTCATCGACGCGTCCCTCACCGTCGCAGAACGGACCGGGATCCAGGTCGCCATCCACACGGACACGCTGAACGAGGCCGGGTTCGTGGGCGACACGCTCGCCGCGATCGGCGGGCGCGGCATCCACGCCTACCACACCGAGGGCGCGGGCGGCGGGCATGCGCCGGACATCATGACCGTGGTGTCCGAGCCGCACGTGCTGCCGAGTTCGACCAACCCGACGCGGCCGTTCACCGTCAACACCGCCGAGGAACACCTCGACATGCTGATGGTGTGCCACCACCTGAACCCGGCGGTGCCGGAGGACCTGGCGTTCGCCGAGTCCCGGATCCGGCCGTCGACGATCGGGGCGGAGGACATACTCCACGACCTCGGCGCCATCTCGATCATTTCGTCGGACTCGCAGGCGATGGGGCGGGTCGGCGAGGTCATCATCCGGACCTGGCAGACGGCCCATGTGATGAAGCGGCGGCGGGGTGTGCTGCCCGGTGACGGGCGGGCGGACAACCGGCGGGTACGGCGGTACGTCGCCAAGTACACGATCAACCCGGCACTCGCGCAGGGTCTCGCCCGGGAGGTCGGCTCCGTGGAGACGGGCAAGCTCGCCGACCTCGTGCTGTGGGAGCCCGCGTTCTTCGGGGTGAAGCCGCATCTCGTCATCAAGGGCGGGCAGATCGCGTACGCGCAGATGGGTGACGCGAACGCCTCGATCCCGACACCGCAGCCGGTCCTTCCGCGTCCGATGTACGGGGCGATCGGGCGGGCGCCGGCCACCAACTCGGTCAACTTCGTGGCGCCGCTCGCCGTCGAGGACGGGCTGCCGGAGCGGTTGCAGCTGGGGAAGCGGTTCGTCGCCATCGACTCGACGCGTGGGGTGACCAAGGCGGACATGCGGGAGAACGACGCACGGCCCCGGGTGCGGGTCGATCCCGACAGCTTCGCCGTGCACATCGACGGCGAGCTGGTCGAGGCGACTGCGGCCGCCGACCTGCCCATGGCCCAGCGCTACTTCCTGTTCTGATGTCCAGGGCAGCGCTGCTCGTACTGGCCGACGGCCGGTTTCCCGCCGGAGGGCATGCGCACTCCGGCGGGGCCGAGGCGGCCGTCAAGGCCGGGCGGATCACCGGGGCCGCGAGCCTGGAGGAGTTCTGCCGGGGGCGGTTGCACACGGTGGGGCTGGTGGCCGGTGCGCTGGCTGCCGCAGCCGTGCTCGGTGTGGATCCCAGGGAGTTGGACGCGGCGGCCGATGCGCGGACGCCGTCGGCCGCGCTGCGGGGCGCTGCGCGGCGGCTCGGGCGGCAGTTGATGCGGGCGGGGCGGGCGGCGTGGCCCTCCGGGGAGCTCGACGCCCTCGCGAGGGAGTTTCCCAAGGGGGCGCATCAGCCGGTGGTGCTCGGTGTCGTGGCGCGGGCGGCCGGGCTCGGGGCCGACGACGCGGCGTACTGCGCGGGGTACGAGAGTGTGAGCGGGGCGGCTACGGCTGCCGTGCGGTTGCTGAGTCTGGATCCGTTCGATGCCACCGGGGTGTTGGCTCGGCTGGCGCCGGAGGTGGACCGGGTGGTGGACATGGCTGTTGCGGCTGGGTGGGGCGTGGTCGAGGGCGGGGTTGACGCGTTGCCTGCGGGGGCTGCGCCGTTGTTGGAGATCGGGGCGGAGGCGCATGCCGCTTGGGCTGTGCGGTTGTTCGGGTCGTGAGCTGTCTTTGCCCACGCGCCCACCCGACTCGGTGGGCCGAGAAGCGCCCGTCCCCGGGGCTCCGCCCCGAACCCCGTCCTGCCCACCCGCCCGACTCGGTTGGCTGGAAAGCACCCCTCACCCTGGGGCTCCGCCCCAGACCCCGGCGGGGACTTCGTCCCCTGCACCCCTGGCGGGGCTCCGTCCCTGCCCCCCGGTGGGGACTTCGTCCGTGCACCCCTGGCAGGGCTCAGGGCTCCGCCCGTGCACCCCTGGCAGGACGCCTGGCCGTCAGCCCCTCCTCTCGCGGGGCTCCGCCCCTGCACCCCGTCAGGAGCCCTGCACCTACCCCGGCAGGCCCCGCCCTGCCCTCCCCCATCAGTCACCCCGCCCCCCGGCCCGAAGGGCCCGTCCTCGAATGTCAGGTCCGGTGAATGACCGTTCAGAACCAGCTGGATTGGAGCCGCTGCTATGCACCTTGATCACACCCACCACCATGCGTCCGCCTCCGTAAGTGCCGATGCCCGGCGGGCGGACGGGCGGCGGCGGGCGGTGCGGATTGGGGTTGGTGGGCCCGTTGGGTCCGGTAAGACCGCTACCGTTGCCGCGTTGTGTCGGGTGTTGCGGGACGAGTTGTCGCTGGCTGTCGTCACCAATGACATCTACACGCGCGAGGACGCCGAATTCCTGCTTCGTGAGGCCGTGTTGCCGCCCGAGCGGATTGCGGCCGTGGAGACGGGAGCCTGTCCGCACACGGCGATCCGGGATGACATCTCCGCCAATCTCGAGGCAGTGGAGGATCTGGAGGATCAGGTCGGGCCGTTGGACCTCATTCTTGTCGAGTCCGGTGGGGACAATCTCACCGCCACCTTCTCCCGGGGGCTTGTGGACGCGCAGATCTTTGTGATCGATGTGGCCGGTGGGGACGATATTCCTCGTAAGGGCGGGCCCGGTGTCACCACCGCCGATCTGCTCGTCGTGAACAAGACCGACCTCGCGCCCCATGTCGGCTCCGATCTCGGCCGGATGGCCGCCGATGCGAAGGCCCAGCGGAGTGAACTGCCCGTTGTGTTCCAGTCGTTGAGGAGTGCCGTGGGGGTTGCGGATGTCGCTGCCTGGGTGCGTGAGCGGGTTGTTGCGTGGAACGGGTGAGGGGGAGTGGGGTGCGGGCGGGCGTGCGGATCGTCGCCCGGGAGGACGGGCGGGGTGGTACGTCGCTGCCCGTGCTGGAGGGCGGAGGGGCGCTTGCCGTGCGCCGTACTCGGGCGAGGGGGACCGAGGCGCGGGTCATGCTCGTGGGGGCGATGAGCGGGCCGCTCGGTGGTGATCGGTTCAGCGTGGAGGCCGAAGTGGCGGAAGGGGCGCGGCTGGATGTGCGCTCGGCCGCCGCCACCATCGCGCTTCCCGGGCAGGCAAAGGGCCGAGCGACGTACGACGTGCGGCTGCGCGTCGCCGACCGGGGTGAACTACGCTGGCTGCCCGAGCCGTTGATCTGCGCGGGCGGGAGCGATGTGGCCGTGAGCACGAGGGTCGAGATGGGAGGCGAGGGCCGGCTGTTGTTGAGGGAGGAGCAGGTGCTCGGGCGGGTCGGTGAGGAACCCGGGCGGCTTGCCGGCCGTCTGACCGTGCGGGTCGCGGGGCGGACCGTGCTCGACCAGGAGTTGGTGTGCGGGCCCGGTGCGCCTGGCGCCTGGGACGGGCCTGCCGTGCTAGCGGGACACCGTGCCGTGGGGCAACTCGTCGTCGTACGGCCCGAGTTCCGTCGGGAGCAGCCCGCGGCCCGGGTGCTGGGGGAGTGCGCGGCGCTGACTCCGCTCGCCGGTCCCGCCGTACTGGTGACCGCCGTGGCGGCCGATGGGCTGCGGCTGCGGCGGGTGCTGGACGAAGCGCTGAGCCTTCTTGAACAGCCCTCCGCTCAGCGGGACTTGATCGTCCGGTTATCGGATTGGTAAAGAAGGTCCACGACCCCTGTTCCCAGGCTTCTCACAGCCGCGAGGATCCTCCGTGACCATTCGCAGATATGCACGGGGAGGGGCCCACTTGAGGGACATCAGACCGAAGAGCCGCGCGCTGGCGCTCGGTTCGGCCGGAGCACTCGTCACGGCGACCCTGATAACCGGCGCCCTCGCGGCGCCCGCGGCCGGTGCCGAGTACCGTCACGGCCAGGACCGGGAGGCCCGCGGCGCCACGATCGCCGCGGAGCGCGCCGCGACGGCGGGCATCAACTGGCAGGACTGCCCGGCCGACTGGGGGCTGGCGAAGCCGGTCCAGTGCGGCTGGGTCAGCGTGCCGCTCAACTACGCCAAGCCGTACGGCAAGCAGATCAAGCTCGCCGTCGACCGCATCGGCAACACGGGGACGAAGAAGGACCGCCAGGGCGCCCTCGTCTACAACCCCGGCGGTCCGGGCGGCTCCGGCATGCGCTTCCCGCTCCGGGTCACCACCAAGAACCCGCTGTGGGCCAACACCGCCAAGGCCTACGACTTCGTGGGCTTCGACCCGCGCGGCGTCGGCCACTCCGCGCCCATCTCCTGCATCGACCCGCAGGAGTTCGTCAAGGCGCCCAAGGCCGACCCGGTGCCGGACACCGAGGCCGACAAGACCGCGCAGCGGAAGCTGGCCCGCGAGTACGCCGACGGCTGCTACGAGCGCAGCGGCGCGATGCTGCCGTACATGACCACGCCGAACACCGCTCGCGACCTCGACGTCATCCGGGCCGCCCTCGGCGAGAAGAAGCTCAACTACCTCGGCGTCTCCTACGGCACCTACCTCGGCGCCGTCTACGGCACGCTGTTCCCGGGCCACGTCCGCCGGATGATCGTCGACAGCGTCGTCAACCCGTCGCGCAAGAACATCTGGTACCAGGCCAACCTGGAGCAGGACATCGCCTTCGAGGGTCGCTGGAAGGACTGGGAGGACTGGGTCGCCGCCAACGACGCCACCTTCCACCTGGGCACGACCCGCGACGCCGTCCAGGCCAAGTGGCTCCAGCTGCGCGCCACCGCCAAGAAGAGCCCGCTCGGCGGCATCGTCGGCCCGGCAGAGCTGATCTCCTTCTTCCAGAGCGCCCCTTACTACGACTCCTCCTGGGTGCCGGTCGCCACGGTCTTCAGCAAGTACGTCGCCGGTGACACCCAGGCCCTCGTGGACGCGGCCGCCCCGGACCTGTCCGACACCGCGGGCAACATCTCCGCGGAGAACGGCAACGCCGTCTACACGGCCGTCGAGTGCACCGACGCCAAGTGGCCCACCAGCTGGCAGAAGTGGAACCGGGACAACACCCGGCTGAACAAGGACTACCCGTTCATGACCTGGGCCAACGCATGGATGAACCTGCCGTGCGCCACCTGGCCGGTCAAGCAGCAGACCCCGGTGAACGTCAAGACCCACAAGGGTCTGCCTCCGGTGATGATCGTGCAGTCCACGCGTGACGCCGCCACCCCGTACCCGGGCGCGGTCGAACTGCACCAGCGCTTCAAGGGCTCTCGTCTGATCACCGAGAAGGACGCGGGCTCGCACGGTGTGACCGGCCTGGTCAACCCGTGCATCAACCAGCGCGTGGACGACTACCTGCTCACCGGCAAGCTGGACGCCGCGGACGTGACCTGCGCGCCGCACGCGACGCCCAAGCCGTAACCAGCCAGCGGGAATTCGGTACGAGGGCGGGGCGGCCGGAGCGAATCCGGCCGCCCCTTCCCCTTGCGGCGGTCGGCCCCCGCCGCGCCACCGCCTCGGTCAACCGAGCGGTGCCCGTGGGAACCTGCGCTCCCGCTCGCCCCTCGCCGCGGCCTCGTCCGCCTTGACGACGGCCGCGTACTGGTCGACGTACTCCTGCTCGGACAGCGACAGGATCGCGTACATGATCTCGTCGGTCACGGCGCGCAGGATGGCCTTCTCGTTCTCCATGCCGGCGTAGCGGGAGAAGTCGAGGGGCTTGCCGAAGCGGATGACGACCGGGTGGATGTGCGGGATGACCCTGCCCGGCGGCTGCGCCTCGAAGGTGCCGATCATCGCGCACGGAACGACCGGCACACCCGCCCTCATCGCCATCACGGCGACACCGACCTTGCCCTTGTAGAGCCGGCCGTCGTGGGAACGCGTGCCCTCCGGGTAGATGCCGAGCAACTCGCCCTTGCGCAGCACTCCGAGACCCTCGCGGATGGCGGCCTGGCCCGCGTCCTTGCCGGAGCGGTCCACCGGGATCTGGCCCGCGCTGCGGAAGAAGGCCGCGGTCAGCCGGCCCTTGATGCCCGGACCTGTGAAGTACTCGGCCTTGGCGAGGAACGTGATGCGCCGTTTCAGTATCGCGGGCATCAGGAAGTGGTCCGAGAAGGACAGATGATTGCCGGCGATGATGGCCGGGCCCGACGCCGGTACGTGCTCCAGACCCTCTATTCGGGGTCGGAAGACCAGTCTCAGCAAAGGCCCCAACAGTACATATTTCAGCAGGTAGTAGAACAAAGGGGGTCGCTCCTCACTCCGGCGGATCGCCTGGGTCTCCGAGTTCTCGCAGGTCAACCGGCATGTGATGGGGTGCCAGTGTATGTGCAGGCGCAGTGAGCCGGAACAGTCGCGGACGCCCGCCGCCGGTCCACACTGCTGGCTCTGGCGGTGGTGCGGCAACCCGTTGCCCCAGCCTGGCGTGATCATTGCGGGGACTGGCAGACGCGCCGGTCTTGCCGCCGGTGACGTCGTGGGACAGGGTGCCGGGCGATGGCCCCTCGCGGTGCGAAGACGTGGCCGTCTCACGGCGCTCCTCGTCCTGTACGGACCGCTCGGCCATGGCTCTCCCGGGAAGCAAAGTGCAAGCCACTCCAAGGTGTTCCCGTGCGGCGCGCGGGGGAAGGCGTCCGACGGTGCTTATCACCCGATCGTGGTCCTCCGCTTCCCGTCCGGACGCACCCCGCCGAACGCGCTGTCGTGGCTCTGCCTAGGATGGGCCCGATGAACCTAGCCGAGCAGTCCGCTGTGCGATCGCCTCTGGGGCGATGGCGGGCGCTGCTCGTGCTGGGGCTGCTGACCGGTCTCCTCGGTATGCACGCCCTGGCCCCCACTGGTGGCACGGGCCACGCGGAGCGGGCTCACGGCGTGCACATGACGGCCGAGGCCACTGCTGTCGACGACTGCCCAGGCGACGGCCACTGCGGCGGACACCATCTCAAGCACGCCGACGCGACCTGTGCCTCCGGCGCCGTGAGCGGGGGACCGGCGCTGCCCGTGCTCGTTCCCGACCCGGTGGCCGCGCCCGTACGGGCCGACTCCATGCGCTCCCGTGCCGCCGCGGCGCCGGACGGAGCCCGGGCGCCACCGTCCCTGGCGGAACTCCAACTCCTGCGGATCTAGAGGCCGCGAGGACCGCACCGGCGACCGGCCGGGAGCGGTCCACGACGTGCCCGCATCCCTTTTGCACAGCAGGAGTTCACGCATGACCACTCGTACTCTCGCGCGCCGTTTCGCCCTCGTCGCGGCCACCGCCACCGCCGCGTTCGTCCTCGCCGCCTGCGGTGGCGACAGCGGCGACAGTGCCGCCCAGTCCGGTCACGGCGCCTCGGCGTCCCCGGGCGGCCGGGCCGGTGCCGGTGCCCACAACGCCCAGGACGTCTCCTTCGCGCAGGGCATGATCCCGCACCACCAGCAGGCCCTGGAGATGGCCCGGCTCGCCTCTACTCGCGCCTCGTCCGCCCAGGTCAAGGAGCTCGCGGCGGCAATCGAGAAGGCGCAGGACCCGGAGATCAGCACGATGACCGGATGGCTGAAGGCCTGGGGCGAGCAGGTGCCCATGGCCGGGATGGAGATGGACCACTCCGGTCATTCCGGGATGGCCGGAATGATGAGCACCGAGGACATGACCGCGCTGAAGAAGGCCACCGGCAAGGACTTCGACACGAAGTTCCTGACCATGATGGTCGACCACCACAAGGGTGCCGTCGAGATGGCCACCGCCGAGAGCACCAAGGGCGAGTACGGCCCCGCCACCGGCCTGGCCGACGACATCGTCACCGCGCAGAACGCGGAGATCAAGGAGATGAACCGGCTCCTCGGCAAGAGCTGAGCCAAACGGGCGGAGGGGGCCGGCGTCGTGCCGGCACCCTCCGCCCGTGGATTGCCCGTGGATTCAGCGGCCCTGGGTCAGGACCTTCTCCAGCGAGTCCAGCGCGGAGCGCAGTTCCTCGCCGGTGATGGTCAGCGGCGGGGCCAGCCGGATGGTGGAGCCATGGGTGTCCTTGACCAGGACGCCCTCGCGCATGAGGCCCTCGCTCACCTCGCGACCGGTGCCGATGGCCGGGTCGACGTCGACGCCCGCCCACAGCCCGCGCGAGCGGAATCCGAGCACGCCCTTGCCGACCAGCGTCGACAGCCCGTTCCGCAGGATCACACCCAGCTCGGCGGCCCGGCGCTGGTACTCACCCGTCTCCAGCAGCTCGACCACCGCCGTGCCGACCGCGGCCGCGAGCGGGTTGCCGCCGAACGTCGAGCCGTGCTCGCCCGGCCGCAGCACACCCAGCACGTCACGCCGGGCCACCACCGCCGACACCGGCACGATGCCGCCGCCCAGCGCCTTGCCGAGCAGCAGCACGTCCGGTATGACCTGCTCGTGCTCGACGGCGAGGGTACGGCCGGTGCGGCCCAGGCCGGACTGGATCTCGTCGGCGATGAACAGACAGCCCTTGCGGCGGGTCAGCTCGCGCACACCGGTGAGGTAGCCCTCGTCCGGGATGATCACCCCGGCCTCGCCCTGGATCGGCTCGAGCAGCACCGCCGCCGTCGTCTCGTCGACGGCCGCCTCCAGCGCGGCGAGGTCGTTGTAGGGCACGATCCTAAAGCCCGGCGTGAAGGGGCCGAAGCCGGCGCGGGCGGTCTCGTCGGTGGAGAAGCTGACGATCGTCGTCGTACGGCCGTGGAAGTTCTCCGCCGCGACCACGATCGTGGCCTGGTCGGCGGGGACGCCCTTGACCTCGTACGCCCACTTGCGGGCGACCTTGATGCCGCTCTCCACCGCCTCGGCGCCGGTGTTCATCGGCAGCACCATGTCGAGACCGGTCAACTCGGACAGCCGCTCGGCGAATTCGGCGAGCTGGTCGTTGTGGAAGGCACGCGAGGTGAGCGTCAGCCGGTCCAGCTGGCGGTGCGCCGCCTCCACCAGGGCCGGGTGGCGGTGGCCGAAGTTGAGGGCCGAGTAGCCGGCCAGCATGTCGAGGTAGCGGCGGCCCTCGACGTCCTCCACCCAGGTGCCCTCGGCACGGGCGACGACCACCGGCAGCGGGTGGTAGTTGTGCGCGAGAACCGGCTCCTCGGCGGAGATCAGGTCGGCGGAGGTACGGGTGCGGGCGGTCGTCCCGGCAGGGGCGGTCATGAGCGGATCTCCTGGGTGCAGCACTTGATGCCGCCGCCGGCCTTGTGGAACTCCGACAGGTCGACGGGGACGGGAACATAGCCGTGGTCGGCCAGACGCGAGGCCAGATTCTCGGCCCGCGGCGCGATGAAGACGTGGCGTCCGTCGGAGACGGAGTTCAGACCGAACGTCATCGCGTCCTCGCGGGTAGCGAGCACCGCGTCCGGGTACAGGCGCGCCAGCACCTCGCGGCTGCCCGGCGAGAAGGCCTCCGGGTAGTACACAATGTTGCTGGCGGGGCCGTCGTCGAGGACGAACAGCGCCGTGTCCAGGTGGTAGAAGTACGGGTCGACGAGCGTCAGGCTGATCACCGGCACGCCGAAGAACTCCTGCACCTCGCGGTGCGCCTCGCGGGTCGTGCGGAACCCGGTGCCGGCCAGCACGTACCGGCCGGTCGGGACCAGGTCGCCCTCGCCCTCGCACACCGTCTCGGGGCGGTAGACGTCGAAGCCGGCCGCCTTGAACCACGTGTCGTAGTGGGTCGACTCGGGACGGCGTTCGTCCGCGTGGAACAGGGAGCCGAAGACGCGGCCGCCGACGACGACCGCGGAGTTCGCGGCGAAGACCATGTCGGGGAGACCGGCGACCGGCTCCACGGTGTCGACGGAGTGCCCATGGGCACGGTAGGCGCTGATCAGCCCCTGCCACTGCTCCTGGGCCAGGTCCACGTCGACCTGGGAATCGGGCTGCATCCAGGGATTGATCGCGTACTGCACGGCGAAGTGTCTGGGTTCACAGACGAGAAAGCGCCGGGGGCGCGGCACACGGCTTTCGGCCACAGAGGTGTTCCTCCGCTTTCCTGCGGTGTGGATTGGGGGTGACACCACGGTAGGAAGTGACGGGGAAGGACGACAAGAAACGACAGCTGCGTATGTGCGCAAGAATGCTGCGTTGTGTCCAGTCGTGACGCAGGACTGCTGCGTGCCGCGACGGCTACTCCGGAACCGCGTGGGTGGCGCCCGCCTCCGGGCTCTCCGGCAGCAGGTGGGAGAGGACCATCACGCTGATCGTCTTCCGGATGAACGGCTCCACCCGGATCCGCTCCAGCACCTCCTCGAAGTGCTCCACATCCCGCGCCCGCACGTGCAGCAGAGCGTCCGCGCCGCCGGTCACCGTCATCGCGGCCGTGATCTCCGGATAGTTGCGGACCACCTCCGCGAGGCGCCGGGGCGGGGCCGCGCCCTCGCAGTACACCTCGACGTACGCCTCGGTGCGCCAGCCGAGCGCCGCCGGCTTCACCGTCGCCGTGTACCCGGTGATCACACCCGTCTCGCGGAGCCGGTCGACGCGCCGTTTGACGGCGGTCGCCGACAGGCCGACGGCCGCCCCGATCTCGGCGAAGCTCGTCCTGGCGTTCGCCATCAGCGCTGTGGTGATCTTCCGGTCGAGCTCGTCGAACGCGGCGGTCGTGCTGTTCATGTCGGCACTGTATCCAGCGCGAACGTCCATGCCCGGCACATGTCCCGTCGTACGGATTGCTCCTACACTCCACGTTCATGCTGCGCGCCCTCGCCGTCGACGACGAACGCCCCTCGCTGGAGGAACTCCTCTACCTGCTGCGCGCCGACCCGCGCATCAGCAGCGTCGAGGGCGCCGGCGACGCGACCGAGGCGCTGCGCCGCATCACCCGCGCCCTGGAGTCCGGACCGCACGGCCCCGAGGCCATCGACATCGTCTTCCTCGACATCCAGATGCCCGGTCTGGACGGCCTGGAGATGGCCCGGCTGCTCACCGGCTTCGCCCGCCCGCCGCTCGTCGTCTTCGTCACCGCGCACGAGGACTTCGCCGTACGCGCCTTCGACCTCAAGGCCGTCGACTACATCCTCAAACCCGTACGCAAGGAACGCCTCGCGGAGGCCGTACGCCGGGCCGCCGAACTGCGCGGAGCCGCCCCGCGGATCACCGTCCACGAACCCGACCCCGACCACATAGCCGTGGAACTCGGCGGCGTGACCCGCTTCGTCGCCGTCGACGACATCACCCACGTCGAGGCCCAGGGCGACTACGCCCGGCTGCACACCGACCGCGGCAGCCACCTCGTCCGCATCCCGCTGTCCACCCTGGAGGACCGCTGGCGCTCGCGCGGCTTCGTCCGCATCCACCGCCGCCACCTCGTCGCCCTGCGCCACATCGGCGAACTGCGCCTGGACGCGGGCACGGTGAGCGTCCTGATCGGCACCGAGGAACTCCAGGTCAGCCGCCGGCACACGCGCGAACTGAGGGACCTGCTGATGCGCCGGACCACGGGATAGGGAGGCCGCCATGGAGCCCACCGAACGCCGAGTCGTCGTCACCGGACCGCCCCGCCGCATCCGACGGACCTCCGGCCACGACCGGCCGCGCACCGAGATCGACGAGCAGACCACCCTCGGCCACACCTACGTCCGCTCACTGATGCGCACCCAACTGCGCGCCGCCCTCGCGGTGTTCGCGGTCCTCGTGCTGCTCATCGGCCCGCTCCCGCTGGTCTTCGCGGCCGCCCCCGACCGCCGCCGCCTCGAATGGCTGGTGCTCGGCTTCTGCCTGTACGCCCCGCTGATCCTGCTGGCCCGCTGGTACGTGCGCCGCGCCGAACGCAACGAACGGGACCTCGTCCGCCTGGTCGAGGACCGATGAACTCGAGCTACGCGGTACCCGCCGTCGCCCTGGTCGTCGTGGCGACCGTCCTCGTCGGCGCCTTCGGCCTGCGGGTCTCGCGCACCACCTCCGACTTCTACGTCGCCTCGCGCACCGTCGGCCCCCGTCTCAACGCGGCCGCCATCAGCGGCGAATACCTGTCCGCCGCCTCCTTCCTGGGCATCGCGGGACTCGTCCTGGTCCAGGGTCCGGACATGCTCTGGTACCCGGTCGGCTACACCGCCGGCTATCTGGTACTGCTTCTGTTCGTCGCCGCCCCGCTGCGCCGCTCCGGCGCCTACACCCTGCCCGACTTCGCGGAGGCCCGGCTCGCCTCGCAGGCGGTGCGGCGGCTCGCGGGGGCCTTCGTCGTCGGGGTCGGCTGGCTCTATCTGCTGCCCCAGCTCCAGGGCGCCGGGCTCACCCTGACGGTGCTCACCGGCGCGCCCGCCGCACTCGGCGGACTCATCGTGGCCGTGGTCGTCGTGGCGACCGTCGCCGCGGGCGGCATGCGCAGCATCACCTTCGTACAGGCCTTCCAGTACTGGCTCAAGCTCACCGCCCTCCTCGTCCCGGCCCTCTTCCTGGTCCTCGCCTGGCAGAGCGACGGCGCACCCCACCACGCCTTCGACGAACCGGCGGCCTTCCGAGAGCAGCGCACCGTCCGCGTCCAGGACACCCTCGACCTCGAACTCCACCGCCCGCTCACCGCCACGGTGACCGGCACGGTCGACGGCCGGCCGCACGAAGACACCCGGCTCACCCTCCCCGAGGGCACCCACCGCATCGCCGCTGGCACCCGGCTGACCTTCGCCCGGGGCACCCCCGTCCCCCTGGCCGGCCGCGGCACCAACGGCGGCATGTCCACCTCGCTCGCCGAGAGCCGCCAGGAACGCCCGCTGTACGCCACCTACGGACTCATCCTCGCCACCTTCCTCGGCACCATGGGCCTGCCGCACGTCGTCGTCCGCTTCTACACCAGCCCGCACGGCGTCGCCGCCCGCCGCACCACGGTGGCCGTGCTGGCGCTGATCGGCGGCTTCTATCTGCTCCCGCCCGTGTACGGCGCCCTGGGCAGGATCTACGCCCCCGAACTCACGATCACCGGCGACGCCGACGCCGCCGTGCTCCTGCTGCCCGACCGGATGATCGGCGGACTCGGCGGTGACCTGCTCGGTGCGCTGGTGGCCGGCGGTGCCTTCGCCGCGTTCCTGTCCACCGCCTCCGGGCTGACCATGGCGGTCGCCGGAGTGCTCACCCAGGACGTCCTCCCCTCGCGCGGGGTGCGGCACTTCCGGCTCGGCACCGTGCTCGCCATGGCCGTACCGCTGGCCGCGAGCGTGCTCGTCGGCGGTCTGCCGGTCGCGGACGCGGTCGGGCTGGCCTTCGCCGTCTCGGCCTCCTCCTTCTGCCCGCTGCTCGTCCTCGGCATCTGGTGGCGGCGGCTGACCCCGCCCGGCGCCGCCGCGGGCATGCTCGTCGGCGGCGGCTCCGCGTTCCTCGCCGTGGCCGTCACCATGGCGGGCTTCCCCGGCACCGGCCCGCTGCACGCCCTGCTCGCCTGGCCCGCGCTGTGGTCGGTCCCGCTGGGCTTCCTCACCATGATGCTGGTGTCCCTGGCCACCGCGGCACGGGTGCCGGCCGGGACGGCGGCGATCCTGGCGCGGTTCCACCTGCCCGAGGAACTGCGGGCGGAGGCCAAGGCGTGAACGGCTTCCTCGCGGGCCTGTGTGTCGCCGTGCTCCCGCTGCTGGCCGCCGGCTTCTGGCTCGGGCGGCGCACGGCACGGCCGGAGAGCCTCGGTGACCTCGGCACGCCCGTGGAACACGCCACCTTCCAGACCCTGCACACCGCCTCGCTCGCCGCGCCCCCGCTGCGGGCCGGCCTCACGGAGGAGACCGCGCGCAGATCCGCCCGCAGACTGCGCTCACTGCTCGGCACGGACGCGCTGTGCCTCACCGACGGGGCGCAGGTGCTGGTCTGGGACGGAGTGGGCGGCCACCACCGCACCGAGATCATGGAACGGCTGGCCGGACCCCTGGAGAGCGGCCGCGGCGAGGCCTTCCGGCTGAGCTGCGAGACCCCCGACTGCCCGGCCCGCTGGGCCGTGGTCGCCCCGCTCACCGTCGACGACCGGGTGCGCGGCGCGCTCGTCGCCTGCGCGCCGCGCGAGTCCGCCGTGCTGGTACGCGCGGCCGGCGAGGTGGCCCGCTGGGTGAGCGTCCAGCTGGAGCTCGCCGACCTCGACCAGTCCCGGACGAAGCTCATCGAGGCCGAGATCAAGGCGCTGCGGGCCCAGATATCCCCGCACTTCGTGTTCAACTCGCTCGCGGTGATCGCCTCGTTCGTCCGCACCGACCCCGAGCGGGCCCGCGAACTCCTGCTGGAGTTCGCCGACTTCACCCGCTACTCGTTCCGCAGGCACGGCGACTTCACCACCCTCGCCGACGAACTCCACGCCATCGACCACTACCTGGCGCTCGTCCGGGCCCGCTTCGGCGACCGCCTCTCCGTCACCCTGCAGATCGCGCCAGAGGTACTGCCGGTCACCCTGCCGTTCCTGTGTCTGCAGCCCCTCGTCGAGAACGCCGTGAAGCACGGCCGGAAGGCAAGTCCGACGCCTGCCACATCCAGATCACCGCGCAGGACGCCGGCGCCGAGGCACTCGTCGTCATCGAGGACGACGGCGTCGGCATGGACCCCGAGCTGCTGCGCCGCATCCTCGCAGGTGAGATCAGCCCCTCCGGCGGCATCGGCCTGTCCAACGTCGACGACCGGCTCCGCCAGGTGTACGGCGACGACCACGGCCTCGTCATCGAGACCGCGGCCGGAGCGGGCATGAAGATCACCGCCCGGCTGCCGAAGTACCAGCCGGGGGTGCACTCGGCGGCCCGCCTCACCGCCGAGTGAGTCTCACATGCTCCGCGAGCGAGTCCCAGGTGCTTTGCGAGGGGGTCTCAGGTGCTCTGGGTGGCGATCATCGCGAGCGTGAGCAGTCCCAGCACCACCCATCCGAACCACAGCCAGCCATTGCTCCCCAGCGCCACCGTGTACGCCGTCACCACGACGAGTCCGCCGACGGTGAGCACCCCCATCGCCTTCGTGGAACCGTTCGTAGAACCGGGCATCGCAACACCCTCCTCATGGTCCGACTCCCTCCATGGTGCCCCCGTTCCGCCTCCGCGCGGCACGGACGACGAAATGAGTGCCCGTACACCGGACCGGGGGCCCGGGGCGCGTCAGCCCTTGCGTGCGTTCAGCGCGGCCAGATAGGCGTTGTACGCCTCGAGTTCCTTGTCCCCGTCCCGGTCGGCCGCGCGGTCCTTGCGCTTGGCCTGCCGCTGCTCGGAGCCGTACCACTGGAACAGCAGCGCGATCAGGACCAGGACGGACGGGATCTCGCTGAACGCCCAGGCGATGCCGCCGGCCGCGCTCTGGTCGGAGAGGGCATCGATGCCGAGCGAGGCGGGCGGGTTCTTGAACGTCTCGACCATCGGGGCCGACGCCATCATCAACGCGATTCCGAAGAAGGCGTGGAACGGCATGCCCGCGAACAGCTCCAGCATCCGCATCAGATGACCGGGCCGGTGCGGGCCCGGGTCCACGCCGATGATCGGCCAGAAGAACGCCACGCCCACGGCCAGGAAGTGCACCATCATCGCGATGTGCCCCGCCTTCGACCCCATCAGGAAGTCGAAGAGCGGGGTGAAGTACAGCGCGTACAGGCTCGCGATGAACATCGGGATCGTGAACCCCGGGTGCGTGACGACCCGCATGTAGCGGCTGTGCAGCAGCGCCAGCAGCAGCTCGCGCGGGCCCTTGCGGCCCCTGCCCGCGACCGGCAGCGCGCGCAGCGCCAGCGTGACCGGGGCGCCGAGGAGGATCAGGATCGGCGACAGCATGCTGATCACCATGTGCTGCACCATGTGCACGCTGAACATCACCATGCCGTAGTCGTTCAGTCCGGTGCACATCATCAGCATGATGGTCAGCACACCGACGGCGTACGACACGGTCCGCCCGACCGACCACGCGTCACCGCGCCGCCGCAGCCGCACCACACCCCACCCGTACAGCCCGAGCCCGAGCAGGCAGGCGATGAGGAAGAACGGGTCCGCCGACCACTCGAGACCCCGTCCCAGCGTGAACGGCGGCAGATCAGTCATCGTGCCGTGCCCGCTGTGATCCATCCGCCGGCTCCTGATTCGTGGGGGTTGTGCGCTGTCTGTCCACAGCTGTCTGTCCGCACCCAGACTAGAACCGCCCCCGGTCACTGCCGTGACCGGGGGCGGTTTCGCGCACAGGCGGCCTACCGGCCTACAGAACGCACTCGGCCTCTTCGTACCGCTCCTGAGGAACCGTCTTCAGCGTCTCCACGGCCTCCGCCAGCGGCACCATCACGATGTCGGTGCCCCGCAGCGCGGTCATGTGGCCGAACTCCCCCCGGTGCACGGCCTCCACCGCATGCCAGCCGAAGCGCGTCGCCAGCACACGGTCGTACGCCGTCGGCGTCCCGCCGCGCTGCACATGGCCGAGGATGACCGGCCGCGCCTCCTTGCCCAGCCGCTCCTCCAGTTCGACGGAGAGCTGGCGGGCGATCCCGGCGAAGCGCTCGTGGCCGTAGACGTCCTTGCCGCCCTCGTCGAACTCCATGCTGCCGGCCTTCGGCTTGGCCCCCTCCGCGGCGACGACGATGGCGAACCGCTTGCCCGCCTCGAACCGGTCGCCGACCCGCTTCGCCAGTTCCTCGATGTCGAAGGGGCGTTCCGGTACGACGATGGCGTGGGCGCCGGCCGCCATGCCGGAGTGCAGCGCGATCCAGCCGGTGTGGCGGCCCATGACCTCCACGATCAGCACCCGCTGGTGGGACTCGGCGGTGGTCTTCAGCCGGTCCAGGGCCTCGGTGGCGACGCCCACGGCCGTGTCGAAGCCGAAGGTGACGTCCGTGACCGCGATGTCGTTGTCGATGGTCTTCGGCACGCCCACGATGGGCAGGCCGTTGTCCGACAGCAGCCGGGCCGCCTTCAGCGTGCCCTCGCCGCCGATCGGGATGATCGCGTCCAGGCCCAGGTCCTGGAGGTGGCCCTTGGCCCGGGCCACGCCGTCCCGCAGATGCTCGGGACGGACCCGGGAGGAACCGAGGATGGTGCCGCCGCGGGCCAGGATGCCGCCCACGGCGTCCAGGTCCAGCTTGAGGTAGTCGCACTCCAGGAGGCCTTTCCAGCCGTCCCGGAAACCGATGACCTCGTCGCCGTGGTCGGCGACGGCACGGTGCACGACGGACCGGATGACGGCGTTCAGGCCGGGGCAGTCGCCGCCGGACGTGAGGACACCAATGCGCATAGCCCGAAATACCTTCTCAACGTGGGCCGGGGACCGGACCGCGCTGTCCGGTTGGAACCCGGTCACCCTACCGGCGTCTGGGGGTGGCTCCGTAGCGGGCGTCCGCCTGCTGGACGCGCCCGCACATGTGAGCGGACGGCCTGTCAGGCGGGCCCTGTGACGACCATGCCGGAGGGCACTAAAAGGTGCCTTCAGTACCTCTGGAACGCAACGATCACCCAGCGGTCACGCAGGCTGCTGCGCAGCGGTACCTACGCAGGCTGCTGCGCAGCCGCGATGCGCTCGTTGCGGAGCGCCTCGTACCAGCGGTCGTCGGTCGGCGGCAGCGCGTTGACGTCGAGAGCCAGCTTCAGCAGCAGGTCGGCGATCTGCGGATTGCGGGCGAGGACCGGCCCGTGCATGTACGTGCCGAAGACGGTGCCGTTGTACGCGCCCTCCGTGCCGTCCCCGGTGCCGTTGCCCCGGCCCTTGCGGACCTGGGCGAAGGGGCGGGCCATGGGTCCGATGCGGGTGACGCCCTGGTGGTTCTCGAAACCGGTCAGCTGGGGCAGGCCGAGCTGCGGGTCGATGTCCGCGAGGACATCGCCGACGCACCGCTCGCCCTCGCCGCGCACCGACACCACGTCGAGCAGACCGAGGCCCGGCTCGCGCTGCCCGAGGTCGTTGATGAACTCGTGGCCGAGGATCTGGTAGCCGGCGCAGACGGAGAAGACGATCGCGCCGTTCTCCACCGCCCGGTACAGATGGCCGTCGCGCCGCAGCCGCTCGGCCGCGAGCCGCTGGGGCCGGTCCTCGCCGCCGCCGATCAGATAGATGTCACCGGAGGTCGGGATCGGCTGGTCGCTGCGCACGTCGAGCCGTGACACGTCCAGGCCGCGCTGCCGCGCCCGTCGCTCCACGACGAGCGCGTTGCCCTGGTCGCCGTAGGTGCTGAGCAGGTCCGGGTAGATCCACACCAGCCGGAGTTGGTTGTCGCTCATGAAGTGATCGTCCTCCCTGTTCAGTTGCCGACGATCCGGCGCAGGTCCTGGAACGCGGTGTAGTTCGCGATGACCTCGATCCGGCCCGGCGGCGCCTGCTGGACGGCCTGGTCGATGTTCTCGCAGACCTGGAAGTGCTGGTTGGCGACCTCCAGCCGCACCGCGAGGTCCAACTTCCGGTCGCCGATCACGAAGATCGGGTGGCCGGTCAGGCGGGTGTAGTCGACGTCCCACAGCCAGGAGGTGTCGGTGCCGTCGGCGCCGCGCGCGTTCACGGACAGGACGACCGGCGCCGGCGGCGGGTCGATCAGGGAGAACGTCTCGAGCCAGCCCGCGGGGTTCTTCGCCAGCAGCAGGCGCAGATCGCGGCCCTGGTACTGCACGACGTCATAGCGGCCGGCGACCGCCTGCACCTGGTACATGCGCTCCAGGGCCACCTGCGGCGGGACACCGAAGACGGCGGCGACGGCCGCGGAGCTCGCGGCGTTGGCCTTGTTGGCGCGGCCGGGCAGCTGGAGGTGGATCGGCCAGGCCGAGCCGTGCGGGTCGAGGACGTGATCGCCGGACAGCGCCCAGCTCGGCGCCGGACGGCGGAAGCCGCACTCGCCGCAGTACCAGTCGTCGCCGGGGCGCTGCATCACGCCGCCGCAGGACGGGCAGGACCAGGCGTCGTCCTTCCACATCTGGCCGGCCGCGACCCAGATCACATTGGGGGAGGAGGAGGCGGCCCACACCACCAGCGGGTCGTCGCAGTTGGCGACGATCACGGCCTTGGAGCCGGCCAGGCCCTCGCGCCAGTTCTCCGCGAGCATGCGGGTCTCGGCCGCGCGGTCCAGCTGGTCGCGGGAGAGGTTGAGCAGCGCGATGCACTTCGGCGAGGTGTCACGGGCGACGCCCGCGAGGTACTTCTCGTCGACCTCGATCACGCCGAACTTCGCGTCCGAGCCGCCGGCGAGCGCCGAGGTGATACCGGCCGGCATGTTGGCGCCGAGCGCGTTCGAGACGACCGGGCCGGCGGCGCCCAGCGCCTCGGCGATGAGACGGGTGGTCGTGGTCTTGCCGTTGGTCGCCGAGACGAGGACGCAGTCCAGGTTCTGGGCGAGCCGGCCGAGCAGGTCGGGGTCGAGTTTGAGTGCCACCCGGCCGCCGATCACCGATCCGCTGCCGCGCCCCGCGGCGCGGGACGCCGCCGCGACCGCCTTGCCCGCGGTCACGGCGAGCTTGGCCCGCGGCGTGAGCGGGTCCGAGTTGCCTGCCATCAGTCCTCGATCCTCCTTGCGTACGCGCCGCGCCTCAGCCGATCGGCAACGTGGCGTAGGCCTCAGCCTATCGAGATCTATTCGCACACCCGAATCCCGGCCCACGCCTGCGCGGCGGTCGCGGGCCGAGGGAACCGTACCCTTGCCGCCATGCGACACGGCTCGATCCCGGGCGCCCGCGGGCGCGTCCGGCCTCTGACCCTGCTCGGCGACCCGGTGCTGCAGGCACCCTGCGCGGAGGTCACCGACTTCGGTCCCGAACTCTCCCGGCTGGTGGAGGACTTGTTCGCCACGATGTACGCGGCCCAGGGCGTGGGCCTGGCCGCGAATCAGGTGGGGGAGTCCTTGCGGGTGTTCGTGTACGACTGCCCGGACGACGAGGATGTGCGACATCTCGGACATGTGGTGAACCCGCGGCTGGTGGAGGCGGACGGTGTGGTGATCCGGGGGCCGGAGGGCTGTCTGTCCCTGCCGGGACTGGAGGCGGCGACCGAGCGCTACGACCATGCGGTCGTCGAGGGCTTCTCGGTGACCGGGGAGCCGGTCACCGTTCATGGGACGGGGTTCTTCGCCAGGTGTCTGCAGCACGAGTGCGACCACCTCGAGGGCGAGGTGTACGCGGATCGCCTCACCGGCCTGCGCCACCGCCGGCTGATGAGGCAGGTGCGCCGGGCCTCCTGGCACCGGTGAGGGTCAGAACCCCGGGCCGCCCATCTTGTCCCCCGCCGCCGCCAGTCGTCCCCACAGCAGGTCGGCCAGGCTCTTCACCAATTCCGTGCGGGAGCAGGGCCGTTCGCCCAGCCACCAGTCGCCCGCCGCGTGCATCATGCCGACGATCCCGTGCCCCCACACCCGGGCCAGCTGCTGGCTCCCCGGTCCGAGGTCCAGCCGGTCCTCGATGACCTGGGCCAGCTCCTCGCCCATCCTGCGCAGCAGCGGCGCGGAGTGCTTGCCGACGTCGAAGCCCTGGTCGCCGCCCTGGCCGCCCTCCGAGGGGTGCATCAGGAAGCGGTAGACCTGGGGCCGTGCCTCGATTGCCGCGAGGTAGGTGTCCAGCGTGGCCTCGACCCGCTCGCGCCGCTCGGCGGGGGCGTCGAGCGCCGCGCGCAGCGAGTCCAGCAGCGCGTCGGTGTGCCGCTTGGCGAGAGCGGCGTAAAGTCCGCCTTTGTCGCCGAAGTGGCGGTAAAGGATGGGCTTGGTGATACCGGCTTCGGCGGCGATGGCGTTCATCGAGGCCTGTGGGCCGTCGCGCAGCACCACTCGGTCGGCGGCCTCCAGCAGCTCGCGCCGTCGGCGGTCGGCGGACCTCTGCTGATCGGTCCGCTGTGTGGTGTCCATGAGCTCTCCCCACCCGTGCTGTTTCGGTGACGCCTGCGCAAACTAGCACTGACCGCGTTCCTGACATCGAACGGGATGCCGACAGGTCATCGGGAGTTGACTTTTCCTACCCGTCGGTAACAGACTCAAGTTACCGCTAGTAACATGCAAGTACCGCCGCTGGAGGGGACATGGCCGAGTTCACCATGGAGCTCAACGACGAACAGAAGGAGGTCCGGGACTGGCTGCACGGTTTCGCCGCCGATGTCATCCGCCCCGCGGCCGCCGAATGGGACGAGCGTGAGGAGACTCCCTGGCCGGTCATCCAGGAGGCCGCCAAGGTCGGTATCTACTCCCTCGACTTCTACGCCCAGCAGTACTTCGACCCCACCGGGCTCGGCATCCCGATGGCCATGGAGGAGCTGTTCTGGGGCGACGCGGGCATCGCGCTCTCGATCGTCGGCACCGGTCTCGCCGCCGTGGGCGTCCTCGCCAACGGCACCGAGGAGCAGATCGGCACCTGGATCCCCCAGATGTACGGCGACCCCGATGACGTCAAGGTCGCGGCCTTCTGCTCCTCCGAGCCCGACGCCGGCTCCGACGTCGGTTCCATGCGGACGCGTGCCGTGTACGACGAGGCCAAGGACGAGTGGGTGATCAACGGTACGAAGACCTGGGCGACCAACGGCGGCATCGCCAACGTCCACGTCGTCGTCGCCGTGGTCGACCCCCACCTCGGCTCCAAGGGCCACGCGTCCTTCATCATCCCGCCGAACACGCCCGGCCTGTCCCAGGGCCAGAAGTTCAAGAAGCACGGCATCCGCGCCTCGCACACCGCCGAGGTCGTCCTGGAGAACGTCCGCGTCCCCGGCTCCTGCCTGCTCGGCGGCAAGGAGAAGCTGGACGAGCGGCTCGCGCGGGCCCGTGAGCGGGCCAAGGCGGGCGGCGAGCGGGTGAAGAACGCGGCGATGGCCACGTTCGAGGCCTCACGCCCTGCGGTCGGCGCGATGGCCGTCGGCACGGCCCGTGCGGCGTACGAGGTGGCCCTCGACTACGCCATGACCCGTGAGCAGTTCGGGCGGCCGGTCATCGACAACCAGGGTGTCGCCTTCCAGCTCGCGGACATGCGCACGCAGATCGACGCCGCGCGTCTTCTCGTGTGGCGTGCCTCCTGGATGGCGGTCAACGGGAAGCCGTTCACCGCGGCCGAGGGCTCGATGTCCAAGCTGTTCGCCAGCGAGACCGCGAAGAAGGTCACCGCCCAGGCGATTCAGATCCTGGGCGGCAACGGGTACACGCGGGAGTACCCGGTCGAGCGGATGCACCGGGACGCCGCGATCTACACGATCTTCGAAGGGACGAGTGAGATCCAGCGGCTGGTGATCGCCCGTACCCTGTCGGGGATGCCGATCCGGTAGCGGCGGCCGGCGGTTCCGGCAGAGGCGGTCACCGGTGCCTCAGAGGCGTGAGCTGTTCGATGTCGTAGCGCCTGCGCAGGTCCTCGATCGCCTCGTGGTCCGGTGGCCCCCCGCTCCCCAGGATCTCCAGCAGCTCCTCGAAGTAGCGCTCGTGATCCGGGGGCGGGGACGCCTGGAAGAACACCTTCGTGGGGGTGTCGGTCGGGTTGGCGAAGGCATGGGGGCAGCCGGGGGGTACGACGATGAGTGTGCCGGGGGCGGCCCGGACCACGCGGTTGCCCGAACTCGACTCCCACTTCTGCCAGTTGTCGGGGGTACGGATGCGTGGCTCGAAGGCGAGCACATCGAGCTCACCGTCCAGCACGTAGAACAGCTCCTCGCTACGTGTGTGCACATGGGCGCCGACGTCGAAGCCGGGAGGGACCTCCACCTCGAAGGTGGAGGCCGTCCGCGAGTGCGTGCCGGTCACCTTGAATGTCACGCGCTGGGCGGGCGTGTGCACGACGCGGCCGTGCCCCGGAGGCACGAGCAGCCCCTCGGACTGCGCCGTCTGCTCGGGCGTCGCGTCCGCACGGGTCGTGGGTCCTTCGGGTACCGCCAGTCCTTCGGTCGTCGTCATCGCCAATCACCACGTCACGGGAAGGGCCTCGGGCCCACGGATCAACGCGCCCTTCTTGAAGGGCACCTGGTCGGGCGGCACAGCCGGCCGCAGCCCGGGCACCCGGTCCAGCAGCGTGTCGACCAGCAGCTCGGACTCCAGCCGGGCGAGCTGGGCGCCGGGGCAGTAGTGCGGGCCGAAGCCGAACGTCAGATGCGGGTTGGGGCTGCGGGAGAAGGCGATCGTCTCCGGGTCCGGGAAGACCTCCGGGTCGCGGTTGGCGGCCAGATAGGAGACGTACACCGGGTCGCCCGCCCGGATCCGCACGCCCCTGATCTCCACGTCCTGCGTGGCGATCCGGGACAGCCCGACCGCGTTGCGGTGCGGGAGGTACTGCAGCAGCTCGTCGATCGCCCTCGGTCTGATCTCCGGCCGGGTGCGCAGCTGTGCCACGAGATCGGGCCGGATCATCAGCAGGTAGAACAGCTGCCCGCTGTTGTCGGTGACCGCCTCGCCGCCGATCTGCAGCAGCACCGCGAGCCCCGTGGCCTCCTCCGGCGTGACCTCGCCGCGGCCCACGGCGGCGCCGAGCAGTGAAGTGACGTCCTCGGCCGAACTGTTCTCGCGCCGGTGGATGAGGTTGCGGAAGTAGGCGCTCATCTCGTTCCTGGCCCGCTCGCTGACCTGCTTGCCCCGCGAGGAGGACAGGACGAGCCGGGTCCAGGTGTGCATGCTGTGCCGGTCGGCCGCCGGGACGCCCATCAGCTCGCAGATCACCGCGACGGGGAAGGGACCGAGCACCGCACCGGTGAGGTCGGCGGGCGGTCCGTCCTGGAGGAGTTCGTCGACCAGTTCGTCCAGCAGGACCTGGGACTTCTCGCGGAGCCGTGCCACACCCTTCGCGGTGAACGCGGGCGCGACCGCGCGGCGCAGCCGGGTGTGGTCCGGCGGATCCAGGAAGCCGACCGCGCCACGGGTCGGGATGAAGTGCGGGGCGAGCCGGGTGACCGGGTGGTCCACGACCGCCTCGCGGCTGAACCGGGGGTCGTCGGTCACCATGCGCACGTCGTCTTGGCGGGTGAGCAGCCAGGCCCAGCCCTCGCCGTTGGGCAGTTCGATCCGGCCGACCGGGCCTTCGCGCATCAGCTCGGTCAGCACGGGATCGAACGTCACCCCGGCCAGGTCGGCCGCCGGCCAGTGCCGGACCGGCGGCGGGACCTCGGCGAGCGTCTCGTCGATCATCGCGTCTCTTCGCCCGTGCCGACCCAGCGGCCCACGGTCATCTCGGCGGTGATGCCGGGACCGAACCCGGCGAGCAGCCCGCGCGCCCGCTCGGCGGCGCCGCCCTCGTCGAACAGCCGGCGCAGCGCGTCCAGCACGACGGCGCTGGCGATGTTGCCGTACTCGGTGAGCGTGGCCCGGCTGAACCGGAACGCGTGCGGGTCGACCTGCAGGAACTTGCTGAGGTCGTCGAGTATTCGGGGCCCGCCCGCGTGGATGATGTAGAAGTCCAGGTCGGAGGCGTCCCAGCCGTGCTCGCCCGCCAGGTCCTGGAGCGCCGGGGCGAGCGGCTCCATGGTGGCGGGCACCCGCTTGTCCAGCAGGAAGTGGAACCCGGTGGCCCGGACGTCGTACATGATCCAGTCCTCGGTCTTGGGGATCAGGTACGAGCCGTTGCGCTCGAGCCTCACGCCCGTGCCGCCGCTGCCGCGCACCACGGCCGCGGCGATGCCGTCGCCGAACAGACCGTTGGAGAGCAGCGAGCCGACGCCGATGTCGGTGGGCTGGTAGCACAGCGAGCAGAACTCGCAGGCCACGATGAGTGCGTTGGCCTCGGGGTAGGCCGTGCAGAAGTCGTGCGCCCGGTTGATGGCCGCACCGCCGGCCGCGCAGCCCAGCTGGGCTATCGGCAGCTGCCGGGTGGTGCTCGGGAAGTCCATCTCGTTGATCAGCCACGCGGTCAGCGAGGGCATCATGAAGCCCGTGCACGACACGTAGATGATGACATCGATGTCAGAGGTCAGGAGTTCGGCGTCGTCGAGCGCCCGCTGGATCACCGCGGGGACCCGGGCCTTCGCCTCGCTCTCGTACAGCTTGTTGCGCTCCTGGAAGCCGGGATGCTTCAGGGTCTCCTCGATGGGCTGGACGATGTGCCGGGTGCGGACGCCAGTGTTCTCGATCAGCCGGAGGGCCAGCGGGAGCTGGGGGTTGTCCGCATGACGCTCGCGCGCCAGCTCCAGCGTGTCCTCCATCGTGATCACGTGTTCTGGTACGGACACCGAGGGTCTGCACAAAGTAGCCATGAGCCGTCCCTGCTTTCGCCTTCCGGCAGGCCTTCGCCCGCCGGTCAGAAGGTGGTCCACCCAGGTTCACCCGACGGGGCGACGATCTCGCGCCGGATTACTCCGAATCGGGGACAACGGGTAAGGGGCGCCTGAGAACTCCCGGTCACCCGACCGGCCCCTCCCGTCGATCGCCGGCGGCGCGACCGGCCACCGTGAACCCGCACCCACACACCGGACCCAGCCCCTACGGCGCCCCACTGCTGTGCGCGATGCACGCCACGTCGATACGGTCGGCGAGCTTCGCGAGCTCGATGGTCAGCGTGGCGACGGTGTTCTCGTCCAGCCCCTCCTGCCCGGCCTCGACAAGGTGCAGCCACCGTCCGCCCACCGTGCGGAGCAGCTTGCTCACGTCGGCCGCGGCCACCTGCAAGGTACCGCGGTCGTCGACGATCAGAGGCAGAGTCACTTCGCGGTTCACAGACGGGATCGTAGCCGCGGAAACGTCACGCACCCTGCCAAACAGTGGTGATGTTGCAGAACTCGCGGATCCCGTGCCCGGACAGCTCACGCCCGTACCCGGACCGCTTGACGCCGCCGAACGGAAACGCCGGATGGGACGCGGTCATCCCGTTCACATACACGGCACCCGCCTCCAGATCCCGTGCGAACCGCTCCGTCTCGGCCGCGTCATGCGTCCACACATTCGAACTCAGGCCGAACGGCGAGTCGTTGGCGATCAGCACGGCCTCGTCCAGGTCGTCGGCCCGGTACAGCGTGGCGACCGGCCCGAACGCCTCTTCGCGATGGATCCGCATCTCTCGGGTGATCCCGGCGAGGACGGTCGGCAGGTAGTACCAGCCGGGCCAGTTCGGGCGCTGCCCGCCGCACAGCACGGCCGCCCCGCTGCGCTTCGCGTCGTCGACCAGTTCCTCCAGGTCGGCCCGGCCCTGCTCGCTGGCGAGCGGTCCTACCTCGGTGTCCTCCTGCATCGGGTCGCCGACCTTGAGTGCCTTCATGCCCGCGACGAACCGCTCCACGAAGGCGTCGTACACGTCGGTGTGGACGATGAACCGCTTGGCGGCGATGCAGGACTGCCCGTTGTTCTGCACCCGCGCGGTCACCGCGACCTGGGCCGCCCGGTCGATGTCGGCGGACGGCATGACGACGAACGGGTCGCTGCCGCCCAGCTCCAGGACCGTCTTCTTGACCATGTCCCCGGCAGTGGACGCGACGGCCCGCCCCGCCGGTTCGCTGCCGGTGAGGGTCGCCGCCCTGACGCGCTCGTCGCGCAGGATGCCGTCGACCGCGCCGGAGCCGATCAGCAGGGTCTGGAAGCAGCCCTCGGTGAAGCCGGCCCGGTGGAAGAGGTCCTCCAGATACAGGGCGGTCTGCGGGACGTTGGAGGCGTGCTTGAGCAGACCCACGTTGCCGGCCATCAGGGCCGGCGCCGCGAAGCGGATCACCTGCCACAGCGGGAAGTTCCACGGCATCACGGCGAGCACGGGCCCGAGCGGCCGGTAGCGCACCCGCACCCGGGACGCCCCGGAGTCCGCCACATCGGACTCGGCGGGTTCCTCGTCGGCGAGCAGCGCCTCGGCGTGCTCCACGTACCAGCGCATCGCCCTGGCGCACTTGGCGGCCTCGGCCCGGGCCTGTTTGACCGGCTTGCCCATCTCGGTGGTCATGATCCGGCCGATGTCCCGCTGGTCCTCGTCCAGGAGATTGGCGGCCTGGAGAAGAAGGCGCCCACGGTCCACGAAGGGGCTCAACCGGTACGTGCGGAACGTCGCCTCGGCGAGCTGGAGCCGGCGCTCGATTTCCTCCTCGCCCATGGCCTCGTACGTCTTGAGCGTCTCGCCGTTCGCCGGGTTGACCGTCGCGATGGGCATGGCTGACCTCCCTGGGAGCGGGCTTGATTCGACCTTCCCGCGCGTCGGTGACGCCCGCAACGCGTGCATCGCCTACTCGGCCGAGTGCTCCGCCAGCCGGTCCAGGAACGCGGCCTGAGCGGTGACGATCACCCCCCGGGCGCGGTCCAGACCGAACCACTGAACCCGGTCCAGCTCGGGGAACTCCCGGACCCGTCCCGACCTCGGCGGCCACTCCATCGTGAAGGTGCCGGGCTCGACCGACTCCGGGTCCAGATCGGCCTCGACCGCCCACGCCGTGACGATCTTGCCGTTGGTCTGCCTGACCTCGCCCAGCGGTCGGGCCTCCCCGTCGGGCGGCGGCAGGCCGAGTTCCTCCTGGAACTCGCGGCGGGCCGCGTCCCAGGCGGGCTCGTCGGGTTCGTACTCGCCCTTGGGGACGGTCCACGCCCCGGCGTCCTTCTTGGCGAAGTAGGGGCCGCCCATGTGGCCGAGCAACACCTCCAGGCCGTCGCTGGTGTGCCGGTACAGGAGCAGACCGGCGCTCCGCTTCTCTTTCAAGACCTCACCTCCGGGTGCGCGGCCAGCAGCGTTTCGACCGTGTCCGCGTCCTGCGGTCGCTTGTCCTCGCGGTAGCGGACCACCCGGGCGAAGCGGAGGGTGACCCCGGCGGGGTAGCGGGAGGAGCGCTGGAGACCGTCGTACGCGATCTCGACGACGAGTTCGGGGCGTACGGTCACCACCCGGCCGTCGTCCTGGACGGCCAGCCCCTGGAGACGCTCGGTCTGCCAGGTGAGCATGGCGTCCGTCAGGCCCTTGAAGGTCTTGCCGAGCATGGCGAAGGTGCCGTCGGGGTTGCGGGCGCCCAGGTGGAGGTTGGACAGCTTGCCCGTGCGGCGCCCGTGACCCCACTCGGCGGCCAGCACGACCAGGTCGAGGGTGTGCACCGGCTTGACCTTCAGCCAGGAGGCGCCGCGCCGGCCCGCGCTGTAGGGGGCGTCCAGGGCCTTGACCACGACTCCCTCGTGGCCGCGTCCGAGCGTCTCGGCCAGGAACTCCTCCGCCCCGGTCACGTCCTGCGGGCCGGACACCACGGTCCGCCGCACCCGCATCGGCTCGGGCACCAGCCGGGCCAGCTCCGCGTGCCGCTGTGCGAACGGCAGGTCGAGCAGATCGCGGCCGTCGACCGCGAGGACGTCGAAGAAGACGGGGGAGACGGGGACCTCCTCGGCGGCCCTCGCCACGTCCACGCGGGAGCCGACCCGTCCCGCGGTCTCCTGGAAGGAGCGGGGCCGCCCGTCCGCGTCGAAGGAGATCACCTCGCCGTCCAGGACGAACCGGTCGCCCGTCAGCTCCAGGGCCGCGGCGATCGCCTCGGGCAGCCGGTCGGTGATGTCGTCGAGGGTGCGGGTGTGGACCCGTACCGTGTCGCCGTCCCGGTGGACCTGGACACGGATGCCGTCCAGCTTCTCCTCCACCGCGCACGCGCCCAGCTTCCCGACCGCCTCCGCCACCGAGGAGGCGGTCTGCGCCAGCATCGGCAGGACCGGACGGCCGACCGTGAGCCGGAACCGGTCGAGGGCCGCCGGGCCGTCCGCCAGCAGGGCCTGCGCCACGGTCTGCAGCGAACCGGCGAGCATCACCGCCCGGCGTACGTCCGCCGCGTCCGCGCCCGTCGCCGCGGCCAGCCCCTCCACGGCCACGGCGTCCAGGGCGCCCTGGCGCACCTCGCCGGTGATGAGCCCGAACAGGAAGTGCTGCTCGTCCTCGGTGGCCGCACCCATCAACTCGCCGACCAGCCGGGCCCGTTCCGCCTGGGAGCCGGGCCCGGAGACCTTGCCGAGCTCGGTGAGCCGGGCGTCGACCTCGCGCACGGTGAGCGAGGCCTCCGCGGCCGGCGGGACCTTCCGGCTCAGCACCTTCCAGCCGATGCCGAGCCGCCCCTGCGGCAGCCGTCCCGCGAGATACGGGATGACGATCGGCACGTCGTCCGCCTCCGCGTCCCGGAACAGCTCCGCGAGCAGGGCGGTCTTCCGGGACCGTGCCGCGGTGGCGGCGACCTCCCGGGACACGTGGGCGAGCCGGGTCAGCAGCATGCAGCCATGGTGCAACGCGGGGGCCGGGACTACACCCGTGCGGACGCGTCGAGGTCGGTGAAGAGCAGTTCTCCGTTGATCGCCGCTCCGGCGCGGTAGCCCCGGCTGGCCGCGTTGACCACCTGCTCGGCGAATCCGCTGGCGTTGCCCGCCGCCCATAGGCCGGGGACGGTCGTCAGACCGCGTTCGTCGATCACCGGGTACGTGCCGAAGGGTGTCTCGCGCAGCTCGGCGCCCAGCCGGGCCAGGAGGTTCGTTCGCGGTACGGCACGCGGGGCCACGAACAGCACCTCGCGGTCGTACACCGTGCCGTCCGCGAGCCGGACCCCGGTGAGCCGGTCCTCGTCGGCCACCACCTCCGCCACTTCGCCCGGCACCACGGTGACCCCGGCCGCCGCCAGCCGGCGCAGGTCGCCGTCGGCGAGCTCCGACTCGGCGACCCGGTGCAGGAAGAGGGTCACGTCCTTGGACCACTGGGTCACCATCAGCGCCTGGTGCACGCTCATCGGGGTCGTGGCGAGCACCCCGAACGCCCGGTCGCGCACCTCCCAGCCGTGGCAGTACGGGCAGTGCAGAACATCCCGGCCGAATCGCTCGGCCAGGCCCGCGACCGGCGGCAGTTCGTCCTTCAGCCCGGTCGCGACGACCAGCTGCCGGGCCCGGACCTCGCGCCCGCTCGCCAGGGTCACCGTGAAGTCCCCGTCCCGTCGGACCTCCACCGCCCGGTCCCGGACCAGCTCCACGCCGTACCGTGCGATCTCCTCGCGTCCCACGGCGAGGAACTCGGCCGGTGACATGCCGTCCCGCGAGAGATATCCCTGCATGTGCGCGGCGGGCGCGTTGCGCGGCTCACCCGCGTCGACGACCAGCGTGCGGCGCCGGGCGCGGCCCAGGACGAGCGCCGCGGACAGCCCGGCCGCGCCGCCCCCGATGACGACGACTTCGTAGTGATCGGTGTTCTCGGTCATGGATGACCACCTCCGCGGCCGACGGTCGCGCGACCCCGTCGGATTGACAAACTTGTTTGCCGAAACTGCAATACGGACATGACCACCGACGACGTTCTCGCGGGCGTGGGCCCCCGCCTGCGGCGGATCCGCAAGGAGCGGGAGGTGACCCTCGCGGCGCTGTCCGAGGCGACCGGCATCTCCGTCAGCACCCTGTCCCGTCTGGAGTCCGGCCTGCGCAAGCCCAGCCTGGAGCTGCTGCTGCCGATCGCGCAGGCCCATCAGGTACCGCTGGACGAACTGGTCGGTGCCCCGCCGGTCGGGGATCCGCGCGTGCGGGCCAAGCCGATCGTGCGGCACGGGCGCACCCACTGGCCGCTGACCCGGCAGCCGGGCGGGCTCCAGGCGTTCAAGGTGCTGGAGCCGCAGCGGCGGCAGGAGCCCGACCCGCGCACCCACGAGGGCTACGAGTGGCTGTATGTGCTCTCCGGGCGACTGCGGCTGGTGCTCGGTGAGCACGACGTGGTGCTCACGGCGGGGGAGGCCGCCGAGTTCGACACCCGGGTGCCGCACTGGTTCGGGTCGACGGGCGAGGGGCCGGCGGAGTTCCTGAGCCTGTTCGGTCCGCAGGGCGAGCGGATGCACGTACGGGCGCGGCCGTCCGGGTCGTGATACGCGGGACTGTTCCCTGAATGGCAAGCGACCGCTTAGTATGCGATCGACCCCGGCCAGACGAGGCAGTCCCGTGGAGGCACCGCATGCAGGCATGGCAAGTGCACGAGAACGGCGAGCCGAGCGAGGTGATGCGGCTCCAGGAGGTGGAGCGGCCCACACCCGCCGACGGCCAGGTTCTGCTGAAGGTGCGTGCCGCCAACATCAACTTTCCGGACGTGCTGATGTGCCGCGGCCACTACCAGGTGCGGCCGCCGCTCCCGTTCACACCCGGGGTGGAGATCTGCGGTGAGACCGAGGACGGCCGCCGGGTGCTCGCCAACCCGGCGCTGCCGTACGGCGGTTTCGCCGAGTACGCCGTCGCCGACGCCGCCGCGCTGCTGCCGGCGCCCGACTCCCTCGACGACGCGGAGGCCGCCGCGCTGCACATCGGCTACCAGACGGGCTGGTTCGGCCTGCACCGCCGGGCCGGTCTGGAGGCCGGCGAGACCCTGCTCGTGCACGCCGCCGCGGGAGGCGTCGGCAGCGCGGCCGTGCAGCTCGGCAAGGCGGCCGGGGCCAAGGTCATCGGTGTCGTGGGCGGCCCCGACAAGGCCGCCGTCGCCCGCGAGCTGGGCTGCGACGTGGTGATCGACCGGCGCGGCGAGGACGTCGTCGCCGCGGTGAAGGAGGCCACCGGCGGCCGCGGCGCCGATGTGATCTATGACCCGGTCGGCGGCGAGGCCTACACACAGTCGACCAAGGTCGTCGCCTTCGAGGGCAGGATCGTGGTCGTGGGTTTCGCGAGCGGCACCATCCCCAGCCCGGGGCTCAACCACGCCCTGGTGAAGAACTACTCGATCCTCGGCCTGCACTGGGGCCTGTACAACACCAAGAACCCGAAGCTGGTCCAGCACTGTCACGAGCAGCTCACCGAGCTGTCCGCCCGGGGCGCGATCAGGCCACTGGTGAGCGAGCGCGTGCCGCTGGACGGGGCCGCGGCCGCCGTACAGCGGGTCGCGGACGGTGTCACCACCGGCCGGGTCGCCGTCGTACCGTCGCTGGAGAACGGAGCCGCCGCATGACCGACGCAGTCGAACTCGAACGCCGCACGGCGGAGTTGCTGGCCGCGCACCCGCCCGCGACCACCGACCGCCTGGACTTCCTCAGGGCCCGCTTCGACGCGGGGCTCGCCTGGGTGCACTACCCGGAGGGCCTCGGCGGCCTCGGTGCCCCGCGCACCCTCCAGGCCGTCGTGGACGCCACGCTGGAGGCCGCGGGCGCCCCCGACAACGACCCGCGGCGCATCGGCATCGGCCTCGGCATGGCGGCGCCGACGATCCTGCGCTACGGCACCGAGGAGCAGAAGCGGCGGTACCTCAGGCCCCTGTGGACGGGCGAGGAGGTCTGGTGCCAGCTGTTCAGCGAGCCGGGCGCCGGCTCCGACCTGGCCGCGCTCGGCACCCGCGCCGTGCGGGAGGGCGAGGACTGGGTGGTCAACGGGCAGAAGGTGTGGACCTCCAGCGCCCATATCGCCCGCTGGGCCATCCTCATCGCCCGCACCGACCCGGACGTGCCCAAGCATGCCGGCATCACCTACTTCATCTGCGACATGACCGACCCGGGCGTCGAGGTGCGGCCGCTGCGGCAGATCACCGGCGAGGCCGAGTTCAACGAGGTCTTCCTCACGGACGTCCGCATCCCCGACTCCCGCCGCCTCGGCGAGGTCGGCGACGGCTGGCGGGTCGCGCAGACCACCCTGAACAACGAGCGCGTCGCCATCGGCGGCATGCGGCTGCCCCGCGAGGGCGGCATGATCGGCCCGGTCGCCAAGTCCTGGCGCGAGCGCCCCGAGCTGCGCACCCATGACCTGCACCAGCGCCTGCTCAGGCTGTGGGTGGAGGCCGAGGTCGTCCGGCTCACCGGTGAACGCCTGCGCCAGCAGCTCGCCGTCGGCCAGCCCGGCCCCGAGGGCGCCGGCATGAAGCTCGCCTTCGCCCGCCTCAACCAGGAGATCAGCGGCCTGGAGGTGGAACTCGGCGGCGAGGAGGGCCTGCTGTACGACGACTGGACCATGCGCCGCCCCGAACTGGTGGACTTCGTCGGCCGTGACGCCGGCTACCGCTACCTGCGCGCCAAGGGCAACAGCATCGAGGGCGGGACCAGCGAGGTCCTGCTGAACATCGTCGCCGAGCGCGTCCTGGGCCTGCCCGCCGAGCCGCGCACCGACAAGGACGTCGCCTGGAAGGACCTCGCCCGATGAGCACACAGCCGGATCTTCTCTACTCCGAGGAGGAAGAGGCGCTGCGCGCCGCCGTCCGAGACCTGCTCACGGACCACTGCGACGCGGCGGGTGTCATCACCCGCACCGAGTCGGACGCGCCGCACGACCTCGCCCTGTGGAAGGCGCTCGCCGAGGGCATGGGCCTGGCCGGACTCCTGGTTCCGGAGGAACAGGGCGGCCAGGGCGCCTCGCATCGCGAAGCCGCCGTGGTCCTGGAGGAGTTGGGCCGCGCTGTGGCCCCCGTGCCCTACCTCACCAGCGCGGTCGTGGCCACCGAGGCCCTGTCGGCCTGCGGGGACGCGGACCTGCTCGGCAAGCTCGCGTCGGGCCGGACCATCGGCGTCCTCGCCGTCGCCCTGCACACCGCGCCGGGCGCCGCCGTCAAGACCGTACGCGTCCAGGACGGCCGGCTGCACGGCGAGCTCACCGGGATCGCGGACGCGGCCGCGGCCGACGTCCTGCTGGTCCCGGCTGCCGACGGCGGGCTGTACGCGGTCGGCGCGGAGGCCGTCACGGTCACCCCGCAGACCTCCCTGGACCTGACCCGGCCGGTCGCCACAGTCACCCTCGACGGGGCCGCCGGACACCGCCTGGGCGATGCGGAACCCGCCGTACGACGGGCCCTGCGGGCCGGGGCCGGGCTGCTGGCCTCCGAGCAACTCGGCGTCGCGGACTGGGCGCTGACCGAGACGGTCCGGTATCTCAAGGAGCGCAAGCAGTTCAACCGGCAGGTCGGCGGCTTCCAGTCGCTCAAGCACCGGCTGGCCCAGCTGTGGCTGGAGGTGGTCAACCTCCGCGCCGCCGCACGGAACGCCGCCGACGCGCTCGCCTCCGGCGAGGACACGGATGTCTCGGTGGCCGTCGCCCAGGCCTATGCGTCGGCCGTTGCCGTGCACGCCGCCGAGGAGGCGCTCCAGCTCCACGCCGGTATCGGCATGACCTGGGAGCACCCGATCCACCTCTACCTCAAGCGGGCGAAGGCCGACTCGATCGCCTACGGCACCGCGGGCGCCCACCGCGAGGCACTGGCCGAACTGGTCGACCTCCAGGCACCCTGACCGCACCACGAGAGGCCCGCCCATCTGGGGCGGGCCTCTTCGCGCGCAAGTGAACAGAGGGCGGCGGTCCGGCCAACTCCCCGCAAGGGAAAGCCACTTGGGCACGGATCGAACGCATACTCCCTTCGGTCCCATACGGCCCTACAAGGGAGGCAGAGCATGGCCCTCACCACTCGTCGCAGAGCCCTCACCACCCTCGGCGCCGCCCTCGCGGGCACTCTCATGCTGCCCGCCGCGCAGGCCTGGGCGGGCGGCGGCCACCACGGCCCGCGTCCGCTGTGGCGCGCCCACGCCCACAACGACTACGAGCACCCGCGCCCCCTGTTCGACGCCCTCGACCACCGGTTCGACAGCGTCGAGGCCGACATCTTCCTCGTCGGCGAGCAGCTCCTCGTCGCCCACGACGCCACCGAGCTCGACCCGACCCGCACCCTCGAATCCCTCTACCTCGACCCGCTGGCCGCCCGCGTCAAGGTCAACCACGGCTCCGTGTACCGGGGTTGGCGCGGGCCCCTGCAGCTCCTCATCGACATCAAGACCGAGGGCTCGTCGACCTACCTCGAACTCGACCGCCACCTGCGGCGCTACAAGCACCTGTTCACGACGTTCGCGCACGGACGCGTGCACCCCGGCCCGGTCACCGCCGTGATCTCCGGCGACCGCGCCGCCCGCGTCCCGATGGAGGCCCAGACCGTGCGCCGGGCGTTCTACGACGGCCGGCTCACCGACCTCGGCACCTCGGCTCCCGCCTCTTTCGTCCCGATGATCTCCGACAACTGGACCCTCAACTTCACCTGGCTGGGCGACGTCCGTTCCCGGACGCCGAGCGCCAGAAGCTGCGGAGCATCATCCGGGCCGCACACGCATGCGGGCAGTGGGTCCGGTTCTGGGCCACACCCGACGCGGCCGGTCCGGCACGGGACGCGCTGTGGACGGAGCTCCTCGCCGTGGACGTCGACTACTTCAACACGGACGACCTCGCAGGCCTGGAAGCGTTCCTGGACGCCCGTCCCACGGCCTGACATCCACCGCCCAACCCCCCACGGCCGGACGACACCACACGATCGGAGGACACGTCAGCCGCCCGGACGAACCCTCCGCTACGCCACACTTGCGGCCGAACGCCGCGAAATGGGCGTGGCGGAGGAGGTTCGCGATGGCCGTTTCCATCTCTGTGGTGCTGCTGCTCCTGATCCTGGCCGTGATCTTCATGCGCAACGGCTCACTGAAGATCTCCCACGCTCTGGTGTGCATGCTGCTCGGCTTCTACCTGGCGAGCACGAGCATGGCGCCCACCATCAGCAACGGGCTCACCGCGACCGCGGACCTGGTGAGCAGCCTGCGGCCCTGAGTCCATGAGCAGCTTGCTGTGCTGAGTCCGTGAGTGGCTTGCGGCCTTGAGTCACGGCGCCGAGAAGACCCCGATGCCGTTCGGCACGGGGCGCTCGGCGCCGCCGCTGGGGTGGTTGCGTACCGACACGGCGCTCCCGCCGGGTGCGCGGGCGACGAGTGTCGTGGACCCGCCGCCGTCCAGGCTGAAGGCGTCGGTCGATCCCAACTTCCGCATCTGAGCGGCGACTTCGGCGATCGTCAGGCCGCTGCGATAGGCGGGAGCCCCGTCCAGCGCGAACAGCACCAGCCGCCGTCCGCCGGACGCGAAGCCCACGGCGGTGCGCACGGCCGCGGTGGTGTTGTCGAGACCGGCCAGCGGCTGCCCGTCGCGCAGGACCGGATAGCCGCCGAGGGCGAAGCGGTAGGCGATCCTGGATGCGGACGGCAACAGCCCGGTCCGGATGCTCACCTGCTCGCCCAGGGACAGCTTGCGCAGTTGCCGGGCGCCCGCCTCCCGGCCCACCAGGACCGTGGTGCCCGCCCCGATGGGGCCCCTGCCCGGGGTGCCGGAGGCCGACACGACCCGGCCGCCGCGGACCGTCACCTCGTAGGTGTCCTTGCTGCACGCGGCGGCCCGGTCGGTGTCGGTGCCGCAGGTGGCGCGCTTCCGGGAGACGCTGCCCCACCGTGCGGTGTACGCGCCGACGGAACCCACCGGCAGCGCGTACTGGTTGAGCCCGCGGAGCGGCAGCGGCCCCTCGGTCGTGCGGACGGTCCCGAGCAGCGTGAGCCGGTCCAGGCGGGCCCGCCGGTCGACGCCCACGCCGAAGACCTCCCTGGTGTTCGTACCGGGCGGCAGCGAGGGCCCGAACCGCTGTCCGGTCGGCACCGCCGCCTTGAGCACGCGCCGGTTCGCGATCGCCGGTCCCACGCTCGCACCCGTCGCCTCGACGCCCGGGTGCTGGGTCTCGGTGATGTTGAAGAAGTCGCCGTTGACGCCCGCGACCGCGCCCGCGGAGTCCGCGAGGTTCGAGACGGGGGCGCGGGCGGCCACCGCGCCCGGGTACAACAGGTCGAGGTGCACATGCGTGTTGCGCAGGTCGACGAGGAGCACATGGGCGTGGGTCACGCCCTTGGCCGCCGCGATGTCGAACTGCTCGTAGGAGACGCCCTGTGCGATCGGGACGGTCTTCCGAACGGCGTCGGCCGGTGCCGCCCCCGTCAGGGCCGCACCGGCCAGCACACCGAACGTCGTGAGGACCGTCAGTACCGTTCTTCCAGCGGTCAACTGCTTGTGACGACGCGTCACTTCGCCCCCTGAAGTCTCGTCGACGCTTCCAGGATTCAGGGGAAGTGCACCAGAACGCGGTTTCCGCCGGGGTGGCTAGACCTCCACGACACGAGAACGAGTGAGAAAACGTACCCCCTCGGGTGCTTCCAGCGAGAAACCGCTCCCTCGGCCGGGCACCACGTCCACGATGAGCCGCGTGTGGCTCCAGGCCGCGTACTGACTCCGCGACATCCAGAACGTGACCGGCTCGTCGACGCCCTCGACCTCCAGCTCGGCCAGCAGCACGTCGGAGCCGCCGGTGCGGAACTCGCCGTCCGGATAGCACATGGGCGCGCTGCCGTCGCAGCAGCCGCCCGACTGGTGGAACATCAACGGCCCGTGGGAGGCGCGCAGCCTGCGCACCAGGTCGGCGGCCCGCGGGGTGAGTTCGACGCGGGGGATGTCCTGATCCATGGTCACCGTCCTTGGGCGTGGCGTGGCGTGGCGTGGCGTGGGGCCGGTCCGGTCGGGTCGGGTCGGTCCAGTCTCACGGTTCGCCAGGAGCCCGTCCAGCACGGGTCCTCATCGGCTGAGGGCCCTATGGGTACCGCACCGGGTGCTTGCTCATGATCGAGACCCGGTTGAACGCGTTGATCGTGACGGCCACCCAGATCGCCGCGGATATCTGGTCGTCGGTGAGCACCTCCCGCGCGGCTGCGTACGCGGCCTCCTGGGCGACGGCGTCCGACGGTTCGGTGGTCGCCTCGGCCAGGCCGAGCGCGGCGCGCTCCAGCGGGGTGAACACCTCGGTGTCCCGCCAGGCCGCCAGCACTCCGAGCCGGCGCGTCGTCTCACCGGCGCGCAGGGCGGCACGGGTGTGGACGTCCAGGCAGTAGGCGCAGCCGTTGATCTGCGACACGCGGAGGTTGATCAGCTCCACGACGGTGCGGTCCAGGTCCGCCTCGGCCGCGGCGGTGCGTACCGCCTCGGACGTCTGCACCAGGGCGTGGTACGGCTTGGGACTCTGCTTGTCGACGAAGATCCGCCGGACCGCCGACCGGGATGTGGGGCTGCTGCTCAATCTGGGGCTCCCTCGGGCATAATCACCGGGCCTATATTGTTGAATTCGAAACTATCATCATTTGAGAGGTGGTTCCGATGGGCGAGGCCGACGGGGCGATGAGCGACGAGTGGAAGGTCGACATAGTCACCCCGCGTGACGTGCCCCTGGGTGGCCCCAGGGCGATGACCGTGCGCCGCACGCTGCCACAGCGGGCCCGGACCCTGATCGGCGCCTGGTGCTTCGCCGACCACTACGGCCCGGACGACGTCGCCCGAACCGGCGGCATGGAGGTCGCCCCGCATCCGCACACCGGGCTGCAGACGGTGAGCTGGCTGTTCAGCGGCGAGATCGAGCACCGGGACAGCCTCGGCAGCCATGCATACGTACGGCCCGGCGAGCTGAACCTCATGACGGGCGGGTACGGCATCAGCCACTCCGAGGTCTCCACCTCGCGGACCACCGTCCTGCACGGCGTGCAGCTCTGGGTGGCGCTGCCCGGCGAACACCGGTACGCCGAGCGGGACTTCCAGCACTACGTACCCGAGCCGGTGCGGATCGACGGCGCCGAGGTCAGGGTCTTCCTGGGTGCCCTCGCCGGAGCCGTCTCGCCGGTACGGACCTTCACGCCCCTCCTCGGAGCCGAGATCACCCTCGAACCGCATGCGGTGATCACGCCGGCGGTGGACCCCGGCTTCGAACACGGCCTTCTCGTCGACCACGGGCACGTCCGCGCGGCCGGCACCACGCTGCGCCCTGCCGAACTGGGCTACGTCCACCCCGGAGTCGAGGCCCTGACCCTCGTCAACGAGTCGGACGAACCCGCTCGCGCGGTCCTGCTCGGCGGAGCCCCGTTCGACGAGCGGATCGTCATGTGGTGGAACTTCATCGGCCGCACTCACGAGGACATCGTCCGGGCCCGAGAGGAATGGGAGAACGCCTCCGACCGTTTCGGGGCCGTCGAGGGATACCCCGGGGACCGGCTGCCCGCCCCGGCCCTGCCGAACGCCACCCTTGCACCGCGTGGCAATCCGCCGCGCGACTGAACGGCGGCCTGCGAACCACATGCGGCGAGCAGCACCCTCAACGAACCGCACCCCATGAACCGCATCCGAAGGGAATCGCGATGAACCAGCCTTCCTCGGCACCGACCGTCGAGCGCGTGGACGCCCGGCACCGTTACGAGATCAAGGTGGACGGCGAGCGCGCCGGTCTCACCGCATACCGCGACCGCGGTGACCAGCGCGTCTTCTTCCACACCGAGATCGACGACGCCCACGCCGGTCAGGGCCTGGCCGGGCAGCTGGTCCAGCAGGCGCTCACCGATGTGCGCGCACTGGGCAAGCGCATCGTGCCGGTCTGCCCCTACGTGGCCAAGTTCCTGCTGAAGCACGAGGAGTTCGCCGACATCACCGACCCCGTGACGCCCGACGTCCTGAAGTGGCTGGAGGCGGAACTGGGCTGATGCCGCGGCCCCCGGTGCCGGGCGCGTTCGGGTTCGGGCCGGCCCGCCCGTGCCCGACGCACGGGTGAGCCGTGTCTCACGCGTTCCGTGGCTCTTGTCTATGCAACGAGTTGCATAGCAAGATCAGGGGTATGGCGCTCGAGCATGCGATCCTCGTCTCCCTGCTGGAGAAGCCGGGCTCCGGCTATGAGCTGGCCCGGCGGTTCGACCGGTCCATCGGTTACTTCTGGACCGCCACGCACCAGCAGATCTACCGCGTGCTCAAGCGCATGGAGAGCGAAGGCCTGCTCGCCGTCCGTGAGGTGCCGCAGCAGGGCCGGCCGGACAAGCGGGAGTACTCCGTCGCCGGCCCCGGCCGCACGGCCCTCAACCAGTGGCTGCACGAGCCGATCGAGCCCGAGAGCATCCGTCACGAACTCGCCGTGAAGATCCGCGGCGCGGCCTTCGACGACCCCGCCGCGCTCATCCGCGAGGTGGAGCGGCACCACCAGGTGCACAGCGACCGGCTCGCGCACTACCTCGCCGGCGAGCTGCGTGACTTCGCCGGGCCCGACGCGCCCGCTCCGCTCGACGCCGGCCAGGAACTGCAGCACGTCGTGCTGCGCGGCGGCATCGCCTACGAGCGGATGACGGTCGCCTGGCTCGACGACGTCCTCACCACCCTCCACCGCCTCGCCGGCACGCCCCCGCCCTCCGCCTGAACCCGTTCGACCGACCCCTGCCCCCGACCCCTCAGAAGGTGGACCTCCCATGGCCGACCCCCTGCTCTTCAACCCGCACACCTACGACCCGGCGCACTTCGACCCCGAGACCCGCAGGCTGCTGCGCGCAACCGTCGACTGGTTCGAGGAGCGCGGCAAGCGGAAGCTGATCGAGGACTACCGCTCCCGCGCCTGGCTGGGCGACTTCCTCGCCTTCGCCGCGAAGGAGGGCCTGTTCGCCACGTTCCTCACCCCGGCCTCCGCCGCGTCCGCCGGTTCCCAGGACCAGCGCTGGGACACCGCCCGGATCGCCGCCCTCAACGAGATATTCGGGTTCTACGGCCTCGACTACTGGTACGCGTGGCAGGTGACGATCCTCGGTCTGGGCCCGGTCTGGCAGAGCGACAACGCGGCGGCGCGCGGCCGTGCCGCGGAACTCCTGTCCCAGGGCGAGGTCTTCGCCTTCGGACTGTCCGAGAAGACCCACGGCGCCGACATCTACTCCACCGACATGCTGCTGGAGCCCGACGGCAACGGCGGCTTCCGGGCCTCCGGCTCCAAGTACTACATCGGCAACGGCAACGCCGCCGGACTCGTCTCCGTCTTCGGCCGCCGCACCGACATCGAGGGCCCCGACGGGTACGTCTTCTTCGCCGCCGACAGCCGCCACCCGGCGTACCACCTGGTGAAGAACGTCGTCGACTCCTCCAAGTACGTCAGCGAGTTCCGCCTGGAGGACTACCCGGTCGCCCCCGAGGACGTCCTGCACACCGGCCGCGCCGCCTTCGACGCGGCCCTCAACACCGTCAACGTCGGCAAGTTCAACCTCTGCACGGCCTCGATCGGCATCTGCGAGCACGCGATGTACGAGGCCGTCACCCACGCGCACAACCGCATCCTCTACGGCCGCCCCGTCACCGCCTTCCCGCATGTGCGCCGGGAGCTGGCCGACGCGTACGTCCGCCTCGTCGGCATGAAGCTGTTCAGCGACCGCGCCGTCGACTACTTCCGCTCGGCCGGCCCCGACGACCGCCGCTACCTGCTCTTCAACCCGATGACGAAGATGAAGGTGACCACGGAGGGCGAGAAGGTCATCGACCTGATGTGGGACGTCATCGCCGCCAAGGGCTTCGAGAAGGACAACTACTTCGCCCAGGCCGCCGTCGAGATCCGGGGGCTGCCCAAGCTCGAGGGCACGGTGCACGTCAACCTCGCGCTGATCCTCAAGTTCATGCGCAACCATCTGCTGCAGCCGGTGGAGTACCCCGCCGTGCCGACCCGGCTCGACGCCGCCGACGACGACTTCCTGTTCCGGCAGGGGCCGGCCCGCGGCCTGGGTTCCGTACGCTTCCACGACTGGCGCACCGCCTACGACGCGTACGCCGAGGTGCCGAACGTCGCCCGCTTCCGCGAGCAGGCCGACGCCCTGTGCGAGTTCGTGGCCACCGTCGCCCCCGATGAGCGGCAGAGCCGCGACCTCGACTTCCTGCTCTCGGTGGGCCAGCTGTTCGCGCTGGTGGTGCACGGCCAGCTGATCCTGGAGCAGGCCCGCCTGACCGACCTGGACGAGTCCGTGCTCGACGAGCTGTTCTCGGTGCTGGTCCGCGACTTCTCCGGGCACGCCGTCGAACTGCACGGCAAGGACTCCGCCACGGAGGCGCAGCAGCGCTGGGCACTCGGCGCGGTCCGGCGTCCCGTCATCGACGAGGCACGCTCGGCCCGGGTCTGGGAGCGCGTCGAGGCACTGTCCGGCACGTACGAGATGGCGCCGTAACAGCGCAGAGCCGCCCGGCCCGGGGGAGATTGCGGGCCGGGCGGCTCGGCCGGTGCGGCTAGAAGAAGCCCAGCTTCTTGGCGGAGTAGCTGACCAGCAGGTTCTTGGTCTGCTGGCGGTACACGGCCCAATCCGCCGCTGACCTGAGGAAATGAGTGAAATCGCCGGAGGAGAAGCGAAGTTGGTCCGCTCCTGGTCCGGATCTTGGTGGCGGGGGCCGCTGGGCGTCGATGCTGGGAGTGTCCCTGGGGCACCACATGGCTCCGCACAGGCAGGTCCGGCTGTCGTTCCTCGGCTGAGCGGCGCGGCACGGGAGGCCCGGACGGCGTGCCCTGTGCTAACGTTGCGCTTTTGCTGTGTCGCTGTGTCGGTGCTCCGTTGGGTGTCTCTGGCCGGCGGCCGCGTCCCTGCCGCGCCTTCCTCGGTACGGTCCCTTCGGAGGAAGGCTCTCTGTGAGCGAATCAACACGTGCCGATGCCCGGCAGCAGGACGATGTGTCCGAGGCGTCGGGCGCCACTTCGGCAGTGCCCACGGCGGCGTCCTTCGCCCAGCTGGGGTTGCCGGCCGAGGTCCGGCGGGCGCTCGATGAGCAGGGTGTGACTGTGCCTTTCCCTATCCAGGCGGCGGCGCTGCCGAACGCGCTCGCGGGACGGGACGTCCTGGGCCGGGGTCGCACAGGATCCGGCAAGACGCTCGCCTTCGGCTTGGGGATGCTCGCCCGGACGGCCGGGCAGCGCGCGCAGCCGAAAGAGCCGCTGGCGCTCGTTCTGGTGCCCACCAGGGAGCTGGCGCAGCAGGTCGGTGAGGCGCTCACCCCGTACGTCGAGGCGCTGCGGCTGCGGCTCGCGACCGTGGTGGGCGGCGTGTCCATCGGACGGCAGGCCGCCGTGCTGCGGGATGGCGCCGAGATCGTCGTCGCCACGCCCGGTCGGCTGCACGACCTCATCGAGCGCAAGGGCTGCCGACTGGGACGGGTGCGCATCACGGTCCTGGACGAGGCCGACCAGATGTGTGACATGGGGTTCCTGCCGCAGGTCACCGGGATCCTGGACCAGGTGCGTCCTGACGGGCAGCGGATGCTGTTCTCCGCCACCCTCGACCGCGACGTCGACCAGTTGGTGCAGCGCTACCTGCGTGACCCCGCCGTCCACTCGGTCGACCCTTCGTCCAGCGCGGTGTCCGCGATCGAGCACCACGTCTTCGTCGTGCACGGCCCGGACCGGTACGCCGTGACCACGGAGATCGCCGCTCGGGACGGCCGCGTCCTGCTGTTCCTGGACACCAAGCACGGCGTCGACCAGCTCACGCGGCATCTGCGGGCCAGCGGCGTGGCCGCCGCCGCCCTGCACAGCGGGAAGTCCCAGCCGCAGCGCACCCGGACCCTGGCCCAGTTCAAGAACGGGCAGGTCACCGCGCTGGTAGCGACGAACGTCGCCGCACGCGGCCTGCACGTCGACGACCTCGACCTCGTGGTCAACGTCGACCCGGCCACCGACCCGAAGGACTATCTGCACCGCGCGGGCCGCACGGCCCGGGCCGGTCGCTCCGGCACCGTCGTGACACTCGTCCTGTCGGGACAGCGCCGCGAGACGAGCCAGGTCATGGCGGACGCCGACGTCGCCCCCAAGGTCACCAAAGTGCGGTCCGGCGAGGCGGAGCTAAGCCGGATCACCGGCGCCAAGGCCCCCTCCGGAAAGCCTCTCGACGGCGGGCCGGCCGTACCGCGCCCCAAGAACCACAACGTCCCGTTCGGTGGCCTGGGCAGCACCAAGGACGCGAAGAGCGGTTCCGGTGGCAGGTCGTCGTCCCGCAAGAGCAGCGAGGCCCGCAAGCTCGCGGAGGCCCGCAAGGCGGCCCGGGTGCGGCGCGGCGGCTGAGACCGGCTTCCCGGACCGCCGGGCGGTGTCTTTGCCTACGCTGCCGGACGGATACGCGGGACCGGGCGGGCCGTGGAGTCCACCCGGCTGACCGCCACCGGGGCGGCCTTCGGCACTCCCGGATACCTCGCGCCCGAGCAGGCGCAAGGCGACGAAGTCGGAGGTGCCGCCGATGTTCGCACTCGGGGCCGTACTCGTCGCGGCGGCCGGAGGCAGCGCGTTCGGCACCGGCACGCCCATGGGGCTGATGTACCGGTCGGTGCACGAGCCCGCGGATCTCTCCGCGCTGCCGGGGGAGTTGCGGTCGCTGGTCGCCGCCTGCCTCTCCAAGGATCCGGCCGGGCGTCCCACGCCCGAGGAGCTCCTGGGCTCGCTCGGGCCGGACCCGAGCCCGGACCCGAACAACACACTCGCTCTCGCCACCCCTGACCGGCCGCGCGTCGCACCGCCGGCCCCGGTCGAGCCTCCCGCCGGTCCCGGCCGCGTCGACGAACCTCTCCGGCGCCCCGGCCGAACCGTCGCGCACGCCCCGCGTGATCATCCTGCTGATCGTGGCCGCGGCCGTGACGAGCGCGGCTGCCTGGCGGACGAGCGGCTGGTCGACCAGGCCAAGACGCTTGCCCGCCATCGACCACGCCTGGCACGGCGGGGAGGCGGTCAGCCCGGGAATCCGACCGGAGAAGATCCATACGGTATGGCGGGCGACATCGGTCTGGATCGTCCACCGAACGACTCGAGCCCGGGTTCTGCAGGCCCAGCTGTCCCACTCCAGGCCGATGTCCCGGGCCCCGGGGACGGTGAGGGCGTGGCTCCAGCCGCCGGGGCCGACGAACAGGTCGAGGACGATCCGCCTCATGAGGCTGGCTCGGAATTTTCCTGTACCGGCTCGGCTTCGCCACGGCGGGCTCAGGGAGAGCAGCCGTCGACCACACCGTTCTCCAGCTCCTCCGCATCGGTTCGGGCGTCCAGTGGCTGCTTGCGGGCGGCCGATTCGGCGGCAGTGACGTGGCCGATCGGGGCCTCGGCGAGCGGTTCCCGGGAGTGGTGCAGGAACGCCTGCCCGAGCAGCCGACCCGCCATACGAAGGCACTCCCCGGTGCGAAATACTCTCCCGATGAGTTCACGCCCTTTTCCGATCAGCCAGCCGATCACGATACGGAGGGCGGTCGCGCGGGATGCCAAACGGCTCACGCGGCTCGTGCGTGGCTCAGGCGCCTACGAGGGTAAGTACGCAGCCGCAGTCGCGGGCTACCGGGTCGGTCCTGATTACATCGAGGCCCACCGCGCCTTTGTGGCCGTCGGCGCCGACGAGCATGGAGGCCGGGTCCTCGGGTTCTACTCGCTCGTCCTCGCTCCGCCGGAGCTCGACCTGCTCTTCGTCGCCGACGAAGTGCAAGGACGGGGTATTGGACGGCTGCTCGTGGCGCACATGCAGTCCGAGGCCCGTGCCGCCGGGCTCGACCGTGTCAAGGTCGTGTCGCATCTTCCCGCCGAGGACTTCTACCACCGCGTTGGTGCGGTGCGGAGCGGGACCGCGTTCGCGAACCCGCCCGCCGTGCTGTGGGACCGTCCCGAATTCGAGTTTCGCATTCCTTCGGAATGACGCGGTGTGCCGGTTGGCGGGGCTCCGGCTTCGCCTGCATGGTGGCCGGCATGCAGGAGCCGCTGGACGCCGCGCGCTCCGTGTGTGCCGTCGCCTCTGCCCTGGCGGAGTGATCGCTTGCGCCAGCGGCCTCCCCCGGCTACTTCCTTGCCTCCCGCACTCCCAGAGCGTTGAGCTCGTCCATCAGCTTCTCCCGCTCAGGTGGCCGAAAACGCGCAACATGCGCATCGCGACCGAGGAAATATTCGGCCCGGTGGTCACGGTCACCGCGTTCTCCTCAGAGAACGAGGCCGTCGAGATCGCCAACGGATCGGACTACGGACTGCTGGCCGGGGTCTACAGCCGCGACAGCGCGACCGCGTTCCGGGTGGCCAGGCGGCTGGAGGTCGGGATGGTGTTCGTCAACAACTACTTCTGCGGCGTCCTCGGCGCCCCCTTCGGAGGCACCAAGCACAGCGGCTACGGGCGCGAGCACGCCCCGGAAACACTGCGCACCTACCCGAAGATGATCCGCTTCCCCACGGGCCTTGCCGCTATCCCGCAGTGGCGCGCCGTCACCGTACGGTCCCTGAGCTTGGAGGTCGGCGCGATGCCGCGTGCACTCTGCGAATTCTCGACGTCGTTGTGACTCGATCGCTGGAGGGCGTGAATCCCTCATGGCGGCCGCAGAAGTGGTGCGGGCGGTAAGCGAGCCTGCGTCTGGAGCGGGTGGGGGCGGATCCCCGCCGCGAGCCGGCTGTCACAGCCGATTCTTTCCTGAGCAGGAGGCACGGGCCGCCGGCCGTGACGCTCGTTTGAGGCTGCCCGCACGCTGCGCGGCGAGCCGAGAAAGTGGTGCTGACCTGGTCTTTTCCATGGCTCGCGCAGGCCGACACCTTCCGATGAGTCATCATGTGGAGTGCGTTGCCACCCCGGCCTGCTGGGGTGGCTGCTGACTCCCGTGCCCGGCCTCGATGCCGGCGGGGCCGCGGCCGGAACCGGGGACTGTGCTGCCGGGCTGTGGTTCAGGCGTCGATGATGACGGGGATGATGAGGGGCTTGCGGCGGTGGGTGCGGAACGCCCAGTTCGCGACGGCGCGGGCGACGAGTTGTTCGAGTTGGCGCGCGTCCCCGACACCTTCCTCGGCCGCGGTGGCCAGGGTCTTCTCGATGACGGGGATGACCGGCTCGAAGGTGGTGTCATCGTGGACGAAGCCCCGGGCCAGGAAGTCGGGGGCCTCGGCGAGGGCGCCTGTGTCCGCGTCGACGATCGCCACCACCGTGACCACGCCTTCGGCGGCGAGGGTGAGGCGGTCCTTGAGGGACGCTTCGGTGGCGCCGCCGACTTCCATGCCGTCTACGTAGACGTTGCCGGCGGGGACCTTGCCGGTGATGGACGCGCGCCCGTCGACCAGGTCGACGACGACGCCGTCCTCGGCGATGACGACGCGGTCGGGGTCGACACCGGTGCGGATGGCGAGGTCGCCGTTGGCCCGCAGATGGCGCCATTCGCCGTGCACGGGCATGACGTTGCGGGGTTTGACGATGTTGTAGCAGTAGACGAGTTCGCCGGCGCTGGCGTGCCCGGAGACGTGCACCTTGGCGTTGCCCTTGTGGACCACGTGGGCGCCCCACCGGGTGAGTCCGTTGATCACCCGGTAGATGGCGTTCTCGTTGCCGGGGATGAGGGAGCTGGCGAGCAGGACGGTGTCGTCCTTGCCGATGCGGATCATGTGGTCGCGGTTGGCCATCCGTGACAACGCGGCCATCGGTTCGCCCTGGGAGCCGGTGCACACCAGAGTGATCTTGTGGTCCGGGAGCTTCTCCAGCTCCTTGGTGCTCACGACCAGACCGGAGGGGACCTTCAGATAGCCCAGGTCACGGGCGATGCCCATGTTGCGGACCATCGACCGGCCGACGAAGGCGACCTTGCGGCCGTGCTGGTGGGCGGCGTCCAGGACCTGCTGGATACGGTGCACGTGGCTGGCGAAGCTGGAGACGATGACCCGGCGCGGCGCGGTGCGCATCACCTGCTCGATCGCCGGGTTCAGCTCACGCTCGGAGGTGGTGAAGCCGGGTACTTCGGCGTTGGTGGAGTCGGTGAGGAACAGGTCCACGCCCTCCTCGCCGAGGCGGGCGAAGGCGCGCAGATCGGTGATGCGGTCGTCGAGAGGGAACTGGTCCATCTTGAAGTCGCCCGTGTGCAGCACCATCCCGGCCCGGGTGCGGATCGCGACCGCGAGGCTGTCGGGGATGGAGTGGTTGACCGCCACGAACTCGCAGTCGAAGGGCCCGAAACCGCGCCGGTCGCTCTCCCGCACCCGCACGGTGCGCGGCCGGATGCCGTGTTCCTTGAGCTTGGCCTCCAGGAACGCCAGCGTCAGCTTGGAGCCGACGACGGGAATGTCGGACCGCTCGCGCAGCAGGTACGGCACGCCGCCGATGTGGTCCTCGTGGCCGTGGGTGAGGACCACGGCCACGATGTCGTCCAGGCGGTCCCGGATCGAGGTGAAGTCCGGCAGGATCACGTCCACGCCGGGCTGGGTCTCCTCGGGGAACAGCACGCCGCAGTCGACGATGAGCAGCTTGCCCGCGTGCTCGAAGACGGTCATGTTGCGGCCGATCTCACCCAGGCCGCCCAGGGCGATGACCCGCAGCCCTCCTTCGGGAAGGGGCGGTGCGGCTCTCAGCTCGGGGTGCGGATGACTCATACCCTGACGGTACCCGGAGAGCGGGACGGGGTGATCCATTGCCTGTGCGATCTCCTTTTCCCGACGGAGCGGGATACCCGCAGCGGGTGCCTCGGCACGATCGGATCACGCCGGCGGCCGGAACAGGCAGGGGTGAAAGCGGTACCACCTTCCGTGGCCGAACCGTTCGCCCGGTGCTGGAGAAGATCTCGTGCACCCTGTCGTGTTTTCCGGCGTTCGCCACCTCCCGGTGGGCCTCGGCACTGGTCCACTCGAAGTGGTCGAGAACACGTCACCCGCTGAGAGCCAATGCGACGGTCGGTGCGCGAGTGATGGGACGCACGCCCGGCATTCGATCTGATGCGGTGCCAGGAGGCGTTCTCATGGACTCGCGGCGCTCATGAGCGGGCGGCTCGTGGGGTGATGTCATTCGGCGCCGCTTGGTCCACGACTGGTCCGGGAGAGACTCCCTTGGGTGTCGGACAGTAGCCCAAAGACTCCAGTTAATCACAGAGTGTAGCCGCTATTTCGGGTTGCCTGGAGCGCAACGATGCCTCCAGGCAACCGACTTCAGGCTCTAGAAGAAGCCAAGCTTCTGAGGGCTGTAGGAACAAAGAATGTTCTTCGTCTGCTGGTAGTGCTCCAGCATCATCTTGTGTGTCTCCCGGCCGATCCCGGACTGCTTGTAGCCGCCGAACGCCGCGTGTGCGGGGTATGCGTGGTAGCAGTTCGTCCAGACGCGGCCCGCCTGGATCGCGCGGCCCGCGCGGTACGCGGTGTTGATGTCGCGGGTCCATACACCGGCGCCGAGGCCGTACAGCGTGTCGTTGGCGATCTTGATGGCGTCGTCGAAGTCGTCGAAGGACGCCACCGAGACGACCGGGCCGAAGATCTCCTCCTGGAAGATCCGCATCCGGTTGTCGCCCTGGAAGATGGTCGGCTGGACGTAGTACCCGCCCTTCAACTCGCCGTCGTACTCGATGCGCTCGCCGCCCGTGAGGACCTTCGCGCCCTCCTGGCGGCCGATGTCCAGGTAGGAGAGGATCTTCTCCAGCTGGTCGTTGGAGGCCTGGGCGCCGATCATGGTGTCCGTGTCCAGGGGGTGCCCCGGCTTGATCAGCCTGGTGCGGGCGACCGCCGCTTCGAGGAACTCGGCGTAGTGGCCGCTCTGGACCAGTGCCCGGGACGGGCAGGTGCAGACCTCGCCCTGGTTGAGTGCGAACATCGTGAAACCCTCGAGGGCCTTGTCCCGGAAGTCGTCGTCACGCGCCCAGACGTCGTCGAAGAAGATGTTCGGGGACTTGCCGCCCAGCTCCAGTGTGACCGGCTTGATGTTCTCCGAGGCGTACTGCATGATCAGCCGCCCGGTCGTCGTCTCCCCGGTGAACGCGACCTTGGCCACCCGCGGGCTGGACGCGAGCGGCTTGCCCGCCTCCACGCCGAAGCCGTTGACGATGTTCACCACGCCCGGCGGCAGCAGGTCCGCGATCAGGCTCATCCAGTAGTGGATCGAGGCCGGCGTCTGCTCGGCCGGCTTGATGACGACCGCGTTGCCCGCGGCGAGGGCCGGCGCCAGCTTCCAGGTCGCCATCAGGATCGGGAAGTTCCACGGAATGATCTGTGCCACCACACCGAGCGGCTCGTGGAAGTGGTACGCCACCGTGTCGTCGTCGACCTGGCTCAGCGAGCCCTCCTGCGCCCGGATCACGCCCGCGAAGTACCGGAAGTGGTCGATGGCGAGCGGGATGTCGGCCGCCAGCGTCTCGCGCACCGGCTTGCCGTTCTCCCAGCTCTCGGCCACCGCCAGCGGCTCGAGGTAGGCCTCCATACGGTCGGCGATCTTGAGAAGGATGTCGGAACGCTCCGTCACCGACGTACGGCCCCAGGCGGGAGCCGCCGCGTGCGCCGCGTCCAGCGCCCGCTCCACGTCCTCCACGGTGCCGCGCGCGATCTCGGTGAACGCCTGCCCGTTCACCGGGGACGGGTTCTCGAAGTACTGCCCGCGAGTCGGCGGCACGTACTCGCCGCCGATGAAGTGGTCGTAGCGCGTCTGGTAGGAGACGATCGCGCCCTCGGTACCGGGCGCCGTGTAGCGGGTCATGCTGGTCTGCCTCCTTCAGAAGCGCTGCCCGCCGTTGGGCAGCTCCCGCCGGGAGGGTAGGAACCCGGACGTTGCAACCACGTTGCGTGCCGGGTCAGCGCGGTGTCCGTCGGGCCGGCAGCGCCAGCTCGGCCTCCAGCGTCGCCAGATGCGCCCGCACCGTCGCCGTCGGCCGTACCGCCGCGAGCGCCCGCCACATCGTGAGGTCGTCCTCGCCCCAGGGCGCGTGCGCCCAGTCCGCCAGCAGGTCCGGATCGCGCCGTGCGATCAGCGCCGTGCGCAGCCCGTCGGCGAGACGCCGCCTGAGCCGCACCACCGCCGGCGCCTGCGAGCCGGGCAGCAGCGGACCGGAGTACGCCGCCGCGGCAGCGGTGACGGCCCCCGCTTCCAGACGCCGCTCCACCACGGCGACGTCCGACTCGACCGGAGCCGTCAGCCGGTACGGCCTCGACGCGAGCAGCCCCGGGCCGAGCAGCCTGCGCAGCCGGGCCAGTTCGGCGCGCAGTGTCACCGGCGTCACCGACTCGTCCTCGTACAGCGCGCACAGCAGCTCGTCCCCGGTCAGCCCCTCCGGATGCCGGGCCAGCAGCATCAGGAGCTCGCTGTGCCGGCGGCTGAGCCTGATCCGGCGGCCGTCCAGCACAAGTTCGGCCTCGTCGCGGCCCAGCGCCGTCAGACCGGGCGTCCGGTCCGCGGGCCGCGGCGGGTCGAGCAGCGCGAGCTGTGACTCGGCGGCGCGCGCCACGGCCTGGACGAACCCCAGGCTGTGCGGATGGGCAAGGGCGTCGCCGCCCGTGAGGTCCACGGCGCCGAGCACCCGTCCGGTCCGCGGATCGTGCACCGGTGCGGCCGCACAGGTCCACGGCTGTACCCGGCGGATGAAGTGCTCCGCCGCGAAGACCTGCACCGGCCGGCCGACGGCGACCGCCGTACCCGGTGCGTTCGTCCCGACCGCGGTCTCCGCCCAGCGCGCACCCGGGACGAAGTTCATCCTGTCGGCACGACGCCGGGTGCTCGGATGGCCCTCGACCCACAACAGTCTGCCGTGCGCGTCGCACACCGCGAGCAGATGCTCACCGTCGGCCGCGAACGTGCCCATCAACTCGCGGAACAGCGGCATCACCCGGGCCAGTGGATGCTCCGCCCGATAGATACCGAGTTCCCCGTCCATGAGCTCCACGCTCGCGCTGCCGTCCGGCCCCACACCCGCCCGTGCGGAACGCCGCCACGAGTCCGCCACCACCGCCCGCACCGGCAGCGGCACGGTGCCGGCCGTGGTGAACGTCTCGTGCGCCCGGCGCAGCGCCCGTACGCGCTCGGCAGGGTCGGCCCCCGGCTCCAGGGCCACCCACGGATCGGACAACTCGGCCTCCCCGGACGGCGATGCTGGGGACATCGTCACTCGGGGTGTTCACGCGGGCAACAGGTTCGACTCCGGCCTACGTGAAATTGACCAGTCCGATGTACCGGTCCCAGTCCCAGTTCGGTCCCGGATCGGTGTGGTCGGTGCCCGGCACCTGGTAGTGCCCGATGATGTGGTCTCGGTCCTTGGGGATGTCGTACGTGGCGCAGATCGCCGCGGTCAGCTTCGCCGACTCCACGTACAGGGCGTCGGTGAAACAGGCAGGCTGATCCACCCAGCCCTCGTGCTCGATGCCGATGCTGCGGGTGTTGTAGTCCCAGTTCCCCGCGTGCCAGGCGACATCGGCCTCGCGCACGCACTGCGCGACGTGCCCGTCGACCGACCGCACCACATAGTGCGCGGACACCTCCTTCTTCGGATTCCGGAAGATCGACAGTGTGTCGGTGTACGACTCCTGCGTGACGTGGATGACCACACGGTCGACGCGATAGCTGCCCGGCCGCTCGGACGCCGTGTAGTTGGAGGCGCTGGCCGCCTGCCACTCGGCGAGCGGATAGTCGACGGCGCGGGACTGCGCACCGGCCCGCGCGTCGGGGAGCAGCGCGTACGGTACGGCGGCGAGGGCAGCGCCCTTGAGGAACCGTCTCCTGCTGGGGATCGGTCTTGCCCGGTCCATGGTCGGTTGCCTTTCAACATCGTCGGGGGTTCGGGGGCATACGGCACGCAGTCACAGGCGGAGACCTCCCGTGGTCCCACACGGCCGGGTGGGCAGCCCGCGGCAAGTCTCGCGCTTCGGCAGCCAGTCCCTGCGGAGCCTGGCCACGCACGTGTCATTGGTGTCGCACACATTCGACAACGGCGATTCCAGCGCCTGGGTTGCGCATTGATGGTGAAGTGGATTCGTCGAGGTGGGTGCGGGCGTCCGCCTGGCGACGCCCGCCGCCGTGACGCACATCGCGGTTGCGCCTCACGTGAATCACGGTACGGCGCCTGCGGGTTGGACAGGAGACCGTCGCGGGGTTCGGTGGACGACGTCGGGACTGTGGACAACTCGCCCACTCGATCGGGCGGCCTTGTGACGGTCCTGTGACCGGAGGGATGGCCTCCGCCACAGCCTGCCGTGATCGCGTTCTGATCGACTCGGCGGATGCGTGCCATCTCCCGGAACCTGTCCGCCGCCTTCGCCGGACTCCTGCTCCTGACGGCCTGCGGCCAGGAGCAGGAGCCCGGCCCGGCCCACCGGTCCGGCGGCTCGGCGTGCCGCACCGGGTTCTCCTCGAAACCCGCCGCGTCCCGCGCGCCCTCCGCCGAGGAAACGGACGGCGTCAGCGTCACCGATGTCAGTGGCGGACCCCACCAGTGCGCCGCCTACCAGGTGACCAACCGTGGGACGGAGCCCTTCACCTACGACGTCACCTTCAAGCTCGTCGCCGACTCCGGAGCATCGCCGGAGTCCAGGTCCGCGACCGTGCCGTCGGTCGGCCCCGGCCGGACCGTGACGGGCAGCGTCTCACTGACCACGGACATGTCGGACGCGCCGGAATGGTCGCGCGTCGAGGTCGTGAAGGTCAGGAGTGTCCCCGTCGACGAGGCACCGGTCGAGGGCGGGCGCTGCCCGTCGTCCGGGGTGCGTCTGTACGCCGACGACGGTGATGCCGCGATGGGCCTGCGCGTGGTGACACTCCATCTGGAGAACTGCGGGACCGGCACGTTCCGCGTCGACGGCTACCCCCGGGTGAGTCCTCTGGGCGAGGATCACCGGCCGGTGAACGCTGTGCGCGTGCTGCACGACGGTTCGTCCGTAGCCGGGAGCACCGGAGCCGACGGCCCGCCCCGGCCGCTGGCGCTGAAGCCGGGGGAGCGCGCGTACGCGGGTCTGGTGTGGCGCAACACGGTCCTCTCCGGCACGCCCGTGAACGCCCCCTACGTCAGGGTGTGGGCCAAGCCGGGTGTCGCGCCGGTGATGGTGACACCGGAACTGGACCTGGGGACGACCGGCAGGATGGCCGTCGGCCCTTGGAAGAAGGGCGAGTAGGCCCGGGTCACAGGAGCATCCCCTCCCGCAGATAGGCGACCGTTCCGGACAGCGCGGCCGCGTGCACTGCCGTGAGTGTGGTCAGCCGCGCGGTGAGCGGGATGGCGGCCAACTCGTCGGGAGCGAACAGCCCGTGCCGGTCGTGCTCGGTGCTGAGCCGGATGCCCTTGTCGTCGGCGAGGCGTCCGCCGTGGAAGAAGCAGTCGAGGACCGGCCCGGTGCCGAGGACGTTCCCCCGGTGGTCGACGCCGATCAGGTGGGGAGCGGGCCCGAGCTCGACACCGGTCTCCTCGCGCATCTCCCGCCGTGCGGCCGTCCACGGGTCCTCCCCGTGGTCGAGCATCCCGCCCGGCAGCCACCAGGTCCCGGCTACCGGCCCTTCGGGCCCGTAGCGCAGGAGCAGGATGCGGTCACGCGCGTCCAGCATCAGCACGCACGAGGCGAGCAGGGCCTGGGGCTGGGTCTTGATCCAGATCTCACGAGGTACCCACTCCGCCACGCCTGCCTCCCCAGTCGGATGACGGATCCCTGCCCGGATCCCGGCGGCCCGGAACCCGGTTGCCCCGCACGAACGCCGCTGCCAGGGTCGTCCCCATGCCCTACGTCACCGCGTACGACGGAACCGAGCTGGCCTACCACGTCTTCGGGGACGGCCCACCGCTGATCTGCCTGCCCGGTGGGCCGATGCAGGCCTCCGCCTACCTCGGCGACCTCGGGGGTCTTCACGGTCACCGCCAGTTGATCATGCTCGATCTGCGGGGAACGGGCCAGTCGGGCGTGCCCGAGGACCCGGCGTCGTACCGCTGCGACCGGCTCGTCGCGGATGTGGAGGCGTTGCGCGGGCATCTGGGACTGGACCGGGTGGATCTGCTCGGGCATTCGGGCGGCGCGAATCTGGCCGTGCGGTACGTGGAGCACCATCCGGACCGCGTCGGCAAGCTGGCGCTGATCACACCCGGCCCGATGGCCGTGGGCCTCACGATCAGCGGGGATCTGCGGCGCGAGACGGCCATGCTCCGACGGGACGAGACATGGTTCCCGGAGGCTTTCGCGGCGCTGGAAACGATCGTCGCGGGCCGGGCCACCCCCGACTCCTGGCAGGCCATCGCGCCCTTCTACTACGGCCGTTGGAACGCGGCGGCACGCGCTCACCGGGCCGCGGAGGACGCACAGCGCAACCAGGAGGCCGCGGCCGTCTACGGAGCGGAGGGCGCCTACGCCCCCGACACCACCCGCGCCGCACTCGCGGCCTTCGGGCAGCCGGTACTGCTGCTCGCCGGCGAGTTCGACCTGAACTCGCCGCCATCCGCGATGGCCGAGTTCGCCGGGCTGTTTCCCGACGCCCGGTTCGTCGTCCAGCCCGGCGCCGGCCACTTCCCGTGGCTGGACGACCCCGAGCGTTTCCGCACCACGAGCGCGGCGTTCCTGGGCTGAGGTGCCGTCAGGCGCGGAGAGACCGTCACTTCCCGAGGGGCTGTCAGGCGTGCAGCGCGGCGACCGTCGCCGGGTCGTCGAGGACGGCCCGCACCACGGAGTGCGCGGCGCCCAGCAGCGGCCCCTCGGACCCCAGCCGTGACACCGACACCGGACAGGCGGGCCCCGCCGTGCGGTCTGCCAACTCGCGCTTCAGCGACGGCAGCAGCCAGGGCGAGAGCCCTGCCAGCGCGCCGCCCAGGACCACGGACTCGGGGTCGAGCAGGTTGACCGCCCCGGTCAGGGCGATGCCGAGTGCCGACCCCGCGTCCCGCAGGGCGCGTCGTACGTCCTCGTCGCCCTCCTCCGCGCGCCGGGCCAGCAGACCGACGAGATCCTCGCCCGGCTCCAGGCCGGCCGCGCGCAGGACCGCCTCCTCGCCGGCGTACTGCTCCAGGCACCCGCGCCCGCCGCACGGACACGGCGGCCCGTCCGGCTGCACGGGCACATGGCCCAGCTCACCGGCGAAGCCTCGGGTTCCGCGCAGCAGCTGCCCGTCCACGACGACCGCGGCACCGATGCCGATCTCGGCCGACACGTGCAGGAAGTCGCCGGGCGTGCGCTCGCCGAGCCAGAGCTCGGCGAGCGCGCCGAAGTTGGCCTCGTTGTCCACGGTCAGCGGGATGCCGGTGGACAGCAGCGCGCCGAGGTCCGTGTCGTTCCAGTCGAGGTTCGGGGCGCGTACGACCGTACGGGCGTCGCGCGCCACCAGACCGGGTACGGCGACCGCCAGCCCGGCCGGCCACAGCCCCTCCCGTTCCGCCTCGGCGACGACCCGGCGGACCAGGGCGGTGAGTTCCCGGATCACCGGTTGGGGAGCGCGGCCCCGGTTCGCGCCGTGCCGCACGGCCCGCGCGCGGACCGCGCCGCGCAGATCCACCGCGCACACCGCGAGATGGTCGACGCCGACCTCCGCCCCGATACCTGCCGGACCGTGCCCGCTGACGGCGAGCGCCGATCCCGGCCGGCCCACCCTGCCGGGCCGCTCGGGGCCCAGTTCCTCCAGCAGCCCGGTGCGGATCAGCTCGTCCACGAGGGTCGACACCGCCGCGCGCGTCAGACCGATGCGCGAGGCGACCGCGGCACGCGAGAGCGAGCCCTCGGCGCTGACGGCGTGCATCACGCGGGCGAGATTGCGGCGGCGGATGCCCTGCTGGGTGTCGGGCAGAGCACGGCCGGGACGGGCCGGCCGGGCCTCGTGCAGCGGTGTGGTCATGCCTCCGTCAGTCCTCGGTCCGTGTCCCCGACAGGCGTCCTCTGCCGGGGTCCGTCGATGGGCGGTCGGTCAGTGGGCGCGTCCCCCGCTCCAGCAGCGGGGCCGCGTCGGAGAGTACCCCGGAGATCCGGGCCAGTGTCTCCTCGTCCCGCTCCACGGCGTCCAGCACCGGTCCGGCGGCCGTGTTCCAGCGGCGGGCGACGGAGGCCGGGTCCTCGCCGGTCAGCAGTCCGGCCGCCTGTGCCGCGGCACCGAGCGCGACCAGCTCCCTGGCCTCGGGCACCTGTACCGGACGGCCCGACAGCCGTCGCACGGTCTGCTGCCAGGCCGTGCCGCGGGCTCCGCCGCCGATCAGCAGCAGCGGTGCGCCGCGGTCCGCGTCCTCGTCGAGCACCAGGTCCAGGGCGCCGAGCAGCGAGTGGACGGCGCCGTCGTACGCCGCCTGCAGGAGCTGCCCGCCCGTCGTGTCGTGGCGCAGCCCGTGCAGCAGACCGGCGGCGTTCGGCAGGTTCGGGGTGCGTTCGCCGTCCAGATACGGCAGGAGGGTGACCGAGCCGCCTGCCTCCGCGGCCTCGCGGTCCAGGCCCAGCAGCGCCGCGACGCGATCGACGGCGAGGGTGCAGTTCAGGGTGCAGGCCAGCGGCAGCCAGTCGCCGTGCGCGTCGGCGAAGCCCGCGACGGTGCCGGTCGGATCGGTGGGGCGGTGCTTCGACACGGCGTACACGGTGCCCGACGTGCCGAGGCTCAGTACCGGGGTGCCGGGGCGCAGTCCGAGGCCCAGCGCGGCCGCCGCGTTGTCGCCGGTGCCCGGTGCGACCAGGGTGCCCTTGGAGAACGGCAGGTCGTGGCTGTCGCGCACCGTCCCGGCCACCTCGCCCGGCCGTACGACCCGGGGCAGCAGCGCCGGGTCGAGCCCCACGTGCCGCAGGGTCTCCTCGTCGTACGACTCGGTCCCGGACGCCCACCAACCGGTGCCGGAGACATCGCCCCGGTCCGTCGTGCCCTGGCCGGTGAGGCGCTCGGTGAGGTAGTCGTGCGGGAGGCGCACGGCCTTGGTGGCGCGGGCGGCGTCCGGCTCGTTCTCGGCGAGCCAGGCCCACTTCGTGACCGTGAAGGAGGCGCCGGGCACGCTCCCGGTGCGCTCCGCCCAGCCCTTGGGGCCGCCCAGCTCCTCGACGAGACGGCGGGCCTGGGGTGCCGAGCGCACGTCGTTCCAGAGCAGGGCGGGCCGTACCGGCTCGCCCCGGGCGTCCAGGGTGACCAGGCCGTGCTGCTGGCCGCCGATCGACACCGCGGCCGCCTCGTGGGCCGCGTCACCGCACTGGCGCAAGGCCTCGCACAGCGCGTCCCACCACTGGCGCGGGTCGCTCTCCCGGCCGGCGCCGGAGGAGACGGTGTGGGGTGCCTGGCCGCTCGCCACGACCTGGCCGGTGGACGCGTCGACGACCAGCGCCTTGGTGGACTGGGTGGACGTGTCCACGCCGACGACGAGCGGACCCTCGGCTGCTGACATCGGGCTCTCCCTCTTCCCCGGCTCGCGGGATCTGGCCTGGTGTTTTCCGATGTGTCCAGGGAGTGGCGACCGGTACGTCACCCCTTCGAGGACATCTTGTCTCTTCCCAGAGACGCGAGCGCATACTAATTTGTAAACGGCCATGACGAAATAGTCGGAGCAAGCAAGGAGTCGCGGCATGAGCTACCAGCCCACCCTCGAGGACAGGTTCACCTTCGGCCTGTGGACCGTCGGCTGGCAGGGACGGGACCCGTTCGGCGACGCCACCCGCCGCGCCCTCGACCCGGTCGAGACGGTGCGGCGCCTGGCCGAGCTGGGCGCCTACGGCGTGACCTTCCACGACGACGACCTGATCCCCTTCGGGTCCTCGGACGCCGAGCGCGAGTCGCACATCAAGCGCTTTCGCCAGGCCCTGGACGCGACCGGCCTGACCGTGCCGATGGCCACGACCAACCTCTTCACCCACCCGGTCTTCAAGGACGGCGCGTTCACCGCGAACGACCGCGACGTGCGCCGCTACGCGCTGCGCAAGACCGTCCGCAACATCGACCTGGCGGTCGAACTGGGCGCGAAGACGTACGTCGCCTGGGGCGGCCGGGAGGGCGCCGAGTCCGGTGCCGCCAAGGACGTGCGCGTCGCCCTCGACCGCATGAAGGAGGCCTTCGACCTCCTCGGCGAGTACGTCACCTCCCAGGGCTACGACCTGCGCTTCGCCATCGAGCCCAAGCCGAACGAGCCGCGCGGCGACATCCTGCTGCCCACCGTCGGCCACGCGCTCGCGTTCATCGAGCGTCTGGAGCGCCCGGAGCTCTACGGCGTCAACCCCGAGGTCGGCCACGAGCAGATGGCCGGACTGAACTTCCCGCACGGCATCGCGCAGGCCCTGTGGGCGGGCAAGCTCTTCCACATCGACCTCAACGGCCAATCCGGTATCAAGTACGACCAGGACCTGCGCTTCGGCGCCGGTGACCTGCGGTCCGCCTTCTGGCTGGTCGACCTCCTGGAGACCGCCGGCTACGACGGTCCCCGGCACTTCGACTTCAAGCCGCCGCGCACGGAGGACTTCGACGGCGTGTGGGCGTCGGCGGCCGGCTGCATGCGCAACTACCTCATCCTCAAGGAGCGTTCGGCGGCCTTCCGCGCGGACCCGGAGGTCCAGGAGGCGCTGCGCGCCTCGCGGCTCGACCAGCTGGCGCAGCCCACCGCGGCGGACGGCCTCCAGGCACTGCTCGCCGACCGCACGGCGTTCGAGGACTTCGACGCGGAGGCGGCCGCCGCGCGCGGGATGGCCTTCGAGCAGCTCGACCAGCTGGCCATGGATCACCTGCTGGGCGCGCGGGGCTGAACCGCACGCGCGCGGGGCGGCCGTTTCCCGGTTGCCCCACGCGCGCGTTCCGTTGTCGGTGTCTGCCGAGCGACCTCTGGACGGAATGCTTCGAAAACCGTGCGGTCCCCGCACGAGTCCGTATCAACTTCCGCGTGGGGGTCGCGCGTTGCCCGATACGAGGCGACTCTTGACGGTATGGCCATGCCGCCCGTGCCACCCCGGCCGCCCGGACCCCCGAGTGACACCCCGCCTCCGGGCGGCGGCTTCGGACCGCCGCCCGGAGGCTACGACCCGCCGACGACCCCCTTCAGCGCCCTCGAGACCCCGAGCAGGCGCCGGGGCCCGCTGCTCGCCGTGCTGGTGGTCCTCGTGGCCGCGGCAGCCGTCGCGGCCGTGGTCCTGATGGCGTCGGGCGGCGACGGCGCACCGGAGAAGAAGCCGCCCGCGCAGAGTGGTGCGAGCACGGGCGGCTCTCCCAGGCCTTCCTTCAGCATCCCCACCGAACTGCCCAGCAGACTGCCGTCGAAGCTGCCGAGCGGGCTGCCGTCGGGGTTCCCCTCCGAGGTGCCGAGCGACCTCGGATCGATCCTGCCGTCCCTCGCGGGGGAACTTCCCTGACGGGCAGGTCAGATGCCCTCGGGCAGCCGGACGTACGTCACCGTCGTCTCGATGCCGCTGTCGACCAGGCGGCCCTGCGCGTCGAAGGCGCCCGTGCCGTCCGTCATCCCGAAGTCGTTGTCGTTGATGAGGGCGAGCGTGTCGCGGTCCACGCGCGCGATGCCCTCGATCTTCCCGGGCACACCGCTCACCGTGCCCAGGTCCACGACAAGCCGCTTGGCGAGCACCGGGACGCCCGCGGCCGCCGGGTCCTCCAGCTGCTCCAGCGACGGGGACGTCGTGTCGTCGTCCCAGGGGCTGCCGAGGATGTCCGCCTTGTGCCCCAGCCTCACCAGCTGCAGCCGGGCGGTCTTGTCGGTGCGCTCCTCGACCAGCAGCCGGTCACCGCCCACGGCGACCACCGAGGAGATCTTGAGCTCGGACGTGTCGTCCTCGCTCGGGTCGACCACGTTCACCGGGTCGAACCGGTAGGCGTACTCGGCGGTGACCGCCTGCTTCTTCGGCGAGAACCGCATCAGACGCGTCGTGCGCGAGGCGCCACCGGCGTTCGTGTCCGGCAGGGAGAGCGGACTCTGCAGGGCCATCACCAGGTCTCCGCAGGGCAGTTGGGCCAGCCCCTCGAACCCGCGGTTGATCTTCCGGTGCAGCAGCACGGACGGCAGCGCCTCGACCACCGGGTAGTCGGCGCCCGTGAGGTTCAGCCCCTTGGGCACGTAACGCGTGAGCACCTTCCCGCGCGCGGAGACGTGGATCAGCGACGGGCCGTACTCGTCGACGAGCCAGAAGCTCCCGTCCGCGGCCCGCACGATGCCCTCGGTGTCCACCCCGTTCGGGTCGTACGACAGAGGGGTCTTCGCGTCATAGCTGTACGGCGCCTCGTCCCGGCCCTGCTGGTTGGACAGCCCGGTGACGGCCTTGCCCGACCGGGTGGTGAGTGGAATCGCGTCGAGCACCTCCACCTTGTCCCCGGCCACCCGGATCTTCACGATCGCCGGGTCGAAGCCCGGTACCGGGAACGTGCGGCGCTTCTTGCCGTCCACCTTGATCTGGCCGTTGGGGCCGCGGTCGGTGACCGTCCAGTACTCGCCCTTGCGGCCCGCCGGGTAGATGTCGCTGCCGATGCCGCCGAGGTCCACGCCCCGGTCGTTGTCCACGCTGCCGGGAAGCAGGGCGTTGCTGAACGCGCCGAGCGGGATGTCGCCGAGCGTCGCCGTACGGATGACGTGGGCGGCGTCCCCGGACGGTGCCGCCGTGGCCGTACCGGCGGCCACGAGGGCGGCCGCGAGGGCCAGGGGCAGACCCGTCGTGACGGAACGGTTGACGACGCGGCGCCGGCCGGTGGCATGCGGGGACATCGGGCCTCCTGGGAGCAAGTTGATTGACAGCGGCCAGATTTGGGTCCCCGGCGGAACGTCGTGCGTCCGTCGGATGAACGGAGGACGTCTTCCACTCGTCGGTCGTGATGGTCTTGTGCGGGCATGGGGATCGTATGAGTGGCGGATCGTCAGGGACCTGAGGAAGCACCGGCGTTCCTCAGGACTCGTCGGACGGTTCGTCGTCGAGTGCCGACCGGGCCGCCGCAAGTGCCGTCGCCGGATCCCGTTCCGGGCCTCCCGCGGGCATCCAGAGGCCGTGCTCCTCGATGTACGGCCACCAGCGGCAGTCCCGGCCCAGGCGCAGCTGAATCCCGGCCCCCGGGACCGTCCACCGGTTGTCCGGCTTTCGCAGTGACGGCCGATCGTCGTCCTCGCCCCAGGCCGCTTCGAGCGCGGCACGCGCGCGTGCGAGTGCTTCGCCCGTCATCTGCCATTCCTCGTCCAGCACGGACAGCGCTGCCGCACCACCGTGGCGCCAGGCACCCACGGCCGCCGCAAGCCCTTTCCGGCCACGCCCCGATCCCTCCGCGAGCCGGTTCGCGACGGCCCCCTCGGGGGCGCCCACGGCCAGACGTACGGCATCCTGCTCCGGCGTCAACTCGGCGTCGAAGGGTCCAGGTTCCGGTACGGCGCAGAGTGCCTTTGCCAGCAACCGGTGTGCCTCCGCGGCGGTCCGCGCCGCCAGGTACTCCAGGGCCGCCGGGTCGACCCCAGGGACGGGCGATGCCTCGGCATCCAGGGACGCGGGCGCACCTGGCACGTCCGGGAGGTCGGGCAACGCGGGCAGCGGAGGGAGGATGTCTCCGGCCGCCCAGGCCTCCGCGGCATCCACCACCACCGGTTCGGCGGACTGCTCCTCGGGGGTGGCGCCGCGCGACTGCAGCGCGTCGAAGAACGCGCTTTTTCCGATTCCGCGCATCAGCAAAAGGACGAACGGATCCTCGTCCAGCAGCCGCGCCATCTGGTGGCACAGCGCCGCCGTGTGTCCGCAGTGGTCCCAGGCGTCGCAGCCGCACTCGGGCTCCAGGTCGCCGAGGCCCGGCAGCAGTTCGATCCCCACGGCCGCCGCGTCCTCGACCAGGTGCGGGGGCAGCTCCCGGTCGAGCAGCGCCGCCACGTGCCCCGCACGCTCGACGGCCAGGTCCAGGAAACGGGCCCACTGCTCGTCGACCAGCCGCGGCAGCAGGACGTCGGCCCGGTGTGCCGCGCGCCCCGGCTCGCGCACCATCGCCGTCACCCGGCCCGGGCGTACCGACACGGCGCCCACCGCGCCCGCGCGGGCGAGCCTGCGTCCCGCCTTGACCTGCGCCGCGTCCAGCGCGGTGTCCTCCAGTGACCGCAGCCAGGCCCGCCCCCACCATGTCTGCGCGAAGCCCCGTCCGCGCGCGGGCGGCAGCGTGGGGAACGTGCGCACCGTGTCGTCGTCGTACCGGCTCATCGTGCCTCCCCGCGCCATGCCACCAGATCGGCCAGTTCCGCGTCCGTCAGTTCGGTGAGAGCCGCCTCGCCCGATCCGAGCACGGCGTCGGCCAGCTCTCGTTTGCGGCTCAGCAGCTCCGCGATGCGGTCCTCGACCGTGCCCTCGGCGATCAGCCGGTGCACCTGTACCGGCCGGGTCTGGCCGATTCGGTACGCGCGGTCGGTGGCCTGCGCCTCCACGGCGGGGTTCCACCAGCGGTCGTAGTGCACCACGTGCTCGGCCCGGGTGAGGTTCAGGCCCGTGCCGGCGGCCTTCAACGACAGCAGGAAGACGGGCACCTCACCGTCCTGGAACCGTCGCACCATCGCCTCACGACCGGCGACGGGCGTGCCGCCGTGGAGGAGCTGCGAGGCCACCCCACGGGCCGACAGATGCCGCTCCAGGAGGCGCGCCATGCGCACGTACTGGGTGAAGACCAGAACGCCCCCTCCCTCGGAGAGGATCGTGTCGAGCAGTTCGTCCAGAAGCTCCAGCTTCCCCGAGCGTCCCGCGATGGTCGGGCTGTCCTCCTTGAGGAACTGCGCCGGGTGATTGCAGATCTGCTTCAGGCCGGTGAGCAGCTTCACGATCAGGCCCCGCCGCTCCATGCCGTCGGCCGCCCGGATCCGCTCCAGTGTCTCGCGCACCAGGGCCTCGTACAGGCCCGTCTGTTCCTCGGTCAGCGGCACCGGGTGATCGGTCTCGGTCTTGGGCGGCAGTTCGGGCGCGACGCCGGGGTCCGACTTGCGGCGGCGCAGCAGGAACGGCCGCACGAGCCGGGAGAGCCGCTCCGCGGCGATGGGGTCCCGCCCGCTCTCCACGGCCTGCGCGTACCGCGCGCGGAAGGTACCGAGGCGGCCCAGCAGCCCAGGGGTCGTCCAGTCGAGGATGGCCCACAGCTCGGACAGGTTGTTCTCCACCGGGGTTCCGGTGAGCGCCACGCGTGCGCGTGCGCCGATGGAGCGCAGCGCCCTCGCGGTCGCCGAGTAGGGGTTCTTCACGTGCTGGGCCTCGTCGGCGACGGCCATGCCCCAGGGCACCTCGCCGAGACGGGCGGCGTCCAGGCGCATCGTGCCGTACGTCGTGAGGACGAACTCCCCGTCGCCCACGGAGCCGAGATCGCGCCGGGCCCCGTGGAACCGCCGCACCGGTGTGCCGGGCGCGAACCGCTCGATCTCGCGCTGCCAGTTGCCGAGCAGGGACGCCGGGCAGACGACGAGCGTGGGACCGGCGGCCGACGCATCGGTCTGCCGGTGCAGATGCAGGGCGATCAGCGTGATCGTCTTGCCGAGGCCCATGTCGTCCGCCAGGCAACAGCCCAGGCCCCGCGAGGTCATGCGGGCCAGCCAGCCGAGGCCCCGCAGCTGGTAGTCGCGCAGGCTCGCGTCGAGCGCGGCCGGTGGGACGACCTCTTCCCGCGCCTCCGGGTCGGCGAGCCGGTCCCGCAGTTCCGCCAGCCGGCCCGTGGCCCGTACGTCGACACGGGTGCCGTCGAACTCCGCCGAGCCGGTCAGCGCGGCGCCGAGTGCTTCGATCGCGCTGACCTTGCCGTTCTGCCGTGCGCGGGCGCGGCGCGCCTCCTCCGGGTCGATCAGGACCCAGCGGTCGCGCAGCCGCACCAGCGGACGCTTGGCCTCCGCGAGGCGGTCCAGCTCCTCGCGTGTGAGTTCCCGCCCGCCCAGCGCGAACCACCAGCTGAAGGTGAGCAGGGCGTCGGCGGACAGGAACGAGGGCATGTCTGCCGCATCTCCGCCCTGCTCCGCACCTCCGTCCTGCTCCGGATCCCCTTCCCGCTCAGGATCACCTTCCGGTGGACCGACGGCCGCATGGACGGACAGTTCGCGCGACAGCTCCCGCGGCCAGTGCACGTCGACACCCGCCGCAGCGAGGGCGCGGCCGCCCTCCCCGAGGAGCTCGGCGACCTCGTCGTCCGCGAGTTCGACGGCGTCGGGCACGCCCGCCGAGAGCAGGGGCGTCAACGGCGGCCAGGCGCGCGCCGCACGGCGCAGTGCCAGCAGGGCGTCCATCCGCGCGCGTGGGCCGAAGGCAGCGCCTGAAGGGCCGGATCCCACCCACACCTCGACCGCGTCCGCGACGAGCGCGGGTCCGCTCACCCGGTGCACCTGGAGCACGGCACGGAACCGCACGGGCGTGTCGTCGCCCACCCGGTCGTCGACGGCGTCGTGCGCGGCGTCCTCGAGGCCGGGCACTTCGATGCGCAGCGAGAGCCGTACGCCCGCGTCGTGGACCGCGGCGATGTCGTCGGCCCAGGCCCGCTGCGCGGGCAGATGCTGCGGCTCGGGCGCCGCGTAGGCGGGGCCACCCGTCACCAGCCGCGCGGCGGGGGAACGGGGGAGCGCGTCGGCCACCGCGTCGAGGAAGGCACGCAGCAGCCGCTCGGGCTCCGGCATCAGAGGCGCCTCGGCGGAACCGGCCGACGGCACCGCGTGGGCGTCGGGCGGCATGGCGGCGGCGAGCTCGCGGACGAGTTCCGAGTCCCGGGCGGACAGGGGCCCGACCCGCCAGACGTCGTGATCGGCGGGGGACAGGCCGGGCAGCAGCAGACCTCGCGCCAGGAAGTGCAGGGCCAGCACACCCGCCGCGCCCCAGAACGCGGTCGCCCGGTGCGCGTGCGGGAAGACACGCGCGCGTGTGAGGAACGGAAGCGCGGTGCGCACCGGCAGCAGCACCGCGGGCACCCGTACCCGTTCGACGCCGTTCCCGCGGGGCAGCAGGACGGTCAGGTCCGCGGCCGCTCCCGACGCGACGGCCGGGGGAGCCTCGCCGTCGGGTCGCCAGAAGCCGACGGTGCCGGTGCGAGCGGGATCCGCCGGTACGAACACGGCGCAGCATCCGGCCAGTTGGGACAGGTCGGAGGGTGGCGCCGCGGGGGTTCTCTGCACAGCTCTGTCACACTCCTCAAATTTGACTACTGGGCTCCGGGTCGCCGAGGGTACAGCACATGGACGGGCGACCTGGAATGGCTAGGCTGTGACCCGAGCCACTTCACCAGGTGTTCGATTCCTAGTGCCGGTGCGGGCGCTCAGGGACGCGTAGGGGTCGAGTCTCAGGGACGTCTCAGGGTTGCGGTGCGGAACCGTGGGAAGCGCCGGCCCGTTTTCGGAGCAGAGAGCGGCAGTGGCCGCGAAGGAGGCGACGCACATGTCGAATAGCGCGAAGATCGCCGCAGGGGGAGTGGCGGTCGGGCTCATCCTGTTGATCTGGGTGCCCTGGTGGGTGTCGTTCCTGATCGTGGTGGGAGTCCCGGCGGCCGCGTACCTTACGCTGGACCCCTCACAGCGGCGCAGGCTGCGCCGTGTCGCGCGCAAGGAGATCGGCCGCTGAGGCGCGGTCGCCCCGGCGTGTCCCTGCCCATGGCGCCCGGACATCGCCTCGGTGGCCTCCTCGGCACCCCGGACGGACGCTGACGAGACGAGTCCCGGTCGTTGGCCGGGACTCGTCCCGCTTGGGCTCAACTGGGCCGTACGGCCAGCTTGTCGAGTGCCTCCAGGAGGCCGGGGAGCTCCGGGCCACGGCCCACCGGCAGGACCTCGCCCGGCTCGTCGTCCAGCAGCACGAACGCGATGTCGTCGGTACGGGCCACCATCGACCAGCCGGGGCCGTCGGCACGCAGGGTCCGGGCATCGCCGGGCGCGAACGAGGAACGGACCCTGCCGAGGGGCGGTGGCGAGTCCACGTACGCGCGTGCTTCCGCCAGGACCCGGCGGACCCCGCCGTGGCCTTTCGGCGCGTCCTCCGCGCCCTCCGGAGCGTCTTGTCCCGCCTCCTCCGGCGCGTCCCCCGGTGTCGGGAAGTCGGCGTCGTCGATCTGCTCGCGCCACACCGCCCACTGGAGGGCGATCTCGTCCGCGCCCAGGCGCCGCTGGGCCGGGCCCCAGGAACTTGTGTCCGGCGGGGTCAGCGGGTCGCGGTCCGCCATGTCGGGGCCCGGGTCGTGCGGCGCCGGCGACGCCCGGGGCCACGACGGCGAGCGCGAGGGGCCAGCCCGGCAGCGCGGCGACGACCGTGCGCTCGTCGGGCGACAGTTCGTACTCCATGCCGCAGTCCCAGGACGCGATCGCGACCGCGACCAGCGAGACGTCGTCGATGACGACCGTCCAGCGGGCCCCGTCGCCGTCCTGGCCCAGCACCAGCCCGTACCCGTCGGCGCGCGGTGCGAGGCCCAGCGCCGTACAGGCCTCCGGATAGTCGTCACCCAGCACGCTCGGAAACTGCGCCGGCGTCAGCAGCACCGCCGTGAGCACGTACAGCGCATCGTCCGCGGCGGCGACGGCCTCGTCTTCTGTCTCGGCCATCCCAGCCTCCCCAGTGGTTCGTCCAACGGCGCGCACCCTAGTGCGAGCGGAAGGTGGTTGTCACGACTCCCCATCACACCTGGAGCTGCAGTTTTCCACCTGGAGCGGGCGAAACGACCGGATCCGCGGCCGACAGGTCAGGACACCGGCAATCCGAGAAGGTCACGGGCCACCGTTCCGGGCGACTCGTCGCGCTCCCGGGCCAGCGCGATCACGGCCCGGCACGCCAGCTCGCTCACCCCGAACGACAGCGCCTCCGGGGACACCCAGTCCGCCGCCTCGTCGACCCGGTCCTGGTCGTCCTCCGCGCGGGCCGACACATAGGCGGCCGCGGCCTCGAACAAGTTGTGTGCGCGCTTCTCCCGGCCTACGGCCTCCTTCGTGCTTGCCGTGGAAGATCGGAATCCGGTGACGTACCTACGGATCCTGTCGAACATGCGGACCGCCTTCCGGCTGTGTGGCTTCGAATCTGATCGTTGATCTGCTCCTGTTCAACGTAGAGTTGGAGCTTCGGCGACAGAAGAGGGTCGAATCGGTGAAGTGGTTTGAGCCGCCCGAACACGGACGCCTCAGCGGCCGGCCTCGTCGAGTGAGGCGATGGTGTCGCGCAGCCAGGTGAGTTCGGCCCGGCTCGTGGCACGCGCGATGGTGAGGATGCCGCTCCTGAAGGGGTCGTCCAGCTCTTCGGCGCGCAGCGGCCGGTCACCCTCGTAGAAGAAGCTCGCCGGCTCCTCCAGGAAGGCCAGTCTGCGCCGTAGGACCGTCGCCTGGGCGGCGGGGTCGTCGAGGTGTCTGAGGAAGGCGAGCACCGTGAACCAGTGGTTCTCGTCGGTGATGTCGCGCTGCGCCGGTTCGGCGAGCCGGCGGCGCAGCGCGCTCCTGCCCTCCTCGGTGAGCGTGAGCACATGGCGCGGTGCGGCCACGGACCCCGGCTCGGTGGCCCGGGCCAGCAGGCCGGCCTTCTCCAGCCGCTTGATCGCGGGATAGAGCGTGCTCTCGGCCACGGGGCGTACGTGTCCGGTCAGCGCCGCGATGTGCTTGCGCAGGACGTAGCCGTGCAGCGGGGTGTCGTAGAGGAATCCGAGGATCGCGAGCTCCAGCATGCCCGCATTCTCTCGTATCCACGCTGTACATCGAGACTCCGATACATCGGATTCCGAATACCTCGGTCTCGATGCATCTTGGTGGCGTGCCGAACTCGGCACTCGAACCAATGAGGGGGACCCTGTGAAGCAGGCCGATTTCGATGGCAAGGGCAGCTGCATCCGCTGGACCGGGACGCCTGGCGAGGAGCCCGCGCGGGTGTATGTACACGGACTGGGGTCCGCCTCGTCCGTGTACCACGCGCACATCGCGGCCCGTCCGGAACTCGCCGGCCGGCGGAGCCTGTTCGTCGATCTGCCCGGACACGGCATCAGCGACCGGCCCGAACACTTCGGGTACACACTGGAGGACAACGCCGACGCCCTGGCCGCGGCACTGGACGCGGCGGATCTCACCGGCGCCGAGCTGATCGCGCACAGCATGGGCGGGGCGGTCGGCATCGTGCTCGCCCATCGGCGGCCCGATCTCGTCTCCCGGCTGGTCCTCACCGAGGCCAACCTCGATGCCTTCCCACCGGCGACCGCGGGGAGCAGCGGCATCGCCTCTTACGAGGAGGACGAGTTCGTCGACGGGGGGCACGCGCGCGTGCTGCGGAAGGTCGGCCCCCTCTGGGCCGCGACCATGCGGCTCGCCGACCCGCGCGCGCTGCACCGCACGGCCGTCGGGCTGCGGCGCGGATCGGACCCCGTCATGCGCACCATCCTGGAAGGACTGGCGATCGACCGTGTGTACCTTCAGGGTGCGCTCAGCGGTGAACTCCCGGGGAGGGTGGCCCTGGAAGCCACCGGGGTGCGCGTGGTGATCGTGCCCGGCTCCGGGCACAACGTCATGTTCGACAACCCGGACGCCTTCGTGGCGGCGGTCGCGGGGCGGGTGTGAGGCGGGTACGAGGGGCGGGTGTGAGGGGCCGTTCCGGCATATGACCAGGCGGTGCCCCGCGCGCGTGCACCGCTGGGCTTGCGGCAGGAGAGGCCGCGCTCAGCGTTCCCGGACCGCCAGCGCGAGGAAGCGGGTGTCCTCGTCGACGTACGACGTCATACGCCAACCGGAGCCTGCCAGCAGGGGACCGAGGTTGGCCTCCGCGCGCAGGTCCTCCGGGGTGATCTGCCGCCCCTGGCGTGCGGCCAGGGCCGCCCGGCCGATCGGGTGGAACAGCGCAAGCGTGCCGCCGGGCTGGACCACGCGCGCCAACTCCCGCAGATTCTCGGCCGGATGGGGCAGGTGCGCGATGAGGCCCGCCCCGAACACGGCGTCGAGGGACTCCGACCGAAGCGGCAGCGCGGTGACGTCGGCGAGCACCAGCCGGCCGTCGCGGTCCCTCCCGGCCCGTACGGCCGCCTGCAGCATCTCCGGAGTCAGATCGACCCCCACGACCACGCCCGAAGGCCCCACGGCCGCGCGCAGCGGCGGCAGCGCGCGTCCCGTGCCGCAGCCCGCGTCGAGCACCCGGTCCCCCGTGCGCAGCCCCAGGTCGGCCACGGCGGAGGCGTAGGCGGGGCCGTCGTCGGGGAACTTGCTGTCCCAGTCGGCGGCACGGGCCCCGAAGAACTCCTGGATGTGTGTGTGGTCGTCGCTCATGTTCCGCATGATCCCTCACCGGCACGGTTTCGTACGTCCACTGGTGCCTCTACGCCCATGACGCATCCTGCCTTCCACGCGCATGTTTCGAGCGGGACGCGATCGTTCCAGCGCACCTCTGTGTCATATTCCAGCACCTTTCGAAATGCGCCCCCTTTGTGCACCCGTGCACCCCTAGCGTTCCGGGGTCATGGGACACCTCGACCACGCCGCTTTCGGCTGGCTGACCCCTGTGCTGTCGTATGTGATGGCCTGCGTCGGCGCCGCGCTGCCCTGCTGGTCGCCGTGGCCGTCGTCTGCGCCGGCGTCTTCACCGTGGGCCACGGCCGGGACCGCACCCGGGCACTGTTGCTCGGCGGCCTCACCACCGGGCTGGGTGTCGTGAGCATGCACTACACGGCCATGTTCGCGGTGAGCGTGCGCGTCACTCCCTCCGCCTCACTCCTGCCCGGGGCCACGGCGATGCAGTTCATCTTCCCCCTCGCTGTCGGCCTCGGGTCCTATCTGCTCCTCACCTCGACGTTCGCCGCCCTCTCGCCTACAGCAGCTCGCGCCCCGAACCACTACCGAGTGAGGAGGCCATGCGCCCCCGCCTCAACTGCCCGATGAATGGATTCTTCGCGAGGTCATCGAGGGACTGCGGGTGCTGTAGACGAAGGTTCAGAACCGGCGGCGGCATGGCACACGGTTGCGCCCCTTCCGTCAGCAACCGGCTCGATCCGGTCAGATGATGGCGATATCGGTGTAATTCCTCGGAACCGAACGTCCGTTGTCATGATGCTGACTTCGCGCACAGACGTCGAACACAGCCGACACTCCCGAGAGAAGTGATCATGGTCTCCGAGCATTCCGATGCCACGCATGGCGAGACGTCCGCCCTGGCGCTGAAGATACTGGTCGCCGGCGGATTCGGCGTCGGCAAGACCACCCTGGTCGGAGCCGTGAGCGAGATCAGGCCGCTGCGCACCGAGGAACTGCTCAGCGAGGCAGGCCGGTCGGTGGACGACACGGACGGCGTGGACCAGAAGGTCACCACGACCGTCGCCATGGACTTCGGGCGCATCACCATCCGCGACGGCCTCTCCCTGTATCTCTTCGGCACACCCGGCCAGGACCGGTTCTGGTTCCTCTGGGACGAGCTGTCGCAGGGAGCTCTCGGTGCCGTGGTGCTCGCGGACACCCGGCGGCTGGAGGACTGTTTCCCGGCGGTGGACTACTTCGAGCACCGGCGCATCCCGTTCGTCGTGGCCGTCAACTGCTTCGCCGGCGCCCGCACCTACGGCCCCCACGACGTCTCCCACGCCCTCGATCTCGACCGGGGAACGCCGGTGGTCCTCTGTGACGCCCGCGACCGGGACTCGGGCAAGGAAGTACTGATCAGCCTCGTCGAATACGCCGGGCGGATGCACACCGCCCGGCTCCTCGAGTCCGTGAGCTGAGCGGGCGCCTCAGGCCGACAGGTCCTTCACCGCCACGACGTTGTCGACGGCGACACGGACCACGAGCTCGCCCGGAACGCCGTTGCGCGCGCCGAACTCCTCGGCGCGCTCCTCACCCATGTACCGGGCCGCGATCCGCGTCGCCCAGGCCCGTACCTCGTCGAGGTCCTCCGACACCCGGGCGCGACCGTTCAGGACCACGAAGTGGAACGGCGGCCGGTCGTCGTCCACGCACAGGGCGATCCGCCCGTCACGGGCGAGATTTCGCCCTTTCACGGTCTCCTTGCCGGTGTTGAAGACCACTTCGTCCCCGTCCAGCAGGAACCAGACGGGGGCCACATGAGGGCTCCCGTCTGCCCGCACGGTCGCCAGCTTGGCGGTGCGGGTGCCGTGCGAGACGAATGCCCGCCATTCCTCGTCGGTCATCTTCTGTGCCATGCCCCCATCCTCCTTGCCCGTACGGCGGTCGTGGGGAAGGCTGGCGGACAGACCCTCCGGCCAGGGGGAGACATCACACGGGGAGACGGAGCATGGCGCAGAACCAGGGACTCGGCTGGCTGCTCGACGACCTGACGGAGCGCGTGGAACACGTACGCCACGCGCTGGTCCTGTCGAACGATGGCCTGGTGACGGGAGCGAGCACCGGCCTTCGCCGCGAGGACGCCGAGCACCTCGCCGCCGTCGCCTCCGGACTGCACAGCCTGGCCAAGGGTTCGGGACGCCACTTCGGCGCGGGCACGGTACGCCAGACCATGATCGAGTACGACGACGCCGTCCTGTTCGTCACCGCGGCCGGCACCGGCAGCTGTCTGTGCGTGCTCAGCGGCGCGGAGGCCGACATCGGCCAGATCGCCTACGAGATGACCCTGCTCGTCAACCGGGTCGGCGAACACCTCGGCGTGGACGCCCGACGCCCCGAGCGAACCTCTCCAGCAGACCTCTGACCTGCGCGATTTTCATCCCCGCTGGAGTTATCCACAGGCTCGCCACGTGATTCGCCAAACCGGCTACGGTTTTTGCACGGCGAGCGCACACAGCGTGAGCGACCGACTCCACGGGGGAGTACGACCATGTCAGGAAACACCGTCACTCAGCCGCGTTCCCTCACCTGCGCGCTGAGCCGCGCCGCACGCGAACTGGGTCTGAAACGGGGCGAGTTCGACCTCGCCGTGCACCTCGGCCGTATCCGGACCGTGCCGGACGAGGGAGGAGGCGGGGGCCGCCGGGTCGAGCGGGCCGAGATCGACCGGCTGCGCTCTGCGGAGGGGTTCCCCGAAGCGTTCCGCGAGGGCGTCAAGGCCGTGGGCACCACGGAGGGCGCGGAGATCATGAACGTGTCGGTCACCAGGTTCACCCGCCTCGCGCGCCTGGGGCTGGTGATGCCGGTGAACTTCTACTTGAACCGCTACCGAGCCGTGGTCTGGCTCTATCTTGCCGAGGAACTGCTGGAGTTCGCGGCCGACGAGAAGAACGCGGCTCTACTGACCGGCCGTACGCCCGAGGTGCTGCGTTCCCAACTGGGTACCGGCCTGGATCTGCGCCCCCGAAACTGGCGCGGACGTCACCTCGGCTTCCTGCTCCGCCAGGCCCAGGATCCCTGGGAGCGCGCCGGGGTCTTCGCGGCGTTCCTCGACCCCGCCCATATCGCGGACGTGGTCAAGGATCCGTACGAGCGCTCCCATCTGAACGGGTTCCGCCCGGCGCCACCTGCCCACGGGACACCGGGATCACCCTCGGCTCACCTCGCCGAGAAGATCACGACGGCGGACGACCTGGACGAGATCGGCTGGCTGAGGAGCGACCTGGCCCGAAGCCTGGAGGAGGCCCGGGCCTACCGACCCGCTCCGCGCCCCGCACCGCGACACGACCCGAACGCACCCACAGCCACTCCCACTCTCACTCCGACACCCGTGCCCGAAGTGCTGGAGCGGCCGTGCGGGTTGCTGGGCCGGCTGCGCCGCAGAAGCCTCCGGCCCGCGGAACTGTGAGGTCCCGGCCTACAGGGCCCTGAACAGACCCTCCTGGACGACCGAAACGAGCAGGCGCCCCTCCAGGTCGTAGATGCGCCCGCGAGCCAGACCACGGCCGCCCGTCGCGATCGGCGACTCCTGGTCGTACAGGAACCACTCGTCCGCGCGGAACGGCCGGTGGAACCACATCGCGTGGTCCAGCGAGGCCATGTCGAAGTTCCGCGCGCCCCACAGGGGTTCGACGGGTATGCGGACCGCGTCCAGGAGAGTCATGTCGCTGGCGTAGGTGAGCGCGCAGGTGTGCACCAGCGGGTCGTCGCCCAGAGGTCCGACCGCGCGCATCCACACCGCGCTGCGCGGCTCCGCGCCCTTGACCTCGTCGGGATTCCACCGCAGCCGGTCGACGTAACGGATGTCGAAGGGCTGACGGCGCGCCATCCGCTCCAACTGCTCCGGCAGAGCGCCCAGATGCTTGCGGACCTCCTCCGTGACCGTCGGCAGGGACTCCGGGTCCGGCACATCACGGGCCGGCAGCTGGTGCTCGAAAGGTCCTTCCTCAGACAAGTGAAAGGAGGCGGTGAGATTGAAGATCGTGCGGCCCTGCTGCACGGCGGTGACCCGCCGCGTCGTGAACGACCGCCCGTCCCGGACCCGCTCCACCTGGTACACGATCGGCACGCCCGGCCGGCCCGGGCGCAGGAAGTACGCGTGCAGCGAGTGCACGGGGCGCTCGCCGTCCGTCGTGCGACCGGCGGCGACCAGGGCCTGGCCCGCCACCTGGCCGCCGAAGACCCGCTGGAGGGATTCCTGGGGGCTGCGGCCACGGAAGATGTTGACCTCGATCTGCTCCAGGTCGAGCAGGTCGACGAGTCGGTCGGCCGGGTTCGTCATGGGCGGCACTCTCCTGTGTTCACAGCTGGCCGACGTCGGTCACACGGACGACGGCACGGCCCTCCGCGTCGGAGGCCGTGAGGTCGACCTCCGCGCTGATGCCCCAGTCGTGGTCGTCGTTCGGGTCGTCGAAGATCTGACGGACGCGCCACAGCCCGTTCTGCGGCTCCTCCTGGATCACGAGCAGCTTGGGGCCGCGCGCGTCGGGACCGGTGCCCAGGTCCTCGTACTCGTCCCAGTACTTGTCCATCGCCTCGCCCCAGGCCTGCGCGTCCCAGCCGGACTCGGCGTCCATCTCGCCCAGCTCGTCGACCTGGTCGAGTGCGGCGAGCTCCACGCGGCGGAACATCGCATTGCGGACCAGCACGCGGAAGGCGCGCGCGTTGGTGGTCACCGGCTTCACCTCGTCGGCTTTCTCCTGGGCCTCCTCGGCGGTCATCTCCTCCGGGTTGGCCAGCTGCTCCCACTCGTCCAGCAGGCTGGAGTCGACCTGGCGCACCATCTCGCCCAGCCACTCGACCAGATCCTGGAGGTCCTCCGACTTGATGTCGTCGGGGACGGTGTGGTCCAGGGTCTTGTAGGCGCCGGCCAGGTAGCGCAGCACGATGCCCTCGATGCGGGCCAGCTCGTAGAAGGACACCAACTCCGTGAAGGAAAGGGCCCGTTCGTACATGTCACGGATGACGGACTTCGGCGACAGCGGATGGTCGCCGACCCAGGGATGGCTCTTGCGGTAGGTGTTGTACGCGTGGAAGAGGAGCTCTTCCAGCGGCTTCGGCCAGGTGACGTCCTGGAGGCGCTCCATGCGCTCCTCGTACTCGACACCGTCCGCCTTCATCGCGGCCACCGCCTCGCCGCGTGCCTTGTTCTGCTGGGCGACCAGGATCTGCCGCGGGTCGTCCAGCGTGGACTCCACGACGGACACCATGTCCAGCGCGTAGGACGGCGACTCCGGGTCCAGCAGTTCGAACGCGGCGAGCGCAAACGTGGACAGCGGCTGGTTGAGCGCGAAGTCCTGCTGGAGGTCGACCGTGAGGCGGACGATGCGGCCCTCGGCGTCCGGCTCGTCGAGCTTCTCGACGATGCCGCCGTCGAGCAGCGAGCGGTAGATGGCGATGGCCCGCCGGATGTGCCTGAGCTGCTGCTTGCGCGGCTCGTGGTTGTCCTCCAGCAGCTGCCGCATCGCCCCGAAGGCGTTGCCGGGCCGGGCGATCACCGACAGCAGCATGGTGTGCGTCACGCGGAAGCGGGACGTCAGCGGCTCCGGCTCGGAGGCGATCAGCTTCTCGAAGGTGTTCTCCGTCCAGGCGACGAACCCCTCGGGCGCTTTCTTGCGGACGACCTTGCGGCGCTTCTTCGGGTCGTCGCCCGCCTTCGCGAGCGCCTTCTCGTTCTCGATGACGTGCTCGGGCGCCTGCGCGACCACGAGCCCGGCCGTGTCGAACCCGGCCCGGCCGGCCCTGCCCGCGATCTGGTGGAACTCACGGGCGCGCAGTGTGCGCACGCGATTGCCGTCGTACTTGGTCAGGGCCGTGAACAGCACCGTCCGGATGGGGACGTTGACGCCCACGCCGAGAGTGTCGGTGCCACAGATGACCTTCAGCAGACCGGCCTGAGCGAGCTTCTCCACCAGGCGCCGGTACTTGGGCAGCATGCCGGCGTGGTGGACGCCGATGCCATGGCGGACGTAACGGGACAGGTTGCGGCCGAACTTGGTGGTGAAGCGGAAGTTGCCGATCAGCTCGGCGATCTGGTCCTTCTCCTCGCGCGAGCACATGTTGATGCTCATGAGCGCCTGCGCCCGCTCCACGGCCTGCGCCTGGGTGAAGTGGACGATGTAGACCGGCGCCTGCCTGGTCTCCAGCAGTTCCGTGAGCGTCTCCGTGAGCGGGGTGAGCTTGTACTCGTAGGAGAGGGGCACCGGACGGGTGGCCGAGCGCACCACCGAGGTTGGGCGGCCGGTGCGGCGGGTGAGGTCCTTCTCGAAGAAGGAGACGTCGCCGAGCGTGGCCGACATCAGGATGAACTGCGCCTGCGGGAGTTCGAGCAGGGGGATCTGCCAGGCCCAGCCGCGGTCGCCCTCCGCGTAGAAGTGGAACTCGTCCATGACGACCTGGCCGACGTCCGCGTTCCTGCCGTCGCGCAGCGCGATGGACGCGAGCACCTCGGCGGTGCAGCAGATGACGGGCGCGTCGGCGTTGACGGACGCGTCGCCGGTCAGCATGCCGACGTTCTCGGTGCCGAAGAGCTTGCACAGCTCGAAGAACTTCTCCGACACCAACGCCTTGATCGGAGCCGTGTAGAAGGTGACCTCGTCCCGGGCCAGGGCGGCGAAGTGGGCGCCCGCGGCGATCATGCTCTTGCCGGAGCCGGTGGGCGTCGACACGATCACGTTCGCGCCGGAGACCACCTCGATCAGCGCCTCCTCCTGGTGGGGGTAGAGCGTGAGACCCCGCTCCTGTGCCCACGACTCGAAGGCTTCGTAGAGGGCGTCGGGGTCGGCGGTCGGCGGCAGCTGATCGATGAGGGTCACGCACCCATCTTGCCTGGCCTCCCGGCCGATGGGGGAATCGGCTGCGGGTGCGAAGATCACGGCAGCTACGCTGTGGCGCCGACGGAGCGTCAACGCACCCGGTCAACTGGACAGCGGCACACGAGGAATGGGGCGGGGAACGGCCATGATGGGACCAGCACACTCACTGTCGGGAGCCGCCGCCTGGCTCGGCGTCGGAGCGGCGGCCGCCGCGGCCGGGCACCCCATGCCCTGGCCGGTCGTGCTGGTCGGGGCCCTGATCTGCGCCGGCGCGGCCCTCGCCCCGGACCTCGACCACAAGGCGGCCACCATCTCGCGCGCCTTCGGACCGCTGTCGCGCTGGCTCTGCGAGATCGTCGACAAGGTGTCGTACGCCGTCTACAAGGCCACCAGGAAGCAGGGCGACCCGCGCCGCTCCGGTGGACACCGGACACTGACGCACACCTGGCTGTGGGCGGTGCTGATCGGTGCGGGCTGCTCGGCGGCAGCGATCACCGGGGGCCGCTGGGCGGTGCTGGCGATCCTGTTCGCGCACATGGTGCTGGCGATCGAGGGCCTGCTGTGGCGGGCGGCCCGTGGCTCCAGCGCCGACGTGCTGGTCTGGCTGCTGGCGGCGACCAGCGCGTGGATTCTCGCGGGTGTCCTGGACAAGCCGGGCAACGGCTCGGACTGGCTGTTCACCGCGCCGGGCCAGGAGTATCTGTGGCTGGGGCTGCCGGTCGTGCTGGGGGCGCTGGTGCACGACATCGGGGACGCGCTGACCGTCTCCGGCTGCCCGATCCTGTGGCCGATCCCGCTGGGCCGCAAGCGCTGGTACCCGGTGGGGCCGCCGAAGGTCATGCGGTTCCGGGCGGGCAGCTGGGTCGAGCTCAAGGTGCTGATGCCGGCCTTCATGCTGCTCGGGGGAGTGGGCTGCGCGGCCGCCCTCAATGTGATCTGACGGCCGGGCCGGGGCCGGCCGGCCCCTCAGCTCCCGCCGGAGTCCTGCCCGGCCCCGCCGTAGCGCTGCTCGAAGCGTGCGACGCGGCCCTCCGAATCGACCGTACGGGCCTTGCCCGTGTAGAAGGGGTGGCTCTCCGAGGAGATCTCGACGTCGACCACGGGGTACGTCTCGCCGTCGTCCCACTCGATGGTCCGGTCGCTGGTCGCGGTGGACCGGGTCAGGAAGGCGTATCCGGCGGAGCTGTCGCGGAAGACCACGGGACGGTAGTCGGGGTGCTTGTCCTGCTGCATGGATGCTCCTCGCGCGGGGCGGCCCGCGGGCAGTGGACATATGGGTCAGCCGTAGTAGGTGTCCTCGTCCACGATGTGCATCGCGGCCTCCTCGGCGGAGGCGCCGGCGCCGTCGATCCCGACGTCTGTGGCGACCAGGGCGCTCTCCTCGTCCTCGTGCGCGCCTTCGTCGGGTGCCACGAGGCGGCCGGAGCGGAATCCGCCGACCTCGTTGTCCAGGAGTTCGCCGTCGGTGCCCTGGCAGTCGCCGATGCCGTCGTCGTCGGGTACGGCGAGATCGGGCAGCTCCTCGGCGAGGCGCTGCTCCAGGGTCTCGCCCTGGTGGCGTTCCGCCGCCGTCACACCGGTGTGCTCCACGGCCCACGGCCGCTCGGGAGGGGACCAGCCCCGGTCGAGGGGATCGTCGACACCGTCGGCGACCAGCGTGTCCTCCGCGTCGAGCAGCCCCGAGTCCTCCTGGATCTCGGATCCATCGGGCTGGTAGACGTCGTCTCCCCATCCGTCGGCGCTGTCCACGGGTACCTCCAGGTGCTGGGGACGGCTCCTTCTCACCACGGTCGGCGCAGGGCCGTCGTCGCGCGCGGCACGCGTTTCACCCGGCTCGAACCGGACGGCTCCCGGGCGTCCCCCGAACCGGTGCTGCTCTCCAGCCTTCCACCCCGGTTCGGCACCGCGCAACGGCACGGGCCCTGGCCTGGGGGTGCGTGTCCGCGTCACGGTCCGAGGCGGCCGACCGGGCGGCCCGGCGCGGGAAGGACATGCCGCTGTCCGGGCCGGCCGCTTCCGGCCCGGCGGTCTCGCCGGGGCGGCTCCCACACCGCCTCGGCCGGGCGAGGGGGGTACGGTGACCTGCCTGTTCGGTCACCCGTGCCAGGACCGCCAGAGCGCCGCGTAGGCTCCGTCCGCCGCTACGAGCTGGTCGTGGCTGCCGAGCTCGCTGATGCGGCCGTTCTCGACGACGGCGATGACGTCGGCGTCGTGGGCGGTGTGCAGGCGGTGGGCGATGGCGACCACGGTACGGCCGTCGAGGACGCGGGCGAGGGAGCGCTCCAGGTGACGGGCAGCGCGCGGGTCGAGGAGCGAGGTCGCCTCGTCCAGGACGAGCGTGTGCGGGTCGGCCAGGACCAGCCGGGCCAGCGCGATCTGCTGGGCCTGGGCCGGGGTGAGCGCCACACCGCCCGAGCCGACCTCGGTGTCCAGGCCGTCGTCCAGTGCCCGCGCCCAGGTGTCCGCGTCCACCGCGCCCAGGGCCGCCCACAGCTCGGCGTCGACGGCGCCGGTGCGGGCGAGCAGGAGGTTGTCGCGCAGGGAGCCCACGAACACGTGGTGCTCCTGGTTGACGAGGGCGACGTGGGAGCGGACCCGTTCCGCGGGCATCCGGGACAGTTCGGCGCCGCCCAGGGTGATCCGGCCGTCCCGGGGCGCGTAGATACCGGCGAGCAGCCTGCCCAGCGTCGACTTGCCCGCGCCGGACGGACCGACCAGGGCCAGCCGGGTGCCGGGCGCGACCTCCAGCGACACCTTGCGCAGGACGTCGACGCCCTCGCGGTAGCCGAAGTGGACCCGGTCCGCGTGCACATCGCGTCCCTCGGGCGCCAGCGAGGCGTCCCCGGCCTCCGGCTCGATGTCCCGGACACCGACCAGGCGGGCCAGCGACACCTGTGCGACCTGTACCTCGTCGTACCAGCGCAGGATCAGGTTCACCGGGTCGACGAGCATCTGGGCGATGAGCGCGCCCGTCGTCAGCTGACCCACGTCGATCCAGCCGTTCAGCACGAAGACCCCGCCGGCCATCAGCACCGAGCCGAGCACCAGCACGTGCACGGTGCTGATCACCGGGAAGAGCACGGACCTCAGCCACAGGGTGTACCGCTCCCAGGCCGTCCACTCCTTGATCCGCCGGTCCGACAGGGCGACGCGGCGGTCGCCGAGGCGGTGCGCCTCGACGGTGCGGCCGGCGTCCACGGTCTCGGCGAGCGAGGCGGCCACGGCGGCGTATCCGGCGGCCTCCGAACGATAGCCGGACGGTGCCCGCCTGAAGTACCAGCGGCACCCCACGACCAGCACCGGCAGGGCGATCAGCACCGCGGCCGCGAGCGGCGGCGCGGTGACCACCAGCCCACCGAGCAGCAGCACGACCCACACGGAGCCGATGGCCAGCTGCGGCACCGCCTCGCGCATGGCGTTGCCGAGCCGGTCGATGTCCGTGGTGATCCGGGACAGCAGGTCGCCCGTGCCCGCACGCTCCAGTACGCCCGGTGGCAGGCCGACCGAGCGTACGAGGAAGTCCTCGCGCAGGTCGGCGAGCATCCGTTCGCCGAGTATCGCGCCGCGCAGCCGCACTTCGCGTACGAACACGGCCTGCACGACCAGCGCGAGCACGAAGAGCCCGGCGATCGGGCCGAGATGGAGTTCCCCCGCCCCGTCGGACACCCTCTCGACGAGCCCGCCCAGCAGATAGGGGCCCGCCATGGAGGCCACCACGGCCACGGTGTTGACGCCGATGAGGAGCAGGAAGGCGCGGCGGTGCCGGCGGAACAGTTCGGCCACGTAGTCGCGGACGGTCGCGGCGGCACCGACGGGCAGGGTGGTGGCCGTCGTCGGGGCCGCCGGGTCGTATGCCGGTGGCGCGACGCCGATCATGCGCTCTCCTCGATCTCTTCGAGCACGCCTCGCCGGGCGGCCTCGTGGTGGTCCGGCACACCCCGCAGGGCGGCCGTCTCGTCCTCGGTCTCGCGGGTCACGACCGCCCGGTACCGGGGCTCGGTGTGCACCAGTTCGCGGTGCACGCCGACCGCCGCGACCTCGCCCTCGTGCACCAGGACGACCCGGTCCGCCCGGTCCAGCAGGAGAGGCGACGAGGTGAACACCACGGTGGTGCGTCCCGTCCGCAGGTGCCGCACCCCCTCCGCGATGCGGGCCTCGGTGTGCGAGTCGACGGCGGAGGTCGGTTCGTCCAGGACGAGGATCTCGGGGTCGGTGATCAGGGAACGGGCCAGCGCGAGTCGCTGGCGCTGGCCGCCCGACAGCGAGCGCCCGCGCTCGGTGATCCGTGCGTCCATCGGGTCGGCCGCGTCCAGTGACCCCTGTGCGAGCGCCTCCAGAACGTCCCCGCACTGCGCGGCCGCCAGCGCGGCCTCGGCCCGTACGTCACCGGACGCGGGGACGTCGAGCAGCTCGCGCAGCGAACCGGACAGCAGTACCGGGTCCTTGTCCTGGACGAGGACGGCGGTGCGGGCGGATTCCAGGGGCAGTTCGTCGAGCGGCACGCCCCCGAGCAGGACCGACACACCGGCCTCGGCGGGATGCCCGCCGAGCCGTTCCGCGAGCCGTCCCGCCGCGTCCGGGTCGCCGCACACCACGGCGGTGAACCGACCGCTCGGCGCGAGCAGTCCGGTGGCCGGGTCGTACAGGTCGCCGCCCGGCAGCTGGGCCTCGCGCGCTCCCGCGGTGTCCGTGGCCCGTTCCAGGGACAGCACACGCGCGGCCCGTCTGGCCGACGGGCGTGAGAAGGAGTACGCCATGGCGATCTCCTCGAAGTGACGCAGGGGGTAGCTGAGGACCATGACCGCGCTGTAGACGGTGACGAGTTCGCCGACGGTGATCCGGCCCTGGTGGGCCAGGTCGATGCCGTGCCGGACGACCGCGATCAGCAGCAGCCCCGGCAGCAGCACCTGGATCGCGGAGATCAGGGACCACATCCGGGCGCTGCGCACGGCCGCGTGCCGCACTTCCTGCGAGGCGCGGCGGTAACGGTCGAGGAACAGGTCCTCGCCGCCGATGCCGCGCAGTACGCGCAGTCCGGCCACGGTGTCCGAGGCCAGCTCGGTGGCCCGGCCGGCCTTCTCGCGCTGGAAGTCGGCGCGCCGGGTCGCCCGGGGCAGCAGCGGCAGCACGGCGAGCGCCACCACGGGCAGCCCGACCGCGACCATCACGCCGAGCGCCGGCTGGTAGACGACCAGACCGACGCAGACCACGACGACCGTCAGCGCGGCCGCCGTGAAACGCGACACGGCCTCGACGAACCAGCCGATCTTCTCCACGTCGCCGGTCGAGACGGCCACCACTTCGCCGGCCGCGACCCGCCGGGTCAGTGCCGAGCCCAGCTGGGCGGCCTTGCGGGCGAGTAGTTGCTGAATGCGGGCGGCCGCCGTGATCCAGTTGGTGACGGCGGTCCGGTGCAGGAAGGTGTCTCCCACGGCAATGCCCGTGCCGCACAGCGCCATCAGCAGGCCGGTCAGGGCCAGCCGGGTGCCGGAGCGGTCGACGACCGCCTGGACGGCGAGGCCGACGCAGAACGGCAGCGCGGAGACGGACACGAAGTGCAGCAGGCCCCAGGCCAGCGCCTTCAGCTGTCCACCCAATTGGTTCCGCCCCAGCCACCACAGGAATCGGGGACCCGAACGAGCGTCCGGTACGCCCGGGTCGGGGTACGGAAGGTCTTGAATCTGCATGACGTCCCAGTGGCTCGTGTCAGGCGGGGGGAGCGGCAACAAGCCGTGAAAGGTTCGCGTCGGAGCGTGGTCGAAATCAAACGGTTTTCCACGGACCTCGACAGCGAGCCGGGCCGGGGTGCGCTCGCGTGTCGGGAGAAATGCGTGCAGGGACAGACCCCGTCACGGAAGGCAAACGGGCCTGCCCCTGCACGTCGGCGCCCACTCGCCTTCCCCCGGAGTGGCAGGCGCCCCTGACCCCGCCCGGGGTCACTTCTTTCAGCGATCCGTGCGTCATGAGTGTCACGGGGGATTGCTGATGTTTTCCAGGTCGACACCGGTGTGATGGGACGCCCTTGCGGGCATCACGCATCAGCCACGAAGCGAAGGGCATGTGAATCGGGTGATCGCTGATACTCGGGACTTCGATCGATGTCTGACCCATGTGACAGGATCCGCCGCATGGATCTTGCCGCCGTGTTCGCGGGCCTCGACGGGGTTGCCTGGCCGGAACTGCACCATGCCTATGGTCCTGCCGATGATGTGCCCGGCTTGCTGCGCGCGTTGACGGCCGCGGACCAGGCGGCCGTGGCGGAGGCCGATCAGGATCTGTGGAGCAGCCTCGTGCACCAGGGCACGGTGTACGAGGCCACGGTGTCGGCTGTTCCCTTTCTGGCCCGTCTCGCGGCGGCCGGTGTGCGCCGTGCGGACCTGCTGGGCATGTTGGGCGCCATCGCCGAGAGCACGGACGACCACGGCCTGGACCGACCGGGTGCGGCGCGTGCGGCCGTCGTCGCGCAACTCCCGCTGATGCTGCCGTTGCTGTCGGACGCCACCCTCGAGGTGCGGCAGTGCGCTGCCTGGGCGGTCGCCCAGTGCGGGCAGGCGGCGGGCCCGGCCGCACAGCGGGCGTTGCGGCAACGATGGGAGGCGGAGGCGGATCCAGCGGTGCGCGCGGACGTGCTGACCGCGTGCGTCCTGGTCGACCGGGACGCGGCCGACGAGCTGTGCGCGGCCGCCCTGCGCCCGACGGAGCCCGCACCGGTGCGGGTGGCAGCACTCCTGGCCTGTGTCGACACCGGGCGACCATGGGACAGGGAACTGGCCGCTGTCGTGGCGGGGCTGTCGCCGCTGGGGCAGTACGCGGCAGGCAGCCAGTGGGAACGGGAGCCGCTGAAGGCCCTCGCCATGGGCCTGTACGACCGTGGCGACGTGGACGCGGCGATCGAGGTTGTCGTCTCGGCGCTGGATCGCGCGGTGGAGACGGTGCGCGTCGGCGCAGATCCCCGGCCGGCGGTGGCGGAGGCGACCTGGGCAGCCGAATCGCTCGCCCTGCGCTCCAGGACCGCACCGGTGCGGTTGCTGCCGGCGATGCTGCCGCTGTTGGACACTCCGGCCACCGCCGGCGACGTCATCACCGCGGTGCGCGACTGGGCCGAGTCCGCGCCGCGGGCCGTCCCGGCACTGGTCCGCCTCGCCGAGGGGACGAGCGAGTTGGCCGACCGCGCCCTGGCGGCCCTGGTGTCGCTGGGCGCGCCCGAGGCGGCGGATCTCCTCGCACAGCAGTTGGCGGACCGGCCACACGCTCTCGAGGCCGCTTTCCAGCGCACCATGTATCGTCCCCCGGCTCCGCTGCCGTGCACTCCGGCGCTGCTCGGCACGGTCCGCGCACGTCTGGCCGCTGTGACAGCCGACGCCGCGGCGCCGCGCAAGCGCCAACCGCTGCCGGCGGGTGGCCTTGCGGCTGTCAACGAGCCGGTCTTTCTCGCCGGGCTCCTGGCCGGTTGGGGGCCCTCTGCGCGGGCCGCGATACCCGAGTTGGTGGACGCCCTGCCGCATCACTCCGTCGCGGTCGGCCGGGCGCTCGCCGCCGTCGCCGACGCGGAGCCCGACCCTGAAGCGGTCACCGCCCTGCGAGCCTGTGCCGGGGCCGGTCCCCGGCCGCAACGCCAGGCGGCCGCGGCCGCGCTCCACGCCCTGACGGGCGACGCCAGACCCTTGGTCGCGGTTTTGGGCTCGGCGCTCAGCGAGCAGAACACCGCGCGCGACCAATGTGTTCAAGCCGCCGCCTCACTCGGCGAGCAGGCGCGCCCGCTCCTGCCCCACCTCCTGGCCCTGCTGGCAGAACCGGCGGAGACCCGGACCGACACCGCGGCAGTCCGAGCGGGGCTGGCGGCGGCCGCTGCCGTCTGGAAGCTGACTGGCGATCAGGAGAGCGTACTGCCCATGGTCCTGGAGGGCCTGACCTGGGCTGCCAGGCCATGGGGCCACCAGGCCGCGAACCGCGGGGCCGAGGTCGCCGCCCTCCTCGGCCCCGCCGCGCAGCCGACCGTCCCTCACCTGCTGCCGATGCTCGACCGACCGGACACGGCAGCGGCCGCCGTGCGGGCGCTGGTGGCCGCACACCCGGGCAGTGACCGCCCCGCGGGTGTCACGCTCACCGACCTTGTCGACCGCGTCCTCCCGTCAGCCGCGCCAGGCGCGTATCTGAACTCCGCGCTGGCCGCGCTCGAGGCCCTCGCCGCCCTCGGCCCCGCCGCGTTCACCCCCGCCCAACTCGGCCGCGTGCAGATGCTGGCCGACGGCGAACGCCGTGTCGTGGGCTCGGGTAGCCATACAGAGATCATTCACGACGACATGGAGTTCCGCGCCGTCGCCCGGCGCGTGCTGGCGGACTTGGCGGACCTGGCGGACCCGGCGGACTGAACGGTGTCCACCGGTCCCGCCGTCGTCCCGATGTGGAGCCCCCTGGCGTGTCAGTGGTGGTGGTCGTGTCGGCCCAGGGTCTCCTCGGGGGTCGCGCCGGGGCGGGTCCACTGCGGTACGGGGCGGCTGGTCGGGCCCCAGGTGGCGTTTCCGTCCGCGTCCGAGCGCCAGGACCAGCACGCGCTGTGTCCCTTGGGCCAGTCCTCGGGGTTGTCCTCCCATGCCTCGCCGCGGCCGTAGGGCGTCATGTCGAGCAGGCTGAGGGATCCGTTGACCCGCTCGTTGCCACGGCCCGTCGTGGAGTAGGTGAGGAACACACGGTTGCCGTCGCGCAGGAAGCAGGTGATGTACCCCATGTCGCCGCCGACCGGCGCCTCCACGTCGCGCACCGAGTACCAGGGCTGGGTGTAGCCCATGAACGCGACATAGGAAGCCACCTCGTCCCAACGGCCCGTGGTCAGGACGGCGAACGAGACTCCGCGGGCGTTGAGGTAGACCGCGTCCTTCAGGTGCCAGGCCGTGGTGGTGCAGCCCTCGCACTGCCCCTGGTGCGGCGCGCCGTCGTACCACATGTGCTTGTAGACCACGAGCTCGTCGCGGCCCTGGAACAGGTCCAGGAACGGGACCGGGCCGTCGGGTCCCACGACCTCGACCGTCCCGTCGAACTCCACCATCGGCAGCCGCCGGCGGGCCGCGGCGAGGGCGTCGCCCTCGTGCGTGTGGGCCTTCTCGCGGACCAGCAGCTCGTCACGAGCGGTCTGCCAGGTGGCCAGGTCGACCACGGGCGGGCGGCCGGGCAGCGCGGTGGGCGGGTCGTTCGGCGTGGTCGTCATCGTGTCCTCCGAGGTCGTCATCGTGTCCTCTGTGGTGTCCCGGGCCGGGCAGCGTCGTACGCCGTCCTGCCACGGTCACCAGAACAGACTCGCGACGCGGCCGGAACTCATCGCGGCGCGGACGCCCTCGGCCCTGCACCAAAGGGGTACCCGCGGCCCCCCGTCCCGGTGAGCAGTGCCAGGATGACCCGGTGCGGATCGACGGTGTGCGGCGTGTGGTGGTCGTGGTGGCGGCCCTCGGGACCTTTCTGACGGCTCTGTCCGCGTGCGGCACGGCGGCGCACGACGTGGGTGAACCGGAGGGTGCCGGACACGCGGGGCCGTCCCGCACCGTCAGTCAGGACCCCACCCGCATTCCGGACGTCGGTGACCTTCTGCAGCGGCGGATTCCGGCCGAGTCCGGGCAGGTGGTGGCGGTCTACGGGAAGGGCAAGGACTCGGCGGAGTCCACGGTCGTGCTGTACACCAGGCACGGCACGGCCTGGCAGCGGACCCGCAGCTGGGCGGGGCACAACGGCAAGAAGGGCTGGACCACCGATCACCACTCCGGTGACCGGCGCAGCCCCGTCGGCGTGTTCACGCTGACCGATGCGGGGGGTGTGCTCGACGATCCCGGTGCCAGGCTGCCGTACACGCGGGACCCGTCCTTCGCCGCCCCGCGCTGGTGGGCCAGGTCGCACTGGCACGACTTCGACTACGTCATCGCCATCGACTACAACCGGGTCGAGGGAACCCCGCCGAACGACCCACGGCGCCCCGAGGGCGAAGAGCGGGGCGGGAGCATCTGGCTGCACATGGACCACGGCAGCGGTACATCGGGATGCGTCAGCATGTCCAAGTCCGACATGGAGTATCTGCTGCGCACGCTGGATCCGGACCGGCACCCCGTGGTGGTGATGGGGGACAGGGGCGAGTTGGCGGCCTGATCGCGCGGGGCCTCATTGCGGCGGGCGCCTCGATCCCCGTAGAACACCGGCCATGAGAAGCCGGATAGTCATGTCCATGCTCGCTGGAGTGACCCTCCTGGCGAGCACCCTCGTCGGAGCGAGACCCGCCCCCGCGCAGGCCGCCCCCGCGCAGGCCGCCCCCGCGCAGGCCGCCCCCGCGCAGGCCGCCCCCGCGCAGGCCGCCCCCGCGCAGGCCGCCCCCGCGCAGGCCGCCCCCGCGCAGGACGTCCCCGCGCAGGACGTCCCCGCCGAGTTCGGCACCGACTGGCACGACCCGGTCACCGCCGCCCCGCCCGTCGCCGAGCCGGGCGGCACGTCCTGCCGGGTGACCCTCGCCGAGGCACAGTTCCGTGACTTCACCCCGTACAAGGGCAGGTACACACCGCCCAAGGGCTGCGGTGACCGCTGGAGCAAGGTGGTCCTGCGCCTCGACGGCAAGGTGAAGGGCCGTCAGTACGACCGGCTCGGCCATCTGCACGTCGGTGGCGTGGAAGTCCTCCGTACGTCGACACCCGAACCGTCCCCGGACGGCATCGAGTGGTCCGTCGAGAAGGACGTCACGCGCTACAGCGACACCTTCCGCAGTCCCCAGGACGTCGAGATGCTCATCGGCAACGTCGTCGACGACACCTACACCGGCGTCATCGACGTCAAAGTCACGCTGACCTTCCACCCAGGCAGCGGCATCGCCGGGTCCACCGCCCCGGACCGCGTCCTCACTCTCGCCGACACGGCCGACGGCACGACCGTCACCACGCCGCGCAACAGCGAGCGCATCGTCGCCGAGGTGTACGCCACCGGATCCGGCGGCGGCTGCGAGGAGTTCTGGTACCTGACGGTGGCCGACCCGGCGTCGTACTCCTGCAAGGCCGACCACGGTCCCTACCGCGAGGTCCAGATCAAGGTCGACGGCCAACTGGCCGGAATCGCCGCGCCGTTCCCCCACGTGTGGACCGGCGGCTGGTCCAACCCCTTCCTCTGGTACGTCGTCCCGGGCCCGCGCGCCTTCGACGTCAAGCCGATCGAATACGACCTGACCCCCTTCGCCGGGCTGCTCAACGACGGCCGCCCGCACCGCGTCGAGGTCTCCGTCGTCGGTGTTCCCGAGGTGCAGACCGGCTGGAGCGCCCCTGTGGACGTGCTGGTGTGGCAGGACCCGCACCGCGCGCACGTCACCGGCAGGCTCACCGTGGACAGGGCCGGCGACCTCGCCAACTCCTCGATGTACACGCCCGGTTCCACGGAACACCGCGTGGACACAGAGGCCGGTCACCGGCTGACCGTCGCCGGATACGTCGACACCTCGCACGGCCGTGTGACGACCACCGTCCACCGTACGCTGGCGAACACATCCGCGCATCGCTGGACCGATGGTGAGACGACCGACGCACTGGTCGCCACCTGGACGGACGACCAGACCGTCACGGTCGACGGACGCGGGCCGGCGCGGACGGCACACACGCACCGGACCTACACGATGGACGGCACCACGACCCTCGGTACCGACGACCGGCTGCGCACCGTCCTGACTCTCGGCGACCGCGCGGCGGTCGTGGAGCGGCGAGATGGCCGGCGCATGGCGTGGTCGCGGCTCGACGACATCTACACAGGCGATGCCTCGTACACCGTGAACGTGCCCCGCGACCAGCGCCATGCGGTCGGCACGACGAGCGAGCGCTACCGGGTGTACGGCTCGGACGGCTGCTACGACCGCTCCCTGACCACCGTCCAGGGCGTGCTCACGCGGGACGACAGCGGCTGCTGAGCCCGGCCGACGGAATCCGGACGCGCCGCGGCTCCCGCTCCACCGCTACGGACGTGGGAGCCGCGGCCTTCTGTACGTCGGTACGTCCGCCGATCAGCAGCGCGTCACGGCCTCCCCGTCGATCAGCGTGTCCAGCAGCCCGCCGAGCAGCACGCGCTGCTCGTCCGACAGCGGGGCCAGGATCTCCTCCGCCGCCGACCGGCGCGCACGGCGCAGCTCGCCCAGCGTCCTGTGCCCGTCGTCGGTCAGCTCGATCCGGGTGACCCGGCGGTTCGTCGGATCGGGCACCCGGCGCACCCTGCCGCTCGCCTCGAGCCCGTCGACCAGCGTCGTCACCGCCCTGGGCACCACCTCCAGGCGCTCGGCGAGGTCGGCCATGCGCGGCGGCGAGCCGTAGTGCGCGAGCGTGCGCAGCAGCCGGGACTGCGCCGGCGTGACGCCCAGCTCGCGCTGCTGCAGATGGCGCTTCTGGATGCGGTGCACCCGGCGGGTGAGCCGCAGCAACTGCTCGGCGAGCTGGCCCTCGGGATCGGGGGTGGTCATGCGGGAACAATATCAGGACCTAGTTCATTGTGAGCATAGGTAACAATGAGCTATCCTCCGTCAGTCATCGTCGGCCGGCATCCGCGCCGACGCCCGCACACCTCCGTAGGAGCCCATGCATCCCGACCGTGAACCCTCCTGGACACCGTCCGACCCCGCCGGGGACCAGCCCCGGCAGGTGCGCCGCATCCTGAAGCTCTTCCGCCCCTACCGCGGCCGGCTCGCGATCGTCGGCCTGCTGGTCGGCGCCTCGTCGCTGGTCTCGGTGGCCACACCGTTCCTCCTCAAGGCGACCCTCGACGTCGCGATCCCGCAGGGCCGCACCGGCCTGCTGAGCCTGCTCGCCCTCGGCATGATCCTGAGCGCCGTCCTGGCCAGCGTCTTCGGTGTGTTGCAGACGCTGATCTCCACGACCGTCGGCCAGCGCGTCATGCACGACCTGCGCACCGCCGTCTACGGCCGCCTGCAGCGCATGTCGCTCGCCTTCTTCACCCGCACCCGCACCGGCGAGGTGCAGTCCCGGATAGCCAACGACATCGGCGGCATGCAGGCCACCGTCACCTCGACCGCCACCTCCCTGGTCTCCAACCTCACCAGCGTGGTCGCCACGATCGTCGCGATGATCGCCCTCGACTGGCGGCTGACCGTCGTCTCGCTGCTCCTGCTGCCGGTGTTCGTCTGGATCAGCCGCCGCGTCGGCAACGAGCGCAAGAAGATCACCACACAGCGCCAGAAGCAGATGGCCGCGATGGCCGCCACCGTCACCGAGTCGCTGTCGGTCAGCGGCATCCTGCTCGGCCGCACCATGGGCCGCTCCGACTCGCTCACCGCGTCCTTCGCGGAGGAGTCCGAGCAACTGGTCGATCTCGAGGTGAGGTCGAACATGGCCGGCCGATGGCGGATGGCCGTCATCACGATCGTCATGGCCGCCATGCCCGCCGTCATCTACTGGACCGCGGGCGTCGCCCTGCAGACGGGCGGACCCCAGGTCTCGCTCGGCACCATCGTCGCCTTCGTCTCGCTCCAGCAGGGCCTGTTCCGCCCCGCCGTCAGCCTCTTGGCGACCGGCGTCCAGATCCAGACCTCGCTGGCGCTCTTCCAGCGCATCTTCGAGTACCTCGACCTGCCGATCGACATCACCGAGCGGGACGAGCCGGTCCACCTCGACCACGTCAAGGGCGAGGTCCGCTTCGAGGGCGTCGAGTTCCGGTACGACAGCGGCAATGACGCGGTCGACCCGGTCATCGACGGCATCGACATCACCGTCCCGGCGGGCAGCAGCCTCGCGGTCGTCGGCCCGACCGGCGCAGGCAAGTCCACGCTCGGCTATCTGGTGCCCCGGCTGTACGACGTCACCTGCGGCCGCGTCACCCTGGACGGCGTAGACGTCCGCGACCTCGACTTCGACACCCTCGCCCGCGCGGTCGGCGTCGTCTCGCAGGAGACGTACCTCTTCCACGCCTCGGTCGCAGACAACCTCCGCTTCGCCAAGCCGGACGCCACCGACGAGGAACTGCACGCTGCGGCGAAGGCGGCCCAGATCCACGACCACATCGCCTCGCTGCCCGACGGTTACGACACGGTCGTCGGCGAGCGCGGCCACCGCTTCTCCGGAGGCGAGAAACAGCGCCTCGCCATCGCCCGCACCATCCTGCGCGACCCGCCGGTCCTCATCCTCGACGAGGCGACCAGCGCCCTGGACACCCGCACCGAGCACGCCGTGCAGGAGGCCATCGACGCCCTGTCGGCCAACCGGACGACACTCACCATCGCGCACCGGCTGTCCACCGTTCGCGGTGCCGACCAGATCGTGGTCCTCGCCTCCGGGCGCGTCGCGGAACGCGGCACGCACGAGGAGCTGTTGGAGGCGGACGGCCGGTATGCGGCGCTGGTCCGCCGGGACGCGCAACTGGAACCGACAAGCTGACGATATGCCGTGTTTGTGGAGATATGCGGGTTAACGTGCCCGCATGCAGAAGAACACTCCGCCACGGAGCACGATTCGACTGACGCGCCGGGGCAAGCTCGTCCTCCTCGTGTCCTGCGCCGTCGTGACCGGCACCGCCGTGGCGGTGCCGCTGCTGCACTTGTACGGCGGCGGGAACACCACGAAGACCCTGGTGATCCCGGAGGGCTGGCGCGCGAGCCAGGTCTACGACGCCGTCGACAAGGTCCTCGCCCTGCCCACGGGCACCACCCGCAAGTCCATCGGCAAGGCCGGCCTGAAGCTGCCGAGCGACGCCCAGGGCAACCCGGAGGGCTACCTCTTCCCGGCCACGTATCCGGTCCGGGAGGAGGCCACGCCGCAGTCGCTGCTGCAGTACATGGTCGACACGGCGAACCAGCGCTTCAACAGGGCACCGCTCGCGGCCGGTGCGCAGCGCAACGCCATGAACCTCTACCAGGCGGTCACCATCGCGAGCATCGTCCAGGCCGAGGCCGCCACGAAGGAGGACATGGGGAAGGTGGCCCGGGTCGTCTTCAACCGGATGGAGCGCGGCATGCCGCTGCAGATGGACTCCACCCTCAACTACGCGCTGAACCGCAGCACGCTCAGGACGAGCACGGACGACACCCGGATCGAGAGCCCCTACAACTCCTACCGGCGCATGGGCCTGCCGCCCACGCCGATCGACAACCCCGGCGAGCAGGCGATGCACGCCGCGCTCAACCCGCCGCAGGGCAACTGGCTGTACTTCGTCACGGTCAAGCCCGGCGACACCCGCTTCACCGCCGACTACGCGGAACACCAGCGCAACGTGGCCGAGTTCAACGCACACCTGAAGAGCAGCGCGCCGCGGCAGAGCCAGACTCCACAGCAGAGTCGGAGTCCGCAGCCGAGCCAGAGCCCGCAGCGGAGCGGAAGTTCCCAGCAGCACCAGCACCAGAGCCCGGCGCAGCAGTCCCAGTCCCAGTCCCCGACCCCGTAGCCCCCGAAATGACCCGAGCGACGACCCGGCCGGCGACCCGACGGGACATCACGCGGCGACAGGCTCCTCGGCCAGCAGCCGCCTGGTCTCCCGTACGGCCGCGCGTCCCGCGCGGTTGGCCCCGATGGTGCTCGCCGAGGGACCGTAACCGACGAGATGGATCCGCGGATCGGCGGCCGTACGGGTCCCCTCCATACGGATCCCGCCGCCCGGCCCGCGCAGCCGCAGCGGGACCAGATGGTCGAGAGCGGCCCGGAACCCGGTCGCCCACAGGATCACGTCGGTGTCCACGCGCCTGCCGTCCTCCCATTCCACCCCGACCGGTGTGATCCGGTCGAACATCGGCAGCCGGTCCAGGCCCCCGTCCCGAAGCCCTTGCCGAATCGCGTCGTTGAGCGGCAGCCCCGTGACCGAGACCACACTCCGCGGCGGGAGGCCCTGCCGCACCCGCTCCTCCACCAGCGCGACGGCCGACCTCCCCACGTTCTCGTCGAACGGCCCCTCGCGGAAGACCGGCGGCCGCCGGGTGACCCAGGTGGTGGCGGCCGCGTACGGGGCGATCTCCAGGAGATGCTGGGTGCCGGACGCGCCGCCGCCGACCACGACCACCCGCTGCCCGGCGAACTCCTCGGGCCCCGCGTACTGAACGGTGTGCAACTGCCGCCCGCGGAACGTCTCCTGGCCCGGACAGCGCGGCCAGAACGGCCGGTCCCAGGTGCCGGTCGCGTTGATCAGCGCCCGTGTAGACCAGGTGCCGTCCGAGGCCTCCACGAGCAGCCGGTCGTCCTCCCGGTCGCGCACGGCGCGTACGTCGACCGGGCGCCGTACCCGCAGATCGAAGGCGCGCTCGTAGGTGTCGAAGTACTCGGCGATGACCTCGGCCGACGGCCGCGCCGGATCGGTGTCCGTCAGCTCCATGCCCGGCAGCGAGTGCATCCCGTGGACCTTGCCGTACGTCAGCGAAGGCCAGCGGAACTGCCAGGCACCGCCCGGACCGGGGGCGTGGTCGAGCACCACGAAGTCGCGGTCCGGCTCGAAGCCGGTGCGGCGCAGGTGATAGGCGCTGGACAGACCGGCCTGACCAGCGCCTATGACGACTACCTCGACCTCGCGCGTGTTGTTCACGCCTCTGCCAACAGGGCGCCGGCCGAGGATCTTCCCGACGCGACCTGTAGGTTCTCATTTCGCATGTCCCTTTCTCGTCGATCTTGGCCTCTGTCCGGCCCAAAGGACAGCGCAGCGAGACGAACACATGTCTGATCGCTCACCCGTAGTAGTGCAGATCGTGCTTTCGGCTGTGAATTGGTGCTCCCTGGCGTGGCCCTGGAACGTCTCAGCTGATCGAGACCGGGCCAATCACCGAGCCTTTGTAGCTCGGGGGTGGGATGTGTCGCGCATCGTCGGCGATGTCTCCGTAAGCCTGCGTCGTACGGACGGGACGATCGAGGAGGGCCGGGCTTGGCATTCGTCGGGTGTCGATGACCTCGGGCCGTCGAAGCCCCACTACTCGGGCACATATTGGTCCTCCACAATGCGGGATCATGTTGTCTACGAGTCGCGCCTCGAGTTGACGCGCCTGCTCTATGACGACTTCGACCGGAGCGTGACGGGAATCTGGGCCCAGCCGTTCCTGCTCTCCGCCAAGGTGGATGGACAACGAACACGTCATGTCCCGGACTTCCTTGTGAGGCGTGACGGGCATGTGCCGCTGGTCGTCGATGTCAAACCACGCCACCTGTTGATCCGGCCGAAAACGAACTACGCGCTCGGCTGGGCACGTGAGGTAGCCCTGGCTCGCGGTTGGGACTTCGAGTTGTGGAGCGAACCGCCGGAATCCGAGTTGGCGAATCTGCGGTTCCTCGCGGGTTACCGTCGCGACTGGCTCTTCGACGAAGATCTGCTCACGGAGATCCGGGAAGCCGATTTGCACGGGGCATCCCTGGGTGAGTCATTCCGAGCGTTCCCTAATCACTCGGTATGGAAAGTACGGGCCGCCGTGCTGCGGCTGCTGTGGTGCCAGCACTTCGTGACCGACTTGACGGTGCCGCTGTCCGAACGTCACGAACTGCGAAAAGGGCAAGCCTTGCTGGTTGGCGCTGGGAGGCGCGACTTGCCGCCCCTCATAGACGAAAGCGGCCAGGACGAAACGCCCCTGAGGGACGAGCCCGCTCGGCAGGTGCCGGACACACGAAGGGGAGCGAGCATGACCGGAGCCGCGGTACGGGTGGGCGTGGGTACGAGGCTGATGGACGACGGCGAGGCCGTCGTAGTGGAGGCAATGTTCGGCGCCGCTGCGGGCAACGAGGTCCTGGTCCGTGATGGCTCCGGACGCCGATTCCGTCTTTCCGTACGAGAGGTCCTCACCTCCAGCAGGGCCGCCGTCATTCCCGAGCGGCTCGGCCCGGCTTCCGACGATGACCGTGAGACGGCCTCGGTCATCCTGGCCCAGCTCACCGATGCCGAGCTTGCCGAGGTGCGCGAGCGCGCGGCTCACATGGGCAACCGGCCTCCGACGTAGGGGCCGCCGTCCTCGGCCAACTCGCTGCCGACATCGCACGTACCTGCGTGGACTTCCTCCAATACCCCGAGTCCTACTACTTCCACGACGGACCCGGCGACATCTCTCTGGCTCTCACCCTCGGCTACGCCGGCGACTTCGCCGGGCGGACAAGTCGAACAGAGCGCCCGGAGGCCCGGAGCGCCGCAGCCGTGCTCGCCATCGCCCTCGATGACCTCGCCACTGTGCTCGACCAGCGATTCCTGCACACCGGAGGCACAAGACAGCAGGTCTCTGGCCGCCTACGCCCGCGACCACGGCAGCCCCTGAGCGAGCCGAAGGAGGAGTCGGTCCGGGCTCGTATGCGACGGTGCTGGTGGTCGGCAGGCCCGGTTCCATGGCTGTACAGCCGCTCGTTAAAAGCAGCGTGGCTGCCGGGGACAGCACTGGTCGGCGACGAGGTCGCAGACCGTCATCTGCTCAGCCATGCGGGTAGGGGCTCGTCCTGCAGATCCGGGCCCCAGGACATTGCCGCACACCGGCAATGGCGAGCGAGCAGCCGCAGCGCATAATCCTCGGGTGTCCGAGTCTCCCCTCCCGATACCTTCCGCCTCCGTGCCACCAGGCACGCCCATCTGGTCCTCCGAAGATGCTGCCCAGTGGACGCGCGCCCGCAGCGCGCCCTGGGCGCGGCCGCTGTGGTCGATATGGGCACTTCTGATCACCGTGGTCTGGGCGAACGCGGCGACGCCGGACCGGCCGTGCAGCGATGCCGCTCCGTGCGGTGCGGACTGGCTCGGCATGGCAGAAACGGGGCTGGCCGTGGGGCTTCTGTACTGGCTCGCCCGACTGCCGGAGCTGACGCTGCTCACCGCACCCGCCTTGGCGGTCATCGTCGCGCGGGTCGAACTGCCAGGCAGCGGACCGATGGCGGCGGTCGCCAACATCTCCGTACTCGTGGCCCTGGTCTTCGGCTGTGCAGCCGCCTTCGCACGCATCGCCGCCCGTCATCGGCAACGAGGCTTGATGGAGCGCGCCGCGGGGGTCCGGCACTCACTGCCCGACCCGGCCGCCCGACTGCGGCGCGGGACGATCCAGATCACGGCAGGGCTGCTTCTTGTCGGGGTGGCCGCCTTCGCTATCGCTCATGGACTCGATGGCATCCGCGTAGACCAGCACCGCGCGGATCGTGCCGAGCGCACCACCGCGAAGGTGGTCGGCCGGGGCGAGGCATCGGTCCGGGTGCGCACCGATGACACCCGGCGCCTCACCCTCAGCGCGTCCTACCCGGAGGATTACCGCATCGGCAGCACCGTGACCGTACTGGAGGACGGGAGGCGGCGGCGTCTGGCAGCCGAGCCGTACGACGCCCTCGACTGGCAGCTGCTCACCCTGGCCGGCGGCCTGCCCGGGGGCTCCATGCTGCTCACCGGTCTCCTGGCCCGGCGCCGCGCCGCCGTCCTGCGTCGGGCACCGGTGCCGACCTTGCGCGTGCTGGAACGCATCGATGACGACGGGCGGATCGGGATCTACGCAGGAGATGACACAGCCGCTCGTGCGCCGATCTTCGTCGGCCGATTCACAGCGGATCGGCCCGACGCGGACGAGGCCGATGCAGAGCACGGCCATGAGGAAGCGGACGAAGAAGTGCCGCTCGTCATCGACCCCCGGTTGCGCGAAGCCGTTATGTTCGGCTCTCCATACGAAGGCGGCGAACTGGTCCTCGCCACCACCGACAGGGACGCCCAGCCGGTCGTGATCCGTACGACCAGCCCGGTCCGGCTGCCTCGCCCCGGCACGGCGCCGACACCGGCCACCGAAGAGGCAGGAACTACCTCCGCGGCCACGGACTCACAGGGGCCACCCGCGGCCGATCGCGTTCCCACGCGCTTGACCCCGGCGGAACATCCTCTGCGCTGGGGACCGAGCGCTCTGGCGCGCACATGCGGCCTGGCCCTGGCCCTGTGCGTGGGTGCGGGCGTCGCCTTCATCGCCCAGTCGCTCGTGACGGAGGGGTTCGGCTGGAGGGCTGCTCTCCTGCCCGGCCTTCTGACGTGGTTCGGCCCGGCTGCCAAGCAGCTCAACTGGCGGGTCACTGCGGACAGTTCGGGGCTATGGCTGACAGGGGCGTGGAGGGTACGGCATGTCCCCTGGGAACGGTTTCGAGCGGCCCGGTACACAGCGGAAGGGAGCGTGCTGATCACCATGGCGGACGGCCGTACCTGGCAACTTTCGGGCGTGGGCCTGCCGAAGGCGGAACGTCGGCTCAAACTGTGTCCGTCGTACGTCCGCATGGTGAACGAGGTCACCACCCTGCACGCGCACCCAGAGCTGCGGCCCGCCCTCCCTGTCTTCCCCCGCGACCGCGGCCTGCCATTGGGCCCCGTCATGTTGGTCCTCACCGCCCTCGCCGTCGGATCCTGGCTTCTTGGGTGAATACACCGTGGCCGCTGTGCCCCAAGCCGTCGCTCGCGCGGCAGGACGGGCTCATCTCGCGAAGCGCGAGGAGCCGAGGTTCGCTTGGTGACCGACCGTGCCGATCTCGACGCCGGCAGAGGTGGCGCGTGCCGACCTGCAGACCGATCATGTACGACCGGCGGCCGGGGCTACATCCCCGTTGGCCTCAGTCACGCCGCGTCCAAGAAGGCGGCCGCCTGATGCCGGTCCCAGCCACGGACGGATCTCCCCGTAGGCCCCCGCTCCCGGGAGCGGTGCTGGTGACACCCCGACTGATGGCCAGGGCCGTCAGCGCCCGGCACCTCTCGGGCAGGCGGGGTATGCGAGGACTTGGGCGCGCCTGCGTTGGAGTGGAGTCCCGGGTGAGCGGTCCGCTTCGAACGGCGCGGCATGGGATCAGGCGCCGGAGGCGAAAGAAGCGGCTCGCCTCATCGGGGTCTGAGGCAGGCCGTCCGGCGGCAGCGTGATCCTGGTGGAGGGAAACACCAGGATGAACGCTCCGATGACGATCGGATCTGCGACTGACACGGATGCAGCGCCACCAGGCAGCAAGCATGCTACCGGCGCGCCAACACGGTCACAGTGAGGCAGCACGATGTCGGCGCCCCAAGGACGACCGCTAAGGAGGCGTCAAATCCCCGTTTGGAACACATACTTGACCATGAAGGAAGGTCTCGCGATGGTCCCGAGAGGAGCGGCAAGGTGAGTGGTGGGGGGTTGGGCAAGGTCGAGGTGCGGCTCCGGTGGGATCCGAGTCCGTACGGGGAACCGCCTCGGCACCTCGACATCATCGCGACGACGTACCCGGCGGACGATCTTTACGGGCGGCCGGCGTATGTCGTGCACTACGACAGTCGATCGCCGGACGGCACCATCAACATGAGCCGGCACAGCCAGACCGGCTTGGGTTTCGGGTTCGTCGAGGTGATGGTGCTGGAGTTCGAGCGGCTGTCGTCCGTGTACGGGCGAGTGGTGGTCGGGGTGGCCATCCACCAGGACGGCGGCCCCCGCACCTTCGGTGACATATCCAACGCGGAAGTGGTCGTCTTCGAGGGATACCGGCAGCTGCTGGCGGACGACTTCGGCCGGGTCGCCGACGCCACGTCCGCGACGGTCGCCGAGTTCATCAGGAACGCGTCCGGGGCGTGGGAACTGCACGAGATGATCCGGGGCTTCGACAGTGACCCCGTGCTCTTCACCACGGAGATGGGCCGCATCGCGCAGTGAGCACGGCTGGTGCCAGTTCCGGTCGCTCGGCGCATTCCGTACTCTCTCGCATCCCCGGTGGAGCTGCCGCGTGGTTCGACCGGACACGGGGGTGAAGTGATGGTCCTGGTGAGGGCGGGTCGGCTCCACTCTGGCCCAACGTGGGAACGTGTCGATGCGCGACGGGATGGGGAAACCGGCTGACTCCAGCCTTGGAGTACCTCCTGCCCGTGGGCTTGAGGAGCCCACGGGCAGGAGATCGCTCTTTGTTAGCGGTCAGGCCGCCTCTGCCTGGCGCGGTTCCAGCGGACGTACAACCCGGCGGCAATGAGGAGTGTGGCCACCATGGACAGCATGGGCCAGCCACGCAGGGGTGCAGGACGCTCGCCGCGCGTCGGCGTGTTTCACACAATCCCGCGTTCTGGCGTCTGGTGAAGGCGGGCGCGAGAGCACCGTCGGAGAGCAGGGCCGTCAGGAGCCGCGGTGGCTACTTTGCACCGTGGGTCACGTATAGGGGTCGGGCCGAATCAGACCAACGGTAACAACCTCGTCCAGCGCGTTCCGGTGTTTTGCCCGGACCCCGCCGACATCGCGTGACAGCCGTACTGGCGGCAAGCCGCGGGGTGCCCGAGGGAGTGGTTCGACCGTTCGGCTGGTGGCGGACACCCGCTTGTACCTCAGGCCCGGACAGCCCGCCTGACCTGTGCCAGCTTGGAGGTGTCCTTGTTGACCGGAGGAGGCGGCCGATGGCAGGTGGCGGGCATCCGTCGGGTTCGGACCCGTCCAGTGGGCCGCGACGCCGGAAGCCGGGCGACAAGTCGGCGGGCGAGTGGCTGAAGCGTGTGCGCGGCGTCGTGGCGACCGCTGGTGCGGCGGGCGCTGCCTGGAGCCGTGCAGCGGCGCAGCGCTTCGGGCAGATGCCCCCGCCCCCGGGTCCGTTCCGTCCCGGGTTCTGGCGCAGCCCGATTCGAGGGCCTTGGCTGACGTCGATGTTCGGTCTGGTCCTCCTGATCGGGATGCCGCTGCTGTTCGTCACCGGACTGCTCTCCTACGCCTCCTACAACCCCGGGCTGAGCCCGCTCAACGACGAGACCCCCGACAAGGGCGCACTGGGCTTCTACCTTTTCAGCTGGCCCACGCAGCCGTACTGGCTCTATCGGCTGCTCCAGGGCGTGCATGTGACGCTGGGGGTGGTCCTCGTGCCGGTATTGCTGGCCAAGTTGTGGTCGGTGATCCCGAAGCTGTTCGAGTGGCTGCCGGTGCGCTCCGTCGCCCACGCACTGGAGCGGCTGTCCCTGCTGATGCTGGTGGGCGGGGCCATCTTCGAGTTCGTCACCGGCATCTTCAACATCCAGCTCTACTACGTCTTCCCGGGCTCGTTCTATCGTCTGCACTTCTACGGCGCCTGGGTGTTCATCGCCGCCTTCGTCGTCCACGTGTGCCTCCGACTCGGCAGGATGACCCGGGCCCTGCGCTCGCGCAGCCTGGCCGCCGAACTGCGCACCGACCTCGCCCACACCGTGCCCGAGCCCCCCGACCCCGACGGCCTGGTGGCAGCCGCCCCCGCCGCGCCGACGATGACCCGCCGCGGCGCGGTGGGCATGGTGGGTGCGGGCTCGCTGCTCCTCCTCGTGGTGACCGCCGGACAGAGCATCGGCGGCCTGATGCGCGGCACGGCGCTGCTCGCACCGCACAACCGCGACCCGGGCAGCGGCCCGAACGGCTTCCAGATCAACAAGACGGCGGCGAAGGTCGGCGTCACCCCCGCCCTGGTCGGCCCCAGCTGGCGGCTGGAGGTGCACGGACGCGGAGCGCCGCAGGTCTTCGCACGAGAGCAGCTCCTGACGATGCCCCACCACGCCGCCGCGCTTCCGATCGCCTGCGTGGAGGGATGGTCCACGGACGACCAGCACTGGAGCGGCCTCCGGCTGGCCGATCTCGCGGCCATGGCAGGAATGCCGGACGCCGGGAGTGTCCTGGTCGAATCCATCCAACCGCCGGGCCCGTTCACCAGGGTCGTGCTGAGGGGCAACCAGATCCGCGATCCCCGAGCGCTGCTCGCGCTCCGCGTCAATGGCGCGGACCTCTCGCTCGACCATGGCTACCCGGCTCGCGTCATCGTCCCCGCCAACCCCGGCGTGAACAACACCAAGTGGGTCCACCGGCTCACCTTCAGGGCGTGACCATGGCACGATTCGTCCGCTGGTACGGCTCCGGACCCCTGCACCTCCTGGTCCTGATCGCCTCGCTCGCCCTCACCGGCTACGCCATGATGCGCCTGTTCGCCGTCCGGCCGCTGGAGGTGGCGATCTGGTTCGTCGGTGCGGCCGTCCTCCACGACCTCATCCTGTTGCCCTTGTATTCGCTGGCCGACCTGTCGGCACTCTCCGTTCTGAGGCACCGTGCCACCGACGCACCGATGGTGCCGTGGATCAACTACCTGCGTGTTCCCGCCTTCCTGTCAGGACTGCTCCTGCTGGTCTGGTTCCCCCTCGTCTTACGTCTTGCTGTGCCCTACCCCGGTGACACCGGGCTGTCCGACGATGTCTACCTCGGCCGATGGCTGGCGATCACCGGCGTGCTCTTCGCTGCCTCCGCCGTGGCCTTCGCGCTCAAGCTTCGCCGCGCCCGGCGAGCTGTGCGCGCCGACGAGAGCCGGCCCGCCGGACGTGGTACCACACCATGACCGTGGACGAAGACGAGCTGTACGGCGCCGACGAGAATCCCTACGCACTGGCCCTGCGACCAGCCCGCGGGCCGGTTTACCTGCGGCTGGCGGACGGGCGCCGGATCCGGATGCCGGTGCACCGCTGGCACGCGCGGCCCACGGTGGCCGACAAGACCGTGCTGGACCGCTGCATCGGCCCCGTCCTCGACGTCGGCTGCGGGCCTGGCCGTTTGTGCAGCGAACTCCTGAGCCGGGGAGTCTTCGCCCTCGGGGTCGACATCGCGCCTCGCGCTGTCGCGCTGACCTGTGCCTTGGGCGGGCTCGCCCTCTGTCGATCGGTCTTCGACCGGCTGCCGGCCGAGAAAGGCTGGCAGACCCTTCTACTCATCGACGGCAACATCGGCATCGGAGGGGACCCTCGCAGCCTGCTGCACCGCTGCCGCGGACTCATTGCGCCGACAGGGCGCCTCGTCATCGAGGCCGACCCCAGCGACGTCGACGAGCTGTGCACCGCCCGGTTCGAGGAACTCGATGGCCATAGCGGGCCACCTTTTCCCTGGGCGCGGCTCGGACGAAGAGCGCTGCGCAAGGTCGCCGAGGACCTTGGCCTCAGCGTCACCGACCAGTGGACGAGCGGGCACCGACGCTTTGTCACCCTGACTCACCGGAGATCATTCTCGGATTGCCCTGACCTGGGAGCACGATGACGCGGAGGGTGGGATCGAGGTCGTATCAGCCGGCGCCCGTCGGGCCCCCTCGGCTTTGCAGGGCACCCTCGGCGAGCGTCAACAGCGCGGCGGGCCCTGACCTGATCGATCACGAGCCGGGGCCGCACCCCTGGAGCGCCTCTTGGGTCACGGCGGCACTGGCCGAGGAAGCCGGAATGTTTGTGGGTCCGACGAACTTCCAGCCGCGCTTTTTCGGGTCCCTGGACAGTGCGACCGCGGTCGGCGATGTCGAGACCGTCTGTAGCGGGGGTTCGCAGCGCCCGTAGTAGCTGGCCAGCGAGCCGTGCTTGTCGCCAGATCGACCGACCGGCGGGGCGTTGTTGACGACGGCCTCGATCTTGCCTCGGTGGCGCACGATCCGCGGGTCCTGGAGCAGCCGATCTACGTCAGGGCCTGTGAACTCCGCGACCACGTGGTAGTCGAAGTCGGAGAATGCCTCCCGGAAGCTATCCCGCTTGGCCAGGATGTGCACCAGCCGAGTCCTGATTGGAACCGTTCGAGGCTGATCTTCTCGAAGAGTCGCCGGTCGTCGGCGACTGGACCCCACTCGGTGTCGTGGTAGTCGAGGAACTCAGGTGCAGTGCCTGACTACGCGCAACGTGGTTCGCCGTCGCGGGCGATGAACACGGTCATGGGTTCAGCCCGCCAGGAACGCAAGCCGCGGATCGGTACGGTTCGGGGCGATCTCGATGATCTCGGCTGAGACGACCTCGTGGGCGACGAACGGATCGGCCGCAACACGCCGCTGCAGGTCGTCGAAGGTGGTGTTGTGGGCCAGTACGGCACCGCCCTGACCAGGTTGTATGCCTCCGATCAGCAGGAAGACCCCGTCACGCAAGCCTTGCTGGATCCATTCCTGATGGCCTGCCATGTGATCCGTAGCCTGGCTCTTGTTGGCCGCAAAGCGGAGCAGGACGACGAACACTGAATCTCCTTCGTTTGCTGGTGGTGTGGTGGGTCGCCTCAGTGAGGGGAGCGCGGTGACGCGTGGTCTGCGAGGCACCTGTCGAGCCAGTCATGGAGGCGATCGACCTCCCGATGCACGAACTCGCTGTCGTGGAAGGCGTTGGACAAGGTGGCCACGCCTTGAGTGGAAGCTAGGACGTGCATTGCGAAATCGTCGGCTTCGACGGTGAACCCGAGTTCTTCGAACTGTTCCCGAAGCCAGGTCCGGAACAGACCGAAGACGGCGACAGCTTGGGGGCGTGCGGGGTGATCGAGTTTGGCGAGTTCGTTCGTGAGGGTTCCGACCGGACAGCCGTAGTTCTGGATGTCCGCACGGTTGGTGACGACGATCTCCACGAACCGTCGCACCCGCTCAGCGGGACCTGGCTCGTCTCGGTCCCACTCCGCGAGCATCGCGCGCGTGCTCTGGAGCCGGGCCTCGATGACCGCGCTGAGGATCTCGTCCTTGGTCTTGAAGTGGTGGTAGAAGTTGCCCCGCGAGATGCCCACCGCCTCGGCGATCGCCGCGAACGACGTGTGCTCGAAACCCTGCTCGTAGAAGAGCCGGTTCGCAGCATCGACGATCTGCGCCCGCGTACCCGTGCTCCCAGCCACCGCGCAACCTCACCGTCCTCACCCAGTGCTAGGACGAGCGTCCTAGGCGCGAATGCAACTCTAGGACACGCGTCCTAGTAGGGCTTGGTCATCTTCACTCCTGAGTGGCGTGTCTGTTGCCTCGTGGGTGGCGTTGTCGTGGTGTGACACCTGAGGAGATGACCGAGGCCCGGGGGGACCTGGAGGCGTTCGCGGCGGAGTTGTTCGACGGGTTCTTCCGTGCGGACCAGCGGCGGTGGGGACAGGCGTATGTGCGAGGGCTGCTGCTGGACGGGCGGCGTAAGTCGGTGGAGCCGATGGCAGCCCGCCTCGGCGAGGACGGCAACCGGCAGGCGCTGGCGCACTTCATCACCTCCAGCCCGTGGGATCCGGCGCATGTGCGGGCCCGGCTGGCCTGGAGGATGCACGAGGCGATCGGTCCGGAGGCGCTGATCGTTGACGACACCGGCTTCCTCAAGGACGGGGACGCGTCTGCGTGTGTGTCGCGGCAGTACACCGGCACCGCGGGCAAGGTCACCAACTGCCAGGTGGGAGTGTCGCTGCACCTGGCCCGTGAGCAGGCCTCGGCCGCAGTGAACTGGCGGCTGTTCGTGCCCGCTTCATGGGATCCGGCCTCTGGACAGGCGGATGCGGCCAAGGTCGCCCGCCGCGGCCGTTGCGGCATCCCCGCCCAGGTGGGGCATGTGGAGAAGTGGCAGCTGGCCCTGGACATGATCGACGAAACCCGGTCGTGGGGCGTCGATGTCCCCTTGGTCGTGGCGGATGCCGGATACGGCGATGCCGCCGCCTTCCGTCTGGGGCTGGAGGAACGCAGCCTGCCCTATGCGGTCGGGATCTCCTGCCGCCACACCGCCCATCCGGCCGACGCCCGGCCCGTCCAGCCCCCTACGCGGGCACCGGCCGGCACCGAAAGCGCAGTACCCCGACCCTGCGCAGACGGTGAAAGACCTGGTCATCGCGGTACCGGGCGGCTGCACGGCCGGTTTCCTGGCGGGTAGGCTCCCGGCCGGGCACGGGCCGAAACGGCTTCAAGCGCATGTACTCGCGGTTCGTCGCCCTCAGGGTCCGGCCCGCCGGACGGGGCCTACGCAAGACCACGGACGCTCCCGAGCTGCCTGAACGCTGGCTGCTGGCCGAATGGCCCGCCACCGAGAGCGAGCCGGTGCAGTTCTGGCTGTCCAGCCTGCCCTCCGGCATGCCACTGGCCACCCTGGTGCGGCTGACCAAGCTGCGCTGGCGCATCGAGCACGACTACCGGGAGATGAAACAGGCCCTGGGACTTGCCCACTTCGAAGGCCGCACCTGGGGCGGCTGGCACCACCATGTCACCCTCGTCTCCGCCGCCCATGCCTTCTGCACCCTCAGGCGCATGGCTCGCGCCCCAAAAGACACAGCGGCGGTCTGAGTCTCTACCAGATCGTCCGTGAACTGCAGACACTCCTCGCCCTCTGGACCGGCGCCTGCCCCACCTGCCGCCGCGACATACCCGCACCGATAGCAAGATGACCAAGCCCTACTAGGTGACGTCAAGGCTGAGCGGGGACGGACGGTGTCAGCAAGGTCATGACCGCTAGTCACCTCAATGCCTGGATGGAAGCAGCACTCCCCTCCGTCGCAGCACCTCGTACCGGGAGCGGCGTTGGTCCGCAAGGCCGTTGGTCATGAGCGCTTACGGCACGACACGGGGGGCTTCAGAATGGGGTTCCAGGCGAACCAGTCCAGGACCTCGGAGCCGAGGTCCCAAGGGGCATTCAGCAGTGCCTTCTTCGTCGTCTGGAGGTCGGAAGAAACCGACTCCGGTGCCGGTCCGACCTTCTTCATCAGAGCGCCCCACTTTTCGAGGAACTCTTCGTCCTCGCCTCGCAGTCGGCTGATGGAGGCCTCCACACATGCGGGCCACTTCGGCATGCCGAAGTGGTCGTCGTGCGTTCCGATCTGAGGAGCGGCGAGGAAGACCAGGAAGTCATCCGGGGAGAGGCGCTTCTCGAAGTGCCTCAGCGTGTCGATGCGCTGCTTGACGTGCTTCTTGATCTCTCCGAGGAACCCCCGGCCGAAGTCTGTCAACGTTCCGTCACACCCGGGCCAGAGTGCCTCGCGGTCCAGGATCATGTCTTCGAGGCTGTAGAGACGGAAGCGATCTCGGCTGATCAAGGTGTCGTACGCCTGCTTCGTCAGCCACGTGTTGCGCGCGAACATCACGCCGTCGCTCAAATTCTTGCGTCGCCTGGTCGGCCGAGACGCGTGGGCATCCTCGATGGGGCCGTTGCGCCACACGAACAGGACGAGACCGTGGGCGGCTGCCCAGCGAAGCCCTCCGGGACGTTCGAGCACGCCCATCCTGACGATCTGCTCGCGCGCCCACGCAAGCCGTTCCTGCAGCTCCTCGTCCGTCACAGCCCATGTCCTTCGCCCCCACGGCAGCCGCCTCCGTTGTCGCTGCCTCCCCAGCCCGACCGTTACTTCGTGTGCCACGTCCGTGAGAGCGGATTCCAGGGGGCGGTCCGACCTCCCGGTGACGCCATGGGCAGTTGATACCCAAGCGGCCCCGTTGTACGTCCTGTTACGGCACCTTGGCCGGAACTGCCGGACTTCACTTACCGGAGGCCCCCGTACCGTCAGGCTCGGCGCGACCGCGATCTTCTGTACGAAGTACGCGTCGGTGATCAAGGCGGCGAGGCTGATCCACCCCAGCTCCACCACTCACGTCACCGACGTCGAGCAGCGCTCGATCGCACTGGGCTTGAAGGAGGCGAAGGACGGCAAGGGCATCCAGGTCAGCGTCCCGAACAATCGCAACCTGGTCCCGGCTGGCTGGTACATGCTCTTCGTGACCGACGATCAAGGAACACCGTCCAAGGCGCAATGGGTCAAGGTGCCCTGAGGAGACCGCCGCGCGCAGCGGGGTGTGGAAGGTGTGGGTGCGCTGCGGAGCCGGGCGTGGGGCTTCGGCGCTGCCCCGCTTCGTCATCCGGGCGCGGGCCGCTCAACGGGCGATGCCCGCAGAACGCAGGGTGGTCCCGGCATGGGAAATCACCGTCCGGTCGGCCGGCGCGTGTGCGTACGGTTGCGGGTCCGCAGGCGGAAGATGACCAGCCCCACTGTGCTGAACGCGGCAGCCCATGCAAGCCCGAGGGCGAGACGCCCCCATAGAGCGGTGCCGCCGAAGGAGCCCCCGACGGCGAACTGCATGGGGCCGAAGGACGGGAACCACTGCAGGATGGGCTTGTTGGCGAGCGGATTGCCCAGGGGGTTCTGCAGGAAGGTGTCCATCAGCCCGCCCATGATGATGAGGAAGAAGCCCTCCAGGTCACGCTTGACCAGGACGCCGAGGAGCAGCCCAAGGGCGCCGTAGGTGAGAGCGATGACCGCGAATCCGGCGAGTACGGCGAACCAGCCGGCGGCCGTCGGCCGCCAGAAGAACAGGATGGCCAGCGCCGTGTAGAGGGCGATCGCGGTGGCGACCGCTGCGATGGCGAGGGTCTTGGCGCCGATGAGGGTGGACTGCCGGTATCCGGCGAAGACGAGGCGCCGGTCGAAGGCGAGCGCCCTCCGGACGGCGTCGAAGACGACGAACCCGGCGATCATCGTCACGGAGTTGAGGCCCGCGGAGATCAGGGTGAGATGACCGCCGTCGACATGCAGGACCTCTCCGGTGGCATACAGTTTGAAGTCCAGCACCTCGCCCGAGGCCATGGCGTCCATCACCAGGTACCAGACGGGCACGAAGAGGACGAGCAGCAGTCCGGCGAGGCGGTTGCGGGTCTGGTCGCGTACCGAGAAGCGCAGCGCGGTGGGGAACTGGCTGTACAACGGCCGGGGTTGTGAGGTGTCAGGCGCCGACATCGCGGTCCTCTCGGGAAGCGGTGCGTGGGGTGAGGCGGCCGTCGGCGAGGTCGGCCAGCAGGTTGAAGCGGCCCTGCTCGAAGACGAGGTGGGTGATGATCACGACGGCTTTGCCTCGGGCGCGCAGCTCCTCGACCAGGTCCCAGAACCGTAGGTACGTCTCCCAGTCGAAGCCCTGGTACGGCTCGTCGAGGAGCAGGACGTCCGGGTCGTGGAGCAGAGCCAGTGTGAGGTTGAGTTTCTGACGGGTACCGCCGGACAGTTCTCCGGCGGCCGACCGCTCGTACCGCTCGTAGCCGAGGAGCCGGACGAGTTCTCTGCCGCGGTCCACATTGGGCAGCCCCCGGGCGGCGGCGAAGTAGCGGAGGTGCTGCTCGACGGTGAGCGCCCCGTTCAGGACGGGATCCTGCGGACGAGGCACAGCATGTCGCAGCTCAACGATGGTTCGTTGAGGCTGATGTTCCCTCGGGTATGCGGTGGCCGACCGGCCTCACGCTGCTCTTGGCCATGGAGCGACGGCACGGACGTCTCTTGCAATAACTAGTTTGTAATGCAAAGCTGACTGTGTGACAGACGCATCGGTGCCCTCGCAAGGCACGCCTCATGAAGTCCTCGCCGGCCTCGGTGACTTGACTCGGCGGGTCCGTGCCGCCCAGCGCGGTGCCTGGTTCCCCCTCCTGCTGTTCGGCGTGCTCACGCTGGGCGCAATCGTGGCGAGTCGTCTCACTTTCAGGATCGAGTCCGTTCCCTGCCCCGCCGGCGACCCCACGGCAGGCACCGGATGCACTGCGGTCACGCAGGGCTCGCCGGTCTACTGGCCCGTCGGGCTAGCCCTGGCCTACGCCGCGACGGGCTTCTTCTACATCCGCCGCTCCCGCAACCGCGGCGTAGGTACTCCGGTCCGGCCCTACATCCTCACCGGGATCGTCCTCGGCGGCCTGGTGACCGCCACCACGCTCTGGGCCATCCGCCACGGAATGCCGAAGCCCGGCCAGCCGCTCGACCTCTGGGGCCTGCACCTCGATCCCGCCTCAAGGGCGGCGGTGCTCCTCCACCGCCTCATCGGGAACGCCACAACCATCGGGCTGCCGCTGCTGGTGCTGTGCTGGGTGGAACGCAGCCGTGCCCTGCTGCTGCTCACCGCCGTGTACCTGGCCATCGATCTGGTTCCGCTCACCGACGGCTGGGCCGGGATCCCCTACACCTCGCCCTGGTCATCTCTGCCCCATCACGGCGTCCAAGGCATCCTCCTCCTGCTCGGCGCCCTCGGCTTCGGCCTGGCCGAGCTGCCCGCTAAGCGCGCCCGCTCATGAGCGAGCAGATCGACCAGCACCCCGTCAATGGCCTGGACGACGTTGTCCACCAGCGCGTCCGCCTCGGCATTCTCACCGTCGCCCACCAGGGCCGCCGTGTCGAGTTCGGCTTCCTGCGGACAACGCTTGGCCTCACCGCCGGAAACCTCAGCCAGCACCTGGCCACCCTGGAGAAGGCCGGACTGATCGACATCGAGAAGGGCTACGAGGGCAAACGCGCCCGCACCTGGCTCTCCCTCACCCCCGCCGGCGCCCAGGCCCTCCGGGACGAAGTCATCCAACTCAAGCGGCTCATCCACCAGATCGAACAGGGCAGCTCAGACCCACAGCCCTAGCCCGCATCGCCCGGGAACTCCTCCGTGCGCCGCGACCGGCTCGCGCTGGTCGCGGCGCATGCGTGCAGCATGCCCAACGCCTCCAAGAGACTGGGGAAGACCTGTGACCACGACATCGGTCACCACCCGAACGGACATGACGCGCCGTCGCATACTCGCGGCAGCGCTCATCGCCGGCCTCGGGGCTACCGTGCCGCTTGGCGCCGCATTCAGCGCGTGGGCGGCTCCTACCGACTCCGGCCCGGCACGACTCACCCTGCCTGCGCCCACCGGACCGTACCCGGTGGGCACGGTGCCACTCCACCTCATCGACACCTCACGTCCGGACCCCGCGGCCGGTCCCGGGCACCACCGCGAGCTGATGGCCGGCGTCTGGTACCCCGCTTGCAAGACGGAGAACCTGCCGCGCTCTCCCTGGATGACCGACGGCGCGCTGCGGGCGTTCCTGGCGGACGTCGGCTTCCCCCTCGACCCCGCCCTCGGCCCGCTCACCGCCGGGCACGTCGGCGCGCCCGTGCACCGTGCGAGCCACCGTCTGCCCGTCATCGTGTACTCGCATGGCGCGGGCAGCCACCGCGGCGACCACACCATCATGGTCCAGGAACTCGCCAGCCACGGCTACGCCGTGGTCACCGTCGACCACACCTACGACACGTTCACCGAGTTCCCCGACGGCCGGGTGCTCACCCCAGCCGACTTCCCCCCGATGTTCCCGAGGGACTTCGCCGCGGACCTCCGGTTCCTGCTCGACTGCGTGGAACAGCTCGCCGCCGGGCGCAGCCCCGACGTCGACGGCAAGACCCTGCCCCAGGGCCTGCTCGGTGCCCTCGACCCGCAGAGCATCGGCGCGTTCGGCTGGTCGAAGGGCGCCACCGCCACCGCGCTCACCATGCTCGCCGACCAGCGCGTGCGCGCCGGACTCAGCATCGACGGCCCGATGCAGCCGACCATCACCGCCGATCTGGACCGGCCGTTCATGATGATGACCGCCGACTTCACCCGGGCCGGCATGCCGGACGTCGCCGAGTTCTGGATGCATCTGCGCGGTTGGCGGCTGAACGTCCAGGCCGAGGGGGCCGTCCACAAGTCGTACGGCGACGACGCGACGCTGATCCCGCAAGCGGGCAAGATCCTCGGCATGGCCGACCAGCAGATCCAGGACATGATCGGCACCCTCGATCCGGCCCGGGCGGTACTGATCCAACAGGCCTACCCGTTCGCGTTCTTCGACCAGCACCTGCGGCACCGCAGAGGGCACCTCCTCGACGGCCCGAGCCCGGCCTTCCCAGAGGTGAAGTTCATCCGGTGAAGCGTTGGGCGGCGCGGTGCGCGGTCCAACCAGGGCCGCCGGAAAACGCCGTCCCCGCCCGGCCGTGGCCTTCGCAAGGGCGGCCACCCGCGCGCGTAGCCCTTCCCTCGCGTGATCGGCGCTTCTACCGCTGGCCGTTGTCCTCCTCGCGGGTCGAGGGTTCGCGCAGCGGCCTGCGGCCAGCCTCCTGCGGGCGGAAGAACGCGTAGCGGCCGAGGAAGTTGATGTGGTCGAACTGGAGTGGTGAAAGGCGGGCAAGGAGGTCGTCGGGCCGGGGACTGCCGATCAGGCTTGGGTGGGCTCTGGCCCGAATCGGTGTGGGTGGGCTGCTCTGACGTACTTCAGTGCGGTCGTATCGGAGATTCCGAAGACGCGCATCAGGTGCACGGGGTCGGCAGTTTCGTGTGCCTCATCGAGCAGCCGGTCGATGCGGAGCGTCCGGGGCTGGATACCGAGCCTTCTGAAGATCAACCGCAGCCCGTCCTCGGACACCGGAGGGCCGTTGGGGTCGACCGCGGTGACCTGCGTGACGATCAGGTGCGGATTGGTGCTGCGGGGCCAGCGCTCAGCCCGTTCGCGAAGCCAGTCGCTCAGAAGCTTCATGGTCAGTTCGTCGAGATGGACGACGTGATCACCACAGCGGCGGCGGACGACCAAGTGCCCTGCCGGACGGTCGAGGCCGGTCAGGAACTGATGGCGGATCTCCTGTGGCCCCAGCGCGTGGATAGCCACCAAACCGACGACCTTCGCCATCGCGGTCGGTGCCTTGTCCAGCAGACCCACGAGCCGGTCCGACGGGATGCGCCGGGGCACGTTGACGGTGCAGGCCACGGAGACACCGCGGGCTGGATCGCGGAAGATCACGCGCTCGCGCTTCAACGCGCGGAAGAGCGATCGCAAGCTGGCATGGAGCGAACGGGCTTGTTCTCCCGTGCGGCTGCTGAGCATGTCCTCGATGTCGCTGGATCTGCTCGACGGACTCGCCGCCCGGCCGGCGCCGCAGGACGGTGTGCAGCATGCTCTCGGTGATGACGGCCGGTCGGCCGCCGTGCTTGCCCTTGCGGGCGGCGGCGTCGAGCCCTTTCAGGGTCGACTCGCGGATGTTCTCCCGCTCGGTCTCCGGCACCGCTGCGAAGCAGCAGCTTGCCGTGCCCGCTGGGGTCGTACATTCCCGCGAGGGGGCTGGCGAGCATCTCCAGCACCAGGCCGTGGGCGAGCAGGTGGTCGGCGAGCGCGGTGAGTTCGGCAACGTCGCGGCCGAGCCGCTTCATCTCGTCCACCGTGGATGACCCGCCAGTCGGACTGTGGCCATCCACTCCCTACGGGCGTACGCGGATGACTGTCTTCCCGCTGCGCCGCGTGGTCGGGTTAAGGGCACCGATGGCATCATCGAAGCTCGCGACGTCACCGATGTTTGTCCGTAGCCGTCCGTCCCGCACCCGCTGCACGATCTTACCCAGTTCGGCACGATCGGCCTCGACAACGAAGTCCACCGCCAGGCCGTCAGTGGGCCGCGCCTCGACCGGGCCGACGACGGACACCAGCGTTCCTCCGGCCTTGATCAGGGCAGCGGACCGCCTCTGAACGTCACCACCGATGACATCGAAGACCAGATTGACACCCCCGACGTCTTTCAGCGCGTCGTTCTCGAGGTCGACGAACTCATGCGCGCCGAAGTCGAGTGCTTTCTCACGGTCGGCGGCGCGTCCGGTGCCGATGACGTAAGCGCCGGCCTCACGTGCGAGCTGGGTCACCATCGTCCCGACCGCGCCTGCAGCGCCATGAGCGAGGACGGTCTGGCCGGCCTGAAGGCGGCCGTGCTGGAACAGCCCCTGCCACGCGGTCAGACCTGAGATGGGCAGGGACGCGCCTACCGTGAAATCGACGTCGCCGGGCAGCGGCGCGAGGTTGCGTGCTTCGATCGCCACGTACTGCGCAAGGGTGCCGTCGCGGTACCAGTCGGCGAGGCCGAACACCCGCTGCCCGACCGACAGCCCCGTCGTGCCGTAGCCGACGGCGGTGACCACTCCGGCCAGCTCGTGGCCGGGGATCGACGGGGTCCTGTCACGGCCTGCGCGATTGGTCCAGGTCGACGGCCACTCCATCTCAGTCGGGACGAAACCCGATGCATGAATCTGAACGATGACGTCATTGATCGCTGCGGGCGGCTCAGGCCGCTCCGCCAGCGTCATCCCGGCCGTTCCCGCGGCCTGGTCGGTAACCACAATGGCTTTCATCGGGATCGTCCCCTTCCTTGTATGAGCTTGTAACACGATCATGAGCTGTGAGGACTCACTCGGTACCGGCCCGAGGTAAGCGCCGATGCTCGCTCCTGTGAACCGCTTCCAGTCGCCGATTTCCACGGCCAGGGCGAAGGCGGTGAGAGTGTCGATTCCGCGCAGGCACCCGAGCCGGGTGACCACCGCAGACCACAGAGAGTCGGTGGCCATCGCGGTGATCGCTTTATCGAGTCGGGTCCGGCGTCCCTCAGCCAGGACCACCGCCTCGTACGCGCCTCAGGAGGCCTCCCGCCCAAGCCTTCTCGACGTCCTGCACAGCAAGCAGTCCGGCAGCCTGCGCCACGCCGCGCCACGGGACCACATCCTTCACGTGATGCGGCTGAGCCCAGGGGCGCCCACCGGGCATCATGACCTGCTGGATACGGCTCTCAGGCCCCTTGCCGATGTCCCCCGCGGCCGCGGCAGCAGGACAGTATCTCAACAGGATGAGGAACGGCGGGCGGCTCTAAAGGGACAAGACCATGAGACAGAAGTGCCGTGGCCCACGGTGAGACAGTCGAGAAGCTCCGAGGTGGGGACAACGGAAGGGGACATTCCATTCGAGGTCCTACACGGCCGTGCGGGCCGGCCGCGACGGCCGTGCGTGCCGACCGGGCCGACCGCGCCACAGGGCCGAAAGCAGCCAGGAGTCGAGCCGACGGTCAACGGGGTCGCGCGGAAGGGTCAGGATGGTGGCATGTCAGATGCCTTCACGACACGAGTGCTGAACGTCGCCACCGGTTCCCGGGAGCGCATCGTCGACCTCACCGGCGACTGCGAGGTCTTCCTGCGCGAGACGGCGGGCGGCCGCGACGGCCTGCTGAACCTCTTCGTCCCGCACGCCACCGCCGGTATCGCCGTCATCGAGACGGGTGCCGGCAGCGACGACGACCTCCTGGCCGCGCTGCACACCCTGCTGCCCGCCGATGACCGCTGGCAGCACCGTCACGGCAGCCCCGGCCACGGCCGCGACCACGTCCTGCCGGCCTTTGTGCCGCCGCACGCCACCCTGCCGGTGCTGGGCGGGCGCCTGGCCCTTGGAACCTGGCAGTCGGTGTGCCTGGTGGACACCAACCGGGACAACCCCAACCGCCAGGTCCGGTTGAGCTTCCTCGGCTAGGGATCCGCTTCGGGCGGCGCTAGTCTGGTCGTCGGCTGTGATCTCCGGTCACGGCGCGGCGGTGGGGCTCGCCGTACCCGAACCGCGGCATCGATGCCGCCAACAGTCCCTACTTGCGATGGAGTGTGCCCACCTGCCCGTGGGCTCCGGCGAGTAGGAGAACGTACGTACATGACTGCCCCCGACTCCGGCGTGACGGACGAGCCCACGGATCCCGACGTCGATCTGCACGTGCCCGTGCGGCGGCGGGAGTCGTGGCGTGAGCAGGGGCCGATCGTGGTGGTGGTAGCGCTCGGCGGGGCGGTCGGGGGCTCGGCCCGGTACGGGGCTTCGCTGGTGTGGCCGGTCGCGGCGGGCTCGTTGCCGTGGACGACGCTGTGGGTCGATGCCGTGGGCTGCGCGGTGATCGGCGTGTTCATGGTGCTGATCACGGACGTGTGGGCGGCCCACCGGCTGGTCCGGCCGTTCTTCGGGACCGGGGTGCTGGGCGGGTTCACGACGTTTTCCACGTATGCCGTGGACATTCAGAAGCTGGTGGCCGGTGGCCGTCCCCGGACCGGGCTGCCGCGTATCTCGCGGCGACGCCGTGCACGGCGCTTGCGGCGGTATGGCTCGCGGCGGCGGTGACGCGCCGCTCGGTGTCGTGGAGGCAGCGGTGACAAGGCTGACACGGCCGGTGTCCGGGGAGCGGCAGCCGGAGCGGTCGTCGGCAGGGATGGGGCCGTGGCGGTTCGTGGTCTGGTTCGGCACGGTCAGCCTGCTCGCGGACGTCGTCTACGAGGGCGCCCGTTCGATCACCGGCCCGCTGCTGGCCTCGCTGGGCGCCTCCTCCCTGGTCGTGGGGACGGTCACGGGAGCCGGGGAGACGGCGGCGCTGGGGCTGCTGCTGGTCTCCGGGCCGATGGCGGATCGGACCCGCCGATTCTGGGGCCTGACGATCGCCGGGTACGCGCTGACGGTCCTCTCGGTGCCGCTGCTGGGCGTGGCGGGTGTGCTGTGGGCCGCGTGCGTGCTGGTGATCGCCGAGCGTGTCGGCAAGGCGGTGCGCTCGCCCGCGAAGGACACCCTGCTGTCACACGCCACCGCCGCGACCGGCAGGGGCCGGGGCTTCGCCGTCCATGAAGCGCTGGACCAGATCGGTGCCATCGCCGGTCCGCTGCTGGTGGCGGGCGTGCTCGCGCTGACCGGGAACGACTACGGTCCCGCGCTCGGCGTGCTCGCCGCCCCTGGCATCGCCGTCCTCCTGCTGCTGTTCTGGCTACGGGCCCGGGTGCCCGACCCGGAAGCCTACGAACGCGGGGTGACCGCCGAGGCGCCCCAGCCCGCGATGCCGGAGAGGCGGGACGGACGGCTGCCGAGGGCGTTCTGGACCTACGCCGGCTTCACCGCGGCCACCACGACCGGGTTCGCCACCTTCGGCGTGCTCTCCTACCACCTGGTCCAGCGGCAGTTGCTGACCGCGGCCTGGGTCCCGGTGCTGTACGCGATGGCGATGGCGGTGGACGCGGTCGCGGCGCTGGCCACCGGCTGGGCCTACGACCGGATCGGCCCGCGTGTCCTGGTGGTTCTGCCGGTATTGACCGCGGGCGTCGTGGTGCTGGCGTTCTCCGACACGGTCGCGATCGCGGTGGCCGGTTCGCTGGTGTGGGGCGCGGCCATGGGCATCCAGGAGTCCACCCTGCGGGCGACGGTCGCGGACCTGGTGCCCAGCGGTCGGCGGGCGACCGCGTACGGCCTGTTCGCGGGCGTGGTCGGTGCGGCGAGCCTGGCCGGCGGTGCACTGACGGGTGGTCTGTACGGCTACTCGGTCCCCGTGCTCATCACGGTGGTCGTCGCCATCCAGGTGGCGGCCGTGGTGCTGCTGGCCGTCACCCGGGTCGATCGGCGCTGAGCCGCCGGGGCAGTTCGTCGTCTCACCCACTCAGGCCGTACGGCAGGGAGGGACGCCTCATCGGGGTGGTTCACGCCCGCTCGCCGGTGGCCGTGGCCGCGCGCCGTCGGGACGCCTCGATCTCCGTGTACGCCGCGTCCCGGCCCTCCCAGTGGGAGCCCTCGACCGACTTGCCGGGCTCCAGGTCCTTGTAGACCTCGAAGAAGTGGGTGATCTCCAGCCGGTCGAACTCGGAGATGTCCCCGATGTCCTGCACGTTCGCGTAGCGCGGGTCGTGGGCGGGGACGCACAGCACCTTCTCGTCGGGGCCGTGTTCGTCCTTCATGCAGAACATGCCCACCGCCCGGCATTCGACGGTGCAGCCCGGGAAGGTGGGCTCGCCGGTCAGTACGAGCGCGTCGAGCGGGTCGCCGTCCCGGCCCAGGGTGCCGTCGATGTAGCCGTAGTCGGCCGGGTACTTGGTGGAGGTGAACAGCAGCCGGTCCAGCCGGATGCGGTGCAGCGTGTGGTCCATCTCGTACTTGTTGCGGGAACCCTGGGGGATCTCCACGGTCACTGTGAACTCCACGTCGTCCTCCCTGCCTGGTGTCCGAGCGGGGCGTGAGAGCCGGGCAGACGGGGGCGCACTGGGTGCGGGCATGGCTGCTCCTGGTCAGCGCGGCTGGACCAGGGACCGTCAGCGGACGCGCGCCCGCGGTTGCGGTGAGCCCCATCACCGGCACGTCCTTCCAGGCCGTGCCCTTCCAGTGTGCGCCTCGCTCCCTTCCGGGCCACCTGGCCGACGGCGGTCGGGGACCGGACGGGACAAGGGGCGGTCCAGCCACCCTTTGGTTGCCGCCCCGGCCGTGCGGCAGGAGACTGCTGGTATCCGGCGATGGGGCTCGCCGACAACCGCACGCCTGCGGTGCCGATGGCCTCCACCCCGCTGACCGCGCTCACATCTGAGGAGGTCAGGGCCATGCCCCGGATCACTGTCGACATAGACGCGACCGCCTCGTCCACCATCCGCAAGTCCGACGACGGCGCCTCCGGCCGCCTCACCTCACAGGGCTGGCCGGTCGGACACGGACGTGTCCCGGACACCCTCGACGCCGATGGGCTGCCCCTGGACGCCCTGGTGGTGATGCCCGAACCGGCACTGGCCGGTGCCACGGTGCCCGCTTGGCCGCTGGGCGTCCTGCACCGCATCGCCGCCGAGTCCGAAACTGCCGCCCCGGTACTGCTGTGCGTGGCCGAGGACCCCTCCTTCATCGACCTCGTCGACACCCCCGACCTGCCACGCTGGCACGCCGAGGGCGACGCCTGGGCCGCCGTACTCGCACGCCTGCAGCACCAGGCCGTCGGCAAGGTCACGGCCTGCGGTACCCGCGCCGAGGCCGAGCACCTGATCAGCGACGCTCATCACGCCTACGAGCGGCTCACGGGATGCCTCGAATGACGGGCGGTGCCGTCGACGCGGGGGAGCGGTGGCCCGTGTTCCACGCCGCGGCACACAGCGCCCGGTCCACTTCGTCGGTGTAGACGGCGGCGGCGAGCCAGGCGCGGGCGAAGCGGTCCGTGTCGGCCGGGAGGAGCCGGCCGAAGGGGTCACGCGCACGGGCCGGCGCGGCGCAGTGCAGTTCGTCCAGCAGATCACCCGCGGTCGCCAGGCCGTGCCCGCGCAGACGTGCGGCGTCCGCGGCGCCGCTCCCGGGAAACGCGAGCACCTGCCGGCCGCCGGACGCGGCCTGCTGCACCCGGCGGCGCAGGAGGTGCAGCGGTGCTTCGTCGGGTGTGGGTACGACGGTCCCGGCGGCCGGTGCCGTCGCGGCGGGCAGGTCCGCGTGCCGGAGCCGGTCCAGGCCCAGGTCGAGACGGGTGCCCGGCTCCTTCGGGTGGTCGGCGGCCAGCAGCAGGGCCCGGGGGTGCGGGGCAGGGCTGAGCCGGGCGATCACGCGGAGCCGGCTGCCCCGGGCGGCGCCCAGCAGACGGAGGTTGTCGCGGTAGGGAAGGGCGGGGTCGTCGTGGGCGGCGACCAGACGGAGCGTCAGCCCGTCGCAGTCCGCCAGCAGACAGTCGCCCGCCGCCTCACGGACCGTCCCGGTGAGTGTGACCTCCAGGAACAGCAGGTCGTGGCCGTCGGCCAGGGCACGCGCGACCTGATCGGCGACCGGCACGGCCCAGAGCCGGCCGAGCGGTTCGCCCTGCCAGTCGGCTCCGGAGGCCCGAACCGCCCGTACCCCCGCCCCCGCACCCAGCCGACCCGTCGGCGAGACGGTGGCACCGGACACCGCGAGGCCCGCGCGCGACAACTCACGGTGGGTCAGGGCCGTGTCACCGATGCGCACGGTCCGGTCGGCCGCCCCCACGGCCCGGCCGGGGCCGCCCGGGGCCACGTCGGAGACCGTGTGGAGACGGCCCTCGGCGTCGGCGGTCCAGGTGACCGCGCCCGCATAGCCACTCGCCGTGAGCACGGGCTCGGAGAACAGGCCGTACAGCCGCAGCGAGCCGTCCGGGGTGTACGGCTGGCGTACGGTGCCGCGCAGCGCGGTCAGTTCGGGGCCGGTGGCATACGGGACGCGGTGGGCGACGGCCAGGACCTCGCGCAGGGTGGAGACGAGGTCGGCGAGGCGGTACGCGGGGTCCGCCGAGCGGGCCGCGCGCACCGCGGTGACCACGGAGACCGCCGCGGCGGCCGCCCTGGGGAGTCCCGCCAGCCGCGCGGTGTGCGCCGCGCGCAGCAACTCGGCCTGGAGCACCGCCCCAGCGCCGTCGGTGCCTGCGTCGAGGACCGCGGCCGCCGCGCCGTAGAGCGCCTGCGCGGCGGCGCGCTGGTCGGCGGTGGCCGCGTCGGGCTCCGCCGTGGACGGGGTCTGGGCCTCCGACGGGGCCTTTGCCGCCTCGGCCGGTTTGGATTCCGCCTCCGGTCCGGCCGGTCGATCCGGTTCGGTGTCGGCGATCGGGGCCGCCGACGCCGCGGCCGCCCGGTGCAGGCAGTCCGGTGCCAGCAGACAGCCGCAGCGGATGCCGTCGACGCCGGTCACGGCGCCGCCGGGGGCGTGCAGTTCGAGGTCGGTGTCGTCGTCGACGGCGATGCGCACGGTGTCGCCGTCGCGCACCACCGGCCGGTCCGCCAGCTTCGCGATGCCCGCGTCCAGCCGCTTGCGCAGCCGTGGTGACAGCGCCGCGACCAGTTCGGCGGTCACGGACGGGGCGACCGGAGGAAGGTCCTGGTTCATGCGATCTTCTCCCCTACCCAGCGGGCGAGTTCGAGCGGGCTGAGGGCGGCGACGGGCATTCCCGCGGCGACGACCTGCCCCGCGACACCGGTGGAGTACCGGGGACGGCCGGAGTCGTCGAGGCTCGCGCAGCCGAGGACATGGCAGCCGGCGCCGACGAGGGCGCGGACCTCGGCGAGCAGCCCGCCGAGCGGATAGCCCTCCTCGAAGTCGCTGACGACCACGACGAGGGTGCGGGACGGCACCGTCACCAGTTCGCGCGCGCGCCGGAGCCCCGCCGCGATGTGGGTGCCGCCGCCCACGCTGACCTCCAGCAGCAGCGACAGGGGGTCCTCGACGTGGTCGGTGAGGTCGATGACCTTCGTGGAGAAGGCCAGGAAGTGCGTGGACAGGGTCGGCACCCCGGCCAGTACCGAGGCCGTGAGGGCTGCCCAGACCGTGGACGCCTCCATTGACCCGGACACGTCGGTGACCAGGACGAGCCGCCAGTCGGAGGCACGCCGGGCGCGGGTACGGAACACGGGACGCTCGGGGACGACCTGGACCGTGCCGTCCGGGCCGCGCCGGGCGGTCGCCAGGTTGGCCCGCAGCGTACGGGGCAGGTCGAGGCCGCCGCCCGGCCGTCGGCTGGGCCGTGGCAGGGCCGTGCCGTGCAGCGCGGGGCGCAGCCGGGTCGCCAGCTCCCGGGTCAGCGCCTCGACCAGGCGTCGTACGAGCGGACGCAGCGCGGCCAGCCGGGCCTCGGGCAGTCCGCCCGCGTGCCGGAGCATGCTGCGCAGCAGGTCGACGGAGGGCCGGACGCTGTCCGGATCCAGCTCGGTGAGCACGTCCTGGCGGCCCGACGCGGCGGCCGCGGCCAGTACCTCCTCGCGGATGCCCGGCCCGAACAGGGCAGCCAGCTCCTCGGACCACTCGCGCACCCCGGGGTACGGTGCCTCCCGGCCACCGCCCCGGCCCCGGCCGCCGAGATTCCCCCTGCTGCCCTCGCCGCGCCCGCTGCCGTACAGCTCGTCCAGTGACGTGGCCAACGCCGATGCGGACTGGGGCAGTTGGCCGGTACGGCGGCCGAGGAGCAGCCGCCAGCGGTCGGCGGGGGCGAGCCGGTGTGTCTCGCCGGGGACCTGGGCCGGCGCCTCGTGGGTGGCGGCCGGTTCGGCGGCGGGCTCCGGCTGTTCGTGGTCCCGCGGTGCGGGCAGGAGCCCGAGTCCGGCCAGGGCCTCACGTGCCGCGAGGTCCGCGCGGGTCCAGGTGGCGAGGGCATCGGGGTCGATGCCGGAGGTGTCGGCCAGGTGACTCGTGCCGAGCCGTTCCTCGACGGCCGAGAGGAGGCGGTCGCGGGCGGCCGGGCTGAGCGTCTCGAAGCCTCCCCGGAGCGCGGGCAGTCGGTCGAGGAACTCCCGGTCGAGCAGCTCCGAGACCCGGTTGAGCAGGGGCTCCAGCGCGGGGGCCGCGGACTCCAGGAGCCGGCCCGCCGCGGTCAGCAGTCCCGTGAGCCGCGCGGTGAGCGCTGCCCGGGAGCCGGCGTCGGTGGCCGAGTCCACCCAGGAGGCGACGCGGTCGCCGAGGACCCGGGGGTCCTCGTGTCCGAGGAGCACGCGTACGGCCCCCGCGGCGCCGCGCATCAGCGGGGAACCGTCGGCCGCCAGTCGGGTGAGGGCGTCGGTGAGCCGTATGCCGCCGAGGAGGTCGGCGCGGTGGGCGAGTTCGAGCAGGGCGTGCGCGTCGGCGGGGTCCTCGGAACCGGCGAGGCCGTCCACCTGGCGCACCGCGGCGGCCGTGAGCAGCTCGGCCACTTCGGCCGCACGGGCCGAACGGTCCTCGTCGGCCTCGAGTCCGGCGATGTGCCCGGCCCGCAACCGGTCCAACAGGGCAAGCCCGGAGAGCAGTTCGGGCAGGGTGGCGGAGTGCGGCAGCACGTCGGCCGTGTCCGCCAGCCGCTCGTCCGTCAGTCCCGGCAGACCGCACTCCGCCGCCCGCTCCAGACCGTCCAGGGCCTGCGCGGCGGTCGGCCCGCCCTCGTCGTGCTCCGCCCGCCACCGCTCCCGCAGCACGCCCTCGGCGGCCTGGGCCGGGGTGACACCGCGGACCCCGGCCGTGGTCAGCATGGCCGCGCTGGCGGGGGTCCAGCGCACCTCCCAGCGCGAGGTGAGCGCCTCGGCCCCGCCCGCGCCGACGACCTCCTTGGGCTCGGCGTACGGCACCCCGCACACCGTCAGCCGGCGGAGCAGGAGTTCACGCCGGCGGTCGAGGTCGGAACGGAGCGGGTCCAGACGCAGGTCCCGGGCCGTACCGGGGCCGCCGTCCGCCGGTCCGGGCAGTCCCAGTGCCGCCAACTCGGCCTCGACGGCGGGGGCGAGACCGCTGCGGGGCGCTCCGGGGCGGGGCGGCCGCCGCGCGTCCCGACCAGCACCCGCTCCATCGCCCGTGCGACGGCCCGTCCCCGGCCGTACGGCTCACCCTGCGCGAGCACCGTCTGCACCGCCTCGACCAGCTCGCCCCGGCCGGCCGCGGGCAGTCCGCGCAGCCGGGCGAGGTCTCCGGCCAGCCGGGTGATCTCGCGCGCGTCGGCGGGGCCCGACGGGTGGCCAAGAGCGCGGAGTTCCGCACACACCCGTACGGCCGCCCGGGTCAGCGCCTCCTCCAGCGCGTCCGGATCACCCGCCGCGCCGAGCACCAGGTGCTGCCACTCCGGATCGCGGATACCGGCCGGATAGCCGGAACGCTCGTCCAGGAGCGCGTAGGTGTAGGGGATGAGCGAGGTCGTCCAGACGGGGCGGTCGTCGGGGGCGAGGGATCCGGACTCCACGGCGGGCGAGGCCGACTCGGGCCCGCCGGATCCTGCCGGGGACAGCAACGCCGGGGCGTGGAACGCGCCCACGAGCACCGCGGCGCGCTCGCCGTTCGTGGTGGCGGCCGCCAGGCAGGAGCGCATCCAGCTCTCGCGTCGCAGGTCCAGCTCCGGCACACCCCCCGCCGCGGCCGCGTCCTCCCGCAGCGCCCACCCCGTCAGCAGCGCGGCCCGGCGCAGTGCCTCCGATGCCGAGCCCGGAGCCGTGGCCTCCACGAGCCGGTCCCACAGGTCGTCGCCGGGGCGACCGGTGAGACGCGAGCGCAGGGCCGTGGTCAGGCGGGGGCCACCGGGAGCCTGTGCCCGCTCCGGGCGTTCCTCCCCCCACGCCCGGTCGGCCAGCGGCAGGTCACAGGCGACGACCGGCACGCCCCGCCGCGCGGCCCAGCGCACCGCCGCGAGTTCGGGCGAGAAGTCGGCGAAGGGAAAGAACGCCGGTCCACCGCCCCCGCCCACCGGAGCGGCCGCGAGGGCGACCGGGGCCCTGGTCTCCTCATGGGCGAGCCAGGGCAGCCACTCCTGCACCTCGGCGGGGAGCTCGACGAGCAGCACGTCGGGCTCGGCCGCGTCGAGGAGCGCGGGCACCGCTGCGGCCAGCGAGGGCGCGTGGTGCCGCACGCCGATGAGGTAGGGCGCCCCCGGGCCGGTGAGGGCCGCGACGGCCTCGTCGGGGGAGACGGGGGAGGCGGTGGAGAGGGGCACGGCCGTCAGCTCCCCAGGACCGTGCGCAGGTCCCACAGGGTTCGCCAGGTGGCGGAACCCTGCTCGGCGCGGCGCCGTACCGGACCGTCCCAATAGCCGCGCAGCCGGGCCGAGTCGGCCGGGTCGTCCTTGCGTACGACGCCGAGCAGATGCCCCGGCAGCAGCCCGAGCACGTCCCGGTCGCCGGGGAAGTAGGCCGCGGCCAGCCCCAGCGCGCCCGCGACGGAGACGGCCTCCGCCGTGCTCATCACCGTGGAGGGCCGCTCCACTTCCCAGCCCTCCGTCGACCGGCCCTCCCGCAGGTCACGGAAGGCGGTCACGAGGGCCTCCAGCACGGCGTCGTCGACCTGGAACGGCGCCCCGGCCCGCTCGACCGACGCCCTGGCCTGGCTGCGCACCAGCGCGGTCTCGGCGTCGAGGTCCGGGATGGGGCCCACGGTCTCGAAGTTGAACCGGCGCTTGAGCGCGGCGGACATCTCCGACACGCCCTTGTCCCGCAGGTTGGCGGTGGCGATGAGATTGAAGCCGGGCGCGGCATGCGCCAGGGCGTCGTCCGTGCCCGCCAGTTCGGGGACCGCGATGCGCCGCTCGGAGAGCAACGACACCAGGGAGTCCTGCACTTCGGGCAGACAGCGGGTGACCTCCTCGACCCGGGCGATGCCGCCCCGGGTCATGGCGGTGAGGACGGGGGACGGCACAAGGGCTTCCCGACTGGGGCCCTTGGCGAGCAACAGGGCGTAGTTCCAGCCGTACTTGAGCTGGTCCTCGGTCGTGCCCGCCGTACCCTGCACCACAAGACCGCTGGTGCCGCACACGGCGGCGGACAGCAGCTCGGAGAGCATCGACTTGGCGGTGCCGGGCTCGCCGACGAGCAGCAGACCGCGCTCACCGGCGAGGGTGACGACACACCGCTCGACCAGTGCCCGGTCGCCGACGAACTTGCCCTCCACCACGAGTCGGCGCGGCACCCCGGCGGGCACCTCGGCGCCGTCCGGAAGCTTCAGCGCCTGCCCGCCGCTGCCCATGACGAACGTGACGACGGCACGCGGGGTGAGATGCCAGGCGGGCGGGCGCGGCCCGTCGTCGTACGCCGCGAGGAAGGCCAGTTCGACGGCGTGGCGGTCCTCGGGCGGGACGATCTGACGGGTCGCGTCGGGAGCGAGGGCGGTGGTCATGGGCGGTGGTCCTTCGGGGTGGTACGGGTGGTGGTCGTCGGCAGGGGCAGAGACGCGGCCATCGGCAGGCGAGGCGGCGCGGTCGTCGGCGGGGGAAGCGGCGCGGCCATCGGCGGGTGAAGGGGCGCGGTCACCGGCGGCGCCCCTTCCGGCCGGTCCGGGTGGTGAGTTCCTCGTACGCCGGAGCGTCTCCCGCGCGGACGCGTTCCCAGGCGCGGGCGAACAGCTCGGGCACCGCAAGGAGCGGCACAGTGCGGCCGGTGACCGGGTAGAGGCCCTCCTTCCAGGTCTCCACCGGCGTGGCCGGGGCCTTGAGGTCGTACCAGCCGCAGGGCAGGAACAGGGTGCGTCCGGCGCGCGGCCGCTTGGCCTCGACGACCAGGTCGGTCGCGGCCAGTTCGGCGCGGGCCTTCTTCATCCGGGCGGGCTTCCAGCCGGTCCAGCGGGCGCAGTTGCGGTCCGTCGGATCGGGCAGCGCCAGCAGCTGGAGGTACAGCGCCGCCGCGTCCTCGCCCAGGCCGTGGGCCTCGGCGACCTCGGCGACGAGAGCGGGCACGCTCGCGCTCGCGTCCTGGGCGTGGCCCATGGGCCCCTCGGTGTCCGTGCCCGCCGCGAGGGCGCGGGCGAGGTCGTCGCCGAGGATGGTCCGCAGCGCCCGCACACCGCCCCGGCGCGCCGGGGCCACCAGGCCCTCGACGAGCCCGAGGACCGCGTCGTCCGGGCCGGTGAGCCCGGCGGGGCGGACCAGGACCGTCTCGGTGTCGCCGTACCAGGGACGCAGCACGAGTGCCTCGCCGAGCCGGGTGAAACCGTACGCGTCGGCGCCTGCGGTGGCGGGCAGGCCGTACGCCTTGCGGAGTTCGACGGCGGTCGGCCCGCCCTTCTCGGTCCACTCGATGTCGAGGTCGACAAGCAGTTCCGGGTCGGCGACGCGACGGCGCAGGGCGGCCAGGCCGTCCGGCAGGGCGGCGCGCAGGGGATGCCCGTACGGCAGGGTGTAGGCGAGCTCGGCCAGGGCGTCGACGGCACGAGTGAGGTCGTACCGCCCGGGGAGCGCCGCGGGGTCCTCCGCAACCAGGTTGCCGTCCTTGTCGGGGCGTTGGACCGTGGTGCGGCTGAGCCACGGAGTGCGCCCGGGGTTGAGCAGCGCCTCGGCGGAGCCGACGGACAGTCCAAAGAGGCCGGCGGCGACCTCCTCGGGCAGCCGGACGAACGAGCCGAGCCGCTCGGTCCACACCCGTCCCGCGGCCGCCGTGTCCGGTCCGGCCGTCCAAAGGTCGGCGGGGTCCTCGGGCAGCAGGGCGCCGATCAGCGCCGCCCGGTCCCGCCGGTCCACCGAGCCCAGCATGCCGTTGCCGAAGTCCCTCTGCCGCGGCTTGAGTCCCATGGTGGCCAGGGCCTCGGCGCCGGGCTTGTGCGGCTGCCCGGCGAGCAGCACGGTGGCCTGGACCGGGCCCAGCCCGCCGGCCGTCGCCGCGGCGAGCGCCTCGGGTGCCTCGGGTCGCCACGGGGCCGGGCCCTCGTCCCGGATCAGCCGGGTGACGGCGGCGAGCAGCTCCGCGGTGATCGCCGAGGTGTGCATGGTCTCGGTCTCCAGCGTGAAGTGGGCGACCGCGCCGAACGCGCCGGTCGGATCGTGGTCCAGGGCCAGCCAGTTGACGCGTTCCCGTTGGCCGTCGATGCTCTGGCAGCCCAGGAGCACGACGGTGCGGCCGTCACGGCGCAGCACCTGACCGGCGCGCTGCTGCTTGTCGTGCGGTTCGCTGAGCACGATCTCTCGGAGCGTGCCCGCGGGGGTCGCCAGCGGCCCCTCGGCGATCGCCTCGAACAGCAGGAGCAGCGGCTCGCGTTGGTCGTCGGCCAGAGCGGGCGAGGCGGCCCGGTAGGCGAGCGGGCGCAGTGTGCTCAGCACGGACGGCCACACCATGCCGATGCCGGGGACGGTGTGCTCGTCGCTGCTCCAGCCGTCGGTGAGGACGGCGAGTCGCTGTCCGGGCAGCGGCTTGCCGTCGGCGGGCCTGCCGGAGAGCACGTGGTTCACCGCGCGGATCTGCTGGAGCACACTCCAGCGTTCGCCGCCCCACCAGCCGTTCAGCTCGGCGATGCCCGTGGCGGCGTCGTGCAGCGTCCGGTCCTCGCCGTGCCGGGGCTTGTAGTCCGCGAACATGCCGTGGGTCCGGTTGGCGGGCTGGAGCGGCCGCTCCTGGGGCGGGGTCACGAAGGCGGCGGCGGACTCGGTGATGCGCAGTGCCGAGCGGACCAGGGCGGCAACGCCCATGAGGAGCCGCTGGTCGGTGAGTTCCGGCAGGGCGTCGCGTACGGCGCGCAGGGCGACCTGGTCCGCGGTCGGCACGGCCGGCTTGGCGTCGGCGGCCTGTCCGGCCGACTGTCCGTGGAGGTTCTGTCCAACCGCAGTCGCTTCGTCCGCCGTTGCGCCGGAGCCGCCCGCCCGGGCGATCCGCTCCTGCCGTTCGGCCAGGGCCGTGGCGGTGACCCGCAGCACCTCGGCCGCCCGTTCGTCGGTGAGTTCGCGCAGCACCGCCGACCCCTTCTCGTCGCGGGGGCGCAGGGCGTGCCAGAAGGCGACGGGGGGCACGAACCGGGTGCCCGCGGCGAACTCCCCACCCCGCTCGTGCGGCGTCACACGGCCGAGCTCTCCGGCGGAGGAGGTGTCGTCGGCCGCGAACAGGGAGACCCGCATGTTGACGCGGGCGACGACCGGCTCTGCCCCGCCGGGCAGCCGCAGCGCGCCCAGCGGAACACCGTGCGCCCAGCCCCGCTCCCCGGACAGCGTGACGGTCCGGCCGTCCGGGGTGCCGGCGACCGTGCGTGCCTCGGTTCCCTTCCCCTCCTTGCGCACCCAGCGGCCGAGGACCGTGCCGTCGGTGCCGAACGGGCTGTGCTCCAGGCCGGGTTGCAGGGGCAGGACCTCGCAGCCGTCGAGCTGCAGGGACGCGTCCTCGCGGATACCGGCCCGCAGGAAGGCGGGGAGTGAGGCACGTCCGTGCGTGCCCGTGCCGGGGTCGTACTCGAGCCACACCGTCTGCCGGCCCTGTCGGCCCTGGCGCCAGTACGTCGTGCCGTCGCCGATCACGGACCGGGTGGGCGGCAGGACGGTGTCACCGGCGTGCAGTGTCCGGCCGCCGGTGGCGCGGCCGCCGCCGGGCAGCGGGATCGACGGCGTGCCGGTGTCGTTGCCGGACCACCAGGTGGGGATCTGCTCGCCGCCGAGGGTGAACACGTCGGTCGGCCGCGCGGACCAGTACGCGGACTGCTTGCTGCCCTGCCGCCACATCACCAGCAGTTCGCCGTCTGTGTAGCGGAAGCGGGGGCGCTGCCAGCGGTCCAGGTCCGCGGGCAGACGCAGGTCGTGTTCGAGCAGGATGCCGTCCGGGCCGACGACGACCGCCTTGTACGGGCGCGCCAGGATCAGCGCGGGCCAGGCCTCGGTGACGGTCAGCGTGTTGTCCTCGCCGTTCTTGGGCTTGCCGTCGAGCAGCCGCAGGGCCTCCTCCAGAGCGGGCCAGCCCAGCTCGTCCAGGATGCCCGCGCGCAGGGTGCGGCCGAGCAGCGGCGCGACCCGGTGCTCCGCGACCGCGGCGACGGCGAGCGGGCCGACCTCGGCGGCCACACCGCGGAACGGGCGCAGCCGCTCCAGTGCCGTACGGGCGCCGGGCAGGCCCACCGCGCCGACGAACTCCTTGGCCGAGACCTCCAGCCACTCGCGCAGCACGTCGCGGAGCACGGGGTGCTCGGCGCCCTTCAGCAGGTCGGCGGCCGAACGGTGGTCGCCCAGGGTGCCCACCGCCTGGAACAGCAGGGCGCGCAGCCGTGGATGCGCCGCGGTGGCGACCAGGTCGCGCCGCCCGTCCAGGGAGTCGCGCAGCCAGGCGTCGAGACCCAGATGCACGTCCACGCCGACGTCGGGAAGGGTGAGCGGGACGCCCTCCGCCGCGCACAGGTCCAGCAGGTCCAGCTCGGCACCGTCGCGCCAGCGGCCGGTGAAGAGGTCGACCGCCCGGCCGTCGGCCCGCAGCCGGGGCGCCATCCGTGCGACCAGCGCGAGGGTGGCCGGGGAACGCCTGGAGACCGCCCCGCCGTGCTTGCGGTGCAGTGCCCAACGGCTCAGCCACTCCGCGGCGTCGACCTCGTCCCCGTCCGTCAGCAGCCGCTCGGCCCCGCACTCCGCGAGCAGGGTCAGCCAGAACTCGTCGTCCGCGACCTCGCGGCCCAGCCCGGTCGGCATGATCTCCAGCAGCCGGGCCCTCACGGCCGGCCGGTGTTCGGCGAGGACCGGCAGGACGGCGCGGTAGGCGGTCCAGAAGGAGGCGGGCGCCCGGACGGCGGCGGGCGAGGCGATCAGGTCGGCGACGAGTGCGCACTCCTCGGTGACCCGGTCCAGACCGGCCGCCTTGATCAGGCCCCGGGCGTCCTGCGGCAGCGAGGCGTACGGCGGCATGCCCGCCGCGCAGCGCTCCACCGTCAGCTGCCGGAACTGCTCCCATGCCGTCGCGGGGTCGAGACGGCGGGCGAGGTCCTTCACATACTCCTTGAGCGCCTTGACCGTCAGCGCGCCCGCGAACGCGAACTCCAGGAACACGGCACGCTGCCGCTCCTCGTCCACGGCCAGGGCGTGCACCCGCTCGGCCTCGCGCGCCTTGCCGAAGAAGGCGGCGGCGTACGTGGTGTTCTCGTGCTGGAGGAAGACCCGGGCCGCCTGCTCGTAGAAGGTGGGCAGGAAGTGCGGCACGGTGCGGCCGAGCCGGGTGCCGAGCTCCTCGAAGCCGTCCTTGGCGTTGCCCGGACGGGACTTGGCCTGCCGCGCGAGCCGCTCGACGTCCTTGACCAGGGCCAGCGCGTGGTGCCCGTTGGCCGGGTCGTTGACCAGCGCCCAGGCGGGAAAGCCCAGGGTCTCCCGGCGCACCTGGCCGACCTCGGGGGTCTTGGGTTCCCGGGCCAGTCCGAGGAATTCCAGGGCCAGGTCCTCGGCCTCGCCGAGGGTGCCGGGCACCAGCCGGACCACACTCCGCTCCGCCAGGGCCGGGTGGGTGTAGGTGCGCACGGTGAGGACGTCCGCGTCCTCCCGGGCGGTGCTGCCCGGCGGCAGGACGGCGCCGGCGTCGAGCAGCGCGGCCACGGTGGTCCCGTCGTATGTCGTCGTGGTCGTCATGCCGCCCGCTCCTCGTCCTCGATGTCCCGCCCCGCGTACAGCGCCGCCGCCATGCGCATGCCCTCCGACCAGGCGACCGGCCCGACCTGACCGAGCTTCAACGCCCGGCCCGCGGAGTCCGTCCACATGAGGGGACCGGTCTCGGTCTCCTCGTAGCCGTCGTAGTCGCCGATCCACACGCGGGCCTCGGCGGCGCAGCCGTCCTCCAGCACGGAGCAGACGGCGTGTCCCCCGCGCACGCGGTAGCCCAGCTGCGCCGCCCTGCCGTGCAGGAACCGCAGCTCCTTGAAGGCCCCGCCCGCGTACTCCTCGACCTGAGTGCCCTCGGCGTCGAGCGCGGCCGGGCGGTGCCACACCTCGCGGAAGAGCTGCTGGGCACGCTGCTCGACGCCGAGTTCGACGGCGAACTCCCGCAGCTCCTCCAGGTCGTCGAGGAGCACGGGGTGCGGGATGCGGACGAGGTCGGGGGTGATGCGCACGGTGTCGCCGTCGAGGTCGACCAGACCGAGTCCGCGCTCGGGGTCGGCGTCCCTCAGGAACCCGGCGACCTCTCCGTCGGCGCCCGTCACGACGACGTCGCGCAGCGCGGACTGCCAGGCGGGATCCGGCCAGACCCCGGCGAGGACGGCGCGCGGCACCGGGAGCGAGCGCACCATCCACCGCTCGACATCGGCCAGACACTGGCGGTCGTGCCGCTCCAGCCACTCGGCGAGCTGCCGAAGCCCCGTCACCGCCGGATCGTCAGCAAGCTTGGCCGGAACGGACTTCAGCCGCCGTCCGGCGGCGTTGCGGCACACCACCCTTCCGCCGTCGAGGGCGACCTCGTAGCCGCCCGCCGGAACCCACCCCATACGTGCCTCCCCGCACCGCAGTGATCAAGTGACGGGAACTGTAGAGGAGCCCACTGACAACGCCCCGGGCCGGTGGAGACGACGGTCCGTGGAGGTGACCTTGGTGGAACCGGCCACCGTGGATTGTGTACGACTGGAGAAGGCCTGGAGATGGTGTGCAGGCCCGCGCGCCACCGCCGCGCGGCGTCCTTGGGGGTTCCCGCAGGAGCCGGGATCCGACCGCCTCCCCGCGCGGACGGCCGCTGTGCAGAAGCTGTGCACCGGCTGTCGAGGGCGCGGGGGCGTGGCGTGTGAATACCGGGAATTGACCTTCACAAAACCTTCTCCGGGGGTGGCCGGAAGGCACCTTGTTCCGTCAACTCCGCGCGCATCAATGCTGGTGCTCCTCGGCCGGCTCGTCGGCCACCGCCCGCGACCCGGTGTGGCGGCCGGCACTCATCTCGCCTACACCCTCGAACGCGATCCGCGCGCCGAGGCCATGCCGGTGCTGATCCCGCGCGGCGCGCGCAGCCACAGCGTGCCCGCCTCCGCCGACGAGCAGTCCCTGACCTTCGAGACCGGCCGCGACCTCACCGCCCGCTGGGACTGGAACGAGCTGAAGGTGCGGCGCCGCCGTCCCTCCCTGATCACCCCCGACGACCTCGACCGCCGCTCGCAGCTGTTCGTCGAGGGCACGGCGAACTCCCTGCGGACCGGCGACCAGTTGCTCTTCGTCTTCGGTGAACAGGCGGGCGGGGAACGGAAACTGCTGCCCGTCGTGAACGTCCGGATCGACCGTGAGGAAGAGATCACCGCGATCTCCCTGCCCAAGTCGGCCCCGCCCGCGTTGAAGGAACTCGTCGACGAGGTACGGCGCTGGACCGCGGGGCCGGTGGACCCGGGCGAGCCGGGCGAGCCGGGCGACGAGCCCCCCACGCCGGAGGTCCCCAACCCCCGTCCGGTCAGCCGGCTGATCGAGGACTTCGACGACCAGGTCCTCGCCCCGCTGCGGGCCGACCTGGACGGCATCAAGACCCCGGGCGGCCTCGCGACCCGCCTCGCGGACCCCGTCGCCCGCCTGGGCGAGGCCCAGGTGCTCGCCGAGCCGTACGAGGACGTGGCGGCGTGGTTCGAGCAGCTGGAGGCGGTGCTGGCGGAACTCGCCGAGCGGGCGGGAGAGTTGGCGCCCGCGCAGCTTGCCGATACTGCCGCTTCCGACGCCTTGTCCGGGGCGGTGGTCGGCACCGATGCGCAGAAGGGAACGGCCCGCGACCCCCACCACGCCGCCCTCCAGACCCTGAGCAGGATCCTTCCCGCCCTGCGCTCCACCGCCCCCGCACCCCGTGCAGGCGGCCGCCCCCACCGTCCCGGCACCGACACCGCCCGTCTCCTCACGGCCCTCGACCCGGGGCTCGGCAGCCTCTACCCGGCCTGGCGTACGGCCGCCGCCCCGGGCACCGCGCAGCTGCTTCGGGAGCTGCTCGTGATGCGCGTCACCGCGGCCCCCTTCGGCGCCACGGCCCCGCTGAAGCCTGTCCAGGACGACCGCGGCCGGGTCATCCGCACCGCGGACTGGCCGCTGACGGGCGCGGTGCTGGCGAGCATGCGCGTGGTGTACGACACCGCGGGCAAGGTGCCGGTCCGGGCGGAGTTCCAGTACGTCGAGGGCAGCAGCTCCGACCAGCGTGCCGAGAACCTGCCCGTCACCCAGCAGCTCACGTTCCCGCTCGGCCCCGGCCAGGTCGACCTGTCGACCCGCGCCGCCCAGGACCGCGAACTGAGCTGGCTCAACCGCCGCCCGGCCGTCGCCGAGGAGCCCGGCGTCACCGCCCGTCTCCACTCCGGCCTGCCCGAGCGCACCCTGTTCGTGTCCCGGCCGGAGGAGGACGGCACGGTCCATGTGGGCATCCACAACGGCACACCGCAGGAGTTCACCCTGCGCCCCGGGGCGCCCGTGCAGGTCACCCACGGGGAGTACGAGGTGTCCCTCAGGTACACCATGGGCAGCACCGAGCCCAACGTCGAGGTCGTCATCGCGAGCAAGCCGGAGCCGGTCAACTTCCGTGTCCTCCAGCTGGACAGCGTGCACGACGGCATCACGGTCGGCAGCTGGGTGGCCGTCCAGCGCCCGGCCAAGGGAGCCACCGTACCCGGCGACGCCAAGCTGGCCTTCGTCACCACTCAGGTCGCGGCGGCGCGCACCGCGGCGTACTCCGACTACGGCATCACCGGCCGCGGCACGGAACTCACCCTCGCCGATCCCTGGCTGGACGAGTTCGACGTCCTGCTCTCCCACATCCGCGACACCACGGTGCACGCGGCGGGTGAGCCGCTGCGCCCCGCCGACGAGCCGCTCGGCGAGGACGTGCACGGCAACGAGATCGAACTCGCCGAGCTGTACGACGGGTTGCGCCCCGGCCGTACTCTCGTCGTGAGCGGCGAGCGCGCCGACATCCCGGGCGCGACCGGTGTCACGGCCACCGAGGTGGTCACGCTCGCCGCCGCCGACCCGGCCGTCGATCCACGGCTGCCCGGCGACCACGTGCACACCCGGCTGACCCTCACCGCCGACCTCGTCCACCGCTATCGCCGCGCGAGCGTCCGGATCCTCGGCAACGTCGTCGAGGCCACTCACGGCGAGAGCCGCGAGGAGGCCATCGGCAGCGGGGACTCCGACCGCGTCAACCAGACCTTCGCGCTCTGGCAGTCCCCGCTGACCTGGCTCGCCGCGGACAATCCTCCCCCAGCCTTCGGCCGCGGGTACCCCCATCTCGCTTCGCTCGGCGCAACCCCCGTCCTGGAGGTGCGTGTCGACGGGGTGCTGTGGCACGAGGCCGACAGTCTCGCCGGGCGCGGTCCGACCGAGCGGGTGTACATCACGGGCACCGCGTCCGACGGCCGGACCACCGTCACCTTCGGCGACGGCGTCCACGGCGCGCGGCTGCCCAGCGGCCACGAGAACGTGCGCGCCCGCTACCGCTTCGGCACCGGCCGGGCCGCCGACGTCCCGGCCGACCGGATCACCCAGCCCCTCACCCGGCCGCTCGGTGTCACCGCGGTCACCAACCCCCGTCCGGCCACGGGCGGCGCGGACGCGGACGGGCCGGGCCTCACCCGCCGTACCGTCCCGCTCGCCGTCTCCGCCCTGGACCGGCTGGTCTCCCCGGCGGACTACGAGGACTTCGCCCGCTCACGGGCGGGCATCGGCCGGGCCGCGGCCCGCGAGCTGTTCGACGGACGCCGGCGCGTGCTGCATGTGACGGTAGCGGGCACCGACGACGTCCCGATCGCCGACGACTCCGACCTGCTGCGCGCCCTGCGCGGGGCGCTGACGGAGTACGGAGACCCGAACCTCCCGGTCCGCGTGGACGTGCGCGAACTCGTCCTGCTGCTGGTCGCCGCCAAGGTGAAGGTCGCTCCGGACCACTCCTGGGAGATCGTCGAACCGCGGCTGCGTCAGGCCCTGTTGCGACGGCTCGGCTACGAGGGCCGGGAACTGGGGCAGCCCGCCCGGCTCTCCGAGCTGCTGGCCACGGCGCACTCCGTACCCGGCGTCGACCACGTGGACGTCGACGTCCTCACCGGGGTCCCCGCCTCGGCCGGCCCGGAGGAGCTCACCGCGCTGCTCACCGGACCCGGCACACCCGGGCCGTCCGTACCGGCGCACCAGGCCACGTACGAGGAGCGCACCCACACCGTCCGCGACGAGCACGGCGAGACCCTGTCGGCCGTCTGCGCCCGGTACGGCATCCCGCTCGCCCAACTCCTGTGCCTCAACCCCGACATCACCGACACCCGGCCCTTGGCGAAGGGCCGGACGGTGTTCGTCTTCCGCGGCATCCGCCCCGCCCAGCTCGCTCTGCTGTCGGCACGGGCCGCGGACACCCTGATTCTCACGGAGGTCAAGTGATGGCCGCGCATTCGCCGGATGTCCAGTTGGAGACGTCGGCCCCGGTCAAGCCCCGGGAGCCCGACGGGCTCGCGGAGCTGCTGCCCCGCTGGCACCGGCTGCGCGACGCCGAGGAGGGCGAGCCGCTGCGCGCCCTGCTCGCCGTGATCGCCGAGCAGCTCGACCGGGTCCGCGACGGGGTCCAGCAGGGCTACGAGGATCTGTTCGTGGAGACCGCGGCCCCCTGGGTGCTGCCGTACCTCGGCGACCTCGTGGGCTATCGCACCCTGCCGGGCTACGAACGCGTCCTCACCACCGGTCTGCACGGCGGCGGCCGGGACGCCCTGGCCGAGGCCATCGCCCCGCGCGCGGACGTGGCCGCCACCGTCGCCCACCGCCGCCGCAAGGGCACCCTCCACCTGCTGGAGGAACTCGCCGAGCAGGTGGCCGAGTGGCCCGCCCGCGCGGTCGAGTTGTCCCGGCACGTGGCCCACACCCAGCCGGTGAAGCTGTACGGCACCGGCCGGCGAGGGGAGCGCGGCCGCCTCCTCGACCTGCGCGACGGCGCGGGACTCGCCCTCGCGGGCGGCCCGTTCGACGAGGCGGCCAGGACCGTTGACGTACGCCGTGCCGACTCGTCCCGGAGGCAAAGCGGTTGGACTTGCGCCGGGGTCGGGCTCTTCGTCTGGCGGCTGAAGTCCCACTCCCTCACCGCCTCCCCGGCCTACTGCATCGACCGCGCCCGCAACCTCTACACCTTCTCCATCCTCGGCAACGACACCCCCCTGGTCACCAAGCCCGTCCCGGAACCCTCACCCGCCCTCCCCCACTCTCGACTTCGCTCGAGCGGGGGGACCCCCACCGCCGCCGTCGACAACGTCCCGGCGTTCATCACCCGCCGCCTGCTGCACGACCGGCTCGCCGACTACTACGGCCCCGGCAAGAGCCTCGTCATCCGGCGCGACGGCGAGGACCGGCCCGTACCGCCGTCCGACATCGTGGTCGCGGACCTCTCCGACTGGCGCTACCGCCCCAGGCGCGGCCAGATCGCCGTCGACCCGGAGCTGGGCCGGATCGCCTTCGGGTCGCGGTCGGCGCCCCGGCAGGGCGTATGGGTGGACTACCACCACGCGTCCGTCGCCGACATGGGCGGCGGCGAGTACGAGCGCGCGGACCGCGAGCCCCGGCCCGACGCCGACCTCTACCGCGTCGGCCCTCAGCAGCCGTACCGCAGGATCATGGACGCCTACCGCGCCTGGCAGGACGCGCGCAGCCCGGACCGCACCGGCATCATCGAGATCACGCACAGCGGCGCCTACCAGGAGCAGCTGGACTTCGACCTCGATCCGGGCGACCGGCTGGAACTGCGGGCGGCCGAGGGCACCCGACCGGTGATCCGGCTGCTCGACTGGTACAGCAACCGCCCCGACGCCCTCAACATCCGTGCGGTGTCCGACGACTGCGCCCCGCACGAGCGGCCCCGCCTGGTCCTCGACGGGCTGCTGGTCGCCGGACGCGGCATCAACATCACCGGCCCGATGGGCGCCGTCGTCGTCCGGCACTCCACACTGGTGCCGGGCTGGTCGCTGGAGCCCGAGTGCGAGCCACACTCGCCCGACGAGCCCAGCATCGTCCTGGAACGCACCACCGCCTGCCTCCAGATCGAGCACAGCATCCTCGGCACCATCGAGGTCATCGGCGACGAGGTCGCGGAGGACCCCCTCGACATCCACCTGCGCGACAGCGTCCTGGACGCCACCGGCCACGACCGCGAGGCCCTCTCCGCACCGGACTGCCGCCACGCCCACGTCGTGCTCCATCTGCACCGGACGACCGTGATCGGCGAGATCCACACGCACGCCTTACGGATCGCCGAGAACTCGGTCCTCACCGGCCGGCTGCACGTGGCCCGGCGCGGCATCGGCTGCATGCGGTACTCGTACGTCCCGCCCGGCTCACGCACCCCGCGCCGCTACCGCTGCCGGCCGGACCTGGCCGGACCCGAACAGGCCGCACGTGTACGGCCGTTGTTCGCATCGGAACGCTATGGGGCGCCCTGGTACGGGCAGTTGGCGAACCGGTGCGCCGAGGAGATTCGGCGCGGCGCGGACGACGGCGCCGAACTCGGCGCCTTCCACGACCTGTACCGGCCGCAGCGCGAGGACGGTCTGCGGGCCCGCCTCGCCGAGTACACGCCCGCGGGCACCGACGCCGGGATCTTCTTCGTGACGTGAGCCGAGCCGCACCTCCTACGCCTGATCCGAGACATCCCGAACCAGGGGGACCCCTTCCATGCACGCTGACCTCTCCCGCGCCACGTTCCGTCCGGAGCGGCACTACTCGGCGGTCCTCGCCCAGCAGGGCCGCGTCCAGCTCGACGCCGACCTCAACGAGCAGACCGCGATCCAGCTCCACCGGGCCCGTACCCTCACCGCGGACCTGATCGGCCGGCACGGCGGACCGCGCGACGCGACCGGCTTCCGCATCGAGTACGTGGGCGGCAAGCACGACATCGACACCCTGTACATCCACGGAGGCCGCTACTACGTGGACGGCATCCTGTGCGACGCGGACCGCCCGGCACCCGGCACGCCCGTGCCGGACGAGGACGCCGCGGAACCGGAGCCGGCGCCGACGGCGGAGACGTACTGGGACTACTGGAACCAGCCCGACGGCTTCCGCGACCCGGAGAAGCCCGGCGACCGGCTGCCCTCGCCCGCCCAGACACCGTTCCTGGTCTACCTGAAGGTGTGGGAGCGCGCCGTCTCGGCAGCCGAGGACCCGGCGCTGCGCGAGGTCGCCCTCGGCGCCGCACTGCCCGACACCGCCGTCCGCGCCAAGGTCGTCTGGCAGGTCCTGCCGCTGTCCCTGGCCGAGCTGGAGATCGAGGATGCCGAACCCTCCAAGGAGGTGGTGCGCGCCGCCTTCGACCGCTGGGCGCAGCGCCAGGCCGCCCCCTCGGCGCGGCTCGCCGCCCGCAGCGAGCGGCCCGAGCACGCCGACGAGGACCCGTGCCTGGTCCGGCCCGACGCCCGCTACCGCGGCCCCGAGAACCAGCTGTACCGGGTGGAGGTGCACGCGCGCGGCGAGGCGAAGGACGCCACCTTCAAGTGGTCCCGGGAGAACGGCTCCGTGGTCTTCCCGGTCGACGAACTCGACGGCACCTGGGTGCAGTTGGCCACCCTCGGCCTCGACGACAAGCTGGACCTGGACGTCGGTGACCTCGTCGAGTTCACCGACACCGCGTACGCCTCCCGCCTCGAACCGCTGCCCCTGCTGCGGGTCGAGGAACTGGACCTGCCGGGCCGGCGCGTCCGCCTCTCCGGCGAACCGGACCCGGGCGTGGGACGGCTGCCGCCTCTGCATCCGTTCCTGCGTCGCTGGGACCACCGCGAGGGGCCGCGGCGCAAGGGCCGTACCGCTGTCCTGAAGGGCGGCGGGGTGCCCGTCACCGAGGGGGAGTGGCTGCCCCTGGAGGACGGTGTCGAGGTGTACTTCGCCAAGGGCGGCGGCTACCGCACCGGCGACCACTGGCTGATCCCCGCCCGCACCGCCACCGGCAGCGTCGAGTGGCCCGCCGACCCGGCCCGCCGCCCCCTGCTGACGGCGCCCGCCGGGATCGCCCGGCACTTCGCGCCGCTGGCCCTGGTCAGGGGCGAGGGCGGCACCGTCGACCTGCGCCTGGCCTTCGGACCGCTGGCCGTCGGCATTCCGGCGGCGGACGAGGTGACGCTCGCGGCCGAGGAACAGGCCGCGAGCGAGGAACAGGCCGCGGAGGCCGATCCCTCCGGCGGCCGCTCACAGACCACAGCGGCGGCCGAGGCCGCCGTGGAAGGAGACCGCTGATGGCCCAGCCGATGAGCGCGTCCAAGCTGGTGGAGATCCTGCGTGCCGAGGGCGTCACCGTCCACGAGGTGCGCGACTGGCGTCACCACAACCGCAACAGCAAGGGCCCCTGGGGACCGGTGAACGGTGTCGTGATCCACCACACCGTCACCTCCGGCACGGCCAACTCCGTGGACATCTGCTACAACGGCTACTCCGGCCTGCCCGGCCCGCTGTGCCACGGCGTGATCGACAAGCAGGGCCATGTCCACCTCGTCGGCAACGGCCGCGCCAACCACGCGGGCCTCGGCGACAGCGACGTTCTGCACGCCGTCGTCAACGAGACGAGACTGCCGCACGACAACGAGGCCGACGTCGACGGCAACCGGCACTTCTACGGCTTCGAGTGCATCAACCTCGGCGACGGCAAGGACCCCTGGCCCGAGGCGCAGAAGGAGGCCATCGAGAAGGTCTCGGCCGCCATCTGCCGCCACCACGGCTGGTTCGAGCGCTCCGTCATCGGGCACAAGGAGTGGCAGCCGGGCAAGCAGGACCCGCGCGGCTTCACGATGGACAGCATGCGGGGGCGCATCGCCCAGCGGCTGGCCGGCCGGGGCGGCGGGAAGGACCCGGGCGACCCCAAGCCCGCGCCGAAGCCGGCACACGCGCCCTTCCCGGGCAGCGGCTTCTTCCACATCGGGCAGAGATCACCCGTCATCACGGCCATGGGCCGCCGACTGGTCGCCGAGCGCTGCGGCCACTACGAGAGCGGGCCGAGCCCCGAGTGGACCGAGGCCGACCGCAAGTCGTACGCCGCCTGGCAGCACAAGCTGGGCTTCAAGGGCAAGGACGCGGACGGCATCCCCGGCAAGGTCAGCTGGGACCGGCTGAAGGTGCCGTCGGGCGGGTGAGCGGGCCGCACCCGAGCGGGGCGGGGTCTCAGTCCCGCTCGGCGCCCTGCTCCTTGTCCCGCTTCAGGTTCTTGACGCGCACCGACTCCTTGCGCACCTCGGCCTGGGTGGCGCGCTCCTTCTCCAGCCACTCGGGCCGTTCCCGCTTCAGCGCCTCGATCTGCTCGGTGGTGAGGGCCTCGGTGACCCCGGCACGCGCCAGACCCGAGATGGACACCCCGAGCTTCGCCGCCACCACGGGGCGGGGGTGGGGGCCGTTGGCGCGCAGCTCGCGCAGCCACTCGGGCGGATCGGCCTGGAGCTCGTTCAGCTCGGCGCGCGAGACGACACCCTCCTGGAACTCGGCGGGGGTGGCGGGGAGGTACACACCCAGCTTCTTCGCCGCCGTGGCGGGCTTCATCGTCTGGCCGGTCTGCTGCGAACTCATGAGGTCAAGGGTATCGGCCGGGTACGGGAGGTCCGACCACGGCCGGTAACCTGGCCTGGTGACAGGCTCGGAGGAAACACCGTCGTTCCGGCTCGCGTACGTCCCCGGCGTGACGCCCGCCAAGTGGGTACGGATCTGGAACGAGCGCCTGCCCGACGTCCCCCTCACTCTCCTCCAGGTGACGGCCGCCGAGGCGCCCGACGTGCTGCGCGACGGCGGGGCCGACGCCGGGTTCGTACGGCTGCCGGTCGACCGTACGTTCTTCAGCGCGATCCCCCTCTACACCGAGGCGACGGTGGTCGTGGTCCCCAAGGACCACCTGATCACGGCGGCCGAGGAGGTCACCCTGGACGACCTCGCCGACGAGGTCCTCTTCCACCCCCTCGACGACGTCTTCGACTGGGACAGCCCGCCCGGGGAGCCCGCCTTCGAACGCCCCGCCACCACGGCCGACGCCATCGAGTTGGTCGCGGCGGGCGTGGGCCTGCTGGTCGTCCCCCAGTCCCTGGCGCGGCTGCACCACCGAAGGGACCTCACCTACCGCACGGTCGTGGACGGCCCCCGGTCGAGCATCGCCCTGTCCTGGCCGGAGGAGGCCACCACCGACCTGGTCGAGGACTTCATCGGCATCGTGCGCGGGCGGACGGTCAACAGCACCCGCGGCCGCGCCCAGCCCCCGGCGCAGGAGAAGGGCAAGCGCCCCGAGAAGAAGCCCGCCGCGGGCAAGTCCGCGGCGCGGAACCCACGGGGCCGTTCCGGCGGCGCGCAGGGCACCAAGCGGGGCAGGCCCCGGAAGCGGTCGTAGGGGCGGGGATCCGGCTCTGCCCAGGAGACGCCACGGTCAGGACTGCGGTGCGCGTTCGCCCAGGTCGGCGACGGCCAGGGCCAGACCGGCCAGGACGAACAGGAGAGCCGTCAGCACGCCCAGCTGCAGTGCTCCGGAAGCCCGGCCGTGGTTGGCGAGGTGCGCGAAGTACACCGCGCCCACGGCGGCGATGCCGGCGGCCGACCCGACCCGCTGCCCCATCTGCAGCACCCCTCCGGCCGCGCCGGCCCGACGCACCGGGACGCGGGCGAGGGTGAGCGCGGTGTTGGGGGAGGTGGTCAGGCCCGAGCCGACCCCGGCGACGAGCAGGGGCAGCGCCGCGGCCCACCCCACGCCCACACCCGGCACCAGCCACACCGCCGCCATGGTCCCCAGCAGGCCCAGCACCACGGCGCACAGCCCCCGGACCACCAGTCTGCGGCCGTACCGGACGACCAGCCGTCCCCCGGCCAGCGCGGCGACCGCCGAGCCGACCGCGAACGGCATCGCGGCCAGCCCGGCCGCCAACGCGCTGTAGTCCAGGCTGTTCTGCAGGAACAGCGTGTACACGAAGAAGACCGAGGTGAAGCCCGCGAAGTACACCAGGCTCAGCAGCGACCCGCAGGTGAACGACCGCCGGTTGAACAGCCGCAGGTCGACCAGCGGCCCCCGCCCCAGCCGCCCCTGCCGCCGCTCCCACACCCAGAACGCCACCAGCAGCGCCACGGCCACGGGGACCAGCACCCACTTGCGCCGCCCGGGCCACGCCTGCTCCTGCACCAGGGGCAGCATCATCGCCAGCGCACCGGCACCGAGCAGCAGCACCCCCGGCACGTCGAACCCCTCCCCGGAGCCCTTCGGCGGGGACTCGGGCAGCAGCCGCAGCGCCGCGGCGAACACGGCCACGCCGATGGGGAGATTGACGAAGAACACCCAGCGCCAGCTGCCGGACGCCTCGATCAGCAGACCACCCGCCAGCGGACCGACCGCGGTGGAGACGGCGACGACACTGCCGAACATGCCGAACGCCCGGGCGCGCTCGGCACCCTGGAACATCTGCTGGATCAGCCCCGACCCCTGAGGCGCGATCATGCCTCCCGCCACGCCCTGGAGGAGCCGGAACACCACCAGCCATCCGGCGGTCGGCGCCAGCCCGCAGGCCGCCGAGGCCACCGTGAACAGGGCGACCCCGACGATGAAGGTCTCCCTGCGGCCCCGCAGATCGCCCAGCCGGCCCGCGGGCACGAGGAACAGGCCGTAGGTCAGGGCGTAGCCGGAGACCACCCAGGACAGGTCGGCCTGCGCCGCGTGCAGCCGCTGCTCCATCGAGGGCAGCGCCACGTTCACGATCGACGTGTCGAGCAGGGTCATGAAACCCGCCGTCAGACAGACCGCGAGCGCCTTCCAGCGTCGCTCGTCGGTGACCAGCTCCGTGGAGTCGGCCTGCACTGTGGTCATGGGGCCTCCGCCCGGAGCGGTCCACCGCGTCGTGGATTCCTGCGATCACCGTAGAAACCGGCACCGCCCCGCGCTCGTCGTGCCACGACCGCCGTACGCCGCCGCGGGCCACCCGGGGGTCGCAAGACTGATGCGGCTGCTGGCCGAGGGGGCCGTGACACATCCGAAGAACAGTTCCTGCTCGGACTGCGCCGACCGGGCGACGCCCCCGTTCACGGACCTGCGCCACGCCGTCCGTCAGGGCTTGCCCGTGCCCAGGAGCCACGCGTATGCCGACTGCGCCGTGAACTCCGCCTGGCCGCCCCGCAGGAGCAGCCCCGCGGTGGCGAACTCCGGGGCGTCGGCCTGCGCGGCGACGTACGGGATGGCGATGCAGCGCATTCCCGCCGCGTGCGCGGCCGCCGCGCCCGGTGCCGCGTCCTCCAGGACCACGCAGTTCGCGGGGGCCGCCCCGAGGCGCCGCGCAGCCTCCAGGAAGATGTCGGGCGCGGGCTTGCCACGGGGCACCTCGTCGGCCGAGACGACCGTGCGCAGATACGCGTCCAGGCCCGTGCCCGCCAGCACCGCCTCGATGGCCTCCGGGGAGGAGCCCGAGGCCACGCCCGTCGGGACGCCCTCGGCAGCCAGCAGCTCCACGAACTTGCGCATCTCCGGATACACACGGGTGCGGGCGCGGGCGAGCCTCAGATAGCGGCGGTTCGTCGCGGCGAGCAGTTCGTCGACCGGGGCGGTCAGGCGGTATCGCTCCTTCCAGACGATCACCGTCTCCAGGGTGCTGACCCCGACGTAGCTCCCGTGGTCCGCCCAGGTGTAGCCGCGTACGCCGTGCTCGGCGAGGGTCTCCCGGCTCGCTTCGTAGTAGTTGGGCTCACTGTCCACGAGCGTTCCGTCGAGGTCGAAGACGACCGCGACAGTGCCGAGTCGGCCGGGCTTGCTCATGGCGTCCAGGATGCCAAGCGTCAGGTGCGCGCGGCCGTCCGGCCGACCGACTCCACCAGGGGCAGCAGCCGGTGCGCGACGCGCTCGCGCAGGGCCACTTCCGTCCGGGTGCGCACCACGCCCGGCAGGCTGATCAGCTTCTGGATCACGTCCTCGAGATGGGCGTTGTCCCGCGCCACGACCCGGGTCAGCAGATCCCCGCCGCCCGTGATCGAGAAGGCCTCGACGATCTCCGGCACGGCGGCCAGCGCGTCCCCGACGTCGTCGAGGTGGCCCTGGGTGACCTCGATGTGCACGAAGGCCAGCACCGGATGGCCCAGCGCCGCGGGGGACAGCACGGGACCCGTGCCGGTGATCACGCCCTCCCGCTCCAGACGGTCCAGCCGGGCCTGCAGGGTGCCGCGGGCGACGCCGAGGATGCGGGCGTACTCGCGCACGCTGGTGCGCGGCTGCTCCAGGAGCAGTCGCAGGATGCGGGTGTCGAGCTCGTCCACGGCCATGGTGCGCCGGCCTCCTCGTCCCTTCGATGATCACCGACGACAGTACCAATGGCACAGCTCACAGCAGTGCGGATGAGCCGTCCGGCCTGGTCCGTTGGCCCGTCGCCGGACGATGTCGACCGATCTCGGTTGTACCAATGGTTCAGTGATGCGGAGCTCACTTGAGCCAGTGACCCCGTTGATGCTGTCATGGAGGCGTCGATGGCGCTGCGGATCCCGCGGCGCCTTTTTCATGCCAGTGTCCACAGGGGGCGGGAAAGCAGTGCTGAAGAGGGTGTTCGTGGCTCCGGACCCGGGGCGGCTGCGGCTGCGGTTCGCCGCGCGGGCCGTGCTCGGCATCGCACTGGCGGTGGTCGTCTGCGGCCTGGCCGGACACTCCCTCGCGGGCGCCGTCACGGGCGGGCTCGCCGCGCTGCTCGCCCTGTTCACGGTCACCGACACCACCGTCCGCGGGCAGGCCGTCACCACCGCGCTGCTGCCCGCAGTGGGCCTGCCGGTGCTCGCCGTCGCGGCCGAGCTGCACGACCACCCCGTGGCGCGGGACATCGCCTTCCTCGCTGTCGTCGGCGCGGGTGTGTACGCGCGCCGCTGGGGGCCGCGCGGGCACAGCCTCGGCGTTTTCGCCTTCATGACCTTCTTCATCGCCCAGTTCCTGCACGCCACCGCGGGACAGCTGCCGGAGCTGTACGCCGCCGTCGTGCTGTCCGTCCTCGCCGCGGCGGCGGTGCGCTTCGGACTGTGGTGCTACGAGCGCCGGCTGTCCCCGGTGGCCGCGCCCGCCCCGCCCGCCGGCACCGGCCTGGCCCGCGTGACCACCCGGCAGGCCGTCCAGGCCACGGCGGGCGCGGGCTTCGCGCTGATCGTGGGCCATCTGGTGTCCGGACAGCGCTGGTACTGGGCCGTCGGTGCCACCTGGTGGATCTTCGTGAACACCGCCTCGCGCGGCGAGACGCTGGTCCGCGGCTTCCGCCGGGTGCTCGGCACGGTCATCGGCATCGGCCTCGGCCTGCTGATCGCCGTCCCGGTGCACGGCGCACCGGCCCCCACCGCGGTCCTCGTCGCCGTCGCCGTCTTCGGCATCTTCTACACGGCCGCCGTGTCCTACACCTGGATGATGCTCTGGGTGACACTGCTCGCCGAACTGCTCTACGGCCTCCTCGGCGTCCTGAGCCCCGGCCTGCTCGCCCTGCGCCTCGCGGAGACCGGCGTCGGCGCCCTCGGTGCCGTACTCGCCGTGCTGTTCGTGCTGCCCGTCACCACCCACCTCACCACCGACGCCTGGATCCAGCGCGCCCTGCGCTGCGTCCACGCCTGCACCGCCGAGGCCGCGGCCCGGCTCGCCGGCTCGCCCAGCGCGGACCCGGCGCCACGGGTGGCCGAACTGGAGCAGCTGCTCGGCCGGGTACGGCTCTCGGTCGCGCCGCTCGTGCACCCGCTCAACCCGATGCTCGGCCGCAAGCGCCGCGTCCGCCGGGTCCTCACCCTGCTGGACGACTGCGCCCGGGAGATCCGCGGCCTGGTCGCCGTCGCCGCCGACCCTGAGGCCTCCCACGACGCCCGGCTGGCCGCCGCCTGCTGGCGCGTCGAAGCGGCCGTCGAGGCGCTCACCAGGGGTTCGGAGCACATCACGTGGCCCGCCGAAGCGCCCGCGGAACCCGCCCTCGCCCATCTGCACGGCCTGGAACGCGCCCTCGCCGAACTCTCGGAACCCCTGCGCACCCCCGCGGGGTCACCCCTGGTCGGCGCCTGAGACGCGCCGACCCGCACGTCTTGGTCTAGACCGCAAACTGCTACCGTCGGCCCCGTACCGGCTCGTACTGGCTCGTACCGAGAGGGGACAGCGGTGGCAGACGGCGGCAGGCGGCAAAGGGCGTTCATCGGGTCGTTCACGGCGGCGGGCGGGCCCGGGGTCGTCACGGCGGCGGTCCACCCGTACAGCGGCGCCCTGGCCCTCCTGGAGAGCGTCGGCGGTGTCCCCGACCCGTCGTATCTCGCGCTCGCGCCCGGCGGGCGCACCCTGTACGCGGTCAGCGAGACCGCCGACGGCGCGGTGGCCGCCTACCACGTCCACGACGACAAACCACGGCTCGCCGGGCCGCCGGTCCCGGTCGGCGGCAGCGGGCCCACCCACCTCAGCCGCTTCGACGGGCACGTCCTGACCGCCAACTACGGCTCCGGCAGCGTCACCGCCGTCCCCGTGCGCCCCGACGGCACTCTCGTGGGCGCCGCCTCCGGGGTGCTCCAGCACACCGGCTCGGGTCCGCACGAGCGACGCCAGCGCGGGCCGCACGCCCACCAGGTGCAGCCCGACCCCAGCGGCCGCTGGGCGGTCAGCGTCGACCTCGGCACCGACTCGGTCCGGGTCTGCACCCTGAACGGCGGCACCCTGACCGTGCACCGCGAGGTCGCGCTGCGCCCCGGATCCGGCCCTCGCCACCTGGCCTTCCATCCCGGCGGCGGACACGTCTACGTCGTCAACGAACTCACCCCGACCGTCACCGTCTGCCGCTGGGACGCGGAAGGGGGCTCCCTGAAGCCGCTGACCGAGACCCCGGTGCTGCCCGGCGCCCCGGCCGGCGACGCCTACCCCTCGGGCATCGTCGTCTCGCCCGACGGACGCTTCGTGTGGACCGCGACCCGCGGCGAGGACGTCCTGTCCGTGTTCGCGGTCGAAGGGGAGGGGCTGCGGCTGACCGGCACCGTCCCGTGCGGCGGCCACTGGCCCCGCGCTCTCGCCCAGTGCGGCGGTTTCCTCTACGCGGCCAACGAGCGCTCCGGTGAGGTCACCTGGTTCGCCATCGATCCACTGACCGGCATGCCGCGCTACGACGGCTCGGTGGCGGTGCCCGCGGCCTCCTGCGTGGTCTTCGGTTAGGGCCTGTCCGGCGGATCAAGTCGCAGGAAAGCAGCGGTGCCGAACCAGCCCAGGTGAGCGGGGCCTGGTGCGTCCGGCGGCAAGGCGGAGGAGGGCGTCGACGCGGAGCGTCGGCAACCGACGACAACGCGGCAGATGGGCGGGCCAGGTACCGCTTCTGCGGCATGATCCGGCGGGGACAGGCCCTAAGCCCGCCGTCGGCCCCACCGGGCCCGCCGCACAAGGCGAAGGGCCCGCCCCCCGTCCCGGGAGCGGGCCCTGTGCCGTACAGGTGCCGTGCGGCGTCAGCGGACCGGAGTGCCCTGCGGCTGCTGCGGGGCGATGCCCAGCGCCGTCGTGTACTTGGCCAGCGCGAGCTTGCCGATCGCAGGGTACGCGCCCAGCGCCTCGGCGGTCGCGCAGCCGGCCTCGGCGGCGGCCGCCTGCAGCAGGCCCGGGTCTATCTCGGGGCCGATCAGGTACGGCGCCAGCGCCAGCTGCTGCGAGCCCGAGGCCCGCAGCTGCTCGGCGACGGAGGTGATCGCACCGTCCTGGTCCAGGGCCGCCGCCATCACCGGCACGGCGAGCCGCGCGGCGAGCAGCATGCCGGTGATACCGGCCGCCTGCACGGCCTCGTCGCCACCCACGGAGGCGAGGATGATGCCGTCCGCGGCGGTCGCCACCGTGAACAGACGGGCGCGGTCGGCGCGGGCGAGGCCCGCCTCGGACAACCGCACGTGCAGCGCCTCGGCGAGCAGCGGGTGCGGGCCGAGCACATCGGTCAGGTCGGCGGCGACCCGGCTGTCCATGACGGCCTGGCGCACCCGGCGCAGCAGCGCACTGTCCGGACCGGCCAGCAGTGGGACGACGACGGCGACCGGGCCGTCGGGCTCCTTGACCTCGACACCGGCGGCGACGGCCTGCTCGTAGCGGGCGGTGCGCTCCTCGGCCGTGTACGACAGGACGGACCGCAGGGTGGGGAACTCGGCATCGTCCCCGTCCAGGTAGCCGATCCGGGCATCCAGGCCGGGCAGCTCGGAGCGGGCGATGCTCACGACCTCCTCGGCAAGGCTGCGCGTGGCGGCGCTCGGTGTACCGGGCACCGCGAGGACGAGCGCGGGCGCGCCCTCGGGAGCCACCAGCGGTTCGGGTCGGCGGTGCCGCCCGGGCTGGCGGGGTCGCGGCATTCGTACTGGCAGGCCGGACGCGGGCCCAGTGGGGGAGCTCATGGAGCCGCATGTTAGTGGCTTCTTGGGCTCCTCTGTTCGGGGAGGGTCCAGGTGAGCGGTATCCGTCCGGTTTTGTCTGATGAGTTACGCGCGAATCAGAAGTGATCGGGCCACGTGGGGGACAGTTGCGCCACCAAGAGGATCAATCACGTTTTCCGGTCACGATGTACAACATCGTCTCTTCACTCGGCAGAGTGAGCCGACCCGCCGCGAGATCGGTCGCGACCCGTACGGCGCCGTGCAACGGGTCCCCCTCGGCCGGGACCCGCAGCGCGTGCGGCAGCCGCCTCGCCAACTCCTCTCCGAGGGGTACGAGAAGCGGGTCACCCAGCTTGAACAGGCCACCGGTGAGCGCGATCCGGGGCTCACCCGCCGCCGGGCACACCGCGGCGACGGACTCGGCCATGTGCCGGGCCGCCGCACGCAGGATGCCGGCCGCGACCGGGTCCCCGTCCGCACAGGCGGCCACCCTGGGCGCGAAGGAGGCGAGGACCGCGGGTCGGTCGGAACGCGGGTAGAGCAGGCCAGGAAGCCCCGTCACCGGGCCGAACTGCTCCTCGGCGCAGGTCAGCAGCCGTACGGAGCCGCCGTCCCGCCCGTCGTGGGCGCGCAGCGCCGCCTCGAGACCGGCCCGCCCGATCCAGGCCCCGCTCCCGCAGTCGCCCAGCAGATGACCCCAGCCGTCCGCCCGCCGCCAGCAGGTCAGATCGGTGCCGATCGCCACCAGACCCGTACCGGCGGCGACCACCGCACCGGGGCACGGTCCCAGGGCTCCGACATAGGCCGTGACGGCGTCGGCGGCGAGCACGACGGTCCGCACGCCGAGCTCCCGGGCCAGCGCAGCCGGCAGTTCGGCACGCAACGCCTCGCCCAGGGTGGCGAACCCCGCGGCGCCCACGACAGCCGTGTCCAGCCCGCTCACCCCGGTCTCGGCGGCCAGGCCACGGACCATGGGCAGGAGCTGCTCCAGCAGATGGCCGGGATCGATCCCCCGCGCACCGGTGCGCACCGGCTCCCCGGACTCCCGCTGGGCCGAGGGCCCCCGGCCTGCGACGCCGACCACGGCACGGAGACCGGAGCCTCCCGAGTCGACGGCCAGGAAGCCGGATCCGTCCCCCGTGCCGCCGGTCACGGCAGGCGCCAGTCCACCGGTTGTCCCCCCTGCTGGACCAGGAAGTCGTTGGCCCGGCTGAACGGGCGCGAGCCGAAGAAGCCACGATCGGCCGACATGGGCGAGGGATGGGAGGACTCCACCGACGGCAGAGCGCCGAGGAGCGGCCGCAGATTACGGGCGTCGCGGCCCCACAGGATGGACACCAGCGGCTTGCCGCGCCCGGCCAGCGCGCGGATGGCCTGCTCGGTGACCTCCTCCCAGCCCTTGCCGCGATGCGCCCCCGGGCTGCGCGGGGCCGTGGTGAGCGCCCTGTTGAGCAGCAGCACACCCTGCTGCGTCCAGGGCGTCAGATCACCGTTGGACGGCTGCGGCAGGCCCAGATCGGTGTTGAGCTCCCGGAAGATGTTGATCAGGCTGGGGGGCAGCGGACGGACCTCGGGTGCGACGGAGAACGACAGCCCCACCGCGTGTCCCGGTGTCGGGTACGGGTCCTGGCCGACGATCAGGACGCGTACGTCGTCGAAGGGCTGCTGGAAGGCCCGCAGAACGTTCGCTCCGGCCGGTAGATAGGTGCGTCCGGCGGAGATCTCCGTGCGCAGGAAGTCGCCCATCTCGGCGATCCGTCCGGCGACGGGTTCCAGGGCCTTCGCCCAGCCAGCTTCGACAATTTCATGCAAAGGTCGTGGTGCCACGGGCGTCACCCTACTGCCGTACACAGGGTGACGATCAAGCGGTGGTCACAGTCCGACCGAGCTTGACCGAACCGCCGACCCGGATGACCGGAACCCCCTTTCCTCGCGGCAGTTGACCTCATCCGACGACCGCGGCCCGCACGCACAGCACGTCCGGCAGATGAGAGGTCAGCTGCTGCCAGCTGTCGCCGTCGTCCGCCGAGGCGTACACCTCGCCGTTGCGGTTGCCGAAGTACACGCCCGCCGGGTCCGCGTCGTCCGTCCACAGGGCGTCCCGGAGCACCGTGCCGTAGTGGTCCTCCGCCGGCAGTCCGGCCGACAGCGGCTCCCAGCTCTTGCCCGCGTCCGCCGTGCGGAAGACCCGGCAGCGGTGGTCGGCGGGCACCCGGTCGGCATCGGCGTTGATCGGGAAGACGTACGCGGTGTCGGCGCGGTGTGGATGGGCGGCCACCGCGAAACCGAACGTCGACGGCAGACCCTCGCCGATGTCCGTCCAGTGCGCGCCCGTGTCGTCGCTGCGGTACACACCCCAGTGGTTCTGCAGATACAGCCGGTCCGGGTTGCCCGCGTCCTTGGCGACCTTGTGCACGCACTGGCCGAACTCCGGGTTCGGATCCGGCAGGAACACCGCGGAGACACCGGAGTTGGACGGCGCCCAGCTCGCTCCGCCGTCCGTGGTGCGGAACACCCCGGCCGTGGAGACGGCCACCGTCACCGCGTTCGGGTCGCGCGCGTCGGTGAGCACCGTGTGCAGGCCCTCACCGCCGCCGCCCGGCACCCACTGGGAGCGGGTCGGGTGCTCCCAAAGAGGACGCACCAGCTCGAAGCTCTCCCCCCGGTCCTCCGAGCGGTAAAGGGCGGCCGGTTCCGTGCCCGCGTAGACCACGTCCGGCTCGGCGGCGGCCGGGTGCAGCTGCCAGACCCGCTCCAGCGAGGCGCCGGTGTCCTGGGGGAACTTGACGGCCGGCCGGGACGGCTCGGTCCAGGTGCGGCCCAGGTCGTCGGAGTGGAACACGGACGGGCCCCAGTGCGCGCTGTCGCCCCCGGCCAGCAGCCGCGGGGTGCTGCCGCGGGTGTCGAGGGCCACCGAATAGACGGCCTGTGCGTTGAAGTAGGGACTCTCGTCGAACTCCCAGGACCCTCCCCGCCGCCGCCCGATGAACAGACCCTTGCGGGTGCCCACGGCGAGCAGTACCTCGGTCATGCCGACCACCTCCGGGACGTCTTTGTCACGAAAAGTTTTCAGACATCGGCCAGTGTGCACCCCGGCACTGACAACGACCCATGGAAGCCGCGTCGTCGCAGGTCGGAGGGCTGGTGTCGGCCTGTCGCGGAATTCCGGAGCGCATGTTCCGGCAGAAGCCTGCGCGAGCGGTGACTCTCGTGCGACCGTCGGGACGGGGGCTCGCCCTGAGCAACGAGAGGACCTCTCCCGTATGGGAGGGCGGTCCGGCCTGTCCGTGCGCTCGTCGAGGAGGATGCCGTTGAGGGCGTTCCGTGGTCCGAAGGTGTGGCTGTGGCGCTGGCGGCGCAACCCGCTCAGGCGTCGTGCCGACATGGTGGAGGCCTGGGTGCTGCTCGGTGCCTGGGGGCTCACCGTCCTGGCCGGGGTGCTCGCCGGTCTGGTGACGGCCCGCTCCGTCGAGCAGGGGCTGGCCCGGGAACGGCTGGAGTGGCGGCCCGTCGTGGCGCGGGTCATCGGGAAGGCGCCGGGCTCCGCCACGTCGGGCAGCGGCGCCACGGGCGGCGAGCGGGTGTGGGCGAAGGTGCGCTGGACCGTGGCCGACGGCTCCTTGCACACCGGCCAGGCGCGGGTCGCGCCCGGCAGCAGGGCCGGCACACCGGTCACCGTCTGGACGGACCCGCGGGGCCACCTCGTCACCAGGCCCGCCACCGCCTCCCAGGCCCACCTCCGCGCCGGCCTGACAGGCACCCTGGGCGGTGTGAGCGCGGCGGTCGTCCCCTTCATCGCCGGCCGCGCCCTGCGCGGCCGCCTGGAACGACTCCGCATGGACCGATGGGACGCGGAGTGGGCACGCCTGGGCCCCCAGTGGGGCCGGATGACGGGCTGACCCCGGTCAGCCGGACTGTGCAGTGCCGGCGCGCGCGAACGCCACCACCCCGCCGCGCCGCTACCCGGCCCCCAACACCTCGCGGCACCTCCTCAACAGCCTCTCGTCCTTCAGGATGTCGTGGCTGCCGTAGCCGCCCGTGCGGGCCGTGTGGCGGCGAGGGGTGGTGAGTTCCCTGGTCACCAGGTCCCACAGCGGCGCCCCCGTGGGGCCCATCTCGGCGAGGAGGGCGGCCGTCGTGGCGCGCGTGCGGGGGTTCTCCGCCCAGGCGGAACGGAGGACCGGGAGCACGGGCTCGGGGTCACCGCCGATCCGCCAGCAGGCGCACGCGGCGGACGTCCGCTCCCAGAGCCGGTCCGACTCGGTCATGCCGCGCAGCGCGGGCAGCGCGGGCGGGCCTCGGGACCGAGCCGGGCCAGCTCCGCGGCGGCCGCGCGTCGGCGGCCGGGCTGTTCGTGCGCCAACTCCCGTAAGAGGACGGCGAGTACGGCGGAAACGTCTCGCTCCACCGACCACAGCGCTCCCGCCGCGACGGCCGCGCACCCGGTGTTCAGCAACCGCCGCAGGTCCGGCACCGCCGCGCGCGCTGCCGGCCCGAACGACCCCAGGGTGCGGACCGCGTTCGCCACCACGGCCTCCCCGGGCCCGGGGCCGCCCGGTGTGCCGCGCACCAGCCGCAGCACCTCCGGGACGGCCTCCGTGTGGCCCAGGGCCCGGAGCGCCGACAGCAGCGGTACGGCACGGTCGGTGACGTCGGGGGAGTCGAGGGCCACCCGAGCGAGCCCGCGGCGCAGCGCGGGAGCCAGTGGAGCCGCGGACCCGCCGAGGTGGACGACCACATGTCCGAGGTCGTCGGGTACGGCCGGCCCCGCGAGCACCTCGGCCAGCAGCGGCACCGCCCGCGGATCGCCGCTTCTGGCGAGGGCCTTGAGCGGGCCGCCCAGCGTCGGTGCCCCGCGCTCCCACCGGTGGACCCGCAGTCCGGGCCGCTCGGTCAGCAGCGCGGCGAGGTCGTCGGCGGCGGGCGCGGCCAGCTCGAACAGCTCCGACAGGACGGACACCGAGGCGTCCCGCACCTGGTCCTGCTCCGCCCACAGTTGGGCGCCGATCAGCGCGACCGGCTCGGAATGGTCGGCGCGCCACTCGCGGAACAGCGCCGCCGACATCCACACCGCGTTGCACCGGTCGATCGGGTCCGGGCTGGTCAACTGCCCGCTGAGCAGGGCGATCCGGTCGGCCACCCGGCCGCCGAGGGCGGTGTGGAGCGTCCGCAGCAGGTGCGAGCCCTCCTCGTCCGACGGGCGCAGTCGCCGTATCCGGCCCACCAGCGTGTCCGTCTCGGCCCGGTCCGGCCCGCCGCGACGCTGCTCGGACCTGTCCCTGAGCAGCCGCACCACCGTGGGGACCAGATCGGCCGGGAGCCGGTCCGGCGCGCCGAGCGCGAGCTGGCCGAGCGCGGCGAGGCGCAGGCCGGGGTGGTACGGCGGAGCGCTCTGCGCGGTCAGGAGGTCCACCGCCGCGGCGGCGTGCCCGGGGTGGCGCCGTACGAACTGGCCGAGGCCCTCGGTCAGGGCCAGCAGCACCCGGCCGTCCCGCTCGACCGTGAGCCGCTGGCGTAACAGGTCCAGCACGCGTGCCGGTTCGTCCAGGAACCGTACGAGCGCCCCGGGTGCCGCCCGCCGCACCCCGGCGTCCTGGTCGCCGGCCAGCGCGACGAAGGCCTCCGCGCCGCGCGCGCACCGCGGTGCGCGCCGGCGCGCGGCTGCCTTTGGCGCACTCCTCGCCGATGCTCACCAGCAGTTCGACTATGCCGCCCCGGTCCGGCACCTCCGCGCGGGCCATGAGCCCGAACAGGAACGGCACGCAGGCCAGCGTCGAGTCGTACACGTTCCCCTGGTGGTGCACCGAGCCGTACATCCCGTCGAGCGCGATCTCCCGCTCGGCCGGGTCCACGGAGGCGAGTCCCCGCAGCAGTGCGGGCACGTCCTCCGCGCTGCCGTACGCGTGCCGCAGCGAAGCCCAGTCGACCTCGTCGATCCCCGTGAACACGTTGTCCTCCCCAGGCGATTGCCACCTGATCGCGAGTCTGCACCACGGCACCGACAACGAAGCGGAGTCGCGCGGCGACTGTGTGCGATCCGTCGGCTGTCACCGGCCACGGAGCGCGCGCACGGCGGGAGGGATCAGTTTCCGCCGGGCAGCGCCCGCTCCAGGATCGCGTCGAGGTCGGCCGCGCCGGACAGCGTGCCGAAGGCGTGCCCCCAGTCGCCGCCGAGCCGGCTCGCGCAGAAGGCGTCGGCGACCGCGGGCGGAGCGTGCCGCACGAGGAGGGAGGCCTGGAGGGCCAGGGCCATCAGCTCCACCATGCGGCGGGCGCCGGTCTGATCGGTTTCGGCCAACTGGTCCTTCAGCCGGGCCACGGCCGCGTCCAGCCGCGTGTCCGCCCCCTGTGTCAGGGCGAGTTCGGCGAACAGGGCCTCCGCGGTGCCGGGCTCGCGGCCGAGCGCCCGCAGCACGTCGAGCGCGTTGACGTTCCCCGACCCCTCCCAGATCGACAGCAGGGGGGCTTCCCGGTAGTGGCGGGGCATGCCCGAGTCCTCGACATAGCCGTTGCCGCCCAGGCACTCCAGGGCCTCCGCCGTGAAGGCCGGGCCCCGTTTGGTCACCCAGTACTTGCCGACCGCGGTCGCGATCCGCCGGAAGGCCTGCTCCCCGGCGTCCCCGCGCACCGCCCGGTCGGCCGCCCCGGCGAGCCGCAGCGTGAGTGTGGTGGCGGCCTCCGACTCCAGCGCGAGATCGGCCAGGACGTTTCGCATCAGCGGCTGCTTGATCAACCGCGTGCCGAACGCACTGCGGTGCCGCGCGTGGTGGCCCGCCTCGACGAGCGTCTTGCGCATCAGCGTCGCCGAGGACATCACACAGTCCAGCCGAGTGCAGTTGACCATCTCGATGATCGTCTTCACACCCCGGCCCTCGGGACCCACCAGCCAGGCCACGGTCCCGTCGAACTCCGGCTCGGAGGACGCGTTGGACCGGTTGCCCAGCTTGTCCTTCAGTCGCTGGATCCGGAACGTGTTCCGGGTGCCGTCGGGCAGGATGCGCGGCACCAGGAAGCAGGACAGTCCCTGCGGAGCCTGGGCCAGCACCAGGAACACATCGCACATGGGCGCCGAGGTGAACCACTTGTGCCCGCGCAGCGTGTACACACCGGGCTCGGCGGTGGGCGTGGCCACGGTGGTGTTCGTACGGACGTCGGAGCCGCCCTGCTTCTCCGTCATGCCCATGCCAGCGAGCAGCCCTCGCTTCTCGCTGGGCACCCGCAGCCCCGGCTCGTACTCGCGGCTCGTGAGCAGCGGTTCGTAGACCTTGGCGAGCTCCGGCTGGGCGCGCAGCGCGGGGACGGCCGCGTACGTCATCGACGTCGGACAACCGTGTCCTGCCTCGGTGTGACCCCACACCAGCCCGCCCGCGGTACGGGCGACATGCGCGCCCGGCCGGGCGTCCGCCCACGGCGCGCCGGCCAGCCCCTCGGCGACCGCGACCCGCATCAGGTGGTGCCAGCTCGCGTGGAACTCCACCTCGTCGATCCGGTTGCCGTACCGGTCGTGGGTGCGCAGCTCGGGCTCGTGCCGGTTGGCCTGTTCACCCCACTCCTGCGCCTGGGCGCTGCCGGCGCTCAGGCCGAGGCGCCGTAGGTCCTCCTCGGCCCAGCCGGCCCCCTCGCGGCGCAGCCCCTCGAGGAGGGCCTGGTCCTCGGAGGCGTCGTAGGGAGCCAGGGGAGAGGCCTGGTTGGTGACGTCGTGGGTGGCGTACTGCGGCTGCGGCTGTGCGGGTGTCGAGACCATGTGGCCATGTTGCACTCTTCCTGCGGCTGTAGCAATGATGCAACAAGAAGGCGCACGTACAGTACGTGCCCATGCGGATGAACGTGTCAGTGCAGCCCGGTGAGGCCGACGTGCGGCCGCTGTCCGCGCGATCGGTCGTGCTGAGCCTGCTGCTGGGCACGCATCCGCCGGAGCTTCCGGTGAAGGACCTCGTGCGGCTGGTGGAGCCCTTCGGGGTCGGCGGCTCCACCCTGAGGGCCGCGCTCAGCCGGATGGTGGCCGTCGGCGACCTGCGGCGCACGGACGCGGTCTACGGGCTCAGCGACCGGCTGCTGGTCCGCCAGCGCCGCCAGGACGAGGCGGTGCACCCCCGCACGCGCGCGTGGGAGGGCGACTGGGAGATGGTGGTGATCACCGCGACCGGCCGCGGCCCCGCCGAACGCGCCGAACTGCGCACCCGGTTGACCGCCCTGCGCCTGGCCGAACTCCGCGAGGGCGTGTGGCTGCGGCCCGCCAACCTGGTCCGCTCCCTGCCGGACCAACTGGAGCGGGTCGCCCAGTCCTACCGCGCCCGCCCCGAGGGTTCCGCGCACGAGCTGGCCGCCCGCCTGTGGCCGCTCGACGCCTGGGCCGCCACCGCCCGCGCGCTGCTCGCCCATGTCACCGAGTCCCACCGCCCGGCCGACCTGCTGACCGCCTTCGCCGCGGTCGTACGCCATCTGCTCGCCGACCCCGTCCTGCCCCCGGGGCTCCTACCCGCCGACTGGCCGGGTCAGGCCCTGCGCACCGCGTATGCGGACTATCAGCGGGAGCTGGCCCGGTCAGTCAGGTGATCTCTCCGTCCGGCAGCGCGGCCTTTGCCTCACGGGTGGTAGAGGACGTATGTGAGCGCCCAACCACCGTCCGGCCCGCCGCCCGGTCCGCTGCACGGAGTGCCGGAGCCCGGACCGCCGCCACCGCCGCCTCCGCCTCCCGCCGCCGGGCGATCCTGGTGGCGTGGCGCGCCCGCGCGCGTCGTCGCGGTGCTCGCGGTCGTCGTCGGCATCGTGGTGGTGTTCGTGATGGAGTCCGGGGGCGGCAAGGGCGGGACGAAACAGGACATCGGGACCGTCGCGTCGGCTCGCGAGGTGACGAGACGCGTGGCGCTGACCCCCGCGGACTGGGGATCCGGTTTCACCCGGAGCGATCACTACGAGAACGAGGAAAAGTCCGAGGGCGTGACCGATCCCGACTGCAACTACGTGACGCAGCCGATCGGGAACGCGCTGGCCGTCCTGCAGCGCGGCGTCCAGAAGAAGGACAACACGGTCTTTGCGAACTCGACGGTCGTGGTCTTCCGGAACGCGAGCTCCGCTCAGGCGGACGTGGCTCGGCTGCGCTCGGACGTGCAACGGTGTCCGACGGAGAAGGAAGCCGCGAGCAAGGCGCGGTGGGAGGGCGTCCACGAGGTCGACGTCCCGGGGCTGACGGGTTTCGACGAGGTGGTGGGGGAGGAGGGCCACCTGGTCGCCGACGAGAACGGCCGGCCGGCGGACGCCTACTACACGTATCTCACCGGCCGCAAAGGGCGCTACATGGTGCGGACGTACGTCACCCGCGGCGGCACCCCGACCCAGAACCGCAGCGACGCCACGAACGCGCTCTCCCTCATGCTGAGCCGCCTCTAGCGCGCATGTCACACCGACCGGTGATTACGTCACACCGACCGGTGATACTGCTTCGGCACCCGCACCTCGCCCCCGAGTTCGCGTGCCGCCAGCCGCGGCCAGGACGGGTTGCGGAGCAGCTCGCGGCCCAGCAGGACCGCGTCCGCCTCGCCGTTGGCCACGATCTTCGCCGCCTGCTCGGCATCCGTGATCAGGCCCACGGCGGCGACCGGCATCGGGGTCTCGGCCCTCACCCGGGCGGCGAAGGGGACTTGGTAGCCGGGGCCGACGGGGATCCGGACACCGGAGGCGTTGCCGCCGGTGGAGACGTCGAGCAGGTCGACGCCGTGGGCGTGCAGTTCGCCCGCGAAGCGGACCGTGTCGTCCGGGGACCAGCCGCTCTCCTCCAGCCAGTCGGTCGCGGAGATACGGAAGAACAGCGGCTTGTCGTCCGGCCACACCGCCCGTACGGCGTCCACGACCTCCAGGGCGAAACGGGTGCGGTTCTCGTACGAGCCGCCGTACGCATCGGTGCGGTGGTTGGAGTGCGGGGAGAGGAACTCGTTGATCAGATAGCCGTGGGCACCGTGGATCTCGACGATCTCGAAGCCGGCGTCGAGGGCGCGGCGGGCGGCGGCCGCGAACTGCTCGACGATCTCCCGGATCCGATCCACCGTCAACTCGTCCGGCACCGGATGACTGTCGTCGAACGCGACCGGGCTCGGCGCCAGCGGCTGCCAGCCGTGCGCCTCGCTGCCGACCGGTGCGCCGCCCTTCCAGGGACGGTCCGTGGACGCCTTGCGGCCGGCGTGCGCGAGCTGGATCGCGGACACCGTGCCCTGCGCGGCCAGGAAGCCCGTGATCCGGCGGAACGCCTCGGCCTGCGTGTCGTTCCAGAGGCCCAGGTCGTACGGCGAGATCCGGCCCTCGGGGGAGACGGCCGTGGCCTCGACGACGATCAGACCGGTGCCACCGGTCGCGCGGGCCGCGTAGTGGGCGAAGTGCCAGTCGTGCGGGGCACCGGTCAGCGGGCCCTCGGGGGCGGCCGAGTACTGGCACATCGGGGGCATCCAGACCCGGTTCGGGATGGTCACTTCGCGCAGGGTGTAGGGCTCGAAGAGCGCGCTCACGGCGGACTCCATTCGTCACGGGACAAGTGGCAGGCTCATACGATAGGCATCGTAGTACGGTAGATGTCAAACTACGATGGTCCTCGTACAATGGTGATTCCGATCAGCCGAAGTGGAGCCGCCGCCATGACCAGTAACACCAGGGCGACCAGTAGCACCGACGCGACGGGTCGCGCGCTTCCGCATCCGAGCCGTGAGGAGATCCGGCTGGAGGCCGTACTGCACGCGCTCTCCGATCCGCTGCGGCTGCGGATCGTGCGCGATCTCGCCACCGACGGCGGCGAGCTGTCGTGTTCGCACTTCGACCTGCCGGTCACCAAGTCCACGACCACGCACCACTTCCGGGTGCTGCGCGAGAGCGGAGTGATCCGGCAGGTCTACCGGGGCACGGCCAAGATGAACGGCCTGCGCGGGGAGGACCTGGAACATCTCTTCCCGGGACTTCTCGACACCCTCCTCGCCGCCGCCGACAGACAGGCGGTCCGCCTCGGGGACGACGGCTGAACCGGCGAAATCGCCGCGACCGGGCCGCGCACCTCGCGAACCGGCCCGGCTACGGGGCCGCCGTCCGTGCCGCCGTCAGCAGCGAGTCCCAGTCGGCCAGCTTGACCACGCTCCGGCCCAGCGACGCCCCGAGTTCCGCCTCGGCCCGCTCGATGGCCTGCCAGCCCGCCCACGCGACCGGCTCGATCCCCGCCGCCCGCAGCGCCGCGACGGGGTCCGCCGGCACGTCCCGGCGTACGAGGACGGGCGCGTCCGCCAGCAGCGACGTCGCCGTCTCCTTGGCGCAGGGGCGGTTGGTGCCGATGACGCCGGTCGGACCGCGCTTGATCCACCCGGACACATACTCGCCCTGGGAGGTGAGGCCGTCACGCACGACACGGCCCTCCTCGTTCGGCACGGTGCCGGTGCGCGCGTCGAACGGCAGCCCCGCGAGCGGCACTCCGCGATATCCCACCGAGCGCAGCACCAACTGCGCCTCGATGTCCTCGAAACGGCCCGTGCCGGTCACCCCGCCGTGCCCGTCCGGCACGGTCCGCTCGAAGCGCACCGCGCCCACCCGCCCCTCCTCGGCGAGGAGTTCGACGGGGCGCAGGAAGAAGCGCAGCCCGATGTGGCGTGCCGCGTCCCCGGGCGGCCGGTCCGCCCAGCCGCGCAGCACCTCCACGTTGCGGCGCTGCGGCGCGGGCAGTCCCGAGGGGTCGCTGTAGGCCGGGTCCAGTGCCAACTCGGCGCGGTCGACGGCGACTTCGGTGTCGGGCAGGCCGCCCAGCTCGCGCAGCTCCTTCGTGGTGAAGCGGGCCTGCGAGGGGCCGCGCCGGCCCACCATGTGCACATCGGTCACCCGGCTCGCCGCCAGTGTCGTCAGCGCCGCCTGCGGCATGTCGGTGGGGCTCAGCTCCGCCGCCCCGCGGGCCAGCATCCGCGTGACGTCCACCGCGACATTGCCCACGCCGATCACCACGGCCGACCTGACCTCATGGACGAAGTCCGCCGGCGCGGAGTCGGGGTGGGCGCTGTACCAGGACACGAACTCGGTGGCCGACCAGCTGCCCGGCAGATCCTCGCCGGGAATGCCCAGGTGCCGGTCGGTCGCGGCGCCCACGCAGTACACCACCGCGTGGTACAGCTCCCGCAGCCGGTCCACGGGCAGCCCGCGGGGGCCGCCGATCTGCACGCCACCGAGGAATCTCACCCGGTCGTGCTCCAGGACCGTCCGCAGGTTTCCCTGCAGCGACTTGATCTTCTCGTGGTCCGGTGCCACGCCGTAGCGCACCAGACCGTACGGGCACGGCAGTCGGTCCAGGACGTCGACTCGCACCTCGGAGTCCTGCTGGATCAGGCTCTGGGCGGTGTAGCACCCGCTCGGCCCGGAGCCGACAACGGCGACACGCAACACGGCGGAACCCCTTCCCCGGAAGGCCGGAGGAGATCGCTGGTGGCTCCAGCATTGCACCGCGAGGGCTCCGCTGACAGGGTGCAGGCGGGTGATGGGACGCGTGTCCATTCGTATGGATTGTGATCATGCGGTTACGTTCCGTGTGTGCTAGACGCATCCTTTCTTAATCTTTCCGCCCGTTGCGCGGAGGGCGGCGTGGTGACCGTTCAGCCCGCGTGGGCGGTGCGGGAGCGCGGGGAGCGCACGTCCTGGTTCCATGTCCTGCTGGCCTTCACCGACGGCGCCCGGGTCGACGCGCTGGCCGTGGTGACCGGGGGAAGCGTGTCCATCGAGGACGTCAGGGCCCAGCCCGCCCTCTCCCTTGCCGACCTGACGGTCCTCGCCGACTGGATCGAGACACCACTGTTCGAGGCGTGCGGCATGGAGACAAAAGCCAGGGCGGGGACGAACGCCAGGGCGGAGACGGAATCCGGGCTGGAGACGAATGCCGCCACGGAGACGGTTGCCGGGACAGGGACGGCGTACGGCATCCACCACGCCAGGCCGCTCGGCCCGAGTCGGGCCCGCCCCGCCTGGCCGCGGGGCGTCGAGGGGCGCCGGCTCGTCGCGGAGAAGTACCGCGCCGCCCGGGACGAGGGGCTCGACCCCGTCCTCGCGGTGATGTGCGCGACCGGGCACAGTCGCCGCAGGTCGCTCCGGCTCATCGCCCAGGCGCGGGACGCGGGGCTGCTGACGCCCGGTCACGCACGGCGCTGACGGCCGGTCCGGTCACTCGGGCCGGTCGTCTGTTGCGAAGAACCGCGACAGATCCTTGTCGCACGTCCCGCCGGGCGGCTCGGTCCCGGGCGGCGTGCCCAGCTCCCAGTCGAGCCGATAGCGCTTGAACAGCTCCGCCCGCAGAACGGGGATCTGCATCGGCACTCCGGGGATCAGCGCCGCGTACACGGCGCCCATGAGGTGCGCGCGCAGCATCGGGTAGTCGGTCGCGACGTCCTGGGAGCCGTACCGGGCGACGGTGTCGATGAGCAGCTCCGACAGGCGCCGCTGCTCCGGGCACTGCACGAACCCCTGGGCCTGCAGGAGTCCGGCCATGTGCTGCCGCATCAGCACGGGCCGGTCGCGGGCCAGCCCCAGAATCGCGTCGATGGCCCTGGCCAGCTGCTCCCGGCCGTCCTCGGTGCGCGGTTCGCGCTCCAGGGCCTCCTGAAGCGTCCGGTGCATCAGCCGGTGCACCGCGGACTGCACCAGCTGGCGTTTGCCGGGGAAGTAGTACGACACCAGTCCGCGCGCCGAACCCGCCCGGTCCGCGATGTCACCCAAGGTCGTGGCCTCGAAACCGTGCTCGCTGACCAGTTCGACCGCGGCCTGCAGGAGCCGCTCCCGGGAACGTCGGCGCAACTCTTCATTGACCGAGGCGCTGCGCGGGGACATCCTGTAACTCCTGCGTTGACTGGCTGCCAGCCAACTATACTCAACGCAGCAGGCCCGGTTTCTGCTCGGGTCCACTCAGGGCTGCCGTCCGTCTGGGGCGACGCGGGGGATCGTCTCAGGCGGACGGCTTTTTCCTTCGTACGGGGGCGGGTCGGCCCATCAGGTCCAGCACCGGCAGCAGCGCGTCCGGCCGCTCGGCGCACGGCAAGTGGTCCACGAAGTGCACCTGGCAGCCCAGCGCGGTCGCACCACCGTCCGCGGGGCGGCTGTCACCGACCATCAGCACGTCCCGCGGATCGGCACCGAGCGCCTCGCAGGCGGCGGAGAACAGCCGCGGGTCCGGCTTCTGGACGCCGTGTTCGTACGACAGGACGTAAGCGTCCACGTATCGGTCGAGCCCGTGCTCGCGGAACACCGGGCGCAGGTCCCAGCCGATGTTGCTGACGATGCCGACCCCGATCCCGCGCTCGTGGAGCGTCCGCAGCACCTCGGCGGCATCGGGGTACGGGGACCATGCGGTGGGGGACATGTGCCGCTCGTAAAGCGCGTCGTGCAGCGCGGGGTCGGGGAGCGGGACCCGGCGGGACAGGCCCGTGTACGCGGCCCGGTGCGACTCGGCGCTCTCGTCGCGCACCGCCCACACCTCGGCGAGTTCCTCGGGCAGCTCGACCGGGAACGCCCCGCCCGGCAGCGCGCCGGCAGTCTCCAACGCCCGTGCGGTCTCGGTCAGTTCCGGCTCGGAAAGGCTGAAGACGGTCTCGGCCAGTACAGCCCGCAGCCATGACTCGGTGGACTCGATGCGGAAGAGGGTCCCGGAGAAGTCGAAGAGGACGGCAACCATGTGCCGGACCCTACCGGGGGGCCGTCCAGCGCATGGCCGCGCTCCGGTGCGCGTCGGTCCGGCGGAGCGGACGGCGCAGTGCCCCAGAACTCGGGAGTGCCCCAGAAAGTGATGGCCGGCCGCCCAGCGGCCCCTCGTACGCCACCACCGCCACGGCCACCACCAGCGCCCCCAGCAGCCACCCGCCCACCACGTCCGAGAACCAGTGCACCCCCAGCCACACCCGGGTCAGACCGACCCCGACGACGGAGACCACCGCCACCGTGAGCGCCGTACGCCACAGAGCGCGCCCGGCGCCGAAGCGGTGCAGCAGCCACAGCAGCAGGCCGCACACCACCGTGGCGGTCATCGCGTGACCGGAGGGGAAGGCCGCGTAACGGGCGGAGTCGACGGGGTCCGGCCAGACCGGGCGCGGGCGGCCGACAGCCGCCTTCAGCGCCTGCTGCACCACCGTGGCCAGCGCGCAGACGCCCTCCAGCCACAGCGCCGTCCGCCACGCCGAGCGGCGCCACACCAGCCACAGCGCGGCCGCCGCGGCCACCAGACGCATGGTCAGCGGGTCCCACACCCAGTCCGTGAGGATGCGGAAGGTGTGCGTGAGGCCGTGTTCGGCGACCGCCCAGCGATGGGTGGTGCGGGCGACGTGCCCGTCCAAGGTCATCAGGGGACGCCACTCGACGGTGACCAGGGTCAGCAGTGCCGCACAGAGCACGGTCAGAGCGGTGATGGCGAGGACGGCCGGGCGGGTCTGGCTGCGCATGCCGTGATCTTCTCCGACGCGTGCGGCGGGAGGTCAACCCCGGGGCCTCTTCGGTGTCTCAGCTGAGCGCGCGCAGCCCCGGGACGAGTGTCACCAGCACCGGGATCACCGGCACGAGCGCAGCTGCCGCCGTCAGCCTCAGGCGGCGCATCGCGGTCAGCCGGTCCGGGGGAGTGAGCAGCCGGTGCACCCGCTGCGGGACGTTGGCCTGAGAGGTGGCGCCGGGGCCGAACACACCCCGGTCCTCGTTGAGTTCGACCAGCGCCAGTGCGATGGTCAGCCGGCCGAAGCGGCGGGAGGCCACGTCGTCGGCGGCCAGCTCGACCAGCCGGTGCATCTCGTCGCGGAACGCGGCGAACACCGGGACCTGCGGGAATCCGCTCGCGAGCGCGTCCGAGCAGTGCAGCAGCCAGTCGTGCCGGGCCCGTGCGTGACCCTGCTCGTGGGCGAGCACGGCGTCCAGTTGCCGCCCCTTCAGGCGGCGCAACGCGGCCGTGGTGATGACGAGTTGAGGTGCGGCGCCGGGCAGCCACCAAGCGCCCGGCCGCTCTCCCTCCAGCACCACGAGCCGTCCGCTCGCCGGCTCCTCGCCCGGCAACAGCGGAGCGCGCACCAGGAGTTCGGCCCGCCGACGGCGCCGCCGCGCCCCGGCCCGTACGATCTCACGGACCAGCATCGCCCCGGTCCACAGCCCGCCGCAGGCGAGCGCCACCGCGGTCGCCGCGGCCCAGGGGCCGGTCGAGCCGAGGCCGTACGCATCCACGACAGCGCTCGGAGCCGGCGCGAACACATGCCCGCGCACCGCCTGCCAGGCCGCCGCCGCGCTCAGGGTCATGGACAGCGCACAGCACAGCAGTACGGCTGCCACGACGCACTGCCACATCCACAGCGCCACCACCGGTTCACGGTCCGGCCAGTCGGCCCGGGCGAGCAGCCGGGGACCGACGACGGCGGTCAGGGCGCCGAGCAGCAGCAGTGCCACGGGGACCATCATGAACAACAGCCTACGAGCGGCGGGCCACCCGCGGATACGGCCCGTCGCGGCAAAGTGACACAGACAACGCTTTCATACGCCGCACCGCACCGCGGCACCGGTCAGAGCGTGAGCAGCATCGCCAGCATCCCGATCCCCATCGACAGCCGGCACGCACGGGCCAACTCCGGCCGGTCCCCCCATCCGGCGACGGCCCCGGTGGATCCCGCCACTGTGCCGGGGATCAGCCGTATGCCGGACAACAGGACATATCCGGTGAAGTAGACGAGCAGCAGCCCCGTCACCATGGGCACTCCGGTGTCGCCGTGCGCATGGTGATGAGCTTCCGGGGAGCCGGCCATCACGACCGCCATGTAGACCATCGCCGCGGTGCCCATCAAGTGGTGCAGATGGTGCGGATGACCACGCGCGGCCCACAGGGCGCGCAGCGCGGCCGCGCCGAACACCACCGCGTACACCGGCCACATCCACGACGGCGGGGTGAACACCGCCGCCGGTACGGCCATCGCGGCCATGCCGAACCCCATCAGCGCCTCGCCGCCCGCGGCGCGCCGCTGCTCCTCGACGCTGCTGCGCATCCGCAGCAGACAGTACGCACCGGTCGCCGCACACAGCGCGACCAGCAGCCAGCCGGGCGAAGCCGGTCCGTGCACGCGCACCTCCCCGCTCTGCGCTTCACGATCCGTCGAGGTTGGGATGCCCGCGACATGCGGCGCGCACGCAAGCGCAAAGGGGTACACGGGGAGCGTTCGGCGGAGCACGGCAGGTGAGAAGGGGTGCGGGTGGTCCCGCGGGAGCGGGCTGCAGATGTTTCACTGATAAAACACATGCTAAATTGATGATATGGGCAGTGTGCGCAGTGCGACCTTTCTCCGTCTTCCTCTCGCAGGGGTGCTGCGCCTCGGCCGGCCCTCGGACATCTGGTTCAAGCCCGCTCAGCGTGGTGGCCCCGCCCAGTCTCGCCCTGCCGGCGCTCGGCAGACTCGACCTCGCGATGTACACGATGGCCGGGTCCCTGTGCGCGCTGTACGGCCACAACCGCCCGTACGCCGCGCGGGCCCGCGCCTTGGCGCTGGTGGTGCTCGGCATGGTCGGCGGGCTCGCCGTGGCCCTGGTCACGGCTTCGCTCACCACCGACGCCGTCGTCCTGGTCACCGTCGGCGCGCTCATGGCCGCCGTGCAGAAGGCGCTGTGCGACGCCGGTCGCATCGGCCCGCCCGGAAACGTGGTGCTGACCTTCATCAGCTCCGCCTCGCTCTTCGCCCCGCAGACCCTCGGTCAGGTGCCCGGCCACACGGGGCCGGCGCTGGCGGCGGGCGGCTGGGCCTGGCTGGTCGGCATGGCGCCGGGGCTGGTCCGCCCGCACGGCCCCGAGCGCCGCGCCACCGCCCACGCCCTGGACGCCGCCGCCGCGCATGCCGCCACGCGCGGCACCGCCGACGGCCATGCCCGGGCCCGAGCCGCCGCGGCCACGGCCGTGCAGGCCGCCTCGCAGTCACTGCTCGCCACCGGCGCCCGCCCCGACCCCACCCGCCGTGCTCTCGAACTCCTCGTCCGTGCCGAGGCCGCCCTCGCCGCACCCGCGGACGCGGACCCCGAGCGGCTGCGCGCCTGGGCCCGAGACCTGCGCGGCACCGGACACACCCCACGCGCCGACCACCCGGAGGAGCCCGCCGACGAACTCCTCGGCGTGGACGCCGAACTCGCCGCCCCGCGCCCTTAGCCGTGGCGCGGGCTCGGCCCGCTCACCCCGATCGCCGCCCGCACCGCCCTGGGCTGCGCCCTCGCCGGATACGCCTCCCTCGCCCTCGGCGTGGGCCGCCCTTACTGGGCCCTGGTCACCGCGGCCTCCCTCTACCAGGCCAATGTCACCCTCACCTGGAGCCGGGGCGTCCAGCGGGTCGTCGGCAACCTCGTCGGGGTCCTCGTCTTCGCCGCGGTCGTCCCTCTCGCCCATCTCCGTCCCGCGGCGCTCGTGCCGTGCTGCCTGGCCTTCAACTTCGGCGCCGAGGCCCTGATCGGCCGCAACTACTGGCTCGGCAGCGTCTGCGTCACCCCGATGGCCCTGCTGATCACCGAATTCGCCCGGACGCAGGACTCCGGCCGGCTGATCACCGAGCGGATTGCGGACACCCTCGTCGGCGCGCTGGTCGGGTTCGTCGCGGCCGTGGCCGTCACCAACCGGCGGGCCGGCGACCGCGTCGAGCAGGCGCTGACCGCCGTCGAACGGGCCCGCGAGCACGCCGCACGCCTCCTGGCCGAGCCGCATCCGGCGCCCCGGACCCTGGAGTCGGCCCGCCGCGGACTCGTCGCCGCGCTGGCCGAACTGCGCGCCACGGCCGACGCCGCGTCCGGCGAGTGGTGGCAACGTGCCCTCCCCCAGGAGCGGGTCGTGCTCGTCGAGCAAGCCGGACACCGTACGCTCGCCGCGACGGTACGACGCACGGGGCCGCGGTCCCGTGCCGGTACGAAGGCTACGGAGACTGCGCAGTCGACAACGACAACGGAGGACGTACGGCCATGACGGCGACGAACGGACGACCGGCGGCCGGCAACGACGCGGGGAGGGGGGACACCGTCGCCGTGGTCGTCCGGCAGTGGCAGTCCGTCCACCCCGAGCTGGACACCGGGCCCATGGAGGTCATCGGCCGCATCAATCGCTGCGCCGCCCTCCTGCAACAGGCCGAGGACGCCCCGCTGCGCCGCGCCGGCCTCAGCCGGTCCGAGTTCGACCTGCTCGGCGCGCTGCGCCGCACCGGCCACGAACTGACCCCCAGCGAGCTGGCCCGGGAGACCTTCTCCTCGGGCGCCGCCGTCACCAAGCGCCTCAAGCACCTGACCGAGCGCGGCCTCGTCGAACGCCGCGGCGACACCCGCGACCGGCGCGTCGCCCATGTCCGCCTCACCGACAACGGCCGCGACCTCGTCGACAGCATCCTCCCCGAGCAACTGGCCTACGAGACGGCCGTACTGTCGGTGCTCGCCCCCGAGGGACAGGGGCAACTGGCGGGCCTGCTGGCCGAGTTGCTGAGCCGACTCGAGGGCCGTGTCGGCGCGCTGCCCGTCTGAGATCCGCCTTGGCGCATCGGCACCGGGCGCAACCCGCACGGGCAGTGCTCGGCGTACGCGCCGGTCATCGGACGGGTCAGCCCTGGTCGGTCTGCGCGTACACCCCGAAGGCCGCGCCCTGTGGATCCCGCAGCACCCCGATGCGCCGGACGTTCCCCATCGACCTCGGCTCCACCAGGACCGAACCGCCCGCCGCGACCGCCACCTGCGCCGTCGCGTCCACGTCCGTGACCGCGAAGTACGGCAGCCAGTGCGGCGGCACCTCGGGCGGGAAACGGTCGCCCATGTCCGCCATCCCGCCGAAGTCCTCGCCGCTGATGCCCCACTGCGTGTACCACTCGGAGGCGTTGACGGTCCATCCGAAGACCGTGGTGTAGAAGTCCCGTGCCCGGTCGGTCTCGCGGGTCGCGAGTTCGACCCAGCCCAGCGATCCGGGCGCGTTGAACAGCCCGGCACCCGGGAACGCGCGTGCCTGCCACAGCTGGAAGGCCGCGCCCGTCGGGTCCAGGGCCACGGCGAAGCGGCCGACGTCGAAGACGTCCATCGGGCCGAGGACCACGGTCCCGCCCGCCTCCTCGACCTTCCGTGCCGCCGTGTCCGCGTCCGCCACCGCGAACGACACGTTCCACGCGACCGGTTGGGACTCCTGGTACAGCGGGGTGAGGGCGGCGACCGCCGCGTCGCCCATGTGCGCGACCGTGTAACCCCCCGCCTCCTGGCGCGGATCCGTCTCCGGAAGCCAGCCGAACAGATCCGTGTAGAACCGCTTGGCGCCCTCCAGGTCATTCGTCCCCAGCTCCGTCCAGCAGGGTCCGCCGATCACCGGCTTGTCGAACTTCATGGCACTCCTCCCGGCGCGGAACCGTCCCCTCTCAGCACGCTAGTCCCGCCGTACGACAGCGGCCATCGGGAAACCCCTCGCGCGGCGCGCCGGCACGGCCGTACGCTCGTCCCGTACCGCATCGCATGGCGGCCTCCCACGACGGTTCCCGACCGGAGGCCACGCATGCCCGAGGTACGCCCCTTCCACCGCGACGACCGCGACCAGCTCACGGACCTGATGAACGCCCATGTGGCCGCCGTCGTCCCCGGTGTCTCCGTCTCCGTGAACACCGTGCTCAGCAGCCTGGAGCGACGCCCCGACGAATTCCTCACCGACCCGTGGGTGAGCGAGCGCATCACGCTGGTCGCCGAGCAGCGCAGGCACGTCGTCGCCGCAGCGCACCTGCTGCGCTACCGCGCCGACGCCGAGGTGGGCCCGGACTACCGGGACGCGGGCGAGATCGGCTGGTTCCTGTGGCATCCGGCGGCCTCCTACCGGCCGGACACCGAGGCGGCCGCCGACCTGCTCATGAGCGCCTGCCTGGCCCGGCTCGCCCGCTGGAACGTCCGCACCCGCCACGCCTCCGGCGACCTGCCCGCGCCCGCCGTCCACGGCCTGCCCCGGAACTGGCCGCACGTCCGGGCCGTCTACGAACGCGCCGGATTCCGGCACACCGGCACGACGGAGGTGATCCTGTTCGCCCGGCTCACCGACCTGCCCCGGCCCGAACCGTGCCCGGGCGTCACGGTCGAGCGCACGCTGGGGGAGTGCGGCACGCGCTTCACCGCCTGCGTGGCGGGATCACCCGTGGGCTTCATCGAGGTGGACACCACCCTGGCCCGCCCCGAACGCCACACCCGCGCCGAGGGCCTGGCCGACATCGGCAACCTCCATATCGACCCCGGCCGCCATGGAGAGGACTGGGAGCACCACCTCCTCGCCCACGCGGCCGACTGGCTGCGGCTGTGCGGCGTGGACCGCCTCCTCGCATACGAAAGCGCCGACGGCCGGGCCGGGATCGACACCCTGCTCAAGGCGGGCTTCCACGAACTGACGAGAACGGACCGCACCTGGACCCACACCCCGCACTGACGCCCGCGGAGGACGATCCGGCCCGTCCGTGTCGGCCCGCGCCTAGATTCCCGGGCGGTACCGCAGTGGATGGTCGCCCGGGACCTCCACCAGGACGATCGGGGTGCCGTCGGGATCTGTGATCCACATTTCGATCAGGCCCCACGGCTCCTGAACCGGTGGGCGGACGATCTCCACGCCCTTGGCCAGCAGTTCCGCGTGCGCCTGCGTCACGTCCGGGACCTGGAGCCACAGGCGCACGGCCGGGGGCGGTGGAGTCTGTGAGCGCCCGGAGAGCTCCAGGAAGCCGCCGCCGAGGAAATAGACGGTGCCGCGTTCGGGGCCCGTGCCGAACTCGCGGTAGACGGCGAGGCCCAGCTGCTCGCCGTAGAAGGCCCGGGAGCGCTCGGGGTCGGTCGGGCGCAGGAGTGTCCGGCTGCTGAGTACGTGCACCATGCACCGGGAGCCTAGCGGCAGCGCTAGTCTCGTCCCTGCCGTGCCGCGTAACAGATTCGGAGACCCGACCCATGGACACCGCCGCCACCGCGCCCACCTTCCGTGACGCCACCGACGCCGACGTGGACGCGCTGGTCGCGTTGATCGAATCGGCGTACCGGGGTGACACCAGCCGGGTCGGGTGGACCACGGAGGCGGACATCCTGGAGGGGCAGCGGACCGACCCCGAGGGCGTGCTCCAGGTCATCAAGTCGCCCGACAGCAGGCTGCTGACGGTCGAGCAGGACGGCCGGATCGTCGCCTGCTGCCAGCTCCAGCACCGCGGTGACCACACCTACTTCGGCATGTTCGCGGTCAGCCCCACGATGCAGGGCGCGGGCCTGGGCAAGGTGGTCATCGCGGAGGCGGAGCGGCTGGCCCGCGAGAGCTGGGGCACCACCGAGATGCACATGACGGTGATCTCCGTACGCGACGACCTGATCGCCTGGTACGAGCGCCGCGGCTACCGCCGCACGGGCCGGATGACCCCGTTCCCGTACGGCGACGAGCGCTTCGGCATTCCGCAGCGCGACGACCTGCAGTTCGAGCTCCTGGTCAAGGAGCTCGCATGACCGTCACGCCGTGAAACGGCCGGTGCGCTTGATCTCCGGGTAGTCGGTCGTCGCGCCGTCCAGCTGCAGGGCCCGTACGAGCCGCAGATGGTCCTGTGTGTTCACCACCCAGCCGATGATCCTGAGGTCCGCCTTGCGGGCCTGCTCCACGACCTCCAGGGTCAGGCGCCGGATGTTCAGGCAGACGGTCGTGGCGCCGGCCTCGAGGGCGCGATCCACGACGTCCGGCCCGTAGCGGCCGGCGATGAGCGCGGTGCGTACGCCCGGCACCAGGCGGGCGATCTCGGCGATCGCCTCGTCGTGGAACGAGGACACCTCCACCCGGGAGACCAGGTCCCGCTTGTGCATCACCTCGGCCAGCGCCCGGGCCGCCGCCACGTCCTTGATCTCGGCCTGCAGCGGCGCCTTCACGGCGTCCAGGACCTCCTCGAAGACCGGCACGCGCTCGCCGCGGCCCGCGTCCAGGGCACGCAGCTCGGCGAGGGTCTTCTCGGCGATCGGGCCGGTGCCGTCGGTCGTGCGGTCCACCTCGGCGTCGTGCATGACGACCAGGGCACCGTCCTTGCTCAGGTGCAGATCGAGTTCGATCAGGTCGAGGCCGGCCTGCTGGGCGGCGACGAAGGAACGGAGGGTGTTCTCGGGCTCGACGCCCATGACTCCGCGGTGACCGATGGTAAGGAAGTTCAAGGTTCAACTCGCTTCCGTCGACGGCGGCTCGGCGCGCGCGTGGAGCGGGACGGGCATCGCGGACGTCGCTGTCCACACGGCAGGGTCGCAGCCTAATGGCCGGGTCTGCCGATGAACCCGCGCGTACACGCGGGATCGGCGTGACAGGTGGGGCGCACCGGCCTGGTGCCTGGCCCGTGCCCGCGCGGACGGTCACCCGGGCGTGGGCGAGTCCCCCATGTATTGACTGGCTGGATCCGATCGGTGGCCGGTTGTCGGCCGCGGGTCGTGGGCCGCCGGTCGTTGATATCGGAAGTGAGCGTCGTCACGGTTTAAGACAGGAAAAAGAGCGGTGACCATGCAAGTCGGCAGAATAATTTTCGGCAACTGCTCTTGCTGAGAGAAACCACGTCCGCTTACGGTGTCCCCCGTTCGGTTCACGCGTGGAGGATTGGTCATGACGGAAATTCTTGTGCAGGTGGGTGCGGAGGAGCAGGTTCCTCCCGCGACCAGGGTTGTTGAGCACCCGTCGTGGCCCGTGCTCAAGGATGCCGTGGAGCAGATCCGGCCATGGCAGTCCAAGGACGGCTCGATCGACTTCGACGCCGAGGGCTCCCCGGACCGTGCGGACGCCGAGCAGGCCGTGTGCCGTGCCGTGGAGGCCGTCGAGGAGCTGTCCCCGCTGCTCCCGCACGACGCCGACTACCACCAGGCCCTCGTCAAGGACCTCCGCCGCTGGGCGGACGGCGGCTTCGAGGTGCCCGACTTCCTCGACTCGCTGCTGGCCTTCCAGCCCGCCGCGGGCCGCGCGGACGGCCTCCAGCACCTGGTCGTCTTTCCCATGTACACGCAGAACGGCAACCCGGACCGCAACCTCGAGGCGGTCGTCCTGCGCATGGTCTGGCCCGAGTGGCTGGCCGAGCTGGAGCGCACCCGCTACGACAACCCGCTGTTCTGCGGCATCACGTTCGAGGACTTCACGGCGGGCTACGACACCAACTCCGCCGTCCTCTTCCCCGAGACGATAGCCGTCCGTGAGGCGCCGGAACGTTTCACCTGGGGTGGCATCTTCTGCGACCGCGAGGCCGCCCGCTTCCGCCGGGTCACCGACGCCGCCGTGGACATCCTGGGCCTGGAGCTGCCCGAGGACATCGCCGCCATGGTCCACGACCAGAAGCGCTGCGAGGAGGCCTTCGTGCTGTGGGACATGGTCCACGACCGCACCCACAGCCACGGCGACCTGCCGTTCGACCCGTTCATGATCAAGCAGCGCCAGCCGTTCTGGATGTACGGCCTGGAGGAGCTGCGCTGCGACCTCACCGCCTTCAAGGAGGCCGTGAAGCTGGACGCGGACGGCGTCCCGCAGGCCCGTGACGTGCAGTACGCGGTCCTCTTCGACCGTATGTTCCGCTTCCCGCTCACCGGTGACCGCAACCGCAACTACGACGGCCTCGGCGGTCAGCTCCTCTTCGCCTACCTGCACAAGCACGACGTCGTCCGCTGGACGAACAACAAGCTCACCATCGACTGGCAGCGCGCCCCGCAGGTCACCAACCAGCTGTGCGCCGAGATCGAGAAGCTGTACCGGGACGGCATCGACCGCCCGAAGCTGGTGCACTGGTTCGCCGGCTACGAGCTGGTCTCCACCTACCTCGCCCCGCACCCGGGCTCCAAGTGGGCCAAGGGCCCCGACGCCCTGGACCTGACCCTGCCGCCGCGCAGGCTCGTCGATGACGTGCTTCCCGACGAGTTTCCGCTGAGCATGTTCTTTGAGGCACTGTCGAAGAAGCTGAAGAATGTGATCGCCTCGACCAAGGGCATCACGGCGGACAGCGCCGAGCGGGTCGCCGCGTGAGCGACCGCGTCCAGAACACTGCTACGGAGGCGAGAAAAATGGGGAACGGGGCTCTCAGCGGTGCGGTGATCGCGGTGGCCGGCGCGGGCGGTCCCGCCGGCCGGGCGACCCTGCTGCGGCTTGCCGAGGCGGGCGCGACCGTCGTCGGGGCCGACAACGACGCCGAGCGGCTGTCGGAGGCCGTGGACGCGGCCCGCTACGCGTCCGGCGGCGCCACCGTCACCGGCGACACCGTGGACCTGCTCGACCTGCAGTCCACCCGTGACTGGGCCGCCCACATCGAGAAGGACTTCGGCCGTGTCGACGGCCTGGTCCACCTCGTCGGCGGCTGGCGCGGCAGCGAGACCTTCACCAAGACCAGCCTCGACGACTGGGACTTCCTGGAGCTGCTGCTCGTCAAGACCGTGCAGCACACCTCCCTCGCCTTCCACGAGGCGCTGCAGCGCAGCGAGCGGGGGCGGTACGTGCTGATCAGCGCGGCGGGCGCGAGCAGGCCGACCGCGGGCAACGCCGCGTACTCCGCCGCCAAGGCCGCCGCCGAGGCGTGGACGCTGGCCATGGCCGACTACTTCCGCAAGGCCGGGATCTCGGAGGGTGCCGAGGGGCCGACGTCGGCGGCTGCGATCCTGGTGGTGAAGGCGTTGGTGCACGACGCGATGCGCGCCGAGCGCCCCAACGCGAAGTTCGCGGGCTTCACGGACGTCAAGGACCTGGCCGAGGCCATCGAGGGCGTCTGGAGCAAGTCCGCCGCGGAATTGAACGGAAACCGTCTGTGGCTGACCGAGAAGCCGTGAACCCTCCCAGGACCGACGCGCGTCGCCACCACGACCCGGAGGTCCGCGGTTTCGCCAGTGACAACTACGCCGGGGCGCACCCGGAGGTGCTGGCCGCCCTGACGCTGGCCAACGGCGGCCATCAGGTCGCCTACGGCGAGGACGACTACACCGAGAACCTCCAGCGGATCATCCGCAGCCACTTCGGCTCCACCGCCGAGGCCTTCCCGGTCTTCAACGGCACCGGCGCCAACGTCGTCGCGCTCCAGGCGGTCACCGACCGCTGGGGCGCGGTGATCTGCGCCGAGAGCGCGCACATCAACGTCGACGAGGGCGGCGCCCCCGAGCGCATGGGCGGCCTCAAGCTGCTCACCGTGCCCACGCCCGACGGCAAGCTCACGCCCGAGCTGATCGACCGGCAGGCGTACGGCTGGGAGGACGAGCACCGGGCGATGCCGCAGGTCGTCTCGATCACCCAGAGCACGGAGCTCGGCACCCTCTACACGCCGGACGAGATCCGCGCGATCTGCGAGCACGCCCATGCGCACGGCATGAAGGTGCACCTGGACGGCTCCCGGATAGCCAACGCGGCCGCCTCCCTGAACGTCCCCATGCGGACCTTCACCAATGCGGTCGGCGTCGACATCCTGTCCCTGGGCGGGACGAAGAACGGTGCCGTGTTCGGCGAGGCGGTCGTGGTCATCAACCAGGACGCCGTCAGCCACATGAAGCACCTGCGCAAGCTGTCCATGCAGCTCGCCTCCAAGATGCGCTTCGTGTCGGTGCAGCTGGAGGCGCTGCTCGCCAAGGACCTGTGGCTGCGCAACGCCCGCCACGCCAACGAGATGGCCCAGCGCCTCGCGGAGGGCGTACGCGCGGTGCACGGGGTGGAGATCCTCTACCCGGTGCAGGCCAACGGCGTCTTCGCGCAGCTCCCGCACGATGTGAGCGAGCGGCTGCAGAAGCGGTTCCGGTTCTACTTCTGGGACGAGGCCGCAGGGGTCGTGCGCTGGATGTGCTCCTTCGACACGACCGAGGACGACGTGGACGCGTTCGTGGCGGCCCTCAAGGAGGAGATGGCACGCTAGCGCGGCTTGCATAGGTATGCGGTCATCCGAAAAGTCATTGACTGTCGGTTGATCGCATTCCTATGCTCTGCGGGCATGGAACTGATCCAGAACACCTCCGACCTTTCCGCCTATCTGGCCGCCGACGAGGTCATCGACCACGACCATCCGGTGGTGCGCGAGACGGCCGCCCGCCTCGCCGAGGGTGTTCCCGACTCGTATGCCTATGCGCGAGCCGCCTTCGAGTTCGTGCGCGACGCCATCCCGCACTCACAGGACTCCGGTGACCGCCGGGTCACCTGGCGCGCCTCCGACGTCCTCGCGCGGCGCACCGGCATCTGTTACGCGAAGGCGCATGCGCTGGCGGCGCTGCTGCGGGCCGAGGACATCCCCGCCGCGCTCTGCTACCAGCGACTGGCCGACGACGACGGTGCCGGTCATGTCGTGCACGGGCTGATCGCCGTACGGTTCCATGGCGCCTGGCACCGGCAGGATCCGCGCGGCAACAAGCCGGGGGTCGACGCGCGGTTCTCCCTCGACGGTGAGCGGCTGGCCTGGGTGCCCGACCCCAAGTCCAATGAGGTGGACTATCCGGTCCTGTACGCTGAACCTCATCCGGTCGTGCTCGGTGCCCTGAAGGCGGCTCCCGACCGGCCGTATCTGTGGAAGACGCTTCCCACCGCACTCTGAGGCGAGGCAGATGACTCTCACGCTCACCGTGTCCGACGAGGTGCGCGCCCTGGCGCCCGGCTTCACGCATGTCGCGATCGAGGCGCACGGCCTGGTCAACGGGCCCAGTACCGAAGCGAGTTCCGCGCTCCTCGACGACGCGGCCCGCCGCCTGGCCGCACGCCTCGACGGCCGCGCCCCGCACGAGGACCCGCACATGGTGGCCTGGCGCGAGGCGTACACGGCGTTCGGCTCGAAGCCCTCCCGCACCCGCAATTCGGCCGAGGCGCTGGCCAAGCGGGCGCTGTCGGACGCCGGTCTGCCGCGCATCAATCTGCTGGTCGACCTCTACAACGCGATCAGCGTGGCCCATCTGATCCCGGTCGGCGGCGAGGACATCGACCACATCGAGGGCGCGATGCGTCTTGTGCGTGCCACGGGCGACGAGGACTTCGTGACCGTCGCCGGGGGCGAGGAGGTCGTCGAGCACCCCGACGCGGGCGAAGTGGTGTGGCGCGACGACACCGGCGTGACCTGCCGCCGCTGGAACTGGCGCCAGGGTCCGCGCACCCGGCTCACCGAGCGGACGACCTCCGGCATCTTCCTGCTGGAGACCCTCGCGCCCCTGCCGGTCGACGAGGCCGAGGCGGCGGCCGCCGAACTGGCCGAACTCATGGAGAAGTTCAGCCCCGGCGCCCGGGTCACGCGGCACGCCGCCGCCTGACCCGTGCGCGCTCGCCGGGCGGCGCCCGCAGCCTCGGGGGATGAACCCGGTCTCCGGGAAGGCCCTTGGGTGTGCGAGAGCCCGACGGCCCCCGTGGCCGAGGGGGTCAGCGTGCCTCGGCGGCCTTCAGCTGCTCCTGCGTCGGGGCCGTACCGCCCAGGTGGGCCGGGAGCCACCAGGAGTCCTCCGTGCCCTTGGGGCGTGCGGGGTAGGCGCGCTGGGCGGCCTCCAGGAGCTCCTGGACCGCCTCACGCAGCCGGCGGGTGAGGGCGCCCGCGTACAGCTCGCGGGAGGCCTCGACCGCCTCGCCGACGCGGATCGTGATCGGGGTGTGGCTGCGCTTGAAGTTGCGCGGGTGACCCTTGGTCCACAGCCGCTGCGTGCCCCACACCGCCATCGGGACGAGCGGGACGCCCGCCTCCTGGGCCAGGCGCGCGGCGCCCGACTTGAAGCTCTTCAGGGTGAAGGACTGCGAGATCGTCGCCTCCGGGAAGACGCCCACGATTTCGCCGGAGCGCAGCGAGTCCAGCGCGTGCGCGTACGCCGCCTCGCCCTGTTTGCGGTCCACCGGGATGTGCTTCATCCCGCGCATCAGCGGACCGGAGATCTTGTGGCGGAACACCGACTCCTTCGCCATGAAGCGCACCAGACGCTTCTGCGGGAGGGCCGCCAGGCCGTTGAAGATGAAGTCCAGGTAGCTGATGTGATTGCTCACCAGCACGGCGCCGCCCGAGCGCGGGATGTTCTCCGAGCCCTTGCAGTCGATCTTGAGGTCCCAGGCCTTGAACATCGTCAGGGCGAGACCGACGACGGGACGGTAGACCAGCTCTGCCATGGGCGGGGTGGACCCTTTCTGCTCTGCCTGGGAAAGGGTTCCCGGCGGGAAGTTACGCAGCCGTAGGTTTACGGCGTCTCGCAGATCGTGCCCGAAGAATGTGCGGGTAGCCAGTCCTGGTGCCGCGGTTCGGCGAGATCCTCGTCACGTCGGCCTACGATCGGCCTCGGTTTTTTTGAGCCTCCCCGACAGTCTGGTGAATGCTTGTGCAGGTGATGACCGGACTTCGGCAGAGCGGGAGAGCGCGGGTGCGCGGGCAGGACGAGGGGAAGCGGCTCGAAGTCGCCGAGTTGGGCGGCGAGCTCGGGGAGCGGGCCACGCTCGTGCAGTTCTCGAGCGCCTTCTGCGCGCCCTGCCGGGCGACCCGGCGCATCCTCGCCGAGGTGGCCGGAATGGTGCTCGGCGTCACACATGTCGAGATCGACGCCGAGGCCCGGCTGGACCTCGTACGCGCGTGGGAGATCCTCGAAACCCCCACTGTTCTGGTCCTCGACGTGGACGGACGGGTGGTGCGGCGTGCGGCCGGACAGCCCCGCAAGGCCGATGTGATCGCGGCGCTGGGAGAGGCGGTGCGACGGCCGTGCGGATGACGGTGAGGCACCTCCCATATCCCGGAACGTACTTGACTGTGTGCGCCACCTATCGTCAGCCTGACCCCATGGCAACGGAAATCCTTCTCTTCGGGCGGGTCCACGTCGACCTCGCCCGTACCGCGAGCGTGCGCTGTCCGGGCTGTTGAGCAGCAACGGATCCGCTCGTCCCCTTTCGCAGAAGGACAACTCCATGACGGCCACGCCCGACCTCCGCTCCCCCCAGCTCGCCTCCCCCGACCTGCTGCGCTCCGCCTTCCGGCGGCATGCCGCCGGTGTCGCGGTGATCACGGCCGGCGGTGCCGGGGGACCGGTCGGCTTCACCGCCACCTCCCTCACCTCCGTCTCCGCCGACCCCCCGATGCTCTCGTTCGGCATCGGCACCGGCTCCTCCAGCTGGCCTGCCATATCGACGGCCGACCACGTCGGTGTCCATGTGCTCGGTGAGCACCAGAGCGAGCTGGCAGCCACCTTCGCCCGCAGCGGCGCCGACCGGTTCGGCGCGCCCACCACCTGGCGTGAGGGACCCGAGGGCGTACCCGTGCTCGACGACGTCCTGGTGTGGCTGGTCTGCCGGATCGTGGGCCGAGTGCCCGCCGGGGACCATCGCATCGTGCTCGCCGAGGTCGTCCTGGGCGATCCCGCGGGCGCGGGCCGGCCGCTCCTGTACCACCAGGGGCGGTTCAACGGTCTGCGCGATTGATCACTGCCCGTCCGGCCTGTGCGGCAGTCGAATTCCGGTTACGCTGCGTTGCGAAGGTCACAGTCCAAAGCGCTTGCTTAGCGCGCATGAACTGGGTGTACTGGCGAGTAATATTTCGTTCGGAGCGCGCGGCCGCCCCGACCGGGATAGGCCGCTTCAGGCGCCTATGCTGCCTGCAAGAGGCAGCCCAGAAATGACGATGCAGTAGGAGAGCCGGCGTGAGCTTGAGGATCGTTGTCACTGTGAAGTACGTGCCCGACGCCACTGGCGACCGGCACTTCGCCGATGACCTGACCGTCGACCGCGACGACGTGGACGGTCTGCTCTCCGAACTGGACGAGTACGCGGTCGAGCAGGCGCTGCAGATCTCCGAGAACTCCGACGACGACGTCGAGGTCACGGTCCTGACGGTCGGCCCGGAGGACGCCAAGGACGCGCTGCGCAAGGCGCTGTCGATGGGCGCGGACAAGGCCATCCACGTCGAGGACGACGACCTGCACGGCACGGACGTCATCGGCACCTCCCTGGTGCTGGCCAAGGCCGTCGAGAAGGCCGGCTTCGACCTGGTGATCTCCGGCATGGCCTCCACCGACGGCACCGCCGGCGTGGTCCCCGCCCTGCTGGCCGAGCGCCTGGGTGTCCCGCAGGTCACCCTGCTGTCCGAGGTCTCCGTGGAGGACGGCACGGTCAAGGGCCGCCGTGACGGCGACGCCGCCTCCGAGCAGCTCGAGGCGCAGCTCCCGGCCGTCGTGTCGGTGACCGACCAGTCGGGTGAGGCGCGCTACCCGTCCTTCAAGGGCATCATGGCCGCCAAGAAGAAGCCGGTTCAGTCCTGGGACCTGTCCGACCTGGACATCGAGGCCGAGGAGGTCGGTCTCGACGGCGCCTGGACCAAGGTCGAGACCGCGGCCGCGCGTCCGGCCCGCACGGCCGGCACGATCGTCAAGGACGAGGGCGAGGGCGGCAAGCAGCTCGCTGAGTTCCTCGCGAGCCAGAAGTTCATCTAAGGCTCGCCCCCGCTGACCGCCCCTCAACTTTCGTACGCAGGAGAGCAATCCCATGGCTGAAGTCCTCGTCTACGTCGACCACGTGGACGGTGCCGTCCGCAAGCCCACTCTGGAGCTGCTGACCCTCGCCCGCCGCATCGGCGAGCCCGTCGCCGTCGCCCTGGGCAGCGGCGCCGCCGACACCGCCGCCACGCTCGCCGAGCACGGCGCGGTGAAGGTCCTCACCCACGAGGCGTCCGAGTACGCCGACTACCTGGTCGTCCCGAAGGTGGACGCCCTCCAGGCCGCCGTCGAGGGCGTCTCCCCGGCCGCCGTCCTGGTCTCGTCCTCTGCGGAGGGCAAGGAGATCGCCGCCCGTCTGGCGCTGCGCATCGGTTCCGGCATCATCACCGACGCCGTCGACCTCGAGGCCGGCGACGAGGGCCCGGTGGCCACCCAGTCGGTGTTCGCCGCGTCCTTCACCACCAAGTCCCGTGTCATCAAGGGCACCCCGGTCATCACGGTCAAGCCGAACTCGGCCGCCGTCGAGGCCGCCCCGGCCGCCGGCGCGGTCGAGGCCCTGTCCGTGTCCTTCTCCGAGAAGGCGACCGGCACCAAGGTCACCGCCCGCACGCCGCGTGAGTCGACGGGCCGTCCGGAGCTGACCGAGGCCGCGATCGTGGTCTCCGGTGGCCGTGGCGTCAACGGTGCCGAGAACTTCTCGATCATCGAGGCCCTCGCCGACTCCCTCGGCGCGGCCGTCGGCGCCTCGCGTGCCGCGGTGGACGCGGGCTGGTACCCGCACACCAACCAGGTCGGCCAGACCGGTAAGTCGGTCTCGCCGCAGCTGTACATCGCCAACGGCATCTCCGGCGCGATCCAGCACCGCGCCGGTATGCAGACCTCCAAGACGATCGTGGCCGTCAACAAGGACCCCGAGGCCCCGATCTTCGACCTGGTCGACTACGGCGTCGTCGGCGACCTGTTCGACGTCGTCCCGCAGCTGACCGAGGAGATCAAGACCCGCAAGGGCTGATCACCTCCGGGCTGTACGAGGCCCCCGTGACCGCGCGCCGGTCACGGGGGCCTCGGCTCATCCCAGGGTCAGCCACGCCTGCACGGGCACGTGGTCGCTCGGGAACCGGCCGCTCCTGGAGAAGGTGTTGATCGAGGCCCGCTGGACCGTGACGCCAGGCGTGGCCAGGATCCAGTCGATGCGGTCGCCGTCCGCAGTGAGCGGTCTGTAGCCGTGGAAGGTGCCGTACAGCGCGCTGCGCTCGGCGGCGGCGTCCCAGCTGTCGACGAGACCGGCGCCCAGCAGCGTGTCGTAGACCGGGTTCTTGTGCGCGGCGACGTTGAAGTCCCCGGTCACCACGATCGGCAGGCGGCGGTCGAGTCCGGCGATGCGCTGGGCCATGAGGGCGGCACTGCGTTCGCGCGCGTACTGGCTCGCGTGGTCGAAGTGGGTGTTGAGGACGTAGCACTCCCGCCCGCCGTCGCGCAGGTCGCGGAAGCGGATCCAGGTGACGATGCGGGGGAACGCGGCGCCCCAGGTGTTCGAGCGGATCATCTCCGGGGTGTCGGAGAGCCAGAAGGTGTAGTGCTCGGCCGGGGACAGGCGCCGGGTGTCGTAGAAGATCGCCGCGGACTCGTCGCGGCTGCCGCCCTCGCGGCCGGTCCCGACCCAGTCGTAGTGCGGTCCGAGGTCGGAGTCGATGTCGCGCAGCTGCTGGTAGCGGCCTTCCTGTGGTACCGATGACGTGCGGCCGCTCGCGGCGCAGCAGTTCGCGCATCACTGGTCTGCGCACGGTCCAGCTGTTGGGTTCGGAGGTGCTCGCGAAGCGCAGGTTGAAGGACATGATCCCCAGGCGGTGGGCCCTGCGTTCCTGCGCCGAGGCGGACGACGCGGACAGTGCTGTACTGGAGAGGGGGACGGTGACGGCTGCGGCCAATGCTGGCCAATGCGGCCTTGAGGCCCAGGCGGCGCGTGACTCGGCTGTGGTTCGGCACACGGGCTCCTTCGGTGGAACGGCCGGGTGACTCGAGCGGACGCAAGTGTGATACCGCGGGATGAGATGGGCGTGAACATGACGAGATGGCGAAGTGGCGCTGCTTCAACAGGGTGTTGACCATCCCGAACGTCCCCGGATAACTTCGTTCTACGGATTGTTGATTCCGCGGAACGGAAACAAGGAGGGTGCGGGATGGGCCAGGGCCGGCAGGAGAAGGTGGCGACAAGCCTCGCGGGCGCCGTCAGCGAGGAGATCAGCGCCTCCCTCGCGCCGGTCGACGCCGAACTGGAGCGCCGCTATCCCGGAGACCCCGGCACCCGCCAGCCCGTCCACACGGTGTACGTCCCCGGTGACGTCTTCGCCGCCGACACCATCCGCTCCTGGGGCGACCGGGCGCTCGCCGCCCTCGACGAACACGCCCCGGACGCCGCCTCCTTCGCCGCCGTCCTCGGCCTCACCGACGAACTGGCCGAACCGGTGTACTCCCGCGTCCGCGCCAAGCTGGAGCGCGAACCGATCGAGGACCTGCGGGTCGACTTCGAGGACGGCTACGGCCCCCGCCCGGACGCCGAGGAGGACGAGGCGGCCGCCCGCGCGGCCCGGCTGATCGCGCAGGCCTACGAGAACGGCACGGCGGCCCCGTACATGGGCATCCGCATGAAGTGCATGGAGGCCGCGGTGCGCGACCGGGGCATCCGCACCCTCGACATCTTCCTGACCGGCCTGCTGGAGGCGGGCCCACTGCCCGGCGGACTGGTCCTGACTCTGCCGAAGGTGACCTACCCCGAGCAGGTCACCGCCATGGTCCGGCTCCTGGAGGCCTTCGAGAAGGCGCGCGGCCTCGAGCCCGGCAGGATCGGCTTCGAGATACAGATAGAGACCAGCCAGTCCATCCTCGCCACCGACGGCACCGCCACCGTCGCCCGGATGATCCAGGCCGCCGAGGGTCGTGCCACAGCTCTGCACTACGGCACCTTCGACTACAGCGCCTGCCTGGGCGTCTCCGCCGCCTACCAGGCCAGTGACCACCCGGCCGCCGACCACGCCAAGGCGATCATGCAGGTCGCGGCGGCGGGCACGGGCGTACGGGTCTCGGACGGCTCGACCAATGTGCTGCCGGTCGGCCCGGCCGAGAAGGTCCACGCCGCCTGGCGACTGCACTACGGCCTCACCCGGCGAGCCCTGGCACGGGCGTACTACCAGGGCTGGGACATGCACCCCGGCCACATCCCCACCCGCTACGCGGCCGTCTTCGCCTTCTACCGCGAGGGCTTCGAGCAGGCGGCAGCCCGTCTCGCCCGCTACGCGAGCCGGACCGGCGGCGACGTCATGGACGAGCCCGCCACCGCCACGGCCCTCAGCGGCTATCTGCTGCGCGGTCTGGACTGCGGCGCGCTCGACATCGCCGAGGTGGCCGGGCCGACCGGTCTGACCCGGGCCGGCCTGGAGGGCTTCGTGTCGCCGCGGCGGGGCGATCTGACGGCCTCCGCCAAGTAGCGGGCGGGCCGCTGTCGGTCCGTGCGAGTCGGCTTCTTCTGGCGGTCCAGGGCCGCCGCAGGCCTCAGCCCTGCTCGGGCCGGACGTACCCTTCGAGCCCGGACGCCGTCATCCACTTGTGCTCGGCGAACAGCCGTATGCCCCGCCGGCACAGTGCGGCGTCGCCGCGGGCCCGTGCGCAGAAGTCCTCCGGCGTGACACCGAACAGCTCCCGCAACGGGGCAGACCCCGCCAGGAGTCCGGTGAGCAGCTGCCGCTGCCCCGGATGGGCGCGCGGTGTGCCGGAGCCGTTGTGCAGGACGCCGTGCCGGTTGACGTACGCGTACGCGCCGGTGAGCGTCCCGCCGTCGGACAGCTCGATCCGTACGTCCGGCGCGGGCAGCCAGGCGCGGCTGTAGTTGCCTCCCGCAGCGGCACGCCCTCGCTCGCGTCGATCACGGCCAGCTGCCGGGCGTCGAGCCAGATGACGAACAACTCGCGGGTGCACCCCGGTGCCGCGACGGGCGAGGCGGAGACATACCCCAGGCGGCTCACGTGCGCGGAGACGCCGACGTCGAGCCCCGTGACCCGGGTCCGCACCATCGGGACGGGCGTGGTGATCCCGGACTCGGCCAGCTTGTGGCGCAGTTGACCGGGGCAGGCGTTGGAGCCCACCGCGAGGACCGGCACCCGGTCCTCGTGCACCAGGCGGTCGAGCGGCAGCATCCGGTCGCCCCGCAGGAGCCCGGAGTCCTTCGGCCAGGCGCCCGGATAGGTCAGCGGATGGTCGCGCGGCGCCCGCGCGAGGCCCAGTTCCTCCAGGGTGCGGCCCGTCATCCGCGGCTCAGTCCGCCGGCGGCAGTTCGCCCGAGCCGCGGGTGATCAGCCGGGTCGGCAGCTCGATGCGCTCCGGGGCGATGAGCGTCCCGTCCAACTGGCGGAAGAGCCGCTCGGCGGCGGTGCGGCCGAGGGTGGCAGCGTCCTGGGCGATCACCGTGACGCCCGGCTGGAGCAGATCGGCGAGCTCGATGTCGTCGAAGCCGACGAGGGCGACCCGGCGGGAGTGCTCGGCGAGCACGCGGACGACGGTTACCGTCACCCGGTTGTTGCCAGCGAACACCGCGGTCACGGGAGCGGGGCCGGACAGCATCTCCTCCGCGGCCCGGCGCACCCGCTCCGGGTCGGTGGCGCCCAGGGACATCCAGGTGTCCTCGACGGGTATCCCCGCGTCCTCCATGGCCGCGCGGTAGCCGCGCAGACGCTCGGCCGCGGTGTGGATGCGGGGCATGTCGCCGATGAACCCGATCCGGCGGTGGCCGTGGGCGATCAGATGGGCGACACCGGCGCGGGCACCGCCGTAGTTGTCGGACAGGACCACATCGGCGTCGATCTTCCCGGCCGGGCGGTCCACGAACACGGTCGCGACGCCGGCCTTGATCTCCGGCTCCAGATAGCGGTGGTCGTCCCCGGCAGGGATGATCACCAGTCCGTCCACCCGCCGTGCGCACAGCGCCAGCGCCAACTCCTGCTCGCGGTCGGGGTCCTCGGCGCTGGAACCGTTGATCAGCAGCGCCCCGTGGGCGCGGGCCACCTCCTCGACCGCGCGGCTGAGCGGGCCGTAGAAGGGGTCGGCGAGGTCCTCCAGGACCAGCCCGATGCTCGCGGTACGGCCCTTGCGCAGCACCCTCGCGCTGTCGTTGCGGCGAAAGCCCAGCGCGTCGATGGCCTCCTGGACACGGCGCTCGGTGTCCGGGGTGACGCCGGGCTCGCCGTTGACCACGCGCGACACCGTCTTCAGCCCGACTCCGGCTCGCGCGGCGACGTCCTTCATGGTCGGACGGTTGCCGTACCGGCTCCCGGAGTGGCGGTCGGGGAGGCCGGCGGCGCGGCGGGTGGTCTCGGGCACGATGCGGTGTCCTGTCCTGTCGTCCACGGGGATGCGTCGGTCCATGGGTTTGTATGAGGATGTGGCGTCGAGCATAGAGCCTGGACAACGTTGTCAGATGCGGGAGACACTGTCCACCGCAATCAACCGGCCTGCGCCCCCACCGCTTGACCGGACATCTTGCTCACGGTTGACGGGGAGATCTGACTCTGATGCACACCGACCTCGTGGCGGCGCTCGACATCGGCGGCACGAAGATCGCCGGCGCGCTGGTGGACGGCGACGGACGGATCCAGGTGCGCGCGCAGCGCGCGACGCCCGCCAAGGAGGACGGCGAGACCGTCATGCGGGCCGTGGAGGAGGTGGTCGCGGAACTCGCCGACTCGCCCCTGTGGGAACGCGCGGGCTCCCTCGGCATCGGCAGCGCGGGACCGGTGGACGCCTCGGCGGGCACCGTGAGCCCGGTGAACGTGCCCGGGTGGCGGGACTTCCCGCTCGTCCGGCGGGTGCGTGCGGCCACCGGCGGGCTGCCGGTCGAGCTGATCGGCGACGGCGTGGCGATCACGGCCGCCGAGCACTGGCAGGGCGCCGCCCGCGGCCACGACAACGCGCTGTGCATGGTGGTCTCGACCGGTGTCGGTGGCGGCCTGGTCCTGAACGGCCGACTGCATCCGGGACCGACCGGCAACGCGGGCCACATCGGCCACATCAGTGTCGACCTCGACGGCGACCCGTGCCCGTGCGGCTCGCGGGGCTGCGTGGAGCGCATCGCCAGCGGCCCCAACATCGCCCGGCGCGCACGGGAGGACGGCTGGCTGCCGGGCCCGGACGGTGATGCCTCCGCCGCCGCGGTGGCCTTCGCCGCCCGGGCCGGCGATCCGGTCGCCGTCGCCTCCTTCGAGCGTGCGGCGCAGGCGCTCGCCGCCGGAATCGCGGCCACCGCGACGCTCGTCGAGATCGACATCGCGGTGATCGGCGGGGGAGTGGGCAAGGCGGGCGACGTCCTGTTCACACCGCTGCGCAAGGCCCTTGCCGACTACGCGACCCTGTCCTTCGTGCGGCGCCTGACGGTGACACCCGCTCAGATGGGCACGGACGCGGGCCTGGTGGGCGCGGCGGCCGCGGCACTGGTCCGACGGCCGGACGCGACGGCGGCCGGCGTCTGACGACGAACACGGCGACGGGAGGCCACGGGCGAGCAGGAACGTTTGGCCTGCGCCGACAGACGGGGCTCGGCGGTTCTTCGCCCCCCTCGGCCGACGGCCCCGGGGTTCGCCCATGGGGCCGAGGCCGTTCGACAGCTCTTCCTGCCTGCCGACGCGACGGCAGGACATCGGAGGTCCCGGCGTGTCCCCTGCGAGGGGCGGCCGACCTGACCAGGGGTTCGGACCGGGACTCTCGGGCGTTCACACGCTACGGCCACACTTTCGCCGCAAGACCTCCATGAGCCAGTCTCCGCGAGGCATGATTCTCCCCGTCAACGGCATCACTTCTGGGGGGAACATGAGCCGACACATCACTCCGCCGCCGATGCCGGGCTACGGGCCGCCGGTACCACCGCCGCAGTCCCCGAGGAAGACCAACACCATCATCATCGCCGCCGCGGCAGCGGTGGTCGCCGCCGTGGTCTCCTCCGCGATCACCGTCGGCGTCACCAAGAGCGACGGAGTCGAGGCCTCGCCCACGGTCACCGTCACCGAAGTGGGCACGGACAGCGACGGCGCTGCCGCGGCGGACGAGAGCACCGATCCCACGCCTGAGGACACCGGCGACGGCGTCTTCGCGCTCGATGACACCGTCACCTACGAATCCGACGTCGAAGTGAGCCTCTCGGGCTTCAAGAGATCTGTGACCGGCGAATACGCCGAGCCGGAGAAGACCGCCTACGTCCGGTTCACCGTCAAGGTCAAGAACGGTGGGAGCAAGACCCTCGACTCCACCATGCTCTCGGTCAACTGCTCCTACGGCCAGGACGGGCACACCAGCGACTCGGTCTTCGACAGCGAGCACGGGCTCGGAGGGGGTCCGGACACGAAAGTCCTCGCCGGGCGATCCCTCAATGTGCCCTGGGGTTGCGTACTTCCGAAGAACGAGAAGCTCATCCAGATCGAAGTCTCACCCGACATGGAATCAGAGACCGCGATTTTCACCGGTGACGTGGAATAGCGACCGGCGGCGGCCCCCGGCGCAGGACGGCGATCGGCCCGGAGAGCGGAAGCGCGGTGATCCGCGTGACTCCAGGCGGTCTGCGTAGTTGAACGGGGCATGAAGAAGCGCAGCATGCTCGCCATCGCCTCCCTCGCCACCGGGTTCGTCGTGGCCGCGATCAGCCCGTCCCACGGTGAGGACACCCACGCCGTCAGTGATCTGAACGTGTCGGACACGGTCGACACGGTGGGCAACCTCGTCAGCCAGGAAAGTCTCGCTGTCGACGACAACGCCCTGGGACAGGAGTAGAACCACTCACAGGCACTGTGCGGTGCCGGGGCCCCGTCGCGGGGCGCCGGCGCCCCGTTCGCATGCCCTCAGCTGGGGCTGGTTTCCATGGCAGTGTGGAGCGGGCAAGCCACAGGGGGCCAACAGAAGAGGGGGAGTCCGTGACCGTCGTCTGGATCAACGGCGCGTTCGGTGCGGGGAAGACCACCACCGCACGGGAACTGATCGAACTGATCCCGAACAGCACGCTCTTCGACCCGGAGGTCATCGGCGGAGCACTCACGCACCTGCTCCCGCCCAAGCGCCTCGCCGAGGTCGGTGACTTCCAGGACCTGCCGATCTGGCGGCGACTCGTGATCGACACCGCGGCAGCGATGCTCGCCGAACTCGGCGGAACCCTCGTGGTCCCCATGACCCTGCTGCGCCAGGAGTACCGCGACGAGATCTTCGGCGGCCTCGCCGCGCGCCGTATCACCGTCCGGCACATCCTGCTCGCCCCGGCGGAAACGATCCTGCGGGAGCGAATAGCCGGGCGGGAGGTCCCGCCGGACCTCCCCGACGGCGAGTTGCGGCAACGGCAGTGGGCGTACGACCACATCGAGCCGTACCGCGCCGCGCTCGCCTCCTGGCTCACCGCCGACGCCCACCCCGTCGACACCGGCGCCCTCACCCCGTACGAGACGGCCGTCCGTGTCGCCGAGGCCGTCAGCAGTGGTGCCGTCGCCCCCTGCGACATCGTGCAGACCCCGGAGCCCACCGCCGAGACCCTCGCCGCGGGCGTGCTCCTCTTCGACGAGCAGGACCGTGTGCTGCTAGTCGATCCCACCTACAAGCCCGGCTGGGAGTTCCCCGGCGGTGTGGTCGAGCGTGGCGAGGCCCCGGCCCGTGCCGGTATGCGCGAGGTCGCCGAGGAGACCGGGATACGGCTGGAGGACGTGCCGCGGCTGCTCGTCGTGGACTGGGAGCAGCCGGTGCCCCCGGGCTTCGGCGGACTGCGGCTGCTCTTCGACGGCGGCCGGCTCGACTCGGCCGAGACGGGCCGGCTGCTGCTGCCGGGTCCCGAACTGCGCGACTGGCGCTTCGTCACCGAGCAGGAGGCCGCCGACCTGCTGCCGCCGGTCCGCTACCAGCGGCTGTGCTGGGCGCTGCGGGCACGTGAGCGCGGGGCCGCGCTGTATCTGGAGGCGGGCGTTCCGGTCGGCTGAAGCCCGGACGGCTCCGACGCCGTAGCGGCGGAGTCCGTCATCAGTACGGACCCGCGTAGGCGTCCGCGGCTTTCCGCAGGACTGTCGAGGCGTTGCCCGTCACGGGATCGCCGTGGCCGAAACAGGCCAGGTCCGCGTCCAGGTCGGCCAGCCGGTGGAAGGACGCGACGGTCCGGGCCCGGTCGAGGTTGAACACACCCGGTATCACCGACCCGGTGACCGGTGCCGCGGCCACCGCGTCCCCCGTGAACAGCACGCCGTGCGCGGGGAGTCGGACGGCGATGCTGCCCTCGGTGTGTCCGGGGACGTGGACGATACGGGCTCCGTCGCCGAAGTCGAGGACATCGCCGTCGGACACTTCGGTGACCCGCTCCGGGCGCGCCGGGTCGCCCTGGGGCAGTTGCCTCGCGGCCTCGGCGTGGATCGGCAGCTCCCAGTCCTCGAAGACCGGCGGCGGGCCGGGCGTCTCACCCCTGACGACCGGGGCGTCCCGGCCGTGCGCCAGCACCTCGGCGCCGGTCAGCGCGGCCAACTCGCCCGCCCCGCCCGCGTGGTCCTCGTGGAAGTGGGTGAGCACGATCCGGCGTACGTCCGAAGGGGCCCGCCCAAGGGCCCGGACCACGTCGGCGATCACCCGGCCGGAGCCGATCGGGCCGGCGTCGATCAGCGTCAACTCGTCGCCGTCGCGCCAGAGATAGGCCGGGCCGACCGGGAAGCGCAGGAGATGGAGACGGGGAAGGAGTTCGATGACGTCCATGCGCCGACCGTAGGGAGGACCTCCGCCTTCCTTGAGGGCCATCTGCTGTGGGCAGAGCGGTTCAGCCCGCCGCGTAGTTCCGCAGGAACAGGGCCTCGGCCACCGACAGCCGCTCCAGCTCCTCGGGGGAGACGCTCTCGTTGACCGCGTGGATCTGGGCCTCGGGCTCGCTCAGGCCGATGAGCAGGATCTCCGCCTCCGGGTAGAGGCCCGCGAGGGTGTTGCACAGCGGGATGGAGCCGCCCTGACCGGCGTACTGCATCGTCTCGCCCGGGTAGGCGACACCCATCGCGTCCGCCATCGCCTGGTACGCCGGGCTGCCGGTGTCGGCGCGGAATGCCTGGCCCTGACCGACCTGCTCGGTGTGCACCCGGGCGCCCCACGGCGTGTGCGTCTCCACATGCGCCTGGAGCAGCTTGGTGGCCTCGGCCGCGTCGACGCCCGGCGGCACCCGCAGGCTGACCAGGGCGCGGGCGCTCGACTGGACCGACGGGGTGGCGCCGACGACCGGCGGGCAGTCGATGCCGATGACCGTGACGGCAGGCTCGGCCCAGATGCGGTCGGCGACCGAGCCGTCGCCGATCAGCCCCACGCCGTCCAGCACCTTGGCGTCGGCGCGGAACTGCTCCTCGGTGTACTCCAGCCCCTCCCACCGGGTCTCGGGGGCGAGCCCGTCGACCGTCGTCGAGCCGTCCTCGGCGCGCAGCGAGTCCAGGACGCGGATCAGCGCGGCCAGCGCGTCCGGGGCGGCGCCGCCGAACTGGCCGGAGTGCAGATTGCCCTCGAGGGTGTCGATCTGCACGCGGACCAGGGTCATACCGCGCAGCGTGGTGGTGACGGTCGGCAGGCCGACGCGGAAGTTGCCCGCGTCGCCGATCACGATCGTGTCGGCCCGCAGCAGCTCGGGGTGCTGCTCGGCGTACCGCTCCAGACCGCCCGTGCCCATCTCCTCCGAGCCCTCGACGATCACCTTGATGTGCACCGGGACGCCGCCGTTCGCCTTGAGGGCGCGCAGCGCGAGGAGGTGCATGAGCACGCCGCCCTTGCAGTCGGCGGCCCCGCGGCCGTACCAGCGGCCGTCACGCTCGGTCAGCTCGAAGGGCGGGGTGGTCCAGGCGGACTCGTCCAGCGGCGGCTGCACGTCGTAGTGGGCGTAGAGCAGGACCGTTTTGGCGCCCTCCGGGCCCGGGAGGAAGCCGTACACCGACTGCGTGCCGTCCGGGGTGTCGAGCAGGGCCACGTCCTCGAAGCCCTCGGCGCGCAGCGCGTCGGTGATCCAGTTCGCGGCGCCCTCGCTCTCGCTCCTGGGGAACTGGTCGAAGTCCGCCACCGACTTGAAGGCCACCAGCTCGGTGAGTTCCGCCTTCGCCCTGGGCAGCAGCGAGGCGACGGTCTCGGCGACCGGATTCGACGACATGGGCACGCTCCTTGTAGGTGCGACGTTGTACCTCTGGATAGACCCGATCCTCCCACAGCGGCCTGCGACGACCTCCGCCGTAGGATGCGGGGGACAGGGGCGGCAGACGGCTTGATCGGAGCGGCGGACCATCGTGAGCAGCGAGAACTCTTCGGCGGACGGCGTGCAGCGGGTGTGGGACGTCGTCGTGGTGGGCGCGGGCCCCGCGGGGGCCTCGGCGGCCTACGCGGCGGCGGTCACGGGACGGCGCGTGCTGTTGCTGGAGAAGGCGGAGCTGCCCCGCTACAAGACCTGCGGCGGGGGCATCATCGGCCCCTCGCGCGACGCGCTGCCGCCCGGCTTCGAGCTGCCCTTCCGGGACCGGGTGCAAGCGGTGACCTTCTCGAACAACGGGCGCTTCACCCGCACCCGCCGCTCCAAGCAGATGCTGTTCGGGCTGATCAACCGGCCCGAGTTCGACCAGCAGCTGGTCGAGCACGCGCAGAAGGCGGGCGCCGAGCTGCGTACGGGCGTCACGGTGTCGCGGGTCGAGCAGCACGGCTCGGCGGTGCCGGACCGGCGCACGGTCGCCGTCGTGCTGCAGGGCGGCGGGACGCTGCTGGCCCGGGCGGTGGTGGGCGCCGACGGCAGCGCCAGCCGCATAGGAGCGCACGTCGGGGTGAAGCTGGAGCAGGTCGACCTCGGCCTGGAGTCGGAGATCCCGGTGCCCGAGACGGTCGCGGAGGACTGGAAGGGACGGGTCCTCATCGACTGGGGCCCGATGCCCGGCAGTTACGGCTGGGTCTTCCCCAAGGGCGACACCCTCACGGTCGGCGTGATCTCGGCGCGCGGCGAAGGCGCCGCCACCAAGCGGTACTTGGAGGACTTCGTCGCCCGGCTGGGCCTGGCCGGCTTCGAACCCAGCATCTCCTCGGGCCACTTGACCCGCTGCCGGGCCGACGACTCGCCGCTGTCGCGCGGCCGGGTGCTGGTCTGCGGCGACGCGGCGGGACTGCTGGAGCCGTGGACCCGCGAGGGCATCTCCTTCGCACTGCGCTCGGGGCGGCTCGCGGGGGAGTGGGCGGTCCGGATCGCCGAGGCGCACGACGCCGTGGACACCCGCCGCCAGGCCCTGAACTACGCGTTCGCGATCAAGGCGGGGCTCGGCGTCGAGATGAGCGTCGGCAAGCGGCTGCTGACGGCGTTCGAGCGCCGTCCCGGCCTGTTCCACGCGGCCCTGACGAGCTTCCGCCCCGCGTGGAGGGCCTTCAAGGACATCACCCGGGGTTCGACGTCCCTGGGCGAGCTCGTCCGCACCCACCCCATGGCCCAGCGCGCCCTGACCGCGCTGGACCGGCGCCAGGCCATGGCCCAGGCCTCGCCCTCGCCCTCGGCCTCGGGAGACGCGGTCAGCTCGTGACCGTGATCCGGAAGACCGGGTGGTCAGGGGCGATACGGCGCATCTCGTCGTCGGGGGAGTCGGGGCCGACCCCGTCGAAGAAGACGCCGACCTCGGCCTTCCAGCGCTTCAGGTAGGCGCGCAGGAGCGGGACCTTGTCCTCGTCGGCTATCTCGGTCGCGGTGAACACGTCCACCTGCTTGCCCAGCCGCAGCTCGCCACCGCCGGCCGCCCGCATGTTGTGCGTCCACTGGACGTGACCGCGCGGGGCGAGCAGGTACTGCTGTCCGTCCACGGTCAGCAGGTTCACGGGGGTGGTGCGCCACTCGCCGCTCTTGCGGCCGCGCACCGCCAGGACGCGGGAGCCCCAGACACTGAGGCCGCGACGGGTCAGCCAGGCGACGAAGCGGTTGAAGACGTTGACGGTGAACCAGCCGGGCTTCTTGACGTGCGCGGACATGACGACCCCCTGCGGATGGGAGAGCGGGCGCTCTCACTGTTTGGGAGAGCAGTGCTCTCGCTTGAGATGAGTGTGCACCCCCTCGACACCCCAGGGCAAGAGCGGTGCTCTCTTTTGTGTGCAGTGCTCTCGCTTCGTGGCAGACTGCTGCCCATGACCAAAGCAGGAGGCGCCCGCGCGCGGGCCAGGACCGAAGTGACCGCGGCCATCAAGGACGAGGCACGCAGACAGCTGGCGGCTGAGGGTGCGGCCAGGCTGTCGCTGCGGGCCGTGGCGCGCGAGCTCGGCATGGTCTCCTCGGCGCTGTACCGCTACTTCCCCAGCCGTGACGACCTGCTGACCGCGCTCATCATCGACGCGTACGCCTCCCTCGGCGAGGCCGCCGAGACTGCCGAGGCCGCCGAGGCCGAGGTCCGGGACGCCGCCCCCGCCGAGCGCTGGGTCGCCGTGTGCGAGGCGGTCCGTCGCTGGGCGCTCGCGCATCCGCACGAGTACGCACTCATCTACGGCTCGCCGGTGCCCGGCTACTCGGCACCCGAGGCGACCGTCCCGCCCGCGTCCCGGGTGGGGGTCCTGCTCATCGGCATCGTCCGTGAGGCGTACGAGCGGCGCGGCGTGGCTCGTACACCGCTGCCCGCCGAGCTGGAGCCCGAGGCCCGGCGCATGGCCGCCGACTTGGCCCCCGACCTGCCGCCCGAGGTGGTCGTGGCCCTGGTCGCGGCCTGGGCGCAGCTGTACGGCCTGGTCGGGTTCGAGCTGTTCGGGCAGTTCACCAGGGTGGTGGAGGACCGCGAGCCGTTCTTCCGACACGCGGCGACCCGGCTCGCCCAGGATGTGGGTCTGGTCCTCCCTCATGCTCCGCATGGCTAGCCCTGCTCCTGCGGGATCAGGACGACCTTGCCGGCCACCGTGCCGGACTCGGCCAGCCGCATGGCCTCGGCGACGTCCGTGAGCGGCAGCCGGGCGGCGATCCGGGCGCTGACCTCGCCGCGCTGGAGGGCGTGGAACACCTCGGTGAGGTCGGCGCCCAGGCGGGCCCGGAAGCGGTCCTTGCTCAGGGCGCGGCCGGCCCAGACGTTGAAGAAGTACGCGTGGCGGCCGTTGGGCAGCGCGTTCCACAGCCACACCCGGCCGAGGATCTTCAGGACGGGCCACTGCTTGGAGCCCGTGTCGTCCCGGGTCGCGGCGCTGCCGTAGGAGACGAGCGTGCCGCCGGGCGCGAGCAGGTGCCAGGAGGCGATCACGCTCCGGCCGCCGACGTGGTCGAAGACGGCGTCGACCCCGCCGGGGGCGAGTTCACGGACCCGGGCCGGGACGTCCTCGGTGCGGTAGTCGACGGGAGTCACGCCCAGTTCGCGCAGCGCGTCGTGATGGCGGGCCGACGCCGTGCCGATCACCTCCAGGCCGGCCGCCAGTGCCAGTTGGACCAGGACGGTGCCGACACCGCCGTTGGCCCCGTGGACGAGGATCGTGCCGCCGCTGCGCACACGGGCCTTGCGGTGGAGCATCTGCCAGGCGGTGATGCCGTTGACCACCAGGGTCTCCGCCTCCGCCGCGTCGATGCCGACCGGTACCTCCACTGCGTCGGCGGCGTCGAGCACCACATGGCTGGCCCAGCCGCCGACCTTCACCAGCGCCGCCACCCGCTTGCCGACGAGGCCGGGGGCGACGCCGGGTCCGGCCGTCATTACCGTGCCGACCAGGTCGTAGCCGGGCACGAACGGGAAGGGTGGCTGGTCGTAGTACCGGCCGCGGCGCATCTGCTGCTCCGCGAAGGAGACCCCGGTGGCCTCCACCCGGACCACGATCTGCCCGGCACCCGCGGCCGGTATGTCCCGGCGCCGGAACTGGAGCCCCTCCGGTTCGACCGTTCCCGGCAGGACGACCTCGACGAGTTCCGCGCTTCCCATGACGACCTCCGTGTAGAGCCACTCGTTTGCGTTAGAAGTTATAACTAACATGACGATGCATCGCGTGAGTGTCAAGCTCTTGCGACGATATCTGTTATTGGTTATCGCTGTGGTGATAGGTTGAAACGAACCGACCGGACGAAGAGGGAGAGGAGCGTGGAGGCGATGGCGGCAGGCGCGACGAGCCCTCGCGAGCGGTACCGCAGCCAGGTGCGTGCCGAGATCAAGGCGCGGGCCTGGGAGCAGATCGCCTCGGCGGGCGCGACGGGGCTCTCTCTCAACGCCATCGCCAAGGAACTGGGCATGAGCGGCCCGGCTCTCTACCGATACTTCAGCGGCCGGGACGAACTGATCACCGAGCTGATCCGCGACGCCTACCGCAGCCTGGCGGACACCTTCCGTGCCGCCGCCGACTCGGGCGGCGGACTGCCCGGCCTCGCGCACGCCCTGCGCCGCTGGGCGCTGGCGGACCCGCAGCGTTATTTCCTGGTCTACGGCACGCCCGTCCCCGGCTATCACGCCCCGGACGACATCACGGCGATCACCCAGGAGATCATGGCCGTACTGCTCGACGTGTGCGTGGCCGCGAGCGCCGACACCCACGGCGCCGACACACGCGACACCTTCGACGCCCACCTCGCGGACCACCGGCAGTGGGCGGCGGGCCACCCCGCCCCGCCCGCTGCCCTGCACCGGGCGCTGCTGTGCTGGACCCGGCTGCACGGGCACCTCTCACTGGAGCTCGCGGGTCATTTCACCGGCATGGGATTCGACCCCGAGCTGCTGTTCGCCGCCGAGGTGGACGAGCTGGCGGGCGGTCGCTGATCACGCCGGCGGGCGTACTCCCCCGGGAGTACGTGTGATCACCTCGTCCGGCTGACGTCCTCGCGGACCGAGGACGTCTAGCGTGGCGGACATGGGAGAGCAGCGCGTGCGCGGACACGCCCCGCCGCAGTGGTGGCGGTACGGGCCCCCGTGGTGGCACCACCCGGACGGCGACACCGAGCCGGGCCGCGCGCGCCTGCCGTGGCGCTCCACCGTGCCGCTCATGGTCTTCGTGGTGTTCGGCTCGAACTTCGCCGCGCACGAACAGCTCCATCGTGTGCCGCTCGACGGCTACGCGCGCGTGCTGCTGCTCGTGGCCTCGGGGCTGCTGCTCTGGCGGCAGCGGTACCCCGCGTTCGTGGCGTTCGGCACGGCCACGACCGCCCTGGTCTACCTGGGCGCCGGCTACCCGTACGGACCGATCTTCCTCACCGTCGCCGTCAGCTGCTTCAGCGCCGTCGTCACAGGCCACCGTCTCGCCGCCTGGGCGTCGGTCGGAATGCTCTGGGCCGGACACGCCCTGATCACGCTCTGGCTCTACCGCTGGCTTCCGCCACCGGGCGACGAGGCCGCGAGCCTCAACCAGGAGATCGTCATCGCGACCTGGGTCGTGGCCGTCGTCGCGGTGTCCGAACTGGCCCGGGTACGACGGGAACAGTGGGCCCGGGAACGCGCCGACCGCGCCCAGGCGGCCCGCCGGCGCGCGGACGAGGAGCGGCTGCGCATCGCCCGCGAACTGCACGACGTCCTGGCCCACAGCATCTCCGTCATCAATGTGCAGGCGGGTGTCGGCCTCGCCCTCCTCGACACCGACCCGGAGCAGGCACGCGAGGCGCTCACCACCATCAAGGCCGCCAGCAAGGAGGCGCTCGGGGAGGTGCGCCAGGTCCTGGACACCCTGCGTGCCCCCGGCGCCGCGCCGCGCGCCCCCGCGCCCGGCCTGAACCGGCTGCCGGAACTGGTGGAACAGGCGGCGGGCGCGGGCCTCACCGTCGACATCGAGGGCGAGCCCCCGCGCCTCGCGCCGGGCGCCGGCCTCGCGGCGTTCCGCATCGTCCAGGAGGCGCTCACCAACGTCGTACGGCACTCCGGCTCGCGGCACGCTCGCGTGTGCTTCGAGGACGACGACGGCGTGCTGCGGCTGCGCATCGACGACGACGGGCCCGCGACCGGCGAGGACGCGGGCGGCAGCGGGAACGGGCTGGCGGGGATGAGGGAACGGGCCGCCGCGCTGGGTGGCACGATCGAGGCGGGCCCGCGTCCCGACGGGGGCTTCCGGGTGCTCGCCATACTGCCGTTGAAGGTGAAGGTCAAGGAGGACGGCCGGTGATCCGTGTACTGCTCGCCGACGACCAGTCGTTGGTGCGGGCCGGCTTCAAGGCGCTGCTGGACGCGCAGCCGGACATCGAGGTGGCCGGTGAGGCGGCCGACGGCGAGGAGGCCCTGCGCGAGGTGCGCGAACTGCGCCCCGATGTCGTCCTGATGGACATCCGCATGCCGCTCCTGGACGGCCTGGCCGCCACCCGCCGTATCACCGGTGCGCCGGAGCTGAAGGATGTGAAGGTGGTCATGCTCACCACCTTCGAACTCGACGAGTACGTCTTCGAGGCCCTCCGCTCGGGCGCCTCGGGCTTCCTGGTGAAGGACACCGAGCCCGAGGAACTCGTGCGCGCCGTAAGGGCGGTGGTCGAGGGCGACGCACTGCTCTCACCGGGGGTGACCCGCCGGCTGATCGCCGAGTTCGCGGCCCGCTCCAAGGAGCCGGCGGCCGCCGACGCACTGACCCAGCTCACCGAGCGGGAAAGGGAGGTGATGGCCCTGGTCGGCATCGGACTGTCCAATGAGGAGATCGCCCGCCGCCTGGTCGTCAGCCCCCTCACCGCGAAGACCCATGTGAGCCGCACGATGGTGAAACTGGGGGCGCGCGACCGGGCCCAACTCGTGGTGCTGGCCTATGAGTCGGGGTTGGTGCGGCCCGGCTGGCTGGGCTGAGGCCCGCGCCGGAAGCGGACCAGCACGGACACGACCCGGGCGACGCCGACGACCGCCGCCAGCGCCAGCCCCGAGCGCAGCAGCAACGCGGACAGCAGGTCCGGCAGCTCGAAGAGGAACACCGGTCCGGCGACAGCCCCGAAGACCACCGCCGCCGCGAACCCCGCGCTGAGCAGCGCGTACCCGAACTCGACCGTCGCCGCGTCCTGCTCGGCCTTGGTGCGCCGTCCCCCGTACCCGTTCATACGGCCAGTCTCACAGCCGTGCGCCCGGCGGGGCAAGCGAAACCCCGCCGGGCGCAGACTCGGAGGCGTCCCCCTAGTCGCGGACCGGGACCGATACCGACACCGGTTCCGCCTGCGCCTCCTCCACAGTGGACCTCGCGACCACGATCGACGCCTGCGTGCGGCGGCCGCGCAGACCGGTGAGCGTGATGAGAAGTCCGGCCACGGCGATGCCCGTGACCACCATGAACCCGGGCCGGTAGCTGTCGAGTACGGCCTGCGGGGTCGCACGGTCGGGGGCGCCCGCGGTGACCACGGCCGTGACCACCGCCAGGAAGACGGCGCCGCCGACCTGGACCGAGGTGTTGAGCAGACCGGAGACCATGCCCTGCTCGTGGTCCTCGACGCCGTTGGTGGCCTGGATGTTGAGCGAAGGGAAGACCAGCGCGCAGGCCGCGCCGATCAGCAGCATCGACGGCAGGACGACGGCCGCGTACACCGGGTCGAGGTCGACGCGCAGGAACAGCGCGTACCCGACGACCATCAGCGCGAAGCCCACCGCGATCAGCCGAGGGGTGCCGAAGCGGTCGACGACCGAGCCGACCTTCGTCGAGGACACCGCCACCAGCGCGCCCGCGGGCAGGAAGGCCAGCGCGGTGTGCAGCGCCGACCAGCCGAGCAGCGACTGCATGTACAGCGTGGTCAGGAACTGGAATCCGACGTACGACCCGAAGAAGGCCACCGCGCCGAGCTGGGCCCGTACTTGGCTGCCGGCGCGCAGCACCCCGAGCCGGATCAGCGGGCTCGCCGCGCGCCGCTCGACCAGGACGAAGGCGGTCAGCAAGGCGGCCGCCGCGAGGAAAGACAGCAGGGTGCGGGCGGATGCCCAGCCGGCCTCGGGCGCCTGGACGACGGTGAAGACGAGCAGCAGCATCGACGCGGTGCCGATGACGGCGCCCGGGATGTCGTAGCCGTCGTGGTCGCGCTCGCGCGTGGTACGCGGCAGCAGCCTGAGCCCGGCGAGCAGGGCGAGCAGCGCGATGGGCGCCGGCAGCAGCATGGTGAGCCGCCAACTGGCCTCGGTCAGCAGGCCGGAGAGCACCAGGCCCATGGAGAAGCCGGTGGCCGCGCAGGTGGTGTAGATGGACAGGGCGCGGTTGCGCAGCGGGCCCTCGGGGAAGGTCGTGGTGATGATCGAGAGGCCCGCGGGAGCCGTGAACGCCGCGCTCAGGCCCTTGATGAAACGGCTGGCGATCAGCAGCGGACCCGAGTCGACGAGCCCGCCGAGGAGTGAGGCGAGCGCGAAGACGCCGAGGGCCACCAGGAACACCTGACGCCGGCCGAGCAGATCGGCGGTGCGGCCGCCGAGGAGGAGCAGCCCGCCGTATCCCAGGATGTAGCCGCTGACGATCCATTGCAGCGTCGACGTGGAGAGGTGGAGGTCGGAGCCGATGGACGGCAGGGCGACGCCGACCATCGACACATCGAGCGCGTCGAGGAACATCGCGGCGCAGAGCACCAGCAGTGTGCCCCACAGCCGGGGAGTCCAGCGAACCGCCGACGACGGCGCCGCGGGGGTGGTGAGCGGAGAGGTCATGGCGAAGACACTACATGCGCATGCATCGAATGCAAGTGCATTTAATTCTGATGCAATGAATTTACTTCTCTGCTACGGTGCGGCCATGGCGGCGAAGAATGCCGAGCAGGCGCTCGTGGACCAGTGGCGGGACATCCTGGCGCTGCACGCCCGCACCCAGTGCGAGCTCGACCGCGCCCTGCACGGACACGGCCTGTGTGCCAGCGACTTCGAGGTCCTCGACCTGCTCGCCGAGGGCCGCGCGGCGGACGGCGGCTGCGCCTATCGCGTCCAGGAGATCTCGGAGCGGGTGCATCTCAGCCAGAGCGCTCTGTCCCGGCTGATCGCCCGTCTGGAGAAGGACGGCCTGGTCGACCGGGCCATGTGTGCGGAGGACCGGCGGGGCGTGCGGGTGGCGCTCACACGGAAGGGGCGCGCGCTGCACGGCGAGGTGCTGCCGGTGCAGCGCGCGGTACTGACCCGGATGCTGGCGGGCTGACCGGCCGCCGTCAGATGCCGGACCGCTCCCGCCACAGCGCGGCGAGCGCGGCGTTACCGGCCACCTCGGGCATCGGCACCCGGTTCCACAGGGCGAGGTACAACTGGTCGGCCGGGCCGGACAGTTCGGCCTCCGCCACGCCGGACTCCTCCCGAGTGGTCACGGGCGGCTCCGCGGACAGCCGTACGGTCCACACGTCCCCGGTGTCCGAGGCACGCACCCGCAGCACGCGCGGCTCGTCCGTGCGCACCCGGCTCCTCGTGCGGGCGTGGAAGCCGCGCAGCAACTCGTCGATGCCGTCCACCGCGAAGTCCCGCGCCACCGGGGACGGAACCCCGGTCCGCGCGGACTCGGCGTCATAGCGGTGCACGGTCGTCTCGTGGGCCTGACGCCTGGTCCAGAACGCCAGCGGCGAGGGGGAGGGCGCGGGGTGGAAGGTCCAGCACTCCAGGTCGGACGGCGCCGCGGCCAGGGTGTCGACCAGACGATGGTGGCTGTCCCGGTACCAGGCCACCAACTCGGCGCCGTCCAGGTCCGGGAGGTCACCGAAGGGGCGCGGCGCGGTCTGCTCGTCGGCGATGATCCCGGCGGCCCAGCGATGCACCGCGCCGGTGTGCCGCAACAGGTCGCGCACCTGCCACTCCGGGCAGGTCGGCACCTTGGCGTCGGTCCCCGCCACCTCGGCGGCCGCGGTCAGCAACCGGCCCTCCCGGTCCAGGGTCTGAAGGAAGTCGGCAGTCTCCATGCAGGTGAGTGTGCCGTATGGAACGACCGTGCATACGACAACCTTGCGTCAGCCCGCGTCCGGGACGTCAGAGGCTGATCCAGCCGAGCGTCAGGGCGAGGACGCCGAGGCCCGCTCCGGCGACCGAGACGGCGAGTACGACGCGCTCGCCCTCCGAGAAGAGCCGGCGGCCCTGTTCCCGGCGGGCCATCATGAACAGGACGGTCGCGGGGGCGTAGACGATGAAGGACAGCAGCAGGAACTTCGGGCCCGCCGCGACGAGGAGGAAGACCGTGTAGACGCTGGCGAGGGAGCCGACCACCAGGTCCCCGGTGCTGTGCCGCCGGGTCCGTCGCTGCCCCGCGATCTTCACGGCGAAGGCCGTCGCCAGCAGGTAGGGGATCAGCGCCAGCGCGCTCGTCAGACCGAGCGCGAAGGTGAAGGCGTCCTTCGAGAACAGCGTGATGACCAGCACGGCCTGGGACAGCAGGGTCGTCATCAGCAGCGCGCGTACGGGCACGTCGTCCGCGGTCGCCCGGCGCAGAAAGCGCGGCATGTCGTCGTCCTGGGCGGCGACGAACAGCACCTCGGCGGCCATCAGCGTCCAGGCGAGGTACGCGCCCAGCACCGAGATGATCAGCCCGACGCCGACGAAGACCCCGCCCCAGGTGCCGACCGCGTGCTCCAGGACGCCCGCCATCGAGGGCCGGCGCAGCTGGGCGATCTCGCCCATGGGCATGATCCCGTACGACACGATCGTCACCGAGGCGAAGACGCACAGGACGCTCAGGAACCCGAGCAGGGTTGCGCGGCCGACGTCCTCGCGCCGCTGGGCGTGCCGGGAGTAGACGCTGGCACCCTCCACCCCGAGGAACACGAACACCGTCGCCGGCAGGGTGCCGCGGACCTGGTCGAACAGCGAACCGGTGGAGGCGGTGCCGTGGAAGTTGGCGGCGAAGACGTCCGTGTCGAGGTAGCAGAGGGCCAGGACGATGAAGACCAGGATGGGGACGGTCTTCGCCACCGTGACGATCCTGTTGATCGACGCGGCCTCCCCGACCCCTCGCCGGATCAGCAGGAAGAACCCCCACAGACCGACCGTGGACAGGGCGGCGGCCACGACCGTGTCGCCCTCGCCCAGCGCGGGCCACACTGCGCCCACCGTCGACATGATCAGCACCCCGTACGCCACATTGCCGACGCAGACGCTCGCCCAGTACCCGAACGCCGAGAAGAAGCCCAGATACTCGCCGAACCCCGCCTTGGCATACGCGTACACGCCCGCGTCGAGGTCCGGCCGCCGCAGCGCGAGGGTGCGGAAGACGAGCGCCAGCATCAGCATGCCGGCACCCGCGATCCCCCAGGCGATCAGGGCGCCGGCGACACCGGTCTGTTCGGCGAAGTGCCGGGGCAGCGAGAAGACACCGGCGCCCACCATGGAACCGATGACCATCGCGGTCAGCGTGGGCCGCGTCAGCCTGGCCGCGGGCGTCGGCTTGGCCGCAGGCGGTGTGGTGCCGGGACTCTCGGTCGACCGAGTCTGCGCCTGAGCCTGAGTCTGCGCCTGAGCCATGATGATCACGCTGGGGCATTCACCAGGGCTCCGCACCTTTTGTTGGGCGAGATGTGTCCGTCGGTCTGACGTGGGGTCAGCCCGATGCCGCGCGGCGAGTGATGACGCCGATCAGGGCCGCCAGTGCCGCGACGCTGGTGAGCGCGGTCGGCAGGGAGAACCAGTCGGCCATGAAGCCGATCGCGGGCGGCCCGAGGAGCATGCCGCCGTAGCCCAGGGTGGAGGCGACCGCGACGCCGGAGGGGCCGGCCAGGGCACCGGCCCGTTCCACGGCGACCGGGAAGAGATTGGCAGGCCGAGTCCGGTGACGGCGAACCCGATCAGCGTCGCCCACACGGACGGGGCGAGCGAGCCGAGCAGCGAGTGGGTGAGCGGGGGCAGCGCGACGCCGAGGGAGAGGAGGACGGCGCACGCGACGGTCACCGGGTGACTTCCGTAGCGGCGGCACAGCCGTCCCGTGAGCATCATCGTGATCACCGCGCCGGCCGAGACGCCGAGCAGCGCGAAGCCCAGCTCGGTGGCCGAGGCGTGGGTCTGTTCCTTGATGGCCGGGATGCGGACGACCCAGCCGGCGAAGACGAAGCCGTCCAGTGCGGAGAACACGGTGAGGGCGACACGGAGACGGGTGAGGTCGCTGCCCGGCACGACGTTGTGCGATCGGGCTTTGTTCATTAGCGGCACAAAGTCGGCCCAGGGGGGTGCCGAAGGTCGGGCAAGGGCAAGGCCGGGCGCATGCCCTGTCCTTCGTGTGTGCGGCAAGCAGCCCCATGGCATGGCCCGCGCGGGCGACCCTCCGGCCCCGGCTGCCGACGCCGCTCACCTGCGCACCCTCATCGTGGTCCGGGCCCGTGTGGCGGTGCTCATGTCCTGTTCGAAGAGAGGTTTCCATGCCCCGTCTTCCACGCCTGGCCGGCGCCGCCGTGGCAGCCGTCATCGTCAGCGTGCTCGCGTCGGCCACCGCGTCGGGCGGTGAGCCGGAGCGCTCGGACGCGCGTGTCGTCGCCCGCTTCGACTTCGCCGCCGGGCAGACACCGGAGAACATCGCGCTCGAACGCGACGGCTCCGCCGATCTGGCCTTCGCGTTCGCCCGGCAGGTCGCCAATGTCACCCCGCGCGGCCGCACCCGGATCCTCGCGACCCTGCCGGAGGTCAAAAACCCGAACACCCCCATCGTCCACAGCGCGGTGGTCCTCGGTATCGCCCGGGCCCACGACGACACGCTGTACGTCACCTACGCGACCGGGACCCGCAAGACCGGCATCTGGCGCATCACGCGCGACGGCGGCACACCGAAGCAGATCGCGAAGCTCCCGGCCGACGGACTGCCCAACGGGCTCGCCCTCGACGAGCACAGAGGTGTGCTCTACGCCGCCGACTCGGTGCTGGGCACGGTCTGGCGCGTCCCGCAGGAGGGCGGGACCGCCACGAAATGGGCCAAGGTCCCCGCGCTCGCCCCGTCCCACGCCCCCTCGGGCGGCTTCGGCGCCAACGGAATCAAGGTCCACGGCCATGCCGTGTGGGTGTCCAACAGCGACCGGGGGACGCTGCTGCGCATCCCCGTACGGCCGGACGACTCCGCGGACGCGATCGAGACCAGAGCGACCGGGCTGCACGGGATCGACGACTTCGCCTTCACCGGCCGCGGGCACACCGTCCTCGCGGCCCTGACCGCCACGGGCCAGATCGCCCTGGTACGACCTGACGGCACCCGCACCATCGTGCTCGCGCGAAAGGACGGCCTGGCCGATCCGACCTCGGTGGCCGTGCGTGACCGGAGCGTGTATGTGCCCAGCGCGGCGTACTTGACCATGCGGGACCCGAACCTGGTCGTGGCCCGCCTGCCGTGGCGCGCGGGCTGACGGCCGGGGGCCGGTGAGTGTCACGGGCCGTTAGTCGGTGCGTTGCGCGGATCAGGACCGTGAGGCCGGCCGTGCCGTCGGGATCGTCCGTGTACCGCGCGACGGGCAGCGGCCCGGCCTCGGCCGGCCGTCCGGTCGCGCCAGGACGCCCCGACCTCCGTGGCCGTGCGTGACCGGAAGTGTCCGTGTGCCCGGTGTGGCATACCGGTTCGAGCCGTACGGAGTTGCCATCCGGTGAATCGCGCGCGACCCCCGGACCGTCGTCGGGCACGAACACCCGCCGCCCGGCGGTGACTTCCGTCGTCTTTCGGCCACTTGCTCGCCCCGCCCGGGCGCGCAAAACATGCTGAAGTGCCTGGTCCGGGAGGAGATGGGCCTGATTTTCCGGTGGTGCGTCTTCGGCCAGACCGTGGATACGGGTCGGTTAATGCTCGCTCACGTGCTGGTTGCGCAAGAGTGAGCGGGCCATGATGGGCCCATGACGTTGGCCTCGCGTGCTCTCACGCAACTGGCGACCTGGCCGGACCTGAGACAGGCCGTACCGAGCTGCGGCCTGGGGCAGGCGCTCAGCTCGGACCGGGGCGAGATCGCCCACTTCCACTCGGACCGGGACGTCGACCTGCATCTGACGGACCGTGCCATCCGGCGTTTCGCCAAGGACCTCAAGGGTTCGGGGGCGATCCGGATCGTCCCGGGTTCGCAGTGGGTGACCATACGCCTCGATGCCGCGAGTGACGTCGACCTGCTGATGACCCTGGTCAGCGTCGCGCTCCAGGCCCAGCAGGTGTGGCCGGACCCCGTCGGCCGGTTCGAAGCGGGCTGCAACGACCAGCGGGGCGCGGGGTTCGTACGGGCGGATCCCGGCGGCATCTGACGCGGCGTGCCGGGGCGTCACACGACGACGACCCGCATCCCCGCCTCCTCGAACCGGCGCACGGTGTTCGGCCCCACTGCTGTGTCCGTGACGAGTGTGTCCACCGTCTCGGCCGCGCAGATCCGGGCGAACGCCCGCCGGCCCAGCTTGCTCGAGTCGGCCGCGACGATCACTCGTTCGGCTTGTTCGCACAGCAGCCGGTTGATCGCGGCCTCCGCCTCGTCGTGCGCCGCCGCGCCGTGCGTGACGTCGAAGGCCACCACCCCCAGCACCGCCACGTCGAGCGTGATCTGGCCGAGCACCCCGTCCGCCAGCGGCCCGATCAGCTCGTACGACTGCGGACGCGCGACCCCGCCCGTCACCACGATCTTGAACTGGGGCCGTACGGCCAGCTCGTTGGCGATGTTGAGCGCATTGGTGACGACGGTCAGCGCCGGTGAGCCCGACGCGAGGTCCGCGCGCACGGCCAGCGCTCGGGCCACCTCGGTCGTGGTCGTACCGCCGGTCAGGCCCACCGCCTCGCCCGGCGCGACCAGGTCCGCCACCGCCTTGGCGATGCGCTGCTTCTCGGAGGCGTGGCGCGCTGTCTTGTAGCGCAGCGGCAGTTCGTACGACACCCCGTGCACGACCGCCCCGCCCCGGGTGCGCACCAGCATCTGCTGTTCGGCGAGCTGGTCGAAGTCCCGGCGGATGGTCGCGGCCGACACCGACAGTTCCGCCGCGGCCTCCTCGACGTCCAGGCGGCCGCGTTCCACCAGCAGTTCCAGCAGCGCCTTCCAGCGGGCATCGCGCGACATCCGGAGCCTCCGTTCCTCGATCTTCCGCGACCCTAGCGCACCCCGTCCCGCCTCGAATGCTTGATTGTGCTTGAAAGCTGGCTATATCTTGCAAGAAAAATCAGCCAGGGGAGGGGTACGGCATGACCCATGTCGAGGACGAGCTGAACAGCCAGCCCGAGTGCTGGATACGGGCGGCCGCACAGGCGGCGCACAGCGGCGGGGCGCTGCCGGGACCGGGGGAGCGGGTCGCGATCGTCGGCTGCGGCACCTCGTACTTCATGGCACAGGCGGCCGCGGCCCTGCGGGAAGGGGCGGGCCAGGGCGAGACCGACGCCTTCGCCGCGTCCGAGTTCCCGTACGGGCGCCCGTACGACCGTGTCGTCGCCCTCACCCGCTCCGGCACCACCACCGAAGTGCTGGACCTGCTGGGGCAGTTGAAGGGGCGCACCCGCACCGCCGCGGTCACCGCGGATCCGGACACCCCCGTGATGACGGCCGCCGACGACATCGTCGTACTGGACTTCGCTGACGAACGGTCCGTCGTGCAGACCCGGTTCGCCACCAGCGCGCTCACCCTGCTCCGCGCCCACCTCGGCCTGCACCCCGACACGGTCGTCGCCGACGCCCGCGCCGCGCTGTTCACCCCGCTGCCCGAAGGGCTCGTCGACTGCACCCAGTTCACCTTCCTGGGGTGCGGCTGGACCGTCGGACTGGCGAGCGAGGCAGGGCTGAAGATGCGCGAGGCCTCGCTGTCCTGGACCGAGGCCTACCCGGCGATGGAGTACCGGCACGGCCCCATCAGCATCACCACGCGCGGGACGGCGACCTGGATGCTCGGCCAGGCGCCGGACGGACTGGCCGAACAGGTGCGTGCCACCGGCGGGTTGTGGGTCGACGGCTCGCTCGACCCGCTCGCCGAACTCGTCCGCGCCCAGCGCCTCGCGGTGGCCGTCGCCGCCCGCCGGGGCCTCGACCCCGACCGGCCCCGCCACCTCACCCGCTCGGTGATCCTCGCCCCCTGACCCACGACCCGCAAGGAGAAGCCGTGCCCCTCGTACGCACCGGCGAGCTCGTCACCCGCGCCGCCGAGGCACGCTCGGCCGTCGCCGCCTTCAACATCATCACGCTCGAACACGTCGAGGCCGTCATCGCCGGGGCCGAAGCGGCGGACGCGCCGGTCGTCCTCCAAGTCAGCGAGAACGCCGTCAAGTTCCGTTACGGACGCCTGCTCCCGCTGGCCCGCGCGGCCGCGGTGGCCGCCGAACGCTCCTGCGTACCCGTCGCGTTGCACCTCGACCATGTACAGAGCGACGACCTGCTGCGCCAGGCGGCCGACGCCGGCTTCGGCTCCGTGATGTACGACGCGGCCCGCCTTCCGTACGCCGAGAACCTTGCCGCGACCCGCGCCGCGGTCGACTGGGCGCATGGCCAAGGGCTGTGGATCGAGGCGGAGTTGGGGGAGATCGGCGGAAAGGGCCGACCGCCGCTGGACGCCCACGCGCCCGGCGCCCGCACCGACCCTGCCCAGGCGGCCGCCTTCGTCGCGGACACCGGTGTCGACGCCCTGGCCGTCGCCGTCGGCAGTGTCCACGCGATGACGACCCGTACGGCAGCCCTCGACCACGAACTCCTCAAACGGCTGTCCGTCACCGTGCCCGTTCCGCTCGTGCTGCACGGTTCCTCGGGCGTGCCGGACGAGGGGCTCGTCGCGGCCGTCGCGGGCGGCATCGCCAAGGTCAACGTCGGCACCGCCCTCAACATGGCCATGACCGGCGCGATCCGGGACTTCCTCGCCACTCATCCCGAGGCGGTCGACTCGCGCAAGTACCTCAGCGTGGGGCGGGAGGCGATGGCACGAGAGGTGGCACGGATCATCAGGGTGCTCGACTAGCCGCCCGACAGCGTTCGGCCGACGGGGGGGCGGCCGGCAGAGGGCGACCGCTACCGTTTGACGGCCTTGAGCACCACGAACTTCGGGTCGGAGGCCACCAGTTGGCTGTTGCCGAACAGGCGCCGCAGCTTCACGTGGTAGCCCAGGTGACGGTTGCCGATCACCCACAGCTCGCCGCCCGGCCGCAGCGCGCGCCGCGCTCCGCTGAACATCCGCCACGCCGTCGCGTCCGTCGTCGCCTGGTGGGAGTGGAACGGAGGATTGTTGAGGACGACGTCCACGCTGCCGGCCGCCACCCCCGCCAGCCCGTCCCCGACCCGGAACTCCGCGTGCCCCGGCACCCCGTTGGCCTTGAACGTGGCCTCCGCCGACGCCACGGCCTGGAACGACTCGTCCACGAACAGCACCTCGGCCGTGGGGTCGGCCAGCGCCACCGCCGTACCCACGACCCCGTTGCCGCACCCCAGGTCCACGACCCGGCGCGGGCCGCGGCCGGCCGGCAGGTGCTGGAGGAAGAACCGCGTGCCGATGTCCAGCCGGTCGGCGCAGAACACGCCCGCGTGGTTGACGACGGTCCGCCCGGAGACCGTGCCGATGCCCTCGGGCAGGGCGTAGCTGTACGGCCACGGATTGGCGGCGCGCTCCAGCGCTGGGTCCGGGGTACAGAGGATCAGCCGGGCCTTCTGCTCCGCGAGAGAGGTCCGGGTCGGCCCGAGAATCCGCTCGAACAGCTCCAGCGTGGAGGTGTGGATCTCCTTCACCATCCCGGTGCCCACGACGACCGTGCCCTCGTGCACGGCGGGCGCCAGCCGCTGCAACTGGTCCTCCAGCAGCGCCAGGCTCTTCGGCACGCGCACCAGCAGGACATCGACGCGGTCCGGCGGGGGATCCTGGGTGGTGAGGAGCCGTACGCCACCCGGCTCGACGCCGGCCCGCGCGAGGTTCGCCCGGGTCGCCTCCTGACTGAGGAAGGAGTCGGTGATCTGCACCGGCCCGTGCTCCGCGAGCGCCGTGACCAGCGCGCCCCAGCGGTCCCCGAGGACCACGACCGTGCCGGAGAGCGGGATCCGCTCCTGGGCCAGGTGCCGCAGCAGATACGCGTCGGAGGCGTCCCAGGCACGCAGCCGGTCACGGGGATCCTCGGGGAAGCGGGACAGCTCGAACTCGCCCCACGCAGTCGTCATACGGTCGCTCATTGTGGGTCCAGGCTATCGGAGCCGCAGATCAGGCCAGGTTGCGCGGAGCTTCGGGCAGGATGGAACGCATGGACGTGGAGCTGTTCCCCAGGGCGCGCCGAGGTCGCCCCCGGCGCCGTGCACATGCCGGACTGGCTCGACGTCCGCGCCCAGCGGGAGCTGCTGGCGGCCTGCCGGGAGTGGGCGCGCCCGCCGGCGGGCCTGCGCACGGTCCGCACCCCCGGCGGCGGCACCATGACCGCCCGCCAGGTCTGCCTGGGCCGGCACTGGTATCCGTACGCCTACGCCCGCACGGTCGTCGACGGCGACGGGGCCCGGGTGAAACCGTTCCCGTCCTGGCTGGGTGAGCTGGGCCGCCGGGCGGTGGCCGACGCGCTCGGCCCGCGGGCGGTGGCATCGGCGCCGTACGACATCGCACTGATCAACTTTACCGACTGGGCAGTGAGTGTTCAGTACGGCCGTTCGGGTGTCTTTTAGTCGCCTCACGTTCGCCTTTACCAAGTCTGGCAAGCCTCTTCGTCGCGTGTTGGACGCAGGGACGAGGGGGTCTGGTGCGAAGCGGGATGGTTCTTGGGGACATCCGAGTACAGCCGATGAAAAGAGCTGGTGGCGGGTGGTCGTACACGATCGTCTTGCCGGATGGGGCTGTCGACGAGGAGGCTGACAGTTTCCTCCGTGTGTACGACGGGCGGGGTACGCAGAAGACCTACGCGTACTACCTGGTCGATCACCTGCGGTGGCGGGCCCGCGAGCAGTTGACGACCCAGACTGCGTCGCTGCGGGATCTGCTGCGGTACATGGGGGCAGTTGGGGCGAGAGTGGAGATGCCGTTCGGTGAGCCGTGGCGGACGCCGCCGAAGCGCCCTTACGGTGCGTCGGCGCTTCAGATCGCTGCCTCGTGTGTGAAGGGTTTCTACCTGCATCAGTGCGGCCTGGGGGCGAATCCGGGGCTTCGGGCCGCCCTGGACGTAAGGGAGTTGCCCACCCGGGTGGACCGGGACCGGGCTCTGCTGGGACACGTGATGGCCTCGGTGGCGAAGAATCCGCTGGCGCCTGCGCAGGGCACGCGGCGGAGGCATCCGAAGATGCTGCCGGACGGTGCGCGCCCGGAGCTGGTGACGGTCGTGAACACGGCGCGGGACAGGATGGTGGTCACCTGGCTGTCCGACACGAGCCTGCGGATCGGGGGTTTGACGGGGCTGCACCTGGTGGACCTGCATCTGCGGGAGAACGCGGGGTGCGGCGAGTGCCGGAGCCCGCACGTCCACGTCTGTCACCGCTGGGGCAATGTCAACCGGGCCGCAGCGAAGGCGAAACCGGACTGGCGGATGGCCAGCGGGGTGATCAGCGGCGGCGAGATCTACCGGGTCAGTCCAGCGATGATCAGCAGTTACTTCGAGTACATGACGACGGAGTACGCGCAGGTGGCCACTGGGCACGGCATGCTGCTGATCCAGCTGTCCGGGCCGAACCGGGGCGAGCCCTGGACCTCGGACGCGGCCCGCGGAATGCTCCGCCGGGCTGGCCGCAGGGCCGGGCTTCCGGGAAGGATCAGGCCTCACTCCTTCCGGCACAGCTTCACCTCGGCGATTCTCGACGCCTCCGGCAATGACCTGTACGTCGCTAAGGAGGCCGGTAACTGGGCTTCGGTGCGGACCGTCGACGAGGTCTACGGACACCCTGACCAGCATTCGCCGGAGTTCATCCAGGCGCTGCGTGCGGTCTGGGGTGAGGAGGAGTGACCGCTTTGCCGCTGGTGGCCGTCGGTGGTTCGCATGCGAGGCGCACGGTCACCGACCGGCTTGAGGCGCTCCAGGCACTGATCGGGGCGCCTGACTTCGACCCGCTGCTGCGGCCCGATGTCATCAGCCTCCCGAGGGACCATCCGACCTACGGGTGGTCGTGCCGCGTCCCGGACTGCGCACGGTCGAAGGCGACGGCGAAGGATTTCTGCAGAAAACACGAAGACGAGTGGCTCGCCTGGCAGAAGGACGGCGGGCACATGGGCGGGTTTCTCCAGGCCGCGCGGCCGCTGTCCCCCGTGGGGTGGTTGGTCGCGCCGCCCTGTCGCCTCTGCCCGGACCTGCCGGCCAAGGGCAAGGAGGGCATGTGCTACCTGCACACGGAACGCTGGATCGGATATCGCAAGCTGCGCAGGGGCCGAGGCCGGTCGGTCGACTTCGAGAGCTGGCTGGCTGGTCAGAAACCCTTCGTCGGCTTCGGGAAGTGCCAGGTGGTCGCCTGTCCGTCGGTCGCCGACCGTCCGCTCGGCCTCTGCCGTCAGCACCACCACCGCTACGTGAGCGCGGGCAAGCCAGGCGGTGCCAAACTCCCGCCCGGCTGGACGCCCCGGCACCTGGAGCGAGGCGAACGTCCCGTGATCAGTTATGCGGACAAAGCCGCCTTCCGGGCTTGGTGCTTGACTGTCCGCCCGGTCGCCCGGATGAATGGGCAGCTGTCCCTGCTGGGACTGCGGTCACTGGTGAAGGCAGAGATCAAGTGGACGGTGTTCCGGCACACGCAGCAGCAGGGCGACGGCCGACGCTGGTCGCTCCCCTGGATCCAGCACGTGGCCGACGAATGCCGGGAACAGAATGTCACCTCGCTCGCCGACTTCGACGAGGCCCAGGCCCGGCCGCATACCAGACACATCGTCAAGGTCATGCTCGACCAGTTGCGGCACGTCTACTTCACCCGCGAGGACACCAAGGACGCTGGGTTCATCGACACCGAGTTCTACGGGGTCCGCGTCCGCAACCGCAGCACAGTCATCGACCTGTCAGGCGTCACTCAGCGCTGGCTCCGCGACCTTCTCTGGGATCTGCTGGACGCCCGGCTGACATCCAACCCGCCCCGCAGCAACAGCACCCTCACCCGGCCGCGCCGAGGCTGTATCGAACTCAGCGCCTTCCTGGAAGCGCAGGCCCCCGCGGGAGGCCATGACCCGGCACTGCTGGCCAAAGACCACGCTGTCACTTTCGTCGCCGACCAGCGACACCGGCGCGAACACGGACTGCTGTCGCTCGGCCTCTACGAGAATGGCAGCAGGTTCGAGCAGAGTCCCGTCACCAAGTGCACGGTGGCGGCGACGTTCTCAGGAGCCCGTCAGGTCTTGCGGACTGCTTTGGAATTAGGTGAGGCCGAACGGCTGGGCCTGGCCCGGGAGTTCATCATCACTATCCCTCTGTCCACCGCGAAGTCGGGCCGCCGCCGTCCCTTTCCCGACGGTGTCGCACGCGCGCTGGCCGGCGAGGACAACCTGCGAAGGCTTGAGGACTTCGACCTCGACGACCGCGGGCTCCGTGACATCTGGGAGGCTCTCGTCTTCACCGGCCGACGCGGCAGCGAGGTCTCCGGCGTCCGCTTCGACTGCATCAGCCGCCTCAACGGCATCCCGATGTTCTGGCACGACCAGACCAAGGTCGGCAACTATGACCAGGCCATCCGCATCCCTGAACGGCTCTATGAACGCATCGAACGGCGTCAGGCAACCACAGTCGCCCGGTTCGTCCGGCAGCACGGCCGTCCGCCGACCGGCCAGGAGCGAAGCGGACTCGCTCTCTTTCCCCGCCGCTCAGCCAATGCCAGCGGACAGCACAGCGTGACCCACGCCTGGTTCGGGCGCTGTTTCCGTGACTGGGTAGACACCCTTGACGTCGGACACTACGTGGCCCATCAGGCCCGTCACACCCTGGCCACCAACCTTCTGCGCAACGGTGCCAACCTCACTCACATCAAGCGTTACCTCGGGCAGGTCTCCGAGAGGATGGCCGAGCACTACACCCACCTTGCCAGCACCGACCCCCGCCTGGAGGATGCGCTGAACGCCGTCTGGGTCGCCGGACCCGGATCGGCGGAGCCAGGACTTCTCCTGTCAGGCAGCGAGCCGATGACACGAGAAGAAGCCGAAGCTCTCGCCGTCGATCTCACCCGCAGATCCACCCCAGCCGAAGGCGGCTTCTGCACCTTCCAGCCCGTCGTCGACGGCGATGCTGTCGGCGTACACCTGAACGTCCCCACCCACGTACGGGCGAATGCGGCCAGTTCCTGATGTGCTGAGGTGGGCTGGTCGGCACTCTGCTGCGTAGTCGGTGTCTGCGGCAGGGGGTGGTCGGCAGTGGTCCTGGATCCGCGCCGGTGGTCCGAACTACGGCGTTTCCGTGGGCTGTTGGAGTCCGGGGCCATGAGCCTGTCGGAGATCGCCCGGGAGACGGGGCTGGACCGCAAGACGGTCCGCAAGTACCTCGCGGGCCCGTCGACGCCGCCGCGTCGTTCGGCTGCCGGTCAGGTGGTGCCCAGGGTGATCGACGAGTTCGCGCCGCTGGTCGACTCGATGCTGCGGGCCGAGATCCTGATGAAGGCGTCGGTGATCCACGAGCGGCTGGCCGCGGAGTACGGGTTCACCGGCAACTATCAGCGCGTCAAGCTCTACGTTCAGCAGGCCCGGCCCAGGATCGCCGAGGAACTGGGCATCACGCCAAAGGAGTTGGCGGGCCTGCACCGCCGCTTCGAGGTCATTCCCGGGGCCCAGGCCCAAGTCGACTGGGGTGATGAGGGCAAGATCCTTGCTCACATGGGCATCGGCAAGGTCTATTCGTTCCACATGGTGCTGTCTTACTCGCGCGACCCGTTCTGCTGCTTCACCACGAGCCAGGACCTGCAGACCTTCTTCGAGTGCCACCGGCGGGCGTTTGCGCACTTCGGCGGGGTGCCGATGACGATCGTTTATGACCGGACCAAGACGGTCGTGCGCCGGCACGTTGCCCCGGGCGAGGCCGTTCCGCTGCATCCGGAAGCGGTCGGGTTCGCCGGCCACTACGACTTCGACATCGACGTCCTGGCCGCCTACCGGCCCACGGGCAAGGGCCGCGTCGAGCGCCAGGTGTTGATCGTCCGCGATCATGTCCTGTCCGGGCGGGCGTTCTCTTCGATCGAGGAGATGGATGCCGCGTTCGCCACGTGGGTGCCGAGGCGCCGGGACCAGATCCACAAGACGCACCGGGAAGTCATCGGCGTCCGGGCCGCCCGCGACCACGCGGCCCTCAAACCGCTGCCGCCGACTCCGTACTTGGTGACTGAGCGACATCTGCGTCCGGTCGGCAAGGACTGCCTGGTCGCCTTCGACGGGAACCTCTACTCAGTGCCAGCCCGCAAGGTCCGCCCACGGCAGCTGGTCGAGATCCGGGCGACGAAGTCCCAGATCATGCTGCACACGACCGTTCCCGACACCAGCGGCGAGACCTTGCTGTCCGCCCACGCGCGGGTGGTCGGCCGCGGCGCCGTCGTCAAGGCGGACGAGCACTGGGACGGCCTGCCCACCGGCAAGAACCGCCGCACGACCACCGGCGAGGGACCCCCGCCGCGTCGCGAACCGGCCTCCGGCAGCCAAGTCGGTTCGCTGCAGGCCCTGTTGAACCGCTCCGCGGCCACCCAGATCGAGGTCTCACGCCGCCCGCTGTCGGTCTATGACGAGCTGACCGGGACCAGGCCCTTCACCACCAAGTCGTCGACGAGGGAGTCGTCTTGAGCGAGCTGACCGGCAACCGCATCCGCAGCACGGCCGGCAAGCTCGGCCTGCCCCACCTGGTGGAGAACATCAACGAGTACATCCGCCGCGCTGACGAGGGCAAGCTCGGCTACCTCGACTTCCTCGACCTGGTCCTCTCCGAGGAGCTGGCCGTCCGCGACGACCGCCGCTTCCGCAACGGCCTGCGGCTCTCCAAGCTGCCGCACCACAAGACGCTGGATGAGTACGACTTCTCCTTCCAGCCCGAGCTCGACCCGCGCAAGGTCAAAGACCTTGCCACCCTCTCCTTCGTCGAGGCGAAGGCCAACGCCGCTCTGCTGGGGCCGCCCGGGGTCGGGAAAACGCATATCGCGGTCGCGTTGGCGGTCGCGGCCTGCCGGGCCGGCTACTCGATCTACTTCACCAGCCTCGACGACATGGTCCGTCAGCTCAAAGCCGCCGAGACCGCCGGGCGGCTGACCAGCAAGCTCACCACCTACCTGCGGCCGAGCGTCCTCGTGGTCGACGAGGTCGGCTATCAGCCCTTGGAACGGGCGGAGGCGAACCTGGTCTTCCAGGTGATCTCCAAGCGTTACGAGAAGGGCTCCATCATCCTGACCTCGAACAAGACCTTCAGCGAGTGGGGCCAGGTGTTCGGTGACGAGGTCCTCGCAACCGCGATTCTTGATCGTCTCCTGCATCACTGCGAAGTGATCTCCATCAACGGCCCGAGCTACCGCCTCAAGAACCGCCTACAGGCCATCGAGCGAGAGAACCAAGTGGCCTGACAGCTGGGGACGTTCGCCCGTACGCACCTGGGGAGAGAACCTCGTACGCCGACAGATGCCTGCCCCTGGAATATGGACTGCCACAACTGCGACAAGTTCGTCCTGTCAGGCGCTGACCTCGTCTATTGGCAGCGCAAACGGGAGCAGTGGCGGATGCTCGCGGAACGCGCCCCCACCAGTGCGACTGCCGACTACCTGCACCGGGTCTTCGAGCCCACAGCCCGCGCGATCAACGGCCTGGAGAGGGCTCTGGCCGCCGTCGACCTCCTCGAAGAAGCCCTCACCCTCGACCTCCGCCGACCGCAGGACTACTTCGGCCGCGTCTGGTCCACCACCTTCCGGGCACGAGAGCTCGCCCGCCACGGGGACACCGACGCCCTCCACGACGACGATGACTCCGAGGCACGGTGACCGCCGCCCCGGACCAGACCGCGGCGGCGACGGCCGCCCGCCGCCGCCAGACCCAGGACAAACTCCACCGCGTCGAGAAGGCCATCGGCCAGCTCCGCCGCGAACGCGGCCGCCTCACCGTCCGGGCGATCGCCCAGCGCGCAGGCGTGTCCGCCACGTTCCTCTACGAGAACACTGACGCCCGCAGTCTCGTCCAGGCCGCCGTCACCGAAAGCAAGAGCCGCCACGACCACGTCAGCCAGAACGAACACGAGCGCATCGAAGCATCATGGCGAGAACGAGCCCTCAACGCCGAGGACCAGCTAACCCGCGCCCAGAACGAAATCCTCGCCCAGCGACAACGAATCGGGGAACTCATGGGTCAGCTCAGGGACTTCGATCAGATGGTCCCCGGCGAATCCGTCCAGCAGCTCACCACCGAGAACACCACTCTCAAACGACGAGTCCAGCAACTGGCCCAAGAACACCGAACCCTGCAAGAGCGACTTGAAGGCGCCCGTTCCAACCTGCGTTTCGCCGAGAAACGCATCGCCGACTTCGAAGCCCGGCTCCTTGAAGGTGGTCAACTGTGAAGTTTCGACTCCGGGGACGGTGGCTCGACGGCATCGTTACTCTGCGCGGGTGATCATCCTCGACACCAACCAACTGGGAGAGCGAGAGAAACCACCGGATAAGGGGCCATTATCCGCCGACAGGCGGGGGTGGTGGGGGTGGGCTGTGTGCCAGGAGACGGGTGAGGTCGTCCCCGGCCTCCCGGGTGAGGGGCCCGGTGAAGTCCAGGCCGAGATGGCGGGCAAGGTCGCCGACATGCACGCGGGTGACGGCCTCCAGCAGTAGCGCGTAGGTGTCGGCGGCAGCCCGGGTGCGGACCTGGCCGGTGAGGGCGAGGGTGACCGTGATCAGGACGGCGGGCCACCACCACGCGACGAGGGGGAGGTAAAGCAGGGCCCAGGCGAACAGGGTGGTGGCGCGGCTCAGGGTCTGGCGGGCGGATGTGATCTCGGCACGGGGGGCATCGGGCAGGAACAGCCACAGGTGGGGCCAAACGGTGGCCAGGCCTAGGTGGTAGTCGCGCTCCAGGCGAACGGTGGCGGCGTGGATGCGGTCTCCGCTCCAGGTGGGGCGGGCAGGGCGTTCGGGAGCAATGCGGGCCATCGCCTGATAGGCGTCTTGACGGGGGGCAGGGTCGGTCTGCCGCCCACCGGAGGCGAGGGCCAGGGCGGCATCCTCGCGGTACTGGTGCCAGGCGCGGGCAGCGGCATCCCAGTCTCTTTGCCGACCGGTAACGTGCTCATCAACGTGGCGGCTTAGGCGAGAGGGCCAAGTGCGCCAGTCGACGGCCAGGTAGAGGCGCTCGGTCAACGAGCCGAGAGCTTGAGCCGCCAGGCCGACCGCAGCCGAGGCAGCCAGTATCGCGGCCAACAGCACGACTTGGCCGCCCAGGGTACGGGCGGCGGGTGCATGGGCCCAGGCGGTGACCTGGTCGGTGAGCCGGGAGAGGGCGAAGGGGTGGGTGTGGCCGAGCGCGTGAGCTGCGGCAGCGACGGCCAGGTACAAAGCACCCGGCAGGACGAGGAGTGACAGCCAACGCTCGGCGAGTTTCTTGCCGAGTTCGGACAGCAGCCCGCCCACCGCTTACAGCCGTCCCCGGCGCAGCTTCTCCCCCCTGATCTGGCACTGGGGTACGGACGCGGCGGCCTGCGGCCACCAATAGCGCGAACACTGGCTGACCGGGCACAGGTACACGATTTCGGGCGGGCCCGATGCATCAATCCCGGCTGGGTGAAGACCGTGGGGAGCTGCACCGTTGCGGATGTTCCCGTAGATGCCCTTGGCATCGCCGTCTGCCTGCAGACGATGGTGCAGCCGGTCGAGCGGGCCGGTGAGGTCCCCGCCGTCGCGTATTGCGGCCAGGAGTTGGTCCAGTGGCGCCTCGTCCCCGCCCGCACCGGTGCACAGGTCCTCGCGGATCTGCTCCACCTTCGCACACACGTAGGCCAACGTTGCGGCCGTGCGCTGCGCCACCTCATTTGAGCTGTCGGTCATGGATCTCTCCCGTGTGCGGTGCCCGTGACGCTCTGATTTCCCGCCCCTGCCGCTAACGACGGCCTGCGGCCGGGCAAAGAGACCGTATCGGGGAAACATCCGGTCGTTCCACCGATTGTGCGACTAACCTCACCATGTGTGAGTGAGCAGACGGGGGAGCGAGCACGCAGACTCGCCGTGATACAGGCGCGGCTGCACCGCATTGTTGCGGGGGATCTCTCCGCGGCGGTGGAGCCGAAGGCGCTGACCGAGGCACGACAGCTTGCCGAACTCCTGTGGGATAACGACGAGGACCCCCTTGAGGCCTCATATAGCCTTGGTTGGTTGCACTGGTTCCGGTACCAGGTGCTCCCCGAAGGGGAGGACCAGGCGGACCTCGAGGCCACGGTTGAGTGGCTTGCGCCGTGTTTTCTCGCTGGCGTCGACGCCCTGCCCGAACCGCTGCTGCCGCTCTTCGCCGACGCCATCGAGCCAGTTGCTACCCGCTTGCTCCAGCAGGCGTTCATCTCCACCGAACTGACTGTGATCTCCGCTGCCGTGGAGCTGTGGCAGCGTATTCTGCACGCCACCCCTGCCGATCACCCCGACCGGGCGGGCTACCTGTCCAACCTGGGCGCCGCGCTGCAGGTGCGGTTCGGGCGCACCGGGGACCAGGCGGATCTGGATGAGGCGATCCGCCTTGGCCGGGAGGCGAGCCAGGCCACCCCTGCCGATCACCCCGACCGGGCGGGCTACCTGTCCAACCTGAGCCTCGCGCTGCGGGAGCGGTTCGAGCGCACCGGGGACCAGACAGACCTCGACGAGGCGATCCGCCTTGGCCGGGAGGCGACCCAGGCCACCCCCGCCGACCACCCCGACCGGGCAGCGATGCTGTCCAACCTGGCTGGGGCGCTGCAGGTGCGGTTCGGGCGCACCGGGGACCAGACGGATCTGGACGAGGCGATCCGCGTCGGTCAGGAGGCGGTGGAGGCCACCCCCGCCGGCCACCCTGACCGGGCAACGATGCTGTCCAACCTGGGCGCCGCGCTGCGGAAGCGGTTCGGGCGCACCGGGGACCAGACGGATCTGGATGAGGCGATCCGCCTTGGCCGGGAGGCGACCCAGGCCACCCCCGCCGACCACCCCGACCGGGCAGCGATGCTGTCCAACCTGGGCCTCGCGCTGCGGGAGCGGTTCGGGCGCACCGGGGACCAGACGGATCTGGATGAGGCGATCCGCGTCGGTCAGGAGGCGACCCAGGCCACCCCCGCCGACCACCCCGACCGGGCGGGTCGTCTGTCCAACCTGGGCGCCGCGCTTCGGGAGCGGTTCGGGCGCACCGGGGACCAGACGGATCTGGATGAGGCGATCCGCCTTGACCGGGAGGCGACCCAGGCCACCCCCGCTGGCCACCCCGACCGGGCGGGCTACCTGTCCAACCTGGGCGCCGCGCTGCGGGAGCGGTTCGGGCGCACTGGGGACCAGACGGATCTGGATGAGGCGATCCGCCTTGGCCGGGAGGCGGTGGGGGCCACCCCCGCTGGCCATCCCGACCGGGCGGGTCGTCTGTCCAACCTGGCTGGGGCGCTGCAGGTGCGGTTCTGGCGCACCGGCGACCAGGCGGATCTGGATGAGGCGATCCGCCTTGGCCGGGAGGCGACCCAGGCCACCCCCGCCGGCCACCCCGACCGGGCAGCGATGCTGTCCAACCTGGCTGGGGCGCTGCATATGCGGTTCGGGCGCACCGGGGACCAGACGGATCTGGATGAGGTGGATCTGGATGAGGCGATCCGCGTCGGTCGGGAGGCGACCCAGGCCACCCCTGCCGACCACCCCGACCGGGCAACGATGCTGTCCAACCTGGGCCTCGCGCTTCGGGAGCGGTTCGGGCGCACCGGGGACCAGACGGATCTGGATGAGGCGATCCGCCTTGGCCGGGAGGCGACCCAGGCCACCCCCGCCGACCACCCCGACCGGGCAGCGATGCTGTCCAACCTGGGCGCCGCGCTGCGGGAGCGGTTCGGGCGCACCGGGGACCAGACAGACCTCGACGAAGCCGTGTCTGCATACGTGGGGGCGTGGGAGTCTGGGTCGGCAGCGCCTTCGGTGCGTATGCGTGCGGCCGGGGCGGCGGCTCGGCTGCTGGCCCAGTCGGAGGACGGGCGTGTGCGGGCAGCGGATGTGCTGGAGGCGGCGGTGTGGCTGTTGCCCGAGGTGGCCCCGCGTCAGTTGGCCCGTGGGGACCAGCAGTATGCGCTCGGCGGGTTTGCCGGCCTGGCTGGTGATGCCGCCGCGCTGGTCCTCGCCAACCCCAGGGGGACAGAGCAGGATTGCGCGGCCCGGGCGTTGCGGCTGCTAGAGGCGGGCCGAGCGGTGTTGTTGAGTCAGGTACTGGATACCCGTAGCGATCTCACTGACCTCCACGAACAGCACCCCGAGCTGGCCGCGCGGTTCGTAGTGCTACGTGACCGGCTCGACCAGCCGGAGACCTCTGCTCTCACCGTCGTGCCAGCTGACGCCCCAGGAACCCCGCTAGGAGGCCAGGACCGTCTCGTACAAGACCGGCATCGGCTCGCCCGTGACTTCGCCGCCACCCTGGCCGAGGTCCGTACCCACGACGCGTTCGCCTCCTTCGGGCTTCCCCCCACCACCGAGGAACTTCTTGCCCAGGCAGGCCAGGGCTCGGTGGTGGTGTTCAACATCAGTGGTTACCGCAGCGACGCCCTGCTGCTCACCGAGACCGGCATCACCGCCGTCCCTCTGCCCGGACTCGGCTACGACGCCCTGATCGACCGCATCAACATCTTCCGCCAGGCCCTGCACACCGCAAGTGCGGGTGCAAGTGGAGCCCTGCGGCGCGAGGCCCAAGCCATCTTGTCGCGGACCTTGGAGTGGTTGTGGGATGTCGTCACCGGACCCGTCTTGACCGCCCTGGGCCACCACCGCCAGCCCTCGCCGGGGGCTGCTTGGCCCCAGGTGTGGTGGGCACCGGGCGGCCTACTGGGCCTGCTGCCCGTCCACGCTGCCGGCTACCACACCGACCCGGCCGACGCCCCGGAGCGGCGCACCGTTCTCGACCGGGTCATCTCCTCCTACACCCCCACCGTGCGCGCCCTGCGCTACACCCGCCAGCGCACCCCCGCACTACCCTCACCCGCCCGCGCTCTCATCGTGGCGATGCCCACCACCCCCCACCTCCCTGACCGCGGTCGGCTGAACTACGTACCTGCCGAAGTCGAGAAGCTGCACCAGCACCTGACCGATCCCGTGCTGCTGCGCGAGCCCGACCCGGACCGCGATCCCGCCAGCCTCTCAGCCTCTCTACCGACCAAGGCCAGCGTCTTGGCGCACTTGCCCACCTGCCCGATCGCACACTTCGCCTGCCACGGCGCCAGCCATCCCGCCGACCCGTCGAAGAGCCTGCTGCTGCTTCACGACCACGACGCCGACCCGCTCACCGTGGCCAGCCTCGCTCCGGTCCGTCTCGACCAGGCGCAGCTGGCCTACCTGTCCGCCTGCCGCACGGCAGCCATCGATGCCGCCGAGCTGCTCGATGAGGCCATCCACCTGACCTCGGCATTTCAACTTGCCGGTTTTCCCCACGTGGTCGGGACCCTGTGGGAGATCGACGACCAGATCGCCGTCACCGTCGCCGACGCTTTCTACACCCACCTCACCACCGACGAGGGCACCTTAGATGCCAGCCGGGCTGCCCACGCCCTTCACCACGCCATCCGGGCCGTCCGCGATGGCCACGACCTTCCCGGCGACCTGAACAGGACCCGCACCCCGTCCCTGTGGGCCGCCCATCTCCACGCCGGCGCCTGACCATGATCCCGCTTATGGCCGGATAACGGTTCCGTTATCACGTCCACCAGGCTCATCCGCAGGCCAACGGGGCCGGCCGCCCTAAGCCGCAGCGACCTCGGACCAGGAGACTGAGTACTTCGAGGCCGCGCTGTGGCAGGCATTCGACGTTCTGCCCACCGATCCGGCGGACGCACTCGAAGCTCTGGAACGTGAGGCTGACCGCCGATCGCCCTGCAAGGCCAATGGCGAAGGCGGTCGGGACACCGCGATCTACCTCACCGCCCTTCGTGCGGCGCGCAGAGACGACGACCTAGAGTTGGCGAAGACCAAGGCCGCCAGCCAGTCCACCAGCGGCGGCCGTCCCCTCCCGGTGATCTTTGTGACCGAGGACAAGGTCTCAGACCCGCAGAACCGCATGGCCTTCGCCCCGGAACTCCGTAAGGAGATCGCCGACGCGCCGCTGGCTCTCCGCCTGGACATCGTCTCTGCCCTCTCAGAGATCGGTTATCCGAGCCTTTGGGTTGACGCCAAAACCATTACTGAGCGGGAAAACGTCCTTGCGTTGCTTCGAGGGGCTGTCACGCGCGAGACGCTGGGCATGCTCTCACCTGCTCCACTCGATGCCTTCCCCGAATGGGTCCGTGTCCGCACGCCGCGGCCGCGCCGCAAGATCGGCAAGGCACGCCAGTGCAAGGGAAACGGCATGGTCCTTTCCACACTGACCGGGACATGGTCATCGAGCATCTACACACGCAACAGGCCTGATGGTTTGAAGCCGAGCATCATGAAGGGCGAATACCGCCTTCGTATCGTTGCCGACTGCACCGCGCTGGTGGTGCAAGACGAGCACGGCGACGTGCTCGGAGCTGCGTTCTCCTCCATAGCGGTCACTGTCTCAGACTGATTTGCACCATCGGATCGGCAAGCGCTGTTCAAAGCGTCCCGGACACCTACACGACGCATATGACCAGCTCACAGCCGTTCCGGTCAGTTCAGCGGTCGGTAAAAGCGACTTCTATGACGGCGACGCCCGCATGGGGATGCACCGGGACAGCGACGAGAACTCCGACGCGCCCGTGGTGTCGCTGAGCCTCGGCGACACCTGCGTCTTCCGCTTCGGCAACACCGAGACGCGGGTCAGGCCCTATGCGGACGTGGAGCTGCACAGTGGGGACCTGTTCGTCTTCGGCGGCGTGTCGCGCATGGCGTACCACGGGGTGCCGCGGGTGCACCCCGGCACGGCGCCGCCCGGGCTCGGGCTCACCGGGCGGTTGAACATCACCCTGAGGGTGAGTGGAATCTAGGTTGCGGCGCAGGCCGGCCGGTCTGCGGATCATGGGAGACTCGCCCTCATGAGCGGCAAGGCGGACCCCCGGGCGGCGGGGGAAGGGACCACCTCGAGGACGCGGCTGGACCGGGGGCGCGGTGCGCTGGGGCCCGCGCTGGAGCTCGTGCACACCGGGCGCGCGCCGACCCGGGCGGTGCTCACCGCCGAACTGGGGGTGACCCGGGCGACGGCCGGTGCGGTGGCCGCCGAGCTGGAGGCGCTCGGGCTGATCCGGGTGGACGCCCGGCCGGGCGCGGCGGCCGGTTCCCAGGGGCGCCCCTCGCACCGGCTGGAGGTGGCCGACGACGGGCCCGTGGCGCTCGCCGCGCAGGTGCACGCCGACGGTTTCCGGGCCGCGCTGGTCGGCCTGGGTGGCCGGATCGTGGCGACCGCACCGGGCTGCGAGACCGTGGACGAGGACCCGGCGAAGGTGCTGGGCTCGGTGGTCGAGGCGGGCGCCGAACTCCTGCGTACGACGGGCCGCCGCTGCGTGGGCGCCGGGCTCGCCGTGCCGTCCGCCGTCGCCGAACCGGACGGGCTGGCTCTCAACCCTCTGCATCTGGCCTGGCCCGTGGGCGCGCCGGTCCGCCGTATCTTCGCGGAGTGCGTGGCCGCGGCCCAGATCACCGGCCCGGCCTTCGCGGGCAACGACGTCAACCTCGCCGCGCTCGCCGAGCACCGGCACGGCGCGGGCCGCGGCGCCCGGGACCTGCTCTGCGTGGCCACCGGACACCGGGGAGTCGGCGGCGCACTGGTCCTCGACGGCCGCCTGCACACGGGCAGTTCGGGCCTGGCCCTGGAGGTCGGCCACCTCACGGTGAACCCCGAGGGCCGCCCCTGTCACTGCGGCAGCCGCGGCTGCCTGGACGTCGAGGCGGATCCACTGGCCCTGCTCATCGAGGCCGGCCGCGAACCGGGCCCCGAGGTGTCCCTGCTCCAGCAGGCCAACGACCTGCTCCGCAACCACTACCACGACCCCACCGTGCGCACCGCCGCCGAGGCCCTGATCGACCGCCTGGGCCTGGGCCTCGCCGGGCTGGTGAACATCCTCAACCCCGACCGCATCATCCTCGGCGGCCTGCACCGCACCCTGCTCGACGCCGACCCCGACCGGCTCCGCGCGGTCGTCGCCGACCGCAGTCTGTGGGGCCAGAGCGGCGGCGTGCCCATCCTCCCGTGCACCCTCGACCACAACAGCCTGGTCGGCGCGGCGGAGTTGGCCTGGCAGCCGGTACTGGACGACCCGCTGGCCGCGCTCCGGTGACACACGGACGCCGTCCCGGTCCCCGACCGCGACGCGTCCTCACCGCCAGTCCGCGCCGAACGCCCCGGCCGGATTCCGCGTGAAAAGGCGCCCCACCAGCTCCGCGCCGAGGGCCACTTCGAGCCGTTGACGCAGCCGGCTCAGCAGGTACGGCATCCCGGGCCCGCCGTCGACCGACCGGGCACCGGCGACCACGGTGTCCCCGCCGAGCAGCAGCCGGTGGCCGAACCCGGCCTCGGCCAGGGCCAGTACGGCGTCCGGCATGCGCCAGTCGGTGGCGTGATGGGCGCGGGACGGACCGTCGAAGGCCAGCCAGCAGCCCGTCCCCGCGGCCTGCCGGTGGACGACCGGGTCGGGGGAGCGGTTGAGGTGGCCGAGGATCACCCGGTGGGGCGGGACGCCCAACTCGACGCAGAGCAGGTCCAGTACGTCGAGTGCGCCCGTGCCCTGCTCCAGGTGCACGGCGATGGGCGCGCCCGTCGCGTGGTGGGCCTCGGCCGCGGCGGTCATCGTCCAGCGCGCGTGCGCGTCGAGGGCGTGGAAGCCGCCGGCCACCTTGACCAGCCCGGCACGGACGCCCGAGGTGCCGATGCCCACGGTCAGCTCGGAGACGAACACCTCGGCGAGCTTCCCGCGCAGTCGGCCGAGCAACTCCGGTGCGTAGTGCGCCGCTTGATGCAGACCCGTCGCGCAGACCAGGTGAACTCCCGCCGAGCGGGACAGGCGCGGCAGGTCGGCGGCGCGTCGGCCCATCCCGTACGGCGTCCACTGGACGACAGCAGCCCCGCCCGTCGCACGGAACGCCTCGAGTTCGGCCCGCGCGGCGGCGGCGTCGTCGAGTCCCTGACCCGGCAGTTGCGGGCTGCGCAGGAAGAGGTGGTCGTGCGCGTCGCACACGCCCAGGTCCTCGGGCGGTATGTCACCGAGGACCGAACGGACGGTGCTCACCACTGCCGCCCGCGCGGCAGCCGGTCCCGGCCAGGCGCCGACATGTGCAGCACCTCGAACACCTCGCCCTCGGCCTTGGGCGCGTCGTGCTCCCAGAGCGAGAAGTGCACCAGCTCCCACCGACGCGTGTCCACGGCGGCCGCCGCCAGCACGGCCCCGTCCTCCGCGGCCACCCGCCCGGTCTCGCGCACCGCGTCCTCCATCACCCCGGACAGCTCCACCCCGGCCGGCACCGGCTCCCGCCGACGTACGGCCCACGCGGCAGGGGAACCCACGGCGCTTCCCTCCTCGAACGCCAGGCCCGACCACTGCCGGGCCTCGGGCCGCCCGAAGTCGTCGACGAGCCCCTGGAAGGGGCCGCCCCACAGGAAGCGGTTCATGCCCTCCATGGTGTTCCAGAGGTAGAACGGCGCGTACTGGTTCACCGGAGAGCCGTGCACTCCGCGCTCGCGCAGCAGATACGTCTTGAGGCCGAGTCCGTCCCAGTCGTCGAGCAGATGCCCGACGCGGGCCACACGGTCGCGGACGATGCCCATGTCGTAGTCGGCGGGGAGGGTCAACTCGTACTGCAGGGCGTGCATGTGGGACGTCCTTCCTCGGATGACGCGGTCAGGCGGGGTACACGTCGGCGGACACGTGCGCGTCCCATTCGGTGGTCGTGCCGTCCGCCGCGGCCTCGACGACGGCGAGGTGCGTCATGAAGGTGCGCGGCCCGGCGCCGTGCCAGTGCCGTTCGCCCGGCTCGATCCACACCGTGTCGCCCGCCCGGATCGCCTCCACCTCACCGCCCTCGCGCTGGACCAGGCCCTCGCCCTCGAGGACGTGCAGCACCTGGCCGTGCGGGTGCCGGTGCCACGAGGTGTGGGCGTCCGGCGCGAAGTGGACGCTGAACATGCGCAGCCGGGACGGCGCGGCGGGCGTGGCCACCTCGTCGAGCCAGACCGTGCCGGTGAAGTGCTCGGCCGGGCCCCGCACGGTGTCGGGACGCTTTCTCCTGATGTGCACGTGCGTGTGCTCCTATCGGGGTGTCAGAAGGGAGAGCAGACCCCGGACGCCCGCGTCGAACGCGGCCGGTGAACCGGAGGCGCGCGCCAGGACATAACCGCCCTGTACGGTCGCGAGGACGGCCGCGGCGATCTCCTCGCCGTCGAGACCGGGAGCGAACTGCCCCTGCTCCTTGCCCTCTTCGACGATCCCGGCGATCCGTCGGCGGATCCAGGCGATCGTCTCGTCGACCGGTGCGCGCAGCTCGTCGCTGGCGATCACGTCCGGGTCCATCGTCAGCCGGCCGAGCGGGCAGCCGCGCAGCACGTCGCGCTCGCGCAGCAGATACGCCTCGATGCGCTCGTACGGCCTTCCCGGCCCGCCGAGTACTCCCTCGGCGGTAGCCCGCAACTCCTCGGCCGTACGCCGGATCGCCGCAAGCGCCAGGTCCGGCTTGCCCTTGAAGTGGTGGTACATGCTGCCCTGCCCGGCGCCCGCGTGTTCCAGGATGGCCTTCGGGCTGGTGCCCACGTATCCGCGCTCCCACAGCAGCTCGCGGGTGGACTCGATCAGTCGCTCCGAGGTGCTCACGAGATCACTGTACATACTAGTAGTTACAGTCGCCACCCGTTCGGACGCCGCCCGGGGGAGGAGCCGCCGTACACCCGCGTACTCCCGCGGAGGTATGCCCACTGCCGCTGGCCGTACGACGACCCGGACCCCTTCCCGGGGCCAGTCTCGACGCATCACCACCACACGCTTCGGCACAGGAGATGAACCGAGATGCAGACCCTGGCGCACTGGGACGGCGGCCCCGGCCCGTGGATCCTGTTCTTCCCGCTGATCTGGGCGGCCGTCGTGATCGGCGCCGTCACCGTCCTTCGCCGCACCGTGTGGCGCGGCCGCCGTGGACCGTGGCGCCCGATGGACGAAGGGCGCCCGGCGGGCGACTCGCCCATCGCCATCCTCGGCCGGCGCTTCGCCACCGGCGAGATCGACGAGGACGAGTACTGGCGGCGGCTGTCCGTCCTGGACGAGCAGTTCGGCCGCGTCGGCAAGGGCGGTGCGGCATGACCGCCACGACCACCACCATGACCTCAGCCCGTACGGCCGCCCGGGTCGAGGGCGCCGTGAAGGTGTACGGCCGCGGCGACACCGCTGTACAGGCGCTGGACGGGATCGACGTGGACTTTCCCGCCGGACGCTTCACTGCGATCATGGGGCCCTCGGGCTCCGGCAAGTCCACCCTGATGCACTGCGCGGCCGGGCTCGACACGCTCACCTCGGGCACCGCCTACATTGGCGACACCGACCTCGGCTCGCTCGACGACCGGCGCCTGACCCTGCTCCGCCGCGACCGGGTCGGCTTCGTCTTCCAGGCGTTCAATCTGGTGCCGACCCTGACCGTCGCGGAGAACATCACCCTGCCGCTGGACCTGGCAGGCGACCGGGGCGACCCGGAGTGGATCGACGCGCTCATCGACGTCGTCGGCCTGCGCGACCGGCTGCACCACCGCCCCTCCGAGCTCTCCGGCGGACAGCAGCAACGCGTCGCCGTGGCACGGGCGTTCGCCGGACGGCCGGACGTCGTCTTCGCCGACGAGCCCACCGGCAACCTCGACTCCCGCTCCGGCGAGGAGGTCCTCGGACTCCTCGGCTCGGCCGTACGCCGGACCGGCCGCACGGTCGTCATGGTCACCCATGACCCGGTCGCCGCCGCCCACGCCGACGAGGTCGTCTTCCTCGCGGACGGACGCCTGGTGGACCGTATGGAGTCGCCGACCGCCGACAAGGTCCTGGACCGTATGAAGGCCTTCGAGGTGAGGGCGTGAACGCCTCGGTACGGCTGAGCCTTTCCTCGCTGCGCGCCCATCGGCGCCGCTTCGCCGGCACGTTCCTCGCGGTGTTCCTCGGCGTCGCCTTCCTGGCCGGGACCCTGGTCATGGGCGACACCCTGCGCGCGAGCTTCGGCTCCATGTTCGGTGAGGCGACCAGCGGCACGGACGCCGTCGTACGCGGCGCCGACGCCATCACGACGCCGGGCGACGCGCAGGGGGTGCGCCGGCCGGTCGACACGTCGCTGGTGAAGACCGTCGAGAAGGTCCCCGGCGTCGCGGCCGCCGCCCCGGACATCCAGGGCGCGGGCCAACTGGTCGGCGCCGACGGCAAGCCCGTCGGCGGCCAGGGCCCGCCCACCGTGGCGGGCAACTGGATCACCGACCCGGAGCTCAATCCGTACCGGCTCGCCGAGGGCCACGCCCCCCTGAAGTCCGGCGAGGTCGTGGTCAATCGCGGCACTGCGAAGAAGGGGCACCTGAAGACCGGCGACACGACGACGCTGCGCACGCCCGATCCCGTCAAGGTGACCATCGTCGGCCTCGCGACCTTCGGCGGCGAGGACGGCATGGCACAGGTGACCTTCACCGGCATGACCCAGGCCGACGCCGAGAAGTACCTCACCGCCCGGCCCGGCCAGGCGGCGAGCATCGAGGTGCGGGCCGGGCCGGGGGTGAGCCAGCAGCAACTCGTCGACCGGCTGACTCCCGTACTGCCCGAGGGAGTCGAGGCCATCACCGGCCAGGCGTCGGCGCAGGAGAACACCGACATGATCTCCAGCCAGTTCCTGACCGTCTTCACCACCTTCCTCCTCGTCTTCTCCGGCGTCGCCCTGCTGGTCGCGACCTTCTCCATCCACAACACGTTCGCGATCGTCGTGGCCCAACGCGCCCGTGAGAACGCCCTGTTGCGTGCCCTCGGCGCCTCCCGCCGGCAGGTGACGGCGTCGACCCTGGTGGAGGCGAGCGTCGTCGCGGTGACCGCGTCGGCCGCCGGGCTCGCCGGCGGCATCGGGATCGCCGCCGGGCTGCAGGCGCTGTTCCCGGCGATCGGATTCCCCTTCCCCGGGGGCGACTTGGTCGTCAGGACGCTGTCGATGGTGTTGCCGCTCGCCGTGGGCGTCGTGGTCTGCCTGGGCTCGGCGCTGATGCCCGCGGTACGGGCCGGACGCACCGCCCCGCTGGCCGCGCTGCGCGAGACGGCCGTCGACTCCTCCGGCGCCTCCCGGCTCCGCGCGGTCACCGGCACGGCCCTCGCCGCCCTGGCGGTCGCGGTGGCGCTCACCGGCGTCCTGGTCGCACCGTCCGTGTGGCTGGCGGGACTCGGCGCCGTCCTGGCCCTGGTCGCGTTCGTGGTCCTCGGCCCGGTCGCCTCCTCCATGGCCGTACGGCTCCTGGGCAGCCCCCTCGACCAACTGCGCGGTGTCACCGGTGCCCTCGCCCGGCGCAGCGCCCTGCGCAGCCCCCGGCGGACGGCCGCCACCGCGAGCGCCCTGATGATCGGTGTCGCCGTCGTCTCCCTGTTCACGGTGTTCGGGGCCTCGCTCAAGGCGACGATGGACCAGACCGTGTCACGCTCCTTCGCGGGTGACGTGGCCGTCAGCACCCCGTCCTTCGGTGCGGGCGGCAGCGGGCTCAGCCCCGGACTGGCCCCAGCCGTCCAGCGGCTGCCCGAGGTGGACACCGCCGTCGGACTCGGCCGCGGGATCGCGCAGGTCGATGGCAAGGGACGGGCGCTGACCGTCACCGACCCGGCCGTACTCGCCCGCTCCTTCGACCTCGGCACGGTCCGGGGCGACCTGCGCGGCCTCGGCGGCGACGGCATCGCCGTCACCCGGAAGGAGGCCGACCGGCAGGGACTGCGCACCGGCGACACCGCCCGGCTCACCTTCACCGACGGCACGACGGAGAAGTTCACCGTCCGTGCGGTCTACGGTCAGTCCGAACTCGCCGGTGACTACGTCATCACGCGCGCGGCCTGGGCACCGCACCGCACCCAGGACTCCGACCGGCTGGTCGCCGTGACGTTCAAGGACGGTGTGAGCACGGCGGCGGGCAGGGCCGCGGTGGAGAAGGTGGCCGCCCGGTACGGCGATCCGCAGGTGCAGACCCGCGACGAGTACGCACAGTCGTCGGCCGGGGGCATCGACATGATGCTCACCCTCGTCTACGCGCTGCTCGCCCTCGCGGTGTTCATCGCCCTGCTCGGCATCGCCAACACGCTGACGCTGGCCGTGCACGAGCGCACCCGGGAGCTCGGCCTGCTCAGGGCCGTCGGCCAGACCCGGTCCCAGTTGCGGGCCATGGTCCGCTGGGAGTCGGTCCTGGTCGCCGCCTTCGGCACGGCGGGCGGGCTCGGCCTCGGCGCGTTCCTCGGCTGGGTGCTGGTGCGGGCCTCGGACGGCGCGAGCGACAGCGCCTTCGCCTTCGCGATACCGCCCGCGCGGCTGGCGGTGGTCGCCCTGGTCGGCCTGGCCGCCGGAGCCCTGGCGGGCCTGCGCCCGGCGCGGCTGGCGGCCCGGTTGGACGTACTGCGGGCCATCGCCACCGAGTGAGGGCCTACCGCCGTCGCCCCCGGACGCCGCACGAAAGAGCGAAGAAGCGCGGGGCAGCGACGAAGTGCGGGGGAGCGACGAAGTGCGGGGGAGCGAAGAGGAACGTCACCGCCCGGTCAGCCGGCAACGGCCGACCGGGCGGGAGCGTGCGCGGGAGACGGGCCGCACGCCGCCGGTCCGGCCTCCACGAACGGATGCGCGGGCGGCTCCACGGCCGTACGGCGCCGCGGACGGGCCGGCTTGGGCTTCGCCGCCGGGGGCGCGGGCAGGGTGAACCACACGACCTTGCCGTTGTCGCCGTCGGGGCGCACTCCCCAGCTCTCGCTCACCGCGGCCACCATCGCCAGCCCCCGGCCACACGTGGCCAGCGGTGCGATGTCGGCCGACTCGGCGACCTCGGGGAGGCGGGGATCGTGGTCACGCACGGAGACCGTGAGCCGGTCGAGCAGCAGCTCCATCTCCACGGTGCACGACTTGTCGGGCTGGGCATGCCGGTGGACGTTGCTCAGCAGCTCCGTCACACCGAGCGCGGCCCGGTCTATCAATGGGTCGAGATGCCAGTAGCGCAACTGCGCAGATACGATTCTGCGGACCTGGCCGATCCGCGACGGCAGGGCTTGAAGCTCCACCGTGCAGTGCCTGCTCGGATGACTGATCACGGCTGCGACTCCCCGACGTGAGGTCCGGAAGAACACGGAGAACGGATCCAGCAGGGTGCATGCGTCAAGCGGCCGCCTGCTGTCGTGGCCGGCGGGCTGGTTCGCAGCGTTATCGCCGGTAAACCCAGAGTGACGTGAGACCAGCGTGACGCAGTGGTCACGGTCCCGCAACTCGCCGTGGACGGCGCCGCTCAGCCGCCGCGCCCCGCCGCCCTGCGTACCGCCTCGATGAACCGGCGTGCGGCGGGCGGACCCGGCTCGCCCGGCGCGGGGTCGTGCTCGCCCAGAGTCAGCGAGTAGCGATTGCCGTTGAGGTCGGCCAACGCCCGGTCGTCCGGGGCGAACCAGGGCCTGGAGGCGCGCACCGCCTGTACCGGGGCGCTGTCGATCTCACTGCCGTAGCTGGTGAGCAACTCCAGCCTGCCGTCGCTGATCCGGACCTGCCCGGCCCGGGTGAGCGAACGCAGTCGCTTGCCGATCCGCACGCCCGTGGCCGTGAACTCGGGCTCCGCCATCCTTCCCCGCCCCCTTGTGCGCGTCGGTCGTCGTGCCGGTCGCCTCGTGAGCCGTGGCCCGGCGGGATCCGGCTCGTGTCGTGATCCAGTGTGCGCCCCCGTTCGGGACGTTCGTCCCGTCCGGTGCAGTGTGCCCGCAGCCTGCGCGGAGCACCAGTACGCACGAGGTGTGTGGGGCGAGTGGACGGAGCACTCGCCCGAATGCGCCCCCGGATGTTCGCACGGGTGTGCCCCAGGGGCTTCTTTGGGCTGTCCAAAGGTGTGTTTATGCAGGTGGGAAGTGGTGTGGAAGCTGCTTATGATCGAGGTGGCGGCCGCCTCGGGCGCCGTCGGCGCGAAGCGTAAGGAGCACCGCTGTGAGCACCACCCCACAGACCCGGACCGGCGCCACTCTGGACGTCGACCACATCGACGCCGGCTACCGGAACTGGCTGAAAGAGGCTGTCCGGAAGGTCCAGGCGGATGCGAACCGCTCGGCCGACACGCACTTGCTGCGTTTCCCGTTGCCCGAGAAATGGGGCATCGACCTGTATCTGAAGGACGAGTCGACCCACCCCACCGGAAGTCTCAAGCACCGACTCGCCCGTTCCCTGTTCCTGTACGGCCTGTGCAATGGCTGGATCCGGCCGGGCCGCCCGGTGATCGAGGCGTCCAGCGGCTCGACGGCCGTCTCCGAGGCGTACTTCGCGGGGCTCATCGGCGTGCCCTTCATCGCGGTCATGCCGCGCACGACGAGCGCCGAGAAGTGCCGCCTCATCGAATTCCACGGCGGGCAGTGCCACTTCGTGGACGACTCACGCAAGATGTACGAGGAGTCCGCCCGCCTCGCGGTGGAGACCGGCGGCCACTACATGGACCAGTTCACCTACGCCGAACGGGCCACGGACTGGCGCGGCAACAACAACATCGCCGAATCCATCTTCCGGCAACTGGAGTTGGAGCGTTTTCCGGAGCCCACGTGGATCGTCGCCACGGCGGGCACCGGCGGCACGTCCGCGACCATCGCGCGCTACGTCCATTACATGCAGTACGACACCCGCATCTGCGTAGCCGACCCGGAGAACTCCTGTTTCTTCGAGGGCTGGACCACCGGCGATCAAGGCGTCACCTGCGACCGGAGCTCGCGCATCGAGGGCATCGGCCGGCCGCGCATGGAGCCGAGCTTCGTGCCCGGCGCCATCGACCGGATGATGAAGGTCCCCGACGCGGCCAGCGTCGCCGCCGTCCGCGCCCTGGAGCGGGCCATCGGCCGCAAGGCGGGCGGCTCGACGGGCACCGGCCTGTGGAGCTCCCTGAAGATCGTCTCCGAGATGGTCGCCGAGGGCCGCCAGGGGAGCGTGGTGACCCTGCTGTGCGACCCCGGGGACCGCTACCTCGACAAGTACTACTCGGACGCGTGGCTGGAGGAACAGGGCCTGGACATCACGCCGTACGCGACGGCGATCGAGTCCCTGCTGGAGACTGGCGTCTGGCCGGACTGAGCGGAACGGTGAGGTACTCATCCGCCGGAGAGTTCACGGAGTGGCCACTCCACCCACCGCTCGGCCGACGTGCTCGGAACACCCAGAACCTCGGCTGTCACCGTGCGTGCCCGTGCTGGAGGATCCCGTCGAGCCCTAGGGCCCCGTGGCAAGGCGCCGGTCCAGTGTCGTGACCGCCTTCCGGAACGCCCTGCCCGTGCCCGCGCGGGCCAGGCCGAACAGGAAGCGGAACGGGGCTGTTCCGTCGACTGCGAAGGTCATCCGCACTCGTGTGCCGGTGCCGGCCGGGGAGAGCCGCCACTCCTCGACCCAGGCACGGGGACCCGGGACGTTCGTCAGGTCGACCCGGTACGCGTACACCTCGGGCGCCTTCGCGACGATCACCGTCTCCTCGAAGCGCGTACCGCCCCTGAGCCGGATCTCGCGTCCGCCCTCGATCGGCCGGGCGGAGGCCACCGCCGAGAACCACCGCGGCCAGCCCGGCACGTCGTCGGCGAGCGCACGGAAGACCGCGTCCGGGGCGGCCGTGATCTCCCGTGCGAACACGAGTCGTACGGGGGCGGTCTCGGCGAAGTCGATCCCCACCGGGCGCAGACGGTGAGCCATGGACTACCCCCTTGTGAAGTCACGGGAGCGAACGGGCCGTTGGCCCGTCACCCTAGCTGACGGTCCGTCAGAAGTCTGCATCCTCGTCGTCGGTCTCGCCCGCCACCACCAGCCGCCGCAGATGCTCGGAGATCTCCGCCCGCGCCTCGGCCGGCAGGCCCGCGTCCGTGACCAGGGTGTCGACCTGCTCCAGCGCCGCGAACGAACTCAGGCCCACCGTGCCCCACTTGGTGTGGTCGGCGACCACCACGACCCGCCGCGCCGACTGCACCAGCCGCCGGTTGGTCTCCGCCTCCGCGAGGTTCGGCGTCGACAGGCCGGCCTCCACCGATATCCCGTGTACACCGAGGAACAGCAGATCGAAGTGGAGCGCCGCGATCGCCTGGTCGGCCACCGGCCCCACGAGCGAGTCCGACGGGGTGCGCACCCCACCGGTCAGCACGACCGTGGCCGCGCCCTGCCGGGGCCCCGAGGTGCGCTGCGCCGCGTGGAAGACGTCCGCGACCCGCACCGAGTTCGTCACCACGGTCAGATCGGGCACCTCGACGAGATGATGAGCGAGCGCGTAGGTCGTCGTACCGCCCGACATGGCGATCGCCGTGCCCGGGGTGACCAGCTGGGCCGCGGTCCGCGCGATGTCTTCCTTGGCGCTGAGCTCCAGACCCGACTTGGCCTCGAAGCCCGGCTCGTGGGTGCTCGCCTCGACCACCGGCACGGCACCGCCGTGCACCTTCTCCAGCACCCCCTGGCGGGCCAGCGCGTCGAGGTCGCGGCGCACGGTCATGTCCGACACGCCGAGCTTGCGGGTCAGTTCGTTCACCCGTACGCCGCCGCGCCGCCGGACCTCGTCCAGGATCAGGGCGCGCCGCTGCTCCGCGAGGAGGTTCTGATTCTCACTCACGTACGCTCCGGTCCTCTCGTCTCGACAAGCCGTCCGACACGCCCTGCACACCTGCCCCTACCAGGACGTTCCGCCCCTCTCCGGTGTGCGGGCGTCTCATCTTTTCACGGGAGGGTGCAGGTTGCGCCACTCCCCGTACCGACGCGCACATGCCATTCGGTCACCACCTGTCCCGGCGGATGTCACTCGGACCGGGGAGATTCCGTGACGAGAGGTGTACATCGCACCCGAAACGGAGATCCTGAAGGCCGCACGGACACAGCCGACGGCGGGTCACGGGGGAAGTGCGAGAACAGTGGAACGTGCGCAGGAACGTACAGCGACGGACGGACCGGACGGCCTCGCCGTACGGCCCGGGGGACCGCGGACCGACCTGGAACTCCTCGTCCACGGAGTCGGTGGCACCACACCCGAGGAGATGCTCGGCGACCCGCGCACGGTACGGATCACCGGTGACGACACCGCTGCCGTCTTCCGGCGCGCCGACGATGTCGACGCGGAGTCCGTCCCGGACGATCACCGGGACGGGCCCGTGCCCGAGGCGTACGTCTGGTGCAACCTCACCTCCGGCAACGGAGCCCGCGCCCTGTGGTTGCTGCTGCTGCCCTTCATGGTCGTCAACCTCGCCCACTGGATGCGCCCCGCCGCACGCGGCCGGAAACGGGCGGTGCGGCTGTACGGCCTGCTGGTGCGGCTCGCGGGACTCACCCTGACGGTGCTGCTGGTGGCGGCCGCCTGCGAGGTGGCACTCGACCTCGCCGCCTGGCAGTGCGCGGGCACCGGTGCCTGCGTCCGGCACCATTCCTGGCTGGGCTTCCTCTCGCCCGCCGTCTCCGGCGACGGCTGGTGGAGCCGCCCCGGACAGCGGCTCGCCGTGGCGGCGCTGGTCCCGACCGCGCTCACCGGCCTGCTCTGGTACCTCGCGCACCGCACCTGGGCCGCGTACGAGTCCGAGAAGCCGATGACCCGCGATCCCGGACCCGACGACCACGACGACCGCACCTCGCTGGGCCGCCCCGGCTTCTGGTACGGCCGCCGCCCGGTGGCCCGGCTGCGCGCCGCCCACACCGCGGCGGGACTGCTGACGGTCGCCGCGGCGGTCATGACACCGGTGCTCGGCTTCGACCGCCGGGCGGGCGGACCTGCGGCACCGGAGATCCTGGGCCCGCTCCTGGCCGCGGCGACGGCCCTGTGGGCGGCCGTCGTGGTGGGGGTGGTCTGCCGCCGGGGCCGCAGCGAGAACCGCCTCGACCAGGAACTCGACGAGCACCTCGTACGACGCCTGCCGCTCGGCGCCCTGGCCCTGCTCGCCCTCACCCTGCTGTACGCGGGCTGGCCGCGGCCGGGGTGGCACTCGGCCGGGCGGCTGCCCGGCGACACGGCCTTCGGCGGCATCGCCCTGGTACAGGGCGTGCTGGTCATTGCCCTCGGCGTGGTCGCCCACGACCTGCACCGTCGGCATCCCGACCCGCGTGCCGCCATGCGCGGCCTCGGCGGACCGGCGGTCGCGCTGCTCGCCTGCGCGCTGGGCGGGGTGATGTCGGGGGGTGTCGCACAGCGTGTGGCCGACTGGCTGGACGGCACCGGCGGCTCCATCACCGGACCGCCCGTGCTGCTGACCTGGCAGGCCTCGGTGATCCCACCCCTGCTGCTGGCCGTGCTGGCCCTCGCCGGAGTGCTGACCTGGCGCACCTGGCGGCGCTGCCGTGCCGAGCGGCGCACGGTGGAACGCGGTCACCGGCCAGAGCCCGAGGACACGGCACGTACCCGCCGTATCGCCCGCACCCGGGCGATGGCCGGCCTCACCGACCGGGCGCCCCTCGTGGTCGCCGTCGTCTCCGCGGCCACGTTCCTGCTGGGCGCCGGAGCGCTGGTGGGCGCCCAGGTCAGCGAGCGCACCCCGGGCGAGGCGGCCCGGCGCGCCCATGCCGTCGTCCAGGGCGCGGCCGAGACCTCGCAGGCGCTGGGCTCCTGGCTGGTCGGACTCGGCTTCATAGTGTTCGTCACCTGGGGCCGCCGCGCCTACAAGGACGCCTCGGCCCGCCGCACCATCGGCATCCTCTGGGACGTCGGCACCTTCTGGCCGCGCGCCGCCCATCCCTTCGCGCCGCCCTGCTACGCCGAGCGCGCGGTGCCGGACCTGACCTGGCGGATGGCGACCTGGACCCGGCGCACCGGCGGCCGCGTGGTCATCTCCGGGCACTCCCAGGGCAGCGTGCTCGCAGCCGCCGCGGCCTGGCAGCTCGCGCCGTCCGTGCGCAAGAAGGTCGCGCTGCTGACGTACGGCTCGCCGCTGGAGCGCCTGTACGGCCGCTGGTTCCCGGCCCACTTCGGGCCGCCCGCGCTGAGCTCCCTGCACCGTGAGGTCGCCTGCTGGCGCAATCTCTACCGCCTCACCGACCCCATCGGCGGTCCCGTCCGCCTGCCCGGCGACTGCGGGCCCGAGGTGGACCGTGAGCCCCTGCACGACCCGCTCGCCTACGGCCGCACCGCCCTGCACCCTCTGCCCGCCCCCATCCTCGGCCACTCCGACTACCAGGCGGACCCGGCCTTCGCCGAGGAACGGGCCCGGCTGCTGGCAGGGCTGCGGCCGGATGTGCCGGGCCCGCGCCATCGGGGCAAGCCGCCCGCCGGGCCGGACCCGGACGGGGAGGCCGGCTCTCAGGGCAGCTCGGGCAGATCCTCGGCGTAGAGCAGGGTCAGATCGTCGGTGGTCGGCTCGTCGACCTGGGCGACCCGGCTCGCGTGTCGTTCCACCATCGCCTCGAACGTCTGGCGGGCCGTGCGGCCGTTGCCGAAGGCGGGGCCCTTCGGAATCTCCGTGAAGTACTTCAGCAAGGCCTCCGGCGAGCCCGGCGCCAGCCGGTACTCGTGCTCCTCGGCCTGCTGCTCCACGATGCGCAGCAGTTCATCGGGGCCGTAGTCGGTGAAGGTGATGGTCCGGGAGAAGCGGGACGCCACACCGGGGTTGATGGACAGGAACCGCTCCATCTCGGCCGTGTAGCCCGCGACGATGACCACCACCGCGTCCCGATGGTCCTCCATCAGCTTCACCAGCGTGTCGATGGCCTCCTTGCCGAAGTCACGGCCGGCGTCCTCGGGCGAGAGCGCATACGCCTCGTCGATGAACAGCACACCGCCGCGCGCCCGTTCGAAGGCCTCCTGGGTGCGGATCGCCGTGGAACCGATGTGCTCGCCGACCAGGTCGACGCGGGAGACCTCGACGAGATGGCCCTTGTCCAGGACGCCGAGGGAGGCGAGGATCTCGCCGTAGAGCCGGGCCACCGTGGTCTTTCCGGTGCCGGGGGAACCGGTGAAGACCAGGTGGCGCTTGACCGAGGCCGCCTTGAGGCCTGCCTGTTGGCGGCGCCGGCCGACCTCGATCATGTCGGTGAGGGCGCGGACCTCGCGCTTGACGCTCTCCAGGCCGACCAGCGCGTCGAGTTCACCGAGCACGGCCTTCGACGTCCGCGACGGCTCCTTCGGCTCCGCGGCGGTGATATGCGGCTTTTGTTCGGTCGTGCGCTGCCCGGGGATCGCGCCCAGCAGACCGGAGGACTGGTCCGCCGTCTGCACCGCAGTCTCCGCGGCCGGGCGCCCGATGCCGGCCCCGCTCTCGTCGCTGGTGCAGTCCTCCACGACCGGACCCGTGCCGGATGCCGCGTCCGGACCCGCGTCGGCGAACTCGTAGCCGCCGCGCGCGCACCGCTCCGTGCGGCACTTCTTCAGCGTCGTACGGCATCCGTCTATCACATGGAAGCCGTACCCGGTGCTGCCCGTCACCCGGCAGCCGGTGAAGCTGCCCCGGCCCCCGGCCGATACATAGAAGCCCGCCTCCGCCGGAGAGTCGACCGTGCAGCGCTCGATGGTGGGGTCGGCGCCCTTGGTGACGATCACACCGGTCTGGGTGCCGTCCAGGGTGCAGTTGTTGAGGGTGCCGCCGCTGCCGTGGTCCCGGAACCACGCGCCGGTGGCCGCGTCCCGGATCCGGCAGTCGTCCAGCTGCGCGGTCGCGCCGTCGCTCACCGACACGGCCGTGTTGCGGACCTGGGACAGATCGCTGTCGACGACGTCCGCGCGGGAGCCGCGGTCCAGGACGAACAGCGCGTCCGGCACGTCGTGCACCCGGCAGGAGTCGAGCACCGCGGTGGCGCCGTCGCTCACCCACACCGCGGGATAGTCGCCCGTGCTGTCGAAGATCTCGCACTGGTTGGCGTCCACGCGTGTGCCCGGGTCCCACACCGACAGGCCGTTGCGCCCGAACTGACGCACGGTCGTCCGGGTCAGCGTCAGCACCGAGCGGGACCGCAGGTCGACCGCGTTCTCCGGGATGTCGTGGATACGGCAGTCGGCCAGGGTGAGCACGGCCTCCGTGTCGAGCGTGACGCCGTCGGCGGTGGTGCGGTGCACATCGCAGTCGGTGAGGTGTGCGGTGGCCCGCGAGGTCACCTGGGCTCCGGAGCCCCGGATCTCGTAGACCTCGCAACCGACCGCTTCCAGCGCGGAGTTCTCGCCCGTGATCATGAGTCCCGCGCCGGAGGCGTGGTGCACCCGGCAGCGGTTCAGCCGGGGGTGCGCACCGCCGCGTACCGCGACGCCGGACTGGCCGGCCGCGACCACCTCGCAGTCCTCGAACACCCCACCGCCACCGTCGAGTACGGCGATGCCGATACCGGCGGGGTTGTCGACGGTGCAGCGCCGCACGGTGGGCCGGGCGCCGCCGCGGACCTCGATCCCCGCGGCGGACCGGGTGACGACCCGCACGTCCAGCAGCTCCGGTGTGCCCTCCTCGACCAGCAGCGCGGGCGCGGCCGCGTCCTGCCCCTCCACGTGCAGGTCCTGCACCACGGCCGAGGCGCGCAGGGTCAGCGGCACCCCGTCCGTGGGCGCGATGCGCACCGAACCGGGCGAGCCCTCGGGCCCGCGTAGCGTCACTGCCCGTTCGACGACGAGATTCTCCCGGTAGGTACCAGGGGCGACGGTGAGGACGTCCCCGTCGGCCGCGGCCTCCAGGGCGGCGGCGAGCGAAGAGTACTCACCCGTGCGGCGCCGCCACCGCGATGTGCCGGTGTGCGTCACCTGGACCGTGCCCTGTGCCATGGCGTTGCTGTGCCCCCACCTCGTCGTGCTGATGGCTCGTTCGCCTTCGGGGCATGCGGCCCCTACGACTCCCTCGCGCGCGGGTCGATGCCGAATGGTTCGGCGGTCCACCGTAGCGTGCGCGCAGGCAGTGGGTTGACCAGAGACGGAACGCGGTCAGCTGCCCGTGCCGGTCCTGCCCCAGTCCGGGCCCGCCCGGTCCCAGGCCTGGTCCCAACGCGCGTACCTCCGGCGGACCATGCGCCACACGATCAGCCGTCTGCCGCTCTCGACCACCCCCGCGGTCAGGAGCGCCGCGCCGAACCCGGCGAGCACGGCGTGCGTCGTCGCCGTCGCGGAGTCCAATGGGCGGGCAACTATGCGGCCGTGCGAGTCCGTCCAGAGTCTGAAGTGGTCGCCCTTGTGCGGGGACTTGAGGTCCGACATCACCGGGCCGTGGTTCCGGGTGCCGTCCGGCGCGGTCCAGTCGGCGAGGACACGGCTGCGGCTGTCGTGCGCCGAGGTCGAGTCGGGGTCGGGCTCCAGGCGGGCGCTGTCCAGCTTGCGCACCACGGTGGCGGTGACCGGATGACGGGAGTGGTGCTGGTCGACGACGGACTGCTGCAGGGCGTCCTGTGCCACGGCCCCGACGAGCGAACCGATCACGGGTGCGGCCACCACGATGAGCAGCAGGGCCAGGAGAGCCACCCAGGCCTCGGCCAGATCGCTCGTGCGGCGCAGCGGATTGCGCCGCCAGCGCCACAGACCGCTGATTGCTCGCACAGCCCCCCACCCCCCTTCCCGCTCCGTGATAACCCCTGGCGGAGCCGTTCACCCGCGGGCCCGCCGAAGAGAGAGCGAAATCACCTCTGACTCTCTGACCCTCCGACCGGAACCTCTTGCGTACTTCTCACCACACCTCAACGACCGGGGCCCGGCGTCCGGTTCCCCTCCTCCAGAACACAGCGCCCACCTGGAGTGCCGGTCGAGTTCCTCGAGCCCTGGTCGAGGATCCGCACCCGCTAGCCGAGGATCCGCACCGGGTCACCGACCCGTATCGTGCCGGGCGTCGTGGGCACCAGGTTCTGGCCGAAGACGAGGCTGGTGCCGAAGCGGCGGTGCCGTGCCAGGGTGCGCAGGGGCTCCCGGCCGCGCTCCGCGGTGTCCTGGTCGGTCGTGGTCACGACGCACCGCCCGCACGTCTTGGTCACGCGGAACTCCACTTCGCCGACGGCGAGGCGCGACCAGTCGTCCTCGGCCCAGGCCTCGGTGCCCGCCACGACCACGCTCGGCCGGAAGCGGTTCATCGGCAGCGGGCCCTCGTCGGCGTGATCGCCCTGCGCTATCAGGGAGTTCAGGGCGTCGAGGGAGGCGACGGTGGTGACCAGCAGCGGGTAGCCGTCCGCGAAGCTGACGGTCTCACCCGGCAGCGCGTAGTCCGGGTCGATCGGGCGGCGGGTGGCCGGGTCGTCCAGATGGACGAGACGGACGTCGGCCTCGAGGAAGTCGGCGCACCAGGCGCCGGCGGCGTCCTCCGCCAGGACCGCCTCCACCTTGGTGCCGAAGATGTTCACAGGTACCGTGCCCGACTGTTCCGGAACGGACACCGTCATGGGCTCTTGTCCCGGCGCGGACAAGCGAACCCCGCCGCCGGGCACGAGCTCGGCGGCAGCCAGCGCCAGGCGCGGCTGCTCGCGCTGTGTGACGACCTTTCCCCCGTCGTCGATCAGAGCCCAGCGCCGGTCCCCGGACAGCCCCCAGGGCTCCACCACGGCCTGCCGCAGTGAGATGCCCCGGAATGCCTTGACCGGGTGGACGTGAATCGACTGCAGTACGGCGTTCCCCATGAAGCCATGGTGCCAGGCAGCACCGACAGCCGGGGAGACGGGTCAGTAGCCGCGGTACTGCTGCTGGTTGTACGGGTCCTGGTACGGAGCCGGCGCGGGCCGCGGAGCCGCGGGACGCATCGCCTCGTAGCCGGTGCCCGCCGCCATGGGCCGGGGCGGCTGCATCTGCGGCATCTGCTGGCCGGGATAGCCGCGGGGCGCGGTGGCCTGCTGCGGGATGTAGGACGCGGGCGCCTGCTGCAGCGGAGCGGGCTGCGGCATCTGCGGGTAGCCGTAGGAGGGAACGTGGTGCGACGGACCCGCCGGGAGCGCGGGCAGTGCCGAGGGCAGCGCGGGCAGGTGGCCGCCCATCGCCGGCAGGTTGCCACCCATGTCGTAGGCGGCGGGGACCCGGATCGGGGCGATCTGCGGGGTGCCCCGCTCGGCCACGAGCGAGTCGTAGATCGGGGTGTCCGGGAAGGAGGCGGAGTAGTAGCCGCCACCATAAGTGGAGCGGGGGGAGGTCATGGCACATAAGTTAAGCCCACGATGTGCTGGTTGGGGAGACCGATAAGAGGGTTGTTTTCCGTGTCGGCAGTGACGCGGGATCCCTAATCCGAGCGAACTTGGCAAAAAGGGGCGGCGATCAGTGTTCTGATCGTGTAAAGGCCGAGCTCCCGGCGGGTTACCGGGGGTTGGCCAGCGATCTTCCTGTCCCGTCCATGGGAGTACGGCGCCCCTCGGGAATAGGTTGGGCGGGTAGGGATGGAAACCCACGGCCGGGGTGCGGTCCGGCGGGGTGACACACGAGATGGGGGCGTACATGTCAATGCCTAAAGGGTCGAATGCGCCGGTGCCGACGAAGGCCCTGCGCGTCGAATTGGGCTGGCGCTCCGGACCCGGCGTCCCGGACGCGGATGCCTCGGCGCTGCTCCTCGCGGCGGGAAAGGTGCGCTCCGACGGCGACTTCGTCTTCTACAACCAGCCGGCGCACCCTTCCGGCGCGGTCCGGCACGAGGGCAAACGGAACACGGGCGGACGGGTCACCGACACCCTCCTCGTCGACCTCGCACGCGTGGAGGGCACCGTCGAGCGGGTCGTCCTCGCGGCCTCGGCGGACGGCGGCTCCTTCGGGCAGGTGCCGGACCTGTACATCGAGGTCCAGGACAGCGGCGGGGGCGGTGTGGTCGCCCGCTTCGACAGCCCCGGTGCCACGGTGGAAACGGCCTTCGTGCTCGGCGAGTTCTACCGCCGCCAGGGCGGCTGGAAGTTCCGGGCCGTGGGCCAGGGCTACAGCAGCGGACTCGAGGGCCTGGCCACGGACTTCGGGATCACCGTGGACGAGCCGCAGCACACGGCATCGCCCGCCGTCCCGCCCGTCGCACCTCCGGTGACCGTGCCGCCCCCGCCGGCGCCGCCCGCCCCGATGCCCCCGCCCCCGGGGTCCACCGCCCACCTGCCCCCGCCCTCCGGGCCCCCGGTCCACCTGCCTCCGCCCCCGTCGGCACCGCCCGCCCAGCCCGTGCGCCTCAGCAAGGTGACGCTCACCAAGGCGGCCCCCTCGGTGTCGCTGGCCAAGCAGGGCGGCACGTCCGGCACCATGCGTGTCAACCTCAACTGGCAGATGCGCAAGCAGTTCCCCACCTGGGGCGGCCGGCGGGGCGCGGCCCAGGGTGACCTCGACCTCGACCTGTGCGCCCTCTACGAACTCGCCGACGGCCGCAAGGGAGTCGTACAGGCCCTGGGCAACGCCTTCGGATCGCTGCACCGGCCCCCGTACATCCACCTCGACGGCGACGACCGCACCGGCGCCGTGGCGAGCGGCGAGAACCTCACCGTCAACCTCGACCACACCCGCGACTTCCGGCGCATCCTCGTCTTCGTGACCATCTACGAAGGCGCCTCCTCCTTCGCGGACCTGCACGCGACGGTCACCCTCCAGCCGCAGCACGGCGCCCCCGTCGACTTCTCCCTCGACGAGTGCACCGTCCCCTCCACCGTGTGCGCGCTCGCCCTGATCACCAACACGGGCGCCGACCTCGTCGTCCAGCGCGAGGCGCGCTACCTGGTGCCGGATCGCGGAGTGAGCCCGCAGCGCACCGTCGACCGCGCCTATGGGTGGGGCATGAACTGGACCCCCGGCCGTAAGTAGACGGACCCCAGTCGCAACCAATAAGGGGGAGGGGTCAGCCCTCGTCCGGCACGGTGTCCGGACGCGCGTACGTGCGGCCCTTCCAGGCCGCCCCGCGCCCCCTGTAGTGCTGCACCGCGGAGTCGACCGTCATGAGGAGGTAGAGGAACGCGGTGAAGGGCAGCAGGGGAGCGAGCCACAGCGGCAGGCGGTAGTAGCGGAGCATCGGGACGTACGTCGCCGTCATCACCAGCCACGCGGCCGCGCCGGTGACCGCGGCCGCCGTACTTCCCGCCGCGGCACCCGCCACCACGGCCGCCGGCGGCACGAGGTACACCAGCGCCAGCCCGGCGACCGTACCGAGCAGCAGCAGCGGGTTGTGCCGCAGCTGTGCGTACGCGCTGCGCGAGACCATGCGCCATAGGTCGTGCAGCCGCGGGTAGGGGCGCACGCTGTCCACCCGCTCGGCCAGCCCGAGCCAGATGTGACCCCCGGCGCCCTTCACGGCACGGGCGAGGGCCACGTCGTCGATGACGGCGTGCCGGATGGCGTCGGGGATCCGCGCCCGCTCTGCCGTATCCGCGCGCAGGAGCACACAGCCGCCCGCCGCGGCCGCTGTCCGGGCCCCTTTTCGGCCGATTCTGCGGAACGGGTACAGCTGAGCGAAGAAGTAGACGAAGGCGGGCACCACGAGCTGTTCCCACGGGCTCTCCACCCGCAGCCGGGCCATCTGCGACACGGCGTCGAAGTTCCCGGTGCGCGCCGCCGCCACCAGTTGGCGCAGGCTGTCGGGCGCGTGGGCGATGTCCGCGTCCGTCAGCAGCAGGTACTCGGGACCACGCGCGCGTGCCAGGTCGATGCCGTGGCGCACCGCCCAGAGCTTGCCCGTCCAGCCCGCGGGCGGCTCGCCGGGGGAGTCCACCGTCAGCGGCAGTCCGCCGTGACGCGCGGCCAGTGCGCGGGCCAGCTCCCCGGTGCCGTCCGAACTGCCGTCGTCGATCAGGAAGACCTCCGCCCGCCCCGGATACTCCTGTGCCAGCAGCGACGGCAGACTGGCCGGCAGTACGGCGGCCTCGTCCCGGGCCGGTACGACGACACACACGGGCGGCCAGTCGTCCGGATCCCCGCGCGGCGGCAGCCGTACGTCCGTACGCCAGAAGAAGCCCTGGCAGAGCAGCAGCCACAGCCAGGCGGCGAGGGACAGGGCGGAGATCCACACGATCGCGCTCACCCGCGCAGTCTGCACCACCCGGCCGGTCCACAGGGGCCCATCGTCTATCGTGGCCGGGTGAAGATCGCGCTCATGGACTCCGGAATCGGCCTGCTGGCGGCCACCGCCGCGGTACGGCGCCTGCGCCCCGACGCCGATCTCGTTCTCTCCCTGGACCCCGACGGGATGCCCTGGGGACCGCGTACCCCGGAGGACCTCACCGGCCGTGCCCTGGCCGTCGCCGAGGCCGCCGCGGCCCACCGGCCGGACGCGCTCATCGTCGGCTGCAACACCGCGACCGTGCACGCCCTGCCCACGCTGCGCGCCCGGCTGGAGCCCGCCGTCCCGGTGATCGGCACGGTCCCGGCGATCAAGCCCGCCGCGGCCGGCGGCGGCCCCCTCGCGATCTGGGCGACGCCCGCCACCACGGGCAGCCCGTACCAGCGCGGTCTCATCGAGGAGTTCGCCGACGGCGTCCCGGTCACCGAGGTGCCCTGCTGGGGCCTGGCCGAGGCCGTGGAGCACGCCGACGAGGCGGCCATCGACGCCGCCGTCGCCGTGGCCGCCGCACTGACTCCGGACGACGTGACGACCGTCGTGCTGGGCTGCACCCACTACGAACTGGTGGCGGAACGTATCCGCGCCGCGGTGCAGCGGCCGGACGCGCCGCCGCTGGTCCTGCACGGCTCGGCCGGGGCGGTGGCCGCACAGGCGCTGCGCCGGATCGGCCAGGAGCCCGACCCCGGGGCCCCGGCCGACGGCACCCTGACGGTGCTGCTGAGCGGACGCGAGGGCGAGCTGCCCGTGCCCGCGCTGAACTACGCCGAGGGCAGGCTCCTGCCCGCCGTGACCCCCGTCCGCTGACCCCGGGCGCCCTCGTCCGCGGCAGTCACCCTCCGCGACGCGGTACCCGCGCAGCGAAACCTGAGTAACCTCATAGTCATGAGGGACCACCCCCACGACGCGGACGCCTTGCAGCCCGAGGTGTGGACCGGACGCGCGACGAACCGGGCCCAGTGGCTGCCGGCTCTCGCCGGCGCGGCCTGCATGGCGCTCGGCATCGAACTGGCGGTGGACTCCGCCTGGACCTCGGGCGTCGCCCCGCTGGTCATGTCCGTCGTGGGCTGCATCGCGGCCGGACTGCTGGTCCTCTTCGGCACCCTCGCGTTCGTGCATGTCGACCTGAAGCTCGACCGGGAGTGCGTCGAGGTCCGCTGCGGCCATATGGGTGTGCCCCGCCGACGTATCCCGCTCGACCAGGTCGCCGGAGCCGAGTTCGCCCCGATGGTGACTCCGCGGCACTGGGGCGGCTGGGGCTACCGCTGGCGTCCCGAGAAGGGCACGGCGGTCGTCGTACGCCGGGGCGAGGGCGTGGTCCTGCGCCTGTGGGACGGCCATACGTTCACGATCACCGTGGACAACGCGGAGTCCGCGGTGACCGCCATCCGGGACCGGCTGCGGTCGATCGCCCCCGGGACCGCTCGCTGACGTCGCGGGAGTCGTGCGGGGTCACATCGGCACTCCTCGGTGCGGCCCGCGCGACCGGCCGGCCCGAGTCACTGTTCCGCGGGTTCTTGCGCGACGAACGGTCGGGCCGTGGCCAGGCCGGCCAGGAGTCCCGCGCCCACCGACACCGTGGTGAAACTCAGCGCGTTGCCGACCGCGGCGATCGTGGCCAGGGCCGTGAGAGCGGCGCCCGCGCTGAGCGCGACCGGCGTGCTGCGGGGGCTGCGCCACAGCGCGTACAGCACCCAGCAGAACGCCGCCGCAAGGAGCAGCACACCGACGAGCCCCTGTTCGGACGCCTGTTGCAGCGGTGCGGAGTGCGGCTTGCCGTCGGGCAGCAGCGCCTGATGTGCGGTGGTGCTCAGTTCGCCGAAGCGGCCGGGGCCGATGCCCAGGGCGGCGTTTCGGCGGGCCAGCCGCAGCGCGTCCTGCCACAGCCCGACGCGGTGCTGGGTGAGCCGGCCCTCCAGGGTGGCGGTGAGCCCCTCCGGCAGGGTGTTCTCGGCGAGTGCCCAGGTCACTCCGCCCACCAGGGCAACCGCCAGGGCCAGGCTGACAAGTCCCGTGCCGCGCCGGCTCATCCGGCCCGCGGCGAGCGAGCACAGCAGGACGGCGGCGGCCAGGGCACATCCGACGGCCGAGCCCAGGGCCGCCGCGGTCAGCGTGATCCCGAGGGCCAGCAGGCGCAGGGCGAGCCGTAGCGCCGGCACGGGCGTGGCCCACGCGGCACAGCAGGCGGCACCGGTGGCCAGGGTCAGCAGCGCCGCGGTGGCGCCGGTGGGCCCGAGCGGGGTGGTGAACTGGGGGCCGGGCGCGAGGTGGGGCATGGCCACCGCCAGCCCGAGCCCGGCCAGCGCCCCGGCGCAGGGCGCGGCGACCGGCAGCAGGGCTCCGGAGATCCGGCCCGAGGCATAGCCGGCGGCCACGGCCAGCATCGCGAGCAGGACGCCCTCGGGCCGTCCGCCGTGCGCCGCCGCGGTGATCAGCGCCCATGCGGCGCAGGCCCCGAGCACCACGACACCCGTGGCGTCAGAAACGTTTCGTCTGTCGCTCTCCGCGTCCGCCCCCGCCGCGGACGCCATCCCCGTGGAACCCACCCAGTCGCCCCTCGTACCCGTCCCCCGACGTGTGGCTGACCCGTCCGCGCGGCCGGGACGACCGCACGACACAGGCTCCGGCACACCGTAACGGCTGATCACCGTTTTGTGGATGAGCAACGCAGCAAGGATGTGGCTTCCGGACAGCGGCAGCTGTGCTCCCCGCCGTCCGGACCGTCCTGTCCGTGGCAAGGTCACCCGCCGTACACTCCCCGAGTGACCGTCACCGCAACTTCCGTGGACCAGTCGGACCAGCCGGACCAGCTCCAGCCGCAGCCCGCGCCCACCGCGCGCGGCCTTCGGCTGCTCCGGCGTCTGGCCCCGGCCGCAGCCGCCGCGCTCTGCGGCGTGCTCCTGTACGTCAGCTTCCCGCCCCGCACCGTGTGGTGGCTCGCCGTGCCCGCCTTCGCCGGCTTCGCCTGGGTGCTGCGCGACCGCAGCTGGAAGGCGGCCCTCGGTCTCGGCTACCTCTTCGGCCTCGGCTTCCTGCTGCCGCTGCTGGTGTGGACGGGCGTGGAGGTCGGCCCCGGGCCGTGGCTGGCGCTGGTGGCCATCGAGGCGGTCTTCGTCGCCCTCGTCGGTGTGGGCGTCGCCGCGGTGTCCAAGCTGCCCGCCTGGCCGCTGTGGGCGGCGGCCGTATGGATCGCGGGCGAGGCGCTACGTGCGCGCGTGCCCTTCCGCGGCTTCCCCTGGGGCAAGATCGCGTTCGGTCAGGCGGACGGCCTCTTCCTGCCGCTCGCCGCGGTGGGCGGGACGCCGGTGCTCGGCTTCGCGGTCGTCCTGTGCGGCTTCGGTCTGTACGAGGCCGGGCGGCTGGCCGCCGAGGGGCGCCGCACCCGGACCCTGCGCAAGGCGGCCGCGGCCACGGCCCTGCTGAGCGTGGCCGTCCCGGTGGCGGGAGCGGTGGCCGCCCGGGGGCTGGTCAGCGACAAGGCGGAGAACGGCACCGCGACCGTCGCGGTCATCCAGGGCAATGTGCCGCGCGCCGGTCTGGAGTTCAGCGCCCAGCGGCGCGCGGTGCTCGACTACCACGCGCGTGAGACCCGCAAGCTCGCCGCGGACATCAAGGCGGGCAAGGTCGCCAAGCCCGACTTCGTCCTGTGGCCGGAGAACTCCTCCGACATCGACCCCTTCACCAACGCCGACGCGGCCCAGATCCTCGACGACGCGGCCGAGGCCGTCGGCGCGCCCATCTCGGTGGGCGGTGTCGTCGAGAAGGACGGGAAGCTGCTCAACGAGCAGATCCTGTGGGACCCGGTCAAGGGGCCCACGCAGACGTACGACAAGCGGCAGATCCAGCCCTTCGGCGAGTACCTCCCGCTGCGGTCGCTGGTCGGGGCGATCAACAAGAACTGGACCGGCATGGTCCGCCAGGACTTCAGCCGGGGCACGAAGCCGGGCGTGTTCGACTTCGACGGCGCCAAGGTCGGCCTGGTCACCTGCTACGAGGCCGCCTTCGACTGGGCCGTGCGGTCCGAGGTCACCGACGGCGCTCAGATGATCTCCGTGCCGAGCAACAACGCGACCTTCGACCGCAGCGAGATGACCTACCAGCAGCTCGCCATGTCCCGCGTCCGTGCCGTCGAGCACAGCCGTACCGTGACCGTGCCGGTGACCAGCGGTGTCAGCGCCGTCATCATGCCGGACGGGACGATCACCGAGAAGACCGGCATGTTCGTGCCCGACTACCTGGTCCAGAAGGTGCCGCTGCGCTCCTCGAAGACGCCCGCCACCGAGCTGGGCATCCTGCCCGAGATCGCCCTGCTGCTGGTCGCCGCGGGCGGGCTCGGCTGGGCGATCGGCGCCGGTGTGCGCGGTCGGCGCGCCGACGAGGTGTGACCGCACGCCCACACACCGCCAGGCGCCCGAGGCGTGGCGCTGAAGGAAAGGAACCGGCCGGTTAGGGTCGGTTCCATGGCTACTCCTGACTTCATCCGTACGCTCCGCGCCTCCGCCGGACACCAGTTGCTGTGGCTCCCCGGAGTCAGCGCCGTGGTCTTCGACGACCAGGGCAGAGTCCTGCTGGGGCAGCGTGCGGACAACCACAAGTGGGCGGTGCTCTCCGGCATCCCGGATCCCGGTGAGCAGCCCGCCGCCTGCGCCGTGCGCGAGGTGTACGAGGAGACCGCCGTGCGGTGCGTGGCCGAGCGGATCGTGATGGTGAAATCGGGAGGGCCGGTCACCTTCGGCAACGGCGACATCTGCCAGTTCATGGACATCACGTTCCGGTGCCGGGCCGTCGGCGGCGAGGCGCGGGTCAACGACGACGAGTCCCTGCAGGTCGGCTGGTTCGAGGTGGACGCGCTGCCGGAGATGGACGAACGCCATCTCATTCGGATCAAGCAGGCCATGTCCGATGAACCCACGTGGTTCGAGCCTATGAGCTTCGAGTGAAGTATGGGGGCTCACCATATGTGGCCGGGTGGGAGGGCTGCCTAGGGTCGGCACATGACCTCGCCCAGCGCCCTGCCCGGCCATGACGCCCCCACGCTCGACCTCGGCGGCCGTACCGCCCTCGTCACCGGCGCCGCCGGCGGCATCGGCCGCGCCTGCGCGCTGCGCCTCGCGGCCGCCGGGGCCAAGGTGAGAGCCATGGACCGGGACGCAGCGGGCCTGGAAGAGCTGGCCGAGGCGGCCCGCGGCCTGGCGGGCGGCGTCGAACCGCACGTCCTGGACCTCACCGACCTGGACGCCGCCGAACTCGCCGCCGCCGACACCGACGTCCTGGTCAACAACGCCGGACTTCAACTGGTGCGCCCCATCGAGGAGTTCCCGCCCGATGTCTTCCACACCGTGCTGACCGTGATGCTGGAGGCGCCGTTCCGGCTCGTCCGCGGTGCCCTGCCGCACATGTACGGACAGGGCTGGGGCCGCATCGTCAATGTGTCCTCCGTCCATGGTCTGCGCGCCTCCGCCTTCAAGTCCGCCTATGTGGCCGCCAAACACGGTCTTGAGGGCCTGTCCAAGACGGCCGCCCTCGAAGGCGCGCCCCATGGAGTCACCTCGAACTGTGTGAACCCCGCGTATGTGCGCACCCCACTGGTCGAGAAGCAGCTCACGGACCAGGCCCGTGCGCACGGCATTCCTGAGGAACGCGTGCTGACCGAGGTGCTCCTGCAGGACAGCGCCGTCAAGCGGCTCATCGAACCCGAGGAGGTCGCCGAGGCCGTGGCATACCTGTGCGGCCCTCGGGCGTCCTTCGTCACCGGCACATCGCTGGTCCTCGACGGCGGCTGGACGGCGCACTGAGCCACCCGCCGCCCACCCGACCGGAGGTTTTCCACAGGCCCCGACGGACCGACGGACGATGGGGAATCCTGTGACCATGTCCCGCGACCACCTGCACCCCGCCGGACGCCCCGCCACCGGTGCCGGGGCGCCGGCCCGCGCCGCCGTCACACCCGACCCCGGCGCCGAGACACCGTTCCTCGAACTGCTCGCACGCGGCGCGCCCGCGGAGGCGTACGAGCAGCCGGTGCTGCTCGCCCGCGCCGAGGGCCGCCCGGCCGACCGGATCGCCGCGCTGGAGCGGGCCGGACTCCTCGCCCTGCGGGTCCGCTCGGACCTGGAGGGACGCCGCCGCCGCGAGGCGGAGCTGTCCGCCCTCTTCGAGACAGCGCACGACCTGGCGGGCCTCAGGGACCTGGACGCGGTGCTGCAGGCGATCGTGCAGCGCGCCCGCTCCCTGCTCGGCACGGACGTCGCCTACCTCAGCCTCAACGACCCCGACCGGGGCGACACCTATATGCGGGTGACCGAGGGCTCGGTCGCGGCCCGATTCCAGCAGCTGCGCCTGGGCATGGGGGAGGGGCTCGGCGGACTCGTCGCCCAGACGGCCCGGCCGTACGTCACCGACGACTACTTCAAGGACGCCCGCTTCCAGCACACCCTCGCCATCGACGCGGGTGTGCGGGACGAGGGCCTGGTCGCCATCCTCGGCGTACCGCTGATGCTCGGACCCCATGTCATCGGCGTGCTGTTCGCCGCGGACCGGCGCGCCCGGGTCTTCGAGCGGGAGCAGATCGCCCTGCTCGGCTCGTTCGCCGCCCTCGCCGCGGCCGCCATCGACACCGCGAACCTGCTCACCGAGACCCGCTCGGCGCTCGCCGGGCTGGAGCGCGCCAACGAGATCATCCGGGACCGCAGCGCCGTCATCGAACGCGCCTCGGACGTCCACGACCGGCTCGCCGAACTCGTGCTGCGCGGCGGCGGGGTCCACGACGTCGCCGCCGCGGTGTCCCAGGTCCTCCCCGGAACCGTCGAGTTCGCCGAGGCGGACGCCACACCTCCGCGGGCGCTGGAGGCGTCCCGGGCCGAGGGGCACGCGGTGCGGCACGGGGACGACTGGACCGCCGCGGTGGCCGCGGGCGGTGAACTCCTCGGCGCCCTCGTGCTGCGCGGCCACCCGGGCCTCGACCCCGTCGACCAGCTCACCCTCGAACGTGCCGCGATGGTCACCTCGCTGCTCCTGCTCGCCCGTCGCTCCGCCGCCGAGGCCGAGCAGCGCGTTCGCGGCGAACTCCTCGACGACCTCCTCGACGCCCGCGACCGCGACCCCCGCCTGCTGCGCGCCCGTGCGGCCCGGCTGCACGCCGACCTCGACACCACCCATGTTGTCCTGACCGCCCGCCTCGACGGCCCGGCGGCCGACGCCGAGCAGGAGGCCGCCGCCCGCCGCCGGCTGTGGGCCGCGGCCGCCCACCTCGCCGCCACCCGGCACGGCCTGGCCGCGGCCCGCGACGGCGGCACCGTCCTGCTGCTGCCCCTCGGCCCAGGTGACACCGCGACCGACGTGGCCCGCCGCACCGCGCGCCATCTCGGCACCGCCGTCCACGAACCCGTCACCGTGGGCGCCTCCGCCCCCGTCGCCGACCTCCTCGCACACCCCGACGCCTTGGCCACCGCCCATGCCGAGGGCCGCCGCTGTCTCGAGACCCTGCGTCTTCTGGGCCGCTCCGGAGACGGCGCCGCCGCCGAGGACTTCGGCTTCCTCGGACTGCTTCTCGCGGGCGAGCGGGACGTCACCGGCTTCGTCGACCGCACCATCGGCCCGGTGGTGGCGTACGACGAACGGCGCGGTACGGACCTGCTGCGCACCCTCGACGCCTACTTCGCGTGCGGTATGAGCCCGGCCCGCACCAAGGACGAACTCCACGTCCACGTCAACACGGTCGCGCAGCGGCTGGAGCGCGTCTCCCGCCTGCTCGGCGACGACTGGCAGGGCCCCGCCCGCGCCCTGGAGATCCAACTCGCCCTGCGCCTGCGCCGGTTGGCGGCACCGGCACGGCACTGACCCCCGTACGGACGACCTTACGGGGGCCGGTGCGAGAGTGCCCGATCACACGGTGGACGCACCCGACGCGGACGCGCCGGCGGTCTCGGAACCGCCCATGGCCCCGGCCCCGGCTCCGCGCCCGGCCGCGACGTCGGCGAGGTCCCGGTGCCGGGTCTCCTTCGCCACCCCCACCGCGATCAGCGTCAGCACGGCCGCCGCGATCACATACAGGGCGATCGGCGTCGAACTGCCGTAGTCGGAGAGCAGGGCGGTGGCGATGAGCGGCGCGGGGGCACCCGCCGCCACGGACGCGAACTGGGCGCCGATGGACGCGCCGGAGTACCGCATCCGGGTCGCGAACATCTCGGAGAAGAAGGCGGCCTGCGGCGCGTACATCGCACCGTGCAGCACGAGACCCACGGTCACGGCGAGGACGAGGTTCCCGAACGTGGCCGTGTCGACCAGGGAGAAGAAGGGGAACATCCACAGGCCCACCCCGGCCGCGCCCAGCAGATAGACGGGGCGGCGCCCGACCCGGTCGGACAGCGCGCCCCATGCCGGAATGACCGCGAAGTGCACGGCCGAGCCGATGAGTACGGCGTTCAGCGCCGTCTGCTTGGAGACGCCGGCCGACGTGGTGGCGTAGACGAGGATGAACGCGGTGATGACGTAGTAGCTGATGTTCTCCGCCATGCGGGCGCCCATCGCCACGAGCACATCACGCCAGTGGTGCCGCAGGACGGACACGAACGGCAGCTTCTCGGCACCCTCCGCGCGCTCGGCCCTGCGGGCCTCTGCCCGCTCCAAGGCCTCACGGAACACAGGGGATTCATCGACAGAGAGCCGAATCCACAAGCCGATGACGACCAGCACACCGGAGAGCAGGAACGGGATCCGCCAGCCCCAGCTGCCGAAGGCTTCGTCCGACAGCTCGGCGGTGAGCAGCGACAGCACTCCGGTCGCGAGGAGTTGCCCCGCCGGTGCCCCGGTCTGGGGCCACGAGGCCCAGAACCCGCGCCGCCGCGCGTCCCCGTGCTCGGACACCAGCAGCACGGCCCCGCCCCACTCACCGCCGAGCGCGAAGCCCTGGACGAGGCGCAGCGCGGTGAGCAGGACGGGGGCGGCGGCGCCGAGGGTGGCGTGCGTGGGCAGCAGCCCGATCGCGAAGGTCGCGCCGCCCATCAGCAACAGACTCAGCACCAGCAGCTTCTTGCGCCCCAGCCGGTCGCCGTAGTGCCCGAAGACCAGCGCGCCCAGCGGCCGCGCCGCGAATCCGACCGCGTAGGTCAGGAACGACAGCAGCGTGCCGACGAGCGGGTCCGAGCCAGGGAAGAACAACTTGTTGAACACCAGCGCGGCGGCAGAGCCGTAGAGGAAGAAGTCGTACCACTCGATGGTGGTGCCGATGAGGCTCGCGGCCACGATGCGCTTCAGATTGGCGGCTGTCGGGGGAGCGGATGCTGCGGAGGCCATGTGCGCCACTTCCTCGTGTGCGGTGGGGACGGGTACGTGTCGGCACACGGTAGGAAGGAGCACGTCAGGGGCACATGTGGTGGGGCAACATAGTTCGAGGGTTGGCTATGCGTGCGGCCACCATGCCGGTTCACGGAAGGGCGGTTCAGGGGCTCGAAGGTGGTCGAGACGAGTGCAATACGCCCTCTGAGTGGGCGTTCAGGTATGCCTCATGCCGGTATGCGAGTTCTGTCGCTGTGTCAGTTTGAGGTCTTTCGGCGGATCAATGCGCTTCATCACTTCAAGACTTCCGGACCTGCCCGCCCGTTTCGCTCGGCTTCGATCCTCGAAGCGTGTCTGACGTAGAGATGGCACGGAACCGCCCGATGATCACCGGAACCCGATCTTCCGTCACACCCATGATCCCTCTGGAACGTGAGCCAGCGGAAGCCGTACCCCAGCGACCTTTCCGACGCCCGATGGGCCCTAATCGAGCCGACGTTGACGGCCTGGAGAAAAGCCCGGCTCGACCGCAGACCCACCGGGCAGCCGGCCAAGGTCGACCTGCGCGACGTATTCAACGCACTCCTCTACATCAACCGCACGGGAATCCCCTGGAAATACCTCCCACACGACTTCCCGAACTACGGCACCGTCTACGCCTACTATGCCGCCTGGCGCGATGAGGGAATCCTCGCCCAGCTCAACTACGACCTGACCGGGCTCGCCCGCGTGAAGGAAGGGCGCAAGCCCGAACCCACAGGGTCCGTCATCGACACCCAGAGCGTGAAGACCTCCACCAACGTGCCCCTGACCAGCCAGGGAACGGACGCCGCCAAGAAGATCGTCGGCCGCAAGCGAGGCATACTCACCGATACGATCGGACTCATCCTCGCCGTGACTGTCACCGCCGCGAGCCTCTCCGAGAACGCCGTAGGAATACGTCTTCTCGACCAAGCCAAGAAGACGTATCCAACCATCGCCAAGAGCTGGGTCGACACCGGCTTCAAGAACGCCGTCATCGAGCACGGCGCACGTCTCGGAATCGACGTCGAAGTCGTCAACAGAAACCCCGGAGTTCGCGGCTTTCACGTTGTCAAAAGACGCTGGGTAGTCGAGCGAAGCCTGGGTTGGCTTATGTTGCACCGGCGCCTTTCTCGCGATTACGAGACCCTTCCCGCCAGCTCCGAGGCCATGATCCACGTCGCCTCGATCGACAACCTCGCCAAGCGCATAACGGACGAGACGACACCAACCTGGCGAGGGACTTACTAGAATAGAAAGGGCAATTCGCCTAGATCAAATGCCCTCTGAGATCGCGGCGCCCTGCGACGCATGGTGATCCGCACCGCGTGGTCATCGGCAACCACACGCTACGGACGCCTGTGCCAGAAGGTCTTGGTCTTCTGGCGCGGGCGTCCGTCAGCTGTGCAGCGCCTCGTCAGGGACAGTTCTCGGTGATCTTGTAGTGAAGGGCGCGGGGGTAGTCGTGACGGCTGAGGCGGACCTGGACCAGCAGCGGTCCCTGGTTGACCGAGTCGTTCGGCTCGCCGATCCGCTTCAGCACGGATTCCAGTTCCGTGTGGGTGGTGACCGTCATGCCGGTCATCGGGCTCTTGGCCGAGCCGAAGACCTTGGCCAGTTGGTCGTAGTGCCACTGGTGCAGGTTGTTGTAGAAGTCGGCGCCGTCGGACGGCTTCTGCTGGTAGTAGCACGGGTTGACCAGCATCTGCTCGATGCCGTAGAAGCCCTCGTTGTCCAGCACGAAGATCACCGGGTTCAGCCGGTGCCGGGTATGTGTGGACAGTTCCTGGCACGTCTCCTGGAACGCGCCGTCGCCGACGAACACCATCGGCCGTTTGCCCGCGGGTTCCCGGGCCATCGCGACGCCGGTGGCCGCGCCGACCGAGTAGCCGATGGACAGCCACGCGTTCTGCGCCAGGTATCCGGCGCGCTCGACGGTGTGCAGGTTCATCGAGCCCAGGAGGGCGAACGCCGCGTCGGACAGGAGGGTGAACGGTGAGGTGGCCTGGGTGCCCGTGCCCGAAGCCTGGCTGTCGAGGAAACCGCTGATGTGCTGGAAGAAGCTATCGTACGTCAGCTCCGCCTGGAAGTCGGTAGCGCTGAGCTGGGCCTGGTAGGCGGCCGTGCTCTCGGGCACCGGGGCCCCTTCGGCGTGCGCCTGGGCGAAGTAGTCGGCGGCGAAGGCGCGCGGGCCGAACTCGGTCACCAGCGCCTCGCGCAGCGCTGGGATGAACCGTTCCAGCTGGATGTCAGGGTAGTACGAGGCGCCGACGCTCACTCCTTCGCGGGCGGCCACGCACCAGTCGTCGCCGATGTCCTGCTCGCCGCCGAGGTTCTTCGACGTCGACCAGGTGCCCAGCCCGATGCGGCACTTGGCCCGCTGGAATACCTCCCGTACGTACGGATCACTGGCCTTGCCGTTGTAGACGCCGACGAATCCCGGGGTGTTCTCCGAGACCACGGACTTGCCTCCGACGGTCGTGCAGAACGGCATCCCGGTGTCCTGCACGAGTTCGGTGAGGGGATGGGAGAGACGGAACCGGTCGATCTCCTCGCCCGCCCACAGGATGGGCGAGCCCTGTACTCCCCCCTTCCGTTTGACGAGGTCGACGGCGGCGGCGACCGCCTTGGCCAGCATGGTCCGGTTCTTGGGGGTGAACGGGCGTTGCCTGGGGGCCAGACGGCCCTGGGGTGCTTCGCATTCAGCGGCCCAGACGTCCTCCATGACCTCGAGATACACAGGCCGGCGCTCGGACAGGCAGGCGACGATGGCGCTGTCGATCTGGACGGGGGCCAGTCCCGGGTTGGAGATCACCTGCGCGTCGACCGTGACCTGGCGGTACACGTCGAGGTTGCTCTCCCGGCGCTGGCTCATGTGGGAGGTGAGCAGGCCGATGGCCTGGTAGTTGAGCCACTGCTCATAGGTCGGGCAGGCGTTGATCGCGATGAGCGGTACGTACTCGACGTAGGCGCCCCCGATGGGGTTGAGCAGATTGAACGCTCCGACGCTGTAGGTGACGGCGACGGCACCGACGCCGAAGCCGCCGTCAGGGGCGTCGGCGTGGCGGGCCCGCGCATAGGCGTCGGCCGCATAACCGGCCCCGACCTCGGTCGGCGTGCCCACCCACGTCACCTGCGGGTTGTGCTGCTTCATGATGGAAAGGAACGGGCCCAGGTGGTTGCCGGGTACGCCGAACAGGTGCTTGATTCCGAGCTGTTCGAGTCGGGTGGCCAGATACCGCGCCACGTTCCATGTCGAGGGCTGGTGCGTCACTGTGCCTGTACCTCCGCGAACTGTCGCTCGTCCACCGCTTCGCGTCCCACCTCGCGTTCCACGGGCACCGTGTAGGACGGAGGCGACGCCTTCTCGTGCACGTCGATGGCGGCGCGGACCGCCGTCTCCACGGCGCCCTCGATCCAGGCGTGCTTCAGCGAGGTGTGCTCGCCAGCGAAGTGCACCGGCCCTTCGGGCTTGACCGCGTCAAGGTGGAAGCTGGTCATCTGGTGCGGTGTGTAGATCGCGGCCTCCCCGAAGGCGTACGGGTTGCGCAGCCAGCTCTGGGTCTGCCCGGCGCCCGTGTAGAACACCTCGATGCGACGGCCGTGGACCAGTTGCAGGTTCCGCAGGGCGTGGACGTAGCGTTGGGCGTCCTCCATCGAGTCCCAGCGTGCCGCGTCGTCGGACCAGGAGTATGTGGCCAGGACCACCCCGCCGCCCTTGCTGCCCGGCACCGGGTGGGAGGGGTAGTAGATGTACCGGTTGGGGTTGTCGGTGGTCGAGCCACCCCCGAACACGTTGGTCGCCGGCCGAAGCGGTGCCCCGCGCAGCGGCTCCTGGCGGTAGTACTCGAGCTGCCTGGGGTCGATGAGCTGTTCCTGCACGCTGCCGTGGGCACCGAGCAGCCCCGTCGGCAGTGAGCCGAGCTGAGAGGGCAGGTCGTCCGCGGGCTCAACGGGGGCCTTGGCGGACTGCTGGTAGAAGTCGTACAGGCCAGGATCGATGGACTCCAGCTCCCGGCGCCAGTCCTCCTCGGTGAACTCCCACCACCGCTTGGAGAACTCCAGCAGGACCTTCGTCGCCTGGTCGTAGTGCGTCTCGATGACGGCCCGTCGCTTCTTGTACGAGAACGGCGGCGACACCTCGACGAAGCGGAAGCTCGAGAAGGGGACCGTGACGATCGCCATGTCACCCCTCCACACCCGGGGCGGTCCGCTCAGGGAGTCCTCGGGCTCGGTGTGGATCGCGACGGTGCGCCCCGGCTCCGGGCCCACGTGTTCGCGCCGCTCACCGTCCCGGTGCGGGTCCCAGTACTCCAGGCGGACCATCCGGTGTCCCATCACCAGCTCGTCCTGAAGCCCTTCGGCGAGTTTGTCGGGCAGCATCTCGGTGCCGCCCTCGATCTCCCAGTAGGTGACGTTCGGGTTGATGTCACTGCGACCCAGGAAGCTGTGGAAGAACGACAGGTGGAGCCGCGAGGTGAGGTTCTCGATCGAGCCGGCGGCCTCGATGGCCTCGTCGCTCAGACCGGCGTGGTCGCGCAGGAAGTCGCCCATCGAGCAGCCGTCGAAGTCGTGGACCACCCGCGCCCAGCCTTCGAGCCACTCCTTGAACGGCTTGTTCACCCGTTGCTGCGTGCCGTCCTGGCCGGTCACGGAGTCGGAGTAGTAGTCCCTGACCTCTTCCAGAGCATCGTTGATCATCTGGCTGGTGGTCAGCCGTGCTTCGTCCCCCGTCAGGTGGAAGCCCTCGTTGATCAGCGTGGGGTCGTCCGCGTACTCGGACCGGCGGGCCTGGACGGAGTTCATCTGGATCCAGGTGTCGTTCCGCTTGTGGGGCTCCCGGAAGTCGGGGCTGTCCTGTCCGTACCTCCACTCCTGACCGGTGAAGGATTTGTAGACCACGGGGGGTACGGGCGCCTTCTGGAAGCCCGTACGGGGGTCGACGTCGACGTTGTAGAACAGCCGGCGCTTCAGCCCGAGCTTGTCGATCAGGGCGAGGGTGAGGGGGTGGAAGTCGGGCAGCCGCATGGCTCCCGCCTCCGCGTACTGGGCCGGATCGGTGAACGGGCCCTGTACCTCGCCCTCCCGGCGGCGGAAGGTCTTGATACGTCCGCCCACCCGGCTGGCGTTGGCCTCCAGGATCGTGACCTTGTGGCCGGCCTGTTTGAGCAGCGTCGCGGCCACCAGACCGGAAATCCCGGCCCCGACGATCAGCACCTCCTTCGGCCGCCCGGGCGGCTGTACGGGAGCCAGCCCCCGGTCGATGAGGACGTCGAGGAAGCGCAGCTTCAGGTCCTCGTTCTTCGGCTCGGGACCGATCAGAAGCAGCTCGCGCGCCAGCTGGAGACAGGTCTCCCAGCGCACGCGGTTCCTCCAGAGGTCGGTTTGGGTGTTGTCCATGGCATCTGTTCCCTTCTGGGTGAAGCGAGAGCCGCGAGACCCGATGGCTACGGCACGCCGGCCTTCCGTGGCCGTGCGGCCCCGCAAGGCCGGCGTGCCGCATGACGACGCCGTCGGCCTGTCGGGCAGGACCTTGCTCGCGACGTGGATGAACGAGGCCTGGCCGCCTGCGCGCGGGCACGCCGGGCGCAGGCGGGAGACCATCGCCGAACAACTCCCTGCGGCACGCGGGCAGGCAGGGAGGGCCCGAACTGCTGGGGCTGAGGGGGATGGAGCGACATTGGAAGCATGTTCGAACACGAAGCGTGCTCGAACATGCACAATTAGTACCTTTGTCGCCAAGACTCCGTGTGTCAACTCGTAGTCGGGAGACTGCAAGCCGGTCTGGTCATCGCAAGCGGCCGTCTCGACCACGGCCAGGCCCGGCCGGCCCGAACCCGCTACGGCCCACCGCTCCCGGTGGGCCGTAGTGAGTGTGTGCGTGTCACACGCCGGGGTTCTTCAGGAAGCTCAGGCTCGGCATGAAGAAGTACTCGCCGCCCCTCATGACGACCGCCTGCTTGAGCGTGACCTTGATGCGCTCGCTCTTGCCGTGCTTCTTCGGCCATTCCTGCTCCGTCGACGGGCCCTGGCCGACGATCGGGTCGAGACCGGTGTCCAGAGCGCCGGGCGGCTTCGGCTTGACGCTGGGGCGCAGGAATCCCGTGTTGTTGCACCAGGACTCCTGCATGAACTCAAACTGGTGCTCAATGCTGCTCTGTGCGCACAGAAACAGCAGACCGACTCTCTTGCCCTTCTCGAAGCTGATGGCCCGGCGGACGATGCGGTGGCTTCGCTCTGTTGTCGCGTCGCCCGTCTCGTTACGCGGGTTGGTCTTGCGGGTGTGTGCCTGGAAGGGGCACTTGTCGCCGTTGGCGTCCGCGCTGTAGTCGAAGTCGTTCGGGATGTCCTTGCCGACCCCGCTCTCCGAGGCGAACGCCACCACGGGTGCGCCGTCGCGGAATCGTCCCACCATGTAGGCGCCGGCCAACTCCTTGTCCGCCTCGTTGGCCGCCTCCCGACCGTCCTTGTGAGCCAGCGCGGTGGCGAGCGTGAACCTGTCCTGCTTGAACTGGGCGACCTTCTGTTCGAGCTTGCGATAGACGAAGTACGAGCCATAGGTCTCGTCCTTGCCACCCGGCTCCTTGACCAGAACCAGCCCCAGCGGCGCCCGCGGGTCGTAGCGGAACTTGCCATTGGGGGGTTTCACCTTGGCGACGTCCTTGGCGTAGAACAACGGGTTGCTCACTCCGTCGACGAACCCGAAGTGCTCCCTGACCGGACCGTTCTCGCCGTAGCGCAGTACGAGCCCCGTCTCGGTGTGTGCGATCGTTCCGCCGTTCTTCCCGACATCGTCGCTGATCTTCTTCGCCTCTGCCGCGACCTTGGCGGGGCTGTCGTCGGCGACGATGACGAGGGCGTGGAGGTCCTTGCGGAAATCCTCCTCCCATTGGTTCTCGGGATCGCCACCGGAGGGTGCCTTCAGCGGCGGGTCGGCGAGCTTCCTGATCGTGTCGGGGTGCTGCGCACCGCGCTGGAAGGCCGCGTCCTGCGGGATACGCTCCTTGGGGATGCCCAGCTTCAGGTAGCCCTTGTGGGAGAGCAGCAGGTTGATGAAGACGCTGCTCTGCTGCTCCGTCAACTGTTCGTCCCGCCATGCGGCGGGGTAGCCGTGTTTCTCGGACTCCTCGAAGAGGTTGTGGCGTTTCAGCGAATCCTTCCACTGCTTCGACGCCGACGTCACGCGGTCGGCCATCGAGGCGACCCACTTCTTGGCCTTGCCCACATCCGTGAAAGTGATGAACAGATGCTGGCTGTGATCGCGTCCATGGCTCTTCAGGATGTTGCCCTGAATGTCGCTCAGGGGCGCCTCCAGGTCGGGTGGGAGCTGTGCCTTCGGGTCTTCCGGCCCGATTGCTTGCTTGGTGAGGTCCAGCGGCATGGCGTACTACTCCGTTCGGATGATCACGGGGAGTTTGGATCGGCGCGTCGCGCCGCTGTCCGCCTTCCTCTGTGCTCGCCGCGAGTAACGCATCAGGTGTGCGATTACTTCGAACGCTTCGGACTGTCGCCCGCATGATCCGCCACATGCCGGACAACGCAGCCCGCCTTCGCCGGATCACCGCGTACGTCGAGTCGGTTCGGCGGCTGCCGCACGCAAGGCCTCGATACGAGGTGCGACACCGGCTGGGCCGGTGTCCTGGCCGGCCTGCCGGTGTCGACCGACCGACCGGCCGCGCCTCCGCCGTGCGTCCGTCCCCGAGATCGGGGACGGGCGCCACGCTCTTGGGTGTCCCGTCAGACGGACACCGCGGTGGAGGTCACCTCAGCACCTTCTGTCGGACGACGATGTGGCCGGCATCGGGGTTGAGGCTGCCGCCGAGACGGCGGAAGGCTCCGTCGGTCAGATCCAGGCACAGAGGTACCTCCTTCGTCCGTTTGAAGGTGCCGCGGTCATTGATGCGCACGACCAAGGACTTGCCGTTCGCCACGTTGGTGGCCTTCACCCTTGTACCGAACGGCAGCTGATGCCTGCGGCTCAGTGAAGTGGAGGCGGCGTTCTTGCTGTTGTCGAAGATGTCGCCGTTGGACGTCTGGCTGCCGGCGGGTATCGGGCCGTGGTGCGTCGCCCAGCACGGCTCCCTGTGGGCCTGCACGGGGCTGGGCGCGGCCGAACTCGCCGGTGCGAGCGCCACCGTCGCGGTCAGCGCGGCGACACCGGCCGCGAGTGAGACTCGCAGGATCCGCTTGCCCATGTTCTTGCCTCGATTTCCCTTGTCGTTGGATCTGGATCTGGGTGGGGAGTGAATGAGTTCCGGGGGTGCGTGTCCTTGTCAACCCGCCGCGCGGTAGGCGGCGCCCACCCGGTTGGCCTTCGCGCCGTGGTAAAGACCGGTGCCGTCGCCGCGGTTCGTGGAGAGGGTGAACCAGGCGTACCGATGGACGTAGGGCAGTTGCCGCAGCATGGCCGTCGACTTCTTCACGAACGAGGCCTGCTGCGCCTTCGTCGGATACCGCGGGGTCCCGGCCGAGAAGCCGGTCAGCGCGTATTCGGTGAGCCAGATCGGCTTCTTGTAGCGCTGGTGCACGGCCTGGAGGTACGTGCGCAACTGCGCGGTCGCGCGCCGGGCGTTGAAGTCCGCGCCATACCAGTGCAGGGGGATGAAATCGACCCGGTAGTGACAAGCGGCGGCGCCCTTCATGAAGCGGTCCGGCCGGCCACCGGCGACATCGCCCCCCGGTGGCCACCGCCGGAGCGCCGAGTCGCATACGGGTCGACTGCAACCGGGGCCACAGGTCGAGTGCCTGGCGCACCGTCATGTGTGCCTGATCCGCCCGGTCGGGCTCGTTGAAGCCGAGCAACGTCCTGCCCTGCTTCCTGGCCCGGTCGAGCTCCTCCTCGGTCACCGAGCCGGCGTCATGGATCATGGGGACGAACTCGACGCCGCGCGGTGCCCTGATCCCGCCCCTGCCCGAGGCCCAGGTGTAGAACCAGCCGACCTTCGCATCGGCCAGTGCCTTGGTGACCCCGTCGAAGTCCCGGGCTGATGCCCTTCTTCTTCGCCGGCGCGGCGGAGGTACCGGCATGACCGCCGGCCGCGAGCGCCGCGGCCGAGGTCCACGACCGGATCGCGAAGTACAAGAAGTTCACCAGGATGCTCAGCGTCGGCACGGGCCCGTACCTGAGCTGCTGACACCCGGATGACCTGCCGCCGTTGCACTCGACAGCGTCGTTGATGCTGCGGATCGTCTCGCCGAAACCGCCGCTCTCGACCATCGCGTGATGCGACGTCATGGTGCCCGGGCCGGACTGGGTCATCCAGTACCAGAGCGCCAGCTTCCACGTCACGGTGGAGTTCTCCGCCGCGAGATTCGGGTGGTGCAGCAGGTCGACGTGGAACGCGTCACCGGCGGCCTTGTAGTTGTAGTTCCAGCTGATCTGGAGCGGGCCGCGGCCGTGGTACGCGGACTGGCCGGCCGGGCAGCCGTACGGCTCTTGGGTGCAGTAGGTCGGCCAGGCAGCCTTGTTCTGCTCGTTGATGTAGATCAGACCGCTGGTCTCGTGGCTGACGTTCGCGAGGAACGCGGCGGCCTCACGCTTCCCGGTCTTGGCGTCACCGGTGTGTGCGAAGGCCGGGAACGCCTTCATCGCCTCGACCAGGCCCTTGTAGCTGTAGAGCTTCTTGTGCTTCGGGAACATCTTGTACGGCGGTCCCTGGAGCGAGGGCTCAGGCAGCCCCGGCTCCGGTCTCGGCCTGACCCTGGTCGCCCAACAGGTCGCCCTGCACCGAGGCCGGATCACCGTGCGGGACCGTGCCGACCATCGCCCAGGCACCCGCTTCGAGGTTCGGCTGCCGGCCACGACCGTCGGGGACGTGGAGCACACCCTGCCGCTACTGCGCCGGGACTGGCTGGCCAGCACCGGCGGCGAACCACCGGATCCCGTTCACCACTCACGCTGAAGTGTCTCAGCCACTCCTGGGTGGCCTCGTAGCGGACGGCGAGCTCCTCGGGAACTGCTTTCCGCTCACCCTGACTGTTCGTTCGATCACGCCCGCACCTCCGAGGGCTTGGTGGTCCCGGCGGAGCCGGGGCTCGACGCGGGCAGTCCGTTCGGGTCGGGGGCGTTGCCGCGCAGCCAGAGGCTGAGCAGAAGACAGACGCCGGCCAGAGCGAACAGGACGACCGGGAGCGCCTTGACGTCCAGCCCGTCGACGACCACGCCGAGCAGCGGCGGGAAGGCGACGCCACCGATCATCGACGCCGCCATCACATAGGCGCCGGCCGCGGCGACGCTCGGTACCGCCCGGTGCAGCCAGGGCAGACACGTGGGGAAGATCGGCGCGATGGCGAGGCCGACGCCGAAGTAGGCGTACGGCGTCGCCGAGGGGAGGGTCGCGAGCAGCAGGAATCCCGCCATGCCCGCACAGCACACGGTCAGGATCGCGGGCGCCGAGAAGCGCAGGCAGAGCGGGACCACGACGAAGCGGCCGATGGTCATGGCGGCCCAGTACGCCGACGTGGCGGTGGCGGCGGTCGCGGCGGCGTAACCCACGGTCTCCAGATGGGTGGGCTCCCATCCGCCGACCCCGGTCTCGATGGCCACGTGCAGCACGTAGACACCGATGAACGCGGCGATGATCGGTGCGACGCGTGCACCCGTGCCGGACGCGGCCTCGGCGACGGGCTCGGGCTGTCGGGAGGCCACACCCCCGAGGGTGAACAGGATGAGGACACAGACGGCTGCGACGCCGACGAAGATGCCCGGGTAGTGCTCGGCGCCGAGCCATCCCACCAGGGCGGGCCCCGCGATCGCACCCACGCCGAAGTGGCCGTTGAGCAGGTTGAGCATCGCGGTGCTGCGGCGGCCGAAGGCGACGGCGAACAGTTGGTTGAGGCCGTAGTCGACGCCGCCGAAGCCGAGGCCGATGACGAAGGTGCCGACGAGGGCCAGGGGCCAGTCGGGCGCGACGGCGAAGACCACCGCGCCCAGCGCCATGAGCAAGTACGAGGCGCCGAGCAGGATTTGGTGGCCCAGTCGGGTGCACAGCACGTGGTAGACGAGCACGCCGACCACCGCGGCGGCGAAGTGTCCGCTCAGGCTGAGCCCGGCGACGGCGGGGCTGATGCCGTAGTCGTTGCGCAACGCGGGGATCGCGGGACCGTACAGGGCCTGGAGCGCTCCGATCACCACGAACGCCATGCAGGAGGCGATGATCGCCACGGTCGTGAGTAACGGTTGCGGCGCCCCGGACGGATCGGGTCTGCGAGCTGTGGACATCGAACTCCTCCAGAGACGGTAGCTGAGCGCCCATCAAACGCACACGGGAAGACGCAGTTCAGGTAGGCATCACCGCTGAACTCTCTCATGGATCACGTTATATTGAACAGGCTGGATGTTCATTGAGCGGCATCCTGCGGGGATGGCCGATACCCTCGCCGACATGAATGTGATGGAGAGACACAACTTCGTGATCGAGAGGCTCATGCGCGAGAACCGCGCGACGGTCGCGGACCTCGCCCGCGCGACGGGGGCCTCGGAGATGACGATCCGCCGGGACCTGGAACTCCTCGAATCTCGCGGTGCCCTGCGCAGGGTTCGCGGCGGTGCGGTGAGCAATCTGCCGGGCGGGGTCGAGCCGCCGTACGCGATCCGCGCGATGTCGGGCTTGGAGGCGAAGGAGCGACTCGCGCGCGCCGTGCTGTCGTTGCTGACGGACGGCGAGACGGTCGCCCTGGACACCGGTACGACCCTGGTGGCCGTCGCGAAGGCCATGGAGGACCGGCAGTTCACCGTCACCCCGCTGTCGCTGCACGCGGCTTTCGCCCTGTCCCCGTACCCCGGCATCCAGTTGCTGCTGCCCGGTGGCCAGGTCCGTTCGGGAGAGCTCTCCTTCTACGGTCACACACCCGCCGAAACCTTCAAGGACCTGTGCTTCGACACCTTCGTGCTGGGCTGCTGCGGGGTGGACCCGGTGCGCGGAGCCACCGCGTACAACCTCGACGACGTCCGGGTGAAGCGGGCGGCCCTCGATGCGGCCCAGCGGGTCGTCCTGGTGGCCACGGCCGAGAAGCTCGGTCGTACGGCGCTCGGGCGCGTCTGCTCACTGGAGGAGATCGCCCTGGTCGTCACGGACGCGGCACCGGACAACCCGGTGGTCGAGGCGATGCAGGCGCGGGGCGTTCAGGTGGTCCATCCGCAGCCCTGAGCGGAACTTCCCCAGGACCCGCGCGTCGTCCTCGCGCGATGTGACGTCCTCCACTCCGCTCCGCTTCCTGTGCCCCCGCGGTGAACCTCTCGTGGAATATGTGTCCGAAGAACTGTTATCCGAGGCTCACCGAACGATCTCCCATGCATCGGACAGCAACGTTCGGCGTCGAGGACAGGGAAGTTTTTTGATGAGCACACAGAACCCGGTGGCGACCGCGGCACTGGTGACCGCTGCCCGAGGGGGCGACCCCGAGGCTCAGGACGCCCTGGTCAGTGCGTACCTCCCGCTGGTCTACAACGTCGTGGGGCGGGCTCTGAACGGCTCGGTCGACGTCGACGACGTGGTGCAGGAGACCATGCTCCGCGCCCTCGACGGGCTGGGCGGACTGCGCGACCCCGAGAGCTTCCGCTCCTGGCTCGTGGCGATCGCGATGAATCAGGTCCGGGCGCAGTGGCAGGACCGGCAGGGCGCACCGGGTGCCGTGGAGGACGCCCGGGACCTCGCGGACCCGGGCGCCGACTTCGTCGACCTGACCATGGTGCAGTTGCAACTGTCCGGCCAGCGCCAGGAGACCGCCCGGGCATCCCGCTGGCTGGAGCCGGACGACCGGGGACTGCTGTCGCTGTGGTGGCTGGAGTGCGCGGGCGAACTGACCCGGGCCGAGGTCGCCGCGGCCCTGGAGCTGTCGCCGCAGCACACGGCGGTCCGGGTACAGCGGATGAAGGCGCAACTGGAGGCCGCCCGCGTGGTGGTGCGGGCCCTCGACGCGCAGCCGCCGTGCGAGGAACTGCGGGGCATGCTGGGCACTTGGGACGGCCGGCCCTCGGCGCTGTGGCGCAAGCGAATAGCCCGGCACGCCCGTGGCTGCGCGCGCTGCTCCGGCCTGTGGAGCGGATTGATGCCGGCCGAGGGGTTGCTGGCCGGTCTGGCGCTGGTCGCGGCCGCGCCCGCACTGCTGGAGAAGGTGCTCTCCGCCTCCGACTCCATGGCACCGGCCGGGTCGGCATCCTCGCTCGGCGCCTCCGCACATCACGCCGCGGCGGGCACGGGAGCCGGACACCGCGCCGGGCGCGGCCGGTCGAACTCCCGTGGCGAGGCCCGGCGACGACGGCGCGTACGGCGCAGGGCCGTCGGCGGTGCCGTGGTGGCGGCCTGTGTGGCGGGCGGCGGCCTGTGGTACTTCGGCACGGACTCCGGGTCCGGGTCCGACGGTTCGACCACCGCGCGGACGGCCGATGCCCCCGTGACGGACCTCTCGGCACCGAGCGCCGTCGAGACCTCCCCGTCGCCGTCCGCCTCGAAATCGAAGAAGGCGAGCCCCTCCAAGACCCCGAAGCCCGCCAAGAAGAGCGTGCCGCCGAGCCGGCAGTCCGCCCGGCCGACTCCGACACCGGCCGGCACCCCGCAGACCCAGCCGGTCCCGACGGGCACCGTCGCGCAGGTGGTCGCGCTGGTGAACAAGGAGCGGGCGAGCGCGGGCTGCGGTCCCCTCACGGAGAACGCTCAACTGGACAAGGCCGCGCAGGCCCACTCCGACGACATGGCCGCCCGCAACTTCTTCGACCACACCAACCCGGACGGCGCCGACCCCGGGCAGCGCATCACCGCCGCGGGATACCGCTGGTCCACGTACGGGGAGAACATCGCCCAGGGCCAGCAGACCCCCCAGTCGGTGATGGACTCCTGGATGAACAGCCCCGGCCACCGCGCCAACATCCTCAACTGCTCGTTCAAGGAGATCGGCGTGGGCGTCCACAAGGGTTCGGGCGGCCCGTGGTGGACCCAGGACTTCGGCGCCAAGCTGTGAGGTGAGCGGCTCCTGTCCGGTGCCCGGGAGAGGCGGTTGGCGGCGTCGTCGGTGCTCCGCGCCGCGGCGAGGCAGGTGCAGGCGGAGGCGCGGGAGATGCCGAGCCGGGTCGCCACCTGCTGGACCGCGCCCCGTACGGCGAACACACCGCGCCGGTCGCCGATGTCGTCGCTGAAGGTCATGGTGGGGAGCGTGGTGGCGGGCGGCGACGCCGGCGATCTCGCCGACCAGGGTGTGCACTTGGTTCACGGCAGTCACGTCGAGGATGATGCACAGCACGCCCAACACCGCACCGCACCGCTCGAATCGCGGAGCACCATCATGGACGGCTTGACCAACTTGCCGTCCTGCATGCTGGTGATGTAGTTCAGCTCCGTCGAAGGGACCACAACCATGCCCGACGCCCGGCCCGTCACTCTGCAGGACGTCCAGGACGCCGCGGCGCGGATCAAGGGAGTGGCCCATCGCACGCCCGTACTCCGCTCCCGCACGCTGGACGCGCTGGTCGGAGCGCAGGTCTTCGTCAAGTGCGAGAACTTCCAGCGCGTCGGCGCCTTCAAGTTCCGCGGCGCGTACAACGCCGTGTCCAGGCTGTCCCCGGAGCAACTGGCCAAGGGCGTCGCCGCCTACTCCTCCGGCAACCACGCACAGGCCGTCGCCCTGGCCGCCCGGGAGCTCGGCACCAGTGCCGTCATCGTGATGCCCGAGGACACGCCCCGCTCGAAGCTGGAGGCGACCGCGGGCTACGGGGCGGAAATCATCACCTACGACCGTTACACCGGCGACCGTGAGGCGATCGGGGAGGCCCTCGCCGCCGAGCGGGGACTCGCGCTCGTGCCGCCGTACGAGCATCCGCACGTCATCGCGGGGCAGGGTACGGCCGCCCTCGAACTCATCGAGGAAGTGGGGGACTTGGACGCCCTGGTCGTGCCGGTCGGGGGCGGCGGGCTGATCGCCGGCAGCGCCACCGCGGCCAAGGGACTCCTTCCGGACATCCGTGTCATCGGGGTCGAGCCGGAGGCCGGGGACGACACCAAACGGTCCCTCGAAGCCGGGCGGCGCGTCTCCATTCCCGTGCCGCGCACCATCGCCGACGGGCAGGCCGCCGACATCCCCGGAGAGCTCACCTTCTCCATCAACCGGCGTCTGCTGGACGGCATCGCCCTGGTCGGCGACGACCAGATCCGGGACGCCATGCGCTTCGCGTTCGAGCGCATGAAGATCGTCGTCGAACCCAGCGGCGCGAGCGCGCTCGGCGCCCTGCTGGCCCACCGCACCGACCTCGGCCCGGGTTCCCGCAGGATCGGGGTCATCCTGTCCGGCGGCAACATCGGCGCCCAGCGGTTCGCGGAACTCCTCGGCGGCTGAGGATCACGAACCGGCCTGTTGTTGCTGCTGTTCCTGTTCCGCCAGTCGGTGGCGGGCCTCCGTCCAGTCGATGGGCAGGCCGGACGCCGGTACCTGCCAGAAGGTGAAGACCGACGCCTCCATCGAGGAGCGAAGTCCGGTCATGATCGACCGGTGCGGTTCGGTCCTCGCGTACCGGTACAGCGCGTCCTTGTCCTCCCAGGCCGACAGGGTCCAGAAGGTGCGCTTGAGGGGCTGGGCCATCAGCGAGGCGCTGTACGCGCCGGGCGCGCCGGTCACCTGCTTCCATACGGCGAGCGAGCGCAGGAAGAAGCGCGGTACGTCGGAGAGCCGGCGGACCTCCAGGCGTGACGCCATGACGAACGCCTCGGCGTCCGGTGCGGGTGTGTCGACGGTGGTCCAGCGCAGAGTGGGCATGGTTGTCGCCTTCTCGGGTTCAGGGGTCGGATTCCCGGGTTCAGAGGTCGGAGCACGACGGGGGAGAGGAAGCTCTATTGGATACCTCTACTATCCAGATTAGATAGTAGAGGTATCCAGTTTCCGGAGCGAGGCCGATTTCGATGCGCATGTCCGAGCTGAGCCGCCGCGGCGGCGTCTCCGTCTCGACCGTCAAGTACTACATCCGCGAGGGCCTGCTCCCGCCCGGCCGGACGACAGCGGCGACCCAGGCCGAGTACGACGACCGCCATCTGCGCAGGCTCCGCCTGATCCGCGCGCTGACCGGGGTGCGCGGGCTGTCCGTGGGCACCACCCGGGAGCTGCTGGACGCCCTGTCCCGGAGCGCGGGTGACACCCATCTCACGCTCGGCCTCGCCCTGGGCTCGGTCGGCCCGGCCGAGGAACCCGAAGAGCAGGCCCCCGCCGCGGCCGAAGTCGACGCGCTGGTCGAGGAACTGGGCTGGGACGTGCACCGCTCGGCACCCGCCCGTGCCACCCTCGCCGAGAGCCTCACCTCACTGCGCTCGCTCGGAGTCCCCCTGGACTGGTGTACGTTGCTGCCGTACGCACGCCTGGCGGAGCGGACCGCGGTCCTCGACCTCGACCAACTGGACGGCATCGAGGACCCGTTGGAAGCAGCCGAACGCGCCCTGCTGCTGACCGCCCTCCTGGAGCCCGCGCTGATGGCGCTCAGACGCATGGCCCAGGAGAACGAGTCGGCCCACCGCCACGCCGACCCGGACCCTCACCCGCCCAGGCGCTGAAGCCCGTGTGGTCACGCCGCCGCGCACCGCGTCCTCAGTCGCTGTCGCGGCGGGAGACCTCCACGTTCTCCAGGATGCCGAGCGCGTCCGGTACGAGCACCGCGGCCGAGTAGTAGGTGCTCACCAGGTAGGAGGTCACCGCCTGCTCGTTGATGCCCATGAAGCGGATGTTCAGGCCCGGTTCGACCTCGTCCGGGAGGCCCGTCTGGTGCAGGCCGATCACACCCTGGTCGTCCTCGCCGGTGCGCATCGCGATGATCGACGACGTACGGGCCTCGGTGACCGGGATCTTGCCGCACGGCAGCAGGGGCACCCCGCGCCAGGCCGGCAGTCTGTGGCCGTTCACCTCGACGCCGCCGAAGTACAGGCCCCGCTTGCTGCACTCGCGGCCGAACGCGGCGATCGCCCGTGGATGCGCGAACAGGAAACGTGTCTCGCGCCGCATGCTCAGCAGTTCGTCCAGATCGTCCGGCGTCGGCGGTCCGGAACGGGTGGAGATGCGCTGGTCGTAGTCGGCGTTGTGCAGCAGCCCGAAGTCCCGGTTGTTGATCAGCTCGTGTTCCTGCCGCTCCCGCAACGCCTCCACGGTCAGCCGGAGTTGCTGCTGGGTCTGGTGCATCGGCTGGTTGTAGAGGTCGGCGACACGGGTGTGCACCCGCAGCACGGTCTGCGCGACGCTCAGCCCGTACTCACGCGGCTCCACCTCGTAGTCCACGAACGTCCCGGGGATGTCGGGCTCGCCCGAGTGCCCCGAACCGAGCGCGATCTCGGCCTCTCCGGAGTCGTTGACCGGCCGGTGACCGTCCGACCGGGCCAGATCCACGTGCGCCCGCAGGTCGCCGTGGAGCTCCGCGACCTCCTGGTACGCCGAGCGCGGCAGCGCCAGCACGGTGGTGGCGGTGGCCGCGCGAGCGGTGAACTCCCAGGCGCCGTCCAGACCCGCGAGCACCTGGCCGCCGAAGGTGTCCCCGTCCGCGAGCAGGCCTACCACCGTCTCGTCGCCGTAGGGGCCCGCGCCGATCTTCTCCACCTTGCCGTGCGCGACCAGGTAGACATGGTCGGCCGGCCGCCCAGTGGTGGCGATCACCTGGCCGGGCGCGTACTCCCGCTGCTCGAACCGGGCCGCCAGCGCCCGCAGCGCGGCACCGTCCGGGAACCCGCGCAGCAGGGGCAGTTCGCCCAGCTCCGCCGGGACCACCCTGACCCGCGCGCCGGTCTTGACGAACGTCACCCGTCCGTCGCCGAGCACATACGCCAGCCGCCGGTTGACGCGATACGTGCCGCCCGGCACGTCCACCCACGGCAGCATGCGCGTCAGCCACCGCGAGCTGATCCCCTGCATCTGGGGCTCGGACTTGGTCGTCGTCGTGAGATTCCGTGCCGCGGCGGTACCGAGGCTCTGCTGCTCCCGCTCCTCGGCACCCGCTGCGGGGGTCGTACCGGTCTCGACCGACATGGTTCCTTCTCTCCTGTAGCACCCCGGTAGCACCGGTGACGGTTCATGTGCGCACCGTCACCCTCCGTGTCTACAGCTACCCGGAACCGGTCACGACGAGTGATGACCTGGGAGGGCGTGCGAGGCACGGCCCACCGCGAACTGCCCCCGCACCACCCCCGGTTCCGCCGCGGTCACCCGGTTGGCGGTATCCGCCACGGCCGCAGGGCACGGGCGCGCGCCGGACCGGGAAGGGGGGCACGAGGTGGGCCCGGCCGCCGTGTTCACGGGGGAGTGACCCGGGCCCCGAGGGTGCGGGCGGCCGTCGCGCACTCCCGCGCCCCGCTCCACCCGGACGAGGATGAGCGGCGCCGACCCTGCTCATCCCTGCGGCGATCTCCGTTCACCGCGAGCACACCGTAGGCGTCGGGCGTGACCGGGACACTCCGCAATGCGTGGCCGTTGTCCGCACTCCGTGACCGCTTCGGGGGAACGCGCGGCCGTGGCCGTACGGCGTCCATGACCCGTGTGCGGTGCTCCCGCCGCCCCCGGAGCCGGGCGCCGTTCAGAATGACCGCATGGCATGGATCTCCGGCGCGGCCGGGGCACTGGTGCTCGCACTGGTCCTCAGCAGCATCCTGCGCACCTTGGTGGTGCCCCGCGGGCTGTACTCCGGGCTGGTGTTCCGCCTGTGGTGGGTGCTGCGCAGACTGCTGCGGCTCACCCACCGAGGGGGTGGATACGAGGCCGTCGACCGCGCGCAGACCTGGCTCGCCCCGCTGATGCTGATCGGGATGCTCACCACCTGGCTCGGCGGGGCCCTGCTCGCGTTCGGGCTCCTGCTGTACGCGCTGTCCCCGCTGTCCTGGGCCGCGGCCTTCCGGGAGGCGGGCAGCAGCCTGTTCACCCTCGGCTTCGCCAGCGGCGCCCGGCTGAAGCTGTCGGCGCTCGACTTCGTCGCCGCGGCCACCGGACCGGTCGTCATCGCCCTGCAGATCGCCTACCTGCCGACGCTCTACAGCGCCTACAACCGGCGCGAACTGGAGGTCACCCTGCTCCAGTCCCGGGCCGGCGAGCCCGCCTGGGGCCCCGAGCTGCTGGCCCGGCAGTGGCTGGTCGACACCGAGGGCGCGCTGCCCGAGCTGTACCGCGCCTGGGAGCGGCTGGCCTCGGACATGGGGGAGAGCCACTCCACGTACCCGATCCTGCTGACCTTCCGCTCCCCGCGCCCGCACCGCAGCGCGCTGGTCGGGCTCGTCGCCGTCATGGACGCGGCGGCCATGCAGCTCTCCCTGTCCCCGCGCGTCGCCCCGCCGGAGGCGCGGCTGGTGCTGCGCGCCGGGTTCACGGCCCTGCGCGACATCGCCCGCGCGCTGCGCGTCCCCTTCGACGCCGACCCGGCACCGGACGCCTCGATCCGGCTCACCTTCGGCGAGTTCGAGGAGGCGGTGGCGAGAGTGGAGGCGGCCGGTTTCCTGGCCGAGCGGCCGGCCAGGGACGCCTGGCCGCACTTCCGCGGCTGGCGCGTCAACTACGAGGCGATCGTCTACGAGCTGTGCCGCCGCTGCGACGCCGTCCCGGCCCTGTGGACCGGCCCGCGTGACTTCTTCGCCGGCTCGATCCCGCCCCGGCGCCCGGAGGACCGGCGCCCCGCCGAAGGTCGGCCGGAACTGCCCCCCGCAGAGGGGTAGTCCACCGGCCTGTGGAGGGAAGATCCCAGCGGAGGGACCGGGACGGTGAGAGGAGCGGATGGTCGTGAGGGTCGTCCTGCTGGGCACGGCCGCGGGCGGTGGCTTCCCGCAGTGGAACTGCGCCTGCGTGCTGTGCACGACCGCCCGGGACGGCAAACTGCCTTCCCGCACCCAGGAATGCCTGGCCCTCACCGGCAACGGGCGCGACTGGTGGCTGCTCAACGCCTCGCCCGACATCGGCACCCAGCTCACCGCCACCCCGGCGCTGTGGCCGGGCCTCGGCCCCCGCGACACCCCGCTGCGGGGCGTGCTGCTGACCGACGCCGAGGCCGACCACGTCACCGGTCTGACGGTGCTGCGCGGCGCCGTGGACCTGAAGGTGTACGCGGCCCCGCCGGTGCGCGCCGTACTCGCCCCGGCCCGCGCGGCCCTGGACCGCTACGCCCCCTGGGAATGGGCCGACAGCCTGGCAGACGGCGGATTCGTGCTGGCCGGCGGGCTGGTCGTCACGGCCCACCCGGTGGGGGACAAGATCCCGAAGTATGTACCGGCCCCCGTGCGCGAGCCGGACGACCGCTGGGTGACGGCGTACCGCGTGGAGGACCTGGCCACCGGAAGAGTCCTGGTCTACGCGCCCTGCGTGGCCGCCTGGTCGCCCGTCCTGGACGAGCTGTGCGCGTCGGCGGACTGTGTGCTGTTCGACGGCACGTTCTTCGCCGCCGACGAGATGGGCACGGCGGTGCGGTCCGGCGCCGGGCAGCGGGCCATGGGACACCTTCCCGTCGCGGGTCCGCACGGCAGCCTCGCCGGCCTGGCCCGCCATCCCCGCCCGCGCCGGATCTACACCCACCTCAACAACACGAACCCGCTGCTCGATCCGGCTTCACGGGCCCGCTCGCTGGTGACCGAAAAGGGCGTCGAAGTGTTGCCGGACGGTGCGGAGTTCGTGGTCTAGCCGGGTCTAGCCGGTGCTCTCCCCGGTGCCTTCCAGGGTGCGGGCCAGCGCGGCACGTTGCAGCGGCAGCACTTCGGTGTGCAGGTCACGGCCCTTGCGGGTGAGCGCGACCCAGACCCCGCGCCGGTCCTCCGCGCAGACGGAGCGCTCCACCAGGCCCTCCTTCTCCAGGCGTGCTATCAGCCGGGACAGTGCGCTCTGGCTGAGATGGACCCGTCCGACGAGGTTCTGCACCCGGCACTGATCGCCCTCCCGGGGCGCCTCGGAGGCCAGGATGTCGAGCACCTCGAAGTCGCTCGCGCCCAGGCCGTGAGGGTGCAGGACCCGGTCGATCTCGCACATCGTGCGCGCGTGCACGGACAGGATGTCCCGCCAGCGCTCTTCGAGCCGGGACTCGGCCGTTGTGACTGCCATACCCGCACGGTAACACCGATTCGGCCAATCGTTGAATATGCAACTAGTGCGGGTGCAGGCAGTCGCCCGACGCCCGGGCGGGCGTCCGGGCTCAGGCGGCCGCGTCCTGCAGGAGCCCCACGAGGTTGCCGTCGGCGTCCTTCACCGAGGCGATCAGCCGGCCGCCACCGACGTCCTGCACGTCCTGCAGCAGCTCGGCGCCCGCCTCCAGCAGGCTCGCGAGCCGCGCCCGGATGTCGGAGACGTGCCAGTACGGCACGGGCCCCGTCATGCCCTTGGCGTGCCCGTTCGGGTCGAGGCCGACGTCCTGCCCGGCGTCCTTGAAACCGACGTAGTACGGCTCGTCCGCATGGGGCTCGACTTCGAGCAGGGCGCTGAACAGGGCCTTGGCCCGGGCGATGTCCTTGACGGGGTAGATGATCGTCTGGAGACCGGCGGTCATGATGAACTCACTCCTTCGGGGCGCGGGACCGACGTGATCCCGTCGGTGATCCCACGCTAGAGCCGGGGAGCGTGGGTCCGCTTCTCCGATCCTGACCGGTTGCGGCCCCGCCCCTGACCGCTTCCGGCTCCGCCGCACCGTTCGCCGTGCGGCACCTCATTCGCTGTGCAGCACCTCCGCGACGGTCAGGCTCTGCGTGCGGAGGTCCTCGACACCGGCGTGAGCGTGCTGACCGGCTCCGCTCCCGTGCGGCCGTCCGTGCCCGGACGCCACGAGGGCGCGGGGCCGGGGCTCGTCAGGCCGGGGGAGCGGTGATCCGTCCGGACCCGTGCGTACCCGTCCGCACCCGCGACTCAGGTCGACTCGCGGCGCACCAGTTCCGTCGGCAGGATCACCGCCGCCGGGTCCTCGCCGCCGTGCGCCTCGACGCGAACGGCCTGGACGCCCTGATCGGGCGGGCCGCCGAGGACGCGGGCATCGGCCCGTGCGCCGATCTGCCCCGCGACGTCGAGGTCGTGCGCCGCACCGGCGAGTCCGGCAGCTTTCTGTTCGCGATCAACCACACCGCCACCGACGCCAAGGTGCCGCTGGACGCGCACGGCACCGAACTGCTGACGGGCGAACGCGCCGCGGGACGCCTCGCCGTTCCCGCGGGAGCCGTCCGGGTCGTACGCCTCGACGGCTGAGCCGGCTTCCCTCCGCCCGCGCGGGCCGGTCGAGCCGCGGGCGGAGGGGCTTGTCCTGCGGACCCCGTCGGAGGACATCCTCACCCCAGTTACGTCGAAGGGACGGGGGACGATGAAGTTCCGTCCCAGACGCACCATCAGGGCCCTGCTGCTGCCGCTCGCGGCCGGGCTCGCTCTCACCGCCCTGCCCGCGCAGACCGCCCAGGCGGCGAGCACCCTCACCGACGGCGGTTTCGAGTCCGACGGCACCGGCGCGGCCGTGCCCGCGGCTGGTCGGAGTACGGCGACACCGCGGCCTCGTACACCGAGTCCGGTGGCCACGGCGGGAGTTACCGGCTGACCCACTACGCGGCCTCCGCCTACAAGGTGGAGACGTACCAGTACCTGTCGGGTCTGACCAACGGCACCTGCACCCTCACCGCCTGGGTCCGCTCCGGCGGCGGGCAGAACTCGGCCTACATAGCCCTCAAGAATTGCGGCAGTTCAGAACAGCGCACCGATCTGCCGATCTCGTCCAGTGGATGGATCCGTATCGTCACGCCGATCAAGGTGACCAACAACCGGTGCACCATCAGCGTCAACAGTGACGCGAACGCGGGCAACTGGATCAATGTTGACGATCTGACCTTCACGTCCGGTACGACGAGTACGTCGATCCACGGCGCCGACATCTCCTCCCTCGCCAAGAGCGAGGCCAAGGGCGGCGTCTACAAGAGCAGCTCCGGCACGACCGGCGACGCCCTCGCCGTCCTCAAGTCAGGCGCTCTCCTCCATGACGTGGTTCGGCCACCGCTGAGCCATCGCCGGCCGGGCCCGGCCGTAATAGGGGACGGCCGGGCCCTCCGGTGTCCTCCCGGGCACCGGCGCATGTCCCGGGCACCAGGAGAGGACAGCTTTCTGTCGTACGGCGGTTCGGTACCGGACAAGGGTCGCGCAGTCCAGGACGCGGCGGACCCTACTGCGGGACAGTAAGAGACGGGTGAACGACGAGGCCCGGACGGAGGCGTCGAGATGCTGAGGAATCCCGTCGGCGTAAGGCGCCTCGACATCCTCGAGTGGCTGAAGGACCCGGCCGCCCACTTCCCGCCGCAGCGCCACATCGACCCGGTCGAGGACGGAGTCACCGCACGGGCCGTCGCCGTCAAGCTCGGCGTGCCCCGCCGCGTCGCCGTCACACACCTCGGGCTCCTCACCCGCCTGGGCCTTCTGCGCACCAAGCGAGTTCGGTACCGCACGTACTACCGCCGCGACGACGTCCGCGTCGCCGAGGTGGCCCGCATCTTCGAGAAGGGCTGGTAGCCGTCGGCCGCACGGGTCGGCAGGGGCCTCACGTCACGGCGGCGGCCACGGTGACCCGCGCTCGCCCTTGCTCCCCGCCCGCCTGCTGCCAAGATGGGCGGACTTCCTACCGTGAAGGGCAGGCGCACATGGGCCATGACCGTCCCACCGCACTCGTCCCCCGCCACCATGTCGCGATCGGCGGCCACGGCCCCGAGGACGTGGTGGCCGATGCCCGCGGCCGCGTTCTCACCGGTGTCGGGGACGGCCGCATCCTGCGCCTCGACGGACTCACCGACCCGGCCACGGCCCGCGTCGAGGTGCTCGCCGAGACCGGTGGCCGTCCGCTCGGCCTCGAACTCCTCCCGGACGGCGACCTGTTGGTCTGCGACGCCGAACGCGGCCTGCTCCGCGTCGGCCTCGACGACGGCGTCGTCCGTGTCCTCGCCGACTCGGTCGCGGGGGAGCGGCTGCGGTTCTGCAGCAACGCCGTCGCCCTCTCCGACGGCAGCGTGTACTTCACCGTCTCCAGCCGCCGCTACCCGCTGGAGCACTGGATCGGCGACGTCGTCGAGCACACCGGCACCGGACGCCTGCTGCGACTCCCGCCCGGCGGCGCACCCGAAGTGGTGCTGGAGGGGCTCCAGTTCGCCAACGGCCTCGCACCCGCAGCCGACGAGTCCTTCCTGGTCGTCGCCGAGACCAGCGCGTACCGCCTGACCCGCTACTGGCTCACCGGGCCCCACGCGGGACGCAGTGAGCCCTTCGCCGACGCTCTGCCGGGCATGCCCGACAACCTCTGGCGCGACCGGCGGGACGGCCCGATCTGGGTGGCCCTCGCCGGACCGCGCGTGCCCCCGCTGGACCTGCTGCACCGGACCCCGCCCGCCGTGCGCCGAGCCGCGGCCCGGGCCGCCGTACGCGCCCCGTACCGCCCCACCGGCACGATCGGCGTCCTGGCGCTCGACGACGAGGGGCGCGTCGTCCACCACCTCGGCCGCCGCCACTCCGGCTACCGTATGGTCACCAGCGTCTGCGAGACCGACGGACATCTGATCCTGGGGAGCATCTGGGAACGCGGTGTCGCGGTGTGTGAGGGTCCCATCGCGAAGTGACCCGGCACAGGCCGGGCGGTACCCTGTTCACCCGCCGTGATCAACCGATGTTCACCCACCGTGATCAACCGGCGTTCGACGCACCGTGATCACCCGGCAGTGGGGCCGAACAGGAGACGAACCACCATGACCGCCCCGGAAGCCGAGAGCCTCCGTGTCCGGCCGCGCCCCGCGAGGCGGTCGGCGCGGCGCGCCCAGGCCCCGTCGTCGCGGTGGTCGCGCTCGGCGGCGCGCTCGGCGCGACGGCCCGTTACGCCCTGACACTGGGGTGGCCCACGCCGACCGGGGGCTTCCCCTGGGCGACGTTCGTGACCAATGTCGTCGGATGCGCCGTGATAGGCGTGTTCATGGTGATCATCACCGACGTCTGGGCCGCCCATCGGCTGGTGCGGCCCTTTTTCGGCACCGGAGTGCTCGGCGGCTTCACCACCTTCTCGACGTACACCGTAGACATCCAGAAGCTGGCCGACAGCGGCCACCCCGCCACGGGGCTGGCCTATCTCGCCGCGACCCCGGTCGCGGCCCTCGCGGCGGTGTGGCTCGCGTCCGCCGCGGCCCGCCGTGTCCTGACCGGGAGGCAGCCATGACCAGACTCACGGGCCGCGCCCTGCGCGTGACCGTCTACATCGGCGAGAACGACACCTGGCACCACCGGCCGCTCTACGCCGAGATCGTGCACCGTGCCCGCGCGGCCGGTCTCGCGGGCGCCAGCGTCTTCCGTGGTGTCGAGGGGTTCGGCGCCTCGTCCATGATCCACACGTCGCGGCTGCTGTCGCTGAGCGAGGACCTGCCGGTCGCGGTGGTGATCGTGGACACCGAGGAGCGGGTGCGGGCGTTCCTGCCGCAGCTCGACGAACTCGTCGGCGAGGGGCTCGTCACCCTCGACGACTGCGAGGTCATCCGGTACGTCGGCCGCACGGACAGTCCGGGCGAAACGGACTCGAAGGGTAAGAAGTAGTTGTGAACTGGCTGCTGGTGGCCCTCGGGGCCGTGGTCGGTGCTCCGCTCCGCTATCTCACCGACCGGGCCGTGCAGTCCCGGCACGACTCGGTCTTCCCCTGGGGCACTTTCGTGGTGAATGTCACGGGCTGTCTGGTCCTGGGCCTGCTGACCGGCGCGGTCTCGGCGGGCGCCGCGGGCCCGCACCTGCAGCTTCTGCTGGGGACGGGGCTGTGCGGGGCCCTGACGACCTATTCGACCTTCTCCTACGAGACCCTCAGGCTTTCCGAGGCGGGTGCGGGGCTCTACGCTGCCGCCAACGTCGTCGCGAGCGTGGTGGCGGGTCTCGGGGCGGCCTTCGCCGGAGTGTCGATCGCCGGAGTGCTGTGGGCGTAGGCATTTGTCATTCGCCCGCGCGCAGTGAGACTGTCTACAGCACTGTCGACCAACTCCTCAGAACTGGATCCCATGAGCGCCATCTCTGTCGGTCAGGCCGTCGTCCTCGGAGTCGTCGAGGGGGTGACCGAATTCCTTCCCGTGTCCTCCACCGGTCATCTCAAGATCACCGAGGGGCTCATGAACATCCCCGTCGACGACAAGTCCGTCGTCGGTTTCTCGGCGGTCATCCAGGTCGGCGCCATCGCCGCCGTGCTCGTGTACTTCTTCAAGGACATCGTGCGGATCGTCTCCGCCTGGAGCCGTGGTCTGCGCAATCCTCAGGAGCGCTACCACCACGACTACAAGTTCGCCTGGTGGGTGATCTACGCGACCATTCCGATCGTCCTGGTCGGCCTGGCGGCCAAGCCTCTCATCGAGGGTCCGCTCGCCTCGCTCTGGGTGGTCGCGGGCTCCCTGATCGTCGGCAGTGGTGTGATGTGGGCGGCGGACCAGATGGGCCGCCACAAGCGCGGTGAGGACGACACCTCGTTCAAGGACGCGATGCTGGTCGGCTGCTCGCAGATCCTCGCCCTGCTCTTCCCCGGCTTCTCCCGCTCCGGCGCCACCATGTCCACCGCGCTCATCCTGGACCTGGACCGGGTGGCCGCCACCCGCCTGTCCTTCTTCCTCGGCATCCCGGCCCTGACCGGCGCCGGCCTCTACGAACTGAAGGACGCCCTGGGCGCGGGCGTGGGCGCCGCTCCGCTGGTCGTCGGCACGGTCGTCTCCTTCGTCGTCGCCTACGCCTCCATCGCCTGGCTGCTGAAGTTCGTCGCCAAGCACTCCTTCAACGCCTTCGTGCTCTACCGCATCGTCGTCGGCGTGGCGCTGTTCGGCCTGCTCGCGGGCGGGGTCATCGACAGCTGATCCGCGGCCGCCGGATCCGGTCGGCCGCGCACCCCGGGCGTGAAGTCTGCTTACAGGCTTCACGCCCGTTGAATTTTTCCTTTCGGCTCCCTTGACATCGGCCGTCGCTCACCCGGAACATCACTCCCGTGAACCTGTCAGACAGCCAGACAGGTGGAGCGGGGCCGCGGCGCGTCAGCGCCATGGAAGCGGTCCTCGCCCACCTCCGCGGTGCCATCGAGCGCGGCGACTACGCCATCGGCGACAAGCTCCCCTCCGAGGCGGAGCTCTGCCGCACCCTCGAGGTCTCCCGCCCCGTGCTCCGCGAGGCGCTGCGGGCCCTGCAGACGATGGGCCTGACGGTCTCCAGGACCGGCAAGGGCACCTTCGTGGTGGCGAGCGCCGTCGAAGACCCCACCTTCGGCGACTACGCGGCCAGCGACCTGCTGGAGGTGCGCCGCCACATCGAGGTCCCGGTCGCCGGGTACGCGGCCCTGCGCCGCACCCCCGAGAACCTGGACCACCTGGCCCATCTGCTCGACCGCATGGAGCGGGAGACGGACACCACCGCGTGGGTCGCGATGGACACCCTCTTCCACCTCGCCGTGGCCGAGGCCGCCCAGAACCCGGTCTTCCGCCGGGTCATCGAGGAGATCCGGGACGCACTGGCGCGTCAGTCGACCTTCCTCAACCAGCTGGGCGGCCGCCGCGAGCAGTCCAACCGGGAGCACCGGGCCATCGTCGAGGCGCTGACCGACGGTTCGGAGCTCGACGCGGTGGAGGCCATGTCCCACCACCTCGACCGCGTCGAGACCACCCTGACCGACATCGTGCGCTCCGGGCGCACGGACACCCCCATGAAAGGCGGAGCCGAGGCGTGAGCGAGCAGCACCTCAAAGACGAGACGCGCCCGTCGTCCGGTCATGTCGACGCCGGAGACACCGGCTACAGCAAGTCCCTGAAGTCCCGGCACGTCAACATGATCGCCATCGGCGGGGCCATCGGCACCGGCCTCTTCCTCGGCGCGGGCGGCCGGCTCGCCGACGCCGGACCCTCCCTGTTCATCGCGTACGCGGTCTGCGGCGCCTTCGCCTTCCTGGTCGTCCGCGCCCTCGGCGAACTGGTCCTGTACCGGCCCTCCTCCGGCGCCTTCGTGTCGTACGCCCGGGAGTTCCTGGGTGAGAAGGGCGCGTACACGGCGGGCTGGATGTACTTCCTCAACTGGGCCACCACCGGCATCGCCGACATCACCGCGGTGGCCACCTACACCCACTACTGGGGCATGTTCTCCGACATCCCGCAGTGGGTGATCGCGCTGACAGCCCTGGCCGTGGTGCTCACCGTGAATCTGATCTCGGTGAAGATCTTCGGCGAACTGGAGTTCTGGTTCGCCATCGTCAAGGTCGGCGCGCTGGTCGTCTTCATGTGCATCGGCATCTTCCTGCTGGTCACCCAGCACCCCGTCGACGGCGCCACCCCCGGCCCGTCCCTGATCACCGACAACGGCGGCGTCTTTCCCAACGGCCTGCTGCCCATGCTGTTGATCATCCAGGGCGTCGTCTTCGCCTACGCCTCCGTCGAACTGGTCGGCGTCGCGGCCGGTGAGACCGAGAACCCCGAGAAGATCATGCCGAAGGCGATCAACTCGATCATGTGGCGAGTCGGCCTCTTCTACGTCGGCTCCGTCGTCCTCCTGTCGATGCTGCTGCCCTGGAACAAGTACACGGCAGGCGAGAGCCCCTTCGTGACGGTCCTCTCCCACATCGGTGTCCCGGCGGCCGGCGGCGTGATGAACCTGGTCGTCCTGACCGCGGCGATGTCCTCCCTCAACTCCGGCCTCTACTCCACCGGTCGCATCCTGCGGTCGATGGCCGTCAACGGCTCCGCCCCGCGGTTCACGGCGAGGATGAGCCGCAGCCAGGTCCCGTACGGCGGCATCCTGCTCACCAGCGGCATCTGCGTCCTCGGCGTCGGCCTCAACTTCGTGGTCCCCGCCGACGCGTTCGAGATCGTGCTGAACTTCGCGGCGATCGGCATCCTCTCCACCTGGGGCATGATCATGCTCTGTCACCTGCTGTTCTGGCGGAAGACCCAGAACGGCGAGCTGACCCGGCCCGGCTACCGACTGCCGGGTTCCCCCTGGACCGAACTCGTGACGCTGGCCTTCCTCGCCTCCGTCCTGGTCCTCATGTACGCCGACGGCGGCGCCGGACGCACCACCGTGCTGTGCCTGCCGCTGATCGTCGGGGCGCTGGTCGCCGGCTGGTACGCCATCCGCGGCCGCACGGCGCGCAAGTCCGCCGGAACCGACGCGTGAACCCCGTGCCGGTCCACTCCAACCCACCAGTGATCCAGGCAGTCATGTACAGCAGTTCACCCGCGGACGCACCCCTTGTCCGTGAGCCCCTCCACGCTCCCGTCGCCCACCTGATACGCGGCGGGGTCGTGGAGGGCATCCACTACGGTTCCGTCGTCGTCCTCGGCGCCGACGGCGAGGTCCAGTTCCAACTCGGCGACATCGAGGCCGCCTTCTACCCGCGCTCGGCCCTCAAGCCCGTCCAGGCGGTGGCCATGCTCCGGGCGGGGCTGCCGCTCGACGGCGACCTGCTCTCGCTGGCGGCCGCGAGCCACTCCGGCGAGGAGTTCCACCTCGCCGGTACCCGCCGGATGCTCGAACTGGCCGGCCTCGCCGAGGACGACCTGCGCAACGTGCCCGACATGCCCTACGACCCCGTCGTCCGGGACGCCTGGGTGCGCGAGGGCCGGCTGCCCTCCCGGCTCGCCCAGAACTGCTCCGGCAAGCACGCGGCGATGCTCTGGACGGCCAAGCTCAACGGCTGGTCCCTGGACGACTACCTCGACCCGGCCCACCCCCTCCAGCAGGCCATCGCCGAGATCGTCGAGGACCTCACCGGCCAGCGCGTCGCCCGCGTGACGGTCGACGGCTGCGGCGCCCCGCTGTTCGCCGTCTCCCTGCACGGCCTGGCCCGCGCGCTCGCCCGTGTCACCACCGCGCCGCCCGGCACCCCCGAGGCCCGGGTGGCCGACGCGATGCGCGAGCACGCCGAGATGGCCTCCGGCTCCGGCCGGGACGTGGCCGCGCTGATGCGGGCCGTCCCCGGCCTGCTCGCCAAGGACGGCTTCGAGGGCGTCCAGGTCGCGGCACTGCCGGACGGCCGGGCCGTCGCCGTCAAGATCGCCGACGGTGCCGCTCGCGCCCGCGTGCCCGTCGCCGCGGCCGCCCTCGCCCGCGCCGGGGTCGACCCCGCGCTCCTCACCGAGTTCGCGGGCGAACCGCTGCTCGGCGGAGGGGAGCCGGTCGGCTGTGTACGACCGGTACGGGCGCTGGATCCGGTCCAGCTGCCGGCCTGCGCGTAGGGCTCCGCCGACGCCCTCTCGATCTGCCGGTTCGTCCATGGCCGGCCCGCAGTTCCCCGCGCCCCTTCCGGGGCGCTCGTCCCCACCCCTCAGAAAGAGGCAGCACCACCATGACGACCGTCGCCACCCGAAGCGAACACGACCTGCTCGGCGACCGTGACGTCCCCGCCGACGCGTACTGGGGCGTCCACACCCTGCGCGCGACCGAGAACTTCCCCATCACCGGCACACCGATCTCCGTCTACCCGCATCTGATCGACGCCCTGGCCGCGGTCAAGGAGGCCGCCGCCCTCGCCAACGAGGAACTCGGCCTGCTGGAGCCGAAGAAGGCGGCCGCGATCGTCGCCGCCTGCCGCGAGATCCGCAGCGGCAAGCTGCACGACCAGTTCGTCGTGGACGTCATCCAGGGCGGCGCCGGCACCTCGACCAACATGAACGCCAACGAGGTCGTCGCCAACCGGGCGCTGGAACTGCTCGGGCACGAGAAGGGCCAGTACCGGCACCTGCACCCCAACGAGGACGTCAACCTCGGCCAGTCGACGAACGACGTCTACCCGACCGCCGTCAAGATCGCGACCGTCTTCGCGGTGCGCGGACTGCTCAAGGCCATGGCCCTGCTGCAGGACTCCTTCGCCCGCAAGGCCGTCGAGTTCCAGGACGTCCTGAAGATGGGGCGCACCCAGCTCCAGGACGCGGTGCCCATGACGCTCGGGCAGGAGTTCTCGGCCTACGCCGTCATGCTCGACGAGGACCGCAGCCGGCTCGCGGAAGCGGTCGAGCTGATCCACGAGATCAACCTGGGCGCCACCGCGATCGGCACCGGGCTCAACGCCCCCGTCGGGTACGCCGAGTCCGCCCGCCGGCATCTCGCCGACATCACCTGGCTGCCCCTGGTGACCGCCGCCAACCTGGTCGAGGCCACCCAGGACTGCGGCGCCTTCGTCCAGATGTCCGGTGTGCTCAAGCGGATCGCCGTCAAGCTCTCCAAGAGCTGCAACGACCTGCGTCTGCTGTCCTCCGGGCCGCGCGCGGGCCTCGGCGAGATCAACCTGCCCCCGGTGCAGGCCGGTTCGAGCATCATGCCCGGCAAGGTCAACCCGGTCATTCCCGAGGTGGTCAACCAGGTCGCCTTCGAGGTGATCGGCAACGACGTCGCCATCACCATGGCCGCCGAGGCCGGCCAGCTCCAGCTGAACGCCTTCGAGCCGATCATCCTGCACTCCCTGTCGGAGAGCATCACCCACCTGCAGAGCGCGTGCGTCACGCTCGCCGAGCGCTGCGTGGACGGGATCACCGCCAACACCGAGGCGCTGCGCGCGAGCGTCGAGAACTCCATCGGTCTGGTCACCGCCCTCAACCCGCACATCGGGTACTCGGCGGCCACCGACATCGCCAAGGAGGCCCTCGTCACCGGCCGGGGCGTGGCCGAACTCGTCCTGGAGAAGGGTCTGTTGCCCGCCGAGACCCTCGCGGACCTGCTGCGTCCCGAGATCCTCGCGGGCAGCGGCGCACCCAGCGCCTGACCTGCTGGTCCGCACCTGCGACTACGCGCCGGGACCGGCACGGAGGCACAATGGCGATCATGACAACGACGTCGTCGCGCACCTTCCTGCCGGTCCTGGAGCAGATCGCCGAGGAGATGGAGCGCACGCCCGGCCGTGGGCGTCCCGCCGACTACATCCCGGCGCTCGCGGCCTGCGACCCACGCCGTTTCGGCATGGCAGTGGCCGAGCCGGACGGCACGGTGTACGGGGTGGGGGACTGGCGGCAGCCGTTCTCGACGCAGTCCATCACCAAGGTCTTCACCCTCGCCCTGGACCTGGCCCGGGAGGGCGACGAACTCTGGGAGCACGTGGGCCGCGAGCCCTCGGGCAACCCGTTCAACTCCCTGGTCCAGCTGGAGTACGAGAACGGCATCCCGCGCAATCCCTTCATCAACGCGGGAGCCCTGGTGGTCACCGACCGCCTCCAGACCCGTACCGGCGACGCGGCCGGTGAGCTCCTGGCCTTCCTGCGCGCCGAGAGCGGCAACCCCGCCCTGGACTTCGACAAGGACGTCGCCGCCTCCGAGACGGCACACGGCGACCGCAACGCCGCCCTCGCCCACTTCATGGTGTCGTACCGCAACATCGACAACCCGGTGCCGGTCCTCCTCGACCAGTACTTCCGGCAGTGCTCCATCGCCGCCTCCTGTGCCGACCTCGCCCTGGCCACCGGCTTCCTGGCCCGCCACGGCATCCGCGCCGACGGCACCCGGCTGCTCACCCGCAGCCAGGCCAAGCAGGTCAACGCGGTGATGCTCACCTGCGGGACCTACGACGCCGCGGGCGAATTCGCCTACCGCGTCGGGCTGCCCGGCAAGAGCGGTGTCGGCGGCGGAATCATCGCGGTCGTACCGGGCCGGTGCACGCTGTGCGTATGGAGCCCGGGGCTCGACGAGCGCGGCAATTCGGTCGCGGGAGTGGCGGCCCTCGACCGCTTCACGACACTCACCGGACTGTCGGTGTTCTGATCCACAAGCGTTTGCGTTGCGGCGTACCAGCCGTTCTCCGTCGCCGATCACGCTCCGGTCACGTGCAGGCCGCCCGCCGGAGGGTGGGGCGTCGCCTTCCGGCCATTCGGCGTTGACACGCTTCCCCAGTGTTGGCCATGGCTTTTCCCGTCGATCTCCGCCGCTGCCGGATACTCGGTCTGGCCGGCACCGCCTTCCTCGCCCTGGGAGGTGAGACCGCCGGCGCCCTGCCCGTCCGGGAACTGCTGGCCCCCGCCTCGGCGCAGGCGGCCCTGGGCCTGGTCGGGGTGTACTTCGGCGTCGTCCTGCTGATCGCGGCCTGGGTGCTGCTCGGCCGTCTCGTCCGCGGCCCCGAGCCGCCGGCCCCGCGCTCCCTGCTGTTCGTCCTGGCCGTCTGGGCGGCCCCGCTGCTGCTCGCACCGCCGCTGTTCAGCCGGGACGTGTACAGCTATCTCGCGCAGGGTGCCATGGTCGACGCGCACATCGACGTGTACGCCCACGGGCCCGCCATGCTCGGCGGTCCGCTGGCCGACGAGGTCGCCCCCGTGTGGCGCAACACCGGGGCCCCGTACGGCCCCGCGTTCCTGGCCATGGCCTCGGCCCTGTCCGCACTGACCCGCGGCGAACTCCCCGCCGGGCTCTTCGGGATGCGGCTCGTCGCGCTGCTCGGGGTGGCTCTGATGGCGGCCGCGCTGCCGCGTCTGGCCCGGCACAGCGGCGCCGACCCGGCCGCGGCCCTGTGGCTGGGCGCCCTCAACCCGCTGGTCCTGCTCCACCTGGTCGCGGGCGCCCACAACGACGCCATCATGCTGGGTCTGCTCGGGGTCGGCCTGGTCGCGGCGCTCGGCCGGTGGCCTGTCCTGGGCGCCGTGCTCGTCACCCTCGCCGCGCTGGTCAAGGCACCCGCCGCGCTCGGCCTGCTGGCGATCGTGGTCGTCCAGGCGCGGGTGGGCCGCAGTCCGGCGCGGGCGTTCCTGACGACGAGCGCCGCCGCCGGTGCCACCACGGTCGCCGCAACAGCCGTCGCCGGCACGGGCTACGGCTGGATAGGCGCCCTGGACACCCCGGTGTCCGCGCACAACTGGGCGCTCACCAGCCTGCTCGGCCGGGCCACCGGCGCCCTGCTCGACCACCTCGGCAGCGATCTGGCGCCCTTGGCCATTCCGGTCTGGCACGCGTTCGGCCTCGTGGTCACCGCCGTCGCCGTCCTGTTCATCTGGCTGCGGCTGCGCCCGAGACCGGTGTACGCGCTCGGGCTGAGCCTGCTGGTGGTGGCCGCCTTCGGCCCGGCGATCCGCCCCTGGTACGCCCTGTGGGGCCTGTTCCTGATCGCGGCCGCCGCGCCGAGTACGTCGGTACGGCACCGGGTGGCCGCCCTGGCGGGAGTGCTCGCGCTCGCCGTCCTGCCCAGCGGCGGCCCCGCGGACATCGGCCAACTGGTGCTCGCTGTCTCCGGCGGAGTGCTCGCGGTGGTCGTCCTGTGGCAGGCCCACCAGGCGGCGCAGGCCCCGGCGCTGGGACGTACGGCATGAGAGCGCCCCAGACCGAACGCGGCCGGCTGGTCCTGCTCGTCGTCCTCGCCGTCGTCGTCACCCTGTTCACGGCGACCGTGCCGCTGCTGCGTGACTGGTTCGACCTGCGGGTCTACTACGGAACGGTGAACACCTGGGTCCACCACGGCGGCCGGATCTACGACTACCTGGTGCCCGCGACGACCTACGGCTTCACCTATCCGCCGTTCGCCGCCCTCGTCATGCTCCCGATGGCCTTCGTGGGACTGCGCACGGCGATCGTCGCCTCCGTGCTGCTCAACCTGGCCGCGCTGGCCATCGTGCTGCGCATCCTCGCCGGAACCGAGTGGCGACGGTACGGCTGGTACGGCTGGACGCTGGCCGCCTGCGGACTCGCGCTGTACGAACCGCTGCGCGACACCTTCAGCTTCGGCCAGGTGAACCTTCTGCTGCTGGCACTCGTGCTGGGCGACGGACTGCTGCTGTCGACCGGCCGCAGCCGCTGGGCGGGTACCGGGATCGGCCTGGGCGCGGCGATCAAGCTCACGCCCGCCCTCTTCATCGGACTGCTGCTGCTCGCCCGCCGGTGGCGCGCCGCGGCTGTGGCCACCGGGGTCGCCGTGGCCGCGACCGCGCTCGCGGCCCTGGCCGATCCCGGGGCCTCGCGCTTCTACTGGACCGAGGCGCTGTGGGACACCGGCCGGGTGGGCCGCCTCGACTATGTGTCCAACCAGTCGCTGCAGGGCGTACTGGCCCGGCTGGGTGCTGCGGACCCCCCGTTCTGGGCGACGGCGGTCCTGCTCGTGCTGTGCGTGTGGGCGTGGCGGACGCGCCGGGCCGTCGCGGCGGGGGACTGGACGGCCGCCTTCGCCCTCACCGGTCTCGCCGCCTGTCTCATCAGCCCGATCACCTGGGTGCACCACCTGGTGTGGCTGCTGCCGTCCTTCGCCGTGCTGGTCCGGGCCGGACACCCGCGGGTGGCGGGCGCCCTGTACGCGGTGCTGTGCACCAGCGTGGTGTGGCTGTGGTTCGAGAACGCCTCCGGCCTCGACGGATTCCTCGGCAGCAACACCTATGCGTGGATCACGCTGGGCCTGCTCCTCGGGCTGCCCGCCGGTCAGCCGCGCGCGGACCGGCCGCCCTTGACCCGCAGTGCCAGCGCCAGGGCCCCGGCGCCGAGACCGGCGGCGCCGATGATGACGCCGGTGCCGGGCCAGTCGGAGTCGTCGTCGGGAGCCGAGGACGCGGCCGCCGCCACCGCGCCCGTGGCCGACGAGGACTTCGCCCGCAGCCCGTCCAGCGAGCCGACCGGATCGACCCGCCCGGCTGCCGCGAAACCCCAGTCCAGCAGTGCCCGCGCCTCCTCGTACACGGCGAACCCGCCGCCCTCCTGAGGGTTCATCACCGTCACCACGAGCGTGCGGCCGCCCCGGTGGGCGGCGGCGACCAGCGTGTTGCCGGCGTTGCTGGTGTAGCCGTTCTTGACGCCGATCAGACCGGGGTAGCGTGCCACGCCGTCCTCGCCGGTGAGCAGCCGGTTGGTGTTCTCGATGTCGAAGGATCCCGCGCCGTCCGGGAACCGGGCGTCGACGGTGGAGCAGTACCGGGCGAAGTCGGCGTTGTGCAGTCCGGCCCGGCCGAAGACCGCCAGGTCGTAGGCCGAGGACACCTGGCCGGGCGCGTCGTAGCCGTCGGGCGAGACGACATGGGTGTCCAGGGCCCCCAGGGCGCGGGCCTTGGCCTGCATCCCGGCGACGGTGCTGCGCACGCCGCCGTTGAGCGAGGCCAGCACATGCACGGCGTCGTTGCCCGAGCTGAGGAAGACCCCGCGCCACAGGTCGGACACCTGGTACGTCTGTCCCTCGACGACCCCGACCAGGCTGCTGCCCTCGCCGACGTCCGCGAGTTCCTGCCGGCGCACGGTGTGCTGGATGGCGCCGGGCAGGACGGGCAGCACGGTGAGGGCGAAGAGCGTCTTCAGGGTGCTGGCGGGCGGCAGCTTGCGGTGCGCGTCGCCGGCGGCCAGCACCTCGCCGGTGCCGGCGTCGGCCACCAGCCACGACAGCGCGGAGACCGCCGGGACCTCGGGCACCCCGGGGTGCGCTCTGACCTGTGTGCCGGACCGGTAGAGGACCGCCGGCTGCGGTACCGCCGTTCCGGTGCGGGAGGCGGCCGCGGCGGGCGTGAGCGCCAGGAGGCCCGCCACGCACAGGGCACAGGTCGACACAGCCACCCGGGATGAGAATCCGATAGTCATATGGTCAACGTAGAAACGGTGCCGCTGTTCAGCGCGCTGCCAGGGCCGGACGGTGTCAGTGACAACCCGGATGCCGCACGGGCCGTACGGCGAACCCGCGCGCTAGCCGGTCGGCAGCGTCGGCTGGACGCGGCGCAGGAAGGTCGCGTTGTCCGGGGTCTCGCGCATCCGCTCCAGCAGGGTCTCCAGGTTCGCCGGACCGCCGTCCCGGGACTGCAGGGCCCGGCGCAGACCCCGTACGGCGGTCAACTCGGCCGGGGGGAGCAGGAGTTCCTCGCGGCGGGTGCCGGACGTGCCGAGTTCGACGGCCGGGAACACCCGGCGGGAGGCGAGCTCCCGGTCGAGGCGGAGCTCCATGTTGCCGGTGCTCTTGAGCTCCTCGAAGTAGAAGCCGTCGGCACGGGAGCCGGTGTCCACCAGGGCGGTGGCGAGGATGGTGAGCGAGCCGCCCTCCTCGGCCTGGCGCGCGGCGCCGAAGAACCGCTTGGGGCCGAGCAGCGCCGCCGCGTCGACGCCGCCGCTGAGGGTGCGGCCACCGGAGGCCGCCGCGTTGTTGTGGGCCCGGCACAGCCGGGTGAGGGAGTCGAGGAGGACGACGACGTCCTCGCCGTCCTCGACGAGCCGCTTGGCCCGCTCGATCACGAGCTCCGCGAGCGCGATGTGCTGCTTGGGCGCCCGGTCGAACGTCGAGGCGTACACCTCGCCGCGGACGGAGCGCCGCATCTCGGTGACCTCCTCGGGACGCTCGTCGAGCAGCACCACCATCAGGCGGCACTCGGGGTGATTGCCGGCGACGGCGGCCGCGATCTGCTGGAGCAGCACGGTCTTGCCGGTCTTCGGCGGGGCCACGATCAGTCCGCGCTGGCCCTTGCCGACGGGCGCGAACAGGTCGGTGACGCGTCCGGCCAGGCCGGAGGCCGGGTGTTCGAGGCGGATCCGCTCGCGCGGGTGCAGGGGAGTGAGGTCCCGGAAGTGCCGGCGGCCGTGCAGCTCCTCGGGCGTACGGCCGTTCACGCGCCCGACCTCGGCGAGCGAGCGCTGCGCTCCGCGGACGCCCTCGACGAGGTCGCCCCTGCGCAGGCCGTGACGGCGGATCAGTGCGGCACCGACCTGGAGGTCGGAGGACGAGGGCAGGCAGCTCGGGGCCCGCAGATGCCCCTTCCCGCCGGCGTCGATGTCGAGGACACCGGTGACGCTCTGGGGCGTCGCGGGCCGCTGCCGCATGGGGGGCTGTTCGAGTGTGGTGGTCATTTATGGTCCTACCTTTCAAGGGTGGTTGCTCTGGTCATTCGTAAGATCGGAGGGCCCAGGGGTTCTCGGTATGGCTGTCATGCGAGCGCCGGTTCGACGGCTCAAAGGACTTGGCCGCCCGGAGCCCCGCGACGACTCGACCGCCAATTGGGAGACGCGACTCGATCGCTGCTGTAGGACAACGTCGGCGAGGTCGTCTGCGGGATCGATGTGATGGCGAGCTGGCGGAGGGGAACGTGCCCGAGATCTGGGCCGGAGTGGACATCGGCAAGGAACACCACCATTGCGTGGTGATCAACGCGGATGGCGAACGTCTGCTGTCCCGTCGGGTCCTGAACGACGAGACCGAGCTGCTGCAGCTCATCGGCGATGTCCTGGCGATATCCACCGACGTGCTGTGGGCCGTCGACCTCAACCACGGCGGCGCCGCTTTGCTGATTGGCCTGCTGCTCAATCACGGCCAGCCGATGGCTTACCTCACCGGCCTGGCGGTCCACCGGGCCTCGGCCACCTACAAGGGCGAGGGCAAGACCGACGCGAAGGACGCCTTCGTCATCGCCGACCAGGCCCGGGTCCGCCGGGACCTCGGGCTGCTGCGGCCCGGTGACGAGATCGCCGTCGACCTGCGCACTCTGACCACCCGGCGGCTGGACGTGGTCTTCGACCGCACCCGGCAGATCAACCGTCTGCGGGCTCAACTGCTGGAGATCTTCCCGCGTTGGAACGGTCGCTGGACCTGGTCAACAAGGGCCCGGTGACGCTGCTGACCGGCTACCAGACCCCGGCCGCGATCCGCCGCGCCGGCGTCAAGCGGATCGAGACCTGGCTGAAGCACCGCAAGGTCCGCGGCGCCGCCACGCTCGCGAAGAAGGCGGTGGAAGCCGCGCAAGCCCAGCAGACTGCGCTGCCCGGCGAGAGGCTGGCCGCCGCCATGGTGGTCCGCCTCGCGAAGGGGGTGATGGCCCTCGATGAGGAGATCGCCGAGCTCGACGCCCTGATCGAGGCCAGGTTTCGCGAGCATCCGCACGCCGAGGTGATCCGCAGCCTCCCCGGTATGGGCACCAAGCTGGGTGCCGAGTTCATCGCCGCCACCGGCGGTGACATGGACGCCTTCGGCAGCGCCGACCGACTGGCCGGCTTCGCCGGCTTGGCCCCCAGACCACGCGACTCCGGCCGCGTCAGCGGCAACCTGCGCAGGCCCAAGCGGTACCACCGTGGCCTGCTGCGGTCGATGTACCTCTCGGCGATGGTCAGCATCACGACATGCTCCGCCTCCAAGGCGTACTACCAGCGCAAGCGCAGCGAGGGGAAGGACACAAGCAGGCCCTGCTGGCCCTCGCTCGCCGCAGGCTCAACGTCTTGTGGGCGATGATCCGTGACGGAGAGTGCTATCAAGGTTCACCTCCCGTCACGGCTGCGGCTTGACATCACGATTGGGAAGTCCTTTCACGGACGGAAGACATGAGGAAAGGGGGGAGGGGGCCGCGAGAGGGAGGCGTACCGGTGTGCCTCCGGGCGGCGGGAACAGCACCTCGGAGATGAGAGCTGCGAGGTGGTGCGGGAAAGCCGATGCGCCTGGTCGGAAAACGACGGCGGATCAGCGTGAAGAAGTGGAACTGGCACCGGCGCCCCACGACGGGGCGTACACAGGTGCTGTCCGCAGGGTACCACCCGATGGAGCGGTACGACTGTGACACGTCAACATGCAGCCGGCCCGGACTATTCCGCCGACGGCGGGCCCGGAGGGGGAGGCGGGCGGAGTTGACGCGGATCCCGGTTCGGAAGAGGGCCGGGCGAGCTCACGTCCCCCACACGCCGGCGGACGACGTCACGTTCACCCATGTCCGGATCACGGGCGGTTTCCTGCTGTTCGGTGTTGTGGCGCTCGCCCTGTGCACATTCGCCTGGACCCGTGTGCACGCCATCCGGAACACCTAAGGCAACGCCCGTCGGGCCCAGGGGCGTTCAACGCTGCCCCTGGGCCCGCTTCCATGTCACGGAGCTTCCGTCAACGCGCCTTGGTCTTCGCTGCCTCCTCCGCCTCCTGCGCCTCCTTGGTTATGCGGTCGAACTGGGCGCCCATGGCCTCCGCCAGGGCCTGGGCGCCCGACAGCGGGCGCACCATGACCATGAACTCGTCGATCAGGCCGTCCTCGTTCACATGGATGAAGTCGCAGCCGTTGATCTCCCGGTCGCCGACCCGGGTGGTGAACACCAGCGCGTGGTCGCGGCCGTCGGCGCCGGCGAGTTCCCGGTCGTACCGGAAGTCCTGGAAGACCTGGATGACCGTGCGCAGGATCGCCGCCGTGATCGCCTTGCCGTGGTACGGCTTGAACACGACGGGGCTGGTGAAGACGACGTCCGGCGCCAGCAGCGCCTCGACGGCATCGAGATCGCGGGCCTCGACCGCCTCACGGAACGCTCGCATCGGCTCACCTCATAGTCAATTAGTTGATTAGATGCCGATGAGAATAGGCTGCGTCCGTTACCGTGTCCACAGAAACAGCACCGCCCCCTAAGCTGGCCGAATGTTCAGCCCCGAAGGACCCAGCCTCCGCGAGCTCGCCGTCCAGGCACTGTCGTCCGTGGAGCGGGGATACGACCTGCTGGCGCCCAAGTTCGACCACACCCCGTTCCGTACGCCGGACTCGGTGCTGGAATCCGTGGCCGAGGTGCTCACCGGCCTCGGCCCCTTCGCGGACGGGCTCGACCTGTGCTGCGGCACCGGCGCCGGGACGGACGTGCTGGCGCGGGTGTGCCGGGAGAGCGTCACGGGTGTCGACTTCAGCGCCGGAATGCTCGACGTCGCCCGGCGGCAGCCCCGTCCCGAGGGGCCGCGGGTCGCCTGGGTGCGCGGGGATGCCCGTGCCCTGCCGTTCGCGTCCGCCTTCGACCTGGTGGTGAGCTTCGGGGCCTTCGGTCACTTCCTGCCGCGCGAACTGCCGGGGCTGTTCGCAGAGGTCCGCTCCGTACTGCGGCCGGGCGGTCGCTTCGCGTTCCCCGTGCTCGCCCCGCCCCGTCCGTCCCGTCCGGGATTCTGGATCCTGCTCGGCTTCGACGCGGTCATGCGGGTGCGCAACGCGGTGTGGCGGCCGCCCTTCGTCATGTACTACCGGGCGTTGCGGTTCGGGAGTGTGCTGCGGGAGCTGGAACGCGCCGGATTCGCGGTGGACCTGTACCCCCTGCCCGAGTTCGGACGGCGCGACGACGGCAGCCCCCGCGCCCGGCTGGTGGCGGCGCGACGGCTGCCGTAGCCTCCGGCGTGCCCTGCGCGGGCGTGGTCAGCCCGCCGCAGGCAGGGTGAACTCGTAGACCAGCGCGTCCTGTTGGGCGTCCACCACCAGGTCGGTGATCTCCAGCGGGCGGGCGTACTGGTCGTGCACGCGCCGGGTCACCCGGACCGAGGCGGCGTCGGTGGCATGGGTGATGGAGTCCCGGTGGTGCAGGGCCAGGCCCGCCCTGCGCATCCAGTCGTAGGCCCGGCGCAGCTGCGCGGTGGCCGATCCGTCGGCGCGGTCGCGGTACCGGCCCAGCTCCTCGACCTCGGACAGTGCCACCGCCGAGAAGGACGTCACCGCGGTGCGCAGGGTGCGGCCGTCGGGTGCGGCGGACTCGTAGCGGTGCACCAGGGTCGGCCGGTGCGGGGCGAGCCCCAGGGCCGCGGCATGCTCCGGTGGTGGTGTCTCCCAGGTCACGGTGGCCCGGTCGACCGCGCACGGGTCCGCGCTCCGGACGCCCACCGGGAAGGCGAGGGACACCGGGTCCTCCACCGGCCGGCCGGGCAGCGTGGCGTGGCTGCCCCGTCGGTCGGTGGCGACCAGACCGTCCCGCCGCAGCACTTCCAACGCCTGCCTGACGGTCTCCCTGCTGACTCCGAAGTGCTCGGCCAACTGCCGCTCGCCCGGCAGTCGTTCACCCGGCGGTACGGTTCCGTCGCGCAGCTCCGCGAGGAGCCTCGTCGCGATCCGCCAGTACAGGGGCTGGTCGTCGGTCTGCGGGTGGTCGTGAGGGGTGGTGCGGGCCATGCCGCGCCTCCTGTTGGTCACAAGACGTCTGGTCACAAAGCGTAGCCGTGCGGGCTCATTGCGCGACCATATCTAGCATTGGTCTAAACCATCAGGGAAGAGCGGTCCGGCGGTTCGGCCGAAACCGAACCGCGCGCGGTCCGTGTCAGAGCGCTCGGTACAGGGCGTCGACCAGCGCCATCTTCCGTGGGTCGTCGGCGATATGAGGCCCCATCCGGTTCATCGTGTAGCCCATCGACACCCCGGCGTCCGGGTCGGCAAGCCCGCAGGAGCCGCCGAAGCCGTCATGTCCGAAAGCGCGCGGATCGGGTCCGTACGAACCGTTCGGTCCGCTGAGCCACAGACCGAGCCCGATCTCCGTCTCGTGCTCGAAACCGGCCCCGAGGACGAGGTCGCGGCAGCTGCCCTGCCCCTCGCGCACCCGCTCGGCCGCCTCGGCGGAGAGGATGCGCCGGCCGCCGTAGGTGCCGCGTCCGGCGAAGACGCCGTACAGCGCGGCCACGGCCCGCGCCGTGCCGTGGCCGTTGGCGGCCGGGATCTCGGCCGCCCGCCACGCCGGCGTGTTGGCCTCGGCGGCGCCGGCGAGCGGATTGGTCAGTGCCGCGATCACGGTCGGCGTCAACTGGCTGAAGATCGCGGCCTGTTCGCCGGCGTTCACGGCCCGCGGATGCACCAGCTCGGCCGCCCGCCCGGACTCCGCCGGCGGCAGGCCGATGGTGAAGTCGATCCCGAGCGGCCCGGTCACCTCCCGCTCCAGGAAGGCCCCGGGGCGCAGCCCGGAGACCCGCCGTACGACCTCGCCGACGAGGTGGCCGTAGGTCAGTGCGTGGTACCCGGACACGGTCCCCGGCTCCCACCAGGGCTCCGTAGCCGCGAGTCGCGTGGTCGTCAGTTCCCAGTCGTAGAGCTGCTCGAGCGAGTGTGGTTCACGCAGCCCGGCCAGCCCGGCCCGGTGCGACAGCAGATGCCGTACGAGGACCTTCTCTTTTCCGGCGGCGGCGAACTCGGGCCAGTACGCGGCCACCGGTGCGTCCAGGTCGAGGAGTCCCCGGTCGGCGAGGATGTGCGCGCACAGCGCCGTCGGGCCCTTCGTCGTCGACCAGACGTTGACCACCGTGTCCCGCTCCCATGCGCGTGTGCGCGCCGCGTCCGCCCAGCCGCCCCACAGGTCGACCACCGTCTCGCCGTCGACCGTCACCGCCACCGCGGCACCCAGTTCGTCCCGGTCCCGGAAGTTCTCCTCGAACGCCAGCCGCACCGCCGCGAAACGCGCGTCGCAGTGACCGTGAACGTCTGGCTCGTGCTCGGACATGGGCCCTCCGTCGTCGCAGGATGAGCCCGGGTCGCGATGCTGCGGCCCGGGCCCCCTGAACGTACCGACTGGTCGGACTGGAGGGAAGGCGTCGGCCGGTCAGAGGAACGGCGGCTTCCCCCCGTCCGGCGGGCTCCTCTCAGGCGTACGACCGCAGCCAGCGCATCTGCTCCGCCTCGTGGAAGGGGCCGCCGCCCTCGTGGTCGTTGAAGTCGTACACCTCGATCGCCTTGTCGTCGTGCGCCCAGGCGTTGAAGGCCGCGAAGACCGTCGACGGCGGGCACGTCTGGTCCTCCAGCGCCGTCGAGAACAGCGCGGGGACGCGGCCGCGGGACGCGAAGTGGACGCCGTCGAAATAGGAGAGCGTGCGCAGCACGTCGTCGAACCGGCCGCGGTGCGTCTTGAGGTAGAGGGCTATCTCCCGGTACGGGTGACGGTCCGTCAGCGTCGTCGCACGCGGGTAGTCGCACAGGAACGGCACGTTCGGGGCGACCGCCACCAGGTCGGGGACCAGAGCGCCCACCGCGAGGGTGATCCCGCCGCCCTGGCTCGAACCGAGCGCCACCGTGCGCGCCGCGTCGGTCAGCGGGTGCGAGCGGGCCGCCTCGACCGCGCGCACCGCGTCCGTGAACACCCGCCGGTAGTAGTAGTTCTCGGGCGCGTCGATCCCCCGCGTCATGAATCCGGGGTACGCCGGAGCGCCGCCCACCGGGTCCGCGGTCCCGCCCCCGCCGCCCCAGGCGCTGCCCTGGCCACGGGTGTCCATCACGAAGTGCGCCCGGCCCGTCGACGCCCACAGCAAGTGCTCGTGCGGCAGTCCGCGCCCTCCGCCGTAGCCCACGAACTGCACCACCAGGGGCAGCGGCTCCTCGGCCCCGGCCGGCAGGAGCAGCCAGCCCTTGACCGGGTGGCCGCCGAACCCCGCGAACGTCACGTCGTACACCCGCACGGTGGCCAGACCGACGTCGACCGGTTCGAAACGGGCGTCCAGGTCGTGCTCGCGAGCCTCCTGGAGCGTCTTGGACCAGAAGGCGTCGAAGTCCTCGGGCTCCGTGGACTCGCTGCGGTACTCACGTAGCTCGTCGAGAGGAAGGTCGAACAGGGCCATCGGCAACCGCCTTCGAGGAGTGATCCTGCGGATGATCACACCGTACGTGGGCGGTCGGGGGAGTCGATAGGCCTGGGTCGGCCGCGTCGGCGAGCCCCCGGTTCCTGCGCTCCGGTTCCTGCGTCACGCCTCATACGCCCCGGTTCCTCCGCCCGGCTCATGCCGTCCAGCGCGTCCACTCCGGGCCCGTGCGCGCCCACTCCCGCTCCCACTCGGACATCCGGTGGCGGAGCGAGACCCGGCGTATGACGCCGTGGCCGACGAGGGTGACGGCCGCCGCCCCGCCCGCCGCGCACACGCCGACGGAGACGGTGTGCTGCCAGACCGCCACCTCGTTCGGCGGTGGGGCGACACCGCGCCCCCGGGGGTCGAACCACACGTCCACCACGTCACCCTGGCGCGTGCCCGCCGGGACCCGTGCCTCGGCCGTGCGGGCCGCCGCCCCCGGCTGCTGCGTCCAGCGCACCGTCGCCCGGTAGGGGTGCTCCCGGCCGCTCTTCACCGAGGGGAGCTGCCGGGGCGTGCCGCCGATCACCTCGGCACGGACGCGATGCCGCTCGGCCCGCTGCGCCGCGGCCACCGTCCGGGCCCCGTCATGCGCCCACAGGCCCACCAGCGCACCGGCCAGGGGCGCGCCGACCAGCAGCAGTACGGCGACGGTCAGCGCGGTCCACGCCTCCACGACGTCCGACCGGCGCCGCAGCGGGTTGTACCGCCAGCGCCAGCCGCGAACCCGGGTTCGCATGTCGACCTCCTCGCAGCCACCCATGCGAGCGTCCACACCGGTGTGGTACCCCGTTCGGCGCAGTCGGCTCACCTCGCCGGAGGGACCGAGCGTGACAAGGCCGTCCACAGCGACGCTCGACACCCGCTGGCGGACACGCTTCGCTCAGTCGGGGTCGGCGGCCGGTGTCGGCCCCGCGTTGTACCGCTCCAGATACCTGGCGAACCGGATCAGGTCCTCCTCGGGCCAGTGCGCGAGCCGCTCCCGGAAGGCGGTCCGGCGGCTCCGGGTGACCTGGGCGAGGATCTCCTCGCCGGCCTCCGTCAGATGCAGCACCTGGACGCGGTGGTCCTCCGGGTCCGTACGGCGCTCGATCAGTCCGGCCCGCTCCAGCGCGGCCACCTGGCGGCTGACCGTGGACTTGTCCAGGGCGTAGTGCGCGGCCAGGTCGGTGGCCCGGCAGCCGCCGCTCTCCTCCAGGTGCCCGAGCAGGGTGTACGACACCAGCGACAGCTCCGGGTGCATGCGTCCCGCCGAGGCGCGGGCCCGGCGGGCGAAGATCGTCATCTCGCGCTGGATGGTCTCGACGGCCGTCTCCGCTGCTGTCACGGGAATACCTCCTCATTCTGGTTGTATAGTACAACTTGCAGAGAAGGTTGTATAAGCCAACTACTGGAGGTCGCCCCCGATGACGTCACCAGCGCTCCGCCATGTGCTCACCCACCTGATCACCCCCCTGCTGATGTGTCTGGGTATGGGGCTGGCATACATGGGGGCGTTCGTGACCCCGGAACCCCACCACCTGCCCGTCGCCGTGGTCGGCTCGGGTCCCGAGGTGAAGGTGTTCGCCCAGACGGTCAAGGACGCCGCGGGGGACAGGCTCGACGTCCGCACCGTCGCCACCCGGACCGGGGCCGTCGATCTGCTCAAGTCCCGTGACATCACGGGCGCCTATGTGCCGAGCGGGAAGGCGCCGCGGCTCCTGGTCGCGAGTGCCGCGTCCGACATGGACGCCACGGCGGCCGAGAAGGTCTCCACCCCTCTCGCCGCGAAGGAGGGCGCGCCGCTGAAGGTCACCGACGTGGCCGCGCCGGTCGCCGACGACCCCACCGGGCAGGGACTGTTCTTCCTGCTGATCGCGCTGAGCATCGGCTCGTACGCCTCGGTCGCCGCGCTCGGTGCCGCGGGCTCCGCGCTGCCCATGCGGGTGCGGGCCCTGCTGGCGCTCGGCGTGTCCGTCGTCGTCAGCGGTATCGGCGCGCTGCTCGCCGGACCCGTGTTCCGTCTCGCCCACCACGACCTCGCAGGTCTGTGGGGGATGGCGTGGCTCTACTCCGCGGGCATCGTCTTCATCGGCGTCGGCCTGCACACCTTCCTGAAGCGGTGGACCACGCTGACCATGATGGTGCTGTTCGTGATGCTCAACTTCACCAGCTCCGGCGGTTTGTTCCGGCCCGAGCTGCAGAACGGCTTCTTCGGCACCCTGCACGCCTTCTGGAACGGCGCCGGGTTCGTGGAGGGCATCCGCGGCCTGCTGTACTTCGGCGGCGACGGCCTGGGCCGCACCGTGGGCACGCTGGCGGCCTGGCTGCTGGCCGGCCTCGCCCTGACCGCGGTCGCGGCGGCCTGCGAGCGGGCCAGGGCGTCCGCGCCGGCGCTCGCCGTGCCGGGGCCGGTGGCCGCGCAGCGGGCGGTCGTCCTGGCCGAGCACGAGGCCGAGGAGGAGATCGAAGAGACCGTCGGCGTCTGACCGTTGGGGTAGGGTTGCGGTCGGCCGCGGACCGTCCCGGCCATGAGTCGCGAGGAGGTGAGACCCATTACCGCTGTGTCAGCTCGGGTGCTCTCTCTTCAAGGCATTGCGGGTCACCGGCAGTAGGTGACCACGAGAGCATCCTTCGGCCTCAGGTCTCCGAAAGGCTCTCGGCTCTCATGCCCCCGTATTCTCCTGCCACCGTCGTCTCCGCGCTGCGCGCCGCCGGGTGTGTCTTCGCCGAGGACGAGGCGGAACTGATCCTCGCCACCGCCCGCACGCCGGACGAGCTCGCCGCGATGGTCGACCGGCGAGTTGCCGGACTGCCCCTCGAACACGTCCTCGGCTGGGCCGAGTTCCACGGACTGCGCGTCTCGGTGGAACCGGGCGTCTTCGTCCCCCGCCGTCGCACCGAGTTCCTGGTCGACCAGGCACTCGCCCAGGCCCCGCACGCGTCCGTCGTCGTGGACCTGTGCTGCGGCTCCGGCGCGGTCGGCGCGGCCCTGGCCGCCGCGCTCGGCCGGGTGGAACTGCACGCCGCCGACGTGGATCCGGCCGCCGTGCGCTGCGCCCGCCGCAACATCGCCCCCTTCGGCGGTCACGCCCATACGGGCGATCTGTTCGACGCGCTGCCCGACGACCTGCGCGGCCGGGTCGGCATCCTCGCGGCGAACGTGCCGTACGTCCCCACCGACGAGGTGGACCTTCTGCCGGCGGAGGCCCGCGACCACGAACCCCTCGTCGCTCTCGACGGCGGCGCCGACGGCCTGGGCGTCCTGCGCCGGGTCGCCGCCGCGGCGCCGGAGTGGCTCGCGCCCGGCGGCTGCGTCCTGGTGGAGACGAGCGAACGCCAGGCGCCGAGCGCCGTCGAGGCGTTCACCCAGGCCGGGCTGAGCGCCCGCCTCGCGGTTTCCGAGGAGCTGTACGCCAACGTGGTGATCGGCGTCCGGCCCTAGGGGGTGTCGTTTGGATCATCCCGGCGTCGCGGGCCCTGGCACGCACATCTGCGGCGTTGTCGTCACTCGCCGACGCTCCGCGTCGACTCCCTCCTCCGCCTTGCAGCTGCACGCACCAGACCCCGCTCGGGGTCGGCCAGACCGCACCGTTCGTGACGGCCGACCTGATCCAAACGACACCCCCTAGGCGCCACCTCGGGTCGAGCCGTGTCGGCTCAGGTCGTCGCCCCGCTGCCTGTCGGACTCGGTGACGCGGTGCGGTCCGGGTGGCCCCACCGCGGACCGCCGTGGCCGGGGAAGCCCCAGCGGCCGTCGGGTCGGCCCTCGCCAGGGCCACCACGGTCGAAGGTGCCCGCGACGGCCACCGCGGCGGTCCTCGTGCCGTTGTCGGAGCGCGTGCCGGCCAGGAATGCCTTGTCGCCCTTCTTGAGCGCGTCGGCGCCCTTGCCGGACGAGCCCTCGCGGCGCACCTTGGCGTCCGAGCCCACCGTCCAGGTCCACTGGGCGCCGTCGTCGCTCTTCACGGTGACCTGGTCGCCGTCCACCTTCTCGACCGTGCCCCGCTGCCAGGTCCGTACGACCCACTTCCCGGTGTCCCGGTCCTTGACCGTCGCCTCGCCGTGCACGCCGCCCCCGCCGAGGCCGAACCAGCCGAAGCCGGGGCCGTGTCCATGGCCGTCAGGCGACGGTGACCCGGAGGGGGAGCCGTCGGCGGCGGGTACGACGCCGGCGCCCGACCCGCCCGAGGAGGCGGCGTAGGCGACGGTGCCGCCGAGGGCCAGCGCCACGACCGTCGCCGCCACGGTCACCGCCCGGACCCGGGCCGACTGCCTGCGCCACCGTGCCCGCAGCGGCTGACCCGGCTCACGGTCCTGTCCCGGTCCGGCGATCACTTCCCATTGCCCGGCCGCCCGCGGCGGATGCGGGGGCATCGGCGGGATCGACTCCGCGGGCCCGTCGCCGGAGCGGTGCCCGTGGTCCGGTTCGTGCGTCACTGCTCGCTCCCATCGGCCATGACACGCGGCATTCCGTGCGCATGCCTTCCTGTGATTGTCCGATGACGCCGATAAGGACCTGGTAACGAGTAGCTGTGAATCGGGTGGTCGGGCCGGTCCCCGCGCAGCTCAGGGCAGTTCCTGCGCCCGCGCGATCAGGAGTGCCACGTCGTCGTGGTTGTCGGGGTGGTGCAGGGTGCGCAGCAGAAGGTCGCAGGTCTCCTCCAGGGGCCGGGTCGGGGCGTCGAGGAGGGTGAGGAGAAAGCCGAGGCGTTCGTCGAGCGAGTGGCTGCGTGTCTCGACCAGCCCGTCCGTGTAGAACACGAGTTCGTCACCGGGGGCGAAGTCCACCGTGGTGGAGGAGAACGGGACCCCGCCCACCCCGAGGGGCACGCCCGTGGGCAGGTCGAGCAGCTCGGGCGGGTGGCCGACACGGACCCGGGCCGGGGGCAGATGCCCCGCGTTGGCGATGCGGCACTGGCGCAGCCGGGGGTCGTGGACGGCGTACACACAGGTCGCGATGGAGTGGTCCAGGCCCGAGGCGATCTTGTCGAGATGTTCCAGGAGCACCGCGGGATCGAGGCCGAGCGAGGCCAGGGTGGTGGTCGCGGTGCGCAGCCGGCCCATGGTGGCGGCCGCGTTGATACCGCTGCCCATCACATCGCCCACGACCAGCGCCGTCCTGCCGCCCTCCAGCTCGATGACGTCGAACCAGTCACCGCCGACCTCGGTGGTGGCACCCGCGGGCTGGTAGCGCGAGGCGACCTCCAGACCTGTCGTCACCGGCGGATGGCCGGGCAGCAGGCTGCGCTGCAGGGTGAGCGCGGTGTTGCGGGCGTTCTGGTACCAGCGCGCGTTGTCGATCTGCACGGCCGCGCGGGCCGCCAGCTCGCGGGCGAGCACCAGGTCGTCCTCGCCGAAGGGCGCCGGATTGCGGGTGCGCTTGAGGTCGAGGGCGCCGAGCACCTCGCCGCGCGCGATCAGCGGGACGGCCAGATAGGAGTGGACGCCTGCCCGGCCCAGCAGCACGGCCGCCTCGGGGGAGCGGGCGATGCGGGGCAGGTGCTCGTCCTTCACCTGGGGTACCACCACCGGGCGGCCGGTCCGTACGCACTCGGTGATCAGGCGGTCGGGAGCGTACCGGACGAGCTGCCCGGGCGGGTCGGCGGCCTGGAGGGCGTCCTCGCCGTCCTCCGCCCGTACGGCGAGGGCGCGGATCACCGCGGGCTCGAAGGGGCCGAGCGTGCTGCGGCGGCCCTCGACCACCGCGTCGAGCAGATCGACGGCTGCCACGTCGGCGAGTTCGGGCACGGCGACGTCGGCCAGTTCGCGGGCCGTGCGGTCCAGCTCCAGGGTGGTGCCGATCCGGGCGGAGGCGTCGGCGATGACGGCGAGGCGGCGTCGCGCGGTCTCGGCCTCGACCCCGGCCCGGTGCTGCTCGGTGATGTCCACTATGGAGGCCGCGACGCCGAGGATCGTCCCCATGGCGTCCTCCAGCCGGTACAGCGAGACGGACCAGGTGTGGTCCTCGTCCGGATCCGCCGGGGTCCGGCCGACGGTGGTCCTGTCGACGAGCGGTTCTCCCGTCTCCAGGACCCGGCGGGCCGCCCTTTCCAGGGCGCCGGCGTCCGCCAGCGGCAGCACCTCGGGGACCGTCCGTCCGACGTGGTCCCCGGCGGGAACTCCGTTGATCTTGGCCATGGCCGGGTTGACCGAGACGTACCGCAGCTCGGTGTCCAGTACGGCCAGTCCGATCGGCGACTGGTTCACGATCCGCTCGGACAGCGCCACGTCCTGTTCGAGGCGGCGCACCGTCGAGCGGTCGGCCGCGAGACCCAGCGCGTACACATCGCCCTGGTCGTCCAGCAGGCGCATGTTGCGGAACTCCACCAGCCGGGTGCCGCCGTCCTTGATCCGGACGGGGAAGGCGCCGGCCCAGCTCTGCCCGGTGCTCATCACGTCGGCGAACAGCTGGCCGACCAGCTGGATGTGCTGCTCGTGCACCATCAGCCGCGCGGCGTACTCGCCGAGCGCCTCCTGGGCCGAGTAGCCGAACAGCTCCTCCGCCTGGGGGCTCCACAGCACGATGCGACCCTCGGCGTCCAGCACCACCGAGGCCACCCCCAGCACGTCGAGCAGGCCGCTCGGCCGCACCGGTCCGCCGCCCTGGGCCACCGGAGCCTCGGCTGCACTCATTCCACGCACCGCCTTCGACGGATCGCACGGCACGCCGCCCCCTGTGCCGACTCCCTTTGTTCTACCGCGCTCACACCGAATCTCCGACGCCGCCGACGACTGTCTCCACCATCCCTCAACACGACGGCGGGCGTCCGGAGAAGCCACGAGGACGGGGCCAGGCGGGCGTATGACCTGTGCCACGACGTACGGCGGGCACGTCGGGCCTGTTCACCCACCGTTCCGCTGTTGGTCTGTGCATGACCAGCAAGTGTCGCCGGCCTGTCGGCCGAGCGAGGCCGGCTCCGACCACGCCGACCCTCCCGCAGGCCGCGGAGTGCCGCGACGGGTGGTGCGCGCCCGGAAAGTGGTGGTTCTCTTGGGGTGTGGCGCGGTTCGCGGGGAACCCGCGGTATCGCGCCGTCGCCATGAGAGGAGCGATCACGATGGCCCCTGAGCGAACGCACGACGAGTCCGTCTCCGTCGAGATCAGCGGATGCAGCAAGGAGGACGCCCGGATCGTGTTCGACGCGCTGTGCACGTGCTTCGAGTCCGACCGGTGCGCCGAGGATGTGCCGCAGCAGCTCCACGAGACGCGTCCGATGGTGTGGCTCGGCACGTTCGAGGTCACGGACGCGCACGAGTGCACGATTCCCGCGCGGCTCTCGTCGACCGTCGAGGCCGACGCGCATGGCGGCTACTGGGCGATCGACCGGCTCCGTATGACCCTCGACTCCCTCTTCACGGTGAGCAACCTGTCCTCCGCCTCGGGCGACCAGGAGAAGGAGCTGCACGTCCTGCTCGCCAGCAGGTGACCCGGGCCCGGCCGCACCGCGCCCGCGGGTGCGAAGTGGCCGGGCTCACCTCCCTCCGCTTATGCAACTAGTTGCAAAAGGCGGTGGCCGTCCTCTACAACAGAGGCGACGACACCGCGCGCACGGAGGGCCCGATGAGCCGCTACCCGCACCTGCTGAACCCCCTCGACCTGGGGTTCACCACCCTGCCCAACCGTGTGCTCATGGGCTCCATGCACGTGGGCCTGGAAGAGGCCGAGCGCGGGTTCGAGCGCATGGCGGAGTTCTACGCCGCCCGCGCGCGCGGGGGAGTGGGACTGATCGTCACCGGCGGCATCGCCCCCAACGACGAGGGACGGCCGTACGAGGGCGGGGCCAAGCTCACCACCGAGGCGGAGGCCGAGCAGCACGCGGCGATCACCGAGGCGGTGCACCGCGAGGGCGGAAAGATCGCGATGCAGATCCTGCACTTCGGGAGGTACGCCTATCACCAGGACCTGGTGGCACCGAGCCCCGTCCAGGCGCCGATCAGCCCCTTCCCGCCGCGCGAGCTCACCGACGCCGACATCGAGCGGACGATCGAGGACTACGCCCGCGCCGCGCGCCTCGCCCGGCAGGCCGGCTACGACGGCGTCGAGATCATGGGCTCCGAGGGCTATCTGATCAACGAGTTCATCGCCGCGCAGACCAACCACCGCACCGACCGCTGGGGCGGGTCGTACGAGAACCGGATGCGGTTCCCCGTCGAGATCGTCAAGCGTGTGCGCGAGGCCGTCGGCGAGGACTTCATCATCATCTACCGGCTGTCCATGCTCGACCTGGTCCCGGGCGGCTCCTCCTTCGACGAGGTGATCACGCTCGCCAAGGCCGTCGAGGCGGCCGGGGCGACGATCATCAACACCGGCATCGGCTGGCACGAGGCCCGCATCCCCACCATCGCCACCTCCGTCCCGCGCGGCGCGTACACCTGGGTCACCAAGAAACTCATGGGCGAGGTGTCCGTACCGCTCGTGACCACCAACCGCATCAACACCCCTGAAGTCGCCGAGGAGTTGCTCGCCGGTGGTGCCGCGGACATGGTGTCCATGGCCCGCCCGATGCTCGCCGACCCCGACTTCGTGAACAAGGCGGCCGAGGGCCGGCCCGAGGCCATCAACACCTGCATCGGCTGCAACCAGGCCTGCCTCGACCACACCTTCAGCGGCAAGATCACCTCCTGCCTGGTCAACCCGCGCGCCTGCCACGAGACCGAACTCGTCCTCTCCCCGACCCGGCTGCGCAAGCGCGTCGCCGTCGTCGGCGCGGGACCGGCCGGTCTGGCCTGCGCGGTGAGCGCCGCCGAACGCGGCCACGAGGTGACGCTGTTCGACGCCGCGAGCGCTATCGGCGGGCAGCTCAACGTGGCCCGCAAGGTGCCCGGCAAGCAGGAGTTCGACGAGACGCTGCGCTACTTCCGCCACCAGCTCGACGAGCACGCGGTGGACGTACGCCTCGACACCTGGGTCACCTCCGCGGAGCTGACCGACTACGACGAGGTCGTCGTCGCCACCGGCGTCACCCCGCGCACCCCCGACATCCCCGGCATCGACCACCCGCGCGTCCTCGGCTACCTCGACGTGCTGCGTGACGGCGCCCCCGTCGGCGACCGGGTCGCGATCCTCGGTGCCGGCGGCATCGGCTTCGACGTCGCCGAGTACCTCACCGACGGCGGCGACAAGGCGAGCGAGGACCCGGCGACGTACTTCCGCAACTGGGGCGTCGACATGGACTACCAGGCGCCCGGCGGCCTCGCCGCGCCGCAGCGGCCCGCCCCGCCGCGCACCGTCCACCTGCTCCAGCGCAAGTCCACCAAGGTCGGCGCCGGCCTCGGCAAGACCACCGGCTGGATCCACCGCACCGAGCTCAAGCACCGCGGCGTCAGCATGGTGCCGGGCGTCCAGTACGACCGGATCGACGACGCGGGTCTGCACGTCACCGTGGGCGAGGAGAGCACGGTCCTGGAGGTCGACACCATCGTCCTGTGCACCGGTCAGGAGCCGCGCCGCGGCCTGTACGAGGAACTGGTCGCCGCCGGGCGCAGCGCACACCTGATCGGCGGCGCCGATGTGGCGGCCGAACTGGACGCCAAGCGCGCGATCAAGCAGGGCACGGAGCTGGCGGCGGCGCTGTAGGCCCTGTCGTCAAACTCCCCCCTGCCCCGCGACGCCATGCACGCTCCCCCAAGCTCTTCGAGCAGGGGCGACCCCCACTCGCCGCACCGGGCCCCGACCCAAGTACATCCAGTACGAGGGCCGAGGCCCGGTACGCCGAGAGCACGCACCTGACGCCGCAGGGCCCGCCCTCCGGGCGGACGACGGGAGTTTGACGACAGGACCTAGGGACCCGTGCGGCACATCCGCGCATCCCTAGGATGAGGTCATGTCACTCCCGCACGCGATCCTCACCGCCCTGCTTGAGAAGCCGTCGTCGGGGCTGGAGCTGACGCGCCGGTTCGACCGGTCGATCGGCTACTTCTGGTCGGCGACGCATCAGCAGATCTATCGCGAGCTGGGGAAGCTGGAGGCCGAGGGGTACATCCGCACCCTGCCGGCCGAGCAGCCGGCCCGTGGGCAGAAGAAGCGCTACGAGGTCCTGCCCGCGGGCCGCGCCGAACTGGCCCGCTGGACCGCCGCGTCCCAGGACCCCAAGCCGCAGCGCGACGTCCTGCTGCTGCGGCTGCGTGCGTCGGCGGTCGTCGGCACGGCCGGCCTCGGAACCGATCTGCGCCGCCATCTCGACCTGCACCGGCGCCAGTTGGCCGAGTACGAGGAGATCGAACGACGCGACTTCCCGCCCGGCCGCGACACCCCGCAGGACCGGCTGCGCCATCTGGTCCTGCGGGCGGGCATCGACCTGGAGACCTTCTGGACGCAGTGGCTCACCCACGCGCTGAAGGAGTTCGACGAGCTCTCGGACGCGGCCGGGGAACGGCCGGGCGACGGGGTCGCCGAGTAGGCGAACAGGGTCCGCACCACTGCTCCCGCCGCCCGCCGGCCCCCGCGGTCAGAGCCGGTACGGCTTCGAGCGGCGGCGCAGGTACCAGCCCGTGGCGATGACGCCGCCGCCCACGAGGGCCGCGCCCACACCGATGGCGATCGGGCCGTAGTCGCGGGCCGCGCCGCCGAGTCCGCCCGCGACACCGCGGGTCGGGGCGGAGGTCGAGGACGTCTTGGCGGTCGACGAGGTGGTCGGGGCGTTGGCGGAGGAGACGACGATGGACTGCGTGCCCGCGGTGCCGCCGTTCGAGCAGACGACCACGACGGTGTACGTCCCGGGGGCGATGCCCGACCAGGCGGCCGACTGGCTGACGGTCGTGCCCGCGAGGGCCGCCTGGCGGCCCTGCGCGAAGTTCGCTTGATTGCTGCCGAGCAGGGACGCGTTGCCCCAGCTGCCGTTGATCTGGGTGCAGGCGCTGGTGACGACCGACACGGTGGATCCGATGGTGCTCACGGAGATCCCCGAGGCCGCGGCGGACGGCCCGGCGAGCGCAGTCGGAAGGGCGGCGGCGGCCGCCAGGGTCAGGCCGGAGCGGAGGAGAAGACGATTAGTGCGCATTGGGCTGCCCTCCGGCGGCACGGTCGGCGGAACGTCCCATGCGCCGCCGAGGGTCGGGAAACGCCCGTGCTGCCTCGTCAGTAGCCAATGCGCCCCGGGCCCGTCCCGCATGCGGACCGCCCCCGACCGGGTGACGGATGCCTCCGTCAGGGGGTGGGCGCGGTGGCCGAGGACGCCTGCGGGCCTTCCGCCGTCAGGACCCGGCGCCGCCGCGCGCCCCCGTCGTCACCGTCCGCTCCGCGGAGAACCCGCCCCACGTACCGTCCGGCAGCCGCGCCCGGATCCGCACCCGGTGGATGGCCCCGGCGTCCCGACCCGCGTAGAAGCTGTACCTCGCCCGGCCCCGCGGCGGTGTACCGCCCCAGACCAGGGACGTCGCCGGGCTGCCGTCGAGTCGGATCTGGTACTCCGTGATCACCCCGTCCGTGCGGGGCGGGAGCCAGGACAGGTCGATGTAGTACGCGCCGTCGGCACGGTGGGTCGTCGCACGGAATCCGGTGGGTGCCGTGTTCCGGCCGTCGTCGGTGCCCGGTGTGGTGAGCCGGACCGGGGCGCTCGCCGGGGAGAGGTTGTCGGCGGCGTCACGGGCGCGGACGGTGAAGGTGTAGTGGGTCGCGGGGCGCAGCCCGGTGACGACCGTCGCGGTCTGGCCGCCGCCGACGCTGTGGATCCTCGTCGTGCCCTGGTAGACGTCGTACGAGACCACCGCCCGGTCGTCCGCCGACGCCGCCCAGGACAGCTGGACCGCCCGGGCGGCGACCGTGCGGCCCGCCGCATCGCGCGGGCGGGTCGGCGGTGAGTGGTCCGCCGTGACGACAGCCGGGGTCGTCGCGCGGACCTCCCGGCTGCTCGGGCCGAGGCGCCCGTCCTTGTCCCGGGCCCGCACGGTGAAGACATACATGGTGGACGGCCTGAGCCTGATGACGTCCACCATGTGTTCCGAACCTGGCACTTCGTGGACCTTCGTGGTGCCGCGATACACCTCGTACGCATGGATGCCGGGGCCGTCGGTCACCGCGTTCCACATGACGTGGACGCTGGTGGCGCTTCCGGCCGTGGCGGTGAGGCCCGTCGGCGCGCCGGGCATCCGCCCGCTCTCGCCGTCGGCCGCACCGCCCCATCCACAGGACGCGACCAGCAGCAGGACAGCGGCGGCCACGTATGGCGGAACGTCAACGCGTCGCACCGCTCTGCCTCCCCGAGGACGGCATGATGACCCGTGACAGCAAAGGTCCGGACCAATATGACCCCGTCGATGCGATCGCAGCAAGAGGGCGGCCGCATTGGTGACGACCCGGGAAAGTTACGTATGCTGAGGTTCCTCTCGGCTGAACTCCCGCAGAGGGCAGAGGAGTTCATGCCTGTGGCGCGGAACGCTGTCGTCGCTGGTCCCGCGCCGACGCGGGTGGCCGGGGTGGCCTGGGCCGACATCGGCTCAGGCCCCCGGCCCCTGTCGTTGATTGACGGGACATCAGATTTACCCGTACCGGATCGGGCCGGGTGGCCGTCAACGTCCCGAGGAGAGGTTTCCGCATCGTGCGTGTCCAGTCGCTGACGCTGGCCGCGGCCGGCGCCGTCCTGCTCGTCCCGGCGTCACTTCCCGCTCCCGCCTCCGCAGGCCCACGCCGGGAGCCGCCGGCGCGCGGCGTGGGCCTGGTCCGCGCAGCCGACCTGCTGGCCCGGGTGCGGCACTGCAATCCCGTCTCGCGCGGCCGCTACCGCACCGACGAGGGGGCGTCCGCCACCGTCCGGGTCTGCGGCACCCGCGGTGCCGTGTTCTGGAAGGCCGACATGGACATCGACTGCGACGGGCGGTCCACCGTCCACTGCAACCGCCGCACCGATCCGATGTTCTTCGCGGCCACCGCCTTCCAGCAGTCCGACGGCCGCCATCTGAACGCCGAACGCCTGCCGTACATCGTGGTTCCCGCCCCGAGCGCCGTCTGGGACTTCCGTGCGCACGGCGTCCGCGGCGGTGCCGTCGTCGCCGTCGTCTACCGCGGCCGGGTCCAGTACGCCGTCGTCGGGGACACCGGCCCGCGCGGCATCATCGGCGAGGCCTCGTACGCCACCGCCCGGGGCCTCGGCATCAGCCCCGACCCACGCCGGGGCGGGGTTTCCTCGGGCGTCACCTACATCGTCTTCAAGGGCTCCCGGGTCAGGCCCATCGAGAGTCATGCGGCGGCCGTGGCGACCGGCCGACGACTGGCCGGCCGGTTCGTACGGGGCGGCTGAACCACCCCCGCCGCTGTCCACGGGCACGCGGCTCACGCCGCCGAGGCACGGGCAGAGTTCGACAGCCGTGTGCACGGCCGCGCTGAACCCTGCCGCCCGGATCATCGGCCGCCGATTGTCGGTGGCAGTCCGGCGAGCTCGGCGGCCCGACGAAGTCCCTCGCGGTGCCTCACCGCGCCTGGCGCAGTGCCCCGGACAGACCCCCGGAGCTTCCGGCGTCACACCTTCCGGTAGCCGTACGCCTCCGTGGCCGCCGCCTGAACCGCGTCGAGGCCGGCCCCGGTGGCCGCCGTGACGACCGCGGCCACCGCGCCCTCCACGAACGGGGCGTCCACCAGACGTGTGCCGTCGGGCAGTTCGCCGCCCTCCGCGATCAGCGCCTTCACGGTGAGCACCGCGCTGCCCAGATCGGTGAGCACGGCGATGCCGGCGCCCCGGTCGACCGCGGCGGCCGCGGCACGGATCAGCTCGGCGCTGGTACCGAGCCCGCCGCCCTCGGTGCCGCCCGCCGTCGCGACGGGCACCGCCGCGGCGCCGCCCGCGAGACCCTTCGCCAGCTCGGCGACGGACGAGGCCACTTCGGCGCTGTGCGACACCAACACGATCCCGACCAGTTTCTCGTCACTCACCTGCGGCCTCCGCGAGCGCGGCGATGAGCAGCGCCGAGCTGGTGGCTCCCGGGTCCTGGTGTCCGATGCTGCGCTCGCCGAGATAGCTCGCCCGGCCCTTGCGGGCCTGCAGCGGGATCGTCGCCACGGCGCCCTCCTCGGCCGCGGCCCGAGCCGTGGCGAAACCGTCGCCGAGCGCGTCGACGGCCGGTACCAGGGCGTCGATCATGGTCTTGTCGCCGGGCGCGGCGCCCCCGAGGGTCATGACCCCGTCCACGCCCGCCCGCAGCGCCTCGGCCAGCTGCCCGGCACTGACCTCGGAATCATCCCCGAGCGCCTTGCCCGTACGCCGCAGCAGCGTGCCGTACAGGGGCCCGGACGCGCCGCCCACCGTCGAGATCAGCAGGCGTCCGGCGAGGGTCAGCACGGCACCCGGAGTGTCCGGCGCCTCCTTCTCCAGCGACGCCCGCACGGCGGTGAACCCGCGCTGAAGATTGCTGCCGTGGTCGGCGTCCCCGATGGGTGAGTCGAGAGCGGTGAGCCGTTCCGCCTCGCGGTCGACGGACGCGGCGGTCGCCACCATCCAACGGCGGAAGAAGTCGGCGTCGAGCACTGAATCTCCTTGCGTGGTAGGAACGTTGGTCGCCGCTGCCGCCGTGTCACATGCCCCAGCGCAGGGCCGGGGTCTTCACCGGCGCGTCCCACAGCCGCAGCAGTTCCTCGTCGACCTGGCACAGGGTGACCGAGGCGCCCGCCATGTCCAGGGAGGTCACGTAGTTGCCGACGAGCGTGCGGGCCACGGTGACGCCGCGCTCGCCGAGCACCCGCTGCACCTCGGCGTTGAAGCCGTACAGCTCCAGGAGCGGGGTCGCGCCCATGCCGTTGACCAGGACGAGGACGGGGTTGCGCGGGGGCATGTCCTCCAGGATCGCGTGCAGCGCGAAGTCGGCGATCTCGCCGGAGGTCATCATCGCCCGGCGTTCCCGGCCCGGCTCGCCGTGGATGCCGATGCCCAACTCCAGCTCGCCGGACGGCAGGTCGAAGGTGGGGGTGCCCTTGGCCGGGGTGGTGCAGGCGCTGAGGGCGACTCCGAAGCTGCGGGAGTTCTCGTTGACCTGGCGCCCGATCGCCTCGACCCGCTCCAGCGGCTGTCCCTCGGCCGCGGCGGCGCCCGCGATCTTCTCCACGAACAGCGTCGCGCCGGTGCCGCGGCGACCTGCCGTGTAGAGGCTGTCGGTGACCGCCACGTCGTCGTTGACGAGCACCTTCGCGACCTGGATCCCCTCGTCCTCGGCGAGCTCGGCCGCCATGTCGAAGTTGAGCACGTCGCCGGTGTAGTTCTTCACGACGAACAGCACGCCGGCCCCGCTGTCCACGGCCGCCGCCGCACGCGCCATCTGGTCCGGCACGGGTGACGTGAACACCTCGCCGGGACAGGCGGCCGAGAGCATGCCGTGGCCCACGAACCCGCCGTGCAGCGGCTCGTGCCCGGAGCCGCCGCCCGAGACGAGTCCCACCTGCCCGGCCACGGGGGCGTCCCGTCGTACGATCACCCGGTTCTCGACGTCGACGGTCAGATCGGGATGTGCGGCCGCGATTCCCCGCAGCGCGTCCGCCACCACGGTCTCCGGAACGTTGATGAGCATCTTCATCGGTACCTCCTGGTGGGCCCGGCAGGTAAGCCTCCGGCCCGTGTTCTCCCAGGACCGATGCCGACCTGTGCCTACTCTCGGAAGTATCGACCTTGTGCGGGTGATCGTCACCTGTCCCGGGGCGTCCGGACGCTCTTGAGGCTGAACCACGTCGTCTTGCCCTCGTCCGTCGGGCGCACGCCCCAGTCGTCGGCGAGGGCCCGTACCAGGAGGAGCCCCCGGCCCGACTCCGCGTCCTCGGCCGCCGTGCGGGGCTGGGGCAGCTGAGGACTGCGATCACCGATCTCGACCGTCAGTTCGATGTCGGTCCGGCAGATGTGCAGTCCGATGGGCCCCTGGGCGTGCTGTACGGCATTGGTGAGCACCTCGGACAGCAGGAGGCACGCGTCGTCCGCCCGTTCCGTGAGCCCCCACTCGTCGAGCACACGGCCGAGGAAGTCCCGGCCCGCCGACACGGACTGCGGCAGCGCGGGCAGGTCGGTGCCGGCCGTGGCCAGCGGGGCCGCCGGCAGCTGTGTCAGCAGCAGGGTGACGTCGTCGTGCCCGTCGGCATCGGGCAGCAGGGTCACCAGGACGTGGTCGGCGACGAGCTCGAGGTCGGGACAGCCGGTCGCGAGCTTGTCCAGCGTGTTGATCAGCTCGGTGAGCTGGTCCTCGATGTCACCACCGGGAGTCTCGATCAGACCGTCCGTGTAGAGCACGAGGGTGGCGCCGCGCGCGAGCGTCGTGCGGCACTGCTCGTAGATGACGTCGCCCACGCCGAGCGGCGCGTTCACGGGCGCGGGGAGTGTCTGCACGCCCTCGCCGGGGACGGTGACCAGGACGGGCAGATGGCCCGCGGAACAGACGGTCACCTCCCCGGTGTCGGCGGCGATGACCAGATAGCAGCAGGTGACCAGTTGGTCAGGGACGCCCAGGTCGGCGACGACGGTGTCGAGGGCCTGCATGAGCTGACGGGGCTGCATCCCGGTCTTGGCCAGGGCGTGAGCGGCCGACCGGAGCTGACCCATGACCGCGGCGGCCTCCAGGCCGCGGCCCATCACGTCGCCGATCAGCACGCCGACCCGGCCGGCCCCCAGCGGGATCAGGTCGAACCAGTCCCCGCCCACGCCGGCGCCCTGGGTGGCGGGCAGATAGCGGCTCGCGGTGGCGAGGCCGGGTATCGCGGGCGGGGTGCCCATGAGGCTGCGCTGCAGGGTCAGGGCGATGTGCCGCTGCTGCTCGTACAGCTCCGTCAGTTCCGCCTCGGCGCGCTTGCGGTCGCTGATGTCGCGGACGATGGCGCACGCCCCGATCACCGTGCCGTCCGGGGCCCGGGTGGGCCACAGGGTCACGTCGACGTCCAGCATTGCGTCCGAACGGGTGAGGCGCAGGGTCTCGAAGTGCTCTACCTTCTCGCCCCGGCACAGCCGCTCCAGGAGCTGACTGATCTCGTGCCCCCGATCGGGCGGGGCGAGCATCGACACATGGCGCCCGACCGCCTCCGCCGAGGTGTACCCGTACAGCCGCTGGGCGGCGGCGTTCCAGTACGTGATCCGGCCGTCGAGGGTCTTGGCGAGGATCGCGTCCTGCGAGGACTCGACCAGCGCGGCGAGTTCGTTGATGCGTTCCTCGGCGGCCTTGCGTTCGCTGACGTCGCGGACGGCGGCGGAGACGAGGAGGCCGTCGGCGGTTTCGAGGGGGCTGAGGCTGATCTCGACGGGGAACTCGGTGCCGTCCTTGCGCAGGCCGTAGAGGTCGAGTCCGGCGCCCATGGGGCGTACCTGCTGGTTGTGGGCGTAGTTGTCGCGGTGTTCGGTGTGGTGGGCGTGGAAGCGGCCGGGGACGAGGAGTTCGACGGGGCGGCCGAGGAGTTCTTCGCGCTGGTAGCCGAAGAGTGCTTCGGTCTGGGCGTTGACGAGTTTGATCGTTCCGGTGTCGTCGACGATCACCATCGCGTCCGGAGCCGCCTCCAGCAGTCCGCGGAAACGTTCCTCGGCGGCTTTGCGTTCGCTGACGTCGCGGACGGCGGCGGAGACGAGGAGGCCGTCGGCGGTTTCGAGGGGGCTGAGGCTGATCTCGACGGGGAACTCGGTGCCGTTCTTGCGCAGGCCGTAGAGGTCGAGTCCGGCGCCCATGGGGCGTACCTGCTGGTTGTGGGCGTAGTTGTTGCGGTGTTGGGTGTGGTGGGCGTGGAAGCGGCCGGGGACGAGGAGTTCGACGGGGCGGCCGAGGAGTTCTTCGCGCTGGTAGCCGAAGAGTGCTTCGGTCTGGGCGTTGACGAGTTTGATCGTTCCGGTGTCGTCGACGATCACCATCGCGTCCGGAGCCGCCTCCAGTAACCCGCGGAAGCGCTCCTCCGCCGCGCGTGGGCCGCCCGCCGCCGCGCGTGGGCCGCCCGCCGCCTCGCCCGCGCCGCACCGGCACCCTCCTCGACCACGTCGGCGCAACCGGGCGGCACCACTTCGGCCAAGTCGCTCATGTTCATCCTCGATCCGCGGCTCACGATGAGAGGGGCCATCTCAGCGCAACTCGGGCGCATCCGCACCGACATGTCGCCAAGTGGCCGCAGCACGCCCGAACCTGCCCACCTGCGATGCCGTCCATGACAGCTCCGCCGCCAATGGGGGCCCCTGTGCCCGACCGGTGGTACGCGGAGGACCGGCCCGGGTCGTTCTCCGGCCCGGTGGGGACCGATGGCCCTCGTGCCCGCTGCCTGCCGGGCCGAGGATGAAGTGAGGCAGTAGCGCTGCATCAGGTGAGGGACGGGACGGCTGATGTACCCCAACGACGGATTCCGCGAGCTGGGCCGGGAGGAGTGCCTGCGGCTGCTGGCGAAGGTGCCCGTGGGCCGCATCGTGCACACCCGACGGGCCCTGCCCGCCGTGCTTCCGGTGAACTTCGCCCTGGACGCGGACGGTGCGGTCGTGCTGCGGACCTCCGCGGCATCGGAACTGGCGCGGGCGATCGACGGGACCGTGGTCGCGTTCGAGGCCGACGAGGTCGACGCGGTGGCGCAGTCCGGCTGGAGCGTGGTCGTCACCGGTTTGGCCACGGTGGTGACCGACGCGGCGGAACACGAGCGGCTGATGCGCGGCGGGCCGCGCTCCTGGGTGCCCGCGCCGCGGGAGGTCTTCGTCCGCATCGAGCCGGAGCTGGTCACCGGCAGGGAACTGGTCGGCGGCCGCACCCTCTACGGAGTGGACCTGCCCCGGACCGGCTGATTCGCCCTCACACGTCGTCCGGCCCCTCGTCGGCGATGAGCCGGACGCCTGTGACCAGATCGGGGCGGATCCGGACCGCGTAGTCCATGGTCTGTTCCACCCAGGGGCGCAGCAGCGCCCGGTAGCGGATCAGCTGCTCCGGGTCGGTCACCAGCTGCGCGTAGCCCGTGACCACCACGCTCCAGCCGAGGTGGGTGTCCGGGTCGATGGTGTCGGCCTCGTAGGCGACGACGACGCCCGAGCCCTCACCCTGCCGGGCGTGCGAGGTCAGGGCGGCTCCCTCATGGGTGCGGATGACGATGTCGCCGTCCATCAGAACGTGGTTGACCGGGCGGACGGTCGGCAGCGCGTGCCGGGTGAACACGACTCTCCCCAGCGAGACGCTGCCCAGCAGGCGCAGTGCCTCGGCACGGCCGATCTCGACGCTCCGGTGAGGCCTTCCGGCCGCCGACGGGGCGTGGTCGGCGGGAAGTACGTTGGGTCGGGATGTGTCACTCACGTCTCTGCGTCTCCGGAAGCCACGGGCGGGCTCTGTCAGGTCATTGCAGCCGGACGGTCGGCCGTCGTGCAAGGGCCGTTCGGCCTCGGCGGACGTCCGGCCGGACCGGGCCGCCGCCGCGGAACAGGTGAGGTGCGCCGTACAGTACTCGCGCCCCGCCGGCCGGGCGGGGCGCGCACGGGCGGAGCGACACCGCGGGGGATCGGTGCCGCTCCTCTTTCCACTGTGCCTCGGTCCGCGCTCGAACGGGAGTGCCGATCGGTCCGGCGGGAGGGCCGAAAGGCCCACGCAAGATCCGGAACCGTGGTCCCGCGGACCTGCCCGGAAGCCGGTGCGGGGCCGGGTCGCCGACCACTACCGTGGCAGATGACCGGACCATGTCCATGAGCAGAGGGGACCGGGAGGAGTGCAGGTGACAAGCCCCGAGGAGGCGCGGATACGGCTGCCGCAGCTGAGGCTGGACGAGTTGCTGGAGGAGCTGCAGGCCCGCCTGGACGCGGCCCGCGGCACGCGCGACCGGGTGCACAGCCTGCTGGAGGCGGTCCTCTCGGTCGGCCGGGAACTGGACCTGGAACAGGCCCTGAACAGCATCGTCGAGTCCGCCGCGGCCCTGGTCGACGCCCAGTACGCGGCACTCGGGGTGATCGGGCCCGACGGCAAGCGGCTGTCGGCCTTCTACACGGTCGGGGTCACCCAGGAGCAGATCGCGAGCATCGGCCCGTATCCGGAGGGCCACGGCATCCTGGGTGAGCTGATCCGCCACCCGGAGCCGCTGTGCCTGGCGAATCTCTCGGAGCACCCGGCGTCGTACGGCTTCCCGCCCCACCACCCGGCGATGAACACCTTCCTCGGCGTCCCGATCCGCGTGCGCGACCAGGTCTTCGGCAATCTGTACCTGACCGAGAAGCGGGGTGGCGGCCAGTTCGACGAGGAGGACGTCTCGGTCACCCAGACCCTGGCCGTGGCGGCCGGTGTCGCGATCGACAACGCGCGCCTGTACGCGGAGTCCCGGTTGCGCGAGCGCTGGCTGCGGGCCAACGCGGAGATCACCAACAGCCTGATGTCCGGGGCCGGTCAGGCCGAGGCCCTCGCCCTGATCGCCGAGCGGGCCAGGGAGATCACCGGTGCGGCCCTGGCCGTGGTCGCGACGCCCATGGCGGACACCGACTCGCTCACCGTGGAACTGGCCCTCGGTCAACAGGCCGACGCCCTGCGAGGACTGGTGCTGCCGATGGACGGCACCCTGATGGGGGAGGCGGTCACCGGCGCCGCCGCCGTCACCAGCGAGGACGTCACCCACGACGCACGCGTCTCGGCCGGCCCGCTGCGGTTCACCGGGCTCGGCCCGGCCGTGGCGGTCCCCATCGGCACGGGCGAGGGCGGCGTCCGCGGCGTGGTCATGCTGGTCAGGGAGACCGGGCGGACCCTGTTCACGGGCAAGGAGACCGAGCCCCTGCAGGTCTTCGCGGCGCAGGCGGCGATCGCCATCGAACTGGCGGAGCGACGCCGGGACGCGGAGACGATCGCGGTGCTCAAGGACCGGGACCGGATCGCCCGGGACCTGCACGACCTGGCGATCCAGCGGCTGTTCGCCACCGGCATGACGCTGCAGAGCGCGGGCCGTTTCATCGAGCACGCGGGCGCCAACGAGCGGGTGCTGCGGGCCGTGGACGACCTGGACGAGACCATCAAGATCATCAGGTCGACCATCTTCGGCCTCCAGGCACGCGAGGGCACCGCGGGAACAGGCCTGCGGGCCCGTGTCGTAGGCGTGGTGGGCGAGGCGACGCCCGTGCTGGGATTCGCCCCAAGCGTGCGGATGGAGGGCCTGGTGGACACCGACGTGCCGCGGGACACCGCCGACCACGCGGTCGCCGTCCTCTCCGAGGCCCTGACCAACATCGCCCGGCACGCCCGTGCCGACCGCGCCGACGTGATCCTGAAGACCGACGGACGCGAGCTGTCCCTGACGGTCACCGACAACGGCGTGGGCATCCCGCCCGAAGGGCGGCGCAGCGGGCTGCGCAACATGCAGGAGCGGGCGCAGCAGCTCGGCGGCCGTCTGGAGTTGCGCAGCCCCGAGGACGGAGGTACCACGCTGGTGTGGCAGGTGCCGGTGGCCGGTCAGGAGGGCCACGACACACCCGGCCAGGACGCGTAGCCGCCGGGCGGCCGACTGGTCAGGGCCGCTCGGACTATGCGCTCGCCGGACTTCTGCTCCAAGCTGAAGAGGACGATGTCGTACGCGGGCACCTGAGCACTCTGGAGGTCGCCATGCGCGACACTTGGTACGTCGCCGGCACGCTTGCCGCGCCCGGCGACGTCGTGACGGCGGCCGGTCCCCTCCGTGAGACCCCGTACACCGGACCGAACCGCCGCCGGGACCTCGACCCCGACCTTCCGGACACCGAAGGAGCCCGGCCCGTCTGACACACCGAGGACGGCCGGAGCGCGGGAAGGAGGCGACGGCCGATGGCGAGGACACGTCGCAGGAAAGCGACCGGGGTGTGGTTCCGGCGCTGGCGCTGGAGGTGGCGGAGCAATCCGCTCCACCGCCGCAGCGACACCGTCGAGGCCTGGGTCGTGCTCGCCGCCTGGATTCTCGCCCTCCTGGGCGCGGTGTTCGCGGGCGTGGCGGCCGCGATGGTGGTGGACGGCAACCTCAGCGCACGCCGCGCGCAGGTCCACGCCGTCTCGGCCGAGCTGACCGAGAACTCGGCGAACGCCGCACCCGCGGCCGGCGGATACGACGACAGCCGGGTGTGGGCGACGGTGCGCTGGAAGGCGGAGGACGGCTCCGCGCACACCGACCGGGCGAAGGTCGCCCCGGGCATCGCCGCCGGCTCCCGGGTCACCATGTGGACGGACGGCACGGGCCGGCTCGTCTCCAAGCCCCTCGACGCCACGGAGTCCTGGCTCCAGGCGGCCGTGACCGGTGCGCTCGTGGCACCGGCCGTCGGGTTCGCGGTGTGGGGCGGTGGTCGGCTGGTGTGCGGACACCTGCTGCGGCGACGCCTCGCGGAGTGGGACGAGGAGTGGAAGCGGATCGGTCCGCAGTGGCGGAACCTCAGCGGGGGACGCGGCTGATCCCGTAGCCAGACCCGCCACGCCGTCGGCCGACCCCGAACAGGCAAATCGTTGCCTGCGGGGTCGGCCGACGGCGTGGCGTCGTCAGTGGGCAAGGTGCCAGGCGAGCCAATGTCCTCGCCCTCGGTCTGCGTCTGATCCCGGAGCCGGTCCTCGAGGAGATCCTGGACGCCCGGCTCACGTCCTCGCCCGGCGGCGGCCCCGAGTATCGCGGCAAACGCGGCCCACGTCGGACATCTCGATGCCGACCGGCCGGGTTCGCCCCTGCCGGTCGGTCACCGGAGTCGTCAACGGGTCAGTGGGCGCCCAGCCCGCCGCCGCCGAACGAGCCGCTCGAGCCCTTGCTCCAGCGCGGGCGGTCCTTCGACGCGCTCGGCCGGGTGTCCATGTTGCTCAGCTCGTACGGGGTCAGCGGGCGACCGCCCTCGGGCATCTTGGGTACCTCCTGGGACTCCCGGTTCTCCCGGATCTCGTGCACCGCGCCCTCGGGCGGCAGGTGCGGCTGCTCTTCGGGACGGGGCCGGGGCGACTCCTGGTACTTGACCCGGGAGTTCAGCCAGAAACCGCCGGCGAGCAGCGCCAGGACGGCCAGGGCCACCAGGAAGAGCACAAGACTCATGAGGCCGCTCGCCGCGGCCAGCTGCATGGATGCGGTACTCATAGCACAGGAATACCCCACCCAGAACGGGGTGAATCAGACACCTTCCGTGACCGTCGGTCGCATACGGCGACAACGGGTCCGGGGTTTGATCCGACCGGTGCCGGTTACCCGCCGGATGTGACACCGGCGAATTTCCATCAGGAGCCGTACCGGTTCCTGGAGGACCGTTTCGCGTGCGCGCAGGCGTGCGCGGAGTGCGCGCGGGTGTGCGCACTGGGGGCTAGCGCCATGGGCCCCGACGGGGCCGACGGCGAGGAGCGGATACGGCGGCAGGCCGTCTTGTGTGCTGAGGTGTGCGACACGACCTGCCAGGTGCTCGCCGAGAGCCAGGAGGAGAAGGCCATCCGCATCCAGCTGGAGTGGTGCCGCTCGGTCTGTCTCGAATGCGCGCGTGCCTTCGAGGGGCGGCTCGACGCCGCCGGGACCGCCGAGGCGTGCCTGGCGTGCGCCCGGGCCTGTGCGGGCTTCGTCGAGACGCTCGCCTGAGCCGTCGAACCGGCGCGCACCGGGTGCGAGCCGTCGAACCGGCCTGCGCCGGGCACTGCCGGGTTTGCGGCTCGGCATTCCCAATTTCTGGAACACGTTCTACGGTGTGCGCCGTCAGGACCGGCCATCGCGAGCCTGGAGGCGCCGTGCATCTCGACCACACGCCCGAGCAGCAGCGACTGCGCACCGAACTGCGCGCCTACTTCGCCGACCTGGTGCCGGACGACGTGTACACCCGCTACACCGACCCGGCCGCGCAGAAGCGCTTCTACCGCGACACCATCCGGCGGCTGGGCACGGATCGCTGGCTCGGTGTGGGCTGGCCCGAGGAGTACGGCGGTCGCGGTCTGACCCCCATGGAGCAGTTCATCTTCTTCGACGAGGCCGCGCAGGCCGGCGTACCGCTGCCGCTGATGGCGCTGAACACGGTCGGCCCGACGATCATGCAGTTCGGCACCGACGAACAGAAGGCCTACTTCCTGCCCAGGATCCTCTCCGGCGAGATCGACTTCGCCATCGGCTACAGCGAACCCGACGCGGGCACGGACCTGGCCTCCCTGAAGACCCGGGCCGTACGGGACGGAGACGCGTACGTCGTCAACGGCCAGAAGATATGGACGACCAACGGCGACACCGCCGACTGGGTGTGGCTGGCGGTCCGCACCGATCCGGACGCCCCCGCGCACAAGGGCATCACCATGCTCCTCGTGCCGACCTGCGACCCCGGCTACTCCTGCACCGTCATCAACACCCTCGCCTCGCACGACACCACGGCGAGCTACTACGAGAACATCCGCGTCCCCGTCTCCCGCCGGGTCGGCGAGGAGAACCAGGGCTGGCGGCTGATCACCAACCAGCTCAACCACGAACGCGTCACCCTCGCCGCCCACGGCACCATGGCGATCCGCGCGCTGCGGGACGTCCAGCGCTGGGCGATGGAGACCAAACTCGCCGACGGCCGCCGGGTGATCGACCTGCCCTGGGTGCGCGGGCGGCTCGCCCGCACCCACACCCGGCTCGACGCGATGAAGCTCCTCAACTGGCGGATGGTCACCGCCGTCCAGGAGGGCACACTCACCCCGCAGGACGCCTCCGCGGTCAAGGTGTACGGCTCCGAGACCCGCCGGGACGCGTACGCCTGGCTCATGGAGATCGTCGCCGCCGCCGGACCACTGAAGGAGGGCTCCGCGGGCGCGGTCCTCCACGGCGACCTGGAACGCGGCTACCGCTCGGCGGTGATCTTCACCTTCGGCGGCGGCAACAACGAGATCCAGCGCGAGATCATCTCCTGGATCGGTCTGGGGATGCCGCGGGTACGGCGCTAGCCTGCGGGTATGTCCGTGGCAGGGGAAGAGTTCCGGCCGGGTGACCCGGGGCTGTTCACCCCGCGGTCGGTGACCTGGCAGATGCACGGTGACCCGATGATGTGGGTCGCCGGGATACGCGCGCTCTATCTGCAGGCGCTGCACCCGCGCGCGGTGCGCGGTGTCCTGCAGAACTCCGACTTCCGGCAGGACGCCTGGGGCCGGCTGATGCGCACCGCCAACTTCGTCGGCACGACGACGTACGGCACGACGGAAGCCGCCGAGCGGGCGGGCGCCCGGGTGCGGAAGATCCACAGCAGGCTGGGGGCGACGGATCCGGACACCGGGGAGCGGTACGGCGTCGACGAACCCGAACTGCTGCTGTGGGTGCACTGCGCCGAGATCGACTCCTATCTGCACGTGATGCGCCGCTCCGGCTACCCGCTCACCGACGCGCAGGCCGACCGCTACATCGCCGAACACCGCATCAGCGCCCGGCTGGTGGGCCTCGACCCGGACGCCGTACCGGCCGACCGGGCCGAGCTGGCCGCGTACTTCGAGAAGGTGCGGCCCAAACTCGCCGCGGGACCCGAGGCACGCGAGGTGGACGACTTCCTGCTCCGCCCGCCGACGCACCCCCTCCTCGTCCCGGCGCGCGAGCTGCTGTGGCGGCGCGTGGCCCATCTGGCGTACGCCTCCCTGCCGCCGTACGCCCACGAGCTGTACGGCAGACCGGCCCCCGCACGCGACACCGTCACCCGCCGACTGCGCGCCACGGGCTGCCTGCTGCGGTGCATACCCGCACGTCTGCGCTGGCAGCTGCCGCCCAAACACATCCTGCGCGCCATGGCCCGGCTCGGCCCCGACTCACGCCCGGCACCGTACAAAGTCGGACGATAAGCCGCCATACTTGGACGAGCAGGGGGGTGTGTCACGGATCGGACCGGCTTGGCGCGGCCGCACCTTGACGGCAACCCCAGGGGTGGGGCGTACGGCGACGGGGGCGACGGCGGACGATGGCGGACACCAGACTGGTCCAGGGCCGGTACCGGCTGCTCGATCCGATCGGGCGGGGCGGGATGGGCGAGGTGTGGCGGGCCCGGGACGAGTCTCTGGGGCGGCATGTCGCGGTGAAGTGCCTCAAGCCGCTCGGCCCGCACCACGACCACTCCTTCACCCGCGTCCTGCGGGAACGGTTCCGCCGTGAGGCCCGGGTGGCCGCCGCGCTCTCGCACCGCGGGGTGACCGTCGTCCACGACTTCGGCGAGTACGACGGCATCCTCTACCTCGTCATGGAGCTCCTGGAGGGCCGCAACCTCGGTCAGCTCCTGGAGGACAACAAGCACCACCCGCTGCCCGTCCCCGACATCGTGGACATCGCCGACCAGGTCGCCGCCGCCCTCGCCTACACCCACCAACAGGGCATCGTGCACCGCGACCTGAAACCCGCGAACATCATGCGGCTCACCGACGGCACCGTGAAGATCTGCGACTTCGGCATCGCCCGCCTCGGCCACGACATCGGCTTCACCTCCCGGCTGACCGGCACCGGCATCGCGATGGGCACCCCGCACTACATGTCGCCCGAGCAGATCAGCGGTTCCGAGGTCGACCACCGCAGCGACCTGTACTCGCTCGGCTGCGTGCTCTACGAAATCGCCACCGGCGCACCGCCGTTCGACCTCGACGACGCCTGGGCCATCCTCATCGGCCACCGCGACACCCAGCCCCGCCCGCCGCGCGGCCACCGCGCCGAGATCCCCGAGTACCTGGAGAAGGTGATCCTCGACCTCCTGGCCAAAAGGCCGGAGCAACGCCCGTACGACGCCAGTGAGTTGGCACGCCGTATCACCATCGGCCGTACGACACCCGTGTATGTGCCGACCGTGGTGAGCCCCCAGCCCCGACTGCTGCCCGTCGAGCCCTTGTCCGGCGCGGCGCGGCTGCCCTCCTGGACCCGGGGCATGACCACCGGCCACAAGGCGACCGGCGCCGGGCTGCGCACCACGCCTCCGGATGCCGCGGCCGGTCTCACGGGCGAGCGGATCTCCCGGCCCGCGACCGGCCCGGCACCCCTGCCGGTGCCGTCCGCCCCTTCCCACGAGGCCGTCACCGCGCTCGCCGGACGGCACAACGCGGGCCTCAGTCTGGGGCGGCTCGGCCGCTGGGCCGAGGCGGGCGACGTGCACCGCGCGGTCGCCGCCGAGCGCACCCGCCTGCTCGGCCCGGACCACCCCGACACACTCGCCAGCCGCTACGAGATCGCCTTCACCCTCAACCGCACCGGCCGCGCCGCCGACGCCCTGCGCGAGTACACCGAGGTCGCCCGGTCCCGAGACCGGGTACTGGGCGCCGACCACCCCGACACGCTCGCCGCCCGCCAGGAAACGGCCTATGTGCTCGGCCAGTTGGGCCGCCACTTCGACGCCCACCAGACATACACGTCGGTGCTGGCCGCCCGGGAGCGCACCATGGGCCCGGACCACCCCGACACCCTGCGCTGCCGCCACAACCTCGCCTTCAACCTCAGCAGGCTCGGCCGCCTCGACGACTCGTACCGCATGGCCCGCGAGGTGGCCGTCGCGCGCGCCCGGGTGCTCGGCCCGGACCACCCCGACACCCTGGTGACCCGCTACGAAGTCGCCTACGCACTCGGCCAGCTGGGCCGCTGGGAGGAGGCACTGCGCACCTACCGCGAGGTCGCCGACGCCCGCGCCCAGACCCTCGGCCCCGACCACGCCGACACCCTCGCCGCCCGCTACGAGGTCGGCATCAGCCTCGGCCGCCTCGGCCGCAGCGCGGACGCCCTCACGCTGTACCGCGATCTGATCGACGACCGCACCCGGGTGCACGGCGGCGCCCACCCCGAGACCCTGCGCGCCCGCCACGGCCTCGGGGTCAACCTGGGCCGTCTCGGCCGCTGGGAGGAGGCCCTCGCCGAGTCCCGCGACGTCTGCGCCATCCGCCAGCGCGTCCTCGGCCCCGAGCACCCCGACACCCTCGTCAGCCGCCGCGAGGTCGCCGTCAGCCTCGGCTGGCTCGGCCGCTGGCCGGACGCGCTGAGCGAGTACCGCCGGGTCGCCGGCGCCCGCGAGCGCGTCCTCGGCCCCGACCACCCCGACACCCTGGCCAGCCGCAACGACGAGGCCCACTGCCTGGAACAGCTCGGCCGCGGCGCCGAGGCCGTCGAGCTGTACCGCCGGGTGGCGGTGCTGCGCCAGCAGCGCGCGTCCGGCGGACGCTGAGGCGGGGCAGGCACGGCATGCCTCTGGCAGCCGTAGATCATCACGTGTTACGAAGAACCATGCCTGCTCACGAGGGATCCCGGACGTACGACGCCGTCATCGTCGGCGGCGGCCACAACGGCCTGGTCGCGGCCGCCTATCTGGCCCGGGCCGGCAAGTCCGTGCTCGTACTGGAGCGCCTGGACCACACCGGCGGCGCCGCCGTGTCGACCCGCCCCTTCGCCGGTGTCGACGCCCGTCTGTCGCGCTACTCCTACCTGGTCAGCCTGCTGCCCAAGAAGATCGTGCGGGACCTGGGCCTCGCCTTCCGGGTCCGTGGGCGCACCATCTCGTCGTACACCCCGGTCGAACGGGACGGACGGCCGACCGGACTGCTCGTCGGCGGTGGCGAACGGCGCACCCGCGAGGCCTTCGCCCGGCTGACGGGCGGCAGCCGCGAGTACGAGGCCTGGCAGCGCTTCTACGCCATGACCGGCCAGGTCGCCCAGCGGGTCTTCCCCACCCTCGTCGAACCGCTGCCCACCCGTGACGAACTGCGCCGCCGCATCGACGACGAGGACGCCTGGCGGGCACTTTTCGAGGAGCCGATCGGTGCCGCGATCGAGCGGAACTTCACCGACGACCTGGTACGGGGCGTGGTCCTCACCGACGGCCTGATCGGCACCTTCGCCGACGCCCACGACCCCTCCCTGCGGCAGAACCGCTGCTTCCTGTACCACGTCATCGGCGGCGGCACCGGCGCCTGGGACGTGCCCGTCGGCGGCATGGGCGCCCTGACCCACGCGCTGGCCGCCGCCGCGCGTGCCGCGGGCGCGGTCATCGCGACCGGGCACGAGGCGGTACGGATCGCGACGGACGGGCAGAGTGCCGAGGTCACCCACCGCACGGCCGACGGCGAGGGCATCGCCACCGCCCGGCACGTCCTCGTGGGCGCCTCGCCGCAGGAACTGGCGGCACTGACCGGCGACCCGGCGCCGACGCCCGCCGAAGGCGCCCAGCTGAAGGTGAACATGCTGCTCAAGCGGCTGCCGAGGCTGCGCGACGGCTCCGTCGACCCGCGCGAGGCCTTCGCCGGCACCTTCCACATCGCCGAGGGCTACGAACAACTGGCCGCCGCCCACACCCAGGCCGCGTCCGGCGAGCTCCCCACGGCACCGCCGTCCGAGATCTACTGTCACTCCCTCACCGACCCCACGATCCTCGGCCGGAACCTGGTCGACGCGGGCTATCAGACCCTCACCCTCTTCGGCCTCCACACGCCCGCACGGCTCTTCGACCGGGACAACGACGCGGTACGCGACGAACTCCTCAAGTCCACGCTCGCGCAGCTCGACGCCCACCTCGCCGAACCGATCGCCGACTGCCTCGCGACCGATGCCGAGGGCCGGCCCTGCATCGAGGCGAAGACGCCGCTCGACCTCGAACGCGACCTGCGGCTGCCCGGCGGCAACATCTTCCACCGTGACCTGTCCTGGCCCTATGCCCAGGAGGAGACCGGACGCTGGGGCGTGGAGACCCGGCACGGCAACGTCCTGCTGTGCGGGGCGGGCGCGGTGCGCGGCGGAGGGGTGAGCGGGGTACCGGGGCACAACGCGGCGATGGCGGTGCTGGAGCGGGAGTGACGGCCATGTCCGACACACCCTCGCTCCCGCCCTCGATCCGTGACTTCTACGACCGGCTCGCCCCCGACTACCACCTGATCTTCCCGGACTGGGACGCGAGCATGGCCCGCCAGGCCGCCGCGCTGGACGGCCTCGTCGGCGCCCGGCTGGGCCCGGGACCGCACCGGATCCTGGACTGCGCCTGCGGGATCGGCACCCAGGCGATCGGGCTCGCCCTGCGCGGCCACCACGTCATCGGCACCGACCTGAGCCCGGTCGCCGTCTCCCGGGCCGCCACCGAAGCCGCCGCGCGTGGCGCCGCACTGCCGACCGGGGCGGCCGACATGCGCGCACTGCCGTTTCGCTCCGCCGCCTTCGACGTGGTCGTGTGCGCCGACAACTCGCTCCCGCACCTGCTCACCGACGAGGACCTCGATGCTGCCCTGGCGGGCATGCGACGGGTCCTGCGGGACGGGGGACTCGTCGTGATCACCGTGCGGGACTACGACGAACTCCGCCGCGACCGCCCGGCCTCGACGCCGCCCCAGGTCTCTGGGACGGGCGACGACCGGGTGGTCACCTTCCAACTGTGGCACTGGCACGACGACGGCGAGCGCTACGACCTGGAACACTTCCAGCTGCTGCCCGCCAGGACCGGCTGGGAGGTCCGGGTCCGGCGCACCGCCTACCGGGCCCTGACCCGCGCCCGGCTGACTCAGGCACTGACAACCGCCGGCTTCACCGACGTCACCTGGCTCGAGCCGCCGGTCACCGGCTTCTACCAGCCGGTCGTCACCGCCGCGCCCTGGTCGTCCGACGGTGCCCACCCGGCCGCCGTGATGCGTCGGATGTGTCGATGAGGCGTACGCGTACCGCGGGAGCCGGGACCCAGGAATCCGACGGGAAATCTGACGGAGCATCAGAAAACCTCTTCCGTCGTCCGGGGGACTGCGGCATTCTGCGCCCATGCAGACGGAGCTGAGCAAGCAACTGGGAGTCGAGCACGCCGTCTTCGGCTTCACGCCGTTCCCCGCTGTCGCCGCGGCCATCAGCCGGGCCGGCGGCTGCGGAGTGCTCGGCGCGGTCCGCTACACGGCCCCCGACGACCTCAAACGCGATCTCGACTGGATCGAGGCACACGTCGAGGGGCGGCCCTACGGCCTGGACGTCGTCATGCCCGCGAAGAAGGTCGAGGACGTCACCGAGGCGGATGTCGAGGCGATGATCCCCGAAGGACACCGGCAGTTCGTCCGGGACACCCTCACCAAGTACGGCGTGCCCGAGCTCGCCGAGGGCGAGGCCTCCGGGTGGCGCATCACCGGCTGGATGGAACAGGTCGCCCGCACCCAGCTCGACGTCGCCTTCGACTACCCGATCAGACTGCTCGCCAACGCCCTCGGCTCCCCGCCCGCCGACGTCGTGGCCCGCGCCCACGACCGGGGTGTGCTCGTCGCCGCGCTCGCGGGCAGCGCCCGGCACGCCCGCAAGCACCAGGAGGCGGGCATCGACATCGTCGTGGCGCAGGGCTACGAGGCGGGCGGCCACACCGGCGAGATCGCCTCCATGGTGCTGACTCCCGAGGTCGTCGACGCCGTCGACCCGCTGCCGGTGCTGGCCGCGGGCGGCATCGGCAGCGGACAACAGGTGGCGGCCGCCCTGAGCCTCGGCGCCCAGGGTGTGTGGCTGGGCTCCATATGGCTGACCACCACAGAAGCCGACCTCCACTCGCCCGCGCTGACCCGCAAGCTCCTCGCCGCCGGGTCCGGCGACACCGTCCGCTCGCGCGCCCTGACCGGGAAGCCCGCACGTCAGCTCCGTACCGAATGGACCGACGCCTGGGACGACCCGGGCGGGCCCGGCACCCTGCCCATGCCGCTGCAGGGCCTGTTGGTGGCCGAGGCGGTCTCCCGCATCCAGAAGCACGAGGTCGAGCCGCTGCTCGGCACACCCGTCGGCCAGATCGTCGGCCGGATGACCAGTCAGCGCAGCGTCCAGGCCGTCTTCGACGACCTCACCCGGGGCTTCGAGCAGGCCGTCGACCGCATCAACCACATCGCCGGAAGGAGCGGCCGGTCGTGAGCACCCCCCCTGTCGGCTTCTGGGCCCAGGCCGCCCAGGACCCCGAGCGCATGATCCTGGTCGCCCCCGACGGCGAGCAGTGGACCGCCGGCCGGCTGCACACCGCCGCCAACCGCCTGGTGCACGGCCTGCGCGCCGCGGGCCTGGAACGCGGCGACGCCTTCGCGGTCGTGCTGCCCAACGGTGTCGAGTTCTTCATCGCCTACCTCGCCGCCAGCCAGGCCGGCTTCTATCTCGTCCCCGTCAACCACCACCTCGTCGGCCCGGAGATCGCCTGGATCGTCTCCGACTCCGGCGCGAAGGTGCTGATCGCCCACGAACGGTTCGCCGGACCCGCCCGGCACGCCGCCGACGAGGCCGGCCTCCCCGCCACCCACCGGTACGCGGTCGGCGAGGTCGAGGGTTTCCGGCCGTACGCCGAACTCCTCGACGGGCAGCCCGGGTCGGCGCCCGCCGACCGCACCCTCGGCTGGGTCATGAACTACACCTCGGGCACCACCGGCCGCCCGCGCGGCATCCGCCGCCCCCTGCCCGGCAAGACCCCCGAGGAGGCCTATCTCGGCGGCTTCCTCGGCATCTTCGGCATCAAGCCGTACGACGACAACGTGCACCTCGTCTGCTCACCGCTCTACCACACGGCCGTGCTCCAGTTCGCGGGCGCGTCCCTGCACACCGGCCACCGGCTGGTGCTGATGGACAAGTGGACGCCCGAGGAGATGCTCCGCCTCATCGACGCCCACCGGTGCACGCACACACATATGGTCCCGACACAGTTCCACCGGCTCCTCGCACTCCCGGAACACACCAGGCAGGCGTACGACGTCTCGTCCATGCGGCACGCCATCCACGGTGCCGCCCCCTGCCCCGACCATGTGAAACGGGCCATGATCGACTGGTGGGGGCACTGTGTGGAGGAGTACTACGCCGCCAGCGAGGGCGGCGGTGCCTTCGCAACCGCCGAGGACTGGCTGAAGAAGCCCGGCACCGTCGGCAAGGCCTGGCCCATCAGCGAACTCGCGATCTTCGACGACGACGGCAACCGGCTCCCGCCCGGTGAACTCGGCACCGTCTACCTCAAGATGAACACCGGCGGCTTCTCGTACCACAAGGACGAGGCGAAGACGAGGAAGAACCGCATCGGTGACTTCTTCACCGTCGGCGACCTCGGCTGTCTCGACGAGGACGGCTATCTCTTCCTGCGCGACCGCAAGATCGACATGATCATCTCGGGCGGAGTCAACATCTACCCCGCCGAGATCGAGTCCGCGCTGCTCGCCCACCCCGCCGTCGCCGACGCCGCCGCCTTCGGCATCCCGCACGACGACTGGGGCGAAGAGGTCAAGGCCGTCGTGGAGCCCGCCCCGGGGCACGAACCCGGGCCGGACCTCGCCGCCGCCCTCGTCGACCACTGCGCGCAGCGCCTCGCCGGCTACAAACGGCCCAGGAGCATCGACTTCATCGCCGAGATGCCGCGCGACCCCAACGGCAAGCTGTACAAGCGACGGCTGCGGGACCCGTACTGGGAGGGCCGCACACGACCCGTGTGAGCCGCACACGGTGTCCGGAGCAAGGGTGTGGTCCCGCCCCATGGGGGCCGGGACCACACCCTCGGGGCCGTCAGCGGTCGGAGACCCTCACCACCCTCAGCGACGGCGACGACCGCGTCGGTCGGGCCGAGCGGCGTCGGCTCGGCGAACAGCCCGCGTACCGTCCCGGCGTCCCGCACCCCGCGGAAGTAGAGGTCACTGGCGAGGTTCGTGGTGGCCGAGGAGAGGGAGAGATCGGTGGCCGCGTCCGGTCCGAAGTACCGGGAGCGCTCCCCGCGCAGGGTCACGAAACCGTCGGCCAGTGTGCGCACCTGGTCGGCGGCCTGCGCCCAGCCGGTGCCGAAGCCCAGATCGGCGTAGTTCTTCGCGAGCATGTGCGGAATGCCGTACTCGGTGTAGCGGATGACGGCGGACAGGCCGCCGTGGGACGGGTGTTCCTGTCGCTGTGTCGGCTGCGCGGCCGTCGCCGGCAGTGCGGCTGTGGTGGTGAGCAGGGCGGCTGCCGTGACGGCGAGCCGTCTCGACGCGAGCCGTTCTAACGCGAGCCGTCCTAAGCGGATGCGCATCGTGCCTCCCGACGTCATTGAGGGAAGGAGCGGTAGAGCGTACCAACGGGTATGTGTGCGGGCTCCCGAGTTCTTGACCTCCTCGAGCGGGGGACAGAGGATCATGTGCCATGACGCAGGGACAGGGCAGCACGGTTGACGGGGTGCTGCGGCGCAGCGCCCGGCGCACCCCCGCGCGCGTCGCGGTCGAGTACCGCGAGCGCAGGTGGACGTACGAGGAACTGGACGACGCCGTCTCCCGCGCGGCGCGTGTGCTCCTCGACCAGGGCCTCGCCCCCGGCGACCGGGTGGGCGCCTACGGCCACAACTCCGACGCCTACCTCATCGCCTTCCTCGCCTGCGCCCGCGCGGGCCTCGTGCACGTGCCGGTGAACCAGAACCTGACCGGCGACGACCTCGCGTACATCGTCGGCCAGTCGGGCAGCACGCTCGTGCTGGCCGACCCCGACCTCACCGCCCGACTGCCCGAAGACGTACGGGTGTTGCCGCTGCGCGACGCCGACGACTCGCTCCTCGCGGGACTCGCCTCGGCACAGCCGTACGAAGGTCCCGAACCGCGCACCGAGGACCTCGTGCAGCTGCTGTACACCTCGGGCACCACCGCGCTGCCCAAGGGCGCGATGATGACCCACCGGTCCCTGGTGCACGAGTACCTGAGCGCCATCACCGCCCTCGACCTGAGCGCCGGCGACCGGCCCGTGCACGCGCTGCCGCTGTACCACTCGGCCCAGATGCATGTGTTCCTGCTGCCCTGCCTCGCGATCGGCGCGACCAACATCATCCTCGACGCACCGGACGGGGACACGCTCTTCGACCTGATCGAGGACGGGCGCGTGGACAGCCTGTTCGCACCGCCCACCGTGTGGATCGCGCTCGCGAACCGCCCCGACTTCGCGACCCGGGACCTGAGCGGTCTGCGCAAGGCCTACTACGGCGCGTCGATCATGCCGGTGCCCGTGCTGGAGCGGCTGCGCGACAGGCTGCCCCGGCTCGCGCTCTACAACTGCTTCGGCCAGAGCGAGATCGGCCCCCTCGCCACGGTGCTCGCACCCACCGAGCACAAGGGCAGGCTCGACTCCTGCGGCCGCACCGTGCTGTTCGTGGACGCGCGGGTGGTGGACGAGGACGGGGTGGACGTGCCCGACGGCACGCCCGGTGAAATCGTCTACCGCTCACCGCAGTTGTGCGAGGGTTACTGGGACAAGCCCGAGGAGACCGCCGCCGCCTTCCGCGACGGCTGGTTCCACTCCGGCGACCTCGCGGTGCGGGACGCGCACGGCTACTTCACGATCGTCGACCGGGTGAAGGACGTCATCAACTCCGGTGGTGTGCTGATCGCTTCACGGCAGGTCGAGGACGCCCTGTACACCCACGAGGCGGTCGCCGAGGCCGCCGTGATCGGCCTTGCCGACGAGCGGTGGATCGAGGCCGTCACGGCGATCGTCGTCCTGCGCGGCGAGGTCACCGAGGCCGAGCTGATCGCCCACGCGCGCGAGCGGCTCGCTTCCTTCAAGGCACCCAAACGCGTGCTGTTCGTGGAGGAGCTGCCGCGCAACGCCAGCGGGAAGATCCTCAAGCGCGAGCTGCGGGACCGCTTCGGCGGCTGACCTCCGACCCGGCTCCTACCGCGGACGCAGGTCCACGATCCGGCGGAGCTTGCCCACCGAGCGCTCCAGCGACTCCGGTTCGACGATCTCGACGCCGACGGACACGCCGATCCCGTCCTTCACGGCCGCGGCGATGACCCGCGCGGCCTCCTCCCGCGCCTCGGGCGTGGCGCCGGGGCGCGCCTCGGCCCGTACGGTGAGCGCGTCGAGACGGCCCTCCCGGGTGAGGCGCAGCTGGAAGTGCGGGGCGACGCCCGGTGTGCGCAGCACGATCTCCTCGATCTGGGTCGGGAACAGGTTGATCCCGCGCACGATCACCATGTCGTCGCTGCGCCCGGTCACCTTCCGCATCCGCCGGAACACCCGTGCCGTGCCCGGCAGCAGCCGGGTCAGGTCACGGGTCCGGTAACGGACCACCGGCATGGCCTCCTTGGTGAGCGAGGTGAAGACCAGCTCGCCCTCCTCGCCGTCCGGGAGCACCTCGCCGGTGATCGGGTCCACGACCTCCGGGAAGAAGTGGTCCTCCCAGATGTGCAGCCCGTCCTTGGTCTCCACGCACTCCTGGGAGACACCCGGCCCGATCACCTCGGAGAGCCCGTAGAGGTCGACGGCGTCGATCGCGAACCGCTCCTCGATCTCGCGCCGCATCTCCTCCGTCCACGGTTCGGCACCGAACACACCGACCCGCAGCGAGGTCCCGCGCGGGTCGACGCCCTGCCGTTCGAACTCGTCGAGCAGGGTGAGCATGTACGACGGGGTGACCATGATGATCCCGGGCCGGAGGTCCTGGATCAGCTGGACCTGGCGGGTTGTCATACCGCCGGACGCGGGGACGACCGTACAGCCAAGCCGCTCGGCACCGTAGTGGGCGCCCAGACCGCCGGTGAACAGCCCATAGCCGTAGGCCACATGCACCGTGTCGCCGGCGCGCCCGCCCGCCGCCCGGATCGAGCGCGCCATCATGTCCGCCCACATGGAAAGGTCGTTCTCCGTATAGCCGACCACCGTGGGGCGTCCCGTGGTGCCGCTCGACGCGTGGATCCGGCGAATACGGTCGCGGGGTACGGCGAACATCCCGTACGGATAGTTCTCCCGCAGGTCGGCCTTGGTGGTGAAGGGGAAGCGGGCCAGGTCGGTCAGGGAGCGGCAGTCCTCCGGCCGGACTCCGGCCTCGTCGAAGGACTGCCGGTAGAAGGGCACGTGCTCGTAGGCGTGCCGCAGGGAGGCGCGCATCCGCTCCAGCTGCAGTGCCGCGAGCGCCTCCGCGTCGAGCCGTTCCCCCGCGTCGAGCAGCTCCGTCGCACCATCAGCCATGGGGCACCTCTCCTCGCCGCGCATCGATTCGGGGCAACCGATCATTCGGTCGCCCCATCCGGGATCAGTAATCCAGGCCGCCGTGGCCGGGGCAAGAGCGCCACCAGGATTCTCCGCCCGGTCGGGCTCCGAGGGAACTCCGTTGCGACCGGTCCCGGTCCACCCCGATGATCGGCGGCATGCCGACCTTCACCGCACCCGACGGGACCGAGCTCGCCTATCACCTGCGCGGCGAGGGCGAACCCCTCGTCGTCCTGCCCGGGGGACCGATGCGGGCCTCCGTCTACCTCAAAGACCTGGGGGGACTCACCGCCCACCGCCGACTGATCCTGCTCGACCTGCGGGGGACCGGCGACTCCGCGGTCCCGGCGGATCCGGCGACGTACCGCTGCGACCACATGGTCGACGACGTGGAGGCATTGCGCGCCCACATGGGGCTGGAGCGGATGGATCTGCTCGCGCACTCGGCGGCCGGGAGCCTGGCGATCCTGTACGCGGCACGGTATCCGGCACGGGTGCGGCGGCTCGCGCTGATCACCCCCAATCCGTCGGCCCTCGGTATGCGGGCCACCGTCGACGACCGGCTGGCCGCGGCCCGGCTGCGCGCGCACGAGCCGTGGTTCGAGAAGGGGTTCCCGGCGCTGGAGGCCTGGCTGACGGGGCGGGCCGACTTCGACCCGGCGCTCGCCCCCTTCTACTTCGGCCGCTGGGACGACGCCGCCCGTGCACTCGACGAGGCGACCGAGGAACAGACCAACGAGGAGGCGGAGGGCCGCTATTTCGCCGACGGCGCCTTCGACCCGGACGCGACCCGCGCCGCACTCACCGCCCTGACCGCCCCGGTCCTCGTGCACGCGGGCGAACTCGACGGCGGCCCCCGCCCCTACCTCGCCCGCCGCGCCGCCGAGGCCTTTTTGAACGCCGAGCTCACCGTCCAGCCCGGCGCCGGGCACCACCCGTGGCTGGACGACCCGGAGTGGTTCGTACGCCGGGTCGTCACCTTCCTGGAACGGTGAGTCGCCGTCCTGCTGGACCGGTGAGTCGTCGCCTTCCCGGATCGGTCAGGGGGATCAGCCGGCGTTCGGGCCGTACGCCGTCATGAAGCGGTCTCGGAACTTGTTCATCGCCCAGACCGGCGCGTCCTTCGCCGGCTTGAGCCCCTCGGTCCAGCCCCAGTCGGAGATCCGGTCCAGCACCTTCGGGTCATGGGCGACGATCGTGACCGGTACCTCGCGGCTGGTGCTGCCGGCGGTGACGGTCGGCACGGGCTGGTGGTCGCCGAGGAAGACCAGGACCGTGTTCTTGTCGCCGTACCGCTCCATGAACTCGGTCAGACTGCGCAGCGAGTACTCGATGGCGCCCCGGTACTCGGTGCGCACGCTCTCCGCGTTCTTCCAGACCTCCTTGGGGTCCTTGCCCTCCTTCTTGATCTGTTCGAAGACCGAGCCGTCGCCGAGGTCGTTCCAGTCGATCATGTGGGCGACGGGCGCCCAGGGGTTGTGGCTGGAGGCGAGGATGATCTCCGCCATCAGCGGGCCCCGGTCCTTCTTGCCGAACTCCAGCCGCTGGAACGCCTCCAGGCTGAACTGATCGGGCACGGGGGTCCAGCTGAAGTACGGGCCGTGGTAGCCGAGGTGCTCGGAGTCGTAGATGTGGTCGAGGCCGAAGAACTTCCCCTCGGGCCAGGCCCGGCGCACCCCGGGCACGATGCCGACCGTGTTCCAGGCGCCGGTCCTGCGGAAGTAGCGGGTGAGGGTCATGCGGTCACTGGACGTCAGGTTCCGGTAGCGCTGCTGGTTCTTGATCCACAGGCCGGACAGGAACGTGGAGTGGGCGAGCCAGCTGCCGGCACCCGTCACCGGTGACCTGAGCCAGCCGCTGCGCGACTCGAACCCGGCCGCCTCGAGGCCGGCGGTGCCCTCCTTGAGGACCTCGTCGATGCGTGGGGCCATCGCCGGGTCGTCGATCGCCGTACGGCCGTAGCTCTCGATGAACGTGAACAGCACGTCCTTGCCGCGCAGTCCGGTGAGCAGCTGGTCGGGCGGTGTCTTCGCGAAGGCGTCGACGGCGGCCTGCCGCTGGAAGACACGGGCGTCCTGGAGACCCGCCCGCACCTGCTGGATCCGGTTGTCGATCAGCTCGGCGTCGAGCTTGGCGGCGACGGGGGTGTCGCCGAACTGCACGCCGACGGTGACGCAGGTGATCCAGGCGGTGCCGAGGATCAGCGTGGTGCGGGCGGCCACCGGGCGGTGCCGGACCATCAGGTTCGACAGGCGCACCATCGCGAGCGTGGTGAGGACGAGGACGGCGACGACGAGGACGAGCACCGCGGCGATGGCGAACATCTCGCCGCTGGGGCCGAACGACTCCCTCATCCACTCCGCGGCGGAGTCGAGCAGGACCCAGTCGAGGACCAGGTCGAAGGGGCGCACCAGCACCTGGTAGAAGCCCATGTCGACGCACTTCAGGATGGTGAGCAGGCCCAGCAGCACGCCCACAACCACCGCCGTGACCCGCCTCGGCCGCGACGGCAGCGCGAGCAGCAGGCCCGCGAGGAGGATTCCTTCCGCGGGGATGCGCAGGAACGCGGAGACCGTGAGCCGGTCGAGCTGGTTCGGCAGCAGCAGCGCGCCGAGCACGAGGGCGGCGGCGAGCACCGTGGTCCCGATGGACACACCGCGCGCGACCCGCGGGTACGTGCGGCGCCAGCCGAACCAGCCGGGGGAGACGGGGTCGCTCTGCGGGGCCGCTGAGTCCTCCGGGCCTGCTGAGTCCTGTGGGGCGGGCTCGGCCTCCGGAGCGCCCTCGGTGTCCGGTGCGTCGCTCCCCTTGGCTTCCGCGTCCGTATCCGCGTCCGAGTCCGTCTCGGTGTCCGGCAGTTGACGAGGAGGCGTGAGGTGCGACACCCGAAGGTCCTTCCGTGCGTGGCCCGGTGCTCGTGCGGTGGACCAGGCTCGGGAGGCCGGGCCCGTCATCACCCGTACGGCCGACCGTCACCGTTTGTTCAACACCGGGTCGACCGTCCGCACAGAGTACGCTGCTCAGGCCTGCCGCCCGTCGGCCTACCGGTCCGCGGCCACCGCCACCTCCCGCGCCCACCGGTAGTCCGCCTTGCCGCTCGGCGACCGCTGGATGGAATCGGTGATCACGAGCTGGCGCGGGATCTTGTAACCGGCCAGCTGCGCACGGCAGTGATTCTGGAGGTCGGTCAGGGACAACCGGTCCGCGCCCTTGCGCAGTTGCACCACCGCCGCCACATGATTGCCCCACTTGGTGTCCGGCACCCCGGCCACGAGCGCGTCGTACACGTCCGGATGGGACTTGAGCGCCTGCTCGACCTCCTCCGGGTACACCTTCTCGCCCCCGGTGTTGATGCACTGGGAGCCACGGCCCAGCACGGTGACGACGCCCTCTTCGTCGACGGTCGCCATGTCGCCCAGCAGCACCCAGCGCCGGCCGTCCCTCTCGAAGAAGGTCTCCGCCGTCTTCCGGGGGTCGTTGTAGTAGCCGAGCGGTACGTGACCGCACTGGGCGACCCGGCCGACCTCGCCCACCGCGACCGGCTCGTACGTGGCCGGGTCCACCACCTGCGTACGCGAGTTGACGCGGATGCGGAACCCGCGCTCGGGACCGGAGTCGTCCGTGGCCGTGCCGTTGAAGCCGGACTCGGAGGAGCCGAAGTTGTTCAGCAGCAGGGCGTTCGGGACCAGCTCGCGGAACTGCCTGCGCACCGTCTCCGACATGATCGCGCCCGACGAGGACACGCTGAACATGGACGAGCAGTCGGTGCCCTTCATGGGCCCGCTCAAGGCGTCGATCAGCGGCCGCAGCATCGCGTCGCCCACCAGCGACATGCTGGTGACCTTCTCCTTCTCGACGGTCCGCAGCACCTCCTCCGGCACGAACTTGCGGTGGAGCACGATCCGTTGCCCGAAGTGGAAGCCGATGAACGCGGTGAGGGTGGAGGTGCCGTGCATCAGCGGGGGCGTGGGGAAGAAGGTGATCCCCGAACCGCCGGCCGCGACCCGCTCGGCCAGTTCCTCCGGCTTCTTCACCGGCTCACCGGTCGGTGCCCCGCCGCCCAGCCCCGCGAAGAACAGGTCCTCCTGGCGCCACATCACGCCCTTGGGCATCCCGGTCGTGCCGCCCGTGTAGATGATGAACTGGTCGTCCGCCGAGCGCGCGGGGAAGCCGCGCTCGGGCGACCCCGCCGCCTCGGCCTGCGTGAACGCCACGGCCGGCACCTCGCGCGCCCCCGGCGCCGGGCTCCCCACCCGCACCACGTGCCGCAGCTTCCGAGTCCGCGGCAGCGCCGCCGCCACCCGGTCGGTGAACTCGGCGTCGAAGACCAGGGCCGCCAGGTCCGCGTCGCGGTAGAGGTACACCAATTCCTCTTCCACATAGCGGTAGTTGACGTTGACCGGGACGATCCGCGCCTTCAGACAGGCGAGCACCGTCTGCAGGTACTCGATCCCGTTGTAGAGATGGAGGCCGAGGTGCTCGCCGGGGCGTATCCCGCTGTCGATCAGGTAGTGGCCGATGCGGTTGGCGGCGGTGTCCAGCTCCGCGTAGGTGAGCCGGCGCTCCGTGCCCGTGCCGGGGCGGTCGATGTACACGAGCGCCTCGCGGTCCGGGACCACGTCGACGACCGACTCGAACAGGTCGGCAAGGTTGTACTCCACCGCTCCTCCTGACCCTGTCGCAGCGCGCGGGCGTGCCTGGCATCCGACGGTTCGCCGGTCATCAGAGCAAAGGGCGCGGCAAGTGGGAAGGGCCCGCGCCAAGAAATCTGACTATCTGTCAGAAAACCCTTGAAGTGCCCACGCGCCTACTGCAACCTGTTCTCGTTATTTCAGAGGGGAGACGGTCAATGGGTGGGACGGAACACCTCACCGTGCAGCGCGAGGGCGCCGCACTGGTGCTCACGCTCAACAGGCCCGACGCCAAGAACGCGCTCTCGTTGCCCATGCTCGTGGGCCTGTACGACGGCTGGCTGGAGGCCGACGAGGACGACACGGTCCGCTCGATCGTGCTCACCGGGGCCGGGGGCGCCTTCTGCACCGGGATGGACCTCAAGGCGCTGGCCGGCCGGGGCATGGCGGGGGAGCACTACCGCGACCGGCTCAAGGCCGATCCCGACCTGCACTGGAAGGCGATGCTGCGCCACCATCGCCCGCGCAAACCGGTGATCGCCGCCGTCGAGGGGTACTGCGTCGCGGGCGGGACGGAGATCCTGCAGGGCACCGACATCCGGGTCGCGGGCGAGTCCGCGATCTTCGGCCTGTTCGAGGTCAGGCGCGGGCTCTTCCCGATCGGCGGCTCGACCGTCCGGCTGCAACGGCAGATCCCGCGCACCCACGCGCTGGAGATGCTGCTCACCGGGCGGCCCTACAGCGCCCGCGAGGCCGCGGACATCGGGCTGATCGGCCATGTCGTCCCCGACGGCACCGCGCTCGGCAAGGCCCTGGAGATCGCCGAACAGGTCAACGCCTGCGGCCCGTTGGCCGTCGAGGCCGTCAAGGCCTCGGTGTACGAGACCGCGGAGATGACCGAGACCGACGGGCTCGCCGCCGAACTGGCGCGCGGCTGGCCGGTCTTCGACACCGCGGACTCCAAGGAAGGCGCCCGTGCCTTCGCGGAGAAGCGACCCCCCGTCTACAAGCGCGCCTGACCCGCGAAGGAGAGAGCCTTCCATGCCCGAAGTCCTGAGCGCCCCGCTGGTCGTGGAGTTTCCCTTCACCCGATCCCTCGGCCCGGTCCAGAGCGCCTTCCTCACCGGCCTGCGCGAGCGCGTCGTGCTCGGCGTGCGGACCGGCGACGGCCGCGTCCTCGTGCCGCCCGTCGAGTACGACCCCGTCACCGCCGAGGAGATACGCGACCTCGTCGAGGTCGCCCCGACCGGCACCGTCACCACCTGGGCCTGGAGCCATGACCCCCGCCGCGGTCAGCCCCTCGGCACCCCCTTCGCCTGGGTCCTTGTCCGGCTCGACGGCGCCGACACCGCCCTCCTGCACGCCCTGGACGCACCCGGCCCCGACGCCGTGCACACCGGCATGCGGGTGCGCGTGCGCTGGGCCCAGGAGCGCTCCGGCGCCATCACGGACATCGCCTGCTTCGAGCCGTACGAGGACGAGACGGGCGAGGTGACCGAGGCGGGCGAGAGCGCCGAAGCCGAGGCGCACAGCGGCGAGTTCGAGGACCCGGTCACCGGGATCGTCGCCGCCGCCCGCCTCGACTACACCTACTCGCCCGGCCGCGCGCAGTCCGCCTACATCGCCGCCCTCTCCGGACGGCGCACCGTCGGCGAGCGCTGTCCGTCCTGCCGCAAGGTGTACGTCCCGCCCAGGGGGGCGTGCCCCACATGTGGTGTCGCCACGGCCGAACAGGTGGAAGTGGGTCCCCGCGGCACGGTCACCACCTTCTGCATCGTCAACATCAAGGCGAAGAACCTCGACATCGAGGTGCCCTACGTCTACGCGCACATCGCCCTCGACGGTGCCGGTCTCGCGCTGCACGGTCGTATCGGCGGCATCCCGTACGACCAGGTGCGGATGGGGCTGCGCGTCGAGCCGGTGTGGACGGACGGGGCCCGCCATCCCGACCACTACCGGCCCACCGGCGAACCCGACGCGGACTACGACGCCTACAAGGAGCTGCTGTGAGGCAAGGAGCCGCCCTGACGCGGGACATCGCCGTCGTGGCCTTCGCGCAGACCGACCACCGGCGCACCAGCGACGAGCTCTCCGAGGTGGAGATGCTCATGCCGGTGCTGCACGAGGTCCTCGGCGAAACCGGCCTGAAGGCCGCCGACATCGGCTTCACCTGCTCCGGCTCCAGCGACTATCTGGCCGGCCGGGCCTTCTCCTTCACCCTCGCCCTCGACGGCGTTGGCGCCTGGCCGCCCATCTCCGAGTCGCATGTGGAGATGGACGGCGCGTGGGCGCTGTACGAGGCGTGGACCAAACTGCTCACCGGGGACGCGGACACCGCACTCGTGTACGCGTACGGCAAGTCCTCGCCCGGCTCGGTCCGTGACGTGCTCTCCCGGCAGCTCGACCCGTACTACGTCGCCCCGCTGTGGCCGGACTCCGTGGCGCTGGCCGCGCTCCAGGCGCAGGCGCTCATCGACGCGGGGGACACCGACGAGCCCGCGCTCGCCGCCGTCGGGGCACGCAGCCGGGCGGCCGCCGCGGACAACCCCCATGCGCAGCTGCGTGGCCCGGTGCCCCGGGGCGACTATCTGGTACGGCCCCTGCGTACCGGCGACTGTCCACCCGTCGGTGACGGTGCCGCCGCCGTGATCCTCGCGGCCGGCGAGCGGGCCCGGGACCTGTGCGCCCGGCCCGCCTGGATCCGGGGCCTCGACCACCGCATCGAGGCGCACGCACTGGGCGTGCGCGACCTGACCGACTCACCCTCCACGCGTCTTGCCGCGGAGCGCGCGGGTGCCTTCGAACGGCCCGTCGACACCGCCGAGTTGCACGCGCCGTTCGCCTCCCAGGAGGTCGTCCTGCGCAAGGCGCTGCGGCTCGACGACGGAGTGCGCGTCAACCCGTCCGGCGGCGCCCTGGCCGCGAACCCGGTCATGGCCGCCGGTCTCGTCCGGATCGGCGAGGCGGCCGCCCGGATCCATCGCGGAGAGTCCGACCGGGCGCTCGCCCACGCCACGTCCGGCCCCTGTCTGCAGCAGAACCTGGTCGCCGTACTCGAAGGGGATCCACGATGAGCAAGGAGCCCGTGGCCGTCACAGGGATCGGCCAGACCAAGCACGTGGCGGCGCGCCGGGACGTGTCGATCGCCGGACTCGTCCGCGAGGCCGCCCGGCGGGCCCTGGACGACGCCGAGCTGACCTGGTCCGGCATCGACGCCGTCGTCATCGGCAAGGCGCCCGACTTCTTCGAGGGCGTCATGATGCCGGAGCTGTACCTGGCCGACGCGCTCGGCGCGGTCGGCAAGCCCCTGCTGCGGGTGCACACGGCCGGCTCGGTCGGCGGGTCCACCGCGCTCGTCGCCGCGGGCCTCGTCGCGGCACGTGTCCACGGCACGGTCCTCACCCTCGCCTTCGAAAAGCAATCCGAATCCAACGCCATGTGGGGCCTGTCCCTGCCGGTCCCCTTCCAGCAGCCGCTGCTCGCGGGCGCGGGCGGGTTCTTCGCGCCCCATGTGCGCGCGTACATGCGGCGCAGCGGCGCCCCCGACACGATCGGCTCGCTGGTCGCCTACAAGGACCGGCGCAACGCCCTGAAGAACCCGTACGCCCATCTGCACGAGCACGACATCACCCTGGAGAGGGTCCAGGCGTCCCCCATGTTGTGGGACCCCATCCGCTACTCGGAGACCTGCCCGTCCTCGGACGGCGCCTGCGCCATGGTCCTGACCGACCGGGCTGGGGCCGCCCGCGCGCCCCGGCCGCCCGCCTGGATGCTGGGCGGTGCGATGCGCAGCGAGCCCACGCTGTTCGCCGGGAAGGACTTCGTCTCGCCGCGGGCGGGCAAGGACTGCGCCGCCGACGTCTACCGGCAGGCCGGGATCGCCGACCCGCGCCGGGACATCGACGCCGTCGAGATGTATGTGCCGTTCTCCTGGTACGAGCCCATGTGGCTGGAGAACCTCGGCTTCGCCGAGGAGGGCGAGGGCTGGAAGCTCACCGAGTCCGGTGTGACGGAGCTCGACGGGGACCTGCCCGTCAACATGTCCGGCGGCGTGCTGTCCACCAATCCGATCGGTGCCTCGGGCATGATCCGCTTCGCCGAGGCGGTGCTCCAGGTCCGTGGACAGGCGGGAGAGCATCAGGTGGACGGGGCCCGCAGGGTGCTCGGGCACGCCTACGGCGGCGGCTCCCAGTTCTTCGCGATGTGGCTCGTGGGATCCGACGCGCCCGACACCTGAAAGGTCCTCCTCATGCGGCCTGTCGGCGGTCGGGGTCGATCGCTAGGCTGACCGCGGACGACGAACCGGGAGGAGCACGGACGTGGCCGAGAGCACCATCCAGCAGCAGCCGCTCGTGGGCTGGGACAAGCCGGAGCTGGACCTGAGCGGGGCCGATTGGCAGTCCAGCAGCCGAGGCCTTGGGGATGTCCAGATCGCCTTCGTCGAGGGATTCATCGCGATGCGCAACAGCGGCCGTCCCCAGAGCCCTTCCCTGATCTTCACACCCGCGGAGTGGGGCGCTTTCGTGTCCGGGGCAAGGGAAGGGGAGTTCGACCTGACCTGAGCCCGGGGCGCCGCGAGCGGCGCCGACGAGCCGACCGGTGGGTGTTCCCTCCCGTTTTCCGGACACGCGACCTGTGGTGCCCCTGCGCGGCGGCCGCCTCGGTGAGGCTGGCCCCGGACAGGGGGAGGTTGCCTTCCGGAGGTGAGGAACGATGAACACTGCGCCGGTCGTCGCCGCGGTCGACGGTTCGGACGACAGCCTGCGTGCCCTGGACTGGGCCCTCGCGGCCGCCCGCAGACGCACCGCCCCGCTGCGGGTGGCGCACGCGTGGCAGTACGCCGCCTGGGCCCAGCCCGACGTCCTGGTCGCGGGGCCGCCCGGACCGGACGACGATCCCGTCCTCGACCGGGCGCGCGACCATCTGGCGGGCCGCGGCGAGGGCCTCGACGTGGAGTACGACGCCCCGGTCGGGGCGCCCGCCGTCGTACTGCCCGAACTCAGCTCGTCCGCACAGCTGTTGGTGCTGGGCTCCCGGGGGCGCGGCGGCTTCGCCAGCCTGCTGCTCGGCTCCAACAGCCTTGCCGCCGCCCGTGACGCCGAGTGCCCCGTCGTCGTGGTGCCCCGGCCCGGCCGGGAGGTTCACGGCGAGCCGTCGGCCGAGCCCGGGCCCCGGGTGGTCGTCGGCATGAACGTGGACAGCCCCGACGAGGCCGCCCTGGCCTTCGCCCTGGCCGAGGCCGCCCTGCTCGGCGCCCGCCTCCGGGTGGTCGCCGCCTACCCGTGGCCGGTGACGAGCCTCGCGGCCCCCGGCGAGGTGTTCCCGCCCCCCGTCGACCAGAGCGCCGTCGAGCACGAGACACGGACCCTGGCCGAGGGCTTCCTCGCCCCGCACCGCACGGCGCACCCGGACGTCCGCTGTGACGTCGACGCGCTGCCCGGTGACGCGGCCGGCCACCTCGTCGCCGCCTCCGGGAACGCCGCGCTGGTCGTCGTCGGTCGCCACCGCCGACGCCTCCTCGCGCCGGCCCGCATGATGGGCTCCGTCACCCAGGCGGTCCTGCTGCACGCGGCGAGCCCGATCGCGGTGGTACCCCCCGCACCCCCCGAAGAGTGAGCCGCGCCCCCTCCGTACGGGGGGAGCCGAAACCCGCGCCGGCCTGTTTCGAGCAGTACCCCTCGATCATGCTCACGCGGTCCCGGTGAGGCGTACGCTGGGGTGCCTGACAGCCACGCTGCGTGCCCGCTCCCCGTGTGGGCGCGACTGTGGCGGGGGGTAGTGATGGAACATCGGATCGTTCGGAACCGGCGAACGCTCCTCGAACGAGAAAGCGAACTCGCCGCGGTCGACGAGGCGTTGGGCGAGCTCACCGGTCTGCGCGCAGACGGCGCCGAACAGCCCGCGCCGCCGCGCGGCGCACTGCTGGCCTTCGCGGGCCGCGCCGGAATCGGCAAGACCACCCTCCTCGCCGAGGTCCGCCGCCGCGCCACCGCACAGGGCTGCACGGTGCTGTCCGCCCGCGGCGGCGACCAGGAACAGCGCGTCGCCTTCCATGTGGCCCGCCAGCTCCTGCAACCGCAGCTCGCGGGCGTGCCGGAGGCCGAACTGCGCTCCTCACTGGGCAGTTGGTACGACATCGTCGGCCCCGCCCTCGGCCTGTGCGCCCCCACCGAGGGCGCCCCGCCCGACCCGCAGGGCCTGGGCGACGGCCTCGACTGGGTGCTCACCCATCTCGCCGTGCGCCGCGCCCCGATGGTCCTGGTCCTCGACGACGCCCACTGGGCCGACCCCGAATCCCTGCGCTGGCTGGCCGCGTTCGCGCCCCGGGCCGAGGAACTCCCGATGCTGGTCGTCGTCGCCTACCGGCCCGACGAACTGCCCGACCACGCCGAGTCGTTCCGCAAACTGCCCGGACGCGCCGGCGGACGCCCGCTCGGCCTGGAGCCGCTCAGCGTGGCCGCCGTGGCCCGACTGGTGCGGGAGACCCTCGGCGAGCACGCCGACGACGCGTTCTGCCACGAGTGCTGGGCCGTCACCGCGGGCAACCCGTTCGAGACCGTCGAGCTGTCCGCCAAGGTGCGCGACCGCGGTCTCACCCCGACCGAGGCCGGGGCACCCCTGCTGCGCGACCTCGCCGCCGCCGTCAAGGGCAGCGGTCTGATCACCCGGCTCGAACGCCTCGGCACCTCCACCGTCCGCTTCGCCTGGGCCTGCGCGGTCCTGGGCACCGAGATCCATCCGGAGCTCGCCGCCGCCGTAGCCGGACTCGGCCCCGAAGAGGCGGCCGACGCCGCGGACGCGCTGCGCGGTGCCCGCATCCTCACCGGCGACGTGACCGCCGAGGGCACCCTGGAGTTCGTCCATCCACTGATCGCCACCGCCGTCTACCGGGCCATTCCGACCGGCGTCCGGGTCGCCCTGCACGGACAGGCCGCCTGGTGCGTGATCAACGACGGACAGGGGGCCTCCGCCGCCGGCCGCCACCTCCTGGAGACCCACCCCGACGGCGACACCTGGGTCGTGCAGCAACTGCGCGCCGCCGCCGGCGAGACCCTCAGGGCCGGCGCCCCCGAGGCCGCCCGCGGCTACCTCGCCCGTGCGCTGCGCGAACCCCCGCTCCCGGCCGACCGGGCCGCCGTCCTGTACGAGCTGGGCTCCGCCTCCCTGCTCACCGAACCGGCGACCACCGTCAACCATCTGCGCGCCGCGCTCGAGGAGCCCATCGCCGACCCCGACCTGCGGCACCACATCGTCTACCGCCTCTCCCAGGTCCTCGCCCACAGCGACCACCTCGCCGAGGCCTCCGACACCCTCGCCCGTGAGATACGGCTGACCGGCGACGCCCGGGTCAGGCTGCGCATGGCGGCCGAGCAGTTCATGTGGGACGCCTTCCGCGCCGACGAGCCCGACCATCCCGCCCGCTCCCGCCGCCTCGCCCGGCTCGCCGACCGGCTCAAGGGCCGCGACCTCACCGAGCGCTACGTCATCGGACTGCGCACCTGGGACGCGGTCCTGCGCGGCGAACCCGCCCCCGTCGCGCTCCGCCACGCCGAACGCGCCCTGTCCGGCGGCCTCCGCTGGGCCGAGCCCGACCGCGGATTCGAGGTACCGGTCCTGGTGGCCATGGCCTTCATGTACGCCGACCGGCCCGGCCGCACCGAGGAGCTCTTCGCCGCCGGGATCGCCGACTACGAGCACCAGGGCTGGCGCGGCGGCCACCTCTCCTTCGCCTACACCCTGCTGGCCTACGTCCGCTATCGCCGCGGGCGGCTCGCCGAGGCCGAGGACTTCGTCCGCGCGGGCCTCAGGCTCGCCGAACGCGTCGGACCCGGCACCCCCGCCCACTGGTACGCCATGGGCATCCTGATCGAGGTCCTGCTGGCCCGGGGCCGGGTCGCGGAGGCCGCCCGGACCGCCGACGCCTTCTGCTTCGGGGAACCCTTCCCGGCGGCCGTCGTCTTCCCCGACGTCCAGACCGTGTACGGCGAACTGCTCCTGGCCCGCGGCCGGACCAAGGAAGCGGTCGCCGCGCTCACGGCCGCCGGAAGGCGCCTCGACCCGCGGGGCATACGCAATCCGGCCTGGTGCCCCTGGCAGCTGCACCTCGCCCGCGCACAGAGCCACGACGACCCCGACCGGGCCCTGGACACCGCACTCGAGGCGGTGGGCCGCGCGCGCCAGTTCGGCGCCCCGTCCGCCATCGGACAGGCCCTGCGGACGGCCGCGGAGGTGTCCTCCGGCTCCGCCCGGGTCAAGTACCTGGAGGAGGCCGTCACCTATCTGGACCGCTCCCCGGCCGCCTACGAGCTCGCCTGCGCACTGGTCGCCCTGGGCACCGAACTGCGCCGCAACGGCCGCACCAGGGAAGCCGCCGACCATCTCTACCGGGGCCTCGACACGGCGCTCCAGTGCAGTGCCGACGGCCTCGCCGAGGCGGCCCGCGACGAGCTCGCCGCCGCCGGACTGCGCCCCCGCCGTCTGCACAGTGCCGAGACCGACACCCTCACCACACAGGAACGCACGGCCGCCACCCTCACCGTCGCCGGCCGCACCGAGCCGGAGATCGCCGCGGAACTCCACACGGACGAGCAGACCGTCGTATGCCTGCTGTCGGCGGTCTACCGGAAGCTGGGCACCGACCCCTCCGGACTGGCGGCGGCCCTGGGGGAAGGGAGGGGATCCGGCACCCGTTGAGACGGCTCCCGCACGTCACCGATCGCGTCCAGGCACGTACCATGGCCGCATGTCGTTCCTCCGCCGCCGCAGCGCCACTCCCGCCGGGCCCGACTTCGACGTACTGGCCATGGATCCGGGCGACTGGCCCGGCAATCTGGGCGCGGGCCTGCTGCCCGCCCCCGACGGCAGCTGCCAGGGCGTCTTCCTGCGCTACGACCTGTTCGGCGGCCGCGGACCCGCCATGATCATCGGCAATCTGCCCGAGGGCTCCCCGGCGCGCGACATGGCCGAGGGCGAGATCCCCTTCGAGGTGGCCCAACTGCTGCTGGCTCTGGAGAACGACGAGGAGGTGACCGTCACCGACACGGAGGACATGCCGGTGCTGCAGGGCGACAACCTCCTGATCGTGCGGCGCCTGAAGCTCTCCGAGAGCCGGATCTCCTGCGTCCAGTTCGACCGCAGCGACGGCGTGCTGGTCACCATCGCCGCCTGGGACCGCCCCATCACCGACGACCTGTACGCCCTGCTGAAGCCGCTCCCGGCGGAGCTTTTCCAGCAGGGCTGACGCGGGCGGCTAGCGGGCCCTGGAGGACTCGACGCTGACGTCCGCCGCGCGGACGAACGCCACCCGGTGGCCGTACTGGATCTCGAAGTACAGGTCCTTGCCGACCACGACCTTGTGCGAGTCCGTGGTGAAGGTGACCGCGTAGTAGTACTCGCCCGGCACCGCGTCACCGACCACGTACTTCTGATTCGCCGGCACGGTGTACGGCAGCGGCACCACCGTCTGGGCGGGCACTCCCGACGGATAGGCCTCCTTCTCCGGGTACGCGCGGCCGTACACGGGGATGCTCGTCAGACCGTCCTTCGGCGTGATCACCACACCGGAGGCGTTCACGGCCGTCGGCGCCTTCTGCGGGTTCCTGAACCACGCCTTCTGGCCCAGGTACCAGATGGCCGTCCAGTCGCCCCAGCGGTCGGCGACCGCATACTGCTGGCCGGTGGAGACCCGCGAGGACAGATCGTTCACCCCGGTGGTCGGGGTCGTGCCCAGGCCGATGTCCTTGATCAGGGGCGAGTTCTCGTCGTGGTCGGAGTACAGCCGCACCTCACTGGAGCCATGGTCCGCGCAGGGCTCGCCCTTGGCGGTGCAGCCCGTGTACTGCGGCCGGTTCGACGCGTAGTCGGGCCGGATCGTCACCAGGCCGCCCTTCTTGCCCGCGGTGCGCTTGAAGGGGTGGCCCAGCAGGTCGAAGTAGTGCCGCCAGTCCCAGTACGGGCCCGGGTCGGTGTGCATGCCGGGGATCGTCGACGTGGTCGGGCCCGGCACGTTGTCGTGGCCGAGGATGTGCTGCCGGTCCATGGGGATGCCGTACTTCTTGGCGAGGTACCTCACCAGCCGGGCCGACGACCGGTACATCGCCTCCGTGTACCAGGCGTCCGGCGCCGCGAGGAAGCCCTCGTGCTCGATGCCGACCGACTTCGCGTTGATGTACCAGTTGCCCGCGTGCCAGGCCACGTCCTTGGCCTTGACGTGCTGGGCGATCAGACCGTCCGTGGAGCGGATGGTGTAGTTCCACGACACATAGGTGGGGTCCTGCACCAGGTTCAGGACCCCGTCCCAGGTGCCCTCGGTGTCATGGACGACGATGTACTTGATGCTCTGCGACCCCGGCCGGTCACCGAGGTCGTGGTTGCCGTAGTCGTTGTCCCCGAACTCCGCGTACGGCGCCGGGATCCACTCGCAGGACACCGACGCCGGGCACTCCGTCCCGTCGTCGGACACCGTGCGCAGACCCGCGCGCCGCAGCTGCGCGGTGTCCGCCCGTAGCCGCGGCTGCGGGGCCAGCCTGACCTGCTGCCCCTCGTCCGTGGTGCGCGCCTCGCCGGTGCGCAGCACGTCGTACACGTCGTTCGCGTACGCCGCCGCGGTTGCCGTGTCGTCCGCGCCGGAGAACCGGGCCACCGCGCCGTACCAGTCGGCCGGGTCGGAGCTGAGCGGCTCTCCAAGGGTGTTCTGGGCGTCGGCGAGCAGGGCGGCACCGCCCGCCACATTGGCCGTGGGGTCGGTGCGCAGCTCCTCGGCCGGAAGTCCGGTCAGCCCGGCCGCTCTCGGCAGGGTGCTGAGGCGGGCCGGGAGCGCGGAGCTGTCCGGTACCGCGGTGTGCGGGTGCAGCGCCGCGCGCGCGTCGTCGCCGCGGGCGTCCTCGGTGCCGTCGGCGAAGTGCTCGGCCGCGGTCAGCGCGGTGCGCGCGTCGGTGAGGTGCATCGGGCCGTAGCCGCCGGTCACACTCGGCGCCCCGGCGTGCGTGTCCCAGCGGGACTGGAGGTAGGAGACGGCCAGCAGAACGCTCTGCGGCACGTGGTACTCGGCGGCCGCGCCGGCGAAGGCACGCTGCAGCACACCGGGGGAGGACTCGGCCTCGGCGGAGCCCGGGGCGGGGGCCGCGCCGAGCAGGGGGAGCAACAGGGCCGCACAGGCCACTGCGCCGGCCGTCCTCCGGGTGCGTCTGCTGCCGGGAGTCGAGGTGGGGTCGGTGGCGGATCCTCGCAATGCGGCCTCCTGTGACGGGCGGGCGTGGCGGGGCGTGCGGCGCCGAGCTGGGTCTGTGGTACCGGCTGGCCGACGATCCGTCAATGATGCCCGGAAGAAGGAGACTTCCCATGTCACAAAGGAGTTCGGCGAGTTTCGTGGCGGAGGCTCGCGGGCCTGCGGGGCGTCAGTGGCGTACACCAATGACCGCCCACCGACCGGGCCGAACATACGAAGATCCGCGGTGCGCCCGGCCTGGGCGCACCGCGGACCGACATCCCCGTCAGCGAGTGCCGACCGCCGCGCGTACCGCCCTGCGGGCCAGTTGGCAGTCGTCGTGCAGCCGCCTCAGCAGCAGCCGTTGTTCCTCGCCGGTCGGCACCGCGGCCGGATGGGCCGCGCCCGGTGCCGCCGGGGCCGGGTCGTGCATCGAGCGCTGCACGGCCGTCTCGTAGGTACGGATCTCCCGGGTGAGGACCAGCATCAGGTTCACCAGGAAGGCGTCACGCGCGGCGGGGCCCGCCGACTGGGCGATCTGGCTGATCTGCCGCCGCGCCACCGGCGCGTCCCCGAGGACCGACCACAGCGTGGCCAGGTCGTAGCCCGGTAGATACCAGCCCGCGTGCTCCCAGTCCACCAGCACTGGACCGGCCGGTGAGAGCAGGATGTTCGAGAGCAGCGCGTCACCGTGGCAGAACTGGCCCATACCCTGCCGGCCCGCCGCGTGCGCGATGCCGTGCAGCAGCTTCTGCAGGTCGCCCATGTCCCGGTCGGTGAGCAGCCCCAGCTCGTGGTAGCGGGAGATGCGGGCCGCGTAGTCCAGCGGGGCGTCGAAGGTGCCCGCCGGCGGCCGCCAGGCGTTCAGCCGGCAGATCGCGCCGAGCGCAGCCCGGATGTCCGCGCGCGGCGGGGCCTCGGCCGGGTGCCGCTGGAACGCCGCCACCCGGCCGGGCATGCGTTCCACCACCAGGGTGCAGTTGTCCGGGTCCGCCGCGATCAGCCTTGGCGCCCGGACCGGTGGCCGGTGCCGGACGAACGAGCGGTAAGCGGCTATTTCGTGCCGGTACCTCTCGGCCCACGCGGGGGAGTGGTCGAGCAGACACTTGGCGACGGCCGTGCTGCGCCCTGTCGTCCCGACGAGGAGCACGGACCGCCCGCTGCGGCGCAGCACCTGCACCGGAGCGAACTCCGGGCAGATGCGGTGCACCGAGGCGATCGCGGTGCGCAGCTGGGCGCCCTGGGGGCCGGACAAGTCGAGTCTCCCGCTGAGCGGTTGGGTACCGATGCCCGCGGCACGCCGGGGCCGGCCCACGACCGGCACGGGCGCCCCCGGACGCGCGGGGTCGAGGTAGGGGCCGCTGCCCGCCGGACGGGTGCGCAGCGACCGGGGCGGGGCGGACACGGAGGACGATGCTGCGTACATGGGCGATACCCATCCCTTCGTGTGCCTGCATGCCTGCCTGGTGAGTCCTCGCGCCCACCCGGCCCGGCCGCCCGGGCGCATCCTGGGGAATGTGCCCGTTGTGACGAGTGGCGACCGGGTCGGGGTGGCGCGTTCCTACCTGACACCCGATGCCCAGTGGCACACCATCTGGCGCACCCTGGCGAACCGTGGCGAATAGTCGCCCGGCAACTCTCACCGGGCTACTGTCAACTCAGCCGAGAACCTGGGGGCTTGACGTGAGCGGACAACCCAACACCCGGCTCGCGGATCTGTTCGGCCTGGCCGGCTGGTCCAAGGGCGAACTCGCGAGGCTGGTCAACAAGCAGGCGGCGGCCATGGGCCACCCCCAGCTGGCGACCGACACCTCCCGGGTGCGGCGGTGGATCGACATGGGAGAGATCCCGCGCGATCCGGTGCCGCGGGTGCTGGCGGCTCTGTTCACCGAGCGTCTCGGCCGTGTCGTGACCATCGAGGACCTCGGTCTGGTGCGGCACGGGCGTACAGGGAAACGGCCGGGCGGCGGGATTGCGGAACATCCCGACGGCGTGCCGTGGGCGCCCGAACGTACCGCCGCGGTCCTCACCGAATTCACGGGAATGGACCTCATGCTCAACCGACGCGGCTTGGTGGGCGCGGGTGCCGCGCTCGCCGCGGGATCCGCACTCAGCAGCGCCATGTACGACTGGCTGCACAACGACCCGGCACTCAAGGCCGACGCCCCTGCCCTCGACGACCCCCTGCACGCCGACCCCGTCGGGTTCGACCGGTACGAGGCCGCCCCCATCGGATCGCAGGAGATCGAGGAGCTGGAGCGCTCGGTCGAGGTGTTCCGGGCCTGGGACGCGGCCCGCGGCGGCGGGCTGCAGCGCAAGGCTGTGGTGGGTCAGCTCAACGAGGTGGGCGGCATGCTCGCCTACCGTCACCCCGACCATCTCCAGCGGCGCCTGTGGGGCGTCGCGGCCAACCTCGCCGTCCTCGCGGGCTGGATGTCGCACGACGTCGGCCTGGAACCCACGGCCCAGAAGTACTTCGTCATCGCCGCCCATGCGGCCCGTGAGGGCGGTGACCGGCCCCGCGCCGGGGAGGCGCTCTCCAGAGCAGCTCGCCAGATGGTGCACCTCGGCCGGCCCGACGAAGCACTCGACCTGATGAAGCTCGCCCAGTCCGGCTCGGGCCACGAGGTGCTGCCGCGCACCCGGGCGATGTTCCACACCATCGAGGCCTGGGCGCAGGCGTCGACGGGCAAGGGCCAGGCGATGCGCCGCACCCTCGGCCAGGCGGAGGACCTCTTCGTCTCCGACCGGGGCGATGTGCCGCCGCCGAGTTGGATGCAGATGTTCAACGAAGCGGATCTGTACGGCATGCAGGCCCTGGCCTACCGCACACTGGCCGAGCACGACCCGAGCGCGGCCGTACACGCCCAGCACTACGCGGAGAAGGCCCTGACGCTCAGGGCCGGCAGTCGGCAGGAGCGGTCTCAGATCTTCGACTTCCTGTCCATGGCCTCCGCCTGCTTCATCGCGGACGACCCCGAACAGGCGGGCCACTACGCGCGGTTGGCCCTGGTGTCGATGGGATCGAACTCCTCCCACCGCACCTGGGACCGGCTGCGCCAGATGTACCGGCTGACCGCCGAGTACTCCAACTACCCGAAGATCCAGCAACTGCGGGAGGAGATCAGGCTCGCCCTGCCCAAGCCCAAGGGCAGGGGCGGCAACAGCGCACAGGCATAGGGGGCCGGCGCGCTGCTCGGCCCACGCCGAACCATCCGTCCGTCTCGGCTGTTCTTATTCACTCACCTTGGCGATGAGCACGCAGGCCTCGTCCTCGCGGCCGGTCTCGCCGAGTTCCTCGACCAACGCCCGTACGCAGTCCTGAGCGGTGTCCGCCGTTTCGAACCGCGGGGCCAGGCCGAGGAGACAGTCGAGGGAGTCCGCTTTGCTGTGCCCGGGCACCAGTCCGTCGGTGTGCAGCAGGAGCAGGTCGCCCGGTTCCAGGGTCACTTCGACCTGCCCGTAACCGGCTCCCGAGGTGGCGCCGAGCAGCACGCCGGCCGGCGCGCTGAGCACGCACCCCGTCCCGCCGCGGAACAGCAGCGGGGCGGGGTGTCCTGCTTGCGCCCACACCAGGGTGCGGGTCGCGGGCCGGTAGCGACAGCAGACGGCGCTGCCCAGGGCCGGTTGCTCGGTGGCGTCCAGTAACTGGTTGAGCCAGGCCATCAGCTGACCGGGCTCGGTGCCCGCCATCGCCATGCCGCGCAGGGCGCCCAGCAGCATCGCCATGCCCGAGGTGACGCTCACGCCGTGCCCCGTCAGATCGCCGACGCTGAGCAGTGTGTCGCCGTCGGACAGTTCGATCGCGTCGTACCAGTCGCCGCCGGTCCGCGTGTTCGATGCGGACGGCAGTTGGCGGCCCGCGAGGTCGAGGGTCTGTGGCCCCGGTCGCGGGAGCCGCAGGGAGCCGCGCCACGGCGGCAGCTCGGCTTCCTGCGGCTCTACCACAAGCCTGTGCTCGGTCTGGGCCTGGTGCCGGTGGCGCTGCAACGAGTCACGGGTCTCGCGCACCGTCCGCTGACTGCGGCGCAGTTCACTGACGTCGCGCAGCACGGCCCACATCGAGGCGGTGCTGCCGTCGGCGTCGAGCACGGGCTCGCCCATCATGTGCACGGTCCGCGTGAGTCCGTCGGGCCGTACCACGCGGAACTCCCCGTCGATCGGTTTGGCGTCGACCAGACAGTCCGTCACTATCGCGGTCAGTTTCGCCCGGTCGTCGTCGAGCACCAGGGACGGCAGTTCGTCGAGGGTGAGTGCGGGTGCGGCCGGGTCGAGGCCGAGGATCTGGTAGAGCTCCCCGGACCAACTGGCCTCGTCCGTCAGCAGGTTCCACTCGGCGCTGCCGACGCGGCTCAGCAGGGAACCGCCGACCGTGTTGCCGGACGCCGCGGGCACGGCGGCCGTCGGTAACGGCTCGGCCGTGGCCGGCGCCACCGGCAGTGGTCCGTCCCGCAGCTGGGCCAAGTGCTCGTCCAGATCGTCGAGTTGGTGCAGCGCGAGGTCGTACAGTGCGCGCTGCCATCGCTCCTCGGGGTCCGAACCGTCGCTCTGCGCGTCCCGCCGTACGGCGTCCACCTCGCCCTTGAGTCGCCGCGCCTGTGTTATCAGCGCCTCGACCGAGCCGCGCCCGGGTGGCTGGGCGGCTGGTCGGTCCGCGGAGAGATGGGACGGCATGACGCACTCCGATGCGGGGACGGGACGGCCAAGGAGGACGGGGGACCGGTTACGACTGTCGCACAGCCCGCGACGCCCTGTAAGGGATTTGGCAACACACGATCCGGTGGTGCTTCCGGCATATGCCAGAGTCTTCAATGTGTGGTTGGCCGGTGCGAATGGCGTACGCGACGAGGTGGGCAAGTCGTAGACGGCATACGTGTGTTGACCGACCAGAAGGGGGCCGGGTGTAGCGCTCATGCGCATGTTCGACGTGCCTGTGTTCTATGCCCCCTGCCGTCTCAGTGGGGCATGGCGCGCTCCGCACCAACTATGTCCGAATTTCGCGCCATGCGAACGGCCGCTGCGGACTCGTAAAGGCATGGACACCACGTTCGAGCAGCCCGCCCGTGCCCGTCTCGTCACTCCCGAGGACCGTGAGGTCCCCGTGCCCGCCCTGCTGCGGTACACCTCCGAGGATCCGCTGGCCGTGTTCTTCGACTTCCCGCCCGAGTCCACCCTCGACGGCGCCTGTGTCACCTGGACCTTCGCGCGTTCCCTCCTCGACGAGGGGCTGAACGCCCCGGCCGGACACGGCGATGTGCACGTCTGGCCGTGCGGCCGGACGCGTACGGTCCTCGAGTTCCACTCGCCGTACGGCATCGCCCTGCTCCAGTTCGACACCTCGGCGCTGCGCCGCTTCCTGCTGCGCACCTACGCCCTGGTGCCGGCCGGGCAGGAGGACGTCGGGGCGGTGGTCGAGCGCGGGCTGAGCGCCCTGTTCGGCGGCGTCTGACGCCACCCGGCCACCCCGGACGGGGCTTTGACTCTTATTCACCTCCGTCTCATCGCACGGGCAGGGCCCTCGACGAACACCCCATGCACGCTTGCAGGCGGTGTGCCACCGGGGCACCCCTGTGACGAGGACGGGGCGAATGACACCGATCAGCCGAAGAGGCTTCGTCGGGCTCGGCGCTTCCGTGGCGGCGGGTGTGGCGGTTGGCGCCGGTACGATTCCCCGAGCTCTCGACTCCGCTCGAGCAGGGGGTACCCCCATGGCGGCCACGGCCCGGAGCGCGGCGACCGGCACGATCAGGGATGTGCGGCACGTGGTGATCCTGATGCAGGAGAACCGCAGCTTCGACCACTACTTCGGGCGCCTCAAGGGTGTCCGCGGCTTCGACGACCGCAGCGGCATCGTGCTGAGCGGCGGCCGCTCGGTCTTCGGCCAGCCGAACGGGCGGGGCCGGCAGTACCCCTGGAAGCTCAGCGCGACCCCGGCCGCGGGCGGCAAGGACGGCGAGACGCTCGCCCAGTGCAACGGCGAACTCCCGCACTCCTGGTCCTCGCAGCACTCCGCCTGGAACAAGGGCCGCCTCGACAACTGGGTCCCGGCCGTGGGCAGCGTCCGCTCCCTGGGCTATCTGGACCGCTCCGACATCCCGTTCCACTACGCGCTCGCCGACAACTACACGGTCTGCGACGCCTACTTCTGCTCCAGCCTCAGCGCCACCGGCCCCAACCGCACCTACCTGTGGAGCGGCAAGGTCGACCCCGCCAGCTACGACGGCGGCGACGAGTCGGGCCTGACCTGGCAGAACTACGCCGAGGCGCTGCAGGCCGCCGGGGTGAGCTGGAGGGTCTACCAGAACGCGGCGGACAACTACGGGGACAACGGCTGCGCCTACTTCAAGAGCTTCGCCGACGCCAAGGCCGGCGACCCGCTCCACGACCGGGGCATGTCCTCCGTGCCGAAGGTGACCGGCTCGACCCCGGACGACATCGCCGCCGCGATCAAGGCCGACGTCGTCGCGGGCACGCTCCCGCAGGTCTCCTGGGTCGTCCCCGACCAGGGATTCTCCGAGCACCCGTACGCCCCGCCCGGCGACGGCGCCCACTTCGTGAACCTCGTCTACCAGGCCCTGGCGGCGGACCGCGACGTCTTCGACTCGACCGTCCTGTTCCTCAACTACGACGAGAACGACGGCTTCTTCGACCATGTCCCGCCGCCTGCCCCGCCCGCCGGAACGGCCGGTGAGTTCCTGAACGGCGTGCCGTACGGCTTCGGCTTCCGCGTCCCGATGATCGTCGTCTCGCCCTGGACACGCGGCGGCTGGGTCTCCTCGGAGGTCTTCGAGCACACCTCGGTTGCGCGCTTCCTGGAGACCTGGACCGCGGCCATCGGCAGGCCCGCGAAGTGCCCCCACATCAGCGCCTGGCGACGCGCGGTCAGCGGCGACCTGACCGGCGTCTTCGACTTCGCCAACCCGGTTCACGGCCCGGTGTCGCTGCCCGCGACCGGCGTCATCGGCATGGCCGCCTGCGCTCCGCTGCCCGACCCCGTACCGACGGACAACGCCCTGCCCGCCCAGGAGCCCGGAACCCGCCCGGCCCGCGCGCTGCCGTACCAGCCGAACGGATACCTCGACCACCTGGACTTCGTGGCCACCGGCGAGATCCTCGCCTGGTTCACCATGGCCAACCAGGGCGCCCCGGCGGCGCGGGCGGCCCATTTCTCCATCCATCCGAACGCCTACCGCGACACCACGCCCTGGCAGTACACGGTCGACCCGGGCGGCACCGCCTCCGACTACTTCAACATCGGGCCCGCGTACGGCGGCGGCAAGTACGACCTCACCATGGTCGGCCCCAACCGCTTCCTGCGCCGCTTCCAGGGCGACGCGACGAAGGCCGGCAAGTCGGCCGAGGTGAGGACGCGTTACGCCGTGGAGCCCGGCACCGGCGAACTCGCCGTCTACTTCAGGATGACCAACTCGGGTTCCTCGTCGGTGAAGTTCACCATCACCTCGAACCACTACCGCGGTGACGGTCCCTGGACGTACACGGTCGCCGCGGGCGCGTCGACGGAGGACCGGTACGACGTGGTGGCCCGCCAGTGGGGCTGGTACGACTTCACGGTCACCGTCGACTCCGACACGACCTGGTCGCGCCGGTTCACCGGGCACCTGGAGACCGGCGCGCCGAGCGTCAGCGGCTGAGCCATGCGTACAGGTCCGGGCGCGGCGCGAGTTCGACGACCGCCCGGCGGCCGCTCTCCAGCGCCCGGACCCCCGCCTCGGCGACCACGGAGGCCGCGTACCCGTCCCAGACGCTGGGGCCGGTGACCGTTCCTCGCCGGGTGGCGTCGACCCACGCCTGGACCTCGCGGTCGTAGGCGTCGGCGAACCGGACGAGATAGTCCTGCGCCACCTCCTCCCGCGCGCTGCCGCGCGAGGTCACGACCATGGTGTGTTCGTCGCCGATGCGGGCGCTGCCCGCCTCGCACACGGCCTCGCAGCGCACCTGGTAGCCGAAGCCGCAGTTGACGAACACCTCGACGTCCACCAGGGCCCCCCGCTCGGTCTCGAAGAGCACGAACTGCGGGTCGACCAGGCCCTCGGGGGCGCCCGGCGAGGACGCCGGGCGCAGCACGGTCACGGCGGTCAGCTCCTGGCCCAGCAGCCAGCGGGCCGCGTCGATCTCGTGCGAGACCGAGCTGTTGACCAGCATGGCGCTGGTGAAGTCGGGCGGGGAGGAGACATTGCGGTGGACGCAGTGCAGCATCAGCGGGCGCCCCAGGGTGCCGCCGTCCAGCAGGGCCTTGAGACGGCGGTACTCGCTGTCGTAGCGGCGCATGAACCCGATCTGCGCCAGCCGCCGCCCGAGCCGTGCCTCCGCCTCCATGACGCGGAGCGCTCCCGTGGAGTCCGGCACCATGGGCTTCTCGCACAGCACCGGCAGTCCACGTGCGAACGCCGCGAGCAGCGCCTCCTCGTGCGCGGGGCCGGGCGAGGCGATCAGGACGGCCCGCACACCGGGCGCGTCCAGCGCGGCCACCGCGTCCGTGTGCACCGAGGCCCCGTCGAGGCCGGCGGCCGCCTCCTCGGCGCGCGCGGCGTCGGGGTCGGCGACCGCGGCGACCCTGGCTCCGCTCACCACGTGCTCGAGGCGTCGTATGTGATCGGCGCCCATGTGGCCGGCACCCAGTACGGCCACGCCCAGCAGGTCACCCACGTGCGCACTCCCTCCCGGCCGGTGATCACGCCGTAGCGTACGCCGCCCAGAAGTCGTGCTCAGTAGCGCAGTACTCCGGCGATCCCGTTCTCGTCGCCCAGGGTGCCGTCCGGTACGAAGCGGACGTCGGCGCCGGTCTCCAGACACTGCTCGACGATCTCGTCCACGATGTCCTCGCGGGCGTCGAGGTCGCCGCTCTTCGCCGGGATCAGATGGTCACCGTCGTCACGCACGGTGATGCGGTAGTTCTCCTCGACGGCGAGCAGCCGGATGCGGCCCTCGCGGGCGCTCTGCCAGACCTCGTCGACACCGGCGGCGAACGCCTTGCGTCCCCGGGCGGTGGACAGCTCCCGCGCCACGGCGTCGGCGTTCCTGCGGGCCTCCGCGTCGACGATCGGCCGTATGGCCTGCCACACCGCGTCGGGGGTGCCGTTCGCCAGTCCGCCGTGCGGGACGTGCACGGCTTCCCTGATCACCATGCCGACCTCGTCCATCGCGGACAGGGCCGCCTGCTCGCCGGTGACGTACAGAGGCCGCGGGTCGGTGCGCAGCACGGCCGTCAGCGCCGTGTCCGCGTCGCGCAGGAAGTGACGGGTGCCCTCGTCGCGGAACGTGCTCGGCGTGTCGCCGATCTGTTCCCGGCGCTCCGCGTCGAAGTTCTCGCGCGTCCTGGTCATCGGGAAGCCGCCGGAATGGTCCTCGACGACGCGTTCGGGCCCGCCGTTCCACAGCGTGACGCGGTCCGCGGAGACCGAGAGCACCCAGAACGGCCGCTCGGCGGCCTGTGCGGAGACGAGGTTGCGGGTGAGGAAGGTGTCCGAGAGGACGACCCGCTCGGGTACGGTGCGGCCGAGCGACCACACCTGGTGCTCACCGGGTGCGGCGAAGATCACCAGGCCGTCCTCGGCGTGCGCCAGGTCCACCTCGGACAGGGCCCGGTCGAGCTGGTCGACGACGTCGACGCGCCGCTCCCGGCTGACCGAGGGATCGGACTCCAGCTGCTTCTTGGCCTCGGCCACGACATTGCGCAGCCGGACCGGATCCTGGGCGTTGTAAGGCTCTCGGCGATGCGTCGGCGTCAGCACGGACACCGCGGGATACGGGCGCGGACGCCGCAGCTCTGCGAGGGTCACGGGACTGAGTGCGTGCTCCATAACAGCACGATAGGGCCGATTCACCGATCGGGCATTTGGGGTAATCGACGGCGTTTACGGGTGGATCTCCGGTCGGCCATGGGCACAGATGCGCCCAGGAGGTGGTCGCGGTGGCCCGGCTCGTCGTCGACGGGGAGGACGTGGTCCTCCGTCTCGCCCTGTCCGAGCGCCTGCTGGCCCGGCGCCGCGAGGTCCGCCTGCCGCTCACGGCGGTCCGCGCGGTGAGCGTCGAGCCGGACTGGTGGCGTGGGCTGCGCGGGCTGCCGCGCTCCGCCCGCTGGCGGCCCGACCGGTTCTGTCTGGGCGAGTGGCGGCACGCCGAGGGCCGGGACTTCGTCGCCGTGCGGGCGCACGGTCCCGTCGTCCTCGTCGAGCTGCGGCCGTCGGCGCCCTTCGACCGCCTGGCCGTGTCGACGGCCGATCCCGAAGGAGTCGTACGGGCCATCCGTCAGGTGGCTCAATCCCGTTGCCGGGCCGGGCGGGTTCACCTGGCCGTCATGTACCGTCGGCCCACCGAGACCCCGAGTACGCAAGCAATTTACCCACGTTCGGCATTTCGATCAGTTGAGAGTTGCTAGGGTGCTACCCGTCGGTAGCAAACCGAAGCGGGGATCATCTGGAGTCGCTCGACCCGTGGCTCCGACGACGGGGGTGCCGAGCCCGACGACCTGGCAAGGGGGCCTGGTCGGGCAGGGCTTGTGCGGTTGCGCGAGACGCGTCCCTCGAGCGTCAGTTCCCTGCTCACCAATTCAGACAGGTGAGACTCGTCAAAATGGCACGTTCCCTGGTCGATTTACTGACCACGCACGCCTCGACCCACCCTGATCGGACCGCTTACCGCTACCTCGTCACGGGCGACAGCGACGGACAGACGCAGGAGCTCACCTACGGGCGCCTCGCCGACCGTTCGCGAGCCATCGCCGCCTGGCTGCAGGAGCGCGGACTCGCCGGGTCCCGCGCCATGTTGCTCCACCCGCCCGGCCTGGAGTTCATCTGCGCCTACCTCGGCTGCCTCTCGGCCGCGGTGGCCGCCGTTCCGGGCGTCCCCCCGCAGGGCCGGGCACAGAACCACCGTGCCCTGACCCGTATGAAGCGCCTGATAGCCGACGCGGACGCCAAGGTCATCCTCGGCGGCCGCGAGGTGATCGCCGCCCTGGACACCATGGCGGAACACCTCCCCGAACTGGACGGCATCGCCCGCGTCGCCACCGAGGACATCCCCGACGAGGCGGCCGCCACCTGGCGCGAACCCGAACTCACCGCGGACTCCGTCGCGTTCCTCCAGTACACCTCCGGCTCGACCTCCGCCCCGCGCGGAGTGGTCGTGACCCATGGAAACCTGCTGGACAACGAACGGGTCATCACCGAGCGGATGGGCCACACCCCCGACACGCTCGCGGAGTACGGCCACGAACTGATCGTCAGCTGGCTGCCCGTCTACCACGACATGGGCCTGATGGGCCCGGTCCTGAACACGATGTACCTCGGCGCCACCGCCACCCTCTTCTCACCGCTGCACTTCCTGCAGCGGCCCGCGCGCTGGCTGCAGGCCGTCAGCCGCTTTTGCCCGCACACCAGCGGCGGCCCCAACTTCGCCTACGAACTGTGCCTCAAGCACGCCGGCCCGGACCTGCTCGACGGCCTCGACCTCAGCTCCTGGAAGGTCGCCTTCAACGGCGCCGAACCGGTCCGCGCCGCCACCCTGCGGCGCTTCGCCGAGACCTTCGGCGAGGCCGGCTTCCGCCGCGAGGCCTTCTACCCCTGCTACGGCCTGGCCGAGGCCACCCTCATGGTCACCGGCGGCTCCGTGGACACCCCGCCCACGCTGCTCGAACCCGCCGACAACGGGCCGCACGCCGGTGAGGCGGACGCCGCGGCCGTGGGCTGCGGACGCCCCGGCCCCGGTGTGACCGTGGTGATCGCCGACCCCGAACGGCGGGAGGAACTGCCAGAGGGAGAGGTCGGCGAGATCTGGGTCGGCGGCGCGAGCGTCGCCAAGGGCTACTGGCGCAACGCCCTCGCCACCCGTGAGACGTTCCGCGCCACGCTCCCCGACGCCCTCACCGGCGAGGAGCGCCGCTTCCTGCGCACCGGTGACCTCGGATTCCTGCGCGACGGCGAACTGTTCGTCACCGGCCGCCTCAAGGACCTGATCGTCATCGACGGCCGCAACCACTACCCGCAGGACCTGGAGCTGTCCGCCGAGCTGTCCCACCCGGCGCTGCGGCCGGGCTGCACCGCCGCGTTCTCCGTGGACTGCGGAACGGAGGGCGAACAGGCGGTCGTCGTCGCCGAGTTGTCCCCGGACGCGGTCGGCGAGGCCGAGAAGGTCACCGACCTGATCCGCAGCACGCTCGGCGAGGCCCACGGCCTGTCGGTGCGTGACGTCGTGCTGGTCCAGCCCGGCACCATCCCCAAGACGTCCAGCGGGAAGATCCAGCGCCGCGCCACCCGTGCGGCCCATCTCGACGGCACCCTCGCGGTGATCGGCGAGCCCTCCGCGGTGTGACACCGCCCGCCGCCGGCGCCCCCATCGGTGCCGGCGGCACGGCCGGGTCGCCGATGCCCGCCGCCGACCGCTGACCGTCGTACGTCCCTCGTACGACGGTCAGCCCTGCCCCCATGCCGTCGCCTGCGCCGTAGCGTGCGCGGCCGTACGGCATCCGCCTGAGCCCGAGTTCACGAGGACACCTGCCCAGATGCCTGCGAACGAGTCCCCGAAGCAGTCCCCCGAGCCGTCCCCGACGACCTCCGAGGGCGTACGGGCCTGGCTGGCGTCGGCCGTCGCCGAGGCGGCCGGGATCGACCCGCCGGCCGTCGACCCGGACCGGCCCCTCGCCGAATTCGGCATCGGTTCACGCCAGTTGGTGACCCTTGCCGCCGAGCTCTCCGAGCGGATCGGCCGGCCCCTGGAGCCGTCCCTGGTCTTCAACCACCCCACGATCTCCGTGATCGCCGAGGCCGTCCTCGAACCACCCTTCGGCGCACCGGCGTCGACGCACCCCGAGCCGGTCCGGGCCGCTGCCGCCCGTCCGGACGACGACGTGGCCATCATCTCCATGGCCTGCCGCTTCCCCGGCGGTGCCGAGAACCCCGAGGCGCTGTGGCGGCTGCTGGCCGCGGGTGAGGACGCCGTCTCCGAGGTCCCCGCGGGCCGTTGGGACACCCACGGGCTCTACGACCCCGACCCGGAGGCCACCGGAAAGGCCTACACCCTGCGCGGCGGATTCCTGGACGGCATCGACCGCTTCGACGCGCCCTTCTTCGGGATCTCCCCGCGCGAGGCCGCGGCCATGGACCCGCAGCAGCGGCTGCTGCTGCAGACCGCCTGGGAGACACTGGAGCGGGCCGGCATCGTCCCGGACACGCTGAACGGCAGCTCCACCGGCGTCTACGTCGGCCTGTACGACAGCGGCTATCTGGCCGCCGCCTCGCTCGGCCAGCTCGACGGGCACGTCGGCACCGGCTCGGCCGCCAGCGTGGCCTCCGGGCGCATCGCCTACACCCTCGGCCTCCAGGGCCCCGCGGTGACCGTCGACACCGCCTGCTCGTCCTCCCTCGTCGCGCTGCATCTGGCGGCGCGGGCGCTGGCGAGCGGCGAGTGCGACCTGGCGCTCGCCGGTGGCGCGACGCTTCTCGTGACGCCGCGCGGGCACGTCGAGTTCAGCAGGCTGCGCGGGCTGTCGCCGTCCGGGCGCTGCAGCCCGTTCTCGGCCGACGCCGACGGTGTGGTGTGGGGCGAGGGCTGCGGGCTGGTCCTGCTCAAGCGGCTCGCGGACGCACGCCGGGACGGCGACCGGGTGCTGGCCGTCGTCAAGGGCTCGGCGATCAACCAGGACGGCCGCAGCCAGGGCCTGAGCGCGCCCAACGGCCCCGCCCAGGAACGGGTGCTGCGCGCCGCGCTGGACGCCGCCGGGCTGACCCCGCACGACCTGGACCACGTCGAGGCGCACGGCACGGGCACCCGGCTGGGCGACCCGATCGAGGGCCGGGCGCTGGCCAACGTGTTCGGGCCCGGCCGCGCTGCCGACCGGCCGCTCGGCGTCGGTTCCCTCAAGTCCAACATCGGTCACACCCAGGCCGCGGCGGGCATCGCCGGCGTCATCAAGACGGTGCTGGCCCTCGGCCACGAATGCATTCCGGCCTCGCTGCACGCCGAGACCCTCACCGAGCACATCGACTGGACGGACAGCGGCCTGCGCGTGCTCGGCGACGCCGAGGCATGGCCGCGCGAGGCGGGCCGCGCGCGGCGGGCCGGAGTGAGCGCCTTCGGCATCAGCGGCACCAACGCCCATGTGGTGCTGGAGGAGGCGCCCGAGGAGCCGGCACAGGAAGGCACCGGGTCCGGCACGAGCCCCCTCGCCGGTGAACCGCACGGCACCTGCCTCTTCCCGCTCTCCGCGCGCGGACTTCCCGCCCTGCGCGGACAGGCCGCCCGCCTCCGCGCGGCACTGGAAGCCCGGCCGGAGCTGCCCCTGCCCGCCGTGGCCGCGACGCTCACCCACCACCGCACCCACTTCGACCACCGAGCCGTCGTCCGGGCGGGCCACCGCGACGAGTTGCTCACCGCACTGCGCTCACTCGCCGAAGGACAGCCCGACCCCGACCTGACCGTCGGCCCCGAGCAGACCCGGCCCGTGGGCAAGGTGGCCTTCGTCTTCCCCGGCCAGGGTGCCCAGTGGACCGGCATGGCCCGCGACCTGCTCGACCGGGACCCGGTGTTCGCCGACGAACTCGACCGCTGCGACGCCGCCCTGCGGCCCTTCACCGAGTGGTCGGTGACCTCGGTGCTGCGCGGTGAGGCGGGCGCCCCGTCCCTGGACCGGGTGGACGTGGTCCAGCCGGTGCTGTTCGCCGTGATGGTGTCGCTGGCCGCCGTGTGGCGGGCCCGGGGCATCCGGCCCGACGCCGTGATCGGGCACAGCCAGGGCGAGGTCGCCGCGGCCTGTGTCGCGGGGGCGCTCAGCCTCAACGACGCGGCCGCCGTGGTTGCCCTGCGCAGCCAGGCACTGACCGAGCTGTCCGGCACCGGCACCATGGCCGTCGTGGCCCTGCCCCACACCGAGGTGGAGACACGGCTCCCCGACGGGGTGAGCGTCGCGGCCGTCAACAGCGGCCGGTCCACGGTGATCGCCGGCGACGTGGTCCCCCTGGAAGCCTTCCTCGCCGACCTCGAGGCGGAGCAGGTCTTCGTCCGGCGCCTGGAGGTCGACTACGCCTCCCACAGCGCCCAGGTCGAACCGGTCCGCGCGACGATCCTCGACGAACTCGACGGCGTCATCAGCAGCCCGACGTCCGTCGCCTGGTACTCCACCGTCACCGGCGAGCCGGTCACCGAGGAGCTGGAAGCCGACTACTGGTACACCAACCTCCGGGAGACCGTGCGCTTCGCCCCCACCGTGGAGCGCATGACTGCCGACGGCTACCGCCACTTCGTGGAGCTCAGCCCGCACCCCTCCCTGCTCACGGCCCTGCGCACCGTCGGCGAGGACCACGGCCACGATCTGCTCGCCGTCGGCTCGCTGCGCCGCGACGAGGACGCCCGCGCCTGCCTGGACCGGGCCACCGCCGAACTCCACGTCCAGGGACGGCGGATCGACTGGCGCCGCCTGGTCGCCGGCACGGCGCCCGTGGACCTGCCGACGTACGCCTGGGATCCGCAGCGCCACTGGACCGAGCCCGAGTCCGGCACGGGCGGTCCCGGTCTGTTCGACCGCGCCGCGCACCCGTTGCTCGGCATCCAGCTCCAGTCGGCCGACGCGACCCGCTGGACCTTCCGCGACGAGTGGTCCCCGGCCACCGCCGACTGGCTGCCCGACCACGCCGTGTTCGGCCGGACCGTGGTCTCCGGCACGACCCTGGCCGAGCTGTGCCGCGCGGCCCTCGCCGTGGCCCGCCCGGACACCCCGGCCGACGTCACCGCCCTGCTCCTGCTCAGCCCCCTGGTGCTGCCGGACTCCCACACGGTCGAGGTGTCCGTCGAGGTGGTCACCGCCGGTCCCGTGCCGGAGATCACCGTGCACAGCCGCCCGCGCGGCCAGGACGCCACCGGCTGGACCCTGCACGCCACCGCGTCCGCGGCCGAGTCCGCCCCCGTGGCGGCCGGGCAGCCGCCGGTGTGGCCGCAGACGGCCGAGGAGCTCTGGACCCCGGAGACCTACGAGCGGCTGGACGTGCTCGGCCTCGGCTACGGTCCCGCCTTCCAGGGCGTGCGGTCGGTGGTCGCGACCGACGACGACACGCTGCTGGCACGCCTCTCGCTGCCGTCCGACGCCCGTGACGTGGCCGATCCCTACCCGGTCCACCCGGCGCTGCTGGACGCCGCCCTCCAGGTCGCCGCGGCCTTCGACGCCGACGGCGGGCGGGTGTTCCTCCCGGTCGCCGTGGGCCGCTGCGTGCTGCCGCCCGGCGGCGCCGCCGACCTGACCGCGTCCGTACGGCGCACGGGCGGTTCGGCCACGGACCTCACGCTGGACGTGACCCTGTGGGACGCCGACGGACTCCCGGCCGGCCGCCTTGAGACCGTACGGCTGCGCGCCGCCGACCCGGCCGACCTGGGCGGCGGTTCGGAGAACGGACGGCACCTGTACGAGGTCGCGTGGACGGATCTGCCCGAGGAGCCCTCCGCCGCAGAGGGCACCGTGTGGGCGGTCGTCGGGGACGGGTCCGATCCACAGGTCGCGGCGGCCCGGCAGGGCCTCGGCGCGGCGGGGGCCGAGGTGCGCGACACGGGCACCGACGTCGTCGTACGCATCTGGCCGCGTCCGGCCGATGACGCCGAACCGGCGGCCGTGGCACAGGAGTTGGCCGCCGCGGCACTGGAGGAACTGCACGCCCTGATCGCGCTGCCCGGGGAGGAGGCCCCGTCCCGGACCGTATGGGTGACCCGCGGCGCGGTCGCCGCCGCCGACGGCGACCGGGTGACCGGCTTCGCCCAGTCGGTGCTGTGGGGCCTGGCGCGCAGCGCCCGCGCCGAGCACCCGGACCTCGGGCTGACCCTGCTCGACCTCGACGATCTCGACCACGCGGACATGGCGACCGCTCTGCTCGCCACCGGGGGCCGTTCCGACGAACCCGAACTCGCCCTTCGTGCCGGTACGTTGCTCGTTCCGAGGCTGGTGCGCGCCCGCCCCGCGGACACCTTGCGCGTGCCGGCCGGGGACCACTACGAACTGGTCCTCGCCGACGATCCGGCCCTGCGCACCGCCGAGCCCCTGCCGCTGGGGCCCGGCCAGGTGCGGATCCAGGTGCACGCGCTCGCGCTCCCGGCGCCCGGAGCGGCATCCGTCGCGTGCGCGGGTGTGCTGACCGAGGTCGCCGCCGACGTCGAGGGACTTCTTCCCGGCCTGCGGGTGGCCGCCACGGCCGACACCGCGCCGGGCTCCGAGGCGGTCACCGACGCGTCACGGATCACGGTGGTCGCGGACGACGTGGCGCTCACCGCCGCGGCAGCGGCAGCCGAACACCCGCGCGTCTTCCATGTCACCGACGTCCGCGAGGCGATCCGCCACCGGGCCGTGTCCGACCGCCCCGTGGTCCTGGACCTGGCCGGCACCCCCACCCCGGTCCCCACCGACGGCACCGTGCTGATCACCGGCGGTCTGGGAGCCGTCGGCCGGCACATCGCCCGCCTCCTCGCCGAACTCGGCGTTCCCCGGCTGCTCCTGACCTCTCGTCAGGGCGCCGACGATCCCCGCACCGCCGAGGTCACCGCCGAACTGGCCGCGCTGGGCACCGAGGTCGAGGTCGCGGCATGCGACGTGGCGGACGCGGCGGCCGTGGCCGACGTACTCGCCGGGATCGGCGAGGAGTCGCCGCTGCGGGGCGTCGTGCACTGTGCCGGTGTCCTGGACGACGGCGTGGTCGCCGAGCTGACCCCCGAGCGGCTCGCACGGGTGCTCGGCCCGAAGGCCGACGGCGCCGCCCATCTGCACCGGCTCACCGCGGACGCGCCCCTCGACCTGTTCCTGCTGGTCTCCTCGGCCGCCGGTGTCGTCGGCAACCCGGGCCAGGGCAACTACGCGGCGGCCAACGCCTTCCTGGACCAACTCGCCCACCACCGGCGTTCCTTGGGCCTGCCCGGCGTCTCCGTCTCGTTCGGCGCGTGGGCGGGCGAGGGCCTCGCCGCCGCACACGCCGACCTGGAGCGGATGGCGCGTCTCGGCCATCGCGCCCTCACCCCCGACCAGGGCCGCGACCTGGTAGAGCTGTCCCTGCGGCGGAACGCGCCGCACCTGGTCGCCTGGGTCCTGGACCTGCCCCGGCTGCGCGAGCACGCGGACGGGGCCGCGCTGTGGCGCTCGCTGCTGCCCGCGCCCAGCACCGACCGGCCCACCGCTGACGGCCTGGCCGACCGCCTGGCCCGGCTGCCGGAGCCGGAACGCGCCGAACGCGTCCTTGCCCTGGTCCGCGACGAGGTCTCCCGCGCCCTCGGCCTGCGTTCGGCGGAATCCGTCCGCCCCGACCAGCCGCTGCGCGACCTCGGCATGGACTCGGTGACCGCGGTCGAACTCCGCAACCGCATCGGCAACCGCATCGGCGCCCGGCTCCCCGCGACTCTGCTGTTCGACCACCCCACCGCGGGCCGGCTCGCCGCCCATCTGCTGTCCCACGTCCTCGTCACGGACGGCGACCGTGCCGCCCGGCGCACCGCGTCCGCCCCGGCACGCCTCGCCGCCCCGGCGACGGACGAGCCGATCGCCGTGGTCTCCATGGCCTGCCGGCTGCCCGGTGGGGTGAGTGACCCGGAGGGACTGTGGCGGCTGGTCGCGGACGGCCGTGACGCGGTCGGTCCGTTCCCGGCGGCGCGCTGGGACGTGGAGTCGCTGTACGACCCCGATCCGGACGCCCTCGGCAAGACATACGCCCGCGAGGGCGGCTTCCTGGACGACATCGAGTCCTTCGACCCGGGCTTCTTCGGCATCACCCCGAAGGAGGCCGCCGCCATGGACCCGCAGCAGCGGCTGCTCCTGGAGACGTCCTGGGAGGCGCTGGAGCGCGCCGGGATCGTGCCCGCCGCACTGGCGGGCAGCATCACCGGTGTGTACGTCGGGATGTTCGGCAGCGACTATCTGTCCGGCTCCCGGCTCGACCAGCTGGACGGCTACGTCGGCACCGGCTCCGCGCTGAGCGTGGCCTCGGGCCGGCTCGCCTACGCCCTCGGCCTGCACGGTCCGGCGATGACCGTCGACACCGCCTGTTCCTCCTCCCTGGTGGCCACCCACCTCGCGACACAGGCGCTGCGGACCGGCGAGTGCGATCTCGCGCTGGCCGGCGGAGTGACGCTGATGGTCACACCCCAGACCTTCGTGGAGTTCAGCCGGCTGCGCGGACTGTCCCCGACCGGCCGCTGCCGTTCCTTCTCCGACGACGCGGACGGCGCGATCTGGGCCGAGGGCGTCGGCATGCTCGTACTGAAGCGGCTGAGCGACGCCCGGCGCGACGGGGACGAGGTACTGGCCGTGCTGCGCGGCACGGCCGTCAACCAGGACGGCCGCAGCCAGGGCCTGTCCGCGCCCAACGGCCCCGCGCAGGAGCAGGTGATCCGGCGGGCGCTGGACGTGTCCGGACTGGAACCCGCCGACATCGACTACGTGGAGGCCCACGGAACCGGAACGACGCTCGGCGACCCGATCGAGGCCAATGCGCTGGCCGAGGTCTTCGCCGACTCCCGTCCCCAGGACCGCCCGCTGTTCCTCGGCTCCCTCAAGTCCAACATCGGCCATGTGCAGGCGGCTTCGGGCGTGGCAGGGCTGATCAAGGTGGTCCAGTCGCTGCGCCACCGGACCCTGCCGCGCACCCTGCACGCCGACACGCCCAGCCGGCACGTCGAGTGGGACGGCAGCGGGCTGCGGCTGCTCCAGGAGGCCGTGGACTGGCCGTCGACGGGGGAGCGGGTCAGGCGCGCCGGGATCAGTGCCTTCGGCATCAGCGGCACCAACGCCCATGTGATCGTCGAGGAGGCCCCGCGCGTCGAGCCCGCGGCCGTGCCCGTCGACCCTGCTGCCCCGCGTGAAACACTGCCCGAGAAGCGGTTGTTCGTGCTGTCCGGACGCGGCGAGACGGCGCTGCGCGGACAGGCCGCGCGGCTGGCCCGGTACGTCACCGACGACACCTCGCTGCCGGACGTCGCCCACACCCTGGCCCGTCACCGCAGCCACTTCGAATGGCGCACGACCGTCGTCGCCGGCGACCGGGACGAACTGCTCTCCTCCCTCAAGGCGTTGAGCAGCGGGCGCAGGCCCCTGACACCGCCCCGCGAGGAGCAGACCGGCAAGGTGGCCTTCGTGTTCGCCGGGCACGGCGGCCAGTGGACCGGCATGGGCATGGAACTGCTGGCCCGTTCCGAGGCGTTCCGCGAGGAGCTGACCCGAATCGACGAGGCTGTCCACCGGCAGGTCGGCTGGTCCGTGCTCAATGTGCTGCGCGCACCCGAGGAGTTCTCCCCGCTCGACCGCACGGAGTACCTCCAGCCGGTTCTGTTCGCGGTCAACGCGGCCCTGGCCGCCGCCTGGCGCGAACTCGGCGTCACACCCGACGCGGTCGTCGGACACAGCCTGGGCGAGATCGCCGCCGCCTACACCGCGGGCGCCCTGACACTGGACGAGGCGGTGGCCGTGGTGACGGGGCGCGCCCAGGCGGTCGTCCCCCTGGTCGGACAGGGCGGCATGCTGGCCGTGGAACTGCCCTCCGCGGACGTCGAGAAACTGCTCGAACCGTATGCCGACCGGCTGTTCGTCGCGGCCCTCAACAGCGCCCGGGGCACGGCCGTTTCGGGCGACGCCGACGCACTGGCCGAGCTGCGCCGGAGCCTGGAGGAGCGGGAGATCCCCGCACGCGTCCTGTCGACGCCGTTCGCCTCGCACACCCCGCTGCTGGAGCCGCTCCGCGACGAACTGCTCGACCGATTCTCCGTCGTCCACGGCACCCGCACACCCACCCCGTTCTACTCGTCGGTGCTGGCCGAACCGGTGCCCGGGGACCGGCTGGACGCCGCCTACTGGTTCGCCAACCTCAGGCAGCCCGTCCGCTTCGCGGACACCGTCCGGCGGATGCTGGCCGACGGCTACCGCTACTTCGTGGAGCTCAGCCCGCACCCTTCGCTCACCTCGTCCGTCGAGGCGGTCGCCGCCGAGGCCGGCATCGACGCGGTCGGCGTCGGTTCGCTGCGCAGGCAGCGCGACGGCCGGGACGTACTGCTCGGCAGGGTGGGCGAGTTGTACACGGCCGGGCACACGCCCGACTGGGCCGCGCTGTTCCCCGAGGGCCACAGGGCGGACCTGCCCACCTACGCCTTCGCCCGCGAACGGCACTGGCTCGCCCCGGTCCAGGGCGGCGGCGCGGCCGGGGGTTCGCCGCTGCTCGGCACCCACGTCGAGGCCAGCGACGAGCCGGACAAGGACATCTTCCAGAGCGAGATCGACCTGCGCGACTCCCGCTTCGTCTATCTGACCGACCACCGCGTCACCGGCGAGGTGTGGCTGCCCGGTGCGGCCTTCCTCGACATGGCGCTCGAAGCCGCGACCGCGGTGACGGAGGGCGGCGAGGTGCGGCTGGCCGACGTGGCGTTCGTCCAGCCGCTGCGGCTGGACGAGGAACGGCCCGTACGGCTCCAACTCGTGCTGCGCCCGGCCGAGAACGGCTTCCGGGACTTCACCGTCGCCTCCGCCGCGCCGGGCGAGCGCTGGGAACGGCATGTCACCGGCCGGATCGCGGTTGCCGACGCCGGTCCCGCGGCGGACGAGGGCGAGGACCTGTCCGCGCTGCGCGAGCGGTGTGCGGAGCGCGTCGACGTACCGGCCGTGTACGCCGGACTCGCCGCCCTCGGCATCGAGTACGGCCCCTTCTTCCGGGGGCTGGAGGAGGGCCACCGCAGCGATGCCGCCGCGGTCGGCCGGCTCGCCGCCAAGCCCGCCGCCGGTCATCTGCTGCACCCCGCCGTGCTCGACGCCGCCTTCCACTCGGCCGCGTTCCCCGAAAACGCCCCGCAGGGACGGGCGTTCGTGCCCGCCGGGGTCGGACGGCTGCGGTTCACCGGGTTGCGCACCACACCGGCCTGGGTGACCTGTGCCCTGCGCGGCGTGGACGGCGACACCGCGACGCTCGACCTGCGGCTGTGGGACGAGGACGAACAACTCGTCCTGGAGGCCTCTCAGTTCCGGCTCGCCGCGCTCTCGCCGCTGGACGGCGCGCTCTTCGAGACCCGCTGGCAGCCCCGCCCCGAGGCACAGGAGGCGCCCGACGGCGGCAGTTGGCTGATCCTCGCCGACGAGACCGGAGTGGCCGAAGAACTGGCTGAACGGCTCGGGGATCTGGTGCCGCACGTCATCGCCCGCAGGGGAGAGGCGTTCGGCGTCGAAGGCCCCGGACGCTATGTGCTCGATCCGGCCGACCCCGCCCAGCTGGCCCGTCTGCTGGACGAGGCCTACCCGGACGGGCCGCCCGGACGGGTCGTCCAGCTCTCCGCGCTCGACGCCCCGGCGATCGGCGACGCACGCACCGCCGATGAGGCGGCCCGCCTGTGCTGCCTGAGCACCCTGCATCTGGTGCGGACCCTCGCCGACCGGCCGAAGGGCCGCACGCCCCGCCTGTTCGTGGTCGTCCGCGGCAGCCAGGCCGCCGGTGACAGCGGCCGGGTGACGCACCCCCAGCAGGCGCTGGCCTGGGGCTTCGGCCTCGCCGTGGCGCAGGAGTACCCCGAACTGGCGACCACGCTCGTCGACCTGCCGCCCACGGGCGGCGCCGGGGAACTGTGGACGCAGCTGTGGCACGCGGACGACGAACGGCTGGTCGCGCTGCGCGAGTCGGGCCGCCTGGTGCCGCGTCTGGCCCGTACCCGCCCGGACGACGCCGGTGACGCCGGCACCGACGGCGTCCACCTGATCACCGGCGGTCTGGGCGGCCTCGGCCGGGTCGTCGCCGAGCGGCTGGTCCGACGCGGCGCCCGACAGCTCGCCCTGATGAGCCGGGGAACGCCCGACGCCGAAACCACCGCCTGGATCCGGGGCCTTCAGGAGCGCGGTGTCACCGTGCACCTGCCCCGCGCCGACGTCGCCGACCGCGCCGGTCTCACGGCCGCCCTGGACGCCGTACGACATGAGGCGGGCCCGATCACCACGGTCGTGCACGCGGCCGGTGTCCTCGACGACGCCACCGTGGCGAACCTGACCGACGAACGCGTCCTGCGCGTTCTCGCCCCCAAGGTGCTCGGCACCGCCCTGCTCACCGAACTGATTCCGGAAGCCCGGAGCCTGGTGCTGTTCGCCTCGGCGGCCGGACTCCTCGGCTCGGCCGGTCAGAGCCCGTACTCCGCCGCCAACGCCTTCCTCGACGCCTGGGCGCATCACCTCGCCCACGCCGACCGGCGGGCGCTGAGCCTGGACTGGGGCGCCTGGGCCGGCGTCGGCATGGTCGCCGAGTCCGGCACCCGGGCCGCCGAGACCAGCCGCTCCGGACTGATCGCCTTCTCCCCGCAGGACGGCGGCGAACTGTTCGAGCGGGTGCTGACCACCGGCCGCCGTCAGCTCGCGCCCATCGCCCTCGACTGGGAACTGCTCGGGCTCGACCCCGACGCGGTGCGCGGCCGCCCGATCCTGGGCGACCTGATCACCCTTCCGACGGGCGGCGCCGACACCGACGACCTCGTCAGGAAGGTGTTCGCCGCCACCACCGAGCACGACCGCGCCGAGTGGCTGGAGGCGTACGTACGGGCCCGGGTCGGCGAGGTCTCCGGCGGCGCCGTGGACGTGTTCGCGACCACGGCCCTGAAGGAACTCGGCCTGGACTCCCTGATGCTGGTCCGGCTGCGCAACGCCTTCGCCCGCGAGCTCGGGGTCGAACTCCCGGCCGCCGACGTGTTCTCCGCCGCCGACATCCGCGGCCTCGCCCGCGCCCTGGGCGCGGCCCTGCCCGAGCGGGAGACGGCAGCGCGCGAGGAGAAGCCGGAGCGGGCGGCGGAAGTGCCCGAGACCGAATTGCGGCCCGCCACCCGGGACGTCGTACGGCTCCTGCGCAGCGCCCAGCCGGGCATGCCCGACGCGGCCCACGGCGTCGGCCTCGCCGTACGCCTCACCGCGCCCTCCACCCGCGAGACCCTCACGGACATCGTCGACCGGCTCGCCGCACGGCACGCCGCCCTGCGCACCGCGATCGTCACCGGACCCGAGGGCGGGCGACAGCTGCGCGTGGACCGCGAGTTGACGCGGCCGCTGCTGCGCTGGACCGCCGACCCGGACGCCGATCCGGCCGACCGGCTGCGCCGGCTGCTGGAGCCGCCGTTCGACCTGGCGAGCCCGTCGCTGTGGCGCTTCGAACTGCTCGACGGCGGTACCGGCGGCCAGATCCTGGTCTTCGGAGCGCACCACGCGGTCAGCGATCTGCAGTCCCTGCTGCTGGTGGCCGGGGAGATCGACGCCGAACTGTCCGGCACCCCGCTCGGCGGCACCGTCACCAACCGGGACATCGACCTGCTGATCGAGGCCCAGGAAGGCGGCCAGGGCGCCACCGCCGAGTGGCGCGAGGCCTTCCACGGCAGCGAGCGGCTGGACCTGACACTCACCCATGACCGGCCCGAGGACCGTTCGTACCGGGCAGGCAGCGTGACCGTCACCCTCCCCGGCTCACTCATGGAGCGCGTCTCGGCGGCCGCGAGCACTCTGGCCGTCACCCCGGCCGCCTTCTGCCTCGGCACACTGACCGTGCTGCTCGCCAGGAAGCGGGAGCGCGAGCGGTTCGTGCTCGCCGTGCCCGTCGACACCCGCATCCACGCCGACGCGTTCGGCGCCGTGGGCTTCTACGGCGTGCCCGTGCCGTTCCCGGCGCAGGCCGCCGCGGGCGAGACGGTCGAGGAGGTGCTGCGCCGGACCGACGGCCGGCTGGAGAAGGTCCTGGCGAAGGGCGCCATGTTCTCGGACGTCCTGGCCACACTGGCCAAGCAGGGGCTGTACCGGGCGAACGCGCCGCTCGTGGAGGTGTACTTCAACTTCGTCCGCTTCTCCGGTCGGCTGAACCGGCTGGAGGTGCTGCCCGCCGGGATCGGATACACCGACCTCGACCTGATGATCACCATGACCCCGGACGCGGGCACGGTCCGGCTCGACCACAACCTGGACATCCTGGACGCGGCGACCGCCACCGCGCTGGGGGAGGAGTTCGTGCGGCTGCTCGAGGAGACGGCGCGGGACGCGACGGCGGTCGTGCGGGAGGGCGGTGCGACCGCGACCGTGTCCCGCGAGGGCGGTGCTACCGCGGTCGTGGCCCGTGAGGAAGGGCCCGCCGCAGTACGGCGGCCGACCCTCGGCCTCGCCGCCACCTTCGCCCTCGGCAACCTCCCGCTGATGTGTGAGTCCGCACTGGAGGAGGAGGGCGTCACCGTCGCGGAGGCCCCTTACCACCAGGTCCTGGCGAGCCTTCAGGACCCGTCCGGTGTCCTCGCCGACCCGGCCACCGCGGTGGGCGTGGTGCTGCTGCGGGCCGCGGACCTGGAACGGTTCGGCCCGGTGGACGACACGCTCCTCGCCGAGCTGCGCACCGCCTACCCGGCCGCGCTGAAGGCCCTGTCCGAACGGACCCGCAGGCCGCTCGTCGTCGGCTTCCCGCCCGCCGCCCACGAAGAGGAACGCTTCGTCGAATGGGAACGCGGGATCGCCGCCGACCTGGCCGACCTGCCCGGCATCGCGGTCCTCGGCCCCGACGAGTGGACCCGCCACCACCGGGTCGACGAACGCTTCGACGCGCGCACCGAGCGGCTGGCCCACCTGCCCTTCACCCCGCACTTCCAGGCGGCCGTCGCCCTGCGCCTCGCCGAGGTCGTACGGGCCGTGCTGCGTCCGGCGCCCAAGGTCATCGCCGTCGACGGCGACGAGACCCTGTGGGGCGGTGTCGCCGGGGAGCTGGGCCCGGAGGCGGTGGACCTCACCGGACCGCGTGCCCTGCTGGCGCGCAGGCTGCTCCAGTGGCGGGCGGCGGGCGCACTGCTGGCGCTGGTCAGCAACAACGACGAGGCCACGGTCCGGGCCGTCCTGGACCGCCCCGACAGCCTGCTGAAGGCCGAGCACTTCAGCGTGCTCTCCGCCGCCTGGGGCCCGAAGCCGGCCCGGATCGCGGACGCGGCGCGCACGCTCAACCTCGGCGTGGACAGCTTCCTGTTCCTGGACGACAACCCGGCCGAGATCGCCAAGATGCGGGCGGCGCTGCCGCTGGTGCTGTCCGTGACCTGCCCGCCGACCGGCGAACTCGACGGTTTCCTGGGCCGTTTGTGGCCGCTGGTCCCGGCCGCGACGACCGCCGAGGACGCGCTGCGGGCGCGGTTCTACGAGCAGGAGCGGGAGCGCGACGCGGTGCGCGAACAGGGCGGGTTCGAGGAGTTCCTGGCCCAGCTGGAGCTGGCGGTCGACATCCGTGCCCTCGCCGAGGACGACGTACAGCGCGCCGAGCAACTCGTGCGCCGCACCAACCAGTTCACCCTGCGTGCCCGCTCCTCGGACGGCGGCGATCTCGCCCGGTGGCGGGAGCGCGGCGAGGTGTGGACGGCGGCGGCCCGGGACCGGTTCGGCGACTACGGTCAGATCGCCCTGCTCGCCGTACGCGCCGAGGGCGGCCAACTCGACGTCCTGGCCTGGATGATGAGCTGCCGCGCACTCGGCCGGGGCGTCGAGGAACGCCTGCTGGCGTGGCTGGCCGACCGGGCCGACGCGCTGGGCTGCGCCAAGGTCCGGCTGTCGGCGGAGCGCACCCCGCGCAACGCGCCCGCACGGCGGCTGCTGGCCGCGCTCGGCGGTGGCCACCAGGACGACGAGCGGCTGGACGCCGTCGTCACACCGGACCATCTGCGGGCGTTCCGGTCCTGGGAGCAGCAGTGACGGACCCAGGAGCAAGGACAGCAGTGAGCGACAGGACAGTGCACAACGTGAAGGGCTCTCATGCGTGATCTGAACGACGACGGCGGCAGGCTGACGACCGCCGAGGCCATCGAGCGAGGCGGTGGCGGGCTCGGCGTGACCGACCTGCTGGCCCGATTGCAGACCGCGGCGGCCGGACCGGCGCCCGCCCCGGCGGTCCGTGACGTGGACGGCCTCGCGGCCACCATCGCCACCGCCGCGGGCCGCTACCTGCCCTCTGGCCAACTGGCCCCGGACGCCGACTTCTTCGACGCGGGCGGTACGTCCGTCCACGCGGTGGAGCTCATCGCGGAGCTGGAGGACGAGCTGGGCATCGAGGTCGACCTGGACGATGTCTTCGCCGACGCCCGGCCGATCAGCCTGGCCCGGCGCTGGCTCCCGGTGATCGCGGGCACGGAGTCGGTGGAGACCGGTTCCGGCACGGCAGCGACGGAGGCCGGTTCCGGCACGGCAGCGGCCCCCGCGGACACCGGCTCCGGCGCCGCACCGGCCCCGGTGAGCGGCACCGCGGGATCGGCGGCCGCCGTCACACCGGCCGCCCTCCCGCTCTCCGCCGCCGGGACCCTCCCCGCCCCGGCCCCGCGCACCCTCCCCGTCCCGGCGCCCCGCACCCCACCCGCCGTACCCGGCACCCCCCGGTCCACCACCGACCGCCACTCCAGGGCCCGCCAGGAGGACCTCGACCAGATCCTGGCCGACCTCGCGCTCGCCGACCGGCTCCCCTTCACCGACGTACCCGAGCCGCTGCCGCCCCGCCGGATCCTGCTCACCGGCGCCACCGGCTTCCTCGGCGGCCATATGCTGCTCGACCTGCTGCGGCACAGCGACGCCCATGTGTACTGCCTGGTCCGCGCCGACGACGAGAAGGCGGCCGAAGCCCGGCTGGCGCAGCAGCTGCGCAGCTACCGGCTGCCCTGGTCGTCGGAGGTGGCACGCCGGGTGACCGTGCTGCCCGGCGACATCCGCCGCCCGCGTCTCGGTCTGTCCGACGAGCTGTGGCACAGCCTCGCCCATGAACTCGACAGCATCGTCGGCGTCGCGGCGGCCGTGGACTTCCTGCGCGGCTACCAGTCCCTGCGCGGCAGCAACGTGCTCGGCACGCTGACCCTGGCCGAACTCGCGGCGACCGGCCGTCCCAAGCCGCTGCACCACATCTCCTCGATCGCGGTGTTCAACGAGGTCGGCATCACCTCCATGGGCGAGGACGACCCGCTCGCCCACATCGACCGGCTCATCTCCGGCTACGACCAGTCCAAGTGGGCCGCCGAGGTCGCGCTGCGCCGGGCCCGCGACCACGGCCTGGTGGTCACCGCGCTGCGCCCCGGCGGCATCGGCGGCCACACCAGGACCGGCGCCTACAACCCGCTCGACCTCAGCAGCGGTCTGATCTCGGCCTTCGGCCGCTTCCGCACCGTACCGGCGTTCCGCTACCTCAACGCCGCCCCGGTCGACTGGGTGAGCCGGGTCGCCGTCGCCGCGGTCTGCGAGCCGGACGCCTGGGGCTTCGACTACAACCTGACCGGCGTCCCCAACACCCTCGACGACGTCGTACAGGACATGGCGCTCGGCGGGATGCACGTCCGCGTCCAGGACTGGGACGAGTGGCGCACCGACGCGCTGGCCCGGCTCGAGGCCGAACCGATACCCGAACTGGGCTTCCTGAGCCGGGTGTTGCAGAGCGCCACCGCCCTCAAGCTGGTCGAGGCCACGCTGAGGGGACCCGCCGCCGGCAGCGAGCGCACCGACTCCCTCGTCGCGGCCCTCGGCCTGCCGCCCGCGGCCCGCTACGACGCACGGGCCCAGATGAAGACCTTCGAGAAGCTCGCCGGTGACGGCCTGGCCCGGCTGCCCCACAAGGAGGACCAGCCCTACCTGTGGTTCACCGAGACGACCGAGGGCACCGTCGGTCCGGTCGGCGCGAACGCAGGGACACCCTGCTCGATGGCGCTCACCCTGTCCATCGCGAGCATGTACCAGCTGGTGAAGGAACGCCGGATCGACGTCACCGGCGAAGTGACCTGCTCCGCGATCCACCCCGGTCCGCTGACCGTCGAGCGCGGCGACGTCTGGATCCGTCCTGAGGAGGGCATCCCGCAGCAGCACGGCCTCAGGCACCAACTCCTGCGCTACCGGCTGCGGTTGCGCGATGCCGACGGCGGACAGTGGTGGCTGGAGGGCCGCAAGTACGCCCGCGCCCGCCGCGATCTGTGGCGGCAGACCCGCGCCCTGACCGTCGAGATCGGCCGCGAGGGCGAGGCCGCGAGCCTGCTCGGCGAGGTCGTCGTACCCGCCGATTCCTACGTCCGCGACCAGATCGACGGCATCAAGGTCGACCCGCGCCTGACCGGTCAGGAGAAGCGGGCCGCCAAGCTGACCTGGCTCGCCTGGTTCGGCCTGGAGATGGGCCGCGGACTGCTCGGCCCGTTCACCCGGGCCGCCGCGGACCTGCTCGACCTGCGCCGCACCCCGACCCTCACGGAGCCCAACCGATGATGTTCAAGGCCACGACCTCCCGCACCCGGCCGGCGCTCCGCAAGGTCCGGACCACCGCGGCCCCGCGCCCGCTGCGCCACCGTCTCGACCCCACCCGGGTCGAGGAGATCCCCTTCCGCGCGAGCGACGGCGTCCGGCTCGGCCTGACCCGCGTCGACACCGGCGACACCGCCCGCCCCGCCGTCCTGCTCCTGCACGGGCACACCGCCTCCGCGGACATGTTCCTGCTGCCGGAGACCCGCAACATGGTCGACGTCCTGCTCGACGACGGCTACGAGCCCTGGCTGCTCGACTGGCGGGGCAGCTGCCGGCTGCCTTACAACGAGACCGGCCGCAGGTACACCTACGACGACGTGGCGTTGTACGACATCCCCGAGGCCGTCTCCCACATCCGCGAACGCATCGGCGACCGGCCGCTGTTCGTGATCGCCCACTGCATCGGCTCCCTCTGCCTGTCGATGAGCATGGCGGCGGGGCTGGTGCCGGGCCTTGCCGGAGTCGTCTCCCAGGGCGTGTTCCTGACCCCGAAGCTGGCGGGCCGCACCTCGCTGCGCATGTCGGTCGCGGGGGAGTTGCTCAAGACCCGGATCGACCACATCCCGGTCGACTTCCGCAAGGTGGGCCTGTGGTCCAAGTACACGCCCCTGTTCGCCCTGGCCTCCCGCAAAGCGGACTGCCCCGACCCGACCTGCCAGATCCTGCACAACTCGGCCTGGGGCACGGGCGCCTCGCTGTTCGTGCACGAGAACCTCGCCGACGCCACCCACGACCGGCTCGCCGAGCTCCTCGGCCCCGCGCCCCTGTGGATCCTTCCGCATCTGCGCCGGATCGAGCTGGCCCGCAGCGTCGTGCGCTGGCACGACACCGACCACCGCTACCGGGCGCTGCCGCCCAACGCGCTGGACGCGGCCGGCCGCATCGACACCCCGCTGCTGCTCCTCGCGGGCAGTGACAACGGGCTCTGGCTGGACTCGCAGCGACTGTGTCACGAGGTGCTGGCACACCGGCAGCCGCAGCTCGACGTGGCGTACACCGAGATCCCCGGATACGGCCACCTCGACCCGTTCATCGGCCGGGGCGCCGCCCTCGACGTGTTCGGGCACATCCTGGAATTCCTGGGCGAACGACGGTGACGGGGCAGGGGGCGGCCGGTTACCGTACCGGGCAGTAACCGGACCGCACCCAGGAGGACCCTCACATGCCGCAGCTCGAAGTCGACGGCGCCGCGTTGACGTACGACGACGAGGGCCCCCGCGACGGCGACGGGGTGCCCCTGGTGTTCGTCCACGGCTGGACGGCCGACCGGCACCGCTGGGACCACCAGGTGGCGCACTTCGCCGAGAAGCGGCGGGTGATCCGGCTGGACCTGCGCGGGCACGGCGAGAGCAGCGGGGCGGGGGTGCGCACGATCGCGGAGCTGGCGAAGGACGTCCTCGCCCTCCTCGATCACCTCGAGGTCGAGCGCTTCGTGCTGATCGGTCACTCCATGGGCGGGATGATCTCCCAGACCATCGCCCTCTCCCACCCCGAGCGCGTCGAGCGCATGGTCCTGGTCGACTCCATCAGCCGGATGACCTACAGCCGCGGCCGGGGCCTGCTGATGGGCGTGTCCACCCTCGTGCCCTTCAAGCTGTTCGTCGCGGCCAACATCCAGCGGGCCTTCGCCCCGGGCTACCCGCGCGAGAAGGTCCGCGAGTGCGTCCGCGCCTCCGCGGGCACTCCGCGCGAGGTGGTCATGACGCTGTACGGCGCCATGCGGGCCTTCGACGTCCTCGACCGGGTCGGCGAGATCCGCACGCCCGTCCTGCTGATCCACGGCTACCACGACATCCAGCTGCCGGTGAAGCAGATGCTCCGGATGGCCATGGCCTACCCGGACGCCGTCGTCCGCATCATCGACGCGGGCCACGAGCTGCCGCTGGAGAAGCCGGCGGAGCTGACGGCGGCGGTGGACTCGTTCGTGACCGCCCACGCCTGACCCGGCCCGCCGCACCTGCCCCGGCTCTTTCACGCCTGCCCCGGCCCCATCGCGTCTGCCCCCGGTCCCGCCGCGCCCGACCCCGTCCCGCTGTTTGGGGAAGTCTTTGCCCATGGCCGGTTCCCGGCGGGACCGGCCCGGTGCGGCGGCGATCCGTCCCCCTCGCACGGGCAAAACGCGGCCGAAAGGGTCATGACGTTCGGCCGTCCGGGTTACGGCCGCGTTGACCGGCCCTCGTGTCTGGCACAGGCTCGACATATAGGTGCTGGATACATCCGGTTCGGCGGGGTGCCGCGGGACCGGAGGCTGGAGGTAGGGCATGTGCGGCATCACCGGCTGGGTCTCCTTCGACCGCGACCTGCGCGACGAGGCCGCCACCCTGGACGCGATGACCGAGACAATGGCCTGCCGCGGCCCGGACGACCGCGGCACCTGGATCGAAGGGCCCGCCGCCCTCGGTCACCGCAGACTCGCGATCATCGACCTGCCCGGCGGCCGCCAGCCCATGACCGCCGGCACACCGGACGGAACCGTCGCGCTGGTCTACTCGGGAGAGACGTACAACTTCACCGAACTCCGCCGCGAACTCACCGGCCGCGGCCACCGTTTCACGACCGACTCCGACACCGAGGCGGTCCTGCGCGGCTACCTCGAATGGGGCGACGCCGTCGCCGAGCGCCTCAACGGCATGTACGCCTTCGCGGTCTGGGACGGCCGGCACGACAAGCTCGTCATGATCCGCGACCGTATGGGCATCAAGCCCTTCTACTGCTTCCCCACCTCCGACGGCGTCCTGTTCGGCTCCGAACCCAAGGCCGTCCTCGCCAACCCGCTGGCCGGGGCCCGGGTCGGCCTCGACGGCCTGCGCGAGCTGTTCACCCTGGTCAAGACCCCCGGCCACGCGGTGTGGGAGGGCATGCGCGAGGTCGAACCCGGCACCGTGGTCACCGTCGACCGCGCGGGGCTGCACACCCGGACCTACTGGAGCCTTCAGACCCGGGCGCACCCCGACGACCGCGACACCACCGTCGCCACCGTCCGCTCGCTCCTCGACGACATCGTGCGCCGCCAGCTGGTGGCCGACGTCCCGCGCTGCACCCTGCTCTCCGGCGGCCTCGACTCCTCGGCCCTCACCGCGATCGCCGCTCTGCAACTCGCCGAACAGGGCGAGAAGGTCCGCAGCTTCTCCGTGGACTTCGTCGGCCAGAGCGACCACTTCGTCGCCGACGAACTGCGCGCCACCCCGGACACCCCGTTCGTGCACGACGTGGCCCGCCTTTCCCGGACCGAGCACCAGGACATCGTCCTCGACGCACAGACCCTGGCCGATCCCGGCGTACGCGCCAGGGTCATCCGGGCCCGGGACCTGCCCATGGGCTTCGGCGACATGGACGCCTCGCTCCTGCTGCTGTTCCGGGCCGTCCGCGACCAGTCCACGGTCGCCCTGTCCGGGGAGTCCGCCGACGAGGTCTTCGGCGGCTACCTCCAGTTCTTCGACGAGGAGGCCCGGGCCGCCGACACCTTCCCCTGGCTGGCGATGGCCGCCCGGCACTTCGGGGACGACAGCAGCGTCCTGCGGCCCGATCTCGCCAAGACCCTGGACCTGGAGTCGTACATCGCCGACTCCTACCGCACCGCCGTGTCCGCCATCCGCCGCCTCGACGGCGAGAGCGACTTCGAGTACCGGATGCGGCAGATCTGCCACCTCCACCTGACCCGCTTCGTCCGTCTCCTGCTCGACCGCAAGGACCGGATGAGCATGGCTGTGGGCCTGGAGGTCCGGGTGCCGTACTGCGACCACCGGCTCGTCGAGTACGTCTACAACACGCCCTGGTCGCTCAAGTCCTTCGACGGACGTGAGAAGAGCCTGCTGAGGGAGGCCGCGGCGGACGTCGTCCCGCGCTCCGTGTACGACCGGGTGAAGAGCCCCTACCCGTCCACCCAGGACCCCCGTTACGGCCTTGCCCTCCAGGAGCAGGTCAAGGATCTCCTCGCCCGCCCCGGCCACCGCGTCTTCGACCTGGTGGACCGTGAGAAGCTCCACCGGGCCGCCCATCGCGACACCCCCGTGAGCACCCAGTCCGCCCGGCACGGCCTGGAAGGCGCCCTCGACCTGGCCACCTGGCTGGACCTCTACACGCCCGAGCTGTCCTTCGGCTGACCACCCGACCAGGGAGACTCCGTCCGGCCCCGCTCGAGCGCGCGGTCCGCGTCCGCCGACTTCGGCTGCCACCACGTCGTCACCGGTTCCCACACCCGGATCGTGTCCCCGGCGCCCAGTTCGGCCGCGGTGAAGGAGCGCCCCCAGTGGGACGGGTCCCCGGCCACGGTCAGCGTGCCCACCCGGCGGGCCTCGGGGTCGGCCGGGTCGGCGATCGTCCGAGCCGCCGCGTAGGCGGTCCCGCCGACGCCGAGCCGGTACGTTCCGCCGCCGCGCGCGGGCACCGGCAGGGCCGCGCCGTCGAGGTCGCCGAAGGTGACCGTGGGGACGGGGTCGAGCGTGCAGGTGCGGCCGCCCCGGTTGGTGACACTGATCCGCACCACGGCCGGGTCGGCGGCCGAGGCCTGCGCCCGGACCGTCAGGTACTTCTCCGGACAGGTCCCGGCCCGGGTCTGCGCAGCGGCCCCGACCTGCGGTGCGGAGAACAGCAGGGCGGTGGTGGCCGCGACGGCCGGGACGGCGACGGTGGCGCGACGACGCATGAAGGGGTTCCTCTGTTCGGTCATGTCCGGGTGTCCGGTCGGTCATGTACGGGTGTCCGGCCCGCAGGAGCTCCCGCTGGGCGGCAGGGAGCCGTACAGCAGGAAGTCGTCGATCTTGCGGTGCACGCACTTCGAGGAGGAGTACCCGGTGTGCCCCTCGCCCCTGTTGTCGAGCACCACGGCGGACGGGCCGAGCCGCCGGGCCGTCTGCTCGGTCCAGCGGTACGGCGTGGCGGGGTCGCCGCGCGTGCCCACCAGGAGCATCTTCGCCGTGTCGACGTTCTTCACCTCGTGCCGGATGAAGTCGGTGCCCTTGGGACGGCCGAAGCACATCAGCACCTCGGTGAGCCGGTGCCGCCCGAACACCGGCGACGCGTGCTCGTACTCGGCGCGCAGCCGCGCGAGATCCTTGGTGATCCGCCCGGCGCTCGGGCGGTCCGGGTCGTCGGCGCAGTTGATCGCCAGCAGTGCGGCCATCGTGTTGTCGGCCGGGACGTCCGCGGCGTCCACCAGCCCGCCGCCCCGCCCGCGGGGGACCGTCATGCCGCCGTAGGCGAAGTTCTCCACGCCCCGGGTGTCCCCGTCGTCGACCAGCGAGGCCACGGCCCGCTCCAGCGAGGGCCACAGGTCCTCGCTGTACAGGGCCTGCCCGATGGCGCTCACCAGGTCCTGGCCGGTGAACTGCCCGCCGTAGTCCGCGGGCACCGGGTTCTCGTCGAGCGAGCGCACCAGCCTGACGACCCCGCTCCCGGCCAGGCGCCGGTCCTGCCCGAACGGGCAGGCGATGTCCGCGACGCACCAGTCCAGGAAGTCGTCCAGGGCCGTCTGCTGCCCCTCGGCGGTCGTCACCCCCTGCTCGGCCAGGGAATCCGTCAGCGTGTCCACGCCGTCCAGCGCGATGCGGCCCACCTTGTCGGGGAACTGGGCCGCGTACACCGCGCCGAGTTTGGTGCCGTAGGAGAAGCCGAGGTAGTTGAGCTTCTTGTCGCCGAGGGCCTGGCGTATGACGTCCATGTCCCGGGCGGTGTTGACGGTGCCTATGTGGGGCAGGACGGGGCCGGAGTGCGCGGCGCACCGCTGGGCCACCGTGCGCAGCCAGGACAGGGTCGCCCGCGGGTCCGTGAGATCCGCGTGCCGCTCCGCGGTCCCCGAGCCCGTGCCGGTGGCGTCGCCGCAGCTGACGGGCGAGGACCGGCCGACGCCGCGCGGATCGAAGCCGACCACGTCGTAGCTGTTGGTCAGCCCCATGAAGTCCTTGCCGTCGTCGGCGAGTTGGTCGACGGCGGGGACGCCGGGACCGCCGAAGTTCAGCAGGACCGAGCCCTGGGACTTCCCGGTCGTCACATAGCGGGCCAGCGCCAGGTCGAGCGTGCCCGCGGCGGGCTTGTCGTAGTCGAGCGGGACCGTGACCTTTCCGCACTCCAGGTCCTTGGGCATGTCGTCGCCGCAGGCCGTCCAGCCGACCTTCTGGCGGTAGAAACGGGACAGGTCGGGCCGGGACGGGCTGTCGGACGCCGCCGCGGGCAGCCCGGCCCCGATCAGGGCCAGGGCGACCGCTCCGGCGCCCGCACAGCGCCGGAGAACGGGCCGCGGGGACAGTGTGGCCGGCATCGATGCCTCCAGGGACGTCATGCTGCGGACCGGGGACAGCGCCCTCGCTCACGATATGCGGGCCCCGCAGCACCCGCCTCCGGGCCAGCAGGGGGACACGGAGTGTCGTATCATCCGCACACACGGTGAGCATTCGACGGTTTTACGACTGGTTCGAGGCCGTGTCACTCGATCGGGCCGAAAGGCCGATAAGCCATAACTCGGATGGTTCGTCTGCGTTCAACCGGGGGCGGGTGAGTGCCCGCAACCATGTCTGGAAGGCAGGGAACCTATGAGAAGGGTTGCCCGAAACGGTGTGATCGCCGTCGCCGTCGCGTCCGGGGCGATGGCTGTGACCATGCCGGCTTTCGCCGATTCCGGCGCGGACGGCTCCGCGGCCGACTCGCCCGGGCTGATCTCCGGCAACACCATCCAGCTCCCCTTGCACGTCCCGGTGAACGTGTGCGGGAACACCGTGAACGTGGGGGGACTCCTCGACCCCGCCGCGGGCAACACCTGCGCCAACGCGGGCGGTGGGGGCGGCGCCGGGACCACGTCCTCGGGCGGTGCGACCGCGCACGGCAGCGGCAAGGATGCGCCGGGCGTGGTCTCCGGCAATGAGATCCAGCTCCCGGTCCATGTGCCGGTGAACGTCAGCGGCAACAGCGTGAACGTGGTCGGCGTGGGCAACCCGGGGACGGGCAACAAGTCCGTGAACACCCCGGGCGAGCAGCCCGATCGACCGGCCGCCCCCGTCCCGCCCCGGGCCCACCCCCGCACGCCGCCGCCCCACCGGGTCCGGCCGCAGGCCCCCGTCGCCCTCGCCCACACGGGTACGGATCTGACCGCGCCCGCCCTTGCCGGCAGCGCCGCGTTCCTCATCACGGGCGTCGCTCTGTACCGACGATTCCGCCCACGGCCGGAGCGCTGACGCGGGCGGCCGCCGGAGGTCCCACCGGATGTGACCGGTGGGACCTTTGGCGGCCGACGCCGCGCCGTCGCCGCCGGTCGAGCGACCGACGTCAACGTCCCTGTCGGGACGTGCTGTTGAACCTCCAACGGCTCGAACCCGGCGTGGCGGTTCCCCGGGTGATCGGGAAGGATGCTGCGGGCGCGGCCGACCACCGCGCACCCCGCTACGGAATGGAGCGCACCCATGACCTCTCCGGCCCCCCAGGACCTCGTCGTCACCCGGGCCACCCTCCAGGACTGGCCGGTGATCAGCGGGTGGGCGGCGGACGAGGGGTGGAATCCCGGGCTCTCCGACGGCCCCGCCTTCTTCGCCCAGGACCCCGAGGGGTTCTTCCTCGGCCGGATCGACGGTGAGCCGGTCTCGGCCATCTCCGTCGTCAACTACGGCACCGACTACGCCTTCCTGGGCTGCTATCTGGTCCGCCCGGACCTGCGTGGACTCGGCCATGGCATCACCACCTGGAAGACCGCGCTCGCCCACGCCGGAAACCGCACCGTCGGCCTGGACGGAGTGGTGGCCCAGCAGGACAACTACCGCCAGTCCGGCTTCGAACTCGCCCACCGCACCGTCCGGTTCGCCGGAACCGCGGCAGAGGCGGAGGCTCCCGCGGACGTCCGTCCCGCCCGCCCCGGCGACCTTCAGGCCATCACCGCGTACGACGGCGCCTGCTACCCGGCCGAACGGCCCCGCTTCCTGGCCCAGTGGCTGACCGGCCCCGAGCACCGGACCTTCGTCCGCCACGACGCCGGACGTCTCACCGGCTACGGCGTCATCCGGCCCGGCCGCGACAGTCTGCGCATCGGCCCGCTGTTCGCGGACGGCCCCGACGACGCCCGGGCCCTGTTCGCCGCCCTCACCGCCGATGCCGCCGGCCGCGAGGTCGCCATCGACGTCCCCGAGACGAACGCGGCGGGCATCGCCCTGGCCGAGGCGGCCGGATTCACGCCCTCCTTCGAGACCGCCCGTATGTACACGGGCCCTGTGCGCGACTACGCCCAGGACCGTGTGTTCGGCGTCACCACACTCGAACTCGGCTGACCGGCCCGGTCATGCAGAGCCCCCGCCCCGCTTCCCGGGCGAGCGGCCCGTCGGCCGATCAGGTCTCCGCCCCGTGGAAGCGGCGGTGCAGGGTGCGTACGTCCTCGACGAGTTCCGGCACCGGTCCCTCGACGAGCACCCCGGGCGCGACCTCACGGACGGGCAGCGCCCGGACCGGCGGTGCGGGAACCGCCAACTCCGCCAGCCAGAAGGTGAGTTGCTCCGAGGACGCGACATACACGATCCGTCCAAGACCCACCCACGCGTGCGCCGCGGCGCACATCGGGCAGTGCTCGCCGGAAGTGTAGACGGTCGCCGAGGCCCGCTCCGCGGGGGTCAGATGCTCCGCCGCCCAGCGGGCCAGCTCGAACTCCGGATGCCGCGTACGGTCCCCGGAGGCCACCCGGTTGCGGTCCTCGGCGAGCACGTCGCCCTCGGCGGACACCAGCACCGACCCGAACGGCTCGTCGCCCGCCGTGAGCGCCTCGGCCGCCAGTTCCACGCAGCGACGCAGAAACGGCAGTTCGCTGTCCATCACCATGACGCACGACCCCTCTCACCGCATGACTCCGCGGCGCACGGTACGGGGAGCAGGGCCGCTCCGGCCAGGCCTTCCACGGCCGGACCCGACGGGCGTACGGCCGGGAAAGCGTACCGCCGGCCCACGGCGCCCACGGCGAGCGACACCGCCGGCGGCGGGAGCGTATCCGGCCACGGTGCGTCAGAGAGCCGAAGGAACCGCCGACCGGTAATCCCGTTGCCCAGGCCCGCCCCGGATGCTGGAGTGAACCCATGGATCACGCCTCGGTGCTCGCCCTGTACGACCGGGACATGCGCGAGGGCGCACGTCCCGACGGCCACGGTGCCCGGATCGAACGCGCCGGGAACGTGGTGCGCCAGGTCGCGGACGCCCACGGCTGGAACGGCGTCGTCTGGTCCGGCGTGGACGCGACGAACGCGGACCGGGCGATCGCCGACCAGATCGCCTACTTCACTGGCCTCGGCCGCGACTTCGAATGGAAGCTGTACGGCCACGACCGCCCGCACGACCTCGGGTCACGGCTCGTCGCGGCCGGGTTCACCCCGGAGCCCGAGGAGACGCTGATGGTCGCCGAGGTCGCCGCCCTGAACGTCGACACGCGGCCACCCGACGGGATCCGCATCCTGCCCGTCACCGACGCGGCCGGCGTCGACCTCGTGGTGAACGTGCACGAACAGGCCTTCGGCACGGACGGGACACGGCTGCGGCACGGGCTGCTCGACCGGCTGGCCGCCGCCCCGGACACGGTGGTCGCCGTGGTGGCACTCGCCGGTGACGAACCGGTCAGCGCGGCCCGCCTGGAGCCGGTGCCCGGCACACGCTTCGCAGGGCTGTGGGGCGGTGGCACGGTCGAGGCCTGGCGCGGCCGGGGCATCTACCGCGCCCTGGTGGCCCACCGAGCCCACGCCGCCGCGGCCCTCGGCTACCGCTATCTCCAGGTCGACGCGGTGGCCCGGAGCCGCCCCATCCTGGAACGCCTCGGCTTCGAACCGCTGAGCACGACGACGCCGTACATGTACACGGCCTGAGCTACGCCGTTCCCCGCCTCGCAGCGGTACGACGGCCGGGCGCGCCTACCGGCCGGGCCGAACGGGCCGGTGTGCAGGGCCGGTTGGCCCATGCGTCCGCCGGGCTGTGCCGCGACTCTTCTGGTGTGGGGGGCCGCCTCCCTCAGCACCCGGCGTCGGGGATGCCGGGGTGCCCGGTCGAGGCGGCAGGCCCGCCGAACGGGGAGGGGAGCCGCGTCGGCGGGCCTGTGCGCGTGCGGGCCTCATGACGTCAGATTCACCACGGTCATTGCCGGGACTCTCTGTTCACCTCATGGTCATGCCATGTACCTTTCAACCAATCGACGCGTGTAGAACCCTCAACCTGGTTCTACGCGCGCAGACTTGGCGCCCGCACCGCCTCTACCCCACCGCTCATGGAGGTTCTCCGGATGCTCGGATCCAGAAGATCCCGCCGCAGACTCACCACAGCCCTGGCCGGCTTCGGGCTGCTCGTCACGGGAGCCGCTCTCCAGGTCGGCACCGCCGCCACCGCCGCCCACGCGGCCACCACGCACCGCATCCTGTTCGACAACGCCCACGCCGAGACGGCGGGCAACGCGGACTGGATCATCTCCACCAGCCAGCCCGACCCGCTCGGCCAGGACTCCTCCCCGTCCGCCGAGACGGACTGGACCGGCGCGCTGTCCTCCTGGGGCGTCGCCCTGCAGAAGGCCGGCAGCTACAGCCTGAAGACGCTGCCGTCGGGTTCCAGCCTCAGCTACGGCGGCTCCTCGGCCACCGACCTGTCGAACTTCGACACCCTGGTCCTGCCTGAGCCGAACACGCTGTTCACGACCGCCGAGAAGACGGCGATCATGAACTTCGTGAAGAACGGCGGCGGTCTGTTCATGGTCTCCGACCACACCGGCGCCGACCGCAACAACGACGGCCAGGACGCGGTCGAGATCCTCAACGACCTGATGACCAACAACAGCGTCGACTCGACCGACCCGTTCGGCTTCTCCATCGACTCGCTGAACATCAGCTCCGGCTACCCGGCCACCATCAGCGACAGCACGGACCCGGTCCTGCACGGCGATTTCGGCACCGTCACCAAGAGCCTGATCGCCAACGGCACCACTGCCACCCTCAAGCCCGCCGACAACTCCTCGGTCAAGGGCCTGGTCTACCGCAGCGGTTACTCCGGGAACACCGGCGCCTTCTTCCTGACCAGCACCTTCGGCAGCGGCCGCGTCGCCTTCTGGGGCGACAGCTCACCCATCGACGACGGCACCGGCCAGTCCGGCAACACGCTGTACGACGGCTGGAACGACTCCGGCGCCACCAACGCGGCCCTCGCCCTCAACGCCACAGCGTGGCTGGCCGGTTCGGGCACCAGCGGCGGTGGCGGTGGCGGTGGTGGCACCTGCACCGCCGCCCAACTGCTCGGCAACAGCGGCTTCGAGTCCGGCAACACCACCTGGAGTGCCGGCAGCGGTGTCATCACCAACTCCAGCGGCGAGTCGGCGCGCACCGGTTCGTACTACGCCTGGCTGGACGGCTACGGCAGCGCCACCACCGACACCCTCTCCCAGTCGGTGACCATCCCGTCCGGCTGCACCACCGCCGCCCTGAGCTTCTATCTGCACATCGACACGGCGGAGACCACCACCAGCACGGCGTACGACACGCTCAAGGTCCAGGTCCTGAACAGCTCCGGGACCGTGTTGGGCACGCTTGCGACCTACTCGAACCTGAACGCGGCGAGCGGCTACACCAAGCGCAGCTTCAGTCTGGCGAGCTATGCTGGCCAGACCGTCACGCTCAAGTTCACCGGCACCGAGGGCTCCACCCTGCAGACGTCCTTCGTCATCGACGACACGGCGCTCAGCGTCAGCTGACGTGCCGGGGGCCCGGCGGGACGCCCCCGCCGGGCCCCACGGGTCAGGGCGCCGGAACCGTCCGCTCCGCCGTGTTCCAGCCGGAGACCCGCACCCGTGGCTCGGATCCGCGCAGATCCGCCGTCCGGTAGGTGGCGGTCAGCGTCATCGACTCGCCCGGCCACAGGCTGACCTGGTTGTCCGACCACCGCACCGGCAGCACCGGCTTCCCCTTCGCGTCGACCAGATGGACGTCCGTCAGCAGCGACGGGGTCTTCCCCTTGCCCGTGTTGCGCACGGTCACCGTGGTGGTCGAGGCGCCGTCCGCCGACTCGGTCGAGGCCGTCGCCGACACCGGCACTTCGGCCATCGAAGCCAGCCCCTTGAGGTCGGCGTAGCTCGTCGTCGGCGTGTAGTACCAGTCGGTGTTGGCCCAGTCGAGCGTGTCCGCCTCGGTGGAGAGCCAGTACACGTTCCGGCTCACCTCCTTGCCGGCGGAGTCGGTCAGGGTCAGCCGTAGCAGATACGTCGTCGACAGTCCGCTCACCGACGCGGGCAGCGTGAGTGCGTCGGCGTGCGCGCCGTCCCCCTTCACCGTCATCTTGGTGGCGGTCTTGTCGTACTTCTGCGTGCCGTCGGGGTTGAACAGCGTGGCCCGCGCGGTGAGTCCGGTGGCGGAGGTGTGCCGGTTGTTGACCACGACGACGGAACGGTTGTCGTAGGAGTACTGGATGTGCAGCGGCTCGTTGGCCTTCTTCGCCCCGAAGTAGGCGCCGCCCTGGTCGAGATAGCGGTCCAGCAGCTGCCAGTGCAGGGACGTCCAGCCGCTGTTGAACATCCAGTAGATCACCCCGGTGGACGGCTTCGAGGAGTCCGTCGCGTTGCGTCCGTACGCCTCGTACTGGGCGCGCACGTTCTCGTACTGTGCGAGCTGCGCCTTGCGGACGTAGTCGGTGAGGCCCTTCGGGGAGCCGTAGCGGCCGGCGAGGGCGGCGTCGTAGATCTTCAGCGTGCCGAAGACCGGTGACGGGGAGCGGTGGTACTGCTTCATGCCCGGGTTCTTCCAGAGCGTGTCCAGCTCGGCGGGCGTCATCATCCGGTGCAGGGTGTCGAGGGTGGGGATGTCGGGTCCCGCGCTGGTCTCGGAGTTGAAGCCGGTGGCGCCCCCCTCGCGCTTGGCGTACCAGTAGTGGGGCGGGATCCAGTCGTAGGGCCCGGTCATCTTCATGCCCGAACTGCCCAGCTGGGGCGAGGACTTGGCCGAGGCGGCGGAGACCACCGGGGTCGGCCAGTCGGCCGCCTTCAGGGCGTCCAGATAGTTCTTCTCGATCGTCCTGTCGGGCGCGAAGTCGCTGCCGATGAGGAAGGAGATGACACTGGGGTGGTCGCGCAGCCGGGCCGCCTCGGCGGCCATCGAGGCCTTGGCGACCGGGTAGTCGGCGGCCGTCCACGGGTCGCCGGACTCGCCGTTCCCGTTGACCTGGCCCTCCCACTTGTCGCAGCACTCCCAGCCGGGCAGCGTGAGCACGCCGTAGCGGTCGGCGAGGTCGAAGAACTCGTCGGGCTCGATGTGACCTTCCAGGCGGATGGTGTTCAGGCCCAGGTCGAGCGCGTACTTCAGCCGGTCCTCGGCATAGGTCCGGTCCCAGCGCAGGAACTCGTCCGGTGACCAGCCGCCGCCCTTGATCAGCAGTTTGCGGCCGTTGATCCGGTACTGGCGGGCGCCGTCGGAGTTCAGCGGTGCCTGGACGTCGCGGATGCCGAAGGTCTCGTGCGCGGTGTCGGACCGGGTGCCGGCGACGGTGGCGGTGAGGTCGAGGTCGTACAGGGGCTGTCCGCCCATGGCCGCGGGCCACCACACCCTCGGCTGGGTGAGGTGCAGGCCGGGGAAGTCGGCCGGGGTGAAGGTGACCGTCTTCGTCTCGTGGGCGGCGAGCGGCACGGTCCTCGTGAACGACGCCCCGCCGACGGTCCCGGAGACCTCGGCCGTGACGGCCGTGTCGGAGTCGTTGCGGGCCCGCGCCTTGACCGTCAGGTCGGCCGTGGCGAGCGAGGGCACGTCCAGCCGGGTCGTCACATGCGCGTCCCGCAGCGCCACCGGGCCGCCCCGGCGGACCAGGACGTCCCGGACGATGCCCATGTTCTCGTCGGGCGGCGGCTGGAGCCAGTCGATCCAGCCCATGGTGAGCTTCTTGTCGGGCACGTTCGGCTGGATCCGGAGGGCCACCGTGTTCGTGCCGGGACGGACCAGCGAGGTGACGTCCAGTTCGTGGCGGGTGTAGGCGCCGGAGACGTCCGCGGCCCCGGCGACCCGGTGGCCGTTGACATAGACGTCGGCCGCCGAGATCACCCCGCTGAAGTCGAGGTAGGTGCGCTCGGCGGTGTCGGCGACCCGGAAGTCGCTGCGGTACCACCACGGGACCTGGAAGGCGGCCTTGGGGATCTTCTGCTGGTTGTTGGAGTAGAACGGGTCCGCGTAGACGCCGTCGGCGAGCAGCGCCGCGAGGACGGTGGAGCGGGGGCCCGCCTGATACCAGCCCGCGGCCGGATAGCCGGGGGAAGAGACGTCCGACGCGGAGTCGCTCACCTTCGCCGTCGACTGGATCGTGTAGCCCGACAGCGGGGTGCCGGTGCCCGCGGCGGAGGGCACACGGGTGACCGGGGTGTGTCCGTGCGCGGGGGCCGGATGCCGGGACCCGGCCCAGGCACTGGTGGACAGCGAGCCGATCAGGCCCAGGGCCACGGCGGCTCCGGCGAGGCGGTGTCGGGGGGCGGGGCGAGGGAACACGGCGGTCTCCAGCCTCGTAAAGTTAGGAAACTTTACTAACCCGCCTCAAGCTAGGGCTCCGAGGGGGCCGTGTCAATCACCGTGGCCCCTGCGGGAATTGGTCGTCACCCGGCCGACCTGCGCTCGAACACCATCTCCCGGGCCGTCCCCAGAGCCGTCGCCACCGCGCCGAGGAGCACCGCGTCCTCACCCAGTCGGCTCGGCGCGATCTTCGGGCGCAGTGGGGTGAGCGTGCGCAGATGCTCCCGGACCGGTCGCAGCAGCAGGTCCACGCTGTGCCCCACCCCGCCTCCGAGCACCACCAGATCCGGATCGAGCACGGCCGCCGCGGCGGCCACCGTGTGCGCTATCCGCTCGCCTTCCAGCTGAACCGCCCTGACCGCGGCGCTGTTGCCGTGCCGGGCCGCGTCGAACACGGCCTTGGCGGTCAGCTGCCCGCTCATCCCGAACCGGCGCGCCGCCTCGACGACGGCCACCCCCGACACCGCGTCCTCCAGCCGCTCCGGCTTCTGCTGCCCGGGCCAGGGCAGGAACCCGATCTCCCCGGCCAGCCCGTGCGCCCCGGTGAACAGCCGTCCCTCGCTGACGACTCCCATGCCGAGGCCGGTGCCGATCAGGATGTATGCGAACAGCCGGCTGCCCGCGCCGACCCCGTACGTGTACTCGCCGAGCGCCGCCAGGTTGGCGTCGTTGTGCACCTCCAGCGGTACGCCCAGCTCGTCGCGCAGCCGGTCGAGCAGTCCGGCGCGGCCCCACCCCGGCAGATGCATCGCGTACCGCACCCGCCGCGTCTTCTCGTCGTACACACCGGGCGTGCCCACCACGCCGTGCACCACCTCGGCCGGGTCCACACCGGAGTTGGCCACGACCTGGCGGGCCGTGGAGACGACCAGGTCGGCCAGGGCGCCCGAGCCGCGGGCGCGGTTGCGCACGTCGGACCGGGCCACCACCGTGCCGTCCAGGTCGGCGACCGCGACCCGCAGCCAGCTGCGGCCGATGTCCACGCCGAGCGCATGACCGGCGGCCGGGTCGGGGGCGTAAAGGACCGCGATCCGGCCGCGCTCGGGGGCGTGGGTGCCGACCTCGTGGACGAGTCCGGCGGACTCCAGCGAGGCGAGCGCACTGGACACGGTCGGCTTGGACAGCCCGGTCTCGCGCGCCAGCTGGGCGCGCGAGGCGGAACCGAGGGCGCGCAGCCGGTCGAGGAGCAGCCGCTCGTTGGTGCTGCGCAGCCGCCGGCGGCTCCAGGGCTGTTCGTGCTGCTCTATGACGTCGCTGGCGGGCATCGCACCATTCTCACGCATTCCTCACGCATACTTGACGCATCTAGTAAGGCTCCTTAACTTTATCGGCCATCAGCCCCGCCGGATCGGCTCCAGCCCCGCCGGGCGAGCCTCTCCGTCCGCCGCGTCAGGAGTCCCCATGTCCGGTAGTCCGCCACCCACGGGTGGATTCGTCCGTCGCGTAGGCCTGTTCCAGGCCACCGCCATCAACATGAGCCAGATGTGCGGGATCGGTCCGTTCGTGACGATCCCGCTGATGGTCGCCGCATTCGGCGGCCCCCAGGCGGTGATCGGTTTCGTGGCGGGCGCGGTGCTGGCGCTCTGCGACGGGCTGGTCTGGGCCGAGCTGGGCGCGGCGATGCCCGGCTCCGGCGGCAGTTACGTCTATCTGCGCCAGGCCTTCCAGTACCGCACGGGCCGGCTGATGCCGTTCCTGTTCGTCTGGACGGCGATGCTCTTCATCCCGCTGATCATGTCCACGGGTGTGGTCGGCTTCGTCCAGTACCTCGGCTATCTCGCCCCCGACCTCGGCAGGACGTCGGGCGATCTGATCGGTCTCGGCATCATCGCCCTGGTCGTGATCCTGCTCTGGCGCGGCATCGAGCACATCGCCCGCATCACCGCCGTGATGTGGACCGTGATGATCGCCTCGGTGCTCCTGGTGATCGTCGCCGCGGCCACCGACTTCAGCCCCCACCTGGCCTTCACGTACCCGGCGCACGCCCTCGACCTGACCTCGAACCACTTCTGGCTCGGCTTCGCCGCGGGCCTGACCATCGGCATCTACGACTACCTCGGCTACAACACGACCGCGTACATGGGCGCCGAGATCAAGGACCCGGGCCGTACCCTGCCGCGCTCCATCCTCTTCTCGATCCTCGGCATCATGGCGATCTATCTGCTCCTGCAGATCGGCACGCTCGGTGTCATCGACTGGCACCGGATGAGCGACCCCGGCGACATCGCCTCCACCTCGGTGGCCTCGGCCGTACTGGAGAAGACCTGGGGCAAGGGGGCCGCCGACACGGTGACCGTCCTGATCCTGATCACGGCGTTCGCCTCGGTCTTCACCGGCCTGCTCGGCGGCTCGCGGGTGCCCTACGACGCCGCACGCGACCGCGTCTTCTTCCGGCCGTACGCGAAGCTGCACCCCAAGCACCGCTTCCCGATGCTCGGCCTGGCGACGATGGGCGTGATCACCGCGATCGGCTTCCTGATCGGCCGGCACACGGATCTGGCCACGCTGATCCAGCTCCTCACCACGGTGATGGTCCTCGTCCAGGCGCTGGCCCAGATCGTCGCCCTGACGGTGCTGCGCAGGCGCCGGCCGACGATGCCACGCCCCTACCGCATGTGGCTCTACCCCCTGCCCAGCGTCGTCGCCTTCGTCGGCTGGTGCGTGATCTACGGCTACGCCGACAAGAACTCCCCGGGGCGCCACCCCATCGAGTGGTCCCTGGCCTGGGTCGCCCTCGGCTGCGTGGCCTTCCTGATCTGGGCGCGGCTGGAGAAGGTGTGGCCGTTCGGGGAGAAGGAGGTCTGCGAGGAGTACGCCGCCCCGCAGGCGCAGGACACGGAGCCCGCCGGTACCTGACGGCCGGCCGTCGTGCGGTGCGCTCGAGTCACCGCCCCGGCAGCCGGAGGCCGGTCCGCCTGTGCGGACCGGCCTCGATCTCCTTGTTCCTTTCCTCTGCGTTCTCTTCGTGGTTTCGGGTGCGCTACGGCATGGGCGCGCTCTTCGCCGCCGTACCGGCGCACATCAGTCCCAGGATGATGGCCAGGGCGCCGATGATGATGTTGTTGAGCACGACGCCGGTGTCCGGGCTGCTGCCGACGATCCAGGGCGCGATGATCATCCACACGCCCAGGGCGCACATGGCCCAGCTCAGGCCGTACATGCGCTCCGGGGCCGAGGTGAATCCGAGGGCGAGCAGGCCTATCGCGATGCCCACGATCAGATTGTGGGTGGCGAGTGCGGGCTGGCTCGCCGTGTAGTGGAGGATCCACGGGGATGCCGCGCAGTACAGACCGAGCAGGAACACCGGTCCGTCGACCAGCGCCACATCCCGGCCACCGAGCATACGGGCGTAGCGTGCCCGCATTTCGTTGACATCGGGGTGGCTGGTTATGTCACCTCTGTGCGAGACGTTGGCCATGACTCGTCTCCTTTGACTTGCAGGCCTGACCGCGTCTGGTGCGGTGCGGTACGCGCCGCGTAGGTACATTCTGCGCTTATTCCGCCCTTATATGTAGGGGTGGGACGGCCTCGACGGTAGCTACGGCTCGTGGCAATCCGGCCGGCACGCCGCCGCACCGAGGGCACTGCGCGAGGGGGGCCAGGGTCGCGGTGGGGCGCAGCTTTCCTTCGCCGTGGCCGAGCGCGGTCTCACCGTCGCCTGGCAGGAGGTGATGGCGCCGGCCCTGCATACCGTCAGTCGGAATCGGGCCTCGTCCGGAAGACCGCCCGGCGGGCCGGTGCGGGCGGGTCGCCGCGGCCGTCGGGCCGGTGTTCCAGACCCGCGTACCCGGCGAGCAGCACCCGTGCCGCTGGTGGCACTCAACGCCGGGCTGAGCGAACTCGGCCCGGCCGGTGGTGGTGCTGGGTGGCCCGGGGCCGTGGGTCGGCCCGTCGGGCGGGGCGATGATCGGGGCAGGGCAGGTGAGCGCGGATGCGGGCGTCGGCCTGGAGCGGTCTCGATGGTGACCTGGTCGGCGTAATGACATGTCCGCAGCGATCCGGGGCAGGTGAAGGGGAGGGGCGGCGCAGGGGTCCGTCGCTGGTCGAGGCCGGAGGTGAACCGCCGCTATGGGCGCGAAGGTGTTGAAGCGTTTTCCCGCCGGGGCTCCGCGTGGATCGTGGCCGGCGGAGGAGTACGCGGCCGCGTGCCGTGCCGAGGGCGAGCCCGCGACCGTGATCATGGACCTGAAGTCCGACGCGTTCCTCGTGGTGGTGCCCACCTGTGAGGAGGAGGCGGCCTAGTGTCCCGCGCGGGAAGTTCCCAGGTGGTTCCGGCTGGGGCGCGAAGGGCCAACACGCCCTGCCGGCGTCCGGAACCCTGGCCGCCAGGGCGTGATGGAGCCGCCGACGAACTACTGGCGCGGGACACCAGCGCGGCGGGGCAACGTCCGCTCAGGCTCACGTGTCCTGGCACGCCAGTGCGTCGAGATGAGCCCTGCGTACCTTCGCCGTCTGCCCCTGTACCAGCAGGAACATGCCCTCGCGGGCCAGTCGCTGGGCGGGGCTGGACAGGGTCATGGCACGGCCGCCGCCGGCCACGACCGCCGCCGTGGTGGCCGTGCGCATGAGGTCGTACGCCCGGGTCTTGAGTGCCAGGCGTTCCTCGATGTGCTCGTACGGCACGGGGTGGTCGGCCAGTGCGTATGCCTGGCGCCGCACCTCGTCGAGGCGGGTCCGCAGCGCGGCGGCCGTCTCGGCGCCGTCCGCGGCGCTCTCCAGCACGCGCAGCGCGGCATACGCCACCCCGAAGACGGCGGGGGAGGCGTTGGTGCTGCGCGGGATGTCGATCAGGGCGAACTTCTCCCTCGGGGTGCGCAGCACCACGGACTCCTCGGGCAGCCACAGGCCGTCCAGTTCGAGCGACACCGTCCGCGCCGCGGCCAGCGCCGCGAGCCGCATCGGTGGCGAGGGGCGCAGCCCGACCTGCTCGCGCGCGTCGGCGAACGCGAACACCACATCGTCCCGCGCGGAGACGCCGGCGACGAGCATCACGTCGTTCAGACCCCAGCCCGTGTACCACGGCACGGTGCCGTCGAAGCGCCAGCCGCCCCGCTCGGCCGTGGCGCGCACGGGAACCCGGGGGAAGGACCGGACGTGGGCGTAGGCGATCCCGGCCAGTCGCGCGCCCGTCGCCAGCGGACGCAACAGCCGCTCCCGCACGGGGAGTTCGGACCTCGTGAGCAGCTTCACCGGTGTGTGGTGCTGCGTCTGCACGAACCAGGTGGAGCAGCAGGCCCCGGCCAGGATCTCCGCGACCTCCCGGGCCACCGCGTCGGGGGCGCCCGCTCCGCCGTACTCGCGAGGCGCGCTCACCCCGAGCAGCCCGCAGCGTCTGACCGCCTCGATGTGGCTCTCGGGTACGCCCTCCCGGTCGACGTGCTCGGCACGTGGGGCGAGCAGATCGTCCGCGAGCCGACGGGCACCGGCGACGAGTGGATGTACTGCAGTGGTCATGGAAAAGATTCTCCCGAAGGGGTGGGACGAGGTGTCGATCCGGGTGACTGTCATTCGTGTAGGAGGTGACAGATACCCCACGACGCCAAGGAGGACGTCATGAAGCACTACCTGCTCAGCGTGGTCCAGCCGGCCGGCGGCACGCCTCCCGCCCCCGACGAGCTCGCCGCGATCATGCGCGACGTGGAGGCGTTCAACCAGGAGCTGCGCGACGCCGGAGCCTGGGTGTTCGCGGGCGGGCTGCACGGCCCGGAGACGGCCACCGTGCTGCGTCCCAAGGACGGCGACGTGCTGATCACCGACGGGCCGTACGCCGAGGGCAAGGAGTATCTGGGCGGCCTGTGCCTGATCAGGGCCGCCGACCTGGACGAGGCCCTGGAATGGGGCAGGAAGGCCGCACTGGCCACCACCCTCCCCATCGAGGTACGGCCCTTCGTCGACCAGCACTGATGCCCGACGCCACCGACGTCGAGGCCGTCTTCCGCGCCGAGTACGGGCGCGCGGTCTCCGTCCTCGTCCGCTTCCTCGGCGACATCGACCTCGCCGAGGAAGCGGTCCAGGACGCCTTCACCACGGCTGTCCGGAAGTGGCCGCAGACCGGGGTGCCGCCCAGCCCGGCCGGCTGGATCATCACCACCGCGCGCAACAGCGCGATCGACCGTCTGCGCCGTGAGTCCTCCCGGGACGCCCGGCAGGCCGAGGCCGCCCGGCTGAACGCGCCCGACACACCGGCCGAGGAGGGCCCCGTGCGCGACGACCGGCTCCGGCTGATCTTCACCTGCTGTCATCCCGCGCTCGCCCTCCAGGCACGCGTCGCGCTCACCCTGCGGCTGCTCGGCGGACTCGGCACCGCGCAGATCGCCCGCGCCTTCCTGGTGCCCGAGCCCACCCTGGCCCAGCGCATCGTGCGGGCCAAGGCCAAGATCCGTGACGCGGGCATCCCGTACCGGGTGCCCCGTGACGCCGACCTCCCCGACCGGCTCAGCGGTGTGCTGGCCGTTGTGTACCTGATCTTCAACGAGGGCTATACGGGCGATTCCGGCCTGTGCGCCGAAGCCGTACGCCTCGGCCGGCTGCTCGCCGAGCTCATGCCGGACGAGCCCGAGGTCATCGGGCTCCTCGCGCTGATGCTGCTGATCGAGGCACGCCGGCCCGCCCGGCGGGACGAGCAGGGTGCGCTGGTGCCGCTGCCCGAGCAGGACCGGGCCCGGTGGGACCGCGACCTGATCGCGGAGGGCCAGGACCTCGTCCGTCGCTGCCTGCGCCGCAATCGGCCGGGCCCGTACCAGATCCAGGCCGCGATCAACGCCGTGCACAGCGACGCGCCGACGGCCGGGGCCACCGACTGGGGGCAGGTCCTGCGTCTGTACGACCAGTTGACGGCCCTCGCGCCGAGCCCGGTGGTCGCTCTGAACCGGGCGGTCGCGGTGGCCGAGGTCGAGGGCCCGCGCACCGCCCTCGACCTGGTGGACGCGCTGGACCTGGACTCGTACCACGTGCTCCACGCCGTCCGCGCCGACCTGCTGCGCCGCCTCGGCCGCCACACCGAGGCGGTACGGGAGTACGAGGCCGCCGTCGCGCTCACCGAGAGCCCCGCTGAACGCGCCCACCTCGAACGCCGCCGGCGGGAACTCACGCGCTGAGCGCCGCTCGCGGTACGGGTTCCGCCTGACGTCCACGGCCCGGGAATGTATTTCGGTCACTGAAAGGTTGCTATTTACATCTGACTGATCGAGACCGTACTCTCGGGCCGCAAGACCCGAGCACACCAGCGAGGCATCGTGAACCACTCCATCCCTGAGCAGCCCGCCGACATCGTGGCCCGGCTGCGCGCCACCTTCCGTACCGGCCGTACCAAGCCCGTCGAGTGGCGCACGGGTCAGCTGCACCGCCTGCGCGAGATGCTCACGGAGAAGGGCCCCGAACTGGCCGCCGCGCTCCATACGGACCTGGGCAAGAGCTCCACCGAGGCCTACCGCACCGAGATCGACTTCACCGTCCGCGAGATCGACCACACCCTGGGGCACCTCACCGAGTGGCTGCGCCCCGAGTCCGCACCCGCCCCCGCGCACCTCGGCGACGACGCGCGGGCCTGGACGCAGTACGACCCCCTCGGCGTCGTCCTCGTCATCGCCCCCTGGAACTACCCGGCCCAGCTCCTGCTCGCCCCGATGGTCGGCGCGCTGGCGGCCGGAAACGCGGTGGTGGCCAAGCCGAGCGAACTGGCCCCGGCCACCTCGGCCGCGCTGGCCGAGCTGATCCCCGAGTACCTCGACACCGAGGCGGTCACGGTGGTCGAGGGCGGTGTGCCCGAGACCACCGCCCTGCTGGCCGAGCGCTTCGACCACATCTTCTACACCGGCAACGGCACGGTCGGCCGCGTCGTGATGCGCGCCGCCGCCGAGCACCTCACCCCGGTCACCCTCGAACTCGGCGGCAAGTCCCCGGTGTTCGTCGACCGCGACGCCGACATCGAGGTGGTCGCGGACCGGCTGGCGCGCGGCAAGTTCCTCAACGCCGGCCAGACCTGCGTGGCCCCGGACTATGTCCTGACCGACCCGGACACCGCCGCCGCCCTGGAGCGCGCGCTCGTACGCTCCGTCGAGGCGCTGTACGGCGCGGACCCGGCGGCCTCGGCCGAATACGGCCGGATCGTCAACGAGCGCCACTTCGACCGGCTCGGCCGACTCCTCGGCTCGGGCCGCGTGGTGCTCGGCGGCGGCAGCGACCGCGCGACCAGGTACCTCGCGCCGACCGTGCTGGCCGATGTCGACCCGAAGTCGTCCGTCATGCAGGAGGAGATCTTCGGCCCGATCCTGCCGATCGTCACCGTGGCCGACCTCGACGAGGCGATCGGCTTCATCAACGACCGCGGCAAGCCCCTCGCGCTGTACGTCTTCACCGAGTCCGACGGCACACGGGCGCGGATCGCCGCCGAGACCTCCTCCGGGGGCCTCGGATACGGCCTCCCGCTCGCTCATCTCACCGTCTCCGACCTGCCGTTCGGCGGTGTCGGCGAGAGCGGCATGGGCAGCTACCACGGCCGCTACTCGATCGAGACGTTCAGCCACCGCAAGGCGGTGCTGGAGAAGCCGCTGAGCTGACCCCCGTCAGCGCTTCGGGGCCCGGCCGTTCGAGCGGCCGGGCCCGACCCCTACTCCTGACGCCCCTTCACAGGGCATGGTGTCATGCACCTGACTGCCTCCTTCCAGGAAAGGCACCCGCATGCGCACCCCCCACGCCCTGATCGCCACGACCGCCGTGCTGGCCGCCGTCGTCGTGGCACCCTCCTCCCATGCCGCCACCGCGGTCCCGGCCTCCGGCGCCTACTACGTCCAGAGCGCCGTGACCGGCCTCGACGCCGCGGACAACGGGGGAGCGGTGGAACAGCACAGACCCAAGGGCAACGAGGACCACCAGCAGTGGAATCTCAGGACGAGCGGATCCTCGTACGTCCTGGAGAGCACCGACACGGCCGGCAGCTGCCTCGGCCGCTCCGGCGACCAGGCCCGGACCGTGTCCTGCGCGAGCGCCGACGCGGCCTGGGAGATCGGCACGGCCGGCGCCGACCGCTACACGCTCAAGGCGCCGGGCACCGACCGCCATCTGACCGTGGCGCCCCAGCCCTCCGGCGCCAACTACCCGGACCAGCTGGCCATCGGAGCCTCCGGTACCCTCGCCGTCTGGTACCTCACCCCGGTCACCCCCGCCACCGGCCCCATGCCGCCGCAGGACCGGCGCACCCTCGACCAGGTCACGTTCCTCACCGCGCACAACGCCTACGCCAACGGAGTCGACGGCGGCTTCGCCCCGCCGTTCGTGAACTTCTTCCCCAACCAGGCCCGCGGCATCGACCGGCAACTCGCCGACGGCGTCCGCGGATTCATGCTGGACATCCATCAGACCCCGGACGGCGCGATCCTGTGCCACAACAGCTGCACGCTGGTCAGCAGGCCGGTCGCGCTGTGGGTGGACGTTCAGCGGATGGTGAACTTCCTCAAGGCCAACCCCGACCAGTTCATCACCGTCTTCTTGGAGGACTACGTCGATCCCGGCGTCCTGCGCTCCGAACTCGCCCGCGTCAGCGGCCTGTCGGACGTGCTCTACCGCCCCGACCGGACGGGCGTGCGGCAAAACGGCTGGCCCCGGCTCGCCGACCTCGTCGCCGCGAACCAACGGTTGCTGATCTTCACCGACCACAGCCGCTCCGCCGACGAGTCCGCGGGGCTGACCCGGGACAGCTTCGGCGTGATGTACCAGCGGGAGTGGACCGTCGAGAACTACTGGTCCATGGGATCGGGCCTGGGCTCCTCGGACTGGTCCTGCTACAGCCGCTGGTACGACGCGGGCACCGACATCCCGCTGACCCGCACCGAGACGGGCTTCAGGCCGCTGTTCGTCATGAACCACTTCCGTGACGCCACCATCGCCTCCACCGCCGGTACGGACAACACCAAACTCGCCGACCGCGCCCGGCGGTTCTGCGAGCCCGCGGCCCGCAAGAAGCCCAACTTCCTTGCCGTGGACCGCTATGACCTCGGCGACCCTGCGTCGGCCGTCGCGGCCCTGAACACCTACACCTATCCGTAGGACCGCTCGCGCATTCGTAAAACCGCTCGCGGCGGGGCCCGGTGCCTGTGCGAGACTCCGCCGATGACCTCCCGAACGATCACCGCGGACGCCGCGGGCACCTGGACCCTCCAAGACCTGCCCGTCAACCGCGTCGGCTTCGGCGCCATGCGGCTGACGGGCAGCGCGGCCTTCCATCTGGGCACGCCCAGCGACCGTGAACGGTCCATCGCCGTGCTGCGCAGGGCCGTCGAGCTCGGCGTCGACCACATCGACACGGCCGCCTTCTACTTCTCGTCCCTGCGCTCGGCCAACGAACTCATCAACAGCGCGCTCGCCCCGTACCCCGACGACCTGGTCATCGTCACCAAGGTCGGCCCCTGCCGCGACCACCAGGGGGAGTGGGCCACCCCGGCCCGGCCCGACCAACTGCGCGGACACGTCGAGGAGAACCTGCGTCAGCTGGGGCGCGACCACCTGGATGTGGTCAACTTCCGCCGGACGGCTCGCCAGGACTCCATCGCCGAGCACTTCGGCGCCCTCGCCGAACTGCGCGAGGCGGGTCTGATCCGGCACCTCGGCATCTCCGGAGTCGGCCCGCACCACCTGGCCGAGGCGCTGGCGATCGCGCCGGTGGTGTGCGTCCAGAACCGGTACGCGCTCGACCGGCCCGACCCCGTGGACGACGAGATGCTGCGCGTCTGCGCCGACCGGGGCATCGCCTTCGTACCGTTCTACGCGGTCGCCGGGGACAGCGGACCACGCGGTGCGACGGAGCACCACGACGAAGCGGTGCTCGCCGTCGCCAGGGAGCACGGTGCGAGCCCCGCCCAGGTACGCATCGCCTGGACACTGCACCAGGGCCCGCACGTCCTCGCCATCCCCGGCACCGGCAACCCCGACCACCTGGCCGAGAACGTCGCCGCGGGCGCGCTGCGACTCACCGAGGCCGAACTGGCGCGACTGAACCGGAGCCGTACGGTGGCGGCGGACGCGCGGTGATGCCACCCCCTACGGACCGACTACAATCACGTAGACGATCTACCGAATCGTGGACGAGGACGGAGCGAGGAACGTTCCCATGGCCGACTCGAAGGATGAACGGACCGACGCGAAGGACGAGCGTCGGCCGTCCGGCGAGCTCGAGGCGAGCGTCATGGCCGCCCTCTGGGCCGCCGCCGCGCCCCAGACGCCCGGCCAGGTGCAGCTCAGCCTCGGCTCCGGCCTGGCGCGTACCACGGTGACGACGATCCTCTCCCGATTGCACGACAAGGGCGTCGTCGACCGCCGGCGTCAGGGCCGTGGCTATGCCTACTTCCCGGTCCAGGACGCCCAGGGCCTCACTGCCCGCCGCATGCACACCGAACTGGACCGCGACAGCGACCGCGAGACGGTGCTCGCCCGCTTCGTCGCCCAGCTCAGCGCCGACGACGAGCGCGTCCTGCGCGACCTGCTCGAACCCGGAGAGCGATGACCGTCCTGCTGCTGGTGCCGCTGCTGCTGCCGTGCGCCCTGCCGGTCCTGGCCCGGCGGGCCCTCGACCGGCTCGTGCCCGCCGCCGCGCTGTGGCTGATCACGGTCTCGGCCGTGGTCCTCGCGGGCTGCTCGGTGGCCGCGCTGGGCGCGTTCGTGCTCATCGGCCTGCTCAAGCTGCCGCTGTTCGCCGCGCTCGGCGAGCTCGTGCATCCGCTGAGCACCGCCTCCGACGTCTTCGTCGTCCCGGCGGCGGCGACCTCCGTGGGAGCCCTGGCCGTGTGCGCCTGGACCCTCGTCCGCTCGGTGCTCCACCAGACCCGTGCCTTCCGCGCGGCCCGCTCGGCGGCCGGCCGCGGACCGGCGGCGGGCGATCTGTGCGTGGTCGACTCGCCGCGCCCCGACGCCTACGCCCTGCCCGGACGCCCGCACCGCATCGTCGTCACCACCGCGATGCTGCGCAGCCTGGACGCCGCCGAGCGGGAGGCGCTGTTCGCGCACGAGCGGGCGCACAACGAGGGCGGCCACCACTACTTCCTCGCGGCGGCCGAGCTCGCCGCCCACTGCCATCCCGGGCTGCGGCCGGTCCGCGACACCATCCGGCTCGCCGTCGAACGCGCCGCCGACGAGGCCGCGGCGACCGCCGTGGGCGACCGGCGACTGACCGCCCGTGCCATCGCCCGTGCGGCCCTGGTACCACGACGCCGCCCTGGAACGTCCGGACTTCGCCCCCGCCGCGACCACCGGCCCCGTCCCGCGGCGTGTCCGGGCCCTGCTGGCCGCCCCGCCCGCCCCGCGCCGCGCCGCCCGCTCGGTCGCCGTCCTCCTGGCCGCCTGCACCGCCGTCTCCTGCGTCTCCTCGGCCACCGGCATGATCGACTTCCATCACCGGGTGGAGGTCGCGCAGGGCGACGCGAGCCACTGAGCGAGCCTCCGCCGGGCGGCCGTCCGGCGGAGGGCCCCATGGCACATACCTCCCGAGGTGACTGGCGCCCGCGACGTTTTACGTATAACCTCACCCGCTAACCACCCCCGCCGAGAGGTCCCGATGAGACGCGTCGCCCTGGTCACCCTCGTCGTCGACGACTACGACGAGGCGATCCGTTTCTACACCGAGGCCCTCGGATTCCGGCTCGCCGAGGACACGCCGCGCCCGGACGGCTCCCGATGGGTCGTCGTCGAACCGGGGACGCGGGCGTCAGGCACCGGACTGCTGCTCGCCCGCGCCGAGGGGGAGGACCAGCGGGCCCGCGTCGGCGAGCAGACCGGCGGACGCGTCGGGTTCTTCCTGCACACCGACGACTTCGCCCGCGACCACGCCCGGATGACCGCCGCCGGCGTGACCTTCCTGGAGGAGCCGCGGCACGAGCCGTACGGCAGCGTCGCCGTCTTCAAGGACCCGTACGGAAACCGCTGGGACCTGCTGCAGCCCGCCGGCTGAGCTTCCTCCCGCCGGCTGGGCATCCTCCCGCCGCCGCAAACTCCTCCGCCGCTTCGAACCTCCCGCTCAAGGAAAGACCCGCCATGAATGCTACGCGCGTAGACGCCGAAGTGATCCGCCGCCTCCCGAAGGCCGTCCTGCACGACCACCTCGACGGCGGCCTGCGCCCCGCCACCGTTGTCGAGCTCGCGGCCGCGGTCGGCCACACGCTGCCCACCACCGACCCGGACGAGCTCGCCGCCTGGTACTTCGAGGCCGCCAACTCCGGTGACCTGGTCCGCTACATAGCCACTTTCGAGCACACCCTCGCCGTCATGCAGAACCGCGAGGGCCTGCTGCGCGTCGCCGAGGAGTACGTCCTGGACCTCGCCGCCGACGGTGTCGTCTACGCCGAGGTGCGCTACGCCCCCGAGCTCAACACCAAGGGCGGGCTGTCGCTGAGCGAGGTCGTGGAGACCGTCCAGGAGGGCCTCGCCGCGGGTATGGCCAAGGCGGCCGCCGCCGGCACCCCCGTCCGGGTCGGCACCCTGCTGTGCGGCATGCGGATGTTCGACCACGTCCGCGAGGCCGCCGACCTGGCCGTCGCCTACCGTGACGCCGGTGTCGTCGGCTTCGACATCGCCGGCGCCGAGGACGGCTTCCCGCCCGCCGACCACCTGGACGCCTTCGAGCACCTGCGGCGCGAGAGCGTGCCCTTCACCATCCACGCCGGTGAGGCGCACGGCCTGCCCAGCATCCACCAGGCCCTCCAGGTGTGCGGCGCCCAGCGCATCGGCCACGGCGTGCGCCTGACCGAGGACATCGTCGACGGCAAGCTCGGCCGCCTCGCCGGCTGGGTGCGCGACCGCCGCATCGCCCTGGAGATGTGCCCGACCTCCAACCTCCAGACGGGCTGCGCCACCTCGATCGCCGAGCACCCCATCACGGCCCTGAAGGACCTCGGCTTCCGGGTCACCCTCAACACCGACAACCGTCTGGTCTCCGGTACGACGATGACCCGGGAGATGTCCCTGCTGGTCGAGGAGGCGGGCTGGACGGTCGAGGACCTGCGCACGGTCACCGTGAACGCCCTCAAGAGCGCGTTCATCCCGTTCGACGAGCGAGGCGCCCTCATCGAGGACGTGGTCCTGCCGGGTTACGCCGCCGCGCTCTGAAGCAGCCCCCGCAGGTAGGCGGCCTGTCCGATGTGCTGAAGGTCGTCGGACAGGACGCTGACCAGCCGTACGCCGAGGCTGACCGGCGGATCCCAGCGCTCGTCCACGATGCGTTCCAGATCCTTGGCGGGCAGTTCGCGCAGCGCCCCAAGGGTCTGCTCGTGCACGGCGTCGTAGTACCCGGTCAGCAGTTCGGCGGACTCGACTCGTACCTTGGCGACCTTCGCCGCGCCGTGGCCGTATCCCGTGTCCCGGCGCGGCAGGTCGAGTCCGAAGCGCTTCTCCCAGCCCTGTGACAGCCACACCTGTTCGAGGTCGAAGGCGTCGGCGACATGGTCGTCCTGGACCCGGGTGAGATGCCAGACGAGCCAGGCGACGGAGTTGGCGTCGGGCATGGGGCGGGCGTGCAGCTCGTCGGGCCCGAGGCCGTCGAGGGTGTCATGGACTTCTTCCCGGATGCGGCCGTAGCCGTCGATGAGGATGTCCCTTGCATGCATACGTCCACCATCGCGCATCGCACGCACGTCGCGCAGCCGGACGCCGTGCGTGCGGGGGGCCTGGGTCAGGAGGGGCGGACCCCGTCCGGGGTTGTCGTCAGACCCCCCGTTTCGAGCAGCGTGATCAGCGCGCGGGCCGCCGGGCTGGTGGCCGTCTCGGGCGGCAGCAGGGCGACCGTCTCGTACTCCGCCTCGCCCGTGCCCTTGAGGGGAAGCGCCAGCAGAGAGGTCCGCTTGTGCCGGAAGTGCTGGGGTACGACGGCGATCCCGAGGTTCTCGTCGACCAGGTCCAGCAGGCTGTGCACGTCGTTGACCTCGAGCGCCACCGTACGGCGGACGCCGGCCGCGGTGAAGGCGGTGTCGGTGGTGCGGCGCGGGCCCCAGTCCGGGTGGAAGTCGACGAAGACCTCGCCGCCGAGGTCGTCCGCCGTGAGGGCAGCCGCACCCCTGGCGAGGCGGTGGTGCGGGTGGCACAGCACGGTCATCGGCTCGCTCGTCAGCGGCACCGAACGCAGTTGGTCCGTGTCGTCCTGCGTGCGGTAGGCGAAGGCCAGGTCGAGCCGCCCGGCCGCGACCTCCTCGGCCAGCGCGCCCGAGCCCGCCTGCCGCAGCCTGATCTCCACGTCCGGGTGCCGTCGCCGGAACGCGGCCAGCAGCCCCGCCACATGCACCCCGGCGATGCACTGCTCGGTGCCGAGCGCCAGCGTCCCGCGCAGCACACCCTGCACCGCGGCCACCGCCTCGTGCGCCGCCCGGACCTGTGCCAGGATCCGCTCGGCCTCGGCGAGGAGCGCCCGCCCGGCCTCGGTCAGTGTCACCCGGCGGGTGGTACGCACGAACAGCGGCGCCCGCAGCTCCCGCTCAAGGGCCCGGATCGACGCCGACAAGCCCGACTGGGACACCATCAGCCGCTCGGCGGCCCGGGTGAAGTGCTGGTCCTCGGCGACCGCGACGAAGTGCTGGAGGTGGCGCAGTTCCATGATTGAGAAGCCTAGCCGCACAATTCCATCGGATTCTTCTGTTGGACCGCTGTACCCGGCCCGGGGAAGAGTGGAAGAGGTAGATCCTGTGCCCTGTCCCACCCCTCTGGAGCCGCGTTGTACACCGCACACCCCGACCGCTACGCCGACATGCCCTACCGGCGCACCGGACGCAGTGGTCTGAAGCTTCCCGTGCTGTCGCTCGGCCTGTGGCACAACTTCGGCCCCGACCGCCCGGTGCAGATCCAGCGCGCCATCCTGCGCCGTGCCTTCGACCTCGGCGTGACCCACTTCGACCTGGCCAACAACTACGGCCCGCCGCCCGGCGCCGCCGAGTCCGCCCTCGGCGAGGCGCTGAAGGCGGACTTCGCGCGGTACCGCGACGAGCTGGTCATCTCGACCAAGGCCGGGTACCTGATGTGGCCCGGCCCGTACGGCGAATGGGGCTCGCGCAAGTACGTGCTGTCCTCGCTCGACCAGAGCCTCACCCGGATGGGCCTCGACCACGTCGACATCTTCTACTCGCACCGCCCCGACCCGGACACTCCGCTGGAGGAGACGATGGGCGCCCTGCACTCGGCGGTCCAGCAGGGCAAGGCACTGTACGTGGGCGTCTCCAACTACTCGGCGGAGCAGACCCGCGAGGCCGCGCGCATCCTCGGCGAGCTGGGCACCCCGCTCCTCATCCACCAGCCGCGCTACTCGATGCTCGACCGGCGCCCCGAGGACGAGGGCCTGCTGGACGACCTGGACGAACTCCAGGTCGGCTCCATCGTCTACTCCCCACTGGAGCAGGGCCTGCTCACCGGGCGCTACCTCGACGGCATCCCGGAGGGCTCCCGCGCCGCGAGCGACAGCCCCTTCCTGAACTCGGACGCGGTCACCGAGGACCTGGTCGGCCGGCTGCGCGCGCTGGACGAGATCGCCAAGTCCCGCGGCCAGACCCTGGCGCAGCTGGCCCTCGCCTGGGTGCTGCGCGGTGGACGGGTGACCTCCGCCCTGGTGGGCGCGAGCAGCCCGCGGCAGATCGAGGACAGCGTCGGCACCATCCGCAACCTGGACTTCGACGCCGAGGAACTGGCGCGGATCGAGGCGATCGTCAAGCCGTAGGGCGCTCGCCGAGCCGTTCCAGCAGGTGCACGGTCACCGTGTCGCCCTCCTCCTTGCCGATGATCTTTCGGACCTCGGCCTTCACCGGCAGCTTGTGCGTGCCGTCGCCCAGGGCCATGAAGGAGCTCCGGAACGGCTCCCCGTCGATCGTGCCGCGCACCTTGACGAGTCCGCGGGTGTCGAAGAACTCCACGGAGTCGGGCCACACGACATACGTCCACCCGCCGTTGGCAGGGCTCTTGCGCAGGACCGCGGTGAATCGCGCGTCCACGTCTCCCGCCTTGCTCATGTCGTCCTCCCTCGCGGTGCTCTTCTCGGGCCGTTCACCTCAAGAGACCACCGCGAGCGGGAAAACTCATCGCCGACGGCGCCGGTCACATCCCGGCGGGCACCCGGTCCAGGAAGCCGAGCACCTGCCTGATCCGGCCCTCGGCGTCCAGTGTGATCACGTCGGAGCCGGCCACCGGCGCCGAGCCGTCCGCCTCGTTCACCAGCTCCCAGGAGAAGCGCGCCGTGTCGTGGTGCCCGTCCACGGCACCGAGGGGACGGAAGGAGAATCCAGGGAACTGCTGGTGCGCCGCCGCGATCACGGCCGCGAGCTGCTCGTGCCCGCGGACGTCGGCGAGCGGGTCGGTGTAGCCGCCGTCCGCGCTCCAGGCCTCGGCGACCGCCTTCGCCAGGGCCTCGGGCCCGGTGGCGTTCCATGCCTCGAAGTAGCGGGCGACGGCGCTCTCGTAACGGTCGGTGTTCACGGACATGGCAAATCAGCCTCCATCGAGGTGGTTCTTGCTGGTCGGGAACCGGAGTTTCGGCTCGTCGAGCCGGTAGGACCACCATGCCCGGGTCCGTGGGACGGGTCGATTACCTCTCAGGTCATCACCGCGGGTACCTCTCGGGTCATCACCGCGGGCCGAAGCGGGAACCGTATTTCGGCCAAAGGGTGCGGTGAATATGCCAAGAGACTGGCCGGAAAGTCATGGTGACAGTGTTTCAAGAGTGAAGATACTCGAACGCCAGGGGCACTTCACCGCACCGGAGCCGCACGGAAAGCGAGGACCGGCCGGCACACGAGCAGCGCGACGGGGGAGTGATCGTGCACGACGAATTCCTGTGCCATGTCACGGCGTACGGCACATGCGAGGGGCGGCGCATCGGCGTACCCCTCGGCACCTATCGCGCGCCCACGCTGGCCCTGGCGCTGTGGTGGCTGCGGGACCGTGCCTCCTGGATCGCCGAGCGGCTCGACCCCTTACCCGAGAACCCGCGCTTCCCCGCCGGTGCCCTCGTCCCGGTCGCGCAGAGCGTGGCCGACGTGCCCGGTGTGCTGCGCGCCTGGTGTGCCGACAGTGCCCAACAGGAGCTTGTGGCCGATGAGTTGGCGGGTGGACGGCTGGTGCGGATCGCGGCCGGCGACGACACCACCGAGTACGAGCTGCTCGCCGAGTCGGTCGACGCCCTGCGTATGCAGCGCACCATCCCGTCGCTCGTCGTTCCCGTCGCCTGACACGTGACAGCGGCCCGGGGCACCGTGGTGGCGGCCTGGCGGACGGCTGCGACTGCCGGACGTCCGGAGTCGGCCCGTGGCCGGGCGCACATGTGAGCGAATCGGTAGAATTCAGGCCATGGCGGAGCGACAGGTCGCCCCGACTGCGCCCGAGCTCGTGCTGGAGACCGACGCGGGCTCCACGGTGATGAGTCCGGAGCGCGACTACCACGTGGGACGGGATCCGATGTGCGACGTCGTCATCGACGACGCCCGGGTCTCGTGGCACCACGCGGTGCTGCGGCCCGAGGACGGCCACTGGACGCTGGAGGACGAACACAGCACCAATGGCACCTTCGCCGACGGCCGCCGCATCCAGGAATCGGGCGTCGGGCCGGGCAGCGTCATCCGCTTCGGCAGCCCCTCCGACGGACCCCGCGCGGTCCTCGTCGACCGCCCCGAGCCCGCCCCGGACCGTCCCTCCGCCGTGTCGATGCCAGCCCTGACAGGCACCTTCCGGCAGCCCACCACCGTACGGCCGCTGCCCACCCGCACCGTCCGCATCGGCCGCGCCGCCGACAACGACCTCGTCGTCGACGACCTGGTCGTCTCCCGCCGGCACGCCGAACTGCGCGCCCTGGCCGACGGCACGTTCGAGATCGCCGACGTCGGCAGCCACAACGGCACCTACCTCAACGGCCAGCCCGTCACCCGCGCCCTGATCCGCCCCGGCGACATCGTCGGCATCGGCCACTCCACGTTCAGCCTCGTCGGCGACACACTGCAGGAGTACGTCGACACCGGCGAGGTCTCCCTCGACGTGCAGGACCTCACGGTCGCCGTCGACCGGGGCCGCAAGATCCTCCTCGACCGCGTCTCCTTCCCGGTGGGGGAGAAGTGCCTGCTGGCGGTCGTCGGACCGAGCGGCGCGGGCAAGTCCACGCTGCTCAACGCCCTCACCGGACAGCGCCCCGCCGACCACGGCACCGTCCTGTACGACGGCCGCGACCTCTACCGCGACTACGCCGAGCTGCGCCAGCGCATCGGCCTGGTCCCGCAGGACGACATCCTGCACGCCCAGCTGACCGTGCACGCCGCCCTGTCCTACTCCGCCGAGCTGCGCTTCCCGCAGGACACGGCCCCCGAGGAACGCCGGACCCGGGTCGACGAGGTGATCCGGGAACTCGGCCTGGAACAGCGCACCGGCCAGCCCGTGCACAGCCTCTCGGGCGGCCAGCGCAAGCGGGTCAGCGTGGCCCTCGAGCTGCTGACCAAGCCGTCGCTGCTCTTCCTCGACGAGCCGACCTCCGGACTCGACCCCGGCATGGACCGGTCGGTGATGCACATGCTGCGCGGGCTCGCCGACGACGGCCGTACCGTCATCGTCGTCACCCACAGCGTCCTCAGCCTCGACGTCTGCGACCGCCTCCTGGTACTCGCGCCGGGCGGCAAGGTGGCGTACTACGGGCAGCCCGACGACGCCCTCGCCTTCTTCGGCTTCGAGCACTGGCCGGAGGCCTTCGAGGCCTTCGAACGCGACCGGGACCGCGACTGGGCGCGGGAGTACCGCGAATCGCCCTTCCACCGGCACTACATCGCCGAGGCCACCGCACAGCCCCACCGTCCCGGCGCGGGCCCGGTCGCCCCGGCCCCGCCGCCCCGCCCACGCAGCTGGGGCGCCCAGCTCGGCACGCTGGTGCGCCGCTACACGGCCGCGCTCGCCGCCGACCGCATCTTCGTGATCACGATGATCGCGCTGCCGTTCGTGATGGGCGTGATGGCCCGTGCCCTGTCGGGACCGAAACTGACCCTGGACACCGCGATGAACGCGCTGCTCATCCTGTGCGTCGGCGGCGTGTTCATGGGCGCGGCCAACGCCGTGCGCGAACTCGTCAAGGAACGCGTGATCTACCAGCGTGAGCGTGCTGTCGGCCTGTCCAGATCGGCGTACCTGGTCTCCAAGATCGTCGTGCTGGGCACGATCACCGTGCTCCAAGCCGTGGTGCTCACCCTCGTCGCGCTGCTCGGGGTCGATCTCAACGCGCCCGGCGGCAGGGGCGTACTGACGGCGCCGCTGCTCGAAATCACCGTCACCGTCGCCCTGCTCTCCTTCACCGCGATGATGCTCGGCCTGGTGGTCTCGGCGGCGGTGCGCAAGGAGGACGTGACGATGCCGCTGCTGGTGCTGATCTCCATCGTCCAGCTGGTCTTCTGCGGCGCCCTGCTGAAGCTGTACGGCGTGCCCGGCCTGGAACAGATCGCCTGGCTGGTCCCCGCCCGGTGGGCCCTCGGCGCGATGGCCGGCACCATCGAGGTGTCCCGGATCGTCCCCGGCCGGCTGACCGCCGACCCGCTGTTCCGGCATGCGACGGATGTGTGGCTGGTCAACATGGCGATGCTGGTGGTGCTGTCGGTGGTCTTCGGCGTCCTGGTCTCCCGGCTGCTGCGCCGGTACGAACCCGTGGTGATGCGGAAGTAGGCGGCACGATGACGGCCCCCGGCTTCCGGCCCACCCACGTCGTCCCCCCGGACGGGATGCCCGCCTGGGAGGCGCCCGACCCTGCCCGGCCCACCCTGCCCCTCGACCCACTGCTGCCCGTGCAACTCGTGGAGCGGCGCGGCGAATGGGGACACATCCGGTGCGCCAACGGCTGGTCCGCCTGGGTCGACGGCCGCTATCTGGTCGCCGTGCCCGAGGACCCGCCCGCCGCCGGCACACCCGGCGACAGCGCCGATCCGCGCCCGCTGCTCGCCCGCGCCGAGGAGGCGCTGGCCGACTACCGGGCCGCGGTGAGGGAACTGGCGGACGGCCGGCTCGACGGAGAGTCCTTCCGCGGCCGCACCCAGGGGCTGCGGATCGGCGTGGTGGTCGACGGTGAGGCCATGTGGCTGTACGACCCCGACGAGGGGCGGTGGATGTACGGCGACGGGAGGAGGCTGAGCACCTACGCGACGGACACGGACACACCCGGCGCCGACGTCCCCGGTCACCCCCCGACCCGCGTCGTGACCCATGAGGGCGAGCCGTGACGGCGCGCGAGGCGAGCGTCTTCTCCGGGCGGCCTTCCGAGCTGGTCGGGAAGCAGATCGCGGGCTACCGCATCGAGGACGAGATCGGCCGGGGCGGCATGGCCGTCGTCTTCCGGGCCCATGACGTGCGGCTGGACCGCACGGTCGCGCTCAAGCTGCTCGCCCCGGAACTCGCCCGCAACGACACCTTCCGCCGGCGCTTCACCCATGAGTCCCGGGTGGCCGCAGCGATCGACCACCCCAACATCGTGCCGGTCTTCGAGGCCGGCGAGACGGCCGGTGTCCTGTTCATCGCCATGCGGTTCGTCTCAGGCAGCGATCTGCGCCACCTCCTGGACCGGGAGGGTCCGTTGCCCTTCCCGGCCGCGGTGCGGATCGCGGCGCAGGTGGCGTCCGCGCTCGACGCCGCCCACGAGAGCGGGCTGGTCCACCGGGACGTCAAGCCCGGCAACATCCTCGTCGGCCGGGGCACCGACAGCGATCACCCCGAGCATGTGTACCTCACCGACTTCGGGCTGACTAAGAAGTCGCTGTCCCTGACCGGCTTCACGACCGTGGGCCAGTTCGTCGGCACGCTGGACTACGTGGCCCCGGAGCAGATATCCGGCCGCCCGGTGGACGGCCGCTGCGACGTCTACGGCCTGGCCTGCGTCGTCCACGAGACCCTGGCCGGCCATCCGCCCTTCCAGCGCGACGACGACATGGCCCTGCTGTGGGCCCACCAGTACGACGAGCCGCCACTGCTGTCCGAGTCCCGCCCCGACCTGCCCCCGGCCGTCGACCAGGTCTTCGCCAAGGCCATGGCCAAGAGCCCCGACGACCGGTACGACTCCTGCCTCGCCTTCGTCGCGGCCCTGCGCGCGGTCATGACGGGCGGACCGCAGCCGGAGCCCGCCCACCCGCCGACCGAGGCGGACCTGACCATGCCCGAAGGTCCGGGGACGGCCGCTGGGCTTCCGGCGGCTGGAGGTCCGGAGGCGGTGGCTGGGCTTCCGGCGGCCGGGGGGCCGGGGACGGTGGCTGGGTCCCCAGCGGCCGGAGGTCCGGAGGCGGTGGCTGGGCTTCCGGCGGCTGGGGGCCGGGGACGGTGGCTGGGTCCCCAGCGGCCGGAGGTCCGGAGGCGGCGGCAGAGTTCCCAGCGGCCGGAGGTCCGGAGCCGGCGGCAGAGCTCCCCGCGACCGAACGTCCGGAGCCGGCGTCGGAGCTCCCGCCGTGGGCCGAGCCGGTCTTCCGGGGCCGACGGCCCTGACCCGGACCGGTCAGCCGGGAGGCGCCGGTACTTCGCCCCGGCGGTGCACCGGCCGGGCCAGCAGACCGCCCAGGAAACCGGCCGCCAGCCCCCACAGGACCGCGAGGCCCACCGCCGACCACACATCGGGGTCCAGATACAGCTCGCCGGAGAGTCCACCGCCCAGGTCGCCGATGCCGAGCAGCGCGAGGCCGTAGTGCGCGGAGATCCGGCCGAGCAGGCAGATCATGAGTACCGCGAGGGCGAGTGCGACGGCCAGGCGCAGAGCGTGCTGCCACAGCCGTATCCGGGCCGGTGAGCGCACCGCCATCAGGAACGCGGCGGCCAGGACGAGCACGATGTCCGCCACCAGGAGCCACCACGTCCTGCCGTCGTGCTCGGTGAGCGTGCGCAGGTTCAGCGTGGAGACGTCAGGGGTGCGCAGCACCTCGTTCAGCACACGGGGCATGGGCAGCCCGAAGGGGCCGTCCACCCGGCCGTGCCAGGTGGCGCCCAGGCCGATGGTGAGGGCCGGCCAGGCGAGGTTCGGCAGGCCCAGCAGAATGACCGCGAACGTGTCCGCGGGGTGCCCGCGCGTGGCCGCCGCGACCAGTGCGACGAGCGCGGCCAGCGCCACGTACGCCAGCAGCAGCGCGACCACGGCGTACGCCGCCGGACGCACCGCCTCCTGGAACGGCAGCAGCCGCGCCGGCAGGGGCGCCCCGCGCGACACCAGGAGCGCAAGGACGAGCACACCGGCCAGCCACAGCAGCCCGTACACCACCGTCAGCGGGGAGTTCGTGGTGAACCCGACCGTCGGGGTGGCGTCGAGGAGTTCACCGATGTCACTGAGCACACCGTTGCCGAGGCCGACGCTGAAGGTCTGACGGGCCGCCAGGGCCAGGCCGATCAGCGCGAACAGCCACAGCACCGCGATACGGGCGGCCCACCCGGCCAGTTCCCCGGCCCCGGCGACCGCCCGGTGCCGCAGCGGCCGCAGGAATCCGGCGGCGATCACCAGGGCGCCGGTCAGCGTGACCGACAGCGGGATCACGGTCAGCTCCGCCCGCGTCCTGGCGAGTGATCCGGCGTTCCCCGAGAACTCGACGGCGCCTCCGACGGCCGCCACGACGGTCGCCGCGACCACCCGCGGGAAGGCGCCGTCCGGCAGATCGCCGGCACCCGCCGCCCACAGCCCCAGGGCCGCGACCACGACCATGGAGGCCAGCGCGACCAGCACCACGGCCAGGGCCTGCACCCAGCCGTGGCGCGCGACGGGCCGGTCGGGGGCGGTCCGGGGGCTCACGCTGCCACGCTAAGCAGCTCCCGGCGGGGTCGCCCGCCGGGTGGGCCGTCCGCGTCGGCTTGCGGGCCGCGTGGGACGGGAGCACACAATGGGTTAGTTGTGATGTGAGCGGCAATTGGGTGAAATTCGCCGATCAGTGCAACCGGTAGCGCGCGGGAGGAGACCTCGTGAGTGTCGAACCTCCGTCATCCGGCCGTCCGACGGGACCGCCCTCCGGCCCCCTGTCGGGAGCCCAGCCGCCCTCCGGGCCACCGCCGCAGCCACCCGCGGGCGGCGGTCCCGGCGCACCGGAACCGCACCAGCCGTGGTGGAGGTCCGCACCGCGCATCGCGTTGCTCACCACGGGCATCGTGGTCGCCGTGATCGTCGCCGTCGTCCTGTCCAACGCGGGCGGCGGCGGTACGGCCAAGGCGAGCGAGGTCTTTCTGCAGGCCGCGAACTCGACGGGGCAGGACCCTTTCACCGGGTCGACGGCGAAGAGCGGCTCCGTCACGCCGATCACCCCCTCGGCGACCACGACGTCGGCCACGGGCAACGAACTGCACAGTGTGCGGGGCGGGGACCCCGGCCTGTACGCCGGTACCCGCAACACCCCGAGCTGCGACGTGGAGAAGCAGGTCAGGGAGTTGCAGGCGAGCCGGGCCAAGAACAACGCGTTCGCCTCGGTCGTCGGCATCCGGCCGTCGGCCGTTCCCGCGTACCTTCGCTCGCTCACCCCGGTGCAACTCCGCGTGGACACCCGGGTCACCGACCACGGGTACCGCAACGGCACGGCCACCGACTACCAGGCCGTCCTGCAGACGGGCACCGCCGTGCTGGTCGACGGGCACGGGGTGCCCCGGGTGCGCTGCGTCAGCGGCAACCCGCTGACCCCGCCGGTCGCGCAGCGGACCCCGCCGAAGCCGGTGGGGGACCGCTGGGCGTCGTACCGGCCCTCGGCGGTCGTGGTGGTCCGGCCCGCGCCGCGGGTCATCAACATCTTCATCATCTTCGACGGTCACAACGACGAGTGGATCCAGCGCCACCGCGGCGACCACACGGGCGAGAAGGACCACAGGACCAAGCCGCCGGAGCATCAGGTGAACCCCTGGGCCACGCCGTACACACCGCCGACCGCCCCGACGTCACCGACGTCACCGACGTCACCGGCCACGACCGGCCCGTCGTCGCCCACGACGTCCTCCCCGAGCCCGGAATCGCCGAAGTCGGAGTCCCCGACCACCGAGTCGCCCTCGTCGGAATCCCCGCCCTCGGAATCCCCGCCGACCGAGTCCCCGTCCACGGAGGCGCCCTCCTCGGAGACCCCGACCTACGAGTCTCCCCCCTCCGAGGGGGGAACGGTCACCGAGTCCCTGGCCCCCGAGTCCCCGGCCGCCCCCGAGACGCAGCAGCAGCCCGAGGTGCCCTCGAACGTGCCGGAGCTGGACACGGGAAACGTCCCGGCACCGCAGGACACGGGTGGCCAGTCGAGCTAGGACCTGTCCGATGTGCGCCGTCGGCGAACACTGCCCGGGACTGTGGCGCCCCGCTCGGGGTACGAGCACTGATGCGGCAGTGACCGGCCGGACCGGCGTCCGAGAGAGAAACGCATGACCGAACACCTGGACGGGGCAGTGATGCCAACTGGTTTCGACGTGCCCGTGGAACCGCTCCGGCGGGCGGCGCACTACACCGGCGAACCGGGATGCATCGCCGCGGCACGGACCTTCGCCGCGCTCTTCCTCGACCAGCTCAGGACCGAGTGGTGCGCAGGCATCGACGACCGGACCGACGGAGAACTGCTCCTGCTGGTCAGCGAGTTGGTCACCAACGCGGACCGGCACAGCAACGGCCCGTACATCCTCGAACTGGAGGGCACGGACAACGCGGTCACGGTGTGTGTCTACGACAGCAGTGCCGCGCTGCCCCGGCGGTTCCCGCGGGACCCCGAACGCGTCGGACGGCACGGTCTGGAGATCGTGCACGCCCTGGCCGCGGAGGTGATCGCCGAACGCGTCCCGGTCGGAAAGCGGGTGCGCGCGCTGGTGAATCTCGCCCACTGAGGGACCGTGCGGTCAGGCGCAGCCCAGTTCGCCCAGCATGCCCTCGCGCAGCCGCATGATGATGCGCTTGATCAGCCGGGAGACATGCATCTGCGAGCACCCGAGCCGCTCGCCTATCTCCGCCTGCGTGGCCTCCTCCACGAACCGCAGATGGATGATCTCCCGGTCGCGGTCGCTGAGTTCGGCCATGAGCGGGGCGAGTGACTGGAAGTCCTCGACGAGCCGCAGGCCCTCCTCCTCCATGCCGATGAAGTCGGCCAGCACGGCCTCGCCGTCCTCGGGACCGTCACCGGTCAGCGCGGCGTCCAGCGAAGCGGAGTTGTACCCGTTGGAGGCGAGCTGCGCCTCGACCACCTCGTTCTCGGTGATGTTCATCAGGGTGGCCAGCTCGGCGGTCGTCGGCTCGCGGTCCAGCCGACTGGAGAGCTCCTCGCGCGCCTTGGCGAGCTCGACGCGCAGCTCCTGCAGCCGCCGCGGTACATGCACGGCCCAGGTGGTGTCGCGGAAGAACCGCTTGATCTCGCCGACGATGTACGGGAGCGCGAACGACGTGAACTCCACCTCGCGCGAGAGCTCGAACCGGTCGATCGCCTTGATCAGACCGATCATCCCGGTCTGGACGACGTCCTCCATGTCGTCGCCGCGGTTGCGGAACCGTCCGGCCGCGAACCGCACCAGCGACATGTTCATCTCGATGAGCGTGTTGCGTGCGTACTGGTACGCGTGCGTGCCCTCGTCCAGCCCGGACAGACGCTGGAAGAACTGACGCGACAACTCCCGCGCGTCACGTGGGGCGATGCTCCTCGGGTCCGCCATTCCCGGCAGCGGTCCCTCGTCCGTCGCGCTCTCGGCGGTCTGCTCGACGACCACTGCTTCCGACCGGATCCCGGCGGTGTTCATTGCCTCTCCCACGAAAGTCACGGTTCGACGTCTGCCTCTTCGGCCTCTGCTGTTCCGGGCACCTGCTCGCGTTGCGCGACGGGCCGCGTACCCGGAACCGGGCGTCCCATGCGTGCTTCGTCGTGCGGGTACCCACAGTCACCCGGTGCATGCGCAGTGGGGGCGGGCCTGGCGCAAATTGGGTGGCGGCGACGGTCGGCCACGACGGATCCTCGGTGGTATGACCGACATCACGGAGCCGCAGCAGGCGCAGCCCGGCCGGAGCTTCGGCTGGTGGGACATGTTCGTCAGCCCCGAGGACGATCCGCGCAGCGACGGCGGTTTCGTCGGGGAACTCGACACGCTCGTCGGATTTCTCCGGGACCAGCGGCTGACGCTGGAGATGAAGTGCGCGGGGCTGGACGCCGAAGCCATGGCCCGCCGCTCGGTGCCGCCGTCCGACCTGTCGCTCCTCGGACTGGTCCGCCATCTGGCCGCGGTGGAGCGGCACTGGTTCCGGCAGGTCATGGCCGGGCAGGACGCACCCCGGCTCTATCGCACCGCGGATGATCCCCACGCGGACTTCGACGGCGCGGCGCCCGACCCCGGCCTGGTGGCCGAGGCCTGGCGGACCTGGCGCGCCGAGGTCACCTTCGCGGAACGCCTCGTCGCGGAGGCGCCCAGCCTCGACGTCACCGGCTTCGACGGGGACGAACCGGTCGCGCTGCGCGAGGTGCTGGTGCACATGATCGAGGAGTACGCCCGCCACAACGGCCACGCCGACTTCCTGCGCGAGCGGATCGACGGGCGGGTGGGGCAGTGACCCCCGGATTCCCCCCACAGCGGAATGCCGGTCCCTTACCCCGGCGCCCGGGGCTCCTAGGCTGAACAGGTGACCAGCCACGTGCCGAACCCAGCCCGCGTGATTCCGCTGCGCCCGGGGGCCGCCCGCCCGGAAGCACCTGCCCCCGGGCCGGAGGAGGAGCCCCTGTGGCGTGACCTCGTCGGTGACGTCCTGCGCCGCGAGCGTCAGGCACAGGAGCGCACCCTCAAGGACGTGGCCGATGCGGCCCGGATCTCGATGCCGTACCTCTCGGAGGTCGAGCGCGGCCGCAAGGAAGCCTCGTCGGAGATCCTCGCGGCCGCCGCCCACGCCCTCGGACTGGGGCTGGGCGATCTGCTGTCCCGGGTCCAGGGCGAGCTGTCCCGCCGGGCCGACGCCGGCCGTCGTACGACCGCTTCGCCGTACCAGGGGCTGTCCTTGGCCGCCTGACGTGGCGTCAGTCAGAGTGCTTTCTCCCGCAGCTGCCGGAAGAAGGCCCGGACATCGCCGACCAGCAGGTCCGGTTCCTCCATGGCCGCGAAGTGGCCGCCCCGGTCGAACTCCGTCCAGCGGACGAGGTTCTCGGTGCGCTCGGCCCTGTGCCGCAGCGGAATCTGGATCTCGGCGGGGAACACCGCCACAGCGGTCGGTGCGGTCGACGGCTCGGCGGGCGCGGCCGCACGACCCGTGGCATGCGCACGCTCGTAGTACATCCGGGCGGACGAGCCGGCGGTCCCGGTCAGCCAGTACAGCATCACATTGGTCAGCAGCAGGTCCCGGTCGACCGCCTCCTCGGGGAGTTCCCCTGAGTCCGTCCACTCCCGGAACTTCTCGATGATCCAGGCGAGTTGGCCGACGGGCGAGTCCGTGAGCGCGTAGGCCAGGGTCTGCGGGCGGGTGGAGTGCAGCAGGGCGTACGCCGACCCGTCGCCCGACCAGGCGGACCAGCGGCGCCACGAGGCGAGCGTGCGCTCCCGCTCCTCGGGGCCGAGCGCGGCCAGCTCCTCCTCGGTGGGCTCGCCGGTCGCCTGCGCGCCGGGCAGCAGGTTGAGATGGACGCCGATCACCCGGTCGGGATGGGCGCGGCCCAACTCGCGGGAGATCATCGCGCCCCAGTCGCCGCCCTGCGCGCCGAACCGCTCGTAGCCGAGGCGTCCCATCAGTTCGGCCCAGGCGTCGGCGACCCGGCCCGCCTCCCAGCCGGTGTCCGTCGTGGGCCCGGACAGCCCGAACCCGGGGATGCTCGGCACCACGACATGGAAGGCGTCGGCCGGGTCGCCGCCGTGCGCGGCCGGATCGGTGAGCGGTCCGACGACGTCGAGGAACTCGATGATCGAGCCCGGCCAGCCATGGGTGATGATCAGCGGGGTGGCGCCGGGCACCGGGGAGCGGACGTGCGCGAAGTGGACGGTCGCCCCGTCGATCGTGGTGGTGAACTGCGGCCAGGTGTTCAGCCGTGCCTCGGCGGCACGCCAGTCGTAGGTGTGCCGCCAGTACCGCACGAGCTCCCGCAGATAGCCGGCCGGTACGCCGTACGCCCACCCCACCCCGGGCAGTTCGTCGGGCCATCGGGTGCGGTCGAGTCGTTCGTGCAGGTCGTCCAGGTCGCTCTCGGGGATCGCGAGGCGGAAGGGCCGGATGCTCTCTGCGTGCGAAGACGTCATGATCCGGATGCTAGTGGCGCAGGCCCCCCACCCATCCGGATGAATGCGTCTTCCGGCCGATGAGTTTCGCGGCGACCATCGGTCGACACAGGTGACCGCGTTCCACGCCCCAGGAGGTAGCTCATGGCCACCGACGGATTCACCACGTGCCTCTGGTTCGACGACCAGGCCGAGGAAGCCGCCCACTACTACGTCTCGATCTTCAAGAACTCCACCGTCGGCAGGCTCACCCGCTACCCCGAAGGAGCGCCCCGTCCCGCCGGCACCGTCCTGACCGTCGAGTTCACGGCCAACGGCCACAAGTTCGTCGCGCTGAACGGGGGACCGGAGTTCAAGTTCAACGAGGCGATCTCACTCCAGATCTTCTGTGAGAACCAGGAGGAGATCGACTACTACTGGACCAAGCTCACCGAGAACGGCGGCGAGCCCGGCCCCTGCGGCTGGCTCAAGGACAAGTTCGGGATGTCCTGGCAGGTCATCCCGCACCGGCTCGACGACATGGTCAGCGACCCGGACCCGGCGAAGGCGGCACGTGCCACCCAGGCCATGCTGTCGATGCACAAGCTCGACATCGCCGCCCTGGAGAAGGCATACGCGGGCGAGTGAGGATCCGTAGGGGGCGTGGGTCGGCGGCGGCCCGCGGCCCCGGGTCAACCGGGCGCGCCAGGCTCGGCGGCCCGCGGCCCTAGGCCGATTCGGCGAGGATCTCGCGGATCACATGCCGTGAGTTCTCCGCCAGCGGCGGGTTGGTCTCCCAGTAGTACGGCAGTTGGATGAGCGAGATCGACAGGGCCCAGCCCCGGCCACGCGCCCACTGGGCGTCGTCGGCGCCGACGGCCCGGCGGAAGGCGTCCCGGGCGGTCGCGGGCAGCAGGTTCCAGGCCACGATCAGGTCGACCGCCGGATCGCCCACCCCCACGGTGCCGAAGTCGATCACGGCGCTGAGCCGGCCGTCGGCGACCAGCACGTTTCCCGGGGACAGATCGCCGTGCGCCCAGACGGGCGGGCCGGTGTGCCCCGGTGCGCGCAGGGCCTCCTCCCACCGGGCCGTGACCGCCGCGGTGTCGACCCTGCCGTCCAGCTTGTCGATGGCCTCGCGAGTGGCCGCGTCCCGGGTGGACAGCGGGACGCCCCGGTGGCCGGCCGGCCCGCCGTGCGCGTCGATCCGGCGCAGGGCGCCGACGAACGAGGCGAGGTCCTCGGCGAGCGGTCCGGGCTCCTCGACGGCCCCGGCGACGGGATTGCGTCCGTCCAGCCAGCGGTAGACGGTCCAGGGCCAGGCGAAGCCCGCGCCGGGCCCACCTCGCCCCAGCGGCTCGGGAGTGGCGACCGGCAGCAGCGGCCCGAGCCGGGGCAGCCAGTGCTGCTCGTGCGTCACGTCCGCCACCGCACCGGGACGCCGGGGCAGCCGTACCACCAGATCGGTGCCCAGCCGGAACATGGCGTTCTCGGTCCCGGAGGACATCAGACGCTCGGCGGGCAAGGATGCCCAGTCGGGGAACTGTCCGGCGATCAGCCGGCGGACGACCGAGGCATCGAGGTCCACCTCGTCCTCATGCATTCTCACGGCACACACGTGGGCCATTCCAGCCGTCAACGAGCCTGCTGTCGAACGAAATTGGAGGGCGATCGTCGCGCACGGACCGGGGGCGGCGTCCCGCGACACCGCCCCCGGCACAGCCCCGGCCTCGGATACGGCCTCAGATACGGTCGGCCACGATCAGCAGGTACTGGAAGCTGCCGTTGCGGTAGGCGGACAGGAAGGTTTCCTCGATGCCCGTCACCAGGTGGCCGGCGTCCTTGCGCAGTTCCCAGTAGGGGATCGTGGCCTCGGTCAGATCCTCCACGTGGACCGGCACCAGCCGGTTGCGGGCCATGGCCCGGAAGTACTCCGACCGCGGGTGGATGTCGCAGATGTAGTGCGCGTTGATGAGGGACACCTCGCGCGAGGCCCGGCCGTAGGTGTCGTTGTAGCAGCCGGTGATCACCACATAGCGTCCGCCGCGCCGCAGCAGCCGGGCGTGCTCGGCGAACAGCAGGTCCAGCTCGACGTACATGGTGGACTCGTTGTTCCACGAGGCCGCGTACGCGCCGGACTCGAAGCCGGTGTCGAGCATGTTGCGGTGGTGGTAGCGCACCTTGTCGTCGATGTCCCGACGGCGGGCCGTCTCATTGGCGAAGTCGGCCTGCTTGGCGGAGATGGTGACGCCGTCGGCGTGGCAGCCGTACCGCAGATTGGCCACCACACTGCCGCCGCCCCGTCCGCAGCCGGCGTCGAAGACGCGGTCGGCCGGGATGAGCGGGCCGAGCCGGGAGGCGAGGAACTCGGCCTGGGCGTGCTCCAGGCGGTGCAGTTCGGCGGTGATCCGCTCCCGGCGCAGGTCGGGGTCTGGCTCGTCGAGCACGGTCCAGTCGACGTTACCGATGCCGTAGTGATGGTGGTACAGGTCGTCGATCTTGCCGAGTTCGAGGTTGACCGGATTTTCCTCGGCGTTCCAGTAGTCCGCGACGCGGTTCTGGTACGTGGACTGGGTCGGCACAGCCGCGGCCGTGGTCCGGGCGACGGGGGCGGTGGTCAACAGTGACTCCTCGTGACGCGTCTGACGGTGTTTCAGATGTTGCTCTGTGGTGCGGAATTGGCGCTGTTACCAGTAGTCGGGCAGGTGGTATCGATGGGTGTTGGTGGCATGCCACTCGTGGTTGCCGGACACCCAGGCGGCAAGCCCCTGGGCATAGCGCTCCACGAGCGGCGAGGTGGCGGACAGCAGGGCGGACTCCTCCTCGAAGGCCTCCATGATCCGGTTGTGGATCTCGACGGACCTCAGATAGGCGGCCTTCAGCCCGCACCGTTCGTCGGCTGCGACGACCTGCGGCAGGTTGAGGTGGTCCGGGTCGCTCTCCAGCTCCTTGGTGAAGGAGTAGAGGTCGTTCATGACGGTGGTGGCGTTGCACGCGAGGGCGGTGATCCGCTGGATCTCGGGGCGGGCGTAGACCTGCTCGGGCAGTTCGTAGCCGTCCACCGCGTCGACGAGCGACAGACAGGGGCGGAAGTTGTTGAACTGCCGCATCACCAGGTACTCCCACACCCGCGGCCGGTACCGGGTCTCCATCCAGGCGGCCTCGCCGAGATAGCCCAGGTGCAGCCGGGCCATGTCGTGCACGAACCTGCTGGTCTGGCTGGGCGTGGCGAAGCCGGCGTAGTCCACGAGGGCGGACCGGTACGAGCGCAGCGGTCCGTCGGCCGACAGGCCCTGGCGCCACTCCTCCTCCAGCTCCGGGGTGCCGTGGAAGGGGTCGAGTGCCGACTGGGCGATGATCAGCGGGCCACCCAGGCCGCGCCGTGATCCGCCCCGGCCCTCGTCCTCCTCGCAGTAGCAGGAGTCCACGATGTTCTCGGCGAGCAGCAGCTTGCCGGCGGCGGTGAGGCGGTCCAGGTCGAGGGCGCCGGGATGCTGGAGGGTGACGGCCCGGCCGAACTGGAAGCCCGCGAAGTCCCCCTTCCAGGCCCGCGGGAACAGATCGAGGTCATGGGCCCAGGCCTCCAGCCTGCGGTCGATCTCGGCGGCCTTGTCCGGATCGGCGGGAGCGGCCGGCCGGTGGTGAAGTCCGGGGATCACCCCGGTGCGCCGGGTCGTGCGCAGGCTCCGGGCGATGTTCGGCGGCCCAGGGAGCGTGTACGAGTGGGTGGGTGTGCTCATGGTGTGCTCCACGCCGGGGTGGTGTGCGAGTGGTGTGCGAGTTGGTGGTGCGCCTGGACAAGCCAAACAGCCGTGGTGATCTTCCGGTACGGCGCGAAAGGGGCGGTTTCTGTCCTTGGTGGTGCAAACCTGTCGTTCGGGGTGTACGGCACAGGGGAGCGTGATCGCGCGCGCAGGTTCCGCCCCCGCGCCCCGGGGGCTTGTGGATCATCCGGGGTTTGGGATCAGGAAAGATCGTTCACCAGGACGGCCGCCCCGTCGAAGCGGCCGGCCTTGAGGTCCCTGAGGGCCTCAGGCGCCTGCGACAGCGGATAGGCGTGGGTCGTGGCGCGGACCCCGTGCACCGCGGCCTCGGCGAGGAACTCACGGGCGTCCGTACGGGTGTTGGAGGTGACGCTGCGCAGTTCCTTCTCGTAGAACAGATCGGTCTCGTAGTGCAGCGGCGGTACGTCGCTCAGGTGGATGCCGGCGACGGCCAGGACCCCGCCCCGGTCCAGGGCCCGCAGCGCGACCGGGACCAGGTCGCCGACCGGGGCGAACAGGATCGCCGCGTCCAGGGGCTCCGGGGGCAGCTCGTACGCGTCCCGCGCCGAGGCGGCGCCCAGCTCGAGGGCCAGCCGCCGGGCATCCGCGCCCCGTGTCAGGACGTGCACGGTGGCCTCCTCGGCGAGCGCCACCTGCGCGCACAGATGGGCGCTGCCCCCGAACCCGTACAGCCCGAGCCGGCCTCGGTGCGGCAGCGAGGTGCGGCGCAGCGCACGGTAACCGATGATCCCCGCGCACAGCAGGGGGGCCAGTGCCACGTCGTCCAGTTCGTCAGGCAGACGGTGGGCGAAGCCGGCCGGGACGGTCGTGTACTCGGCGTAGCCGCCGTCCGCGTCCCAGCCGGTGTACCGCGACCGGGGACACAGGTTCTCCGAGCCCCGCAGACAGTATCGGCACTCGCCGTCGGTCCACCGCAGCCAGGCCACGCCCACCCGGTCGCCCACGGCGAAGTCCGCCACGGCCGCCCCGGTCCCGGCCACCACGCCGACCACCTCGTGCCCGGGTGTCACCCCGGGCCGGCGCACGGGCAGGTCCCCCTCGGTGACATGCAGGTCGGTGCGACAGACCCCGCAGGCGCGCACCTGGACCAGGAGCTCGTCGTCACCGGGCGCGGGCACCGGCCGCTCGACGAGCCGGAGGGGGTCCTCCTCGACCGGTCCGGGCCGGGTCACCGACCACGCCCGCATCGTGCCTGCGGCCACCGAGTCCGTCATGCCGCGCCCCTGTCCTGCCGACGCCCGCCGTCTCCGCATTCCAGTGTCCGGCAGACCGGTCGGTTCGGCGCGCGGGCCGACGAGGGGATGGCTAGCGTGTGGAGCGTGACGATCCAGGCAGTCCGTCGATCCTGAGAGGTCCCGCGCCATGGCCGTTCAACCTGAAGGTACCCCCTGCTGGGCCGACGCGATGTTCAGTGACGTCGAGGGAGCCAAGAGCTTCTACGGTGATGTCCTCGGCTGGACCTTCGGCGAGGCGTCGTCGGAGTACGGCAACTACACGCAGGCCTATGCGGACGGCAAGGCGGTGGCGGCGGTCGTCCCGCCCATGCCCGGTCAGGAGGGCCAGTCGCAGTGGTGCCTCTACTTCGCCTCGCCGGACGCCGCGGCCACCGCCGAGACGATCCGTGAGAACGGCGGCGAGGTGCTGATGGAGCCGATGCAGGTCGGCGACTTCGGCACGATGTGCCTGGCCCGCGAGCCCAGCGGCGCCGTGTTCGGCGTCTGGCAGGGGGGCACCCACGAGGGCTTCGAGGCGACGGCCGTGCCCGGCGCCTACTGCTGGGCCGAGGTCTTCACCCGCGAGCCCGAGCAGGCCGACACGTTCTTCTCCGCGGTGTTCCCGTACACGGCCAAGCAGATCGACGACGCCTCCGTCGACTTCCGGATGTTCAACCTGGGGGAGAACACGGTCCTGGGCCGGATGAGGATGACCGACGACTTCCCGCCCGAGGTGCCGTCGTACATCAACGTGTACTTCACCGTCGGCGACTGCGACGCGGCCGTGGCCAAGGCCACCGAGCTCGGCGCCATCCTCCGGTTCGGGCCCATGAGCAGCCCGTTCGGCCGGTTCGCGGCCCTCAGCGACCCACAGGGCGCGAACTTCTCGGTGATCGACATCACGACCACCGAGGGCGAGATGCCGAAGACCATGGACGTCTGACCCGCGCGGGTCGGGGGTCCCCGCGACCGTGGCATGATCGGGGCCATGCGTGAACGTGTTGTGGCCGCGTGCGACGGGGCTTCGAAGGGGAACCCCGGACCGGCGGGCTGGGCCTGGGTGGTGTCCGACGATTCCGGGACCCCGTCCCGCTGGGAGGCGGGGCCGCTCGGCAGGGCGACCAACAACGTCGCCGAACTGACGGCGCTGGAGCGGCTGTTGGTGGCGACCGACCCCGGCCTGCCGCTGGAGATCCGGATGGACTCGCAGTACGCGATGAAGGCCGTCACCAGCTGGCTGCCGGGCTGGAAGCGCAACGGCTGGAAGACGTCCGCCGGAAAGCCGGTCGCCAACCAGGACCTGGTGGTGCGCATCGACGAACTGCTCGACGGCCGCTCCGTCGAGTTCCGCCACGTCGCCGCGCACCAGGTGGACGGTGATGCGCTGAACGACTTCGCGGACCGCGCCGCCAGCCAGGCGGCCTCGGTCCAGGAGTCCGCGGGCAGCGCGCTCGGCTCGCCCGAGCCGCCGCCCTCGTCCGTCACCGCGGCGTCCGCCGCCCCGCGCCGCAAGGCGGCACCCCGCAAGCAGGGCGGCGGTTCGTCCTCCCGCACGATCAAGGCGAAGTTCCCCGGCCGCTGTGTGTGCGGCCGCTCGTACGCGGCCGGCGAGTCCATCGCCAAGAACACGCAGGGCTGGGGTCATCCGGAGTGCCGGACGGCCGAGGCCTGATCAGACGTCGAACGTGTAGAACTTCGTGTGGTCCAGCAGGTCCGCCGGCCGCACGTCGTTCCACGGCTTCATCGTGTCGTTCAGGTCGACCACGTCCGGCGTCCCGCCGGTCGGCGCGTAACCCGCCCCCGGGTGCCGGCGCTGCCAGTCGGCCCACAGCTTGTCGATGAAGGCGTGGTGCAGCCAGAACACCGGGTCGTTGGGGGAGACACCGGTGGCCATCTGCCCGCCGACCCAGACGTGGACCCGGTTGTGCAGGTTGACCCCGCGCCAGCCCTCCAGATGGTTGCGGAAGCCGTCCGAGGCGCTGTTCCAGGGCGCCATGTCGTACGTCGTCATCGCCAGCACGGAGTCGACCTCGGCGCGGGTCGGCAGCTCGCGGACACTGGTCCCGAGCGACCTGCGCAGATAAGTACGGCCGTCCACCCGCACGTTGAGCGGCCAGTTACCGGCGCCCGCGGCGAACGGCCCGTCCGTCACCCGGCCGTCCGAGCTGCGTCCCGTGCCGCCGAGGAAGTCGGGCGCCCACAGCGAGGCACGCACCGTGCGGTCGGCGGTCCAGTCCCAGTACGGCAGCGCCACCGACGCGTCCACCGACTGCAGCGCCCGTTCGAAGTCGAGCAGGAATCTACGGTGCCAGGGCAGGAAGGACGGTGAACGGTGGCCGGTCCGCTCGGAGTTGTCCATGTCGGACATGATGAAGCCGTTGTGCGTCGTGACGAACGCGTCGTAGCGTCCGCTGCGCTTGAGCTCGAGGACGGCGGCGACGAAGCGCCGCTTCTCGTCGGCGGTCAGGCTGGCCTGGTTCTTGCGTACGGTCATGTGCGGGTGACTCCGGATTTCCTTGCGGGGGCGGTCAGTTGGCGGGGAAGGGGAGGAGCTTGGCGCCCTGGAGCTCGTCGACCGCGGCGCGGGCGGCGGCACGCGGCGTGGGCACCGGGTCGTAGTGGCTGACGACGCTGATCCAGCTGCCGTCCGCGTTCTGCATCACATGCAGCTCCGCCCCGTCCACGAACACCCCGTAACCGGCGCCGTGCTCGTGGTGGTGACCGCCCCCGCTCATCGGACGGCCCTGTATCCGGCGGCCCTTGTAGACCTCGTCGAAGGAATCGGGGGAACCGTGCTGATGCCCTGCGGCCGAGGCGGCGGGCGCGACGAGCGTCTGGGCTCCGGCGGCCGCGGCGAGGGCGGCCGCGGCGGTGAGCGCGCGGCGACGGGTGAGTTCCGGCATGCGGGACCTCCTGGTGCGTTCGGGTGATGTCCTCGCATGCCTATCGGTCCCGCCGAGAGCGGGAGAAATCGTCCGGAGTCGGTTGGCTGCGATCAGGACAATTGGCCACATGCCGTACGGGATTGAACGAAGGTGATCTTGCTGTGGGCCGGTGCTCCCGACCCCCGGAAGGGGCAATTCCTTGCCGTCGCGGGGGTGTTCACGGAGATCTTTCGCGATCGGCGGCGCCCCGAGTGGCGCGGCTCACTCCGGCAGACTGACGCGATTCGAAAGTCTGGCCGCATGCGCCACTCGCGTTCCCCTGTGGAACCGGCCGGTCGCGTAGCGTGACGTCGCCCGTCGCGCACCGCTCGACGGGTGCGAGGGGGCCGGCGTTGGTGAATGACCATTCACCGAGTAAGGTGAATTCATATTCACCTCATATTCCTGACGTCAGCTGGAGTGCCGATGGACCAGCCCGCTCCGATATCCTCCCCGCCCGGAGCGAGCGCCGGGGCCACCCGAGTCCGGGACCGGCTCACCATTCCTGTACTGGCAGCGGGTGGCATTCTCATGGCCGTCATGCAGACCGTGGTCGTCCCGCTGCTGCCGGACCTGCCGCGACTGACCGGGTCCTCGGCGGGCGCGGTCTCCTGGATGGTCACCGCGACCCTGCTCTCCGGAGCGGTCCTCACCCCGGTCCTCGGCCGGGCCGGCGACATGTACGGCAAGCGGCGGGTGCTGACGGCGGCCCTGTCCCTGATGACCGTGGGCTCGGTGATGTGCGCCCTGTCCTCCGACATCGGCGTGCTCATCGCCGCCCGGGCGCTGCAGGGCGCCGCCGCCTCCGTCGTCCCGCTGTCGATCAGCATCCTGCGCGACGAACTGCCGCCCGCGCGGCGCGGCTCGGCGGTCGCGCTGATGAGCTCCACCGTCGGCGTCGGCGCCGCCCTCGGCCTGCCGCTGGCCGCGGTGGTCGTGCAGTACGCCGACTGGCACACCATGTTCTGGCTGACCAGCCTGCTCGGTGCGCTGGGCGTGACTGCAGTGTGGTGGGCGGTGAAGGAGTCGCCCGTACGCGAGCCGGGCCGCTTCGACGTGCTCGGCGCACTCATGCTGGCCGTCGGGCTGACCTGTCTGCTGCTCGGGGTGTCCCAGGGCGGGCAGTGGGGCTGGGGCAGCCTCCGTGTGCTGGGCCTCTTCCTCGGCGCGGCCGTCGTACTGGCCCTGTGGTGGTTGCAGCAGCTGCACACCGCGCAGCCCCTGGTCGATCTGCGGCTGGTGACCCGGCCCCGGGTGGGCCTGTCCCATGTGGCGGCCCTGCTGACGGGATTCGCCTTCTACGCCAACTCACTGGTCACCGCCCAGCTGGTACAGGCACCCGAGGCCACCGGGTACGGGCTCGGACTCTCGATCGTCGCCACCGGCCTGTGCCTGCTGCCCGGCGGTGTCACGATGCTGCTCTTCTCGCCCCTCTCCGCCCGCATCTCGGAGAAACGCGGCCCGCGCATCACCCTCGCCCTCGGCGCCGCCGTCATCGCCTGCGGCTACGCCGTCCGCATCGCCGACAGCCGTGACCTGTGGATGATCATCCTGGGTGCCACGGTGGTCGCGACCGGCACCACGCTCGCCTACTCGGCGCTGCCCACCCTGATCCTGCGCGCCGTCCCCGCCGCGCAGACCGCGTCCGCCAACGGCGTCAACGTCCTGATGCGCACCATCGGCCAGGCCACGTCCAGCGCCGCCGTCGCCGCCGTCCTGGTGCACCACACCAGCCTCGTCGGCGGCGCCCCCATACCCACGCTGCACGGCTATCTGCTGGCCTTCGCCATGGCCGGCGCGATCGCCCTCGCCGCGAGCGCGGCCGCGCTGACCATTCCGGGCGAGAGCCGTCCCGACGGCACGCGGCGGGCCCGAGGCGGCACCCGGGGCGCCCGCGACGAGGCGATGGAGGGAGCATGAGTCCGTGAGCACTCCATCCGGCGTCCCCGCCGTCTCCCCCTCCCGCCGGGATGCCGAGACGACCAAGGCGGCCATCCTCAAGGCGGCCCGGTACCTCCTCGCCCGGCACGCCCACGCCGACATCACCCTCAAGGCCGTCGCCGAACGCGCCGGTGTCAGCCCGCCGTTGATCCTGAAGTACTTCGGCAACAAGGACGCCCTCTTCGCCCGCGTCATGTCCTTCGAGGCCGACGCGGACGCCCTGCTGGACGCGCCCCTGGCGGACCTCGGCCGGCACATGGCCGAGCACGTCCTGCGCAGCCAGCGCGAACGGGGCGCCGACCCCCTGCTGCGCATCGCCTTCGCGCCCCTGCACGGCGACCAAGGCGACATCCTGCGCGCCAACTTCCGCGCCCAGGTGACCGAACGTCTCGCCGACCGGATCGGCGGCCCCGACGCGGGCCTGCGCGCCGAACTCGCCGTCGCCACCCTCATCGGCCTGGGCGTGATGTACGGCATCGCACGCGGCGAACAACTGCGCGCGTCCGCGATCGACACCATCGCCGACCGCTACGGCCCCGTCGTCCAGGCACAGCTGACACCCTGACTCACCGCCGGGCACCGGGACCGGTCAGCAGCGCTTCGGCGGCCTTGCGCGGCAGGGCTGTTCCGGTCCGCCCGGGCTCGGCACCTTCGCCTCGGTCGATCTCCACACGGCCGGCGACCTGACCCGGAAGCTGCTGTACCGGCGTCCGGTACGGCCCGGCAAGCGGAAGGTGGTCAAGGAACGGTCCGGCCGCCGGTGGATGACAGACTGGGCGGCATGGACGAACGTGTAATCGGCAGGTCGGGGCAGCGGGCATCGGTCGTCGGGCTCGGCACTTGGCAGTTGGGCGCCGACTGGGGCGAGGTGGACGACAAGCAGGCCCGCGCCGTGCTGGAGGCGGCGGCCGAGTCGGGGGTGACCTTCTTCGACACGGCCGACGTGTACGGCGACGGGCGCAGCGAGCAGGCCATCGCCGCCTTCCTCGGCGGCAGGCCGGATCTGCATGTGCTCGTGGCCACGAAGATGGGCCGCCGGGTCGAACAGATCCCCGAGAACTACGTCCTCGACAACTTCCGCGCCTGGAACGACCGCTCCCGCCGCAACCTCGGTGTCGACCGCATCGACCTGGTGCAGCTGCACTGCCCGCCGACGCCCGTCTACTCCTCGGACGAGGTGTACGACGCCCTGGACACCCTGGTCGAGGAGGAGCGCGTCGCGGCCTACGGCGTGAGCGTGGAGACCTGCGCCGAGGCGCTGACCGCGATCGCCCGGCCGGGCGTGGCGAGCGTGCAGATCATCCTCAACCCGTTCCGGATGAAACCCCTGCACGAGGTGCTCCCCGCCGCCCGCGAGGCCGGCGTCGGCATCATCGCCCGTGTGCCGCTGGCCTCCGGTCTGCTGTCGGGCAAGTACACTAAGGACACGGTCTTCGCCGCCGCCGACCACCGCACCTACAACCGGCACGGCGAGGCCTTCGACCAGGGCGAGACGTTCTCCGGCGTCGACTTCGGGACCGGTGTCGAGGCGGCCGCCGAGTTCGCCGCGCTCGCCCCCGAGGGATACACCCCGGCCCAGCTGGCGCTGCGCTGGATCGTCGAGCAGCCCGGCGTCACCACCGTGATCCCGGGCGCCCGCTCCCCGGAGCAGGCCCGTGCCAACGCGGCCGCCGCGAAGCTGCCGGCGCCGCCCGAGGAGACGTTCACGGCGATCCGGGAGCTCTACGACCGCCGGATCGAGGACCAGGTCGAGAACCGCTGGTAGTCCGCGTGCCGCCGGGATCGGCCGCCCCGGCGCTCCGGGCGGCCCCGTTCGTTTGGGTGATCGGCGCCGCGGTTACTCGCAGGGCATGACGCAGGAAGTGAGACGGAAGGGGCGCGACGAGACCGAGGAGGAGCGGGCCGACCGGATGTGGAGCGACATCATCCAGGAGGTCCGCGTGGCCCAGACGGGCGTGCAGATCCTGTTCGGTTTCCTGCTCACCGTCGTCTTCACCCCGAAGTACGACGACCTGACCCATACCGACCAGGTCATCTACATCGTGACCGTCATCCTCGGCGCGTCCGCCACCGGCGCGCTCATCGGGCCCGTGTCCCTGCACCGCCTGGTGACCGGGCGGCGGGTCAAGCCCCGGGCGGTGCGGCTGGCGTCCCGGCTGACCTTCGTCGGCCTGCTCCTGCTGCTGGCCACCATGACCGCGGCACTGCTGCTGATCCTGCGGGTGGCGACCCACGACGGCCTGGTGCCCTGGCTGGTCGCCCCCGTGGTCGCCTGGTACCTGATCTGCTGGTTCTGGCTGCCGCTGTGGGTACGACGCCGTCACACGACCCGCTGAGGCCACTCCCGCAGCGCCGCCAGCTGCCGGTCGTGCACCCGGCTGAGCACCAGCAGCGAGAGCGTGGCCCCGATCAGGGCGCAGAACATGTCCCACTGCGTGTCCCACACATCGCCCTGGGTGGCGAGGAAGGCGTCCGCGCCGTGTCCGCCGATCTCGGCCGCCGCCCACTCCAGCAGTTCGAAGCACGCGCTGAAGGCCAGGCAGGCGCACACGGTCAGCGGGGCCGGCCAGCGGCTGCCGCGCAGCGGCGAGGTACGGCTGAGCAGCTTCCGTACCAGGACGGCCGGGACGAAGCCCTGCATGAGGTGGCCGAAGCGGTCGTACGGATTGCGGTCCAGGCCGAAGGTGTCACGCACCCAGTCGCCCAGCGGCACCTGCGCGTAGGTGTAGTGACCGCCCACCGCGAGCACCACCGCGTGCGCGGCGAGCAGGCCGCACAGCAACCCGGTGAGCGGGAACCGCCGCCGGGTCAGGACCACCGGCGGAAGTCCGATCAGCACCCACACCGTCTCCAGGAACCGGGTCGTGCGGTCGCGCGCACCCCAGGCCGACAGGGCCGTCACGGCGACGACCGACGCGGCCAGGACGACGGGCAGGGTGACTCGGGTGGCGCGGCGCGGGGCCTGGTGCACTGCGGTCATGGCAGGCTCCTTGTCGTGGAGGCCCCATCGTGGTGCCGGGGGACCGGCCAGGGCATGAGTACGACTACTCAGCCCGTGGCCAGGATCTCCGCCAGGACGTCATCGACCCGGACCTCCTCCTGCCCCGGCGGCACCACCTCCCGGGTCTCCCGCACAAAGGCCGCGACCGCGGGCGCCCAGGCGAACGCCACCGCGCGATGCCGGCCGCCGTCGGGCCGGACGTCGCCGAGGAACTCCATGCGCAGCTCCTGCCACATACCGGTGGCCACCGGGCGGAATCTCACGTCCCCGACGCCGACCGGCCCGCGCAGGCCGTCGGCGAGCATCTGCCGGTCCAGCCGCCAGCGGGCCAGCACATGGCCGTCATGGGCGAACACCGCCGTGACGGCGAACGGGTCCTCGGCGTCGTACGTCAGATGGGCGAGCACGGAGAAACGGTCCGTGCCGCCCGCCTGGATCTGCACCACCAGGGTCTTGCGCACGAAGGGGTTCACGTGGGGGCCTCCGAGAACAATCGACGTAGGGCCCTCTAGTACCCGTCCCGCGGCGAATCTGCTCATTCGCCGGGCTGATTTCCTCCCGCGCCCCGCAGCGCGGTGAGGCAGGTGCCGATCGCCCGCTGCAGATCCTCGAGGCGCTGGACCATGTCGTCCTCGTAGAAGTCCTGCGCATCGTCGAAGGTCAGCTCCTCGAACGCCCTGGTGGCCTTCTGCAGGCTGTTGTAGAACTTCGTCCGCCGTTCCTGGACGCGCAGTTCCGGGTCGGCCTCCACCGCCTCGGCCACGAGCGTCTTCATGGTGTCGTAGGCCTCGGTGGCCCACTCACCGCTGTCCTCGCCCTCGTCCAGCTCGTCGAGCAGCGACAGGTGCCGCTCGGCCTCCTGGCGCACGTCGGCGGGTGCGTCCACCCTCTGTCCGGCGGGCGTCCTGATCTGCCCCGACTCGGCGATCTGCCGCACATATCCGATCCGGTCCGCCGACCGGCTCTCGCTGGCCACCGCCTTCTTCAGATCGTCCGTGCGGACCACGTCACGGGCCAACTCGGCCTGGAGATCCGGGTCTTCCCGCACCCGGTCCAGCAGGGCCGTGCGCGCCGCGCGGGCCGTGGAGGGGTCGGCGAGGATCGCTGCGCGGAGCGCGGTGGGGTTCTCCGCGACCTCCAGGGCCTTGGTGGGCCGGATGCCCTCGGCCTCGGCGGCCTCGGCGATGGCCGTACCGCGCTCGGAGCCGGCGCTCGAGCGGGAGACGTAATAACCCAGCCACACGTCCGCGTCCGGCAGTTCGACCTCCTGGCCCGGGGCCAGGGCCTCGAAGTGGGGGACGAGACCGTCGTCCGCGGCCCGGTCCCAGGCCTTGTAGTAGCGCATGACCCGCTCGGTGGAGCAGCCGGCGAGCTCCGCGAACTCCTTGGCCGACACCTTCGGCGTCTCGTCCGCGCCCTGCCCGCCGGGCCGCACGCTGCGCGCCACCATCAGCCCGAAGGCCCACCCACCGGTCCGCGCGTGGACGCCGAACTCACGCGCGTCCCGCGCCACTAGGTCGGACAGGGGTGCCGGGGATGCGGGGGACGCCTCGGACGGGACGGTCGCTACGGTCACGGATGACTCTCCTGGGAGCGCGGCTGGTCGGACTGCACTGTGCAGACCGACCACCCTATATGGACCAATTTCACCACCGGAACGTGCCCAGGATCGTCTTCAGCGCCAGCCGGTCGGCGGTGGTGTTCCAGGCGGTGGCCGGAGCCGTGAAGCGCAGTGAGTAGCTGTGCCCGCCGCCGATCAGGAAGCCGCGGCCGAAGGTGCGCACCCGGTCGCTGCCGGATCCGGAGAACCATTCCATGTCGGCGCCTTTGTAGCCCTGGTAGGTCGTCGCCTCGATGTCCCCGATCCGCTGGAATCCGTCCGTGCGTCGCAGATCGGGCTGGACCTCGTCCCGCCAGACGGCGACCGGGTCCGGGCCGACCCGCGAGTTGTAGGTGACGGCCAGGGTGCGGGGATCGTCGCCGCCGGGTCCGAACGTGACGCGGTAGGCGAGATCGCCCTCGCGTGCGGTGGTCTGCCTCTTCCAGCCGGCGGGGAGGGCGACCGAGAAGCCCTCGGGGGCGGTGTAGCGGCGGTAGCCGGTCGGCAGGGCGCCGGAGGTGGCCGAAGCGGAGGGCGAGGCCGTCGCGGTGGGGGTGGTGGTGCCGCGCGTGGGTGCCGGCGTGGGGGTGCGGGAGCCGTTGCCGTCGGTGCGGTTGCCGGACGGGCCGGCCGCGGCGGACGGCGGGGTCGCCGGTCCCGCCGTGTCGGAGGTGCCGCCGCCGGGGAGCCCGTGGGTGACGGCGAACACGGCGGCGGACACGGTGAGGACGGCCAGCGCGGTGCCGACGGCCATGGTCCTTCTGCTCCACCCCTGACCGGCGCGCAGGGCGGTCAGATAGGCGCCGCGCAACCGGGGAACGGGGGCGGCCTCCCGGTCCGCGTCGGCGTCCTCGGCGAGGATGCGGACGAGCGCCTCGCGCACCACGGTTCCGGTCAGCCGCTCCCGGTGGTCCTTGCGCAGCAGTCCCTGGACGACCTGGGCCAGCGGACCGGCGCGCAGCGGGGTGCGCAGCGGCAGCCGGTCCACCGCTCTGAGGGTGGTCTCGGGCCGGCCGCGGTCGCGGAACGGCGGGCGCCCCTCGACCATCGTGTAGAGGATCGCGCCCACCGCCCACAGGTCCGCGGCAGGGTCGAGGCGCTCGTCACGGGCCTGTTCGGGAGCGGCGTACGACGGTGCCGTGACCCGCGGGGCCAGAGTTGCGCCCGCCAGTCCGAAGCCCGTGACCACGACCGGGCCCTGGTCGCGCACGAACACCTGGCCGGGGCTGAGTTCGCCGTGTGTGAAGCCCTCGCCGTGCGCGGTCTCCAGTACCTCGAGCAGCTCCAGGCCGATCCGGGCCGCCCGCACATAGTTCAACGCGCCCTGCTCGGACAGGAGTTCGCCCAGTGGCATGCCGTCGATCCACTCGATGACCGTCCACAGCGTGCCGGCGTCCTCGATCGCGTCGATCACCGTGGCCACCCGGCCGGGCCGGAGCATGCCCATGAGCTCGGTGGTGCGCAGCACGCGGGCGGTGGTCCGGCGCCCGGTCTCCTCGGCCGGCCGGTCCGGCAGCTCGGTCTGCGTCACCAGCCGGGGCCGCTGCGCCTCCAGGTCCTCGGCGTACCAGCAGATCCGGTTCGTCTCGCGGTGGACCACCTCGAGGAGCCGATACCTCCCGGCGACCAGTTCCTGTCCGGAGACGTGCGCCTTGACCATGGTCATCCCTCGCTGAAACCCCTGCCTCGTCTTTCCCAGAGGTACGCGGGGCGCGACGGTGAGCGTTCAAAGGATCTGCAACTCCGGGCTGCTTCCTGCCTTCTATTCAACCGGCCCAGGGGGCGTACGACTTGTGGAGAACAGCGAATTTCCCCGCCTCGACCTGCGGGTAACCGAGGGTAAACGTTTTGGCGCGGTGCCGGCTCAAGACAGGCCGAATTGTTCCGTCCACTTCTTGACGTCCCCGGGGCTCGTGTTGCCCCCGCACACCACCAGCCCGAGCCGGGCGCCGGCGCCCACCCGGTCCAGCACCTGCCGGGCCGCGGGCAGCAGACAGCCGGCGGCCGGTTCCGCCCACACCTTGGCGTGCTCGGCGAGGTCGAGGCAGCCCCGGACGGCCTCCCGGTCGGGGACCACCAGGACCTCGGTGACCAGGGCGGAGACATGGTCGTACGTCAGCCGTGACACGGTCGGCGCGCTGAGCGTGGTCACGATCGAGGACAGCGCGACCGGCACCGGCCCGCCCGCCGCCAGCGCCTCGGACATGGCCTGGGCGCCCTCCGTCTCCACGCCCCAGATCCGGACGCCGGGACGCAGGGCGCGCAGCGCGGCCGCCACACCGGCGATCAGACCCCCACCGCCGATGCTGACCACCACGTCGGTCAGCTCATCGGCGTCCGCGGCCAACTCCAGGCCGACGGTGCCCTGTCCGGCGACCACGACCGGGTCGTCGAACGGGTGGACCAGGGTCAGCCCCTCGTCCCGCAACCGGTTCACCAGCTCGAACGCGCTGTCCATCCCGTCGGTCAGCCGCACCGACGCCCCCGCGTCCTGCGCGATCGCGATGGACCGCGCGGGCGCCGTGCGCGGCATGACGACCGTCGCCTTCACATCGAGAGCGGCGGCCATCACCGCGAGGGCGATGCCGTGGTTGCCGCCGCTGACCGCCACTACGCCCGCGGCCCGCTCGGCCTCGCTCAGCGACAGCAGTTTCGCGGTCGCGCCGCGCGCCTTGAACGAGCCGGTGCGCTGCAGGAGTTCGAGCTTCGTGGTGACCGGGACGCCGAGCAGTGCGGACAGACCGGGACTCGGCACGGTCGGGGTGTGGACGACGTGTCCGGCGATCCGCTCCGCGGCGGCTTCGATGTCCGAGATACCGATCAAGGAAGTTCACCCTCTCGGCGCGGGGTGAGGGACCGCGCCATCTGCACCCTGACCCGGCGACGCGGTGCAGGTCAACACGGTTTCAGAGGTCGCGGCGCAGCAGATGGTCCAGCAGGAGGCGCAGCTGTGCGGCGGCCCCGGGCGCGAGCGGCACACCGGCGAGCGCCGACTTCGCGGCGGCCGTGTGCCGACGGGCTTCGGCGAGCGTCGCGGTGCGGCCGCCCGCCTCCTCGATCAGCGCGGCCGCCGCGACCGTCTCCCCGGTGTCGAGCAGCACGGCCAGGCGCTCGGCGGCGGGGGAGGAGAGCGCGGCCAGGACCGGGAACGTCCTCTTCCGCTCGCGCAGATCGCCGTGCACGGGCTTGCCGGTGACGGCCGGGTCGCCCCAGATCCCCAGGACGTCGTCGGTCATCTGGAAGGCGATCCCCAGATGCCGACCGGCCCGGTCCAGCGCGGCGGCCATGGTCTCGGGAGCGCCGCCGAGCGTGGCACCCAGCGCGGCCGCGCAGCCCAGCAGGGCACCGGTCTTGTGCTCCGCCATGGCCCGGTACTCCTCGGGGCGGACCCGCTCAGGACCGGTCCAGGGCCGGGTGCTGAACAGCAGGTCGTCCGCCTGCCCGCGCACCAGGTCGGCCAGGGCCGCGGACAGCAGCCGCAGCGCCGGCGCACCGCCGGGGGCGGCGGCGAGGGTCTCGACGGCCAGCGCGAACAGGGCGTCCCCGGCCAGTACCGCGGGGCCGGTGCCGTAGGCCTTCCAGACGGTGGGGCGGCGGCGCCGGGCGGTGTCGCCGTCCATGATGTCGTCGTGCAGCAGCGAGAAGGTGTGCACCAGTTCCACGGCGACCGCGGCGCCGACCCCGGCCCGCCCCGGTGCGCCCGCCGCCTCGGCCCCGAGCACGGCCAGGGCCTGCCGCACGCCCTTGCCGCCCGGCGCCACGGCGGGCGCGCCGCCGATCTCGCACCAGCCGAAGGAGTAGGCGGCCATCTCACCCACCCACGGGTGCAGCCGCCCCACGGCGTCGGCCAGCGCGGGCCGGACCAGCTCCCGGCAGCGGTCGAGGACCCGGGACGCGGAGGGCGGTGCCTGCACCGCCGAGTCGAGCGCCGTCACCGTACGGCCTCTGCCCCGACGAGAGCGAACTCCTCCTGGGCGCGGGCCACCATCTCCCGTGCGTGCCGCAGCCCGCTGCCCTCCAGTGTCCGGGCCAGCTCAGCCAGTTCGGCGGCCGTCTCGGCACGGTCGCGGCCGAGGCGGGCCAGCGCCTTGGCCAGGCCGAGCCGGGCCAGCGCCTCGCCACGCGGCTCGCGCATCGCGCGGAACTCCGTCAGCGCCTGCTCGTACAGCTCCCGGGCCTCGCCGTAACGGCCTGCGCGGTAGAAGACGTTGCCGCGCATCTTGTGGTTGTAGGCCAGCGCGCTGGTGAGGTTCATCGCGCGGCACGTGGCCTCCGCCTCCGACAGCAGTTCCAACGCCCGCTCGGTGTTCTGGTCGCGCACCGAGAGGATGTCGGCGAGTCCGCGCAACGCCCAGGCGTGACCGCGCCGGTCCTCGGCCCGCGCGGCTATCTCCGCCGCCTCCTCGAACATCGCGTACGCCGTGTCGTAGGAACCGGTGTTGCGGTGCATCTGCGCGATGCCCTCCAGCGCCCACACCGTGTGCCGTGCCTCGCCGCGCCTGCGGGCCTCGGCCAGCAACTGCTCGTGCAGCCGGCCCACGGCCTCGTAGTCACCCTGGATACGCCCGGTCTCCGCGAGACCGGCCAGCGAGTAGCCCCGTACGACGATGTCGCCGCCGCGCTCACCGAGTTCGGCCGCCAGCCCCAGCAGCCGCCAGGCCAGCGGGAACGCGCCGCGCTGCCGGGCCAGCGTGCCGCCGCTCCACAGCGCCCAGGCCATCGCCGCCGTGTCCCCGGCCTCCCGGGCGGCGCGGTAACTCGCCTTCCACGCCCGGTCCGCGTCGCCCACCTGGCCGAGCCGCCGGTGTGCCTCGGCGACGGCGAGCCCGCAGCGCGCCGCCTCGTCGCGCCGTCCGGCCCGCTCGGCCTCCCGCAACTGCTCGGTGCCCGCGGCGAGCACGTCGACCAGGGAGGAGTTCACGGACAGGGTGGTCAGGGCGCCCTGGTACTCCGGGGCGGATGCCTTGCCGTACATGGATGCCTTTCTCTACACGGAGTGTATACACGGCGCGTATGCACTCTATGTATACGCGCCGTGTATAGTCCGCCGGAAATGTGCCCCGGCCACCCGGGCCAGGGCATCACCTTGTTGCCGATCAAGACGCCGACAACAGCGGAGGGGTTGCCTCCGAGACGCAGATCACTGTGTCGTGGGTCAGTGCTGCTGCGCCTTCTGAGGCGTCGCCTCGCTCGGCCGGACCACCACGTACCCCTCGCCCTGCAGCATCAGCTGGACGGCTTCCCCGGAACCTCCGCGCAGCATCGACCCGATGGACTGCGAGCGGTGCAACGACGTCTGCAGATGTGCCGTCCAGCCCACCACCGCGTCCGTGTCGACATACACCGGGTACTGCGCCGAGACCGGTATGACCAGCGGGTTGCCCTCGCAGACCAGACCGAGCCTGCCCTGCCCGGTGAAGACACTGTTGAACAGGCCGCCCCCGGCGATGCCCGAGCCCTTGACCGTCTTGATCTCGTACGACAACGAGGCGTCGAAACACAGGACGTTGCGGCCGTTGACGGTGAACTCGTCGCCGGGCTCGACCTCGACGATGAAGCAGTTCTGCGCCTCGTGCGCGAACCATGCCTCGCCCTGGCCGCGTACCGCCATCAGCGGCAGCCCCTCACCGGTGACCGCGCGCTTGAGCATGCCGCCCACGCCCTGCCCCTTGCGCTCGAACTTGAGGCTGCCGCGATAGGCGACCATCGCGCCCTGGCGGGCGAGCATCTCGCCGTTCACCGCGTACTTGAGGCACTTGGCGTTCTCGACGGTCATGCCCGGCTCGACGGCCGGCCGCACCATGTGCGTACTGGAAAAGAGTTCACCCTTCATGCGGGCATGGTGTCCCGGACGGGGTCGTTCCGCCAAGATCGCGGACAGCACCGGCTCAAGCGCCGAAGAGCTGGGTCCAGTACGTGCCCGCCCGGCCGCCGCCGGCGAAGCCGACACCGATGTGGGTGAAGCCGGGCTCGAGGATGTTGGCGCGGTGGCCGGGGCTGTTGATCCAGCCGTCCACCACCTCGGCCGGGGAGCGCTGACCGCAGGCGATGTTCTCACCGATCGTGCGCCGGGCCGAGCCCGCGGCGGCGGCCCGGTCCCACGGCTGGGAACCCTCCGGCGCGGTGTGGGAGTAGAAGTCGCGCGCCACCATGTCCGCGCTGTGCGCCTGGGCGGCGGCCGTGAGCAGCGGATCGACGGCCAGCGGCGGCAACCCGGACCGGCGGCGCTCGCCGTTGGTGAGCTCGACCACCTCGGTGCGGGTCCGGTCCAGATCGCCCGCGGCGAGGGGCCGGGCCCACAGGGCGGTCCAGTAGGTGTCTCCCGTGCGGCCACCGGTGACGTACGCCAGGCCGGCCTGGGTGAAGGCGGGGTCCTGGAGCGTGCGCCGGGCCTGCTCGGTGCGCAGGCAGTACGTGATGAACTCGGCGGGGGTGCGCGGTCCGGAGACCAGGTGTTCGCCGACTGTGGCGTAGGTGTAACCGGTGGCCGTGATCCGCTGGTGGACCGAGGTGCCGTCGCGGCTCTCGCCGCCCAGGCGTCCGTCGGCGGCCATCGCGGCGGCATGGGCCCGGGCGGCCGAGACGAGACGCACGTCGAGGGTGACCGGCCGGGAACCGGCCCGAGCGCGGGCGGAGTTGACGAGATTCAGGAAGCCCTCGGGATCGGAGGTGGGGACGGCGGCCGGTGCCGGGGGCCGCGGCGAAGCGGGCGGTGGTGAAGTGGGCGGTGGTGAAGTGGGCGGTGGTGAAGTGGGCGGTGGTGAAGTGGGCCGTGATGAAGTGGGCCGTGGTGAAGGGGGTGCCGATCGCTGCTCGGGCACGCTCGTACGGTGCGCCGGTGCCGTCGGCCCGGGCCGGTCCTCGGCCACGTCCACCCCGAAGTCCCGGGCCAGCCCGGCCAGTCCGTCGGCGTACCCCTGCCCGATCGCGCGCAGCTTCCAGCCGGTGCCCCGGCGGTATATCTCGGCGAGCAGCAGCACGGTCTCGCGCTGCGGGCGGGGCGGGGCGAAGCGGGCGAGCGTGTGGCCCCGCGCATCGGTGACCCGGAGCTCGGACACGGGCAGTCGGCAAAGGGGGGTGTCCGGCTCGGCGGCGCTCACGGCCACGGTGACGCGCACGGCGCCCGGGCGCAGCAGGGCCGGTTCGACGGCCAGCGTGTCGCCGCGCAGTCGGACACCGGGAGCGGCCGGCTGGTTGTAGAACACGAAGTCGGTGTCGCTGCCGACCCTGCCCTCGCCCCCGGTGATGAGCGCCGACACGTCGAAGGGACCGGGCACCCGCAGGATCAGCGAGCCGCCCGGAAGGGGCAGATTGCCCCCGGGAACCAGTTCGCTCATCGCGCCGCCCAGGAGTGGTGGGACCACGGCCCCGGTGGGGGAGCCGTCCGTACAACGTCCGGGCGCGGCGAACTGGTTCCCGCCCTGCCTCAGTTCCGTGCCGGCGCCGGTGCGGCGTCCTCGTTCCGCCCGATGGCCGGAGCATCGCGCGGTGCCTTCTTCGGCTTGCCGCAGAACGCCGACTCCAGCGTGCCCGCCATCGTGTCGAGCACGGTGCCGTTGTTGGAGGTGGTGGCGACCGCGGCGAGGCTGCGCCGGCCGTCCTTGGTGGTGAAGGCGTAGGTGTAGTAACCCTGGACGACGCCTGTGTGGCCGTACACCGAGATCCCGCACGACAGGGTGCGCCGCCGCAGACCGAGTCCGTACGCCGTCGTGCTGTTGACCGGTGTGAAGCGTTCCATCTCGGCCAGGCGCGCGGGCGAGGTCAGCCGGCCGCGGACCAGGGCCGAGTAGAACGTGTTCAGATCCCGTGTGGTGGAGATGATGGCGCCCGCGCTCTGCGCCCAGGACAGCGTCTGCTCGGTCGCGTCCACGAGGGGGGCGCCGGCCGCGTCGGGGGTGAGGTAGCCGCGGGTGTAGCGGCCCGGGAGCTTCTTGTCGGGGTGGACGTAGAACGTGTCCTTGAGCCCCAGCGGCTTGAAGATGCGGTTCTCGTACTCGGTGCGCACGGGGTGGCCGGTGAGCTTCTCGATCAGCATCCCGGCGACCACGAAGTTGGTGTTGGAGTACGAGTAGGCGGCCCCGGGCGCGTTGGTGCGCGGCTTCGCGAGGGACAGCTTCACCAACTGGCGGTAGGTGAAGACCTTGTTGCGCACCGACTCGAAGCCGGAGACGGAGCGGGCGAACATGTCGTTCGTGTAGTCGTACAGCCCGCTGCGATGGCTCAGTACGTGCCGCACCGTGATCCGGTCGTCGGGCAGCAGGCCCGGCAGATAGCGGTTGACCGGGGCGTCCAGGGTGAGCCGGTGCTCGTCGGTCAGTTGCAGCAGGACGACGGCGGAGAAGGTCTTGGTGACGCTGCCGACACGGAAGCGGTCGTCGCCGTCGATGGCCCGCCGGGTACCGCGGTCGGCGAAGCCGTAGGTCGCCCGGTACATCGACCCGTTGTCGTCGATCCGCGCCATCGCGCCGGGCGCGCCCTGCGCGATGGCCGACCGCAGCACGCTCCGCAGACCCGCGGTGTCGGGTGCCGGCAGCCCGGCGGCCGCACCTGTGTGCGGCCGGCCGGTCGCCGCCTGTGCCGGCACCGCGAGGAGCGAGACCACGACCGCTCCGAGTACCGCGCTCCTGCCCACCGTTGCTGAGACCATCCGTTGCCTCTCCCATCTCCGCAGTAATCAGTGCGAGATCCGTCACATTCCGCCGAGGGAACCTACTCGCAGCGGGTCACATCTCCACATCTGACACACAGTTGGTCAGCTGTTGATCACCCTGCGGCAGTCTTTTGTAAAGGATTGCCATAGAACACCGCGAAAGTGATCGTTCTGGCTTTACGTGGACATGACTTATCCCTAAGGGTTTCATCCGGGGCCCGACCAGCTCCCGTGGTGCTCAACGACACCATGACGCAAGGCGGTTGGCGATCCCGGCCGTCTTCGAACGAAGGAACCCTGACCAGTGCGTAGACCGCACATACGCAGCGTGGCGGTTGCCGTCGCCGTGACGACGGCCGCCACGGGCCTCGCCGGTACCGCATTCGCGGGTCCCTCCACGGGGGTGGAGCGCGGCGTTTCGTCGCAGGCCTCGACGGCCGCGTCGGTGGTGTCGGCGGCGCGTGCCGCCGCCTTCGCCCACGCGTCGGCGACCGGCGTCTCCACGGGCGACCGGCTTCACGCCCAGGACGTGATGATCGACCCCGAGGGCGCCCGGCACGTCCGGTTCGTCCGGACGCACAACGGAATGCCGGTGCTCGGTGGCGACCTCGTCGTCCACCTCTCCCGGCAGCTGGCCTACACGGGTGTGACCCCCGCGGCCGACCACTCCGTCAAGCCCGCCGCCGCACAGGCCGAACTGACCGCCGAGCAGGCGGAGCAGAAGGCCGCCGCGGCCGCCAAGGGCGACGCGGGCAGCGCCCAGCTCGTGGTGGACGCCCGTGAGGGCGCCTCGGCCCTCGCCTACCAGGTGACGGTGACCGACAGCGGCACCACCGAGGGCAACGGCGCCCGGACGGTCGTCGTCGACGCCGTCACCGGCAAGGTGCGCAGCAACGCGCCCGTGAGCGACGAGTTCCTGTCGCCGAAGCTGCTCGACACCCTGCGCAAGCGGGGCGAGACCATCGACCCGGCCGCCGGCCTCGGTACGCGGGACGCCGGCCTCGCCGGTTCGTCGCTGTCGGCGGCCACCGCCACCCGCTACCCGAAGACGGTGGCGGGCACCGGCAAGTCGCTGTTCGTCGGCACGGTCGGGCTGACCGTCCAGCAGACGGCCCGCACGACCTACCTGCTGAAGGACCCGAACCGCTACGGCACCGAGACCCGGGACGCCAAGGGGACGCAGACCGAGAACTTCGGCGCCGGAAAGAAGATCACCAGCTCGAGCAAGACCTTCGGCAACGGCACGACCTCCAGCCGTGCCAGCGCCGCCGCCGACGCCCAGTACGGCATCACCAGGACCCTGGACTTCTACAAGAAGACCTTCAACCGCAAGGGCATCGCGAACAACAGCAAGCCCGCCAAGGCCATGGTCCACTGGGGCAAGAAGGTCGGCAACGCCTTCTGGGACCCCCAGTGCGGCTGCATGCTGTACGGCGACGGCGACGGCCGTACGATCAAGAAGCCGCTCGTCGCCCTCGACGTCACCGGTCACGAGCTGACCCACGGCGTGGTGGACGCGACCGCGAAGCTCGAGCCGACCTTCGTCGACGACAACGGCCAGTACGGCGAGCCCGGCTCGCTGAACGAGTCGCTGGCCGACATCTTCGGCTCCAACGTCGAGTTCTTCGCCAGGAACGCGAAGGACACGCCGGACTACCTCATCGGCGAGAAGATGGGTCTGTCCCAGAAGTTCCTGCGCCGCCTCGACCACCCGTCACTGGACCGGCTCGAGGGCACCGTCGACTACTGGAAGCCGGAGGTGTACTACACCGAGGTGCACGCCGGTTCCGGTGTCTCGTCGCACGCCTACTACCTCCTCGCGGAGGGCAGCGGCCAGAAGACGATCAGCGGCGTGAAGTACAACTCGCCGACCTACGACGGCGGGACCGTCAAGGGCATCGGCCGGACCAGGGCCACGGCGATCTTCTACCGTGCCCTGACCCGCTACATGGTCTCCTCGACCGACTTCCACGACGCGCGTGTCGCGACGCTGAAGGCGGCCAAGGACCTGTACGGCGCGTCCAGCGTCGAGTACAAGACGGTCGACCGGGCCTGGGCCGAGGTCAACGTCACCGCCGCGAACACGCCTGCCGCCCGTCACTGACGGCAGGCCGGTCCCACGGCAGACCAGGGTGCCCCGCCACGCGCGGGGCACCCGCATGCCGGCCCCCGGCAACGGGTGTTCAGCGCAGAGTCTGTGCCCAGTTCTCGGGTACCCGTCCGGCCGGGCCCGGTGCGGGCTGGTCGGCGGGGTGGGCGACCGGGGGAACGAGCTCGGGACCGGAGGCGTACAACTCGTCGGTGTCGTAGTTCCAGAACCACTCCTCGCCCGGCTCGAAGCTGCGGATGACGGGGTGCCCGGTGGTCCGGTAGTGGGCCGTGGCGTGCTTGGCGGGGGAGTCGTCGCAACAGCCGATGTGCCCGCACTGCGTACAGCGGCGCAGATGGAACCACCAGCCGCCCGCCTCGTCGCACTCCACGCAGCCGGTGCCGCTGGGCGGGACGCTCGGGTCGATCGCGGGGTCGGTGCTCATGCTGTCTCCTCGGGCGTCTCGGCGGTCAGGGGCAGCAGGACCTGGAAGCGGGTGTCGCCGGGCGCCGACTCGACCTGGAGGCTGCCGTGGTGCTTGTTGACGACGATCCGCCAGGAGATGTCCAGGCCCAGGCCGGTGCCCTGGCCGACCGGCTTGGTGGTGAAGAACGGGTCGAAGATCCGGCTTCTGATCTCCGGGGCGATCCCCGGACCGGTGTCCCGGAACTCCACCAGCACCCGCTCGTGGTCGAGCGCCGTCCGCACGGTCAACGTGCCTTCTCCACCGGCGCCGTTCATCGCGCAGACCGCGTTGTCGACGAGGTTGGTCCACACCTGGTTGAGTTCGGCCGGGTAACCCGGGACCGGCGGGAGCGTGCGGTCGTACTCCTTGACGACCTCGATGCGCTGCCCGATCTTGCCGGACAGCATCAGCAGGGTGCTGTCGAGGAGTTCGTGCACGTCCACCGTCCGGTAGGGCGCCCGGTCCAGTTGTGAGTACTGCTTGGCCGCGTCGACCAGATGCGAGATACGGGTGGTGGAGTCCTCGATCTCGTTCATCAGCAGTTCGGTCTCGATGGTGTAGTTGAGCCAGCCGACCGCCCCGGGCAGGATCTCCTCGCCGACGGCCGCCGCGACCTGCTCCAGCCAGTCGACGTCGAGTCCGGCCTGGACGAAGGTGGGCGCCAGCTGCCAGCCGTGGTCGACGCCGTGGTCCTCCAGCCAGTCGGTGAGCGCGTCCTCCCGGTCCGAGGCCTCCAGCGGGCTGAGCGCCGGCGCCTTGGAGACCCGCTCCGCGGTGCGCTCCTGGATCTCGATCAGGCTTGCCAACGCGTCGCGTGAGAAGGGCCCTTCGGCGATCACGGCGAGCTTGTGCCGCATCTTCGCGACCCGCTCCCGCAGCGTCGAGGTGGCCCGGACGGCCGCCGCCGCGGGGTTGTTGAGTTCGTGCGTGAGCCCGGCCGACAGCGAGCCGAGCGCCAGCAGCCGCTCCCGCTGCCCGATGGCGGCCTGCATGCTCTTGGAACCGAAGAACAGCCCCTCCAGCAGATGCACGGCCATCGGGAACCACTGGCTCATGATGTCCGCGAAGGTGTCCCCGGGCAGGACGAAGAACCTGGTCGGCTCCGTCACCCGCATCGAGTTGTTGTACACCTGGCGCACCCGGTCACCGAGATAGGCCTGCATGGCGCCCGCGTACACCCCGCGCTGCGAGGTCCGGGTGACCTCCACGTCGTCCCCGCCGACCCGGCGGGAGAGCACGACCGTGCCCTCGATCATCACGTAGAAGCAGGTGGCCGGTTCACCTTCGGTGTAGACCGGGCCGGGCTGGAACAGTTCCACCCGCCCCGTGCTGCACAACCGCCCGAGCTGCTCCGGAGCCAGCTTCTCGAACAGGAACAGCGAGCCGATCTCCTTCGGGCTGCACGGCATCAGCTGCCCGCTCATGACTGCTCCAGATACCGGTGGACGAGCATCACGGCCATGGCTCCCTCTCCGACGGCGGACGCGACCCGCTTGGCGGACTCTGCGCGGGCGTCGCCCGCCACGAACACACCGGGAACGCTGGTCTCCAGGTGGTACGGCGGCCGGTCCAGCTCCCAGCCGGCCGGCGGCCGGCCGTCGGGGGTCAGATCGGGTCCGGCGAGGATGAATCCGCGCTCGTCGCGCAGCACGGTCTCGCCCAGCCAGTCGGTCAGCGGGGCCGCGCCGATGAACACGAACATCCACTGGGCGTCGACCAGTTCGCTCTCACCGCTCGCCACATGACGCAGCGTCAGCCGCTCCAGGCGGTCGGTGCCGTGCGCGGCGTCGACCACCGTGTGACTGCGCACCGAGATGTTCGGTGCCTCGTCGATCTGCTGGATCAGGTAGTACGACATCGACGCCGACAGGTCGGCGCCACGCACCAACAGCGTCACCGACTTGGCGAACCTGGACAGGTACATCGCCGCCTGGCCCGCCGAGTTGGCGCCGCCGACGATGTACACGTCGTGCCCCTGGCAGGAGGCCGCCTCCGTGAGTGCGGAGCCGTAGAACACCCCGCAGCCGGTGAGATCGACACAGCCCTGGGCCTCCAGCTGCCGGTACTGCACGCCCGTCGCCAGGATCACGCTGTGCGCCGCGATCGCGGAACCGTCCGCGAACCGTACGACGCGGGCCGCCCCGTTGGCCTCCAGTCCCGTCACCTCGCGCGCGGTGAGGATCTCGGCACCGAACTTGGCGGCCTGCCGCCGGGCACGCCCGGTGAGCTGGCCGCCCGAGACGCCGTCGGGGAAGCCGAGGTAGTTCTCGATCCGCGAACTCTGCCCGGCCTGCCCACCGGTGGCCGACCGCTCCACCAGCACGGTCCGCAGCCCCTCCGACGCCCCGTACACCGCCGCGCCGAGCCCGGCCGGGCCGCCGCCGATGACGACGAGGTCGTAGAAGTCGGCCGTCGGCGTGGTCGCCAGTCCCACCCGGGCGGCCAGCTCCGGCGCCTCGGGCTCCACCAGGGGCGTGCCGTCCGGAGTGATCACCAGGGGCAGCCGCTGCCCGTCCTGTCCGGCCGCGGCCAGCAGCCGCTGCCCCTCCGGCTCCTCGACGGAGTACCAGCGGTACGGCACCTGGTTGCGGGCCAGGAACTCACGCACGTCCGACGATCGCGCCGACCAGCGGTGGCCGACGACCTTGGTGCTGGGCACGCAGTGGAAGTCGCTGTGCCGCCAAGCCTCCAGCAGATCGTCCAGCACCGGATAGAGCTTCTCCTCCGGCGGGTCCCACGGCTTGAGCAGATAGTGGTCCAGGTCCACGACGTTGATCGCGTCGATCGCCGCGTTCGTGTCCGCGTACGCGGTCAGCAATACCCGCCGGGCGCCCGGGTACACGTCCAGGGCCTGTTCCAGGAACTCGATGCCGTTCATCTGCGGCATCCGGTAGTCGGCCAGGATGACCGCCACCAGGTCGCCGCGCAGCTTCAGCTCGCGCAGCGCCTCCAGCGCGGACTCGCCGGACTCCGCGCGCACGATCCGGTGCGACTCGCCGTAGCGCCGTCGCAGGTCCCGGGCGACGGCCCGGGACACTCCCGGGTCGTCGTCCACGGTCATGATGACGGTCCGGGCTGTGTCGGCGGCCTGTGCCATACGTCTCCCACCCCGAGAGGTCGTTTCACGGGACGGTGTCCCCGTTGTCACCGCACCGGTCCCGCCCATCGTATGTTCGATCGCCCGGATGCGCTCCGGTGCGCGGAACCGGGCGGCTGTGCGGCGGGGAGGCCGCGGTCAGTGCCGTCGCGAGCTCAGCACGCAGAACTCGTTGCCCTCCGGGTCCATGAGCACGGTCCAGGGCTGCTCGCCCTGCCCGACGTCCGCGCGCCGGGCACCGAGGGACAGCAGCCGGGCGCCGTGGCCCACCGGGGCCGCCGGGTCGGCCGCGTCCACGGCCACCTGCTCCCCCTGCATCGCCATGGTCGCAGCGTAGTGAAGACTGGCCCCTCAGAAGGCGGATCACGAGGAGGCCTGAGCATGACACGCCCGATCACGGCAGGGGTCGACGGTACGGAGGAGAGTCTCGCCGCGCTGGCGTGGGCGGGACGGGAGGCCGTACGCCGGGAGCTGCCGCTGCGCGTGGTGCATGCGTGGCGATTCCACCCGCACGAGGCGGAGGGCGCCGGGGACCGGGACACACAGCACCGGTGGGTGTCGGACGGCGTCACGGAGGCCGTGCGCGCCGTCACCGAGCGCCACCCGGAGCTGACGGTCACCGTGGACGTGGTCGAGGGGCACGCCGCCGAGGCACTGGTCGGGGCCGCGACCGAGGCGGAGATGATGGTGCTCGGCTCGCGCGGGCACGGCGCTGTCATGGGATTCCTGCTCGGCTCGGTCGGACAGCAGGTGATCGCCGAGGCCGCGCGGCCCGTGGTCCTGGTGCGCGCCGGGGACCGGCCGTCCGCCGAGGCGGCCGGGCGGGAGGTGGTCGTGGGTCAGCAGGGCGGCCCGGAGGACAGCGCGGCCGTCCTGCGGTTCGCGTTCGAGACGGCGGCGGCTCGGGGGGCCACGGTCCGGGCGGTACGGGCGTGGACGCTGCCGCCGGTCTTCGCCTACAGCCCGGGTTCGCTCAAGCTCCTCGACGAGGCCGGCGGTCTGGAGCCGTACGAGAAGAAGGCCCTGGCCGACGCGCTGAAGCCCTGGCGGGAGCGCTTCCCCGGCGTCCGCGTGGCCGAGCAGGTGGAGATGGGCAGCGCGGGCCAGGTGCTGCTGTCCGTGGCCGGACAGGCCCAGCTGACGGTCGTCGGGCGGCGCGCGCACCTCACGGCGGTGGGCGCCCGGATCGGCTCGGTGGCGCACGGGGTGCTGCACCACGCCGAATGCCCGGTGGCCGTCGTCCCGCACGACTGACCTACTCCGGCGTGGTCGGCTCCAGCGTCTCGCGTGCCTTGGGGAGGACGTTCTCGATGTAGTCCTGGACCGCCGTGTCCAGGCCCATGTCCTGCTCCGCCCGCTCGGACAGGTACCAGCGGTGTTCGAGCAGCTCGTGGTAGATCTCGGCCGGGTCCATGGAGCCGCGCAGATCGAGCGGTACGGCGCGCACGGTGGGGCGGAACACGTCCCGCACCCACCGGTGCGCCAGTACCTCCGGGCGGGCGGCGAGGGGATCGCCGGGCCCGTAGTCGTCCTGGGTGGCCATCCAGCTCTCCAGGTCGTTCAGCAGCCTGCGGGCCTGGTTCTCCTCGGTGTCGAGACCGGTCAGGCGCAGCAGTTGGCGCTGGTGGTGGCCGGCGTCGACGACCTTGGGCACGAAGGTGACCGTGTCGCCGTCGGCGGAGCGCTCGATCTGCATCTCGGCGACGTCGAAGCCGAGGTCGTTGAGCCGTCGTATCCGGCGTTCTATGTAGTGGTACTTGCCCACCGGGTACACGGACGTGCGGGTCAGCTCCTGCCACAGGCCCTGGTAGCGGGCGCAGATCTCCGTGCCGAACTCGACAGGGTCGACGGACGGGTGCAGCGCCCCCGACGCCTCCAGGTCCAGCAGTTCGCCGCTGATGTTCACCCGCGCGAGATCGAGGTCGTAGTCCCGCTGCCCCGGGCTGAGCCGTGGGTGCAGGTCGCCGGTCTCCGCGTCCACCAGATAGGCCGCATACGCGCCCGCGTCCCGCCGGAACAGCGTGTTGGACAGCGAGCAGTCGCCCCAGGAGAACCCGGCCAGATGCAGCCGGACCAGCAGCACGGCGAGGGCGTCCATCAGCCGGTGCATGGTCGCCGGGCGCATGGTCGTCTCGAACATCGAGCGGTACGGCATCGAGCCGCCCAGGTGCCGGGTGACCAGCACCGACTCCAGCGGGGCGCCTGACCTGTCGGTGCGTCCGGTGAGGACGGCCAGCGGGTCCACCGCGGGGATGCCGAGCCGGTCCAGGTCGCGCAGCAGCTCGTACTCGCGCAGTGCGGGCCGCTCGGCGAGCTCCTTGACGGCGATCACCTCGTCGCCGGCCCGCGCATAGCGCACGACGTGCCGGGAGATGCCCCGGGGCAGCGGCACGAGATGCTCCTCGGGCCACTCCTCCAGGGGCACGTCCCAGGGGAGTTCGAGCAGGAGCGCGGGGTGCTCCGGGTTGGTCGCGCTGATCTGCAGTGCCATGGGACGAACCCTAAGGCCGCGTACCGGGCTTCAGCGCCCCGGTCGGTGCGCCCGTTCCCGGGCCTGCCGGGCGGCCTCGCTCACCGAGCCGTGGTGGACCGGGCCGTGGCCGGGCAGCAGGGTGTCGCCGTCCAGCGCCTCGATCACGTCCAGCGAGGCCACCGCGCGGGCGCGCTCGTGGTGGAACATGTCGGGCAGCAGCTGCGGGCCCTTTGCCCGTGCGGTGGCATGGCCGGTGGCCAGGGCGTCGCCGGACAGCACGATCCCGGCCTGCGGCAGGTGGTAGACGCAGTGGCCGTCCGTGTGGCCGGGGGTGTGCACCGGGACGGGCCGGCCCGGCAGGTCGAGGGCTCCCTCGCGGGGGAACGACTCGGGAGCGGCGACCGGGTGCTGCTCCACCCCGCCGACGCGCAGCACGTGCACCAGCCACGGCACGACGCCCGGACGCCAGGCGTTGCGCACCACCTGGCCGGGGGTCACCTGCTGGAGGAAGTCCCGGCGGGCGTGCGGGACTTCGGCCTCGTGGAGGTAGACCGGCGTGCCGTAGGTGCTGCGCAGGTACTCGGCCGAGCCGAGGTGGTCGTTGTGGGCGTGGGTGATCAGGACGGCCGCCAGCGCGTGTGGTGAACTGCCCACGGCGGCGAGCGAGTCGAGGAGCCGCTGCCGGTCCCCGGGGTAGCCGGTGTCCACCAGGGTCGCGGCGTCCCCGTCGGTGAGGATGACCCAGTTGGTGTTGCTGCCGTGCACCAGGTAGGTGCCGTCCGCCACTTGGTGTACATCTGCTCGCATGGTCTTCCCGAGGTGTGAGCGCGCCGTTCGACGAGGGACAGCCAACCAGATGGCCAGGGGTCCGCGACGGACGGGGCCGCGGACTCTCATCGCACGCCGCGCGGGCGGTACTGGACGCTGATGCGCGGACCGGTGGCGCGCGCCGTCTTGGGTACGCAGTGCTCCCAGGTGCGCTGGCAGGAGCCGCCCATCACGATGAGATCGCCGTGGCCGAGCGGGCGCCGGACGGTGTCGCCGCCGCCCACCGGGCGCAGCAGCAGGTCCCTGGGCGCGCCCACGGAGAGGATGGCGACCATCGTGTCCTCGCGTGCGCCCCGCCCGATCCGGTCGCCGTGCCAGGCGACGCTGTCCCGGCCGTCGCGGTAGTAGCACAGCCCGGCGGTGGTGAACGGCTCGCCGAGTTCGTCGGCGTAGCGCCGGCAGAGCGCCTCGCGGGCCTCCGCCAGGACCGGGTGCGGCAGCGGATCGTCCGCGCCGTAGAAGGCGAGCAGCCGCGGTACGTCCACGACGTTGTCGTACATCGTGCGGCGCTCCGCGCGCCAGGGCACGTCCGCGGCCAGCTGTTCGAACAGGGCGTCGCCGCCGCTCAGCCAGCCGGGCAGCACGTCGATCCAGGCGCCGGAGCCGAGCCGGGTCCGGCGTGTCCCGTCGAGGGAGCCGAGCCGCAGCTCGTCGGTCTGGTCGAACAGGGAGCCCTGGAGGTGCGTGGCCATGGGAGCAGCGTACTCCTTAATCGAAAACATGTTCCCTTTAGATCTTGACGAGGGTCTCGGCGGAGATCTTTCGATACATTGGCGTATCCGATACATTCGCGTATCGAACGGAGGTCGGACATGGCGGCGGAGGGCACGGCCAAGCGCGTGACCAGGCGCCGGATCCACACCCGGGCCCGGCTGCTCGAGGCCGCATTCGGTGTGTTCGCCGCCAAGGGCTTCGGGCGGGTGTCCATCGAGGAGGTCTGCGAGGCCGCCGGATTCAGCCGGGGCGCCTTCTACTCGAACTTCGCCACCCTCGACGAGCTGTTCTTCGCCCTGTACCAGGAGCGCGCGGACCTCATCGCGCGGCAGGTGACCCACGCGCTGGCCGGTGACGGCCCCGACCTCGACGTGCCCGCTTCCGTGGACCGGGTCACCGAGGTACTGCTGCTCGACGTGGACTGGCTGCTCGTGAAGACCGACTTCCTGGTGCACGCCGCCCGTGACCCCGACGTCGCCCAGACCCTCCTCGACCACCGGGCCCGCCTCAGGACTGCCATCGCAGACCGGCTCTCACGGGCCAAGGGCCACACCGAACTGCCCGCCGTGCTCGGCGATGCCGACGGAGCGGCGCACGCAGTGGTCGCCGCGTACGACGGGGTCACCACCCAACTGCTGCTGGACCGGGACGTCGAGACCGCCCGCGCCTGGCTCAGACAACTGCTCACCGCGCTGCTGACCGATGCCGGCGGCGCCCCCGGACGAGTCGCACAGTGAAGGGAAACGGTCGCCATGGACGCGGACGTCATCGTCGTCGGAGCGGGCCTCGCGGGCCTGGTCGCGGCGCACGAACTCACCAGCCGGGGCAGGCGCGTCGCCCTGGTCGACCAGGAGAACGCCGCCAACCTCGGCGGTCAGGCGTACTGGTCCTTCGGCGGGCTCTTCCTCGTCGACTCCCCGGAGCAGCGCCGCCTGGGCATCAAGGACTCCTTCGACCTCGCCTGGAGCGACTGGCAGGGCAGTGCCCAGTTCGACCGGGTCGAGGACGAGGACTCCTGGGCGGTGCGCTGGGCCCGCGCCTATGTCGAGTTCGCGGCGGGGGAGAAGCGGTCCTGGCTGGAGGGCCACGGCATCTCGCTGCTGCCCACGGTCGGCTGGGCCGAGCGCGGCGACCTGCGCGCGGACGGCCACGGCAACTCCGTACCGCGCTTCCACGTCACCTGGGGCACCGGCACGGGCGTCGTCGAGCCGTTCGCGCGGTACGCCCAGCAGGCCGCGCGCGCCGGGCTGCTCACCTTCCACCACCGCCACCAGGTGGACGAGCTGATCATCGGGGACGGGGCGGCGCGCGGCGTGCGGGGCACGGTCCTCGCCGACGACGACTCGCCGCGGGGAGTGGCCTCCAACCGCGACCGGACCGGCGAGTTCGAACTCACCGCCCAGGCCGTGGTCGTCACCACCGGCGGCATCGGCGCCAACCACGACATCGTCCGCCGCCACTGGCCCGAGCGGCTCGGCACGCCCCCCGCCGAGATGGTCACCGGCGTCCCCGCCTATGTCGACGGCCGGATGCTCGACATCAGCGCGGACGCGGGCGTACGGCTCGTCAACCGGGACCGCATGTGGCACTACACCGAGGGCCTGCAGAACTGGAACCCCATCTGGCCCGGCCACGGCATCCGCATCCTGCCCGGCCCGTCCTCCATCTGGCTCGACGCCCTCGGCCGCCGGCTGCCCGACCCCTGCCTGCCCGGCTACGACACCCTCGGCACGCTCAGGCATCTGCGCACCACCGAGGACATCGCGGGCCACGACCACTCCTGGTTCATCCTCACCCGGAAGATCATCGAGAAGGAGTTCGCGCTGTCGGGCTCCGAGCAGAACCCCGACATCACCGCCAAGGACCGCAAGGCGGTGCTGCGCGACCGGCTGCTCGGCAGGGGCGCGCCCGGACCGGTGCAGGCATTCCTGCGCAACGGCGCCGACTTCGTGGTCGCGGACACCCTCGACAAGCTCGTCGAGAAGATGAACGGCCTCGCGGACAAGGCGCTGCTCGACGCGGCCGAGGTGCGCCGCCAGATCGAGGCGCGCGACCTGCAGATCGCCAATCCGTACAGCAAGGACTCCCAGGTCCAGGGCATCCGCAACGCCCGCCGCTACATCGGTGACCGCCTCGGCCGGGTCGCGACCCCGCACCGCATTCTCGACCCGGCGGCCGGCCCGCTGATCGGCGTCAAGCTGCACGTGCTCACCCGCAAGACCCTCGGCGGCATCCAGACCGACCTGGACTCGCGCGCCCTGGGCGCCGACGGGCAGCCCATCGACGGGCTGTACGCGGCGGGCGAGGTCGCCGGCTTCGGCGGCGGCGGCGTCCACGGCTACAACGCCCTGGAGGGCACCTTCCTCGGCGGCTGCCTGTTCTCCGGGCGCGCGGCCGGGCGGGCCGCGGCGAAGCAGACGGCCTGAGTCAGTCCGTCAGGAGCCGCGCCAGCACCGAGGCATGACTCTCGTCCGGGGTCTTGGAGGAGGTCAGCAGCGTCACCGGGCCCTTGCGGGCCGCCTCCCGGAGGCCGTCGAGAAGTTCGGCGGCCTCCGGCGCGGCGAGCTCCGCCTCGTACCGCCTGCGGAACTCCTCGAAGGAGCCCTCGCCCGCGTGATACCAGCGGCGCAGCTCGGTGGACGGGGTGAGGGCCTTGGGCCACTCGTCCACCTCGGCCGCGTCCTTGGACACACCGCGCGGCCAGAGGCGGTCGGCCAGGACGCGCAAGCCGTCCTCGGGCTCGGGCGGTTCGTAGATCCGGCGCACGCGGACGCTCATGCTCGGGCCTCCGTCCACAGGGTGGGTGGGGAGCCTGCAGCGTACTGTTTCCACTCGTGCCGACGACCGGAACTGATCGGCGACGCGGCGTAACTTGACCTGAACGAGGGGGATTTGGTCGGCTTGGGCGCCTAGTCTGTGGTGCGTTTGATCATTCGCCACCCCCAGGGAGCGCACGTGACACCACTCCGCAGGCAGGCCGACAGACGACGCACCGCAGTCCTGTGCCGCGAGGCGGTCCTCGCCACCGTCCCCGTCGCCGTGGCGGCACTGCTCGCCGCCGCCGGACCGGCCGCGGCCGGCACGACCGGCTCCTCCGGCGTGGGCGACCCGTACTTCCCGCTCGAGGGCAACGGCGGCTACCACGTCCGCCACTACGGCCTGACCCTGCGCTACGACACCGCCTCCCGCCACCTCGACGGCACGGCGGTGCTCAGCGCCCGCGCCACCCAGAAGCTGACCCGCTTCGACCTGGACCTCAAGGGCCTCAAGGTCACACGCCTCACCGTCGACGGCACCACGGCGCACTTCCGCCGCGACGGACAGGAACTCGTCATCACACCGCGCCGGGCGCCGCACAAGGGCCAGGACTTCCGCGTCGAGGTCACCTACCATGGCACCCCCAAGCCGGTCACCGACCCGGACGGCTCCCCCGACGGATGGATCCCCACCGACGACGGAGCCTTCGTCGCCGGTGAGCCCCAGGGCGCGATGACCTGGTTCCCGGCGAACAGCCACCCCAAGGACAAGTCCTCGTACGACTTCAGGATCACCGTCCCCCAGGGACGCACCGCGGTCGCAGGCGGCGTCTTTTTGGGACAGCGCACCGCGCACGGGCAGACCACCTACCGCTGGCGCCAGACCGCACCCATGGCCGCCTATCTCGCCACGGCGACCATCGGCAGGTTCAAGGTCGAGCGGTACACCACCCGCGACGGCATCGAGGTGTACAACGCCGTCGACCCGCGCGAGGCGAGCGCCGCGGCGCCCGTCCTGAAGAAGCTGCCGTCCGTCCTGGAGTGGGAGAGCGGGCTCTTCGGCCGCTACCCGTACCGGGCCGCCGGCTCGATCGTCGACCGGGCGCCGGACGTCGGGTTCGCCCTGGAGACCCAGACCCGGCCCGTGTACGACTCGGCGCCCGATCTGAGCACCCTCGTCCACGAGAACGCCCACCAGTGGTTCGGCGACTCCGTCTCCCTCACCACCTGGAAGGACATCTGGCTCAACGAGGGCTTCGCCACCTATGCCGAGTGGCTCTACCAGGAGCAGCACGGCGGCGACAGCGCCCAGAAGACCTTCGACAAGCTGTACGCCACCCGCGCGAGCGACGACCTGTGGGCGTATCCGCCCGGCAACCCCGGCAGCGGCGCCAACATCTTCGGCACGCCGGTCTACGCCCGCGGCGCCATGGCCCTGCACGAACTGCGCAAGGCCGTCGGCGACCGGGCGTTCTTCCGCATCCTGCGCGCGTGGGCCGCCGAGCACCGGGGCGGGCACGGGACGACGGCGCAGTTCGTGAAGCTCGCCGAGCGGGAGTCCGGCAAGCGGTTGGACGGACTGTTCCGGACCTGGCTGTACACCCAGGGCAAGCCGGGCAGGGCGTAGAGCGACCACGGTCGGAGCATGATCGATCGCAGAACGGACGGGTGAGGAACGGCCCGTGCCCCTCAGGGACGCCGCCGTATGCCGACGCGCCGGTTCAGCGCGCGCCGTTCCATCTCCGTCGTGCCGCCCCAGATGCCGCCGGACTGACCCGTCCGCAGCGCCCAGTCCAGGCATTGCTCCCGGACCCGGCAACGCCCGCAGACCGCCTTGGCCCGCTGTGTCTGCCGCACCGCCGGTCCTGTGGTGCCGATCGGGAAGAAGAGGTCGGGGTCCTTGTGATGGCATGCGGCCTGTTCTCGCCAGTCGCCCATGGGAAAGTCACCTGCGATCGATGTCGTCCGCGCCCTTGCACATGTGTAACGCGACTTCGGGTCACCGTCGACCCGGTTGTGAAACACATGAGCCATCGGTGGGCGACCGGGGCGGGATCACTGCTCCCGCATGCCCCAGGGCGAGCCGTAGGCGGTCAGCAGATCCAGGAACGGGCGGGCCGAGAACGCCTCCGGGCCGAGGACTCCCGAGCCCGACCAGGCACCGGTGGCGAGGAGTTCGAGAGCGACGACCGGGTTGACCGCCGTCTGCCACACCACGGCCTGGCAGCCGTACTCCGCCATGGACCACTGGTTGTCGACCACGTGGTACAGATACACCTCGCGCGGCGCGCCGTCCTTGGTGCCGCGCACCCAGGTACCCGCACAGGTCTTGCCGTGCATGCGCTCGCCCAGCGTCGCCGGGTCGGGCAGACAGGCGGCGACCACGTCACGCGGTGACACCGCGACCGGACCGCCGGCGCCCGGCACGGTCACCGGGCCGGTGCGGTCCAGGCCCAGCAGATGCAGCGTCTTGAGGGTCTCGATGAACTCCCGGCCCAGCCCGTACTTGAAGGTGACCCGCCGGGCGTCGACCCGGCGCGGCACCAGCAGCACCTCCTCGTGCTCGACGTTCACGCACTCCACCGGACCGATCCCCTCGGGGAAGTCGAACACCTCCGGCTCGCTGAACGGCGCGGTGGTGAACCAGCCGCGCTCCGCCTCGTACACCACCGGCGGGTTCAGACACTCCTCGATGGTGGTCCAGATGCTGAACGACGGAGCGAAGTCGTGGCCGTCGACGGTGAGGTTCGCGCCGTCACGGATGCCGATCTCGTCGATCTCGTCGAAGAGTTCGTCGGCGGCGTACCGGGCGAACACGTCCGACAGACCGGGCTCCACCCCCATGCCGACGAGCGCCAGCGCGCCCGCCTTCTCCCAGTCGGCGGCCAGCTCGAACTGCTCGTCGCCCAGCTTGACCCCGCACTGTTCGTACGGGTGCTCGGCGTGCGGCCGCGACAGGGACATCGCCATGTCGAGGTAGGTGGCGCCGGCCGTCCGCGCCGCCCGGAACAGGGGCATCACGAAGCGCGGGTCGGTGGCGTTGAGGAGCGCGTCGCAGCCGTGGCGCGCCAGCAGCTCTGCCACGGCGGACTCGTCGCCCGCGTCCACCCGCTCGGCGCGGAACCGGGCGGCGTCGGCGCCGAGCGCCGCGACCGCCGCCTCGGCCCGCGCGAGGTCGTAGTCGGCGACGACCATCAGGTCGAAGAACGGACGCCGGGCGGCGATCCGGGTGATGGCGGTGCCGACACCGCCTGCTCCCACGAGCAGCACACGCATGACGAAATCCCTCACGATCGAAAGTCGAAAGTCGAAAGTCGAAGTTGCAGTTGAAGTTGAAGCCAGGCGCGCCCTGGCCCGAGATACAACGCCCCGGGCTCCCGTAAGGTCAATGGCGTTGGCATAAGAGCCAGGAGCGGCACGGGAGGGTGGAGCATGCCGAAACCGGTGGTGCCCGAGGAGAAACGGCGGCGGCGCCGGCCGACCAGGAGCGGCACCGTGCTCTCCGAGCGGCTGATCGTCGAGACCGCGCTGCGCATGCTGCGCGAACACGGCAGCGCCGGCCTGACCGCGCGCCGCCTGGGCCTGGCCCTGGACTGCGACCCGAGTACGCTGTACCGCTACTTCCGCGGTATGGACGACCTGACCCTGGCCATCGGCGACGCGCTCATCGGGCAGGCGCTGCGCGGCTGGGAGCCCACGGGGCGGTGGCGGGCGGACCTGCGGGCGATCGGGCTGCGCATCCACGCAGCGTATGTGGCGCATCCGCAGGCGGCCCTGCTCACCGCGAACCGGGTCACCGGCCGGGCGCACGAACTGGCCGCCGACGAGGCCGTCCTGGACGTGCTGCGCACGGCCGGCTTCCCGCTGCCGGAGACGGTGCGCGTCTACCACGCCTTCATCGACCAGACGCTGGCCTTCGCCGCCCTCGACGCCGCGTCCCTGGCCCTGCCGAGCGCCTCCCAGCGGGCCGACGACGACCAGTGGGACTCGACCTACGCCCGACTGCCGCGCGCCACTCACCCCCGTATCGCCGAGGCGGCACCGCTCCTCGCCGCCCGCATGCCCACCAGCGCCTATCCGACGGCCCTGGACATGCTCCTGGACAGCGCGGCCGGTACCCTGGCGGCCCGTACGGGGCCGGAGCCGGCCGGAGCGGGAAGCCGATAGCCGACCCGGCCTGGTTCGTCCTGCGGCCGCTACCCGTGCAGTGTCTCCGCCGCGGTGGCCACCACCGCCTCGGCCATCGCCGCCAGCGCGGGGGAGTCGAGCTTCCACTGCTGCCAGAACAGCGGCATGTCCACCGACCGCCCTGGAGTGAGGCGGACGAGGCAGCCGGTGCGCAGGAGCGGGTCGGCCTGGGCCTCGGGCACCATGCCCCAGCCGAGACCCGCGGCCACGGCCTGAGCGAAGCCCTCCGACGTCGGGACGTGGTGCCGCAGCGCGCTCGCCGCCGCCCGCCCGTTGGACAAGGTGCGCACGAAGGCGTCCTGGAAGTCGTCCCGCCGGTCGAAGACCACCACCGGCGCCCCGGCGAGCGCGTCCCGCAGCGGGCCGCCCAGATGCGCCGCGGCGAAGGCGGGGCTCGCCACCGGGAGGTAGCGCATCCGGCCCAGGGCCCGCACCGAACAGCCCGGAACGGGCTCGGGCGACGAGGTCACCGCCGCCATCACCAGCCCCTCGCGCAGCAGCGCCGCCGTGTGGTCCTCGTCCTCGCGGCGCAGTTCGAAACAGAGCCGCGGCTCCTGCGGCACGCGCGTCAGCGCCCCGAGGAACCAGGTCGCCAGCGAGTCCGCGTTCACCGCGACCGACACCCGCGTCGGCTCCCCGGCACCGCTCATGCCGAGTTCGCCGCGCGCGTCCCGCTCCAGCCGGGCCAGCTGCCGGGCGAACCGCACCAGCACCTCGCCGGACTCTGTCGGCTGCACCGGCTTCGTGCGCTGGAGCAGCACCCGGCCCGTGCGCTGCTCCAGCGCCTTCACCCGCTGACTGACCGCCGACGGCGTCACATGCAGCGCCGCGGCCGCCGCGTCGAACGTGCCCTCGTCCACCACCGCCAGCAGCGTCCGCACCTGGTCGAGGGGGAGCTCCGACATCATGTGCGCCCTCACTTCGTCATGACGAGTGCTAATGGTACGTAAAAATCTTTAGCTGTACGTGCGGTGATCCCCTTGCCTAGCGTCAAGGGCATGTCCAACGCCTTGACCGCCGCGGCCGCCGGATTCGGCACCGGCCTCTCCCTCATCGTCGCCATCGGCGCCCAGAACGCCTTCGTCCTGCGCCAGGGGGTACGCCGTGACGCGGTCCTCGCCGTCGTCGGGATCTGCGCCCTGTCCGACGCCCTGCTCATCGCGCTGGGCGTCGGCGGCGTCGGCGCCGTGGTGGTGGCGTGGCCGGGGGCGCTGACCGCGGTCGGACTGATCGGCGGCGCCTTCCTGCTTGGCTACGGCGCCCTCGCCGCCCGCCGCGTCCTCAAGCCCGGGACCGGACTGAGGACGGAGGGCGAGGCGGCGGGCTCCCGCAGGCGGGCGGTGCTCACCTGCCTGGCGATGACCTGGCTCAACCCGCACGTCTATCTGGACACCGTGTTCCTGCTCGGCTCCCTGGCCGCCGACCGGGGCGCCCTGCGCTGGACCTTCGGCCTCGGCGCGGCGCTCGCCAGCCTGTGCTGGTTCGCCGCGCTGGGCTTCGGCGCCCGGCTGCTCGGCCGGTTCCTCGCCGGCCCGTCGGCCTGGCGCGTCCTCGACGGTCTGGTCGCCGCGACGATGATCGGTCTCGGAGCGGTGCTCGTCGCCGGATCGTGAGACAGGGGTCGTGCGTCGGCCGGATCGTGGGACAAAGCGGTTCGGCAGGTGCGGGAGTTGCTGCGATAGTGAGGCTCGCCATCGAAAGATGTAGTGAGCAACCACAGCGAGCAACAGGAAGCCCGTGGACACGAGCGAGAGCCCAGGCAGCGGCACCGAAGTGCAGTCCGACCCGCCCGCTGCGCCGGCCCCGCCCCGGCACGGCTGGCGCCGCTGGGCGATGGACACCCGCCCGCTGCGCCGTCCCGCCTACCGCCGGCTGTGGTCCTCGACCATCGTCACCGCCGTCGGCAGCCAGCTCACCGCCGTCGCCGTACCCAAGCAGATCTACGACATCACGCACTCCTCGGCCTGGGTCGGCTACGCGAGCCTCGCCGGTCTGGTGCCGATGGTGGTGTTCGCGCTGTGGGGCGGGGCGGTCGCCGACACCGTGGACCGCCGCAAGCTGCTGCTGGTCACCAACAGCGGGATAGCCGTGACCTCGCTCCTGTTCTGGGCACAGGCCGCGACCGGACTGGACTCGGTCGTCGCACTCATGGTGCTGCTCGCGATGCAGCAGGCGTTCTTCGGACTCAACTCTCCGGCCCGCAACGCCTCCATCGCCCGGCTGGTGCCCGAGCGGGAGCTGCCCGCCGCCAACGCCCTCGGCTCGACCGTCATGCAGACCGGGCTGGTGGCCGGGCCCCTGCTGGCCGGTGCGCTGATTCCGGTCATCGGCCTGCCCGAGCTGTATCTGATCGACGCCCTGGCCCTGTGCGTCACGGTCTGGGCCGTCGTACGGCTCCCCGCGCTGCCGCCGCTGGGGCAGGCGCTGGCCCGTCGCGCCGGGTGGCGGGAGATCGCGGCGGGCTTCCGCTACATCTCGCTGCACAAGGTGCTGCTGCTCTCCTTCCTCGCCGACATCGTCGCCATGGTGTTCGGCATGCCCCGCGCCCTGTTCCCGCAGCTGGCGGCCGAGACGTACGCGTCGTACGGGGAGGGGCTCGCGCTCGGTGTGCTGTTCGCCGGGATCCCCGTCGGGGCGGTGCTCGGCGGACTGCTCTCCGGCACGTTCTCGCGGGCGAGGCGGCACGGCCTGCTGGTGATCGGCTCGGTGGTCGGCTGGGGCGTGGCCATCGCCGGGTTCGGGCTGAGCCGGAACCTGTGGGTCGCCCTGGCGTTCCTGGCCGCCGGCGGGGTCGCCGACATGGTCTCCATGGTCTTCCGCGGGGCGATCCTGCTGTCCGCCGCGACCGACGAGATGCGCGGCCGGATGCAGGGCGTGTTCACGGTCGTCGTGGCGGGCGGCCCGCGCCTGGCCGACGTGCTGCACGGCACCGCGGGCTCGGCCTTCGGCCCGCGGTCCGCCGTCGCGGGCGGCGGCCTGCTGGTCGTGCTCGTCATGCTGGTCCTGGCCGCCGCCGTACCGGCACTGCGCCGCTACCGCGTCTGAGGGTTCTAAAGAGGCCCGCGCCGGCGCAGTGTGTACTGGTCCATCAGCTTGCCGCGGGTCATCTCCAGCCGGTGGGCGAGGATCTCGGCGACGGTCCGTACCAGCGACAGCCCGAGCAACGGGTCCTCCACGGACACGCCCAGCACCGCCGCCGCGTCGAACTCGTAGGCGCGCACGGGACTGAAGGCCACCGCGCCGAAGTCCCACTGGTACGGCGGGAACAGCCACGACCAGCCAAGGAGGTCGCCGGCGCCGAGGGTGGCCACGGTCACGCGTTGGTGGGTTGTCACCTCCTGATCGAGGTTGACCGCGCCCGAACGGATCACCCAGAAGCGGTCGGCGGTGCCACCCGCCTCGAAGATCCGGGTGTCCTCCGGGAAGGAGACCTCCTGGGCCAGCTCCATCAGACGCTCGCGCTGCACTTGCGGAAGGGCGGTCAGCAGTTTTATCGCTTTGGTCATCGCGCAGGGCTCCTCGCCGGCGGGGGTTTCCGGTGTTTTCCCTGCACCCATTTCAGCCGCTGCCGCCGCGCTGAGCACCTCGGCGGAGTGGAGAACCTCTGGATTCGGTCCCTGGGGCATTAAAAAGCCCTGGCTGGACGGGGGAAACCAGCCAGGGCCGTAAGCGGTGACACAGGGAGGACTGTCGCGGTCGACTCCGAGGCCACGTATGTATGAACGGTAAACCACCTACGGCGGCTTCGCGTACCTGAGAGCGGGTCACGTGACCGGTTTCACTTCTTCCCGTCGCCGTGCCGCCCCGGTACCGCGATCTCGTCCAGCACACGGAACACGGCCTCGTACGCCCAGGCCCGCGCGGACGCCTCCCGGGCCCCTTCCGGATCGGTCGCCTTCAGGTTCTCCGCACAGGCCCGCCAGGCCCGCTCCTCGGCCGCCGCGCAGTCCCGCCCGCGCTGGATGCGCCGCAACAGCTCGCTCGAATCCACGACGTCGGTCATACCGTCCCCATACCCCGAAACGACGCCCCGACCGGACCGATTCACGGGTTTGGCGGCGCCCGGAGAGATCATGCGAGTGGGACTCGGAGGGGGCGGGCCAGGCCCATGGCCGCCTCGTCCAGGCGCTGCAGATGGCGCAGCACGCGGTCGGTCACGCGGTCGCAGCGCGGGGTCGCGAGGGTGCCGGGCTCGAGCAGGGAGGCGATGCTGGGGCCGGTCTCGACCCTGGACTCGGCGTGCCGGTCGGTGACGTGCTCGGCGATCGCCTCGATGTTGTGCACGATCCGCTGCCCCACCCCGCGCAGCCGGGGATCCGCGGCGATCGAGGGGTATGCGGGCAGCAGTTCGGCGGTGGCAGCCAGGGAACGCGCGTGATACGCACAGGTCTCCAGGAGGGCCACGACATAGCGGGCCGTGTCCCGGCGCGACCGCTGCGGTGCGATCGGGTGGGTCAGTGGCTGGGTGGAGGCACGCAGATCGGCCAGCGCCTGGTCCAGCTCGCGCGCCCGGTCCAGCAGCTCGGCCGGGGGCCCACCGCTCAACTGGTCCACCGCGGCCCGCGTGACGTCGGCCAGCCGGTTCAGCGCGCCGGCCAGGAGTTCGTTCGTACGGCGGTCGGTGTGCACCGGCAGGACCACCGCCGCCGCGAAGACCCCGCACGCCGCGCCCAGCACCGTCTCCTCCACGCGCAGCACCAGGACCGACGCGCTATAGGTGTTGAGCAGCGTGTACAGCAGCCCCAGCATCGCCGTCACGAAGAACGACATCAGCGTGTAGGAGAGCGGGGCCGTGTAGAACATCGCGAAGATGAGCAGCAGCACCAGCCCGAACGCCGTCCACGTGTGGTGCCCGACCAGTCCCGCAAGGCCGATGCCGGCCACGACGCCGAACACCGTGCCGAGCACCCGGCGATAGCCCTTGACCAGGATCTCCCCGGTGGACGCGGTGTTGATGAACACGATCCAGCAGGTCAGCACCGCCCAGTACCAGCGATCGCCCGACAGCAGCTCACCGCCCGCCATGGCGAGCGCCGATCCGACCGCCACCTGCACGGCCGCCCGCGTCGTCGGCCGCAGCAGGCCGGTGGGCCGCTCCTCCTCCGGCTCGTCCTCCTCACCGCCGATCGCCGCGTCCTCCGCGTCCAGCTCCTCGCGCGAGCGGGTCGTCGCGGGGGTGTCGGCGGACTCGTCCTGCGGCCCGTCGAGGGCGATCCGCAGCCCCAGGACCGTGCGCGCGGCCTCGCCGACGCCCCGGAAGACGTCCTGCACGGCGGACGGGGCATCGGGCAGGTTCTCCTCCCCCCGGTAGCCGAGCAGCCGGTTCCGCAGCCGTGAGAGGCCGGTCCCCGTGTCCTCGCCGACGGGTCGCAGCACCAGCAGCCGCAGCGCCTCCAGCGCGCGGCGCAGCTCGGCCGCCCACTCGTCGCGCACCGGCAGCTCACCCCCTGAGGGCAGGGGCGCGCCCGGCAGATGCAGCGTGAGCGTGTCCGCCCGCTCGGTGCTGCGCGCGGTCAGCAGCATCAGCCCGAGCCGCTCGGCGGCGATCTCGGCGTCCGCGATCCGGCGCTGGAGCAGCCGCGCCACCGACCCGTCGGAGGTCCCGTCCTCCAGCCGGCCCTGGATCAGCAGCGCCGTCTCGTGCAGCCGGGCCGTCCTGACCCGGACCACCTCCAGGGCCTTGTCCACGTCCTGTGGGCCGGCGTCGAGCAACTCGATCTGGGCCTCGACGAGTTGGGCGAGCCGGGCGCGGAAGGCCCGCCGCAGCCGGTCGAGGGTGCCCGCGGGCGTCTGCCGTACGAGGACGAACCGGGCGAGGGCGCTGCACACGAACGCCACGCCCATCGCGCCGTAGAGCCCCGGCAGGGTCGGCACGGTCGCGTGCACGAACAGCGAGAGGAAGTAGATCTGGAAGCCGATCAGCCCGAGCGCCGTACCGCGCTCCCCGTACCGGCGGCCGTAGACCGCGCAGAAGATGAGCGCGACGAAGAACAGGTCGCCGGCCACGATGTGCGCGCTGAGCAGCGCGCCCAGCGACACCGAGGCCAGGGCCACCGGCAGCCCCAGGGCGAGCGTGACGGCCTGCCGGCCCCGCTGCTTCTCCCGGATGGCGAAGGTGGCGACCATCGCGGCCATGGCGGCGGCCACCAGATGGGTCACATCGGCCCCCGCCAGGGCCAATGCGGCCAGCGACAGGCTGATGGCGAGGACGGTCCGCAGGCCCGCCGCGAGCCGCAGCAGGCCGGGATCGGACGCCGCGAGACGGTCCCGCAGCTCCGCCCGCACCGACCGTCCCGCAGTCCTCACGCCGCCGCGCTCTCTCCCGTGTCACGTCGTGATCCCGCACCCAGCATGGCACGGTACGGCCCATGGCCACCGGGGACGACCGCCGGCTCAAAGCGCGGCCGGCCGGCGGCCGACGGGGTGCCCCGGGTCAGCTCGACGGGCCGCCGCCGCGGCCCTCCACATACGCCCGCACCTGTTCGGGCGTCATATAGGCGTCGGCGTGCTCGAAGTCCTTGAGTCTCATGGACTTGCGGGCCTGGAACCCGGTGCGCACGAAATCGTCGCCCGCCACCGAGTTGAGCAGCCAGTTGGTCATGACGCGGGTCTTGGCGACATTGGTGCGCAGCGCCGTCCAGTGGTAGCCGCGGGCGACGACCTGGGCAGGCAGGCCGCGCAGTTCGATGCCCAGCGGCTTGGACACCGCGTCCGTGCCGCCCAGGTCGACGACGAGCCCGAGGTCCCGGTGCTCGTACGGGCGCAGCGGCTGATTGCGCAGCGTCGCGATGACGTTGTCGGCGACCCTCCTGCCCTGCCGCATGGCGTGCTGCGCGGTGGGCGGGCAGATCGCGCCCTCCTCCTTGGCCCGGTCCGGCACGGCGGCGGCGTCGCCGAGCGCGAACACGCCGTCGTGGCCCGGGAGCGACATATGGGGGTCGACCGCGAGCCGCCCCCGCACGGTCTGCGCGCCGAGCGTGGCGATCAGCGGGCTGGCGACCACACCGGCCGTCCAGATCAGGGTGCGGGTCGGGACCACCCGGCCGTCGGTGAAGGTGACCTCCTCGGGGCCCGCCTTCGCGATGGAGACGCCCAGCGAGATGTCGATGCCGCGCCGGCGCAGGATCTCCTGGGCGCTGCGCCCGAGCTTGTCGCCCAGCTCCGGCATCAGCTTCGGCGCGATGTCGATCAGATGCCACTTGATCAGGCCGGGGTCCAGCCGCGGGTAGCGCTTGACGGCCGCGTGCGTCAGCCGCTGCAGGCAGGCGGCGGTCTCGGTACCGGCATAACCGCCGCCGACCACCACGAACTGCAGCCGCGAGGCGCGCTCCGCCGGGTCGTGACTGGCGTCGGCGAGGTCCAGCTGGGAGATGACGTGGTCGCGGACGTAGGCGGCCTCCGCGAGGGTCTTCATGCCGAAGGCGTGCTCGGTCAGGCCCGGGATGTCGAAGGTGCGGGTGACACTGCCCGGCGCCAGCACGATGTAGTCGTACGACACGTCGACGGTCTCGTCCGTTATCGTGCGGATGACGCAGACCTTGGACTTCAGGTCCACGCCGATGGCACTGCCCGGGATGATCCGGGTGCGGTACTTCTTGCTCCGGCGCAGCGACACCGCGATCGACTGGGGCGTGAGCACGCCGGAGGCGACCTGGGGCAGCAGCGGCAGATAGAGCTGGAAGGCGGAGGGCGTCACCAGGGTGACGTCGGCCTCGTCGGGGGCGAGTTTCCGTTCCAGGCGGCGAACGCACTCCACTCCGGCGAAGCCTGCGCCGACCACCAGGATCCTGGGTCGTGTCACGTCGTTCATCCCTTTCCGCGGCTCCGGGCGGTCCGACTCGACACCATGCGCGTGCCCCGGATCGCTGCTTCGCACCACATCGATCCCACCGCGCCCCGAGCCGCCCCGCCAGTCGGGTGCGGCAGGCAGACGACGGCGTGGGCACCAGCATGCGCCTCCCGCGGCCCCGAGTAACCCGTGTGTCGCACGGATATGCGCCGTATCGCTGTGACAGTGGCAGTCCGAGGGTTCCCGGGCCGGGGCGCGCGCCGGTCGCGGCGGGCTCGAACCAGGCGTCCGGAAAAGGCTCCTGGACCGCGAGCCGTGCGCCGTAGAGTGCGCGGCATGGCGCAGACACGGCCCGGTTCGGGCTTCCGGACTAGGAACATCGACGCACGGAACCCCGAAGCGGCGGCACATCTGATCGGCGCGCTGGACGTCCAGGACGCCAACCCGGGAGTACGACGGCTGCGCGCCTGGGCCCACGAGGCGCTCGCGCCCAAGGACGGCGAGCGGACGCTGGACGTCGGCTGCGGGACCGGCTCATGGACACGGGAACTGGCGGCCGCCGTCGGCCCCCATGGATCGGCCCTCGGCGTCGAACCGAACCCCGCGCTGCGCGCGGTCGCCGAGGAACGCGCGGGCGGCGGCGGGGCGCGCTTCACGGACGGCGACGCCCTCGCGCTGCCCCTGCCCGAGGCCTCGGTGGACGTCGTGTGGTGCGAACGCGTGCTGCAGCATCTCGCCGAACCGGACCGGGCCGTCGCGGAGATGGCCCGGGTGCTGCGCCCCGGCGGCCGTGTGGCGCTGCTCGACACCGACTGGGCGACCACCATCCTGCACCCCGGCGACCCGGAGATCATGCGGGCGCTGACCTCGGGCGCCCTGACCAGCGCGGCCAACCCCTACTCGGGGCGCCGCCTCGTCGGCCAGCTGGCCGCGGCCGGATTCGTGGTCGACGACCGCGGCTCCCAGGCCCTGCTCCAGGACCACCGGTCCGTCGCCTGGCCGCTGATCCGCATGCTGGGCAAGTCGGCGGTGCACCGCGGACTGCTGACCGAGGCCCAGTGCGACACCGCGTACGCCGGTCTTGCCGAGGCCGCCGAGCGGGGCGCACTGCACATGTCCGTGACGATGTTCGGCGCGGTCGCCCATCGCCCGGGCTGAGACGACGACCTTGCGGGAACGTTCCGTCGCCAGGGAAGAGGGTTCCTCACCAGGGAAGAGAGTCCCGTCACCGGGGAAGAAAAGTTCTGTCACCAGGGAAGAAAGGCGTGCACGTCCTTGCCGGTCTCCGTGACGACCACGCTGACCTGCTCGCACAGCGTGTGAATGAGGTGCCAGCCGATACCGCCCCCGCCCTTGCTGGGCCGGAACGGACGCGGCTGAGGCCGGGTGGTGCTGGTGTCGTGCATCGTGACGTGCACGCCGTCGAACGTGCGGCGCATCCGCAGTTCGAAGGGGCCCGGGGCGTACTGGACGACGTTGGCGGCCAGTTCCGTGACGACCAGCAGGATGTCGTCCCAGTACTCCGGAGCCGCCGGCGGCGACCTGCGTGCGAGGACACACAGGAACTCCTCCGCGGCGAGTCGTGTACCCGTCACGTTCCGCAGATCGCCCGGAAAGGAGAACGTACGCTCCAGCGTCTCCTCGGAGGGCGGTGTGTCGTCCCGGCGCGGCACGATCGGCATCTCGTCTTCCTCAGTCCCGGGAGAGCAGGACTGCTGTCGGTGCTCATCCGTCCCACGATGCGAGTTCCCAGGGACGGCGGCTCCTCACCGGAACACGTCGTCCGAGTCGTCCCAGTCGGCCGGCTCCTCCAGGGCGGGCCGGTGCGCGGCGCGCGTCCGGACCTGGTACATAGCGTCGATCTCGGCCGCGTAGTGCCGCACTATGGCGTCCCGGCGCAGCTTCAGCGAGGGCGTCAGCAGCCCGTTGGCCGGGTCGAAAGGCGCGGGGAGCACCCGGTACACCCGGATGGACTCGGAGCGTGACACCGCGCTGTTGGCCGCGGCGATGGCCCGCGCGATCTCCTCCCGCAGCGCGTTGTCCTCCCGTGTCTGCCGCCCGGGAGTGTCGGGCTGCAGCGCCAGAGCCGCCCGCCAGTGCGCCAGATACTCCGGGTCCAGGGTGATCAGGGCCCCGACACAGGGCCGGTCGTCGCCGACCACCACCGCCTGGTGGACGAGCGGATGCATCCGCAGCCGCTGCTCCAGCGGCGCCGGGGCCACGCTCTTTCCGCTGTTGGTGATGATGACGTCCTTCTTGCGGCCCGTGATCGTCAGATAGCCCTCGGAGTCGAGCCGCCCGATGTCCCCGGTCGCCAGCCAGCCGCCGCGCAGCGCGGCCCGCGTGGCCGGCTCGTCGTTGACGTAGCCCTGGAACACCGACGGGCCGCGCACCAGGATCTCCCCGTCGTCGGCGACCTGGATCTCCGTGCCCGGCAGTGCCTGCCCCACGGTCCCGGACTTCTCCCGGCCCAGCGGCTGCATGGTGATGCCACCGCTGACCTCGGTCAGCCCGTAGCCGTCGTGCACATAGATGCCGATGCCCTCGTAGAACAGGGACAGTTCACGATTGAGCGAGCAGCCGGCGGAGGTGGCCCGGACCACCCGGCCGCCCAGCACGCCCCGCAGTCTTCGGTACACCGTCCGCTCGTACAGGGCGTGTTGCAGCCGCAGGTCGAACCCGGGGCCCGACCCCGTGCCCAGGCGCCGGCGCTCCTCGGCCTCGGCGAAGTCCCGGGCCGTCTCCGCCGCCCGCTCGAACAGGGCACCCCGGCCCGCCTGTTGGGCGGTGCGCAGGAACGTCTTGTAGAGCTTCTCGAACAGCGACGGCACGGCGTAGAAGTACGTCGGCCGGAAGGTGCGCAGGGCCGAGGCCAGTGCCTCCTCGGTCATCTCCGGCTCGTGGCCCATCAGCACCCCGCCGCGCACGCAGATCACCTGGATCATCAGCCCGTACACGTGCGAGAACGGCAGGAAGGCCAGGACCGATGGCTGCTCTCCCGGGGGCGCCGCCGTGTGCCCCCAGCCCGCGAACAGGATGTCGCACGGATGCGCCAGGCTGCGATGGGTCAGCGCGCAGCCCATCGGCCGGCCCGATGTGCCCGAGGTGTAGGCGATGACCGCGGTCGAGTCCGGCAGCACGATCCGGCGCAGCGACTCCACCGTGGTCAGCGGGATGAACTGGCCCCGCTCCGTCAGCTGGGCCAATGCCCCCGAGTCCAGCTGCCAGACGTGCCGCAGCCGCGGAAGGCCCGCGCACACGGTGCCGACCGTCATGATGCCCTGCTCGTCCTCCACCACGACGGCCACGCACTCGGCGTCCCTGAGGATCCACTCGACCTGCTCCCGGGACGACGCCGGATGGATCGGTACGACCTCCGCGCCGACCGCCCACAGGGCGTGCGCGAGCACCGTCCACTCGTACCGCGTCCGGGACATGACGGCCACCCGGTGGCCCGGCGATATCCCGCAGGCCACCAACCCCTTGGCCAGATCGACCACTTCGTCCCGCAACTCGACCGCCGTCACCTCCTGCCAGGTGCCGGAGGTGCCGTCCGGGCGGTGCGCGAGCACCGGCAAAGTGGGGTTGCGGACCGCCATGTCGAAGACGCTGTCGGCGAGTCCGCCGGTCAGGGCCGGAACCGCCGCCGGAGCGAGGGCGAAGTCGCGCATGCGCTGCTCCCGGGATGTACGGAGGGTGACACTGCCGATCAGTACCGTGGTCGGCGGTGCTCGAATGTATCCGAGGCGGCGCCGTTTGGCGCCTGGAACGGTCAAGTCGTCGCCGACTGTGATCCGGACGTGTCCGAGGGCGTCCCACAGGACGCGTACTCAGGACCGTTCCGGCTGTGTGTGCCCTATGCACTCGGTGACGACGTCCCGCAGACTCCCGGTCCGCTCCAGTGCCTTGCGCTGCACCGATGCGCCGTTGCCCCGCCGCAGCAGCGCCTCGAGCGCCTCCTGCGCACGCTCGTTGTCACCGGTGCCGGCGAGCGCGTCCGCGATGTGCTCCAGCAGGTCCCGCAGCACCGACTCCGCGGGTGCCGGGCGCATGGTCTTCGGGTGGAGCAGTTCCCCGGACAGCCCGGAGCGCGCCGCCCGCCATCCGGCGAGCCGCAGCAGGCTCACGCTGTGCTCCGCCGGCTCGGAGCCGGCCCGCCAGTCGCGCGCCGCCGTCTCCACCAGCCCGCGCGTCAGGGCGGCCAGGAGAACCGTGGTGTCCGAGTGCAGACATACATCGGCGACCCGGATCTCCACCGTCGGGTAGCGGTCGGACAGCCGCGCATCGAAGTAGATCATGGCCTTGTCGAGGAGCACACCGGTGGCGACCATGTCCCTCACCCGCCGGTGATACCGCTCGGCCGAGCCGAAGACCTCCGTCGGTCCGGCCGACGGCCAGCGCTGCCAGACCCGGCTGCGACAGCTGTCGTAGCCGCTGTCCCTGCCCTGCCAGAAGGGGGAGTTGGCGCTCAACGCCGTCAACACCGCCAGCCACGGCCGGATCCGGTCGAGGACGGCGACGCCCTCGTCGTCGGACTCGACGGCCACGTGCACGTGACAGCCGCAGACCATCTGTTCGTGCACGGCGATCCCGTACTGCTCGGCCATCCACTCGTAGCGGCGGTTCGCGCTGATCGAGGGGTTGACGGGCAGCGGCGAGGAGGCGAGCGCCACGACCGCACATCCCGTCTCCTGGGCCAGCCGCGCGGCCTCCTGACGGCAGCGGACGATCTCCGAGGCCAGTTCGTCCAGGTCCGCCTTCGGACGCGTGGCGAACTCGAGCTGCTGGCTGTGCAGCTCCTCCTCGAACGCCTCTTGGCCCTGGTCGCCCCGGTCGGCGCGGGCGAGCACCGCGGCGGACATCGCCCGGGGTTCGCCGGTTGCGGGATCGACCAGGAGGAGTTCCTCCTCCACTCCTACGGTGCGCATGTTCCCCGACTGCCCCGTTCGGTCATGTGCTGAACCGGGTGCGGGACCAGCCACACCGTGGCGAGGGGCGGCAGGGTCACTCGGAGCGCGCCCTCGTCCGCCACGAGCGGTCCGCGGTGGGTGATGTCGCCGCCGCCGTACCGCGCGCTGTCGGTGTTGAGGATCTCCTGCCAGGCGGCGATGCCGTCGGGTACGCCGAGGCGGTAGTCGTGGCGGACGACCGGGGAGAAGTTGGACACGGCGAGCAACGGTGTTCCCCGCCCGTCGAACCTCAGGAAGGCGAATACGTTGTCGTCCGCGGCGTCGCCGACGACCCAGCGGAAGCCCGCCGGGTCGGTGTCCCGCTGCCACAGGGCGGGGTGGGCCCGGTAGACGGTGTTGAGGTCGCGGACCAGGTCCTGCACCCCACGGTGGTCCGCCTCCGCCTCGTACGCGGAATCCAGCAGCCACCACTCGGGGCCGTGGGCCTCGGACCATTCGGCGCCCTGGGCGAACTCCTGCCCCATGAAGAGCAGTTGCTTGCCGGGGTGGGCCCACATGAACCCCAGGTACGCACGGTGGTTGGCGCGCCGCTGCCACCAGTCGCCCGGCATCTTGGAGACCAGGGCCTGCTTGCCGTGGACGACCTCGTCGTGCGAGATGGGCAGGACGTAGTTCTCGCTGTAGGCGTACACCATCGAGAAGGTCATCTCGTTGTGGTGGTACTTGCGGTGTACCGGCTCGTGCTGGATGTACTCCAGCGAGTCGTGCATCCAGCCCATGTTCCACTTCAGCCCGAAGCCCAGACCGCCGCTGTCCGTCGGCCGCGTCACCCCGTCCCACGCGGTCGACTCCTCGGCGATGGTCAGCACGCCCGGCGCCCGGCGGTACACGGTCGCGTTCATCTCCTGCAGGAACGCCACCGCGTCCAGGTCCTCCCGCCCGCCGAACACATTGGGCGTCCACTGGCCGGAGTCGCGCGAGTAGTCGAGGTAGAGCATGGAGGCGACCGCGTCGACGCGCAGCCCGTCGATATGGAACTCCTCGCACCAGTACACGGCGTTGGCGACCAGGAAGTTGCGCACCTCGATGCGCCCGAAGTCGAACTCGTACGTCCCCCAGTCCGGATGCTCGGCCCGACGCGAGTCCCCGGGCTCGTACAGCGGATCCCCGTCGAAGCGCGCCAGCGCCCAGTCGTCCTTGGGGAAGTGCGCGGGCACCCAGTCCATGATCACGCCGATGCCGGCCCGGTGGAGGGCGTCGATCAGGTACTTGAAGTCGTCGGGGGTCCCCAGCCGGGAGGTCGGAGCGTAGTAGGACGTGACCTGATAGCCCCACGAGGGGCCGAAGGGGTGCTCGGCGACGGGCATCAGCTCGACGTGGGTGAAGCCGAGGTCCTTGACGTACGCGGGCAGCTGGTCGGCCAGTTGACGATACGTCAGGCCGAGGCGCCAGGAGGGGAGATGGATCTCGTACACCGAGAACGGTGCCTCGTGCACCGGCGTGCCGGCCCGGCGCGCCATCCACCCCGCGTCGCCCCACTCGTAGTGCGAGGCCGTGACGACGGAAGCGGTGTCGGGCGGCACCTCCGTGCGCCGGGCCATCGGGTCGGCCTTGAGGAACCGGTCGCCGTAGCGCGACGTGATCTCGAACTTGTACCGGGTGCCCTCGCCGATGCCCGGCAGGAACAGCTCCCAGACGCCGGACGAGCCGAGCGAACGCATCGGGTACTGGGTGCCGTCCCACCAGGTGAAGTCCCCGGCGACCCGCACCCCTTGAGCGTTCGGCGCCCACACGGTGAAGCGGGTGCCGGTCACACCTTGGTGCGTCATCGGCTCGGCGCCCAGCGCCTGCCACAGCTGCTCGTGGCGGCCCTCGCCGATCAGATGCAGATCGAGCTCGCCGAGAGCGGGGAGGAAACGATAGGGGTCGTCCACCTCCTGCTCGGTGTCCTCGTACTCCACCAGCAGCGTGTACGACGGAACCGTGTCGTACGGCAGTACGGCGGCGAAGAGACCGTCCCCCTCGGAGACGAGGCCGCTGTGCGTGCCGTCGACCACGACGCTCACCGCGCGGGCGAACGGGCGCAGCGCCCGGAACAGGGTCCCGCCGGGGACCGGGTGGGCGCCCAGCAGGGCGTGCGGATCGTGGTGGGAGCCCGACAGCAGGCGCTCACGGTCCCTGGGGTCCAGCGGTACGGCCGTGGGCGGGAGCGGGCCCGAGTGCTCGGGGAGCGAAGTGTCGCGCAGTGCCATGAGGTCAGCCTCCCCTTACGGCGAGCCGCTCGATCGCGGCCATGGGAACCGGAAGCCAGTCCGGGCGGTGCCGGGCCTCGTACAGCACCTCGTACACCGCCCTGTCCGTCTCGTGGGCACGCAGCAGGGCGTGCTTCTTGCGTGGATCCCACCCGGCCCGCGCGGCATAGCCCGCGCAGAACGCCTCCCGGCAGCGGCGGGCCCACTCCGGGCGCCAGGGGCGGCGCTGCCGGGCCGCGTAGTCGAAGGAGCGCAGCATGCCGGCTATGTCCCGCAGCGGGGACTGGGCGCTGCGCCGCTCGGTGAGCGGGCGGGACGGTTCGCCCTCGAAGTCGATGACGAACCACTCGGGGCCGGTGCGCAGCACCTGCCCGAGGTGCAGGTCGCCGTGTATTCGCTGCGCGGGCGGCCCGGTGTCGCAGGTGGCGAGCGCGCCGAACGCGGTGCGCAGCCCCGGGACGAACGGCCGCAGCGCGGGCACGCAGTGCACGGCGGCCTCCAGCCGGGCCGTCATCGCCTCCGCCGTCGGCTCGTTCTCGCCCGGGACGTCCGACGGGAAGGCCGTGGCCAGCGCGAGGTGCACCTCGGCCGTGGCCCGCCCCAGTTCGCGCGCCGCCGTGGTGAAGTCGTCGCCCGTGGCCAGTGCGCGCAGGGCGAGCGTCCAGCCGTCGTCGGCGCCGGGCAGGAAGGGCTGGAGCACGCCGAGCGTCGCGGGCCACGGCTGTGTGGTCCGGAACCAGGCCACCGGCGCGGGCACGCGCGTGCAGCCCTGTGCGGCCAGTGCCCCCGACACCTCCAGATCGGGGTTGATCCCGGGCTGGATGCGCCGGAAGACCTTCAGGATGTACGCGTCGCCGTACACCAGCGAGGAGTTGGACTGCTCTGCGTCCAGCAGACGCGGCGCGAGTGCGCCGGGCACCCGTACGGCCGGGTCCGCCTCGAAGCGCAGCGGGCCCGCCGCGCCGGGCTGCCGCAGCCGCTCCAGGAGCAGTTCGGCCGAGCGCGGGTCGTGCAGGGCGTCGTACACCGCCAGACCGGCCAGCGGACCCTCGTCGGGCCGGCCGATGTAGGCCCGGCCCAGGCGCGGCGTCGGATGCTTCTGCGCGCCGAGCAGCAGCTGGTAGCAGTCACCGTCCGGGGGTGTGCCCACGGGCGCGGGGACCCCGGCGTGTCCGGCGTGGACCAGCAGGTGCAGACAGCCCGGGAACAGCTCGGTCATGGACAGCAGGGAGATCTCCGTGACGGGTCGGTCCTTGCCCGCGAACCAGCGCTGCCCGGGCAGCCATTCGCGCAGCAGTCCGGTCAGTGAGGCCCTGGGCCGGTCGGAACCGGTCCGGCGCCTCGGCCGGAGGGAAACGGTCTTCGTCATGGTGAAGCCTCCTTTCCTCGGTGCCGCGCGCTCAGCGTCGTCGGCCGATGCGGGATGCGACTCGGGAGAGCCGGAACCAGTAGAAGCCGTGTCCCGCGAGGGTGAGCAGATAGGGCAGTTCACCGATGGCGGGGAAGCGGACCCCGCCGATGAGCTCGACGGGATGACGTCCGTCGTAGACCCGCAGGTCGAGTTCGGTCGGCTGGGCGAAGCGGGAGAAGTTGTGCACGCACAGGACGAGGTCGTCCTCGTGCTCGCGCAGGAAGGCGAGGACCGCGGGGTTGGAGGACTGGAGCTCGGTGTAGGAGCCGAGTCCGAAGGCGGGGTTCTGTTTGCGGATCTCGATCATGCGGCGGGTCCAGTGCAGCAGGCTGGACGGGGAGGACATGGAGGCCTCGACGTTGGTGACCTGGTAGCCGTAGACCGGGTCCATGATGGTGGGGAGGTAGAGGCGGCCGGGGTCGGAGGAGGAGAAGCCGGCGTTGCGGTCGGGGGTCCATTGCATGGGGGTGCGGACGGCGTCGCGGTCGCCGAGCCAGATGTTGTCGCCCATGCCGATCTCGTCGCCGTAGTAGAGGATCGGGGAGCCCGGGAGGGAGAGCAGCAGGGCGGTGAAGAGTTCGATCTGGTTGCGGTCGTTGTCGAGGAGGGGGGCGAGGCGGCGGCGGATGCCGATGTTGGCGCGCATGCGGGGGTCCTTGGCGTATTCGGCCCACATGTAGTCGCGTTCCTCGTCGGTGACCATCTCCAGGGTGAGTTCGTCGTGGTTGCGCAGGAAGATGCCCCACTGGCAGCCGGCGGGGATGGCGGGGGTCTTGGCGAGGATCTCGGAGACGGGGTAGCGGGATTCGCGGCGTACGGCCATGAAGATGCGGGGCATGACCGGGAAGTGGAAGGCCATGTGGCACTCGTCGCCGCCGCTGCGGAAGTCGCCGAAGTAGTCGACCACGTCCTCCGGCCACTGGTTCGCCTCCGCCAGGAGGACGGTGTCCGGGTACATCGCGTCGATCTCGCGCCGGACGCGCCTGAGGAACTCATGGGTGGCGGGCAGGTTCTCGCAGTTGGTGCCCTCGGCCGCGTAGAGATAGGGCACCGCGTCCAGCCGGTAGCCGTCGATGCCGAGGTCCAGCCAGAAGCGGAGGGCCGCCAGGATCTCCTCCTGGACCGCCGGGTTCTCGTAGTTGAGGTCCGGCTGGTGGGAGAAGAAGCGGTGGAAGTAGTACTGGCCGCGGACGGGATCGAAGGTCCAGTTGGAGGCCTCGGTGTCGACGAAGATGATCCGCGCGTCGGGGTACTGCTTGTCGTCGTCGGCCCACATGAAGTAGTCGCCGTAAGGGCCGTCGGGATTCTTGCGGGACTCCTGGAACCACGGGTGCTGGTCGCTGGTGTGGTTCACGACGAAGTCGATGATGACGCGCATGCCCCGCTGGTGGGCGGCGTCGACGAACTCCACGAAGTCGGCGAGGTCGCCGAACTCGGGCAGCACGGCGGTGTAGTCCGAGACGTCGTAACCGCCGTCGCGGAGCGGGGACTTGAAGAACGGCGGCAGCCAGAGGCAGTCGACGCCGAGCCACTGCAGGTAGTCGAGTTTCGCGGTCAGGCCCTTGAGGTCGCCGATGCCGTCGCCGTCGCTGTCCTGGAAGGAGCGGACCAGGACCTCGTAGAACACGGCGCGTTTGAACCAATCCGGGTCCCGGTCCTTGGCGGGTGTGTCCTCGAAGGTGTCCGGGACGGGGTCGTTGACAGTCATGACGCTCTGGGCCCTCCGATCTGTGGCGAGACGGACGATCGCTCGACATGGAGCACATGAGCCGGTGCCCGGCCGGGTGTGAGGCGCACATAGTTGGTCCTGCCCCACTGGTAGGTCTCATCCGTCAGTTCGTCACGCACCGGCACCGACTCGTGCCAGTCCAGGCCGAGTCGCGGCATGTCCAACGAGACCGTGGCCTCCTGGGTGTGGTGCGGGTCGAGGTTGGCGACCACGACGACGGTGTCCGAGCCGGTGCGCTTGCTGTACGCGATCACGGCGTCGTTGTCGGTCGAGTGGAAGCGCAGGTTCCTGAGCTGCCGCAGCGCGGGGTGGTGGCGCCGGATGGTGTTGAGGCGGGTGATCAGGGGGGTGATGGTGTGTCCGTCGCGTTCGGCGGCGGCCCAGTCGCGTGCTTTGAGCTGGTACTTCTCCGAGTCGAGGTACTCCTCGCCGCCCTGCCGGAGCGGGGTGTTCTCGCACAGTTCGTAGCCGCTGTAGATGCCCCACGCGGGGGAGAGGGTCGCGGCGAGCACGGCGCGCACCTCGAAGGCGGGCCGGCCGCCGTGCTGGAGGTAGGCGTGCAGGATGTCGGGGGTGTTGGCGAAGAAGTTGGGCCGCATGTAGGCGGCCGCCTCCCCGGACAGTTCCGTCAGGTACTCGGTCAGCTCCTGCTTGGTGTTGCGCCAGGTGAAGTACGTGTACGACTGCTGGAAACCGATCTGCGCCAGGGTGTGCATCATCGCCGGGCGGGTGAACGCCTCGGCCAGGAAGAGCACATCGGGGTCGGAGGCGTTGACGTCCGCGATCACCCGCTCCCAGAACATGACCGGTTTGGTGTGCGGGTTGTCCACCCGGAAGATCCGTACCCCGTGCGCCATCCAGTGCCGCAGCACCCGCAGCGTCTCGGCGACCAGTCCGTCCAGGTCGGTGTCGAAGGCGATGGGGTAGATGTCCTGGTACTTCTTGGGCGGGTTCTCCGCGTGGGCGATCGTGCCGTCGGGGCGGTGGTGGAACCACTCGGGGTGCTTGTGCACCCAGGGGTGGTCCGGGGAGCACTGCAGCGCGAAGTCGAGCGCCACCTCCAGACCCAGTCCGCGGGCCCGGTCCACGAAGCGGTCGAAGTCCTCCAGGGTGCCCAGGCCGGGGTGGACGGCGTCGTGGCCGCCCTCGGGGGAGCCGATCGCCCAGGGCACGCCGACGTCGTCGGGGCCGGCGGTCAGGGTGTTGTTGCGGCCCTTGCGGAACGTCGTCCCGATCGGGTGGATCGGCGGGAGGTAGACCACGTCGAAGCCCATCGCGGCGATCGCCTCCAGACGCCGCGCGGCGGTACGGAACGTGCCGTGCGGCTGCTGGGGCGTGCCCTCCGAGCGCGGGAAGAACTCGTACCACGAGCCGTACAACGCGCGTTCACGCTCCACCAGCAGCGGCATCGGCTCCGACGCGGTCACCAGCTCCCGCAGCGGATACCGCGCCAGCACCCCGTCCACCTCCGGCGCCAACGCCGCACCGAGACGGGCCTGAAGGGAGAGCGAGTCGTTGCCCAGCGCCCGGGCGGCGGCTAGGACCGCCTCGCGCTCGGGGCCCTCGGGCACCCCGGAGGCGGCCCGGGTGTGGAGGTCCATGCCCTCCTCCAGAACCAGCCCGGTGTCGATGCCCGCCGGGACCTTGATGCGGGCGGTCCGGCGCCAGGTGGCCACCGGATCGCTCCAGGCCTCCACCGTGTACGTCCAGTGGCCCGTCGCGTCCGGGGTGACCTCCGCGCCCCAGCGGTCGGTGCCCGGGGCGAGTTCACGCATCGGTGTCCAGGGTCCGGTGCGGCCCTCGGGGTCGCGCAGCACGACGTTCGCGCCGACGGCGTCCTGGCCCTCACGGAACACGGTGGCCGAGACCTCGAACGTCTCCCCGGTCACCGCCTTCGCCGGGCGCCTGCCGCACTCCACGGCCGGCCGGACGTCGCGAACCGGAACTCGGCCGATGGCCGGGGTCGAACTCATGGGTCTCACCTCCGCCGTGCGCGAAGCCGGGCCCCGGGCCCGGCTGGGAATCCGAATGACACCGGAAGGTCAGTGCCTCCTGGCACCGGAACGCCGGTCCCACGGCGGAGCCCGTCGCGCCGCGCCGCTCCCATGGGGCCGCCCGCCCTGCTCCTGCAGGTAGCTGCCCAGACTGGAGCGCAGATAGCGCTCGGCGGCGTCGGCTGCCTCCCGGGCGCACCGCTTGCCCATCAGCACGCACAGCGTGTAGCCCGAGTCCTCGAACGTGGCCCGCACCTCGCGGTCCGACGGAGAGGCGAGCATCACGCGTTCCCACGCCCGGTACCGCCGCAACTGCCTGGCCACTTCGGCCTTAGCGGGTAGCAGCATGGCCCTCTTCACCCTCCACGCTCTCGACTGGGCGCGTTTCCCGACGGTCGGGTGGCCTCCGTGCACGGAGAGGCACGGAACCGTTACGGCGATCGAGGCACTTTCACTCATGGTGCACGTGTGACGACTCAGCGTCTTGTTGGATCTTCAATCACCACTCGAGTGCTCTCGTGTTGCACGAATGGCGTAGTACCCGCACTGTGGATCTGACTCAGGAGCGATCAGTGCTCGACGCTCGGTGATCGGGGCCATTGCCTGCGGGGGCGAGAACGAGCGGCAGCTTCGCCGGTGAGGAGCAAGCGACGATGAAGACCGCAGTGCCCTGCTACTACCACCTCGACGTGGAAGTCAGCCCCGAACGGGTCGGACAGGTCAGCCGCATCCTGGCCGCCCACCTCCGTCACTGGGACCTCGAGAACCTCGTGGATCCCGTCTGCCGCGGCACCGAACTGCTGCTGCGGGCCATTGACGAGCACGCGACGGACAAACGCACATCGATCGAGATGTGGTGGAACGGCCAGCATCTGATCACCGCCGTCGGCGAGGACGACCGCGATCTGCGTCCCGACCAGGACCTGCGCGGCTGTCTGACCCAGATCGCCGCGACGAGCGACGGCTGGGGGTGCTGTGCCTCGGACACCGGCAGCAAGATCATCTGGTTCTCCCGGCGCGCCCGCAGCGGCGAGCGCGTCCCGCTGGTCCCGACGGCCCCGGCGCCCAGCCTGCGCCATGTGCGCCAGGTGCCCCGGGAGATGCCCGTCGCCGCACTGGCCGCCCCGGCGGACCCGGTGGAGGCCGCCCGGTGACGGCACGACCGAAGCGGAAAGGGGTGCCCGTGTGGAGCGGGCACCCCTACCCGTTGGGCGCCGCCTTCGACGGACAGGGCACCAACTTCGCCCTGTTCAGCGAGGTTGCCCAGCAGGTCGACCTGGTCCTGGTCGACGACGCCGGCACCGAGACCCGCGCGCCGCTGACCGAGGTCGACGGGTTCGTCTGGCACGGCTATGTCCCCGGGACCGGACCGGGGCAGCGCTACGGCTTCAGGGTGCACGGCCCGTGGGACCCCGACCTCGGCCACCGGTGCAATCCGGCGAAGCTGCTCCTCGACCCGTACGCACGGGCCGTGGACGGGCAGATCGACAACCACGCCTCGCTCTACGAGCGCGATCCGGGCGGTGCCTCCCCGGCCGACAGCGCCGGGCACTCCATGCTCGGCGTGGTCACCGATCCGTACTTCGACTGGGGCGACGACCGCCCGCCCCGGCGGGCGTACGCGGACAGCGTGATCTACGAGGCGCACGTACGGGGACTCACCCGTACCCACCCGGAGGTCCCGCGCCGGCTGCGCGGCACCTATGCCGCCCTCGCGCACCCGGCCGTCATCGAGCATCTGACCTCGCTCGGGGTGACCGCGGTAGAGCTGATGCCGGTCCACCAGTTCGTGCAGGACGGCGTGCTGCAGGACCGGGGCCTTTCCAACTACTGGGGCTACAACACGATCGGCTTCTTCGCCCCGCACAACGCCTATGCCGCCTTCGGCACCCGCGGCCAGCAGGTCAACGAGTTCAAGGCGATGGTGAAGGCGCTGCACGCGGCCGGCCTGGAGGTCATCCTCGACGTCGTGTACAACCACACCGCCGAGGGCAACCAGTACGGCCCCACACTGTCCTTCCGCGGCATCGACAACGCTTCGTACTACCGTCTCGTGGACGGCGACTGGGCGCACTACTACGACACCACGGGCACCGGCAACAGCCTGCTGATGCGGCATCCCTACGTGCTCCAGCTGATCATGGACTCACTGCGCTACTGGGTCACCGAGATGCACGTCGACGGCTTCCGCTTCGACCTCGCGGCCACGCTCGCCCGGCAGTTCCACGAGGTGGACCGGCTGTCGGCGTTCTTCGACCTGATCCAGCAGGACCCGGTGATCAGCCGGGTCAAGCTCATCGCCGAGCCCTGGGACGTGGGGGAGGGCGGCTACCAGGTCGGCAACTTCCCGCCCCTGTGGTCGGAGTGGAACGGCAGGTACCGGGACGCGGTACGGGACTTCTGGCGGGCGGAACCGGGTTCGCTCGGCGAGTTCGCCTCCCGGCTCACCGGCTCCTCCGACCTCTACGCGCACAGCAGGCGTCGGCCCCGGGCCAGCGTCAACTTCGTCACTGCGCACGACGGTTTCACCCTGCGCGATCTCGTCTCGTACAACGACAAGCACAACGAGGCCAACGGCGAGGGCAACCGGGACGGGGAGAGCGTCAACCGGTCCTGGAACTGCGGCGCCGAGGGCGAGACGCACCATCCCGCGGTCCTGGAGCTGCGCGCCCGCCAGCAGCGCAACCTGCTGGCCACGCTGCTGCTGTCGCAGGGCATCCCGATGCTCTGCCACGGTGACGAGCTGGGCCGCACCCAGCGCGGCAACAACAACGCCTACTGCCAGGACAACGAGGTCTCCTGGATCGACTGGTCCCCGACCGGGGAACAGCGCACGCTGACGGACTTCGCGCGCCATGTCATCGCCCTGCGCGCCGCCCACCCCGTACTGCGCCGCCGCCGCTTCTTCCGCGGCGCGACGGCGACCCACGCCGGGCAACGCCTGCCCGACCTGGTCTGGCTGCTGCCCGACGCCCGCGAGATGACCGGCCGCGACTGGCAGCGCCCCGACGCCCACACGGTCGGCGTGTTCCTCAACGGCGACGCCATCGCCGAGCGCGACCCGTACGGCCGCCGCGTGGTCGACGACTCGTTCCTGCTGCTGCTCAACAGCTACTGGGAACCCGTGGACTTCCGGCTGCCCGACACCACCTACGGCGAGCGCTGGACCACCCTGATCGACACGGCCGACCCGGAGGGAATCCCGGACGAACGCGAGCACAAGGCGGCCACCAGCCTCCGAGTCGAGGCCCGCAGCCTTGTCCTGCTGTCCCGCCCGTCCCGCGCCGACCGCTAGTAGGGCTTGGTCATCTTGCTATCGGTGCGGGTATGTCGCGGCGGCAGGTGGGGCAGGCGCCGGTCCAGAGGGCGAGGAGTGTCTGCAGTTCACGGACGATCTGGTAGAGACTCAGACCGCCGCTGTGTCTTTTGGGGCGCGAGCCATGCGCCTGAGGGTGCAGAAGGCATGGGCGGCGGAGACGAGGGTGACATGGTGGTGCCAGCCGCCCCAGGTGCGGCCTTCGAAGTGGGCAAGTCCCAGGGCCTGTTTCATCTCCCGGTAGTCGTGCTCGATGCGCCAGCGCAGCTTGGTCAGCCGCACCAGGGTGGCCAGTGGCATGCCGGAGGGCAGGCTGGACAGCCAGAACTGCACCGGCTCGCTCTCGGTGGCGGGCCATTCGGCCAGCAGCCAGCGTTCAGGCAGCTCGGGAGCGTCCGTGGTCTTGCGTAGGCCCCGTCCGGCGGGCCGGACCCTGAGGGCGACGAACCGCGAGTACATGCGCTTGAAGCCGTTTCGGCCCGTGCCCGGCCGGGAGCCTACCCGCCAGGAAACCGGCCGTGCAGCCGCCCGGCCTACCGCGATGACCAGGTCTTTCACCGTCTGCGCAGGGTCGGGGTACTGCGCTTTCGGTGGTAACCGGTGCCCGCGTAGGGGGCTGGACGGGCCGGGCGTCGGCCGGATGGGCGGTGTGGCGGCAGGAGATCCCGACCGCATAGGGCAGGCTGCGTTCCTCCAGCCCCAGACGGAAGGCGGCGGCATCGCCGTATCCGGCATCCGCCACGACCAAGGGGACATCGACGCCCCACGACCGGGTTTCGTCGATCATGTCCAGGGCCAGCTGCCACTTCTCCACATGCCCCACCTGGGCGGGGATGCCGCAACGGCCGCGGCGGGCGACCTTGGCCGCATCCGCCTGTCCAGAGGCCGGATCCCATGAAGCGGGCACGAACAGCCGCCAGTTCACTGCGGCCGAGGCCTGCTCACGGGCCAGGTGCAGCGACACTCCCACCTGGCAGTTGGTGACCTTGCCCGCGGTGCCGGTGTACTGCCGCGACACACACGCAGACGCGTCCCCGTCCTTGAGGAAGCCGGTGTCGTCAACGATCAGCGCCTCCGGACCGATCGCCTCGTGCATCCTCCAGGCCAGCCGGGCCCGCACATGCGCCGGATCCCACGGGCTGGAGGTGATGAAGTGCGCCAGCGCCTGCCGGTTGCCGTCCTCGCCGAGGCGGGCTGCCATCGGCTCCACCGACTTACGCCGCCCGTCCAGCAGCAGCCCTCGCACATACGCCTGTCCCCACCGCCGCTGGTCCGCACGGAAGAACCCGTCGAACAACTCCGCCGCGAACGCCTCCAGGTCCCCCCGGGCCTCGGTCATCTCCTCAGGTGTCACACCACGACAACGCCACCCACGAGGCAACAGACACGCCACTCAGGAGTGAAGATGACCAAGCCCTACTAGGGCCCTGGCATCGAATCCCTGAGGGGATGTGACGACAGGACCCAGGACGCGGCACCCGTGACGCGGCGGCGGTCAGTGCTCGCGCCGGGAGGTCACCGTGAACTGGGCGCCGTCGGGGTCGCGCAGTACGGCCTCCTCCTCTTCCTCGCGCAGCACGCTGCCGCCGTGCTTCTCCGCCGCCCGGGCGCAGTCCGCCACGTCGGCCACGGCGAAGTGGATCTGCCAGTGCGGCCGGACCGACGGATCGGGCGCCGCCTCCACCGCGCCGGAGTCGATGCGCGCCACCACGTCACCCCGGCTGCGCAGCACCACCTCGCCGCCCTCGTACTCGACCTCGCAGCAGCCCGGCCGGTCCGTGGCCCAGTCGAGGATCTCGCCGTAGAAGAGGGCGGCGTCGAAGGCGTTGCGGGTGTGCAGCCGGATGAAGGTCGGCGCCGCCCGCCGCCAGGCCTCCCAGTTGGAGATGAGCTCGCCCTCCCAGATGCCGAAGATGGCCCCGTCCCGGTCGGCGAGCAGCGCGGCACGCCCGGGCGGGAAGGAGAGCGGGCCGACCGCCGCGGTGCCGCCGCGCTCCCGGACCCGGGCCGCGGCCTCGTCCGCGTTCGGGACGGCGAAGTACGGCGTCCAGGTCACCGCCATCTGCCACATGGCGGCGACCGCGGCGATCCCGGCGACCGGCACCCCGCCCGCCAGCGCGATCCTGAAATGATCACCGAGCTTGGCGTTCCGCCATCGCCAGCCCAGTACGGCCCCGTAGAACTCCTCCGTGGCCTTGAGGTCACGGCTGGTCAGACTCACCCAGCAGGGGGCGCCGAAGACGGAGTGCGTGGAGACGACTTCCTTCTTCTTCGCGCCGCCGGGGAGGGTCGTGTCATGGTTCATCGCACTCGCGTCCTGGTGTCCGGGACCGGTGGCCACCGGTCTTCCACCAGTGTCCAACCGGAAGCGGTCCGGGCGCCTGCCGAGTACCCCGGTGGCATACGGCCGGACGAGTGACACGATTGATGGATGGGCGAGCGCTACGAGGGCGAGACGGATCGCATCTTCGAGCTGCAGGAAGAAGTGCACCAGCTGAAGGAGGCGGTCGCCTCGCACGCCGTGGTGGACCAGGCGATCGGGATGGTGGTCGCCCTGGGCCGGGTGACGCCCGACCAGGGGTGGGCGGTGCTGAAGGACGTCTCCCAGCACACGAACATCAAGCTGCGCAATGTCGCGGAACTCATCCTCATCTGGGGACGCACCGGTGACATGCCCCCGGAGATCCGCGCCGAGCTGGAGGACGCCCTCGACCGGCACGGCCCGACGCAGGTTCCGGGGACACCGCCGCAGTGAGCCTCAGCGCGCCTCGGCGAGCAGATCCTCGCGCAGCCGGTCGAAACAGCCGCTGAGCAGCCGCGAGACGTGCATCTGGGAGATCCCGAGCTGTTCGGCGATCCTGCTCTGCGTCATCCCCCGGAAGAACCGCAGATACAGGATGAGGCGCTCACGCTCGGGCAGCGCCTCCAGACAGGGCTTGACGGCGATGCGGTCGACGACGAGGTCGTAGCCGGGATCGCTATCCCCGAGGGCGTCGCTCAGGGCGTAACCCTCGGTGCCCGGCATCTCCGCGTCCAGCGACAGTGCGGAGAAGCACTCCAGCGCCTCCAGGCCGGTGCGGACCTCGTCCTCGCTCAGCTGTGCCCGTTCGGCGATCTCGGCGACTGTGGGCGCCCGGCCCGGAAGCGTCTGCGCGAGTTCCTTCGCGGTGCTCCGGACCCGGTTGCGCAGGTCCTGGACCCGGCGCGGCACATGCAGCGTCCACATGTGGTCACGGAAGTGGCGCTTGATCTCACCGGTGACGGTCGGTACGGCGTACGCCTCGAAGGCGCGGCCGCGTGCCGGGTCGTAGTGGTCGACGGCCTTGACGAGGCCCAGGGCCGCGACCTGGTAGAGGTCTTCCAGGGTCTCCCCGCGGTCGCGGAACCGGACGGCGATCCGCTCGGCCATCGGCAGCCAGAGCCGGACCAGCTCGTCCCGCAACGCCCGGCGCTCCGGGCCGTCCGGCAGTTCAGTCAGCCGTTCGAACGCCTCGGCCGTGTCGGGGGCGTCGTCGTGCGGGTGGGGCTTCGTTCTGGTGGTGGTACCCATGGCGGGTGCGCACCTCCCTCAAGCGGGTGCTGGATGGGACAGACACCATGGGAGGAGAGGAACGCGCTGGGACCGTTGAGGGGGCACCCGGGGCCCGGCGAGCCGGCTCCCACGGACGTGCCTCCTGTCCGAAGCACTTGCCTCAACATTCCCCGGATCGGACGTACCAAAACAAATCACCCGAAATGGTGACGGCGTCCGGCCGTCAACTGTCCGACTTGACCGTTCCTTGGGAAGAGATTACCTCTGACACAGAGGTAATCTCCAAGTGTGGAACCCGAGCGACCGGAACCTGAGGGACCGACGGAGTCCGAGGCCTTCCCGCAGGCGCTGGCGGACACCCTGGTCGGCATCCAGCGGCTGATCCGCCGCAGGCTGCGCAGCGGGCTGACCGCGCCACGGCTGCGCGGCGCCGAGGTGGAACTGCTGCGCCTGGTCGAGGCCCGGCCCGGCATCGGCATCTCTGACGCCGCCAAGGAGCTGTACCTGGCGAGCAACTCCGTTTCGACCCTCGTCAACAAGCTCGCCAAGGACGGCTATCTGGTCCGGGAGACCGATCCGGCGGACCGGCGTGCCGCCCGCCTGCGGCTCACCGAGGCGGCCCGCAACCGGCTGCGGGACTGGCAGCGCCGCCGGGCGGCCCTCGTCGGGCGCCATGTGGACCGGCTCGACGAGGCGGACCGGGAAGCGCTGCGCGCCGCGCTGCCGGCGCTGCGCAAGCTGGCCGTCACCCTGCACGAGGAGGCCGGGGAACCATGACGCGGGACACCACCACCGAAGCGTGGGACACCGCCGCCGGCGCGGTCGAAGCCGTCACCTGCACACGCCTCGCCTACGCGTTCGGGGAGACCAACGCGGTGGACGGGCTCGACCTGACCGTGCGGGAGGGCGAGGTCTTCGGGCTGCTCGGACCCAACGGCGCCGGCAAGACCACCGCCATCCGCTGCATCACCACGCTGCTGCCCGTCCCCGCGGGCATGGTCCGCGTCTTCGGCCATGACACGGCAGGCGACCGCATGGCCGTACGACGCCTGCTCGGCTACGTCCCGCAGCAGCTGTCCGCCGACAGCGGGCTCACCGGACGGGAGAACGTCGCCCTCTTCGCCCGGGTCTTCGACGTGCCCCGCCGCGAGCGGGCCGCCCGGGTCGCGCAGGCCGTGGCCGCCGTGGGCCTCGCCGACGCCGCCGACCGGCTGGTGGGCACCTACTCCGGCGGTATGGTCCGTCGGCTGGAGCTGGCCCAGGCCCTGGTCAGCGCACCCCGTCTGCTGATCCTCGACGAGCCGACGATCGGCCTCGACCCGATCGCCCGGACCGGTGTCTGGGAGCACATCAACGCCGTACGCGCGGCCACCGGCATGACCGTCCTGGTCACCACCCACTACATGGACGAGGCGGACCAGTACTGCGACCGCGTCGGCCTGATGCACCACGGCCGCATCCGCGCCCTCGGCACCCCCGCCGAACTCAGGCAGGGACTCGGTGAACGCCGTCGCGCCGCGGGCGCCCCGGCCACGGACAAGCCGCCCACTCTGGAGGACGTCTTCCGCGATGTCGCCGGCAGCGGTCTCGACGAGAAGTCAGGAGATTTCCGCGATGTCCGAAGCACCCGCCGCACCGCCAACCGCGTCGGCTGATCCCGTCCCCGCCGCGGGCAGTGACCTGCTGCTGCGGCCGCCGCGGCCCCGCGCGGGCTGGCGGCTGCCGCCCGCCCGGGTCGTCGCGATGTGCACCGTCGAACTGCAGAAACTGCGCCACGACCGCACCGAGCTGTACACCAGGGCGATCCAGCCCGCCCTCTGGCTGCTGATCTTCGGCCAGACCTTCACCCGGATCCGGGCGATACCCACCGGCGGCATCCCCTACATCGACTACCTCGCGCCCGGCATCATCGCCCAGTCCGCGATGTTCATCGCCATCTTCTACGGCATCCAGATCATCTGGGAGCGGGACGCCGGCATCCTCAACAAACTGCTGGTCACGCCGACCCCGCGCTCGGCGCTGATCACCGGCAAGGCGTTCGCGGCCGGAGTGAAGTCGCTGATCCAGGCGGTCGTCGTCATCGTCATCGCCGCCCTGCTCGGCGTCGCGCTGACCTGGAACCCGCTGCGTCTGCTCGGCGTCGCGGCGGCCGTGGTCCTCGCCTCCGCCTTCTTCTCCTGCCTGTCGATCACCATCGCGGGCATCGTCCTCAACCGCGACCGCCTGATGGGCATCGGACAGGCGATCACGATGCCGCTGTTCTTCGGCTCCAACGCCCTCTACCCCGTCACCATCATGCCCGGCTGGCTCCAGGCGGTCAGCAAGGCCAACCCGCTGAGCTACCAAGTCGACGCCCTGCGCGGCCTTCTGCTCGGCACACCGGCGCATCTCGCCGCCGACTTCGGCGTCCTTGCCGTGGCCGCAGCACTCGGCATCACCGTCGCCTCCTCACTGCTGGGCCGGCTCGCCCGCTGATCTTGCCCGGCCGTGATGTGCGGCACGCACCCGGACACCGCCCGGGGGCCCGCCGAGGGGATTCCCGCTGCGCAGCGCTTGATCAGCGATCAAAGCGGGCGAACCCCCTGGCCACAGCGCATTCTGCTCATTTGACAGTGCGCTCGGCACACAGATAGACAGCAGCTCTCCGAGGTCGATAGAGGGGCACCGTGTACGAGCCGAACGTGGTCGGGGACTGGCAGGAGCACGACGAGCATGCCGGTCTGCGCGTCCGCGTCCACAGCCTGGAGGCGGCCGAGCCGCCGCGCGGACGCGACGACGCGGCCGTCGGGCTGACGTACTTCAGTGTCCGGGTGACCGTCGAGAACCGCGGCGCGCGCCACTTCAGCGTCCAGCTGGAGGACGGGCAGATCGACGTCCGGGTCGGCTCCGACGGGGAGGGCGCCTTCATCGACTGGCGCAACTCGCAGTTCATCGAGGGCTTCGACGTCTACCCGCTGCGCCGGGCCACCGCCGTGATCTATGCGGCAGGCCCGGAGGCCGCGCTGACCCAGGTCGACGTCCAGGTCCAGCTGCGGGTCGACGAGGAGTGGACCGACCGCCGCCTGTGGGCGGGCGGCATCGGACTGCTCGAGGAGCCCGTCGCCGCCGCCTCCGCGGCTGCCGGGCCGGGCAGCCTGGCCCACCAGGTCAGCGTCTTCCTGAAGGACCTGGAGGACCAGACGGAGCCGGGCACCGCCTGACGGCCGCTACGGCCGGTCAGTGCGGGATGCCGTCGATGATCTCGCGGGCACCCTGCCGCAGCAGGGACACGGCGACCGAGGTGCCGAGCGTGGCCGGGTCGAGCCGCCCCGCCCACTCGTGGGCGTTCAGCCGCGTCTTGCCGTCCGGCGTGAACACACAGGCACGCAGGGACAGTTCACCGCTGCGGTCCATGCGGGCGTAACCGGCGATCGGGCTGTTGCAGTGCCCCTGCAGCACATGCAGGAACATGCGCTCCGCCGTGGCCTCCCGGTAGGTGTCCGGGTCGCCGAGCCCGCTGACCGCGTCGATCAGCTCGGCGTCGCCCTCCCGGCACTGCAGCGCGAGAATGCCCGCGCCGATCGGCGGCATCATCGTCTCGGGGGGCAGCACCTCGCTGATCACCTCACGCCGGCCGATCCGCTCCAGCCCGGAGACCGCGAGCAGCAGCGCGTCCGCCTCGCCGGCCGCGAGCTTGTCCAGGCGGCGGTTGGCGTTGCCGCGGAAGGGCACGCACCGCAGATGCGGGTGGGTGGCGGCCAGCTGGGCGACACGGCGTACCGCGGAGGTGCCGATCCGGGTGCCGGCCGGCAGCGCGTCGAGGGTGAGCCCGCCCGGGTGGACGAGCGCGTCACGGATGTCGTCCCGCTTCAGGAACGCGGCGAACACGGTGCCCGCGGGCAGCGGCCGGTCGGCCGGCACGTCCTTGACGCAGTGCACCGCGAGGTCGGCCGCCCCGGCCAGCAGAGCGGCGTCCACCTCCTTGGTGAACGCCCCCTTGCCCTCCACCTTCGACAGGTCGCCCAGCCATGTGTCGCCGGTGGTCTTCACCGGTACGACCTCTGTGCGCACCTGCGGATGAAGGACGGCCAACTCGGCGCGGACACGCTCCACTTGGGCGAGTGCCATCGGTGAGTCACGGGAGACGATACGGATCAGTTCCGGGACGGACATGGGGGACACGATAGACCGTGGCGACGGACATCCGTGCCGATCGGCCGCATTGCTCCGCCGTGCCGCGAGTGCCGGTACCGTCATGACTTCATGTGCCGGTCGAAGGGGCCCCTCGTGGGTGAGCGGGTGGCGTGGGCGCGGACCGGCGGGTGTCCATGGGTCCCCTGCCGCGCCCGGGGCGGCAGGGAACCCGCGGCGGCTCAGGCGTTGGGGTCGAAGGCGATGCCGGACGGCTTGGCCGAGGTCAGGTGCGAGGCGAAGCTGTCGTCCTTGAGGCCGAAGTGGGCGCTGCCGAAGTCGTACGCGCTCAACTTGTCGCGCAGGCCCGCCGGGTAGCCGTTCCAGCCGACCAGCGGCGGATACTGCCAGGTGTGCTTGTGGTTCTCCGGCGGCTCGTCGTTCGAGTTCGCGAGCCGGAAGCAGTGCGTGCTGATGCCGTCCTTGTGGTACACGATCTTCGCGTGCGTGCCCTCGAAACGGACGTCGGAGACGGGGTGCACGGTGAACGAGCCGTGATTGGAGGTGGAGACGTACTTGATCTGGTCGTTCTGCACCCACACCACGACGTGCTCCCAGTCGTGCCGGTGGCCGCCGAGGCTGATTCCGGGTAGTGCCTGGTCCTTCTCGAAGTACAGGCCGTACAGATAGCCGCACCAGCCGTTGTTGCACTTGTAGCGCGAGTAGCTGTTCGTGTTGTCCAGGTCGGAGGCGTCGTGGCACGAGCCGTTGAGGGCACCGGTCGGCTTCAGACCGCCGTTGATCGTGCCGTCGGGGCCGATGGCCGGACTGGAGTAGCAGCCGTCGGTGTCGTAGTCGAAGGCCGGCTGGTACTTCAGCTCCGAGGGCTCGGCGTTGGCCGGGAGGGCCGGGGGCGGGGCGGCGTACGCGGCGGTGGCGGTGGCGACGACGAGCGCGGAGGCTCCCGCGAGACCGGTCAGCCATCTTCTGCGGTGTGCCTTGAACTTCGGTGACGACACTGCGTCCTCCTCTTTGGGCGCAGCCCAACGGCTGTGGGGGCAAAGGGAGTTCAGCTTCCCGGGTTTTCGACTCCGGGCCAAGGGGTCACACGAGTACCGGTGGTGAAGGAGGGCCCAACTTCTTGGATCATGACGAGGTGTCAGGGCGGATGCGGACCGGAGTCAGGTCGCACTCGGGCCGGAGTCGGGCCGGTTCAGGCCGGTTCGTCGGGGATGTCCGCCGCCGACTCCTCGGGCGCGAGGTCGGGACGCAGCCGGAGCCAGGACGGCTGGCGCAGCAGTCCGGCCCGTGTACGGGTGCTGTAGGCGACCTCGCCGACCAGCCGGGGCAGTACCCAGTGGGCGCCGGAGACCGGCGGGACCGGGTCGAAGGGGCACACGCCGGTCTCGGCGGCCCGCAGCAGTGCGGCCAGTTCGGTGCGCTCGGCCTCGCTCCAGCCGGTGCCCACACCGCCGACGTACCGCAGGCGCCCGGCGGCCCGCTGGCCGACCAGTACGGCACCGGGCAGTCCGGTGAGCCGGCCCTTGCCGGGCAGCCAGCCGCCGACGATCACGTCCTCGCTGCGCATGTTGCGGATCTTGATCCAGTCGCGGGAGCGCACGCCCGGCTCGTACACCGAGTCGAGACGCTTGCAGACCACTCCCTCCAGACCGTGCTCGCGGGTCGCCCGCAGGGCCTCGGCGCCGTGGCCGAAGACGGCGGCGGGGGTGGACCAGTGGGGCCCGTCGAGGGCCAGCTCCTCCAGCCGTGCCCGCCGCCGGGTGTAGGGGAGGGCGAGCAGGGAGCCGCCCAGGTGCATCACGTCGAACAGCACGAGGTGCACCGGGACCTGGGCCGCACGGCGCGCCGCGCGTGCCGGTGCGTGGGCCAGGCCCATACGGCTCTGCAGCAGCTGGAAGTCGGCTCGACCGTGTTCGTCGAGGGCGAGCACCTCGCCGTCCAGGATCGAGGGGGTGCTGCCGAGGGCGCCGCCCAGCGGCCTCAGCTCGGGGTAGGCGGCGGTGATGTCCTCGCCGGAGCGGGCGCGCAGCAGCACGGTGCCGTCGCCGGGGAGGTAGATCACCGCACGCTGGCCGTCCTGCTTGGTCTCGTAGGCCCACCGGGCGTCCTGGGCGGTGGGCGGCAGCTTTCCGGGAGTGGCGAGCATCGGCGCGATCAGCGGCAGGGTCACGGCTGAAGATGTCGACCGCGCCCGGCGCGGCCACGCCCCTTTCGGGAGCGGTTCCCCTGAACGGCCGCTGCGTGAGGCACACCGTCCGCCATGTGGCGACCAACTGCGGTGTGGCCCGCGCCGACCCCGACTCATGGGCCCGCACGACGAGTTGGGCACGATTGCGGGCGGACAACGGGCGATGCCAGACGTTGTGCAGGTGGCCCACTTCGCCGGCCCCGCAGCCGAGCAGTTCGGCCACGACGAAGTACGCGGCAGCCTCGACAATCGCCGGTGCCCTCGGCCCCTCGTGGCCGTCGGCCAGGCCGTCCACGCGGGGCGCGACGTCGAGGCCGCCGCTCGCGACGAGGGCGCGTACCGCCCCGACCAGCCGAGGTCGACGAGGATCGGCGAATGGATGCCGCGCATCACGTGCCGCAGCTCGGTCAGCGCCTCCTGCGCCACGTTCTGGGCGTCCGCGTCCAGTTCGGCGAGGCGGCCGACCAGCGGCAGGACGACCGCGTCCGGCGCCGAGGATACGCCGCCGGTATTGTCCGGCCTGCTTCACGTGGCTCACGTTCTCCAACGCCCCGCGCCCCTACGCCTCGAAGGTCACCACTGTCCGGTCCCCGCGAACCGTGGACAGTCCCAGTCTTCTGTAGGCATGCAGGCCAAGCGGCGTACGGGGCTGCCGCGACGCGCATCGACCATCCCGCCCGTCTGTAGGCACTGCTGCTCGGGGCGTACGCGGTGCCTACAGATATCTGGGACCGGACAACCACGACCTTCTCCGCGGCCCCCGGGGTCAGCGCGAGCCCGAAGGCGCGCTCGCCTCCGCGAACGGAACGCGATGGCTGATGAGCTTCGCGAAGCGCTCGTGATGCTCGACGAGTTCGGGGGTCACCTCGAAGATCACCGTCGGGTAGCCCTGGGAGGCGACGAGGGTCAGCTCGCTGCGCAGCATGCCGCCGAGGTCCATGTCGGCCCCCTTCTGCACCGCCACCATGACGAGCCTGGCGTGCCACTTGGCGTTGGCGACCACGGTGTCGAAGACGGCGGCCGCACCGGCCGCGTCGATGTAGATGTCGGTGCCCGGCCGGGGCCGGCCCAGGGCGTTGGCGCTCTGCCCGTGCAGCTCCGCCAGGCGTGCGGTCACGTCCTCCTCGGCGGAGTCGATGACGGCGTCCGCCCCCACGGCCAGCGCCTTCTCCAGCCGCCCCGGGACGACGTCGGCCACCACCACGTGCTCGACTCCGCGCAGCTTCAGCCAGATCGCCGCGCCCAGACCGATCGGCCCACCTCGACGATCTCGCCGGCCGGCTCGTGGCCCAGGGCGACGGGGACCAGGTCACCGCCGAGGTGGGCGCGGGCCGGTATGCCGCCGATGTGCAGGAAGGTGACGTCGGTGCCGCAGATGCCGCAGGCGCGGACCTTCATCAGCACGTCCTTCGGGCCCGGGCCGGGACGCTCGACATCCACGACGTCGATCTTGCCGACGCCATCGGTCCGGACGGACTTCATCGTGGCCATGGGGTGACTCTCACTTTCTGATGAGCCCTGATGTTCCGGAAACTGCTGGGAGAGGGACGAAGGCCGAACCAGGTACCCATGGCGTCCACAGCACCCATGGCGTCCAGGACGGCTGCGGCCATGCCCCGCTCGCCGCGTTCGTTGGGGTGGACGGAGGCCGCGGGGGAGGCCGGGACGAGGGGTTCGATCCAGCGGGTGGCGGAGGCTGAGCAGGCGTCATGCCCCTCGGAGGGCTCGTAGGTGTCCACGTAGCCCGCTCCGGCTGCCTCGGCCCGCCGCCGCAGCATGGCGTTGAGCTGCTGTTCCTTCTCGCGCAGGAAGGTGACGTCGCCCGGCGCGAGGCCCATCTCGCGCCCGCAGCCGTGTCCGTCGGCGGGCAGGATCGCCGGATAGGCGACGACGTGGACGCGGGCGTGCGGTGCGCGCCGCTTCACTTCGCCCAGCGTCCGCGAGAGCATCCGCTCTGCCGTCTCGGTCCTCTGCCGCACCTCGTCGGTGTCCCCGGACACGTACTGCGCGCGGCAGGGCGCGTCTCCCGGGAGGTTCTCACCGCCGCTGCCCGTGCCGCTCCCGGTGGCGAAGTAGACCGCCCCCGCAGTCACACACCGCTTGATCAGGCCGATGAAGTCGATGTCGTTGGCGCCGATCCCGACGGTGATCAGGCGGGTCCGCGCGGACAGGGCCGACAGCTGGGGCGGGTTGACCCCGTCGTCCGTGGACTGGGCCGCCGAGAGGTCGGCGATGGTGGCGCCGCTGCAACTCACGTCGTCGAAGTCGGCCGAGTCGAGGCCGAGTCGACGGGCCACCAGGGTCGGGTAGTTGCGGTCGGACCGCTCGCAGCCGGCCGGTGTGCCGGTCCGGTCGGGAATCCTCGGGCCCGAGGTGTAGGAGTCGCCGAGCGCGACGTAGGGGCCCTTCGACGGGGTGGAGTCGTCACCGGAGCCGCCGTCGTCCCGGACGATGCCTATCGCGGTGCCGATGACGCCGCAGGCGAGCACCCCGGCCAGCCCGGCTCGTACGGAGTTCTTCATGGAGGCGTCCTGTCTCTTCCGTCTCGGCGACACGGAGAAGGAGATGTCCCCGGGCCGGTGCCGGACGGGGGGACTGAACCGGCGGCCGGGCCCGGGGACCGCACCGGTCCCCGTCCCCACGAGTACGGCGCGAGGGGCCACCCCCGCTCAGGGTGGCCCCGGTCCGGGCGACTTACTTGAGTTAGGCAAGCATATGTAGGTTACTTGAGTCAAGCAAGTGAACCCCCCGGCGGTCTGCTGCGGCACCGCTTCGTCACTCGCGCGTCGTCAGGATGCTGAGCGCGTTGGCCGCGACGACCGCCCCCATGCCCGCCCACTCGGGCAGGCCCAGGCCCTGGCCGAGGACGACCCAGCCGACCACGGCCGCGAGCACCGGATTGACGCTCATGAACAGCCCGAACGTCTGGGCGGGCACCTTGCGCAGGGTGAGGAGGTCGGCGAGGTACGGCACGGCCGAGGAGAGGATCCCGGCCGCGACCGCGCACAGCACGGCTCCGGCCGTGGGCGGGTGTCGTACGGCCACGACGGCACCGATCGGCAGGAAGGTCAGGGCGGACAGCCCCGCGGCGGCCGCCGAGCCCTGTGCCCCGGGGATGCGTCGGCCCACGACACGGTTGAGCAGGATGTACGACGCCCAGCAGCAGGCGGCCACCAGGCCGAGGCCCATGCCCACGTAGTCGGTGGACGGCTGGGGGCGCATCAGGACGACGACCCCGGCTGCGGCCAGCACCGCACACCCGGCGTCCAGCCGGCGGCGCGAGGCGGACAGCGCGACGGCGAGCGGGCCGAGGAACTCCAAGGTCACCGCGAGCCCGCTGGGCGACCGCCGGATCGACTCGGCCATCGTCGGCCTAGAACGCCGACTGTGCGCCCTGGCCAACGACGACCCCCTGGCCCGGCGCCGTACGGTCCGGCTCGCCGATCTGACGGGCCGGACCCTGCTCGTGGACCGCCGGACCGGCACCACCACGCCGGATCTCTGGCCCCCGGACTCGCGCCCGGTCACAGAGGAGACGCACGACGTCGACGACTGGCTCACCGTGATCGCCGCGGGTCGTGCCATCGGTGTGACGGCGGAGTCCACCGCGAACCAGTACCCGCGGCCCGGCATCGTCTACCGGCCGGTGCGCGACGCCGAGCCGGTCGCGGTCCGACTGGCCTGGTGGCGGGACGATCCGCACCCCGCCCAGCAGGCGGTGATCGAGTTGCTCAGCGACCTGTACCGGGTGGGGTGAACGCTCGGCGCCGGGGCTCCGCAGGGGGTGTGGCGCTGCGCGTTTCACGGCCGCTCGCCGGACTCCGCGGGTTCGTCGGGGTCCAGACCCGTGCAGGCCAGTTGCCCCGCCACCTCGGCGCACGCCTCCACGCCCCGCGGCGACATCACGGCGAGCATCGGACTGGTGTAGCCGGTGGAGTCCTCGGCCGGATACGTGGCCGAGAGCGTGTTCTCGCCCGCGCGTACGGTGATCTCCCGGGCGTGCGGGGAGTGCACCCGTACCTCCGACCAGGCGGTGCCGCAGGCCGGCGAGTAGCGCAGCCGGACGTCGTAGTCCGGGTCGGTGACCGTGCTCTTCGTCTGTGCGTCGCGCGCGCAGGCCGACGGGTCGGGCAGCTGGCCCTGGCAGGACCTCCCGTGGCAGCGGGGGGCCGCCCCGACGGCCTGCGGCCCCGGCGAGCTGTGCCGGGCGGACAGGGCGAGGGCGGCCGCGGCGGCGGCTGTCACCGTCAGCAGGGCGAGCACCGCCGGCCGCCGCATCCGGCGCCCCGCCGGGCGCTCCTGGCCGACCTCGTCGGACGGGTTGCCCGCGGACTGCTCGCCGGAAGCCTCCCACAGGGCCAGCACCGGGGCCGGGTCGACGCCGGCGATCCGGGCGAGCGCCTCCACGGCCGAGCGGGGTGGCCGCTTGCCCTCGGTCAGATAGCGGTGCCAGGCGGACTTGCTGTACGGGGTGCGGGCGGCCAGCGCCGCCAGGCTCAGCCCCGTACGGTCCTTCAGTTCGCGCAGTCTCACCATCAACGGCTCGTCCGGCGTGGTCGGTTCTGCGGGCTGCCGCATGGTGCGTTCCTCGACTCCGGTTACGCTATGGGCGTTTCGCCCCCTGTTGTCGCAATGGCTTCCCGGGGAAGGGGAAAGTGCAACCTGTCGTGAGGTATGAGGTGGGTGAAGTGCGTACACGCCGAAGGCCTGTTCGGGAACGAGAGGTTTCCGAACAGGCCTCGGGGTCAGCGTGTACGACGGGGCGAAGCGGTCAGCACCAGCGGGCGGCGGTGCCGACCCGGACGTAGTGGGCGGACACATAGCCCCTGTGGTGGGAGAGCCGGTACCAGGTGTGGTTGCCGTGCACCCGGGACCCGCTCGTCCGGCAGGTGAGTGCCACGAGCCGGTTCGGGTGCCGGTGGCCGACCACGCGGTAGCCGGTGCCCGGGCCGGAGCGGACGTTCAGCGCGAGGCGGTGCGTGGTCACACGCCCCACGACGGGGAGGCCGTGGCGGTGACCGGCCGAGCGGACCACGTGGCGGACCCGGTGTGTGCAGCGGTGCGTGGTGCGGTGTGCGTGGCGGACGCGGTGCACACGGTGCGTGACGCGGTGCGCGCGGCGGGACTTGTGGTGCGTCGTGCGGTGCTTGGCCTGCCGGTGCGCGGCGGGAGCGGGCAGCAGCGAGGGGGTGGTGTACTGCGTCGAGACGTTGGGCGCGGGGAGCGGTACGGCGTGGTCCGCCTCGGCGGCGCCGGCTGCCGTGGGCAGGAGCGCGAGCACCGCGATCGTCGCCAGCAGGCCGCTCTTCACGGTCCGTCGGATCATCGAAACCTCCGGGCTGTCGATCTCGTGACCACGAAGCGTGATCACGAGACCCAGCGTTTCCGTGACGAACCGTCAGGATGCCGTCCCCGCGTCCCGTGGAACGCGGGGGACGTCCCCGGGGACGGATCTTCTCCGCGCGGTCATTTACTTGAGTTACGCAACGATATGGTAAACTGGTGGGTATGCCCACGGAACCGCTGCCCGTCGCCCCTGCCGCCTCCCCGGAAGTCGTCGAGATCGAACGTGCCCTCACGCGCATCACGTATCTGAGCACCCGGGCCCGGCAGCACGAGCGACTGATGGCGCTCGCCGGTGTGCCGCTGGACCGGGCCGCGGTGGCGCTGCTGCGTCAGGTCGCCGACTCCGACCCGTTGCGGCCGGGGGAGCTGGCGCAGCGGCTGGGTGTCGAGGCCTCCCATGTGACCCGCACCGTGCAGCAGTTGCAGAAGTCCGGCTGTGTCACCCGGATCCCCGACCCCGACGACCGCCGCGCCCAGCGCATCCAGCTCACCGACGCGGGCCGCCGGGCCGTCGACCGGATCCGGGACGCCGGAGCTCGCGGCATGCAGCTCGCCCTCGGCGAGTGGAAGCCCGAGGAACTGCGGCAGCTGGCCGCCCTGTTCCATCGCATGGTCGACGACTTCCTGGCGTACGCCGTCGAGGACGAGTCCGGCCGGGAGGCCGGTGCGCCGGTGGATACGGCCTGAACGACTCGGCCCCTTCGTCGTGGGGGCTCCGGCAAGCCCGCGACAGGCCTGCAACCATCGGCTTCGAACAGTCGTCTTCCTGCCCATGCGCAAGATCAAGCAGCAGGCCGGGACACTCGTCCGCCAGATCGCTCTGTTCGGCTGGGTGCAGGCCGGCTGCTGCGCCTTCGCGGTCGCGCTGTTCGGCGGTATGGCGGCGGTCCGGATGCTGCCGCCGCTTCCCGTGGCGCGCTACGACCTCCTTCTCGCCTACGGCGTGCTGCTCACGGTCGTGTGCCATCTGCTGGGCTGGGAGACCCGCCGGGATCTCGCGGTGATCGCCGTCTGCCATGTTCTGGGGCTCGTCTTCGAACTGGTCAAGGTGCATGTGGGCGCGTGGAGCTATCCCGAGCCCGCGCTGACCAAGGTGGCCGGAGTGCCGCTGTACGGCGGGTTCATGTACGCGGCCGTCGGCAGTTACGGCTGCCGGACCTGGCGGCTGCTGGAGCTGTCGTTCACCGGCTATCGGGCCCGGGTCACCGCCGTGGTGGCCGTCTTTCTGTACGTCAACTTCCTCACGCACCACTGGCTGCCGGACCTGCGCTGGGTCCTCGGCGGCCTTCTGCTGTGCGCGACGTGGGGCACCTGGATGTACTTCACGGTCGGCGAGCGGCGCCACCGCATGCCGCTCGCCCTGTCCTTCGCGCTGGCCGGCTTCTTCCTGTGGTTGGCGGAGAACGTGGCCACGTACCTCGGCGCCTGGCGGTATCCGTACCAACTCCACGGCTGGGAGCCGGTGTCGATGTCGAAGTGGGTCTCCTGGGCGCTGCTGATCACGGTGTCCTTCGTCGTCCGCGCCAACTGGCCGGGCAAGCCGGCCCGTCAGGCCATCGCGCGGCACCCGTGATTCCGCGTCGTCCGGCCCGGCGGGCGGCCGCAATTCTCGACTCGACTCACCCGACCCATTGACGTGTTGTTGCCACGCCCTTAGCATCTGGTCGAAGTTCCGTACATAGTTCGAGATATCGAACGTCTGCAATTGTGTACATCTCGGATATGAGGCCCCCGGAAGGTCGCCGACGTCGCCGACTGCGGTACCGCCGGCGGCATCGACGTACGCCGGTGGACCCGGCTGAACCACACCTGCCGGCAGTCGCGACCGACGACCACCACCTGATCGAGCTCCACCGACAGAGAGGAAGACCGGTCGTCGTGAAACGCCTTGTCGGACGGGTGCTGACCGCCCTCCTCGCCGCACTCGCCCTGCTCGTCACCGCCATCCCCGCGCATGCCGCCCCCGCCTCACCCGCCGTGACCTTCACCAACCCCCTCGCCGAACAGCGCGCCGACCCGCACATCTTCAAGCACACCGACGGCCACTACTACTTCACCGCGACCGTGCCCGAGTACGACCGCATCGTGCTGCGCCGGGCCACCACCCTCCAGGGCCTCGCCACCGCCCCCGAGACCACCATCTGGACCAGGCACGCGAGCGGTGTCATGGGCGCGCACATCTGGGCGCCCGAGATCCACCACATCGGCGGCAAGTGGGTACGTCTACTTCGCCGCAGGCTCCACCGGCGATGTGTGGGCGATCCGCATGTACGTCCTGGAGACGAGCGCGGCCGACCCGCTGACCGGCACCTGGACCGAGAAGGGCCGGATCACGACCCGGTGGGAGAGCTTCTCGCTCGACGCCACCACGTTCGTCGTGACCGGGGTCCGGTATCTCGCCTGGGCCCGGCACAACCCCGGCGAGGACAACAACACCAGCCTCTTCATCGCCAGAATGGCCAACCCCTGGACCATCAGCGGCACTCCGGTGGAGATCTCGCGGCCCACCCTGCCCTGGGAGACCGTCGGCCACAAGGTCAACGAGGGCAGGGTGGTCGTCCAGCACTGCGGCAAGGTCTTCCTGACCTATTCGGCGAGCGCCACCGACGCCAACTACTGCCTGGGCATGCTCACCGCGTCCGCCTCCAGTGACCTGCTGAGCGCCTCCTCCTGGAGCAAGAGCCCCCAGCCGGTCTTCAAGAGCAACGCCGTGACCTCGCAGTACGGGCCCGGCCACAACTCGTTCACCCTCTCCGAGGACGGGAAGTCCGACATCCTCGTCCACCACGACCGCAACTACAAGGACATCACCGGCGACCCGCTCAACGACCCCAACCGCCGTACCCGGCTGCAGAAGGTCTACCGGAAGGCCGACGGCACCCCCGACTTCGGCATCCCGGTGGCCGACGGCGTCACCCCGGTCCGGCTCTCCTCGTACCACTACCCGGACCGCTACATCCGCCACGGGGACTTCCGCGCGAAGATCGAGGCGAACGTCACCGACCTCGCCGACTCCCGGTTCCGCGTCGTCACCGGCCTCGCGGGCAGCGGCACGATCTCCCTGGAGTCGACGAACTACCCCGGCTACTACCTGCGCCACAGGAACTTCGAGGTCTGGGTCGAGAAGAACGACGGCTCCGCCACCTTCGGCGGCGACGCCTCCTTCCACCGTCGCCCGGGCCTCGCCGACGCGGCGGCCGGCGTCTCCCTGGAGTCGTACGACTACCCGGGCCGCTACATCCGCCACTACGGCAATCTGCTCTACATCCGGACGATCAGCACCGCGCTCGACAAGGCGGACGTGACCTTCTTCATGGAGTAGCTCCCTCTTGAGCCCGGGCGATCCACTGCGGTCTACCGTCGAGTAATATCCGGCGACAGGTCGTCAGAGGAGGAACCGTGCCCCGGTCCGAACGTTCACCCCTGCTGCTGGCCGGTCTGCTGGCCACGGCAGGGGTCGCCCACTTCGCCGCTCCCCGGCAGTTCGACGCGACGATTCCGAAGACGCTGCCGGGCTCGGCCCGGACCTGGACGTACGCGAGCGGGGCCGTGGAGCTGGCCCTCGCCGCGGGCCTGGCGACCCGGCGGACCCGGCCGGTGGCCGCGCGGGCCGCCGCCGCCTTCTTCGTCGGGGTGTTCCCCGCGAACGTGAAGATGGCCGTGGACTGGCGGCACCGCCCCGCACCGCTGAAGGCGGCGGCCATCGCGCGGCTGCCGCTCCAGGTGCCCCTGGTGCTGTGGGCGCGCGGTGTCGCCCGCAACGGGGAGGGCCGGTCATGAGCGAGCGTGTCGACGTAGGTGACAAGGTCGAGGACTTCGCGCTGCCGGACGGGACCGGCACGACGAGGAGGCTGTCGGAGCTGCTCGCCGACGGACCCGTCGTGCTGTTCTTCTACCCCGCCGCCCTGACCGCCGGCTGCACCGCCGAGGCCTGCCACTTCCGCGATCTGGCGGCCGAATTCGCCGCCGTCGGGGCGCGGCCCGTCGGGATCAGCGGCGACACCGTCGAGCGCCAGCAGGAGTTCGCCGGACGCCACACCCTCGGCATGCCGCTGCTGTCCGACACCGACGGATCGGTCCGCGAGCTGTTCGGCGTGAAGCGCGGTTTCTCCCTCGCGCCCACCAAGCGGGTCACCTTCGTCATCGCCCAGGACCGCACGGTCCTGGAGGTCGTCCGCAGCGAACTGCGCATGAACACCCACGCCGACCGGGCCCTGGCCGTACTGCGCGGTCATCGGGGCTGAGGCGGGCCGCCGCGCGCTTGATGCCCCGAGGCAATGGGATCATCCTGGGGCATATGGAGCATGTCGCGGCCGCGGCGATCATCGATGCCCTCGGCATCGTGCAGGGGTGGAGCGAGGGCGCGCGGCTGTTGACCGGCCACCCGGCGGAGGAGGTCGTGGGGCGGCCGGCGGCCGCCCTGCTCGACGGGGAGGTGCCGGCGGAGACCGTCGCCGCGCGCACCGGAGTCGTCGCCCTGCGCCATCGGGACGGCCACCGCGTCGCGCTCACGCTGACCACATGCCCCGTGCTCGGACCGGACGGCATGCCCACGGGACACGTGGTCATCGCCGGCCAGCCCGGAGGAACCGAGCCCACCCTGGCCGGACAGGTCTTCCAGCAGGCGTCCATGTCGATGTCCGTCTTCGACACCAGCCAGCGCTATCTGCGGCTCAACGACGCGGCCTGCCAGCTGATGGGAGTACGGGAGGAGACGCTGGTCGGCCGGGCCTACCTGGAGAACCTGCAGGACACCGAGCACAGCCAGGGCTTCCTGAGCCATCTGCGCCAGGTCGTGGAGACGGGCAGACCGGTGCGCTACGAGAGCTTCACCGGCGCGCCCACCCTGCACCGGGACCACGCCTGGAGCATCGAGATGTGGCCCCTGAGGGACTCCGCCGGTGAGCTGACCGCGGTGGCACTGGCCGCGTTCGACAGCACCGACCAGTACTGGGCCCGGCGGCGGCTGGCCCTGCTCAACGACGCGGCGACCGCCGTCGGCACCACCCTGGACGTGGTGCGCACCGCCGAGGAAGTCGTGGAACTCCTGGTGCCCAGGTACGCCGACTTCGCCAGCGTGGACCTGCTCGACTGGGTCCTCGGAGCGGACGAACTGCCGATGATCGCGGGCGAGGACGTCCTCCTGCGGCGCGTCGCCCATGGCTCCACCACCGAGGGAAACCCGGGCGCGGCGGTGCACCTCGGCGATGTGAACGTCTACCAGCCGTCCTCGCCGCCGGCGCGGGCGCTGCGCGAGGGCCGGGCCGTGCTCGGCCAGGCCGGCGAGCCGGAGTTCGTCCAGTGGCTGGAGGAACGCAACGCGCTCGAGCCCACCGGTCGCGCCTACCGGCTGGGCGTCCACTCCATGATCGCGGTGCCGCTGCGGGCCCGTGGCACCACCCTCGGGGTCGCGGTGTGCGTCCGCAGGGAACACCCGGACGACTATGTCGCCGACGACGCCGTGTTCGCCGAGGAACTGGCCAGCCGCGCCGCCGTCTGCATCGACAACGCGCGCCGCTTCGCCATGGAGCGGACCACCGCGCTGGCCCTGCAGCACAGCCTGCTGCCGCAGGGACTGCCCGGCCAGGCGGCGGTCGACGTCACCCACCGCTATCTGCCGTGCGGGTCGCTGGCCGGCATCGGCGGCGACTGGTTCGATGTGATCCCGCTGTCCGGCAGCCGGGTCGCCCTGGTCGTGGGTGACGTGGTGGGGCACGGCATCCAGTCGTCGGCGACCATGGGGCGGCTGCGGACGGCCGTGCGGACCCTCGCGGACGTGGACCTGCCCCCGGACGAACTCCTCACCCACCTGGACGACCTGGTCACGCACCTCGCGGCCGGGGACGGCGGTGCGGAGGTCGCCGAGCTGGGCGCCACCTGTCTGTACGCCGTCTACGACCCCGTCTCGCGCCGGCTCAGCCTGGCCGCCGCCGGCCACCCGGCCCCGGCCCTCGTACTGCCGGGCGGCACCGCCGAACTCGTCGACATGACGGCCGGACCACCGCTCGGCGTGGGCGGCCTGCCGTTCGAGGCCACGGAACTGGAACTGCCCGAGGGAGCGGTCGTCGCCCTCTACACGGACGGCCTCGTCGAGGACCGCGACCGTGACCTCGACCGGGCGATGCACGAGATGCTGCGCGCCCTGACCGCGCCCGCCGACTCGCTGGAGGCCCTCGGGGACAACGTGCTGAAGGCCGTCCTGCCCGAGCAGCCCGGCGACGACGTGGCCCTGCTCCTCGCCCGCACCCGGGCCCTCGGCGCGGACCGGGTGGCCACCTGGGACGTGCCGCACGATCCCGCGCACGTGGCCACCACCCGCCAGGAGGCCATCGAGCAACTGGCCGTCTGGGGGCTGGACGAGGCCGCCTTTATCACCGAACTCGTCGTCAGCGAACTGGTCACCAACGCCATCCGCTACGGCGTACCGCCCATCCAGCTGCGGCTGATCCGCGACCGGGCGCTCATCTGCGAGGTCTCCGACGGCAGTTCCACCTCGCCGCATCTGCGCCGGGCGCACGCCTTCGACGAAGGAGGCCGCGGTCTGCTGCTCGTCGCCCAGCTCACCCAGCGCTGGGGCAGCCGGCAGACGGGCAGCGGCAAGACGATCTGGGCCGAACAGCCGCTGCCCGAGACGTGATCACTCGAAGGAGCAGCCGGGGTTCGGGGCGTCCTCGGAGAACGGCGCGCCGTGCGGCAGGACGTACAGCACATCGAGCACGACCGGGGTGTCACCGAGGTTGCGGCCGATGTGCACGTTCCCCGGCCCGGCCGGCTCCCGGATGGCACTGCCCGCCGGATACAGGCCGTCCTGGGCGCAGGTCGAGTCGAAGTGGCTGAGGGTGCCCTGCTTGACCCAGCCGTACAACGGCCCGTCGTGGTAGTGCCATCCGGTGGCCTGCCCGGCCGGGATCGTGATCTCCCGCAGGATGTAGTCGGTGTTGCCGACGGTGGCCTGGCTGATCAGCCGGGCGGTGACCCCCGGTCCGGCCGGGGTGGCCTGTGCGGTACCACAGGTGAACAGGGTTCCGGCGGCCACGACCGCGGTGAGGGCGGTACGGAGCGCGTTGCGCATGACGAGCAGCCTCCTGAGACGACGGGCAACGATCGAGCACCGCCGTGAACATAAAGGCCCGGTAGGGAAGTTGGGGGCGGAACAAGTCAATCCGTGTGTTCAGGAGCCGAGTTGCCGGTAGGCGACTTCCGGTCGGTATCGCGCCCGTGTGATCGGACCAGCGGGATGGTGATCTCGTCCTCGACCGGCGGGTCGAGCTCCTGCGCGCGATTGCCGGTCGCGGCGAAACAGCGCAGCCGGACCGCCTCCGGGGTGACGTCCAGCCGCAGGAAGCACTTGAAGAACGGCGGGCTGTACGTCGCCGAGCCCGGCGAGAAGAGCCGCGTGTAGATCTTCCGGACGGGAAGCCGGACCCGGGAGGTGCGGTCGGGGCGGCCGCCGGCTCCCAGGAGGCTCGCGACCAGTCGGGTGCGCCGGGTGACGCGCGTGCCCGGGCCCGGGGCACGGCCGGGCCTGATGCCGAGCCGCTCGGCGATGACGGCCGTGGCCTCGGCCTCCGTGAGGGTGAACAAGCGGCGCAGGCGCAGCCGTCGGCCGTACAGTCGGCTGTAGAAGGCGAGGGAGTCGCCGCGCAGCGGGTAGCAGCGGAAGTCGTCCTCGCTGACGTTCGCGATCTGCACGCGCGGGATGGTGTGGGTGGCGTGCATGAAGGCGCCGCCGCCGCCCGAGACCACGTACTGGATGGTGCGGCCGTCCACGTCGACCGGATAGCGCTGGTAGTTGTGGATGTCGCCGCCTATCGCCGCGACGTAGTGGTGAGCCGGGTCGCGGACGATGTCGTCGACGGTGCCGCCGCCCTCGATGGCGCAGGGGTGGTGCTCGCCGTCCACGTACAGCGGGGAGCCGGTGACGAGGATCTTGGGGCGGGGTCCCTGTGAGACCTCGCGGAGCCATGCGCCCTGTTCGGCGTCGATCGTGCCCAGCAGTCCGGTGTCGATGCCTATGATCCGCACCGGACCGGCGTCGATGGCCCAGTACGGACCCGGCTGGACGGCCTGTTGGACTGGGGCCGCGCGCAACTTCCTTGCCTCGGCGAGGCGTTGTTCGTCCGTCGGGCGGGGCCTGTGCCACAGCAGCGCACGCCACCAGGCGCGGGTGAGCGGGCGGGGCGCGGGCTCGGGGGCCAGCGGCGGGGCGTCGTCGCAGAAGACGCGCATGAACGCGCCGAGGTCCTCGTACCAGTCGTGGTTGCCGGGTATCGCGTAGATCGGTGCCGGGTAGTCCTGGTACGGGCGGAAGAACTTCGTGCCGTAGTCGTCGGTGGCGCCGACCGGATAGATCACGTCGCTCGCGACCACCGCGAACGACGTGCCCTGACTGACCTTCAGGAAGCCTGGTACAACGGCGTACTGGGCGTCGGTGCCCTCTCCGGTGTCACCGATGACCATGAAGGAGAAGCGGTCCGGATCGTCGCGCCGGACCACCTTGTCGGCGGGGGCGCCGGCGGCCGTCCGCTGCGCCGCCCAGCGGCTGCGGGTACGGCCCGTCGGGTCTGAGAACCAGGACGCCACCACCCCGTTGCGGGCGGCCCACAGCGTCTTGGGGCTGAGCCACGACAGCTTCTCGACATGGTCCGGCATCAGCTGCTGGTAGGCGCCCCGTTCGGCGGTGCCCCAGCCGGCGCCTTCTGCGGTATCGCGTGAGGAGTCAGACACGGCGTGAACGGTAGCAACGCCCGGCGCGAGGTCCGCCAACGGCTCGCCTGCGGAAGGCTGTTGACCGTGTCACTGCCGGGGCCCCTGAGTCACCGACGCAGTTCCGTCATGAGGGCCGTCATAGGGAAAACCCTTGAATGTTACCCACAGTACTGACATGGACGAGTCAAAGCTGGGATCCTCCGTGCTGCCCCCCACACCGTTCCTCCCCGGTCTGTTCACGGACCATGCTCCCGCACAACTGAGCTCGTCCCGGACAGCACACCCCGTCTGTCCGGTCTGTCACCGGCCGCGACCCGGCGGCCGCAGCAGGAGGAGTTCGAGTGAGACGCCTTCCCCACAGACGTTCCGCGGTCGGAGTCGCCCTGGTCTCGACCGCGGCCTTCCTCGCCGTCGGCATCCAGTCCGTCCCGGCGAGCGCCGAGCCCGCCACCCCCCACCCCAGCCCGCTGCGCACGGGCGGACTCGAGGCCAAGCTCAGTCCGGCCCAGCACCGGGCACTGGTCAAGAGCGCCCAGCAGAAGACCACCACGACCGCCCGCGCCATCGGTCTGGGCGCCAAGGAGAAGCTGGTCGTCCGGGACGTCGTCAAGGACAACGACGGCACCGTGCACACCCGTTACGAGCGCACTTACGCCGGGCTCCCCGTGCTCGGTGGCGACCTCGTCGTGCACACCCCGCCGGCCTCCCTGGCCGCCGGCACGGTCAGCACCACGTTCAACAACAAGCACGCCATCAAGGTCGCCTCCACCACCGCGGCCGTCAGCAAGGCGGCCGCCGGATCCAAGGCCCTCAAGACGGCCAAGGCACTCGACGCCGAGAAGCCCTCGACGGACAGCGCCCGCAAGGTGATCTGGGCCGGCAACGGCACTCCGAAGCTCGCCTGGGAGACGGTGATCGGCGGCTTCCAGGACGACGGCACGCCCAGCCAGCTGCACGTCATCACCGACGCCACCAGCGGCAAGGAGCTCTACCGCTACCAGGCGGTCAAGACCGGTGTCGGCAACACCCAGTACAGCGGCACGGTCACGCTGACCACGACGCAGTCGGGGTCGACGTACACGCTCAACGACGCCTCGCGCGGCGGCCACAAGACGTACAACCTCAACCACGGCACGTCCGGCACCGGCACGCTGTTCTCCCAGACGAACGACACCTGGGGCAACGGCACGACGTCCAACGCCGCCACCGCGGGCGCCGACGCCGCCTACGGGGCCCAGGAGACCTGGGACTTCTACAAGAACACGTTCGGCCGCTCCGGCATCAAGAACGACGGCGTCGCCGCGTACTCGCGCGCCCACTACGGCAACTCGTACGTCAACGCGTTCTGGGACGACGGCTGCTTCTGCATGACGTACGGCGACGGCTCGGGCAACGCCGACCCGCTGACCTCGCTGGACGTGGCCGGCCACGAGATGAGCCACGGCGTCACCTCCAACACCGCGGGCCTGGAGTACAGCGGTGAGTCCGGCGGCCTGAACGAGGCGACCTCCGATATCTTCGGCACCGGCGTCGAGTTCTACGCCGACAACAGCACCGACGTCGGCGACTACCTCATCGGCGAGAAGATCGACATCAACGGCGACGGCTCTCCGCTGCGGTACATGGACAAGCCCAGCAAGGACGGTGGCTCCGCCGACAGCTGGTACTCCGGTGTCGGCAACCTCGACGTGCACTACTCCTCGGGCCCCGCGAACCACATGTTCTACCTGCTCTCCGAGGGCAGCGGCACCAAGGTCATCAACGGCGTGACCTACAACAGCCCGACCTCGGACGGCGTCGCCGTCACCGGCATCGGCCGGGCCGCGGCCCTGCAGATCTGGTACAAGGCGCTGACGACGTACATGACGTCGAGCACCGACTACGCCGCCGCCCGCACGGCGTCCCTCAACGCGGCCACCGCGCTCTACGGCGCCAACTCCACCCAGTACGCCGGAGTGGCCAACGCGTTCGCCGGCATCAACGTCGGCAGCCATGTCACCCCGCCGGGCAACGGCGTGACGGTCACCAACCCGGGCAGCCAGTCCGCCACCGTCGGCACCGCGGTGAGCCTGCAGATCCAGGCGAGCAGCACCAACAGCGGCGCGCTCACCTACAGTGCCTCCGGTCTGCCGGCCGGTCTGTCGATCAACAGCTCGACCGGCCTGATCTCCGGCACGCCCACCACCGCGGGCAGCTCCAGCACCACGGTCACGGTGACCGACTCCACCGGCGCGAGCGGCACCGCGACCTTCGGCTGGACCGTCAGCTCCACCGGCGGCGGCTGCTCGTCGACCCAGTTGCTCAGCAACCCGGGCTTCGAGTCGGGCAGCACCGGCTGGACCGCGACCAGCGGGGTCATCACCACCGACAGCGGTGAGGCGTCCCACAGCGGTTCCTACAAGGCCTGGCTGGACGGGTACGGCTCCTCGCACACCGACACGCTGTCCCAGTCGGTGACGATCCCCGCGGGCTGCAAGGCGACCCTGACCTTCTACCTGCACATCGACACCGCGGAGACCACCGGCAGCACTCAGTACGACAAGCTGACGGTGACCGCAGGTTCGAAGACCCTGGCGACCTACTCGAACCTCAACAAGGCCTCCGGCTACAGCCAGAAGTCCTTCGACCTGTCCTCGCTGGCGGGCTCGACGGTCACGCTGAAGTTCAACGGAGTCGAGGACTACTCGCTCCAGACCAGCTTCGTCGTGGACGACACCGCCCTGACGACCAGCTGATCGCGCAATGACGCGGTCCCGCACACCGGATGCCCTCCGGGTGCGGGACCGCACCGTGTCAGCCGAGCGGATCCAGCGTCAGATACGCCTGCCGCGGGCCTGAGTCGTGGATCAGTGACTCGTGGTTCCCGACGTCGTCGAAGGCGAAGGCGTACGCCTTGCCGTCGGCCATCTGCGCGTGGATCTTGCGCGCGTAGTGGTTGGTCACCGCGTCCTGGTAGAAGTTCGCCGACGAGGTGTCCGGCTGGTTGGGGTTGACCAGCAGCGTCGACCGGTTGAAACCGGCGCACAGCGTACGGGAGACGGGTCCGCGCACGGCGTCGTTGGGGGCGTCCAGCAGCTTGTGGCAGCCGAAGATGCTGTCGGCGTCCGGCTTCTGGAAACTGGTGACGACCGCCCCCGAGGAGTCGGTGAAGTTCATGACGTTCCCCGACACCCGCCCGTAGTACTTGGTGTTCGGCTGGTCGGTGAACGGCGTGACGGTGAGCGTCGTCGTGGCGTACTTCTGCCAGACCCGGTTGACGTAGTCCGCCATGACGTTCGCCGGAAGGGCCCCGGTCTCCACTCCGTACAGCGGTGAGAGCGCCCGCAGGACGGTCCCGTCGGACCGCGTCTGGATCAGGTTGGCCCAGCCGCCCGGCTGTCCGCGCAGCGCGTCGAAGAACCCGCTGTAGCCACCCGGCTTGAGATGCCCGGTACTGCTCACGCTCCCGTCGGAGCGCTGCACCCCGACCGCGTAGGGCGCGGAGAACATGTCGACCTGGGTGCTGTTGAGCCACAGCCCGGAGTCGTTGAGGGTGTACTCCGACCAGTTGAAGAGGATGTCGCGGTTGGGGTCGCTCGGATTCTGCACGGCCGGCTGCACCAACCCGCCGGTGGTGAGCCGGAAGTCGAGCTTTCGGCCGTAGGAGAAGTAGATCCGCCCGGAGAACTTCGGGATCCGGATCGTCTTCGACTGCCCGGCGGCGGGCCCCGGAATCGAGGCGTCGGGCGCGGGCGTCGGCGGGTTGCCGCCCGCGGGCCAGGCGTGGAACGTGCCGTTCGCGTCCGCCCAGCCCTGCCGTCCCGTCGACAGCTGGGTGCCGAGATCGTAGATGTAGACCGCTTCGCCGCGGCCGGAGTTGTTGGTCACCTTCAGGGGGATCGTGTCCGGCACCGCGGCACCGGCCGGTTCGGGCGTGGCCAGCGCGAGCAGCGCGCCGACCAGGGTTGCCGCGGCCGTACAGAGCAGCGCGGGACGGGTGGGTCTTGCGAGCACGCTCCACCTCCGTGTGGGGTCGGGGTGGCACGGATATTGGTCCGGACCAGTTGAGAGCGCTCTCAGGGTTGCGCCCGTGCGCGTGCATGTCAATGAGTCGGACGGAGTCCGTGGGGTGCCCGTCGTACGGCGGGCACCCCACGGCCGGGTTCAGAAGGTACGGTCCAGCAGGTCGAGCAGCGCCGCCCAGTGCCGCTCGTCGGCCTCGCGGTCGTACGCCGGGGTGTCCGCCATCGTGTACCCGTGCTGGGCACCCGGGTAGACCTCGCAGCGATGCCGTACACCCGCCGCGGTGAGCGCGTTCTCGAGCCGCTCGATCTGCTCCTCGGGCAGGGACGGGTCATGGTCCGCGTGGCCGAAGTACAGCTCCGCGGTGATGTGTTCGGCGACCAGGTGCGGGCTGTCCGGGGTCTCGGTGGCGAGCCGCCCGCCGTGGAATCCGGCCGCCGCCGCGACCCGGTCCGGGTACGTGCCGGCCGTCAGCAGGGACAGCCGGGCGCCCATGCAGTAGCCGGTCACGGCGACCGGGCCGGCTGCGACCATCGGGCTGTCGGCCAGCCGGCGCAGATAGGCGCCCGCGTCCCGCTCGACGCGATCGGGCGTCAGCGACCGCACCAGGGGGCCGACCCGCTCCCAGAGGGTGGGATCGACACCGGGGTCGATGAACTCGGGCAGATCGACGACCGGTGTGCGGCCGTGCCGATAGAGGACGTTCGGCACCAGCACCGTGTAGCCGGCCGCGGCGAGCCGGTCGGCCATCGACCTCAGGTACGGGCGCAGTCCGTAGGCGTCCGGGTAGAACAGGACGGCCGGACGGGGGCGTCCGTCGCCGGGGTGGGCCAGATAGGCGTCGGCGGTGCCGTCCTCGGTCGGGATGTCCACGGCGGTTCCCTGTACGGCGGTCATGGCGCAAGAGCCTCCCTGAGGAATCGTCGTTCGGAGGGGGACCTCCGTGACGCGGCGTGTACGCGATCATGGTTTCACGCAAGATCACCATTCCCACGTCCGGCCCACTGACCCTCGCGGGTCACTCGAAGCGTGATGTGTCGCCCGCTCCCCGCCGGACGATCTCCGCCTCGCCGCTGGAGAAGTCGATGACCGTGGTCGGTTCGGTGCCGCAGTCCCCGGAGTCCACCACCGCGTCCACCGCGTGGTCGAGCCGGTCCTTGATCTCCCACCCCTGCGTCATCGGCTCCTCCTCGTCGGGCAGCAGCAGCGTGCTGGACAGCAGCGGCTCACCGAGCTCGGCCAGCAGGGACTGGGTGACGGTGTGGTCGGGGATGCGCACGCCGACGGTCTTCTTCTTCGGGTGCAGCAGCTTGCGCGGCACTTCCCTGGTCGCCGGGAGGATGAAGGTGTAACTGCCCGGGGTCGATGCCTTGACGGCCCGGAACACGTCGTTGTCCACGCGCACGAACTGGCCGAGCTGCGCGAAGTCGCGGCACATCAGGGTGAAGTGGTGCCGGTCGTCGAGCCGGCGGATCGAACGGATCCGGTCGATGCCGTCACGGCTGCCGAGCTGGCACCCCAGCGCGTAGCAGGAGTCGGTCGGGTATGCGATGAGCGCGCCCGCGCGCACGGCGTCGGCGACCTGGGCGATGCTGCGCGGTTGCGGGTTCTCGGGGTGCACGTCGAAGTACTTCGCCATCCGCCGAGCTTATGCCGTCATCGGGCACCCGCGACGCAGCCGGGGTCCCGTACCCGCGCCCGATCCGCGGCGAGCCGGGCACGGCCGATCGCGTGCTGCCCCGAACTCCCCTGCGTGGCCCGCCGGTTCCGGGGAACCCGAACCGGAAGCCGCCCGGGGACCTTCCCCCGGCCCCCGGGCCACGCGGCTCCGTCGGCGGTCCCTCCCCCGAGACCGCCGGCAAAGCAGCCCCTTCGCCCTCGGCCCACTCGCCCCGGAGCCCCGCGACCCGGGCCGTTCGTCGGGTAACCTCCACCTCCGAATGCCGAGGTCAACGCGATGGACGAGGAGAGGGCAGCCGTGGGTGGCAGAGCGGACGAGGACCCGCGCTCACAGACGCCGTACGACACGGATTCCGCGTGGGCCGGGGAACTGCTCGATCATCTCCGCCCCGCCGGGCGCGACCTGCGCCGGGTCGTCAGCTGGCTCGCACACGCCGTGCGGGGCACGGCCTGCCTCCAGGGCGCCGACGGCGTCCTGCTCGCCGGAGAGCGGATGACGCTCGACGACGCGCTCGTCACCGGCGTCGTCACCGGGCGGATCTCCTCCGCGTCCCTCGAGGACGCGGGCCGGCATGTGCGCCTGGTCGCCGTGCGGCACCCCGGCCCGCGCCCGGCGTCCACGGGCCTGCTGGCCGTGGCACGCGAGGCACCGTTCGACCGGCAGGCCGCCGAGATCGTCACCCGGACCGCGGCGGTCGTCGAACTGCTGCTCAGGGACCGTGAGCTGACCGCCGCGGGCCACCGGCTGCGGCGCGCCGCGGCCGATCTGCGGCTGGCGATCCTGCAGCTGCTGATGGTGCAGGACACCGTCTCCGCCCGCCGGGTCGCCGCGGGCCTGTGGCCGGGACTGCTCGACACCGACACGGCCAGCGTGTACGTCGTCGAGGGGACCGCCGAGGAACGGGACCGCCTCGCCGACGAGTGCCTGGACGTGACCGGCGGTCAGGCACTGGTCGTGCGCTGTCCCGCCATGGACGGGCACGTCATCGTCGTCAGCCCGGTGGCCGCGGCGGGGGAGCGGCTGCGCTCGTTCGTCGGCGGCCGCCCCGGCATCTTCCTCGGCGGCAGCACCCGGCAGAGCCTCGCCCAGACCGCCACCGCCTACGGCCAGGCCATCAGCGCGCTCGCCGTCGCCCACTTCCACCCGGACCAGGCGGCCGTCTACGCCGAACGGACCCATCCGGAGCGGCTGATGGACTTCGCCGCGCTGTGCGCCTGGTCCGCCGATCTGCTGCGCCCCCTCGACACCCTGCCCCACCACACCCGCGCCGAACTGCTGGCCACCACCCGGCTGGGCCTGGAGTTCACCGCGGTGAGCGCGGCCAAGGTGCTCGGCGTGAGCCGCAACACCGTGCGCGCCCGCATGGACCGGGTCGAAGGCCTGCTGGACACCGACTTCTCCGATCTCACCGTCCGCGCCGTCGTCCACCTCGCCCTGAACACCCAGGCCGGCTGCGCGGAGAGCGCCGCGTACGGCGCGGACCCGCGGCCGGTCGCCGTCCCGATCGGCGACCTGCTCGCCGGGACCGTGCTGCGCACCTGGGCCCAAGAGCTCCTCGGGCGGCTCACCCGGGACGGACGGGACCTGCGCGGCACGCTGCGCGCCTGGATCGCGGCGGGCGGCAACGCCGAGCGCGCCGCCCAGGACCTGGGCGTCCACGCCCAGACCGTGCGCGAACACGTCCGCAGCGCCGAACCCGTCCTGGAACGCCAGCTCCTGGCCGCGGGCACCGACCTGTACGAGGTCGTACTGGCCCTGCTGGCAGTCGGTGACCTCGCCGAACCCGCACTCCACGGTACGTAACCGGGTGATTCGGACGCACCTGTGCACGGGTGAGTCCTCCGTACCCCGAAACGGGCACCGCCGCGATACCCAACGGCTCCACCTGCCGTTAAGTTCACATGCCGCGGGGGCACGACCGGAACGGGGGACCGGTCGCGCCCCTCCTCACCTTCAGCCCCGCAGCCGGACCGGAATCTCCCGCCAGCCGAAGGCGATGAAGGACCGCACCTGCCGCAGCTCGTCGTCCGTGGCGGCCAGCCGCAGATCCGGGAACCGGCCGAACAGCGCGGGCAGCGCGGTCAGCGCCTCCACCCGGGCGAGCGGCGCGCCGATGCAGCGGTGCACGCCGATGCCGAAGGAGAGATGGTCGTCGGCCGCCCGCGAGGCGTCGAAGACACCGGCCTCGGGCCCGTAGTGCTCGGGATCCAGTCCGGCGGCGGCGTACGTCGTGATGATCGCGTCCCCGGCCGGAACCGTGACGTCCCCGACCTTCAGGTCGCCGACCGCGAAGCGCAGCGGGAGCGAGGCGATGGAGGGGTGCAACCGCAGCGTCTCGTCGATCACGGCGTCCCAGGAGACGGCACCGGAGCGGACGGCCGCCAGCTGCCCGGGGTCGCGCAGCAGGGCGACGACCGCGTTGCCGATGAGGTTGACCGTGGTCTCGAAACCGGCGCCGATCACCAGCAGCAGCGTGTAGAGCAGCTCCTCGTCGCTGAGCCGGTCGCCGTCCTCGTCCCGGACCCGGATCAGCTCCGTGGTCATGTCGTCGCCCGGCTGCTCGACCTTGTACGCGATCAGCCCGCCCAGCACCGCGCCGATCCGCTCCTGCACCCACGTGGCGTGCTCCGGGCTCGGGTCCGAGGTGTCCATGATCGCCGCGATGAGCTCGGCGGTGTCCTCCCGCATCTCCTCGGGCACACCGAACAGTTCACAGATCAGCCGCATCGGCAGCGGATGAGCGAGCGCCTCGCGTACATCGACCGTCTCGCCGTCGGCGCCCGCGGCCTCCAGGGCTTCCAGCAGCTCCGCGGTGATGGCCTCCACCCGCGGCCGCATCGCCTCGGTGCGCCGCACGGTGAAGCTCGGCGCCACCAGCTTGCGCAGCCGGGTGTGGTCGGGGCCGTACGTGGAGAGCATGTTGACCACGCCGACCCAGCCCAGGATCCAGGCCCAGGAGGGGTTCGCGCCGATCTCGGGAAACAGCCGCCAGTGCAGCCGGGGATCCTTGCTGACCTGGGGATCGAGGATCAGTTCCTTGAGGACGTCGTAGCCGGTGGGGGCCCAGGCGGGGATGCCGCCGGGCAGTTCGACGGGCACGATCGGGCCGAGCGCGCGCAGCCGGGCGCTCTCGGCGGGGATGTCGGCGCCGAACGGGTCGATGGCGATGCGGTCGGTCACGGTCACGGCAACTCTCCTGGCTGGTCGGGGGAGCGGGGGCTGAACCGCACGGGCAGGGATGTCAGCGAGCGGTGGAAGGGGCCGGGCCGCCAGTCGAGGCGGTCCCGGGGCACGACGGGTTCCAGATCGGGCAGCCACTGGGTGAGCTGCTCGATCGCCTCGGTCACGATGAGCAGCGTGTGATGTCTGACCGGGCAGGCGTGCGGGCCCGCGCCCCAGGACAGGTGCGAGGCGTCCGCCGGGTGCCGGCCTCCGGTCGCCCGCTGCTCGGCGAACAGTCCGACGGCTCCGAAGGAGACCACCACGGGCACCGCGGCCCTGACCCACGTCCCGTGGAACGACACGGGTGTGCGGGCGTAGTAGATGCCGTAGTTGGCCAGTGGGGTCTCGTGGTGCAGCACCTCGGTCACCGCATCCATCACCGGGCGGGCGCCGCTGGTGAGCGTGGAGTAGTAGAGCGGGTTGCCGAGGATCCTGGACAGCGCTCGGCGTCGGCTACGAGCCGACCGCGAACGGGCGGCGGGCCGGACTGCGCGGCGCGGGTGCGGCGGGAGCCGCGGCCCGGGTACGGCGCCGCCGCTGCGGAAGAGTGCCCGCGTCCCGCGGCCCCTGGTGACCCGGTGCCGGGGCGGGGTCCTGGTGATCGGTGCCGTACCCGTGGGCGGCGTCGCGGCTCGGCGCGGCGGACGCTCGGTCCCGTACGGCCTCTGCCCGCGCCGGCGCCGCCGAGGCCTCGGGCGCGGTGCTCCTGCGCGTCGAGCGCGGGGCGCTGGCCGCCGGCGGCTGCTCGACCGGGTCGATGTGACTGAGCAGATGGCTCTCCACGCGCAGCACCGCGCGCACACCGCCGTACGGTGAGGGGGAGGAGACATCGACGCCCAGGTCGAACTGGCGGGTCAGCTGCCCGATCGCGGCCAGCCCCATGCGGGGCGGGTCACCGAGGTCGGTGAGCAGGATGGGGTCGGTGCCGGCCACTATCCGCTGGGCGCGGGCCCGTTCGTCGTGCGTCATGCCCAGGCCCGCGTCGTCGACGGTGACGCACACCCCGTGGTGGACGTGTTCCAGGTCGACCACGACGTCGGTCTCCGACGCGGAGTGCCGCAGCGCGTTGTCCAGGAGCTCGGCGACGATGATGGCGACCGGCTCGACCGCGTGCGACACCAGGGCGGTGCCCGGCTCCAGATGGTTGTGGACGCGGACCCGGTGGTAGCCTGCGAGCCGGGCCTGAGCGCCCGTCACCGCGTCCACCAGATGGGACTCCTCACGGGCGAGTCCCACCCAGGCCCCGCACACCACCGCGGCGACCTGCGCCCGGCGCAGCGACTGCTCGTTCTCGTGGTCAAGCGCGAACAGCGTCTGCGTCAACTCGGGCTCGTCGTACCTCTGTTGGAGGCCGCGCAGGGCGTCCTGCAGCCGGTACAGGGCCGCCTGGATCTCCCGGGTGGCACCGCGCAGGCCCGCCTGGGCGGCCGCGTCGATCCGGGTGCGCTGCGCCGTCAGCTCGGCCCGCACCGCGGTGAGCGTGTGCTCGAGCGCGATCCCCGCGGGCGTACCGGCCGTCTGCTGCCCTGCCGGGCCGGGCACGACGACATGGGGGTGCGCCAGTTGCTGGGCGGCGGCCGGGACGCGCCGCGCGGCGAGGTGCTCGACCTCGGCGGTGAACGCCTGCTGGGCGCTGTCCAGACGGGCCCGTATCTCGGTCAACTGGGCGCGGAGCGCGGCTCGTTGACGCCGGGACCGGAGCAGACCGCCGCCGAGCGCGACCGCGGACAGCGTGCCGACGGCGAGACCGCCGGCCACCAGGTCCGGTAATTCCATCATCGAAAGGGTTCCAAGGAAGTCGGGCAGGAAACAGGGCAGGGGGCTGTGCGGGAAGGCGGGCAGGGGGGAGTCCGTGGCGCTCACTGAAGGCGCTCGCAGCACAGTACACACTGTCATCGACCGAACTCGCACGGTTGGGCGAGAACTCTCTTCGAATCAGCCCTGAATCTGTTCGCTTCTGTACGGACTGTCTGAATTGCCATGTTCACACGGCCGGGTGGCGGCGTGCGCGCCGCTTTCGGGTGACCCCGCCGCTTGTCGGCCGCTGCGCGGACGGCCCGTGACGCAGCATCGCATTCGGCCGGGCACCACTGCCCGGTGCGTCGTCCGCCGGGAGTACGCCGTGCACATCCTGCTCGTGGCCAGCGCCTTCAACAGCCTCACCCAGCGCGTCCACGCCGAGCTGCGCGACCGCGGCCACACGGTCGCGGTGGAGCTCGCCCTGCCGGGCCGTTCGCTCGCGCGGGCCGTCGAGCGGCACGCCCCCCAACTGGTCCTGGCCCCGATGCTGAAGACGGCGATCCCCCGCGAGGTGTGGTCCGCCCGGCCCTGCTTCATCGTCCACCCGGGGCCGGTCGGGGACCGGGGCCCGTCCTCGCTCGACTGGGCCGTCCAGGAGGGCGTCCAGCACTGGGGAGTGACGGTTCTTCAGGCGGAGGAGGAGATGGACGCCGGCGCCGTGTGGGCGTCCGTGCGCTGCCCGGTCCCGCCGGTGTCCAAGAGCGACCTGTACCGGGGCGAGATCGCCGACGCCGCGCTGTCGGCCGTGCTGCTCGCCGTGGACCGTTTCGCCGACGGGGGGCACACCCCGCTGCGCCAGGACGCCGGGTACACCCGCCCGTACCTCGACCAGAGCGTGCGCCGGATCGACTGGGCGGCGGACTCCACCGAGACCGTCGTCCGCAAGCTCCGCGCCGCGGACTCGCAGCCCGGCGTGCTCGACGTCCTGCTCGGCGACGAGTGGTATCTGCACGGCGGCCACCCCGAGGCCGGACTCCACGGCGCCCCGGGAGCGCTGCTGGCCACCCGGGCGGGAGCGATCTGCCGGGCCACGAGGGACGGCGCCGTCTGGATCCCGGAGCTGCGGCGCCGACGCGTCGGGGGCCGGCCGCCCACGTTCAAGCAGTCGGCGGTGACGGCCCTCGGTGACCGACTGCCGCCCCTGCCGGAGCTGTCCACGTCACCGGCCCTGGCCGGGAAGAACTGGGCGGACATCCGCTACCGGGAGGAGGGGAACGTCGGTTTCCTGTCGTTCTCGTTCCCCGGCGGTGCCATGAGCACCGCGCGATGCCGGCGCCTGCTCGCCGCGTACCGCGAGGCGTGCGCACGCCCGACGGCCGTGCTGGTACTGGGCGGGCAGCGGGACTTCTTCTCCAACGGCATCCACCTGGGCGTCATCGAGGCCGCCGCCGACCCCGCCGCGGAGTCCTGGGCGAACATCAACGCCATCGACGACCTGGTCGAGGCGGTCCTGACGACCACCGACCGGCTCGTCGTCTGCGCCGTCGGGGGCAACGCCGCGGCCGGCGGCGTGATGCTCGCCCTGGCGGCCGACGAGGTGTGGTGCCGGGCCGGGGCGGTACTGAACCCGCACTACCGGCTGATGGGCCTGTACGGCTCCGAGTACTGGACGTACACGCTGCCCCGCAGGGTCGGCCCCGCCACGGCCGGCCGGCTCATGCGCGAGGCCCTGCCGATGAGCGCCGCGAGCGCCGCGAGCCTGGGTCTCGTCGACCGGGTGATCGACTGCGGGCCCGGGGACTTCGCCGCCGAAGTGGGTGCTCTGGCCGTCCGGCTGGCCGTGCTGCCGGGCACACCGTCCCGCATCGCCGCGAAGAAGGAGTCGCTCGACCGCCAGGAGAGCACCGAACCCCTCGCCGCGTTCCGGGAGCGGGAGCTGGCCCGCATGCGCCGGACCTTCGACGACCCGGGCGCCCCGTACCACGCGCTGCGCCGCGCGTTCGTCCGCAAGGAGCGGCCCGCGGGCACACCGTCGCACCTCGCCGCAGGCCCCGCCCGGGCAGCCGCGGGACCGGACCCGTCCGGGGCCGGCATCACTGCGACGGACGCCGCCGGCGTCACTGGAACGGACGTCGTCCGCGTCTCATCGCCACCGGACCACTGGTAGCAAGAAATACAAGGAATCCATCAGCCGAAAAGCATGCCTTCGTCCTTTACCTCCCCGAGGAGGCGGTCCCATGACACCGGCGACGCCCGACACGGCCGGCACCACGCACACCGCGGGCGCGCCCGCCGACGAGACGCCCACGATCCACATCCTCTGGATCAACGCCGGACTGAGCTGCGACGGCGACTCGGTCGCGCTGACGGCCGCGATGCAGCCGAGCATCGAGCAGATCGCTCTCGGTGTGCTGCCCGGACTGCCGAAGATCGAGGTCCACTGGCCCCTGATCGACTTCGAATGCGGGCCGGTCGGCGGTGCCGACACGTTCATCGAGTGGTTCTTCAAGGGTGAGCGCGGCGAGATCGACCCCTTCGTGCTGGTCGTCGAGGGGTCCGTACCGAACGAGGCCATCAAGCCCGAGGGCTACTGGTGCGGCTTCGGCGACGACCCGGCCACCGGCCAGCCCATCACCACCAGCGAGTGGATCGACCGCCTCGCGCCCAAGGCCCTGGCCGTCGTCGCGATCGGCACCTGCGCCACGTACGGCGGCATCCACGCCATGGAGGGCAACCCGACCGGTGCCATGGGCGTGCCCGACTACCTCGGCTGGGACTGGAAGTCCAAGGCCGGCATCCCCATCGTGTGCGTCCCGGGCTGCCCGATCCAGCCCGACAACTTCGCCGAGACGCTCACTTATCTGCTCTACCAGGCGGCCGGCTCCGCCCCGATGATCCCACTGGACGACAAGCTCCGTCCGTCCTGGCTGTTCGGCGCCACCGTGCACGAGGGCTGCGACCGCGCCGGCTACTACGAACAGGGCGACTTCGCCTCGACGTACGACTCGCCCAAGTGCCTGGTCAAGCTCGGCTGCTGGGGCCCGGTCGTCAAGTGCAACGTGCCCAAACGGGGATGGATGAACGGCATCGGCGGCTGCCCGAACGTCGGCGGCATCTGCATCGCCTGCACCATGCCCGGCTTCCCCGACAAGTTCATGCCCTTCATGGACCAGCCCCCCGGCGCGACCTTCTCCACCACGGCGAGCGGAGCCTACGGAGCCGTGATCCGCAGGCTGCGCTCCGTCACGCTCCACACCGTCGACAAAGAGCCGAAGTGGCGCCACAAGGGCCGCAAGCTCACCACCGGATACCGGCGTCCGTGGTGAACCCGCGGCGCGCCTGACCCCACCCCCGCCCACCTTCCGACCCCCGGCACACGAAGGACACCACACAGACCATGACCCCGAAGACCAAGGCGGCCGGCGACGGCAGCGGCCTGATGGAGATGTCCTGGGACCCGATCACCCGGATCGTGGGCAGCCTGGGCATCCATACGAAGATCGACTTCAAGCAGAAGCGGGTCGCCGAGTGCTACAGCACCTCGTCGGTCTTCCGCGGCTACAGCGTCTTCATGCGGGGCAAGGACCCGCGCGACGCCCACTTCATCACCAGCCGCATCTGCGGCATCTGCGGCGACAACCACGCCACCTGCTCGGTGTACACGCAGAACATGGCCTACGGCGTGAAGCCCCCGCACCTCGGCGAGTGGGTCATCAACCTCGGCGAGGCCGCCGAGTACATGTTCGACCACAACATCTTCCAGGAGAACCTGGTCGGGGTCGACTACTGCGAGAAGATGGTCAAGGAGACCAACCCCGGCGTCCTCGAACTCGCCGAGCGCACCGAGGCCCCGCACGCCGCGGAGCACGGCTACCGCACCATCGCCGACATCATGCGGTCCCTCAACCCCCTCGAGGGCGAGTTCTACCGTGAGGCGCTCCAGGTCAGCCGCTACACCCGCGAGATGTTCTGCCTGATGGAGGGTCGCCACGTCCACCCCTCCACGCTCTACCCCGGCGGCGTCGGCACCAACGCCTCCGTCCAGCTCTTCACGGACTACCTCAGCCGTCTGATGCGCTACGTCGAGTTCATGAAGCGGGTCGTCCCGCTCCACGACGACCTCTTCGACTTCTTCTACGAGGCCATGCCCGGCTACGAGGAGGTCGGCCGCCGCCGGGTCCTGCTCGGCTGCTGGGGAGCGCTCAACGACCCCGAGTACTGCGACTTCACCTACGCCAACATGACCGACTGGGGCCGGCGGATGTTCGTCACCCCCGGCATCGTCGTCGACGGCAAGCTGATCACCACCGACCTCACCCAGATCAACCTGGGCATCCGCATCCTGCTGGGCAGCTCGTACTACGAGGACTGGGAGGGCAAGGACCTCTTCGTCACCCACGACCCGCTCGGCAACCCGGTCGACCCGCGCCACCCCTGGAACCAGCACACCATCCCGGCCCCGCAGAAGCGGGACTTCGACGACAAGTACAGCTGGGTCATGTCCCCGCGCTGGTTCGACGGCAAGGACCACCTCGCCCTGGACACCGGCGGCGGCCCCATCGCCCGCCTGTGGACCACCGCCCTGGCCGGACTCGTCGACACCGGCGGCGTCAAGTCCACCGGCCACAGCGTGATCATCAACCTGCCGCGCACCATGACCAAGCCCGAGACCACCTTCGAGTGGAAGATCCCGCAGTGGAGCAACGCGCTCGAACGCAACCGCGCGCGCACCTACTTCCAGGCCTACACCGCCGCCCTCGCCCTGCACTTCGCCGAACAGGCCCTGGACGAGGTCCGCGCCGGACGCACCCAGACCTGGGAGAAGTTCGAGGTCCCCGACGAGAGCATCGGCGTCGGCTTCACCGAGGCGGTCCGCGGTGTCCTCTCCCACCACATGGTGATCCGCGACGGCAAGATCGCCAACTACCACCCCTACCCGCCCACCCCGTGGAACGCCAGCGTCCGGGACTCCTACGGCACACCCGGCCCGTACGAGGACGCCGTGCAGAACACCCCTATCTTCGAGGAGAACTCCCCGGAGAACTTCAAGGGCATCGACATCATGCGCACCGTGCGCAGCTTCGACCCCTGTCTGCCCTGCGGTGTCCACATGTACGTCGGCGGCGGCAGGACCGTGCAGAAGATGCACGTGCCCACCGGCCTGAGCGGACTGGGCGGATGAGCGCGCCCACGGCGGCCGCCGCCACGCGCCCGATGAGCGCGGAAGAGGCCGGGCGGCGGATCGAGGACGTCCTCGACCGCCTGGCCGCCACCGGCGACACCACCGCGGTCGCCGCGGCGGAGGAACTGGTGCGGTCCCTCATGGAGTTCTACGGCGCAGGGCTCGCCCGGATCGTGGACCTGCTGTCCGCGGGCGCCCCCGTCGAGGCCCTGCTCGGCGACGAACTCGTGGCCGGCCTGCTGGTGCTGCACGACCTCCACCCCGAGAACCGGGAGGCCCGCATCGCCCGTGCCCTGGCCACCGTCCCGGACCAGGGCCTGGAGGTCGAGGACTTCGACGAGCCCACGGGCACGCTCCGGCTGCGGGCGGCGGCCGGCGTGGGCTGCGGCTGTGCCGCCACCGAGTCGGCGGTGCGGCAGGCGGCCGAGGACGCCCTCACCTGCTTCGTACCGGAGGTCACGGCCGTCGAGGTGCGCAGCGCCGACGCCCCGGCCGAGCCCGCGCTGCTCCAGATCGGCACCCGGCCCGGGGCCCGCGGATGACCGCGACGTCGGCCCCGGCGTCCGGCCTGCGCAGATTCCTCACCGAACGCCCGCCGCGGCCCGAACGGTGCGGACTGTGCTCGGTCGTCGTCGCCGAGGGAGAGCACCGCCACCTCGTGGACACCGAGCAGCGGGCGCTGGTGTGCGCCTGCCCGTCCTGCTTCCTGCTGATGGAGCGGCCGGGCGCCGGCGCGGGCCGCTTCCGGCCGGTCCCGGCCCGCTACCTCAGCGACCCCGACCACCGCCTCGACGACAACGCCTGGGACACACTGCGCATCCCGGTCGGTGTCGCCTTCTTCTTCCGCAACACCGCACTCGACCGGCTGGTGGCCCTCTACCCGAGCCCGGCCGGCGCCACCGAGAGCGAGCTCGAACCGGAGGCCTGGACGGGAGTCCTCGCCGCCACTGAACTCGCCCGGCTGCTCGAACCGGACGTCGAGGCACTCCTGCTGCGCCGCACCGAGGCCCGTGTCGAGTGCCATCTCGTACCGATCGACATCTGCTACGAACTGGTCGGGCGGATGCGCCTGTTGTGGCAGGGCTTCGACGGCGGGGCCGAGGCCCGCGCCGCCCTGGACGCGTTCTTCGCACGGGTCGCGACTCTCGCCCGGCCCGTCGGCGAGGAGGACCGGCCGTGACCGCACTGTCCTTCGCCTGCACCGGCGTACGCGCGGACCGCTACGCCGCCGGACCCACCCTGGTGTTCCGGCTGCGCATCACCAAACCCGACGACGAACCGGTGCACGCCCTCCTGCTGAACTGCCAGCTCCGCATCGAGCCCGCCAGGCGCGGCTACGACGGTGCCGAGGCCGAGGCGCTCAGCGACCTCTTCGGCGAGCGCTCCCGGTGGGGCAGCACCCTCCAGCCGGTGCAGTTCGCACAGGTCCCGCTCATGGTCACGGGCTTCACCCGGGAGACCGAGGTGGACCTGGTGGTGCCCTGCACCTACGACATGGACATCGCCGCGACCCGCTACCTCGACGCCCTGAGCGGCGGCGAGGTACCGCTGCTGATGCTCTTCTCCGGTACCGCCTTCACCGGACAGGGCGGCTTCCGCGTCGAACCCGTCCCCTGGGACCGGGAGGCGACGTTCCGGATGCCCGTCGCGACCTGGCGCGAGATGGTCGAGCAGCACTTCCCCGGCTGCGCCTGGATCCGGCTGCCCCGCGACACCATGGTCGCCCTGCTCGCCTTCCGCTCACGCAGGGCACTGCCGTCCTGGGAGGCGACCGTACGGGCCCTGCTGGACGAGACCCGGAGTGCGTCCGTCACCGGCGCCGTCATCACCGGAAGGACCGCTTCGTGAGCGTGACCACGTTCGCGCCCGAGACCGAGGCACGGCTCGCCCTCGCCCGGCAGGTGGCCGACGCCGTGCTCTTCGAGGGCTATGTGCTCTACCCGTACCGAGCCTCCTCCGCGAAGAACCGGCTGCGCTGGCAGTTCGGTGTGCTGGTGCCGCCCGCCTGGGGCGCCGAGTGCGAGGAGCACGCCTTCCAGCACACCGAGTGCCTGATGGAACCCCGGTCGGGCGCCACCCTCGCCGTCGAACTGCGTTTCCTGCGCGCGCGTCGGCGCACGGTCCAACGGGTGCTTGCGGACGGCGGGTTCGAGACGGTCCCCGAACTCCGGCTCACCGACCGGGTCCTGGTCCCCTGGGACGAGGGCGTCGAGGAACGCGTCGAGGCCGTCGTGGCGGTCGCGGACCTCCTCGCCAAAGACGTCACCATCGCCTTCGACCGCCCCGCGGGCGAGGACAGCGAGCCCGTCCTCGACGAGAACGGCCGCACCGTCGGCCGTACGATCCGCCGCTACGAGGAACTCGGCGGAATCCTGCGCCTGTCGGCGCGCGAACTCGACGGGCCCTACCAGGTCGTGCGGCTCACCGCGGTCGCCGAGAACACCAGCACCTGGCTGCCGCCGTCCGGACACGCGGCCGACCGGGACGCGGCACTCCCGCGCTCCCTCGTGGCCGCCCACCTCCTGATGGCGCTGAGCCAGGGGTCGTTCCTGTCGATGACCGGTCCCCCCGAGTGGGCGAAGGCCGCGATCGCCTCCTGCCGCAATCTGCACACCTGGCCGGTGCTCGCGGGCGAACCCGGCCGCGCCGACGTCGTCCTGTCCTCACCCATCATCCTGGAGGACCACCCGGCCATCGCGCCCGAAAGCCCCGGCGCCCTGTACGACGCCACCGAGATCGACGAGATCCTCGCCCTGCGCACCGCCGCCCTCACCGACGAGGAGAAGCGCGAGGCACGGGGCACCGACGAGCGGGCCGCCGCCGTGATCGACCTGGCCGACTCGCTCCCCCCGGAGGTACTGGAGCGCCTGCACGGCACCGTGCGCGGCCTGCGCGAGGTGACACGGCCCGCGCCCGCCGACGGCTTCCCCGACGAACACGGCGTACCACAGCCCGACAAGCCCTGGTGGGACCCGGCGGCCGACGCCGGCTTCGACCCCGCCCGCGACCGGGTCACGGTCGGCGGGCGGCCGATGGGAGCCGGCAGCCGGGTCGTCCTGAACCCCGGCCTGCGCCGCACCGACGCCCAGGACCTGTTCCTGCGCGGGCGCACCGCGACGGTCGAGGCCGTGCTGCACGACGTGGACGGCGGAGTGCACCTCGCGGTGACGGTGAACGGCGACCCCGGCGCCGACCTGCGCCGCGAACAGGGCCGCTATCTGTACTTCCAGCCCGATGAACTGACCCCCCTGGAGGACGACGTATGAGTCACTCCCCGGAGCGGGGCCGTGACGGCCGGGTTCTCGTCGCGGGCATCGGGAACATCTTCCTCGGCGACGACGGCTTCGGCGTGGAGACCGTGCGCGTCCTCGCGGGACGTGAACTCCCCGGCCGCGTCGAGGCCGTGGACATCGGAGTGCGGGGCGTGCACCTCGCCTACCAACTCCTCGACGGCTACGACACCCTGATCCTGGTGGACGCCACGGCCCGCGGCGAAGCCCCCGGCACCCTGTATGTGATCGAGCACGACGACATCGGCGCGTACGGCACGGAGCACGCCCCGCTCGACGGCCACCGGATGACCCCCGACGCCGTGCTCGCCCTGCTCGGCACCCTGTGCGCCGGAACCGGCGGCCGGCCCCCGCGCCGCACCCTGGTCGTGGGCTGCGAACCGGCCTGCGTGGAGGAGGGGATCGGTCTCAGCGGGCCGGTCTCCGACGCCGTACCGCGGGCCGTCCGGCTGATCGAAGAGCTACTGGCCGCGCCCCCGGAGCCCGGGGCGCGACCCCGGACCGCCGAAGCCGTCACCCTAGGAGAGACACGATGAAGAAGAACATCGCGCTCGGAGTGCTGTCCGCCGCCATCGCGGCCCTGGTCGTGCAGTCGCTGCCCGACATCAGGCGCTACCTGAAGATCAGCCGCATGTGAGACACCGCCCCGTCCGCCCGGCGACACGTTGCGGCGAACGGCGTACGTGCCCGGGTGGCGACGGCGTGCCGAGCCGCCCGCCCGTGCCGCCGCGCCTGTAATGGGGGCCGGTGACCGGCGCGCACATCACGCGCCAGGACGGAGACCGATGCACGAGATGTCCATCGCGCTGGCGGTGATCGGACAGGTGGAGGAAGCGGCCGAGCGGGCCGGGGACGTCACCGCCGTGCGTTCGGTGCGCCTCGAGGTGGGTGAACTCGCCGGTGTCGTGGCCGACTCCCTGTCCTTCTGCTTCGAACTGGCCTGTGTCGGCACCGTCCTCGAGGGCGCCGAACTGGTCACCGACACCGTCCCGGGGCGGGCGCGCTGCGCACCCTGCGCGCACGAATGGGCCGTCGGCATGCCGCCCTCGCTGACCTGCCCGCGGTGCGCCGGCGGGACCACCGAGCTGCTGTCGGGCCGTGAACTGCGCGTCACCAGCGTGCGGTGGGACGACGGCGGCGCACCCGCGGCCACCCGCGAACCGATCGTCGAGGAGCGCTGAACCATGTGCCGTGTGCTCGATCTGCAACAGGCGGTCCTCGCCCACAACGACGAGGCCGCGCACGCCCTGCGCGCCGAACTGACAGCCCGCGGCACGACGGTCGTCAACCTGCTCTCCAGCCCCGGCAGCGGCAAGACCGCTTTGCTGGAGCACGAGTTGACGCTGGCGCGCGAGCGGTCCGTGCCGGTCGCGGCGCTCACAGCCGACCTCGCCACCGAGAACGACGCGGCACGGCTGGCGCGTTCGGGCGTCCCGGTCAAGCAGGTCCTCACCGACGGGCTGTGCCACCTGGAGGCCCAGATGCTCGCCCGGCACCTGGACGGATGGCTGCCCGAGCCGACCCGGCTGCTGTTCGTGGAGAACGTGGGCAACCTGGTCTGTCCCGCCTCCTACGACCTCGGGGAGGCGCTCCGCGTCGTACTGGCCTCCGTGACGGAGGGCGAGGACAAGCCGCTGAAGTACCCCACCGCCTTCGGCCTGGCCCATCTGGTCGTGGTCACCAAGACCGACATCGCCGAGGCGGTCGGCTTCGACGAGGCCGCCTTCCGCGCGAACGTCGAGCGGGTCAATCCCGGTGTCGAGGTGCTGCTGACCTCGGTGCGCGGCAACCAGGGGCTCGGCGCCCTGCTGGACCGGGCCCTGGCGGCCGCGGAGGGCGCCCCGCCGCACAGTCCCGTGATGGCCCGTCAGCCCCATCACCACCATCACCACGACCACGCCACGGCCCCGTCCCGATCGTGAGCCTCCTGCCCCCGTCTCTCGAAGTCGAAGGCCTCACCCGCCTGCGCCGCCGGGTCACCGTGCGCGGTGTGGTGCAGGGGGTCGGCTTCCGGCCGTACGTCTTCACCCTAGCCACCGCACTGGACCTGTCCGGGCACGTGACCAACACCCCGGAAGGCGTCGTGGCGGAGGTCGAGGGCGCGCCCGAGGCGGTCGCCCGGTTCTGCGCCCGGATCGCACCAAACGCACCGCCGCTGGCCCGCGTGGACATGGTCGACCACCAGGACGTGCCCGCCCTCGGCGAGAGCGGATTCACCATCCTCGTCTCGCGCGCGGCCGGACCCGCCGGCACGCTGATCCCCCCGGACACGGCGACCTGCGCGGAGTGTCTGCGCGAGCTGGCCGATCCCGCCGACCGGCGCCACCGGCACCCCTTCGTCAACTGCACCCACTGCGGACCGCGGTTCACGATCGTCACCGGCCTGCCCTACGACCGCGCACAGACCACGATGGCCGGCTTCCCGATGTGCCCCGACTGCGCCCGCGAGTACGTCGATCCCGCCGACCGACGCTTCCACGCCCAGCCGGTCGCCTGCCCGTCCTGCGGGCCCCGGCTGCGACTGCTGGTGCGCGCATCCGAATCCGGAGGCCGGCCGGTCCCGGTCACCACGGCCGACCCGGTCGCCGAGGCCCGCGCCCTGCTGGCGCGCGGTGCCATCGTCGCGGTCAAGGGACTCGGCGGTTACCACCTCGCCTGCGACGCCACCGACCCCGGCGCGGTCGCCCTGCTGCGCGACCGGAAGTCCAGGGGCGACAAGCCGTTCGCCGTGATGGTCCGGAGCCTGGACGACATCGAGCACCTCGTGAGTCTCGACGCCGAGGAGCGCGCTCTGCTCACCGGCGCCTGCCGCCCGATCGTCCTGCTGCGCCGCCGCGCACACACCGGGGCCGTTCATGCCTGGCCGGCGAAGTCCGTCGCCCCCGGCAGCCCCGACCTCGGCGTCATGCTGCCGTACACCCCGCTGCACCACCTCCTGTTCGGCCTGCCCGGCGACCCCGAGGGCACCCGGCTGCTCGTCATGACCAGCGGCAATGTCTCCGGCGAGCCGATCGTCACCGACGACGCGGAGGCGCTGGAGCGGTTGGCCCCGCTCGCCGACGCCTGGCTCACCCACGACCGGCCGATCCATGTGCCGTGCGACGACTCCGTGGTGCGCGTGTGCGACGGCAAGCCCCTCATCGTGCGCCGCGCCCGCGGCTACGCGCCCCTGCCCCTCGACCTCCCCGTCCCCGTGCAGCCTGCCCTCGCGGTCGGCGGCGACCTGAAGAACACCCTCTGCCTCGGCGAGGGGCGCAGGGCCTGGCTGTCGGCGCACATCGGCGACATGGACGACCTGGCCACCCAGCGGGCCTTCGAACGTGCGGTGGGGCAGTTGCAGTCGATCACCCCGGTACGGCCCGCTCTGCTGGCCGCCGACCGGCACCCCGGTTACCGCTCCGCCCGGTGGGCGACCAGGAACGCCGACGGCCGGCCCGTCGTCCGCGTTCAGCACCATCACGCCCATGTGGCCTCCACGATGGCCGAACACGGACTGGACGGCAGCCGGCCGGTGCTCGGCGTCGCCTTCGACGGCACCGGCTACGGCGACGACGGGGCCGTGTGGGGCGGGGAGTTCCTGCTCGCGGACTACGACGGCTTCACCCGCTTCGGACACCTCGCCTACGTACCGCTGCCCGGCGCAGACGCCGCGGTGCACCGGCCCTACCGCATGGCCCTCGCGCATCTGCGCGCCGCCGGGATCGACTGGTCCGCCGACCTGGCCTGTGTGGCGCACTGCCCTCCGGCTGAACTCCCGCTCTTGACAAGACAGTTGGAGCGGAACCTGAACTGCGTTCCCACCTCCAGCATGGGCCGGCTCTTCGATGCCGTGTCGTCGCTCGCGGGGGTGTGCCAACTGGCCGGGTACGAGGCCCAGGCGGCCGTCGAACTGGAGGCCGCGTCCCTTCAGTCACCCCGCGAGGACACCGCCTGCTACGCCTTCGCGCTGCTGGACGGCGAGCCGGTGCGGGCCGACCCGGCGCCCGTCCTCTCGGCGATCGTGGCCGATCTGCGCGCGGGTGTCGCTCCGGCGCGGGTGGCGGCCCGCTTCCACCGGGCCGTCGCCGATCTCGTCCACCGCGTCTGCCTGCGGGCGCGGGAGCGGCACGGAGTGGACACGGTCGCCCTGACCGGCGGAGTGTTCCTCAACTCCCCGCTCTCCTCTGCCTGTACGACGGCACTGGACGCGGACGGCTTCACGGTGCTGCGCCACCACCTGGTCCCGCCGGGCGACGGCGGTCTGGCCCTCGGCCAGTTGATGGTGGCCGCGCGCACCACGGTCCCCGACTGACGAACCACCCCACAGCGAGGAGAGGCCCATGTGCCTGGCGGTACCCGGCAAGGTCCTGGACATCGAGGAGCGCGACGGCACCCGGTTGGCCACCGTCGACTTCGGCGGTGTGGTCAAGGAGGTGTGCCTTGAGTACCTGCCCGACCTGCGGGTCGGCGAGTACGCCATCGTGCACGTCGGGTTCGCGCTGCAACGGCTCGACGAGGAGTCGGCCCGGCAGACGCTCGAACTCTTCACCGAACTCGGCATGCTTCAGGAGGAGTTCGGCGATCCCTGGGAAGCCGCCGCGGGCACGGGAGCGACGCACGTCGCCGAGGAGGCGCGCAAGTGAAGTACATCGACGAGTTCCAGGACCCGGCGCTCGCGCGGCGGCTCCTCGACGAGATCCACGCCACCGTGACCAGGCCCTGGGCGCTGATGGAGGTCTGCGGCGGGCAGACGCACTCCATCATCCGTCATGGCATCGACCAACTCCTGCCCGAGCAGGTGGAGTTGATCCACGGTCCGGGCTGTCCCGTGTGTGTGACCCCGCTCGAGGTCATCGACAAGGCCCTGGAGATCGCCTCCCGGCCGGAGGTGATCTTCTGTTCTTTCGGCGACATGCTCCGGGTGCCCGGCACCGGACGGGACCTGTTCCAGGTGCGCGGCGAGGGCGGCGACGTACGGGTCGTCTACTCTCCGCTCGACGCCCTGCGGATCGCCCAGCAGAACCCGGACCGCCAGGTGGTGTTCTTCGGCATCGGCTTCGAGACGACCGCACCGCCCAACGCCATGACGGTCCACCAGGCCCGCAAGCTCGGCATCCGCAACTTCAGCCTGCTGGTCTCGCACGTCCGCGTGCCCCCCGCCATCGAGGCGATCATGCGTTCCCCGAGCTGCCGGGTGCAGGGCTTCCTGGCCGCCGGGCACGTGTGCACCGTGATGGGTATGGACGAGTATCCGGAGCTGGCGGAGCGCCACCGCGTCCCGATCGTCGTGACCGGCTTCGAGCCGCTCGACATCCTGGAGGGCGTGCGCCGGACCGTGGCGCAGCTGGAGCGCGGTGAGCACACCGTCGACAACGCCTACCCCCGTGCCGTCCGCGCCGAGGGGAACCCGGCCGCGCGCGCCATGCTGGAGGACGTCTTCGAGGTCACCGACCGCGCCTGGCGGGGCATCGGCGTGATTCCCGACAGCGGGTGGCGGCTGTCCGCCAAGTACCGTGAGTACGACGCCGAGTCGCGGTTCGCCGTCGACGGCATCCGCACCTGTGAGCCGGCCGAGTGCCGCAGCGGTGAGGTCCTGCAGGGACTGCTCAAGCCGCACGAGTGCGAGGTGTTCGGCACCCGCTGCACCCCCCGCACCCCGCTCGGAGCCACCATGGTCTCCAGCGAGGGCGCCTGTGCCGCGTACTACCTGTACCGGCGTCTGGACATCACCCCCGCGGCCCGGGAGGCGAGCCCCGTTGCCTGACAGCACCTCCGACACCCTGGACCTGACCGGATGGACCTGCCCGGCCCCGCTGCGCGACCAGCCCCGGATCGTGATGGGGCACGGCGGTGGCGGCACGCTCTCCGCCGAACTGGTCCAGCATGTGTTCGCGCCCGCCTTCGGGGGCGAGGTCCTCGCTCAGATGGGCGACGCGGCCGCGCTCTCGCTCGGCGGTGTGCGTCTGGCCTTCTCCACCGACTCCTTCGTCGTACGACCCCTGTTCTTCCCCGGCGGCAGCATCGGCGACCTCGCGGTCAACGGCACGGTCAACGACCTCGCGATGAGCGGGGCCCGGGCCGCCTACCTCTCCTGCGGATTCATCCTGGAGGAGGGCGTGGAGATGGAGACCGTCTCACGGGTCGCCGAGGCGCTCGGTGCGGCCGCGCGGACCGCGGGCGTCGAGGTGGCGACCGGCGACACCAAGGTGGTGGAGGCCGGCCACGGCGACGGGATCTACCTCAACACCGCCGGCATCGGCCTTGTCCCGGCGGGCGTCGACCTGCGGCCGCAACGGGTCGTCCCCGGCGACGTCGTGATCGTCAGCGGTGCGATCGGGGTGCACGGCGTGGCCATCATGAGCGTGCGCGAGGGTCTGGAGTTCGGGGTGGAGATCGTGAGCGACTGCGCCGCGCTCGGCGGTCTCGTCGAGACCATGCTCGCCGTCACCCCGGATCTGCATGTGCTGCGCGACCCCACCCGCGGCGGACTCGCGGCCTCGCTGGGCGAGATCGCGGCCGCCTCGGGGACGGGCGTGGTCGTCACCGAGCGGGACGTCCCGGTCCCGCCGGAGGTGGCCAACGCCTGTGCGGTACTGGGCCTGGACCCCTTCTATGTCGCCAACGAGGGCAAGCTCGTGGCCTTCGTGCCGCGTGAGCACGCCGACGCCGTCCTGGACGCGATGCGGGCACATCCGCTGGGCCAGGAGGCGAGGATCATCGGCGAGGCGGTGCGCGAGCACCCCGGGATGGTGGTCGCCCGCACCGGCCTCGGGGGCACCCGGGTCGTCGACATGCCCCTGGGGGAGCAGCTGCCGAGGATCTGCTGACCGGGCCGTGGCACCCGTCGTGCCGACCGGACCGGGGCACCTGTCGTTCCGGATGCTTGTCGTACCGACGGGTGCCCCGATCGGGCGGCGCACTCACCCCACCCGGTGAGCGCCGGGGTGCGTGCGTACCACCGGCGCACCGCACGCGTTGCTCCGGCATGGACCGAACCTCCGTCGCGTTCCGGCGCTCACAGAACCCGGAACCCGCCGCGCCCCGCCCCCCACGGCCGACCGCCGCACTGCGGACCCGTGAGCCGATCTACGCGCAGCTCGTCGCGGAGTGGCGCGCCGAAGGGCGGTCCGTGCCGGCCGACCCCGACCTGAAGTGGACCTTCCTCGCCGGACTTCCGGTGCGCATCCGGCCCGGGGCCGGGCGTCTGTGAGGCGCTGTCGCTATCGGTCGGCCTGTGGCCCGAGGACCGCAAGCGTGCCGTTGGCCTGGCGCAGCGCCATCTCCAGCGTGCCGGGCCCGTGCAGCGAGCCGGTTCCGTCGGGCGGGATCAGCCACTCCAGCGAGCGGGCCGACCGGTACGGCGGCGGTACGGCGACCCAGGAGCCCTTGGTCGCGTAGCGCAGCCCGGCGCCGACCCACTGCCCCGACGGGTCGGGCGGCAGGAAGAAGCCGACCCGGCGCACCACGGTGTCCACCAGAGTCGGCCCGGGAACGGGCAGCGAGGGCCGCCACAGCAGGTCCAGGGTGAGCAGACCGAGCCGGTCGGGAACGCTCAGCACGTCCCAGAAGCGTCCGGCCTCCAGCAGTGCGACGCCCTCACCGTGGTCCCATTCCCATTTGCACGCCCGGGGGTTCGCCGCCGCCGCGGCCAGCCATTCCACGCCCTGCATCCACATCGGGTTCATCATGCACCGCTCCGGGTGATCTCCGCTGGCCTGACACGGGCGCGGGCGCGGCGTCTGTCACCGGGCACTTCGTGCGACGTCACGCCAACACCGGATATGCATGCTGGTAGATGGATGCACCTGGCGGAAGGGGTGGCGCGCCCTGGCGTTTCATGCTCGATTTTCGAAAATCAAGCACGGATTCGGGGTGTCGATGGCGAAGTACGGGTTGGACTGGACCTGCCGTACGCCCTCGATCCGCCGGACCACGCCGTGGACGAAGCTCAGCGCAGGTCGGGGGCTAGGACGAGCATCGTCGTGTCGTCCCGGATGGTGCCGCAGTGCCGTACGAGATCCGACCAGACCAGGTCGGTCAGCGCGGCCGAGCGGTCGTGGGCCAGCTCCGCGAGCCGCTCGGGCAGCGGATAGAAGTCGCCGGAGTCGTCCCGTGCCTCCCACACTCCGTCGGACGCCAGGAACAGCCGGTCGCCCGGTGCGAGCGCCACCGTGACCTCCTTGGGCGGATCGACACCGACGAGGCCGAGCCCCAGAGGAGTGCCCGACTCGACGCCGACCTCGCGGACCCGCCCGTCGTGCAGCAGCAGCGGAGGCGGATGCCCGCAGGCCACGATCCGTACCGAGCGGGCGTCGCCGGAGAACTCCAGCAGCATCGCGGTGGCGAACAGCTCGGTGTGCCGCACCCCCGCCGAGTCCACCGTCAGTCTGCGGTCCATGCGGGCCGCCACCGACTCCAGGTCGGGCTGGTCGAGCACCGCCTCCCGGAAGGCGCCGAGCAGTGACACCACCGTCGCCACGGCCGACAGCCCGTGGCCCTGCACATCGCCCATCACCGCCCGGACACCGTACCGCCCGTCACGCACGTCGAAGAAGTCCCCGCCGACCAGCGTCCCGTGCTGGGCGGCCCGGTACAGCCCCGTGCACCTGATCCTCCCGACCCGCTCCGGAAGCGGCGGCGCGACGGCACGCTGCACCACCTCGGCGACCGTCCGCTCCGTGACCAGCTGGGCGTCCCGGTGACTTCGCACATAGGACACGAACACACTCAGTACGGCGACGAAGCTGATGGTGAGCAGATCGGCGTCGCCCGGCCGGTTCAGATGGGTGGCCGGTATGTGCAGCACCACGATGACCATGGCCCCGAGCAGCGCGGTGGCCAGCGGACCGTACGACAGGACGGCCAGCGGCGGGATCGCGCCCAGCAGGAACCCCAGGTCGAGGTAGTCGTGACTGCTGACAGTGATCACGACGACGGCCACGAGCAGGACGACGGGCAGCACCCGCACCCACCGCGGCGGCGGAGCGCCCCGCAGCCAGCTGCGCTCGTCCCGGTACTGGCGCGACCAGCGCCCGCCCACCGTCCTCACAAGCCCAAGTTACGCCCCCACCCGGTCCCGGGCCCGCCCGCGAGAAAGCGATGGACGCATGCGTACGCGCCCGCTTACCGTGTGGCACCACGCCCGACGACCGGACGGAAGGAGGCGAGTGCCATGAGCTCCACGACCATCCAGCGCTCCCTTCCCGTCACCCGGGTGTGCCACATCTGACCTGACCGGGAGCGCTCCACGCCCTGTGCGTCCCGGAGGAATCCATGACCCGTCCGGTCATCCGCGCGCTCGACGAGAGCACCGCCCATGTCTTCGACACCATGCCCGACCCGCTGCGCACGCGTGAGGCGTACCGGTCGGCCCGGCACCGCCCCGACTGGAAGCGCGTCGCCCTGCGCGACGGCACGGTGGTGGCGCGGGGCGCCTGGTGGGGCGGCCCCGACGACCCCGAGCCGCTCACCGTCGACTTCTTCGACGTGACCGAGGGCGAGGAGGACGCGGGGGCCGAGCTGCTGCGTACCGCGCCCTGGCGGGTCGACGGCCTGGAGCTGAACCTGCCGAGCGGCCGGCGCGCCGATCCCCTGCTGCGTGCCGCCGCCGAGACGCGCTTCACCGCCGCGCGGAAGGCGGGATACGAGCTCCTCGCGGAGCGCTTCGTGTACCGGTGGACACCGGAGTGCGGCCTCCCCGAGCGGCCCGGCCGGCTGGTCTTCGGCCCGGAGCCCGACGACATGGTGTTCTTCGACGCGCTGCGCCGCATCCACTCCGTCACTCTGGACGCCCACGCCCGCAGGGCCGTCGAGGAAGGGGGAGTGGACCGGGCCGCCCGGCAGGAGCTCGACTTCTTCCGGCGGTGCCCCTCACCGCGCCAGTGGTGGCAGGTCGCCCGCACGCCTCAGGGAGAACCGGTCGGCATCCATGTCCCCGCGCACAATCCTTCGGGGCCGTGCGTCGGTTTCATCGGCGTCCTGCCGGAACAACGCGGTCACGGCTACGCCTACGACCTCCTCGCGGAGTGCTCCCACTTCCTGGTCGAGCGGGGAGCCGAGTGCATCGCCGCCGCCACCGACCAGACCAACTTCCCGATGTCCGCGCATTTCACCAGGGCCGGGTACCCGGTCGTCCGGGAGCTCGCCACGTTCCGGTCGGCTTCGAGATCCTGATCGACGACATGGACTTCGCCTGGCTGTCGGGGAGGTTCGCCCCCGGCCCCACAAACGGACGCGGCCTAGGTGGTCCCGCCGTTGAGGCGGGCCTCGGCTGTCGCGAGTATCTCGGTGACCCGCAGGCCGAACGTCGCGTCGCAGGAGTGCGGGCGGCCCGTGCGGGCGGCCGTGAGGAGGGCGTCGGCGGCTCGGGTGAGGGCCGGGACCGCGCCTTCCGAGCTGCGCGGCAGAAGGGTCGCTCCCGCCTCGCCCCGGAGTTCGACCGCCGCCCCGGCCGCCGCGGGCGGGGAGGTGAGGCTCAGGGTCAGGGTGCTCGACGTGCCGGTGACATGGTCGAGGACGAGATGGACGGTGTCCCCGGGACCGTTGGCCGCGGCCGTCACCTCGCGGACGTCGCCGAGGACCGGCAGGAGCACGGACAGCGCGTGCGGGCCCACGTCCCACAGCGCGCCCTTCGCGTGGCGCCAGGGCGAGGCGGCGAACGGGCTGTCGCTGGTGAACACCGCGCCGAGCCATTCCGCCCGGGCGGTGAACCAGCCCGCGACGGCGGCCTGTTCGTCGATCCAGGTCTGCGGCTCCCGCTGGAACCGTGTGGTGAAGAAGACCACGGAGGCGACACCGGCCCGCTCGGCCGCCTCGACCACCGCCCGCCCGTCGGCGACCTCCAGGGCGAGCGGTTTGTCCAGCAGCAGATGACAGCGCGCCCGGGCCGCGCGCACCGCCAGGTCCGCCTGCACGGTCGGCGGCAGCGCCACGGCCACCGCGTCCACCTCGTCGAGCAGGGCGTCCACGTCGTCGTACGCACGCGTGCCGTACTGCTCGGCCAACGCCGAGGCGGCCTCGGGACGGCGGCCCCACACCCCGGCGAAGTCCAGTTCACCGTGCCCGCTCAGCGCGGGGGCGTACGCCGCCTGCGCCCACGGTCCGGTCCCGAGCAGCCCCACGCGCATGCGGTGGCCCCTTCCTGATGTCGTCGCCGGTGCCGTCAAGGGGCCGTTGTCCTGCCGCCGTTGACGTACGACCGTACCGGTTCGGTGTCCTGCGCGAGCCACTGCGCGATGGAGCGGGCGATCGGCTGACCGGTGTCCATCTCCACGAAGCCGAACTGGCCGGACTGGTTGCACTCCAGGAACCACCAGATCCCGTCGGCGTCCTCCGCGAAGTCGAAGGCCCCGTAGGCGATCTCGGCCCGCTTCATATAGGTGCGGACGGCCTCCGCGGTACGTGGGGGCACGTCCACGGGGACCCAGGGGGAGGCGGACGGGGCGAAGCGCACGTCCACGTCGTCGGGGTCGGCGTCCGGGGCCACCGGCTTACGGGCTGCGAGCAGCCGGTCGCCGACGACGGTGAGCCGTATGTCGGCGCGCTTCGTGACCCGTCGCTGCAGCAGGGTCGGCCCGAAGGCGACGGCCGAGAAGTCGGTGTCCGGCGCTACCCGGCTGGTCGGCACCGCCCGGGGCGGCTCCTGCGGATGCGCGCCGGAGACAGGCTTGACCACCAGGTCCGGGAAGCGCTCCGCGAACTCCCGGGCCGCCTGCGGAAAGGTCGTGATCAGGGTCGCGGGCACCGGCAGTCCGCTGCGCTGGGCCAGCTTCAGCTGCCAGGGCTTGTGCCGGGCCCGGCGGGCGGCGTCGGGGTGGTTCATCCAGCGGGCGTCGGTGGAGCGCAGCATGCCGTACAGCGCCTGGGAGGACTCCTCGGTCAGCCAGGCGGTCGGATGCGCGGCCCGGGCGGCCGCGACCCCCGGCCTGCGCACCCAGATGGAGCGCAGACCGTTCATGCTCACCAGCCGGCCCGCGATGGACAGGTGTCCACGGCTGACGCCCTGCACATACTCGCCCGAGAGGGCGACCCGGCTGGTGAGATCGGCGGGATCGAGTCGGACCACGGGCACACCGGCCTCGTTGAGCCGGAGGACCACCATGTCCGCCGTCACGTCCTCGTCGGAAGTCAGGATGAGCACGGTCATCGTGGGGATCCGCGGTCAGTCGTCGAAGTGCGTCTTGGAACCGGCCGTGGAGGTCGTGGTCCCCAGCGCTCTTAGCGTTGCGTGATCGGTGGCAGCGATCCGGCCATCGGGGAACACGTTCAACTGCAGTCCGGAGTCGTACGCGTACGGAGCGGTGACTTCCAACTGCACTGCGGGGCGCGCGTAGTTGAGCGTGAACGGTTGCATGGTCTCTCCCTGTTTTAAAGCTTCCATGCACTTATACGAATCGAACGCCTGGTTGGTTTCCTTACTCTGAGTAATCTCAGTCCGATTTAAGGTCCCATTAAGAAATCAACGGAACGTTGTTTCGTTGGATGGCTGAGATAGCATGCCCGCATGGCACATGACGCCCAGGACGACGAGGCCCGCCGACGGCTGTCCGCCCTGGGGGACCATCCCGTCGACGACGGTGCTCCGGCACACCGGCTCGCCCGGGACGCGGCACTGCTCGGACGACTGCTGAGGGCCGCCGACGCCCCGGTGCCGGAGGTGACGGCGGACGACGTCGGCGCGGCGCTGAGCCTCTTCGACGATCTGCGCCACCAACTGGACCGGCTGGAGAGCCAGGTGGTCATGGAGGCGCGGCGCCGCGGCATGGACTGGCGGCAGATCGCCGGATACCAGGGCCTGAACTCCTCCCAGGCCGCCTCGCAGCGCCATCAGCGGCTGACGACCCGGCTCGAAGAGATCCGCCAGGGCGTCAGGTAGAAAGACGGATGTGGAAATGACGGACCAGCCCGATGAGCTGTTCGCGGCTGTCGACTCACTGCTCGCCGCCGTCGACGGCGGCACCGTGCTTCCCGCTCCCGCGGAGCGGGTGCGGCTGCGCGAGACGGCCGGGCTGACACAGGCCGCCGTGGCCCAGGCGCTCGGGGTACGGGTGCCGAGCGTCCAGGCCTGGGAGGCGGGCCGCGCCGAACCCAGGGGCGAACGCCTACAGGCCTACCGCAGACTCCTCGACGGCCTGGCCCACCGCTATCCGGCCGCGCCGCCCCCTGCCTCGGCGACAGGCACGGATCCCGGACTCCCGCACACGCACGGAACGCAGTCACGCGACGCGGACGACGCCGGAGAGGTGGCCGTCGGGCATCAGGCGCCCGGGGGCGCTGAGCAGCCGTCCGCCGGGCGGAGCGCGGCCGGTGGCGCGAGCGCAGGGCAGCGGCCCGCCGGGGACGATGCCGAAGCGGGCCCGTCCGGCGGCGAGTCGGCCGACGGGCAGTCGACCGGCGGGCAGTCGGCCGACGGTGAGCCGGTCCGTGGGCGGTTGGCTGACGGGCAGTCGGCCGGCGCGCGCCCGGCGTCGGGAGCGGCTGGGCGCGGACCGGCTTCGGTATCGCGTCGTCCGGCCGCGAGGAAGGGGGCGGCCGAAGTCCCCAGGAATGCCCCTCGGAGTGTCTCCCGGAACGCCCCCAGGTCCGCCCCCGCCGACGCCGCCGACCCCCGCTTCGTGCACGGCCCCCTTGCCGTGGTCGACGTGGCCGAAGGTGAGGTCAACGCGTACTGCGTCGGCGGGCTGGTCCTGGACGTGCCCGCGAAGTCGCTCCCGGCGCTGGTGGAGTGGACGCTGGCCGAGGCGATGCTCGGGCAGCCGCGGCTGCATCGCTCGGGCAAGGACGCGGACCCCCTCGTCGTACTGACCGCGGCGGCCTGCGAGCGCTACGGGCTGCCCGCCGAACTGAGCGACGAGGAGCGCCTGGCGGGCCGTATCCCGGAGTCCCACAAGGTGGTACGGCAGCTGAAGAAGGCCGACTGGCAGCTCACCAAGCGCGGATTCGGACCCTGGGCCCGTATCTACCGGCCCGCACAGGGCGGCCGGCGCAACTGCGTCCAGCTCTGCCTCCCCTCCTGGCACGCCCTGGACGCCCGGCACTGGGGCGACGCCGCCGAACTGCCGCCCGTCGAACTCGCCCGTGTTCTCGGCACGTACGCCGCCCGGGTCCTCACCCCGCGCGGCTCCACCGCCGTCACCGGCCTGGAGCTGATGACCGCGCTGCACCCACCCACCCGCGCGGTGAAGGACGACCACGACCAGTGGGTGTCCGCCCCGAACCCGGGCGCGCTGACCCAGGTGGTGGACTGCGCCCCGTGCGAGGCCCCCGACGGCCATCCGCTCCTCGACCGTCTGCCGCGCTTCCACCAGCGCACCCCGGCCGAGATGCTGCGCGAGGAGGCCTACGACTGGGCCCGGCCGCTGACCGACGAGGAGTGCATGCGGCCGTACCTCGTCGGGATCGACGTCAACATGGCCTTCGCGGCGGCCGCCAACCGTACCGTCGTCGGCCTCGGCGCGCCGGTCCACGCGCACAACCCCGCCTTCGACCCGTCGCTGCCCGGCTCCTGGCTGGTCGACCTCTCCCACATCCGGCTCGACCCGCGCCTGCCCAGCCCGTTCACCCCGGACGGCGACGCGCCGCTCGGCCCGGCCTGGTACGCGACGCCGACGGTGGCGTACGCGCGGGAACTCGGCTACGAGGTCGACCCGTTGGAGGCGTACGTACGTCCCGAGCACGGCCCGTACCTGGACGCCTGGTACACCCGTCTGCGGGACGCGTACGTCGCGACCATGGCCGACCTCGGCGTGACCACCGGCATGACGCCCGAGGAGTTCCTGGCCGCGATGGACGGCCACAAGGACCGGGATCCGCAGCTGGCCCTGGTGCTGGCGGCGATCAAGGCCACGGTCAAGGGCGGCATCGGCAAGCTGCGTGAGCGGGCCCGCACCGGATGGCGTCCGGGGGAGCGCTGGCCGGCGCTGGAACGGCCCACGTGGCGCCCGGACATCCGTGCCGCCGTCATCTCCAAGGCCCGGATCAACATGCACCGCAAGATGCTCACCACCGCCCGGACGACCGGGCAGTACCCGGTGGCGGTGCTGTCCGACTGCGCGGTGTACGCCTCCGACGGGCCCGGACCGCTCGACTTCCTGCCCTACAAGGACGGCAGGCCCGTGCCCGGTGGCTTCCGGATCGGGGTGAGCCCGGGCATGGTCAAGCATGAAGGCACCCAGAGCGTGCTGTGGGCGGAGGGGCTGCGCGAGGAGCACGGCGACCACCTCAATCTGGCCCGCTACATCAAGTCCGGCCGGATCCAGCTCCCGGACGCGGGGGAGTAGTGGGCCGGCGGTCCCCTCGGTCCGGTCAGGCCGCGGCGGCCCGTCGGGCGACGGCGAGGGCCTGTTCCGCGTATCCCCGGCCGAACAGCACCGCGTGCACCAGTAGCGGGAACAGCTGGTGCACGCCGATGCGCTCCTCCCAGCCCCCGGCCAGGGGTGCGGCCTGCCGGTAGCCCTCCAGGACGCGGTCCAGGTGGGGGCAGCCGAAGAGGTGGAGCATCGCCAGGTCGGTCTCGCGGTGTCCGCCGTGCGCGGCCGGGTCGATGAGCCAGACATGACCGTCGGCTCCCCACAGCACATTGCCGTTCCACAGGTCGCCGTGCAGCCGGGCGGGCGGCTCGGCGGGTCCGGCGAGCTCCGGCAACCGCTCGCAGACGCGCTCGACGACGGTGGCCTCACCCGGGCGGATCGTGCCCTTGTCGACGGCGTCGCGCAGATACGGCAGCACGCGGTGGTCGGCGTACCAGCGCGGCCAGTCGGTGCCGGGGACGTTGCGCATGGGGGCGAGGCCGATGTACGCCGCCACGGGGCCGTCGGGCGGCGGGGCCCCGAACGCCGGTGCCCCGGCGGTGTGCAGGGCGGCCAGCTCATGGCCGAAACGCAGCGCCGCCTCGGCGCCGGGCCGTGTGTCCGGGACGCGGTCGATCACCATCCACCGCTCGTCGTGACCGAGCACCTGCGCCACGCGGACCGCCCCGGCGGCGGCCAGCCAGCGCAGCCCGGCCACCTCGGCCCGTACGGCGCCCGGGCCGTGATCGCCGCGCTTGGCGATCACGGCCCGGCCGTCATCGAGCATCACCTCGGCAAGGTTCGCCGACAACGCCCGCACACTGGTGACCGGACGACCGGTGAGCCGGGACACCGCGGTGCCCGACCCCTCGCCCGTTGTTCCGTCGCGCTCGACCACGGCCACCAGCGTACGGTCCGGGGGGTCAGCTGCCCCAGGTCCCCTGGTTCGGGGCGCAGTTCCAGCCCGTGCCCTTCAGGGTGAACTTCACCTTGTAGGAGTGGGTGTTGAGCAGGTGCGTCGGCACCTTGATGCCGAGGCTGGCCTTCTTCTTCAGCGTCACGGTGTACACCGACACGACCTTGGTCGTGTTCTTGGTGATCTTGCCGCCCGTGGGCTTGGCCTTGCCGAAGCGGATGTTCTTCACGTCGGTGACCGTGAAGGTGACCTTCGAGAAGCTCTTGGTCGTGCTCTTGTTCTTGAGCCCGAAGTACAGGCCGCCGTTGGTGACCCAGCCGTGCGAGTCGACGTAGAAGCGGCTCGGGTAGACGAGGTCGATCGGGCAGCCGGAACTCGTCGCCGAGGGCTGCGCGGACGCGGCTCCCGCGAGGCCGAGCTGAGCGGCGGTGACGATTCCGGCCGTGGCCAGGATCGTGGCGGACGTGCGCATGCGATTCACTGTGGTGTTTCCTCCCCCTGTGGCCCGGATGGGCCCGGACGGAACAATCTCATCTCCGGCATTCCGAAGACGACTGAATTACACGGCACTTCGACGGTTACTACGACTGTTTTTCGCCAAACCCTGTCAGTGACCCCCTGTGTCGACCCGGTGCGGCCGGCGTACGCCGACCGGGTTGCCGGAGGGCAGCACCCCGGAGTCCCAGACGGTCCGGGCCAGCGGTTCGAGGAGGGCGGCGAGGCGCTCGGTGCGGTCCGCGCCCAGAGCGGCCCACGGTCGCTCGGCGACGGCGTCGGTCTGTGCCTCGACGGCCGCGCGCCCGGCCGCGCCGGCCGGGGTCAGGGCCCCGTCCTCCCCGAGCCACCCGCGTGCGCGCAGCGCACTCTCGGCGGCCTGCCATGCCGAGGCCTCCCACTTGCGGGTGTCCCGCAGTATCTCCCGGTCCCCTTCACGGGCGGCCGCCTTCAGCACCATCGCCTCGACCGGTCCGAGCCCCTGACCGACCAGAACCGCGAAGTGCCCGTCGCCCCGGTGTTCCCGGAGCGTGGTCAGGGCCTGCCAGAGCCGTACATGCGATGGCTCGGGACGGTCCAGGGCCTGGTTGGCGGCGGCGAGCACGCGGCCCGCCGTGTCCGCGGCGGCGGCCGCCTCCCAGGCCAGATCGGCGGCCTCGGCCATCTCCGGCGAGCCCACGACGTCCGCGCCGAACAGCCGGGTCATCGCGACGTCCATCGCCCACTGCCGTGCCGCGAGGGCGTCGGCCGGGCCGGCGTATGCCCATGCGTCGGGCAGCGCCCGCGCCACGCGGTCGGGATGGAAGACATAGAAGGATCCGGTCACGACGGAGGCGGGCACCGCACCCAGCGGCGCCGCGCGCAGCGCGAAGTACCCCATCCAGAAGCCGCGCATCCCGAGCCCGTCCGCGGCCTCACGCGCCTCCGGAGCGAAGTAGACGAGGTCGTGCACCGGCTCGTACCGCTCCCACATCGCCCGCGACATCCCGTCGCCCATGGCTTCCTCCCCGTTCTTCGGCCCGTACTGTTCGGTCCGCACGATCATGACTTGTGCCCGGAACAGGGTGCGTCATGACCGCGGCCGCAACAAGTCCCGGCCCGGATGCCCGCGTTCGGCCTCCCTCACTGCGGTCTCCCGGGTGTCATTGACATCAGGAGTCAGTCCTCTACCGTAGAGCTCTGGTCGGTATGTCGCACAGCATTCGGTATTTCGAACAATAGTCAGTGGGGCGGGGACCGGGACTCCCCGCCCCACGTCATCGACATGCGGAGGACTTCGTGATCCCACCTCTTGGCAGACGGACCTTCCTCACCGCCGCCGGTACGGCCGCGGCCCTGAGTCTGACGGGCGGCCCCGTGGCCCAGGCGGCACCACACCCCGCCGCCGCGCGCCCGGTGAACGCCCCACGGGTGCGGCCCTTCCCTCTCGGCGCGGCCTCCCTGCCGACCGGGCCGTTCAAGGACAACCAGAGCCGCAACACCGCCTGTCTGCGCATGGGCGGGTGGGGTGGCCTCAGCCGGAATCCGGACGCGCGCCGGAGCCGTGGCCGAACGCGTCGGCATGGATCCGTCGGCCGTGATGCCGGTGGTGGACGGCCGCGGTGCGGTGGAGGGCGATGAGGGCCGCGTCGTCGTCGAGGCGTCCGCCGCAGTGGCTCAGCAGGTCGCGCCGGATGTGGTGCATGAGGGCCTCCGGGCTGGCCTCGGTCCACTGTGCGACGCGCTCCGCGAGCGGGTAGAAGCGGCCGTCCGCGTCGCGGGCCTCGATGACGCCGTCGGTGTACAGCAGCAGGGTGTCGCCGGGCTCGAAGGAGAACACGTCCAGCGTGTAGTCCCCGGGCTTCGACGTGTGGACCCCCAACGGGGGTGCCGGATGCAGGCTCGGGACGGAGACCGCGTGACCGGGGCTGAGCAGTAGCGGCGGAGGGTGTCCGCAACTGGTCATCCGGGTGACCGCGTCGTCCTCGGGGATCTCCACCAGCAGGGCGGTGGCGAATCGCTCGCCGGCCTCCTCGGGCGGTTCGAAGTCGGCCGTGTAGCGGGTCACGCTCTGCTCCAGCGTGACGGCGAGGTCCGGCAGGGTCATGTGCCGGTGGGCGCCCTCGCGGAAGGCACCGAGCAGCAGCGCGGCCTCACCGATGGCGGACAGACCCTTGCCGCGCACATCCCCGATCAGCACGCGGACGGTGTTGTCGACCCGGGTGGTCGCATACAGGTCCCCGCCGATCTGGGCCTCGTCCTCGGCGGCCAGGTACAGCGAGGCGATCCGCAGATGGCCGATCTGTTCCGGCAGCGGCCACATCAGCACGTGCTGGGCGGCCTCGGCCACCGACCGGACCTGGGCCAGCTGGGCACGGTGCCGGTCGCGGATCGCGCAGTAGAGCACGATGAGCGCCGAGAGTACGGCCAGGGTGATGATCTGCACGATGTGGTTCGTGCTGGCCAGCCCGCCGTGGAAGACGGCGATGAGGGTCTGGGCCGCGACCGCGAGCGCCCCCACCAGCGCGGTCGCCCAGGGCCCGGCGAAGGACGGGGTCAGTGCCGGTGCGATGACCAGTGTGGGTCCCAGATGGACGTCCTCGGGTGAGCGGATGTCCACCACGGTGATGACCACGATGAGCGCGATCGGAAGCAGCAGCAGCGCGTGACTCGATTGCCAGGACTGCCGCAGACCCGTCAGGCTCTGCCGCGCACCCACCACTCCAGCGTGCCCCACGCCCGGTGGACTGGCCATCTCATGGCCGCCGCCCGCCTGCCGCCAAGGACCTGGTCGCCTGCTTCCTCGCCCGGATGGACGCCGTCGGCGTGCTCCGGTGCCCGCACGCTGACGGAATGGGGTGGACAGCTACGCACCGGCCGGAGGCCCCATGAGCGATGCGCACGACCCCGGCTCGTCTCCCGGTCAAGGCCCGGAAGGCACCCCGCCGGCCCCGGGCGGTGCGGGGCCGGCCCAGGGATCCGCGGCCGGCCGGGTGGCCCGCAAGGTCGCCTCGGCCGTGCTCATCGTGCTCACCTGCATCCTGGTCCCCGTCGCCCTGCTGACGACCTGGGTGCACGACATCGTGCTCGACAACGACCGGTACGTCTCCACCGTCGCCCCCCTCGCCTCCGAACCGGCCGTCCAGGACGCGGCGGTGCAGCGGATCACCGAGGCCGTGGCCGTGCATGTGAACGGGCAGCAGGTCGCCGCGGACGTCGCCACCTGGCTGGAGTCCCAGGGACTGCCGCCCCGCGCCGCCGACGCCCTGAAGGGCCTGGGGCCGCAGCTGAACTCCGCGGTCGACCAGGCCGTGTCCAAGGTGGCCACCCGGGTGGTGCAGAGCGACGTCTTCGCCAAGGTGTGGACGGACGCCAACAGGGCCGCCCACAACGCCGTCGTGCACGCGCTCACCGGCAAGGGGCGCGGCTCGGTCGGCGTCTCCGGCGGCACCGTCACCCTCGACGTGGGCGAGGCCGTCGAACAGGTCAAGAAGCAGCTGGTCGACGCGGGACTCTCCCCGGCGAAGTACATCCCCGCGGTCAACGAGCAGCTGGTGCTCTTCCACTCCGACGAGCTCGCCAAGGCCCGCAAGGCAGCCCGGCTGCTGGACGCGCTCGGCAACTGGCTTCCCGTCATCGTCGTACTCATCGGCGTCGGCGGAGTGCTGCTGGCCCGCGGGCGACGGCGGGCCCTGGCCCGCACCGCACTGGGAGCGGCCTTCGCCTGTCTGGTCGTGGCCATCGCGCTGGTCGTCGCCCGCGACTACTACCTGGACCACCTCCCGCCCGAGGTGCAGTCGAAGGCGGCGGCCTCCGCGGTCTTCGACACGCTCGTGCGCTTTCTGCGCGTCAGCCTGCGCACGGCGATCGTCCTGGGCGTCGTCATCGCGCTCGGCACCTACCTCATCGGCCCGGGACGGCTGCCCGTCCTCGTCCGCAGCAGGTCCGAGAGCACCGCTGACGCCACGGCCCGGTGGGCGGCCGACCGCAACATCCGTACGGGCCGGGCGGGGGAGTGGGCGCAGTCGTACCGCCGGGCGATCACACTCGCCGCGCTGCTGATCGTGGCGCTGGTCTTCGCCCTGTGGAACCATCCGACGGTTCTGACGGTCCTGCTCCTGGTGCTCGTGCTGCTCGCCGTGCTGGCGCTGCTGGCCCTGCTGGCCGCGAGCGGCCGGGTGGAGGCCGAGGGGCAGCCGGCGGCACCGGGCCCACCGGGACAAGGTCCACCAGGCCGGGAAAGAACCTGATCAAAAGCCCGATCAGCGGGGATCCTTGCGCGGCGCGAAGGACTGTTCCGTCCAGATCGTCTTGCCGTCGTCCGCGTACCGCGTGCCCCACGCGTGGGCCAGCTGCGAGGCGATGAACAGACCCCGTCCGCCCTCGTCGACCGTGCGGGCGTGCCGCAGATGCGGCGCCGCGGCACCGCCGTCGCGGACCTCGCACGTCAGGCTGCGGTCATGGATCAGCCGCAGCTCCAGGGGCGGATCCCCGTACCGGATGGCGTTCGTGACCAGTTCGCTGACGATGAGCTCGGTGTTGAAGGCGGTCTCGTCGTCCACCCTCCAGGCGGTGAGCTGCGCGCGGACGCGGCGCCTGGCCTCGGCCACCGCGGCGGGATCGGCGTCCAGGTACCAGGAGGCGACACGGTCGGCGGGCAGGGCGCGGACCCGCGCGACGATCACCGCGGCATCACCGGCCCCGAGGCCCGACGGGAGCGCGTACACGACCGCGTCGCACAGCTCCTGCAGCGGGCGGTCGAGGTACTCGGGCGACGAGCGCAGGGGTCCCGGGGAGTCCGCGAGGTACGAGGTCAGCAGGGGGTCACTGGCGAAGACCAGGATGCTTCCCTCCGGTGCCTCGAACTCGACGGACGTGAACGGCGCGTCCGCGTCCGTGCCCAGCCGGGGTCCGGACGGCGGGTCCGGGATGCCGACGGTGCCGTCGGGCCGTACCAGGAGCGGAGCCAGCCGGCCCGCTCCCGCGATCTCAAAGGTGCCGGTCAGGGGATTGTGGATCGCGTACACACAGTCCGCGGCGAGGGTCTCGCGGCGCAGCGGATCGCCCAACGGCAGATTCGCGCGCTCCGCGGCCAGCTGGGTCGTCGTGTCGTGCAGCCGGGCCAGGAGCTCGTCGGGGGCGATGTCGAACGCGGACAGCGAGCGGATGACCGTGCGCAACTGGCCCATGGTCGCGGCCGCGTTGAGGCCGTGCCCGGACACGCTTCCCACCACGAGCGCGGTCCGGGCACCGGACAGGGCGATGGTGTCGTACCAGGCCCCGGGATCGGCACCGGTGACGGACAGATAGGCGGTCTCCAGGGACGTGTGGCTCTCCGGTGTACGGGGCAGCAACTGACGCTGGATCGTCGCCGCGACGGTGTGCTCCCGGACGAAGCGCCGGGCGTTGTCGACGCACAGGGCCGTGTGGGCGGCCAGCTCGACCGCGAGTCGTCTGTCGCCCTCGTCGAAGGGGGGTGTCTGCCCCGCGCGGTAGAGGCTCACCAGGCCCACGACCGTGTCGCGCAGCGTGAGCGGCACCACCAGCAGGGTATGGGCCCGCGACGCGTGGACGGCCTCGGCGCGCGCGGGGTCGACGTCGAACCACGGGGCGTCGGGCTCCAGGGAGACCACCCGCGGGCGCAGGTCGGCCAGCGCCTGGGAGAAGGGGGTGGGGGCCGGCAGCCGGCGTACGTCACCCACCGGGTGCGCCTTCGGCGGGTGCGCACTCGTGGCGCGGAACGCGGTGCGCATCAGCGGCGTGCCCCGGGGCAGCGGGGCGAGCGGCGGATCGTCGCCGCGGATGACGGCGTCCACCACTTCGACGACGGCGGCGTCGGCGAACGCAGGCACCAGGGCTCCGACGAGTTCCTCACCGGTCACCGCCGCGTCCAGCGTGCGCCCCACCGACCGGCGCACCGCGTCGAGGACCTCGGAGCGGGCCCGGTTCCGCTCGCGTTCGGTGACGTCGACCGCGGTGACGGCCAGGCCGAGCACCGCGCCGGACGTGCTCTCCAGCCGCAGTATGGTGATCTCGAAGTGGCCCACCCGCGGCGAAGTCCCCTTGAAGCGCGCCCGTACGACACGGTCCCGCATCGGGATCCCGGTGTCCAGGACGCCGAGCGCGGCGGCCTCGAGTTCCTCCTGGTCGTCGACGATGTCGTACACCTCGTGGAGCGGGCGCCCGGCCACCTGGTCCATGGGGACGTCCCGCATGACCGGTGTGGCGGTGTTGACGCGTACGACGTGCAGCTCCGTGTCCAGCAGATGGAGCCCGACCGGTGACTGCGTGAACAGCGCCTCCACCATCGAGGCAGCCCTCTCGTCCACCTCCCGGCCGCGACGGCTGAACGCCACAGGAACCACCTCCGGGGCTCTCGCGCATCTCCCAGCGTGCCCCGTGCCGGAAGCCGCCGCATGCGGGGCCGGAAGGCGCTGGTCGGGCGCCGTGCGCGGCCCGGTGCGCCGCCCTGCCGCGGTACCCCGCGGCCCGTCGTTTCACCTCTGCCGGGTGAGGCCGGGCGGCGCGTCACGGCGGAGGATCGCCAGGAAGCCAGAGTTCGCCTGCGCCACACTCCACCCGCGGGGAGAGCAGCTCATGCGGTACGAGATCCGCATCGACGGACACCTGTCCAAGACGCTCGTCGAAGCCTTTCCCGAGCTCGACCATGTCGTCGTGTCGGATCAGACGCTGCTGTTCGGCCCGGTCGTGGACGAGGCGCACCTCTACGGGCTGCTGGCCAGATGCCAGTCGCTGGGGCTGCACGTCCTGGAGATGCGCCAGCTGCCGGAGTGAGCGGACGGGGCCCGTACCCGGTCCGCGCCGATCAGGAGTGAGGAGGAGCCATGACCGCACCGTCGCATTCGGGTCCTGGTCCCGGACCGGAACAGGACCCCTACGGCACGGCCTTCGGGTCGCAGGGGGATCCCCTGGAGGTGATGGCCGCCCTGGGCGCCTCCTGGGGCTGGGCGCTGGCCTCGGCGCTCGTCACCCTGATTCCGGGCATCGTGATCCTGGTGTGGCCGCATGGGACGCTGCATGTCGTGGCGGTCGTCATCGGCCTGTATCTGCTGGTGAGCGGTGTGCTCAGATTCGTCGCGGCATTCGCCCGGGAGGCTCAGGGCGAGCGGTTCGCACGGGTCCTGCTCGCGACGCTGTTCGTCGTGGCCGGTGTGCTGTGTCTGCGTCACCCCCTGCAGACCATCGCCGCGCTGTCCCTGATCGTCGGTGTCGCCTGGCTCGTGTCCGGCATGCTCACCCTCTACACCGCCGTCGCCGTCAGGGACCTGCCGCACCGGGGCGTCCTCGCGGGCGTGGGTGCGCTGGGTGTCGTCGCGGGGATCGTGGTCCTCGCGCTGCCGACCGAGTCCGCGGTCGTCCTGACCCGGCTGCTGGGGCTGTGGCTGGTCCTGCTCGGACTGGCGGATCTGGTGATGGCGTTCGCCCTGCGGGCCGCCATCCGCAGGGCGGAGAAGGACACGGTGTGAGCCCCGGACCGCCGATCACCCTCCTCGGGTGAGGCGCACGGCCGGCGCGGCGGACACGCTGAGGTGGGCACGGACCGCCACCAGGGGGTCCACCCCGAACGGAGGAGGAGACAAGTGGCTGTACACACGTACCTCGCCTACGACTATCCGCTCCTGAGCGCGTTCTGGACGATGCTCTGGTTCTTCGTGTGGGTCATGTGGTTCATCCTGCTCTTCAAGGTCATCCTCGACATCTTCCGCGACGACTCGCTCGGCGGCTGGGGCAAGGCGGGCTGGCTGGCCTTCGTCATCGTCCTCCCCTTCCTCGGCGTCTTCGTCTACGTCATCGCGCGGGGCAGGAGCATGAGCAGCCGCGAACTCGCTTCCGCGCGTGCGCAGAAGGAGCAGTTCGACACCTACATCCGGCAGACCGCCGGCGGCACCTCCGAGCCGAGCAGCGTCGACCAGCTCGCCAAGCTGTCCGAGATCCGCGCGAGGGGCGACATCACGGAGGAGGAGTTCCAGCGGGCGAAGGCGAAGGTCCTGAGCTGACCGCCGCACGCCGTACACCGACCACCGCCGTACACCGACCACCGCCGTACACCGACCACCGCCGTACGACGACCGGCGTCGGACGACGATCACAGCCGTACGACGGTCACAGCCCGACGACGATCACAGCCGGACCAGACGAAACGAGGCGGAGCGATGACCACCACCCCCCGCACGCAGACCGGAACGAAGCAGGCATGGGCCGCGGGTCTGATGATGTTCGCCGCCGTCATGCTGATGATCACCGGAGTGCTCGGCATCTGCCGCGGCATCATGGCGATCCTCAAGGACGACGTCTTCCTCGTCACGCCCAGCTATGTCTTCCGGTACGACATGACCGGCTGGGGCTGGATCCATCTCTTCCTCGGCGCGATCGCCGTCGTGATCGGCCTCGGGCTGTTCCAGGCGACCTTCTGGGCACGGATGGGTGGCATCGCCATCGCCGCGCTGATCGTCATCGCGAACTTCCTGTCCCTGCCGTACTACCCCGTCTGGTCGATCCTGATGATCGCCATCTCGGGGTTCATCATCTGGGCCCTGTGCGTGGCGAAGACCGAGGAGCCCGCCTGAACGCCGAGTGCGCCTACGCAAGCAGGGTGGGGGTCCCGAACCGGACGGTGACCCCGGGGGAGTGGAGCACACTGACCGGAGGGTCTGTCAGGGGCGGCAGCCCGGCGGCCGTGACCAGGTCGTCGTCGAGGTCGAGCAGCCGGGCCCGGTGCAGTGGCCACGGTGCGTGCTCGTTGGGCAGGTGCAGCGTGCGGCCGTGCCATGACACATGCAGACCCCACCGTGCGGTCAGGAACCGTTCCAGCGGCGTGGGTTCGGCGATCGGTTCGCCGACCCGCACGACGGCCCGGCTCGCCCCGCCCCGGCCTCCCGCGCGCCCGCGGCGGCAGCTGTAGGTGATCACGTCTCCCTTGCGGCGCAGGCGCATGGTGGACCACACGTACGGCAGCCGGACGCCGAGCCGGCCCACCAGCACCGGTATGAGCCGGGCCGCGTCCAGCGACCGGAAGACGACACCGCGCCGGCCGTGCTCGTCCACCGAGTACAGGCGTACGTTCGTCTCGCAGAACGTGCCCAGGTACGGCAGGCCCGGCCCCGGTCCCAGGCCCACGCCGCGCATCAGGAAGGGGACCAGGCCGACGTAGGTGACCCCGTCCAGAGTGTCGGGACGGGTGCCCGGCGGCAGCAGACCCGCCACCCGCTCCGGCTCCACCGCCCAGTGCAGGAAGGCCAGTTCGTGCCAGCCCTGGACGAGCGTCGGCCGCCGCACCGGCCGCGGAGTGGACAGGGTGATCGGCTCGGTCTCCATGACGAAGCGTTCTAGCACGAAGACCGAGCCGGTCCGTCAGTGGTCCGGCGACTGGAGCATGGCCAGGGTCAGCACATGGCCTCCGATGCCCCAGCCTCCGTCGGTCACCTCCTCCACCAGGACCAGGGTGGTGGCGCGGGCACGCTCACCGTAGATCTCGACGCAGAGCTCGGTGGCGCGGGTGACGATCAGCTCCTTCTGCTTGTCGTCGAGGCTTCCCGCGGGGACCTTGAAGTTCGCGAACGGCATGGTGGGGTCTCTCCTTGTGTGGTGATGCTGTCGGTCGGGTTGGTGCCGTCGTCGGTCAGACGATGCCGCCGTTGGCGCGTACGACCTGGCCGTTGACCCAGTGGCCGGCCGGCGACGCGAGGAAGGCCACCCCCTCGGCGATGTCCGAGGGGGTGCCGAGCCGTTCCAGCGGGGGCTGGGCGGCCAGCCGGGCGACGGTCTCCTCGTCCTTGCCCTCCAGGAAGAGGTCGGTGGCGGTGGGACCGGGGGCGACGGCGTTGACGGTGACGTCCCGGCCGCGCAGCTCCCGCGCGAGGACCATGGTCAGCGCCTCGACCGCGCCCTTGCTCGCGCCGTACGGGCCGTACCCGGGGAAGGCCAGGCCCACCACGGAGGTGGAGAAGGTGATGAACGCCCCGCCGGCGCGCAGCGTACGGGCGGCCTGCTGGGCGACCACGAACGTGCCGCGGATGTTGGTGCGGTGCATCGCGTCGAGCTCGGCCGGATCCAGCTCGGCGACCGGGGCCAGATACATCCGGCCGGCCGCGTGGACGACCACGTCGACCCCGCCGAACTCGGACCCGGCGGTGGCGAACAGCGCGGCCACCCGCTCCTCGTCGGGGCGGCCCCCGGCCTCGGCTCCCCACACTTGACGGTCCGCGCGCTCTGCCGTTCGGGCGTCTCCCGGTGGCGAGGCTCTCGGAGAGGAGGCTTGCTGGTGGCGGGGACCGCCGGAACCTCCGGAGAGGAAGCGAGCCGCGCATGCAGGACATCGGGCCGGGAGAGCAGGCACTGCAGACCCCGCGGGCGGCCGGGCTCGCGGGGATCGTCTTCGCGCTGCTGCTCGCGGCCGCCATCGTCCTGATCCGGCTCGCCATTCCCCAAGGCGCCGACGCGGTCACCGCCCGGGCGTTCACCGACTCGGCCCGACGCGGTGCGGTGCGCGCGGCCCTGGATCTCGTGCCGTTCGCCGGCATCTTCTTCCTGTGGTTCGTCGGCGCCGTACGGGCCCATGTCGGCAACGCCGAGGACAAGTTCCTCGCCACCGTCTTCCTCGGCAGCGGCCTGGTCTTCACCGCCACCATGTTCGGCGCGGCCGCGGCGGCCTGGGCCGTTATCGCCACCCAGCAGCCCTCCGGCAGCGCCCCCGGGCTGTCCACCTGGAACTTCGGCCGCCACTTCGCGTACACGCTGATGACCGGGTACGCGATGCGGATGGCCGCCGTCTTCGCGGGCTCCCTGTCGGTGCTCGGGCACCGCCTCGGAGTCCTGCCCAGGTGGCTCACCGTGCTGGGCTTCCTCACCTCACTGACGCTGCTCTTCGTCGTACCGAACATCCCGTGGTCCGAGCTGGTGTTCCCGGCATGGTCGTTGCTGCTGAGCGCCTACATCCTCGTGGTGAACGACCGTCGGCGGCAGGCCGTCACCGTCGGCTGAGGACGGCGGCGCGGGAGGTCACCCGATCGGCATGTCCCGGCGCGCGCGGCCACATCCCGGCTTCCATGCTGGCGTGCGGGAGATGACCGCAGTCCCGAGACGACCGCCCGCCGAGTGGGTGGAGCGAGGACGGACCTGGCCGCCGAAAGGGCGGAGCGTCGATGAGGCTTGTCGTCGATCTCAACAAATGCCAGGGGTACGCGCAGTGCGCGTTCCTCGCACCGGATGTCTTCGCCATGCACGGTGAGGAGTCGCTCGTCTACAACCCGCGGGCCGAGGAGGAGCAACGCGAGAGGCTCGCGCGCGCGGTCGCCGCCTGCCCCGTGCAGGCGATCACGGCCGACGGGCTGGACGGCGTGGGTGCGGCGCCCTCGCAACCCGCTGGGGAGTCGTCCGATGGCAGCTGACTACCTGGACCGGCTCCGGCGCGAGGGCCGGATCGTCATCGTGGGCGCCTCGCTCGCCGGACTGCGGGCCGCCGAGACGCTGCGCGACGAGGGCTTCGCCGGTTCGCTCACCCTGATCGGCGACGAGCCGTACGAGCCGTACGACCGGCCGCCGCTGTCCAAGGCGGTTCTGCTGGGCAAGGCGGACCCGCGCCACACCGAGCTGCCCCGGCGCCGTGAGATCGACGCCAAGTGGCGCCTCGGTGTCCCCGCGACCGCCCTCGACATGACGGCCAAGCGGGTCCGGCTGGCCGACGGTGACGAGGTCGAGTACGACCGCCTGCTGATCGCGACCGGCGTACGGGCCCGGCCCTGGCCCAAGGAGCCGGAGGCCCAGCTGGACGGCGTCTTCGTGCTGCGGACCCGGGACGACGCGGTCGGACTGCACCGGCGGATGAAGGCCGGTCCGCGCCGGGTGTTCGTCATCGGCGCCGGGTTCACCGGTTCGGAGATCGCCTCCGCCTGCCGGGACCAGGGCATCCCGGTCACCGTCGCGGAGCGTGCGGGCGCGCCCCTGGCGGGTGCCCTGGGCGGGGTGATCGGCGCGGTCGCCGCGGACATGCACCGGGAGAACGGCGTGGACCTGCGCACCGGTGTGATGGTCACCGCGCTGGAGGGCGACACGGTCGGCCGGGTGCGTGCCGTGCATCTGTCCGACGGGAGCGTCGTGGAGGCGGACGTCGTGGTCGTCTCGCTCGGCGCCACCCGCAACACCGAGTGGCTGACCGGATCCGGGCTCGGCGCGGGCCCCCGGGGCATCGCCTGTGACGCGGGCTGCCGTGCCTTCGACTTCCGGGGCATCGTCACCGACGACATCTTCGTCGCGGGCGACGTCGCACGCTCCCCGCACGCGCTGTTCGGCTACCAGTTCCTCTCCCTCGAACACTGGGGCAACGCGATCGCGCAGGCCGAGACCGCCGCGCACAACATGATCAGCCCCAGCAGCGATCGCCGCCCGCATCTGTGGGTGCCCGCCTTCTGGTCGTCGCAGTTCGGTGTGAACATCAAGTCGGTGGGCGTACCGCCCATGGGCGAGGAACTCATGATCACGCAGGGCTCGCTGGCCGAGCGCCGATTCGTCGGGGTGTACGGCTACCAGGGCCGGATCATCGCCGCCGTGAGCTTTGACAACACACGGTGGCTGGAGTTCTACGAGCGGATGATCGAGACGGGCGCGCCGTTCCCGGTGGAGTTCCCCACGGTGGACCGCCGTCCCGAGGGCCGCACACCCGTCTCGGCCGACTTCCCCGACCCGTCGCTGCCGACCCATGGCCCGACCGTGACCCTCAGCGGCTACTCACCGGCCGACCGACAACTGGTCTTCACCCCGGCCCGGCACTGACCGACGGCCGGCCCCGCTCGACGTCCGCCCGGACCTGCACGCCCAAGGACCCCACATGACGCAAGCCTCGATCCTGCGGCAGATCACCGACTACTCCAACCGCGCCAACCCGTATCCGCTGTACAAGGAGCTGCTCAAGACGCCGGTGCTGCAGGACGAGGAGGGCGGTCCCTACGTCGTCAGCTCGTACTGGGACATCAAGGGCCTGCTCCACGACCCGCGGATCAGCTCCGACGCCGCCAACCTCGCCGCCGCGGGCGACGACCAGGCGGGGATCGAGGAGACGGGGCTGCCGCCGAGCTTCATCCGGCTCGACCCGCCGGAGCACGACCGGCTGCGGCGCATGGCCAACAGCGCCTTCGGTCCGCCGCACCAGCCCCGCCGGATCGATTCCATGCGCGGTGAACTCGCCCAGATCGTCTCCGACCTGATCGACGGCCTCGGGGACCAGCGGCAGATCGACCTGGTCGACCAGTTCGCCTACCCCTTCCCGGTGACCGTGATCTGCCGACTGCTCGGGGTGCCGCGCGAGGACGAGCCACGCTTCCGCGCCTGGGTCGACCCGCTCGTCGCCTCCCTGGATCCGGACACCCGTGAGAGCGCCACCGCCGAGTTCCGCAAGTCCGCGCAGGAAGCACGGATGCAGCTGGGCATGTATCTGGCCGGGCTGGTCGAGGAGCGCACCAAGAATCCTCGCGACGACATGCTGACCGACCTGGCGACCAGCCGTGGCCCGGACGGTGCCATGACGATGATGGAAGTGCTCAGCACGGCGGTGCTGCTGCTCATCGCGGGCCATGAGACCACCGTCAACCTGATCACCAACGGCATGCTCACCCTGCTGCGCCACCCGGACGTCCTGCGGCGCCTGCGCGAGGACCCCGCACTGTCCGTCAACATCGTTGAGGAACTGCTGCGTTACGAGCCACCGGTACAGCTCGTGCCGCAGCGCACCTGCATCGCCGACATCGAGCTGCGCGGGGTCACCATCCCGAAGGGCTCCCGCATCTGGCTCGTCCTCGCGGCGGGCAACCGGGACCCGGAGCGCTTCCAGGACCCCGACCGCTTCGACCCGGACCGCGGGGACATCCAGCACCTCGGCTTCGGCAGCGGCATCCACAGCTGCTTCGGCGCCCCGCTGGCTCGCCTCGAGACCCAGATCGCGCTGACGGAACTGGCCCGTCGGCTCGGCAACCCCCGACTGATCGAGGACCCGCCGGAGTACCGCCCGAACGCGGTGCTGCGCGGCCCGCGCCATCTGACCATCGCCTTCGACGACCTGCTTCCCTAGGGTCTGGATCATCCCGGCGTCGCGGCCCTGGACCTACTCCTTGGCCCGGCGGTGCGGGATCTGATCCCGTGCGGACTGCCAGCGTGAGCGTGCCAGCGCGACCACACTGTCCCACTGGCGGCGGACCTCCCTCTCCGAGGGACGCTGCCCCCGCCGGATCCGGCCGAGTTCGTCCCGTACCTCACGCCCGAGGGCAGAGCACCCGACGAGGACGAGCATGAAGCCGAAGAGGCCGGAGATCATCGCGAACACGGCTCCGACGGAGCCGTACCGGGAGGCGTAGGAGTTGAACAGCCGCGGCATGTAGACCGTCGCGCCCACCTGATAGACCCCGGCCAGCAGGGACGCGGTCATGGCGAACGGGAACAGGTCGACCCAGCCGATCCGGCTCGCGGACAGCAGCCGGCCGCTCCACAGGAGGAATACCGCGGTCACCGGCACGTCGCACAGCGCGGCGGGCAGACCCAGCTTGCCCTGCGGCAGGACCGCGTTCAGCCAGCCGGTGACCGCCAGAAAGACACCCAGGGTGAGAATCCACCCCAGGCCCTTTCGGGTGTTGCGCACACTGAGCGGCTTGAGCTCCCAGGTCTGTTCGAACAGCCGCTGCGCGGCCCGTGCGAAGCTCAGCGCGGAGATGGTCAGGAACACCACCCCGAACACGCCCACGCTCGAACTCCCCTCCCCGGCGGGCGTGAAGAGGGAGGTGACCGCCTCGGCGCCGCCCCCGGTGAGGTGGTAGCGGGTGATGATGCGGTTCGCGATGTCGTTGCCGTTCGCGATGTTGTCGAAGACGACACCGAGGACGATCGCGAGCGGGATCAGTGCGGTGAGCGCGCTGGACGCCAGAGCCATCGAGCGGTCGAAACCCACGATCTTCTGGAACCGGTTGATGACGCGCAACGCGAAGTCAGGGCGCAGCCAGAACGTCAGCGTTCTGACGAGGCGTTCGCGGTTGATCGTTACCAGGCCTGTCCTCCGGGAAGATCGGGACCGGTGGGGCGGCGCCAGCCTAACGGGCGATCATGCGCACGGCGGGGGGACTCGCGTCCGCTCCCGACCGTCACCCACCCGGCCCATCGACGCGGGCCGCGTCGCCGAGGATCATGTCGCTCGCCTTCTCACTGATCGTGTAGATGGGGGTGGTGAGGAAGAAGCCGGGAAGGGACCACCAGATGGCCGGGGTGGCCGCGTTGCACCTCCTGGACGCGCTCGCGCACGGCGCTGCGCCGTCCGTCCGCCGTGCAGAGCGGGATGTGCCACAGGCCCTGTGGTGCGTGGGTCTGCGCCCGCCAGTCGTTGGGGTCGACGAAGGAGCCGAGCCCCTCCAGCGGGGAGAGCGGCCGGTCGAGCAGGTCGGCGAGCGTGTCCTGTGCCGCGGAGAGGTTGATTTTCTCCGATTGCTCGTCCTGGACGGCCGGTTCGGGGTCCGCGAGGGTGGTCGGCAGCCAGCCGTCGAAGCCGTGCCGGGCGTCGTTGCGATAGCGGGCGGCCACGAAGGGCATGTGTCTGAGCACCGCGGCCGGCACCGGGTTCTCGGGCGGTTCCTTGGGCCTCGGCCGGTAGGTGCAGCGCTCCAGCCGCTCGAAGTAGCGGCGCATGGCGGCGCTGTGCCAGGTCGGGTCACCGGTCCTGGCCGCGACGGCGTCCCAGTCGTGGTTGTACGGATACACGGTGATGAGCGCGGTGGTGCGCGGTGCATCCGCCGACCGTCCCGGCGCGCGGGCACAGGATGCCCTTGCCCGGGACGACCTTGCTGTCGCGCCGCTGCCGCTGCTCGTCGGCGTAGTGCCGTACGAAGTAGTTCCAGCACTGCGCCGGATCCCCGGAGGCGTCCGCGTGGAAGGCGGGCACCAGGTGGTTGTCGTTCTCCTCGGCGTCACCCGCGTCGAGCAGCAGGGTGCGCATGCCCGCGGCCGCGAGGTTGGCCGCGAGCGGCCCGCCGCCCGCGCCGGCCCCGATGACGACGTAGTCGAAACCCGTCTCGGCGGCCGGAGCGGCACCGGGCTCCATGGTCATCCGCGGTTCCACTTCACGGGGTTGGTGAGCGAGGTGGCGGCCAGTACGGTGTTGGCGGCCGAGACGAGCGTGGTCAGCACCGCGGTGCGGGGCGGGATCTGGCCGCTGACGCCGAGCATCGCCGCGGTCGCGGTGTCGCTGCCGTGGATGAGCACGCCCTCGGACAGATCCTGCCGCAGCTGCTCGTCGTCGTGGGCCAGCAGCGCGAGGCCGAGCAGGATCGTACGGATCCCGAAGAGCCGGAAGGCGTAGAGGGCCGCCGGGCTGGGCGGCTCGCGGCCGGGGTCGAGGCGACGGATGAGCAGATCCGGTGCCAGAAGTCCCGCGGCACCGTTGACCAGGCGTATGGCGGCGAGTGCGTAGACCGCGGCAGGGCGGGGGACGGCGAGATCCGTGGCCATGTTGTCTCCAGGGGGTGCGGTGATTCCTGCGGCGACTCGATCTGCCGCCGAACCTCGCGACGCGGGAGAGCAGGACCCTGGAACGCTCCAACCACCACGTTATGGGACCGATGGGCCGCCTGCACCTTGAGGACATGACAGTCCTGACGGGACATGAGTCAACCCGATGGATGATCCACACGTCTATACGGTGGCGGGAGGCGACGGCGACCGGTGGACAGCCCCTGCCAGGGGGAGTTCATGAGTGCTGGAGCGGGTGGTCAGTCGGCTTCCGCGGTCTCACGGGTCGTGTCGTGGGCCTGGCGTGTGCTGCGGGACGAGTGGCGGGGCATCGTCGCCGAGCCCTTACGCCAGCTGCTGCGACGCAGGCTGTCCGGGCTCTGCCTGGCGTTCGTGGCGGCGTTCGGGGTCATCTTCTTCCATGACATCGCCCAGCACCCGGCCGGGGCGAGAGTGGTGCGGCTGCTCGGGGGCGTCACCGCCGACCTGCCGCTGTGGCTGTCCCTGCTGCGCACCCCGGTGTCGCTGTATGTGCCCGCGCTCGATCTGCCGGTGTGGGCGGGCATCACCCAGCTGTTCCTGGCCTTCGCCCTGGCCGAACTCTCGCTGGGCCGGGCCAGGACCCTGTTCGTCGCGTACGCCACCACACTGGCCGGCACGCTCACCGCCCGGGTGATGATCGCGATCGGTCCCGGCTGGTGGGGTCTCGGGCTGCCGGCCGAGTGCGGGAAGGTGCTCGACACCGGGCCGTCCGCGGCGGTGGTGGGCCTGTTCACCTACATCGCGGTGATCCGGCGCGCGCCCGTCGTCTTCGCCCTGACCGGCGGGTCGATGGTGTGGGAGTCGGTCGCGGTGCCCAATCTGGCCGGCCGCGAGCATCTGATCGCGGTGGGCACGGCGATGGTCCTGGGGCTGTTCCACGGACGCCTGGAGCGGCTGCTGGGGACCGCACCGAACATCCTGGCGAGGCCGGCCCTCGGTGGCGCGTCGAAGACGTAGTGATCTCCTCCTGAGTGCGGGCACGGCTCGCCCCGCTGCCCGTTGTCAGTGGTGCCTGCGACCCTGCACACCATGGATGAGCAGGAGTTCATGCGCGGCAGGGTGTACGGGGCCGATCACGACGACGCGGGCCCCCGGCCAGGCCGCACCTATGCGCAGCTGGTCGGGGGCCCGCTGGACGGGCTGTTGCTGGACATGACGGACCGGTCCGACGGGCCGTCGGGGGAGCAGGTGGCGCTGGTGACCGAGATGGGCCGCTACGGCCCCGGCGGCCGGGCCCTGTACGCGCCCCGTCCGAGCGACGGCCGCCGCTACGACTGGCGCGGTGACGTGCCCTGACGGCCGGGCCGTCTGGGCAGCCGCCTCAGCAGGCGCCCTCGTCCTGCCAGGGGCCCCACTCGGCGGCGCCGGGCACCTCGTTCTGGGTCCACCACTTGGCCTTCCAGTTGTGCTTGTCGTACGAGACCTCGTTGCCGTTCGTGTAGACCGTGGTGGCGCTCCAGGCCGGCTTGCACGAGGTGCCCGGCGGCGTCGGCGTCGGTGTGGGGGTGGGGGTGGGGGGTGAGGTGGGTGGGGTGGCTCCGGCGAACTTCACCGCGTACTTGGCGAAGTCCCAGGAGTTCTGGGCCACGCTGGAGCAGGTGCCGGAGGTGCGGCCGCCGTTGTCGGCAGGCGTGCACTGGCGGTCGCGGTTGAGGGACCAGAAGGTGAAGCGGTCCATGTTGTGGCTCGTGGCGTAGTCCAGGACGGTCTGGAAGTCGGCCTGCGAGAAGTACTCGCCGGTGTCGCTGCGGCCGTTCATCCCGGAGAAGCCCTCATGGGCGTAGGCGGTCGCCTGGTCCCAGCCGAAGGTGGACCGCAGGACGGAGTTGAAGTTGGTCAGGGCGCCGGTCTGGGCGGCCGCCCCGTTGAACCCGCCGTCGAACGGCATGATGGAGAAGTTGTTCGGGGTGAACGCCTGCGACTTCGCCTCCAGCAGCATCTGCTTGCCGAACCAGCCCGTGCCGTCCGCCGTGCCCGCCGTGGTGACGGAGACGTAGAGGCCGGGGTTGTTCTGCTGCAGGATCTTGGCGGCGCCGATCTCGTTCCTGATCGCCGCCGTGTTCTCGTACTCCGGCTCCTCCAGGTCGAAGTCGATGGCGTGCAGCCCGTACTTGGTGATGACCTGCTGGTAGGCCGCCGCCGTGGCGGCCGCGTCCGAACACACCTGGCCCAGCTTGGTGCCGCCGTATCCGCCGATGGAGACGGAGACGTCGCCGCCCTTGGCGCGGATCGTGTCGACGACCGAATGGACGGCCGTGTCCGAGGAGACGGGCGCCGTGCCGCCCCAGGTGGGGGAGCAGCCGCCGCCGTCGGGGGCGAGGACGAAGGCGAGCTGGAACGCCTTGAGACCGGTGGCGTCCATGATGGCCGCCGGGTCCGGGGGATCGTTGTCCAGGGGCATCAGATACGGGGCGGCGGCGTACCACCGGTTGCTCAGTGCGGTGGTCGCGCCCGAGGCGTTGCCCGCGACGAGCGCGGTCGTGCCCGCCGCGGCGAGCCCGACGGCGGCCGCCGCACCCAGACATGCGCGAAGACGTCTCACTGCCTGCCTCCAGAGGGGTGGGGGGAGAGTTGCCCCAGCCTCCGGGAGCTGTTGCGACCACGTCAATAGGTTGGTCTAGTCCAAAACTTGCTTTGGACTAGACCAAACTCTTTCCTTACCGTCGCCCGCACAGCCGGAGCCGCTCGGTGCGGGCACAGATCAGTGCTGCTCCCTCAGTTCCCGGGTCAGCGTGGTGAGTTTGTCGCGTTCGCCGCCCGGCGGCACATAGGAGAACCGGGGGCACAGGGTGCGGCCGGGGTGCGCCGGGTCCGGGGTGCGCATCAGCGCGACGGCCCTGCTCTTCAGCTCGTACATGCCGTGGACGGCCAGCTGCAGCGCGGGCGCGGGCACCCTGACGCTCTTGTCGTAGACCTTCTCGACGCCCGCGAAGGCCTGATAGAGGTCGTCCACGAGCCGCGAGTACGTCAGGTCGAACTGGTTCAGCGCGATCGCCTCGGGCCCGCCCGCGTTGCCGTTGCGCCGGGTGTACAGCGCCGGGTGGACGGCGCTGTAGTCCACCAGCAGCAGCGCACCCTCGGGGACCTGGTTGGCCAGCTGATGGGTGCGGAAGCGGCGGCCGGTCTGCAGTTCGCGGAAGCGGGCGTAGTGCGAGTACATCTGCCACCCCGAGTGCAGCCGGTCCTCGTCGGTGACCTTCTTGGCCTCCTGCCGCAGACACTTCTCGGGCAGCCCCTCGCCCTCGTCGACGATCTTCTGGATCGCCTTGCGGGCGGAGGCGCGGTCCGTCACCTCGATGACATGACCGGCGCCGCCGTAGTACTGGCTGTCCGGGATCTGGGCGGAGCTCTTGGCGAAGTCCGAGTCCTTGCAGATCTTCTTGTCGCTCAGGGCGGTGAGGATCGCCTCGTAGAACTCGCCGATGGTGCGGTAGCTGCACCCGGCGAGGTCGATGTCGGCCAGATTGGCCGCACCGTGCAGCGGGTGTTCGATCTCGACGAAGCTCGCCACGGCCTGCGGGCTCAGCGGCAGCAGCTCCAGCGTGCCGATGCCGGAGATCAGCGGGCTGTTGAAGGGGTAGTCGGGGATCGGGCTCAGATTTCTGCGGCCCTGGAACTCGACCGGTTCGGGACTCGGGATCTGTCCCAGGGCGTTGAGGATGTTGGCCGCGAGCGTCATATGGAGCATCTCCTCCATTACCACGCTGCGGATCGTCTGGGCCGCGTCGGTGTTGTATCCGTCCTTGATGGAGTAGAGCGCCGTCAGATAGACCGGGATGGTGCTGAGCTCCAGGCCGACGGCCAGCTGGAGGGCCCCCTTCAGATCCTTCGGGTTCGAGATCGGCTGCGTCACTTGCTCTTCCCCTTCAGCTCCGCGGCGATCTGTTCGCCGGTGCGGATGGCCAGCGCGGTCATGGTGAGCGTCGGGTTGGAGGTGCCCAGGGTCGGCAGGCTGCCGCAGCCGACGATGTAGAGGTTGGGCAGGTCGTGGCTGCGCTGGTGGCTGTCGACGACCGAGGCCGTCGCGTCACTGCCCATCCGGTGGGTGCCCACGACATGCCCCGCGCCGCGCACCCAGTAGGTCTGGCCGTTGTACGTCACCTCGGCCGCGTCGCCCGGTTCGTAGTGCGTGTAGTCGCCGGGTGCGTACGTGGGACGTCTCACCTTCTTGGAGATCTGGAGCGCGCCGAACAGCTGTCTGCTGGCCTCGGCCGCCCAGGGCAGCGAAGCGCGCACATACTCGGACAGGTCGTACTCGATGACCGGACGGTGCTTGCCCAGCCCGTCCTTGTACCGGTCGTTGACGGTGACCCGGTTGGTCTCCACGGGGTCCTGCTCCAGCTCCCAGGCGATCCGGAACTGGCGGGGCAGGATCTCGCCGAGCCGCTTGCGCAGCGGCTTGCCGTAGAGCTGCGCCTTTCCGGCCTCGCCGCCGCCGACCAGGTCGTGGACCGTGTCGTACGGCGCGTTCTCCGGGAAGTTCCAGCCCCAGTTGCCGATCTCGACCCGGAAGCCGGTGCGCTCCGCCCGGAAGGAGCCGTCCCGGAAGGCGGGGATGCCGGACGTGGAACCGGGGCCGCGGAACGCGCCGGCGTTCTCCTTGAGCAGACCCCAGGTGAGCAGCAGCGGGTGGTCCATCAGATTGCGGCCGACCTGGTCGCTGTTGTTGGCGGCCGGTTTGGAGGCGAGCAGCAGGGTGGCGTTCTCGATGGCGTTGGCGGCCAGCACGTACATGTCGGCGGTCACGGTCCGCTCCACCGGCGCGCTGCCGTCCTCGTGGTACGTCTTGTACGTCAGCCCCGTGACCTTCCCCTTCTTGCCCTTCTTCTGGTCGTGGTTCACCCGCATGACGACGGACTGGCTGCGCACGGTGACCCTGGCCCGGGCCTCGCCGGCCTCGGAGTCCTTGTCGGGGTACTTGATGATCAGCTCGTACAGGGTCTTGAGCGCGTTGTACTTGGCCTGCGCGGGGCAGATCGGGATGCAGCTGGAGTTGCCCTCGCACCGCTGGCCCTGGTCGGCGTTCCCGACGGCGCCGATGACCTGGTACCCCTCGTGCGGGGTGGAATTACGGGCGGCGGGGGTGTTGCTGATCATGACGGGGAACTCGTGCTTCTTTTTCTTCCCGTCGGTCAGCTTGATCACCAGGCCGTCGGTCATCTTGGCGATGTAGTCGTCGAGATAGCTGCTGGGGATCCGCTGCATGGGGAAGCGGTACTCCCCCTTCGGGAACCTCTTCTTGTCGGCGGACTTGAAGAACTTCCTGGGGTCGCCCTTCTCGATGCCGGGGTAGCACTGGTCGTCCACGTCGCCCGACACGCCGATGATGTCCCACTCGGCCCGCTCGTAGTACGGCTTCAGCTCGTCGTAGGTCAGCGGCCAGTCGACGCCCCGCTTGTAGACCGACTTCATTTTGAAGTCGTTGGGGAGCATCCGCAGACAGGTGCCGAGCCAGTGCAGCGTGGTGCCGCCCAGCGAGCGGGCGTAGTCGCTGCCGAAGGGCATCGGGCCCATCTGGACGAAGTATCCGCTGTCGGCGGGCCGGCCCGGCTCCGGCCGCCGGATGTCCAGCACGTTCGGCTGCGGGGCCGAACCGCTCGCCGGGTAGGGCGAGTTGGGGACCTTGATCAGGGCCTCTCGATAGGCGTCCACATAGGTGTCGTACTTGTCGGCGCTCATCGCCGTGGCCCGCCCGGCCTCCAGGATCAGGATGCGGGGGTGCCTCGGCGGATTCATCCCGGCGGCCTTCTCGATGACCGTCTTGGCGACGGTCGCCCCGGCGATGCCGCCGCCGACGATGACCAGGTCGTACTCGTTGCTCATGGTGCTTCCTCGGGTTGTCTCGGGCTTCCTGGGCTTTGTGGGGCTCAGAGGATCGGGGGCAGATAGGGCGGTTCGGCCCAGGACCCGAAGCCCGGGGGTTTGGCGCCCATCGGGTGGGCTCCGGCGGCGGCCCAGACCAGGCCCTCGCGATAGGCCTGGGGGGAGACGACGTGCTCGACGTCCTCCGCGGTCGAGCCGTTGATGTCGCGGTAGCTCCCGGAGAGCGGGTACCAGCTGCCGAGGTACCAGAGCTTGATCAGGCTGACGGCGACCGGACCGAAGCGCGGGCTGTCGATCACGTTCTCCTCGAGGGCCTTGCCGTCCTTGTTCTGCCGGTCGGTCGCCAGGGCGTCGGCCGCCGCGTGCAGCAGCTGTCCGGCCTCGCGCTCGCCGATGATGCGCAGGACGGTGCTGTAGTAGGTGTCGAGCAGGCCGGTGCCGGCCAGCTCCGCGCGGTCGAAGCCGGTGAGGGCGACGGACAGGTCGGTGAAGATTTCCTGGGGGTCGGGGGCGTTGTGGGGCATGCGGGTGCTCCCGGGCATGGTCGGGGCGGGGTCAGCGAATGATTCGCCCGGAACGCGGTTGACGTAACGGCACTGGCGGGCATCCCATTGGCATATGCAAAGGTCGAGACGGGTCGCGAAGTGCGCCTTTGTACGAGAAGCGGGGGTTGGTGTCCAACGTGCCGAATTCACCCGACCGGGCCTGCCGGGTTGCCCCCTCCTCACCCCGGCCCCGATGTCAATGTGATGTTTCCCGCCTTCAGCGAGCCACGGGCACACCCCTAACGTGGCCGCGTGGCACGGCAGGGGGATGGCCGACACCATGGTGTTCGACGCCGGCAGGCTGAAGGGATCCAGGGATGTTCCGCAAGGTGCTGGTCGCCAACCGTGGCGAGATCGCGATTCGCGCGTTCCGCGCAGGCTATGAGCTGGGGGCGCGGACGGTTGCCGTCTTCCCCTATGAGGACCGCAATTCGCTGCACCGGCTGAAGGCCGACGAGGCCTATGAGATCGGGGAACCGGGCCATCCCGTGCGGGCGTACCTCTCCGTCGAGGAGATCGTCGCCGCTGCCCGCCGGGCGGGAGCGGACGCCGTCTACCCGGGCTACGGCTTCCTGTCCGAGAACCCCGAACTGGCCCGCGCCTGCGAGGAGGCGGGCATCACGTTCGTCGGGCCGAGCGCGCAGACCCTGGAGCTCACCGGGAACAAGGCGCGCGCGGTGGCCGCCGCCCGCGCGGCCGGTGTGCCGGTGCTCGGCTCCTGTGCCCCCTCCAACGACGTCGACGAACTGGTGCGCGCCGCCGAGGACATCGGCTTCCCGGTGTTCGTCAAGGCGGTCGCCGGCGGCGGCGGACGCGGTATGCGCCGCGTCGAGGACCCCGCCCAGCTGCGCGAGTCCATCGAGGCGGCGTCGCGCGAGGCGGCATCCGCGTTCGGCGACCCGACCGTCTTCCTGGAGAAGGCCGTCGTGGAGCCCCGCCACATCGAGGTGCAGATCCTCGCCGACGGGGACGGCAACGTCATCCACCTGTTCGAGCGGGACTGCTCGGTGCAGCGCCGGCACCAGAAGGTGATCGAGCTCGCCCCCGCGCCCAACCTCGACCCGGAGCTGCGCGACCGGATCTGCGCCGACGCGGTGCGCTTTGCCCGCGAGATCGGCTACCGCAACGCGGGCACCGTGGAGTTCCTGCTCGACCGGGAAGGCAACCATGTCTTCATCGAGATGAACCCGCGCATCCAGGTCGAGCACACGGTGACCGAGGAGGTCACCGATGTCGACCTCGTGCAGGCCCAGTTGCGCATCGCGTCCGGCGAGACGCTGGCCGGCCTCGGTCTTTCGCAGGAGACCGTGACCCTGCGCGGAGCCGCGCTGCAGTGCCGTATCACCACCGAGGACCCGGCCAACGGCTTCCGCCCGGACACCGGCCGCATCAGCGCGTACCGCTCGCCGGGCGGCTCGGGCATCCGCCTCGACGGCGGCACCACGCACGCGGGTACGGAGATCAGCGCGCACTTCGACTCGATGCTGGTGAAACTCACCTGCCGGGGCCGGGACCTGCGGGCCGCGATCGGCCGGGCCCGGCGTGCCGTCGCCGAGTTCCGCATCCGCGGTGTGGCCACGAACATCCCGTTCCTGCAGGCCGTCCTCGACGACCCGGACTTCCAGGCCGGGCGGGTCACCACGTCGTTCATCGAACAGCGGCCGCACCTGCTCACCGCCCGCTCCTCCGCCGACCGCGGCACCAAGCTGCTCACCTACCTCGCCGACGTCACGGTGAACAAGCCGCACGGCGAACGCCCCGAGCTGCTCGACCCGCTCACCAAGCTGCCGCCGCTGCCCGCGGGCGAGCCGCCCGCCGGCTCACGGCAGCGCCTCGTCGACCTCGGCCCCGAGGGCTTCGCCCGCTGGCTGCGCAAGTCGCCGACCATCGGAGTCACCGACACCACCTTCCGCGACGCCCACCAGTCGCTGCTCGCCACCCGGGTGCGCACCAAGGACCTGCTCGCCGTCGCCCCGGTCGTCGCGCGGACCCTGCCCGAGCTGCTGTCCCTGGAGTGCTGGGGCGGCGCCACCTACGACGTCGCCCTGCGCTTCCTCGCCGAGGACCCCTGGGAGCGGCTGGCCGCGCTGCGCGAGGCCGTCCCCAACATCTGTCTTCAGATGCTGCTGCGCGGCCGCAACACCGTCGGCTACACGCCCTACCCGACGGAGGTGACCGACGCCTTCGTGCAGGAGGCCGCCGCCACCGGCATCGACATCTTCCGGATTTTCGACGCCCTCAACGACGTCGGTCAGATGCGGCCCGCCATCGAGGCCGTACGGGAGACGGGCACGGCCGTCGCCGAGGTCGCCCTGTGCTACACCTCCGACCTGTCCGACCCGAACGAGCGCCTGTACACCCTGGACTACTACCTCCGCCTGGCCGAGCAGATCGTGGCGGCGGGCGCCCACGTGCTGGCCGTCAAGGACATGGCCGGACTGCTGCGCGCCCCGGCCGCGGCCAAGCTCGTCTCGGCACTGCGCCGGGAGTTCGACCTGCCGGTGCATCTGCACACCCACGACACCGCGGGCGGCCAGCTCGCCACCTACCTCGCCGCCGTCCAGGCGGGCGCGGACGCGGTGGACGGCGCGGTGGCCTCGATGGCCGGGACGACCTCGCAGCCGTCGCTGTCGGCGCTCGTGGCGGCGACCGACCACTCCGAGCGCCCCACCGGCCTGGACCTCCAGGCCGTCGGCGACCTGGAGCCGTACTGGGAGAGCGTGCGCCGTATCTACGCGCCGTTCGAGGCGGGCCTCGCCTCCCCGACCGGACGCGTCTACCACCACGAGATCCCCGGCGGCCAGCTGTCCAACCTGCGCACCCAGGCGGTCGCCCTGGGCCTCGGCGACCGCTTCGAGGACATCGAGGCGATGTACGCCGCCGCCGACCGGATCCTGGGCCGCCTGGTGAAGGTCACCCCGTCGTCGAAGGTCGTCGGTGACCTCGCGCTGCACCTGGTCGGCGCGGGAGTGAAGCCCGAGGACTTCGAGGAGACACCCGACAAGTACGACATCCCCGACTCCGTGATCGGCTTCCTGCGCGGAGAACTGGGCACCCCGCCCGGCGGCTGGCCCGAGCCGTTCCGCACCAAGGCGCTCCAGGGACGCGCCGACGGCAAGCCGGTGCAGGAGCTGGCGGCCGAGGACCACGAGGGCCTGGAGAAGTCGCCGCGCGCAACCCTCAACAGGCTGCTGTTCCCCGGCCCGACGCGCGACTTCGACACCCACCGCCAGGCCTACGGCGACACCAGCGTCCTGGACAGCAAGGACTTCTTCTACGGTCTGCGTCCCGCCAAGGAGTACGCCGTCGACCTGGAGCCCGGCGTACGGCTCCTGATCGAGCTTCAGGCCATCGGCGAGGCCGACGAACGCGGTATGCGCACCGTGATGTCCACCCTCAACGGCCAGCTCCGGCCGATCCAGGTGCGCGACAACGCGGCGGCCTCCGACGTACCGGTCACCGAGAAGGCCGACCGCGCCAACCCCGGCCATGTGGCGGCACCGTTCGCCGGCGTGGTGACCCTCGCGGTCGCCGAGGGCGACGAGGTGCAGGCGGGGGCCACCGTCGCCACCATCGAGGCGATGAAGATGGAGGCCACGATCACCGCCCCGAAGGGCGGCAGGGTGTCGCGGCTGGCCATCAACCGGCTCCAGCAGGTGGAGGGCGGCGACCTCCTGGTCGAGATCTCCTGAATCGCTCGCCCCGGCGGCCGGACCGGCAGGAATCGGTCCGGCCGCCGGTCTGTGCGCTGCTGCTATAGTCAACTCTGCACATAGGTGCTTAGGTGATTAAGGCGTGAGAAGGCGGTCGCCCGATGCCGGTGGGGGAGTATCTGCGGTACGTCGCCCTGGGCGACAGCCAGACCGAGGGCCTCGGTGACGGGGACGACGTCAGTGGTCTGCGGGGGTGGGCCGACCGGCTGGCCGAGCGGATCGTCGGCCAAAGCCCGGAGTTGCTCTACGCCAACCTCGCCGTGCGCGGTCGTGCGGCCGCCGAGGTGCGGACCGAACAGCTCGCCCCGGCGCTCGCGATGCGGCCGGACCTCGCGACCGTGGTCGCCGGAGTCAACGACGTGCTGCGTCCCCGTTTCCACGCCGACGAGGTGGCCGCCCACCTGGAGGCGATGTTCGCCGCGCTGACCGGACAGGGCACCCGCGTGGCGACGCTCACCTTCCCCGACGTCTCCCGCATCACCCCGCTGGCCCGCCCCCTCGCCCACCGGGTGCTCGCCCTCAACCACCGCATCCGGCAGGCCGCCCGGCGCCATGGCGTCGTGCTCGCGGAGACCTCCCACCACGCGGTGGTGACCGACCTCCGGCTGTGGAGCCCCGACCGGCTCCACGCCAGCCCCCTCGGCCACGAACGCATCGCGGCCGCGATGGCCCACGCCCTCGAACTGCCGGGCAGCGACGACAGTTGGACGCGCCCCCTTCCCGACCGGCAGAGGGCATCGCCGCTACAGGCCGCGGGCGCCGAACTCCGCTGGGCCGGCTCCTTCCTGGGACCCTGGCTCGTCCGCCGGATCCGAGGCCGCTCCTCCGGCGACGACCGCCGGGCCAAGCGACCCGCGCTGCTCCCGGTGGCCGCGCTCCCCGAGGAACCCTCCTGACCGCGCTCCGCCCAACTCCCCCCGATCACTGATCAACGAGCTGTTAGGTTGAGTTCATGGCTCTGCGCAATGCGGTGATGGCGGCACTCCTGGAGGGCGAGGCGTCCGGATACGACCTCGCGAAGGGGTTCGAGGCCTCGGTCGCCAACTTCTGGATGGCCACACCGCAGCAGATCTACCGCGAACTCGAGCGCATGGAGAGTGAAGGTCTCGTCTCCGCGCGCCTGGTCCACCAGGAGCGCAGGCCGAACAAACGGCTCTTCTCCCTCACCGCGGCCGGACGTGACGCCGTGCGCGCCTACACAGCCGAAGCCTCCAGCAAACCCATGGCCATCCGGGACGAGTTGATGGTCAAGGTCCAGTGCGTCGACATCGGCGACCTGGCGGCCGTACGGGCCGGGATCACCGAGCGGGTGGAGCGGTCGGCCGCCAAGCTGGCCCGCTTCGAGCGCATGCGGGAACGTCTGCTGGCCGGCCGCACCGAGGAGGAGTTCCTCGCCACGGCCGAGCGCGTCGGCCCGTACCTGACGCTGCTGGGCGGCCTGGCCCTGGAGCGGACGAACGTGACGTGGGGCCGGACGGTCCTGAAGACGCTGGAGCGGCGCGCCTCGACGAGCGTCTAGAGCCGATGTCCGACGAGGCCGCGGGAGCGCGGGACCCTGCGGCCAGGGACGCCCGTGGCCCGCGTCACGGGGCCCGCCAGATGTTGTCGAAGGCCGCGTCCTCGATCTCCCGCCGCTGCCGTACGGCCGTCAGCTCCGTCACCGCGTTGTCGACGGCGGCCAGCACGGTCACGATCGCGTCGTCGGTGAGGCCCTTCAGGTTCTCGGTCGGCTCGTCGTGGATGCCGACGGCGGCCGCGAGGCCGACCAGGACGGGGTCGCCCGAGGCCAGGCGCTCGGTCGCGTGGTGGAGGCCGGGTGAATCCGCCGGAGCCGTGCGGTCGCTCCGCAGCGGGAACCAGCTCCGGTGCTGCCGGGTCAGCTCGCCCTTCGCCTCCAGGGTGGAGACATAGGCCGCCGAAAGGCCACGCCCGCGGCGCCACAGCCAGTCCTCGACGGACTCGTACGGCGCCTCCCGGATGAGCGAGGACACTGCGTCGTCCAGCAGACGGTCACCCGTGTCCAGCGGCGTGCCGGGGACGATGCTGTCGCCGTCGAGGGTGACGGCCCGGGCCTCGACGAGGTCGATCAGTTCGGCTCCGGCGAGGGTCAGTGAGAGGTCGCCCTGCTCGACGGGGCGGTCGGAGGCGACGTCCAGGGCGGTGAGCAACAGGTCCCGTGCTGTGGTCATGGCGGACTCCATGTCAGAGGCGTCGTCGGCAACCGGTCGCGGAGCAGTCTGCCGGAGCCGGGTCGTCGTACCGGTACGGCATGTCCCACCACCACCATGTGGTGCGGGAGGCCGATGCGCAGCACGACGGCACCCGCGGCGGCCGCGGGGCGCGGCCTGAGGGGCGGCGGTCAGGAGGTCACCTTGGTGAGGAACGCGGCGAGGTTCGCCACGGTCCGCTGGATCTTCTCGTCCAGGGTGAGCGACTCGTGGAGCCGGGCTCCGGCGCCCGCGTCCTTCTTGCCCCGGACATACAGCGAGCAGGCGAGGTCGCTGCATATGTAGGCGCCGACCGAGTTGCCCTGCTGCCCGGCCTTCCCCGCCTTCGGCGCGACCATCAGACAGACGCCGCCGGTGTGGGAGGTCAGGCACATCGAGCACATGCTGCGCCTCGTCTGCCCGGCCACCGGGTTGCCCGAGCCGCGCAGCACCAGTGCCTTCGGGCGGCCGTCGAGCTCGGTGACGAGGTAGGCGCGGTCGGGGGCCTGGGGATCTCGCCAGCCGAGGAAGTCGAGGTCGTCCCAGGGGCGCTCGGCCAGGTCGCGCGGGACGGACAGGCGCTTCGCCTCGCCCTTGGTGCAGTTGACGAACGCGGCACGGATCTCTTGCTCGGTCAGTGGTGTCATGAGAGCCACGCTAATTTGCCTAAATGCTGTAGGCAAATGAATAATCCTCTAGGTCTAGCGGGAGGAAGGTTATGGCGCGCGCAGGACTGACCCCGGAACGTCTGACCCGGGCGGGGGCGGAACTGGCCGACGAGGTCGGCTTCGACCAGGTGACCGTCTCGGCGGTCGCCAGACGGTTCGACGTCAAGGTGGCGAGCCTCTACTCGCACCTGAAGAACTCTCAGGACCTCAGGACCAGGATCGCCCTGCTCGCCCTGGAGGAACTCGCCGACCGGGCCGCCGACGCCGTGGCCGGCCGGGCCGGCAAGGACGCCCTGACCGCACTGGCGAACGTCTACCGCGACTACGCCCGCGAGCATCCCGGACGCTACGCCGCGGCCCAGTTCCGGCTCGACCCGCGGGCGGCGGCCGCGAGCGCGGGCGGCCGGCACGCCCAGCTGACCCGCGCCATCCTGCGCGGCTACGACCTCACGGAGCCGGACCAGACCCATGCGGTCCGGCTCCTGGGCAGCGTCTTCCACGGCTACGTCGGCCTGGAGATGGGCGGCGGGTTCAGCCACAGCGCCCCCGACACCCAGGAGACCTGGTCGCGGATCCTCGACGCCTTGGACGCCCTGCTGCGGAACTGGCCCGCGACGCCGGGATGATCCAAACGACACCCCTGGGCCTCACCCCGGTGACGCGGTCCGGTCAGGAAGGCTTCGCCGCCGACACCGCGGTGACGGTGACCTTGTTGTCGCACTCCGCGAACTCGCCGTCGCTCAGGGCGACCTGCTGGGCCCCGGAGCCGGGCAGGCCGACCACCAGGGTCGGATACACGACGGGCTCGGCGCCGGACTTGCAGTAGCCGTCGGCCTCACCCTGGACCTGGACGAAGGTCAGCTTCACCCATGCCTTGGCGCCCGGCGCCACCGTCACCGGCACGGCCGTGCCCGTGGGGGTGACCGCCAGCGGCTTGTTGTGCTCCGGTGAACCGTTGCCGGCCCCGGCCACCGACGGATGTCCCCGCAGCACGCATGCCTGTCCGGAGACGTTGGCGAACTCCACGATCGCCGCTCCGGTTCCCGTGCCGTCGGGGCGGTCGGCGGCCTGGGAGGCGGTCGCCCTCAGCGCGGTCGCCGCGCACGCCTTGGCCGTCGTGCCCGACGAGCCGGATCCGGTGGAAGCGCTCGAGGCGGGGGCCTTCGGCGTGGCGGCGCCGGACGGCTCGGCGGCAGGGGTGCCCGCCGCCGCGTTGCTCGGCGACTGCGACTGCGACGCCGACTGCGACGGCGACTTGGTCGCGGAATCGTCGCCGTCGTTCTGGCACGCGGTCACCACCAGCGCGGCCGAGATCGCCGCCATCGCCATCGCCGTTCTGCGGATACTGCTTTCGTACTGCATGACGCCCCCGAATTCGGATGGTCCGGGCCGCTCGGTCGTCGGCCACTCGCCCGTGTAGACAGGGGTCCTGGACAGCGGGTTTCCGCTGTCGATCACCTGTGACACGGCAGTGACACAGCGGGCCGTCGGTGCCGCCGGACTCGGCGAGCGGGCGCTCAGCCGGCCAGGTGCTTGAGGACCTCCACCGCGACCGGGGCGGACGAGGACGGGTTCTGGCCGGTGACGAGGTTGCGGTCGACGACCACGTTCGGGGCCCATGGCTCACCCGCGCGCACGTGCACGCCGGCCTCGACGAGCCGGGTCTCCAGCAGCCACTTCGCCTTGTCGGCGAAGCCGGCCTGGGTCTCCTCGGCGTTGGTGAACGCGGCCACCTCGTATCCCGCGAACGCGTTGGAGCCGTCCTCGTGGACGGCGGCCAGCAGCGCGGCCGGGGCGTGGCAGACGACGCCGAGCGGCTTGCCCGAGCCGAGGGTGTCGATGAGCAGCCTGCCGGAGGCGGCGTCGACGGCGAGGTCCTCCATCGGGCCGTGACCGCCGGGGTAGAAGACGGCCGCGTACTCGTCGAGGTCGACGGCCTCCAGCGTGATCGGGTGGCGCAGCTCGGTCATCGCCTCGAGCCCGTTCGCGATGTCGTCGGCGCCCTCCTGGCCGCCGTTGACCTCCGGGGCAAGGCTGCTCTTGTCCACGGTGGGCACCACGCCGCCGGGCGTCGCGACGACGATGTCATGGCCGGCGGCCTTGAACGCCCGGTACGGGGCCACGGCCTCCTCGGCCCAGAAGCCCGTGGGGTGCAAGGTGCCGTCGGCGAGCGTCCAGTGGTCGACGCCGGTCATCACGAAGAGGATCTTCGACATGCTGTTTCTCCAGGAGAGCTACGGGCCTTGGGGTGCCTGCCGACACCGCGGACGCGGATCGTCGGCGTGGCGACGTCCTCGACGGTAGATCCGCATGTCATGCGTTTCCAATGAGGAATCACATGTCTGCCATTGTTTTTCCAATGGGTGGGAACGCATCGGGCGGCCGAGGGCGTTGCCGAAGTACGGGAAGGGAGAACGGGCCATGACCACACTCCGCACAGCGGCAACCGTCCGTGCCACCCCCGAAGGCCTTCTGTGGGAACCGAGCGAACGCTGGGTGCGTGGCAACAAGGGTGAGGTCACCGTCGTGGACAGCCGGCACCCCGTCCTGGTCTGGGAGCCCGGCCTCCCCGTGCCGCTGTACGCCTTCCCGCGCGAGGAGGTCCGTACCGACCTGCTCCGCCCGGCGAAGAACCCGCCGTCCGGCACCCACACCGGATCGCGGCTCTTCTACGACCTCGACGTGGACGGCGACCGCATGGAGAACGCGGCCTGGACGTACCCCGCGGCCGACCTGGCCGGCCACATCGCCTTCGAGTGGTCCGAGCGCACCGGCCGCGGCCTCGACCATTGGTACGAGGAGGACGAAGAGATCTTCATCCACCCTCGCGACCCGCACAAACGCGTGGACGCCCTGCCGAGCAGCCGCCATGTCGTGGTGGAGATCGACGGCACGGTCGTGGCGGACACCCGCCGCCCGGTGCTGCTGTTCGAGACGGGCCTGCCCACCCGCTACTACATCCCCCGCGAGGACGTCCGCCTCGATCTGTTCGCCCCCACCGACCACAGCACCGGCTGCCCGTACAAGGGGACGGCCGAGTACTGGTCCTGGCGCGGCGAGGTCGCCGACGTGCCGCCCAACGTCGTGTGGAGCTACCGGGATCCGCTTCCCGCGGTGGCCGTGGTCAGGGGACTCCTCGCCTTCTACAACGAAGTCGTCGACATCGTCGTGGACGGCGAGCGCCTCGAGCGTCCCGCCACGCCCTTCAGTTCCTGACATTCGCCCCGCATTCTCCCTTTGTGGGAGGCACCCTTGACAGCGTGCGTACTGTTTCGCGACGTTTGAGCCTTGCCCCGGCAATGCGGAGTCGCAGTTCCAACGAAGTGGCAGAAAGAAGTGGCAGGACGCGGATATCGCGTCATAGGGGGGAGCGGTCGCCGATGCGATCCAACAGCCATGATCCACACGCCCGGCCGGCCCGTGCCGCCGCGGTCGCGTCCGACGCGGATGCCGCGGAAGGGCGGTCGATCTGAGTGGACATCACGATCCACAGGCCGGGCGAGCTGACCGAGTCGCTGCGCCGGGACTGGCACCGGGCGATGGACGAGTCACCGGAATACGCCAACCCTTTCCTGGCACCGGAGTTCGCGATCGGAATAGGCAGGCACCGGGGCGGGGCGAGGGTGGCGGTCCTGCGCGAGGGAGGGGAGCCCGTCGGCTTCTTCCCGTACGAGCGCGACGCGTTGGGTGTCGGCCGGGCGATCGGCCTCGGTCTCTCGGACTGCCAGGCCCTGGTGCACCGCCCCGGGGTCACCTGGGACGCCCAGGACCTGCTGAGGGAATGCGGGCTGTCCATTTTCGAGTTCGACCACCTCGTCGAGGAGCAGAGACCGTTCGCGAGACATGTCACCGGTCGGTTCGCCTCGCCGGTGATCGACGTCAAGCCGGGCGACGGCGGCTATCCGGAGTGGCTGCGCGGGACCTACCCGGGGCTGGCCAAGACGACGTTGAAGAAGGAGCGCCGTCTTGGGCGTGACGTGGGCGAGGTGCGGTTCGTGTTCGACGAACGCGACCCACGGATGCTGCGCACGCTCATGCGGTGGAAGTCCGCCCAGTACCGCAGGACGGGACGGATGGACCGGTTCGCCAGAGGGTGGATCGTCGATGTGGTCGACCATCTGTTCCACGTTCGCGAGGAGCACTTCACGGGTGTGCTGTCCGTGCTGTACGCGGGCGACCGGCCGGTGGCCGCGCACTTCGGACCGCGCTCGAGCACGGTGCTCGCCGCCTGGTTCACCGCGTACGACCCGGAACTGCACTACTACTCGCCCGGCCTGATGATGCATCTGCGCACGGCCGAGGCGGCGGCCCGCAACGGGGTGACGCTCGTCGACCTGGGGCGGGGCGACAAGGAGTACAAGGACTGGCTCAAGACCCGTGAGCTGCGCGTGGGGGAGGGGTTCGCGGCCCGGACCCACCCGGTGGCCGCGGGGTACCGGCTGTGGCGCAGACCGGTACGTGGCCTGCGGAACACGGTGCTGGCCCATCCGCGGCTCCGGGAGCCGGCCGACCGGCTGCTGAAGACGGTCGGCACGCTGCGCACCTCGCGCCGCACCGGCTCCGCGCGGACGTGAGCCGGCCGGGGCGGACGCGTCAGGTGGCCGACGGACCCGCGGTGCCCGACGATGGGAGGGAAATGGATCAGGGCACCGTCGGGGAGCGCATATGGCCGACACCCATGTCCTGGTCGCGGGCGCGGGACCGGTGGGTCTGACCGCGGCGCTGGAACTGGCGCGGCGAGGCGTGGACTGCCGTCTGATCGACCGCCTGCCGAAGCGCCTGCCCCATGCCAAGGCGGTGGGCGTACAGCCGAGAACCCTGGAGATCTGGGAGCGGTCCGGTGTCGTACGAGCGGCGCTCGACGCCGCCGTGCCGCTGCGCGGGCAGCTCGTGTACGTCGACGGGGCCGAGCAGGCACGGGTCGAGCTGGCGCTGCCGCCGCAGGTGCCGTACGGCTTCGCCGCGCTGCCGCAGTACGAGACCGAGCGCGTCCTCGAGGAGCGGCTGGCCCGCCACGGCACGCGCATCGAGCGGGAGACCGAACTGGTGTCCTTCGCCCAGGACGCGGACGGGGTCACCAGCAGGCTGACCACCGCGGCCGGAGCGGACCTGGAGGTGCGCTCGCGGTTCCTGGTGGGCTGCGACGGAGCGCACAGCGTCGTACGCAAGCAACTGGGGCTGTCCTTCGAGGGCGGCGCGTTCCACGAGGAGTACATGCTGGCGGACGTCGAGCTGGACTGGGACCTGCCGGCCGGCTACACCGTGCGCTCCATGCACCGCGGCGCGGACGGGACCGTCGACGCGCTCCTGGTCTGCATCCCGCTGCCGGGGCGCTCCCGGTACCGGGTGTCGATGCCGGCCGCTCCCGAGGTCTCCGGCGGTGGGCAGCCGCGGTCGGCACCTGCGGTCGGCGTGTCCCACGGCCTGGACAGCGGTCCGCTGCCCCGGATCGAGCACATTCAGGAGGTGCTCGACCGGCTGTCGCCCCGACCGGCCGTCGCCACCGCGATGCGCTGGTCCTCGGTGTTCCGCATCAGTCACCGGATCGTCGACCGGTACGCCGACGGCCGGGTCTTCGTCGCCGGGGACGCGGCGCACATTCATCCGCCGACCGGTGCGCAGGGCATGAACACCGGCATCCAGGACGCCCACAACCTCGCCTGGAAGCTCGCCCTCGCCGTCAAGGGCATCGCGCACCCCGCGCTGCTCGACAGTTACGACGCGGAGCGCAGGCCCGTCGGGGAGGAGGTCGTGGGCCGTACGGTGCGGCACGCGGCCCAGGGCGTCCAGTCGGACCCGGACGACCTCGCCACGGTGCTGATGCGGGAGGCCCAGCTGCTGATCTCCTACCGGGGCAGCCCCCTCGTCGCGGCGGCGGCCGGACACCCCGGACCGGCCCCGGGCGACCGTGCCCCCGACTGCGGGGGACTGCGGGACCCGATCGCCGCCCATCCCCTGCGGCTGTACGACCTGCTGCGCGACCGCGACCATGTGCTGCTGCTCTACGCCGACGCCGCCGACCGGCTCACGGCCTTCGACGAACTGGCCCACGCCGCACGGGACGCGGCCCGGGGCGAGCTGATCTGCTACGGCCTGCTCGCCGCGGACGTCGAGGCGTCCGGACTGCTCCTGCCGGTGATCCACGACGACGCAGCGGACTTCCGCCGCGCCTACCGCACCGAGGGGTCCGCCGCCGTTCTGATCCGTCCGGACGGGTACATCGGGGTCAGGACGGATCCCGTCGGCAGGACCGATGTGCTGTGCGGTCTTGCGCGCGTGTTCGCATGACCCCCCACCTGCTGATTTGCTCTTTATGTTCGACATGGTCGTATGAAGGTAAAATCTAGGGGTTTATCCATACGGGACTGCTGTCTCGAGGGACTAGTGTCTCGCCGGAGTGATCATGCCCCGCAAGCGCGCAATGCCCGACGCGGACGAGCTGCTGGAAAGACTCCGGTGGCTCACCGCGCAGGCGCGCGAGCGCGCGGAGCTGCAGCGCTCCCAGGTCGAGCTGGCCATCGCCCTGCAGCGCGGCATGCTGCCCCGGGACCTGCCCACCGACCCCCGCTTCCACCTGGCCGTCCAGTACGCCCCCGCCTGCTACGGCCTGAACGTGGGCGGCGACTGGTACGACGCCTTCACGTTGCCCGACGGCCGCATCGGGCTGACCATCGGCGACGTCCAGGGCCACAACATCGAGGCGGCCGCCTTCATGGGCCAGGTCCGGGCCGGGCTGCGGGCGCTCGCCTCCGTCACCAGCGAGCCGGGCGAGCTGCTCACCCGCACGAACGACCTGCTCCTGTCCCTGGGCAGCGACCTCTTCGCCACCTGCACCTTCGTGCGGCTCGACCCGTCCACCGGGGTGCTGGAGAGTGCGCGGGCCGGCCACATCCCCTTCGTCTGGGCCACGGCGGACGGCAGGTCCGGGATCGCCGAGGACGACGGCGGACCGCCGCTCGGTATCGAGAAGGGCATGGAATACCGGGTGGCCCGCTTCCGGCTCAGCACGGGCGGAGTCTTCATCCTCCTCACGGACGGCGTCGTGGAGGGGCCCCACCTGAGCGTCGACGAGGGGCTCGACCACGTCGTACGGCTCGCCGGCGGCGCGGCCGTCGCGGGTCTGGACGCGGAGTCACTGGCCGCCGCCGTGATCAAGGGTGCCGAGCTCGTGGGGCACGAGGACGACGCGGCCGTACTCGTCGTGGGCCACGAGGGGCCCGACCTTCAGCCGTAGGACCGGTCACCGCGCTTCTCACCTCGCCGACCACGCGGCATCGGTGTCTGATGGCAGCTGTGGTGGGTACACAGGAGCTGCGCCGGACGGTCGTCTACGTCCTCAAGGTGCTGGCCGTCGCTGTCTGCTACTACGCGGCGGGGCGGCTCGGACTCCTGCGCCAGCTCGTCGTCGAAAGAGCCGTGGTCACCCCCATCTGGCCACCGACCGGCCTCGCGGTGGCCGCCCTGCTGCTCCTCGGGGTGGGCATCTGGCCCGGTATCGCGCTCGGCGCCTTCCTCGTCATCGCCTCCATCAGCCCGCCGGGCCCCGACGCGGTCGGCATCGTCGCGGGAAACACCGCCGCACCCCTGTGCGCGTACCTCATGCTGCGCCACGTCGGCTTCCGGACCGAGCTCAACCGGTTGCGGGACGGCCTCGCGCTGGTGTTCCTCGGCGCACTGGCCGCCATGCTGCTCAGCGCGACCGTCGGCGTCGGTCTCCTCGTCCTCGTGGGCAAGCTCCCCCTGCACGACTCCGGGCTCATCTGGCTCGCGTGGTGGGTGGGCGACGCGATGGGCGTCCTGATCGTCACCCCGATCCTGCTGATGCTGCACCGGATGACCTGGCCGCTGAGGATGTCGCGGTGGAAGGAGGCCCTGGTCGTCACGCTGGTCGCCGTCGGTCTCATCCCCCTGGCCACGCGCAGCTCCGTCAGCCTGCTGTTCCTGGTCTATCCGCTCCTCGTCTGGGCGGCGCTGCGCTTCAGGCTCGCGGGCAGCATCCTGTGCGCCCTCCTCACCTCGATCCTGGCCACCATCGCGGCGACGGAGCACATCGGGCCGTTCGCGCGGCTGACCCCCGTCGAAGTGATGATGAAGCTCCAGGCCTTCAACGGGACCATGGCCCTGACCGCCCTGCTCCTGTCGGCCGTGATCACCGAGCAGCGCAACACCAGACTGTCCGTGGAACAGGCCTGCCAGGAACTCGTCGAGGTGCTCGAGCATCTGACCGCGGGCGACACCCCGCCGAGCCGCGCGCCGACGGACGAAGACACAGGGGAGGCCGACACCGAGCGCCCCGAACGCCGGGAACCCCCGCCCTGACGGATCGGATCGGAGCGGGGGTCTTGCCTTTCGGCGTGCGCGGGCCGTCGCTCACGCCGTCGGCGCGGTGATCTCCCGCTTGAGGATCTTGCCGCTGGGGCCCGTCGGCAGCGTGTCCACGAGCCAGACCGATCGCGGGTACTTGTACGCCGCCACCCGGTCCTTGACGAACTCGCGCAGCTCGTCGGGCGTCGCCGCGGCGCCCTTGCGCAGGACGACCGCGGCCGCGACCTCCTCGCCGAGACGCTCGTGCGCCAGGCCCACCACGGCCGCCAGCGCGACGGCCGGGTGCTCGTGCAGGATCTCCTCTATCTCCCGCGGGTAGATGTTGTAGCCACCGCGGATGATCATGTCCTTCTTGCGGTCGACGATGTACAGATAGCCGTCCTCGTCCCGCCGGGCGAGATCGCCGCTGCGCAGCCAGCCGTCCGGGATCGCCGTCGCCGTCTCCTCGGGCAGGTTCCAGTAGCCCTTCATCAGGTTCGGTCCGCGCACGGCCAGTTCACCGACCTCGCCGGGGCCCACGTCCTGGCCCTTCTCGTCCAGCAGCCGGACCTCCACATCCAGGATCGGAGTGCCGACCGACCCCGGCTTGCGCGGCCGGTCGGGGTGGTTGAAGGAGACCACCGGGCTGGTCTCGGACATGCCGAAGCCCTCGAGCACCATGCAGCCGAAGCGCCGCTCGAAGCCGTGCAGCACCTCCACGGGCAGCGAGGCTCCGCCGGACACGCACATCCGCAGCGTCGACACGTCCGCCTCCGACGGATGCTGCAGCAGCGCCGCGTACATCGTCGGCACGCCCTCGAAGACCGTGGCCCGGTCGCGGGCGATCGCGTCCAGCACGGCCTGCGGGTCGAAGCGCGGGATCAGAGTGAGCGAGGCGCCGCTGCGCACGGCGACGCTCATCGTGCAGATCTGGCCGAAGATGTGGAACAGCGGCAGACAGCCGACGACCACGTCGTCAGATGTGATGCGCTGCACATGAACGGCGTTGACCTCGGTGTTGTGCCGCAGGCTCCCATGGGTGAGGGCGGCGCCCTTGGGGCGTCCCGTGGTGCCGGAGGTGTAGAGGAGCACGGCCACGTCGTCGGCAGCCGTCTCCGTCACCTCGGCCAGCGGCTCCTGACCGGCCAGCAGTCCGGCGAAGCGGGAGGGCTCGACGGCGATGTGCCGCACCCCGGCGGCTGCCGCGCCCTGGGCGCCCTCACCGGGTGCCTGGTGCCACTCGAACAGCAGCGCCGCCCCGGAGTCGTTCAGGTGGTACTCGGTCTCCCGGGTCTTCAGCAGCGGGTTCATCGGCACGACGATCGCCCCGGCGCGCAGCGCGCCGTAGTACAGCACGACGAACTCGGGGACGTTCGGCAGCATCAGAGCCACCCGGTCACCCGGCCGTACGCCCTCGGCCCGCAGCAGTGCCGCGGCCCGGGCGCTGCGCTCCTCCAGTTCGGCGTAGGTGATGACCTGCGTTCCCAGACGCAGCGCGGGACGCTCCGGCTGCCGCTCCGCCGTCCGTACCAAGAACTCCGCCAGATTGGGCATGCCCCGCCTCCACGAATGTCACCGTCGAAATCCGCCGTTCACGTTGACGACATGGTGCTGCCGCTGAAGGCGACGACCTATGGGAGCAGCGACAGCTTCCCTTTTGCCGCGTTGTTCCTGGGAACAAAAGCAGGGCGCTACACTGCGCCGATGGACTTCTCGGGTGTCGCCGCGGCGATTCACGCACGGCTTCCGGAACTTGGCGAGCGGCTGGCGGAGCGCATACGTTCCGACATCGACGCATACAGGGACGAATCACTCATCCCCTTCGAGTCACTGCGCCGTTCGTGCACGGCCAACGCCGACCTGGTCCTCAGGCACTTCCACCGCGCGGGCGCCCCGGACCCCGACCCCGCGCGGGAGACCGGCCGCATCCGCGCCGAGCAGGGCATGCCCCTCGCCGACACCCTGCACGCCTACCGGGTCGGCTTCGAGTTCCTGTGGTCGGAGATCGTCAAGGAGGCCGGCACCCATCCGGAGGTCCCGGACGCCGAACTGGTGGCCCGCTCCGCCGAGATCTGGTCGCTGTTCGGCCTGTACGCCGAGGCCGTGGCGGAGGCCCACCGGGAGACCACCGCCGAACTGACCCTGCAACGCGAAGCCCGCCGCTCCGCACTGGTGGAAGCGCTGTTCACCGGCGCCATCGCCGACCGCACCACCCTGTGGGAGGCCGCCCACGAACTGGGCCTGCCCGAGCGCGGACCCTACGCCGTGGTCGCCGCCGAGTCCACGGCGCCGGGTACGGAGCCGCTGGCCGGCATCGAGACCGCGCTGCGCCAGGCCCAGCTTCCGTCCGCCTGGCGGCTGTTGCCCGACCAGCAGATCGGTCTGGTCGCCCTGGCCACGCCGACGGCGGAGAGCACGGGTCTGCGCATCCTGCGCCGTACACACGCCCGCGTGGGCATCAGTCCCGGCTTCCACTCGCTGAGCGATACCCCGCAGGCCCTGCGCTTCGCCCGGTTGGCCCTGGCCGGCCTCCCGGGCACCGGGCCGGGTGTCGCGCGCTTCGACGACAACCCCCTGGCCATGGTCGTCGCGGCCGCCCCGGTGGAAGCCGCTCACCTGGTGACGGTCACCCTCGGACCCGTCCTCGACCTTCCGGCGCCGGAACGCGCCCGTCTGCTGGAGACCCTGGAGCACTGGTTCGCCGCGGCCGGTTCCGCCGCCGACGCGGCCCGGAGCCTGTTCGTCCATCCCAACACCGTCCGCTACCGGCTGCGCCGTATCGAGGAACTGACCGGCCGTTCCCTCTCGGACCCGCGAACGGCGGCGGACCTGGGCGCGGCGCTCCTCGCGGTCCGCGGCGCCACGCGGAGCGGCACGGGAGGGGAACGCGTGCCGCGGCCCAGGCAGGCGGATCCCGCCGCGTGCACGGTCAGAGCCCGAGACCAGGAGCGGTCCGCCTCCTCGGGCACGCACCCCGCACGATGAGCGACGGCCGGACACGGTCGTGCCTCCACGCGGGATCGAGCAGGTCGTGGCCCACTCGCGTTCCCCGGTCGTGACGGGGAATGATGAGACGTCGAGCGACGGATCAACCGATGCGGAGGAGCGGACCCATGCCGCACGAGCGAGCGGGCAAGCCGGCCGGTCCCGAGGACCTTGTCGACGTGGCCCGGCTGGTCACGGCGTACTACGCACTGCACCCCGACCCGGCAGAGCCCGGACAGCGAGTGGCGTTCGGCACCTCAGGACACCGCGGATCATCGCTGGCCACCGCGTTCAACGAGGACCACATCGCCGCCACCAGCCAGGCCATCTGCGAGTACCGCGACGGCCAGGGCGTCGACGGCCCCCTCTTCCTCGGAGCCGACACGCATGCGCTGTCGGAGCCCGCGAAGGTCACCGCCCTCGAGGTGTTCGCCGCGGGCGGCGTGACCGTGCTCATCGACAGCGAGGACGGCTACACCCCCACCCCGGCGGTCTCGCACGCCATCCTCACCCACAACCGGGGCCGTGACACCGGCCTCGCGGACGGCGTCGTGGTCACCCCCTCGCACAACCCGCCCGCCGACGGCGGCTTCAAGTACAACCCGCCGAACGGCGGCCCGGCAGCCTCCGAGGCGACCTCCTGGATCCAGGACCGGGCCAACCAGATCATCGCCGGCGGTCTCAAGGACGTGCGCCGCATCAGCTACCCGCGCGCGCTCGCCGCCCCCACGACCGAGCGGTACGACTTCCTCGGCGGCTATGTCTCCGACCTGCCGAGCGTGCTGGACATCGACGCGATCCGCACGGCGGGCGTGCGCATCGGCGCCGACCCGCTGGGCGGGGCGTCCGTCGCCTACTGGGGCCGTATCGCCGAACAGCACGGCCTGGATCTGACGGTGGTCAACCCGCACACCGATCCCACCTGGCGGTTCATGACGCTGGACTGGGACGGCCAGATCCGCATGGACTGCTCGTCGCCGTACGCTATGGCCTCGCTCATCGAGCGGCGCGACCGCTTCCGCATCGCCACGGGCAACGACGCCGACGCCGACCGCCATGGCATCGTCACACCGGACGCGGGTCTCATGAACCCCAACCACTATCTCGCCGTCGCGATCGCCTACCTCTACGAGCACCGCGAGCAGTGGCCCGCCGGCACGGGGATCGGCAAGACACTGGTGTCGTCCTCGATGATCGACCGTGTCGCCGCCGACCTCGGCCGTGAACTGGTCGAAGTACCCGTGGGATTCAAGTGGTTCGTCGACGGGCTGCTCGACGGGGCGCTCGGCTTCGGCGGCGAGGAGTCGGCCGGGGCGTCCTTCCTGCGCCGCGACGGCTCGGTGTGGACGACGGACAAGGACGGCATCCTCCTCGCGCTCCTCGCGTCCGAGATCACCGCCGTCACCGACCGCACGCCCTCCGAGCACTACGCCGGACTCACCGCCCGCTTCGGCCGGCCCGCGTACGCGCGCATCGACGCACCGGCCTCCCGCGAGGAGAAGGCCCTCCTCGCGAAGCTCTCCCCGGCCCAGGTCACCGCGCGGAGCCTGGCGGGGGAAGAGGTCACCGCCGTCCTCACCGAGGCTCCCGGCAACGGCGCCCCGATCGGCGGCATCAAGGTGACCACCGCCAACGCCTGGTTCGCGGCACGGCCTTCGGGCACCGAGGACGTCTACAAGATCTACGGCGAGTCCTTCCTCGGACCCGACCATCTCGCCCGGGTGCAGGAGGAGGCCAAGTCGGTGGTGCTGACGGCACTCGGCGGCTGACGCTCACCCGCCGTCCCGAGGGAACGGTTCCGTCGGCGCGCGCGTCCTCCTTGATCCGGGCACGGGAGCCGTGCTCTCACCGGCGACGGGAGGCCGCGTGCGTACGGGCGGACATGCCGACTGGACCAGGCGATTCGAGGAGGAGAGCGAACGCAGACGGGCACAGGGCGACCCGGACTGGGCGCGGGGAGCGACGCTGCACCACGCCGTGTGGGCGGGAATCCAGCGCTTCCAGGTCGGCGAGGACGGTGACGGCACCAACCTCATCGCCAAGGCCGAGGCGGCCGGGAACCCCGAATACACCGGTGCGGTACGGCTGTTCGTCGCCGAAGAACAGAACCACGCCCGTCTGCTGGCCGGCCTGCTGGCCGCCGGTGGCATGCCGACGCTCGCGGGCCACTGGAGCGACAAGGTCTTCGTACGGTTCCGGCGGCTGCTGGGGCTGCGCACGGAACTGCTGGTGCTGATGATCGCGGAGGTCGTGGCGCTGCGCTACTACCGGGCCCTGCGCGACGGCGCGGACGACGCGCTCGCCTCCGACGTGGCGGGCCGCATCCTGGCCGACGAGGAGCGCCACGTTCCCTTCCACTGCGCGCGGCTGCACGCCTCCTTCCTGGAACTGCCCCGGCCAGCGCGACGCCCCGTGACGGCCCTGTGGCAACTGCTGCTGCTCGCGGTGGCGCTCGTGGTGGCCGCCGACCACGGCGCCGGTCTGCGTCGGCTCGGCGTCGGGCGGCTGCGTTTCGTGGCCGACGTCATGGCGTCGTCGAAGGGCGTCGTCAAGGCGGTGCTGACGGCCGCGCCGCGTCCCGCGCCCGTGCCACGCTGAGAAGACGGGGCCTCTGTCGAGCACCCACCGCTGGCCGTACACTGCCAACTCACAGACATATGGGTTGTGTTGACGGGGGGAGCCCTCATGTCCGGTGATCCGTACGGCCCCAGCCATGGGTTCGTCGTGCCGCCCATGCCGTCGAGCCCGCCGCCGGCACCACCGGACGGCCTGCGGGCGGCGGCGGTCGCCCTGCTCAACCTCAGCGGCCTCGGCCTGGGCTATGCCCTTGTCCGTCGCTGGGTGCTGACGGCCGTGTGCTGCGCGGCGACGGCCGCCCTGCTGCTCGTCGCCCTGCCCGCGGATGCCGACGGCGTCCCGGGACTCGCACTCTCCGTCTACCTCGTGTTCCTCGTGCTGGCCGCCGTGCACGGCGCGTACGCCGGACTGCGCACCCGACTGGCCTGGCCCGGAAGATCGCCCCTCGCGCTGCTGCTGGGGGTGCTTCTCCTCGCCGCACCGGTCGGCGGGACGGTGCTGTACGACGACGCCCGCGACGAAGCGGTCCAGCAGCAGCTCCTCGACCGGCTCGACAAGGCGGACCGGCTGGTGGCGCAGAGCGGCCGGCGGTCCTTCGAGAGCGCGCAGTCCGACTACGGCACGGCCCTGGACGTCTACCAGGACCTCGTGGCCCACCATTCCGGCTCCCGCGCGGCCGACCGTGTCCCCGACAGCCTGAAGACCTACTACGCGACGGTCGGCGCGCCCTACGGCCACCAGCGCTACTGCGAGGCGATCGCGCCGCTGAAGTACCTGCGTACGGTGCCGCGCACGATGCCGAACGAGGAGCTCGGCGCGCTGGCCCGGTGGCCCGACGACCGGCTGGCCACCGCTCTGTACGAGTGCGGATCGAGCAGCCTGTCCTCCGGTGAGGGGGACTGGGTCACCCACTTCGGTGAGCTGCTGAGCACGTTCCCCCGGTCCGAGCAGACGACGAAGATCGCGCCAGCCGTCGACTCCGCGGTGTCCGGCACGGCGAAGAACGTGCGCGGCTCCGACCCCTGTGCCGCCGTCGAGGAGCTGCGCGGCCTGAACACCCGGATCACCGACCTCTCGGGGAGCGCGGGCGACGCCGCCGACGATCTGACGAAGAGTGCCGACCGGGCGGGCCGGAGCGCCGACTCGGGGGAGTACGCCTGCGGAGTCGACCAGTACAAGGACGGCGACTTCGAGGCGGCGCAGAAGACCATGGACGAGTTCGTCGCCGACCACAAGAACGACAAGAACCGGGAGCGCGCGAAGAAGATCTCCATCGCCGCCGAGGTCGCCCAGACGCTGCCGGCCGCCGGGAAGCGGCTGCCCACCACCGCCTCCGGCGGCAGCATCTCCGTCACGGTCAAGAACGACAGCCCCGACCCCATCACCGTCTACTACACCGGCCCGGTCACCGGCAGCTTCTCGCTCAAGGCCTGCGGCAGCTGCAAGGCCTACTCCTTCGCCAGCTCGCTCACGATCGGATTCAAGCCCTGCAGCGACAGCGGCAAGCACTACCCACAGCGCACGATCAGCCTGCCGCCCGGCACCACGTACTTCGTGCACAAGCCGCAGGGCACCAGCACGGCGACCCCCGCCTCCGACACCGCCAAGCTCCGCTCCGGCTACCTCTACACGGAGTGCGCCTACACGAAGCAGACCCTCGGCGGCAGCTACTGATCCCTGGACCGCGGATCCGGCTACGGGCAGGCGGCCGGCCGCGCCGGTGGCCCCGGCGGCCTCGATCACGGCGGCGCCGGCCCTTCGGCGCCGTACCGGCCGCGCGCTCACCTGGGGCTGAGTGGCTCCGGCACAAGAGGACCATCGGACCTCTTGCGGGCCATCCGGCCGCTGTCCGCACCTCTGCGCGCCACAGAAGCATGGCTGACGGGCCGACCCCTCCATAACGGTCCGCACAAGGAGCACAGCCATGGCCAGTACCACGCGCAGAGGAGACCGAGCGGCGCCCACAACCGCCCTCGGTCTGCCGGCCGCGTCCGCGCTCGTGATCGGCAGCATCATCGGTACCGGAGTGTTCGCCCTCCCCTCCGCCCTCGCCCCTTATGGCCCCATTTCCCTCGTCGCCTTCGTCGTCGTGACCCTCGGCGCCCTCGCGCTGGCACACACCTTCGGAGCCCTGTCGAAGCGCGTCCCGGCGAGCGGCGGACCGTACGTCTATGCCCGCGAGGCCTTCGGTGAGTTCGCCGGGTTCCTCAACGCCTGGTCCTACTGGATCACGGCATGGGCCGGGAACGCGGCGATCGTGGTGGCCTGGGTCGGCTATGTCGAGGTGTTCGTCAACACCAGCCATAAAACCGGCATATCGGTACTCATCGCGCTGGTCGGGCTGTGGATCCCGGCCGCGATCAACCTCACCGGTGTGCGCAACATCGGCGCCTTCCAGGTGATCACGACCGTGCTGAAGTTCGTCCCGCTGGTCTTCATGGCGACCGTCGGGCTGATCTTCATCGACGCCGGCAACTTCGGCGCCTTCAACGCCAGCGGCCAGTCGGCGCTCGGCGCGATCTCCGCGGCCGGGGCCATCGCCCTGTTCAGCTACCTCGGCCTGGAAGCGGCCTCGGTGGTTGCCGGGCGGGTCCGTGAGCCGGGACGCAATGTGCCGCGCGCCACCGTGTACGGCACGCTCGCCTGCGCCGTCATCTACATCCTCGGCACCCTCGCGGTGTTCGGCACCGTCTCGCACGCCGACCTGGGCTCCTCCACCGCGCCCTTCACCGACGCCGCGAACAACATCTTCGGCGGCACCTGGGCCGGTGACATCGTCGCCGCGGCCGCCATCGTCTCCGGCATCGGCGCCCTGAACGGCTGGACCATGCTGTGCGCGGAGATGCCGTACGCCGCCGCCCGCGACGGCCTCTTCCCCGGCGTCTTCGCCAGGCTGCGCGGTGAGAGCGGGGTCCCGGCCTTCGGCATCATCGCCTCCACCGTGCTGGCCTCGCTGATCACCGTGTTCAGCTACACGCGCTTCGAGGACGTCTTCACGAAGATCGTGCTGCTGAGCGTGCTCACCGCCGTGATCCCCTACCTGTTCTCCGCCGCCGCCCAGCTGTACTGGCTGCTCGTGCGCGGCCGCGACAGCCTCAGCCCCCGCCGGCTGGCCCGCGACATCACCGTCGCCTCGCTCGCCCTCGCCTTCTCGTACTGGTCGATCCAGGGCAGCGGCTACCAGACCGTCTACTACGGCCTGTTCGTCCTGCTGCTCGGAATCCCGGTCTACGTCTGGCTCAAGCGGGGCCAGGGCAGCTACGGCGAGCCGACGGCCCCCCAGGCCGTGGCGATCCCGGCCCAGGAAACCCAGGAGGACCGGGCACCCGAGACGCCCCTGCCCACCCAGCGGATCGCCCGCGGGCTCCGGACGAACCGTACCGCCGGCACCCGCAGGCGCAACGGCCTCGGCCACCACGACTGACCGACCCACAGCACAGAACCACAGCACGAAGGAACTCCTACATGAACACCTTCCACGTCGACTCCGAGGTCGGTCCCCTGCGCCAGGTGATCCTGCACCGTCCCGGCCTCGAACTCTCGCGCCTCACCCCGCGCAACGTCGACGCCCTGCTCTTCGACGACATCCTGTGGGCCAGACGCGCCCGCGAAGAGCACGACGCCTTCGCCCAGGTCCTCAGGGACTACGGCGCACGCGTCCACTACTTCTCCGACCTGCTGGCCCAGACCCTCGACATCCCCGAGGCCCGCGACTGGCTCCTCGACCGGGCCATCACCACGGCCACCGTCGGCCCGGCGCTGATCGACGCGGTGCGCGGGCTGTGCGCCGACCTCGACGGGGAGACCCTGGCCGGCTATCTCATCGGCGGGCTCCTCATGAGCGATCTGCCGATCGCCGCCCCGCACAGCCTCGTCTGGAACGCCCTCGACGCGGACGACTTCGCGCTCACCCCGCTGCCCAACCATCTCTTCTCGCGCGACAACTCGTGCTGGATGTACGACCGTCTGTCGGTCAACCCGATGGCCAAGAGCGCCCGCCGACGCGAGAGCCTGCACGCCGAGGCCATCTACCGCTTCCACCCCAGGTTCGCCGGCAACATCAAGGAACCGATCCTCAACGGCACGGTGGGCACCCTCGAGGGCGGTGACGTCCACGTCCTCGGCAACGGGGCCGTCATGGTCGGCATGAGCGAGCGCACCACCGCCCAGGCGGTGGAGAACCTGGCCACACGGCTCTTCGCCACCGGCACGGCCAGACGGCTGATCGCCGTCCAACTGCCCTCCGCACGCGCGTACATGCACCTCGACACGGTCCTCACCATGGTCGACCGCGACGCCTTCACCATCTATCCCGGCCTCGCCGACTCCCTGCGCTCGTGGACGCTCACGCCCAGTGAAACGCGCGAGGCCGGCTTCGACGTCGCGGCGAACTCCGACCTCGGGACCGCCCTCGCCGAAGCCCTCGACCTGGACAAGGTCCGCATGCTCTGCGCGCCCCAGGACATCCGCAACGCCGAGCGCGAGCAGTGGGACGACGGCAACAACTTCCTCGCGATCGCCCCCGGCGTCGTCGTCGGCTACGAGCGCAACGTCACCACCAACACCTATCTGCGCAAACAGGGCATCGAGATCGTCACCATCGCCGGCGGTGAACTCGGCCGCGGCCGCGGCGGCCCGCGCTGCATGAGCTGCCCCATCGAACGAGACCCGGCCGTCTGATCGAGCACCGATCGAGCAAGGGGAACCACCATGACCGTCGATCTGCGAGGGCGCTCCTACCTGAGCGAACTCGACTTCACGTCCGCCGAGATCCACCACCTCCTCGATCTCGCGGCCGGCCTCAAGAGGGCCAGGCGCGCGGGCACCGAGCGGCCCCGGCTGACCGGCAGGCACCTCGCGCTGATCTTCGAGAAGACATCCACCCGCACCCGCTGCGCCTTCGAGGTCGCCGCCGCCGACCAGGGAGCCGCCACCACCTACCTCGGCCCCGGCGACACCCACATCGGCGCCAAGGAGTCCATCGCCGACACCGCCCGCGTCCTCGGCTGCATGTTCGACGCCATCGAGTACCGGGGCTCCGCCCAGTCGATCGTCACCGAACTGGCGGCCCGCTCCGGCGTCCCCGTCTACAACGGGCTGACCGACACGGCACACCCCACCCAGAGCCTGTGCGACGTGCTGACCATGCACGAGCACAGCCCCAAGCCGCTGCCGGACATCGCCTACTGCTACCTCGGCGACGCCCGCAACAACATGGGCAACTCCCTGCTGTCCATGGGCGCCCTGCTCGGCATGGACGTCCGCATCGCCGCTCCCCGGCAGCTGTGGCCCGACCCGGAACTGGTCACCACCTGCCGCACCGTGGCCGACCGCAGCGGCGCCCGCATCACCCTCACCGAGGACATCGAGACCGCCGTACGCGGTGCCGACTTCCTCCACACCGACGTCTGGGTCTCCATGGGCGAGCCCGCCGACACCTGGGGCGAGCGCATCGGGCTGCTGCTCCCGTACCAGGTCAACGCCAAGACGCTCGCCCTCACCGGGAACCCGGACGTAAAGTTCATGCACTGCCTCCCCTCGCTGCACGACCGCAGTACCCGCCTCGGCCGGGACCTGTTCGACACCCACGGACTGGACGGACTGGAGGTCACCGACGAGGTCTTCTCCTCTCCGGCGTCGATCGTCTTCGACCAGGCGGAGAACCGGCTGCACACCATCAAGGCCGTGCTCGTCGCCACCCTGGAGGACTGAAGCCATGCGCATCGTCGTCGCCCTCGGCGGCAACGCCCTGCTCCACCGCGGCGAACGCCCCGACGCCGCGGTCCAGCAGGCCAACATCGACCGGGTGGCCACCGCGCTGGCCGCCCTCGCCCATGAGCACGAGCTGGTCATCACCCACGGCAACGGTCCCCAGATCGGCCTGCTGGCCGTGGAGAGCGCCGCCGACCCCGACCTGAGCGCCCCCTACCCGCTGCATCTGCTCGGCGCCCAGACCCAGGGCATGATCGGCTCGCTGCTGGCCTGCACCCTGCACAACGCCCTGCCCGGCCACCGGATCGCCACCCTCGTCACCCACACCCTGGTAGGCGCCGACGATCCGGCCTTCGACCGGCCCACGAAGTTCGTCGGCCAGGTCTACCCCCGTGACCTGGCCCGGTCCCTCGCCCGCGAGCGGGGCTGGCACATCGCCGAGGACACGGGGGGCTGGCGGCGGGTCGTGCCCTCACCGGACCCCCGGCGCATCGTCGAGACCGAGACCATCCACGATCTGCTCGGCGGCGGTGCCCTCGTCATCTGCGCCGGCGGCGGCGGGATCCCCGTCACCGCCGACCCCGTCACGGGTGCGCTGACCGGCGTCGAAGCCGTCGTCGACAAGGATCTCTCGGCGGCCCTGCTCGCCGAGCACCTCAAGGCGGACTTCCTGCTCGTCCTCACCGACGTGCCGTACGTCTACGAGGGCTACGGCACCCCCGAGCAGCGGCCCCTGTCGGACGTGACCCCCCGCCAGCTGCGCCGCGGCGGCTTCCCCGAGGGCTCCATGGGACCCAAGGCGGAGGCAGTCGCCCGGTTCGTCGAGAACACCGGCGGACTGGCGGCGATCGGAGCGCTGGACGCGGCGTACGAGATCGCCCACGGCAGGTCGGGGACGCTGGTCCGACCGGATCTCATGGCCGACTGAACGAGCGGGCGCGCCGGCAGGTGCGCCCGACGCCCCCTGAGCGGTGTCGTCCTACGACGGTACGACGGCGACCGGGCACGTGGTGGCCCGCAGCAGGCTCCGTGTGGTGTCTCCCCACGCGGAGCCCCGCCTGTGTCCCACCACGACCAGGGCGGCGTGTGGCGAGTGATGGAGCAGGGCCTCGGACGGGGTGAACAGGACGACGTCCTGGAACACCTGTACGTCCGGGTACTTCGCGCGCCAGGGGCGCAGAGCGTCCGCCAGCAACTGGACCTCGTGGTCCTCCCAGGTGGCGCGGTCCTCCTCCGGTACGGCGAAGGGCAGCTCGGCGGCGCTCGGCGGCAGTGCCCAGGCGTGCACGGCGTGCAGCCGCAGACAGCGCAGCCGGGCGCTCTCGAAGGCGAAGTCGATCGCGGCGTCGGCGGGACGCCGGGCGTCGACGCCGAGCGTGATGCCGCCGGTGCGGTTCGAGCGGGCCGGAGCCTCCGGGACCAGGATCAGCGGGCAGGCCGGCGCCTCGGCACGGGCCGCCGTGTCCTCCGGGACGAGGCCCAGGCCCGTGACCGTCACCCTGGCCTCGCCCGGGTCCGGCGGCCAGGCGCGGACCACGCGCACCGGCAGATCGCGCAGTATCGCCTCGTCCTCCGCCCAGTCGGCCGCGGCCCGGCCGCCCGCCGCGGGATCGACACCGGCAAGGATCACTCGCTGCATGACCGTCCACCTCTCCGCCACGAGGGAGCGTGCCCCCCCCACGAGCCCTCCACCCTGACGCCTGCCGCCGTGCCGGTTCAGGGGCCGAACGGCCCCGGACCGTGGGCACTTGGGACCACGGTCCACCGCGAGCACAGGCGCGTCAGCCGGTTCCGTCCCCGGGCGCCAGATGGGTGGTGAACCAGTCGCGGGCCAGTCCGGCGACGACGGGCAGGGTGCCCGGCTCGGCGAACAGATGGCTCGCGCCGGGTACGACCGCCAGGCGGTGCTCGCACAGCATCCGGTCGGCGGCGAGCCGGTTCAGGCTGAGCACCTGGGTGTCGAGACTGCCGACGATGAGCAGCGTCGGTGCCCGCACCCGGGCCAGCGAGGCGGCGGAGGCCAGGTCGGGGCGGCCGCCGCGGGAGACGACCGCGCCGATGCCCAAGTCGTCGGCGGCGGCCTCCAATGCCGCGCCGGCACCCGTGCTGGCACCGAAGTAGCCCACGGGCAGGTCGGTCTCCCGGCGCAGCCAGAGCGCCGCGGATTGCAGCCGCCGGGCCAACAGGGCGATGTCGAACACGTTCTGCCGGTCGCGTTCCTCGTCCTCGGTGAGCAGGTCGAGCAGCAGCGTGCCCAGACCGGCCCGGTTGAGCACGGCGGCCACGTACCGGTTGCGCGGGCTGTGCCGGCCGCTGCCGCTGCCGTGCGCGAACGCCACCACGGCCCGGGCCGGTTCCGGCAGCACGAAGCGTGCGGCCAGCCGCACCCGCCCGGCCGGCACCTCGACCTCGCGGTTCGGCGGGGGCGCGTCGGGAGGGGCGGGGGAGCGGGGCGCGCTGTGCGCGAGGAGGTCGGTGACCTCGTCGTCTCCGGTCTGGTCGAAGACGCGGTACCAGGCGCCGACGGCGCCGAAGTACGCCGGGCTGTGCAGACACACGACCTCGTCGGCCACCGTACGCAGCAGGGGGAGCGCCCGTCCCGCTCCGACCGGGACGGCGAGCACGATCCGGGCCGCGTTTCTGCCCCGTACGACACGGCACGCGGCCTGCGCGGTGGCACCGGTGGCCAGTCCGTCGTCCACGACCACGACGGTCCGCCCGGCGAGCGGTACGGGATCGCGGCCGGCCCGGTACTCGCGTACCCGCCGCTCCAGTTCGACCCGCTCGTCCGCCTCCACGGCCGCCAGCTCGGCGGGCTCCAGCCCGGCGTCGCGGATCACGTCCTCGTTGAGCACCCGGACGTCCTGCTCACCGATCGCGCCGAAGCCCAGCTCCGGCTGCCACGGCACGCCCAGCTTGCGGACCACCAGTACGTCCAGCGGCGCGCCGAGCGCCTGCGCCACCTCGTACGCCACCGGGACTCCGCCCCGGGGCAGCCCGAGCACCACGACGTCCGCGCCGCGCAGATACTCCAGTCGCCGGGCCAGCCGGCGCCCGGCGTCCGTACGGTCGTCGAATCGCATACGGCACCTCCTCAGGCCCGCCACCGGCGGTGAACCGCCCCCTTCCATTGCAGCGCGCTCGGGCCGACTCGGCAGCAGCAGAGGGACGGGTCAGCCCGTCTTGTGCCCCCACTGCGGGCCGACCAGAGCCCACTCGCGGCCCCACTGGTCGATACGCCGCCGGTCGAGCCGCCACCGGACGACCGCCCCGGCACCGACGACCACGCCGGTCAGCGCCAGCGCGGCCCCGGCCCCCAGGAAACCGGCCTCGACGGACGCCTCCGTACGATCGATCGGCCGGTCGGTGAGCCGGCCCTGCCGGTCCTGCCAGATCGTGACCGAGGTTCCGGCCGCCAGATCGGTGCCCACCAGGGTCCGGCCGGTGCGGGTGGTGCCGTCGGGTGCGTTCCAGCGCACCTTGCCCCAGGCCTGGTCGTCCTTGCCCCACGCCGCCAGCGTGAGGGCGGGGGTGTCGGCGAGGAGCACGGCCCGGACGGAATGCCGCTCGGCGCGCTGCCGTGCGAACACCTCGTCCGCGGCATGGGCCGTCACCAGGCCGGCGACGGCGCCACCCAGCACGACGACCGTCCAGACGGCCAGTACGAGCCAGGCCTCGACGATGTCGTCGTGCCGTCGCAACGGGTTGCTCCGCCACCGCCACAGCCACCGCCGTCGCCGTGCGGACGTGCCTTCGCGCATCGCCGCCCACCCCCTCGTCGTCTTCGTGGTGCTCGCGACAGTTCCGAAGGTGACAGCAGGCGGTGCGCCGCGACATGGGCCGACAGGCGCCGCACAGGCACCTTCCGGCGGGCCCCGGGGGCCGGACGGCCCAAGCGGAACCCGTCAGGGCAGGGCAAGCTGGATCTACGGGGCAAAGAGGTGTTCCCTGCCCCCGCACCGTCCGACCGGAAGGGAGGGTGAGGGCGTCATGAAAGGCTTCGTCTTCCACGGCCCGGGACAGTCCGCCTGGGAGGAGGTCCCCGACCCCGCCATCAAGGAGCCCACCGACGCGATCGTGCAGATCGGCGAGGTCACCATCTGCGGGACGGACCTCCATATCCTCAAGGGCGACGTACCCGAGGTGCAGCCCGGCACCGTGCTGGGACACGAGGCCGTCGGTGAGATCGTCGAGGTCGGCAGCGACGTACGGACCGTACGGCCGGGAGACCGGGTCCTGGTGTCCTGCATCAGCGCCTGCGGCCGCTGCCGCTACTGCCGTGAGAGCTCCTACGGACAGTGCAGGGGCGGCGGAGGCTGGATCCTCGGGCACCTGATCGACGGCACCCAGGCCGAGTATGTGCGCGTCCCCTACGCCGACCTGTCCGTGCACGCGCTGCCCGCCTCTGTGGCGAGCAGGGACGCGGTGCTGCTCGCGGACATCTACCCGACCGCCTACGAGGTGGGCGTGCTCAACGGGCGCGTACGCCCGGGGGACACCGTCGCCGTCGTCGGGGCCGGCCCGATCGGACTCGCGGCGATCACCACGGCGGGCCTGTTCGCACCCGAACGGATCATCGCCGTGGACCTGGCACCGGCCAGGCTGGAGGCGGCCAGGCGGTTCGGCGCCGATGCCGTGGCCGACGTCCACGAGGCGCCCGGACAGCTGGTCGACGACCTCACCGACGGGCTCGGCGCGGACGTCGTCATCGAGGCGGTCGGCGTGCCGGAGAGCTTCGAGCTGTGCACCCGCATGGTGCGGCCGGGCGGGCACGTGGCCAACATCGGTGTGCACGGCAGGCCCGCGACCCTGCACCTCGAAGAACTGTGGATCAAGAACGTGACCATCACCACCGGGCTGGTCGACACGTTCTCCACCCCCACCCTGCTGCGGATGGCGGCCGCCGGACGGCTGCCGACCGAGCAGATGGTCACCCACATCTTCCCGCTCGACCGTATGGAGGAGGCGTACGAGGTCTTCGCCGGGGCCGCCGAGACCGGCGCGCTCAAGGTGGTACTCGGCGGGGAGCAGCACGAAGTGGCCGTGCGCACGGACTGAGGCGGGCCCGACGAGAGGATGTGACGGCTGATGGCCGAACGCACGAGGGCGAACGGGCCGGAAGGAGTGCCGGTCGGCGACCTGGGCCGCCGGCTCGCCGCCCGGCGCACCCAACTCGGCCTGACCCGCGCGGAGACGGCCGCGCGCGCGGACGTCGCCCCCAGCTACCTCAGCTACCTGGAGGAGCATCCCGGTGCCGCACCGGGCTGGGGCCTCCTGGTGCGGCTGGCCGAGGTGCTGGAGACCACGGTGTCCGAGCTCACCGGCGGCGAGACCGAGTTGCCTCCCGGTCCCGGACGCGCCGGGCGCGCACCCGAGTTCACCGAACTGGGACCGCGCGAGTGCGGGGAGCTGCTGTCGACGCACGGTGTGGGCCGGCTCGCGGTGTCCACGGAGTCGGGGCCCGTGATCGTGCCCGTCAACTACAGTGTCGTCGACGGGGCGGTCGTCTTCAGGACCGGCGCCGGTACGACGCCGTCGCTGGCGGCGGGCCACCAGGTCGCCTTCGAAGTCGACCGCATCGACGACGCGTTCAGCCAAGGCTGGAGCGTGCTCGTGCGCGGACCGGCGCGCACGGTGACGGACCCGGACGAGCGGAGCCGGCTCGATGCGGAGGCCTACAGCACACCGTGGACGGGCGGCCCGCGCGACCTGTGGGTGCGTATCGCCCCCGACACGGTCACGGGCCGCAGGATCAGGGTCTGAGCCGGGTCCTGCTCCGCTTCGGCGGAGTGCACGGGCGGAGCGACACCGCGGGGGATCGGTGCCGCTCCTGTCTCCACTGTCTCGTGGACCGCGCCCCCACGACAGGTGCCAACCGGACGCTTTGCGGGCGCGGAATTCCCGCCGCGCGCCGCCGCGCCGAACCCGTCGTACCCGACCTCGAAGTCGCAGCCGACCTCGCACGACAAGCCGAAGGGGGACTGCCGGTGTGACGCGCTGGACCTGGGAGTACGACGGCTACGAGCCCGCGGACGAGCGTCTCAGGGAGTCGCTGTGCGCACTGGGCAACGGCTATGTCGCCACGCGCGGGGCGCTGCCCGAGTGCGCCGCGGGCGACGTGCACTATCCGGGCACTTATGTGGCCGGCTGCTACAACCGGCTCACCTCGGACGTGGCGGGACGCCGCGTCGAGAACGAGGACATGGTCAACCTCCCGAACTGGCTGCCGCTGCGCTTTCGCCCCACCGGGCCGCAGTGGACCACCGAACGGGAGTGGCTGACGCCGGACACCGCCGAGGTGCTCGACCACCGGATGGTCCTCCACCTGGACTCGGGCCTGCTGGAACGCCTGACCCGCTACGGCCTCGGCGACGGGCGGGCCCTGCGCGTGCGGCAGTTGCGCCTCGTCCACATGGCCGACCCGCACCTGGCGGCCCTGCGCACCGAGTTCACCGCCGAGGGCTTCACCGGTGAGCTGGAGGTCGAGGCCGCGCTGGACGGCGGCGTCACCAACGCCGGGGTGGCGCGCTACCGGGACCTGGACGGCAGTCATCTGACCCATGTGCACACCGGCACGGCCGCGCCCGACACGGTGTGGCTGCGCTGCCGTACCCGCACCTCGGACATCCGGATCGGCATGGCCGCCCGCCTCACCGCAGGCGCACCGGTGTCGGACCGGCACGAACCCCCGCGCGCCGTCCAGCGGCTGACCCTGCCGCTGACCGCGGGCCGCACCGTCATCGTCGACAAGACCGTCGCCCTGCACACCTCGCGCGACCCTGCGATCAGCGACCCGCTGCGCGCCGCCGTCGACCGGGTGGGCGCCGCGCCCGGATTCGACGACCTGCTCGAGTCCCATCTCAGGGCCTGGGACCAGCTGTGGCGCAGGGCCGAGCTCGACGTCCCCGGGGAGGCCGGACACATCCTGCGGCTGCACCTCTTCCATGTGCTCCAGACCATCTCCCCGCACACGGCCGACCTGGACGTCGGGGTGCCGGCCCGGGGGCTCAACGGCGAGGCCTACCGCGGCCATGTCTTCTGGGACGAGCTGTTCGTCCTGCCGTACCTCAACCTGCACTTCCCCGAGGTCTCCCGCGCCCTGCTCCGCTACCGCCACCGGCGCCTGGACCAGGCCCGTTCCGCGGCCCGCGCGGTGGGCCGGCGTGGCGCGCTGTACCCGTGGCAGAGCGGCAGCGACGGGCGTGAGGAGACACAGGCCCTGCATCTCAACCCCCGCTCGGGGCGCTGGCTGCCCGACCACTCCCGGCTCCAGCGGCACGTCGGCTCGGCGGTGGCGTACAACGTCTGGCAGTACTGCGAGGCGAGCGGCGACGCCGAGTTCCGGCACACCAAGGGCGCCGAGATGCTGCTGCAGATCGCGCGCTTCTGGGCCGACTCGGCCATCTACGACGAGCGCCTCGGACGGCACCGGATCCGGGGCGTGATGGGCCCCGACGAGTATCACGACGCCTACCCCGACAGGCCGGAGCCCGGTCTCGACGACAACGCGTACACGAACGTCACCGCCGCCTGGGTGCTCGCCCGCACCCTGGACCTGCTGCACACGCTGCCCGAGCCGCGCCGCCTCGAACTCGTCGAGCGCACCGGCCTCGACGACGCCGAGCTCCACCAGTGGCAGGAGGTGTCCCGCACCCTCCACGTTCCCTTCCACGAAGGCGTCATCAGTCAGTTCGACGGCTACGGCGACCTCGCCGAACTCGACTGGGACGGGTACCGCGAGCGCTATGGCGACATTCGGCGCCTGGACCGGATCCTGGAGGCGGAGGGCGACACGGTCAACCGCTACCGGGCGTCCAAACAGGCCGACGTCCTGATGCTCGGCTACCTCTTCTCACCGGCCGAACTCCGGTCCCTCTTCGACCGGTTGGGCTATCGGCTGGACGAGGAGACCTGGCAGCGCACCGTCGACCACTATCTCTGCCGCACCAGCCATGGATCGACCCTCAGCGGTCTGGTGCACGGCTGGGTCCTGGCGCGGGCCCGACGGGCCGAGGCATGGGCGTACTGCCAGGAGGCCCTGCGCGGCGACATCGCCGATCTGCAGGGCGGCACCACCGGTGAGGGCATCCACCTGGGCGCCATGGCGGGCACCCTGGATCTGGTCCAGCGCGGACTGACCGGCCTCGAGACCCGCGACGGGGCGCTGTGGCTCGACCCCGTGCCGCTGCCCGAACTCTCGTCGTACGGATTCGTCCTCCGCTTCCACGGGCACTGGGGCGTACGACTGCGGCTGGGACGCGGCCAGTTGGAGGTCACCGTGCCGTCGTCCGACCGGGCCCCGATCGACCTCCGGCTGCCCGGCCGCTCGGTCCGGTTGCAGCCGGGGGAGACATGCTGGCTGCCGACAGAGCCCGGACGTGGGCCGGTTGGTCCCCGGTGAGGTCCTGCCAGCCCCTCCCGGTCCGGCGCCGGCCGCAGGACGCTGGCAATCGGGAAGCAGGCCCAACACCTGGAGGTGGCATGATGCTTCCGCCCGTCGTCGTCGGAGTGGACGGATCCGCCGAGAGCCTTGCCGCAGCGGAATGGGCGGCCCGCGAGGCCGCACGCCGCGAGCGGCCACTGCGTCTGGTCCATGCCTGGAACCCGCCGCCGAGCACGAAGGAGGACGGCACGGCCGCCGCCGGCCGCCGCTACCTCGCCCAGCGCACACTGCGTCAGGCGGAGGACGCAGTGCGTGCCGCGTGCCCCGAGATCCGGCTGCACGACGAGCTGGTCGAGGGCCCGCCGGTCGAGGCGCTGCTGGAGGGGGCCGAGGGGGCCGAACTGCTGGTGCTGGGGTCGCGGGGGCTGAGCGGCTTCACCGGGTTCTTGGTGGGTTCGGTCGCCCTGGGCGTGGTGGCACGGGCGACCCGGCCGGTGGTGCTGGTACGGGCCGGTGAGGAGACCGCCGACGAGCACCTGCCCGCCCCCGACGGCAGCGCCTCGAGCACGACCGGCTACCGGGACGTGGTGCTGGGCGTCGATCTGAGCGAGCCGTGCGACGAGGTCATCGAGTTCGCCTTCGAGGCGGCCCGGCTGCGGCGGGCCCGGCTGCGGGCGGTGCACGCCTGGCAGCCGCCGGGGCCGCTGGGCCTGGGCGAGGGCGACATCGGGCTGATCGACGATCCCCGGCGGGCCGAGGAGTGGCTGGGCTTCCTCAAAGCGGTGCTGCAGGTGTGGCGCGACAAGTATCCCGAGGTGGAGGTCCTGGAGACGGTGGTCGAGGACAAGCCCGCGAACGCGCTGCTGCGCGCCGCGACCGGGGCGAGCCTCCTGGTCGTGGGACACCATCTCACCCAGCGGCGGATCGGCCCGCGCACCGGGCCCACCACCCACTCCGCCATCCACCACATCTACTGCCCCGTGGCCGTCGTGCCCCACGCGTGACGGCCGCCGGGCTCTCGTCCGCGGCGACCGGTCGCGGATCCCGCACGGCCGACAGCGCCGGGCGGGACCCGCGACGGGACCGAATGCCCGCTCACGCCTCGACGGGACCGGCCAGCTGGACGATGTCGTCGGCGGCCACGTCGTGCAGCCGGATGGCGAGGTCCTCCAGCGCGCGGCTGGCGGCCAGTTCGTCCCCTATCTCCGGCACCGGCCGGTCGACCGGATTCCGCCGCGCCACACCCCGGCCGGTGACGGTCGACGTGTCGCGGGTGGACAGCACGGCACGCGCCTGCGTGTCGTCGCCTTCCTCGGTGATGTAGATCTGCACGGTCCACTGCTTCGCTTCCACCGTGATCACCTCCGTGCGCCGATCCCCCCGTCGTTGCCCCTACTCCTCAGGCTGCGCCCCGCCGGGCCGCCGGTCCAGAGCGGACCGGCCCGGGAGTTCCAGCGTCAGCGCCCCGTCGGCCGCCACGGCGACGGACACACCCTTGCTGACCCGCTCCAGCGCCTCGCGCAGCCAGTCCCGGTCCTCGGCACAGGCGTGCTCCAGCCGCATCCGCCGGGCCCGCAGCGGCACCATGCGCAGGCCGGTGAGGCGGCCGGTGGCCGCCTCGACCGAGACCAGGAACGCCAGCCGGAGGTCGTCGCGGTACGCCTCGTACCCCGTGATGCCTTCGTAGTCGTCGATGAAGTCGCCGCAGCCGTGCAGCACGAGCCGCTCGTGGTACACCTCGACGGGGCGCGGATGGTGCGAGGAGTGACCGTGGATCACGTCCACACCGCCGTCGATCAGGGCGTGCGCGAAGCGGACCTGCCGCTCGGGGACGCGGTAGCCCCAGTTCGAGCCCCAGTGCACGGAGACGACGACGATGTCCCCCGGGCGCCTGACCCGGCGTACCTGCTCCACGACCCCGTCGGCCTCGGCCCGGGTGAGCGCGGGGACGAACGCGACGCCCGAGCGGTCCGGGCCCGCCGCCCAGTCGGAGGGGATGCCGCTGCACGACGCGCCGAGCGCGAACACCAGCACGCGCCCGCCGCGGCCCACGGGGACCGCCACGGGGGCGCGCGCCTCCCGCGCGTCCCGTCCGGCGCCCGCCGTACGCAGCCCCGCGCGGGAGAGGGTGTCCAGGGTCTCGGCCAGCCCCGCCCGCCCGAAGTCCAGCACGTGGTTGTTGGCCAGGACGCAGACATCGGGCCGGGCCACCAGCAGCGCGGGCACGTTCGCCGGGCTCATGCGGTAGTGGACCCCCTTGCCCGGAGCGAACGCGTCGCTACGGGTGACGGACGTCTCCAGGTTGACGATCCGGACGTCCGGGGACTCCTCCTCCAGCACCCCGAGCGCCTCGCCCCACGGCCAGGCGGGGATGACGGGGGCGGGGATCGGGCCGTTCACTGCCTCCGCGCTCCGGACATAGCCGAGGGCGTCGCCGACGTATCCCTCCTGCAGGGCAGGATCGCCCGGGTGCGGAAGGATCTGGTCCACTCCGCGCCCCAGCATCACGTCGCCGCACAGGAACAGCGTCACCGTGCCGCCGTTCATGTCTCCACGGTAGGACGACCGTGCCTACCCTGGAGGTGTGGCCCGGTCCAATGATGAGGTCGCCGCGCTGCTCCAGGAGTACGCCGATCTGATCTCGATCACCGGAGGAGACGCGTTCAAGGCACGCGTCTACGAGAAGGCTGCCCGCGCGATCGGCGGCCACCACGCCGACGTCCGCACCCTCGACGTCAAGGGCCTGAAGGAGATACCCGGCGTCGGCAAGTCGATCGCCGAGAAGGTCGTCGAGTACTTCCGCACCGGCAACATCTCCGCCGTGGCGGACCTGCGGGCGCGGATCCCGGCCGGGGTGCGGCAGTTGACCGCCATACCCACCCTGGGACCGAGGAAGGCGCTCCTGCTCTACGAGGAACTGGGGATCTCGTCGGTCGACGAGCTCACCGAGGCCATTCACGACGAGCGGCTGCGCGATCTCAAGGGCTTCGGACCGAGAACGGAGGAGAACATCCTCCACGGCATAGAGCTGCTGCACTCCACCGGCGACCGTGTCCTGCTCGACGTCGCCATGGACCTCGCCGAGGAGATCACCGGCGCGCTGTCCGGAGTGAGAGGCTGCCGGCGCTGCGCCTACGCCGGCTCACTGCGCCGTGTCCGCGAGACGATCGGCGACATCGACATCCTCGCCACGGCCGAGGACTCGGCGCCGCTCATGCGGGCCTTCACCGAGCTGCCGTACGTCACCGAGGTCATCGCGCACGGCCGGACCAAGACGTCGATCCGCACCACCAAGGGCCTCTCCGTCGATCTGCGCGTCGTCCCGCCGGACTCCTGGGGAGCCGCGCTGCAGTACTTCACCGGCTCCAAGGCGCACAACATCCGTACCCGGGAACTGGCCGTGCACCAGGGCCTGAAGCTGTCCGAGTACGGGCTCTTCGACGCCGAGAGCGGAGAGAAGATCGTCTCCGAGAGCGAGGAGGACGTCTACGCCCGGCTCGGCCTGCCCTGGATCCCGCCGACGCTGCGTGAGGACCGCGGGGAGATCGAGGCCGGGCTGCGCGGCGAACTGCCCGACCTGGTGAGCGAGGCGGACATCCGGGGCGACCTGCACACCCACACCGACCTCACCGACGGGCTCGCCCCGCTGGAGGAGATGGTCGCGGCGGCCGCCGAGCGCGGCTACGCCTACTACGCGATCACCGATCACGGACCGAACCTGTACATGCAGCGCATGACCGACGAGCGGATGCTGGCGCAGCGCGAGCGCGTACGGGAGCTCGACGGGTACGGCGCGCGGGGGCGGCGGGGCGGGATGTGGCTGCTGCACGGCGTGGAACTGAACATCGACCCCGACGGCGGGGTGGACTGGCCAAAGGAGTTCCTGGCCGGCTTCGATCTGTGCGTGGCCTCGGTGCACTCGCACTTCAACCAGGGCCGCGAGGCGATGACCCGTCGACTCGTACGGGCCTGTGAGAACCCCTGCGTCAACATCATCGGCCACCCCACCACCCGTATCGTCGGCAAACGGCCGGGCGTCGACGCCGACCTCGACGAGATCTTCGCCGCCTGTGCGCGCACCGGCACCGCCCTGGAGATCAACGCCCACCCCCACCGGCTCGACCTGAGGGACGAGGACGTCCTGCGGGCCCGGCGGTACGGGGTGAAGTTCGCCGTGGACAGCGACGCCCACGCCGCCCTCCACCTGGCGAACATGCGCTACGGGGTGGGCACGGCCCAGCGCGGCTGGCTCACCAAGGACGACGTGATCAACACCTGGCCCCGGGCACGGCTCAAGCGCTTCCTGCGCAAGAAGGAGGCGTCCTGGTCAGCCGATGCACACCACGAGGAGGCACAGCTCGGAGGGCGACGTCGCCGCCGGTGAGGGGCTCGTCTGCGAGGTGCCCGAGCCGCTGCCGCCGGTCTTCGTGGGCGTCGGCGTGGACGGCTGCCGATCGGTCGTGCCGGTGTCGCCGCTGGTCGCCGCGCCGGTGGCCGGAGAAGCGGCCTGCGCCTTCGGAGCCGATGTCGTCGTCGGCCGGGGCGTCATGGCGGACTCCGGGCGCGTGATGGCCGGTGAGGTGGGGTCCGGAGCGGCGGCGGACTGCTGGCGCGGGGCGTTGGCGGTGAGCGGCTGGGCGGGGGGTGCGGACCGATGCCTGCCGGGCGGCGGCGTCGACGCCGGGCGGGTCTGTTCCACGGACGGTTCCCCGGCGGAACCGGTCGGGGTGTTCTCCGGTGCCGTGGCCGCCTGCGCCCGGTCGGCGGAGTGACGGTCCAGGAGGCGACGGTCAGGCCGCCGCCGACGATCGCGACGGCCGTGGCGACGGCGGCGCGGCGCTTGTTCTTCTTCCACCGGGCCAGCTGGCGGCGCCGCGCGGCCCGGCCCTGCGGCGCGGGGGGTGCCTCCTCGGCCGCGATCTCTTGCGCAGGGGCCGCGACGGGTGCCGTGTCACCGGGCCCGAAGTCCGGCAGGCCGTCGGAGGCGGCCGGGTTCTCCCACGACGGCACGGCGGGGCGCACGGCCGAGGGCGGGGCTATGTCCGGCGCATAGGCGCCGCATCCGGGACACACCAGGGCGCCGTTGAGATGCCGACGACACGAGGAGCAGTAGTCCATCTGCGGTCTTCCTGGGTTGGCTGCGCCGTCGGCCCGCTCGGCCGCGACCTGGTCGTGTTCGCACGTGGGAATCGATCGATCAGCAACGCTAGCGAGGCCTTCGCGGGGCTGTGTGCAGTCTGTGTGACACTCCTGCGCAGATGTGACCCGGGGCGCGTGAGTGCCGTGTGGGGCCGGGACGTCCTGTCCCGGCCCCGTCCGGTTCACGGGTCGGCTCTGGCCTCGACGAGGGTCGGCGAGTTGGTCGTGCCCGCGTCGAACAGCAGGCCCGCGATCTTCACACCGTCGACAACGGCGACCGTCACGCGGTGACCCCGTGGTCGGGGACGAAGGTGGCGAGACCGAGGCCCAGGACGACGGTGTCGGGGCGGGTCACCTTCAGGGTCTGGTCCAGGTGGTAGACGCCCGGGGTGACCAGGAGGTTCGGGCCCGCCGCCAGGGCCGCGTTGATCTGTGCGGCGATCGCGCCGGGCTTGACAGGCAGTTGGTCGCGACAGCTGGTTAGGATCTTGAAAGTCGACACTTCGAAGAGGGGGTCCGGAGTTGAACGGAATCGTGGCGGCGGTCAGCAGTAACGGTGAGTACTCGTTCACGAAGCCGAACCGCGCGAGCATCACCCTGCTCGCCGGGCTCGGTGTGGAAGGAGATGTGCACTCAGGGGTGACCGTCAAGCACCGCTCACGCGTCGCGGTCGATCCCACACAGCCTAATCTGCGCCAGGTCCATCTCATCCACGAGGAACTCTTCGACGAGGTGGGTGAGGCGGGCTTCCAGGTGGCGGCCGGTCAGCTGGGTGAGAACGTCACCACCCGTGGCATCGACCTGTTGAGCCTGCCGGTGGGCACGCTGCTGTGCATCGGTGAGGAGGCGGTGGTCGAGGTGACCGGTCTGCGCAACCCGTGCGTGCAGATCGACAACTTCCAGCAGGGGCTGCTGAAGCAGGTCGTCGGCCGCGACGACGCCGGCAACGTCGTGCGCAAGGCCGGGATCATGAGCGTCGTGAAGCAGGGTGGCGTGGTGCGCCCGGGCGACACGATCGAGGCGAAGCTGCCGGACGAACCGCATCGGCCGCTGGACCGCGTCTGACCCACGGGCGGGGGGGGGCGGGGCCCGGCCCCCGCCCCCGGATCCGTCGGCTACTCGACAGTCATCGCCTCACGCATCGCCTTGGCGGTGCCTGCCGGGTCGTAGTCCTCGGGGACGCCTGGGACGAGAACGATGTCGCCCTCGATGTGGCGGGAGCGCAGCGGTGCGATCTCCTGGTACGCGGGTGAGTCCCACCACGCCCGCGCCTCGGCCATGCCGGGGAAGGCGATCACCACCACATGCCCCGGCCAGCTGCCCTCCTTCACCTCGTGCTGCGAGGCGTGCACGAGGAAGCGGCCGCCGTACGGCTCGAAGGTCGCGGGGATCCGCTCGATGTACTCGGCGATCTCCGGGTGCGGGGCGGCTTCCTGCAGGTGGGCTATCGCGTAGGCGGGCATGGTGTCCTTCCCGTTGGTCGGTCGGTCGGGCTCCGTACGCCGAAGATCGTGTCATGGCGTGGCCGCTTGAGCGATGACCTCGCGGGTAATCGCCACCGTCCCCCTGCCGAATCGCCGGCGCACGCTCCATCCATCAGTCCGCGCCCGTGCCGGGCTGCGCGTCGCGGCGGAACAGGGCCGTCCAGAGGAAGGGTTCGCCGAAGCGGGGGGAGTCGGAGGGTTCGTCGCGCATGCGGCGCAACTCGATGGCCGTCAGGTCGGAGAAGATCCAGCGCAGGGACTCCGGCGTGTAGGCGAGGCCGCCCTGAAGGCTGGAGCGGCGGTACAGCTCGGTGTCGGGCAGTTCGGACCCCATGGCACCGGCCGCGAAGCAGGTGAGGGCGAACAGGCCGCCGGGTGCGAGGAGCCGGTCCAGGAGGGCGAGGTAGCTGATACGGCGGTGCGGCGGCAGGTGGTGGAAGCAGCCGGAGTCGTAGATCAGGTCGTACGGGCCGTCTGGCGCGGCGCCCGTCGACGCGAACGCGTCGCCGCAGTGGAACCGGACGTCGGCACCCGTCTCGTGGGCACGGTCGCGGGCCCAGGCGATGGCCGCCGGGGAGAGATCGACCGCGTCCACCGCGAAACCCAGTGAGGCGAGATGCAGCGCGTTGCGGCCCGGGCCGCACCCCAGGTCCAGGGCGCGGCCCGGACTGATCAGGCCGCGGTCCAGGTACGAGACCAGGTTCTCGTCCGGCTTCGTCACGAAGAACGGCACCGGCTTGCTCCGGTCCGCGTAGAAGCCGTCCCACCAGGAGGCCGCCCGGGCGGTCCAGCGGTCGGCGTCCGACGCGAACAGGCCGTCCAGGAGCCTGAGTACGTCCTCCACGGTGCGGATGTCCCGGTCCATTCGATCCCCTTTCCGATACCGGGATCGTAGGCCCCGGCACTACAAATACCCAGATCAGAGGGCTTGTTGGGCCCCGTGACCGCTCGCGTGACGCTCGGTGGAGGGCGTGGGGGCGGGTGCGGGGCCGACGCCTTCGGGGCCGCCCGTGAAAGCCGTCCGTGACCCCGCCGGGGCCCGGCACGGGGCCGTTCCGGGCCGCGCTGGGGCCTCCGTTTTCGAGAGGCGTATCCCGATCCTTGACCGGCGCACGGTGCTCCAGGATGCTGTGTTGCGACACGTGAGATGTGTGCCGTAATGAGCAACATCTCGACTCGTATTAGCCGAGGAGTGGCCATGACCCACCAGGTTCGTGCCGTTGTCGCGCGGGGCAAGGGCGCCCCTGTCAGCCTGGAGACGATCGTCGTGCCCGACCCCGGACCCGGGGAGGTGCTGGTCAAGGTCGAGGCATGCGGCGTCTGCCACACCGATCTGCACTACCGCGAGGGCGGCATCAACGACGACTTCCCCTTTCTTCTGGGGCACGAGGCGGCCGGTGTGGTGGAGTCCGTGGGCGAAGGGGTCACGGAGGTGGCGCCCGGGGACTTCGTGATCCTGAACTGGCGAGCGGTGTGCGGCCAGTGCCGGGCCTGTCTGCGCGGCCGACCCTGGTACTGCTTCGACACGCACAACGCCCAGCAGAAGATGACCCTGACCGACGGCACGGAGCTCTCGCCCGCCCTGGGCATCGGGGCCTTCGCCGAGAAGACCCTGGTGGCGGCCGGGCAGTGCACCAAGGTGGACCGGGCGGCGTCCGCTGCCGCCGCCGGGCTGCTGGGGTGCGGGGTGATGGCGGGCATCGGTGCCGCGATCAACACCGGCGACGTCGGACGTGGCGACAGCGTGGCCGTCATCGGGTGCGGAGGCGTCGGGGACGCCGCCATCGCCGGGGCGCGGCTCGCCGGGGCGGCCAGGATCATCGCGGTCGACATCGACGACCGGAAGCTGGAGACCGCCCGGAAGCTGGGCGCGACCCACACGGTCAACTCCAAGGAGACCGATCCGGTCGAGGCGATCCGGGAGCTGACCGGCGGCTTCGGCGCGGACGTGGTGATCGAGGCGGTGGGGCGGCCGGAGACGTACCGGCAGGCCTTCTACGCCCGCGATCTGGCCGGTACGGTCGTGCTCGTCGGGGTGCCCACCCCTCAGATGAAGCTGGAACTGCCGCTGCTGGACGTCTTCGGCCGCGGCGGGTCGCTGAAGTCGTCCTGGTACGGCGACTGTCTGCCCTCCCGGGACTTCCCGATGCTCATCGACCTGTATCTGCAGGGCCGTCTCGACCTCGACGCGTTCGTGACGGAGACCATCGCCCTGGACGAGGTCGAGAAGGCCTTCGAGCGTATGCACCACGGTGACGTCCTGCGCTCGGTGGTGGTGTTCTGATGGCCGCCGCGCGCATCGAACACCTCGTCACCTCGGGGACGTTCACCCTGGACGGCGGCACCTGGGACGTCGACAACAACGTGTGGATCGTGGGCGACGACAGCGAGGCGGTCGTCATCGACGCCGCCCATGACGCGGAGGCCATCCTCCAGGCCCTCGACGGGCGGGCGCTGCGCGCGATCCTGTGCACCCACGCCCACAACGACCACATCGACGCCGCACCCGAACTGGCCGCCCGCACCGGCGCCCCGATCCTGCTGCACGCCGACGATCTGCCGCTGTGGAAGCAGACCCACCCCGAGCGGGCGCCGGACGGTGAACTGACCGACGGGCAGACCGTCAAGGTCGCGGGGACGCGGCTGACCGTGCTGCACACCCCCGGTCACGCCCCGGGAGCCGTCTGTCTGTACGCGCCCGACCTCACGGCGCTCTTCAGCGGCGACACGCTCTTCGCGGGCGGGCCGGGGGCGACGGGGCGGTCGTACAGCGACTTTCCCACCATCGTCGGCTCGATCAGGGAGCGTCTTCTCGTGCTGCCGCACGAGACCGTCGTACATACGGGCCATGGGGACACCACCACCGTCGGCGCCGAGGCACCGCACCTCCAGGAGTGGATCGACCGCGGCTTCTGACCGCCGTCGAACCCCCTTTGCGGCGCCTGTTCCGCCTGTTCGGCCTTGTTGTCGTGGGTGCTTCGGCATGCCCGGAAACAAGCCCTCGCAACCGCCTCGACCCGGCCCCTGAACGCCTTGACAAGGGTTCAGCACGGCCCGCAGACTGGCGTTGCGCTAATCGCAATCCGTTTCGCTATACGCACCGAGGTGTCATGATGATTCCCGCGTGCCGACTCGCGGATCTGCCGCGAGGCGAGGCCCACCGGCTCGACATCGACCCGCCGGTCTCGGTGTTCCACACCGATGACGGCGAGCTCTTCGCCATCGACGACACCTGCACCCACCAGGACGCCTCGCTCGCCGACGGCTGGCTGGAGGGCTGCGAGGTGGAATGCCCGCTGCACGCCTCGAAGTTCGACCTGAGGACCGGTGCCGTCGACGCCCCGCCGGCCAAGCTCCCGGTCCGCACCCACGAGGTCGTCGTCGAGGACGGCATGATCTATGTGCGGGTGTCCACCCGGGCTCCCAACCTGCCGCCCTGCGTCGCCTCCCGCCTGGCCAAAGGCCCCGCGTGAGGACCGTCGCCGTGGTGGGCGCCTCGCTGGCCGGTCTGTCGGCCGCGCGCTCGCTGCGCAAGCGGGGGTACGACGGACGGCTCGTCCTCATCGGTGACGAGCCGCACCGCCCGTACGACAGGCCGCCCCTGTCCAAGGAGTTCCTGACCGGCGCGGTCGGCGAAGCGGATCTGGCGCTGGAGCGTGACGACGAGGACCTGGCGGCGGAGTGGGTGCTCGGCACCCGCGCCACCGGGCTGGAGCGCACCGAGCGGGCGATCCGGCTGGCCGACGGCAGCCGGATGCGGGCCGACGGCGTGGTCCTCGCGACCGGCGCCGCCGCGCGCACGCTCCCCGGTTCCGAAGGCCTCGCGGGCGTGCACGTCCTGCGCACCCTGGACGACGCCCGCGCCCTGCGCGACGAACTGGCCCGGGGCGGACGCCTGGTGGTGATCGGCGGCGGCTTCATCGGCGCCGAGGTCGCCTCCACCGCGTACGCGCTCGGACTCGACGTCACGGTCGTCGAGGCGGCGCCGACACCGCTGGCCGGGCCGCTCGGCGAGGTCATGGGCGGCATCGTCTCCGCCCTCCACGCCGACCACGGCGTACGGCTGCTGTGCGGTGTGGGGGTCAAGGGCCTGAGCGGGGAGCGGCGCGTGGACGCCGTCCTGCTCGAGGACGGCCGCGGCGTGCCCGCCGACACGGTCGTCGTCGGGGTGGGGGCGCGCCCCTGCGTCGACTGGCTGGAGGGATCCGGCGTCGAACTCGACAACGGAGTGAAGTGCGGCGCCGACGGCCGCACCAGCCTGGCCGGTGTGGTCGCCGTGGGCGACTGCGCCAACTGGTACGACCCGTACACCGGCACCCACCGTCGCGTCGAGCACTGGACCGGCGCGCTGGAACGCCCCGATGCCGCCGTGGCCACGCTGCTCGCGTACGGCGCGACGGAACCGGGCGTGCCCCGGCCGCCGTACTTCTGGTCCGACCAGTACGGCGTGAAGATCCAGTTCGTCGGCCACGCGGCCGGCGCCGACAGCGTCACGGTCGAGGACGGCGCCACCGACGACCGCAGTTTCCTGGCCGTCTACCGGCGCGCCGGCCGGCCGGTCGCCGTACTCGGGATGAACCAGCCCCGGCTGTTCACCCGCTGGCGCAAGCAGCTCACCGCCGCCGCGCCCTGACCACACACCACGCCCGATACCCGACGCCGTCCGAAGTCGCGCTTCCCGGCGGGTGAATGACCGATCCACGACGTTTCCCGAGGAGTGCAGCGTGACCTCGACAAACCTGCCGGACAGCCTGATCGCCACCCTCCCCGGCTCCTCCTACACCGATCCGGGCATCTTCGCCCAGGAGCAGGAGCGCATCTTCGAGACGATGTGGTTCTGCGTCGCCCGAGCCTCCGATCTGCCCAAGCCCGGCGCGTTCCGCACCGTCGACGTGGGCCGTGAGAGCATCCTCGTCACCCGGGCGCGTGACCACTCGGTCCGCGCCTACTTCAATGTGTGCCGGCACCGCGGGGCCAAGCTCCGCACCGAGGAGAGCGGCGAGGTCAGGCGCGCCTTCCAGTGCCCGTACCACGCCTGGACCTACGACCTCGACGGCAGGCTGGTCGCGGCCCCCAACCTCACCAAGATGCCCGACGTCGGCCGCAGCGAGTACGGCCTGGTGGGCGTGGCCGTCCGCGAATGGCTCGGTTATGTCTGGGTCTGTCTGGCGGAGAACCCGCCCTCCTTCGAGGAAGACGTCCTCGGCGACGTCGTCACCCGCCTCGGGGACGTGGAGTCGATCGAGCACTACGACATCGACAACCTCGCGCTGGGCAAGCGGATCGTCTACGACGTCGAGGCGAACTGGAAGCTCATCATCGAGAACTTCATGGAGTGCTACCACTGCGCCACGATCCACCCCGAACTGACCGAGGTGCTTCCGGAGTTCGCCGACGGCTACGCCGCCCAGTACTACGTGGGCCACGGCGCGGAGTTCGGTGCGGAGGTCCAGGGCTTCACGGTCGACGGCTCCGAGGGTCTGGACCGCATCCCCGGTGTGTCGCAGGACCAGGACCGCCGCTACTACGCGATCACCATCAAGCCGCAGGTCTTCATCAACCTGGTGCCCGACCATGTGATCTTCCACCGGATGTACCCGGTGGCCGTCGACCGCACGATCGTCGAGTGCGACTGGCTCTATCTGCCCGGTGTGGTGGAGAGCGGCAAGGACGTCAGCCGCTCCGTGGAGCTCTTCGACCGGGTCAACCGCCAGGACTTCGACGCCTGCGAGCGCACCCAGCCCGGCATGAGCTCACGGCTGTACGCCAAGGGCGGTGTCCTCGTGCCCAGCGAGCATCACATCGGCGCCTTCCACGACTGGGTGCACGAGCGCCTCGGCACGCGCCGGCCGAAGTGACGCGAGGGCGTGGGCCCGCGGCCTGCGCTCCGGCCCCCAGGTCCGGAGCAGCTGCGGGCCGCTCAGCCCAGGTAGCCCATCCGGTGGCTGATCTCCTCCGCGCCCTTGAGCAGCGCCGGAGCGAGCTCGCGCATGCGCTCCTCGGTGAACCGGTAGGCGGGCCCGGAGGCGCTGATCGCGGCGATCACCTCGCCGTCCCGGTCACGCACCGGCGCGGCCATGGCGTGCAGCCCGATCTCCAGTTCCTCCAGCGTGGTGGCGTAGCCCCGCTCCCGGGCCTCGGCGAGGTTCTTCTCGAGCTTGGCCTTGGCCGTCAGGGTGTGGGGCGTGATCTTCTTCAGGCCGGACTCCGACAGCAGCGCGGCGCGCTCCTGGGCCGGCAGATGGGCGAGCAGGATCTTGCCGCTGGACGTGGCGTGCAGCGGGGTCAGTTCGCCGACCCAATTGTGCGCGGCGACGGCGGCCGGGCCGCGTACCTGGTAGAGGTTGATCGCGTAGTGCTCCTGCATGACGGCGATGTTCACCGTCTCGCCGATCTCCTCGGCGAGCCGCTCGCAGACCGGGCGGCCCTGCTGCGTGATGTCGAGGCGACCCGTGACGGCACCGGCCAGGCGTACGATGCCGAAGCCGAGCCGGTACTTGCCGCGCTCGGCCGCCTGCTCGACCAGACCGCGCGCCTCCAGGGCGCCGAGCAGCCGGAACGCGGTGGACTTGTGAACATCGATCTCGGCGGCCACTTCACTGACGCCCGCCTCGCCGCGCTGGGCAAGGATCTCGAGGACGCTGATGGCACGGTCGACGGACTGCACCCCGCCGGGCGGCGAACCGTTTGTTTCGGTATCTGGACTGTGGTTGCTCATAGCGAAACTATACGCGCAGTAAACAACAGTCATGCAAGTAACCGTGAGGAAATATCGGCGTATGCATGTTGCGTTGTTCGCAACATAGTGCGTATAGCGAAGCTGTATTAGCATGCCTCGCGTATCGAAAGCGCGAGCAAGCGAGCGAGACGAGGCACCATGGCTCCCCTGCACTACGACTTCGTCATCGTCGGCGGTGGATCGGCCGGCAGCGCACTGGCCAACCGGCTCTCGGCCGACCCGGCGAACCGGGTGCTGGTCCTGGAGGCCGGCCGGCCGGACTACCCCTGGGACGTGTTCATCCACATGCCCGCGGCGCTGACCTACCCCATCGGCAGCCGCTTCTACGACTGGAAGTACGAGTCCGAGCCCGAACCCCACATGGGCGGCCGGCGCGTCTACCACGCCCGCGGCAAGGTGCTGGGCGGCTCCAGCAGCATCAACGGCATGATCTTCCAGCGCGGCAACCCCATGGACTACGAGCGCTGGGCCGCCGACCCCGGCATGGAGACCTGGGACTACGCCCACTGTCTGCCGTACTTCCGGCGCATGGAGAACTGTCTCGCGGCCGACCCCGACGACGAGTTCCGCGGCCACGACGGCCCTCTCGTTCTGGAGCGCGGCCCCGCCGCCGGCCCTCTCTTCGGCGCGTTCCTCAAGGCCACCGAGGAGGCGGGCTACGCGCCCACGGACGACGTCAACGGCTATCGCCAGGAAGGTTTCGCGAAGTTCGACCGGAATGTCCACCGCGGACGGCGTCTCTCGGCCTCCAAGGCGTACCTCAAGCCGGTCCGCAAGCGGCCCAACCTCACCGTGAAGACCCGCGCCTTCGTCGACCGCGTCCTCTTCGAGGGCAAGCGCGCCGTCGGCGTCGAGTACCGGCGCGGACGCGGCGCGCCGCAGCAGGTGCGGGCCCGTGAGGTCATCCTGTGCGGCGGCGCCATCAACTCCCCGCAGCTGCTCCAGCTCTCCGGCGTCGGCAACGCCGCCGAACTGTCCGACCTCGGCATCGACGTCGTACACGATCTGCCGGGTGTCGGAGAGAACCTGCAGGACCACCTGGAGGTGTACGTCCAGTACGGCTGCAAGCAGCCCGTGTCCATGCAGCCGTACATGGCGAAGTGGCGCGCCCCCTTCATCGGGCTCCAGTGGTTGTTCCGCAAGGGCCCGGCGGCCACCAACCACTTCGAGGCCGGCGGCTTCGCCCGCAGCAACGAGGACGTGGACTACCCCAACCTGATGTTCCACTTCCTGCCCGTCGCGGTCCGCTACGACGGCTCCTCGCCGGCCGGCGGCCATGGCTATCAGGTGCACGTCGGGCCCATGTACTCCGACGCCATCGGCTCCGTGAAGATCAAGAGCAAGGACCCGCGCGAGCACCCGGCGCTGCGCTTCAACTACCTCTCCACCGAGCAGGACCGCCGGGAGTGGGTCGAGGCGATCCGCGTGGCCCGCCGGATCCTCGACCAGCCCGCACTCGCCCCGTACAACGCCGGCGAGGTCTCACCGGGTCCCTCGGTCGAGACGGACGAGGAGATCCTCGCCTGGGTCGCCAAGGAGGGCGAGACCGCCCTGCACCCCTCGTGCACCTGCAAGATGGGCACCGACGAGATGTCCGTGGTCGACCCGCTGACCATGCGGGTGCACGGCCTGGACGGACTGCGGGTCGTCGACGCCTCGGTCATGCCCTACGTCACCAACGGCAACATCTACGCGCCGGTGATGATGATCGCGGAGAAGGCGGCCGACCTGATCCTCGGCAAGGAGCCGGCGGCGCCCTCCAAGGCCGCGTACTACCGTCACCGTGACGTCCGGCAGCAGGCCCGGTAGGTCTTGGGCGCCGAGGCCCTGCGGACGCTGCTGGGCCGTGTCCGCTACGAGGTGCTGCCGGCGAGGGCGACCGAGGAGAAGGTCCTGGCCCATGTCCCGCGCGACGTCGTCGTCACCGTCACGGCGTCGCCGGTCAAGGGTCTGGAGCCGACGCTCGGCCTCACCGAGCGGCTCACGGCGCACGGTTACCGGGTCGTCCCGCACGTGCCCGCGCGACTGCTGCGGGACGACACGCATCTGAAGGACGTCGTCGAGCGGCTTCTCGCGGCGGGCGTCGACGACGTCTTCGTCCCCGCGGGCGACGCCGAGCGGCCGGCCGGGGTGTACGACGGGGCGCTGCCCGTGCTGCGCAGACTGAGCGAACTGGGCAGCCCCTTCGGGCGGCTGGGGATCACCGGATACCCGCAGAGCCATCCGCTCATCCACGACGACATCACCATCCAGGCGATGTGGGACAAGCGCGCGCACGCGACGTACATCGTCAGCAACCTGTGCTTCGATCCGCGGGTGCTGGGTGACTGGATCGCCCGGATACGGCGCCGCGATGTCACGCTGCCCGTGCATGTGGGTGTCGCCGGGCCCGTGCAGCGCGCGAAGCTGCTGTCCATGGCGACGAAGATCGGGGTGGGGGAGTCCACGCGTTTCCTGACCAGGCACGCGTCGTGGTTCCTGCGGTTCGCGACGCCGGGAGGCTATGTGCCCGAGCGGTTCCTGGAACGCGGCGCGGACGCGCTGACCGCGCCCTCGGCGGGCGTGGCCGGCCTCCACGTCTTCACGTTCAACCAGGTGGCGGAGACGGAGAGGTGGCGCCGGGCCCTGCTCGACCGGCTGGGCTGAGCGCCGCACCCGTACACGAACACCCGGGCGGGGCTGGAATCCGGTGATTCCAGCCCCGCCCGGTCTGCGCGCGCCGCCGCTCAGCGGAAGACCACGGTGCGGTTCCCGTCGACCATCACGCGGCTCTCCGTGTGCCACTTCACCGCGTGGGCCAGGACCTGTGCCTCCACGTCGCGGCCGACCGTGACCAGGTCGTCCGGGTCGAGGGAGTGGTCCACCCGGACCACGTCCTGCTCGATGATCTGGCCCTCGTCCAGTTCCGGCGTCACATAGTGCGCGGTCGCGCCGACCAGCTTCACCCCTCGCTCGTACGCCTGCTGGTAGGGCTTCGCGCCCTTGAAGCTCGGCAGGAACGAGTGATGGATGTTGATGGCGTGGCCCTCCAGCTCCTTGCACAGGTCGTCGGAGAGGACCTGCATGTAGCGGGCCAGGACCACGAGGTCGATGTTCAGCTCCCGCACCAGCTCCAGCAGGCGTGCCTCCGCCTCGGGCTTGCTCTGTCGGGTCACCGGGATGTGGTGGAAGGGGATGCCGTAGGTCTTCGCCAGCGACTCGAAGTCACGGTGGTTGGAGACGATCCCCGGGATCTCGATGTTGAGGGCGCCGGTGCGGCAGCGGAAGAGCAGGTCGTTCAGGCAGTGTCCGAACCGGGACACCATGATGAGCGTCCGCGTCGGCGTCGCGGCGTCCCGGAGGGTCCAGGAGATCCCGTAGGCCTCGGCGACGGGGCCGAACCGGTAACGCAGCTGTTCCAGGCCGGTGTCCGGATCGGACACGTCGAAGTGGACCCGCATGAAGAAGCGGCCCTGGACCCGGTCGTCGAACTGCTGGCTCTCCAGGATGTTTCCCGAGTTCCTGACGAGGTAGCCGCTCACTGCGTGGACCAGTCCGGCCCGGTCCGGACAGGAGAGGGTGAGGACGTACTCACGGCCGGATTGCGGTCTAGGGGACATACGCAGGCCTCCGTTGATGCGTAATACACAACTTGGTGAGCGATACGCAACATAGTTCAACCTGGGACTGTTGGCGGTCAAGAGAGGGACATTCGGCCCTTGCGAAAACGTCGGGACCCCTTGACGTATCTCGGTGCGTCGGTCAGGGTTCCCCCACAAGCAATTCGGTGCACGATGCGCAACGAATTTCGGTCGAAGGGCTCCGCTCGTGGCAGACCTGTATGTGGACGGAGAATGGCGCGAAGCGGTGGCGGGAGGCCACCGGGAGATCCGCTGTCCGGCGGACGGCACGCCGGTGGCGACGGTGTCCGAGGGGACCCGCGCCGACACCGGGGCCGCGATCGCCGCGGCCCGCCGGGCCTTCGACGAGGGCCCCTGGCCGCTCACCCCCGAACGTGAGCGCGGCGCACTGCTGTTGCGCACCGCCGACCTCATCGAGCGCGATGCCAAGGAGTTCGCCCGCGCCGAGTCGCTCGACACCGGCAAGCGGCTGGTGGAGAGCGAGTACGACATCGCCGACGTCGTCGCCTGCTTCCGCTACTACGGCGGCATCGCCGGCACCAGCGCCGGCCGGGTGGTCGACACCGGCCGTGACGACGCCCTGAGCCGGGTCACCTACGAGCCCGTCGGTGTCTGCGGACTGATCACCCCGTGGAACTACCCGCTGCTGCAGGCTTCCTGGAAGGTCGCCCCCGCCCTCCTCGCGGGCAACACGATCGTGCTCAAGCCCAGCGAGCTGACACCCTCCACCTCGATCCTGCTGATGCGGGCCCTGCACGAGGCCGGACTCCCGGCCGGCGTCGCCAATCTGGTGCTGGGCGCCGGAGCGGAGGCCGGCGCGCCGCTGGCCGAGGACCCGGCCGTGGACATGGTGTCGTTCACCGGAGGCCTCCAGACCGGACGGCACATCATGGCCACCGCCGCGGCCACGGTGAAGAAGGTCGCGCTGGAGCTCGGTGGCAAGAACCCGAACGTGGTCTTCGCCGACGCCGACTTCGAGACCGCCGTGGACTTCGCGCTCACCGCGGTCTTCCTGCACTCCGGACAGGTCTGCTCGGCCGGGGCCCGGCTGATCGTCGAGGACTGCCTGCACGACGCCTTCGTCGACGAACTCGTCCGCCGCGCCCGGCAGATCCGCCTCGGCGGGCCCTTCGACGCCGAGGCCGAGACCGGCGCGCTGATCTCGGCGCGGCACCGGGACAAGGTCGAGGCGTACGTCGCGGCGGGCCTCGCCGAGGGCGCCGTACTGCGCTGCGGCGGTGAACGCCCCGACGACCCCGCGCTGGCGAACGGCTTCTACTACCCCCCCACCGTCCTCGACGAGTGCCGGCAGGACATGAGTGTGGTGCACGAGGAGTCCTTCGGGCCCGTGCTCACCGTCGAGCGGTTCGGCGACGAGGACGACGCCGTCCGGATAGCCAACGACACGGAGTACGGACTCGCCGGAGCCGTCTGGACGCAGGACGCGGGCAAGGCCCAGCGGGTCGCGCGCCGGCTGCGGCACGGCACGGTGTGGATCAACGACTACCACCCCTACGTGCCGCAGGCGGAATGGGGTGGGTTCGGGCACTCGGGCGTCGGCCGGGAGCTGGGACCGACCGGTCTGGACGAGTACCGAGAGCCCAAGCACGTCTGGCAGAACATCCAACCCCGGCCGCAGCACTGGTTCCGCGGCTGAACGCCGAAGAGAGGTCGATCGTGACCCCAGCACAGACCGAGGTGTCGCAGCGGCGCGACACGTCCAAGGACCCCGAGGACCGCACCCCGGTCATCTCCGTGCGCCGGCTGTGGAAGGTGTTCGGGCCGAAGGCCGACCAGGTCCCGGACTCCGAGGAGCTGTGCGGTCTCACCCGCCGCGAGCTCATGGACCGCACCGGATGCACCGCCGCCGTGCGCGATGTGAACTTCGAGGTGTCGCCCGGTGAGGTCTTCGTCGTCATGGGTCTGTCCGGCTCCGGCAAGTCCACCCTGGTGCGCTGTCTCACCCGGCTGATCGAACCCACCGCGGGCGAGATCGTCTTCGAGGGCGAGGACATCCGCGACGCCGACCCCAGGCGGCTGCGCGAACTGCGGCGCAACAAGTTCTCCATGGTCTTCCAGCACTTCGGTCTGCTGCCCCACCGCCGGGTCGTCGACAACGTCGCCTTCGGCCTGGAGATCCGCGGCATGGGCAGGGCGGAGCGTACCAAGCGGGCCATGGAGGTCGTCGAACTGGTCGGCCTGGCCGGATACGAGAACTCCTACCCCGACCAGCTCTCCGGCGGTATGCAGCAGCGCGTCGGCCTCGCCCGCGCCCTCGCCGGCGACCCGGACGTCCTCTTCTTCGACGAGCCGTTCTCCGCGCTCGACCCGCTGATCCGCCGCGACATGCAGAACGAGGTCATCCGGCTGCACCACGAGGTCGGCAAGACCATGGTGTTCATCACCCACGACCTCTCCGAGGCCCTCAAGCTCGGCGACCGCATCCTCATCATGCGCGACGGCAAGATGGTGCAGTGCGGCACCGGCGACGAACTCGTCGGGGCCCCCGCAGACGACTACGTACGGGACTTCGTCCAGGACGTGCCACGAGGCGACGTCCTCACCCTGCGCTGGATCATGCGCCCCGCCGAGCCCGACGACGCCCTCGACGGACCCGAACTGGGCCCGGACGTCGTGGTGCGCGAGGCCACCCGCGCGGTGCTGGCCGCCGACAAGCCGGTCAAGGTCGTCGAGAACGGCCGACTGCTCGGCATCGTCGGCGACGAGGAGATCCTCGCGGTGGTCGCCGGGCAGGAAGGCGGCGCGTGATGACCGTCGCCGTGGAGGAACCCGAGAAGACAGAGGCCGTGGAACCGGCCGTGCCCGCCAAGGGCACGCGCAAGGTCGGCCGGCGCATGGTGATCGGCGCGATCTTCGTCGTCTGGCTGGTGCTCTTCGCCATCCTGCGGGGCAAGCAGACCCTGTCCCTGGCGGCGGCCGACCTGACCGATCTGCACCGGTCGATCAACGACTTCAACGACTCCATCGGTGCCAGCCGCAACTCCAATCCGCTCTTCCTGTACTTCTTCAACGAGATCCGGCTGGTCATCGACAACCTGGTGACGTTCATTCAGCACCTGATCTCCCAGCCCGTCGGCAGCCGCCCCGTCCCGCAGATCGGCTGGCTCGGTGTCGTGGGCCTCGCGGGCTACGCCTCCTGGGCCGTGGGCAACTGGAGGGTCGCGCTGCTGGCCGTGGCCGGCTTCACCTTCCTCGGGTTGCAGGGCCTGTGGCAGGAGAGCATGGACACCCTGTCCCTCGTCCTCTGCGCGGTCTTCGTGGCACTGCTGTTCGCGATCCCGCTGGGCGTGTGGGCGGGGCTGTCCGACCGGTTCAACAGGATGATCACGCCCCTGCTGGATTTCATGCAGACGATGCCGACCTTCGTCTACCTGGCACCGCTGACCCTGATCTTTCTCATCGGCGGGGCCTCGGCCACGATCGTCACCGTGATCTACGCTGCTCCACCGGCGATCCGCATCACCGCGCACGCCATCCGCTCCGTGCCGGGGACCACCGTCGAGGCGGCGGACTCGATGGGTGCGACACGGCGGCAGGCGCTGCTGAAGGTCCTGTTGCCGATGTCCAAGCGGACCGTGGTGATGGGCGTCAACCAGACCATCATGGCCGCGCTGGCCATGGTGACCATCGCGGCCTTGATCGACGCGCCCGGCCTCGGCAAGACCGTGGTCAAGGCGCTGGAGTCGCAAGATGTGGGCACGGCGTTCAACGCGGGCCTCGCCATCGTCGTCATGGCGATCGTCCTCGACCGGGTCACGACCGCGGCCAGCGCACGCGAGGAGGCCGCCCGGCGTTCGGAGAACCCCTTCCTCAAGTGGCGTCGGCAGCTGCTCGGAGCGGGTGCCGCGGTCACGGCCGTCCTCGTCTACCTGTCGCACACCTACCTGTGGGCGGCGGAGTTCCCCGGCGACGGCACCATGGGAGGCCACCTTGCCGGCGCTGCCGACACCGCGACCACCTGGGCGCAGGACAACCTGTCGGGCCTCACCAACGCCTTCCGCGACGCGATCACCTACGGCCTGCTCAACCCGTTCCAGTCGCTGCTCACCGACTCCCCGTGGTGGCTCGTCGGAGCGGCACTGATCGCGCTCGGCGTCGTGCTCGGCGGCTGGCGCGCCGGGATCGCCACGGCCGCGTGCGTGGGCCTGCTGGTCGGCACGGGCGTGTGGTCGGACAGCATGACGACGCTGGCGTCGACCGTCGTGGCGACCGTGCTGGTGATGGTGCTCGGCGCCGTCTTCGGAGTGTGGATGGGACGCAGCACGCTCGTGGACCAGCTGCTGCGACCGACGCTGGACGCGGCACAGGTCATGCCGCCGTTCGTCTATCTCGTGCCGTTCCTCGCGCTGTTCGGCCCGACACGCTTCACGGCCATCGTCGCCGCGATCGTCTACGCGGCGCCGGTCGCCATGAAGATCATCGCGGACGGGGTGCGGGCTGTGCCCGAGACCACCGTCGAGGCGGCCACGTCCGCCGGGTGCAACACCTGGCAGATCATCACCAAGGTTCAACTGCCGATGTCACGCAGTGCCCTGACGCTCGCGACCAACCAGGGCCTGATCTACGTGCTGTCGATGGTTGTGGTGGGCGGCCTGGTTGGCGGGGGCGCCCTCGGCTACGACGTTGTGGCCGGATTCGAGCAGGGAGAGCTGGCCGGCAAGGGGCTGGCAGCAGGGGTCGCCATCGTTCTGCTCGGAATCATGTTCGACCGGATCACTCAGGCAGCGGCACGACGCACCAGCACGGCTTAAGGAGCGCGACACCATGGCAAGACACTGGCAAGCCGGGGCAGCCGGCCTGGCCGTCCTCGGCCTCACCCTCACGGCCTGCGGAGGGGCGAAGGTCGGCGACAGCTCGTCCGCGGGCGGATCGAAGGGCTCGGACGGCAAGTGCGGCACCTTCAACCTCGCCGTCAACCCGTGGGTGGGCTACGAGGCGGACGCCGCGGTCGTCGCGTACGTCGCCCAGCACAACCTCGGTTGTACGGTCAACAAGAAGGACCTCAAGGAGGAGATTGCCTGGCAGGGCTTCGGCACAGGGGAGGTCGACGCAATCCTGGAGAACTGGGGCCACCCCGACCTGATGAAGAAGTACATCGACCAGCAGAAGATGGCCGTGGACGCCGGCCAGACCGGTAACAAAGGCATCATCGGCTGGTACGTACCGCCGTGGCTGGCCAAGGCGCACCCCGACATCCTCGAGTGGAAGAACCTCAACAAGTACGCGTCGCGGTTCAAGACCTCCGAGTCGGGCGGCAAGGGTCAGCTCCTCGATGGCGACCCGTCGTACAACACCAACGACGAGGCGCTGACGAAGAACCTGAAGCTGAACTTCAAGGTGGTGTACGCGGGCAGCGAGACGGCACTCATCCAGGCCTTCCGCGCAGCCGAGAAGAAAAAGCAGTGGGTGATCGGCTACTTCTACGAGCCGCAGTGGTTCCTGTCCGAGGTTCCGTTGAAGAAGGTCTCGCTGCCGAAGTACACGACCGGCTGTGACGCCGACGCGGCGAAGGTCGCCTGCGACTATCCCGTCTACAATCTGAACAAGATCGTCAGCGCGAAGTTCGCCAAGTCGGGCAGCCCCGCCTACAACCTGGTGAAGAACTTCAACTGGACGAACGACGACCAGAACGAGGTCGCCAAGTACATCGCCCAGGACAAGATGACGGACGAGGCGGCGGCCAAGAAGTGGGTCGAGGCCCACAAGGACAAGGTCGACGCCTGGCTCAAGTAGCGCCGGCGTCGCTTCCGTTGAGTGATCTTGGTGGGGCAGGGTCCCGGCTTCGTGGCAAGTGATCACGTAGCCGGGGGCACTGCCGTCGGTGCTGATGCTGTACACCTTCCTGGTTCGGTAGATCTACGAATGCATTGGCTTGTGGAAAGCGAACGCGAAACCCTTCACCTGGACCGTGGCCGTTGGGATGAATAGTCAAGCTGCGGCAAAAGAATTTCTGGGGCCCGCGAGGAACGCGCCTGTGGGATAGGGTCATTCCTGGAATGGAACACGGTAAGACCAAACCCAAATCCATTCATCCACGGGGAGGATTACGTCATGGCGCGTATTTTTGAAATTGGTTCCCGGTCCGCTCGTGGCGCGGCCGTCTTCGCAACCGTGGCCGCGGTCGCCTTGGGTGTGGCCACTCCTGCCAACGCAGCGGCAAGCAACCGCCTGCACAATGGAAGCAAGCTGAAGCCGGGACACTGCATCACCGATGGCCCCGCGTCGAGAAGGGCCAAGTTCTGCGTCGGCAAGAACTACAACATTTACATGACCTACAAGTCCTTGACCTGTACGGTATACGCGGCCAAGGGGCACCTCAGCGGCCCGTCCGCATATGTTCAGGTCGCAAGGAACGGTGATGTGCGATTTTATCAGTATTCCGGTGGCCGGCTCCTGTGGCACTCCAAGACCTCGAAGTTCACGGGTGCGGACCTCGTCATCGGCAGCTCGAGGCCTGGCGGCCAGGCGAAGCTTGGTGTGGATCAACCCGGAAAGGCATTCTTCATCATCAAGGACTGCCCTTACCATGACTGATCCTGGATTCACTGCCTGATGACCGGTGCCCGCCGCCTCCCCCTCTGGCTGCCCAGGCACTGGTGCCGGCAGGACGACTTCACCGACCTGCCGACGGTGATCGGACGGCGGAAGGTCACCTGACCCGTGTGACCGTCCTGCCCGCCCACCAACCCCTGTTCAATCAAGATCACTCAACGGAAGCGACGTTGCGCGTAGCGCGGAGTCGCAACACGGTCGAACATGCCCGGCGGGCGGCACGCGCGGATGCGTGCCGCCCGCCGGGCATTGCCGTGTTCCGGGCTGTGTTTGGGGTCGTTCTCCGACGTCACGGACCCCTTGACACCCTCTCCCCGCGACAGGCACATTGAGTTGCGCAACCTGAATCGCGTTGCGCAGACAGCAACTGGACTGCTTCAAGTTCGGAGGTTGGGCGATGGCGGGACCCCGAGTGGTCATCATCGGAGCGGGCGTCGTGGGAGCGGCCCTCGCCGACGAGATCTCCGCACGAGGCTGGACCGAAGTGACCGTGGTCGACCAGGGCCCCCTCCCGGCAACCGGGGGTTCCACCTCGCACGCCCCGGGCCTGGTCTTCCAGACGAACCCCTCCAAGACCATGACGGAGCTGGCCCGCTACACAGTCGAGAAGTTCTGCTCCCTCGACGTCGACGGCCGGCCCTGCTTCCTCCAGGTCGGCGGCCTGGAGGTGGCGACCACCCCAGAGCGCCTCGCCGAACTGCACCGCCGCCACGGCTGGATCACCGCCTGGGGCATCGAGGCCCGCCTGCTCACCCCCGAGGAGTGCGTGGAACAGCACCCGCTCGTCAACCGCGACCGGGTCCTCGGCGGCCTCCTCGTCCCCACCGACGGCCTCGCCAAGGCCGTCCTCGCCGTAGAGGCCCAGATCCGCCGGGCCACCGGACGCGGCGTCCGCTTCCTCGCCCGCCACGAGGTCCTCGACGTACAGCAGAGCGAGGACCGCGTCACCGGCGTACTGACCGACCAGGGCGAGATTCCCGCCGACATCGTCGTGTGCTGCGCCGGCATCTGGGGCCCGAAGATCGCCCGCATGGTCGGGATGAACCTCCCGCTCACCCCGCTCGCCCACCAACTCGCCTGGACCGGCCCGGTTCCGGCCCTTGCCGGCCAGACCGAGGAAGCGGTACGCCCGATCCTGCGCCACCAGGACGCCGACCTCTACTACCGCGACCGCTTCGACGGCATCGGCATCGGCTACTACGGCCACCGCCCCATGCCCGTCTCCGCCGACGACATCCTCTCCGTGGACGAGGCCGACCAGATGCCCTCGGTCCTGAAGTTCACCGAGGAGGACTTCGAGGGCGCCTGGACCGAGACCCGGTCCCTGCTCCCCGCCACGAAGGAAGCCAAGATCGAGGAGGGCATCAACGGCCTGTTCTCCTTCACCACCGACGGCTACCCGCTCCTCGGCGAGTCGCCGCAGGTCAAGGGCTTCTGGGTCGCGGAGGCCGTCTGGGTCACCCACTCCGCCGGCGTCGGGCGTGCCGTCGCCGAATGGCTGGTCGACGGCTACTGCTCGTCCTTCGACCTGCACGAGTGCGACGTCAACCGCTTCGAGCCGCACCAGCTCTCCCCGGAGTACGTACTGGCCCGCGACTGCCAGAACTTCGTCGAGGTCTACGACATCCTGCACCCGCTCCAGCCCTCCGGAAAGCCGCGCCCCATCCGCACCAGCCCCTTCCACGCCCGCCAGCAGGCACACGGCGCGTTCTTCCTGGAGGCGAACGGCTGGGAGCGCCCGCAGTGGTACGAGGCCAACGCGGACCTGGTCGAAGGCCGCTCCATCCCCACCCCCAACGACTGGGCCGCACAGTACTGGTCGCCCATCGTCGGCGCCGAGGCCCAGGCCACCCGCGAGACCGTGGCGATGTACGACATGACGGCCCTCAAGCGCCTCGAAGTCGTCGGCCCCGGTGCCGCCGCCTTCCTGGAGCGGCTGGCCACCGGCAAGGTCGACAAGTCCGTCGGCTCCGTGACGTACACCCTGCTCCTGGACCACGACGGCGGGATCCGCAGCGACATCACCGTCGCCCGCCTCGCCCGCGACCTCTTCCAGGTCGGCGCCAACGGCAACCTCGACCTCGACTGGTTCACCCGCCACCTCCCCGCAGACGGATCCGTCGCCGTCCGCGACATCACCCCCGGCACCTGCTGCATCGGCCTGTGGGGACCACTCGCCCGCAAGGTCCTGCAGCCGCTCGCCGACTCCGACTTCTCCAACGACGGTCTCAAGTACTTCCGCGCCAAGCGCGCCCACATCGGCAGCGTCCCCGTCACCGCGATGCGGCTGTCGTACGTCGGTGAACTCGGCTGGGAGCTGTACACCACCGCCGACCTGGGCCAGAAGCTCTGGGACACCCTCTGGGCCGCGGCCGAGCCGCTCGGCGGCGTCATCGCGGGCCGCGGCGCCTTCAACAGCCTCCGCCTGGAGAAGGGTTACCGCTCCTTCGGCACCGACATGACCTACGAGCACGACCCCTACGAGGCCGGTGTCGGCTTCGCAGTCAAGCTCGACAAGGACGACTTCATCGGCAAGGCCGCACTCGAACGCCGCAAGGCCGACGTGCGCCGCAAGCTGACCTGCCTCACCATCGACGACCCCCGATCCGTCGTCATGGGCAAGGAGCCGGTGTACGACGGCGACCGCGCCGTCGGCTACGTCACCAGCGCCGCCTACGGCTACACGATCGGCAACGGCATCGCCTACGCCTGGCTCCCGGCCGAACTCACCACGCCCGGCACCACCGTGCACATCGGCTACTTCGACAGGCGCATCGAGGCGGCCGTCGCCGAGGAGCCCCTGTTCGACCCGACCATGTCCCGTCTGCGCGGCTAGTGCGTCGCGAGAGCTTCGAGGGAAGGAACACCGCCGGTGACCGCACAGAAGCTCGACGGCAGGGCCACCGCCGCCGAGGTCCGCCGTGAACTCGCCGAGCGCGTCGCCAAGTTGACCGCCATCGACGGCCGGCCGCCGGGCCTCGGCACCGTCCTGGTCGGCGACGACCCCGGCAGCCGTGCCTACGTCGCCGGAAAGCACCGCGACTGCGCGCAGGCCGGCATCGCCTCGATCCGTCGCGAACTGCCCGCCGACGCGACGCAGCGACAGGTCGAGGACGTCGTCGACGAACTCAACGCCGACCCGGCCTGCACCGGCTACATCGTCCAACTGCCGCTCCCGCGCCACCTGGACGCGAACGCCGTCCTGGAACGTATGGACCCCGCCAAGGACGCCGACGGACTGCACCCCGTCAGCCTCGGCCGGCTCACCCTGGGCGTCGAGGCCCCGCTGCCGTGCACCCCGCGCGGCATCGTGGAACTCCTGCGCCGCCACGAGGTACCGATCGCCGGGACCCGGGTGTGCGTGATAGGCCGGGGTATCACGGTCGGCCGTCCCCTCGGACTCCTGCTGACCCGCCGCTCCGAGAACGCCACCGTCACCCTCTGCCACACCGCAACCAAGGGCCTGGCCTGGCACGTCCGCGAGGCGGACATCGTCGTCGCGGCCGCCGGCTCGCCCGCACTGATCACCAAGGACATGCTGCGCCCGGGCGCGGCCGTCCTGGACGTCGGCATCACCCGCACCGACCAGGGGCTGGTCGGCGACGTGCACCCGGACGCCGCCCACGTCGCCGGATGGCTCGCGCCGATGCCCGGGGGCGTGGGCCCCATGACCCGGGCGATGCTGCTCGCCAACGTCGTCGAGGCCGCCGAGAGGAACGCGAACCCCGTATGAACGCGCTCAACACCCCGCTGGCCGAACTGGACCCCGAGGTCCACGCCGCACTCCGCGCCGAACTGCACCGCCAGCAGTCCACCCTCGAGATGATCGCCTCCGAGAACTTCGCGCCCTGTGCCGTACTGGAGGCCCAGGGCTCGGTCCTGACCAACAAGTACGCCGAGGGCTACCCCGGCCGTCGCTACTACGGCGGCTGCGAACACGTCGACGTCACCGAGCGCCTGGCCATCCAGCGCGTCAAGGACCTGTTCGGCGCGGGATACGCCAATGTGCAGCCGCACTCGGGCGCCCAGGCCAACACTGCCGTCTTCTTCGCGCTGCTCAGCCCCGGCGACACGATCCTCGGCCTCGACCTCGCCCACGGCGGACATCTCACCCACGGCATGCGCATCAACTACAGCGGCAGGATGTTCAACGTCGTGCCGTACCACGTCACCGAGACCGACCATCTGGTCGACCTGGACGAGGTGGAACGCCTCGCCAAGGAACACCGCCCCAAGATGATCATCGCGGGCTGGTCGGCCTATCCGAGGCAGCTCGACTTCGCGGCCTTCCGGCGGATCGCCGATGAGGTCGGCGCCCTCCTCATGGTCGACATGGCGCACTTCGCGGGCCTGGTCGCCGCCGGACTGCACCCCAGCCCGGTCCCGCACGCCCACGTGGTCACCACCACCACGCACAAGACCCTCGGCGGCCCGCGCGGCGGGGTCGTCCTCACCCATGACGCCGACCTCGCCAAGAAGATCAACTCGGCCGTGTTCCCCGGTATGCAGGGCGGCCCGCTGGAGCACGTCATCGCCGCGAAGGCGGTCTCCTTCAAGGTGGCCGCGTCGCCCGAGTTCGCCGAACGCCAGGCCCGAACACTCGCCGGCGCCCGTGTCCTCGCCGACCGCCTCAGCCGCCCGGACACCGCGGCCGCCGGAGTGCGGGTGCTCACCGGCGGAACGGACGTCCATCTGGTCCTGGTCGACCTGCGCCACTCCGAACTCGACGGACGGCAGGGCGAAGACCTGCTCCACGAGATCGGCATCACCGTCAACCGCAACGCCGTCCCGTTCGACCCGCGCCCGCCCATGGTCACCTCGGGCCTGCGCATCGGCACCCCCGCCCTGGCCACCCGCGGCTTCACCGAGGAGGACTTCGCCGAGGTCGCCGACGTCATCGCGCTCGCCCTCCAACCCGAACCCGACGTGCCCGCGCTGCGTGCCCGCACCGAGGCACTGGCGGTCAAGCACCCGCTCTACCCGCACCTTTCGGAAGACGGAGACGTCCGATGAGCCCCCGCACCCCCGGCGCCGACCTCCCCGACCACCCGGAATGGCTCTGGCGCACACCCGAGCCGAAGCGGTCGTACGACGTGGTGATCGTGGGCGGCGGTGGACACGGCCTCGCCACCGCCCACTACCTGGCGAAGAACCACGGCATCACCAATGTCGCCGTGCTGGAGAAGGGCTGGCTCGCGGGCGGCAACATGGCCCGCAACACCACCATCATCCGCTCCAACTACCTGTGGGACGAGAGCGCCGGCATCTACGAGCACGCCCTCAAACTGTGGGAGGGGCTGGAGGAGGAGCTCGACTACCCGATCCTCTTCTCCCAGCGCGGTGTGCTGAACCTCGCCCACAGCCTGCAGGACGTCCGCGACAGCGTGCGCCGCGTCGAGGCCAACCGGCTCAACGGCGTCGACGCCGAGTGGCTCGACGCCGAGCAGGTCAAAGAGGTCTGCCCGATCGTCAACATCTCACCCGACGTGCGCTACCCGGTCCTCGGCGGCACCTACCAGCCGCGCGCCGGCATCGCCAAACACGACTACGTGGCCTGGGGCTTCGCCCGCTCCGCCGACGCCGCCGGGATCGACATCATCCAGAACTGCGAGGTCACCGGCCTGGACCTGGTCGACGGCCGGGTGGTCGGCGTACGGACCACGCTCGGCCCGATCGCGGCCGGCAAGGTGGCCCTGTGCTCGGCAGGCCACACCTCGGTCCTCGCCGCCATGGCGGGCATCGAACTCCCGCTGCAGAGCCACCCCTTGCAGGCACTGGTCTCCGAACTCCTGGAGCCGGTGCACCCGACGGTCGTCATGTCCAACGCGGTCCACGTCTACGTCAGCCAGGCCCACAAGGGCGAACTGGTCATGGGCGCGGGCATCGACGCGTACAACTCCTACACCCAGCGCGGCGCGTTCCACATCATCGAACACCAGATGTCCGCCGCACTCGAACTCTTCCCGGTCTTCGCCCGCGCCCATGTGCTGCGCACCTGGGGCGGCATCGTCGACGTCAGCCCCGACGCCTCGCCCATCGTCGGCCTCACCCCGGTCGACAACCTCTATCTCAACTGCGGCTGGGGAACGGGCGGTTTCAAGGCCACCCCGGGCGTCGGCTGGGTCTACGCCCACACCATCGCCCACGACAACCCGCACGCCCTCAACGCCCCCTTCTCGCTCGACCGTTTCACCACCGGCGCGCTCGTCGACGAGCACGGCGCGGCCGCGGTGGCCCACTAGGGATCCTCAAGGGAGCCGAACGACATGCTGCTCATCCCCTGCCCGTGGTGCGGGCCCCGTGACGAGGTCGAGTTCCACTACGGCGGCCAGGCACATGTGCCCTATCCCGAGGACCCCTCGGCCCTCACCGACGAGGAGTGGGCGCGGTACCTGTTCTTCCGCGACAACCCGAAGGGCCCGTTCGCCGAGCGATGGAGCCACGCGGCGGGCTGCCGCCGCTGGTTCAACGCGGTACGGAACACGGCGACGAACGAGATCCTGGCCGTGTATCGGGCCGGGGAGCCGCGTCCTGCCGAGGTTGAACCGGGGTCGGTCACTTCTCGGCCACGACCGGCACCACCAGCCCGTCCGGCGTTTGAGGACGAGGCCGTTCAGGCCGAAGGGGGGCCTGGGGGCGCAGCCGCCAGCGGGGTCGAAGGGGCGGAGCCCCTTCAGGACGGGACGGGTAGGGGCGGCGGGGGCGAGACTCGTACGTTCCGCACCCCCACCGGCGGCCGAATCGACCGCGACACCCCCCTGACCTTCACCTTCGACGGCACCCAGTATGAGGGCTACCAGGGCGACACCCTCGCCTCCGCCCTCCTCGCCAACGGCATCATCGCGGCAGCGACCAGCATCAGACTCGGCCGCCCCCGCGGCATCTTCTCCGCAGGCGTCGAGGAACCCAACGCGATCGTCCAGATCGAGAAGCCCTTCCCCGAGCCGATGCTCCCGGCCACGACCGTCGAACTCCACGACGGCCTCGTCGCCACCAGCCTCCCCGGCCAGGGCCGCCTCGCCACCGAGCCCGACCCGGCCCGCTACGACGCCGTCCACGCCCACTGCGACCTCCTGATCGTGGGTGCGGGCCCGGCCGGTCTCGCCGCCGCGGCCGCAGCCGCCCGCTCCGGCGCGCGCGTCATCCTCGCCGACGACCAGCCGGAGCCCGGCGGCAGCCTGCTCGGCACGGGCGAACACCTCGACTGGGTGACGGCGACCGCGGCCCGCCTGGACGCCGCCCCCGAGGTGCGCGTACTGCGTCGTACCACCGTGTTCGGCCACTACGACGACAACCACCTCCTCGCCGTCGAGCGGCGCACCAACCACCTGGGCGCCGAGGCCCCGGACAACGTCTCCCGCGAGCGCGTCTGGCGCATCCGCGCCCGCCGCGTGGTCCTCGCGACCGGCGCCCACGAGCGCTCGCTGGCCTTCGCGGACAACGACCGCCCCGGAGTGATGCTGGCCGCCTCGGCCCGCACCTACGTCAACCGGTACGGAGTCCTGCCCGGCCGCCGCGCGGTCGTCCTCACCACCAACGACAGCGCGTACGCCGCCGCGCTGGACCTGGCCGCGGCAGGCATCGAGGTCGCCGCCGTCGTCGACACCCGGTCCGAGCCGGGGGAGTGGGCGGGCCGCGCCCGCGAGGCCGGGATCGAGGTGCTGGCCGGCCACGCCGTGACCGGCACGGACGGCGGGGCACGACTGACCGCCGTGCGGGTCGCGTCGTACGGAGAGTCGGCCGCACGGCGGGAGTTCGCCGTCGACCTCCTCCTGGTCTCGGGCGGTTGGAACCCCGTGGCACACCTGTTCAGCCAGGCGGGCGGCAGACTCCGCCACGACGGGGCACTCGGTGCCTTCGTCCCGGACACCTGCCGCCAGGCGGTCGAGGTCGCGGGCAGCGCGAACGGTGAGCAGGCCCTGGCCGCGGTGCTCGCCCAGGGCGCGGCCGCGGGCGCCCGCGCGATCGAGGCCGAGGGCTACACCGCAGAGGGGCCCGCCCTGCCCGCCGTGGCCGAGCGACCGCACACCCCGCCCATGCAGGTGTTCACCCTCCCTGGTTCCGCCGACGCCCCCCGCTTCGTCGACCTCCAGCGCGATGTGACCGTCGACGACCTGGCCCGCGCGACCGGAGCCGGGCTGCGCTCGGTGGAGCACACCAAGCGCTACACCACGGCCGGCACGGCCAACGACCAAGGCAGGACCGGGGGAGTTCTCGCCAGCGGAGTCGTCGCGGAACTCCTCGGCGTGGACATCTCCGCGCTGGGGCTGCCGACGTTCCGCCCGCCCTACACCCCCGTCTCCTTCGCCACCCTGGCGGGCCGCGACCGGGGCGCGCTGCACGACCCGGTCCGGGTGACCGCCCTGCACGAGTGGCATGCCGCGCACGGCGCGCTGTTCGAGAACGTCGGCCAGTGGAAGCGCCCCTGGTACTACCCGCAGGACGGCGAGGACATGGAGGCCGCGGTGCTGCGCGAATGCCGCGCCGCACGGGAGGGCGTCGCGTTCATGGACGCCTCCACCCTCGGCAAGATCGACGTACAGGGGCCGGACGCCGCGGCCTTCCTCGACCTGCTCTACACCAACATGATGAGCACCCTGAAGGTCGGCATGATCCGCTACGGCGTGATGTGCCGCCCGGACGGCATGGTCTTCGACGACGGCACCGTCATCCGTCTCGCCCAGGACCGCTTCCTGGTCACCACCACGACCGGCAACGCGGCCGCCGTCCTGGACTGGATGGAGGAGTGGCTGCAGACCGAGTGGCCCGGACTGCGCGTCCACTGCACCTCCGTCACCGAGCAGTGGGCCACCGTCGCCCTGGTCGGCCCCCGCTCCCGCGAGGTCCTCGGCGCACTGGCGCCGCAACTGGCCGTGTCCAACGAGGACTTCCCGTTCATGGCGTGGCGGGAGGCGACCGTGGCGGGCATCGGGGCCAGGGTGTGCCGGATCAGCTTCTCCGGCGAACTCGCCTACGAGATCAATGTGTCGCCGTGGCACGCCCTCGCCCTGTGGGAGGCGCTGCACGAGGCCGGTGCCCCGTACGGCATCACCCCGTACGGCACCGAGACCATGCACGTCCTGCGCGCCGAGAAGGGGTACCCGATCATCGGCCAGGACACCGACGGCACGGTCACCCCGCAGGACCTGGGCATGAGCTGGGCGGTGTCGAAGAAGAAGCCCGACTTCATCGGCAAGCGCTCCTACGCCCGCGCCGACACCGTCCGCCCCGACCGCAAGCACCTGGTCGGCCTGCTCCCCGAGGACCCGGCCGCCTTCCTGCCCGAGGGCACCCAACTGGTCGCCGACAGCGAACTGCCCGCCCCGCCCGTCCCGATGCTCGGCCACGTCACCTCCAGCTACCGCAGCGCGGCACTGGGCCGGACCTTCGCCCTCGCCCTGGTCAAGGGCGGCCGGCAACGCATCGGCGAACGTCTCTACGCACCCGTCGGCGACCGGTTGCTCCCGGTGACCGTCGCCGGCCCCGTCCTCTACGACCCCGAGGGAGCCCGCCGCGATGGCTGACACCGCCCCGACCGTACAGCAGCGCAGCCCCCTGGCCTCCGCCGCCCACCGGCTGGCGGCCGTCACCCGGTCCTCCGGGGGTGCGATCCGGCTGGCCGAACTTCCCTTCCTGGCGCAGATCAACGTCCGCCTCGACGCCAAGGGACCGGCCGCGGACGCGGTGGGGCTCGCCCTGGGGCTCCAACTGCCCCTGGAACCCGGCACCGTCGTACACACCGGGGAGCTGACCGCGCTGTGGCTCGGCCCCGACGAATGGCTGGTGGTCGGCCGGCCCGGCACACAGTGGGACCTGGAGAGCCGGATCCGTACGGCGGCCGGGGACGAACCCGTGTCGGTGTGTGACGTCTCCGCGCAGCGCACCACACTTCTCGTCACCGGCCCCCGCGCCCGCGACCTGCTCTCCCACGGCTGCGCGCTGGACCTGCACCCGCGCGCCTTCGGCCCCGGCCGCTGCGCCCAGACGACACTGGCACGCAGCCAGGTCGTCCTGGTCGCCCGCGAGGAACCCAGGGCCGGGTTCTGGCTCCTGGTGCGCTCGTCCTTCGCCGACTACCTGACGCACTGGCTGCTGGACGCGGCGGTGGAACACGCCTGACAGGTCCCGGCCCGACGGGGCCCTCGTCCGGAACCGTCCGACCGCGCTACACCACGTTGAAACCGCGCTCGGCGTCGTAGTCATCGGCATCCACGACGACCACGGTCCACCAGGTCACGACGTAGTCGACCTTGACGCTCTCGCACCAGACGGAGCGTGTGACCTCGTCATTGATGTAGGCGAGGTGCGTGTCGGGGCCGTAGGGATCCTCGGCGATCTCGTTGACGAGACGCATGAGGTCTTGGCGGTCGTCGGGCGGGAGACAGTCGCGAAGTCTCCCGGCCCGCTCGGTGAACTCGACGTGTCGCTTCATCGTGGGCCGAAGCCTACGTATCCGGCTGCCGATCCGTCGCCCGAATTCCGACGAGCTCGGCGAGAGCGGTGTCCCATGATCACGGGTGCCTGGCGAGCGGAGTGGTCTGACAACAACGAGTCGATATGTCCACACATAAAGTGATAAGCCATCCCTGATCTGGGTTCTCAGACTTGGTTTGCTCGTTTTCTTGAACTCTTCGTGTTTGTGTGGGTAGGTTGGCCGTCATGACCGCATCCCAGACCCCGACCACCGCCGAGGAGCTCCGCGGTGCCGGCCTGCGGGTGACGGCCGCCCGCGTTGCGCTGCTCGAGACCGTCCGGGACGGTGATCACCTCGGTGTCGAGGCGATCGCCTCCGGTGTACGTGATCGCGTAGGCCATATTTCCCTGCAAGCCGTGTATGAAGCCCTCCACGCGCTCACCGCCGTGGGGCTCATACGCCGTATCGAACCGGCCGGTGGTCCGGCGCGGTTCGAGGGACGAGTCGGGGACAACCACCACCATGTCGTGTGCCGGTCGTGCGGTGTCGTCGCTGACGTCGACTGCGCGGTCGGTGAGGCCCCTTGCCTGACGGCGTCCGACGACCATGGCTTCTCGGTCGCCGAGGCGGAGGTCATCTACTGGGGTCTGTGCCCCGACTGCTCCACCGCCCGCAGTTCCTGAGCAATGTTCCTGAGCACTGTGATCCGCCCAGTTCGGAAGGATTCCCATGTCTGAGAACCATGATGCAATCGTCGTAGACGCGAAGACGGAGGGCGCGGGCGGCTGCCCCGTCGCGCACGGGCGCGCCCCGCACCCGACTCAGGGCGGCGGAAACCGCCAGTGGTGGCCGGAGCGGCTGAACCTGAGGATCCTTGCGAAGAACCCGGCCGTGGCGAACCCCCTCGGTGAGGAGTTCGACTACGCCGCGGCGTTCCAGAGCCTCGACCTCCCGGCCGTGAAGCGGGACATCGCCGAGGTGCTGACGGATTCCAAGGACTGGTGGCCGGCCGACTTCGGCAACTACGGCCCCCTCATGATCCGTATGGCCTGGCACAGCGCGGGCACCTACCGCATCAGCGACGGCCGCGGCGGCGCCGGCGCCGGTCAGCAGCGCTTCGCCCCGCTCAACAGCTGGCCCGACAACGGCAACCTCGACAAGGCCCGCCGTCTGCTGTGGCCGGTCAAGAAGAAGTACGGCAAGAACCTGTCGTGGGCCGACCTCATGATCCTCGCCGGCAATGTCGCGCTGGAGTCGATGGGCTTCAAGACGTTCGGCTTCGGCGGTGGCCGTGAGGACGTGTGGGAGTCGGAGGAGGACGTCTACTGGGGTCCCGAGACCACCTGGCTCGACGACCAGCGCTACACCGGCGACCGTGAGCTGGAGAACCCGCTCGGCGCGGTGCAGATGGGCCTCATCTACGTCAACCCGGAGGGCCCGAACGGCAACCCGGACCCGATCGCCGCGGCCCGCGACATCCGCGAGACCTTCCGCCGTATGGCGATGAACGACGAGGAGACGGTCGCCCTGATCGCGGGCGGTCACACCTTCGGCAAGACCCACGGCGCGGGCCCGGCCGACAACGTCGGCGCCGACCCCGAGGCCGCCCCGATCGAGCAGCAGGGCCTCGGCTGGAAGAGCACCTACCGCACCGGCAAGGGCGGCGACGCGATCACCAGTGGCCTCGAGGTCACCTGGACCAGCACGCCGACCCAGTGGAGCAACGGGTTCTTCCAGAACCTCTTCGAGTACGAGTACGAGCTCACGCAGAGCCCGGCCGGCGCCAACCAGTGGGTGGCGAAGGACGCCGAGGCGACCGTCCCCGACGCGCACGACCCGTCGAAGAAGCAGCTCCCGACGATGCTCACCACCGACCTGTCGCTCCGCTTCGACCCGGTCTACGGGCCCATCTCGCGGCGCTTCTACGAGAACCCCGAGGAATTCGCGGACGCCTTCGCCCGGGCCTGGTACAAGCTGACCCACCGCGACATGGGCCCGAAGTCGCTGTACCTCGGCCCGGAGGTCCCCGAGGAGACCCTGGTCTGGCAGGACCCGCTGCCCGAGGCCGAGGGCGAGCCCATCGACGCCGCCGACGTCGCGGCCCTCAAGGCCAAGCTGCTCGACTCGGGCTTGACCGTCGCACAGCTGGTGTCCACCGCGTGGGCCTCGGCCGCCACGTTCCGCACCAGCGACAAGCGCGGCGGCGCCAACGGCGCCCGCATCCGGCTGCAGCCGCAGGCCGGCTGGGAGGTCAACGAGCCCGACGAGCTGGCACAGGCGCTGCGTGTCCTGGAGGGCATCCAGGCGGAGTTCAACACCGGCGCCAAGAAGGTCTCCCTGGCGGACCTGATCATCCTCGGCGGTGCCGCCGGGGTCGAGAAGGCGGCCAGGGACGCCGGGTACGACATCGAGGTGCCCTTCGCGCCGGGCCGCGTGGACGCCACGGACGAGCACACCGACGCGGAGTCCTTCGCCGCGCTGGAGCCCACCGCCGACGGCTTCCGCAACTACCAGGGCAAGGGCAACCGGCTGCCGGCCGAGTACCTGCTGCTCGACAGGGCGAACCTGCTGGGTCTGAGCGCGCCCGAGCTGACCGCCCTGGTCGGCGGACTGCGCGTGCTGGGCGCCAATCACCAGCAGACCTCGCTCGGTGTCCTCACCGAGACCCCGGGCAGGCTGACGAACGACTTCTTCGTCAACCTGCTCGACCTGGGCACGACGTGGTCGGCGACCTCGGAGGACCAGAACACCTTCGAGGGCCGCGACGACGCCACCGGCGAGGTCAAGTGGACCGGCACCCGTGCCGACCTTGTCTTCGGCTCGAACTCCGAGCTGCGGGCCCTCGCGGAGGTCTACGCGAGCGACGACGCGAAGGAGAAGTTCGTGAACGACTTCGTCGCGGCCTGGGTCAAGGTCTCGAACCTCGACCGGTTCGACCTCGTCTGACCATGACGTCCGGGCCGCCCCCGCGGGGGCCGGCCGACGCCGTTCGCCGCTACTTCTCCCGTCGCGTGCGGTCCGCCGCGGGCCCGCGGCCGCGTCCCCTCCCGCGCGCCCCGTCGCTCCCGCGCGGCCCGTCGCTCTCGCCGGTGGCCCCGCCGGCCGTCGGCTCGTCCGTCCACGCCTCGTACGCGCTGAAGCGGTCCTCGGCGGCCGCGGCCGCCGCGCGGACAGCGCGGCCTCGCGACGCGACGCGGGAATCGTGCCGACCGCGGCCAGGGCGAGGGTGTCGACGTCGGGCTCGGACCCGGCGGCCCGGAACGTGATCGTGCCGGGCAGCATGACGAGCGAGGCCGTACCGGACTGCTCACCGGACGGCCGCAGTTGGACATGGATGCCGTGCCGGTCGGCCAGCCTGCCGACCACGAACAGCCCCATGTGCTGGTAGACGTCGGTGTCCGCGGTCGGCGGATTGGCCAGCTTGTGGTTGATCACCGCGAAGTCCTCGGGCATCAGCCCGATCCCCTCGTCGTGGATCTCGATCATGATCCGGGTGTCGGGGAGCCTGGTCGCCGTCACCCGGACCGTCGAGTGCGGGGACGAGAACGCGGTGGCGTTCTCCAGGAGTTCGGCGAGCAGATGCACGAGGTCGGTCACGGCACGGCCGTGGATCTCGGCCTCCGGGATGCCGGCGCACTCGATGCGCTCGTACTGCTCCACCTCGGAGGAGGCCGCGCGGACGACATCGACCAGTGGCAGCGAGCGGTCCCACTGCTGGGCGGGCTTCTCACCGCCGAGGACCAGAAGGTTCTCACCGTTGCGGCGCACCCGGGTGGCGAGATGGTCCAGCCGGAACAGGTTCGCCAGCTGGTCGGGGTCGGTCTCGTGGTCCTCCAGGTCCGTGATCAGGGCCAGTTGACGCTCGATCAGTGACTGGTTGCGGCGCGACAGGTTGGTGAAGATCGTGTTGACGTTGCCGCGCAGCACGGCCTGCTCGGCGGCGAGCCGTACGGCCTCGCGGTGCACATGGTCGAAGGCGCGGGCGACCTCGCCGATCTCGTCCGTGGTGGTGATGGGGATGGCGGCGACCCGGGTGTCGACCTGTCCGGGCACGGCCCGGGACAGCTGGGTGATGACGGCCGGCAGCCGTTGCTCGGCGATCTCGATGGCGGAGCCGCTCAGCCGGCGCATGCCGCGGCTCATCGAACGGGCCACCCACGCGGCGAGCAGGAACGCGGTGAGCACAGCCGCAAGGACCAGCGCGGCATTGGTGATCGCGTCACGTCGTGCGGTGTCGGCGATGCCGTCGGCGTCCGCGAGTGCGCTGTCGGTGAGGTGGATCTGGATGCCGCGGTAGGCGTCGAAGCCGAGTGTGGACGCGGCGAAGAACGACTCCGGGGTGATGCCCTCCGCGGCCAGCTCCGCGGTCGTCCTCCCCGAGGCGATCTCGCCGATCATCCTGGCGATGTCGGGCGGGGTGACGAAAGGACGGCCGGCCGCCTCGGCCCGTCGGGCGGCCTCCGTGGTCTGCCGCCGGCCCTTCTTCTCCGCGTCGGCCAGGGCCTTGCGCAGCCTCGCCATGTCCTCGGCGGTGCCGGCGCCCGCGTACTCCTGGAGCGCGACCTGTTCGAGGTAGGCGTACGAACGGAACGAGGCCAGCCGGGTCTCGAGTTCGCCCGGAGCGAGGGTGGCGCGGTCCTCCACCAGCAGATGCGTGCCGATGGACCGGATCAGGGACTCGGCGGCCTGCGTCAGGGAGATGGCGTAGAGCGTCCGGCCGAAGCTGGCCTGGTTGCTGCTGCCGAAGCCCAGTTCGTTCGAGAGCTCCATCAGCGGATGCTGGACGAGGTGGTAGCTCTCCTCGGTCTGCACACCCGACAGCTTCGTGGTGAACGCGTTGGCCCGGACCGTCGCAAGCTGCTTCTCGCCGTCGCGGACCAGCTCGATCCGTCTGAGGAGGCCGACGGTGTCCGGTATGCGGCCGACCGCTCTGTCGAACGCCTTCGCGTCCTCGTCGGTGATCCGACGGGCCTGTACGACCGCGTCGGCATCCCTCTTCCCTTCCAGCAGCGGGATGACCGAGACGTCACGCTCGTTGATCGCGTCGCTCGCGCACTTGTTCGCCGCCTGGACCAACTCGGCCACCCGCACCGCGTCGTCGGCGGCCTGCAAGGTGTCCACGGACCGTTTCACCCGCACGCCTCCGAAGGCGAGTGCGACGAGCACCGGGATCAGCAGGACGGCCCGGAGCTTTCTGCCCACGCGCCAGCCGCGGGTCAGGGATCTTCGTCGGCCGCTGGTCGGCAGGGTGGGGGAAGCGCTTTCCGCACGGGCCTGACGACGTGTGGGGGGTGAGATGTTCGACAAGGTCGTCCCATCGTTTCCGGACCGCCTCGTGCGCGACGCTCGTCGGGCACTCTCTCAACGGGGGCGGTCTGCGGTGTGGTTCGGGTGAGACAGGCGGGTCACGGTGTGCGCCTGCGTGGTCACTTTCTAGCAGCGCGCGATCGTCCGTGCCGTCGGCCGATTCGCCGAAGCCGTACAAGGTTCATCCAAGTCGGCCAAGCGGGGTGCGGAGCCGGGCCGACACCGAAGCCGCCCCACAGTGACGGTACTTACGGCTTTCGGCGCCGGATCCCATCCCTTCGTCGCGACGCCGTAGACCGTCGACGGACAGCGCGGCGAACGCCCCCTCGGCACAGTGAGCGCATGGAGAAGACGAAGGGGATCAACAGGGCACAGTTCCTCGCCGGTGCGGCGTCCGCCGGGCTCGCGGGGGCGCTGCTGCCCGCGGGGCCGGCGCGGGCGACGGAGCCTTTGCGCGGGCTGTGTCACCGAGGCGTCGTCTACACCGTGGGCGCCGGCGACACACCTGGTACGGCCTTCAGCACCGGCCGGATGCGCAAGGACATCCGGGTCATCCGCGACGAGCTGCACGCCGACACCGTGGACGTGACCGGTGATGGCGTGGAACGTCTCACGGCCACCGCGGCACAGGCCGCGGAACGCGGTCTGCACATCTGGCTCCAGCCGACCCTCGGCGACGCCCCGGAACGGGACATCCTGGAGCACCTGGCGGAGACCGGCCGGTTCGCCGAGCGGCTGCGCCGACAGGGCGCGAGCGTCGACTTCAGCGTGGGCTGCGAGTTCTGGCTGTTCGTGCCGGGGATCGTCCCGGGGGCGACCGTCCTGGAACGCGTACGGAACCTGCTGGAGGGACGCGTCGACCTCGCCAGGATGCAGCGCCGACTGGACCGCTTCACCAAGAAGGCGGCGGCGGTCGGCCGCTCCGTCTTCCGGGGCCGCCTGAGCTACGCCGCCGCTCAGGACGACCAGGTCGACTGGCGCCTCTTCGACATCGTGGGCATCGACCACTACTCGTACTTCCGCGACCGCGCCGACCACATCGCGGAGCTGCGCCGCCATCTGCGCTGGGGCAAACCCCTGGCGATCACCGAGTTCGGCACCTGCGCATACGTCGGCGCCCCCGAGACGGGCGGCATGGCCTGGAACGTCGTCGACCACGACAAGCACCCCGAGGAGATCAAGGGCCACCTGGTACGCAGCGAACGCACGCAGGCCGCCTATGTGGTGGACCTGGTGGACGTCTTCTCGTCGATGAACCTGTACGCGGCGATGGCGTTCGAGTTCGTCACCCCGGACGCCCCGCACCGCCCCGACGACCCCCGCCACGACCTCGACCTCGCGAGCTACTCCCTCACCAAGACCATCAAGGACCGCCCCGACGACCCCCGCTCCGACTGGCACTGGGAACCCAAGGAGGCCTTCCACGCGCTGGCCCGCCGGTACGCGAGGGAGTGCCGGACGAGTCGCCCGGTTCCGTCGCATCGGCGGAGCGGCGGTCGGTGACGCACGGTGCAACAATGGGCTCCGTGGGGGCCCGGCCCCGGAATGGTGCGAAGGTATGGGCGTCAGCGGTGCGCTCGGCAGTGCAGATCCGGCCGATCCGTTCGACATCGGGTCCGCGGCCGTGGTGATCACCGATGCCAGGAGGCGGATCGCCTACTGGAGCCCGGGTGCCGAGAGCCTGCTCGGCCACCCGTCCCGTGACGCGGTGGGGCACCCCGTGGAATCCGTCCTGGCGGACCGGAACCTGATCACCGCCGTGTCCCGGCTGCGCCGGACCGGCCACGGCTGGAACGGCGTGCTCGCCGCCCGGCACTGTGCCGGTCACCTCGTCGAACTAGCGGTCCGGGTATGCCCCCTCGTCGCCGTCGGCGGCCACCACGCCTGGCTCGTCGTCGCCTGTGACGCGCGGGAACGGGCGGAGTACGAGTTCCACGACGCGGTCGCGCGCTCCCTGCTGGAGCGGTCGCCCATCGGCATCGCCGTACTGGACACGCAGCTGCACCGGAAATGGGCGAACCGCGCGCTGGCCGACATGGAGGCGTACGCGGCGGCCGAGGACGACGAATGCGGAACGGAGACGGACACCGCCGGGCCGTCGTCCCTGGTGAGCCGCTACGCCAGGCGGGCGCTCGTCACCGGACGGCCGCAGGTGACCCTGGAGCACTCGCCGCCGCACCACCACACGCCCCGCAGCCGGCTCCGCAGACGTGTCGAGCTGCGTTCCTTCTTTCCCGTGCGCGACCCCGCGGGCGAAACGCTGGGCATCTGCCTCGTCGCGGTCCACGCCACCAGCCAGGACTCGGCACGTGATCGGCTCGCCCTGCTGAACGAGGCCAGCGAACGCATCGGCACCACCCTGGATCTCGGCCGCACGGTGGGCGAACTGGCGGAGGTCATGGTGCCGCGGGTCGCCGACTTCGTCGCGATCGACCTCCTGGACACGGTACGGGCGACCGCGGACCCGTCCTCGGACTCGGCGCACGGTGGTGAGGAGACACTGCGCCGCGCCGCTCACCTGTCGATCCAGGAGGACCACCCCGAGGTGGTCATCGAGATCGGCGCACCCACGGACTATCCGCTCCGGTCCCCTCAGGAACGGAGCCTGACCACGGGCAAGCCCATCTGCGAGGTCGTCGACCCGGCGACCTCGTGGGTCCTCGACGACCCGGTGCGCTGGAACAGGCTCATCCGCCTGGGCGTGCACACGCATCTGGTGGTTCCGCTGCGGGCACGCGACATCACCATGGGCATGGTGACCCTGCTGCGCTGGAAGAATCCCGACCCGTTCGACGAGGACGATCTGCTCCTCGTCGAGGAACTGGTCGCGCGGGCCGGGGTGTGCGTCGACAACGCCAGACGGTTCGCCCGGGAGCGCCAGGCGGCGCTGACCCTGCAGACGAGCCTGCTGCCGCCCGACCTGCCCGAGCTCAACGCGGTCGAGCTCGCCTACCGCTATCTGCCGGCCGACATCGAGTCCGGGGTGGGCGGTGACTGGTTCGACGTGATCCCGCTGTCGGGCGCCAGGGTCGCGCTCGTCGTGGGTGACGTGGTGGGCCATGGGCTCCACGCCGCGGCGAGCATGGGGCGACTGCGGGCCGCCGTCCAGACGCTGGCCGATCTGGATCTTCCCCCGGACGAGTTGCTGACCCACGTCGACGACCTGGTCGTACGCCTGTCGGAAGAGGCCGAGGCGGCCGCGGAGGGGCCCACGGTGGTCGGGGCGACCTGTGTGTACGCGATCTACGACCCGGTCGCCCGCACCATCGTCGTGGCCCGCGCGGGGCACCCCAGCCCCGCGATCGCCCATCTGACCGAGCCGGTCGAGTTCCCCGACATCCCCGCCGGACCGCCGCTGGGTCTGGGCGGTCTGCCCTTCGAGTCGGCCGAGATCGCGGTGGAGGAAGGGAGCATCATCGCCCTCTACACCGACGGGTTGATCGAAGCGTCGGACCGGGACGTCGACGTCGGCATGGAACGCCTGTGCTTCACCCTCGCCCACCCGGACCGGCCGCTCGAGGAGATCTGCGACATCATGGTCCGCACCCTGCTGCCGGACCGTCCCCGTGACGACGTCGCCTTCCTGATCGCGCGGACGCACACGCTGAGTCCCGACCGGGTGGTCTCCTGGGACGTCCCCGCGGACCCGTCGGCCGTTCACGTGGTGCGCAACGACGTCGACCGGCAGCTGTCCCTGTGGGGTCTCGAGGACCTGGCCTTCACCACGGAGCTGATCGTGAGCGAGCTCGTCACCAACGCGATCAAGCACGCGTACGGCCCGATCAGGCTGCGGCTCATTCATGAGCGGGCCCTGATCTGCGAGGTCTCGGACGCCAGCAACACCTCCCCGCACCTCAGGCGGGCCGCGAGCACGGACGAGGGAGGCCGCGGCCTCTTCCTGGTCGCACAGCTCGCACAGCGCTGGGGCACCCGGCGCGGCGCCGCGGGCAAGACGATCTGGACGGAGCAACAGCTTCCGGACGGTGCGTGACGGCGCGAAGGGCTCAGCACCCTATTGAATATGTATGCGTTATATGTCATATTCTTCCCACGCGAGTCCCCTACCCACGGAGCCCGCAGCATGATTCACGGAGCCCACCCCCATGCTCCCGCCCACCTCGTCGACATCACCCTCGCCCGTGACTGCGACACCTGCCGCGGCTGGGGAAGCGTTGTCCACGACGGCCGTTTCGAGCTCTGCCCGGACTGTCAGGGCCCGGCGGGGCAGCACCGGGACGCACGCGACCTCGACGGCTGAGTCACGCGGTGGCGTCCCGGTACGGTGCGTCGTGCCGGAGCGGATGGCTCCGGCGCCCCGGGAGCGTCAGGGGGTGAAGACCTCTTCGAGGCTGTCGATGGCCCCGTTGCCACCGAGGTGGTACTTGAAGACCAGCCCGCTGTTCGGGTGCGCCTCGAGCCAGTCCAGGAACTCCTGGACGCCGATGTGCTGGTTCTCCGTGCTCTCCACGATGGGGTTGGTGGCGGTGACGTAGGCGGCCTGGTCCATGGGCAGGTACGTCTCCTTGCCGACGGTCACGAAGGGCGCGCCGTCGGAATCCGCCGTGGGGCAGCCCCAGTTGCCGTGCTTGACGATCAGGCTGAGGGAGCCGCCCTCGGGGGTGTAGCGGTAGACCGCTATCTCGTCGGGGGAGATGGGCATCTTGTGGTCGCAGCCGTCGTCCTTGCCGCCGGTGCCCGCGGCGATGGGCGTGCCCGTGGCCGAGGAAGCGGAGGCGGAGGGAGTAGCGGCCGGTGCCGCCCCGGTGGCCGTGCCCCCGCCGCCCGTACCGGCCGAGGACTTGGCAGCGGGCTTGGCGCCGGTCGCGGTGGCGCCGCCGCCCGCGTCTGCCGCGGTGCTCGATGGCGCGCCGCTCGGAGTCGCGCTTCCGCCGTTGTGACCGGCACAGCCGCTGAGCGTCAGCGCCAGTACGGCCGCGGCGCACACGCTCGCCGCGGTGGGGCGGAGCGCGCCGGGTCTGCGACGGCCGCTGTTCGTGGTCAGTGCCATGGTGGGTCCCCCCTCGGGTGGTGACCGCCCTTGTGCGGGCGATGCGATTCGGGAGGAGGGACGTTCTACGGTCAACGGCAGTTTCACCAGTTCCCATTCGTTGCGGCCCCGTGACATGCGAGCCCGCCGCGAACGTTCGGCGGGCCGGCGGCGTCCAGGGACAAAGAGCTCACGAAAGGCCACACATGACAGCCGTACGTGTCACTGCCCGTTCCTCGCTGCCGCGCGTCGTCGCCCTGATCGGAGGTCTTCTGTGCGCGACCACCGCCTGTGCGGGAGAGGGCCCGTCCACCCGGGCGGCGGAGCACGGTACGGCGTGGCAGGAGCCGGCCGCGTACACCTACATGTTGAACTCGACCGAAGGAGAGCGGGCCCTCATCGGCACCTTCCGGGTGACCGTGCGCGACGGGAAGGTCGCGAAGGCGGTCGGCCTCGACGAGGAGAGCCGCCGCGTGGTCCGTCGCTCGCCCGGCATCGTCCCCACCATCGGTGGACTGCTGAAGGAACTCGAGCAGGCGCGGCAGGACGACGCGGACACGGCGGAGGCACGGTACGCGGCAGACGGACATCCGCTGCGCATCACACTGGACCAGGACGAGAACGCCGTCGACGACGAAGCCCGGTACGTCATCAGCGCATATGAGCCCGCCACCGCCTCGTGACGGCGTGGCTGAAACCCGCTCAGGCAGTCACAGCACGGGCGGCTGTGTCGGTGCGGTCCGCAGCGCGCGCAGCACCGACCAGACGACCGAGATGAACGGGACGGCGACGACGGCGCCGATCACGCCACCGACGATGCTGCCCGCGATGACGGACACCGCGACGACCAGGGGGTGCAGACTGACCGCCCAGCTCATCACCAGCGGGTGCAGCACATGTCCTTCGAGCTGGCCGATGACCACGATGAGCACGAGCACGGCGGCCGCCGTGAGCGGTCCGCGTCCGGCGAGGGCGACCACCGTGGCCACACTGAGCGCGATCGGCGAGCCCACCAGCGGTACGAACGTGGCGAAGAACTCCAGGAGGGTCAGCGGCAGCGCGAGCGGTACCCGCAGAATGAACAGCGCGACTCCGACGAGTACGGCGTTGGTGGCGGCCACGATGATGATGCCGCGTGTGTACCCGGCGAACGTCCGCCAGGCGGCCCGCCCGGTCCGGTCCCACACCGGACGGGCTCCACCGGGCAGCAGCTGGTCGCGCATCCAGCCCCACAGGCGCTCGCCCGAGTGGATGAAGAAGACGGAGGCGAAGAGGGCCAGCACCGCTCCGGTGATCAGCTCGACGATCCTGCCGAGACCGCTGACGGCGCTGCTGAGCAGTTTCGCCCGGTGCGTGTTGAGGTAGTTCACCACCTGGCGCTGCAGATCCTCCAGCTTGCCGGGGCTGAGCCGGAACGGCGGTTGCTGGAGCCACAGTTCGATGCGGTGGATGCCGCCGCGGAACTCACCCGCCAGCTTCGCGGACTCGCCCGCCACCGCGTTGCCCACGAGAGCGAGCAGGGTCATCAGGATCAGCAGGCTGCCGACGATGGCGACGGCGACGCTGAGCGACCTCGGGAACATGCGGTTCAGCAGGTCGGTCGGGGGGCGCAGCAGCGACGTGATGACCAGGGCGAGGAACAGGGCCACGGCGATGAGCTGGAAGCGGCCGAGGACGGTGAAGACGGCGTAGACGACGATGCCGACGAGCAGGATGCGCCAGGCGTAGGCAGCGGCGACACGCAGCCACGGTACGGTCCGCTCGGCCACCGAGCCGACCGGGGGCTCGGCGTCCTTGGGGCCGTAGCGCGTGCGCGGCGGGAGCCGTACGGAGTGCGCCGGACGGCTCCCCAGCACCACGTCACCCGCCCGGCGCCCTCGCCCGGCCGATCGACCGCCCGTACCGGCCACCACGTCCCACGCCACCTCGCCGTTTCTCACTGTCGGCCTTGTCTAGAGCAAGGTAAGCGCGCCGGGCGGGGGACACGGTGCAACGCGCCCGGGTCGGCGCCAAGGAGAAGCCCGACATCAACGGCGACGGCACACTGCCGAGCGGCGTCAGCTGAGGAGCTGCTGCTTCTGTGCCTCGAACTCCGAGTCCGTCAGCACTCCCTGGGCCTTCAGCTCACCCAGCTGCTTGAGCTGGTCGATCTTGCGGGTCATGTCGTCCTCGGTGGACGGCGGTGCCGGAGGCGGCGGAGGCGGTGCTGCCGCCTGCTGCGGGGCCGCTTGCTGTTGCTGCTCGTAGTCCTGCTGGGCCCAGCGCCCGGCCTGCCGCCGGGACACCCGGTTGGACACCGCGGTGGCGGTTCCGGCGACGACTGCGGTGCGCGCGACACCCCTGAGGAGTCCAGGCATGGTCTCTCATCTCCCCTGTTGTGTGCCCAGGGCCGGTACGGTGCCGGCCCGCACGGATGCGCCCGTCAGGCCGCTGCCGATCCACCGGGCGGTGTCGTGCCCTCGACCGCGTCCAGCGAGGCCAGCAGGGCCTGGACGGGGATACGGCCGCCGGCGACGAGCTGCGCGCCGCCGCGCCTGAGCGCACGGGCCAGGGGCGCGGCCCACAGGTTCTCGTACACCAGGACCGCGGCGGAGTTGCCGGGCTCCAGCGCGTTGCCCGCCTCCTCGATGTCACCTTGGTCCAACAGCCCGGAGGAGGCGCCCGCGAAGACGGACAGGTCGACCTCGTCACCGAGGTCCTGCAGCTCCAGCCCGGTGACGGACCCGTCACTGTCCTTACGGACGAAGGTCAGGTCGAGGATCCGTACGATGCCCCTCTCGACGAGGTCGACCAGCAGCGGAAACGCCTCGCCCGTCATGCGGTTCCCGGGGAACTCGATGACCAAGTAGTCGACGGGGCCCATTTCTTCGACATCGTTCATGGCCAGTCCTCGGGAACGGAATGGGAGTCGGGGCCGGTCGCCCGACCGTCCGTGGTCGTCGGCCCCCAGCGCCCATTCCACCACGCGGCCAAGGGCCCCGCATGTCCGCAAGCCGCGGCATCGGCACAGGGTGCGCCGTCAGCCGGTGAGCTCGAAGATGCTCCTTCCCGTGAGCCAGAAGCCCAGCACCAGGCACAGGGTCACGATGGCCTGCTCCTGGTGATCCTGCATCCATGAGCGCAGCCGCAGCAGCCGGGGCTTCGCCGGGGTCGGGGCGAACACCACATACAGCTCGGTGGCCAGCAGGCTCGCCGTGGCGAGCACACAGAAGACGGACAGTGTGAGCCAGGACGAGAAGTGGGACAGGTCGGCTTCCACCACCGTCGTCGCGGCGGCGGCGACCATGCCCCAGGGCTGCAGAAGCACGGCGAGTCCGGCGGCGGCCCATACCGTGGTGCGGTCCATCTGCGAGGTCAGCTGCGACCCCGATGCGCCGTTCGGCCCGTGGTCCCGCTGCGCCGAGGTCCCATGGGCCCGTGCCCGAGCGGCTACGAACCTGCGGCGCCGGTGCTCGCCGTAGAGAACGAACGACACACCGATGGCCAGCTTGGCCGCGAGCGCGGCCGTGGAGGGCGGGGACCTGGGTGGAGGGGGCTGCCCGCCGGTCAGCGTCAGGACGATCCCGATGACGACGACCAGACATGCCAGCCAGCTCAGGATGAAGGCCAGGCCCTTCCACACGCCCCGCTCCGATGCCACGACCAGGACGAAGGCCATGAGGGGCAGAGGGTCGAGCGTGATGGCCAGGGCGATGAGAAGCAGATCGAGAACCATGGCGACCCCACGGTGTCGGACATCACGAGAGTAGGCAGGGACCGCCGGGATCACATCTCGCGGGGCTTCGGCGCTCATCACGAGCACCCGGGCCCGAGAACGCGACAGCCAAGACCAAGCAGGTGCCCGGCCCGGTCGGCCCGAGTATCAACGATCGGGTCGCGGCGAGCAGTTGGGGCGCCCCCGATATGCTGCGGGCATGATCGTCAACACGGCGCTCGCCGACATCCTCGACCGTGACGCCGCCGACAGGGAGCCGGACGCACTGCTCGCCGCTCTGGTCGACCACGGTGTGTTCGTCCCCGTTGGGGAGAACGGCTCGGTGCTGTTCCTGCGCAGTGAGGACGGCACACCCGCCATACCCGGTTATGTCAGCGAAGCATGTTGCGCCGAACGGCTGCCACAAGCCGCCGCAGCGATCCACTGCGACGCCCTGCGACTGCTCGACATCGCCGAGCGGACCGGCGTCGAGGCCCTGGCCGTTCATTCCGTGCGGGGCTGGGCCCGCGTACCGGTGCCGCTGGTGTACCGGACCCTCGCCGGGCGCGGTCAGCAGGCCGGCGGGGAGCGGCTCAAGCTCTCCTGGTCCACCCACCCGGTCGCGGTGGCCCTGCGGGATGCGCTGGCCCGACGGGTGCGTGAGTTTCCCGCGGTGCGCACGGTCTGGGTGTCGCGGGCGCGCCGGCTCGAGACCGGCGCGGAACACCTGATGCTGCACATCGCCGTGGACGAGCCCCTGCCGTCGTCTTCCGCGCAGCGCATGACGGAGATCCTGCTCGCCGAGGACGTGGTGCTGGGCGAGGACGACCCCAAGGTGGGCATGCTCGCGATCAACACCACCGGCCACGCCGAGTCGATTGCGGAGCTGGAGTCGATGGGGCTGGACACCGTGCGGTTCGACCGCGCCACCGGACGCGTCGACGTGATCTCACGCGAGTACGACGCGCCGCCGGCCTGAGCGGGAGCCGGTGTGACCCCAGCCACTCGGACAGCTGTGACTCTTCGCACAATTGCGTAGGAATCGGACTTGTCGTGGCGGCGGTCACGTCGCGACAAGGGCGTTTTGTTTAGCTTCGCAGTCCTGTGTCCCTCCCACACGAACTGCCGAGGCCCCTCACCATGCAGCATCGACAGTCCCTCCTGTCGCCCGCCCGGAGCCCTCGCGGCAGCCGCACCGCGGTCGGCGCCGGCGTTCTCACGGCTTGCGTGGCGACGCTCCTCTCGGCCGGCGCGCTCCACCCGACACCCGCGGCCGCTGCCCCGGCGGCGACGCGGCCCGACGCCGCGACGGCCGACTTTCTCGCACGGGTGAAGCCCCAGGGGGAGGAGCGGGTGAGCGCGGCGGTGCTCGACCTGGACGGGACCGGCCGGGAAGCCACGGTGTACGGCGACGACACCCCGTACGACACCGCGAGCATCGTGAAGGTCGACATCCTCGCCACAGCACTGCTCCAGGGCCAGGACGCCAAGCGCGGCCTGACCGAGAAGGAGCGCTCCGAGGCCGAGGTGATGATCGAGCGCAGTGACAACGACGCGGCGAACCGCCTGTGGCGGTCCATCGGCCGGGCGGGGGGCCTGGACGCGGCGAACAAGCGACTGGGGCTGAGCGAGACGAAGGGCGGTCCGGACGCCAAGTGGGGGCTCACCCGCACCACGGCGAGGGACCAGATACGGCTGCTGCGCGCGGTGTACGACACCGGCACGGCCGCACGCGCGGCCGCCACCCCGCTCGAAGAGGCGTCCCGGTCGTACATCCGCACGCTGATGAGCCACGTCGTCGACGAGCAGTCATGGGGCGTCTCGGCGGCTGCCGGCTCCGAGTGGGCGTTGAAGAACGGCTGGCTGCAGCGCAACACGACCGAGCTGTGGGACGTCAACAGCGTCGGACGGATCACGGCGGGCGGACACCACTACCTCGTCGCCGTCCTCTCGGACGGCAGCAAGTCGATGAAGGACGGCGTCGCACTCGTGGAACGTGCGGTCCGGGCGGCGGTCTCCTCGACGGCCGCCCACTGAGCGAGGCCGGCCCCCGGCGAGGAGCGGCGGCTGCCGCGCCCTGAATGCCGACGTTCACCGGGCCGCCGTGAGCCGACCGGCAATGCCCGCACCATCCCCACCCCTGGCTATAACGATCGTCATAGTCTAACGTGGTCCTCGTCTATGACGACCGTCATAACCGCGTCGGTCGTCACCCGAAGCGAGGTATTGCCATGCCCATGATCCGGCTCACCAGCCCGGCCGGTGCGCTGACCGAACAAGGCCGCCGCAGTGTCCAGCGGGACCTCGCCGCCGTGCTCCTGCGCTGGGAGGGAGCGCCCGACACGGCCTTCTTCCGGGCCCAGGCGTGGAGCTACCTCGTCGAGCTGCCCGAGGGCGCGCAGGTCACCGCGGAGGACGACGCGCCGCGGTTCCTCGTGGACGTCACGGTGCCGCAAGGGGCTCTGTCCGAGCGACGCAGGGCGGGACTCGTCGAAGAGGTGACCCACACCGTGCTGAACGCCGCCGGGCTCGGCCCGGACGAGGCACTGCGCGTATGGGTGCTGGTGTACGAGCAGGCCGACGGCACCTGGGGCGCGGGCGGATCCATCATCCGCCACGCGGACCTGGTCGCCCTCGCGAAGGGCCGGCGCGACGATGCGTGAACTGACCTATGTCGGACGGCACCGTGTCGAGTGGCGCGAGGCGCCCGACCCCGAGCTCCAGTCCGGACAGGAGGCGATCGTCGCCCCGGTCGCCGCGACCCCCTGCGACGTGGACTCGTCCATCCTGGCCGGACACGGCTTCATCGACCCGCCCTTCGCCCTCGGCCACGAGTGCGTGGCGAAGGTCGTGGAGACCGGTGACGCGGTGACCGCAGTGGCCCCCGGCGATCTGGTCGTCGTGCCCTGGTCCATCAACTGCGGCACCTGCGACACCTGCCGCGCCGGACTGACCGCGCACTGCACCTCGGTGCCGCACATGGCCATGTACGGCGCACCCATCGGCGGCAGTTGGGGCGGACTCTTCTCCGACCTCGTCCGCGTACCGTGGGCGGACGCCATGCTGGTGCCGCTGCCGAGCGGCCTCGATCCGGTCGCCATGGCCTCCGCCGGCGACAACTGGTCCCTGTCCTGGCGGCTGACCGCCCCGCACCTGAAGGCCCGCCCCGGAGCCCGCGTCCTGGTCGTCGCCCGTGGAAGCATCGGCCTGTACGTGTGCGACATCGCCCGCGCGCTGGGTGCCTCCGACGTCCTGTACGTCGACCCCGACCCGGACCACCGCGAGATCGCCGAGAGCTACGGCGCCCGTACCGCCGAGGCCGTCGAACCCGCCCACCGCGGCTTCGACCTCGCCGTCGAGGCCACCGGCCGCGTCGACCAGCTCGCCCTCGCCCTCAAGTCCCTGATGCCGGAAGGCTTCTGCGAGTCCGCCGGCAACCACTTCCGCCCCGGCGAACTGCCCCTGCTCGACATGTACCTCACCGGCGTCACCCTGCGCATCGCCCGCGACAACGTACGCGCACACATCCCCGACGCCCTCGAACTCGCCGGCTCCGGCACGGTCGACCCCGCCCGGGTCGTCTCCCATGTCATCGACTGGGAACAACTCCCCGACGCCCTCCCGGAGAAGCACCTGAAGCCCGTCTTCGTACGCACCGACGACTGACCGGCCGCGCCCGGTCTTTGCCCGCCGAGCCCCGACGAGAAAGCCGATGAGCACCCCCGTGACCGACCCGATCACGACGAACGCCCCGCACCGCACGACCGGAGGAAGAGGACCTCGCACTCCGGCGGGCGGCGATCGCCGCACTCGGCCACGAACTGCGGGCGCTGGTCGACATCACCGTGCGTACGGCCGCACCGGCCAAGACCCTGCACCGCGTCGCGGACGAAGTCCGGCGTCTCGAAGGGCAGTTGTCCGGAGACCGACGCACACGCGCGGAGATTCCTGCCGTGGACGGGTTTCCCGGCGGAATACGCATGTACAGCCCCGTCACCGGGGCGGGCAGCCCGCTCGCCCCGCCCATGCCGGTGCACCCTGGGCATCGCACACGAAGGCCCGCCGGGCTACGGCCATGGCGGTATGAGTGCCATGCTGCTCGACGAACTGATGGCCTGCGCCGCTGCCGGTACGCCCGCCATGACCATCTCCCTCGACGTGAACTACCAACGTCCCGTACCGCTGTTGACACCGCTGAGCGTCGTCGCCCGCGTCGCGCGGACCGACGGCCGGAAGATCTTCGTGGACGGCTCGATCACCACGGAGACGGATCCACCCTCCACCGTGGTCACCGCGAGCGGCGTCTTCGTGTCACCCGACCCCGACCGCGCGGGCGCCCTCTTCCCGAGCCTGTGCGAAGGATCGTGAGAACACCCCGCAGGTAAGATCGTCTCTCCATGAACGCGACAGCCGAGCACAGGATGATCGCCGTTCCGCCGGGGCAGGTCATGCTGTCGGACCGGCGGACGCGGCGCAGTTGGCCGGTCGACGTCCCGGCGTACGAGATCGGCGCGTACCCCGTCACTCAGGAGCTGTACGCACGGATCACCGATCGTCGGCCGAGCACCTCCGAAGGGGACAGGCTGCCCGTCGAGGGCGTCTCCTGGTGGGACGCGGTGCGGTTCTGCAACGCGCTGTCCCAACGGGAAGGTCTCACCCCGGCGTACCACTTGCCACCCGACGACGAGGACATCGAGTGGGACGCGTCCGCCGACGGGTACCGGCTGCTGACCGAGGCGGAGTGGGAGCACGCCTGCCGCGCCGGTACGGCGGGACCGCGTTACGGCCCCCTCGACGACATCGCCTGGTACCGCGGCAACTCGCACGAGCGGATCCACGAGGTGGGCCGCAAGGGCCCCAATCCATGGGGCCTCCACGACATGCTCGGTGACGTATGGGAGTGGTGCTGGGACATCTACGACGCCCAGGTCTACGGCAGTTACCGAGTACTGCGCGGCGGTGGCTGGTTCGACGAGCACTGGAGCTGCAGAGCCTCCGTGCGGCGCCGCAGCCACCCCACCTTCCGCGTGGACGACGTCGGGTTCCGCGTGGCGCGTACCAGGCTGAGGGCGGGGGACATGCGGTCCTGACGTGGGTGCCGCTCAGTGGGCCGCGTCCCTGGTCTCGATCGCGACGGTGGCCTCGTGCGGCGCGGTCGTGCCTGCCGGCGGTGCCTGGCGTACGGCCCGGTTGGCGGTGGTGAGGACCGCCAGGACCAGCAGCCATGCCCCGCACAGCCACACAAGGGGCTTGGCGCCCACGGCGGTGATCAGCGCGCCGCCGGTGAGCATGCCGAGCGACAGGGCGCCCGTGGTGAGCGTCGAGACCGCAGCCGTGGTCCGGCCCCGCAACTCATCAGGGGTGATGGCGAGTTGGTGAGTGGACATGGCCACCGTGTACACCGGAGCGACCAACGACTCGGCCGCCGCGACCGCCGCCAGTGTCAGCGGATCGGGTGCGAGCGCGTACAGCGGGAACATCAGCGCCTCCAGCCAGAGCATCACCACAGCGATCAGCCCGAGCGGGAACCGCCGTGTGGCCCGGCCCGAGACCAGTGCCCCCGCCATCGCTCCGAGTGCCGCTCCGCCGAAGACGACGCCGATCCACAGGGGTGAGGCGCCGAGTTGCCGGGCGAGGGTGATGATCAACAGATACCCGGCGCCGTAACGCACCTTGTCGGCCGCCGACACCACGGTGAGGAACCGGATGACGGGTTGGCGCCACAGCCAACCGAGCCCTTCACGGATCTCGGTGGTGACCCGGGCCTTCGTCCGCGCCGCCTGCCGGTCCACCTGGAACCGGGCACGCATCAGGCGCAGCGAAGCGGCGGACACCGCGAAGGACACGGCGTTGACGGCGTACGGCACGGTTCGCCCGAGCGCGTAGAGCACGCCGGCGAGCGGGGCGCCGAAGATACCCACCGCGCCGGTGGCGGACTGCGAGCGGCCGAGTGCGGCGGACAACTGCCGAGGACCGACCACATTGGGCAGCGCGGCGGTGTACGCCACCTGGAACAGCGTGGTCAGGATTCCGGCGAGCACCGCCGTCGCGTACAACTGGGGCATCGTCAGTGTGTCCGACCACAGCGCGACGGCGACGCCGGCGGTGAGGACGGTCCGGCCCAACTCGCACCAGATCATGGTGACCTTACGGTCCCACCGGTCGACGAGGGCGCCGGCGACCAGTCCGAACACCAGATAGGACATCGTGCCGAGGCCCAGGACGAGCCCGGCCCGGCCGGCCGACCCGGTGAGGGCCAGCACGGTCAGCGGCAGGGCCATGGACTGGGCCTGGTCGCCGATGGAGGAGATCAGCTGGCCGCTCAGCAGCAGCGAGAAGTCCCGGTTCCGGAACAGGCCGGAACCGCGCGGAGTTTTCATGGGAGTTACGCTCCGTAACAGCTCTAGGACACAAGGGTGGCGTCGAAGCTGGTGTCCGAGCTAAGAGACACGGGGCGTGCTGAACATGTGCGGACCGTACCCGGGGCAGGGTCCGCACGGCAATCGGTCATGCGCTCAACGATCGGTCATGCGCTCAACGGACCGGGAAACCGAAGGAGTAGCCCTGCTGCTTCAGCCACGGCAGTACCTCGCGCAGGGCCGCCACGGTCTGCGAGCGGTCGCCGCCCGCGTCGTGGAAGAGGACGGTCGGGCCGTTGGATATCTCGCTCTTGACGGTGGAGACGATGGCGGCCGCGCCGGGACGCTCGAAGTCCTTGGAGTCCACGTTCCAGCCGAGCGGGCGCATGCCGTGGGAGGCCGCGAGCTTCCGGCTGTATGGGGTGAAGGCACCGCCCGGGGCACGGTAGTAGAGCGGCCGTACACCGCCCGACGCCTTGGTGATCATGCGCTCGGCGTCCGTGATCTGCTGCGACTGATAGGCGTCGGACTTCTTGTCCATGGTGGTGTCGTGGGACACCGTGTGATCGCACAGTCGGTGCCCGGCCGCCACCACCGCCTTGACCATGTCCGGGTGGGCCTTGGCCTGGGTGCCCACCATGCAGAACGTGGCCTTCACGCCGTTTTCCTTCAGCACTTGCAGCATCTGCGGCGTCCAGACCGGGTCCGGACCGTCGTCGATGGTGATGTTGACGCCCTGGGCGCCGCGGTCCGAGGCATGGGCGATCTCCACCGACACCGGCGCCGCGGCGCGGCCCTGCGAAGAGGGGTTCGCCGAGCCGCCTGCTTCCGCGTGCCCGCCGACGGAGCCGGCCTGCGCGGTCCATACCGAGGTGGCCGCGGCCAGCGCGGTCACTCCGACCGCTGCCCCGAGCACCCGGCCGTACCATCCCCGCCCGCCATGCCGCGCCATGTCCGCCTCGTTCCTTGCCGTGCCGATGGGATCCCGATCACCTGTCAGGACGGAGGAGGCCGACGATGGGATCCCGCTGTTACAGATCACGGACAAATCCGCGGACGTTCCGCGACAGACCCCCGGAACTTGCTTGGCCGGCAAGGCGAATGGCCGACCCGACCATGGTCGTGGGTCAGACGGCAGGGAAGGGAAGGTTGTCCGTGTAGCCGTTCGCCGGCCGGGTGATCTTCTTGACGGTACGGGCGTCGAGGGCGACCGGCGCCGACTTCGTGCCCAGCGTCCCGCCCGGGTGCCATGTTCCGGTGACGCTCACCCATGTGTTGGGGGGCAGGGCGGGCCCCCCGTAGATCCGTATCTTGATGGACTGCGCGTCCGCCGCACAGCAGGTGAGGATGATCCGGGTCAGGTACCAACTGCCGGCCTGTTTGCCGGGGGTGACGAAACCGGTCATCTGGATGCTGCGCCCCTTGATGGCCCGCTTGCGGTCCTGCTGCACGCGCGTGGTGAAGTCCGTGAGGGTCATCGGGAGCGGCGAGGCCGTGGGCAGCGGGTCGAAGTGCGCCTGTTCCGATACGGCCTTGGGGGCCTGGCGGGCGGCGGTGTAGGCGCCCAGGGCCGGTGGGGCGTAGAAGAGCAGGCTCAGCGCGGGCAGCAGCAACAGCCAGGCGACGCGGGGCACGGCGGAGTGGTCGTGCCCGTGACCGCTGTCGCCGTGGGCGTGGTCGTCAGGTGTGTGGTTGTCGTGGGTGTGGTCCTGGTGGGGTGTGTCTTCGTCGCTTCGGCCCCCTCGGAGCTGTCGGAGCTGCGACCACGCCTCCGCGACGCCGAGTATCAGCAGCACCGTGCCCGATGCGACCAGCATCGGTCGCATGCCTTCCTTGACGTACCTCAGGCACAGGTCGGTGAAGAGCGAGATGTGCAGCAGGCCGAGACCGCTGAGGACGAGCAGGATCGCCTGGATGGGCCGCTTCACAGCAGGATGCCTCCGATCAGCGCGCTGCACAGGATGGCGACGGCGGTCGTCGCGGCGGAGAAGCGGACCGCGAAGGCGCGGCCGAAGGTGCCCGCCTGCAGGGCGATCAGCTTCAGGTCGACCATCGGGCCCACCACCATGAACGTCAGCCGGGCGAGCGGCGAGAAGCCGGTGAGGGAGGACGCGACGAACGCGTCGGCCTCGGAGCACACCGCGAGCAGGATGGCGAGCGCGGCCAGGAACAGCACCGACAGCCAGGGCGACGAGGAGAACGTGTCGAGCACGGAGGGCGGCACGGCCACGTTGAAGGTGGCCGCCGCCATGGCCCCGATGACCAGGAACCCGCCCGCGTGCAGGAAGTCGTGCTGGAACGCGCGCCGGAACTCGCTCCAGCGGCTGTGCCCGGCGTGGTGCCCGGTGTGCCGTACGGCCGGCTTGAGCCACTCTGCGCGGCCGAGCCAGAGCCACAGCCAGCCCATGACGGTGGCGGTGGCGAGCGAGGCCAGCAGCCGGGCCAGCACCATGGCGGGACGTCCGGGGAAGGCGATGGCCGTGGCGGTCAGCACGACGGGGTTGATCGCGGGCGCGGAGAGCAGGAACGCGAAGGCGGCGGCCGGGGTGACACCCCGGCCGATCAGACTGTTGGCGACGGGCACCGACGCGCATTCACAGCCTGGCAGGACGACCCCGGCGGCACCGGCGACGGGAACGGCGAGCACGGGCCGCCTGGGCAGGACGCGGTGGAACACCCGCGCCGGGACGAAGGCGTTGATGGCTCCGGACAGGGCCGTCCCGAGGAGCAGGAAGGGCAGCGCCTGGACGGTCACGGACAGACAGACGGTCTGCCATGCCTGGAGGGCAGGTTTGCTGATCGACTGGCCGAGGAGGACGAGCGCCGTGCCGGGAAGGACGGCCGCCGCCACCAACAAGAGAGGCCAGAATCGGGGCAATTCGCCCGCCGGCGCCTCCTCGGCTTCGGGGCGGCCCGCGGCGGCCGTCTCCTCCGCCAGTTCTTCTGTTGTCTGCACGCCGGCTCCGTACGTCGGATGATCAGACCGAACATAGTGGAAGCCGGGTGTCCTCGGGAAACCGACCAGGGCCGGGGACGGCGCTTATCGCGCCGTTCCGAAGTCCTGGGTCCAGAAGCTGTTGGGCTGTGCGAGACCGACGCCGATCTCCTTGAACGAGCAGTTGAGGATGTTGGCCTTGTGGCCGGGGCTGGCCATCCAGCCGGCCATGACCGACTCGGGAGTCGAGTAGCCGTATGCGACGTTCTCGCCGTAGGCGCTCCAGGTGTAGCCGGCACGGGTGATCCGGTCGCCGGGGGAGGAGCCGTCGGACCCGGTGTGCGACATGTTCTGGTGGGCGGCCATGTCGGCGCTGTGCGCCTGCGCGGCCTTGCTGAGGGTCGCGTTGAGCGTCAGCGCCGAGCAGCCCACCTTGGCGCGCTCGGCGTTCACGAGCTGCACGATGCGGGCGACGACCCCGGACGCGGTGGCGGTGGGCTTCGGGGCGCTCGGCGCGGCGGGGGTCGCGGGGGCGGCGGTGGTGGCCCTGGGGGCGCTGGGAGCGGTGGTGACCTTGGCCTTGGGGACCGTGGTCCTGGGGGCCGTGGTCTTCGCCGTGGGGGAGGGCGCGGCGGTGACCTTCACCCTGTGCGAGGGCGCGGTGGCCTTCGGCTTCGGCGGGGTGGTCTTCGCGGGGGCGCTGGGCGTCCTGGCGGGTGCCGGCGTGGCCTGGCCGTTGTGGTCCTGGTAGTCGTTCCAGGGGCGACCCCAGTCGGCGTTGTTCCACCAACCCTTGGCTTCGGTCTCCCGATGGCTGTGGCGTTGGGGTCTCCCGCCGTCGTTCCAGTCGGTGCAGGCCATGGCGACGGACGGTACGCCCACGGCCCCCATGGCAACGGCAGTGATGACTATTCGCCGGTATTGAGTGCTTTTGCGATGCTTACCCATGTGTGACCTCACCCGGTAATCGCCGAGCGCTCCTTGTGCGGCTGGCTCTGTACAGAACCCGCCACTGAACTGCGGCGATGCCCTGCGGATCGTCATTCTTAGGAGCCCTTCACATGGAGCGCAAAGGGCCCCTGTACTACGTCGCCTCGTAGCTTCGGCGATCCTTGTCGCGGGGTGGGGGCGTGCTGGACCGGACCCCGCGATCACCGTGAATCCATGACGCGTCGTCAGAAAGCCTCTGTGTCCGCAGAGCGGGCGAAAGTGCCGTGCGGACGGAATGCCGCGAATCCAGACATGATGTTCGCCCAGGCCAAGACGGACAAATCCCATATGTCGGCGGAGCGCCGTCTACTATCCGACCCGCACAGTTCCCGGACAACCTGTGATGGATGTCACGGAACCACGGCAAATGGCGCGATCACCGACCGCGCGCCCGCTGTGTCCCCGCTCAGAGCGGAGAGTGCGCGACGGTCGTCAGGTAAGCCCCGTACAGCAGGGACACCGCGGTCAGCGTGCCCCCCACCAGCAGGGCCTGCGCGGGTCGCACACGCCATGCCCGGACCAGCGCACGCGCGCAGGGAATGAGCAACGGGAACGCCGGGACCAGGAAACGCGGCTTCGACGAGAACGAACCCGAGGCACCCAGGACGAGCAGGACGAGGACGCCGGCGAAGACCACCAGCGCCAGCGGCGCACGGTCCAGGCACAGCAGACAGAACAGCAGAACACTGATGACGACGATCACCAGGGCCGTGGGGTAGACGAAGCGCCCGCCGTGCAGGAACAGCGCCTTGAGGAAGCGAAGGGATTCGACCCCGAAGTCGAAGCGCGAGGTCCACGCGTCCTGCACATGGAAGTAGCCCCGCAGGAGATCGCCGGTCTGCTCGCCCACCCACAGCACATAGCCGATCCAGCCCAGCGGACCCAGGACCACGGCGACCCACACACCGGGACGGACACGGCCGCGCCGTCTGATCGCTTCGTGCACACCCGCGGCGGCCACGGCCACGGCGACCGCGAAGCCGCTGGGGCGCGACAGGCCCGCGAGGGCGGCGAGGGCTCCGGCCCACAGCCAGCGTTCCCTCAGTACGCAGTACAGCGACCAGGCGGCGAGGGCGGAGAAGACGGACTCGGTGTAGGCGATGCCCAGCACGACCGAGTGCGGCAGTACGGCCCACAGGGCGACGAGCGCGATGGCGACCCCACGTCCGTAGAGCCGGTGGCCGATCACGTAGATGCCCCATGCGGCCACGGCCGCGGCGGTCCAGGCGACCAGCAGCGCGGCCTCTCCCGGTGTGAGCGGCAGGACCGTCAGCACGGCCCTGATGAGTCCGGGGTAGAGCGGAAAGAAGGCCCAGTCGGTCTGCACCGCGCCCGACGGCGTGATCCAGATGCGGGTCCCGTAGCCGTGCGCGGCGATGTGCAGGTACCAGTCCGAGTCCCAGGAGTGAGCCAGGCTCTTCACCAGTGGGCGATGAGTCAGATGGTTCATCGCGACCATCACCGCGACCCCGGCGAGACGGATGGCCATGAACAGCACCAGGGCCTGGAGCAGGCCGTGGGGTGCGTCAGGCCATGGGCGCCGGGTCGTGGAGCGGCGCCCGGACCTGTCCTGGGCGGCGGGACCGGACCGGGGAACGGAAGACGTGCTCACCCTCCGACCTTGGGCATACACCGCCAAAGGTGCAATCGGGAATCGCGCTTCTTTCCCTACTCATACCGGAATGCAGGGATGCATGGATGGGGCGTCTTGTGCGCAGGCGGGAAGGGGCGAACGTACGACCGTACGACGGTACGTTCGCCCTCTTCCCCCACTGCGTCCGACCCTGTATCGGCCGCCCTGCCGTCGGCTCAGCTCTCGATGGCCTCGGAAGGCTTCTCGGCCTCCGAAGCCGGGCTCTTCTCCGACGCTTCGCTCGCCGTGTAGAAGACCGACGTGCCCTGCTTGGAGCGCTGGGCGTGGTTCTTGGCCACCAGACCCTCCAGCGTCGTCCGCACGACGGTGGTCTTGATGCTCCGCTCGGGATGTGCCTGATCCAGTGCGGTGGTGACTTCCGCGGCGGAGCGGGGCTCGCTCTGCTCGGAGAGGTGGCGGCGGACCAACTCGACCAGGGTCGCCTTGGCCGACTGCGCGGGCGCGGCCGCCTTGGCGGCCGGCTTCTTCTTGTCGGCCTGCTTCCGGGGTGCTGTGCGACCCGCCGCACCGGGGGACTTGCGCGCCCGCGCCGGCTTGCTCGGCGCGGACTCGGCAGCGGACTTCTGCCGGGGAGAAGGCACAACGGCACTGTCGGGCGCCGTGTCGGTCACCGTCGGAGCGGCGGCCTCGACACCGAGCGCCTGGTGCATGCTCGCCAGCACCGTGTGGTCGTGCTGCAGAACTGCCAACTGCTCCTGAAGCGCGGCGATTTCCGTGCCGATGCGCTCCTGCTCCTTCATGTTGCGCTCGAGGTCACCTGTGACCTGCGCAATGTACTGCGACGCCAGCTCGGTGACGGGGACCGTACTCTCGGACATGCTGTTCACCCTTCTTCGGTTCCCGGTTGTGTACCAGGACCTACCGCGGCGGCCGCCGGACGTGAAGGCACTGCCTCGGCTGGTGCTCCCGGGTGCCGGGCCGCATCTGTGGTCAGACACCCTGCCTTGAGACATGGTACGGAGCAAGTTGTTGCTCCCGTGATCCTTCCTGACTCAATCGGTGGCACAGCACCGAACATGCCATCGCTGCATGCGTTGCCTCTGCGACCATGTTGCCAACTCAACTTGTTTGAAAGCTAGTTGTCCGCGAGTTGCGCCGAAAGCCCCTGTCGGACTCCCAGGTCGGCCGATTCAGACGACAGAGGCTCTCAACGGATCGGTGGGAACAATTGCTGCCTGGTCGAAGAGTTGCTCCAACGCCTCATGCCCATGGCACCTGTGGAACTCGGCTTCGGAGGCCGTTGTCGGAAGGGCCCACAGGACGCGGGCATGTCCCTTCGGGCGGTCATGACGAACTCGAGCCCGTGCGTGTCCATGTTCACCGCTGCCCAGCATCCGGCAGTCACATAGGTCCACCCGCCACCGCGGGGACCGGGCCCCACGACCAGAACACGCAGGTCAGGCACCGCCATTCGCCGATCGGACCCGAGGTCGCAGTGAACGACCTCCACACCATGCCCCTCGAAGAACACCCGCACATGTGACTCAACCGCCTCGACGGCCCGCCTACTCACATCACTCACCGCGCGATCATGCCAGACCGTGTCCCTCGGGGATCTCCCGGTCGGGCCGCTGAACCACGGTGCGGGCGAGTTCGCGCAAGGGCTTCGTGAGGAGAAATGCGGTGGTCACGGGTTGCGGGTGATGCTGAGATGGCGCGATGCGACATGAGTCATCAGTGGTCGTGGACCGGGGCCAGTACCAGGACGCGGTGACACCCTGGGAAGAGGAGTCCTGGCGGGACGCGGCCCTCGGCTGGGTGGAGAGCGAGTCGGCCGCACGCGGCCTGCGTGTGACCGGCGACTGGAGGGTGCGGCTGCGGCCCTGGTCCGTCCTGGTGCGGGTATCCGTCCAGGGGCGTGACGCCGTCTGGTTCAAGGCGAACCCGTCGGCCAGCGCCTTCGAGGGCCCGCTCACAGCGGCGTTGGCGCGATGGGTCCCGGAACATGTACTGGAACCGCTCGCCGTCGACGCCGCTCGCGGATGGTCACTGCTGCCCGACGGAGGCGAGCTCTTCAGGAGCGTCCTCGAGCGGGAGCCGGTCAAGCCCAGCACCTGGGAAGCGCTCCTCGGCCAGTACGCGGACATGCAGCACGCCCTGATCCCCCACACGCAGGAGATCGAACAACTGGGTGTTCCCAGCGCACGTACCGCCGCCCTGCCCGATGTCTTCGACCAACTGGTCGCGGAGAACTCAACACTGCGGCCGGACGACCGCAGAAGACTCGATGACCTCAGGCCGCGCCTGGCGGACTGGTGCACGGAGCTGGCGGCCCTCGGCATCGAGGACTCCCTGGACCACTCCGACCTGCACGACGGCCAGCTGTTCCACCCACGACCGGACCGCTTCACCTTCTTCGACTGGGGCGACGCCGCCGTCTCCCATCCCTTCTGCAGCCTGCTGGTCCCTGCCCGGACGGCCTGCGAGCGATACGGGCACGATGTACTGCCGCGCCTGCGAGACGCCTATCTGGAACCGTGGACGGGCACCGGCCGAACGACCGCGGACCTACGCCGTGCGGTGAGCCTCGCCTGGCGGCTCGGTGCACTCGGCCGGGCCTGCTCCTGGGGCCGCCTGTTTCCCGCCGCGTCGGACGCCTCAGACGCCCTCGGAGCCGAGGAATGCGTCCGCTGGCTGCTGGAGCTGTCCAACGACCCGCCGATCTAGCAGGCGCATATAGAGGTGACCATCCGTGGACATCATCAAATCGCGTACAGATCAGCCGCGTTGGGACTGGGCGCCGGACGGTGTCGGGCGGCAGGACCCTCGGCGAAGGCGCGTAGGAGATTCTCCGTCGTGCGGGCGACGAAGGTCCGGGTGCGGGCGTCGATGCCATGGTCGTGGCCGAGTTCACCGGTGCCCGCCACCAGTGCCTCCACCCAGCGCATGGTGCCGGACGCGAACACACCCGCTCCGCTGGGGACGGTGTAGTACGCCGAGTCACTGTGGCTCGGGCGGCCCGCGCACACGAGCGGAGAGTGGGCGGTGATCTCCAGAAGCCACGGAGTGCCGACGCCGGGTACGACTCGGTCGTACTCGACGCCCACCAGGTGCGGAAAGGCGTCACCGGCGCGCACTCCCGTGCCCTCGTGGAGCCAGTGACCGGCGGAGTGGACGACATAGGGCGCGTCCACCGGATAGCCCTCGTAGAGCACTCCGGTGAGGGATGATTCGGGATCCGGGGCCGGCACGGTACGGAAGTCCGTGGTGACGAGGGCCGGTTGCGCGGGATAGCAGGGGTCGGCACGGTAGGCGGACTTGTAGCAGACCACCGTGCGGTCGTCCGCGCCCTGGCCGGGCTCGAGGCGGATCCTTCGGAAACATGTGTTGGCACCGAGGAACGCGACATTGGTGCCCGCGTCACGTGCCCGTGTGACATGTGCGCGCTGCTGGGGTGTCCAGTACTCGTCGTGCCCGAGGCATACGACGGCGGCGGCGCCGTCCAGCACCGCCGGATCGGCATGGATGTCGAGGCCGGTGCTGTAGGCGAGCGGTATGCCCAGCCGCTCCGCCAGCACGACCGCGGCCCACTCGTACACGCGGAACTTCTCGGCCCCGTCCATGTCGTAGGGCCGGTCGAAGCTCACCGCCAGGGACCGGGTCTCGTACGACCCCGTCGTACCGGCATAGAGACTTGACCCGCCCCACCGGTTGTAGGCCTGCCAGGTGGCCGGGGCGTGCAGCAGTACCGTGCGCCCCGTTCCCCGTACCGAGCGCACGATCAGAGGCACATAGCGCTGGTGCCCGGTGGCCGCCTCCAGCCGGAGCACATACGCGCCCTCCGGCCAACTCGCGGTGTCGAGGGCCAGGGTGCGCCGCCAGTTCGCGTACACCGTGCGGGTCTCGGGCGCGATCCGCGGGGCCTGCTGGACGCGGCCGCGTATCGGGGGCGAGGTCCACACACGCCGGGCCAGCGCACCGCCGTACCAGCCCACGCGGAACGCCGACACCCGGAATGAGGCCGCCGTCGTCGACACGAACAGCCCGAACTCCTGCCCCGGTGTCACACTCACCCGATCGGCGTACCCCGCTATCGCGTCGGGTGGGCCCAGGGACGCGATCCGCCAATCGGGGGTACCGCGGGCGTCTCGTTCCGCCTCCGGCAGGTGGACGTCGCCGGCGCCGTGTGGGCGACGGCCGGGCACATGGTCGCAGGCGGCCGCGCCGAGGCCCATGCCCGCGCACAGACACAGGAGCCGTCGGCGCGATATGCCGGGCTCGGCGCCGTGTGCCGGGTTCTGTGCTGGAGCCACGCCGCCTCCTCAGCCACCCCCAAACCGCCGCTCCCAGCGTTGCGACAGCTGTGCACCCCCGCAACCGGGGGCGAGGGAAGCGGTGCTGCCGTGAGACGGAGCGCTTCCCGGGGCGGGCCGGACGGCCGGTCCGACCGGCCCGCGCGGGGGTTCAGTCGGGCAGCCGGTCCAGCAGCCACCCGCACAGTTCCTCGGTGATGGCGGTGTGCGCCGTCGTCGTCGAGGAGCAGATGAAGTCGTCGACCTCGCTCTCCGACGGGTCAAGGCTGTCGATGTCCGCGTACAGGTCCTTCTGCTGGTCGATGTCGCGGATCGCGACCGCGCTGACGGAGGGCACGAAGCAGATCTCCTCGTGGCGCCGATCGACCTGGGCGCCGAACTTCTTCAGCATGTCGGCGAGGATCCCGTAGGAGCGGAGGGTGCCGCCGGGGGCTCCGTCCAACTCGGGGAAGCCGCTCGTCTTCACTGCTTTCTCGGCAGGGGGGAACCGCCGCTTCAGCTCGGCGACGACGACGTCCTTGCCCTGCGCCTGGCTGTAGAAGGTGGTGCCGGGGTAGATCCTGTCGACCTTGAGCGCGGTCTCGCCCGGCGGGATCGCCGGGCCCGTGCCGTCGCCGCGGCCGTTGGCGAGCGCGAGGACACGGGGGATGCGCGGCCAGTTGCCGAACCCCTCCAGCATCCTGAGGAATTCCTTGCGCTCCGGCGCGATCCCGCTCTGGCCGGTCATCGGGTCGTAGTGCCGCCAGAGCATCTGCCGGGCGGCCGGGCTGTTCATCTGCCGGGCGAAGTCGTTGGGGACCGGGATGAAGTGCGAGAACGCCTGGAGGCCGATCGGCACGACGCCGCCGCGGTGCGGGCTGTCGTACGAGAAGTACATCCGGGTGCGATGGTCCATGCGCTGCCTCTCGAGCTTGGCGAGCGCGAAGCGGGTGATCAGGCCGCCCATGCTGAACCCGCCCACCGTCAGCGACGCGTCGCCCAGTTGCTCGGCCTGGGTCCGCAGGATCGCGGCGATCGCGGTCTCGGCGTTGGTCATGATCGAGGCGGTGCGCTCGTCGAAGCCCACGAGAATGACGTCATGGCCGCGGCGGCGCAGCTCGCTCAGGAAGGGATGGTCACGGTCGAGGCCGGCGTACAGCCACTTCAGGTCGCTCCTGCCGAGGTTGAACCCGTCGGCCATGATCACCGGTCGTGTGACGGCGCGGTTGCGCTCGCCGTAGAAGACGTGCGCGAAGCCGTGCGGCAGCTGCCACTGTTCGTCCGGCTCCGGGACCGGATACGGCAGCGGGACCGGCGGCGCGGAGCTCAGCGGATCGGCGAGCGTGAACGCTCCGACGCTCTGCTCCGCCTTCTCGTCCTGTTGGTCGGACACAGCCATCTCCTTCCGAATTCGTGCATGGCGCAGCAGCCCGTCGGAAGGGGCTGGATGACTGCGGAGGCGCGAAGACCGAACATCATCAGCACATCGGCCACAGGCCCGGCCATGCGCCGCTCGGATCCTCATTCGAATGGAGGCAACGGGGAGACAGGCGCTCGGCTCCTGCACCATCACCCGCTTGATACCGATCAGCACCCGGTAGCGTGGCCGCGCGGCGAACTCCGTCATCTCCCAGACTGCCGGGCGACCTACCTCCGCACACAGGTGCAGCACCCGTCCCTCGCCCACCCAGAGCCCTACGTGGGCGCCGTAGGCGTCGTCGGTGGCGTTGAACAACAGCAGATCGAGCGGCTGTGCAACCGACACCCGCACCGTGGCTTGCGTATCGGCCCACAGCTCACTCGATCGCAGAGCCGGGGGAGCGAAACCGAAGTGCCGCAGAACCTCGTACGCGAACAGTTGGCAGTTGGCGCCCGTCGTCAACCCGGGACGAGCAGCCACCGAAGCAGAACCCGGAAAGCGGGAACCGCGGTAGGGCACGGTCCAGAAGACAGCGGGGAGTTGGTCGAGCAGTGGGTCCATCAACACATCATGGAATGGTTCGCGCCGGTAAGTACGCGCGGGTCGAGAGGGAGCGACGGTTTCTGCTGGCCGGTCCGCCGGACGCGGCAGCGGTGACGGTCACCCGCGTGATCAGCGACCGGTATCTGGAGGGCACGCGGTTGAGATTGCGGCGCGCCGAATTCGCCGACGGCCGCTGCGAGATCAAGCTCACTCAGAAGGTCCCGGTCTCCCGGCCGGGCGCGGTCCAGGGCCTGATCACCCATATGTATCTGACACCGGCCGAATACGACGTGCTCTCCCCCCTGCCCGCCCGGGTCCTGTCCAAGTCCCGTCTCAGCGTGCCCCCCTTGGGCATCGACGTCTTCGACGGCGACCTCCGGGGTTTGGTGCTCGCCGAGGCCGAGTTCGGCAGTGACGAGGACGCACTCCGCTTCGTGCCGCCGGACACGTGCCGGGTGGAGGTGACCGACGACGACCGCTTCACCGGCGGGCGCCTCGTGCGGGCCTCACGCCAGGAGCTGCTCGGATGGCTCGCGGAGTACGGGCTTCAGCCCGAAGACACCCAACCGTAAAGGCGTGTAGGTCCCCTCCGCGACGGGCGGCGCCGTGTGTGGCGCCGCCCTTCGCCGTGGGTGGTCAGACCGTGCCGCTGGCCGCGATCTTGACCGAAGCCTTCGGGCGGCCGCTCTGGCTGCCGAGCTTCTCGATCCGGTCGACGATGTCCGTGCCCTCGACGACCTCGCCGAAGACCACGTGCTTGCCGTCCAGCCAGCTCGTCACGACCGTGGTGATGAAGAACTGCGAGCCGTTGGTGTTCGGGCCCGCGTTCGCCATGCTCAGCAGGTACGGGCGGTCGTGCTTGAGGGTGAAGTTCTCGTCCGCGAACTTCTCACCGTAGATGCTCTTGCCGCCGGTGCCGTTGCCCGCGGTGAAGTCGCCGCCCTGCAGCATGAACTCGGGGATGACCCGGTGGAAACCGGAACCGGCGTAGCCGAAGCCGTGCTGACCCGTGGCCAGCTCCCGGAAGTTCTTGGTGGTCCGGGGCACCACTTCGTCGAAGAGGTTGAACACGATCCGGCCGGCCGGCTGGTCGTCGATGGTGATGTCGAAGTACACGTTGTCGCTCATGGAGATCAACATATCGCCAAGCCGTGAACCCGTCCGCACAGGCTCGGCGTGTGGCCCGGGTCACGGTCGTGGCGGCCGATGTTTACGCGGCGTCCTACGGGTGAGTCGCGCCTGAAGAACTTCGCCAACGCGAGTTTCGCCACCGCCGCCGGCAACTGCGTAATGAGGTGTTCTGGTCTGTCCGGGTACCGCCAGGAAGGAACCGTGAACGAGGCGCTGCCGTCACGCAGTGCCGGGGAGGCACGGGTCCCGTCGCCCGGACCCACGCGCGACGCGTTCTTCGACAATGCGAAATACCTCGCGATCGTGCTGGTGGCGATGGGCCACGCCTGGGAGCCGCTGCGCGACGGCAGCCGGACCGCCGGCGCGCTCTACATGTTCGTCTACGCCTTCCACATGCCGGCGTTCATCGTCATCTCCGGTTACTTCTCGCGCGGCTTCGACGCGAGCCCCGCGCGGATCAAGCGCCTGATCACCGGCGTTGCCGTCCCGTACGTGGTCTTCGAGACGGCGTACACCTGCTTCACACGGTGGACCGACGGCGCCCCCGACCGCGAGATCAGTCTGCTGGACCCCTTGTATCTGACGTGGTTCCTGGCCGCGCTGTTCATCTGGCGGCTGACCACACCGATCTGGAAGCTCGTGCGGTGGCCGCTGCCCCTCGCGCTCGTCCTCGCCATGCTGGGCACCCTCGCGCCGTCCATCGGCAACGACCTCGACCTCCAGCGTGTCCTGCAGTTCCTGCCGTACTTCGTCCTGGGCCTGTGCCTGAAGGCCGAGCACTTCCGGCTCGTGCGCCGTTGGTCGGTGCGCATCGTGGCCGTACCCGTCCTCACCTGCGCGCTCGCCGTGTCGTACTGGCTGGTGCCGCGGATGACCCAGGCCTGGTTCTACCACCGGGACAGCGCGGCGGAACTCGCGGCGCCCGACTGGTACGGGCCCGTCATGACACTGGCCTCCTTCGGCTGTTCCGTGGTCCTCGTGGCCTGCTTCCTGGCATGGGTGCCGGGGCGCCGCATGTGGTTCACCGCGCTCGGCACGGGAACGCTCTGCGGCTATCTGCTGCACGGGTTCCTCGCTCAGGGATCGAAGTTCTGGGGCTGGTACGACCCGGCGTGGGTGCACCGGCCGCTGGGTGAGGTCATGGTCACCGTCGTGGCCGGGGCGGTGGTGACCGTCCTGTGCACACCGCCCGTGCGGCGCGTGTTCCGGTTCACGATGGAGCCGGAGCTGGAATCGGTGTTCAGGCGCGAGGCCACGGGGGCGGCCCGAGTCCCCGGTGTGGCGGTCCGTTGACGGTTCCTGTTCACACGGCGGCTCGCTCGGTCTGCCGTTCCTCGGTCGTGCTTGTCGTGCATGCCGGCGTGCCACGCATCGTTGCGAAGGCGCCGAGGGCCGTCATGGCGAGGCAGGCGAGCACGATGACGGTGGACGACGCCCGCAGTATCGCCAGCCCGGATCCGGTCAGCAGCACCACCGGGGCCCGGCGCACCGCCGAGCCGGTGACCCGGCTCGATACGAGGGCGCCCAGGACCACACCTGGAATCGCGCCGATCAGGAGGGTCGCCGCGAGCCCGAGGTCCGCGTCCCCGGCCAGCAGGTGTCCGAGGGCCGCGGCGGCGACCATGGGGACGGCCTGCACCAGGTCCGTGCCCACGAGGTGGTTGGCCTTGAGGCGGGGGTGGGCCAGCATCAGCATCACGATGATCAGGGAGCCCGAGCCGACCGAGGTCATCCCCACGATGAGCCGCCCACGACGCCGATCAGGAGGGTTGCCACGGGTCGTACCGGTGCGTGGGCGTCCTCGATCTCCGTGGCTGCGCGGCGGCGGTCCAGCCAGATCCGGACGAGCATGCCGGCGACGGCGAGCATGAGCGCCGTACCGACGACGTACTCGACGCGTTGCTGGAGCACGTCACCGTCGCCGAGCGCCCGCAGCAGGAAGACACCGCCGAACGCGGCCGGTACGGCGCTCGGCAGCAGCCGGCGCACGATGTCCCAGCGGACCGTGCCGGCCCGCTGGTGCACCAGGGCGCCGAACGGCTTCATGAACACCGACGCGGCCAGGTCGCTGCCGATGGCCGCGGTGGGGTTCACCCCGAACAGCATGACCATGAGCGGTGTCATGAGGGCGCCGCCGCCCATACCGGTGAGTCCCACCGCGAAGCCCACCAGGGCACCCGCGAGGATGATCGGGCCGTTGAGATCCATGCCGCGGACCGTACGCAGTTTTCCTGTGGGAATCGTATGGAATGAGGTCCGGGCTGCGACCGCGCAAGCAGCGTGCTGCAATGGGCCGGGGTGCCATGGGCGGATCGGCCGCCATCCGACAGCGAGGAGGGCAGTATGCCTCCCTGTGCCGCCTCCGCCGCCTCCGGGGTCCCGTCCGCTCCACACATGAGTGAAGCGGCGTTCCGGGCGCTGTACGAGCGGTTGAGCGCCGACACACGGCTCGTCAGCGGCCCGCCGGGCGGGTCCCTGCGGCATCTGACGCCCGAGCGCGTGCGGGCGGCGGCGGCCGAGGTCCGTTCGGGGCGCACGGTGTCGCTCGCCGCCCCCATGGAGACACACCGCGGACCGGACAGCCCCGAGCCCGCGGACCACCGTATGACCGGGCCGGCCGCCGGCGACCTCGACGCGCCCGGCCTGCACTTCGCCCGCGACCGGCTGGCGATGAACGTCCACGGAGACGCGGACAGCCATCTGGACGCGCTGTGCCATGTGATCGTCGACGGTGAACTCTTCGGCGGGGTCTCGGCCCACACCCTGACTCCGGACGGGGCCGGCGCGCTGTCCGTGGATCTCGTCCGCAACGGCATCGTCGGGCGGGGTGTGCTCCTGGACGTGCCCAGGCTGCGCAAAGTCCCCTGGCTGGAACCCGGCGACCACGTGACGCGGGAGGACCTGACCGCTGCCGAGGAGGCACAGGGCGTCCGGGTCGGGCCGGGAGACCTGCTGTTCGTCCGGGTCGGTCACCGGCTCAGACGGCTGGAGCTGGGGGCGTGGAACGTGACCGAGGCACGCGCGGGTCTCCATCCGACGGCCGTACGGTTCCTGGCCGACCGCGAGGTCGCGGTGCTGGGCGGGGACGGGAACAACGACACCGCCCCCAGCGCCGTCGACGGGATCGCTTTTCCCGTGCACGTACTGGCGATCCACGCGCTGGGGATCTATCTGATGGACTACCTCCAGTTCGAGGAGTTGGCCCCGGCCTGTGAGAGCGCCGGCCGCTGGTCCTTCCTCTGCGCGATCGCTCCCTTGCGGCTGCCCGGGGGCACGGGTTCCCCGGTGAATCCGATCGCCGTCCTGTGACCCGGACCGGCGCGCGGGCGAGCGCCGACGCGCGGCAGGGGTCCGGGTGGGCGAAGATGATCAGCCGGGCGGCGTAACAGCAAGGCGTCACGCGCGCCGCTCGGCCGCGACGGTGATTCCGTGTCCTTCGACCTGCGCGGGCGGTGGTACTGCCGACCCGGGGTCACGCAGCGAAGGAGGCTGTCGATCGTGAGTTCCACCGAGGGCACGTCGCGGAGCGTGATCCCCGCCAATCTGCTCAAGGGCCAGAAGGCGCTGGTCACAGGTGCCAACTCGGGCATCGGCAAGGCGACCGCCATCGGACTGGGCCGGGCCGGATGCGATGTCGTCGTCAACTACGTGGCCGGCCGCGAGGATGCCGAGCAGGTTGTCGACGAGATCAGGGCGATGGGTGTGAAGGCGGCCGCCTACGAGGCGGACGTGTCCCAGGAGGACCAGGTCGTCGCCATGACGGACCGCATGGTCGAGGAGTTCGGGACCATCGACATCCTCGTCGCCAACGCCGGGCTGCAACGGGACGCCCCGATCACGGAGATGACCCTCGCCCAGTGGCGGAAGGTCCTGGACGTCAATCTCACCGGGCAGTTCCTGTGCGCCCGCGAGGCGACCAAGGAGTTCCTGCGCCGCGGTGTGGTCCCCGAGGTGTCGCGCTCGGCGGGCAAGATCATCTGTATGAGCTCGGTGCACCAGATCATTCCGTGGGCCGGGCACGTCAACTACGCCAGCTCCAAGGGCGGCGTACTGATGATGATGCAGACCCTGGCCCAGGAACTCGCGCCGAAGAAGATCCGCGTCAACGCGATCGCGCCCGGGGCCATCAAGACACCGATCAACCGCCAGGCCTGGGAGACTCCGGAGGCCGAACGCGACCTCCTGCAGCTCATCCCCTACGACCGTGTCGGTGAGCCCGAGGACATCGCCCATGCCGCCGTCGGCCTCGCCTCCGACCTCATGGACTACGTCGTGGGAGCCACTCTCTACGTGGACGGCGGCATGACCCTCTTCCCGGGCTTCGCCACCGGCGGCTGACCGACCCCCACCTCCCTGCCGGCCCCCGGGGGACACCTGTGCACATCATGATTCACCTGCTGGCGGACCCGCCACCCCAGATGCTGCCGGCCAGATCGCAGATGGCGTTCACGCTCGCCGCGCACATCATCCTGGTGCCCCTGGGCGTGGCGCTGCCGCTCATCACCCTCATCATGCACGGCTACGGCCTGCGCCGTGACGACCCCACCGCTCTGCTGCTGGCCCGGCGCTGGTCGGCGGTCATGGCGGTGCAGTTCGCCATCGGTATCGTCACCGGGACCGTGCTGTCCTTCGAGTTCGGGCTGCTGTGGCCGGGCATGATGGGCCGGTGGGGCGATGTCTTCGGCCTCGGGTTCGGCATCGAGGCCTGGGCCTTCTTCCTCGAGGCCGTCCTCATCGCCATCTACCTCTACGGCTGGCGCAGGCTTCCCGCCCGCACCCACTTCCTGCTCGCACTGCCCCTGCCGGCCGCCGCCCTGCTCGGTGCCTTCGGCATTCTGGCGGCCAACTCCTGGATGAACACACCGCGGGGCTTCGTCCTCGACTCCGCGGGCAATCCCACCGGCGTGGACATCCGCAAGGCCGTCTTCACACCCATCTTCGGACCGGAGTACTGGCACTTCGTGGTCGCCATGCTGATGACCGCGGGCTATGTCGTGGCGGGCGTCTACGCCACCGGCTGGCTGCGCGGGCGCCGCGACCGATACCACCGGCTCGGATTCACCATCCCCTTCACCCTCGCCGCGGTGTGCACACCGGTCCAGTTCATGCTGGGCGACTCCATCGCCCGGCAGGTCTTCCACAAGCAGCCGGTGAAGTTCGCCGCGATGGAGATCGTCTGGAAGACCGACACGCATGTGCCGGAGTACCTGTTCGGCCGGCTGCACCCCGACGGCACCATCTCCGGCGGCATCAAAGTTCCCCAACTCGACTCCATCCTCGCCGGCTTCCGCCCGGACACCCAGGTGACCGGACTGACCTCGGTGCCGGCCGATGCCCGGCCCACCGCCGCCCAGGCCACCATCACGCACTTCGCCTTCGACACCATGGTCGGCATCGGCTCCCTGCTGCTTCTGCTCGCGCTCTGGTACGGCCTGGTGTGGCTGCGCCGCCGCCGGCTGCCCGCCTCCGTCTGGTTCTACCGGGCCGCGGCATGCGCGGGCGTGGCCTCCGTCGTCGCGGTGGAGTGCGGCTGGGTCACCACCGAGGTGGGCCGCCAGCCGTGGATCGTCTACCAGTACATGCGGGTCGCCGACGCGGTCACGGCGACGCGTGCCCCCGCGCTGTGGACCATGTTCGGCCTGGTCATCCTCGTCTATGTGTTCGTGTTCGGCTCCTTCCTCGTCGTACTGCTCAAGATGCGCACCCGCTGGCGGCTCGCCGACGCTTCGGACACGGCGGGGCGGGGCGCACCGGAGACGGACAACCCCTACGGGCCCCGCTCCGCCCTCGTGGGCAGCGGCCCCGCACCGGGGCCGGGAGCGTCCGCCGGCTCGGAGGACCGGTCATGACCGCCGCCGGTGTGGTCGCTCTGGTCCTGCTGCTCGGGATCGCCGCCTACGCCTGCGCCGGCGGCACCGACTACGGGGCCGGCTTCTGGGATCTGACCGCGGGCGGAGCCGAGCGAGGCAGACGCCCCCGGTGGCTGATCGACCACGCCATGGCGCCCGTGTGGGAGGTCAACAACGTCTGGCTGATCTTCGTCCTGGTCATCATGTGGACCGGTTTCCCGGTCTTCTTCCGTACGGTGTTCGTCGCGATGTGGCTGCCCCTGGCGCTCGCCGTCGTGGGCATCGTGCTGCGCGGCGCGGGCTTCGCCCTGCGCAAGCCGGCCCGACGGCTGGCCGGACGACGCCTGTACGGCGCCGTGTTCGCGATCGCCTCCCTCCTCACGCCGTTCTTCCTGGGCGCCGCCGTGGGCGGGATCGCCTCCGGCCGGGTCTCCCCGGGCACCGCGGCTTCGGTGGCCAACTGGGCCAACCCCACCTCCCTGCTGTTCGGGCTGCTCGCCATCGCCATGACGGCGTTCCTCGGCGCGGCGTTCCTGGCCGGAGACGCCCGCCGCTTCGGCGCACCGGACCTCGATGGCTATTTCCGGCGGCGGGCGCTCTTCGCCCTCGCCGCCGTCGCCGTACTGACGGTGGTCATGCTGTTCGTCACCCATGGCGACGCGCCCCATGTGTGGCACGGCCTCACCCACGGAGTCGGGCTCGCCCTGGTCGTCCTGGCGGCTGTCGCCGCACTCGCAACGGGTTGGTCGCTGCTGGGTACCGCCGAGGCCCGGTGGTCCCGCAGCGCGGCCGTCGTCGCGGTGGCGGCGGGGGTCTTCGCATGGGGCGTGGCGCAGCGGCCGTATCTCATCCCCGTCTCGCTGACCGTCACAGACGGCGCGGGGGCCACGACCACACTGCGCTGGCTGATGCTGGTCACCGTCGTGGCCGTGGTGCTGGTGTTCCCCGCCGTCGCCTGCCTGTACTGGCTGGACACCCATGGCGCTCTCGAACCCCTCACCGACGCCGATCTGCGCGGCCGTGCGGGTGACGACGCCTGACACAGCGGGTCAAGGACCCGCATCGCCTAACGCCGGGCGTTGAGGGCACTGTCGAGGGTGATGGCCGCGTCGATGAATGCCAAGTGCGTGAAGGCCTGGGGGAAGTTGCCCAGTTGGCGGCCGGTCGGGTCGATCTCCTCGGAGTACAGGCCCAGATGGTTGGCGTACCCGAGCATCTTCTCCAGCACCAGCCGGGCGTGGTCCAGGCGGCCAGCGCGCGCCAGCGCGTCGACGTACAGGAACGTGCACAGCGAGAAGGTGCCCTCGGAGCCCCGCAGTCCGTCGGGTGAGGCCTCCGGGTTGTACCGGTAGACCAGACTGTCGCTGACCAGTTCCTGTTCCATCGCGTCCATGGTCGTGGCCCACGCGGGGTCCCCGGGCGTGAGGAAGCCGACGGTCGGCATGCGCAGCAGCGAGGAGTCCAGGACTTCGCTTCCGTAGTGCTGGACGAAGGCCGCCCGCTCGTAGTTCCAGCCCTTCCTCCAGACCTGGTCGTAGATCTGGTCCCGGGCGGTGCTCCAGCGGCCGGTCGCCGCCGGTCTGCCGTTGTCCTGCGCGAGCCGCAGTGCGCGGTCGAACGCGACCCAGGACATCACCCGCCCGTAGGTGAAGTTCTGGCGGCCGCCGCGCGTCTCCCACACGCCCTCTTCGGCCTGGTCCCAGTTGTCGGCGAGCCAGTCGAGGACGGTGCGCATGGAGTTCCAGCCCCGGTGCCCGAGGTGGAAGCCGTGCCGGTGCGCGAAGGAGATGCTGTCCAGCGCCTCCCCGTAGATGTCCAGTTGCAGCTGTGTCGCCGCGCCGTTGCCGATGCGCACCGGGGCGGATCCCGCGTAGCCCTCCCAGTGGTCCAGGATCTCCTCGTCGAGGTCGGCCGAGCCGTCGACCCGGTACATGATGTTCAGCGGTCCGGTGCCGCTGTCGCAGCCCGCCTTGTCCTGGGCCCGGTCGGCCAGCCAGTCGATGAAGGCCCTCGCCTCGTCGACGAACCCCATGCCCAGCAGGGCGTACACGGAGAAGGCGGCGTCCCGGATCCAGGTGAACCGGTAGTCCCAGTTGCGTTCGCCGCCCAACTGCTCCGGCAGCGCGGCCGTGGGCGCGGCCACCAGTCCGCCGCTGGGCGCGTACGTCATCAGTTTCAGCGTCACGGCCGAGCGCTCCAGCATCTCCCGCCACCGGCCGGTGTACCGCGACTGGCTGAGCCATGTCCGCCAGAACCGGATGGTGTTCTCGAAGAGCTGCTGGAACTCCGCCACCCGGATCTCCCGGGGCGGGCCGTCGGCGGCCGACTCGATGATGAAGCCGCGCTGCCGGCCCGCCTGCAGGGTCAGGGACAGGTGCAGGTCGTTCTCCCCGCCGACCGTCGTGGGCAGTCGCGGGTCGTCCGGTTCGCGGACCGTGTGCACGGTCAGCTCCAGACCGTCCGACGCGAAGACCGCCCCGTGGCCGGCGAGTTCGACCTTGTGGGGCCGGCGGCCGTAGTCGAACCGCGGGACGATGTCGACCTCGAAGGTCATGCTGCCGCGCACACAACGCACCATGCGGACCAGGCGGTGACGGGGGGTGACCGTCGTTCCGGTCACCGGCATGAAGTCCACGACCTCGCCCGCGCCCGCCTCGGTCATGAACCGGGTCACCAGCACGGCGGTTTCGGGCAGATACAGCTGCTTGGTGGCGTAGGTGGCGTGCGCGGGACGTACCGTGCAGTGCCCGCCCCTGCGCCTGTCCAGCAGAGCGCCGAACACGCTGGGTGAGTCGATGCGCGGGCAGCAGAACCAGTCGACCGTTCCGTCGGTGGTCACCAGAGCCGCGGTCTGCAGATCCCCGATCAGGCCGTGGTTCTCGATCATCGGGTAGTCGTCCATACGGCGCCCCTTCCGGCATGCGACGGTGCCCGGATGCATGACCCCCACCCGTTCAGGCTAAGCCGGGCGGGCGCTTCGGGCCCGTCGGAGCAGGCGCGCAGGGGCCCGGCTCAGCGGTCTTCCGCTCCCTCGTCGTCCCGGAGCCGGCGCCAGATTCTGGTGCGGTGCAGGACGTAGAGGGCCACGAACACGACGGCGACCTGCAGACCGACAGCCAGCAGCCAGAACACGGCGGAGCTCTCCAATCCGTCGGTCATGTACATGAAGTTCATGCCGAAGTACCCGGTCAGGAAGGTCAGGGGCAGGAAGATCGTCGAGACGATGGCCAGGCGGTTGATCACGCCGTTCTGCTCGCCCGAGACCAGGGAGGAGTAGCTGGCGAAGGCGCGACGGCTGGCGTCCTGGAGGGACTCGATGTCCGCGAGAGCCAGCCTGCCCGCGTGCTGGAACTGACGGGCGAGGCGCTGACGCTCCGCCGGGAAGGTGCCGCTCAGTATGCGTCGGGTGAGGATCTCGTCCGTCACCTGGAGGTAGGGGAGCAGGGAGTGATGCAGCAGGGCGGAGTGCCGGCGCAGTTGCGACAGGCGGTAGACCTGGTCGGGACGCCGTCGCTCGAACATCTCGTCCTCGAGCTCTTCCACCAGCAGCAGGTCCGACACCGCGGCCCGGCGAAAGGTCTCCAAGGCCTCCTGGAGCAGCAGGAACAGCATGGCCACGGCATCGGAGGGCCTTTCGAACCTCAGCTGCACGGCGAGGTTGTCCAGCGGCCCGGGCGCCCCCCGGTGAACCGTGATCAGATGCCGGTCGGTCACCAGGGCATGGAAATGCGTGACCTGTATGCCCACGACGACGGGCACGACGAGGCCTGCCATGTCCCCGAGGAAGTCGGCCCGCGCACGTTCGCCGGCCCTGCCGAACCAGTGGATGTTCTCGGCCTCCAGGCCGAGTTGGTGGGCGACGGGCTGTTCGTCGGTCACCTCCCCGTCCGGCAGCTCGATGTCGACGAGCAGGAAGTCGGGCAGGGCGAGTCGCGCACGTGCCTCCGCCATGTCGGTGCGAGTGACGATCCCTTCCGGCATCGAAACCACCGATACGATCATCGCCCCTCACTGTCGTCACAGGACGTTGTCACAGGACCCGTCCGTATCAGCCTGCGCAGGCTTCGCCGCCCGCGCATGCCGACGCGGGCAGACGCCCCGACCGGTGCCGCGGACGAGTGAGGGCGCAAGCCCGTCCGAGGCTCGGTCGAGCAGCCATGGCTCAGTCGGCCGGCCATGTGTGGGCCGGGGCGTTGAGGTGCATGTAGTCGATGTACAGCTGCGTCATCCGGCGCAGCGCCTCGTGGTGGCCGCTGTGCGTGGACTCGTCGATGCGGTGGAACATCTCCTTCTGCCACACGGCTCCGTTGCGGGCGGTGACACATCGCTGCTCGATGACACCGAGGAGCGGTTCCCGCCAGGCCGCGTCCATGCCGGAGTGCTCCAGCCCCCGGTGCGCGAGCGGCAGCAGGCGCCGCAGGACGAGTTCGGGTACCGGCACCTCGCCCATGCCGGGCCAGTACAGCAGTGCCTCGATGCCGTTGCGCGCCGCCGTGTGCAGATTGTCCTCGGCGGCGGAGAAGGACATCCGTGACCACACGGGCCGGTCCTCCTCCACCAGGGCGCGGGTGAGCCCGTAGTAGAAGGCGCCGTTGGCGAGGGTGTCGGCGACGGTCGGGCCGGCGGGCAGCACCCGGTTCTCCACCCTGACGTGGGGTTTGTCATGGGAGACGGCGTAGACCGGGCGGTTCCAGCGGTAGATCGTGCCGTTGTGCAGGGTCAGTTCGGCCAGTTCCGGGATGTCGCCGCGGTCCAGCGTCTGTGTGGGGTCCTGGTCGTCGCACAGGGGCAGCAGCGCGGGGAAGTAGCGCAGGTTCTCCTCGAAGAGGTCGAAGACGCTGTTGATCCACCGCTCTCCGAACCACACCCGGGGCCGTACCCCCTGCACCTTGATCTCCTGCGGGCGGGTGTCGGTGGCCTGCTCGAACAGCGGGATACGGGTTTCGTGCCACAGCTCCTTGCCGAACAGGAACGGGGCATTGGCCGCCAGCGCGACCTGGACCCCGGCGATGGCCTGTGCCGCGTTCCAGTAGTCCGCGAACTCGTCGGGGGACACCTGGAGGTGGAACTGGGTGCTGGTGCACGCGGCCTCCGGACTGATCGTGTCCGCGTACGTCCGCAGCCGGTCGACACCGTCCACCTCGAGGAGCAGATCCTCACCCCGGGCCGCGAAGACCTGGTCGTTGATCAGGCGGTAGCGCGGGTTCTCCGACAGCGCGGCCTCGCCGATGTCCTCCTCCCGCAGGGTGGGAAGGATGCCGACCATGATCAGATGCGCGTCGACCGACCTGGCGCGCTCCTCCGCGTGATTCAGCGCGTCGCGGATCTCCGATTCCCAGGCGTCGGGACCGCCCGCCGTCAGACGGCGCGGCGGAACATTGATCTCCAGATTGAACCGGCCCAGCTCCGTGGACCAGGCGGGGTCCGCGATCGCCTCGAGCACATCGCTGTTGCGCATCGCCGGCTCTGCCCGGTCGTTGACCAGGTTCAGCTCGATCTCCAGCCCCACCTGGGGCCGCTCCGCCTCGAACCGCTCATCGCGCAGCATCTGCGCGAACGCGTCGAGGCAGTCGTGCATCTTGATCCGGTACCGGCGCCGGTCCTCGCGGGTGAAGACCATCGCCGGGACGTCGCGTCCCATCGGCCCTCCCGGGTTCCCCTCCTCGGACACCTCTCATCCCCAGCGTCGCACCACCGGGCGCCCCTGACCACGCGGGCCGGGCGCGGGGCGGGTACGGCGTGCGGGGACTGCGGGCATGGCCCCCGGACTTGCCTTCGAGCGCACTCCAGCATCCACACTGATCGCGACGGTATCCGCACTTGGGGAAGGAATGGCGGCAGCAGATGGAGACGACGAACGGGGCGGGGCACCCTCTGCCGTACGACACCTACCGCGAGGCGATCGAACAGGAGACGCTGCGCTTCGCCGACATCACCACAGGCGTGGACCCGGCGACGATCGTGCCCTCCTGCCCCGACTGGACCCTGGCCGACCTGACCCGGCACGTGGGCTCGCTCCAGCGCTGGTTCAGCCAACTGCTGACCCGACTGGTGCAGGAGCCGCCCCGCAGCCGTGAGCTGGAACTGGGGCTGCCGGAAGCCGCGCGGGAGTATCCCGACTGGGTGGCAGGGGGCGTGCCCGCCGTGGCGGCGGTGCTGCGCGACACGGACCCCCAGGCGCCGATGTGGGCCTGGGGCGAGGACCAGCACGCGCGGTTCTGGGCCCGGCGGATGCTCTTCGAAACCCTGGTGCACCGGGTCGACGCGGAGCGTGCCGTGGGCCGTGACTCCGACATCGACCCCGCGCTCGCGGCGGACGGGGTCGACGAGTTCCTGGTCAACCTGCCCTATGCCGGTCTCTTCGCCCCGGCCGTGACGAAGCTGCACGGCAGCGGCGAGACGATCGCCTTCCAGTGCTCGGACCACATGGGTGGAGCCGGTGAGGAGTGGCGCGTACGGCTGGACCCCGACGGCTTCCGACTGCTGCCGCGGACAGGTGCCGACGACGCGCCTTCCGAGGCGCAGTCGGTGGTGCGCGGGCGGGCGGCGGATCTCCTGTTGCTGCTGTACGGGCGGCGGTCGTACCAGGACGGCGCCTTCGAGCTGTCGGGAGACACCGCGCCGCTCGACGTGTGGTTCGCCCACACGGCCTTCTGACCCACGTTCCGTTCGGCCCACTTGCGGTCGAACCGCGAACTCCGGGTTCCGCGCGGCCAGTTCGGTGCGCGCCAACCGGCCGGCCTGCGCGGCGTCTTACCAGGAGATCGCCGACGTGTACGACCAACTCGTCACGGCCTAGCCCTCTTTGGCGCAGGAACACCGCATACGGGCCGACCGGCACCGTGGTACCTCCCAGGAGGCCCGCACCTGTGCCGATCCGGCGCGGGGCACGGACGGCCGACCCGCGCAAGAGGTTTGTAGCAGGGGTCGGAAGGTGCAATCCAACTGGGGCACTTTCTCGTATGGGTTCACAGGGCAAACCTCTGAACATCTGGAGTCGCGATGTACTCCACCAACGGTGCCGAAGTCGCTCTGAGGGGAGTGGGCGTGTGCTGCGCCGTCGGCAACACGGTGCTGCACACGCTCCTCGTCCCCGATCATCTTGAGGAGATGTTCTACATCGGCGTCCTGTTCGCCGCGGGCAGCGCGATCATGCTCGCCGTGGCGTTGGCGCTGGTCGTCATGAAACGTCCCCTGATCGCCTGGCTGACCGGGACACTCGTCAGCCTCGGCATGATCGTCGGCTTTGCGCTGTCGCGCACCGTCGGCCTGCCGTCCGGCTATTACGAACCCGGTTGGGAGCCCCCGTACGGCCCCTTGTCCCTGCTCGTCGAAGGGCTCTTCGCCTTCGCCTTCCTCGCCTGGTACGGCGACAGGGCCGCACACGGTGTCGCGCCCGGACTGCCCTCCAGGGCGGAGCGTGAGCCGGTTTCGGCGGGACCCGGCGCATCCAGGCGCTGGTGACACCAGTACCCGGTGTGTGCATGGGGTCTACCGAGGGCGAAATATGCGGCTTTTCTCCGCTGATGCCATCCAATTCCCGTCCTACACCGTATGTGATACGAGGGATTTTTCGACAGGAGGAACAGCATGGCGATCTTCAGCAAGCTCTTCCCGGCCAGTCACCGCGACCACGGTGACAGCAGCGGCCACGGTGACCACAGGAGGGACTCGGAATCGGGGCACGGGCACGGCGACAGGAACCGTGACCACGGGGGTCGTGGAGATCACGAGGGTGACCACTCCGATCACCACAGGTGAAAGCAGGCTGAGCGGGCCGGTGACCGGGGGAGCCGGTCCGTTCCGCCGTCGGTCTGCGACGGAGCCGTGCCATGGTGGCTGTCCCCCGGAGTGTTCTGCGGCGCCTGCTGGCGGTGGGCGGGGACGCCGATGCCGCGAGCACCGTGGTCGCGGCCGCGCCGCCGTTGCCGCCGCGTGAGGTGTTCCGGCGTTTCTGGCCCTATACCCGCGGCCGTCGGCTCTGGCTGGTGCCCCTTGTTCTCTTCAGCCTGATCGGGCCCCTCGCCGACGCCGCCGAACTCTGGCTGTTCAAGATCGTGGTGGACGATGTGCTCGTACCACGCGATCTGCGGCCCTTCATCTGGATCGCGCCCACCTATCTGGGGCTCATCGTCGCCTCCGGCGCTCTCAGGTTCGCCGACGACGTGACCTCCACCTGGGTGGGTGAGCGGTTCCTGCTGGCCGTGCGCGCCGACGTCTTCCGGCACGTCCAGGGGCTGTCGCTCGGATTCTTCGAACGGCGGCGGCTGGGGGACCTGCTCTCGCGTGTCACCGGTGACGTGGACGCCGTCGAGACATTCCTGCTCTCGGGCGTGGCGGACGGCCTGTACTACCTGGTCCGGCTGGGTGTCTTCGTCGGCCTGCTGTTCTACCTGCGCTGGGACCTGACACTCCTCGCGCTGTTCATCGTGCCGCTGTTCTGGCGCGCCGCCCGGCACTTCTCCCGGCTGATCAAGGAGGCGTCCCGGGAGCGCAGACGCCGCAGCGGTTCGCTGAGCGCGGTCGCCGAGGAGTCGCTGGGCAATGTGACCCTGGTGCAGGCGTACAACCGGCAGGACTGGGAGGAGCGCCGCTTCGAGCGGGAGAGCCTCGGCAGGTTCCACGCGACGATGGCCTCGGCGCGGATCCACGCCGTCTACGGTTCGCTCGTCGAGGTCATCGAGGTGGCCGGAGGACTCGCCGTCATGGGCCTCGGCACCTGGAAACTGGCCCAGGGCCAGCTCACCCTCGGCGGGCTGCTGGTCTTCCTCGCCCTGATCGGGAAGCTGTACAGCCCGATCCGCGGCCTGTCCCGGCTGGGCAACACCTTCTACGCCGCGTCGGCCTCGGCGGAACGGATCATCGAGCTCCTCGACCAGCGGCCGCAGGTCGTCGAGGCCGCCGACGCGCGGCGGATCGGCCGTGCGCGGGGCGACATCGAGCTCGACGGCGTGTCCTTCCGCTACCCCGGCACCGCACGCCGCGCCCTCTCGGAGGTGTCCCTGCACGTCGCTCCGGGAGAGGTCCTGGCGCTGGTCGGGGCCAGCGGAGCCGGCAAGTCCACGGTCGCCAAACTGCTGCTGCGGTTCTACGACCCCGACCGGGGCGCGGTCCGTCTCGACGGGAAGGATCTGCGCACCCTGCTCCTGTCCGACGTACGGGAGAGCGTCGCGGTGGTCCTGCAGGAGACGTTCGTCTTCCACGGCACGGTGCGGGACAACATCGCCTACGGCCGTCCCGGGGCGAGCGAGGCCGAGATCGTCGCGGCGGCGCGTGCCGCGGACGCCCATGAGTTCATCGAGCTGCTCCCGGACGGCTACGACACCGTCGTCGGCCAGCGCGGCCGGACCCTGTCGGGCGGGCAGCGCCAGCGCCTGGCGATCGCGCGCGCGATGATCAGAAACGCGCCCGTCCTGGTCCTGGACGAACCGACCACCGCCCTCGACGCACGGTCCGGCCTCAGGATCATGGACCCGCTGCGCCGCCTCATGGCCGGGCGCACGACCGTCGTCATCTCCCACGACCTGCTCACCGTCCGCGACGCCACCCGGATCGTGGTGCTCGACGGCGGACGGGTCGTCGAGTCGGGGACCCACGACGAGCTGCTCGCCCGGGACGGCACCTACGCCCGGCTGCACCGGATGAGCCCCGCGGCCGGCCGCCTCGACCGGACGGGGCCCGCCCAGCCCGGGACGGTGCTGTCATGAACAGCGCGGAGGCGGAACTCGCCCCGCCGATGGCGCCCGGCACCCGTCCGGTTCCCGGTTACCAGGTCCTGGGCCATCTGACGCGTACGAGCTGGCTGGACGTGTACGACTCCTGGAGCGAGGAGCGGGACTGCCGCTGCGTGCTCAAGACACTGCGGCCGGACCGGCGCGGCGACACGCGGTTGCACGACCGGCTGCTGCGTGAGGGCCGGTGGCTGCGCGACTTCAGCCATCCGCACCTGGTCCGGGCATACGAGACCTTCTCCCTGCCGGAGCCGCTCGTCGTCCTGGAGACACTGACCGGGGAGACGCTGGCACACATGATCCACCGGTTGCGGCGCCGGCCGTCCGCCGCGGACGTGGCGCTCCTCGGCGTGCAGCTGTGTTCCGCGGTCCACTATCTGCACGCCCAGGGCCTGCTGCATCTGGACCTCAAGCCGTCCAACGTCGTGGTGGAACGCGGGCACGCCAAGGTGTTCGACCTCAGCGTGGCCCGGCCGCCCGGCCCCGCCCCCGCCGGACTCGGCACGCGCTGCTACCGCGCACCGGAACAGGAGCACGTCGGGGAGCTGTCGACACCGGCCGACGTGTGGGGCATCGGCATCACGCTGTACGAGGTGGCCGCGGGTGACGTGACGTTCGTCCGTGCCGGAGCCGGTGAGTCAGCCGTGGAGAGGTGCGAGGTGCCGCCCATCGCGTCACGGCGACGTCTGCCCCGCGCTCTCGCCGCGGCGATCGACGGCTGTCTGCGGGCGGACCCGTCGGCCCGGCTCACGCTCCCCGAACTGGCCGGGGCCCTCGGCGCGACACCCCCTGGCGAGGGTCCCCGCACCGCCCGAGCCTGACGGCATGCCACGGTGCCCCGACGGGGGGCCGTCCCCCGCGCAACGCCGCCGGGTCACCGACCGCCTGGTCGTTCGGGCCGGCCTGGCTCAGGGGGCATCGAGATCACGCTGTACGAGGTGGCCGCGGGTGACGTGACGTTCGTCCGTGCCGGAGCCGGTGAGTCCGCCGAGGAGAGGTGCGAGGTGCCGCCCATCGCGTCACGGCGACGTCTGCCCCGCGCTCTCGCCGCGGCGATCGACGGCTGTCTGCGGGCGGACCGGCAGCCGGCTCACGCTCCCCGAACCCCCTACTCGTTCGGGCCGGCCTGGCTCAGGGGTGCCCTCGCGAGCACGGTGCCGTCCGGCGTGGTCACCCGGGCGCCGGAGAGTGCCGAAGGGTCGACGGGTGCGGGGGCGCCCCAGGAGCCGCTGCCGTCGCGAATGGAGAAGGCGCCGACGGGAACCGTGCTGCCGTCCTTGCGCTCCAGGAAGCAGACGACCTTGCCGTCGTAGCTGGTGCCGGCATGCGGCAGGTCCAGGGTCATATAGACCCAGCCCTTGGGATCGGCATGGGCATAGACCTCGCCGACCATCTTCCCCTTGGCGCCGACCGAGGTCAGATCGCCGGACAGCATGTCCGCGACCGGCTCGGCGGAGGTGGCGGGGCCGGCCACGACGTTCTCGATGGCCGAGCCGACCGCCCAGCCGCTGAACCCGATCGCGACGACAGCCGCGGCCGTGGCGGAGACGAGGCGCATCCGTGCCCGTCCAGGCCGGCCCTTGCGCGGCACCGGGGCCTCCCGGGCGTGCCCCTCATGCACCGGCGTCACCTGCGTCAGGGACTGCGCCACCCGCGTCTCGAACCCGACCGGCGGTTCGCTTCCCGGCAGCAGCCCGATGAGCCCGTCGCCCACGAGGGTCAGCTGCTCGATGTACTCCCGACAGTCCGCGCACGCGTCCAGATGGGCGACGGCCCCGGCCCGCTCACGGCCGGGCAGCACGCCCAGTGCCAGCTCGGGACCGACTTCCCGAAGCTTCTCGCAGGTCACATCACTTGACATGGTCGCCTCGTTTCGGAGACGCGAGCGTGGACCGCAGCTTGCCCATCGCCGTCCTGATGCGCGTCTTGGCGGTGCCCAGCGGGATCTTCTCCGAGTCGGCGATCTGCTGGGCGGTCATGCCGTAGATGCCCGCCATCACCAGGGCACGGCCCTGTTCGGGCGGCAGCTCCGCCACGGCTTCCCGCAGCCGTGAGGACGCCTCGTCGGCCAGCGCGTGCTGCTCCGGCGTATCGCTGACAACGCCGAGGATCGACTCGAGATCCTCCGGCGCCACCGGCTCCGGCTGCCGCGAGCGGACGGCGTCGATGGCGAGGTTGTGGGCGATCGCCGTGAGCCAGGTCCGTACCGAGCCGCGCCGTGCGTCGTATATCTGCGCGTGGCGCCAGGCGCGCTCGAACGTCTGCTGGGCGATGTCCTCGGCGAGCTGCGGATCCCCGGTGACGGCGATGGCCACACCGAAGACCGTGTGCTGGAACCTCCGGACGAAGGTGACGGCGAGCTCCGGATCTCCGGTGGCCAGCCCGGACAGCAGAGCCTCATCCGGGAGGCGGCCCACGGGGAACCGAAATCTCGACATACCCGTATATACGGTTCGCCCCCGCCGGGAGATTGCTCCGCCGTTGCGGAAACGGAAGGCCATATTCCGATTCTCTCTCCGTCTTCCCTCCGCCGGGATCGCAGCTCGCCAGGGGCGGTGGCCGAAGTGACAGAGGGGGCGCCTGGTGCGACACCGGCATAGAAAAAGGGAAGGGGGCCGGTACGACTCAGGGAGTTGCCAGCCATGCAGATCGTTGTGGACCTCACGCGCTGCCAGGGCTGTGCGCAGTGCGTCTTCCTCGCACCGGACGTGTTCGCGCTGCATGGCGAAGAAGGGCTGCTGTACGCCCCGGCCGTCCCGGACGACCAGACCGAGCGCGTGCGCCAGGCGGCGGCCGCCTGCCCGGTCCAGGCCATCCTCGCCGGCGAGGAGGTGACCGCCGGTGGCCGGTGATCTGCGGGACGGCCGCATCGTCGTCGTCGGTGCGTCGCTGGCCGGGCTGAGGGCCGCCGAAACGCTGCGCGAGGAAGGCTTCACCGGCTCACTGACCGTGGTGGGGGACGAGCCCCATCCGCCCTGTCCCCCACCTGAGCACGGCCCGCCTGGTCCAGGACCCGCCGCCCTGTCGCCAGAACGCCATGCTGCGCGGGCCCCGCCATCTGCCGGTCCAGTTCTGACCGGGGACGGCGCTGGTGTGCGGGGTCAGTCGTGGTCCCGGAGGCAGGGGAAGGTCCGGCCTTCGGTGCCCCACCGGGCGGGATTGCGGCGGTCGGGCAGGAGTCCGCAGCTGAGCAGTGTGTCGGTGGTGCCGTCCGGCTGCCGGATCTCGCGGATGAACACCGCCTTGTCGGGGGGATATTTGTTGCGCCCGTCCAGTTGGAGAACTCCGGACGCGCCCGGGTACTGGGACACACCGTGGGCGGTCAGCCAGAGATAGATGTCATTGGGTTCGATGTCGGAGTCTGGGGACGTGGGCAGTACGTTCTCGATGACCTGGGTGACGATTCCCACGGTGTCGTATCCGCCCGCCGCATCGGCGTCGGCACCACGGTCACCGAAGACCTTGGCGAAGTGCCGGGCGAACTGGGCGTAGGGGTCCCGGGAATCCCGCGTGGGCGCGTTCGCCGTCTCGTAGAAGATCGTCATGTACGGGTACGCCTGCGCCGTCTTCCGCGGGTCGTTCTGGAAGTCGATGGGGGCGCTCTCCGCGATCAGCGGGATCGTGCCCTGCGCGGGCTGGCACTGTCCGCCCGCGCTCTGCATGGCGTTCAGGAGGCTCGGCAGCACTCCGGAACGGCCGAGGTAGACGACGATGCCCTGGGTCGCCGTGACCTTGTTGCACACGTCGGTCGCGATGGTGGCCGGTGTAGTGGCGCCGGGCTTTTCGCTGTAGGTGACTTCGTCGACCGTGCCGTACGGCCGGTAGGCATCGACGAACAGGTTCTTCAGGTCCGTGCTGAAGTACGTGTCGGTCGGGTCGTACACGACCACGGCGTGCGGTGTGCCGGCGGTGAAGGACCGGACCGCGGGGGAGTGACGGATGAAGTCGGCCAGGATCGGTGCGACCCGTGTGTTCGGCGCGGAGATCTGGAAGTAGCGCTGCGGAGAATCGGGGCCGACCATGGCGCTGCCGGTCACCAGGTTGGCGATGACGGGGATTCCCGCCTGGTCGAGCTCGCGAGCCGCGCCGAGGGACTCGGGTCGGCTCTGCGTGAGCCCGACGACGGCGGCGATGTGGTCCCGCTTCTCACGCTCGATGATCATCCTGCTGACGTCCGGGGCGTTCGGCGCCGACGTGTCGTGCGATCCGTAGCGGAAGTACTGGCCGGTGTTGGCGATCAGCAGGCGGATCGGCATCTTGTTCTGCCGGTCCTCGCTGTTCAGCTTGTGCTGCTGGGCGATCGCCCCGCGCAGGATCTGCAGCCCGATGGGCGGGTCGTCGTAGACCCCGTCCTGGAGGCTCAGCGGTGCCAGGAAGACCAGGGTGCGATACGGCCCTTCGGCGATCTGCGCGTTCTGTTCGGCGACCTGCCGCTCCAGCTCCCTGAGCTCCCTCCCACGCTCGCCCTGGACCGCCAGATCGCACTCGCTCCCGTCGGTGACGCCGACGCGCTCACCGGTCGCGACCGTCACGCACGAGGGCGGCGCGGACGGTGACGGGGACGGTGGTGGCCAGATGTAGGGCGGGGCGATGACGAAGAGGGCGATCAGCCCGGCCAGGAACGGCACCGTGCTCGGGCGGAGCCAGTCGAGGCCGCTGTCCTTGCGGGCGTTGACACCGGGATGGGTCTTCAGCCCGTTCTCCGCCGAGCGTTCCGCGTCGTCGTCCTCGGCGGGCAGCGTGACGAGGCGTACCGGCTCGGCGCTGCCCTCGTTGAGGCAGGTGAAGATCTTGTCCGCGATGCCGTTCGGCCGGGTCAGGTCGGCACCGAGGGGTACGGCGTAGTCCGGTGGCGCCCCCGCGCTCGCGGCCAGAACGAACAGCGGCGAGGAGGCCTCGTCGCGAGCGAGTTCTTCGAACGTGCCGAGAAGCGCGCGCCCTGGTCCGTTCACATCGTCGATCTCGGGAATCAGGACCACGAAGGCCCACCGGCGGCGGGCCCAGCGATGGCTCAGGGGAGTCCGGCGCCGGGTGGCCCTGCGCAGATCGCTGAGCAGGGCGCGCAGCAGGATCCGGCGTACGCGCGGGTCCTCCCGGTCCAGCTCGCTCTCCCGGCAGAACGCGAGGGCGGCGTCCAGAAAGCACGAGGCGTGGAGTTCGTCGGCGACCCAGCGCAGGCCCCAGTGTCGTAGCCGGAACCGGTAGAAGGCCTTGGGAATGCCGACGACCAGTGCCGCCACCAGTCCTTGGATCCAGCCGGTCAGGAAATGCTGTCCGAGGAATCCCGCGATCTTCGAGCCGAAACCCAGCACCCGGCGCCGCTCGAGCAGTGCGGCATGCAGCCCGTCGAGAATGGGTTTCTGCCGGGCCCGTACATCTCCCGTGCCACGCTCCAGATCCAGTACGGCCCGGCAGGTATGGAAAGCCGACAGCTTCAGGTTCCCCGAGGGCATGGTCAGTTCGCACCGCAGTGCCACCCGGTCCACCGCCTCGATGAACCCGCCGCTCGACTCGGCGTCGTCCACCACGGCGTGCGGCACCTGGAAAAGGGAGTTGCCCCGGCCTCGCGTCAGCCGGTGCTCATACTCCCGGACCAGATGGGCCGTTGCCCGGACGTCGCCGCCGTCCTGTCTGACCAGCACCAGAGCCGGTACGTTCGCCGCCCTGGACCGTCGGGCCACGAAGGTGTCGATCTGCCGTATCAGGCGGTCCGACCATTTGGGATGGATGGGCGTCGTCCCGGAGTCGGGCACAGCATTGCGCACGCGTGGCCTCCATGGGGAGAGGAAAGGAAGGCCAACATGCCATGGAGGGCGGGCGTGAAATCACGCTATTTCCTTCAATGAATTCCAATGAACGCTTCGGATCGCTCCCGGATCGGACGACGGCGACGCCGTGACTCAGGAAGCCGCTTGCCCCTGGCCGAAAATGCCAGCCACCCCGGTTCGGCGACTGCGGACTGCGGTGACTCCGGCGGACGAACGAGGCCCCGAACCCGTCGCGGGTCCGGGGCCTCGGTGCCGACCTGCGGCCTCCCGCGCCGGTCCGGCGGGAGGTCTGTTCGGCCGTGCTAGCCGTTGGTGCAGGTATTGGCGGAAGTCGGGTTCATGAACGCGAGGATGTCGAGGGTGTTGCCGCACAGGTTGACCGGGATGTCGATGGGAATCTGGATCACGTTCCCGGAGAGAACGCCCGGGCTGTCGCTGGCGGCGCCGACGGGACCGGGGTCGGCGGCGAAGGCGGCCGTGGTGCCCGTGAGAGCGAGGGCGCCCGTGAGGACGGCGGTCACGGCGGCGGTGCGGATGCGCATGTGGTCTCCCTTGTCGAAGGTGGGGGTGCATCCATCACATGCGGTGCTCCACCGGGCGCGCACGTGCTGTTAGGCCGGACGGGGTCTTGCATGTTCTATGCCATACAACATAAGTTACCGACGGGTAATCACTCGGAAGGGGCGTCTGCGAGGTGAGTCCGCGAAAGAGCGACAGCCGGGAGCGCATGGTTCTCAGTGCCGCTGCCCTGTTGCGCGAATACGGCGCAGGCGCGACCAGCATCGACCGGGTCCTCGCACACAGTGGTGCCCCGCGTGGCTCGGTGTATCACCACTTCCCGGGCGGGCGTGTGCAGTTGATCGACGAGGCCGTGGCGCTCGCCGGTGACTTCATCACGGGTGTCATCGACGCCGCCACGCAGGCCGAGGATCCGCTGAAGGCGGTCGACGCCTTCTTCGCGCTGTGGCGCCACCGGCTCGTGGAGAGTGACTTCAGGGCCGGCTGCCCGATCGTGGCGGTGGCCGTGGAGACCAACGACGAGGCCCCGCAACTCGCCCGCGCCGCCGGCGAGGTGTTCGCCCGCTGGCAGGAGGCGCTGGCCGCCCTGTTCGTCCGCCACGGCCTGAGCGAAGAGCGCGGCCGGCGGCTGGCGGCGTTCGTCATCGCCGCGGTCGAAGGCGCGGTGATCATGTGCCGGGCCGAGCGAAGCACCGCTCCGTTGGACGCGGCCGCCGCCGAGATCGACGACCTGCTGGTCCACGCCCTGCGGGACCGGCCCGACACGGACCGCGGTCCGCGACCGTGACCGCCGCCCGGGCCATTTCGACCCCACTGACCCGTCGTACCGACCCCACCCGACCCGAGGAGCCACCATGCCCGCACTCGACCGCCAGGACAGCGTCTACATCCTCGACCTCGGAGAGGGCGAGAACCGTTTCCATCCCGACTGGATCGCCGCCGTCAACGACGCCCTGGACGAGGTGGAGAAGGCGGAGGGGCCGCGCGCCCTGGTGACCGCCGCCACGGGCAAGTTCTTCTCCAACGGCCTTGATCTGGAATGGCTGTTCGCCCACAGCGACGAGTACCAGGAATACGTCGTGTCCGTGCACGAGCTCTTCGCCCGGTTCCTGTCGCTGCCGGTGATCACCGTGGCCGCGCTGCAGGGACACACCTTCGCCGCCGGGGCGATGCTCTCCCTGGCCAACGACTTCCGTGTGATGCGCGCCGACCGCGGATTCTGGTGTCTGCCCGAGGTCGACATCAGCATCCCCTTCACCCCGGGCATGTCCGCGCTCATCCAGGCCCGGCTGGCCCCGCAGACCGCCCATGAGGCCATGGTCACGGGCCGTCGCTACGGCGGCCAGGACGCGGCGGCCGCCGGCATCGTCGACCGCGCCGTCGCCGAGGACGCCGTGCGGACGGCCGCCGTCGAGACGGCTCAGGCCCAGTCGGGCAAGGCGGGCGACACCCTCGGCACCATCAAGGCCCGCATGTACGCCCCCGTACTCGCCGTCCTGCGCGACACGAGCAACCCCCTCGGCTGACGCCCGTGGCGGCCACCTGCATCAGGTGGCCGACGGGAACGCGGCCGAGGGAAATGCGAAGAAGGCGAGTGCCGCAAGGACCGCCACACATGCGGCCACCGCCAGAGCGCCCGGAAGCGACCAGGTTGCGATGGGCCCGGCGAGCGCCGCTCCCATCGCGAACCCGGTGATCTTCAAGCTGGCTCCCGGTTGACTCCCGCGCGCCCGGCCACCGCGGCCCCGCGCCCCTCACGCACCGGTCTCCTCGGGGGCCCCGCGCCCATCCTCGCCTCAGCCGTACTCTGGGGCACGACCGGGACCGTCAGTTCCCTGGCACCGTCCGGCGCGGCTCCGGCGGCCATCGGCTGCGCCGGTCTCACCCTCGGCGGCATCCTGCTGTTCCTGACCTCGCGCAGCGCCCGTTCCCTGCCCGCCGCCTGCACACGTGCCGAGCGATGGCTGATCGTCCTGGGCGCACTGGCGGTGGCCGGCTATCCGGTGACCTTCTACCCGGCAGTGGCGCGTACCGGCGTGGCCGTGGCCACCGTGATCGCGTTGGGCAGCGCGCCGGTCTTCGCCGGGCTGCTGTCCTGGATCACCGGGCAGGCCCGACCGACCGCCCGCTGGACCGGCGCGACTGCTGCCGCCGTGGTGGGCTGCACGCTCCTCGTCCTCGGCCCCGAACTGGCCGGGGAAGGTACGCCGGTGGACCTGACGGGAGTCCTGCTCGCGGTGTGCGCGGGGCTGTCGTACGCCGTCTACTCGCTGATCGGCGGCAGGCTCATCGCGCGCCGTCACACGTCCGATGCGGTGATGGGCGCCCTGTTCGGCGCGGCCGGGCTGCTCGTCCTCCCGGTCGTCGTGTTCACCGACGTGCGCTGGCTCGCCACCCCGCGCGGCGCGGCGGTGGCCGTGTACCTCGCCGTCTTCACCGTCTGCCTCGCCTACCGGCTCTTCGGACACGGACTGCGCCACACCCCCGCGTCGGTGGCCACGTCGCTGACCCTGGCCGAGCCCGCGGTCGCGGCGGTCCTGGGCGTCACCGTCCTGGGTGAGCGTCTTTTGGCCGTCTCCTGGTCCGGGCTGGCCGTCCTCGCGTTGGGCCTGGTCCTCCTGGCGGCCGAGCCCGCTGGTCCTGCCGGTCCTAGGCGTCCTGGGCGTGCTTGAGTGCGTCGCGGGCGGCCGGGCGTTCGGCGGGCTCGAGCGTGCCCCAGTAGGTGTGGGTGACGATCGTGACGGCGAGTTCCTGCTCCCGCTCGCGTAGTGCGGCGACCTGCGACTGCTCCTCGGGGGTCCAGCCGGGGGAGTCGGGGTAGGCGGGGGAGCCGTCGCGCCAGTAGCCCTCCGGGCGCTCCCAGGCCTCGATGGGCTCCACGGAATACGGCAGCCGCGCGATCAGGCAGGCTAGATCGCCGCGCACCTGTTCGAGATCGTTCTGTGCTTTGCGTAGATCGTCAGGAAAGTCGTATTTCACACACCAACACTAGTTCGGCTTTCCGGTCGCAGCCTCTGCGGCGCGTGCGGCAGAGTCCTCAGTGGCCGGTCAGGCGCCGTCGATACGGTCGAGCAGTGCCCGGGCCTCGGCGGTGCGGCGGTGAGCCGGGCCGAAGGCGGCCAGAGAGGCGTCGTGGGCGGCCGCGGCCCGGATGCGGGCCTCGGTGTCACGGCCCAGCCCCAGCAGGGCCGTGGCCAGGGTCAGCTCGACGGCGCCGGTCTCCGGACGGTGCTGTTCCTGGGGCCGGTGGCGGCGCAGCCCGTCGGCGCGCTCCGCTTCGGCGAGCGCCTCCTCGTGGCGGGCCTGACCGTTGAGGCTTCGCACCAGGCCGAGCCGCAGGACCAGGCTGAACCGATCCGGGGTGTCATGGGCGGCGAGGGCCTCACGAGCGAGCGCCTCGGCCTCCTCGTGGCGGTCCTGCGCGTCGAGGGCGTAGATCTGTCCGTTGCGGGCGGCCGCCGCTACGAACGGCATCTCCGGCCCCGTGCCGCGGGCCGCGACACGGGCGACGGCCGCGCACTCCGCCTCGCATTCGGCGTGCCGGGCGAGAGCGGTCGGCGTCTGGGCGCGGTCCGAGCGCAGTTTCAGGGTCTGCGGGTGTTCGGCGCCGAAGATCCTGCCGAAGACGGGCAGCAGAGCGTCACGTCGCGATCGCGGCGAGGTTCAGCGCCAGTGGTGCGTACATGTCGTCGCGCAGCCGGGATCGGGCCTCGGCCACGGCGCGGGCCTCGGTCTCCGCCTCGGCGTAGCGCCCGGCTTGGTACACGGCCATGACAGCGTGCTGGCCGATGCGGACGTGCGGGACCTTGCCGGACAGGGCGGACCAGGTGGCCTCACCGACGAAGTGCCTGGGCCAAAGGGGAGCTCGTCGTCTGCCCTGCGTTGTTGCGACCGCGTGACCGGGAGAATTTCATGCGCGGAGCATGCGGATGCCGCGCACGCCTGTTCGAGGAGGGGGAGTTGACCGTAACCGGCGCTACGGCTGCTCAGCAATCCACCGGCAAGACCGACGTGTTCGGAAATCCTCTCGACGCGGCGGCGCCCGCCGGGAGATGCTCCGGGAGATGACACGCACCGATACGCCTCCCGCCTGGGACGAGCGCACTCAGCTGACCACCTTCCTCGACTACGTCCGCGCCACCGCGCGCGCGAAGTGCGAGGACCTCTCCGAAGAGGACGCCCGCAAGGCGCTCCTGCCCGGCTCGCCGCTGATGACCATGAGCGGTCTGATCAACCATCTGCGCTGGGTCGAGTACTACTGGTTCCAGGTCGTCTTTCTCGGCGAAGAGGACAAGGGCCCCTGGACCGACGAGGACCCCGACCGTGAGATGCGCATAGCCGTCGACTTCCCGCCGTCGCAACTGCTCGACGAGTACGCCGAACAGTCCGTGCGGTACAACGAGTTGGTCGCCGCGCACGACCTGGACACCAAGGCCCGGAGGAAGCGGCACGACGGCAGCGCCGTCGACCTGCGCTGGATCCTGCTGCATCTCGTGGAGGAGACGGCCCGCCACAACGGCCACCTCGACATCCTGCGCGAGATGGCCGACGGGCGGACGGGCGACTAGATCCGGTTCACCGCGTGCGTCAGTAGCCGGGGAAGACGCGGCGCAGCAGATCCAGATCGGCGGCGGCCGTCGTGGCCACGCCGTCGGGTGTGTACCGGGCGGGGAGCCGGCCGGCGACCAGCCGCAGCCATGCCTCGGCGGGCAGGACCAGTGTGCCGTCGGCTCGCTCGGGCATGTCGAAGTCCACGCTGATCGGCGTCCGCAGCCGCAGGACGAAGTCGGAAGCGGGCTCGGTCGTCGTGACGCGCAGGGCCGCATGTCGGCCCTCGAGCACTTCGGCCTTGCCGGTCCAGGCGAGCAGGTCCGGTTCTCCGTGCAGGAGCGCCGCGGCGGCGTCGGTGGGCAGTGCGGCCTGCTCGTCGAAGGCGACGCGGATGTCCCAGGAATGCAGCGTCAACTCGCTCAGGCGAAGCCGCGCCGCCGTCGCCACGTCGACGGGGGCGGGCAGAAAGCCCAAGTCGATCCGGAGTTTGTCGCGGGTGCCGGCGTCCAGGGATTCGTACAGTGCGGTCAGTGATTGATCCACCTCGAGAAAGCCGTCGGCGCGCTCCCGCCGCGTCATGGCGTTCCACTTGTCCCAGACGGAGTGGTTGAAGTCGGAGCCGGGGTTCGCCGCGCCCTCGAGGGCGGCTTCGACCCCGGCCCGCGCGATCTCGGCACCGCTGCCGAGGTGGCTGAGCACCTGCGAGACGTCCCACTCGGCCGCGCCCGACGGCCGGGCCAGGTCCTCGTCGCTGAATCCGGACACCGACGAGGCGAGAGCGTCGTGTCCCGTGCGCAGTACGGCGATGACCGTGTCGGCGTTGCCCATTCCTGCTCCACGAATGATCGATTCGGATGGGGATCGGATAGCGTCATCACGCTACGGCCACCAAGGCGCGCCGCGCCGAGGTATGCGTACTTCGTGTGGAGGACTGCGCGGGCGTTCGCAAGCGCTCGGCCTCGGCGGCCAGGCCTATCCCCGCGCCCTCATGGGCAGGGATGTTCACGCCCGGCCGGTTGGACCGGCCGAGGGGTGGGGGCAGGGCATGGGCATCTTCGGGCGCAGACGGAGACCGGACTCGCCGCGGGACGCATGGCCGCCGGCGACGCTGCCGGAAGGGCTGCGGAACCTGCCGCTGCCGAGCCATGGCGACAACGGGGATCGCTGGATATTCGAGATCGACGGGGAGTACGCCTCGGAAACCTGGGCACCGCTGGAGTCCATACGACGCTGGTGGCTGGTGGACAGGGAAGGCAATGTGGTGGGGGAGTTTGTGGAGAACCCCGAGTACGGCCCTCCGCGGGACGATCTGAGCCACGCCACCGACCCCGACGGCCCGCTGAACTGGCTCCCCGATCCGGAAGCGACGGTGCGGGGGTGGCTGGCGGTCGCGCTCGACCGCGTCGCGCAGGGCATCGAGGTGCACTGGCTCAAGGTCAAGGACACCCCACTGGTCCTCGCCGGGCATGACGCCTCCGACTTCACACTGCCCGACCTGGACAGCCCGCCGCCACGGCGCATCGGCGCGGCCGTACCGGTCGGTCTGGGCGCTCGACGGGCTGGTCACTCACCCACCGTGCTCTGGGGTCTGCTGCTCTGGGTGATGGTCTCGGACGACCCGGCCGCCGCCCCCAGACAGAACGTCTGGTTCTGCCCCGAACTCGACACCGACCATGCCGAGGACAGACTGCGCGTGGTCCTCCAGGACCCGGACATTCGGTTCTGACACCACCGAGCCGACCGTCGCAGACCAGCGGCTGACCGGCTTCAGCGAGTGCCCGGGCCGCAGGCCCGGCTACAGGCGGGTGACGATCAGGGCGATGTCGTCGGTACCGCCGCTGCTCACACCGAGGCGGGCGAGCAGGGTGTCCGCCAGATGGTCGGGGGTGAGGCGGGCGTTGTCGCCGAGGATGTCGGTCATGCGCCGCAGGCCGGTGTCGATGTCCTCGTCGCGGCGTTCGATGAGGCCGTCGGTGTAGAGCACGAGCGTGTCACCGGGCTTGTAGGGCACGGCGGCCTGCGGGCGGGGGACATGGAGGGGGCGGGCTCCCAGGGGAGGGTCGGTGGCCTGGTCGAGGAGGACGAACGTGCCGTCGGCGTGCACGAGGACGGGTGGGAGATGACCCGCGCTGCTGTAGGTGATGTGCTGATGACGGGTGTTGATGACGGCTTTGACGGCGGTCGTGGCCAGTGCTCCCTCCACCGAGCGGGCATACAGGCCCAGCACCTCCATCGCCTGGGCGGGCTCGCTGAGCGCGCGGACGGCGGCGGACAGCGCGCTGCGCAGCATGCCCATCGTGGCCGCCGCCTCCAGCCCGTGGCCGACCACGTCCCCGACCGCCAGGGAGAACGCGTCCTGCGACATGTCCACCACGTCGTACCAGTCGCCGCACACGTTCAGCCCCTCGGAGGCGGGCAGATAACGCACGACGACATCGGGGTGCCGGGCCAGATCGGGGGAGTGCAGCATCGCTTCCTGGAGTGTGACGGCGACCTGGCGTTCCCGGGCGTGGGCCCGGCGCAGCTCCTCGTTCAGCTGCTGGAGCTCCTGGGCCCGCGCGTACAGTTCGGCCTCCATGGCTTCCCGCTCGCTGAGCGTCTGGCCCGACCGCGGGGGGAACGGGTGGGCCAGCACGAACTCGGTGACGTCCTCCACCCGGTGAATGATCCATGCCACCTGTCCGTCCGGCCCGAGTACGGGAGTGTTGATCGGCGACCACCAGCGCTCCTCGAACGCTCCTGGCCGGCCGGCCGCGGGGATGTCGTACTTCTGTACGGCCATCGGGTCCACCTCGCGCGAGTGCAGTACACGGTGGAGCGAGGCGTTGAGGTTGCGCATCCCGTCGGCATCGGGGTCTTCTGGATTGTCCGGGAAGGCGTCGAAGAGGTATTGCCCGACAAGGTCGTCCCGGGTGCGCCCCGTCACGCGGCAGTAGGCCTCGTTGACGTCGACGATCACCAGGCCGGGGTCCAGCACGACGTGCGGGCTGGGCGTGGCCGCGAACAGCGCCCGGTAGTCGATCGGCGGCGTGGTCACCCGCACTCTCCGTTTCGGCTCTGGTGGATCGTCTCCGTCAGGTGCCAACTATGCGCGCTGCCGTCCGCCGCGTCCTGCCTGGCCAGGCGTCGGAGTGTCGGCGCTTCTTCTGGCGTGTGCATGACAACTCCGGCGGCGGAAGGGCCTTCCCCGGTCGCGCCGGTGCGGTGGCCGCTCAGGGGAGCTTGTCGGCCAGAATGTCGACGGGCTTGATGTCGGGCGCCTCGGCGAGCATCTCCGGGGCGACTTCCATCAGCGCGGCGGCGATCCTGCCCTGCAGATGGCTCTGACGGCCCTGCTCGTCGTCGAAGGCGTCGAAAATGCCGAAGGTGGTGGGGCCCTGGCGGAACGCGAACCACGTGACGGTGTCCGACTCCTGCCGCGCGAGCTGCTCCGCCTCGCGCAGCAGTCGTTCGACCTGGTCCGCGTAGTCCGGCTTGGCCTCGATGTGTGCCAGCAGACCGAGTTGCGTCATGGTGCACTCCCGTAGGTGGCTTTCGGCATGCTTCACACAGCCTCTCGGGGCGGTGGGCCGTCGGCAACCGGAGGCCCTCAGTTTCGTTCGGTCGGGTTGATCGCGACGAGTTCGACCTCGAAGCCGTCGTCGTTCTCCAGGTAGGCGGCGTAGTGCTGTCCGCCGCCGGCGTATGGATGCCGCTCGGGGAACATCAGCTGCCAGCCATGCTCAGTGGCGTCGGCAGCCAGCTTCTCGACCGCGGTGGCGTCTTCGACGTGGAAGGCCAAGTGGTTCAGTCCCGGGCGGCAGCGATCGTGCCGTTCGGCTGTGAGGGCCGGGGACTGCTCGATGACCAGATAGGTCGGCCCGAGCATCCAACTGCGACCGCCGTCCCAGCTCTGGTGGACGGCGTAACCCAGCGCCTGAAGCAGCCAGCCGAACGAGGCGAGTGCACGCTGAAGGTCGGGCACCCACAGCTCGACGTGATGCAGCGTGCCGTGCGTGGGCCGGCTCATGCGGTCGCCTGGGCGGACTCGGCGGGCTCAATGGGATGCGTGGTGCGCAGTGGGATGCAGCGCACCCCCCACGCACCAGCAGGCGTGAACGTTGTGCCGTCGGCTCGCGTCACGCTGAGGTTCCCGCCGTCGAACAGGATCAGATCGCCGGCCATCAGGAAGAGCGGATCGGCCAGTTCGCAGAAGTGGCCGCCATCCGTCTCGAACGTATCGACCAGCACCAGTCGCGGAACTGGGGTGACTCCGTCGGTGATCAAACGCACGACAGGATCGTTCCACGAGGGTGAGAGGTGCCGCGACCGATTTCGGAGCGGTCGGCGAGCCCTTCAGCCGGAGGACTCGAGGAGCCTCGCCCTCGCCTTGCGCTCGACCAGCACGGGGACGAATTCGCGAACAGGTCGTTCGGTGAATGACGCGTGCGCATCGGCTACCGCCGCCTCGATCTCGGCAAGGCTGTGTGTCGCGCTGAAGGCACTCTTCAGACGCTCCACGATGTCATGGACGGCGTCCTCTTCACGCGTTTTGTCAACCACTGTGCCCCCTGCCCGCGCGAGAGTCCCAGTGGGGACCGAGGGGGTCCCCTTGTATGGCTTCCTCGTGGCCCTCCTCGGCAATCGTCGAATCATGTGTCGTCCGCCACGTGAAGCACGTCAGTGAGGGCGGACCGCGGCCTCCTGCGCTACGCGAAGGCCACTACTTGGCCCGACATGACCTGGGGAGGGTTGGGGAGCAGCGGTGCGAGGTGGTCCCGTACGAAGACCGCCGCCTTCTTGATGGACTCATGCGCCCCCTCCTCGTTCTCGAAGACGCTGGTCGAGATCATCACTCCGTTCCCGGCGTCGACCCAGTAGTAGGCCAGGAGGCCGGGGATCTGACGGATGAGCGGCACGAAACCCTCGCTCACCCGACGCCCCGCTTCGGCCGGATCGGTCACTCCTTCGTACCGTCTGACGGCTGCGTACACGGCTGGTCTCCTCACGAGTCCGGGATCTCACGGCGGAGACGCTGTACCTCGGCGACATGCGATCTATTCGCGCGTCGTCCGTCAGTCACTGGAAGGGGCCAGCCGCCGGTCCGCGCGGCTGAGCTCTGGCCGACTACCTCTGGCCGAGTGAGCGGACCGCGGCCGCCGTGAGCGTCGTCGCCGTTCGTACGGCGCTGTCGATCGCCGCGTCGGGGTCGAGTCCGCACAGGTCGGTGAGGGTGAAGAGCGCCTCGGCGCTCACGGTCACCGCGAGGTCCCGCTTGAGCTGTGCGAAGGCTTCCGAGTCCGTTGCGCCGAGGGTGCCTTCGAGTGGCAGGAGCGCGTGGTCGATCAGTCCGAAGCGGATGCCGGGGCGGGTCGTTGCGGCATCGGGGCGGGTGATGGTGGCCGAGATCATCGCCCGTACCGCTCCCTCGCGGGCGATGATGCCGCGGAGCAGGAACTCGCAGGCGAAGGCGATCCGCTCGACGGGGTCGGTGGAGTCGTCGACCGGCGCGAGCGCCTCGGCGGGGGGTGGCCACGCGCCGGCCAGGGCCTCGCTGATCAGTGAGGAGAGGTCGGGGAAGTACCGGTAGGCGGTGGCCTCGGAGACCAGGGCCGTGCGGGCGATCAGAGGCATGCTCACCTCGGTGCCCGTGCCGATGAGTTCGCGGGCGGCCGCCACGATCGCCGTGCGGGTGCGCTGTTTCTGGTTGGTGCGGCCGGTGCCCGCCTGCGCCGTCATCTTGGGACCTCTCCTTCTGTAGGTTCACCCTCATCCTAGCATTCAACCCTTATCGTGAGAGTCAACTTGCATAACGATACTCAACCTTACTATTCTCATGAGAGTCAGCTCTCACGAAGGAGGCAGTGATGAGTGAGGTTTCCGTGGTCGGCCCGGACGACGGCGAGACGATCCAGCTGGGCCCGACACAGATGCGCATCCTCGAGGACGGCAGTACCACCGGGCACCGCCTCGGGATCGGCGAGATCACCCTCGCCCCGCACACCCAGGGGCCACCGCAGCACCGACACACCCAGCACGACGAGGGCTTCTACGTCGTCTCCGGCACCGTGCACTTCACCGTCGGGGACACGACCCATGTGGCCCCGGCGGGCACGCTCGTGATGATCCCGCCCGGTGCTCCGCACACCTTCGCCAACCTCGGTGACGAGCCTGCCGTGATGCTCAACACCTTCACTCCCGACCTGTATGTGCAGTACTTCCGGGACCTGCGGGACATGATCGCCGGCGGCCAGGAGCTGACCCCGGAGTCGACCGTCGCGGTGATGAGCCGTTACGCCACCGTTCCCACGACCGACTACGCCTGACGGCCCCGGCCCACCTGCCCCTTCCCCTTGACGTGGCCCGTCGCGGCCGCCCACTTCAGGAGCCTCCTATGACCAGCAGCAGCCACACTCTCACCCTCGACCAGGGCGCCCTCGACGTCACCGTGGACCTCCAGGGCCGGCAGGGGCACCCCTTCCTGCTCCTGCACGGAGGCGGCGGTCCGCAGACCGTCACCCCGTTCGCCCAACTCCTGGCCGAGCAGCGTCCGGCCAGGGTGTTCACCCCCGTCCATCCCGGCTTCGACGGCACCGACCGTCCCGACTGGCTGACCGACGTCACGACCCTGGCCCAGGTCTACGCACGGCTGCTCGACACGCTCGACCTGCGGGACGTCGCCGTCGTCGGCAACTCCGTCGGCGGCTGGATCGCCGCCGAACTGGCGGCGCTGGGCAGCGACCGGATCAGCAGCGTCACCCTCGTCAACGCCGTCGGTATCGACGTCCCCGGCCACCCGATCGCGGACGCCTTCTCCCTGACTCCCGTCGAGCTGTCCCGGCTTTCCTTCCACGACCCCTCGAAGTTCCGCTTCGACCCCAGCACACTCTCCGAGGCGCAGCGCGCGGTCATGGCCGTCAACCGTGCCACGCTGCGCGTCTATTCGGGCGCGAACGCCATGGCCGACCCCACCCTGCCCGACCGACTGGCCAAGATCGCCCACCCGACCCTCGTCGCGTGGGGCGCGAGCGACCAGGTCGTGGACGCCGAGTACGGACGCGCGTACGCGCTGGGCATCCCCGATGCGGAGTTCCGTCTGCTGCAGGGCACCGGCCACATGCCCCAGACCGAGACGCCCGAGCAATTCCTCCCCGTGGTCTGGGACTTCGCCGACGCCCATGCCACCGACAGGCCGCGGCCCTGACTCCGGAAGGGCCGCCCGGCGACTTCGAAACGCCGTGACCGGTGCCGGTTCGTCCCGAACGGCGTCGGCAGGTTGAGGAAATCGCGGAACTCCCCCCACCCGTAGGTGCTGACCAGCCACTTGTAGTCGTCGGGGAGTCGCACGCCGGGTTCGCGCTCGACGGCGGCCCAGTCGCCGTGGGCGTCGACGGGGGCGGTCGGTGGTGCGATGAGCCGCACCATGCTTTCGTTCCGCGACATGCGAGCAGAGTAGGGGGTGAGTCAGAGGTTGATCATGTGCCCCGCGAGGCCGTGCAGAGCGTCCTGGACGGCTTCGCTCAGCGTCGGATGCGCGTGGACGTTCCTGATCAGCTCGGTCACTGTCAGGTCCCACTTCTGAGCCAGGGTCAGTTCCGGCAGGAGCTCGGTCACGTCCGGGCCGATCAGATGGGCACCGAGCAGTTCGCCGTAGCGGGCGTCGGAGACCAGCTTCACGAATCCGACGGTGTCGCCGAATCCGTGCGCCTTGGCGTTGGCGGTGAACGGGAACTTCGCCACGCGCACGTCGAAGCCTTCGGCGCGGGCCTCGCTCTCGGTCCAGCCGAAGCCGGCGACCTGGGGCTGGCAGAACGTGGCCCGTGGGACCATGCGGTAGTCCAGTTCCATGGTCTCGGCGCCGGCGACGCTCTCGGCGGCGACGACGCCCATCGCCTCGGCGGTGTGCGCCAGCATCAGCTTCGCCGTGACATCGCCGATCGCGTAGATGTGCGGCCGGCTGGTACGGCAGTGTCCGTCGACGTCGATGGCGCCCCGCTCGGTGAGTCGTACCCCCGTGCTGGACAGGCCGTAGCCGGCGGTACGCGGTTGGAAGCCGGTGGCCTGCAGTGCCTTCTCCGCCTCCAGGACCTGGGGGACACCGCCCTGCTCGACCACGACCCGGACGCGGTCCTCGGTCTCTTCGATGGACTGGACGCGCGCGGAGGTCAGTATGTTGATCCCGAGTCGTCTGAAGCGCTTGGTGAGCTCCGCCGAGACCTCCTCGTCCTCCAGGGGTGCGATGCGGTCCAGGAACTCGACCAACGTCACCTCGACGCCGTAGCACCGCAACAGATAGGCGAACTCGACTCCGATGGCGCCCGCGCCCGCGATGATCAGGCTTGTGGGGAGGTGGTCGGCGAGGATCTGTTCCTCGTAGGTCACGACCCGCTTGCCGAGCCTGGTGCCGGGAAGCAGCTTCACGGTCGCACCGGTGGCGATGACGCAGGACCGGAAGGACAGTGTTTCCTCGCGGTCGCTCATCCGCACCTGCAGAGTGTGGGGGTCGAGGAAGGTGCCCTGGCCCTCGAACTGCGTGATCTTGTTCTTGCGCATCAGATAGGAGACGCCCTTCGAGCGCCCCTCGGCAACCACACGGCTTCGCTCGTACGCGGTCCGGTAGTCCAGCGTGACATCCCCGCTGATCTCGACCCCGAACTTCTCCGCGTCATGCAGGAACAACTGCGCGACCTCGGCATTGCGCAGCAGGGCCTTGGCCGGGATGCACCCGATGTTGAGGCAGACACCGCCCCAGAACCGGCCCTCCACGATGGCCGTACGAAGTCCCAACTGGGCGCAGCGGATGGCCGCCACATATCCGCCCGGGCCGGCGCCCAGGACCACGACGTCGAAGTCCGTGCTCATCGCTCCACCTCACCGAGGTCGGTGGTGTTCACGGCCGCATGACATCCCGGGCACCCAGGTAGTTTACCGCCGGCTCGTGCCGCGCGGCTTGTTGTCGACCTCGCCGTGCAGCGGCTGTTCTCCGAGCGGGAGTTCGAGGAGAACCAGGACCTCACCGTGCGTGCCCGGGGAGGCAGTCATGGGTGACCGCCGCTGGGATCGTCGGCGGATCCTGTGACCGCCTGCCGCCCCGCTTGCCCCGGGGTCTGCGCTGGGGCCACCACAGGACGTACGCGGCGGAGCCCACCGCGAAGGCGAGACGGATGAGGCCGCGGGTGGGGGCGGAGGGGATCAGCAGGGCGCTGCCGTACAGCGAGATGAGGGCGATCCAGCTGACCCAGGGGACCAGCCGGCGTTGGCCGATCGAGTCCCAGATCAGGGTGCCCAGGAGGACCGAGGCGTTGTAGTACGTGTACACGCTGGGGTCCAGGACGATGCGGGCGTCGGCGGCGAGCAGGACGACCGCCGGCCAGCGGTCCCGGCGCACGGCCAGCGCGCCCAGGGTCAGGCCGAGGGCCATCTGGGCGGGACGGTCCCACCAGGGGGTGGCGGTGTCGTACACACCGAACCAGCGCAGGGACGACGCGGGCTGGTTGGGGATGGTGAAGCGGGCCGCGGCCAGGGTCTCCATGTGGCTGAGGTAGAAGGGGAGCCAGGCCACGGCCACCAGGCCGAGGGCCCATGCGGTGGCGCGCAGCCGCGTGGGGCGCGGCAGCGCCAGAAGGAGGGGCAGGAAGCCGACCGCCCAGGGCTTGGAGTCGACCGCCAGCGCCAGGAACACGCCCACGGCGGTGGCCTTGCCGCGGACCAGCGCGCGCACGGCGAGCGCGGTGAAGAACAGCGCGAGGACGTCGTCGAGGTGGGCGAATCGCACCGAGACCTCCACCCACATGGGGATGAAGGCCGCGCCGGCGATCAGCACGCGCTGCTGGAGGCGCTTGTGGTTGAGTCCGGTGCCGCGGTAGTGGTCGGCGGCGGCTCGCCCGACCATCACCAGCAGGTACAGGCCGAGGCCCGACATGAAGGCGTCGGCGAGTTTCTCGCCCATGTCGGCGGGGAACGGTGCGAACAGCCCGGCGACCAGGAAGCTGACCGGGCCGATCTGCAGTTCGGGGTGGTTGGCGTAGAGCGCGAGGCCGCCGCCGGGCACCTGGTTGAACAGCAGTTGCTGGCCGGTTCTCAGATAGTGCCAGGACACGCCTCCATGGCGTTCGGCCACGACGAACCACACGGCCGTCCAGACGGTCAGCAGCACGTTGTGCCACCGCACCGGATAGCGCCCGATCCGGCCGATCCGCGCCCCGTCCCTGGGCACGGCCTCCGCCGTCTCCCGGTTCCGCACGATCCGTCCTTCCTGTCCACCCGCCTTCGGCGTCGGGACGGCCGAGGACGCGGGCGCTGCGCAGCGTCACTTCTGCAGAGGGGCTCCGTATGCGGCGGGTTCCGGAAGACGCCGTTTCTTTAGGTGCTCGTGGGCAGCCGAGGGCTCGGGCTTCGGTGTCGGTGCTGTGTGCTTCACTGCCTGGCCATGGACGAACAGGAGTTGCTCGCGGCCGTTCACCTGCTGGTGGCGCGGGGCGGACAGGACCTGGTGTGCGACCAGGTCGGTCATGCGACGGGGCACATGTGCCTGACGGCGGACGAGGACATCGACCCGGCCGCCTTCGGCGAGATACTCAGCGGCCGTTACGCGCGGTCACGCACCTTGGCAGCGGACGGACATGTGGATCCCACGTCGAGCGAACGAGCCGGAGCATCCCTACTGGCCCCCTTCGGGGACCGACTCGTCTCGATGCGCGTGTGGACATACGCCGACCGCTGGATCGGCTGCGGGACGGTCCGGGCCGGCGTGGATGTGCGGCCTGTCGTGCTGGTCGCCGGGCGGGTCATCGCGCTGCCGGACGGGCTGCCGGAGCTGCCGGAGGATGCTTCCTGGGTGGACCGTGTCGTGGCCGTCACCGGATGGTCTCCGGAACGGATCGACCCGGTCGACTGGTCCACGGCCGAGACACGGCTGGGAACCGTGCTGCCAGGAGACTACAAAGAGTTGGTGGAGCGGTTCGGGGGCGGTGCCTTCGACGGCTACCTCAGTCTCCTGCTGCCCGGCGGGGTCCCGGGGGGCCTCGACATCGCCGAGTTCAACGAGTTCTGGGCTCGGGCCGCCGACTCCGACGGATACGGCCCGTGGGATCCGTACCGCGTGTATCCGGCCTCCGGTGGATTGCTGCAGTGGGCGAGAACCGAGCAGAGGACGTCGTTCTACTGGGTCACCGAGGGCGCCGACCCCGACTGCTGGCCCATCCTGGTCGCCGATGACGCCCACTGCGAGTGGGACCGCTTCGACGGCTCCACCGCCGAGTTCGTCCACCGCCTGCTCACCGACCCGTCGCACCCCTGCTCGACCGCTCGCTACTTCGACAGCCACTGGTTCATGACCTACGAGAGGCCGGACCGGGGAAGCGGTGAATGACCTTGTCTGACAGCCACCTTGGTTCTTCTGACGCCGTGTTCTTCTGATCCGCGAGATGCTGCGCGACATGCTGGACGATACGATGGGAGCCGTATCGGACCTCACAAAATGCCTCGGGAAGCGAACGGCATGCGTCGTCCATGTGGGGTGATACGCGCACGGCGTGATGGAGCGAGGATTCCGCCCTCGGTGTTCTCTGCGACCGCTGCCGCGGGTGACGGAGCCGTCACGTCCCACCGGTCGCGTCGACAGCACCCAAAGCAGGTTGAATGATGAACCGGACTCGTCTCGCAGCACTCGCCTTCCTCGTCGCCCCCGCGCTCGCGGTGGGCCCCGCGGCCGCCGTACACGCCTCCACCGGTGTCGCGCCCGGCGCCACGTCCCGCGCGGCATGTCATGTGGAAAAGGAGTCGAACGGCAAGTATCACGTCTGGGGCGTGGGATTCCCCGGTGGCACCAAGGTTACCTACTCGGGTTCCTCCTCGGGCACCGTCTCCACGAGCAAGATGGGGCGGTTCGACCTCGGCGGCCTCAGTGGGAGCAAGTGGGTCGTCAAGACTCCCAACGGGAAGACCACGGTCACCTGTACCATGATGATGATGGGACAGTGACGGGGCGTGACATTCAGCTCCGACTGCCCACCGAGGGGCGGATGTTCTGGTTCAGGCGGAACAGGTTCGTGGGATCGTAGGTGTCCTTGACCCGCACGAGCCGTTCGTGGACCGCGTCCGGATACGAGGCGCGCACCTTGTCCTCGGCGCCGTCGCCGGTGAAGTTGACGTACATCGTTCCGCGTCCGTGGCGTGCGATCTCCTCGCGGGTATTGCGGGCCCATGTGACATGCGAGTCGAAGTCCGTCGCGTCGGGGGAACGTGCGACCACGTTGCACAGCATGCTCGGGTCCCGCTGGCTGAACGCCGTGGACTCGGCGGGCACCCGGGCGAAAGCACCGCCCAGTTGGTGCAGATGCACTTCGCTGGCGGGCGTGGGCGTCGTCAGATGGCGGCGCAGTACGGCGTCGAGCGCGGCGTCGGAGGGCTCGATGAACGCCGACGTGAAGTAGTTGTGGGCACCTGCCGTCCACAGCGGGTCGAGCAGTGTCTGCATGGCCGTGTACGGCATGGGGCCCATGACGTCGGCGATGGGTGTCCCCAGCCTCCGCAGCGGAGCGACGGCCGCCTCACCGGCCGCGGGGTCGCCCGCGTACATCCCGGCCAGCACCGCGATGCGGGTGCCGTGGACCTCCGGGGGCAGGAAGGGCAGCGGGGGTGCCGTGGTCAGGTTGATCAGCGTCGTCAGGTCGTCGGGCATGCTTGCGGTCAGCTCGCGCCAGCCCGTGACGACCTGCCGGGCCTGATCGAGGGGATAGAAGATCAGGCCTGCCAGGACCTGGGGTCCGACCGGGTGCAGTCGGTACTCGAGCGAGGTCACGACGCCGAAGTTGCCGCCGCCGCCCCGCAGGGCCCAGAAGAGCTCGGGGTGCTCCCGCTCGTCCGCGCGCACCACGCTGCCGTCCGCGGTGACGACCTCGGCCGCCGTCAGATTGTCGGAGGTCAGTCCGTGGCGGCGCAGGAGCCAGCCCACGCCGCCGCCGAGCGTGAAGCCGGAGATACCGGTCGTGGAGATCAGGCCGCCGGTGACGGCCAGGCCGAAGGCCTGCGTCTCATGGTCGAGGTCGCCCCAGGTCAGGCCTGCCTGGGCGAGCACCCGGCGGCGTACGGGATCGACGATGGCGCCCTTCATCGGCGACACGTCGATGACGATGCCGTCCTCGCAGGTCGAGAACCCGGCGATGCTGTGGGAGCCGCCGCGCACGGCGACCAGCAGGTCCTGGCTGCGGGCGAATTCGACGGCGCGCATCACGTCCGCGGTCCCCGCGCAGCGCACGATCAGTGCCGGGTGTTTGTCGTGGGCCGCGTTCCAGACGGCGCGGGCCCGGTCGTAGTCGTCGTCGCCGGGGCGGACGACGCTGCCGCGCAGGCATGCTTCCAGTTCGGCGACGGTGGCGTCCCCCAGGACGCCCTTTGCCGTGTCGATCGACATGGTCGGCTCCTTGGTACGAGTGCGAGTGGTTGTGCGTGTGAGTAGGTGTGAGCGTGAGTGCTTGAACCTGTACTCAGGACCGTAGGCAGCGGCTCTTAGCATCCACTCAGCAGCCGCTTTGCCCGGTGGGCGCCGGTGACAGCGTGCGCCGCTGGATGGCCGGGCCTCGGGTGTCGCCGAGGCGTGTGAACAGGTCGGCGGCCCGGACGGCGGCCGTCTCGGCGGCGTCGTGGTCGCCCGTCTGCCGAAGGAGTTGCGCCAGCATGAGGTGGACCCAGGCGCTGGCGGAGGTCGAACCGGCGACGTGTTCCAGGTCCTGGGCGCGGGTCAGCAGGGTGCGGGCCCGTGTCGTGTCACCGGCGCTCCGGGCCACGTGCGCGAGATGGAGCAGGCTGTTGGTGGTGCCGGGGATGTCGTCGGTCTCCTCGAAGCCCGCGAGGACATGCGCGATGGTCGCCCGCGCGCCTTCGGTGTCCCCGTCGGCGAGCTGGAGCAGCCCGAGGCAGCCGAGGGTGATGCCTTCCTCCCGGCGGTCGCCGAGCCGGCGTCTGATCGCGAGTGCCGCGTCGAGGAACTTCCTTGCCGCGTCGTAATCGCCCCGGCTTCGGTGGATGTTGCCCAGAGCGTTGAGGGCCAGGGATTCCCCGTGCGGGTCGGCGAGCGTACGGAAGCAGTCGGCACTGCGCTCGGCGGCAGCGATGGACGCGCCGGTGTCGCCCTCCAGCCGGTTCGCCCAGGCGAGATTCGCCAGGAGGTAGCCGCGGGCCCGGGACGGGCCGACCACGCGGCCGGCCAGGACCGTTTCCTCGAAGAGCACCGTGACCTGTCCCGCCGCGTCGTCCGTGACCGCGTATCCGGGGGTCATGACCGGGAAGAACCGACCGGCCCTCGCTTCGACGTCGTCCAGCAGCCGCAGACCCTCCCCGCAGGCCTCGCGGGCCACCGTGCCCGCACCACGGCAGACGGCCCAGACGCCCTCCAGATGCGCGGCGACGGCGAGGACGGAGGGGGCGCCCGCCTCGCGGGCGAGCGTGCCGGCCCGGTCGAGGGCAATGCGGGCGCCGTCCCACGCGCCGCACATCCAGAGCAGGATCGCCTGCTGGCAGTGAGCGCGTGCGAGCGCCGCCGGGTCCGGCCACCGCTGCTGGATCTCGACGATCTGCTCGGCGATGTCCTCCAGGCAGGAGGCGTCCCCGAGGCGGATCGCCAGCACGGCCCGCCCCATCAGGGCCCGGGCCCGCTGCGGGGTGGGCTCCGGCGCGGCGGCCAGGGTGTCCTCCAGCCAACGGCGGCCCTCGGCGAGGCGCCCGCGCTCTGGCCAGAACATGCGCAGGGCGACGGCCATGCGCAGCGCGCTGTCCGGTTCGTGGCGCAGGAAGGAGCGCAGGGCGGCGCGGAGATTGTCGTAGTCGGCCTCCAGCTCCAGCGCCGTGGCCCCCGTGACTCCGGTGGGCGGCTCGCGGTCCTGCGCCTCGGCGAGTGCCAGGTAGAAGCGCCGGTGCCGGGCCTCGGTCGCCATCAGTTCCCCGGCGGCCCGCAGGCGCCCTGTGGCGTACTGCCGGATCGTCTCCAGCAGCCGGTAGCGGACCTCGTCCTGCCGGGGCTCCACCCACACCAGGGACTTGTCGGCCAGCCTGCCGAGGAGGTCCAGCACCGGCATGTCGTGGGCGCCGTCGGCGCACACCTCCTCCGCCGCGGCCAGGGAGAACCCGCCCGCGAAGACCGCCAGCCGGCGGAACAGGCACTGTTCCTCGTCGTCGAGCAGCCGGTGGCTCCACTCCAGGGTGGCCAGCAGGGTCTCCTGCCGGGTCGCGCCGCGCCTGCTGCCCCGGCCGAGCAGGGCCAGGGCGTCGTCGAGCCGTTCCGCGATCTGGCGTGGGGCCAGCACATGCACCCGAGCCGCCGCGAGCTCCAGGGCCAGGGGCATCCCGTCGAGCCGGAAACAGATCTGCGCGACGGCCTCCGCGTTCTGCGGGGTCAGCCGGAATCCGGGGACCGCGTCGGCAGCCCGCTCCACGAACAGCCGTACCGACGCGAAACGGCCCAGTTCCTCCACGGGCGGCACCTGGTGCGGATCCGGCAGCCCCAGCGAGGGCACCCTGAAGGTACGTTCCCCGTAGCTGCGCAGCGGCTCACGACTGGTCGCGAGTACGAAGACGCCCGGACAGTGGGCCATGATCTCCGAGGCCAGCGTCGCGCATGCGTCGATCAGGTGCTCGCAGTTGTCCAGCACCAGCAGCATCTCCCGGCCGCCCAGCTGTGCGAGCAGCGCGTCGCGGCCCACGCCGGACGGCGGAAGTTGCAGGCCCAGGGCCGCGGCGACCGCCTCGGGGACGAGATGCGTCTCCGTCAGCCCGGCGAGGTCCACGAACCAGGCACCGTCCCGGAAGCCGGCGCCCCGGCGGGCCGCCACAGCGAGGGCGAGCCGGGTCTTGCCGCAGCCCCCGGCCCCCGTGAGGGTGAGCAGCCGGCTCCGTCCGAGCAACTGCTCCACCTCGGCCATCTCGCGCTCCCGGCCGATGAGGGCGGTCGCCGGAGCCGGCAGATGGAGCCGTGGAGGCTCCGGCGGCCGGTGTTCCCGGGCCTCGACGGAGTCGGCCAGCAGCCCACGGAAAAGGCCGCGCGTCTGCGGGTCGGGATCGGCGCCCGTGTCATGCTGGAGCGCGTCCCGCAGACACTCGTAGTCGGCCAGTGCCTCCCGGCGGCGCCCGGCATCGGCCAGGACCCGCATCAGTGCCCGGTGGCCGGGCTCGTGCAGAGGCTCCTCGGCGACCAGGGCCCGCAGTACGTCGATCGCCTCGGCCGTGCGGTGATCGCGCTCGAGCGCCTCGCCCAGTCCCAGCCTGAGGGCGGTCCGCCGGGCCTCCAGTGCCTCGGCCGCCTCGCCCGCCCAGGGCTCGTAACGGTCCTCGGGCAGCAGCCCGGGCTCGGCCAGGGCGAGCGCGGCACGATAGTCCGCGGCGGCGCCGCCGGACGAGGCCCGCCGGGCCGCCTCGTCGCATTCGTCGAGGTCGATCCGTACACCGCCGTCGGGGGCCAGGACCACCATGTCGTCGCGGAGCACGACGACATCGCCCGGCGCCCCCGCGGAGGCCAGCGCGCGCCGCACGGCGTACAGCACCTGGTGCAGATTGTTCGACGCGGCCGTCCCGTCGAGATCCGGCCACAGCAGGTCGTAGAGCCGCTCCCGGTGCATCCGGTGGCCCGGTGACAGACACAGCAGCTTCAGCAGGCTCCGGGCCTTGCGCAGCCGCCACGCCCCGGCGGCGACCGGGCGGCCCCCGACCGCCACAGCGAAGCCGCCGAGGAGCCGGATGCGTACCTCATCGGCCATGGCTGCCCTCACGAGCAGGCTACCGCCGGACCGGATCCGGGACTCGTGGAACGGCATGCCCCCACACCCGCCCAGATGCATGATCATGGCCGGTGCGGAAGGATCGGCAGGGGTGGTCCGCGCCCCGCGGTGCCGCGCGGGGCTCACCGCCGACCGGTGCCTCGGCGTCCGTCCGAGCTGGGGGTAACGCCCTTTCCGGCGTTGTTACCGGAGCATCGCCATGCATGTGAAGCACATCTTGCGTCGTCCTTCGAGCCCCACGGAGGACGAAGACGTGACCGCCGCAGCGACGTCGTCCGCTGCCGACTGGGGCCTTTTGCTCATCAGAATGACTATTGGACTGCTGATGGCCGCGCACGGCGCGCAGAAACTGTTCGGGATCTTCGGAGGACATGGTCTTACGGCCGTCGGTCAGGCGTTCGCCGGCCTCGGCTACCGCCCGGGAAAGTTCTTCGCCCTGATGGCCGGCCTGTCCGAACTCCTCGGTGGCCTCGGCCTGGCGCTCGGACTGCTCACTCCACTGGCGTCCGCGGCGCTGATAGGCGTGATGATCAACGCCATGGTGACCGTCACCGGCGCCCACGGTCTGTGGGAGACGGACGGCGGCGTGGAGTACAACGTCTGCATCACCGTGGTCGCCCTGGCCGTCGCGGCCATCGGACCGGGCCGGCTCGCCGTCGACCGGTTCCTGCCGTGGGGCACGGGCGGTTGGGGCGAGGCCGCGTTCGCCCTCGGCCTGGGAGGTGTTGCCGCTGCCATCACGTTGAGCCTGTGAGGCCGGTGCGCCGGGCGACTTGGGCGGTGGAGACGTCATTCGTACACGTAATTCGTTGGCGGTGCACCCGTCGGCGTGTCAGCGTGTTGCGTCATGGAACAGGACGTGTGGACCGAGCAAGTGGCCCGGACGTACGACACTTCGTCGGCGTACATGTTCTTGCCGGAGGTGCTGGGGCCGACGGTCGAATTCCTCGCCCGGCGTGCCGAGGGCGGTCCGGCGCTGGAGTTCGCGATCGGGACGGGCCGGGTCGCGCTGCCGCTGCGGGAGCGGGGCGTGTCCGTCACCGGGATCGAGCTGTCCGAGCCCATGGTGCGGGAGTTGCGCCGCAAGCCCGGCGGGGACGGCATCCCGGTGACGCCGGGGGACATGGCCGACGTGCGGGTGCCGGGCGAGTTCAGCCTCGTCTACCTCGTCTACAACACCATCGGGAATCTGCTCACGCAGGACGAACAGGTCGCCTGCTTCCGCAACGCCGCTCGCCATCTGCGCCCCGGTGGCCGCTTCGTGATCGAGGTGGGTGTGCCGGATCTGCAGCGGCTGCCGCCGGGGGAGACCGCCCGGCCGTTCCACGTCGGTGAGCACCATGTCGGCTTCGACACCTACGACTTGGTGAACCAGCGCCTGGTCTCCCACCACTATCGGATCAGCGACGGCCGGGCCGAGATCTTTCACTCCCACCACCGGTTCGTCTGGCCCTCCGAGCTGGACCTGATGGCCCGGCTCGCGGGACTCGAACTGACCGAGCGGTTCGCGGACTGGACGGCGGCGCCGTTCACGGCGGACAGCAGAGCACATGTCTCTGTGTGGCAGAAGCCGTAGCCGAACGGCGTCCGTCGCCATGTGTGCCGAGGGGAGCTCGCCGAGGGAGCAGCTGCTGTCCGCCGTCGATGCCGTACGTCGCGCCGGTGAGCGCGCCGTTGCACATGATGTGTACGCCCAGGGCGGCGACGTCCGCCGGCCCGACGACCCGACGGATGGGCAACGTGGCGCGCAACTCCGCGCGCCGGGCCTCGAGTTCATCGCCCAGGAGTGAGGCCGACAGGGGCGTGTCGACGAAGCCGGCGGCGATGAGGTTGACCCTGGTCGGCGCCGGCTCCAGCGTCAGGTTGGCGATGAGGGCGGGCAGAGCGGCGGTGGCGGCGGACACGACGGCCCTGCCGACACCGGGGCGCCGGCCTCCGGTGCCGCCGATGAACAGCGGCAACAACAACCGTCTCGACTGGCGCCGCGTGGTCGCCGTGGCGATGGCGAGCCGGCACTGTCTGGGCCGCTGGTTCGACGACCCCGACGACCTGGTGAGCCTGATTCGCGATCCGTGGGTCGGCGGTCGGCCCTTCCTCCCGGACGGCCTCCCGCTCATCGACCGTCTCCCGGGCCACGACAACACCTTCGCGGCCACCGGCCACGGGATGCTCGGCGTCACCCTGGGACCCGCCACCGGGCTCGCCTCGCCGAGTACATCCGCACGGGCCGACGCCCCGAGATCCTCACACCGTTCCGCTTCGACCGGCTGAGGCTGATGCCGATGCCGCGGAGACCTGGCGTCGAGACGGGCCGACAGGTTTTGGTCACATGCCCGCCGTGGACCTGTTCCGGGCCTTCTCGAACTCGGAGACGGGGTCGCCGCCGACGCGCCAGGGCCAGGCGGCGACCGCGCCGCTGATCGCCTCGAAGACCGGACGGGCCTGGACGCGCCGCTCGGCGGCCATCAGCGCGTACGCGAGCAGGTTCAGGTCGGCAACGGCGGCGGCGTGCTGGAAGAACCCCGGCTGGGCCCACGTCCGGGCCGCACGGTCGAGGGACTCGGCGGCCGGTGCGTGGTCCCAGTGCTTGCGTGCCATCAGCGCCTCCACCCCGCCCAGGGTGAGGACGGACTGGTACTGCATGACCAGGGCGGTGAGTTCCGTCGCCGCGCAGGGCGCGTTCTCGGGTGTGCGGGCGCGGACGGCGTCGACGAAGTCCAGCACCTGGATGCGCGACCCCATTTCCTCGGGTCCCAGGTAGGCCAGCATGTTCAGGTACGCCTCGCGATTCCAGCGGTCACGCGTCAGCACCTCGTTCCACAGACCGAACACCTCTGACTGATTGAGGCGCTGCAGCCGTGCCAGCCCCAGGAGGACCACCCAGGGGGTGGGGTCCGCCGGGGCGAGTTCCGCGGCCCGCAGACAGCAGTCGGCGACGGCGGTGGCGTCCTCCAGGTTCCCCTGCGAGCGTCCGCGTATGAGCTGCGCCCATGCGTGCAGCACCAGCGCGCTCACATTGCGCGGCTCACGCGTGGCCCAGGCCCGGGGCACATGTGATTCCGACAGGCGGTACGCCAGGACGGACATCCGGTGCGTGCGGCGGTCCCAGTCCTCCGCGCCTGTGTCCAGGAGGCGGGAGATCTGGGCGGTGCAGAGATCCGTCGTCGCGATCGTGCCCGTGCTCATGGTCGCCTGGAGGGACTTGAGCAGCTTGCTGAGGGCAGCGTCATCGAGCTCGGGGGCGAGGCGTGCCCTTCTGCGACGACTTGAGAGGAATGCCATGCACGGAGGCTAGATGGGAGGAGCGGTTCCGCAAGGTGTGCACCGAGATCGTTATCCGTTTCACGTGTCAGCGCGTATTACTCGCTCGTACGGCGAGACGGGTGTCCGTGCCATGCATCAGCCCGCGCTCGCACAGCTCGCGCAACGTCCGGCCGTTGTGTTCACGCAGACGCCCGGTCGGGCTCAGTGAACGGAGAATCCGCCGTCGACGAAGACCGCCTGCCCGGTGACGTAGGAGGAGGCGCGGCTCGCCAGGAACACCGCCGCGCCCGCGAAGTCCTCGGCCAGGCCGTTGCGCCCGATCATCGTGCGTGCGGCGAGCGCCGTGACCCTCTCGGGGTCGGACGACAGCCGTGCGTTGAGCGGAGTCATGACGAAGCCCGGTACCAGCGTGTTGCAGGTGACGCCGTACGGCGACCACGCCTCGGCCTGCGAGCGGGCGAGCGACTCGAGTGCGCCCTTGGAGACGCCGTAGGCTCCGCTCTGGACGAACGCCCGATGGGCCTGCTGGGAGGTGATGTGGATGATGCGTCCGAAGCCACGCTCGGCCATGCCGGGCCCGAACCGCTGTCCCAGCAGGTACGGCGCCTCCAGGTTCACCGCCATGGTGGTGTTCCACACCTCTTCGCCCAGTTCTCCCATGGGAGGGCGCAGATTGACCCCGGCGGAATTGACGAGGATGTCGGGCTCCCCGAACACCCCGGCTGCCTCCTCGGCCGCCGCACGCACACCGTCTCGCGTGCTCAGGTCGGCGCCCACCCAGCCCGCTCGGCATCCGTGGGCCGCCAACTCGCCCACTGTCGCGGCCAGTTCCGCCTCCTTGCGGGCCACGACCACGACGCTCGCGCCCGCACGCGCGAGGGCTCGCGCGATGGCTCGGCCGATGCCGGAGCTGCCGCCGGTCACCACGGCGATCCGGTCGTCCAGCGAGAACAGTTCGGAGAGGTACGCCTGCGACGTCATGCCCGCACCCTACGGTCCTCCGGGTCGTGTGCGTGGCCCGTGGTGTGGCCGCAGCCGTCCGGCGAGGTCCGGTCTGCGGGCAGGTCAAGGACCCTCGCCCGTCCAGGTCGCGGTCATGTCCTCGGCGACGTCCCGAAAGAGAGTCAGAAAGACGTCCGACGGTGCGTCGATGGCTGAGCGTCGTCACCGGTGTCGTACTGCTGATTCTCGGTACGGCGGTGGCCGGCGGCGTCTGACGGACGCCCGGAGTTGCCGACGGTGCCGATGCACGGATGCGTCATGGGCCGACCTGGCGCTGCCGCGGTCCGGGGAGGACCATGGAACATGAGCGACCGAGGGAGGCCCGCCATGAAGACCGGAGCCTCGGATTACGACGCCTGGCTGTACTCCCACACCCCCTCCCAGGCCGAAGGGGAGCGCGAGGAGCCGACAGAGCGGGCGGCCATGGAGCAGCACCCGGACGTCCCCAGGACCGAGCCGTCCCAGGCGGAGGGTGAGCGGACGGACGACATGCCTATGGCGTGACCGCTGTCGGGCCGCCGCGGCACCCCCAGGATCGGCAGTCGCAGTCCACCCCCACCACGACTACGTCGACGACGCTGCACAGCGACGAAGAGTGAGCTGACGCTACATACGGTGACCGGATGAACGGTTCCGTATGCAAATGAAATCGCCTAGGTTATTCCGATTAGGATGGATTGGACGGATGTAGATCGTTGCGGGTCCACATCCGATTGCATGCGTCCCGGCGGGTACCCAGGCGGTGAGCGGAGGCGAGGGTCGGCAGTGGTGAGTACCAGAGGCGGCGATGCGGACCACGGCGGCCCGTCCATACCCCACGTCCCCCAGTTGCTGCACCAGCCGCAGGGCCTGGGCACCCTTCAGAGCGATCGGCCCGTGGAGCGGCATCGCATGCGGATGCTGCTGCTGGACGCCGTGGACGAGGACCGGCGCGATGTCGACGTACTGCTGACCGCGCTCCAGCAGGCGGTGGCCGAGGTGCACGGCCTGGGCGGGATGGTGCATCTGCCGGGCGGCGGCATGAGCGGCATCCTCTACCTGGTCGCCGACAGCGGCCTGCCGGAGACGATGACCCGGCCCTGGGTGATCATCCCGGTACGGGGCACGGCGCCGCCCAGCAGGGCCGCCCGCAACGACACCACCAGCTGGCAGCCCGACCTGGCCCCGCCCGACCCGGTGCCGGGCCGGGATCCCGCCGCCCTGTGGCCTTCCGGGCTCCCCGCCGGCATCGGACACCTGGCCGTTCCCATTCAGAGCGGCGGCTGGCGGCGCGGCGCGCTCTCCGTCCTCTTCGCCCCGGGCGCCGAGCCCGGCGCGGCGGAGCGTGAGTTCCTGACCGAGGTGGCGGCTTGGATGTCCGGGAGGCTCAGGGCGTCCGGAATCCTCAATCCGTCGCCCACCCTGCTGCGCGCGCTGGAGAACGGGCCAGGACCACGGGAGGCCGCCGCCCCGTGGGACGCGGAACGGATGCCCTCCATCACGTACACCTGGGACCTGCGCACCGGCGCACTGACCGCCGACCTGCCCGTCGAGGAGGTGCTGGCCGGCATCGATCCGGAGGTGATGAACGGCGGCATCGAGGCATGGGCGGAGCTGATCCACCCGGACGACCTGCCAGGAGTGGTGGCCGGCTTCGACACGGGCATCCAGATGCGCGGCGGCTTCCAGAACGAGTACCGGATCCGGCGCCAGGACGGCACCTACCTCTGGATCGAGGCCTGTGCCCGGACGATCACGGACGAGGAGGGGGCGCCGGTCAAGGTGATCGGCACCCTGAGGGACAGCAGTGAAACGCATGCCGCCGCCGAATCGGTGGGGCGGGCGCTGCGGCACATGAGCGACGGCTTCGTCTCCCTGGACACGGACTGGCGCATCGGATTCCTCAACCAGGCCGCCGAACAACTCCTCGGCGCCGCGGGAGACGTGGCCGGATCCCTGCTCTGGGACATTCCCGTCGTAAGCGCCGTGCCGGGGCTGGAACAACGGTGCCGGGCCACAGTGGCCGAGGGCCAGCCGGCCGGATTCGACGTACCGGGGTCGGACGGCAGGTCCTGGTACCACCTGCGGCTGGTACCGGTGCCCGAAGGCCTCACCCTCTACATCACCGACACCACCGAGCGGCATCTGCGGGAGGCCGAACGGGCCGCCGCGGAGCGGGCCGGCGCGGAGCGCGCGGCCCTGGTGCAGCGGATCACACGGGAGCTGGCCGAGGCTGTCACGGCCCAGGACGTGATGGCGGCGGTGGCCGACGGCGTGATGACCCCCCTCGGGGCGACCGGACTCGTCATGGTCGGCGTGGTCGGCGACCGGCTGACGGTGGTCGGCTCCCGGGGACATTCGGAGCGCTTCACCCGACTGCTGGACGGGCAGTGGGCAGTGCGGGAAACGAATCCGGTGGGGGACGCCCTGCGTACCCGTGCCCCCCTCTACATCTCGTCCCCCGAGGAGTTCCTGAGGCGTTACCCGGAGACCGACATCCTGATCAGGGAGGGCGGCACGCAGGCGTGGGCCTTTCTGCCGCTGGCGGTGTCGGGGCGCGGGATCGGCGCGGCGGTGATCTGCTTCGGCCGGCCTCGGGTGCTGGACGACGACGAACGAACGCTGCTGACCGCGCTCAGCGGACTGATCGCGCAGGCCCTGGAGCGTGCCGGGCTCTACGACGAGGCGACGACCCGGGCCCGTACCCTCCAGCGCAGCCTGCTGCCGCAGGAACTGCCCGAGCTGCCCGAGGTGACGGCGGCGGCGCGCTACCAGCCGGCCAAGCACGGAGCCGACGTCGGCGGTGACTGGTACGACGTGATCCCGCTCTCCGCGGCCCGGGTCGCGTTCGTGATCGGCGACGTCATGGGCCACGGCATGGCCGAGGCCGCCACCATGGGCGGGCTCCGCACGGCCGTCCGCACCCTCTCCGAGCTGGAGCTGCCACCCGACGAAATCCTCGGCCACCTCAACGACATCGTCGGCGAACAGGGCACCGATGCCTTCGTGACCTGCCTGTACGGCATCTACGACCCAGTGACCCGGCTTCTGTCGTACGCCAGCGCCGGTCAGCCGCCCCCGGCGGTGGCCCACCCCGACGGCACGGTCACCTTCCTGCCCATGACCCCGGACCCGCCACTGGGGGTGGCCGCCCCGCCCTTCGAGACCCACGAGACCCTGCTGCCCGCCGACAGCCTGCTCGCCCTCTACAGCGACGGCCTGGTCGAGAGCAAGGACAGGGACGTCACCACCGGCATGAACCGCCTGGCCGAGCTGCTCTTCGAGTCCGTGAACGCCATGGAGGCCCTGCCGGCGGACGCGTCCGACCTGGACGCCCTCTGCGCCACCCTCACCTCCGCCCTCCTGCCCGCCCACGGCGAGCTGATAGACGACGCCGCCCTGCTGCTGGTGCGCACCCACCCGCTGGACGCGGAGAACGTCGCCGAGTGGCCGTTGCCCGAGGACCCGGTGGCGGCGGGCCAGGCCCGCGACCTGGCGCGCGCCCAGCTCGACGACTGGGACCTGACCGACGAGGACCTGGTCATGACCACCGAACTCCTGGTCAGCGAGCTGGTCGGAAACGTCGTCCGGCACGCCTGCGGCCCCATCCGGCTGCGTATGCTCCGCAGCCGCGCACTGATCTGCGAGGTATCCGACGCCAGCCTGACCACACCGCACATCCGCCACACCTCCGCCACCGACGAGGGCGGCCGCGGCCTGCAGCTCATCTCCGCACTCTGTCAGCGCTGGGGCACCCGCCACACCCGCACCGGCAAATCCATCTGGACCGAACAACCCCTCCCCACCGCCTCGGTTTGATCTCCGGCGCCTGGCATTGTCTGTGGGGTGGAGCTACGTCACCTTTCCGGATTCGTCGCCGTCGCCGAGGAACTGCACTTCGGGCGGGCCGCCGAGCGGCTGCACATCGCCCAGTCGCCGCTGAGCCAGCAGATCCGGCTGCTCGAACGGGATCTCGGAGTGAAGCTCTTCGATCGCACCACCCGTTCCGTACGGCTCACCGCCGCCGGGCAGGCGCTGCTGGAGCCGGCCAGACATCTGCTGGCCGAGGCGTCAGCGGTCCGCCGCACGGTGCAGGCCGCCCACCTGGGCGAGGTCGGCCGGGTCACGATCGGATTCGCGGGCGCCAGCAGCTATTCGGCGCTGCCCCTGCTCACCCGGGCCGTCACCTCCGAGCTGCCCGGCATCGAGCTGGTCCTGGAGGGCCAGGCGTACACCGGTGAGGCCCTCGGCCGGATCGCGGACGGCTCGCTGGACGTGGGCTTCGTGGCCCTGCCGGCGCGCCGTGGGATCAGCACCCGAGTGGTCAAGATGGAGCGGCTGATGCTCGCCCTGCCGGACAGTCATCCGCTCGCGCGGCGCGCGGAGGTCACGTTCGCCGACCTGGCGCACGAGCCCTTCGTGACCTTCCCCGTCTCGCGCGGGTCCGCGGTGCGCGAAGCCACGGTGCAGGCCTGTCACGAGGCCGGGTTCGCGCCACGGATCGTCCAGGAGGCTCCCGACTCGTACAACCTGCTGGCCCTCGTGGGCGCGGACGTGGGTCTCGCGGTCATGGTCGAGTCGGCGCGCGCCATCCGGCTGGAGCATGTGGTGTTCCGGCCGCTGGCCGGGGACGACGTGCCGGTGCTGCCGATCGCCCTCGGGTGGCGGACGGGCAATCCCTCGGCCGCGCTCAAGGCGGTGCTTCAGGTCGCGGAGCGGGTGCTGCCCACACCGCGCGATTATGATGGATGACATCTCAGCGGTGAGGCTTTTTGGTCTTGGACATGTCCTAATTCCGGGGTGCACAGTGGCCTGGATCAAGAACGATCCGCCGTTACGAGAGGATGCTCGTGCCCCCAAGGAGGTCGCAGCTGCCTGCGCCGCTGGCCGGCATGCGCGTGGTCGATCTGTCGAAGATCCTCGCCGGACCGTACGTCACGATGTCCCTCGCCGACCTCGGCGCCGACGTCATCAAGGTCGAACACCCCGACGGCGGTGACCCGACCCGCGGTTGGGGCCCGCCCTTCCAGGGCCCCGACGCCACGTACTTCCTGGCAGCCAACCGCAACAAGCGCTCCGTCACCCTCGACCTCAAGTCCCCCGAAGGCCAGGAGGCCGCGCACCGGCTGATCGCCACCGCGGACGTCGTCGTCGAGAACTTCCGCCCCGGCAGCTCGCTGGCCCGCGGCTTCGACTACCGCGAACTCAGCGCACGCCACCCACGCCTGGTCGTGCTGCACATCTCCGCCTTCGGCGAGAGCGGACCACTGCGCGACGAACCCGGCTACGACATGGTGGCGCAGGCCGCAGCCGGCCTGATGTCCCTGACCGGCGAGCCCGACGGACCGCCCGTGCGCGCCGGATACGCGATGGGCGACCTCGGCGCCGCGCTCTTCGGGACCATCGGTGTCACCTCGGCGCTCGTGGAGCGCGAACGGACGGGACGCGGACAGTACGTCACGACCTCGCTGTACGAGTCGCTGCTCGCCCTGCACGTCAACTGGGCCACCGGATACTTCGCCACCGGTGAGCGGCCTACCCGCCTCGGCTCCGGGCATCCGAGCCTCGTGCCGTACCAGGCGTATCCCGCCTCCGACGGGCACTTCGTGATCGCGATCGGCAACGACGCCCAGTTCCGCAAGCTGGCCGAGGTCCTCGGCCACCGCGAATGGGCCGACGACCCGCGGTTCGCCACCAACCGCGACCGTGTCGACCACCGCGGCACCCTCAACACCGAGCTCGACGCGGTCCTGACCGGCGCCACCGTCGCCCACTGGTGCGGCCTGCTCAAGGACGCCGGCGTGCCCGTCACCCCCATCCGCGCCCTCGACGAGGTCTACGACTGCCCGCAGACCGAGGCGCTCGGCATCGTCCGGACGACGGACCACCCCGACGCCGGCCCGCTCCGACAGGTCGCCTTCCCGGTGAACTTCCGCGGCGAGCGCCCGCCCGTACGGTCCGCACCACCCACGCTGGGCCGGCACAGCCACGACGTACTGGCCGAACTCGGCTACGACGAGGCCCAGATCTCCCGACTGCTCGACCACGCTCCGCACCGGACCCAAAAGGACTGACCATGCCCTTCCCACCCCTGGACCCCGCCGACCCGCTCGGTCTGGAAGCCCTCCTCGGCGACGAGGAGCGGGCCGTACGCGACACCGTCCGCCAGTACTGCGCCGACCGCATCGAACCGCACATCGCCGACTGGTTCGAGCGCGGCGAACTGCCCGACCTGCCGGAACTGGCCCGGGGGTTCGGCAAGCTCGGACTGCTCGGCATGCATCTGGAGGGATACGGCTGCGCGGGCATGTCCGCCCTCGCGTACGGCATCGCCTGCCGCGAACTGGAGGCCTGCGACTCGGGGCTGCGGTCGTTCGTCTCCGTACAGGGGTCCCTCGCGATGTTCGCCATCCACCGCTTCGGGAGCGAGGAACAGAAGCGGGAGTGGCTGCCGCGGATGGCGGCGGGCGAGGCCATCGGCTGCTTCGGTCTGACCGAGCCCGACCACGGCTCGGACCCGTCGTCCCTGCGCACCCGGGCCCGCCGCGACGGCGGCGACTGGATCCTCGACGGCCGCAAGATGTGGATCACCAACGGGTCGGTGGCCGAGGTCGCGATCGTATGGGCGCGCACCGACGACGGCATCCGCGGCTTCGTCGTCCCCACCGCCACGCCCGGCTTCTCCGCCCCCGAGATCAAGCACAAGATGTCACTGCGGGCGAGCGTCACCAGTGAACTGGTGCTGGACGGTGTGCGGTTGCCCGCGAGCGCGCTGCTGCCCGAGGCGCGTGGCGTGTCCGCGCCGCTGACCTGTCTGAACGAGGCGCGCTACGGCATCGTGTGGGGCGTCACGGGCGCGGCACGCTCGGCGTGGCAGGCGGCAGCTCACTACGCCGCTCAGCGCGAGCAGTTCGGAAAGCCGCTCGCCGCCTTCCAGCTCACCCAGCAGAAGCTCGTGGACATGGCCCTGGAACTGCACAAGGCCACGCTCACGGCCCTGCACCTGGCGCATCTCAAGGACGGGCCGGGAGTCCAGCCCGCGCAGATCAGCTTCGGCAAGCTCAACAACGCACGCGAGGCCATCGAGATCTGCCGCACCGCCCGCACGATCCTCGGAGCCAACGGCATCTCGCTGGAGTACCCGGTGATCCGGCACATGAACAACCTGGAGTCCGTCCTCACCTACGAGGGCACCACCGAGATGCACACACTCGCCCTCGGCCAGGCCCTGACGGGACATCCGGCCTTCCGCTGACGGCCCGTCGGCCGGTGCCGCCGCCGGCCGGGCAGGTCCTAGAGGTCGAGGACGACTTCGGTGGCCGGCTCGCCGCAGCAGACGAGGACGGTGCCGGCCTCGGGGAGTTCCAGGGGTGGGGTGGTGTAGGTGACGTCGCCCGACAGGAGGCGGGTGACACAGGTGTGGCAGACACCGGTGCGGCAGGACCAGCGGGTGGGGATGTCACAGGCTTCGGCCAGCTCGAGGAGCGAGGCGTGAGCCGGTGACCACGGCGTCGTGATGCCGCTGCGGGCGAAGGTGACGACGGGTCCGGTGCCCGGTGGACCGGGGGGCCGGTGCGGCCGCACGGCGGCCGTGGGCGCAACGCCGGGATTGATGGCGGGCAGGGCGCTGAACTGTTCCGTATGGATCCGCTCGGGGCCCAGGCCGTGAGCGCGCAGAAAGCCCCCCAGGTCGTCCATGAAGGCGGGCGGTCCGCACAGGTAGGCATCGGCATCGGCGGGAAGGCCCAGGGCCGCGAGTGACCGGGCGCTCGGCCGCCCCCGGGTGATGTGGGGCTCGTCGAGACCGGCGGCCGCTTCGGCGCTGTAGTAGATGTGCTCATGGGCGTGGGGGAGTCGGGCCAGCAGCGCGTGGGTCTCCTCCGCGAAGGCGTGGTGGGCGCGGTCGTGCGCGGTGTGGATCCACCAGAGGGGGCGTGGGTCCCGGGTGGCGGCGAGCCGGTGGAGCATGGCCAGTACGGGAGTGGCACCGATCCCCGCGGAGACGAGGACGACCGGACGGGTGCCGTCCTCCAGTACGAACGTTCCGCGGGGGCTGGCGATGTCCACGAGGTCCCCGGGGCGGAGCGTGGCATGGATGTACGCGCTGACCTGCCCGTGCGGCTCGTGCTTGACGCTGATGCGATAGCTGTCGGCCGTGGGCGCCGACGACAGGGAGTAGCTGCGCACGGTGGGGACGTCATCGCCGATGGCGAGGCGGACGGAGAGGTACTGACCCGGGCGGGCCTCGGGCAGCGGTGTGCCGTCGGCGGTGTCGAGGTAGATCGACGACACGGTCGGGGTCTCGGGGACGATGCGGGCGACACGCATGGGCTTGAATCCCGGCCAGCCCGGCTCTTCTTTCGGCTGCTGGGTGCCGGCGCGTTCGGCCGGCCGTCCCGGTTCCTGGGCGGGCGGCTGCGCGGCGGCGAGTTCACGGAAGGACTGCTGCCAACCGGGGCTGAGGGCCGGGATGTTCAGGGCTCTGCGCAGCTTGGCGGGGTCGCGGTCGGGGAGGTAGAGCAGCGCGTCGGTGTCGGCGACGCTGAGTCGTTCCGGGCCCTTGCGGGTCAGGGTGATCTCGTCGCCGGCCTGGACGCGTCCCTCGGCCAGGACGCGCAGATAGAAGCCGGGGCGGTGGTGGGCGACCAGCAGGGCGGCCATGGTGGGTTCGCCCAGGCGCAGGCCGACGCGGTAGCAGGTCACGCGCGGCTGGGTGACTTCGAATTCGGCTTCGCCGATGCGGTACCGGTCGCCGATGCACACCTCGTCGTCGGGCAGGCCGTCGACGGTGAAGTTCTCTCCGAACATCCCGAAGGCCAGGTCGTCGCGCCCGAGTTGCTTCTGCCAGTACTGGTAGGACTGCGCCTGGTAGACGAGCACGGCACGGATCTCGCCGCCGTGTCCGGCCAGGTCTCCCTGACCGTCTCCGTCGATGTTCAGCCGCCGCGCCATCCGGGGGCCGTCCACGGGTGACTTCCAGGCTCCGGTGCGGACGGTCCTTCCCTGCCACGTGACGTCCTTGGGCGTTCCTACGTTGACGGACAGCAGCGTCGCCATCGCGGACCTCCTGTGCGGTGTCCGGCCGGGTCAGCCCCCCATGGCGCGGTGAACCGTGCACTCGGGCCGATCCTAGTTCGTGTGCCGGTGGCGCCGCGATTCCGTGATCACGAGTCGTCGGCGGCCGCAGCGTCGCGGGTGCGCCGGTAGTGGCGCCTGGCCTTCATCCTGTTGCCGCAGACGGCCATGGAGCACCAGCGGGCCTGGTTCGCCTTGCCGCGGTCGAGGAGGAACCGTCGGCACTCCGCGTTGGCGCACGGCCGCAGCCGGCCGGGCATGGTCTGCTGCAGCGCGCTCCATGCCATGACGGCCTCCACCGCCAGCCGGCGCTCGGCAGGGGCGTCCAGCTCCCAGGCCACCCCGTCAGGGCCGACGTGAGGGCGGGAGACTACGCCGTCCAGCAACCCGGCCAGCGACGCGGCCGGCCGGCTGCCGCGCACCACACCCTGTAGGGCGTCGCGCGCGTCGAGCAGGTGTCGGCGCTCCTCCGCGCTGCCGTCGCCGCCGTGGGCCCGCTGCCAGTTCCCGGCCGCGTCCGGGTCCGCGAGCCGGTCCAGGACCGCCCCGTCGACGACCGGCGTGCTGTTGAGGAGCTCCAGCAGCGCGTCCTGCGGCTCTCGACCGACCGACATCGCCGCCTCCTCTCCGGATTGCCTCGGCGTCCGACTGAAGTGTAACCGATGAAAGTGTCTTGACAGGTTAGGTGGAGAGTGCTCGACTGGAGATATAACCGGTAAAGCCAGGAAGAGGGGTTAGAGAGATGGCTCGCGCAGTTCACCACCGCACCGCCACCGTCAACGGTCTCGAGGTCTTCTACCGGGAGGCCGGTGATCCGAACGCACCCGCCGTGGTCCTGCTCCACGGCTTCCCGACCAGCTCGCACATGTTCCGCCACCTGATCCCGGCGCTCGCCGACCGCTACCACGTGATCGCCCCCGATCACATCGGGTTCGGCCAGTCCGCCATGCCCGCCCTGCGGGACTTCCCGTACACCTTCGACGCCCTCACCGAGGTCACCTCCGGCCTGCTCGAGCACCTGGGCGTCGACCGGTTCGCGATGTACGTGCAGGACTACGGCGCCCCCATCGGCTGGCGGCTCGCGCTCCAGGCCCCGGACCGAGTCACCGCGATCATCACGCAGAACGGCAACGCCTACGAGGAGGGCTTCGTGAAGCCGTTCTGGGACGAGGTCTTCGCCTACACCACGTCCCCGGGGCCGGACACCGAAGCGCCCATGCGCGGTGCCCTGACCCTTGAGGTCACCCGCTGGCAGTACCTGAACGGCGTCGCCGATCCGAGTCTGGTCTCCCCCGACAACTGGGTCCACGACCAGGCGCTGCTGGACCGGCCCGGCAACGACGAGATCCAGCTCAGGCTCTTCCGTGACTACCCCACCAACGTGGACCTCTACCCCCAGGTCCACCAGTACTTCCGTGACTCCCGCGTTCCGCTGCTGGCGGTCTGGGGAGCCAACGACGCGATCTTCGGCCCCGACGGCGCCAGGGCGTTCGGCCAGGACCTGCCCGATGCCGAGATCCACCTGATCGACTCAGGACACTTCGCCCTGGAGAGCCACCTGGAGATCATCACCGAGCACATCCGCGACTTCCTCGCCCGCGTTCTCGTCCGGGCAGCCCCCAGCGGGGCGCGTCCCCGTTCGGACGTACGGGCATGACGGACAGGTCGGGCCGGTCGCCCCTGGCCGTGATCAGCGCCGACTCGCCCTTGCGCAGGGTGACTTGAAGAGTGGCGGCGCCTACGTCGGCGTACCGCAGCGGACGGCCGTGCCCGTCACGTACGTCGACGCGTCCCGCGATCCCATGCCGTACGACGCAGGGCGCGCCGGCCTCGCTGGACAGCCGCACCCAGCGGGTGGCGCCGCCCTGTCGGACCGCGCACGGCGTAGATCCCGGAGCCGAGGAAGCCGTTGCCGAGGAACGGGCCCTCGTGCCAGGTGGCCGACATCCGCTGCCAGCCCAGGTCGGCGTCGTCGAGAACGGTGCGCCAGGGGTCGGAGGGGTTCGCCGCGGGCGCGGCGCGCTCCGCGGCCGTCGCCCGCGCGGGCAGGCCCGTGGACAGCAGGGTGCCGCCCAGGGCGGATCCGGTGGCGAGGACGGTTCGTCTGGACGGGCGGGGCACGTTGCCTCCAAGTGGCTCAGCGATTCATCGGAGCTATCCCGTGTCACACCGAGAGAGAGGTCGTACTCGCGTCAATATGGCCGAGATAGATCCGATGTGTGAGACCTGGAGTGGCTGCGTGCCGCAAGCGGAATGCCCTTGCCCCGCCACCGCGCAATCCATCACGGGCGCTGCCCCGTATCTGTCCATGAGGGATGTCGGGATACGGGCCGTACGGAATACGGGAGGAGGGCCGACCGTGGCTGGAAGGTCGAAGTCGAACCGGAGCGGAGTGATGGCGGGGGCGTGCGCGGTGGCGCTGGCCGCCGCGCTCGCGGCGTGTGGGAACTCGGGGTCGGGCAGTGCGGGAGCGGGGGCCACGTCCAGCCCGGCGCAGAGCGCCAAGGCTGGATCCACGACGGTGACGGTGCAGTTGACCGAGTACCACCTGGCCCTGTCGTCGAAGACGTTCAAGGCCGGTGACTACACGTTTGTCGCCAAGAACGCCGGACACATCGTGCACTCCCTGGAGATCGAGGGCCAGGGCAGCGAGATGCGGCTGCCGCACGGCCTTCAGCCGGGCCAGTCGGCCCAGCTGAAGATCATGCTGAAGAAGGGCTCCTATGAGCTGTACTGCCCGGTGGACGGGCACAAGGACATGGGCATGAAGACGGAGATCACCGTCGGTGGCGGCAGCGGGGGTGGCGGTGGCGGTGGGAGTTCCACCCCGGGCAGCGGCTACTGAGCACCGCCACGGCTTGATCGGCTTCCGCTACACCTGCGGCGGGTGGTGGTGCGTCCCAGGGCAGCCGGAGCGTACGGCGAGGGCCGCGATGTCGTCCTCGAGCCTTCCGCCGCTGTAGCGGACCAGGTCCTCGTGCAGCCGGCGCAGCAGGTCGCGGGGCGGCGTCGGGCCGAGCCCGCGCATCCAGTCCGCCAGTGGGAAGAACTTCCCGGTGCGGTCGCGGGCCTCCGACACGCCGTCGGTGTAGAGCAGCATCTGGTCGCCCGAGGTGAAGGCGACGGTTTCGACGCTGTAATGGTCGCCGAGAAGATTGGCCAGGTTGAGGGGCGGCGAGGGGGTGGTGGGCTCAATGACGCGGATCTCCCCGCGCCGCACCAGTAGTGGTGGTGGGTGCCCGCAGTTGAGAATTCTGACCTGGCCGCCGTCGTAAGGGATCTCGGCGAGCAGAGCGGTGGCGAAGTGCTCCGACTGCTCCGCGGAGCGGGTCGCGACGCTGTAGCGGGTCATGCTGATTTCCAGGCGATGGATGATCGCCTTCAGGTCGGGCTGGTCGTACGCGTTCTCGCGGAAGCAGTTGATCACCGCCGAGGCCGCCCCCACCGCCTGGAGCCCCTTGCCGCGTACGTCACCGATGAGCAGCCGGACCCCGTACATGGTGTCGGCCGCCTCGTAGAAGTCGCCGCCGATCCGGGCGTGCTCCGCGGCCGCCAGGTACAGCGACTCGATCTCGACGTCCTGGATGCGGGACGGCAGGGGGCGCAGCAGCACCTTCTGGGCGGCGTCGGCGACGAGGCGCACCTGGAAGAGCATCTCCTCCCGCTGGAGACGGAGATGGCTCGCATACGCGGCCGCCAGGGTCACGGCAATGATCGCGGCAGCCGTGTACTGCGTTCCGAGGTCGGAGTAGAACATGCTGAGCACGATCATGGCCACCAGGCAGAACACTCCCAGGAGGACCGTGGGCAGGACGGTCCACATCGCGGCGGCGAGGGCGGGTGCCGCCGGAAGCAGGCGGCTGAACGCGATCTGCCTCGGGGTGGCGAAGGCAAGGCCGGTGATGAGGGCGGTGAGCAGCAACGGTGACAGCAGTACCATTTCGCGTCGGCCACCGTAGGGAGGGCGGCGGTGCCGCGGCCGTCCTGACCTGATCACAAAACGTATCTTATCGGGGCGAAGGGAACACCGCGCCGCGATGGGGTGGACCTGCGCCCTCCTGTGCGGCCGAGCAGGTGACCGGGCCGATCAGGAATGAAGAAGCGCGAGCCATGGCTCCGCGGCTAGCGTGACATGCCGGCACAGGGGAACAGGACCGACCGCTCGTGGCTGGTCGCGTCGAGCAGGGGGACGCCGACGGAGACCGTGAACGCGGCCCGCGCAACAGATGGAGAGACGAAAAGCATGGACAAGACGACGGACACGCGGTCGCCTGCGCTGCACGTTGCCGACAGCCACGATCTGATCCGCGTGCACGGCGCACGCGAGAACAACCTCAAGGACGTCAGCATCGAGATCCCGAAGCGCAGGCTGACCGTGTTCACCGGCGTCTCCGGCTCGGGCAAGAGCTCACTGGTGTTCGACACCATCGCCGCGGAGTCGCAGCGGCTGATCAACGAGACGTACAGCGCCTTCGTCCAGGGCTTCATGCCCACGCTGGCCCGGCCCGAGGTGGACGTCCTCGACGGGCTCACGACCGCGATCATCGTCGACCAGCAGCGGATGGGCACCGACCCCCGGTCCACCGTCGGCACCGCCACCGACGCCAACGCCATGCTGCGCATCCTCTTCAGCAGGCTGGCGAAGCCGCACATCGGCTCGCCCAAGGCCTACTCCTTCAATGTCGCCTCGATCAGCGGAGCGGGGGCGGTCACGGTCGAACGCGGCGGGAAGACCGTGAAGGAGCGGCGCAGCTTCAGTATCACCGGCGGTATGTGTCCGCGCTGCGAGGGTCGGGGCACGGTCACCGACATCGACCTGACCCAGCTGTACGACGACAGCAAGTCGCTGAGCGAGGGCGCGCTCACCGTCCCCGGCTACAGCATGGACGGCTGGTACGGCCGCATCTTCAAGGGCAGTGGCTTCTTCGACCCGGACAAGCCGATCCGCAAGTACACCAAGAAGGAGTTGCACGACCTCCTCCACAAGGAGCCGACCAAGATCAAGGTCGAGGGCATCAACCTGACGTACGAAGGTCTGATCCCGAAGATCCAGAAGTCGATGCTGTCGAAGGACGTCGACGCGCTGCAGCCGCACATCCGCGCGTTCGTCGAGCGGGCGATGACGTTCACCGTCTGCCCGGACTGCGACGGCACCCGGCTCGGTGAGGCGGCCCGGTCGTCGAAGATCGACGGCATAAGCATCGCCGACGCGTGCGCGATGCAGATCAGCGACCTTGCCGCATGGGTCCGCGGGCTCGACGAGCCGTCGGTCGGGCCGCTGCTGTCGGCGCTGGGGGAGACCCTCGACTCGTTCGTGGAGATCGGTCTCGGCTACCTCTCGCTGGACCGGCCCTCGGGCACGCTGTCCGGTGGCGAGGCCCAGCGCACCAAGATGATCCGCCACCTCGGCTCCTCGCTCACCGACACCACCTATGTCTTCGACGAGCCCACGATCGGCCTGCACCCGCATGACATCCAGCGGATGAACACCCTGCTGCTGCGGCTGCGCGACAAGGGCAACACGGTGCTCGTCGTGGAGCACAAGCCCGAGATGATCGCGATCGCCGACCATGTCGTCGACCTCGGCCCCGGCGCCGGTACGGCGGGCGGCACCGTGTGTTTCGAGGGCACGATCGAGGGGCTGCGGGCCGCCGGCACCATCACCGGCCGTCATCTCGACGACCGGGCCGCCGTCAAGGGGGCGGTGCGCAAGCCGACCGGCACGCTGGAGATCCGCGGCGCAGCGACGAACAACCTGCGTGACGTCGATGTGGACATCCCGCTCGGCGTGCTGACCGTCATCACCGGCGTCGCCGGCTCCGGCAAGAGCTCGCTGGTGCACGGCTCCATCCCCGCCGACGAGGGTGTGGTGTCGGTCGACCAGGCCGCCATTCGCGGCTCACGGCGCAGCAATCCGGCGACCTACACCGGGCTGCTCGACCCGATCCGCAAGGCGTTCGCCAAGGCCAACGGGGTGAAGCCGGCGCTGTTCAGCGCCAACTCCGAGGGCGCCTGCCCCACCTGCAACGGCGCCGGCGTCATCTACACCGACCTGGCGATGATGGCCGGTGTCGCCACCACCTGCGAGGAGTGCGAGGGGAAGCGGTTCGAGGCATCGGTACTGGAGTACCACCTCGGCGGCCGCGACATCAGCGAGGTGCTCGCGATGTCGGTGAGCGAGGCAGAGGAGTTCTTCGGCGCCGGGGAGGCACGCACCCCCGCCGCGCACAAGATCCTCGAACGGCTCGCCGACGTCGGCCTGGGCTACCTCACCCTCGGCCAGCCGCTCACCACGCTGTCCGGCGGCGAGCGGCAGCGGCTCAAGCTGGCCACCCACATGGCCGACAAGGGCGGCGTCTACATCCTCGACGAGCCGACCACCGGCCTCCACCTCGCCGACGTCGAGCAGTTGCTCGGTCTGCTCGACCGGCTCGTCGACGCCGGCAAGTCCGTCATCGTCATCGAGCACCACCAGGCGGTCATGGCGCACGCCGACTGGATCATCGACCTCGGTCCGGGTGCCGGCCACGACGGCGGCAAGATCGTCTTCGAGGGCACTCCCGCCGATCTCATCGCCGCCCGCTCCACCCTGACGGGTGAGCACCTCGCGGCCTACGTCGGCAGCTGACCGAGGCAGGGGGTTCCCCTGCACACCGGTGGTCGGTTCCGCCCGCTGACGGGTCAGAGTGCGGCGGAACCGTCCGGGTTCGTGGGATCCGGGGTGGGGAGCATGGTCAGCAGCATGACGGAGGGCTCGGTGGCTCGTACGGTGTGCGGAAGCCGGGCCGGCACATGGATCCAACTGCCGGGCGTGGCCTCGGTCTTCTCATCACCGAGGAAGAGTTCGAGCCGTCCCTGGATGACCTGGATGACGACGGGCAGGGACGAGGTGTGCTCCGTGAGTTCCTGGTCGGCGGCGAACGCGAAGCCGACCACACGCAGCCGGTCGTCGCGGAACAGGACGCGGCTGAGGGTGCCGTCCTCGGGCACGGCCAGCCCGTCGACGAGGTCGGTGATCACGGTGGCGGGCATGGGGGCCTCCCTGTTCAGTGGGCGTCGTGTTCAGTGGGCGTCGTGGGCTGCTCAGTGGGCATCGTGGGCCGGGCGATCAGGCTGATGGCGCCCAGATGGGCCCGGTGGCGGCGGAGCACACGGCGCATCTCCTGGACTCGGCGACGGCCCGCGGGGTCCCGCAGAGTGCGGCGGGCGATGCCCAGGGCAGAGACCAGTCCCTCGTCGGCGACCATACGGCGGGGTTCGAGCAGCGCCATGGGCGTCGTCTTCCGGGCGGTGACCGTGAGGCCTTCGTCGGTGAGGAGTTCCTGCCAGGCGGCCGACGTCAGGGGGCGGGGGCCGACGTGGATGGAGTCGGCGAGGTCCCTGGCGATCCGGTCGGCCAGGGCCGGGTCGATACCGTCCGGCAGCAGGCACATTTCGTGGATGGCACAGCGGCCGCCCGCGTCGGTGAGCAGCCGGCGTGCCTCCCGTACGATGCGCCGCTTGGCGGGCAGGGGCTGCATCGTCAGCATCGCCTCGGCGTACACGACGGTCGCCGAGCCGTCCGGCAGACCGGTGTCGGAGGCGTCCGCCCGTACGGCGCGGATGTGGGTACTGCCGGGGACGGTGAGGGTGCTCAGCGCGGCCACCGCGGCGGGATCGCGGTCGACGGCCGTGTAGGCGGCCGGTGAGCGCCGCAGCGTCAGTGCCGCTGTGGCGCCCAGACCGCCCGCGAGTTCCACCACCCGGTCGTCGGGTCCGATGCCCAGGGAGTCGAGCATCCATCGGGTGAGCTCCACGCCGCCCGGGCGCAGAACCCGCTTGCCGAGGCGGGCCAGCAGCCAGTGGCCCGGCATGCGGGAGGTGTCCAGTCCCGCACCGGGCGCGGTCGGATCCTTCTGGAGCGGCTGGTCATGGTCCGTGGTCACCATTGGTGCCTCGCTCTCCACCTGCGCTTTCCCGAGAGTCGATAGGGCGACGCTAACTCCGGGCGGTGGGATGCGTGTGGGCCGAACGTCCCGAATCGGGCGGACCGAACGGCCCAGTCACAGCAGGCTGCTCCAGTACGACCAGAAGCGGGTGAGGACCAGCATGATGATCACGCCGTACCAGGCCACCAACAGGAGCCAGTGGCTCTCCAGCACCAGATTCAGCACGCCACGGCCACGCGCCGGCACCGGGATGATGCCGTGCCTGAGGTTGTGCAGCGTGACGTACCAGAACAGCGCGATGGTGATGATCCAGATGACGCCGCAGTAGGGGCACAGCCGGTTCAGCTCGTACAGCGACTGGAAGATCAGCCAGTGAGCGAACGCGATGCCGACGAGCGCTCCCGCGTTCAGGGCGAGCCACAGCACACGGTGCAGGCGCGCTCCGGCGAGCACCGCGATGCCGAGCGCGGCGACGGCGGCGAAGGCGCCCAGGCCGAGCAGCATGTTGGGGAAGCCGAAGAGGTTGCCCTGCCAGCTCGCCATGGTGTTGCTGCAGCCGACGACCGGACTGATGTTGCAGGTCGGCTGGTAGCTGGGGTCCTTGAGAACGAGCCAGTCGTCGATGGCCAGGCGCAGCGAGGCGAGCCACCCGACGACTCCGGTCAGCGCCATCAGCCAGCCGATGCGCCTGTCGGCCCCGGCGATGTGCGGCGGCGTCATGCGGCGCGGGTGCGCGGCAGGGGCGCGGGGGCTGCGGGGCGACGCACCGGGCGGCCCCTGTCGGGGGTCCGTTCCTGGGCGCGGGCCTTCGAACGGGTGAGCAGCATGAGGGCGGCCGGCGCCGGTCGGCCCTCGGTCACGCGCGACCGTCCCCGTCGAGCGTTGTGATCGATCTCCATGGCCGGGAACGTTAGGCGCTGTCGGCGACCCGGGACTGGGGCCGAACGTCCCGGGTCGGGCGGTCCTTTTGGCCCGATTCCCACGCGCGCCCGCAAGACCGCGTATCGTGCGGCACGGCCGCCTGTGCCGCTTGGGCCGGACGGCCCTTTGTGCGGGGCCGTCCGGCCCTGCCCGGCGTCCAGAATGTGGACCGGTGGGCGGCGTTCACGGGGTCGCACGGCCCATGCCAGGACGCCCGCGACGCGAAAAGCTGGTCGCCGACCGGTCGGGAGGCGACACAAACCGTTGCGTTCCGGCTGCTCGGCCCCCGTCTTCTCGTGTGCGGGGCCGCGGCAGGCGCGTGGCGCCTTCGGACCGGTCGCCGTCCGGCCACCGTTCTGCAGCTGTCGGACGGTGTTCCGCCACGCCCCCGGTGACGGCGCTCACCATGCCCAGGCCGCCCGGTGCGCCGACCGCTCCGGGGACGTGGCGGAACCTGCTGTCCGGACCAGAAACGGCCGTATCTTCCGGCCTTGAACCGCTGGAGACACCTGAATGAGTGCCCTCACCTTCGCGTCGGCCCCGGAGGATGCCGAGGCTCTCAACAGCGCTGAGGCTGACTATGCCCGTATGGCAGGGGAACTGGCCGGACGCGTGACGCTGTTGCTCACCGCCGCCGGCCGTGACGAGAGTGCCGCCGAACGCTTCCGCGAGGGGCTCGTGGCCTTCTGCGAGCGTGAGCTCCTGCCGCATACGGCTGCCGAGGAGGCCACGTTGTATCCCGTGGCCCGCCGGCTGCCCGACACGCGCCTGCTCGTCGAGGGGCTCATCGGTGAACACCGCTGCCTGGCCGCGCTGGTCGACGCCGTGCGCGGTGCGCCGACAACGGCCGGTGCCGCAGCGGAGGGCCGCGCTCTTCAGGTGGTCTTCGAGGAACACGTGGCGAAGCAGAACGGCCTTGTGCTGCCCCTGCTCGCCGCGGCACCCGGGGTCCGCCTGGCCAGGCTGCTGGAGAGACTGCACCACCGGATCGCTCATACGCGGATGAGCAGTGCCGCCTCTGACGCGGACGACGCGGTGAAGGCAGCAGAGGTGAAGACCGGGGAGACCGGTGGCTGCGGGTGTGCCTGTGGCGCCGAGGAAGCCGCCGAACCCGTACTCGACGTCCGCGACATCCCGCACGCACTGCGCCACGCCACCGTGTTCGGCGCTCTCGAGGCCGTCCCGGCAGGTCAGGCCATGGTGCTGGTCGCGCCGCACGACCCGATTCCCCTGCTGGCGCAGATCGAGCAGCGCAACCCCGGGCTCTTCGCGGTGGAGTATCTGCAGCGCGGCCCCGACGCCTGGTGGTTGCGGCTCAGCCACCACTGAGACGTGCTGACCGCGTTGCCGGGTGCGGCATGCCGCACCCGGCCGTTCGTCTCAGCGGGAGTGGAGGCTGTTCCTCACCGCGGGGAGGGCCGCGGTGACCCCGGCACGGGAGCCCTCCCGGGCAGAGACGACGAGGGCCGCTCCCACCCCGGTCAGCAGCGCGCCGAGACCGGTGACCAGGGACGTTATTTGCCAGGCCTGGTAGGCGGACATCAGTGAGGCGCGCAACGTCTCGCCCATGAACGCGGTCTGACGCAGCTTGGCCAGCTTCTCGTCGTCCCTGGCGGCGTTCAGCTCCGCGCTGATCTCGGAGTAGGTGCGGCCGTTCGTCGCGATGGCCAGGTTGCCCTTGATCATGTCGGCGAAGGCCCGCGCCTCGGGTCCGGTCTCGACGGGCCGGCCGGCGAACGCCGCCAGGTGAGCGGGCAGTCCTTGCTCGGGGAAAGCGATCTTCTGGGCCGTGAGTTCGTTGCGTATCTCGTTCCTGCCGCTGCGGCTGCGCCAGAGCATCACGGGTCCGGCGGCCAGCATGGCCGCGCCCATCGCCTTGAGCAGAGCGTCGGCTCCGCGGTTCGTATATGTCATCGGTGTTCTTCCTTGCATGTGGCGGGGGGCCGGATGGTCGAGAGCTCCGTCGTGGAGTCCGCTACTGGTCCTCGAAGAGCGGAGTGCTCAGATAGCGCTCGCCCGTGTCGGGCAGGACGACGACGATCAGGGCGTCCTTGTGCCGCGGCCGGCGTGCCAGGGTCGAGGCGGCGTGCAGCGCCGCACCCCCTGAGACGCCCGCGAGGATGCCCTCGGTGCGGGCGAGCCGGCGTGCCTGTGCACGGGCCTCGGACACGGAGACCGTGCACACCGCGTCGTAGAGGGAGGTGTCGAGCACCTCGGGAACGAAGCCGGCGCCGAGGCCCTGGATGCCGTGGGGGCCGGGCGAGCCGCCGGACAGGACGGGCGACTCCGCCGGTTCCACGGCCACGACGGTGACCGCCGGGTTCTTCGCCTTCAGCACCTGACCGACTCCGGTGACGGTGCCGCCGGTGCCGACTCCGGCGACCAGCATGTCGATCTGTCCGTCGGTGTCCTGCCAGATCTCCTCGGCGGTGGTGCGCCGGTGGACATCCGGATTGGCCGGGTTGGCGAACTGCTGGGGCATGAACCAGTCGTTGGCCTCGCGGAGTTCGGCGGCGCGGGCGATGGCTCCGGTCATGCCTTCGGACGCCGGGGTGAGGACGAGCTCGGCACCGTACGCGCGCAGCAGGGCCCGGCGTTCGACGCTCATGCTCTCGGGCATGGTGAAGGTGACGGGGTAGCCCTTGGCGGCGGCCACCATGGCCAGACCGATGCCGGTGTTGCCGCTCGTCGGCTCCACGATGCCCTGTCCGGGCCGCAGGGTGCCGGTGGCTTCGGCGTCCTCGATCATCGCCAGGGCGATGCGGTCCTTGACGCTGCCGCCCGGGTTGGCGGACTCCAGTTTGGCGACCAGGCGTGCCGGGAGGTCCTCACCGTACCGGGACAGCTCCACCAGGGGTGTCCGGCCGATGAATGCCGTGATCGAGGGGTGTATCGCTGCCATGGCTGTCCTCTTCGGGTCTTTCTGTCGATGCGGGGGCAAGGAGAGGGGAAGCGGCCGGGGTCTGGCCGAACGGGTCCGCGACGGGGTGGGTGCGGGTGGTGATGTCCGCGTGACCGGCGCGCACGCTGGAGTGGGCGGGGACATCGCTCAGGACGAGGGCATGGGCACCGACCACCGTGTCGTCACCGACATGGACGGGGCCGAGTACGGTCGCGCCGACGCCGAGCACCACGCGGTCACCGACGGTGGGGTGTCGCTTGGTGGCCTTACGGTCGCGCCACCAGCCGGTGCCGCCGAGGGTGACGCGGTGGTAGAGCATCACGTCGTCTCCCACCACCGCCGTCTCACCGATCACCACGCCCATGCCGTGGTCGATGAAGAAGCGCCGGCCGATGACGGCCCCGGGGTGGATCTCTATGCCGGTCATGGCGCGGGAGAACTGGGACAGCGCCCGCGGCAGCAGCGGCAGCCGCATGCGATGCAGCCGGTGTGCCAGCCGGTGGAACCAGATGGCCCAGAGCCCCGGGTACAGCAGGACCTCGACCACGTTGATGCCGTGCAGCGCAGGGTCCTTGCGGCAGGCCGTGCGGAGATCTTCGACGATCATGCGATGTCTCTCTCTGGGCTCCGGAGGCGCCGGTTCCGCCGCACCGCTGTCCAAGGACGGCTGGTGTCGGCGGCCGGGGAGGCGGGCCGGAGCAAGCGACGGGGGGTGCTTCTCACCCACCGGCTCAGGCGGACGGTGATCTGCGGCGCCGGCTGACGCACAGACGGCGGACGCAGCATGCCGACGGCCGGCTCGGGACGGGGCGGTACGGGCGGGAGGAGACCCTTTTCGGGCTGGTCGGGCGACATCGTGCGGCGTCTCGTCCCGTGGCGAGCCGAAGGGGCCGCCGGCAGCGGGCGTTCGAGGGCTGCGCGTTGTTGCCGTTCTCCATGGGATCGAACGGTAGAGCAGCCCGGGCTGGCGCGACCCGGCCGAATTGCCCATGTCGTGCGGCCGATCGGCCCATGTCGGACAGGGTCATAGGGGACCACTGGTCCAGCGTGCTGGACCCGCCCGGCCCAGGCACCGTGGGCCGCGGCCAGGAATGCTCATCAGCGACCGGAAGGGAAGGCGCCACGGAAACCGCGCCGGACGGCGGCCATTCTTGCGCGTGGGCCGCGGTCGGGGGCGGTGTTCTTCCCGTCCGGTCGACGTCCGGCCGCCTGAAAGGCCACCCAGGCGGCCGGACCCATGTGCCGCGCCCGACCGGAAGCCCCGTGCTCACCCGGACCTCGACCAGCGTCCGGGGCACGTGCCCGCTTCCGGCGCTCTCACCGGCCTCGGTCGCACCCGACCGGTCACGTTCCGCTGGAGATACCGAAGATGAACACCGTCACCCTCGCGTCAACCCCCGAGGAAGCCGCCGCCGCTACCGCGGCCGAGGCGTACCACACCCGCTTGACCGGTGAACTCGCCGGACGCCTCGAGATGCTTCTCCAGGCCATCGAACGCGATCCCGGTGACGTCGAGCACATCCGCAGCGGCCTCGTCGAGTACTGCGAACGCGTGCTCCTGCCGTACATCGCCGCCGAGGAGACGGTTCTCTACCCCGCCGCCCACCAGGTTGCCGAGGCCCGGCTGCTCATCGAGAGCCTGATCTCCGAACGCCGGGGCATCATGGCGCTCGTCGACGCGTTGCGCGAGGCACCCACGGCGGAAGTCGCCCTGGCCGAGGCCCGCGCACTGGAGGTCCTCTGCGGCCAGCACTTCGCCAAGGACAACGACCTCGTGCTGCCCCTGCTCGCCGGCCGGCCGGGCATCTCCCTGGCCGTCCTGGTCACGGCCCTGCACGAGCTGTACGGGCCGGAACCGGACACCGACGACGGCGAGTTCGCGCGGGAGGCGGCCGAGGAGCGGACCGGTGGCGGCGGAGGCTGCGGCTGCGGGGGCGGAGGCTGCGGTGGTGGGGGCGGTGGCGGAGGCTGCGGCTGCGGTGGTGGCGGAGGAGGCTGCGACTGCGGTGGTGGCGGCGAGCCGGACGTTCCCGAACTGGACGTCCGTGCCGTACCGCACGCGCTTCGGCACGCCACGGTCTTCGGCGCGCTCGACGCCGTCCGGGTCGGCGGAGGGATCGTCCTGGTCGCACACCATGACCCGCTGCCGCTGCTGGAGCAGATCGAAGAGCGCTCGCCCGGCAGGTTCGCCGTGGAGTACACGGAACGGGGTCCGGAGATCTGGCGGCTGGTCTTCACCCGCCGCTGAGGGTGCCGGCCCGGCCCGCCCAATGGGGCCGAACGGCCCAGCCGGTACGGGAGGAAAGGCCCCGTAGATCCAGCCATCCATGAGGTTAGCCTCGCCTTACTGAATATGGCACTTGGCGGGCTCGTCCCGGCATGGCGTGGTGGAGGCACGAATGCGCAGCGCTGGCATGGACTTCGAAGGGGAGGCCGGCCCGTCGCCGACGGTGCTCCCCGACGGGCGGATACTCCCCCTGGCCGATCTGCCGCCCGGTGCCAGGGCCACCGTCGTCGACGTGCTTGCCGTCCGGTCGACCGTCGTGGCCCGGCGGCTGGGCGACCTCGGATTCACCCCAGGAGCGGCGGTGGAGGTCGTGCGCCGGGCCCCGCTGCGTGACCCGGTCGTCTACCGGGTCAAGGACTACGAGGTGTGCCTGCGCCGCACCGAGGCCGCGTGCGTGCGCACGGTCGGAGCGGAGCGGTGACCGCGGGCTGTCATGGCGTCGGCGAGACGGACGCAACCCTGACCGCGGACCCTCGGATCGCCCTGGTCGGCAGCCCAAACTCGGGCAAGACCAGCATCTTCAACGGCCTGACCGGCCTGAAGGCCAAGACCGGCAACTACCCCGGAGTGACCGTCTCCCGGTTCATCGGCACCTGCCGCACCGGGGGAAGCAGTTGTGTGGTCGAGGACCTGCCCGGCACCTACAGCCTGGACCCGGTCAGCCCGGACGAACAGATCGCGGTCGACGTCCTCGACGGACGGCAGGACCAGGCGGCCCGCCCGGACGCACTGCTCGTCATGGTGGACGCCACCACCCTGCGCCGGTCCCTGGGACTGGTCGCACAGGTCCTGGCGCGCGGCCTGCCCACCTGTGTGGTGGTCACGTTCATGGACGAGTTGACGAGCCGTCAGGGACACCTGGATCTCGACGGGTTCGCCCAGGCCCTCGGTGTCCCGGTGGTGGCGGTGATCGGCCACCGCGGGCACGGCATGGGGCAGCTGCGCGCGCAGCTCGCCTCCTGGCAGACCTGGACGTCCCCGCCGCTCGCCCCGCCCACGGAGCCGGCGGAGCGGGACGCATGGGCCGAGTCGGTGCTCGCCTTCGCCGGCTACCGGGCCCCCGAAGTGCACAAGATCACCCGGCGCGTCGACGCGGTGCTGCTGCATCCGCTCTGGGGCACCATCGTGTTCTTCGCGGTGATGATGCTGTTCTTCCAGACCGTCTTCACCTTTGCCGCCCCCCTCCAGGGCTACGTCGAGTCCCTGTTCGGATGGCTCTCCGGCCTGGTCGCCGACCATGTCGGCAACCGCTGGCTGTCCGGGCTGCTCGGCGACGCCCTCATCGGCGGTGTCGGCGGCGTGCTGGTCTTCGTCCCCCAGATCATGCTGCTGTTCCTGCTCCTCGCCCTGCTGGAGGGCGTCGGCTACATGTCGCGGGCCGCCTTCCTCATGGACCGGGTGATGGCCCGCGCCGGGCTGGAAGGCCGCGCCTTCGTGGCGCTGCTGTCGTCGTTCGCCTGCGCGATCCCCGGCATCATGGCCACCCGCACCCTGCCCTCGGCCAAGGACCGCCTGGCCACCATGATGGCCGCTCCGCTGATCACCTGCTCGGCGCGGCTGCCCGTCTACATCCTGCTCATCAGCCTGCTCGTCGACCCGGCGGACCACATCGGCCCGTTCGGCGCGCAGGGGGTGATCATGTTCGGCCTGTATCTGCTCGGTGCGGTCTCGGCGATGCTGGCCGCCTGGGCGTTCAAGAAGATCGGGGACCTCCGCGGCCCGCTCGTGCCGTTCTACATGGAGATGCCGCCCTACCGGCTGCCCGCGCCGCGCTCGGTGCTCATCGCGATGGGCACCTCCGCCCAGGCCTTCCTGCGCAAGTGCTCGACCATCATCGTGGCCACCAGCATCGGGCTGTGGCTGCTGCTGAACCTGCCGCTGCACTCGGTGGCGCAGATGCGCGCCGACGGCGTCGACACCGCCAACCCGACCGCCGTCACCGCGTACACCGTCGACCACAGCTACGCCGCCGACCTCGGCCGTCTGGTCGCCCCCATCTACGACCCACTCGGCTTCGACTGGCGCATCAACGTCGGTGTGATGTCTGCCCAGGCGGCCCGCGAGACCTTCGTCGCCACCCTCGGACAGGTCGCCGCCGCCGAGGACCCCGAACACCCGAAGCAGGCGCTGCGGGACATGACCTACCCCGACGGGCCGCACGCCGGGCAACGTGTGTTCACCGCGCCGACGATCGCCGCACTGCTGGTCTACTTCGTCTACGCGCTTCAGTGCATGGCCACCGTCGCGGTCATACGACGGGAGACCGGCACCTGGAAATGGCCGGCCATCGCCTTCACCTATCTGACCGGGCTGGCCTGGCTGATGGCGTATCTGGCGGCCACGGTCACCGGCGCGCTGGGCGGGTGAGGCACGATGATCCCGCTTCACCCCCAGCAGGTCCCGGGCCGTCCTGACCAGTTGCGCTGGATCATGCCGGCCGGGACGCTGCCCTGCACCGGCCCGCTGACCGCGACTCCCGCCCCGTTGGCCGCGCTCGTCGAGGACGGCACCCTCGCCTCCGTCACGGCGGAGCCGGCGGCGCTCGTCACCGCCCTCGGCCCCGGCCGCTCCTGGTCCCGCGAGGGCGCCCGGGTCCGCACCGCGATCCATTCCGCCCTCGACGACTGCGCCGGCTGGAGCGCGGCGGACACAGGAGAGGCGTCGGCCGACGACGCGCTGCTGGACCGCGCGGCACACGACCTCCTCGGCGGGGCGGTCGGGCAGTTCGCCCGCTCCCACGGCGGCGCCATCGAACTGGTCGGCGTCCAGGACGGCGTCGTCACCGTGCGCCTCGCCGGCGCCTGCCACGGCTGCCCGGCCTCCTGGATCACCCTGCACCACCGCCTGGAACAGCAACTGCGCAACCGCTGCCCGAGCCTCGTGGCCGTCAGGAACGCGAGCTCCTCGAAGTCCGTGGCCGGCCTGACGAAACGACTCCCGGGCGTACGACGCGCGGGATGAACTCCGCACAGGCGACAAGGACCGCTCGGCAAATGAGCCGAGCGGTCCTTGGTTTGTTCCGACGCTGTGTTCTGACGCTTAGTTCCGCCAGTCTGTGTTCCTGCGGTCGGTGTTCCTACACTCCGGGCGCTCCCCAGCCCAGGGGCAGCACAGTGGTCTGCGTACCGGCGCGGCCTCCTCCCGGCGGGATGACCGCCATGGCGGAGGCGCCGGCCAGCCCGCGCAGCATCGCCGGGCCATGGAAGCGCAGCGGTACGGCCCGTGCCCTGCCGTCCAGGGCCACGGGCACCAGGCGGGTGTCGGCGGGATGGCCGGGCACATCGGAGGCCAGCGCGGTCGTCACCGACGCCTGAGAGACCCGGCCGCCCAGTGTGCGCAGCAGCGGTTCGACGAGGGTCAGCACGCCGGAGACGGCCGCCAGGGGATTGCCCGGCAACCCCACCAGATGCCCGCCGGACGGCAGTTCGGCCAGCAGCATGGGATGACCGGGCCGCACGGCGACACCGTCGACCAGCAGCTCGGCACCGATCCTGTGGAGAACGGGATGGACGAAGTCGGCGGGACCTGCGGCCGTCCCTCCCGTCGTGATGACGAGGTCCGCGCTCGTCCCGGTGACCGCCTCCAGCAAGGCGTCCGCGTCGTCCACGATGCGCCGTACGGCGCTCACCTCCGCCCCCAGCATGCTCAGCCACGGCGGCAGCAGCGGACCCAGCGCATCCCGGACCCTGCCCTTGGAGGGCAGCCCGTGCTCCAGCAACTCGTCGCCGAGCACGAGGAGTTCCACACGGGGACGTCGGGTGACGGACAACTCGTCGTAACCGGCGGCGGCCGCCAGCCCGAGCACCGCCGGGGTCACCGGCACCCAGGCACCGAGCAGGGCCTCGCCCGCCCGGCACTCCTGGGCCCGCGGCCGGAAGTCCCGGCCGGGTTCGGGTGCCCCGTGCGGGGCGTGCAGGACAGAGCCGTCGACATGTCCGTGTTCCCGGCGCAGGACCGCGGTCGCCCCGGGCGGCAGGGCGGCGCCGGTCGCGATCCCTACGGCCCGGCCGTCCGGGAGCCGGCCGCCGGGCGCCTGTCCGGCGAGCAGGAGCCCGGACAGCTGCCAGGGCCCGGGACCGGCAACGGCCCAGCCGTCCATCGCCGAGGTGTCGAAGGACGGCAGGTCGGTCAGTGCGGACACCGGTTCGGCCAGCACATGGCCCAGCGCCTCGGCGAGGGACAGGCGAACGGCGGGCAGCGCGACTGCCGCGCTGCCCGCCGTGTCATGTGCTTCGAACCAGTCCGTACGCCCGTGACCATGCGTGGACGCGATGCCGGGGGAGTGGGGAACGCCGGGGCGTTCCTCCTGCCGCGGCCCGCCGTCGAGAGTGAGGGATACGAGACCGTTCATGATGTTCAGCCGCCGGCGCCCGTTCCGTGGTCGGTCTCAGCGGTCCATCGCGCGGCGAGTTCCGCCGCGCGACGGGCGGCCTCGGCCACGGCCTGGGGGCCGCCGCCCTCCAGGCCTGCCGCGTAGCCCACCAGGAAGGTGGTCAGCGGCGCGGCGGGCCGGGCGACGCCGTGCGCGGTGTCCCGCGCGAGATCGAGCAGGACGGCTCTGTCGACCTCCAGGTCGATGCCCAGCCCTTCCTTCACCGCGTCGATCCATCGGTCCATCGAGTGTGCTCCGTTCTCAGTACTGGCGTGGCCCCGTGAGGCCCGGCTCAGGCCACTCGCCGGGCGCTCTGCCGGGTCCTGGACGTCGCCACGGGGGTGTTCGTCCGGCGGCGGTAGACCAGGTACGGGCGGGCCAGATAGCCGATCGGCACGCTCCACACATGGACGAGGCGGGTGAACGGCCAGGCCGCGAAGAGCAGGCAGGCGCTCAGGGCGTGCAGCTGGAACAGCAGCGGGGCGCCGGACATCGCATCGGGCTGGGGCTGCAGGATGAAGATGCCGCGGAACCAGACGGAGATGGTCTCCCGGTAGTCGTAGCCCGGCCCGAAGACGTTGTGCGCGGCGGTGGCCGTGATGCCGAGCACCACCACGGCGGACAGCAGCGGGAAGAGGAACTTGTCGCTGCGGTCGGTGCCGAGGCGGATCCGGCGGGTCAGCAGCCGTCGGGCGCACAGCATGCCGAGTCCGGAGACCATGGCGACGCCCGCCACCGAGCCACCCCATATGGCCGTGGTGTGGTACTGGTGCTCGCTGATGCCCGCGGCCTCGGTCCAGGAGGCGGGGATCACCAGGCCCATCACATGGCCGCCGATGACCATGAACGTGCCCAGGTGGAACAGCGGGCTGCCCCAGCGCAGCCAGCGGTGCTCGAGGAGCTGGCTGGTGCGGGAGGTCCAGCCGAACTGGTCCTGCCGGTAGCGCCAGACGTGCCCGACGGCGAACACGGCCAGGCAGATGTAGGGGAACGCGACCCACAGCAGCAGGTCGGCGCCGCTGGTGGTGGCGAGGGAGGCGGCGGTGCTCATCGGTGGCCTTCCGGGGAGGACAGGGGCGGCATGAGGGTCGGCGGGGCCTGCTCGGGCGGGACGAAGGTGCCGGGCGGGGCGAACTCCCCGCTCCCGTACGGGTCGATGCCGACGTCCTCGTTGGGCGGTCCCTGGGCGGCGAGCTCGGCCACCGCCTTCAGGTCGGCTTCGGTCGCCGGCGGCAGGAGGCTGAGCAGTGCCGCCAGGACATGCCGGTACGGGGAGTCCGTGTCGGTCAGCGCCCGCAGGATCAGGTCCAGGCCGCGCCGGTGCTGGCGCAGCGGGGCCTCGCCGGGGCCCGGCCCGCAGAGCGCGGCGAACTCCAGGGCGACCGGGAGGTGGTCGGGCAGTTCCCCGCCGTCGGAGTCCCAGCCGGCGGCCCGATAGCGCTGGGCCAGGGTGAGCAGGGCCATGCCACGCCGACGGGTGTCGCCGTGCATGTAGTAGGTGAGGTAGAGGCTGCTCTTGCGGCGCAGGTCGAACGTCTCGACGTAGTGACGTTCCAGCTCGTCGGGTTCCTGTGCGGTGAACCAGGCCATGAAGTCGGCCAGTTCGGTGGCGGCCGGTGAGGGCTCCAGCGCATCCACCGTGGCGGCGACGACCGGCCGGGCGGCGATGAGTTCGGCGTCCGGGTACTGCAGCAGCAGGGACATCAGCCGCAGCAGCAGGGCACGGTCCTCCGCCTCACGGGGCGTGAGCGGCGCCCGGCGGCGGGCCGCCGCGCGGATACGGGTGCGCACGATCCCGGGGACGGAGGTGGGCAGCGGGCTCACGCGTGGCCTCCGGCGGGAGCGTCGGGGTTGCGGCGGCGCAGCGTCGGGATGCCGAGCATGACGCGGCGGCCGTCCGCGGGCTGGGGATCGCCGGAGGACTCCACCGGGCAGCGGTTCTCCATCGCGGACAGTGCCGCGGCGTCCTCCTTGTGCGCGGCGGGGATGACGTACCGGTCCTTGTACTTGGCGATCGCGAGCAGCCGGTGCATGTCCTCCGCCTCGCGGACGGTCAGGCCCACGGCCTTCAGCGCGCGCTCGTCGCCGGCCTCGCCGAGGATGCGCTCGCGCATGAACGAGCGCAGCGCGGTGAGCTTCATCAGCACACCCGCGACGACGTCGGTGTCCCCGGCGGAGAACAGCTCCGCCAGGTACTCCAGCGGGATGCGCAGCCGGGTGACGGCGGCGAAGACATGGTCCGGGTCGTCCTGGTTGCCGCCCGCCGCGTCCACGGCGTCCAGCACCGGGGACAGCGGAGGCACGTACCAGACCATCGGCAGCGTGCGGTACTCCGGGTGCAGCGGCAGCGCCACCTTGTACTTCGAGATCAGCGCGTACACCGGGGAGCGGCGGGCGGCGTCCAGCCAGTCCTCGTGGATGCCGGACGCGCGGGCCGCGGCTATCACTTCGGGGTCGGACGGGTCGAGGAAGACGTTGCGCTGGGCGTCCAGCAGGTCCTTCTCGTCCGGGGTGGCCGCGGCCTCGCCGACGCGGTCGGCGTCGTACAGCACCAGTCCGAGGTAGCGCAGTCGTCCCACGCAGGTCTCGGAGCAGACGGTGGGCTGCCCGGCCTCGATGCGCGGGAAGCAGAAGGTGCACTTCTCGGCCTTGCCGGTGGCGTGGTTGACGTACACCTTCTTGTACGGGCACGCGGTCACGCACATGCGCCAGCCGCGGCAGCGGTCCTGGTCGACCAGGACGATGCCGTCCTCCTCGCGCTTGTACATCGCGCCCGAGGGGCAGGCGGAGACACAGGCCGGGTTGAGGCAGTGCTCGCACAGCCGGGGCAGGTGGAAGAGGAAGGTCTGCTCGAACTCGAACTTGACCTTGTCCGCCCATTCCCCGGTGAGGTTGGGGTCGGCGCCGGCGTTCTCGGGCGCGCCGCCCAGGCTGTCCTCCCAGTTGGCGCCCCAGGTGATGGAGGTGGGCTTGCCGGTGAGGACGGAGCGGGGGCGGGCGACGGGCATGTCGTCGCCCGCGGGGGCGCTGACGAGGTTGTCGTAGTCGTAGGTGACCGGCTCGTAGTAGTCCTCGATGGACGGCAGGTCGGGGTTGGAGAACAGCGACAGCAGACGCTTGACCCGGCCGCCGGAGCGCAGCACCAGTCGGCCGCGCTTGTCGAGCATCCAGCCGCCCTTCCACTGCTCCTGGTCCTCGTAGCGGCGGGGGTAGCCGACGCCGGGCTTGGTCTCGACGTTGTTGAACCAGGCGTACTCGACGCCGGTCCGGTTGGTCCAGGTCTGCTTGCAGGTGACCGAGCAGGTGTGGCAGCCGATGCACTTGTCGAGGTTCATCACCATCGCCACTTGGGCCATGACGCGCATGTCAGTACTCCACATCCTGCGAGCGACGGCGGATGACCGTGACCTCGTCGCGCTGGTTTCCGGTCGGGCCGTAGTAGTTGAAGGCGTAGGTGAACTGCGCGTAGCCGCCCGCGAGATGGGTGGGCTTGAGCAGCAGCCTGGTCAGCGAGTTGTGGATACCGCCGCGCTTCTTGCTGACCTCGGTCTTCGGCACGTTCACGTTGCGGTCCTGGGCGTGGTACATGTACACCGTGCCCTCGGGCATGCGGTGGGTGACCACGGCACGGCAGGCGACCACACCGTTGCGGTTGTACGCCTCGATCCAGTCGTTGTCCTTGACGCCGATCTTCTCGGCGTCCTGCGTGGACATCCAGATCACCGGACCACCGCGGGACAGGGCCAGCATGTGGGCGTTGTCCTGGTAGTTCGAGTGGATGGACCACTTGGAGTGCGGGGTCAGATAGCGGACCGTGACCTCGGCCCGGCCGTCACGCAGGTGTTCGTCGCCGTAGTGCCGGGGCGTGTTCAACGGCGGCCGGTAGACCGGCAGCTGCTCGCCGAGCTCGGCCATCCAGTCGTGCTGGACGAAGAAGTGCTGGCGTCCGGTGAGGGTGTGCCAGGGCTTCTTGTGCTCGACGTTGATGACGAACGGAGAGTAGCGGCGCCCGCCGGTCTCCGAGCCCGACCACTCGTACGACGTCATCACGGAGCGCGGCTGGGTGCGGGTGTCGGCGAAGGTGATCCGCTCCGCCTCACGCTCGGCGGCGAGTTCCACCAGGCCCTCGCTGCCGGTCTGCCGCTCCAGCTCCCGGAAGCCTTCCGTGGCGAGCCGTCCGTTGGTCGTGCCGGACAGGGCGAGGATCGCCTCGCACATGTCGGAGGCGGTGGCCAGGGAGGGGCGGCCGGCGGCGACACCGTCGCGGACGGTGCCGTTGCGGTGGCGCAGGTCCTCGATCTCCTGGTCCGGGTGGACGGTGACGCCCTTGGTGGTGGTGCCCAGGGTGTCCAGGAGCGGGCCGACGGCACGCATCTTCTGGCCGACCGCGGTGAAGTCCCGCTCGATGACGACCAGCTTCGGCATGGTGCGTCCCGGAACCGGATCGCACTCACCCGTCTTCCAGTCCTTTACGACGCCGCCGGGCTGGGCGAGCTCGTCGGGTGTGTCGTGCTGCAGCGGCACGGCGAGGACGTCGGTGCGGGTGCCGAGGTGGTCGACGGCCAGTTCGCTGAACTTGTCGGCGATCGTGAGGAACGTGTCGTAGTCGGTGCGGGCCTGCCAGGGCGGGGCGATGGCCGGCGTGAAGGCGTGCACGAAGGGGTGCATGTCCGTGCTGGACAGGTCGTCCTTCTCGTACCAGGTGGCGGCCGGGAGCACGACGTCGGAGAGCAGGCTGGTCGAGGTCATCCGGAAGTCCATGGTGACCAGCAGGTCGAGCTTGCCCTCGGGCGCCTCGTCGTGCCACACCACCTCCTTCGGACGGGCCTCGGGCGGAGTCTCCTCGGAGCGGACCGCCGCGTCCGTGCCCAGCAGGTGGCGCAGGAAGTACTCGTTGCCCTTGCCGGACGAGCCGAGCAGGTTCGCCCGCCACACGGTCAGGACACGGGGGAAGTTGGCCGGGTCGTCCGGGTCCTCGGCGGCGAACCGCAGCCGCCCGGACTTCAGCTCGTCGACGATGTGCTCGCGGACGTCATGTCCCTGCGCCTCCGCCTCGTCCGCCAGATCCAGCGGGTTGCGGTTGAAGCCGGGGTGACCGGGCGTCCAGCCCAGCCGTATCGCCTGCGTGAGACAGTCGGCGAAGCTCTTGTCCTTGAACCGGCCCTCACCGAGCGGCGAGGCGAGCTCGTCCGGCCCGAAGGCCTCGTAGCGCCACTGGTCGGTGTTCAGGTAGAAGTACGAGGTGCCCGCCATGTGCCGGGTGGGCCGCTGCCAGTCGAAGGCGAACGACAGGTGCTGCTGTCCGGTGACCGGGCGGACCTTCTCCTGGCCGACGTAGTGCGCCCAGCCGCCGCCGTTGACACCCTGGCAGCCGGTCATCGTCGTCAGGGCCAAAAAGGCCCGGTAGATCGTGTCGGAGTGGAACCAGTGGTTGGTTCCCGCACCGAGAGCGATCATGGAGCGGCCGTTGGTGCGCTCGGCGTTGCGGGCGAACTCCCGGGCGATCCGGGCCGCCTGCTCGGCCGGCACCGAGGTGATCGTCTCCTGCCAGGCCGGGGTGTGGGGCTCGCTCGCGTCGTCGTACGAGGTGGGCCAGGTACCCGGCAGGCCGGGCCGCTCGACTCCGTACTGGGCGAGCATCAGGTCGAACACCGTGGTGACGAGACGGCCGCCGATCCGGCGGGCCGGCACGCCGCGCACCATGACCGAGCCGCCCTCGGTGGCGCCCTCGTCGAAGCGGGGCAGGGCCACCGCGACCGATTCGTCGGCCCGCTCCAGCAGGCTCAGCTCGGGCACGGTGTCACCCAGGTCGAGGTTCCAGCGGCCCTTGCCCTCCTCGCCCCAGCGGAAGCCGAGCGAGCCGTTCGGGACGACCGGCTCGCCGGTCGCGCTGTCCACCAGGACGGTCTTGGAATCCGCGTGCTCGCTCGTCTCCCCGAGGTCGGCAGCCGTGAGGAACCCGTCCGGGACGAAACCGGCCTCGCGCTCGCGCAGCGTGACCAGGAAGGGGGCGTCGGTGAACTTGCGCAGGTAGTCCTGGAAGTAGGGCACCTGGCGGTCGACGAGGAACTCACGCAGGATGACGTGGCCCATGGCCATCGCCAGCGCCCCGTCCGTGCCCGGATGCGGGGCCACCCACTCGTCGGCGAACTTCACGTTGTCCGCGTAGTCGGGGCTGACCGCGACCACCTTCGTGCCGTTGTAGCGGGTCTCGGTCAGGAAGTGCGCGTCGGGCGTGCGAGTGACCGGGATGTTGGAGCCCCACATGATCAGATAGCCGGCGTTCCACCAGTCCGCGGACTCCGGCACGTCGGTCTGGTCACCGAAGATCTGCGGGGAGGCGACCGGCAGGTCCGCGTACCAGTCGTAGAACGACAGCAGCGTGCCGCCCATCAGGGACATGAACCGGGTGCCCGCCGCGAACGACGCCATGGACATGGCCGGGATCGGCGAGAAGCCCGCCACCCGGTCCGGGCCGTACTGCTTGACGGTGTGCACATGGGCGGCGGCGACCAGCTCGGAAACCTCGTCCCAGTCGGCGCGCACCAGGCCGCCCTTGCCGCGGGCCCGTTTGTACGCGCGCGCCTTCGCCGGGTCGCCGGTGATCTCCGCCCAGGCCGCCACCGGGTCGCCGAGCCGGCGCCGGGCCTCCCGCCACATCTTCAGCAGCGTGCCGCGCACATACGGGTAGCGGACCCGGCTGGGGGAGTACGTGTACCAGGAGAACGACGCTCCGCGCGGGCAGCCGCGCGGCTCGTACTCAGGACAGTCGGTGCCGATCGACGGGTAGTCGGTGGCCTGGTGTTCCCATGTGATGATGCCGTCCTTGACGTACACCATCCACGAACACGAACCGGTGCAGTTCACGCCGTGCGTGGAGCGCACCACCTTGTCGTGTGCCCAGCGGTCCCGGTAGAAGCTCTCCCACTGGGGGTCGCCCTCACCGAACACCGCGCGACCGTCCGCCGACACCTCACGGCGCGTAAGCAGCCGCCGGGCCGCCAGCGGCCATTTTTCTCCGGCACGCTGCTTGGCGGAGCGGGTGATCTTGTCGTTCTCCATGGTTGCGAACGCTAGGCGGTAGGGGGTGTCCCGCACGTGGGCCGAATGGCCCTCCCCCAGGGACTGACAGACCCGAGAAACCCGCTCTGGCCAGGGACCGAAGGCCCGCGCGGCAGGGACCGCCGGCCCAGGCGCCCGTAGGGGGCGTCCGGACATGATTGCGTCGACCGAACCGGAGGTTTTCTCGTGTACGACCGCATCGGGCGCCGGCCCGGACAGTCCCCCCAGGCAGTTCCGCGGCAGGCGGGGCGTACCCAATGGTCCGGTCACCGGCCGGCCGCCCACCGCGACTGCCACCGCGGCCGGGCGGCCGGAACCGATCCTTGTACGAGCGGCAGCCCATGGCCGGGCAGAGTCGGCCGTCGGGCGAACGCACACCCGGGGGTGGCACGATGAGCGCCCCCCGCGTGCTGCGCCATCAGCGCCAGGACCCGTCGGACCGGCCGTTCATCGTGATCTGGGAGACCACCCGGGCCTGCCCGCTGGCCTGCCTGCACTGCCGTGCCGAGGCCGTACCCAACCGCGACCCGCTCGAGCTGGACACCGAGGCCGCACAGGACCTGATGCGGCAGGTGGCCGCCTTCGGGCAGCCCGCGCCGCTGTTCGTCATCACCGGCGGAGACCCCTTCCAGCGGCCCGACCTGCTGGAGCTGATCCGCTACGGACGGCAGATCGGACTGCCGGTCGCCGTCTCGCCCTCCGGCACCCCGACCCTCACCGCGGACCGGCTGCGGGCCGTCCACGAGGCGGGCGCGACGGGGCTCTCCTTGAGCCTGGACGGCTCCACGGCCGAACTGCACGACGGCTTCCGCGGTGTGGACGGCGTCTACGGCTGGACGCTGAGCGCCTGGGACACCGCCCGCGCCCTGGGCATGAAGGTGCAGATCAACACCACGGTCGCCCGGCACAACCTGCACGACCTGCCCGACATCGTCCGGCTGGTCCACCAGCACGGAGCGATGCTGTGGAGTGCCTTCTTCCTGGTGCCCACCGGCCGCGGCAAGACGCTGGGCGCGCTCACCGCCGCCGAGACCGAGGACATCCTCAACTTCGTGTACGACGTCGGGCTGACCGTGCCCGCCAAGACCACCGAGGCCCACCACTTCCGCCGGGTCGCCCTGCAGCGCCGGATCCTCGAGGACGCCGGGGACGACCATGTCGCCGTCCTCGGACTCGGGGACCTCTACGAGCAGCTGCGCAAGCGGGTCGCCGAACTCGGGCTCGACGCGCCCGAGCGGCGCACCCGAAGGCCACCGCTGGACGTCAACGCCGGCCGCGGTTTCGTCTTCGTGTCGCACCACGGCACCGTTCATCCCAGCGGCTTCCTGCCCAAGAGCGCGGGCAGCGTGCGGGAGACGCCGCTGACCGAGATCTACCGCAACTCCGAGCTCTTCACCGGTCTGCGGGACCCCGACCGGCTCGGCGGCCGCTGCGGCAGCTGCGAGTTCCGCCGGGTGTGCGGCGGATCCCGTTCCCGTGCCTTCGCGGTCACCGGCGACCCCTACGCCGAGGAGCCCTGGTGCGAGTACCGCCCCGGTTCCTTCCCCTACCAGCGGGAGCTGGCCGAACTCCTGCGTGACACCCCCGACGGAACAGAATGATCACCATCGGGCGCGGCCCCGCGCAGATGGGCGGCCCGAGCGGGACCGCCAAGTACCCGAGCAGATTCCGGGAGTCCGGCCTGCGGGTGCGCCATCTGCGCGCCCATGTGCTCGTCGTCGCCTGGTTCGCGCTGGCCCTGCTGGCGGCCGCCGCCCAGCAGTCGCTTCCGGTGGCCCGCTGGCTGGCGGTGCACCTGTTCCTGCTGGGCGGCGCGACCACCGCCATCCTCATCTGGAGCGAGCACTTCGCCGTCGCGCTGCTGCACGCCCAGATTCCCGACGAGCGCTGGAGCGACGCCCGCCTGGCGGGAGCCAACGTGGCCGTCACCGGGATCCTCGTGGGCGTATGGGCGGACCTGCCGGTCCTGACCGGCATCGCCGGCCTGCTGCTGGTCGCCGTCGCCACCGCACACCTGGTGGTGCTGATACGGATGGGCCGAGGCGCCCTCGGCGGCCGGCTCAAGCCGGTCGTCGGCTACTACCGCATCGCGACCGCGGCCCTGATCGCCGGGGCCGTGCTGGGCGGTCTGCTGGCCACCGGCCACGCGGGCGCCGACCATTACGCCGGGCTCCGCCTGGCTCATATCCATGTCACGCTGCTCGGCTGGATCGGACTTCCCATCCTGGGGACCCTGTTCATGCTGTGGCCCACCGTGCTGGGCGTACGGATGAAGGAGCTCACCACGCGGGTGTCGCGGTGGGTGCTGTGGCTCACCGGCAGCGGGCTGTCGCTGGCCGCCGTCGCACTGGCCCTGCAGTGGCAGTGGCCGGCCGTGGCCGGACTCGCCGCGTACGCGTCCGGGGCCGCCGTGGCAGCGGGGCTGCTCGCCCGGACCGTACGAGGCAATCGGCCCGTATCCGTGGCGGCGGCCTGGATGCTCGCGGCCGCCACCTGCTGGCTGCTGATCTCCGTGACGGTCGATCTGGTGATGCTGGCCGCCCGGTCGGTCACGGAGGTCCAGACGGTGCTGGAGGACCTGGTCCCGGTGCTGCTCGTCGGCTTCGTCGCACAGGTCCTGTTCGGCGCCCTGACCTATCTGCTGCCCGTGGTGCTCAGCCGCGGCCACGAGGACCGGGCGGCCGTGCGGGCGGTGCTGGAGCGGGGATGGCTGCCGCGGCTCGTGGCGCTGAACGCCGGCGTGGCACTGCTGGCGCTGCCGCTGCCCGGACCCTGCGCCTTCGTGGGCATGGGCCTGGTCGGCGTGTCGGCGGCCGCGTTCCTGGTCCTGGTCGCGCTCGTGCTGGCCCACAGCCATCGCACCGGGCAGGACCCGGCGCCGGCGGGTGCCGGACCGGAGCGGACGACACCGACCGCCACCCGGCGGCCCGCCCTGCTGGGCACCGCGGCCGGAGTGGTCATCACCGTGCTGGCGGTGCTGGTCGCCAACGGCGGCCAGGACACCGGCGGTTCGACCGACACGGTGGGCGGCGGCTCCACAGCCGGGACCCGTACCGTCAATGTCACGATCATGGGAATGAGCCTGAGCCCGAAGCGGATCGAGGTCACCAAGGGCACCTCCCTGCGGCTGAAGGTCACCAACAAGGACGCCCAGCGCCACGACCTCAAGGCCGAGAACGGCCCCGCGACCCCGCTGCTCTCCCATGGCCAGACCCGTACCCTCGACATCGGGAAGGTCACCGCCGACCTGAAGGCGTGGTGCACCCTGCCCGGCCACCGTGCCGCCGGCATGGAGATGGACATCGTCGTGAAGGACGGCACGGGCACCGACGGGAGCACCGGGTCGTCGGATTCCTCCATGGACATGGGCATGGACCACAGCGGCCACTCCATGGACTCCACCAGCAGCGGCGGACTCGATCTCTCCAAGGACTTCTCGAAGGGCTGGACGCCCCGCTCGGCCGAGCTGCCCGCGGCGGGCACCGCGACGGTGCACAAGATCGAACTGCATGCCGCCCACCGGACCATCGAGGTCGCGCCCGGCGTCAAGCAGCGGATGTGGACCTTCGGAGGCACCGCCCCCGGCCCCACCCTGCACGGCAGGATCGGCGACATCTTCGAGATCACGCTCGTCAACGACGACACGGGCATGGGGCACGGCATCGACTTCCACGCCGGGGCCCTGTCCCCCGACAAGCCCATGCGGACCATCAACCCGGGCGAGCGGCTGGTCTACCGGTTCCGTGCCGAACGGGCAGGCGCCTGGTTGTACCACTGCAGCACCATGCCCATGCTCCAGCACATGGGCAACGGCATGTACGGTGCCGTGATCATCGACCCGCCCGGACTGCCCAAGGTCGACCACGAGTACGCCCTGGTCTCCTCCGAGATCTACCTCGGTACGCCCGGCAGCACGGCCCAGCTCGACAAGATGCGCAACAACACCCCGGACGCCTGGGTGTTCAACGGCATCGCCGCCCAGTACGACAAGGCGATGCTGAAGATGAAGGCCGGGGAGCGGGCCCGCTTCTGGGTGGTGGCCGCAGGACCCAGCGACGGCATCGCCTTCCACATCGTCGGCACCATCTTCGACACCGTCTACAAGGAAGGCGCCTACCTGCTGACGCCGAAACAGCCCGGCGGATCCCAGGCGCTCGATCTGTCCGCGGCCCAGGGCGGCTTCGTGGAGACCACGTTCGCGGAAGCCGGTCACTACGCCTTCGTCGACCACGACATGCGCCACGCCGAAGCCGGTGCGCACGGCATGATCGAGGTGACCCGGTGATGGGATCCGTCAACCTGTGGAGCCTGGTGCGCTTCACCCACGTCATCGGCGCGGTGGTGTGGGTGGGCGGACAGCTGGCCCTGTCCGTGGTGGTGCTGCCGCTGGGCCGCCGGCTGCTCGACAGCGAGGCGTTCGCCCGGTTCTCCGCGGCGGCCGGCCGCCGCTTCGGAATGCTCACCGGAGCGATCTTCCTGCCGCTGCAACTGGGCACGGGCTGGGCCATCGCCTGGCACAAGGGCGTCACCTGGGCCTCTCTCGGCGAGCCCGGCTACGGGCGCACCCTCGCGACCAAACTGGGCCTGTTCGTCGTGGTGATGCTCGCGGCGGCCGCACACGGCTGGGCCCATGCCAAGGGCCGCGCCGAACTGGCCAAGGCCCTCGCCGTCGTCTCCCTCGTCGGCTCGCTCGGGGTCGTCCTGCTGGCCACCGCTCTGCCCGCCACCTGACCCGACGCGACAAGCCGGAGTACGCCACCGTGGCGTACTCCGGCTTCTCGCGTCCGTCGGCTTTCCGCGTCCCCCGGCTGCTCGCATCACCACGGTGAGCGGACACTGCTGCGGCCCCGTGCCGACGTCCCGGTCGGAGGTCCTAACGGGCCCCACAACGGCCCTGATCCCGTGGTCCGCTCGGCGGGCCCGTTAGGGACTGATGGCCCACCCCACGGAGGGGGTCCGTCACCGAGTCTGATTGCGGGCGGTACGCGCGGAACGCGGCCACCCGATCCGGCCGGATCGACCGGGCCGGACCCTGTGATCAAGAGGAGCAGGCAGAAATGCTGCAGGCATCGCAGAACAAGGACAGCGGGACGGCGTCCGTTCCGCGCCAGGCGTGGCTGATGCTGGCGTTGGCCACAGTCGGTTTCGCCGTCAACTTCTGGGCATGGGCGCTGCTGAGCCCGCTGGGCCCGCGGTTCAAGGACTCCCTCGGCCTCTCCTCGTTCCAGCAGTCGCTGTTGGTCGCTGTGCCGGTGGTGGTCGGATCGCTGGGCCGGATCCCGGTGGGCGCGCTCACCGACCGGTTCGGCGGCAGGGTGATGTTCCCGCTCGTGTCGGCCGCCACCATCGTGCCGGTGCTGTACCTCGGTCTCGCCGGCCATGACTCGCTGACGACGCTGCTGGTGGGCGGGTTCTTCCTCGGCATCGGTGGAACCGCCTTCGCCGTGGGTGTGCCCCTGGTCAGCGCCTGGTTCCCACCGGAGCGGCGGGGCGGTGCGATCGGCATCTTCGGCGCGGGCATGGGCGGTACCGCGATCAGCGCCCTGACGACCGTGAAGCTGGTGAACGCGCACGGCATGGCCAACCCCTTCCTGATCACCGCGGGCGTGCTGGCGGCCTACGCGGTGCTCTCCGCGCTGCTGCTGCGGGACGCGCCCGGTCGCATCGTGCCGACCCAGCCGCTGGCCACCCGTCTGAAGGCGACCTTCAAGCTGAGCATCACCTGGCAGGCCTCGGCCCTGTACGCGGTGGCCTTCGGCGGCTACGTCGCCTTCTCCGTCTACCTGCCGACCTACCTCAAGACCGGCTACGGACTGGAGCAGGCCGACGCCGCCAACCGGATGGCCGGGTTCGTGCTGCTGGCGGTCGCGATGCGGCCGGTGGGTGGCTGGCTGTCGGACCGCATCGGCGCGGTGCGGGTGCTGTCGGGGGCCCTGGGTCTGGTGCTCGTCGCCGCCTTCGTGCAGGCCATGGAGCCGTCGCTGGCCTTCGTGGGCACGGTCGCCTTCCTGACCCTGGCCGCCGCGCTCGGTGCCGGCAGCGGCGCGGTGTTCGCGCTGGTGGGGCTCCTGGCTCCGTCGAACATGGTCGGCTCGGTCACCGGCGTCGTGGGCGCCGCGGGCGGACTGGGCGGCTTCCTGCCGCCGCTGCTGATGGGCTCGCTCTACGGCGCCTACGGCTCGTACGGCATAGGCTTGAGCCTCCTCGGAATCGTCGCCGCCGCCGCCCTGGCCTTCACCGCGACGGGCGTGCGCCAGGCCGTCTCGCGCCGCCTGGCCACCGCGCAGTAGGCACGAGGCTCCAGCCCCGTAGAACCCTGCAGAACCCCGTAGGACCCTGCAGAACCCCATAAAAACCCATCGAACAAGGCGAAAAAGAAGGAACCACACGATGTGCGAGTACTGCGGATGCCAGTCACTGGCAGCCATCGACGAACTGACCCGTGAGCACGAGACCGTCGTCAACATGATCGGCGAAGTGCACGACGCCCGGCGTGAGGGCGACCTGACGCGCATGGCGGAGCGGGCCCGGGACATCGCCGCAGTACTCGCCCCGCACACAGCCGTCGAGGAAGGCGCGCTCTTCCCCGCGATGGCCGAGGAGTTTCCCGGCCAGATCGCCGTTCTGGAAGCCGAGCACCGCCGTATCGAGGCGGTGCTGGAGGAGGCGGCGGAAGAGGTGCCGGCCGATCCCGGCTGGCCGGACCGGCTGATGGAGGTGCTCGCCCTGTTGCGCGAGCACATCCTCAAGGAACAGGACGGTGTCTTCCCGGCCGCGCTGGCCGTCCTGGACACCGAGCAGTGGGAGATGGTGGACGCGGTACGGCTCCGCGTCGGCGGTCTCACACAGGCACCGAATCGCTGACGGCTGACGCCGGACACGACGACGCCCGGGCCGCGGCATCAGCCGCGGCCCGGGCGTCGTTCATGTGCGCTCGCGTTGTTCACATCACTCGGTCGAGCGGGTCACTCATGCCTCGGTGACCCGGATGCCGGACACCAGGTCCGGCCGGATGCGCACGGCCTGGTCCAGGGTCTGCCGCACCCACGGGCGCAGCATCTCCCGGTAGCGCGCCAGGTCCCGTTCGTCGGTGACCAGTTCGGCGAAACCGGTGACCACCACGCTCCAGCCCAGGTGTGTGTCCGGGTCGATGACGTCGGCCTCATAGGCGACGACGACGCCCTGGCTGCCGTGGTGGCGGGTGTGCCAGGTCAGCGCCGCGCCCTCATGGGTGCGGATGACTATCTGACCGTCGTCGATGATGTGATTGACCGGGCGTATGGTCGGCAGCGCGCTCCGGGTGAAGACGATCCTGCCCATGGGCACGCTGCCCAGCAGCCGTAGGGCCTCGGCACTGTCGAGTTCTGCGCTCCGGCGCGGTTCCACAAGGGCCGGCTCGGCATTCTTGATAGGCATGGCGTGTGTCCGTAAGGAGGGGGTCGGCACGTACTCATGTGCGTCCGGTGTCCGCGGTCGCGTCCGGTGTCCGCTGCGCGTCCGTGCGCCGATCGTCCGGTGTCCGCGTTCAGGGACCTCGATCAGACCAGTGAAACGGCCGACGCACGCGTCCAGCCAGGGCCGTTCGGCCCTGCGCGGGCCGCGTCCGGCCCTGCTTCGCGGGCCTCTGCCCGTGCGCGCGGACAGGTAAGCCGATCCTTCGTGCCACCACCCGTCCCCGGCCCGATACCGTGGCAGATGTTCAGAAGGATCGGTGCCGGCACCGTGACCAGGGACGGAGGACAACGGTGGGAAGCTCCGACGATGCTCGCGAGGCGCGCCTGCGGCTGCCGCAGCTGCGGCTGGACGAGCTCCTGGAGGAGTTGCAGGCCCGCCTGGACGCCGCCCGCGGCACCCGGGACCGGGTGCACAGCCTGCTGGAGGCGGTCCTCTCGGTCGGCCGGGAGCTGGACCTGGAGCAGGCGCTGCGCAGCATCGTGGAGGCCGCGGCGGTCCTCGTCGACGCGGAGTACGCGGCGCTGGGCGTGATCGGGCCGGACGGAAAGCTGCTGTCGGACTTCCTCACGGTCGGTGTCAGCGACGAGCAGATCGCCCGCATCGGTCCCTTCCCGCAGGGCCACGGGATTCTGGGCGAGCTGATCCGGCACCCCGAACCGCTGCGGCTGGTCGATCTCGCCGAGCACCCGGCGTCGTACGGCTTCCCGCCCCACCACCCGCCGATGAACACCTTCCTCGGCGTCCCCATCCGGGTACGCGGCCAGGTCTTCGGCAACCTGTACCTCACCGAGAAACGGGGCGGCGCGCACTTCGACGAGGAGGACGAGTCGGTCCTGTCCACCCTGGCCGTGGCGGCCGGCGTGGCGATCGACAACGCCCGCCTGTACGAGGAGTCACGGCTGCGCGAGCGCTGGCTGCGCGCGAGCACCGAGATCACCCACGGACTGATGTCCGGCATCGAGAGAGGCGAGGTCCTCAGACTGATCGCCGAGCGGGCGGGGGAGATCACCTCGGCGTCCCTCGCCGTGCTCGCCGTACCGATGGCGGACACCGACGCGCTCACCGTGGAACTGGCGATCGGGGAGGAGGCGGAGGCCCACCGCGGTCTGGTGCTGCCCGTGGACGACAGCCTGATCGGCCGGGCCTTCTCCAGCGGCGCCCCCATCACCAGCGCCGACGTCTGCCGCGACGAACGCGTCTCGTCGGGTCCCCCGCGGTTCTACGGACTCGGCCCCGCCGTTGCCGTCCCCATAGGCTCCGGCGAGGGCGTACGCGGCGTCGTCCTGCTCGTCCGTGCCGCGGGCAGACCCCCGTTCTCCGAGGAGGAGACGGAGCCGTTGCAGGGCTTCGCCGCGCAGGCCGCCGTCGCCATGGAGCTGGCCGAGCGGCGCAAGGACTCCGAGCAGATCGCCGTGCTCGAGGAACGTGACCGGATCGCCCGGGACCTGCACGATCTGGCGATCCAGCGGCTGTTCGCCACCGGCATGACGCTGCAGAGCGCGGGGCGGTTCATCGAGCACGCGGAGGCGTCCGGCCGGGTGCTGCGGGCGGTGGACGACCTGGACGAGACGATCAAGATCATCAGGTCGACGATCTTCGGTCTGCGGGCGCAGGACAGCGCCACCGGCCCAGGCCTGCGGGCCCGGACGGTACGCGCGGTGGGCGAGGCCGCGCCGCTGCTCGGGTTCGCCCCCAGCCTGCGGATGGAAGGCCTGCTGGACACCGATGTGGCCCGGGAGACCGCCGACCAGGTCATGGCGGTGCTCTCCGAGGCACTGACAAATGTCGCGCGCCATGCGCACGCCTCCAAGACCGAGGTGGCGCTGGAGACCGACGGCAGGCAGATCCGGCTGACGGTCTCCGACAACGGCGTGGGCATCCCTCCCCGCGGCCGCCGCAGCGGCCTGCGCAACATGAAGGAACGGGCCCGGCAACTGGGCGGGGACATGGAGCTGACCGACCGGACCGGCGGCGGTACGACACTGGTGTGGCACGCGCCGGTGGGGGAGCCCTAGGGGAGCCCCAGGGGGTCGTTCGGATCATCCCGGGGTCGCGGGTCCCGGCACGGGTCGTCCTTGGCCGGCCACGGCGTCGCATGCCCTGGCACAGGACCGCCCTTGGACGGCCGCAGCTCGTGTGGACGGGCCGAGGCCTTTCGGCGGATACGGGGACCGGCTGCCCCCGCGCGTGAGAACCTGGCCGGGGACCGGAACGAGGACCGTGCCCGACCCTGAACGCGCCCGTCCCGGGTGCCCGCCGAACCGGGCAGCCGAGGGGGCGGCGGGTGAGGAGGCTGCGAGGGCCATGCGACCGCTCGACGTGCACACGGTGTCCACACTGGTCGAGGAGGCCACGGCCGCCCCGTCCATGCACAACGCTCAGCCGTGGAGCTTCCGCTTCGTGACGGCCGAGCGTCTCCTCCTGCTGCGTGCCGACCTCGACCGGGCCATGCACCGGTCCGATCCGGGCAACCGGGCCCTGCACATCGGATGCGGGGCGGCGCTGTTCAATCTGCGTGTCGCCGCCGTGCACGCCCGGCTCGCCCCGCAGGTCGTACTGCTGCCGGACCCCGCGGATCCGCTGCTGCTGGCCGCCGTGCAACTGGCCGGTCCCGGCGCACCGGCCGAGGACGACCTTCGCCCGCTGTATCCGGCGATCGGGCAGCGGCACACCAGCCGCCACCCCTTCGACGAGAAGGACATCCCGGACGATGTGCTGGCCGGGCTGCGGGCGGCGGCCGCCCGGGAGGGCGCCGAACTGCTCTTCCCCGGGCCCTGGCACATCGCCACCCTGCTGGAGCTCGTCCGTGACGCCGAGAGCCGCGACATCCTGGATCCCCGGGGCCGCGAGGACCTCGAGCACTGGACCCGGATCGGCCCGGAAGCGGAATCCGCCACCGACGGAGTGCCCGAGTACGCGTTCGGGCCGCGACCGTCGAGCGGCGAGGCTCCGCTGCGCGACTTCGCCGGACGCCGGGCGGTGGCCGAGCGCGACAGCGCCCCCTTCGAGCAGAACCCCCATCTGGCGCTGCTCAGCACCCACACCGACACGCCCGCCGACTGGCTGGTGGCCGGGCAGGCACTGGAGCGCGTCCTCCTGGGAGCCACCCTGGCCGGTCTGGCCACCGCCCTGACCTCTCACGCCCTGGAGAGCCGCGAGCTGCGCCTCCTGGCCCGCGACCCGGTGTCGGGCACGGGCCACGTCCAGATGGTGCTGCGGCTCGGCTACGGCCCGCCCGGCTCCGCCACACCCCGCCGCCCCGTGCGGGACATCCTCGACATCGCCTAGCGAGTGACTTCCCGGGCAGGGGGAGCCCGGCGTGCCGGGGACGCGTGGCATGCCGGGATCACGACCAGGCCCGCGGCGGATGCGCTAGGGCCATCCGGCCCTCATGGGTCGGAATTGCTGGGCCCAAGCGTCCTGATCTGCCGAGCCGTTTGGCCTAGATCGACCAATCAGGCCCGTGAACGGGCCCGGGACTCGGCTTAATGGATTGCAGCTGTGATGCGTGAGCGACCGCCCGCGCACCTCTGTATTTCCGAGGAGAACCATGCTTTCGCCCGAGTCCGCCGCTGTCGTCCGCGCCACGCTGCCCGCCGTGGGCGGTGCCCTCGACGAGATAACGACGCGCTTCTACGGCATGATGTTCGGCGACCAACCCGAGCTACTGGATGGGATGTTCAACCGGGGCAACCAGGCCAACGGCGAACAGCGGCAGGCTCTGGCGGGGTCCATCGCCGGCTTCGCCCAGGCGCTCCTCGCCGACCCCGACGCCCGCCCGGACGCCCTGCTGTCCCGGATCGCGCACAAACACGCCGCGCTCGGTGTGACCGAGGACCAGTACACGATCGTCCACAAATACCTGTTCCGTGCCATCGCCGACGTCCTCGGTGAGGCGGTCACCCCCGAGGTCGCCGGGGCCTGGGACGAGGTCTACTGGCTGATGGCCGGCGCGCTCATCGCCCGCGAGGCGCGCCTCTACCAGGAGGCCGACGTCGACCCGCGGCACCCCTGGCGGCAGTGGACCGTCGTCGAGCGCCGCGAGGAGACCCCGGACGTGGTCTCCTTCCTGGTGCGCCCGGCCGACGGTTCGCCCGTGCCGCCCTCGCGCGCCGGCCAGTACGTCAGCGTGCGCGTCGAAATGCCCGACGGCATCCACCAGTTGCGCCAGTACAGCCTCTCCGGAGCTCCCGACGGCGAGCTGCGCCGCCTCACCGTCAAGCGCGTCGCGAGCGTGGCCGAGGCTCCTGAGGGCGAGGTCTCCAACCACCTGCACCGCACCGTGAAGGCCGGCGACGAGCTGACCTTGTCGAAGCCGTTCGGCGACGTGGTCCTCGACGACGCGGACGCCCCCCTGCTGCTGGTCTCCGCCGGTATCGGCTGCACCCCGATGGTCGGCATGCTCGAACACCTCGCCGCCACCGACTCCTCCCGGCCGGTCTGGGTACTGCACGCCGACCGCGCCCCGAAGGACCACGCCCTGCGCGCCGACACCCGCCGCCTGGTCGAGCAACTGCCCAACGCCCACGCGGAGTTCTGGTACGAGGAGGACGCGGACGGGGAAGCCGGTGCCCGCACCGGACTGATGATCCTCGACGAGCTCGAGCTGCCCGCCGGCGCCGACGTGTACCTGTGCGGCTCGCTTCCCTTCATGCGCGCCGTCCGCAGCCAGCTGCTCCAGGCCGGCATCCCCGCGCGCCACATCCGCTACGAGGTGTTCGGCCCCGACCTGTGGCTGGCGCACGCCGAGGACTGACAGCCACGCGGTGAGCGGCGCCGCCCATGCCTCCCCGGCTGCTGAACCGGGTCCGCGCCGCCTGCCGCTGGACGACACCGGTCTGTCTCATCGGGCAGGCCGGTGTTGTCATACGCCCGGACGGCGGTCGGGCCGAGGCCCGTCGCAGGAGGGCGCCGTCGTCGCCGTACCCCCTTGTCCGCCTGGGCCGAAAGTCCCGGACCGGGAGACCGGCGGGCCCCGAAATCCGGCCGTATCAGAGCCCTGTGGCCCTTGAACCGGGCCCGTCCGGCCGTGGGCGGCGCCCCGGGCCGTCGGTCAAGCTGGGGGCGACCGAACCGGAGGATCACGTGTACGGATCCAACGGGCGCCGACCCGCTCGGCTTCTCCGGCCAGAGCCGGCGCGCGCCCGCACCGGTTCGGTCACCGTCCGGCCGCCCGCCTTGTCTGCCCTGACTCCCGGGCGGCCGGACCAGAGGCTCGGCGCGGGCCGTACCGAAGCGGCCCACGTCCCGGCGGTCGTCAGGAGAAGCGCATGCACGCATCAGGCATATCGGAGATCGATGCCACCGCCCTGGAGACGCTGTTGGCGGCCGCGACGGCGGCACCCTCGATCCACAACACCCAGCCCTGGCGGTTCCGGCTGGACTCCGCCACCGGTGTGCTGCAGGTCCGCGCCGTAGCGCAGAAGGCGCTCTCGCTGACCGATCCGGAGTTCCGGGCCCAGTATCTGTCGGTGGGCGCGGCGCTGTTCAACCTTCGCGTCGCCGTGGATCACCTGGGTCTGCAGGCGATGGTGCGGCTGCTGCCGGACCCCTCCGACCCCGGGCTGCTGGCCGCCGTATGGCCGTGCGGCCGCTCCGACTTCCTCTCGCTCGCGCAGTGGCGGGAACTCGATCTGTACGGGGCCATCGCGCGGCGCCACACGAGTCGTATGCCGTTCACCGGGCGTCCGGTGCCGGAGTCCGTGGTGGCGCAGATGACCGAGGCCGCCCGGCTCGAAGGCGCGAGACTGCGGGTACCGGACTTCGCCGGGACCCGGCGGCTGCTGCATCTGACCGCGGCGGGAGAGGCGCGCAACCACGCCGACGCGGGGCGTGCGGCCGAGACCAGGGCCTGGATCACCGCACCGGGTGAAGGCCAGTACGGCATTCCGGTGACAGCGCTGGGGCCGCGGGACTCGGCCGGACGGCTACCCATGCGGGACTTCGTCGGCACCCAGCGGTCGCGGCACCTGCCCGGGCTCCGCTTCGAGCGTCACACCCAACTGGCCCTGCTGTGTACCGCTCGGGACCGGCGTGTGGACTGGCTCCGCGCGGGTCAGGCGCTGCAGCGTGTGCTGCTGGTGGCCACCGCGCACGGAGTGCGCACGTCGATGCTGCACCAGGCGCTGGAGTGGCCGGATCTGCGGTGGGCGATGCGCAATGGACCTGAGCGGCGCTGCAGTCCGCAGCTGCTGATCCGCTTCGGATACGGCCCGGAGGGCGGCCGGACCCCGCGTGCACCCGCACGGCCCTGAGGCCACGGCCGCATCGGTTCACTCCGCCGGGTGAGCCGTATCGGATCGGTGAGAGCGAAGGAGCAGACAGGATGGCGCAGGTACCGACTCAGCAGGAGGCAGGGCCGGCACCGGTTCCCGGCCGGGCGTGGCTGATGCTGGCGCTGGCCACGATCGGCTTCGCCGTCAATTTCTGGGCGTGGGCGCTGCTCAGCCCGCTCGGCCCCCGGTTCAAGGAATCCCTGGACCTGACCTCCTTCGAGCAGTCGCTGCTGGTGGCGGTGCCGGTCGTGGTGGGCTCGCTGGGCCGCATTCCGGTCGGGGCGCTCACGGACCGGTTCGGCGGACGGGTGATGTTCCCACTGGTCTCCGCGGCCACCATCGTCCCCGTCCTCTACCTCGGGCTCGCGGGCCACTCCTCCCTGGCAACCCTGCTGGTGGGCGGGTTCTTCCTCGGTATCGGCGGCACCGCCTTCGCCGTCGGCGTGCCCCATGTCAACGCCTGGTTCCCGCCCGAGCGGCGAGGGTTCGCCATCGGGATCTTCGGCATGGGCATGGGCGGCACCGCGATCAGCGCGCTGACCACGGTGAAGCTGGTGGACGCCCATGGCATGGCCACCCCCTTCCTGATCACCGCCGCCGTGCTGGCGGTGTACGCGGTCGTGGCGGCGCTGGTGCTGCGCGACGCCCCCGGACGGGTGGTGCCGACGGAGGCGCTCTCCCGTCGCCTGGCCGCCACGCTCAAGCTCGGCGTCACCTGGCAGGCCGCTGCCCTGTACGCGGTGACCTTCGGCGGATATGTCGCCTTCTCGGTCTATCTGCCGGCGTATCTGAGGACGGCCTACGGGCTGACCCAGGCCGACGCGGCGAACCGGATGGCCGGGTTCGTGCTGCTCGCGGTGGCGATGCGGCCCCTCGGCGGCTGGCTGTCGGACCGCGTGGGGGCGGTGCGCGTCCTCGTCGGGGCGCTGGGCGTGGTGGTCGTCGGCGCGTTCCTGCAGTCCCCGACCCCCTCCCTGGCGCCGGTCGGCACGATCGCCTTCCTCGCCATGGCCGCCGCGCTCGGCGCGGCCAGCGGAGCGGTCTTCGCCCTGGTGGCCCTGCTGGCCCCGGCGAACCAGGTCGGCTCGGTCACCGGAGTCGTCGGCGCGGCCGGCGGGCTGGGCGGATTCCTGCCGCCCCTGGTCATGGGCTCGCTGTACGGCGCCTACGGCTCCTACGCGGTGGGCCTGATCCTGCTCGGTCTGGTCGCCGCCGCCTTGCTGGTGTTCACTGCCACCGTTGTCCGCCACGCCGTCGCCCGGCGCACTCAGGTCGGCCAGCCACAGGAGCGGTAACCGCGTTCCTACCGGATCTGATCGTTCCCCTGGCGCCTCTGCCGGGTGAGGGCAAGAATGCGAACAGGCCTGCGCACTTTGGTGCGGATGTTCCGCATGAGGGAACGCGTGCGGCTTGCTCGGCCACGTGCCGGCTGACAGAGAACACCGTCGGGCTCACGCCCGGAAAGAGGTGAGACGGTGGCCGACCGCACCGGTTCCCGCACCCAACAGACGAGCCCTGCCCACCCGGCGGGGCTGGACGGTGAGCTGACGGAGGCGTTGGTGCGCTCCCGCCGGTACTTCACCCGGGCGGAGGTGTCAGGCGATCTGCGCACGCTGCGCAGAGCCGGCGGCCGCCAGGCGGACGACTTCTACCGGGACCGCTGGTCGCACGACAAGGTCGTGCGCTCCACCCACGGTGTGAACTGCACCGGATCCTGCTCGTGGAAGGTGTACGTCAAGGACGGCATCATCACCTGGGAGGCCCAGCAGACCGACTATCCCTCCGTCGGCCCCGACCGCCCCGAGTACGAGCCCCGCGGCTGCCCGCGCGGCGCGGCCTTCTCCTGGTACACCTACTCGCCGACCCGGGTGCGCTACCCGTATGTGCGCGGCGTGCTGCTCCAGATGTACCGCGAGGCGAAGGCCCGGCTGGGCGACCCGGTCGCGGCCTGGGCGGACATCGTCTCCGACCCCGAGCGCGCCCGGCGCTACAAGTCGGTGCGCGGCAAGGGCGGCCTGGTGCGGGCGAGCTGGGACGAGGCGCTGGAGATGATCGCCGCCGCCCATGTGCACACCATCAAGGAGTACGGCCCCGACCGGCTGGCCGGATTCTCGCCCATCCCGGCGATGTCGATGGTCTCGCACGCCTCCGGCGCCCGCTTCTACTCGCTGCTCGGCGGCGTGATGCTGTCGTTCTACGACTGGTACGCCGATCTGCCGGTCGCCTCTCCGCAGGTCTTCGGCGACCAGACCGACGTACCGGAGTCCGGGGACTGGTGGGACGCCGGCTATCTGATCATGTGGGGCTCGAACCTGCCCGTGACCCGGACCCCGGACGCGCACTGGATGGCCGAGGCCCGCTACCGGGGCCAGAAGGTGGTCGCGGTCTCCCCGGACTACGCGGACAACGTGAAGTTCGCCGACGAGTGGCTGCCCGCCCACCCCGGCACCGACGGGGCGCTGGCCATGGCCATGGGGCATGTGGTCCTCAAGGAGTTCTTCGTCGACCGCCGGACCCCGTACTTCGAGGACTACGTCAAGCGGTTCACCGATCTGCCGTTCCTGGTCACGCTCGACGAGCGCGAGCCGGGCAGCTACGCGCCGGGGAAGTTCCTGACCGCCGCGGACCTCGACGGTGAGCATGCCGCCTTTGAGCACGCGGAGTTCCGCACCGTCCTGCTGGACGCCGCCACCGGCCGACCGACGGTGCCGAACGGCACGCTCGGCGACCGGTTCGGGGAGTCCGGCACCGGAAAGTGGAACCTGGACCTCGACGACGTCGACCCGCTGCTGTCCGCCGACGGCGGGGGCGAGGAGCCGGTGGAGGTGGAACTGCCGTGCTTCGACGCCCCCGACGGCAGCGCACGGCAACTGCGGCGCGGGGTCCCGGTGCGGCGCGTGGCCGGACGGCTGGTGACCACCGTGTACGACCTGCTGCTGGCCCAGTACGGGGTGGCCCGCGACGGCCTGCCCGGCCGGTGGCCCTCCGGCTACGACGACGCGAACGAGCCGTACACCCCCGCCTGGCAGGCCGGGATCACCGGCGTCGATGCGGACCGGGCGGCCCGGATCGCGCGCGAGTTCGCCGCCAACGCCGAGGAGTCCCACGGCCGTTCGATGATCATCATGGGGGCGGGCACCAACCACTGGTTCCACTCCGACACCATCTACCGGGCGTTCCTCACCCTGACGACGCTGACGGGCTGCCAGGGCGTCAACGGCGGCGGCTGGGCGCACTACGTCGGACAGGAGAAGGTCCGCCCCATCACCGGCTACTCGGCGATCGCGACCGCGGCCGACTGGAACCGTCCGGCACGGCAGATGATCCAGACGGCGTACTGGTATCTGCACGCCGACCAGTACCGCTACGACCCGTTCTCCGCCGACACCCTCGCCGCGGCCGGCTCCGGCGGGCCGTTCGCGGGCATGACCACCGCCGATGTCATCGCCGCCTCGGCGCGCATGGGCTGGATGCCCTCCTATCCCACCTTCGACCGCAACCCGCTCGACCTGGCCGACGAGGCCGAGGCCGCCGGCCGGGGCGTCGGCGAGCACGTGGTGGACGAACTGAAGGCCGGACGGCTGCGGTTCGCGGGAGAGGACCCGGACGCACCGGAGAACTTCCCCCGCGTACTGACCATCTGGCGGGCCAACCTGCTCGGCTCCTCGGCCAAGGGCAACGAGTACTTCCTCAAGCACCTCCTCGGCGCCGACTCCTCGGTGAACGCCACGGAGGCCGCGCCCGGGGAACGGCCCCGGGACGTGGTGTGGCGGGAGGAGGCACCGGTGGGCAAGCTGGACCTCCTGCTCACCCTGGACTTCAGGATGACCAGCACCACCGTGTTCTCCGACGTGGTGCTGCCGGCCGCCACCTGGTACGAGAAGCACGACCTGTCCAGCACCGACATGCACCCCTATGTGCACGCGTTCAACCCGGCCATCGCCCCACCGTGGCAGACCCGCACCGACTGGGACACCTTCAACAGCATCGCCAAGGAGTTCAGCCGGCTCGCCGCGGACCACCTGGGAGTGCGCAAGGACGTGGTGGCCGCCCCCCTGCTGCACGACACACCGGACGAACTGGCCAACCCGCACGGCCGCGTGCGGGACTGGAAGGCCGGCGAGTGCGAGCCCGTACCCGGCCGCACCATGCCCAAACTGCTCACCGTCGAGCGTGACTACGGCGCCGTCGCGGAGAAGATGACCGCACTCGGCCCCCTGCTCGACACGCTCGGCGCCACCACCAAGGGCATCACCTTCAAGGTCGACCGGGAACTGGAGTACCTGCGGCACAAGAACGGCACCGCGCGCGGGGGAGTGGCCGACGGCCGCCCGGTGATCGCCCGTGACGTGCACGCCTGCGAGGCGATCCTCGCGCTGTCCGGCACCACCAACGGGCACCTGGCCACACAGGGCTTCCACACCCTCGAATCCCGCACGGGCACCCGGCTCGCGGACCTGGCCGCCGAGCACGAGGGCAAGCAGGTCACCTTCGCCGACACCCAGGCGGCCCCGGTGCCGGTCATCACCAGCCCCGAGTGGTCCGGCTCGGAGACGGGCGGGCGCCGCTACTCGCCGTTCACCGTCAACGTCGAACGCAGCAAACCCTGGCACACCCTCACCGGCCGCCAGCACTTCTACCTCGACCACGACTGGATGAGTGCCCTCGGCGAGCAACTACCGGTCTACCGGCCCCCGTTGAACATGCACGCCCTGTTCGGCGAGCCACGCATCGGGGACACCGGCGAACTCGGCGTGACCGTGCGCTATCTGACCCCGCACAACAAGTGGTCCATCCACTCCGAGTACCAGGACAACCTGTTCATGCTGTCGCTGTCCCGGGGCGGCCCGACGATCTGGATGTCCACCGCCGACGCGGCGAAGATCGGCGTCCACGACAACGACTGGATCGAGGCGGTCAACCGCAACGGCGTCGTCGCCGCCCGCGCCATCGTCTCCCACCGCATGCCCGAGGGCACCGTCTATATGCACCACGCCCAGGACCGGCTCATCGACGTGCCCCGCACCGAGACCACCGGACGGCGCGGCGGCATCCACAACTCCCTCACCCGACTGCTGATCAAACCGAGCCATCTGATCGGCGGCTACGCCCAACTGTCCTACGCCTTCAACTACCTCGGCCCGACCGGCAACCAGCGCGACGAGGTCACCGTCGTCCGCCGCCGCAGCGACCAGGAGGTGACGTACTGATGACCCGCGGCGACAGCTCCATCGGGCGCGTGATGGCCCAGATGGCGATGGTCATGAATCTCGACAAGTGCATCGGCTGCCACACGTGCTCGGTCACCTGCAAACAGGCCTGGACCAACCGCACCGGTGTCGAGTACGTGTGGTTCAACAACGTCGAGACCCGCCCCGGCCAGGGCTACCCGCGCCGATACGAGGACCAGGACACCTGGCAGGGTGGTTGGATCCTCAACAGCCGCGGCCGCCTCACCCTCAAGGCCGGCGGCCGCTTCAAGAAGCTCGCCAGTATCTTCTCCAACCCCAAACTGCCCACGCTCGACGACTATTACGAGCCCTGGACCTACGACTACGCGACGCTGACCAACGCCCCGCTGCAGGAGCACACCCCCGTCGCCCGCCCCAAGTCGCTCATCACCGGCAAGGACATGAAGATCTCCTGGTCGGCCAACTGGGACGACAGCCTCGGCGGCTCGTCCGATCACGGCCGCAAGGACGTGTTGCTGAGCGAGGTCTCGGAGAAGATCAAGCTCGAGTTCGAGCAGACCTTCATGTTCTATCTGCCGCGCATCTGCGAGCACTGCCTCAACCCGTCGTGCGCGGCCTCCTGCCCCTCCGGCGCCATCTACAAGCGCACCGAGGACGGCATCGTCCTCGTCGACCAGGACCGCTGCCGGGGCTGGCGGATGTGCGTGACCGGATGCCCGTACAAGAAGGTCTACTTCAACCACCGCACCGGCAAGGCCGAGAAGTGCACGTTCTGCTTCCCGCGCGTCGAGGTCGGCCTGCCCACCGTCTGCTCCGAGACCTGCGTCGGCCGGCTGCGCTACATCGGACTCGTCCTCTACGACGTCGACCGCGTCCTGGACGCCGCCTGCACCCCCGACGACACCGAGCTGTACGAGGCGCAGCGCGGCGTCTTCCTCGACCCGAACGACCCCGAGGTCATCGCCGCCGCCGAACGCGACGGCATCCCCCGCGACTGGGTCGAGGCCGCCCAGCGGTCACCCATCCACGCACTGATCAACACCTACAAGGTGGCGCTGCCGCTGCACCCCGAGTACCGCACCATGCCCATGGTCTGGTACATCCCGCCGCTCTCCCCGGTCGTCGACGCCGTCCGTGAGACCGGCCACGACAGCGAGAACCACCGCAACCTGTTCGCGGCCGTCGACGCCCTGCGCATCCCCGTCGACTACCTCGCCCAGCTCTTCACCGCGGGCGACCCCGCACCCGTCGACGCCGTGCTCAGACGCCTGGCCGCCATGCGCTCCTACATGCGCGACATCAACCTCGGCCGGGAACCCGACGCCGCCATCCCCGAACAGGTCGGCATGAGCGAGCAGCAGATGTACGACATGTACCGGCTGCTGGCCCTGGCCAAGTACGACGAGCGGTACGTCATCCCGCCCGCCCACGCCGAACAGGCCCACAACCTGGAGGAACTCGCCACCGAGTGCAGCCTGGACTACGAGGGCGGGCCCGGCATGGGAGGCTCCGGCCCCTTCGGCGAGACCTCCGGCGGAGCCGCTCCGATCGCGGTGGAGAACTACCAGGCCCTGCGCGACCGCCAGTCCGCCGACACACCCGCCACCCCCACCGACAAGGCCACCCGCGTCAACCTCCTCAACTGGGACGGCAAGGGCACCCCACCGGGCCTCTTCCCACCATCCAACGGTGGGGCCGCCTCCGGCGGCGAGGAGCCCGATGCGGGCGGGGAGGTCGAACCGAAGCCGTGAGAAAGAAGAACAGAGCCACACCGCGCACCGAGCCCTGGCAGCCGCACGCCTGGCAGACCCAGTCCCTGCTGCTCGCCTACCCCGACGACCAGTTCCCCGCCCGGCTCGAACTGGCCCGCCAGGTCGCCACCCACCTTCCGCGGCCCGTCGCCGAACCCCTCCTGGAGTTCGTGGCACACGCCGACCGGACCGCCCCCGCCGACCTGGCCACCGCCTACGTCGCCACCTTCGACCACCGCAAACGCTGCTGCCCCTACCTCACCTACTACGCCCACGGCGACACCCGCAAACGCGGCCTCGCACTGCTCCGCCTGAAGCAGACGTACGCCGCCGCCGGCTGGCGCCTGGCCGACGACGAACTGCCGGACCACCTCGCCGTCGTCCTCGAGTTCGCCGCCACCGACCCCACCACCGGACTCGGCCTGCTCACCGACCATCGCGCGGGACTGGAACTGCTGCGCCTGGCCCTGCAGGACGAGGGCTCCGCCTGGGCCGACGTCCTGCGGTCCGTCTCCGCCACCCTTCCCCAGCTCGCGGGCGACGACCGTGAGGCAGTCGCCCGCCTCGCCGCCGAAGGCCCGCCCGAAGAACAGGTCGGCCTCGACCCGTACACACCCGCGCAGTACCTGCCCGACCCCGCGGGAGGCCCGCGATGACCGCACCCTCACCCGATCTGACCCTGGCGGCCGAGACCAGTACCGGCGCGATCCTGCTGTGGGTCGTCCTGCCGTACCTGTCCCTCGCCGTCTTCGTCCTGGGCCATATCTGGCGCTACCGCTACGACAAGTTCGGCTGGACCACCCGCTCCTCCCAGCTGTACGAGAACCGGCTGCTACGCATCGGCAGCCCGCTGTTCCACTTCGGCATCCTCCTGGTGCTCGTCGGCCACATCGGAGGGCTGCTCATTCCCAAGAGCTGGACCGAGGCGGCAGGCGTCAGCGAGCACACCTACCATGTCACGGCCGTCACGCTCGGTACCGCGGCGGGCGTGTGCACCCTGGGTGGACTCGCCATCCTCATCTACCGGCGCCGCACCGTCGGCCCGGTCTTCTCCGCCACCACCCGCAACGACAAGGCCATGTACGTCTCGCTCACCGCGACCATCGTGCTCGGCCTGGCGGCCACCGTCGCCGCCAACATCGTCGGCGGCGGCTACGACTACCGCGAGACCATCTCCCCCTGGTTCCGTTCCATCTTCTACGTCCGGCCCGACCCGGCCCTGATGGCGGGAGCGCCGATCCTCTTCCAGCTCCATGCGATCAGCGCCCTGCTGCTCTTCGCCGCCTGGCCCTTCACCCGTCTGGTCCATATGCTCACCGCGCCCCTGGGCTACCTCACCCGCCCCTACATCGTCTACCGCAGCCGCGATGTCGGCCTCGGCGCCCGGGCGCCGCGCCGTGGCTGGGAACGCGTCGGATAGCGAGCCCTGTCGGACACGGGTCCGACCGTCAGCCCTTGGGCCACAGGACGAAGTCGGCGAACGCCCGCCGAGTGGGCTCGGGCCCGACCTCGTCCAGGGCCGCGCGCACGGCGTGCAGGTGGTCCGGGGTCATCTCCAGCGCGGGTTCGTCCGGCTGATAGGTGGTCCGGATCGGATAGTCGACGCCGGGCCGGCGCGTCATCTCGATGTGGCAGCCCAGCACATGCGTGACCGGACGTCGGCCGGCGAATGCGATCATCCGGTCGATCGTCCGCGAGAACGCCGGCCAGTCCTCGATGTACAGCCGACCTCGGTAGACGGTGTCTCCGGTCAGCAGGAACCCGGTCCACGGGTCGTAGAAGGTGATCGCCGCGGCGTCATGGCCCGGTGTCGCGAGCGTCTCCAGGACCCGGCCCCCGAGATCGAGCGGCCGCACCGCGTCCGGGTCGTCGGCGAAGCCGAGGAAGGCCCATGCCGCGTCCCGATCGGCACCGACCACGACAGTGTCCGGCCGATCGAGGAACTGGCCGTCGCCCGCGACGTGATCGCCGTGCGCGTGCGTGTGGAGCACGAGCAGCCGATAGTGACGGCGCGGATGACGAGCCAGCCACGTCTCGACAAGATCATCGACGGTCCGGCGCACCGGAAAGAACTCCGGCGACGCCGTGGCACCGGTGTCGATCAGGACCGCCCGGCGCTCCCCGAACAGCAGATACAGAAACGGCGCCTCGTAGTCGATCGCCTTGTTCTGCCGCAGCACCACCGTGTGCTCGTCGTACCGGTGCACCTGAAGATCCGGATCGGTGTTGTGCTTGGCCGACGGCGACCCGTGAATCCAGTCCACACCCAGCGGCTCCGCGCTGAACCTCCGGCCACCCAACTCGCCCGCACCGGACATGACGCCTCCCGAAGTGCGTCGTCTTGGCGGACCGGGTACGGCGCACATCTCGTCCGGGGAGACACGCGTGTGCGCCTCCGGCTGGACGCTATCACCGCATGTCAGACGCGGGCGAGCACTCTTTGACGGCCGTCAGCTCTGGCGCGGGTTCGGCTTCAGTACGGCGAACACCGCCTGGGCCGGGTCCGCCAGCCAGGCGATACGCCCGACGTCCGGTACGTCCGCGGCCGGCATGAGCACCGTCCCGCCGTTTCCCTGAACCGCGGCGACGACGGCATCCGCATCGGCAACGGCGAAGTACGGCACCCAGCGCGCCACTTCGTGCTCCCCCTGAAGCGGAGCCACGCCGCCGAAGGACCCCTCCTCCTGGTCGCCGTCCCTGATGCTCAGGACCCGGTACGTCATGCCGGGCGCCCGCATCTCCCGAGTACGCCAGCCGAACAGCCCGTGGTAGAAGCGGATGGCCGCTTCCGGGTCCGCGACCTGCAGCTCGACCCACACCAGCGTGTTGTCCTCGGACGTCTTCTCCAGGCCCGCCCCGGCTTCGAACACGGCGAACTCCGCGCCCCGGGGATCGGTGAACTGGGCCAGTCGCCCCTCGCCCACGCTCATCGGCTCGACGCGCACCCGGCCGCCGCCGGTGACCACATCACGGGCGGTGGCCTGGATGTCGTCGCTGCGGAAGTACGTCGTCCAGGCCGGCTGGGCGTCCTCCTCGGTCAGCGGCCCGAGGGCGGCGACGGTCTTCCCGTCCTTCTGGAAGAGCCCGTACCCGCCCGCTTCGGGCCCGAGGGACATGAACCGCCAGCCGAAGACGGCGCTGTAGAAGGCGGCGGCCACGTCCAGGTCCGGGCTGCCGAGGTCGATCCAGACGGGTGACCCGGCGCGGAAGTCGGTGCCGAGCATACGTTTCCTCCTGCGCGTCCGGTGCTGAGCCCTCGTCACTATGCCGCCCCCCCCGGGCGGCGCCCGGCGTAACGGCCCGAATGTCCCGACCCTTTCACCCGGGCTGGGGAACCTGACGTGATGATCGCGGATATGGAGGCCGGCAACACCGCGTCGATCCGTCTGCACGAGGGCTTCGGCTTCCGCCACGTCGGAACCAGGGGGTGCGGGGGCGCGCAGTGCGAGAACGCCACCCTGGATCGCTTCTTGGATGCGCTGGCCGCCTGGATCAACGACGCCCCCGGCTGGTACGGGAACTTCCACCAGGAGATGCCCGAGCACGGCGACTGGACGTTCTTCGCCCGCGCGTTGAGCGCCGCCGTCGTCCACGAGTAACCCGAGCAGCGCGTTCGGGCAGTACTGCTCTCCCGCGACCCCCCAATTGAACGCGTTCAAATTTGGCGGCTACGCTTGTGCCCACCGAAGTCGAGGGGGCGCGATGAAGGTAGTGCTACCCGGGGGAACCGGGCAGGTGGGTACGGTCCTGGACCGTGCGATGACGGCCGCCGGGCATGAGGTCGTGGTGTTGACCCGGCGCCCGGAGCGGGAGCGTGAAATCGGCTGGGACGGGCGCACACCGGGCCCCTGGGCGGAGGCGATCATCACGGTCCCCGAACTGTCCTGGACGCGTTTCGAAGCGGCTTCGGACGTCGTACAGGTCGGCCAGCGCGTTTCCGGTGAGTTCCTTCAGTTCGACACATGGAATCTGGAGGCCAGAATGTCCTTGCGGGCGACGCGGCCGGACCCCTTCCAGACGTTCGCCGACCGCACCGCCGTAGGACAGGAACTACGTGGACGTATAACCAAGTTGGTCCCGTTCGGTGTCTTCGTCCAGGTCGCCGATGGCATCGAGGGACTGGTCCACCTGCGCGAACTCACCCCGGAGCCGGTCGAATACCCGTCGGATGCCGTCCAGTCCGGCGACGAGATCACGGTCGTCGTCGCGGCGATCGACCGGGAGCAACGCAGACTGACCCTCTCGCGGCGACAGGGCCCACCCGCACACCGGTGAGAGCACGACGGTGTCGCCGACTCGGATCTCCGCAGTTCTGGGCGGCGGTGCCTACTTGATGTGCTGTACGGGCCGGGTGGCGAGGTGGAGCAGGTGCTCGAAGGGGCCTCGGCGGAACAGGCGGGTCCACACGGTTGCGAGGAGGGCTGCGGCCCCTATGAAGGCGAGCAGAGCGGGGAGCGCGGCCATCGTGTTGTCCTGGACCGCGGCCACGTACCAGACGTCGGTGAAGAACCAGAGGGCGACGATGTGCAGGACGTAGACCGTCAGCGCCATCATGCCGACCGCCGAGACGGGTGTGGCCAGACGCGTGAGCCGTGGCATCCGGTCCGCGACGGTCAGACAGACGACCACGACCAGCAGGGCGACACCGGTGTTGCCGAGTATGGAGAACGTCGTCTGGCTGTGCGGCGCGGCCACCAGCAGCCAGGCCAGCGGGGCGTGACCGTCGGGTTCGCCCACGGTGTCCGACCACCATGCCGACGCTGCCGAACTGCCCGTGGCGTCCGCGACGGCCGTCAGGGCGTGCGGGACCAGACGCAGGGCCAGCCAGGAGCCGCCGTAGCCGAGGAGGCCGAGCATCGCACCGGTGATGGCCAGTCGGGCCCGGACGCCGGGCCGGGTGATATCGAGTTTGGCCACTGCCATGCCGACGAGCAGGAACGGTATCCAGGTGAGGACCGGATACGCGCCGATGAACATCAGTTCGGTGATGCCGTCGGTGCCGGTCATCCGCGCCAGTGGGTCCCAGGCGGTGACGGTGTCCGCCCAGTTCCCCTCCTCGATCGAATTCCGGATCACATGCAGCGCCTGCGGCAGGATCAGCGCCCCCGCGGCGGCGACGAGCGCCAGCGTTCCCGCCCGCAGCCGGTACAGCGGCAGGACGGTCACGAAGAGCAGCGCGTAGAAGCTGAGGATCACGTCGACGTCGGTGCCCAGCGCGGTCAGGGCGTATCCGAGCACCAGGAGGACGGCGGCACGGATCACGACTCGGCCGACCGCCTGGCGGCCGGCGCGCCCGGTCCGGGAGCGGGGCCGTCCGGTGATGATGACCAGCGAGAACCCGGCGAGCAGCGCGAAGAGCGCGGACGAGCGGCCCCGCGCCGTCTCCAGCAGAAACCCCAGGGGTCCGCCGATCGACACGTCCGGGCCGACATGAGCGGAGTACATGCCGAAGACCGCGAGGCCGCGAGCCAGGTCTATGCCGATCAGTCGTCCGGGCGACAGTCGTCCGCGCGACGGCGCATCGGCCGGGGCGGAGGCGCGCTGCGTCTCGAGCGGACGTGACACCGCCGCCGGTACGTCCGGCGATGCGTTCTGGGCCATGTCTCCAGAGTGTGCCGAATACCGCACCCCGCTCACAGGGCACATATCCGAAGACACCCTCCCGAACGGCCTGAACCACCCCGCCGAGCGACCGAAGCCACCCCGGTCGACCGGCCGGAGCGGCGCCGCCAATCGGCGGGAATCGCCTTCGGCCTGCCGACGAACGGCCCCCGCCGTGGTACGGATCGAACGGGAGTATGCGACGAGCGGAGCGCACGTGATCCGGGTCCTGGTGGTCGACGACGAAGCCCTGGTCCGCGGGGGCTTCACGCACATCCTCAACGCGGCGGACGACATCGAGGTCGTGGCAGCCGTCCCCGGCGGCGAGGCCGTCCGAACGGTGCGCGAGTCACACCCCGACGTCGTTCTGCTGGACATCCGGATGCCGGACGTGGACGGGCTCAGCGTGCTGGCCGACCTGCGCCGTATGCCGGACCCCCCGGTGGTGGCCATGCTCACCACGTTCGACGCCGACGAATACGTGGCGACCGCCCTGCGCTCGGGCGCGGCCGGCTTTCTGCTCAAGGACACCGACCCGGAGCAGCTGCCCTACCTCGTACGAGCCCTGGCCGAGGGCGGGACCGTGCTGTCGTCCAAGGTCACACGTACGGTGGTGGACGCCTACCTCGACAAGGACGTGCGTGAGCCCGCCGTCCACCTCACGGCCCGGCTGACCGAGCGCGAGCGCGCCGTCCTCGTGCTCATGGCCCGGGGCCTGGCCAACACAGACATCGGTGAACGGCTGCACCTGAGCACCGGCACGGTGAAGGGCCATGTCAGCGCCGTACTCAGCAAACTGCGCGTGAGCAGCCGCGTGCAGGCGGTGCTGGTCGCCGAGCGAGCGGGCCTGCTCACGCCGTCGCAGGACGAGGACGCCGGGTGAGCCGCCGAGGGGTGCCGGCTCCGCTGGTGGACGCCGTCCTCGTGCTGCTCGCGCTGGTGGACGCGTGGGGCCGTGTCGGCTTCGACTCGCCGTTGCCCATGGCCTGCGCGTTGCTCGCCGCCGGAGCCCTGTCCCTGCGTCGTCGCGCACCACTGGCAACCTTCGTCCTCACCCTGCCCACGGCCATGCTCTCCGACGCGGTGTTCGCCACGATCGCCGCGCTGTACACGCTCTCCTCGCTCAGCCGCCACCGCGTCCTGCTGGCCGGCTGCGCCCTGACCTACGGGGTCATCGACTTCCTGCCCTGGCCCTGGTCGTCCCTGGAGGCCGCCGAACTCGACCAGATCGACACCCTCCTGCACATCAGTTACACCCTGGCCACCGCGGCGGCACCCGTCTTCCTGGGCCAGCTCGTGCAGGCCCGACGCGACCTGTCCCTGCGGCTCGCCGAGATCACCGAGGCACGCGAGCAGGAACGGCAGCTGGCCGCCCAGAGCATCCTCGCCCAGGAACGCGCCCAACTGGCCCGCGAGATGCACGACGTGGTCTCCCACCAGGTCAGCCTGATCGCCGTACAGGCCGGAGCGCTCCAGGTGGGCAGCCAGGACGCGCAGACCAGAAAGGCCGCGGCCACGATCCGGCAGCTCAGTGTGCAGACGCTCGACGAACTGCGGCACATGGTCAGCGTGCTGCGCGCCTCCGGCAGCCGCCCCACAGAACTCACCCCCCAGCCGTCCCTGGCCGACCTGCAGAGCCTCGTCGACAGCAGCGGTATCGAAACAGAGCTGAAGACGGACCTGCCGACCTCCCTTCCGCCCACCGTCCAGCGCGCCGTCTACCGCACGGTGCAGGAAGCCCTCACCAACGTCCGCAAACACGCTCCCGGCGCCTCGGCAAGCGTCCAGATCCGCCAAGAGGACGGCACCGTCCACACCCTCATCACCAACGATGCACCCACCCGGCCCGTACTCGCCCTGCCCAGCGCCCACCACGGCCTCGCCGGCCTGCGCCAACGCGCCGAACTCCTCGGCGGCCGCGTCACCTCCGGCCCCACGGCCGAGGGCGGCTACGAACTCCACCTGGAACTGCCCGTCGAACAGAACGGGTGACAGGGCCGATCACGCGGGAGGGCCCGGCGCGCTGCAGGCGAAGCTGCTCGGCAGTGGCGGGGTCGACCCGGTGGCGCAGCACGTGATCTTCGGCATCCGGCTGCCCCGGCTCGTCGCCGCACTGGCCATCGGGCTGGCGCTGTCCACAGCGGGCGCCGTTTACCGGGGCATGTTCAAGAACCCGCCGGCCCCTGTCGGAGCCTCCGCGGGCGCCGGTTTTGGAGCAAGTCTGGCCATCACCCTGGGACTCGGCAGCACGGGCATCCAGTCGTTCGCCTTCGCGTGCGGGATGGTGGCGGTCCTGGTGGCCTGGTCGATCGGCCAAGCGCTCAGGCGGGACCAAGTGCTGGGGCTGGTTCTGTCAGGCGTGGTCATCGGGGCCCTGTTCAGTGCCGGGACGAGTCTCCTGAAGTACATGGCCGATCCGGACGACACCCTGCCGGCGATCACCTTCTGGCTGATGGGCGGGCTCAACAGGGTGACCGGGGACCAGGCTGGCCGTCGTCTGGCTGCTGCGCTCCAGGCTGAACGTCCTGACGTTCGGCGACGAGGAGGCCCAGGCCCTGGGCGTGCCGGTGAAGGCGCTGCGGGTCGTCCTTGTCGTCAGTGCGACGTTGCTGACCACCGCCAGCGTCTGCGTGGGCGGACTGATCGGCTGGGTCGGGCTGGTCGTCCCCCATCTCCTGGTGGTCGACGACATCGCACGCCTGCTGCTGGACCGCGAGTCGATCCGAGATACCGACACCGCCACCTCCAGCGTCGGCCACGACGCGTGCCGGCCCCGGGCGACGAAGTGGGTGGAAGGCTTCTGCGGGCAGGCAGCCCCGTACTGGCCGACGGAATTGACGCTGGTTCACATCACGATGGAGTGCTCCGAGGGGAACCGGGCCACGATCGTGCACCCCAACGCTGCCGGCCACGCGAACCTGGCGGCCCACGTCGAGGCCGCCGTCCGCGCGGCACTGTGTCCATGGGGGAAGCCATGGGGCGCACGTCCGCCGGAGTGGTGTACGACGTCCACTTGGTGAGGGCGTCGAGCCCCGCCACGTCGTACCGGCAACTCGTGCGCGACCTGAGTATGTGGCATGAGTAGGTGTGCTCATGCCGTGGGGGCCACCGCTGCGCGAGCATGAAGCCGACGCCGCGAACGCGGTGGACACACAAGGTGATTGACCTGTTTACGGGGGCTGGTTTCATGTCCAGGCGCATCATTGTTTCCGGGCTCGCCGCTGTTGCCGTACTGGGGGCGGCCGGTGCCTACGCCTTCGTGGCGCAGGCGTCCGAGGACGGACCGGTGGTGAAGGACAGCTCCGCCGACTACATGGCGCCGGCCACCGGCCACGACGGCTCGATCTCCTTCACGACCCGGGTGACCGATGACTCGGGAGTGCGGAGCGTGAAGGTTCTGGCCTGGCCGGGGAGTATGAAGCCGGCTCCGACGGCGAAGGAGATGTCCGCCGTCGAGTCCGCCACGTGCACGGCAGCCGGGGACGGAGCCGCTACGTGCCGGTACACCGCGAAGGTCTCCGGCACGGACGCCGCCACAGCACCGCGCGGGTCGTGGCACGTCGCGGTCCTTGTCACCGCGAAGGACGGCGACACGGTGTTCGTGCCCAGGGCGGCGGACTTCACTGTGACTCGCTGAACATCTGTCACGCCCTCCTACCCGACGCCGGAGCGCAGGTGAAGGCCCGGGGCAGGCAGGCGACGGGGGGAGGGTACGCCTGCCTGCCGCGGTGGGTGATACCCCTCCGGGAAGCCAGTGTCGAAAGGGGTACCGCGTGCCCCGTGGCGGGGTCATCCCATACAGCGCAGCACGCGCCGACAGTGTCACTGCGGCGGTCGTCCAACTGCGCAAGGGGCGCCGGCGCCGGGGATGAAGGCCGGGGGGCGGCCGGTTACGGCGTCACCACGGTGCCGCCGAAGGTGACGACGAGGTTGCCGTTCGAGGCGAAGGACCAGCCTCCCAGGTTCCCTCCAGGCCGACCGTCGGCCGAGCGGCAGCGCTGGGCGCGGGGCAGAAGTACCCCGCGCCCAGCCGAGCTTGCCGTGTGCGCTCTCAGATACCGGTGGCGACCTTGCCGGAACCGGAACTGGAACCGGGACCGGGCACATTGCGGAAGCGGAACGGCTCCGGCTCGCGGCCGGCCTGGATGAACCAGCACTCCCCGGTGCCGTCGCCGGTGACGATCCGCAGCACCGTGTCCGCGACGACCTGAGCCGGGATGACCGGCAGTCCCTGCTCGGAGAGCATGTCGCGCAGCGGGTCGATGATCCGCGACTCGGCGAACCCCGGGCAGACGGCGTTGAAGCGCACGTTGTCCGGCGCGAGGGCCGGTCCCAGAGAGCGTGCGAGTCCGACGACGGCGTGCTTGTTGGCCGCATACAGGGGATCGAGCGGCACCGCCGCCAGGCCCGCCAGGGACGCGGTCGCCACGATCGAGCCGCCACCGCGCGCCCGCAGTGCCGGCAGCACCGCGTGGGCACCGAAGACGACGCCGTCGAGGTTGGCGCCCATCGCACGGCGGTAGCGCGCCGGGTCGAAGTCCTCGCCGACCCCGCAGCCGGTCGCCACCCCCGCGTTGAGCAACGCGATGTCGACGCCGCCGTACTGCTCCTGGGCGAAGTCGACCAGGGCGCGGTTGGCGTCGAGGTCCGAGACGTCACAGGCGCGGAACCGGCCGCCGACCAGGTCGGCGACCTCCTGGCCGCCCCGCGCGTCGAGGTCGGCGACGACCACCTGGGCCCCGGCCTCGGCGAGCGCCAGCGCCGAGGCCCGGCCCAGCCCGCTGGCACCGCCGGTGACGATGGCCACCTTGCCCTGGAGCGGGCCGCCGTCCGCCTGTGCGCTCCGTGCGGCGACGGTCGCGCTCTCGCCGGCGGTCACGACAGCTCCAGCACGAGCTTGCCGACGTTCTCGCCGCGGAAGAGCATCTGCAGCGTCTCGGGGAAGTCGTCCAGAGTGCCCCTCACCACGTGTTCCTTGACCTTGATGCGGCCGGCGCCGATCAGGGCGGAGATCTCCTGTGCGGCCTCCGCGTAGCGCTTGGCGTAGTCGAAGACGACGAAGCCCTCCATGCGGGCGCGACGCACCAGCAGCGAGAGGTAGTTGGACGGGCCGTGGACCGGCGTGTCGTTGTTGTACTGGCTGATCGCGCCGCAGACCACGACGCGCGCGTGCATCGCCAGACGGGTCAGGGCGGCGTCGAGGATCTCCCCTCCGACGTTGTCGAAGTAGACGTCGATGCCGTCAGGGGCGTGAAGGCGCAGCGCCTTCCTGACGTCCTCGGCGCGGTAGTCGATCGCCGCGTCGAATCCCAGCTCGTCGGTGAGCAGCGCGCACTTCTCCGGCCCTCCGGCGATGCCCACGACCCGGCAGCCCTTGGCCTTCGCGATCTGACCCACGATGGTTCCCACCGCGCCGGCCGCCCCGGACACCACCACGGTCTCGCCGTCCTTCAGTGCCCCTACGTCCAGCAGGCCGAAATAGGCGGTCATGCCGGGCATGCCCAGCGCCCCCAGATAGGTGGAGGGCGGGGCGAGGGAGGTGTCGATCTTCATGGCGCCCCGGGCGTCGGAGACCACGTACTCCTGGACGCCGAACGTGCCGACCACGTGGTCGCCCGGCTGGTAGTCGGGATGGTTGGACGCGGTGACCTCGATGACCGATCCGGCGCGCATCACCTCACCGATGCCCACCGGCGGCAGATAGGAGGGGCGGTCGTCCAGCCACCCCCGCATGGCCGGGTCCAGGGAGATGACGCGCGTCCGGCCAGCGAACCGCCCCGGGCCCGGTTCCTCGACGAGCCCGGAACAGTGCTCCCAGTCCTCGGGTTTCACGTCACCCACGGGGCGCGCTGCCAGACGGATCTGACGGTTGGTCGCAGACATCCTGCCTCCTGTCGCTCACGGCTCCTGGTGACCATACCGACCAGTAGGTACGTGGCGATGCGTGATCTTCGCCACATCGCCTCGGTGATCTTGTTCTCAGGCGCCCGACCGGATGCCGGATCGAGCCGAAAACGTAACGCCCAACAGGGTTATCAGGCATTCCAACCGGTCGGTAACGTGCGCGGTCACGCCCGCTCTCCCTGCCCGTCCCCACGGATCAGAGCCGTACCGGAAGGCCATGCGATGACATACGCCGACGACCACCGGCATCCGCCACCCGCACCGACGGGCTGGTCGCGGCCGCAGGACCGGTCCCATGGCCACACTCCTCAGCACGAGTCGTATGCGCGGGATCCGTGGCAGCAGTCGTACGGACGCGACGTCCCCCGGTACGACTCGTACGGATACGACGCCCTGCCGTACGACCCGTACGGACGCGCTCCCCGGCAGGAACCGTACGCGCGCGAGACCGGGCGCCAGAACGCCGACCTCGTTGCCCTGCGCTCGGCCTACCGCGTGCTGCGCCGGGTCTCCACGCTGACCGCGCTCGGCTCCTTCGTGCTGTACGTGCTGCTGTCCTGCTTCGCGCCGGACCTGATGGGATCCGCCATCGCCGGAGAGGTGAGCCTGGGCATGGCGCTGGGCGTCTTCCAGCTCGTCGTCACCTTCGCGGCGATCCTCTGGTACGGACGCAGCGCACGACGCTCCGTGGACCCGCTGGCACGGCTCGTCAGGGAACGGACGGACGCGTCGGCGGCCCGGAACGCCGGGGTGGCGCGATGACCGACTTCGGCTCCGGGACGCAGGCCACCGTCCTGATCCTGTTCACCGTCCTGGTCACCCTCACCCTTCTCATGTGCGTGATGGCCGGACCGGACCGCGACGACCTGACGAACTTCTACACCGGCTATCTCTCGCTCACGCCGCTCAGGAACGGCCTGGCGATCGCCGGTGACTACATTTCCGCGGCCACGGTGCTGAGCACCACCGGCATCGTCGCGCTCGCCGGATACGACGGCTATGTCCTGGCGGTCAGCACCGCCATGTCGCTGGTGCTGCTGATGTTCCTGCTGGCCGAACCCCTGCGCAACGCCGGCAAGTTCACCATGGGCGACGTCCTGGCCCGCAACATGCCCGGGCGGGCCGTCCGTATCGCCTCCTGCGTGGTGACCCTGGCGGCGACCCTCCCCTTCCTGGTCGTCCAGCTCTCCGGGGCCGGGTCGCTGCTCACCTTCATCCTGGGCATCCCGCACTCGGGGGGCGCCAGGACGACATGCATCGTCCTCGTCGGCAGCCTGATGATCATTTACGCGGCGATCGGCGGCATGCGCGGCACCGCCCTCATCCAGATGATCAAGATCGTGATCCTGCTGGGCACCAGTCTCGTCGTCGCCGTCCTGGTCCTGAACCGCTTCGACTGGAACCCCGGCGACATCCTCCGGGCCGCCCAGCACGGCAGCGGCGCCGGCTCCGCCTACCTCCAGCAGGGTCTGCAACTGGGCACCTCCGCCGGTGACCGGCTGGACTTCGCCAGTCTCCAGATCACCGTGATCCTCGGCGCGGCCTGCCTGCCGCACATCACGATGCGCCTGTACTCCGCACGCGACGTACCCGCCGTGCGCCGCTCCATGTCGTGGGCGGTCGGCACGGTCACGACCTTCTGCCTGATCGTGATCATCCTGGGGACCGGTGCGGCGGCCCTGGTGGGATCCCGCTACATCACCGCGGCCGACCCGCACGGCAGGACGTCGGTGCTCATACTGTCCCGGATGCTCGGCGGCGGCCCCGGCTCCGCGGGCTCGACGATCCTCTACGCGGCCGTCGCCGGCACGGTGTTCATCACCCTGCTGTCCTCGGTCGCGGGGATGACCCTGGCCGCGGCCTCGTCGCTCGCCCACGACCTGTTCACCCACGCGGCGCGGCGCGGACAGGCGGCGCCGCGTACGGAGATGACGGTGGCGGCCTGGGCGAGCGTGGCCGTGGGAGCCGCCGCCATCGCGCTCTCCACCCTGGTCCAGAACTGGGACGTCGGCGTGCTGACGACACTGGCGATCTGCATCGGGGCGTCGGCCGTGGCCCCCGCGTTGACCTACTCCCTCTTCTGGCGAGGATTCACCCGTACCGGCCTGCTCGCGAGTCTCTACGGAGGCGCTGCCAGCGCCCTCGTGCTGATGGTCTTCTCCAAGGCCGTCTCGGGCACGCCGGCCTCGGTCTTCCCGAACGCGGACTTCGGCTGGTTCCCCATGCAGTCCACCGGCCTGGTCTCCATCCCGGTCGGCTATCTGGCGGGCTGGCTGGGCAGCCGTCTGGACCACCGACGCAACGCCGCCCAGAGCCAGGAGAACCAGCGGCTGTACGAGGAGAACGAGGCACGGCTGCTCGCCGCGGCGGAGTGATCAAGAGGCGGCGGCCAGCCCGCCGCCGCCCGTGGCGACGCCGCCCCGCGGCTCGGGTGCGGTGAACGGGGCCCTGTCCGGACGGCACGTCGCTCCGGCCGGCGGGAGGGTGCCGTCGATGAGGTAGCGGCTCTCGTACGCGTCGACGCAACTGCTGGGATTGAGCATGGTGGTGTGCCCGTACCCGTCGTTGGTGAGCAGGCGGGCGTCGGCCAGATCCTCGGCCATGGCCTGCGCTGCCCGGTAGGGCGTGGCGGGGTCGTATCTGGTGCCGACCACCAGCACCGGGTGGGCCGTCGGCCGGTTCCACGGGCCTCGATAGCGGTTCGTGGCGACCGCCGGCCAGGTGGCACACGGCTCCGCCGCCCAGGTCCAGAAGCGCCCGGCATCGCCCGCGCTGATGGCGGCTGCCTCCTCCAGTGCGTGGTAGACACCGGGGTCGCGTGGATTGGGGCTGTCGGAGCAGAGCACGGCACCACCCTGTTCCTCGCCCAGGTACGGGACCGGTACGGGCGGTGCGGGCTGGGGCGCGGACGGCTTCGGTACGCGTCCCTGCCACAGGTCCTGCAACTTGCCGGCGAGCTCCGTCCAGCCGGGGTGGACGACGTTGAGGGCGCTCACCACGTCACCGATCGACCGGCCGTAGGTCCACGCGCCCACGGGATGTGTCCGAAGACGCCGCGTCAGCTCGTCGAACTTGTCCCGCGTCGCTCTGGGGCTGCCGGCCGAGAAGGCGCAGCCGTCGGTGGTGGTCGATCCGCACAGGGTGAGGAACTGGTCCAGGGTTGCCGCCGCGCCGCGGTCCGAACCCATGCGCAGGAACACCGGTAGTTCGGGTTCCTCGTCGGAGGCGTGGTTCGTCCAGGCCTGCGGATCGATGTTGCTGTCGAGAACCATGGCGCGGACCTGGCCGGGAAAGAGGTTGGCATAAGTGGCGCCGAGGAACGTGCCGTAGGAGATGCCCAGGTAGGTCAGTTGTGGTTCACCCACCGCCCGGCGCAGCTGGTCGAGGTCGCGGGCGCTGTCCGCGGTCGACACATGGCGCAGAAGCTCGGGGTCGCGCTGCCGGCAGCGCCGGGACAGATCCTTGTACGCGGCGATCCAGGCCGCCCGCTGCCGCTCGCCCACGGGGAAGCCGGCCGGCCTGCCCGACATCCAGGCCTTGGCTGCCTCGGGACTCGCGAAGCAGTTCACGGCGGTGCTGTTGCCGACTCCGCGTGGATCCCAGCTGACGATGTCGAACCGCTCCCGTATCTCCTGCGGGAAGAACTGGTAGTTCTGCGGCATCTCCACCGTTCCGGGGCCGCCGGGACCGCCGGGGTTGAAGAACAGGGTGCCGATACGCCGGCCGTGGCCGGTCGCCTTCCGCTTGACGACCGCCAGTTCGATGGTGCGACGACCGGGGTGGAGGTAGTCCAGCGGCACCTTCACGGTCGCGCAGTCGAACTCCGGGCCCCGAGCGCAGGGTTTCCACTCCAACCGCGGAGGCACCGACGGCGCCGGTCCGTCGGCCGCGCTGACGTTCTGTGCGGTGCCTACGACCGCCAAGCAGCTCACCGCCGTGGCGACGGCAGCGGCACGACGCGCTCGGACGGCTATGGAGCCGGATATGGCCATGCTCAGTCCTTCAGCTCTGTCCCTCAGCTCCGCCCCGCGCAGCCAAGCGCCTCACGTCACCAGCGCCCCTTGTGCCGTTGCGCATCCGCTTCAACAACACCGTGGTCGGACACGGCACGCCAGCTCATGACGGCCGAACGGACCAAGCCCCTTCCGGCATGAAGGCCGCGCCGACGGAGCTCGTCCCGCGGCCTGCTCGAGAGCCGTGCGAAGAGTGACGGGCCTGGGCGCGGCCGGCCCTGCCTACGGACTACGGACGGGACCGGTGATCTTCAGGGGGTCGTTGTCGGCCTTGCAGCCGCATCCGTGTTCGTTCCTGGCCGCGGACCCGCAAGAGCATGCGGAGCGGCGTCGGCCGAACCACCACGTGGCCCCGGCCAGCGCGGCCAGAGCGAGGGCGAGAGCGGGCAGCGGGCCCACGACGGCGGAGGCCCCGGCGCCTACCACTCCCGCCGTTATCAGGACGGGCAGCAGACAACAGGCCAGGCAGGCCAGCCCGGCGAGGCCCGCCAACGTCTTCGGTGTCCGGCGGACGCGCGGGTCAGCAACAGGGTCCGGCATGACGATGCTCCTCGGCGAGGTCGGTGAAGGGGATGGGACAGTGAGCACTGTCGGCGCACGCGGTCAGGTCGTCACAGCCCGCGTCGACGGCGGTGGTCAGGGCCGTGCGGATGGTGGTCAGGTCCGCGATCTTCGCGTCGACCTCGGCGATCTTCGCCTTCGCGCGCTCCTGCAGCCCGGCTACGGGTCGGCCGTGGCGGTGGCGGCCGGTCTCCAGCAACTCGGCGACCTCGTCCAGGGTGAAGCCGAGGCGCTGGGCTGCCTTGATCACGCGCAGCGCGGTGACCGCGTCGTCGCCGTACAGCCGGTGTCCGCCGGGACTGCGCTGCGGCTCGGCCAGCAGGCCGCGACGTTCGTAATAACGCAGGGTCTGGATGTTCACACCGGCAGCCTCGGCGACCTGACCGCTGCGCAGCTCCTCGCTCACGCCTGTTCCCCCGCTCCGGCCAGGGCTCCGGTCCGGTCGGCGAGTGCGTCCAGGACCGGCGCGTGCACCTGATCCACCGCGATGTCCAAGCGCACTCGGGAGCCTTCGCCCGCAACGCTGAACGTGAAGAACGAGCAGCAGCCGCTTTCCCGCTCGGCCAGGTCGCGGACCCGCTCCTGAACACCGCCGCCTGACAACTCCAGGCGCAGGAGCAACGGCTCAGGCCGGGACACGTCCGTCAGCCGCTCGCCGAACAGCGTGTCCCACTCCGCCACCCGCAGGGGCCGCTCCGTCGTCGGCAGAGTGCAGGACCGGGGCACCCATCCCAGATCGGTCATCGCGCTCACTCCCGTCACAGCGTCCCCGAGCAACCGCAGCCCGGGACACCACTGACGGTAAACCTGTACCCAGGTACCGGATGCAAGCTCCCCTCGGCGCCGGGCGAGACCGGCGCCGACCTGGCAGGTCGAGTCAGCTGCCGCCGATGCCCACGGCGGTGAGCAGGACCAGAACGAGGGTCACCACGGCGAACAGCCCATGGGCCAGCACCACCGGCAGCGGGAAGTGCCGCTCGGCGGGGACGTCCACCTCGGCGCCGTAAGCCGCCGCGGCACGCTCGCGATGGACGGGGATCCAGCGGGCCAGCATCACGAAGCCCAGCAGGGCGACCGGTAGCAGCAGACCGAACGCGGTCCAGGCCAGGGCGCTCTTGTCGGCCACGACATAGATGATCCACACCACCAGGCCGACCGCGGCCAGGGCGAAGTGTCCGAAGACCACCGGCGCGGGCATACGGCTGCTGCCGGACTGCTGCTGCCGGATTCCGCCTCGTTGGATCCAGGTGCCGAGCATGTAGAAGCCACCGGAGGCGGTGACCACCCAGGCGATCAATGCGGCGATGTCCATGGGGAACTCCCGAGTGAGGACGAGATCGATGTCAGCCGGACGACGTCGGGCGACGTGGGCCGGGCGTGAATCCCTCGGCCTGGGTGCTCTCGTCGGCGACCCGTACGCCGTAGCGGTAGGCGAGCTTGCCGCCCAGAAATCCCGAGACGCCCAGGACCGCCAGGCTGACCGCGGACAGGACGAGCCTGCCGACGCCGACACTCCCGCCGTCGGCGTAGTCGCTGTACCGCCACAGGAAGTTGACGACGTAGGCGGCGGTCACCAGCAGGTTCAGCGTCATATGGACCAGGGCCGTACGAAAGGCCCTGCTGCCGACGGGAATCGCGAACAGGTCGAGGAACCCGACCATGGCCGCCAGCAGGGCACCGATCACCCCCACCGCGATCAACCACTCCGAGCCCTGGGTCAGGAACCCCGGCCGGTGGACGAAACGGGAAGCGATGTCGAAGACCAGACTGGCCACCCACGCACCGATCGGCACCGTCACCAGGATCGGGTGGAACGGGTGGCCGTACGGTCCGGCGAGCGCGGCAGTGACCGGTCGCTTCGCCTGGAGCTGAGACTCAGTGGCCATTGCAACCTCCCACCGGTTTCACCAACAATACTTGGACTTATTGATGACGCGCGTCAAGGCATGCAGGACAGAAGACCAGAAAGAATGGTTGTGCCCATCCAAGCTGGAGTTACCGTGTTCTCGTGACTCCTGACTCGACTCCGCAGGTCGGCGCGGCTGGCGCCGCCATAGACTCCGTCAGCGTCCTGAGCGAGGACTCACGGCGGCGCATGTTCATGTTCATCCGGCGTGCCCGCCGCGCCGTCACCCGCGACGAGGCCGCCGCCAGCGTCGGCATCTCGCGCAAGCTCGCGGCCTTCCACCTCGACAAGCTCGTCGAAGCCGGCCTGCTGTGCGCGCGGTACGAAACTCCGGGCGGGATCCGCAAGGTCGGCAGACAGCCGAAGGTGTACGAACCCACTGACGCCCAGATCAGCGTCAGCATCCCCGAGCGGCGCCATGAACTCCTGGCGGACCTTCTCCTGGATGCCGTGCTGACCGAGCGTGCGGACGAGAACGCCGCGCAGGCAGCGGTACGGACCGCCGAGCAGCGAGGCCGACGGATGGGGGAGGCCGCGCGGGAGGAGACCCGCCCGGGGCGCCTCGGCCCGGAGCGCGGGTTGACCGCCTGTGAGCGCCTGCTGGACGGGTACGGCTACGAGCCCGTTCGTGAAACCCCGACCCGCCTTCGACTGCGCAACTGTCCCTTCCACCCGCTGGCAGAGAAGGCCCCCGACCTGGTGTGCGGCATGAACCAGGCCTTTCTCAGCGGCTATCTGAACGGCCTTGAGGTCAACGGAGTCCAAGCCGTACTGGCCCCCGAGCCGGGGGAGTGCTGCGTCCGGCTCGGTCCCAGCAGCAGCGCAGACGACGACCAGGCGGCCGAAGACTGCTGACCTCCACGAGCCGAGCTCGCCGGAGCACGACGGTCAGGGGCAGTCGTATGTGAGGTGGGTGGCGACCGTGCGGTGTGTGGGGGAGAGGATGAGTAGTTCGGCCCGTGCCCGGTAGTGGCCCATGCCCTGGAAGGTCCACAGGAGGTGCAGCCGTGCGCGCTTCTGGCCTCGGACCACCGTTTCGCGCAGGACGCCCGAAGTGGTGCCGTCGCTGCGGATCCAGCGGTAGGAGAGCTTGCCCGGTCGGCCGTTCGTGGTGACGACGCCGACGACGTCCGCGGTGTCGTCGCACCCGACAGCCGTCGGCCGAGCCGTGACCGCCACCGTGCGCACCTCCACCGACGGACCGAGGCGCTGCCAGAGCAGGAACGCGACGACGCAGATCAGCACCAGTGCCGGCAGGGCGTGTCTGCGCAGGCGGCGCCGCCGAGGCGTCGTCGGGGCCTGTGGCACGGCGGGCAGCGTTCTGTGCGTGCGATGGGCGACAGCGGCCGTCACTCCCGGGCCGAAACGCAGCACGGTCCCCTCGACACGGTCCGGTTGCGCCGGTGCGGTCGACGCCGTCTTCGTAACGGTCGGCTCCGGCTCCACGAGGGTGGCGGTGTTCTCGGCGAGGGTCTTGGTGTCGTCGCGTTCGGGCCGCTGGATCCAGTGGCTGCCGAGGACGGTGGCGCTGTACTCGGCGTCGGCCGGGCCGGGTTCGTCGGCCGGTGGGCGTTCCCCGGTGGCGGGGAGGTGGACGGTCGGGGCGTGCTCGTCGCCGGAGCCGAGCACGCGCGTGGGCTCGCTGTCCTCGGCGGGCGCGGGGGTGCTGTCGTCGCGTGTGGTCATCGGAGCTCACACTGCCTGGTCAGTAGCTGCTGAGAGGCGCCGCCGTCGGCGGAGGCCGGGGCCGTCGTGGCCCGCACCGCCCAGTAGCAGCCCGTGCTCTGGAAGGTGTGGTCGACGGGGATCGTGTAGTGGGTGGCGCCATTGCGCTGGAAGGTCTGGGACGCGCCGTCCGGGGCGCCGAGCGCGCCTGGGACATTGCTCGTGAACCACGAGACGGTGATGGAGACCGGCCCGGTGCCGTCCGTGGTGATGTCGACCGTCGCCGTGCCCGTGGACGGACCCGTCTGCCGGAAGGCCGACACGGCGACGTCCTTGACGGCGGGAGCGGCCGGCGGGGCGGGGGAGGTGGTCGTCGGCGCCGGATCGGTGGTCGTCCCGCCGGTCGTCGTCGCCTCGGACGGAGCCGTGGTGGCCGATGCCGAGGGGTTGTCGGTGCCGGGGGTCCCCGAGGTCTCCGCGTCCGAGGGCGACGCACTGGAGGATGTGGTGGGCGTCGGGGACGAGGACGGATGGGCCGGCGAAGTCGGTGCGGTGGGCCCGGGCGATGTCATGCCGGGCCGGGCGCTGGTGGTGGCCAGCGCCTGCGCCGCCTGCTGCGGATCCGGTGCCGCGGTGTGCTGGGCGCCGTAGGCCAGGAGGATGCCCAGGAGCACCGCCGCGGCGGTCACCAGCATCCCGGGCCGGCCGGGGAGCCACGACCCGATCCGGCCGTGGTGGCCCGCCTCTTGAGCCAGGACCGTGCGTGCGATGTCCGTGGTGGTGTGCGGGGTGTGGCGCGCGGAGGGCAGCAGCAGCGGCAGCAGTGCCACCAGGGCGGCGAGCCGGCCGCGGCCGCGTTCCTCCCAGTCCGGCCCATAGGCGGCGTCGGCGGCCGCCTCCAGTTCCGAGACGAACGCCTCGGCGTGGGTGGGCCGTTCCCCCGGGTCCTTGGCCAGTCCGCGCCGTACCAGTTCCCGTACCGCCTCGGGGACCTCGTCCGTGGGGATGGGCGCGTCCACGTGCCGCAGGGCGAGTTCGGCGAGGTTGTCACCCGCGTACGGCTTGTGGCCCGTCAGGCACTCGAAGAACGTGGCCGTGGCCGCGTACACATCGGCGGTGGGCGAGGCGGGGGCGCCGGTCCACTGTTCCGGAGCCATGTAGGAAGGGGTGCCCGCGATGCCGACACTCGTGCCGGTGTCCACGGCGATCCCGAAGTCGACGAGCTTGGACGATCCGTCCGGTACGACCAGGACGTTCTCCGGCTTGTAGTCGCGGTGCACGACGCCGACGTGGTGCGCGTCGGCCAGGCCGAGCAGCGATCCCTTGAGGACGACGAGCGCGGCCTCGGGATCCAGCGGACCCTCCCTGGTCAGCAGGGTCCGCAACGAGACTCCGTCCACCAGCTCCATCACGATGGCGGCGCCGTCCGGGCTCTCGACGTATTCATACAGTTCGGCGACGTACGGGCTTTCCAGTCCGCCGAGCAGTCGCGCCTCAGCCCTGAACTCGTGTACGAAGTCCGGTCGGGTGCGCAGTGAGTCGCTGAGGTACTTCACCGCGACCGGAACGCCGGTCTCCTCGTGCACGGCCAGTACGACCCGTCCGCTCGCCCCCGAACCGAGCTCCAGCGACTCGGTGTATCCGGGCACCGCCCATGCGTTCATTCCGTCCCCCCCCGATCCGCCGTGCCACCGGAATCCCGTTCACTCCAAGGCTTCGGGCACGCTTTGAGAGACACATTTTCGGCCACCACGGTTGCGGTGCGGTGCCGGGGCCGTCACGGGTTCGCCATTCCGGCCGGTAAGTACGCGGGGTGGGGCCGCTCGCAGGCTGTCGTGGGCGAGTCGGTCCCACCCGGGGTCAGGCTGCCTGGGACGGGATGCTCAGCGGCCGGGAGTCGGGGACGGAGTCGAGGACGTCATCGCCGTACAGGTCCTCCACCCAGGCGGTCTGGTAGATGGTCTCCAGATACCGCTCACCAAGATCCGGGGCGATGGCCACCGCGGTCAGTTCCCGCTCCTCCTGACGAGCCAGCCAGGCCATCGCGCCGCTGACCACGGTGCCGGTGGAACCCCCGAACAGAAACCCACGCCTGGCCAGCCGGTGGCAGGCCCGAACGGTGTCGGCCTCCGCCACACGCACCACATCGTCGACATACGACTCGTCCAGCAACGGCGGGCGCCTGCTGGTGCCCAGACCGGGAATCATCCGTCGGCCAGGTGCGCCGCCGAAGGTCACCGAGCCGATGGCGTCGACGGCCACGATGCGCACCGGCCGGTGCCACTCGCGGAAATAGCGTGCGCAGCCCATCAGCGTCCCGGTGGTCCCGGCCCCGACGAACAGCACTTCCAGGTCCGGGAACTGCCGGGCGATCGCCGGGGCTGTCCTTCGGTAGTGGGCCGTGCCGTTGCTGGGGTTGGCGTACTGGTTGAGCCATACATACCGGTCGTCGGACTCGCACAGTTCGTGGACGTGTCCGATGCGTGCGCCGAGCAGGCCGCCGACCGGATCGGGCTCGGTGACGATGTGGACCTGGCTGCCCAGGGCCTCCATCATCATCCGGGTCGCCAGGTTGCAGCGGGAGTCGGTCACGCACACGAACCGGTATCCCTTGTTGGCCGCGATCATGCTCAGGGCCACGCCCAGGTTGCCCGAGGACGACTCCACCAGAATCGAGTCCGGCGTCAGCCGGCCGTCGCGTTCGGCGGCCTCGACCATTTCGGTGGCGGCCTTGAGTTTGATCGAGCCCGCGAAATTGAATCCCTCGCATTTGAGGAACAAGGGGTGCTCGAAGATTCCCTCGAGGTCGACGTAGAGGTCGTCCTGATTGAAGGCCTGGGGGGCGGATATGACAGGCATGCTCGTCTCCTCGATCAGGGGAGGCCTTCAGGCCGCTGATCCGTCTCGGTGCCGCAGGGGGGAGGGGAATTCGGCGGTGAGTTTCGACTCGCCGGAACGTCTCCAGTACGCCCAATTCGGAGCGGTTGTGTCATGCCACCGAAATTCGGGGCTTGACATGCGCTTCGTGTGCGCGTAGGCGGCGCCGCTGGGGCGGGGGAGCGGTCGAGTAACAAGACCGGCGTTCGGTGTCAAGACCCGAAATTCAGGGACGGGACAGGAATTCCCCGCTCGGGCCTACTGGAGAGGCGGGCGTCACGAATCCGTACGCACCGATCGACACGCACCGAATCGACTTCGAGGAGCCATCGTGCTGGATAGAACCGCGGGCGTATGTGCGGCCGCTCCGAGTGACGTCTCCACTGGTGGATACACCGGCAGATCTACCGGTACCTCGACCGGCATGACGACCGTCATGGAGAGGCTTCTGGCCGAGGTGCTGGCCGGCGTCGTACAAGTCGAGCAGGTGGCGGCCGACAGTCACTTCTTCAACGACCTGGGCGCCGATTCCATGGTGATGGCGCGGTTCTGTGCGCGGGTGAGGAAGCGGGAGGATCTGCCGACGGTGTCCATGAAGGACATCTACCGGTACCCCACTATCCGGAGCCTGGCCGTCGCACTCTCCGACACCGCGCCCGCTTCCGTCCCGTCCCAGCCGCCGCCGGAGGAATCGACAGCACAGGCACAGGCACGTCCGCCGGCCGACGCGGGGACCGCGGCCGCCACCCGGCGATTCGTCGTCTGCGGAATGGTGCAGTTCCTGGTCTTCCTGGCCTATTCCTGCCTCGCCGCCTTCGCTGTCGCCGAAGGCTATGACTGGATCTCCGCAGGCTCGGGGCTGTTCGACCTCTACCTGCGGTCGGTCCTGTTCGCTGCCGTGGCCTTTCTCGGCCTGTGCACCTTCCCGATCGTGGCGAAGTGGACACTCGTCGGCCGTTGGCGATGCGGCGAGTTTCCCTTGTGGGGCACGGCCTATCTGCGCTTCTGGATCGTCAAGACCCTGATCCGCACCAGCCCCGTGCGCCTGTTCGTCGGTTCACCGCTCTACGTGCTCTACCTCAGGGCGCTGGGTGCGCGGATCGGCAGGGGCGTCACGATCCTCACGCGTACGGCCCCGGTCTGTACTGATCTGTTCACGGTCGGGGACGGCACGGTCATCCGCAAGGACGTGCAGTTGTCCTGCTACCGCGCACGCGGCGGCCTGATCCAGACCGGCCGGGTCACGCTCGGCAGCAAGGTGCTCGTCAGCGAGCACACGGTCCTCGACATCGACACCTCGATGGGCGACGGCTCCCAGCTGGGCCACGCCTCCTCGCTGCACGCCGGCCAGGCAGTGCCCGCCGGCGCGCGTTGGCACGGCTCCCCGGCGCAGCCGGCCGACGTGGACTACCGGACCGTCGGCCCCGCCGACTGCCCCACCCGCACGAGGACCGCATACGGCGCCATGCAGTTGCTGAGCCTGCTGGTGGTGTGGCTGCCGTTGACGATGGGCGGCGCGAGCGCCCTGCTGGCCGGCGTCCCGGAGCTGCACGCATTCCTGGAGCCCCGGCCGGTGGGCAGCCCGGCTTTCTACGTCGAAGCGCTGACCGCGTCCCTGGTGGTCTTCTTCGGCTCCCTCCTCGCCGGCCTCCTCGTCGTGGGCACCGTGCCGCGCGTCCTCAACCGGGCCATCAAGCCCGGCAAGGTCTATCCGCTGTACGGCTTCCACTACGGCATCCACCGGGCGATCGCGCTGATGACCAACAGGAAGTTCTTCACCGCGCTCTTCGGCGACAGCTCCGCCATCGTGCACTACCTGCGCTACCTCGGATACGACCTGTCGCGAGTCGAGCAGACCGGGTCCAACTTCGGCACCGAAGTACAGCACGACAACCCCTACCTGAGCTCTGTCGGCACCGGCACCATGATCGCCGACGGACTGTCCCTCATGAACGCCGACTTCTCCAGCACGTCCTTCCGTGTGTCCCGCACGTCGATCGGCCCCCGGAACTTCCTCGGGAACCGCATCGCCTACCCCTCCCAGGGCAAGACCGGCGACAACTGTCTGCTCGCCACGAAGGTCATGGTCCCGATCGACGGTCCGGTGCGTGAGGGCGTGGGCCTGCTGGGCTCACCCAGTTTCGAGATCCCGCGCACGGTGATGCGGGACAACAGGTTCAGCCACCTGGAGACCGGCGACGAACGGCGCCGCCGCCTGGCCGCCAAGAACAGGCACAATGCCGTGACCGCCGGCCTGTACCTGTCGGCGCGGTTCCTCCACCTCTTCGTGATCACCCTCATCACCATGGGCGCGGCCGGCCTCTATCCCTCGCTCGGCGCACCGGCGATCGCCCTGGCCGGTGTCCTCACGCTCACGTTCACCGTCGTCTACTTCGCGCTGATCGAACGGGCCTCCACCGGATTCAGGACACAGAAGCCGCTGTACTGCTCGATCTACGAGCCCCCTTTCTGGCGCCACGAGCGCTTCTGGAAGCTGGCCTCGGTCGACTACATCCAGGTGTTCGACGGCACCCCCTTCAAGAGCATGATCTGGCGGCTCCTGGGAGCCCGGATCGGCAAGCGGGTCTTCGACGACGGCTGCTTCTTCCCTGAGCGCACCCTCGTGACCATCGGCGACGACACCACGCTGAACGCCGGGACCGTGGTCCAGTGCCACTCGCAGGAGGACGGCGCCTTCAAGTCCGACCGCAGCACCCTCGGCAGCGGCTGCACCCTCGGGGTCGGTGCCTTCGTCCACTACGGCGTGACGATCGGCGACGGTGCCGTGCTCGCCCCCGACTCCTTCCTCATGAAGGGCGAGGAAGTCTCCCCGCACGCCCAGTGGGCCGGCAACCCGGCCCGGGACATGCCCGGCCCCAAGACCCAGCCCGAGAGCCGCCGGGAGACCGACGCCGCCCTCGCCGCCGGAGCCTGCGGCGACTGATCCCACGACACCGACACCGGCAACAAGCAGAGGAAATGACCCGATGACAACGCATCCGAACCACACCCGCGACGGCCTGGAGTACTGGCGCGGCGTGTTGACAGCCGGCGGATTCACCCCCGCACCACGCTGGACCCCTCACCCGACGCCCGGCGTCGGCCAGTACGAGGCACAAGCCCCCGACGGTACCGTGGCCGGGCTGCGCCGACTGGCGGACGAACTGGCGGTACCGATCGATTCGCTTCTGCTGGCGGCGCACGCCAAGGTCCTCGCGGCACTGTCCGCGGAGCGCGAGATCACCACCGGCTACGTCACCGAGAACGGCCGCCCGCTGCCGTGCCGGCTCACCACGGTACCCGCCTCCTGGTGGGAACTGGCGCACATAAGCCATCAGACGGTCGCTGCACTGCGGGCGCACCAGGCCGTTCCGGCCGAGGACCTCGACCAGCTGCGGCGCGAACTCCGCCTCACCGGGCCGGTGTTCGAGACCGTCCTCGATCTCACCGCGGTCGACGGGGACCTCACCGAGGACACCGCGCTGCGCGTGGGCATCCGGCACCACGGCGGCCGGCTCGTGCTGCGACTGCGTTACCGCACCGACATGCTCGACTCCACGAGCGCCGCCCGCATCGCCGGCTACCACCTGACCGCGCTGGCGCTGATGACCGCCGACCCCGATGCCGAACACGCCCGCCAGAGCCTGCTGTCCGCCGCGGAAAAACGCCTTCAGTTGGAGCAACTCGCAGGACCCGAACGAGAGTTGCCGAACGCGAGGGTGCATGAGCTGTTCGAGGAACGGGTGCGGATGCATCCGGATGCCGTCGCCGCCGTGCACGCCGGCCGGCAGTGGACCTATGCGGAGCTCAACGCCCGGGCGAACCGGGTGGCCCGCGCCCTTGCCGCCCGTGGGCAGGTTCGCGAAGGCGTCGTCGCGGTGGTGACCGAACGCAACCTGGACTGGCTGACTGCGGTCCTCGCGGTCTTCAAGTCCGGAGCTGCCTACCTGCCCATCGAGCCGCACTTCCCGGCCGAACGCATCGCCGCCATGCTCTCCCGCGCCGACTGCGCCCTGGCGCTGACCGAACCCGGCAGCACCACCACCCTCGACCGGGCCGTCGACTCGCTGCCCGGAGTCGAGAGGCTCTTCGTCGAGGCGGCGTACGAGGAAGACCACGCGGACGACGATCTCGGCATCCCGGTCACGCCCGGCCAACTGGCCTACATCTACTTCACCTCCGGCTCCACCGGTGAGCCGAAAGGCGCCATGTGTGAACACGCCGGTCTGCTCAACCACCTCTACGCCAAGATCGACGACCTCGAGATCGGTGAAGGACATGTGGTGGCCCAGACCGCGCCGCAGTGCTTCGACATCTCCCTGTGGCAACTGCTCTGCGCCCTGCTGACCGGTGGGCGAGCCCTGCTGGTCGAGCAGGACGCCATCCTTGACGTCCCCCGATTCCTCGACACCGTCACCGAGGGCAGGGCCACCGTCGTCCAGGTCGTGCCGTCCTACCTCGAAGCCGTTCTTACCGAGCTCGAACAGCGCCCCCGCGCGCTGCCCGATCTGCGGTACGTGTCCGTCACCGGGGAAGCGCTGAAGAAGGAACTCGCCGAGCGCTGGTTCACCGCCCAGCCCCGGATCAGGCTGGTCAACGCCTACGGGCTCACCGAGACCTCGGACGACACCAACCACGAGATCATGCACCGGGCACCGGAACGCATCCTGCTCGGCCGGGCGGTCAACAACGTGCGCATCTACGTCGTCGACGAACACCTCGCACCGGTGCCACTCGGTGCGCCGGGCCTGATCGCGTTCTCCGGAGTGTGTGTCGGCCGCGGCTACATCAACGATCCCGAACGCACCCGAGCGGCCTATCTCGACGATCCGCACCGGACCGGCACACGGCTCTATCTCGGCGGTGACTACGGCCGCTGGCATCCTTCGGGCAAGCTGGAGTTCCTCGGCCGACGCGATGCGCAGGTCAAGATCCGCGGGTTCCGGATCGAGATCGGCGAGATCGAGAACGCCCTGCTGGGCCTGCCCGGTGTCCGCGACGGCGCGGTGGTGGTCACCGAGCGCGCCGATCGCGGCAAGCACCTGGTCGCCTTCTACTCCGCTCAGAACCCCGTCGACTCCGGGAGCCTCGCCGACCGGCTGGGTGCCTCGCTGCCCGCCTACATGGTCCCGGCCGCCTTCCACTGGTGCGAAAGCCTTCCGCTGACCGCCAACAGCAAGATCGACAAGAAGGCGCTGACGGTGCTCGCCACCGAGTGCGCCGGCAGCGAGGACGCTCACGAGCCACCGGCCACTCCGACCGAGCAGCGGCTGGCCGCCGCCTGGGGCCATGTCCTCGGCGTGCCGGAAGAGCGCATCGGACGCCGCGACCACTTCTTCGACCGCGGCGGCAACTCCCTCTCGGCGGTGAAGCTCGCCATAGCCCTGGACCGCACCGTGTCCCTCAAGGACGTCATGGCACACCCGGTCCTCACCGACCTGGCCGCCCTGGTCGACGACCGAACCGAGCGCCAAGCGCCCGAACCGATGACCGCTTGCTGAACCACATCGAACCGAACCACATCAACATGAACCACATCCACATGAGCCACATCGAAAGGAAAGCCACCATGTCCTACGCGACGCCGGCGTCCCTCCTCAAGGTGGACCTGAACCCCGGCAAGCCCCCGGTCCTGTACGTGGACACCCCCGGCGACGCCCCGGCGTGGGCGGCCGACCACCGTCACGCACTGCGCACCCTGGTCACCGAACACGGCGCGGTCCTCGTCCGTGGCCTGCGCCTGCGTGACGCGAACCAGGCCGGCGTCGTCCTCCACCGGCTGGCCCCGGCCCTGATGACCGACAGGGAGTCCTTCGCTCCCCGCAGGACGTACGCCCCGGGCGTGTACTCCTCCTCGGCCTGGCCACCGACCCAGCCGATGTGCATGCACCACGAACTCAGCTACACACTCCGGCCGCCTGGCCTGATGCTGTTCGCCTGTCTGACCGCACCCGCCACCGGCGGAGCCACCGCCATCGCCGATGCCTGCGCCGTCCTGGAGGCGCTGCCGGACGAACTGGTCGAGCGCTTCGAGCGGGAAGGCTGGCTGCTCACCCGTACCTACAACGACGAGATCGGCGCCCCCTACAGCGAGGCCTTCGGCACCGATGACCGCGGTGCCGTCGAGGACTACTGCCGCAGCGCCGGCATCGCGTTCGCCTGGCAAACCGACGGCAGTCTGCGCACGCGACAGCGCCGCCCCGCCGTGACGGTCCACCCGGTCACCGGCCGCCGCTGCTGGTTCAACCAGATCGCCTTCCTCAACGAATGGACGATCGAACCCGAGATCCGCGACTACCTCATCGACGTCCACGGCGCCGACTCGCTGCCGTTCAACACCCGCTTCGGAAGCGGCGACCCCATCGGCCCGGACATCGTCCAGCTCCTCAACGACATCTACGCCGCCCACACGGCCCGCGCGCCGTGGCGGGCCGGCGACCTCATGCTCGTCGACAATGTGCGCACGGCACACAGCAGGGAGGCATTCCAGGGACCACGTGACGTACTCGTCGCCATGGCCGAGCCGCTCACGCCGGCCCCGTGCGCGCCGCCCGCCGAGATGAGCAGCCGATGACCAACGCCCCTTCCACGGCAATGGAGCCCGCCATGTCCCAGCCGTACACCGTGCCATCGTTCGCAGTGATCGCCGGAGCACAGGTCCAGCACGCCCTGCGGGGCCGGGAACCGCAGATCGTGGACCTCGTCGAGGCCACCTATCTGCTGCACGCCGCCGGAGAGTCGGTCAACCCGCCGTCCTACTTCCTGCGGTTCCCCGACCGCCCCACCTCCCGGATCATCGCCCTGCCCGCCTCGATCGGCGGGCAGGACCGGGTGGACGGCCTCAAATGGATCTCCAGTTTCCCCGACAACGTCCAGGCGGGTATCCCCAGGGCCTCCGCCGTCCTGATCCTCAACGATCACGACACCGGCTATCCCTTCGCCTGCCTGGAAAGCTCCATCATCAGCGCCACCAGAACCGCCGCGTCCGCGGCACTGGCGGCCGACCACCTCACCCGCAACCGGCAACGGCCCACCCGCATCGGGTTCTTCGGCACGGGCCTGATCGCCCGCTACATCCACACCTTCCTGACCGCCGTGGGCTGGTCCTTCGACGAGACCGGCGTCCATGACCTGTCCCAGCAGAGCGCCGCGGGGTTCGGGGACCACCTTCGACGGACCGGCAGCGCCGGACAGATCACCGTGCACGACGACCCCGAGGAACTCATCCGCTCCAGTGACCTCGTCGTGTTCGCCACCATCGCGGGCGAGCCGCACGTCAGCGACCCGGCTTGGTTCCACCACAATCCGCTGGTCCTGCATGTGTCCCTGCGCGACCTGGCGCCCCGGATCATCCTCGCCTCGACCAACATCGTCGACGACGTCGACCACTGCCTCAAGGCCGACACCTCCCCGCATCTGGCCGAACAGCTCACCGGCAACCGAGACTTCCTGCACGGCACACTCGCCGACGTCATGACCGGACGCGTGACGCCCCCCACCGACCGGCCTGTGGTGTTCTCGCCGTTCGGCCTCGGCGTACTCGACCTCGCCGTCGGCAAGTACGTGTACGACGAGACGGCGCGCTCCGGGCAACTCCATGTCGTCGAGGACTTCTTCCACGACCTGCGCCGGCACGGGTGACCGTACCGACGCCGCTGTGACCTGTGCCGTCACCCAGGAGTGCGGGAACCACTGCTGGTTGGTGCCGCCGTTGCAGGTCCAGATCACCAGATGGGTCCCGTCGGTCGTGGACGACCCCGGAGCCTCGAGGCACTTGCCGGACTGCTCCGAGACCAGTCGGCCCCCGGCGCCCTGCGTCCAGCGCTGGTTCGCACCGCCGGTGCAGGTCCACAGCACCACCGGGGTGCCGTCGGGTGCGGCGGTCCCGTACTGGGCGGCGCTGGAATTGCACGTCCACAGATCGGCCTCGGTGCCGTTGACCCCCGAACCGCCGTAGGCGTCCAGGCACTTGCCGGACAGCCCGAAGGACACGTAGCCGGACAGACCGCCGGGCTGGTGACGGTTGAGTGCCGCGACGAGGGCGTGTCCCGGGAAGTCGGTCATGACGATGCCGGTGCGGGCGGAAAGGCCTGCGCCGAGGAAGTCCAGCGTGCGTTGGTTCAGCCCGGTGCCACCGCCGTATCCGCTGGCCATGTCGGCCGGAGTCGCCCCGGACGGCGCGCAGTTGGCCGAGGTGTACGACACGTACATCGCGCCCGACGAGTCGGATGCCGCCTCGGTCAGGTTGTCCCGGACCCCGTTCCACTTGGTGCCGAGATCGCACTGGCTCCAGTCGTCGGTGATGTAGTGGCCCCAGTCTCCGCTCGTCAACGCGGCGGAGCCGGGAGCCGGCACGCCGAGCGCGGCGCCCGTCAGGGCGAGGGCAACGGTGAGGGCGGCCCGGCGTCGAAGCCGTGCGGGGTTGTCTGACCGGAACATGCCAGCAATATAGGGCCGGTGTTCTCGAGCAGGTCCCCAGACCAGGAAGCGGTGGGTCCGGGCCCCCGGCACGCGTACTGCCGGGGGCGGGGCGTGTGTTCTTGTTCAGGCGCAGGTCAGCTGTGGTGCTGCCCAGTCGGCGTGGTCGTAGTCGACGCCGTCTCCGGAGTCGGTGACGGAGAGGCGGAGTTCCAGCCCTCCGGTGAGGTCCGCGGAGAGCGTCCTGGCCGCGTCCGCGCCCGTCATGCGGCCGCTGGCCGCGACGAGCGTGTCATCCCGGTAGAGGCGGAAGACGACGGACCCGTTGCTCCCGCCGGCCTCGTCGTCCACGCCCACGTTCACGGTCAGGTGTGAGCAGGTGCGGCCGAGGTAGTACGTCACCTCGCTCGTCGCGTGGGTGCCGAGGCCCTTGGCGTAGGTGGTGCCGTCGATGGTGAGGGTGTGGCCGTCTCCGGCGGCCTGTTCGCCGTTGCTGCGGTCGCGCTCGACCGGGCCCCAGCCGTTGGTCGCCGAGGCCCACGTCAGGTCACTGAGCGCGTGCGTGCCGGCCGTCGGGCCGCTGCCGCACGCGAGCCGGGCATCGGCCCAGTCCGCGTGGTCGTAGTCGATCCCGTCGCCGCCGTCGGTCACGACGAGCCGCAGCGTCGTCCCGCCGGTCAGATCCGCCGTGAGGCGCAGCGGCGGGTCGGCGGCCGTCCGTACGCCGCTGTCGGCGACCTCGGTCGTGTCCCGGTAGATCCGGAAGGCGACGGACCCGCCCGCCGTCGACTCGTCGTCGACACCGACGTCCACGCGCAGGGACTCGCAGGTGCCGCCCAGGTGGTACGTGATGTCGCCGCTCGCGTGGGTGCCGAGGCCCTTGGCGTAGGTGGTGCCGTCGATGGTGAGGGTGCGGCCGTCGCCGGCGGCCTGTTCGCCGTTGCTGCGGTCGCGCTCGACCGGGCCCCAGCCGTTCACCGCCGAGGTCCACGGCAGGTCGCTGAGCTGATGGATGCCCGTCGGCGGCGGAACCGGCGTGCCGGGCGTCACGCGGTACATCACCGTGCCGTGTGCGGGCACGGACGCGCTGATCGCACCGGTCGTGGTGGACCGCTGCTTGGACCAGAGGTCCTTGAGGGAGTACGACGTCGAACCGCCCAGGCCGACGGCCTCCGCGGTCGTCGACACCGTTCGTGCGGTCGTGTTCTCGTTCGTCAGTGTCACCGACCGTCCGCCGTCGGCAAGCGGCTTGGACATCACGACGAGACCGCCGGACGAGGACACCACCGTGCCCTGTCGCCCGAGCGGGTCCTGGTCGACGCCGATGACGTCGGTGTTCTTCAGGATGTCCAGCGAGGCCGACGACACGCTGCGCAGATCCGTGCCGATCAGGAGCGGCGCCGCCATCTGCGCCCAGAGGCTGAAGTGGGTGCGGTATTCGGTGTCGGTCATGCCGCCGTTGCCGACCTCCAGCATGTCGGGGTCGTTCCAGCCCCCCGGCGCGGCGTACGGGGCCAGGGACTGGTTCTTGTGGGCGATTCCGATCATGCTGGACCAGGAGTCGGAGATGTCCCCGGTCGTACGCCATGAATTCCCGTACTGCGCCGCCCAGTTCCAGGGCTGGTTCTCGCCCCACTCGCAGATGCTGTAGAGGATCGGGCGGCCGGTGGCCTTGAGCGCGTCTCCCATGGCCTTGTACCGCTGCTTGGCATCCACGGCGTTGTTGTTGCAGTTGTCGTACTTGAGGTAGTCCACCCCCCAGGAGGCCCACAGGTCGGCGTCCTGCCGCTCGTGTCCGAGCCCGCCGGGAAAGCCCTGTGTGTCGCAGGTCTTGGTGCCGGCGCTGGAGTAGAGCCCGAACTTGAGGCCCTTGGAGTGGACGTAGTCCGCGACGGCCTTGATCCCGTGCGGGAACCGGACCGGGTCGGGCACGAGGTTGCCGTTCGTGTCCCGGTTCGGCAGTGCCCAGCAGTCGTCGATGTTGACATATGTGTAGCCCGCGTCCTTGAGTCCCAGGGACACGAAGGAATCGGCGATGCCCTCGACCATGTCCTCGTTGAACTCGGCCCGGCAGTGCGTCGAGTTCCAGTTGTTGAAGCCCATCGGCGGGGTGCGGGCGAGACCGTTGTCCACGGCGGGTCCGGCGACCGGTATCGTCACCGTGCCCGACGCGGGCCCGGCCGCGACAAGGGCCGGGACGGCCAGGCCCAGGGCGGCCATGGCCACGGCGAACTGCTTTCTGCGAAGGCGTCGTTCGACAGACACGTGCGGCTCCCAGGAGGGTGAGTGGTGCACACGATCAAACGCGGGCGAACGAAAGTCACCACATCCCAGCGGCCTGTCTGGAGCATGTCAATACCCGTGCCACCGTCGGCCGGGTCCGCTTTTGTGCTCCAAGGTTCGGATGCGCTTTCTCCTCATGCGTGCCACCGCACGGCTTCACCCTGGGCCGGGACGTGAAGCGCCTTCTCCTCGGCGTCCACCGGCCGGAGGAGCGTCGGTGGCAGCGCCGGTTCGATGACTCCTCGATGACTCCCAGTGGCACCCGGAACACATGCGGCCACCCTCGCACGGCGAGTGAGAGTCATCGACTTGTCGATGTTCCGCCGGTGCGGGACGCCCATGGAGTGGGATGCTGATCGGACAGGACGGAAACGTCCCGACGTGGTGACCGGTGCGGCCGGGCGCGGAGCAGACGTGGTGCCGAGGCGATGCGACGAGGAGATGCCTGATGGGGAAGTACACGGATGTCCACCGCCGAAGCCTGACCGACCCGGAGGGGTTCTGGCTGGAGGCGGCCGAGGCCATCGAATGGTCCCGCAAACCGACCAGGGCCCTGGATGCCTCGCGGGCGCCGTTGTACGGCTGGTTCCCCGACGGTGAACTGAACACGGCCCACAACGCCCTGGACCGGCACGTGGCTTCCGGGCGCGGCGCGCAGACGGCACTCGTCCACGACTCTCCGGTGACCGGCACCAAGACGTCGTACACCTACACCGAACTGCGTGATGCCGTGGCCGTCTTCGCCGGGGCGCTGTCCGCGCTCGGCGTCACCAAGGGCGACCGCGTGATCATCTACATGCCGATGGTGCCGGAAGCCGTCATCGCCATGCTCGCCTGCGCGCGCATCGGCGCCGTTCACTCGGTCGTGTTCGGCGGATTCGCACCCAAGGAACTCGCCGCCCGCATCGAGGACGCCCAGCCGAAGGTGATCGTGGCGGCGTCCTGCGGAATCGAACCGACCCGTGTCATCGACTACAAGGCGATCATCGACCAGGCGCTGCAGATGACCCGGCACCAGCCGGAGCACACCGTGATCCTGCAACGCGACGTCGCACGGGCCGAGTTGAACGACCGGGACCTCGACTGGCACGAGCTGGTCGCCACCGCGAAGCCGGTCGACCCCGTGCCCGTGTCGGCAACCGATCCGCTCTACATCCTCTACACGTCCGGAACCACCGGCAGGCCCAAAGGCGTACTGCGCGACAACGGCGGTCACGCTGTCGCGCTGGCCTGGTCGATGAGCAACATCTACGGCATCGGTCCCGGCGACACCTGGTGGGCGGCGTCCGACGTCGGCTGGGTCGTCGGCCACTCCTACATCGTCTACGCGCCACTGCTGATCGGCGCGACCACGGTCCTGTACGAAGGCAAACCCGTCGGGACACCGGATGCCGGCGCGTTCTGGCGAGTGATCTCCGAGTACGGAGTGAAAGCACTGTTCACCGCACCGACCGCGCTACGGGCCATCCGCAAGGCCGACCCGGATGCCACCGAGCTGTCGCGATACGACCTCTCCGCGTTCGACGCCCTCTTCCTCGCCGGAGAGCGCCTCGACCCGGACACCTACCGCTGGGCCCACGACACCCTGGGCGTGCCCGTCATCGACCACTGGTGGCAGACCGAGACGGGCTGGCCCATCGCGGCCAACCTGCGCGGACTGGAACTGATGCCCGCCAAACCCGGGTCGGCCACCATGCCCGTACCCGGGTTCGACGTCCAGGTCCTGGACCCGGCCACCAGCGAGCGGATGCCCCAGGGGCAGGAGGGAGCGGTCGTCGTCCGGCTTCCGCTGCCACCCGGCTCGCTGCCCACGCTCTGGGGCGACGACCAGCGGTACATCGACGCCTACCTGGCCGAGCACGACGGCTACTACACCACGGGCGACTCCGGCTTCTTCGACGAGGACGGCTATCTCTTCGTGATGGGCCGCACCGACGACGTCATCAATGTCGCCGGGCACCGCTTGTCCACCGGCGCGATCGAAGCCGTGCTCGCGGCGCATCCCGCGGTCGCCGAATGCGCGGTGATCGGTGTCCACGACGAGGTGAAGGGCCAACTGCCGCGCGGACTGGTCGTGCTCAAGTCCGGTATGCATCCGGACGAAGCCACTCTCCGTGAAGAGCTTGTCGCAGCGGTACGCAGAGACATCGGACCGGTGGCGGCCTTCCGCGACGTGACCGTGGTCGACGCCCTGCCCAAGACCCGCTCCGGCAAGATCCTCCGCAAGGCGATGCGCGGCATCGCCGACGGCCGGGACGTGCCGATGCCCTCCACCATCGAAGACCCCGGGGCGCTCGACAACCTCCGGACGATTCTGCGGCCGCGGTAGGCGGCAGGGGCAGGCGGCGATTTAGCGGGCTCGGCAGCCGTGGACGTGCCCCTTGGGCGATCAGCGGCGCCGCAGTGACGGGTCGAGCAGCGCGGGCGGGGTGTCGTACTTCTCGTGCGGGGCCAGGTCGGTGCCGGGGGCGACGATGGCGTCGATCGCGTCGAGTACGTCTGCGGAGAGCACGGTGTCCGCGGCGGCGAGTTGGGAGTGCAGGTGGTCTAGCGTGCGGGGACCGATGAGCGCGCTGGTCACGGCGGGGTGCGCGGTCACGAATCCGAGCGCGAGCTGGATCATCGTGAGACCGGCCTCGTCGGCGACTCCGGCCAGCCGCTCGACCGCGTCGAGCCTGGTCCGGTTGGACGGGATGGTGAGGTCGAAGCGCTCCGGCAGCAACGCCGAGCGGTTGGTGGCGACTTCCTGTCCCGCGCGGATCGCACCCGACAGCCAGCCCGAGGCCAGCGGGCTCCACACCAGCACACCGAGACCGTACTCCTCGGTCACGGGCAGCACGTGCGTCTCGATGGCGCGCTGCAGGATCGAGTAGCCGGGCTGTTCTGTGGCGTAACGGCTCAGGTGGTGTTCGCGGGCGGCCCACTGGGCCTGAACGATGCGGTAGGCGGGGAAGGTCGAGGAGCCGAAGTAGCGTATCTTTCCCGCGCGTTGCAGGTCGGTCAACGCCGACAGCGTCTCCTCGTCGCTGGTGCTCGGGTCCCACCGGTGGATCTGGTAGAGGTCGACATGGTCGACACCGAGACGGCGCAGGCTGTTGTCCAGCTCGGTGATCAGCCAACGGCGCGAGCTGCCCTGATGGTTGCGCTCGTCGCCCATGGGCATGGATGCCTTCGTGGCCAGCACGATGTCGTCGCGGCGGCCGGCGATGGCTTTGCCGACCATCTCTTCCGACTCGCCCTCGCTGTACCTGTCGGCGGTGTCGATGACGTTGATGCCGGCCTCGAGAGCGGCATCGACGATGGCGGTGGCCTCGTCCTGGGTGGTGCGCCCGATCTTGCCGAAGTTCATCGCGCCGAGCGCGAGCGAGCTGACCTGCACACCGGTGCGGCCCAAGGTGCGGTACTGCATGACCGTGTTCCTCCATTGCGGGTGAAACGTGGTGACAATGCGTGAAGTAGGTGCCGGGTTCGCCGCTCTGGCATGATGAGCAAACGGAACCTTGTTCCGGTAACGATACGGAACCCTGTTCCGTTTTTGCAAGCCCGACAACGGAGGAATGGTGCGATGAGCGACGGCGACGAGGGCGCAGGGCACGCGGCCCCGGCCCAGCGGAAGGACGCCCGGCGCAACAAGGAGACCCTGCTCGACGCGGCTGCCGCGGTCTTCGTCGCGTCAGGCGTGGAAGCGCCGGTACGCGACATCGCGGCCGAGGCAGGCGTCGGGCTCGGCACGATCTACCGGCATTTCCCGACGCGAGCGGATCTCATCATCGCCGTCTACCGGCACCAGGTCGACGCCTGCGCCGAGGCGGGTCCGGCGCTACTGGCTGCCGGCCCAACTCCCTACGCGGCACTGGGCCGATGGATCAACCGCTTCGTCGACTTCCTCGTCACCAAGCACGGACTCGCCGCCGTGCTGCAGTCCGACAACGTCGGCTTCGACGCCCTGCACGCCTACTTCCTCGACCGCCTCCTGCCCGTGTGCACCCAACTGCTCGAAGCAGCGGCCGCCACCGGCGAGATCCGCTCCGACCTGAAGGCCTACGAGCTCATGCGTGGCGTCGGCAACCTCTGCATCGGCGCGGAGAACGACCCCCACTACGACGCACGCCGACTGGTCGACATCCTCATCACGGGGCTGCGCCGGTCCCACTGACCATCGGCAAGGCAGCTGATGCGGGAGCGCAACTGCCGCGCCGGCAAACCTGGTCGACGCGTGGCGGCCAGACTCATGGTCTCCGCCTGTGACTGATCCCAGCGAGTCGGAAGGCGCGTTCAGGAATCGGTGCGCGAACACCGCGCGGGTGCTCGCGCCGCTCGTCGGCTACTTCATCAGCCGGATCTCGTTCGAGGCATTCGACGAGGACGACTCGCCGGAGATCACGCTCAGGGAAGGGCCGTCGAAGCCCGATGTCGTGATCTCCCTCTCCGGCCTCTCTTACGCCACGGTGTCCAAGCCCCCGGAGATCTCCGGCTGCTCATCGACGAGATTTCCCTGACGTACCTGCCGAGGGCGCCACACCCCTGGCCCGAGGGGGCAGCCGGCGGAGTCGGCCGATTCGACGGATTGAGTGAGTTGGCGTGGCTGCAGATCATCGGCCCGGTCGAGGCGGACGTCATCGCATCGATCGTGACCGTCTACACCGCAATGAGCGACGACGAAGCCTCGGCGGACGAGCGGGTGTGAGAAAAGAAGGGCGGTACCGGACTCCGACTCACCGGCCTTCCTGCCCGGGGTCATCCGGACCGAGAGGGCGTGCGCAGGCGATGAGCAGGGCTACGTCGTCGGGGGCGCCGGGGTGGCGGAGGCGGTGGAGGAGGCGGTCGCAGGTGTCCTCCAGTGGGCCTGGTTCCTCGAGGAGGTGCAGGAGGGTGTCGAGGCGCTCGTCGATGGGGTGGTCGCGGGTCTCGACCAGTCCGTCGGTGTACAGCACCAGTTGATCGTGGGGGGCGAGTTCGATGGCGGTGCTCTCGAACGGGACGCCGCCCACTCCCAGAGGAGCGCCGGTGGGCAGGTCGAGGAGCGCGGGGCGTCGACCGACGCGTACGAGGACCGGGGGCAGATGTCCGGCGCTGGCGATGCGGCATTCACCGCGGTGGGGGTCGTACACGGCGTAGAGGCACGTGGCGATGTACTGCTCCAGCCGGCCGGTGATCGCGTCGAGGTGCTGCAGAACCTGGGCGGGTTCGAGGTCCAGGTCGGCGTAGGCCGCGGTGGCGGTGCGCAGGCGGCCCATCGTGGCGGCGGCGTCGATGCCGCTGCCCATGACGTCGCCCACGACGAGCGCCGTCCTGGCATTGTGCAGCGGCAGCACGTCGTACCAGTCACCGCCGATCTCGTACGCGGCCTGCGCGGGCCGGTAACGCGCGGCGACCTGCAGACCGGGAAGATCCGTCGGCAGGTCGGGGAGCAGACTGCGCTGCAGGGTCTCGGCGGCGCTGCGCACGCTCTGGTGCGTGCGGGCGTTGTCGATGCACACCCCGGTGCGGGAGGCAAGTTCCACGGCGATGGCGAGGTCGTCCTCGTCGAAGGGACGTGGGTCGCGGGCACGGGTGAGGCCGAGGAAGCCGAGCGTGTTGCCGCGGGCGGTGAGCGGAACGGCGAGGTACGAGTGCACCCCTGCGCGCGCCAGCAGAGTGGCCGCGTGGTCGTCACGGGCCATGCGCCTGAGGTCACCGCCCTCGGCGTGGCTGACCAGGATGGGGCGGCCCGTGCGCACGCACTGCGTGGCCAGCCGGTCGGCACCGTACGCCGCGAGCTCACCGGGTGGGTCGGCGGCCAGCTCGGCGTCGGTGGGATAGGCCACCTTCACCGCCAGGGCACGGAAGACCTCCGGACCGGTATGGGACCGGGGGCGGTGCTCGTCCAGGACCGAGTCGAGTACGTCGACGGAGACCACGTCGGCGAAGTCGGGCACGGTGACGTCAGCCAGCTCCCGGGCCGTCTGGTCGACCTCCAACGTCGTGCCGATGCGGATGGAACCGGCGGCGATGAGAGCCAGACGCCGGCGTGTCTCGGTGGCCGCCAGCGCGGATTCGTAGCGCTCGGTGACGTCGACCACCCACTCGGCCACCCCGAGAACCTGGCCCCGGGTGTCCTCCAGCCGGTACACCGAGATCGACCACGCATGCGTGCGCCCGGGGTCGGAAGGTGTGCGCCCGACGACGGTCGACTCCTCCACCAGCGGGATCCCGGTCTCCAGGACCCGCCGCATCGCCGCCTCGGCCGTCTCGAACTCCGAGGACTTCAGGACCTCGCGGTAGTGGCGCCCGAGGTGATGCTTCGCGGCAAGTCCGTGCATGCGCTCCAGAGCCGGGTTGACGGTCACGTACCGCAGGTCGGTGTCCAGGATGGCCACGCCGATGGGGGACTGGGAGACCAGCCGCGTGGACAGGGCGACGTTCTTCTCGAGCTCGCGCAGCGTGGGGGAGTCGGCGCCCAGGCCAAGGGCGTAGAAGTCGCCGTGGTCGTTGAGCAGGCGCATGTTGCGCAGCTCCACCAGACGTGTGCCGCCGTCCGCACAACGGATGGGGAACGTGCCCGCCCAGGGCTGGCCCGTCTCCATGACCTCGGCGAATGTCTTGATCACCCAGTCCCAGTTGTCTTCGTGGACGAGCAGCTGTGCCGCGAACTGGCCGAGTGCTTGCTCGGCGGTGTAGCCGTAGAGCGCCTCGGCCTGCGGACTCCACAGGACGATGCGGCCCTCGGCGTCCAGCAGCACCGCGGCGACACCCAGCAGGTCCATCAACCCGCTCGGCGCCGGCGTTCGGTCCTCCGGCCGGCCGCTGTTCTCCAGTCCGAGGTCGGCAGGAGGCTGCCCGGATGAGCTGGCGCTCATCGCCGGCCCTCCTTCCAGCCGATGGTGCCGTACGACCCGCTCCCGGGACCGGGCCGAAACCCGGCCGCGACCGCACGTACCCCCGCCTCCAGGTACCCCGCCTCCAGGTACCCCGCCTCCATGGTCTCTCCCGGCGGCGGGACGGGGCACCTCGGTGGCAGTCCCATTGCTGCCGACGATCGCGGGGTCAGGGGCCGTCCGGCTCCTCCGGCGCTTCCGGCTCTTCGTGCCTCTCCGGCAGCAACGACCGCAGCGCCATGTCCGTCACCGCGGCCTCCACGGTCTCCCGGTCGGAGACCACTGCCGCACGGAAGGAACGGCCCGCCAAGAGCGAGATGAGCCACCAGGCCGCGGTGTGCGGGTCGATGTCGTGGCGGATGTCGCCCGCGTCCTGGCCGCGGCGGAGCAGGTCGGCGAGCAAGTCGGCGAAGTGCTGGTGGACCTGGCGGAGGGCGTCTCCGAGTTCCGGGTCGTGGGACAGGGCCGTGGCGTCGGCGAAGAGGAACCCGTGGGATCCGGGCTGGTGGAAGCGGTCCATGTGGGCCGGATCGAGGAAGGCCGCCAGGACCTCGGGGACCGGGCGTCCGGCGTCGGCGGCCCGGTTGAGGAGTTCGGACACTGCTGAGGTGGCGTGGTCGAGGGCCGCCCGGTACAGCGCGGCCTTGGATCCGAAGTTCTGGAACACCACCGGCTCGGTGACGCCGACGCGCCTGGCGATGTCGGAGACCTTGCCCCGCTGGTAGCCGGTCTCGGAGAAGACCTCCGTGGCGGCCATGAGGATGGACGCGCGCCGCTGCGCCGCGGGCAGGCGCGTCCGGGTACGGGCTCGGGGCTCGGTCACGCCCGTCATCCTATGCCGCCCCTTGCCGTTTCTCTTAGTTGCGACTAAGTTAGGAGCGGTACTTAGTCGCGACTAAGTTATGGAGGAGGGTCCATGTCCCTCGGTCACCTCATGCAAGGCAAGCCGCGCCCGGACACACCTGGCGTGACGATCGCAACCCCGCGCGCGTACGAAGTCTTCGGCGCCCTGTGCTTCGCCGGTCGCCGTAACCGCGCTTTCACCCGCCTCGCCGAGCTCAGCGGAGCCGAGCCCGGTGACCGCGTCCTGGACGTGGGCTGCGGCACCGGCTACCTCACCCGGCACATGGCCACGCGGGTCGGCCCCGAGGGCGCGGTGACCGGTGTCGACGCGTCACCGCCGGTCCTCGACTACGCCCGCAGGCGCAAGCCACGGCCGGGCAGTGCCGCCTGCACCTATCGGGAGGGCATCGCCGAGTCCCTCGACCTGCCCGATGCCGCCTTCGACACGGTCGTCACCAGCCTGATGCTGCACCACCTGCCGGAGGAGATCCGGCCTGCCGCACTGCGTGAGATGCGCCGGGTTCTGCGGCCCGGCGGGCGCCTGCTGGTCGTCGAGTTCCGCCCGCCGAAGTCCAGGCTCGGCCGCCACCTGGTGCATGGCGGGGCGGGCCACGCCATGGCACACCATCGCGTGGACCTGCTGGAGGGACTGATCACCGACGCGGGCTTCGAGGTGCGCGGCAGCGGCGACGTACGGCCGTGGCTGCGCCATGTGCAGGCGGTGCGGCCGACGTGATCCGAGACCGCGAAGGCGTGACATGAGGGCACAACTGCCTCACCCGGCCTGACGGCGAACCGCATTTCGCGGCTCCCCGCGTGGTCGTGGGCGCCCTCCGGGTGCGGGCATCCCCCGGACGGCCGATGGTGGGAGGTGGGGACCGGCCCGTTACCTGTGCGGATGATCACGGAGGTGTCGCACATGTCCACGATCGAGAACCAGATCGACGTTGCTGTACCCGCCGAGGTGGCCTGGGACTACCTGCACAGCGTGGAGAGCCTTCCGCAGTTCGTGGACGGCGTCCGGGAAGCGCGACCAGAGGGCAAGCGCCGAGCACATCTGGCCCTGGAATCGGCGGCGGGACCGCGAGAACTCGATGCCGAGTTCACCGACCGTGCCAAGGGCGGTGCGCAGGGCAGCGTGATGATGTGGCACACCGCCAAGGGTGAGGGCGCCGATCTCAAGGGCGCGTTCACCGTACGGGCGATCGACGACGAGCACACGCAGATACAGCTTCGCGTCGAGTACGACCCGGAGAAGACCCGCGAGACCTTCGGCGGCCCCAAAGGGTTCGCCCAGTCCGACAGGATCCAGCATCTGATCCAGCAGGATCTCGAACAGTTCAAGGACTTTGTCGAAGGCCAACGCTGAGCTCACACGCCGAGGCCCGTCCCCGGATCAGGTACGTACGACGCGAGTTGCACCCTGCCATGGAGCGACTCCTCGCTCGTGACCGGCTGGTGCGACGGAACGCGCAGTTGGCGCAGGCTGGGGTGGGCGGCCAGCGAGGAAATGTCCACGGCCCGGGCGGCGGCTGCTGTGCTCGACGAGCGTACGTGCGACAAATGTCGAGCGCTGGGTGAAGAAATGGAGAATGTGCACGCACGCCGTTGCCAAGAGGGCGTCGTGGAGTTGGGCGGCGTCGGCGGACAGGTCGCGCGTAGCGTCCGGTCCCGCGGCCTTCAATGCCTGGAGCAGCGCCTGCGGGCCCATCTGAACGGCCTGTACGTCGTCCATCTCCAGCTCGCCGAGATGCATCAGGGTCCGGGCCAGGGCCGGCGCGACCGCATCCTCCTCGTCCGGCGCGACGGGCCGCTCACCGACGGGGGCGGACCCCATCGCACTGCGGAGCAGGGCCCGGGTGAGCTTGTGCAGGTCCGCGTCCGTCAGCCGACGCTTCTCACCGGTGAACGACACCAGCGAGGAGATCCGCACAGGCCGGTCGACGAGGCCGGCCCCCGGACCTTCGCTGACGAACATCTTCTTGACCAAGGGGGTGATGACACCAGAGGCGAGGCGAGTCGCGATCGCACCAGCATCCATCGTCCCCCCAGACAGCCGCACGTTCCCCGGTGCACTCAGCTGATTCTTGCCCCAACGGGGGCCGTCCATCCGGGACTTCGCTCCGGACGTGCGGTCCCGGATCGGCAGGCTGCCGCCGGCGCTGTTGGTGCCAGGCAGGGAGGAGGCCGGTGAGGGTCTCTGTATCCCAGCAGTACAGCCGCGGTTGGGTGGCCGGTCGGCGCTTCGGTCAACGACCATCGGTCCACAGTGGCACTCGCCGTACAGCTGCCGCCGGCGGGGCCCTCGACAGGCACCTGGACCTGCGCGCCGATGGGTGCTGACGTGCGTCGGAGTGTGTGGGGCAGGGCCCGCATGAAGGTATCGAGGACCATGGCCAGGGCACCCGGCTCCGGGTCGGTGCTGTGGCCGATGGCATGGCGGATCTGCTGCCGGTGAGTCCAGTGCTCGGAGGCGTCTACCGGATCGGGGCCTGAGCAACGCAGTCCCCCTGCTATGGTGCGCCGATGTCATCGATCAAGAAGTTCCAAGTCACCTTCGACTGCGCGGAACCTGAGCGCGTCGCCCGCTTCTGGTGCGAGGTGTTGGGGTACGTCGTACCGCCGCCACCGGAGGGGTTTGCCACGTGGGACGATTTCGATCGCTCGCTGCCCCCTGAGCGGCAGGGGGCGGCGTTCGCCTGCAGTGATCCCTCAGGCGTGGGCCCGCGGCTGTACTTCCAGCGCGTTCCCGAAGGGAAGGTCGTCAAGAATCGGGTGCATCTTGACGTGCGGGTCGGCACCGGGCTCGTGGGTGAAGAGCGCCTCGCCACGCTCGAGGCCGAGTGCGCACGGCTGATCGCGCTCGGCGCGGTACGCGTGCAACTGCTGCTCGCCGATGACGACAACGAGTCGTGCATCGTGATGCAGGACGTCGAGGGCAACGAGTTCTGTCTCGACTGAGCATCCTCCGACCAGGCCGGTGCCCCGGTACCCACCGTCCGCGATGACTGGGAAAGGCAACCTTCGGCATGGCTGTCATCCATCACACCGAGCTCAAGCCCACCAAGCTGGAGCTGCTCACCTCCTGGCTGCCCTCCCGTCCGTGGTACCGCGGTGGCTCGGCCGAACCGAAGTTGGCCAAGGCCGGCGGCTTCCGGCTGGACGATCCTCAGGGCGAGGTCGGGATCGAGTTCATCGTGGTCGCCGATGTCTTTGGCCCTCACCCGACCACCTACCTGGTGCCGCTCACCTATCGCGGTGCTCCACTCGACGGGGCGGAGCACGCCCTCGTCGGCACCATGGAGCACGGCGTGCTGGGTCGGCGTTGGGCCTATGACGGCTGCCACGACGCTGTGCTGGTGGCCCAGTTGCTGGCTCTCATCGAGGGCAGGGTCCAGGCCCAGGACCAAAACACCAGCGACGTCCCCGACCTTGAGGTGATCAGCTCTTTCACCGGTGAGGGCTCCGCCTGCACAGACTTCACCAGCGCCGGCACCAGCACCACCATCACCACTGACGATCAAGACGGCACCGAACTCAGACTGTCTGCGCCGCAGAGCACGACCCTCCGCCTGCAGCGGGTCCTGCGGCCTGCCCCTGAAAGCCCGTCTCTCCCTCCGCTTCGAGCGACCGGCCACGTCGCCGGATCCTGGCTCGCGCCGGACGGCACCCGCGGCCGGGGGCTGTTCGCCGTCCTGCAGCACACCGGCCACCGGGCTTAGCCACCACGCCCGCGGCCGGCGTCAGGCACTCGTGAGGTGACGAGTTGTCGGGTCGCCCGGGTCATCGCGACATAACGGTCGACCGCTCCTTCGATGCCCTCGCCGAACCCCTCCGGGGCGACGAGGACGACCAAGTCGAACTCGAGTCCCTTCGACATTTCCGGGGTCAGCGACTGGACACGGGGTGTTCGCGGAATGCGGGACCGCCGATGACGCAGGCGATCCCGTCGGCATGAGAGGCGAGCCAGGTGTCGAGGATCGAGATCAGGTCCGAAGCGGATCCGTGTACGACGAGGATGCCGTTGCTGCGGATCGAGGTCGGCACATTGGCGTCCGGGAGTACGGCACGACGGGAGTCCGACCGCAGCGGATTCGCCGCCCTGGACGCGGCGACCGGCAAGGTGCGGTGGACCCGCCGCAAGTCCGGGCTGCACCGGGTCGCCGCCGTCGGGGCGACTGTGCTGCTCTGGAACGACACCAGTGACGAACGAGGGAAGAGCGCCGGTTTTGACGCGCTCACCGGCGAGCCCCTGTGGGAAGACGAGTTCGAGCGGATCAGGGGCCTGCTGGTGTGCGGGGACCGGGTGACCCTGGACGCCGGGGGCCACCGCGCCCAGGACGCCCGTACCGGCGACGAACTCCGGCACCAGCAGTACGGCACCCTGCTCGGCCAGGGCGTGCCGGGCGACGCGGAGTTCTTCCAGAGCTGGAACGACGGCTCCTGCCCCGAACTGTCCCTGCGCTCCTCCGACACCGGCAGACAACTGACCACGACCCGCTTCCCGAAGCGGGCGCTGAAGCATTTCTTCGGGCCGCCCGCACCGGCCGACGGTGGCCGGGTGGTGTTCGGCAGGGCTTTCGAGCGGCGTGTGCAGATCTTCGCCCATGGCGGGCGGGAACAGGCCGAATCACTGGCCGGCCGGCGGCTCGGACGATGGCGCTTCACCTCTTTCAGGGAGCGGCCGGTCTGCGTCGGCGACTGGGTGTACGCGGTCACTTGGCGCAACAGGCTCCACGCGGCCGAGATCGGCGGGCGGCGCGGCCTGCGGCGGCTGACGGTGACTGCCCCGGACGGCCGGGCCGTGCGGAGGCCGACGGAGATCGCCGCCGGACCGGAGCACTTGTTCGTTGCCGACGGCGACACCGTCGCGGCGGTCCGCGCCGGCCGAGTGCTCTGGGCGGCGGCGACGCTCCCGTACGACGAGTCACCGGTGCCGCTCGGCACCGACCGCGTACTGTTCCGCTCCCGAAGCCGGGACCGGAAGGAAGTCCGGCTGCACTGCGCGGACGCGGAGACGGGTCGTCGCCTTCTTTGACGGAGCGGACAGCGCGGTGGTGAAGTCGTCCAGGGCCGCAAGGTTGTGGGCGCTGACGACGGCGTCGCAGTAGGGCAGTGCCGCGGCCATGCCGGCCACGAGTGGACGGTAACGAGGGCTGGCCGTGCGCGGGTTGACCCATACGACGCGGTAGGCGACCCGGGAGAGTCGCGCCATGTGGGCGGCGAGGTCGGTCGGCGTGCCGGTGTCCCAGCCGTCGGAGATGATGGCGACCACGGCGCCGTGCGCCATGCCGCGCCGGCCGAACCGTTCGTTGAACTCCGCCAGGCACTCCGCGATCCGGGTCCCCCCGGACCAGTCCGGAGCCGCCCGTCCGGCCCGTGCGAGGGCGTCGTCCGGCCCGGCCCGCCGGAGGACGGGTGTGAGGCGGGTGAGACGGGTGGCGAAGGTGAAGACCTCGGCGTGGGTGGCGCGGGCGGCACAGTAGAGCAGTTGCAGCATCGCGCGGGCGTACGGCTCCATCGAGCCGGAGATGTCGCAGAGCACGACGAGGTCGCGGGGGCGGGTGCGGGGCACGAAACGGCGCAGTCGCAGCGGGTATCCGCAGGTGCGCCGGCTGTCGGAGAGGGTGCGGCGTACGTCGACGCGCGCACCGTGGTGTGCGGTCCGGCGTCGGCGGGAGGGCCGGGTCGGGGTGCGGAGCACCAGGGTGCGCATCATTTCGGAGAGCCGCGCCAGTTCCTCGGCGGACAGGTCCGCGAAGTCGCGGGTGGCGAGACGGTCGAGCGGACTGGCGGCGAGGGGGACAGGCGCCTCCCTCGGCTGTCCGTCGGCCTCCTGGCCAGGTCTGTCCGCCATCGCCTGCCGGGCGCCCGGGACGCGGCCAGGAATGGTCTTCGGGAGCGATCGGGCCGGGTCACCGGGCTGCCCGCGCTGCGCTCCACGGTCGGCCTGGCCGCCGAAGACCTCGTGGAAGACCGCGTCGAACGCCTCGATCTGCTCCCGGTCGGACACCAGGGTGGCGAGGGCACAGTGCCGCAACTCGCGCGTCGTCGCCGGGGCGAGCAGGGTGAGTGCCCGGGCGAAGCTCCGGGTACGGTCGGGGCCCACCGGGATCCCCGCGTCGTGCAGGGCGGCGGTGAACGAGGCGGCCAGCTCCGGCAGATCAGGCATCGGAGCCCGCCTCCGCGTCGATCAGCTCCGCCAAACCGGCCCGGCGCACGGCCTCCAGATCCTCGGCGTACTTGAGTACCGCCCCCAGGGTGCGGTCGGCGGCGTCGGCGTCGAGGACGGTCAGGCCCAGGGTGTGCAGCGCGCCGGCCCAGTCGATCGCCTCGGCGATGCCGGGCGGCTTGGTGAGCTCCTGCCGGGCGCGCAGGCGGGCCACCCCGCGTGCCACGTGCGGGGCCAGCCACTCGGCCGACTCCGGCACCCGTCTGCGGATGATCGCGGCGACTCGTGCCGTGTCCGGGTAGTCGATCCAGTGGTAGAGGCAGCGGCGTTTGAGCGCGTCGTGCAGATCCCGGGTGCGGTTGGAGGTCAGTACGGCCACCGGTGGCACCGCGGCCGTCCGCGTGCCCAGTTCGGGGATGGTGACCGCGGCGTCGGCGAGCAACTCCAGCAGGAAGGCCTCGAATTCGTCGTCCGCGCGGTCCACCTCGTCGATGAGCAGTACCGCGGGCCGCGGACCGGGGTGGCAGATCGCGGCGAGCAGCGGACGTGGCAGCAGGTAGTCCTCGGTGAACAGGTCGGCGTCCCGCAAGGGCTCCCCGCGGGACTCGGCCAGCCGGATGGCCAGCAGCTGCCGTGGATAGTTCCACTCGTAGAGAGCCTCGGCCGAGGACAGCCCCTCGTAGCACTGGAGCCGGATCAGCGGGGTCTCGAGCACGGTGGCGAGCGCGCGGGCCGCCTCGGTCTTGCCGACCCCGGGCTCGCCCTCCAGCAGGATCGGCTGCCGCATGCGCACGGCCAGCAGCAGCGCCGTGGCCAGGGCGTCGTCGGCCAGATAGCCGACGGTGTCCAGCCGGGAGCGCAGGGCGGAGACATCGGGTACGAGGGCGGCGAGGTCAGGCATGCGCGTACCGGGAGGGATCGTCGGCGAAGGCGTGCTGGCACCCGGGCCCGCAGAAGTACACCGTGGTGCCGGCCCGGTCCAGGCAGAGGGTGGCGGGCGTGATCGGTACCGTCATGCCGCACACGGGGTCCACGTCCTCGGCCACGGCCTGCGGCGCGGCGGTGGCGGTTCCGGGGCGCGCGGCTCGGGCCGTCTGCGGCCGCAGGGCGATGATCTCGGCGTACACCGACAACGCGATCTCCGCCGGGGTCCGGGCGCCGATGTCCAGTCCGGCCGGGGTGTGGACGCGCACGCGTTGTTCCTCGGTGAGATCCAGCCCGGCGAGCACCGCCGCACCCCGCTTCGGACTGGCCACCAGCCCGATGTACGGGACCCCGGCGCGCGCGGCCTCGATCAGTACCGTCTCCTCGTCGCGGCCGTGCGTGGCGATGACGACGACGCCCAGATCGGGTGGCAGCGGCTCCCCGGGCGAGGCGGGCCGGGCGTCGAGGCCGAGGACGCGACCGACGTCGAGCAGAGCGCGGGCGATGGGGGCGTGTCCGTAGACGTACGCCAGCGCCGGGGGGAGGTTGGCCTCCAGGAAGATGTCGAGCGTCCCGCCCGACAGGCAAGGGTTGGCCACCGTGACCAGGCCTTCGACGGACTCCTGCGTGCCTTCGGGGCCGGTGTCCACGCCGGGCGTGATCCTGAGCAGCAGCGACTCGCCGGTCTGCAGCACCCGCAGGCCCTGCAACTGCACTGTCGTCTCGGCGCATGTGCCGCCCACGAAGCCCTCGATGGTGCCGTCGGGCAGCACCAGCGCGCTGTCCCCGGGCTTGGCGCTCGTGGGCCGTTCCGCGTGGACGACGGTGGCCAGGACGAACGGGGTCCGGCCGTGCCGGAGCACGTCCGCCCGGGTCAGCAGTTCGGTGTTCGTCATCGCGGGCGCCTCAGGTGATCGCCAGGTCCGTGCGCAGCGGCCGGCCCTGCGCGGCCCGCCACACCGCGGCGGGCGTCAGCGGCATGTCGACATGGCGTACGCCGAGCGGCTTCAGCGCGTCGACCACGGCGTTGACCACCGCGGCGGGCGAGCCCACCGTGGCGGACTCGCCGACGCCCTTGGCTCCGATGGGGTGGTGCGGGGAGGGGGTGACGGTCTCGCCGAGTTCCCAGGACGGGCACTCGACCGAGGTGGGCAGGAGATAGTCCATGAACGAGCCGCCGAGGCAGTTGCCGTCCTCGTCGAAGGCGATCACCTGCATGAGCGCCATGCCCAGGCCGTCGGCGAGTCCGCCGTGCACCTGACCCTCGACGATCATGGGGTTGATCCGGTTGCCGCAGTCGTCCACGGCGATGAACCGGCGGACCTTCACCTGACCGGTGTTCGCGTCCACGTCGGTGACACATATGTATGCGCCGAAGGGGAAGGTGAGGTTCGGCGGGTTGTAGACGCAGGTCGCGTCCAAGTGGCCTTCGACGCCCTCGGGCAGCTCCAGGTTGGAGTGTGCGGCGAGCGCGATCTCGGCCATGGTCCGTCCCTGGTCGGGGTCGCCCGTGACGAACCAGCGGCCCTTCTCCCATTCCAGGTCGTCCGGACTCACTTCGAGCATCGCGGAGGCGACGATCTTCGCGCGTTCGCGCACCTTGCGGGCGACCATCGCGGCCGCCGCTCCGGACACCGGCGTCGAGCGCGACCCGTAGGTGCCGAGCCCGAACGGAGTCTGGTCGGTGTCGCCGTGCACCACCTCGACATCCTCGGGCGGGATACCCAGCTCCTCCGCCACGATCTGCGCGAAGGTCGTCTCATGACCCTGACCCTGGGTCTGCACGGAGATCCGCAGGACGGCCTTCCCCGTCGGGTGCACGCGCAGCTCGGCACCGTCGGCCATGCCCAGTCCCAGGATGTCCATGTGCTTCCGCGGGCCCGCGCCGACGGCCTCGGTGAAGAAGCTGACCCCGATGCCCATCAGCTCGCCGCGCTCACGCTTGTCGGCCTGCTCCCGGCGCAGGTCCTCGTAGTGCGCGATGTCCATCGCCAGCCGCAGGGCGCGCGGGTAGTCACCGGAGTCGTACTCCCACCCGGTCTGTGTCCGGTACGGGAACTGCCCGGGCCGCAGCAGATTGCGCATCCGCAACTCGGCCGGGTCCACGCCGAGTTCGGCGGCGAGCACGTCGACCATGCGCTCGACCAGGTACACGGCCTCGGTGACGCGGAACGAGCAGGCGTAGGCGACGCCGCCGGGTGCCTTGTTGGTGTAGACGCCGGTCACGGCGCAGTGCGCGGCGGCCAGGTCGTACGAGCCGGTGAACACGCCGAAGAAGCCGGCCGGGAACTGCGTCGGCTGTGCGGTGGCGTTGAACGCGCCGTGATCGGCGGTCACCTGGACGCGCAGGCCCAGGAACTTCCCGTCCCTCGTCGCCGCGATCTCGCCGTGCATGTGGTAGTCGCGGGCGAACGACGTGCTCATCAGGTTCTCCGAGCGGTCCTCCACCCACTTGACCGGCTTGCCGGTGACGATCGAACCGACGACCGCGCACACATAACCCGGGTAGATGCCCACCTTGTTGCCGAAACCGCCTCCGATGTCCGGGGAGATGATGCGTATCTTGTGCTCCGGGATGCCGGCCACCATCGCGTAGAGCGTGCGGTGGGCGTGCGGGGCCTGCGTGGTGGACCACACCGTCAGCTTGCCGGTGATGGCGTCCATGTCCGCGACGGTGCCACAGGTCTCCAGCGGCGCCGGGTGCACCCGCGGGTACAGCATGTCCTGCGCCACCACGACCTCGGCGCCCGCGAACACCTCGTCGGTGCGCTCCTTGTCGCCCGCCGACCAGTCGAAGATGTGGTTGTCGCGCTGGCCCTCCTTGTCGTCGCGGATCAGCGGCGCGTCCGGCTCCATCGCCCGCAGGGCGTCGACGACCGGCGGCAGCGGCTCGTACTCCACATCGATCAGCTCGAGAGCGTCCCGCGCGGCGTAGCGGTCCTCGGCGACGACGAAGGCGACCTCCTGGCCCTGGAAGCGCACCTTGTCGGTGGCCAGCACCGCCTGGGTGTCGTACGAGATCGTGGGCATCCAGGCCAGCCCGAGACCGGCCAGGGTCTCGCCGGTGATCACGGCCTTGACCTTCGGGTGCGCCTCGGCGGCGGTGGTGTCGATCGACACGATCCGGGCGTGCGCCAGCGGACTGCGCAGAACGGCGCCGTGCAGCATCCCGGGCAGCCGTACGTCGTCGACGTAGGTTCCGTGGCCGCGGACGAACCGCGCGTCCTCCTTGCGGGTCATCCGTCCGAAGCCGACCGGCCGTTCCTCGGTGGTCGTCATGCCCGCACCTCCTCGCGGCCGGGCGCGGGCTCTTCGCGAGCGGGCGCCGGCTCGGTGCCCGCGTCCGCGGTCCGCGCCCCGCCGCCGTGCTCGGCGGCCCAGCGGATGGAGCGCACGATGTTCTCGTATCCGGTGCAGCGGCACATCTGTCCGGAGATCGCCTCGCGGATGTCCTCCTCGGACGGATCCGCGTTGTGGTCGAGCAGCCAGCGGGCGGTCATCATCATCCCCGGCGTGCAGAAGCCGCACTGCAACCCGTGGCAGGCGATGAATCCCTGCTGCACCGGGTCGAGTTCGGCCCCGTGCGCCAGGCCCTCGACGGTCCGCACCTCATGGCCGTCGGCCATGACCGCGAGCACGGTGCACGACTTGACCGGCGTTCCGTCCAGCCATACGGCGCACACCCCGCAGTTGGAGGTGTCGCAGCCCCAGTGGGTGCCGGTGAGCCCGAGTTCGTCACGCAGGAAGTGGACGAGGAGCAGCCTGGGCTCCACGTCCCTCGTGTGCTGCTCGCCGTTGACGGTCACGGTGATCCGCATGTCACGCCTCCTGCCCCTGGGCGCGTGCGGCGGCGGCGCGCAGCGCCCGGGTGGTGAGCTCAGCGGCCAGATGCCGCTTGTAGTCGGCGGGGCCGCGCTGGTCCGCCGTCGGCCGGCACTCCTGCGAGGCGATCCGGCCCGCCTCCGCGAAGGCCTCGTCGTCCGGGCGTCCGCCGCGCAGGAACTCCTCGGCCTGCTCGGCCACGAACCGCGGGGCGCCCACCGCCGTCAGCCCGATCCCGGCCTCTGTGATGACCCCCTCGGAGATCTCCAGCACCGCGCCCGCCGCGGCGACCGCCCAGTCGCCGACCCGGCGCTCGACCTTGCGGTAGGCGCTGGCGTGCGAACGGATGGGCACGCGGACCTCCACCAGCAGCTCCGCCTCTTCCAGCGCGGTCTCGTACGGCCCGAGGAAGAACTCCCTGATCCCGATGGTGCGCCTGCCACGGGGGCCCTGGGCGACAAGGGTCGCGCGCAGCGCAGAGAACGCCGCGGACAGGTCCTCCGACGGATCGGCCTGGCACAGGGAGCCGCCCACGGTGCCGCGGTTGCGTACGAGCGGATCGGCGATGACCCGTTCCGCGTCCCGCAGGATGGGGAAGTGCTCGCCGACGACCGGCGAGGCGAGCAGCTCGGCGTGACGGACCATGGCCCCGAGTGACAGGTCGTGCCCGTCCACCCGGATCAACGCCAGCTCCCCGAGGCCGTTGATGTCGATCAGGGCTTCGGGCTGGGCCAGCCGCAGCTTCATCATCGGCAGCAGGCTGTGTCCGCCCGCCACCACCCGGGCCTCGCTGCCGTACCGGGCGAGCAGCTCGATCGCATGCTCGAGGCTGGAGGCCGTCTCGTACTGGAAAGCAGCCGGAACCTGCATCAGGCCCTCCTGGAACACTGTGCCCTCCGCTGTGCAGCGATGCTGCGCTCTTCCTCACCCGCCATGCAATGGGTCGATAAGCATTCACTTATCCCGTCGAACGCGGGAAAATCGGATGGTGACCGTCACCCAGCTCAGCACCTTCGTGCTCGTGGCCCGGCTCGGTTCGGTGAGTGCCGCGGCGCGGACGCTGGACGTGAGCGAGTCCGCGGTGTCACAGGCGCTCACCGCGCTGCGCACCCACTTCGGCGATCCGCTCATCCAGCGCACCGGCGGCGGTGGAATGCGTCTGACGCCCGCGGGGGCGCGACTGCTGCCGGTCGCGTCCCGGATGGTCGCGCTGAGCGCCGACGCCGAGACGGCGGTGCGGGCGGCACGGGGCGCGCCCGACGAGCTACGGGTCGTGGCGACCAGCACGCTGGCGGAATTCGTCCTCCCGTCGCTGGTGGAGGCCTTCGCCGACCGCTCCGGGCGCAGGACCGAGACCTCGTTCGGGGTGGCCGCCGGCAACGAGATCCGGGTGCTGGTGGAGAACCGGCTGGCCGATGTCGCGCTCGGACCGTATCTCGGCGCCGCCCGCAGGGGCGACCTGGTCAGCGAGCCGCTGTTCCGCACCCAACTCGTCGTGGTGACCGGCGCCAGGTCGCCACGCCCGCCCGGTCCACCGCCGCGGTGGTCGTGGCTGGTCGACTCCTCCGGAACCGATCCGGACGCGGACTCCGGGCGGCTGCTGCGTCGCCTCGGTGTGGCCGAGGGGCATGTGTGGGTGTTCCCCAACCAGGCCGCGACCTGGGCTGCCGCAGCCGAGGGCGCGGGCGTGGCACCCGCGCCGGCCCATCTGGTGTCGCCCCGCATCCGCCGCGACGACCTGCGCATCCTGGAGACCCCGGCCACGCCCTGGGACGCCACCTGGCACGCCACCGTCCTGCCGCCCGAGCACCGCTCCCCGGCCACCGACGCGTTCCTGCACTTCCTGCACACCCCCGCGGCAACCCGCATCATGCGCGCACCCGGTGCGGGCGTCCCACCGTCCCGGTTCCGGCCGCCGGTGTATGTCACGTTGTGGGGCGGGTGAGGGGAGGTCACGCCCCGCTTCAGGAGCGATCCGCAAGCGGCCACAAGCGACCGAAGCGGTGGCGCGGTCCGGTCATGCGAACCGACAAGCTCGCGATCACCGACCGGACCGCCCCCACCTCGCCGCCGACCCCGATTCGGCCCGGCGATGCCGTCGCTTGGTTCAGCGGTCGACCACTCAGGCCGAATCAGCGGGCAAAGAGCCCGCTGTGAGGATGTGGTCGACGATCCTGAATGCCTCAGCGACGAACACGGTGTCCGGATGAGTCGGCCAGCCATGTCTCAAGCCGGCCTGCGCATATCCTTTCCCGAAGGGTCGCCGGAGCGGAGTCGTCGCCGAACCTCCAGGACTCCATCGGCGTCATCTTTGGCAGATGCCGCGCGTGTAGTCGTACGTGGCTGTTGCCCGGGAGTAGGTCCACTGGGGGTCGAGCAGATTCGTCTTGAGCTGTCCGGCAGCTGTGGGGCTTTCCACGATGTAGCCGAAGTCCTGCAGCCACGCCGGGTACAGGTTCTTGGACCCGATGTAGAAGGCCGAGCCGTCCACGGACACCAGCTTGTGGTGCTGTGCGTACGGCTTTCCGTCGGCCCATGTGGCGCTGTCGGAGGAACGGCTGCTGGCGAGTTGCAGGTTGGCACACATGGCTGCCTCGGCCTGCGGCAGGCCCCCGGTGACCAGCTCGAGCCGCTTGCGGAGCACGTCGCTGATCTCGTTCAGCGACTTGATCTGGGAGTAGCCGCCACTGCCGATGGCTCCGCGGTTGGCGGGGTCGCTGACCACGATGCGGACCTTCACACCGTCGGCCAACTTCCCCGCGAGGGCGTCGTACAGACGGATGTCGTAGCGCGGCAGCGGCGGACAGGTGGCGTTCATGTCCTGCTGGGAGATCTCGACATGGTCCTCGGCGCTGCCGATGAGCGCGCGCAGGGCGCTCTCTTCGGGGTTCACCGTGTCGTAGTCGCGGTCGGCATTGGTGTAATCGTGCACGCCGACCAGGCACTTGGTGTCGGAAGCGGTGGGGAGAGCCGGCCGGAACGAGGACGACGGGTCGACGTTCTTGATGCCGACTCCGAGGCCGCCCACCGCCATCACCGGAACATCCCCGTTCGCGACGCCCGGGTGCACGTCGCCGTCCAACGACGGCATGCAGTCGGCGCCTTGGGACGAGGCGAACCACACCTTGCTGGAGTTGCTCCGGTTGTCGCAGGTCCAGGACCACAGCTGATCCAGGTACCGGCTCGCGGAGCGGGCGGCGGGGCCGGACAGGGCCAGATCGACGTCGGACACCGGGTGGGTGGTGTCGACGTAGTCGTTCTTCCAGTTGTTGATGCCCCCGGTGATCACCGACTGGCCGTCCACGACGAGGAGCTTGGAGTGGTTCCATGAGAACCCGGTCTTCGAGGTCGTCATCGACGCGACGTTCAGCGTCACGTTGTTCGCGGCATCGCCGAGTTCGGTGCGCAGTTCGTCGCGGTATTTCGACGGCACCACGTTCACGTGGTAGATCGGTGCGGCTCCCACGAGGACGCGCACCTTGAGTCTGTTGCCCGCCTCGGCCGACTTCTTCAGGCCTGCGACGATCGCGTCCTGGAACGCGCCGTCGGGGAACGGTGCCAGAGACGATATGTCGACGGTCCGAGTGGCCTTGGAGATGTTCTCTTCCATCTTGGCGAGCAGCTTCCGCGTACCGGGCCGCTGTGCGCAGGCGGCGTCATCCCAGCAACCCGGGGTCTGCAACAGCCAGTCGGACGGATCACCGCCACCCGCGTCGAGCGTGTTCCCGTTCGTACGCTCCCAGACCTGCCCCTCCAGGCCCGGCGAGACCTCACGAAGGGCGCTCTCGACGCTGTCGAGATGGGGAGTCGGCGAGTCGGCCAGGGCCGGGGTCGTGGGCAGCGTCGCGCTGATGAACACGGAGAGCGTGGCGGTTCCCACGAGATGGTCTAAACGGCGACGGGGCCGGGTGCGAGCCAAAGTCTGAGTCCTTGTCGAAACGGCATGGTGCTTCGCGGACGCCGGCGGTTCGGAGCGCAGACGACGTCCGTCCGCCGAGCCGCAGGTCAGGGCCCACGAATGATCAAGTGAATGTATCAACCGGGGATGCCGTAGCGACTCCCGCCCAGATCAGTTCGGGCCACGGTCCCTGCGGGGAGACGCCTCAGTCCACTCTTTGCCGCGCAGGAGGAGGCACGGCGCCAGAACTTACCTGAGCAACTGATGCGAGATGGTCGACGCCCACCCACCCCAACCACGTCTCCTGCAGGGCGTTTCAGGCGTCGGCGGCCGAGCTGAGCATCTCGTAGGCGACAGTGAACAACAGATTGCGGTGGGCGACGAACGGCTCGGTGCGTCTCGGTGAGAACCCCTTCGTCACACGCCGATGATCAGGGCGAGCCCATAGCCCGCCACCGCCAGGCACGCCCCGAAGCACAGCGCCGCTGCCGCGGTGGAGGCCGTCCGGATGGCGCGGGTGCGTGCTCCGCCCTCGCCGTCGTCACGGGACCAGGCGGCGATGCCCAGCGAGAACAACACGACCGTGAGCAGCGTGATGCCGAGGCTCACGGCGAACACGCCGCCGAAGGCGCCCCAGTCGATGTTCATCGCCGTACTTCCTTTCACTGACGGACGGGACGGCCGCCCGGCTCTCACGCCACGGTCTGCTCCGCGTGCTCGGAGACCCGGGCGGGCAGTTCGTTGACGTTGTCCGGGGTCACGGCGCGGCGGCGCGACAGGGCCCAGAACCCGGCCGCCGCGGCCGCGGCGGCGGCGGCCACCAGGGCCACGCCCGCCGTGCCGTGGTCGGCGATCCAGGCGGCCACACCGCCGATGGCCGCCGCCGAGGGCAGCGTGAGCAGCCAGGACGCGGCGATGCGCCCGGCCACGCCCCACCGCACCTGGGCCAGTTTGCGACCCAGGCCCGCGCCCAGGATGCTGCCGGTGCACACCTGCGTGGTGGACAGCGGGAAGCCCATGTGGGACGAGGCCAGAATGACGGTCGTCGCGCTGGTCTCGGCCGCGAAGCCCTGCGGTGCCTCGATGTCGGTGAGCCCCTTGCCCATGGTGCGGATGATCCGCCAGCCGCCCGTGTAGGTGCCGAGCGCGATCGCCAGCCCGGAGGTGAGCACCACCCACCAGGGCGGCCCGGAACCGTGGGTGAGCACCCCGGCGGAGATGAGGGCCAGGGTGATGACGCCCATGGTCTTCTGCGCGTCATTGGTGCCGTGTGCCAGCGCGACCAGCGACGCCGAACCGATCTGGCCCCTGCGGAATCCGCTGCGCGCCTGACCGGGAGCCGTGCGCCGCGTGATGATGTACGCGAAGTAGGTCGCCAGCACTGCCACGACACAGGCGACGATCGGGGACAGGACGGCAGGGATCAAGATCTTCTCGACGATCGCCCCGAATTGCACCGCGGATCCCCCGGCGCCCACCCACACAGCGCCGATCAGCCCCCCGAACAGCGCGTGCGACGAACTCGACGGCAGTCCGGCGAGCCAGGTCATGAGGTTCCAGAGGACCGCGCCGACGAGTCCGGCGAAGATCATCACCAGGGACACCTTGGCGTCGTCCACGATGCCGCCGGAGATGGTCTTGGCGACCTCCGTGGACAGGAACGCGCCCGCCAGATTGAGCACCCCCGCGATGATGACGGCCACACGGGGTTGCAGGGCCCCCGTGGCGATCGATGTCGCCATCGAGTTGGCCGTGTCGTGGAAGCCGTTGGTGAAGTCGAAGGCCAGTGCCGTCAGAATGACTACGACGAGGAGAAACGAGACGGTACCCACTGGGAAACCTCCCGAGGCAGGCCGGACCCGCGCCCGCCCGCCGTCTCAGCTCGGACGCGTCTTGTCTTCCACGCTAAGCGGCGTCCTACCGGCCCGCGACCGTGAGGGGCAGCTCACGCCTGGGGTTCAGCTCATGGGGTGAAGAGGACTCGTGGGGTGAAGAGGAAGGGCAGGGCCGCCCGACGGGACAGCCCTGCCTCCGGCCCTTCGGTGTGGGTCACCCCGAGGGATCGAGTACGACAGGCAGCTCCGCGAGGCCACGGAAGGCCGGGAAGGGAACCTCCAACCACCGTGCCTCGCCGAGGGGTTCGGCCGGCCTCACGCCGGGGAACCGGTCGAACAGGATGGTGAGGGCCAGCTGCGTCTCGAGCCGGGCCAGCGGGGCACCCAGGCAGTAGTGGCTGCCGTGCCCGAACCCCAGATGGGCATCCTGCGCGTTTCCCGGCCGCAGCACATCCAGCCTGTCCGGGTCGTCGAACTTCAGCGGATCGCGGTTGGCCGAACTGATCGCGATCTGCACCAGGGCACCCTTCGGGATCCGTGTCTCGCCGTACTCCACGTCCTCGGTCGCGTAACGGAACGTCGCGGTCTCCACGGAGCCGTCGTAGCGCACCAGTTCCTCGACCGCCGCCCGGATCAGATCCGGGTTCTCCCGCACGGCGCGGAGCTGGTCGGGGTGGGACAGCAGGTGGTGGACCGAGTTGCCGATCAGGTACGCGGTCGTCTTGTGACCCGCGAACATCAGCAGGAACGCCGTGGAGACCAGCTCGCTCTCGGTGAGCCCGCCGTCGTCGTCCCGGGCTGCGATGAGCGCACTCAGCAGATCGTCACCCGGGCGGCTCCGCTTGGCGGCGATGAGCTCCGTGAAGCACGCGTGCAGATCTTCCTCGGCCTGCTGCTGGGCCCGCTTGGCCTCCTCGTCGAATCCGCTCTGCGCCACCGTGGAGGACAGATTCTGCATCCGCGACCGCTCCTGCGGCGGCACACCGAGCAGATCGCAGATCACGATGATCGGCAGCGGGAACGCGAACGCCGGCAGCAGGTCGAAGGGCTTGCTGGCCGGGCAATCATCGAGCAGGCTCCCGACGATCTCCTGGATCTTCGGCCGAAGAGCCTCCACGCGCCGCGGGGTAAACGCGGAGTTGACCAGTCGGCGCAGCCGCGTGTGCTTGGGCGCGTCGGAGTTGAGCATGTTGTCGTCCAGCGCGACGGACGAGTCCCCGAAGATCCTCCTGTAGGCGTCCATGGCCCCGTACATGTCCTTGCTCAACCGCGGATCCGACAGCGCCGCCCGTGCGTCCTCGTACCGGGTGATCAGGTACGTCTCGTTGCCGTGCGGCGGTCTCATGGGGCAGACCGGCGCCGTGTCGCGCAGCAGGGCGTAGACCGAGTGAGGATCGCGCCGGAACTCCGGGGTGCAGCGTTCGGCCGCGGTGACGGCGTCTTGCGTGGTGGTCACGGACGGCTCCTGAGGTCGAAGACATCCTCGGCGTTGCCGCCGAGGATGAGCTGCTGGGACGCCTTGTCGACCGGCAGCTTCTCGATCATGCGGATGAGCTCCTCCAGCGGCGCGGCCAACGGTGGTGAATCGGTGCCGAACAGCATCCGCTCGGGCCCCAGCACCTCCGCGTTCAGGCTCAGATGCGCGGAACTGAACGGGCTTGTGTCGACGTACATGCGCTGCAGTGCCGCGGCCGGATCCGCCGTCGGCTCAATGGCCGTCAGCCCCTTGGCCAGCGGCGGAGCGGGGGCCGCCCCGGGGCGGCCGGCGGGCGGCGCGCCCCCGCCCCAGTGCCGGGGGCGCGCCGCCGTTTGCAGGCGCTCCGGCAGCAGCGCCATCGCGCCGCCGCCGGTCGCGCCGATCAGCCGTAGTTCCGGGTACTTGTCCAGCCATCCCGCGAACGCGATCATGGCCATGCCGACGGTGACGTCGCCGAACCGGCCGATCTGCTCGACGAAGCCGATCTCGTCGACCCGTTCCGTGCCGACCGGTTCGGCCGGGGCATGGACCAGGACCGGCACCCGCGCCTCTGCGGCCAGCGCGAAGAAGGAGTCGGCACGCGGGGAGCCGAGCAGCTCCCCGCGGACGCTGGACGTGGTGATCAGGCCGACGAAGGCCGGGTCCGCGAGAGTCTCCCGCACCCCTTCGAGGTGATCGTCGTCACCGAACGGGTTGGCGTACACATAGCCGCGCAACTGGTCCGGGAACCTGGCGATCAGCCCCGACATCCAGGCGTGGAAACTGCGCAGCCGGTCTCGTGGTTGCGCGTAGTTGTCCACGCCCGGAACCCGCGCCATCGCTCCGGCGCCGACAGGGCTGCCGATGATGGTGAGGTCGATCCCGGCCTCGGCTCGAGCGGCGAGCATGCCGTCGACGTCGGTCAGGCTCGGGGGCATGGGGAAGCGTTTGGCCGCCTCCGGCGGGGAGAGATGCCCGTGGATGTCAATGATCACGTTTCGTGTCCCGGTTTCGGTGTGAGTGCGCGGGTGACCGCGGCACAGTCCTGGTCGCCCAGTCCTTGCTCGGCGGCGCGGACGTGGGTCTCTGCCGCGGCGGTCACCAGCGGCAGGCTCAGGCCGGCTGCTGCTGCCTGCTTGGAAGCGAGCATGAGGTCTTTCGCCATCAGCCGCAGCCGGAAGTCCGGCTCCTCGAAGCGGCCGGAGACCAGGCGCCGGGACTTGAACGCCATGACCGGCGAGGCAAAACCGCTGCCCGCGATCGTCTTGAGGACCAGCTGCCGGTCGAGCCCGGAGGCCGCCGCCAGTTCGGTGGCCTCGGCCAGGGCCTGCACCTCGATGCCCATGAGCAGGTTGAGGCACAGTTTCATCCGCATGCCGGACCCGAGTTCGCCCAGATGGACGACCTCCTTGCCCAGCATCTTCAGCAGCGGGCGGCAGGCGTCGTACGTGCTCTCCTCGCCGCCGACGAACAGCCGCAGCTCTCCGTCGCGGGCGTGGTCGGCGTTGCCGAGCATGCCGACGTCCAGAACCGAGGGGATGTCCCCGGCGACTTGGACGATCTCTTCGGGCGCGACGGTGCTGGTGCAGATCAGGACACCGGGGTAGGGCCCCTCGGCCAGCACGCCGTCCGGACCGTGGAGCACGGTGCCGAGGGCTTCGCTGTCGGCGACGGCGCAGATGGCCGCGGTCGTACCCTCGATGGCGTCGGCGGGGTGGTCGGCGACGTGGGCGCCCGCCTCGGCGAGCGGACCGGCCCGCTCGGCGGTACGGTTCCAGACCCGGACCCGTATGCCCTGTTCGAGGAGGCGGGTGGCGAGGCCGGAACCCATCGTGCCGAGACCGAGGACGGCGACGGGGCCGTTGGCGATACGCGTCATGACATCGCTCCCTTGGTCTCCTTGACGACCCGGAACCGCAGCGACTGCGTCGAGTCGACCCACTGGCGCAGCGGAGCCACCAGCTCGCGGTGCTCCTTGCTCTGCTGCCACTTGAAGAAGTCCTCGGCGGTCTTCCACTCGCTGGTGATGACCCACTGACGGGAGTCGTCGACGGGCGCTCCCAGCCTCTCGACGATGTGGCCGGGAGTGCTGGCCACGGACTTGCGGATCTGGTCGTACAGATCCAGGAAGCCCTGCTCGCCGCCCTCGATCACACGGACCGTGAAAACGACGCACAGCTTGTCGGCCGAGTGGCCCTTCTGCCTCGTGTCCATGTCTCCTCCTGACGGTGAGATCCGGTGGGACACGACACCCACGGACTCATGTCCCCCGTGCGGACGCAACTCCGAATGGGGGACAAGCCAGTTGGGACAAGGGGTTTACGCTCCGCAGTAGGGCCGTTCGGGTGAGTGATGAGGGGCTCCGAACTTCCCGGCCGCCAGACGCGGATGGCCGCGTCCGAATGGGTACCTCTACCCCCCGTCCGAATTACTCGGACTGCACCGGATCGGCAGGGTCGGCTATCTCCGTCGGGTGACGTCTCCCGCATCCGTGCCGAGGACCGAAGCGGTGAAGTCCGCCAACTGCTCTCGCAGTTCCTCGCGGGACGCGCCCTTCTCGCCGGCCAGGTACGCGACGAGGTCGGCCCGGGTGGCGGCGAGCAGTGCGTGGGCGGTGAAGTCGGCGAAGCCGGCGCCGCCCCGCCCCGGGGTCTGCTCCAGCAGGTCCCGGAGCAGGGCGTGCCAGCGCTCGTAGTGCTCGGTGCGGTAGGGGCTGTCCGCGCCGGTCTGCTCCAGGGCCAGGGCGAGGTGGCGGTTGTCGAGCTTGAAGCACAGGACGGCGTCGAGCAGGGCCGGTACGCGAACAGGAGGCGCAGTGGCGGGCCCCAGGGGCGGCGGGCCCTCTTCGACGGCGTTCCGGATCGGTTCGAGCCGTGCCTCGTACAGCGCGCGGATCAGCCCGGTGCGATCGCCGAAGGCACGGAAGAGCGTTCCCTTGCCGACGCCCGCCGCTGCCGCGATGTCGGCCATGGTGACTTCCTCGGGACTCCGGCACCGGGTGAAGAGGGTGTCGGCGGCCTCGAAGACGGCCGCCCGGTTACGGGCCGCGTCCTTGCGTGGCTTGCGGTCGGGCATGGGTACCTCCGATTGCAATCCGGACCGCCGGTCCGTATCTTTCACTGAAACGGACCAGCGGTCCGTATCGTACGGGATGGAGAGCCTCATGCCCGAAAGCACCTCACCAGCAGATCTCTACCGCCACAGCCTGCGCCTGCTCCTGGACAAGGACATTCCCGCCTGGGTCGGCCTGTGGGCCGAGCACGGCGTCATGGAATTCCCCTTCGCGCCCCCGGGCCTGCCCCAGCGGTTGGAGGGCCGACAATCCATCGCCGCCCATATGCGCGACCACCCCGACCACATCGACCTGCACGACTTCCCCGACCTGCGGATCCACCAGACCACCGACCCCGGGACCATCGTGGTGGAAATGCGCGGCGTGGGCCGCTGGGTCGCGACAGGCGGGCCCTTCGACATGACCTACATCGCTGTCGTGACCGTCGAGGACGGACGCTTCACCTCCTACCGCGACTACTGGAACCCTCTCGCCGTCCAGGAATCCGGCACGGACTTCACCGGGAGCAGCGCCCGATGACCGCCACCCGCACCACCCTTGTCATCGGAGCGACCGGCACCACCGGCAGCCGAACCGCCGCTCGGCTGATCGCCGCGGGCCACCGCGTCAAGGCCGCCAGTCGTCGCGCCGGCCCGCTCCCGGGCGCGGAACCGGTCCGCTTCGACTGGTACGACCCCACCACCTACGCCGACGCCCTCACCGGAGCCGACCGCCTCTACCTCGTCCCGCCGGTCGGTGACACGAACCCGGCCGCGGTCATGCTCCCCTTCCTGCGACAGGCCCGCGCCGCCGGCGCGCACCGCGCCGTACTCCTCAGCTCCTCGGCCGTCCCCGAAGGGGGCCCGGGAGTCGGAGCGGTGCACCAGGCCCTGCGCGGTCTGTTCCACCAGTGGGCGGTGCTACGGCCCTCCTGGTTCATGCAGAACTTCACCGGCACCCACGTCCACGGCCGCAGCATCCGTGAACACGGCACCATCCTGACCGCGGCCGGGTCAGGCAGAGTCGGGTTCGTCGACGCCGACGACATCGCCGCCGTCGCCGTACGTGCCCTGGACGACGACCCGGCACCCGACACCGACCTGGTGCTGACCGGGCCGGAGGCGCTCAGCCACGACGATGTCGCCGCCGTCGTCACCGAAGTCACCGGCCGCCCCGTGGCCCACCACAACCTGACATACGAACAACTGCGTGACCGCCTGGCCGCATCCATACCGCTGGAGTTCGCTGCCATGCTGGCCGACATGGACCGCGCCATCTCCCGCGGAGCCGAGGACAGAACGACCGACACCGTTGGGCGCCTGACCGGCCGCCCGCCACACAGCTTCCGTGCGGTCGCGGAACGGGAGTTGACACGGGGCGGGTGAGTGCGCCGACACCCGGTCAGGGTGACAGATCCACCCGCACTTCGCCGTTTCCGCCCCTGAGGATGACGTGTGCCGGCCTGAACGGCAGACCGCGCAGAGTCGGCTCCATGACCTTGAAGAGGGCGTCGGCATCGGGACCGTAGGCGTACACCACGGCCTCACCGCCTCCGAACTCATTGCCGTCAACCTCCCCGATGCCGGCCTCTTCGGCCGCTGTCGCCATCGCCTCCTCGGCCTCGTAGACCAACTCGCGCTGGTAGGCGTCGCCGAAGCCGTCATCGGCAAGCCGGAAGTATGCGATGACGGCGTGCTCCTCATCCCCGTTGTCGGGCGCTGCGGGTGTCTCCATGCCGGACAGACTCTCATCGGGGTCTGACATCACCCCTGCCCTACGCATCCGCAACGCAACCGGACTCCCTGCCTCCTCGGCTGTGAGTCACATGTTGCCCGCATGACTGTTACCTATGGGTAATCCCAGATGGTTTGATGTGCGGCGCCACTCAACCCCCTTCACCCACAGGGAGATCCAGTGACGCGATTCGTACCCCGCCGTGTTCTCGGGGCGGCCGTGCTCGCCCTCGCGCTGCCCACGGCGGCACTTGCGGGTTCCGCACCGGCGGCGGCTGCCGGACCGGCGCCGGCGCTGAAGGTTCTGACGTACAACGTCTTCCTCATGAGCAAGAACCTGTACCCGAACTGGGGCCAGGACCACCGGGCAGCCGAGATCCCGAAGACGTCGTTCTTCCACGGCAACGACGTGGTCGTGCTGCAGGAAGCCTTCGACAACTCCTCGTCCGACGCGCTCAAGAGTGCCGCCGCGACGGAATACCCGTACCAGACACCGGTGGTGGGCCGCAGCAAGAGCGGCTGGGACGCGACCGGCGGGGCGTACTCGGCCGTCACGCCCGAGGACGGCGGCGTCACCGTGCTGAGCAAGTGGCCGATCCTGCACAAGGAGCAGTACGTCTACAAGGACGCGTGCGGTGCGGACTGGTGGTCCAACAAGGGCTTCGCATATGTCGTCCTGAACGTGAACGGCACCAAGGTGCACGTGGTCGGTACGCACGCGCAGTCCACGGATCCAGGTTGCGACGCGGGGGAAGCGGCGATGATGCGCAGCCGCCAGTTCAAGGCCATCGACGCCTTCCTGGACGCGAAGAACATCCCCGCCGACGAAGAGGTGCTGGTCGCCGGCGACCTCAACGTCGACTCGCGCAGCGCGGAGTACACGTCACTGCTGAACGACGCCGGCGTCGTCGGTGCCGACGCGCGCACGGGGCACCCGTACTCCTTCGACACGCAGGACAACTCCATCGCCCGCTACCGCTACCCGGACGACCCGCGTGAGGACCTCGACTACGTGCTCAACCGCGCCGGTCATGCCCGCCCGGCAGGCTGGCACAACGAGGTCGTCAAGGAGCAGTCGGCGCCCTGGACGGTCACGAGCTGGGGGACGTCGTACACGTACACGAACCTCTCGGACCACTACCCGCTGCGGGCGTACGCCGGATAGGAGTCCGTAGGAGCGCTGCCGCCGGCGGGCTCGTGGCCCCGCGCACGGTCGAGCCGAGTACCGAGTGCCGAGACCAGGGCCATGCCGGCGGCGGTCAGCGTTGGTACGTGCCCATCAGCGTGCCGCTCGCCAGCTCTCTGCCCTTCACGGCGCGATGTACCGCGTCGGCTGTCGGCCGGCCGTGCAGGGGGAGTGCCTCCGACAGGGCCCACAGACGGAAGAAGTAGCGGTGCTCTCCGTGCCCGGGTGGAGGCATCGGACCGCCCCAGCCCGTCCGGCCGAAACCGTTGGGCCACTCCTGGCCGCCGGGAGGCGGCTCCCCCTCAGCCGTACCCGTACTCCCCGGATCGATACCGGTGACCAGCCAGTGCAGGAACGTGCCGCTCGGGGCGTCGGGGTCCTCGCAGAGCAGAACCAACTCTGTTGTTCCGTCCGGTACCCCCGACCAGGTCAATGGTGGCGAGACGTCGTCGCCTTCCCCGCTGTGGTGTCGAGGGATTGCCGTATGGTCGCCGAAAGCCGCGCTCGTGAACTCGATTCCACTCATGCGCGCGGCCCTACCCGCAACAGCCTGGCCGGCAACAGCCCGGCCGGGCCGAACACCCCATTGGCCGAGTATGCCGACGAGAATCCTGCTAGAGGGACGCCCGGGCACGGGCAAGACAACCGTTGTCCGCCGATTGGCCGCGCTACTGCGCACCCGCAGGGCCGTCGGCTTCATCACGGAGGAGATCCGGCACGGCGGTACCCGGAGCGGTTTCGCGCTGGAAACGCTGGAGGGCGGTCTGCGAGCCGTGTTCGCCCATGTCGACTTCCCGGGACCACCACGGGTGGGACGGTACGGCGTCGATCTGGGTGTCCTGGAGCGGCTCGCGCTGCCGCCGCTCAGGTCAGCGGCATCGGATCCTGCCCATGGAGATCTTGTGCTGATCGACGAGCTCGGGCGAATGGAATTGGCATCCGACGCGTTCCTGGACACGGTCCGGGACGTGTTCGCGTCCGACATCGACGTCGTCGCCACGGTGCACGCGCACAGCGATCCGTTCACGGACACCCTCAAACGGCGCCCTGACATCGCGCTCGTCCAGGTGACCCGGTCCAATAGGGACTCCCTCCCCGGGGAACTGGCAGCACGGCTTGAAGGGCCATGACGCGGGCCCACCACGACGGCCGGGATTTCCATATCTGCCCTGTCTGCCACGTCAGCCCGTAACCCCCGCTCAGACGGCCGGTTGAGTGGGGTATGGATGATCTACTGGCTGATGTCTCCGACCTGCCGGATCGCATCGAGCCCCGTCTGCCCTTGCTGACCGAGTCCGAGGCGTACCAACTGGTCGAGGTGCTGCAGCATTTCGGCACGATGGACCATGACTGGGGTGCGCGGGCCCGGCACTTCGCGGCGGAGCTCGCCGCCCGTGCTCCGTCGCCTGACATGTAGTCCTGGAGCTGCCATCGGCCCGCGGTGTTCGTGCCCCCACCGCCGTGACGGCGGCCCCCGCCACGGCAGGGGCGACCGTCACGGCGGGGACGATCGGCAGTGGGTGCGGGCCGGTCAGCAGCCGCCGCAGTTGTAGTAGAGGACGTCCCAGTGGCTGCCCTCGTCGGCGTAGATGTTTCCGGAGCCGGAGCGCCACTGTGGGGCGCCGTCGCCGCGCAGGCCGATGTAGGTGAAGTTGTTCTTGATGTAGTTCCCGACGCAGGCGTACTTGCTGTAGTCGAGCTTGTAGCCGTTCCAGTGGGAGTACGTGCCGGAGGCGTGACCGGTTTCCGTGCCGCCGGTGATGTTGAGGGCGCAGCCGCTGGCGCGCTTGAGGGTCTGGGCGCCCTGGGCGGTGGCGAGGTTGAGCTGCTCGAAGGACGTACACGCCGGGTTGTTGCGGTCGGAGCAGTTGCCCGAGGACGACCATGTGATGCCGACCTGGCGGAACATCTGGGTGGCGGTGGCGTGGCTGATCTTGGTGACGGCGAAGGCATCGGTGGCGGTGCCGAGGACGGCGACACCGGGGGCTACGACGAGGGTGAGTGCGGTCAGGGCGGCGCGGGCTTTCGTGATCCGGCTGGCCTTCATGGGAACCCTTCCTGCGATTGGCCGTGCTTCCTCTGGAGCGGCTGGGCAGGCGGTGCAGGGAGATGGTGCCCGAGGTCTACGCGTGTCCGCCAGAGGGCGGTACGGGTTGTGGGGTGGCGGTGGCGACGGGCGTTCCCGTAGGGGGTGCAGGGGTGGTGGAGGCCGGAGCCGGGCCGCCGGGGACGAAGGTGACGGGCAGGTGCTCGGGGCCGCGCAGGCCACCGGGCCGCCAGTGGGGTTCGCCGTGGCGGCACGGCCGGTTCAAGACGGGGGAGGCGGCGCAGGACGGCGGCGATGGCGACCTGTCCCTCCAGCCGGGCCGGCGGTGCCCCCAGGCAGTAGTGGATGCCGTGTCCGAACGCGAGGTGTGCGTTGTCCCGGCGGCCGATGTCCAGGCGGTCGGGATCGGGGAACCGCTCCGGATCGCGGTCGGCGATGGCGGAGGCGACCAGTACGGTCGCTCCGCGCGATATCGTCACGCCCGCGATCTCGATGTCCTCGCGCGCGAACCGGGCGATGCCGGGGTTGACCGGCCCGTCGTAGCGGAGGAACTCCTCGATCGCGTCCGGCAGCAGCGCCGGATCGTCCCGCAGCATCCGCAGCTGGTCGGGGTGGGCGAGCAGCGCGGCGATGCCGCCGCCGATCAGATTGACCGTGGTGACGTATCCCGCCACCAGCAGCAGGAACGCCATGGCGATGAGCTCGTCCTCGTCCAACCGCTGCTCCTCGTCGCGGGCGACGATCAACGCGCTGAGCAGGTCGTCGCCCGGCCGGGCTCGTTTGGCCGCCAGTAGCTCGGTGAGGTACGAGCGCATGTGCCGCCAGGCTCCGTCCACGATGGCCGGGTCCGGCGGTTCCACGGCGCGCCTGGTCATGTCGTCGGTCCAGTGCTGGAAGTCGTGCCGGTCCGCCACGGGTACCCCGAGGAGCTCAGTGATCACGGTGCCCGGCAGCGGCATTGCGAAGTCCTCGACCAGCAGGTCGACATCGGTGAGATAGCCGCCGAGTTTCTTGAAGTCCTCGCGCACCGCGTCCAGTTGCGCCGACGGGCTCGGGAAGTCCGGCAGGGCCGGCCGCCCCGGCGGGGCGATCAGCGCGCCCGCGACTGCTGGGCGCCCTGGACGCTGACCAACTGGTGCAGCAGGGGCGCGGTGCGGTCGACGTCCGCCTAGCCCGCGGCCACCTTGCCGCCGTTCGCGACATAGGCCGCGGCGGCGAGGTACAGCGCACCCGAGTCGGAGGACTTTGGGTCGGTGCTCGCGACGTACAGCGTGCCGGTCAACTCGCCATGGGCAAAGGCCCCCTTGAGCTGCTGCCAGGTGCGGTTGTGCCGGGCGGCATCGAGATACGCGCCCATCTTCAGCGTGCCCCGGCTCTTCCCGTCGAGCACGGCCAGGCCGTTGGCCGCGAGCACGTCGGGCGCGCTGCGATGGGAGTAGAACGGCCGGGGCAGCGGCTGCTGCTGCACGTGATACTTGGCGGCCAGCTGGTCGGCGGGCGCCTTGCTGGACGGGAACGCGAAGTCGTACCCCTTGAGGTTCAGGCCCTCCATGGCCCAGGACCCGGACGCCTCCGCCTTCACGGTGAAGCCCTTGGCGGCCAGGGCCTTCACCACGTCGGGATCGGCGAAGAACTCGGCCTTCTCCGATCCGATCACTCCACGCACGGTCTTCGTTGCCGTGCCCTTGTCCTCACCATGCCGCCCCGCGACGACGGCGGCCACCACGCCACCGATCAGCAGGACCGCGAGGACTATGCCCGCGATTCGTCTCACGCGGGGGAGCGTGCTCCCAAAATCCCACGTTCCCCGGTTCCTCAGGTGAACAGAAGGTGACCGACCGTTCCCGGTATGCAACCGGAGAGTGTGCCTCCGGTGCTTGGGCGTGGAATGGGCGCGGGCACGCGCTCAGCGGGCGGCGGCGCCGAACCACTTGGGCAGCTCGCCGAGCAGATCCTGCTGATCCTCACCGACCCACGCCACATGGCCGTCCGGCCGCAGCAGAACCGCCGGCACGTCCAGGTCCTCGCTGACGTCGACGACGTGGTCGACGCGATCCGCCCAGCCCGCCACCGAGAGCCGACCGGTCTGGTCCAGCAGCAGTCCGCGGCCGCCGTGCATCAGGGCGTACAGGCGCCCCCGCTTCAGCTCCATGTCCCGCATCCGCCGACCGAGCAGGTCATGGCCCTCGCCGAAGTCGTAGCGGACCCCGATCGCAGTGATCTTCTCGATGAGGTACCGGTTCACCTCCTCGAAGTCCATCAGTTCCGACAGCAGTCGGCGCACTGCCCGGGGACCCGGCTCGGGGGACAGCAGCTCCATCTGCGCGCGGGTGTTGGCCAGCACGTCGGCGGCCACCGGGTGCCGTTCGGTGTGGTAGCTGTCCAGCAGCCCCTCCGGTGCCCAGCCGCCCACCTCGGCGGCCAGTTTCCAGCCGAGGTTGAACGCGTCCTGGATGCCGAGGTTGAGCCCCTGCCCGCCGGTCGGCGGGTGGATGTGCGCCGCGTCGCCGGCCAGTAGCACCCGGCCGACCCGGTAGCGCTCCGCCAGCCGAGTGGCGTCACCGAAGCGGGACAGCCAGCGCGGTGAGTGCACACCGAAGTCGGTGCCCGCGTATGCCCGCAGCTGGTGCTTGAACTCCTCGAGTGTCGGCGGGACCGAGCGGTCCTCGGCCGGCCCGTCGGCGGGTACGACGACGCGGTACACACCCTCCCCGAAGGGCCCGAGACCGAACCGCTTGTGAGTCTCGCGGACCTCGGCCACCACGGCGGCGACCTCCTCCGGCGGTACGCCCACCTCCATCTCGCCCAGCAGCGTCTCGACCTTGGTCGGCTCGCCGGGGAAGCCGACGCCGAGCAGCTTGCGCACCGTGCTGCGGCCGCCGTCGCAGCCGACGAGGAAGCGCGAGCGCAGCCGCGTGCCGTCGGCCAGCTCGACACTCACCCCGTGCTCGTCCTGGCTCAGCCCGACCAGCTCGCAGCCGCGCCGGATCTCGGCGCCGACAGCGACGGCGTGCTCGGCCAGCAGGCGATCGGTGACGGTCTGCGGGATGCCGAGAACGTAGCCGTGCATGGTGTCCAGCTGTTCGGGCGCGGGCTTGACCATGGCGGCGAAGAAGCCGCCGACCCCGTACTGCTTGCCGTGCGCGAGGAACCGCTCCAGCAGACCGCGCTGATCCATCACCTCGATGCTGCGCACATGCAGGCCCAGCGCCCGGACATACGGGGCCGGCTCTGCTTCCTTCTCCAGCACGAGCACCTTCACCCCGTGCAGCCGCAGCTCTCCGGCCAGCATCAAGCCGGTCGGTCCGCCACCGGCAACGATCACGTCGATCATCAAGTCCCCCATGTCCGCAGGTTCTGGCTTCGGCCGGAGATTGTGCGGCACGACCGGGGCCTTGCCGCAAGGCCCCCTGAGCGCTATACGTTGAGAGTGGCAAGGAGTGGGTGACCTCCTTGCCTTTGTCTTTGCCTCCCGCCGAACACACCTGGGGCTCGTCCCCGGTCGGAACCGCCTGCGGGCCTACCCGAGATCCGCTTGCGCTCCCGATGACGGGCCTTCAGACAGACGCCGGACCGTTCGCCATCGCGACGCCTCGTCGTCAGGGACGTCCGGGGAGGCGAAGTGGAACGGTACGCCGAGGAGGTGGGCCAGTTCCCGTCCTGCCCTGTCGGCGGCGGCCCCGGCCGAGGCCCGTCGGTGCGGTGGTGGACGGTCGCCAGGTGGCCTTTCCCGGACGGGTCCTCGAGGACCGCGACCAGGAGTACGAACCAGTTGTGGACAGTGTCGCCGTCCCGGAGGGCCTCGATCGCGCCCACCCGGCCCGGGTGGGCGGCAGCACGGGCCGCGAGTGAGGTGACGTCGAGCGGATCGGGCTGTGTGTGCCTCACGCGATCGCCGAGGACCTCGTAGCGCGGGTGGACCACCCGTTCCGCGTCGATCACGCCCAGCCCGAGCGGGCGCAGGGTGTCCCACACGGCCTTGACCGCGACCAGCCGACGGTCGCGCAGCACATGCGCATCGACCTTCAGGCGGGTCTGATCCTCCAGGTAGGACCACCAGCCGCTCACCGGGCCACCGGTGATTCCGTGAAGAGCGTCATGGGCCGAACGTACGCCCCGGCACGAACCGAGGCCCGTACGGGGGTCGGCCGAGGGCGCGACCGCGGCCTGCTGCATTGGCAGCACCGACGTCACCGGGTCGGGGGACTGCGCCTTCGGCTGCCGGGCCGGATAACCCGGATAAGTGTGATCATCACCTTAAGGTGACGTGGGGACTCCCGACCGTCACCACGGCTGGCAGGAGGACCAATCGATGAATCTCACTCTCAAGCGCCTGTTCGGCGCTGCCGCGGCGGTGGCCATGGGCGCGACGGCCCTGCTCGGCACCAGTGCCGGCACCGCCAACGCCACCGGCAGGGCGTACTGCGACCGCGCCGAACGGGACATGTGGCACGAGGGGCCCGGCACCGACGTGATCGGCCACAACTGCAGCATCCCGAACAACAAGCGCCGCTGGTACAGCATCGAGATCGACACCCTCGTGGAGACCTATTACAAGTCGGAGCATCTGGACGAAGGCGTTGCCCGGACCAAGACCCTGCACGACAGCACCGTCAGGTGCATGGGCTACACCTCCCACAACGACACGGTCCACTGGTTCGGCTGCCCGCCCTCCTGAAGCGGTGTAGCGAGTTGGTCCGGATCAGTCGGCTCGCCATGAACACAGGTGAAGGGCCCTGTGCGTAGCCCCGCTCAGCACCAACACAGTTGGTAGGCGAGTGGTATGTCGTGGTCGTACACAAGGCCTACGACCACGACTACCTACCCGATGATCTCGCCGAAGCGGCTCGCTGCTGCCCGTACGGCACGACAACGGCGCATGTGCCTTACGTGGTGATGGGTCAGGCCGGGGCGTCGGTGTCCTGAGTGGAGGCCGCGAACGTCTTGGGGCCCTGCTCCGCCGCCGCCGGGTCCATCCACATGACCTGCCAGCCGTGGCCGTCGAGGTCGAAGAAGCTGCGTGAGTACATGAAGCCGTAGTCCTCGGCGCCATCCGCCTCGGAGCCGCCCGCCGCGAGCGCAGCGGCGCTGACCGTATCGACCTCGTCGCGGGATGACACGCTGAAGCAGTACAGCGCCAGCGTGTGCGTGGTGGGATCGGCCATCGGCAGCTTCGCGAACTCCGCGAACTTCTCACGGCTGAGCAGCATGACGAAGGCGTGCTCGCCGACCAGCATGCAGGCGGAGGTCTCGTCGGTGAACATCGGGTTGAAGCTGAACCCGAGCTTGGCGAAGAATGCCTTGCTGAGCTCGAGGTCCGCTACGGGGATGTTCACGAACAGCATGCGGCCGGGGTGTGCGGGTCTGGTCATGGTGGGTCTCCAGTCGGCGTCTCGATGGCGTACGTCCGGTAGACCTGCCCGGTCGGCGGAACTCATCGGTGGTCTTCGCTGACCATCCGAACAGCGGACGCGTTCCCTGCCCCCACCTCCTCACACTGGTTCCGAGGCGAGGTTCCGGCCCCGGCGAGCGTAGCCTCCTCTGCATGCTGGATGGTCCTGACGTGTCGGTGGTACTGGGCGGCGGGGTGACCGGCCGCTCGGAGGCCTGGGGCTTCGTGCGCCGGTTCGTCGGGGAGTGGATCGGCCGCCCTCTGCAGTCCGAAGACGGCTGCTCCGTGGACGAGTTGAGAGCCGCGGAGAGCGACCTCGGCTTCGAACTCCCCGCTGCCCTGTGGGAGGGATACGCACTTCTGGGTCGTCGAGACGACCTGACCCGACAGCAGGACCCCTTGGTACCTCCGGCCGGGCTCTACGTCGACGACGCCTTGGGAGGCGTCCTGGTCTTCCGCCGCGAGAATCAGGATTGCGCGTCGTGGGCGATTCCCCTCGCTCAGATCGAGGAGGACGACCCTCCGGTGGTGGTGGAATCGCACCAGGGCTGGATGCCCTTCCTCGACCGGATGTCCCTGGCGTGGGTCGAGATGGTGCTGAGCGAGTCGCTCTTCGGACACGACACCCTGTACGACGCCTGCGAGCTACCGGACGCGCTGGTGCCGCGCCTCCACGCTCGCTACGCCCGGGTCGAACTGCCTGACTATGCGATGTGGGCGAGCGAGGAGGACTCACCCGTACGCTGGTATGCGGCCCCTGGCCGATTGCTGCGCCGGGATGGCCTGCAGGACCACTGCTGGGTCCACGCACGCGGGTGCGCGGTTGGCGACCTTGAGGTCATCCGTGCGGACCTCCCCGGTTCCTGGGTTTGCTGACTGCTTGCCCGCCGCTGATGGCGGACGTCGGCAAGTCTGGTGATCGGGGTATTGGGGAATCTGGTGTCCGAGTGTCGAGAGATGATATCGACAACGAAGTGCTATTTGCTGGTCGGTAAGTATTCGGCGCGTCACTTTCGTTGAAAAAGGATTGCCCCGCCCGACTGTGCCACTACGCTTTAGGGACGTGGTGCGGAACGGGGGATGTCATCATGCAAGTGTTTCGGACACGGCAGACGCAGACGGCACGTATCGAACAGCCGACGTGGCGAGGCGTGACGCGGCATGTGTCGGTGCCCAAGGGCACGTCCCACGAGCCGTCGTCCATGGACACCCACGCACGTCAGGTCCCGGGCGGGCGTCAAGAGGCGCTGCGGCAGGAGGCCGCGACGCGGTGGCCCGAACCCTACTTCGAGCGGCCTCGGATCGAATCGTCCTCCCCGGGTGGGTCCGTGAACATCACCATCCACGGCTCGGTGGACAACACCATCTGGGCCATCAACAACAGGGACGTCACGCAGACGCAGACGCAGGCGCAGGCGCAGACGGATTTCAAGAGCGAAATCGAGGAAGCGGCCAGCAAGTTCCGTGAAGAACTCATGGCTGATCGGGACGCATTCCTGCGTGCGAACTTCCCGGGCTGGGAGCGGCGAACGGGCGTGCCTGAGGCGCATGTTCAATCCGCGAATTACCAGTTTGCCTCGAGCCCCACGGCGCAGCAGATCAAGGCTGCTTGTCAAGCAGTACGGTCTGCCATGGCCACGCTCGAAGCCGAACTCCCCGAAATGCAGCTCGGCAGCACGGCCGAGGACGAGATCAGGCGAACGGTCGCGGCGATCAACCATGAACTGGGCTGCACGTCCCCCGACCGGGCTCGTATCGGGGCGGCTCTGGACGGCATCATCGCCGTGCTGCACGGGTCCAGGTACCCGCAGGACTCGCCGGCCGGCAGGAAGACATCGGCCGCGGTCGAACAACTCAAGTCCGCACGGCTCCAGTTGGACACCCTCGACGTAGCCTGAGGAGGCACGATGGCCGGGACGGGCGGGCCGCAGTTCTTCGGGCCGGTCAGCGGAAGTCAGTTCGCCATCGGCAACCGTGATGTGGTGCAGCACCAGTACATCACGGGTGGCGAGCCCGTGCCGCAGTTGGCGGACACGATGCGAGCGCTGCTGACGGGTCTGGAGCGCCTGGGGCTTTCCCCCGAGGGCGAGGGGACGGTACGTCAGGACGCCGAGGCAATCCTTGACGAGGTGGCGAACGGGCAGCCCGACGAGGGGCGCCTGCGCGTCTTGGTGTCCCGTATCAGGAACGCGCTGTCCGTCATCGCCGTCGGAGCGGTCACCGGGGCCGCGGCCGGCGCGGGAAGCGGAGCGGCCGAGCTGGCCCGGAGCATGCTGGTGGATCTTCAGCGGGCGCTGCCCTGACAGAGCGCTCCCCGTGGAGCTGTCTGACCACGGCCGGGTCATCGGCCCAGAAGTGACCGAACGGTCGATCACCATCGCTTCGACCAGCCGCGCCGTATTCGCGCCGTGATCCTTCCGGCCGACGGCGCGGAGCGGGCCGCCACCGCCGCCGCAGCCCTGGAGACCGGCCTCTTCGTCATCGATACCGCCGACCGCCGACTGCCGCCTCGGACGACCCGGACGAGCGTCGTCCGGCTCGCGGCTGTCGTGGATTCGGGCACCGTAGCCACCCGATTCGGTTGGCAGGAGATGGCGATCATGCCATTCGCAATGCGTTGACCTGCACGAACCCCATCCGGTGCGCACACCCAATCGGGCAATATCCACGAAGGAACGGGCGCCTCACCCGGTGAAGTACGGCGATATAAATCCATGGCCGAAACAAACGGGCCATGTTCGCCCGAACGGGAACACCAGGGAGGTGCTTGCGCGTGAAAGCCGAAGAGCGACAGCATCGGATCCTGGCTCTCGCCCGCCGAAGCGGAAGAGTGGAGGTGTCCGCCCTGGCCGCCGACTTCCGGGTGGCGCCGGAGACGATCCGCAGGGATCTGAACGAACTCGCGCGGGGCGGTCTGGTCCGCAGGAGCCACGGCGGTGCCTACCCGGTGGAGAGCGCCGGGTTCGAGACCTCGCTGGCCCAGCGTGAGACTCACCATGTGGAGGACAAGCGCCGTATCGCCGCCGCCGCCGTGCACCTGTTCGGCGAGGCGGAGACGGTGTTCATCGACGAGGGCTACACCCACCGCCTCATCGCCGACCTGCTGCCCTCCGACCGGAATCTGACCGTGGTGACCGCCTCCCTGCCCACCGCAGCGGCGGTGGCGGAAGCCTCCCAGGCCACGGTGCTGCTGCTCGGCGGCAAGGTCCGCGGCCGCACCCTGGCCACCGTCGGATCCTGGACCAACCAGATGCTGTCCGGCTTCGTCATCGACCTGGCGATCCTGGGAGCCAACGGCATTTCCCGCGACGCCGGCCTCACCACACCCGACCCGGTGGTGGCCGACGTCAAAGCCCAGGCGATCCGCAGTTCCCATCGCCGGATGCTGGTCGGAATCCACACTAAATTCGGAGCGCAGAGCTTCTGCCGATTCGCCAGGATCGGCGACTTCGAAACCATCATCACCGACACCGGCCTGCCCGTCGCCGAAGCTCATCGCTACTCCCTGCACGGACCCAACGTCATCCGGGTCTGAGCTCCTGCCCGAACCACCAAGCCCGAGGCCTTTGCCTCGCGGGCTCCCTCAAGCACGCCGTCATGCCTAGGCGTAAGACCCTTCCCAGCTCGTTGTTCTCCCCCAAGAAAGGTGCTCCCATGCACTACAGACCCACCAGGGCCAGACTGACGACGGCGGCCCTGACCGGCCTCACCTGTACCGCCCTGCTCACCGGCTGTGCCGGTGCGGGAGGCAGCGGCGGGGGCGACGGTGACAAGACCGTGAACGTGCTCATGGTCAACAACCCTCAGATGCTCGACCTCCAGAAGCTGACCAAGGATCAGTTCACCAAGAAGACCGGCATCAAGGTCAACTTCACCGTGCTGCCGGAGAACGAGGTGCGGGACAAGATCACGCAGGATGTCGCAACGCAGGCGGGCGGCTATGACGTGGTCACGGTCGGCGCCTATGAGGTCCCGCTGTGGGCCAAGAACGGCTGGCTGTCACCGCTGGACAACACGGTCGCCCAGGACCCCTCCTTCAAGCAGGACGATGTCTTCGCGTCCATGACGGACGGGCTGCGCGGCCAGGACGGCAAGCTCTACGCCGAGCCCTTCTACGGCGAGTCATCCTTCCTGATGTACCGCAAGGACATCTTCGACGCCAAGCACCTGACCATGCCGGACCGCCCGACCTGGAAGCAGGTCGCCGACCTGGCCGCCAAGGCGGACGGTGCCGAGAAGGGCATGAAGGGCATCTGCCTGCGGGGCAAGCCGGGTTGGGGTGAGCTCGGAGCCGCCCTGACCACCGTGGTCAACACCGAGGGCGGCACCTGGTTCACCAAGGACTGGAAGGCCCAGGTCGACGGCGAAGGCTTCACCAAGGCGACCGAGGACTACGTCGATCTCGTCCGCAAGCACGGCGAGGCCGGCGCCCCGCAGGCCGGATTCGCCGAGTGCCTCAACAACTTCACGCAGTCCAAGACCGCCATGTGGATGGACGCCACATCGGCAGCCGGCCTGTTGGAAGACCCCAGTTCGCCCGTCGCCGGCAAGGTCGGCTACGCGCAGGCGCCGGTGACCGACACCAAGGCCTCCGGATGGCTGTGGACCTGGGCCCTGGCCCAGCCGAAGGCGGGCAAGCACCAGGACGCCGGCGCCCAGTTCGTCAAGTGGGCCGCGAGCCAGGACTACGAGAAGCTCGTCGGTGACAAGCTCGGCTGGTCCCGGGTCCCGGCCGGCAAGCGGAAGTCGACCTATGACAACCGGGACTACCAGAAGGCCGCGGCGCCCTTCTACCAGGCCACGTTGACCGCCATCAGCGAAGCCGATCCGAAGAACCCCGGGACACAGCCCCGCCCCACGGTCGGCGTGCAGTACGTGACCATTCCCGAGTTCCAGGACCTGGGCACCAAGGTCACCCAGGAAGTGTCCGCCGCGATCGCCGGACGCCAGTCGGTCAAGCAGGCCCTCGACAAGGGACAGAAGCTGGCCGAGCAGGTTGCCTCCAAGTACCGGAACAACTGACCGCATTCCCCATGCCCCTTGTGCGGCCCCCCTTCCCCTCGCACAGGGGCAAGGGGGCCCCACGGAGCGGAGAAACACAAGTGAGTAGTGCCCTGATGCAGAAAGCAAGACGTCCCGCCGGGTCACATACGGCCGCGGCATCTCGGCAACCGTCGGGCCGCGCAAGGGCCTGGGCCAGGCGCGCCCCGATGATGCCGGCGCTGGTGTACATGGTGATCGTCACCCAGCTGCCGTTCGTCGCCACACTGGTGATCTCCTTCATGAACTGGGACGCGCTGCGGCCCGAGGAACGCGGCTGGGCAGGGTTCACCAACTACAAACTGGTCTTCCGTGACCCGGACATGCGCGCCTCGGTGATCACCACGGTGTGGCTGACCGCCGGTGTGGTGCTGCTGAGCCTGCTGCTCGGCCTGGGTGTGGCGCTCCTGCTCGACCACAAGTTCCGCGGGCGCGGAGCGGTACGAACCATGATGATCGCCCCGTTCCTCGTCGTCCCCGTCGCGGCAGCGCTGCTGTGGAAGCACGCGCTCTACAACCCCGAGTACGGGCTCCTCAACGGCGCCCTGACCTGGATCTGGTCGCTGTTCGGCTCGGACAACCCGCCACAGCCCGACTGGATCAGCTCCTCACCCCTGGCCGCCGTTGCCGTCTCCCTGATCTGGCAGTGGACGCCCTTCATGATGCTGATCCTGCTCGCCGGACTGCAGAGCCGCCCACTGGAGATCATCGAGGCGGCCCGGGTGGACGGCGCCAACGCCTTCCAGATATTCCGCCATCTGACCCTGCCTCATCTGCGCCGATACCTGGAGCTGGCGGCACTGCTCGGGTCCGTCTACATCGTGCAGAACTTCGACGCGGTCTTCACCATCACCTCGGGTGGGCTCGGTACCGCGAACCTTCCCTACACCATCTACCAGACCTTCTATCAGGCACATGACTACGGTCGTGCCTCCGCAGCCGGCGTCATCGTCGTGCTGGGCACCATCGTGGTGGCCACCTTCGCACTGCGTACGGTGTCGACGCTCCTGCGGGAGGAGAAGACCTCATGAGCACCACCCTTGCCCGGCCCCGCGGGCACCGCGACCCCTTCCTCAGACACCACTCCAAGGCCGTCGTAGGACTGGCCGGCTGGATCGTGGGCCTGCTCTTCTTCGCGCCGTTCGCCTGGATGGTCCTGACCTCCTTCCACAGTGAGGCGGACGCAGCCACCAATCCGCCCTCCGTCGCCGCGCACCTGACCCTGCACGGGTACCGTGAGTTCTTCGGCGCCTCGACAGGGGCCAGCCCCTGGCCGGCTCTGATCAACTCCGCGACCGCAAGCGTGTTCTCGACCCTGCTCGTCCTCGCGCTGTCCATTCCCGCGGCCTACGCACTGTCGATCAAACCGGTGCGCAAGTGGTCCGACGTGATGTTCTTCTTCCTGTCCACCAAGATGCTTCCCGTGGTCGCCGGCCTGCTTCCGGTCTACCTGGCGGCCCAGAACCTCGGGATGCTGGACAACATCTGGCTCCTGGTCATCCTCTACACGACCATGAACCTGCCGATCGCCGTATGGATGATGCGGTCCTTCCTCGCGGAGATCCCCGTGGCGATCCTGGAGGCCGCCGCGATCGACGGTGCCGGCCTGCCGACCGTCTTCCGCAGGATCATCATCCCGATGGCGGCGCCCGGCATCGCCGCCACCTCACTGATCTGCTTCATCTTCAGCTGGAACGAGATGCTGTTCGCCCAGGTGCTCACCGGGGTCCAGGCTTCGACCGGGCCGGTCTTCCTGACCAGCTTCGTCACGAGTCAGGGTCTGTTCCTGGCCAAGGTCTGTGCCGCGGCCGTCGCTGTGTCCATCCCGGTTCTCATCGCCGGATTCGCCGCTCAGGACCGCCTGGTCCAGGGTCTGACCATGGGAGCCGTGAAATGAAGGCCGCACTCATCACCGAGCAGGGGACCATCGAGATGGTCACCGTGGAGGATCCCACGCCCGGCCCCCGAGAGGTCGTCGTCGCCGTGGCGGCCTGCGGCCTGTGCGGCACGGACCTGCACATCCTGCAAGGCGAATTCGCCCCCGAGCTGCCCATCGTCCCCGGCCACGAATTCGCCGGTGAGGTGGTCGCCATCGGCCGCGACGTCACCGAACTGGCCGTGGGCGCCCGCGTCGCCGTCGACCCCTCACTGAGCTGCAACGAGTGCTACTACTGCCGCCTCGGCAGGAACAACCTGTGTGAGCGCTGGGCGGCCATCGGCGTCACGACCGCGGGCGGTGCGGCGGAATACGCCGTAGCCCCGGTCGCCAACTGCGTCGTCCTGCCCGACCACGTCTCCACCCACGACGCCGCCCTGATCGAACCGCTGGCCTGCGCGATACGCGGGTACGACGTCCTGCGCAGCAATCTGGCCAATCACGTGCTCATCTACGGCTCGGGCACGATGGGCCTGATGATGCTGGAGCTGGCCAAGCGCACGGGCGCCGCCAGTGTCGACGTCATCGACATCAATTCCGCCCGCCTGGAAACCGCGCGGACGCTGGGGTGCAGCAACGCCGTGACATCCGCAGACAAGATCGACATGCCCCGCGGCTGGGATCTCGTCATCGACGCCACGGGGAACGAGAACGCGATCCAGGACGCCCTGGGCCGGGTGGGCAAGGGCGGCACCTATCTGCAGTTCGGCGTCTCCGACTACGCCGCCCGGGCGACGATCGAGCCCTACCGGATCTACAACCAGGAGATAACCATCACCGGCTCGATGGCGGTTCTGCACAGCTTCGAACGCGCCGCGGAACTCTTCGCCGCCGGCGTGCTGGACCCGGAGATCTTCATCAGCGACCGCCTGCCGCTCGCCTCCTACAGCGAGGCACTCAAGCGATTCCAGGCAGGGGAGGGCCGCAAGATACAGGTGCAGCCGGGCCTGGGGGCCTGATCACCCAGGTTTCGGCAGAGGGGACACAAGAAGCCGCCACGCCCAGTCGTTCAATGGGCCACGGTCACGCCAACGCACTGGTCGCGCACACACTGGCCGGCCACGGCAGGTAAGCCCCCGACGCATGCCCTCGACGCTCAAGACGCCGACCGCCCTCCCGCGCCATGCCGTCCGGCTGCCTGGGCCGGGAGCAGCCCTGCTCCCGGCCCGACTGCCGGCTAGAGGAGGCCGAGATCGCCGAGTTCCTTGTGCCGGTGCGCGCGGGGATCGTCGGTATCCACCTGTAGGTCGCGGCGAGCGGCCGTCCCAGGCAGTCGGCGACTGCGGCGCGCGAGGTGGGGGAAGGCGGGAGGGCGAAGGCGAAGGCGGTCCTGGCGGACCTGTTCCCCGGCCCGCTGCCCGACCCCCGCCCGCTGTACGCGAGCCTTCCCCGCCCCCAGCAGCGGCTTCTGTATGCCCTCGCCGACCTCGGCGAAGGATGGTGGAACACGGCGGGTGACATCGGCCAGGACCTGACCACTTACGGCCTTCCGGCCACTCACGCAGGGCTGCGTGCGTACATCGGGCTCCCCGCGGCAGGTTGCGGATCTGCGGCATCCCCATATCTCGCCGATCGACGAGAAGAACTGTGAGCAAGCGCTTAGTAGGATGGTCGGTGAGTAGTCCATGTGGCAGGGAGGGACAGTCATGTCGATGTCGCAGGTCGAGGCCTTCTACGAGCGGGAGGCCGACGACCGGTTCCTTCCCAGTGCCTATACCCGTGGCCCCTGGGACGCCGACTCCCAGCACGCCGGGCCGCCGGCCGCCTTGCTCGCCCTGGCCGTCGAGGAACGGCCGGGCGGACGGCCGGACATGCGGGTCGCCCGGCTCACGTACGAGATCATGCGCCCGGTTCCGATACGGCCGCTGACCGTGGCCACGCGCGTCCTGCGTGCCGGGCGCAGTGTCGAGCTCGTGGAGGTGGCTGTGACACCCGACGGCGGCGGCCAGGAGGTGATGCGGGCGACGGCGTTGCTGATGAAGACAGCGCCGGACTCGGTACCGCAGGTGTCGCCGGGCCGGCAGGTGCCCGGGCCCGGGACCGTACCCACGAAGGCGTTCTTCCCGGTGCCCTGGGACCAGGGCTACCACACGGCCATGGAAATACGTTTCGCGGGCGGCTCGTTCCTGGAGCCAGGGCCGGCCACGGCGTGGATGCGGATGCGGGTCCCCCTGGTCGCCGGAGAGGAGATCACACCGCTCAGCAGGGTGCTGACGGCCGCCGATTCGGGCAACGGCGTCAGTGCCGCGCTCGACTTCCACCGCTACGTGTTCATCAACGCCGACCTCAGCGTCAATCTGCACCGCCATCCCGAGGGCGAATGGGTCTGCCTGGACGCCCGGACGATGGTGGACGGCGCGGGCATCGGCCTTGCCGAGTCCGCCCTGCACGACGAGAAGGGCCCGCTCGGCCGCAGTACCCAGAGCCTGTACGTGGCCGCGCGTACCTGAGCCGAGCAGGGTCTCATCGACTTGTCCGTCAGGACCTCAACCCCGCATGCGCCCGTGGGAAATCACGGTGCGGCCGGCCTTGAGCGCGGCCGTGGTGTCGACGACACGGCGAGTCTGGTGGCGGGCCGCCTGCAGGGCCACTTCACCGGGCGGGCCGTCGCCGGCCACATGGGAGGTGCCGTAGGGGTTGCCCGACTGGAACTGGATGGGGTCGGTGTACCCAGGAGGCACGATGATGCCGCCCCAGTGGCAGAACGTGTTCGCCAGCGCCAGGAGGGTCGATTCCTGCCCGCCGTGGGCGGTGTTGGACGCCGTGAAGGCCGAGTACACCTTGTCCGCGAGCTTGCCTTGGAACCACAGGGGGCCGGTGGCGTCGATGAAGGCCCTGAGCTGGCCCGCCGGGTTGCCGAAGCGGGTGGGGGTACCGAACAGCACCGCGTCGGCCCATTCCAGGTCGTCGTGGCCGGCCTCGGCGACATCGGCGGTGTCCTGCAGATGTCGGGCCCACTCCGGCCTCGCGCTGATCGCATCCGGCGGGGCCGTTTCGGCAACCTTGCGCAGTCGCACGGTGGCGCCGGCCTTCTCCGCGCCCTCGGCAGCGCCTTGCGCCAAGGTATGTACGGTGCCGGTGGAGCTGTAGTAGATGATCGCGACGTTCACGGGTTCCATGCTCGGTTTCCCTCCTGTGCGGGTCTGATCGGTACGACGACACAGCCCCGCGAGATGTGTGGTGACGTGCCGGCCTCACATTTCGCTGCGACGGATCGTCGTGAGGAGTGAGGTGGGGCGTCCGAGGGAGTCGGTGACACGATGAGCAACCCGTCCGAGCCAGGACACGGCCGGCCCGAACCGGGGCTGAGCGCGATCATGAGTGAGCGGCGCCGGCTGACCAATCTCGCGTACCGGCTGCTGGGTTCCCTGGCCGATGCCGAGGATGTCGTACAGGAGACGTACGCCCGCTGGTACGCCATGTCCCCGCAGCGCCAGGAAGCCATCGACTCACCCGGAGCCTGGCTGACGACCGTCGCCGGCCGAATCTGCCTCGACCTGCTCGGCTCGGCGCGTGCCAGGCGCGAGCGTTACGTGGGCCAATGGATCCCGGAGCCGCTGCCCGACCGCACGGAGTGGATCAGCGGGCGGCCGGGCGCAGGCACCGTCGACCCGGCCGACCGGGTCACCCTCGACGAGTCGGTCAGCATGGCCTTCCTCGTCGTACTCGACGCGATGACTCCGGCCGAGCGCGTCGCGTTCATCCTGCACGACGTCTTCCGGTACCCCTTCGCCGAGGTGGCCGAGATCGTCGGCCGGACCCCGGCCGCCTGCCGCCAGTTGGCCGCTTCGGCGCGACGGCGAGTCCGAACTCCACAGCCTGACGCGGCTTCGGCAGCCCGGCGCGCCGAGATCGTCAGAGACTTCAAGCAGGCATGGGAGGCCAAGGACATCGACGCCCTCATCGGCCTGCTGGACCCTGAGGTCACGGCGACCGGCGACGGTGGCGGACTCGCCAATGCCGCGCCGCACCCGATCGAGGGCGCCGGGCAGGTCGCACGCTTCTTCGTCGACCGGTCCGTCGCGGGGGCCGGCGTGGCGCTCGTCGAGCGTACGGTCAACGGTCAGCCAGGTCTGGTCGCTCGACTGGACGGTGTCACCGTGTCGGTGATGGCGTTCGACGTCACGGGCAACCGGATCCAGCACATCTGGGCAGTGCTCAACCCCGACAAGCTCCGCTCCTGGACGGCCGGCTGAACGTCAGCAGGGCAGGTCGAGCGTGACCGCGGTCCCCTGCCCGGTGTTCTCGGCGTACGCGGTGCCGCCGTGGGCGGTGGCGACCGCGTGTACGAAGGCGAGTCCGAGGCCTGAGCCCTCGCTCGTGCGGCTCGCTTCGGCGCGGGCGAAGCGGTCGAAGGCCCGGGGCAGGAACTCGGGCGGGAAGCCGGGTCCGGTGTCCGTGATGCGCAGCCGCAGTCTGCTGCCCTGGACGGTGGCCGTGAGGTGGACGTTGCCGTGGCCGTGGCGCAGGGCGTTGTCGACGAGGTTGCCGATGGCGGGTCTCAGCCATCGGGCATCGACGTCGACGGTCGTGTCGGCTGCCTCGACGGTCAGGTCGCGCCCGGCGCGTTCGGCGGGGCGCAGATGCGGGGCGACAGCGGTGTCGACGAGATCGGCGAGCCGTACGGGGGCTCGGGTGACGTGGTCGGTGCTGCCGAGTTCCTCCAGGTCGAGGAGCGCGTTGGAGAGGTCGATCAAGTGCTGGACCTCGGTGTCCACGGAGCGCAGGGTCTCGGTGAGTTCCCCGGCGGAGCGGGGGCGGTGCAGGGCGACGTCGAGTTCGGCGCGCATCACGGTGAGCGGGGTGCGCAGTTCGTGGCTGGCGTCCGCGACGAATCTGCGTTCGCGTTCGGCGGACGCTTCGAGGCGGTCGAGCATGTGGTTGAGGGTGTGGCCGAGGCGGGTGATCTCGTCGTCCCGGTCGCCGGGTACGTCGAGGCGCAGGTTCTGGGTGCCGTCGGCGAGGGTGGCGGCCCCGCCGCGGTAGCGCTCGACGGGGCGCAGGGCGGCGCGGGCGGTGCGGTAGCCGACGTAGGAGGCGGCGACGAGGGTCAGGCCGGAGGCGAGCGCGAGCTGGGCGAGCAGTTCGCGCAGGGCTTCGTCGCGGTGGCCGCGCCGCACGGCGGCGATCACGATACGGGGCTGTCCGTCCGCGGTGACGCGCTTGGCCTGGAGGCGCAGGGTGTCCGCGGTGATCGGCAGCAGGGAGCCGATGTCGCACCGTAGCGTGGCTCCTCGCGTGACGGCGCCGAGTTCGGCGGGGGTCAGGAGCAGCTGGTGTCGTACGGCGTCACTGGAGTGCAGCACGCGGCCGTGCGCGTCCAAGACCTGTTGGAGACTGCCGCTGGGGCCCGGAGGAAGCTGCGCCCCGGTGCGTACAGCATGGTCGAGACTGCGCCGGTAGGTGGTGAGGTCGTCGTTCAGCTGCTGGTCCAAGGCGGTCCTGACCCGCCAGTAGACCAGGCCCGCCGTGCCTGCCAGGACCAGCGACATGGTGATGGCGACGGCCAGCACGAGGCGGGTGACGACGGGCAGCCGCCGGAACCAGGTCCGCGGCCGGCCGGTCGGGTTCACGGGGCGGTCTCCAGCCGGTAGCCGCGTCCGCGCAGGGTCGTGATGGTCGTACGGTCGAAGGCCCGGTCGACCTTGGCGCGCACCTTGGAGACGTGCACGTCGATGGCATTGCTGCGCAGGTCGGTCTCGCCGTCCCAGACCTCGTCGAGCAACTGCGTGCGGGTGACCACGCGCCCGGCGTTCTCCATGAGCACCCGCAGGACGTCGAACTCCCGCCGGGAGAGGTCGAGTTCGGCGTTGGCACGCCAGGCCCGCTGCTGCTCGGGGTCGAGGACCAGGTCGCCGACCTGGACACGGCCGGAGCAGTCGGGGCGGCGCCGGGATATCGCGCGCAGTCGGGCCAGCAGTTCCTCCATGGCGAACGGTTTGACCACGTAGTCGTCGGCGCCGGCGTCGAGACCGGCGACCCGCTCGGTGATCGCGCCGCGCGCGGTGAGCAGAATCACCGGGACGTCGACGCCCTCGGCACGCAGGGTCCGGCACACCTCCAGGCCGTCCAGGCCGGGCAGCATCACGTCGAGGACGACGGCGTCCAGGCGCGGGTCGCGGGCGGCGGCAAGGCCGGAGGGCCCGTCGTAGCGGCCCTCGGCGGTGTGGCCGGACTCGGTCAGGTAGTGGACAACCAAGTCCGTGAGGCGGGTCTCGTCGTCGACGACCAGGTAGTGCATGCCGGTCAGGCTAGCCGCCCGCCGGGTGCCGGGATTCCTGGCGGGAGGCTTCATGGTCTGTTCATGTGACATCCCTACCGTCGTTCATGTCGCGGCGCTCCGCGGGCCGCGACCGGTCCGCCGTCCTACGCGCCGGGACGGAAGGGACAGACATGTATACAGCGGTCACGATGCTCGCCGCCAAGGGCATCACCGACCACATCGCGCCCACCGATCTGATGACCCGCGGCGGCCTGGACGTCATAGCCCTGCTGGTCCTGGTCGGCCGGCTCTACCGGCGCCGCCCCAGCGCACCGGCGATGCCGTTCGTGCTGACCGCGCTGAACATCGGCCTGTTCGCCGCGATGAGCACGATCAGCTCCGGGAAGTTCCCGGCAGGGGTCGGCTTCGGCCTGTTCGGCATCCTGTCCCTCGTCCGGCTGCGCAGTGCGGCGTTCACCCTACGCGACGTCGCGTACACCTTCGTCACCCTGGTCATCGCCCTGTGCACCGGCCTGCCGCAGCGCCAGGTCTGGCTTGTGGCCGTGCTGGGCCTGGCGGTTCTGGTGGCGGTGCTGCTGGTCGACGACCCCGGCAGGTACGAGCCGCCGACCCGGACCGTGAAGCTGACCCTCGACCGGATCTACCCCGAGCCCGGGCTCATCGCCCAGGACGTGGCGTTCCGCTTCGGCCAGGCTCCGGTGTCCGTGGAGGTGGACGAGGTGGACTACGTACGCGAGACCACGCGCGTCTCCGCCCGCTACCCGGCCGGGCCCGACGAGCCCGCAACGGCCATAGACGCCGAACCGCACGAGCCGGTGGTGGTCCCATGACCTCCACGTCCGCCTTCGAGGAGCGACTGGGTCTTTCGGCCCTGCGCGGCGCCACGCTCGCCGAGGTCGACGCGGTCGCCGCCCTCCAGCACCGCACCGACCGCAAGTATCTGCTCCCGCTCGACCGCGCCCGCGCCTTCGTGGGCCGGCTGGCGGACAGCCACCACGTCCTCGACCTGGACGGCCGGCGTACGACCAGCTACCTCAGCACCTACTTCGACACCCCGCAACTGGGCGCCTGGCACGCCCACATCCAGCGCCGTCGGCGACGCTGGAAGGTCCGCACCCGCCTGTACGCGGAGGACGGGCTGTGCCGGGTGGAGGTGAAGACCAAGGACGGACGCGGCGCCACGGTCAAGCACGCCCTGAAGGCCGAGCCGCACACGTACGGCCAACTCGGCACCGAAGCCGCCGAGTTCATCGACGAGGTGCTGCACCGGGCCGCCGTTCCGGTCACCGCGGCCGACCTGGGGCCCGTGGCCGAGATCCGTTACGTCCGTGCGGCCCTCGCCGACCTCCACCACGGCAGCCGCGTCACCCTCGACGGCACCCTCACCTGCCATCACGGACACCGCACGGCCGTCCTGGACCCGCAGACGGTCCTCGTCGAGACCAAGGGCGGCATCCGCCCCGCCCCCGCCGACCGGCTGCTCCTGCGCCTCGGCGCCCGCCCGGTCTCGCTCAGCAAGTACATCGTCGGCCAGTCCCTGCTCACCCCCGGTCTGCCCGACAACGACGTCCGCCGTGTCCTCCGCACCCACTTCCAGACGGTTCCGCACCTCGAAAGGACCCGTGCCGCATGAACGCCCCGCGCCGCATCTCATGGCCGTACGCCGTCATCGCTCTCCTCGCGGTCGCAGCCGCCGCCTTCGGCGTGCTCCGGTCGCAGACCAGCCCGGCAGCCGCGTCGACCACCGCGAAGAAGAAGCCCGGAGCCACCGAACGCATCAAGCAGAACCCGCCCCCGAAGCTCTTCACCGACGCCGCCATCGGCCCGATCGGCAAGCAGGCCGCCGCCCAGCGCAAGAAGGCCGACGCCGTCTTCGCCCAGTGGAAGGCCGAGCACGGCACCGCCCGCGACGACAAGGCGTTCGCCGCCTGGGCCGCCCAGCAGGTCCCCGCCCCGCCCATCGCCGCCGAGCGCGCCGCCGAACTGCGCCAGGTCCAGCAGCTCGCCAAGACCCGTACCGCCGCCGGCAAGAAGGCCGCCACCTGGCTGGAGCTCTACGGCAAGAAGGACATCTGGAAGCTGTACCTCCACGACCAGCGCGAGCTCATCCCCGCCCAGCAGGGCACCGCGGAGAAGGCCGAGCTGAAGTCGGCACTGAAGCTGGCCAAGACGGTCAGCGACGACCTCGCCGCCAAGGACAAGCAGCCCGCCCCCTTCGTCCTCGACCCCAGCCTGCGCCCGGACAAGCACATCAAGCCCGGCGCCAAGGGCCCGTACTCCTACCCCTCCCGCCACGCCGCCCGCGCCGCCACCGCGGTCACGATCCTCGGCGCCCTCTCCGCCCACCGCGCCGAGGACTACCGGTGGATGCAGGACGAGGTCATCTACTCCCGCCTCTACATGGCCGGTCACGTCCCGAGCGACCTCACTGCCGGCACCTTCCTCGGTGACCTGATCGGCGACTACGAAGTCGCGGTCAACGGAAACTGACTCCGCGTCCGGCGGACGGGACCCCGGCACGGCCATGATGGTTTCGGCACGGCCCCGACGGTTTCCGGGCCGACTTTGCGATCACGGCCGTGTGGACGGGAATCCGGTGTTCGGCGGGGCCGGGGCCGAGCCCCTGGACGTGCTCGAGGTGGCGCCGACGGGCCGGACGGCGGTGGCCTGGCTGCCGCCGCGGGAGCTCTGGCCGGTGATTCAGGACATCCGTTGGGAACACGATCCGCAGGTGCGGCGGTGGCCGCCGCATGTGAATCTGCTGTTCGGCTTCGTGCCGGAGGAGGAGTTCGCGCGGGCGGTCCCGCTGCTGGCCGCAGGGGCGACGCAGAGCGCGGCGTTCACGGCGCGTCTGGCCGGGGTGCGGTACTTCCGGCACCGGAAGTACGCGACGGTATGGCTCGACCCGGCCGCGGCGGACCCGGCGCCGTGGACCCGTCTCCAGCGTGAGCTGCACCTGCGGTTCCCGCTCTGCCAGGGGCGCGGCGGCCGTTTTACCCCGCATCTGTCCCTCGGCCGCACCCAGGATCCCAAGCGTCTGGCCGCCGAGTGCGATGTGCGGCTCGGCGCGCTGTCGGCGGCGGTCGAGGAGGTGGTCCTGCTCTCCCGGCGCGGCGAGGGGCCCATGCGGCCGCGGGCCGTGATCACACTCGGCACGGGCGAGGTCAGCCGACCACGGGAAGGCGGTTGAGCGGTCGACGCCGATCGCTCGACCGCCGCTCTGCACGTCCCGAAGGGCAGCGCGTGCCTCCTGCCGCGCAGGCCGGCCACCCGCATACGTGCCTACGCGAACGGACCCTCTACCGTGAACCGGCGCAGATGGCGGGCGAACGTCTCGGCCTCACCCGGCGGCCATGACGACAGGCCGGCCATGATGTGGGCGGCCAGTCGCTCACGCAGCTCCGCCACCGTCGACCGGCCCCGCTCGGTGAGAACGAGCAGGTGCGCACGCCGGTCATCAGGGTCCGCCTCACGGCGGATGAGTCCGGCGGCCTCCAGCCGGGATGCGCGCCGGGTGACACCGGAGCGGTCGACTCCGGCGTCGGGAGCCAGGTCGGCCGCGCTGCGGGGTCCGGTCCGGGCCAGTGCGCTGAGCACCGGGTACGTCAGTTCGTCCACCGCCTCGCCCATGCCCTCGGTGAGTTTGCTGTGCAGTTGTGTGCGCGTGGTGCGCCTGAGCAGGATGCCCAGCGCGTCCGCGATCTCGTGTCCTACGTCGTTCTCCACACCACAAGAATAGCGTGCGCTGCGCACGCATTGGGTGCTATGGTTCAAGAAATGCGTGCGTGGCGCACGCATTATCCTCTCCATGCTCCTGCCTGAAAGGAACTCCCATGACTCGCACGGGAATCAAGACCGCCCTCACCGACCTGCTCTTCAACCGGGACCTCACCGTGCGGGAGGCAGTGGACCGCCACTTCGCCCCGCAGTACCGCCAGCGCACGGACGGGCAGTGGGCCGACCGCGCCGACTTCCTCGAGCACATCACCCACCTGCGTGACGTGGTTGCCGACGGCCACGTCGAGGTTCACGAAGAGCTGTACGACGGCAGCAGGTACGCCGACCGGCACACCGCCCACATCACGAAGAAGGACGGCTCGGCCGTGAGCATGGAGGTCTATGTGTTCGCCGACCTCGCGCCGGACGGCCGATTCAGCCGTATCGAAGAGACGACGTTGATGCTCCAGGGCGACGAGGCCGACCGCAACATCGGCAGCGCCCGCTAGAAGCGGCGCGATCGCACCCGTTCACGCGATCGCACCCCTTCATACGAGTCCGCCGTCGGGACCGGGCCTCTGAGTCAGCGTCGGCACCGCGCCGCATTCCGCCCAAGTGATGTCGACCCCTGGGAGAACCCTGCTCCACCTGTCGGTGGTCTCGGCCAGACCTGCCGCGTCGGGCGGGGCGAGGCCGAGTCCGATCGCGTACCGGGCCGAGCGCGGGCCGGCGTCGAAGGGGTGGGGCCAGGCGTGCGCGTCGGTCGTCCCGGCCTCTTCGAGGGCGCTGACCAGACCCCGGACCCGGCCCCGGAAACGGCCGAGGGTCTCCTCGAACTCCTCGCCACGGTACGGGCGTACGGCGAGGATCGCCCATGCCGCGTGCCGGCGGTGCAGCGGTGGGGGCGACAGCAGTTCGGGCCAGGGGGTGCCGCCCGTCCCGGCCGCCTTCTCCAGGGTCTCCCAGGCCTGGTAGAGCTCCTGGGTCAGCAGGTCCCGGATGCCCGCGGTGACCTGTTCGGTGCACGAGCGGACCGGTGCGGTGGGTGTCATGACCGTCACTGCGGCGTGCGGTGCCGGTGCGGGGGTCGCCTCGGGTGACAGGGAGATCGGCTCTCGCCAGTCCCAGGCGGCCCAGGTGGCGAAGAAGCGGCGGAGCAGGTCGGCGGCGGACAGGGGCCCCGCCTCACGTGCCGTACGCGCCGCCATGACCGTCCAGGCCAGGCCGGGCAGTCCGCCGAACGGCGCCGAGTCCAGACCGCGGGCCTTCGCCCACGCCTTCACCTGCCGGGCCAGCCGGGCGAACGACGGCCGGGCATCGCCGATCGCCGCAAGGACGGCGTCGGCGTCGCTCACCGCGCTCAGGGCGACAGCGCGCGCCTCGCCCAGCTCGGTCCGGCGATCCACCGCCTCACCACCGGGCACCGGCCCGGCGGAGACCACCACCACATCGACGTCCAGCCCTCCGACGGTGAGCCTCAGGCCCGGCACCCTGGCGCCGTTGACCCGGCGTACGCGGGTGACGTTCGGCAGAGCCACCGCCACGTGCTCGGTCACCTCCGCCATGTCGACGGGGTCGGGCATGACCGCTACGAGATCGAGGTCGGCCCCCGCCAAGTGGCAGCCCATGCGCCGGGATCCGACGACATGCACGGCACCTTCGGCCAGCGCCTGGGCGATGCGCCGCGCCGTCCGCCCGGCGTCGGCATCGCGCCACGCGTCCTCCGTGGCCGGATCTTCAGCACCCGTGCCTCCGATGCCGCGCACCGCGCCTGTCTCGGGCAGCCAGCGGACCTCTCCCGTGCCCAGGGCGACGGTGGCCCGCTCCCGCATCGGCTCGTCGCCGCGGCGAGACAGCAGTACCAGCTCCCCGACCTCGGCCGTCATGCTCTCGAGCCGGGCCGCACAGAGGGCGGCCAGCCGCTGAGGGTCCTGGGTGCGGCCCAGCGTCAGGTGCGGGGTGAAACCCTCGGCCCGGCCCCGGCAGCGGGGGAAGCGCCGCTCAAGGGCGCGGACGAGCGCCGTCCAGGGGGCCTCGCCGTCCGCCGCCGGGTCGAGCCAGACGGTGGCGTCCTCCCGGTGCCCGAACGTGTGCACGCCGTCCAGCCGTGCGGTGAAGGCCGGAATCTCCTCGGCCGCGGCGGCCAGCAGCGGTGCGGCCCGCTCGAAGTGCGACTCCGGTACGAAGCCGAAGAGCAGGTTGACGTGCGGTGGCCAGCGGTGGACCTGCGGATCGTGCTGCCGGCGCAGTTCCTGGATCTGCGGCCACAACCGCCGGGGCGGGAGCCACGCCACCGCCGTACGGGCGGTCGGCGGCACGCCGAGGACGTCGCTGCCACCGGGCCGCGTACCGGCGGGGGAATCGGGGGAGTTGTCCGACCCCAGGACGACCTCCACGCCGTAGTGGTCCGACAGGTACAGGCCTTCCCGGGTGGGAGAGTCTCCCCGCAGGACCGCCCCGGCCACGCACAGTGCGTCGCCGCGCACCAGTACCCGGTCCAGGCGGGAGACGCGGCCGGACAGAGAGGAGACGGCGGCCAGCGGATTGACGACGGGATCGAAAGTGGGGGTGGCGTCGTCCGGCCCGTGCACATCGGTCCAGGCGTCGCGCATCCCGAGTACGGCGGCCGGTCCGTCGTGCCCGTTGCCGCCGTCGTTGAAGTCGCCCAGCAGGATCAGATCGCAGTCCACACCCGCCAGTCCTTCGGCCAGCTGGGCCAGTTCGGCCTGCCGTCGGGCCGGACCGTTGTCGGAATGGTCGCTGCTGAGATGGGTGGCGGCCACCACCAGCGGACCGGACGCGGTGTCCACGGTGAGAGCCGTGACTGCTTTGTGCGGGCCAAGGACGTGCCGCCCCGCTTCCCGCACCGGCAGCCGGCTCAGCAGCAACAGCCCACTGTCGTCGACGTCCTTGCCCTCCGGATCGGTGTCCAGGGTGTAGTGGGCACGGACCCAGTCGGCGTTCAGGAGCATGTCGAGCAGCTGCGGCTCGACCTCCTGCAGCGCGATGACGTCCGCGTCGGCGTTCTCGAGAGCGTCGAGAAGCAGGGGACGGCGGCGTGCCGTGTCGATCAGGTCACTGTCGTAGCGGTCCCACAAGGTGTTCCAGGTCAGTACGCGGATCGTGCCCGCCCCGCTCGGCGAAGACGCAGAGGGAGCATCGGTCACGGGGCACCACCCGACCCCTTCCTGCCAGGCGTACGGCGTGCCGGCGGTGAAGAACGGAGGCCTCAGCAGGCGCGGCCGCCGTACCCGCCCCGCGTCGCAGTCGTCGAGACGGTCCGTGCCCGTCGCCCGGTCCCACACCAGCTCGCCGTCCGCCTCCACGAACAGCACCCGGTGCCAGGGGATCTCACCGCCGGGCGTGAAGGAGGGCAGCGGGACGCGCTTGACGCCGGCCCCGCGCTGATGAATACCCAGCACGAACCGGGCCGGATCGAACCGGGCATCCCAGCGGACCTTGTGGTAGATCTCCTCGCTGGTGCGCATCACGCCTCCTCTCCCTCCAGGGTGCTCTCCAGGGCACCCGCGATGTCGTCGACCGATCCACCCGGGCCGACATACCAGGTGCGGTGCGCCTGACCCGGGTAGGGCGGGTCGAACCGGCGCAGCTGAGCGTTGAGCACCTCCGCCGGCACCGGGTGCGTCCGGTCGGCGTTGCGCCGCGCGGTCTCGTCCTCATCGACGAGGACGACCGCGTGGGTCACCAGCGCATCACGGCGCCGCGCCACCGCCAGCACCAGGGAACGCTGCTGACGGCTGAGGGAGGTGGCGTCCCACACGACGGTGCCGCCCCCCGTCAGCGCGGCATCCAGCCTGCCCAGGCCCTCACGCAGTACGTCCGCGTTGGCGCTCTGGTCCGCCCGAGAGCCACGCGCCTGACGCAGGTCGTCCAGGCAGACGAGAGCATCGACACCGGACAGGCCCGCGCCGAACGTGCTCTTGCCGCTGCCGGACGGCCCGACGAGGTGGATCAGCCGGGGAAACACCCCCGACCGCCAGCGCCTCCTCGACGCTGACGATCCGCCCCTGGGCACACATCTCCCGCGCCTGCGCCCAGCAGCGGTCGGCGGCGTCGGCGTCGAGGTCCGTCAGCGCCTCGCGCAGGCCGCTGCGCAGGGGTTCGAGTGGTGTCCGGCCGAGCAGCCCGGCCTCCTCGGCGTGCAGCGCGGACCACTCCACCTGCTCGCGTGCCTCGGCGGCCGCCACGTCCCCGCGTCCGGCCAGCACGGCGCTCGCCACCGCGTGCAGCACCCCCAGATCGACCGCCGTGGTCATGCGTATCAGCCCGCCGCGGCGCTCCTCGTCGGGGAACGGGCGGTGCAGCCCGGTGTGCAGCCCGACCAGGTCGCCGACGCGGCGGGTCAGCGGCATGCCCAGCGGAACCGCGAGCCGTGCCATCAGCCGGGCCCGTGGGCGGCGGTGCAGCAGCGCGGCCAGCACACCGGCCAGCCGTGCGTCCCCCAGCCGCCCCAGCAGATCGAGTCGCGCGGCCGCCTCGGCCACGGCCGCCTCGACGGCCACGGGTTCGGCAGCGGGTTCTGCAGCGGTTTCGGCAGCGGGGGAGGAGCCGTACTCCGGCACGCCGACCGCGGCCAGCAACGACGGAACGTCGGGCGCGGCGCCGGAACGCACGGCCCACAGCGCCGCGCCCGGACCAAGTCCGTTCTCCACGACGGACGCGTGCATCCAGTGCGTATCGGTCTGCACGTGTCCCGGGCGCACCCACTTGGCCACCCGCTGCCCGAACTCCGCGCGCTGGAAACCGTCCACGGCCCGTACGACGTACCCCTCCTGCCGCGCGGCATCCAGCCGCAGCGCCCGCACGGCCCGCTCGTCGAACACGCCGCGCCACAGCACGCGCGGGACGGGCACTCCGAGCCTCCGCAGGAACCGCACGGTGTCGTCCCAGTCCAGGCACCGCTCGCCGGCCCAGACCGAGAAGCCGTAGAACCAGCTCTCCAGGCCCTCGTAGGCGATCGAGTGGCGGGCGTAGAGGTTCTCTCCGCATACGCGCCACCCCGCCGGAATCCCCGGTCCGATCCGCCCCTGAAGGGCCTTGACCCAGGCTCTGGACGGATGGTGCCCCGAATCCAGTGACCGAGCGTGCAGCCCGTCCGGGTAGAGGGTGGTGTTCTCCCCGTCCAGCTTCTCGGTGACCACGACCTCCCGGCCCCTGAGCCCCGTCAGATCACCGGCCCGCACATCGTCGGGCGTCGCACCCGGGGACCATGGCAGATGCGGTGTGCGCGGATAGTGCGTCCGCATGATCCGAGAGCCTCCCCGTGGCGATGTCGTGCCTGGCCACTGTAGGGATCGGGCCCGGACGGAGCCACGCAATATCCACCCCGCCGGTGGCAGTCGCGGCACCGCCTGGCTGCGCCGACGGGCCAACTGCTCGCAATCCGGGGTCGGATGAGGCGCACGGCCGCCGAAGACGTGGATGCCGGAGTTGTCACGGCTGCGCGGTCCGGTCCCGGGCCGGAGGCGGGCTTTCGAGGCGATGGGCCAGGGTCGGCTCCTGGGCCGCGACGGCACCCGCGCTGATGCTGATCGCGACGGCGACACAGACCACGATCAGCCACGACAGCATGATGAACACCGAGCCGAGGGGGCCGTATTCGGCGAGGGCGTGGTTGAGCGCCCGCGGCAGATACAGGCGGGCGGTCCCGGTCAGCGCGGTGAGGGCGACCGCCGTGATCACCGCTCCGGGCAGCAGCGGCTTCCAGCCGATCAGACCGCCGAGCAGCAGGTGCTGGGTCCACCACCACAGACCTGTCAGACCCACCAGGTTCAGCGGGATCCCCAGCCAGGCTCCTGCGCCGAACCCGTCACGCAGGGGGCCTTGCACCATCAGTGCCCCCAGCCACAGTGCGAGCCAGGCCAGCCAGCGCCAGGGGGCGATTCTGGTCCCGGCCCGGGGAATCTCCCAGGCACGCTTGCACAGCCGCTGCATCGCCCTGCTCACCGCGGTGGCCGAGAGCAGCACCATCAGGCCACCCACCACGCCGGTCGCCTGCCGCAGATTGCCCGTCGTGGGACTGAGCGCGTGTACGAGCTGGGCGTCCGCGGCACCCGTGAGCCCGAAGACGGTACGGGCAGACGTGATGAGCTCGTGTCTCACCGGGGGCGGAGCGTACGCCCCGATCACGAAGAGCAGCGGAACCGCGGTCAGGAAGCACTCCGCCGCCAGGCGCGTCGCGGAATCGAAGATGTTGACCGACACCATGCGGTCCACGAGGTGGGTGAGCACCGGAAACCGGGTCGCCGCCCGCGTGTGCGCGGACCGGGCGGAGGCGACCAGCCGAAGGGTCCATCTCTGCCGGCGGGACGGGTCGACGGGCTCGCGCTGTGAACGGAGCATGCCCGTGGGCGGCACCTTTCCGGTACGGGGCATGTCGTTGCTCCTTCCTCCCACCAGGGTGGGGGACGGGGCGCCGCGCGGCACGTCAGGCACGTCCCTCCGACGGAGGACCGCGCGGGCCACGAGATGCCGCAGACCGTCCGGGTCAGCTCACCCGGTCGCCGGTACGGGCACAGGCGCGAGGCATCCGGTGCGGTGCAGTCGCGCCACCAGCCCGGCGCACACGAGCCCGGTGCCGGCCAGCACCGCCCAGGGCAGCCACCGCACACCCGTGTCGAACAGTGCCCCGACCGCGAGGTTCCCGAGGGAGATCGCGATGCCGCAGACGGTGTTGTAGGCGCCGTAATAGGTCGCGATGAGCCGGTCGCCGGCGAGACGGACCACGGTGTCCATCTCGAACGGGTACAGCAGGGCACCGCCCCAGGCCAGCAGCGCGGCGCAGAGCACGAGCGCGAGGACGCCCGCCGTCAGGCCCACCGCTCCGTCGTACGGACCCGGCAGAACCAGCAGGAAGGCGGCGCTCATCACCACCAGTCCGTACGCAATGGCCTGTGGCCCGGGCAGAGTTCGTTTCGCCCACGCGGTCAGCTTCAGCTGCCCCGACAGGGCGGCGAGCGCGGAGACGGCGAAGACCGCCGCGGTCACCGGTCCCGTTCGTTCACCGAAGAGTTCCCGGGCCCGCAGGGGGAGGGCCAAATAGACCTGGAAGCCCAGGACGTAAGAGCCCGTCATGGCGGCGGTGAACAGGAGGAAGGGCCGGTTGGCGGCGACGGAGCGCCAGTCGGCGGCCACGGCACGCCAAGCGGGCTCGGCACTCCGGCCGACCGGAGGGCGGCCCGGCAGGGCCCGGGCCTGGAGTACGGCAAGGACGGCGAAGATGAGCGCCGAGACCGTACACACCGCACTGAAGTCCCAGATCAGCAGGGCCAGCCCCGCCAGTGGGCCGATCAGGATGCCTGCCTGGTAGAAGACGTTGAAGGCGGCGAAGGCCTCGACGCGGCGCTCCTCGCCCGCGTCGGCGGCCAGATACGCCCGCACGGCCGGGTTGAACAGCGCACCTGCCAGCCCGGTCAGGGCGGAGGCCAGGACCAGCGCGGGCAGCGTGTCCGCCACCGCGAGAGTCGCGAAGGCGACCGTCCGCAGGGTGCATCCGATGAGAATCATCGGCTTGCAGCCGTAGCGGTCGGCGAGGGTGCCCCCGATGAGGAACAGACCCTGCTGGGAGAGGTTGCGCACGCCGAGGACCAGTCCGACCGTCCAGGCCGCGAGACCGAGGCCGTGGGCCAGATGATCGGCCAGGTAGGGCATGAGCATGTAGAAGCCGAGGTTGATGGCGAACTGGTTGACCATCAGCAGCCGCGCCGGGCGGTCGAAGGAGGCCAGTCGGGCCCGCAGCTGCCTCATCGAACGCCCGCCTCGGCAGGCTCCGCGGTCGTACGGCCGAGCGGGTCACGGACCGTGCCGCACCGGGTCCAGCCGGTCACCTCGCACTCGTCGGGCTCGGCGATCTCGTCGGGTTCCGGCGGCGGTTCCTGGCCCAGAAGCCGCCTGCGGCGGCACCATGCGTCGTTGTAGACGGTGTCCAGGTAGCGGTGCGGGCCGTCGGGGAAGACCGCTGCGACGCGGGTGCCGGCGGGATACGTCCGCGCGACCCACCCCGCGACGAGCGCGACCGCCCCGACACTCCAGCCGCCCGTCGCGAAGTGGCGGCGGCCCAACTGGCGGCAGGCCCACACGGCCTCGGCCGGCGCCACCCAGTGAACCTCGGCGAAGGCCGCGTAGTCGACGTTGCCCGGATGGATGCTGGAGCCGAGGCCGCGCATCAGCCTCGGCCGGGCGGGCTGCCCGAAGATCGTGGAGCCCACTGCGTCCACGCCGACCAGGGTCAGGGCGGGGAAGGACTCGCGCAGCACGCGGGAGACGCCGGCGGAGTGACCTCCGGTGCCCACCGACGCCACGAGGACGTCGACACGGCCCAGTTGCGCGATCAGCTCGGTGGCCAGCGGCCGGTAGGCGGCCGTGTTGTCGGGGTTGTGGTACTGGTCGGGGCAGTAGGCCCCCGGCGTACGGGCCAGCAGTTCGGCGACGCGCCGACGGCGGGCCTGCTGCCAGCCGCCGTCCGCATCCGGAGCCGCCACCTGGTCGATGTGTGCGCCGAGCGTGGTCAGCAGCCGCAGCACCGACGGCTCCATGCCGGGGTCGGTCACCACGGTGACCGGATGACCGAAGGTCAGCCCGGCCAGCGCGAGGCCCAGAGCGAAGGTGCCGCTGGAGGACTCGACGATCGGGGTCCCGGGCGCGAGCTCCCCGCGTCGGCGGGCCTCACGGATCATGTGCAGACCGGGACGGTCCTTGATGCCGCCGGGGTTCGCGCCTTCGAGCTTGGCGTAGAAACCGCGGCCGGGCGGGGCGAAGGGTTCGTCGATCCACAGGACCGGGGTGCGGCCGACCAGCTGTGCGGGGCGGTGGGCAACAGCGGGGAGTGAAGCGCGGGATCCAAGGGTTTCGGGCAGCGGGAAGTTCATGGGTGTACGGCTCCTTCACACCGCGCAGGGCAGGGTGCGGTGCGGTCGTCATGGGTCATGGGCGTGCGAGCACGTCCCTGCCAACGCGATTCGGGCGGGGCCGGGGCGTGCGGGTGGCGCTCAGAGACGCCAGACGCAATGGAGCGCGAAGGCAGGGGAGCCGCCGGTGGCGGAGGCGGCGGTGTCGACCGGGCGCCCCCAGCTGGTGGGCATGACCGCGAAGCCCGCCGCTGCGGACGAGCCGGCTGCCGGATCGGCCTGGTCGCACTCGGCGACCGCTTCGTCCGCCGTGGTCCTGGGACGGTCGGCCGCGTGATCGATGTGGCCCCCGGCGCTGTGCCGGTGCGTGGGGGCCGGTTCGTGACCGCGCCCGGCGTCAGCCTGCGGCTGAGCAATCGTGGCGGCCTCGACCGTCATATGCGGCCCCGTGAAGGAGGAGGCATGAACGGTACCCGCGAGGTGGGCGGTGATCAGGAGGACGAGGCCGAGGAAGAGCCCCACCCGGCCCGGCCGCATTGCAGCCCGTCGTAACACCCGCACTCCGATCACGTACACACGGTATTTGACCGACTACTGAATGCGTTGAAGGACGGGGCGGCGGCCGGGCGACCCTGGCCTACGCGGCCGGCACCCACATCACCGCCGTCTACGACGAGATCACCCGCTACCAGCTCTACGCGCTCATCGCCCTCGGCCTGCTGGCCGCCGGGCTCCTCGCCCGGCATGTGCTGCGGCGCAGACAGCAGAACTGAAGCCGTCCTCGCGTCCGTTCACGTGTCTGCCCCGGGTTTGAGTACGGCCGACGCCGAGCGGCGGTGAACGAACGCGATCACCGCGCCCGTCCCGATCACAGCCGCGAGTGCTCCGAAGCCGTGGGTGAGCGTGGTGAGCGAGGCGACGGCAGCGACGAGGAGGGGCCCGCCCGCATCGCCGAGTTCGCGGCCGAGTTCGGCGGCGCCCATGGTCTGGCCGAGGCGCTCGGTGGGGGTGTTCGCGGCCAGGGCGGCGAAGCCGAGCGGCGTGATCAGTCCCGTGCCGATGCCGATCAGGGTCGCGCCGAGGAGGATGCCGGTCAGGCCCGGCAGCATCGCGCAGGCCAGGCCAACGGCGGTGGCCAGCAGTCCCGCGGCCAGGCCGGTACGAGTCGTGAGGCGCCCGTCGTCCAGAGCGCGCCCCGCTCGCGGCTGGACGACGGCGGCACAGCCGGCGAGCACCGACACCGCCGCACCGGTCGCGACCGTGCCCAGCCCGGCGGCGCGGCCGGAGACCGGAAGGAAGCCGACTCCGACCGACAAGGCCGCGGTCGCCGCCGCGAGCGCGGCCGTCGGGGCGAGGAAGGCCGGGTCCGCCAGGCGGCGGGCCAGATCCAGCACCGTCTGCCGGGCCTTGGGCAGCGGGGGTACGACGGGAACGGCGACGGCGGCCCAGACGGCGACCGCCGCGCCGAGCACAGCGAGAACGGCGAACAGCAACCGCAGGCCCCCGGCCCACACCAGGACGCCGCCGAGCAGCGGACCGAGGGTGTAGCCGATGGACTTGTAGAAGCCGTAACTGCCGAACGCGCGGCCGTGCTTGGCGGCCGGATTGAGGCGGGCGACCAGTGCCGAGGCGGACGGGGAGAACGCGGAGGCCGCGGCGCCCTGCCCGAGCCGGGCGGCCCACAGCCAGCCCGGGCTGTCCGCCATGACATACAGCGCGGACGCGGCGGCGAACGCGACGAGCCCGCCGAGCAGGACGGGGCGGGCCCCGATGCGGTCGGCGAGGGTGCCGAAGAGCGGTTTGAGGACCACCTCGGCGCCGTCATACAGGGCGAGCAGTCCGCCGAGGACAAGCAGCGAGGTGACCGCGTCCTCGGAGTTGCCGCCGAGGGTCGCGGCGATGCCGTGCGCGCCGAAGGCGGTGGTGAACCCGGCCGCGTACAGCGGCCACATCTGCCGTGCTGGAGCAGTCTGCGCCGTCATTGTTCCCCCTCCGGAGTCTGGTGCAGTGCGGCGAAGACCCGCTCGGCGTAGTCCTCGCAGGCCGCGGCACATTCCTTGAGCCGCCGGCCTGCCTCGGCCGCCTCCGGAGCGCCGAACACGTCCCGCGCGGTCAGGTCACGGTGCCAGCGCCGCAACCGCTCCAGTGACTGCTCCTCTTCCTCCAGCTCGGCCAGCGTGAACTTGGCGATGCGGATCTCCTTGGCCAGCTCCCGTTCGAACTTGCCGCAGTCGGCCAGGAACTCCGTCCAGTCCGCGGACCGGGCGGCGGTGAACAGCGCCCGGAACCGGGACGCGTCCTCGGCACTGCGCCCGTAGGCGTTCAAGGTCACGGCCTGCCCGCCGGCCTGTTCCGTGAGCGTGAGCGCCCGGGTGATGCCGTCGGCGAAGACCGGCACGTCCGGAACGGCCCAGATCCCCTGGCCGAGGGAGAGCGCACCGCACTTGCGCAGCTCCCGCCAGACCCCGACCCGGTGCCGGGTCGGCTCCGCGGGAAGTTTGATCACGAGGACGAGCCAGCGGCTCCCTGGTTCCATGTCCGCCACAAGAGCGAATGTAGCAGGCGTTACATCTACGCGCCGCTGTGAGCGTGCGGGGGCGTCGCGTGGTGCATGCGGATACGGCCTTTGCCCGCGGCCTTGGCCGCATACATGGCCAGGTCGGCCTGGTGCAACAACTGGTCCGGAGTGATGTCCGGTACCGCCACCGCTATGCCGATGGAGGCCGACACCATCACGTCCTTGGTGCCGATCGGGTACGGCTGTGTCAGCGCGGTCAGGATGCGCTGGGCGATGTCCTGTGCGCTCGAGGGATGTGCCCCCGCCTCCCGCTCCAGGAGGGCCGCGAACTCGTCGCCGCCGAGCCGGGCCACGGTGTCGCCCGCCCGTACGGATGCCTGGAGCCGACGAGCGGTGTGCCGCAGGAGGGCGTCCCCTGCGGCGTGTCCGGCCGAGTCGTTGACCGCCTTGAAGCCGTCCAGGTCGAGGAAGAGCACCACGGGCCCCTCCGCGCCGGGCGTCCGCTTCCGCAGGGCGCGACTGACCCTGTCGGTGAACAGGGCCCGGTTGGGCAGGCCGGTCAACGCGTCGTGGAAGGCGAGGTGTTCCAGTTGCACCTGCTGGGCGACGCGCTCGCTCACATCGCGGCTGATGAAGGTCATTCCCTCGGGGTGGTGACTGATCGTCGACTCGACGTGCCGCCATGTTCCGTCGGCGGCCATCACCCGGAACGACACCCTGAGGGCGGGCCCACGGGTGTCCGACTCGGCTTCCTGCCGCAGCGTCCGGACCGCTTGCATCAGTGTCTCGAGGTCGTCCGGGTGGCAGTACAGGGGCAGGCGAGCGCCCACGAGGTCCTCGGGTCGGTAACCGAAGACGGACAGGGCGGCCGGGCTGACGTAGAGCAGAAGCCCGTCCAGGGAGACGATGGTGATCACGTCGGAGGTGCGGTCGACCAGCGTTCGGTAGTGAGCCTCGCGCGCCGCGGACTCATGTGTGATCCGCAGGTGGTCGGCGTGGATGACGCCCTGCCGGACGCCGAGCGCGAGAAGGACCGAACCCGCCAGACCCGACATCACCGTATCGAGGGGACCTCCGGTGAGCGTATGCGCCGTGATGGCCAGCGCGCAGACGACCACGGGCACGAACGCCGCCACCACGCCGATGACGGGCATCATCCGCTGGTCGAACCCCACGACACTGACACCGCCCGGCAGCCAGGGCGCCGCGGCGACGAGGATCAGCCCCGTCACCGAGCATGCGGCCGTGAGGGGGACCGCGTGCCACATGTCCGGCCCGGGCCGCAGGACGCGAAGCACGTCGCCCGTGGTCAGGACCGCGAGCGCCAGGGCGGCCACCGTGGTCGCCGTGCGTTCCGCGTGCCGCAGGCCGAACCGCAGCGTGACCAGCAGGCCGAACACGAGGATGTCCGCCACCACGTGGGCGAGACCGAGAAACGATGCCGATACGTCGCCGCCGCGGTCGGCACGACGGAGCAGCAGGACCCAGCCCACCGTGAACAGGGACCCCGCGATCAACCAGCCGTCCAGGAGCCGCCGTAATCGGATCAGGGCCGTACCGTTCTCCGCGGCGGCCATGACCAGCGCGGCGACCGCGGCCCCCAGGCATACGGCGATCCCGGCGCATGCCGGCACCCGGACGAGAGGTTGGAGGTCACCCGCGGGAAGCGGTCGCGAGGCACCCACCTGATCTGCGAGGGCGTAGTGCAGTCCGCCTGTGGTCACCGAGATGACCGACAGCCTGAGGCGCAGACGGACTCTTCCCGTGACGGTCTGGGCGCGCGCGAGGAGGGACACGGCGGCTGCCACGTGCGCCGTCGGTACGGCGATGCCCGTCGGCACCACGAGGGCCACCAGCACGCCTGCTCCGACGGCGAACGCGACCGCGGCGCCCTCGGACAGGGCCCTGCCCGCTTTCGCGACATGCGTGCGGCCGACGCGAGCAATCCGGCCGAGACAGCCTCGACCGGCCCACGCCTGCATCATGCGAACCCCCCGACGATGATCGAGCCTGAAGAGCAGAGGCACACGACGTCCGGGACTGCTCGAGCGGTTACGAGAGTAGGACGATCACTTCGCGCGCCGCGCGGTCGACCGTAGGGTTTTCACCTGAAGTAGCGACAACTCGGCACGCTGGGCATGGCATTGCCCGGACACGGGTAACCGGGGTAATTCCACTGGCACTTGACATCTGACGTGCCGCACCGGCCCCCGCCTCGGGGTCCCGACGGATGAGATGGGCGGCATATCATCCATTCGGAGTAATCCGATCGTCTGCCGAGTCGCATGTCACCCATTCGGAGTGGTCGACGGGGAGAGACTCGCACGAGGAGATGGTCAGGAGCGCAGAACGCCGATTCCGTCCCCGAGGAGCTTCAGCCCGAACACGAAGAACAGAACGGCCATGACAGCCGTGTTGTGCCGCGCCGCCCATTCCTTCCAGTTGCCCAGCATGCTCTTGGCCCGCTCACCCATGACCAGGAAGACCCCGAGCGGAGTCAGCAGCCCGAGGGAGGCGATGACGACGAAGATCGCCAGCGTGGCGATCTGCTCCGCGACCGGCAGCCCCGACGCGCTGATGGACGCTGCCGCGGCAATGGTCAGCGGGGCGTTCTTCAGGTTCCCGGCCGACAGAAGAAGGGCGAGGAAGAAGATCTTCACCGGTGTGAAGCGATCGAGCGCGGCCATCCATTTGGGCAACTGCGCCTGTGTGACATCGGCAGGGCGATGACGCCACAGCCTCGCGGCAAAAAGAGCCAGCGCCACCCCCAGCGCGAGCTTGAGGACGCCGACCCAGTCGGCGGGCTGCCCGTGGGAGGTGGAATTCCCATGGCTGCCGATGGCCAGCATCACCGCGCCCAACGCCGACAGACCCACCACCCAGCCGAGGGCGAACACCAATCCGTTCACGCGTCCCCGAGGCGTGGCCAGCACGATGATGATGGCGATGATCGGAAGAGGACTGACGGCGACGCCGGCCGCCAAGCCCAGCACATCACCCAGTACCTCGCCCATGCGTGCCTCCGGCCCATCCAAGAACTGCACTCAGCGGTCTCTAAAGAATCAACGACAGTGCACGGTTCTCGCCGCATGGGCGCGCGGCGCACGAGTGAATGACGGTCACGGCCGCCGACCGGCTCCGGCACCGAATCGGCAGGGCGGCCCCTTTACCTTCCCGGGGTGCGGGTGATGTGCCTGCGGGATAGGCTTTTGACGGTCAGGTCAGGTTTTCTGGGCGGTTTCACAGACGCCGGTCGCCTTGTGCGCGACGATCAATTCCTTCCGTGGAGACCCGACGAGCGCGGTGCGCCCCTCGAACTTCCCAGGCGTGGGCAACGGCCGAATCCCATCTCTCGCAGCCCATCTCCCGCAGCCTGTCTCGCGCTTGGCGCGCCGGAGTGGCACCGGCTCCAGGGTCCGCGGCTTGCAGTCCCTGTGGAGGTCGGGATGAGAATTGTCGTTGATCTTTCCCGATGCGAAGGGTATGCGCAGTGCGCGTTCCTCGCTCCGGACGCGTTCCGGATGCACGGTGAGGAAGCGCTGATGTACGACCCGAACCCCGATGACAGCCGGCGCGAGCAGGTCCTGCGCGCCGCGGCTGCCTGCCCGGTCCAGGCGATTCTGGTCGACCAGCTGGAGGGACGGGACGTACCGGTGGAGGCGTCGACGTCATGACCAGCGCCGACACCCTACGAGCGTTCAAGCGCGACGGCCGCATCGTGGTCGTCGGGGCGTCACTGGCGGGACTGCGGGCCGCCGAGGCTCTGCGCGACGAGGGATTCACCGGATCGTTGACCATGATCGGTGACGAGTCGGGCGAGCCCTATGACAGGCCTCCCTTGTCCAAGCAGGTACTGACCGGGTGGGTGCCGGCCGACGGCACCACGCTGCCGCGACGCCGTGACGTCAACGCGGAGTGGCTGCTGGGCGTACCCGCCAGCGGGCTGGACCTGGCGACCAACCAGGTGCGTCTCGCCGACGGACGCGAGGTTCCCTTCGACCGGGTGTTGATCTCCACCGGGGTACGGGCCCGGCCCTGGTTCGTCGAGAGCGAGGCCGCCCTGGACGGCGTGTTCGTCGTGCGTACGCGCGAGCACGCCGAGGGCCTGCAGCGAGCCCTTGCCGCCGGGCCCTCGCGCGTCCTGGTGATCGGCGCGGGATTCACCGGCTCCGAGATCGCCTCCATCTGCCGAGAACGGGACATCCCGGTGACCGTCGCGGAACTCGCGCCGGCCCCGCTGGTCGGGGCGCTCGGCGCCATGATCGGTGAGATCGCGGCCGACATGCAGCGCGCTCACGGTGTCGACCTGCGCTGCGGTGTCAAGGTCACCCGGCTGGAGGGCGACGCGCAGGGGCACTTTCGCCGCGCTCACTTCGACGACGGCAGCACCGTCGACGCCGACGTGGCGGTCGTGGCACTCGGAGGCATCCGCAACACCGAGTGGCTGCGGGGCTCGGGACTGGCGGCCGGCGTCTGGGGCATCGCCTGCGACACGGGGTGCCGTGCCCTCGACCTCAACGGTCTGATCACCGACGACGTCTTTGTCGCCGGAGACGTGGCACGCTGCCCGAATCCGGTCTACGAGTACCGGCTCATCTCGCTCGAGCACTGGGCCAACGCCGTGGAACAGGCCGAGGTCGCCGCGCACAACATGGTCAGTGGCCAGGCGGACCGCTGGCCCCACCTGTCGATCCCGCTGTTCTGGTCGATCCAGTTCGGCGTCAACATCAAGTCCGTCGGCGTGCCGACCTTCGCCGACGAGGTGGTCGTCACCCAGGGCTCGGTGTCCGACCACCGTTTCGTCGCCGCATACGGCTATCGGGGCCGTGTCACCGCGGCAGTGAGCTTCAACAACGCGAAGTGGCTCGACCACTACCGGCAGTTGATCGAGACGGCCGCACCCTTCCCGCCGCCCTGCCCCACGCCGGACCAGCCCGTCGACATGAAACCCGTGCCCGTCGACTTCCCCGGCCCCGTCCTGCTCGCCCAGGGAGCCACCGTGGTCGTCACCGGTCACGACCCGGGTGAGCGGCGCGTCACGGCCGTACAGCAGCACCGGTAGGAGGGAAGGCGAGATGACCACGACCGAGATGCCCGACACGCTGCACCGGATCCTCGACTACTCCTCCCGGGCCGACCCGTACCCGCTGTACGCCGAACTGCGCGAGACGCCGGTGGCCCTCCAGGACGACGGCAGCTATGTCGTCAGCACCTATCGCGAGATCACGGACCTGCTGCACGACCCGCACCTGAGCTCCGACGTCCGCAATCTGTCACATCCGATGCCCGGGGCCGAGACAGGGGCCACACCCGCGTTCATCAACCTCGACCCGCCCGAGCACGACCGCCTGCGGCGCATGGCGATGCGCCACTTCGGCCCCCCGCACACCCCGGGGCTGGTGACCGGCCTGGAACCCGACCTGACCGCCATCGTCGGCCGTCTCATCGACGACTTCGCGGGCAAGGAACAGATCGACATCGTCGACGACTTCGCCTACCCGTTCCCCGTCACGGTGATCTGCCACCTGCTCGGCGTGCCACGCGAGGACGAACCGACGTTCCGCCTGTGGGTGAACGACATCATCAACTCGATCGACTACGACCCCAGGACCGACCCGAAGGAAAAACTGGACAACGGCGTGCAGGCTCGCCAAGCCCTGCGCCAGTACCTCGGCGGGCTGCTGGAGCAACGCCACGGCCGACCGGGTGACGACCTGTTGACCCGGCTGGCCAACGACGACGGGCCGGACGGGCGGATGACCGACGAGGAAATCATCAGCACCGCGAACCTGCTGCTGATCGCCGGCCACGAGACCACCGTCAACCTCATCACCAACGGCATGCTGACGCTGCTGCGCCACCCCGAGGTGCTCCAGCGACTGCGCGACGAACCGGGTCTGGTTGTCGCACTGGTCGAGGAACTGCTGCGCTACGAGCCCCCCGTGCACATCATTCCCTGGCGGGCGGCCTACAGCGACATCACCGTCGCCGAGACCGTCATCCCCAAGGGCTCGCAGATCATGCTCATGCTGGCCTCGGGCAGCCGCGATCCGAACCGCTTCCACGATCCCGACCACTTCGACCCCGATCGACGGGACAACCAGCACCTCGGCTTCGGCAGCGGTATCCACCTGTGCTTCGGCGGCCCGATGGCCCGGCTGGAGACCCAGATCGCACTGAGCGAACTGGCACGCCGCCTCGACGGGCCCAGCCTGGTCGCCGACCCACCGCCGTACCGGCGCAGCCCCGTTCTTCGCGGCCCGATCCATCTGCACATCGAGCAGACCTAGGGTGTCGTTCCGCAAGTCCTCGGAAATCGCGTAGGCATATGGAGCATGATCGAAATGCGGTGAGCGCCGCCCGCCTCGAGGATGGCGATGAAGGGCGGAGCACGAAGCTTGTGACGGCCGAGCGCTCTGCCGAGTCATGCGTCAGAGAAAGAGGAGAACATGACGGCAACGACGGAGACTCCCACCCGGGAAAAAGCAGGGGCAGGCGAGGAAGAGTTCGGCGAGGAAACCGGCTTGGGTCCGCTCCTGCTGGCAGCGATGCTGGCCCGTCATGAGGAGCGTGGTGAGGAGCCGATCATCGAGCACCCGCTTCTCCTCGCTGCGTTGATGCGCGGCCGTGAGGAGCGCGGTGAACCGCTGATCCAGCACCCTCTCCTGCTCGCCGCGCTGATGCGTCGTCGTGAGGAGCGTGGTGAGGGATCGATCATTGAGAACCCGCTTCTCCTCGCAGCGCTCATGCGCCGCCGTGAGGAGCGCAGTGAACCGCTCATCCAGCACCCCCTCCTCCTTGCTGCGCTGATGCGTCGTCGTGAGGAGCGCGGGGAGGAATCGATCATTGGACACCCGCTTCTCCTCGCTGCGCTGATGCGTGGCCGTCAGGAGCGCGGCGAATCGCTGATCCAGCACCCTCTCCTGCTCGCCGCGCTCATGCGCTGATGAGAAATGGTGACATCCCTGCCCTCCGGTTGTTGCGGTCGTCAGCACCGGAGGGCAGGTCCCGTACGACAATGGAAGACTTGAGGAGCCACAATGGCAGCTGAGTCCGGCGGAGAATCGGAACGGGACCCCGTGGAGGCCTTCATCGACGAGGTCTTCGAGGAAATTGTGCGCGAGGCCGGAATCCCGCATACCGGCATCGGCGTCAGGCATGGGAAGGACCCGCTGGCGGGAGCCCTGATGGAAGCGGCCGTGGCATCCCTGTCCCAGCCGCCCTCCCGTTCCTCGGAACTGGAAAGGGTGCTGTTCGCGCAGACCCTCGCGACCGCATTGGCGGAATCTCTCGCACCCGCCCTGGCGGACGCGCTGTCCTCGGAGATCATGAAGGTGCTGACCCAGCACGCCGCCTCTCAAGGCGGAGGCACCCACGAATCCGTCGGCGGGGCCGGCCGCAGCCACCGGGCTTCCGGCGGAAGCGGACGCTCCTGACCGACCGTCGGCCCGGCGCCCACATCACCGTCCACCCGCGCCCACCACTTCACAGGTGCGGGAGGGCGGTATCGGGCTTGCGTTGCCCGGCACTTGGGTCTGCCGTCGTGCGAGGGTGATGACAGCGCGGCCCGCGTAGCGCGCGGACCCGGACCCGGTACGTGGAGACGCTGAACAGGGGTGGTTGCGTACGGCGCGGGGACCGTGGCCCGCTACGATGCGCTGCCGGTCGCGCCCAAGGTGGCGCGGACCCGTTTCCGGAGGGGGATCACCTGTGTTCGTGCTGTCCATCCTGCTGCTCATAGCAGCGGTCGTGCTCTTTCTCGTCGGCCGCGCACGCGACGCCGGGAGCTGGAAGCTCGGTGCGGTGCTCAGCGCCGTGGCGGGCGTGCTGGCCGGCATCTTCACCTGCGTCCATGTCGTGAGTGCCTATGAGGTCGGCGTGCCGGTGACCTTCGGCAAGGTCGGTACGCCACTGTCCTCCGGCATCCACTTCAAGTCGCCCTTCACCGACGTCACGTCCTACTCCACCCGCCCGGTGGACCTCAACCTCTACGACAAGGACGTGGTCGAGGTCCGCTCCTCGCAGGGAGGCGTCCTGTACGCGGACGTCACCATCAAGTGGGCGGTGGTGCAGGGGAAGGCGGTCGCGCTGTACCGGCTGGCGGGCAGCGAGGAGTCGATCCAGGCGCGCCTGGTGCTGCCGGACAGCCGCGAGATCATCCGCAATGTCTTCGCGAAGCACACCAGCGAGGAGGGCTACGCCTCCGCCCGCGAGCGGATCGGCTCGGAGATCGAACGCCTCATCAAGGAGCGCCTGGCACCGCGCGGGATCGACGTCACGGCCGTCAACCTGCGCAATGTGAGGCCGTCGGACAAGCTGCAGGACCAGATCGACAAGAAGATCCAGCAGGAGCAGGCCACCGAACGGGCTGTCGAGGCGTCACGCACGGCCAAGGCGGAGGCGGAGCGCAAGCGGATCGAGGCGGAGGGCATCGCCCGCGCCAACAAGATCATCGAGACGTCGCTGAGCGACAAGGTGCTGTACAACCAGTGCCTGGAGGCCTACAGGGAGGCCGCCAAGGCCAACCCGGTGTACGCGGTGCCGTGCGGTACGGACTCGAACGGCACACCGGTCATCGTCGACAACGGCAAGAACTAGGACGTCGGCAACGGAAGACGGCCGGGCACGATCCGTGCCCGGCCCTCTCAACAGCCCGCGCTGTAGTGGATGCAACCGGATGACGGGGAGTGGTGGTTGTCCCACTCGTGCCGCGCGACCGCCAGCACCTGGCCTGTCAGGAGGGCCACCAGCAGGTGTGCGATCACAGTCCAGCGGGCACGGAACATTCCGGCGACAACTGCCAGGACGAGTACGGCGATCTGCAGCATCCGTACCCGCTCCATGTGCGCGAGGCCGGCCGCATCGATCCGCGCTCGGTCGCCTTGCGCTGCCCATACCTCCAGGCCGTGACCGTATGTCCAGTCCAGCACGAGCCACGCGGTCTCCAACAGGAACAGGGGGATCGCGAGGGCGAGGTCCACGCCCAGGCGTGTTCTGTGCGACCAGGGGAGTCGGCGTTTCGGGGCTGAAAGGGTGTCGGTCATGGGTGCAGGGTGCCGCGGCCGGTGCTGATGCGCATGAGCACGCGTACTCAACTCTGGCGTGACCTCGCTCTTGCTGTTCGGTGCTTGGCATGATCGACGCGTGACGAGTGAACCTGCGCGGCCCGGCCGCACGAAGTACGTCTTGTTCGATGTCGACGGTACCTTGATCGACGCGGTGAGCAACCAGCGCCGGATCTGGGGAACCTGGGCGCAGCGGTATGGACTGGATGCGGACGAGGTCTACCAGGTGGCTCTGCGGACACGGCCCATGGAGACCTTCGCCCAGGTCGCCGCGGACCAGGATCCGCGCGCGTGCTTGGCCACACTGCATGAGCTGGAGGACGACGACGTCCGGTCCGGCGTCTACGCGGCCTTCGACGGCGCATCGGAGTTGCTGCGCGGCCTGCCGCCGGGGTCCTGGGCACTGGTGACCTCGAACTACGAGCACCGGGTGCGCGGCCGTTTCCTGCGGAAGGGCTTGCCGGTGCCGGGCGTGATCGTGGACGCGGCCGCTGTCGAGGAGGGCAAGCCCTCTCCCGTTCCGTACCTGCGGGCCGCTGCGCGGCTCGGCGCCGAGCCGGGAGACTGCCTGGTCATCCAGGAACAGGGGGATCGCGAGGGCGAGGTCCACGCCCAGGCGTGTTCTGTGCGACCAGGGGAGTCGGCGTTTCGGGGCTGAAAGGGTGTCGGTCATGGGTGCAGGGTGCCGCGGCCGGTGCTGATGCGCATGAGCACGCGTACTCAACTCTGGCGTGACCTCGCTCTTGCTGTTCGGTGCTTGGCATGATCGACGCGTGACGAGTGAACCTGCGCGGCCCGGCCGCACGAAGTACGTCTTGTTCGATGTCGACGGTACCTTGATCGACGCGGTGAGCAACCAGCGCCGGATCTGGGGAACCTGGGCGCAGCGGTATGGACTGGATGCGGACGAGGTCTACCAGGTGGCTCTGCGGACACGGCCCATGGAGACCTTCGCCCAGGTCGCCGCGGACCAGGATCCGCGCGCGTGCTTGGCCACACTGCATGAGCTGGAGGACGACGACGTCCGGTCCGGCGTCTACGCGGCCTTCGACGGCGCATCGGAGTTGCTGCGCGGCCTGCCGCCGGGGTCCTGGGCACTGGTGACCTCGAACTACGAGCACCGGGTGCGCGGCCGTTTCCTGCGGAAGGGCTTGCCGGTGCCGGGCGTGATCGTGGACGCGGCCGCTGTCGAGGAGGGCAAGCCCTCTCCCGTTCCGTACCTGCGGGCCGCTGCGCGGCTCGGCGCCGAGCCGGGAGACTGCCTGGTCATCGAGGACGCCCCGTCCGGGGTGCAGTCCGGGCTGCGGGCCGGGATGACGGTGTGGGGAGTGAATGCCCCTGCCGCGGTGGAGGGCGTGCACCGCCATTTCGTCAGTCTGCGCGAGGCGGTCCCGCACATCCTGGCCCGCGTGTCAGGCCCTCACGGGACTGCCGCGGCCTGATCCCATCAGCGCCGCGGGGCCCGGTCGATCGCCCGCGCTTGGTCGGTGGCCGGTACGGACCGCGTGATCGTGCGGCTCACTTGATGCCGTCGTCGTCCTTGGTTGCCTCGACCAGCGCGTCCTGCACGGCGTCCTCGGCCGCCGCGAAGTCGGCTCCGCGGCGCACGAGAACGGCGAGCACACTCGGCGTGAGGCTCCGGAGCAGGGCCTGGTTCATCCGAGATGTCACTCCGTGATGGTGGGCGGCTCGGTGAAGAACGGGCGCACCTCGAGCCACTCGTGGATCGGCTTCCCGCCCGCGCCCGGAGCGGCCGACAGCTCCCCGGCCAGCTCGACGGCGCGTTCGTAGCTGTCGACGTCGATCACCATCCAGCCGGCGATGAGGTCCTTGGTCTCGGCGAACGGTCCGTCGGTGACCGGCGGGCGCCCCTCGCCGTCGTACCGGACCCAGGTCCCCTCGGGGGCGAGTGCCTGACCGTCGACGAACTCGCCGGTCTTCTCCAGCCGGGCCGCGAAGTCCTGCATGTACTGCATGTGCGCCGAGATCTCCTCCGGCTTCCACTGGTCCCTAGGCACGTCGCTGACCGGTGCCGGGGCGCCGCGGTAGTGCTTCAGCAGCAAGTACTTGGCCACTCGTACGACCCATTGTGGTCGCGTTCACCACGGGGACGGAGCCGCCCCCGGGTTCTCGACATCGCCGTCCGAAGTTTTTTGGGATCTCGTGAGACGCGGCTCGGGGAGCTTCGGTGACCAGGGGCTGCTCTCCCCTCTGACCTGCGGCGGTGGGTTCTTCCTCGATGCACGTACCGCCACTGCCCCAAACGGACGGCGGCGAACGGGTGGTCTCGCTGTGCGTGGAACGTGCCCCCAGCCGGCCCGTCGGCCGATACGGCAGCCGGACTCCGGCGGCGCTCCCGAGCGCGTGACCGTTCCCGCTGTGCAACTCGACTGCCACTCGAAAAGCTCAACGAGACATGTCGTCCGAAAGGCCCAACAAAAGTTGCGTCACTCGAACGCCGGACCTGCCATGCGGATAGTTGCCGCGCCGGGAAGCCTAGGATCCGTCACCGACAACGGGTCATCGTCCGCCGTGCCTGGGACGGGCGGGAGAATTGACGACTGAAGGAGACGGGATGTCGCATCGCGCAGGCAGAACTCGTTGGAGGCGCTTCGCGGCAATTCTCGTTCCCGGCGTCGCAGCCAGTGCAACTATTGCCGTCGCCATGGCACAGGGAGCACTCGCCGCGTCGTTCCTCATCTCCGGCCAGAAATTCCAAGTCTCGGCGGACACGATGACCGCCCGCGGAGTCAGCATCTATGGCATGGTCGACGTGACCCGGAAGGGTAAACTCGTGCCCGTCGTGGTCACAGGCACCCGGCACGCATCGATCACCGGCCTGTGCCAGTCCGTTGTGGTCGACATCCCGGTGATCGGCCCGTACACACTGAGAGTCACCGGCGGCAATGAACGGCCCGCCGAGGCGTCGAACCTCTTTCTCGACGCGACAAGTCAGACGGCCGACGAGGTGAAATTCAGGGACCTCGACATCGGAATCGCGCAGGGGGCGATCACCAAGGGCCCGATCAATCCCGGGGACAGGCACTCGCGATTCTTCGACCCCGATGGCGTCGGCCAGCAGGCCGAGTCGTCCACCCTGACCAATGTGCGCTGGACCACGGTCGCGGTCACCGCCGGCACATTCAGCATTCCCGGTCTGTTCACTCGGCTCAAGCCGGGCCTCCACGAATGCTTCTGATCCCCGGGCGGGCCGTGCAGCAGATCAGGACAGGACACGTGATCACCAACTTCTCCGGCAGACAACGCGAACTGCGCGCCGTAGTGGCAGACGCCCGGTGCACGTTCAGAGCCTGGCGTGGTGTACGCCCCTTCTGGGCCGGGCTGTTCACGCTCCTGGCCGGCCTGCCGATCCTTTACTGGCCGTACGCGAACATGGACTTGAGCGGAATTCCGCTGGCTCTGTCGACCACATCCGGTGCCGGATCACTGGTCATCGGAATTCTCCTCATGGCCCTGGGAATCACTCTCTGGTATCGCCCCGCTGTTCGCGTGTTCGCCGGGATCGCCACTCTGCTGCTCGCTCTCATCTCCTTTCCCGTCGCGAACTTCGGTGGCCTGTTCCTCGGACTGATCTCCGGCCTGATCGGCGGCTCACTGGCTTGTGCCTGGCTGCCACCCGTTGTCGACGATTCGGAGGCCGGGCTCAGGAGCGGGCCCTGAGGAATTCGATGAGGGCCGTGTTCACCTCCCTCGGGCGTTCCTGCTGAGTCCAGTGTCCGCAGCCCGCGAGCTTGAGGGGATCGCGCGACAGGTTGGGCATCAGGGCGGGGAGTCTGTCGATGAGTTCGGGCGTGCCGGGGAAAGCGGGGACGGCGTCGCGGTCGCCGTAGATGTACAGGCTGGGCCGGGTGACGACGGCGCCGTGCCAGGGAGCGGTCAGTTCCCAGTTGCGGTCGAGGTTGCGATACCAGTTGAGTGCCCCGGTGAAGCCCTTGGAGAAGCTCTCGGTGAGTGCGTCGAGATCGTCCTCGGTGAACCACTCCGGCAGGACCTCGGGGTCCGGCATGGTCGCCAGCCAGCCGCGCTCGGGATCGACGAGTGGCTGCTTGCCCTCGCCCGCTCCGGGAGCGTCACCGGAAGCCCCGTAGAAGAACTTCCGCAAAGCGGTGCGCGTGTCCTTCGCGAACTCGGCGTCGGCGACGCCCGGGCGGTTGAAGTAGTTCCAGTAGAAGCGCCCGCCGAATTGTTTGTCCAGGGCGGCCAGGGGAGGCTCTGTCCCCCGGAACGGGGGCGGCACGCTCAGCCCGGTCACCCCGAGCACCATGTCCGGTCGTAGCAGCGCGGTGTGCCACGCGACGGGCGCGCCCCAGTCGTGCCCGACGACGTACGCCTTCGCCTCACCCAGCGCCTGGATCAGTGCGACGACGTCGCCGACCAGGTGGAGGATGGTGTACGCGTCGACGTCGGCGGGATGGTCGCTGCGTCCGTAGCCACGCTGGTCCGGGGCGACCACTCGGAAGCCCGCGTCCGCCAGCGGCCCGAACTGGTGGTGCCAGGAGTGCCATGACTCGGGGAAGCCGTGCAGGAGCACCACCAGGGGACCGCTGCCCTGCTCGGCGATGTGAAGCCGAATGCCGTTCACATCGACCATTCGATGCTCAACCATGTGCATGAGCGTATGCGTCGTGATCTTCGGCCGGCGGTGTCGGCCCTGGGTCGGTCGCGAGCCTCCCCCGTTTGTCTCACAGAGGGTGCCGTGGGCTCGCCGCCTTCATACGGTGACATGCTGCGGTGCGCTCGACGTGATGTCGTATGCCTCGGGGTCGAATTCGGCCAGGCGCCGCCGCATACGACCGGTCGACCAGGGCCAGCTGAAGCTGTTGCGGCCGTTGTCGTCGAGGTAGTAGCTGGAGCATCCGCCCGCGTTGTAGACGGTACGCGGCAGAGCCTGCTGGACCTCGGCGCTGAAGGCGGCCTGGACCTCGGGGCGTACGTTCATGCTCGTCCAGCCCGACGCGCGGAAGTGACGCACCGCGGCTGTGACGTGGTCCAGTTGTGCCTCGAGGATCGTGTAGGCGGAGGAGTGCCCGGTCCCGAGGTGTGGGCCGAGCAGGACGAACGCGTTGGGGAAGCCAGTGACCGTGGTGCCCAGGTAGGCGTCCGGGCTGCCCTTCCAGTGGTCGTCGAGGCTGGCGCCGGCGGCGTCGAACACCCGGTGGGCGATGGGCATGTCGAGGATGTGGAAGCCGGTTCCCAGAATGATGGTGTCGACGTCCGCGTCGCTGCCGTCGGCGCCGATGACACGGCTGCCGCGGACGGCCGCGACAGCCGTGGCGTGGACGGTGACATTGGGCCGGGTCAGTGCGGGATAGTACGTGTTCGACAGCAGCAGCCGCTTGCAGCCCAGGGTGTAGTCGGGTGTCAGGGCCTGGCGCAGCCGCGGGTCCCTGACTGTCGCTCTGAGGTGGAGCGTGCCCACCTTCTGCACCGCGCGCAGGAGGGACGGGTGCCGGAAACCGACTCCCAGGGTCTCCAGCGCCGCGTATTCCACGTTCCGCAGGGCCCGTTGGGCTGCCGGAAGGCGTCGCATCAGCCATCGCTCGGCACGGGGCACATAGTGGTCGGGCTTGGGCAGCACCCATTGGGCGGTGCGCTGGAACAGGTGAAGTCGCCCGACGTGTGGCTGGATGGCCGGGACGAACTGGACGGCTGACGCGCCGCTGCCGACCACGGCGACACGTGTGCCCGTCAGGTCGTGGTCGTGGCGCCAGCGCGAGGAGTGGAAGACCTCGCCGGGGAAGTCGGCCAGGCCGGGGATGTCGGGGAGCAGGGGTTCGTGCCAAGGGCCTGCCGCCGCGATCAGGAAGCGGGCCGTGTAGCGGTCCCGGTTGGTCTCGACATGCCAGCGGGCCTGGTGGGGGTGCCATTGGGCACGTATGGCCTCGGTGCCGAAGTGGATGAGCGGGGTGATGCCGTACCTGGCCGCGGTGTCACGGAGATACGCGCGTATCTCCGGCTGGCCCGCGAAGGCACGCGTCCACTCCGGATTGGGTGCGAACGAGTACGAGTAGAGGGCGGAGGGGACGTCGCAGGCGCAGCCCGGATAGGTGTTGTCCCGCCAGGTGCCGCCGAGGTCGTCCGCCTTCTCTACAAGGACGAGGTCGTGGACCCCCGCCTGGCGCAGTCTGACGGCGGCTCCGATGCCGGACAGACCGGTGCCGATGATCAGGACCTCCACGTCGCGGATCTCGCCGGTGCCGGTTGCCGCTGGAGCGTTGGGCTGGGGCATGTCAGGCTCCCCTCCGAGCGTCGAGGCCGTGGGCGGCGGGGGTGTGCGGAGCGGGTAGGCCGGCCGACCGGAGGGCATCGCGGACGGTGGCTCGCGTCGTGCGCAGGGCCGTCTCGAGGACCGTCGGACGACGTCGGCCGTTCATGAAGTTGCCTCCCATCACCTTCAGGTCGGCGGCGGTGGGCTCGATCCGGATGACCCGTGTGCCCGCTGCCCGCAACGCGGCGCATTCGGCGTTCAGCGTGCGGGTCATGACGCGGCGGAGCAGCGCCTCCGCGCGGCCGAGCCCGGTGCGTGGTGCGGGGGAGAACGAACTCATCGGCGCCACGACGTACACCTCGTCGAGGCCACGGGACACCAGGAGGTCGGCCGAGGCGGTGGACATGATGCCGCCGTCCGCGTAGCGCCGTCCTCCGACGCGTACGGGTGGAAACCAGCCGGGGACCGCCCAGGACGCGCGCAGAGCGTCACGCAAGGCGACCGGCGGGGTGTCCGGGTGTCCGAAAACGGTACGTCGCCCCGTGTCGAAGTCGGTCGCCACCAACCAGGTCGCGGGATGGGCGACCCAGCCTCCGGCCGGGGCGAGGTAGTCCGCCAGGGCTGCCAGCCATTCCGCCGAAGCACGCCCTTGCGGCAGCAAGCCCGACAGGCCGGCGAGCGCGGGAGCCCTGCCGCCCAGCGCGCGGCGCGTCAGCCGGGGTGATCCGGGGAACAGCGCGGGCCGGGGCGGCAGGCCTCGGGGAGGGGACGCGAAGTGGTGGCGAAGTTCGGGTCGGGCGTCCGGGTGGCCGAGTTGGGCGGCGAGGAGTTGTGCCACGCCGAGGCCGCTGCCGAGCATGGCCGCCAGCTCCGCCCCGGCCGACGTGCCCACCAGGACACCGGCGTCGCGTGGGTCCCACTGCGCGATCTGCTCGAGTGAATGCAGAGCGCCGATCGTCCAGGCCGCGCCGAGCGTTCCGCCGCAGCCCAGCACCAGTCCGCGGGAAGGGGTCGTTCGCCTGCCAGTCATGGTCACTGAGTACTCCGCCCAATCGGGACATCGGGACATGGGGGACATGGGGCATCGGGACATGGACATCGGGAAACCGGCGAGATCGGGATACCAGTGGTATCTGGATTTGGGATACTAGCGGTATCCGAGCGGGGTGGACAGCCCGAGTCGGGGATAGGATCCGAGGAGTTCAAGAACGGCAGAGCCTGCTGGGCGAGCCGCGCAGGACGGGAGAGGGAACAGAGGCATGGCCCGTCTCAGTCGCGTCGAGAGCCAGGAGCGCACGCGTGAGCGACTCGTCGCCACCGCGCGGGACCTGTTCCTGCGCAACGGCTACGGCGCGACGTCCCTCAGCGAAGTGGCGGAGGCGGCCGGGTATTCGAAGGGCGCCGTCTACTCCAACTTCCGTAGTAAGGGCCACCTGTGCCTGGCCGTCCTCGATGACATCCGTGCCGAACAGCTGACCCTGCTCACCGACTCCGTCATGCATGACGCCCGGATCGACGACCGCCTGGCGGCGTTCACCGCGTGGGGCGAGGCGCACATCGGTGACGAGGCCTGGACCACGCTCGAGGTCGAGTTCCTCACCCAGGCCCGCCATGACGACGAACTCCGGCACGAGATCACGGCGCGCACCGTCGCGATCCGCGGGGCACTCGCTCACCTGCTCGAGGCCTTGGCCGAGGAGTTGGGTGCCTCCCTGGCCATGCCCGCCGAGCAGGCCGCGATGACTCTGCTCAGCCTCGGCATCGGACTCGGCGTCCAGCGGATCACCGACCCGGCCGTTCCCACCGGAGTCCTCACCGACACGCTGCGTCTCATCCTGCGCTGATGGCGGTGTGCACCGCGGTTGCTTCTGCGGTGCCCGGTGCGACACGGCTCCCGGCCTCCGGGTGAGGGCGCCGTCCGTGCCGTCCCGCGCCGAGCATGCAAACGAGTGGTCCGCAGTGACGTCGAGTGCCTCGTGGCCGTTCGCGTTGGTGGTGTCGCCGCGCCCGGATCGGCCCCTTTTTTCCTAACATCTGCTTGTGCGCAAAACCTTGCGGCGGCGGCCGCGCCATACCTAAAATGCTTTCGCTTCACCTCGCATTTGACGAAAGATATTCGGTGAACGGCTATCGGGAGTAGGTGTCTCCATGACGGTTGCTGCTGCGTCGACGGTCCATCCGGACGAGGTGCACGAGCGGCTGAGCCGCTATGTGCTGACCGACGGTTTCAAACTTGTGCTCGACCCGCTTGCCAGTCGCGGCTCGTGGATCGTCGATGCGCGCACCGGTGAGAAGTTCCTCGACCTCTACTCGTTCTTCGCGTCCGCCCCGTTGGGGCTCAACGCGCCGGGCATCGTGGACGACCCGGCGTTCATGACCCTGCTCGCGCAGGTGGCGGCGAACAAGCCCGCCAACCCCGACATCTACACCACGCACTACGCAGAGTTCGTCGAGACGTTCGTCCGCGTGCTCGGCGATCCCGACCTGCCTCGACTGTTCTTCGTCGAGGGCGGGGCTCTCGCCGTCGAGAACGCGCTCAAGACAGCGTTCGACTGGAAGAGCCGCCACAACGAGGCCGCGGGCCGCTCACCCGAACTCGGCACCAAGGTGCTCCACCTGCGGCGGGCGTTCCACGGCCGCAGCGGCTACACCCTCTCGCTGACCAACACCGAGCCCAACAAGACGGCCCGCTTCCCGAAGTTCGACTGGCCGCGCATCGACGTACCCGCCGTGCGATTCCCCCTCGAGAGCCACCTCGCCGAGGTCGAGGAGGCGGAGGGACACGCCCTCGAGCAGGCGCGCCGAGCGTTCGAGGACAACCCGCACGACATCGCCTGCTTCATCGCCGAGCCGATCCAGGGCGAGGGCGGCGACAACCACATGCGCCCGGAGTTCCTGCGTGCGATGCAGGCGCTCTGTCACGAGTACGACGCGCTGTTCATCCTCGACGAGGTGCAGACCGGGGTGGGAATCACCGGTACCACCTGGGCCTACCAGCAACTCGGCCTCGAGCCGGATATCGTCGCCTTCGCCAAGAAGGTCCAGCTCGGCGGCATCATGGCCGGCCGCCGGGTCGACCAGGTACCCGACAACGTCTTCCAGGTCTCCGGCCGGATCAACTCCACCTGGGGCGGCGGTCTGGTCGACATGGTCCGGGCACGCCGCATCCTGGAGATCATCGAAAGGGACGACCTGGTGGCCCATGCCGCTGCCGTGGGATCGTGGTTCCTGGCCGAACTGCGTGATCTGGAAGTCCGGCACGCATCGGTGGCGTCCAACGCGCGGGGGCGTGGACTGATGAGCGCCATCGATCTGCCCGACAGCGGCGTCCGCGACGAGGTGGTACGCCGGTTGCGAACCGAGGAGCAGGTGATCGCATTGCCGTGCGGTGAGCGTTCGGTGCGCTTCCGCCCTGCCCTGACCATCACCCAGGACGAGCTCGGGATCGCCCTGCGGGCTCTCGACCGGATCCTCGCCGGTCTGCAGTGACCCCGAACCACCCGACAAGGAGCAAAGTCATGGCCCGTTCCGTCGCCTCGATCGTTGCCGGCCGCGTGGTCGCCGGCGCACCCGGCGGGACTCTTCAGCGCCCCAATCCCGGTCGTACCTCCGAGCTGGTCTCCGAGGTCTCACTCGGTGACGCCTCGACGTTCGTCGAGGCCGCCAAGGCCGCGAAGGCGGCTCAGCGGTCCTGGGCGGACATCCCGGCGCCGGTGCGCGGATCCGCGATCGGAAAGATCGGCCGACTCGTCGAAGCCAACAAGGACCGGCTCGCCCGCATCGTGACCGAAGAGATCGGCAAGCCGTACGCAGAGGCACTCGGCGAGGTCCAGGAGATCATCGACACCTGCGACTTCTTCCTGGGCGAGGGCCGTCGGCTGTACGGGCAGACGGTGCCTTCGGAGATGCCCGACAAGCAGCTGTTCACCTTCCGCAACCCCGTCGGCTCGGTTGCCGTGATCACCGCGGGCAACTTCCCGGTGGCCGTGCCGGCCTGGTATCTCGTGCCGGCGCTCGTGACCGGCAACACCGTGGTGTGGAAGCCCGCCGAGTACGCCGCCGCGAGCGCCCAGGCACTCTTCGAGCTGTTCGTCCACGGAGGCGGCCTGCCCGACGGCGTACTCAACCTCGTACTCGCCGACGGAGAGCAGACCTATGCCGGTCTGGAGGCCTCCCTCGAAGCCGGGCTGGTCGACAAGGTCGGCTTCACGGGGTCCTCGGCCGTCGGCCAGAAGATCGGCGCCCTGTGCGGAAGCCATCTGCAGACCCCGTGTCTGGAGCTGGGCGGCAAGAACCCCCAGGTGGTCACCCCGAGCGCAAACCTCGACCTGGCGGTCGAGGGGGCGTTGTTCTCCGGGTTCGGCACCGCGGGACAGCGCTGCACCTCCCTCGGGACGCTCATCATCCACGAGTCGGTGAAGGAGGACTTCCTCGCCCGCTTCGACGCCGCGAGCCGCGCGGCCCGGATCGGCGACGCGTTCGAGGACGTGCTCTACGGCCCGATGCTCGACGAGCGGTTCGCGCAGCGCTACGAGACCTTCCTCGGGTGGATCAAGGACCACCACCGGACGTACGGCTCCGACGGCATCGGGCGGATCACGGCCGACAACCCGCGCAAGGGCTTCGTCGGGGACCCCGAAGCGGGCATGTTCTACCACCCGGTGATCGTCGACGGAGTGCGCCGCGACGACGAGCTGTTCCTCAACGAGACCTTCGGCCCCCTCGTCTCGGTGACCACCTACCGGGACTTCGACGAGGCCCTGTTTCTCGCCAACGCCCCCGGCTACGGCCTGTCCGCCGCCATCTACACCACCGATCCGCACGACGTGTGGACGTTCCGGCGCGGCATCTCCGCGGGCATGGTCAGCGTCAACAACACCACCTCCGGAGCCGAGGCGCACCTCCCGTTCGGCGGCAACGGCAAGTCGGGCAACGGCAGTCGCCAGTCGGGGCAGTGGGTGCTCGACCAGTTCACCCGCTGGCAGTCCATGAACTGGGACTACTCCGGCCATCTGCAGAAAGCGCAGATGGACGTGGGCACGCTCGAGCCCGACATGGCCTTCCGCCTGTGAACGGCGTCGAGGACCTGGACCGGCACTTCCGCGAGGAGGTGACCGGTCTCCGGTCCGCCGCCCGCGCCGCCGGCCCGGTGGTGCCGCGGGCGGTGCCGCCGGTTCCGGGCCGCTCGCCGGGAGCGCGGACGCGGCGATCCAGCCGCACCCCGGCGCGCTGGACAGCCGTACCGCACTGGACCTGTTCGACGCCCAGCTGGAGAGCCGGCACGCCGACGCCGCTGCGCGCTGGATGCAGCAGCAGGGCCGTGGCTACTACACCATCGGATCGAGCGGGCACGAGGGCAACGCCGCGGTCGCCCTCGCGTTGCGCCCCACCGACCCGGCATTGCTGCACTACCGGTCCGGCGCCTTCTACTGCGCCCGCGCCCGGCAGGCCGGCGGCATCGACGCGGTCAGGGACATGCTGCTGGGGGTGGCCGCCGGGGTCGACGAGCCGATCGCCGGTGGACGGCACAAGGTGTACGGGCGCCGCGAACTGGCCGTCATCCCACAGACGTCGACCATCTCCTCCCACCTGCCGCGGGCAGTCGGGGTGGCCTGGAGCATCGCCCGCGCCAAGCGGCTCGGGACCGAGTGCGCCTGGCCCGACGATGCCGTCGTCTGCTGCTCCTTCGGCGACGCCTCGGCCAACCACTCCACGGCGGCAGGCGCCATCAACAGCGCCTGCCACGCGGCCTACCAGGGCCTTCCGATGCCAGTGCTGTTCGTCTGCGAGGACAACGGCCTGGGAATCAGCGTGCCGACCCCGCACGACTGGGTGCGGCGCGCCTACGGCAACCGGCCCGGGCTCGCCTACTTCGCGGCGGACGGGTGCGATCCGTCAGCCGCCTTCGACGCCGCGCGCGAGGCAGTGGCCCATGTCCGCAAGAGCCGTAAACCCGCGTTCCTGCACCTGTCGACGGTGCGATTCCTCGGCCACGCGGGCTCGGACGCCGAAGCCGCCTACCGGATGCCTTCCGAAGTCGCCTCGGACGTGCGGCGCGACCCGCTGCTGGCCACGGCCCGGCTGCTCACAGCGACCGGCGTCCTGACACCGCAGGAGGTTCTCGAGCGGTACGACGAGGTGGCCGGGCGGGTGTTCGCCGTTGCCAAGGAGGCCCTCGACAGCGAGCCCCTGACCACCGCCGCGGAGATCGCCGCGCCCGTCGCCCCACGCCGTCCCGACCTCGTGGCGGCGGCGGCACGCCGTACGAACGACACACCCACAGCGCCCGTGGGCGAGCCCGTCACCGTCGCCCAGGCCATCACCCACACACTCGCCGACCTGCTCGGCAGCTACCCGGAGATGGTCGTCTTCGGCGAGGACGTCGGCCGCAAGGGCGGGGTCTACGGACTGACCCGGGGACTGCAGCGGCGTTTCGGTACGGCTCGGGTCTTCGACACCCTGCTCGACGAGCAGGCCATCCTCGGCCTCGCGCTGGGGGCGGGACTGTCCGGGCTGCTGCCGGTGGCAGAGATCCAGTACCTTGCGTATCTGCACAACGCCGAGGACCAACTGCGCGGCGAGGCCGCGACGCTTCAGTTCTTCTCCCAGGGTCAGTACCGCAACCCCCTCGTGGTCCGTATCGCCGGCTACGGCTACCAGCGCGGGTTCGGCGGTCACTTCCACAACGACAACGCGCTGGGCGTCCTGCGTGACATTCCCGGTCTGGTCATCGCCTCCCCGTCCCGCCCCGACGACGCCGCCGCGATGCTGCGTACCTGTGTGGCGGCCGGCAAGGTGGACGGAACGGTCAGCGTCTTCCTCGAGCCGATCGCGCTCTACCACACGCGAGACCTCCACACGGAGAAGGACAACGGCTGGCTCGCCGCATATCCGCCACCCGAACAGCACGTACCGATCGGCCGGGCACGCACCTATGGCACAGGTGCGGACCTGACCCTCGTGACCTTCGGCAACGGCCTGCCCATCTCGCTTCGAGCCGCACGCCGGCTGGAGCAGCAGGGCATCGCCTGCCGGATCGTCGACCTGCGCTGGCTGTCACCCCTGCCGGTCGACGACCTGCTGCGCGAGGCACGTGCGACGGGACGCGTCCTCGTGGTCGACGAGACCCGCCGTACGGGAGGAGTCTCCGAGGGAGTCGTCACCGCCCTGGTCGACGCCGGATTCACCGGTGCCGTCCGGCGGGTCGCCAGCGCGGACACCTTCATCCCGCTGGGGAACGCGGCGCAGTTGGTGCTCGTGTCCGAGTCCGACGTCGAGCGCGCCGCCGTCGAACTGCTCTCGGCGGACTCGTCTGCTCACCGGTGACGGTTGGTCAGTCGCGGCATCGCGTGGGCCCTCAACGGACGTACAAGCCCTCCAGCAGCGAGGTCAGATAGCGGCGGGCGGTCTCGACGCGGACTGCGGGGGTGCCGTGGACGTTGGCGGCGTAGGCGATGCCGCACATCAGCGGGACCAGATCGTCAGAGGTCAGGTCGGCGCGTACGACCTCGGCATCGCGAGCCCGCTCGAGCAACTGTCTGCCGACCGACGACAGGGTCCGCTTCAGTTCGGTGGTGCGCGGCAGGGCGTCCGTGGGGGCCGCGGTGACCGGGGACAGGGACGCATCGGTGACCTGCGCTTCGATGGTGCGGGTGAGAAAGCCGGCGAGGGCGCGCCCGGGGTCGCCGTCGGCCAGCGCCTGCTCGCCGTGGGCGGCGAGTGCCTCCAGGCTGGGGGTGGCCACGGTTTCCAGGAGTGCCTCGGCGGTGGGGAAGTGGCGATAGACGGTGCCCACGCCCATGCGGGCACGGCGGGCGATGTCGTTGAGCTGCAGTGGTGTGCCTTCGTCGACGAGATCGCGAGCCACAGCGACGATTCGTTCCCAGTTGCGGGCTGCGTCCTTGCGCAGGCGGGCGGCCGTCATGTGCGAAGTCTAACTGGATGGCTCATCCGAATCGCTGCGGAACGCGATCCGGATGAGCCACCTGTTTCCACTTCCGAGCGGCCTCGTGCTGACGCCGCGAGGTGGGCGCGAGGTGTTCACTGAGGTGGCGGACGGCTTCGGCGATGCGGGGGATCCGTTGCCGGGAGGAAGGGGGCGACCGGATGTGCCTGGGGTCCGATGACGACGCCGGTCCGGCCCGTCAGTGAGTCGTCGGTCGCGGCGAAGATCGAAGGCTCGGCCGCCAGGGATGCCGGGCCCGAGGCCGAGCGCTCGAACTTGCGCCGTAGCAGCGGCCAGAGCAGCCGCAGCCCCGGCGAGACGATCTTCGGATCGCGCATGGTCCCGTTGGTCACGTCGGTCGCGGCGCCACCGGGATCCGCCGCGAAGACCGACACGCCCGTGCCGTCCAGCCGGCCGGCCAGATCAAGCGTGTAGGCGAGGTTGGCGAGCTTGGCGCGGCCGTACCGGTGAAAGCCGTAGTAGCCCCCCGGCGGCTCAACGGAGTCGAAAGCGCGCTTCGCGACACCGGTCGCTCCCGAGGTGACGTTCACGATCCGGCTCGGCGCACCGGCTCGCAACGTGGCAGCAGTTCGGTGAGCAGATACGGCGAGAAGTGATTGACGGCGAACGTCGCCTCGATCCCGTCGGCCGAGTCCTGCCGGTCGGGGAACATTGCTCCGACGTTGTTGACCAGCACGGTGAGCGGGCCATCTGCGGCAATGCGGTCGGCGAGGGCGCGGACCGCGTCGAGTGAAGAGAGGTCGGCGGCCAGGAACCGGGCGGAGTGCAGGGGCGCCGTCGCGTTGATCCGTTCGACGGCACGGGCACCGCGCTCGGCGTTGCGCCCGACCACGGTGACCGCAATGCCGGCTTTGGTCAGCCCCAAGGCGGTCTCCAGCCCGATTCCCGCTGTCCCTGCCGTGACGACCGCTGTCTGCTTCATTGCGCAACCCGTTCTGTGTATCCGGATGAATTATCCGGTTGATTGATGCCGCCGTCGCAGATGCGGATGACCTATCCGGTTTGACGAGAGTGTTGTAGAACCCGCCCCCTGGGCCCTCGTCGTCGGGCTCGGTTGGTGGTGCCGGGGTCAGCCCAGACCGGGCAGGCTGCGCAGTTCTCCTATGCGCAGGAGTCGGGCGAGGAGGAGGAACAGCAGGGTCATCGTGATGGCGCCTGCTGCCAGCGCGATGGCCGGTGTCCAGGAGGTCGCTGCGGGGTTGTCGTTCAGGGCGCGGGTGATCAGCCAGCCGGCGGTCCCGGCGCCGGTGGCGGCCGTGGCCAGTTTGGCGTAGGTGCGGCAGATCCGGCGGCCGTCGAGCAGTCCCTCGGTGCGCCGCCTCAGACGCAGAGCCGTCAGCAGCAGGCCGATGCCGTAGGACAGGGCATAGGCCGCGGCCATCCCGGTGACGGCCCAACGGGGGGACAGCAGAAGATGGCAGGCCACAGCGAGCGCGATGTTGATACCGCCGATCCACAGCGCCATGCGGAACGGCGTGCGGGTGTCCTCGAAGGCGTAGAAGCCGCGCAGCAGGAGGTACTGGGCGGAGAACGGGATCAGTCCCAGGCCGAAGGCCTGCAGCATGTGCCCCAGAGGGACGGTTGCCGTGGCGTCGGCGGCCCCGTGGGCGAACAGCAGCTGTGCGATCCGCGGGCCGAAGACGACGAAGAAGAACGCCGCCGGGACGATGACGACGCCGCTGACCCGGAGCGCGCGGGACAGATCGGCGCGCAGGTCGTCGAGACGATGCTCGGTCACGGCCCGGCTCATGCGCGGCAGCAGCGCGGTCACGAGGGAGACCGTGACGATCGACTGGGGGAGCATCCATATCTGCTGGGCGTAGCTGTAGGCGGTGTAGCCGACGCCGTCGCGGGGCAGGGCGGCGTCCGCAGCTGAGGCCAGGCGCGTGACCACGGTGCTCGCCACGAGGTTGGCCAGGACGAACAGCAGGGTCCAGCGGGCCGCGTTCACGCTCTTGCGCAGCCCGGCGCCCCGCCAGTCGAAGCGCGGCCGCAACCGGAAGCCGGCCGCGTGGGCGTACGGGATCAGGGCGAGAGCCTGGAGGGCCAGGGCGAGGGTGGTGCCGATGCCCAGCAGTTCTACCTGGGCGTCGGTGATGTCCGAGACGTTCTCGGGGGCGGTCATCATGCCGAGGTAGAGGCCGAACATCGTGATCAGGACGAGGTTGTTCAGAACCGGGGTCCACATCATCGCCCCGAACCGGTTCCGGGCGTTGAGGACCTGCCCGAAGATGCTGAACACGCCGTAGAAGAAGATCTGGGGGAGCAGGAAGCGGGCGAAGACCACGGTCAGCTCGAACGCATCGTGCGTGGCGGGTGTGTCGCGCTGGTAGATGCTGATGATCTCGGGAGCGGCCCAGGTGGCCAGCGTGGCGCCGACACCGAGGACACACAGCACCAGGGTGACCAGGCGCTGCTCGAACGCGGCCCCGCCGTCGGGGTCCTGTGTCCGGGCCCGGACCAGTTGCGGGACCAGTACGGAGTTCAGCGCGCCGCCGATCAGCAGGAAGTACAGGCTGGTGGGCACCGTGTTGGCCTGGTTGTACGTGGTGGCCAGCAACCCGGTGCCCAGGGCGGCGGCTTGCAGTACTTGCCGGATCAGTCCGGTGACGCGCGAGACCAGGGTTCCGGCGGCCATCAGCGCGGACGACCGCCGTACTGTGCCGGCCTTGGCCCCCTTGGGGGCAGCGTGCTTACCGCGTCTCGTACTTGGGCGCTCCAACCGCTGGGGCGACGTCTCCTCGATCATGGGACCAATCTACGTCTGCCTTGACCGGACGGGCCTTGAGGTGGCGTGACGCGTGCGGTGCCACACGCCAGTCAGGATGCGTTCAGGTGTCCGGTGGCACGGTCGCTCTCCATGACCTACGAAACGTCTGAGACTTCCGCCGTCTCCGCGGCCGACAGGCCCGTCGCACCGGGGCAACGTCGGCTGCGCTGGAACAAGGTGCCCGAGGTCACTGTCTACTTCTGGATCATCAAGGTGCTGTGTACGACGGTCGGTGAGACCGCGGCCGACCTGTTGAACGAGAAGGCCGGCCTCGGCCTGACCGGTGTGTCGGTGCTGATGAGCGCGTTGCTGGCCGTGGTGCTGGTCGTGCAGTTCCGTACGAGCGCCTACCGGGCGGGCGTGTACTGGCTCGCCGTGGCCCTGATCAGCGTCGTCGGTACGCTGATCAGCGACAACCTCACCGACAACATGGGCGTGCCGCTGGAGCTGAGCACCACGGTGTTCGGGCTCGTTCTCGCGGTCGTGTTCGTCGTCTGGTACCGCCGTGAGCGGACGCTGTCCATCCACAGCATCGACACCGTCCGCCGCGAGTCGTTCTACTGGCTCGCCGTCCTGTTCACCTTCGCCCTGGGCACCGCGGCCGGTGACCTGGTCTCCGAGCGCATGGATCTCGGCTACTGGCTGTCCGCCGTGCTTTTCGCCCTGGCCATCGCCGCAGTCGCCGTCGCACACCGCGCACTCGGTCTCGACGCGGTCTGGAGCTTCTGGATCGCGTACATCCTCACCCGGCCGCTCGGAGCCTCGATCGGCGACTACCTCTCCCAGCCGACCGGTGACGGCGGAGCGGGTCTGGGCACGGTGATCACCAGCGTGCTGTTCCTCGCGGTCATCCTCGGTCTGGTCGTGTACCTGGCCGTCACCCGAAAGGACGTCACCGAGCCGGAAGGGGCCGCACGACAGGCAGTGTGACCTGCGATCCGCCTGTGTTCAGGATGCGTTCAGGATCTCTGTGCCACGGTCGAAGATCACGGCCGCCGCCGGCGGCCGACTCATCTCACAGGGCGCTCGTCCCGGTTCCTCAGGGGCGAGCGCCCTGTCGTTCGACCGGACAGGAGAATCCGAGTTGGAGAAATCCGAGGTCCTCACCGACCTCGACGTGGCGAGCACGTCGAAGACCAAGTCGGTGATGAAGAAACTGCCCGAGGTGACGCTGGCCTTCTGGATCATGAAGATCGCCGCGACGACCTTGGGCGAGACGGCGGGCGACCTCTTCGCGCAGACCCTGAAGCTGGGCTACTTCCTCACCACGATCGCGCTGTTCCTGGTGTTCGTGGTGACGCTGGTGGTCCAGCTGCGATCCAGTCGCTACAACCCGTTCTGCTACTGGACCGTGATCCTGTCGACCAGCATGGCGGGCACCACGATGTCCGACTTCATGAACCGCGACGCCAGCGCCAAGTTCCTCTCGAACGGCGCGACCAGGCTGGGCTGGGGCCCACAGGGCCTTGGCCTGGGCTACCCCGCCGGAGCGGCGATCCTGATCTCCGTCCTCCTGGCGATCTTCCTCGCCTGGAAGCTGAGCGGGATGACGTTCCAGATCCGCGACATCGTCACCTTCAAGGGCGAGGCCCTGTTCTGGTCGGCGATCCTGGTGTCGAACACCCTCGGCACCTCGATGGGTGACTTCCTGTCCGACAGCTCCGGCCTCGGCTACGCCGGTGGCGCGCTGCTCGTGACCGGGATGCTCGCCGTACTCGTAGCGCTCATGAAGGTGCCCACGGTGCCGAACGTGCTGCTGTTCTGGATCGCCTTCGTCCTGACCCGCCCGCTGGGCGCCACCGCGGGCGACTTCCTCACCAAGCCGGTCGCCAAGGGCGGCCTGGATCTGGGTACCGTGGGCTCGTCCGCCGTACTGCTCGTCGTTCTGTTCGGCCTGATGGCCTACGCCCACCAGCAAGAGCGTCGTACCGCCGCTGGACGGGGCCGGGAGGAGCGGGAATAGGTCACCCGGAAGGGACGCTGACCGTGAACCTGGCCCCGGGCGCATGCCCGGGGTCGTAGGAGACCTCGCCGCCGACGGTGCGGGCCAGACGTCGCGCGAGCGGCAGCCCGAGGCCCGCACCGTCGTGCCCGTCGTCGGCGTCGGCGCGTCGGCCGGGCTGGAACAACTCCGCCGTGAACGCCTCCGGTACACCGGGGCCGTCGTCGACGACATCGATCCGCACCGCACTGGGCAGGCGCCGCGCGGACACGGTCACGCTGGAGCGGGCGTAGCGGACGGCGTTGGCGAGCAGCGGGCTGAGGATGCGTTCGAGGAGAGCGGGTGCGACTCCCGCCTCCACTACCTGCGGGTCCGCCTCCACCGTGGTTTTGACTCGATCCGGTGGGTCGAGGTGCTGGAGCAGGCGGCTCAGGAGGGGCACGACGTCGGTCGTTGTGGCGGCCGTCGCCGGGTTGAGCGCACTCTCGCGGGCGTCGTCGAGGAGCGTGTCGCAGATCGTGCGCATGGACTGCGCGGCCTCCGCGATCACCTCATGGGTGGCGCGGGTCTGGGCGTCCGTGCGCGGACGGGCCTGCCACCAGTCGAGTTCCATGATGATCCGGGTGAGCGGCGTGCGCAGTTCGTGGGAGAGCTCCCCCGTCAACTGCCGTTCGTGGCGCAGTACGGTGCGTATGCGGTCCAGAAGTGCGTCCAGTGAGCCACCCAGGCGGGCGAGTTCGACCGGGTGATCCTCCGTGGCGAAGCGGTCGTCGGAGCCCGCGGCGCTCCACTGCGTCGCCCGGTCGGTCATCGCCCGCACCGGTCGCAGTGCCCGGCCGACGGACAGGCGCGTGAGTACGTACGTGCATCCGAGCATCACAGCGTCCAGGACCAGCGACCCCAGCAGCAGGGTGTCGGCCGAACTCCGGTACGGAGCCAGGTCCAGAGCGGTGACGACAGTGGCTCTGGCGTCGCGGCCGGGAAGCGGCTGGGAGCACAGCCGGACGGGCCGGTGACCGTCGACGGTCGTGCAGGCGTGCTCTCGCTGTGCGGCGAGCCGGTCGGCGGCCCGGGCCACCGGGCCCCCGACGGTGGGGGACGGCGGCTTTTCCAGCAGGTGGTTGTCGGCGTAGATCCACACGTTCGCGTCGAGGAGACGGTCGTTGACGGTTTCCAGGACGCGCACCCGGGGACCGCTGGTGTCGACCGTCGTGGTCACCGCTGCCGCTCTGGTGCGCAACTCGTCGTCGGCCTGGCGTTGCAGATGTTCGTCCATCACGGCGTTGAACGCCACGGTCAGGACCGTCATCAGCAGTGCGGCGGCGGCCAGTGCCACGAGGGAGAGCCGGCCTTGCAGGGTGCGCGGGGCCAGGCGACCGACGATGCGGGAAGCACGGTTCATGACAGGCGGTGTCCGACCCCACGCGCCGTATCGATCGTCAGACGGCTGCTCGCTGCGCGCAGTTTGCGGCGCAGTCGGCTCAGATACTGGTCCAGAGTGTTGTCGCTGACCTGCGCGCCCTCGGGCCAGCCGGCCCGCACCAGGTCACGGCGGCGCACGAGGGCCCCGTCCGCGGCAACGAGCGTGGCCAGCAGCCGGAACTCCGTCGGGGAGAGGTCGAAGCGCGCACCGTCGTGCACGGTCGCACTGTGATCCACCGCGTCCAGCACCAGATCGCCGGTGGTGGCGCAGGACCGCGGGGCGGCCCGTCTCAGCGCGGCACGCAGTCTGGCGGCGAGTTCGGCGAGGTGGAAGGGCTTGGGCAGGTAGTCGTCGCCCCCGGCGGAGAAGCCCGACAGACGGTCGGTGAGTTGGTGCCGGGCGGTCAGGAAGATCACGGGGGCGAAGAAGCCGTTGGCCCGCATGGCCTGGCACACGTCCCGTCCGTCCGCGTCCGGCAGGCCGACATCCAGTACGGCCGCCGCGATGCCGTCGGTCGCCAGCCGCAGGGCGCTGGCGCCGTCGGGGGCGAGGACGGGCTCGAAGTCCTCCTCCAGCAGGCCCCGCCGCAGCACGTCCCGCAGGGCGTGATCGTCCTCAACCACCAGGATCTTGGAGTGCATGATCCTCTGTCGGTCCTCCGGTCATGGTCGTAGGTGCGATCAGCAGTGGTCGTGCGCGACGAGCCCTTTCCGCGCATGCGGGAGCGCACAGGCCGAAAGGATGACTACAGGAATGTAGACCGTCTATGTCACTGTAGACGAACGACGGTCGAGGATCGTTCCCGAGCGACGGGCGCCGCGCACAGGCCATCCGTGGTCACACCGCCGGCCGACCCCGATCCTCGGAAACACGGGTAGGACCGGAACGGACGCGGGCGCCCTGGGGCTCCCGCGCGCTCAGCCCTCCTTGCGGGACGGCAGTCGCCATCCCGGGCGCGGGAAGTGGCAGGTGTAGCCGTCGGGGTAGCGCTCCAGGTAGTCCTGGTGCTCGGGTTCGGCCTCCCAGAAGGGGCCGACCGGCTCCACCTCGGTGACGACCTTGCCCGGCCACAGTCCGGAGGCGTCCACGTCCGCGATGGTGTCCTCCGCGATCCTCTTCTGCTCGTCGTCCACGTAGTAGATCGCCGAACGGTAGCTGAGACCGATGTCGTTGCCCTGGCGGTTCTCGGTGCTCGGGTCGTGGATCTGGAAGAAGAACTCCAGGAGCGCGCGGTAGTCGGTCTGCTCGGGGTCGAAGAGGATCTCGATGGCCTCCGCGTGGGTGCCGTGGTTACGGTACGTCGCGTTCGGCACGTCACCTCCGGTGTATCCGACCCGGGTCGCCGTCACGCCCGGGAGCCGGCGGATGAGGTCCTGCATCCCCCAGAAACATCCGCCCGCCAGTACGGCCCTCTGCGTCTGCGCTGCCATGTCGGCCCCTTCGATGTCTTTCGTCGGTCATCAGGGATTGTTCGGCTCGCCCGCCGTCGGTATCCCCTGCCTTCCTTCTGGCTCCATCAGCACCTGACGGGCGCAAACAATTCCGCGCCTGCCCGGCGCCTTTCTGATCCGGGGCGGTTGCGGCGGGGACGACGGGCAGCCCCCGGTGCGGCCACGGCTCAGTGCCCAACGGACCCCTCGGGACGTGCGTGGCGCGGCAGGAGGAACGCGAGCAGGAAAGTCAGGGCGAGCATGCCGTCGACGATCCACAGCAGTGTCTTCATGACGGAGCCGAAACCGGTCCGGAAGGCCGACGACGCGGTGGTCTTCAGCGCGCCGGGTATCCGCTCGCCGGCCTGGGGCGAGATCGCGGCGGAGCGGGTGTCCTTCTCCAGGCGCGCGCAGGACGCCGGTGTCGCGGCGGGATCCTTGGCCACGGCGCGGTCCGAGGTGCAGGTCCGCAGGTCCGCCACGATGCGCTCCTGAGCGGCGGGCGCGACGTGCGCCGCGGCAAGCTGCCTGCGCAGGCCGTCCGAGTGGTGGTCGACGGCGGAGCCGATCCCGCCGCCCAGCAGACCGAAGAACACGGTGCCGAGGACGGCTACGCCGAAGGCGCCGCCGAGCTGCTGTATCGCGGTCATCGTGCCGGACGCCGAGCCCGTCTCGTGCTGCTCGACACTGGCGAGCACGATGTCGAAGAACGGCGCCATGAGCAGGCCCATCCCGATGCCGGTGACGAGGAGGGACGGCAGGAGCTGCCAGGGGCCGACACCGCTTCCCACCATGTCGAGGGTCAGCCACACGCCGAACACACCGAGGGCCATGACCAGCGTGCCCGCCTGCAGGACGGCCCGTCCGAACCGGACGACACCCTGAGCGACCCCGAAGCCGACGATCATTCCGCCCGACCAGGGCACCATCACCAGTCCGGCCTTGAGCGGCGCGTAGCCGAGGCCGATCTGGGTGTAGAGGTTGAAGACCAGCATGAAGCCCTGCATGGTCGAGAAGAAGACCAGCCCGAGGGTCATGCCGCCGCTGAATCCACGCTTGCGGAAGAGGCTGGGGACGACCAGCGGGTCCCGGCCGGCCCTGCTGCGGCGCGACTCGTACCGGCCGAAGGCGACGAAGACGAACACCGAGGCGGCCATCATCAGGAACGTCCACATGGGCCAGTCGTACTCACGGCCCTGGACCAGCGGGAAGATGATGAGCAGCGCGGCCAGCGAGACCATGAGCATGCCGGGGATGTCGAGGCGCGGCTTGCTCCCGGACCGGCCCCTCGGCAGGTAGCGCAGGGCACCGAGGATGGCCGCGGCGCCCAGCGGCAGGTTGATCAGGAAGATCATCCGCCAGCCGGTGCCGAAGTAGTCGGCGTCGACGAGCCAGCCCGCGAGGATCGGCCCGCACACCGCGGACAGTCCCATGACCGGGCCGAACATGCCGAAGGCCTTCTGCGACTCCTTCGGCGGGAACATCTCCTTGATCATGCCGAGGCCTTGCGGCAGCATCACCGCCCCGAACAGTCCCTGCACGACGCGTGCGGCGATCAGCATCTCGGGTGACGCGGATATCGCGCACAGCAGCGACCCCAGGGTGAAGCCTGCGGCCCCCACCAGGAACATCCGGCGGCGCCCGTGGATGTCCCCGAGCCGCCCTCCGGTGACGAGCCCGACGGCCATCGAGAGCGTGTACGCGGCGGCGAGCCACTGCAAGGTGGAGGCACCGCCGCCCAGGTCGGCCCGCATGGAGGGGCCGGCGATGTTCGTGACGACGGCGTCGAGGAGGTCCATCACCTCGGCCGCGAGGATCACGAAGAGCGCAGCCCAGCGCCATCCGTAGGGCGCTGGGGAGTCGGTGGCTGTCTCGGCGGACGCGACACCGGTGGTGGACATCGGAACTCCTCGCGACAGGGCCGCGCCGAGGTGAGGACCCGTGGGCGCGGTGGGACGGATGGGTGTGGAATCGGGAGAACGCTGTTCACCATAACAGAACAGCGCTCACTTGGAGAACGGTGTTCATTAAGATATAGCGCAACTTTGCGCGCAGGCAAGATATATCGCGTTTGGGTGTGGCGGGTGAACGCCGCTCGCCCGGGAAGAACACTGTTCTCCCGACGCCTAGACTGTCCGTATGACCGACGCGGCCGCCGGCACCCCCGCATCCCCTCCGCCGTCCCCCTGGGAACGCGAGCGCCCCGCTCGTGCCCGCGTCGTCCCCGCGCGCGCCCCGCTGTCGCGCGAACGAGTCGTCGAGGCCGCCTTCGCCGTGCTGGACCGCCAGGGGCTGGACGGGCTGTCGATGCGTCAGGTGGCGGCCGAACTGGGCGTCGCGGTCTCCGCCCTCTACGCCCACGTCAGCTCCAAGGACGACCTTCTGGAGCTGATGTACACGCGCCTCTTCGACGGCTTCGAGATGCCCGCACCCGATCCGGAGCGGTGGCAGGAGCAACTGCGGGACTTCGCCCGTTCCGCACGGCAGCGCCTGCTGACCCACCGGGACATGGCCCGGATCTCCATGGGTCATGTCCCCTTCACCGCCGAACTGCTGCCGCACGTCGAGGCGTTGCTCGCCGTCTTCCGTACCGCCGGGCTGCCCGACCGTATCGCCGCGGAGGCCGGTGACCTCATCTCCACCTACATCGACGGGTTCGTCCTGGAGGAGGGCATGTGGCAGGACCGGGCCGCCCAGCACGGCGGTGACGATGCCTCCATGGCCCGCCCCGACTGGCGCGAGATGGCCGACGAGATGCAGAACTACTTCGCGTCCCTGCCCGCGACGGACTTTCCCCATCTGCGCGCCCTGTCCGGGCTGATGGTGACGGACTCCTCCGACGAGAGGTTCGACATCGGCTTGGAGATCATCCTCCGGGGCCTCGCGAGCTACCTTCCGGACCCGGACTCGAGGGCGTGCGTGAGCCCTGACGATCACCGGGCTCCGGACGCCACCTGATGGTGAGCCATGGATTCGGCGAAGCCCGCACCACCACGGCGACTTGCAGTCACGCGCACGGAAGTTGTGGCGGTACGCAGCGTGCCCCGGGCGGTCTCGTGCGGACACGCTACGGCCACGTAGCTTTACGGTTCGTACAGAAGTCCGAGTGCCTGGGAGGCCGTGATGGGAGACCCCCGCCCCTTAGTCATCGACGCGACCGGCGGTGACATCCACGCCGAGGCTGCCCGGATCCGCGAGAGGGGACCAGTCACCCTCGTGGAACTTCCCGGCGGTGTCGAGGCATGGGCCGTCAGCAGTCCTGAGCTGCTCAAACGCCTGCTCACCGACCCACGGGTGTCGAAGGACCCGCGCCGCCACTGGCCGCGCTGGATCAACGGTGAAGTGTCCCCGGAATGGCCGCTGTTCACCTGGGTCGCGGTGCAGAACATGTTCACCGCGTACGGCGGTGAGCACAAGCGGCTGCGCTCCCTGGTCGCCAAGGCGTTCACCGCCCGTCGCACGGCGGCGCTCCAGCCCCGGATCGAGGAGATCACCAAGACGCTGCTCGACGGACTGGAGGAGGCCGGGCGGCGGAATTCGGTGGTCGATCTGCGGGAGGGGTTCTGTTACCCCCTGCCGATCCAGGTGATCAGCGAGCTGTTCGGGCTGCCCGAGGAGCAGGGCGAGGAACTCCGGGCCGTCGTGGACGGCGTCTTCCACACCTCCGCCAGCCCGGAGGAGGTCACGGACATCTACGCCCGGCTCTACGCCGCGCTCGGTGAACTGGTGGCCCTCAAACGGCGGTCGCCCGGCGACGACCTGACCTCGGCCCTCATCGCGGCCCGCGACGACGAGGGCGACACCCGCCTGAGCGAACAGGAGTTGCTCGACACTCTGGCACTCATGGTGAGTGCCGGCCACGAGACCACGGTCAACCTCATCGACAACGCCATCCATCTGTTGCTCACCCACCCGGATCAGCTCGCCCAGGTCCGCTCGGGCGGCGCTTCCTGGGACGACGCGATCGAGGAGGCGCTGCGTGTGGAGGCGCCGGTCGCCAGCCTGCCGTTGCGGTACGCCGTGGAGGACCTCCGCATGGAGGAGTTCGGCGGCCCGGCCGGCGTGGTGATCGGCAAGGGGGAGGCGATCCTCGCCGCGTATGCCGCCGCCGGACGTGACCCCGAGAGGTACGGCGCGGACGCCGACAGGTTCGACGTCGCCCGCGCCGACAAGGAGCATCTGGCGTTCGGCTACGGCGTGCACTTCTGCCTCGGTGCCCCGCTGGGGCGGCTGGAGGCCCGGATCGCGCTCCCGGCGCTCTTCGAGCGCTTCCCCGGGCTCCGTCTCGCCGTCAAGGAGGGGGAACTGGAGCCCGTCGACTCCTTCATCTCCAACGGCCACCGCGTGCTTCCCGCACAGCTGTCCTGATCACTCCCCGCGCCACCAGGACCGCAGCCGCGCCAACCAGCCGCTGCCGGTGCGGCTTGCCGGCGGCGCGGTGGGCGGCCGTACGTCCGATGACGCACTCGTGTGCCGCGTGGACCGGTCGTCGTCCGTGGTGGACTCGGCGGGTGGCAGGAGTGGGGCCGCCGGATAGACGACGGGGAGTGCGGCCAGCGCCCGGTGGAACGGACCGGGCCGCCAGGTCAACTCCTCCACGGGGACGGCCAGTTCGACATCAGGGAGGCGGTCGAGCAGTTTCTCGACCGCCACCGCCGCGATCAGCCGGGCCGGAGTCTGGGCCGGGCAGGTGTGCGGGCCCGCGCTCCATGCCAAATGGGCGCGGTTGCCGGCGCGCTGATCCGACGTCAGCAACGGGTCGGTGTTGGCGGCGGCGAGGCTGACCACGATGGGGTGGCCGACCCGCAGGGTCACCCCGTCGTGGACGACGTCGTGCACGGGATAGTGCACGGCGTAGTTGGCCATGGGCGGGTCGGTCCACAGCACCTCGTCGAGGGCGTCCTCCACCGGCAGGCTGCCGCCGGACAGGGTGCCTTCGAACCGGTCGTCGGACAGCAGCAGCCGCAGACTGTTCGCGATGAGGTTCTGCTGGGGCTCGGTGCCCGCGCCCATCAGCAGGACCAGGCTGTGGACCATCTCCTCGTCCGTCAGTGCGGCAGGATGGGCCATGAGCCAGGACGTGACGTCCTGCCCGGGCCGGGCCCGCTTCAGCGTCACGAGGTCGAGCAGGGTCGTGGCGAGCAGTTCGTTCGCCTTCTCGGCGTCCACGCCGTCGAAGATCCCGGACATCCCCTCGACCAGCCGCACCCCGTACTCGGGCGGGCAGCCGAACAGCCGGTTGAACACCAGCAGCGGCAGGACCTGGGCGTACTCGCCGAGCAGGTCGGCCTTCCCGGCCGGCGCGATCCGGTCGATCAGGGTGTCGGCACTGGTCTCGACGTAGCCGCGCAGCGTGTTGGGATCGACCTGGGCCAGGCTGTCCGTGATCGCGTCGCGCAGTCTGCGGTGCTCGGCGCCGTCGGTCCACAGGGCGTTCGGCCGGTACATCATCATCGGGACGACCGGGCTGTCCATGGGGACGGTGCCGTCCGCCAGGTCCTGCCAGCGGCGGGGGTCCTTGGAGAAGGTCTCGGGGCTGCGCAGGACGTGCAGGGCCGCCTCGTAGCCGACGACGAGCGATGCGTGTACGCCGGGCGCGAGTTCGACCGGCGCGATGGGGCCCGCGGCCCGCAGCCGTCGGTAGGCGGCCGCGGGGTCGGCCGCGAACTCCGGCCCGTACAGGGGCTCGTGGGCGGGGCAGCGCGGTGGTGGTGTTGGCGAGGTCACGCGTTCTCCAGTGTGCCGGTGCGGGTCAGGAGGTATTCCACGAGGGCGATCAGGGCGTGTGTGGACGAGATCCGGTCGCGGGCGTCGCAGCGGACGAGCGGGGTCTCGGGGAGCAGGTCGAGGGCCTCGCGTATCTCGTCGAGGTCGTGCGAGGGTGCGTCGTCGAACTGGTTGAGGGCGACCGCGTACGGCAGTCCGAGCTCCTCCAGTACGCCCATGACCTCGAATGACTGGTTCAGCCGCCGGGTGTCCGCGAGGACGAGGGCGCCGAGCGCGCCGCGGGTCATGTCCTGCCACAGCTGGGTGAAGCGCTGCTGGCCGGGGGTGCCGAAGAGATAGAGCACCAGGCGGTCGTTGAGGGTCAGACGGCCGAAGTCCAGGGCGACGGTGGTGGTCGTCTTGTCCTTCATGCCGGCCAGGTCGTCGACGAGTGCGCCGGCCTCGGTCATGACCTCCTCGGTGCGCAGCGGCCGGATCTCGGAGAGCGCGCCGACGAGGGTGGTCTTGCCGACCGCGAAGTGGCCCACGACCAGCAGCTTGGCCGCGGTCTGCACGCTGGGGCGCAGATAGAGGTTTCCTGCGGCGTGTTCAGAGGCGGGCGCGGAGCCCATCGAGCACCTCCTGGAGGATTCGGGCGTCGGTCGGCCGGGCCGCGGGGATGGGCGCGCGGGTGACGATGTGACCGCTGTCCATGAGGTCGGCGGTCAGGACTTTGGTGACGCCGACCGGGAGGCCGAGGTGGCCGGCCACCTCGGCGACGGACAGCGCTCCCGGCCGGCACAGTTCCATGAGCCTGCGCTTTTCCGGGTTGAGCCCGGTCAGCGGCAGATCGTCGGTGGCGATCAGCAGCGTGACCAGGTCCAGGGTGTTGCGGGAGGGCTGGGCGCGGCCGTCCGTGATGACGTACGACCGCACCAGCCTGTCTGCGGGGCGGCGCCGGGGAGTCATGCCGGGCTGCCGGTGTCCTGCCGGGCCGGGCTGGTCAGCTCCTTGCCGAGCCGGTCGACGAGCTTGTGCATGCGGTACGTCACCGCCTCCATGTCCACGTCCTGGCTGGTGGAGACCGCGAGGTAGGCGCCTTCGCCGGCGGCGACGAGGAACACGTAACCGTGCGCGAACTCGATCAGGGTCTGCCGCCACGGGGTGTGCGGGGTGCCGCAGAACTCGGCCGTGCTGCGGCTGATCGACTGGACTCCGGACAGGCCCGCGGCCAGCCGCTCGGCATCGTCCCGGTCGATGTCCTTGGAGTAGGCGCGGAGCATGCCGTCGGCGGAGAGCAGGATCGCGTGGAGCGCCTCCGGCACCTTCAGCACGTCGTCCAACATCCAGCCCAACTCGTTGTTGGTGGGCCCGGTCATTCGTGGCTGTTCCCTTCGTCTTCCTGGGGGGGTGTGCTGGGCGGACCGGCCAAAGCGGGTGCCGCGGGCGAAGGCGCCCATGCGCCGGGCGTTCTCCTCGGCCGAGCGTCCACCGACCTCGTCGGCGGGCGGGGGAGCGGGCTGTACGGCGGTTTCGCGCAGGGTACGGCGGCGTCGTTTCGGCAGGCCTCCGGAGGTGGTCGCCTCCGCGGTGCCGGGGCCGGGTTCCGGGTCGGCAGCCGGTACCGCGCGCACCGTCGGCGCTGCCGTGGGCGCGGCAGGGGACACGGTGGGGGAGTCCGGGGTCCGGGCGGGCGTCGCATCAGGGGTGGGTGCGGCCGGCGCGCCGGACGGCTGCCGCTCGGGCGTCGCGTCCAGGTGTGTGAGCAGGGCGGACGGCAGGAACAGTACGGCGCGTACGCCGCCGTAGGGGGAGACCGTGTCCACGGAGACGTTGAAGCCGTAGCGCCTGGCGAGTACCCCGATGACGGCGAAGCCGAAGCGGGGTGGGTCGCCGAGCCGGGTGACGTCGGAGGTGTGCCCGCCGCTCAGCAGCTCGGCGGCATGCCCGGCGGCCTGGCCGTCCATGCCGACGCCGGCGTCGTCGATGACCACACAGGCGCCGTTGTGCACCGCCTGGATGGTGACCTCGACGGTCGTGTTGGGCTGCGAGTGGCGTGCGGCGTTGTCGAGCAGTTCGGCGACCGCGAGCACCACCGGCTCCACCGTCCTGCTGGCCACGGCGATGGCGACCTCGCCGTGGATGCGGATGCGCCGGTAGTCGCGGATGCGGGAGGTGGCGCCGCGTACGACCTCGATGAGTGCGGAGGTGGCGCGCTGCCGGCCGGGCCACGAGCCGCAGAGCACGGCGATGGCTTGGGCCCGGCGCCCGAACTGGGCGTTGGTGTGGTCGATCTCGAGCAGGTCGCGCAGCACATCGGGGTGGTCGTGCCGGTCCTGCATCTCCGCGATGGATACCTGCTGTTCGTTGGCCAGGGCCTGGATGGATCGCATGGACGCCTTCAGGGCGGCCTTCGCGGACTGGTCGGCGCGGGACTGCGCGTGTTCGACGGCTCCGGCGAACCGTGCCAGGACCTCGTCCAGGCACTTGCCGAAGTCGGTGTCGGCGAGCCGGATGTCGAGCCAACCGACGGCCGGGGACTGCTGCCGGGCCGCATCCTCCAGGGCCGGCAGCCGGGCGGACACGAGGTGACGTACCTCCTCGTCCCGCGCCCGCAGGCCGTCCGCGAGTTCGACGTTGCGACTGCGCTGCCGTGCGGTGATCCCGCGCTGGCGCACCAGCAGCACGGTGACGGCGAACAGGCTTACGGCCAGGCACCAGAACACCGCTTCCGGTATCTGTTCGGTCATGAAGTCCTCAAAGACGGACGTGAGTTGACGGGCGCTTGACGGTAGCGACGGTTCCGCGTCCGTACTTGTGCGTGTGCGCAAGGAAGTTGTCACCAGGCGCAAACAGGCCGGATGAGACGTTTCAGGCGACCGGCTTCCCTTTGGCATATGCCAAACGGCAGGGATTGCCCTACGGAGACCGGCTGTTGCCCTAGTCTGACTACGCGTAACGGTCGATGGCGGCGCGGAAGCGCGACGCCGCTCACCAAGCACCGTCGTGACGCGTCGCAGCGGAGGAGATGGGTTGTCCGCGGGAAGCTACTTCGTGGAGACGACCAGGACCGGCGAGGTCTCGTCGCGTGAAGGGACGGACCTGTGGAGCGAGCGCATCGACGTGTACCAGACGCGCATGGACTACCGGTTCACCCGACCCGACACCTTCCGGGGCGAGCTGGTCCGGCAGCGCAGTGACAACTACCAGCTCGTCAAATGGTGCAGCGACCAGATCGAGTACGTCCGCACCCCCGGCCTGATCCGCCAGAAACCCGACCCCGACTACCGGTTCGTCCTCCCGCTCGCCGGTGAGGTGGTCCTGCGCCAGGACGACCAGGAGACACGTCTGACGCCGGGGACGGGCAGCCTCCTCACGCTGGGCGCGCCCTTCGAACTGCTCCACGACGCGTCCTTGCACGGATTCATCCTGTCGATCCCGGCCCGTGAGATCGACAGCCCGCTGAACCGGAAGGCCCCGCTGGCCACCGGAATCGATCTGGCCCGGGGGCTGGGCCGCATCGTGCTCGGCATGGTGCGCACCCTGCACGAGGAGCGTGACCACCTCACCGCAACAGCGTTCGACGCGATCTCCGACCGCATCGTCGAGCTGCTGTGCATGCTCGCCTGCGGCGACGACCGCCCCGACGTCCCGGGCCATCTCATCGAGGTCGAGGCGCTCGTCCGCCGCTACGTCCGCGACCACGCCGCCGATCCCGGCCTCACGGGTGCGTCCATGGCACTCGCCCTCGGCTGGTCCCTGCGCCAGATCCAGCTGGCCCTCCAGTCCGTGGGCACCACTCCCCGCGGACTGATCCGTGAGGAGCGCCTGCGCCTGGTTCGCGATCGCCTCCAGTGCGCCGACTGCGAACACATGACGATCACGGAACTGGCCTACGCCTCGGGGTTCTCCTCGGCCAGCGCGCTGAGCACCGCCTTCCGTCAGCGCTATGGCCTCAGCCCCCGGGAGATGCGCGACAGAACCCGTCGGGCGTGTGTGCCGAGGCCGGCCGACGGGGACCTGCGCTCTGTGTGAGCGACCGGTGGCGGCACGGTGTGGCGACGGCCCGGGTGACGACCTGGTCAGCCGACCTTGATGAGCCCGGCTTCGACGACGGCGCGGCCGTAGGGGCTCGCGAGTTCTGCAAGACGCTCGCAGTCGGTGTCTCCCAGGGCGGCGTAGGCGGGCAGGGCCAGGCGGTCGGTGCGGTCCTCGATGTGCTGACGCAGGCGTACGCCTTCCGGGCTGAGGGAGTCACCGTCGAGGAGACCTCGCGTGCGCAGGCGCTCTGTGGTGGCCGCCCACTCGTCCTCGGGCCATGCGCGGCTCGCCCTGAGGAAGTCGACGGGAACCTCGGCGGTGGCAGCGTGCAGAATCAGGGCCTCCAGGCCTCCTATGCCCTCGGTGAGCAGGCAGGCGACATGCCCGTCTCCACGGAACTCCCGGAGCAGCGTCTGGGCGTGCCAGAGCCGCAGCACCGGTTCGTCCGGCCAGGGCAGCGCGGCATGCGCGGCGAACAGCGGGCGGCCGTGAGCGTGCTCGCCTGCGGCGTCGGCGGCCCTGCGCGTCAGCGCCAAGACCTCGTCGAGAGCGGGGAGTTCATGGATCCCGGCCCGCCGCAGGGCCTCACTCGCGCCCGCGTACCGTGCGTCCAGCACCTGCTGTGGTGTCGTCGCGTCCCAGACCCCGTGGACGGCCTTCCGCACCAGATCGGGGTTGAAGTTGTAGAAGGTCGCGATGACGAGCTCAGCGGATGCCCGGCCGAAGGCGGCGCTGCGGGAAGCGAAGTACCCGGCCCGTCCGCTCAGTCCGAGCTCCGCGTACCGCCGCCGTGCCTCGGGGGCGAAGTAGATCATGCCGTGTACGGGCTCGAGTCGGCGCCAGGCTGCTCGCGCTGTCTTCACTGGGGTCACCTTCCGGGATGTGCAGACGGGTGTTCGCTGTGGTCCTGGTTTCCCTACTCGCCGTGCGCGCGCAGATGGTCGAGCAGCAGACGGCTCAACGTCTCCGGCGCCTCCTCGGGGACCCAGTGGCTGACGCCCTGGAGGGTCTCGAAGCGGTACGGCCCTGTGATCCAGTGCCCGGTCTCCTGCGCGGCCGCCGGGCCGAACGCGCTGTCCTCCGTGCTCCAGACGTACAGCGTGGGCACGTCGATGGTGCCGATCTTGCCGTCGGGGCGGCCGGACCGGTACCAGTTCAGCGCCGCGGTGAGCGCGCCCGGCCGGGAGAGGTGCCGCACGTAGGCCTCGACACTGTCCTGCGGGACCTTTCCGGCATAGACGGAGCGAAGCGCCTCGGCGTCGTGGGCGAGCATGAGCTCTTCCGTCGCGGGCGTTTCGCGCCAGTCGATCATGTAGCGCGAGCGTTCGCGCTGGTCCGGGTCGGTGCGCAGAGTGGTGGCGAGGGCGCCGGGGTGCGGGGTCGAGACAACCGTCAGGGTGCGTACGCGGCCGGGGTGGGCATGGGTGGTCCACCACGCCACCGCGCCTCCCCAGTCATGACCGACCAGATCGAACGAGGCCCAGCCCAACTCCTCCGTGATCGCGACCACATCGTCGACCAGGACGCTCATGCGGTAGTCCTCGGGCCGTTCGGGGCGGGCCCCGGGGGAGTACCCACGCTGGTCGGGCGCCACGACCCGGTATCCGTGCGCGGCGAGCGTCTCGATCTGCTGTCGCCATGCCAGGCCCGTCTGCGGGAAGCCGTGCAGCAACAGCACCGGGCGGCCCTCGCGCGGACCCGCCGCGACCGCATCGAACAGGCCCGCAGCAGTGGAGATGCTCAACTCGGTCACGGTCCGCCCCTTCATACCGACTGGTCGGTCAGCATTTCAGCTGTGCGAGGGGGTTTGTCAAGGGCGAGGGCACACACAGGGAAGTCCGTGTCCTGCGGCGTCTGCTGTGCCCCAGCCCCCGTCCCGGCCTGTCACCCCAGGTAGGCGGGGGCGACAGCGGAAGTCATCAGCCGGCGGGCCGTGCCGGTGCCGTCGGCGGGGACGGTCCACAGGTCCGAGCCGTAGTCGCCGGGAAGGGCGTAGACGAGGGTGGAGCCGTCGCGCCACAGGGCCTGGTCGTCGATGTTGCGCCGCTCGGCGGTCGCCGTCTCCTTCATGGTGTGCAGGTCGAGGACGTACAGCCGCCACGGAGCATCGGACGAGGCCCCCGGGACGCGCTTCTTGTAGGCGATCCGGGTGCCGTCGGGCGAGAGGGAGGGGCATTCGACGTTGCGGTGCACGGTGGTCAGGTTGCGTGCCGCGACGTCGCCCCGCACGAGGTACGTACGGCCGCCGGTTGCCAGCGTGGCGTAGAAGCGGTTGTCGTCGGCGAAGGTGACACCCCAGACGTTGGTGTCCGCGGCACGGTAGGTCCGGCCGTCCTTGATGACGCGGAACGTCTCCAGATTGTCGTCGATCGTCCAGGTGCGGGTGTCCACGATGGCGGTGCGGGTCGAGAAATTGGTGCCGGCGTAGGAGTCCCCGCTGACGAAGACCGTCCAGGCCACCAGGTGGCCGGAGGGTGAGACCCGGGCCCGGGTGGGGATGCCTGCCGCCGGGAAACGGTGCAGCTCGTGCAACTGCGAGTCGAGCACCACCGCCCGGTAGGTGTCCCGCAGCGTGCCGTGCACGGCCTGCAGGCAGATACCGGTACCGGCCGCCGCGTGGAATCGCAGGCACTTGACGCCCGACGCGGTGCGCGGCCCCTGCGGATCACCGGCCGGCACGATGGCGATCTCGTCACGGTGCGGGCCCCAGACCAGATTGCGTACCAGCAGCCGACGGCCACCGGCCGGACGGAGCGAGACGGTACCGGCCCGCACGGTCGGACCGTTCGCCTGCTGCTGGTCACGCATGCTCGACCGGTGGGCGGCGTACAGCACCGCCCCGGTGCCCACGCTCCCGAGCACCACGAGGGCGACCAGCAGGATCACGAGGCGGGTGGTTCTTCTCATGCGGGCACCTCATCGGCGGTACGGAGGACGAACCAGGCCACGACGGCGCTGACGGCCAGTGCGACGGCGGTGACGGCCAGCGCGTTGCGCCCGCCCCACAGGCTCCAGGCCGCGCCGAAGGCGAGCGAGCAGGCGAATCGGGCCAGCGCCTGGCCGGTGCCGACCAATGCCTGCCCGGCACCCTGGTGCTGCGCCGGGACGGCCCCTGCGGTGGCGGCCGCAAGGACTCCGTCGGTGGCCGCGTAGAAGGTGCCGTGCAGCACGAGGACGGCGACCACGGCCGGGACACCGTGCCAAGGGCTGAGCACCAGGCCGTAGCCGAGCAGCAGGACACCGTGGCCGGCCAGGAAGAGCCGGCGGCGGCTGATGCGGTCGGCGAGTGCGCCCAGCGGGACGGCGAGCAGCAGGAAGACAGTGGCGGTGCCCAGCGGCAGCAGCGGGAACAGGTCGGCGGGCAGGGCCTCTTCGCGCTGGAGCAGCAGATAGAGGAAGGAGTCGCTGACGGTGGTCAGACCGAGCAGAGCCGCGCACACGGTGAGCCGGCGCAGCTGTGGGCGGCGCAGCAGCCCGATGGCGGCGCGCAGCGTCGGCCGCTCCGACTCGGGCGGCTGTGCGGGACCGGCGGGGGAGATGTGACGGGGCACGAACAGCACCAGCACCAGGACCCCGAGCACGGCGACGCAGCCGCTGACCGCGAAGACCGCGTCGTAGCCGTCGACGGTGGCCCGCAGTACGGCGAAGGCGACGAGCGGGCCGAGCAGCGCGCCGGTGGTGTCCATGGCGCGGTGCACCCCGAACGCCCGCCCCCGGTGCTCGGGTTCGGTGGCCAGCGAGATCATCGCGTCCCGGGGTGCCGTGCGCAGCCCTTTGCCGGTGCGGTCGGCCGCGAGCACGGCGCTGATCACGGGGAGGGTGTGGGCGAGCAGCAGCAGCGGCTTGCACAGTGCGGACAGGCCGTAGCCGACGCCCGCCACGATCTTGTGGCGGCGGCCTCCCCGGTCGGCGAGGTGGCCGCCGGCCAGCCGGACCAGGGCTCCGACACCGTTGTTGATGCCGTCAAGGAGGCCGAACCCGAGGGGGGACAGGCCGAGGCCCGCCACCACGTAGAGCGGCAGGACGGCCGTGACCATCTCCGAGGAGACGTCCGTGATCAGGCTGACCGCACCCAGGGCCAGCACGGTACCGGGCACCGCGCCCTGCCGTCGCCCCGGACGGGTGTCCGGGGCGACGGCGGGCTTGGTGCCGCGGGAATCCGCGAGATACACGGGCGTCAGTTCCAGATGCCGCTGATGTCGGATGCCGAGGCGGCGTTGCCCGCGTGCGTGGTCAGACCGGCCAGGTCCTCGACCGTGCGCAGCACGTTGTAGTGGTTGTAGGTGGTCGAGCTGGAGCTGCCGGGAGCGACGTGCTGTCCGTAGAAGACGGTGGGGATGCGGTTGCCGGACAGCCTGTTGTCCTCGTCGAAGGTGACGGCGAGGATGCTGTTGTGGGTCTTGGCCCACGTGGCGTAGGCACCCAGGTTGTTCTTGATCCAGGTGTCGCCCGTGGAGACCGAGCAGTCGTGCATGTCACTGCACAGGTTCGGGATCACGAAGGAGACCTTCGGCAGCGTCGTGTAGTCGCTCGGGAACTGCGTCATGGTCTTCGCGCTGCTCGTCGGCACGTTGGAAAAGCCGAACCACGGGTTGTGCTTCTGCGCGTACTCGCCGCTGCTGCAGACCGTCGAACCCTGGCTGGGCAGCGACTCGTTGTAGCTCGCCCACGTCTTCCCCGCGGCGATCAGCTCGGAGGCGAGGTTGGGCGCGGAGATGGAGCCCACCGGGACGCAACTGTCGTCGGTGCGGCCCTGGTTGGAACCCGAGAAGAGCATGTAGTAGTTCGGCTCACTGGGGTGCGTGAGGCCGTAGGACTGGGTCAGGTTGGCGCCACCGGCCTTGAGGGTGTTGTTGATGTACGGGGCGCTGGAGCTGCCGATGACCTGCGAGTAGGCGTGGTTCTCCATCACCACGACCACCACGTGGTCCGGGGTCGGGAGAGCGGCGGCCTGGGCCGGGGAGGTCGTCGCGGCCCACAGACCGATCGACGTGGCGGTGAGGGCGACGGCCCCGGCGAGTGCGGCGAGCGGGCGACTGGTGCGCTTGGGAGCCTTGACGGCGGTCATGACTGTCCTCCGGGCAGAGGTGACGGTCGTATGGGGAGCGGCGCGGCAACCCTAGGAGGCCCAAGCAGGGTCTGCGTGAAGGACAGACGAACGGCGGACTCCGCCAAGCAAAGGTCATGTACAAGTCATGCAAAGCAAAGGCTTGCTGAGTGGGCGTCAGCCATCGGCCGGCACAGGACCGGGCCCGGCGTCGCGGTTCAGCCGGGCGGAGTCGACAGGTGGGTGAGGATGCCGCACACCTCGTCCACGATCTCCCGGGCCTCTGTCTCGTCCGCGCAGTCGCCCAGCTCGCGCGCCGCTCCTCCGATGACCGTGGTCAGCACGATCACCCTGACGCGGCCTGCCCGCTGCCGCTCGTCCACCTGCAGGAGTCTGGCGTTGCGCCGTACCCAGGCCCGGTCCCATTGGCGGCGCAGCGTGTCGAAGCCGGCCGGGCCGTCGTCCTCGGCGACGAGTCTGCCGAGTGGCCGGTTGTTCCAGATGCCGTCCAGGTAGGCCCGCGCGCCCGCGGTGAACACGGCGACGGGGTCGTCCACCCCGCGGCTGCGCGCCGCGGCCAGCGCTGTGGCGGTCCGGCGTTCCTGCTCCTCCCGGAACTCCTCCCACAGCGCCAGATACAGTCCGCGCTTGCCGCCGTAGTGCTGGAAGAGGCTGCCCACGGGGATCCCGGAGTGCGCCGCGATCTCGGCGAGGCCGGCATCGGCGTAGCCGCGCTCGGTGAACACCTTCAACGCCGCGTCCAGAAGGGCGCGTCGGAGGGGAAGGTCCGGCTCGCCGGGTTCCTCCGGCACGCCGGACGTCCCGTGCTCGCCGGGCCGACGGCGTGCCGCCACCTCGGTCTCCACAGGCTCAACGATGCCGCTCACGGGCAGTCCTCACCTTCCCCGGCCTCGTCGTGGATGGCGAGGGCGACCAGCAGTTGCAGGAGGTCCGCGATCCGGCGTGGATTGCATCCGGTGCGTTCCTCGATACGGCGCAAGCGGTAGTGCGCCGTGTTGTGGTGCACCCGCAGCCGGTCGGCGGCCAGCCGCAGGTTCAGGTCCGCCTCTGCGAACGCCCGTATGGTGGCCGCCAGCGTGCCGCCGCGTCTGCGGTCCTCGTCCAGCAGCGCACGCACCCGGGGATCGACGAGCTGGCGGGCGAGGTCGTCGGCGCGCAGCGCCAGGTAGTCGAAGGGGGACAGCCGCGGCAGCGCCGCCACCCCGCCGCCGATCGGCACCAGGTCGAGGGCGGCCCGCGCCTCCTGGTAGGCGCGCGGCAGTTCGGCCGTGCCCCGGGCGACCGTGCTGATGCCCATGGACAGCACGGTTCCCTTGCGGCCGAGCCGCTGCTGCACGCCCTCGAAGTGGCTGCACATGTCCTCTTCGTCCATGCCGGCGCGCATCACGGGTACGGCCACCACCTCGCCCTGGCGCACGACGACGAGGGTCCTGCTGGCCCAGACGCCGGCGACGCTGATCGCCGCGCTGGTGGCGTAGCCGCTCTCGGCGGCGGCGAGGTCCCCACTGGAAATGTCGCTGTCGCAGACGGCCACCACCACCATCATCGGTGAGCGCGGCCCGATGCCGTACGCCTGCGCCGCGGCCAGCAGTGGACCACGCGTCGGTGCCACGCCCGCCAGGAGCTGCTCCAGCAGGTCCCGGCGCTCGCGGTCCGCGTCCGCGACGACGTGCTGTTGGTACTCCACGTAAGCCTGCGCCGCATGCGTGCTGGCGTAGTCCACGTACCGCATCATCGGGGTGACCAGGGACAGTGCGGCCTGGTGTGCCGCCTCGGAGGTGCCCACGGCGGCCATCATCGCGTCCCAGAAGACCTGTCGGCCGATCCTGAAGGCGCTCATCCAGTCCTCCAGGGCGAACCCCGCGCGCGCTCTGCGCATGGCTGCCGCGCGGCTGAAGCCCAGATCTTCCGGGGCGATCTCCCGGTCGTCGGCCAGCGCTGCCAGCTTGATGCGGTAGTGCGTGAGTACCTGGTCGCGTACGTCGTCGAAGAACGGCTCGCTCTGGAGCGCGTACGAGGGGATCTCGGCACGCATCACGGCGACGGCGGTCTCCACCACGTCGTCGACCCGCTTCTCGAGGGCGCGCAGGAGCCGCCGCCGCTCCTGGAGCAGCGGTTCGGACAGACCTGGGGTGCCCAGGGTGAGACCGCGAGGCATGCGCAGATGGTTGCCGTCTCCTCGTGTCCCGTCAACAGGCTCGGCGAGGGAGATGTCCGAGGGGTTGTGCGCCACGCACAGGTCGGCGGACCCGAAGTTGGGTGCTCGCACCCAATGTGCGCCGACAAGGCCCCCACCTACTGTGACGCTCGCCCACATCCCAGCACGTCAAAAGGGGCGTCACTCATGCTCACGGTCGACGGTATCACCGTGCGTTTCGGCGGCATCACGGCACTGGACGGTGTCGGGTTCACCGTCGAGCCGGGCACCGCCGTGGGGCTCATCGGGCCGAACGGAGCCGGCAAGACCACGTTGTTCAACTGCCTCACCCGGCGCTGCACCCCCGACGCGGGCACGGTGTCGTTCGACGGTGAGGACCTGCTCGCCCTGGCGCCGCACGCCGTGGCCGGGAGCGGCATCGCCCGCACATTCCAGAACCTTGGCCTGTTCCCGCGGCTGACGGTCCGGGAGAACGTCATGGTCGGCGCCCACAGCCAGGGGCATACCGGACACCTCGCCGCGGCGCTCCGGCTGCCCCGCGTCCGGCGGGAGGAGGCGGAACTGCGTGATCGGGCGGACGACCTGCTGCGACGGCTGGGCCTGGAGGACGTCGCCGGCCATCCCGCCTCCGGGCTGCCGTTCGGCACGCTCAAACGCGTCGAACTCGCGAGGGCCCTCGCGGTTCGGCCCCGGCTCCTGCTGCTCGACGAACCCGTCAACGGCCTCAGCCACGGCGAGGTCGGCCAATTCGCGGATCTGGTCCGAGTGGTGCGCCGGGACTTCGACGTCACGCTCGTGGTGGTCGAGCACCACATGGGGTTCGTGATGGGTCTGTGCGACAAGGTCGTGTGCCTCGATTTCGGGCGCAAGATCGCCGAGGGCCCGCCGAAGGAGATCCAGCGCGATCCGGCCGTCATCGAGGCGTACCTGGGGGTGGCGGCATGAGCGGGCCTCCCATCGCCGGCGCCGAGGCGGGGCAGACCGCGGAGCGGGACTTCCTGAAGGTCTCCGGCCTGCACGCCGGATACGGCCAGGCCAGGGTGCTCCACGGCCTGGACTTCTCCGTCGCCCGGGGCGAGGTGTGCGCGGTCCTCGGACCCAACGGCGCGGGCAAGACCACCACTCTGCGGGCCCTGTGCGGCATGATCCGCGGCCGCGGATCGGTGACCTTGAACGGTGCCGAACTGCTGGGCCGTTCCCCGGAGCAGGCCGCCCGGCTCGGTGTGGCGCACGTGCCCGAGGGCCGCGGCACGTTCAATGACCTGACCGTCGAGGAAAACCTGCGCATCGGCGCGCACCTGCGCACCCGGGGCCCGTGGCGCGACCGCAACGAGCGCGCGGCCGTGGCGGCGGACCTGGAACGGATCTACGACTACTTCCCCAAGCTGCGCCAGCGGTCCCGGCAGGCCGCGGGCAGTCTCAGCGGCGGCGAGCAGCAGATGCTCGCCATCGGCAGGGCGCTGATGCTGCGGCCCGCGCTGCTCCTGCTGGACGAGCCGTCGCTGGGGCTCGCGCCCCTGGTCACGCGTGAGCTGTTCGAGATCGTCCGCACCGTCAACGAGGAGGAGCGCACCACCGTGATCGTCGTCGAGCAGAACGCCCAGCTCGCGCTGGACATCGCGCATCAGGCCCATGTGCTGGAGGCCGGCCGCCTGATGCTGTCCGGACCTGCCGCGCAGATCCGCGAGGACGGGCAGGTCGCCGAGGTGTATCTCGGAGTCCCGGCCCGCTCCGGTCAGGGCGGGTGAGCGCGTTGACGGACCTGCTCCAGCAAGTGGTGGAGGGGATCGGCTCCGGAGCCGTGTACGCCAGCCTGGCACTGGCCCTGGTGCTGATCCACCGGTTCACGGGGATCGTCAACTTTGCGCAGGGCGAGCTCGCGATGCTCTCCACGTACGTGGCCTGGCAACTGACGGCGTCCGGAATGCCGTTCTGGCTGGCCCTGCCGGTCACCCTGGCGGTGTCCTTCGTCGGCGGCATGCTGGTGGAGCGGATCGTCATCCGCCCCGTACAGGGTGCCCCCGAACTGACGGTGGTCATCGTCACCGTGGGCCTGTTCATCTTCGTCAACGCGGCGGCCGGTCTGATCTGGTCGTTCACCGTCAAGGACTTCCCGCAGCCGTTCCCCGACGGCGGGATCGACCTGGGAGGGGTGAGCATGGACTGGTCCACCCTCGGGATCATCGGCGTGGTGGCCGCTGTGATGAGCCTGCTGTATCTGCTCTTCCAGCACACCTCGATCGGCCTGGTGATGCGGGCGGTCGCCTGCAACCCCGTATCCGCCCGACTGTCGGGCATCCGCGTCAGCCGCGTGCTGATGCTCGGCTGGGGGCTGGCCGCGACGGTCGGCGCGGTGTCGGGCGTGCTGGTCGCTCCGGTGCTGTTCCTGGAGCCGAACATGATGGGCGGAGTGCTCATCTACGCGTTCGCCGCGGCCACCCTCGGGGGCTTCGACAGTCCTGTGGGCGCGGTCGTCGGAGGCCTGTTCGTGGGAGTGGCCGAGACGCTGGCGGGGGCGTACGTGGACGTCATCGGCGCCGATCTGAAGGTCGGTGTACCCCTGGTGATCATCCTTGCGGTGCTACTGGTGCGGCCCCAGGGCCTGTTCGGGCGGGCGGCGGTGGAGCGGGCATGAGAACGACGACCGCGGTCCTCGACCGCACCCGGCACGCGCGGCTCGCGCTCACCGTGATGCTCGCGGCGGCCGTCGCCCTGGCCGTGCCCTTCTACTTCGCCCCCTTCCAGGTCTTCCAGTTGAGCATGGTGCTGGTGTACGCCGTGGCACTGGCCGGACTGAACCTGCTCGTCGGATTCGGCGGACAGATCTCCCTCGGCCACGGCGCGTTCTTCGCGGCCGGCGCCTACACCGCGGCGATCATGCTCGACCGGTACGACACCGGGCACCTGGCCACCCTGCCGGTAGCGGCCGCGGCATGCTTCCTGCTGGGACTCGGCTTCGGGGTGCCCGCACTGCGGCTGCGCGGCCTGTACCTGGCGCTGGTCACCCTCTCCTTGGCCGTGTTCCTGCCACCGCTGCTCAAGCGGCTGGAGGCCGTGACCGGCGGCTCCATGGGTCTGACGGTGGAAAAGCCGCAGCCACCGGCCTGGAGCGGACTCGCGGAGGACCAGTGGACGTACTTCGTCGTCCTCGCCGTCGCCGCGGTGGCGCTGCTGCTTGCCCGCAACCTGCTGCGCTCCCGGGTCGGGCGCGCACTGCTCGCGGTACGGGACAACGAGAGCGCGGCCGAGGTCATGGGCGTGCGGCTGTCGCTGCACAAGACCCTCGCCTTCGCCTGGAGCGCGATGTTCGCGGGCGTCGCCGGGTGCCTGTACACCTGGGTGATCGGCTTCGTCTCGCCGGACTCGTTCAGCTTCGTCCTGTCCATCACACTGCTGGCCGGCCTGGTGGTCGGTGGGCTCGCTTCGCTGTACGGGCCGCTGCTCGGTGCGGCGTTCGTGATGTACGTGCCGAGCGTGGCCCAGGACCTCAGCGAGGCGGCACCCGGTGTGGTGTTCGGCCTGCTGATCATCGCGGTGATGTTCGTGGCTCCGACCGGGCTGGCCGGCCTGGCGAGCCGGGCCCGCGGTGCCGTCGCCCGTCGCCGCGCCCGCGCAGCCGCATCCGACCGATCGCCGCTGGCAAAGCCTGCGCCCCAGCCCACGTCCGAACCCTCCGCGCCCCCCACCCCTGCGGATCCCGCATCTGTCGAGGCCGAACCCGTGGGCGCACCGCCCCGCACGGAAAAGGAATGAATCACATGCGCAACATCACCGCTCTGCGGGCGGCTGCGGCCGCGACCGCCGCGCTGCTCACCGCGACCGCCTGCAGTACCCAGCGAGGGCAGGACGACCCAGGCACCGTCGCCGGCGGCGCGTGCAAGGGCCAGCAGACCACGGGTATCACCGACAAGACCATCAAGCTGGGCGGGATCTACCCGCTGTCCGGGCCGGCCTCCGCGTACGGCACGATCAGCAAGGGCGCCGCCGCCTACTTCAAGTACGTCAACGACCATGGCGGCATCGGCGGCCGCAAGGTGGAGTTCGTCGTCCGTGACGACGGCTACCAGCCGCCCAAGGCGGTGGAGGAGGCCCGCCGGCTGGTCGAGCGGGAGAAGGTCTTCGCCGTCTTCCAGACCCTGGGCACTCCCTCCACGGCGGCCGTGTGGGACTACCTCAACCAGCAGAAGGTGCCACAGCCCTTCGTCGCCACGGGCGCCTCCGTCTGGGGCACGGACGCCAAGCACCCCTGGACCATCGGCTGGCAGCCCAACTACGTCGCCGAGGCGCGGATGTACGCCAAGTACCTCAAGGACGAGAAGCCGAAGGCGAAGGTCGCGGTCCTCTACCAGAACGACGACTTCGGCAAGGATCTGCTCGGCGGGTTCAAGAAGGCCGTCGCCGGCAGTGGCGTCAAGGTGGTCGCGGAGGAGAGCTACGAGGTCACCGACCCGTCCGTCTCGGCGCAGATGACGAGTCTCGCCCGCTCCAAGGCGGGCGTGCTGCTGGATGTCACCACACCCAAGTTCGGCAGCCAGGCCCTTGCCGCCGATGCCAAGAACACCCGGTGGAACCCGCTGCACATCGTGAACAACGTGGCCTCGTCCGCCGCCGTGCTCAAGCCGGTCGGCTTCAAGAACGTCCAAGGGGTGGTGTCCGCCACGTACTTCAAGGACCCTGCCGACCCGCGGTGGGCGCAGGACCCGGAGGTGAAGACGTATCTGGACGCGATGCACAAGTACGCACCGGACACCGACCCGGCCAACCAGTTCAACGCCTACGGCTGGGCCGTCGCCTCGAGCCTGCACAAGGCCCTGGACGCGATGAAGTGCCCGACCCGCGAAGGTCTGCGGGACGCGGTGCGCAACCTCAAGGACGTGAAGGTGGGCATGCTGCTGCCCGGTGTCACCCTGTCCACCGGGCCGGACGACGCCTTCCCGATCGAGACACTGCAGTTGATGCGGTTCAAGGGCGAACGGTGGCAGCTCTTCGGCCAACCGGTGGACACCCGCAAGGAGTTCGGTCCGCTCACCGGTTGAGCATGGGTGGGTCCGGGGGCGGATCGGCCGCCCCCGGACGCCCGGGACATACCGACCAGTCAGTATTGCATTCGGGTGTCAGTTCTGGCAGCCGCAACCGGATGCTGTCTTGGCCTCCGTGACGGTGAGCGTGGGATCGGCGGAGGCCTCCGCCGGTGTGCAGCAGGCGCTGACCCCGCAGCATGCCTCACCGGACGCGGCCTGGGCGGCGGTGTCCTCGGCGTCGACGGGCTTGACCGCGCGGACAATGGCGGAGTGCATGCCGTCGGCGACCGGGTGGGTCGGAGTGATGGTGATGTCGGTGAAGCCGGCGGCCTCCAGACCTGCCCGGTACTCGGCGAAGGACAACGCGCCGGCGATGCAGCCGACGTAGTCGCCGCGCTCGGCGCGCTGCGCGGGGCTGAGTGCGTCGTCGGCGACGACGTCGGAGACGCCGAGGCGGCCGCCGGGCCTGAGGACGCGGAACGTCTCGGCGAAGACGGCGGGCTTGTCGGTGGACAGGTTGATGACGCAGTTGGAGATCACCACGTCGATCGTGTTCGCGGGCAGCGGGATTGCCTCGATGGTGCCCTTGAGGAACTCCACGTTCGTGGCGCCCGCCTTCTGCGCGTTGGCGAGGGCCAGAGCGAGCATCTCGTCGGTCATGTCGAGTCCGTAGGCCTTGCCGGTGGGGCCGACGCGGCGGGCGGACAGCAGGACGTCGATGCCGCCGCCGGAGCCGAGGTCGAGGACCCGTTCGCCCGCGCGCAGTTCCGCGACGGCGGTGGGGTTGCCGCAGCCGAGCGAGGCGGCCACGGCCTCGGCGGGCAGGGCGTCGCGCTCGTCCGCGGCGTACAACGTAGAGCCGAAGTTCTCGTCGGCTTCGACCGGCTGCGGCCCGCAACAGCCGGCGCTGCCCTCGGTGACCTGCACGGCCGCCGCCGCGTACCGCCGACGGACGGATTCACGCAGGTCGGTGGACTGCTCGCTCATGACTCACTCCCAGGTGACGGGGCCCAGCACGGCCCCGGGAACGGCCTGTATTGACGTTCATTGATACAAGCTTGCGCCTTGAATCGAAAAACGTCAACATAGAGGCATGTCGAAACAAGAGCTTGAGGTGATCGGCCAGGACGCCGCCTGCTGTCCGGGCCTGTCCACCGCGCCGCTGGACGAGGACCAGGCGACCGAGCTGGCCAAGGTCTTCAAGGCCCTGGGCGATCCGGTCCGGCTGCGCCTGATGTCGATGATCGCCTCACGCGGCCAGGGCGGCGAGGTCTGTGTGTGTGAGCTGACCCCCGCCTTCGACCTGTCCCAGCCGACGATCTCCCATCACCTCAAGCTGCTGCGTCAGGCCGGGCTCATCGACTGCGAACGCCGCGGCACGTGGGTCTACTACTGGGTGCTGCCCGGTGTCCTGGACCGACTAGCCGCGTTCCTGACCACGTCCCAGAACGCCGGAGCCACCGCGTGAGCGCGCCGCTCGTCCGCCGCGCCGCGGCCGAGGCGATCGGGACCGGGCTGCTGGTCGCGGTGGTGGTCGGCTCGGGCATCCAGGCCACCGAACTGTCGCGAGACGTCGGCGTACAACTGCTCGCCAACTCCCTTGCCACCGTCTTCGGCCTGGGCGTGCTGATCGCCCTGTTCGAGCCGGTCTCCGGCGCGCATTTCAACCCCGCCGTCACCCTCGCCGCCTGGTTCACCGGCCGCCGCGACGCCGGCGGCCTCACCGTTCGTGATGTCGCCGCGTACGTGCCCGCCCAGATCTGCGGCGCGATCGGGGGTGCCGTCCTGGCCGACGCGATGTTCGCCAAGCCGCTGGTGAAGCTCTCCACCCACGACCGGTCGGCCGGCCATCTGTGGCTCGGGGAAATCGTGGCGACCGCCGGGCTCGTCGCCCTGGTCCTCGGCCTGGAGCGCATCCGCCGGGCCGCCCTCGGACCGGTCGCGGTGGCCGGCTACATCGGGGCCGCCTACTGGTTCACCTCCTCCACCTCCTTCGCCAACCCGGCGGTGACCGTCGGCCGGGCCTTCACCGACACCTTCGCCGGGATCGCCCCCGCCTCCGTCGCCCCGTTCATCGCCGCCCAACTGCTGGGCGCCGCACTCGGTTTGGGCATCGTGGCCGCCGTCCACGGCCCGAACCCCACCCCGGTGCGCCGCGAGGCCGCCGCGCACGGCGAACCCGAGCTCGCCTCCTCCTGACCACACCTCACGCTTCGAGAAGGACCCCGCCATGAGCACTTCCGCCCCGCGCCCGTCGGTGCTGTTCGTCTGCGTCCACAACGCCGGCCGCTCCCAGATGGGCGCCGCCTTCCTCACCCATCTCGCCGGTGACCGGGTCGAGGTCCGCTCGGCGGGCTCCGCGCCCGCCGACTCCGTCAACCCGGCGGTCGTGGAGGCGATGAAGGAGGTCGGCATCGACATCTCCGCCCGGACGCCGAAGGTCCTCACCACGGAGGCAGTGCGGTCCTCGGACGTGGTCATCACCATGGGCTGCGGGGACGCCTGCCCGGTCTTCCCCGGCAGGCGATACCTGGACTGGCAGCTGGACGACCCCGCCGGCCAGGGCGTCGACGCGGTACGGCCGATCCGGGACGCCGTCGAGCAGCGCGTGCGCGGCCTGCTTGCCGAGCTCGGCATCGCGGCCTCCGCATGACGTCGCGCAGGCCCCCGCAGCCGCGGGTGCGTCGTCGGCCAGGAGCCCAGGGAGGGCGAGGACAGCAGACACCGGCAGGGTGATCGCCACCTCCCGTGACGGACCGTCGATGGCATACTGCTGCTGCGATGAGCGAACGAACCGTGGCGGCCCGACGCCCCCCGACCAAGCGCGACGACCAGCGGGAGGCCTCCCGTCGCAGGCTCTTGGACGCGGCGTTGGAGATTCTCGCGGAGCAGGGTTACCGCGGCCTCACGGTGGCGAAGGTCGGCGATCGTGCGGGCGTCAGCCGTGGCATGGTCAACTACCACTTCACGTCCAAGGCCGGGCTCGTCGAGGCCGTTGTCGCGGACATCCGCGAGTCGTTCATCGACCTGCTCCGGGCCCGGCTCGGGTACGCCCGGATGAGCGGACTGGAGGTTGTGCTGGCCAAGCTCGACCAACTCTTCGCCCGTCTGGCGGAGCCCGAGCCGGGGGTACGGGCGCGGGCGTTGCTGGTGCTGCTCGTCGAAGCGGTCGGTAGCGATGACGGGGTCAAGGGTTTGATGGCCGACCATCTCAGTCTCGTACGCAGTGGCGTCGAGGAGGACATCCGAAGGGGCATCTCCGACGGGAGCATCCGCCCGGACGTGGACGTGGTCGCGCAGGCGTTCTTGGTGGAGAGCATCGCTCGGGGTGTGCTCCTGCAGCACCAATTGGACTCTGCACGAACCCGCCTGGCGGACATCGGACGCGCCGCCCACGAGATGCTGGTGCTCGGGCTTTCGCCGACGCGAGGCGACGGCTGAGCCGCCGGTCGGCCGCCGCGTCGCAGCGTGCGGCGGCCGACGGGGGACGAAGGACGGGGACAATGCGCGTCACACGGCGCTGAGCCCGCCATCGACCACCAGGCTCTGGCCCGTGATGTACGAGGCGCGGTCGGAGAGCAGAAACGTGACAGCTTCCGCGACCTCCCAGGCGCTGCCCTGGCGGCCCAGCGGGATGCGCTCGAAGGAGGCCGCTCGGGAGGCCCGCTTGGTGGTGGCCTGTCGTCCCATCGGGGTGTCGATCAGGCCGGGAACGACCAGGTTGGCCCGGATACTGCGCGCCGCTCCCTCCTTGGCGACATGGCGGGTGAGCCCGAAAAGACCGGCCTTGGAACTGTCGTAGGCCGGTGAGTTGGTGGCGGCACGCAATCCGGCGACCGATCCGATGAAGACGAGGGAGCCTCCGTCGGTCATGACGGGAAGCCCGTGGCGGGCGGCCAGAAAGGGCGCGCGCAGGTTCAGTGAGAGCACACGGTCCCACTCCTCGGGCGACGAGCCCTCCAGCCCGGAGCCGAGACCCACGCCCACGTTGACCACGAGCGAATCCAGACCGCCCAGCCCGCGGACCGCCTCGGCGACCATGGCCGCCGACTGTCCGGCATCCGTGGCGTCACCCGCCACGGCGATACCCGACGTCCCTTCGGCGCGGACCAGTTCGGCAGTCGCGACGGCGGCCGGAACGGCCACGTCGGCGCAGGCGACGTCGGCGCCCTCCCGGGCGGCGAGGACGGCGATCGCGCGGCCGTTGCCGACGGGCGCGTGCGGGTCGCCGTCGGGACGGGTGCCGGCGCCGACCACCAGTACTTTGCGGCCGGCCAGCCGACGGGCCGCCTGTTCGAGGTTCCTTTCACCCATGGGTTGGGCCTCCTTCAGCAAAGCCTGTGCTGTCGAAACCCGGATCCAGTTCCACGCCGGTGGTGTTCAGGAAGAACGCCACCATGTGGTACTGCCCGACCAGCATGACGATCTCGATCAGTTCGGCGTCGGTGAAGTGCTCGGCCAGAACCTCCCAGGTGGCGTCGGACAGCCTCGCGTGGCCGTTCAGTTCGTCCGCCGCCCGGATCAGGTGTCTTTCGAGGTCTGTCCAGCCGCGGGCCTCGGGTCCCTCGGTGAGGCTGTCGATGTCCGCATCCGTGATACCTGTGGCTTTGGCGAGAGGAAGGTGTCGTCCCCACTCGTACTGGGCGCCGGTGTTGCGGGCGGTACGCAGGATCAGCAACTCGCGGAGCCGGCCCGGCAGGCGCCCGCTACGGAGCAACTGACCCCCGAAGGGCATGAACTGCTCGTAGAGGTCGGGATGGCGCACGAGCGTGGTGAAGATGTTCGGGATCCGGCCCCCAGGGTCGCGAGCCGCGGTGGCCAGCAGCGTTCGGGTCCGTGCGTCCCAGTGCTCCTCGGGGAGTGGCATCAGCCGCGGTTGAGCCTGCTCGGCGGATTCGTGGGGCTGTGACATCGAGACCTCCAACGTGAGGTGCGGAGGCGCCCACGATAGGAGACTGGCTGAACGCTTAGCAAGCCAATCGCTGAGAGATCGGTTTTTGCACCCCGAGCGGTGTTCGGTTATCGGAGCACGGGTACCGTGTATACGACAGTCACGGCGCTACCAAGAGGGGGCGCGGGGCGATACGGGGGTGCAGCGGTGGTCCGACCGATCAGGCCGATCCTCAGCCGGGCACGGATCTGCGCCGCGGCACTGGCCATCGTGGACCGTGACGGGCTCGGCGAGTTGTCGATGCGCAAACTCGCCGGGGAGCTCGGCGTCCAGGTCTCCTCGCTGTACGAGCACGTCAGGACCAAGGACGACGTCCTTCACGATGTCGCCAACACCATCATGGAGAGCGTGGACGTCTCCGCCTTCGAGACCCGCGACTGGCGGCACGCCGTGGCGTCCTGGGCCCGGTCCTACCGCGCCGCCCTCGCCGCCCATCCCCACATCGTGCCGTTCCTGGCGTACGGACCGGCCCGCCGTGAGGCATCGCTGCGGCGCGCCGATGCCGTCCACGGCGGTCTGGTGGGGGCCGGATGGCCGCCGCGGTACGCCACGATGATCGGGGCCTCGACCAAGTATCTGGTGATCGGATCGGCGATGACCTCGTTCGCGCGCGGGTTCGAGGGCGAGGCGCAGGTCTACGTCGAGCGCTATGCGCACCTGATGGACGCGCACCGCCTGCGTGACCACGCCGACACCATCGACCGGGACAGTTTTGAACTGGCCCTGGAGATGTTCCTCGACGGCCTCGACCGCCTGCACACGCGCGTCGCCACGCCTCAAGGGTCCGTCGAGGGCGCTTGAGGACGTCCGGGCGGCTGGACCGCCCGCACGGCTTGCGGCCCCGCCCTGCCCGTCACCGACTTTCCGCCGACGTTACGCACCTATGCCTTGTACGGCGGTGCGACCCGCTCTAAGCTCCCACAACCGAACGGCGTTCGGTTGTGGGGTGCAAGACCCCGGTGCGGACACGACCACGCGCCACCGCTCTCAGCAAGGAGTTGATGTCGTGTCCGGAATCCATGAGCCGACCCACGGGCTGCACGAGCCACGAAGACGACCGCCGTCCCCCATGGGGCGAACACCCGAAGAGGGCCCCACGTCCGAGGCGATGGCTTCTCTCGCCGGACTGCGCGCCGCGCGCCGCTCCCGGATCGCCCCCGTCGCCGTCGCCGTTGTCGGCCTGTACCTGCTCAACGCCGTTCTGGCGAGCACGGCGGCAGACGTGATGGCGCTCAGAGTCGTCGGTCATGTGAACGTCGGGCTGGCGCTGGCGCTGCTGCAGTGCGGCACCACGCTCGCGGTCTGCCGGTGGTACGCGCGATACGCACGCACCACCGTGGACCCGCTCGTCGAAAGGGCCCGCGCCGGGCTCGGGTACCGCGGGGAGGAGCGTTGAACACTGCCTCCGTGCTCGCCCAGGCGACCCACACCGGACTTGTCATCACCGTCTTCGCGGTGTTCGTCGTAGCCGTCGTGCTCATCTCCCTGCTGGACGCCTCGCAAGCGGACACGCCCCGCCGCTTCTTCGTCAGCGGTGGCCGCCTGTCCTCCGCCCGCAACGGGATCGCGTTGTTCGGTGACTTCATCTCCGCCGCGACGCTGTTGGGCACTCCCGGGCTGATCGCCCTCGCCGGGTTCGACGGCATCCCCTATCTGCTCGGCCCCATCGTCGCCTGGGCCGTCATTCTCCTGCTGATCGCAGAGCCGTATCACAACACGGGCCGCTTCACGGTCGGCGACGTGCTGGCGCACCATCTCCGGCCTCGCCCCGTCCACTTGGCCCTGGGGCTCGCCACCCTGGTGATCTCCCTGTTCTATCTGACCGCGCAACTGGTGGGCGCCGGCGCCCTCGCCGCCCCTCTGCTCGGCATCACCGGATCAGTCGCCCAGCACTTCATGATGCTGTTCCTCGGCATCCTGATGATCATCTACGTGGCCCTCAGCGGTATGCATGGAGCGACGCTGGTGCAGTGCTTCAAAGCCGCCTTCCTGATGGTCGCCAGCGCATACCTGGCCCTGCTCGTACTGGCGAAGTTCGGCTGGAACCCCAGCGACCTGCTCGAGGCCGCGGCCCACCGCAGCGGCGTCGGCGAGCACTACCTGGCGCCCGGAGCACGGTCCCTGGGCGGTGACACCGAAAAGCTGGACTCGCTGAGCCTCCAACTGGGCGCGGTGCTCGGGGCTGCCGGCCTCCCACATCTCCTGCTGCGCCTGTGCGTGGTGCCCAACGCACGCGCCGCCCGACGTTCCGTCCAATGGACGGCCGTCCTGACGTGCGTCTTCTGTCTGATCGCCGGAGTACTGGGGTTCGGCGCGGCAGCCGTACTGGGCCCCCAGGCGATCACGAGCGGCAATACCTCCGGGAATACGGCCACTTTGCTGCTGGGCGGTTCCCTCGGTGGGTCACTGCTGCTGACGGTGATGTCCTGCGTGGCGTTCGCGACCATCCTGGCCGTCGTGGCGGGCGTGGCCCTGGCAGCCGCCACCTCGGTGGCGCACGACATCTACGGTGTGGTGATCAGGAAGGGCCGAGCCACCGACTCCCAGGAAGTGCTGGTGGCCCGGGTCTCGGTGGTGCTGATCGGCTGCACGGCGACGGCCCTTTCCCTGTGGGCCACGCGCCTCAACGTGTCCTTCGCCGCCGGGCTGGCCTTCGCCGTCGCCGCTTCGGCCATCCTTCCCGCGCTGCTGTACGGCCTGTACTGGCGGGGCTTCACCACCACCGGAGCGGTGTGGAGTATCTACGGCGGCCTGATCTGCTCGGTGTCCCTGGCGGTGTTCTCCCCAGCCGTGTCCGGAACCCCGTCGGCGTTGTTCCCCAGCATGGACTTCGCCGTGTTCCCGCTGAAGTATCCGAGCATTGTCTCCATCCCGCTGGCCTTCGTGCTCGGATGGCTCGGCTCTGTGCTGGGCAGGGGCAGACCCCACCCGGCTGCCCGTTCGGCGTTCGAACTCCGCATGCTCGCGGGTAGCGACGCCTCGTGAAACGCACCGCTGTGAAAGGGAAGGCCCCAGCACCGGCCCGGTGATCAGTCGGCGTCTCCGTCCTTCGTAGAAGACGGACTGGCGCAGGCCTCCGGAACGATGGCCCCGGAGGCCTGCGCCACACGTTCGGACTCTGAATGTTCGGCGGAACGGTGTGCCTGCCGAACATGCCTGAGTGCTTCGAGCACGCTCCTTGGGAGCGCTGCGGATGTACGAGGGGGAGTTGGCACGCCGGCGGACCGCGGCGGATGTTAGCCGCATGTTAGATCTCGGCGCCGAATCTTGATGGGCCAGGCGGGCGGCCGCATGCTCATGCGCACTCCCCGTCAGGGGCATCGTTCACCGTCCCCCGAACCGTCCGGACCGGAGCCGCCATGTCCTCCTTTGCCGTCATGCCCGAAACCTCGCCCGAGGCCCGAGCGAAACGCCGGTTCGCGCTCATCGGGGGATCACTGGGCAACCTCGTCGAGTGGTACGACTGGTTCGTCTACGCCAGCTTCGCGATCTACTTCGCCGACTCCTTCTTCCCGGGCGAGAATCCCACCACCCAGCTCATGAACACCGCGGGGATCTTCGCGGTCGGCTTCCTGATGCGACCGGTCGGCGGCTGGGTGCTCGGCCGCGCCGCCGACCGGCACGGCCGCAAGAGCGCGCTCACGCTCACCGTGGCCATGATGACGCTGGCCGCCCTGCTGATCGCCGTCGCACCCGGCTACGACCGGGCGGGCTGCCTCGGGGCCGTGGTGCTGCTGCTGGCGCGACTGTTGCAGGGTCTGAGCATCGGCGGCGAATACGCTGCCAGCGCCACCTACCTGACCGAGGCCTCGGCCCGCAACCGGCGCGGGCTGGGCTCGTCGTTCCAGTACGTGTCGATGACCTGCGGCCAGCTGCTGGGCCTGGGAGTCCTGATCACGCTGCAACACACCCTCACCACGGACCAGTTGGAGAGCTGGGGCTGGCGCATCCCGTTCGCGCTCGGGGCGCTCTTCGCCGTGGTGGTGTTCTGGCTGCGGCGCCGACTGCAGGAAACCGACGCCTTCACCGAGGAATCGGACACGGGCCATGACGACAGCGGCCGCGGCACGCTGGCCCTGCTGTGGCAGCATCGCCGCCAGGCGGGCCTGGTCATGGCGCTCACTCTGGGCGGCACCGTCGCCTACTACACGTACACCACGTATCTCACCAAGTACCTCATCGGCAGCGCGGGCATGGCCAAGAACACCGCCACCCTCGTGAGCTTCGCCGCCCTGTCCGTCTTCGCCGTGCTGCAGCCCTTCGCCGGGATGCTGTCGGACCGTATCGGCCGCCGTCCGCTCCTGATCACCTTCGCGGTCGGCTGCACCGTCGGCACGTACCCGATCATGACCGCGCTCGGGTCGGTCTCCTCCTTCTGGCAGGCGCTCGGCCTGTCCCTGCTGGCCCTGGTCGTCGTCACCGGATACACCTCGATCAACGCGGCCGTGAAGGCGGAGCTCTTCCCCACCCGGGTGCGGGCCCTGGGCGTGGCGCTGCCGTACGCGATCGCCAACGCCCTGTTCGGCGGCACGGCGGAATATGTGGCGCTGTGGTTCAAGGACGCCGGCCACGAAAAGATGTTCTTCTGGTACGTCTCCGGCTGCGCGCTGGTCTCCTTGATCACCTACGTGCTCATGCCGGACACCCGCACGGCAGTCCTCAGCCGCGCCGAGGCCGACGCCGACACGCCCTCCGCCCCGGCAGGCTCGGCGTACCGCGCCGAAGGCGTCCGCTGATCGCGCCGGTGACCTGGGCCGGCCGTTTCCGTAAGCTGCGGTCCAGGTTGTCCAGGTCACCGCTCCCCAAGGACTCCCCATGCACGCCCTGCTCATCGAGGACGACGACCGTATGGCCCAGGCGCTCGTCACGGCCCTCGCCCAGCGCGGACACAGCGTCCGCCGGGTCGGCCGGGCCCTGGACGCCCTGCGGCATGTCCGCGAGGCGCAGTTCGTCCTTCTCGACCTGGGCCTTCCCGACCTGGACGGACTGGAGCTGCTGCGGCGCCTGCGCACCGTCTGCGACGCCCCGCTGATCGTCGTCACGGCCCGCTGCGAGGAGCGGGACATCGTCCAGGGGCTACGCGCCGGAGCCGACGACTACGTGGTCAAGCCGTTCCGCATGGCCGAGTTGATGGCCCGGATCGACAGCGTGCGCCGCAGGACCGCGTCGCCGCCCGGACGCCCGGACGGCGGCGCCGCGTCCTGCGTCCGCGCGGGCGACGTGGAGATCGACCTCGCGGGCCGCACCGTCACCGTGGCCGGCGCGCTCGTGCGGCTCACTCGCCGCGAGTTCGACGTCCTCGCCTTCCTCGCCGAGCGGCCGGACCAGGTCCACTCCCGGGAGGAGATCCTGGACCGCATCTGGGGCGACGCCTTCCTCGCTACATCCCGTTCGCTGGATGTGCACGTGGCCGGCATCCGAGCCAAGACCGGCCGGGCCGCTCTGGTGCGCACCGTCCGCGGCTTCGGCTACCAGCTCGGCTCTCCCTCGGCCGACGGGGCAGGGCACGGCGAAGGCCACGCCGGCGGATGAGACGCCGACTGATGATCGTCCTGATGGTGCTCATGGGAGCGGCGATGCTGCTGCTGTCCCTGCCGTTGGCCGATTCCTACGCGAGCGGACGCACCGAACGACTGCTGCTCCAAAGACGCTCCGAGGCGGTGCGGTTCGCCGATCTGGCCGACCGGGTGCGCACACGGGCCGACCGTACCGAGCTGTCCGCCGAGATCAGCCGCTACGCGGAGTTGTACGGCGCCTCGGTGGTCGTGGTCGACACGACAGGGCGTACGGTCGCACGGGCCGGGACGGCCCCCACCGTCTCCGCCACTTCCACAGCGGGGGAGGCCCTGCGCCGTGCGCTGACCGGCCGCTCCACCGAACAACTGCCCACCGTGCGGCCCTGGGGGCCCGACACGGTGATCCTCGCCGAGCCGGTCGGCCAGGACGAGCGCGTCAGCGGCGCGGTGCTCGTGGCGGCGCCCACCGACGCCGCCCGCCGGGACGTGTCTGTCCGCTGGTCCCTCATCGCCGCCGGGGCACTGGCCGCCTTCTCGGCCGCGGCACTGGCCGCGGTGGCCATCGCCCGGTGGCTGATGCGGCCGGTCCGCGACCTGGACCGGGCCGTGGAGGGCCTGGCCGCCGGGAGTCTCCAGACGCGGGTGGTCACCGAGAGCGGCCCGCCGGAACTGCGTCGGCTGCGCAAGCACTTCAACGTCATGGCGGAGGCCGTGGCCGACTCCGTCGGCCGTCAGCGCGACTTCGTCGCCGACGCCTCGCATCAACTGCGCAATCCCCTGGCCACCTTGGTGCTCCGGCTGGAGAACGTCGAGCCGCACCTGCACCCCGGCCCCGGCAGGGACGAGCACGCCCGAGCACTGGAGGAGGCGGAACGCCTCGAGGAACTGCTCGACGGCCTGCTCGCCCTGGCACGGGTGGAGTCGGGCGCGGCGCAACCGGTCGACCAGGACGTCTCCCGGGCGGTACGGGACCGGGTTGCGGCCTGGGGGCCGGTCTTCCGCGACGCCGGGCTGGAACTGACCGTCACCGCGCTCCCGGACGGCCTGACCGCACGGGCGCTGCCCGATGCGGTGGGCAGGTTCCTGGACGCCGTCCTCGACAACGCCACCAAGTTCATACCCCCCTGCGGCCATGTGGAGGTGCGGGCCGTACCGCGGGACGACGAGGTGACCGTACGCGTCTGCGACGACGGCCCGGGCACCGACGAGGAGCAACTGCCCCTGCTGCTACGGCGGTTTGCCCGCGCCCCCGAGCACCAGAACGTCCCCGGCAGCGGTCTGGGCCTGGCCATCGCCGACGAGATCGCCCAGCTCAGCGGCGGCCGGCTCACAGCGGCCCGCAACCTCCCGCACGGCCTGGTCCTGGAACTGACGCTTCCGTCCAGCTGACCGGTCAGCCGTACACCGAGCGGTAGTAGGCGACCGCACCCGGATGCAGGGGCACCTCACCGGTGGAGATGGCGAACCGGGGCTCCAGCCGCGCTCCCGCCGTCACCTCCCGCAACAGAACCCGCCACTCGTCGAACACCACCTGCAGCACCTCCCGCGCCGCACGCTGCGGCACCTTGGCCCGCGCCATGAGGTAGTTGCCGACCCCGATGGTGCCCACCGGCTCCTCCAGTCCGTAGGACCCTGCCGGAAGCGTCACCGCCGTGTAGACAGGTCCGTACCGCTCGCGCAGTTCGCTCACCTGCCCGTCCAACGGCGGGAACCGCAGCGGCAGTTGGCGTGCCAGGACCGATAGCGCGGGCGTGGGCACGCCACCGGACCAGATCAGCGCGTCCACCGAGCCCGCGCGCAGCGATGCCACCGACTCCGCGAGCCCGAGCTCCCGCTCCCGTACCGACCTGCGTCCGGTCAGTCCGGCCACCCGCAACAGCCGCCGTGCCACCACCTGCGCCCCCGAGCCCGGAGCACCGACGGCGACCGGCCTTCCGGCGAGATCCTGAACGGTCCGCACGGGCCCGTTCGCCGGCACCACCAGGTGCGTGTAGTTCACGTAGACCCGCGCAAGCGCAGTGACCGCGGCCGGGCGGGAGAAGGGTGGCAGGCCCCGTACGGCATCCTGCGCACTGTCCGCCATGGCGAGCGCGAGCTCGGCCGAGCCGTCGTCCAGCATGCGCAGGTTGTCCACGCTCGCCGCCGTACTCACCGGACCGATCCGCAGCCGGCCCGTGCGCCGAGCGACCGCCGTCGTCAAGGCCCTCCCGAAGGCGTTGTACGGCCCGCCCTCCGGGCCCGTCGCGAACCGCAGCCGCCGTACCGGTTCCGAGTACTGGGAGCAGCCGGCCAGCGCGGCGGCTGCGGCCGTGGAGCATGCTGCTCCCAGCAGCCGTCGGCGGTTCGCCTCTGCCCCAGTCACGCCGGAAGCGTAACCGCATCCTGGCACGCACCAGCGCCGACGGCCCTTGAGGGCGAAGGGGTTACCCGTTGCCTGTGACTGGCCCTCAGACGTGCCGACCTTCGGAAGCGCTGGCGCGCTCGTTCCGGTAGGCGGGGGGCGGGGCTGTGGTGGCCCGGGGGATCAAGTGCGTGGGGAGGACGATGTGTTGCTTGTGGTCCGCGTCGGATTCATGGATCAGCTTCAGGGCCAGTTCGCCGGCCAGGCGGCCCATCTCCGAGGGGGACTGGGCGACCGTGGACAGGCCGGTCCACTGTGCTATCTGGTGGTCGTCAAAACCTATGACGGAGATCCGCTCGGGCACCTGGATCCGGGTTTGGCGCAGGAAGTGGATGACGGCGATGGCCAGTTCGTCCATCTCGGCGAAGATCGCGGTGGGCGGCTCCCGCAGGCTCAGCAGCTTGCCGACCCCCTCCGTGATGCCCCGCTTGTCCTCGAACGACATGGTGACCACCAGGTCGTCGTCCAGCGGGATGCCCGCCTCGGTGAGCGCCTGCTGGTAGCCGAGCAGCCGTTCGCGTGAGCTGAAGCAGAAGCCGCTGGCGCCCACGGTCGGCGCGAAGGCGATCCTGTGGTGCCCGAGGTTGAGCAGGTGCCGGGTGGCTTTGCAGGCTCCGGCCACGTCGTCGACGTACACGCTCGGGCGGCCTTCGGCGTGCTGGCTGACGTAGATGACCGGCATGCCGAGGTCGTCCAGCCGCAAGGTCTCCTCTTCGGTGAGGTCGAACCCGAACACCACCAGCGCGTCGGCGTTCCGCCGGGCCGGGAGGCGCTCGAAGAACGCGGTGCGCTCGGTCATGTCGGGTATCACATAGACGGACAGCTCCATGCCGGCCGCACGCAGCAGCGGGCCCAGTGTGGACAACGCCGACCCCATGAACCACGAGTTGAGCGTGGGCACGAGCGCCGCCACGACCCCGGTCCTGCCCGTGACCAGACTCGCCGCCTGTCGTGAGACCGCGAAGTTCAGCTCGCGGGCGGCCTCTTCGACCCGGGCGCGGACCTCCGGCGAGACGGTGGGCAGACCGCGCAGAGTGCGCGAGACGGTGGATGGGGAAACCCCTGCCCGTTCGGCGACGTCGGCCATCGTGGGGAGCCGTTGAGCGGATGACATGAGCGGAAGTTAGCACAGATCCGCTTGTCTGTTCAGTGTCTTGTGACAGCGCTGTCACGGGGTTTAATTCGTTCCTTTTGCCCTGGTTTAGTAACTTATTAAGGTGTGCTGCTCATCTAAATCCGTCTGTGCTACCGGCAAGTTACGCATTGACTTCCCGTAGGTGCACTCCTAGCGTGCAAGCGTTGTCTCGGCGGGATCGATCCCGTTTCCGGGTGGCCATCCACTGGCTCATTGACCAGTACTTTTCATTCCCGAAACGTCGTGACAGCACTGTCAGCCGCTGCTTCGGTTTCGCACGACCAGGAGAAAGACAGTGAAGACCAGGACCACCAGAGCCCTTCAGTGTTCGGCAACGCTCGCCACCGCCGGACTGCTCCTCAGCGCCTGCGGTTCGTCCGGGGGCAGTGGCTCCGGGGAGCAGGCCGGGAGCCCGTCGTTCCAGGGCCGTGGCCCCATCACGTATGTGGCCGGCAAGGACACCTCCGGCGTCGTTCCGAAGGTCATCGCCCGCTGGAACGAGCTGCACCCGAAGGAGAAGGTCACCTTCATCCAGCTGCCGACGGACGCGGACTCACAGCGCCAGCAGATGATCCAGAACGCGGAGACGAAGTCCGACGCCTACACGGTGCTCTCCCTCGACGTCGTGTGGACGTCGGAGTTCGCCGCCCACCAGTGGATCGACCGCCTGCCCGAGAAGCAGTTCCCGCTGCGGAACATGCTGAAGCCGGTGGTGGAGACGGCGAAGTACCGCGGCAACCTGTATGCGGCACCGGCGAGTTCGGACGGCGGAGTCCTGTACTACCGCACCGATCTGCTGAAGAAGGCCGGAGTCGGCAAGCCTCCGGCCACGTGGTCGGAGATGACGGCCGACTGCGCCAAGGTGAAGAAGCTGCCCGAGGCCAAGGACATGTCCTGCTACGCCGGCCAGTTCCAGAAGTACGAGGGCCTGACGGTGAACTTCGCCGAGGCCGTGAACTCCGCCGGCGGAGTCGTCACCGACGCGAACGGCAAGCCGAACGTCGACACCCCCGAGGCGAAGAAGGGCCTGGACTTCCTCGCCGGCTCCGTCAAGGACGGCACGATCCCCAAGGAGGCCATCACCTACCAGGAGGAGGACGGCCGTCAGGCGTTCCAGTCCGGGAAGCTGATATTCCTGCGCAACTGGCCGTACATGTACTCCCTGGCCCAGAAGGCCGAGGTGGCGGGCAAGTTCGCGGTCGCACCCCTGCCCGGCCTGAACGGACCCGGCTCCTCCAGCCTGGGCGGGCACAACCTGGCCCTGTCGTCCTTCGCCAAGAACAAGGCCACGGCCCTGGACTTCATGAAGTTCTTCAGCAGCAAGGACAGCGCGAGCACGTTCCTCAAGGACGCCTCCCTCGCCCCGCCGTACACGGACCTGTACGACGACCCGTCGCTGGTCAAGCAGTACCCGTACCTGCCCGTCCTGAAGGAGTCCATCCTGCGGGCCGTGCCGCGTCCGCGGGTGGTGCAGTACGGCGATGTGACATCGGCGATCCAGCAGGAGACCTACGCCGCTCTGACGGGCAACAAGAGCAGTGCGCAGGCGCTGAAGGACCTGCAGAACGACCTGCAGAAGTCCACGGCGCAGTGAGGAGCGGGGCCATGGCCGACACGAAGACCCCGCCCGATACCGCCGAGGACGAGCCCGGCAGGGCGGCCGACCGTCCTTCAGGACAGTCCTCCAGGCCGACGAGCCGTCGGCGCACGCGGACCAGGGCGACCGCGGGCTCGGGGCGGATGGCGGCACTGCTGGTGTCCCCGACGCTCCTGGTGCTGTCGATCGTCGTGCTCTATCCGACGGTGATGGCGCTGAAGGAGTCGCTGTACGGGACCAAGGGGCTGGACCCGAAGACCGGCTTCATCCGCACCAGCGAGCCGTTCGTCGGGCTGAAGAACTACACCGAGGTCTTCGGCGCGGCCGGGGACCGGTTCTGGAACGCCTTCTGGAACACCACCTTCTTCAGCGTCGTCACGGTGGGGCTGGAGACGGTGATCGGCGTGGCCATGGCCCTGATCATGCACAAGGCGTTCCGGGGCCGGGCTCTGGTACGGGCCGGCATCCTCGTGCCCTGGGCGGTCCCCACGGCCATCTCGGCCCTGCTGTGGCGCTGGATCTTCAACAGCAACGGCATCGCCAACGCCGTCGTCGGCCGCCAGATCCTGTGGACCACCGAAGGCTTCCACGCCAAGGTCGCGGTGATCATCGCCGAGGTGTGGAAGACCGCCCCCTTCATCGGACTGCTGGTCCTGGCCGGTCTCCAGGTGATTCCCGAGGAGGTCTACGAGGCGGCCAGGATCGACGGGGCAAGCGCCCTGCGCCGGTTCTGGCACATCACCCTGCCCCTGGTGAAGCCCGCGCTGCTGGTGGCGGTGCTGTTCCGGTGCCTGGACGCGCTGCGGATGTTCGACCTGCCGTACATCCTCGTCGGCGCACAGAAGAACTCGGTGGAAACCCTGTCCATGCTCGCGCAGAACGAGGCCTCCAACGTCCGCTTCGGTCCGGCCTCCGCCTATGCGGTACTCCTCTTCCTCTACGTCTTTCTCATCGCGCTCGCCTTCGTCCGGCTCCTCGGCGCCGACCTCGTAGGTGGCGGCGCCGCACGCGGCAGCGAAGGCAGGAACAGGCGGCTGCGTATCACGGCGCCGCGCCGCGCGGAGGTGACGGCATGACCATCACGGCGAAATGGCGAAGCCGGCTGCTGTACGTGGGTGTTGCCGCGGTGGTGGCCTACTGCCTGGCCCCGTTCTACTGGATGCTGGTCTCCAGCCTGCGGCGCACCTCGGACATCTTCGACACCTCGCTGCTTCCCTCCCGGCCGTCGCTCGAGAACTACCGGGCGGTGTTCGACCCGTCCCAGGGGTTCACACGAGCGCTGCTCAACAGCCTGATCGTCGCCGGCATCACCACCGCACTGGCGCTGCTGCTGGCCACGTTCACCGCCTATGCGATGGCTCGGCTGGAGTTCCGCTTCAAGCGGCTGATCCTCACGCTGATCATCGCCACCTCGATGTTCCCGGTGGTGTCGATCGTGGTCCCGCTGCTGAAGCTGTTCACGGACATCGGCTGGATCAACACCTACCAGGCCATGATCGTGCCGAGCATGTCGTTCGCGCTCCCGCTGGCGGTGTGGAACCTGACCACGTTCTTCCGGCAGATGCCGGACGAGCTGGAGCACGCCGCCATGATCGACGGCTGTACCAGGGGCCAGGCCTTCCGCAAGATCATCATTCCGCTGGCCGCACCGGGCATCTTCACCACGGCGATCATCACCTTCATCGCCGCCTGGAACGAGTTCCTCATCGCCCTGTCGATGACGAACAAGCCCGCCATGCAGACGGCCCCCGTCTCCATCTCCAAGTTCTCCGGCGCCACCCAGTTCGAGACCCCGTTCGGCAGCCAGATGGCAGCGGGGGTCCTGGTCACCGTCCCCCTGGTGGTCATGGTGCTGCTCTTCCAGCGCCGTATCGTCGCCGGACTCACCGCCGGCGCGGCGAAGTAGACCCCGGGCGGCACGCCGTCCTGCCCTCATCCTCCAAGGAGTAACGCAGCCGTATGTCCGGTACCGCACCGTGGTGGCGCAGCGCCGTCATCTACCAGGTCTACATCCGCAGTTTCGCCGACGGGAACGGTGACGGTGTCGGTGACATCGCCGGCCTCCGCTCCCGCCTGCCCTATCTCAAGTCCCTCGGCATCGACGCCATCTGGATCAACCCGTGGTACAAGTCACCGATGGCGGACCACGGTTACGACGTCGCCGACTACCGCGAGATCGACCCGCTGTTCGGCACCCTGGCCGAGGCCGAGCAACTCATCGAGGAGGCGCACCGGCACGGGATCCGCGTCATCCCCGACATCGTGCCCAACCACACCTCCGACCGGCACGCGTGGTTCCGGGCGGCGCTGACCGCTGGACCGGGCAGCCCCGAGCGGGAGCGCTACGTATTCCGGCCCGGCCGGGGACCCGGCGGCGCCGAACCACCCAACGACTGGGTTTCGTGCTTCGGCGGCCCGGCCTGGACCCGACTGCCCGACGGGGACTGGTATCTGCACCTGTTCGCCCCCGAGCAGCCGGACCTCAACTGGGAACACCCCGAGGTGCGGGCCGAGTTCGAGTCGGTACTGCGGTTCTGGTTCAGCCGGGGGGTGGACGGGTTCCGTATCGACGTGGCCCACGGACTCGTCAAGGACCCCGAACTGTCCGACCTGCCGCCCCGCCAGGAGCAGGCCCGGCCGGGTCCGCCCGTCTCCCGCGAACCCGCGCGGGAGCAGGCCCGGCAGCACGTCGATCACCCCCACTGGGACCGTGACGAGGTGCACGACATCTACCGCGCCTGGCGCAAGGTGGCCGACGAGTTCCCCGGTGACCGGTCCTTCGTCGCCGAGGCATGGGCCGACACCCCTGAGCGGCTCGCCGCCTACGTCCGCCGGGACGGCCTGCACACCGCCTTCAACTTCGACTTCCTGATGTCGAGTTGGAACGCGAAGGATTTGCGCGCCGTCATCGACGACTCCCTTGCCATGCTCGGCGCGGTGGGCGCACCGGCCACCTGGGTCCTGTCCAACCACGACGTCACGCGCCACCCCAGCCGTTACGGCCGTGGGACGGTCAAGCAGTGGGTCGCCAACGAGCCCTACCGGCCCGAAGGCCCCCTGGACCTCGAACTGGGTACGCGGCGCGCCCGCGCCGCCGCCCTGCTGATGCTCGCCCTGCCCGGCGGCGCCTACATCTATCAGGGCGAGGAACTCGGCCTGCCCGAGGTCGAGGACCTGCCGGAGGCGGTGCTGCAGGACCCCATCTGGGAGCGGTCCGGACACTCCGACCGCGGGCGCGACGGCTGCCGGGTACCGATCCCCTGGTCCGGCCACAGCGCCCCGTTCGGCTTCAGCCCCGAGGACGCTGCGGCCGCCCCCTGGCTGCCGCAGCCGGCGGGCTGGGGGGGGCGGAGCGTGGCGGCGCAGACCGGGGACGCGACGTCCATGCTGGAGCTGTACCGCACGGCCCTGCGCCTGCGCCGCGCACACCCCGCTCTCGGCGACGGCGGCTTGACGTGGCTGGACGCCCCGACCGGAGTCCTCGCCTTCCGGCGCGAACCGGGCTTCGTCGCCGCGGTCAACCTGGCATCCACGCCCTACCGGCTCCCCGACCACACCACGGTCCTGCTCGCCAGTGGCACCGTGGAGGGCGGCCTGCTCGCGCCCGACGAGGCAGTCTGGCTCGCCGTGTAGCCGTTCACCTGTCCCACAGGTCCGCTGCGTGCCCCGCTCAGACTTCCGGGGCACGCAGCCGAGGGTTCGCCGACCAAGCGGCGGAGAGCGGTTACGGAACAGCCCCGAGTTCGGGTTGCAGTTCCGCTTGCCGTACTGGTACGGCCTTCGGTTCCCACAGCTTGGTGGTCCGTACATAGCCGTAGATCACCGACGTCATCGCCAGAATGAGAAGCGGGCCGAACACCAATGGATACCTGGCCATTTCCATCGGCAGATAGCGATACGACAGCAGGAGCGCGGCGAAGACCGTTGTGCCGTAGGCGACCAGCTGGATTCCCGACCGCTCCCAGCCACGTTCCTGCAAACGCAGTGCCGACTCGATGGTGAGCGTGAACACCACGCCGGCGACGAGATCCGCGCCGTAGTGGTAGCCGAAGCCGAGCGTTGCGCCGAGCGTGGCAATCAGCCAGAACGTGCCCGCGTGTCGCAGAGCCCGTGGCGCCTTGCGGGAATGAATGAAGATCGTGGTGGCCCACGCTGTGTGCAGGCTGGGCATGCAGTTGCGTGGGGTGATCTCGTCGAATCCCATCGGGTGCGGGGCATTGACCGGCGGCGGCGTGCCCGGCCACAGGTCGGCCAACGCCCAGTGCCCGCCGTCGGCGCCGTAGGCGAAGACCGGTCCGACCACCGGGAAGAGCATGTAGATGCCGGGCCCGAGGAGGCCGATCGCCAGGAAGGTGCGCACCAGATGGTGGCGCGGGAACCGGCGCTCGGCCGCCACGTTGCGCAGCTGGTACAGCGCGATGATGACGGCGGCCACGGCAAGCTGGCCGTAGACGAAGTCGAGCACATGGGCGCCGATCGGACCGGTGGCCCCGACGAACCGGCCCACCAGCCACGACGGATTGCCCAGTGCGTGATCGGCGATCGCCACGTACTGATCGAGCACCGTCGGGCGGGACTTCGACGTGATGAGCAGCCAGGTATCGCCGGTCTTACGGCCGGCCACCAGCAGCAGGGCCAGCCCGACGCCCTTCAGCAGCAGGACACGTTCCTGGCCGGTGCGGCGAGTGAGGGCGATGACCGCATATCCCAGGACCACCCACAACGCGCCGTTGCCGAAGGGATGGCCCTCGGTCAGCTCGGCGCCGACCGCCCACCGCACCGACAAGAAGACGACGTCGATGCCGATCGCGACACCGGCCGCGACGAACCGCTGCCGCCGGGGTAGCACCACCATCATCAACCCCAGGCTGGCGTACAGCAGGAACCCCGACTTGGGCGGGAATATCACCTCTCGCACCTGATTGGTCATCGGCCCTGGGAGGCCGTAGCGACGTGCGGCGATCTCCAGAGCGATGAGGAATCCGAGGGCCACCGCACCCGCGCCGGTCCACAGGATCGCCCGTGGTCGACGCCATGCGGCGAACGGGATTCTGCTCTTTATTTGTGAAAACACCCGGGATGCTATTGATATCAACTGTTTGGCCAGTTTTGTTAGAAGTCGGTAACTAGGGGTTGTGTCGTACCAGATGGCATGGGTTTCGGTGAAGGGCGGACAAGAGCGATCATCGTGAGTTAGAACATGTTAACGGGGGAGAGCGCGAGGGTGGCGCTGGTATTACGGTCACGACCATGGTCGCTCAGACGGCGACGCTCGTGGGTGTCTCGTCGTCCATGGCTCAAACCGGATCACGGCCCGTGAACGAGGGAGTCCCCTGCCAGGGTGCGCCGATGCCATCGATCAACCGGACAACCCTTCGCGGACGGTGATGCTGCCGAACGCATCCAGCAGGTGGACGATGATGCCATCAGCTTCGGCGCGGGCGAGCACGGTGTCGAATGCGGCGGGTGTGTCGTCGATCAGTTTGCGGTGCAGCGGAAGGCCCTCGCGTGCCGGGCGGAAGAAGTCGTTCCAGTGGGTGGGGATGACAATGGCGGGTTGCACGGCGCCGATGGTTGCGTCGAGGAACCCCTCGCTGAAGCGTTGTCCGGCGCGTCCGAGACCGCCGATGCCGAGGAACAGCGCATCGGCGTGAACTCCGGTGAGCGTGCCGGGGATCCAGTTCGCCGAACCTTTGAACAGGATGCTCGTCTCCGGTGTCGCCACGAGGAAGTCGTAGGTTCCGCCCTCCTTGTATGCGCTGATGGGCGCAGGTTGCGGCAGAGGCTCGTCGATGGTCGCGCCCTCACCGCCCATCGGGTTGGGGGAGTGTTTGGAGACGATGGTGCGCACAGTGAAGTTGCCCACCTCGACCGGATTCTCCGGGTCCAGGAGTGCCAGGCGGTCCTCGGGGACGTTGCCGCCCCTGGCGATGTTCAGCGTGGACGGTGAGCCGTGGACGGTGGCTCCCGTGCGGGTCGCGATGTAGGCGACGTCCAGCGCGTGGTCATGGTGGGAGTGGGAGATGAAGATGGCGCGCACGCGATCGGCCCCCACTTTGTCGAGCGCGGCGTCCACTGCGTTGCGGTCGGTGGAGACCGGCCGCCCGAGCGCGGCGTCGAGAAGCGCGGCCGGGGTGATGAACGCGTCGATGAGAATCTGAGTCGTGCCGTCGTCGACGAGCATCATGGTGGTGCCGAGCGAGGTCACCTTGACCGAGTTTTCGTCCGGTGCACCGGGATCATCCACGAGAAGGTCTCGGTAGTCGTCGAGGTCTCCAGAGCGGCGGACCTTGGTTTGCCACACCACACCCAGGGCCACGGCGGTCGTCAGCTTCAGCGCGAGGGCGATCGAGAGGACGCGGTGTTGCCGCACGGCTCCGACCAACCGTGTTCGTAGACCCGGGGTGAACCCGCTGGTGCGTGGCATGAAGTCTGTCTCCTTGCTCATCCTCGCGGCGCTGTCGAGACGGGTGCCCGCCATGATGCCTGCTTCCCGCTGCTGGGGATGTCAGCGGCATGGGCTTGACTGGCCGCCATGGGAATCAGCGCATTCGTCGACAGCGTCTGGCGTGGAATCGAGGGCAATCCCCCTGGTCGGGACCGCCCCGTCATCATGGAAGCCCCGCAAGGCACGGATCTGCATGAACTTGTCGCGGAGATCGGTTCGTGGGCAGGGCAGCACCGGAACCTGGCAGCGGGCGCGTTCGTCGATCCGTCGCTGACCGAACGTACCGGCCTGCCGCTGGTCGAGCCTTTTGGGGCAGGGGAGTTGTTCGAGATGCGGGGCTGGGGCTACCGGAACCGCTGGGTCGGGTGCGGCATGGTGACCTCCCCGCAGGGGCCCCGTACGGTCGCCGTGATCGCCCACCGCGAGGACCCGGCGCTCGCAGGTTTCCCGGAGAGCGCGTCCTGGGCAGAGAAACTGCGCATCGTCACCGGCTGGGAACTGATACCCGGGCCCCGCATCGACTGGCCCACGATCGAGGCCGACCTTGGCACACGGCTGCCCAGCGACTACAAGGAGATCGTCGATCTGTTCGGTGCGGGCAGCTTCGACGAGTACGTCGAGTTTGCCGTGCCCCGCGATTCCGGCGCCGGCCGCAACCCGTGGAAGAGTGACGGATTCGACCCGGCACGCGGCGGACTCCTGCCTTTCGGCTGGTCCGAATACGAGCTCCTCATGTGGAGGACGGGCGCGACCGATCCCGACTCGTGGACCGTGGTCACGCAGTCCCATGACGGCGACGATCAGGGATTCGATTGCGGGGCCGGTGAGTTCATTCTGCGCATGCTGACAGATGTGCAGCTGGGACACTCCATGAGCCACGCCTCCGGCCACTTCTTCGTGAGCCATGGCGAGCCGGACTTCTGAGAGCGATCACTGAGTCGGCGTGATCCCGGACCTGGGGCCCGCAGGTGGTGGGTGCGGCGCCTGTCTCGCGCAGTGCGTCCGCTGTCCGGCGGCATGGGTCCACGGGCGGACCGACGCCGCCGGACCGGGGCGCCGTTGTGCTCTGGGCGTACCAGGGCACCCCCGTGGCCCTGGCACGCCGTCGGGCACGTGGGCCTGTTGAGCGACCGGGATCAATGATGCGTGAGTGCGTCGAGGGTTGTCGTTCGCACAGCGTCCACGGCCGTGTGCACACCGTCCACGGCTGGTCGGTTCAGCGCCTGGTCCCGCAGCTCACTGGGTGCCATGCCATGCGCGGCACGGAAAGCCCGGGTGAAGTCGCCGGGGCGGGAGTAGCCCCAACGGGCGGCCACGGCGTGGACGGGGAGCGTGCGCAGGCCGGGGTCGGCGAGGTCTCGGCGGGCGTTGGCCAGCCGCTGGTCGCGTATGTACGAGGCCACGGTCAGGCCCTCGTCCCGGAAGAGGCGGTACAGGTAGCTGCGCGAGATGTGGTGGGCCGCCGCGATGTTCGCGGGGGTCAGCTCCGCATCGCCCAGATGCCGGCGGATGAAGGACTTGATGCGCAGGGTCAGGGTGCGGGCGTGAGTCTCGGGCGGCAATTCCGGCTCCGCGTCGAGGGCGTGGGCGAAGACGGCGGTGACGAGATCGGTGACGACCATGCCCAGCCGCTCCGCGTCGGCTGCCCGGTACGAGGAAGTGTCCGAGGTCAGTTGCACGAGCATCCCCGCGAGCAACGCACCCATCCCCTCCCGGCCGGACACCCGGTGTCCGACCACCCGGTCCGCACGGCCGGCCGGGAGATCCAGGGCCGCGCGCGGTATCTCCACCCCGACGATGGTGACCGGTTCGTACCCGGTGGATATCTCGTAGGACCGGGACGAGTAGTTCACGTGGAAGTCGTTGAGCCGGTACGCCACCTGCTGCCGGCCCCAGCTCGCCACGGCGTCTCCGTGCCGCAGCAGGGACAGGTGGAACACCTCCGGGTCGGACCGGCGCACCAGCCTGGGCGTCCGGCGGAAGACCAGGTGGTCGAAGGTCGCGGGCCACACAGTCACGTCGCCCAGCCCGATCACGCGCTGGTGTCCCCGGTAGTCCGCGGTGCGCTCGCTGCTCAGCTGCATCGGCGCGTGGGTGCGGCCCAGTTGCTCCGACCATGCCTCGAAGCGGTCGTTCGCCGGCAGATCCTGAGTGGTGAAGACGGTTTCGGACAACACGGTGGTAGTCAATCACGTCCTCTGCGATGGAAGCCGACACGCAGACGGGACCGCCGACTCCGGCGGGGTGGGAAGTGTCCGCCCCAGGCGGGCGAGTGGGGACAGGGCCATCAGCGCCGGCGACAGCAGCATGCCCGCGGCTGTTGCCAGGAGGCTGGTGCGCGTCCCCCACACGTCCGCGAGAAAGCCGCCGAGCAGCGAGCCGAGCGGGGTCAGCCCCATGCCGACAAAGTTGATCGTCGCGGCCGCGCGGCCTTGCATCCCGTCCGGAGCGACGGTCTGCCGCACGGCCATGACCGTGACATTCACCAGCTGGCTGAAGGTCCCGAAGACGAAGTTGACCGCAAGGAGCGCGGGAACCGTCACCGCACAGGAGCCGTGCAGTGCGGGCAGCGAAAGGAACACACCGTCGCTGAGTGCTGCCGCGGACACGAGCACAGCGCCATGTCCGAAGCGGCTCGGCAGGCGGGCGGCCAGCAGCGAGCCCAGGAGCGCGCCCGGCCCCGTCGCCGCGAGTGCCAGCCCGACGGCGGTGCCCGACAGATGCAGGTCGCGCCGGTACCGATGGGTGCGACGGGAGCGGAGGCACTGAAGCGGGTGTGGCAGGTGCTCCTGCGCGCGTTCCCCGACATCCACGTCGCCGTCGAGGAGACGATCACGGAGGGCGACAAGGTCGTCTCCAGGAACACGGTGACCGGGACCCACCGGGGTGAGTACCAGGGCCTGCCGCCGACGGGCAAGACCGTCACCTACAACGAGATCTTCATCTTCCGCTTCACCGACGGGCGGATCACCGAGATCAGGGGCGTCGTCGACGTCCTCGCGCAGCTGCGCCGGCTCGGCGTCTTCCCGTCCTGACGAGGCCCGAGAGCGCCGACGCCGTGCGGCGGTCCGCCCAGGCGGACGAGCGAGGACCGGAGGCCGGAGACGTCCCTGTTCCGTAAGGGATCAAATGTTCCGAAACGGCCTCGTGGCCAGTGGGATGGAGGGTATGAAACTGCGTGTCTCTCCGCCGGTGTTCAAGGGCAGGCTGCACGATGCCCGCACCGCGACCTCGATCGGTCGGTGGCTGGGTGTGGCGTTCGTCGTGTGCTTCGTCACCGGTCTGATCAGCCATGTCATGCAACATCCGCCGAGTTGGGCGACCGACGACATTCCGAGCCGTCCGGCATGGGGCTATCGGGTCACCCAGGGCCTGCATGTCGCCTCCGGCATCGCGGCGATTCCGCTGCTGCTGGCCAAGCTGTGGACCGTGTATCCGCGCTTGTTCGAGTGGCCGCCGCTGCGGTCGGTACGGCACGCGCTCGAGCGGCTGTCGGTCGCGGTGCTGGTCGCCGGGGCCGTCTTCGAGCAGGCCACAGGGCTGCTGAACACGGCCCAGTGGTACCCGTGGCCGTTCTCGTTCGTGCCGGTGCACTACGCGGTGGCGTGGCTGGTGGTGGGGGCGCTGGTCCTGCACATCGCGGTCAAGGCGCCCGAGATCCGGGCGCACTGGAGCCGATGGTCGCCCGGGACTCTCGCCCTGCCCGCGCAGGACGGTCCCGACCGGCGGTCGCTCCTGGCAGCGGTGGGCGCGGCCGTCGGGGCCGTCACGCTGACCACGGTGGGTCAGTCCTTCACGCCACTGAAGGACTTCACCCTCTTCGCGCCCCGCCATCCGGACCACGGCCCGCAGGCCCTGCCCGTCAACCGGACCGCTGCGGCGGCCGGAGTCGGCCGGATCGCCGACGAGGAGTACCGCCTGGTGGTGGCCGGGCCGCGGTCGTACACCCTGACGCTGGACGAGCTGCGTGCTCTGCCCCAGCACAGGGTGGAGCTCCCGATGGCCTGCGTGGAGGGCTGGAGCAAGTCGGCGCAGTGGACGGGCGTCCGTATCGTCGATCTGCTGGAGCGGGCGGGCGCGCCGCCGCATGCGCGCGTGAGGGTGGTGTCGTTGCAGCTGCGCGGCGGCTACCGGGTGTCGGAGATGGGGCACGAGCACGCCCGCGACCCGCTGACCCTGCTCGCCCTGCGCCTGAACGGAGAGCAACTCGACCCCGACCACGGCTACCCGGCGCGCCTCATCGCCCCCAACCGTCCGGGCGTGCTGCAGACCAAGTGGGTGGGCCGGCTGGAGGTGCTGGCATGAAGGTGACGCGCTACCTCACGGGTGCGGTCGGCGTGGCGCTGATGGGCGTCGGCGCGTGGCTGCTGCTCGACGTCCGTGACGTGACGGACGTACTGGTCTGGCTGGGCGGGGCGATCGTTCTGCACGACACGTTGATCGCGCCGTCGGCGCTGCTGGTCGGGCTGGTACTGGTCCGCGGTGGCGCGCGCGGGCCGGTCCGCGGGGCGCTGCTGGCCGCGGGCACGTTGACGGTGGTGGCGCTGCCGGTTCTGCTGCGCCCGGGGCCGCGCGCCAACGCCTCGGTGCTTCCGCTGGATTATCCGCGCAACTGGCTCATCGCGCTGGTGGCCGTGGCCGCGGTGACGGCCCTCGTGGTTGCCGTGCGGGGGTTCACCCGCAGCCGACGGCCACCGTCGTGAGGGCCGCCGTATCCCAACTCTGGGGATGTTCGAGGCACGGCGACGTCAGCGGTCCGTAAGAACACCAAATCCCTTATGCCCGCTTTGTGTTCGTAGGGTGAGTGGGGTGATCGAGACATCCCCCTTCCTTGTGGAGCCCTTCGTCGCCGAGCCCGGTGAGCCCTGGTCGGACGACCCCTACGCCCGTGCTCTGCGTACCGGAAGCGGTCCGCTGTACCTGCGCCGTATGGCGCCACGCACGCTCGGGGCGGCGGAACTGCTCCCCCTGGACGTGGAGCGGTGGTGCGCCGCCCCCGACACTGCCGACACCGGCGTGCTGCACCGCTGCCTCGGCCCTGTCCTGGACGTCGGCTGCGGACCGGGACGCCTGGTGGCCGCCCTGGCCGCGCGCGGCGTGCCCGCACTCGGCGTGGACATCAGCCCGGCCGCCGTCGCCAGGACCCGGCGCCACGGCGGAACCGCCCTGCGGCGGTCCGTCTTCGACCGCCTGCCGAGAGAGGGCCGCTGGGGCACCGTCCTGCTGATGGACGGCAATGTGGGGATCGGCGGCGACCCGGTGGCGCTGCTCGTGCGCATGCGGGGCCTGGTCCGCCCCGGCGGCCGTCTGCTGGTCGAGGCGGCAGGCGACGATGTCGACGAATGCCTCACCGTCCGCGTCGAGGACGCTCACGGGCGGCACGGGCGGCCGTTCGCCTGGGCCCGCGTCGGCACGACCGCCCTGCTGGATGCCGCCGGCGCTTCCGGCTGGACTCTCACCCGCCGGTGGACGACCGGCGGCCGCCCCTTCGTGGAACTCCACCGCCCGAACCCGGGGCCCGACGAGCCGTCCCCGGCCCAGGAAGCGCACTCCACAGGACGTCGGGCCCTCCGCGACGCCGCCGCCTCGTGAGCTCGCCGCACCCGCGAACTGCCGGAGGGCCGGGGAGGAAGTCATCGATCAGAGCACTTAGGGTATTGGTGAAGATTTAGCTATTTGTCTACATGAACGAGTGTTCCGTGACGGAAGAGCAGCAGACGCCCGAGTTGCCTGGCGCACTTGGCACAGAGCAGGCCGCGGACCTGCCGTACCAGCAGTCCGCCCTGGACGCTGCTCGGGCTGTGGCTCAGGGCGCAGCCGTCGTGGCCGCTGTGCTGGGCGCGTCGGGTCTGTCCGGCTGGATCCTCGGCATCGACGTCCTGAGGCGCGTGCCGGGGGCCGACACGACCATGAACGCGAACACCGCCGTGGCCGTGCTGGCACTCGGCGTTTCCCTGTCCTTGGTGACTCGCGGATGCGTCACCCCGTGGATGATCAACGTGGCCCGTGCGGCAGCGGCCCTGGCCGCCTTGATCGGTGGGCTCACCGCTGCGGAGTACGTGACCGGTGTGGGTCTGGGCATCGATGAGCTGCTCTTCAGGGACGACACGATGCGGGTGGCGACAGAGGTGCCCGGACGGATGGCGCCCAATACGGCTCCGGCGCTGATGCTGGGGGGAGTGGCGGCTCTGTGCGCGAGCACGTCCCGGCTTCCCGCCTGGACCTGTCAGGTTCCGGGCCTGGCCGTTCTCACACTGGGAATGCTGCGGCTGTACGGGTTCGCGTACGCCGTACCCGCACTGGAACGGTTCGGCGCCTACAAGGGCATGGCCCTGTACACCGGCCTGGCGCTGGTACTGCTGGGCATCGCCGCCTTCCTCGCCCAGCCGGACCGGGGTCCTGCCGGACTGCTGATGAACGCGGGTACGACGGGGGCGCTGGGACGCCGGCTGTTCGCCACCGTCCTGGTCGTACCGCCGCTGCTGGGCTGGCTCGTTCTGGCCGGTGAGGACGCGGCACTGTTCGGGACGCGTCTGGGTACCGCCCTGCTGGTGTGCGGGCACGTGGCCGTGTTCGCCGCGGTCATCTTCTCGGCGTTGGTCGTGGGCCGCCGTATCGAGGTGGCGCACGCCCGTGCGGAATGGCAGGTGCGACAGAACGAACTGCTGCAGGCGTTCATGGACCACACACCCGCGGTGGTGTTCATCAAGGACCTGGACGGGCGCTACCTGGCGGTCAACACGACGTTCGAGGAGAGCCTGGGCCTGTCCCGCGAGCGGGTACTGGGCCGCCGGGACCGGGATGTCATGCCGCACGGGCTCGCGCGTCAGGCGCGGGCCGCAGACCTCGCCATGCTGGTACGGGGCGTCCCTGTGCAACGGGAGGAGCAGTTCGTCCTGCCGGGCGGTCCACGGGACTTCCTCACGAGTCTGTTCCCGCTCAAGACCCCGTCCGGCAGGCCCTATGCGGTATGCGGCGTGGTCACCGACATCACCGAACGAGTCGCGGCCCAGCGCGAGGTCCGGCGGGCCAACCGGCGCTTCCTCGCGCTGCTGGAATCGGCGCCCGACGCCACGCTGATCACGGATGGCCGAGGCACCGTCGTCATGGCCAATGCGCAGGTGCAGTCATTGTTCGGTCGTACGGCCACCGACCTCCTGGGCACCGACATCGTGGACCTGGTCCCCGGCCCGCGGCGCCGACGGCACAAAGCCCTCCTCCATGCCTACCTGCGGCAGGCGGACCCGAAGCCGATCGTCCTGGACCAGGGTCTGTTCGGGCTGGACGGTGCCGGCGGTGAGTTCCCCGTCGAGGTGAGCCTCAGCAGCCTCCAGGCCGAAGAGGAGACGCTCGTGTTCCTGACCGTAAGGGACATCACCGAACGCAGACAGGCCGAGGCCGAACGCGCCGAGCGCTACGAGGAGCATCGACGCATCGCCTACACCCTGCAGCACAGTCTCATGGGCGAGCCGTCCCGTCTGCCCTACTTGCCCAGCGCCCACCGGTACCGGGCGTCCGTCCAGGACCCCGGAGTCGGCGGCGACTGGTTCGACATCATTCCCCTGGACCGAGTGCGTACCGGCGTCGTCGTCGGCGATGTGATGGGCCGGGGCCTGGAGGCGGCTGCCGTCATGGGCCAGCTGCGTGCGGCCTCCCACGCGCTCGCCCGCACGGGCATATCGCCCAGCCGTCTCATGACCGGTCTGGACGCGTTCGTCGGCGACCTGGCGGACCAGCTCGTCACCTGCGTCTACCTGGTGATAGACCAGAGTGCCCACGAGGTCACCCTGTGCTCGGCGGGACACCCGCCGGTCATCGTCCTGCCCCCCGACGGGCCCGCTCGTCTGCTGCACGCACCGGTCGGTGTGCCGCTGGGCGTCAACGATTCGTGCGGCGGCGACGTGCCGTTCCGGCAGACGACCCAGCCACTGCAGCCGGGCACCACTCTCGCGCTCTACACCGACGGACTGGTCGAGAGGCCCGGTACCGACATCGAGGCCCAGATCGACATCCTCGCCCACACCCTCAACGACGCGCTGAAGGGCGCTCCCACAGATCCGGACAGCCTCGACCAGGCCGCGGAGCGGCTGATGAGAACCCTCGTCCCGGACACGACCACGCATGACGACGACGTGACCCTGCTCCTGATCGGGCTGCCCGAGCCCGATCGCGAAGACTCCCGCAGCATGCGTGTCCGCCCCGGTGCGGGCAGCACCGACAGCCGGTATCGATGAAAATCTGTACCTTTGTGTAAGAGGAGCTACGGCTCTCAGGTGTGCGATGGTCGCGCCCGTACTCATGAACCTCGCAGGCGAGGACAACATGGTCGAGTTGAGTGCGCCGATCGTGGCCATATTCCTCGTGTATGTGGCCGTCATGATCGGAACAGGAGTCTGGGCCCGCAGCCGCACTCGTACCTTCGCCGACTTCGCTCTCGGGGGCCGCAGACTCAGGGCATGCGTCGCCGCGCTGTCCGCAGGAGCCAGCGACATGTCCGGCTGGCTGTTCCTCGCGTTTCCCGGCGCGGTGTACGCGGCCGGCGTCGGCGCCGCCTGGATCGCGGCCGGTCTGATGCTCGGTACCTATCTCAACTGGCTGTTCGTCGCGCCCAGGCTGCGCACCTACACCGAGCGGGCGGGAAACGCCGTGAGCCTGTCGGCCTATCTGGAGGAGCGGTTCGAGGACCGCACCCGGATGCTCCGGATGGTCTCGGCGGCGGTCACGCTTGTGTTCTTCACCGTCTACGTCGCCAGTGGGCTGGTCGCCGGCGGGCTGCTGTTCGAGCACATCTTCGGCGTCGGATTCGGGCTCGGAGCGACCCTGACCGCCCTGGTGATCGTCGTCTACTCATGCCTGGGCGGCTTCCTCGCCGTGAGCCTCACGCACGTCATGCAGGCCACGCTGATGTTCCTCGCCCTGCTCGTGCTCCCCGTCGTCGGCATCGGAGCGCTCGGCGGCCTCGGCGCACTGCGCGACACCCTCAACAGCAAGTCACCCGGCCTGCTGGACATGGGTGCCAGTGTCGACCTCACGGACGGACGGTGGTCGGCAGGCGGGTCGCTCGGCGTGGTCGCGATCACCTCCCTGCTCGCCTGGGGTCTCGGCTATTTCGGTCAGCCGCACATTCTGGCCCGTTTCATGGGCATCCGCAGCACTGGTGCCATCCCCACGGCCCGCCGTATCGGAACAGGGTGGGTCATCGTCGTGCTGACCGGCGCCACGCTCGTCGGCCTGGTGGGCATCGCGCAGAGCGGCGCGCCGCTCAGCGACCCGCAGACGGTGTACATCACGCTGAGCCGGACACTGTTCGATCCCTGGGGCGCCGGGGTGATGCTGATCGCCGTACTGGCCGCGATCATCTCGACCGCGGACAGCCAGCTCCTCGTGTCGTCCGTCGCTCTCACGGAGGACTTCTACCGCGCGTTCCTCAACCGGCGCGCCTCGGACAGGGCACTGGTGTGGGTCGGTCGCGCCGCTGTGGTCGTCGTGACCGTGGTGGCCTTCGCGATCGCGCTCAGGGGCGACGGGTTGCTGGGCATCGTCGCCTATGCCTGGGCAGGCTTCGGAGCCGCCTTCGGGCCGGTCGTCCTTCTCTCTCTGTACTGGCCGCGCATGACGTGGGCCGGAGCCATGGCCGGGATCGTGTCGGGTGCGGCGACCGTGCTGCTGTGGAAGAAGATCAATCCGCTGCTCGGCCCCCTCGAGTCGGGCGTGTACGAAATGGTCCCGGGCGTCCTGGTGGCCACGGTCGCCGCGCTGGTCTTCGGCAGGTTCGTCGGCCGGCCCCCGAAGCGGGCCTTCTGGCGCATGCCGGGCGGCGGGGTGAGCCAGCTGATGCTCACTCCCTTCCTCACCCACGCGCCGGTCGGCATCGCCGTCCTCGACACGGACCTGCGGTACGTGTGGGTGAACGAGCCGCTGGACCGCCAGATCCCCCTTGAGCGACGGCTGGGCCGGCGGATGGCGGAGGTACTGCCGAAGGGGGAGGCGGAGGCCTTCGAGGAGAAGATGCGTGAGGTGCTGGAGACCGGGGCTTCGGTGATGGACTTCGAGTACCGCGGCCCCAGTCACGTGGACCCGGATGCCGGCCGTGCGATCTCCGCCTCCTTCTTCGCGATGAAGGACCGTCACGGCCGGAACGTGGGTGTCTGGTACATGGTCATCGACGTCACCGAGCGCTGGCGGGCGCAGGAACGTCTGGCCCTGCTCAACGACGCTGCCGCCCGCATCGGCAGCACCCTGGACGTGACCCGGACCGCGCAGGAACTGGCCGACGACGCCGTGCCCTCCGTCGCCGACTTCGTCGCCGTCGACCTGCTGGACTCCGTCATGAGGGGTGAGGAGCCGGCCCCCGGGCCGGTCGGTATGGCGCCCGTCATCCGGCGCGCGGGGCAGCAGTCGGTGCGTGAGGGCTGTCCCGAGGCGACTCTGGCCGTGGGGGAATCGGTCCGGCGCGCGCCCTTGTCTCCCGTGACCCGCTGTCTGCTGGAGAGCAGGACCCTGGTGGAACGCATCCTGGACCACACGGCCAGCCCCTGGGTGACCGAGGACGAGTCACTGGGCGCCTCCCTCCTCGGTTACGACTTCCGATCGGTGATGGTGGTTCCGGTGCGGGCACGCGGCGTCACCCTGGGCGTGGCGACGTTCGCCCGTTCCCGGCGACTGGGCCCCTTCGAGGAGGACGACGTACGTCTCGCCGAGGAACTCGTCTCCCGCGCCGCGGTGTGCATCGACAACGCGCGCCGATTCACCCGCGAGCGCACCGCGGCCCGTTCCATGCAGCGCTACCTGCTGCCCCAGGACCTGACCGGAGGATCCGCTCTTGAGGTGGCGTCGTGGTATCTCCCGGCGGATGCCCCCAGCGGTGTGGGCGGCGACTGGTTCGACGTGATTCCGCTCTCCGGCGCACGGGTCGCCCTGGTCGTCGGGGACGTGGCCGGGCACGGCATCAACGCGGCGGCGACCATGGGACGCCTGCGCACCGCCGTACGCACGCTCGCCAACCTCGACCTGTCCCCGGACGAACTGCTGGCTCATCTGGACGACCTGGTCATCGGCCTCATGGGGGCGCACGACAGTGATGCCTCGACGGCGGCCGAGGGCGCGGCCGCGGGCACGGCCTTCATGGGAGCCACCTGCCTGTACGCCGTCTACGACCCGGTCAGCAGGCGGTGCACGCTGGCCCGGGCAGGTCACCTCCCGCCCGTGGTCGTCGGTCCCGACGGCGGCGCCGAGATCCCGGACCTGCCCGCCGGACCGCCACTCGGCCTCGGGTACCTGCCCTTTCAGTCCGTCGAACTGGAGCTGGCCGAGGGCACCCTCATCGCGCTCTACACCGACGGCCTCATCGCGTCCTTCGACCGGGACATCGACGTCGCACTCTGCCGGCTGACCGATGTCCTCGCGGCACCCCGTCCGGCATTGGAGGAGACGGGCCGCAAGGTGATCGACGATCTGCTGATCGGCCCGCCGTCCGACGACGCGGCACTGCTCCTCGCCCGGACCCATGCCCTGGCCCGGGACCGGGTCGTCTCCTGGGATCTGCCCAGCGATCCGGCCACCGTCGCGCACGCCCGCGGCCTCGCCGCCCGGCAGCTGACGGAGTGGGGCATATCCGATCTGACGTTCACCACGGAGCTCATCGTCAGCGAACTGGTCACCAACGCCATCCGCCATGCGAGAGGACCGGTCTGCCTCCGCCTGATCCGGGACCGCAGCCTGATCTGCGAGGTCTCCGACGCCAGCAGCACCTCGCCACGCCTGCGCCATGCCCGGACCACGGACGAGGGCGGACGGGGTCTGCTGATCGTGGCCCAGCTCGCCCGCCGTTGGGGCACCCGATACACGACGACGGGCAAGATCATCTGGTCCGAACAGGCCATTCCGGACGACGCCGTCGCCTAGCGACCTCGAAGCGGTACCGGGTCCGCGAGGTCGCCGAGCGGAGCACACCGTGCGCTCCTTCCCGGGTGGGTTCAAGCTGGAGACAGATCTCCATACGGGCACTGGGCAAGGGAGAGCAATCATGCGGGTGGGAGTGCTGACCGGGGGCGGCGACTGCCCCGGGCTCAATGCGGTGATCCGCAGTGTCGTACGCAAAGGCGTACAGGAGTACGCCTGGAAGTTCGTCGGGCTTGTCGACGGGTGGAGCGGCGCGGTCAAGGACGTGACCATGCCCTTGGACGTCCAGGCCGTGCGCGGCATCCTTCCGCTGGGCGGCACGATTCTCGGCTCCTCTCGCACCAACCCCCTGCGGCTCGACGACGGCATCGACCGCATCAAGAACACGCTCGGCGGGCACAAGATCGATGCTCTCGTGGTCATCGGCGGCGAGGACACGCTCAGCGTCGCGACCGCACTGTCCGATGCCGGGGTCAACCTGGTCGGTGTGCCCAAGACCATCGACAACGACGTCAGCGGCACCGATTACACCTTCGGCTTCGACACTGCCGTCAGCATCGCGACGGAGGCCATCGACCGCCTGCACACCACCGCGGAGTCCCACAAGCGCACGCTGGTCGTCGAAGTGATGGGACGCCACTCCGGGTGGATCGCTCTGCATGCCGGCGTCGCCGGGGGCGCGAACGCCATCCTCATCCCGGAAGTGGAGTTCGATCTCGATCAGGTGTGTGCCTGGGTGGAGAAACGCTTCGAGATCAACTACGCCCCCATCGTCGTCGTGGCGGAGGGGGCCGTGCCCAAGGCCGGGCAGATGGTGGTCAAGGACGAGTCGCGCGATGAGTTCGGGCATGTGCGCCTGTCCGGGATCGGTGACTGGCTGGCCCGGCAGGTCGAGCACCGGACCGAGAAGGAGGCCCGCACGACGGTTCTCGGTCATGTGCAGCGTGGTGGCACGCCGAGCGCGTACGACCGGTGGCTCGCCACACGCTTCGGTCTGCACGCCGTGGACGCGGTCAAGGACGGCGACTTCGGCACGATGATGGCGCTGCACGGCACGTACATCACACGTATCCCGCTCGCTGACGCGACGAAGGCGACCAAGCGGGTCCCGCAGGAGCTGTACACGGAGTTCGACGTCTTCTTCGGCACCTGACGCCGCCACATGGCGTCACCCGTGCGGTACGACGACCACCGGGCAGCGAGAGTGATGCAGGACGGCGTGGGCCACCGGGCCCAGCCGCCGCTCCGCCGCCCGCGGGCCCGAGCGTCGGCCGAGGACGAGCAGATCGGCCCGCTGGGAGGCGTGTACCAGGGCGTAGGCCGGGTGGAGGAGGACGACATCAGGCAGCACCGTGACGTCCGGATACTTGTCCTGTCGGCCTTCGAGCACATCGGACAGACGTTGGACCTCCTCGTCCTCCCACGCTGCCCGGTCTTCTTCGGGCACTCCGTGCGCACTCCACGGAGCGGGGCCGGAGAGGGACCACGCGTACAGGGCACGCAACCGGGCGCCGCGGAGCTGAGCTGCACTGAACGCGAAGTCCAGGGGTGGCCCGGCCGCGTGCCACGCGTCGGCGCCGACGCACACCTCGGCATCGTGGGCAGCCGCGGGCGGGTTCCCGGGCACGATCGCGACGGCGCAGGAGGCGGTGCCCGCCGTCGCCAGCGCCGTCGAGCCCACGACGAGACCGTCGAACCCGCCATCCCCTCGTGCCCCGACGACGAGCAGTTCGGCCGTCTCGGAAGCCGAGAGCAATGCGGGCGCGGCCGAATCGGCCATCTGTACGACGCTCATCGCCACGCTGGGATACCGACCGGCCAGGTCGGCCTGCGCACGATGGAGCAGTTCCTCGCCTGTCTGCTGCCAGGTCAAGGCAACCGGCCCATCGGCGGACTCACGGACGGGGGCGGGCGCGGCGTGCACAAGACGTAGCGGGAGGTCTCGAAGGGCCGCCTCCCTGGCCGCCCACTCGGCCGCGACGAGACTTTCTCGGGAGCCGTCGATCCCGACCACGACAGAGCGGGTCATCCCGTACTCCTTCCCGGCACTGCCGCGTGCCGCTCCTCGTGACCATTGTGAACGCGGAACCGCGGTGACACCCCCCGAGCCGGCCGTGCCGCCGAGGACGACGGCGTCCGTCTCGGCCTGCGGAGCCGGATACGCTGGAGGGATGATCGAGAATCTTCCCCCCTGTCCGAAGTGCAAGTGTGAGTACACCTACGAGATGAACGCCTTGGTGGTGTGCCCCGAGTGCGGCCACGAATGGGTTCCCGCCGAGGCCGGTGCCGAGGGCGGCGACGTCGCCGGAGAGCGCGTCGTCAAGGACGCCGTCGGCAATGTGCTCCAGGACGGCGACACCGTGGTGGTCGTGAAGGCGCTCAAGGTCAAGGGCAGCCCCTCCGGGATCAAGGCCGGGACCAAGGTGCGCAACATCCGGCTGGTCGACGGGGTTGACGGCCATGACATCGACTGCAAGGTCGACGGTTTCGGAGCGATGCAGCTCAAGTCGAGCGTGGTCAAGAAGGCCTGATCCTCCCGAGCGGGGGCCCCTGGAGGGTTTGTCCGGGGCGCCACAGGATGCAGAATTGCAAAAGTTCGCAATTGGTTAGATGCTGTGTTTGCTGCGTTCGCAGGTAGCCGCGGGCGCAGCCTTTCGCGTCTGCCCCCGCAGTGGGGTCTCGTAGGGAAGCCGAGGAGTCGTGTCCGTTCCGCTGTACCAGGCCAAGGCCGAGTTCTTCCGGATGCTGGGGCATCCCGTGCGGATACGAGTGCTGGAACTGCTCCAGGACGGGCCGATGCCGGTGCGGGACCTGCTGGCCGCCATCGAGGTGGAGGCTTCGGGTCTCTCGCAGCAGCTGGCCGTGCTGCGCCGCTCGGGGATCGTCACCTCGACGCGTGAGGGCTCGACGGTTGTCTACGAACTGGCCGGCGGCGATGTCGCCGATCTCATGAAGGCCGCGCGGCGGATCCTCACCGAGATGCTGGCGGGGCGGACCGAGCTGCTCGCCGAGCTGCGGGAAGCCGAGGTCGTTGCCCAGTGACCTCGGCATTCGGCCGGGCCTGGGCCCGGATCATGGTGTTGCTGCCGAACCGTTCCGACCTCGCGGAGATCCGGCGCGACCCGCGCCGCGACCTGCTCGCCGGTCTGACCGTCGCGATCGTCGCGCTGCCCCTCGCGCTCGGCTTCGGCGTCTCCTCCGGCCTCGGCGCCGAGGCGGGCCTGGCGACCGCCGTGGTCGCGGGAGCGCTCGCCGCCGTGTTCGGCGGATCCAACCTGCAGGTCTCCGGCCCGACCGGAGCCATGACGGTCGTGCTGGTGCCGATCGTCGGTCAGTACGGGCCGACCGGAGTGCTGACCGTCGGGCTGATGGCGGGCGTGCTGCTCGTCGGTCTGGCGGTGCTGCGGGCCGGGAAGTACATGCAGTACGTGCCCGCCCCGGTGGTCGAGGGCTTCACCCTCGGGATCGCCTGCGTGATAGGCCTGCAGCAGATCCCGAACGCGCTGGGCGTGCCCAAGCCGGAGGGCGACCGGGTGCTGGTGGTGACCTGGCGGGGGGTGGAGGAGTTCGCGAAGGCTCCGAACTGGACGGCGGTCGGCTTCGCCGTCGCGGTGGCCGCGGTCATGCTGATCGGTGCCCGATGGCGGCCGACCGTGCCGTTCTCGATCGTCGCGGTGATCGCGGCGGCGATCGTGGCACAGCTGGCCCACCTGGACGAGGCGAAACCGATCGGCGACCTACCGGCGGGACTGCCCGTGCCGTCCCTGTCCTTCCTCGACCTCGGCTCGGTGGGGAACCTGCTCGCTCCCGCCGTGGCGGTCGCGGCCCTCTCCGCCCTGGAGTCCCTGCTGTCCGCCTCGGTCGCGGACGGCATGACGGTGGGGCAGAAGCACGACCCCGACCGGGAGCTGTTCGGACAAGGACTGGCCAACATCGCCGCCCCGCTGTTCGGGGGCGTGCCCGCGACCGGCGCCATCGCGCGCACCGCGGTCAACGTCCGTACGGGCGCGGGCTCCCGCCTCGCCTCCCTCACCCACGCCGCCGTTCTCGCCGTGATCGTCTTCGCGGCGGCGCCCCTCGTCTCCCGGATCCCGCTGGCCGCGCTCGCCGGTGTCCTGCTGGCCACCGCGATCCGTATGGTCGAGGTCGGCTCGCTGAAGGCCATGGCGAGGGCGACCCGCTCCGACGCGCTCATCCTTGTCCTGACCGCCGTGGCGACGCTGGCCCTGGACCTTGTGTACGCCGTCATCATCGGCCTCGTCGTGGCCGGCGCCCTCGCCCTGCGCGCGGTGGCCAAACAGGCGCGCTTCGATCAGGTGCCGCTCGACCGGGGCGACCACAGCGCCGAGGAGCACGCGCTCCTGGCCGAGCACATCGTGGCGTACCGCATCGACGGCCCGCTGTTCTTCGCCGCCGCCCATCGCTTCCTGCTGGAGCTGACCGAGGTCGCCGACGTCCGCGTCGTCATCCTGCGCATGTCCCGGATCTCCACCATGGACGCCACCGGCGCCCTGGTCCTCAAGGACGCGGTGGAGAAGCTGCACCGCCGCGGCATCGTCGTCCTGGTGTCGGGCATACGCGCCGGACAGCGCCAGGTCCTCGACTCCGTCGGCGCGCTGGAGTCGCTGAGCGCCGAGGGCCGCGAGTACGCCTGCACCCCCGACGCGATCCGGGCCGCCCGTGACCATCTGGAGTGCTCCGGCGTCCTGCCCGTCCTTCCCGTACCGAACCCCCGAACCCCGAGCGAGGAAGCCCTGCGATGAGCACTCTTCCCGCCAACCTTCGTATGGTCGAGGTCTCCGGTGCGGAGGCCCTGTGGCTGCTGGAAGGCAGCAGTCTGGGGCGGCTGGTGTACGCGCAGCGGGACCTGACCGTGATCCGGCCGGCTCGGCACGTATGGGAGTACGGCCGCCTGGTCGTCCGTGCGCCGGCCCCCGCCTCGGCGGTGTCGACGACGGCGACGTACCAGGTGGACGACATCCGCGCCGTGTCCGGCACCGGCTGGACGGTCACCGTCTCCGGAACGGCCGAGGTGGTCACGGACCCCGATGAGGCCGCCCACTACCGGCGCAGCCTGACCGGCTGGGCGCACGGCCCGCACGACACCCTGCTGCGCCTGCACCCCAAGACGGTCACGGGCTTCCGTCTGGCCCGCGGGGAGGCCTGAGTGATGTCGACACAGCTGGAAGCCCTGCCCTACCGGCACGTGCTCACCCTGCCCGCCGAACCGTCCGCCGTACGCATGGCCCGCGAGACGGCCGAGCAGGCACTGGTCGAGTGGGGGATCGGGCTGCGTCACCCCACCGTGGACCCGGCCCTGCTGATCCTCGCCGAGCTGGTCACCAACAGCGTGCGGCACGCCGCCCTGGTCTCCCCGCAGTTGACGGTGATCTACGCGGCGGGCCGGGACTGCCTGGCCCTGGCCGTCCACGACCGCCACCCGTACCAGCCCCCGTTGTACGGGTCGGTCACCAGCACGGGCACGGGCACCGGCACCGGCGGTCTGGCGACCGTCATGGAGCTCACGCTCGGCCTCGGCGGCACCGCGGTGGTCCGCGCGGATGCCGACGGCGGCGGCAAGAGCATCTGGATCACCCTCCCCCTCTGAACCCCGGGCAGCAGACTTCGACTGCCCACCCGCGCAAGGAAGTTCACCACCATGACGATCGACTGGCGCTACACCGTCGAGGACAACTTCGGCATCCTGTCCGTCGCCGGATACCTGGGCCCCGACGCGGTCCGGCGCTTCACCGGCGCGGTCGGCTGGGCGCTGGCGCGCGGCACCGGCCCGGTCGTCGTCGACCTGACCGAGCTGCGCAGCTGGTCGGCGGAGGGACAGCTGGCGATCACCGAGGCCGCCCGACGCCTCAAGGACGCGGGCCGCAGCCTGGAGCTGGCCGCGATTCCGGCCGATGGGTCACTCGTCCCCACCGGGGACGGCCCGCCGATCCCGGTCCACCCCGATCTGGCCGCCGCGCTGGCCGTTCACGGCCCGGAGCGCGCGGAACAGGCGGAGGGGCGCCAGGAGTGGCGCACCACAGGATGGCCGGCCGGACAACAGGCAGGCGAGTGACCTCTTCGGCTCGACCCTGGGCGAAAGCGCCGTCGCCGTCCCGTACGGGCGCGACGGCGCAGGCATCGTCCTCGGTTCAGCCGCCGTTGCGCCGGGAGGCCGACTGATCGGGGTGGCCGCCCAGGGACAGCTTCAGCAGCCGGGTGTTGCCGCAGCGGGGGCAGGAGCCGCCCGGGGCCAGGGCGGTGGGCCGGCACTTGAGCCGGCAGGCGGGGCACTTGTGCCAGATGACGCCGGTGCCGCGCAGCGGGGTGATCCTCACGTAAACCTCCCTCATACGACCTCAGCAGTTGCTAATCTTAGCAATTGCTGAGGTCGTCACCTCTGGGTCGAGTGGCTCTCCTGCTCAGTGCGGGTTCGGCCTGGCCGGGGCCGCACGTGAGGATGGGCCGCATGTTGTTGACGAACGGGTGGACGGTATGCGCCGAGGCACGGCCGACGGGGCCGTGCCGATGCACCGGGGAGGTGACGGCACGGTGAGCACGCCGCTGTATCAGCTCAAGGCCGAGTTCTTCAAAACCCTCGGCCACCCGGCCCGCATCCGTGTCCTGGAGCTGCTGAGCGAGCGCGAGCACGCGGTGTCGGAGATGCTTCCCGAAGTGGGCATCGAGCCCGCCCATCTCTCGCAGCAACTGGCCGTGCTGCGGCGGGCGAACCTGGTCAGGACCCGCAAGGAGGGCCTGAGCGTGTACTACTCGCTGGCCAGCCCGCACGTTGCCGACCTGCTCCAGGTGGCCCGCACGATCCTGTCCGGAGTACTGGCCGACCAGGCCGAACTCCTCGCCCATCTGCAGGCCGCGCGGGGCGAGGGAAAGCCACCGCCGTAGCCACGGCCTCCTCCCGAACCCGTACGAGTTCGACCAAGCACGCAAAACCACGGCAAAGCACCGTAACTTCACTCGCGGGATGGCGCGTTGGTCAACTCGCAGACAAGTCCGCACCGTGTCAGGGAGGGGCTCATGGGCCTGTTGCGCAAGATCCGCACCACCGGTCGGGTGGCCGAGCCCGCACCGCCGCCCCCGGAGGGTGAAGTCCTCGACCAGGCAAGGGAGTTCGGCGGATCGGTACAGGTGCGGTGCGTGGACGCGGGCTCCTGCAACGGCTGCGAGATCGAGATCACCGCGGCCTTCAACCCGGTGTACGACGCCGAGCGGTACGGCGCCCGGCTGGTGGCCTCGCCCCGGCACGCGGACGTGGTGCTGGTGACCGGGCCCGTGACCCGGAACATGGCCGAGCCGCTGCGGCGCACGGTGGCCGCGACGGGCGAGCCGCGGCTGACGATCGCGGTGGGGGACTGCGCGATCAACTGCGGGGAGTTCGCGGGCGGGTACGGCGTCGAGGGCGCCGTCGCCGACGTCGTACCGGTCGACCTTGCCGTGCCCGGGTGCCCGCCCGAGCCGGGCGAGATCGTGGCGGCGCTGCGCAGAGTGACGGGAAGGTGAGCGTGATCCCGGCCGCCCTGGCGACGGCAACGGCACTGGGCGGCGCGGGCGCGCTGGCCGGGTTCGGGCTGCCGTATCGGCTGCGCGTGCCGGTCGTGGGAGTGCTGACCGCGGGCGTGGGGATCGGTGGTAGTACGGCGGGTGTGGCCGCTCTGGGCGGAAGCCGCCGGTCGGCCGACTTTCCCGGGCTGCTGCCGCTGGCAGGGTCGTATCTGGCGGTGGATGCGCTGGCGGGCCTGTTCATGGCGGTGGCGGGCGCCGTCGTGGTCGCGGTCGCGGTCTACGGCATCGGCTACGCGGCCGGGCACGGCCGGCACGGACTCGGCTCGCGGACGGCGCAGGCGGTGCTGCCGCTGTTCGCGCTCACCCTGGTGCTGGTGCCCGTGGCCGCGTCGGTGTCCACGTTCCTGCTGCTGTGGGAGCTGATGGCGCTCACCTCGCTGATGCTGGTCCTCGCCGAACACCGCGAGCGGGCCTCGGTGCGGCAGGCCGCCGTCTGGTACGCGGTGATGACGCACCTCGGCCTGGTGCTGCTGCTCGCCGGGCTCGCGCTGTTCGCCGCCGAGGCGGGCGGCGAGACCTTCACCGCACTGCGAGCGGGCGTACACGCCGTCTCGCCGACGATGCGGGGACTGGTCTTCGTACTGGTGGGACTGGCGTTCACGTCGAAGGCGGGCGCGTTGCCGCTGCACGCCTGGCTGCCCCGGGCCCATCCCGAAGCACCCAGCCCCGTCTCGGCGCTCATGAGCGCGGCCATGGTCAATCTCGGCGTCTACGGCCTCGTCCGCACCGGCCTCGACCTGCTCGGCGGCGGTCCGGCGTGGTGGTGGCTGGCGGTGATGGCGGTCGGCGGGGCCAGCGCGGTGTACGGCATCCTGCAGGCGGCGATCGCCTCCGATCTGAAGGTGCTGCTGGCCTACTCGACGAGCGAGAACATGGGCCTGGTCCTGATCGGAGTCGGGGCCTGCGGGCTGTTCGCCGCCTACGGCAATCAGCCGCTGGCCGCGCTGGCGCTGGCGGCGGCGCTGCTGCACGTGGTCAACCACGCGGCGTTCAAGGCCCTGTTGTTCTGCGCGGCCGGATCCGTACTGCGCGCCACCGGCCGACGGGACCTCGACCAGCTGGGCGGACTGCGCGCGCGGATGCCGGCCACCGCCGGACTGTTCGCGCTGGCCGCACTCGGAGCGGTGGCGCTGCCGCCGGGCAACGGGTTCATCAGTGAGTGGCTGCTGCTGCAATCCCTGATCCACGGACTGCAGGTCCCGGGCATCGCGGTGGCGGTCGTACTGCCCCTGTCGGTGGCGCTGATCGCACTGTCGGCCGGCGTCGCCGCCGTCGCGTTCGTCAAGGCGCTCGGAGTGGGCTTCTTCGCCCGGCCGCGCAGCTCATCGGCGCAGAACGCGCGGGAGGCGCCGCCCCTGATGATCGCCGGGATGGGACTGCTCGCCGCCGCGTGCGTGACGCTCGCGCTGGTACCGGGGCTGCTCGGCGACGGTCTCGACCGGGCCGTGAGCGCGGTCGGGCTGCCGGGCACCGGCGCGGTGTCGGGCGGCGGAGTGCGGGTGCGGCTCGCCGACATCTCCGCGTCCCTGTCACCGGTATGGGTCGTGGCCGCCCTCGCCGCGGCACTCATGCTGGCCGCGGCACTGCCCCGGCTCCACGGCCGCCGTCGCCGCCGGGCGAACGCCCGGTTGTGGGACTGCGGCGGCGGGGCACCGACGGCGCGCATGGCATACACCGCGACCTCGTTCGCCGAACCGCTGCAACGGGTCTTCGACGACGTCCTCGCCCCCGAACAGGACCTGAACGTCACGCCGGTGCGCGAGTCTGCCTACCTGGTGGAACGGGTGCGCTTCCAGCGCCGGGTGCCCGACCGGATCGAACACCGGCTGTACGAACCGGTGTTGTCCGCCCTGGCGGGCACCGGACGGGCCGCCCGAAGGCTGGCGAGCGGCAGTGTCCACCTCTATCTCGGCTACGGCTTCGTCGGCCTGGTCGTCCTGCTCGTGGCGTTGGTGGTGGGCTGGTGAGAGCGAACAGATGACTGCTGTCGGATACGCAGCCGTGGCCGGTCAGATCATCGTGGTCGGCGCCGGGGCGCCCCTGGTGACCGGGTGGATGCGGCAGGTTCGGGCCCGCCTGGAGGGCCGGGCCGGTGCGGGGGTGCTCCAGCCCTGGCGGGACACCCGCAAACTGCTGCGCAAGGAGCCGATCACTCCCGTGGGGAGCGGGCCCGCCTTCCGTACGGCCCCGGCGCTGCTGGTCGCCACCACCGTCGTGGCCACCGCCCTCGTACCGCTGCTGTCCACCGACACCCCGGTCAGCTCCCACGCGGACCTCATCCTGGTGGTGGCACTGATCGCGCTGGGCACCATGGCCCTCGCCCTGGCCGGTCTCGACACCGGCACCGCCTTCGGCGGGATGGGCGCCTCGCGGGAAATGACGGTCGCCGCGCTGGTCGAGCCGACCCTCCTGCTGTCGGTGTTCGCCCTGTCGATACCGGCCGGGACGACCAACATCCCCGCCATCGTCACCGGCGCGGTCCATGAGCCGGCCCGCCTCGCCTCCCCGGCCGGGCTGCTGGCCACGGCCGCCCTCGCGGTCGCCGTGCTCGCCGAGACCGGGCGGATCCCGGTGGACAACCCCTCCACGCACCTCGAACTGACCATGATCCACGAGGCGATGGTGCTGGAGTACGCCGGTCCGGACCTGGCACTGGTCGAACTCGGCGCCCAGATGCGGCTCACCCTGCTGCTCGGCCTGCTCTCCGCCCTGTTCGTGCCCTGGGGCATCGCCACCCATGCCTCCTGGGCGGCCCTCGCCGTGGCGCTGGTGCTGTTCGTGGTGAAGGTCTGTGTGCTGGGCGCGGTGCTCGCGGCGGCCGAGGTGTTCTGGGCCAAGGTCCGGTTGTTCAGGGTGCCCGAACTGCTCGCCGGCTCCTTCCTGCTGGCCCTGCTCGCCGTGACCGTCTCGTACTTCCTGAGCGGAGCGTCATGAGCAGCGGCCTCTACACCCAGCTTCTCGATCTGGCCTGCGGCGCCTTCCTGCTGGCCGCCGTCATCGTGCTGTGGCGACGTGAACTGGCCTCGATCGTCCGCGTCTTCGCCCTGCAGGGCATCGCGCTCGCCGCGATCGCCGTCCTGCTCGGCGCGCACGAGGAACGCTGGGACCTGATCGCCGTGGGACTCGGCATCGGCGCCCTCAGAGCGGGCCTGCTGCCGTATCTCATGCGGCGCGCCCTGGCCGCGCTCACCCAGGACCGGCAGTGGCACGGCGACGGGGGAGCGGAGACACGCGAGACACAGCCCCTCGTCAACGTCGCCGCCTCCCTGTTGACCGCTGCACTGCTGACCCTGCTCGCCTACGCCGTGGCCCGGCCGCTGACCGAGCTGAACCCGACCCCCGCCACCCGCGCCCTGCCGGTCGGCCTCGCCGTCGTCCTGATCGGCTTCTTCGTCCTGGTCACGCGCCGCCGGGCGCTGGCCCAGGTGGTCGGGTTCCTGCTGCTGGACAACGGCATCACCGCCACGGCGTTCCTGGCCACCTCCGGGGTGCCACTGATCGTCGAACTCGGTGTCTCCTTCGACGTACTCCTGGCGGTGCTGGTGCTGCAGATCCTCACCACCAGGATGCGGGCGGCGTTCGGCACCACCGACATCGACGACCTGCGGGAGCTGCACGACTGATGAGCCCTACTGCTTCCGCGCTGCTCCTCACCGCGCCCGCCACCGTGCCACTGGTCGTGGCCGGCGCGTACGCACTTGCCGGACTGCGCATCCGCTCGACCTCCCCGGCACTCCCCGCCACCCTGCAACGAGCACCCGCACGGGGCACCGTACTGGTCGCGGAGGCACCGCCGCCCGACAAGGCCCCGAAGCGCCACCCGCTGGACTGGGCGGGGCTCGTCTCGCCCGCCGTGATCCTCGCCTGCGGCAGCGTGCTCGCGGCGGACGTCGTCGAAAAGGGACCGAGTACGGCGTACTCCGGTCTGCTGCGCGCGGACGCGCTGACCGCGTGGATGCTGCTGGTGGTCGGAGCCGTCGCACTGATCGCCTGCGGCTGTGCCCCCGGGTATCTGAGAGGCGAGCGGGCCGCCGGACGGACGAGTGACGAGGCCGCGTGGCGCTACCACGTTCTCGTGCAGGCGTTCCTGGCCGCGATGTGCCTGGCCCTCGTCACCGCGAACCTCGGCGTGCTGTGGGTCGCGGTCGAGGCCACCACCATCGTCACCGCGTTCCTCGTCGGCCACCGCCACACCCGCGCCTCCGTGGAGGCCGCCTGGAAGTACGTGGTGATCTGCTCGGCGGGCATCGCGCTCGCGTTCCTCGGCACCGTGCTGATCTACTACGCGGCCAGACAGGCGGGCATCGCCGAGGCGTGGGCGCTCGACTGGCCCACCCTCGTCGCCCGTGCCGACCGCCTCGACCCGGCGGTGACCCGGCTCGGCATCACGCTCGTCGTCCTCGGCTTCGGCGCCAAAGCCGGCCTGGTCCCGCTGCACGCCTGGCTGCCCGACGCCCACAGCCAGGCCCCGGCGCCGGTCTCCGCGCTCATGTCCGGGGTCCTGCTGTCCGTGGCGTTCGCCGCGGTCCTGCGCTACCGGGTCATCGCGGACGCGGCCCTCGGCCCGGACTTCACCCGCGTCCTGCTCGCCGGGATCGCCCTGCTCACCCTCGCCCTGGCAGCCGGACTCCTGCTCGCCCAGCGCGACTACAAGCGGATGCTCGCCTACTCGTCCATGGAGCACATGAGCCTGATCTCCCTGGCCGCGGCGATCGGCAGCCCGCTCGCCCTGTCCGCCGCGCTCCTGCACATCGCCGGTCACGGGCTCGCCAAGTCCGTCGCGTTCTGCGCCTCCGGAAGCATTCTGCAGGTGACCGGCACGGCGCGGATCAGCCGCGTGCGCGGGCTGATCGCCCAAGTGCACCGGACGGCCGGAGCGTTCGGGCTCGCGCTGGCGGCGCTGATGGCGTTCCCGCCGTTCAGTCTCTTCGCCTCCGAACTGGGCATCGCCCGTGCCGGCTTCGCCGCCGGGGCGGGCCTGCGCTGGGCCATGGCGGCGGCCCTGCTGTTCGTGCTGGTCGCCTTCGCCGCGCTCGCCGCCCGCACGGCCCGGATGCTGCTCGGACCGGGAACTCCGGCCGAGGAGGACCCGTCCGCCGTAGCGCCCCTGATGCTGGGCCTGGCCGCCTGCGCCGCCCTGGGCGTGGCCACCGGCCCGCTCACCGACCTGCTGGACGCCGCCGCCCAAGTGATCGGAGGCCACTGAAGCGATGCGTACGACGTACCAAGTGAGCCCTTCCGCACTGCCCCGGCACGCCGAGGACCTGCTCACCAAGAACCACCGACTCGCCCTGGTCGCCGCGCACATCGACGAGACCGGGCCACGCGTGGTGTATCTGTTCATCTCCGGCCCGCCCGACACCCGCACCGAACTCCACGTCAGCCTCCACCCCGATCACCCCGAGGTTCCGACGCTTGCCGATCTTTCCTTCCCCGCGGGCCGGTTCGAGCGCGAGATGCGCGACCTGTTCGGCATCGTCCCCCGCGACCATCCACTGCCCCGCCGTCTCGTCCGCCACTTCCACTGGCCGCGCGGCTGGTACCCCATGCGCCCCGACGCCGGACCGGCGCCGACCTTCAGCGAACAGGAGGGGCCGTACCCCTTCCTGGAGGTCGAAGGCGACGGTGTGTACGAGATCCCCGTCGGTCCCGTGCACGCCGGCCTGATCGAACCCGGCCACTTCCGCTTCTCCGTCGTCGGCGAGACCATCCTCAAACTCAAGGCCCGCCTCTGGTTCGTCCACAAGGGCATCGAGAAACTCTTCCAAGGCCGCTCGATCGCCGCAGGCCTCCCGCTGGCCGAGCGCATCAGCGGCGACACGGCAGTGGGCCACTCGCTCGCCTACTGCCTGGCCGTCGAGGAGGCCACCGGCACCGAGGTGCCGGACGCGGCACAGCGCGCCCGCGCGATGCTCCTGGAACTGGAGCGCATCCACAATCACGTCGCCGACCTCGGCATGCTCTGCAACGACGCCGGTCACGGCATCCTCAACGCCCATGCCCAGCGAGTGCGCGAACAACTCCTGCGCCTCAACCGGGAGATCACCGGCCACCGGTTGCTGCGCGGCGGCGTCGTGCCCGGCGGCGCCGCCCTGCTCGCCCTGCCCGATCCGGCGCAGCTGAAGGCGATCGGCAAGGACATCCGGGAGATCGCCGACCTCGCCCTCGGCCACTCCACCGTCCGTGACCGCTTCACCGGAACGGCCATCCTGCGCACCTCCGCCGCCCGTGAGATCGGCTGCCTCGGCTACGTCGCCCGGGCCAGCGGCATCGCCGACGACACCCGCGTGGCGCACCCCTTCACCGCGTACGGTACGCGGTTCGACGTACCCGTCCAGGACAGCGGTGACGTCCTGGCCCGCTTCCTCGTCCGCGCCGAGGAGATCGAGACCTCCCTCGCCCTGATCGAGCAGTTCGTCGACGGACTGGACGCCCCCAGGGCGATGCTCGCCGCCCAGCCGTCGGCCGGCGCGGGCCCCGGCACCGGCGTGGGCCTGGTCGAGGGCTGGCGCGGCACCATCGCCACCCGAGTAGAACTCACCCCGGACGCCACCCTTGCCCGGGTCAAGCCGGTCGACCCGTCCTTCTTCAACTGGCCCGCGCTACCGGTCGCGTTGGCGGACACGATCGTCCCGGACTTCCCCCTGACCAACAAGAGCTTCAACCTGTCCTATGCGGGCAACGACCTGTAGCCCACCCGCGGTTCAGTCTGCCGCGGAGGCGCGGGCGCGGTGCTCACGGATCTCTCGTCCGGCCAGGGCGATGGAGGCGATGTTGCAGGGGAAGGCGATCAGGCGGGCGGGTTCGGGGACGTCGACGGCTCGCAGCAGGCTGGCTCCGGCCGCGGCCAGGAGAAGGGCCAGGGGCAGAAACCTGCGCCAGAGCGGGATGTCCGACAGACCGGCTGCCTTGAGCGTGTAGCGCAGGGCGAGTGCGAAGAGCACGGTGAGCAGGGCGAGCGGTATCAGCATGTGGGTCGCTTCTAGGGCTCGATGAGGCCGACGCGGATCGCGTAGCGGGTGAAGCGAAACCCCGGTCATCCTCAGCATCCTTGTCCTCGAAGACCTCTCCATGGCCGTCTACCTGCCCATCATCACCGCCCTGCTCGCCGGGGCCGGACTCGCGGCGGGCAGCCTCACGCCGGCCGTTGCCCTCGGTGTCGCCGGACTCGTCCTGCTCACCGCGGTGCGCTACGGACGCCACATCTCCCGGTTCGTCTCCAGCGACGACCCCGAAAAGCTCCTGCTGGTCGTCCTCGGCCTCACCCTCCTGGTCGCCGGAATCGCCCAGCAGCTCCAGGTGTCCGCCGCCGTCGGAGCCTTCCTCGTCGGTATCGCGCTGTCCGGCGAGGTCGCCGAGGGTGCCCACAACCTGCTGGCCCCGCTGCGGGACCTGTTCGCCGCCGTGTTCTTCGTCTTCTTCGGGCTGCACACCGACCCCGCCGACATCCCGCCGGTCCTGCTGCCCGCCCTCCTGCTGGCCGTGGTCACCGGACTGACGAAGATCGCCACCGGCTACTGGGCGGCCAAGCGAGCCGGAATCTCGGCCAAGGGCCGCTGGCGCGCCGGCGGCGCCCTGGTCGCCCGGGGCGAGTTCTCCATCGTCATCGCCGGACTCGCCGTCACCGCCGGCATCGAACCGAGCCTCGGCCCGCTCGCCACCGTCTACGTGCTGATTCTCGTGGTTCTGGGCCCGCTCACCGCTCGCTACACCGAACCGGTCGCCGCCTGGATCGGCCGGCGCCGCACGCTGTCAGGGCCGAGCCCGGCCGCGATGTCCCCTGTGGAACCGGCCTCGGAGACGGTGCAGGACCAGGGTCCTGTCGGCCCCGTGTGAGCAGGGCAGGGCCATCTCCTCCGGCTACGCCCCGAAGTCGTAGGCGTGGTCCCGTGCCCAGGTCTCGAAGCTTCGGGCCTCATGCCCGGTCAACTGCTCCACGGCCGCCGTGAGTTCGACCGGGCGGCCGTCGGTGGACTGCCACCGGTCCAGCAGCGAGTCGGCGAACGCTGCCGGGATGTGCCCGGCGGTCTCCTGCTTCCACTCCTCTCGGGTCACTGCCCGCACGGGGACGGAGCGGCCCGTCACCCGGCTCAGGATGCCGATCTGTTCGGTGAAGGTGAGTGACTCCGGGCCGGTCAGGGTGTATGGGCGTCCGCCCAGGGCGGGTTCGGTGAGTACGGCGAGGGCGGACTCGGCGATATCGGCCTCGTGGATGGGGTCGCTGTGGGACCCGGGACAGGGCAGGCTGATCGGCCGCCCCGACCGCAGGTTCCGGCTCCAGGTGAGCGCGTTGCCCGCGAACGATCCGGGACGCAGCGCGGTCGTATGCAGCGACGAGGCGTCGAGCGCTCTCTCCACGTTGACGTGGGACTTGGCGACCGGGTTGCTCTCGGCGTCCGGGGACAGTACGGCGGAGGAGGACAGCAGTACGACGTGCTCGACGCCCGCTGCTGTGGCCTCCTCGGTGAACTCGCCGATCCGCGACGGCTCGGCATAGAGGAAGACGGAGGTCGCGCCTTTGAGGGCGGTGGCGAAGGTGGACGGGTCGCTCAGGTCGCAGTCAACGACGTCCGGGCCGCGCGGTGTGCTGGAGGCGGCCCGGACGGGAAGTCCGCGCTCGCGCAGCAGGCGGATGAGGGTCTGGGCGACGGCGCCGCGGCTTCCGGTGACGAGAACGGTCATCTCGACCAGTCCTTTCAGAATGTTCGGTAGGCGGCGAGAGGAGCGGGCCTTTTCGATGCTGCCGCACGCATCTTCGCGACACATTATCTGCGTCACGCAGATAGATTGCTGTCGGGAGGTGTCGGATGTCAAACGAGATGTCTCCCGGGCGCGCCGGACCCTCGCGACGCAGGCAGCCGCCCAACCGTTTGGGGCCTGCTCAGACGCGGTTCCGGATGGCCGAGAGCAATCGTTCGCAGCGCGCGCCCATGTCCTGTGCGGACAGCTCGGGGTGGGAGACCCACCAACCGACCAGAGCGCTGACCGTACCCGTCCACACATGCTTGAGCGCGTCCGCGTCCAGGGGGTCGACGTTGCCCTGGTCGTGCAGCAGCGCGGCGGTGCCCGAGATCGCCAGTTCGTCGATGACCTCACGGTGGCGTCGGGCCGCGCGCCATGGTTCGGAACCGTGCAGCAGCGTCCGGTCGTAGAGGACGAACCATGCGTGCCGCCGGTCTTCAAGTGCCTTGAACACCGCTGTGAGCACGGTGACGGGGAGCCGGTCCTTCGGCGGGCTCGCCTCCACGGCTTTGCGCATCGCTTCGAGGAGCAGGGGGCCGATGCGGTCGAGGCAGGCCACGTACAGGCCGTCCTTGGAGCCGAAGTAGGTGTAGAGCATCGGCTTGGTGACGCCCACGCGGCGGGCGATCTCGGCCATCGACGCCGCGGCGTGTCCGTGCCGCCCGAACTCCTCGAGGGCCGCGCCGAGGATCTGCTCCTCCCGCAGCGCGCGCGGGACGCCCTTGGTCCCGGCGCCGTGGCCTCTGCTTCGGCCCCCTTCCGAACCGCAGACCGGATCCGACGCGGCCGAGGCCCTTGCAGTCGTCATGCGCGGACTATACGTTACGGAAATTACCGAACGGTAAATTACCGAGGAGTCAATTCATATGGACGACCGAAGCGCACCACCCGCGTCCACCCATGACTCGTCCCCGCTCCGCTCCTGGTGGGGCTGGGGAGCCGCGGACCAGGCACTGCCCGACGCGGACTGCGTCGCCCTCGGATCACTGGTTCCCGGTGCGGCACAGAGTCCGCTGCCCGTGCCCGATGTCTGCGCCCTCGCACTCCCGAAGGTGCGTATCGATCCGCCCCGCGCACTCGCCCCCGTGATGTCGTCCGCGCCCCGGGAACGGGCCTCGCACACGTACGGCAAGGCGTACCGCGACGTGATCCGCGCCCTGAACGGCGACCTCGCGGCAGCGCCCGACCTGGTCGCCCGCCCCCGAAGCGAGCAGGAGGTCATCGACATCCTCGACTGGGCGGCGCACGCGCACGTGGCCGTCGTGCCCTACGGTGCGGGAAGTTCGGTCGTCGGCGGAGTCGAGTACCGCGCGGACCGGCATCGCGCTGTGGTGTCCCTGGATCTCTCCTCCCTCGACCAGGTGCTGGAGATCGACCGGATCAGCCGGGCCGCCCGGATCCAGGCCGGCGCCCTCGGCCCCGGTCTGGAGGCCCAACTGCGGCCGCACGGACTCACTCTGCGCCACTTCCCGCAGAGCTTTGAGTTCTCCACCCTGGGTGGCTGGCTCGCGACACGGGCCGGCGGCCACTATGCCACGCTGTACACCCACATCGACGACCTCGTGGAGTCGCTGCGCGTGGTCACGCCTGTCGGGGTCAATCAGTCGCTGCGCCTGCCCGGTTCGGGAGCCGGTCCGTCTCCCGACCGGCTGTTTTTGGGCTCCGAGGGCACGCTCGGTGTCATCACCGAGGCCTGGATGCGACTTCAGGAGCGGCCGCGTCACAAGGCGTCGGCCACGGTGCTCTTCGACGACGTCCATCAAGCCATGGACGCCGTACGAGCCATCGCGCAGTCAGGTCTGCACCCGGCCAACTGCCGGTTGCTCGACCCCGGGGAGGCCGCCCTGGCCGGTGTCGCACGGGACGGCCACAGTGCGCTCGTCCTCGGCGTGGAATCGGCCCATGTCCCTGTCGGGGGACGCCTGGCGGAGCTCGTCACCCTGGCCCGCGACCACGGTGGCTCGCCCACCCCGACAGTGCCGGGCTCGGCGGACGCCGCAGCGAACACATGGCGTTCGGCGTTTCTGAGAATGCCGCACCTCCGCGATGCGCTCGCCCGGATGAGTGTGGTCACCGAGACGTTCGAGACAGCGTGCACCTGGGACCGTGTGCCGCAGTTGTACGAGTCGGTGCGCGGGCAACTGGCCGACGTCGTCAAAGAGGTGACGGGCCACGAGGGCACGATCAACTGCCGCTTCACCCACGTCTATCCGGACGGGCCGGCGCCCTACTTCACCGTAATAGCACCGGGGCGGCGCGGTGAGGAAGTCGCGATGTGGGACCGGATCAAGTCAGCCGCCATGGAGATCCTCGGCAACCTGGGCGCGACCGTCACCCACCATCACGCGGTCGGCCGCGACCACCGGCCGGGCTACGACCGCCAGCGTCCGGAGCCGTTCGCTCTCGCACTTCGTGCCGCGAAAGGGGCCCTCGACCCGGCGGGGATCCTGAACCCGGGTGTACTTCTTGACCCGTTGCCGCGGGTGGGAACCGACCGGCGGTGACAACCCCCGTCGGGTCACACCTCGGCTCGTTGGGTGACGGCTGCCTCGGTGCGGTCTCCCAGGAACTCGTGCCACCGGCGTTCCAGGCAGACGTAGCGCACGTCCGCTTCGACGAGGCTGGGGAATCCCGACACCGTCTCGGTGAGACGTTGCTGCAGCCCCGGGTCGGCCGGCGTTCCGTCCTCGGCGAATGCCTGGTAGCTGTCGGCCAGGCTGAACATGTCCGGGTAGACGCGGGTGCCCAGGTGTTCCAGGGGAATCCTCAGGGCCCACAGCCCGCGGTTCCCGCCGACCAGGGACGGAGAGGCGGGACGAGCATCGCGTGCTTGGTCTTGAACGGCTGCGGCCGGACACGTGAGACCCAGTCGAGCGCGTTCTTCAGCACTCCCGGCAGGGAGGCGTTGTACTCCGGCGAGGAGATGACGACGGAGTCGCTCTTCTCGAGCCGCTCGCGCCGGGCGAGGGCGCCGGGCGGCAGCCCTTCGGTGGCTTCCATGTCGCCGCCGTACAGGGGCATGTCGAAGTCGCGCATGGCGGCGAGGTCGACGGTGGCGCCGGTGTCGGAGATGAGCCGGGCCAATGGGGAGGCGAGGCGGGCGTTGGCCGAATCGGCCCGCAGGGCGTCGACCCTGCCGCTCGGCGACCGGCTGCTGTACCGGGTCGCCGACGTGGTCACGCTGGCCGTGGTGTGGTGGGCACTGCGACTGCTGCCCGGCCTGCTTCATCCGGACCACGGCGCCGACGATGGCGGCAGGCGCGCTCTGCGCAACCGTGCTGGGTCTGCTCGCGAGTCAAGTGCTGCACATGGCGATGGACGACACCGGCACCGTATGGGGCCCCGTGCATATGTTCTAGGACCTCGGCGACGGCGTCCCGGCCGCTCTCACCTTCGGTATCACGGCCGGGATCGCGGCCCTACGGCTGGCCGGCGACCGTGACACCGGCACGGCCCGCGGTGAGGGAACGCCTGACGTTCTGTCGCAAGATCGACAGACGTGATCCCCTCTCGATAGGCCGCGGAGGGTCCCGATAGGCTGCCGAGGGCAGGGATCAGCCATTGCCCGCATGCGAGCGGAAGGCACAGGGGTATGGGCGTCGCGCTGTTCACGCTCGGCGGCACGATATCGATGACGAGCCACACGCGGGGCGTCGAAAGCGGACCGGTGGTCAGCCGGTTGAACGGCGCCGACCTCGCCGCGGCCGTGCCCGGGCTCGACCGGCTCGGAACGCCCCTGGACATCCACGACATCGAGGCAGTCCCCAGCGCGGATCTGACGTTCGCGCACGTCCTGGCCCTGGTGGAAGCCGCGTCACGGGCGGTGCGGGCCGGGGCTTGCGGGGTGGTGGTCACCCAGGGGACCGACACTCTGGAAGAGACCGCGTTCCTCATCGACCTGGTCTGGCCGCACGCCGAGCCGTTCGTCCTGACCGGGGCCATGCGCAACCCGACACTCGCGGGACACGACGGCCCCGCGAACCTGCTCGCCGCCGCCCGTACCGCCGCCTCTCCCGCGAGCCACGGCCTGGGAGCACTGGTCGTCTTCAACGACGAGATCCACGCCGCCCGCTGGGTGCGCAAGACCCACAGCACCAGTACCGCCACGTTCGCCTCGCCCAACACCGGCCCGATCGGTCACGTCATCGAAGGCCAGGTCCGAGTACTGACGGCGCCGGCACGCCGCTGCGCGCCGTATCCGCGGCCTGAAGCGCTGGACAAGACCCGAGTCGCGTTGCACACCGTCACCCTCGACGAGGACGCGGACGTCGTCACTGCCGTCGCCGGGGCGAGTCAGGGCCTGGTCGTCGCCGGCTTCGGCGTCGGCCATGTACCGAGCAAACTCGCCGATCTCCTGGGAACTCTCGCCGAACGCATGCCCGTTGTGCTCACCTCCCGCACCGGCGGCGGATCCGTACTGCGGCACACCTACGGCGCCATCGGATCGGAGACGGACCTGCAACGCCGCGGCCTCATCAACGGCGGCCTTCTCGACCCTTACAAGGCCCGCATCCTCCTCCGGCTCATGCTGGCCGGCGGCGCCGATCGCGAGGCGATCATCGCAGCGTTCGCTGAGCACGGCTGAACGCAGCCCCTGAATACGTCACCGATGCGGTTGGTGATACTGCCGTGGCGCACTGTGACGCGGTCGGCGCTCTCGGGCTGCCCCTGCCAGGGCCCTGGAGAGAGCCGGAGGAGGGCGTGGAACGTGATGCCACCCATAGGAGCCAGATCACGTCCTACCCGGCATCGTAGAGTCACCCCGCCGTGAGCAGTACATAAAGCCGCCAGAATGGCAGATTTAAGACATTCCTCCTTACCCGGGTAGTAAGTCACATTCTTGCGCCCGCTTCCGCCCGCCGCTAACCATGTCTGTCGTCGCCGCAAGCAGCGGGACGGACCGGACGTACACCGCCGGGCCCGCCCGCACTCGCCCGGCAGCACGGGGCCCTCGCCCCGACGCCCTACAGGCCGCGACCGATACGGCCGGCGCCTCTAAGACGTCCCACAGGAGAGTCCCTTCCCATGACCGCGATCACCGCCCCCCGCCGCCTTGCCCGCCTGCGCACTCTCGCCCTGACCGGCCTCGCCACCACCGGCGCCGCAGCCGCTGCCCTCACGCTGATGCCGGCCTCCGCGCAGGCCGCCGAAGCGCCGCAGTCCGCCCACAGCGTCACGGCTCCCTCCGGCAACAGCAACACCGACCCCAAGGGCGGCACCGGCACCGCGGGGAACCTCGACGGCTGGATCAAGCAGTCGCTGGCCATCATGAAGGAGAAGGGCATCCCCGGCAGCTACGACGGCCTGCACCGCAACATCATGCGTGAGTCCGGCGGCAACCCCAGCGCCCAGAACAACTGGGACGTCAACGCGCAGAACGGCACCCCGTCCAAGGGCCTCCTGCAGGTGATCGAACCCACCTTCAACGCCTACCACGTCGCCGGCACCGCCCAGAACGTCACCGACCCGGTGGCCAACATCACCGCCGCCGCCAACTACGCCGCGCAGCGCTACGGTTCCATCGACAACGTCAACTCCGCGTACTGACCTGGCCCTGTCGTCCTCGGTGTATGAGCAGGGCGGCATGTGACAACGCGCCCCGGATCCGTGCTCCGGGGCGCGTTCGGGCGTCGGCCCCCGCGGCTACTTGGTGAGGGGAGCCAACTTGGGGTCGTTGGCGTAGGCCTCGGCCGCGTTCTTCTTGGTCACGATGACCGGCGGGAGCAGGTAGGCCGGGACGACCTTGGAGCCGTTGTTGTACGACTTGGTGTCGTTGATCTTCGGCTTGTCGCCCTTCTGCAGGGACTTGACCATGTCGACGGTCTCGGCGACGAGCTTGCGGGTGTCCTTGTTGATGGTCGAGTACTGTTCACCGGCCATGATCGACTTGACCGACTCGACCTCGGAGTCCTGACCCGTGACGACCGGGACCGGCTTGCCGGCGCCCTTCACCGAGGTGATGATCGCGCGGGCGAGGGTGTCGTTCGGCGACAGCACGCCGTCGAGCTTCTTGCCGCCGTTGTAGGTCGAGGTCAGCAGCGAGTCCATGCGCTGCTGCGCGTTCTCGGCCTTCCAGCCCTGGATCGCGGTCTGCTTGATGTCCTTCTGCCCCGATCCGACAACGATGTCGCCCTTGTCGATGTAGGGCTTGAGCACGCTCATCGCACCGTCGAAGAAGACCTTGGAGTTGTTGTCGTCCGGCGACCCGGAGAACAACTCGATCGTCCACGGCCCCTTCGGCTTCTTCGCCTTCATGCCGTCGACGAGGGCCTGTCCCTGCAGCTCGCCGACCTTGAAGTTGTCGAACGCGACGTAGTAGTCGACGTCGGGGGTGTTGGTGATGAGCCGGTCGTAGGCGATGACGGTCGCTCCGGCCTGCTTGGCCTGCGCGACCTGAGTGGCGAGCTGCGAGGCGTCGGTCGCTCCGATGACGATCACCTTCGCGCCCTTGGTGACCATGGAGGATATCTGCGACTGCTGATCGGCGACGGTGGTCGAGGCGCCCGCGTACTGCACGTCGGCCTTGAAGCCTGCCTTCTTGAGGCCGTCGGTGAACAGGTCACCGGCGAGCACCCAGTTCTCCGACGTCTTGGCCGGAAGCGCGACACCGATGAGGGAGTCCTGCGCGAAGCCCTTGGCGTCCTTGCCACCGGAGCTGCCGGAGCCCTCACGCTCGTTGGAGCATGCCGTGCCCAGGGCGAGCAGTGCGACGGCGCCGACCGCGGCGATGCCTCTGGTGATGATTCTGCGCATGGTGAGATGAGCCCTTCTTGCAGTGGTGCGGAGGTCGGGCGCCGTGGTGTCCGGCGCCCTCGGTGGCGGCCTGACGGTCAGCCTGCGACCGGAGCCTTGTCGGGATCGGAGCTCGGAGCCGGTGGTTCGACCGTGGTGGCCGGCTCGTCCTTCCGGAACGGACGCATGAGCGATCCGATGATCGAGAAACGTCCCTGACGCTTGCTGTACACGTCGAACGCGACGGCGAGAAGGAGGACCAGGCCCTTGATGATCTGGACCATGTCGGAGCCGACGCCCTCCAGTTGCAGACCGTTGTTGAGCAGAGCCATGACGAGACCACCGACGATCGAGCCGCTGATCGTACCGAGGCCACCGGTGACCGCCGCACCGCCGATGAACACGGCCGCGATGGCGTCGAGTTCCCAGCTCAGACCGTCCTGCGGGCCGGAAGCCGCGGACCGCGCAACGAAGATCATGCCGGCCAGGGCGGCCAGGACGGACATGTTCATCATGACGAGGAAGTTGACCCGCTTGAGCTTCACGCCCGACAGTTCGGCCGCACGGGCGTTGCCGCCCACGGCGTAGATGTGCCGTCCGCCGATGGTGTTGCGGGTGTAGTACGAGTACGCGAGCACCAGGACGATCAGGATGATGCCGGAGATCGGCAGGCTGGTGCCGATACGGCCGCCGGCGAAGCGCAGTGTGGCGAAGACGATGACACCCAGCATCACGACCAGACGGACCACCGTGATCCACAGCGGCGCGACGTCCGCCTTCATCTCACGCCGGGTCTGACGTGCCCTCCACTCGCGCCACACCATGCCGGCGCAGGCGGCCAGACCGAGCAGCAGCGTCAGGTTGTTGTATCCGGTGTCCGGCCCCACCTCGGGCAGGAAGCCGGCACCGATCTTGCGGAACCCGGCGGGAACCGGCACCGTGTCGGCGTTGCCGATGTACTGGTTGCCGCCGCGGAACAGCATCATCCCGGCCAGGGTCACGATGAACGCCGGCACTCCCACGTAGGCGACCCAGAACCCCTGCCAGGCGCCGATCAGCGCGCCGACGAGCAGGCCGAGCAGGATGCCCACCGGCCAGGGAAGCGAGTGCTCCTGCATCGCCTTGGCGACGACGATGCCGGTGAATGCCGCGACGGAGCCGACCGAGAGGTCGATGTGCCCGGCGACGATCACCATCAGCATGCCGATGGCCAGGATCAGGATGTAGGAGTACTGGCTGACGACCGCGATGAGGTTGCCGGAGGTCAGGGTCAGGCCTCCGGTCCAGATCTGGAACAGCAGGACGATCGCCACGAGGGTGAAGATCATTCCGAACTGGCGGGCGTTGGAGGTCGTGCCTCCGAAGAGGTTCTTCTGCAGCTCTTTTATTCGGCTCATGAGGTTGGGCTCTTCTTCGTAGCGGTCTTCGTGGCGGTCATCTGCTTCATCAGGAGTTCCGGGTCGGCATCACGGCGCTCCACCTCGCCGGTGATGGTGCCTTCGAACACCGTGTAGATGCGGTCGCACAGACCGATGAGCTCCGGCAGCTCCGAGGAGATGACGACGACGCCCTTTCCCTGGCCGACGAGCCGCTGGATGATCCCGTAGATCTCGTACTTGGCGCCGACGTCGATGCCGCGGGTCGGCTCGTCGAGAATGAGAAGGTCCGGATCGGTGAACATCCACTTTGCCAGGACGACCTTCTGCTGATTGCCGCCGGAGAGCTTCACGACACCCTCGTCGACGCCGGGGGTCTTGATCCTCAGACTCCCGCGGTACTCCTCGGCGACGCGATGTTCGCGTACCGGATCGACGACTCCGCGCCTGGCGATCTTCGACAGCTTGGCGGACACCATCGAGGTCTTGATGTCGTCCAGCAGATTGAGCCCGATCGACTTGCGGTCCTCACTGACATAGGCGAGGCCGTGCCGGATGGCGGACGCCACCGACTTCAGCTGGATCTCCTTGCCGTCCTTGAAGACCCGGCCGGACAGGTAAGTGCCGTACGAACGGCCGAACAGGCTCATCGCGAGCTCGGTACGACCCGCACCCATCAGACCGGCGAAGCCGACGATCTCGCCGCGCCGGACGTTGAAGGACGAGCCCTTGCACACGAGCCGGTCGTCCGAACTCGGGTGCCGTACCGTCCAGTCGCGGACCTCGAAGAACACCTCGCCGATGCCGGGCACATGGTCGGGGAACCGGCTGCTGAGCTCACGGCCGACCATCCCGCGCACGATACGGTCCTCGTCGACGCCGTCGGCCTTGACGTCGAGGCTCTCGATGGTGCGGCCGTCGCGCAGGATCGTGATGGTGTCGGCGACCGCCTCGATCTCGTTCAGCTTGTGCGAGATGATGATCGAGGTGATGCCCCGCTCCCGGAAGCCGCGCAGCAGATCGAGCAGGTGCTGGGAGTCGGTCTCGTTGAGAGCCGCGGTCGGCTCGTCGAGTATCAGCAGTCGTACGTCCTTCGCGAACGCCTTGGCGATCTCCACGAGTTGCTGCTTGCCGACGCCGATGTCCTTGATCAGTGTGTCGGGGTCCTCCCGGAGCCCGACACGCTCCATCAGCTCCAGCGCCCGGCGCTGGGCGGCCTTCCAGTCGATCGCGCCGCGTCTGCGCGGCTCGTTGCCGAGGAAGATGTTCTCGGTGATCGACATGCCGGGCACCAGCGCCAGCTCCTGGTGGATGATCGCGATGCCGGCCTGCTCACTGGCCCGGATGTCCTGGAAGCGGACCTCCTCGCCCCGGTAGCGGATCTCGCCGGTGTAGCTCCCGTGCGGGTGCACGCCGCTCAGCACCTTCATCAACGTGGACTTGCCGGCGCCGTTCTCCCCGCAGAGCGCGTGGATCTCGCCCTCCCGCACGACCAGGTTGACGTCGGCGAGCGCCTTGACACCGGGGAACGTCTTGGTGATCCCGCGCATCTCCAGCAAGGGCGGTGCCTGGGTCATGAGCAGGACTCCGCGGTGCGGAGCCCGCCACGGCCTTGACTCATCGATGAACTCCTTCGTTCGGCCCGCCGGCAGCTTCGGAATGCTCCGGGGCAGAGCAGTGCGGTCTTGACAACGTTGTCGCACGTCTGGTCGCCATCCTCGGGACAACGTTGTCAGATTTCACGAATGGAGGCTTTCAGGCCGAGGAGCCGGTGTCAATACACGGTCGGCGGCCTGGCCCGAGTCGAGATATGACGGCAACATCCTGGCGTGCCTGGGCCGACGAGTCCGGCAATTCGCGGACCTGAAGACGGTGGGTTCCGTCGTCGTGTTCTTGCTCGGTGCCGTTACCGCGGCGTCTGTCGCGATCCGGCTCCGAACGTGAGCGCCTACGCGACCCAGCAGTAGACCTTCTGGCCCTGGCGTCGGGCGCTGCTGACGAGAGCGGCCAGATCGCTCAGGATCACTTCGGCGATCTCCGTGTCGATGACCTCGCCGTCCTCCGCGCGCTGCGTGGCCCACGAGACGGTGACATCCCGCAACTCGGACGCCATGAAGAACTTGACGATGATGCTCACCGAGGCATCATGCCTGACCGACCACGTCCATGATCGGCCGGACAGGCCGGGGAGTATCCCTTCGGACCGGCTGACCGGATGAGGAGGGCGGCCATACATCGCGCCTTGTGTGATGTATGGCCGCCCCCCCCGCCTCGCCGGCTACGCCGACCGCAGGTCGATGACCGTGCGCAGCTTCCCGCTGGTGGCCGTGCGCTCGAACGTCTCCGTGGGTACGGTCTGGACGGTGAAGGCCAGGAGGCCCTCCGCCAGTGCCGAGGCCAGTTCCGGCACCTCGGCCAGCAGAGCCTCCCTCGCCGCCTCGGGGTCGGCCGCGTACTGCTCGTCGAGCCGGACGGTCAGCTGTTCCCGGTCGGCACCGGATTCGGCGAGGAGTTGGACCTCGCCGGGGTAGGCGAGGCGTTCCTGGGCCCCTCGCACGATGCGCCGGTAGTTGACGAAGTACGTGCCGATGCGTACGACGTCGCCGTGACGTCCGAGCAGTTCGAGCCGGGGCACGTGGCTGCCACAGCCGCAGGGACCGTCCACGGCGCGCCCCAGGTCGCCGATCTCATAGCGCACCAGTCGCTGTCCCGCGCGTGCGCGGGAGGTGAACACCAGGCGTCCCGGCTCACCCGGCGGAACCGGCCGGTCGGTGTCCGGATCGAGGATCTCCAGCGTGTGCAGGTCGGTCAGCACATGGTGGACCGAGCCGTCGCAGGAGGCGCACTGGTAGCCCAGCGGGCCCAGATCGGTACTGCCGTAGGCGGCGGACCGGATCACTTTGACGCCGAACTCCCGTGTCAGCACACGGCGTTGCTCGGTGGTGAAGTGCTCACCGCCGTAGAACACCGTCCGGATGCCGCCGTGGGCGCGCAGCCGGTCGCCCTCGGTATGGAACAGCTGCCACAGGTAGGACGGCATGCCGAAGAGGGTGTCGGCCCGGTGGGCGACCAGCGCCTCCGCGACCGCGGCGTGGTCGGGCCCGGCCGCGATGGGGAGCTGGGTGGCGTTCAGCCGCTCCAGGATGGAGAAGAAGCTGATGAAACTGCCGTACATCCCGCCGCAGTAGAACAGGTTGGCCGCCCGGTCGCGGGCCGGGTCGAAGCCCGCAGCGAGCAGTCCGTCGGCTGCGGCGCGCATCTGGTTGTCGTAGTCGTCGCAGGTGAACACGGACAGCGCCGGCGCGCCCGTGGAGCCGCCGCTGCGGAAGTACAGGTGCGCGTGACGTGGCTCCAGCGAGGTGAGCGCGCGCTGCACTTCCTCCTTGCCGAGCAACGGCCCGCTGGGCGCCGCGGGCAGAACCGGGGGTTCCACCAGGTCGTCCAGGCATGCCACGGTGCCGAAGTCCGTGCCCGGTGCGCGCAGGCTCACCCGGCGGCTGTAGCGCTGCAGGGCGTAGACACCGTCGTGGGGCTCACCGTCGTAGCCCTCCAGCATGGAACCGACCGGAGTGACCCGGGTGACGCCGGCGGCGAACATCGCACGCGACAGCGCGGCCACGTCCGCCCGGTCGCCGCCGATCGCGGCGGTCTGCAGATAGCGGCGCATCGGCCGCAGCACCGTGGTGATCCGGCGCCGGGGCAGGGGCTTCACCCAGACGCTGCGGTGCAGGGGAGAGGCGTCGAGCACGGGGCGGGCGTCCGCCAGCACGCGCCAGGTACCGTCCTCGGCGGCGAACACACGGGTGAGGCCGAGGTGTTGTTCGAGCTGGGCGAGCCGCTGCACGGTGGTGATCTCCGCCTGCTCGGCCGGGCCGGGCGGCGGTGCGGGCAGGGCTCCGGAGACCTTCGCGAGCCGCCCGGCGAAACGGCCCGCGAAGGCGAATACCTCGTCGGTGTCCTCGGTGTCGAGATACACCACTTGCGGGCTGGAGCAGGCCTGTTGTTCGAAGCGGCAGACGTCCGCCGCCAGCGCGTCGAGCAGAGCGTCGTCGTGTGCCGCGTCCCGGGTCAGATAGGCGAAGGAGACCCGGTGCCCCCATGCGACGACCCGGCAGCCCGGCGGCGCGAGTTCGCGCACCGCGCTCACGGCGTCGTCGCCGCCCCAGACCGCGATCGCGTCGGCCTGGTCGCACAGGGCCGTGAGCCACTCCCGGCGTGACGACGGGAAGCGCAGGGCGATGACGCGCTCGGAGATCAGCCCGGTCGGGTCGGCGGCGCCGAGCGCGGCGAGCAGGTCGAGGGCGAGCGCCGTGTCGGAGGCGCTCGTCTTGAGGACGTTGAGGTTTCCGGCCAGCAGGCCCTCGACGACGCTCAGCGGGGCCACGGAGGCGGCGTTGCCGGGGGCGATGTGTACCAGCAGGCCGACGGGTGCCCAGGCTTCGTAGACCGTCTCGCGGGCGTCCGGCCGGGTCAGCCGTTCCGGGCGCAGGCCGCCCAGCTCCCGGCGCAGTTTGCGTTCCAGCGCCTGCCGGGTGAGGGCGGTCGACAGCTCGGCGAGGATGGGCGTGACCTCGTCGGCGGGCAGTTGCCCCGCCAGTCGGCGGTACAGGGTGGAGCCCGGGTCGCCCAGTTCTTCGCCGACTGCGGCGCAGGCTCCGAGCACGACCTCCGTGGGCAGCGGGTGCGCCAGGATGCGCCCGGCCGACTCGGACAGCCCGTCCATCCGCCGGGCGGCCTCGGCGTCGTCGACGAACTCACCCTGCCAGAGGTGGAGTTGGGAGGTGGTCACGACATTCCCTTCATCAGTTCGGCGGCGGCGACCGCGCAACTGCGGTTGCGGCTCACCCCGGCGCGGCCGTGCACGGTGAACCAGTCGGTGGACAGCGGGCAGGGGCATTCCTCGCCCGGATGCAGCGAGGCGATGTCGCCCATCACGACGCTGTGCGCCGGAACCGAAGTGATGTACGGGCTCACCAGGTGCAGGAAACCGCGTTCCCCGTACGGCAGAGGGCGCAGCGTGGCCGGGTCGCGGACCGCCGCGCGGGACCACACGGGTACGTGCAGGCGGTGGTGTGCGCACTCGACGTACGGCACACAGTGCTCGACGGAACCGAAGGTGTCGCGGATCCGCGCGCCCGGGATGCCGAGGAGTTCGGTCACTTCGGCGCGGAAGTCGTCCTTGCCGATCCTGCGGTCGGCGTGGCCCTTCCAGCCGCCGCCGAGGACCACCAGCGATCCCTCGGGCAGCCGCAGCGGCGGCAGCCCCATCGCCTTCATCCGCTCCAGGGTGAAGTGGAGGAAGGCCGGGAATCCGAGAATGCGGACCGGGATGTCGTCCTCGGCGTAGCGCTGGAGCGCCGCGATGCAGCCATGCACGTCGAACTCGTGCCCGGATCCGGTGTGCCGCAGTGCGTGCGTGGTGTGCCGTGCGGGGGCGAAGTCGCACAGGTAGTTGTCGGTGAACGACGTGCCCAACGTCAGTGACGGGGCGGGCTCGTAGCTGTAGAGCAGGTAGTTGACCGGTCGGTCGGGGGTGATCCAGCCGTAGTGATCGAAGACCCGGGCCACCATGCGCTGCGCCGACCGGATCGTCCACCGGTCGAAGAACATCTGGGACTTCTGGCCCGTCGTACCCGAAGAGGTCAGATGCAGGAACACCTCGTCACGGGGGACGGAGAGCACCTCGTGGCGCTTGAAGAAGGCGGCGGGCACCAGCGGTGTGCGCACCGCGAGTCCGACGGTGGGCGCGGGCGCCTCCGGCGGGTCCTGGAGGAGCGCGGCGAAGAACGGGGAACGCTCGGTGTGCCAGGCGTTGGACTCGGCCATGGCGGCGGCGAACAGTTCGTCGGCGTGGGCGCCGGCGGCGTACGGCTCGGTCAGGTCGCACAGCCGCTGCACCTGGCCGAGCGCCGCCGGGTCGGAGACCTCGACGGGAGCGAGATGGGGGTTCATCGGGACACCTCGTGAAGGGGCAGATAGGTGGAGGCCCAGGCGCTGAGATAGGCGCTGAGGTAGGGCTGGAGCAGCGGGCTGACGGCCGCCCTCCGGAAGTCGATCTGACGGCTGGTGCGGGAGAGCACCACATAGTCGTGGAGGCGGTCCTGGACGCGGCGCATCGCCGGGTAGACCGCACTCGGTACGAATCCGGAGGCGAGGAAGATCTCCAGGGCTTCGGTGTCGGCCAGGGGCAGCAGGGTTTCGGCGTAGTCCGCGCCCGCCTGGGTGACCGCGGTCATCAGCGCCTCCAGCGCGCCGGACAGCGCGGACGCACACGGGTGGACGGCGACCAGGGCGCAGCTGCCCGCCACCGGATCGAGATCGGCGTACGCCTCGAATCCGCCGTCGGCGGCGACCAGGACCGTGTTGGGGGTGTGCAGAGGGAAGAAGCGGTCGTCGGGGTGGGGGAAGCGTTCCAGGAACCGTCGGCGTACGAACGCCGGCGCGGCGATCACCTCGATCGGCCCGGAACCGGCCGTCGGACGCGGTCCGCCCCGCAGGGGAACGCGGCCCGCCCCGGCGCAGTCGATGCCGATACCGGTGGACGCGGCGGCCAGCAGTCCCGCCAGAGGTTCGGGTACGTGCTCGACGTGGGCGCGGCGCTGCAACACGCCGTCGGCGTACCGGGCGAAGAGCGCGAGACTCTCGCACCCATCGACCTCGACCGCGTTGGGCAGCAGGCCCAGCGGCCGGAATCCGTTGCGCACGACGACATGCTGCGGGCCCTCGGTGACGACGCGCACGGTGGCGAACACCGAGTCGAGCAGGCCGGCGGCGAACGCGGCGTCGCAGACCGCGCCGGTCAGCCGGGAGGCCAGCCCGTGGCCCCGGTGGCCGGGGTGTACGGCGAGTCCGACCAGCTTGCCGAGACGGCTGCCGGGGTCGGTCTGCACGACGGCCGACCCGACGATGTCCCCGCCGTGCGTGCGGGCGGTGAGCCAGTGCGCGGTGCCGTCGGTGAGCAGCCGGCGCATCACGGCCGGGTCGCTGCCGAGCGGCACCGGGTAGCCGTGCCCGTACACGTCGAAGTACAGCTGCCGCAGTTCCGCGATGTCCTGGACCCCGGCCGGGGCGATGGTCGCGCTCATGGCGCGTCTCCCGTCGGGGCCGGGTGCGCTGCCGCGACGCCGCGGGACGTACGCCGTCCGTCGGGTCCCGTCCGGCCGCCGAGCCACCACAGGGCTGCCGCGACGGGGACCAGACCGGCGCCCTGAGCGAGGCAGAGCGTACGAGCCGTCAGATGGTCGCCGAGCGCGCCGAAGACGAAACAGGACACGGGGAACGTGGCGCCGAGCAGCGCCTGCATGACGGCGAAGAAGCCCGGCTTGTCGGCGGCGGGAACGAGCCGCTGGAACAGCCCGACGAACCGGACACCGATCACACCGACACACCAGCCCGCGACGGCCATCGAGCCCAGGGCCACCGTGTGCGTGGCGAGCAGGCCCGGCAGGCACAGCGCCATGGCCATCACGGCCAGGCAGGCGCTGCCGACGGTTGTCGGCCGTCCGGGGACACGGGCCCCGGTGAAGGACCCGACGAGCGTGCCCGCGCCGAGCGCCGCCTCCAGCGCGGCGACGGTCGAGCCGGTGGAGTGCAGTACCCCGCGCGTGTAGAGGGGCATGACGACGTAGACGGCGGTGGTGAACAGGTTGGCGGCGGCGAAGCAGACCAGTACCCGGCGAATGAAGGGGAGACCGGCCAGAACCTGGCGCAGCGTCCGGCGCGGGGGTGGTGTGCCGTGCGCCGTGCCGGGGCCGACGTGTGTGCTCCCGGGGCCGTCCTTGGTCATCCCGGCACTCGCGAAGCGTGCCGAGGCGACCAGCACGGCGGTGAGCAGATAGGCAAGGCCGCAGGCGGCCACGGTTCCCGTGAGCCCACCCGCGTCGACCGCGAGCGGTCCCAGCAGACCACCACCGAGCCCGGCCATCGACTGGGTGGACAGCTCGAATCCGGTGGCCGCCTCGATGTCGGCGTCCTCGACCAGTTCGGGCACCGATGTGGTCAGACAGGGGTCGAACAGAGCCTGACAGGAAGCCAGCGCCAGACCCACCGCGTACACGGCGGCCATGGGCAGTTCTCCGGCGTACGCCGTGAGCGCGGCCACCGCGGCGACGGTGCCCGCGACGGCCGCGGTGCCGGCCAGCACCGTGCGGTGCGGATGGCGCGCCACGACGCGGGCGACGACGGGGGCGAGCGCGACGGCGGGAAGTGTGCTCACCGTGAGGAACAGCCCTGATTCCAGCCCTCGTTGATCGCCTTCGGCGGCAAAGCCGATGAGCCACCAGACCGCACCGACCTGGAACATCCGGCCGGCGGCCTGGGTGAGGAGCTGAGCGGTCCAGACTCTGCCGAATGAGGAGTTGCGCAGCACGAGCGGCAGCCGCCGGCCGCGTGGCTCGGCCGCGTTCATGAGCATGGCCGCTCGTCGACGACGCGCACCAGCTTGCCGGAACGGGAGTTGACGGCGAGATCACGGTGCCGCACCCATTCGACGGTGAGCGGATCGACGTGCCCCGCCGCGGTCGCGGTCCCGTAAGCCGGGCGTTGCGCGAGCACGGCGGCGGCGACGGCATCCCCCAACGCGCCCTGTGTGTCCTTGGGTCCGCCGGTCGCCAGCCGCAGTACCAGACCGTCCCGGCCGTCGCGGCGGCGTACCACGAGCTGCAGACCGGTCACCTCGCCGTCCGTGTCGGCGGCGCGCACGATGTCGTGGACGTCCTCGGTGTAGAGGGAGACGGGACCGACCCGGACTCCTTCCTCGGCACGGCCGAGGATGCGGAAGACTCCGGCCTCCGGGTCCACCCACTCCGCCCGGTCGCCGGCCGGATAGCGCAGTACGGGCATCAACCTCCGGCGCAGATCGGTGACGACGAGCCGACCCGGCACCCCGGCCCCTTCGACGGGCAGTTCGGTGTCGTCGTCGACGATCTCGACGATGGTGTACGGCGCGAACACGCGGTGGACCCGGGGGTCGCCGCCGGGCACGGCCTCGCCGAGCAGGCCCGCGTCCACGCTGGCATAGCCGAGCGAGCGGGGCTGGGCGTTCGGGAACGCGGCTCTCAGGAGCGGAAGCTGGTCGCCGAAGAGACATTCTCCGCCGAAGAAGAGCAGTTCCACGTCGGGCAGCGTCAGGCCGCCGGCGGTGAGGCGCTCGGCGAGCGAGCAGAGTGTGGTCGGCGTGGCGGCGACCACCTCGACGCGGAACTCCTCCAGCGTGGTCACGACGGATTCCCAGGGCGCCGCGCCGCCCAGGGGCAGGCGCACGTTGGCCACGGGGGAGCGGTGCAGTGAGTCGAGGACGAAGCTGAAACTCGCGTAGAGGTCACCCGCGTAGAACAGATCGGCCACTCGGTGGCCCTGTCGCAGGCCCGCGTTGACGAGTCCGGCCCCGAATACGGAGGTGAATTCCCGCCATTCCGTGCGGGTGTAGAACGAGAACTTGGGGGACCCCGTGGTGCCGCCGCTGCGGAATACGACCGCCTCGTGCAGTGGAGCCGTCAGCAGCCTGTTGCCACGGGGCGAGTTGGCCCGCCAGAAATCCGCCTGGGGCACGATCGGGAGATCCGTGAGGTGCGCCACATGGTCGGGGAGGTGTGAGTAAAGGTGCTGGTAGAACAGCGAGTTGTGGCGTGCGAAGCGTATGAGCTCCGCCAATGGTTGAACGGGCATCAATTCCTGCTTGAAGAAGTGAATCGCGGCGCGCGAAAAGGCACGACCGGGGTGCGACGGATGGGTCCGCTCCGGCAGTTCGGAGAACCAATTCATCAGCCGATGTGACGCCAGCTTATCTCACCATTCGGACGCCATCCGCCAACTCGCCTTTCGGGCACGGGCTTCGGAGGTGCGGACGGGTCATCCGTGATTTCGGTTCCCGCCGAACCGGAGACCGTAGTCACATGCTGCCCCGTTTCCATAAGGAACTATTGTCGGCTCTGCAAGGGCCTTTTATGTGATCGTCCCGCCCGGTGCCGGCTTGCGCCCCCGGTTCAGCCGCTTCTGCGTGGAACCACAGAGCTTTGCCCTCGTTGAGGAACGTGGACGTGTCTGTAGCCCTCCTTCTGTGTGAAGGAAACTGCACAGGCAAGAGCACCAGGGATCGAGTGGCATGGGTTTGACCAGCGAAGCGACCGTGTACGTCACGGCGGCCGTGGCCGTCGTCTGTGTGGCCCTGCTGGTCTGGCTGTGGCCGCAGCTTGCCAGCAGGGGGCTGCGGCACGTGCTTGGACGGCTGGCGGCCATCGGCGTGACCCAGGCGGCGATCATCGCGGCCTTCGCGTGTTGGCTGAACTCGTCGTACCAGTTCTTCGGATCGTGGGGCGAGCTCTTCGGCGATACCGAGACCGCACCCGTCGGCGTGACGCAGGCGTCCATCGGCCACGGCGCGGGGAACGGTGTCACGGCGAAGGGGGCGTTGATACAGCCCGCCACCAGCGAGCAGTTGAACCGGGTCAGCGGACTGCCCACCGGTCCTGCCGCGGTGAACGGCCGGGTGGAATCCGTGAAGGTCATCGGCCGCCGCACCGGCGTGGTCGACCCCGCGTTCGTCTACCTGCCACCGCAGTACTTCCAGAAGGCGTACGCCAGGCAGCGCTTCCCGGTGATCGTGACCCTCAGCGGCTATCCCGGCAGCATCTTCAATCTCGCCGAGCACCTGCGGGTGTCACAGACCGCCGGGGAACTGCAGAAGAGCGGCCGGATGCAGCCGACGATCATGGTGATGATCCGGCCGACCATCGCTCCGCCGCGCGACACGGAGTGCGTGGATGTGCCGGGTGGACCGCAGACCGAGACCTTCCTGGCCAAGGACCTCCCGGAGGCCCTGAAATCCGGATACCGGGTGGGTCACGACGCCAGCGCCTGGGGCGTCATGGGCTATTCGTCCGGCGGTAGTTGCGCCCTGCAGCTGACGATGCGCAACCCCGGTGTGTACACAACGGCCGGTGCCCTGTCGCCCGACTACAAGGTCAAGGACGACCCCACGACCGGCAACCTCTTCGGCAGCGGGCCGGGTCGCGTCAACCGGGTCGACGAGCACGATCTGATGTGGCGGCTGCAGCACCTGCCCGCACCGCAGGTCTCCGTCCTGGTCGCCGAGAGCAAACACGGCGAGCGGGGTTACCCGCAGACGCTGGCCTTCATCAAGGCCGTCAAGGCACCCATGCGCGTTGCGTCGATCCAACCGGAGCAGGGCAGTCACAACTTCCCCACCTGGGTACGGGAGATGCCTGGCACCCTGCAGTGGATGAGCCGGCAGCTGACCTTCCCTCAGGACGTGGTGCCCCGGCACCACCCCAAGAAGAGTGCGGCGCCGGGCACCGCGCCCATGGGCCGGCGCCCTTGAGATCCGTGGAGACGCTGTCCGGGGCCCGCGTGCTCGATCACGACAGAGCGTAGACAGAGGGATATACGGCCCTTCCGGACTGCGTCACTGCGTCGGTGAGGTGGTGCTGCCACCGCGGCGCATCACAGTGTCGCGGTCGTTCCCTCTCCGGACGCGCTGCCCGCGAGCCACTGGTCCCACTCCAGGTTGAAGTCGGCGTAGCCGTTGTCGGCCGGGGCCTTGGCGCGGGACGAGCCGGTGATGGTGACGGGGTCGCCCTGCTTGACCTGGCCGTAGAACCACTTGGCGTCCGACATGGACAGGTGGACGCAGCCGTGCGAGCCGCGGGCGCTGCCGCTGCCCGGATTGGGGTCACCGGTCGAGTAGTGCACGTACGTGCCGGACTGGGTCAGGTGGACATCCCAGGGCAGCGTCAGGTCGTAGTAGTTGGGGCTGCCCTTGTCGCAGCTGATGCCAACGCTGCAGGAGGTCATATGGACCTTCTCCTGCTTGTCGATGACGGCCATCGTGCCGTTCCACGTCGGATACTGAGGGCTGCCCGCATTGATCGACAGGGTGCGCAACAGCTTGCCGTTGCGGGTCACCTTCATGGTGTGGCCGGTCACCGAGACATCCGCGCGCACATCGTCGCCGACCTTGAAGGTGTGGGTGTAGGTGCGCACGCCGTAGCGGCCGTTGCCGTTGCTGACGCCCTTCATGTCGGCGTCGATCTTCACCGTCGTGCCGGAGGGCCAGTACGTCTTCGGTCGCCAGTCGGCGCGCCTGTCGCCGAACCAGTGCCAGGCGCCGGCCACCGGCTGCGAGGTGCTCACCTTCATGTGCTTCTCCACCGTGGCCCGTGCCTTTGCCGACACCGGGTTCGTGAAGACCACCGAGATCGGCATGGCCACGCCGACCGTGGTTCCCGTCTGCGGGGTGATCGTCTCCAGCAGCATCGGCGGGCCCGCGGGCTTCGTCGGTGACGGAGAGGAGCTCGCACTCGGCTTGCCCGACGCCTTTGAGTCGTCCCCGCTCGCCTTGTCACCGCCGCCCCCGCCACAGGCACTCGCGCCCACCAGCATCGCACCCGTGACCAATGCGATTCCTATGCTGCCGTTGCGCCGTCCCACGCCCTGCCCCGCTCTCTCGCTCTTCGGCCCTGACGGGCCCGACTCCCTGTCAGACAGTGAGGGTGGGGGCCGTAGTTGCATGCGTCGCGTAAAGCGTGTCTCAAAACTCGGTGCGTGCCGTCGGATCGGCGACGATTCGGGCCGGCGACGATGAGGGGCGCGTCATCGTCACCTCGCGAGCGGGGCCCGTGGTGGGTCGAGTCGGACCTGCCGGGCAGCACCACCCCCATCCTCACCGTCAGGGGTTGTGAGACTGGTGCGCGAACCACTCCTGAAGTTCCCGATGTCTGAACTGAAATGCGCCGCCCGCTCTGCGTAGTAGCCCCGCGTCGTAGCTCCACAAGAGAAATGGTGAGAGTCGGGTGGGCAGCATCCTCCACCCCACCAGGCGCATGGAAACATAGCGGCGGCCGGCGTCAGTGGCAAGAAATGCGGTAACCATTCCTGCGAGAATGAACCAGATCGCGATTCCTGGCCATCGTGAGGGGAATCCCCCTGGAAAGCGAGAGAGGTGTGGAATGGCGTACTCATCGAGGAAGTTTGCACTTCGCTCCTCGATCGCCGAGACGAGTGATTTGATGGTGTAGTTGCCGACATGAAGATTCCTGGTGTGCTCCTGCTTGAGCCGACCAGAAATTTCGGTCAAGGTCCTCACGAAATCATGCGGCAGCTTTAAGAATAGAGCGGCGTAGGCGCCCGCCATGAGACCGATCAAGAGATTCTGCCGAAGCTCTGCCTTGATCGGAGTAGTGGGGTCCGCGACCTCGACGTTCCACTCGTCCGTGAAGGAGGCATGGAGCAGAGGCGTCAATGCCGCAACGAGAAGCGCCAGGACCGTGATGCAGGCCAGCAGGTCGTAAGACTGGTATTTGATACCTGCCGTGAAAGGGAAAAATGTCAGATTCTTGGCCAGTAGGAGCTCCAATGCGAAAGTGAGAAGGAATATCGCGGCTGCAATCAGTGCAACTTGTCGACTTCCGTATCGGTGTCGCAACTGTCTCCATGTGGCGTGCTGTGGCTCGATCGTGCTGGAATCCACCGTCTTGTATGTCAGGGTGATCAATCCTGCGCAGGCCAGAGGAACCCACCAGGCCGGCACGGTGATTTCGAATATGACGCAGGCCAAGTATGTCAGGGCAACAATGGGAACGGAAACGATTACGGAGTCGGCTGCACGTGGTGCCCGGTGACCTGTGATCTTCCATAATTCGTGCAGCCTGATGTCAGAGGTGCCCGTGTTGTTGAGATGCGTCGCAATGTTTCCCAGCCAGGTGATCACTTTGCGGGGCTGGTAAGTGCCTCCCGCGCTTCTTTCGTGGATGCTGGTGACAGCGTCGACGTAGCGGGCCATCAGATGGCGCCCTATGTCTTCATCCGTTGTCTCCCAAAGCAACTCGTCGGGGTTCTGATCGGCGCTCTCTGTGTATGCGGTTGATGCCAGGGTGAGTCGCCATGGGGTGGAGAGGGACTGAGCCAGGACACCGTGGGGGTCGGTCGTCAGGCGCTGGATCACACCGCGCCATTTTCCCGGGCAGTGACTGAACCTCCGGTGGAGGTAGTCCGCGGCCTGGCTCGCGGTCAGTGGCTGCACGACAACCGGCGCAACATCCAGGATGTGCACCCCGTAGTTCGTCGCCAACTCGTCGAGAAAATCCCTGCGACAGGTGACCACCAATGGAGCCCCCTGTCGTCCGATCCTGAACCTGTTGATAGAGGTGATCGCGGACACGGCCCGGGGAGTTGATTCGGCGCCTCCCGAAGACATCTCGTCGAGACCGTCCAGAATGGGCAGGATCAGGCCCATCTCGACGAGTTTTTTCGCAACGGAAAAATTGATCTTAAAATCGCTGGATATCCTGCTGGAAATCCAATCACCCAAGGTTTCGTTCCCGTACCAGTCCGACAGGGAGAATCGCACCGGTACCGCACCCTCTGGAGCCCGCTCGTCGAGCATGAGGAGAAGGAGGTCGACAGCGAGGACTGTCTTTCCTGAGCCGCCGGCGCCTGTGATGAGCAGCCGCCGGGGAGTCAGATTGCGATAGTACGTGTGGACGGTTTCCAGTGTTCCAGAAGGCCCTGCATGGCTGGGCAGGCGGCCCATATCGAGAGCCAGAACGAATTCCACGTCGATGGGGATGACATCTCCACCTAGCCAACGTGATCGTTGTTCGCCTTCCAGCTTTCCCACTTGTGCGGCCAGGTTGTCTGCGGCACGTTTCACGCCCTCGGCACTGAGGTCCGGTCGCGCCGCAATCTTCATCTGAATCAGACTGATGGCAATTGCTGCCACGCTCAGGAAGACGCCCCAGAGTGATGCGATGAACGCGGGATCCTTCGACCGCTTCCCCACCTCGACGATCCATACCGTGACGAACACGAGAATGCCGATGAAGACAGCGAGTCCCAGCCTCCATAAGACGGATCTTGCTTCGCGCCCAGGCCCTGCTCTGAAGCTCATGACCCGATTGAAGCCCATCACGCCCGACACGTGCAGCCAATTCTGAGATTTTGGACCTGTCGGTGACGAAGGTCGGCCCGCGGGGCATGTGTGAGGCCGAATTCGGGCTCGCGCGGCTCCCGCGGCACGGATGGAGCGGGGGGACCGGAATCGCAGGCTGGTTCGAAGCGGTCACCGGTCAGACGTGCGTGAGGAGGCGCTCCAGCGGCCGGGGAACGCGCTCGAGGTCCAGGTGTGCGACCAGCGCCTGCGCGTAGAGTGCCTTGCGACCGCTGTGCGTGCCCATGAAGCGCCGCAACTGGTGTTCCACGGGCCGTTCCCGCTGCGCCGGCTGGCCCTGGAAGGTGTGGAACGGGCGCATCTCGCCCTGGGCCTCGATCACCTGCTGCACGCCCTCGGCCCCGACAGCGCGGATCAGCTCGTCCTCCAGGTCCGCGACGCACACATGGAACCCGAATGTCTCCAACTCGGTGTGCGTGAGACCGGACCCGAGCCCGACCCGCTCAAGATGACGCCGGAAATGCCGCTCCTCGCCGATGTCGCAGAGACCGGCCAGCGGGAGGCCGAGCCCCGCGGGACCGCACACGTCCAGGAAACGCCCGATGTTCGTCGCACCTCCGAGCGGTACCACCGCGACGCCCTCCGCGCCGAGGTCGCGGCCGTAGCGCGTGGCCAGCGCTTCGAGCGCGGCCTGATCACTGCCCCCCTCGACGAGCACGATCGTCCGCACACCGCCGCCGGCCAGCTCCCGCGCCACCGCGGCGGCCGCACCGGCCTCCGCTCCACCGGCCGCCCACGTGACCAGCGCCCGGCAAAATCGCCCCAACTCGTCCACGAGACCTCGCTTCCCGACGGCATCCTGGCACGGCTGAGGACCCGTACGCACACACGTTTTCCCGGGGCCCTGGCCTGCAGGTGGTCCTCGGCTACATGCCGCTGGGCCCGCAAGCTGCGTCTTCAACCTCGTGGGGCGATACAACTAGGCTTCGACGATGGACCGAGTCACCGATGCGCCCGAGAGTCTCGCCCGGTTTGCAGATCCGGCCCGGGTGAATGACTACGACAGCTTCGCCGAGGCGTATGCGGCGGAGAACGAGAACAATCTCGTGAACGCGTAACAGGCATCGACGCCAGCGCCAGGATGCCGGCGTTGGCCAGGCGGCGGCTGGGTGCCGACGTGGCCCTGCACATGGTCGGTCTGAGCGACCGCCTGCCGTTCGCCGACGGTGCGTTCGACGACATGGTCGCGTCGCTGGTACTGGATCGTGTAGGCCCGAAAGGGCGGTCCACCGAGGCGATCAGTCGGCCGCCGGGCAGGATCCTCGGCCCGACTGCTTTGCGACCACCAGCTATACCTTTGACGGGACGTTCAACGGGCAGTCCGTTCCCATGCGGTTCTGGCGCAAGCCGCTGCACGCGATGACCGATGCCTTCACCACCGCCGGTTTCCGCCTTGCCGTCATCAGCGAGCCGCGGCCCGACCCGGCCGCTCGTGGGCTGTTCCCCGATGACTTCGATGACCTTTCGAGCAAGACCTGCTTCCTGTTCTTCGTCGTCGAGGTGCCGCCGTCGGCCACCGGCTCGGACGGCCGGCCAGTCGCGGACTTGCCGGATGGCCGATGATTCTTCGACTCGGCGACGGTTTGCTCGATCCGGCGTCGTCTCCGACGTCCGTCACACCGCCCGGATTTCGGCAGACGCGGCCTGCCGTGCCCGCGGTGCGGCCGGCCACACCGCGGTGAGCAGGGTGAGACCGAGCGCGGCGAACAGCAGACCGAGCACCGTCACCGCGGCGGCCTGCCCGGCGGACGCGTCGGGGACGTCCCGCAGCCATGCACTGATCGCCATGGCCGCGACGGCCGGGCCGACCAGGGTCAGCCAGCCCGACAGCCCCAGGGCGACCTTGCGGGCCCACGGGCTGCCATGCCGCATCCCGGCGATGGCGGCGATGGCGGCGGGCAGGCCCACGCCGAGGTCGAGCAGGGCGATGGTCCAGAAGTAGCCCGGGCCCTCCAGGTAGTCGGTGGCCGACGGGTGCGCGCCGGCCGCGTCGAGGATGGCCGGCACGTACCGCGTGAAGGTCACGATGGCCAGGAGCGGGACCAGTACGCCACCGGTGATGCGTTCCCGTCGGCCGGGCGGCGTCCATGTTGCCGGGTCGATCTGCTGCCAGGCGAGAAGGGCCGTGGTCCAGCCGAGGACGAACAGCGCCAGCTGCAGGGGGAAGAACGCCTCGCTGTTGCCGTCGTAGCGCACGTACTGCGGTCCCAGCACGTACTGCGGAACCATGTACGCCGTATAGACGCCGGGTGCGAGGGCGAGCACGCCGCCCAGCGGGTGGCGGCGCAGTACGAGGACGGCGCCGCACGCGGCCACGGGCGCGACGACGGCCACCGAGAAGACATCCAGGGCCACGAGCTGGCTCATGAGCGACCCATGGCGGGGGATCGGGTACTGGATCGCCGCGAAGCCGACGGGGCCGAGCAGCGTGCCCGCCACGAGCAACGCGGCGAGGACGAGCAGCCCACCGCCGAGCAGTCGGCCAAGCGTGTGCGCCCTGGTCCGCGTGTACGGCGTTTCGCAGGTCCTGTGCCGGATGGGCAGGTCGCTCATCGCACACCCCGTTTCCTCTCACAACAGGCAGCGGGCCGGGCCGCCGAACCGGGTCCGACGGCCCCCAGCCCCTTCCGCCCGCAGACCGGGGGCGGAAGGAACTTGGCCCAGGTGGGAACCGCGCAGGTCAAAGCGGCCCCGCGTGCTCAGGCCAGGGTGGCCGCGAGCACATCGAAGGCTGTCCGCGGATCTGCCAGGGCGTGATAGATGCCGGGGATCTCGTGGTCGTCGAGGCCGAGCAGGCCGTACACGGCGTGCATGGCGCCGCGCACCGAGTACTCGACGGTGAAGACCACATCCTCCGGGATCTCCGTGAACTGGCCCAGGAAGGCGAAGTTCGCCGCACCGCGCGGGATGACCAGCGGCCGGTCGTGTGTGGTGCGTGGGGCGAACTGGCTGGTGATGTAGGGCATCATCACCGGGATCACCGTGGTGGTCGCCGCCACCTGTTCCTCGGCGTCCGACAGGCCCAGGTGGCCCAGCAGTTCGGTGAGGATCTCCCGGCCGGTGGCCTCGGCCATCGGCTTGCCGACGAAGTCGCCCTCGCGGTCGACGAACAGGCCGTAGCCCCACACGGTGTACACGTCCTCCGGCTGGCCCTCGAAGTGCGGGGCATGCGGCACGACGATCGACATCAGCCAGCTGGAGTCCTTGAACGTCATCAGCGCACCGGTGCCGGGCAGGTTGCCGGACAGCTCCTCGATGCGGTGCAGCAGCAGCGGGCTGCGCATGGTGAGCGTGAAGGACTCCCACTTGGCCTCGTCCACGTTGCCGTTGAACGCCGTGGGCCGGCCGAAGTCGTCGGCCTTGCCGGCGATGGCCTCCCACAGTCGCCAGCCCCCGTCGCGCTTGTCGCGCACCAGCTCGGGCGCGGTCGTGTCGCTGCCGTAGGCCGCGTCGGCGGTCATCGAGCCGAGGGTGAGGAACGCGTAGTCGTCGGCGCCGAGTTCGTAGGAGTCGCGCTGCCCGGCCCGGTCGAGGTGCAGGCGGGTGGCCCGGCGGGTGCCGTCCACCTCGGTGGTGAAATCGACGTCGGTCACGCGCACACCGTGCTCGAAGCGCACGCCGCGCTCCTCCAGCCAGACCCGTATCGGGCGGATGATCGAGTCGTACTGGTTGAGGCGGGTGCGGCGCACCCCCGCCAGGGTGTGCATGCGGGGGAACTCCTGCATGAACCGCAGCAGATAGCGCTTGAGCTCGATGGCGCTGTGCCAGTTCTGGAAGGCGAAGGTGGTGCGCCACATCGTCCAGAAGTTGGTGGCGAAGAAGTGCGGGGAGAAGAAGTCCTCGATCCGACGGGCCCCGATCACCGACTCGGGCAGCACCAGCAGACGCGTGAGCTCCAGCCGGTCACGCGTGTCGAGACCGTAGTCGGCGGCGTCGAGAATCACGGTGCCCTTGCCGATCAGGCGGGCCTTGGCGTCGGTGGGCCACTTGGCGTTGAACTCGGTGATCTCCTGGCGTACCGATACCGACTCGTCGGTCAGGGTGGGGATCGTCTCCAGGAGGTTCCACAGGCATGCGTACGCCTCCTCCTCCAGCATCCGGCCGCCCCGGGTGACGTATCCCCCGGGTTCTTCGCGACCGTCCATCGAGCCGCCGGCGATCGGGAGCTCCTCCAGGATGTGGATGTTCTCGCCCGGCAGGCCGCCGTCGCGGATCAGGAAGGCCGCCGCCGCGAGGGAGGCGATGCCGCCGCCGACCAGGTAGGCGTGGGATGGGTGCGGAGCGTCGGTCATGACGTCCCTCCGTTTCTGCCGGCCCGGTGTACGGGCGGCCGACTGTGTTCATAACCCTGGGCACCACATCGCCCACCGTGATCCGGGCAGAGCGGTGCCCAGCGTGTCGCCGCTGTGCTCAGGCCGATCGCGGCGAGGCGCGGGGTGTACTTTCAGTCAACTCGTGCGGTGATCGAGTGGGCAGGGGCCGGTCGTCCCTGCCCACGTGCCGAGGGACCCGGGCCGGGCGGTCGCTTTCGGGTGCCGTCCGTGACGTCCCCTGGCCAGGGCGGCAGCGCATGGTTGCGCCCTGGGTCGGGGGGTTGGTAGCCGCTCACAAGGCCTGACGCAGGGATCCAGCTCCTGCGGCGCTTGCATGTTCAGGCTCCGACTATATACCGGCTACCGATATATTCTGCAGCAGTTGGCCGATCACGTGTCCCGGCTCCGAGCGGTGGTCAGGACGAGGCATGGAGTGAAGCATGGAATCGAACATCACAGGTCTCCCGGCGTCCTGGGCCGGACGGCGGGTGGAGGGTCTGGCCTTCCTGCTGGCCGGTGCGGCCGTCAGTTGGGCCGCGGTCCTGCTGAGCGCGCACACGGCCGATCCGGCCCCGCTCGACTCCGACGTGACCGATGCCGATCTGGCGCGGCTGGGTGCTGCCGTGATGGCCGCCGTTGCGGCGGTGTCGGCCGGATTGTGGTGGCGCCACCGGGCGGCCGCACATCATCCGGCAGCCGGTGGAGGCTGGGCACGAGCGGCGTTCGCCGTGTCTTGTGTCCATGCCCTGCTCCTTGTACCGGTGATCACATTCGCCCCCTGGGGTTGGAAGGTCCCGTTGATCGTGTTCACGGCCGCGGTGCTCGCCGGCGGCGTGAGGGAGGCCGCCGCGGCGACGGCATCCGCCGATGGCCGCATACCCTTGCCTGCCCCGGCGTCCGGCTGAGGCATGGGGTTTCCAGGCACGGCCCTGACGGATTGAGCCACGGCGGGCCACTCGACCTCCGATAATCACCCGTATGACTTCCACCGGGCCGGACTTGAATGTCTCGCTGAATCTCCCGTTCGTCTCCATAGGCACTTCGAATGTGGGTGCCTGGCTGCGCCGTCGACCACGTCCGAGCCCGTACATGTTCATATCGGTGACCTGCGGACTCGCCCTGGACGCGACCGAGGTGACGGGACAGGGAGAGTGGCCCCGGCTGCGCAGGCCCAACGGGAAGCCCGCACAGTTGTGGTGGCTGAAGCCGGCGGGCAGCTCGGGCGAGATACACGTCGTCTCCGCGTTCAACGGAATGCATCTCGACGCCGGCCGGGATGTGGGCAAGGAGCCCCCGGTCATCGACATGTGGCCCGACAGCGGTTCGGCATCGCAGAGATGGCGGCTCTCTCCCTCTCCCGACAACCGCGCCCAGTACCTGTCCGGCATCGGCAGCGGTCTCGTGCTCGACTGCCCGTGGGACGTCTCCCACGAGGGCCATCCGACACTGTGGCGCAAGCACGGGGGCGAGAACCAGCACTGGGTGGTCGCCAAGCCCTTCGCCGCCGCACCGGTCTGAGCAGCTGATCCCACGGGGTCGGGAGGGGACGGTCGCCGGCACCGGGGCATCGCCCGGATCGGACTTCTTTTGACGCCTGGATGGAGGAGCCTCCGACGGCGGCCCGCGAGAAGCCCAGGGCATTCGCGCGGGCGGCCCTCTGGTGCCACGGAGGCGTTCTGCTCCAGGCCACGAAGAGGTCAGGGCGGCCTCGACCGGAGCAAAGTCCGCCGCTGTGTCGGCTGGTGTCGCCACATCACCGCGCCGGTACGCGATGCCACCGGCACCGAACGGATGAGTTCCAGTTGTGACTAATGGCGAAGGTCAGCGAGCCTGATTGATACCGGCTCGGGTGCCAGTAGCGTCGCGCCGGAATGACGCCGCTCTCGCAGCTGGGATGTCGGCCACTGCTTTTCGAAAACTCGGAGACGAACAAACTGTGAGCATCTCCAACGGATCTCGGGACACCGCCACAGCAGCGGAGGAGGTGTACGAGAACGAGTTGCCGCTACGGGGCAGGCAGCCGGGCAATGTGGCCGTGAGGTGGTTGACCACCACGGACCACAAGACGATCGGAACGCTGTATCTGATCACGTCGTTCGCGTTCTTCTGCATCGGCGGCGTGCTGGCGTTGTTCATGCGTGCCGAGCTGGCTCGTCCGGGCCTGCAGATCCTTTCGAACGAGCAGTTCAACCAGGCTTTCACCATGCACGGCCTGATCATGCTGCTGATGTTCGCGACGCCGCTGTTCGCCGGCTTCACGAACTGGATCATGCCGCTGCAGATCGGTGCACCCGACGTGGCGTTCCCGCGGCTGAACATGTTCGCCTACTGGATGTACCTCCTCGGGTCGCTCATCGCGGCAGCCAGCTTCCTCACCCCAAACGGCGCCCCCGACTTCGGCTGGTTCATGTACGCACCCCTGTCGGACGCGATCCACACGCCGGGCATCGGCGCTGACATGGGCATCATGGGGCTGGCGTTCTCCGGCTTCGGCACCATCCTCGGCTCGGTCAACTTCATCACCACGATCATCTGCATGCGCGCCCCGGGCCTGACCATGTTCCGCATGCCGATCTTCTGCTGGAATGTGCTGCTGACGGCAGTGCTGGTCCTGCTGGTCTTCCCGGTCCTCGCGGCTGCTCTCTTCGCCCTCGAAAGCGACCGGAAGTTCGGATCGCTCGTCTTCGCCCCTGCCAACGGAGGCGCCCTGTTGTGGCAGCACCTCTTCTGGTTCTTCGGGCATCCCGAGGTCTACATCATCGCGCTGCCGTTCTTCGGGATCGTTTCTGAGATCATCCCGGTCTTCTCCCGCAAGCCGATGTTCGGCTACATGGGCCTGATCGCCGCGACCATCGCCATCGCCGGTCTGTCCGCGACCGTATGGGCCCACCACATGTACGTCACCGGCGGTGTGCTCCTGCCGTTCTTCTCCTTCATGACCTTCCTGATCGCGGTCCCGACCGGGGTGAAGTTCTTCAACTGGATCGGCACCATGTGGAAGGGAAGTCTGTCCTTCGAAACGCCCATGCTCTGGACGACCGGCTTCCTGGTCACTTTCCTCTTCGGTGGTCTGACCGGTGTCATCCTGGCCTCGCCGCCGATGGACTTCCATGTCTCGGACTCGTACTTCGTCGTGGCGCACTTCCACTATGTGGTCTTCGGCACGGTGGTCTTCGCGATGTTCGCCGGATTCCACTTCTGGTGGCCGAAGTTCACCGGCAAAATGCTGGACGAGCGTCTCGGCAAGATGACCTTCTGGACGCTGTTCGTCGGCTTCCACGGCACCTTCCTGGTCCAGCACTGGCTGGGCGTCGAGGGCATGCCGCGCCGCTACGCCGACTACCTGGCGTCGGACGGCTTCACTGCCCTGAACACGGTCTCGACGATCAGCGCGTTCCTGCTCGGTCTGTCGCTCCTGCCGTTCTTCTACAACGTCTGGAAGACGGCCAAGTACGGCAAACCGGTCGGCGTCGACGACCCCTGGGGCTACGGCCGTTCCCTCGAGTGGGCGACGTCCTGCCCGCCGCCGCGGCACAACTTCGTCACCCTGCCGAGGATCCGCAGTGAATCCCCGGCGTTCGACCTGCACCACCCCGACATCGCGATGCGGGAGCAGGAGTGGTACCAGGGTCCCGGCGGGGCCGCAGAGGTGAGGGACCTGCCGTGAGTGCCGAGATGGCGGCGGACGACGATGCCGTCCGGGCAGGTATCGCCAGGGTGGAGGGTTACCTGCTGTGGCAGGGTGAGGTAGAGAGGGCCCGGGCGGAAGCCGAATCCTTTGCTGATGAACTGGATTGGCTGACAACCGCGCAGAGGGAAGCCGTGGTCGACCTCTTCGCCCGTCGCCAGCTCGACCTTTCCCGGACAGCCATCACCCGCACGGCTCAACGCGCACTGCAGCTCCGCCAGGAATACCAGGACCGCTATGACTACCTCAGACGCCGGGGCTTCGCTGCTGCCATGGCTCTGGAAGCGGCCACCGTCTTCGTCGCCTCGTTGCTGCTGATGCGTTGATACGGCTCACCGGACACGTCGATGGTCACCGTGCGGTGCCCCGGAGCGGGAGAGGCGCCGGTGACCGTCAGCAGATGCCCTTCACGCAGATACCGCACGCCTCGGCGCCCATGCACCCCGCACGTTCCGCATCCGGCACGAGGCCCGGCCCACCCGAAGCCCGTCGGCCGCCGGGGCCCGCCGCGCGGAGAATGCCGCCCCTGCCCGGACGCCGGTGGCAGTACCAGGCCATGTTGGAGGTGAGCCCTGTCAACAGGATCCAGACGATGGCCACCACCCATGCGCCCCGGGCAAAGGAGACCGCGGCGGCGGTCGCGGACAGTACGGAGACGACGGCGGAGTACAACGCGAGACGGGGCATCTGGCGGCTCCTCTTCACGGGGCGGGTACGGGCACACCCACCGCTCACCCACCCGTGGCAGTGCGACCACGGCGGTACGGCGGACTGCCGGGGGACACGCAACTATCGCACCAGGGTGCAGCCGCCGTCCGGCCCTGGTGCACATGGGCCGTTCGGCCCTTACGCCCCGCCCCTGCTTGGTGGTTGCCTGGTGCGGCGGCCGGGTGCGTCGGCCTCTGCGGCTCCCCGTTCCCCCGTCCGGGAGGGAGACTGGCCGGCGCATCCGGTACGCACCGAGGGCCGCTTCGGCGCCCTCGCATCCGGGGCGGTCGTATGCCGGCCAGTCGCGTGGCGAGGAGAGCCGGTAACTCCTGCGGGAGTACCGCTGCAGATCCAGCCGCACTGGTGCCTTTCAGCCGGTGGCCCTCAGAAGCCCTTGCCTCGCAGCCAGCCGGTCCAGCTACCGCTGGTGCTCCGGGTGTTGTGCCACCAGTTGCTGTCCGTACCCACACAGGCGATGGTGATGGACCAGCCGTTCGACTTTGCCGGAAGCCCGTAGTTCGGATTGCAGACGCCGCCCATGTCCAGCCAGTTGCTGGTTCCCGAGGATGAGGACCAGCGCGACCACACGCTTCGGTCGGTTCCGGTGACGAAGACCTGGGGGTAGCCGTCCGGCTTGTTCCAGTAGACGACGTCGATGCCGGTGCCGAGGCAGTACCAGTTGCCGCCCCAGTTGGTGAAGTGGCACCAGCCGTCCGAGGTTTGGTAGGCCGATCCCGGGGTTGTCGAGGCCTGTACCCCCACCGCGGTGTCATCGTTCCCGGTCTGCGCTGCGGCTGCACCCGCGGCTGTGAAGGCCATGAGTGCACCCGCGGCCATCGCTGTCAATCGCCTGCTCAAAGTTCCCATGCGGAAAGGGACCTCTCTTCTCGTGGGTGGGTCTCAGTGGCTCGCATGACGGCGGCAGCCCTCATGGCGCACGACGAGCGCGGCGCAAATGTCGCGAGCGGACCAAACCCTAGTCGGTTCCTCATTTCCAGATGAAGTGGGTAATCGCGCCATCCGACATGCCGAGCAGGACTGTTTGCGGGGCTGTCTGAAAGCTTGTGCAGCAACGGCTCGTTCATTGAGGTGGGTTGATGCTGAAGTGCTCGGGCCTTTGGAGCGTGGGCCAGTGTCCTGATGCCCGCGCCAGTCCTTTGTCGGAGGAGTGTCATGTCTTTTCCCGAGCTTCCCCAGCCCGCGCCTGGTGAAGTGCTGCTGGTCTGCGCGTGCTACGAGGACGGCAAGACCCTGTGGGGAGGACTGCTCAACGAGATCGGGGGCCGACGGGAAGGCGACGTGCTCGTCCTCGGGGGCAGCGGGGTGCGGCTTCACCTGGTCGAAGGCCGCGGATGGGACCACCTGCACGGCGGTAACGTACCGGCGCTTGTCCCGGTCGGCGGCTTCGTGCCGCCGGTCGTCGTCCTGGCGGACATCCCTGTGGTGTACGGCGGAGACGGGCCGTTGCTGGTGGACCTGGCGGTGATACCCGGGCGCGGCGTCCGGGTCCCCTCGAGCCGGCTCGGCGAGATCCTGGCCGAACTGCTGGGCGGCGCGCTCGAGTTCGACGAGCTGGTGCGCCACATGGACAGGTACGGCATGTACCAGGGGGACGGTGGCCGGCCGGCCTTCCCCGTGCCGACGCAGCCGCGCCGGTCCTTCCCGGCACTGCCCTCCACCGCCACCTCTCTGCTGGTGCGAACCTCCTTCGACGACGGGGACGGCTGGCGTGCCCTGCTCGACGAGCTGGGAGGCGCCGACGAGGCCGGCTGGGTCGGCGCGGATCCGGACGCGGATGAGATCGACGTGGAGCACTACCCGTTGGAGGCGCTGACCCTCGACGACCGGGCCTTCGAGGGCCTCCTGCCGGGCCAGGTCCCGGCGCTGGTCCCACCCGGAGAACACACCACGCTCGTCGCGCTCGCCGACGCCAGGACCTTTGCCGAGCCCGGCCGACCGTTGACCGTCGTCGACCTGTACGACACCCCGGGGCAGCCCGCCGTGCTGCCATGCCGCATGGTCGGATCGATGGCGTGCAACCTGGAGATCGGCAACATGGACTTTTGCGAGTGGGTCGCCGAGGAGGGCATGGAGCCGTGGTGGGAGGGATGATCCGGGAATCTCCGACCGGGGTCAGGTGCGGTCGGCATGGCGAGCTCGGTCCGGGCGATGAGGCCGATGTGGTTGCTGACGGTGGTCTGGGCGACGAACACGGGGCGTGGAGGCGTAGGGCTCGTCGTCGCGGCCGGCACGGTGATGTTCAGGAGGGTGAGCTTGGCCGCGGTCGCCGGGCCTGTCGGCTCCTTGACCAGGCCGCGGCGGCCGACGTCGCCCACCCATTGGCGAAGGATGCACTCGCCACGAGGCGACCGCTGAACCCCGCGAGTGAACGACAAGCGCGTCGATGAGGCCACCGGCGAGCGCTGACGGTTCTCCTCGGCGATCCTGCCGCCGTGGTGTCGAAAGTCCCCGAAGATCGCCGAGGTGCTGCCGCTGCTGGTCTCACCGAGCTACTGCTGTCACACCTGCCCTGACACGCGGACCATCAACGATCCACAACTATTGACAATTACTCCACGTGCGATCCGGATCACCTGTTGCCTCTTGTGCGTGCTGAACACGGTAGAGAGGTTACTGTCGTTGAGTGAGAGGAAGGACCGACGTGGATGTGCATGAAGCCGTGGACAGTCGCCGGGCTGTGCGGGCGTTCAGTGATGAACCGGTATCCAAAGAGATACTCGAACGCGTGCTGGCCGCGGCGACGCGGGCTCCGTCGAGTGCGAATCTCCAGCCGTGGCATGTTTATGTCGTGACCGGCGAGCCTTTGGCCTAGCTGAGGAGGCGCGCAACGGCCGGGGCACTGGCGGGAGACCCGGGGGATGAGCGGGAGTGTCCGATGTACCCGGCCGAACTGACCTCGCCGTACGTGGACCGTTTTTCCGCAGCGGCTGCTCAGCGGTACAAGGCACTGGGGATCGAGCGCGACGACCCCGACAGGCCCATGAAGATCGCCGCCTTGAACTCGGAGGCGTTCGGGGCCCCTGTCGTGCTGTTCTGCTACCTCGATCGGACGATGGGGCCGGGGCAGTGGGGGACGCGGGGATGCACTTGCAGACGGTCATGCTGCTACTGAGGGCGGAAGGGCTGCACAGCTGTCCTCAGGTGATGTGGACGATGTATCGCAAGACTGTCAGCCAGATCGTCGGAGCCGATGACGGGCTCGTGCTGTTCTGCGGTGTCGCGGTGGGATTCGAGAAGGAGGGCGTGCCACGGCTGCGTACCGGGCGGGCAGACATGACAGAAACAGTCAGCTTCATCGGCGTGTGACCAGGCATGTCGGTCCGGCGTCGGCCCCGACCCTCAACCGGTCCGGTCGGCCACAGCGAGGTCGTCTCGAAGATCGGCGGCATGGCACGATGACCACCATGTCAGGTCAGGTCTGGGTGTCCCTCATATCGTTGGGCGGCGTTGTCCTCGGCGGCATGTTGTCCTACCTCGTCCAACACAGAACTCAACTGTGAGCGGAACACGCTGAACAGCAGCGGCAGCGGACCGCGCTGTCAGAGACGCGGCGTGCGGAACGGCTGGCGCTGCTGGAGCGGTTCATCGAGGTGTCGGCAGAGGCCGAACGCTGCGCCTATACTCGGCCGTCCGAGTGGGAGGACACCGATGCCTGGTACCTCACCACCCGGGACATCATGGCCAGGTTCTGGGTCGCGGATCGGCTCATCCGCATCCAATTCCCCCTGCCCGTACACGACGCCGCACACGCGCACTTCCTCGACCTCAACCGGACCGTGTGGGAAGGATCGGCCGACGGCGAGAGTGTGCGGGATTACCTGGAGGACAACCGGCTGGCGTTTCTGGACGCCGCTCGTGCGGTCATGGGGTAGCGCACCGCCACCCCCGAAGACGGTTTACGGAACAGCCTCAGGGTGACGTGGTCAGCGCGGTGCGTGCAGCGGTGAGAAACGCGCTGTGCGCGGTTTGGGCGTCAGGGGCCGCGGCGCCGGCATCAAGGGCGCGATGCAAGGCTTCGGCGGCGATCGTCACTGCGTCGGGGCCTTCGAGGCGAACCACGTTGAGCGCTTCCAGGACTGCTGCCATCGCTGTGTTGTATTCCCGCCGGCGGGGCGTCGCGTCCGCCGTGCCCAGCGCGGTCTGCCAGGTATTCCGCAGGTGGCGTGCGGTGTCGGCGCGGCCCAGAAAGGTGACGTAGGCAGCGCGTCGGACTTCGCGTTGCGCGGCGAGCGCCTGCGCGTTCAAGGTCTGGCCTGCCACGCTGAGTTGGGCGTCGGCCTGGAGTCTGCCCGCCTCCCACGCGGCAGCCGCCTGCTGTCGGCCTGCCTCCCATGCGGCGTCGGCCTGACGCTGCCCGGCCGCCCAGGCCGCATCCGCCTGGCGGGCCGCGGCGTCCAACGCCCCCTGAACCTGCCGTTTGGCTGCCAGGAAGGTGAACCACCCGGTCACCAGACCGCCGCCGACTGCCGCGCCCGCAGAGATCAGTGCCGTCGTGGTTTCGCTGTCCACGTTGCCCCCCGTCACCGGACGTTCTGTTGTCCCTGTGCAGCGTCCCCAGCATGGGCCAATATGGACGCCATGGGGGAGCGATCGCCACACTCCGGTGCCGATGGCGGCGTACGACTGGGACGGCCCATCGGGCAGTGGGATCCGCACGATCTGGAAGTTCATCCCGCGGGCGCCGCTACGGCAACCGGCGCTGATGGAGCGCACGTTGCGGTTCGCCGACGGCTCCCCGGCTATGTGCCCCGCGAGCATGACCGCCTCCTGGCCGAAGCCGTGTACGACGCCGCCGAGGGACGGAGTCGGGCGGTGATCCTGGTCGGCGCATCGTCGACCGGTAAGACGAGGGCTTGTTGGGAGGCCGTGCAACCTCTCGCCGATCACGGTTGGCAGCTGTGGCACCCCTTCGATCCCACGCGAGCCCAAGCCGCGCTCGAGGGTCTGCACCGCGTGGGTGCCAAGACCGTGGTGTGGTTGAACGAAGCGCAGCACTACCTGGGGGATCCCCGGACAGGGGAGCATGTCGCAGCTCAGCTCCACGACCTGCTCACTCGCCCGGAACGCGGACCGGTGCTGGTGCTGGGCACGTTGTGGCCCGAGTACGCCCACCAGTACGTCGAAGTGCCCAACCCCGGCGAACCCGCCCCGCACAGCCGGACGAGGGAACTCCTGGCAGGCCGTACCGTCACCGTTCCTGACACCTTCAGTGCCCAGGCCCTTGAAACCGCAGCCGCTCTGGCGGAAGGCGGCGACCAGCTCTTGGCCGACGCACTCACTCGCGCCCGCGATCACGGGCGCCTCGCCCAGGATCTGGCCGGAGCGCCTGAACTTCTGACCCGCTATCAAACCGCGACTCCGCCCGCCCGTGGCATGCTCGAAGCGGCGATGGACGCTAGGCGCCTCGGTGTCGGACTTGCCCTGCCCCAGGCCTTCCTCACGGATGCCGCCACCGACTACCTGAGCGACCGCGACTACGACCTGCTCGCCGAGGACTGGGCTGAGCAGGCGTACGCCGAACTCGCCCGCCCTGTCCACGGCAAGCAAGCAGCTCTACGCCGCGCCAACCCCCGGCCTCCATGCCGACCGCCCGGCAGCTGCGCCCCCAGCTCGGAATTCTGGCGGGTCGCGGGAACCCTGTACCGGCTGGCGGACTACCTCGAACAACACGGACGTGAAACCCGTCGCCTGCTGTGCCCACCTGCTTCGTTCTGGCAGTGGCTCATACCCACCTCGTCCGCTCCGACGACCTGGCCAACCTGGCCGCTGCCGCTGACTCGCGCTACCGCATGCAATGGGCCCACCATCTGTGGCCCAAAGCCGCCAACACCGGTGACGCACAGGCCCTGCTCGCCCTGGCCAGGAGGCGGGAGACAGTCGGCGACACCGACGGCGCGGAAGCGGCATACCGGCAGGCAGCCGAGGCCGGCAGCTCACAGGCCCTTCTTCACCTGACCCTTCAGCGCGAGGAGACGGGAGAGCCGGAAGCTGCCGATGCGTTCGCCCGGCAGGCTGCCGACGGCGGCGATACCCGCCCCCTCCTCCACCTGGCCAGGAGACGGCATGCCGCAGGGCACAGCGTCGCAGCCGATGCCGCCTATCGGCAGGCTGCTGACTTCGGTGACACCCGGGCGCTTCGCGACCTGCCCGCATACGGGAAGCGGTCGGCGACGGGGACGGTGCCGAAGCACTCGCCCGGAAGGCTGCCGAGTTCGGTGACACCCGCTCTCTTCGAACTCGGTCCGCTCGCGGTTTGCCCCGCGCCGTTGCTGGCCACCCGCACTGGTGGACGAGGGACCGGGCCGGAGCGCCGGCGTGCCCCCCGGCATGCGGTGGGCCGCTTGGTCGATGACCATGGAAATATACCGGAACCCCCTGCTCAGGGTCCTGCTCCCTGGGAGGACATCATGAGCGATGCTCTTGCCCGGCTCCGCGAGGCCGGGGTGTCGATCTGGCTGGACGATCTGAGCCGCCGACGGCTGGTGGACGGCAGCCTCTCCCGGCTCGTGCGCGACCGGCATGTCGCCGGGGTGACGACCAACCCGACGATCTTCGCGCACGCCATCGAGGGCAGCGACTGTTACGACGACCAGATCGCCGACCTCGCACTGCGCCGTGTCGGGGTGGAGGAGGCGCTGCGGGCGCTCACCACCTTCGACGTCCGCTGGGCGTGCGACGTGCTGCGGCCCGTACACGAGGCATCCGGTGGTACGGACGGGCGGGTGTCGATCGAGGTGGACCCGCGGCTGGCGCACGACACGGCGCGCACGGTCGCCGAAGCCCGGGCGCTGTGGTGGCTGGTGGACCGGCCGAACCTGTTCGTGAAGATCCCCGCCGCCCGGCAGGGCCTGAAGGCGATCAGCGCGTGCCTGGCCGAGGGCATCAGCATCAACGTCACCCTGCTGTTCTCACTCGACCGTTACGACCAGGTGGTGGAGGCGTTCCTGACCGGGATGGAGGGCGCCCGGGAATCCGGACACGACCTGGCCGACATCGCGTCCGTGGCCTCCTTCTTCGTCTCCCGGGTGGACACCGAGATCGACCACAGGCTGGACCAGGTGAGCGGTGAGAAGGCCGTCGCGCTGCGCGGCCGGGCCGCGATCGCCAACGCCAGGATCGCCTACGAACACTACGAGCGGTTCTTCACCTCCGAGCGGTGGCTGCGACTGCAGGAGGCAGGTGCCCGGAGGCAGCGACTGCTGTGGGCGTCCACGAGCGTGAAGGACCCGGCCTACGACGACACCCGGTACGTGACGGACCTGATCGCCCCGGACGTGGTCAACACCATGCCGGAGGCGACGCTGAACGCCGTCGCCGACCACGGCATCGTCCCGGCACGCGGCATCCGCGACACCTACGGCGAGGCGCACACCGTGCTCGAGGAGCTCGCCGGTGTCGGAGTCGACTACGCCGACGTCGTGCAGCTGCTGGAGGAAGAGGGAGTGGCGAAGTTCGACAAGAGCTGGGACGAGCTGGCCGGGAAACTCACGGCCGCCCTGAACGAGCCGGTCAGCGGTCGCACGGAGAGGTAGGCAGGCACGATGGCACCATCCACGTTTCTCATCGTCGGGGCGAGCCTTGCCGGAGCCAAGGCCGCCGAGGCACTGCGCAAGGGCGGCTTCGACGGCCGCATCGTGCTCCTGGGACAGGAACAGGAGGTGCCGTACGAGCGGCCGCCTCTGTCCAAGGGCTACCTGATGGGCAAGCAGGACCGCGAGACGATCTTCGTGCACCCCTCGCAGTGGTACACCGACAACGCGATCGACCTGCGGCTGGGCATCACGGCCACTGCCCTCGACCCCAGCGGCAAGACGGTCACCGTCTCCACCGGGGAGACGGTCGGCTACGACGGGCTGCTGCTGGCCACCGGTGCGAGCCCGCGCCCCCTTCCGGTCCCCGGCGCCGACCTGGACGGCGTGCTCTACCTGCGCAGCGTGCAGGACAGTGAACGTATCAAGGACATCTTTCAGCACGCTTCCCGCGTCGCGTTCGTGGGCGGGGGCTGGATCGGCCTGGAAGTGGCCGCCGCGGCCCGGGAGGCAGGTGTCGAGTCGACCGTCCTGGAAAGGGGTGAGCTGCCGCTGGGCCGGGTGCTGGGCCCACAGGTCGCGCAGGTCTTCGCCGACCTGCACCGTGAGCACGGTGTGGATGTGCGGGTGTCGGCACACGTCAGCGAGATCCTCGACGGAGGGGGCGGGAAGACGGCCGGTGTGAGGCTTGCGGACGGCTCGGTCGTCGAGGCCGACGCTGTGGTGGTCGGCATCGGTGCCGCCGCAAACACCGCCCTGGCCGCCGACGCCGGGCTCCAGGTGGACATCGGCGTCGTCGTGGACGCGGCCCTGCGCACCTCCCACCCGGACATCTACGCGGCCGGCGACGTGGCCAGCGCGTTCCATCCGCTGCTGGGCAAGCACATCCGCGTGGAGCACTGGGCCAATGCCCTCCACCAGCCCGAGGTGGCCGCACGCTCGATGCTGGGCGAGCACGCCTCCTACGACCGGGTGCCGTACTTCTTCACCGACCAGTACGACCTCGGCATGGAGTACGCGGGTCATGCCGAACCCGGCAGCTACGACGACGTGGTCATCCGCGGTGACCTGGAAAGCCGGGAGTTCATCGCCTTCTGGCTCGCCCACGGGCGGGTGCTGGCCGGGATGAACGTCAACATCTGGGATGTCAACGACGCCATCCAGCAATTGGTCCGCTCCGGCAGCACGGTCGAGCGCGCTGCGCTCGCCGACCCCGACGTGCCACTCGACCAGCTGATCGCCGCCTGAACGGGCAGCAGGGGTCCGGACATGAAGAGAGACGGCCATGCGAACGAACATCATCCGGCACGAGAGCATGATGGTGAGCTATGACGTGGTCAATGGGTGGACCGTTGTCGAGATCGACGGTGAGGTGGACGCCCACACCGCCCCCATGCTCCGCGAAGCGGTGATCAATCTTGTCGATGAGGGACACCGCCACTTCGTCCTGGACCTGGGCTTCGTCACCTTCATGGACTCGATGGGGCTGGGCGTGATCGTGGCGATCACGAAACGCATCCGTGAACGCGAAGGCTCGCTGCGTATCGCGTCCGTCTCCGGCCGGATGCTGCGGATCTTCGACCTCAGCGGCATGCGCGAGAGCTACGAGATCTGCCCCTCGTCGCAGGAGGCGACGCAGTCGGTTCCCTTGCCCGGCAGCCTCGCGCACTGGCCGCATCCCGCCGAGGGGACCGACCCCGCTTGATCCAGAGGTGCGGCCGGCTCCCTCCCAGCGGATCGACGCCGCCGAGGGCGGTGCGCCCACTTGTCGGCGGTACTGACCGACGTGGGCATCGCCCCGGGCGGCGTCGAGAGCAGGTCAGGCGGCGACGCTTCCGATGCGGACCTTCCACACCTCCGGACCCTGCTCCAGGTACTCCCAGGTGAACTGGTCGGCGTGCTCGGCGGCGAGCTGGTAGTACAGCGGCTTCGGGTCATGGTCGTTGACGAGGATGAAGTGCTCGCCGGCGTCGAGCGCGCCGTAGGTGGCGAAGATGAGTTCGTGCCTGCGTGCGGGGATCTCCTGGCGGACGTCCAGTTCGGTGTTGGCCGCGGTCATGGTGTTCTCCTTGCTTGACGAGTTTTCGCCGGCCGGCAGGCGGGCGAGGTAGTGGAGCAGGCCGTTCATCCGTTCGGCCGCACGCGGGTGGTCGGCGCGCAGTGCCGACCAGGCTCGGCCGGCGATCCGGCTGGCCAGTTCCACCTGTCCGGCGCCGCCGAGAGCGCGCAGGGCGCGCACCAGCAGATCGACGACTGCCGCCATCTCCGTGTCCGTGCCCCTGCTCCGGTGCGCGGGCGGTTCGGCGACCGTCTCGATGTCCGCGTTGCGCTGGACGGGAATGTTCGGTCCAGTCATCGTCGGCTCCTCCCTCGGCTGACACAGCTCCAACTTGTTTTTACAATACCACTCGTTTAAATATGGGTCGGAGGTGGTGATGGATGACCACCCGCGAAGGGAGACGTTGATGACACGCCAGGACAAGCCGCTCGATCTGGCCGCCATGGCCGCCGGGCCGGTGACCGACGATCTGGTGCTCGAGTTGCTGAGTGACGTGATCGACCCCGAGCTGGGCGTGGACATCGTCAACCTCGGATTGGTCTACGGCGTCGAGATCGGCGCCGACGCGGTCGTGGTGCGGATGACGCTGACCACACCCGGCTGCCCGCTGCACGCGTATCTGGACGACGAGGTCAACCGCTGCCTCGCCCAACTGCCCGGCGCGCCGGAGATAGTGGTGGATCTGGTGTGGGAACCCCCGTGGGAGCCGGAGATGATGACCGATGAGGCCAAGGGGATGCTCGGATGGTCCCAGTGACCCGGGTGGCCGCGGCGGCCGCGGTGTCCGGGCCGGCCCGCCGCACGGGGCGGTCCCCCTGGGCGGCGCCCGTCATGGCCCTCGGAGCGGTGGCGTTGCTGGCCGGGCTGTGGGCGGGGCTGCTGCGCCTGGGGCTGCGGGTACCGGGCGGACACACCGATCTGGCCGCGTTGCACGGCGTGTTGATGCCGTTGGGGTTCCTCGGGACGCTCATCGCCGTCGAGCGTGCCGTCGCGCTGAGTCAAGGATGGGCGTGGCTGGCGCCGGCGGCCAGCGGAATCGGCTCGCTGTGGCTGATCGCCGGGCTGCCGGCCGGCACCGGTCAGATGCTGATCACCGTCGCCGGGTTCGGGCTGCTGGCGGTGTTCGCGGAACTGCACCGCATCCAGCCCTCCATGCACAACGCCGTCCAGGGCGCGGGGGCCGCCTGTTGGTGCGCGGCCGGGATGCTGTGGCTCGCCGGCCGGGACATCGGCGTGCTGGTGCCATGGCTGGCCGGGTTCCTGGTCCTGACCATCGCCGGTGAACGCCTGGAGCTGTCCCGTCTGGTCGTGCTCACCGCACGCGGCCGGGCGCTGTTCGCCTGCGCGGCCGCGGTACTGCTGGCCGGGCTGGGCGGCTCGGTGGCCACTGCGGCGATCGGGGTACGGGTGGCCGGCCTGGGGTTGCTCGCTCTGGCCGGCTGGCTGGCCAGGTACGACATCGTGCGCCGGACGATCCGGATGGGCGGGGTCACCCGGTACATGGCCGTCGCGCTCGCCGCCGGGTACGTGTGGCTGGCGGTCGCGGGCGTGCTGTGGTCGGTGTTCGGCCAACGGGCCGCCGGGGCCTCCTACGACGCCATGCTGCACGCCGTGTTCCTGGGCTTCGTCTTCTCCATGGTCTTCGCGCACGCCCAGGTCATCGTGCCCGCGGTGCTGCGGGTACGGCTGCCGTACCACCCGGTCGTCTACCTGCCGCTCGGTCTGCTGCACGCCTCGCTCGTACTGCGGCTGGTCGGCGGTGACGCGATGGGCGGCACGGTGGCCTGGCAGGTCGGTGGTGTGATGAACGAGGTGGCCGTGCTGCTGTTCCTGGCCCTGACCGCGGCCACCGTGGTCAGAGCCCGACGCCGGGCCACGGGCGTGGCCGACCGCACGGGCCCACCCGTGACCGGTGCGCGCTGACACGCGCAGTCGTACGACCAACGCTGCGGTGTGAACAGCAGAGTTGGTGTCAATTGAAGTCGAGACACGGCCGATCGCACCTGGGTGGGACGGCCCATGGACAGGAGGGCCCGATGGGCATCGAGACAGTGGCCGAGGCGCTGGAGCGCGAGCATCACGAGATCGATGAGGGCATCGAGACATTCACCGCCGCCATCGCCGGCGGCACACCGGATGCGCAGCCGCTCACCCGCGCGGTGGCGGCCTTGCGCCGGCACATCTACCTGGAGGAGGAGTTCCTCTTCCCGCCGCTGCGGGCGGCAGGTCTGGTCATGCCCGTGTTCGTGATGGTGCGTGAGCACGGGCAGATGTGGAAGATCCTGGACGCGCTCGACGACGAACTGCGCGACGGGACCGTACGCGCATCCGTTGCGGACCTACTGCGCGATCTCCAGGAAGAGCTGACAGCCCACAACTCGAAGGAGGAGCAGATCCTCTACCCGCAGACCGAGCAGGTGCTGACCGTGGAGGCCAAGGCCGAACTGCAAGAGCTGCTCGAGGTGGGGCGGACACCCGAGGGATGGGTGTGCGAGGCACTCCGTTCCTGACACGGCCCATGTGTCGGGAGCACCGCTCGACCAAGGGACCTTCGTCCCTGTCGAACGCGTAGGGCGCACCGTACCCTGGCTTTGTTTCTACTATCGGTATTGTAAAAATCAATGGGTGGTTGAGCGGGTTGAGTGACCATGGACCGGATCCGGTGCCGAGCTATCGGCGCCCGCCGCTGACCGAAGGTGCCTCGTCGCGCCGCCGCCGACACGCCGTGGCCGCAGGCCTGATCGCCGGCTACCTCGCGGCCGCCGTCTGTGCGGTGGCCGCGCACCGCCTGGTGGCCGTGCCGCAATGGCTGGCGCTGCACCTGCTGGTGCTCGGTGCGGCGAGCAACGCCGTGTTCGTCTACAGCCGCCACTTCGCCCAGGCACTGCTGCACGCACGGCCGGGATCCGAACGACCGGCTCACGCCCGGTTGGCCGGATTCAACCTCGGCGCGGTCGCCGTCCTGACCGGCATGTCCGCGGGACTGCCGTGGCTGGCCGTGGCCGGGGCCGTCCTGGTGATCACCGCGGTGATCGCGCACACGGTCAGCCTGGTCGGCATGGCGCGGGCCGCGAGTCGGTCGGGGCGGCTGCGGATCGTGGCGTGGTACTACGTCGCCGCAGGCACCGCCCTGGCCATCGGCGCGACCCTGGGCGGGCTCATGGCCGGCGGCGCGGTGCGCTCGACCCGCTGGGAGCAGGCCCTCCTTCTCGCCCATGCCCACCTGAACCTGCTGGGCTGGCTCGGCCTGGTCGTGGTCGGCACCCTGTTCATGCTCTGGCCGGCGGTCCTGCGCACCCGCATGGCCGACACCGCGCCGCGTTGCGCGCGGCAGGTCCTGGTGATCACCGTCATCGGTCTGGCGGTCGCGGTTGCCGGTGAGCTCCTGTCCGGGCTGCTCACGCCGGCGCACTGGCCGGCCGCGGTCGGCATGGGCGGCTACACCGCCGGTGTGGCGTACTCACTGCGGCCCGTCGTCGCCGAGGTGCGCGTCAAGCCGCCGCGCACGGCCGCACCCGGGGCTCTCCTGGCCGGTACCGGCTGGCTGCTGGCCGCCCTGACCGTCGACGTCGTCGGCCTCGCCCTGGGGAATGCGACTGCCGTCGGCCTGCTCGGCAGACTCCTGGTGCCCATGCTGGGTATCGGCGTGGTTGCCCAGATCCTGACCGGCGCGCTGACCTTCCTTCTCCCGGTCACGGTCGGCGGCGGCCCCGTCGGCAACCGCCGGATGACCGAGGTGCTTGAGCACGCCTGGGTGCCGCGTTCCCTCTTCGCCAACCTCGGGGTACTGCTGCTGGCCCTGCCCACCTCGGGCGGGCCACGCGTACTGGCGTGGACCCTCGTCGTGATCGGGATCGGCTCGTTCCCGGCGCTCGTCGTCGCCTCCCTGCTCGCAGTCCGCCGACCCGCCACCTCCACCGGCGGCGACACCACCGACGCACCGGTGCGGCGGAAGCGCCCGGCGGGTCGTACGACTCTCGCCGTCGGGTCCGTGATCGCCGTGATCGCAGTTCTCGCCCTGATCGGGGCCGGTACCGGCATCTGGTCCGGCCACACCACCGACGCGACCAGCGGTTCGGCCACGACGGCGACATCCGGCGTCCCGGTGTCGGTCACCCTGGACGAGTTCAGCGTCACGCCCTCCACGATCACCGTCGCTCCGGGCACCGACCTGACCGTGACCGTGCACAACGTCGGCGGGATGAGCCACAACCTCGTCCTCGACGGCCGGCACGGCACCAGGATGCTGGCGCCCGGCGGGAAGCAGACCGTCGACCTGGGCACCGTCACCCACGACGAACGGGCCTGGTGCACGGTTCCGGGTCACCGCGCCGCGGGCATGGTCCTCACCATTCGCACCACGACCTCCACCTCCCCGCGCGCGGCCACCCGACAGAACCCGAACCCGTCCATGCCCGGCATGGACATGAGCGGCAGGGACGCGTCCCCGTCACCGGCCTGGCGGCCCTACGACCCGACCCTGCGTCCGGCCCCCGGTGGCACCGAACACCACCTGACGCTGCGCGTCGAGCAGACCACCGTCGAGGTCTCCCCGGGCGTACGACAGCGGGTCTGGACCTACAACGGCACCGTGCCCGGCCCCGTACTGCACGGCCGGGTCGGCGACCTGTTCACCGTGCGCGTGATCAACAGCGGGAACATGCCGCACTCCATCGACTTCCACGCCAGCCAGGTCGCCCCGGACACGGCCATGCGGGACATCCCGCCGGGCGGCGAACTGACCTATCAGTTCCGCGCCGATCACGCCGGAGCCTGGCTCTACCACTGCGCCACCGCGCCGATGATCCAGCACCTCGCCATGGGGATGTACGGCGCGGTGATCATCGATCCGCCCACGCTGGGCCGGGTCGCCGTATCGGAGGTGCTGGTGCAGTCCGAGTTCTACCTCGGCGCGAAGGGCGGTGTGCCCACCATGTCGCAGTTGCTCGCGGCGAAGCCGGACCTGGTCGTGTTCAACGGCTACGCCGACCAGTACCGTCACGCTCCCATCCATGTGCCGGCCGGGAAGCGCATCCGGCTGTGGCTGGTGGACGCCGGGCCCAACGAGCCGAGCGCCTTCCATGTCGTCGGCGCCCAGTTCGACACCGTCTTCAAGGAAGGGGCCTACCAGTTGAAGCCCGGAAACCCCGCCCATGGAGCGGCCCAGGAACTGGACCTGCAGCCCGGCGAGGGCGGCTTCGTGGAATTCACCCTGCCCCAGCGCGGCACCTACACCCTCACCACCCACCGCCTGGCCGACGCCGAACGCGGCGCCATGGGCACCATCGTCGCCGGACCATGACCCACCGACCCACCCCGGCCTCGCACTGTCGACACCGTCGACCGGGGCGGCCGATCGCCTATCGCGGGAACGGGCGCGGCGGGTGTGAGCGCCGCGTCGTCGCGTGCGGTGGAGGGAGTCCGGCGGCCTCGGCCCCGCGGCGCAGTACGTCGCGGAGCATGGCGGGGGTCAGGGTGCGGGTGGACATGTTGCGTCGGCTGGGGTGGTAGCCCCCGACCAGGTGCAGCGGCCGCCCGCCGCCGGGACGGGTGAGCAGTGTCTCGGCGCCGTGCCCGAAGACCGGGCGTGGGCGGGGCATCTGCCATCCCGCTTCCGCGAGAACCGGCAGCAGCGCCTGCCAGGCGAACGCCCCGAGCACCACGATCGTCCGCAGGCTGGGCCGCAGCGGTTCCAGCTCGTGGGCGAGCCAGGGCCGGCAGGTGTCGCGCTCACCGGTGGTGGGCCGGTTGTCGGGCGGAGCGCAGTGCACCGGTACCGTGATCCGCACCCCGTACGGCTCCAGCCCGTCGCCCCGGTGGGTGGCGGTGGGCTGGGAGGCCAGCCCGATGTCGTACAGGGCGGCATACAGTGCGTCACCGGACGGGTCACCGGTGAAGATGCGCCCGGTGCGGTTGCCGCCGTGCGCGGCCGGAGCCAGACCGACGATCGCCAACGGTGCGTCCGCCGGACCGAATCCGGGCACCGGACGCGCCCAGTACTCCCAGTCCCGAAACGCCCTGCGCTTGACCCGCGCGGCCTCCTCCCACCAGGCCACCAGCCGTGGGCAGGCCCGGCAGGTGGCGATCGCCGCGTCGAGTTCGCACCGCGAGCCCGTTCGGGGAGCGGTGCGCGCGGGGAAGTCGGGCTTCTGCGTCGCCTGGCGGCTGCTGCGCATGCTCGGCCTCCTCCACGTCATGGTCGCACCGGTCGCACCTGGGCGGTGGCCGATAAAATGGACCCATCACCGTATGCAGTGCGGTACGAGCCGTCCACCGGCTCCCGGCCGGGGCGGCCGACCCGGTTCGGAGGGTGGCGTCATGGTCAAGCAGATCACCTACCAGCGAGTCTACGAAGAGAGCTCTCCCGCCGACGGCAAGCGTGTCCTGGTCGATCGAGTCTGGCCGCGGGGGATGCGCAAGGAGGAGGCGCACCTGGACGAGTGGCTGCGCGACGTGGCCCCGTCCACCGATCTGCGCAAGTGGTACGCCCACGATCCCAGCCGTTTCACCGAGTTCCGCCGCCGCTATCTGGCGGAACTGCGCGATGCCGGACACCGGCAGGCCGCGGAGCATCTGCGGGACATTGCCGCGCACGACAGGCTCACGCTGCTGACCGCCACCCGGGACGTGGACCACAGCCAGGCCGCGGTCCTGGCCGAATGGCTGGCCAAGAAGCAGTGACCGGCGCCTCGATGCGCAGGCCGGCACGGCCGCGGACGTGGATCGTCGGTGGCGGGCACGGGGGCATGCACGTGGCGTTGCTGCTGCGGCGCGTGTTGGCCACCGGCAGGCTGAGGTCACCGTCGCCGACGCCAAACGCGGGCGATGCACCGTAAACGGCCGGGGACAGCACCGGTGGTGACGCTGCTGACGTTCGGGCACGGCACCGAGGGACACGCACAACTGGCCGCGCTGCTGCACGGTGCCGGTGTACGGGCCGTCGTCGATGTACGGACCGCGCCCGGCAGTCGGCACAACCCGGACGCGGGCCGGGAGGCACTGCGGCGGTGGCTGCCGGAGGAGGGGATCGACTACCGGTGGGAGCAACGGCTGGGCGGCTTTCGGAAAGTGGCCCCGGATTCTCCCGACGTCTACTGGGAGAACGCCTCCTTCCGGGGATATGCGGGCTACACCCGCGACCCGGACTTCCTGGCGGCGATGGGGGAGTTGCTGCGCCAGGCGGCCGACGTCCGTACCGCCGTGATGTGCGCCGAGTCCGTGTGGTGGCGCTGCCATCGGCGGATCATCGCCGACTTCGCCGTCCTCGCGTGCCACGCCCGTGTGTGGCACTTGGCCCACGACGGCCGGCTCACCGGGCACCGTCCGACGGCGGGCGCCCGGCTGCGCGAGGACGGGCTCCTCGTCTACGACCGCGTGTGACCGCCGCGTGGGACGGGAAGTGCCGGACTCTTCGCCGGCGGTCAGGCCTGGGTGTGGGGTGAGGTCTCCTTCATCGCGTGCAGGGCGAGCGTGGAGTGAGCGTAGGCGCCGCCGGCGCGCATCTCGGCTGCGACCCAGATGGCCTCCATGATCTCCTCGGGGCTGTTCCCCTTGCGTCTGGCCAGTCGGGTATGCCCCTGGATGCAGTAGGGGCACTGGGTGACGTGGGCCACGGCCACGGCGATGAGTTGCTTGGTCTTCTCGGGGAGCGCGCCGTCGGCGAACACGGCGCGGCTGAAGTTCTCGAACGCTTCGTTCACGGCCGGGGCGAGTTGGGCGCGGCGGGCGCCGATCTCGGGCGTGGCCGGGTGGTAGACGGACTCGTTCATCGCTGTCTCCGATCGTGGGGAAGGCGGCTTGCCGGATCAGGTGAGAGCGGTGGCGCACGCCTTGACGATCAGGTTGTCGATGCTGACGCGGGACTCACCGGGAAGTTGGCCAGGGCCATGGCGAAGAGGTTGGACCCTCCTGGATTCGGAACCGAGGCCCTGGGGTCGCCGATGATGTCCGTGGAGACCAACGGCTCCTCGGCGACGCCGCGGTAGCGGTCGCTCGTGGCCTCCTTGCGAAAGGGGTCGTTGACCTCCTGGGTACTGGTGGGCTGGGCGGTGACCCGCGTGATGTCGGCGATCGAACCGACCGGCACGGGTACCCGGATCGCCACGCCGTCCAAAGGCCCGGCCAGTTGGGGAAGCGCGCGTGGTGGTCAGCGCCGCTCCCGTGGTCGCGGGAACCATGTTGACGCCCGCGCAACGGCCGCGCCGGACGTCCTTGCCGGGGCCGTCGACGAGCCGCTGGCCCGCGGTGTAGGCGTGCACGGTGGACATGACCGCCCGCTCGATGCCGATCCGCCGGTCCAGTACCTCGACCACCGGGGTGATGCAGTTGGTGGTGCAACTCGCGCTGGAGATGACCTGCCTGCCCCGCGGCGCCCGGTTCACCCGGTGGACGACCGTGGCGACCGTCTCCGTCCGTGCCGGCGCGTACAGGATGACAAAGCTCACGGTGACGGGCTTGCCGTAGCGGCCGTAGACGCTGTCGTGCGCGAGCAGGCAGGCGAGGTTGTCCGCCTCGATGAGGTCGTTGACGGCGGCGACTTCGACGCCCTCCACCTCGTGCAGGATCTTCAGCGCGGCACGTCCGATGCGCCCGAGCCCGTTGACGGCGACTTTCGGCATCCCGGACGTCCCTTCTGTGCGTGTGCGGCCTTTCTGTCCGTCCTATCACCGCAAGTCGGACTCCGACCGGCGACATTGAGCCACTGGAGGGAGCACCGCAGGCCGGTGGGACGCCGGTACCGACCCGATGAGGTGGTGCAACCGGTGCTCCGGAGCGCCGAGCACCAGCGCGTAGGCCTGACAGGGGGACGGGACTGATGTACCGCATGTCCGCGCACCCGCTCCCCGTCGTATCGCCCCTTGGGCGGCCCAGGCGTCGGCCCGCTGCTCATGGCCATGTGGGACTGTCCCATCGGTGTTGGTTTCACGCGGGCTGACGGAGTGTCGGTGTGTTTGCCCCGGTGCCGACAAGCATGGTGGTCACGACACCCGACGGCCGGGAAACGCGCAGGGCATGCGGGACGCACAGCGCTCCCCGAGGAGGCGAATGGCGTGAACTCCGACCGAACCGATGCCGCGACGGAACGGCTGATGCGTGCCGCGCAGTACTTCTTCCCCGGTACGCAGTCACCCGACCGGCGGATGCTGTACCGCGAGGGCGGCCGGGAGGCGGAGGAGTTCTACCACGAGCGGTGGCGCCACGACCGGGAGGTGCGCTCCACACACGGGGTCAACTGCACCGGATCGTGCTCGTGGCGGGTGTTCGTCAAGGACGGACTGATCACCTGGGAGACCCAGGCCACCGACTATCCGTCCGTCGGCCCCGACTCGCCGGAGTACGAGCCGCGGGGCTGCCCGCGCGGTGCGTCGTTCTCCTGGTACACCTACTCGCCCACCCGCATCCGCTGCCCGTATGTGCGCGGCCCGCTCCTGGAACTGTGGCGGCGGGCGAAGGCGCGGCACCCCGACCCGGTGGAGGCGTGGGAGTGGCTGACCTCGGACCCCGAGCGGCGCGCCGCGTACAAGCGGGCGCGTGGCAAGGGCGGCTTCGTGCGCTGCGGCTGGCAGGAAGTGACCGAACTGGTGGCGGCGGCGCAGGTGCACACGGTCAAGCGGTACGGCCCCGACCGCATCGTGGGTTTCTCCCCGATCCCGGCGATGTCCATGGCCTCGTACGCGGCCGGTACCCGGTACCTGTCGATGATCGGCGGGACGATCTCCTCGTTCTACGACTGGTACGCCGACCTGCCGATGGCCTCACCGCAGGTGTTCGGCGACCAGACGGACGTGCCGGAGTCCGGCGACTGGTGGAATGCCGGCTACCTGATCGTGTGGGGCACGAATCTGCCGATCACCCGCACGCCGGACGCGCACTTCATGACCGAGGCCCGCTACAAGGGGCAGAAGGTCGTGGTGGTCTCACCGGACTACGGCGACCACACCAAGTTCGCCGACGACTGGCTCGCGGCGGCTCCCGGTACGGACGGCGCGCTGGCCATGGCCATGGGGCATGTGATCCTGACCGAGTTCTACCGCGACCGGCAGGTGCCGTACTTCACCGAGTACGCGAAGACCTACACCGACCTGCCGTTCCTGGTGCGGCTGCGCGAGCGCGACGGCGGCGGGTACGTGCCGGACAAGTTCCTCACCGCCGCCGACCTGCCCGGCACGGACATGGAGGCGGCCGAGTTCAAGACCGTGCTGCTGGACGCCCGTACCGGCGGGCCCGCCGTGCCCAACGGATCGCTCGGCTTCCGGTGGACGTCCCCGGACGACTCGCGGGAGCCGCGGTGGAACCTGCGGCTGGACGGCATCGACCCGCTGTTGTCCCTGCACCGGCGCCCCGACGGCGAGGCGGTGGCGGTCGACCTGCCCCGCTTCGACGCCGGCCCCGGGGAGTCCGGGGGAGTGCTACGGCGCGGCGTGCCGGCGACCCGGGTCGGAGGCCATCTCGTGACCACCGTGTTCGACCTGGTGCTGGCCCAGTACGGGGTGGCCCGTGAGGGTCTGCCGGGCGAGTGGCCGAGCGGTTACGACGACGCGGACAGCCCGTACACCCCGGCCTGGCAGGAGACGATCACCTCGGTGCCGGCGAAGGCCGCCGCCCGGGTGGCGCGGGAGTTCGCGCGCAACGCCGAGCGCACCGACGGCCGTTCGATGATCGCGATGGGGGCGGGCACCAACCACTGGTTCCACTCCGACCAGATCTACCGGGCCTTCCTCTCCCTGGTGATGCTGACCGGCAGCCAGGGCGTCAACGGCGGCGGCTGGGCGCACTACGTCGGCCAGGAGAAGGTGCGCCCGCTGACGGGCTGGTCCCATCTCGCGTTCGGCCTGGACTGGCAGCGGCCCACCCGGCACATGGTGGGCACACCGCTGTTCTGGCTGGCCACCGACCAGTGGCGCTACGAGGCGTTCCCCGCCGACACACTGGCGAGCCCGCTCGGGCAGGGGCGGCTGGCGGGACGCACCCTGCCGGACTGCAACGCGCTGGCCGCCCGGCTGGGCTGGATGCCCTCCCACCCGACGTTCGACCGCAACCCGCTCGACGTGTGCGACGAAGCCGAACGGGCGGGCAAGGAGGTCTCCGACCACGTCGTCGACGAACTGAAGGCCGGACGGCTCAGGTTTGCCGCCGAGGACCCCGACGACCCCGCCAACTTCCCCCGCGTCCTGCTCATCTGGCGCGCGAACCTCTTCGCGTCGTCGATGAAGGGCCACGAGTACATGCTGCGACACCTGCTCGGCACCGACGACGCGGTGACCGCCGCCGAGACCCCGCCGGAACTGCGGCCCAGGGACGTCAACTGGCGGGAGCCGGCCCCGGTCGGCAAGCTCGACCTGTCGGTCGCGGTCGACTTCCGCATGACCAGCACCTGCCTGTTCTCGGACGTCGTACTGCCCGCGGCGACCTGGTACGAGAAATACGACCTGTCCTCCACCGACATGCACCCCTTCGTGCACGCCTTCAACCCGGCCATCGCACCGCCCTGGCAGACCCGCACCGACTTCGACATCTTCCACACCGTCGCGGCCGAGTTCTCCCGCCTGGCCGAAACCCACCTCGGGGTGCGCCGTGACGTCATCGCGGCCCCGCTCGCTCACGACACGGCGGACGAAATGGCGCAGCCGCACGGGCGGGTGCGGGACTGGAAGGCCGGGGAGTGCGAGCCGGTACCCGGCCGCACCATGCCGAAACTGATCGTGGTGGAAAGGGACTACACCAAGGTGGCCGAGAAGATGGCCGCCGTGGGACCGCTGCTGGACCGCCTGGGCACCACCACCAAGGGCCTGACCTGGAAGCCGGAGGAGGAGATCGACTACCTGCGCCGCCACAACGGCACCGTGCGCGGCGGCGTCGCCGACGGGCGTCCCTCGATCGCCCGCGACGACCAGTTCTGCGAGGCGGTCCTCGCCCTGTCCGGCACCACCAACGGCCGTCTGGCCGTCGAGTCGCTGCGCGCGCTGGAGAAGCGCACCGGCGTGGAGCTGGTGGATCTGGCCGAGGAACGCTCCGGCGACCGCATCACCTTCGAGGACACCCGCACCCAGCCCCGCGCGGTGATCACCTCGGCGGAGTGGTCCGGCACCGAGTCCGGCGGCCGCCGCTACTCCCCGTTCACCGTCAACGTCGAGCGCCTCAAGCCCTGGCACACCCTCACCGGCCGCCAGCACTTCTTCCTCGACCACGACTGGATGACCGAGTTCGGCGAGCAACTGCCCGTCTACCGGCCGCCGTTGAACATGCTCGCCCACTTCGGCGACCCGACCCGCTCACCGGACGGCCGCCCGGAACTCGTGGTGCGCTACCTGACCCCGCACTCGAAGTGGTCGATCCACTCCGAGTACCAGGAGAACCTGCACATGCTCACCCTCTTCCGGGGCGGCCCGGTGATCTGGATGAGCCCGAAGGACGCGGAGAAGATCGGCGTGGCCGACAACGACTGGATCGAGGCGTACAACCGCAACGGCGTGGTCGCCTGCCGCGCAGTGGTCAGCCACCGGATGCCCGAGGGAACGGTGTACATGTACCACACCATCGACCGGCACCTGAACGTGCCGAAGACGGAGACCTCCGGCCTGCACGGCGGCGGCGACAACTCCCTCACCCGCCTGCTGATCAAACCCACCCATCTGATCGGCGGCTACGCCCAGTTCTCCTACGCCTTCAACTACATCGGCCCCACCGGCAACCAACGGGACGAGATCACCGTCATCCGGCGGCGCGCACAGGAGGTGGAGTTCTGATGGCCCGTGCCGCAGGCACCATCGGACGCTGTATGGCGCAAGTGGCGATGGTCATGAACCTCGACAAGTGCATCGGCTGCCACACCTGCTCGGTCACCTGCAAACAGACGTGGACCAACCGGCCCGGATCCGAGTACGTCTGGTTCAACAACGTCGAGACCAAGCCCGGCGCCGGCTACCCCCGCCGCTACGAGGACCAGGAGCAGTGGAAGGGCGGCTGGACCCTCGACCGCCGGGGCAGGCTGACGCTCAAGGCCGGCGGCCGGGTGCGCAAACTGCTCAGCCTCTTCTACAACCCCGACCTGCCCTCACTCGACGACTTCTACGAGCCGTGGACGTACGACTACCAGAGCCTGACCACCGCGCCGCTGTCCGACAGTTTCACCAGTGCCCAGCCCAAGTCACAGCTGACCGGCCGGGACATGCGGCCCGCACACGGCCCGAACTGGGACGACGACCTCGCCGGAGCCGCCGGGTACGCCACCACGGACCCGAACCTGAAGGGTCTGTCGGAGCGGGTGCGGATGGAGTTCGAGCACACCTTCATGTTCTACCTGCCGCGGATCTGCGAGCACTGCCTCAACCCGTCCTGCGTCGCCTCCTGCCCGTCCGGGGCGATGTACAAGCGGGAGGAGGACGGGATCGTCCTGGTCGACCAGGACCGCTGCCGCGGCTGGCGGTTCTGCGTGTCGGGGTGCCCGTACAAGAAGGTGTACTTCAACCACCGCACCGGCAAGGCCGAGAAGTGCACCTTCTGCTACCCGCGTATCGAGGCCGGACAGCCCACCATCTGCTCCGAGACCTGCGTGGGCAGGCTTCGCAGCCTCGGCGTCATGCTGTACGACGCCGACGCCGTCCTCGAGGCGGCCTCGGTGAAGGACGACAAGGACCTGTACGAGGCACAGCTGTCGGTCTTCCTCGACCCGTACGACCCGGCGGTGCAGGAGGCCGCCGAACGCGACGGCATCGCCCACGACTGGATCCGGGCCGCCCAGCGATCCCCCGTGTACGCGCTGATCAAGCAGCACCGGGTGGCACTCCCGCTGCACCCGGAGTACCGCACCATGCCCATGGTCTGGTACGTCCCGCCGCTCTCCCCGGTGGCCGACGCCGTGCACGCCACCGGCTACCACGACGACGACCCCGACCGGATCTTCGCCGCCATCGAAGCGCTGCGCATCCCGATGGACTACCTGGCCAACCTCTTCACCGCCGGGGACACAGCCGTCGTCGAGGGAGTGCTGCGCAAACTGACCACCATGCGCGCCCATATGCGCGCCAAGCAGCTCGGCGACCCGGCGCCGCAGGAACTGCTGGAGCGGGTGGGCGCGAGCGCCGCCGACATCGAGGACCTGTACCGGCTGCTCGCCATCGGCAAGTACGACGAGCGGTACGTCATCCCCAAGGTGCACGCGGAGGGCAGCGGTGCGTTGATGGCCCAGCACTGCGCCCTGGACTACCCCGGTGGCGTGGCCGACCTCGCCACCCACGACGAGGACCAGCGGACCGCCGCTCCGCCACCCCTGCCGGGTCTGGCACCGTCGGGCGGCGGCAGCCAGTTCCGCGACAGCGACGGACAGGTGCGCTTCAACCTCCTCGGCTGGAACGGCAACGGCCCCGCCCCCGGCCTCTTCGGCAGCGACGGGAGCGGCCGGTGATCCCCCGCCGCGCCCGCCGGGCGGAGGCCGACACGCCCCTGGTGCACCGCATCACCTCGGTCCTGCTGCGCTACCCCGACGAGACGGTGCTCACCTGCCTCGACGACGTCGCCGCCGTACTGCCCTCCCTCGCCGACGCGGCCGACCGTGCCCGGCTCGCCGCCGTCTGCGACCACCTGCGGTGCCTGCCCCCCAACGAGGCCGCCCAGCGGTACGTCGAGACCTTCGACCACACCCGCAGTCGCAGCCTGCACCTGACCTACTACCGGCACGGTGACACCCGTGCCCGCGGCATGGCCCTGCTCGCCCTCAAACACGCCTACCGACAGGCCGGCCATGAACCGCCCGAGGCGGAGCTGCCCGACTTCCTGCCGCTGATCCTGGAGTTCGCCGCCGTTGCCCCCGAACCGGGCCACCGCATCCTGCTGCAGTGCCAGGCCGGCCTCGAACTCCTCCGCCAGGCGCTCCACGAGCACTCCACCCCGTACGCCGGCGTCATCGACACGCTCTGCGGCCGACTGCCCGAACCGACCCGCCGTGAGCGTGACACCTGGCGCAGGCTGGCCGCCGAGGGGCCACCGGGCGAACACGTCGGCCTGGAACCCTTCGGGCCACCGGAACACACCGGACTGGACCCCCACCCCGCGCCCGGGCGACCGGTGCCGCTCCCTTACCCGACCACGAGAGCATTCCTGAGCGCCAAGGAGAGCCGATGAGCTCCTGGGACCTGTGGTGGTGGGTCATCCTGCCCTACCTCGCCCTTGCCACCTTCGTCGTCGGCCACGTCTGGCGCTGGCGCTACGACCAGTTCGGCTGGACCAGCCGCTCCACCCAGCTCCAGGAGCGCACACTGCTGAAATGGGGCGGCCCGCTCTTCCACTACGGCACCTTCGCCGCCATCGCCGGACATGTGATGGGCATCCTCGTCCCCGAATCGTTCACCCGCTGGCTGGGCATCCCGGAGGACACCTACCGCTGGTTCTCGTCCATCGGCGGCACCGTCGCCGCGCTCGCGGTCATCTTCGGCGTGGTGATCCTCGCCTTCCGCCGCACCACCGTGCCCCGGGTGCGGGCCACCACCAGCCCCGTCGACTGGCTCGCCCTGATCCTGCTGGCGATCGTGATCGTGCTGGGCATCATCCCAACGATGGGTGTCAACCTCCTGGGAGCCGGCTACGACTACCGGCAGAGCGTCGCCCTGTGGTTCCGTGGCCTGTTCGTCGGCAACCCCGACGTCGACGCGATCTCACACGCCCCGCTCATCTACCAGATCCACGCCACCGCCGCCTGGGCCATCCTCGCCGTGTGGCCCTTCACCCGGCTGGTCCACGCCTGGAGCATCCCGCTGTGGTACCTGTGGCGGCCGTTCGTCCTCTACCGCGCCCGCGTCGCCACGCATCCCGCGGAACCGGGCACGAGCGGACGCCGTTGGCGCCGCATCGGTGTCCGCTACTGACACAGAAACGGCACACTCGTTCCCATGCAGAAACTCTCCCTCGACGCCCGCGCCCGCGAACACCTGGAACGGGCCACCGCATCCCCCACCGGCCGCAGTGCCGAGACCCTCCACGGCGGCCACGAACACGTCCTGCGCCAGACCCTCATCGCCCTGCGTGCCGGCACCACCCTGGCCGAACACGAGAACCCCGGCGAGGCCACCGTCCTCGTACTGCGCGGGCGCGTACGGCTGCACAGCGGCGGCCAGGCATGGGAGGGCATGGCCGGAGACCTGCTCCTCGTACCACCCGCCCGCCACAGCCTCGAAGCCATCGAAGACGCCGCAGCACTGCTGACCGTCGCCAAGGCCCCCTGACCCCGTCCCGGATGACGGTGAGGAAGTCCTGCGGCCTCGCCCTGGCGGAAAACGACGGGGCATACCGGCAGCACGGGGAATCATGAAGCATGCGACCGGACGACTGGCACCTCACCGACGACGTCGACGACTTCCTCGCCCGAGCCGGAGACTTCCTGCGCTCGCGGTCCGGCTCGCACGTCATGCAGCTGACGTGGGCCGAGAGAGTGCGAGCGCGCGGGGCGGAGGCGTTCGGCACCGAAGCCCCCGTCTTCGGCGTGCTGGAGCGAGCGGGCGAGGCCCGCGCCACCTTCTACCGCCTCCCGCCCCGTGGCTTCGGCCTCTCGCCGCTCACGCCTGAGCAGGCCGACTCCCTCGCCGCCCGGCTGGCCGCCCTCGGGCACTCCCTTCCCTGCGTCAGCGCGGACCACAGCACGGCCACCGCCTTCGCCGATGCCTGGCAGCGGCGCACCGGTGCGACGCCGAGACTCCGCGACACACGGCTCCGTCTGTACGGCCTCGGCACGCTCACCCCACCGGAGCCGCTGCCGGCGGGCCGGGCGCGTGTACTGGGCGAGCAGGACCTTGAGCAAGTCAGGTTCTGGTGCGGCGAGTTCGCCAAGGCCGTCGGGGAAGAGGTCTCCACGGACGCCGCCTCGTGGGCCGACACGCGCTTCGCCGACAAGCGCTATACGCTCTGGGAGACTCCGGACGGCACTGCCGTATCCATCGCGGGCATGAACCCGGTGATCGGCGGCCAGATCCAGGTGGACATCGTCTACACCCCGGCTCACCTGCGTGGGCGCGGCTACGCAGGCGCCGTGACGGCGGAGGTGAGCCGGGCCGCGCTGGCCGCGGGCGCGAGGGACGTCGTGCTGTTCGCAGACCTGTCCAACCCCACCAGTAACGCCCTCTACCAGCGCCTCGGCTATCGCACACTCACCGACTGGGCGGTGTACGACTTCACACGCACTGCCGCCGTAAGTCCGTTGAGAACCAACGGACTTACGGCGCAGGACGTCAACTGACGGTGAAGCTGCCCTTCATGCCGCTGTCCGCATGGTCGCCGATGCCGCACTTGTAGGTGTACGTGCCGGGCTCGGTCAGGGTGATGACGGCCTCGCCGGTGGCGCCGGGCTCGACCGGGCTGACCTCGCCGACCTCCTTGCCGTCGGGGCCGAAGATCTTCAGCTCGTGCTCCATCGCGCCCCGGTTCTCCAGCTTGAACTCGATCTTCTCGCCGGCCTTGGCGGTGAACTTGTCGAGTCCTTCGAACCGGTGCTCCTTGGCCTCGGCCTCGACCTCGCGGTCGTACGCCTCCTCTTCGGCCTCTGCGTTCGACTTGGCGCCCACGACGGTGATCTTCTGGTGGATGCCGTCGCCGCTCTGGCCGGGCTTGCAGGCGATCTCGTACGTGCCGCCGCCCAGTTCGACCTTCATGTCGCGGGAGGTGCCGGGACCGATGTTCTCCACCTCGCTGACGACGCGGTCGTAGGCGCCCTCGTGTTCGCCGTAGACGTAGACCTCGGTCGCCTTGTCGCCCTTGTTGGCGACGGCGAAGGCGATCTTGCCGGCCTTCAGCTCGGTCTTGGCGACCTTGCAGGTGGTGTCCGTGGCGGTGATGGCCACCTTGTCTCCCGCGGAGCCACTGGAGTCGTTGCCGCCGCAGGCGGCCAGCAGGGGAAGGGCGACGACGGCGGTGACCAGAACCGGGAGCGTGCGGGATGTGCGCATGGGTGATCCTCTGGAGAGCAGTGGTGCGGGGAAGGGTGTTGCGTGGGGGAGTCAGCGGTGGGCCGGAACACCGGCAGGGGCGGGGGTGTTGCTCCGGCCGGGGAGGAAGAAGACGGTCATGACCGGGAGGATGTAGGCGAGCCAGGCGGCGACCTCGTACCAGGTGGAGACCGGGCTGAAGTTGACCGTGCCCTTGAGGAGAGTGCCGTACCAGCTGTCGGGAGGTACGGCGTTCGAGACGTCGAAGGCGATGTCGTTCAGGCCCGGCAGGACGCCCGCCTCCTGGAGGTCGTGGACACCGTAGGAGAAGACCCCGGCAGCGACGACGACCAGGGCGGCACCGGTCCAGGTGAAGAATTTGGCGAGGTTGATCTTCACGGCGCCGCGGTAGAAGAGGTAGCCGAGGACGATGGCGCTGACCAGGCCGAGACCGGCACCGAGGAGCGGGGCGGTGCTCTGGCCGGTGGCCTGCACGGCGGTCCAGATGAACAGGGCGGTCTCGAGCCCCTCGCGGCCGACCGCGATGAACGACGTGAGGACCAGGGCCAGGGTGCCCATCGCGAGGGCGGCGTCGAGCCTGCCCTGGAGCTCGGCCTTCAGGTGCCGGGCAGTGCGGCGCATCCAGAAGACCATCCAGGTGACAAAGCCGACCGCGACGATCGACAGGCTGCCGCCGAAAGCCTCCTGGGCCTCGAAGGACATCTGGGAGGAGGAGAAGGTGAGCACGGCACCGAAGGCGAGACTGAGAGTCACGGCGGCCAGCACGCCGGCCCACAGGGGAACGAGCCGGTCACGGTGGCCGCTCTTGACCAGGTAGGCGACCAGGATGCCCACGACGAGGGACGCTTCGAGTCCCTCACGCAGACCGATGAGGTAGTTGGCGAACACAGCGCGGACAGTAAATGAGGTAAGCCTTACCTATCAAGTTTCTGTGCGTCAGATCTCGGTGGCATCACGACGCGGTCACTTGTGGACCGTGTGTGGCTCGTAGGCCTGGCTGAATCTCGATGGCGGGTCTACTGTTTAGGGAAGGCTTGCCTAAGTAGAGGTCGGGTGCCCGGCACGGACGAGAAGTCTCCCCCATGACCGGCACACCGTCCGAATCCACCCCGAGCGCAGGACCCGACCGCGCAACGCCCCCCGCTGCCCCGCGCTGGGTGAAGGTGTCCGGCGCCGTGGCACTGGCCGCGGTCGTGGTGTTCCTCGTCCTGCACCTGAGCGGCGTCATGGGGTCCGGCATGCACGGCGGTCACTGATGGTCATGCCACCTGCCCTCCGCAGACTCGCGCTCACCGCGCATGTCACGTCCTCGGTCGGCTGGCTCGGCTCGGTCGCCGCCTTTCTCGTCCTCGCCGTCGTCGGACTCACCGGCGAGGATGCCCAGCGGGTGCGGGGCGCGTATCTCGCCATGGAGGTCACCGGCTGGTACGTGATCGTCCCACTGGCCTTCGCCGCGCTGCTGACCGGTCTTGTCCAGTCCCTGGGCACCACATGGGGTCTGTTCCGCCACTACTGGGTGCTGGCAAAGCTCGCACTGACCGCCCTCGCCACACTCCTGCTCCTGCTGCACATGCGGGTGGCCGAACAGGTGGCACATACGGCCGCGCGGACGGCGGGTACAGCAGGAACAGCGAGACGGCCGCACCGGTGACCCGGATGTGGGCACGGCAGCCCCAGCCCAGGCGTGACCAGGGCTTGGCGTCCGTGCGACCCCATCCGGGCGCGCATCGCACATGGATCAGGACTGGTAGGCAATCAGAGCCATCATGCCCGCCTCGCCGTGGTAGGCGTTGTGGCAGTGCAGCATCCACTGCCCCGGGTTGTCGGCGTCGAAGAACACCGACACCGTCTTCCTCGGCAGCACGATCGTGGTGTCCTTGCGCGGTCCGCTGCCGCCGAGTTGGTAGGTGTGGCCGTGCAAGTGCATCGGGTGCCACATGGTGGTGGTGTTGACGAAGTCGAGCCGGACCCGCTGGCCCTGCTCCACGGTGATCGGATGTGCGGTCGGGTTGTTCATGTCGAAGCGTCGGCCGTTGATGGTCCAGTTGTAGGTCATCATGCCGCCGGTCAGCTCGATGCGGTGGACCCGATCGGCCTTCTTGGGCGCCAGCCCGACGTCGTCCGCCGCGCGCAGTTGCGCTGCGGCCAGGAGCATGCCGTCCAGTTCCGTGGGGCGGACGGTCGCCGGGGGAGTGCTGCCGGAGCCGGTACGGACGACGGCCATGCCGGTGGCGTTCTTGCCCTCGGCCAGCGCCACCAGGGGGAAGACACCGTCGTCCAGGGTGACGAGGACGTCGTAGCGTTCGCCCATGCCGATCAGCAGGGCGTCGACCTGCCGGTGTCGGACGGGGAAGCCGTCGGTGTGGGTGATGGCGAGCTTGTGGCCGCCCAGAGCGACGCGGTAGGCGGTGTCGCTGCCGGCGTTGATCAGACGGAGCCGGACACGCCTGCCGGGCTTGCTGCGGAAGACCGCCGGGTCGGCCGGAACGCGTCCGTCGACCAGGTGATACGGGTACTTCACGTCGCCGGCGTCGCCCCCGAGCAGTGGGCTCTGAGCACCCATCAACATGTACTTCATGCCCCTGCGTCCGCCGGAGGACGCGGCGGAGGGAGAGCTGGGCATACCGTCCATGCCACGGCTCATATCCATGCCATCGCCCATGTCCATGCCGCCCATGCCCTGGCGCAGCTCGGCGAAGACGTCGTCCGGGGTGCCGGTGACGCCGTCGAGCCAGTCGTCGAGGACGATCACCCACTCCTCGTCGTACGACAGCGGTTCCCTCGGGTCCTCCACGATCAACGGCGCGTACAGGCCCCGGTCGAGCTGGACGCCGACGTGCGGGTGGAAGAAGTAGGTACCGGCGGTGTCCGCGGTGAACCGGTAGGTGAAGTTGTGTCCCGCCCGGACGGCACTCTGGGTGGCCGGCGGTGCGCCGTCCATGTCGTTGCGCAGGGCGATGCCGTGCCAGTGGACGGAGGTCGCGGTCCGATTCGGCAACTGGTTGGAGAGCGTGGCGGCCAGCGTGTCACCGGCCTGGACACGCAGCTCCTTGCCCGGAATCCGGCCGTCGAAGGCCCAGGTCCTGGCCGTGATCCCGGCGCCCAGGTCGACCATGGCCTGTGCTGCGGTCAGGGTCGGTTCGTGTGTCCTGCCGCTCCTGGTGCGCTTCTTGTCGACGGCGGCGACGTCCGCACCGGAGGGACTGACGAGGGCAGGCGTGCTACTGGAGGCGCTGCAGGCGGCGAGCGCGCCCGCGCCCGCGACGCCGAGTCCGGCGAGCAGGACGGAGCGGCGGTTCATGCTGTTCACAGAGGTGTCCCTTGTTCTCGATATCGCTTCTGTCGGACGCGCGTGCGGGCGGCTGAGCGCACGGTCGAGTGCGCGCAGTCGCGGGCGCGGCCTAAAACAGGAATCGAGACAGGACGGAGAGATCGGGTGGTGCCCGGCCTGTCGTTCCCGGGATGTCCCGGCCGACGCTTGCACTGGCACACGGTGCCGGGGCACAGCCGACGGAAGGCTGGTGAGGCGGGACGAGCTTCATGCTGTCGACCCCGGCGGCGGAGCAATGCTGCATCGTCGTGCCGGAGCATCCCCCGCCATCGCCGTGGCTCTCGGTCGGCACGGTGACACCGGATCGACCGGCATGCCCATGGGTGTGGACGGACATCGCCGGCGTGGCCGTATGGTGCATGCCCGCCATGGCCCCGGCGGGCGGCGTGTGGGTGAGGGCGGCGGCCGTTTCGTGGTGGACGAGAACCGCGAGTGCCGCCAGCAGGGCGATGACGGCAGCGCGTGTCCACCGGAGCGCGGCGCTGCGAGCGCCGTCTGGCCGGTGGCCGGCTGTCGTCATGGCTTCCATCCAGGCTCGGAGTAGGAACGGCTGATCGCTGCCAATATACCCCGGAGGGGTACAGGGTCAACCGGGGGTGACAGGAGTGGGGGCCCGCCGCGGCGGTGGCTACAGACGTAGTGCGCGTCGCAGGGCGTCGTTGAGTTCGGTGAATTTCTGCTCGGCCTGGTCGGGGTCGGTGCGGACGGCGTTGTCGACGCAGCCGCGTACGTGGTCGTCGAGGAGGCCGAGGGCGACTTCCTGCAGTGCGCGGCTGGCGGCCGTGATCTGGGTGAGGACGTCGATGCAGTAGCGGTCGTCGGTGACCATGCGGGAGATGCCGCGTATCTGGCCTTCGATCTTGTTCAGGCGGGCCAGGTGGTCGGCCTTGTGGCCGGCGTATCCGGGTGCCTGATGCTGGTGGTCGCGTGCGGTTGCGGGCGAGGTTGTCATCGTTGTTCGCCTCCCTCGTGCGTGTCGCCGCTCGTGGGGGCGGAGTAGCGGTCGGGGGCGGCGTCGAAGGTGGCGGCGCAGTGGGCGGAGCAGAAGTAGTAGGTGGCGTGCTCGGTTCGCCGGCGCTCGGGGGCGGTCGCCTTGTCCACCCGCATGCCGCACACAGGGTCCGCCACCACGCTGTCCGTGCCGCCTCGAGACGCGGGGTGGTGCCCGTTGCCTGCCGTGGTGGCCGTGCTGCTGGTCGGTGCTCGGTCGGCAGCGGACTCGACACGGGGCTGGACGCGGGTGGGCCGGGCGTCGGACAGCGGTTGGGCGTGCCAGCGGCGCAGTCGGGAGGCGTTGGTGACGACCGACAGCGAGCTGAGTGCCATGGCCGCGGCGGCGATGATCGGGCTGAGCCGGATGCCCCACAGCGGATACAGGGCACCGGCGGCGAGGGGGACGCCGACGGCGTTGTAGACCAGGGCGAAGAACAGGTTCTGCCGGATGTTGCGCATCGTGGCCCGCGACAGCCGGATCGCCGTGACAACGCCGCCGAGCGAGCCCGAGATCAGGGTGATGTCGGCGGCCTCGATGGCCACGTCGGTGCCGGTGCCGATGGCCAGACCGACGTCGGCGGCGGCCAGGGCGGGGGCGTCGTTGATGCCGTCGCCGACCATGCCGACGGTGCGGCCTTCGCCCTGCAGACGGCGGATCTCGTCGGCCTTGTGCTCGGGCAGCACTTCGGCGAGCACCCGGGTGACGCCGACCTGCGCGGCGATCGCGGCGGCGGTGCGGGCGTTGTCGCCGGTGAGCATGACGACGTCGATGCCGAGACGTTGCAGGGCGGCGATGGCGGCGGCGGAGTCGTCCTTGACGGTGTCGGCGACGGCGAGCACACCGGCAGGCCGTCCGTCCACCGCGGCGAGGACAGGGGTCTTGCCCTCGGCGGAGAGGGCGGCCGCCACGGGGGCCAGCGCGGTGGTGTCGATGCCGACGTCGCCCAGCAGCCGGGCGGTGCCGACCAGGACGGCGTGTCCGTCGACGGTGGCCTGGACGCCCTTGCCGGTGACCGAGTCGAAGCCCGTCGCCGCGGGCGGTCGAATACCCCGGTCGCGGACGCCGGTGACGATGGCCTGTGCGAGCGGGTGCTCGCTGTCGGCCTCGGCCGCCGCGACCAGCCGCAGGAGCTGTGTCTCGTCGAATCCGTCGCTGGGGCGGACGTCGGCCAGTACGGGCTTGCCCGCGGTGACGGTGCCGGTCTTGTCCAGCACGACGGTGGCCAGTTTGTGCGCGGTCTCCAGGGCTTCGGCGGAGCGGATCAGGATGCCGGCCTGGGCTCCTTTGCCGGTGCCGACCATCACCGACAGCGGCGTGGCCAGGCCCAGCGCGCACGGGCAGGCGATGATCAGCACGGCGACCGCGGAGACCAGGGCCAGGGTCAGCGTGGGAGAAGGGCCCAGGGCGAACCAGATGGCGAAGGTGCCGATCGCGATGGCGATGACCGCGGGCACGAAGTACGCCGACACCGCGTCCGCGAGCCGCTGGATGGGGGCCTTGGACGCCTGGGCCTGCTGCACCAGGCGGATGATCTGGGCGAGCATCGTGTCCGCGCCGACCTTGGACGCCCGCACCCGCAGGGATCCCGTGCCGTTGACGGTGGCGCCGATGACCGTGTCCCCGGCGCGCTTCGTGACGGGCATGGGCTCGCCGGTGACCATCGACTCGTCCAGCGCCGAGGAGCCGGAGAGGACCTCGGCGTCGACGGGGATCTTCTCGCCGGGCCGGATGACGAGCACGTCTCCGACCCCCACGTCCTCGACGGGGATCTCACTCTCGGTTCCGTCCCGCAGGACGCGAGCGGTGCGGGCCTGCAGGCCCAGGAGGGCACGGATGGCCTCGCCGGTGCCGGCCTTCGCCCGGGCCTCCAGCAGCCGCCCGAGCAGGATGAGGGTCAGGATCACGCCGACGGCCTCGAAGTAGACCTCCCGCACCTCCTCGGGCAGCAGACCGGGGGCAAGGGTTACCAGCAGGCTGTAGCCATAGGCGGCACTCGTACCCAGGGTGATCAGCGAGTTCATGTCTGCGGCGCGGTGGCGCAGGGTCAGCCAGCCCGTCACATGGATCGGCCGGCCGGTGTAGAACATCACGGGCGTGATCAGCGCCAGCTGCAGCCAGTGGTTCAGCATCCAGGCCGGCACCCAGTCGGCGCCGAACAGTTCGTGCGCCATCACCGCGAACAGCACCGGAGCGGTGAGCACCGCGCCCACCAGCACGCGACGGGTCAGGTCCTTGATCTCCGCCTGTCGCTCGGCGGCGTCCGCGGCCTCCGCCTCCGTCGCCGTCCGCTCCTCACCCGCCGGCGGCCCGCCTCCCGCAAGCGGCGCGGGAGGAGGTGTGGCCGTGGCGCCATGGCCGTCCGGCTCGGGCGGCGCGGAGCCGGCTTCCGAGGGTTCGACCAGCAGGGTGCCGTGGATCATGTTCATGCCGCAGGCGAAGCCGAAGGAACCTGGACGGTCGGGGTTCAGCCGAACTGTGGTGCGGGTGTGGGCGGGCAGGCCCGCGCCGATCTTCAAGTCGGGGAAGACCACACGGGAGGTGCACTCGCCGGCCTCCTGCCGGTTGAAGACCAGCTCGACCGGCGTGCCTTGGCGGACCTTGATCAGGTCGGGGCTGTAGCCGCCCCGTACCGTCACTTCCACCCGCTGCACCCCGCCTTCCAGCCGGGCGGCACCGGCCCGGCGCGGGCCGAAGAAGTACCAGCCCAGCGCGGCGATCAGTACGGCCGAGGCCAGGACGACGACGATTTCGAGGGCACCCATGGACAGCTCGCCTCCCTCTTGGTTCCTACTCCAGCCTGCGCCCGGCTACCCCTACCTGGTAGGGGCGCAATGGCCCGTGCTTCCTGGACCATCCGGCTCCAGACCGCCATCCCCGGCAGCGGGACGATGCAGGAGAAGGCAAAGGCCGCTGGATGCCCCTCCGCATCCGGCCACGGAACAAAGCCGAAGCAGGTGAACAGCGATGATGTTCTGGTACGACCACAATGTCAGCGGCTGGGGCTGGTTCGCGATGTCGATCGGCATGGTCCTGTTCTGGGCGCTGATCATCACCATCGCCGTGCTGCTCTTCCGCGCCCTCACCCGGCCCCAGGAGCACACGCACATCACGGCCACGCCCTCGCCGGAGGACATCCTCCGTGAGCGGCTGGCCCGCGGGGAGATCGACGAGGACGACTACCGGCGTCGCCTGAACGCACTGCACGCCGGGCCCCTCACCAAACCCTGAAACTCCCTGGCCGCACCCGTCGCGGCCCGCGTTCTCCGGTGAAGGAGGCAGGTCATGAACAAGCGCAACTACGGCATGTACGCGCTCGCCGCCGCGATCGTCGTCGGAGCCCTGATCCTCGGCGCCTCGCTGGAATCCCTGGTCTGGCTCGCCCTCGTCGCTGCCTGCCCGCTGATGATGTTCTTCATGATGCGCGGCATGCACGGCCAGGACACGCACGCCAGCCACGATCAGCACCGCGCCGACCGCGGCGAGGACCCGCTGCACAAGCACGACCACCCCACCGGCCCGAGCCGGCCCTGACTGCCCGCGACTTGATGGGGCGCGACGCGGAGTTCGCGGGGCGCCCCCCGGCTTCCTGAGCCGAGATCAGGAAGGGCCCACTCACCGGCCGGGTGGCCTCAGTGGTTGTGGTCCATGCCCTCGTGGGACGACTCACCCTCCGACATGGCTGTCCGAGGCAGGGACACCGTGGTCTCCGGGTTTTCGGGTACGACCGGGGCCTGCGAGGTGAAGGAGATGCCGTTGGGGGCGTCACCGACCGGAACGCGGGCGACCACCTTGCGCTCGGCGAGGTCCAGCACGGCTACGTCGTCTTCGTAGACGTTGGTGATGAAGGCGTGCCTGCTTGTCGCGTCGACGGTGATGCCGTGCGGGCCCTTGCCCACGGTCGGCCTGGCCACCACGGTGAACGTCGCCGTGTCGATGATCGAGACCGTCTTGCCCGGTTGCGCCTCGGTACCCTGATTGGCCACCAGGAGATGGCGGCCGTCAGGGCTCGCGTAGATCTGGGCCGGGTGCGGGCCGGAGGGAATCTTCGCCACGACCGTGCGCTTGGCGACATCGATCTTCGCGACCGCATTCTCGCCTCCGAGGGTGACGTAGGCGTACCGGCCGTCCGGTTGGAAGGCAACCTGTACCGGGGCGGCTCCCACCGGGATGCTCGCCACCTGGCGGTCCTTGGCGGTGTCGAGCACGCTGACGGTGCCGGCGCCCATGTTCGCGGTGTACACCCACCGCCCGTCGGGACTGGGCCGCATCCCGTGCGGGCCCTTGTCCACGGTGATCCCTCCCGCGCGGGACAGCGACGTGGCGTCGAAGACGGAGACCGAGCCGTCTCCGGCGTTGGTCACATAGGCGTTTTTGCCGTTCGTGCCGAGGACGACGTGGGCGGGCATGTCGCCGGTCGTGGCCGTCCCGAGGAGCGAGTAGCGGGAGCCGTCCAGCTTCACCACCAGGTTCGCCGGTTCGCTGACCGCCCATACAGTGCGACCGTCCGCTGCGGCCTGCACGTTGTGGGGACCGGCGATTCCCTTCACCGTGGCGGTCACCCGGTTCGTCGAGGCATCGATCGCGGTCAGACTGGCCCCCTTCTCGTTGGCCACCCAAACGGTTCCGGTCACCATGCCCCGGTGCGCGGCAGCCAGTTCGGCCGATGGTGACCGGCCGGGCTTCTGCGACTGCTCCGGGAGTACCAGGAGCACGGTGGTGGCGGACAGGCCGACGGCTGCCGCAGTCAGAAGGACACGTGATTTCCTCACGGGCTGACCTCTCATGGGTGTGTTCATCGATCCCGGCCAGGGACGGACAACTGCTGGGAGGGGCCCGAGGCGACCATCGTTCGCTCGTCGCGTGTTCCTCCCATGAGCTCCGATGGTTCCGGCGGATCATGACGATTCCGTCAAGCTTCGACGTTGCTTCCCTGAAGGTCCGGGCGATCGCTCGCTGCTGGAAGGCCGATACGGAACACGGCACCCCTGCCCGGTCCGTCGCTGCTCGCGGTGATGGTGCCGCCGTGTGCGTGGACGAGGGCACGGGCGATGGCCAGTCCGATGCCCGAGCCGCCGTGCTCCCGGTCGCGGGCCGTGTCGGCCCGGTAGAAGCGTTCAAAGACGTGTGGCAGGTGTTCCGGAGCGATGCCTTCACCGGTGTCGGCGACGCTGATCACGACGCCTCGGTCGGAGGGCTCGGCTGCGAGGGTGACTTTCCCGCCCGCCGGGGTGTGGCGCAGGGCGTTGGTCAGCACGTTCACCAGCACCTGGACCAGCCGGTCCCGGTCCGCGTCGACCGGCGGTGTGCCGGGGGCGACCGTGACGCGCAGGTCCACGCCCTTGGCCTGGAAGCCGGGGCCGACCGCGGCCGCGGCCGCGTTGGCCGGCCGGGCCACCGGGAGGGTGTCCCGCATCAGGCCGAGTCGGTGTTCCTCGGCACGGGAGACCAGCGAGATGTCCTCGACCAGCCGGTGCAGCCTGGTGGTCTGCGCGCCGAGAACATCCAGGGTGTGTGCGTCGAGGATGCGTACCCCGTCGGCGAGGCCCTCCACGTACGCCTCGATGGTCGCGAGTGGGGTGCGTAGTTCGTGGGCGACATCGCCGAGCAGTCGCCGCCGGGTGCGTTCGGTGTTCTCCAGGGCGTCGGCCATGGTGTTGAAGGCGCTGGTGAGAGTCTCGTACTCCGGGCCGAGGAGCGTCGGTCCAAGGCGCGCGGTGTAGTCGCCGGCCGTGACGCGGTCAGCCGCGTCGGCCAGATCATGGAGGGGACGGGACAGCCGTCGTGTGATGAGTACGGCAGCGGCGACGGCAGCGGCCAGGAACGCCGCGATGGCGATGCCGAGAGCGATACTGCCCGCGGCCAGGAACGCATCCTCCAGATGCCGGGACACGTGGGGAGACACCGCCCCCATCGCGCTGCGCAGGTGGCGCCTGAGCAATGGTGGGCCGACGACGAAGGCCACGGCGGAAAGAGTGGCCAGGCCGACAAGCACCACGAGCGACTGAGCCATCACCAGCCGCGCCATGAGGCCGGGGCGCCAGGTCATCAGCCCGTGCCCATCCGGTAGCCCACCCCGCGCACGGTGAGCACGAAGCGTGAGACGGCCGGGTCGTCTCCGAGCTTGCGCCGCAGTCGCGCGACGTGGACGTCCACGATGTGCTCGTCACCGCCCCACTCCGGTCCCCAGACCCGCTCGATCAGCTGCCGTCGGCCGAACGCCAGACGCGGGCGGGACGACAGTGCCTCCAGCAGGTCGAACTCCAGCCGGGTCAACTCCACCGGACGGCCGGCGAGGGTGACCTCCCGCGCGTCCGGATCGACGGTCAGGTCGCCGAAGCGGCGTACCGGCTCCTGCCCCGGCATCGGCTGCCCGCCCCGCGGCCGGCGCAGCATCGCCCTGACCCGGGCGACCAGTTCCCTGGGGCTGAAAGGCTTGGTCACGTAGTCGTCGGCGCCCACGGACAAGCCCACGAGCTTGTCGACCTCGTCCGCGCGGGCGGTCAGCATGATCACGTATGCGCCGGTGAAGGTGCGCAGTTGCCGGCACACCTCCACCCCGTCGATGCCCGGCATCATCAGGTCGAGCACCACGACGTCGGGTTCCGCGGACCGGGCCGACGCCAGGGCGTCCGCACCGGTGCGTACGACGTCCACGGCGAACCCCTCCCGGGACAGGTAGTCGCCGACCAGGCGGCCCAGCTCCACCTCGTCGTCGACCACCAGGGCCCGCCGGGTGCCTGCTGCCACAGGGCCGTCGGTCATCTGGGTCCTTTCTCCTCCGGAGACCTCCACGCTCCCTCGGGTGAGGGAAGTCGCGCATGGGCACCAAGGGTCTTGACCGTGGGCCGAACGGCCCTCTTGGAATGCGGCGGGCGTCACATCGGGCGTCGTAGGGGCGAGTGAACGTAGGCGGTGAGACCAGTTCCTGGCAGGGGCTGGGCCGTCCAGCCGCGGGCGTAGTGGGGTGGGCGGGATCCTCTTCTGACCAGGGCGGCGGTGGGTTCGTGCTCGGCGCGGTGCACGAGGGCAGGCACGGTGGTGTCGCGGTTGTTGCCGTGCACGTCGGCCGAGGCGCAGTCGGTGTAGTAGCCGATGGGCGGCGCGTGTTTGCCGCTGACCAGGCAGGGCGTGGTGAGGCCGAGTCGGCGCAGGTCGTGGGCGGCGGCACGGTATCGGTCGGAGAGGGCGCGGGCGTCGGCCGCCTGGTGGTGCAGGATCGCGAACTGGGTGGACAGGTGTACGGCGAGGAGCCCACCGAGCAGGCCGGTGGCGAGGGTACGGGTGCGGGGTCGGTGGAGGGCCTCCACGACGTGTGCGCCGAGCGTGGCGAGCGGGAGGGACAGCAGGGCGTACGCGGGCAGCAGGAAGCGTGGGGCGGAGTAGCCGATGAGCAGGAGATAGGGGACGCTCAGCGCGGCGGCGCAGGCGACGGGCAACAGGGTGACTGCCGCTCGGCCCGTACGCCAGGCAACGACGCAGGCGGTGACGGCGAGCACGGGCAGGGCGAGCCACCACAGGGTGAGTTCGGGCTGGGTCAGCGGGACGTGGCAGGGGCGGCACAGCAGGGGGCCGTTGAGGCTGCGCCAGGCCAGGCCGCCCGCCCACTGCGTCCGCATGCCGCCCTCCGTGCCACTGGCCGCGTGCAGCCGGGCGCCGACGCCGCCCCAGCGGACGTATGCCTCGGCGACCCATTCCGCCCCGCCCACGACGAGCCCGCCTACCACCGCGAGCGCGGGCGGCGGGCGCCGCCAGGCCGGGACGACCGCACACACGGCGAAAAGTGGCAGGGCGAGCCAGATGCCGTCGGAGAAGCGGAACAGGGTGGCGGCCGCGACCGTGGCGCCCAGGCCGGTCAACGCCCGCCGTCGCGCCCCGGCCCGTACGCCACGCAGGAACCAGCCGACCGCCGCCACCGCCGACAGGGCCACCCACAGATTCGGCATGGCCAGCGGCCCGTACAACGCGGTGGTCCACAGGCCGCCGAACAGCAGCGCCGCCACGGCGGTCCGGCCGGGGCCGAGCAGCGGACGCCAGGTGCGGTAGGCGGCGTGGAGGGCGGCGGCGGACAGCAGCGCCAGCACCATCCGGAGCGCGGTGGTGGATCCGGTGACGGCGAGCACGGGTGCGGTGAGGAAGCTGATGCCCCGCGAGCGAGGAGCGCTGAAGTACGCGGCCGGGTGGCGCGGGTCGACCTGTGAGACGTACACCGTCTCGTCCCAGCCGAGCCCGAGATGCGGGACGACGAACGCGAACTGCACCGCCGCATAGGCGAGCGCCACCAGCGCCAGCCACGGGACGCCGCCCGGCGACCGGAACCGGGCCGTCAGGGGCGGCGTGGCGGCGACCGACACGGTCATGCGCTCAGCGCACCGGTGGCCAGCAGGCCCAGCAGCGCCACCCCGACCACGATCCGGTAGACCACGAACGCGTTGAAGGAGTGCTTCGCCACGAACTTCAGCAACCAGGCGATCGAGCCGTACGCCACCACGAAGGACACGGCGGTGCCCACGGCCAGCGGCGCGACACCGACCCCCGCGCCCACGGCGTCCTTCAGCTCGTACAGGCCCGCGCCGGTCAGAGCCGGAATGCCGAGGAAGAACGACAGACGGGTGGCCGCCACGCGGTCCAGGTCCAGGATCAGGGCCGTGGACATGGTGGCGCCGGAGCGGGAGAAGCCGGGAAAGAGCAGTGCGAGGATCTGTGAACAGCCCACCAGCATCGCGTCCTTCAGCGTGGTGTCGTCCTCACCGCGCTTGTGCCGGCCCATCTGGTCGGCCGCCCACATCACACCCGACCCGACGAGCAACGAACCCGCGACCACCCACAGCGAGGCCAGCGGGCCCTCGATGAGAGGCTTGGCCGCCAGGCCGACGACCACGATCGGGATCGTGGCGTAGATGACCCACCAGGCGAACTTGTAGTCGTGGTGATGCCGCTCCTCGCGGTTGGTGATGCCGCGGCCCCAGGCGGAGACGATCCGCACGATGTCCTTGAAGAAGTAGAAGAGAACGGCGGCGATGGCGCCGACCTGGATGACGGCGGTGAAGCCGACCACGGAGGTGTCGTCGACCGGGATGCCCATCAGCCCCTCGGTGATCTTCAGATGGCCGGTGGAGGAGACGGGCAGGAACTCGGTCACCCCCTCGACTATGCCGAGGACGACGGCCTGACCGAGGCTGATGGCACTCATCGGGGTCCTTTTCTGTTTCTGTGGTGGGCGGGGCAGAGGTGTCGGTGATCGGCACAGCGGCGGAGCTGTGGCACGGGTGACTGCGGCGTCAGCGGCGCAGTCTGCGCAGGGCCCGGCCTGCCCGGCCACGCCATTTGGCCATGGCGCGTTGCCGGCCGCGGGAGGCGCGGGTGGCGGCGAGGTCGGCGAACAGGTCCTCGTAGAGCTGGGCGATCCGCGCGGGGTCGAAGCGGTGAGCGGCGCGCCGGGCGGCTCGGCCCATGCGGCGGCGGTCGGGTTCGTCGGCGATCAGGTCGAGCAGCGCGGTGGCCAGTGCCTGCCGGTCGCCCACGGGGACGAGGCGGCCGTCGACGCCGTCGTGGATGATCTCGGCGGGGCCCAGGGGGCAGTCGGCGGCGACGACCGGGACGCCGCACCGCATGGCCTCGACCAGGGTCATGCCGAAGGACTCGGCCTCGGAGGCGGAGGCGACGATGGACGCCTGGGCGAATTCGGCCTCGATGGGCGAGGCCACGCCCATCAGCACCGCCCGGCCGCCCAGCTCATGGTCGTCGATCAGTTGTCGCAGGCGGCTCTTGTCGGCTCCGGCGCCGTAGATGCGCAGGGTCCAGTCCGGGTGCTTGGCGGCGACCTCGGCGAACGCCTCGATGAGCAGGTCGAACCGCTTGCCGCGGGCCAGACGTCCGGCCGCGGCGATGACCTTGGCGCTGCTGTCCGCGGCCGGAAGGCCGAGGTCGGGCACACCGTTCGGGATCGCCAGGACCCTGACCCCCGGCAGGCGCATCTTCGCCCGGTAGACGGCGGCATCCGCCTCGGTCGTGGTGACCACGGCGTCCAGGCGCCGGTAGTGGCGGGCGAGTTGGGCGCGCAGCTTCGTGCTGTGGCTGTCGTGGGTGAGGTGTTCCTGGGCTATGCGCAGGGCTCGGGGCGGGGCGAACCGGGCCAGGTACACATTGACACCCGGCCGGGTACCGATGATCACGTCCGCGTCGCAGGCCCGCACATACTGCTCGGCCCGCCGGTCGGTCAGGCGGCTGTACTGCCCGTACCGCTTCTCGGCGGTGGGGAAGACCTCGGCCGGCCGGTGCAGCAGCGGGTCGGCCGTGTCGGCGCTGTCGTCGCGTATGTCGACCAAGGGGACCACCGTCACCCGCGGATCGATGGCGAACCGCGGACGGGCGCGGTGGCGCAGCATCGACACGATGGTCACCTCGTGCCGGTCGGCGAGCGCGGCGGCGAGATTGAGTGTGGTGCGGATGGTGCCGCCGATCCCGTACACGTTGTGGATCAGGAAGGTGATCTTCACTCGGAGTTCCCCGGGGCCGGCTCCACGACGGTGCGGGCGCGACGCCGGGACCTGAGGAATTCCAGGGCCAACGGCAGCAGAGAGACGCCGACGATCACCCCGACCAGGGGCAGCAGACAGCGGTCCACATTCGGGATGCTCGACCCGAGGGCGTATCCGCCCAGCACCAGCCCCACCGTCCACACCAGCCCGCCGGTGACCTGCCACAGCGCGAAGGTCCGGGTGGGCACGCCGACGATCCCGGCGAGCGGGTTGAGCACGGTGCGCACCACCGGGATGAACCGGGCCAGCACGATCGCCCTGCCGTGGCCGTAGCGGGACAACAGCTCCTCGGCTCGCGTCACGCCGTTCGCCAGGTGGCGGTTGCGGGTGCGGGCCACGAACGCCCGGCCGGCGCGGCGGCCGAGCAGGTGACCGACCTGGGCACCGAGCAGCGCCCCGGCCGCGGCGGCTGCCAGCACGGCGGGCAGCGAGAGATGCACACCGTTCCGCGTGGTCGCGCACAGCAGACCGGCCGTGAACAGAAGTGAGTCGCCGGGCAGGAAGAACCCGATCAGCAGCCCGGTCTCGGCGAACAGCACCAGGAAGACGCCCGCGGTACCCAGTGCCGTGAGCAGCGAGGTGGCATCCAGCGGATTGAGGGCTTGCGGCACCTGGGATCCTTTCCGGCCTGTGCTGTCCTCGGGCACGGACGCATGGCACACTCGGACCACGGCAGCATTTACACGGCCGTAGAAGTTCTACACGACTGTAGAAGAAGAAGCGGGAGAACGACAAACCCCATGGGAGCCGACACACACGGACGCGGCCCGAAACGGGCCAACGGCGCCCGCGAGGCGGAAATCCTCGACCTGCTCCAGCTCGCCGAGGCAGCGCTGACTCCCGGAGAGGTCGCCGAGCGACTCGGGGACGAGCTGACGTACAGCAGCGTCGTGACGATCCTGACCCGCATGCACACCAAGGGCCTGCTCACCCGCTCTGCGCGCGGCAGGGCGTACGCCTACGCCCCCGTCACCGACGACGCCGGTTTCGCCGCGCGCCGTATGCGCACCGTTCTGGAGGAGCGTCCCGACCGCGAGGCGGTCCTCGCCCGCTTCGCCGATGGGCTGTCCGACACGGACGCCGACCTGCTGCGCCAGCTGCTCGGCCCCGACGAGCACCCCGGACAATAGGAACAGGAAGGGGCCGCTCGGATGCACGTCGCCGTCTATCTGCCGCTGCTGCTCTCGCTCATCGCGCCGCTCGGCGCCCGCCCGCTGGCCGAACGCTGCGAGCCCCGCCTTGCCACCTGTCTGCTCACCACGTCGGCCCTGGTCCTGGGCGCGGCGACCACCATCTCCCTGGGCCTGCTCGCCGTGGCCGGCCTCGTCCGCATTCCGCAACTCGCGGCTCTGGGCCATTGGTCGGCACAGACGGCACGGCACGACGACCCCGCCGAACTGTCCGTTTCACTGATCGCCGGCCTGCTGCTCGGCGGCGCCGTGCTCATGGCCGCCCGGATGCTGTGGCGACGCGCCCGCTCACTGGCCACCGCCGCATGGGAGGCCGCCTGCATGCCCGCGCGCGACGGCCTGGTCGTCGTCGACGACGACACCCCCGACGCCTTCGCCCTCCCCGGACTGCCCGGCCGGGTCGTCGTGTCCACCGGCATGCTGCACACCCTGGACGAGTCCGAGCACGACGTCCTGCTCGCCCACGAACGCGCGCACCTCACCGCCCACCACTACGCCTTCGTCGCCCTCACACAACTCGGCGCCGCCGCCAACCCGCTGCTGCGCCCCTTCGCCACCGCCGCCACGTACACCATCGAGCGCTGGGCCGACGAGAACGCGGCCACCGCCACCGGCGACCGCACCCGCGTAGCCCGCACCGTCGGCAAGGCAGCCCTCGCCGCCCACCGCACCCCGGCCCCCGCCCGCACGACCGGTGCCGCCCTCGGCATCCTCGGCCGCCGCAGCCCCCTCGCCTCTGCCGGCCCCGTGCCCCGCCGCGTCGCCGCACTCCTCGCACCGCCGCTGGGACGTCATCCGGCCCTCACCGCGGCAACCGCGGCCGTCCTGACCGCCGCGACGCTCTCCACCGCCGAGGCCGCCCACGACTTCCATCTGCTGCTGCGGACCATCGGGGCCTGGTCGTAACGACCGCTGTACGCCACGAGGCGTCACCGGCAGCTGCCTGGCCTGCCTTCACGGCGCTGCCCCTTGCCGCGTCCCAACCGTCGCACCCGTACGGCTCAAGCCCTGCGGCACCGTAAAATTGCCTCCTACAATGATTGCAGGGGGCGAAGGCGCCGGGCCGGATCGCACGAGGTGGAGCGCATACGATGACGCGGCAGGACCCGCATCGGCTCACCGCGACCGATGAACCGCCCTCTCCCGCGGAACTCGACCGCGAGGCCGAGGAGGTCACCTTGGCCGTCATGGCCGCCTCCAGGCTGCTCGTCGCGATCTCCGCCCGCGCCCTCGCGTCCACCGACGACTCCTTGACCCTGCCTCAACTGCGCGCCCTGGTGGTGCTGGACACGTGCGGGCCCGTCAAGCTCGCCGCCATGGCGGCGACCCTGGGGGTCAACCCGTCGACGGCCTTGCGCATGGTCGAACGTCTGGAGTCCGTCGGTCTCATCGACCGCAGGACCAACCCCGAGAACCGGCGCGAGGTCATCCTGCGCCTCACCCCCATCGGGCGGGACCTGGTCGAGCGTGTCCTCGCGCACCGGCGCACCGAGATCCGCGCTCTCGTGCAGCAACTGCCCGCCCAGGCACGCGCCGCGCTCGTTCCCGCGCTGAAGGCGCTCACCGAGGCGGCCGGAGAAATGGCGGTGGACCCCTTCGACGAGGTTCGCCGCATCGGCGGCATCATCGACGACCCGCTCAATCCGGCTTCACCGGATGCCCCACAAGGCGGACGCCGCCAGACGAAGGGCAGAACCCCCTGACCTCCGCCGTCCACGGAGGGCGAACCTGGTCAATCCCTGCGGCCCTTGCGGCACCTGCGGCCGCTGCGGCCGCTGCGGCACCTGCCGCCGCTGCGGCCCCTGCGGTCAGAGCGCCGACCGAAACCGGTCAGTTTCGGCAGTGCCGAGACACACGCCATGGTTCCCGCCGCGATCAAGACGGCTGGACTGCGAAGGGCTATGGCCACGCCGAGCAGCGACACCGCGAGGACAAGGAACGCGATCGTGATCAGGGGGATCCCGTGGCCGCGTCGGAGCAGCCGCGGAAGGACGGTGCGCAGGGGTGTGGTCCTGTCGAAGCAACTGAGCATCCGTGCGAGCCGGGGATCGTGCTCGGTCAGGTGCTGCTCGATATCGGCAAGGACCTGCCGGTCGTGCTGGGACAGACTCATGGGACCCTCGCAGGGGTATTCCCGCGCCAGGGGCGCGGCCGGGCCCGGTGGTACAAGCCCGGGCCACACCGATGGGGCGCTACTTCGTGGGGGTGCTGCGACCAGCCGTCCTGACCATGGCCGTGGCGGCCAGTCCCAGGACACACGCGATGCCACCGATCAAGCAGTTGTTCCAGATGATCCCGGCCGGGGCGCCGTGGCCGGCGGTCACCACCCACGGCGAGATGATCATCCAGATGCCCATCGCGACGATGGTCCAGCTCAACCGGAGCATCTTCTCGCCTGCCAGCGTCAGGCCCAGGGCCATCACGACCATGGTGATGCCGACGATGAGGTTGTTCACGGTGATGCCGGGCTGCGTATGGAAGTGCACGACCCACGGTGAGATGGCCGTGTACAGCCCGGTCAGCAGGATCAGCCCGTCGACGGCCACGGTCTGACGGGCGCCCGCCACGCGGGCATAGCGTTCCCGCATCTCGGCCACGTCGGGGTGGCCGGAGATGTCGGTCGGGGTGTGGGAGAGGTCGGACATGCGACTCGCTTCCTCTCATTGCCCTGAAGCTCCCCGAACGGCTGAGGCGGTCGCGTACTGGCCTTCACGGCCAGGTCAGGGTGACCGAGGGGACCGGGCGCGCGCCGGTGGTGGCGTCGGTCATCGGGGTGATGTCTGTGGGCGCCCCTCCACGGGGCCCCTGCCCGTACGACGGCTCCGGCCACCCCTCCGCAGCCGCTTCTTCGATCGTACTATTGCATTCGGCAATGATGCGAAGGTCCCGGTGCGTCGTTCGAACAACGAACAAGCCGGGTCCGGTCGTCCCGGCGCAGCGACGGGGGACGACCGGAGCCGGGCTGCGGATGGTCAGCCGGGGGCTGTGGCAGGAGCGCGGCTCAGGGTGAGGACGCGTTCGGCGTGGTGTTCCTCGTGGAGGTCGATGCGGCGGGCGGTGAGCAGGTCGCGGAGGCTGATGACGCCTTCGACCCGGGGGTGCTCGTCACGGGTGACGACGAGCAGGCGGGTGACGTCGTGCTGGGCCATGCGGTTGGCCAGGGCCCGGAGTGTCTCGTCGGGGTGGGCGGTGACCGGAGCGGCGGCAAGGTCCGCGAGCGGGGTGCGGTCGCCCGGGTCCGCGTGGATGATCGCGTGTCGGGTGACGACGCCGACCAGGGTGCTGTCGGCGTCGAGCACCGGGTAGAGGCGCTGGGCGAGCAGTCGGTCGGGGTCGCCGGTGTCGTGCGCTGTGCGCAGCAGCGCGGTGATCTCGCCCGCCGCGCGGTCGCCGCGGAAGGTGACGGTGGCCGGGGTCTCCAACTGCCGTACGAGGTGCACTTCGAGCGGGTCGACGGAGTACTCGCGGGTCAGGTGCAGGCCGCGTCGTGCGAGCTTCTCGGTCAGCACCGACCGCTTGAGGAGAATCACCGAGAGGAGGTAGGCGGTGGACGCGGTGATCACCATGGGGATCACCGCGTTGATCTCGTGGGTGAGTTCCAGGCAGAAGACGATGCCGGTGAGCGGGGAGCGCATCAGGCCACCAAGGACGCCGGCCAGCGAGACCAGGGCCCAGAAGCCGGGGCTGACGTGGGGGAAGACCAGCGCCTCGGCCGCACCGAGGGCGCCTCCGACCATGAACATGGGGGCGAGGACGCCGCCGGATGTGCCGGAGCCGAGGGACAGGCCCCAGATGAGGGTCGGGGGTCGGGGGGCGGCGTGGGGGAGGGCATGGCAGCTCCGGAGGAGGCGGTTGGCGGATCACCGTCCAGGCACCATGTGCGGTGGGCCCGGTAGGCCCGGCGGGGCCGACGGCGGCTACGGGCGACGCTGCCCGTGCGGTAACGCAGGGAGACGGGAAGGGGCGGACGTCGGCCCGCGCACGGAAGACGGACGTGCCTCTTTGCACGTCCGTCACGGCCGAGCGGCGATCGGTGCCGCCACAAAGGCGCCTGGTGGGCTACAACGGCGCCGGGTGGGCGGCGCGGACCCGGCCCGGGCGCAGAATGCGGATCTTGCGCCCGAGACACACTCGGCAGACGTTCTCCGTGAGCGGCGACGGCACCTTGATGCCGTGCTTCACGTAGTGCTCGGCGTACAGGCACCCGTCGGCATCCCGGGCATGCCGGATCTCGTACTCGCCCTCCCACGAGTGCCCGCAGCGCAAGCACACGAAGGAATGCGCCTCGCGTATTGGTTCGGTCTTCATGGTCATCAACCCTCGGCAGCGAAAGCTGTCGCGCCAGCATGGTCCGTATACAGGGTCATCGTATCATTGCATTCTGCAATGGTCACCATAGGTGACCGGCACGATCCCGCCGCCGAGACGGCTGAGGGGTGCCCCAACCGCCGACAATCACCCCGCTGCCAGCAGCTGTACCCACCGAACACGGAACCGGGCGCTAGAGCAGGATGCGGAGGTCGAGCACGGGCCCGGCGGCGTCGACCGGCGTCGCGTCCAGTTTCTCGAGGACATGGAGCATCCGCTGGTTGCTCGCCGCCACCACGGCGGCCAGCGCGTGGTGTCCCGCGCGGCGGGCAATGGCCGCCGCGTGTTCGGCCAGTGCGGTGCCGAGCCCCCTGGCCTGCCACGCGTCCTCGATCAGGATCGCGAGTTCCCCCACCCCTTGCTGATCGGTGCGCATGACATTGGTCATGGCGATGATGTGGTCCATGCACTCGGCCGGAGAGGTCACCAGCGTCGTGCCGCGCTCCGGACTGGACAGTTGACGCCATTCGGCAGGCGAGAGCCCGGACTTGCCCGCGTGGTATCGCAGGGCTCGGCTGCCCAGCGAGCAACGTCGGTGCAGTTTCTGGACCGGTACCAGGTCGACGGGGGCCGCCTCCCGGGTTCGGGTGGCGGTGCCGTCGGTCAGCGTGATCGAGTGTGCGGCGTCTCGACGACTGGCGTCGGGCATCGGCGTTCTCCTCACATTGCGATTGTGACTGCTGTGCCGCGGATCCTGGGGCGCAGGCGCGGCCTTGCTACCGCAGCAGTCTTTTGCCGCCTTCAGGCCGACTCAAGGGGACTTCGCGTCAAATCGATTGCGCTGCGCTTACGTTTGAACACGGAGGGGTGCGAAAATATGAAGGCGTCATAGCTTTCGTCGACGCCGATGCCGAGCATCGGTCACGTCATCGCTCAAGGATTTACACGGAGGACCGCCCGGCCCGCGCCACCAGGACAGGCCGATGAACGTCCGTACTTTGCTCAAGCGAGCCCCTCCTGCGAGGTACCGGCGACGCTGGAAGAAATCGCCGGCGAAGGTGTCGACCCCGCGCTTCTGAGGTCAGAACGGGCCGTGGAGACTGCCCAGCCTGTCGGTCAGGCGCAGGTTCTCGGAGTAGTCCACGGGGCAGGCGATCACGGAGACCGTGTCGTCGTCGAGGGCGCGGCGCAGCACGGGCAGCAGTTGGTCGGCGGTCTCGATCCTGTACCCGCGTGCGCCGAAGCTTTCGGCGTAGGCGACCAAGTCCGGGTTGGTGAACCGGGTGTGGCTGTGACGGCCGAGTTCGAGTTCCATCTTCCAGGTGATCAGGCCGTATTCCTCGTCCACCAGGACGAGGACGACCAGTGGGACGCGTTCGCGGACGGCCGTCTCCAGTTCCTGGGAGTTCATCAGGAACGAGCCGTCGCCCATCATCGCCAGGACTCGCCGGTCCGGTCGCGCGAGCTTGGCGGCGATGGCGCCCGGCAGTGCGAACCCCATGGTGGACAGACCGTTGGAGACCAGGCAGGTGTCCGGCTCGTAGGTGGGGTAGAGGCGCGCCATCCACATCTTCCCGGCGCCGGTGTCCGCGAGCACGATGTCGTGGCGGTCCAGAGCTGTGCGGACATCGGCCACCACGCGTTGCGGCACCAGGGGGAACGCGTCGTTGTCACGTCCGTATCGGAGTTCTTCGTCGAGCAGCGTGCGGATCTTCTCGCTGCTTCCCGAGTCGTAGGACAGTCCCTCGGGCAGCGCTGCGGCGAGCGCGTCCAGCGCCCGCGAGGGGTCGCCTTCGACGCCCACCGCGACCGGGTAATGGGCGTCCACCTCGGCGGGGAAACAGTGCACGTGCACGATCTGCTTGTCGCCGTCCGGGTTGATCTTCGCCGGGTCGAACTCCTGGATCTCGTAACCCACGCAGATCAGCACGTCGGCCGTGTCGAAGCCGAAGTTGCCGTAGTCGTGGCGCATGAACCCGACCGCGCCGAGGGCATGGGGATGGTCGTCGGGGAAGACTCCCTTGCCGTGGAACGTCGTCGCCACCGGGATGTTCAGCCGCTCGGCGAAGCGTACGAGAGCGGCTGAGGCCCCGGACCTGGCGGCCCCGTGACCTGCCAGCACGACAGGGCGCCGGGCAGAGCCGAGCACCTCTGCGGCACGTGCGACCTGTGAGGGTGACGGTGCGTCAGCCCGCACCGCGGAGATCCGCAACGGCGCCAAGGGCTCGGCCGGGTGCTCCGCCTCGATGTCCTCGGGCACCGCCAGAAACACGGCGCCGGGGCGCTCGCTCTGGGCGATCTTGAACGCCTTGCGTGTCATCTCCGGCACCGCGTCCGGACACTCGATGCGAGCCGCCCACTGGGTGACGGGAGCGAACATCGCTACCAGGTCGATGACCTGGTGGGACTCCTTGTGGATGCGGCGCAGCGAACCCTGGGCGGCCAGGGCCACCAACGGGGCGCTGTTGGTCATCGCGTCCGCGGTGCCGAGCAGCAGATTGATCGCGCCCGGCCCCAACGTGGCCGAACACACCCCGGCCCGGCCGGTCAACCTGCCATAGATCTCAGCCATGAACGAGGCGGCCTGCTCATGGCGCACCAGGACGTATCGGATCCCGGAGCCATTGAGCGCGTCGACGAAGCGGATGTTCTCCTCACCGGGAATCCCGAAGACGTACTCCACGCCTTCAGCCTCCAGACAGCGCACCAGCAGGTGCGCGACGTCCTCCACCGCTGCCGTGTCCCGGTCCCGCGCCCCGGTCGCGCCTTCGCTGCCCATGAGTCGAACGTAGGCACGCCCCTTCTGCCCCGGCCACTCATCGGCCGCCGACCGGGGTGACCGGTGGGCGGGGTGGCCGGTGGCGGGTACCGAAGTCGCCTGGGCTCACGCGCTGCCGGGGCCATTCGGAGGTGCAGTGGTGGCGCCCGCCACGGTCGGCCCGCACGCTGTATCCGGATGTGGACGCACCGCCGCGCACCGCGTGGCGGCAGGCTCTGGGAGGATCGTGTGACCGCTTCGTCGCCCGCCACCGACGCACCGCCGGCCCGGTACGACGACCTGCGCGCCCTGGTGTTCAACTGCACCCTCAAACGCTCGCCGGAGACAAGCAACACCCAGGGACTGATCGACCGCAGCACCACCATCATGGACGCACAGGGGGTGCACGTCGATGTCGTACGGGCCGTCGACCACGACATCGCCACCGGCGTTTGGCCCGACATGACGGAGCACGGCTGGCAGACCGACGCCTGGCCGGATCTGTACCAGCAGGTCCAGGCCGCCGACATCCTCGTGCTGGCCGGACCCATCTGGCTGGGCGACAACAGCTCCGTGATGAAGCAGGTGATCGAACGGCTCTACGCCTGCTCCAGCCTGCTCAACGAGGCCGGGCAATACGCCTATTACGGGCGGGTCGGCGGATGCCTGATCACAGGGAACGAGGACGGCGTCAAGCACTGCGCGATGAACGTCCTCTACAGCCTGCAACACCTGGGTTACACCATTCCGCCGCAGGCGGATGCCGGATGGATCGGCGAGGCGGGCCCCGGTCCCTCCTATCTCGACCCCGGCTCGGGCGGCCCGGAGAACGACTTCACCAACCGCAACACCACCTTCATGACCTGGAACCTGCTCCATCTGGCCCGGGCGCTGAAGGATCTCGGTGGCATCCCCGCCTACGGCAACCAGCGCACCGCCTGGGACGCCGGCTGCCGCCGCGACTACGAAAACCCCGAGCACAGGTAGGGGCACCGAGGGCCGGCGGCTTGGATCAGCAGGGTCTGGGCCCGTTCTAGGATCTTCACCATGGCGAAGCGCGCGGTGCATCGGCGGGCCCGGAAGATACTGGGCGAGGAGCCCTTGGCCCTGGTCTGGTGCGAGATCCACAAGCCCATCCCCACACCGCCAAGAGATGTGCACCGCGCGGCGGGTAAGGGACGGCTGAAGCCGGGCCATCACTGGCTGCTGTACGTCGGGGCCGTAGTGTTCTTCTTCGTCGTCGTCCCGATGATGCTGATCGACAAGTTGGACGCCCGACTCAAACGGTTGTTCCGGGCGCGACGGAGTCGCGGACCGCAGGCCGGGCAGCCGCAGACTCCGCCCGACACCCGCCCCTCCGTGTCGGACCGCGGCTGTGACCGCGATCGCCGACAGGACCCGACCAACGGCGTTTTCGACGGCCACTGGAACCTGACCGCGGGCCAGCTGCTGCTGCGCTGGTACGGGCACTCACCCAACCCCAAACGCCTGGTCATGCTGGCCCGTGATCGCGTCTGCATCGCTACGTCCCCACGCCGTCGGCTGTCGCCCACCAAGGCCGACGACTTCCGGACCGTCGCGGAGTTCCCCCTCGATCAGGTCCACGTCGAAGGCGAGGCGGGCCAGCCGCGTGGATTCGCCACTTTCCGGCTCCGCTTCACCGATGGCTCCTGGCTGGCGCTGGGACGGCTGGGCGAACCCGAGGACGCCGACCATTTCCTTCGCATGGTGAGTGGCTGATCGACCGTCATGCCCCCGCGTCATGTCCTGCCCGGTCACCCGATCCGGGAACAAGTACGCCCCGGTGCGCCGCGCCTGGAACGCCAGGGGGCTGGGCGTTGGCATCGCCGCCGTGAGCGTCATCCTCGTCGTCCTGGTTGTCGTCGTCGCACCGTGCTGTCTGCTGGACGGGGATGCCCCCTCAACGGCTGCCACGGACCGGGCGAAGGCGATCAATGACATCCGGTCCACCTTGCTCCAGGCTCTGGCCGGAGTGGCCTTGCTGATCGGGGCCTTCTTCACCTGGCGGCAACTGCAGGTGACCCGGCAAGGGCAGATCACCCAACGGTGCACAGCCGCCGTGGAGCACCTTGGCAGCACCAGCGCGGAGGTGCGCGTCGGAGCCATCCACGCGCTGGAACGCATCGCCAACGACTCACGACGACCGGGCCTCCATCGCCGAGGTTCTGTGCACCCACATCAGACGCAACGCCCTGGCCTCCCCGCTCGCGGCACGACCGACGCCGCGCGACTCCGCCCACAAGGGCGAACCGGCACGTACACATGCGGGCGACGTCCCCCTCACCGCGCCGCTCCGGACGTGCAGGCCGCGATGACAGTGCTGGGCCGCCGCGCGTTGCCGCCCCACCACCAGGAGCGGGACTTCGCGGTGCGCGCCTGCCGTACGCCAGCCTCGCCGGGGCTGGTCTGTGCGCGCGACCCACCTCAGCGGAGCTGATCCGACCGGTGCCATCGTCGACGGCGCCAGATTCGACCGGCACCAAACTGGCCTCAGTCACGTTGACCGACGCGGTTGCCCTTGCCTGTCGTGCGCCGAAGACAGTTGGTCGAGGCGTACGCGGGTGCTGGGGAGTGCGACCGGCCGTACGTCGTGCGCAACGGTCATCGCTATGGGGTGATGATGTGCCCGGTGCGCGGCGAGGTACGCCCCGACTGGACCTCGTGCCAGACCCGCTCGAGGCTCTGCGGGCCGTCGCTGTGCACGATGTCGACCCACCCCTCGGCCACGGGCAGGAACTCCCTCCACGCCGCGGCGAAACGGTGGTCCAGCCCTTCCCGCCCCCAGTCGCCGATCCGCTTGCGCATCTGGTCGGGGGCGAAGAACATGCCCCGCCCCGTCTCCGCAAGAGTGCCGGCGGGCGCGGGTTCCTGGCTGGTGATGCCGACGACCACCTGGTGCACCAGGGAGTCGCCGAGGTGGGCGCCCAACCGGGCGGACAGCTGCTCGTCGCCCGCGAAGTCTGCGTACAGCGTCGGCGTGTGCGGAAGTCGGGCGACGTCCTCGTAGGTCAGTACCCGGTCGTAGCAGCCGAGGCCCTGGGTGAAGGCGAGGTTGCGCGGGGATGTCAGGCCGACGACCTCGCACCCCTGCCCCTGGAGCAGGTGGGCGGCGCCGTAGGCCGTCTTGCTCGAGGCGGACGACAGCACGACGGTCTTCGCGCCCAGCCAGGCGTTGTCGACGAGCCAGTCGGCCAGCATGAAGGAGGTCCAGAACAGCGGGCGGTACAGAACGTGAAGGTCCTCCCGGTCGGCCTCGTAGGCAAGGTCGCCGGTGGTGAGGGCGTAGGCGTTGTAGGGCCGGGGCAGTGTCCGTCGATGGGGGCCGGCCTCGCGGAATCCGCGCTCGTCCACCCGGTCGGGACGCACCAGCAGGTGGCTCGCCGACGGGAAGTAGCCGTAGTAGCGGCTACCGGTCTCGATGCCCTCGACCCGGGAGGCGACGACGTCGGCGAAGCCCCAGAGCGGGACGATGCCCCAGCCGGCGCGGGGCGCCGGGAAGAACTCCCAGTAGCGGAACGAGTCGCCGAGCGCAGCGTAGGTGACGTTGTTGGCGGTCAGGCCGACCCGGTCGACGCGCAGCAGCGCCTCGCCGTCCCGCACCTGCGGGACGGGGGCGTCGGCCAGCTCCGCGGTGGACAGGTCGTCGCGGCGGACAAGCAGATTCCAGGCGGTGGCGGCGGTTGTGTTGTCCATGGCCGGAAGCTACTTGAATCCGCATTCGGATTCAATACTGGTCTAGGATGTTCGCATGCTCTCCCCTGACTCTGGAGCCGAACAGTCCGCGCGACCCCAGCCGGCCGGGACACGTACCCGGCGCGGTACGCGCACCCGTGACGCCCTGGTGGCCGCGGCCCGGCGGATCTTCGAGCGGGACGGCTATCTGGACGCCCGCATCGTCGACATCGCGGCCGAGGCGAAGGTGGCCACCGGCAGCTTCTACACGCACTTCTCATCCAAGGAGGACGTGTTCGCTGCCGTCCTCGCGCGCCTGCAGGACGAGATGCTGCACGCAGGAGTCAGCGACGGCGATGATGGCTGCGACGGCGGGCGCAAGGACCTGTGGCAGGGGGTCGAGGACGCCAACCGCGCCTACCTGGAGTCCTATCGCCGCAACGCCGCCCTGATGGCCGCCATGGAACAGGCTGCCGCCGTCGACCCCCAGTTCCTGCGGCTGCGGCTGGAACGGTCGCGTGTGTTCATCGACCGCAGTGCCGCCGCCATAACCCGCCTCCAGCAGGCGGGTCTCGCCGACCCGGAACTCGACCCTGATATCACCGCGCGGGCCCTGAACGCGATGGTCAGCCGCCTGGCGTACGCGACCTTCGCCCAGGGTGAATCCGTGCCCTTCGACACGCTGGTGGAGACCGTCACCCGGCTCTGGACGAACGCGCTGCGCATGCCGCGGGACTGAGCCGACAGGGGCGCATCCTGTGATCCGAGTCGCGGCGGGGCCACGGCCGACCAGGCTCGGTTGTCGACAGCCCGATCAGCCGGGGATCACCTCAGCTTCCCAAGCTGAGAGCATGGTCGATTCTCGGCACACGCTCGCCCTCGCCGGCGCAGTGGACGTAGACCATGTGCAGCCGCTTGAACTCGCGGGCGAGGACACGGACGGGAACGTTCAAGTGCTTTGCCGGGGTTGCCACGCGGTGAAAACGGGCGAGGACTTCCCTGCCCCGGTCATCCCCCGACGGCACCACCGCCACTCTCGTGCTACGGGCCAAGGCCACCAAGACCGGCCTGACCAGCAACACCGCCACCGCCACCGGGAACGAACAGGACCCCGACACCACCAACAACACCGACACCGTCGGTGTCTGCGTCGAACCGGCCCCCGCCTGCTGCGACCCCTGCTCCACCCAGAAGTAGGCTGCCCGGACAGATGCCACGCAGGCTGCTGTCACAACCGCCCCGGCCGTCCGCCGGAGTCAGTGTCGCGTGCTATCCAAGCGTGCATGGCGGATACGACGTACGACGAATTGCTGGGAATCATCGACGAGGTCGCCGGAAGGCTGGCCCCTGGGGAACGGCTGGCCTGCCTGTTCGGCGTGATGTCTCCTTTGCTCGACCGCGTCGAGCGAGAGGACGAGGAGCTGAGCGACGACCCGGTCCTGTCGACCCCGGACGCGGTGTGTGAGCTGCGCAGGGCTGCCGCGGGAGAGCCTGTCGACGTCGACGCGGTGCATGAGCAGTTGACCGAGGTGGGTCTGTGCTACTCCGAGGACCAGGACCCGGAGCGGCACCTTGTGTCCCAGTCGGCCTACGCGGCGGCGGCCTGGCTGCGGCTGCTGGCAGGGCGGAAGTTGCGTACCACGGCAGGCCTCGAGGGCGAGGACGAGGATCTGGTCCCGCCGTTCGCCCCGTCGGCGTTCACACGGATCGTCGACCTTCTGGCCTGGACCCGGTCGGACCAGATGTATTTTCACTGGGAGGACGCCATCAACTGTCCCGAGGACTGCGATCTTCCGGCTGCGATACGCGAGCTTCAGGCGATGCACATGGAGATCAGCTGCGTCAGCAGCCAGCGGTACTCGTGCGGCTCGTCTTCACCGGCCGAGTGACCGAGTGGCGTGGGCCGCCTTCACGACGTCGTTCTTCTCCAGGGACGGTGGCTACCTCTGCCGCTCACCCGGTCCGCGGGGACTGGAATGGTCGCCTTGATCCCGCGCCTGTGTCCACGGCCACGGCAGCCGCCCGCGCCTTCCGGACGGTGGCATCGAGGCCGGGGCGACCTCTTTCTGTCCTCCGAACGGAGGCCCCCCATCGTTACTGAAGCCATCGGGTCATCTGAAGGAGTTGAGGCAGCGAGACGGCCAAGCGTGTCACGGACCGTCAGCTGTCTTTTTGCTGATCGCAGCGTGATTCGGAGTTGGGACACGGCCGGTGCCCGGCCCCTCCTCGGCATCGATGGCTCGTACAAGGGAGAGTTACGGATATATCTGCATTTGGTAATGCGACTCATTTCGTTGATCTCGTATCGCCGCGGAGGGCCACAGTGTGGGGCCTCGGCACCGAGCCGGGAATTTGAGATTGCGCGCCCGGCCCCGATCAGGGTCGGTTGTGCACGAACGTGAGGTGACAGATTCATGTCTGTTTCTCGTACGACGATTCGCCTGATCGCCACCTGTGTGGCTTCGGGTGCCCTCGTCGGCGCGGCCGCCACGCCGGCCCTGGCCTCCGGAGCCGGCCACGACCGCGACAACGGGAGGGGCTACTCGCACAGCCACTGGACCGACCGTGACCACGACGGTCGCTTCGGCGACCGGGGTCGGGACAGGGCCAGGGGCTGGGACTGGGGCCGAGGCCGGGATCGGGATCGGGATCGGGATCGGGAACGGGGCTGGGGCTGGGGCTGGGACCAGGGTCGGCACCACGGCTGGTACAGCGAGCGGCACGAGGATCACGACCGCTACTTCGGTCACCTCTAGCCCGCATCGGAGGCTGTGCTGCGAGGGGAGGGCGGCCCCCCACCCTCTGCGACCCGTCGCCGGAGCCGGCACGGCCGCTGCACCCCGTCGGAGGGCCGAAGACCGTACCTTGCGGTCTTCGGCCCTCCGGCAGGAGTTTCTCGGGGTCAGGTGTGCGGCACGCTGACCGCTGTGGCCACCAGCCCCTGCTGGACGGCCCACCGGCCCTCGAGGAGGTTGAGGCGCCGGTCACCCACCGACGGGCCGGGGACGAGGAGCCGGGCGCGGAAGCCGCCGCTGCGCTGCTCGGTGGGGTCGGCGACGACGGTGATGGCGACCTCGGTGAAGTCCAGCAACTTGCCGGTGAGGGGGTACCACGCCTTGTAGACGGACTCCTTGGCGCTGAACAGGAGCCGGTCCCAGTGGACGTCCGGATGGTCGAGGGCCAGGCGGCGCAGCCGCTCCGCCTCCGTGGGCAGGCACACCGCGTCCAGGATGCCGTCCGGGAGCGGCTGGTGGGGTTCTGCGTCGATGCCGAGTGTGGCCAGGTCGACGGTGCGGACCAGGGCGGCGGCACCGTAGCCGTCGCAGTGAGTCATGCTGCCGGCCAGCCCGTCCGGCCAGTTGGGTGCGCCACGCTCGCCGGGCAGGATCGGCTGCGGCGGCACGCCGAGCTTGTCCATGGCGCGGCGGGCACAGGAGCGTACGACGGTGAACTCGCGGCGACGCTTGGCGACCGCCCGGGCGAGGAGAGCCTCCTCCTCGGGGTACAGGGCCGTGTTTCCTGACTCGTCGTCGCCGTACGCTTCGACGGCGACCACGCAGTCCGGCAGCAGTTCCTCGATCAACGGGCCCGTCCTCCCTGGGCAGAATGCGGCGCGGCCGTCTGCGCCGCAGCAAACCCGGGGGCGCGCCGATGAAAGGGCTGTGCTGAGGGATTCCCGGCTGCCTGCAAATGCACCATGAAAGACCTGGAACCTCATCATCGGAGGAGAATTGGGGGAGCCTGCACAGGCTGCAGTTCTCCCACAACTGTCCCTAGGGTTCTCCTTAGAGATGTCCCCAGCTGTCAATGCTCGTGTACGTCGACCATTTGGGGATTCCCCTAGAACTGATCTGCCGCGGCGGTGGCGTGCGACTGTGGGACTGAAACTAAAGTCACGCCGCAACTGGTTGCCGCGCGGTCGGGCCCGATCAGCTGTGCCGTGGTCGTCACGGTGCGGGCCTTTCATTCTCTGTGTGGATGGGTGGAGTGGAATATGGTCGAGTCCGAGCTCAACGGAACGGGGAATCGGGCCGGTTCGGCTTCGGCGGAATCGGCCGATGGCATAGCTGTCATCGGCCTGGCGTGCCGACTGCCGGGGGCCGCCGATCCGGTCGCCTTCTGGCGGCTGCTCAGCGCGGGCGCGGACGCGATCACCGACGTCCCCCCGGACCGGTGGGACGGGGCCGCGGTGGGTGACGCCGACCCGTCCGCACCCGGCAGGACCGACATCCGCCGGGGCGGATTCCTCGACCGCATCGGCCACTTCGACGCCGGGTTCTTCGGGCTGTCCCCCAAGGAGGCCGCCGCCATGGACCCGCAGCAGCGGCTCGTGCTGGAGTTGGCCTGGGAAGCGCTGGAGGACGCACATGTGCGCGCCGAGACGCTGCGCTCCACCCGCACCGGAGTGTTCGTCGGCGCCATCTGGGACGACTACGCGATCCTGCACCACCGTTTGGGACTCACGGCCATCTCCCCGCATACCGTCACCGGCCTGCACCGCAGCATCATCGCCAACCGGGTCTCGTACTTCCTCGGTCTGAACGGCCCCAGCCTGACCGTGGACTCCGGCCAGTCCTCATCCCTGGTCTCGGTCCACCTGGCCTGCGAGAGCCTCCGCAAGGGCGAATCGACGATCGCCCTCGCGGGCGGCGTGAACCTCAACATCGTCCCCGAGAGCACCCTGGGCGCCGCCAAGTTCGGCGGCCTGTCTCCCGACGGCCGTTGCTTCACCTTCGACGCTCGTGCGAACGGTTACGTCCGCGGCGAGGGCGGTGGCATCGTCGTCCTCAAGCCTCTCGCCCGGGCGGTTGCGGACGGCGACCCCGTCTACTGCGTGATCCGCGGCAGTGCGGTCAACAACGACGGTGGCGGCGACGGGCTGACCGTACCTCTGCAGTCCGGGCAGGAACAGGTGCTCCGACTCGCCTACGAACGGGCCGGAATCGACCCCGCCCACGTCGGCTACGTGGAGTTGCACGGCACCGGTACCAAGGTCGGTGACCCCATCGAGGCAGCGGCGCTCGGCGCAGTGCTCGGCACGGGACGCGAGCCCGGCCGCCCTCTGCGGGTCGGCTCGGCCAAGACCAACGTCGGCCATCTGGAGGGCGCCGCCGGCATCACCGGCCTGCTGAAGTCGGTCCTGTCGCTCAACCACCGTCAACTCCCCGCCAGCCTCAACTTCGAGACGCCGAACCCGGCGATCCCGCTGGACCGACTGAACATGCAGGTGCAGACCGAGCACAGCGAATGGGCTGCCGAGGACGGCCGCCCGTTGCTCGCCGGCGTCAACTCGTTCGGCATGGGCGGCACCAACTGCCACATCGTGCTGGCCGAACACCAGGCGACGGCGGCGGGTGAGGCTGCGGGCGCGGGTACGGGCGCGGCTGTGGACGCGGGTACGGGCGCGGCTGCGACCCTTTGGCCGTTGTCCGCCAAGACCGAATCCGGGCTGCGCGCCCAGGCCTCCGCCCTGCTCGCACACGCCGAGGTGTGTCCCGATCTCGCCCTGCCCGACGTCGGCTGGTCGCTGGCCACCGGCCGCACCGCTTTCCAACATCGGGCCGTCGTCGTGGGTGAGGAGCGCGACGACTTCTTGCGCGCCCTGCGCGAGCTGTCCACCGGCGGCATCGACGCCGCACTGACCGCGGGTCGCACCGGCCCGCGCGGCGAGCTCGCCTTTCTCTTCTCGGGCCAGGGCAGCCAGCGAGCCGGCATGGGCCGCGAACCGGCCGAGACCTTCCCGGCGTTCGCCCTCGCGCTGGACGAGGTGTGCGCACACCTCGACCCCTTGCTGCCGCGGCCGCTGCGCGAGGTCATGTTCGCCCGCGAAGGCACCGACGAAGCCGCCGAACTCGACCGGACCCTCTACACGCAGACCTCGCTGTTCGCCGTCGAGGTCGCCCTGTTCCGGCTGCTGGAGAGCTGGGGCATCACGCCCGACGTACTGATGGGGCACTCCATCGGCGAACTCGCCGCCGCGCATGTGGCCGGCGTCCTCTCGCTCGCCGACGCCTGCGCCCTCGTGGCCGCGCGCGGCCGCCTGATGCAGGCCCTGCCCGCCGGCGGCGCCATGATCGCCGTCCAGGCCGCGGAGGACGAGGTCCGTGCCCGTATCGGCGACCACACGGACCGCGTGAGCATCGCCGCCCTGAACGGCCCGGACTCCGTCGTCGTCTCCGGCGACGAGGACCTCGCCACCGAGATCGCCGACGCCTTCGCCGCCCTGGGCCGCAAGACCAGCCGACTGCGGGTCAGCCACGCCTTCCACTCCCCGCACATGGAACCCATGCTGGCGGAGTTCCGGGACGTGGCCAAGCGTCTGACCTTCCACGCCCCGCACATCCCGATCGTGTCCAACGTGACGGGCCGACTGTCCGAGGAGCCCTCGGGGTACGAAGGATGCACGGCCGAGTACTGGGTCCGCCACGTGCGCGACGCGGTCCGCTTCGCCGACGGCGTCGCCCGCCTCGACGAGCACGGCGTCCGCACGTACCTGGAGCTCGGCCCCGGCGGCGTACTCACCGCCATGGCCCGCGCCGGAGCTGACAACGCGTCCCTGTTCGTCCCCGCCCTGCGCGCCCGTCGCCCCGAGGCGCAGGCCCTGCTGGCGGCGGTCGCGTCGCTCCACGTCCACGGCATGGAGCCGGACTGGGACGCCCTGGTCGGCGGCGGGCGAGGCACACGCCGCAAAGTCGCGCTCCCCACCTACGCCTTCGAACGGCAGCGGTACTGGCTCGACGGTGACACCACGTCGCCCGTCACCACCACCGGCTGGGTTCCCGCGGCTCCGCAGCCGGACGCCATCGCCGAGACCGACACAGCGCCTGTCGGAGTCCTGGGCCGGCGGCTGGCCGGACTGCCCGAGTCCGAACGCGACGAGGCCGTGCTCGACCTGGTCCGCGCACACATCGCCGCCGTCCTGGGCCACGCCGAAGCCCGCCGGGTCGAGACCGAGTGGACGTTCAAGGACCTCGGCTTCGACTCGCTCAGCTCGGTGGAACTGCGCAACCAGCTCGGCGAGGCCACCGGCCTCCGCCTGCCCAGCGGGCTGCTGTTCGACCACCCGACCCCTGCCGCGCTCGCCCGCCACCTCGCCGCCCAGTCCCTGGGCGGCGAGGACGCGGCGGCCTCCGCGCCCGCGACGGTGGCCGACCCCGACGAGCCCATCGCCATCGTCGCCATGAGCTGCCGCCTGCCCGGCGGTGTGAGCTCCCCGGAGGACCTGTGGCGACTGGTTGTCTCCGGCGGCGACGCCATCTCCGGATTCCCGGCGGACCGCGGCTGGGACGTCGAAGCGCTCTGCGACCCTGAGCCCGGCACACCCGGCAAGTCCTCGACGCGGCACGGCGGCTTCCTGCACGAGGCGGCCGAGTTCGACGCAGGCTTCTTCGGCATCAGCCCCCGCGAGGCCGCCGCGATCGACCCGCAGCAGCGGCTGGTCCTGGAGACCGCGTGGGAGGCCTTCGAGCGGGCCGGCATCGATCCGGCCTCGCTGCGCGGGAGCCGGGCGGGCGTGTTCATCGGCGCGACCGCACAGGACTACGGCCCTCGGCTGCACGAGCCGGTCGACGGCATCGAGGGCTACCTGCTGACCGGCACGACGACCAGCGTCGCCTCGGGCCGTGTGGCCTACTCGTTCGGCCTCGAAGGCCCCGCGGTCACGGTGGACACGGCCTGCTCGTCGTCCCTGGTCGCCCTGCACCTGGCCGTCCAGTCGCTGCGGAGCGGCGAGTGCACGATGGCCCTGGCCGGCGGCGTCACCGTGATGTCCACGCCCGGCATGTTCGTGGAGTTCAGCCGCCAGCGCGGCCTGTCGGCCGACGGCCGGTGCAAGGCGTTCGCGGCCGACGCGGATGGCACCGGCTGGGCCGAAGGCGTCGGCATGCTCCTGGTGGAGCAGCTCAGCGACGCCCGGCGCAACGGCCACCAGGTGCTGGCCGTCGTGCGGGGCAGCGCGGTCAACCAGGACGGCGCGTCGAACGGACTCACGGCGCCCAACGGCCCCTCCCAGCAGCGCGTCATCCGCCAGGCCCTGGCGGCCGCCGGACTGGCGCCCGCGGACGTCGACGCCGTGGAGGCGCACGGTACGGGCACGCGGCTCGGCGACCCGATCGAGGCGGAAGCCCTCATCGCCGCCTACGGCCAGGGACGGGACAGCGACCGGCCGTTGTGGCTGGGTTCGCTGAAGTCGAACATCGGTCACACACAGGCCGCGGCGGGCGTGGCCGGCGTGATCAAGATGGTCATGGCGATGCGGCACGGTGTGCTGCCGCAGACTCTGCATGTCGACGAGCCGACCCCGCACGTGGACTGGTCGGCAAGCGGCGTACGACTGCTGACCGAGGCCATGGAGTGGCCCGCGCGTGAGGTGCCGCGCCGGGCCGCGGTGTCCTCCTTCGGTATCAGCGGCACCAATGCGCACGTCATCGTCGAGCAGGCCGCGACGAGCGAAGAGCCCGCCCGTGGGACGACGGCAGTTGCGGGACCGGTCCCATGGGTGTTGTCGGCGAAGAGCGATGTGGCGTTGCGGGAGCAGGCGGGGCGGCTGTTGTCGTTCCTGGACGCCGAGGGCGTCGGGGGCGGCGTCGGTGGTGCTGGGGTTCGGCGGGAGGACGTGGCGTTCTCGCTGGCGACGTCGCGTGCGGTGCTGGAGCGCCGTGCGGTGGTTGTGGGGGAGGAGCTCGGGGAGTTCCGGCGGGGGCTGGAGGCGATTGTTTCCGGGGCCGCTTTGGTGGGTGGTGCTGTCGGGGACAAGGTCGGGTTCTTGTTCTCGGGTCAGGGTTCGCAGCGGCTGGGGATGGGGCGTGAGTTGTACGCGTCCTATCCGGTGTTTGCTGCGGCGTACGACGAGGTGTGTGCGCTTCTGGATGGGCCGGTCGATGTCGACTCGGAGACGTTGAATCAGACGGGTTCGACGCAGCCGGCGTTGTTCGCCGTTGAGGTGGCCTTGTTCCGGCTGCTGGAGTCGTGGGGGGTCCGGCCGGACTATGTGGCCGGACACTCGGTGGGTGAGATCGCGGCCGCGCATGTGGCGGGTGTGTTGTCGCTCGAGGATGCGGCGAAGCTGGTGTCGGCGCGTGCGGCGTTGATGCAGGCCCTGCCGACCGGCGGCGCCATGGTCGCGGTCCAGGCGGCCGAGGACGAGGTGCTGCCGCACCTGACCGACGAGGTCGGCATCGCGGCGGTCAACGGCCCTCAGTCCGTTGTGGTTTCCGGCGTGGAGGACGCGGTCGTCGCGATCGGTGAGATCTTCGCCGGTCAGGGTCGTAAGACGTCCCGTCTGAAGGTCAGTCATGCGTTCCATTCGCCGTTGATGGATCCGATGCTGGATGAGTTCGGGGAGGTCCTCCGCGGTCTGACGTTCAGTGAGCCGCGGATCCCGGTGGTCTCCAACCTCACCGGTCGCCTGGCCGAGCCGTACACCCCCGAATACTGGGTCCGGCACGTCCGTGAAGCGGTGCGCTTCGCCGACGGTGTGCGGGCCCTGCACGAGCTGGGTGTGACCACGTTCGTGGAGATCGGTCCCGGCGGTGTCCTCAGCGGCATGGCGCAGGGCTGTGCGGACGACATCGTCACCGTCCCCGTACTCCGGACCGACCACCCCGAGCCGTACGCCCTCGTCACCGCTGTCGGGCAGCTGCACACCCACGGCATCTCGCCCGACTGGCAGGCGCTCTTCCCGGGTGCGCGCCGCGTCGACCTGCCGACCTACGCCTTCCAGCGTGAGCGCTACTGGCTCGATGCGCCTCAGGCGGCGACCGCCGGCGCCCCGGAGGTGATGGACGCCGAGTTCTGGGACTCTGTCGAGAGCGAGGACCAGGCATCTCTCGGTGCGCTCCTGGGACTGGAGCCCGCCGAACTGGACGTGGTCGCACCCAAGTTGTCCGCCTGGCGCCGGCAGCGGCGCGAGCAGTCCACCGCCGACGGCTGGCGCTACCGGATCACCTGGCACCCGCTCGGTGACATCGTCGGGGCCGCTGGGTCGGGGACCTGGCTCTACGTGGTCTCCGAGGAGACCGCGTGGACCGAGGCGATCCGCGCCGGGTTCACGGAACTCGGCGTCGCTCTCGTACCGTTCGCCGTGGGCGAGGACACCGACCGCGAGGCGCTCGCTCGGGCCTTCGCCGACGCCGGGCACGAGCAGGCCGACGGCATCCTGTTCGCCGCAGCACAGGGGGAGGCGGGGACGGGCGCCCTCCAGCGGCTCGTTCTGCTTGTCCAGGCCCTTGGTGACGTCGGGATCGAGGCCCCGCTGTGGTGCCTGACCAGCGGCGCAGTGTCAACCGGCACGGCGGACCTGCTGACCGACCCCGTCTCCGCCCAGCTCTGGGGCCTGGGCAGGATCGTCGCGCTGGAACAGCCGCAGCGCTGGGGTGGGCTCGTCGACCTGCCCGCCGAACTCGACTCCCGCGCGCTGGAGCGACTGGCCGGCCTGCTGACCCAGGCCGACGAGGACCAGCTCGCCGTACGCGCCTCGGGCGTGTACGGCCGCCGCCTGGTGCGTGCGCCGCAGAGCACGGCGCCGGTGGACGCATCCTGGTCGCCGCGCGGCACCGTGCTCGTGACCGGTGGTACGGGTGCGTTGGGTGGGCACGTAGCCCGCTGGCTCGCCGGTGCCGGTGCCGAGCACCTGGTGCTCACCAGTCGTCGGGGCCCCGACGCCCCGGGCGCCGCCGAACTCAAGGCGGAGCTCGAGGAGTTGGGTGCTCAGGTAACGATCACCGCGTGCGATGCGGCCGACCGTGACGCGCTCGCCGAGTTGTTCGGCCGGCACGCCGTGAACGCCGTGGTGCACACCGCGGGCGTACTCGACGACGGGCTGGTCGAATCGCTCACGCCCGAGCGCCTCGACCACGTGCTGCGCCCCAAGGTGGACGCGGCGCTCCACCTGCACGAGCTCACCCGGGACCGCAAGGACCTGGACGCCTTCGTGCTCTTCTCCTCGATGACCGGTGTCTGGGGCAACAGCGGCCAGGGCGCCTACGGTGCCGCGAACGCCTTCCTCGACGCGCTCGCCGAGCAGCGCCGGGCGCAGGGCGTTCCCGCGCTGGCCGTCGCGTGGGGATCCTGGGCTGCCGGAGGGATGGCCGATGGCGCCGCCGGTGACCACCTGCGGCGGCGCGGCGTAAGGGCGATCGCGGCCCTTCCCGCGATCTCCGCGCTGCACGGTGCGCTGACCCACGGCGAGACCTCAGTGACCGTCGCGGACGTGGACTGGGACCGCTTCGTCCCGGCCTTCGCCGGCACGCGTCCCTGCCCGTTGCTGTACGGCGTGCCCGAGGCCCGCAAGGCCCTCGAAGCACGCGCCCAGGCCGCGCAGAGCGCCGAAGTGCCCGTGTCCGCGCTGGTCCAGCGCCTCTTCGGCGCCACGCAAGCAGAACAGGGCCGCATCCTGCTGGACCTGGTCCGCGAGCAGGCCGCCACCGTGCTCGGCCACACGGGCAAGGGCGCCTTCGAAGCCGACCGGACGTTCCGTGAGACCGGCTTCGACTCGCTCACCGCCGTCGAACTGCGCAACAGGCTCAACACGGCCACCGGCCTCAAGCTGCCCACCACCCTGGTCTTCGACCACCCGACCCCCACTGCCCTCGCCCGCCACCTGGGCGAGGAGCTCCTCGGCCGGCAGGGACTGGAGGCGGCCGCCGCGCAGGCGACGGCCGCCGCCGCGGCCGACGAGCCCCTCGCGATCGTCAGCATGAGCTGCCGCTTCCCCGGCGGCGTCCAGTCGCCGGAGGACCTGTGGGAGCTGCTGAGCTCCGGCCGGGACGCGATGTCCGGCTTCCCCACCGACCGCGGCTGGGACATCGACGCGCTCTACGACCCCGACCCCGACCGGCCCGGCAAGACGTACTCGCGCGAGGGCGGCTTCATCCAGGGCGCCGACCGCTTCGACGCCGGTCTGTTCGGGATCTCGCCGCGCGAGGCGCTGGCCATGGATCCTCAGCAGCGGCTGCTCCTGGAGACCGCGTGGGAGGCCTTCGAGCGCGCCGGCATCGCCCCCGCGTCCGTCCGGGCCGGCCGTACCGGTGTCTTCATCGGCACCAACGGCCAGGACTATGCCAACGGGCTGCGCAACGCGCCCGAGGAGATCGAGGGATATGCCCTCACCGGCAAGGCGGCCTCGGTCGTTTCCGGACGCATCTCCTACACGTTCGGCCTCGAGGGCCCAGCGGTCACCGTCGACACGGCGTGCTCGTCGTCGCTCGTGGCCCTCCACCTTGCCGCGCAGGCACTGCGGAGCGGCGAGTGCTCGATGGCCCTGGTCGGGGGTGTCACCGTCATGACCACGCCGGACCTGTTCGTGGAGTTCAGCCGGCAGCGCGGGCTGTCGCCCGACGGCCGGTGCAAGGCGTTCGCGGCCGGTGCCGACGGCACGGGCTGGGGCGAAGGCGTCGGCCTGCTGCTGGTGGAGCGGCTGTCCGACGCCCGTCGGAACGGGCACCGAGTGCTGGCCGTCGTACGGGGCAGTGCGGTGAACCAGGACGGTGCGTCCAACGGTCTGACCGCGCCCAACGGTCCCGCGCAGCAGCGGGTGATCCGGCAGGCGCTGGCGTCCGCCGGGCTCACGCCGGCCGATGTGGACGCCGTCGAGGCCCACGGCACGGGGACCAGGCTCGGCGACCCGATCGAGGCGCAGGCGCTCCTCGCCACGTACGGCCAGGAACACTCCGACGACCGGCCGGTGTGGCTGGGCTCGGTCAAGTCCAACATCGGTCACACACAGGCCGCGGCGGGCGTCGCCGGCGTGATGAAGATGGTGCTGGCGATGCAGTACGGCGTGCTGCCGCAGACACTCCATGTGGACGAGCCGACCGCCCACGTCGACTGGTCCGCGGGCGCCGTGCGGCTGCTGACCGAGCCGGTGCAATGGCCCGGGACCGCCAGGCCCCGCCGGGCCGCGGTGTCGTCCTTCGGCATCGGCGGCACCAACGCGCACACCATCATCGAGGAGGCGCCCGCCGCGGCCACGGCCGAGCCGGCCCGGGAACACCACCCGGTGCCCGTGCCGTGGGTGCTGTCGGCCAAGAGTGAAGTGGCGCTGCGGGCCCAGGCGGACCGTCTGCTGGACTTCGCGACCGACGACGCGTCGCCCGTCGACGTCGGATTCTCGTCGGCCACGACGCGGTCGGCGCTGGAGCACCGGGCCGCGGTGATCGGCATCGACTTTGCCGAACTGCGGGCGGGTCTGGAGGCCCTTGCGGCAGGCGAACCGGCGGCGAACGTCGTCGCCGGGCGCGCTCACTCGGCAGACAAGATCGGGTTCTTGTTCTCGGGTCAGGGGTCGCAGCGGCTGGGGATGGGGCGTGAGTTGTACGCGTCCTGTCCGGTGTTTGCTGCGGCGTACGACGAGGTGTGTGCGCTTCTGGATGGGCCGGTCGATGTCGACTCGGAGACGTTGAATCAGACGGGTTCGACGCAGCCGGCGTTGTTCGCCGTTGAGGTGGCCTTGTTCCGGCTGCTGGAGTCGTGGGGGGTCCGGCCGGACTATGTGGCCGGACACTCGGTGGGTGAGATCGCGGCCGCGCATGTGGCGGGTGTGTTGTCGCTCGAGGATGCGGCGAAGCTGGTGTCGGCGCGCGCCGCGTTGATGCAGGCGCTGCCGACCGGCGGCGCCATGGTCGCGGTCCAGGCGACCGAGGACGAGGTGCTGCCGCACCTGACCGACGAGGTCGGCATCGCGGCGGTCAACGGCCCTCGATCCGTTGTGATCTCCGGAGCCGAGGATGCCGTACTGGGGATCGCCGAGGTCTTCACCCAACAGGGCCGTAAAACTTCCCGGTTGACGGTCAGTCACGCGTTTCATTCGCCGTTGATGGATCCGATGCTGGATGAGTTCGGGGACGTCGTGCGCGGTCTGACGTTCAGTGAGCCGCGGATCCCGGTGGTCTCCAACCTCACCGGTCGCCTGGCCGAGCCGTACACCCCCGAATACTGGGTCCGGCACGTCCGTGAAGCGGTGCGCTTCGCCGATGGCGTGCGGACCCTGCACGAGCTGGGTGTGACCACGTTCGTGGAGATCGGTCCCGGCGGTGTCCTCAGCGGCATGGCGCAGGGCTGTGTGGACGACATCGTCACGGTCCCCGTACTCCGAGCCGACCGCCCCGAACGCCAGGCGCTCACCACCGCGTACGCCCAACTGCACGTCAGCGGCGCCGAAGTGGACTGGCACGCCTTCTTCCCGGGCGCCCGCCGCGTCGACCTGCCGACCTACGCCTTCCAGCGCGAGCGCTACTGGCTCGACGCCCCCGCCTCCGCCGGCGACATGCGCGCGGTGGGGCAGGGCGAGGCCGGTCACCCGCTCCTCGGCGCTGCCGTGCCGCTGGCCGACGGCGACGGACACCTGCTCACCGGGCGGCTCTCGACGCACACGCACCCGTGGCTGGTGGACCACGCCGTCAGTGGGGTCGCACTCCTGCCGGGAACCGCGTTCGTCGAGCTGGCGCTCACCGCTGCCGACGCCGTGGGCTGCGACCTGCTGGAAGAGTTGACGCTGGAGACACCGCTGCTCGTGCCCGAGCGCGGCGGCGTCGCCGTGCAGGTGCGCGTCGGCGCCGATGACGGCTCGGGCCGCAGGACGCTGACCGTGCACTCGCGGATCGACGACCGGGATGCGTACGCCCACGAGGACGACTCCGACCGGGTGTGGGTCCGGCACGCCTCCGGCTCGCTGACCGTCGCCACAGGAGGGCCCGTGGACGGCTCGCACACCGCGTGGCCACCTGTGGGTGCGGAGCCGGTCGACGTCGACGGGTTCTACGACCGCCTCGCCGGCATGGCGCTCGACTACGGTCCCGTCTTCCAGGGGCTGCGCGCCGCGTGGCGGAGCGGGGACGACTTCTTCGCCGAGGTGGAGCTGCCCGGCGCGGAGCGGACGGACGCGGGCGCGTACGGCCTGCACCCCGCGTTGTTCGACGCCGCCCTGCACACCGTCTGGCTGGGCGCGGTCGAGCCCGAGGCCGGGACGGGGAACGGGCTGCTGCCCTTCGCCTGGAGCGGCGTGCGCCTGGCGGCTGCCGGAGCCTCCGGCCTGCGGGTGAAGGTTTCGCGCGCCGGAACAGGCACCTCCACGGTGTCGCTGGTGCTGGCCGACGGCGCCGGAGAGCCGGTCGCGCAGGTCGACTCGCTGACGCTGCGCCCGGTGCCCGTCGACCAGTTGCGTGCCGGTTCCGGCAGCGACGACGCGGTCTTCGGCGTGGAGTGGACGCCGGTCAGCCTGCCGTCCGCGCCGGCCGGCATGAGGATCGAGACGTACCGGGATCTTGCCGCTCTTCGTGCCGCTGACTCGCTGGCGGACACCGAAGCCGATGCCGACGCCGATGCCAGAGCTGTCGCCGATGCCGTCGTCGTGCCCTGCCCGATCGGGGTCGGCGCGGACCTGGCCACGCGGGTCCGTGAGGTCAGCTACGCCGTGCTGGAGTTGTTGCAGTGGTGGCTGGCCGAGGAACGCCCGGGGCGCCTGGTACTGGTGACGCGTACGGGAGACCTCGCCCAGTCGGCGGTCCGTGGCCTGGTGCGCTCGGCGCAGACCGAGAACCCCGACCGCATCGTGCTGGTCGAGACCTCCAGCGATGCCGATGCCGGTGCCAATGGCAACGCCGGCAGCGGTGTTGACGATGCCGGTCTTGCCCGGGTGCTGTCCGGCCTGATCGCGTCGGGTGAGCCACAGGCCGCGGTGGACGGCGACGACGAGGTCCGGGTGCCGAGACTGGTCCGCGTCGCCGCGCCGGACGCGGAGCCGGAGCTTCCCGGCCTCGGCTCCGGCACCGTCCTGCTGACGGGCGCGTCGGGCGGACTTGGCGGGCTGCTCGCCCGGCACCTGGTCGCCGAGCACGGCGTCCGCAGTCTGCTGCTCGTCAGCCGCCGCGGCGGGGATGCGCCCGGCGCCGCCCAACTCGCTGCCGAGCTGACCGCGCAGGGCGCCGACGTCACCTGGGCCGCGTGTGATGTGGCCGACCGCGACGCCGTCCGCGCACTCCTGACCGGGTCCGGGCAGAGTCTGTCCGCGATCATTCACACCGCCGGCGTCCTGGACGACGGAATCATCGGTTCGCTGACCCCCGAGCGGCTGGACGCCGTGTTCCGCCCCAAGGTGGACGCGGCGCTGAACCTGCACGACCTGGCGGGTGAGCTGTCCGGCGACCTGTCCGCGTTCGTGCTCTTCTCCTCGGTGGCGGGCACCCTCGGCACGCCGGGCCAGGGGAACTACGCCGCTGCCAACACCTTCCTCGACGCCCTCGCCGAGCACCGCCGTTCCGTCGGCCTGCGGGCCACGTCGCTGGCCTGGGGCCTGTGGGCGCAGGACAGCGAGAGCGCCATGACCAGCAGGCTCGACCACTCGGATCTCACGCGCATCAAGCGCATGGGCCTCGCCGCGATCCCGCCGGCGGACGGCATGCGGATGTTCGACGCGGCACTGGCCGCCGATCGGGCAGCAGTTGCTCCTGTCCGACTCGACACGTCCGCCTTCCGCGACGGACAGGGCCGGCCCGTTCCGCCGGTCCTGCGTGGACTGGTGCGGGTCGCACCGGTGCGGCGCCCGGCGCGGACCGCGCCGAAGGGATCGCTGGGTCAGCGGCTGGCCGGGCTGCCGGAGGCCGAGCGTGAGCGGGTGGTGCTTGACCTGGTGCGCACCGAGGTCGCCGCCGTGCTCGGGCACGCCGGCGCGCAGTCGGTCGGCGCGGACGACTCGTTCAAGGACATCGGGTTCGACTCGCTGACCGCCGTCGAACTGCGCAACCGGCTCAACTCGGCCGTCGGCATGCGCCTGCCCGCCACCGTGGTCTTCGACTACCCGAACCCGCTCACCCTCGCCCGCTTCCTCACCGCCGAGGCCGCAGGCTCCGGTGAGGCGGTGGCCGCCGTGCCGGTGACCCTCCCCACGGCCACCGGAACGGCGGACGAGCCCATCGCGATCGTGGGCATGGCCTGCCGCTACCCCGGCGGCGTGCGGTCGCCCGAGGACCTGTGGCAGCTGGTGTTCTCCGGCCGCGACGCCGTGTCGGGCTTCCCCGAGGACCGCGGCTGGGACGTGGAGAAGCTCTACGACCCGAACCCCGACCAGTGGGGCACCAGCTACACCCGAGAGGGCGGCTTCCTCCACGACGCGGCGGACTTCGACGCCGAGTTCTTCGGGATCTCGCCGCGTGAGGCGTTGGCGATGGACCCGCAGCAGCGGTTGCTGCTGGAGACGTCGTGGGAGGCGTTCGAGCGGGCCGGGATCGACCCGGCGACGGTGCGGGGCAGCAGGACCGGTGTCTTCGCCGGCGTGATGTACCACGACTACGGCGGGCGCGTGCACACTTCGCCGGCCGGGCTGGAGGGCTACCTCGTCAACGGCAGTGCGGGCAGCGTCGCTTCGGGGCGCGTTTCTTACACGTTCGGGCTCGAGGGCCCGGCGGTCACGGTCGACACGGCGTGCTCGTCCTCGCTGGTGGCGCTGCACCTGGCGGCCCAGGCCCTGCGGAGCGGCGAGTGCTCGATGGCGCTGGTCGGCGGCGTCACGGTGATGGCAGGCCCGTCCGTGTTCGTGGAGTTCAGCCGTCAGCGCGGGCTGTCGGCGGACGGCCGGTGCAAGGCGTTCGCCGCCGGGGCGGACGGTACGGGCTGGGCCGAGGGTGCGGGCATGCTCCTGGTGGAGCGGTTGTCCGACGCGCAGCGCAACGGCCACCAGGTGCTGGCGGTGGTCCGTGGTACGGCGGTGAACCAGGACGGTGCGTCGAACGGTCTGACGGCTCCGAACGGTCCGGCGCAGCAGCGCGTGATCCGGCAGGCGCTGGCCAACGCGGGCCTGTCCTCGGATCAGGTCGATGCGGTGGAGGCGCACGGTACGGGGACGAGGCTGGGTGACCCGATCGAGGCGCAGGCGCTGCTCGCCACTTACGGGCAGGAGCGACCTGGGGACCGGCCGTTGTGGCTGGGTTCGCTGAAGTCGAACATCGGCCACGCCCAGGCCGCGGCCGGTGTCGGTGGTGTGATCAAGATGGTGATGGCGATGCGGCACGGTGTGCTGCCGCAGACCCTGCACGTCGACGAGCCGACGCCGCACGTGGACTGGTCGGCGGGCGCGGTGCAGCTGCTGACCGAGGCCGTGGAGTGGCCTGCGAGCGACGGGCCGCGCCGAGCTGCGGTGTCCTCCTTCGGTGTGAGCGGCACCAATGCGCACGTGATCGTCGAGCAGGCGCCTGGCGTCACGGAGGAGTCCCCGGCTTCGGCCCCGGCTGCGGTCGTGCCATGGGTGCTGTCGGCGAAGAGCGATGCGGCGTTGCGGGAGCAGGCGGGGCGGCTGTTGTCCTTCCTGGACGCCGAGGGTGCCGAGGGCGCCGAGGGCGCCGAGGGCGCCGAGGACGTCGGGGGCATCGGTGGTGCCGGGGTTCGGCCGGAGGACGTGGCGTTCTCGCTGGCGACGTCGCGTGCGGTGCTGGAGCGCCGTGCGGTGGTCGTGGGGGAGGAGCTCGGGGAGTTCCGGCGGGGGCTGGAGGCGATTGTTTCCGGGGCCGCTCCGGCGGGTGGTGCCGTTGGGGGCAAGGTCGGGTTCTTGTTCTCGGGTCAGGGGTCGCAGCGGTTCGGCATGGGGCGCGAACTGTACGAGGCGTACCCGGTATTCGCGGCGGCGTACGACGAGGTGTGTGCGCTTCTGGATGCGCCGGTCGACGTCGACTCGGAGGAGCTCGACCAGACGGGTTCGACGCAGCCCGCGCTTTTCGCTGTCGAGGTCGCTCTGTTCCGCCTTCTCGAATCGTGGGGTATCCGGCCGGATTACGTGGCCGGTCACTCGGTGGGTGAGATCGCGGCCGCTCATGTGGTGGGTGTGTTGTCGATCGAGGACGCGGCGAAGCTGGTGAGCGCGCGCGCCGCGCTGATGCAGGCGCTGCCCGTCGGCGGGGCCATGGTGGCGGTCCAGGCGGCCGAGGGCGAGGTGCTGCCGTACCTGACCGACGAGGTCGGTATCGCGGCGGTCAACGGCCCGCGGTCAGTTGTGGTTTCAGGCGTGGAGGATACGGTCGTCGCGATCGGTGAGACCTTCGCCGGTCAGGGTCGTAAGACGTCCCGTCTGAAGGTCAGTCATGCGTTCCACTCGCCGTTGATGGATCCGATGCTGGAGGAGTTCGCCGAGGCCGTCAGCGGGCTGGCCTTCAACGAGCCGCGGATTCCTGTCGTTTCGAACCTCACCGGTCGCCTGGCCGAGCCGTACACGCCCGAATACTGGGTCCAGCACGTGCGCGAAGCGGTTCGCTTCGCCGACGGCATCGAGACCCTCGGCGACCTGGGTGTGACCACGTTCGTCGAGATCGGCCTGGGCGGCGTCCTCAGCGCCCTCGCCCAGGGCTGCTTCGACGACAGCACAGACGTCGTCACCGTTCCCGCCCTGCGTGCCGACCGCCCCGAGCCGTACGCCCTCGTCACCGCTGTCGGGCAGCTGCACACCCACGGCATCTCGCCCGACTGGCGGGCGGTCTTCCCGGGCGCCCGGCGCGTCGACCTGCCGACCTACGCCTTCCAGCGCGAGCGCTACTGGCTCGATGTTCCCCCGGAGGCCGGTGATGTCCGGGCCGCTGGCCTGGGGGCGGCGGACCACCCGCTGCTCGGCGCCGCGATTGCGACGGCCGACAGCGACGGGGTCCTGCTCACCGGACTGCTCTCCCTCGAAACCCACCCGTGGCTCGCCGACCACGCCGTGAACGGGGCCGTTCTGCTGCCCGGCACCGCGTTCGTCGAGTTGGCGATCCGGGCGGGCGACGAGACGGGGTGCGGATGGATCGAAGACCTCGCCCTTGAGGTTCCGCTGGTCGTGCCCGAGCGCGGTGGCGTGCCCCTTCAGGTGACTGTCGGCCCGGAGGACGAGTCCGGTCGGCGGCAGTTGAGCGTGCACTCGCGCGTCGACGACGGTTCGTGGCTGCGGCACGCGACGGGTGTGCTGTCCTCGGCAGAGGCCCCGTCCGCTGCGGACCTCGGAGCGTGGCCGCCGGCGGATGCGGAGGCCGTCGACCTGACGGCGTTCTACGAGGGTATGGCCGCCGCCGGCCTGGACTACGGTCCGGTCTTCCAGGGCCTGAGCTCGGTGTGGCGCGGCGGGGACGACGTCCTCGCCGAGGTCGAGCTGCCGGAGGAGTCGGTTGCCGAGGCGGCGGCGTTCACCCTGCACCCGGCGCTGCTGGACGCCGCCCTGCACGCACTGGTCGCCGGTGGGCTGGTGTCGCTGGACGACGGCCCGGCCCTGCCGTTCGCCTGGTCCGGCGTCGGCGTGCAGGCCGCCGGTGCCGCGAAGGTGCGGGTGAAGCTGTCTCGGACGGCCACCGGTTCGGTGACGCTGGCCGTGGCCGATGGCGCCGGTGACCCGGTGGCCTCGGTCGAGTCGCTGTCGTTGCGGGCCGTCTCGGCGGACCAACCGCGCAGTGCTGGTGGCAGCGCTCAGCTGTTCGGGCTGGAGTGGACGCCGTTCATGCTTCCCTCCGCGACCGACGCGTTGACGATCGAGACGGCCGCGGACTTCGACGCACTGCGAGAGTCGGAAGGGGCACCGGATGTCGTCGTCGTTCCGTGCCCGGCGGGGTCCGGTGCGGAGACCGCCGAGCGTGTGCACGGCATCGCGAGTGAGGTTCTGGTGTTGGTGCAGTGGTGGTTGGCGCAGGAGCGTGCGGGGCGTCTGGCGTTGGTGACGCGTCCGGGCGATCTGGCTCATGCCGCGGTGTGGGGGCTTGTGCGGTCTGCGCAGTCGGAGAATCCGGACCGGATCGTGCTGGTGGAGGCCGGGGACACCGATGAGGCGGTCCGTGTGCTGCCCGGCGCGCTCGCTTCCGGTGAGCCGCAGTTCGCGGTCCGCGACGGGGAGGTGTTCGTACCGCGTCTGGTGAAGGCCACCGGGACCGCCACCGGCACGCCGGACTTCGGTGCCGGCACCGTCCTGGTGACCGGTGCGTCCGGTGCGCTGGGCGGGCTCGTCGCACGGCACCTGGTCGCCGAGCACGGCGTGCGCAGCCTGCTGCTGCTCAGCCGGCGCGGTGCTCAGGCCCCCGGCGCGGTCGAGCTGGAGGCCGAACTGGCCGCGTGGGGTGCCGAGGTCACCTGGGCGGCCTGCGATGCGGCCGACCGGGGTGCCCTAGCCGAGGTGCTGGCCGGCACGCCGGTGACCGCCGTGGTGCACACGGCCGGCGTCCTCGACGACGGCGTGATCGCCGCGCTCACCCCGGAGCGCATGGAGAAGGTGCTGCGTCCGAAGGTCGACGCCGTGCTCAACCTCCATGAGCTGACGAGTGACCTGTCGGCGTTCGTCGTCTTCTCCTCGGTGTCCGGCATCCTGGGCAGCGCGGGACAGGGCAACTACGCGTCGGCGAACACCTTCCTCGACGCCTTCGCCGAAGTCCGTCGTGCCCAGGGGCTTCCCGCCACGTCGCTGGCGTGGGGCCTGTGGGAGCAGGGCAGCGGCATGGCCGACCGGCTCGACCAGGCGGACCTCGCCCGGCTCAAGCGGGTGGGCCTGGCCCCGATAGCCGTTGACGAGGGCCTGCGGCTGTTCGACGCGGCGCTGGCCCTGGACCGGGCCGCCGTCGCCCCGCTCCGACTGGACCTGGGCGGGCCGCAGGGCACGGTTCCGCCGGTCCTGCGAGGGCTGCGCGGCCCTGTACGGGGCACCACGCGGCGCACGGCGCAGACCGCGCCGAAGGGATCGCTGGGTCAGCGGCTGGCCGGGCTGCCCGAGGCCGAGCGCGAGCAGGTGGTGCTTGACCTGGTGCGCGCCGAGGTCGCCGCCGTGCTCGGCCACGCCTCGGCCCAGTCCGTCCAGCCGGAACACGCGTTCCAGGACGCCGGTTTCGATTCGCTCACCTCCGTGGAACTCCGCAACCGGCTGAACGCGGTGACCGGGCTGCGGCTTCCCGCGACCATGGTCTTCGACCACCCCACGCCCGTCGCGCTCTCCCGCTTCCTGCTGGCCGAGACGCTGGGCGTCCAGGAGCGGTCCGAGGCCGCGGTCGCCGCGGTGACCGGGACGGACGAGCCGATCGCGATCGTGGGCATGGCCTGCCGGTTCCCCGGTGACGTGCGGTCGCCCGAAGGCCTGTGGCGTCTCGTCGCCTCCGGCGGCGACGCGATCTCGGGCTTCCCCGAGGACCGCGGCTGGGACGTGGAGGACCTCTACGACCCGGACCCCGACCGCTCCGGCAAGTCCTATGTGCGGCACGGTGGCTTCCTGCACGGGGCTGCCGAGTTCGACCCGGCCTTCTTCGGGATCTCGCCGCGTGAGGCGTTGGCGATGGACCCGCAGCAGCGGTTGCTGCTGGAGACGTCGTGGGAGGCGTTCGAGCGGGCCGGGATCGACCCGGCGACCGTGCGGGGCAGCAGGACCGGTGTCTTCGCCGGCGTGATGTACCACGACTACGGCGGCCGCGTGACAACGGCTCCCGAGGGCATGGACGCCTACCTGGGCAGTGGCAGCGCGGGCAGCGTCGCCTCCGGCCGCGTTTCTTACACGTTCGGGCTCGAGGGCCCGGCGGTCACGGTCGACACGGCGTGCTCGTCCTCGCTGGTGGCGCTGCACCTGGCGGCCCAGGCGCTGCGAAGTGGCGAGTGCTCGATGGCGCTGGCCGGCGGCGTCACCGTCATGGCGACTCCCTCGACGTTCGTGGAGTTCAGCCGTCAGCGCGGGCTGTCGGCGGACGGCCGGTGCAAGGCGTTCGCCGCCGGGGCGGACGGTACGGGCTGGGCCGAGGGTGCGGGCATGCTCCTGGTGGAGCGGTTGTCCGACGCGCAGCGCAACGGCCACCAGGTGCTGGCGGTGGTCCGTGGTACGGCGGTGAACCAGGACGGTGCGTCGAACGGTCTGACGGCTCCGAACGGTCCGGCGCAGCAGCGCGTGATCCGGCAGGCGCTGGCCAACGCGGGCCTGTCCTCGGATCAGGTCGATGCGGTGGAGGCGCACGGTACGGGGACGAGGCTGGGTGACCCGATCGAGGCGCAGGCGCTGCTCGCCACTTACGGGCAGGAGCGACCTGGGGACCGGCCGTTGTGGCTGGGTTCGCTGAAGTCGAACATCGGCCACGCCCAGGCCGCGGCCGGTGTCGGTGGTGTGATCAAGATGGTGATGGCGATGCGGCACGGTGTGCTGCCGCAGACCCTGCACGTGGACGAGCCGACCCCGCATGTGGACTGGTCGGCCGGTGATGTCCGGCTGTTGACCGAGGCAGTCGACTGGCCCGAGTCGGACCGCCCGCGTCGTGCCGCCGTGTCGTCCTTCGGTATCAGCGGCACCAATGCGCACGTGATCGTCGAGCAGGCTCCCGCTTCGGCGGAGCTGCCGCCCGCGCCCGACTCCGGCGCGGTCGTGCCATGGGTGCTGTCGGGCAGGACCGAGGCGGCGCTGCGGGCACAGGCACAGCGCCTGCTGTCCCTGGCCCACGCCCCGGACACGGACACCGGCACGGACCTGCAGCCGGCCGACATCGGCTTCTCGCTCGCCACCACACGCTCGGCCATGGAGCACAGGGCCGCCGTGGTGGGGGAGAACCGGGATGAACTCCTGGAAGGGCTCCGCGCGCTGGCCGCAGGGTCCACGTCCACCCGGGTCGTCCTGGGCGAACCGGGAACCGGGGGCAAGGTCGGGTTCTTGTTCTCGGGTCAGGGTTCGCAGCGGATCGGCATGGGGCGCGAACTGTACGAGGCGTACCCGGTATTCGCGGCGGCGTACGACGAGGTGTGCGCGCTTCTGGACGCGCCCGTCGACGTCGACTCGGAGGTGCTCGACCAGACGGGTTCGACGCAGCCCTCGCTCTTTGCTGTCGAGGTCGCTCTGTTCCGCCTTCTCGAATCGTGGGGTATCCGGCCGGATTACGTGGCCGGTCACTCGGTGGGTGAGATCGCGGCCGCTCATGTGGTGGGTGTGTTGTCGCTCGAGGACGCGGCGAAGCTGGTGAGCGCGCGCGCCGCGCTGATGCAGGCGCTGCCCGTCGGCGGGGCGATGGTCGCCGTACAGGCGACCGAGGACGAAATCCTTCCGCACCTCACCGACGGCGTCGGCATCGCGGCGGTCAACGGCCCGCGGTCGGTCGTGGTCTCCGGTGCCGAGGACGTGGTCGTCGCCATCGGCGAGGCGTTCCGGGAGCAGCGTCGTAAGACGTCCCGACTGAAGGTCAGTCACGCGTTCCATTCGCCGCTGATGGATCCGATGCTGGAGGAGTTCGCCGAGGCCGTCAGCGGGCTGGCCTTCAACGAGCCGCGGATTCCTGTCGTTTCGAACCTCACCGGCTGCCTGGCCGAGCCGTACACGCCCGAATACTGGGTCCGGCACGTCCGTGAAGCGGTCCGCTTCGCCGACGGCGTCCAGACTCTCCACGAGCTGGGCGTGACGACCTTCGTCGAGATCGGCCCCGGTGGTGTCCTCAGCGCCCTCGCCCAGGACTGCCTCGACAGCGATGCCCATAGCGATAGCGACATCGTCACCGTGCCCGTCGTACGGACCGACCGTCCCGAGCCGCAGGCCGTAGTCACCGCGCTCGCCGAGCTGCACGCCCATGGCGTCTCCCCGGACTGGCGGGCGGTCTTCCCCGGCGCCCGGCGCGTCGACCTGCCGACCTACGCCTTCCAGTACGAGTGCTTCTGGCTGGAAGCGCCCGAGGAGTTCACCGGCAGTGCCGCTGCCACCGGACTCGGGCTGGGTGCGGCGGAGCACCCGTTGGCCGGTGCGGCGGTCGCGCTTCCCGGCGCCGACGGGTTCCTGGTCACCGGGCGGCTCTCGCTCAAGACGCACCCCTGGCTCGCCGACCACACCGTCATGGACAGCGTGCTGCTGCCGGGTACCGCGCTCGTGGAGCTGGCGGTGCGTGCGGGCGACGAAGCCGGTTGTGCACAGGTCGAGGACCTGACGCTGGAAGCACCGCTGATCGTCCCGGAGCGCGGTGGTGTGGCCGTGCAGGTGTGGGTCGGGGCCGAGGAGGAGCCGGGCAGGCGCGCCCTGAGCGTGCACTCGCGACGTGAGGACGCCCCTGACGACGCGCCGTGGGTGCGGCACGCGGTCGGCTTCCTGACGGACGCGCTGCCCGAGCCGCCGCACGGCGCGGACCTCGGCGCGTGGCCGCCGGCGGATGCGGAGGCCGTCGACCTGACCGGGTTCTACGAGGGCCTGGACGGACTCGGCCTGGGCTACGGCCCGGTCTTCCGCGGCCTGCGGTCGGTGTGGCGGAGCGGTAACGACGTCCTCGCCGAGGTCGCCCTCCCCGAGGCCACGGAGGCGGGCGCGTTCGCCGTTCATCCGGCGCTGCTGGACGCGGCGCTCCATGCGATCGGCGCGGGCGGGCTCGTCCCCGTCGTCGACGGTCCTCTGCTGCCCTTCGCCTGGTCCGAAGTGGGTGTGCGTGCCGCGGGGGCGACGGCACTGCGGGTCAAGGTCTCTCGCACGGGTACGGACGCGGTGTCGCTGACCGTGGCCGATGCCTCGGGTGGTCTGGTGGCCACGGTCGGCTCGCTGTCGCTGCGGCCGGTGTCGCGCGAGCAACTGCTCGCGGCGGGCGGCTCCGGCAGGCGCGCCGACGACTCGCTGTTCGGCCTCGCATGGCAGCCCGCGGCCCTCAACGGGACTGCCGCTGCCGCTGGGCTCGACGTACGGAGCTACGCGGGCCTGGCCGCTCTGTCCGCCGAGCCGGCCCTTCCCGATGTCGCGGTGGTCACCGTCGTTCCGTGCCCGGCGGGGTCCGGTGCGGAGACCGCCGAGCGTGTGCACGGCATCGCGAGTGAGGTTCTGGTGTTGGTGCAGTGGTGGTTGGCGCAGGAGCGTGCGGGGCGTCTGGCGTTGGTGACGCGTCCGGGCGATCTGGCTCATGCCGCGGTGTGGGGGCTTGTGCGGTCTGCGCAGTCGGAGAATCCGGACCGGATCGTGCTGGTGGAGGCCGGGGACACCGATGAGGCGGTCCGTGTGCTGCCCGGCGCGCTCGCTTCCGGTGAGCCGCAGTTCGCGGTCCGCGACGGGGAGGTGTTCGTACCGCGTCTGGTGAAGGCCACCGGGACCGCCACCGGCACGCCGGACTTCGGTGCCGGCACCGTCCTGGTGACCGGTGCGTCCGGTGCGCTGGGCGGGCTCGTCGCACGGCACCTGGTCGCCGAGCACGGCGTGCGCAGCCTGCTGCTGCTCAGCCGGCGCGGTGCTCAGGCCCCCGGCGCGGTCGAGCTGGAGGCCGAACTGGTCGCATGGGGTGCCGAGGTCACCTGGGCGGCCTGCGACGTCGCGGACAGGGAGGCCGTCTCCGCAATGCTGGACGGGCTCGGCGAGCACGCGCTGTCGGCCGTCGTGCACACCGCGGGTGTACTCGACGACGGGGTCGTCGCCTCGGTCACGCCGGAGAGGATGAGGGAGGTCTTCCGCCCCAAGGTGGACGCCGTGCTGAACCTGCACGAGTGCACCCGGGGAATGGGCCTGGCCGCCTTCGTGGTGTTCTCGTCCGTCGCCGGCCTGGTCGGCAGCGCCGGTCAGGCGAGCTACGCGGCGGCGAACTCCTTCCTCGACGCCTTCTCGGCGCACCGGCGCCGTGAGGGGCTCCCTGCCACGTCGCTGGCATGGGGTGTGTGGGAACAGTCCGGTGCGATGACGGACGGCCTCGCCGAGGCCGACCGGGCGCGGATGGCGCGCAGCGGCGTGCTGGCGCTACTGCCGGGGGAGGGGCTGCGGCTGTTCGACGCGGCACTGGCTTCGGACGAGGCGGTGCTCGCCCCGGTCCGTATCGACACCGGTGCGCTCCGCGTCGGTGAGGCACCGCCGGTCCTGCGCGCCCTCGTGCCGGCCGCGGCCGCCCGGAGGACCGCGCAGGCAGACGCCTCCTCCGTGTCCTCGTTGGCCGGGCGCCTGGAGGGGCTGCCGGAGGCCGAACGGGAGAAGACCGTCCTGGACCTGGTCCGGGCGGAGGTGGCCGTGGTCCTGGGGCACACGTCGGACCGTACGGTCCGGCCGGAACACGCCTTCCAGGACCTGGGCTTCGACTCCCTCACGGCCGTCGAACTGCGCAACCGGCTGAACAAGGCCACTGGGTTGCGGCTTCCCGCGACGCTGGTCTTCGACCATCCGACACCCATTCTCCTGGCCCGCCATGTGTTCTTGGAGATGGCCGGAGCGGCCGAACCGGCCCTAGTGGATTCCCTACTTGCCGATCTGGACAGGGTCGAACAAGAATTGGTCACGAAGTTGGCGGAGAGCGAAGCTCGCGACCGGATCCTGTCAAAGCTCCAGGGCCTGTTGGCGATTGCCGGTGAATTCGGCGAGGCGTCGGCCCCGGAAGGCCCTGGTATGGGCGGCAGCGATCTGGAATCAGCCACGGACGACGAAGTATTCGATCTGCTCGGCAAGGAATTCGGGATTTCCTGACCGCTCCGGCGCGTCCCGGTGACCCCTTGCCGAATTCCGGTAAGTCTTCGCAGGGGTGAGGGACGATTTCGGTGGCGAACGAGGACAAGCTCCGCTATTTCTTGAAGCGAGTCACCGCAGATCTCCAGGAGACCCGGCGGCGCCTTCGTGACTATGAGGACGCCGCCGGGGAGCCGGTGGCCATCATCGGGATGAGCTGCCGCTACCCGGGAGGGGTCGACTCGCCCGAGGATCTGTGGGAGTTGGTCGCAGGCGGCCGCGACGCCGTCTCGGAGTTCCCCGCCGATCGCGGCTGGGACCTGAACGCTCTCTACGACCCGGACCCGGAGTCCCGCGGGACCAGCTACGCCCGCGAGGGCGGGTTCCTGCGCGACCTGGCGGGGTTCGACGCCCGCCTCTTCGGCATCTCGCCCCGCGAGGCGCTCGCCATGGACCCCCAGCAACGGCTGCTGCTGGAGACGTCGTGGGAGCTGTTCGAACGGGCCGGTATCGATGCCGCCTCGCTGGCGGGGAGCAGGACCGGCGTGTTCGCCGGGGTGATGAACCACGAGTTCCTGGCCGCCCTCCAGAACTCCCCGCAGGACCTGGAGGGTTACCTGGGGACGGGCACCTCGGGCAGCGTCGCCTCCGGCCGCGTGGCCTACACCTTCGGCCTCGAAGGCCCGGCCGTCACGGTCGACACGGCCTGCTCGTCGTCCCTGGTGGCCCTGCACCTGGCCGTCCAGTCGCTGCGCAACGGCGAGTGCTCGCTGGCCGTGGCGGGCGGCGTCACCGCGATGGTCGGCCCCGCCACCTTCGTCGGCTTCAGCCGCCAGCGCGGACTGGCACCCGACGGCCGCTGCAAGGCCTTCTCGGCCGGTGCCGACGGCACCGGCTGGGGCGAGGGCGCCGGCCTGCTGCTCGTGGAACGCCTCTCGGACGCCCGCCGCAATGGACACGAGGTCCTCGCGGTGGTCCGCGGCTCCGCCGTCAACCAGGACGGCGCGTCCAACGGCCTGACCGCCCCCAACGGCCCCTCCCAGCAACGGGTGATCCGCCAGGCCCTGGCCGCCGCTCAACTGACCACCGCACAGGTCGACGCGGTCGAGGCGCATGGCACGGGCACCCGGCTCGGCGACCCGATCGAGGCACAGGCGCTCCTCGCGACGTACGGGCAGGGCCGTGCCGACGACAAGCCGCTGTGGCTGGGCTCGATCAAGTCCAACATCGGCCACACCCAGGCCGCGGCCGGTGTGGCCGGCGTCATCAAGATGGTCATGGCCATGCGCCACGGCGAACTGCCGCGCACGCTGCACGTCGACGCGCCGTCCCCGCACGTCGACTGGTCGGCGGGTGCCGTACGGCTGCTCACCGAGCCCACGCCCTGGCCGACGTCGGACCAGCCGCGCCGAGCCGGTATCTCCTCCTTCGGGATAAGCGGCACCAACGCGCACACGATCATCGAGGAAGCCCCGTCGGTCGAAGCGTTCGCACAGGACGCCGAGATATCGGAATTACCGGAGGAAGGCGCGGAGAGCGCCGAGGCAGTCGCCCCTCGGGCCGCGCGCCCGGCCGAGGGCGGACCGGTGCCGTGGGTGATCTCCGGCAAGACCGAGGAGGCACTGCGCGCCCAGGCCGAACGCCTGCTGTCCCGCACGGACCCCGAAGTCCCCCCGCTCGACGTCGCGTTCTCGCTCGCCACCACGCGCACGGCCCTGGAGCACCGCGCGGTGGTCCAGGGCGAAACGGCGGCGGAACTCGCCGAGGGGCTGCGGGCCCTGGCCTCGGGCTCCCCGGCGCCGTACGTCGCGCGCGGCATCTCCGGCACCGGCGGGCGCGTCGGGTTCCTCTTCTCCGGCCAGGGATCGCAACGCCAGGGCATGGGGCGCGAACTGTACGCGTCCTGCCCGGCGTTCGCCGCCGCGTACGACGAGGTCTGCGCGCACCTCGACGCCGCGGTAGACGTCGACTCGGAAGAACTGCACCGCACGGGCGCCGCCCAGCCCGCACTCTTCGCGGTCGAGGTGGCGCTGTTCCGGCTCCTGGAATCGTGGGGCATCCGGCCGGACTACGTGGCCGGCCACTCCGTGGGCGAGATCGCGGCCGCGCACGTGGCCGGGGTGTTGTCGCTGAAGGACGCCGCGAAGCTGGTGTCCGCACGTGCCCGCCTCATGCAGGCGCTGCCCGTCGGGGGCGCGATGATCGCCGTGCAGGCCACCGAGGACGAAATCCTTCCGCACCTCACCGACGGCGTCGGCATCGCGGCGATCAACGGCCCGCGGTCCGTCGTCGTATCCGGAGCCGAGGACGCGGTCACCGCGATCGCCGAGGTCTTCAGGGAGCAGGGCTGCAAGACCTCCCGGCTGAAGGTCAGCCACGCGTTCCATTCGCCGCTGATGGACCCCATGTCGGCGGAGTTCGCACAGGTCGTCCGCGGGCTGACCTTCGAGAGGCCACGGATCCCGGTGGTCTCCAACCTCACCGGCCGCCTGGCCGAGCCCTACACGCCCGAGTACTGGGTCCGGCACGTCCGCGAGGCGGTCCGCTTCGCCGACGGCGTCCGGACTCTCCACGACCTGGGCGTGACCACGTTCGTCGAGATCGGCCCGGGCGGCGTGCTGAGCGCCCTCGCCCAAGGCTGCCTGGACGACGACGTGGTCACCGTGCCCGCCCTGCGCGCCGACCGCCCCGAGCGGGGCGCACTCGTCGCCGCCGTCTCCGAACTGCACGTACACGGCATCTCCCCGGACTGGCACGCCTTCTTCCCCGGCGCCCGTCGCGTCGAACTGCCCACCTACGCCTTCCAGTACGAGCGCTACTGGCTCGACACCTCACCGGCCGCTCCCGGTGATGTCCGCGCCGCCGGCCTGGGCTCGGCCGACCACCCGCTGCTGGGCGCCGCCGTCTCCGTGGCCGGCGGCGACGAGCGGCTGCTGACCGGCCGGCTGTCCCTGCGCACGCACCCGTGGCTGAGCGACCACGCCGTGCTCGGAACCGTGCTGCTGCCGGGCACCGCGTTCGTCGAACTGGCCGTGCGCGCCGCCGACGAGGCCGGCTGCGAACTGCTGGAGGACCTCACCCTCGAAGCGCCCCTGACGCTGCCCGAGCGGGGCGGCGTCGCGGTTCAGGTGTGGGTCGGTGCGGCCGACGGCACCGGCCGCAGGCCGCTGACCGTGCACTCGCGCCCCGAGGACGACGCCGACCTGCCGTGGGTCCGCCACGCGACCGGCTTCGTCACCGAAGGGACCGAAGAGGCAGGCGCCGCCGCCGGCCTGGCGCTCACGGCGTGGCCGCCCACGGGCTGCGAACCGGTCGGCCTCGACGGCTTCTACGACCGGCTGGCCGCCCAAGGCCTGGCCTACGGACCGGCGTTCCGTGGACTGCGGAGCGTCTGGCGCGCGGGCGACGAAGTCTTCGCGGAGGTCGCCCTCCCCGACGGCACGGACACCGGCTCCTTCCTCCTGCACCCGGCGCTGCTGGACGCGGCGCTGCACGTGATCGGCGCGGGCGGCTCTCTCGTGGCCGAGGTGGACGAGCCGCTCCTGCCGTTCGCCTGGTCCGGGGTGTCCGTGCGCGCCACGGGCGCGTCCACCATACGGGTCAGGCTGGCGCCGGCCGGTACGGACGCGGTGTCCCTGCTGGTGGCCGACGGCGCCGGCGAGCCGGTGGCGTCCGTCGAGTCGCTGACACTGCGCGCGGTGTCGGCCGAGCAGCTCCGCAAGCGCTCCGGTGACGCGATGTTCACCGTCGAGCGGGCGCCGCTGACCCTGCCCTCGGACGACGCGGACGGGACGGCGGTCGCGTACGTCCCGGACCTCGCCGAACTGGCTGACGCCGACGGGCCGTCGCAGCCGGACGCGGTCGTGGTCCCGTGCCCCGACGGCCCGGACGGGGCGACCGAGGCCGAGCGGGTCCGTGCGGTCACCACCGACGTTCTGCGGCTGGTCCAGCGCTGGTTCGCCGAGGACCGGACGTCGTGCCTCGTGCTGGTGGCGCGCTGCGACGACCTCGCGCACGCCGCGGCGGGCGGACTGGTGCGCTCGGCCCAGGCGGAGAACCCCGGCCGGATCGTGCTGCTCGAAACCGACCGCCCGCACGAGGCGGCCGCGCTCGTGCCCGGCGTCGTGCTGTCCGGCGAGCCCCACATCGTCGTCCGCGAAGGGGAGGCCGGCGCACCGCGCCTGGTGCGCGCCGCCTCCTCGGCAACGGAGGACGCGACCACCGCCCCTGCGGACGAAGTGGCCTTCGCCCATGCCGAGGGTGCTGCCCCCACCCACACCGAGGGCGCTCCCTTCGGCCTCGGCACCGTGCTGCTCACCGGCGCCTCCGGCGCGCTGGGCAGAACCCTCGCCCGTCACCTGGTCACCGGACACGGCGTGCGCCGGCTGCTGCTCGTGAGCCGCCGTGGCACCAACGCCCCGGGCGCCGCGGACCTGAAGGCCGAACTCGTGGCGCTCGGCGCCGAAGCGACGTGGGCCGCCTGCGACCTCACCGACCGTGACGCCCTGGCCCGGCTGCTGGCCGCCACCCCGGTCGACTCCGTCGTGCACACCGCCGGCGTGCTCGACGACGGCGTGATCGCCGCGCTGACCCCGGAGCGCGTGGGCGCCGTCCTCGCGCCCAAGGCCGACGCCGTGCTCAACCTGGACGAACTCACCGGCGAGAGCACGACGTTCGTGCTGTTCTCCTCCGCCGCGGGCGTCTTCGGCAACCCCGGCCAGGGCAACTACGCCGCGGCCAACGCCTTCCTCGACGCCTTCGCCCGGTACCGCCGCGCCCAGGGACGGCCCACGGTCTCGCTGGCGTGGGGCCTGTGGGAGCAGGAGGGCGCCATGGCCGACGCCCTCGACGAGGCAGGCAGGTCGCGGATGGCGCGCTCCGGTGTCCTGCCGCTGTCCACCGAGGAGGGCCTGCGGCTGTTCGACGCGGCACTCGCCTCGCACGAGCCCGTGCTCGTACCGGTCCGCCTCGACACCGCACCCCTGCGGAACAGGGCGGCAGGAACCGTACCGGCCCTGCTGCGCGGACTCGTCCGCGTCTCCACGCGCGGCACCGCCCAGCGCGCCGCCACCGGATCCCTGGCCGAACGCCTCACCGGACTGGCCGGCGACAAGCGCGACGAGGCCCTCCTGGAGCTGGTCCGGGCCGAGGCCGCCGCCGTGCTCGGGCACTCCTCGCCCCGGGCCGTACAGCCCGCGCACACCTTCCAGGACCTGGGCTTCGACTCGCTGACGGCCGTAGAACTGCGCAACCGGCTGTCCACCGCCACCGGCCTGCGCCTGCCCGCCACCCTCGTCTTCGACCACCCCACCCCCGCCGCCCTCGCCCGGCACATCGGCACCGAACTCCTCGGCGAAGCCCCGGCCGCCGCCACGGCCAGGGCTGCGGAGCGGCAGACCGTGGCCGCCGCCGACGAGCCGATCGCCATCGTCGGCATGAGCTGCCGCCTCCCGGGCGGCGTGCGCTCGCCCGAGGACCTGTGGCGGCTGGTGGCCTCCGGCCGGGACGGGATCACCCGGTTCCCGGACAACCGCGGCTGGGACGTCGACGGACTCTACGACCCCGACCCCGAGCGCCTCGGCAAGACCTACGTGCGCGAAGGCGGCTTCCTGCACGAGGCGGCCGAGTTCGACGCCGCCTTCTTCGGCATCAGCCCCCGCGAGGCCCTGGCGATGGACCCGCAGCAGCGACTGCTGCTGGAGGCGTCCTGGGAGGCGTTCGAACGCGCCGGGATCGACCCGGCGACGATCCGGGGCAGCCGTACCGGCGTCTTCACCGGCCTGATGTACCACGACTACGGCCAAGGCCCGCGCGAACTGCCCGAGGGCGTCGAGGGCCTGCTCACCACCGGAGGCTCCGGCAGCGTCGCCTCCGGCCGTGTGTCCTACGCCTTCGGCTTGGAGGGCCCCGCCGTGACGATCGACACGGCCTGCTCCTCGTCGCTCGTCGCCCTGCACCTGGCCGTCCAGGCCCTGCGCAACGGCGAGTGCACGATGGCGCTGGCCGGCGGCGTCACGGTCATGGCCGGCCCGACGGTCTTCGTGGAGTTCAGCCGGCAGCGCGGGTTGTCGCCCGACGGCCGGTGCAAGGCGTTCGCGGCCGGTGCCGACGGCACGGGCTGGGGCGAAGGCGTCGGCCTGCTGCTGGTGGAGCGGCTGTCCGACGCGGAGCGCAACGGCCACCGCGTGCTGGCCGTCGTACGGGGCAGTGCGGTGAACCAGGACGGCGCGTCCAACGGTCTGACCGCGCCCAACGGCCCCGCGCAGCAGAAGGTGATCCGGCAGGCGCTGGCGTCCGCCGGGCTCACCCCGGCCGACGTGGACGCGGTGGAGGCGCACGGTACGGGGACGACGCTGGGTGACCCGATCGAGGCGCAGGCGCTCCTCGCCACCTACGGCCAGGAGCGGCCCGAAGGACAGCCGCTGTGGCTGGGCTCACTGAAGTCCAACATCGGCCACACACAGGCCGCCGCGGGCGTCGCCGGCGTGATCAAGATGGTCATGGCCATGCGCCACGGAGTGCTCCCGAAGACCCTGCACGTCGACGAACCCACACCGCACGTGGACTGGTCGGCAGGCGACGTCCGGCTGTTGACCGAGGCCGTCGACTGGCCCGAGTCGGACCGCCCGCGCCGTGCCGCCGTGTCGTCCTTCGGCGTCAGCGGCACCAACGCCCACACGATCATCGAGCAGGCCCCCACGACCGAGGAACCGCCGTCGGCGTACGACTCCGGCACGGCCGTGCCGTGGGTGCTCTCCGGCAGGACCGAAGCAGCGCTGCGGGCGCAGGCCGCCCGCCTCGCGTCCTTCCTGGACGACAACGACAACGACAACGACAACGACAACGACGGCGACGCGGCCCCGGCGGCCGACGCGGCGTACTCGCTGGCAACGACCAGGGTGGCCTTCGAACACCGCGCAGTGGTGGTTGCCGAGACCCCCGAGGAGGTACGGCGGGCACTGGCAGGTGTCGCCAGTGGCGCCACACCGCGCGGCGCGGTGACCGGCACCGCACGCACCGGCGGCAAGACCGTCTTCGTCTTCCCCGGGCAGGGGTCGCAGTGGGTGGGCATGGCCGCCGAACTGCTGGAGACCTCCCCGGTCTTCCGCGACCGGATCGACGCCTGCGAGCGCGCCCTCGCGCCGCACGTGGACTGGTCGTTGACCGCCGTGCTGCGCGGCACGTCCGACGTCGAGCAGGACCGGGTCGACGTGCTGCAGCCCGTGCTGTGGGCGATGACGGTCGCCCTGGCCGACATGTGGCGCTCCTTCGGAGTGACCCCCGACGCGGTCGTCGGGCACTCCCAGGGCGAGGTCTCCGCGGCGGTGGTCGCCGGCGTGGTCTCCGTGGAGGACGGGGCGCGCATCGTGGCGGAGCGCAGCCTCGCGGTCCGTGAACTCCAGGGCCGCGGCGGCATGGCCTCGGTGACCCTCCCGGACGAGGAGGTGCGGGAACTGGTCGGCCGGTGGGCGGGCCGCCTCGGCATCGGCGCCGTGAACGGGCCCGGGACCGTCGTGGTCTCCGGGGACACCGACGCCCTGGACGAACTCCTCGCGCACTGCAAACAGGAAGGCATTCAGGCGCGCAAGGTCGCCGTCGACTACGCCGCGCACTCGCCGCAGATCGAACGCGTCGAAGCGCGGGCGAGTGAGGGGTTCGCCGGCATCAGCCCGCTCCCCGGCTCCGTGCCCTTCTACTCCACGGTGACGGGCGGGAAGCTGGACGCGGACGCGCTCGGCTCCGGCTACTGGTACCGCAACATGCGGCAGACGGTGCGGTTCCACGACGCGATCCGGGCCACTCTGGCCGACGGGCACGACGTGTTCGTCGAAGTCAGCCCCCACCCCGTGCAGTTGGCGGGCATCCAGGACGCCATCGAGGCCGCCGAGGCACAGGCCGTGGTCGTACCGACGCTGCGCCGCGGCGACGGCGGACGGCACCGGATGATGCTGTCCCTGGCCCAGGCCCACGTGCACGGCGTCCGCATCGACTGGGACGCCGTCCTGCCGGGTGCGCGCCGCGTCGACCTCCCGACCTACGCGTTCCAGCACGAGCGGTACTGGCTTCAGGCGGGCGCTCCGGCCGGTGACGTACGAGCGGCCGGGCTGGACGCCGCCGACCACCCGTTCCTGGGCGCGGCGGTGGAACTGCCGGACGCCGGCGGCCACTTGCTGACCGGGCTGCTGTCCCTGCGGGCCCAGCCCTGGCTGGCCGACCACGCGGTGCTGGGCACGGTGCTGCTGCCGGGCACGGCCTTCGTGGAACTGGCCGCCCACGCCGCGGCCGAGACCGGCTGCGATCTGGTCGAGGAACTCACCTTGCACGCCCCGTTGGTGCTGCCCGAGCACGGCGGCGTCGCGCTCCAGGTCCTCGTGGGCGCCCAGGACGACTCCGGCCGCCGCCCGCTGAGCGTGCACTCGCGGGCCGGGGACGGCCCCTGGATCCGCAACGCCACCGGCGCCCTCGCCACCGGCAACACCCCCTCCGGCACCGACCTGAGCAGCTGGCCCCCGGCCGACGCCCAGCCGGTGGACCTGGGCGGCTTCTACGACCGCCTGGCGGACCTCGGCCTGAGCTACGGCCCGCTCTTCCAGGGGCTGCGTGCCGCCTGGCGCGGCCACGACGCGGTGTACGCCGAACTCGCCGTCACCGACGAGGCGCGGGCGGACGCGGACGCGTTCGGCCTGCACCCGGCCCTGCTCGACTCCGCGCTGCACGCGCTGGGCGCGGGTGGCCTCGTACCGGCCGTCGACGGACCCCTGCTGCCCTTCGCGTGGTCCCGCGTCACGCTGCACGGAACCGGAGCAGCCGGCCTACGGGTACGGCTCTCCCCGGCCGGCGGGGGCACGGTACGGCTGGAGGCCGCCGACACCACGGGCCGTCCCGTCGTGTCGGTGGAGTCGCTGACGCTGCGCCCGGTGTCCGCCGAGCAACTGCGCACGAGCTCCAGGGACTCCCTGTTCACCGTGGAGTGGGCACCGCTCGCCACCCCGGCCGACGCGCACGCCCCGGCCGTACGGGTCTACGACGACATCGCCGCCCTCTTCGCGGCCCCCGCGGCGGAGACCGGGGCGCAGGCGGACACGGACGCCGTCGTCGTCCCCTGCCCGGCCGGGTCGGGCACCGACGCCGAACGCTGCCGGGACGTCCTCGCCGAGGTGCTCCGGCTGGTCCAGTGGTGGCTGGCCGAAGACCGGGCCGCCCGCCTGGTGCTGGTGACCCGGGACGCGGTCGCCGCAGGCGACGAGCCGACACACGGCGACCCGGTGCAGGCGGCCGTGTGGGGCCTGGTCCGGTCGGCACAGTCGGAGAACCCGGACCGCATCGTCCTCCTCGACACCGAGGAGAACGCCGACGGAGAGTGGGTCGCGGCTACGGCCGTCACCCGGCTCGTCGCCTCCGAGGAGCCGCAGGCGGCACTGCGCGGCGACGCGCTCCTGCTGCCCCGGCTCGCCAGGGCCGCCGCCGACGCCCCGCGCGCCACCCCTGACTTCGGGACGGGCACAGTGCTCCTGACCGGCGCGTCCGGCGCCCTGGGCGGACTCGTCGCCCGGCACCTGGTCGCCGAGCACGGCGTGCGCAGCCTGCTGCTGATGAGCCGGCGCGGTGCGGACGCCGAGGGTGCGGCGGAGCTCGGGGCGGAACTGACCGCCGCGGGTGCCGAAGTGCACTGGGCCGCCTGCAGCGTGGCCGACCGGGACGCCCTCGCCGAGGTGCTGTCCGGCACGCCGGTGACGGCCGTGGTGCACACCGCCGGCGTCCTCGACGACGGCGTGATCGGCTCGCTCACGCCGGACCGCGTGGAGACGGTGCTGCGTCCCAAGGTCGACGCGGTGCTGAACCTGCACCAACTCGCGGGCGACGTGTCGGCGTTCGTTCTCTTCTCCTCGCTCGCGGGCACGCTCGGCACCCCCGGCCAGGCCAACTACGCCGCGGCCAATGCCTTCCTGGACGCCTTCGCCGGGTGGCGCCGGGCCCAGGGGCTGCCCGTGGTGTCGCTGCCGTGGGGCCTGTGGCAGCGCACCGGCACCATGACCGAGGACCTCGGCGGAGCCGACCGGACCCGGCTCGCCCGCGGTGGCGTGCTGCCGCTGTCCGACGAGGACGGCCTGGAACTCCTCGACGCCGCGCTCGCGCTGCGGGACCCCGTGGTGGTGGCGGCACGGCTGGACCTCGCCGCCCTGCGGAACGCGACCGCCCCGGTGCCGCCGCTGCTCAGGGCGCTCGTCGGCGGCCGGCCGCGGCGCACGGACCGGGCGGCTTCCGTACCGCTGGCGCAGCGGATCGCGGGCCTGCCCGAGGGCGAGCGCGAAGAGGCCGTGCTGGACCTCGTCCGGTCCGAGGTCGCCGCCGTCCTCGGACACAGCTCGGCCAAGGCCGTCCAGCCCGACCAGGCCTTCGGCGACCTGGGCTTCGACTCGCTGACCGCGGTGGAGCTCCGCAACCGGATGAACCAGGCCACCGGCCTGCGGCTGCCCGCCACGCTCGTCTTCGACCACCCGACGCCCGCGGTGCTCGCGCAGCGGGTGCTGAAGGACCTCCCCGGCGGCACGGCCCAGGCGGCGCCGGTCTTCGACGAGCTCGACCGCCTCGCCGCCGCCCTCGACGGCGCCGGAGCGGACGACGTCGACAACGTCACCCGAACCAGGATCAACATGCGTCTCCAGGCGCTGCTCGCCCGCTGGAGCGGGAACGAGCCGGCCGATCCGGGAGGCGCCGGCGGAGCCGAGGACGAAGACGACCTCAGCTCGGCGAGCGACGAAGAGCTGTACGAGCTCCTCGACGACGAACTCGGCATCTCCTGAACTGCGCAGGCCGACAGCAGGCCAAAAGGGGTGGGCAACACCGATGATGAACGAAGACAAGCTCCGGGACTACCTCAAGCGGGCCACCACCGACCTGCGCCAGGCCCGGCGGCGCGTGCGCGAGCTGGAGGCCCGCGACCAGGAACCGATCGCCATCGTGGGCATGAGCTGCCGGTTCCCCGGCGGCGTCGGTTCCCCCGAGGAGCTGTGGCGGCTGCTGGCCGAGGGCAAGGACGCCATCTCGCAGTTCCCCGAGGACCGCGGCTGGGACGTCGACGCGCTCTACGACCCCGACCCCGAGCAGCCCGGCAAGGTCTACACCCGGCAGGGCGGCTTCCTGCGCGACGCGGCGGACTTCGACGCGGACTTCTTCGGGATCTCGCCGCGCGAGGCGCTGGCCATGGACCCGCAGCAGCGGCTGCTGCTGGAGACCGCCTGGGAGGCCTTCGAGCACGCGGGCATCGACCCCGCCGGCCTCAAGGGCAGCCGTACCGGTGTCTTCGCCGGCCTGATGTACCACGACTACGGCTTCACGCCCGGCGTCCTCCCCGAAGGGGTCGAGGGGCTGATGAGCACCGGCAACTCCGGCAGCGTCGCCTCCGGGCGCATCGCCTACACCTTCGGCTTCGAGGGCCCCGCGGTCACCGTCGACACCGCCTGCTCGTCCTCGCTGGTCGCCCTGCACCTCGCCGTGCGGGCTTTGCGGGGAGGCGAGTGCTCCATGGCGCTCGCCGGCGGCGTGACGGTCATGGCGGGCCCCAGCGCCTTCGTCGAGTTCAGCCGCCAGCGCGGACTCGCCCCCGACGGCCGCTGCAAGTCCTTCGCCGCGGCGGCGGACGGTGCGTCCTGGTCCGAAGGCGCCGGCCTGCTGCTCGTGGAGCGGCTGCGGGACGCCCGCCGCCTCGGCCACAAGGTGCTCGCGGTCGTCCGGAGCAGCGCCGTCAACCAGGACGGCGCGTCCAACGGCCTGACCTCGCCCAACGGCCCCTCGCAGCAGCGCGTGATCCTCGAAGCGCTGGCCGGCGCCGGGCTGTCCGCCGAGGAGGTCGACGCCGTCGAGGCACACGGCACGGGCACCGGCCTCGGCGACCCGATCGAGGCACAGGCGCTGCTGGAGACCTATGGACAAGAGCGCGAACAGCCCCTCCTGCTCGGCTCGCTGAAGTCCAACATCGGCCACACGCAGGCCGCGGCGGGCGTCGCCGGCGTGATGAAGATGGTGCTGGCGATGCGGCACGGCGTGCTGCCGAAGACGCTTCACGTGGACCGGCCGACCCCGCAGGTCGACTGGTCGGCCGGCTCGGTCGAGCTACTGACCGAGGCGATCGCGTGGCCGAAGACGGACCACCCTCGCCGGGCCGGGATCTCGTCGTTCGGGATCAGCGGCACCAATGCGCACATCATCCTCGAGCAGGCGCCCGAACCGGAGGCGGAGGACCCGGCCGACGACACGACTGAAGGCAAGGGTGTGGCCGAGGAGCCGATGCCGCCCCGGACCACGGTGGTGCCGTGGGTACTCTCCGCGAAGACCGGGGAGGCGCTGCGGGAGCAGGCGCAACGACTGCTGTCGTCCGTGGACCTCGCCGCCGCGTCACCGGCCGACGTGGGGTTCTCGCTGGCGGCCACCCGCTCGGCGCTGGAGCACCGGGCGGCGGTTGTCGGCACCGACCGGGAAGAACTGCGCGCGGGTCTGACCGCCCTCGCGGCGGGCGAGCCCGCGGCACAGATGGTGACGGGGCGCGCCGAGGCCGACCGGGGCAAGGTCGGGTTCTTGTTCTCGGGTCAGGGGTCGCAGCGGCTGGGGATGGGGCGTGAGTTGTACGCGTCCTGTCCGGTGTTTGCTGCGGTGTACGACGAGGTGTGTGCGCTTCTGGATGGGCCGGTCGATGTCGACTCGGAGACGTTGAACCAGACGGGTTCGACGCAGCCCTCGCTCTTTGCTGTTGAGGTCGCCCTGTTCCGCCTTCTCGAATCGTGGGGCATCCGGCCGGACTACGTGGCCGGTCACTCGGTGGGTGAGATCGCGGCCGCGCATGTGGCGGGTGTGTTGTCGCTCGAGGATGCGGCGAAGCTGGTGTCGGCGCGCGCCGCGTTGATGCAGGCCCTGCCGACCGGCGGCGCCATGGTCGCGGTCCAGGCGGCCGAGGGTGAGGTGCTGCCGTACCTGACCGACGGCGTGGGCATCGCGGCGGTCAACGGCCCTCAGTCCGTCGTGATCTCCGGAGCCGAGGATGCCGTACTGGGGATCGCCGAGGTCTTCACCCAACAGGGCCGTAGGACTTCCCGGTTGAAGGTCAGTCACGCGTTCCATTCGCCGCTGATGGACCCCATGCTGGAGGCGTTCGCCGAGGTCGTCCGCGGTCTGACGTTCAGTGAGCCGCGGATCCCGGTGGTCTCGAACCTCACCGGCCGCCTGGCCGAGCCGTACACCCCCGAGTACTGGGTCCAACATGTCCGTGAGGCGGTGCGCTTCGCCGACGGTGTGCGGACCCTGCACGAGCTGGGTGTGACCACGTTCGTGGAGATCGGTCCCGGCGGTGTGCTGAGCGCCCTCGCCCATGGCTGCCTCGACGACGCGGACATCGTCACCGTTCCCGCTCTGCGTACCGACCACCCCGAACCCCAGGCGCTCGCTCTCGCCCTCGGGCAGTTGTACGTGCACGGTGTCTGCCCGGACTGGCAGGTGCTGTTCCCCGGCGCCCAGCGTGTCGATCTGCCCACGTACGCCTTCCAGCGTGAGCGCTACTGGCTCGAAGGTACGGCCGCGCCCGACGTCTCCTCGGCGGGCCTGGACTCCTCCGGCCACGCGCTGCTCGGCGCGGTGGTGGAGACCGCCGGGGCGCAGGACGTGCTTTTCACCGGTCGGCTGTCCCCGGCCGACATGCCCTGGATCGCGGAACACACGGTCGGTGGCGTGCCGGTGCTCCCGGTCGCCGCGTTCGTGGAGCTCGCCCTGTCCGCGGGACGGCAGGCCGGGTTCCCGCACCTGGAACAGCTGGACGTCGACGCCCCGCTGGTTCTGGTCGAACAGGGTGCCGTCCGCATCCAGGTGCAGGTCGGTGCAGGCGACGACCCTGACCGGCGCTCGGTGCGCGTCTTCAGTCGGACCGCTGCGGGCGGCTCCGGCAAGCCGTGGGTCCGCCACGTCACCGGAGAGCTCACCCGGAACGCTCCGACGGCGGAGTTCGACACGACGGTATGGCCGCCGACGGGTGCCGAACCCATGGACGTCGAGGGCCGTCCGGGCCTGCGTGCCGCCTGGCGCGTCGGGGATGAGCTGTACGGCGAGGCCGCACTGCCTGTCATGGAGCGAGGCCGGGCGGACCGCTACGGCCTGCACCCCGTACTGCTGGACGCTGCCCTCGGCATGCTGGCGTCGGACCGCGCCGAAGACCCCGGCGAGGTGCTCCTGCCCCACGCGTGGAGCGGCATGTCCGTGCACACTCCGGGGCCCGGGGCCGTACGCATACGTGTCCGGCCCGTCGACGGCGACGGGGTGGCGATCGAACTGTCCGACGCCGACGGCTCTCCCGTCGCCTCGGTCGAGTCCGTCCGGACGCGGACGATGTCCTCGCAGCAGGTGCTGGCCTCGCACGTGGCGCACCAGGACTGGATGTTCGAGGTCGACTGGGTCGAGCGCACCGGGGTTTCTGCTCCCGAAGCCGAGTGGGCGGTCCTCGGCGACGAAGGTTCCCACTCCGACATCGACGAACTCCGCAAGGCGGTCGACGGCGGTGCGGCCACGCCTGCCCACGTCCTCCTGCCGTGCGCCCCGAGCGAGGGCGATGCCGCCGCGGCGACGCGCGGGCTGCTGGCCGGTGTGCTGTCGGCCGTCCAGCAGTGGGTCGCCGACGAGCGGTTCTCCGACGCGCGGCTCGTGGTGATGACGCGCGGAGCCGTCGAGTTGGACGGTACGGCTCTGGACCTCGCGCACGTCGCGGTCTCCGGTCTCGTGAAATCGGCCCAGAGCGAGCACCCGGACCGGTTCCTGCTCGTCGACGCGGACGACTCGGTCACGAACGGCGGCATGGCCACGAACGGCGGCCTCGCCGCGGCGCTCGCCGCTCTGGACGAGCCGCAGGCCGCGGTGCGCGACGGAAAGCTGTACGTGCCGCGCCTCGCCCGGATCGCCCCGCCCGAGGAGCCCACCGCTCACGAGTGGGGACCCGAGGGGACCGTGCTGCTCACCGGCGCGACCGGTGGCCTCGGACGGTCGCTCGCGCGGCACCTCGTCGCCGAACGCGGCGCACGGAGGCTGCTGTTGACAAGCCGCCGCGGCCCCGCGTCCGAAGGCATCGGTGAACTCGTCGCCACCCTCTCCGAGCTGGGCGCGCACGTCGACGTGGCCGCCTGTGACATCGCGGACCGGGACGCCCTCGCGGAACTGCTGGCCTCTGTACCGGCCGAGCACCCGCTCGTGGCCGTGGTGCACGCGGCGGCGGCCCTGGACGACGGCGTGGTCACCGCCCTGACCCCGGAGCGCCTGGACACCGTGTTGCGGCCGAAGGCCGACGGGGCACTGCACCTGCACGAGCTGACCCGGGATCTGAACCTCTCCGCGTTCGTGCTCTTCTCCTCCCTGGCCGGAGTCCTGGGCAGCGCCGGCGCGGCGAGCTACGCCGCCGCGAACGCCTTCCTGGACGGGCTGGCACGGCAGCGCCGGGCCGCGGGCCTGCCCGGCACTTCGCTGGCGTGGGGCCTGTGGACGGACAACGGCGGCATGGGCGACCGGATCACCGACGCCGACCGCAACCGGATGGGGCGCGCCGGAGTCGTATCGTTCACCCCGGCGGAAGGGCTGGCCCTGTTCGACGCCGCCCTCACCGTGGACCGGCCGGTGATCGTGCCGGTCCGGCTGGACGTTCCAGGACTGCGCGGCATGGCCCGCGCCGGCATGCTGCCCGCCGTCCTCCGCGGCCTCGTGGGCGACACCGGCGCAGCCGTCGGCGAGGCCGCGGCCGCCCAGACCCCCGCCCTGGCCCGCCGCCTCGCGGGGATACCGGAGGCCGACCAGGAGAAGGTCCTGCTGGACCTGGTGCGCCATCAGGCGGCAGCCGCCCTCGGCCACGCCACCGCTGCCCGCATCGAGCCCACCACGGCCTTCCGGGACATCGGCTTCGACTCCCTGACCGCCGTGGAACTGCGCAACCGGCTCAACGCCGCGACCGGGCTCCGGCTCAAGCCCACCCTCGTCTTCGACCACCCCAACCCCGTCGCGATCGCCCGGCTCCTGCACAAGGACCTGGTGCACGACCTCACCGCCGAGGCCCCGCCCTTGCTCGGCGAACTGGAACGGCTGGAGGCGCAGTTCGCCGCGCTCGCCCCGGGGGACGCGGTGCGCGACAAGGTCACCGCCCGGCTCAAGGCGCTGCTCTGGAAGTGGACCGACACCCACCAGGACGCCGCGGCGACCGCAGCCGACGCCGACCCCGGAACCGACCGCGACTTCGACCGGATCGACGCCGCCACCGACGACGAGATGTTCGACCTCATCGACCAAGAGCTCGGGTCTCACTGACTCATCCCACGCACTGCTACCGAGGACGTAAAACATGTCGAACGACGACAAGCTCAGGGATTACCTCAAGCGCGTGACGGTGGACCTGCGCCAGACCCGCAGGCAACTGGGTGAGCTGGAGGCGAAGGACACCGAGCCCATCGCCATCGTCGGGATGGCCTGCCGCTACCCGGGCGGGGTCGGCTCGCCCGAGGACCTGTGGCACCTGGTCGCCTCGGGCGCCGACGGCGTGTCCGGGTTCCCCGCCGACCGTGGCTGGGACCTGGACACGGTCTACGACCCCGAGCCCGGGCGGACGGGCCGCACGTATGTGCGCGAGGGCGGCTTCCTCTACGACGCCGGCGAGTTCGACCCCGCGTTCTTCGGGATCTCCCCCCGCGAGGCCCTGGTCATGGACCCGCAGCAGCGGCTGCTCCTGCAGACCTCCTGGGAGGCCATCGAACGCGCGGGCATCGACCCCGTCACCGCACGCGGCACCCGGGCCGGCGTGTTCATCGGCACCAACGGCCAGGACCACGCCTACCTCCAGCGGCAGGGCGACAGCGACATCGATGCCCACCTCGTCACCGCGAACACCGCCGCCGTGGTGTCCGGCCGTATCTCCTACGCCTTCGGTCTCGAAGGCCCGGCGGTCACCGTCGACACGGCCTGCTCGTCCTCGCTGGTGGCGCTCCACCTGGCCGCCCAGGCGCTGCGCCGCGGCGAGTGCTCGCTCGCCCTGGCCGGCGGCGTGACCGTGATGGCCACGCCGAACACCTTCATCGCGTTCAGCGCGCAGCGCGGCCTGTCGCCCGACGGCCGCTGCCGCGCGTTCTCCTCGACCGCCGACGGCACCGGCATGTCCGAAGGCGTCGGTGTGCTCCTGCTGGAGCGGCTGTCCGACGCCCGCCGGCTCGGCCATGACGTGCTCGCCGTCATCCGCGGCAGCGCCGTCAACCAGGACGGCGCCTCCAACGGCCTCACGGCCCCGAACGGCCCGTCGCAGGAACGCGTGATCAGGCAGGCCCTGGACAACGCACGCCTGACCGCCTCCCAGATCGACGCCGTCGAGGCGCACGGCACGGCCACCACCCTCGGCGACCCGATCGAGGCGGAGGCACTGCTCGCCACGTACGGCCAGGAGCACTCGGGTGACCGGCCGCTGTGGCTGGGTTCCATCAAGTCCAACATCGGTCACACGCAGGCGGCTTCCGGGGTCGCCGGTGTGATCAAGATGGTGATGGCCATCCGCAACGGAGTCCTTCCGCAGACGCTGCACGTGGACGAGCCGACCACTCAGGTCGACTGGTCGGCGGGCGGCGTCAAGCTCCTGACCGAGGCCGTCCAGTGGCCCGAGTCGGACCACCCCCGCCGCGCCGCCGTCTCGTCCTTCGGTGTCAGCGGCACCAACGCGCACACGATCATCGAGCAGGCCCCGGCCCTCGACGGTGGGCCCGCAGCCGAACCGGCCGGGGACCCGGCCGCCGGCGCGCTGCCGTGGGTGCTCTCGGCGAAGAGCGACGCGGCGCTGCGCGCCCAGGCAGAGCGCCTGCTCTCCTTCCTGGAGGACGGCCGGAACTGCGCGAACGGCCCCGGCCGCACGCCGGCCGACATCGGCTTTTCCCTCGCCACGACGCGCACCGCCTGGGACCGCCGGGCGGCGATCGTCGGTGAGAGCTTGGAGGAACTCACCCAAGGCGTACGGGCACTGGCGTCCGGCACCCCGTCCGCGGCCGTCGTCCAGAACGCGGCCCGCCTCGGGGACAAGACCGGGTTCCTGTTCTCCGGCCAGGGCTCGCAGCGGGCCGGCATGGGGCGCGAACTCTACGACGCCTTCCCGGCGTTCGCCGCCGCCTATGACGAGATCCGCGCCCACCTCGACGTCACGCTCGACGCGGACACGGAGCAGCTCGACCGGACCGGTTGCACCCAGCCGGCGTTGTTCGCCGTCGAGGTGGCGCTGTTCCGCCTGCTGGAGTCGTGGGGCATCCGGCCGGACTACGTGGCCGGTCACTCGGTGGGTGAGATCGCGGCCGCGCATGTGGCGGGTGTGTTGTCGCTCGAGGATGCGGCGAAGCTGGTGTCTGCGCGTGCCGCGTCGATGCAGGCCCTGCCGACCGGCGGTGCCATGGTGGCGGTCCAGGCGGCCGAGGGCGAGGTGCTGCCGTACCTGACCGACGGCGTGGGCATCGCGGCGGTCAACGGCCCTCAGGCCGTCGTGATCTCCGGAGCCGAGGATGCCGTACTGGGGATCGCCGAGGTCTTCACCCAACAGGGCCGTAGGACTTTTCGGTTGAAGGTCAGTCACGCGTTCCATTCGCCGCTGATGGACCCCATGCTGAAGGAGTTCGGGGACGTCGTGCGCGGTCTGACGTTCAGTGAGCCGCGGATCCCGGTGGTCTCCAACCTCACCGGCCGCCTGGCCGAGCCGTACACGCCCGAGTACTGGGTTCAACATGTCCGTGAGGCGGTGCGCTTCGCCGACGGCATCGAGACCCTGCACGGCCTGGGTGTGACCACGTTCGTGGAGATCGGCCCCGGTGGCGTCCTCAGCGGCATGGCACAGGGCTGTGCGGACGACATCGTCACCATCCCCGTACTCCGGACCGACCACCCCGAGCGGCAGGCCGTCGTCACCGCGCTCGCCGAACTGCACGTGCACGGCGTCTCCCCTGACTGGCAGGCACTCTTCCCGGGCGCCCGGCGCGTCGACCTGCCCACCTACGCCTTCCAGCAGCAGCGCTACTGGCTGGCGGCCCCCGAGGCCGAGCCTGCCGCCGTGGACGCGGTCGACGCCGAGTTCTGGGCGAGCGTCGAGCGCGAGGACGCCCAGTCACTCGCCGCCACGCTGGGGCTGAGCCCCGTGGAACTGGACGTCGTGGTCCCGAAGTTGTCCGCCTGGCGGCGCCGGAGGCGCGAGCAGTCGGTCGTGGACGGCTGGCGCTACCAGCTGGTCTGGCAGCCGCTGAACGGCCTGTCCGTCGGCGACCTCTCCGGCAGTACATGGCTGTTCGCCGCGCCCGAGGGCGACGAGTGGGCCGGGACGATCCGCGCGGCCCTCGCCGGACGCGGCGCGCACCTGATACCGCTGACCGTTGGCGCCGACGCCGACCGCGCCTCCCTGGCCGGTGAGTTGACCCGGGCCGCGGCCGAAGCCGGATCGCTCGACGGTGTCCTGTCACTGCTCGCGACCGACGAGTCCGCCTCGCCCGAACACCCCGCGCTCTCCCAGGGCCTCGCGCAGACCGTGGCCCTGGCCCAGGCGCTGGGCGACGCGGGCGTCGACGCGCCGCTGTGGTGCGCCACCCGCGGCGCGGCCGCCACCGGCCGCTCCGACGACGCACCGCTCAGCGCGGTGCAGAACCAGGTGTGGGGCCTCGGCCGCGCCCTGGCCCTGGAGCACGCCCGGCGCTGGGGCGGCCTGATCGACCTGCCCGCGGCCGTCGACGAGCGTGCCGCCGGCCGTATCGCCGCCGTACTGAGCCAGGGACGTGATGCCGCGGATGGTCAGGAGGACCAGGTCGCCGTCCGCGCCTCCGGCGTGTTCACCGCCCGGCTCACCCACGCCCGCAGCGGTGCCGGCCGGCCGTGGTCGCCGCGCGGCACCGTACTGATCACCGGTGGTACGGGCGCGCTGGGCGGGCACGTCGCCCGCTGGCTCGCCGGTGCCGGTGCCGAACAGCTGGTGCTCGCGGGCCGCCGAGGCGCCGACGCGCCCGGCGCGACCACGCTCAAGGCCGAACTGGAGGAGCTGGGAGCGCGCGTCACCCTCGCCGTGTGCGATGTCGCCGACCGTGACGCGGTGGCGGCGCTGCTCGCCGAGCACAGCTTCACCTCCGTCTTCCATGCCGCGGGCGTGGAGCAGTTCGCCCCCTTCGACGAGCTGACGCCGACCGACTTCGCCCGCACGATGGCGGCGAAGGCCCACGGCGCCGCGCACCTGGACGAACTGCTCGGCGACCGCGAGCTGGACGCCTTCGTCCTGTTCTCCTCGATCGCCGGCGTGTGGGGCAGCGGACTGCAGACCGCCTACGCGGCCGGCAACGCCTTCCTCGACGGGCTCGCCGCCCGGCGGAGGGCCCGGGGCCTGACCGCCACCGCGATCGCCTGGGGTCCCTGGGCCGACGGCGGCATGGTCACCGACGCCGACGAGGAGCACCTGCGCCGCCGCGGCGTCCTCACCCTGCCCGCCGCACTCGCCGTGACCGCGGTCCAGCGCGCCCTGGACTGCGACGACACGGCGGTCGTCGTGGCCGACATCGACTGGGGACGGTTCATCGGACCGTTCACCCTCGCCCGCCCGAGCGCCCTGCTGTCCGAGCTGCCCGACGTGCGCCGCGCCGGCACCGCCGCACCGGCCGACGCCACCACCGGCGCCGCGCCCTGGCGGCCCGACTCGCCGGACTGCCGGAGGCCCAGCGCACTCAGACCCTGATCGACCTGGTCCGCGCGCATGTCGCGGCCGTCCTGGGCCACTCCTCGGCGGCGGAGGTCGAGCCCGACCGCGCCTTCAAGGACCTCGGCTTCGACTCCCTGACCGCAGTCGAACTCCGCAACAAGGTCAACACGGCGACCGGCCTCGCGCTGCCGCCCACGCTGGTCTTCGACTACCCCAACGCCACGGCGCTCGCCCGCTTCCTGCACAGCGAGCTGCTCGGATCGCAGGCCACCGCGCCACAGGACCAGCACGCGACCGCCGCCGACGACGAACCCATCGCCATCGTGGCGATGAGCTGCCACCTGCCCGGCGGCGTCGACTCGCCCGAGACCCTGTGGGACCTGGTGACGTCCGGCGGCGACGCCATCTCCGAGTTCCCGTCGAACCGCGGCTGGGACGTCGGGGCCCTCTACGACCCCGACCCCGATCGCCCCGGCAAGACGTACGCGCGCGACGGCGGATTCCTCTACGGCGCCACCGACTTCGACGCCGGCTTCTTCGGTATCTCGCCGCGCGAGGCCCTGGCGATGGACCCGCAGCAGCGCCTCCTGCTGGAGACCTCGTGGGAGGCCTTCGAGCGGGCCGGGATCACCCCCGCCCAGCTGCGCGGCAGCAGGACCGGCGTCTTCGTCGGCATGGCCTACCAGGGCTACGGAGCCGATGTGCGCCGCACGCCGGAAGGCGTCGAAGGACACCGGCTCGTCGGCGGCGCGTCCAGCGTCGTCTCCGGCCGGGTCGCCTACACCTTCGGCCTCGAAGGCCCCGCCCTCACGATCGACACGGCCTGCTCGTCGTCCCTGGTCGCCCTCCACCTGGCCATGCAGTCGCTGCGCAACGGCGAGTGCACGATGGCCCTGGCCGGCGGTGTCACCGTCATGGCCGGCCCGAACGTCTTCGTCGAGTTCAGCCGCCAGCGCGGACTGTCGCCCGACGGCCGCTGCAGGGCGTTCGGCGCCGGCGCGGACGGCACCGGCTGGTCCGAGGGCGTGGGTGTGGTGCTCGTGGAGCGGCTGTCGGACGCCGTGCGCAACGGCCACGAGGTCCTGGCGGTGGTACGGGGGAGCGCCGTCAACCAGGACGGCGCGTCCAACGGCCTGACCGCACCGAACGGTCCGGCGCAGCAGCGGGTCATCCGCCAGGCGCTGGCCTCGGCCGGACTCGCTCCGGGCGACGTGGACGCCGTCGAGGCGCACGGTACGGGGACGACGCTGGGTGACCCGATCGAGGCGCAGGCACTGCTCGCCACGTACGGGCAGGAGCGGCCGGAGGACCGGCCGTTGTGGCTGGGCTCGCTGAAGTCCAACATCGGCCACACACAGGCAGCCGCAGGCGTGGCAGGCGTGATCAAGATGGTCATGGCCATGCGCCACGGAGTGCTCCCGAAGACCCTGCACGTGGACGAGCCGACGCCGCACGTGGACTGGTCGGCCGGTGACGTCCGGCTCCTGACCGAGGCCGTCGCATGGCCCGAGTCGGACCACCCGCGTCGTGCCGCGGTCTCGTCCTTCGGTGTCAGCGGCACCAACGCCCACACCATCATCGAGCAGGCCCCCGCCACGGCGGAGCTGCCCCCCACGCCCGACTCCGGCGCGCTCGTGCCGTGGGTGCTGTCGGGAAAGGGCGAGCCGGCGCTGCGCGCCCAGGCGGCCCGGCTGGCCGGTCACCTCGACGCGAACGACGACTGGACGGCCTTCGACATCGGCCTCTCCCTGGCCTCCCGCGAGACGTTCGAGCACCGCGCGGTGCTCCTGGCACAGGGCTCGGACGAGCTCCGGCAAGCCCTCACCACTCTTGCCACCGGCGAACCGGCGGCGAACGTGACGCTGGGACGTGCCCGCACCGAGGGCAAGGTCGGCTTCCTGTTCTCGGGTCAGGGTTCGCAGCGGATCGGTATGGGGCGTGAGTTGTACGAGGTGTTCCCGGTCTTCGCCGATGTGTACGACGAGGTGTGTGCGCGTCTGGACGTGCCGGTGGACGTCGATGCCGAGACCCTGCACGAGACCGGGTGTGCCCAGCCCGCGCTGTTCGCGGTCGAGGTGGCGCTGTTCCGGCTCCTCGGATCGTGGGGTGTGCGGCCGGATTACGTGGCGGGTCACTCGGTGGGTGAGATCGCGGCCGCGCATGTGGCCGGGGTGCTGTCGCTGGACGATGCGGTGAAGCTGGTGTCGGCGCGTGCCGCGCTGATGCAGGCCCTGCCCACTGGTGGCGCGATGGTTGCTGTGCAGGCGGCCGAGGACGAGGTGCTGCCGCACCTGACGGACGAGGTCGGTATAGCGGCGGTCAACGGTCCTCGGTCCGTGGTGCTATCCGGAGCCGAGGACGCCGTGCTGGGGATCGCCGAGGTCTTCACTCAACAGGGCCGTAAGACCTCCCGGTTGAAGGTCAGTCATGCGTTCCACTCGCCGTTGATGGAGCCGATGCTGGAGGAGTTCGCCGAGGTCGTCCGTGGTCTGGTCTTCAACGAGCCGCGGATTCCCGTCGTTTCGAACCTCACCGGCCGCCTGGCCGAGCCGTACACCCCCGAGTACTGGGTCCAGCACGTGCGCGAAGCGGTGCGCTTCGCCGACAGTATCGAGACCCTCGGCGACCTGGGTGTGACCACCTTCGTCGAGATCGGTCCCGGCGGTGTCCTCAGCGCTCTGGCACAGGCCTGCGCGGACGACGTGGTTGCCGTGCCTGTGCTGCGCGCTGACCGGCCCGAGCGGCACGCCCTCGTCAGCGCGCTCGCCGAACTGCACGTGCACGGCGTCTCCCCGGACTGGCAGGCGCTCTTCGCCGGCGCGCACCGCGTCACCCTGCCCACCTACGCCTTCCAGCGCGAGCGGTTCTGGCTGGAGGGGGATGAGGACCTGGCCGCCACCGGCACCCCGGCCGACGCGGCGGACTCCGGCTTCTGGGACAGCGTGGAGCGCGAGGACGCGGAGTCCCTCGCCGCGACCCTGGGCGTCAGCACGGACGCCTCGCTGAGCGCGATCCTGCCCCGGCTGTCCGCGTGGCGCCGACAGCGCCGCGAGCAGTCCGTGGTCGACGGCTGGCGCTACCGCGTCACGTGGAAGCCGCTCGGCACGCTCCCGCAGCCCGGCGCGTCCGGGACCTGGCTGCTCGTCGTGGCCGGGGAGAGCGAGTGGACCGAATCGGTCCGCACCGCGCTGGGCGAGCACGGCCTGGAACTGGTGACGCTCGTCGCCGGACCCGCCACCGACCGCGGGACGCTGGCCCGCGAGCTGGCCGGCGTCGGCCCGGTGGCCGGCGTGCTGTCCCTGCTCGCCGAGGACGAGAGCGCCTCGGCCGGCCACCCCGGTCTGTCGCACGGCCTCGCCGCGACCCTCTGCCTGGTGCAGGCGCTCGGCGACGCCAGCGTCGACGCCCCACTGTGGTGCGCCACACGCGGCGCGGTGGCCACCGGCCGCTCCGACCGAGTGGACCACCCGCTGCAGTCGCAGGTGTGGGGCTTCGGCCGCGCGGCGGCGCTGGAACACCCGTGGCGCTGGGGCGGACTGCTCGACCTTCCCGATCTGCTGGATGCCCGTACGGCGGCCCGTGTGGCCGCCGTTCTCGGCCAGACGGCCGAGGACCAGGTGGCGGTCCGTGCCTCGGGAGTCTTCGGGCGCCGGTTCGTCCGGGCCACCCGTGCCACCGGCCCCGCCCAGGGGTGGTCGCCGCGCGGCACGGTGCTGATCACCGGTGGTACGGGTGCGCTGGGTGGGCACGTCGCCCGCTGGCTCGCCGGTGCGGGTGCCGAGCACCTGGTGCTCACCAGCCGCCGCGGCCTCGACGCGCCTGGAGCCGCGGAACTCGTCGCGGAGTTGGCAAAGCTCGGCGCGGCCGCGACCGTCGTGGCCTGTGACGTGGCCGACCGCGACGCCCTGCGGGTGCTGCTGGCCGAGCACCCCGTCAACGCCGTCGTCCACGCCGCGGGCGTCGGTGACCACGTCATGATCGAGGACTCCGACCCGGCCGGGTTCGCCGGCACGGTGGCGGCCAAGGCCGCGGGTGCCACCCACCTGGACGAACTGCTGGCCGGTCAGGAGCTCGACGCGTTCGTCATGTTCTCCTCGGGCGCCGGCATCTGGGGCGGCGCGAGCCAGGGCGCCTACTCGGCGGCCAACGCCTATCTGGATGCCCTCGCCGAGTACCGGCGGGCACGCGGGCGCACCGCGCTCGCCGTCTCCTGGGGCGGCTGGGCCGAGGGCGGCATGGCCGGCGTCGGCGACGGAGAGGAGATGCTGCGCCGCCGCGGCCTACCACCCATGCGGCCCGCCCTCGCGATCTCCGCGCTCCAGCAGGCGCTGGCCGACGGCGAGACCACCCTCACCGTCGCGGAATTCGACTGGGAGCGGTTCATCGGCCCGTTCACCGTCACCCGCCCCAGCGCCCTGTTCTCCGACGTGCCCGACGTACGCCGCGCCCTGGAGGCCCCGGCCTCCGGCGGCGCCGAAGCCGGCAACGCGCTCGCCGCGAAGCTGACCGGGCTGCCGGCCGGCGAGCAGGACCGCACGCTGGTGGACCTCGTCCGCACGCACGCGGCCGCCGTGCTCGGCCACGACGGCGCCGCGGCGGTGGAACCCGGCCGGGCGTTCAACGACCTCGGCTTCGACTCGCTCACCGCCGTCGAACTGCGCAACAAGCTCACGGCCGACACCGGCCTGAAGCTGCCCACCACGCTGGTCTTCGACTACCCGAACGCCACGGCCCTGGCCCGTTTCCTGCGCGCCGAACTGCTCGGTTCGCAGGGCGCCGCGCAGCAGGAGCAGCGCACTGCCGCCGCCGACGACGAACCCGTCGCGATCGTGGCCATGAGCTGCCGCCTCCCCGGCGGCGTCGGCTCGCCCGAGGACCTGTGGCAGCTCGTGACGTCCGGCGTCGACGTGATCTCCGGCTTCCCCGAGGACCGCGGCTGGGACGTCGAGGACCTCTACGACCCCGACCCGGGCACCCCGGGCAAGACGTACGCGCGCGACGGCGGCTTCCTGTATGACGCGGGCGACTTCGACGCCGCGCTGTTCGGGATCTCGCCGCGCGAGGCGCTCGCGATGGACCCCCAGCAGCGCCTGCTGCTGGAGGCCTCGTGGGAGGCGTTCGAGCGGGCCGGCATCGACCCGGCCTCCCTGAAGGGCAGCCGCACCGGCGTGTTCGTCGGCATGTCCTACCAGGGCTACGGCGCGGGCCTCCCGCAGATCCCCGAGGGCGTCGAGGGCCACTTGCTCACCGGCAGCGCCGCGAGCGTCGTCTCCGGGCGCGTGGCCTACTCGTTCGGCCTGGAGGGCCCGGCCGTCACCGTCGACACGGCGTGCTCGTCGTCGCTGGTCGCCCTGCACCTGGCCATCCAGTCGCTGCGGGGCGGCGAGAGCACGATGGCCGTCGCGGGCGGTGTGAACGTCATGGCCGTACCGGCCGCGTTCGTGGAGTTCAGCCGCCAGCGAGGGCTGGCCGCCGACGGCCGCTGCAAGGCGTTCGGCGCCGGTGCGGACGGCACCGGCTGGGCGGAGGGCGTGGGCGTGGTGCTCGTGGAGCGCCTCAGCGACGCCGTGCGCAACGGTCACGAGGTCCTCGCGGTCGTGCGGGGCAGTGCGGTGAACCAGGACGGCGCGTCCAACGGCCTGACCGCGCCCAACGGCCCCGCGCAGCAGCGGGTGATCCGCCAGGCCCTGGCCTCCGCCGGGCTCACCGAGGCCGACATCGACGCGGTGGAGGCCCACGGTACGGGTACGACGCTGGGTGACCCGATCGAGGCGCAGGCGCTGCTCGCCACGTACGGCCAGGAGCGCCCGGAGGACCGGCCGCTGTGGCTGGGTTCGCTGAAGTCCAACATCGGTCACGCCCAGGCGGCCTCCGGCGTGGCCGGTGTGATCAAGATGGTGATGGCGATGCGCCACGGCGTCCTTCCGCGGACGCTGCACGCCGATGAGCCGACGCCGCACGTGGACTGGTCGGCGGGCGCGGTGCGGCTGTTGACCGAGGCCGTGGAGTGGCCGGAGACGGACCGCCCGCGCCGGGCCGCCGTGTCGTCCTTCGGCGTCAGCGGCACCAACGCCCACACGATCATCGAGCAGGCCCCGGTGGCCGAACCGGTCCCCGTCGCACCGGTCGAGGTCGCCTCGGCGACCGTGCCGTGGGTACTGTCCGGCAAGTCCGAGGCCGCACTGCGCGCCCAGGCCGAGCGCCTGCTGTCCCTCACCGCTGACCGCGCCGAACCGTCCCTCACCGACGTCGCCTTCTCGCTGGCCACCACCCGGGCCGCCCTGGAGCACCGCGCCGCCGTGGTCGGTACCGACCGCGGCCGGATCGCCGAGGGCCTTCGGGCCCTGGCCGCGGGGGCGCCCGCTCCCGGCGTCGTACTCGGCCGCGCCGACGCCGGCCAGGTCGGCTTCCTGTTCTCCGGGCAGGGCTCCCAGCACATCGGCATGGGGCGGCAACTGTACGAGGCCTTCCCGGTGTTCGCGGAGGCCTACGACGAGGTCTGCGCCCACCTCGACCGGCACCTCGAGCGGCCACTGCGGGACGTGGCCTTCGGCGACAACGGCCACGAGGACGGCGAGGAACTGAACCGCACCGCCTTCACGCAGCCAGCGCTGTTCGCCCACGAGGTCGCCGTCCACCGGCTGCTGGAGTCGTGGGGCGTGCGGCCGGACTACCTGGCCGGGCACTCCGTGGGCGAGATCGCGGCCGCGCACGTGGCCGGGGCCCTGTCGCTGGAGGACGCGGCCGCACTGGTCACGGCTCGTGCCGCGCTGATGCAGGCCCTGCCCGCCGGCGGGGCGATGATCGCCGTCCAGGCCACCGAGGACGAGGTGCTGCCGCACCTCACGGACGACGCCGACATCGCGGCGGTCAACGGCCCCCGGTCCGTCGTGGTCTCCGGAACCGAGGACGCCGTAACGGCCGTCGCGGACTTCTTCGCCCGGGAGGGCCGCAAGACCTCCCGGCTCACCGTGAGCCACGCGTTCCACTCGCCGCTGATGGACCCCGTGCTCGAGGACTTCGCCCGCGTCGTCGGCGGTCTGCGCTTCGAGCCGCCCCGCATACCGGTCGTCTCGAACCTCACCGGTGAGCTCGTCGACGCGTACACGGCGGACTACTGGGTCCGGCACGTCCGCGAGGCCGTGCGCTTCGCCGACGGCATCCGGACCCTGGGCGAGCTGGGCGTGACCACGTTCGTGGAGACCGGCCCCGGGGCGGTGCTGAGCGCCATGGCCCAGGGCTGCCTGGACGGTGCGGTCACCATTCCCTCCGCACGGTCCGGCGACCCCGAGCCCGAGGCGATCACCGGCGCCGTCGCGCAACTCCATGTGCACGGCGTCCCCGTCGACTGGCAGGCGTATTTCGCCGGCCGCGGCGCCCGGCGCGCCGACCTGCCCACCTACGCCTTCCAGCACCAGCGGTACTGGCTGGAGACCACCGCGCCCACGGCCGCCGCCGTCGCGGGGGCCGACGCCGTGGAGGCCGGGTTCTGGGAGACGGTGGAGCGCGAGGACGCCCAATCCCTCGCCGCCACCCTCGACCTGCCTGCCGAGCAGTTGGATGCGGTGCTGCCCCGGCTGTCCGCGTGGCGCCGGCAGCAGCGCCGGGACTCCGCCGTGGAAGGCCGGTCCTACCGCACGGGCTGGAAGCCGCTCAGCGGCCTCCGGGCGCACGAACTGCCGGGCGACTGGCTGTTCCTGGTCACCGAGGACACTGAGGACACCGGGGACACCCCGGCCGTCGAGTGGACCGCTGCCGTCGCCGACGGGCTCATTGCCCGCGGGGCCCGGCTGGTCCGGGTGACGGTCGACCCGGCCGCCGACCGCGGCACACTGCTGCGGCAGCTCGGCGACGCCGTGCGGGGGACCCCGGTCGACGGTGTGATCTCCCTGCTCGGCACCGACGAGCGGCCCCACGCCGGACACCCGGCCCTCTCCGTCGGCACCGCGCTGTCCCTCGCGCTCGTCCAGGCGCTGGGCGACGCGGGCATCGACGCCCCGCTGTGGGTGCTGACCAGGTCCGCCATGTCCACCGGCCGGGCGGACGCGGTGCCGAGCGTCGCCCAGAACGCCGTCTGGGGTCTCGGCCGGGTCGCCGCGCTGGAGCACGCGCCGCGCTGGGGCGGTCTGATCGACCTCCCGGACACGGTCGACGACCGGGTCGCAGGACGCCTCGCCGCCGTGCTCGGCCAGTCGACCGAGGACCAGGTCGCGATCCGCGCCCGCGGCGTGTTCGGCCGCAGGCTGTCCCACACCGGCGCCCGCCGGAACACCCGGGCCGGACAACGGTGGTCGCCGCGCGGCACGGTGCTGATCACCGGTGGTACGGGTGCGCTGGGCGGGCATGTCGCCCGCTGGCTCGCCGGTGGGGGCGCCGAGCACCTGGTGCTCACCAGCCGCCGCGGTGCCGACGCGCCGGGCGCGGCGGGTCTCGCCGCGGAACTGGAGGCGACGGGTGTCCGTGTCACCGTCGCCGCGTGCGACGTCGCCGACCGTGAGGCGCTCGCCGCGCTGCTCGCCGAGCACCCGGTGAACGCCGTTGTCCATACGGCGGGCGTGGACCACCTGGAGCCGCTGGAAGCCATGACGCCAGGCGCCTTCGCCGATGTGCTGTCCGCCAAGGCAACCGGCGCCCTGCACCTAGACGCGCTCCTCGCCGACGGGGAACTCGACGCCTTCGTCCTCTTCTCGTCCATCGCCGGTGTGTGGGGCAGCGGCTACCAGGCCGCCTACGCGGCGGCCAACGCCCTGCTCGACGGGCTCGCCGAACGCCGCAGGGCCCAAGGCCTGCCGACGACCGCCGTGGCCTGGGGCCCGTGGGCCGACGGCGGCATGGCCGAGGCCGAGGGCGCGGACGAACGACTGCGCCGCCGCGGCCTGATCCCGATGCCCGCCGCGCTCGCCCTGGCCGGGCTCCGGCAGGCGCTGGACTCCGGCGAGGCGACCGCCACGGTGGCCGACGTCGACTGGGAGCGGTTCCTGCCCCCGTTCACCGTGGGCCGCACGAGCGCCCTGCTCGGCGACCTCCCGGAGGCCGAGCGCATCCTCACCGGGGGCAGCACCGCCGGCGGGCCCGGCACGGCCGCCGCCTCACCCCTGGCCGAGCGCCTCACCGGGATGCCCGAGACCGAGCAGCACGCACTGCTGGTCGACCTCGTCCGCACACATGCGGCGGCCGTCCTCGGCCATGACGGCGCCGGTGAGATCGAGGCCGACCGGGCCTTCAAGGATCTGGGTTTCGACTCCCTGACCGCCGTCGAACTGCGCAACAGGCTCAACGCCGAGACCGGGCTCGCACTGCCCGCCACGTTGGTCTTCGACCACCCCAACGCCCAGGCACTCGCCCGGCAGTTGCGCACCGAGCTCATCGGCCTCACCACCGCGGCCGTACCGGAAGTGGCCGCCGCGCCCGGCGAGGACGACGACCCCATCGTGATCGTCGGCATGGCGTGCCGCTACCCGGGCGGGGTGCGCTCGCCCGAGGACCTGTGGCAGCTGGTGGTCTCCGGCGGTGACGCCGTCGGCGACTTCCCGGCGGACCGCGGCTGGGACGTGGACGGCATCTACGACCCGGACCCGGAGGCGTCCGGCAAGACGTACACGCGCCGCGGTGGATTCCTTTACGAGGCGGGGGAGTTCGACCCGGGGTTCTTCGGGATCAGCCCGCGTGAGGCCGTGGCGATGGATCCGCAGCAGCGCCTGCTGCTGGAGACCACGTGGGAGACGTTCGAGCGGGCAGGCATCGACGCGGAGTCGGTGCGCGGCAGTCGTACCGGCGTGTTCGTCGGCTCCGGCTACCAGGACTACGCCGCCCAGGCCTTCCATGCGATCGACGATTCCGAGGGCTTCTTCGGTACGGGCAACTCGGCGAGCATCATGTCGGGCCGTATCGCCTACACCCTCGGCCTGGAAGGACCGGCCGTCACCGTCGACACGGCGTGCTCGTCATCACTCGTGGCCCTGCACTGGGCGGCCCAGGCCCTCCGTAACGGCGAGTGCTCCATGGCGCTGGCCGGCGGCGTGATGGTCATGTCCACCCCGCGGGCCTTCGTGGAGTTCAGCCGCCAGCGCGGCCTGTCGCCCGACGGCCGCTGCAGGGCGTTCGGCGCCGGCGCCGACGGCACGGGCTGGGCCGAGGGCGTAGGCATGCTCCTGGTGGAGCGGCTGTCCGACGCCCGCCGTAACGGCCACGAGGTCCTGGCGGTGGTACGGGGGAGCGCCGTCAACCAGGACGGCGCGTCCAACGGCCTGACCGCACCGAACGGTCCGGCGCAGCAGCGGGTCATCCGCCAGGCACTCACCTCCGCGGGCCTCACCGCAGCCGACATCGACGCCGTGGAGGCCCACGGTACGGGTACGACGCTGGGTGACCCGATCGAGGCGCAGGCGCTGCTCGCCACGTACGGCCGGGAGCGGCCTGGAGACCGGCCGTTGTGGCTGGGCTCGCTGAAGTCCAACATCGGTCACGCCCAGGCGGCCGCGGGTGTCGGCGGCATCATCAAGATGGTCATGGCCATGCGCCACGGCGTGCTCCCGAAGACCCTGCACGTGGACGAGGCGACGCCACACGTGGACTGGTCGTCCGGAGACGTCCGGCTGTTGACCGAGGCTGTGGAGTGGCCGGAGACGGACCACCCGCGCCGCGCCGCGATCTCGTCCTTCGGCGTCAGCGGTACCAACGCCCACACGATCATCGAACAGGCCCCGCCGGCCCCGGCCGAAGAGGCCACCACCGCTCCGGCGCCGGCCCTCCTGCCGTGGGTGCTCTCCGCCAGGAGCAGCGCTGCGCTGCGCGACCAGGCACGACGACTGCTGGCCTTCGTGGAGGACGGCACGTCACTGGCCGATGTCGGCTTCTCGCTGGCCACCACCCGGAGCGCCCTGCGCCACAGGGCGGCCGTCATCGGCGAGAGCACTGACGACTTCCGCCGCGGACTGGGCTACCTGGCCGCCGGAATGCCGTCACCCGGAGTTGTCCAGGGCCGGCCGGGAGGCAAGGTCGGCTTCCTGTTCTCGGGTCAGGGTTCGCAGCGGATCGGTATGGGGCGTGAGTTGTACGAGGTGTTCCCGGTCTTCGCCGATGCGTACGACGAGGTGTGTGCGCGTCTGGACGTGCCGGTGGACGTCGATGCCGAGACCCTGCACGAGACCGGGTGTGCCCAGCCCGCGCTGTTCGCGGTCGAGGTGGCGCTGTTCCGGCTCCTCGGATCGTGGGGTGTGCGGCCGGATTACGTGGCGGGTCACTCGGTGGGTGAGATCGCGGCCGCGCATGTGGCCGGGGTGCTGTCGCTGGACGATGCGGTGAAGCTGGTGTCGGCGCGTGCCGCGTCGATGCAGGCCCTGCCCACTGGTGGCGCGATGGTTGCTGTGCAGGCGGCCGAGGACGAGGTGCTGCCGCACCTGACGGACGAGGTCGGTATAGCGGCGGTCAACGGTCCTCGGTCCGTGGTGCTATCCGGAGCCGAGGACGCCGTGCTGGGGATCGCCGAGGTCTTCACTCAACAGGGCCGTAAGACCTCCCGGTTGAAGGTCAGTCATGCGTTCCACTCGCCGTTGATGGAGCCGATGCTGGAGGAGTTCGCCGAGGTCGTCCGTGGTCTGGTCTTCAACGAGCCGCGGATTCCCGTCGTTTCGAACCTCACCGGCCGCCTGGCCGAGCCGTACACCCCCGAGTACTGGGTCCAGCACGTGCGCGAAGCGGTGCGCTTCGCCGACAGTATCGAGACCCTCGGCGACCTGGGTGTGACCACCTTCGTCGAGATCGGTCCCGGCGGTGTCCTCAGCGCTCTGGCACAGGCCTGCGCGGACGAGGCCGTCACCGTGCCCGTCCTGCGTGCCGACCGCCCCGAGGGGCAGGCACTCGTGACGGCCCTGGCCCATCTGCACACGCACGGCGTGTCCGTGGACTGGAACGTGTTCTTCGCCGGTGCGCGGAAGACCGACCTGCCGACCTACGCCTTCCAGCACGAGCGGTACTGGGTCGACGCCCCGCGAACCGCTGCCGCCGCGCTGGCGGACCCGCTGGACGCGGAGTTCTGGGAGACCGTGGAGCGTGGGGACCTGCAGGCCCTCGCCGAGAGCCTGGGCATCGGGGCAGGGGATGCTTTCAGCGACGTACTGCCGCGGCTGTCGTCGTGGCGGCGGCAGCGCAAGGAGCAGTCAGCCGTGGACGGTTGGTGCTACGACGTCACCTGGAAAGGGATACCCGATCCCGCCCCGCAGAGCCCTGCCCGGATCGGTGTATGGCTGGTTCCGGTCAGCGTTGCGCACCTCGGCGACGACTGGGTCACCGCCTGCCTCCGCGGGCTGACCGAGCGGGGCCTGGCTCCGCTGCCGGTCCCGGTCGAGCCGGCCACCGACCGTGAGGACCTGACCGCGCAGCTCGCCCGGGCGGCCGGTGACGAGCCCGTGGCGGGCGTCCTGTCGCTGCTCGCCGTCGACGGCGAGGCCGCCCCGGCGGCCGCCGCACTGACCGCCGGCGTCGCGCTGTCCGTTCTGCTCGTCCAGGCCCTGGGTGACGCGGGCATCGACGCCCCGCTGTGGTGCGCGACCCGGAACGCGGTGGGCGTGAGCCCCGCCGAGGAGGTGGCGGATCCGTACCAGTCCCAGGTCTGGGGTCTGGGCCGGGTGGCGGCGCTGGAGCACGCGCCGCGCTGGGGCGGTCTGATCGACCTCCCGGACACGGTCGACGCCCGGGTCGTCGGCCGACTCGCCACGGTGCTCGGCCAGTCGGCCGAGGACCAGGTCGCGATCCGCGACCGCGGGCTGTTCGTACGGCGCCTGTCGCGGCTGCCCGCAGCCCGGAGCGACCGCTCGTGGTCGCCGCGCGGCACGGTGCTGATCACGGGTGGTACGGGTGCGCTGGGCGGGCACGTCGCCCGCTGGCTCGCCGGTGCGGGTGCCGAGCACCTGGTGCTCACCAGCCGCCGCGGCCCCGCGGCACCCGGCGCCGCCGGCCTCGAGGCCGAGCTGGAGGAGGCGGGCGTACGCGTGACCGTCGCCGCCTGTGACGTGGCCGACCGCGAGGCACTGGCCGCGCTGCTCGCCGAGCACCCGGTGAACGCCGTCGTCCACACGGCCGGCACCGCCGAGGCGGGCATGCTCGCCGAGACGAGCATCGGCGACTTCGCGGCGACGGTCGCCGCGAAGGCCCTCGGGGCCGTGCACCTCCACGAACTGCTCGGCGATCAGGAGCTGGACGCCTTCGTCCTCTTCTCCTCCGTCTCCGGCGTGTGGGGAGGCGGCGGGCAGGCCGCGTACTCGGCCGCGAACGCCTTCCTCGACGGCCTGGCGCAGCACCGGCGGGCCCGGGGCCTCACCGCGACCGCGATCGCCTGGGGCCCTTGGGGCGAGGGCGGCATGGTCGCCGACGCCGGTGACGAGGAGCGGTTGCGACAGCGTGGCCTGACCGTGCTGCGGCCGGACCGGGCGATCTCCGCGCTGCACGGTGCGCTGAGCGGCGGGGACGGCACCCTCACCGTGGCCGACGTGGACTGGCGGCGGTTCGTCGTGCCGTTCACCGTCAGCAGGCCGAGCGCGCTGCTGAGCGACCTGCCCGAGGTCAGGGACGCCCTCGCGGAGGAGCCCGCCGAGCGGGCCGCGGAGCCGTCCGCGCTCAAGGAGAAGCTGTCGACGCTGTCCGAGGGCGAACAGCAACGCCTGCTCGTGGACACGGTGTGCGCGCACGCGGCGGCCGTACTCGGCCACAACGGCTCCGTGGCTGTGGAACCGGACCTGGCGTTCCGGGACCTCGGCTTCGACTCCCTCACCGCGGTGGAGCTGCGCAACCTGCTCATCGCCGACACCGGCCTGACCCTGCCCGCGACGCTCGTCTTCGACCACCCGACGCCCGAGGCGATCGCCCGCTACCTGCAGAGCGAACTCGTCGGCGAGACGGGCCCGGACGAGGTGTCGGTCTTCGGCGAGCTCGACCGGCTGGAGTCGGTGATCTCGACGGCCGCCTCCACCGAGGAGACGGTCCGGTCGGGGATGCGAAGGCGGCTGCAGGAGCTGCTGTCCCTGGTGAACTCCGCCGGAGAGCAAGGTGCGGAATCGGCCGATGCGCAGCGGCAGCTCCAGGACGCGACGGTCGACGACATCTTCGATCTGATCGATCAAGATCTAGAAAATTCCTAGTTCTTGGCGCCCTACCTTTAACGACAGCCGAGGACGGATGAGGCGGATGAGCAGCAACGAAGACAGGCTTCTCGAGTATCTCAAGCGCGTCACCGGAGACCTTCGTCAGGTCCGGGAGCGCCTTCGCGAGGTCCAGGAGAAGGACCAGGAACCCATCGCGATCGTCGGCATGGCGTGCCGGTATCCGGGCGGGGTGCGTTCGCCGGAGGACCTGTGGCAGCTGGTGGTCTCCGGTGGTGACGCGGTCGGCGAGTTCCCGGCGGACCGGGGCTGGGACGTGGACGGCATCTACGACCCGGACCCGGAGGCGACGGGGAAGACGTACGCACGGCACGGTGGATTCCTTTACGAGGCGGGGGAGTTCGACCCGGGGTTCTTCGGGATCAGCCCGCGTGAGGCCGTGGCGATGGATCCGCAGCAGCGCCTGCTGCTGGAGACCACGTGGGAGACGTTCGAGCGGGCAGGCATCGACGCGGAGTCGGTGCGTGGCAGCCGCACCGGAGTCTTCGTCGGCTCCGGCTACCAGGACTACGTCAACCTCCTGGTCGGGGTGGGCGGCGAGTCCGACGGCCATCTCGGGACCGGCAACTCCGCCAGTGTGATGTCCGGCCGTATCGCCTACACGTTCGGACTGGAGGGCCCGGCGGTCACCGTCGACACGGCGTGTTCGTCGTCGCTGGTGGCGCTGCACTGGGCGATCCAGGCGCTGCGCGGCGGCGAGTGCTCCATGGCGCTGGCAGGCGGCGTGCAGGTGATGACCACGCCTACCGCGTTCGTGGAGTTCAGCCGCCAGCGCGGGCTCGCCCCTGACGGACGGTGCAAGGCGTTCGGCGCCGGCGCCGACGGCACCGGCTGGGCCGAGGGCGTGGGCATGCTCCTGGTGGAGCGGCTGTCCGACGCCCGCCGCAACGGGCACCGGGTCCTGGCCGTGGTGCGGGGCAGCGCCGTGAACCAGGACGGCGCGTCCAACGGCCTGACCGCGCCGAACGGTCCGGCGCAGCAGCGGGTCATCCGCCAGGCCCTGGCATCGGCCGGGCTGTCTCCCGCCCAGATCGACGTCGTCGAGGCGCACGGTACGGGTACGACGCTGGGTGACCCGATCGAGGCGCAGGCGCTGCTCGCCACGTACGGCCGGGAGCGGCCTGGAGACCGGCCATTGTGGCTGGGCTCGCTGAAGTCCAACATCGGTCACTCGCAGGCGGCCGCGGGTGTCGGCGGCATCATCAAGATGGTCATGGCCATGCGCCACGGCGTGCTCCCGCGGACCCTGCACGTGGACGAGCCGACGCCGCACGTGGACTGGTCGGCGGGTGCGGTGCGGCTGCTGGCACAGGCCGTGGAGTGGCCGGAGACCGATCATCCGCGCCGAGCCGCCGTGTCGTCCTTCGGCGTCAGCGGCACCAACGCCCACACCATCATCGAGCAGGCGCCGGCCCAGGACGAGGAGCCCGCAGAGGCTCTGGCCGACGGCCCGCTGGCGTGGGTGCTCTCCGCCAGGAGCGACGCGGCGCTCAAGGCCCAGGCGGCCCGGCTGCTGCCCTTGGCACGGGGCGAGGTCCGGCCGCAGGACGTCGGGCTGTCGCTGGCCACGACCCGCACGGCCATGCGTCACCGGGCCGCCGTCGTCGGGGAGAGCCGTGAGGAACTCCTCCTCGGGCTGGAGGAGTTGGCCAGCGGGACCCCTTCGTCCCGTGTACTGCTGGGGCGCCCGGCCGGCGGCAAGACCGGCTTCCTCTTCTCGGGGCAGGGCTCGCAGCGCATCGGCATGGGGCGCGAACTGTATGCGGCGTTCCCCGTCTTCGCCACGGCCTACGACGAGGTGTGCGCGCACCTGGACGCCCCGGTCGACGTCGATACCGAAACACTGCACCGGACCGGGTGCACCCAGCCCGCGCTCTTCGCGGTCGAGGTGGCCCTGTTCCGGCTCCTCGAATCATTGGGCGTCCGGCCCGACTTCGTCGTGGGCCACTCCGTGGGCGAGATCGCGGCCGCGCACGTGGCCGGTGCGCTGTCCCTCGACGACGCGGCGAAGCTGGTGTCCGCGCGCGCCGCGCTGATGCAGGCGCTGCCCGCGGGCGGCGCGATGGTCGCCGTACAGGCCACCGAGGAGGAAGTCCTGCCCCACCTCACCGACGGGGTGAGCATCGCCGCGGTCAACGGCCCCTCGTCGGTGGTGGTTTCCGGTGACGAGACGGCGGCCCTGGCGATTGCCGCGGGCTTCGCCGAGCAGGGCCGCAAGACGTCCCGGCTGAAGGTCAGTCACGCCTTCCACTCGCCGTTGATGGACCCGATGCTGGAGGAGTTCGCCGGGGTCGTGCGCGGCCTGGCCTTCGAGAAGCCCCGACTCCCCGTCGTCTCCGACCTCACGGGTCGGCTCGTCGAGGCCTACACGCCCGAGTACTGGGTCCGGCACGTCCGCGAGGCCGTCCGCTTCGCCGACGGCGTGCGGACCCTGCACGAGCTGGGCGTGAAGACCTTCGTCGAGATCGGCCCGGGCGGTGTCCTCAGCGCCATGGCGCAGGGCTGTGTGGACGAGGCGGTCACCGTGCCCGTCCTGCGCGGTGACCGCCCCGAGCGGCAGGCACTCGTGACGGCCCTGGCCCATCTGCACACGCACGGCGTCGCGGTGGACTGGAGCGTCCTCTTCGCCGGTGCGCGGAAGACCGACCTGCCGACGTACGCGTTTCAGCACGAGCGGTACTGGGTGCAGACGCGGGAGCCCGCCGCTGCCGCCGCGGCGGTGGACCCGGTGGACGTGGAGTTCTGGGAGACCGTCGAGCGCGAGGACCTGCAGGCCCTCGCCGCGACCCTGGACATCGGCGCGGGGGACGCGTTCAGCGATGTGCTGCCGAGGCTGTCGTCATGGCGGCGGCAGCGCAAGGAGCAGTCGGCCGTCGACGACCGGCGCTACCGCGAGTCGTGGAAGCGGCTGGGCGAGCTCGCTCCGGCCGGTATCGGCGGCACCTGGCTGTTGGCCGTGCCGGAGGAGGAGACCGAGCAGACCGCCGTGGTCCGCACCGCGCTCACCGCTCGCGGCGCCACTGTGAAGACGCTGGTCGTCGGCGCGGCGAGCGACCGCGCCGGTCTGGCCGGGGAGCTGGCCGGGATCGGGCCGGTCGACGGCGTGCTGTCCCTGCTCGTCACCGGCGACCCCGTGCTGCCCACCCTGCTGCTCGTCCAGGCGCTGGGCGACGCGGACGTCGACGCCCCGCTGTGGTGCGCCACCTCGGGCGCGGTGGCCGTGAGCGGTTCCGACGTCTTACGCGACGCCCGGCACGCCCAGGTCTGGGGCCTGGGCCGCACCGTCGCCCTGGAGCTGCCCCGGCGCTGGGGCGGGCTGATCGACCTGCCGGAGACCGTCGACGAGCAAGCCGCCGCACGCCTGGCCGACGTGCTGGGACAGGCGCTGACGGGCCCCTGGAAGGAGGACCAGCTCGCCGTCCGCGCCTCCGGCGTCTTCGCCCGGCGGCTCGCCCATGCACCGGCACGCGCGGCCACCCACCGCTGGCAACCCCGCGGCACCGTCCTCGTCACCGGTGGTACGGGCGCGCTGGGCGGCCACGTCGCCCGCTGGCTGGCGCGCGGCGGCGCCGAACACCTCGTCCTCACCAGCCGCCGGGGCGCGGACGCCCCGGCGCCGCCACCCTGCGTGATGAGTTGGAGGACCTCGGCGCCCGCGTCACGCTCGCCGCCTGCGACATGGCCGACCGCGACGCCGTGGCGGCACTGCTCGCCGAGCACGCCTTCACCGCCGTCGTGCACGCCGCCGGAGTCGCCGACGCCGGCATGGTGGACGCCACCACCCCGGCCGCCTTCGCCGCCGCGCTCGCCGCCAAGGCCGGCGGCGCGGCGCACCTGGACGAACTGCTGGGCGACCAGGAACTCGACGCCTTCATCCTCTTCTCCTCCATCTCCGGCGTCTGGGGCAGCGGCGGCCAGGCCGCCTACGCCGCCGGCAACGCCTTCCTCGACGCTCTCGCCCGGCACCGCCGCGACCGCGGCCTCACCGCGACCGCCCTCTCCTGGGGCCCCTGGGCCGACGGCGGCATGGTCGAGGACGGCGACGACGAGGAGCGGCTGCGCCGCCGCGGCCTTCGCGCGATGACCCCCGCGTCGGCGATCACCTCCCTGCAGCGCGCGCTCGACCACGACGAGACCCTGCTGACCGTGGCCGACGTGGACTGGTCGCGCTTCATCGTGCCGTTCACCCTCGGCCGTCCCAGCCCGCTGCTCGGCGACCTCCCCGAGGTGCGCGCGACGCTCGCGCAGGACGCCCCCGAGGCGGGCCACGGCTCCGGGGCGCTCGCCGAGAGCCTGGCCGGGCTGTCGCCCGAAGACGGCGCTCGCGCCCTCGTGGACCTCGTGCGCACGCACGCCGCCGCCGTCCTCGGCCACCGCGAAGTGGGCGCCGTCGAGGCCGACCGGCCCTTCAGGGACCTCGGCTTCGACTCCCTGACCGCGGTGGAACTGCGCAACCGCATCAACGAGGCCACCGGCCTCGCCCTGCCCACGACGCTGGTCTTCGACCACCCCACGGCCGCGGACCTCGCCGCCCACCTGCTCGCCGAACTCACCGGCGGCCAGAACGCGAACGCCCCGGCCACGGCGGCCGCCGCGGTGCTGGACGAGCCGATCGCCATCATCGCGATGGCCTGCCGCTACCCCGGCGGCGTGCGCTCGCCCGAGGACCTGTGGGAGCTGGTCGCCTCCGGCCGCGACGCGGTCTCCCGCTTCCCCGGCAACCGCGGCTGGGACGTCGAGGCGCTCTACCACCCGGACCCCGACCACCCCGGCACCACGTACACCACCCAGGGCGGATTCCTGCACGACGCGGACGAGTTCGACCCCGCGGTCTTCGGCATCAGCCCGCGCGAGGCCGTCGCCATGGACCCGCAGCAGCGCCTGCTGCTGGAGACCGCCTGGGAGGCCTTCGAACGCGCCCGGATCGCCCCCGACGCGATGCGCTCCACCGCCACAGGCGTCTTCGTCGGCTCCGGCTACCAGGACTACACCGGCCGCCCGCTCAAGGTGCCCGACGGCGTCGAGGGCTACCTCCCCAGTGGCAACGCGGCCAGCGTGATCTCCGGTCGGCTCTCCTACGCCTTCGGACTGCAAGGCCCGTCGGTCACCGTCGACACCGCGTGCTCGTCCTCGCTGACCGCCCTCCACCTCGCCGTGCAGGCGCTGCGGGGCGGCGAGTGCTCCATGGCCCTGGCCGGCGGCGTGATGGTGATGGCCGGACCGTCCGCGTTCACGATGTCGAGCCGGCAGCGCGCGCTGTCCGCCGACGGCCGCTGCAAGGCGTTCTCCTCGTCCGCCGACGGCACCGGCTTCGCCGAGGGCGTGGGCCTGGTCCTGGTGGAGCGGCTGTCCGACGCCCGCCGCAACGGGCACGAGGTCCTGGCCGTCGTGCGGGGCAGCGCGGTCAACCAGGACGGCGCCTCCAACGGCCTGACCGCGCCCAGCGGCAAGGCCCAGCAGCAGGTCATCCGGCAGGCGCTGGCCAACGCCCGGCTCACCCCGGACGAGGTGGACGCCGTGGAGGCCCACGGCACCGGAACCCGGCTCGGCGACCCGATCGAGGCGCAGGCGCTGCTGGCCACGTACGGCAAGGAGCGCTCCGAGGACCGGCCGCTGTGGCTCGGCTCGCTGAAGTCCAACATCGGCCACGCGCAGGCGGCCGCGGGCGTCGGCGGCGTCATCAAGATGGTGATGGCCATTCGCAACGGCATCCTGCCGCGGACGTTGCACGTCGACGAGCCGACCCCGGACGTCGACTGGGCCGGCGGGAACGTGCGCCTGCTCACCGAGCAGACCACCTGGCCCGACCTGGACAGGCCACGGCGTGCGGCCGTGTCCTCGTTCGGGCTGAGCGGCACCAACGTGCACACCGTCATCGAGCAGGCTCCGCGGACCGCGCCCGCCGCCGAGGGCGAGCAGTCCCCCGTAGTGCGGGACGCGACCGCCGCCCGGCCCCTGGACGTGGTCCCGTGGGCGCTGTCCGCGAAGACCGCCCGGTCCCTGCGCGAGCAGGCCCGCCGGCTGCTGAACCACCTCGACCGCACCGAAGGGCTGTCCCTGCCCGACGTCGGCCGCGCCCTCGTCACCACGCGGACGCGGCTGGAGCAGCGGGCCGTGGTCGTCGGCCACGACCGGCACGAGCTGCGGTCCGGGCTCGCGGCGCTCGCCGACGGCGCACCCGCGGACACCGTGGTCCAGGGCACCGCCGCGGCCGTTGGCAGGGTCGCCTTCGTCTTCCCCGGTCACGGCTCGCAGTGGACCGAGATGGCCCGCGAACTGCTGGACACCTCCCCGGTCTTCGCCGAGCAGGCGAGGGCCTGCGCCGGGGCGTTCGCCCCCTACCTCGACTGGCCGCTGCTCGACGTCCTGCGCGCCGAACCCGATGCGCCGGACGTGGCCGAGGTGGAGGTCGCCCAGCCCGCGCTGTTCACGGTGATGGTGTCCCTGGCCGCCCTGTGGCGCTCCTACGGTGTGACGCCTGGCGCCGTCGTCGGCCATTCGCAGGGCGAGGTCGCCGCCGCGTACGTCGCGGGCGCGCTGACGCTGGACGACGCGGCCCGGATCGTGGCCCTGCGCAGCCGGACGCTGACCAAGCTCATCGGCAAGGGCGCCATGCTCGCGGTCGCCATGCCCGCCGACCAGGTTCGTGCGCGGCTGGAGAAGTACGGGGACCGGCTGTCGGTCGCCGCCGTGAACGGGCCCGCCGCCCTGACCGTCTCCGGACAGCCCGATGCGGTCGACGAACTCCTGGCGGAACTTCAGGGCGAGGGCGTGCGTGTGCGCAAGGTCCGCGGCGCCACCGGTGCCGGGCACTCCGCCCAGGTCGAGAGCCTGCGCCCCGAACTCCTGGAGCAGTTGGCCCCGGTCGCGCCGGGCGCGGCGGACATCCCCTTCTACTCCACGGTGACCGGCACGGTGCTGAACACCACCGCCCTGGACGCCGGGTACTGGTACCGCAACGCGCGGCACACGGTGGAGTTCGAGCGGTCCGTACGGACGCTGCTGGCGGACGGGCACACGGTGTTCGTCGAGTGCAGCCCGCATCCGCTGCTGGCCGGCGCGGTGCAGGAGATCGCGGAGGAGGCCGGTGCCGACGCCGTGACCGGCGCCTCGCTGCGCAGAGGCGAGGGCGGCATGGACCGCTTCCTGCGCTCCGTGTCCGAACTGCACGTGAGCGGCGTACCCGTGGACCTGACGGTCCCCTTCGCCGGGCATCCGGTACGGTGCGTGGACCTGCCGACGTACGCGTTCCAGCGACAGCGGTACTGGCTGGAGAGCGCCGACCCGGCGCCCGCGGGCGCCGATCCGGTCGAGGCAGGGTTCTGGGAGCTGGTGGAGAACACGGACCTGTCCGGGCTCGCCGAGGAACTCGGGGCGGACGACGCCGCCCTCGTCGGCCCGGCGCTGCCGGTGCTGTCCGCGTGGCGTCGGCGCGGCCGGGAGAAGTCCACGGTGGACGGCTGGCGCTACCGCGTCTCCTTCCGGCGGCTGACCGACCACCCGGCCCCCGGCCTGCACGGCCTGTGGCTCGCCGTCCTGCCCGCCGGGCTGGCGGACGAGCAGTGGGCACCCTGCGTCGTCGGCGTGCTCGGCGCCCACGGCGCCAAGGTGCGGGTCGTCGAACTCCCCGTCGACTGCGACCGCGCGCAGGCCACGCAGCGGCTCGCCGAGGAGCTCGGCGGCGAACAGCCCACCGGTGTCCTGTCGATGCTCGGCCTCGCCCCCGGCACCCACCCGCTCCACCCGACGTTGTCGGCGAGCCTCGCCACGACCGTCACCCTGGTGCAGGCGCTCGGCGACGTGGACGTCCAGGCACCGCTGTGGTGCGCGACCAGCGGAGCCGTGTCCACCGGAGCCGGCGACCCGCTGCGCGACGCGGGCCAGGCACAGCTCTGGGGCCTGGGCGTCGTCGCCGCACTGGAACTGCCCCGGCGCTGGGGCGGTCTCGTCGACCTGCCCGAGAAGCTGGACGAGCACGCGCTGCGCCGACTGGCCGGAGTGCTGGCCCAGCACGACGAGGATCAGCTCGCCGTACGTGCCGACGGCGTGTTCGGCCGGCGCATGCTCCGGGCGCGGCCCGCCGACGCGGAGCCCGTGACCCCGTGGCAGCCCCGTGGCACCGTCCTGGTCACCGGCGGAACCGGCGGCGTGGGCCGGCACCTGGCCAGCTGGCTGGCGGGCGCGGGCGCGCAGCACCTGGTGCTCACCAGCAGGAGCGGGCCCGACGCCCCCGGTGCGCCGGAACTGCGCGCGGAGCTGACCGCCCTGGGCGCCGAAGTGACCATCGCCGCCTGCGACATCGCCGACCGCGACGCCCTCGCGCGGCTGCTCGCCGGCATCGAGTCCCGGCACCCGCTCACCGCGGTGCTGCACGCCGCCGGCACGGCACGGTCGTCCATGCTGGCCGACGCCGGTCTCGACGAGTTCGCCGAAGCCGCGGCCGCCAAGGTCACCGGCGCCGTCCACCTCGACGAGTTGCTCGACGGCCGTGAGCTGGACGCGTTCGTCCTCTTCGCCTCCGGTGCCGGCGTCTGGGGCAGCGGTGGCCAGGCCTCCTACGCCTGTGCCAACGCCTTCCTCGACGCCCTGGCGCTGCGGCGGCGGGCCCGCGGCCTGACCGCGACCTCGGTCGCCTGGGGCGGCTGGGCGGGCGGCGGCATGGTCGACGACGCGATCCAGGAGCGTGGCGAGCGGCGGGGCCTGGGCGTCATGGCCCCCGAACTCGCGATCTCCGCCCTGCGCCAGGCCGTCGAGCACGACGAGGCGGCCCTCACCGTCGCCCCGATCGACTGGGAGAAGTTCCTGCCCGTCTTCACCGTGGCACGGCCCAGCCCGCTACTGGCCGATCTGCCCGACGTACAGCGGCTCCTGGAGGCAGAGCGGGCCGCCGACGAGGAGACCGGCGACGGAGCGACGCTGGCGACCGAACTCGCCGCACTCGCCCCGGCCGAGCGGGAGGAGCGGCTGCTGGAGCACATCCGCGCCCAGAGCGCCGTGGTCCTCGGTCACGCGTCGGCCGAGGACGTGCTGCCCACCGCGCACTTCCTGGAGCTCGGCTTCGACTCGCTCACCGCGATCGACCTGCGCCGGCGCCTGTCGGCGGCGACCGGTCTCCACCTGCCCGCCGGACTGGCCTTCGACCATCCCACGCCCGCCAGGCTCGCCAAGCACCTGCTGACGCGGCTCCAGGGCGCCGGCCGCGGTGCGGCGCAGGAGCGGCCCGCCGACATGCTGGTGCAGCTCTACCGGCACGCGAGCGAGAACGGGACGGCCGCCGAGGCCATGGGGATGCTGATGGAGGCGGCCCGCTTTCGGCCTTCGTTCGAGCGGCCCGAGGAACTGGCCCAGCGGCCCGCCCCGGTACGGCTGTCGCAGGGCGACCGTCCCCTGGCGCTGATGTGCTTCTCGCCGTACGTCGTACCGGCCGGAGCGCACCAGTACGCGCGGCTCGCCGCACCCTTCCGCGACCGACTGGACGTGTGGGCGCTGCTCAACCCCGGCTACGAGAAGGGCGAGCCGCTTCCGTCCGACCCGGACGCTGTGCTCCGGCTGCACGCCCAGACCGTACGGGAGTGCGCCGGCGGAAAGCCGGTCGTCCTGCTCGGCTACTCCTCCGGCGGCTGGATCGCCCACGGCGTGGCGGCACATCTGGAGGCCATGGGCGAGCAGCCGGCGGCCGTGGTGATGGTCGACAGCTTCAGCCGCGAGATCCCCTTCGACCACCAGGTGCTCAACGCCATGGCCCAGGCACAGTCGCAGCGCCTGGACTTCATGAGGTCCGGCGGCGAACAGCTCACCGCGATGGGCCGCTATATGCGCCTGTTCGACGACTGGGCCGCGCCGCGGATCGCCGCGCCGACCCTGCTCGTACGGGCGAGCGAGCCCGTGCCGGCCGGTGCCGCGGACGGCGACGGGCGCGCGGCACCGCCCGAGCACGTGGACACGATCGTCGAAGTGACCGGAAACCACTACTCGATGGTGGAGGACCACGCCGGCACCACCGCGGCGGCGGTGGATTCCTGGCTGGCGGACACCGTCACCGATGCATCCGGCGCCGCAGCACCTCCGGACGCCACGACCGCATGACCGGCCCGCGACCACCGCGGGCCCGCCAGACCGGACAGAGCAGATGTGGGAGAGAAATCATGACGAAGGCTCTCTACGAGATAGCCGAGACCCCGCCCCTCGGTGAGGTCCCGCGGCAGATGTACGCGTCGGTGATCCGCCAGAACCGCTTCGGAGAACCGAAGCAGGCGTTCCGCACCGAGGTCGTCGACACCCCCGAGGTGGGCCGCGGCCAGGTGCTGGTCTACGTGATGGCCGCCGGCATCAACTACAACAACGTGTGGTCCTCGCTGGGCGAGCCGGTCGACGTCATCGGGATGCGGCAGCGCCAGGGCCAGTCCGAGGACTTCCACATCGGAGGCTCGGAGGCCTCCGGTGTGGTGTGGGCCGTCGGCGAAGGCGTCCGCAACGTCAAGGTGGGTGAGCACGTGCTGCTCACCAGCGGCCAGTGGGACGAGACCGCCGAGGACATCCGGATGGGCACGGACCCTCTGGTCTCGGAGAGCATCAAGGCCTGGGGGTACGAGACCAACTACGGCTCCTTCGCCCAGTTCTGCCGCGTCGACGAGTACCAGTGCCACCCCAAGCCCGCCCATCTGTCGTGGGAGGAGTCGGCGGCCTTCCTGCTCACCGGGCCCACCGCCTACCGGCAGCTGTTCGGCTGGCAGGGCAACACGGTCCGCCCCGGCGACCCCGTCCTGATCTGGGGCGGTGCGGGCGGCCTCGGCTCGATGGCCATCCAGCTCGTCAGGCTGGCCGGCGGCATCCCGATCGCCGTGGTCTCCAGCGAGGACCGTGCCGAGTACTGCCGCCGCCTCGGGGCGCAGGGCACCATCAACCGCCGTGACTTCGACCATTGGGGCCGGCTGCCCGATGTCGGGGACGCCGAGGCGTCGACGCGGTTCCTGCGCGGCGCTCGCGGGGTCGGAAAGAAGATCTGGGAGATCCTCGGTGAGCGCAGGTCCCCGCGGATCGTGCTGGAGCACAGCGGCCAGGACACCCTTCCGACCTCGATGTACCTGTGCGACAACGCCGGCATGGTGGTGATCTGCGGTGGCACCTCCGGCTACAACGGAGACGTCGACCTGCGCCACCTGTGGATGCGCTCCAAGCGCCTCCAGGGCTCGCACTACGCCGACACACGCCAGTGCCGCGAGGTCATCACCCTCGTCGGCGCCGGCATGCTCGACCCCTGTCTGTCCGTCTGCGACGGCTTCCAGGACATCGGGCGCATGCACCAGATGATGTACGACAACGTGCACCCCTCCGGGAACATGGCCGTCCTCGTGAACGCGGCCCGGCGCGGCGAGACCGCGCTCGAACTCGCCGCCGCCTGACCGTCCCCGGCGCACGAACCCCGCCACCTCCCACAAGCGCAAGGAGAACCATGTCCGAGCCCACCGCCGACGCGCCCGCCGTCCCCAAGGCCCGCAGCTGCCCGTTCCTCCCGCCGGACGGCCTCGCCGACATCCGGGCGGCCGCCCCGGTGACCCGCGCCACCTTCACCAGCGGCCACGAGGCATGGCTGGCGACCGGCTACGAGGAGGTGCGCGCCCTGCTGCGCGACCCCTCGTTCAGCGTCCAGGTGCCCTATGCCCTGCACACCCAGGACGGCGTCGTCACCCAGAAGCCCGGCCGCGGCAGCCTGCTGTGGCAGGACGAGCCGGAGCACACCTCGGACCGCAAGCTGCTCGCCAAGGAGTTCACCGTCCGGCGCATGCAGGCGCTCAGGCCGAACATCCAGCGCATCGTCGACGAGCACCTCGATGCCATCGAGGCGCGGGGCGGCCCGGTCGACCTGGTGAAGACCTTCGCCAACCCGGTGCCGTCCATGGTCATTTCCGACCTGTTCGGCGTCCCGGTCGAGCGCCGCGCGGAGTTCCAGGACATTGCCGAGGCGATGATGCGGGTCGACCAGGACGCCGCCGCCACCGAGGCCGCCGGCATGCGCCTGGGCGGGCTGCTCTACCAGCTCGTCCAGGAGCGCCGGGCCGATCCCGGCGACGACCTGATCTCGGCGCTGATCACCACCGAGGACCCCGATGGCGTGGTCGACGACATGTTCCTCATGAACGCGGCCGGCACCCTGCTGATCGCGGCCCACGACACCACCGCCTGCATGATCGGCCTCGGCGCGGTGCTGCTCCTCGACCGCCCCGACCAGCTGGCCCTGCTTCGCGAGGACCCGTCGTTGATCGGCAATGCGGTCGAGGAGCTGCTGCGCTACCTGACCATCGGCCAGTTCGGCGGCGAGCGCGTCGCCACCCGGGACGTGGAGCTCGGTGGCGTGCGCATCACCGAGGGCGAGCAGGTCGTCGCGCATGTCCTCGCCGCCGACTTCGACCCCGCCTTCGTGGAGGAGCCCGAGCGCTTCGACATCACGCGCCGCCCCGCCCCGCATCTGGCCTTCGGTTTCGGCGCACACCAGTGCATCGGCCAGCAACTCGCCCGGATCGAGCTGCAGATCGTCTTCGAGACCCTGTTCCGTCGCTTTCCGACCCTGCGCCTGGCCAAGCCCGTCGAGGAGCTCCGCTTCCGCACCGACATGGTCTTCTACGGCGTGCACGAGCTGCCCGTCACCTGGTGACCTCCGCACCACGGCCCACTGGCACAGGTGATCAGCGCCCGCGGACCGCGTGCGCTGATCACCCCTTCCGGCCGGTGACCGAGGGTCCGGGGCCGGACGACCGGGTGCTGTGACCGGACTGCCCCAGGCGCCCTGCTGACGGACTGAAACCTGATTCCCGTAGCCCTTCACATTTCGATGGACGACCGCACTTGCCGGTTGTTCGAAAGGCACGACATGACCGAGACCGAAATCCGCTTCACCGGGGCGTCGGCTCCGTCCTTCCCCCAGGACCGGACCTGCCCGTACCAGCCGCCGAAGGAGTACGCCCAGTGGCGGGGCGAGAGCCCGCTGACGCGGGTCACGCTGTTCGACGGCCGACCGGCATGGCTGATCACCGGGCATGCCGAGGGACGGGCGCTGCTCGTCGATCCCCGGCTGTCCTCCGACTGGGGCCACCCGGACTTCCCCGTCGTCGTCCAGCGCACCGAGGACCGCGGCGGGCTCGCCTTCCCGCTGATCGGCGTCGACGACCCCCTGCACGCCCGGCAGCGGCGCATGCTGATCCCCAGCTTCGGCGTCAAGCGCATGAACGCCATCCGTCCCAGGCTGCAGAGCCTCGTCGACCGGCTCCTGGACGACATGCTGGCGAAGGGGCCGGGCGCGGACCTGGTGTCGGCCTACGCCCTGCCGGTGCCCTCGATGGCGATCTGTGAGCTCCTCGGTGTCCCGTACGGCGACCACGACTTCTTCGAGGAGTGCTCGCGCGACTTCGTGGGCGCCGCGACGTCGGCGGACGCCGACGCGGCCTTCGGGAAGCTGTACACGTATCTGCACGGCCTGGTGCAGAAGAAGCAGGCCGAGCCCGAGGACGGCCTGCTGGACGAGCTGATCGCACGCCAGTTGGAGGAGGGCGAGCTGGACCACAACGAGGTGGTCATGATCGCGTTCGTCCTGCTGGTGGCCGGCCACGAGACCACCGTCAACGCGATCGCCCTCGGCGCCCTCACGCTCATGCAGCACCCCGAGCAGATCGACGTGCTGCTGCGCGACCCCGGTGCGCTCTTGGGAGTGGTCGAGGAACTGCTGCGGTTCACCTCCGTCTCCGACTACATGGTCCGGATGGCCAAGGAGGACATCGAGGTCGGCGGCGAGACCATCAAGGCCGGGGACGCGGTGCTGGTCTCCATCACGCTGATGAACCGCGACGCCAAGGCGTACGAGAACCCCGACGTTTTCGACGCCCGGCGCAACGCACGTCACCACGTCGGCTTCGGCCACGGCATCCATCAGTGCCTGGGGCAGAATCTCGCCCGCGCCGAGCTCGAGATCGCCCTTGGCACGCTCTTCGCCCGCATCCCGGGCCTGCGGCTGGCCGTACCCCTGGACGAGGTGCCCATCAAGGCCGGTCACGACGCCCAGGGCCCGATCGAACTCCCCGTCACCTGGTGACCGCCCGGACGGAGGGACGGGAAGGAACGGAGGAGGGCCACGCCGTGCGCATCACCATCGACCGTGACCGGTGCATCGGCTCCGGCCAGTGCGTCATGACCGCACCCGGCGTCTTCACGCAGGACGACGACGCGGTGGTCGCCCTGGTCCCGGGACATGAGGACGGGGCGGGGGACCCCCGTGTGCACGACGTCCCCATGGCCTGTCCGGTACAGGCGATCGCGATCCACGAGGACTGAGCGGCATCGGCCGTGAGGCTTCGGTCGGCGACCGCGGTGGCTCCCCGGGAGCCGGACGGCAGGGCCACCGCGTGCCGGAATCCCGCAGCGGTGCATCCCGGCAGCGGGAACCGGATGAGGCGAGCGACGAGGCGGAGCAGGGGGCACCGAGCTCATCGGCCTCAGTCGGGCCCGTCCCTTCCCGGCCCCCGGCCCGTGAGTTCGTCGTCGGTACCGTGGCCCAGCAGTTCGTGGAGCAGCGGGGTCGCGGGGAGTGCCGGGTGGAGGTACACGCGCTCGCGGCGTTGTTCGACGGCGGCCAGCAGCATCCGGAAGGTCGTCCTCGCCTCCTCGATCCGCCCGGTGTGATGCTGCGCCTGGCCCAACAGGCCCAGGTGGAGCGGGTGGCGCAAGTACGTTCTGGACTGGCCCAGTTCGGCCAGCGAGCCGTACATGAGGGCGAGGCCGGCGTCGTGCTCTCCCGCGTGCGCCAGGCCCCACCCTTTGACGACGCCCAGCATGGCCTTCCAGTAGAGAAGTCCGTGTTCGCCCGCGACCCGGACGCCCTCGTCGCTCGAGGCCAGTGCGGTACGGGCGTCACCCTCCCACGCCGCCACGACCCCGTCCACGTACAGCGCGAACGAGCGGTCGGACGGCCTGCTCTCGTACCCGGTGAGGCTCAACAGCTCACGCCGGCGCGCGTCGGCGGCCTGCTGGTGTCCAAGGAGCCAGTGGGTGAAGGTGTCGTAGGAGCGGCAGGAGACGCGTGGGTCGTGCTGGAAGGTACGCGCCAGCGCGTGACCCTCGTCGGCGAAACGGTCCGCCATGCCGACGCCGCGCTCCAGCTCGGCGAGCGCCTGCGGGAGCATTCCGCGCACATGCAGCACGATGCCTTCGCCGTACGCCGCACCGAGCGCCGCCACGGGCTCCCGGGTCTGCCGCGAGATCTCCCGCAGCAGGCCGGAGAACTGCCGCGAGGCGTCGTAGCGGCCGGTGACCAGGTGTGCCGTGCACAGCGCCCAGAGCACCGACGGGTCCTCGGGGGCATGAGTGGCCGTGCTGAGGGCCCGACCGCGCGTCAGTGCCGTCTCGGCCTCGGGGTGGCCGTAGCCGCGCGTGGTGGCGAGCACCTGGCCGAGTTGGATGTGCAGCTTCTGTTCCAGACTCACCGTGGCGGAATCGTCCGGAGGCAGGAAGCCGACCAGGTGCACCGCGCGGCGCAGCCAGATCTCCACCTGCTCGTACGCCATGCACTCCTCGGCGTGTTCCGCGGCGAGCAGCAGCCGAGGCAGCACCTCGGCGGGGGACAGCGCACTCTTGGCGTGCCAGCTGTGATGTGCCACCCGCTCGATCTCCTCGTTCCCCACCTGCCCGCGCCTGCGCGCGCACAGCGCGTCGGCGACTCTGGCGTGCAGGCGGTGGCGGTCCTCACGGGGGAGCTCGGCGACGAGCGTCTCCTGGACCAGGGCGTGGGCGAAGTGCAGCCGTCCCGGATGGTGGGGGTCCTCCTCGAGCAGGCCGGCATGGATGGCCGACTCAAGACCCGCGACGACCGGTTCGTCGCGCGTGGCCGTCCGCTGCAACAGGTCGGTGTCCACCTCGGCGCCGATGACGGCGCACAGCCGAAGCACCCGCAGGACCGGCTCGGACAGCGCGGCGAACCGCTGGTGCAGCGCCTCGCGTACGCCGGTGGGAATGTGAGCCAGGAGCGCGTCGACCGCATCCGGGCGATGGAGCTTACGCGCATCGCCCACGAGGGAGAGGAGCTGCATCACGAAGTACGGGTTGCCCTCGCTGCGCCGGTGCAGCACCTCGACGACCTTCGGGTCCACTCCGGGCCCCGCATGTGCCTCGACGAGAGCGCCGACGGCCTGCGGGGAGAGCCCGCGGAGCCGCAGTGTCTCGGTCCTGGGGCCGCGCAGCACGTCGGAGACCATCCGGCGCAGCGTTGCGTCCGACTCGGCCTCGAACTCCCGGGCCGTGAGCACGATGCCGAGCGGATGACCCTGGCAGCGGGTGCTCAGTAGCCTGAGCAGGTCGAGGGAGGCGGTGTCCGCCCATTGCAGATCTTCGAGGAGCAGTACGAGCGCCTGTTTCCCGGCGAGGGCGAGTAGCACCTCACAGACGGCGTCGTGGGCGAGGAAGCGGGCCTGGCTCCAGTCGGAGGCCCATTTGGGACCTCCGGTCCGGGCCGCCGACCGCTCGGGCATCAGTGGGGCGAGCAGGGCGCCGTACGGTTCGGTCGCCTCACGGAAGGCCTCCGGCCGGGTGGCGGACAGCCGCCGCAGGATCTGGGTCCACAGCCAGTAGGCGGGGACGCCTTCGCCGGGGAAGCAGTGGCTCCAGACCACCTCCAACCCGAAGCCCTTCTCGTGCGCGTCCATGCTCTCCAGACGTGCCGCGAGTTCCAGCAGCAGACGGGTCTTTCCGACTCCTGGGGGGCCGAGGACGCCGGCCACATGGCCGTGGCCCACGACCGCGCTCGCGGCGGCGGTCGTCAGACGGTCGAGCTCCTGGCTGCGGCCGGTGAACGGTGAAGGGGCAGCCGTCCACCCCGACTCGGACTCCGGGGATGCGCCGGCTTCCGAGGCGGCTGCCGGCTCGTGCTCCGGCCCGGGTACGGGCCGCCACTGGGCAGTCGCGGCTTGCGTGCCGGCGGCAGCCGCCCGCGCACCCGGCGGCACATCGGTTCGCGCCTGCGGTCGCGCGCCGGTCCCCGTGGTCCCCTCGCGTTCGACGGCCGGGCCGGAGTCGTCCGTCCCGTCGGCGTCGTCGGTCGCCACGGCCCGGCCCTGTCCCCGGGGCGTGACGGCCGCCCTACCGTCCCAGGAGCCCTCGAAGCCCTCGGAGTTCTGTACTCCGTCGTCACCGATCTCGTTCCCCTCGAGCGGGACATGTGACGTTCCGGTGGACTCGTGCGGTGCGGGAGACAGCTCCTTCGAGGGGGCGCTCGCGCCCGGCTCCTGGCGCAGGATCGCGTTTCTGACCCGGCGTAGTTCGGCTGCGGTCTCCACGCCGAACTCCTCGATCAGATGACTACGTGTCCGCTCGTACAGCTCGAGCGCCTCGGCCTGCCGTCCGAGCCGGGACAGTGCCGTCATGAGGTGGCCGACCAGCCGCTCGCGCGTGGGATGACGGCGGGCCTCCCCGTCCAGATCGGCGGCGACCTCTTCGGCCGCGCCGAGAGTCAGCCGCGCCTCCGCGTAGGCCTCCACGGCGGTGAGCCGGATCTGTTCGAGTCTGGTGCGCTCGTCGCTGAGCGGCGGATGGCTGTCGAACTCCGTGTACGGCGATCCGCGCCACAGTCCCAGGGCCTCGGTGAGCCGGGACTGCGCGGTGCTCGGATCGCGCTGTTCCAGCAGCCGCCGCCCGCCGGTGACCAGATGCTCGAAGCGGCAGGCATCGACCTGTTCGGGGTCGAGATCGAGGACGTAACCGGGCGTCCGATGGCGCAGGACCGAAAGTTGGCCGGTTCCTGTCTTTGTCTGCAGGGCCCGGCGCAGATGAGAGACATGGCTCTGGAGCGTGGCGACGGCGTGACGGGGCGCTGCGTCACCCCACAGTTCCTCGATGAGCAGTTCGGTGGGCACCACGCGGCCGAGGCGGATGAGCAGCAAAGCGAGCAGTGTTCGCCGCCGGGGCGGGCCGAGTGGCAGGTCGTGCCCGTTGTGCCGCGCCGACATTGGCCCAAGGACGTTCAGTATCAGGTCAGCCTGGCCGGTAGTTGTGGGTGACACGTTTGTGGTCGGCGGTAAGGGCATGACGGTCCCCATCGTGCTCGCGGATGTGGCTGGCTGACGGACGGTTTCGCGCTGGCTGGTCTCACACCGTCTTCTGTGGATCTTGACATAGAGAAAGCGCCTTCTAAGTCGGAGGTTCTTCGATTGGCAAGAAAGCGGCAGGTGTTCGGCAAGGATTTCGACAGGTGGTCCGGAAAACGATGGCGGCGATGGCAAGGGGTCGTCAGCGGTTCGACCAAGACCCCGCAAGGGCGGTGACATACGGTGTTCAACGTCTGGAGATACTGCTGGTCACAGGGCCGATGACGTCTCTGCTGACGGCCCTCGGGGTCGCTCACCAGCCTCCGAATTGATTTCGCCCTCAAGTTTCCTGACAGGGAGCCCTCTCTTGCTGAGTCCAGCACCTGCAGCTCCGGGCCTGTGCATGGCGAGCCTCGATAAAACTCTGACCATCCAGCAGGCGAACCAGGAGTTCTTCCGGCAGTTCAACGGCTCGTCCGAAGACATATGTGGCCGCAATTTCCGTGACGTGGTGCACCCGAGCGTGCAGCAGCCGTTGGTGCGTCAATTCTCCAATTTACTTGAAGGGAAGCACCAGCGATTCGTCACGCCCGTCATTGCCGTGGGGCCCGGTGAGGAGTCCGCCTTCACCGTTCCCCTCACGGCGGTCGCGGTGCGCGGTGGCCTGCCCGACACGACCGCGATCCTGGTCATGATGCCCACGGCCGGTGACGCCGAGCAGACACGTGTGGTGACCAAGCGCAGGAAGATTCTCTCCGCGATGGACGCGCGCATCCTCGAAGGCATCGCCGCCGGCGTCTCCACCGTCCCCTTGGCAGCGAGCCTCTACCTCAGCAGGCAGGGCGTCGAGTACCACGTGACCTGCCTGCTGCGGAAGCTGAAGGTGCCCAACCGCGCCGCGCTGGTCTCCCGCGCCTACTCGATGGGCGTGCTCAAGGTCGGCACCTGGCCGCCCGAGGTCGTGGACGACTTCGTGAAGTGAGTGTGCGCAGGGCCCGCGCCGGTGGCCGTGGCGGCGTTCACCCGGGCCGGACGCGGGCTCGCCGGACTCGCCGCTCACGGAGCGCCCGGCAAACACATGGCGGAGCGGCTCGAGTGAGTTCGCGCGCCGTGGAGAAGCGCGTCACCAGCGCCTACCACAAGCTCCGGGCAGCCGGACGGTCCGAACCGGCCGCGTCCTGCCCTCCGCTGCCCGGCCCGACGGACGCCTGAAGGCACGCCTGAGTGCTGCCCGCGCCCGGGAGCGGGCAGCAGGGTGACGCCCTCTTCCGTACCCCGATACCCCGGGCTTCCGTACGCCGGACACCTCGGGTGACCGAACCTCCGGGCCCGGCCACCGCAAAGCCGGCCCGCCTGATCCGGATGTCGCCGACGGCCTTCGCGCGGTCTCCGCACGGTCCGTTCCGCCCCCGGCCGCGCCGCTGCGGCCGGCCTTCCGATTCATCTTTCCTTTCCTCAAGTTCAGGAGCCACAGCGTGATTGCACACCAGCCTCTGTCGCGCCGCCGCATGCTCGGCGTGGCGGCCTTGGGTGCCGCCGCACTCGCGGGGCAGACCACGATCACCGCCGCCCCCCGGGCGGCCGCTGCCACCGCGACCAGCGGTTCCGGCGGCACGTTCGTCCCCGCCGTCGTGGTCGGCACCGGTTACGGCGCGGCCGTCTCCGCCCTGCGTCTCGGCGAGGCAGGGGTCCCCACCCTGATGCTGGAGATGGGGCAACTGTGGAACCAGCCCGGTCCGGACGGCAACGTGTTCTGCGGGATGCTCAAGCCCGACAAGCGCTCCAGCTGGTTCAAGTCCCGCACCGAGGCCCCGCTCGGCTCCTTCCTGTGGCTCGACCTCACCAACCGGGACATCGAGCCCTACGCGGGTGTACTGGACCGGGTCAACTTCGACCAGATGTCCGTGTACGTGGGACGCGGTGTCGGCGGCGGTTCGCTCGTCAACGGCGGCATGGCGGTCACGCCCCGGCGCTCGTACTTCGAGGAGGTGCTGCCCCAGGTCGACGCCGACGAGATGTACGCCAAGTACTTCCCGCGCGCCAACTCCACCCTCCGGGTCAACAACATCGACAAGAGCTGGTTCGAACAGAGCGAGTGGTACACGTTCGCGCGTGTCTCGCGCCAGCAGGCCTCGAATGCGGGGCTGAGCACCACCTTCGTACCCAACGTGTACGACTGGGACCACATGCGCCGTGAGGCGGACGGCGCGGTGCCCAAGTCCGCGCTGGCCGGCGAGGTCATCTACGGCAACAACCACGGCAAGGTCTCACTCGACAAGAGCTACCTGGCGGCCGCCCTGGGCACCGGCAAGGTCACCGTCGAGACCCTGCACCAGGTCAAGACGATCCGTCAGCAGAACGACGGCACGTACCTGCTGACCGTCGAGCAGCGGGACACCGACGGCAAACTGCTCGCGACCAAGGAGGTCTCCTGCCGCCACCTCTTCCTCGGCGCCGGCAGCCTCGGTTCGACCGAACTGCTGCTGCGTGCCCGGGAGACCGGAACTCTCCCGAACCTCAGCTCCGAGCTCGGCGGAGGCTGGGGACCCAACGGCAACATCATGACTGCCCGCGCCAACCACATGTGGAACCCCACGGGCACCAAGCAGTCGTCGATCCCCGCCCTCGGCATCGACGACTGGGACAACCCGGACGCCCCCGTCTTCGCCGAGATCGCCCCCCTGCCGGCGGGTGTCGAGACGTGGGTCAGCCTCTACCTGGCCATCACCAAGAATCCGGAGCGGGGCACCTTCGTCTACGACTCCGCCAAGGACCGGGCGGACCTGCGCTGGACCCGCGACCAGAACGCGCCCGCGGTCGCAGCCGCCAAGTCGCTGTTCGACCGCATCAACAAGGTCAACGCCACCATCTACCGATACGACCTCTTCGGCAAGCAGATCAAGGCCTTCGCCGACGACTTCTGCTACCACCCGCTCGGCGGCTGCGTCCTCGGCAAGGCCACCGACAACTACGGCCGCGTCGCCGGATACAAGAACCTCTACGTGACCGACGGCTCACTCATCCCCGGCAGCATCGGCGTCAACCCGTTCGTCACCATCACGGCGCTGGCGGAGCGGAACGTCGAGCGCATCATCAAGGAGGACGTCGCCGATTCCTGACGAGCGGTGGGCGGGGCCCGCCCGCGCTCCGCCCCCTCTCCACCCGGCGAACGCCCCGCCACGGTGGGTGGTCCGACCCGAACCGAAAAGGAACGATTCCGTGAACTCCCCGCTCACCGAGGACAACGGCGCCTGGATCCGCAGGTTCCACCCGCGCCCCGACAGCCGCGTCCGGCTGGTCTGCCTGCCCCACGCGGGCGGCTCCGCCAGCTTCTACTTCCCCGTGTCCCGGTCCATGCCCGACAGCGTCGATGTGCTGTGCGTGCAGTACCCCGGCCGCCAGGACCGCCGTACCGAACCGCTCCTGGACTCCGTACCGGCACTTGCAGACAAGGTCTACGAGGCCCTCCAGCCCTGGACCGACAGGCCCATCGCCCTGTTCGGGCACAGCATGGGCGCCTCCCTCGCCTACGAGGTCGCCCGACGGCTGGAGCAGGAGCGGGGCATCATGCCCGCCACGCTCATCGCCTCCGGCCGCCGCGCCCCGTCCACGCACCGCGCCGAGACCGTCCACCTGCGCGACGACGACGGCCTCGTCGCCGAGATGCGCGGCCTCAGCGGCACCAACCCCCAACTCCTGGGCGACGAGGAAGTCCTGCGCATGATCCTCCCGGCCGTCCGGGCGGACTACCGCGCGGCCGAAACCTACACCTGGCAACCCGGCCCACCCCTGCGCTGCCCCGTGACCTGCCTCGTCGGCGACGACGACCCGAAGGTGAGCGTGGAGGAGGCTGCCGCCTGGTCCGAGCACACCGACGGTCCGTTCACGTTGAAGGTCTTTCCCGGCGGCCACTTCTTCCTGGCCCAGCACCAGAAGGAAATCGTCCGCCTCATGGCCACCCAACTGGATGCGCCAGACAGCCCATGAGGTCCGGCGTGCCCGATGCCCCGGGTCCGCGCCTGCGAGGCACGTACCTCGCAGGCGAGCTCTACCGGCTGTTGAGTGCCACCGTCTCGTCCGCCACCGACGGCGACTGCGCGTCCGGCCCGGGACCGGCGAACCGCATGGCGATGAACGCGCCCAGGTACAGCAGGGCGACGACCAGCAGCAGCGCCTGATAGCCCGTCACCAGGGCCAGATACTCGAGTGCGCCCCCGGTCAGCGCGCCCAGCAGATTCGCGCCGAACGCGGATGTCGGGTCCGAGGCGAGCGCGAGGCGGTCCGAGAAGATGAGGTTGGCACAGAAGATGGGGGCGAAGGCCAGGGCGATGGCGGCGGCGAGCCGTCCGGCGAAGGGCAGCGCGAGCACGGCGTGTGCCGGGACGAGCCAGGCGACCGCGAGTGTGCCGAAGAGCACGATCTGCAGCGGCAGTCGGCTGACTCGCCGCAGCCGGCGCCGGACCTCGACCGCGGCGAGGACGGCGAGCAGGACACCGATGAAGACCAGGGCGTTGACCAGCCAGGTCGTACCGAAGTAGAGCGCGAAACCGATCACGTTCTTCGTTTCGAGCAACATGAAGGCCGCGCCCATCAGGAACATGTCCGTGTAGCGGACCGTGCTTCGGATGCGAACCCCGACCAGACGCACCGCCAGGAGCGTCACCAGCAGGATCGCGCCCAGTGCGCCCAGGTAGAGAGTGGGAATGTCCCGGTGGAGCAGATACGGGAAAGGGTGGTCGTCGGTCGCGGCCTCCGGGACCGGCCCGCTGGGCTGCCAGATCTGCTGACACGACTGGTCGGCGGTCGTCATCCCGGCCACCAGCACGGCCGCGTTCTTGCTGAACGTCGTCATGCAGGGGGCATGGCCGTAGATGTCGTCGAGGGAGCCGGCGAAACGGTCGACCAGCCAGCTCTTCCGGTAGTAGTTGTACATGGCGAACGCGCCGTGCGGCGTCAGGTGATCGCGCGCGGCCTGGAACGCCTGCTGGGTGAACAGGTAGCTCTCCAGCCGCAGATTGCTCGCGCCGGCCACCAGCGTCAACGAGTCCGGCAGCGCCAGGACCACGAGGTCGTACTTGGCGTTCGTCCGCTCCAGGAAGGCCCGACCATCGTTGATGTAGACGTGCACCCTGGGGTCGTCGTACGGCTTCGCGGGATGCAGCTGTGCGCCGATCTGCTGCAGCCGGGGGTCGATCTCGACCGCGTCCACGCGCCGCGCTCCATGCTCCAGCGCGACCGCGACGTCATTGCCGTTACCGGCCCCGATGACCAGCACGTGCCGGTACGGGTTGCCGGGCGTCCGGTCGTACGGCTGCCGATAGGGCGAGTTCTTCTGCATCAGCGCCGGGAGCGGCGCGATGCTCTGGTGCGGGACGCCGTTGGCGGAGATGTGGTACGCCCGGGTGGTGGACGCAGAGGGCGTGAGCTGGATCTTGTAGTAGGGCGACCAGGAGATGCCGGCCGTCGTCGTCTCCACGAACAGCACGGCGACCATCGCCGTCAGGGGGATGCCGTACCGCAGTGTGTTGCGCCGTCCCCCGAGGACCAGCAGGGCTGCGGCGGCGATCACGCCCCATACGACCGACGGAGCGTGGAGCCAGGACACCAGGGCGAAGGACACCGAGCCGGTGATGCTGCCGAGCAGGTCGTAGCGGTAGGCATCGAGCGAGGGAAGCCGGCGGAAGAGATCAGCGGTGATCTTGCCGATCGCGGTCATGATCACCGCGGTGAGCAGGAAGATGGCCGGCAGCGTCACCCACTCGGGGAGGCCGGTGGTCTTCACTGCGGTGAAGTAGATGACCTGGTCGCTGCTCTGACGCACCTGCACCGGGAACTCGCGTACCAGGATGACGAGAACCGCGAGTGGGACCGGTGCCCAGCGTTTGAGCCACTGCCCGCGCTCGGCGGGGATCAGGAACCCGATCCCGATGCCCAGGAACGACCCCAGCAGGATGAAGTTCGAGAAGTAGCTGAGGTGGACGACGTTGGCCCCTGCCCATCTGATCAGCGCCAGCTCGACGAAGAGCATGGTGGCGCTGGCCAGCAATAGCCTCCAGCACACCGAGCGGTCGATTTGTCCGGTTCTGATCAGTTTCACGCGGATTTACGGTGCCATCTGTGGCGCGGTGAGTCGAGGCGACGTGCCGATTCTGTGACGATATTCCCTGATCCACCGCTCTTACGGCCCGCTACCACCACCAGCACCTGGCCGACCTGGGACACCACCCCACGACCGCCGCTCTTGCTCAGGACTACCCCGACGTCGTGGCCGCCACGGAGCTGGACGACGCCGCACTCGCCGAGCTGGTCGTGGGCAGCGGGATGTGTTCACCGCCGCCTTCGGCGACCAGTTGCCCAAGGCGCACGGTGCGAAAGACAAGCCGTTCCCCGGGTCGGCTGCCGAACTCGCGGTGCGTCTCAAGGAGATTGCCCGCCAGTCGTCCGACACGCTGCTGTTGTACTACGTCGGGCACGGTGAACTCACCGCCACCGTGCAACGCACGTCCACGGGCTGGCGCCTGCTGCCCGCCGTAGCCGACCTGCTGTGTCGGCGGGCACGCGAACTCCTCGACGTTCACCGCATCGACGACCCGGTGCAGTGGAGCCCCAACTGCACGTGGAATACACCCGGGCCCTGATCCTGCCGGTTGCCTGGTCGTGTCCGGCTGCCCTCAGCCAGGTTGGAAGAATGCGAGCATTTTCTGGCCGGCGTCCGGTGACATCAGGATTTCCTGAACGTGCGCGGACTGCCGGCCGGCGGCGCTGGTGCGTTCGAACATCTCGCGTTCGTATTCTTCGACGGCGGCGGGAAAGTCGTCCGGGTGCGCGGCCAGCGCGAGGCCGAGCAGTGCGCCGTCGAGCAGCGCCATGTTGGCGCCCTGCCCCACCGGCGGCATCAGGTGCGCGGCATCACCGAGCAGCGTGACGTCTGGCGTCGACGGCCAGGTCAGGCCGACCGGGAGAGTGGTGATCGGCCGTGGCACGATCGTGTCGTCGCAGGCGGCGATCAGCGCGGTGAACCGTGAGTCCCAGCCGGTGAACAGGTCGATCAGCCGTATCCGGGCGGCAGTTGGGTCCTCGAACGGGATCCCGCTGGTGGCGAGCCAGTCCTCTGCGGTGTGGAAGCTGAGGTAAATGCGTACGCGGCCGTCGCCGTTGTGCTGCGCCGACAGGGATTGTCCGTTGCCGAGCACCCAGTAGTTGCCTCGTCCCACCATCGTCGCGAGGTCGGGGTGGGTGCGGTCGATGTCGGGAATGCCGAGCTCGACGACGTTTTGGCCGGTGTGCGCCGGGCGGGCATCGGTGAGAAGCGGGCGGACCTGGGAGTTCGCGCCGTCGGCGCCGACCAGCAGGTCGTACGTCGCACTGCTGCCGTCGGTGAAGTGCAGCAGGCCGTGGTCGGCGTACTCGAACGCGTGCCCCCAGTGCACCGCGTGTTCGGGGAGAGAGTCCAGCAGCAGGTTGCGCAGATCGGCGCGGTCGACCTCGGGTCGCTCGAGTGGGGCGTCGTCGGGAGTGTCCTCCTGGAGCAGCAGGGTGCCGTCCGGCTCGAGAAGTCGCAGGTCCTGGCCTTCGCGACGGGCAATCGCGTGGAACTGGTCGATCAGGCCTGCCTCGCGCAGCGCCCGCTGCCCGGTCCCGGAGTGCAGGTCGAGCATGCCGCCCTGACCGCGCGCACCGCGTGACGGTTCGCGTTCGTACACGACGGCGTCGATGCCGTTCACGTGCAGTACACGGGCGAGAGCCAGGCCGCCGAGGCCGGCTCCGACGATGGCGATGGTCATGGTTGCCTCTCCTTCGATACGCCGTACTGAGCGATACACTGTATCGCCCGATGCGGTGTATTGATATTGTTGGCGGCATGTTGGTATGGGAGAGGCCGGAGCCACCGAATCGACCCGTGCCGGCCCCGCTGAACCGAGAGCGGATCGTGCGAGCGGCGATCCAATTGGCCGACGCGGACGGCCTGGAGGCGGTGTCGCTGCGCAAGGTCGCCACCGCGCTTGGCGTCGGGCCGATGCGGCTGTACAGCTACATCGCCAGCAAGGAGGAGTTGCTCGACCTGATGGTCGACGCGGTCCACGCCGAGATCCGGCCGGTCGGAGACGACTGGCGGGAGGTGCTGCGGTCTCTTGCCGAAACCACCCGGCAGGCCGCTCACGAGCACGAGTGGCTCGCCGATCTGCTCGGTGGGCGACCGCACCTCGGGCCGAACGCGCTGGCCAGGGGGGAGGCCGTGGTGGCCGCGCTGGGCGGCGTCGATGTGGACGCCATCATGCCGGTGGTGACCGCGGTCGACGCGTACGTGATCGGTGCGGTGCGTCGGGAGATCGCCGAGCGGCGTGCCGAGCGGGCCACCGGGATGGACCAGAGGCGTTGGCAGGCCTCACTCGGGCCCTATCTGGAGCGGACCTTCGCCACCGGTCGATTCCCCGCGCTGGCCACGGTGGTGCGCGATGCCGCCCACCTGGACGCCGACCAGACCTTCCGGATCGGCCTCGACTTCCTGCTCGACGGCATCGAAGCCCACATCTCGAGGTGACGCGCGGGCGAAGGACCGGACCGGTACCGCCTGACGGTCTCCCGCCTGATCGACGTCCCCGCTCGATAGCATGCAACGCATGGCCATCAGACTCGAGAACGTCGGCATCGCCGTTCGCGACCTCGAAGCAACGATCTCTTTTTTCACCGACCTCGGCCTCACGGTTGTCGGCCGTGACACGGTCAGTGGTGAGTGGACCGACACCGCCGTCGGCCTTGATGGCAATCACGCCAACATCGCGATGCTCCAGACGCCAGACGGTCACGGTCGCCTTGAGCTCTTCGAGTACATCCACCCCGAAGCGATCGAGTCGGAGCCCACCCGTCCCAACGAGATCGGCATGCATCGCGTCGCCTTCTCCGTCGACGACATCGACAAAGCCCTTGAGACAGCCGCAAAGCACGGATGTTATCCGCTTCGCGGTGTGGCGACCTATGAGGACGTCTACAAGCTCACGTACATCCGCGGTCCCAGCGGCATCCTTGTGATGCTCGCCGAGGAGCTGAGGAAGAACTGACGGCTGATCGGGTCAATTAGCCTCGCGCTTTCACAAGGCAGGCTTTCCGACTGGTGGCCAAGAAAGCAGAAAGTGTCTCTGACCAGCGAGAATAAGGACTGCTGAGATCCTTGTTCCCGCCACCGTCAGAGGAACTTGGTCCCCTCCTGGGACTGCCACGCCATCGACGTGATCTGTTCCCTGTGGCGTCGCGCCGCCGACCTCGATAGGGGTCCTTCAGCCCGCCGCCTGGCCGTCGACGGGGATTCCCAGTCGGTCGGCCACGGTGGTGAGGGCTGTTCCCAGGGGGAGCGCGACCCGGGTGAGGGCGTGTCGGTCGCCCCGGGTCGGGTCCCGGTTGACGATCAGTACGGGCTTTGCGGCCTGGGCTGCCTGGCGGACGAACCGGAGCCCGGACATCACTGTCAGTGAGGAGCCCAGGACCAGCAGCGAGGCCGCTTCCCGGATCAGCTCGCGGCAGTGCTCGACCCGCTGCGGTGGAACGGCTTCGCCGAAGAACACCACATCCGGTTTGAGGATGCCGCCGCATACGGTGCAGGGCACGACGCGGAAGTCCCCGACCTGGTCGTCGGTGAGGTCGGCGTCACCGTCCGGGTTGATGCCGGCGGCCACCGGCTCGAATCCTGGATTGGCCGCCTCCAGCCGCCGGGCGAGTTCTCGGCGCGGGCTGAAGGCGTCGCAGGCAAGGCAGACGACCCGGTCCAGGCTTCCGTGGAGTTCCACGACGCTCTCACTGCCGGCGGCCTGGTGCAGACCGTCGACGTTCTGGGTGATCACACCCGAGAGCAGGGCGTGCCGCCCGAACGCGGCCACGGCCCGGTGCCCGGCGTTGGGGCGGGCGCGGCCGAAGGTGCGCCGGCCGAGGTGACTGCGAGCCCAGTACCGGCGCCGGGCCGGGGCGCTGGAGGTGAACTCCTGGTAGGTCATTGGTGTGTGCCGGCTAAGGCTCCCGCCTTCGCCCCGGTAGTCGGGGATTCCCGATTCCGTGGAGATCCCCGCCCCGCTGAGCACCAGCACACCGCCGGTGCTCAGCGCGTCGGCGACCGGCTCGAGATCCGTGGTGCCCGGCGGCAGGTCCTCGGTAGGGGTCCAGCTCAAAGTGGGGCGCATGCGCATGCCGCCAGGGTACGGAACAGGCTGCCACCACCCCCTTCCGCCGTCGATGGCGCTGTTGGCCCGGACGTGCGGTCCGCCGACTACGCCGTCTGTGTGGTGCGCAGCGCCGGGGAGGCCAATCGGGGCTGCCCGGGCCGGCTGAACCGGCCTCGTGAGGGCGGCCTCACGTAGACGGGCCTCGCGTGCGCGCAACAGGATCGCATGCGGGCGGCAGAGCGTTCCTGGCCTTCGGACGCGTGGCGCTCTGCCGCCTGCGTGCGCGTGCTAGCTGGTGGGGACGGTGTCCTCGAACGTGGTGCCTGCCGTGCGGTAGGCATTCACTTTGGCGGATATCTGAGCCGGGGTCAGGACCTGGTCCTTGACGTGGAGGACGTAGTCGACCTGTTCGTCGTAGGCGCGGTCGGTGGTGGCGGTCTGGCCCGTGAGGTCGATCAGCCACTGGTTGAAGTTGATCGACATGGGGCGTTCGGGCAGGTAGGCGGCGTCGTGGGTGCCGAAGAGCTGTCCGTCGATGTAGTACTTGATGCTGCCGTTGTCGATGGTCAGCTGCAGATTGTGCCAGCCGTCGTAGCTCAGCCTGGACTCGGTGTGCTGGTTGACGGCCTGCCACGGGTCGGGGTTGTAGGTCTCCCAGGACGTCGTGTAGAGGATTGCGGAGGACTCGCCCCAGCCGCCGTTGGGCAGGTACTCGAAGTCGTATTCCGAGTAGTCGTCCGCCATGGGCGCGGTGAGGTCGTTGATGGTGAAGAAGGTTACGAACATCTCCGCGAGCGTCACGGAGTCCAGGTCAGCGACGCCACACAGACGATCGAACCCACCGTCGTCAGCCAGGCCGAGGCCAGACTCCTCGGGGTCCCGCACCTGTCACCCGCCCTGCTCTTCGAACGCCTCACCAGCGACACCGGCCAACGGCCCGTCGAATACGTCCACTCCGTCTACCGCGGTGACCGCTACCGCATCGTCTCCCGCCTGGCCCTGGGGCCGACCGCCCCCCACGAGCCCACACTACGCACCGACCCCATCGCGGGAATGCCACCGGGAGTTCTGGCCGAGCACACATCCATCGCCCTCACCACCCAAGGCACCTCCTCGCCGAACTGCTGACCGCGTCCGTGCCCGACCATCGCACGTCGTACGGAGCTGTTCCGTCCTCGTGGTGGAGTCCGACGGTCTTGCCGTCGCGCGTGGCGCCGCCAGTCGTCGGACCTTCGATGACGCCTTGGTCGCCGAGGTGAGCTCGCATGATCGCGGCCCTCTCCTCAGAATGGTGCTGTATCCACCCTGCCCCGTGGGTCACACGGCCGTAGGGGGACGAGAGGGCCGTGTCCGCGAGGCGGGCGGCCCATATCCGGGAGGCGACATGCAGCACCGAACGGTCGAGGAGCTCATGACCCGGGACGTCGTCCGGGCACGGCGTGACACGCCGTTCAAGGAGCTCGTCAGGCTGCTGGCGGAGAACGACATCACCGCCGTGCCCGTGGTGGACGATCTGGAGCGCCCCATGGGTGTGGTGTCCGAGGCCGACCTGCTGCGCAAGAGCGCCGACCAGGCCGACCCGTCGGGCAGGGTTCCGGTCCCGAACCTGGAGGCCTGGGAGCGGGCCAAGGCCGGAGGTTCCCGCGCCGAGGAACTGATGTCGGCTCCCGCGGTGTGCGCACGTCCGGAGTGGAACGTGGTGGAGGCCGCGCGCCTCATGGAGGCCCAGCACGTCAAGCGGCTGCCCGTGGTGGACGAGGCGGACCGGCTCCTGGGCATCGTCAGCCGCGGTGATCTGCTGAGGATCTTCCTGCGCCGTGACGACGCCATCCGCGACGAGATCACCGCGGACGTGCTGCGGCGCACGATGGGGCTCGATCCCTCGGAAGTAACGGTCGAGGTGCGCGAGGGGCGGGTCGACCTGGGCGGCTCCGTGGAGTTCCGGAGCCTGATCCCCGTCATCGAGCACCTGTGCCGTGGTGTCGACGGCGTGGTGTCGGTCGCCGGACATATCGACTACAGGACGGACGACACCGGCCGTTCCCCCGCTACTTCTTGAGTCCACCGGGTCTCACACGGGCCATCCAGCGGCCTCACGGGCGCTCGGCCGCGACGCACCCATGGCCTGGATGTCGTGTCCCGCGACGTTGAGCAGCTGGTGGGCGAGGTCGTGCATGGCCCGGCCTGCCGCCAGTTCGTCACCGATCTCCGGCACGTCCGTGTCCGCCGGATGACAGTGCGCGGTTCCGTGACCGGTGAGCGCCGTGGTGCCGGTGTCGAGCACCACGTGCGCCTTGGTCGTTCCGTCGTCGTCTTCGAAGAGGTGGAGACGAACCTTCCATTCAGCCGTGTGCGACATTGCCTTCCTCGTCACTCCGGCCCATCGGTCACCGGCGGAAGCGCTGGGACCACAGCGGCTCCACCAGGTCCCATTCGGTAGTCCACTGCGCGTACCTCCTCCGGTCCAGCGCCAGGCGTGTGGCTGCCCGTGCGGCCTGGACCCCGGCGATCACACCGAGTGCCGCCATGACACCCACGAACCAGCCGTGGGCCTTCGCGGCGACCGTGTTCATCGGTGCATCGGTGATGGCTCCGTCCCGGTTCACCCACACCCGCACCGTGGCACCCTTGCGTGTTCCCGGTTCGACGAAAGTGGTTCCCGTCCGCGTGACGCCGTTCTGCTCGATCCAGCGGATCCGCGCCGGTTGCTTCGACACAGGGTCATCACCCGGCACGTCCGACGTCACTCGGGCGACGACCTCGTGTCGTTGCGCAACCTGGGCGTGCACGGTGCGCATGGATGACTCGTACGCCGTCAGCCCCGCACTGAGCGCGGCCGCCGGCACTCCGAGGACGAGGACGAGCATCAGCACCCGGCCGAACCAGGATTCGAACCTGTCGGACGCACGCCTCAGCGGGTTCGTCCCATGGGGTGCGTTCCCCTGGTGGGGCCGGGGTGGACCGGATGCGGACGGCGAACCGTGTGCGCTCATGATGCGGCCTCCAGCACGTTGCTGGTCCGTTCCCCCTCATCCACAGTCGAACAGCAGTGGGCTCCGGTCACCGGGCCGAAGGTCCCTGCGGACCGGCCGTCCGGCCCCGGAGGCGGCCGTCGTCACGGTCCGCCTCCGACACCGCGCCCGGCGTGCCGCCGGGTCCACATGCGCCGCGGAGGGGATCGGGGTGATCCTCGAATGAGAGAACGCACCGCGCTCGGAAAAGAGGCGATGTCCGGACCAGCCACTCGAACGGAGTCGTCCACCGTCATTTCCAGCTTCTTACGAGACGGAGGCCGCCGCCATGCAACCAGCCGTCACCGTGGGCCTCGACGGCTCGCCCGAGAGCCTCGCCGCCGCCCGCTGGGCCGCGGACGAGGCCGAGAAGCGCAAGCTCACCCTGCGCCTGCTGCACGCGTGGCCGCTGCTGGCGCCGGAACCGGCCCGCGTCCCCGCGGAAGTCGATCAGAACTACTGGGCGAAGCGTCTGGTCCACACCGCGCGAGCCGAGCTCCAGGCGCGCCACCCGGGCCTGTCCATCGTCGGGAACCTGGTGGCCGACGACGCTCAGAACGCCCTGCTCCAGGCGGCCTCGGAGTCGGAGATGACGGTGCTGGGTTCGCGTGGTCTGGAGCCCGTCGAGAGTTACTTCCTGGGTGATGTCAGCATGCCCGTCGTGGCACGGGCGGAGCGGCCGGTGGTGCTGGTCCGCGCCGAACCCCAAGATCAGGGGGCGTCCCCGGCACCCGCCGGCCGTGTCGTCGTAGCACTGAAACTGCACGGATCCTGCGACGCCCTGCTCGACTTCGCCGTCCACACCGCTGCGGCCAGGGGCCTTCCTCTCCTGGCCGTCCACGGCCGAAGCGTGCCGCTCCACGCACGGGTGCCCTGGGGAGTGGACCACGACGTCACCGAAGAGATGACGCGGGATGCGTACAAGCAGCTGGACGAGGCGCTCCACCTGTGGCGGGAGAAGTATCCGCGGCTGGACGTGGCCGACAGCGTCCGTCTCGCGAGCCCCGCCAAGGTCGTCGTACAGGCTGCCGAAGGAGCCGCTCTGCTGGTCGTGGGCCGTCGCCGGCATCGTCATGGTCTGGCGCCCCACCTGGGTCCCGTGGCGCAGGCCGCCGTGCATCACGGGCGCTGCCCCGTCGCCGTCGTTCCTCATGACTGAGCCCGGCCCCCGCGGGCAGTCGGTGCGGCCGGTGCCGCGGACCGATGCGTCCGCGCTCCGGTCCGGTGCCTGGCACGAGGGTGGGCCCATGTCGCGCGCCATGGTGGTCGAGACCCACACCGCGATCGTGATCTTCGCCGGTGACCGCGCCTACAAGGCCAAAAAGCCGGTCGATCTGGAGTTCCTGGACTACACCACGGTGGCGGCCCGCCGGGCCGCATGCGAGCGCGAGGTCGCTCTCAACCGCCGCTTCGCCCCCGACGTCTACTTGGGTCTGGGCGAGTTCCGCAGCCCTGACACGAAGGCGCCCGAACCGGTCGTGGTGATGCGCCGCATGCCGGTCGACCGCCGCCTCTCCCACCTGATACGAGAAGGAGCCGCCGTCGACGACGTCCTTCGAGCCGTCGCCCGGCACCTCGCCGCCTGGCACGCGGAGGCGCCCCGCGGCCGTGACGTGGACGAACAAGGCACGCGAGACGCGCTGTCGTCGCGCTGGGAGGCCAGCTTCGCACAGGTCCGGGCGCTGGCCGCCGACGGCTTCGGGCCCGACGGTGTGGGGGAGACCGAGCGGCTGGTCCGGCGCTATCTCGACGGCCGCAAGCGGCTGTTCGACTCCCGCATCGAGCAGGGTCGGGTGGTCGACGGCCACGGCGACCTCCTCGCCGAAGACATCTTCTGCCTCGACGACGGCCCTCGCGTCCTGGACTGTCTGGAGTTCGACGACCGCCTCCGCTACGTCGACGGCCTGGACGATGCCGCCTTCCTCGCCATGGATCTGGAACAACTCGGCGCCCCGGAGGCTGCGGCGTATTTCCTCGCCCAGTACGGCGAGTACTCCGGTGATCCCGCGCCCCCTTCCCTGTGGCACCACTACGTCGCCTACCGCGCTTTCGTCCGTGCCAAGGTCTCCCTGATCCAGGCCCGGCAGGGCGCACCCGGCACCGAGGGGGCGTCGCGGCGGCTGGCCTCGGTGGCTCTGCGTCACCTGCGTACATCTGCCGTCTCGCTCATCCTCGTCGGCGGACTGCCCGGCAGCGGAAAGTCCACCCTTTCCGGAGCGCTGGCCGACCGGCTGGGGGTCACCCTGCTCAGCAGCGACCGCCTTCGCAAGGAGCTTGCCGGTGTCCCCGCGGAGCAGTCCGCTGCGGCCCGCTACGGCGAGGGCCTGTACACACCCGAGTGGACGGCCAAGACCTATGCCACCCTGCTCGACCGCGCGGCCGCGCTGATGTCCTCCGGCGAGTCCGTCGTCCTGGACGCCACCTGGTCCGACGCAGGACAGCGTGAGGCGGCGCTGCGCGCGGCCGAACGCACCAGCGCCGACCTGGTGGCCCTGCACTGCCATGTGCCGAGTGAGGTGTCGGTGGCCCGCCTGAACTCGCGCGCCGCCGGCCCGTCCGATGCCGGCCCCGACATCGCCGCGGCCATGGCGGCCGGGGAACCGCCGTGGCCCGAGGCCGTGGCAGTCGATACCAGCGGCCCCTTGCAGTCCGCGGTCGCCCGCGCGCTGACCGTCGTACGCCCATGGGGTATCAGTCAGGCCCCGGTCTTCCGTCGTCCCTACATGGAGCCGGACTGAGGCGCACATGCGGCCGTGAACTCACGGTGTGCGGCCGGTGCGGTCCTTGGACCTGCCGACCAGGAACCGTACGGTGTCGGACAGCGTGGTCAGTTCGGGGTAGTCCTCCTCGTCGATACGGATGCCGGTGCGTTCGCAGAGCAGTTCCACCAGGCTGAGGAAGTCGAGAGAATCGAGTTCGAGCACATCACGGAACTTGTCGTCCGGTTCCACCCGTGTGAAGTCCGCGTCGGGGACGATCAGGGTGATGGACTCCTTGACCACCGACATGGCTTCCGCCTCGTCCAGGGGTTTCATCCGACTCACCACTCCTCCGGTTTCTGAAGCAGTCGGCCGATCGCCGTCAGGTAGCGCGCCCCCACGGCACCGTCCGTGGCCCGGTGGTCGGCTGCCAGGGTCGCGGTCACCACCGGACGGACACCGAGCATGCCGCCCACGGCCCAGGGCCGCTCGACGACCGCGCCGAAGCCGACCAGGGCGACCTGGGGCGGATGGATGACACCGAACACGGTCTCCACGCCCTGATCGCCGAGATTCGTGACGGTCAGGGTGGCGCCCGACATTTCGCTGCCCCGCAGTCGGCCCCGGCGGGCGCGCTGGACCAGGTCCTTGAGGCCGGCCATGAGGACGTCGGGTGACAGTGTGTCGGCGTCGTGGATGACCGGCGCGAGCAGTCCGCCCTGCCGGAGCGACACCGCGACACCCAGGTTGACGGCGGAGCCGGCAACGAACTGGTCGTGCTGCCAGTAGCCGTTGAGGCTCGGCACCTCACGTGCCGCCGTGGCGGCGGCCTTCAACAACAGGGCCGCGGGCACGAGGCGGTCGCTGAGCGGACGGTCCCGGTTGAACCGCCGCAGCCACTCCTCGGCCGCCGAGAAGTCGATCGTGGTGGACAGGTAGTAGTGCGGGATCTCTCGCTTGGAGCGGCTCATGAGTTCGGCGACGGCACGGCGCATGGCGTCCGTACGGTGTTCCCCGGCGCTGTCGGTCGGCACAGCCACGTGCCCGTGCTGCTCGCCTTCCCGCCCGCGCGCACCGGCCCGCTCCGGTTCCGGCCGTTCGACGCGTGCACGCGTGGCCGTGCGCACGTCCGCCGCGCGTACGGCTCCGCCGTCCCCGGTGCCCCGGACGGTCGTCAGGTCGATGCCGAGGTCCCGGGCGAGGTGCCGGGCGTACGGGGTGGCCCGCACCCTCGGCCCGGGGGCGGGCGCAGCGCGCTCCACGTCGGCACGGGTGATCCGTCCGCCGGGTCCGGTGCCGTGCAAGGCGGTCAGATCGACGCCGCGTTGTAGCGCGAGGTGCCGTACCAGCGGTCCTGCGCCGATCGCTGAGGTGGCCTCCGCAGCCGGCTTCTGCGGCAGTGGTGGGGGTGAGCCCGAGGTGCGCGCGGCGTGCGTTGCGTGCTTGTCTCTGGAACCCGTGGCCACGGGCTTCTGGGCGGACCTCGGCTCACGAGGCGTTGCGCCCTCGATCACCGCGAGTGGCGTCCCCACCGGCACCCGGGTCCCCGCCCGGACGAGCAGCCGTCCCACGGTGCCGGACTCGAAGCACTCGACCTCGATGGCCGCCTTGTCGGTTTCCACGACGGCGACGACGTCGCCCTTGTGCACCCGGTCCCCGGGACCCACGAGCCATTCCTGCAGCAGGCCCTCGTCCATGTCCGCGCCGAGGGAGGGCATGGTGAACTCGGCCATCTCAGCTCGACCTCCCGGCGTCCGCCCCCTCGTCCGCACCGGTCGGTACGGGTTCGCCGACCGCTCGGCGCGCGGCCGTGACGATTCCGGCGGGCTGCGGCAGCGCGGCCTCCTCCAGCCTGCGCGCGTAGGGCATGGGGACTTCGACGCTGCACACCCGTTCGATGGGGGCGTCGAGGTCGTAGAAATGCTGTTCGGTGAGGCGCGCGGAGATCTCCGCGGCGAGACTGCCGCTGCGCCACCCTTCGTCGACCACGACGGCGCGGTGCGTGCGCGCGACCGAGTCGCCGATGGTGGCGTCGTCCAGGGGGCGCAGCGTGCGCAGATCCACGACCTCCGCGCTGATGCCGATGTTCGCCAGGTCCTCGGCGGCGGCCAGCGCCTTGGGCAGCGAGCCGCCGTAGGTGATCACCGAGACGTCCGTGCCGGGTCGGCGAATGGCGGCACGGTCGATGTCGACCGGGCCCGAGTGGGCGGACAGCTCGCCCGAGACGTTGTACAGGCTGCCGTGCTCGAAGATCAGCACGGGGTCGGGGTCGGCCAGCGCCGGGGTGAGCATGTGGCGGGCGTCCGTGATGGTCGCCGGGGCAAGCACGCGCAGGCCCGGGATGTGCGCGTACCAACCCTCCAGACTGTGCGAGTGCTGCGCGGCGAGCTGCCGTCCGGCGCCCGTGGTCATCCGGATGACGATCGGGACCGGCAACTGCCCGCCCGACATGTGCAGCAAGGTCGCCGCGTTGTTGAGAATCTGGTCCAGGGCCAGCAGGCTGAAGTTGACCGTCATGATCTCGACGATCGGCCGCATGCCCGCCATAGCCGCGCCGATGCCGGCGCCGACGAAGGCGGACTCCGACAACGGAGCGTCGCGGATCCGTTCGGGCCCGAACTCCTCCAGCAGGCCGAGGCTGACGCCGAAACAGCCGCCGTAGCGGCCCACGTCCTCACCCATCAGGAACACCCGGTCATCGGTCCGCAGGGCCTCGCGCAGGGCCTCCCGCATCGCCTCCCTGTAGGTCGTCTTCTCGACGGAGGGCGTGGCGGGCCCGGCGGTGGGGGTGTGGGTCACGGTCATGGCCGGATCGCCTCCACCGGGCTGGTGACGTACTTCAGCAGATCCTCGACGGGCTCTTCCGGAGCCCGCTCGGCGGCTTCGACGGCGGCGTCGATCTCGGCGGCCAGACGGTCCTCCAGGGCGGTGCGGGCTCTGTCGGTCAGCTCCTTCGCTTCCCGCAGCCGCCGTGCGAGCCCTTCGACCGGGTCGCGCTCCTTCCAGTGTTCGATCTCGGCCTTGTCGCGGTAACGGTCGGAGTCGTACATCGAGTGGGCGCGGAAGCGGTAGGTGCGCATCTCCAGGAAGTGCGGTCCACCACCGGCACGCACGCCTTCGGCCGCCCGCCGGGCAGCGTCCTCCACGGCGAAGACGTCCATGCCGTCGACGGCCCAGGAGACCATGCCGTACGCGGCGGCACGCAGCGCGAGGTCGGTCTGGGCCTGGTGACGGGCCAGGGCCGTGCCCATCGCGTACAGGTTGTTCTCGCAGACCAGCAACAGGGGCAGTCCCCACAGAGCGGCGAGATTGGCCGTCTCGTGGAACTCTCCCTCGGCGAAGGCACCGTCGCCGAAGAAGCAGCAGGTGACCCGGTTGCGGCCGGTCATGCGGTCGGCCAGGGCAAGGCCCGCCGCGAGTGGCAGCCCGCCGCCGACGATCGCGTTGCCGCCGTAGAAGCGCCGGCCGGCGTCGAAGAGGTGCATGGAGCCGCCACGGCCACGGCTGCACCCGGTGGCCTTGCCGAACATCTCCGCCATGATCGCCTCGGCCGGCACCCCGCGGGCGAGCGCGTGGCCGTGTTCTCGGTACGTCGACACGACCGCGTCGTCGTCCGTGAGGGCCTCGTTGACACCGACGGCCACGGCCTCCTCACCGATGTAGAGGTGCATGAAACCGCGGATGCGGGCCGCGCTGTACAGCTCCACGCAGCGTTCCTCGAACCGGCGGACGCGCAGCATCGACTCCAGCAGAGCCAGACGGTGCGCGGCCTGCGGGTCCGACCGGGCCGAGGGCCGGGGTTTGCGGGGGGTGCGGGTGGTGCTCATGCGGAGGCCTCCGTCGTGTCCCGGGAGGCGGCGTCCCTCTCCAGGGTGGAGGTGTCGCCCTCGGGCAGGCCCAGCTCGCGCGCTCGCAACAGGCGGCGCATGACCTTTCCACTACGAGTGTGGGGCAGGTGCTCGTCGAAGGCGATCTCTCGTGGTGCCACGGCCGGGCCGAGCCGGCGCCTGGCGAAGGCCAGCAGCTCCTGCCGGGTCCGAATGGTTGCGTCGAAGCCCGGCCGCAGGGTGATGAACGCCTTGACGATGTTCCCGGCGACGGGATCGGGCCGGCCGATCACCCCGGCCTCGGCGACCGCCGGATGCTCCATCAGGGCGCTCTCGACCTCAAACGGCCCGATGAGGTGTCCCGCCGACTTGATCACGTCGTCGGCGCGCCCGACGAACCAGTACCAGCCGTCCGCGTCGCGTCGTACCAGGTCACCGGTGAGGTACCAGCTGCCCGCGAAGGCGTCCGCGGTGCGCGGCTCGTCGTGCAGATAGCCGCGGAACATGGACGGCCAGCCGATCCGGAGCGCCAGCTCGCCCTCCACCCCGGGCTCCTCCAGCACCGTGACGCCGCCTTCGGTCCGCTCCGCCCGGCCGTCCTCGCCGCGCCGCAGCACCGCTGCCTCCACGCCCGGGAGCGGACGCCCCATCGACCCTGGGCGGATCTCGCAGGCGGCGAAGTTCGCGATCATGATGGCGCCGGTCTCGGTCTGCCACCAGTTGTCGTGCACCGGCAGCCCGAGGACGTCCTGTCCCCAGACCACGGCCTCCGGATTGAGCGGCTCACCGACGGAGGCGATGAACCGCAGGGCGCCGAGGTCGAACGAGCGGGGCAGATCGTACGGCCCTGAGCGCGGCGTCGTCCGCATCAGCATCCTCAGTGCGGTCGGCGCCGTGTACCAGACAGTGACCCGCTGGTCGGCGAGGATCCGGTACCAGCGGCGGGCGTCGTAGTCACCCTCGTCCACCACGACCGTGACCCCGTGCATGAGCGGCGCGACGATCCCGTAGGACATGCCCGTGACCCAGCCCGGATCGGCCGTGCACCAGAACACGTCGTCCTCGTGGAGATCCAGGGCGTACAGCGCGGTCGCATAGTGGGCGACGGCCGCCTCGTGCACGTGCACGGCGCCCTTGGGGGTGCCGGTGGTGCCGCTCGTGAAGTGCAGCAGGGCCATGTCGTGGGGCGAGGTCGGCGGAATGGTGAAGGTGTCGGACGCCTCGCTCATCACTGCGGCGAGCGAAACGGTACCGGGCAGTTCGTCCGCGCCCTCGCCGACGATCAGCACATGGCGCAGGGCGGCAAGTCTCTCGCGTTGTCCGGCGATCTTCCTGCGGTACAGCTCCGCCGTGGTGACCAGTACCTGCGCGTCGCTCAGCGTCAGTCGCTGCGCGACCGGGTCCGGTCCGAAGGCGGAGAACAGGGGACACAGGACGCTGGTGTTCTTGAGCGTGCCGAGGACCACGGTGTACAGCTCGGGACAACGGCCCAGCAGTGTCACCACCCGGTCGCCGTGGCCGATGCCGAGGGTGCGGAGCACGTTGGCGAACCGTGCTGTGGAACGGGCCAGCTCCCCGTACGTCACACAGGTCACGGAGTCGTCCCGCCCGACACAGCGCAGCGCGACGGCCGTGGCGTGGTCCGAAGCCGCGTGCCGGTCCACGGCCTCGTGTGCGATGTTCAGTCCCCGTCCACCGGGCAGTCCCTGCAGGGCGGCCCGCGCCTTTGGCCAGGTGAAGCCGGCACGCACCTTCTCGTAGTCGCCCAGATTCGGCTCGACGCGCGGTGGTGAGGTCTTCCGGATGGTCTCCCATCGCATGGCAGCCACCTTCCTGCGGCCTTTCTTCGACCATCTTCCCGGGGTCGCCCCGCACACACTGGGCCGAACGGCCCCCGCGTGTGGCCGGCAAGCCCTGTGCGGCTCCGTACGGCCGAGGCGGAGGCGTCGGCCTTTCCGGGTGTCCGGGGATGAATCGACCTGGATCTGTGGCCCGCATGGCCCTACCCGTGTGGTGCCGGACGGGAAATCCTGCGTTCGTGGACTGCGTGAGGCAGCGGCGATGCCCGACCTGCCCGGCGCGGTGCTGAAGGAGAACGGCCATGAGTGCACGCCCCGACCCGAACGACGTGTCGCCACCCGCGTCCGGCGGGTCGGTGATGGACAAGGACGGCATGGTCGCGCTGGTCGAGGTGTTGGCCGGGCGCGGTTTCACCGTGGTCGGCCCCACCGTGCGCGACGGTGCCATCGTGCTCGCGGAGCTGGAGTCGGCTGACGAACTGCCGTACGGCTGGGGCGTGGAACTCGAAGCCGGGCGATACCGGCTGCGGGAGCGGGCCGACGGTGCCGCCTTCGCGAACGCGGCGGGCCCCCAGTCGTGGAAGCAGTTCCTGCACCCGGCGAAAGTGCGGCAGTGGCGCGCCGACCGGGTGGGCGAGGAGACGGTGTTCACTGCCGAGGAGACCTCACCTCCGCGGTACGCCTTCCTCGGGGTGCGTCCCTGCGACGCGCGGGCCATCGCCATCCAGGACCGGGTGCTCACCGGTGGGGCCCACCGGGACCTCGTGTACGAGGGGCGACGAGCCGGAGCGCTGCTCATCGCGGTCGAGTGCACGGAGCCCGGCGGCACCTGCTTCTGTGTCTCGATGGGCACGGGACCCGCCGCCCCTCCCGGCTGTGACCTGGTGATCACCGAGGTGGTCGATGACGACGGTCACCGCTTCTGGATCCGCGGCGGCAGCCAGGAAGGCGAAGAGATCCTGGCCGAACTGCCCGTCCGTCCGGCCGACCCCGCCACCTGTGCGGCGGCTCGCGCCGGTGTCGCCGCCGCCGCGGACCGGATGGGACGGACCATGCCCGAGGCCGACCTGCGCGAGCTGATGGCCGGCACGCTCGACGCCCCCCGCTGGGACGACGTTGCCGGGCGCTGCCTGACGTGCGGCAATTGCACCATGGTGTGTCCCACCTGCTTCTGCACCACGACCGAGGACGTCACCGACCTCACCGGCGACCACGCGGAGCGGTGGCGCCTGTGGGACTCCTGCTTCGACCTGGACTTCTCCCAGCTGCACGGTGGCCCCGTTCGTACCTCCCCGCGCAGTCGCTACCGGCAGTGGATGACCCACAAGCTCGGCACCTGGTACGACCAGTTCGGCTCGTCCGGCTGTGTGGGCTGCGGCCGCTGCATCGTGTGGTGCCCCGTGGGCATCGACATCACCGAGGAGGCCGCCGCCCTGCACGACTGGACGCGGCCCGGAGCATCGGGGGAGGCGGCGTGAGCGAGCCATCGTCGCCCTTGGACTTCCTCCCGCTCGTACAGCGCGCGCGGTTGCGGGCCGTCGGGTTCGACGTGTCGTTCCCGGCCGGCGCGCGCCTGTTCGACGAGGGCGGGGAGGCCGACCGCTTCTGGCTGCTGCGCCGTGGCGAGGTCGCTCTCGACATCTGCGTGCCCGGCGGACAGCCGGAGGCGGTCATGGAAACGCTTGGTGCGGGTCAGCTGCTGGGCTGGTCCTGGATCTGTCCGCCGTACCGCTGGCACCTCGGTGCACGGGCGGTGACCGCGGTTCAGGCCATGGAGTTTCCCGCCACCGACGTCCTCGCCCTCTGCGCGGCCGACCCGGAACTCGGATACGCCCTCATGCGCCGCTTCACCGGGGTGGTCGCCGAGCGCCTGCAAGCCACGCGCATCAGGCTCCTGGACCTCTACGCACCCCACGCCGGTGGCCCGCCATGAGCACCGTGACGCCGCCGCTGCCCTACCGGGTCGCCGAGACCCGGGCCGAGACCGCCGACACCCGTTCGCTGGAACTGGTTCCCGCCGGCAGGGAACTTCCGCCCTTCTCGCCGGGCCAGTTCGCGATGCTCTACGCCTTCGGGATCGGCGAGGTGCCGATCTCGGTCAGTGCGCTGCACGGCCCGCACGGGGGCCTCGTGCACACCGTGCGCGCGGTGGGTGCGGTGTCCGCCGCCCTGTACGACCTGCGCCCGGGGGAGACCGTCGGGCTGCGCGGGCCGTTCGGCACCGGCTGGGACCTGGACGCGGCAGCCGGCCAGGACGTGCTGGTGATCGCCGGGGGGATCGGGCTGGCGCCACTGCGGCCGGTGGTGCACGCGGTCCTGGACCGGCCGGACATCTACGGTCGGCTGGGGATCCTGGTGGGCACCCGTACCCCCGGCGACCTGATTTACCGAGGCGACATCGAGCGCTGGCGCGACAGAGCCGAGGTGGGGGTGACCGTCGACCGCCCCGGCCCCGGCTGGCACGGCTCGGTGGGGGTCGTCACCACCCTCCTCGACGCCTTCGCACTGCGACCGGACCGGACCCACGCGCTGGTGTGCGGGCCCGAGGTGATGATGCGCCACACCGCACGCACACTGATGGGCCGAGGCCTCGCCGCGCACCGCGTTCAGGTGTCGCTGGAACGCAATATGCGCTGCGCCACCGGCCACTGCGGCCACTGCCAGCTCGGCCCGCTGCTGCTGTGCCGTGACGGACCGGTCGTCGGCTACGACCGCGTGGAACGCCTGCTGGCCGTACGGGAGCTGTGAGATGGAGACAGACCGAGGAACGGCGGACATCCAGACCCTGCCCACGCTCGCCGTATGGAAGTTCGCCTCCTGCGACGGCTGCCAGCTGACCCTGCTGGACTGCGAGGACGAACTGCTCGGTCTCACCGAGCAGGTGCGCATTGAGCACTTCCTGGAGATGTCCGGTGCCGAGGGCCCCGGCGGTGGGCGCGCGGAGCTGGCCGGCCGGGGACCGTATGACCTCTCCCTGGTCGAGGGCTCGATCACCACGGCCGAGGACGCCGAGCGAATCCAGCACATCCGACGCATCTCCCGCCGTCTGGTGACCATCGGCGCCTGCGCCACCGCGGGCGGCATCCAGGCGCTGCGCAACTTCGGGGACGTCGACGAGTTCCGCGCCGCGGTCTACGCCCGCCCGGACTACATCTCCACGCTGGAAACCTCGACGCCGGTCTCGGCGCACGTCCCGGTCGACTTCGAACTCCGTGGCTGCCCCATCGACCGCCGCCAGCTCCTCGAGGTCATCACCGCCCACCTGGCAGGGCGCAAACCCCAGATCCCCGGCCACAGTGTCTGCTTCGAGTGCAAGAGACGCGGCACCACCTGCATCACGGTGGCCCACGGCACCCCCTGCCTGGGCCCCGTCACCCACGCCGGGTGCGGTGCCATCTGCCCCGCCTACGGACGCGGCTGCTACGGCTGCTTCGGGCCGACCGCCCGCCCCAACCTGCGGTCCATGATCGCGCAGCTGCGCCGCGACGGCATGAGTGAGACGGACATCCTGCGTGTCTTCCGCACCTTCAACGCCGCATCGCCGGAGTATGCCCCCGTAGCCGATCTCGCGGCCGAGGAGCAGGACACCCCTCGGGCAGGAACGGAAAACGAACCGGAAAGGCCCGTATGAGCCATCGCGGAACCCGCGTCCTGCGGCTGGACGCACTGGCCCGGGTGGAAGGCGAAGCCGCCCTGCACCTGCGCGTCCAGGAGGACACGGTCACCGAGGCGCGGCTGCGCATCTACGAACCGCCCCGCTTCTTCGAAGCCTTTCTGATCGGCCGCGCCCACACCGAGCCGCCCGACATCACCGCCCGCATCTGCGGCATCTGCCCGGTCGCCTACCAGATGAGCGCCTGCCAGGCGATCGAGAACGCCTGCGGCGTCACCGTGGACGGGCCTCTCGCGGAGCTGCGCCGCCTGCTGTACTGCGGCGAATGGATCGAGAGCCACGCCCTGCACATCCACCTCCTGCACGCCCCGGACTTCCTGGGCCGGGCCGATGCCGTCGAACTCGCCCGCGACCAGCGGGCGGCCGTCGAGCGTGGCTTGCGGATCAAACAGACCGGCAACGCGATCCTCGAACAACTGGGTGGACGCCCCATCCACCCGGTCAACGTCCGTGTCGGCGGCTTCTACCGCACACCGGCGCGCGAAGAACTGCGCCCGCTTGCCGAACGGCTGCGGCAGGCCCGCGACGACGCACTGGAGACCGTCCGCTGGGTGGCGGCGTTCGACTTCCCGGACGCGACCAGCGACCACGACCTGCTCGCGCTGTGCGACCCGGGCCGCTACGCCATCGACTCCGGCACACCGACGGCCACCGCCCCCCATGACCGAACGCCGACGCCCCGCGAGTTTGCCGTGCCCGACCTCGAACAGCACGTGCACGAAGAGCAGGTGCCGCACAGCACCGCTCTGACCGCCGCGCTCGACGGCCGCCGCTACCTGACCGGCCCACTGGCCCGCTACGCGATCAACGGCCGGTGGCTCCACCCGGTGGCGGCCGAGGCCGCCCGGGACGCCGGGCTGGGCGATCCCCTGGCCGGGGACGTCTGTGACAACCCCTTTCGGAGCATCGTCGTACGTGCCGTGGAGGTGGTGCAGGCCGTCGAAGAAGCCCTGAGGATCATCCGGGAGTACGAACAACCGCCGCGGCCGGCCCTCGACGTCCTCCCCCGGAAGGCAGTGGGCACCGGAGCGACCGAGGCACCCCGCGGACTGCTGTACCACCGCTACGCCCTCGCCGAGGACGGCACGCTCACCGCGGCCCGCATCATTCCGCCCACGGCCCAGAACCAGACGGCCATCGAGGCAGACGTCCGCCGGGCCGTCCAGGCCTGCTTGAACCGGCTCGGACCCGCGGCCGACGACGAGGAGCTCACCCGCCTGTGCGAGCGGGCCATCCGCAACCATGATCCCTGCATCTCCTGCGCCGCCCACTTCCTCGACCTGACCGTGGAGCGCACATGACAGGCCGGGTCGTGGTGACCGGCGTGGGCAACCCCCTCCGGGGTGACGACGGGGCGGGTCCCGCGGTGGTGGAGGCCCTGCGCGGCCGGGTTCCCGACGACATCGTGCTGGCGGTCAGTGACGGCGAACCCGGGCGGATGCTCGAGCTGTGGCGCGGCGCCGACACCGCGATCGTGGTGGAAGCCCTCCGTCTGCATCCCGCCAGGCCGGGTGAACTGCACACCCTGACAGCCGCGGAGGCGGCCGGGCGCGCGAGTGGCACGGCAAGTACGCACGCCCTGGGCCTGGGGGAGTGTCTCGCCCTGGCGGAAGCCCTAGACCTGCTCCCTCCCCAGGTCGTCGTGCACGCCGTGGAGGTGGCCGACGTCGAACTCGGCACGGGGCTGAGCGAGCCGGTGAGGTCGGCCCTCCCCGAATTGATCGAGCGCGTGGGTGCCTCCGTACGAAGGGCCCGCGAAGGAGAGCACCAACGGCCGGCATCCGGCGGTGCACCCCTGCCGTGAGGATCCCGCGTCGGTCAGATGCCCGGGGCGACGGCCACGGCTTCGTGCGGATGCGTGGGCAGTTGCTGTTCGGCCCAGATGGTCTTGCCGCGGCCGGTGTGGCGGGTGCCCCAGCGGTCGGTGAGTTGGGCGACGAGCAGGAGTCCGCGGCCGCCCTCGTCGGTGGTCCGCGGGTGGCGCAGATGGGGGGCGGCGCTGCTGCCGTCGGTGACCTCGCAGATCAGTGCGCGGTCCCGAACGAGCCGTACCTGGATGGTGCCCGGGGCGTACCGGATGGCGTTGGTGACCAGCTCGCTGACAATCAACTCCGTGGTGAACGCCAGCTCGGACAGCCCCCAGCTGGTGAGCTGACGGTCGGCCAGGGTTCGGGCGGTGGCCACGATCGCGGGGTCGCTGGGGAAGGTCCAGGAGGCGACCTGATCGTCCCGCAGGACGCAGGTCCGGGCGAGCAGGAGCACGACGTCCTCCGCGGCTCGGCCGGACAGCTGCGAGTAGATCACCGCGTCGCATGCCTCCCGCATACACGCATGCTGCTGGGCCAGGACGCGCCGCAGCCGTGCGACACCTGCGTCCTCGTCCGACGACCGGCGCAGGAGTCCCTCGGTGTAGAGGGCGATCAGAGTTCCTTCCGACAGGTCTGTCTCCCAGGTCTCGAAGGGCAGCCCGTCGCTGCCCAGCGGCGGTCCGGCGGGTGCGTCGGCCGACGTCACGTGCCCGTCGGGGTGGGCGAGGAGCGGGGCGGGATGCCCGGCGCGGGCCACGACGAGATGCCGGCTCACGGGGTCGTAGACCGCGTAGGCACAGGTGGCGGTCGAGGGCTGAACGTCCAGCGGGTCGTTGGCGGCGGCCGAACGGCCCTCCTCGGCGAGCCGGACCATCAGGTCGTCCAGGTGCGCCAGGACCTCGTCGGGGGACAGGTCAAAAACGGCGAGGCTGTGCGTCGCGGCGCGCAGTCGGCCCATGGTGGCCACCGCGCGCATGCCGTGCCCCGCCACGTCCCCCACCACCAGTGCGATGCGCGCGCCGGACAGCGGGATGACGTCGTACCACGGCACGTCGTACCACGGGCCTGCGGCGTGCCCCGGCAGATAGCTGAACGCCGCCTCGACGGCGTTCTGGTCGGGCAGTCGGCCCGGCAGCAGACTGTTCTGCAGGACGAGGGCGGCGGTGTGCTCGCGGGTGTAGCGGCGGGCGTTGTCCAGGCCCAGGGCGGTGTGCGCGGCGAGTTCGGCGCAGATGGTCAGGTCGTCATCGTCGAAGGCCTCGGACGTCATGGAGCGGTAGAAGCTGGCGACCCCGAGCACGACGCCGCGGGCGGCCAGTGGCACGACCATCATCGAGTGCACTCGCGCGGCGCGCATGCGGTCCGCCCGGAGCGGATCGTGGGCCAGCCATGTGTCGTCCTCGTTGACCTTCCGGATCAGGCGGGGCCGGAGGTCGGCCAGGCATTGCGTGAGTGGTGTCGGGAAGCCGTAGGAGGCCTTCTCGCCGGTGGCGTAAGCGGGCTGAAGACCGGAGGCCTCGATCGCGCGGAACGCGGTGCGCCGGAACGTGACCTCGGAGGGCACAGGCCCGGGTTCGGGTGCCTCGCCCCGGTAGACGGAGTCGAGGACATCCACGCTGACGGCGTCGGCCACGCGGCCCACCACGGTCTCGGCCAGCTCCTCCGCGGTACGGGCGAGGTCCAGGGTCGTGCCGATGCGCATGCTGGCGTCGTTGAGGAGTTCGAGGCGCGCCCGGTACCGGTAGCGTTCCGTGACGTCTATGGCCAGGCTCGCCACACCCATGGGTTCTCCGGCGCGATTGCGCAGCCTGAACGCCGACAGGGAGAACAGGTGTTCTCTGTGCGGATCGGCGGGCGGATACCCCGGCTGGACGAAGTCGATGACCGGCTCTCCCGTGCTCAGGACGTGCCGCAGCAAATGCTCGACGGTGTCGGTCACCACGGTGGGCGCGACCTCGCGCGCCGGTCTTCCGATGACGTCCTCGGCGCGTACGTCACGCATTCCGGGCGAGGCGGTGTTGAACCGCACAAAACGCAGTTCGGTGTCGAGGACGTGCAGTCCGATCGGTGACTCGGTCACCAGTGCCTCCAGCACTGCCCGGTCGAAGTCGACCGGATCCGCACCGCGCGTGCCGGCGAGGAACACCGCCCAGGTCACCGGGCCCTCGGGGCTGACGTGCGGCGACATCCACCACTCGATGTCGACCGGCAGTCCGGACCGGTCCCGCAGGCGTACCCGGCAGCCGCCACTGACCGGCGGTGTCTGCGGAACGTCTCCCTCGTCGTCCGCGTCCGACCGGAGGAAGAGCTGTGACAGCGGTCGGCCCACCATCTCCTCGCCACGGTGACCGAGCAACCTCTCGGCTTCTCCGGTCCACTCGGTGATCAGCCCGTCGGCGTCCAGGAGGACCCTGGCCGGCGAGGTCGGCGGTGCGTCACTCCCCGGCCTCTTGCCTGAAGTGGTCATGGCAGCCCTCCCGTCGCCGGGGGTCCGCGGCGTCCGCTGGGTAGGCACCGCCCCACCGGGACCAGGCCGGGCCGGTGTCACTCCTTCAGGGTGGCAGGCGACCGGGCCGCTCGGCATCTCGAGTCCCCGTCATGCGCCCGGAGGCGCATCTCTCGCGGTTTGGCGATGCCTCGCACAGCGTGGAGACGAGCACAGCGTGGAGACGAAAGGCGACCGCTCGGGCGGCGTGGGGGTCGTAGGAGAGGTGGGACAGATGGACAACGATGCCACCGAGACGAGGGTCGTGGTCGGAGTCGACGGGTCGACGTCCTCGTACGCGGCCCTGCGCTGGGCCGTTCGCTACGCGGGGCTTGTGGGCGGCACCGTGCACGCGGTCTCCGTATGGGAGCTGCCGGGTCTGTACGGCTGGTCGGCACCCGCCGTGGACCTGGACGCGGACGTGGAAGATGCCCGGCAGCGGATGCAGCGAGAACTCAGCGAAGTGCTGGGCACGAGCGCGGCCGGGCAGGTCAAGACTCACCTGGTGCACGGCAACGCCGCCGACGTCCTGCTACGGGCCGCGGAGGGAGCGGAGGTCCTGGTGGTGGGCAGCCGGGGGAGAGGCGGGTTCACCCGCGCGCTGCTCGGTTCCGTCAGCCAGCACGTGTCGCACCACGCCCCCTGCCCGGTCGTGATCGTGCGCTCCGATCCGTCGTGACCCGGGCCGGGCCGCGGGACGGCACGCGCCGGTCACTGGAAGACCGCATGAATCTCCTGCTCGGTGGCCTCGTGCGAGACGAGCAGGAGTTCGTCCCCCGGCAGGAGCCGCTCATCGGGGCTCGGCACCGTGGGACGTCCGTCGCGGACGACTGTGGCGACAACGGTTCCGGCAGGCAGCGTGATCTCACCCAGCAGGCGCCCCGCGGCTCGGGAGTCCTCGGTGATCGCTGTCTCGATGACTTCGACGCCCGCCTTGCTCAGCCGCAGCAGTGCCACCGTGTCGGTGGCACCGGTGGCCTCCTCGATGAGCGAGATCAGCGGGGTCGCAGCGGGCACGGGTACGTCCACACCCCACTGCGGACCGAAGAGCCAGGCGTTGTCCGCGTCGTTGACGCGCGCCGCCACTCGCCCCACACCGAACTGGCGCTTGGCGAGCAGGCTGATGACGAGGTTGTCCTCGTCCCGGCCGGTGGCGGCCACGACGAGGTCGCAGGTCATCGCCCCCGCACCCGCCAGGAGTGAAGGCTCGCAGGCGTCCCCGGCCACCAGGTTGACCGATGGCATGCCTGCCAGCTCCGCGAAGCGGCCCTCGTCGTGCTCGATGAGGGTGACGTCGTTGCGTGCGGCGGAGAGAACCTGGGCGAACTGAGTTCCGAGGCGGCCCGCGCCCGCGATCAGGACCTTCACGTTCCCAGCTCCTTGTCGAGGAAGCCGCGCAGACGGCCCAGCGCGGTCGCGGCGACGGCGAAGGTGACCAGGTCGTCGGGCTCGACGAGGACACCATGGGCGGGCAGCAGCGAGCGTCCGCCGCGGGTGATCTCCACGACGCGGATCTCCCCGTCGACGTCGAACTCGGTCAGCTGGCGTCCGGTCAGATAGGCCGGCAGCTGTGAGCGAACCAGAAGGGTCTCGCCGTTCCCGAAGGAGAGCTCCGGCGTGAGGTGCCGGTGCAGCAGCATCTGGTGAATACGGCCGACGGCCCAGCGGACGCTGGAGATCGTCGGGATGCCCAGGTCACGGTAGATGTCGGCGCGGCTCGGGTCGTGGATACGGGCGAGGACGACCGGAACCCGGTACGTCTCCTTTGCGGTCCGGGCACTGACGATGTTGCTGTTGTCTCCCGAGGTGACCGCGACGCACGCGTCCGCGTGGACGATTCCGGCCGCTTCCAGCACGGAGCGGCTGAAGCCGTTGCCCACGTGGAAGGTGCCGGGGAAGCTCGGTGGCAGCAGCCTGCCCGCCTTGGGCTGCCGGTCGACGACACGCACGTCATGGCCCTCGGCCACAAGCTGCGCCGCGAGGGTGGAACCGACGCGGCCGCAGCCCACGATGACCACTCTCATCCTGTCCCTCCCTTCGGGGACGTCCTTCGGTGCCGGAGCACCCACTTACGGGCTTCCTCGGCGGCCAGCAACAGTGCCCCGAACCCGGCGAGAACCGCCCAGTCGGCGGGTGCCAGCGGCGCGGTGTTGAAGATCGCCTGCAGCGGCGGCGCGTAACTGATGGCGGCCATCAGCGCGATACCCACGCAACCGGCGCCGATCAGCCAGGGGTTGGACAGCAGACCTGCCCGCCATACGCTCTGCCGGTCGGTGCGTACCGCGAGGGCGTTGAAGAACTGACTGACGACGATGCCGGCCTGGACCATGGTGATCGCTTCCCGGTAGACGGGAGTGTCCCTGGTGAAGTCCGCGTACGGGATGCCGGAGGCGTGGATGTGCCAGAAGAACACGGCACACACGCCGAGGGCCTGGATACCGCCGAGGAAGAGGATCCGGCCCATGACGGCGGCCGAGAAGAGCCGTTCCCGGCGCGGTCGCGGCGGGCTGTCCATGACGTCGGCTTCCATCGGCTCGGCACCCAGGGCGAGCGCGGGCAGCACGTCGGACCCCAGGTCGATGGCGAGAATCTGCACGGCCGTGATCGGCACCAGCGGGAACCCGGCGAAGGTCGCCGCCAGGATCGGCACCAGTTCGGCGATGTTGTGGCTGAACAGATAGATCAGGAACTTGCGGATGTTGCGGTAGACGGAACGGCCCAGCCCCACCGCGGTGGTGATGGAGGCGAAGGAGTCGTCGAGCAGCACCATCACCGCCGCCTCACGGGCGACGTCCGTGCCCGAGGCGCCCATGGCGACGCCGATGTCCGCGTGTTTCAGGGCGGGCGCGTCGTTGGCGCCGTCCCCGGTGACGGCGACGACCTCACCGCGCTGCTGCAGCGCGGTGACCACGCGCATCTTGTGCTCGGGACTGACCCGGCACAGGAGCAGTTCCGTGGAGCCCGCCAGCAGCGCGTCCAGACCGCCGTCGTCCAGTGCGTCCACCTGCGCGCCCGTCACCACGGACGGCGCCGGTCCCCGGACGATGCCGACGCGGCGGGCGACGGCCTCCGCGGTCAGCGGATGGTCGCCGGTGACCATGACGATGCGGATCCCGGCCCGTCGGCACGCGTCCACCGCGTCCCGCACCTCCGGGCGTGGCGGGTCGTACATCCCGGCGAGACCCAGCAGGGTGAGCTCCGATTCGACGTCTCCGAGCGCCGGGCGAGGACTCGTCACCCTCTGCCGGGCGACCGCCAGCACGCGCAGACCCTGCCCGGCCATGTCGTCCGCGGCCGCGACCACCTCGGCGCGGTCGGCTTCGGTGAGCGGCGTCCGTATGCCGTCCCGGTCGATGGCGTCGCAACGGGCGAGCAGTTCCAGGGGCGCGCCCTTGACACACACGTCGTACCCGCCGTCCTCGTCGCGTTGCACGGTGCTCATCAGCTTGCGGACCGAGTCGAAGGGATACTCCGCCACCCGCGGTGTCCGCGCCTCCTCCACCGCCGGATCCAGGCCTGCCTTCATGGCCGCCACCAGAAGTGCGCCCTCAGTGGTGTCGCCGAGCACCCGCCAGCCGTCGTGTCCGGTGGGCGGCACCAGCCGGGCGTTGCTGCACAGAGCCGCCGTACGCAGCAGCTCCCGCACGGACCGCGCCTCGGCGACCTCACCGACAGGCGCATATCCCACCCCCGCCACGGCGTGCGACACGCCGTTCGCCCACACGCGTACGACGGTCATCTCGGCCTGCGTGAGTGTCCCCGTCTTGTCGGTGCACACCACGCTCGTCGAGCCGAGCGCCTCCACCGCCAGCAGCTGCTTGACCAGCGCGTGCCGACGGGCCATACGGCGCACACCGATCGCCAGCGACACCGAGAGCGTCGCCGGCAGACCCTCCGGAACGAGGGCGACCATGACCCCGAGCGAGAACACGAACGTGTCGACGAACGGCTGCCCGCTGGGCACGCGCACCGCGAACAGCGCGGCCCCGGTCGCCAGCGCGACGCCGGACACGCGGCGAGCCATGGCCGCGACCTGGCGCTGCAGTGGGGTCTTCTGCCGCGGTGCCGCAGCGGTCAGGCGGAAGATCCTCCCGAACTCGGTGGCCGTCCCGGTCGCGGACACGACCGCCCTGCCTGTGCCCGCGACCACGTCGGTGCCCATGAACACGCAGTTGCGCGCCTCCAGCGGCGGCCCCGCCGGCACCGGTCCTGCGACCCGCGCGACGGCATCGCTCTCGCCGGTCAGTGCCGCGTTGTTGACAGCGACGTCGTGCGCCTCGACCAGCCGGCAGTCGGCCGACACCGCGTCCCCGGCCTCCAGAAGCACGACATCCCCGGGAACCAGATCCCGAGCGGGCCGTTCCCGTGGCTCCCCGTCCCGCAGCACCCGGCAGGTGTGCGGCACCATCGCCTGCAACGACTCCGCCGTGCGCTCGGCGGAGTACTCTTGCGCGAAACCGATACCGGCATTCAGGAGGACCACGCCGAGGATCGCCAGGGCCAGCTGAAGCGTGGCCGGATCCCGGGGCTGCTCCAGTGCGTAGGCGAGGAAGGTGATCGCCGAGGAGACGAGCAGCACCACCGCGAAGAGGTCGGTGAACTGTGCGACCAGCCGCCTCCACACATGGCGGCGGCCCACGCCGGGCAACTCGTTGGGGCCGTGGCGAGCCAGCCGCGCCGCGGCCTCGGCCGCCGTGAGACCGCTCGGGGAACCGTCCAGAACGGTGAAGACGTCCGCGACGGGCAGGGACGGGATGGACGGACCGCGGGCGCCGGGCCGGTCCCGGGGCGGTCCGGCGGCCGAGACCGGGGTGCCCGCCGGCGGGTCACCGGCGTGCAGCGCCGTCGTCCCGGGCACGCGACGCGGGATCGCTCCCCGCCCGACCGGTTCAGGGCTCACAGCGGGCTCCCAGTGCCGAGGGCGGCCCGGGTACTCCCGGCGCCGTTGGATCCGTAGCCGAGGTCACGGTGCCGACCAGCCTGTCCATGGTCGGAGCTGTGCAGTCACGGTGGCGTGCCGTCCCTCCAGGGTGCGCCCGCCTCGCAAGCCCGGCACGACAGCCGTTGCGTCGCGGCTCTGCTCACACAGCGCCCGCACGGCGTCGCCCTCGGCGAGCACAGCGTCCACCTCGAGCTGCGGATGCCGCGCCCCGACGAAGTCCGTGGGCAACGGCAGCCGACGGCGGGCGGCCTCGTCGGCCGCCCAGGCCGACGCCATCTGCCGGCCGGGGTCGGGATCGACGCCCACGACGATCGGCCTGCGATCACCGGGCCACGGCATGGCGGCCTTCAGCCAGGGGCTCGTCGGGAGCCGACGTTGCGCGCGGACGCGCCTGCCGGGTGAGGTTCAGGCGTCAGATGCCTGATGTAGGCGTCGGGTCCTGGGAAGTACAGGGTCACCCGTCCGTCCTCGGCCCAGCGGACGTCGTACGGTGGGCTGCCGTCCGGATGGTGGAGCCCCACGATCTCGCCGTCCCGTGCGACGACCCCGGCCACGGTGCCGCGCACGACGATCTCGTCGCCCACGCGGGCGCGGATCGAGGCGCCGGTCTCGGGTTCGGTTCTCGGCGCGGCCCGGTCGTTCTTTCGTGCCGGTGCGGGAGCGGACATCTCGCTCGCCTCCTCCCTGCGGTGGCGCGGAGCAGTCAGTGCCGCTGATCCCATGCAAGACCTGCCGTGGCCAGGGTCCCAGGGGCCATTGGTCCTCGTCCCGTCCCTGTCGGCCCATCATGGGGGGACTTCGGGGACCGTGCCATGGGCTGTTCGGACTTAGCGGTACGGGCCCGTCCGTGCTGGACTGGAAGTGTCGGCAGGCTGGACAACCGCCGAGGAGGTACGGCGATGGCCACACTGGCACGCAGGCAGAAGTTCGCGTTCCCGGAGTTGCCGGACTGGTTCGAGAACCTTCCGGCCCGGTTCGCGATGCCCACGATGGGTGACCTGTACACGATTCGCATCGAGGACTTCATCGAGGACGACCGCTACGTGATGCGAGCGGAGCTTCCGGGCATGGCCCCCGGGGACCTCGACGTCTTCATCAGTGACGGCGTCCTGACCGTTCAGGCCGAACGCACCGAGAAGGAAGTCACGAAAACCCACAACGAGATCCGGTACGGCACGATGAGCCGCAGCGTGACGCTGCCGCCGGGCGCCGACGAGGACGACGTCAAGGCCGACTACACCGACGGCATGCTCACTGTCAGCGTCGGCCTGGGCGCCGAGAAGGCGGAGGCCAAGCACATCGAGATCCAGCAGGGCAACTGACGACGGTTGCCGACAAGGTGGCGGGCTCGGGCAGGGGCCCGCCACCCTCGTGCGCTTCGCGTGCCGTTCTCACCGGGCCCCGCGGGAAGCGGCCCAGCGTCGTCGTACCGCTTCCTCGTGTTCGGTCTCCTCCAACGCCAGCTCCAGTGCCGCCAGTTCGCGCCGCAGCCGGGGGATCCAGTGCCGGCGCAGAGCGCGAACCCGCTGCCGGGTCCGTCCGGCTTCGGCGGCGAGCAACTCGGCGGCCGCCTGGCGAGCGGCGTACTCCGCGGCGGCGCGGACCGCGGCACGGTACGCCGTCTCGGCATGCGCGAGCGCGGTGTTGGGCGGTGTCGGCTCCGCCGCGGAGCGGACGGGGGCTGTCCAGGTCACGGCCGCGGGATGGCGTACGCCCATCAGCGCGGCCCACTCGACGCCGACACGTGCCCGGTCCGCGGGCACCGCCTGGGCCAGCGCCTGTTCGCCCCCGAGCAGCACCCCGCGCACCAGCCAGGTGTCGGCGTCGGCCAGCGCTTCCCGCCATGCCGAGCCCGCGTCCTCGGCCGCCCGCCGTTGCGCGCGCTCCCGGTCCAGCAGCAGCCGGAGTTTGCGTTCCAGCAGGTCGGCTCCGCGCAGCGCGGTGGCGAGGTTGCGGCGAAGCCGCAGCCGCCCGGCCCGTCCCGGTGGCACCCGGCGGCCGTGCGTGCTCACGTCGGCTCCCCGTCCTGCGGCGGGGTGTGGGTGTCGAGCAGGTCGGCCGGGATCATGCCGAGCTGGCCCCGTGGCAGCGTCAGCAGCACGTCCCAGGCCCGGTCCAGGCACTCCTCCAACGACCGGTTCTCGTCCGTTCCCTGGGCGAGGAACCGGTTCCGGAAGGCGTCCTCCAGGTCGAGGTGGCGCAGGTCGGTCGGGCTGAGTGCCGACCGTCCGATCAGGTCGGCGAGTTCCCGCACCTGCCTGGACCGGGCCAGCGCGGCGATCAACTGCGCGGCGACGGCCGGATGGTCCGCGCGGGTACGGCCCGGTCCGGCTCCCTTGCGCATGAGGCGCGACAGCGAGGCCAGCGGGTCGACGGGCGGATAGGTGCCGGCCGCGTGCACTTCGGCGGACAGCACGATCTGGCCCTCCGTGATGTACCCGGTGAGGTCCGGAACGGGGTGGGTGATGTCGCCTGCGGGCATGGTGAGCACCGGCAGCACGGTCACCGACCCCGGACGGCCCTTGATCTTCCCGCAGCGCTCGTAAAGGGACGCCAGGTCGCTGTAGAGGTAGCCCGGGTACGCCCGGCGGGCCGGTATCTCGCCCCGCGCGGCGGACACCTCGCGCAGGGCCTCCGCATAGGCCGTCATGTCCGTCATCACCACCAGGACGTGACGGCCCCCGGTGAACGCCAGGTGTTCGGCGACGGTCAGGGCGAGACGGGGGGTGAGCAACCGTTCGATCACCGGGTCGTCGGCCGTGTTGATCAGGAGGGCCAGTTCCCGTGCGGCGGAGCGGGCGGCCAGCCCGTCGCGGACGAACGCGGCGTCGGCGTGCGTGAGTCCCATGCCGGCGAACACGACGGCGAACGCCTCGCCGCCGCACGTCGCCTGGGCCGCGATCTGCACCGCCAGCTCCAGGTGCGGCAGTCCGGCCGCCGAGAACACCGGCAATTTCTGGCCCCGCACCAGCGTGGTGAGCACGTCCACCGCTCCCACACCGGTCAGAACCGGCTCGTCCGGCGTCTCCCGCCGCGCCGGGTTGATCGGCGCCCCGCCGACCGCCGCGTACGACCCGCCCAGCACCGGCGGCCCGCCGTCCGCGGGTTCGCCCCGCCCGTTGCACACCCGTCCCAGCCATCCGTCGCCGACCGGGATCCGCAGCGGCGTGCCCGAGAACGCGACGCGGGTGCCGGTCCGGTCCATGCCCGCCGTGTCCTCCAGGACCTGCACCACCGCGAGATCCCGGTCCACCTCCAGGACCAGCCCGTGCCGTCGTTCACCGGAGCCGAGGACGATCGTGGCGAACTCGTCCCAGCCGACGCCGCTCACGCCGTCGACGACCACGAGCGGGCCACGCAGTTCGAGTACACCTGTGTATTCGACGTCGGCGAGGTCACTCATGCCGTCTCCTCGAGCCGGGCCAGCACGGTGTCCCGGGCCGCCGTCACGGGAGCGGTCTCCGCGGGGCCGGCCGCTTCGCGCGCCCGCAACAACGGGGTGAAGTCGACCGCCTCGACGGCGTCCGCCTGGGCGCCGCTGTCCACCAGTTCCAGACAGCGGTCGATCACCGTCAGCACGGCCTCCACCAGGGCCGCGGTCTTCTCGGGGGCGCTGTAGGCATCGGCCGGAGACAGGGCGTTCTGCTGGATCAGGGCCTCGCGCAGCAACCGTCCCGCGAGCACGCTGATCCGCTCCCGGGACGGCAGGGCCGTGATACCGACCAGCTCGACGAGGTCGGCCAGCCTGTCCGCCTCGGCGAGCAGCAGCGCCACCCGACTCCGTCGCCCGGCCCACTCGGGTTCACCGGCCCGGGCGTGCGCGGTGGCCAGCGCGGCGGCGTCCCGCGAAAAGGACTCCGCCCAGGAAACGGCCGGATAGTGCCGCGCGTAGGCGAGATCGCGGTCCAGGCTCCACAGGCACCGTACGAAGCGTTCGGTGTGCGCGGTGACCGGCTCCGTGCGGTCGCCGCCCGGCGGGGACACGGCACCGATCACCGTGACGGAGCCGGTCGTGCCACCGAGGGTGCGCACCGCCGCGGCCCGCTCGTAGAAGGCGGCCAACTGCGAGGCGAGACCCGCCGGATAGCCCTCCTCGGCGGGGAGTTCACCCATGCGGGAGGCGAACTCGCGCAGCGCCTCCGCCCAGCGGGAGGTCGAGTCGGCGATCAGTACGACGTCCAGGCCCATGTCGCGGAAGTACTCCGCGACCGTCGCCCCCGTGTGCACGCTCGCCTCGCGGGCCATCATCGGCATGTTGGAGGTGTTCGCGATCGTCACGGTCCGATCCGCCAGGCTCCCACCGGTACGCGGATCGGTCAGCTCGGCCAGCTCTTCGATGACGTCCGCCATCTCGTTGCCGCGCTCGCCGCAGCCGACGTAGACGATCACGTCGGCATCGCACCACTTGGCGATCTGCTGCAACAGCATGGTCTTGCCGGTGCCGAAGCCGCCCGGCACCGCGACCGTGCTGCCGCGGGCCACCGGGAAGAGCAGATCGACGGCCCGCTGCCCGGTGTTCAGCGGGAGGTCCGCCGGCAACCGCTCCGCGACCGGCCGCGCCCTTCGCACCGGCCAGGACTGCGCCATCCGCACCTCGTGACCGCCCACCACGGCGAGCACGGCGTCCACGGAGTACTCGCCCGCCGCCGCGACCCGGGTCACCTCGCCCGAGTGACCCGAAGGCACCAGCAGCCGCAGCGGCACGCTCGCCCCGATCTCCCCGAGGACGTCCCCGGCAGTGACCCGCGTTCCATCGGCCACCTGCGGTGTGAACGCCCAGTTGCGCGGTTCCGGTGCTGCGCTCGGCTCGCTTGCCGTGAGAAGGTCACCGGCGCCTACCAGGGGGCGCAAGAGGCCGTCGTACACGCCGCCGAGCAGGTCGGGGGCCAGGCGCACCGACAGCGGGTGGCCCCGGGGCTCCGCGGCATGCCCGGGGGCCAGTCCACCCGTGTACTCGTACGCCTGGACAGTGGCCGTCTCGCCGTGGATGGCGACCACCTCGCCCGGCAGCCGGGCGCTGCCGAGCACGACCAGGTCGTGCATGGCGACCGAAGCGGGGCAGACGATCTCCACCAAGGGGCCGGCGACCCGGAGGATCCGCGGGCGGGAGGTGTCGTTCCCGCGGAGCGGTGCCGGACCGGCGGGGGTGGCCCGCGACCCTTCCTCCGGGTGGCCGGGCGGGGTCACGGCGGCCTCCACAGCAACTCGGCCCGCGCACCAAGCCGTTCCAGGGCACGGTCGGCGAGAGCGTCCGCCGACAGATCGACCCGCCGGCCCACCGCCTCGCCCGTCACTCCACCGCCTGCGGCAGGGGTGACCCGCGCCTGCGATCCCAGCAGCGCCCGCGCCGCGTCGGCGAGTCGAGTCTGCGGTACGGCACCCTCCGCCAGCGCTCGGCGCACGCCCGCACGGATCGCGGCCCTGAGCTCGCCGTAGACCTCGGAACGAGCCGCGAGTTCCTTCGCCCAGGCCTCCTGCACCGCTCGCACACGTTCCCGGGCGGCCCCGGCGGCGCCGTCGGCCTCGCCGAGCTCCCGGGCCCGCGCGAGCACCTCGCCGGCGGTGTCGCGTGCCGCGCGCAGGACTTCCTCCGCGTCGGCCCGCGCTCGCTGTCGGACGGCGTCGGCCGAGGCCCGTGCCGCCCGCAGCAACTCGGCGCGCACAGGATCCAGCGCGTCGACGGACGCCGTCATCGGGGCATCACCACGGTCAGCGGCCGGGAGGGCGCGGGCGCCATCGCCTCGGCCCCCAGCGCTTCGGCGGCCTCGGACGTGAGGATCACCAAGCCGACTGTGCTCGGGAGCGTCTGCCAGGTGCGGCGCACGGCGTCCGGATCTTCCGCGACCAGCACGTCCACTCCGGCCAGGGCCAGACCGCACACGCTGGTCCGTGCGCCGATGGCGGCCACGGTGCCCATCGTCATGCCTTTCCGGTCATCGTCATGCCTTTCCGATCAGCAGGATCGCGACCACCAGTCCGTAGACGGCGATGCCCTCCGCCAGACCGACGATCACCATCGCCCGGCCGAAGATCTCGGGCCGCTCGCTCAGCGCGGCCAGAGCCGCCGCTCCTGTGTAGGCGACCGCGATCGCGGCCCCGATCGACGCCCCGGCCACCGCGATGGCCGCGGCGATCAGCGCCGTCCCGTTGACTCCGCCGGAGTCCGCGGCCTGGGCCGACGCCTGCGCGGGGTTCACGAGCGCGGTGGCCAGTACGACGCAGGCGCCGCCCAACAGGGCGAGATTCGTGGCCAGCAGCCAGCGGAAGGCGTGTCTGGCCCGGCGCCGCCGCAGCAGCCCTACGACGCCGAACACCGCGGCCAGGACCGGCAGGACGATCAGCCAGGTGAGCATGGGATCACCTTCGTAGTGCTGTCGGCAGGTTCCGCCGGGGGAACATGCCACGGACGGAACGGGCGGCCCTCCGCCTCGAAGAGCCGGGAGAAGAGTTCGTAGAACTCCAGCCGCAGGGCCTGCACACCGGCCACCAGCGCCTCCAGACCGAACGTGAGGGCCGTGCCCGCGGCGAACAGCAGCGCCGCCCCCGCGACTCCGGCCGCACCGCGCCCGGCCAGGCCCGTGGTGCCGCGCCACACCAGGTCGGCGAGCGCGGCGTGCGTGAGGCCGAAGGCCGCGAGACGGGCGAAAGACAGGGTGTTGGTGCCCGTACGCACGACAACGTCGAAGAGCCGTACAGCCGTTTCGGCGCATCCGGCGCCGCCGCCCGCTGTGGCCCGGAACAGGCCGAAGGCCACCAGTGCCAGCCCGATGACAGCGAGCGTGGCCCCGGTGACGGCCACCGTCGGCCGGTGCAGAAGCAGACCTGCCGCGGCGAGCGCCAGCCCCAGGTAGAACAGCAGGCCGGCGCAGCCTGACGTCGCGTACAACGCCATACCCCAGCCGCTCTCGCGCACGCGGTTGACCGCACCGGCGGCGTGTGCGACGGCAAGCAGTCCCGCCCCGAAGACCACAGCGGCCGCCAGCAAGCGGGCAGGACTGTCCAACGGGCTCAGCCACAGCACCGGCAGCAACCCGGTCGGACCGAAGAACTCTCCATAAGCGGCGCCCGCGAGCATGGCGGCGACTCCGGCACCCGCGAGGAACGGCCAAAGTCGGCTCAGCCGGGCGAGCCGACGGGGCCGCCCGAGGCGCAGCGCGAGCGCGCCGAACAGCAGCAGCGCTCCATGCCCCACGTCACCGAACATGATCCCGAACATCGCGACATAGGCCAGGCCCGCCGGCCACGAGGGATCGAGATCCGCGTAGGCCGGTGTCCCGTACGTCGTCACCAGCGGCGTGAACGACACGGGCCTGCCCGGTCGAAGCAGCGTCGGCGGATCGGTGCCGCGAGGGGACGGCAGCGGTACCAGCGCGCCACCCGCGGCAGCCAGTCGGCCCGCTACCCGGGGCACCTCGGCGGCCGGGCACCATCCGGCCAGCGCGGCCACCTCCCCGCGTCGTACCGCGCCTTCAGCACGCTCCTCCAACTGGGCCTCGCCGGCCAGCAGTTCAACGCTGCGCCGCGCTTCGAGGAGGTCGAGGTCGGGCATGTCGGCGGCCAGTACGGCCGAGACGGTTCCCTCGGGCCCCGTCGTCGTGGCACGCCCCCCGAGCCGCTGAAGCCGCGCCGCCGCCGCTCCCGGAGGCGCTTCCTCGGCGCGGTCCAGTTCGACGCATCCGGCCTCGGCGATCCGCACCAGCGCGTCCCGCAGGGCCACCTGCGGCACGATCACCGCCACACGGCGCATCCGGACCGGCGTCAGCGCGTCAGGCCAGAGCATCGAACACCTCCCCGGGCCGTCCGCCACGCGCCGCCGATTCCAGCGCCGCCCGCACCCGCCACGCATCCACGGACAGCACCGCGACCGCGCCCACGACCACGCCCGGCCCATGCCGGGCCTCGCGCAGCAACACCGCGCCGTCGCTGTGCACTCTCCGCCACCAGCCTGCCTCGGCCCGCCACAGCCCGCCCGGCTCCGCCACGTCCGCCACGACCCAGCGGCTCGTCGCGGGCAGGCCCTCGCGGAACTCCTCGTACGTCGCGGCGGACGGCGCCCGTGCCCCGAGCAGCCGCGCCGCGTCACGCCGCACGGGCGTCGACAGCGAGCGCTGGTAGACGAACAGCTCGCGGGCGATCAGCAGGGCGGCGCGTCCCTCGGCCCACGGGCGCGCGTGCGGGACGACGACGGCGGTGCGCCGAGCGGCGGCCACCCGCATGCCGGTGACCAGCGCCCAGGGCGTGTCGCCGCCCGGATCGCCCCACGGCGAGGCGGCGAGCATCGTTCGCAGCTCCGCGGGTGTCCCGGCGTGCTCCAGACTCCGCCAGGCCGTCTCGAGCGCCCCGAGCCGGTACGGCTCCGCAGCCTCCGTACGGCGACCGTCCTGGGCGAGCAGCCGGGAGACCACGTTGGCGATCTCGAACCCCGCGGCGAGCGGAACAAGGAAGCGAGCACCGCCCCGGGGCAGCCAGCCCGCCAGCACCCGCAGATGCCACAGCAGGGCGGCGGTCACCGCCCGCTGGGCCTCGGGCAGACCGCCCGCCGTCCGCACATATCTGGAATACGGGGTCGCCGCCAAGCACCGCAGGGCGTCGTCGAGCGTGGCACAGGCCGCGATCTCCCGCGCCCCGTCGGCGCCCGGGTACCGGTCGACGAGGGCCTTGGCCCGCACCGCCCCGGCCACCCAGCCGACGCTCATGACGCTTCGCCCGGCCCGACTGCCAGGCGCAGTGCGTCGGCCACCGCACGCTCCACCAGATCCTGCATACGCTCTCCGGCCCGCTCCCGTACCGCCGAGGCGGCGCGGTCTCCGGCGGCGCGAAGGGCGTCAGCCTCCTGCCGAGCCTCCCGGAGGACGGGTTCCGCGGCTTGCCGGCGCATCTCGGGGGCACGCTCATGGGCGGCCGCCACGAGGCGCTCCGCCTCCCGCGCGGCGTCGTGCCGGATGACCTCGGCCGCCTCGTCCGCGGTAGCCCGGATGGCTGCCGCCTCCTGCTGTACGTCCGTCAGCTGTGCGAGGGCGGGTTCCAGTTCCGCCGTCCGCTCGGCCGTACGGTCGGCGGGCACACCGGTGGCGGATGCTCCCGGCGTCCCCACCGGACGGAACCGTTCCAGGAAGTCCCGCAGGGTCATCGGCGGCCTCCTGCCGGTCGACTGCTCTTTCAGTCTCACCGTTCCGCTCCCGCTCCGCACCGGATAGGGCCGTTCGGCACTTGGCGACGGCCGCCGGAGCGGAAGACTGGGACAGTAGGCACTTCGACGGACTCCGGAGGCCACCGTGAACCACCACGAGAACTTCTCCGCTGAGACCGAGGCCCGGCAAGGCCTGCCCGTCCGACCCTGGAGCCCCCGCGAGACGGATCGGCAGGACATACTGATCCGCTACCTGGGAGCCGTAGCCACAGCCGCGGCCGAACACGCAGGCGCCGAAGAACAAGCCCCCGCACGCGGCACGGCCCAGCCGACGTCGGCGGCCGCCGCGCCCACGCAGGAACCCCCGCCACCCGAACCCCGGGTCCCGCTGGTGCGGGATGTGATGGACGTGCCCGCCGCCTCCATGCGCGACGACCTGCCGTACCGGGACATCGCCCGACTGCTGGCGCGCGAGCAGGTCGGCGCCCTCCCGGTCGTGGACGCCGACGACCACGTGGTCGGTGTCGTCTCGGAGTCCGATCTGCTGGCGAAAGTGGCCTTCGAGGCCTCCGGCCACCGGCCCGGACACGTCGGAAGACTGCGCGAACGACGCATGCACAGCAAGGTTCGCGGTGAGACAGCCGCCGACCTGATGACCAGCCCCGCGATCACGGTGCTCCCGGGCGCGACCGTCGCCGAGGCCGCTTGGCTGGCCACACTGTCCCGGCTCAAGCGGCTGCCCGTCACCGACGGCGCGGGCCGCCTGGTCGGGGTCGTGCGCCGCAACGCGCTGCTCCAAGCCCTGATCAGGGATGACGCAGGGATACAGGCGGACGTCGAGGCCAGAATCGAGGCCTGTTGCGCGCCGGGAGACCGCGCCGAGCTGAAGGTCGCCGTTCATGACGGCATCGTGGAACTGACAGGACGGATGCCGTCGGCCACCACGGCCCGGCTTGTGGCGGAGGTGGAGGACATCGCCGACGTCGTGGAGGTGAAGAACCTTCTCACCACCGCCTGACCCGGGACAGCACCGCGGGCGCGCACCGCCTACCGCACATCCGCTCCCCGGGTGAGGTCGAACTCCACGTCCACCACTCCCTCGACCGCCCGCACGAGACGCGCGGCCACCGGGACCAGGGCGGTGTCGCGGACCGTGCCCGACAGTGTGGCGACTCCGTCGTGCACATCCACCCGCAGGGCCGACGACGTCAGCGGGAAGAGGTGCGACACGATGTCACGCCGGATCTCCTCGGCGATGTCCTGGTCGTCACGCAGGAAGACCTTGAGCAGGTCGACACGGCTGACCACGCCCACCAGCAGACCGGATTCATCGACCACGGGCAGCCGCTTGACCTTCTCGCGGGCCATGATCCGCGCGGCCTCGGCCAGGGTGGCGTTCGCCCGGACGGTGATCGCGGGCGAGGACATGAGGTCGCCTGCTGTGAGCGCACCGGCCTTCGCCACGTCGGCAGGCAGGCGCAGCAGTGCGTAGCCCTCCTCGGGGCTGTCACGGAGCTCCTCCGTGGGCAGCAGGTCGGCCTCGGACACCACACCGACGACCCGTCCCTCGCCTTCGAGCACGGGCAGGGCGCTGACCTCCCAGTCCTGCATCATCTCCACGATCAGCTTGAACGAGGCCGACCGGCCGACGGAGGCGACCGTTTGGGTCATGACATCGCTGACGATGCGCGGAGTGCCGAACATGCTGACCCCCTGGAGGTTTCGGCGGGCGGTCCTGCTGCTTTCAGCGTGTGCCGGTTCGCAAGGGGCGGCAAAGGGGGCCCCTCGGCCCCGGACGGGCCGTTCGGTCTCCCTTGGCGGGGGTCGGGTGTGGTCACGTCAGGCCACCGCTGCCGTAGGGGGCGTACAGGTCGAGCAGCCGGATCCGGGAGGCGCGCAGTCGCTGGGCGACCACGCGCCCGACCCAGACCGCGATCGCCCGGCCGAATTCGGGGTCCTCGGCGCACACCGCCCAGACGGCCTCGGCGTCGAACTCCCAGGCCCGCACCGGGCTCATCGCCTCGGCGCCCAGGTGCCAGACGTACGGCGGGAAGTGCCAGGACCAGCCGACCAGTTCGTCGCGCCCGAGCGACTCGATGACGGCGGGACGGCGGCCGGGCACGTGCAGGTCGAGGGCGACCGTCCCGGTCCGGACGATCCAGAAGCGGTCGGCCCGCCGGCCCTCCTCGAACACGCGGGTTCCGGCGTCGAAGGTGACCTCGTGGGCGAGGCGCATCAGCCGTTCGCGGTGCTCGGCCGGCAAGGCCGTGGTCATGGTGGTGGCAGAGGTCATCGCACCGGCTCCCTTCACTCTCTCTGCTTCCAGCCTGGGCGCGTCCGCGCCCCGCCGCCACGCGCCGCTCGGATCCGGCGCAGTCGTGCGGTGGGGCGGTTCATGGCGCACCTCGGCCTGTGCGGCGCGGCGACCGTCCCACCGGGGCAGCCGGTCTCGGCGGCAGGCGTCCGGCCTTGCTCCGGGTCCGGACGGCCGGTGGTGGGTGCTCGTCATGTCCGGCGGGCGTCGAGGTGGAGGGCCAGCAGGGGGCAGGCCGCGGCGGCCCGGCGGGCGTGGGTGCGCAGGCCATCGGGGACGGACCGGTCCTTGATGACGGGGTAGCCCCATTCGTCGAGGTCGATCAGTTCGGGGAGCAGTTCGCCGCACATGCCTTGCCCGGTGCAGGCGATGCGGTCGACGCGCAGGGCCTTGGCGGGGGTCATCGCCATGTCTCCGGGGCCGTGGCGGGCGGTACGGGGATGAGGGGCGACCGGTGGCCGGCGGCGGGGCAGGCGCCATGGGCGAGGTGACGGTCGACGTCGTCGGCGAAGGCGCGCAAGGCGGAGGCGGCGAGGCGAGCGGCGCCGTCGGGGTGGCGGCAGGCGCCGCGGTCCGGCAGCAGGCCGGTCCTCCGGTGCAGCCGGGACAGCAGGTCGGGGTCGGCCCGTCCGGCGGCCAGCGCGGCGAAGTCCTCGGCGACGGCGGGCAGACCGAGGTGGCAGGGGCCGCACTGGCGGGCACTGTGGGCGGCCAGGTAGGCGAGAATCCGAGCCGTCTCGGTCAACCCGCAGGCCGAGTGGGGAAGGACGGCGAGCACGCCCGCCCCGGGTGCTGCGCCCAGCGGTGCCAGGTCGCGCCGGGTGAGGGGGGTTTGCATGTGTTCCGCCGGGAGCCAGGCGCCGGCGAAGCCCCCGAGCAGGACCGCCCGCAGGGGCTGGGTGGGACCGCCGGCGCGGTCGAGGACGGCGGCGAGAGGTGTGCCGAGCGCGACCTCCAGGACGCCCCGGGTGGCGACGGCACCGGAGGCCGTGACGAGTGTGGTGCCGGGCTCGTCCGGGGTTCCCGTCTGACGGAACCAGCCGGGGCCGTGGCGGGCGATGAGTGCGAGGTGGGCGAGGGTCTCGACGTTGTGGACGAGGGTGGGGCGGCGGGCGACACCGCGTTCGTGGGTGCGTGGCGGACTGCCCTGCGGGCGGGCAGGGCCCCCGTTGAGCCAGCGCACCAGCGAGGTCGACTCACTGGAGACATAGGCGTGCGGAAGGGCGTGCGCGTGCAGGCGCACCGGGTCGAGACGGGCGCGCCGTCGTTCGTCCAGGGCCGCGCTCAACTGCCGGTACTGGGCCGTGCGGGTGCGTGGCAGACAGACGTGAACAGTGTCGGCGCCGACCGCGATCGCGGCCAGGACGGCGCCGTCCAGGACGAGGTGAGGCTCGACGGCGAGCAGGAACTGGTCCTTGCGGCTGGCGGGTTCGCTCTCCATGGCATTGACGACGACCACCGTCCGGCCACCACGTTCCGCCACGGCCCGCAGCTTGCGTGCGGTGGGGAACCCGGCGCCGCCGCGCCCGGTGAGCCCGGCCGCCTCGACGGCCTCCACCAGGGACATCGACGTACGACTGCCGGGCGCCGGTGCGACGGGCGCCGGTCCGTGGCGTCGGAGGTGATCGGCAAGGGTGGCCGGTGCCCCGGTGGCGTACCAGCCTGACAGCAGCCGGGCCCCGGCGGGATCGTCCGGCTGGGGCGCGCGGTGCTGGGGCGCGACGTGCGTGGCAGCCGAGGACTTCATCGTCCGCCTCCGAGCAGGATGGTCGTTGCGGCGGCACGTTGGGCCCAGCCCGGCTGGAGGGGCCCGGTGGCAATGAACGCGGTCAGCACCACGGGTACGGCGGTCGCGGCCACGGCGGCCGTCAGGCGGCCGATGACACAGCCCGGGCCGGCCTTCGCCAAGCGCCACCACACGGCTGCGACCACCGAGGTGAGGCAGGCGGCATAGAGCCACAGCTGGAGGGGGAGCCGGGTGTCGGTACCGGTTCCGGCGCTGTGGAAGAGGGCGAGCGGCCAGGCGGCGTAGGCCAGCCAGTGCACCGCTTTCCAGCGGCGCACCCCCAGCCGCGGCCGCAGCGCGCTGGTGACCAGCACCGCGAGCAGCAGGTCGAGCGCGGCCGTGCCCAGCCCGACCCAGAGCGGCCGGTAGGACGCCCCGAACGGCACCACGGACACCGCCCAGCTCAGGTGCACGAACGGGTCGAGGACTGCGGTCGCCACGTGGACGACGAGGAACACCAGGGTGAGCAGGGACAGGTTGCGGTGCAGCAGCCCGACCTCGAAGCGGCCGATCCGGCGGGGCGTGGTCCGTCCGCCGGAGGCGATGCCGAGCACCACGGTGGCGGTGAGCAGGATCAGGGCGAGGGTGCCGCCCGCGCGGCTGGCGTACCACAGGGGGCTACCGGTCAGGGCCAGTGTCGTCATCGCGGGCCTCCGAGGGCCGTGTCCCGGGAGCCCGCGGGGGCGGGAGCGTGGGAGTCGGGCGGCCAGCCGCCAAGGCGTACGACGGTGCCGTCCAGGCGGGTCAGCCGGGCGGGCAGGGCGGTGGCTCGCAGCCGGTCCAGCGCCCGCTCGCCGAGCACGATCGCCGCCGTACTGACGGCGTTGGCGTCCACACAGGTGGCGGCCGCGACGGTGACCGTGCGCCACACGGGTGCGGCGGGCTCGCCCGTGGCCGGGTCGACGATGTGGTGCAGGACCCGTCCGCCGCGCCGCCAGGAGCGCACCCGGATACCCGAGGTCGCCAGCGCCCCGCCGGTCACCGCCACCGCGGCACCGCCTTCCGGGGCGGGCCGGGCGTGGTCGTCGGCGAGGGCGATCCGCCAGCCGTCCTCGGGTCCCGGTCCGGCTGTCGCCAGGTCGCCGCCGAGGCTGACCAGGACCCCGCGGCCCGTCACCGCGGCGGCCTGCCGGGCGGCCCGGTCGGCGGCCAGGGCCTTGGCGGTGGCGCCCAGGTCGAGGCGGGTGTCCGGGGGCAGACGCAGCCGACGGGTACGCGGGTCGAAGGCGATCCGCCGCCAGCCGGGCGCCGGTCGGGCCACGGGCACGGGGCGGGCGTCCTCGGGTGAGAGGGAGGCGAAGGTGCGGTCGTAGCCGAGCGCGATCACCGCGCTCCCCACGGTCGGGTCCACGGCGCCGTCGGTGAGACGGGCGGCACGCAGGGCGGCCTGCAGCGCCTCGGCGAAGTACGTGCTGACCGTCGTCGGAACACCCGCGCTCACATTCACACGCGTGAGCTCGGAGTCGGGCCGGAAGCGACTGCAGGTGCGGTCGACGACGGCCAGTTCGGCGCGCAGCACGGCTTCCGCGGCGGGCAGGGCGACCGAGTCGCTGACCAGCACGGCGGCCGTCGTACCGAGGGCCGGAAAGACGACCTGACAGGAAGAGGGGGCCGGAGTGTGTGTGGTCATGACGCCCCCGTCGTGGTCTGCGGCTGCTGCTGGGTCGCGGCGGGTGGCTGGGCCGGGGGCTGAGGAGCCGCCGGTTGTGCAACGGGAGCCGCGCCCTCGTCGTCACCTTCGTCGTCCTCGTGACCGCTCGGCTCCTCATACCCCTCGTCGTCTTTCCCCGCCGTGGCGGCAGTCGACGCCGAGGGGTTCTGCACCGGTGCGTTCGCCGGTGCGGGAGCGGCCGAACCGCCCGGCAGCAGATGCGTGTAGAAGCCGCCCAGGGCCGCCGCGCCGGCCGCGGCCGTGACCGCGATCCACAGCGTGGTGCGGCGGCTGCGGCGCAGACCGCGGTCGCGCGCGTGCGAGGAAAAGGCGGGGGCGGGTGTCGGGGGGAAGTCGTCGGGCGAGGGTGCCATGGCAGCGCTCCTGGAGAGTCGTGGCGGCCCGGATCGGCTGCGTGCACCTCCAGGCTGTGCTCACGACACCCAGGAACTCGCTCACGTCTCCTTCAGAACCGGTAAAGATCTCGACGCCCCGCCCCGCTCGCGCGCACCCCCTGGCCACAGGGGGAGTTCCAGTACGACGGTCAGCCCGCCGCCGGGTGTGTCCTCCAGCTGTGCCGTACCGCCGTTGACGGTGACCAGCCGGTGCACGATGGCCAGCCCGAGGCCCGTGCCACGGGCCTCGGGGTTGCCGAACCGGCGGAAGGCGACCGCCTTCGCCTCGTCCGTCATCCCCGGACCGTCGTCCCGCACGATCACCCGGGCGGTGTCACCCGTCCTGCACCGGTCGACGATGATGCCTCCGCCTTCGGGCACGGCGTCCACGGCGTTGGCGATCAGGTTGTCCAGGATCTGCTCCAGATGACCGGCGCCCAGTGCGGCGGTCAGTGCCGGCCCCTCGGAAACGGGGGTCAGCCGGACGCCTCGTTCCTCGGCGACGGGCGACCAGGCGGCCACCCGCTCGGCCACCACCTCGCCGACCCGCACCGCGGTCGGACGCGGCGTCGACTGCTCGGCTCGCGCGACCGCCAGCAGACCGTCGACCATTCGGGACAGCCGGGCGATCTCCTCCTGCGCGGCGGCCAGCTCCACAGCCGTGTCACCCTCGGCACCGGTGGCCAGGACATCGAGCCGCAGCCGCAGCGCGGCCAGCGGAGTGCGCAGCTGATGGGAAACATCCGCGATCACCGCCCGGTGACCGTGCACCAGGGCCTCCGTACGGGCCGCCATGGTGTTGAAGGTGGCGGCCAGCCGGCGCACCTCGGGCGGACCGGCGCCCACGTCGGCCCGCTCGTCGAGGAGGCCCTCACCCAGCCGCCGGGCGCTGGCGTCCAGCGTCGACAACGGACGGCTGACCCAGCGGGCCAGGCGCACGGACAGCAGAGCGGACGCGACCACCCCGGCGACACCGATCACGGCGGACCAGCCCCAGATCGCCGCGATCCGGGCGTCCAGCGGGCCGGCGGAGCGGGCCAGAACGACGGCCCCGGCGGGCCTGTGTACCTCGCCGGCCGGTTCCGCGGCCAACAGCCGTCCCTCGTTCTCCGGCGGCTCCGGCTCCTGCCCGGCCAGCACGTCCTCGACCAGCTCCTCCGCTTCCTGGCCTTGGGCCGCCGTGCAGGGCGTACTGGCCACCACGCGCCCGGCGGCGTCGTACACCGCGGCGCAGTCCCCCGCCCGGGCCGCGGCATCGAGCTCCTGGCGCATGACCGTCGGCGGCTTGTTGTCGGAGAGGTGCTCCTCGGCCGCCGCGGCGATCACGCGTGTGGCCGCCCGCTGGCTGTCGCGGTAGGCGACGCGCTCGCGTGCCGTCATGGACACCGCCAGCGGTACGACCGCCAGCACGAGCAGCACGGACGTCAGAACCAGCAGCGTCCAGGTGATCCGACGCGTCACGACAGCTCCCGCGACGCCTCGGCAGCCCCGAGCCGGAACCCCTGCCCGTAGACCGTCTCGATCAGCCCCGGCACGCCGAGCTTGCGGCGCAGCGCCGCAACGTGCACGTCCAGCACCTTCGTCGGCCCGTACCAGTGGGCGTCCCACGCCCGCTCCAGGATCTGCTGCCGGGTCACCACCCGTCCCGGGTCCGCGGCCAGACACTCCAGGATGCCGAACTCCTTCGGCGTCAGCGCCACCGCGCGTCCGCCGACCGAGACCTGCCGGGTACGCAGGTCCAGCGCCAGCGGCCCGTGCCGCAGGATCTCCTGCTCCACCGGGCGCCGCCGACGCAGCACGGCCCGGATCCTTGCCAGCAGTTCGGCCAGCCCGAACGGTTTGACCAAGTAGTCGTCGGCACCCTCGTCCAGGGCCAGCACCCGGTCCGCCTCCTCACCCCGCGCGGTCACAGCGATGATCGCGGCGTCCGACCGGGCACGCAGCCGCCGACACACCTCGACACCGTCGATGTCCGGCAGCCCCAGATCCAGCAGGACGACGTCGGGGGTGGGCGCCGACAGCGCCGCCCGCCCGGTCCGGACGCCCTCGGCCCCGTATCCGGCCTGCCGCAGACCGCGCACCAAGGACTCCGCGATGCCCCGGTCGTCCTCCACGACCAGCACCCGTGTCTCCTCGGCATCGCCCCTGGCCTGGGTATTCATACGTGCTGCCCGCCTCTCGTGGGTTGAGGGGGTCTACTGCGCCGACTCTCCCAGCCTGCGTCAGCACCCCGCGCCGACGGTATGGGCCAACCGTCCCCCGCCGACGCGAACGGCACCGACGCCGACCAGAACAGTTCCCTGTCCCTCTTGTGCGGCCGCCGGGTGGCACCCCGCCTCGTACGGCGTGATGGTGAGGGGAAGGACGGCAACAGCGAAGGGAGTGCCGTCCCAGACACGGAAGTAGTGGTGCATGCCTTCGATTCCTGCCCCTGCCGAAGACGACCCCCTCGTTTCGGAACAAGGGAGAGAGTTCACCGACGTCATCAGACTGACCTCGAAGAGCACCGGCAACAGTCGCGTCGCTGTCGGAAGTCCCGACACGAGAATCGGCGATCAGATCATCATCACTGCAGACCTCTTCCGTGATGGCCTTGCATACGGGACCGAGGCGGCGGTGTGCACGCGTGTGGCCGCGGACACCACCCACTGTGTGGGTACGTTCGCGCTTCCCCAGGGCCAGCTGACGTGGCAGCACATGCAGACCACCCCTGTCGGCACGCCGCCTGAGAACTTCTGCGTCGCCATCACCGGCGGCACCGGCCTGTACGCGGCAGCACGCGGCTTTGCCCGCATCGCCCACACCGCCCAGGCGGGCGGCGACCTGACCCTCTATCTCTCGTACTGACGGTCACTCGTTACCGCGAACCACGGTGACAGGGCAGTGTGCGTGATGCAGCAGGGCCTGGCTGACCGAGCCGAGCAGCAAGCCGGTGAAGCCACCACGTCCACGCGCGCCGGCCACGACCAACTGGGCGTTGTGGCTTGCCTCGATCAGGGCCGTGCGGATCCGGGAGCGCAACAGGCGCCGCTCCACGGTGACCTGGGGGTAGCGGCTCTGCCACGGGGACAGGGTCTCGTTCAGCAGTTGCTCTTCCTCCGCACGCAGCCGCTCGATGTCGACCACCATGTCCAACGGGCCGACGGGCCCTTCGTGGGCCGGCTCGTTCCAGGTGTTCCACACATGCAGGGCCAGCAGGTCCGCATCGCGCATGGCCGCCTCGGCGAAGGCGAACCCGAGGGCCTTCTCGCCCGCCGGTGAGCCGTCCACCGCCAGCAGCACCGGACCTGTCGGGTTCGGCCTGCCCCGCACCACGAGCACCGGACAGCGGCCATGGGCGGCCAGGTGCACGGCAGTGGAGCCGAGCAGCACGCTGCCGAACGCGCCCAGGCCGCGGCTGCCCACCACGACGAGCGAGGCGGTGCGCGACTCGATCTCCAGCACCATCAGCGGCTCGCCGACGGTGACCTCGCGGGTGATGTCCAGGTGCGGCGCGACCTCATGGGCCCGCTGTTCGGCCTTGTCCAGCGTGCCGTCCACCAGCTCACGCATTCCCGCCGCGGCAGGGGTCCAGGGCGACACACCGGGCGGTGGATGGATCGAGGGCCACCCGAAGGCGTGCACCAGTCGCAGGCCGGTCCCGCGCAGTGCGGCCTCGCGCGCCGCCGTCCCGACCGCGTCCAGGCTGGACGGCGAGCCGTCGACTCCGACCACTACCGGTTCAGTCATTGCCGCGCCTCCTTGTCGAACGGTTGCTGCTGCCTGCCTGTCCGGCTTCCCTTCCAGCCTCTGCCAACATGCCACGCGCCGCATCGGGCCGCACGGCTCGTCGGCCGAGTGGTCGGCGTTTCGCGCGTCGGCGACGAGGCGGTCTCGTTGCCGGGGTCCTCCGACCGCGCCGAAAGAGCCGGCCGGGTCCGGAGGTCTCCACCCCACGCACGCTCCGGGCACGCTCGGGCGCCGGACGCGTGGTGCCGCTGAAGCCACGCCCAACAGGGCGATCCTCAACCGGTCCTCCTCGGTCTCCTCCTCGGGAAGACCGCGACGCCGACCAGTACCGCATCAGCGAACACGTCCATCTGCTGCGCACCCCCGACCACACCGGCGAGGACATCAGCACCGTCGCCGGCACCGCCGAAGGCCCCGTCGTCCTCACCCACCTGTGGTGGCACGCCGAAGGCCCCGCCGATGACCCCTTCGCCACCGACCGCGGCCTGCTCGCCGACTCCCGCCGCGCGATCCTGGACCTGAAGCCCGTCTTGATCATCCCCGGCAACGGCACACCGTTCACCCCCGGTACCGACACCCCGGTCTGACTCACCCCGACCCGGTACTCAAACGGGCGTTGCGTTACGAACGGCCTGTCGGCGAGCAGATGGTCCCGGACGATGGGGACCTCGCGCTCGACGCGGCCCTTGCCGGTGGGGCGGTAGGCGGCCGGCACGTCGATGTCGAAGTCGTCATGGCCGACGAAGCCCACCGCCTCCGGATACAGCGGGACCGCTTCACCCGGCGCGACGTGCCGGCGGACGACGGTCTTGGCCCGGTCGTGGACGATCGACATCGGCACCCTGCCGTAGTGGACAAACGCCGGCCGGTGGCATGCGATGCCCAACTCCTCGGCGACCCGCAGGCGCCGAAGGGCCGGAGCGCTTCCCCCAGCGGAGTGTCACTGGCTGAGGCTACCCTCCAGGGATGGCTGATGCTTACGACTTCCTTCTCACCCTCGACCTGAGAGATGATCTGTCAGAGGACGAGGTCGCCGAGCTCCGATGGCACCTCGGCCTCGGACCGCAGCCTGAACGGCTCTGCATCATTACGGAGTTTCCCGAGGTGGTGCTCGACGACAACTCCAATCCGGTGCTGGATGACCAGGGCGAGTGGCGTGTGGAGAACGCTCCGTATCCGGTGCTGGCCCAACGGGGTCCGGCCTGGAGAATCGGCGGAGCGACGGTCTCGGAGCTGGCACGGCGAGAGAGCCCGCGTCCCGGGTGGGCGCTGACGACTCGCCAGGCGCTGCATCCCGACGATTTCGATAACGTCGACCAACTGCTCAGCTGGCTCGCTACCCATGCCGACTACGACCACGTCGACTTCGACGGCTCACCCAGAAGGGGAGGCTTCGGCCAATTCGTTGGGTATGAGCGCTTCTATGAGGATGACGTCATCACCAAACTGCTCGTGATCAAGGATGGTGAGATCGCCAGAGAGGGCTGAGGCGCTCCACCCGGGCCTGACTTGGGAGCATCAGCGCGTCCACGAGGCCCGCTGTCAAGCGGTACGCCCATGCAAACGTCCCACCCAGCCTATGCGTGACCGTCGGAGCGGGGACCGGCAATGTGCCGCCGGTGCAGGACGCAAGCAGGAGCTCGTGTTCACCGACCGAGTGCTGGTCACCCTGGCCCACCTGCGCACCCGGCTCCCGCACGCCGCGCTCGATCACGAGCGGCCGCGCCGGCCTCCCGCTCCTACGGCAACGCGTCATTCTGATCGCTTACTTGAGACCCCACCGCACAGGGCCGCCTCCCTGTGGTGATCACCGCCACCAAAATCTTGCCAGGGCCGCTCGGACGAGTACGTGGACACGGCGGTCCGGATCTGAACGAAACGGCCGTAGCGCGGCCTCAGCTCGCGAGGTTGATGAGCTCAGAGTGCCAGCCGTGGTCGCCGAGGCCGGTAACGACCTGAAGCTTCTTGATGTGCTTGGTGCCGGCGCTCGTGTACTTCGGTGTGGCAGTCCAGGTGGTAGTGCCGTCGAGCATGTTGGCCTCGGGACCGATGCGGCTGGCAGAAGGCTTGATGGCGAAGGCGGCGTTGAAGTTGGTGCCCTTGTGGCTCACCTTCTCACCCCTACCTGTGATCAGGTGCCTCCTGTCGGTCTCGTACGTCAGCTGGGTCGACACTGTGGTGACCGGGATGTTGAAGATGCGCTCCGCCGCCGTGACGGACAGGCTGATGACGGTGGAGTTCCCGGCCCGGCGAGCGGTGGCCGTCGTGCTGCTGGTGAAGGTGACATCGTTGTTGTAGCGGGTCGGCTTCATGGCGCGACCCGGGATGTCGCCGTCCTGCGCAGCGGTGAAGGCCTTGTAGACCTTCGCGTTCTGCAGGTAGCCGACGAATGCCTTCTGCTTGGCGGGCGTCAGCCTGTTGAATGCCTTGAGCGTAACGGAGGCTCCGGGGGTCCTGTTCAGCCAGCTCTTGTACTCGGCGACCGTCAGCTTGGCGGGCGCGGCGGTGGCGTGGCTGTCGGCGAATGCCTGACCGGTGCCGCCAAGAAGGGCGATGGACACAGCTGCGGCTATTCCGGATGCGGTGATGCCCTTGCGCATGGTGCTCTCTCTCCTCGTTGCGCGTGTTGCTCTCGTTGACGCGACGAACCTATGGGCGCGTCGAGGCCAAGCGGAATTGCCTTTTCGGGCTACGCCCCGCAGGGCAGTGCCCTTCAAGACATGTGTCGAGGAGTCCGGGCCTGCGGGGGTCTTACCTCATCTGTGGTGGTGACTGCCCATCCCCATCTCAAGTTTCTGAGTGGTCGACAAGTTCACTCACGGGGTAGGTTTCCCTCTGGCCGGTGATCACCGGCCGTAGATGCAACATGCCGGGCCGCAGTGCATGGGTGAGCGTGACCGCCTCACCCATCGGGCCACGGCTCGCAGAACGGGGAACCATGACCAGGTATCAGCGCGTGCTCTCTGCGGCGGGCCCACGTGCCGCCAGTGTCGCACTCTTCTTCGGTGGCACTGCACGATGCCGAGTACGACCACCTGGTCTCTCTGCCCCTGGGCGGTGATCCCAACGCCCCGCGGAACCTCTGGGCCCTGGGCACAGGCCGGGAGCGGGGCCGAACAACGACAAGGACGACGCAGGCCAGGCTCGCACGCGTCCCGCGTCGTACCGTCTCCTTCTGCCGTCGCCGGCGTTTGTGGTGCTCGGACTTCGGCGGGTGTCAAACAGGAACGCCAGGCGCTCGCCGGCACAGGTAGCGAGGCTGCGGCGTAGTTCCTGCGCGGACGACGTCTAACCGTCGGATCACCGCCGCGACGGCGTTCACATCGACGGAGCTCCGCTTCACTGAAGGACTCCCGACGATCGCCGGGCCATTTCATGTCCGGCGAGGTCCTCAGGCGCGCCGCCTCGCGCAGATGTGGCCGGGCTCTGCCCGAAGAGGCGATTGAGCCGGTAGGGCGCCACGCAGCTGCACCTGCATTTCAAGAATGCTCGAGAAAATGAGGAACAGATGGGTTTGACCCACATACGCAAAACTCTGAGTTCAGCAGGTGCGCTCGTCCTGGGCGCCACGCTCCTGACTGTCGTCGCGCACACCGCGTCGGCCGCGCCCTCCTCCCCTCAGCCTTCGAAGACACCCCAGGCGACACCGGGAACTGCGCAGAGCGCGGACAGCGGCGGCGCGTGGAGCAGTCTGGAGGCGGGGAAGTACTGGACGCCCGCACGGATGGCTGCAGCCCTGCCCGAGGGCCCCAAGCCGCAGCAGCCATCGGGAACGACCGCTCGCAGCGGCGTGAACGCCGGCGGCCTGAATGCCGTGCACTTCGGCGGAGTACGTACGGTGGGTACGTTCTTCAGTGTCGCCCAGGACCTCAGGGGCCGTTTCTGCTCGGCCAGCATCATCGACAGTCCGGGCAAGAACATCATCCTGACCGCCGGTCACTGCTCTTTCGGGTCCAAGGGGGTCTTCGTCCCCAAGTACGACGGCGCGGCCAGGAACAAGGCACCGTACGGCATGTTCCCCGTGCAGCGCTGGTTCCGGGACAACCGCTACATCAAGAACACCAAGGGCCCCTACTCCGACTTGGACTTCGCCTTCGCTCGAGTCGGCGCCAACTCCCAGCACAAGCAGGTGCAGCAGGCGGTCGGCGCAGCCCTCAAGCTCGGTTCGATCGGCGGCCAGTTCAGACAGAGCGTGACCGTCATCGGCTACCCGGGCGGCAGCCACAACCCGCAGAACCGGCCCATCATCTGCCCCGGCTCGGCGGGACAGCGCCTGACCACGAGCCGGCTGGCCGGCTACCAGCAGATGCGTATGGAGTGCGGCGGGTTCTGGGCCGGTACGTCCGGAAGCCCCTGGATCAAGGGATTCAATTCCGCCACCGGTACCGGCACCGTGATCGGCAACCTGGGCGGCTGGAACGGAGGCGGCCTGGAGGGCGGCCCGAACGTCGACCGGATCTCCTATGCGGCCACCTACGGCAAGCGGGCATTCGAGATTTTCGACGACGCCAAGCACAACCGCACCCCCAGGGAATATCACCGCGACTACTCCATCCAGCAGAACGGCGGCTCGACCTGGGTCCACGCCAAGCTCATGGCCACCGGTGACTACACCGGCGACGGCAACGCGGACATGATCGTCGTCTGGTCGGACGGCGAGGTCACCCTCTACCGCGGCAACGGCCGTGGCGGTTTCTCCGGTGAGACCCAACTTGCCGCGCCGAACACGACATGGGCCAACGCCCGCGCCATCACCGGCGGGGACTTCAGCGGAGGGAACCTGGCGGACCTGATTGTCGTCTGGGTGGACGGGGAGGTCACTTTGTACAAAGACGTGAGCCCCGTCAGCAAGTTCAGCACCGAGATACAGATGGAAAAGCCCAACGCAACGTGGAAGAACGCCAACCAGATCACTGCCGGCCGCTACACCGGCAACCAGTGGACCGACGATGTCATCGTGCGCTGGAGCGATGGTGAACTGACCCTCTACACCGATGTGGACGGGCGCGGATTCCTCGACGAGCACCAGCTGAAGAAGCCCAATGACACTTGGGAGCACGCCACGATCCTGACCGCGGGCAACTATGCGCAGGGCGCCAACTGGGACGTGATCGTCCGCTGGTCGGACGGCGAACTGTCCCTCTACACCGACACCAGCACCAACGGCATCGGCAGCGAGCACCAGATGCTCAAGCCCAACGCCTTGTGGCAGCACGCCGCAGTGATGACCGGGGGTTCCTACACCGGCAACGGGCGGCCCGACGATCTCCTCGTGCGCTGGTCGGACGGGGAGGTGTCCCTCTTCACCGACACCACCACCGTCGTTGGCAAGGAACACCAGCTCGTTCCCCCCAAGGTCCACTGACCGGAAAGAGGACCCATGCCACTCAAACGCGCCGGCGCGCTCACCGCCGCCTGCACCGCCGCACTCCTGGCCGCAGCCGGGACGGCCTCGGCCGACGGATCGAAGAATTCCATGCTGGCCGTCACCCAGCACTCGGCCACCGGCCACACCACCACGGCTGCCGCACCGCTGCGGCCGGGCGTGCGGGTCGACGTCACCGCCGATGTGCAGATCTTCGGGTTCAGCGCCGGAACCGAACGCCTCACCGTCGACTCCGAAGCCTTCACCGAGCCGGTCAAGCTCACCGAAGGCAAGTCCGACGCCCACGGCACCGGTCAGATCCGCTGCGGGCTGACACCCGGCACCTACGCTGTCGTCCTCAAGGGCCCCGGTGTCACCGCCGACGACGTCAAGAACGGATGGCGCACCAGCGTGCACGTCACGGCCGCCGACAGCCACGACTGCGCCCACGACAAACAGCAGGCAGCGCAGAACAGCCACCGCGACGGTGGGTCCAGCACGGCCGTCCTCGCCGGTGGAACCGCCGCAGGCCTCGCCGCCGTCGCCATCGGCCTGGTGGCCCTGCGCCGACGGCGCAACGCCAGGTAGATCTGGCGTCATCGGCCCGGACGCCGGCCCTACGTGCGCGGATTGTGCCGGCGTGCGCTGGGCCGGAGGTGCCACCGGTCGCTGCGGTTGGCCAGGACCTGCGGGGGACCGCCGACACGGTCCGCACATGGCGGTGGCGCGAAGGACGCCACCCACTCGGTGATCTGGTGGGCCCGGCTCGGGGACGAAGCCTACGGTGTGCTGGGAAGCCGGACCGTGACGAGGAGACCGCCGGCGGGGCGGGGGACGAGGTCGAGGGTCCCGTCGTGGGCGCGGACGATGCTGTGCACGATGGCCAGGCCGAGGCCGACGCCGGCGTGCTCGTCGGTGCGTACGCGTTTCATTCCGCGCTGGAAGGGTTCGGTGAGGGTCGGTACGAGTTCCGGTGGGAGCCGACGGCCCGTGTTCTCGACCCGCAGCACGCTGGTGTCGCCGTGCGCCTCGGTGCGGACCGTCACGGTCCCGCCGACGGGGAGATTGTGGACGATGGCGTTCTGGACGAGGTTCGTCACCATCCGCAGCAGGAGCTCAGCGGAGCCGCGGGTTGGGGCGGCCCCGCCGGTGACGTCGAGCGTGATCCGGCGCTGTTCGGCGAGGGGAAGCAGTGTTTCGGCGGCTTCTTCGGCGATGAGGGAGAGATCGACGCTCTCGCGGGCGAAGTTTCCGCGGTCGCCGCGGCTGAGCAACAGGAGGGCCTCGGTGAGGTCGATCGCCCGCGTATTGACAGCGTGCAGGCGTTCGATGAGTTCGTTTCGGTCCCGCGTGGGGTCCTTGCGGGCGACGTCGAGGAGCGCCCGCGAGATCGCCAGGGGGGTGCGCAGTTCGTGGGAGGCGTTCGCGGCGAACCTCTGCTGCTCGGCGACGTGGGACTCAAGCCGTTCGAGCATCGAGTCGAACGCGTCGGAGAGTTCGCGGAGTTCGTCCTGGCGGCCCTTCATACGGATCCGGTGGGACAGCGACCCGTTCCCGGCCATCCGTGCCGCATCCGTGATCAGTATGAGTGGCGCGAGCATCCGGCCGGCGAGGATCCACCCTCCGACGAGGCCGAACACAAGGAGGAAGGCCATCGCCATGGCCGCGGCGGGGGCGAAGGTCCGCATCAGAAGGTAGCGGTTGGGTGAGATCCCGAGCAGGCCCTGGCTGTTGTCGGGTACGTAGCGCAGCGGGAACATCCACACCACCGCGAGCAGGAGAGCACCCGCGACGAGGAGGAATCCGACATAGCTGAGGGTGAGCTTCAGCCGGGCGCTGAGCCCTGGGCGTCTATGCATGCGCACAGCCGGGGTTGGTGGTGTCCATTGTGGCGTCGATCCGGTAGCCGACACCGGGCACCGTGGCGATGATCCATGGTTCGCCGAGCCGTTTGCGCAGCGCGGAGACGGTGATGCGCACGGCGTTGGTGAGGGGGTCGGCGTTCCCGTCCCAGGCCCGTTCCAGCAACTCTTCGGCGCTGACGACCCCGCCCTCGGCGGCGACGAGGACTTCAAGGACGGCGAACTGCTTACGGGTCAGCGCGACGTAGCGTCCGTCGCGGAAGACCTCCCGGCGGAAGGGGTCGAGCCGCAGGCCCGCGATCTCGCGGACCGGGGGCCGGGCGTACGCGCGTCTGCGGTCGAGCGCCCGCAGCCGCAGGACGAGCTCCCGCAGCTCGAACGGTTTGGTGAGGTAGTCGTCGGCGCCGAGCTCGAACCCGGACGCCTTGTCGTCGATCCGGTCGGCAGCGGTGAGCATGAGGATCGGGATGCCGCTGCCGGAGGCGACGATGCGCCGGGCGACCTCGTCACCGGAGGGGCCGGGGATGTCACGGTCGAGGACCGCGAGGTCGTAGGAGTTGACGCCGAGCAGTTCCAGGGCGGAGTCGCCGTCGCCGGCGATGTCGGCGGCGATCGCCTCCAGCCGCAGACCGTCACGGACGGCTTCGGCCAGGTAGGGCTCGTCCTCCACGATCAGTACACGCATGTCCGAAGCCTAAGCAGCACGACATATCGCCGACGTATGAAAGACGCGCGCACACCGGACACGCGGCTCAGCCTGCCGGTGCCGGCGCGGGGCGAGGCTGGTCCGACGGAGCTTTCGCCGCAGTGCGCCACCAGCGGCGCGACGCCAGCGCGGCCAGTACGGCGCCCGCGGCGTTGACCAGTACGTCGTCCACGGAGGAGACCCGGTCCAGCCGCAGGACGTACTGTGCGGTCTCGACCAGGGCCGAGCAGCCCGCCCCGAGCGCCAGGACACGCGGCACGGACGCCAGCGCCGCGAACCGCATCGGGGCGAAGAACCCCAGCGCCGCGAAGATCAGCAGGTTGCCGACGATCCCGACCGGACCCATCGTGACCAGGTCCCGCAGCGGTACCAGGCTCACCCGGGCAGGGACGGTGCCGGCCCCGCCGCCCGGCATCATGGTCAACCATATGAGGGGCACCGTCCCGTGGACCATGCCCACCTCGGCCAGCGACAGCCGCCAGGGCGATGTGACGCCGACGGCACGTCGACGACGCGCCAGAGCCCACACCACCAGCGCGGCCAACGGCAGCGTGACCAGCGTCATGAGCACCACACCGTTGAACGTGTCGAAGCAGCCGTGCCACCGCCCGGCCATGCACATCGGAGCGGACATCATGAGCGGCCGCCGCACGACGAACACGGCGCTCGCCATGCCGAGGATCGCCAGGCCGAGGAGCACGATCCTGCGCGTGCGGCGAGGCGGTGCCGACAGGGATGCGTTGTGGGTCATGCCCCCATTGGAGTCGGCGGGCCGTTGCGGTGGCGTATGCGATTTTCGATACGCCCGCGATACATGGAATCCGCGGCAGCTAGGAACTGGTGCAAGCCGGCAGTGAGATGGTCCCGCCGCTGGTGATCACGCCGGCTCAGCTCAGGAGTAGTCGGCTCTCTCGTCCATGCAGGACACCTGCACCGATTGATCCGAACCATGAGACCGGACGCCCGCTCGACCGTGCGTGGGAGCTGTCCGCACCGGAGGCGGCTTGGTTCACGACCTGGGGGACTGGCGCATGTCGAGGTAGCAGCGGAGCCTGACTCCGGGGTGCCCGGGGGTCCGGCTCGTGCGTTCTACGGTGGTAATGGCCCAGATCGCGGCAAGTGCGGCGTGAAAGGCGAACGCGGTCTGGTCATCGGCGGCAGAGATACTGCGAACTGCGCAGTCCCTCGACCTTGCCGGCCAGCTTCAGCAGGTGGGTATCGGTGAATCCGTCCACACTCTCGTCGGGCTGGTTCGCGTACAGCACGGCGTGGTACTCGGTGAACTTCCCCGCCGCCAGCGCGGCACGCAGCGCGTTGACCGCTCTCTTCGAGCCGGAGCCACCGAGCCGGCCGTCGAGGAAGGAGGCCACGGTGCATTCGGTCTTGGCCTTCCGCTGCACAGTTGCGTCCTGCAGCTCGGGGGCACCGCCAGTGGTCTCGAACTGCCTACAGTACGGGCAGCGCGGATCCTCGTACAGATGCACCGTGAGCGACGCCTCCGGATCGCCCACCATGATGGTCGTGCCGTCCGCCCCGAGCTTTTCCGGCAGCTTCTCCATGCCGGCGTAGGGCATTTTCGGCTTCGCGGGAACATGCCGCTGACCGCACCCCACAAGCGCCAGAACTGCCACTGCGCACACGGCGGCGAACCGTCCCCCATGCCTCACCTGACTCCACCCCTCCATGCGCACGAAGAACGCACACGCATTGATCTGGGGAGGAGCGCGCAGGCACTGAGGCGCGCCACAGCAGCCCGTCTCCGACGCGCTCCTGCCAGCAGGTTGCGCCGGCTGGGGTGATGGTGACCGGCGAGCCGGAGCAGTCCGGCATCGGGAAACTCGCGTGCGTCACGGTCCCTGTCCCGCTACCGTCCTTGCTGTGCAGGTGCGCAGGCTGCGGCTACTTCGCCTCTCAAGCGGGAAACGCGGGTTCGAATCCCGCTGCCGGTGTCACACCGGTGTCGTCCAGCGGCCCAGGACGCCTACAGTGCGCCGCCGCCGACCCTGAACTCTGCACACCGAAGGCACGAGCCGCCCGCCACGGGGGAATTCAGGCGGGCGGCTTCGCCATACCCAGCCTGCCCAGCCCCCATCGAGGACGCGACAGCGCCGAGATACACGACAGGGCGGACCCACAACCGCCCTGGCTGTGCCGCACATCCTGCGCGAGAGGAGCACCCTGTGCCGCCGCACCCTGACCGAGCGCGGAGCCGGCACCCACTACCAGGACGCCCGCTGCCACCTCTTTGAGAAGGTCAGCGGCCTGCCCCACACGCGTATGCCCGACCTATCGCGCCACAGCGTCCACGTCACCGGTGTGGACAAAGCTCTCCGGCCGCGTAGGCCCGCGGCCCGATGCAGGGCGAGTGATCCCGGGATCGCACCGGATGAAAGGCGTCTCGGCCCAGCTCGGCGCGCTATCCCGTCAGCGTCGGCTTCTTCGGCCCGTACGGCCCCGAGGTGCGCGATCCTGGAGACATGCAGATCGAGGTTCTGGTCGTACCGGACTGCCCCCACCAGCAGCTTGCCGAGGAACGGCTGCGGCAGGCCCTGGATGCCGTCGGCCTGGCCGCCAGTAGCTTCACCACGCGGGTGGTCGGCGATCAGGCCGAGGCCGAACGATCCGGCTTCACCGGTTCGCCGACGATCCTGATCGACGGCCGTGACCCGTTCGCCGAACCGGGAGCTCCGCCGTCGCTGGCCTGCCGGCTCTACCGCACCCCCAGTGGCATGGCCGGCGTGCCCGAGGTCGGCCGGCTCCAGGAGGCCCTGCGCGCAGCAGCCGACACGGGCGGCGGAGTGTAAGCGTGATCACGGTCCGGTCGGTGGTCGGCGCTCCAGCGTCGCGGTATGGGCCATGAGGATGGCGTCGGAGGCGACGGGTCATGATGCGGGCTGTGTGGAACGGCACCGTGCTTGCGGAGGCTGAGCAGACCGTCGTGGTGGAGGGGAACCATTACTTCCCGCCCGAGTCGCTGCACCGTGAGTACCTCACCGAGAGCCGGGCCAGGTCGCTGTGCTTCTGGAAGGGGCTCGCCCGCTACTACACCGTGACCGCCGGTGGACGGGCCAACAGGAACGCGGCCTGGTACTACCCGCATCCCAGCCCGCTGGCCAGGAAGATCAAGAATCACGTCGCCTTCTGGAACGGCGTCGTGGTCGGGGAAGTCACCCCGCGGGTGAGTCGGTGAGTGCCGCGCGCGGTCTGCGCGTGGCGGCCTGGGCCGGCGGTGTGGGCGGCGCGCCGGCCGCGGCCTACCTGGGCCTGGTGACGGGTGCTGTCCCGGTCGATGTGGGCGTGGGCCGCCGGACCCGGCCGCTGGGCCCGCAAACCGTCACTGACGCCGCCCCTCGGGAGACGGTGTTCGACGTGATGACCCGGCCGTATCCGGGCCGCACGCCGCGAGCGATGCACGAGAAGCTGCACGTGCTGGAACGCGGCAGTGACCTGGTGCTGGCCGAGCACTACACACCCATCGCGGGCGGGGCGGATGAAAGCGAGGACAGTGGAAACGGTCCGCTTCACCCGGCCCGAGCGGATCGACTTCCGGCTGGTGCGCGGCCCGGTGCCGCACGTGACCGAGTCCTTCGTCCTTGAGGAGACCGGGACGAGGACGCGGCTCGTGTACGAGGGCGAGCTGGGCACCGACCTGTGGCGGCTCGGCCAGTGGTGGGGCACGGCGGTGGCCGCCCGCTGGGAGGCCGCGGTCGCAGCCTCGCTCGCCTCGGTCAAGGCCGAGGCCGAACGACGCGCCGCATCTTGCCGGTGAACGTACGGCCGGTTCGGTGAGCGTGCTTACAGTTCCCGCCCCTCCGGCGGCCGTAGCGTCGCGCACACCTCTCGGAGCAGGAGATGGACGCCATCGCCGCCGCGGCCCCCATGAAGACCTACACCGCCGGGGAGATCCTCCACTCCCCGGCCCAGCCGTCCGAGGTGCTGTTCATCCTGAAACGCGGCCGGGTCCGCATCTTCCGTGTCTCCGCCGACGGCCGCGCTCTGACCTGCGCGATCATCAGCCCCGGCACGATCTTCGGCGAGATGGCCCTGCTCGGCCAGCGCATGTACGACAACTTCGCCGAGGCCCTCGACGACGTCACCGTGTGCGTGATGAGCCACGCCGACGTGCAGAAGTTCCTGCTGTCCGACGCGCGTATCGCGGCCCGCATCACCGAGATCCTCGGCCGCCGCCTCGCCGACCTCGAACAACGCCTCTCCGACACCGTCTTCAAGTCCGTACCCCAGCGCATCGCCACCACCCTGACCACCCTCGCCACCCGCACCGACACCCCTGCGGGCAAGCTTCGGCCGGGCACGCGCCACCCCCAGATCGCCTTACCCACGAACAGCTCGCCGCCCTGGCCGGCACCTCCCGCGAAACCACGACCAAAGTGTTGCGCGAGTTCGCCGACCGCGGCCTGCTCCGCCTTGCCCGCGGCCGCATCACCGTCCTGGAGCCGGCCCGCCTCCTCGACGAAGCCGGATGACCCTTCATGGCACAGACCCCCGCAACGGTGGCGCCGCCGGAGGCCACCGAGGCGGGGCGTGGTGGCCCACCCGGACTTCCCGGCAGCATCGAGGGGCCCCTCTGGGGATGCGATGATTGGGGCATGGGACGACAGAGGACCAAGCCGGCCCCGACGCCGCCGACCACAACGCGTGGTCGGCGCACCCGTGACGCACTGATCCTTGCGGGGCGGGACGTCCTGGAGCAGCAGGGTTGGTCCGCTTTCAGTCCTGAAGCGGTGGCGCAGGCGGCAGGCGTCTCGTACGGGACGTTCTATACGTACTTCGAGTCCCGGGACGATCTGCTGCACCATGTCGTCCGATCGGTCGCGGGTGAGATGTTGGCTTCGAGTCTGGTGTCACCGGACGTCGGGGACGACCCGTACGCGAAGCTCGTGGAGTCGAACCGCCTCTACCTCCGCGCCTGGGACAAGGCGTCGAAGGTGCTGCGGCTCGTGGATCAGGGCGCGGCCGCGGACGAGGCCCTGCGGCAGATCGTCCTCGAGATCCGGGAGTTCTACGTCAGCCGTGCCACCAAGGGCCTGAGGCGACTGCAGGACGCGGGGCTGGCGAATCCGGACCTGGACGCGCGGCTGACGGCCCTGGCGCTGGGGTCGATGGTCGAGCAGGTCGCCCACGCACGGTCCTCCGTGGAAGACCCCTTCGACGAGGACACCGTCGTCGATCACCTGTCGCGGCTGTGGGCGTCTGCCATCGGATTGCGGGGCGCGCCGGACGAGGGGTGGGCCGCTCGAGCCCGTGCGTCAGCAGGTACGGCGTCCAGCTGACGCAGGTAGGCGGCCGAGGCAAGGCGTTCATGCCGACAGGCGGCAATGGCTGTGCCGCAAGGTTCGGTCGAAGCGAGACGGCTGAGCGCCATGGGGCGCGCACACGGTTCAGCGCCCCGTGAAGGCCGGCTTCTGCTTGGCGAGGAAGGCGTTCAGGCCGAGGCGGTAGTCCTCGGAGCCCCCGGTGTGGGCGATCTGCGCCGCTTCGTATTCCAGCGCGGCGTCGAGTGTCGATTCCGACGCGAAGGTCACGGCTGCCTTGATCGCGGCGAAGGCGTGAGTGGGGCCGGCGGCCAGTGCGGCGGCGCTGCGGTGGACCTTGGCGTCGAGGTCCTCGTCAGCGGTGACCTGGTGCAGCAGTCCCCGGTCGAGCGCCTCTGCTGAGCCGAGGAGGCGGGGGTGCAGCAGCAGGTCGAGTGCTGCTGCTCGTCCGGTGATACGAGGCAGGGTCCAGGAGATCCCTGTATCGCAGGACAGGCCGATGCCGGCGAAGGCGGTCGTGAACGTCGCGGACCTGGCGGCGATCCGGAAGTCGCATGCCAGTGCCAGCGCCATGCCTGCGCCGGCGGCGACCCCGTTGATGGCTGCGATCACGGGCTTCGGCATCGTCAGCAGGGTCCGTATAAGAGGGCTGTAGTGCTCGCGTACGGCGTCGGCCATGGCGTCGGGGCCCTCTGCCGTCTGCGCTTCCTCCAGGTCCTGACCGACGCAGTAGGCCCGTCCGGTTCCGGTGAGGATCACGGCGCGGACGTCGGGGTCACCGGCCGCTGTCTGCAACGCGGCCAGCAGCTGCGTCTTGGTGTTCAGGTCCAGACTGTTCATCCGGGCCGGCCGGTCGAGCCGGATCGTCCGGACGTGGCCTTGGGTGGAGGCGGTGACAACAGGGGGGTTCGTCATGGCGGTTCCGTTCCTGGGGCGGGTGGCAGGTCGTGCGGGGCAAAGAAGGTTCAGGTGGTCGTGGGCAGGGCCGGGTGGAGGGATGTCCTGGCGCTGAGAGCGTGCACGGCGGCCTCGTACTGCGTCTTGAACGTCGTGATGAGGTCGGCGACCGTGAGGCGCTGTGTGACGGCACCGATGCCCTGGCCGGATCCCCAGATGTCCTTCCACGCCCTGGCCTCGGTGTTGCCGCCGGAGCCGAAGTCCATGGCGGACGGGTCGGACTCGGGGAGGTTGTTGCCCCCGCCCCCGTACTCCTCGCCGACGGCCAGGCCGAGAAGGCCCTGGCGGCCGGCGGCGCGCCATACGTCGCGGGAGACGACGAGATCAACGAGGCCTTCGCCGCCGTCGTCCTCCGCTTCGTCAAGGACATGGGCGTCTCACTCGACAAGGTCAATGTCAACGGCGGCGCGATCGCGCTGGGCCACCCGCTCGGCGCCACCGGCGCGATGATCCTCGGCACCCTCGTCGACGAGCTGGAGCGCCAGGACAAGCGCTACGGCCTGGCCACCCTCTGTGTCGGCGGCGGCATGGGCATCGCCACCGTCGTCGAGCGCGTCTGACCTCCACCGTCCGCCCCCCGTTACGGAGCACCCCCTGATGAGCGAGTCCAGCACCATCCGCTGGGAGCAGGACGAGACCGGTGTGGTCACCCTCGTCCTCGACGACCCCAACCAGTCCGCCAACACCATGAACCAGGCGTTCAACACCTCGATCGCCGCCGTCGCCGACCGCCTGGAGGCCGAGAAGGACTCCGTCCGCGGCATCATCATCACCTCCGCGAAGAAGACGTTCTTCGCCGGCGGCGACCTCAACGTCATGATCGGGCTGCGGCCCGATGAGGGCCAGACCGCCTTCGACACCACCATGCGGATCAAGCGGGCACTGCGCCGCATAGAGACCCTCGGCAAGCCGGTCGTCGCTGCGATCAACGGCGCCGCGCTGGGCGGCGGTTACGAGATCGCGCTCGCCTGCCACCACCGGATCGCCCTCGACACCCCCGGCTCCAGGATCGGCCTGCCCGAGGTCACCCTCGGCCTGCTGCCCGGCGGTGGCGGCATCGTCCGTGCCGTTCGGCTCATGGGCGTCTCCGACGCCCTGCTCAAGGTTCTGCTTCAGGGCACCCAGTACAACCCGAAGCGCGCCGTGGAGAACGGCCTCGTGCACGAACTCGCCGCCACGTCCGAGGAGATGATGGCGAAGGCCATCGCCTTCATCGACGCGAACCCGGAGTCGAAGCAGCCCTGGGACCTGCCCGGCTACAAGATCCCCGGCGGTACTCCCGCGAACCCCAGGTTCGCCGCCAACCTGCCGGCCTTCCCCGCGAACCTGCGCAAGCAGCTCAACGGCGCCCCGTATCCGGCCCCGCGCAACATCATGGCCACCGCCGTCGAGGGCTCCCAGGTCGACTTCGAGACCGCGCTGACGATCGAGTCCCGGTACTTCACCGAGCTGGTCACCGGTCAGACGGCGAAGAACATGATCCAGGCGTTCTTCTTCGACCTCCAGGCCGTCAACTCGGGCGCCAACCGGCCCCGCGGCATCGAGCCCCGCAAGGTGACCAAGGTCGCCGTCCTCGGCGCCGGGATGATGGGCGCCGGGATCGCCTACTCCTGCGCCCACGCCGGCATCGAGGTCGTCCTCAAGGACGTCACCGACGAGGCGGCCGCCAAGGGCAAGGGCTATTCGGAGAAGCTCTGTGCCAAGGCCGTCGCCACAGGCCGTACCACCCAGGAGAAGGCCGACGCCCTCCTCGCCCGCATCACCCCCACCTGCGACCCGCAGGCCCTCGCCGGCTGCGACGCGGTCATCGAAGCGGTCTTCGAGGACACCTCGCTCAAGCACAAGGTGTTCCAGGAGATCCAGCACATCGTCGAGCCGGACGCCCTGCTCTGCTCCAACACCTCCACCCTGCCGATCACCGCCCTCGCCGAAGGCGTGGAGCGCCAGGACGACTTCATCGGGCTGCACTTCTTCTCTCCCGTCGACAAGATGCCGCTGGTCGAGATCATCAAGGGCGAGCGCACCGGCGACGAGGCCCTGGCCCGCGCCTTCGACCTGGTCCGGCAGATCAACAAGACCCCGATCGTCGTCAATGACTCGCGTGGCTTCTTCACCTCCCGGGTGATCGGCCACTTCATCAGCGAGGGCGTGGCCATGGTCGGCGAGGGCATCGAGCCCGCCTCGATCGAGCAGGCCGCCGCCCAGGCCGGCTACCCGGCCAAGGTCCTCTCCCTCATGGACGAGCTGACGCTCATCCTCCCGCGGAAGATCCGCAACGAGACGAGGCAGGCGGTTCAGGAGGCCGGCGGTACCTGGACCGCCCACCCCGCGGCCGAAGTCGTCGACCGCATGGTCGACGAGTTCGGCCGCCCGGGACGCAGCGGCGGCGCGGGCTTCTACGAGTACGACGAGTACGGCAAGCGCGGCAAGCTCTGGCCGGGCCTGCGCGAGCACTTCACCAAGCCCGAGTACGAGATCCCGTTCCGCGACATGCAGGAGCGGATGCTCTTCGTGGAGGCCCTGGACACCGTCCGCCTCCTGGAGGAAGGCGTCCTGACCTCGGTCGCCGACGCCAACATCGGCTCCATCATGGGCATCGGCTTCCCGGCCTGGACCGGCGGCGTCCTCCAGTACATCAATGGCTACGACGGCGGGCTGCCCGGCTTCGTGGCCCGCGCCCGGGAACTGGCCGTCACCTACGGCGAGCGCTTCACCCCACCGGCGCTGCTCGAGCGGACGGCCGAGGAAGGCCGCACCTTCCGCGACTGACCGGGCCGGCCGCGGTCTCACCCGAGCCCGCGGCCCCACCCGGCCACCGAGCGCCGGAGAACCCCTCGTCCGGCCGCTGTATCGCCGGTCCTCCCCGAGCCCGCTCCACACAGTTCCACACCCCGGGCCGGCGCACCCTCCCCGCCTGAAGCAACACGCAGAACTTCCCGCGCCATCGCCTCTCCACCCGCGAACATCCATTCCCGGAGGTCGTCTTGCGTTCCGTGCCCGCCCCGATCGAGCAGCGTCCCCCCTCCGTGGCCCACCTGTTCCTCAGCAGAGTCAAAGCCACCCCCGACCGTGAGGCGTACCGCTACCCCGCGCCCGCCGACGACCTCGACGGCGAGCCCGGAGCAGAGCAGTGGCGCTCGCTCACCTGGACACAGACCGCGCAGCGGGTCAAGGCGGTCGCCGCGGGCCTGGTGACCCTCGACATCCGCGCGGCCGACCGCGTCGGCATCGCTTCCGAGACGCGCATGGAGTGGATCATCGCCGATCTCGGCACCATGTGCGCGGGCGCGGCCACCACCACGGTCTACCCCAGCACCAACGCCGACGAGACGGCGTACATCCTGGCGGACTCCGGCAGCCGCGCCCTGTTCGCCGAGAACGAGCGACAACTCACGAAGATCATCGCCACCAAGGACCAGCTGCCCCGACTGAAGCACGTCATCCTCTTCGACGCACCCGCCGGCCCCGTCTCCGCCGAAGGGCTGAACATCCTCACCCTTGCCGAGCTGGAACACCATGGCACCACGCACCTGAAGGGGCACCCGGACGCGGTCGACAACGCCGTCGGCACCATCGACGGTCGGCAACTGGCCACGCTGATCTATACCTCCGGAACCACCGGGCGTCCCAAGGGGGTGTTCCTGACGCACGACGGCCTGGCCTACCAGGGCGTCGCCCAGGCCGGGAGCGAGCTGATCCATGCGGACGACGTCCAGTTCCTGTGGCTGCCCCTGGCACACGTCTTCGGCAAGGCCCTGATCTCCGGACAGATCCACACCGGCCATGTGCTGGCCGTCGACGGCCGCGTGGACCGGATCGGGCACAACCTTCAGGTCATCCGGCCGACCGCCATGGCCGCCGTGCCCCGGATCTTCGAGAAGGTCTACAACGGCATAGCGGCCAAGGCCAGAGCCGATGGCACCGTCAAGCACCGGGTCTTCCGGTGGGCGGCCTCCGTCGCCCGCGCGTACGCACGGACCACCGAAGCCGCCAGGATCGCCACGGGCAAGGAGAGCGCGCCCTGGAGCCTGAAGCTCCAGCACACCCTTGCCGACAAGCTCGTCTACGCCAAGATCCGTGCCGCCTTCGGCGGCCGACTGCGCCACGCGATCTCCGGCAGCGCCCCCCTGGCTCCCGAACTCGGCTACTTCTTCGCCGGAGTCGGCGTACGCATCCTGGAAGGCTACGGCATGACCGAGACCTCAGGGGGCGTCATCGTCAACCGTGCGCACGACCTGCGGACAGGCACGGTCGGCGTCGCTCTCCCGGGCTTCGAGGTCCGGATCGACCAGGACGGCGAGATCCTCCTGCGCGGCCCCGGCGTCATGCGCGGCTATCACAACCTCCCCGACGCGAGCGCCGAGGCGCTGACCGATGACGGCTGGCTTCGCACCGGCGACATCGGCGAAGTCGACACGGACGGCTTTCTGCGCATCACCGACCGCAAGAAGGACACGTTCAAGACGTCCAACGGCAAGTACGTCGCACCCAGCGAGGTCGAGGGGAAGTTCAGGGCCGCGTGCCCCTTCGCCAGCAATATCCTGCTGATCGGAAGCAGCCGGAACTACTGCACCGCGCTGATCGCACTGGACGAAGCCGCGATCATGTCCTGGGCCGCCGAACACGGTATCGGCGACAGAACCTACGCCGAAGTCGTCGCCACCGAAGAAGTCCGGCAGCTGATCGAGACCTATGTACAGCGTGTCAACAACGACCTCCAACGCTGGCAGACCATCAAGGAATTCACACTGCTCCCTCGCGATCTCGACGTCGAGCACGGCGAACTCACCCCCAGCCTGAAAATCAAAAGACCGGTCGTCGAGCGCACCTATGCAGAACTGATCACAGCCATGTACGCAGGCACGCAGGAAGCCTGAACACCACCGGACCGGGCGAGGGTTGGACGCTGAAGGCGCATACCGAACGGAGCACGACAGAGACCGGGGCGCCGGCCGGCTCCTGGCTTCCGGCTCGAACTACTGCGGCCGCAGGCCCTGCCGCCCCCGCTGACCGGTCGGCTCGTCGACCGCCACGACCGCATGAAGATCGCCGCCACCTCCGGCATCATCGCGGCCGCAGCGCCCGGCGACTCAGCCGCCCTCCTCGCGCTCGTGCTCGCCCTTCCGGGACCGGGACGGACCTTCGGCCTCGTCTCCGGCACGGCAATTACTACCCTGGCCCGGTGAGGACGCTGCGGACCTGGCCAAGACAATCCACGTCGGCAATCGACACGGCTGCGAGCCCCTGGCCCGCTACCGGCGTCCGAGAAGCTCCGCCAGGCGAGCGGCGTGTTCGTCGCCCATGGCTATGTCAGTGTTCTCCGGCCTGCTCAGCCAGTCGGCCGCCTTCGTGAGGCAGTCTTCCGTCTGCGGCTGCGTCAGGCCGGGCCCTTCGAGCAGCGCTGCCAGAACGTGCCCGGCGTAGCGGCAGCCGGCGTATGTCTCCAGCCAGGCGAGTGCCCTGCCCACGACTGCCCCCCGCTCGGTCTGCCGGGAAGCGGGAAGGCGTGGGTCCAGGAGCGGCCCAAGAATGGCTCCGGTGAACGGCGAGGGCGATTCTTGCTCGTCGAGCCACACCCGTGCCCGCGCTGTGACGGCGCCGGCCTGCTCAGGGTCGAGGTCCGTCCGAGCCAGAAGAGCGCGCAGCACCTTGTTCGCCTTCGAACTCATCGGCTGTCCGCTGCAAGCCTTTTCGAGCGCGAGGTCCACGAGGGTGGTTCTTGTCTCGTACGGGAGCGGCACCAACCCCAGTCGGCACAGGGCCGGGAGCCTCCCCGTGAGCCCCATATGGCCGTGGCCCACACACTCCAGTACCCGCTCCACGGCACGCTGACGAAGCTCCCGGTCGGACACTCGGCAGCCGGGCAGGTGTTTCAGTATTCGCTGTGCGTTCTTGGCCGTGTGGTGTGTCTCCAGCCAGTCGAGGGCGAAGTGGAGGGTGTCGGTTCGGGGTGCTTCGGCCAGATCGCGGCAGATCAGCAGGGCTTCCAGGACGAACGACGCCGTGTTGCTCGTGCCGTTGTCGTCTTCTGCGAGCCACGCGAGGGCGAGCGGCGCGGCGCCTGCTCCGACCTGCCGGTGCTTCAGCAGAGGCGCCAGTACGAAGCGTGCCTCAGGAGAAGTGCCGCGCGTGCCCGTGGTGAGCCAGGCGAGCGCGAAGCCGACGGCATCGGTCACCTCGCCGTCGGCGGGAGGGCTGTGGTCGGGGAGGCCGATACGGGCGTCGAGGGGTAGAAGGTGCTGGAGCACGTATGAGATGTTCGGCGATTCGCTGTGGTCCTTGAGCCAGGTGAGAGCATGCCGGGCAGCGGGCTCGCGGTGGGGGCCGAGTCTCGGGTGAGCCAGTAACGGTTGGAGGACGAAGGACGCGTCGTCCCCGCTCAGATTGGCGGGGGAGTCGAGCCAGCGGACCCCGGCCGCACAGTGCTCGTCAGCCTCTGGCAGCCCGCGGCGCTTGATCAGTGGACCGAGTACCGACTTGGCGGTCTCCTGCGTGCCGTGACGCCCCGTGGTCAGCCACTTCATGGTGTGCTGCGCGGCGCGTACTGCCGCCTCCTGGGGAATTTCCGTCTCTTCGAGCAGCCTCCGCAGAACGAAGTAGGCGTCCCCGCACTGGCTGTGCTCCTCGAGCCAGGTGAGGGCCAGGCCGACGGCATCGTACTTCCCGTCCGGGTCGGCAGGGACACGAGAGAGCAGGGGGTCCAGCACGAACGTCGCATTGTGCTCGGTACCGCGTTCCGCGAGCCAGGTGCAGGCGAGGTCGACAACAGTTTCGGCGGGCTTCCCCCGCAGGGCCGGGTGTTCGAGCAGATTCCTCAGGACGAATGAGGCCAGCGGGGAAGTTCCCTGGCTCGCAAGCCAGTTGATGGAGCGGTCGATGACTCCCCTCGTTTGGACCTCGTCCAGATCGTCTCGTTTGAGGAGTTCGGGGAGGACGAAGGAGGCCGTATCTGCGTCGGGATGGAGTCTGAGCCAGTCGAAAGCGAGCTTCAGTGCTTTGCCGGTCCGGTCGCCTTGGAGGTTTTTGGAGAGGAGCGCGCGCAGCACATGGGCGGTGGCGGACGCCGACAGGCGCCGGCGGACCACGCTGAGGGCCCTGTCGACCGCCTGCTCGATGCGGTCCTCAGGCAGATCGATGCGGGTCAGCAGCGCACTGGCGAGGGGGAGTCCGCCCATCATGACGGGCTGTCGTAACCACTCCACCGCTTCCTCGGCGGCCTTGTCCAGGTGCTCGGCCGACACGCCGGGTGCCCGGAGCAGGGCTTCGAGGACCGGACGGGTCTCGAGCGGCTGGTGGCGGTTGTCCGCCTGCCACTCCAAAGCGGCCGATGCGAGATGTGCGGGAACGGCGTCGGAGGTGTTGCGGATCGCGTTGGTGAACAGCGTGCGCACCAGGTGCGGTGCCTCGGCCTCGGACCTCTTGAGCCAGGGCCGGACCAGCGAGTCCCATGACGCCACGACCCCGGACTGCCACGGCGGCCCCGACAGCAGGGTCAGCAGGGTCCGGCCGGTCTCCTCGAGGTCGTCCTCGGCCGCCAGCCGTTCCGCGGGGCCGTGTTCGTCTGCGAGCCACTGTTCGCAGACCTGGCGGACATCGTCCCGCACAGCCGGTTCGAGGTCGGCCGACCATCGTCGTACGGTGTCGGCAGCGAGCCGGAGGGTGTGCGTACTGGAGAGGAAGGCGGAGAACATCCGCGTGGCGGCGTCGGCTTCGAGCTGTCCCGCTCTCGGTTGCAGCGCCTGTTGAAGGAGTTCGTCGGCCACGAAGTCGTGGATGACATCCAGCACATCGCCCTCGGAGCAAATGAGCCAGCCCAGCTTGCGCAGATGCCCGACCACGCCGATCCCGCCGGCCGTGAAGCCGCGGTCCTGGTGCAGGTCGAGGAAGGCGCCGACGGCTGTCTCCACCGGCATCCTCTCCTGGGGGCAGGAGGTGGCCGCGACCGCGGAGGCGAGAAGTCTGGTCTGCGAGTCACCGAGATCCTCTCCGGTGCGCACCCGTAGCCAGTACGAGAGATCCTCGAGGTTGCGGAGCCCGGAAAGATCCAGTACGTCCTGCGCCTCGTCACGTACGCGCGACTCGATGGCACGCGCGATCAGCAACGTGAGCACCGGGCGGTGCCCGCAGACAGCGGTGAGCGCCGCTGTGCCGTAGGCACCCACGGCCTCCTTGGCGACGCTCTCGAGGATCCGGGTGGCGACGGCCTTCTGATGCTCTCCTTCCTGGGAGACCTCCACCTGGTCGAGAAGCCTGAGCCGTCCGATGGCCGCGGCGCGCTGTACCGCTCCGGGGCGCAGTGAGGCAATGCACGCCAGTCGGGCCGAGGAGGTGCGCTCTTCGCGCACTTCATCCGCGAAGTCGGAGAGGTCGAGGTGCTCATAACCGTCGAGGTAGTCGAGCACGAGCAGGACGTCCCTGTTCCGCGCGTGCAGTTCGCGTACGACGACGCCGGTCAGCTCCTCCGCCGTGATGGGCTTCTTCGGCGCGAGGTGCAGTACGGTCCAGCCCTGCCTGTCGGCCCTGGCCGCCACCTCGAAACAGGTACGGGTCTTGCCGGTCCCCGCGGCGCCGACGAGCACCACCCCCAGCGACCTCGAACCCGGTGCGGAAGCTGCCGCCAGCCGCGTCAGGAGCCTTTCCGGATCCGCCTCGTGGCCTTCCCTGGGGCTGACGAAGGGGATCTGGTCTCCCGTCAGGTACTTGTCACGGGTGGAGTTTCTCGCGAGTGTCTGCCGGTGCGTGCGGATGCCTCTGGGAAACGCCGGCAGGCCGACATCGGTCAGGGCGCCGCCGCGTAGGCTGCCGCAGCCCAGCAGCTGCTCCAGCCGGTGCAGTTCGTCGGCAGGCACTCGGTCCTGGAGGCTGTCGATCCGGGCGGCGGTGAGAGCGGGACCGTCGGAGGCATAGTGCTTGATGGCGACGCCGATGATGCGCCCGCGGCTGAAGACCGCCGCTCCCGACATGCCTGCCCACGGCTCGTACGGCCCGTCGTCGGTGCCATCCGAGCCGTCCGCGCTTGTCCGTCTCGTTGCTCTGCGAGGGTCGTCGTCCGGTGAGGGAGCGCGCACGATCTTCAAGTCGAGCGTGCCTTCTCGTCGGTTGGAGAGCGGTACGCAGGTGGCCTCCGCGGCCTCCAGGTCCCGGTAGACGCCCTCGCGGAGCTTGAAGAGCGGAAAACCGAAAGCCATGCATTCGACTTGCGCGGCCCCCTCACCGACACAGCCGAACGACGCGGGCGCCGTCGGGGGTGCGGGGCGTTGGGCAGAGGGGACGTGACCCGGCGAGGGGGCGGATTGGTCAAGGGCCGAGGAATGGTCAAAGGCCGGGGGATCGAAGACGAGGACAGCGACATCGGTCCCGATGTCCGACCACCCCACCGACGCCTCATACACGGCCTCGTCCTGCCGGTCGGCGTTGAACCGCACCCGGACACGGGACGCTCCGGCGAGCGGATGCCATGCGGTCAACACCCTGCCGTCAGCGACGAGATAGCCGGACGCCCGTCTGCCCCTGCCCTCCGAGCGGCTGACGATCACCTCGGCGATACGGCAGGAGTCGTCCCATCTGGCACCCTTCCGTCCGGCGGCTTCAGCGTTCGCCATCGACCTCGTCACCGGAGATCAGGGGAGAGCGCGTCGTGCCGTCCTGCGTCACCGCCTTGGGCTGCGGAGTGAGCGTGATCCGCCGTGTCGCGGATCGGGCGAACCTGCCGTCGCCGCCTGCCTCGACGACCCAGAACCGCGCTTCGCCGTTCGCGCCGGCTTCGCGAGGGACCGCGACGGTCGCCTCGACATTCACAGACCCCACCTCGAACCGGAGAGTCGCGCCCGCCTCCGCAGCGGCCTTGAGCTCGTCCCACAACTGACGTACAGGATCGGCCAGTTCAACACCGCGTTCCCCTCCCGATGCCATGTCGGGATTGTATGAGGCCGCACAGACACGGTCCACCCAGCAGACGGTGCATGGAGAGCCGCGGCAGTTTCCCGCAGGAGGCGCACCGCCTCGTCAAGGGCCTGACCGGGCGTGTCTGCGGAGAGAGCAGATCATCGAGCTTGAGGGCACGGTTTTGCGGCTGCTCAGCGAGGATGGGGATGCCAACGCGCGCGCTGGACAGCGTGAGCACGTTCAACGCGGTGGCTGCCTTCGCGCTCTGCAACGAACTCGTCATGCCTGAGGCGTGTGAGGCGCTGGGGTCGGCCTCGAGCCGCGCCCCGCCACCGTCGGGCGCCGCGGGGGTGGCGCAGGAGCTGATCTGCTGGACCTCACGGCGTGGCGGCCAGACAGCCGCCTGCCTGTCGCGACATTCGCGAGGCAGTCACCGCCGAGCGCGACCGCCAGGGTGAAGTCCAGGAGGACCTCGCCGGGGTCGACCTGGAGTCAAGTCGACTGCCTCGCACGGAAGTGTGACATTGTTCGTGGTGTACGAATCGGGGGGTGTCGCTGTGGCCACAGAGGTTGTCGTCAGGACGGGGCTCAGGTACGGGGCCGGCGGCAAGCTCATGGACGTGTATCAACCTGCGGGCGCATCGGAGGCTGTGCCCGCGGTGCTGCTCTGGCACGGCCGGGGGCCCGACGAACGGGACGTCCTTGCGCCGGTCGCCCGCGCTGCGGCGGAGCTGGGCGTCATCGTCCTGGTGCCGGACTGGCGATCCGACGCTGCGGACGGCGGGCGAACGCACCTGAGGGAGGCAGCCGTCTTCGTACGGCAGAACGTGGCCGACTTCGGCGGGGATCCCGAGCGGATCGCGCTCGCCGGTTGGTCGCTGGGCGGCAAGGCCGCCGTGGGTGTCGCTGTGAATCCTGCCGCATTCGGCAACTGGAAACCGCAAGCCATCGTGGGAATCGCGGGTGCGTACGGTTCGGTGGCACCGACCACCGGCACCGTCCCGATCGACGACCTCCGCCTGGGCGGCAGCCTGGTGCCGCCCAGGCCGGTGTGGCTGGTGCACGGCACCGCTGATCCAGTGGTGGACGTCGAGCGTTCACGCGAGTTGCGCATGGCTCTCGAGAAACAGGGCTGGCCGGTGTCGCTCAATGAGGTCGCGACCGATCATGCCGGCGTCATCATGACCGAGTTCGTTCCCGAGCACGACCGCTGCCTGCCCAGCACCGCCGACCACGCCGTTGAGGCAGGGTCGCGGACCGCCGACGTACTGGCCCGTGCTGCTGGAATCACTGCTCAGTGCTTCAGCCGTCGATCGTGATCTTGCTGGTCTTGTGTCCTGAACGCGAATGGGAGTTGGTTGTAGGACTGCTTCCGGAAGTGACGCTGTGTGAGAGGTGAAGGTTTGGCCCGTCGGAGTCGACCCGCGGGGGAGGTTCCGACCGTCTCATGCTGCGTTGGCTGAAGACCGTCGTGGTGAGCGATGAGGAAGAGGCGTCGTATGTGGCGCGGCATCTGATGCGAAGCGTGCAGCCGGCGTCCGCCGCTGACGAGGCTGCGGGTGCCATCACGGCGACATGCTGGAGTACCGCATTCGCGGCCCGTGACGTCTGCGGAGCGGGCGGCTGGGCGGGCGCGGGGTGGCCACAGCCATACCGGCACCCAGCGCCAGAGCAGCCGCGGCGAGCGCGGTCCGCCGGCGCACCATGCTGATCGACATGCACTGTCTCCCTCACTTCTCTGGTGGCCGCCACCCGCTACGGCGGCGGCACTGGGCGGCTCATGACAGACGACCGGTCAGCCTCATGGGAGGTGTCCCGTTCGTCTGACCTCGACCTTTCCGGCTGCGGCATTGAATGGCAGCCCGCTTCCACCACCCTGATCAAAGGCGGCGCCGCTGCTCGGCGCGGTGCTCGCCGGACCGTCCGGGTCAGGGTACGAGCGGTTGCCGCTGATGCGGGGTGTGCGTGGTTCGGCGGGCGGTCGGTCCGCATCCACGGGGGAAGCGGGCGAGAGGGGTGACCCGATGCCCGGATGGCCGGAGCGCCCACCGGACTCGTCCGCTGGACCCGCCCGCCGGGCCGGTGCGACGGCTGGCGTCCGAGTAGCGCAAACTCCGCGCCGAGGCCGACGACCCCAGGCCGCAGTCGCTCTCCGGGCAGCTCCTGCCATCTGGTTTGCCCTTGTGCTGCGGGCATTTGTAGTGTGCCGGACGACCGCGTCGCGTCCACGGGGGAGGCGGGTCGGCGGTGGAGGTCTTTGATGCCTGGGCGTCCGGAGAGTCCGCTGGATCCGAGTGCGGGGCCGGTGGCGCGGCTTGCTGCCGAGTTACGCAAGCTGCGGGCGGAGGCTAGCAGTCCGACGTACCGGATGATGGCCGAGCGCACGAATATGGGGGCGAGCACCCTCTCGCAGGCGGCTGCGGGGGAGCGGTTGCCGACGCTGCCGGTCGTGCTGGCCTACGTGCGCGCCTGTGGTGGTGACGAGGCCGAGTGGGAGGCGCGGTGGCATGAGGCGGCCGCGGCGGCAGCAGCCGAGCCACGCCCCGAGGACGAGAACGCTGAGCCGCCCTACCGGGGTCTGGCCCGCTTCGAGCCGGCCGACGCCGATCTGTTCTTCGGCCGGGACCAACTTACCGACCGCCTGCTGCAGATGGCTCGGTCGCGGCGATTCACCGCGCTGTTCGGCCCATCGGGCAGCGGAAAGTCGTCCGTGCTGCGCGCCGGCCTGATCCCCCGCCTGCGCAACCCGGACGCCGCCGGTCCGCGCCCCGCAGCCCTGCGGGTCCTCACGCCCGGCGAGCACCCGCTGCGCACCCACGCTCAGCGTCTGGTGCCGGTCGACGGCGAGGGGGACACGTGGCTGATCGTGGACCAGTTCGAAGAGCTCTACACCCTGTGCACCGACCCGGGCGAACGCGAGGAGTTCACCGATCAGCTCCTGACCGCTGCCGACCCGGCGAGGCGGCTCCGCGTCGTCATCGCGGTGCGCGCCGACTTCCTCGGCCGTTGCGCCCAGCACCCGCAGCTGACCGCGACTTTGCAGGACGGCACCGTGCTGGTCGGCCCGATGAGCCGCGATGAACTGCGCCAGGCCATCGTCAAACCGGCCCAGACAGCCGGGCTGACCGTCGAGCGAGCCCTGACTGCCCGCCTCATCGAGGACCTCGATGACGAGCCAGGTGCGTTGCCGTTGATGTCGCACGCGCTGCTGGAGACGTGGCGCCGCCGTAAAGGCCGTGCCCTCACGATCGAGGCGTACGAGGCCGCTGGTGCCCTGCGCGGCGCCCTCGCCCGCACGGCAGAGGACACCTATGCCCGCCTCACCACGGTCCAGGCTGACCTCGCCGGCCGAACCCTGCTGCGGCTGGTGACCCCAGGCGAAGGGACCCCCGACACACGACGTCCCGCTCCGCGCACCGAGCTGGGCGATTCCGGCGACACCGCGACCGTCCTGGAACGCCTCGCCCGCGCGCGGCTGATCACCCTCGACGGCGACACCGTCGACCTCGCCCACGAGGCACTGATCACGGCCTGGCCGCGACTGCACGCCTGGATCGACGACGCCCGCGAACGGCTGCGCCTGCACCGTCGGCTCACCCAGGCAGCCTCCGTCTGGGACGAGGCGGGCCGTGACCCAGGAGCGTTGTACCGGGGCACGCTCCTGGACGCCACGCAGGAGTCGTTCCCGGCCCAGGACCGTGCACATGCCCTGACAGCGCTGGAACGCGCGTTCGTCTCCGCCAGCCTCCAAGCCCGGCGCCGCCAGTACACGCGTCGACGGCTTGTGGCCGCCGTACTGTCGGTCCTGGTCGCGGTGGCCATGACAGCGGGAGTGATCGCCTGGCAGCAGAGCAGGACCAGTACCGTGCAGCGCAACCAGGCCACCGCGCGCAGGATTGCGGCCCTCGCGGACAGCCTGCGCTACACCGACCCGGTCACGGCCATGCGGCTCAGCGTCGCCGCCTGGCGGATTTCCGACACGATAGAGACGCGTTCCGCTCTTCTTGGCGCGCTGGCCCAGAAGGAACAGGACATCTTCACCCCTTCCGGAGACGAGGGCAGCCAGTACCTCCTCAGTGCCGATACCCGCACTCTGGTCGTCGTCGACAGCGACCGCGTCGTGCGCTGGGACGTCAGGACTCACCGCAGGACCGGTACCTTCCGTGGCCCGGGAGAGGATGGCGCACTGGATGCGCGGAACGTCAGTTCCGACGGCCGGTACCTGTTGATGGTGGGCGACAGCGCCCGGGTATGGGACATGGCCGCAGGCCGGTATGCCAGTGCCGGCTTCCGCCTTCGCAACGCCACACATGGGGAGTTCGGCCCCAGCGGGCGCACCATCAATGTCACCGACAACCCCGGTGACATGACCCGTGTCCGGGTGTGGGACTGGCGACGGCACCGACTGCTCTTCGAGCGACAGGGCCGCCGCGTCCAAGGTGCCATCGTCAGCCCCGACGACCGGCTGGCCGCCGTGTGCGAGACGGGCAGGCCGATGAAGGTGTGGGACATGGCCCGGCACCGCGCCCTGCCGTTGCCCGGGGCGCCCCAGGCTCCCGCCGACGGCGGATGCGGCCCAGCCGCCTTCAGCCCGGCCGGCCACGCAATCGTGACCGCCATGCCTCACGGAGAACTACGTCTGTGGAACCTCACAACCGGAGCTTCCGCGGCTTCCGAGGCCTACGACATTCCCAGGAGTTTCGGCGATGAACTCTCTGAGGATTCTTCCGACATCACAGACATGGCGTTCAGCCGAAACGGCCGCTTCGTGGCGACCGCCAGCGACCACGAGGTCCGGCTGTGGAGGCTGTCGGCCGACGCATCCGGCCCCGTCTTTCGCTACCCGCTGCCATCGGGTGGTGCCGACCGTCCTGGCATCATGCAGTTCGGCCTGGATCCGGACGGCCGCACGGTCCGCTACCTCACAGGGTACGAACCGGATTCAGCGACGGGCTCCGTGGTGCGCACTGTGTCAGCGAGCGACGCGACTGCGGCCGGCTGGCGCAACCAACCGCTGGAGCAGGCGCAGTTCAGCCCGAATGGCCGAATACTGGCAACTACGTGGCGCAGCAGGCATGAGAGCCGCTTCCGCCTGATGGACGCTCGCACTGGACAGGACCAGGCCGACTTGCCCGGCATACCCTGCCCACAGCCCCACGACCCAGAGGCCGGCCCGCCTGTCTGCGGAGAACTGATGGCTTTCAGCGCCGACGGCAAGACCTTCGCCTATACGGCCAGTACCGGCGAAGACTTGCCCACCACGCAGCGGGTCACCGTCTGGGACGTACACGCCAACCACGCCCGTGCAACCCTGGACCTCGGCCGCCCGACCAACGCCCGGGGTACCACCCAGGCCATCGCCCTCAGCCCGGACGGCCGAACCCTGCTGGTCTCCCGGCTGACGGACGACTTCCGCACCGAGACCTGGGACATCGAACGCGGCAGCAGAACCGGAACGCTCTCTGCCGGCGGAGGGTACTCGCTGGCCGTCCGGCCCGACGGCACGTTCTTCGCCGCCTCGGACGGACACGTGGGCCATGTGTCCTCGAAGCACGTCAGCAGCAGACAGCTCACGCCGGACACCACCGAAGCGCTGGCTTTCAGCCCGGACGGCCGATACCTGGCCGCCGGCGACCATTCGGGCCGTGTGACCCTCTGGGACGGCCGAGCCGCGCACCGTCTCGCAGTACTGGCCGGCACCTTCCCCGATGCCCGGCAGGACGCCGGTCCAAGCGTCCGGGCCCTGGCCTTCTCGCCCGACAGCCGCACACTCGCCGTAGGAGGTGACGACGGAACGCTCCAGCTATGGGACGCCTCATCCGGCCGGCGGCTGGGCTCGCCGCTGCCCACAGCCAACGAACCGATCCTGTCGGTGGGGTTCGACACGGACGGGACAACACTGCGAACGTCGAGCAGTTACATGCCTGTGCACGCATATCCCGCCGACCCGTCCTCCATCGCGGTACGGATCTGCCGTCGCACAGAAGGTGGCCTCACGCACGCCGAGTGGCATGACTATCTTCCGGAGCTGCCCGATCGAAACACCTGTCGATCCGGCAGAACTGCGGCCGGAGCGACTGGTGCCGCACTTCCCGGCACGCGAATGGTGGCGATCCCAACATGGAGCCGCCACTCGTAGCGAGGCCGGAGAGCCTCCGGACCCGCCTTGGCCTGCGGGGCCTTCGACTGGCTCCGAGGCTCACGACTGAGGAGGAAGGGGCATCGGCGTGCGTGCCGGCTCGACGGTGGTGCTGCCCACGCGTTGCAGCATGTCCGGGGTGACCGGGCGGCCGGTGGCCACATCCGCCACCCCCGACGCGCCGCGCCACGTCCGGCCGAAGTCCCGCACCTCCGCGAACACCCCTGGCACGCCCGCCTCGTGGACACCGTCCAGGGCGGACTGCAATGCGGCCGCCTGGTCCGAGGAATCTTGTGGCTGAGCCGCCGCCACCGGCCCCGCGCAGATGCTCAGCGCGGCCACGCCACCGCACAAGGCCATTCGGATCTTCATGACTGTCGTCCCTTCTCCATCACATTCAGTCGGTCAGCGCGCGCCGCAGCGCCTCCGTGATCGCCGCCATCTGCCGCTGCGAGATCTCGGCGGAGAGAATCGCCTGTGAGCCGTGGAAGGTGCCCGGCCACTGGTGCAGCTCCACCGACACGCCCGCCTGCAGCAGCCGCAGCGCGTACGCGATGTCGTCGTCGCGGTTCGGGTCGTACTCCGCCGTGGCGACGTAGGCCGGCGGCAGGTCCGACAGGTCCTCCGCACGCCCGGCCGACGCGTACGGCGTCGCGGTCGTGGAGCCCAGGTAGTGCCGCCACGACAGGGCCGCGATGTCCCGGGTGACCCACGGCGTCTCGGTGAAGTTCCGCTGCGACCAGGTCTCCTGACGGTCGTCGAGCTGGGCTTCATTGAGCAGCTGGAAGCGGATCCGCGGGCCTTGCTCGTCCCGCGCCCGCAGGGCCACGGCGGCTGCGAGGCCCCCGCCCGCGCTGTGCCCGGCGACCGCGATCCGCTCGGGGTCGAAGCCGAGTTCGGCCGCGTGTTGGGCAGCCCAGAGCAGCACCGTGTACACGTCGTCCAGCGCGGCTGGGAACGGGTCCTCGGGGGCCGTCCGGTAGCCCACGGAGATCACCACCGCGCCGGAACCCTGGGCCACCCGGGCGGCCCAGGCATGCTCGGTGTCCACGTCACCGACGACGTATCCGCCGCCGTGCAGCCAGATGACCGCGCCGCGTGCCCCGCGCGGACGGTAGATCCGCACGGGCACGTCGGGATCGGCGGGCACCAGGTGGTCCTCGACCTCCAGGTCCGTGGTGTCCGGGGCGGGGCGGGCGGCGGCCAGTTCGGCGTACTGCTTGCGTTCGGCGACCGGGTCGGTCAGGTCCGCCTTGGGGAACAAGGGGACGAATGCTTCGAGTTCGGGATCCATGACGGCCATCCTGACGGCCGCCCGTCGGCGGATCATCCGCCATCCGTCGCGCATCCCGCCCCGATTGCGCGCCGCCCGGCGCGCACCCGCCCGCCTATCCTTGTCCGGCATGGAGGCACTTGCCGTACGACTGTCGGGACTGGATCCGTACGTCGGCGGCGCGATCCGCGTCGTCGCGTTCTACGACACCATGATGCGTCGGAGGGTCGACCTGCCGGCCCTCGCCAGGGCCTCCTCGGGGCTGGCCGAGTGCATCGCCGGACTGCGGCTGCACGGCTCGGGGCGGGCGATCCGTATGGGACCCGACGGCCGGGAGCCCTCCGGCCCGCCGTCGCCCCCGTCCAGCAGCGCGCCCATCACCCTCGACGACGAGGAGATAGGCACGGCCTGGCTGGAACGCCCCGGCCCGCCCAACCCCCTCGACGAGGTCCTCCTCGACCGGCTGGCCATCGCTGCCGCCGCGGCCGTCGAACGGTACGACCCCTCCCGCACCACCATGGCCGACCCCGCCCTTGTCGAACTGGTCATCAGCCCCGACACCGACGAGGCCGCCCGGGCCCGGGCGCTGCGGCTCCTCGGGTTCGCCGCCGAGCTGCCGGTCCGCGTCGCCGCCGTACGGTCACCGGTCCCGCTCGACCGGGTCGGCGCGCTCGTCTGCCCGGGCCACCCGGTGAAGGCGGCGCCGCTCGCCGACGTGGGCGTGCTCCTGGCCATGACCCTGGACGCGGCCCGCTTCCCGGCCGAGGTGCGCGCGGGCGTCGGTGCGGCCGGGAGCCCCGACTGCTCCTGGCGGCAGGCCCGCACCGCCCTGCGTTTCACCACCCCGCGCGAGCCCGTTGTCCGGTACGCCGACCTCGGTGCGCTGGCCCTCCTCGCCGAGCTGCCCCCCGACACCGCGCGCGCCAACCCGGACGTGGCCGCCGTGGGCCGCCTCGCCGCGAGCCCGGAGGACCTGGAGACGCTGGACACCTACTGCGCAACCGGCTCCCTGCGCCGCGCCGCCGATCTCCTCCACCGGCACCACAGCAGCGTCGCCCGCCGCATCGAACAACTCGGCCGGACCCTCGGTATCGACCTCAGCGACCCCACGGGACTGACCCGCGCGCGGCTCGCACTCACGGCGTGGCGGCTGCTCGGTGAGTGAGCCACGGAGCCCTACTCCCAGGTCCGATTCCCGCTAGGCGGTGTCGTCGAATGTCACGCCCACATCAGGAGCGATGCCAGGGTGACGGCTGCCCGGTAGGACTCGGTGGTCTTGTCGTACCGCGTTGCGATGCCGTCGGTGCCGCCCGTGGAAGGTCAGCCCCCCGACCTGCTCGGCGAAAGGTCCGCCCTGCGCACGACGGCTCCGGGCACCGGAACCGCCGCACGGTCAGCCGTATCACCACGGGGCGTCCGCCGACCGCGGCGTCAGCGACGTCCCGGATGCTTACGTGACGTGTTGCCCCAGGTCAGCGTCGATACCGCCAGTCGCCCGTTCGGAAAGTCGAACACTGCCCACAGAACGCTGAACTGCCGCCGTCTTGAAGTGGCAGGTCGGGGACCTGGTGTGACGCTGTTTGGGGGTGCCCGTGCTGGTCGAGGCGGCAGTCTGCCGAGCAGATCGTCTGGCAGTGCGGTGCGGGGGATTCCGCTCGTCGCCGGGGCCGCGCTCTACGATCCGGCCCATGACTGACCCGGACTCTGAAATGCGCTGGACCAAGTGCGAGCTCGGCGTGGCACGATCGCGCTGAGCCATCAGGTGACCGACCTCGTGATCCGACGCAGCCGCCCCTCGCCCGAAGGGACGTTCGCACTGATCGCGGAGCTGATCGATGCAGGAGACCCTACGTCCAGTCATCGCTCGATGGGAACGAATCACGGCCCGACCCGCATCAGCGCCGGCGATCTGAATGCGGTGACGGGGGCCGACTTGACCTTGACGCTGGGTCAACCCTCCACCCTTCTGACAGGAGCTTCCTCGCAGTCGGCTGGAACAGCTCCGCAAAGGAGGCAGATGACCATGGTGGCCCTATCGAATGCCGGTCCGGCGATTCGCGTGCAGGGTCTCGAGAAGGCGTACGGGAAGCTCGAGGTGCTGCGCGGCGTGGACTTCGACGTGGCGCGGGGCACCATCTTCGCCCTGCTCGGCTCAAACGGGTCGGGCAAGACGACGACCGTGAGGATCCTCGCCACGCTTCTGAAGGCCGACGCGGGAACGGCCGGCGTCAATGGCTTCGACGTCGCTACGCAACCGGCGGACGTGCGGGAGTCCTTCAGCCTCACCGGGCAGTTCACGGCAGTCGACGAGATCCTCAGCGGTCGGGAGAACCTCGTACTCGTCGCCAAGCTGCGCCACCTCGAGAACCCGGGCGCGATCGCGGATGATTTGCTGGGACGTTTCTCTCTGACCGACGCGGGCGCGCGGAAGGTGTCCACGTATTCGGGCGGGATGCGCCGTCGGCTGGACATCGCGATGAGCCTCATCGGGAATCCGCCAGTGATCTTCCTGGACGAGCCGACGACCGGTCTCGACCCCGAGGGACGCATCGAGGTGTGGCAGGCCGTGAAGGAGCTCGCCGGGTACGGCACGACGGTGCTGCTCACCACCCAGTACCTCGACGAGGCCGAACAGCTCGCCGACCGGATCGCGATCCTCCACAAGGGGCGGATCATCGCGAACGGCACCCTCTCCGAGCTCAAGCAACTCCTCCCGCCGGCCACGGTCGAGTACGTCGAGAAGCAGCCGACCCTGGAGGAGATCTTCCTCGCGATCATCGGCAGCGACGCCACCGGCACGAACAAGTAGGGAACGAGGATGACCACGTACTTCTTCGGCGACACTGCCGTGCTCACGGGACGGACCCTGCGCCATGTCACACGCAGCATGGACACCATCATCACGACCGTCATCACGCCGGTCGCCATGATGCTGATGTTCGTCTACGTGTTCGGCGGCGCGATCGACACAGGGTCGGTTTCGTACGTGAACTACATGCTGCCCGGCATCCTGCTCATCACCATCGCGTCGGGCACCTCCTACACCGCCTACCGACTCTTCACCGACATGAAGAGCGGGATCCTCGAGCGGTTCCAGTCCATGCCGATCGCACGGTCGGGCGTGCTGTGGGCACACGTCTTCACCTCTCTGGTCGCCAACCTGATCTCGCTCGTGATCGTCGTGGGTGTCGCGCTGCTCATGGGCTTCCGCACAGGGGCAGGAGTGCCGGCATGGCTCGCGATCGTCGGCATCCTGCTCCTGTTCACCCTGGCGCTGACCTGGATCGCCGTGATCCCCGGGCTCTCCGCAGCCTCGGTCGAGGGCGTGGGCGCGTTCGCCTACCCGCTCATCTTCCTGCCGTTCATCAGCTCGGCGTTCGTGCCCACGGAGACCATGCCCGGCCCGGTGCGCTGGTTCGCCGAGAACCAGCCCGTGACGTCCATCGTCAACACGCTCCGCGACCTGTTCGCCCAGCGGCCGGTCGGCGACGACATCTGGACCGCCCTCGCCTGGTGCGTCGGCATCCTCGTCGTGGCGTACGTCTTCGCGATGGCCGCCTATCGCAGGAAGATCGCCTGAGGCAGTCTGATACCCATGCTCACCATCAGCCAGCTCGCGGCGTACGCCGGGGTGACGGTGCGGGCGGTACGCCACTACCACCAGATAGGGCTGCTGCCGGAGCCCGAACGCGACCGATCCGGTTACCGGACCTACGATGCTGCCGCGGTCGTGCGACTGATCCGGATTCACACCCTGGCGGATGCCGGCGTGCCGCTGGCCCGGGTGCAGGGACTCCTCGACGCCGGCCCGGGGGAGTTCGCCGATGGCGTCCAGGAGATCGACAAGGACCTGCGAGCCCAGATCCGGCGGTTGCAGGGCACCCGCAGACGGCTCGCCCTGCTCGCCGCCGGAGAGCACCTGGCGCTCCCGCAGAGCGTCGTGCACTACCTCGACCGGCTTCGCGGTCTCGGCGTCGAGGAACGATACATCGAGATGGAGCGGGACGCCTGGATCATGATCGCAGCCCAGGTGCCGCACCTGATCGACGCCGTGATCGCCAAGAAGCACGAGGAGTTGAACGACCCCGACATGGTGAAGCTCTACAGCCTTCTCAGCGGGGCACTCGACTGGCCGGTCGACGATCCGCGTGTAGTCGAGATCGCCGACCTCCTGGAGCGGCTGATGATTCGCGCTATGGAGGCCGGCGAGGTGGGTGCCGACGGCTTCGACGACCAGTTCGTCGACCTGCTGGACTCAACCGTGATCGAGTCCTCTCCGGGCGCCCAGCGACTTTTGGCGATCCTGGAGGAGCGGGGCTGGAGGGGCTGGACCCGCATCGAGCGAGTGCCTACCGACAGGCTCAACACTGAGCTGCCGCCATCTTGAAGGTAGGTCAGGAGCCTGGTGTGACGTCGTTCGGGGATGCTCGCTCTGGCCCGGGACGGCAGACTGCCGTGCAGATCGTCTGGCAGAGCGGTTTTGGGGTTTCCGCTTGGGCGGCGCGGGCGGCGAGCGGACCGTCCAGACGTCCAAGTCGGGTGTGGGCGGTGGTGCGCAGCCGGCTCGGCGGCACCAGGCTGAGGACGTCGAGGGCGCGTTGGGCATCGTCGGACGGTTGGTCGGAGGCCGCGGCCTGGGCGAGGACGAGGGTGGCGGCGGCCCCGCCGGGTGTGCCGGGGGTGCAGGCGGCTGCGGAGTCCTCGGCGCGGGTGCGGGCCTGTTCAGTGCGGCCCAGTGGGAGGTGCGCTTCGGCCTGGTGCAGGGTGAGTTCGGGTTCGTCGAAGCCGAAACGGCCCGGGGCCTGTCCGATGGGGTCGGCTTCGTGTTCGGTCAGAGCCACGTCGTGGGCGGCCGCCTCCCGGTCGCGGTCCCATTGGGTGAGGGTGGGCAGCAGCGCCCAGGCGTGGAGCTGGGCACGGGCAAGGCCGGCGGGGCTGCCGTTTCGGTCTCCAGGCGTCGAAGTATGGTCCGACCACACTGTATGTGTGACATAGTTGTGACGTTGGGGCTTTACAGCCGAGCCGGGGAGTGGTGGATGCCTGCCGAGTGGCGGCCTGTGCGTCAGTCGCGCACACATGAGCTCGTGCTTGAACGCATCGAGGAGCGGGTCCTCGCGGGCGAGCTCAAAGCCGGGGACCGTTTGCCGCCCGAGCGTGAGCTGGCGCCGGTGCTCGGGGTGAGCCGGTCCGCGCTGCGTGAGGCGCTGCGGGTGCTGGAGACGGTCGGGGTGCTGGTCGCCCAGACGGGCCGTGGACCGGACTCCGGGGCGCGGATCGTACGGAACCCGGATGATGCACTGGGCCAGCTGCTGCGCCTGCACTTTGCCCTGGGCAGCTACAGCCTGCAGGACGTGCTGGAGGCCCGGGTGGTGCTGGAGCGTTCCAGCTTCGAGGCGGCGGCTGAGCGTGCTTCGGCAGAGGACCTCAGCGAGGTGGAAGCGCTTCTCGAACGCATGCAGGAGCCGGGTGTGGGAATCACCGTCTTCAACGACCTGGACACCAAGTTCCATGTCGCCATCGCCCGCACCTCCGGCAACCAGCTCACCTCTACTCTCACCTCGGCCGTGCGCGAGTCGGTGCGTCCGTTGATTCTGCAGGCACTGGAGAGCACCGAGGACTGGCCGGCCACGGCGGATGCGCTGAACCGCGAGCACGCCGGGCTGCTGCGCCTGGTGCGGGCGGGCAAGGGCCTGGAGGCCGCCGATCTGGTCGAGAAACACATCCGCGGTTTCCACGGCACGCTCGTCGACGAGAAGGCCCGGGCGGAGGGGGCGGACCGGGCGGACGAGGCCCTCCAGGACGAGGACTGAGAAGGGCGGAGGAGGGGCGACCCCGCGTGGGCGGGGCCTGCCCCTCCTCTCTTTTGCTCGTCCCTGCTTCGCCTGCCGGTACTGCTACGGCAGCATCCAGGACAGCGTCGGAAGCGACTGCAGATAGACCAGGACACAGAGGACTGCCAGCATCGCGACGCTGTATCCGGCAACCTTGCGCAGCAGCAGCCGCTCGGTGCCGGGCTGCTCCACCGCCGTCGCCGCGATGGTCAGGTTCTGTGGACTGATGAGCTTGCCGACGACGCCGCCGGTGGTGTTGGCGGCCACCAGCAGGGTGGGGTCGATGCCGGCGGCCTTTCCGGCGGTCTGCTGGAGCGTGGCGAACAGGGCGTTGGATGAGGTGTCCGAGCCGGTGACGGCGGTGCCGAGCCAGCCGAGGACCGGGGAGATCAGGGCGAAGAGGCCGCCGGTGGCGGCGAGCCAGGTTCCGATGGCGAGGGTCTGTCCCGACTGGTTCATGACGTAGCTCAGGGACAGCACGGTGGCGACCGTGGCGATGGCGGTCCGCATGTTCCTCACGGTGCGCCCGGCGCAGGACACCCCCATGCGGATGGTCATCGGGAAGCGGTCGGCGTCCTTGGCCCTGCTGTAGACGAGCATCACCAGGACGCCGGAGAGCAGGAGCAGGGTTCCGGGGTTGCCCAGGACGTCCAGTTTGTAGACCGCGCTGCCCGCCGGGGAGCCGTCGCCGGCGAGGAGGTTGCCGTACAGGCCCGGCCAGTCGAGCTGGAGGGCGAAGGTGCCGAGCAAGTCGGGCATGTGGAGTCCGCCGACGTCGAGCTTGGCGAGGGCGAAGACCGCGATCACCAGGAGGTACGGCAGGACGGCGAGGGTGACACGGCGGCCGGTCAGGGGTGCGTCCGCGACCTGGGAGCGCTGGTCGTCCGGCGTACGCGGGCTCCAGAAGCGCAGCATCAGCACGGCGGCGGCGAATCCGGCGAGGGCGGCGACGACGTCGGTGAGCTCGTAGGCGAAATGGGCCGAGCACCAGAACTGGGCGAGGGCAAAGACGCCTCCGGTGACCAATGCGATCGGCCACAGCTGCCGTACGCCGCGCCGTCCGTCGACGATGAAGAGCAGCAACTGGGGGACGAAGAGGGCGAGCAGAGGGCTCTGGCGGCCGATGACTCCGGCCAGGTCTTCGGCCGGTATGCCGGTGAGGTTGCCGGCCGTGGTGATCGGGATGGCCATGGCTCCGAAGGCGACCGGTGCGGTGTTGGCGACGAGAACCGTCACGGCCGAGGTGATCCGCGGCAGTCCGAGTGCCATCAGCATGGCGGCGGTGATCGCGACGGGGGCGCCGAATCCGGCGAGTGCCTCGAGGAGTCCGCCGAAGCAGAACGCGATGAGCATGGCCTGGATGCGGAGATCACCGCGGCCGACGGCGCTGAAGGAGCGGCGCAGATCCTCGAAACGGTTGCTGATCACGGTGAGTTCGTAGAACCAGATGGCCGACACGACGATCAGCATCACCGGGAAGAGGCCGAAGGTCAGGCCCTGGGCCGCGGACAGAACACCCAGTTGCAGCGGCATCCCGTAGCCGAGGACGGCGACCAGGAGTGCGGCGAGCAGGGCGCCGAGCGCGGAGTGCAGTGCCGGTCGCTTGGCTGCCATCAGCAACAGGAAGAAGGTCGCGAGGGGGACCAGGCCCAGCAGCGCGGTGACGGTGAGGCTGCCCCCGACGGCGGCAGGGTCGGGGGTATAGGCCGCCAGGGCGGCCGGTGGTGTGGTGACCACGAAGTGCTCCTCATCGAGTTCTGCGTGCCGCCCGGACGGCCGGGGTGCCCCTCTTCGGCCGTGGCGGCGCCATGTGGCTGGCGAACGGCCATCAGTAGCCCACTGAAGATGTCGCATGTCAATAAGGTCGGACCAAATTGCGCTCATACTTTTCTTCTGTGGTCCGAAGCGAGTATGGTCCGACCACAACGACCGGGAGGTCCTATGCGCGTCGCGCTCTTCGCCACCTGTCTGGGAGACACCCTCTTCCCGGAAGCGGTGAAATCCACCGCGGTACTGCTGGCCCGCCTCGGCCATGACGTGGTGTTCCCACCGCAGCAGACCTGCTGCGGCCAGATGCACATCAACACCGGCTATCAGCGTGAGCCGACACCGCTGGTGCAGAATTTCGCCGAGCAGTTCGGCGACCCGTCCATCGAGGCGGTGGTGATGCCGTCAGGGTCGTGCGCGGGCTCGGTCCGCCATCAGCACGAGATCGTCGCCGCACGGTACGGAGACGCGGCGCTGCAAGCCGGGGTCGCCACCGTCAAGGCCAAGACCTACGAGCTGTCCGAGTTCCTGGTCGACGTCCTGGACGTCACCGATGTCGGCGCGTACTTCCCGCACCGGGTCACCTACCACCCCACCTGCCACTCGCTGCGGATGCTGCGGGTCGGCGAGAAGCCCCTGCGGCTGCTGCGCGCCGTCGAGTGCATCGACCTGGTGGAGCTGCCCGAGGCCGACGCATGCTGCGGTTTCGGCGGGACCTTCGCGGTCAAGAACGCCGAGACCTCCTCGGCGATGCTGAGGGACAAGGTACGCAACATCACCGCCACCGGTGCCGAAGTGTGCACGGCGGGCGACTCCTCCTGCCTGATGCACATTGGCGGCGGGCTGTCACGCCTCAAAGCCGGTACGCGGACGCTGCACCTGGCGCAGATCCTCGCCGCCACCCGCACCGCGCCCCACCCCCTCGTGGAGGCCCTCCGATGAACAGCCCGGCCGACCGCGCGCCGAACAGCACCTTCGTCGGCATGCCCACCGTCCCCCCGCGCTCCCCGTACGGCGCCGGCAACCTCCGCGGCGAGCGCGCCTTCCCCAAGGCCGCCCACGACGAGTTGGCCAACGAGCAGCTGCGCCGGAATCTGGGCAGGGCCACCCACTCCATCCGCGCCAAGCGCCTCGCCGTCACCGGTGAACTGCCCGACTGGGAGCAGCTGCGCGACGCCGGCTCGGCCATCAAGACCGACACCATGAACCGGCTGCCCGAACTGCTGGAACAGCTGGAGCGGAAGGTCATCGAGCACGGCGGCACCGTCCACTGGGCGCGCGACGGCATCGAGGCCAACGAGATCGTCACCAGGCTGGTCAAGGGGACCGGCAGCGACGAGGTCCTCAAGGTCAAGTCGATGGCCACTCAGGAGATCGGCCTCAACGAGTACCTGGAGAGCCAGGGGATCACCGCGTACGAGACCGACCTCGCCGAGCTGATCGTCCAGCTCGCGCACGACAGGCCGTCGCACATCCTGGTTCCCGCGATCCACCGCAACCGCGACGAAATCCGGGACATCTTCCTGCAGGAGATCCCGGGCGTGGACCCCGGGCTGGACGCCGTTCCCGCCCAGCTGGCGGCTGCGGCGCGCGCGTATCTGCGCGAGAAGTTCATGACGGCCAAAGTGGCCGTCTCCGGCGCCAACTTCGGCATCGCCGAGACCGGAACCCTGTCGGTGGTCGAGTCCGAGGGCAATGGCCGGATGTGCCTCACGGTGCCCGAGACCCTGATCACCGTGATGGGCATCGAGAAGGTGCTTCCGCGCTTCCAGGACCTGGAGGTCTTCCTGCAGTTGCTGCCGCGCTCCTCGACCGGAGAGCGGATGAACCCGTACACCTCGCTGTGGACGGGGGTGACACCGGGCGACGGCCCGCAGGACTTCCACCTCGTACTGTTGGACAACGGGCGTACGGCAGCGCTCGCGGACGCGATCGGTCGGGCGGCCCTCAACTGCATCCGCTGCTCCGCCTGCCTCAACGTCTGCCCGGTCTACGAGCGGACGGGCGGCCACGCCTACGGCTCGACCTATCCCGGTCCGATCGGCGCGGTCCTCACCCCACAGCTCGCCGGCATGCACGGCGCCAAGGACGACCCCAACAGCTCACTGCCGTACGCCTCCAGCCTGTGCGGTGCCTGCTTCGACGCCTGCCCTGTGAAGATCGATATTCCGTCACTGCTGGTCGAGCTGCGTCACCAGCACACCGAGCAGTCGGGTACCACCGCCGAGAAGCTGGCGATGAAGGCCGCGGCCACAGTCATGCAGCGGCCGAAACTGTTCACGGCCGCACAGAAGGCGGCGGGTCTCGGGCGCCTACTGGCGGGGCGGGACGGCACGATCTCGCATCTGCCACCACCGTTTCGCGGTTGGAGCGACAGCCGCGACACCCCGGCCCCGCCCCGGCAGTCCTTCCGCTCCTGGTTCGCCTCCGCGGAGGGCGCGGAGGCGATGCGGGCCGCAGCGGCGGAAGGCGTACGGCACCCCGACGACGGCATCCAGGAGACACCGTGACCGCAACCGCACGTGAGACCGTCCTGAGCCGTGTCCGGGACGCCCTGGCACTCTCCCCAGGCCCCGAGACGGTGGTCCCCCGTGCCTACCGCACCGGCCGGCGCCTCCCCGACACGGAGCGACTCGCCCTCTTCGTCGACCGGCTCGTGGACTACCGGACACAGGTGCACACCTGCACGGCTTCCGAGACCGCGGCGGTGGTCGCCGAGGTGCTCCACGCGCACGGAGCACGGAAGATCGGGGTACCACCCGGGCTGGATCCGGCCTGGCTGGCCGCGTACGACGGGACCGTCCTGACGGACTCCGCCGACATTCCGGCCCCTCAACTGGACTTGCTCGACGGCGTGGTCACGGCCTCCACCGTCAGCTGTGCCGAGACCGGCACGATCTTCTTGGACGCTGCCGCACCGGACCAGGGACGGCGCGCCCTGACACTCGTCCCCGACCTGCACCTCTGCGTCATCGACTTGTCATCGGTGCAGACCGGTGTCCCAGAGGCAGTGGCCCGACTCCGACCCACACACCCCCTCACACTGATCAGCGGACCCTCGGCCACCTCCGATATCGAGCTCGAACGGGTGGAGGGCGTCCACGGCCCGCGCACTCTGGAGGTGGTGATCCGAACCGACGCCTGAGCGGTCGGGAGTGTCTGCTGACTTTGCCGGCGTGATGTCGCTTCTGAGAAGCGGTGGTTGCCGCTGGGAGGCCGGGTGAGCGGTACGCCTTGCGGGCCGGTTCCGGGTGCTGTGCGGCCGCTGTACCCGGCTGGTTCTGCAGCCGATGCCTACTTCGGAGCGACGAGCAGGTGTTCGGTGCCGAAGGTTACGCCGGTGTTGGCGTACAGGCTGGTCTCTTCGTCGGACCAGCGGACGCTGAGGTCGTCGGGCCGACCGTTGGAGTCGAAACTGCCCGCGGTCATGACCGAGTCATGGGACCTCGTGCTGCCGGCCGCGGCCATCTCGACCTCCTTGCCGATGCCGCCGGGGCCGGTCTCCTGGAACTGGGAGACCTCTCCGTCGGACCAGCGCACCAGGGTGTCCCACCTGTTGCCTCCGGTGAGGTCTCCGGCGGTGACCGGCGTGGCGTGTTTCCAGGCCGGCAAGGTCGCTTTCGCGGCCACGCAGCGCGCCATTGTCACCGACTGGGCCACTGCCCTGAGTGGCCTCGGACTCGGCTGAACTCATTCGGCTGTGGTGCCGCGATGCACGGTGCCGTTGGCGCGAGCGCTTTGAGGGCACCGTGCATCGCTTTTGGCGTCGGGTCAGGCGGGGGTGATGTTCTCCGCCTGCGGGCCCTTCTGGCCCTGGGTGATGTCGAAGGTGACGGCCTGGCCTTCCTGGAGTTCACGGAAGCCGCTGGCGTTGATGTTGGAGTAGTGCGCGAAGACGTCGGGGCCGCCTCCGTCCTGCGCGATGAAGCCGAAGCCCTTTTCGGCGTTGAACCACTTGACGGTACCGCTGGCCATGTCTGTGCCTTCCATTCGATGGCGGGTCCGCACCGCGCGGACCCGGAGGTGGTCGTCCTGGTCCTCGGGCACTGCACAGCAAAACGCCCGCGCCACAGCGCGGGCAGGAACTGCGAACCACGACATCTGACAGTGACGTTACACTGCGGCTCCGCTCCGTGACCAGTGAGTCAGTGCCACCGGATCAGGCAGCGTCGCGACTTGGGCCGAGCCTTGCGGCACGCACAGCGGACAGTCCACCAGCCCAGGTAGTTGAACTTGTTCTCGTTCCACCAGCGTCCCCGGCGCCGTCAGACCAAGGGCAGACCACTCGTCCGGCGTGGGCCCGCTGTCCTGCCGTCAGCTGGCCGTGGGGTGTTCGAACGCCTGCCGTGCTTCTGCTTGCCAGGATGCGACGTCGGGTCTGCGGGCGCAGCGGAGTCCGGTGCTCGCGCTCGGTCATACCGCCCCACACGCCGCACTCGATGCGGTTGTCGAGGACTTCGGCCAAGCACTCGGTGCTGCGGAACCCTCCCCAGACCACGGCCCTGTGTGAAGACCCGGGCGCCGCAGCACCGGGCCAGCCGTCCGTCCAAGCGGCATGCAACGGCCTGCGGTTCTTGTAGAGGTGTGATCTGCCGGGACGTCAGCTATGAGGTCCTGTGGATGGGTAGCATCCGCCGCAACACTCCAGGGACCAAGGAGCGTGACTGCCGTGGCCGATGAGGCTGCCACCATTCAGGACAGGCACGCGGGACGTTTTGCCAGCGAGCTTGAGAGTAACCCCGTGAGCAGGCGAACCTCCGAGCTCGTCTGAAGCAATTGCAGACGGCGGAGGATGAGGTGCTGCTCAGACTGCGGAGCGCTCTGGCTGCCGCGCCTGCTGGCCCTGATTCCGCCGCCGCGGGTGCGGCAACTGCTGCGGGGACGGAGCCGCAGGACCTCACCCACCCGCCGGAGGAGGCGGCCGTGCCGCGGCACCAGGAGGACAGCGGCCCTGCGGCCCTGCGGCCCCGGCCAAGAAGGCCGCCGTCAGGCGGACCGCCCCGACCAGGAGGAGTGCCAAGAAGACCATGGCCAAGGCCTCGGCGGACAAGTCGGTGGCGAACAAGGCCGCCGAGCCTCCGCTGGGCGATCTTCTCAAGCAGATCCTGGACCAGCATCCCTGCCAACCGCGCGGCTCCCGAGGTCACCAGGGGGTTTGGGTATGAGTACCCCGAGTGGGCCCGGGGGACCACTATCGTGCGCAACACCCTTGAGCGGCTCGTCGCGAAGAGCGCCGTCGAGTGCACAAAGCAGAAGAGCACCGTCCTGTACGCGAGTCACGGACCTGCGGCTGCGGACAGTACAACCGCCGGATCGTCCCCGGTGGCCGGCGAGGAGGACGAGAAGGCTCTGCCGCAGGCGTAGCGCGTCACCGCCAGGACGTCAGCTGGCACCACGGCAGGTTCTCGGCGTGTTCGTGGTGAGGACAGCGACGACGTGGTGGGAGCACTGTCGCGCGGAGCGCGTCCATGAGGGGTGGTGGTCGGGCTGGCGGGTGCGCTGAGGTTCTGCTACCCGCACCGCTACGCAAATCACTTTGAGACGGTCCCTAGCGCGTGGGGTGCTGCTGCTCAGCGCCTCGTCTCGTATCTGGTCAGGACCACGCCGCCGGGAAACGTCCGCGTCTCCACCAGGTTCAGGTTCACCCAGCTGTCCAGCGCGGTGAAGAACGGCGTGCCGCCGCCCACCAGGACCGGATGGGTGGCGATCGCGTACTCGTCGATCAGCCCGGCGCGCATGGCCGCCCCGGCGAGCGTTGCGCCGCCGATGTTCATTGGGCCGCCGTCCTCGGCTTTGAGCCGGGTGATCTCGGCGATCGCGTCGCCGGTGACCAGGCGGGTGTTCCAGTCGACCCTGTCGATCGTCGAGGAGAACACCACCTTCGGCGTGTCCCGCCAGTTCCGCGCGAACTCGATCTCCGCCGGGGTGGCGCCCGGCTGCTGGTCGCCGGTCGGCCAGTAGGAGCTCATCGTCTCCCATAGCTTGCGCCCATACAGCGACAGGCCACTCGCCTGCTCGTGGTCGAGCCACCACTGGAACAGCTCGTGGCTCGGCGGTCCGCTCCAGCCGATGTCGTCGCCGGCCGCGGCGATGTAGCCGTCCAGGGTCAGGTTCATGCCGTAGATCAGTTTCCGCATGGCCCAGCCTTCCGTCCGTGGGTGTCCGGCGTATGGACCAGCGTGGCGCGGGAAACTAATCGGTGCGCGATCTGGGCTCGCCGGTAGTCTTCGTGCTCGGGGCTCAGCGTGGTGTACTCCGGCCGACACGGGCAAGCCGCCTGATCTCGCCCTCGCTCTCGCGAGGAAATGCCACGGATTTGGGACTGATCATGGGTGACAAGGCCGTGAGACAGTCAAGAACGCCCAGGTCACGCAAGATCGACATGTCACGAGCGGCGAGACTCCACATCTATCGGGTTTGCGGACCTGTGCGGGTTCGGGGCCCGGTGGAACTGTGGGGGTGACGCGTGCGCAACTGACTGATGCTGATTGGGAGTTCATTGCTCCGTTCCTGCCGATCGGGGAGTTCGGTCCGTATCCGGAGAATCTTCGGGCCCAGTTCGAGGGTGTGGTGTGGAAGTTCCGGTCGGGCGCACAGTGGCGGGAGATGCCCGGCCGGTTCGGGCCGTGGCAGACGGTGTATGACCGGTTCCGGTACTGGCGGAAGGCCGGCGTGTTCACGACCCTCCTCGATGGTGTGATCGCCGAGGCCGCGAGGCGGGGCAAGACGGACTTGTCGCTGGTCAGCGTGGACTCGACCACGGCCCGCGCGCATCACGATGCAGCCGGACTACCCGTCGACGCCGAAGTCCTGGAGGCACAGGAGAAATCGGCCGCCGAAAAAGGGCCGACGCGAAGAACAAGACCGGCAAACCGACCGGCAGGCGAAGAACGCCGGCGGTCAAGGCACTGCCGTAGGGCCCGCCTGGCCGCCGCTGACCTGGGATGTTCCGGCGGCGGTCTCACCACGAAGATCCACCTCGCCGTCGATGCCGCCGGCCGCCCACTGGCCATCCTGGTCACGGCCGGGCAGGCCGGCGGCAGCCCTCAATTCGTTCCTGTCCTGGAACGGGTCGATCCGCCAGCCGGTCGGCAGGCCCCGCACCCGGCCCGGCGCGGTCGCCGGGGACAAGGCCTACTCATCCCGAAAAGACCGCGCCTACCTGCGCAGACGCGGAATCAAAGCCGTGATCTCCGAGCCGCGGGGCCAGGCCGCGAAACGGGAGAAAAAGGGTCGGGCAGGCGGCCGACCGGTCACCTGCGATCCCGACCTCTACCGCGAGCGGAACACCGTCGAACGCGGCATCAGCAAGATCAAAGCATGGCGGGGCCTCGCCACCCGCTACGACAAAGACCCCGCCAACTACCGGGCCGGACTCGAACTCCGCGCCGCACTCCTCTGGATCCGCAGCCTCCAACCCAACCACTGATCACAACACCAGACAGGCCCTAGTAGGGCTTGGTCATCTTCACTCCTGAGTGGCGTGTCTGTTGCCTCGTGGGTGGCGTTGTCGTGGTGTGACACCTGAGGAGATGACCGAGGCCCGGGGGGACCTGGAGGCGTTCGCGGCGGAGTTGTTCGACGGGTTCTTCCGTGCGGACCAGCGGCGGTGGGGACAGGCGTATGTGCGAGGGCTGCTGCTGGACGGGCGGCGTAAGTCGGTGGAGCCGATGGCAGCCCGCCTCGGCGAGGACGGCAACCGGCAGGCGCTGGCGCACTTCATCACCTCCAGCCCGTGGGATGCGGCCCATGTGCGGGCCCGGCTGGCCTGGAGGATGCACGAGGCGATCGGTCCGGAGGCGCTGATCGTTGACGACACCGGCTTCCTCAAGGACGGGGACGCGTCTGCGTGTGTGTCGCGGCAGTACACCGGCACCGCGGGCAAGGTCACCAACTGCCAGGTGGGAGTGTCGCTGCACCTGGCCCGTGAGCAGGCCTCGGCCGCAGTGAACTGGCGGCTGTTCGTGCCCGCTTCATGGGATCCGGCCTCTGGACAGGCGGATGCGGCCAAGGTCGCCCGCCGCGGCCGTTGCGGCATCCCCGCCCAGGTGGGGCATGTGGAGAAGTGGCAGCTGGCCCTGGACATGATCGACGAAACCCGGTCGTGGGGCGTCGATGTCCCCTTGGTCGTGGCGGATGCCGGATACGGCGATGCCGCCGCCTTCCGTCTGGGGCTGGAGGAACGCAGCCTGCCCTATGCGGTCGGGATCTCCTGCCGCCACACCGCCCATCCGGCCGACGCCCGGCCCGTCCAGCCCCCCTACGCGGGCACCGGCCGGCCACCGAAAGCGCAGTACCCCGACCCTGCGCAGACGGTGAAAGACCTGGTCATCGCGGCCGGCCGGGCGGCTGCACGGCCGGTTTCCTGGCGGGTAGGCTCCCGGCCGGGCACGGGCCGAAACGGCTTCAAGCGCATGTACTCGCGGTTCGTCGCCCTCAGGGTCCGGCCCGCCGGACGGGGCCTACGCAAGACCACGGACGCTCCCGAGCTGCCTGAACGCTGGCTGCTGGCCGAATGGCCCGCCACCGAGAGCGAGCCGGTGCAGTTCTGGCTGTCCAGCCTGCCCTCCGGCATGCCACTGGCCACCCTGGTGCGGCTGACCAAGCTGCGCTGGCGCATCGAGCACGACTACCGGGAGATGAAACAGGCCCTGGGACTTGCCCACTTCGAAGGCCGCACCTGGGGCGGCTGGCACCACCATGTCACCCTCGTCTCCGCCGCCCATGCCTTCTGCACCCTCAGGCGCATGGCTCGCGCCCCAAAAGACACAGCGGCGGTCTGAGTCTCTACCAGATCGTCCGTGAACTGCAGACACTCCTCGCCCTCTGGACCGGCGCCTGCCCCACCTGCCGCCGCGACATACCCGCACCGATAGCAAGATGACCAAGCCCTAATAGATGTTGGTGTCGAGTGCGGCGCTCACGCGCAGGCCGGTGCGGGTGGTGGTCGCGGCGATGGACTGGACGATGACTTCGTGACTGGTCAGCGGGCGGCCGCGCCAGTTCAGGGTGATGTGCGAGAAGAGCCGATGCTCGATCTTGTTCCACTTCGATGTGCCCGGCGGCAGGTGGCAAACGGTGATCGTCAGTCCTGTTTCGGCCGCGAGCCGGGCGAGTTCGAGCTTCCAGGCCCGGGTGCGGTAGCCGTTCGAGCCGCCCGCGTCGGCGGTGATGAGCAGTCGTGTCGCCTGCGGGTAGGCGGCCCGGCCCTGGCCGGACCACCAGCGGCGGATCGATTCCACTGCGAACGCGGCGGTGTCGTGATCGGTGCCCACGTTGACCCAGCCGGTGTTCGCCGCGAGATCGTAGATCCCGTACGGGACGGCCTTGCCCAGCTGGGGGTCGGCGAAGTCATGGACGTTCACCGGCATCGGATCAGCCGCAGGCCGCCATTGGCGTCCGTTGTTCTTGAACTCGCCGACGAGCTCCTTCTTCTTGGTGTCCACGCTGATCACCGGCTGGCCGGTGTCCCTGTGATCGCGGGCCTGCTCGTTGAGATAGCGGAACTGGGCATCCCGGTCCGGATGTTGGCTTCCCTCGATGGTCTTGGCGTTGGCCTGCAGACTGAAGCCTTCCTCCCGCAGCAGGTCCGCGACGGTGTCCGCACTGACTTTGTGCCCGGTCCGGGCCAGCTCCCGCGCCAGCGTGCGGGTCGACTTCACCGTCCACCGCAGCGGCGACATCGGATCACCGCGCTCATCCGGCTCGACAAGCGCCAGCAGTGCCGGCCGGAGCCCCGGATCGAGATCTGCGACCCTCTTGCGGCCTCCGCCCGGCCGCCGCACCCGCCCCAGAGGTTCCTCGCCGGCCTCCAACTCGAACACGCCCTTGCGGACCGTGGTCTCACTCACCGAGGCCGCTCGCGCGACGGCCCGAACACCACCGTGTCCCAGGACACGGGCCTCTGCGGCCATCAACAGCCGTCGCTGCCGCTCGTCCAGATGTGGGAACAACACCGCGAACTTCACGGCGAGTTGGTCACGAGTCTCATCCGGGATGCGCATACCACATCAACGAGCCATGGGACTGGAAGCAACACCTTGATTCCCTGCAAGCCCTTAGCTTGATATTTAACATTGCTCCTGTTTTGAACGGATATATTCCGTTCGGGTTTCGAGGCGTTTCACGGTCTTCCCGGGCTCGTAGCGTGGGGCTGGTCTGCGGTTTCGTGAGCCAACTGGTCTGCCTGGGCCGGGCCTTGAGGGTTTCGGCACGGCTGCGGGGCGGGCGGGAGGCTGTCGCACGGCTTCTGCCCGGTGAAGGTCAAGAGCGATTCGTTGTTCGGTTCCAAGGATCAGAGAGGCCTCGGAATCTTGGCTGATGGGGCGGAACTTCTTGTCGTGCGACCGTGAACGTGATCTTGAGATGCCGCGGGATGTGCGGGACTGGCTGCCGCCCGAGCACCTGTGCTGGAAGGTGCTCGACGTCGTCGAGCTACTTGACCTATCGGCGTTCGAGAACAGCTACCGTGACGACGGGCGGGGCGGGGTGGCCTACCCTCCCGCGAGCCTGATTGCGTTGCTCCTGTACTGCTACAGCAAGGGAGTGCGTTCCTCCCGTTGCATCGAGCAGGCTTGCTGGGACGACGTGGGCTGCCGAATCATCACTGCGAACCGCCGAGTGGACCACTCCACCGTCGCACGGTTCGTACGACGCCACCGTGCCGCCTTGAACTCGCTGTTCGTGCAGGTGTTGTCGCTGTGCGGCCGACGTGGCCTGGTCGATCTTTCGGCGGTGGCCGTGGACGGCTCACCGATGGAGGCGAACGCCTCACGCGACGCCAACCAGCGGCTCCAGCGCCTGGAGGAGGCCATTTCCCAGAGCGAGAAGGAGATCCACGCGCTGATGGAGGATGTAGTCGACCACGCGCTGAGCGTCGAGGCCGACGGCTCGGCAGCACAGGGCGATGGCGAGGACGCGTGCGACAACTGGCCTCGCCTGTCCCGGCTGTGCGACCGGCTCACCCGGGCCCACCTGGCCAGGGACAGACTGCATGAACGGGCGATGCCTTCACCCACCGAGATCCGGATCAAGGTCGAAGCCGCCGAGCGGATGGTGGCCCGCGCGGAGAAGCGCCTGGCCGCCGAGACCAAGGCTCACCAGGAGAAGCTGAAGAAGTACGAGCTCCGCGGCCGAGAGGACCGGGCGGCAGGACGTCGTGGAGCGAACGGACGGCCGCCGGTCCCGATGGAGCGCAAGACGGTCCTCGTTCGCCAGCGAACGCGACTGGTGAAGATGCGGGCCTGGCTGGAGCGGGCCCGCACACCCCGACCGGCCCCCTCCCCGGAGTCCCGTGCCTGCCTGAGCGATCCCGACTCCCGGCTGATTCCTGGCAAACGCGGCGGCTACCTGCAGGGATACAACATCCAGATCGTGTGCGCCCGCCGTTCTTGCTGGCCATCGAAGCGCACGACAATCCCTCGGACAGGACGGCCCTCGTTCCGATGGTGAAGAAGACCCAGCACAATCACCAGGCCGCACGGCTTCCCGGCGACATCCAACTCTGGCTCGCCGACAGCGGGTACGCTTCCGCCGCGTCCTTCGAGGCCCTCGCTGACCTCCCGCTACTGGTCTCGGTCACCAGCGATGCCGACCAGGCAGGCTTTCCCGCCAAACGTCAGCAGGCGCCTGCCGGCCAGCGGGACATGGCGGCCCGCCTCGCCACCCCAACAGGACGGGCCCAGTACCGTCAACGCAGTGCCCTGGTCGAGCCAGGATTCGCCCAGATCTTCCAACGCTTCGGACGACACCTCAACTACCGCGGCCGCCAAGCGGTGGACGCCGAGATCAAGCTCCTCGGCACGGTGCACAACCTCAACAAGCTCATCAATCACCCGCCCAAGACGCGCTCTTGACCTTCACCGGGCAGGAGTCCTGCGACAGCCTCGCCGTGGTCGCGCGGATGCGCCGGAACCCGCGGCGGGCGCGGGCGGGGGTGAGGCGGCGGGGTTCGGTGCGGCGTTCCCAGGGGCGGCGGAGATCTTCGGCGAGGGGCGGGCGAGGCGGAGTTGGGTGTGGGCGGCGATGATCAGCCAGGTCCACAGGTCGGCGGCGCGCGGGTCGCGGACCTTCGGCGTCGTCCAGCCCAGGGTCTGTTTGAAGAACCTGAAGGTGTGTTCAAGATCAAACCTGCGCAGGAACGCTTGCCAGCGCACATCGATGTCGGTGCCGGTCATGTGGGTGCGCGAGGACCACAGCCAGACCGGCTTCGGATCGTGGTCACCCGGCAGGTGATCGACCTGCAGATGGATCAACGTGCCGTGGATCAGGGGGAGTTCGCCCTCATGGTCGAGCCAGGGGCCACGGGCCTGCAGGCGGGGGTGCATCCGGTCCCAGGCCAGGGCCTCGGCCCGGCCGTAGCGGGTGGTGTCGCTGGTCGTGGCGGCGTCGGGGGTGTGCCAGGAGTCCGGCTTGGCGAAGGTGAGGACGCCGCCGTGTTTGCGGGGCTGTCCGCCGCGCGGCCCGGAGCGGCGGGGTCCGGCGTCGCGGAGCATGACCCGGTCCGAGCGCAGCCGTCCCACGCATTCGACAGGCAGGTCGGCCAGGAGGTAGGCGAGGCGGCAGACGTCGTAGCCGGCGTCCGTCACGATCAGGATGTCGGGCATCCAGGGCTGCCAGTGTCCGGCCTGCTTGAGGCGCGCGACGACTTCGCGGAGCTGGGTGGCGGTCACCGCGATGGCGTCGTCGGCCGGGCCCAGCCGGATCGCGTCCAGCACCGCTGTCCAGGAAGTCCGCCCGGTCTCCAGGGCGGCGACGATCGAGTACGGCCAGCCGGGGATCATCCGGTCCGCGCTGCGGCCACGTCCGTAGACGTGGCAGAACAGCAGGTCCGGGCTAGTGGGGGCGTCCGGGCGCAGCCAGTTGCTCACGTCGACCGCCAGAACGATCCGTCCGTCGGCGGCTTGGGGCAGCGGAGTGGAGGCCAGCAGCCGGCGCAGCCGGGTCGGCTCCAGCCAGCCGTGGTTCAACGCGCCGTACATCGCACCGTGCCCACGCGGATGCTCGGCGAGCAGCGTGAGTTCGGGCAGCGAGATGACCGGACCATCCGCACACAGCACGGCGTCCGTCAGGTCGAAGAGCGCGTCCGCGCGCGCGTAGAGGCAGTCGTAGAACTCAACCCGAAAGCGGGACAACACTCCAAGGGCCTCGACGCCGTCCGCGCCGACAGACACACTCATGAACAGCGGCCGCCTCTCCACGCTCCGTTACTCGACATCTCGAAGCGTGCGGGGCGGCCGCGGCCGCTGTCCCGGGAAGAACCGCAGATCAGCAGGTCGGGTGACCAGCGAGGTTAAACATCAAGCTCAGACACAGGTGGCGGGTGGTGTGCGTGGAGAACCGCTCGACACCGGAGGCCAGCGCGATCCGTCGGACCACCTTCGACCAGGTCCACAGGCTCAGCGGCTGGGCGTGATTGCGGCGCGATTCCGACAGGAATAGCGGCCCGCGGGCCCGGCTGATCGTGGCCCGGTGGGCGAGGTAGTCCGACAGCAGCACCCCCGTCGGTGCCGAGTAGGGCACCACCCGCTCCAGCCGGTTCTTCGTCGTTTCCGCCCGTATCCGCAGCGTGCGGTGGGCCGGATCGACGTCATCGGTCCGCAGCGAGCACAGTTCCTCACGGCGCAGTGCCGCGTCGTAGGCCAGGGCGAGCATCACGCGGTTGCGTACCGGTTCACGCTTGGCGACCTCCAGGACGCTCAGCCACTGCTGTTCTCCGGGAATCCACGGCAGCTTCGTCAGTCGGGGCACCAGGCCGCGCTGCTGACCGCCGTTCCGTCGGCCGGGGGTGTAACGCCCCCGGCCGACAGGGTTGGAATCCCGCAACCCCTCTTCCATGAGGAAGTCGTAGAACAAGCGGACCGGCACGAGCCGCTGCTGGATCGTCGCGTTCGCCAGCCCCGCCCCTGAGTCGATCGAGATCACGTTCGCACCCCGGCGGTGCGGCCGCGAGGTCAACTCCCGTACATAGACGGCGATATGTGCACGGTTCGCGGTGACCGGATCGACACCCTCCCGCTCGCTCATCAGCAGGTACTCGGCCAGTCCCCGGCCGTAGGCGTCGATCGTGCGCGGTGCACGACCGAGATCCGTCCAGACCGTCAGCCAGGTCGCCGCCTGCGCGTGCCGGCCGAGCACCGGCCACTTCTCCATGAGCACCGTCGTGCCGCTCAAGCCGTCTCCCAAGTCCGTGGCTGCACCGGGGAAACATGGTCACCCCGGCAGATTCCACGTAACTTTTAAGATGCTCAAGCGGCAGATGTTCGGCCGCGCCAGCTTCACGTTGTTGCGCAAACGGGTACTGCTCGCGTGAGCCGACTGGATGAGATCCCGCTACTTCAGAAGCCGGAAACCGGGCTGTTTGCTCCACTCTCTGAGGAACTCCGCTGAACCGTACGCGGCGGGCCACGGATCAGTCGTCGTTGCGACGATGCCGGAAAGGTCGGCGACGATCGGCACCTGGTCTTCTCGCAGTTCGGCATTGGCGACACCGCCGATCACGTCCATGATGGCGGCGGTCAACAGGGCTGTGACGGCGTGGTCGACCGGACTGTTGCAGAACGCGATGACGTCGACAGCGTGAGTCGGGGTGAAGCCAATGAGAAGTTCCTGGTCGGCTTCGTCGGCATGCTCGGCGTCGAAGATTGCCTCGTCACCGATACCGGGCCCCATGAGAGAGACCAGGATGGGCCGACGCCCGTCGACACCCGCAATGTCCGTGACGCCGAGACTTTCCGCACGAATGTGCAGATCGTACTCTCCGACCCGCTTCTCCTCAAAACGCGCCGATGAGCGAACCAGAAATGCGCGAAGTCGCTGGATCGCCGAGTGCGGGACCGCCTCCGCCAACTCGATCACCAATACCGGTCCACTCATGGCGTCGGAGCCTAGCCAGTCGGGACTGCCGCCCCCAACCGATTACTCACCGTGTACACTTCACGGAACTTGTGCCAGACCCCACTTTTCATCCGTGCGCTGGGGCCCAAAGAAGTGCTTACAAACAAGGCGGGGCTCTTGGGCTGGTTACGAGGCGAGCTACCCCCGCGGGCGCGGGGACGACATGCGCAGGCCAGCGGTTTGCACGACCCCGTACGAGCTACCCCCGCGGGCGCGGGGACGACGACCTGATCCTCTCCAACTGGAGCGGGACCAACGAGCTACCCCCGCACGCGCGGGGACGACGCCAGAGCGTTCACGTTGCTCCACAACGCAGGCGAGCTACCCCCGCGGGCGCGGACGACGGACGGGCACCTGGGCTGGCTGGAGATCCTGGAGAGCTACCCCCGCGGGCGCGGGGACGACGCAGTCTCCGCCATGGCCTATGCGTCCTATCAGGAGCTACCCCCGCGGGCGCGGGGACGACGCGGCACTCAGCGACCCTGAGGGGTCGTCGAGCGAGCTACCCCCGCACGCGCGGGGACGACGACATAGCCCGCCACTCCGAATGGGACCGGGAGCTACCCCCGCGCGTGCGGGGACGACAATTCCGCCAGCTCCACGTTGGCCTCACCCTGCGAGGCGGACGCGGGGACGGCCACGATCAGACCGACAGGGCCAGTTGCTCCGCGAGCTACCCCCGCTGGCGCGGGGACGACGACTCCTACGCAGTCGGCCATGCCCCGGGACGGGACCCCTGTGCGTGCGGGGACGGCCTCCCGGCCGACCAGTACGCCATGAGCCAGCAGGAGCTACCCCCGGGCACGGGGACGACCCGCAAGGGAACCAGGCCGTATGCCCTGCTGATGAGCTGCCCCCGCGCGTGCGGGGACGACGACAGGCTGCCGGCGAATTCTTCCATGGTCATCGAGCTACCCCCGGGCTCGCGGGGACGACGAGATGTACACGCTGCACGGCATCCCGGCCATCGAGCTACCCCCGGCTCGCGGGGACGACACTTCGGGTGCTGCGGCGATGCTAGCAACGAGGCCGATTCTCATTCACCTGCTTCGCAGTTCGGGATTCGGCGATTGAGGTGTTGTCAGTGGGGCCGTCTATGGTGCGGCTCAACTCAGGGTGGGGTCTATGGAGGTGGTCGGTGGAGGACGAACGGTCGATCGTCGAGTTAACGCGGTCGCTGGGGGTCGCGGCTGAGGTGGTCGCGAGGGTGTCGCGGTTGTGGGGGAAGTCTGCGGCTCGGAATGGTGGCCGGACTCATCTGCTTCTGGGACATCTGCTGGATACAGCTGCTGTGGCTGGGCTGATGTGGGATCGGTATCTGTCCCGGTCGCTCCGTCGGCGCCTTGACGAGATCAGCGGTGGGCGGGGGCGCGCGTGGCTGATGTGGATATGCGGCATTCACGACTGCGGTAAGGCGTGTCCAGCTTTCCAGTCGGTTGATCCAGCTGAAGCGGCGCCGGTGCGTGCGGCGGGCTTGTTGTGGGGACGGCTACCGATCGACAGGAGGCGGCGGTGGCGTCACGACGTGGCGGGCGCGGCGATGCTGTTGCCACGGCTGCGGGCGGAGTGGGGGGACGCGGATGCGGCTGCCTGGGTGTGGCCGCTGGTGGCCGGGCACCATGGAACGTTTCCGTCGATAGGGAGCCTGCGGCCTGGGCATCCGGAAGTGCAGGGCAGGGGAGCAGGCTGGGCTGAGGCTCAGCGGAGCGTGATCGACGTGTTCACGCGTGCTGTGGGTCTTGAGGACTTACGGTCGGCTCGCCCCGTGGGGGCGCTGAGCAAGGCTGAGCAGTTGGCTCTGTCGGGTCTGATCGTGATGGCGGACTGGATCGCGAGTGACAGCAGGCACTTTCCGGGGCTGTCCGATGCGGGGGATGTTTCGCCGGCTGGGGCCTCTCGTCGTGCCGAGGGGGCCTGGGGGCGTCTGGGCCTGAGGGGTGGCTGGCGTGACCTGCCGTTGCCTGAGAGTTCGCTGGCGCCGTTGACGGTGAGGTTGGGGGTGTTGCCTCGGGCGTCGCAGGTGGAGCTGGTGGAGCGGGCGTGGTCGGTGCCGGTGCCGGGGGTGTTGGTGGTCGAGGCGCCGATGGGGGAGGGGAAGACGAAGGCGGCGTTGGCTGCCGCGGAGGTGCTGGCGGCTCGGTTCGGTATGGACGGTGTGTTCGTGGCGATGCCGACGCAGGCGACCAGTGATCCCATGTATGGGCAGGTGCTGGAGTGGGTGCGTTCGTTCGGTCCGGAGCTGGAATCGCAGGTAGCGCTGGTGCACGGCAAGCGGCGTTTCAACCCGCGCTGGCGGCAGATCTGGGAGGCGGAGGCGTCAGCCGGTGCGGAGGAACAGCACGGGGCAGGGGCCGATCCCTGGGACGTGTACGGGGCGATCGATGAGGACGACGAGTACGGCATGGCCGGGCGGGAGCGACTGGCCGGTACGGAAGAGGTGGCGGAGCGTGGTGGGCCGCCGCTGTGGTTTCTGGGTGCCAAGCGGGGTCTGCTGACGGCGTTTGCCGTGGGGACGGTGGACCACCTGCTGTATGCGGCGACGCGGACCCGGCACGTCATGCTGCGGTTCGCCGGGCTTGCAGGGAAAGTCGTGATCGTCGACGAGGTCCATGCCGCAGACATCTACATGCGGCAGTTCCTGCTGGAGGCCCTGCGCTGGCTGGGGCAGGCCGGAGTGCCGGTGGTGCTCCTGTCGGCGACGCTGCCGCCGGCGCAGCGGCAGGCGTTCGTTGATGCCTATCTCGTCGGTGCTGTGGGGTCGGCGGATGTGGTGCATCCGGTGCCGGAGCCGGGCGGATACCCGTGTGTCACGTCGGCGTTCGCGGTGGACGGGAAGCCGGAAGTTCACAGTTCGCTTCGTGCTGTGCCTTCGTGGAGGGCTTCGGAGCCGGTGCACATCCGGTGGCTGCCGGATACGGACCGGGAGGGGGCGGTGGTCGCCGCGGCCGCGGAAGAGGCGGCGGCAGATGGTGGAGTCGTCCTCGTTGTGGTGAACCAGGTGGACCGGGCCCAGGCGATTCACGAGGCGCTGCGGGCCGGCGGTTTCGACGGTGAGCTGCACCTGCTCCATGGCCGGCTGTGCGCGACGCATCGCGCTGAGCGCACGGAGCGGTGTCTGCGCCTGATGGGGGCGTGTGCCGGGGAGGAGCGGCCCGGGCGCATGGTGGTGGTTGCCACCCAGCTCGCAGAGCAGTCGTTCGACGTGGATGCCGATGTGCTGATCACGGATCTGGCGCCGGTGGACCTGCTGCTGCAGCGGATTGGTCGGCTGCACCGGCATGCGGGCACGCCGAGGCCTGTGGGGCATGCGGTGCCGAGGGTGCTGGTGACGGGCGTGGCGGGCGGCAGGGACGGGCGGCCTCGTTTCCTGCCTGCGTCGAAGGCCATTTACGGGGAGTGGCTGCTGCTGCGGTCGGCGGCCTTGGTGATGGAAGTGGCGGGTCCGCTGTGTCAGGGGCAGGCGCCGTCCAGCGGCGGGGAGCCGGGTGGTGTCTGGAGCATCCCGGCGGATGTCCCGAGTCTGGTTGCTCGTGCGTACGGCGAGAGCGAAGTGTGTCCGGCCGGGTGGGGGGAGCGGGCCGCGCGGGAGGAGTGGCAGGCCAAGGAGGCCCAGCGAGAGAAGAACGCCGAGGGCTACCTGCTGACGCGGCCGCGTGAGTGGGCGGTGGCGACGCTGGAGGGTCTGCACTACGCCGGCAGCCGGGCACATTCCGAGGAGGACCTCGACGCGGTGGTACGTGATGGCACGCGGAGCGTGGAAGCGGTCGTCGTGCGGCGTGTTGCGGGTGGCTACACGGCGCTGGACGGGACGAGGCTCGGTGTGCACGGCGAGGTGGCGGATGAGGTCGTGGTGGAGCGGCTGCTCGGGGGCACGGTGCGGCTGCCGGCGCGTCTTTCCGAGGATGCTGACCGGTCGCTGACGGTATTGCCCGGCTGGGCTAGCCATCCGTGGCTGCGGTATGCGCGTGCGCTGGTCCTGGAGCCGGACGGCTGGGCGGTGGTCGGTGGGCAGCGGGTGGGGTACGACGAGGTGCTGGGCCTGGTCGTGGAGCAGGTATAGGGGGCGCGGCGCCGCCGTCGGTTCCGGGTGCCCCGCGGGCGCGGGGACGACGTGAAGTGGTGAACGGGAACACCCCCGGCTGGCCGGGGAGACGGGGCGCCGCGCTGCCCGGAGCGTACCTGGCGCCTGCAGCGTGGGCGCTTTCGGGACTTGGACGCGTAATTGTGCCCGAACCGGTTGCAAGTGATGAACATTCAGTGCCACCGTTGGGCGAGTTGCCCAGACGTCCAACTTCCCTTTCAAAAAGGTGTGTTGGGCAGAGGTGACGCGTGCGCTCCGGCGGAGCAGCGCCTTTGTAATGGCAGGGGAAAGTGGAAAAGGTCGATCTTGTTGGCGAAGGCTGGTTAGCCGCTGTCACGCTGGACGGCACGACAGAAAATCTCGGGCTGCTGCGGACGCTGACCGAGGCGCACAGGATCCGCAGGCTGGATGTGCCGGTGGCGACGATGCAGCCCGCTGTGCTGCGGCAGATGCTGCTGCCGGTGCTCCTGGACGCGCTCGGGGCACCGCGGTCACGGCGGGAATGGCAGCAGAGGTTCGAGCGCGGCCAGTTCTCGCCCGAGGAGGCCGGCCGTCTCACGACATACCTGACCGACCGCTACGGCGACCGGTTCCGGCTCTTCGACGTTGAGCGGCCTTTTGGGCAGGCCGCGGGTCTGACAGCGCTCAACGGAGAGGTCAAGCCGTCCACGTTGCTTGTGCCGTCCGTGGCGTCGGGGAACAACGTGCCGCTGTTCAGCGCGTTCAGCGAGGCCGACCACCTGGATCTCGCTGCGGCGCAGGCGGTGCTGTGGTTGCTGCACGCCCAGTGCTGGGACACCGCTGCCATCAAGACCGGGGCGGTCGGCGACTCGCAGGCCAAGGCGGGAAAGACGACGGGGAATCCCACGGGCCCGCTCGGGCAGCTCGGCGTGATTGTCCCGACGGGCCGGACCCTGTTCGAGACGCTGCTGCTGAACACGCCGGTCCTGCCCGATGGCCTGGAGGCCGGCGACCGTCCGCAGTGGGCCTGGGATGAGCGCCCGGCATCGCTCGGCTGGAAGTCGCCCGCCGGCCCCGAGTGGTCCACGCGCCCTGCCGGGGGTCTGCTGGACCTGCTGACGTTTCAGTCCCGCAGGATCCGGCTGGTCGCCTCTGAGACCAAGCAGGGTGTGCGGGTGCGGCAGGTGGTCGTCAGTGCCGGGGACCGGCTGGCCCAGACGCCCGAGACGGAGCCGCACACCGCCTGGAACCACACAGCCAAGCCGAAGCCGGGGCAGCCCCCGCGCCGGCCGCGCCGCCACATGTCGGGGCGGGCGGCCTGGCAGGGACTCGGCGCCCTGCTGGCCCTCGCCCTTTCCCAGGACAGCGACGGCCCCTACACCTCCGCGCTGCTGCGGCAGATCGGTGACCTGCGGGCCGACGAAGTGCTGCCGGCCGACTACCCGCTGGGCGTGGAGATTTCGGCCCTGGAGTACGGCAACCAGTCCGCGGTGGTGGAGAACGCCATCACCGACACTCTCCCGCTGCCTGTCGTCTCCCTGGTCGCCGCGGACGACTGGCTGCGCCTGGCGCTGCTGGAGTGTGCCGAGCAGGCCGACCGGACCGGCCGGGCCCTCGACGGCCTGCACGCCGATCTGCGGCGGGCGTCGGGCGGGGAGCCGCTGCCCCGGGACAGGGGTGATCGGCCCTCGGTGCGTCTGCTGCACGCGGTGGACACCAGCATGCGGCGGCTGCTGGCGGGCTTGCGCAGCATCGGCGAGGACTACGACCTGCTCGAACGCGGCCAGCAGGCGTGGGAGCTGACGTTGTTCGAGGCGGCGGTGCGGGAGGCGGATGTGCTGCTGGCGGCTGTGCCGGCGCGGGCCGTGGTCGGGCGCACGGAGAAGGTGAACGGCAAGGACGTTGTCTTCCGCAGCGGAAAGGGCGTCGGAGTGTTCCGCATGCGGCTCAACGAGATTCTTCGACGGGCCGCCGAGGCGCGCGCCGCGAAGGAGGCGAGTGCCGCATGAGCACGTCGACAACCCTTGCCAGCCGACGCTACCGCCCTTACTTCTGGGAGGAGTTCGCTCAGGCTGCGGCGTCGCGCACGCAGCGGCAGAGCAGGCGGCAGCCGGTGCCGGCGTGGGCGGAACGCGGTCTGCGAGCGGCGCGTGACGGGCTGGGCTGCGAGCCCGGCACTGTGCCCGGCATCCGGCACCTGCATCGTGTGGAGCTCACCGACGACCACCGGAGTGCGCAGCAGCTGCCCGACTCCTACCGGGCTGAGCAGGCCGCGCTCACGCTGTTCGGTCTGCACCAGAGTGCTGGGGCGGACCCGGTGCATCGGCCCGGAGTCGGACTCGGCACGGCCGTGCGGCATCTGCGCCGGACCCTGCTGTCCGGCAGTGCCGCAGAGCGCCGTCTGATGGCTGCCGCGACCGCGCGGGACCTCGAGGAGCTCGTGCAGCACCTGCGCGGGCTGGTCCCTCTGCTGCGGCAGGCGGGCAGTGGCCTGGACTACACCCGCCTCTACCGTGATCTGCGGAACTGGACGACACCGGAGCAGGGCAGGGTGTTGCGGGCCTGGGGCCTGCAATACACCGACCCTGCGTGTGACGACAGCGGCCAGGCCTTATGGTCCGACACGGCCGAAGCCTGCTTGTACTGGGCGGGCTTCGATTCCTGTCTGGCCGAGGCGGGTGCGCAGCTGGCGGCGCTGCGCTCCGGGGCGGGCCGTGAGGCCGGCACGGTGCCCGCGATGTGGCCCTTCTACCGCACCCTGATCAGCACCCCGCTGCGGAACAAGGGAGCCCTCACGCGCTCTCTGGCGGCTGAGCACGCCGCCCTCACCGTCTTCGCCGTGCACCAGCAGGGCCGGGACACGACGGTGCACTCACCCGGTGCCAGTCCCGGGAGTGCTTGCCGCCTGCTCCTTGCCAAGGCCAAGGACGCCGACAGCACGGCGATCGAGCGCAGGTTCGGCGCCCTGCTCACCTCCCTCGATGCCGGGGAACTGGCCCAGCACCTGCGCGGTCTCGTGCCGCTGCTGCGCCGGACGGGCATCGGTCTCGACTACGACGCCCTTCATCGGGCGCTTCAGCTCTGGGACGACCCGCAACGACCGGACGAGCAGTCCCGTATCCGCAACCGGTGGGACCGCGACTTCCGCACCGACACCACGCCGCCCAGCACCTGAGAGCCCCTCAACCTGCAGCGGCAGCGGCGGGCCGGCAGACAGCCACAGCCGGGAACCGTGCCGCTGCTGCCCTGGGCACCCGCCCTACATCGCTGCCAGCTGCCCGAACCGCCTTCCCGTGCCGGGGCCCTGAGTACGGGCGTGCGGGCCGGCTTCAAGCCTCCGTTCCGTACGGCCTCGTGCGGGACCCCTTCACCATCCACACCATTCAAGGAGTCTTGTAATGACCCAGCCGTCGCTCTTCGTTGAGGTGCACATCCTGCAGAGCCTGCCGCCGTCCAACATCAACCGGGACGACTCCGGCACTCCGAAGCAGGCCCTGTACGGGGGTGCCCGCCGTGCCCGCGTCTCCTCCCAGGCGTGGAAGCGCGCCACCCGGATGGAGTTTGCCAAGGCCGAAGAAGCCGCGGACCGCGCCACCCGCACCAAGCGGATCGCCGCCCTGCTGGCCGAGCGGCTCGCTCGGCCAGCAGACAAGGGCGGTGCGGGCCTGGACGCCGCACAGGCGGACCGGCTGGCCGCCGCGCTGCTGGAGCCGCTCGGCATCACCAAGTCGTCGAAGAAGGAGGAGCAGTCGGCCTACCTGCTGTTCTTCGGCAAGCGCCAGCTCGACAGCCTGGTGGCGCTCCTCGACGGGCGGGCCGGGGAACTGCTCGCCCTGCCGGAGAAGGAGCTGAAGGAGGAGATCGCCAAACTGCCCGTGGTGTCCGCCCTGTCCACAGGACATCCGGCCGAGGTCGCGCTGTTCGGCCGCATGGTCGCTGACCTGCCCGCCCTCAACGTCGACGCCGCGGTCCAGGTGGCCCATGCCCTGTCCACGCACGCGGTGCGCACCGAGTTCGACTACTACACTGCCGTCGACGACGAGAACACCGAGGACAGCGGCGCAGGCATGATCGGCACCGTGGAGTTTGCCTCCTCCACCCTCTACCGCTACGCCGTCCTCGGCGTGCACCAGCTGCGCGACAACCTCAGCTCGGCAGAGACCACGCGTGAGGCCGCGGTCCGCTTCGTCGACGCTTTCACCCGCTCCATGCCTACCGGTCACCAGAATTCCTTCGCCCACCGCACGCTGCCGCATCTGGTGCTGCTGACCGTGCGCACGGACCAGCCGGTCAATCTGGTCTCCGCGTTCGAGGAGCCGGTGGCCGGTCACAGCGGCCTGGCCGCCGACTCCGCCGTGCGGCTGGCCGCCGAACTCGCCTCGGTCGCACAGACCTGGGGCACCACGCCGGCACACACGCTGGCCACCTATGCACTGGAGGGCGACAAGCTCAGCGACACGTTCGGCCCGTCCCACGCCTTCCCCGCACTCCTGGAGCACGTGGGCGACCTCGTCGATGGCTGGCTCGCGGACGGCCGTCTCCCCGAAGCCGAGACTGTGCAGGCCGGTGCGCGATGACAACCGACCAGGCCGTATTGGTTCTGAGGCTGGCCGCCCCGCTGCAGTCCTGGGGCGGCCCCTCCCGCTACAACCGGCGCGACACCCTGCCGAAGCCCACGAAGTCCGGCGTCCTCGGCCTGCTCGCCGCAGCCGAAGGACGCCCCCGCGACGCCTCCCTGACCGATCTGCTCGGCCTGCGTCTAGGGGTGCGCGTCGACCAGCCCGGCACGCTGCTTCGCGACTACCACACCGTCAGCGACCACCGTGGCCTTCCGCTGCCGTCTGCGAAGGTCGACGCCAAAGGCGTGCAGAAAAAGACCAGTCCGGCGAAGTACACCGGCGTCACCCAGCGCTACTACCTGCAGGACGCGGTCTTCATCGCGGCGCTGCGCGGTCCCGCCCCGCTCCTTGAGGGCCTGGAGCACGCGGTGTGGCATCCCGCGTTCCCGCTCTCGCTCGGCCGCCGCTCGTGCCCGCCGACCGGTCCTCTCAGTCTGGGCCTGCGACCCGATGCCGACCTGCAGCAGGTCCTCGCCGACGTGGAATGGCAGGCCGGCAGGCAGCGCCGCCACCAGATCCGCACCCCGCAGGTGACCCTCGAGGCCACCATCGAGGATCCCGCCGGCGACCATCTCGTGGACGACGTCCCCGACACCTTCAACCTGAAGACCGGCACTGCCTTCGGCCGGCGCGCCGTCCGGCACCTGTGGGTGACCATCCCCACCGGCCACCCGGCCGAGCCCAAGCCCGGCACCGGCCAGGCCGGCCCCGGTCATGACCCCTTCGCCCTCCTGGGCTGGTGACACGAATGCCGTACCTGTCGAAAATCGCCCTCAACCCACGCCGCAGCAGCGCGCTCGCCCTGCTCTCCAACCCGCACCGCCTCCACGCCGCAGTCCAGGGCGGCCTCGCCGTCCAGCCCGTGACCGAACGGGTCCTGTGGCGCCTGGAGACCAACACCGCCCACCGTGCCGAAGTCCTCGTCCTTACCGCCAGCCGGCCCTCGTGGGAGCACCTGGTGGAACAGGCCGGCTGGCCCGGCGCCGACGGCGGCCAGCCGCTCATCGCCGACTACACACCCCTGCTCCAACGCATCGCCCAAGGGCGTGAGTTCGCGTTCCGGCTGACCGCCAACCCGGTCCAGTCCGTGCAACGCCCAGACAAACCCAGCGACGAACAGACCACCCGCCTCAAAGCCGGCACGGACGCCGTCGGCGCACCCGCCCGGCACCGGGGCTTCCGCGTCGCGCACCGCACCGCCGCCCAGCAGATCGGCTGGCTGCTGCACCAGGCCAGCCGCCACGGCTTCACCATCCCCACCGCCGACACCCCCGAGCCCGCTCCCGGCCTCAGCACCGACACCCCGCTGGACCCGGCACCCGCCGTGACCCTGACCGCACGCGACACCCTGCGCTTCACCAAACGCACCAACGGCCCCCGCGTCACCGTCTCCACCGCCACCTTCCAAGGGCGGCTGCGCGTCACCGACCCGGACGCACTGCGCAACGCCCTGCTGGCCGGCATCGGCCCCGCCAAGGGCTACGGGCAGGGCCTGCTCACCCTCGCACCGCTCCCGGCGGAGGCGCCGGGTGGCTGAACCCTGGTGGAAGACCGGCCCGCAGGACGTCCACCGGCTGGAAGACCGCATCTCCAGCCTCTACACCGAGCGCTGCCACATCGACCGCGACGACAACGCGATCGTCCTGGTCAACAAGGCCCGCGTGGTCCACGTCCCCGCCGCCTACCTCGCCGTGCTCCTCATCGGACCCGGCAGCCGCATCACCCACGCCGCGATCGCCCTGCTCGCCGACTCCGCCACCTCGGTGTGCTGGGTCGGCGAGCACGGCGTGCGCCTGTACGCCTCCGGCATCAGCACCGCCCGGAGCTCCCAACTGCAGCTCAGACAAGCCTGGCTCGTCACCCGCCCCAAGGAACGCGTCGCGATCGCCCGTCGCATGTACGACCTGAGGTTCCCCGGCGAAGACACCTCTGCCCTCACTCTCCAGCAGCTCCGCGGCCGCGAAGGAACCCGCGTCCGCAAGCTCTACGCCCAGCACTCCGAACGCACCGGCGTGCCCTGGACCAAACGCGACTACAAACCCGGCGACGCCTACGCCGCTGGCGATGATGTCAACCGGCTGCTGTCCGCCGCCAACTCAGCCCTCTACGGCATCTGCCACGCCGTGATCACCGGCATCGGCGCGAGCCCGGCTCTCGGCTTCGTCCACACTGGCTCCGCCCTCTCCTTCGTCCTGGACATCGCCGACCTGTACAAGGCCGAGTTCACCATCCCTCTTGCCTTCGATCTCGCAGCCAAGGGACTGAACTCCGAACGCGACGCCCGTACCGCCCTCCGCGATGCCGTCGTACAGAAGACGCTGCTTCCCCGCATCGTCGCCGACATCAAGCACCTCCTCGCTCCCGAAGGGGCAACCGGCCTCGCCGAGGACCTCACCGGTCTCTGGGGCGAGGATGACACCATCATCAGCGGCGGCCGCAACTGGGGCGCCCCCTTCACAGAGGAAAGCCACCTCGACGTGATCCCGCCACCGCCCACGTATGAGGACGACTCCGCTCAGAAGGCCGGTACGTGAGCGCCGCCGCCACAGTCGTAGTCCTGATCGCCGCACCCCCAGGCCTACGAGGCCACCTCACCCGCTGGTTCGTAGAAGTCGCCCCCGGGACCTTTGTGGGAACCCCGAACAGCCGCATCCGCGATCGGCTATGGACTGTCCTGGCGGACCGCATCCGTAACGGACAGGCAGTCATGATCGAGCCAGCCCCCACAGAACAAGGATGGGCGGTTCGCACAGCAGGCCAGGATCGCTGGACCCCTGTGGACTTCGACGGCCTCACTCTCATGGCACGCCCCCGCAGCACCACGTCCCAACCATGGCGCTCCACAAATGAAGTGAAGGAAAACCCCATGATCACGTGACAAAATAGCAGGTCAAGAAGTGTCGTCCCCGCGCCCGCGGGGGTAGCTCGGCGGAGAACCGGCAGCAGGCCGTCGCCGAGATGTCGTCCCCGCGCCCGCGGGGGTAGCTCCCCGGAGGAACACCTACGCAACCCCGAGGAACAGTCGTCCCCGCGCCCGCGGGGGTAGCTCTACATCTACCGGCTGCACGTCCCCGACGCCCCCGTCGTCCCCGCGCCCGCGGGGGTAGCTCGCCAGATCGGCCAGCGGGTAAAGGTGGGTTGCGGTCGTCCCCGCGCCCGCGGGGGTAGCTCCTCGACGCCCTCTACGAGCGGCTGGAGGACGACGTCGTCCCCGCGCCCGCGGGGGTAGCTCGGTCATCGCGCACCTGGAAGACCAGGAGAAGAGGTCGTCCCCGCGCCCGCGGGGGTAGCTCGGCCGACTCGCCGAGGAGCGCAAGGCGTGGGTGGTCGTCCCCGCGCCCGCGGGGGTAGCTCCCGCTACGGAGGCTTTGACAGGTGGGAGGGACAGTCGTCCCCGCGCCCGCGGGGGTAGCTCCTGGCGTCGAGCGACCGCACTCTCTACGCGATCGTCGTCCCCGCGCCCGCGGGGGTAGCTCCACGGCCGGCGGCACGCCGATGACCCCCGCGGCGTCGTCCCCGCGCCCGCGGGGGTAGCTCCCCACTTGGGATCGCGGGTGAGGCACAGGATGTGTCGTCCCCGCGCCCGCGGGGGTAGCTCGTTTCGAAGGTGCGGTGTCGGCGTATGGGCAGAGTCGTCCCCGCGCCCGCGGGGGTAGCTCCCAGCGCCAGGTGTTCCAGCGCGCGTTCCATGAGTCGTCCCCGCGCCCGCGGGGGTAGCTCCCGTTCGATGGCGTCGACGTGCTCGGCGGCCTCGTCGTCCCCGCGCCCGCGGGGGTAGCTCGCCCGCCTCCCCATCCCCCACATCCTCTGGCTCGTCGTCCCCGCGCCCGCGGGGGTAGCTCGTCCCTGATCACGGTCAACCTGGCCGCGATCTAGTCGTCCCCGCGCCCGCGGGGGTAGCTCTACTTCTGAGTCCACCACGAGGCGATGGGCTTGGTCGTCCCCGCGCCCGCGGGGGTAGCTCGCACAGCAGAAGGCCGTCCGCGCAGCAGTGACGGTCGTCCCCGCGCCCGCGGGGGTAGCTCTGAGCCCCGAGGCCCTGAAGCGGCTCAGGAACCGTCGTCCCCGCGCCCGCGGGGGTAGCTCGACGCCGACGTGGGCGACTTCGCCCCACCGCCTGTCGTCCCCGCGCCCGCGGGGGTAGCTCGCGCTCCCGGGTCGTCGGGCTGTTGGCCCCGGTGTCGTCCCCGCGCCCGCGGGGGTAGCTCGTCCATCCTCAAGGGCCTGAAGGATCTGGTCTCGTCGTCCCCGCGCCCGCGGGGGTAGCTCTCCAGGCGGCCGGGCACCCCGACTCTCTCACGAGTCGTCCCCGCGCCCGCGGGGGTAGCTCGGATCGCGGGTGTCAGGCCGGACGTCGGGGTTGGTCGTCCCCGCGCCCGCGGGGGTAGCTCGCCGCACGCCGCCTGACCGCCCCCGCTGTCTGAGTCGTCCCCGCGCCCGCGGGGGTAGCTCGTGGAATGCGGCCACGAACGCGGCCTCGTACACGTCGTCCCCGCGCCCGCGGGGGTAGCTCGCCGTCGACCTCGATGGGAGTGGGCGCGAGAGCGTCGTCCCCGCGCCCGCGGGGGTAGCTCCTCCCACCTCTGATCGGAGAGCCTCGCCACAAGGTCGTCCCCGCGCCCGCGGGGGTAGCTCCTCGACCTTCCCCGCCCACTGGGAGGCCAGCGCGTCGTCCCCGCGCCCGCGGGGGTAGCTCGGTGGAGCTGCCCGTCCGGGCTGAGCAGGGGCAGTCGTCCCCGCGCCCGCGGGGGTAGCTCTGCATACTCCGCCCCGGCCACACGGGCAGCCACGTCGTCCCCGCGCCCGCGGGGGTAGCTCCTCGCTCTTGCCCGCACCGGTCACGCCCATCACGTCGTCCCCGCGCCCGCGGGGGTAGCTCGCAGCACACCGCGTCCAGCGGCGGCACGTCCGCGTCGTCCCCGCGCCCGCGGGGGTAGCTCGCTGTGCGTGTAGAGACCGAGGCCGGTGCCCGCGTCGTCCCCGCGCCCGCGGGGGTAGCTCTCCCGGGGTGGCGCAGGCCACCGGGGGCACATTGTCGTCCCCGCGCCCGCGGGGGTAGCTCGGGGGATCTGGTCATCTCCTCCAAGCACATGGGGTCGTCCCCGCGCCCGCGGGGGTAGCTCTCGTCACGGACGACGTCCGGGACTCCGGGACGAGTCGTCCCCGCGCCCGCGGGGGTAGCTCCTCGCCGCCGGACAGGGCGTTCCACCGGTAGTGGTCGTCCCCGCGCCCGCGGGGGTAGCTCGCAGTACGCGGGCGTCCTCCGCACCTGGGGGTAGTCGTCCCCGCGCCCGCGGGGGTAGCTCCGCGGATGCGGACAACCGGCTGCGCCGGACGGGGTCGTCCCCGCGCCCGCGGGGGTAGCTCGGACGAGGCCATCGCCCGATTCGCCACCCGCACGTCGTCCCCGCGCCCGCGGGGGTAGCTCTCCGTCGTATCCGGCAAGGGTGGGTGTGCCCGTGTCGTCCCCGCGCCCGCGGGGGTAGCTCGGTGGGTTGGGGTCTCTCCATGCATTGAAGGTAGTCGTCCCCGCGCCCGCGGGGGTAGCTCGTGCGCGCCGCGATGAGTGCCGGGCTCATCGGCGTCGTCCCCGCGCCCGCGGGGGTAGCTCTGACGCCGGAGGCGGCGCGGCGCCTGCAGAACCGTCGTCCCCGCGCCCGCGGGGGTAGCTCCCAGCAGAACGCGATGGTGCCGGTCGTCACGGTGTCGTCCCCGCGCCCGCGGGGGTAGCTCCCGACGGAGAGGGTACAGCTGGTACACGATCTTGTCGTCCCCGCGCCCGCGGGGGTAGCTCGCCGCCTCTCGATGTGAGGTCTCAGGAGATGCTTGACCGTTTGTGCTCTGGACATGGTTGACACGTTCGGCTGAACGTCCGAGATCCCCCAACCACCGATGCTGCAGGGCTGCTTCCGTCGGTGACGTGGATGTTCAGCAGTTGGCCGAGTACCGCTACCGGGCTGTCCGCGAGGTGCTCGGCGGGTCCCCGATCGGTGAGGTCGCGGCCCGGTACGGCACCTCACGTCAGACCCTGCACAGCTGGCGGCGGCGGTTCGAGCAGGAGGGCATGCCCGGTCTGCTGGATCGCTCCCGGCGCCCGCGGAACAGTCCCACGCGCCTGTCTGCAGAGGTGGAAGCCGAGATCTGCGAGCTGCGCCGCCGGCATCCCCGGTGGGGTGCCCGCCGGATCTCCCACGAGCTGGCTGCCCGCGGGCTGGAGTCGGCGCCGTCGCGGGCCACGGTCCACCGGGTACTGTCCCGAAACGGCCTGGTCCGCACCCAGGAACAGCAGCATCCGCGCAAGTACCGCCGGTGGCAGCGCGAAGCGCCCATGCACCTGTGGCAGATGGACCTGGTCGGCGGGGTGCCGCTGGCCGACGGGCGGGAGTGCAAGATGGTCACCGGCATCGACGACCACTCCCGGTTCGTCGTGATCTCCTCCGTCGTCGCCGTGCCCAGTGCCCGCGCGGTGTGCTCGGCCTTCACCGCCGCGATGCGCCGTTACGGGGTGCCCTTCGAGGTCCTGACGGACAACGGCAAGCAGTTCACCGGCCGTCATACCCGCCCCCAGCCCGTCGAGGTGCTGTTCGAGCGCATCTGCCGGGAGAACGGCATCACCCAGCGGCTGACCAAACCGCGTTCACCCACCACCACCGGCAAGATCGAACGTTTTCACCGCACCCTGCGCGAGGAGTTCCTCGATCACGTGGTGCCGTTCGAGTCGCTGGCCGCGGCCCAGGAAGCGATCGACGGCTGGGTGCACGCCTACAACCACCAGCGTCCGCACCAGGCCCTGAGCATGGCCACCCCGGTCAGTCTCTTCCGTCCCCATGCTGCCGTCCGCGGCGGTGACCTACATCCTGAACAGGCCGTCGCCAAACCGGAGTTGTCCATTGAGGTCGTCGAACCGCCGGTTCTGCCGCCGCAGGGGACCGCGGTCGAGTTCGACGTGCGGGTGCCTCCCAGCGGGGAGATCACTGGCTGTGACGTCGTTCATCGGCCCCTGCATGTTGGCTTCGAGCGGCCCCAGTTGGTGAAGGTTGTGTAGCTTCCCGACGTCCTGAAGTGGCCCCGGGAATTGGCTTGCGTCGGGACCAGCCGCGGCGCGGTCACTTCCGCGTGGTTGAGAACGGCATGGCGTCGGCCCATTCCCAGAAGGCGCCGGCTTCGTCGACTTCCCGTTGCAGCAGGGCGAACAACGTGCTCATGTCGGTGCCGGGAGGCACGTCGATGGCGACGAAGTGCTCTCCGTGCCATTCGCTGAGCAGCCCGGATTCCTTGATCGAGTTCTTGATGAGGCTGATGCTGCGGCCAAGTCGTGCAGCGTCGGTGCTCGGCCTGAGCAGTGTGCGCAGGACGCGGTGTCCGCTCGTCTGGGCAACTTCGACCACGCGAGCTTCTGGTGACAGACGGACCCGGTCTCCAAGAGCGAGGCCGTAGGTCATGAAGGGGATGCAGGCCACCTTGTATGTGCCGTGCTCTTCGGGCTGGAGCCACAGCTGTTCGATCTGTCCGTCGAGGTCGAAGGGGGTCAGATCGGCCTGGGCGATGTAGTTGCTCTCGGCCCGACCGACCGGGTCCTCGTGCACGATGTACTGCATCTCCGCCCCCTCCGCCTGCTCGTCTCGGCGAAGATCGTCCCATGGCGTCAGCTGGCGAAGCTGATCGGGTGCGCTACTACTGCCTGCCCTTCTGTTCCGCCCTGGTTTTGGAGCGGGCCAGGCGGTAGGACTCGGTGCCGGTCTCGATGAGGGTGGCGTTGAAGGTGAGCCGGTCCACGATCGCCGCGCAGAGCCGTGGATCGGTGAAGGTCCGGCTCCAGCCGGTGAACGCCTCGTTGGAGGCGATCGCGATACTGCTCTTCTCCTCACGCTCCGTGAGGACCTGGAAGAGCATTTCTGCGCCGCGGCGGTCGAGTTCGAGATAGCCGAGCTCATCGATTTCGAGCAGGTCGACGCGCCCGTAGCGGGCGATGGTCTTGCCCAGCTGCTTGTCGTCTGCCGCTTCGACCAGCTCGTTCACCAAGGCTGCCGCGGTGGTGTAGCGGACGCGATAGCCGGCCATCGCTGCCGCGGTGCCCAGCCCGATCAGCAGGTGCGACTTGCCGGTGCCCGAGTCTCCGATGAGACACAGGGGGTAGCCATTGGCGATCCACTCGCAGGTGGCGAGATTGTGGATCACTGCCGGATCGACGTTGGGATTGACGCGGTAGTCGAACTCCCGCAGTGACTTCTCGCGGGGAAAGTGAGCTGCCCGGATGCGTCGTTCGGCCCGGCGGCGGTCCCGGTCCTCGCACTCGGCCATCAGCAGCTCGGCGAGGAACCCTGCATAGGACAGGCCCTCGCGTTCGGCCCGGGCGATCGTGTCGGTGGCCTGGGCTCGCATGGTGGGCAGGCGCAGCAGTCGGCAGGCGGTGTCGATCGCCGCGTCGGATGCCTGTGCGGTCAGCGCGTGGTGGGCGGTGGTCATGAGGAGTCCTTCCGGCGAAGCTGCAACAGCTCGTCCCACTGCTCCAGGCGGGGCAGAGGACGCTGATCGGAGGGCAGAGCACGCGCGAGACGTCGCGACGTCAGCGGTGTGACCGGGGCTGGGTCCAGTTCCAACGGCTCTGGGGCGAGGGGGCTGGCGGTGACGGTCGGTGCCCGCCCGGCCGCCTGGGCCGCCTTGCGGGCCTCCAGGGCGATGACGTCCTCGTTGAAGGTGCCTGCCACGAGGGCCGCGCGGATCCCGGTCACCACGTCGGCGTGCTGCTGGTGGCGGTGCAGCAACAGCACTTTGACGAGGGCTTTCGTTCCTTCGATGTCTCCGAGGGCCTTCTTGGCCGCGGCCCAGAACGCTTCGTGGACGGCCGTGAACGTGCCCCCGGCGCGGGCCTGGTGGAGTGCCTCAGAGCGTTCCAGTGCTCCCGGCTTGGTCAGCAGGGCTTCCAAGTAGTGGTCCAGCACGAGGTGTTCGGCACCGCGGCCGGTCAACCGCCGGTGGCGGGCGATCTCCCGCCGGCCGTCATAGACGGTCAGGTCGTCGCAGGTGAGCGTGACGGTGACCTTGCGGTCGATGAAGCGGACCGGGACCGAGTACCGGCACATCTTCACGGTGATCATGCCGTAGCGGTCGACGCGGGGCGTGAGGGTGATGCCGGTGGCGAACGGATCGTCCGGCAAGGGCAGCAGATGGTCGGCCTCGCGGGCGAAGTCCTGCGCGATCGTCCGCATCCTCGCCCCGATCCGCCGCTCGTCCTCCTTCGCCTCGAACTCGGCCAGCCGGGTGTTGAGTTCATCCACGCTGTCCACTTGCGGCACCGGGGTGAGGTAGTTGCGGCGGAAATAGCCGACCTGGCCCTCGACCCCGCCCTTCTCGTGGGCGCCGCGCAGGCCCGGCTCGCAGTAGAACGGGGTGAACCCGTAGTACTCGTGGAAGTTGGTCCAGCGCGGGTTCTCCTCCCGCGAGCGGCTGCGGAAGACCACCTTCTTCACGGCCGGGGTGAGGTTGTCGTAGCGGACCTGACCGGTCGGCACGCCGCCCAGCGTGGTCAGCGCGTGGACGTGTCCTTCGAAGAACGCCTGCTGACCGCACGAGCGCGAGATGCGGTGGACGGACTTGCCCGAATAGGCCAGCCGGAAAGCGAACAGATAACAACGGGTGCGCTGCCCGGCCAGGTCCACGTAGACGTCCCCGAAATCGACCTCGGCGTCCGCACCGAGCGCGTTGTGCCGGGTCACGAACGCCTCAACAGGCGCCCCCGCCTGGGCTGCGATCTCCGTGCGCCGGGCCGCGACGAAGTCCCGAACCGTCGGATACGGGATCGCCTCGCCGAACTCCTCCTCGATCCGCGCAACGATCCGCCGCACGGTGTGCCGCTGCTTGCACGGCGCCTCCAGATCAGCCCGCAGCCAGGCATCGACCGTCTTCTTGTACGGCTCCATCCGAGGTGATGTCCTCACCGCCCGGCGGCGCGGGGTGGGGACCGGCGAGGAGAGTGCCTCCCGTACGAGGCGGCGGTGAACGCCGTATTTCTTCGACAGAGCGCGGATCGACAGCTGCCGCTGCCAGCTGTCTCGCCGGATCCGGTCGAACAGCTCTTGTTTGGACAAAGACATCCGCAGCACCGCCCCTGCCGGAAACCACAGGAACCGTCTCACCGCAAGAGCCGAGGTGGGGCCACTTCGCCCCGTCACCACCCCTCAATGCGCCCGTGCGACCCGCCAAGTGGGGCCGCTCGAAGCCAACATGCAGGGGCCGATGAACGACGTCATAGCCAGAGATCACCTTGGTGACGGGCAGGCAGCGAGTCGGCATCCACCAGGCACTGGCCGGCCGGACACTGACGGTCTGGGCGAACCACCGCAGCGTCCACTTCCTGCTCGACGGGCACCTCGTCACCACGGCCCCGTCCCGGCTGCGGCCGGAGGACCTCGCCTACCTGACCATGCGCTACGGAGCCCGTCCGGCCGGTCCCGAGCCCGCACCCCCGGCCCTGCCCAGGGCCCGCAGCGGCACGGCCATCCTCGCCGCCGGCGAACCCGTCGAGGTCGAGCGCAAGGTCCATCGTGACGGGATCGTCGGCTTGGCCGGAGGCCGCTACCAGGTCGGATTCGCCCTCGCCGGCCGCACGATCACCCTCCGTCTCGACGGACACCTCTTGCACGCCATCGCCGACAACGCCCTGATGGGAACGTGGCCCTGCCCCGTTCCGGCCGACCGTCTGGGGCAAATCGACGGGGCACGGACGGCGACGTCCCCGCTGCCGCCTCCGCCCCTGCCTGCTGGTGCCATCCGGGCCCAGCGCAAGGTGCATGCGAGCGGCCGCTTCATGATCAACGGCCAGTTCATCAAGCTCGGCCCGCGGCATGCGGGAAAGATCGTCACCGTCGTCATCGAGGACACCCACTACCGGATCCTGCACGGGGAGGACGAACTCGCTGTCAGGCCCCGCAAGAACCTCGGGCCGATCACCAGGCTCTACGTCAAAGGCATGGGCACGCAGAAGGACCGTCAAGGATCTCCTGACGACAAACCGTCAAGGAAGTCCTGAGACCTCACACCGACACCGCCGCGCGGCCGGTAAGACGAGAGAGGAACGTCGTCCCCGCGCCCGCGGGGGTAGCTCTCTTCTGCGGATTACTTATAGACCTCGTGCGCCGTCGTCCCCGCGTGTTTGTAAGCACGTCTTTGGGCTCCAGCGCACGGATGAAAAGTGGCTCCACGCGTACGGAGTTGATCTGGCTCCACTCCGGTGAGACGGCTTCCCGCGACGTGCCCTCTTTGGAGTGAATGCACTGGTCCGTCCGCCCGGCGACGGCAGGGTTTGTGCGTCGATCACGGTCATGTCGGAGGCCGTGTTGCTTGATCACGGTCGTGTCGGGAGGCCGGGATGGGTTTGTCGCGGGCGGAGCTGTTCGCTGCGATCCGGAGGGACAAGCGTCTCGATCCGGAGCTGTCGCAGCGGGCTCTGGCGGAGAAGTACGGGGTGCATCGCCGGACTGTGCGGCAGGCTCTGTTGTCTGCTGTTCCGCCGCAGAGGAAGAAACCGGTGCCGCGGGCCGCGGTCCTGGACCCGGCCAAGCCGTGGATCGACGAGATGCTGCGGGAAGACGCGAGTGCGCCGCGCAAGCAGAAGCACACCGCCCGCCGGATCCATCAGCGTCTCGCCCAGGAGTACGACTTCGACCTGGTGTCCTACTCCACGGTCTGCGACTACGTGCTGGCCAGGCGCCCGCAGATCGAGGCCGAGGTGCTGGAGGGCCGCCGGCACTTGACGGGGATGGTTCCGCAGGTTCATCTGCCAGGCGAGGAAGCCGAGGTCGACTTCGCCGATGTGTGGGTCCGTCTGGCGGGCGAGGCCGTCAAGTGCCACCTGTTCACGCTGCGGCTGTCGTACTCCGGCAAGGCCGTCCACCGCGTCTATGCCTCGCAGGCCCAGGAATCCTTCATGGAAGGGCACGTCGAGGCGTTCAACGTCCTGGGCGGAGTGCCGACCCGGCACATCCGCTACGACAACCTCAAGCCGGCGGTGAACCGCATCTGCACCGGCCGCAGCCGCATCGAGTCCGAGCGTTGGGTGTCCTTCCGGGCCCACTACGGGCGTGAGTAGCTGCGGTACAGAAAGTGCCGCTGAGATTGATCTTGCTGAGGCTGGGCTACTTCGCGGGGGCTTCGAGCTGCCGGGGCACGGCTCCGGCACGCAGTTCCCGCAGGTCGGGGATGTGGTTGTAGAGGGTGCCCGGGGAGACGCCGAGTAGTTTGGCGATCGAGGTGATCGAGCGGCCGGGGTCGGGCAGCAGATCGCGGGCGGCTTTGACGACTTCCTCGGTGGCGACGGTGGGGCGTCCGCCGACCCGGCCGCGGGAGCGGGCGGCGGCCAGACCCTCGTTGGTACCGATGACGATGAGTTCCCGGATGAACTCCGCGAGGGCGGCGAAGACGTGGAAGACGAGCCGACCGCCTGGGGTAGTGGTGTCGAGGTTCTCGTGCAGCGAGGTGAAGCCGATTCTGCGGTCACGGAGTTCGGCGACCATGTTGATGAGGTCCTGGAGGCTGCGGCCGTAGCGGTCGAGCGAGGGGACCACGAGCGTGTCACCGGCGTCGAGGAAGGCGTGGCACGCCTTCAGTTCCGGGCGGAGCGCGTTCTTGCCGGACTTCTTGTCCGCGAAGATCTTCCGGCACCCTGCGGCGGTGAGTGCGTCGAGCTGTCGTTCGAGCTTCTGTCCGCCGGTCGAGACCCGGGCGTATCCGATCTTGATTTCGGTGCGGACGAGCGGTTCGGCGACGAGGAGGTCCGGACCTTCGGCCGGTTCGAGGGCGGTCATGGCCCCGGATCATGTCAGAAAACGGTGGTCTCGGGTTGTTGAATGGCCCAGGTTTTTGAAGGGGTTTTTGAAGGCTCTGCGGGCTCCTGGCGGTCCCGCAGAGTGATCTTCAGAAAACGAAGGTTTTTTGAAGGAGCGAGGGGCGGTCAGGCGGCGGCCGGACGCGTGTGATCTCGCGCGGCGAAGGTTGAGTGGCTGTTGGGTGTGGGGGCCTGCCCGGCGGATCATGTGACTACTAAGCTGCGACGATGAAGTCCGCGGATCGGAACCAGGCCAACGACTACGACAGCTTCGCCGAGATATTCTCCGCGGAGTCCGACAACAGCCTCGTGAACGCTTACTACGAGCGGCCAGCGATGCTGGCCCTCGCAGGGGACGTGACCGGCCGTCGGATCCTGGACGCCGGCTGCGGCTCGGGCCCGCTGTCCGCCGCGCTGCACGAGCGCGGCGCCGTCGTCACCGGCATCGACTCCAGCGCCGGGATGCTGGCGCTGGCGAGGCGGCGACTCGGCGACGATGTGGCCCTGCACATGGTCGACCTGTGCGACCCGCTGCCGTTCGATGACGGGGTGTTCGACGACGTGGTCGCGTCACTGGTCCTGCACTACCTGGAGGACTGGGGGCCGACGCTGGCCGAGTTCCGGCGGGTGCTTCGGCCCGGCGGCCGGCTGATCGCGTCGGTGGGCCACCCCTTCGTGGCCTACGCGCACCGGGATCCCCGGCCCGACTACCACGCGACCACCAGCTACACCTTCGACTGGACACTCAACGGGCAGTCCGTCCCGATGGAGTTCTGGCGCAGGCCGTTGCACGCGATGACCGATGCCTTCACCACCGCCGGCTTCCGTCTTTGCGTCCTCAGCGAGCCGCAGCCCGACCCGGCCGCCCGTGAGCTGTTCCCAGACAGCTTCCAGGACCTTTCGACCAGTCCCAACTTCCTGTTCTTCGTCGTCGAGGTGCCGCTGTCGGCCACCGGTTCAGGCGGCTGACCGGTCGCGGATCACCAGCGGATCCTGTACCGGCGCAACGGTACTGTGGCGTCGCATGAGCGACGTCGAGATCGAGATCACCGCGGAACTGGTCCGTGACCTGCTGCGGGAGCAGCATCCTGACCTCGCGGGACTGGCCATCCGCGAGGTGGTGGGTGGGTGGGGCAACCAAATGTGGCGCCTTGGGGACGGGTTAGCCGTGCGCATGCCGCGTACAGAAGGTGCCCCGAACCTCCTGCGCAAGGAGTGCCGGTGGCTGCCCGTCCTGGCCCCGCGCCTGCCGCTCCCGGTCCCCAACCCCGTACGGATCGGCGAACCGTCCGCGCGTTTCCCGAAGCCCTGGACCATCATGACGTGGGTCCCCGGCGAGCCACTGGACTGCACCTCCATCAGCCGCGGCGACCACGCGGCCGACACACTGGCGGCCTTCCTCACCGCGCTCCACGTGGAGGCGCCTGAAGACGCGCCAATCAGTGAGGACCGCGGCGATCACCCAAAGAAGTGCACGGACGGTTTCGACCACTTCTTCCATGCCGTCGTCCCCGACGACCTCGCCGCCGAGGTCCGGGCCGTCTGGGACGACGCCGTCGCGGCGCCCGAGTGGGAGGGCCCGCCGCTGTGGGTGCACGGCGACCTGCATCCTGCGAACGTCGTCGTCTCGGACGGGACGCTCTCGGGCGTGATCGACTTCGATGCCATGTTCGCCGGTGATCCGGCGTGGGACCTCGCCGCCGCATGGGTCATCCTTCCCGCGGGCGCCACCTCACGCTTCTTCGACGCATACGCGCAGGCAGACGAGGGGACGATCCGGCGGGCCCGCGGGCTGGCCGCCCTGAAGAGCCTGTTCCTCATGCTGATGGGCCAGAACGGAGACCGGGGCCTTCCTGGCGGCAAGCCAGCATGGGGACCCGTAGGCCGGGCAGCACTCGATCGTGTTCTGAGAGGCGGTCTGATGTAGGCAGGCAGCGATGATCCTCATCGATACTCGCTGCCGAAACTGCCGCGACGTCGCTCTCGCGTCGCTCACGATGCCCTCCCCGTGGAGCGGACCGGACGAACCGCCCAACGGGGCGGGTGCGCGCGATCAGTCCTCGTCCTCGTCGTCCTTGATAGCGTCCGGGTCCCGAAAGGGACGCAGGCCCTGGCCGGGGCCGCTTGCCCTGATGTTGAACAGGTAGCGGCCCAGGATGCGGATGTGGTCGTGGCCGAGGGGTGAGAGCCGGGCGAGGTCGGCGTCGGAGATGTGGTGGCCCTCGGCGCGGAGCTGGTTGACGGCTTCCTGGATATAGACCGAATTCCACAGAACACAGGCATTCAGGACGAGTCCCAGCGCCGACAGTTGGTCTTCCTGCCCCTCCTTGTACTTCTGCCTCAGCTCGCCTTTCTGGCCGTAGAAGATGCGGCGGGCGAGTTCGTGGCGGGACTCCTGCCGGTTGAGCTGGGTGTTGATCTTCCGGCGGAAGAGTTCGCTGTGGTAATAGCGGGCGAGGAAGGCGGAACGGTCCAGGCGACCGATCTGCATGACCGTGCGGCCCAGCGGGCTGGGGCGGCCCTGGCCGGCGAGGACGGGCAGGATCTGGGAGGCGCGGACGGTGCCCTCGCGCAGCGAGCCCGCCAGACACAGCAGGTCGTCCCAGTTCTCGATGATGGTCCGCTTGCGGATGCGACCGGTGGTCAGCGGGTTGAGCGGGCCGTAGTCGGCCGCAGGGTCGGCGCGGTAGAGCAGGGTGTGCCTGGCGTCCGCGAGGCGCGGGGAGAACTGGTAGCCCAGGATCCGGAACAGCCCGAAGATCATTTCGGAAGCGCCTGCGGTGTCGGTGGCTATCTCGGTGGGGTTCAGCGAGGTTGGCTGGTCGAGGATGCCGTCGAGCAGGTAGAGGCTGTCGCGGCGGGTGCCGGGGATGACGATGTGGTTGAAGCCGCTGTACTGGTCCGAGAGGTAGTTGTAGAGCGTGATGCCGCGGGCGGCGAAGCGCAGTCCGTCGGCGGAGGCGAGTTCGCCTCCGCCCCAGTGGCCCGACGATGGGCAAGGTCGCCTGGTAGTCGACCAGGACCGCGTTGGCGAGCCGGAGTGTCTCGGCGCGCAGGTAGTTCTGCTCGACCCAGAACAGCTGGTCGCGGGAGCGGCCGGGCTCGTCCTCGTGTCGACGGTCAGACAATTCCCCATGATCTGCATGATCAGCGTCAGGCAATTCCCCACCCCCGTGGTCACGATTCCCCACCGGGGCGCTGACCATCGATGGTGCTGCTGACCGCGCTGGGACCGGTGTGAGAACGGTGTCGGTGATCCGCCGACGCTGCCATCTCATCCGCAGAGGCTCGGGCGCTCGTCTAGGGTGACGCAATGGGGTTTGAGCTGCGGGAACGGTGGAGCGCACAGCCGTTGTGGGCGAGATGGGTTCTCGCGGTGTACTTGATCGGCCTCATTGAGGGCACCGGTTCGCACATCGCAGATCTGGTCCGTGGCGGCATCTATGCCTATGTAGCGTTTCATCAAGTCTCTCTGCAGGTGTTCTTCGTCAGCTTGGTGATCCTCGATCCGTTGGCTGCCGTGCTGGTGGGGCTTGTGCGGCAGGAAGGGATCTGGCTGGCAAGTGCCGTGATGGTGTTGGACGTCAGCGCGAACTGGTGGGGTAATCGGCACTGGCTGAGGGATGTCCCTGCGCAGTTGCTCTGGCTGTTGCCCATCACCGCCTTTGGCTTGTTCGTTGCTGCGTTCGCGGTCCCCTTGCACCGTGCGGTTGCCGGGGCGGCGAGCAGGTCGCCGGCGGCTCTGCCGTCGGCCTGACGGCTCACGATTCTCAACCGCTGCCGCCGGTCTTACGAGTAGCCGCACGATAGGGCTTGGGACGTGCTGGCCTGGCGGTTCGGCTCAGGGGTGGATCAGCAGGCCGTCGCGCGGACGCGGTCGAGTTCCACGCTCGGCCTGCTGCGGGTTGGGCGCTTGGCACTGCGGTCGGAGACCAGGGCGCCGATTGCGGCGATGACCTCGGGCAGGTCGTCGCGCTCGCCGGTCCAGCGTTGCAGCGACCGCCACTGCTTGACCTCTGCGTTGGCATGCTCGACCATGATCCGCCGTTGGGATTGGCGGCGGCGCGCATGGTCGTAGAAGTTGCGCTCGGACGGCCCAGCGTACGCCGCTGGCTTCTTCGGCGGGGCGCTGACCTGGCCGGGGAAGTCGCGGGCCAGGCCGGCATAGCCGGAATCGACTTCGGCTTTCACGTTCGGGTGCAGCCGCAACTGCTCCTCGATGCCCTCGGTGCGTACTGCTGTGACATCGTGCATCCGGCCCGGGCGAATCGCCCCGAGCCACAGCTCCCGACCCTGCTCGTCGCTGATCATCGTGGCTTTCTCGGTGTTCTGCTTCTTCTTGCCCGACACGAACGCCTTACGGCCCGGCCGCCCCGCCTTCGGGCGGCGTACCTGCACCTCGGTACCGTCGATCCGCAGCGTGATCCCCTCGGCCTGGGCATAGGCGAACACGTCCGCAAGGGTCCTGAGCCTGATCCCGGACCGATCCGGCACCGCGAAACCGCGAGCGGCCAGCAACGGGCGCACCTCGCCGACCGCCCGGTCGATCGTGGAGGGCGAAACTCCAAACAGCGCCGCGAGCACCCTGTGCGACAGCGCCCAGCGCAACACCACCAAGGTCACCAGCACCCGGTCCACGAAGACCAACTGGTGATCCGGCCCAGCCCCGGCCGCCCGCAATCGGCCATGACCACGCCGTTTGGCCAGCTCAGAGTCTCGGGCTGCGGTCCACGGCCCGGCCAACTCGCTGATCAGCGCACCCAGGTGTTCCTTCGAGATCCCGCACAGGGCAGAATCAGAGCAGGCCGCGCGGGCCCAACTTGACTTCACACTCCAGATGATCCCGCGCGGCTCTTTGCCTCCGGCACCAGGGCGGCTGCCGGAGCCTGCCCACCGATACCCCGATCACTCGGGCCCGGGCCGGTGCGCCCATTCCTGGTCGAGGATGCTGAAGACTTCGGAGTCACGCCAGCCGTCCCGGATCAGCGCGGTGTGCCGATGTCGGCCCTCGTGGGTCATGCCGAGCTTGCCCAGCACCCGGGCCGATGCAACGTTGCGAGGATCGCAGGTTGCATAGATCCGGTGCAGTCCTATCAGCCCAAACCCTCTGCCGAGAAGTTCCCCGCCGATGGCTGTGCCCACGCCTCGACCCCACACCCGAGGATGCACGAGATAGGAGATCTCGCCCTGACGGTGGGCCAGACTACGAACCTTCAGCTCGCCGATACCGACGAGTTCACCGTCGAGGCAGGCCGCATACACGAATCTCGCCTGCGGGGACCGCAACCGGGCATCCACCGCGCCTTGGACGAAGTCCCGCGTCTGTTCCTCGGTGTTCGGCCCCCACGCCTGGTAGCAGCAAGCCTCCGGCAGACTGGCGAAGGCATGTACAGCGTGGCAGTCACCGACAACGAGATCGCGCATAGTCACCGAAGTTTTGATCACGAGCCGATCCTGTCAGGCCAGCTTCGCCACATACCAACACCAAGTCGCGGGGCTCCCACACGATCAAGATCGCATCATTATCGTGCGGCAACTCGTTAGGCCGCAGGGACGGTCTCCGATATTCCCTGTTTTAGGTGGTTTGGTGCGCTTTTGGGTCTTCCTTGCGAATCGGTCGCGTTCCCCATGGGCATGCCGGTGCCCGGGTTGAGGGTCTGGGCCTCTCGGAGCCGTTGCGGTCCCTTGACCTGCGAGCCGAGAGGTCGACGGACGCACCGGATGGCAAGGAGAACATTCACCGTGGTCGACATCGTCGAGATCTACGTGCACTGGTACGCGGGCCGGTCGAAGAGCCAGGTGTCCGCGTCGCTTGGGGTGGACCGCAAGACAATCAGGAAGTACCTGGCGCCGGCAGAGGCGGCCGGGATCACCCCCGGCGGGCCGCCCATGAGCGAGGCGGACTGGGCCAAGCTGCTCAAGAGCTGGTTCCCGGAGCTGGCCAGCCGGAGGCTGAACCAGGTCCGGTGGGGAGAGATCGAGCCGCACCGCGACTACGTCAAGCAACTGCTGGAGACCACGACGGTCACCACGATCCACCAACGGCTGCGGGACGAAGGTAAGTTGAAGGTGTCGTTGTCGACGTTCCGCCGCTGGGTGCACGAAAACCTGCCCGAGGAGGCGGCCAGGTCGAAGGTCACGGTGCTGCGGGAGAACGTCGAGCCGGGCTCGGAGGCCCAGATCGACTACGGCTTCCTGGGGCAGTGGATCAACTCGACCACCGGGAAACGGCACCGGATCTGGGCGTTCGTGATGGTGCTGCCCGCCTCGCGGCACATGTTCGTCCGCCCGGTGGCGCACATGGACCAGCACGCCTGGACCCTCGCGCACGCGGAAGCGTTCCGCTTCTTCGGCGGTGTCCCACGGCGCCTGGTGCCGGACAACCTCAAGACCGGGGTCGACAAGCCGGACCTCTACGACCCGCAGATCAACAAGTCGTATGCCGAACTCGCCACCTACTACGGCACGTTGGTGGACCCGGCCCGGGCTGCGAAGCCGAAGGACAAACCGCGGGTCGAGCGGCCCATGCCCTATGTCCGAGACTCGTTCTGGAGCGGGCGGACGTTCACCTCGGTGGAACACATGCAGGCCGAGGCCCTGGCCTGGGCGATGAACGTCGCAGGTCAGCGGCAGTGCCGCCCGCTGGACGGCGCGAAGCCGCTGTCGGTGTTCGAAGCGGTGGAGGCCGAGGCCCTGCTTCCGCTGCCGGCCGAGCCGTTCGTGCTGGCCAGATGGTCGAAGGCGACGGTCGGCCCGGACATCCACATCAAGGTCGGCCGCACCCTCTACTCGGTGCCCTGGAAGCTGATCGGCCGCCGCGTCGATGTCCGCTCCACCGCTGTCACGGTGCAGGTTTTCCACGAAGGGGAGCTGGTCAAGACCCATGCCGCCCTGGAGCAGGGCAAACGCACCGACAAGAACGACTACCCGCCCGAGAAGATCGCCTTCCAGATGAGGACGCCGATCTGGTGCCGCGGCCAGGCGTCCCAGGTCGGGGACGCCTGCCGGGAGGTGATCGACCAGCTCCTGGAGGTCAACGCCCTCTACCGGCTCCGGGCCGCCCAGGGGGTGCTCGGGCTGCGGAAGAAGTACAGCGACACCCGCCTGGAGGCCGCCTGCCGCAAGGCGATCGCGGTCGGCGACCCGTCCTACCGCACCGTCAAGGGCATCCTGGTCGCCGGCACCGAGACCGACCCGGAACCCGAGACCGGTGACGCCGGTGCCGCGGCCTTCCTGCATGGACCCGAGGGCCTGTTCGCGGCCACCATCCCCACCCAGACTCCCGGCAGCGTCCACGACGACCAGGGCCACGATGACGCGGAGGAGGCCGCCCGATGAGCGTGATGACCACCGCCTTGCGCGACTGTCTCAAGACCCTGCGGCTATCCGGGATGCTCGAAACCCTCGACGCCCGCCTCACCCAGGCCCAGAAGGGCGAGCTCGGGCACCTCGACTTCCTCCAGGTCCTCTGCCACGACGAGATCACCCGGCGCGAGTCCGTCGCGCTCGAACGCCACCTGCGCAAGGCCAAGTTCGAGCAGCAGGCCACCTTGGAGGGCTTCGACTTCAACGCCTCCCCGAAGCTGCCCGCCGCGCAGATCCGCGACCTGGCCGCGCTGCGTTGGCTGCACTCCGGTGAGTCCGTCATTCTGTTCGGACCCGTCGGCGTCGGGAAGACGCACGTCGCGCAGGCCCTCGGCCACCAGGCCGTCCGCCAGGGCGCCAACGTCCGCTTCGCCAAGACCAGCCGCATTCTCGCCGAGCTCGCCGGCGGCCACGCGGACCGCACCTGGGACAGACGCATGCGCGAGCTCATCCGCCCCGACCTGCTCATCCTCGACGACTTCGCCATGCGCCAGCTCACCGCCTCCCAGGCCGACGACCTCTACGAACTCGTCTCCGAGCGGCAAGGACGCTCACTGATCATCACCAGCAACCGGGCACCCAGCGACTGGTATCCCCTGTTCCCCAACCCCGTCGTCGCCGAGTCACTGCTGGACCGGCTGATCAACGCCAGCCACCAGGTGATCATGAACGGCCCCAGCTACCGGCCCAACAAGCGGCCCAAGGACCCGACCGGCAAGCCGCCGACCGCCTAGCGTCCGGGCTGGTCGACGTTCCACTCCCTCGGCAGGGCCTCGTCACAGAAGACGCAGACGAAGTCCTCCTCGCGCACGATGTTGAGCTGCTGGCAGGAGAGGCAGCGTCGGAACACCACCTCGTGCGTGAAACCGGACGGGCGAACGATCCCCGCCTGGTCCAGGGCCTCGACGACGGCCGACCACGAGCTGACGTCCGGGCAGTAGCCGGTCGACTGATTGCTGACCTCGTCGACCGCCCACCGCCCGGACTCCTCGCGAAAGCTAATCTCGCCGGCGCCCAGGACCGCTTCTCCACCAGCACACACCACGTGCTCACTGCGACGCGGCGCGAGACGCAGGACCCCAGCCTGATCGACAACGAAGGTGAAGGGCTCGGCCAACTCCTGCACCGTCCGAGCCGAGACCCACTCGTGGAAGTCCGCCGGCGACCGCATGCCCTGACCCTCGCCGTCCGGACGGACGAGGCTCCTCAACTCGGCCGGTCCGACATAGCGATAGCTCCACCCGCGCATGGTCATGCTCGCCAAACTAGACCCGACTGGGGCGAGGACCTGGGGAATTACGTGACCGCAGGGGTGGGGAATTACGTGATCGTCGACAGTCCTCGGAGACCATCGCCTGAATCCCGATGTTGCACGCCTCGGCCACCAGGACCGCTGCGAGCGATACGACGAGATGCTCGGCGCGGCTGCCCGCCTCCGAGACGTGGTGGAAGTGGTTCAGGAACCCGGTCCAGGCGTGGACTTCGAGGAGGAGTTCTGGGAGGTCGACGGTGGGGATGCGGGCGTCGACCGCCTTGCGCAGGTCGGTGAGGCTGGCGGGTTCGGTGAGCTTGTCCAGGCCGGTGAGGACGAGGTGGTCGCGCAGTTTGCCGTTTTCGGTGCGCTGCTCGATGCGTACGTGCGGGTTGTCGGCGAGGCCAGCGTGCAGGCGCTGGTAGTCGTGGTCGAGTTCGCGGCACCAGCGGTCCACGTCGACGCCGGGCTTTGCGGACAGGCCGAGGCTACGGCATACCCGGGTGCGGGCGTTTTCCCAGGCGTCGTCCTGGAGCAGGGCTTTGCGGGGGTCGCCCCACTTGTCCAGGCCGGGTACGAACACGTCGTGGCGGCGCAGGGCGCCGCGCAGGGCCTCGGCGGTGCCGACGATCCAGGCGTGTTTGTCGACGCCGCCGGAGTGCTCGCCCTCGGTGGGGAAGACCTTCGTCTGCCAGGTGGGGCCGAGGTGCTTGACGGGGACGGAGGGGAACAGCTCGCTCTGGCGGCTCTTGGCCAGGGTCCGCTCCAGCTTCGGCAGGAACCTCAGTGCCTCCATCAGGGGGCCTGCCTCTTCGACGCCTTCCAGGCCGAGGTGCTTGGCCAGGCGCCGCAGCGGCTGGTTGATGGTGCGGTAGCGGGCGGTCAGCTCGGCGGCGATGGTCTCGGCCTCGGGCCGGGCCAGTTCGCCGACGGTGCGGGCGGCCTGGTGCATGGCGGTGATGTCGAGCAGGTCGAAGGCGCCGCGGATATCGGGTTGGTCGGGGTCGGCGGCGGCGTGGGCGAGGGTGATCCACGCCTCGCGCAGCATCAGGGCTGAGGAGTCCAGGTCGCCCAGGGTGCGCATGCGCTGCTTGACGGCCAGGTTCGCCGAGGTGCGGGCCAGGTCGGACATCAGCATGTCGAAGACCTCGATCGCCTCGTCCGCGGCCCGGTTGCGCATCGCGGCGGCGAACGCCACCAGGGTGGCCATCCGCCGCGGCTCGGCGAGGTCGGCGACAGCCTTGGCACGGACTGAGCTGGCATAGCGGGACAGGGCGTGCAGACGGCCGGCGGGGACGGCGGACAGGTCCCAGCCGGAGGCTCCGAGCTTGTTCAGCTCGATGAACCGGTCGATGGCCTTGCCCGCACCGGGGCCGGTGATGTCACGCGGGGAACGGCGCAGCCGGTCCAGCTTGGAGGTGCGGCGGCTGTCCTCGACCGGCAGCAGCCCCGTCAAGGCGGTCCGCTGCTCAGCGGTGGGCTTGGCGGCCAGGGTGCGCCACGTCTTGCGGTTGGTGTGCTCGCGAATCGAGGTGACCGTGCGTTCGAGGACGGTGGCGCCGGGCAGCAGCACCTTGTTCTCGACCAGGTGCAGCGTGGCGAGGTCGAACAGAGCGATGGGGCGCTCGTTGCCCGACCAGCAGCGGTCCCATAGCCAGCGGGCCAGCTTCCACCAGGCATCGCCCTTCAGGTCCCGGTAGCCGTAGGCGTCCTTGATGGCGCCTTGGTGGTCCCAGCGGGTGCGCTCGGCGCCGTACCCGGCCAGCACCGAGGCAGGGTGGCCGAGCTGCTCGGCGACGTATGCGACGACCTCGGCGGGCGCGTGTTCGGGGTTCCAGGAAGGTGCCCAGGAACCGCACGGTGCCCAGCTGGACGGCGTAGCCGAGCTGCGAGCGCACGCCCCGGCAGACCATCGCCCGCCGCCGCGCGTCGCGGTCCAGCAGAAAGTACCCGGCCAGCTGTCCGTCGTCGGGCACCTGCGTGAACGTGCCGTAGTTGCGGCGTTGTTCGTCGGTCAGGAACGCCACCAGCCCCTGCCCCTCCCCATCGCTTCTCCTGCTGTGACGGCGCTCACTTTAAGTCACATGATCAGCGGATGTGGCACCGGGTCAGCCTGGTGATGACGGCGGCGCGGATGACGGGGCCGCAGGGTCGATGCGGCGCTGCCGGGCAACTGCGCCCCGATGGTTTCCCGCCGGGGCGCGACCGTACCGGGGCCGGAGCCATGGCCAGCCAGGGCGGGCCGCCGCGGAGGTCCCTCGTGCGCCTATCCGGCTTCGTCGAGCAGCCGGGCGGGGTCGAGGACGGTGATGCGGCCGCGGGCCAGGCGTAGCAGGCCGCGGTCGGCGAACTCGCGCAGCACTTTGGTGCAGGTCTCGCGGGAGGTGCCGGCCAGCGCGGCGAGCTGCTCGTGGGTGAGGGCGATCTGCGGGTGCCGCAGGCCGGGCCGGAGCTTCCCGGCGGGGGTGTCGGTGCGGGTGGCGAGGGTGGTCAGGGTGGTGGCGATGCGCTGGGGGACGGACTTGAAGACGCTGTCGGACAGGCGCTGTTCGAGGTCGGCGAGGCGGCGGCCGAGGATCTCGGTGATCCGGGCGGCGATCCGGGCATCCGACAGCAGGAACTTCTGCACGTCGGCGCGGCTCATGACGCACACGGTGACGTCGTCGAGGGCTTCGGCGAAGTTGTCGTACATGCGCTGCCCGAGCAGGGCCATCTCGCCGAAGATCGTGCCGGGGCTGATGATCGCGCAGGTCAGCGCGCGGCCGTCGGCGGAGACCCGGAAGATACGGACCCGGCCGCGTTTGAGGATGAACAGCACCTCGGACGGCTGCTGGGGGGAGTGGAGGATTTCCCCGGCGGTATAGGTCTTCATCGGGGCCGCGGCGGCGATGGCGTCCATCTCCGGCTCGGACAGGTCGCAGAAGATGTCGACCTCGGAGATGCACCAGGTGCGGTCGGCATCGCCCGTCTCGCCGTCGTGGTGTTCGATCATGCGGTGGGTCTCCTCGCGTCGCCCGGGGGCCCACGGTGGTGGTGCGGCGCCCCAGGCGGGGGCGGCCAGCGCGCTGGTGCCCTCGGCCAGACAGTAGGGCACCGCGCCGCCGGCGGGGCTGTCGCCGCGCGGCGGAGTGTCCGCTGCCACAGCGCTGGGGTTGTGGGAAATGGAGTCCGGTTTCGGCCTCATCGCCCGGATGCACCCGTGGTGCGCTTGCCCATCACCTGTGCGATGCAGGAGTAGGCCAGGCCGATGAGCAGTCCGAACAGCAGGTGGCCGCCGAGGCTGGAGCGGGTGACCGGATTCCAGTCGAAGACTGGCATGTGCAGGTTGGCGGGCATGATCCACAGGGCGCCGAGGACCCACCAGACGGCACCGTAGGCCAGCCCGAGGACGGCGGCGGGCGCGAGCTTTCGGGCGTACTCGCCCAGCAGGACGCCGAAGCCGGTGCCGGCGAAGAGGGCGATCGCCAGGTGGATCAGCCAGCCGACGACGGCGTTGGTGGAACCGAGTAGCCCGGCCACCATGGTGATCATCGCGGTGTTCATCATCGGCCGCGACACCGACATCCAGATGCCGAACCCGACGCCGCCGACCAGTCCGGCCGCCGCGCCGTAGAGCGCGTGGACCGGGATGACGGCGGTGTGCGGGGAGACGTGCGCAGTGGTTGCCATGATGGTGCGTCCTCTCCTTGCCGATCGTTCGCTTTCGCCTGTGACGCTAGGGCGGCCGACGGGCGCGGGTATGTGAGGGCGCTTACGTACGGGCGAGTAGACACCGTGGTCGTCACGACGCCTTTTCGGCGATCAGCAGCGCGTAGCCGAGCATTCCGTCGGCGACGGCCGTGCGGGCTGCCGCGAGGACGACGGGGGCGGCGTCCAGGTCCACTCCGGCCTCGCTGAGCCGGCCTGCGGAGGTCATGCGCAGCAGGTTCAGCCGGGCTTCGATCTGGTCGATCATGCGGGTCATGGCGTGGTCGTGGCGCTCGCTGCGCAGAGTGCGTAGTCCGGCGGCGGCCAGGAGCTTGGCGTACTCCTGAAGCGGGCGGGCGTCGGCGATGCAGGCGATCCGCGCGGCGAGACCGGTCAGCACGGCGGGGAGCCGGTCGGGGATGGCGGTGACGTCGGTGATGCCGAGCCGTCTGCCGGGTTTCAGGACGCGGGCGAACTCGGCTGCGGCCCGGGCCTTGTCGGGGAAGGTGCACAGGGCGCACTCGCACACCACCGCGTCGAAGACGGCATCCGGGTAGGGCAGTTGTTCGGCGTCGCCGGTGGTGAAGACGGCCCGGTCGGCGAGTCCTGCGGCCTGGGCGGCGCCCTGGGCGAGGGCGGTGTTGGCCGGGGCGTAGTCCACGCCGTCGACCCGGACGCCGTAGGTGTCGGTGAGGAGCAGGGCGGTGGTGCCGCGGCCGGAGGCCACGTCGAGCACGCGGCGGTCCTCGCCCAGGTCCAAGGCGTCGGCGAGGCGCCGGGTCAGGGTCGTGCCGCCGGGATGGTAGGAGTCCCCCAGGAGCAGGGCGACTACGTCCGAGGAGTACGCAGCGGCGCAGCAGGCTTTCAGCTCGTCGCCGGGCGGGCCGGACGGGAGCGTGTTCCGGTCGGTCATCGCGTCTCCTCCTCGGCGGTTGGCCCGGTGATGGCGGTCTTGGAGCCGTACGGGGTATCGGTGAGCCGGTCGGCCAGCGGCAGCGCGTTCGGAGCAACACCGGCGACGGGCACGCCGGACATCTCGGCGCGGACCTGCTCGCGGTAGCCGACGGAGTTGTACGCGCAGAACGGAATCAAGCGCCCGTCGGGGGTGATCTCCTCAACGCAGCACTTCATCAGCTGCTTGACGTTGAGGGTGTAGGAGTCCAGGAAGTCCTGCACCACGATCATGAACGCCTTGTCGTTCAGCTGCTTCACAGCCTCCGGCAGGTCGATGCCGCAGGCGTCCGCGCAGTCGAGGGCTTCGGCGGCGGCCCGCAGCTTCTCCTCGGTGGTGGCGGTGCCCATGAACGCCGAGGCGGACCACAGCTTCTCCAGCGCCTCCCGGATCCCGGCATCCGGCATCACCCGGTTGGAGACGTAGTCGAGGTAGTCCTCCACGTTCAGCAGCCGCGGGATCGGCACGACGGTGCGGTTGCCTACCTCGCCGTCCACCAGGAGGTAGGTGATGGAGCGGCAGGTCGGGAAGCAGCACGGCACGGGGAAGAAGTCGCCCTTGGTGAACCAGTCCGGGCGGTGGGCGTTGATCAGCCGGATGACGTCGGGGTTGGTGAGCCGGTTCAGTGGGTCGAATTCCACGTGCCGACCGGAGTGGGTGACCGGTTGGAACGCCACCGAGCGGACTGCGGGGTGGTCAATGCCGTACTCGATGATCGCCCCGAGTTCGTGCTCATTCAGGCCCCGTTCGACGGTCGCGACCAGGGTGACGGTCAGACCAGCCTCGGCGCAGTTGTCCAGGGCCCGCTGCTTGAACGTGCGCAGGTCCCGGCCGCGGATCTCCAGGTGGGTGCGTTCGTCGAAGCCGTCGAACTGCAGGTAGATGTTCACCGACTTCCCCGGTGCCTGGTTGCGTTTGCCGAGTTCGGCGACGAAGGTCCGGTCGGTGGCCAGGCGGATGCCGTTGGTGTTGAGGTTGACGGATCTGATCGGGCGGGCTTGGGCGAGGTCGATGAAGTCCAGGATGTGCTTGTGGATGGTGGGCTCGCCACCGGAGAACATCACCACCTCCGCCTCCCCCTCAGAGGCCACAAACGCGTCCAGCATCCGCTCGCACTGCTCACGGGTGATGGAATAGCCGTCGCTGTGGTGGCCGGAGTCGGCGAAGCAGATCGGGCAGTCCAGGTTGCAGCCGGTGTTGACCTCGATGATCCCCAGGCAAGCATGCTGCTTATGCTCCGGACACAGGCCGCAGTCGAGCGGGCAGCCGTCCTTGACCTCGGTCTGGAAGCTGAGGGGGATGGTGCCGGGCTTGTTGAAGCGGGACGAGGCCAGGTACTCCTCGGCATCCCCGTACACCAGCGCCTCGAACTCCCCGTGATCGCGGCAGCGTTTACGCAGATAGACCTTCGTTTCGCGGATGCTGACCTGCGCATCGATGGGGGTCTTGCACAGTGGGCAGATCGACTTGGTGAACTCCACAAACACCTCGTCCCGGTCCACCTTGCGCCTCGGCGCCGGTGCCTGGGCCATCGCAGAACTCCTCTCACAGGGGCAGCAGCAATCGGTCACCGGACGTCGTAGTCCGGGGTGTCGTCCTCACGGCGGTGCGGGTCCGGGACAGTCGGGCAGCAGCCGTCCGGCCCGGCGCCTCGGCGACGCCGGGCCCGGCACCACAGGGCAGAGGCGGTGCCGGCCACGAGCACGACCGCACCGACCGTGATCAGCCACAAATTGGCCAGCGCGCCACCGACCGCGCCGAGCCCCGCTCCGCCCAAGAGCAATGGACCCGCGCAACACACGACCAGGACCAGACCGGCCGCAACGGCGACCGCCCCACCGAATCGGGAGCGTTCACGGGAAGCGGACATCACGAGCTGCCTCCACGCCACCGGTCGACTCCCTCGCGATGGCCGTACGGGCAGTGCGCAGCAGCACGGCGGCGTACACGAGGGTGAGGGCGTCCTGCAGGAGGACGAACCAGCCCAGCCGCTGGGTGAGGTAGTTCCCGAAACAGCCGCAGTTGTCCACGGCCAGTCCCCGCGCATACGCCTGGACGGCCAGCACAGTCCACACGACGGACACGGCGGTGTAGACCCACACGGGGGCGCTGGCTGTCGACCGGGGACGAGTCAGGAACCACACCCCGCACACCAACTCCCCAGCGATCAGCGCCGCGGCCAGCGCGGCCGCGACGGCGCCGTGCACCAGACCGTACGCGCCGAGAACGGTCGGCATGACGGTAATCGAGGCGATCTGTCCGGCGGCCATCGCCGTGTAGACCGTGCCGAGTACGAGACGGAGCACCATGCCCGCGACGCTACGGCCGCCGGGGTGGCCGGAACTGTAAGCGCGCTCACCGAACCAGCCGCGGATTCACCCTCCCACCGCCGGAGCGGCGCTCGGCCTCGGCCTTCACCGAGGCGAGCGAGGCGGCGACCGCTGCCTCCCAGCGGGAGGCCACCAAGTTGCCCCACCACTGCCCCAGCCGCCACAGATCGGTACCCAGTTGCCCCTCGTACACCAGCCGGGTCCCCGCCGCGGTCTCGCTCAGTACGAAGGACTCGGTCACCTGCGGCACGGGGCCGCGCACCAGGCGGAAGCCGACGCGCTCGGGCCGGGTGAAGCGCACCGTCTCCACCGTGACCGCTCGCAGCCGCCCGCCCGCGACCGGGGTGAAGTGCTCGGCCAGCACCAGGTCACTGCCGCGTTCCAGCACATGCAGCTTCTCGCGCATCGCCCGAGGCGTACGGCCCAGGTACGGCCGGGCCACCACGTCGAACACCGTCTCCCGAGGGGCCGCGATGTCGACGCTCCGCGGGCCCAACGCGCGGGTACGGCGCCCCACACCGACATCGACCGGGACGGCTCCGGTCACCAGCCCCAGGTAGCCGGCGGCCAGCGAGCCGCCCACACCCACGCCCCAAGCCGCGATCCGCAGACCACGAGCGGCGGTCACCGGCTCTCCTGCGGCGCTGCTTCCTCGACCATGACGCCGTTCCAGAACGCGACGTACCCCTTGATCTTCTTCGCCAGCGGGCTGGGGTGCGGGTAGTACCAGGCAGCGTTCACGTTAGTCTGCCCGCCGACGGACACGGTGTAGTAGCGGGCAAGCCCCTTCCAGAAGCACAGCGACCTGGCCCGGCTCTCGGTGAAGTACTCCCGGTGGAGCGACTCGGGCGGAAAGTAGTGATTGCCCTCCACGACAACGGTCTGCTCGGCCTCCGCGAGCACGGTGGCGTTCCACACGGCACGCATCATGACCGGCCACCCCCGACGAGATCTTTGTGGTCCATGACAGCGACGCTAGGCGCCATCTGCCAGTCCGACGGTGATCCCGCTTACACTCCGCCGCCCGCATCGACGGCTGACTCCAGGGCCTGCCGGAGCTGATCGACCTCAGGTACACCGGCCAGGCCGCCCGGGGTGCGGTACATCCGGCAGGCGACCGACGACGCCGCACCCGGTTCAGCGAACAGGTCGCGGCCGTCGATCAGGATCGCCGGGGAGCCCGTGAAGCCCGACCGCTCGGCCTCGGCCTGGTCCGCGATCACCCGTGTGGTGAAAACGGTGCTGGACAGCCCGACGCCGTCCAGCACCTGCCGCAGCCGCTCCTCCACGAGCTGCTGGTTGGGGCAACCCGGCACCACCAAGACCTCAATCTCCATGCCTCCAGGATCGCGCACTCCGGACCGTACGGGCCGAAGAGCCCGCCCGCGCCGAGCACCGGAGCGCCGCCACTTCATCCAGTGGAAGTCGGAGATCACCGCCCCACCGTACGAGAGGTTGGCCGCCTTCAGGCCGGCCGCGCGACCGCCGCGATCCGGTCGGCGTACGTGCGGAACGCCTTGCGCCCGGACGGAACTGCTCATCGGGCGGCTGAGGCGGCAGAGAAGCAATCCGCGCATGCCACGGTCAATTCAGACCACGAGCTGCAGGCCTTGGCTCAAGAGCTTCGCGACCGCCTGACAGCGGAACAGGTGGAGAAGCTGATCAAGCTGCTCAAGGTGTGAGCCCTCCTTGGGTGCTTACGTCGTAAGCACCTGTGCGGCAGGCCTTCCCTGCGCGAAGCGAGGGGCTGAGCGAAGACGGGGGTGCTTACGGCGTAAGCACCCCCGTCCCGGGTCGTCTTTCGTCGGCTCCGGTGACCCGAGCAGCCGGAACACCGTCCACAGCGGGCGCCTGGGTGCTTCGCCGCGTTTAGGGCACATTCCAGATCCGAGCAGCGACGAGCCCCGCGGCGCCTCCTCGAAGTCCAGCGTCGTAGGACGGGCCGGGTCGCGCCGCGGTCGTTCACCGGGCGAGGATCACGCCAACGACGGTGGTCATGACCGTGACCACGCTGACCGCAGCGCCGAGCGGCTGGCTCCATGACGGGTGGCGGTGTACGACGTAGGCGGCGCCGGCCGCGAGCAGTCCCACGACGACGGCCAGGAGCAGCACCACGAGCGATGCGAGCGTGGACAACGGTTCTCCCTCGGAGTTGAGTACGGCCCCGAAAAGAAGCACGCAGTACATACGACTGAAGATCTGATTCGGGTACATGGCGGCCCGGTGTGAGGGCCGGGAAGGCCCGGACTGGCGACGCCACTTCGGGCCGACACGGTCCGCTCACAGCTGGCCGTAGCACCCGGACCCACACTCCCGTCAGGTGATTACTGGAGGCCATTCGAGAGGCCCGGATCCGGGTGTAAGTTCCACGCCGTGACGGACGAGAACGATGAGTGGCAGCCGGCTACCGCTGAGGACCTGGTCGCCGATGCCGTGGCACTCGGCGTCCCGAAGGCCAGTCTGCGCGTGATCACGGACTGGACGGAGTACGGCTTGCTCGGTGCTCCGGCGTTCCGCAAGTCCACCCGGCACGGCAGCGATGCACGGCTGTACTCGGCCGATCAGCGCCGGCTGTTCACCGAGATGCTCAAGGCCCGCCAGCGCTCTCCACTCGCACGCGTCCCGCACCACACGCTGATCCGCGTGGTCCTGCATATATGGCTGACCGACGACACGGTTGTGTCCGATGCCCAGGCGCGCCGCGGCTGGCGAACCTGGGCGCGGGCTACCAGGAGCACCGCAGCCAAGCGCAGTGAGAACGCCCGCCAGATCGTTGACCAGTTCGCCCACCCAGATGCCCCGTACCACCAGCGCCGCAAGGCGCAGCTCCTGATCGAACAGGGGGAGAAGCACCGCTCCGCGGACTGGGACCGGCTCTATTCGGCGCTGACCGAGGTCTGCTCTCCTTGGCCGGCGGCTCCCGGCAGCCGCATCGAGCGGAGCATCGGCACGCCCATACTCCCTTTCGGCGTTCGGGAGGCTATCGCCATGTGGATGCTCGACCACAAGGTGAGCCGTCTCCTCGCTGCAGAAGCGGTCCCCGAGGCCACGCTCGTCCAGGCCCGCGCTGAGCATCGCGTGAACTGGCAGTCGTACGAAGCCCAGCGGGAACAGTTTCAGATCCAGGCCACGAAGCCGGAAATGTTCGAGAAGCCTTCGGATCTGGAAGAGCAGATCAAGCAGCACGTGGCAGGCTTCGTCCCGGTCGTCGGACACGTACTCGGACTTGACCAACCAACATTCGCCGAGGCCCGAGCACTGGGCCAGCCCTGACGTCTGGGCTGGAGCGAGGTCGCGCGGGGCCTCTGGCACGGCCGCACACACAAGCGCCGCCCGCTGCAGGCAACGTGGCCGGTCACGGTTGGGGCTGCGGTCGGCCCCACCGTCCCCCTGCCCAACTCGGCATTTGTGCAGGTAGTAGATTTACGTTTGTGACGAAAAAGGCGGACCGCAGTCCGGACGCACAAGAGCGGCTTGTGCAGCGCACCTGCGCCTGGTGCGGTGCGCCCATCGACTACACGGGCAGGGGTCGGCCACCGGTCTATTGCCCGCCTGCGCACCGGTCCCGGGCATGGGAGGTGCGCAGTGCCGACCGCCGCGCGGGCCGACCGGTGGCGGCCGGCGGGCGGTCCGCCGAGCCCGTCCGGGAAGTGGTGGAGCGTACCGTCGTGCGCACCGTCCCGGTCCCGACCGCGCCCCGTCTTGCCGTACGACTGAGCGGCGAGCCGTACACACTGCCCACGGACGCCGTCGAGTGGGTGGAAGCCCTGGCTGCACTGCGTACCGGCGCAGGGTCCGCGCGGATCTATCCCTTCCGCGAGCAGCTGGCTCGCGCCTGTGACCGTGCGGCGCGTGCCCTGCGCGAGGCCGAACCGGATCAGGCTGTCTGACGCTCTGGGAGTCGCTCGTGCACGTTGGCCGGCCCGCGGCGTGTGCTGTTGTGCCTCGGGTGGGTGATCTCCGCCTGGTGTCCGTGACGCTGGCCGGTGGGGCGGGCGTTGGCCGTTCATGATCCGTTACTTGTTCACCGCGGCGGCCACGGTGGCCATGCTGGCGTCCGGGCTTGTCGGTCCGGCGTCGGCGTCAGCCATGTCCCTTCCGCCGTACGTCCTTGTGCCGCGAAGTGGCGGGCCGTCACCACGGTGGCGGTGCGCCGGCCCCGGTGGAATGAGGGGGCGGTAGCCACGACGCGTTCGCCGGTTCTCCGGTACCTGCGCCGGGGCGAGGTGGTCACGTCCTGCGTGGCGGCTGTCGGGCGGGGCGGCTGGTCGGCCTACCACGAGTGCGGCGGCGGTCACCTATGGCAGGTGGTTCCCGGCGGTCAGGTACCACGAGGGTGCCTGCGGCGGCAGTAACCGGCGGCGGGCTGGCGCTGGTCTGCTTCTAGGCTGGCCCTGGCCAGTGCGAAGCGGGAGACAGCCGAGGAGAACAGGGCAGTCCATTGAAGCTGGCGGCCCTTCGCATAGGAGACCCTGCTCTCGGGTGACCGGTGCTGGCGTGGCTTCTAGGCTGGGTGTGCTCGGGGTGTTCTGCGGAGGTTCTGCCATGCCCCGGACGATCTGGAGCGGCGCGATCAGCTTCGGTCTCGTGACCGTTCCCATCCACGTGGTGTCCGCGACCGAGGACCACAGTGTGCGCTTCCACCAGTACCACGTTGAGGACATGGCTTCTCTGGGGAAGAGTGTGCTGCGACTCTCAAGTGGCGCCGATTCGTGCAGCTCAGCGTTGATGCGGTCGACAGTATCTGTTGCAACAGGTGTGGCGCCATCGCTGAGTCGAGCGAACGAGGGGCCCCCGCGCCCGCTGCGCGGCAGCCAATCGTCTTTCGGATCGGTGTAGTGAAGCGCCGCGCTCTTGTGCGGCTCCCGGCGCCCAGCCTGCGGAAGCCTTCATCAGCCGCCGCAGCCTCAGCCGGCCTTCGCCGTGGGCCTCTGGCCTTGCTCTGCCTGGTGGATGCGCAGCACGAAGGCACGTGCCACGGAGTTGAGCACCTTCGGATCTGCAGCTGGCGGCCCATCAGTGTTGATGTTCACGTATGCGCTGACGGAGCCCACTCGCATCTGGATTGAGCTGCTGCAGTAGCTCCGGCCGAGGCAATAGACGGCCGTGAATGCCGTGTCCGCACCGTCTATCTGCGCCGCTGCCTGCTGCGTGCCGGCAGTACGCCTCTTCCACTTGCCGTAGTCGGCCTCGGCCTGTGAGCGGCTCCTGAACGATCTAAGCCCGAACCCAACGTGACCGTTGAGATCTGGCGCGCTGTAAGCCTTCCTGCCGAAGGCAACGAAGCCATCGGTACCCGAGCTGCCCTCTATGCGATATGAAGTTGCTGCCTTCCATCCCGGGGGCACATCGGCTGCTCCGGGCAGCACGACCCACAACTGCTCCTTACCAAGCACCACATCGGCCTTAGCCGACGATGGGACCTTCGTCGTGGCCTCCGGCCCTGGCCGATCTGCTCCTCCGCACCCGGACAACATCGCGATCGCAGCAGCCACACTCAGGACCTGGGCGGTATGTCTCCCCGGCACCGTTCCCCCCAACGCGTCAGACAGCAGCAAAGCTCACGCTTGGCGATCATATGCTCACGTCAAGACGACGAGGACATGGCCCGTCAGACCTACGTTTCGCGCTGGTTCAGGGCCCGGGTTAGCTCTCGGTTGGCCGCTCGGGCAGCCTCCAATTCATCGGCACGTTCGTCGAGCTGATCTTGGATGTCGGCGAGGTTCTGCTCCAGCATCTTGATGCGTTGCTGGAGCTGGTCGACATCGGCTGGCGCCCCCAAGCCGGACTCGGCCCAGGCCGCCTCCCCGAGGGCCTGGGAGAGGCGCTTCTCCAACTGCTGGACCCGCGCGGCAAGGCGTTTGTTCCGTTCCAGCGCGTTGGCCAGGTCGGCCTGCAGCGAGGCCCGGCTGACGGCTGCGATCTGCCCCTCCTGGGGAGGGGCGGCGGCCGCGGCCGCGTGGACACGTTGGAGCAGGTCGCGGTGCCGGTAGAGAAAAGTTCGGTCCACTCGAGCCGCACGGGCGAGAGCCGAAACGGTGATGTCGGCGTCGCTTCGCAGCATCGTGTCGAGGGCCTTGAGAACGCGCTCCCGGCGGCGGGCCGAGTCGGCCCGCCGCCCGTCACTCATGTTGGTCATGCTGTTCTGCCGGGGCGAAAGTCGGGCATGGGCGGTCCGACGCGGGGCATCCCGAGGGCAACGATCTGCCGGCGGCTGCGGCGCAGGACAGTGGTGGCTTCCTTGATCTGCGTGCGGTCCTCGTCGGTGAGAACGTCGAGGTCCTCTCGGACACGCCGCACAAGACGACGGACCCGGGCGATTTCCTCGTCGGAGGGTGCGGCCTCGACTTTTGCCCAATCGTCGGCGGAGGCGAACGCGGCCAGTCGTTCTCGGTTTCGCAGCAGGTCGGCGAGGTATGCCTCCAGGTCAGGGAGGTAGGAGGCGTCGGTGCGGAAGTGGTCGCATCCGACGCAGCGGAATCGGACGGGGCAGGCGTGTCCGCCCGCCGCGACGTTGGATGGCTCGACGCAGACGCCGTAGGGCGCTTGGACCTCGCCGACAGCGCGGCGGGCATACTCGTCGTCCAGCAGTTCCTTGGCTTGCCGCCAGATGCGGTTGCCGTGCCGGTCGAACTGCATCGCCGAGACGCGGTCGACGGCCTCGCGTTTGCGCTGCTCAGTGACACGGTAGTAACGCTGAGTAGTGCTGAGTTGGCGATGGTCCATAAGGCTTTGGAGGACGTCGGGCTGGATGCCCTCGTCAGCGTGCCGCTGGCAATAGGTGTGCCGGTAGGCGTAGAGGAAGATCTTGCATTTGTCGAAGGGCAGCATCTTGGTGGCCTGCTGCCCGTTGATCTCGACGCGGGTGGGGATCAGGAACGCGGGTAGTGACCGGATCCATTCGCGGTGGCGGCTGGCCAGCCAGCCGGACGCGAGTGGCTTGCGGCCGTGGGGGTTGCCTACCCGTGTCGGCAGGAGCATCAGCTCAGCGGTGGGGGTCAGGGGGAAGTCGGCGCGGATCAGTTCCTGCTGCCTGGTGATCACTCCTGCGGTGGCCTGGGAGATCGGCAGTCGGCGTCCTTTGCGGCCGGCCTTGTAGTTGTCGTAGATCAGGACGTTCTGGCCGTCGGTGTCCTGCTTAAGGCAGTCCCACCGCAGTTGGCAGATCTCCATGGGCCGCCTGCCGGTGTCGATCAGTAATTCTGTGGCCACCCGGTTCTCGTTGCCGTTCCGCTTCGTGCCGGCGAGGGAGGGCAGGTACTCGCAGATTTGCCGCATGACCTCGGCTGGGAGGTCTTTGCCTGCTTCGGTGTCCTCGGGGTCGTCGGGGACGTCCTCGGCCAGGAGAGCGAAGTCGTCCGGCAGACCGTGTAGCGGCTCGCCGGGTCGGGTCAGGCCCAATGAGCGCATCCGGGCCAGGTTGCTGCGCACGCAGCGGCTGACGACCACCGTTCTGCGGGCCGAGATGACGCCGGTGTGGCGCAGGTAGCTCAGCCGGTTGGTGAAGGCGGTGATGTCCCTGCGGCCCAGGGATCGAATGTCATTGCCGCCGTCCTCGCGCTGCAGCCGAAGGCTCTCGGAGAGGAGCGCGAACGCGCTGAGAATGTCCTGGCACGTGGCGATGGCCTTGCCGCGGCGCTGCGGCAGCGAGAAGAACGCCCATTTCTTTGCGGCACCGCGGAGCCATGGCTGGTGGATCGCGGTGAAACGCAGATAGCCGGCATGGCCGAAGACGGCGCCGTTCCACACGTCCTTGGCCCGTTCGCCCTCTGGGGTGAGCCCGAAGCGGCCGACATGGGTGACCAGGCTGCTGCAGAATCCCCGTTCGCCGCGGGATACCTGGTCTAGGTCCACTGCGGCCAGCGAGGGCAGTTCGAGCTCGCGCAGCCGATTGGTAAGCGTCCGGAGTACGGGCTGCGTCGTGTGCAGGCCCTCGCGGGTACGGGCCTGGATGCCGTAGAGGATTTCCGCGACCAGCCGCTCGGCCAGTCCGCGCAGGCTGACCTCGTTGTTCGCCGAGACAGGCGCGGTAGTACGCCGCCACCGCGCTTCATCGTCTCTGCTCAGTCCGCGTTTGACGGCCCACGACCAACGGACACGATGGCCATGACAGTACGGGGAACTGCCGTCTCGCTTGCGGTGGCAGGCCACGACCTCGCAGTGCCCGAAGGCCGGCAAGGGGACAACGTCGTCACGCACGAGGAACTCCTCCAACGTCACCTGAAGCCGGGTGAGCTGGGCGAAGTGGGTCGAGCAGACCGGATTTCTCCACGACCGGAACGGCCGCGGGCATCCCTCCACCGAGCAGTCCGCGACCCCGGTCCGGCGCGTACCGGGGCGAGCCGTCTCCACGAACTGATCCACGCCAGGCTTCCCTGCCTGCCTCCACCGCAGCCGGCACCCTTCACACAGTTGCCGGGCGACACTGGCCTGTGGACAGCCCTTCACCCTGCACATCGGCATGCCAAGCAGGTGATGGTCGTAAGGGAAGAACAACATCCGGACCTCATCCGACCAGCCCAGCAGGTCCAGAAATTCCTGATCCACCGCAGCTCGCAACGCCGAAGCCGTGCCGTCGTCCTCCTCAAGGCGCGCTGCGAGCCGGAGTGGAGCAGCGGTCACCGTCATCGGGTTCCCTCCCCGCCCAGCTCCCGCGGCGAGGGAACGCGGTTGACCGCCTCACGCAGCCGTGACGCCGCCGGATGCAAGTAGGGCCGCGCGGACTCGGGATGCTTGTGCCCCAGGAGCATCTGCACCTCGTCCAACTTGCCGCCGGCGTCGACAACATTGCTGGCCATCGCGTGCCGACACATCCGAGGTCCCACCCGGCGGCCGAGCCCCGCCCGCCGGGACAACGACTCGCACAACTCCCCGATTGCGTCCGCAGAGACCGGTGCACCTAGCGGGGGCCGGAAGAGGTTGACGAGCAGAAAGTCGCTGCCGTCGGAACCCAGATGCTCGTGGCGTTCCAGCGCGTACTGGTCGAATGCCTGCACGACCAGGAAATCCACGGGCATCACCCACGACTTCTTCGACTTCGACCATGCGTTGTTCTCGTTCTGTCGCCGGACGACATGCACATGGGTGCCTTCGACGTGGCACCCCAGTGACCGCGAGTCCATCAGCAAGTGAGGATCACAGCGACGAAGGCCCGCGACCTGACCTGGACGCAGTCCGACACGGGAGAGCAGGAGCATGATCAGCCGGTCGCGCGCCGAGCGGCAGGCGAGGAACATCGCAATGACCTCCTCATCGCTGGCCCGGTCGACCGCGGTCTCGGGCTCCTGGAGCCGATGGTGGGCTCGCAGGCGGTGGCGCATTGCGCCGCTCTCACCCCGGGCTGCCAAGGGCAGGTCGTGGTTGTCGCTCAGTTCGTAGATCTGCTCCAACACCGAGGCTGCCACGGCCTTGTTGATGACCGCGTGGACCAGGAACATCCGCACTGCTGTGAGCACTTTGTTGATCCGGCTGTCCCCGCGGACCGGCTTGATCCCCGGCCCAGGCACCACAACGTGACGCTGCCCGCCGTTGCCGGGCATCCACCTCAGCCAGAGGATGAACAGCCCCATCTCACGAGCCGCCGTCCGCCAGTCCCGCCCCGTGCTCACGCACCAGCGCAAGAACAAGACGAGACCCTCGGCGTACGCCTTCGTCGTCAGCTCCGCCCGCCCTCGCGCCAGCCGAATCTCCCGCAGAAATCGGTCAGCTTCCTCTACGACCTCAAAATCGTCATCCACCACGGTCCAGTACCGGACGCCCGAAGGCATCCGTACAGGAAATGCGCGCACTTGTACCCCTAGTCCACGAGCCGATCGCAACGATCCGCCGCAGAGCCACACCCCCCGAGAACCTGTCGTACGGCCCCAACGAGCAGTGCCGTAGGACGTCACACCACGGTCTCGGAACCCCCAGAGAACGGAGGGCGGGTGCGGGTGCGGAAGGTGTGCGAGCTGGAGGACCGTGAGGTCCGCCAGGACGAGATCGGCAAGGGCTACGAGCTCACCAGGACACAGGTCATCCCGGTCTCGGACGAGGAACTGCGGAATCTTCCGTTGCCGACGGCGAAGGCGATCGAGATCCAGGGGTTCGTGCCGTGGGAGTCGATCGACCCGATCAGGGTGGGGGAGGGCTATTACCTGCAGCCGGACGGGCAGGTTGCGGTGAAGCCGTACGAGCTGTTGCGCAGGGCGTTGGAGCGGTCGTCGCGGGTGGCGGTGGCGAAGTTCGCCTGGAGCGGCCGGGAGCGGCTGGGACTGCTGCGGGTGAGGGAGAACGCGCTGGTGCTGCACGCGATGCGCTGGCCCGACGAGATCCGCGACCCGACGGAGCTGTATCCGCCGGCGGTGGAGGTGTCGCAGGCGGAGGTCGATGAGGCCGTGCTGCTCATCGACCGGATGGCCACCGACCGGCTGGAGGGCGCGGACTTCGTCGACCACTACACCGAGGCCCTGGAGAAGGTGATCGAGGCGAAGCGGGAGGAGAAGCCTCTGCCGCAGGTGCCGGAGCCGGAGATCCAGCCGGGCAAGGTGGTGGACCTGATGGCCGCGCTGCAGGAGTCCGTGGCCCGGGCGCAGGCCTCCCGTGGCGAGGACACGGAGGCCAACGTCCACAAGATGCCCCCGAAGGCCGCCGTCAGGAAGGCGGCGAAGAAGACACCGGCCACGAAGGCCACCGCGAAGAAGAGCACGGCCGGCAAGGCGACCGCGAAGAAGACGACTGGGCGCGGGCCGCGCAGTGCCTAGTCGAGGATGCCGAGGGCGGTGTCGGGTCGGCAGTGGATGCATGCCGGTACCTGTCGGCGCAGGGCGTCGAGTGCCTGCTGCCGGGTGGCTGGGCGGCAGCGTCCGCTCTTCGCGGCCGCCCAGCAGTCGCCGGTGTGGACGGCGTCGACGTTCTGCTTGTTGAGTCCGTACTGGATCAGCCACTCGGGCGGGTCCGGACGCATCTGCTCGCCGCGGCGGCGTTCCGCTTCCCGTCGCTCTTCTGCTGCTATCCAGGTGTCGAGCTGGGCGAGGGCTGCCGTCGCCTGCTGGACCACGACGCGGCGGGCGAAGTGGAGCAGCTGGAGCCGCGACGGCGCTTCCTCGTTCGCATGTTCGATTCTGTGATCAGGGGAAACAACCGCCACACCCGGGACAGGCAGTGTCCCGTGCCACTGGATCTTGACCGTTTGTCATCGGACTTTGACCGACGCGAGTTTGTGTCATCGGAGTTTGATCACCGCAGGTCAGCGACTCAGCGCACTGAAGGTGCGCTGAGTCGCTGACCTGCACTTATGTGCAGCGCCTCGTAAACGTGCAGGTCAGAGCGTTGCGATCGTCGTGCAGGCTGCTCGATTTGTGGGGACGGTGGGGTCAGGAAGGCTTGACCGCCGAGACCGGGGTGACGGTCACCTTGTTGTCGCACTCGGCCCACACCCCGTCGTTCAGGGCGACCTGGTGCTTCCCGGAGTGCGGCAGCCCGATGACCATCGTCGGATACGTCACCGGGTCCTTGCCCGACACGCAGTAGCCGTCGGCCTCCCCCTGGACCTGGACGAAGGTCAGCTTCACCCACGCCTTGCCGTGCGGCCGGACCGTCACGGTGGCCGCCCTGCCGATGGGGGTGACCTTGAGCGGGGTGTTGTGGGCGGGGGAGCCGTTGCCGGCGCCCGCGACCGTCGGATGGCCCTTCAGGACGCACGTCCTCCGGGAGACGTTGGTGAACTGCACGACTGCCGCCCCGGTCCCGGTCCCGACGGGCCGGTGGACGGCCTGCCAGGCGCTGACCTGGAGGGCGGAGGCCGGGCAGGCGGGCGGCGGGGTGGAGGTGGTGGTGCTCACCGCCATGGCGGTGCCGGGCAGGATGCCGGTCACCGCCGCCGCGACGGCCGTGACCGCCGTCGTCGCCAGAGCCGCCCTGCGAATGCCGTTGCTGTGCCGCATGCTGTCGTCCCCCTGAGTCGTCTCGTCCGCGGGTTTCGGTCGTCGGTTGTTGCCCCGCGGTACGTGTGGTCGTGGTACGTGAGTGCAGAGGGGCGGGAGAGCGGCAGGGTTCCGTCGGCGACTACTTGTGACGGAACGGTGACGACAGGCTGCACCCGTGCAGATGGCCGTCAGGTGCACCGCGCTGCCTTCGGCCTGCCCGCCACCACCCTCCTGCTGACCGTCATCAGCGCCAGCCCGGCACTTGCCGAGCCTCCCGCGCCGCCGTCGACGGCAATCGCCCGCACGGAGCTCGCTGCCCTTACGGTCGCTGCACCGCATTCGATGGACGGCTACGCCCGCGACAAGTTCGACATCTGGTCCACCCAGCCGAACGGCTGCACGACCCGCCAGGCGGTTCTCGCCCGGGACGGCAAGGACGTCCAGGACAAGCCGGACGGCTGCCAGCCCGCATCCGGTTCCTGGTACTCCGCCTACGACGACACGACCGTCACCGACGTCGCCCAGGCCACCATCGACCACATGGTCCCCCTCGCCGAGGCCTGGCGCTCCGGCGCCGACACCTGGACCGCCGACCAGCGCAAAGCCTTCGGCAACGACCTCAAGGACCCCCAGCTGCTGATCGCCTCAGAGTCTGCGAACAGCTCGAAGTCCGACAGCGGGCCGGCCGACTGGAAGCCCACCAACCAGGCCTTCTGGTGCACGTATGCCAAGGACTACACGCACATCAAAGCGGTGTGGAAGCTGACCACCACCGACCAGGAGAAGACGGCCCTGTCCTCCATGCTCGACACCTGCACCAATTGACACGAACGGTGAGCCCGGACGCCCGTCCGACCGTGCAGTTGCTTCGGGGCCGGTCACGCGTCGGTGCGGCGGAGCCGTCCGCCGCACCGAAGGCGGCCTGGTTCAGGACCTGGGGGATCGGCGCATGTCGAGGTAGCAGCGGAGCCGGACTCCAGGGTGCCCGGGGGTCCGGCTCGTGCGCTCGACGGTGGTGATGGCCCACAGTGCGGCGAGTGCGGCGTGAAAGGCGAACGCGGTCTGGTCATCGGCGGCCGCGATGTCGACCACCACCAGGCCCGGCTCCGACACGTACACCTCGTGAATCACATCCATGACCCGCACGACGCCCTCCCGGCCGGAGCGGGTTCGTCCGGAGCTCACCTTTCACCCGGTTGGCCACTCCAGGCGTGCCTTGATCCGCCCGTCCTCAGCGCACGACGTTACGCCGAGCACGAGCGCAATGCCGTATCCGCCATCCAGGCAACTCATACGGAGCACCCTTGGCGTCCAGCCACTCTCCCACCGGCAACTCCAGGAGGCCTCAGGGGCTTTGGGCACGCGCCGCGCCTCGGGCTTCGAGATCCATCCATCGCCATTCCGGCAGTGTCCCGGGCGTGCGGGCCTCCGCGCCCTGCCTTTCACGAGGCGCCCGCCTGGGACGGCGCTCTGCCCCGGCCCAGGGAAATGTGCTGGTCGTTAATTGGAGTGCGGTCAGCGGCTGTTACTCACTTTCGGGTGACGGCGCGCAGCGCAGCAGGGTGGTGCGCCCGCTGCGGATCGATGCCGGGTAGCCGATTCCGGGCGGCGGTTGAGGCCTGTGAATCGTCAATCCTGCGCACTCCGCAGGTAGGTGGGCGTTACATCCAAGAGTTGCACGAATATGGGCAAGCCGTAATAGGCGTCGCGTACCGCGCACAACGCCTCCACTCGGCCTGCATGGTGCGAGTCGGCGGCCGGTCGGCCGCCGACTCGCACCACACACCTGGGGTGGCCTGCGGCTTTCACGCTGTCGGTTCTGGGGTGTGCGCACGACTGTGAAGGGGGGACCTCGTGTTCGTATCCGTTTCTGTCACCGTCCGTCGCCTGTCCGCAGCCGCTGCCGTGGCGGCCGCCTTGGTGGGGGCGGTGGCTCTGCCGGCCGCGGCTGCCGACCACCACCCGGGGCGTGCCGACCGGGCCCAGGTGGTCATCAGCGCCGTGCAGTACGACTCGCCGGGCCGGGACGACCGCTCCTACCGCTCCCTGAACAAGGAGTGGATCGACCTCACCAACACCACCCGCCGGGCGGTGAACCTCGACGGCTGGACCCTGTCCGACGAGGACGGCCACACCTACACCTTCCGCCACGTCCGCCTGGACGGCCGCTCGACCGTCCGCGTCCACACCGGCGTGGGCCGTGACAGCCGCACGGACGTGTACCAGGACCGCCGCAACTACGTGTGGAACAACGACCACGACACCGCGACGCTGCGCAACGAGCGGGGCCGGTTTGTCGACGACGAGTCCTGGGGCCACCACCGTGACGGCGGCGACGAGCGTCACGGCGGCGGTGAGCGGCATGGCGGCGGTGAGCGTCACGGCGGCGTCCGCCGCTGACGAGGCTGCGGGTGCCGTCAGCCGGTGAAACCGGCGGCCCCTCGCGGTACCCGCACAGGTGGTACGCCCCTGCGGGGGCGTACCACCACCTGCCGTCGGCAGCTGAAAAAAGGGTTCCGCCCTGGTCGGTGATGCTGTGTAGAGTGGCCGGGCCCGACGCGGGGTGGAGCAGCTCGGTAGCTCGCTGGGCTCATAAACCCAGAGGTCTTCTCTGAACTACGCAAACTACAGAGGGCCTGGCCGCTGTGGCGGCCAGGCCCTGGGTCTCAGCAGGAGCGGTGCGCTACCTGTGGTGCTGGTGCAAACTCACGGCTGGCAGATGAATGTGGCCGCCCCAGTTGAGTGTCGTTACGGCAGTGGTTGCGGCTGTGACGAGGGCGGCAACAGCCGCAATCTGATCGGTGCTCATGAGAGTGGTCATCACTACGATGACCACGATCACAACTGCAGCCGAGCGGCCACCGCGTGGCGTTGCACCCAATGGTATGGGATCGTGGATTTGGATCGACACGTTTCGTCCTTCCATCAGAAGCCCCTTGCGCCGCTCGGTGTCCAGCCATCTGCGGAGCAAGGGGCTTTGTCGTATGAGCAGTTGAGCCCGAGATCCGACTTGATGGTGCACCCGAGACCCTTCTCAGGCAAACCCACGCGCCCGACCTTACGCCGAATGGTGGGCGCCTATGCTCGGGCCGTGGAAAACCGCCCCCTCCCTCTTGATCATCAGGATCTCTCGTGAGGCTGATGGATACTCATGTGACCGCGATGCAGGGAGAGTTGTGGATCACTAATCGGTGCTCGTGGCGAGGCTCGTGTGCGCTGCGATCACCCGGCCCGCCCAGCCCCCATCGAGGACGCCATAGCGCCGAGGCACACGACAAGGCGGACCCACAACCGCTGGCTGTGCCCCACGATGCTGATTGGGCCTGGCGCCGTACCCCGCCCGGTAGGGCGATGACGTGGTGGGGCAGCATCTGCTCAGCTGTCCGCCTGCCTGTGAGGGGTCATCATGCGCTCTGCTTATCGCGCCGCGTCGTCCGTGGTGCTGTCCTGCCTTGCGTTGGCGGGCTGTTCGTCTGTATCGGTCGGCGGTTCGCGGGGGGCGGGTAGCGGGAGTGCGGCGGCGGGGCCGTCGGGGAGCGCGGGGCCGGGAGGTGGGTCCGGGCGGGCGATCGCGGTGGGGGCGGGTCCGCAGCAGCAGTACACGGTGCAGCAGCAGCCGGCCGCGGGCTCGTGCCACTACCGGTACGAGACGGGCGAGCCACTCGAGGATGTGGCGTGCACGCCCGGCGCCATCTCCCCTGCCGTCACCCAGACCAACCTGGCATCGACGATCTGCCGCAAGGGCGGCTACACCAAAGACATCCGCCCCTCCACCTCCGTCACCGGCAAGGAGAAGGAACTGAATGCCACCTCCTATGGCTACACGGGCCGGTTGGGGGATGCCGAGTACGACCACCTGATCAGTCTGCAGCTCGGCGGCGACCCCAACGATCCCCGCAACCTGTGGGTGCAGCCGCCGGACCCGGGCCACCAGACGGGCGGCGGGGTCAACAACAAGAAGGACCCGGTGGAGACGATGCTGCACACCGCGGTCTGCTCCGGCAAGGTCACCCTCGCGGCCGCTCAGCGTGCCATTGTCACCGACTAGACCACGGCCCTGAGCAGTCTCGGACTCGGCTGAACCCAGTCGGCTGCTGTGCAACGGTGCACGGTGCCGTTGGCGAGCGCTCAGAGGGCACCGTGCATCGTTTTTGTCGTCCGGTCAGGCGGGGGTGATGTTCTCCGCCTGCGGGCCCTTCTGGCCCTGGGTGATGTCGAAGGTGACGGCCTGGCCTTCCTGGAGCTCGCGGAAGCCGCTGGCGTTGATGTTGGAGTAGTGCGCGAAGACGTCGGGGCCGCCTCCGTCCTGCGCGATGAAGCCGAAGCCCTTTTCGGCGTTGAACCACTTGACGGTGCCGCTGGCCATGTCTGTGCCTTCCATTCGATGGCGGGTCCGCACCGCGCGGACCCGGAGGTGGTCGTCCTGGTCCTCGGGCACTGCACAGCAAAACGCCCGCGCCACAGCGCGGGCAGGGACTGCGAACCACGACATCTGCCAGCGACGTTACACCGCGGCTCCGCTCCGTCACCAGTGAGCAAGTGCCACTGGACCAGGCAGCGTCGCGACTTGGGCCGAGCCGTACGGCGCGGACAGCGGACAGTCCCCAGCCCGGGTAGTTGAGCTTGTTCTCGTCCCACCTGCGGCCCGGCGCCGTCAGAACCAGGGCAGAGGACCCGTCCGCCGCGGGCCCGCCGTCCTGCGGTCAGCCGGCCGCGGGGTGCTCGAACGCCTGGCGTGCTTCCTCGAGTACTGCTCGCCAGGATGCGACGTCGGGTCTGCGGCGCAGCAGGGTGCGGCGTTCGCGTTCGGTCATGCCGCCCCATACGCCGAACTCGATGCGGTTGTCGAGGGCTTCGGCCAGGCACTCGGTGCGCACCCGGCACCCATGGCACAGCGTCTTGGCCCGGTTCTGCTGGGCCCCCTGGACAAACAGCTCGTCCGGGTCGGCGCTGCGGCAGGCCGCGCTCTCCACCCATTCGTCAATGGTCATGGCTTCCCCCTCAACATCCGCAACGACCCTACGCCGCCCGCCGTGCACAGCGCTCGCCAGGCCTCACAGCGACCCACGGCCCCGCGCGAAGACCCGGGCTCCGCAGCGCCGGGCCCGTCGTCCGTCAAGGCGGAAGGCCAACGGCGTGTGGCTCTCGATCAGGTGTGATGTGCCGGGACGTCAGCTATGGAGTCCTACGGGTGGGTAGCATCCGGCGCAACACACCAGACACCAAGGAGCGTGAGGGCCGTGGCCGACGAGGCTGCCACCATCCAGGACAAGTACGCGGGACGCTTTGCCAGCGAGCTTGAGACAAACCGCAGTGAGCAGGAGAACCTCCGAGCGCGTCTGCAGCAGTTGCAGACGGAGGAGGAGGTGCTGCTCAGACTGCAGAGAGCTCTGGCTGCCGCGACTGCCGGCCCGGACTCCGCCGCCAGTGGTACGGCAGATGCTGCCGTGACGGGGGAGCAGGGCCTCACCCACGCGCTGGAGGAGGCGGCCGTGCCGCAGCCGCGGCACCAGGAGACCAGTAGCCCCGCGGCGCCGGCCAAGAAGGCCGCCGCCAAGCGGACTGCCCCGGTCAAGAACGCCGTCACGAAGACTGCTGCCAAGCAGACCACCGCGAAGGCCCCGGCGGACAAGTCGGCGGCGAACAAGGCCACCGAGCCTTCGCTGGGCGATCTCCTCAAGCAGATCCTGGACAGGCACCCCGGGGAGCCGCGCACGGCTGCCGAGGTCACCAGCGAGTTGGAGAGGGAGTACCCCGAGCGCGCCCGGAACACCAACGTCGTACGCAACACCCTGGAGCGGCTCGTCGCGAAGAGCGCTGTCGAGCGCACAAAGCAGAAGAGCACCGTCCTGTACGCGAGTCACGGATCTGCGGCCGCGGACAGCACAGCCGCCGGAACGTCCCCGGCGGCCGGCGAGGAGGACGAGAAGGCTCTGGCGCAGGCGTAGCCCATCACCGCCGGGCCACGGTTCGAAGGCTGGCGCTGCCCGGCCTCGTCACCCCGATCTTGAGCTGTAGGTTCATGGCCAGATTTTGGCGGGCTTGCCCGCGGTGGTTGTGCCTGCGCTTATGCCCAGCCACCGCTACCTCGGCGGGTCCAAGCGGCCAGCGGCTACGGCCCTTGACCGTAGCCGCACGAGAGCGGCCGCCTCGCGGTGCGGCTGGCCGCTCGTCGCGGATAGTGCGGGTCAGCCGTGGTAGGTGATGTAGCCGTTGCCGTCGGGGTCGGAACCGGCGCTGGTGTAGGAGTGGGTGTCGGCGTGGGCTCCGGAGGACTTGTACAGGTAGATGGTGTCCTTGTCGTTGTTCCAGATGAAGTTGCAGTTCTGGCGGTAGACGACGTTGTGGGCGTCGGAGTCGGTGCCGTGGCCGCCGCGCAGCTTCACGTAGTCGCCGGGCTGCAGGTAGTGGTTGGCGGGGAAGGTGAAGTGGTTGCCGGTGGCGTCCTTGACGACGTAGCCCTTGAGGTTGACGGTCGTGCTGCGCGAGTAGTTCTTGATCGTGAGGTATTCGTCCCTGGTGTTGCCGCCGGAGCACCGGTTGGAGTCCGGGCCGGGTGCGTTGTACTGCACGCCCTTGATCTTCAGGGCGGAGGTGTACTCGGTGGCCTGCGCCGGTGCGGCGGCGAGCAGAGCGATCGTCGCGGCGGTCGCGGCGGCCGCCACGGCGGAGCGTGTACGCATGAGGAATCCCCCCTCAGTGGTGCGAATGGAGCGCCAGGAGCCTACACAGATGGCGACCGCAAGGTGATGGCTTGGCGGATGAAAGGCAGAGGCGAACGGCAGGGTCCGCGGGGGCGCGTATCCAGCTTCCCTGCTCCGGTCTGCCAGCTTTGCCGTGGCGATGGGCAAGTGCATTGACGGCCGCCCGCCACGCGCCTTTCGGGCGGGTAGCGCCTGGGCCAGGGCGCTGAGCGTCGTTCGTGCGCCGTGTGCCGGCACCGCCCTGTGAGGCGGGGAGCACGGAGGGCGCCGAGGGCTTGGCCTGCGCGGCTGGTGGGTCGGCGTCCGCGTGCCGGAGCGAGCGTTTGGGCAGTCTGCCTGCTGCCGCTGAGCGTCGGCCTTTTCGGGCTGGCTCTGTCGGTACGGCGATTGACGACCGGCAGCAGTTGGTGTTCACGCGGAACCTGGGGCGACAACAGGACTGAAGGCACAAGGGCCGCGTCGTGGTGGGTGCTGGGCTCTGGGCCGGTGCGGAGGTGTGGTCAGCGGCCGTTCCAGTGGGTTGCGCCGGGTATGGGGGTGGCGAGGCATCGGCGGGTGGGGGTGAGGCGTGGGGGGCCGAGGGCGCTTTTGAAGGCGGTGAGGAGTTCTTCGACTCGGGTGCTGGCGGTTGGGGGGTCTTCTCGGGTGGGGGGTGGTTGGGGGGTTTCGGGGGTGGTGGGGGTTTCGGTTTCCCAGAGGGGGAGGAAGTAGGACGGTTCGCCGTCGAGGAGTTGGATGAGGCGTCGGACGTGGTCCCATTCGCCGGTGCTGGTGCCGTCAAGGAGAGCGGTGACGTGGTCCTGGTTGAGTGTGCCTCCGCTACTGATGGCGATGGCCCAGGGGGTGGGGCTGCCTGCGCGTAGGTGGAGGAAGCGCAGTGCGGAGGCGAGAGAGGCGGGGGCGGGCTGATTGTCCCGCCGGGCGTTGGATGCTTCCCAGACGCGGCGCATGACTTCGGGGTCGGCGCCGCAGGCGCGGGCGAGCGCAGCGGCGTACTTCCAGGCGGGGAAGCGCTCACCGGACATGAGTCGTGAAAGGTAGCTGGGGGACAGGCCGGTTCGGGTCGCGAGGGCTCTGAGGCTGAGTCCGGAGGCGCGCTGGAGGCTGCTGAGGACGGTGGCGAGGTCCTGCCCGGCCAGGGTTGCTGTGGTTCCGGGCTGGGCGGGGGGCGGGGGGCAGTCCGGGCTGTCGCCGCTGTCGAGGCTGGTGCGTGTCTGCCGGGTGGGGCGGGGATGTGCGGGTGGGGCCGCGGGGGCGGGACGCTGGGGGACCGGGCTGCGGCGGGCGGGCAGGGACCACTTCTTTCGTGCGGAGTCCTTGCTCATGCCCAGCAGTGCTCCGATCTGTTCCCAGGAGGCGCCGCGCTGTTTGCTTCGGGCCACCATGTGGGGGGTGAGGTGCTCGGTGAGGACCTGGAGGCGCACCATCTGTTCCAGCGGGGCGGTCAGGGAGGTTCCTGGCTGGTCGAGGGCGAGCAGGATGTCGCGGGCCTTGTGGGCGATCTGGTTGAGCTGGACGCGCAGGGTCTGGTCGAACTGCAGCGTGTCGGGCGGGTCTGTGGCGGCCTGGCGGTGGCGGTGGGCGGCCTGGCGGCATCTGGTGCTGCAGTACTCGCCGGGCCGGCCGGTGGCTTGACGGCGTCGCTCGTTGCCGCACCAGGAGCAGGTGGGGTTGGAGAAAGTGTTCCCCATCGTGGCGTTTTCCCTTTATCGGTGAACTTTCCCGGGCGACGAAATGGGGATCGTCGCCCGGGTTTTGTGACGGTGAGCGGTGTGGCTGCATCCGTTTCGTCGTGCGGATGCAGCGGGATCACGACGACGGCCGAGGGGACGTCGGCCGTTGGATCATCGGGACACTGGGGGCTCGCGGCGCGTTGCCCGCCAGGTCATGACCGCCCACACGGCCACCGTGACCAGGGCTGTTGCCATGTCGGTGACGTCTGGGGAGTGAGGGACGACAATGAGCGCCGGAGTGGCCGCGGCAGCTCGCACGTGGGACACCCAGGGCATGTTGCCGGGTGTTGCCTCCATGTTGCCGGGCGTGTCGTCCTGGACAGCGGCTTTGTTATGGTCATGCGCGGGTCGACGCCTCAGGCGTTTGATCCCACGCTCGGAAGGGGATGCAGACAAGGGCTTCTCCTAGATCGAGATGCTGTGGAGCCGCGAACCCGGGGCCTGCCAAAGCACGGGTTCGCGCTCCGTGACTGTAGTGACACGCTCTGCGCCGCGCCATTCGGTCAAATGCCCCCATCTGCAGTACAACGCGGGATTGATCGGACACTTTCGTAGGCGTTGCACGGGCAATCAGCTTGCTTTTCGCATCTCTTTCCGAAAATGCACCGCACGTAGATAGCGATCTTGGTATCTCGCCCACTCCGCGACGGCCGTGAACTGCACCAACACCCCAGCAGGCAACACCTGTCAAAGCGCGTGGACACGCGACCCGCGCGCGCCGGTCTCAAACGCCCGGCGCAGGAGCGCCTTCCGTTTCTCTTGCGCGAGCCTTCCTGGCGTCCTGGAGTTCACCAAGGTCGCCACGGGCGTACGGGCGTCTTTGGGTGCTCCGACATTCCCGTTGCGGCCGTTTTGCCCATGCCGGAGCCGTCCGCTGCACCGGAGGCGGCTTGGTTCACGTCCTGGGGGGACTGGCGCATGTCGAGGTAGCAGCGGAGCCGGACGCCGTGTAGGCCGGGGTCTGTTGTTACGGAGGTGAGGTGGCGCAGTTGGTGGACCATGGCGGGCTGGGGGAGGGGGACGCTGCGGATCTTGGGGTGGTGCTGGCTGGCGATGAAGTCGGTGTGCTGCCCATCCGCGTCAGGCCCGTACAAGACCAGCAGGCAGACGGCGTTGAGGTCCCACCAGGCCAGTCGGCGTCGGGGGTGCGCTCGTCCTCTGGCGGGGTCCATTCGGTGTGGGTGGGGGACGGCGTCTGCGGTGCGCTGGCGCGGTGGCCGGTGGTGGGGGCCTGGCGGCTGCGGAGTCTGGCTTCGGCGGCGGCGATGTCGTAGCTGGTGTAGCGGTTGCGGGTGAGGGCCTTGGCGAGGAGGTCGTCGATGGTGGTGCGGTTTTCGGGCTGCAGCGAGGTCATGAGCGGTACTTCTTCCCGTCGGGGTGCTCCGGGGAGGGGAGTTTGAGCAGGGTGGCGAGGCGCTGGCGCGGCCGGTGCGGACCTGGAACCGGACGGTGGCTTCCTCATTGCCCATCAGTACGGCGGCCTCGGCGGCGGTGAAGCCCATGCCGTAGTGCAGCAGGATCGCGTCGCGCTGCCGTTCGCTGAGCGAGGCGACGGCGGCGTACAGGGCGATGGTTGTCGGTGAGGGTGTCGTAGGGGTCGTCGCTGTGGCCGGCGAGCGCGGCCTCGAACGCGGCGGTCTCCATCAGACCGCGTTTGAGATCTGGTTCGGTGGCCTCTCGGAGGGTGCTCTAGGCTCGGCCAGGTGATCTTCGACAAGTTCCCCCTCGTCGGCGGCTTCAGGGAGCTGGAGTACGGCAGTTTGGACGGACCGTCCATCCGAGCTGCAGCGCGCATGGCTGCGCCGGGGTATGAAGACGATCTGGTTCGGTACCTGCGCGCCGGCACGGCCTTGGTCGCCACGCCTTCAGCTGTGCCTGACGTGCTGAGCGAGACTGGGGCGTTCATCGGAGGGCTGCACCTGCTCACAGACGGACATTGGCTGTGGTACTCCGACCTGTCCCACTACGTGGGGCGCTACCACGTGGAGCTCGACCCGGCGTTCATTCAGCACGCACGTAGCAACAACTGGACTGTTCCGCAGTTCAGCGACGAGCGCCTCGAAGCGATGGTGACGTTGCTCATCGGAGACGAAGGTGAGCCGGACTGATGTTGTCCCGCGCCTAGATATCAGGCCGCAGTTCGAGTCAACGGGCGTCGGCCTGCCCGGGAAACTGGCCCCACTCGGGTCAGGCGGCGGACCATGATGCCGATCATCGCCCATCGGACCATCGTCTCGGAGCGGGCGGGACTGGTCTCGTAATCGCGGGCCAGGCGTCGGTGGGCGGTGATCCACGCGAAGGTGCGTTCTACCGCCCACCGCTTCGACTGGACTTGGAACCCCTGCTGGTCGGGGTCTTTACGGACGATCTCCAGCTCGCGGCCGAGCACGGTGGTGGTCCAATCGACCAGTCGGCCGGCGAAGCCCTGGTCCGCCCAGATCTTCTTGACACCTGGATGGTCGAGGCGGGTCCACAGCAGCGGTCGGCGGGCGCCGTCACGGTCCTGGACACTGGCCGCGACGACGTGCACGGCCAGCAGCAGGCCGAGAGTGTCAGTGACGATGAACCGCTTGCGGCCCTTAACCTTCTTGCCCGCGTCGAATCCCCTGGTGACGGCGGGAACGGTGTCAGCAGTACGAACAGACTGCGAATCGATCAGGCCCGCGCTCGGCTCGGCGTTGCGGCCGTCGGCTTCGCGGATCTGACCGCGCAGGGCATCGTGGATGCGCTGGACCGTGCCGTCGTCGTGCCACCACGTGAAGTACCAGTAGACCGTTGGCCAAGGCGCGAAGTCCTTCGGCAGCTGCCGCCAAGAGCAGCCGGTCCGCACGACATAGAAGATCGCGTCCACGATCCGCCGCCGCGGATGCTTCTCCCGCCGCCCGCCCTTGGGCCCCACCCGCGCGGGCGGCAACAACGGTTCAACCAACGCCCACTGCTCGTCCGTCAAGTCCGACGGATACCCGCCCCCGACACCGCTCACGACATGCTCAACGACCACACCAGCAACAGGCCACGGCAGATCTCAAACACGGTCTCAGATCGGGGCGGCGCCGACGCTTACGGCGCATGAAGGCGATGTCGGCCCGGTGGCCGGGGTCATATTTCTCTGGCTGGTGTTTCTCATTCCATTCATCGGCAACCAGGCTATGAAGTTAAAAGTTGCCAAAAGATTCGCTGGTTGAGCGATCACATAACGAGCTTCCCCCTTTGAGGCAAATCTTCTTTCAGAAGCGGGAGGTTGGCGCTGTAATAAGGGGCGTGCACACGACATAACTGACGGGTAGGTTTGGAGCTGATCTCGAGCGTACCCAGGCCACGGGGGTCTGCTGGGCAAATTGGGGTCAGGAAGGACCGTTATGACCGGGCGGTTCGATAGGCGCGGTTCGGCTTGCTCGTATCGGTGCACGGGTCACAATCCCGCGTTAGGCGTGCAGAGGCTGGAGAGCCTGACCGAGCGGGAGCGTGAAGTACTCCTGCTGCTCGGAACGGGCTTGGGCAACCGGGAACTGGCCCGTGAACTGGGAATCGCGGAGCGCACCGTGAAGGCGCACATCGCGAACATCGTGGACAAGACCGAACAGCAGACACGCACGCAGGCTGCGATCGTTGCAGCCTTGGCCCACGACCAGCTGTGTTCGGATTCGGCGTGCACGCAGCGCCTGGCGAAGCCCGTGGAGCGGAGAGTGAAGCCCCCTGCCGCCTAGCACGGTTCTGTGCCTGCCCGCCGGGCAGGCACAGAAAGGCTCGCTGCGATGCGATGCAGCGTGACGGTGGCCGGTTCGGGGCGATGAGCCGGGACAGGCCTACCAGGGACGCGTCTGTCTTGCCCCCGCCGTCGAAGTCGACCTGCACGGCCGGGGTGCGCCCGTAGCTGACAATGATCTTTCGTGTGCCGGTGGACTGCGCCTCGTCGAGGACCCAGTCGACCCCGTTGACCGCGAAGCAAGGATCCGTGGTGGGCCCGGGAGGCGTGACTCCACAGCGCACAACGACGTTACGGTCCCCCCACACCGCCATGCCGGGAAGGCTGCTGTTGCGGCGGGACAAGCTGCCGAGGGACGTGGGGGCGGTGTCGGTGAGGCGGCGATACTGCGGGGCACCGGAGGCCTTGGCCGGGCCTCATCCGTCATCCGCATCGGCGTCGGTGCGTGCGAAGGCGGCCAGAGCGGTGCTGGTGGCAATGACGCTCACCCTGGGGTGAGGGCGAGTTGGACTCGGCGCGTGGGAGGCATGCCCGGCGGTCGTCTTCCCGGGTGGGGACAGGTGGGTCGGACTCCACGTCAGGGCACTTGGGCGGACGGGTGGTACGGGCCTGGGCTCCCTTCCCTTTGGGGCATTGCCTCTTTAGACACCTCCCGATCAGCCGTGGTGACAGCGGAAATTCGTGCCTATGTTCGGTTGCTCAAGCAGGTCGACCGATCAGGGAGAAGCGATGCGCAAGGTCTCTCGTGTCCGGAAAATCTTAGTCGCCACAAGCTCGATGGCGGTCGCGGCTGCCGCTTACGTGGCGGCCCCCACGACGCCCGGGAACGCCGCACCGGTGGCCGATTCCGTACCGGCCAAGGGGTGCACAACCCTCAGCCCCACACAGACGCGTCTGGTTGGGGCGGACGGGAAGACTGTGTCGCCGTCGGCTGCGCAGGCCGTGCGCGCCGCAGCCGGGCAGGAGCTGACGTACCGTCTGCCGGGCGGTGCGACCATGTCGACGGTCGTCCCGCCCCAGGGTTTCCGGCCGCAGACAGCGGCGCCCGCGACGGCGCGCGCCTACGGCTTCGACGCCCCGGACAATCCGAAGGCGCTGGCGGTGTGGCGGGCCAAGTACAAGGGGTACCGCGAGACCATCCCGTCGGTGCCGTGCCTGGGGACGTCCCCCTTGTCGTCGCCGCGATTCACCGCCTACAGCAGCAACTGGGGCGGCTATGTCGCCACCGGACACTCCAACTACAACGAGGTCTATGACGACCAGAACATCCCCACCTACTCCACGAGTTGCGGCCCCAACAGAACCACGCTGGCAGGTTCGTGGATCGGCCTCGGTGGCTACATCCACTCCACAAAGCTGATCCAGCAGGGTTTTGCCTCAGGCTCGTCGGGCACGGCCACCCAGGGTGCCTCGCTGTGGTTCGAGTACCTCAACTCCGCGCACCAGAACCCGCCCGTCTACATCGGGCACACCACGAAGACCGGACATGTCATCTCGCAGTACATGACCTACAGCTCCGGAAAGGTCGGGTTCCACTGGTACGATCGGACCGCCGGATCCGGCTGGTCACCTGTCAACGTGTCCGGTCTTTCCGGTTACTACGACGGAAAGACCGCGGACTACATCACCGAGCGGCCGTCCGGTTTCAAACTGCGTAAGTTCAGCCGGCAGACGTTCAGTGCCGCCGGTGCCAGGTACGGCAGCACCTTCAAGGACCTGTTCAAGCTGTCGACCACCGAGGTGCGGATGACGACCAACGGCACCTCGTCCGGTGCTGCCCTGAACACCAACACCCGCTCCAGCTCGAGCAAGTTCTACCAGACCTGGAAGCGCTGTTCCTAGCATCGGGCCTGCGGGCCGGCCGTCGCCGAGAGCCGCCGTGTGCTCCCGGCGACAGGCGTTAGCGGGCGGCACTCGCGTGGTCGTTTACTTGGCCGGGCGGAGCTGCACCTTGTCACCGTTGGCCGTGACCGCGTACCTGACGGGGGCACCTTTTTCGGTGGCCGAGCAGTAGACGGCGACGGTGCCGCCGGGAACGTCGGGCAGAACGTTTTCGGGTTTGGCGTTCGTCGCAGCCAGGTGTTTCGCGCGGACGTGCTTGACGGTGGTGAAGGTGCCGTCGGAGGTGGACTCGTGTCCGAGCGCCTTCTTGCACACGGAGGTCATGGAGGCACGCGAGCTGATCGTGGTGTCCTCGCGCCACAGGGCAACGACTCGTTTGTGGCTGTCCAGGAACCGTAGCGTTCGGGCGGCCGAGCCGTTGGGTGCGTCCACGGTGACGTAGGCGGTACGCGCGACCGCGTCCAGGAGATCGGGGGTCGGCGTGGTGAGCATGGGGCAGGACTGGAACTGCCGTGGCGGCAATGTGGCGGTGAACGAGCCGTCCGTACCCAGAGTGAAGCTGCCGCCGGCCTGCGGGCCGCAGGCACTGTTCACCTGCCAGCCGTTCGTTGCCCCGTCGGCGCCGATGATGAGGTTCGCCGGAATGCCGCTGACGTCGCGCCACGACGAGACGTCGCGACCGTCGATCCGGACGGCGATCCACCGCCCGCCGAGGCTTTCGGCGGTCAGGGATGAGGTGCCGAAGATAGGAGAGGCCATGGTGTTGCTCCTGCCGTGGTCCGCCTGTGTTGCGACGGCCACCGATCCGGCGAGGGCTACGACACAGGCAAACGCGCCGGCGACGGCGAGCCGCCGACGCCGACGCAGCCTCGTCCCGGCGCGGACTGCTTCGTCGATGTCGATGTGGTCGGCGGGAGCGCTGATGCTGAGGGACGCAATGCGCGCGGCGAGTTCCTCCGGCGTCTGGTCGGGGTTCACGATGCTCCTTCGATCCTGGTCGGTCGTATGTTCTTGGTCGGGTGCGTTCGGAGCGCGGAGCGCAGGGCGTCCAGGCCTCGGCTCGTCTGGCTTTTGACGTTGCCCGGGCTCGTCTTGAGCAGGGCGGCGGTCTGCTCGATGGACAGGTCCTCGAAGAAGCGCAGGACGAGCACGGTCCGCTGCCCGGCCGGGATCGTCAGCAGGGCGGCGATCAAATCGTCGTCGCGCTCCTCGATGCGGGTGTGCGGGTGTGCGTGCAGCGTGGCCACATCCGCCTCGCTGATCTCACGTCGGGCCGGCCGACGCCGGTAGTCGGTGTGGAGATTGCACAGGATCCGACGGACGTACGCGCGCGGATCACCGGATGCCACCACCTTGTCCCACCTGGAGTAGAGCCGTCCGAGCGCGTCCTGGACGAGGTCATCGGCGAGGTACCAGTCACCGCAGAGCAGAAATGCCGTCGTACGCAGGCGTGTCCGGTGCTCAAGTACCCAGGTTCGGAAGTCGGTCTCGCGGGGATGATCGGTCACGCTCTTCCTCGTCTCACGCGTCCAGGCGTCGCCTGCGCCGGATCCAAGTCGACCCAGATCCGCCCTCTTTCCCTACGCCCTACACGGAACCCGGGCCGCCCGGGGTTGCACGCGGCCGCGAGCGAACCTGCGTTGCCCTTGCGGCTTTCGTCGGTGGAGGTATCCGGGCGGCCCGCACCACACGGTCTACACCGTCGGGGCCGTGCTCTGCGCGATCCTGGTCAGCTGCTCGACACCCGACCCGATCGGCGACACGACCTCGTCCGGCGTGGTTCAAGACCTGGGGGACTGGCGCATGTCGAGGTAGCAGCGGAGCCGGACGCCGGAGTGCCCGGGGGGCCAGCTCGTGCGGCGTCGGGCGCCTTGCCCGTTTTTCGAGATCCTCATCAGGAGCGTTTGCGGCGGCGCCTTCAGCGAACGTCCGCCCCGTCCACGCCATTACCCGGTCAACCTGGACGCCGAGAGCACCTTGCAGGTACTCAAACAATAGGGGGCTTGTTGAGTCAGCTCTTCACCAGTTAACCAAAGTTGTCTCAACTGCGATGTGTACCAAAGGGCATTGCCCTTTCGGGTGCTTGCCTCTTTGTTACCGTCTAATGCACAGGCTGATACCTACCCATAGTGCATCACGCACTTCTCGCCCGGCCACGCCGACTGCACGGAATCTCTGTCGTGTGCGTCTAACGTCATCTCATCTGAGTAGTCGACAAGATCACTCACGGGGTAGGTTTCCTTCTGGCCGGTGATCATCCGGCCGTAGATGAACATGCCGGGTCGCAGTGCGTGGGTGAGCGTGACCGTCTCACCCGTTGGGTAACGGCTCGCAGAACGGGGAACCATGATCAGGTATCAGCGCGTGCTCGCTGCGGCGGGCTCGCTTGCCGCCAGTGCCGCACTCTGCTTCGGTGGCACCGTAGCCAGTGCCGCCACCTCCGGCCTTCCGCATGGGCCGGGCCCGCAGGCCCACTACACGGTGCAGAAGCAGCCAGCCCCCGGCAGTTGCCACTACCGCAGCTACCACAACCAGCCGCTGCCCGACAGTCACTGCACCCCGGGAGCACTGAATCCGAAGGTGACGGCCAGAACGCTCAAGTCCACCATCTGCGACCCGGGGTACAGCTCTAGGATCCGGCCCCCGGCGTCGGTGACGGGCGCGGAGAAGTCGGCAAACGCCAAGTCGTACAGCTACAGGGGCAGTCTGCGCGATGCCGAGTACGACCACCTGGTTTCTCTGTCCCTGGGCGGTGACCCCAACGACCCGCGGAACCTCTGGGTCGAGCCCCCGAGCCCTGGGCACAGGCCGGGAGCGGGGCCGAACAACGACAAGGACAAGGTCGAGGCCCGTCTGCACACGGCCATCTGCAGCGGCAGGGTCACCCTTGCCTCGGTCCAGAAGGCGATCGCGACGAACTGGGTCACTGCGGAAGCCAAGCTCGGCCTGAAGTAGCAGCTGCATCGGGTGCCGCTGTCATTGCTGCCGTGCCCGCAGCGATGGCAGCAGGCCGCGCGCTGTCAGAAGCCGAGCGGTCGGCGGAGGTCCGGTTCCTACGCGGGACGCAGGCCAGGCTTTCTCGCGTCCCGCGTCGTATCGTCTTCTTCTGCCGTTGTCGGCGATTGGGGTGCTTGGACGGCGATGAGCGCAGGCCATAGCCGCTCTCCCGTGGGGGCGCCCTGCAGTGTGCTTTCGCGTCGGGTGGGGTCCTGTGTCAGGTGGCATCCTTGATCTGGTCGTAGGGCTGGGGGACGTCGCGTTCGGCGAGGAAGACGCGCACAGCGTCGACCTGATCGGGGGTTGCCCGCTTGGAGTGCCACAGCCGCACACGGGTGGTGCCCGCGATGTCGACGGTGCGGCCGTCGAGCGTGTGGCAGCCGGTCTCGTGGGGAAGGCCCGCCGTCCAGATGCCTTCTTCGGTCTCGTACTCCCAGATCAGGGCGCGGGCGAAGATGCCCGTGAGGGGGTGGTCGCGGTAGTAGCGGGCCCACTCGGCATGCGGCCACAGGCGGTTTTCGTGCTGCAGCGCGTACAGGCGGCGGCGTTCGCTGCTGAGGGTCTCCTCGATCTTGCGGGCCAGTAGCCGGGTCACGTCGACGTTGTGGGGCAGGTACTTGGTCTTGAGGCCGGTGGGCGAGCGGAACGGCGAGGAGGTGCGCGTGGTGGCGCCGCCGTCGTCGACGTCGATCCAGTCCACGGTGACCCGACCGCTGGAGGAGAGGGTGATGACGGCCTCGTAGGGGATGTTGAGCCAGATCGCGCCGCATCCGATCCAGCCCAGCTTCAGTGTGCCGTCCGCACCGACGCCGTGGGTGGGCACGGTCCGTTCCTGGAGCTGGTGGGGTGGGACGCCGAGGCGAGTGGCCGTCTTCTTGGCCACCTTGGCCAGGTGCCGGTGGGAGTGGGCGCCGGGCTGGACCTCGCGGTGCAAAGTCCAGAGGGCTTCCATGGCCGACAGGTCGGCGAGAGCGGTGAAGACGGCGCCGCAGAGGTCGTCGTCGCGCTTGTAGTAGCCGTCGAGGACGTGGGCGTTCTTGCGGGCGACTGTGAGCAAGTCGGCGACCAGGTCATCCAGTTGGGTTGGTGAGGCGCCGCGGGCGAGGTAGCCGGCGGCCAGGGCGAAGCCGTTGGCCAGGTCGCGGGTGGGGGTTCGGTCTGACTTGGCCCACAGGTCCTGCCAGGTGATGTTGGGGTCGGTGCAGTCGTGCAGGGATCCGCCGGCTGACAGGGCCCGTATCGCCTCCGCCACCAATTCCCGCGCGCCGTCCGTCTTCAGCAAGGCCTTCGTCTGCCGCTTCCAGGCGGCGTCGACCTTGTAGTGCCAGTCCCAGAAGGTCCCGGTGCGACCGAGGTGCAGCACCAACTCGGTCAGCTCCGGAGGCAGCTGGGTCACCCGGTCCCTAATCCGCTCCGACCAGCCGTTGCCGCGCTCCAGCAGATCATCCACACATTCAGCCATACCGTGATCTTGGCAGGCGGCACTGACAAGCTTGCCGCGTCGTCCAAGAGGCCGCCGAAACAGGGCGCGTTGAGCGGCGCCCGCGGGCGCTGGCCGCAGCGCCTGGGCGGGTGATGTCACACCGGGTCGCTACGGGCCGGCCATGGCCGCGCACACCTCGGGTCCGAACGGACTCGTCCTCGTTCACATTGCTGTCCACGACCCCGCCCAGATGGAGGAGCGCGATCCGCAGGCCGCCGACTACGCGCGCCAGCTCTTCGCGGCCTCGGCCAGGTACGCGGGCATCTCCTGAAACGAGCATGGGGCCGAGCCGCGCTGGCTCGACATGGACCCAGCACCTGCGCGGCCGCCACAAATGATGAGGATCTCTGGATTCGGCCAGGGCTACTCGTCGCCTCACTTGCTCTGTTACTCAACCGAGTGGGGAGCGAAAGCGAGCGCCTCGCAGGTGGCGAGCCGGGGCCGCCCGCTCGTGGAGTGTGTGGGCCGTGCCGAGCCGTCAAGGACGCCTTCGGCGGCGCTACGCGCTGGGCTTCGCTCATCCTGGACCGCTCGCCCCGTCCCTGGACCGGGCTGGCTACCGGGCGGCCCCTCCTTTGTGGGGGTGCGCTCGTATTGCTACGGCAGACGGACATGTAGCGTTCCGTGAGCAAGGACGAACGACGGGAGTAGAACCGGGAAGGGGTGTTGGCCCTGCTCGGCCACGACGACCGATCCGCCCTCGGCCCTGTGCTCGTGAAGCTACGGCACACCCAGCATCACGCAGGGCCGCCAGCGATGTACTTCGAGCAGATCCAACCCTTCTGGCCTTGGGCTCCGGACTTCACCACGCCATACGTCCAGTGCAGCGCGCATATTAAGATCGTCTCCACGGGGAACGCTGGAAGCTTCCCACGGGGAGTCACGTGCGCGCAGCGAGTCACCGCCGGGCGGGCCCAAGGGTCTGCCCGGCGTTCGTTAGGCGCACGGACAGAGAGAACGGGTGAATCGTGCGAATAGCAGCTCGAATGGTGGTCGCGGGCGTTGCTGCGACAGCGCTCATGGGGACGTCCGCGACGGTCGCTGAAGCTCAGGCATCCCGCGCCACGGCCGATGGCGTGTGGCGCTGTGAGGGTAAGAAGGTGATGCGGTGCATCATGCGCGTCAGTGCGAACAAGGTGCAGCTGAACTTCACCAATAAGACGTACGGGACGATCCACTCGGAGTTCTTCCTGAACTGCGCGGGGCCGTCAGGTCAGATGGTCTACGACTTGAAGAAGGGCCTCAAGCCGCGGGGCGGGTACCTCTCCAGTGTGATCACCTGCCCCAAGGGGCTTCAGGACTCGGCCATAGGGATCCAGAGGACGCTGTCCGGCTCCGACGCCTGGTATACCCCCAGGATCGCCATCTGATCCGCTCTGGTCAGTGAGGGAGTGGATCGGCCGCCTCCTTCGAGGTGGAAGTGATCCGGCACCGGCGGGAGCCGCGGACCGGACCCGGCCCACCTGGGCCCTGTACTCGTGAAGCTACGGCCGGGGGACATATCCCCCGGCCGTAGCTTCACGAGTACAGGGCCTTTGTGGTGCTCGGCCGCAGGTCAAGTGGCCTGTGGGTGGGGAGACTTTGTGCAGCTTCTGGTTGCTGAATGTCTTCGGCGTTTTCCCCGCTGCCGTGGCGAGGTCGGCGAGTGTACGGACCAACGCGGCGCGTCCGGCGCGGATCACGATGCGAACCCTTCTTCCTCCAGCGATGCAGGGTCATCCTGCTGCAGTTTGTACAGCTCCGAGGCACCCGAAACGCCGACCCTTGCGACATCTCTTGCGGCTACTCCTGCAACATCTCTTGCGCGAGCCTCTCCGGGAGGGTCGGCGTGTCCGCAGGTCAACCAAGGTTCCCGCGCATGGTCGAGGGTCTGACATCCCCTCTGCTGCCACTTTTCCCGCGCTGGTTGAAGGATGAGTGAGGAATGGGGGCGGGCGTGGGCGGGCGGCGGCCTCGGGGATAGGGCGCGGCCTGGGGTCCGCTGCGCGTCGGCTCCGCCGCCGCGCTGGCCGGTGTGGGGCCCGGACCTGTCGGGTGATGTGGCGCGGTCTGTTGTGAGTTGGTGGCCGTATGGATGTCAGTTGGTGTTATGGGTGGTCGGGTGTCTGGCTTTTGAGGGTCTTGGTGCTGTTGCTGTGGTCTGTGGGGTGACAGGCTTGCGGTCTTGGTGCTGTCGGTCTGTCGTGGTGTCTGTAGGTCTTTTGGTGTCTGGGGTGGGCGCTGGTCTGTTCTGCTGGTGAGGTTCAAAGGGGTGTCGGCAGGAGGCGCAGGCGGCGTCACGGTGCGAATCTGCGGTTTGGTGTCAGTGGTGGTGTGCGTGTGTTGTCACCGGTGTCTAGGTCTTTGACCTGGTGTGATGTGGTGTTGGGTGGCGTTCTGCTGGTGTCACTCCGCTGATTTCGGCTGGGGTGTGGTGGTGCAGATTCCTGAGTCGGGGGAGTGTACGCCGGGTGTTGACCCATCTCGTCTTCTTCGGTGAACTGCGCTGTCTGTTTGTTGGTTGGGGGACTGTGGCCGGTAGCGGGGATGGTTTTCTTGCCGGGCGGTGCGGTATGAGTCGTGCGCAGCGGAGCGAGGGTGGCCGGTCGGTCGCGCGGTCGGTGGCTGGTGTGCCGGGGTTGTTGGGGCGGGAGCAGGCGGTGTCCCGTCTGCTGGTGTTGGACGGGCGTGGGGAGTTGACCACGGAGCATGTCCGTCTGGTGGCGGCTTCGGTGGGGGTGTCGCTCAGGTCGGTGTGGCGGTGGCTTGAGGCTGCTCGGCGGGAGGGGCGTACAGGGCCGCGGGGGCGGGAGCGGTTCCGGGTCACGCCGGAGTTGCATGCGCGTCTTCTCGCCTGGTGTGGGAACGCGGCTGCGGTTCACCGGGAGCTGGTGGTCGAGCATGCCGCGGCTGTCGCTGAGGGCCGCTGCGCCTCGCCGGTGCCGTCGTTGGCGACGTTGCACCGGGCGATTCGCCGGGATCTGAGTGCGGGGCAGCGTGCGGCTCTTGCTGGTGGGGAGCGGGCTCGGCGGCGGCACGATGTGCATTTGCGGCGGCCGAGGTTGTGGCGGAATGCGTGCTGGGAGGCTGATCACACGCATGTGCCCGTCGAGGTTGTGCTGGATGGGGAGCTGGTGTGTCCGTGGGTGACGTGGTTCGTCGATTGCGCGACGAACGCGATTGCCGGGCAGCCGTCACACCGCATCAGCCGTCCAGGGACGCGATTCTGGCCGCGTTGAGGATTGCTTTGTCGAGGGACGAAGAGCTGTCTGGCCCGTACGGGCCGGTCGGGGGTCTGCCTTCGCTGGTGCGGATCGACCGAGGCAGCGATTTCCTTTCTTCCACGGTGGCGGCGGCGCTGGGTGCGTTTGCGGTGCCGGTGGAGGACCTCCCCGCCTACCGCCCGGAGCTGAAGGGAACGGTGGAGAACCTGAACCGGTGCGTGGAGCGGATGTTCTTCGCGTCGTTGCCCGGCTACACCCGCGCCCCGTCTGCCCAGCTGCGCCCGGGCTCTCGGAGCACCCGAGGGAGCCAGGCACAGGGGGCAGAACCGCTTGAGTTCACGGTGTTCGTCGGTCTGCTGCTGGAGTGGATCACATGGTGGAACACGGAGCACACCAGTCAGGCGCTTGAGGGGCGTACCCCGCTCCAGGCGTGGCAGGACGATCCCACACCGGTCGAGGACGTGGACGCTCACCTGCTGTGGGCGTTCACGCTGGAGGACGACGGACGGGTGCGCACGCTGACTGCGTGCGGGGTGCGCTGGCGAAGCCGGTACTACGTGGGGAGTGGATGACCGGCCGTGCGGATGCGGGCACGAAGGTACGCATCCGCTACATCCCGCATCATGACCATGAGATCGAGGTCTTCGACGCGGCCTCGGGCAGGCACTTGGGCACAGCGCACCTGGCAGACGCGGCCAGCGCCGACCAGCGGCGTGCGGTGCGCCAGAGCCGGGAAGCTGAGAAGCGCCGCCTGGCCCGCGCGCTGTCTGCTGCCTCGCGTCACACGCGGGACCGGTTCGGGGCGGTCACCAGTGCACAGCGCCCGCAGAGGCTGGGCGCGTTGACGGCAGTACAGGCCGAGCAGGAACTCGCCGTCAGCCACCGGGCGGACCTGGCCGCGCGGGCGCTGCCGGATCTGATCCCGCCCAGCGAGCCCCCTGCCTCCTGGGCCCGTCCCGTCAAGCGACTGGCACCAGACCCCAGCACGCCGGCGAGCATGCCCGACGAGGGGAGCTGACCGATGACGACCGCACAGCGCCGGGGCCTTCTCCCGCAAGAACGCGACGACCACTACATGCGCCTGAAAGACGCCCACGTTGTTGCCACCAAGACCCTGCTGGAAGTACGGGAGAACATCCGAGTGGCCGTCGAGGCCCAGGCGATGATCTGCATCTACGGCGCTACCGGCCACGGCAAGTCCCTGGCGGTCAATGCCTCGCTGCGCGAGCTGGCTCCGGCACTGACGCGCCGTATCCGGTTCCAGGCCCGGCCCACCACCCGGGGTCTGCGGTACGAGCTCTTTCACGCTCTGGAACTGCCGGGCCGACCGCCGCCCCAGCCGATCGAATTCGACCGGGTGCTGCGCGCCGCTCTGGACGAGCCGAAGGTACTGGTGTGTGACGAGGCGCAGTGGCTGTCCAAGCATTGCTTCGAGTATCTGCGCTACCTCTGGGATGACTCCGACACCGGCCTGACGATCATCTTCACGGGAGGCAACGGCTGCTTCGAGACGCTGCAGAGCGAGCCGATGCTGGAATCACGGGTCTACACCTGGCAGGAGATTCCCCGGATGCCGCTGGCCGAGGTCCAGACGGTCGTCCCTGCGTTCCATCCCTTGTGGGCCGACGCCGACCCCGCGCTCATCGCCGTCTGCGACCAGGAAGCCGCCCACGGGAACTTCCGCGCCTGGGCCAAGATCACCCACCAGCTTCTGGGCGGCCTGGCAGCAACAGGCCGGACGCGTGTGGACGAAGACCTCCTGCGCTGGGCCTACAGCAAGCTCCTCGCCGGGGGACACGATGCTGATCTGCACCAGTCCGCCACCCCTCATCGTGGTCCTGGACCCGCACGATGACCTTGTGCACACCCGCGCAGCTCTTGCCGCACATGCCCCTGGGCGGGCCAGCTCACGGTCCATCCACTCCGGGCACCGATTCCACCCTCGCACTGGCCTACGACATCCTGGCCGCGCTCGGCAAGCCTGTGCCCTTGACCGGGTACCGCCAGCGCGACACGGCCTCCGCCTGGACCATCGCAGCCGCCTGGATCCTCGCCACCGGCACCACCCACCTGATGCTGCTGCGCGCTCACTACCTCACCCCTCACCGCCTGCGCGCCCTGCTGCACCTGCGCCAGCGCACAGGCCTTCACCTGTCCCTGGTCTGTCACCGCGCTTACCTGCCCGTGGCCCTTCAACGCGTCCTGGTCGGCGTCGACTGCCACCCGGCCGAGGCCGCAGCCCTCCTCCCGGCCGCCGAACCATCCCCTGCAGTCCAGGCCTCCATCCCGCACCGTCCGCTGGCGAACCGGTGGATCAGCCTGCCCGCCCTGACCACTCTTCGTGCCCTCGACGCAAGTCCCCGCCCCTGCCAGTGCACCGCGCCCACGGCGGCCGATATGGACTTCTTCCCGCCTGTGATGCCACCGGTCACCGAGGCGGAGGTTGCTTTCCGTCTCCGCCACGCCACCGCTCACCCGCACCTGGCAGCCGAACTCGCCACCGCCGCTTTCACTGCGGCATCCACCACGCAGCTCGACACCGCCCACGTCCGCGACCTGGCCCTGGACGCCTCCACCATCACCCTTCACGACGAGGGACTCCGCCTGGGCTGCATGACCCACCACGTTCCGCTCTGGGCCCGCTCCCTCCTTCTGGCCGCGGCCTGCCTGTGGCGTATCCACTCCGACACAGACGGCCCGCTGTTCAGCGACCCTCTGGCGAATACGGACGTGCCGGGCCTGACAGCCTTCGCGGAGAGCTGCAAACTCCGTCCGCCCCAGCCACCGCGCCCCAAGCAGCGCCGCCGAAGGCAGGGCGCGAAGCCACGCCCGAAACCGCCACAGAAGACGATCTGGCCCCTGTGCACTGTCCACTACGCGACCCCATGGCCCACCAGTGACCAGGACCTGATGGAAGGCTGCCCGCCACCACCTCCCCACACCCGTCGGACCATCGCTGCCCGGAAGAAAGGATGGCTGCCGCCCGACTACGGGCCGCGCAGACTCGACGCCCCTTTCTGAGCATCTGCCTGTCACTGTGTACGGCACACGCTGTCACCGGTGCGCGTCATGCACTGTCACCGCAAAAGACGCAGCTCAGCTGAGAAGTGAGAGATAGCCCACCCAGGATGCCGACGCCTGCGCAGCAGCGCGCAGGTTCGTCGGACACTGCGCGGCTTCACCGGTCGACGGCACCCACGCCCTGCCCCTCGGAGGACAGGGCGTGATCCAGAATGAATCTGGACTAAATTTTGAAGCACGCACCGGACGCCACCCCCAACCTCGCTCGGCCCGCACTGTGCGGGAACATCCCGCACCACGCTCCTGGAATCTCGCACACGACAGACTCCCGGTGCGTGCTGACCGAAGAAGCCACACATTTCGGGGCGCCGACAGTGCTGCTACCGGCCGCAATGGGAAGAGACTTGAGTGCGTGGACAAGAACTATGCGAGCAGTACTCAAGGTTGCCAGGACTCATGCGCCCAAGCTGCTCCATCTGCTCCCGGGACAGGCCGCAGCGCAGTGTCCTGCGTACGGAAGGGCAAGAACGTAGTGAAGTTGAAGAGCCGTCAGGCCTGGGCTGCACTTCCGGGTGAGTGTGGGCGAGCTGGCGCGCACCGATGAAGACAGCCACGCCCCCTCCAGAAATGGCCAGACCGCGGTCCTGACCCCGCCAAGCAAGGGGCCGGCCCACCGCCCCTTGCTGCCGCGAGGGCCGCAGGCCCGTTCGCGCGGAGCGCGGGGAGGCTGGAGCGCAGCGGAAGCCGCCAGCCGGGACGCAGTCCCGGCATCGAAACCCGCATAGCGGGCCGTGCCCCCGTAGCGCAGCAGAGGGGGCATCAACTCGACTGCTGCGCAGTCGAGTTGTGTGGCGAGCAACGC